>NZ_PEBU01000001.1 GCF_002887595.1 Bowmanella denitrificans
CAATTGGTTATGATTTTTGTTGATGATAAAAGATAAGCAAAGATACAATCAGTGTAAAAAAAAATGACAGTTGGGCGTGAGGCGTGAGGCGTGAGGCAAAGTGTTGACCTAGTGCTTTGATATATCAATATTTTTTTTATTTTTTGATAATAAAAGGTTCCGTCACACTTCAGCATTGTTGGGCTGAAGCCCAACCCACAGTGGGTCGGACTTTAGTCCTGACAAACGCCAGCGCGATAACTGCCACCCATTACATAATAACAGCCCATTCATTGCTGTTTTTTCTAACAGAATTGAGTTTAATTAGCCTGGGTAACTCCTGATTTATGCACACACAACACTTCTACGATCCATTGCGGGATAAAGACCCCGGTCAGGGCCAAGCTTACCCAAATTCCTACTGGGCCAGTCAGGTTGAGCCTGTTCCTTTGCATCCCCAGGGAGGCGATCAGAATACAGATGTGGCAATTATCGGCGCCGGATATACCGGGCTTTCCTGCGCCTGGCATCTGGCCAAACAGCATGACATAAAAGCCACCGTATTGGATGCCAATCAGATTGGCTGGGGCTGCAGCGGTCGTAATGGTGGCTTTGTGCTCAATGGCACGGGCAGGCTGTCGTTCAGCCAGATGGAACAAAAGTGGGGCGAACGCACAGCGAAAGCCATTTATGCCGAGTACCGCCAGGGTATCGATACCGTTCAGAGTCTGATTGAACAAGGCAACATTGCCTGTGATCAGAGTCATGGCGGTTACCTGAAAATTGCCCATAAAGCCCATGCCGTAGAGCAGTTGCAACAGCAGGCGGAATTATTGTCCGCCAGGTATCAGGACCCGGTGCGCTTTATTCCGGCCCAGCAATTACAGGCGGAATTTTTACACAGCCCACAGGCCCATGGCGCGTTGCACTTTCCTTATAGCTTTGCCGTGCAACCACTGAAGCTGGCGCTGGGTTATGCCAGGCTTGCTGAGCAAGCCGGTGCGCAGGTATTAACGGGGTCACCAGTGCAGGGGATTGCACGGGACAACGGTAAACTGTTGCTGACTACCCCCAATGGCACATTACGCGCCAATAAACTGGTGATTGCCACCAATGGGTATACCGCAAACCGCTTCTTTACAGCCGTTGATGGGCGACATTTTCCGGTATTGTCCAGTATCATCGTGACCGAACCACTGAGTGATGCACAGTTGGCTGCCAGTGGCCTGAAAAGCGGCCTGATGGCCATGGATACCCGCACTCTGAAATACTACTATCGTTTGCTGCCGGATAACCGCATATTGTTTGGCGGGCGGGGCGCGATTCAGGGCAAGCATGCCAATCACCCGGTGTACCAGGCTCGATTGCTAAACGCACTCACCGACACCCTACCTGCACTAAGTGGCATCAAAGTGGCGTATTTCTGGAGTGGCTGGGTCAGTGTATCGCTGGATGATTATCCGCGTATTTGTCAGGCCGATGATCAGGGGCAGGTATTTTATGCTATGGGTTATTGCGGCTCCGGGCTGTCTTTTGCCAGTCAGGCTGGTAAGCGTTTGGCCCAGCGGGTGGCAGGCGACACAAGCTTGCCAGACTTACCCTTTATGCAATCACCACTGCCGCATTTTCCATTAGCCGCCTGCCGACGGCTGGGATTATGGGCCTTTTACCATCTGGGTCGCCTGCGGGATTCCATTTAGCCAACTTAGCTTCAGTTAAGCCGCCCTTTGCATCAGTTGCCTGTGCAGGGCGTAGACAGCGGTTTTTTTCACCCCCTAGACTCTTTTTCGTTCACCTTCGGTTTTAAGGAAAAAGAGACATGCAATTTAAACTTAGTAGTAGGACACTGATGGCGCTGGCTGCCGGTACACTGCTTAGCGCCTGTATGAGCACCAACCCGACCATGGGCGGCTCCAGCGGCAATACGGTCACCGGGGCTGCCGGTGGTGCCAATGCCGCAGGTAACAACAGTCAACTGGAAAGCTGTGACGAAACGCTGGGTACCTTATCGGTTTTTGAAGACACAAACCTGACCTGGTGGCAGGATTACCGCCGTCGTTATCCTGATTTGGGCAGTACCATTCCGGTGATTCGCCTGATGATCCAGCAGTCCAACTGCTTTGTGATAGTGGAACGTGGTCGCGCCATGGACGCCATGACCCGTGAGCGGGAACTGATGCAGGCCGGTCAGTTGCGCGGCGCCAGCAATATCGGCGGCGGACAAATGGTAGCCGCCGATTATACCCTGAGCCCGGAAATCCACTTTTCTGCCCAGGGCACCGAAGGAATGAAAGCCATTGGCGGGGCCTTGCTCGGCTCATTTGGCGCCATTCTGGGCGGTGGCTTAAGTAAAAATGAAGCATCCACCACCCTGCTGATGATTGACAACCGCTCCGGTGTGCAGGTCTCTGCCTCCATAGGCAATGCCGGGAATTACGATTTTAATCTGCTGGGCGGCTTTATTGGCGGCGGCCTGGGCGGTGGCGCATCCGGCTTTACCAATACCCCGGAAGGTAAAATTATCACCGCAGCCTTTGCAGATTCTTATAACCAAATGGTCAAATCCCTGCGTAACTACCGTGCCCAGCAAGTCAAAGGCGGCCTGGGTAAAGGTGGGCGCCTGCAGGTTGGGGGTGACGATGATGCCACGCCACAAGCCACCAACAGTGCCAGCCTGCCATCCAAAACTCAGGTGACGCCGGCTGTGTATGTGGAAAGCCGCTCTGTGACCACAGTGCGTAAAGACCGCAACTACGAATTCGATGTGGATGAGTTTGATGAAGATGCATTGAAAGATTACTACCGTCATCTGAAAAATGCCGCCACCTGGGCGTCTGGATTATCGGCCTACACCACAGCCAATATTAACGATCAGACCCGCAACAGCGTGGTAGCCGCCATGAACATTTTCTCCAGTCAGTTGCAGTCGAGCAAAATTGAACTGGAATCCTGGCCCGCCTCCGCCAAGCAGCAAGCCTGGAACTCATTGGGCAGTAAGATAGAGCAATACAACAAGCTATTTGAACAACACCGGGATCTGGCGTTGAAAAATGATGCATTGGGTGATGCGGTCAGATCCATGCTGGGTTCAATCCAGTTAATTACCAAAGAATCGCTACTGGGCATTTAAGTCGTTATACCCAAAATGCAATGCTGCGCCGTTGCAGCATTGCCCAAACTAGTCATTATCGACTGAGACCCTGACTGGCCGTCGCGCAATGCGGCGTAAAAAGCAGATTAAACGCCTTACTCACCAGCAAAATCATCAGGCTCAACTTCGGGCCTGGTGATGCTTTTCCATGCTTTTCCACGGCCCGGCCCCAGCCAAGATGGACAAACAAACACCACCGGTCTATGATGCTGACCGAAATTTTCGCATGGTTTCAAGGAGATAGAATGATGTCCATTAAATTAATTGGTGGCAGGAAACTGATAAACGCCAGCCTGGCGCTGGTTCTGGCCGGTCTGCTTGGCGGCTGTATGAGTACCAATCCCACCCTGGGCGGTTCCAGTGGTAACACGGTCACTGGTGGCGCCGGTGGTGCCAATGCCGAAGGCAATAACAACGCATTGGAGAGATGTGATGCCCCTCTGGGCACTATGTCAGTCTTCGAAGACCAGAACGAAGCCTGGTGGTACACCTATCGTAATCATTACCCTAACCTGGGCAGTACCTTGCCGGTATTGCGCACTATGATTCAACAATCCAACTGCTTTGTGATTGTAGAACGCGGCAGAACCATGTCAGCCATGACGGCAGAGCGCGAACTGATGAACTCGGGCGAATTACGCGACGGCAGCAATTTTGGCAAAGGTCAGTTAGTGGCAGCCGACTACACTATGCAACCCTCAATCCAGTTTTCGGAAAAAACCGGTGGTATGGGTGGCCTCATCGGCGGATGGGTAGGTGCGGTTGCCGGTGGTGCCAGAAGTAACGAGGCCGCCACTACCCTGTTATTAATCGATAATCGCTCGGGGGTACAGGTATCCTCTTCCGTGGGCAACGCCAAAAATTGGGACTTTAGCCTGTTTGGCGGTGCCTGGTTTGGTATGTTCGCCGGTGCAGGTGGCTTCTCAGACACCCCGGAAGGCAAGGTCATCACCGCAGCATTCGCCGATTCGTATAACCATATGGTTAAATCGTTGCGTAATTATAAAGCGCAGAATGTGGAAGGCGGCTTGGGCAAAGGCGGTAAACTGACCGTTAACTGACGTTCCATCTATCTGATTTTAAGGCCCTGATTCAGGGCCTTTTTTATACCTGTAGCTGTCCCAGTGCAGTTACAGAGGCATAGCCAGAAAACTACCGCGATTCTGGCGGGTTACGGCGCGCATCAGAGTGCTGAATTTAGCGTTGCGGCTGTTGGTCAGAAAGCCTACTGCATGCACACGGGCCAGACGTTTACCACTATTCTTGTCGGTATTTAAGCGGTTCAGGGTTTCTATCACGGCGTCATAAGAGCCGCCGGTATAATCGTCACCAAAAATATAAATGGCCAGTTTGTCGGTTTTCCTGGCATAAGTACTGAGGGCCACTTCCAGGCCTTCCACCGGGCTGCTGTTGGAATTGCTGTTCCAGCCAGACATTGCTGAGAGCATAGCTTTGCGGCTGGATGGGGTATCAGGACGCCAGCCACCAGCACTGGCGCTAAGCAGATAATCACCCATATCATTCATAATCTGAAAGCCTCTGACCTTAGGGTGGCTGCTGAGAATATTATCCATTTCCTGCATCACCCGCCCCCAGATGGACTTCATACTGCCAGAGGTGTCGACAATAAAAATCACATACTCACTGTCTACCGGGATTCCCCCCACCTCTTCATCACGCTCTTTGGCGTCACCACTGCTTGTTGCCGCCCGTTGCCTGGACTCAAGCACCGATTGCAGCCCCTGTGCGGTAGAGGCCAGTTGCTGCACCTTGTCCTTGGCGGCACTGAGTTCGGCTTCCAGTTGCTTGCGGCGCTCTTCAAGGCTCGCTTGCTGTTGACGGGCTTGTTGCAGGGCGGCCTGGGACTCACTTACCTGCTGGTTTAAGCGGCTAACGGCGCCCTCAGCCTGACCTAACTGACTGACCAGTTGGCTGAGCACCGACAGATCAAAATACTCCCCTTCCTGACCATTTTTTGCCAGCAATACCAACATGATAATGGCGCCAAACGCGCAGGAAATAATGTCCAGAAAAGACAGGGTAAAGATTTCCAGTAATGGCCGTCTCGGTCTCATGGCCAGCCCTCCGCCGGACTTAACAGCATACCGCCGTTGTTGGATGTCCAGTTCCAGTAGGCCTGGGCGGCATCAGGGTCGCCTTCCAGCGGCATCAGCACCACATTCACACTGACATTCTGAAAGGCCGCCTGGCGCACTGAGTGGCCGAACAGAATTAACCGGCAATTACCGTCTATGGTGCTGCCACCACTATACAGCGAGGGGCATTGACGGAGTTTTTTAAGCTGCGCGTCCTGCACTCCCAGGGTGGGTAAGCCATCGGTAATAATATACAAGTGGTCCATGGCCGGATTCGCCTGCTTGATGGCCATGAGCGCCGCCTGCAGGTTAGTGCCCTGCTCTGGCACCAATTGATCGATTTGCTGAGCCAGTTGTCCCAGCGCCTTAGCGTCGTTTGCCGCCAACTGCGCACTGGGTCCAAGTTGGTTTGGCTGCTGATTAAAAGCAAACAGGGTCACCTTGGCTTCGGCTGGTAGCCGGGCCAGCAACCACTTGGCGGCGCGCTTGCTGCGTTGCCATTTTGGCGCAGTTTGCCGCTCGGCGTTGCTGCTCACTTTGTAACGTAGAATATCGATCAGCTTCTCATCGGCCATGGAGGCACTGTTATCCAGCAAAATACCAATCTGTCGCCCTTCTACTTTAAGGCCAAGCAGGTAGCGTTCTTCACCTTTACCCTTGAGAGCTAGCGGATCATCAGCCTGTTTAGGCGCTGCCGCTGCCACGGCCTTTTCCAGATTGGCCAGCACGGCGCTTTTATCTGCGGCGGCCTGCTGAGTTTGACGAGCCTGCTCACTCAGCGCATCTATCTGCATCTGCGCGCTATCGGCTGCACGCTGTGTGTCAGTTAATTGCTGATTGTTATTGTCCAACAATCTGGTCAGTTGCTCAGCCAGGGCCTGCTGCTGGGCAATCTCCGTCTGTAAACGCGTTTCTTCGTCACTGGGTGTGGAGGTGGTGGCATTGAATTTAACCAACATAAAAATCAGGATCACCGCTCCCAGTCCACAGGCCATCACATCCAAAAAAGCCAGGTTAAAACCTGCTGCGTCTCGGCGTTTCAGCACGGCTTAGCCTCAGGCATGCAAGTGTTTAAGCAGATATTTTTCACAGTGCGCCTGGGTTTCCACCACCATGGCATCCTGCAGATGCTGCAGCCAATGCAGCAGCAACATTAAGAAAATACTGATAAACAGCGCCACCAGAGTGGAGTTGAAAGCCACCCCAAGGCTATCCACCATGCCGGCAATGTTACCGGCCAATGCTTCATCGGCCTGCGCCAGTGCCTGACCAATGCCGCGCACCGTGCCAATAAAGCCGATGGAGGGAATGGCCCATATCAGGTAACGAATCATGGAATTACCCGACTCCAGCCTGACCGCCAGTGATTCAACACTGGCCTGAATAGCATCAGAGGCATTCTGTACATCCTGGGTATGCAAATAACGACGGATACAGATGATCCAGGTTTGCAACAGGGGCTGCTCACTGTATTGACTCTGCTCCAACTCATTCAAGGCTTTGGGCAGGTCAAGTTCCCCCTGTTCTGCCTGACCGGCAAGAAAGTCCAGGCGGAACAGCGGCTGGGCCTGAGTCAGTGCCCAGGCCTTAGCCAGAATCAGGTAACTGCACCACAGCATGGCAATGATACAAACCTGCTGTTCGGCATCTTTGATAATCACAAAAAAGCCGCGCGAGGCTGCCGCCCCCCCTGCTGTCAGGGCATTCTCGGCAATAGGGGACACGACAGTGGCATAGAACATCTGCACCACAATAATGCTCAGGGCTAATACCAACAAAGACCAAAGAAAAGGACGACTCAGCAATTTAGTAGTGGATTGCATATCAGATATCTACCGGAAAAGTGGTGGGAGAATCCAGACCAATGGCCTGACCTGCAGCATACAGGGTAACGCCCAGACTGAGCAGGGCGGTAACCAATATCAGTAGTTGCTTTATTCGTTTCATGGTTCATTCCCCACATAGCGCACAATCCGAAAGCCGACAAAAGGGGCGCTGCTATTTAACGGCTCACGCCAGGCGCTACGCAGTTCGGTTAACCGGCCGCTTTGGTAGTTCGCCCCCTTATAAACATGGGCTGAACCGCTTGATGCACCAAAAGGGTCCACTTGCAATGTTCCATCTGGTGGTTGATTGCTATACCAGTCATGCACCCATTCGCTGACGTTGCCCGCCAGGTCGAATAACCCCGCTCTGTCTCTGGCATATTGGCCGACCGGGGCCTTGCCCGCCATCTTGTCCTGGTAGTCCTTCAGATAGAAGGTCTGGCTGCCTTTAAGGCTCTCATCAGCAAAATTGCCAGCGTCCTTGGGAATCCGCTCATTATCCCCCCACACAAACTGGGTTTCGGTAGCGCGCTGCGCTTTTTTCGCCAGCCATTCCCATTCCGCTTCAGTAGGCAGCCGGTAACCATGGCTTGTTGGGTCAAACCCCAGATAACGCCCTCTGTCCAATTGATAGAAGGGCAGCAGGCCTTCCTGCTCACTCAGCCAATTGCAGAACGCCGCAGCTTCTAACCAACTGACATCGGACACCGGTAAGTTGCTTTGCAGGGATTTACCCGTGGCAGCGGCAAACTGCGCTTCGGTGATTTCATGGCGGCTGACATAAAAGGCTTTACTTAAACTAACCTGACGCTGAAATTCATTGCGACGCCGTCCTTTTTCATTATCCGCTGAGCCCATCAATACCTGGCCAGGTTGCATCAACGCCAGCTCTATGCCAAGTTGGCTGGCCACTGTAGGTTTGCCCTCCTTGCGCCTGGCCTGGTACTCGGTGAGCATCTGCACATCCACCTGGGTCACCGACTGACTGGAGGGCTTAATACTGTGGCGCTGGGTGCGGTATCCGGGCCGGGTCAGCTCGAGCTGATAACTTAGGGCAGGTAATTGCTGCTGCCAGGGCGTCAACCCCATGTCTTTGCCATCCAGATACACCCTGGCCTCGGGGCTGGCCTTCACCACGACCTTACCTTTTTCGGGCTTCAGTTGAATGGCAAGATCCTGCTGTTCACCAGGTTTAAGGCGGATTTGTTGGCTATGACTAAAATACCCCGGTTTTTGGTACAGCAGCTGGTGCGATTGGTTAGCGGCTAAAGACAGCGGGCCCTGGGTAGCCACCTGCTTACCACCAATCAGAAGTTGCCCTCCTTCTGGCTGCAGATTCAAATTAAGCGTGGCTTGCAGCGGTTTTAGCAGGTACTTGCGCACCTCCTTAGGCCTTGCGCTGGTCAATGCAACTTCGTCTTCCAGGCTTTGATAACCTGGCAATGTCAGCTTGACCTGATACTTGCCTCCCTGGCGGCGCAATGTTTGTGGAGTAGGCCCCAATACTTCGCCATTCAGGGTTAACCCGGCGTGCTCCGGCACGGATTGGATCAGCAGTTCACCGCTGATTTCGCTGAGGGTCCAGTTCAGTTCAGCGCGTTTATTGCTGACAATCTCAAGGGACTGCTGTAACGGCTGATGATAAGGGCTATCCACGCGCAGCGCATAGTGCCCTGGCTTAAGCTGCTGTTGCCAATCCGGGCCTAGGTGCACCAGTTCTTCATCCAGATACCAGGCTGTCTCGCTGTCACCATTACTGACCGCTGCACTTAAGGTACCGGGACTGGGCTCCAATATCAC
This sequence comes from Bowmanella denitrificans, assembly GCF_002887595.1. Classification (GTDB taxonomy): domain Bacteria; phylum Pseudomonadota; class Gammaproteobacteria; order Enterobacterales; family Alteromonadaceae; genus Bowmanella; species Bowmanella denitrificans. Next base: position 8,853 of record NZ_PEBU01000001.1, read on the forward strand.
AGATAACAGCTTGGGGCTGGCAGTATCCACTTGAATGATTCTGGGCTCAAAATCCCTGGCTTTAGCCTGAAAAGACAGCTGTGTGGATAATACGTAGAGTTTGTCTGCCACAAAAAAGCCCCAGCCGTTTTGCACCTCAAACTGCTGGCTGGCCTGCGCCTGCTCGGGTGACACCACCACAGCATGGCCCCTGACCAGCAGTGACCATATCAGCACCAGACCGATAATCACGACAACCAACGCGCCACTTAGCAACATCCACAGGGCATAACTGCGCTTTTGTTGTTTTACCTTTAAATCAAATTCGTTCATCACACACCAATATCAAGGTGACAGCCTGCCCACCGGGTTGCAAATGCACCGGTAATCTTTTGTCTCTATATCCCTCACGACTCCCCAGTAGCACATAGTCCCCCGGCGGTAATTGCAGGGTGCGTTCGCTAACTTGGCCGACTTGGCCCACGCCGACCACCTGAATCTGAGTCTTGCCATCGGATTGCAGATTCAGACTTACCGCCTGACTGTTATCAGTTAAGGCCTGCTCAAGGCTTTGCATCTGCATGGTCAGGTTGAAGCTGTATTGGCCAAGTGTCTGGTATTCCACAAGCGTCTGCCTGGCTGCATCTGCAATGCCGCTGTCCTGCAGTCGTTGCGGGTCGGCCATAAATTGCTTGAGTCGGCTACTGGCCTTGTTTATCTGCCCGGCCAGTTGATGATTTTGCAAAAGCTGTTGGTGGTTGGGAAAACGCTTAAGCCCTGCGCTGGTTAAAACTGCCACCTGCTGCCAGTTATCCGCCACTGTGGCGGCCTGTATTTGCTCAAGCAATTGAGTTAAGCCCTGACTTTGCGACGTTGCCTGTATCTGGGTGGCCAACACCTTGGTTTCGGGGCGCTGCGAATCCAGCTTACGTGCTTGCTCCAGCTTGGTTGTCGCCCCTTGCAGGTCATTTTGCCTGAGTAAATCAAAGCCCTGTTCAATCAGATTGCTAAACTGCAGATCCCGCCATCTGGTTTTTACATCTGACAGCAGCTTATCCAGTTCATGCCGGGCCGGGTCCAAAGACTTGGCCTGTTCCAACAAAGCAACCTGTTTGCCCAGATCATTTTCTGCCTCGGCTATCTGCGCATCCTTGAGCAACTGTTCCACCTGTGCAAACACATCCAAACGTTGTTGCAAAGCCTCGGCCTGCGCCCCATGCGACTGTATGTGTCCGCCCTGATTAAGCAATAACTGACTTTGACGAATACGGCCCTCAGCAAAGGCTAGCTGCGCTTCTGTCAGTTTCTGTTGATAAGCGGCATGCCATTGTTGTTGTAATGCCAGGGCTGCATCGCTGATCTTAGCCAAACGCGACAGCGCAGACACCGAGTCGCCAGCCGCAAAATCAGCCAGCGCCTGCTGTTTGTCAGCCTGCAGTGATGCCACTTGTGCTTTTTGCCAGTTGATCAACTGCGGCTGCTGCAGCACAGGGTCAATGTCCTGTTCAAATACCAGCAAGGCTTGCTTAAAGGCCTGCCGGGCTTGCTCCTGAACCTGTGGATCAACGTTTTGTTGCGCAACGGTCTCAGGTACAGGAGGGCTTTGCAGCCCGCGGATTAAAAACAGTGCCAACAGCAACAGCACCACAATCAATCCGGCTATCAGCAGGGCTTTTTTGCGGCCAAGGCTGGATGCCTGTCGGCTTTGCCGAATTTGTTCGTCTAGCATAAATCACAGCTGCCGGTCAGGGGTTTGCTCCATCTGATAAATTTTGTGCAGATGTGCCTGCCATTGCTGGTATTGCTCCTGGGCAGTCCCCTGTAACTCAACATTCTCGTCATTTAACTTGATGACCTGCGGACTCATTTCGATATCCAAAGAAGCCCCCATTTCATCAATGGCCGCCTTGTGCACTCTGGCTTCAGCGCTTTTATCCAAACTGTTTTTAATCAGCAGCGCACCGCCGATACCCACCCCGGCGGTGAGGATTTGTGACGAAGTGGAATCTGCATCGGAATTGGCGATCGCCGCGCCCACCAGGACTGCGCCCAGAATCCCCTGCACCACGGCAGCGTTTCTGGCTTCTCTGGCCGCAGCCACTTCTGGTAAGGTTTCTTTTTGCCAGCTGTGATAACTTTCGTCGGTTTTGGCGTTAAAGCCCTCATACTGACTTTGCAAGCGGTCAAAAAACAGTTGGTCCTGAACCCGCAGCGGTGCCATTCTGGCCAGCATAGGGTCGGACTCATCTGGCAGCCGTTTCAGCTCCACTACACCACGCCGGTTGGTATCCAGGTAACCTGCGAATGCTTCCGGCGCATAACTTTGCGCAAAACGGATTGCCGCAATTTTCTTCAACTCCTGTTTGCGTTGCTCCGAGCGCTTCAAAAGTTGTAAGTACACATAGTCGGCTATTTCACGGAAAACCGGCTCGTAAGAGTCTTTGCCTTCATTCAGCTTATCCCGGTAAAAACCTTTACTTACTCTGTGTTTAAATACTTCCTCGTCCCATTTCTGGCCGGAAATATCCACCAGCTCAATCTTGATTTTCACATCTTCGCTGTTGGACTCCTGGATTCGCCCTATAACATAAAGATCGGCTGTCATTTGTGGATTGGGGACCACAGTCACCGCCCCAAACGCACCGGTATTTTCCAGTGCGCGTTTGGTCTGCACGGCAAAGCGATTAGCTTCAGAACGGCGCAACTGGGGCCAGATCCCCTCTTCCTCAAGTTTGGCATCGTCTGCGGGGATACCGGGATCGAAAACCGGCACAGCTACATCAAGGAAGATATTGGAGTCATATCGATAGGCACGCTTCTTATCACCTAAGGGCTGATTAGCTTGTGGTCCAACCCCAGGCCCCACAGCCACAGAAGAGCGTCCGGTAGACTGGCACCCTGACAGCAACAGGCAAACAAACAGCCCGGCCATACCCAGCCAGCGACCTGGCGTAATGCCGTAATTTTTACTATTTACCGCAACCATAATTCTTGTAAATCTCCAGCAATTTCTGCTTTTTCTCTTGATCCTGCTCCTGACTCATAGCCTCCCAAACCTGTTTACACAGAATGGAATCATTGTCCTTGGGAGCGATGGCCTGTTCTTTCGCCTTGTCCGGCTTTTTGCCAGGTTTGACCTGAGGCAACGGCTTAGGTTCGGTTTGCGCCTGCTGTACTTGTTGCTGCGCCCCGTCACTACTATGTTGCCCCTGCGAGACCGTATCCCCTGCATTGCCACCGCCACTTTGCCCTTGTGCCTCAGCCAGGGTCTGCATTTGCTTACGCATACAGCTTTCGTAGCGGTCGATTGACTCATATAACGCATGGTCCATTTGTTTGAGTCGTTCGTCTTTGGTCAGCAGTGCGTCGCCAACCTCGTCAATACGGGTTTGCGTACAATCATAAATAATATCAGCCTGCGGTGGATCCGCCGCCCAGGCTAACATGGCCGGTAACAGCAAGATCATCAGCACTCTGGCCATGGCTTTACTCCACATTTACACCTTCCCATTGCGCTATATCTGCGAATTGAAAACAAGGGGATATTTGTAAAATTTAGTATAGGTCAGAGCGGCAGGTAGGCTGTTGCATCCTTGCCATTAGCGGATATGACATGGTGGATAGCGAATACAGGTATGTTTTGGGTACACCGCGATACCAGGCAAAAAAGGCGCCTATGGCGCCTTCGATGGTTATTGCAGGGTAATCCTGGCGAACTTTCGTTTACCCACCTGATATACGGTGGTGCCCGGCTCGCTCAGCACCAATCGGCCGTCTTCCAGCTTTTCACCATCCAGCTTAACCGCCCCTTGTTTGATCATACGCAGAGCTTCTGACGTAGACCCCACCAATTCCGCGTCTTTGAGCAAATTAGCAATAGGCAGACCTTCTGTTGGCAGGCTAATTGTCAATTCGGGCATCTCATCCGGCAGGGCATTTTTTGAAAAGCGCTGAATAAAATCCTGATGGGCGGCCTCGGCGGCGGCCTGATCATGGAAACGTTCAATAATTTCCTTGGCCAGCAGTATCTTCAGATCACGCGGATTCGCGCCATCGGCTACTTGCTGTTTAAGCCCGGCAATCTCATCCAGGGGGCGGAAACTAAGCAAGTCATAGTAGCGCCACATCAGTTCGTCAGAAATAGACATAATCTTGCCAAACATTTCTGTCGGACTGTCGGTGATACCAATGTAGTTGCCCAGCGATTTGGACATCTTTTGCACGCCGTCCAGACCTTCCAGCAATGGCATCATCAAGACGGTTTGCTGACGCATGCCTTCGTCTTTCTGTAACTCACGGCCCATCAGCAGATTGAAGCGCTGATCGGTTCCGCCCAGTTCCATATCTGACTCCAAGGCTACCGAATCCCAGCCCTGTACAAGAGGGTAGAGGAATTCATGGATGGCAATGGGTTGTCCACCAGCATAACGCTTCTTGAAGTCGTCCCTTTCCAGCATACGTGCCACGGTCTGGCGCGCTGCCAGTTTTATCATGCCGGCCGCGCCCAGCTCATTCATCCACTCGGAATTAAAGCGAATTTTGGTTTTGGCCGGATCGAGGATCTTAAACACCTGCTCTTTATAGGTCTCGGCATTGGCCAGCACATCTTCGCGGGACAAGGGCTTACGCGTGACGTTTTTGCCGGTGGGGTCACCAATCATGCCGGTAAAATCCCCAATCAAAAAGGTGATTTCATGGCCCAACTGCTGCAAGGTACGCAACTTATTAATTAATACTGTATGGCCCAGGTGCAGGTCGGGGGCCGTTGGATCAAACCCAGCCTTGATCTTAAGCGATTTGCCTTCCTTGAGTTTCTCGACCAATTCATCTTCCAGCAGGATTTCCTCGCTGCCGCGCTTAATCTCTGCGAAGGCGGTTTGCCAATCTGTCATTAACTTGCTTCTCTTCAGTCCGGGACACAAAATAGCTGGCCATTTTAGCCCCGGCTCCCAAGCAATAAAAGGCACAGGAGTAGAAATTCTCGCCAGAAGCAGATATTCTGCGCTGAAGCGTCGGCCGTTTGGAACCCTTTTACTGCTTTAGGGTCTGAATGTCGTTGTAGCAAGTTTTAGTAAGTAAGAGGTTGTAGTAGGTGGTAAAACAAACCATAAAACAACTGCCAAAACCCCATAAGCTGATGATTACCGGATTAGGCCTGCTGGCCGTTCTGGCATTTCTGCTTCCGTCCGAACCGGCCACGGCCTCACGTCAGACAGAAGAACTGGAGTTAGGCAAGCGTTATCCGCTGCAGTTGGATGTACTTGAACAAACTATTACGCAAGTCAGTGAACCCGGTTTGCAGTGGCGCAAGTTTCAGGTAGAACGTGGCGACAATCTGGCCAAAATATTTTCCCGCGCCGGTCTCAGTCCTCAGGATACTTACAAGGTCAGCCGAGCTGGCGAGCCAGCCAAGCATCTGCTGAAAATGATGCCTGGTGATACGTTACGCCTGGCGATGGACGAACAGGGCCAGTTTCAGGCCCTTAGCTACAATATATCTGCCACTGAAACCCTGCATATTCAGCAAGACGAGCAAGGCCAGTTACAAAGCGACGTGGAAAACAAACAGGTAGATGTGCGCCTGGGCTATGCCAGCGGTACTATCAAGTCCAGTTTCTGGAATGCTGGCATGGCAGCTGGCATGTCTGAAGCCCAGATAATGAGTCTGGCCAATATTTTTGGCTGGGACATCGATTTTGCCCTGGAGCTGCGTGAAGGCGACAACTTCAACCTGGTGTTTGAAGAGGAATATATTGACGGCGAGTTTATCGGCCACGGCAAAATTCTGGCCGCAGAATTCGTCAATCAGGGCGATGTGTATCAGGCTATCCGTTATAGCGATGGCAATTATTACACCCCTGAAGGCCGCAGCATGCGTAAGAGCTTCTTGCGCGCACCGGTAAACTTTAAGTACATCAGCTCCAATTTTAACCCTAAACGCTTCCACCCTATTCAGAAACGGGTGAAACCCCATAACGGTATAGACTATCGCGCCAACACCGGTACCCCGGTGGTCGCTGCCGGTGACGGCAAAGTTATTGCTTCCACCTATAACAAATATAACGGCAACTATGTGTTTATTCAGCATGGTGAAAAGTACGTCACCAAGTACCTGCACTTTTCCAAGCGTGCGGTGAAAAAAGGCCAAAACGTTAAGCAAGGCCAAGTGATTGGCTATGTTGGCTCTACCGGAATGTCACAAGCGCCACACTTACATTACGAATTTTTGGTTGACGGTGTGCACCGTAACCCCCGTACAGTGACACTGCCCAAAGCCGAGCCCATAGCGGCCAAAGACAAGGCAGAATTTCTGGCCCTGGCTGAGCAGTATATGACCCATCTGGATAACAACCGCCGCATTATGCTGGCGATGCGCTGAACGGTCAGTACCCATGCGCCCCCTGGACAATACGGATTTACAGATACTGGCGATGCTGTTCAAGGATGCACGGCTGACCAACAAGGAACTGGCCAGCCGGGTTGGCCTGGCTCCGTCTTCCTGCCTGGAGCGGGTCAAACGCCTGCAAACCGACAAGGTAATTCAGGGCTGCAGCCTGAGTCTGGATATGAACGCCCTGGGTGGCCATATTCAGGCCATGATTGCGGTGCGCTTGTCGAATCATAACCGTGAAACTGTAGATGCCTTTATGGCCGACCTACTCCCTATGCCAGAGGTGTTAAGTCTGTACCATATGGGCGGAGAAAATGACTTTCTGGTGCATGTCACGGTTGCCGATACCCTGCATCTGCGGGATTTTGTCTTTAACGCCGTCACCGCCAGAGCCGAGGTCAACCATGTAGAAACCGCCCTGGTGTATGATTTTCGCCAAAGTCAAACGTTACCCCGATTTTAACCTTGGCGGCTAGACTCGCGATTAAGCCCAAACAACTGACGACTTAATCCTGCCGACCTTCATAAGGTCAATAACGACAATTTTTCCAGACAACCAATCCAGCCAGCCTGGTGGTCGTCAGCCATTTCCTGGTCGGCAAACCCGCTATGTGTGAGCGTCAGCTCAGAGGTGTGCTGATTGATTTCGGCGAAGTCCAGGCTGACAGTTGTCACCAGGTCGCTGTCCTGCCATTGCCAGCTAAATACCAACTTCTGATTTTCCACGATGTCCAGATATTCTCCCATCACCACATGCTGATTGAAGTCGCTATCCTGCATCACCAAACGAAACTTTCCGCCTTTCTGAAAGCTGGACATGATCTGCGCCACCAGCATATCGCCAGGCGCCCACCACTGCTGCATCAGCTCGGTTTTATGCCAGGCATCAAACAAACGGGGCAAAGGGGCGTCAAACTTAACACTAAGGGTGAACTGATACATGGACGTTCCAAATACAAACTGCGATGTCCTATCATCGGCAGGAGGGGCGTTATCTGCAATATTTTTTACAGGGAGACCTCGCAAAGAGGCAATCACGCAAAAAGCGCAAAGTGAAATCTGCACGGCGTCGGGAGCAAGATTTAAAACAGGTGGTTAACGCACAGGGCATTTAACCACCCAAAGGACAACAGACCACGGGAGAGCCTGGACATCGGTTTTGTTCGTTATGCCAACATATCTGACATACTTGGGCCTGAGGTATAGTGCTGCTGGGCACAAGTCATCGCCACGTCTTTGTAAAGCGCATCAATGTCCTGGGCTGACATAAATTTATCGCTGAATCCCGGCCGTACCGGGTCAATATGCAGTCTGGCACTTTGAATAAACTGTGCGATTAACTCCTTCACGTTGTCTGTCCCCATGGCAACCCGCATCGTGGTCAGGAAAATACCTGCCGCATGCTGATCGGCCTCGGCCAGCTCAGAATGCGAGGTCAGGGCCGGACACAGAATAATGGTATTGTTCTGGCCAATGGAAACCTGATGGCTGAAAGCCGGCTCCAGTGAATCAAAGAAACGCACAAAGGTCTGGCGTTCCAGACCGGCACTTTGCATATCCACGGTAAACAACGCACATGGCCAGCCATGGCGCATCAGGCTTCGACGCAGTGGTGCATTAGGATGGTCGTCCAGTACGTGGCTGTTAACCCGAAAATCGGCGTGAGATGCCAGAAAGCGACAGAATACCTGGGTATTGATCACTTTGTTCAACATCCGCTGCTCAAGGGTTTTCATGCCGTTTAGCACATCGAAGGCTTTCTCTGAATCAAGAAACGCCCCTTTAATATAAAACACATCCCAGAACAGGGTTTGTGACCAGTCTACGCCGTTGACCTTATCGCCCTTAGCCTGGAACATGCGGTGGTTTTCACCTATCACCACACCAGCCGTGGTGGCACCACTACCGCAGATATCTTTGGTATAGCTATGCACCAGATAGTCCGGGCGTTCCCGCTTGTCTTCCCGTTGCAATGGCTGGCTTAGCACCGGCGTAGCCAGGGTGGCATCCAGCATCACCAGATGCCCACCAGCATGAGCCTGACGACAAATGGCCGGTACATCAAGCACGTAACCATGCGGATTACAGGGTGATTCCAGATACACATGTAACTGGCGTCCGTCGGCCAGTCGGCTGGCGTGCCGTTCTTTCACCTGGGTTAAAAAATCACCAAATTGTTCGGCGCTGTAGCCATCAAACCACTCCAGTTGAATGTCGAGCCGATCAGAACGGGCAAAATAGTCATGTAACAACTGGAATACACCGCCATAGATGTTGCGTGACACCACCAGTACATCGCCATGTCGCAATACATTGGACAGCATGCCGTCAATGGCGGCCATGCCGGAGTTGAAGTTCCAGGCCAGGTATTCCGCGGCATAAGGCCCGGCTTCCAGATCCACTATGGCATTGGCCAGAGAGATAGCAGTGGGGTTCAATAAACGCGAATAAATCTGGTGAGTTGCCTCTTTGCCCTGAAAGGCGTCATCCACCCATTCGGTGCAGGCATAAACATAGGTCGCGGTGCGCACCACCACGGGAGTGGCAGAGAATAACGCGGTAACATTATCGAACAGCGGATAATGGTTTCTGGCCAGTTGCGAGCCCTGCTGACGATGTAAACTCTGATGCACCGCTCTGAATGGGTTTTGCAAGGTATCCAGCACCTTGGCCATCTGAAACGACAGAAATTTTTTGGCATTAAAGCGGGCAATTTTGTCTTCGCGACTCAATCCGTCCAGGGTGTCTCGGGTCACCTGCCACAGCCGGGCAATATCACCCTGGGTTTGGTAGAGATGCAGCGCGGCCTGGTAGAGGGCTTGACCATAGTCCGACGCAGCATCAATACCAAAGTGCTGAAGTTGTTCCTGAGCCAGTGCTTCGACACTCTGTGCCTGGCTGGTATTGCGCTGTGGCGACAGCACCTTAGCCTGGGATAGATTAGATTCCATAGCAAAGCCTTAACATAATTTAAACAAACCCAGATTAAGCAAAACTATATTCGCTTTCAATGTATATTTTCCGAATATTAGTCAACACCCTAACACTAATCTGAACAGCTTGAATTACAGTGGCTGGCCCCCACAATGCAGACAGGCAATTGACAATAAGGAACAAGCGGTGAACTGGCGGACTGCAAGTATTGAAGGAATCTGGGAAGCACCGGCCTATGGCCGGTTAATGCATATACAACCGCAGCAAGTGTGTTTTTATGATGTCGTTGGCAACCATCTGCTGACCCGGCCAGACCTGCAACTAAGCAGGCTGGGCTGGGAACAGCAGCACTGGCAACAGGATGGTTTGGGCAGGCTGCGGCGTATCGATGATTTTCTGGGCGTTAATTACCGCTATGAAATCTACAACCGCGCCACGAATCAACAGGCCTGGCAGAAACTCAGGCTGTTGCCTGGCCGGGAGCAAGCTGGCTATCTTTTCCAGGGCGGGTTGGAACTGAGATTATTTTGGCAAAGCTTTGCCCTCTATTACATTGCCTTTGAGCGGCGCGGGGTAACCTGGCCTGAATTGCCTCAACACCTGGCGGATATTCAACATCCGGCGCAATTGCTGGAACAATGTGCTCAGCTTATTGCCCCGGTGCGCGATGCCCACATCCAACTCAGTCTGGATGATTACCCAGCCCGTGATTTTGTAGCACGCCCAACCATTTGGGACAGCTTCTTACAGCAGGCTCAGCAAGCCGGAATTAAAGCGCATGAAGCGCAGTGGGATCATGTGTTTGCACAAACCGACACATTGCTAAAGATCAAGCTCAGTTATGCCCCCGAAGGGCAATTCTGCCAGGCGGGCAATGGCAATCTGCATTGGTTTATCAGCAAAGAAAACATTGGGGTTGTCATTATCGACGCCATGGAAGACTTCAGCGGCGAGGAGCTCGATGATGAATCTGCGCAAATCCGCGCAGATATGCAGGCACTGGACACGGCCTTACAGCAGATTGTCAGCGACCTGCAGCACTGCCGGGGCATTGTGCTTGATCTGCGCAGTAATCCTGGCGGTTACGATCAGCATAGTCAGCTAATCGCTAAACGCTTTTTGGCCTCACCAACATCGGTCTATAAAAAGCAGGCAGGTCTTGGCGCCTTGCAAACAGAAACCGAGTGCTACCAGCTACCCCCCGCCAGTGGACTGACTTTACCGCGTATGCCACTGCTGGTACTGCAAAGCGCTTCTACCATGAGTGCCGCCGAGCTGCTGATACTGATGCTGAAGGCGCGGGGCAATGTGATTCTGGCAGGTGAAACCAGTCAGGGGGTGCTATCTGACGTGCTGGAAAAACGCCTGCCTTGTGGACTGGAATATGGGATCTCCAACGAACGCTACCTGAGCATGCAGGATGCGTGGTTTGAGGCAACAGGTATTGATGTTGAGCAGCGGATTGATTATGCCCAACCGGCACATTTACGTGCCGGTGTGGACCCGGGGCTTGAACAGGCGATTGCCCTGCTTCAACACGGCTAGCCTATTGGTGCTGATTACTCTCGCGGATCGGTGGCCTGCACTTCGGCCTTGTTGTTATGCTCGGCATGAAAGGCACGCAGGGCCGGGTAGGCCTGCAGGCTGTGCAGCTCGCGAAACAGCGCCCAATCCAGCATGCTGTAAAGGCAAATCTCCGGGTAACCCCAATCCCCGAATTGCCCGGAGGTTAGCTGCGCTTCCAACGCCTGCAGGACGGTTTCAATGCGCTCCTGCTGCAAACGGAATATCAGCTTTTGCGGGTCCGCTTCCACTTGGGAGCGCTGCGTCAGCAGCTTATGCACCAGTGCATCATTGACCGAATCAATCAGAGTTAACTGGTTTTCCTGCGCCCAGCTTAACGAGCCCAGTGCAAACTTTTCCGTGAGATAACGAAATATCACTCTGGAATCAAAAATAATCTGCCCCCCATCGTCCAGCATCGGGATTTTCAGGGTGGGGTTTAACTCGCGTAACACCTGCCGATCCGGTCCTTCAAAGATCTGCATATTGATATATTCATGGGCCTTATCAGCCAGCAAAATACGTATACGACGAACAAAAGGAGAAGTGGTTGAGCCATAAAGCTTAAGCATAGTGGAACTCCATTTAGCGTGGTTTAACGAGTCTGGCCTGCCGATAGCCAGCCTGGTCAGCAAAATACCCCGCGACCTCACCTGATGCAACCAACTGCCGGAAACCTTTTTCAAAGGTTTTGCGTAACAAATGGCCGCGGCTGGTATTTTGAAACACCACAAACAGTGGCAGCGCCTCCTTGATTTCGCGCATAACCAGATGCTGCTTCTCTTCGTCTTTGAGGTTGTAGCTGTAATCCACCAGTAAATCGACCCGCTGGTTCTGTAACAGCTTCAGGCAATCAGGCATGCTGCTGGCTTCGTACACTTCAATATTGCCGGGTAACCAATTGGCAAACTCGTAGCCGAGCACGTAACAAGCTTTGCCTGCCTGACCACCACTAATATAGCGGTCAAGGGCGTCATCACTGTGGGCAATGGCCATAACCGGGAATTCATAATCAATATGCACATTGGAGCGTAGCCCATTGTCGGGTACTTCAAAATCATAAGCGCCGACTAAAATGTCGGCGCGCCCCTCGGCAAACTCCTGTTTAGCGCGCTTCCAGTTGGATTGGCGGATTTGTACCTGCAATCCGCTTTGTGCCAGCGCCGATAACAGGATACGCCAATAGGTGCCTTCAGGGGTGTCGGTAAAGCCCCTCCAGTTGGCCGACACCGCAGATATGCGGCTGCCAAGCTCTGCGCGTAAATCCGTTTGCAGCGGAGGGATATGATATTTCTGCCGCAGCTGCCAGACTTCGCCGGTTAACTCCATTTCCTGTAGTTTGTTGGCTAGCTTCACAGCCAGGTCAGCATGTTTGTGGTGCAGGTAATGATAAATAGTGGCACTGTCCAGCGGATACTGAATCCAGTGCGGTGAGCTACGGTAGAATCCCGGAGGCACGATAAGCTCGGTCAGCACCGCCGCTTCAACCCGCTTGAGGGTGAGCATGTCCAAAACCGATTCGGTATCCCCCAGTTTAATAATCTGATGGGTGGATGGCTGGCGGCTGAAGTAGTCCTGCTGAAATTGAAAGCCACGCAAGGTCACCAGAGTGTCTACATCGGATAAGGCGCACAGACCACATCGACGCCTGTCAGCCAGCAACACCAGGTTAAAATCGTAGAGCGGGAAAGGAACCTGCAGCAAATTGGGATAGGCTTTGGCGATAGTCTGACCACGGTCACGTAAACCGTCTAAGCGCCCTTCCTCGGCCTCAAGAAAGCTTCGCCCCAGTGGCATATTTTGCAGATCGAGGCGATAACCCAGGGATGCATAGGCATTACCCAGCAATTCGCCGACAAACAGACTGTAGGGACTGTCAGGCTGAATCGGACTGTCCATGCGCAGTGGTATCAGCGCGTCCTCTGCGAACAAAGGCTTGCACAATGCCACCCAGGCGTAAAACAGCAGAGGGAGTCCGGTGCGCTTTTTCAAACAGACACAAAGCCAGCAGAGTATGATTAATTTACATACTAGCCCGATTTGAAAAGGTTATTCAAATAGACAATCAGCTTAGACAGAACAGCCCGTCTGCCAGGACGGGCGCACAAGCAATCAGATACTGAAACTGGAGCCGCAACCACAGGTTGTGGTGGCATTGGGGTTGTTGACCAGAAAACGGCTGCCATCCAGCCCTTCACTGTAGTCAACCGTGCCGCCCAGCAGATATTGCAGACTCATCGGGTCTACCACCAGGGTGACACTGTCTTTGTCGATGGTCATATCGCCGTCGTTGACTTTCTCGTCGAAGGTGAAGCCGTACTGGAAACCCGAGCAGCCACCGCCGGTCACAAACACCCGCAATTTCAGGTTCGGATTTTCTTCTTCTTCAATCAGTGCCTTGACCTTGCGGGCCGCCGCATCTGAAAACTCCACCGGATAGGCTGACTCAACAGACATTATTTACCTCAACTAGACGCCGGACTGGCGAGGGCACATTATCTTATACCCGAGTAAATCAATCAACTATTCGCTTCAACAGCTTCGGAAACAAACAATAACCACTCAAAGCTGCGCTTCAACTCGCCCTTTTTGGGCTTACTAAGATTGCAATCCACTTCCATACGCTGGGGAATAAACCCCTCAGGCAACTTAAACAAGCCTTCCAGCACTTCAAAATAGCGGAAGCGAAAGCCCAGGGCTTCAATATCGTCTTCCATCAGGCCGGTAAGTGTGAGCTTGGCCGGGTGACCATCCTGACTGCCGTATATCAATACCTGCGCCTGGCCCTGTACTAAATCTTTACGCTTGTCCTTTTGCATCAACACCAGGGCGAAGCGGAAGTAGCCAGGGCTGTTAGTGGCCTCAATGTCCAGAGAGTCCACCACAACCCCCTGCTCCTGGGTTTCCGGCGCCATAATTTTCTGATAGAAGGACAATTCGCGGCGGATCTCCGCCTGTTTTTGCAGATTCTGCGTCAGGTTACCCTGCATTTGCTGATTGGCCAGCCGTTCCACTTCAAGCTCAACACCGAGGATATTCAGGCTCTTGGTAAGCTGATTATTTTCTTTTGTCACCCTGGCCAGGCTTTGTTCCAGGCCAGCAATCTGGCGTGCCTGATAATCATACTGGTGATTACCCCAACGTATGCCCAGATAAGCCACCAGAGCCAATAAAGCCATGATCACCAGATAAAAGCGCATTGCGCCAATTTTGCTTTTAAGTTGTTTAGGAGACAGCAACGGCCACCTCCAAATTGACTAAAGTGTCTGTCATATCAGGGTTTTCTTCCTTCGACTTGTGTTAAACTTGCGATAAATCGCATAGCCAGCCACCACATGACTTTACAGGGACTGCGCCAGGAACTCGCACATCCACGCACTTCAGTCCAACTCTGCCTGCTCGGCATTGTTGGCGGAAGCTGCGCTGCCATTTTGATTATTGTTTTTCGCCTGACCATTGAAATTTTGCAGGGATTGTACCTGCAACAGGGCGACAATTTTACCACCATGGATGCCGTTGACCGATTTATTCTGCCAATAATCGGGGCATTACTGATTCTGTTGTTTGCATTTCTGACCGGTTTTAAACATTACCGCATGGGCATTCCTTATGTGATCCACCGGGTCAAACACCGCTACGGGCATATCCCACTGCGTACCAGCATTAATCAGTTTTTCGGTGGCGTAGTGGCACTGGCTGCCGGTTTTTCGGTCGGCCGGGAAGGCCCTTCGGTACATTTGGGCGCGGCAGGTAGCAGCTTTCTTGGCCAATGGCTGAAGTTGCCCTATAACAGCATTCGCATCCTGGCAGGTTGTGGCATTGCGGCCGGTATTTCAGCGTCCTTTAATACGCCCTTTGCAGCGGTTATTTTTGTGATGGAAGTGGTACTCAGGGAATACAAAATCCATATTTTTATACCGGTTATGCTGGCGGCGGCCTGCGGCTCGGTGCTGACCCGGCTGGTATTTGGTGAAAGCAGCGAACTGGCGCTTCTGCATTTTACCAAGTTCAGCAACTGGTTTTACTTGTACCTGATACCGGTAGGGGTGCTGCTTGGCGCGCTGGCCACCTTATTCAACGATCAACTGATGAATATGATCCGCTGGTTCAGGCCATTAAATATGGCCAGCAGGCTGTTACTGGCAGGATTGCTGACCGGCCTGGTCGGTTACCTGATGCCGCAGGCCATGGGCTCAGGTATGAGTTCCATACAATTTGTGGTCAGTTCACCGGACAACCTGATGCTGCTGTTCGCCATTCTGGCCGCCAAGTTTCTGCTGACCCTGATAGCATTGGGTTTGGGCATACCTGGCGGTGTTATCGGCCCGGTAATCGGCATCGGCGTACTGACCGGTGCCATTATGCTGCTGCCACTGGGCTTGTTTATAGAAGATGTTTCACAATACACCGGCACCTTTGCCTTGCTTGGCATGGCCGGGCTGCTCAGTGCGGTATTGCATGCGCCACTGGCAGCCTTGTCTGCGGTAATGGAGCTGTCATTCTCCCCACAGGTGATATTGCCAGCCATGTTGGTCATAGTCCCTGCTTATGTCACCTCCACTCAGTTGTTGGGTAATCGCTCCATTTTTATTCGCCAGCTGGACTATCAGAAGCTTAGCTATACCACCTCGTCTATTCGCGAACACCTGCAGAAAACCGGCGTGATGGCCGAAGCCCGGCGCGACTTTAAACTGTTTCAGGATGGCCCGGAACATCAGATGCTCGACCACCTGCAAAAGCAGCCAACCGATTTGCTGGTGCTGGCGCAGGATTTTGAAATTGGCATGCAGTATTCCCTGGTTCAGTTTGATATCAGTCTGAGCCCGGAACAAAGCCACCCACTCAAATACTTTGTGATGGAGGGCGTACCGTCTCAGGCCACCCTGGCGGAGGTGTATGAAATATTGCAGGCCGGGCGCGATGGTGCCGTGTATATCTATGAAGATACCCCGGCGGATATTGTCGGTGTAATTACCTGGAACAGCCTGCGGGCACAATTGATGAAGGAGCAGTACTGATGATCTTATGGCTGAAGGCCTTGCATATCTTCTTTATGGTGGCCTGGATGGCGGGTATTTTTTATCTGCCGCGCTTATTTGTTTATCACGCCCAAACCGACAACCAGGCGGTTAAAGATCAGTTTAAAATTATGGAACGCAGGCTGTGGTGGTTTGTTACCCCTTTTGCGGTGCTGACCCTGGTATTGGGTCTGAGCCTGATATTCAGCTACGGCCGGGACTGGTTTCGCGCGTCCATGTGGCTGCACTATAAGCTGGTCGGGGTTATCCTTATCTACGCTTATCATTTCTACCTGTACCGCCTGCTTAAACAATTTGCCAGAGACGAAAACCGGCATTCCAGCCGCTTTTATCGTTTTCTGAATGAAGCGCCGGTGCTGGTGTTACTGGCGATTGTCTGTCTGGCGGTGGTTAAGCCTTTTTTTTGAGCTGGCTGTCGGAATCAATTCCGACCCACTGTGGGTTGATTGACAGTTGGCAGTTGGCAGTTGGCAGTTGGCAGTTGGCAGTTGGCAGTTGGCAGTTGGCAGTTGGCAGTTGGCAGTTGGCAGTTTAGTCTGACTCGCCCTCACCCGCTGTCAACGGATTTCTGCCATCTGACCACTTACATTCAGCCATCTGCCGACTGATTACAGACCACTTACCCCCCTCCCTAGCGAATCTGGCTGGCCAGATATCTGGCCTTATCCAGCTCTGGATGCAATTCATTAAGCATAATCCGCAATAGCCTGGAGCGGGAGATGCCGGTGGCTTCACATAGCTGATCCAGCTTTTCCCTGGCCTGAATACTCAGGGTAAAACAGTGGCTTTTAAAGGGTTCGGCCACGTCCTGCTGATGATCAGCAGGATGCAGCGGCACCACCTTCGACAGCCCCATCGCATAGAGGTTAGCCTCATCAATAAAATCATCAACACTGACTTGTTCAGGACTGGCCGACGGCGATTTTTTCTTCAAACTGGCGAATGTCATAGGATTCTCCTCTGCCGCGGGCAAACAATTCTTCAACTATGCTGCGAATTTCCCAGGCGGCCTTGCCTTGAGGTTCATTTTCCATCACTGACATCCCCAGCTCTTCGCTGTCGTCATACATATTGCGACTAAAGGTCACCGAATTCAGCACCGGAATTTCAAACGAACGGCACACTTCCTTGGCTTCGATAATACGGCTGGCCAAAGAGGGTAAGGATGGACATTGAGTGATCACAAAAGACACATTCATCTTGGGATTCACCATCTTGCAAGTGGAGACAATATCTTCCATATGCGGCACGGTTTTCAGATCGCGGCGTTTGGGGCGCAGTGGGATCAGAATATGGTCAGCCACCGCCATGGATGACCGCAGTGCCAGATTGTCCTGCCCACCACAGTCGATAATGACAAAATCATAGTGGTTGCGCAGACTTAGCAGTTCATTGCGTATCTTGCCGTATAACTGCACACACTGAATGCCAGGTAAGTCTTTTTTATTGTTGTTACGTTCATGGATCCAATCAGATGTGGTGCGTTGCGGGTCGCAATCCACCATCAGCACTGTTGCGTTACGCTCGGTCCGCAGATACACGGCAATGTTTTGCGCCAGGCAGCTCTTGCCACTGCCGCCCTTTTCACCACCAACCAAAATAATCATGATTCCACCTCTTACTACCACCACTCTGGCGAACTGCACCTGCCTTACAGATGCAGCTCTGTTGCTGATTAAATTTAATCCAACCGCTAAAAAGGGGCCAGCAGAGGCTGGCATGGCGTCTGATGATTAGGAATGCAGTTTTATACCATTAGGCCACCGACCTTCCAGCAACACTATGCTCCAGCACCTGCTTACGCTTAGGCTGACAGCGGCAATAAAATCCGCCTTCATCAGTGTGGCGGGATAGAGTTAACGCGCCTACCTTGCTAAAATCCGCCTACTTGCAATCCAGCCGGCAGCGCCCCATGAGTCAGTTCAAAGGTCAGCACATTCTTTCGGTCAACCAATTCAATCGCGACAATATTCAGCAGATATTTCAGGTGGCGGATCGCATGCGCCCATACGCACACCGTCAAAAGCGCACCCAGGTACTGGACGGCGCCATTCTGGGCAACCTGTTTTTTGAAGCCAGCACCCGCACCAGAGTAAGCTTTGGTACGGCCTTTAACCTGCTGGGCGGCGAAGTGCGGGAAACCGCCGGGATGGCCACGTCCGCCCTGTCTAAGGGGGAATCCCTGTTTGACACCGCCAGGGTGTTGTCCAGTTATTCCGATATTGTCGCCATGCGTCATCCAGATGCAGGCTCGGTGGCAGAATTTGCCGAAGGCAGCCGGGTGCCGGTAATTAACGGCGGCGACGGTTCTAATGAGCACCCCACCCAGGCACTGCTGGATTTGTACACTATTTCCAAAGAGCTGCAGTTCCATGGTGACAGTATCGAAGGCATGCATATCGCCATGATTGGCGATCTTAAACATGGCCGGACTGTTCATTCTCTTTCAAAGTTACTCTGTCTTTACAAGAACATTCGTTTCACTTTGATTTCGCCACAGGAACTGGCCATGCCCCAGTACATTCTGGATGATATCGAACGGGCCGGGCACCAGTTTAAGGTCACCGAACAACTGGAAGGCAGTGTGGATGCGGATATCTGCTACCAGACCCGTATTCAGGAAGAACGCTTTCCGTCCAAGGACGAAGCCAATAAATACCGGGGTAAATTTCGCCTTAATCAGGATATTTATACCCGCCACTTTCAGTCAAAAACCGTGATTATGCACCCCCTGCCACGGGATTCCCGTGCCGATGCCAATGAACTGGACAATGACCTGAACCTGAACCCCAACCTGGCCATTTTCCGCCAGGTGGACAATGGCGTATTGATCCGTATGGCACTGTTTGCCCTAACCTTAGGGGTAGAGGATATCGTGGAAAAGTACGACTGCGATGTGCAGTGGTACAGCAACAAACAGAACATTTAGTCTTTAACTTAAGCAGGCTTTCAGATGCAAAAATCCGTACAACTTTTTGAGCGCGCCCAACAGCATATTCCTGGTGGCGTTAATTCACCGGTACGTGCGTTTAAGGCCGTGGGTGGCACGCCGCTTTTTATTGAAAAGGCCGACGGTCCTTATTTATTTGATGCCGACGGCAAACGTTATATTGATTATGTGCAATCCTGGGGACCAATGGTTCTGGGTCATAACCACCCGGCCATTCGCCAGGCGGTATTGGAAGCGGTAGAAAAAGGTTTAAGTTTTGGCGCCCCTACCGAAGCCGAAGTGCTGATGGCGGAACTGGTCAGCCAGCTTGTTCCTTCCATGGAAATGGTACGTATGGTTAATTCCGGCACCGAAGCCACCATGAGTGCCATTCGTCTGGCCCGTGGCTACACCGGACGCGACAAAATCCTCAAATTCGAAGGCTGTTACCATGGCCACGCCGATGCGTTGCTGGTTAAAGCCGGTTCCGGTGCCCTGACTCTGGGTGTACCCAGCTCGCCCGGCATTCCCGCCGATTTTGCCCAGCATACTCTGACGGTGGAATACAATAATCTGGACAGTGTACGCCAGGCCTTTGCCGAAGTAGGCGAGCAAATTGCCTGTATGATTGTTGAACCCGTGGCAGGCAATATGAACTGTATTCCACCGGTTGAAGGATTCTTGCAGGGCCTGCGGGAAATTTGCGATCAGTATGGTTCGATACTGATTCTGGATGAAGTGATGACCGGCTTTCGGGTTGCACTTGGCGGTGCACAGGCCCATTATGGGATTACACCGGATCTGACCTGTCTGGGTAAGGTAATAGGCGGAGGTATGCCGGTTGGCGCGTTCGGTGGTAAAGCTGAGATTATGCGCCATATCGCCCCCACCGGGCCGGTATACCAGGCCGGTACCTTATCCGGTAATCCGGTGGCAATGGCCGCAGGTCTGGCGTCACTGACCGCCATTCAGCAAGCCGGGTTGTATCAGCAACTGAGCCACAACACTGAGCAGTTGGCCAAGGGCTTTAAGGCTATTGCCGATAAGCACGGTATCCCCATGAGTATTAACTATGCCGGCAGCATGTTCGGCCTGTTTTTTACCGACGTGGAGCGGGTTACCAACTACCAGCAGGCTATAAACTGTAATCAGGCCCAGTTTAACCACTTCTATCACGCCATGCTGGCTGAAGGGGTGTATCTGGCCCCGGCCTCTTATGAAGCAGGCTTTGTGTCGGCCGCCCACGATCAGGTTATTATTGAGCAAACCCTGGCCGCCGCAGACATTGTACTGGCGTCGTTATAACTAGACTAGCCCAACTCAGGAAGAGCGGCTGATAACACAGTTGCGGCCGCTGGCTTTGGCCTGATACAGGCCATCGTCGGCCCGTTTAATCAGGCTTTCTATTTTATCCTTGATGCACAAGGCGCTGACCCCGGCGCTGACGGTAATGGAATAGGCCTGCCCCAGTTCCTTATGGTAATCGTACTGCCCTATGGTTTTGCGCAATCTTTCAGCAAGCTGGGTGGCTTCTTCCAGGTCGGTATTGGGTAAGAGTACGGCAAACTCCTCACCGCCGTAACGACACAGAAGATCCTGCTGGCGTAGCTGCTTTTTGCATAGCTTAACCATGGCGGTCAGCACTTTATCGCCAGCAATATGGCCAAATCTGTCATTTACCTGCTTAAAGTGATCCAGATCGAAGATCATCAGCGAGGTGGGATGGTGATAACGCTTAAACTCGGCAAATTTTTCGTCCAACGCTTCCATCAGCTTGCGCCTGTTGTAGGCGCCGGTCAGCTCATCCAGTTCGGCCAGGTTCTTAAGCTGCAACTGCATGTTATGCCGTTCGGTAATATTGCGTGCCACCCATACCACCGCCCTTTCACCGTCAACCGGATTGGAGAGGGGCTGAATACGACCTTCAAACCAGATGTCCTGTTCCGGCCCTTCGGTCAGCTCCAGGCCCTTTACATCGTGCGCGCCCAGTGCATATTCCACTGTGCGCAGGCGATTTTCTTCGATGGTCTGGCGAATCTGCTCTAAAAACCAGTCGGCCAGCTCTTTGGGTAGTACGTCGTGCAGACTGAAATTCACCAGGTGGGAGCCGTCATGGTAATACCTTGCATCATGCCCGCCAATCAGCGCCACGTACCTGCCGCTTTCAGACAAAATAAATACCGGATCGGGTAACGCCGCCAGCATCTCCATCAGTAATTCCAGATTCTGTTTCAATCAGCGCCCCAGTTGCGGGTTAAAAGGTCTTGATACCAGTTAAGGCTAACAGCCAGTATAAGCACTGGCTGCATCTGGCCTTTGTCTCTTACAATCAGCCGTGACTCACTTTATATTAGCACGGCCTGCGCTTTGTAAAATCACTCTCAAAACCATGTTATAGCGCGGAGTCATAGCTACTATGGGGCTATTCGCCAAATAAACGTTCCCAAAAACTTTTCTCTTTGGGCGCCTGCTTGACCGGCATTTTCGCTGCACAGCCTTGCGGGGCGGGCAGTGCGTCGAGCACCGCTGGCACACTGATACTGTCGGGGCAACCTGCTTGCAGGTGATGGCCTTTATGCGCATCAAAGTGGGCTATCCCCAGACCTTGCGGGAATGGCCTGACAAGGGATTTAGGATGCTGTAATTTCTGATATTCAATATACAGCGGCAGTGCCCCGCTGGCACCAGCCAGGCCGGTACTTTGGTTATCATCCTTGCCCAGCCAGATGGTCACCAGGTTGTTGCGGTCAAAACCGGCGTACCAGCTATCCCGGTAATCATCTGTGGTACCGGTTTTGCCAGCTAGGTGCAGATTGGGGAAGGTCTGCTTCAGTACCTTGGCCGTGCCGTCCCGGGTCACTTTATTGAGTGCGTAATTAAGCAGGTAAACCGCCTTGCGGTCGGCCCGGCGCTCGGCGTGCAGTTGTTGTTGCCAGATTAGCCGACCGTCGGAGTCGGTGACCGTATCAATGGCATGCAGTGGCAGATACAATCCTTCGTTGGCGAGGGTCTGGTACATCTGATTAACTTCGAGCGGGGTAAAGGCCGCCGCGCCCAATGTCAGCGCCGGATACTGGCTGACATCCTCGTTAACCCCCAGGCGTTTTAAGGTGTAGGCAATTTCTCCCAGCCCCAGCTCCATACCCAGACTTACCGTTGGCACGTTTAGTGAACGGCTAAGCGCGGTCAGCAACGACACTTCCCCCCGGTACTGGCGGTCTGAATTCTGCGGAGACCACATTTGCCCCTGGCTGCTTTTTAACTTGATCGGCTGATCTTTGAGTGGCGTGGCAAGATTGTAATAAGCTGGTTGTTCCAGCGCGGTAAGATATACGGCCGGTTTGATAATCGAGCCGATTGAACGCCGGGCATCCAGCGCACGGTTAAAGCCATGATAATCTGTATCTCGACCACCAATCAAAGCACGAATTTCACCGCTGGCAATATCACTTACCACCATAGCCGCTTCTAACCCGGAGATTTTGCGCTGCTTTTCCAGATTGCTCAGCCCCTGGCTGACCACTTGTTCTGCCTTTCGCTGCGCCAGCGGGTCCAAGGTGGTAAATATCTTAATACCGGCCTGATGCAGGGAAGGATCGGGTAAGGCCTGATTCAGCTCGCGCTTAACCTGGTCCATAAAAGCCGGGTGCTTGCCCCTGGCCAATTTGGAGCCCTGCGCCAGCCCCAGGGGGGCTTTAAGCCAGTCGGTATACTGCGATGCAGTGGCTTGCTGGTCATCAAAATACAGACGCAACACCAGGTTACGTCGCTCCAGCACCCGCTCTTCATGACGTCTGGGATTGTAATAAGACGGCCCTTTGATAATGCCCACCAGCATGGCCATTTCCGGCACGCTCAGTTCATTCAATGGCCGGTCAAAGTAAAAGTAGCTGGCCAGACCAAAACCATGCACGGCGTTGGCACCATTCTGGCCAAGAAACACCTCGTTCAGATAAGCCTCGAGTATTTCGTCTTTACTGTAACGCAGCTCAATCAGCAGCGACATTAAGGCTTCGTTTAACTTTCTGGTCAGGGACTTTTCATGGCTGAGGAAGAAGTTTTTTACCAACTGCTGAGTCAGGGTGCTGCCCCCCTGCACTGCCCGACCGGCGCTGAGGTTGGCAATCAGCGCCCTGATAATTGACAATGGCGCCACACCAAAATGCTCGTAAAAGTCGCGATCTTCCACCAGCAGCAACATTTGCAACAACGCAGGCGGCACATCCACCAGTTCCACCAACATACGATCTTCCTGGCTGTTGTTGGTGAAGCGAGTAACCAACCAGGGCTCCAGACGTATGTTATCCTGGGCGCGGCCACCATCCATTTGAATCGCCGCCAGTTCACCTTTGGCAAAACTCAGGGTCACCCGGACCTCGTCTTCAAAGCCCTCGGCAAATTCAAAAGCGCGACGATGAAATACCAATTGACTGCCCTGGCGACTGTACTGGCCACTGCCCTTAACCGCAGACACCCGCCGGTACGCCAGCCATTCCAGTTCCTCCACCACCTCGTCCATCGCCAGCGCCTGGCCCACCTGCAGTAACATTGGCCGGGCAAAAATCTGTGCTGGCACCTGCCACTTGTCGCCACTGAATTTGTCTTTTATTTGCGCATCCAGGTACAAGCAATACGCCGTCAGGCTAACCAGCCCAACCAACAAAAATTTGCCACTGTGGCGCCAAAGCCATTTAAAAGGATTACGGGAAGGTTGAGCTGCCTTGCTTTTACGCATTACATCGCCTTTTTGGTTCGGGTGGTGGCTTGCGCCGTGGCCGGATTATCCGGCCAGAAGTGTTTGGGATAACGTCCTTTCATTTCCTTTTGCACATCCTTGTAAGAGCCTTGCCAGAAACCGGCCAGGTCGCCGGTCTTTTGTAGTGGACGCCGGGCCGGGGACAAGAGTTCCACCAGCACCGCAATACGGCCATTGGCAATGGCAGGGGTGGTGGCCATACCATACATCTCTTGCATGCGGACCGACAGGCATACCTGTCCATCTTCCTGGTAATCCAGTGTGCAGCGACTGCCGCTGGGTACCAGCAGGTGGCTTGGCAGTTCTTTGTCCACCAGGCTCTGACTGTTCCAGTCCAGTCGATTGCGCAGCAGATTATGCCAATCCAGTCCCTGCAACTGCCGGAAACTGCGCACCTCGCCAAGATAAGGTAACAACCAGTCGGCCAGACTGTCCAGCAGGGCGGCATCTGTCCAGTCTTGCTCATCCGGCTGCCCCAGACAGCGAGCGGCCAGACGGATGCGACGCATCAGTTGGATGCTGTTATCCGTTAAGGGTAACCAGGCCAGTCCTTTGTCACGGATGAGTACCGCCCAGATTTGTTCCAGTTCAGCCTTGCTGGGATGACTCATCACTTCGCTGCGTATTTCAATGCTGCCCAGCTTACGTATTTTACGGGCACGAATCTGTTCGGCCTGCTGGTGCCAGTCACAGCGCAGTTCTTCTGTGAACAAGTGGCCAACCGTCGCTTCAATATCTGCCAGGCTCAGGGCAGCACTCAGCCCGGCGCGAATATCTCCGCCATCGCCGGTTTGTATCAGGTCCGCCACCAGCAGGTATTCATGGCTGCACAGCGGATCCAATTCGTCCAACTTGACGCCGATTCCCCTGGCCAGCAAGTAACGCCCGGCACCGCGTTTTTTGGCAATGCGATCGGGAAACGCCAATGCCAGTAATTTGCCGGCTTCGCGGCCATCCACCTTGGCTGTCAATCTGCCACCCAGTCGCCTGGCCCAGTTGCCCGCCAGTTGCATAATGGGGTCCTGGCGGTGACACAACAACCAGTCGATACGCTCAACCATATCCAAAGTGTATGACGGTTTAAGGGGGTCTTTACTTTCCAGCAAGGCTGCCAGCATACAGGCCAGGGTGAGTGCCTGCGTGCTTTGCTGTGAGGCTGACAGCATCATATTGGCCAGACGCGGGTGACTGCCCAGCTTGGCCAGCTCACGACCGTGACGGGTGACGCGCATATCACTATCCAGTGCGCCCAGCTGTTTCAGTAACGTCGTGGCCTGCGCCAATTGCGCGTCTGAAGGTTTGTCCAACAAAGGCAGTGCCGTCAATTCAGTGCCCCAGGTCAGGGCTTCGAGCATCAATGCCGACACATCGCTTTGTAATATCTGCGGTTGGCTTTGTGCGACCAGACGTGCTTGTTGCTCTTGTGGCCATAAGCGGTAACAAACTCCCGGCCCCACCCGACCGGCACGCCCCGCCCGCTGGGTGGCCGAAGCCTGCGAAATACGCTGGCTAACCAGATGGGTGACCCCCTGGTTCAGATCAAAACGGGCTATTTTTTCCAGCCCGCTATCCACCACCACGGCAATGTCTTCAATGGTCAGACTGGTCTCTGCAATATTGGTTGCCAATACCAGCTTTTTGCAACCTGCGGGTAAGGGCTCAACTGCGGCCATTTGCGCTTGTTTGCCCAGTTCACCATACAAACAATGCAGGCGAACCGATGCGTCCAGATGGGGCGTCAGCAATTGCGCCAGTTTGCGAATGTCTGCTGCACCGGGTAAGAAGGCCAGCACGCCCTGGCGATGCTCCTGTAACGCCTGTAACACCAGGCTGGCCATACAGGGCAGCCATGGCTGACTGGTGGGTACCGCTTTGTAATGGTATTCAATGGCAAAACTACGCCCCGCACTTTGCAAGCGGATGGCATCGGGCAGCAGTTGTTCAAGGCCAAGCTCATCCAGGGTGGCCGACATCACTAACAGGCGCAAATCTTCGCGCAGTGCCCCCTGACTTTCCAGACACAGGGCCAAAGCAAAGTCGCTGTGCAAGTTTCGTTCGTGAAACTCATCAAAGATCACCACGGCAGTGTCGGCCAGTTCGGGGTCCTGCTGCAATTTTCGGGTTAGCAGGCCTTCTGTCAGGATCTCCAGCCGGGTGTTACTGCTGGTTTTACTTTCACCGCGGATACGATAACCCACGGTCTGGCCCACCGTTTCACCCAATCTGGCCGCCAGATAGCTGGCAATAGCGCGAACGGCCACACGACGCGGTTGCAGCATCAGTATTTTTTTGCCGCTGAATTCAGCCTGCTGTAACAAATGCAGGGGCACCAGGGTGGACTTGCCGGCCCCCGGCGGCGCGCTAAGGATCACATTTTGTTGTTTAAGCGCCGTCACCAACTCGGACAACACACTCGCTACGGGAAGGGGTGAATCGGTATTCATCTGCCGGATAAACTTACATCAGTGAATGCATTCTATCATCGCTGTCTGGGGTGAGCTGAATTATCTCGGCATTCACCACAGAATCTGTGCCCGGCAAGTTGCCCACTTGCGGTTATTCGCTAAACTGAAATAAATAACACCTTGTTCCTTAATAGGTTAATCAGTTTGGACGAGGCAAAGGCCCGCCATCTGCGGCCAACAAGCTCACTGGTCAGAAGACTTACACAGCTTAATCTCGCGGTGATGGCCGGGTGCATGCTGCTGGCTTTTACCCTGATCACCTTATTATTGTGGCTGACCGCCAGAGAAAGGCAGGCGGAAGCCGCCGAAATCAGCATTGCCCAGCTCGCCCACAATGTTTTGCCCATGGTGATTTTTGGTGACAGTACGGCAGCAAAGCATGAACTGTCATTGGTCGGCCAACAGCAACAGTTACTCTATGTGGCGGTGCGCGATCGCGAAGCCAAGCTGTTTGCTGAATTAACTAAACCGGACTTTTCGCCGCCCAAGCTGGATAACCAACCTTTACATTCAACACCTTATATCGCCTTCTCTGGCCTACAACTAATGCTTCACTACCCCATGTGGATGCAGGAGCAACTGGAAGGTGATGTGCTGATGGTGATGGATATCACCGGCTTATTGTATTGGTTTCTTCGTGTGGTTGTGATGCTGGCTTTTTTGCTGGCATTGCTGTTTGCGGGCTCTGCCATGTTACTGGCCAGAGTGCAGCGTCAGGCACTTGCCCCCCTTCTGTCACTGACCGCATTGGCTCAGCAGGTGGGGCAGGAACACAATTTTACCTTAAGAGCTTCAGTGGTAAGAGAAGACGAAATAGGTATCCTGACGCTTAGGTTTAATGACCTGTTAAAACGTCTGGAAAAATGGCAAAAGGAGCTGAATCAGCAGCTCCAGCAAGAACAGTTGCAGGGGCAGCAGCTCAAACAACTGGCCTACCGGGATGCACTCACCAATCTGCCGAACAGGCTGGCATTAAATACGCGCCTTAAACAGTTAACCTCTGACACCACGCAGCACCATACGCTGAGCTGCCTGATGTTTATAGACCTGGACAACTTTAAGTATGTAAACGATCACTTCGGCCATGACGCTGGTGATGAAACACTGGTAACAGTTGCCAGGCGCATTCAGAAGATGGTTCGCGACACCGATTTGCTGTGCCGACTGGGGGGCGATGAATTTGCCCTGCTATTGACCCGCGTCAGTCAACCTGAAGCCGCTGAAAAGCTGGCTGAGCGGATTGTAAAGAAGATCAATGAGCCGATTGTGGTCAAAGAGAAGGTCATGCCCATCGGTATCAGTATAGGGCTGGCCTACTACCCAACCGATGCTACCTCTTCGATAGACTTACTGAACTGCGCAGATGAAGCGATGTATTGTGCCAAACGGGCGGGAAAAAATGACTTCAGAGTCTATTCCAGAGGCGCGACATGAAAAGATACCTGGGCATTGCAGTTGTACTGACGTCAGCATTGACTGAGGGCCAGACTCTGCCCGATCTGGAAGCATTGCTGGCCCAGCCACTACAGGAGATTCCGGAAGACACCGAGGTAACTTCAGCCTCACGTATGGCGCAAAGTAGCTCTGAGAGCATGGCCATTACCCACATCATTACCGACCAGGATATCTTGCAATACAACCTGCGCTCCATGGCAGACATTCTGGCGCAGTTCAGCGGATTAACCACGCGCGATGACGGCAGCTTTCTGTATGTAGGCGCCCGGGGCATTGGCCGGCCCAGTGATTTTAATGCCCGTATTCTGTTTTTGCTTAACGGCACCCGAATCAATGAAAATATGCTGGATGCCAGTCTGCTCGGCAATGAATTTTTTGTGGACGTCGAACTTATTGACCGGGTTGAATACAGCCCCGGAGCGGCCGCGGCCTTATATGGCAACAATGCGCTGCTTGGCGTAATTAATATTATCACCAAGTCTTCTGCCCAAATTGGCACACTGGAAGGCTCCCTCAACCTCACCCATGAAGGTGACAAGCACATGCGGCTGACGGCCGGTCACCGCTCTGAGCAGGGTAACGACAGTTGGTTTTCACTCAGTCATATTGGCCGGGACGATATTAAATTTGGCTTTGACCTTATCTCGCCGGAAGACGCAGCCTTTGCGCATCTGAATCAGGAAAAAAGCACCAGAGTCACCCTCAGCCATCAGCAAGGCGGACTGCATTTTAATGCGGCCGGTGTATGGCGTGAACGACAGTACCCGGAGCTAGGTCTTGTGCCTGATTATACCGAGGTGATCAGAGACAACAGTGACAGCTACTTGTTAGCCCTGACATATGATGCCCGCCTAACCCCTTACACAGATATTTACCTGCATGCCTCCACTCATGGCAATGACTACACACGCTCTATTCCAGTACAAGAGAGTGATAACAGCCTGGACAGAGTGGATAGTCTTTTTTCCGGTCGCTGGAGCAATGTTGACAGCCGCCTGATATACCACGGATTGCAGAACCATCTATGGCTTGTGGGCCTTGATTTGCAGCAGGATCACCGGCAATTATTCGATGCCCGTTCACAAAGTGGTCTGTTACAGCAGCGTTTTACCAATAACGGCCTTCGCTACGGCATATACCTGCAGGATCACTGGCAGGTAGCCTCAGACCTGGCGTTGCAGTTAGCCCTGCGCTATGACCATACAGACAGGGCGGCGCATTGGTCGCCCAGCTTGTCCATTGGCTACCAGATAAATGCAGATAGCAGATTATTGTTACGCTACAACCGGGCTTACCGCGCCGCCAATCAACTGGAAAGTGGTAATAACCGGTATTTTTTTGCCCCGCGCTTAGGGGGGGAATCCATATCTACCAGTGAGGTCAGTCTGAAACAGCGCTGGTCCAGCTCATTTACATCCTTTGTGACCCTGTATTATTCAGATATAGATGACCTGATTACCGAATATCTCGACGCGCCGATCTTTTATAACAGCCCGCCGATTAAAAGTCTGGGCCTGGAGGCAGGTGTCAGTAAACGCTGGGCGGATGGCACTAACCTGGTTGCTTCCCTGGCCGTGCAACGCACCACAGATGAAGAATTTGGCCGACTGGGCAACTCGCCCATGCTGATTGGACAATTACGTTACAACCGCCCAATTTGGCGGCCTGACCTAGTCTTCAGTTGGCTGACCCAGGGTATCAGCGAGCGCATTACCCCTTATGGGCGCCAGGGCGGCTACATTAGCCATGATTTGAATCTGGTCTGGACCCCAA
This sequence comes from Bowmanella denitrificans, assembly GCF_002887595.1. Classification (GTDB taxonomy): domain Bacteria; phylum Pseudomonadota; class Gammaproteobacteria; order Enterobacterales; family Alteromonadaceae; genus Bowmanella; species Bowmanella denitrificans. Next base: position 38,137 of record NZ_PEBU01000001.1, read on the forward strand.
ACCGTTCGCTGGATCTGGCGCTCGGCATCCAAAATGTTGGCAACAAAAGGATAGAAGAAGTCACGGATCTTAGTGGTATTCCTACCCTGCAACGGCCCCGGCAGGCGCATTTGTCTGTGCGCTGGAGATGGGCACCATGAGGCTGATGCTGTTATTCCTGATGCTGCTGTGTCCATGTCACTGCCTGGCCAGTGGATTAAGTCAGAATCAGCTAAAGGCGGCTTTTCTATACCGATTCAGCCAATTCAGTACCTGGCCCCCGCCCCCAAAACAGGAAATGGTGTATTGCGTTGTTGGTAACCCCTCACTATTTAATGCGGTCAGTGAACTGCTCAGTACGCAGCCAAGCAAGCTAAAGAGCAAAGTTGTCACCCCCATCGACAGCAAAGAGGCACAGCAATGCCAGTTGCTGTTTATCAGCCAGCAAGACCGCCAGCAAAGCCTTTACTGGCTTGAAGGAGTCAAAGATTCCGCCGTACTGGTGGTGGCTGACACCAGTGAAGGTTTCAGGCAAGGCGCAGCCATTGGCTTAATTGCCGACAATAACAGCCTCAATTTCAGCATTAACCTTACCGACGCCAGAGCCAGGGGGCTGGAACTTAGCGCACATCTGTTAAAATTAGCCACCGAAGTACGCTGAAATCCAACAGGTTGTTATGATGCGAATGTTTTTCGGGCTAGATTTGGCAGGGGCAGACAAACTCGCCATTGATACCTGGCGCAATAAGATGTTGCCCCCGCTGACCCAACCGGTCAGCACCGCGAATTTACATATTACCCTGGCCTTTTTAGGCGAGGTACCTTCCAGCCATTATGAGTCTGTCTTTATGGCTGCCCGACAGGTTTGCGGGCAGGCATTTGATTTACATATAAACCAGACTGGCTATTGGTCAAAGCCCAAAGTGTATTGGATAGGACCGGCCAGCATACCGGATGAACTCCTTGATCTGGCCAGGCAATTGCGCAGCCAACTGGCATATCAGGGGCTGTCAACAGACCCCCGCCCCTATCAGCCGCATATCAGTCTGTTTCGCAAACTGCGTGAAAATCCGCCCGCCCCTTTGTGCGAGCCAGATATGCAGCTATCGTTCAAATCCTTTTGCCTGTTCGAGTCACACTCTAGCAGCTCGGGCGTCAATTACCGGGTACTGGAACAATGGCCACTGACGGTTGCCGGCTCAGTGCGGGAAAGACTGGCAAGAGGTGAGCTGGATTAACTTTTGGTTATGCTGTGCATCAGTAAACCGTTTTCATACCTTTTACCATGCCTCACCAACTGGTATAACGTGCGCATAACAAATAAAGGGACGCTGCCATGCAACAAACTTTTCGCCTCGTCATTGATTGCCCGGATCAGGTAGGTCTGGTGGCTGCCGTCAGCCAGTTTCTGGCCAGTCACAATGCCACTATTGTGGAAGCCAGCCATCATACCGATTTGCAAACCGGCCGCTTCTTTATGCGCCACGAAATACGGGCTGATTCACTGCCGTTGAGTCTGGAGGCCTTTCGCTCGGTGTTCCGACCGTTAGCCGAGCAGTATCAGATGAACTGGCGCCTGACGGACTCCCATCAGAAGCAAAAGGTGGCGTTGCTGGCCAGCCATGAGTCCCATTGCCTGATCGATCTGCTACATCGCTGGCATACCAACGAATTGTATTGCGATATTCCCTGTATTATTGCCAACCACCCGCATATGCAGCAGTTTGCCGATTGGTACAATGTGCCCTTCCATTGGGTGGACTTTCAGGCCCTGGGCAAAGACAAAGCGTTTGAAGAGGTGCAAACCTTACTACAACATTATCAGGCCGACCTGACCGTGCTTGCCCGCTTTATGCAAATTTTGCCTAATCAGTTATGTGCAGCGCTGCGCGGCAAAGCCATCAATATTCACCACAGTTTTCTGCCGTCTTTTGCCGGTGCCAAACCCTATCAGCAGGCCTACGACCGTGGCGTAAAACTGATCGGTGCCACCTGCCATTATGTCACCTCAGATCTGGACGAAGGACCAATTATCGAGCAGGAAGTCATGCGTATCAGTCATAGTGATACGGCCGCAGATATGGTGCGAAAAGGCAAGAACTGTGAGAAACAAGCCCTTGCCAATGGTGTGCGTTATCACCTGGAAGACAGGGTGATTATCCACCACAACAAGACCGTGGTGTTTGCCTGAAAGTAACCCGTTCCATCAATCTGTCAAGAAACATCAGATTTAAACCTAAACATATGAGATTCAAAAACAAAATCTGCTAGCTGAAAATTTAAATCTGTTCATATACTGAGCTTCTGTGCCCAAAGTCACAAAACTGTCACCGGGCACATTCTTAAGGTAGATACGCTTATAATAACCTGGAGCACAATATGAACATGTCAGGCAACAAAGGCCTCAGCAAGAACTCCCTGCATCTGGCAATTCTGATGGCATTGACGGCATCCCCAGCGGTCAATGCTCAGGTGTCGTCTGACACACAAGCCGATAATGTAGAAAAAGTGGTTGTCACATCCCGTCGTAAGGAAGAAACCCTGGTGGAAATTCCCATGTCGGTGTCCAGTATTTCCGCCATGGATATTGTCGACAGAAACTATACCAGCTCCACCGATATCTACCGCACTCTGGCCGGTGCAGCCATGCCGCGAGGCCAGTTGATCTTAAGGGGCTTAAGCGGCGGCAACACCACAGTGCCGGATACCACCGCCACCTTTGTTGACGATATTCCTTTTGAATTTACTAATCTGTCAGACGTTGAACGTGTGGAAGTACTGCGTGGCCCGCAGGGCACACTTTATGGCTCCAACGCCATTGGCGGCACCGTACGTATTATTACCAACAAGCCCAAGCTGGACGAGTTTGAATTATTTGGCTCTTTGCAGGTCGGCGCCGAAAAGGACGTTGACGGCTATGACAACAACCTGACTCTGGGTATTAATGTGCCCCTGCTGGACGGCAAGCTGGCCCTGCGGGTGAACGGCAACAAAGATTATGATCAGTTGCCATTTGTGAATATGCATACCGGCCTGCAATCTGACAAGGAAAACCGATTTTTACGTTCACAACTGCTGTGGCAGGTCTCTGACCAAATGGATATTACCCTGGGATTCAGCCGGGTTGAAAATCATGAGCGAGGCGAAGATCTGGGTGACCGTTCCAAACCGGGTTTTTACTATGACTTTATTGCCACCGCCAATCCCGATGCCCCTTACGGCTATGACATTAAACACATAGAGGTAGAATGCGATCCAGCACTGGAGCGCCCGGCCTGCCGCGGTGGCAGTGCCCCTAAAGTGGCACAAAATGTTGCCCAGAAATACCAGGTTTGGGAGCGCCTGGACCCCTGGTATAAAAACAGTACTAATCTGTATACCCTGAATATCGACCATGACAACCTGTTTGATATTGCCACCCTTAATTATGCCGGCTCCTACCGTAAGTACAGCATGAATTCGCTGGATAGCTGGACCAGGCTGGATGCAGACGATTTATTTCTGACCTGGATAATTAATGACGATTACGACGACTATCAGGAAAGAACCACCCACGAACTGCGTTTCCAGAACCTGCATCCCGGCCCGCTCAGTTGGACCGTCGGTATGTTCTACGACAAAAAACTCACCGAAGACTCCTTTAACAATCAAAACCAATATCATGAACAAGGGGACCTGGTGTCCGCATTGGCGCTGTATTGGTGGGAGGTGGACGTTACCGAGCTGGGGCAGGAAAATTTCGGCAATCCGCAAAATAACTGGCGCTACTCGCTGATTAAAGACTATTACCGCGAGCTGGCCTTGTTTGCCGACCTGGCCTACACATTCGACTTGGGCGAGATGGGGGAGCTGGAGCTGAATGCTGGTATTCGTCGCTTTGATCTGAAAGACGATTTTCATGATCAAGCCAGTGGTATTTGGTCTGACGAAACCACTCTGTCCAGCGGTGATGAATCGGGTAACCGTTATAAATTCAGTGCGTCCTGGCGCCCTTCAAAAGACATGTCGGTCTACGCCTTGTATTCGGAAGGCTACCGTCCGGGCGGTAACAACGGCCCATTACCCGGCTCCTGCCAGGACGACCCCAATGCACCGCAACGCCAGAATCGTTATACCTCTGATGCAATTAACAACTATGAGCTGGGATTAAAGGCCAGCGCCTTTGGTGGACGCGTAGATTTCGCCACCGCCGTGTATCAAATCGATTGGACAGACATCCGTACCGATATTTATATGCCCACCTGTGGTTTTACTTTTACTGCCAACGCCGGTGAGGCCCGTTCAAGAGGCTTTGAGTTTGAATCCACCGCCAGACTGGCTGAAGAGCTGGAGCTAATCTTTAACACCTCTTATACCAATTCGAAAATCACCGTGGATAACGACGCCATTAAAGCGAAAAAGGGTGACAGTATGACCATGGTGCCGGACTGGAACGCCTATCTGGCCCTGGACCAGGGCTTTGAATTTTTTGGTAAGCAAGCCTATGCCAGACTGGATTACACCTACTACGGTGAGTACAAAACCCATTTTAATACCCGTGATGAAGACATTGTTGCAGCCTACAGCTACTTTAATTTGTCTGGACGTTTGGAAGTCACAAATGATGTGAAGCTCAGTGTGCATCTGAATAACCTGTTTGACAAAGAAGCCGTGCAATACCGCTCTGCCCGAAGCCGGGACCAGGACAACACCACAGCGCAGCAATATATCGAGTATCTGGCGGGCAGAACCCTGACCATCAGGCTGGATTATACCTTCTATTAATCATGGCATTCTTTGGCTGAAGCCCCGCATTGGCGGGGCTTGTTATTTTCGCTGAATTCAAGTTGGAAACACCGTCTATAATCCAGATATGGGTATTTTAGGTACGGTTTCATGACGTTACGACTCACCGCACTTTGCTTATTTTGCACATCGTCTTTTGCTCAAGCCGCCCAGGATCATTCCACCGCCCATTTGTTTGAGTTGTCCCTGGACCAGTTACTGTCGATGGAAGTCAGTGTGGCGGCACGCAAGGAGGAATCCTGGTTGTCGGCGGCCGGCACAGTTTACGTTATCGATAAGGACGAAATCGCCCGTTTCGGCTGGCGTGATATGAAAGAAATCCTCGCCGCCATTCCCAATATGGATACCTTCTATCAGTGGTCGTGGCTGGCCGGTGGGCAAAGGGGTTTTACCGGCAATATGTCGTCCACATTGCTTTTGATCGATGGCCGCGAAGTGCAAAACCTGTTGGCCAATGAAGCCTTTATGATGAACAACTTTCCTGCCCATCGCATTGAGCGGGTTGAGGTATTGCAGGGCCCGAATTCAACCTTGTATGGTGGCAATGCAGCACAGGGGGTGATCAATATCATCACCCGGCTACCGTCATTACATCAAAAAACGCAGGGCGATCCCGACAGGTTTTTTGAAATAGGTGGCCTGATCGGGGAAGTGGATACCCAACAAGCCAATCTGTTGTTCAGCGGCGGGCAAAATGCCTGGCGCTATGGCCTGAGTGCCAGTTGGTTTAACAGTGATTTGGACTACCGGGAAATCAGTGATTTTGTATTTGATGACCAACGTTTCAGCCGCAGCCCGGAGCTGGATAACATCCGCGACCACGGCAGCCGGGGCTACCGCAATAACGAGCATAACTTTACCGTCGATGCCCGCCTGGCCTATCAGCAATATTATCTGGGCATGGATATGACCCGCACCTTCAATGTCAGTGGCATTGAGCGTGTGGCCTATGACTTTGTTACCGGCGATGACTCTTGGCGCGGCTACAACTTGCTGTTTGCCGGCAGGAATTTTCAGCCTGACGAGCACTGGCAAGGCTTTATGGAAGTCAGCCTGTTTCGCGAGTACAAGGAAAAAGCTAAACAACAGGGCCGCGTTCCAGACGATGCGCAGTCCTTTGATGATATTGAGGTGTTTGCCGAACGAGAGGATATCGGACCATCCTATCGCTACCGTTTTCGCACCCAGTTTTCCTACCAGAGCACCCCCGACCAGGACTGGATAATAGGTTACGACGGCTGGCGTACCGATATCGGCCACAAGATTCGCGATGTGGACAACGCCGGTCAGATCACCCCGATCATCCCTGCAGGCTGGCCAGTGGATAAAGAGAAATCGGATAAGCATGCGCTGTATGGCCAGTACGCCAGGCGCTGGGAGTTGACCCAAGGGGCCATGCTTAATCTCACCGCAGGCTTACGTTATAACAAACAGGATTTCACCGATGATGCCTGGCTTCCCAGAATCAGTCTGGTATATCAGCCTGATCAAGGTTCAGCCTGGAAACTCACCTACGGCGAAGCATTCAGACCACCCACCATCTTTGAATTTGACGGCGTGCAAGACAACAGCCTGGATTCACAAACGGTTGACATGTACGAGCTAAACTACAGCCAAGGCTGGCAATGGCAGGGTATGGAGTTAACCAATGTTGTGGCGCTGTACAGCATGACCATTAAAAACTTCTATCAACAGATATTTGATACAGACAGACGTCTGTGGCGCACAGAAGTGGATGGGAAACAAGAGGCCAGAGGCGTAGAAAACCTGCTGCGCTTCAGTGGTGGACAGTGGCAGGGCTTCCTGGGCTTTCGCTACGTTTCCGCAGATGACCCGCAGCTTGATGGGCAGGACCATTTAGTCAATGTGCCACGCACTAAAGTTAAGCTGGGTGTCACCTACCATCAGGATGAGCATTGGCAGCTCAGCGCTTTTGTGGATCATTGGGCTAGCACCCTCACCGAAGCCAACCGCCTTGATGGTGCCGGCACCACATTGGAAAAGATTCCGGCCTGGACCACCCTGAACCTGCATCTGCGCTTTGCCGACTGGCCACTGTCAACGGGACAACGATTGAACATCGGCTTATATGCGGAAAACCTGCTGGATAAAACTTACTATCACGGCAATCCGCGTGGCACTGCGCCTTATCAGTTTATACAGGCACCCCGTAATCTGAGATTGCAGTTTTCAGTGTTATTCTAGCCGATGTTGAAAAGCAGGCCCCGAAGCCGCCCGGGGCCGCTAAATTGCTATAGCGCTTTAAAAATCGCTTCCACTGACGCTTTGGCATCACCAAACAGCATGGTGGTATTGTCTTTAAAGAACAGCGGGTTTTGCACACCAGCATAGCCGGTGTTCATGGAGCGCTTGAACACAACTACGTTCTTGGCTTTCCAGACTTCCAACACCGGCATACCGGCAATAGGACTGCCAGGGTCCTCTGCGGCAGCCGGATTGACCGTATCATTGGCACCAATCACCAACACCACATCGGTACTGGCAAAATCGTCATTGATTTCGTCCATTTCCAGCACGATATCGTAAGGGACTTTCGCCTCGGCCAGCAACACGTTCATATGCCCAGGTAGCCGCCCTGCCACCGGATGGATGCCAAAGCGCACCTCCACACCCAGACTGCGCAGTTTCTCGGTAATTTCATACACCGGATATTGCGCCTGAGCTACCGCCATACCATAACCTGGGGTAATAATGACGGAGCTGGCATCTTTGAGCAGTTCGGCTACATCCTCGGCTTTTACCTCGCGGTATTCGCCCATCTCCTCGTCTCCCGTGCTACTGCCGTCAGAGCCAAAGCCCCCGGCAATCACGCTGATAAAGGAACGATTCATGGCTTTACACATAATGTACGAGAGAATGGCCCCCGAGCTGCCCACCAGAGCACCCGTCACAATCAGAAGATCATTGGACAACATAAAGCCAGCCGCAGCGGCTGCCCAACCGGAATAGGAATTCAACATGGATACCACCACCGGCATATCCGCCCCACCAATGGACGCCACCAGGTGCCAGCCGAACGCAAACGCAATAAGCGTCACCACAATCAACGTTGTGGTAGCCCCACCGGCATCCACATAGTTCAGCAACAGCACAAAGGAAATAATCACCGCCGCCAGATTCAGTTTATGCCGGTGTGGTAGCATCAGCGGTTTGGAAGACAGTAATCCGCGCAGTTTGCCAAAGGCCACCACCGAGCCGGTAAAAGTCACCGCGCCGATAAATACGCCAAGAAACACTTCCACCAGATGAATGGTCTGCATAGCCCCCACCAACGGTGGATGTTCAATATGGGTATTGAAACCGACCAAAACCGCGGCAAGACCAACAAAGCTGTGCAAAATGGCCACTAATTCTGGCATTTCAGTCATCTCGACTTTTTTCGCCAGGTGCAGACCGATGGCAGCACCTATCACCATGGCCAGCAGGATCCAACCCAGACCATCAGCAGCAGGACTGAAGATGGTGGCCATCAACGCGATAGCCATACCAATGATGCCGTATACATTGCCGGCTTTAGCCGATTCCTGTTTAGATAAACCTGCCAGACTCATAATAAACAGCAGTGCCGCGACGATATAGGCGGCTTGTACAATTCCTGCAGACATCATTTTCCTCCCTTGCGGAACATTTCAAGCATGCGCCGGGTCACGGTAAAACCGCCAAACACATTGATACTAGCAATTAACACCGCAATAAAGGCCAGAAAGGTCACCAGCCCATCTCCCTTGCCGATTTGCAACAAAGCCCCCACCACAATAATACCGGAGATGGCGTTAGTAACCGACATAAGCGGCGTATGCAGCGCATGCTTAACATTCCACACCACGTAATACCCAACCACGCAGGCCAGCACGAACACAGTAAAGTGAGACAAAAACTCGGGCGGCGCGGAGTTGGCTACCCAGGCAAATGCAGCAATGCCAGCGGCCAGCAGGCCGTATTTTTTCCTTGGGTCGATTGGCTTATCTGGCTGTTTTTCCTTAACTGGGGTCACTTTGGGTTTAGATTGCGCCGAGACCTTGATGGGCGGTGCCGGCCAGGTCACCTCACCTTGCTTTATCACTGTGACACCGCGAATCACCAGGTCGTCAAAGTCCAGATCAATTTGCCCGTCCTTGTTTTTGCACAGCAGCTTGGCCAGATTCACCAGGTTTGTCGCGTACAACTGCGATGATTGGGCTGGTAAACGCCCAGGCATATCCGTATAACCAATGACCTTAACGCCGTTAGGAGTAGTGACAATCTTATTGGCCTTGGTATAGGCACAGTTGCCGCCGTTAGCCGCCGCCAAATCAACAATGACGCTTCCGGGCTTCATTGAATCAATCATGTCCTGACTAATCAACTTAGGGGCAGGTTTGCCAGGGATCAGCGCCGTGGTGATAATAATGTCCACCTCTTTGGCTTGCTCTGCGTACAGGCGTTCTGCGGCTTGATTAAATTCTGCCGAGGTTTCTTTGGCATAGCCGTCGCTACTCTGTTCCATGCCCTTAACGTCCACCACCAAGAATTCCGCGCCCATACTTTGCACTTGTTCTTTCACTTCCGGACGCACATCGAAGGCACGCACAATGGCACCTAAGCTGCCTGCAGCACCTATGGCAGCCAGTCCGGCCACACCGGCCCCCGCTACTAATACCTTGGCTGGCGGTACTTTACCTGCGGCGGTAATCTGACCGGTAAAAAAGCGGCCAAATTCATGCGCCGCCTCCACCACCGCGCGATAACCGGCGATATTGGCCATGGAACTCAACGCATCCAATGACTGGGCACGGGAGATTCGTGGCACCGCATCCATGGCCAGCACGTTGACCTGCTTGCTGGCCAGTTGTTCGAGTAAAGCGGGATTTTGCGCAGGCCAGATAAAACTGGCAATAGTCGTACCGGGCTTGATGAGCTCGAATTCATCAATTTTCTTACGGCCATTTTTCATCGGTGCGTTGACCTTGAAAATCATGTCGGCCTGCCAGATTTCCTCGCGCGCCGCAATCTTCGCACCTGCATCCAAATATGCCTGGTCGTTAAAACTGGCAAGTTCGCCAGCGCCTTGCTCCACATGGACCTCGAAGCCGAGCTTTAACAACTGCTCGACAGACTTTGGCGTTGCCGCCACACGGGTCTCATTGGTCAGGATTTCCTTAGGTATGCCTATGATCATGCAGTGGTCCTTGTGTAGGGTTGTTGTTTTAATAACCAGTTCTACCTAAGGGAAGGTCAGGGATCAACGATTTTCATCGACCTAACATGTCAGAGCCGAGATGCAACGGCACGAGCAGGCCCGGCAGACCGGCTTGCTGGCAACCAAACAGCCGGACAGATTACTGAATGTAATGCAGTAAAATTTGTGCACCGCCAAAATCATATTTCATATGCAGCACACCTCCATTTTCCAGCATCATTTCCAGTGGAATATTTTGCTGTGGTGAAAAACCCGGATCATTGCTGCTTAGCAAATCGATGACGTATTGCCCATTAGCACTGCGGATTTGCCCGGCATAATCGTAAGACATAAAATTTCCCCAGATATCCGCATAGGCAAGGTTAGCCCGCCAGTTAGCCTGTACACCGGACAGCACATTAAACAAGATATTGCCCTGCACGCCAGGCACATCAATGCCGGATTCCTGATAACCACTTAACTGCCACATGCCCTGCGGCAAAAAAACGGACTCCACATTACTATCCGTGGGCGTTATTGTTGGGGATACGGGTTGTGTCTGTCCATTGGCAGTTGTGACAGCCGGTACATTACTTTGCCCAGGAACAATTGCTTGGCTTTGGGGATTTGCAGTATTAGACGGAAGCAATATCTGCGGATTAACTGCGGAGTGTTCCAAGGGCTTATTGGCGGGTAACAAACGCGGAACCAATAACAAGCCTACACCAGCCACAATTAGAATAATGGAGGGATTGCTGACATCCAGCTTAATACCAAAGCCTTCTAGGTAATTTTTGTTGCCGTCCCGACGACCAAAAACAAACAGGACCAATCCCACCAGGATTAGCGCACCACCCACCAACATAAAGACCAGATCTGCACTGTCCACGACTTGTCTCGCCTAGTTTATCGAATCAAGTGTGGCACAAATGCTAAGCAGGGCAACAAATCCGCTATATATATGAAAGCACATTGAGTTTGTATATTTTTTGATCTATTAATAATCACTCACGACGACAGAGTATCAACATTAGGGATATTGTTATGTTCAAGGACAGAGCCATTGTAGCTAGATTGCTTTTACTCGCAGCAAGCTTAATATCTTCATCTGTATTTGCTGGCATTATCACGGCTGATATATCCGATATTAGCCTGACACAGGTAAATACCACATATTTAGCGGATGGAAGTACTAGGCACCAATACACTTCACTAACGCCTGAGCAGACAAGTTTAACTCAACAGTTTGATTTAGATTTTAGCAACCCAGAAAACAAAGAGGTGATACCTTACTTTGACGAGTTCTCTGACCCAAATACTGGCTTAACAACACAAACCTGGGGAGCGACCTATCAATTAGTAGATGTCTTGTATGCCAGTATTTTCAGGGATGCTCTGATGAGCCGTGTTGATATAAATGAATATACAGATACAGCCGTAGAACCTCTGCAATTGACGGCCAGGGGGACCAGTTGGTCATCATCCACTGACATTCATGAGTTGTTAGACATCACTGTTGGGGGAATGTCTGGTATCACTGAGCTTGATCTTGGAGATGGGTTGATGAAATTCTCTTTTTATTTTCAAGAAATAATAGCCTTTGGCAGCATTCTGAATGACGTTGATCGAACATTTTTCGATAAAAATGGTATTGAGTCGTTACTTAGAAACCCTAGTGCTCAGCCTTTCTACGCGGCTCAGCTAAGTATCAGCATCTTAAAAACCGATTATTCCGGTTCGATATTAGAGGGCGAATCAACTCATTTTGAATATTATAGTGATCAGGTTGCTCTCACTTACCAAAGCATTCCAACTCCTTCAGTATTGCTGCTAATGACAGCGGGACTGTGCTTGTTGCTATTTTCTAAAAAAAAACAACACTGTAACAAGCCGTCAAAAACTGACTTGATAAGACAGGTGTAAGGCAGTTTCGGTGAAACCTTCTCCTGCAGATTGACCCGTACTAAACCTGTCCAGATAATTGGCATTGCTGAATGTCAACTTCATGTTTTGTCTATGGTTAAGCAGAAATTCGGCATTGATCAACCATCCCTGTCGACTACCTAACGCCATCGCCTCACGCTGCCCTAATTTTAACGTTCCCTCGCGAGAGAAATGCCAGCCTACCCCTATAGACAGATCATTTGTAAAACGAATCGTTGGCACCAGGGCTATATCCATTTCCGATACTTTATGGCTATTGGGACACGTGCTGAGGACCTTGTCTTTCTTACTTAGTTGTAAAGACAGGAATAGATCCTGTGTGACAGTATGCTGCCACTCCAATTGCTGCAGACGATGGCGGAAGTCTTGATTTCCTATATCCAGGCGCTGATAGCGCCAGGGATCTTCTGGTTTATGCCATTGGATCAGTTGCGCGGCAAAATCCAGAGGCTGCGCTAACGTGCTTACCGAGCAGAAATAGAGCAAAGCTGTACATCGCATAACCAGGCCTCCGCATTGGGGAAAAGCCCCCGACCTGTTACCAGCATAGCGCCTTTAAGCTGACCAATAGGTAAGCCAAGCCATACCTTATTATGGGACCCAGTTTTGTGCTTGTATTGGCTATGTTTTTTTGGTGAGACATCGCCGGTGAGTGCTCCTGCTACGTCGCAATACGACATAAAAAAAGCGCCCGAAGGCGCTTTTTTACAAAATCCCGAGAGGATTAAACCTCGGTGGATTTCTCAACAACGGCAACCAGAGTAAAGTTCTTTGTCTTAGACAAAGGACGACACTCTTTTACAGTGACGATATCGCCAATGCTGCACTCGTTGTTTTCATCATGTGCATGCAGTTTAGTAGTACGCTTGATGAACTTACCGTAAATTGGGTGTTTCACCTTGCGCTCAATAGCTACAGTGATGGACTTGTCCATTTTGTTGCTAATGACACGGCCCTGCAGTGTACGTGTATTTTTTTCAGTCATTAGGCACCTGCCTTCTGAGTCAGAATGGTTTTAACACGCGCAATGCTGCGACGCACAATCTTCAACTGGTGAGTTTTTTCCAGCTGACCTGTGCTGTGTTGCATGCGCAGGTTGAACTGTTCGCGCAGCAGGTTCAGCAGCTCTGCGTTCAGCTCTTCTACGCTTTTATCTTTCAGTTCAGTAGCTTTCATTACATCACCGTCCGAGTTACAAAGGTTGTCTTGAAGGGCAACTTAGCAGCAGCCAGCTCGAAAGCTTCACGGGCCAACTCTTCAGGCACACCTTCAATTTCGTAAAGTACACGACCAGGCTGAATCTGACATACCCAGTATTCCACGTTACCCTTACCTTTACCCTGACGAACCTCAAGAGGCTTCTCAGTGATTGGCTTGTCAGGGAATACACGGATCCAGATCTTACCTTGACGCTTAACGTGACGAGTCAGGGCACGACGGGCTGCTTCGATTTGACGAGCAGTCATGCGACCACGGCCAGTGGCTTTTAAGCCGAAAGTACCGAAGCTTACCTTACCGCCTGCAATCGCCAGACCGCGGTTACGACCTTTATGCTGCTTACGGAATTTCGTACGTTTTGGTTGTAACATCTCTTAGCCCCCTTGCTTCGCGCTGCGGCCTTTCTTCTTAGGTGCAGGAGCTGGTGCTTGCTCTACAGCGTTGGCTGCTGGCAGACCACCCAGAACTTCACCTTTGAAGATCCACACTTTAACGCCGATGATACCGTAGGTAGTGCCGGCTTCAGAGGTGGCGTAATCGATGTCAGCACGGAAAGTGTGCAGCGGCACACGGCCTTCACGATACCACTCAGAACGGGCAATTTCAGCGCCGCCAAGACGACCGCTTACTTCTACCTTGATACCTTTAGCGCCGATGCGCATGGCGTTTTGTACCGCACGCTTCATAGCGCGACGGAACATAACACGACGCTCAAGCTGGCTGGAGATGCTGTCGGCAACCAACTGCGCATCCAGCTCAGGCTTACGAACCTCAGCGATGTTGATCTGTGCAGGAACGCCGGCCAGGTTAGAAACGTACTTACGCAGTTTTTCTACGTCTTCACCTTTCTTACCGATAACCACGCCAGGACGCGCAGTGTGAATAGTCACACGGATGCTCTTGGCTGGACGCTCGATGACGATCTTGGAAACTGACGCATTCTTCAGTTCTTTGGTCAGGAACTGACGTACCTGATGGTCATTGAACAAGTTGTCTGCGTATTCTTTAGTATTAGCGTACCAGGTAGAAGTCCATGGTTTGCTGATACCCAGGCGTATACCTGTAGGATGTACCTTCTGTCCCATTATCTACTCCTAGTTATCAGCCACAACAACAGTGATGTGACTGCTACGCTTGAAAATACGGTCCGCACGGCCTTTAGCACGAGGCTTAATCCGCTTCATGGTCGGGCCTTCGTCGACGAAGATCTTCGCGACTTTCAGCTCGTCGATATCTGCACCTTCGTTATGCTCAGCATTGGCGATGGCAGACTCCAGAACTTTCTTAACCAGACCAGCCGCTTTCTTAGGGCTGTAAGTCAGAAGCTCCAGAGCTTTCTCAACGTGCATTCCGCGAATTTGATCCGCAACCAGGCGTGCTTTTTGAGCCGACGTACGGGCAAAACGGTGTTTAGCTAATGCTTCCATTATCCTACCCCTTAACGTTTAGCTTTCTTATCCGCGACGTGGCCGCGGTAAGTACGCGTTGGCGCAAATTCGCCCAACTTGTGGCCGACCATTTCATCAGTAACCAGTACTGGAACATGTTGGCGACCGTTATGGACTGCAATGGTCAACCCAATCATATTTGGGATGATCATGGAACGGCGTGACCAAGTTTTGATTGGACGACGCTCGTTCTTTTCCACCGCAGTCTCTACCTTCTTCAACAAGTGCAGGTCAATAAATGGACCTTTCTTGAGAGAACGTGGCATGGTGAATCCTCGCTATTACTTATTACGACGACGTACGATGAGTTTATCGGTACGCTTGTTACTACGGGTCTTCTTACCCTTGGTAGGTTTACCCCAAGGAGAAACTGGGTGACGACCACCAGAGGTACGGCCTTCACCACCACCGTGCGGGTGATCAACCGGGTTCATGGCAACACCACGAACGGTCGGACGAACACCACGCCAGCGCTGTGCACCCGCTTTACCCAACTGACGCAGCATGTGCTCGGCGTTGCCTACTTCACCAATGGTGGCGCGGCAATCAGCCAGAACTTTGCGTACTTCACCGCTGCGCAAACGCAGAGTGATGTAACCGCCGTCGCGGGCCAGAATCTGAGCATAAGCACCAGCAGAACGCGCCAACTGCGCGCCTTTACCAGGCTTCATTTCAACTGCGTGTACAGTGGTACCCACAGGCATGTTGCGCATTGGCATGCTGTTACCCGCCTTGATAGGCGCAGCAGAGCCAGACAACAGTTGATCGCCAGCGCTGATTCCTTTAGGAGCCAGGATGTAACGACGCTCACCGTCTGCGTACAATACCAGTGCGATGTTGGCAGAACGGTTTGGATCATATTCCAGACGCTCAACTACAGCAGGGATACCGTCTTTGTTACGTTTGAAGTCGATAACACGATAGTGCTGCTTATGACCACCACCAATGTGACGCACAGTGATGCGACCATTGTTGTTACGACCACCAGTTTTGCTGTTTTTTTCCAGCAATGGGGCGTAAGGTGCGCCTTTGTGCAGATCAGGGTTAACAACCTGAACAACGTGACGACGACCGGCTGAAGTTGGATTCGCTTTCAATAATGGCATGTCTAAATCCCCCTATTATTCAGCGCCACCGACGAAGTCGATGTCCTGACCTTCTTTCAGCTGTACGTAAGCTTTTTTCCAGTCGCTGCGCTTGCCCATGCGCATACCGTGACGTTTGGTTTTACCCTTCACGTTAACGGTACGAACTGCATCGACTTCAACTTCAAACAGTTTCTCAACCGCTTGTTTGATTTCGGCTTTAGTCGCGTCTTTCACAACTTTGAAAACCACAGTGTTGGCGCCTTCGGCAGCCATGGTAGACTTTTCAGAGATGTGTGGCGCTAAAACCACTTTCAGTAGACGTTCTTCGTTTATCATGCCAACGCCTCCTCAAGTTGTTTCACTGCATCGGCAGTGATCAACACTTTTTCAAACGCGATCAGGCTGACAGGATCGATACCGGCTACATCACGCACGTCAACCTTGTACAGGTTGCGGGCAGACAGGAACAGGTTCTCGTCTACTTCTGCAGTCACGATCAGCACGTCTTTCAGATCCAAAGCTTTCAGCTTAGCCAAAAGTTCCTTGGTCTTAGGTGCTTCAACACCGAATTTCTCAACAACAATCAGACGCTCCTGGCGAACCAGTTCAGACAGGATGCTTTTGATAGCACCACGGTACATCTTCTTGTTTACTTTCTGATCAAAGTCACGAGGCTTGGCTGCAAAGGCGCGACCACCACCAACCCAGATTGGGCTGCGGATAGTACCGGCACGGGCACGGCCAGTACCTTTTTGACGCCATGGCTTCTTACCGCCACCGCTAACTTCAGAACGTGTTTTTTGCGCTTTAGTGCCCTGACGAGAGCCAGCACCGTAAGCTACAACTACCTGGTGTACCAGAGCTTCGTTAAACTCACGTCCAAAGGTAGCTTCGGATACTTCAAGAGCGCTGTTCGCGTCTTTCAATACTAATTCCATCACTATTCTCCCAGACGTTACGCTTTAACCGCAGGCTTGACGATCAGATCGCCGCCTGTTGCACCGGGTACTGCGCCACGAACCAACAACAGGTTGTTGGCAGCGTCAACACGTACAACTTCCAAAGACTGCACAGTGACCTGCTCGTCACCTAAGTGACCAGCCATCTTCTTGCCTTTGAAAACCTTACCAGGTGACTGGTTCTGACCAATAGAACCAGGGGCACGGTGAGACAAAGAGTTACCGTGCGAGTTACGCTGGTGACGGAAGTTCCAACGTTTAATCGCACCGGCGAAACCTTTACCTTTAGAGGTACCGATTACGTCAACCTTGGCATTCTCAGCAAAGATTTCAACAGTGATTTCACTACCGACTTCAATGCCTTCGCCTTCATTGTCATTCAGGCGGAATTCCCACAGGCCACGGCCCGCATCAACACCAGCTTTAGCAAAGTGACCTGCTTCAGCTTTAGTAACGCGGTTAGCTTTCTTGGTACCTGCAGTGACTTGCAATGCGCGATAACCGTCTTTCTCTTCAGTACGCAACTGAGTGACGCGGTTAGGCGTTGCTTCGATAACAGTCACAGGGATGGACACGCCATCTTCAGTGAAGATGCGGGTCATACCTACTTTACGACCGACTATACCAATCGCCATTGTTAAAACCCTCTCTTGTTAGCCCAGGCTGATTTGAACATCAACGCCGGCAGCCAAGTCCAACCTCATCAGCGCGTCTACTGTTTTATCAGTAGGCTCGATGATGTCCACCAGACGCTTATGGGTACGGATTTCATATTGGTCACGCGCATCTTTGTTTACGTGAGGAGAAATCAGAACCGTATAGCGTTCTTTGCGGGTAGGTAGAGGAATAGGACCGCTAACCTGAGCACCAGTGCGTTTGGCAGTTTCAACGATTTCAGCCGTAGACTGATCGATCAACTTGTGATCAAACGCTTTCAAACGAATGCGAATTCTTTGATTTGGCATCGACCAAGCTCCAATCAAAAGAACAAAAAAATTCACCCTCACCAACCTGAATAACCAGGGGGAGGATGGGTGTAAACCGCCGACCCAAAATTAGGGTCTTGTATTCATCTTCGAATCGAAAATTTCAATTTGAAGACGCATGCCTTTTTGGCAGTGGGCGCGAATTATACCTATGCGGGATTTTTATGCAACCTCAATCATGCAAAATATCACTATTTTGATAGCAGTATCAGTCGCCGCCCATCGGGATAAAATGCCGCTTCGCTATATTCAGCGCCATAGCTGTCGGCTATAGTAGCATTAAGATAGTAAGTCCATGATAACTTTGTAAAACATGATCACGAACAAATCCGACCGCCAGCTTACCCAGATTCGCCAGTTACTGGACGATAATATCGGGCTGATGGACGCCTACGAAAAACTCGAGCCTATCGTACTGGGCATGTTTGATGCCGAGCGTATGAGTATTTTCCAGCGTCGCCGGCAACATCAGGATTTGGTCGCGCGCTTTAAAACCGGCCGTGAAATTCGTGAAATTAAAGTACCTATTACACCGCAGTCCATCGCCGGTTATGTGGCACTAAGCCAATTGCCCCTGCTGATTTCCGACCCTTATAACGCCGAAGAACTTGCCGCTATCCACCCCCGTTTGCGCTTTGCCGACAAATTCGACAAGTCTTCTTCCTTTATTACCCGCAATATTATTTGTGTGCCGGTCATGAATGCCGGCGTTCTGTTGGGCGTTATGCAGATTATTAATAAACGCCAGGGCGACTTTAATTCTGATGATCTGGAACTGGCCAATCAACTGGGCGGTATGATAGGGGAAAAGTTCCGCTTTGAACTGGGCGGTACTAACAAACCCTTCCAGTATCTGGTGCACAAGGAATTGATCTCGGACGCCAACCTTGACGCGCTATTGGAAAGTTGTAAAGACCCCAAGCAACTGGTACAGCGTTTAATCAGCGAACATCGAATCGCCGAGAATGAATTGGGGCACGCTCTGTCTGTACATTATCAGGTCCCCTACCTACCCTACTTGCCAGATAAGTACCACGTCTATCAGGGCAACAGTAAGCTGAATCTGTCTTACCTTAAGCGCAATTACGTGGCGGTGGTGGCCGACGTCTCAGACAATCCCATTATTTTGATGGCAGAACCCAACAACGCTGCGCTGCTGATGGAGATTGAAAGCGCTTTGGGTATCGACAGTTATGATATTCATGTGTCTTTGCCTAATCAGGTATTGCAATATCTCGGCGAAAGCGGCGGTGGCGCAGTGGCACCGGGGGAAATGGATGAAATCCTTGACGAAATAGGCGGCGGTGGCGATGACCTGGAAGAACAGCAGGAAGATTTGTCAGACGATGCTCCAGCGGTGGTCAGGCTGGTTAGCCGTATCCTGCATGATGCCAAGCGCCTGAATGCCTCAGATATTCACGTAGATGCTGAAAAGAATGGCCCAACCCGGGTACGAATGCGGGTTGATGGTGTGTGTCGCGACATTACCCAAATCCCTGCTTCACACCACAATGCGGTGGTGGCGCGGATTAAAATTCTGGCTAATCTGAATATCGCCGAGAAGCGGGTCCCCCAAGACGGCAAGCTGGCCGTCAAGATGTCAGGGCAATTGGTGGAAGTGCGTGTGGCCACAATTCCCACTGTCGCCGGTGAAGGGGTGGTGATGCGGATCCTGGCATCCGGCGGCGCTATGCCCATGGACAAACTGAATCTGGCACCAGGTAATGCGGCCCGCCTGAAGGAAATGATTAAAAAGCCTCACGGTATCATTCTGGTGGTAGGGCCTACAGGCTCAGGTAAAACAACCACGCTGCACGCGGTGCTGGGTGACCTGAACACCCCGGAAAAGAAAATCTGGACCGCGGAAGACCCGGTGGAAATCACCCAGGCCGGCCTGCAACAGGTACAGGTCAGCCCTAAAATTGGTTTTACCTTTGCCAATGCCTTGCGTGCATTTTTGCGGGCCGACCCGGATATTATTCTGATCGGTGAAATGCGGGATAAAGAAACCGCCCATGCCGGTATTGAAGCTTCGCTAACCGGTCACTTAGTGTTATCCACTTTGCACACCAACTCAGCGCCAGAAACCATTACTCGTTTGTTGGATTTGGGACTGGACCCGGTGAACTTCTCTGATGCCTGTGTGGGGATCCTGGCGCAACGCTTGATCCGGACCTTATGCCCGAATTGTAAGGAAGAGTATCAAGCAACCGACGCCGACCTGGGCTTTATTCACAGGCAGTATGGCGAGGAATATCTTGATGAATTAAACCTGCCAAAACCCTTGAAACTGTTCAGGGCCAAGGGTTGCGAAGCCTGTGGCGATATTGGCTACAAAGGTCGTACTGGCGTGCATGAATTGCTGGCTATGACCCCGGAACTACGCGCCTTGGTATATAAGGAAGCGGCAGTGTCGGCCATGAAGGAGCAGGCCATGAAAGACGGTATGCGCACCTTAACCCAGGACGGTATTTATAAGGTACTTAAAGGCGACACAGATATTGCACAGGTACAGATTATCAGTGGCACCGAATGACCCCAAGTTGTTCATGGCTTGGCGATCTGAAGGCAATGTCTCTGCTACACTAGCCTTATCCAAGGCGCCCAACTGAGAATAAAAAATGGCGGACGAGCTGGAAAAGTCTTTTCAGGTACTTAAACAAACCATCCCACTGCTGATTAAACATCAGATTTCCGCCATCCCCACCAATTATGCGCTTTGGTACACCTATGCCAGCAATCAGTCTGCGCCGCTGAACGCGGAAGTGGACAAACTGACGGTAAACAATCAGCCAATTTCTGCGGCAAAGATTCAGGAACTGTATCGCCAGCATCTGGCAGATACACAGGAAGTAGAGGCCTGGCAATTGCGCCAGACGGTAGAGGCCATGTTGATTGAATTGTCGCAATCACTTGGCGATACCCGCAGCGATACGCAGAACTTTAAGCAAGCGATAGACAATCGCTTGTCAGATTTAGACAAAGTGGAACGCGAAGGCTGGTCGGTTGAGGAAGTGATGCAGTTGGTGCGTTCCCTGGTAAAGGAAACCCAGCATATCAAACGCAGTACGCTGGACTTTACGGCCGCTCTGAGTAGCGCTGAAAAGGAAATCAGCGAACTCAGGGCTAAATTGAAAGACAGCCAACAAAACGCATTATTTGACGCTCTGACCGGCCTCTACAACCGGCGTTATCTGGATGAAGAATTAAAAGTGATGCAGCCCGATAAAGGCACCTGTCTGGTGATGGTGGATATCGACCACTTTAAGTCGATTAACGATCAGTTTGGCCATCAAATGGGCGACCGGGTATTAAAAGCGGTTGGCAAGAAACTGAAAGACAGTTGCAGGGACAATGCCAGTGCTTTCCGCTTTGGTGGCGAAGAATTTGCTGTATTGCTGAAAGACAGTAAGCTCAAACAGGCCATTCACCAGGCTGAAGTGATGCGCCGCGCCATTGAAAAGGTCAGTGTGGTGGACAGACGCACCGGCAAGAGCCTGGACGGTATCAGTGCATCCTTTGGTGTGGCGGAATTCAGCGGCGCCATGCGTAGAAGTGACTTACTTGAACAGGCAGACAAGCAGTTGTACCAGGCCAAGACCCTGGGACGCAACAGGGTAATGCCGCTGGGTTAACCGCACTGACGAAGTGCCGCATTGCTTCGGCCTGCTTATTCAAACGCCCCGAAACAGGGAATATCACTCCTGAGTGCATACCAACTGGCTTTATCCGCCACCCAGATATGCTTAGTTTCCCGACTGCCCGGATCGTCATCCAGTGATCCCAGGCGTAAAATCACATGTTCAGTGTTGTCACGCTTGGCATAAATCTGCGTGCCACATTCTGTGCAAAAAAAGCGGCGCTTGCCTGGTGAAGATTCAAATGACTTAAGCAGCGCCCCGCCATTGAGCTGAAAATCCCGGTCCTGTACCGACGCCACGCTGGAAAAAGCCGCGCCATGGGCCTTGCGACAGGTTCGGCAATGGCAGTGCACAATCTCGCCGACCGGGCCATTGATCTGATAACTGACCTGCCCACACAAACAACTGCCTTTAATCACCATCCCTTCCTTTCTTTAACATGCAATAGGAAACACATTAGACCCGCACAAGCGCCATGGCCTTTCAGCCAAAGACAAACATATTAACTGTGCAGAGCCAGAAACTTATCGTAAAGCTGTTCCTGAGTTTCCTTATGGATTGGGTCAGGTTCAATACAATCCACCGGGCAACAAGCCACGCATTGTGGTTCATCATAATGTCCCACGCATTCCGTGCAACGATTCACATCTATCTGATAAAACTCTGCTCCCATGCTGATGGCCTGATTCGGACATTCCATCGGACAGATATCACAATTAATGCATTCCTGAGTGATATGTAGCGCCATAAGATTAACTCCCGAACTGGTAAAAGGGCTGCCTGGTGGAACTGTGCTGCGGCAAGTTACGCATTAATATACCGTAACTAACATCCATGCCTTTAGGTGCAGTGATACAAACTCTGTAACCTGCGCCGGGTGCAACCTGCATCGGCAGGCCTGACTCGGATTGCATCTGGGTCAGCACAAAGTCGCAGTTACCGCTTGGTGTCATTAATTCCAGACTGCAGCCCAGCATAAATTTGTTTTTTACTTCAATCAGCAGTTGGCCGTCACCCAACTGCTTGAGCACTTCGCCCACCAGTTGCTGCGTATCACTGATTGAACTGCCCTCGGTGTAATTCTGATATTCGTCATGTGTATGGCGGCGCAAGAAACCTTCGGTATAGCCGCGGTTAGCCAGCTTCTCCAGTTCAGACATCAGCCCGGGATCAAAGGCCTGACCGCTGACCGCACTGTCTATGGCACGACGATACGCCTGTGCGGTACGAGCACAATAATAGAAAGACTTGGTACGCCCTTCTATTTTTAACGAATCCACGCCAATTTCGGCAAGCTTGTGCACATGCTGAATGGCGCGCAGATCCTTGGAATTCATAATATAGGTGCCGTGTTCATCCTCGAATACCGGCATCAGTTCATCCGGGCGCAACTCTTCCTGCAAGAATGCCTGTGCAAACTGCCCTTGAGCGTCAGTTGCACAACCACCTTGTTGCATACCCTGCACCTGATATTTCCAGCGACAGGCATTGGTGCAGGTGCCCTGATTGGGGTCACGCTTATTGATATAACCGGACAAAAGGCATCGCCCCGAATACGCCATACATAAGGCGCCATGCACAAACACCTCTAATTCAATATCCGGACAGCGTTGACGAATCTCTTCGATTTCTTCCAACCCCAACTCACGAGACAGTATCACCCGTTTAATCCCTTCCTGTTGCCAGAACCTGACCGTGGCCCAGTTCACTGCATTGGCCTGCACGGACAGATGAATATCAATATTTGGAAAGGTATCTCTGGTCAGCATAATCAGTCCGGGATCGGACATGATCAGTGCATCCGGTTGCATTTCCACCACCGGGCGCAAATCGGCTAAAAAGGTCTTCAGTTTACTGTTATGCGGGGCAATGTTATTCACCACGTAAAGCTTCTTACCCTGCTCGTGCACTTCTTCGATGGCTTGGGCCAGCAAGGCATGATTAAACTCATTATTTCTGACCCGCAGAGAATAGCGGGGCTGACCGGCATACACAGCATCGGCACCGTAGGCCAGGGCAAAGCGCATATTCTTTAAACTGCCAGCCGGGCTGAGAAGCTCGGGCTTGCCTTTTAAGGCCGTCATACAAGGCTCCTTTGGCAACGATTAGATGAATGGTTGTAATTACAGGGGATGCTAAAGCAGATTTCCGTAGCAGTATTTAATCCGGATCAATAAACTTGGGTTAAACTCTATGAGCCGGTTCGGCCGTTACACAAGCAGGGTGGTTAAAACCAGGCAAAACAAGTGCAAAGCGCATATTTGACGGTCGACATTGACGGATTCGATAACTTTTGCGCAATTATTTAGCAGAAGACGGGTTTTTAACTGCGTTTTCCTGTATACTTGCGCGCGATTTTTTTCCCTTAAAACTTTGTGAAGGAAACCATGGCAGATTTATCCCTCTACAGAAATATTGGTATTTTCGCCCACGTTGACGCGGGTAAAACTACCACTACTGAACGTATCCTGAAGCTCACCGGTAAGATCCATAAAACAGGTGAAGTGCATGATGGTGAATCCACCATGGACTTCATGGAACAGGAAGCCGAGCGCGGTATTACTATCCAGTCCGCTGCAACCACCTGCTTCTGGAAAGGTCACCGTTTTAACGTTATCGACACTCCCGGACACGTTGACTTCACTGTTGAAGTATATCGTTCACTGAAAGTACTGGACGGTGGTATCGGTGTATTCTGTGGTTCAGGCGGTGTTGAGCCACAGTCTGAAACCAACTGGCGCTATGCTAACGATTCAGAAGTATCTCGCCTGATCTTCGTCAACAAGCTGGACCGTATGGGTGCAGACTTCTACCGCGTCGTTAAGCAAATTAAAAACGTGCTGGGTGCTAACCCTCTGGTGATGACCCTGCCAATCGGCCGCGAAGATGACTTCGTTGGCGTGGTAGATGTACTGACCAAGCAAGCCTATATTTGGGATGACACAGGCCTGCCAGAAAACTACAAGGTAGAAGATGTACCTGCTGACATGGTTGACCAGGTCAATGAATACCATGAGCAACTGGTAGAAAGTGCTGTTGAGCAGGACGATGACCTGATGATGGCTTATATGGATGGCGAAGTGCCTTCTATCGAAGACCTGAAGCGTTGTATCCGTAAAGGTACCATCAACCTGGCATTCTTCCCCACTTTCTGTGGCTCTGCCTTTAAAAACAAAGGTATGCAGTTGGTTCTGGATGCGGTAGTTGACTACCTGCCTAACCCAACCGAAGTATTGCCTCAGGATATGACTGACTCAGAAACCGGTGAGCCTACCGGCGAAACTGCTACTGTATCTGTTGATGAGCCTTTCCGTGCCCTGGCATTTAAGATCATGGATGACCGTTTCGGCGCCCTGACCTTCGTACGTGTTTACTCAGGTAAGCTGAACAAGGGTGACACCATCCTGAACTCTGCTACAGGTAAAACTGAGCGTATCGGCCGTATGGTGGAAATGCACGCCAATGACCGTAACGAACTGACAGGTTGTCAGGCAGGTGACATTCTGGCCTTCGTAGGTATGAAGAACGTTAAAACCGGCCACACGCTGTGTGATCCTAACAACCCTTGTACGCTGGAACCTATGATCTTCCCTGAGCCGGTAATCTCTATTGCCGTTGCGCCAAAAGACAAAGGTGCTTCCGAGAAGCTGGGTAACGCACTGTCTAAGATGATCGCAGAAGACCCGACCTTTATCGTAGAAACCGACGAAGACTCCGGCGAAACCATCCTTAAAGGTATGGGTGAATTGCACCTGGATATTAAGGTAGACATTCTGAAGCGTACGTTCGGTGTTGAGTTGGTTGTAGGTAAACCTCAGGTAGCTTACCGTGAAACCATCACCAAGGCCGTAGAAGACTCCTACACGCACAAGAAACAGTCTGGTGGTTCTGGTCAGTTTGGTAAGATCGACTACCGTATCCGTCCTGGTGAGCCAGGAACAGGTTATAAGTTCAGCTCCACTGTTGTGGGCGGTAACGTTCCTAAGGAATTCTGGCCTGCCATCGACAAAGGCTTCAAGAGCATGCTGGACGAAGGTACCCTGGCCGGTTACCCGGTACTGGACCTGGAAGTAGAACTGTTCGACGGTTCATTCCACGCGGTTGACTCATCAGCCATTGCGTTTGAAATCGCAGCTAAAGGCGCTTTCCGTCAGTCCATTCCAAAAGCGGGTCCTCAATTGCTGGAGCCGATCATGAAGGTTGACGTATTCACTCCTGAAGATCACGTAGGTGACGTTATCGGTGACCTGAACCGTCGTCGCGGTATGATCAAAGACCAGGAAGCTGGCGTAACTGGCGTGCGTATCAAAGCAGACGTGCCTCTGTCCGAGATGTTCGGCTACATCGGTTCTCTGCGTACTATGACATCTGGCCGTGGTCAGTTCTCCATGGAATTCTCACACTACCTGCCATGCCCGCAGAACGTGTCTGAGAAGGTCATCGAAGAAGCCAAAGCCCGTAAAGCCGCAGCCAAGAAATAATCTGGCTGACGCTGACACAAAAATGCCGCTCAACTGAGCGGCATTTTTTTATGCAAATCTGCAAAATAGAAACGCACTCACTGCCGTTTGACCATTCTGCTTGCTTGACGAAATCTACCAGTTCCTTGCTGGCATACTGAATCACTCCGACAAGCACAACCAGTTTGCGATGGAAGCTATTGCTGGCAGTTCATCGGAAAATAATTAATCTTCACAGCAATATTATGCCGCCAGTCATGACGGCACAGGGAAATTATTGCACCGGGGCTAAATCCAGGCCGTCAATAATATATAAGGTGTTGCCATCTATCTGGGATTGATTGCTGTCCAGATACTTTTGTTCCAGCACGCCATTGCTCGACCAGGTAGCAAAATCGTCATCATTGATCACCCCCAGACGTTGTCCGTCTATGACCCATAGCCCTTCCATCTTATCGTGAGGGTAGCCAACTTCGGCCACCATATCCACGACCAGACTGCTTTTTACAACAGGCTGAATATTATGACTGGCCAGTAACTGCCACCCGGCATCGGTATTACCATCCTGCCTGTTTTCATCTATCAGTTGCTCCAGGCTCTTACCATTTAACGATAAGCCGACTTCAGCATCCTGGACCAGCTCACCGCCAGTGATGCTTTCCAAATCCGTCGCCTGGCTGATGTCAATTTTATACACATGCTTCATGGCATTGGAATTGGTGTTGTAAAACGCGCCATCGCGCTCCAGTACCAGGAAACTGGTATCACTCAGCGCTTTGATGGCCGAGTTTGAATTCTGGGCTTTTTCCTGACGATATAAGTACTGGCTCACGGCTCCGCTTTCCAGGTTAATCGTGACGATGCGGGTCAGGTCAGTACGATGCTTAGTGGGATTGTCCAGACTGGACTGCATAATGCCCACCAGGGTTTTCTCATCCGGGGTGATAGTCAGGCCTTCCATACCTCGGTTGGCCCAGCGATGGCCAAACTCTGCTGGCAGGCTATACAGATTGCGGCTGTCCGTGGCAAAAGGGTTAATCCGCGCTATTTCCACACCGTCGGCATTGTAATGCACCATATGCGGTCCATACTCGTCACTTACCCAGAAGCTGCCATCACTCATGGCAACCAGGCCTTCCGAGTCCAGACCATAATCATCCAGTTTGATGGGGTTGGTGTTGGCATCATAAGGTAAATCCGGATTCATCCGAATCACATTACCCTGTGCATCGTAAGGGGTCTCACCTGTGCCTCCCAACGCTGCTGTATTGGGTAAACCACTGATAGGATTGCCATCACGGTCTTTAAGCAGAATGGTTTTTAGCAGACGGATATTGCCCGTGGCCTGAATCTCAAACAAACCGATACGTGGCACATAATCTGGAGTAGGGAACATTTTGCCACTGCCCTGCTCACCGGTGAAATTGGCATTAGGTCCACGGTCAGTGATCGCATAAAACTGCATAGGGTTGGTGGGATGGCCGTCCATGTCAGAACCAAAGCCACCATTGCGGATCTCGAATGTAGAACCGGGAATGGCACCATTTTGCAAATCGTTGCGCAGTACAGAATAAGGCAAGGTTACACCGGCGGAACTGAAATTGTCCGGCTGACAAACGTAGGACGTATCAGTGATTTCGGCACTTTCCAATGTGCCATTGCTGTCTTTATCCAAGCCGGAGTCAATGCGTACACCGCCCATCCAACACTGCGTATCTCCTGCAGCCAATTCAGTTTGCACGACCAGGCTATTCAGACCGCTCGCCCCTTTTTCGCCTGCCGCACCTTGGGCACCATCATCGCCGTCGTCACAGCCTCCCAGCGCCAACATCACCGCCAGGCTTAATCCAGAAATCACCAACTTTTTCATTATTCGAGTCCCTACAAAGGTTGTAAACAACTCAGAGTAGGGTTCGAATACGTCACTTTAGTGACTGATTAATGAAGGATTTATTGCAAGCCTGAGAAAAAATGCGCGGCAGTCACCACGCTCCGGTCAAACTTATATGGGCGACCCTGGTGGTAAAGCCAGGGGTTTAAAACCAGGTTGCCATTCACCATTGTCTTCGAATGCTTGCCATTGTTGCAGCAGCATCTTCAGATTGGCATCTTTGTCATGCTTATCCAGCCAGTCTGCCAGGTCATCCATCTGCAGGTATAACGCCGCACGTGCTTCTGGGGCTAAATCCTGACTGGTCAGGCTTTTCATCAATTGATAAAAAGCTACATGGCGAACTCTTTGCTGAATTAACGCCAGTTTTCCCTTGTGGTCTTTCCCTTGTATAACCGACTGTCGTATCTGGCTCAGTACCTCAGTCAGTTGTCCCTGCGACGATAATCGGTTCAGACGTTGCGGGTGTAACAACATACTAAGGCTATGATTGGCCGCCGCTTCCGCTGCCGACAATGGGTCAAACGCCAGCCCCATGCGCCCTTTAAAACTCTCGCGGCCGTCGCTGTCGCCATAGGCCTTAGGCGGAATCAATGCCAACAGATTGTCAGGCAATGCAAGAAACTCCGGTTGCACTGTGTCGAGCAGCGCCTTTACTGCCTGCTGTTGCTTTTCAGTTTCCACCCACTTGAACCCCTTGGCTTGGGGGTGTTCACCTTTAAGTTCATACTCATAGAAGGCCCCGCCCACCAGTTTACTGACGGCCTCAATCTGATAACGGTGTAACAAATAGATTGGCACCAGCGCTTCGTGCAAACTGGACAGCGGTTGCCCGCTGGCAATATTGTCCAAGCCAAAGTGGCTCAAGGCAGTCTGTCGAACCCGCATCAAACGCTTCAGTTCTTCCACCGGGTCAGCGCCATTATCCCATAAATGGCCTATGGCACTGACACCACCGGTAGGCCGGGCATCTTCATCAGCCATATACTCCAGCCCGTCGGCTTTGGCCTTGGCCACCAATGCAGCCAATTGCTGGTCTGAATAGTCGCCATAGCCATATTGTATGGCGTAAATATCCCATTCTCCCAGCCCTTCCCGATAGGCATGCTGCAAACTGATTTGCTGGTCTTTCAGTTCCACCAAAGGATGGGGGTAATCCATCACCGAAGCACGCCCGTTAGCACTGGCAGCAAAGTTATGAATAAGGCCAATGGTATGCCCCACTTCATGGGCAGATAACTGGCGAATACGGGCCAGCGCCATGGCTTTCTGCTTCTCCACATCGGCCTGATTGCCCTTATATGGCCCGGTTAAACCAGAAGCGATCAGAAAGTCCTGCCTTACTCGCAAAGAGCCTAGCGTGACATGCCCTTTAATAATCTCACCGGTTCTGGGATCGGTCACACCCGCACCATATGACCAGCCTCTGGTGGCGCGGTGCACCCATTGAATAACGTTGTAGCGCACATCCATAGGATCAGCATCTGCAGGCAAAGTTTTTACCACGAAGGCATTCTTGTAACCCAACTGCTCAAAAGCACTGTTCCACCACATAGCCCCTTCATACAAAGCGGTGCGCACCGGCTCTGGCACCCCAGGGTCAAGATAATAGACAATAGGTTCTATGGCCTCGCTGATGGCAGCACCAGGGTTCTTCTTCTGCAATCTATGGCGCGGCAGCAGACGCTTTACCATTGGCTCGTCAATGGCGGCTGCATAATCCATGTATTCCACTTTCCAATAACCTGAATAGGGGTGAAACTCACGGCTCTGATAACCGGCCTCGGGCAATGCCACCAACGAGTGATGTAAATGCACACTGATAGCATCCGGCTCTGGGGTAACCTGGCGGACAAACTCACCGGCTTTGCTTCCTGCGTAAGTGACCAACGCTTCCAGCTCGGTATTCAGGGGAAATGCTTTGGAACGATTCAGGTAAACACCACTGCGCTTAGGGTCGACCTTATAGCTGCCCTGATTTTGTGCCGCCAGGCGTGGCCCTATCTGATGAATATCGCTGAGTAGAAAATCACTGTAGTCCACCAGCCATTTATCTGCGTCACTGGCTACCACAGGCAAGCCTGCTAATACAGAACTGGCAAAAGCCTCGTCGATGCTGGCCCGTTCCGCTGCATTGTGACTGTCGGCACGATAATAGGTATTGAGTTGTTTGAGCACCAGCTTGTTGCCAAAGCGCTCAAACTGTACCAGGCGGGTTTCACCCAGTTGACCGCGGTCCAGACCAATATCATTAGAGCCAATTCCCCGCGGCAGAGAACTCTGGAAAATAAAAGGTTGCTCTAGTTTGTCCACCAACAGAAACAGCTTGCCTTCACTGGGCTGATAGTAAAAATCAAAATAGCCCTGACGATGCTCCATGCCTTTAGTAAAGTCCTTAATCCCTGCAGCCAGGGTGAGTGGGCTGACTAACAGACAAAGCAATATTCCCCATTTTTTCATTCTTGCCTCTGATATTGTTGTTTTTCCTGCACTTACCATATCCCAGCCGGATTGACAGATAAACTGCAAGTCGGTCGAATTCGCCAGATTTACTGTTGAAGCGCCAATAAAAAAGCCCGCAGAAGCGGGCTGATATATTCAATGGCTACCGGAACATAACTCAGTCGCTCGCCATCCACTTACGCACCGCAGAGGCCAGCTCGTCGGGATGAAATTTGGCAATAAACTGGTCGGCCCCTACTTTGCGCACCATGGCTTCGTTAAATACACCACTCAGCGATGAGTGCAAAACAATATGGACTTTACGCAAATCAGGATGCGCTTTAACAGCCGTCGTCAGGGTATAACCATCCATCTCCGGCATCTCAATATCAGAAATAAGCAGTGGCACTTTTGCGGTAATATCACCGCCCATTTCTTTGGCCTTGTCTTCCAGCCATTTCAATGCCTGACGTCCGTCATTCACCAGCTCCACATTGACACCGACCGACGACAGTGCCCGTTTAACCTGATTGCGTGCCACCGATGAATCATCCGCCACCAGCACGGTAAGTTCTGATAAATCCACTTCCGATGCCTGCTTTTTCACATCCTCACTGACTTCCTCATCAATGGGTGAGATTTCGGCGAACACCTTCTCTACATCGATAACTTGTACCAGCTTATTGTCGACCTTGGTGACTGCCGTCAGATAATGATTAGCACCAGCGCCTTTGGGCGGTGGCATAATCTGCTCCCAGTTAATATTGACGATGCGGTCAACGCCGCCGACCAAAAAGCCCTGGGTGGTACGGTTATACTCTGTCACCAGCACAAAGGCCGATTTCAGATTTTCAATGCGCTTACCGCCTGTTGCTTCGCTGAGATCAATCACGGTGATGGGCACACCACGTAAATGAGCAATGCCGCGAACACAATTACTGGCACCAGGCATCTCAGTCAGCTCAGGGCATTGCAGAACTTCCCTGACCTTAAATACGTTAATACCAAAAGGTTGTTCGCCGATAAGGCGGAAGATCAACAGTTCCAGACGATTCTGGCCAACAATATTGGTTCTTTGATCCACTGACGCAATCAACTTGCTCATAATCGCTCCGATTGGCTACTTAAGCTAAACAATAGCAGGTACAAAGATAATACCAACAAAAAGCCCGCATAAAAGCGGGCTTTAATAAATCAGTTGGCAGGTACTACATACCTACGTTGGTGCTTTCGAAGATTTTATCTGCCGAGGCAGCCACAAAGCCTGTATATAACTTTCCATTGGGCATGGCGTAACGCTGGGCAAATTCGTAAAAACAGCTGGGTATCACCAGGCTCTTGTCACTGAAACACACTTCCATTTTATCCGCCATGGTAGAAGATTGGGCCAGATGCACTTCAGGACCGCCCTTAATTTCGCCGCCGGAGGTGTTCAATTCAAAACCAGCTTCTTTGAGCTTGTCATTCACTTCTGACAACAAAGTGTAGCGTTTCAGGTGATTCAGACTGACGGTAAAGTGATTGGCACGGAATCCCCAGGCCGAGACCCAGGCGGCATATTCTGACTCATTCAGCAGTGTTTGATACTCTTCACTGCTGACCTGCCAATGCGTGCCAGAGTATAAAAAGTTTTCCTTGTTCACCGCATCAGCAGGTACTGCGTCAACCATTTTACGGATTATGGCTTGAACTGGCGCAGAAAACTCCTCAACCAAGAGTTCGCTGATAAAGACTTTAGGCTTAGTGTCGTCAGCATGTTCGAAGTGTTTGGCTTTGAGCTTTTTCTGTTCAAAGTTGTACTGCCCCTTTTCTTCGTAACCCAATGCCAGGAAGTGCGCCGCCAGTTTTTCCAGACCGACTTTATCGATATTAAAGGTACGGAATGCGACATGGTCATTGATCAGTTCATCGCCATCACCCAGTAATTGGTGAACTTTTAAGGCGGAAGGGGTCATGGCAACGTAGTCTTGCCAAAGGTTTGCAAACAGGGTCTCAACGTTATTGTGCATGATGCTTCTTACTCAGTCCTAAGGGATTGAAAAACGTAAATTCAATGCTTTTTGGCCTAGGGTTTCACACCATTGGGCCAAGGCAGCTTCTTGCGGCGGCGTATTATACAGCAATTTCGAACAAAAAACAGACAGTGATGTATTTGTCAGAAAAAGCGTAGCAATTGTTCGCTCGGACGGCTTTGATTCAGATCAGAGATCATGGCCGGGCGTTACCCGGCCAGACTCATTCAGAACGACAGGCCTGGGCTCAGGCTGGTCGGCATAACGGATTTATCCAGCTCCACCGAGGCAACCGGGTAAGCACAGTAGTCAGCCGCATAATATGCACTGGCTCTATGGTTTCCGCTCTCGCCTATACCGCCGAAGGGGGCTGCACTACTGGCACCGGTGATCGGCCGGTTCCAGTTGACAATACCGGCACGGATGCGACGGAAGAAGTGCTGATACAGCTCGGCATCATCAGACAGTAAACCGGCTGACAGACCAAATACCGTATTGTTTGCTTCGTCGATAGCCTGATCAAAATCCGTGTAACGAATGACTTTAAGCAACGGACCAAAATGTTCTTCATCAGGCAGGCTGGCAAGAATACCGGTCACGTCGACAATACCAGGGGTGACAAAGCCTGACTCCACATCAAGGTGTTGCATTGCCAGTAACGAAGTAGCACCCAAATCCAGCAATTGTTGCTGAGCTGCCAACATCTGTGCGGCTGCGCGGGCAGATATCATTGCGCCCATAAAGGGCTGTGGCTGGGCGTCGTAGTCGCCCACTTTAATCTGGCGGGTCACTTCCAGCAAACGGGCCAGAATGGCGTCGCCCTGCTCGCCTTTCTCTATAAATAAGCGACGCGAGCAAGTACAGCGCTGACCGGATGTGATAAAGGCAGACTGCACAATATCATGTACCGTGGCGTCGATGTCAGAAACACTCTTGACCAGTAACGGGTTATTGCCGCCCATTTCCAGGGCCAGAATCTTACCCGGATGACCGCCAAATTGCTCATGCAGTAACTTGCCAGTGCGCGAACTTCCGGTGAAAAACAGACCGTCGATACCAGGGTGACCAGCCAGCGCCTTACCGGTTTCCACTTCCCCTTGCACCAGATTGATAACACCAGCCGGTAAGCCGGCTTTCTCCCACAGTTCGACCGTCTTCTGCGCCACTAAGGGAGTGAGTTCACTGGGTTTAAATATGACCGTATTACCGGCCAACAGCGCTGGCACAATATGCCCATTTGGCAGGTGACCGGGGAAGTTATAAGGCCCAAACACCGCCACCACACCATGAGGCTTGTGGCGAATAAAGGCGCGACCTTGCGGCATGGGGTTTTCAACCGTGCCGGTGCGCTCCTGGTAGGCCCGCTCAGAGATTGCCACCTTACCGACCATGGCAGCGACTTCTGTCGCAGTTTCCCACAGCGGTTTGCCGGTTTCACGGGCGATCACCAGTGCCAGTTCATCTTTATGTTCACCCAGAAGCTCAGCAAAACGCTTAACAAAAACCAGGCGCTCTTCAAAACTGAATTCCGCCCAGGGTAAAGATGCCTGACGGGCTGCGTTAATGGCTTGTTCAACCTGCTCAGCAGTCGCTGACTGGGCCTGCCAAATCACCTGCTTCTTAGCCGGATCTGTGGAGCTCATTGGGTGGCCATGGCCTTCCAGCCATTGGCCTGCGATAAATTGTGCTTTGCTCATTTCTACCCCTTTAGCAACAAGGATGCAAAACGCACCTGGTCGCCTTCATCAATTTGCAATGCCGTCAAAGCGGCCTGAGAAATAATTGCCCGTTGTTCGTCTTTACTGACCAGCAAGGGAGTCACCACGGCGCGAAAGCCCTGCAACTTGGTATTAATCACCATATGCAACTTTGCCCCCTCGGGATCACCGACTGCCGCCGCCAGTTTGCGGCTGATACGGGCTGTACGAATATGTTGAAGATCAGCTTCAACTGTCGGACCGGCATCAAAGATATCCACATAACCACGATTACGGAAGCCTTCCGACTCCAGCAATTGCAGCGCCGGTCGGGTTTTATCATGTACCTTGCCGATCACCGCCTGGGCTTCTTTGCTGAGCAGATTGACGTATATAGGATACTTCGGCATCAACTCGGCAATAAACACCTTCTGGCCAATTCCCGTCAGATAATCAGCGGTAGGAAAGTCCATAGAGAAGAAATGCTCTTCCAACCACTGCCAGAATGGTGAATTGCCATGCTCATCAGACACCCCGCGCATTTCAGCTATCACGGTTTCAGCAAAGCGTGACGCATGCTCTTTCAGAAACAGGAAGCGAAACTTAGACAAAAAGCGGCCATTGTTGCCTTTACGCGCCTGTTCACGTAAAAACAATGTGCAGATTTCCGTGACCCCGGTGTAATCGTTACACAAGGTCAGAATATCCACCAGATTATAGATATCCAGCTCCCTGGAAGCGTGTGCAACCTTGCTCAGGTGGTAATGATAAAAAGCATCATCCAGTCCGACAGAGGCTTGAATACCACTGGTTCCAACCACCTTACCCGTCTCGCTGTCTTCCATCACAAACAGGTAACTTTGGTCACCGGGCGCATCCACATCCTGGGCAAAAGATGCCTCCGAACCGGCAATCTTATTGCGCAGCAAGGTTTCATTAACCGGCAGGGACGTAAAGCCGATACCGGACTCCACGGCTATATCATGCAGTGACCCATAGTCACTGGCTTGGATTGGGCGAATCACCATCATAGTCGCTTACTCCGCTGTTACTGAGGCGGTTTGTTAACACTCTTTGGGAAACCGGAATA
This sequence comes from Bowmanella denitrificans, assembly GCF_002887595.1. GTDB lineage: Bacteria > Pseudomonadota > Gammaproteobacteria > Enterobacterales > Alteromonadaceae > Bowmanella > Bowmanella denitrificans. The sequence continues at coordinate 72,956 of NZ_PEBU01000001.1, forward strand.
TCCGGCAAACAGAAACCGGTGCCAGGCTGCGGCACCGGTCAATCATCCATCCTGGATTAAGCAGGACATCGTCCTGCCCGCTAATTTATCCTTGTACTACTTTGGCCACGGCGCGTTCAAAACGTGCCAGACCCTCTTTGATGTCTTCGTCAGAAATAATCAGAGAAGGGGCAAAACGCACGACGTTTGCACCGGCCACCAGGCACATCAGATGTTCAGCCACGGCGGCCACCAGAAAATCTCTGGAACGGCCCTGGTATTTGTCGTTCAATGCTGCGCCCAACAACAAGCCTTTACCCCGTATTTCACTAAATACATGGTATTTGGCATTAATGGCATTCAGGCCGTCACGGAACAGTTGTTCCTTATGCTTAACACCATCCAGCACTTCTTTGCTGTTGATAACATCCAGCACAGCTTCTGCCACAGCACAGGCCAGCGGGTTACCACCATAAGTACTGCCGTGGGTACCCACTTTCAAACTGGCAGCAATGTCTTTGGTCGTCAGCATAGCACCAATGGGGAAGCCACCACCCAACGCCTTGGCGGTGGTCAGAATATCTGGCGTGACCCCCAGGCCCATATAGGCATAAAGTTCCCCTGTACGGCCTACGCCTGATTGCACTTCATCAAAAATCAGCAGGGCATTGTGTTGATTACACAGTTCGCGCACGCCTTGGATAAACTCGTTAGTGGGGCTGATAATGCCACCTTCACCTTGCAGTGGTTCCAGCATTACCGCACAAGTGTTGTCTGAAATCAGCGCTTTCAGGCTGTCCAGGTCGTTATATACGGCATGATCAACCGCAGCAGGTTTTGGTCCGAAGCCGTCAGAGTATGCTGGCTGACCGCCCACGGTAACGGTGAAGAAAGTACGACCATGGAAACCTTGTTTAAAAGCGATTATCTGATTTTTGCTTTCACCATGGTGTTCCAGCGCCCAGCGACGCGCCAGCTTCAGGGCGGCTTCGTTGGCTTCCGCACCTGAGTTGGCAAAGTAAACGCGCTCAGCAAAGGTCATCTCGGTCAGCTTTTTAGCCAGACGCAAGGCTGGCTCATTGGTGAACACGTTGCTCAGGTGCCACAATTTGCTACCCTGCTCGTTCAGCGCGGCAACCATGGCCGGATGACAATGCCCCAGAGAATTCACCGCGATACCGCCAGCAAAATCCACATATTCGATACCTTCCTGGTCCCACACTCTGGAACCCTCACCGCGAACTGGAATCATGGCAGCTGGGTTATAATTGGGAGCCATAACGTCGTCGAATAATGCTCTGGTCACTTTCATTCTTGATACCTCTTGCTTTGCTTTTAGAAGGGCAATGGCGAAAAAATCTGCCGCCATTATTGCAGAACTGATCGTCAGTGTCTTCCCGTCAACATGACGCAAACGCCCAGAATACAAGGCATTGGCCTAAGTTTGCAGGAATTCTGAATAACTATATTTGGTAACTGTTGTAAAAAGCCAACGCTGTCTGTTACCACCAAAGAAACGAGCCTGACATTTTAGCCCCGAAACGGGGCGTGCATGAATATGTAAAAAAAAATTTAGCGATAATGTCTGAAATCCATCGTCTGGCCGCTCAAATCGGCTAACAGCAAATTAATTTTCTTCAAAAGTCAGATTCAGATGGCGTAAATCCGCATCCTTCAATGCCGCAAGGGCACCGGCTGGCATTTGTATACCCCGTAAGAACAATTTGGCTTCATCCATATTAATCAGACGATGATTTTTCAGCATGCGGTACTGGTTGTAGCTGCGGCCCTGCATCAATACTCTGGCCAAAGGCTGCATATTCCTGATTGGCAGGAATTGCACCACCTCTGACATAGCTGGCGCGATCATGACTCTTTTCAGATCCATGCGTTCGATCAGCCAATTGCTGGTCTGCAGCGAATACTGTTCCATTACATCGCTCAGGCATTGCCCTGAAGGTTCAATTTCCCCTAAAGCGGCATGCTCTTCCTTCATCTTTGCTTCATGCGCCTCGGTAATTGCATCGCGCCGAACCTCCTCAAACAAACGGAAATACAGACGTATAACAGCAATACGGCCAATTTCATGCAACATGCCCAGGGTAAAGGCCGACGCCGCATCAACCCCAGCCACTTCAGCCACCTTTTTGCATGAAAGGGCACTGCCCATGGCATGTTCCCATAAACGCACTTTTATATTGGGATAGGGATCCGTGATCTGCGGAAGCCAGCGTCTGAATGCCAGTGCCGGAATCACTAGTTTCAGGTTTTCCAGCCCCAAAAAGCTCAATGCCATGCGCAAACTCTCGACCGGAATGACCTTGCCTTTTTTATCTGTGCGCCGGTACTTGGGCATATTGACCATTTTGATCAGGTCACTAACCAGCCAGGGAATCGTTGCCACTAAGGGTTCAATGCGGCCAATAGAGGCGGCCTTGACCGGCATAATATCCAATACCTCAGGCAACTGTGGTGGAATACCAATGAGTTTATTGTATAAGGTATCAGTATCCACCAACTGTTCGGCAATACGGCGCTTCAGCTCTTCGTTCAGTTGGCCTTGCAGTTTATCCAGAAAATTCTGCTGGTAGCGTTCATTGAGTTTTTTGTCACGTTGCGCCTGTTTTTCTACGCGCAATAACTGACGTCCATCCCTGTCCTGATCAAGAAATGCAGGTAGTTCGACGTCCTTGTCTTCAATTACAGTTTGTTTGGCCATATCCAGGCCAATCAGCAGGCTGCTGAATCTGTGTGTGATGAGTTGTGAGACGTCTTGCTGCTCTGTCATTAGTTTTATTCGAGTTTCTTCTATCGGGTTTATCGGAATGAAAGATGCATCATATAGGAAAAGATGAAGCGGGTTGAGCGAATTCTAAATCTGAACAATACGGGCTTTACCTTGTTCCTTGGCTTGATACATGGCTTTATCAGCACGACGTCTGAGGCTATCCACACTGTCCTGCGCGCGAATTGCGGTCAGCCCCATACTGACAGTGAGTATAGGCAATGAATGTGGGGTGGCATCCGCAATCTTTGTCATCAGGCGTCTGGCAACGTCCATCGCAGTATCCGGAGCGACCCGGACCAACAGAATTTCAAACTCTTCTCCACCACTGCGACATACTATGTCTTCGCGTCTGGCGCTTTCACTTATTACTGCGCCAAAAATTTTCAGTACTTTGTCACCCATGGCATGGCCAAAGTCATCATTAATTTTTTTAAAGTCATCTACATCCATCACCAGCAAACAACCCCGATGAGGCTCCTGCCGACGAAACAATAGGTGTTGCTGTAAGGCTGTATCAAAATAGCGTCGGTTGTGTACCCGGGTGAGCTTGTCCAGTGTGGATAGCCGGTATGTAAAAATCACCCACAAGGTGATGCCACTTGCCAGAATCAGCGCCCCAAGCAGGAACAGCACATCTTCAGCTAAGTCCATCCCTTGTCCCCGCAACAGTAATACCTGGTCCAAACCATCCAGATAGCGGGCTTGTTGAAGCAGCAAAAGACCAAGTAGCACTGTTACCTTAATGTGCCGTTTGAGCAAGATAAAACTAACCAGCACGTAGCTAAAACCAATAGCCAAAGCTGATACCCAAGCCAGACTCGCACCTAACCAGTCAGAGGCAATTTGCTTATCCGCGTCGGCCAGCACCCAGACAGTTATCAAGCAAGTCACCAGGGCATTGACTATCAGCCAAGCGCCAACGCCAACAAAGAAAGGCCGACCAGAGTAGTGGGCTGACAGGATCAGAAAGCGCAAATTAGTTGCTGGTCGCTGTTGCATGTAATAAACGGGGCTTTTTACTTCTGCTGCTGTGTCAGTAAATATGGACCAGTTTCAGCCTTTTGCCTTATACAACTCGAGAAAATTCTTAAGAATACAATGGCCTGCCAAAGTCATCACTGACTCAGGATGAAACTGCACCCCACAGAGTGGCAGGCTTTTATGTTCTATCGCCATTGCCGTAGAGGCCCCCATTTCATCCTCTACCCAGGCACTAACGGTAAAATCTTCAGGGATAGACTCAGGCGCCAGCACCAGAGAATGATAGCGTGTCGCCACAAAGGGATTGTCTACCCGGGCAAAAAGCCGCGACTCATTGTGTCTTAGCATGGATGTTTTGCCGTGCATGACCTTCGCCGCCCTGATGACTTTAGCACCAAACACCTGACCAATAGCCTGATAACCTAAGCACACGCCCAAAATGGGTAACCTGCCGGCAAAATAGGCAATGGCATTCAGGGTAATACCGGCATCATCCGGAGTACAAGGACCTGGCGAAAAAACCAGATAATCAGGGGCGAGCGCCTCTATCCCGGCAATATCGATCTGATCATTGCGCACCACCCGCACTTCCTGCCCCAGTTCCATAAAGTATCGGGCCAGGTTATGGGTAAAGGAGTCATAATTGTCAATCAACAGCAGCATGAAGCCAGTCAGCAGGAAAAAAACCGGGCAGGGATAATAGCGGAACTTGGCATTTTACAGAACCCCAACCGCACACTCACCTGCCTGGCCCATCCACCGCATTGGCAAGCTCCGGTAACAGTTTCGCCATGAATATGGGTTAACATAACAGCCATGACAATTTGCAGAGTACTATCTTGCAGCGCAGAGACTTTCTAAAATTCAGCCTGGCATCCGCCGGTTTATGTGCCAGCCCTCTGGTGTTTTCCCTGTCAACCGATCCACAGCGCCCCAGACTATTAACCGGTATCAGCGCTGGCGATGTCAGTGCTGATGGTGCAGTGATTTGGGGTCGAACTGACCGCCCGTCATTGATGCAGGTTACCATCAGTGCCACACCAGACTTTAGCCATACCACCCTTTTTCATGGCAGCGCCGCGTTGGCTCCCACTGACTTTAATGCCAAAACCCTGTTGCATGGCCTATTGCCCGGCAAAATCTGGTATTACCGGGTCAGCTTTGTCAGCCTGGAAAATCCGGGTGCCGTCAGTGATATCTGGCAGGGGCAGTTCAAAACGGCTCCGGTAGTGAAGGGCAATGTGCGTTTTTGCTGGTCCGGTGATACCGCAGGACAAGGCTTTGGTATAGATAAAAGTCGTGGCGGCATGCAAACCTATGCGGCGATATTGCGGCAGCAACCGGATTTTTTTGTCCATTGTGGCGACCTGATTTATGCCGATAATCCTATCGAGTCAAGCAAGCCCCTGAGCGACGGCAGTCAATGGCAAAACCTGCAAACGGAGGGGGTCAGCAAAGTCGCCGAAAGCGTACAGGAATTTCGCGAGCACTATTACTACAACTTTCTCGATGAACATGTGGCAAAACTGCATAGCCAGGTCGCCACCTTCCAACAATGGGACGATCACGAGGTGCGCAACAATTGGTTCCCTGGCCAGATACTGGATGACCCAAGGTATACACAAAAAAGCATATCGTTACTTGCCGAGCATTCACGCCGGGCCATGTTGGAATGCAACCCGATACGCCTGAACAGCCTGGACGAGCGGCAGATTTACCGCAAAATTGCCTATGGTCCGCACCTGGATATCTTTATGCTGGATATGCGCAGTTACCGTGGCCCCAACAGCCTGAATCGGCAAACCGAATCCAGTGCGCAAACCGCTTTTCTGGGTGCTCAGCAACTCGCCTGGTTGAAGCAGAGTCTGAGCCGTTCTGATGCCACCTGGAAAATTATCGCGGCAGATATGCCGATTGGCCTGAAGGTTACCGATTGGGGCACAGAGATAGCGGAAAATATGGCCAATATCGACGGACCGCCACTGGGACGTGAACTGGAAATGGCAGAACTGCTGCGGCACATTCGCGACAACCACATTCACAATGTGCACTTTATTACTGCCGATGTGCACTACTGCGCTTCGCATTATTACGCCCCCGAACAGGCGCAGTTCAAGGATTTTATGCCATTTTGGGAATTTGTCAGTGGCCCCTTACATGCCGGTACTTTTGGTCCGGGGGAACTGGATAATACCTTTGGCCCGCAGTTGGTGTTTAAAGGTATTCCTGATGATTTGCAACAAGGGGCAGAGCCTTCACAGGATTATCAGTTCTTTGGGCAGATGGACATTGATGGAGAAAGTGGTGCCCTTACTGTCAGTCACTTTAATCGCAAAGGGGAACGACTGTGGCATACCCAACTGTTACCGACCTGAGAGGTCAGTAACAGTTGGATTTCAACTAACCTATCGGGCGGGCAATAAAGCCTACCTTTTCATAAACTGCCGCCAGAGTTTTCGCCGCTCTGGCGCTGGCTTTCCCAGCCCCTTCCAACATAATGCGGTCAAGTTCGGCCTGGTCATCACGCAGTTGGTGGAAGCGCTGTTGAATGGGCTCCAGCAGAGCCACCACCGCATCGGCCACATCGCCTTTCAGATGGCCGTACATCTTGCCTTCATACTCAGGAACCAATTGCTCGATGGACTTGCCGGTAGCGCCACTTAGCAGGGTCAGTAAGTTAGACACTCCAGCCTTTTCCTTAGGATCAAAATAGATACGCGCCTGCTCATCTGAATCGGTAACGGCCTTTTTGATCTTCTTGGCGATTTTCTTGGGATCTTCCAGCAGGCCGACAAAGTTGTTAAGATTGTCGTCAGACTTGGACATTTTCTTGGCCGGATCCTGCAGACTCATAATACGTGCGCCGAACTCGGGAATATAGGGCTCTGGCACTTTGAACGTCTCACCATGCTGATTGTTGAAACGAATCGCCACATCCCGGGTCAGTTCCAGATGTTGTTTCTGATCATCACCGACCGGTACCTGTTCGGCCTGATAAATCAGAATATCAGCGGCCATCAGTGTTGGATAAGTAAACAACCCGGCATTGATGTTGTTAACGTTTTTAGCCGACTTGTCCTTAAACTGCGTCATGCGATTCAACTCGCCCATTTGCGTGTAACAGTTCAGCACCCAGGCAAGTTGTGCATGCTCCGGAACCTGAGACTGGATAAACAGAGTACTCTGGTTGGGGTCGATGCCACAGGCCAGATATAAGGCCAGCCCATCTAAGGTGGCGTTACGCAGGGCCAATGGATCCTGGCGCACGGTAATGGCATGCAAATCCACCAGCATATACAGACAATCGTACTCCTGCTGCATGCCCACCCACTGTTTAAGCGCACCCATATAGTTACCAATGGTCAGTTGTCCGGACGGCTGACAGCCACTTAATACAATGGGTTTATGCATAACAAAAAATTCCTGCTGTGTTCGCAAACGCTGATGCGCCGTTACTGTTACTCAATATTTGCCCTGGCCAGCTCCTGACGCATAGCGTCTATGACCTTGGCATAATCAGGCTGGTTAAATATGGCTGAACCGGCTACAAACATATCTGCCCCCGCTTCAGCAATGGCGCGAATATTATCGACTTTTACGCCGCCGTCAATTTCAACACGGATTTCACGACCACTGGCCTTGATGCGAGACTTTACTTCCCGCAGTTTATCCAGTACCGACGGAATAAAGCTTTGCCCGCCGAAACCTGGGTTGACTGACATCAGCAGCACATAATCCAGCTTGTCCAGCATATAGTCCAGATAATGCAGCGGTGTGGCCGGGTTTAGTACCAGACCGGCTTTACAACCCGCCTGATGAATCAACTGCACACTTCGGTCAATATGCAATGAGGCCTCAGGATGAAAACTAATCATACTGGCCCCGGCATCGGCAAACATCCCTATCAGGGTATCTACCGGCTGCACCATTAAGTGCACATCAATATCGGCGGTCACGCCATTTTTGCGCAGCGCACTGCAAATCATGGGGCCAAAGGTCAAATTGGGCACGTAGTGATTGTCCATCACATCAAAGTGCACCAGGTCGGCACCGGCGGCCAGCACGTTGTCGACCTCTTCCCCAAGCTTGGCAAAGTTGGCAGAAAGTATGGACGGTGCGATTAAGAATGGTTGCATGACAGATCCAGCTGATTGCAGTAACGCCTAAGATACAAAAAAAGCCGTCGGCTTGCACCAACAGCTGCACCTGCGCCCATTTATGGTGCAACGGGTATTTGCATGTCCTACGGTCTTGGTCTCCAGTTTCCGACCAACCATCCAAGTAACAAAAATTAATCAATAATAATCAATACCTTAAGAAGAAATGAATGGTCAGTGTGTTTTTCTGCACAGGGCGGCATCAAGCTTGCTCAGGTTTTCAACAGATAGACAGAGTCAACATCAAAAAACGGAGCACACACATGAAAACACACAACAAGTTGTCACTATTCACTGCCCTGTTGGGTTTGTCGCTGGCCAGCCCGGTATGCCTGGCTGAAGTCAGCGCGAATATCGGTGTCACCAGCAATTACCTGTGGCGCGGTGTCACACAAAGCTCAGACGGCCCCTCCATTTCAGGCGGTCTGGATTACAGCCATGAAAGTGGTTTCTACGCAGGCACCTGGGTCGGCTCTATCGATTGGGGCAATGGCAATGGCGTGGAAACAGACTGGTATGCCGGATACAGCGGTGAAGCTGGCGATTTTGGTTATGACGTGGGTTACATTTATTATGCTTACCCTGAAGAAGAATATGATGATTCCAACTTCGGTGAATTGTATTTCAACGGCTCATTCGGTGACCTGGGGTTTGGCCTGGCTTACACAGCCAATAGCGACGCCGATGACGACGCCCCTTTTGGCAAGGGCGATATGTACTATCACGTCAGTTATAGCTTTGCCCTGCCCGAAGACTTTTCATTGGGATTGACCTACGGCTACTACAGTTTCGACATTGACGAAGCCGTGCATGGTGATAAGGATTACGGACATTTTCAGTTAGATCTGAGTAAAGGGGATTTTACGTTTACCTTGTCCAAGGCAGATGAGGAGTCCGGCGATGACGATACTAAATTTGTGGTGAGTTGGGGAACCAGTTTCTAACTGAGGTACTCTTAGGTCAGCATAGTTTGCCAGCAGCTTGATTTTTCCGATGTTGTTGGCCGTGCTGGCCTATTCCCAATTGTTGTCTAAAATTGCGACAAATGAACCACTCAATGGGATAAGGCTGGTTGTTCAAACTTTCTTCTGGCGTATAATGTCGGGAAGCAGATAGATTTGGATTTATCATGACCAGCAAAATCAGGATGATGTACTCAACCGCAGCGGGGGCCACGCTCCTGCTTATGGTGTTTATGGTGCCCGCCGCTCAGCAGGAGTATGTACAGAGTTACGGCTCATGCAATTGTGATTCCGGTATTGAGCTGGATAACAGTTTGCCACTCAGTCATCCTACTAATCGCTGTGCCACCGGGCAACAGCAGGATGTCAGTTGGCTGTCCTGGCTTAAGGGCGGCAACCAATCAGTTCAGTTCCATTTTCTTGATTTACTTGAGCTGTTGTCCAGGCACGCAGAGCCAGGTAAAGATCAACGCACTGCCAGCTAATGAGCCAACCAAGCTGGACTCAGGTTTTGAAGAGCGTGGTAGCCAGTGCCTTTGGCGTGCAGAGTGCCAAGAACCGCCAGCAAGACTTTGAAAGCAGCCCCAGCGTTTTACCCTACCTGATTGTCGGTGTTATGTTTGTCGCGATATTTGTTGTCAGCCTGGCAATGTTGGTCAACTGGCTGGTGAAATAAAGCCAGCAACTCATCCACTTTCTTGCGTTTATGCCCTTTCTGACTGATGTAACGGCCCACCTTTAGCTCAGACAAACTTGCCTGCGCATAAATTTCCCTGGTGAGCTCTGTATCATGGTTGCTAATCAACACTGGCACACTGCTGCTTTGCATAGTCTGTATGGCGTGTTGCGCCAAACTGCGCTGCTCAGCCACAGGAAACCCGCTTCCCGCATAACTGGTAAAATTGGCAGTGCGACTGATAGGCGCATAGGGTGGGTCGCAATAAATCACGTCACCTTCTGAGGCTAATGCAAATACTTCCGCAAAAGGCATGCAAACAAACGTAGCGTATTGCGCTTTAGCGGCAAAAAAACGCAGTTCAGTCTCTGGAAAATAGGGTTGCTTGTATCGGCCAAAGGGCACATTGAACTTTCCGGATAGGTTATAGCGGCAAAGGCCGTTGTAACCATGGCGATTCAGATACAAAAACAGTAAGGAACGATAATAGCTGTCGTCACTTTGATTGAACTCGTCGCGCAACTGATAGTAGGTTTCTGACTGATTGCCTGAAGCCCGGAAGAATTCACGCGCATCCTGAATATATTGGTCTGGTGTTTGTTGCAGAACTTTATAAAGATTAATCAGATCCGGATTAATGTCATTGAGCAAATATTCAGTGTAATGGGTGTTAAGAAATACCGAGCCGGCCCCGACAAAAGGCTCTATCAGCCGCTGTCCATCGGGCAAGCGACTACGGATCTCATTAACCAGTGCGTATTTGCCGCCTGCCCACTTCAAAAAGGCGCGACACTTCTTATTATCCATTCAGGCTGAAAGCTACGATACAAAGGCAGGATTGTAACTGAAAGCGCCGCTCAATTGGATTAAATTTATTGCGCTGCGGTGCGTTGAATTTCTTCCTGTACCTGCTTTGCCGTTTTGGCAAAGGGATTTTCCCTCTGCACAACCTGAGGCAATCCTGACACCGCAGAGCGGGCTAGTGCAAGGCTGGCAAACGACTCACCGGCCAACAACACATACCAGGGACCACCATAGCGAAGGGTTCGATATCGCCAGGTGCTCGGCGCCAGTTGATTAGCCTGAATAAAGCCATTTAACACAGTCACATCACTGGCAGCAGAAAGCTGCAAAAGGTAAGTGTCAGGGGGCAACGCCAGTAATTTTTCCTCATCCCAGGCAAAAGCTGACTGAGCCGGGACAGACCCGGCTTGGTCTGCAATCTGTGCAGATTCAATATCAGGCTGCTGCACGGGTGGCGCAACGACCTGAACAGGCTCTGTTAAGGATGCATCTGATTCGGGCTGAATGCCCGGCGGCTCTGATTTGACAGACTCCTCAGCAGGCTGCATCTTTTCAAGCTGGCTTTGCCAGTCACTGACCAACTCATCCGCCTGACTGCTTTTATCTGGCAATGTCTCAACAGCAGACACAGAGGCGAGCTGGATATCTTCTGCAACCGGAACATCAGTAGTTACAGAGTCTGATAATGCATCTGAAGTGGCTTGCTTATCCATCTGAGCCTTATCAATTGGCGCACTGCTATCCTTAACAATTTGCGACGATTGCAGCCAAATGGAACTCAATGAATCCCGGTACAAAAACGCCATCAACCCGACAAAAGAAACAACAAATATCAGACTCAACGCGACTTTCATCCAACCAGATTGTAAAGCGCTACGCGCTTTTTCCATGGGTGGCGCATTTCTGGCCGCCAGCCTGGCATTAAAAGCCTTACGCTTTTCAGCAATCAGCCGGTCCAGTTCAGAGCCGCTGACACTTTCTAATCCGGCAAAGTCATGGGTTAACAAAACAGGTTGGCCGGGACCCGGTAATTTCTGTTGTGTATAGCTGGCCCAGTCATTACTGCCAACCAGTACCACACAAAACTGCTGTTCACTAAGCTGCTGAACTGTGTTCCAAAGCTCCAGGATAAGTTCGACTGGCAAATGATTTGCGCCAGTAATAAAAATCAGCACGGGTTGCGGATCCCGTTCCAGCAATTTCATCAAACTGTGGTTAAGAGGTCGACGGGCGTCTAGGCTGATATTGCCCATTAGCTGACTGGCCAATTGCTGACGATAGCTGGCAGCCTCTTTGCCGGCTGTGGCCTTAATGTAAGCTAGATTGCAGTCAGAGCCCTGGCTGGCCAGAAATTCTCCGGCAAAGGCCTGTTGGTGCCCCTCCCCCTCTGCAGCCAAAACAATCATACCCGACACGAAGCTGGTCAGGTGTGACAGTCTCTTATGTAAGTCCTGATATGCCTTATGCACAGCGCCTTCTTAGGAGGCGTCGAGCAATTGTTTAAGCAGCGCCTCGTCAACATCGTCAGTTACCACAGCACTGCCAATACTGGTTGGGATCACAAAACGGATACGGCTGGCCTGCACCTTTTTGTCATGACGCATATGCCGCATAAAATCTTCATAGCCCATGGTTTCCGGTGCCTGCACAGGTAAGTCAAAAAACACCAGTAAATCACGAATACGACAAAGATCTGACGCCGACAACCAATTCTTGTGCTGTGCTACCTCAGAAGCAAGAACAATGCCCGTTGCAACAGCCTCACCATGTAACCAATTACCGTAACCCTGCTCAGCTTCGATAGCATGACCAAAAGTGTGGCCAAGGTTCAGTAATGCCCGCAATCCGCTCTCACGTTCATCTTTGGCAACAATTTCGGCCTTAATTTCACAACAGCGCCTGATCACTTGCTGCAATAAGTCCTGACGTTTGGCTTTAAGGCCTTGCTGATTGTTCTCCAGCCAGGCGAAAAACTCAGCATCATAAATAACGCCATACTTAATCACTTCGGCCATGCCCGCGGCGAACTCGCGGCCTGGCAGACTGCACAAGGTCATGGTGTCGATCACCACGGCCTGGGGCTGATAAAATGCACCAATCATATTCTTACCCAGAGGGTGATTGACTGCGGTTTTACCGCCGACCGAAGAATCAACCTGGGAAAGCAAGGTTGTTGGCACCTGAATAAAAGGAATACCACGCTGATAGCAGGCTGCTACAAAGCCGGTCAGATCGCCAATCACGCCGCCGCCAAACGCGATCAGGGTCGTATCGCGGGCCGCCTGAATCTCCAGCAAACGGCTGCATACCGCTTCAAAACTCTGCAGTGATTTATATTGCTCGCCATCCGGCAGTACGATGGTTTCGACCTGCATACCGTCCAACAGCTCTCGCATCAGAGCACCGTACAGGACTTCGACCACCTGATTGGTGACCACCACCACTTTATCGGTTTTTAAATGCTGTTTAAGCACATCAGGCTGACGCAATAAGTTGGCGTCGATATAGATGGGGTAGCTACGCTCACCCAGTTCAACAATCAATTGGTTCATGAGCGTAGCCTCGCGGTAGGAAAGCGTTACAGTCCGATTTTCTCAATAATCTGGGTAGCCACAGCCCTGGCACTCTGGTCATCGGTTTGCACCACGTAATCTGCCACTTCTTCATACAGCGGGTTACGTTCGTCAGCCAGGTTGCGCAGTACCTTCTCTGGATCATTGTTTTGCAGCAGCGGACGACGTTTGTCACGCTGTGTGCGGGCAACCTGCTTGTCGATAGTAGTCTGCAGGTATACCACTATGCCCCTGGCCGCCAAACGGTTGCGAACATTCTTACTGATTACCGAGCCTCCCCCTGTAGCCAGAACGATGCCCTGCTTCTCAGTCAGGTCATTAATGACGTCTTCTTCACGTTGACGGAAACCTTCTTCACCTTCGATATCAAATACCCAGGCAATATCGGCACCAGTACGGCGTTCGATTTCCTGATCAGAATCGAAGAATTCCAAGTGAAGTTCATCTGCAAGGTGTTTACCAATGGTGCTCTTACCGGCTCCCATAGGTCCAACTAGAAAGATATTACGTTTTTCGGCCATCTCTGCTTATGTCACACAACTAAAATTGAAAATGGATAAACTCAACCCCCGGTCGAATTTCAGGGGCGGGATTATCTCAGTTAATTCGCCATTTATGCAAGTTTTGATGGCCGTTTCATTCTTTCCTTTCATCTCAAACTGCGGTTAAGATGTGAACGATGTCGGCTTTCTGCTATTGCACAGGCCCAAATCGCCCACTGGCAAGGAAGCTGATTGAGGAGGTTTATACCGAAATATTAACTATTCTGGTAGCCCGCCAATCCAACTAAGTATAAGGAAATATCTAATGAACAAGACAAATCTTCAATGTCTGAAGCATTCTCTAAGATCAAAACCCTATCTGAAAATCTGCGCCATATTGCTGTGCAGCGTCAGCAGCCAGGTGCTCGCCCAGGAATATGATGTTGATGACGCACTCAAAGATGTTGACCCAACCCCAATGTCAATCTCTGCATCGGGCGCCTTCTTACAACATGACATTGACTATGCGGTCATTTCAGAACAGGGTTTTAATGGAGATGGTGGCCCACTCAGTCTCAAAAAGGTACAAAAAAGCCAGGCCGTAGCTTGGGTTCCAAGCGGTGATTTCAATGGTGATGGTTGTATTGACCAGGTTACGTTAAAGTCCAGCAGTATCGATATCTTCCATCCATGTACCAACAGGACCTTTAGCTATAGATTCAGCGGTTCATACGCGGTGCAAGGCAGCTATGACACCGATGGCCAGCCAGGCTTGGAAATAGGTGTCGTGCAGTCAGGATATTTCCGCATAATAGATGACAAAGATCAGCGGGTACGCAGTTATCGGCTCAATAACAGCTATGCAATCAATGGCGTCTACGATACAGACGGGCAACCTGGCAGTGAAGTTGCAGTGGTAAACGGCGACAGCGTTGTGATGATCACCGACAGAACAGCCTCCACCAACAGCTATCGATTGGGTAACAATTGGGCCATTAACGGTCACTATGACACCAATGGCCAGGCGGGTGAAGAAATGGTCATTGTCAGTGGAGATTCTCTTGTCGTGATAGACCAAAAACAAAAGCGCACCCGTTCATACCGTTTAGGTTCCAACTGGGCAATTAACGGTAGCTATGACACCAATGGGCTGGCGGGTGCCGAGGTTGTCATTGTAATAGGCGACTCAATCCATATTGTCGATGATCGTGCTTACCGAACCAGACGCTATATTCTAGGCAACAATTGGTCAATTAACGGTCATTATGAGACCGATGGTGAAACCGGGGACGAAATTGGCATAGTAAAGTCGGGCTACTTTGAGATTATTGATGATGCAGACAACCGCACCAGAACATATCAAATCTCCGGTGCCTATCACGTTGAACAGGTCCGCAATATTGATGGTATTGCCGGAAAAGAGATCATGATTAACAACTACGGGCGAAATCAGCACGCAATCATTTACGACAAAAGCTATCGAATCAAATACAACTAAATAGAGAAGACCGGTGATTGCCGGTCTTTTGACTAGAGTTGCTCAGTCATAATTCGCGGCGTGACGAAAATCAGCAGTTCGCGCTTTTCATTAAAATCTCTGGAATTCTTAAACAAGTTGCCTACCAGCGGCAAATCTCCGAGTAATGGCACCTGGCTGACGGCTTTGATCAGATTCTGTTGAAAGATCCCGCCAAGCACTACGGTTTCACCATTTTCCACCAGCACCTGAGTGGAAATCTCCTGGGTGTCGATGGCCACCGCAGGGCCCGTAGATGTTTGTACAGTGTCGCCGCGGGTATCCTGGGTGACAACCAAATCTAAAATAATCCTGTTGTCCGGCGTGATATGGGGTGTCACCTTTAAGCTAAGTACTGCCTTTTTAAACTCAACCGACGTAGCACCGCTGGATGTAGCCTGCACGTAAGGAATTTCCGTACCTTGCTCGATATAGGCTTCATGCTGGTTGGCCACGGTGATGCGCGGGCTGGCAATGATTTCGCCTTTGTTTTCCTGCTCTAGGGCTGACAGTTCAAGGTCCAATATGGTGCCATCGGCCAGCTTGGCGATATGAAAACCAATTCGGCCTGCCGATGTACCCGCCACCGGTAGATTAACGTTCAGTCGGTTGGCAAGAGCTGGGATCTGTCCACTGGCAATGGCCTGCGCCCCTTCAAGTGACCCCGATACACCATCGGTGTCCTGCTGATCACTGAACCCCCAGCGAACTCCCAACTGCTCGTCCACATTGTCCCTTACCGTTACCATGCGCGACTCAATCAGCACCTGTTTGATAGGAATATCCAGTTGCTTGACCATTATTTTGGCTTCTTCTATGTATTCCTGACTGTCGCGGATCAACAGCGAATTAGTACGATTGTCCACCGTAACGGTGCCACGAGCGCTGAGAATACCTCCTTCTCCAGACTTCAGAATAGTGGCCATCTCTGCGGCTTTGGCGTAATTAATTTGAATGGTTTCGGATTTTAATGGCGCAAGATCTGCCACTTGCTGCTGGGATTGCAATCGTTGGGTCTCTCTGGAGGCCAGTTCTTCTGCCGGCGCCACCAGCAGGATGTTGCCCTCCATACGCTTATCCAACCCCTTGATCTTGAGAATCATGCCAAGGGCCTGGTCCCAGGGAACATTATCCAGATTTATCGTGACATTACCGGACACGGTGTCGGTGGTAACCAGGTTGAAACCGTTAATTTGGGCAATCACCTGCAGAACCTGACGAACCGGTACATCCTGGAAATCCAGTGAAATTGGCGCGCCACTGTATTGCGTATCGGTCACTGTTTCTACCCTGGTGGTCTGCTTAGGCGGGTCAATTTCCACCACCAGGCTGGCGGCATTCTTCTGATGGCGGAACTGCATGTCACCTTCCACGGCAAAAAGCACTTTGCTGCCTTTTTCCCCCTGAAAGGTTTCCAACCATTGTACCGGCGTACCGAAATCTGTGACATCCAGCTTATACAGCAGGTCTTCTGCTAACTGACTGCCTGGTAACATCAATTCCAAACCCTCTTTGCCTTTCGCCAATGCAGCATCAAAGCCTTCCCGGTCAAATTGCATTTGTATCCGGGCTCCACCAGCCTGACTGCGTTTAAAATCCAGCGCTGTTAACCTGTAAGGCAAGGCTTTATTGGCATCCGGGTCGACAAGCTGCATGTCCTGAGCCTGGGCCGAGATAGACTTGACGCCAAGCACACCAGCCAGAACAACCAGCATACAAGGTAGTAACCGCCTACGTTTATTGAGTTTCTTGTTGAATATAAACCGCTCAGACATTCTTCTGTTCTCCTGCCGCTTCGGACACCGTCAGCGTGGCCTGTTTTTCCTGCCAGCATCCGGTGCCGTCGGGCAGCATTTCTGTGATAGTTACCTGACCTTCCCTGATGGATATAATACGTCCAAAAAACAGCCCCAGCCGATCCCCGGCTCTGGCTTTGTGTAAACTGCCATCATTGGCCTGGAACAGTGCCCAGGTATGCTGTTCACGGGTAAAAAAGCCCTTTATCGATAAGGCGTCAGTACCATAGTGCTCCAGCGGCTGTTTAGCCCTGGCAAAATCGGGTTGTAAGCAATTTGCCTTGGCTGTTTGCAAGGTTTCCGGGGTGATACCCGACAACCGTTGAAACGGACTGCGTATATCCGCCACTTGATACTGAAAGGGCGGGGTTTTGCTGAATGTGGGATAAGGCTCAATATTCACTTGCGTGTTCTGTTTTACCTGTACCACGAATTCCTGTAAATCCTGTATACTGGGCTGACAACCCAGCAAGGTTGTGGCCACAGCCAAACTCAACAACCAGCGTTTCATTTACTGCCCCCTTGCAACCCAGTATTAGAAGTCCGGTAGGTCTTGGCTTGCAGGCTAAGCTTGAGGCTGCTCCCTTCCTGGCTCATATCAAAATCATGCACAGTCACAATACGCGGTAAACCTGCCACGTTAGCCAGAAATTGCCCAAACTCGTGATAACTGCCACTGACTTCCATCTGTATTGGCAATTCAGTGTAAAATTCTTTGGGAATTTCCTTTTGCCAGTTCAGCAACTTGAAATTCAGGCCGGCAGAGGTGCCAACAAAGGTAATATCGTCCAGTAATCCCGGCGTTTCATTGCTGGTAGGCAGGGATTTAAGCATGGAAGAAAAGTCCTGCTGAATCCGGGTTAACTGTTCCTGATAGGCGTCCAGATTGACGGCAATACGATATTTGGCTTCAAAGGTTTGCTTCAGCTCAATTTCTTTTTGCTCGGCGCTGGTTAATACCGGCAACTTGTCATTCACCAGCAGATAATAGCCCAGTACACTAACCAGTATGGCCACCACCAGGGCCACTACAGCCTTTACTTCAAATGGCCAGACTGCCACTTGTTCGAAGTCCAGTTCATTCATTTCCTTAAGTTTGTTGAAATCGAACTTCATTTCTTTTTACCTTCAGCTGTGCCAGTTGCCAGCAACTCAGGAGCAACACTGGGGCTGATATTAAAGGTCAGCTTAAACTCGCTTACTGCGTCAGATTTGCTGGTATCAGCAACAATGGACGACAAGTCACCATTGGTAAAGACTCTCGACTCTTCCAGACGGCGCATAAATTCGGATAATCTATTGTTGGATTCGCTGATGCCAGTGACATCCATCCGATTGTTTTTGCGGCTCAGGGTAATAAATGACACCCCAGGTGGTACTATTCTGGCCAGCTCATCCAGGACATGCGGCGCGGCATTGCGATTCGCCTGCAGTTGCTCTATCAGGGCCATGCGCTGCTCAACCTGTTTCTTTTGCTCTTTAATATCCTTAATTTTGGCGATTTGCCCATCCAGCACGGCAATTTGCTGATTCAGGAAGTCATTACGTTGTTGCTGGGCCGTGATCATATTGTCCACCACCGCACCAATCCCCCAAAACAACGCCAATGCGCACAGCGCCACCATAGCCAGCGTCGCCACATATTCTTTCTTATGTTTCTGACGCTGAACTTCGCGCCAGGGCAAAAGGTTTATATGTGCCATGGGGTAAAACTCCTGTGCGCCAGACCGACTGCAATAGCCAACTGTGGCGCCAGCCGGTTCAATTCACTCTCCCCTTTGCTGTCTTTATTTTGCATAGTGTCAAAGGGATTAAAGATCTTCACTTCCATCGACAACTCCTGCTCCAGGTCGGTTGCAATACCCGGCAAATTGGCACCGCCACCACTGATCAGCAAGGTTTGCGGGCGCTGACGGCCGGTTGATGCCACGTACATTTGCAGGGAACGACTGATTTGCTGTTGCAGGTTAGCCAGAAACATCGCGCCATTTTGTTGCCGCCAGCCGTCGGGCAGACTGTTGTCCATCAACTGGCGCTCGGCTTCGGCCAGTTCGATACCGTATACCAGCGCCAGATCGCGCACTAAGGTGTCCATACCAAAAGCATGTTCCTTACTGTAAATCACCTGACTGTTTTCTATCACGGTCAGTAACAGCTGGCTGGCTCCCAGGTTAATGCAACAAAGCGGCACATCTTCTTCCACGGCGGGGCCATACTGCAGCAGCGCTGTTCCCAATGCATAACCTTCCACATCGATCACTTTAGGTTCCAGTTCCAGCTCGCGCAGCAGTGTCACTCTGGAATCCAGCATATCCCGGTGTGCGGCACTAAGCAGCACATCCACTTTGCCCTGGTGCAACTTGCTGGGCCCCAACTCTTCAAAATCCAGATAGACTTCATCAAGGGGGTATGGAATCAGGCTGTCGGCCTCAATTTCAATCTGGGTTTCCAGTTCGTGATCAGACTGGTCGGGGTCCATAAACACCACTTTTGTGATCACAGATGAGCCGGAGACTGCTGCCGCCACGGTTTTGCATTTACTTTTCAGCGACATTTTAACTTTGCGTATGGCATTGCTGACCGCATCGAAATCTTTTATTTCCCGGTCGGCAAAGGCATTACCGGCAATGGACTCACAGGCATGAGCCACAATCTGCACCTGCCCCCCCACGCTGTTCAGCAACACGCCCTTAACCGAGCGCGTGCCAATATCTAACCCCAACATGACAGGCATTTTTTTGCTGAACAGATTATTAAGCACGCGGGCTTCCTATTTTTGTTAAACTAGCCGAAACCATTATTCACTAAAATTAAATAGTTAATGGTTCTAATAACTGTACATAGGTATAAAATATAAATGACAAAAGGGATAAACGCGCACCTTTTGTGGAAAACCGCATAAAGAAAGGCTTAAGCCTGTATCGAACTGGGTTGTAGTGGGTAGGCAAAGTGCGGTAAGTATCGCCGTTACTGACACCATAAACCCTTAATAGTGTCAGTAGTGGGGGCAGTTTGTGTTTACGGATAAATACCTAAAGGGCCTGCAGCCGAAAGATAAAAAGTACACTGTTACAGAATCAACCGGCGAGCGTGGCGAAAGCCGATTGCAGGTTAACGTCTACCCCACAGGGGCCAAAAAATTCCAGATTCAGTACTTCCACAACAAAGCGCGCAAGCGTTTTGAGTTTGGACGTTATGGCAATGCACCTGGTGACTACACCCTGCGCGAAGCCAGAATAGAATTTGCCGAACTGGCGGGCCTGGTTAAGCAAAGCATTGACCCCAAAGCACCAGAGCAGCCAAAACTGGAAGGCCTGGCCAGCCTGGGCGAGCTATATCAAAACTTTCTGACCTGGTACAAAGGCAAGCGTAAGCTGAACAGCTACAACACCGTGGCCGGGTTTCTGCAAACCGGCTTTGAAAAGCAGGTTGATCTGCACATGCCTGCCAACGCCTACACCGCAGATATGGCCCGCGAAATCATTTACAAAGTGTGGAATCGTGGCGCCAAAGACGCCGCCCTGGGCTTAAAGTCGGCCCTGTCGGTTATGTTTCAGTACGGTATCAACTACGACAACGGCCCGGAACGGTTTGGCCAGCCAAAAACCTATGGCATTGCCCACAACCCTATACGAGATATTGACCTGGAACACAGCAAAACCCCAGGCCAGCGCTATCTAAGTGAACAGGAAATACGTGCTATCTGGCATGCCACAGACATGCACCCCACCCTGCACCGCTACATTAGGCTAAATTTAGCCCTGGCAGGCCAGCGTATTAGCGAAGTTATCGCCGCCAATGCCGATGAATTCGACACCAAAGCCAGCCTGTTTGAAATCCCGGTTGAACGGGTAAAAATTCAGGCGCGCGGTTCACACGTTGTGCCACTCAGCGAACTGGCCATACAAGAACTACGCACCTGCATGCACCACCGCAGCGCCAACGGTTTGCTATTCCCCAGCGCCCGCAACGGTAAAAAGCCGGTTCCCCTGCGGTCACTACTTAACGAATGCAACGCCTGGCTGGCCAAACACCCCAACATAACCCGGTTTACCCCACGCGATATTCGCCGCACTTGCAAAACCCATATGTCAAAAGCTGGGGTAAATCGTGATCATCGCGATATGCTGCAACAGCACTTTAAAAGTGATGTGGCCACAGTGCATTATGATAGGTATGACTATTTGCAGGAAAAACAGCAAGCAATGGATATTTGGCACAAGTATCTAGTTGAAATTATCTATTCATATTAAAGAAACCGATGAATTTATGTTCATTGTGCTTCATTAACATAACTTCCCAAATCTTAAAACATCTTTCAACGCTATCAAGCTTACTAGAATACAAAGAATAATACTCAAATCCAAAAAACTTACTTTCATCATTGCTAGAATTGAACTTGCTATCTAAAGCATGAAACTGGTTTACAAGACTTTGGAGAAATTTAAACCTTAACTTTAAGCTAGATGCGTATATATCAATATTATACTCACCAACTAAAGTCCAGTGGTAACGTGTAGCATGATTAGAATATGCCAACTCCTGCAAGCGGGCTCGCAAACGCGAGTGTGGTACAGGGCCAGATAGTACTGGGTTATTTTTATCGTCAACTTCTGGAAAGTTAACAAACTTAAGATTGTATACTTCATATTCAAAGCTGCTAATTTCCTTTTCAACCGTGTTCACTAGAAGTGTAAATTCCTGAAGATTGCTAAGATACTCATTTGCAGTTGCTGACCTCTTATGCTCACTAGTTGCTTGTTTAACTTCAAGTCTAGTTTGTCGCAACTCATAAAGCTGGAACTTGATGGAATACACCAAAAGTAAAACAGTCAAGAAGCTTAAGAAGGGATTAAAAACGCCGCCAACAAAGTCGCCAAACGTGCCAAGGTCGCCGCTGTCGCCTGAATAAAAAGACTGGGTTAAAAAAATGCTAACAACATAAATAGCCGCAGCAACAGTAAGGCCTATGAGAATACGTGATTTTATTTTACTGGTGTATGAAAGAAATTCCTTTTCTTCCTGAGATTGTGCCAATTCTTCTGCATCCAATTTTTGTTCATCACCCATAAAAATCCCCCAAAGCGCCACTCTTGCCGCCTTTCAAAGCCTGTGCGGTGGGCTAATATGAAACCATCGTCTTACTACCTGGAATTACCATGGAAGGCACAACAGATATTAGTTTGTACCAAGCCCGCGCCATAGTGCTGGAACTGGCCAGCGCCGCCGATATGCCGCCGGGTGTGGAACGTATCGACAGGTTGAATGCTGCGATTGATAGAGCAGTATCATTCAATCAAAATTCCACGAAAACAGGGCGGCCATCTGCGCCAATAGTTACGAGTTTACCTGCCATGTTTGCCCCATTTTCATCAAGCGTAAACATAAAGTGAGTCTCATGCTTACTGCTGAGAACATAGGTTTCGCCATCCCAATTCAACGAAACGTTGAAATTTGGGTCTCGCCTATCATTAGCTAAATAAACTTCAAATGGTTCCGGCTGTTTTTCGGTAGCAAAAGTGAATTCTAGAAATCTAGAATCAGAACCAAAATACAAGGTAGTTGCAGCAAGATTATTAATGGTGTGCCCAGTTCCACGCCGCTGCAACTTCTTAAACTCAGCCCATATATCATCAACGGTTGGAGCGGAAACACTGTTAACTTCGGTATTTTCTACAGGAATAGTCTGTATTGAATCAGTAGTTGTTTCAATTCGGTCTGGTGTCATTAAATAGCCGACAGCTATACACAGCAAAATTAATATCAAACAACCTAGCTTACCTTTGTTGTCAGAATTGGTAACAGATGAGTTGGGTTCTACGTGCTGATACTTTTGTGCTGATAAGGGTTTTGCTTTAATTTTGTTTTTTCTATCAGAAGGGTGTTTCAACAAATCAAGCAAGTCGACAGCTTTTAACTTTCCACTGGTCAGTAGCGCCAATGGAATACTATTACCAGAATGCAAAACAAGAATGTCAGACCTTATCGAGTCTAACGAAAAAGAACGCTCTTCACTTCTAACATGACAAAAACCAGTTATTCCGCCAGCTAAGCCATGAACTTCATTTCCTTGGTTGTCATAGTGTTCATCAATATCAATTTGCTCTATGTCAACTGTTCGGCGCAATACCTCGCCACTTGCATTCTTGTAATCAAATTCAACCTGAATGCCTGAAACTAAAACAAAGTCATCCATGTAAAGTCCTTATAAATTACCCTGTTGTTTTTTCAGATTCAGCATCGCTTAACTCCTTTGGCAAGCTGCCAAAGAACTTTCGAAAGGCCAGTTTAGCGCCGGTTTCCGCCGCATTGGTGGCATTAATATTTATATCTTTAGCCATAGCCAATTCGTAAATGGCTGACTGCACAGCCATCAGAAAATGCATCTCTTGTTCGCGGCTTACATCTGCATCTAAAGGAGCATTAGGCAACACTTTGAAATGCTGCTTTGGCTCAGCCACGGCATTGTGGTCAGGCGTGTTAGGTAAGAACGGGCGCAACTCAAGCGGGACACGCTTATTTTCATAAACGCTTTGAACCAACTGTTCCATAAGGCTGGCAGGCAACTGCGGCCACGCTTCACAAATTGCCCAAATCTTATCGGCTTTCGGTTTGTGGTCGTCATTTTCCCATTGGGTAACTGACGGGCGCGACACATCAATGCCTGCCCCAAACTGTGCCTGCGTGAGCCTTAGTGTCTTGCGGATCTTGCGGATGATATCGCCTGTAGTCATGTAAGTAAGCTTACGGGGCGAAGTAAGAAAATAAAAGAAAACTTACCTATTTGGTTGACAAGGTAAGTTTTTCGATCTGATACTAAGTTAACCTTTCTTACCTTGGTTAACAAAATGAAGACGAAAGACGTTATTGAATACTTTGGCGGTGTAAACGCAACAGCTAGAGTCCTAGACATCGCACACCCAGCAGTCTGCCAGTGGGGCGAATACCCACCCTACGGGCGCCAAGCGGAAATCGAATTGATAACCCAAGGCGCCCTAAAGCGCGAACCCAAGCAACCAGCATTACAAAAACGTCCTTGTCACCAACTCCATGTAAGTAAGGTTAGCTAACCATGCCTAACAAAACACCATACATAAAACGCCGAAACGCATGTGAAGACCCGGTGATGGCTGGGTACAGCCTGCTGCAGGACTACGACACCAACGACCTTAAAGAAATCATGGTATGCAGCAGCGAAACCATTGTGCGCAACAAGCTAAACCCCGAGTCAGAACGCAACGTGCAAACCCTGATTGAAGCCGTAGCCCTGTCGGTAGCACTGAACGACGACAGGCAACTGGCCGCCTGGGCCGCCAAGCGCGGCAAAGCCCTGGTGAGCCTGCCAACCGATTGCATTTGCGAGGAAGAGTTAGCCGACCAACTGCTACTGGTAAGCGAAGTGATCGGCTGCCTGCATACCGAAATTCGCAACGCCCGTGCTGATGGCGTAATCGACGCCAAAGAACGCCAGGCCATACGCGCCGCCGCCTTAAATGCGGTGCGTACCGTGCTGGAACTAGACGAAAGCATAGGCAGCCAGGTTAGAAAACTGCCCGTACAGAACAACAAGTAAAGGAGCCACCACCATGCAACCACTTGCCCCCGTACTGAACGCCTGCGGCCAGCCCATTGCCGACGATGACCGCCACGTCACAATGAAAGAAGCCTGCCTGCAACTGGGCATTAGCCGCAAAACCATTGATTTGATGATTGCCGATTTTCGCTTTCCGCCTAAGCACTTCATTACCCCAGGGCGCGTGGGCTTTTGGCAGTCAGAGCTAACCGAATGGCACAAAACCGGGGCCATCGGCTGGCACCAACGCTACGGCCAACAGTTACAAAACGAACACACACAAGCCCGGCGTAAAGCCTAACGGAGTCTAGCTGGCAGAGCCTTGGCGGGCTGCGGTTTACCGGGCCCAGCCCGCCCTTTTTAAGGAACACCACCATGAAAAACACAGCCCTGGCTGGCGAATACCTTCCAGCCCACCGCCCCAGCGAACATAGCGCCTGGCATAAGCTGGATATACGCAACCAGCAAGCCGCCAACCACGCCCCGCACCGCAGCCCGGCAGAACATATTGAAGCCCTGCAAGCCATGCTGCGCGAAGGCCGCGAACACAAGCTTGGCGCCATTCTCGACGCCCTGCCCAAACGCCTGCGCAACGCCCTGTTTTACGCCGCCTATATCGACAAAGCCGACCTGGCCAAACCCTTCGACCAGCTCACCGGCGCCCAGCGCCAACAGATTTACATCAACCTGCGCGCCTACCTGGAACTGGTAGAACGCTTGCGCAAAGCCGGTTTTTGGAAGCCAGCCGCCTGGAACATAGGCGAGTTAAAA
This sequence comes from Bowmanella denitrificans, assembly GCF_002887595.1. Lineage (GTDB taxonomy): Bacteria > Pseudomonadota > Gammaproteobacteria > Enterobacterales > Alteromonadaceae > Bowmanella > Bowmanella denitrificans. The sequence continues at coordinate 98,014 of NZ_PEBU01000001.1, forward strand.
GGCCTAACCCCCGCCAGCGACGAAGAAATGCAACTGATTGCCCAGGCCAAAGCCGCCAGGGCCGAAGCCGCCAGGCAGCGCCAGGCCGAACTGGCACAAGCCGAAGAGGCCGAGCGCGCCGAATTTAAACAAGCCATGCAGGCCGAAGCCAGCCAATAACCACCAAGGATAACCACATGCCAAACACCGCCCACATAGCCCAAGCTGCGCCCGCCATCAACGTATGGCAGCAAGACGCCGTAGACTGGCTACGCATGCAGCCCAACCAATCGGTAAACCTGATTGTTACGGATCCTGCCTACGAAAGCCTGGAAAAACACCGCGCCATAGGCACCACCACCCGCTTAAAACAAAGCGACGCCAGCAGCAACACCTGGTTTCCCACCTTTCCCAACGACAGGTACTTAGATCTGTTTATCGAAGCCTACCGGGTGCTGGAAAAAAACAGCCACATGTACGTGATGTGCGACCAGGAAACCGGCTTATTAATCAAACCCATCGCCGAACAAGCCGGCTTTAAATTCTGGAAATTCATCACTTGGGACAAGCTCAGCATTGGTATGGGCTACCACTACCGCAACCAAACCGAATGGGTCATGTTTCTGGAAAAAGGCAAGCGCCGCCTGCACGACCTAAGCATGCCCGACGTGCTACAGCACAAACGCATACACAAAGGCTACCCAACCGAAAAGCCCCCCGGCCTGTACGAAGACCTAATCGAACAATCCAGCGCCCCGGGTGAAGTAGTAGCCGACCTGTTCTTTGGCAGCGGCAACGGCTTGTTAGCCGCCGCCCGCCTTGGCCGCCACGCCATCGGCACCGACATAGCGCCCGCCGCGCACCAATTTCTGGCCAGCCAGGCCGACACCCAGGGCATTGCCCTAAACCACTGTTAAGGACCACCGCCATGAACGTATTTGACAAAATCTACATAGCCAGCGAATGCCGCCGCCTGCAACACGAAGGGTTTTATACCCTCGACACCGAAACCACCGGGCTGGATGAAAACGGCCGCATTGTAGAAGTGGCCGTTATCGCCCCCGACAACAGCCACTACAGCAGCCTGGTCAACCCAGGCATACCGATTCCGCCAGACGCCACCAACGTACACGGCATTACCGACGAGGCCGTAAAAAGCGAACCAGACTGGATCCAGGTAGGAACCGAACTGACCAACCTGTACGGGCTAACCAAAGCTAAGGAAAACATACCCAACCTGGTTATCTACAGCAGCGACTACGACCAGCAGCTAATGGAACAAAGCGGCGGCAACCCCTTTAAAGGCGCCAATGTGTTTTGTGCCATGCGCGCCTTTGCCATGTTCCACGGCGAAACAAAAGAAAACGGCCAGTACAAATGGCAAAAGCTCAGCCACGCCGCCGAACTTACCGGCTTTGCTATGCCCGAAGGGCTAACCGCCCACCGCGCCTACGCCGACTGCCTGATGACCAAGCACCTAATCGAACACATGGCAGCCTGGCAATGGAAGCCAACAGAGCAAGAAGCCCGCCAGGCCATCGCCAACATCCACGACACCTACAGCGCCCACAGCCTGCTTGACGCCCTGCTACCCGACAGAGGCTACACACTGGAACTCACCATCAGAAAAAGCACCACAGGCACAAAGCAAGACTGCAACGTGATCTACAGCGGCCAGTGCTTTATGGCCCCCCACTGGCACCTGGCCGTACAAGCCGTTTACGAACGTCTTCTGGGCCAAAAAGCCCTTACCTATTAAGGAACCAACATGAACAACCAAAAAAGAAGAATTTATCTGGCATCAAGCTGGAGAAACGAAGACCAACAGGAAGTACTACACGTCTTGCGCGCGGCAGGTCACGAGGTTTACGACTTTAAAAACCCAACACCGGACAGTAACGGCTTTGCATGGAGTGACATAGATCCTGATTGGCAAAACTGGTCTGCAGAGAGGTACAGAGAGTTGCTATTAAACCACCCAATAGCAGCGCTCGGCTTTCAAAGAGACATGCGCGCCATGCAGTGGGCAGACACCTGCGTGTTATTACTGCCATGTGGCCGCTCAGCTCACCTAGAAGCGGGCTGGTTCTGTGGCATGGGCAAGCGCTGCATCATCTTCACCCGCGACGGCGAAGAACCCGAGCTAATGGCACTGATGGCAACCCACATCGTTACATCAGTTTCAGAAATGCTAAGAGCACTCAAATAAGGAACCACCATGAACAACGCCACTGTCACCCAAGCCCTGGTCAGCCAATGCAACGAAGCGCTCAGCCTGGCCAAACGCCGCCATACAGGCCTTACACAAATTACCGCCCAGGAAGTGCTGCACACCTGCAGTTGCATTGCCGACCACTGCGGCCTGATCGACCTAAACGCCCTGATACAAAAAGCCCTGATCCAACTGGAACAAGGCACGCCAAACACCATTCAGTACCAGGGCGAAAAGCCAACCAGAAGCTTAGCTGAACAAGCCCAACAGAACGTTGTGAGCGCTACAAACCTGGCCGACAAAATACGCGCCGAAGAAGGTGCCCCCATTAATTACTGGCCAGTACTTCACCTGGACCCACGCATAGCCAGCATGACACCGGAACAATTCGAAAAAGAATATTGCTGCGACTTTGCCAGTCAGCCAGACCAAACCGCAGTAGCGGTTGCCATGAAAAGCCGCCGCAATGGGCTGAATGCTATCAGGTCGCTGCAAAACCTATACAGCATTCCATCTGCCGAAAACTTTAGCTACCTACAACGCAAATGCGACAATCTGAAACAGCAAGCCCAGGCCCAAGCCCAGGAAGCCCGCACCCACCGCAACACCCTGCACCGCATCCACGAAGCGCTAGGCATTGAAGCACCGGATTATGAAGGCCCGCGCCCCGTTATCGCCCTGTTTGAAAAGCTCCTGCACATCAACAGCGACCTGGCCGGAAAAGACCTGAAAGACAACCTGGTCTGGCTCACCCGTGACGAAATAAACGAATGGGCCATGCTCAGCAGCCACGGCATTACCGCCCAAAGCGCCATTGAAGCGCAGGAACTGGTGCTGGAACTTGCCAAAGCCTTGGGGGTGCCGCCCGTCAAACAAGCCCTTAGCGGCTTTATTGCGGGGTTGAAAGCCAACACAGCTCAACCAAAGGCAGCCAACGCATGAACCACACCGGTCTTTGGCCCCGCCAATGGGCGGCAAAAATTCGCGACAACACCGCCACCCTGCAGGACGTACCCACGCACCTGCAGGCCCTGGTGCGCGAACACCTAACCACCGCCGAAGACCACGAATTTAAAAACAAAAAATGGGCCAGCCATAAGCGCAAATGGCCGCGTAAATAAGTGGGAGCCAAAACCATGACCGCCTACTACAACGAAATTGACCCAAAAGCAGCCAGTTGGTTGCGCGTACTTATCCAAGAAGGCCACATAGCACAAGGGGTAGTTGATGAAAGAAGCATTGAAGATGTCACACCAAATGACCTCAAAGGGTTCACCCAATGTCATTTCTTCGCCGGCGTCGGCGTCTGGTCATATGCACTGCGTAGAGCAGGCTGGCCAGATGACAAACCAGTCTGGACAGGATCATGCCCCTGCCAACCTTTCAGCACGGCAGGCAAAGGCGCAGGGTTTGCTGACGAGCGGCACCTGTGGCCAGCGTGGTTCCATCTTGTCAACCAGTGCCAGCCTCATGTCGTTATTGGTGAACAAGTTGCAAGCAAGGACGGCCTTACTTGGCTCGACCTTGTACAAACTGACATGGAAAACAAGGGTTACGCCGGCGGGGCGATCGATCTATGCGCTGCGGGCGTCGGTGCGCCGCACATCCGGCAAAGACTCTGGTTGGCCTACACCAAGGAGTTGTCATTCCGGACACACAACGGGGAATCCAAACAGGGCATTCAACAACAAGAGCCGATTAGAGGATGCAGTATTTTTAGCGGGTTGGCCGACATGTCGAGCGCAGGACGGCACCGGGGGCCAAATAGGCAAAACAATTACCGGCGGGTTAGCACTAAAACAAATGGTGCACTTTGCGGGTTGGCCGTCACCGAAAGCAGCAGAAGGAAAAAGTGGACAAAGGGTGCCGGACGGCAAACGGGGAATGAATGCATTGGACTTGATAAAGGGGATTTCGCAACCCGCCAGACTAACGGTCTCTGGGCAGATGCTGACTGGCTCTTCTGCAAGGATGGCAAGTGGCGGCCAGTTGAACCCGGCACATTCCCGTTGGTTGATGGGGATCCCGCCAGAGTGGGACGCCTGCGCGGTTACGGCAATGCAATCAATGCCGAAGCGGCCGCAGAGTTCATAAGCGCTTTCATGCTAGCAATGCAGGAGCAAGCAGCATGACCAACCCAACCCTAACCCAACCAGTAACCCAACAACACCTAAACGACATGGCAGCCCGCCTGCGCGCCATAGCCGAAGATCTGGAAGCCTGCGGGCCAGAAGAATGGCAAAACCTGGGCGACTGCCTGCGCGCCACCTGCAACAACATCGGCCACGACCTGGCAGAGGCTGTATGCCGCTGCCAGTTGGTACAGGTAAACACCCGCAAGCGCCGTTCGCTGCCCACGGATAACTGACAACGGCCAACTGCCTAACATGCACACCACCCACCCACTACCCACCCCATTTATCCCGGCCCTGCACCAACATCTGGCGCAGTGGCCGCGCTTTACCAGTTGGCAAACCCCAAAAGGCGAAGTCACCTACGCCAAGCCCGATCTGTTTGCCAGCCAGGGCGAAAAAGCCCTATGGAAATTGGGCGACGACGCCGACCGCTACCACCGCGCCAAAGTACTACGCCCGCTGCCCACCACCGTCGGCAATGCCGTGGCCAGCGTGTACCGCGACCTGTTTAACACCAACAACAAACAAAAAGACCAGGGCCAGGCCCGCCGCCGCGCCAACCACTTTTTAACCAGTATTTACAACCGCCACCTAAGCAAAAAGCTGGCCCGCCTGTGCCAGAACCCGCTGATTTTTAAACCCAGCGAAATGGTGCTGGAAGACGAACTGGGCGACCTAACCTTCGGCCGCGCCCCCGAACTGCGCAGCCTGAACAAAGCCTTTAACGAAAAACGCAAAGACGCCCTGTGGTGCATGCTGGAAAGGGTCGACTGTGTAAACCAACAAGAAATTGTGGCCCACATCGTGCCGGTACTGCGCACCCAGGGCGAAGCCGAAGACGGCCAGCCAGACCGCCAGCACCAAACCGACGCCCGCCACCTGCACGAATTCTGGCAGCGCAGCGACAACGAGCTACGCGACTACGCCTTTGACATGGTGCGGCTAACCTACCAGTTTATGCTGCGCCTGATGCGCGCCGGCGAAAACTACTACAGCAACGAAGCCCTAACCGTGCGCATTTACCGGGTGCTGTGCAGCATCCCCAACCAAATGGGTATTACCGAAAAGTACCAGGCCATACCCTTTGAAGACCTCACCCAGGAGCACGCCGAAATCGGCCTGAACCGCCTGCTGTGCGAAAAGTGGTGGCTACGCAAACTGCGCACCGTACACCGCCAGAAATTTGAAGAAATCGCCATTGCTGCCGGGGTAGTACACAACGGCAAACAGCCCTATATCAGCAACGACACTTTCCGCTACTACCAAAAGCGCGAAGCCGAAAACCGCAAAGTGCTGAATGACATGGTGGCCTACAACGAAGAAACCGGCGTTGAAGTGCCGCTAATGAGCCTGATAGAAAAGTCAGTCGCCAACCCCAAAATACGCCGCCACGAACTGATGGTACGCATACGCGGCAATGAAGAATTTGCCACCGCCAATGGCCACAGCGGTATGATGATCACCCTAACCGCGCCCAGCCGTTACCACCCCACTGCCACCAAAAACCTGTTTGGCAAACGCTGTACCATTGCCAACCCCAAATACGACGGCGCCACCCCCAGGCAAACCAACGCCTACTTAAACCACATTTGGGCACTGATACGCAGCGCGCTCGACCGATTTGGCATTAAACCCTATGGCCTGCGCGTAGTCGAACCGCACGAAGACGAAACCCCGCACCACCATTACCTGCTGTTTAGCAGGCCAGAAGACCAGGCCAAGATTGTTGAAGTATTTAAGCACTACGGCCTGCTGGTCGACGGTAACGAAGCGGGCGCCAAGCGTAACCGTGTGCATGTAGTGTACATCGACCCCAAAAAAGGCAGCGCCACCGGCTACATAGCCAAATATATTTCCAAAAATATCGACGGTTACCAGGCCGACGGCACCGAACTGGACGGCGACAACCTGGGCAACAGCGCCAGCGACGCCGCCAAACGGGTTACCGCCTGGCGCAAGTGCTGGGGTATTCGGGCCTTTCAGTTTGTTGGCAACCCATCGGTTACCGTGTGGCGCGAACTGCGCAAATATAACCGCGAAGAAGCTACGCCCTGGCGCGCCGCCATTAAAACCGAACAGCTTTACGCCAACCGCACCACCCTGTGCAATGCCCACGTAGCCACCTGGCTCGACAAAAGCGCCGCCCAACACGCCGAGCAGGAACGCAAAAACGGCCAGCAGTACAGCCTGCACAATGGCCACGTTGTTGTGTATACCAGCAGCACCAGCCAGGCCCGGCGCGAACGTGCCAAAGCCCAGTACTTTGCCCCCTGCAATGCCCATGTACAGGCCTACCTGGCCACCCTGCGCCCCAAAGGCTGCCCCGACGAAACCATAGAAGCCGCCCGCATGTGGGCCGACACCGGCCACTGGGACAAATACATGCAAGCCATGGGCGGCGTATTCGTACGCCACGACCACCGCCCCGTGCAACTGCTCAGGCCCCAAGAGCCGGTGATCAACCGTTACGGCGAAGCCCTGCCGCATAAAGCCATCGGCGTACAAAGCCACACCGCCGCCATTATTACCAGCGGCCAAAGCTGGTCCCTGCACCGCAAGGGCGAAAGCCCGCGCGCCAGGGGCGAAGCCCCGGTATTAGCCGCAGCGCAGCGCGCTGGGGCTGGCTCTCAGGCTGCGGCAAGCGTAGCGGCCGCTGCCCCTCGGAGTGCTGTCAATAACTGTACGCCGGGGCCTGCGCAGCCACCCGGCGAAACTGCCAGCGCGGTACCAAACCCGCAAGAATTTAACTACCCAGCGCCGCCACAAATGCCAGCGGCAGCTGCTGAAAAGCCAAAACCACCCGGTAACAGCTATCAATCCCCCTTCCCACCACCGCCACAAATGCCAGCGGCGGCCGCAATCACCAGCAAAATCCCCATTGCTGACCAGCCCATTGCCGAATTCCTGCTCGCCCAAGGCATAAACCCAGCCCTGCTGCGCGGCTATATAGCCCGCCTGCGCGAAGGCAAAGACCTGGTATTAAACAAAAACGAAGGCTGGCGCCTGGTTACCCAACCCGACGGCAGCCTGCACCTGGTGCCGGTGCGCTACTACCTGCAGCGCGACCTAATGGAAGACTGGCCAGACGAAGACGATATCTACGACGAACTGGAGGACGTAGCGTGAACAACGATTTAATGCGGAAAACCATAAAGGCCTGTTTAAGCCTTAAAGAATCCCAAGTCAGACAAAGGTTACAGGCAATTAACGAACTGTTAGAACAGCGCGAAAACTCTCTGCCTAACAACTGGTTCTGGCCATCATATGCCAGATACGCCAAAAAAGGGCCAGGCAAAAACCGCAAAAAATGGCAACCAGTTAAAGGGGCCGTCAAATGACCAAACGCTACTTAGGCGGCAAAGGCCAGCCCGGTGTTTACCACACCATCATTAACCAAATGCCGGTCCACGATCTGTATATCGAACCGTTCCTGGGCGGCGGCTCAGTCATGCGCTACAAGCGCCCCGCCAAACGCAGCATAGGCATGGACCTGTTTTTGCCAGCCCTGCAGCAATTCCAGCAGGCATATCTGCACGCACTCCCTGGGTGCGAATTACACTACGGCAACGCCCTGGACTTTCTGCGTTACGGCAGCATTGCCGGGTTATGGGGCCACGAAACCCTAATCTACCTCGACCCACCCTACCCACACACCACCCGCACCAGCAACGCCCGTTACGCCAACGAACTCACCAACGCCCAGCACAGCGCATTGCTAACCACCATTACAGATCTAGACTGCAACGTCATGATCAGCACCTACCCAAACCCCCTGTACGCCGAACACCTAAAAGACTGGCGCCTGGTCGAACATACCAGCGTGGCCAGTAGCGGCCAGGTACGCGAAGAACACCTATACTGCAACTTTGCCGAGCCCACCTACCTGCACGACGACCGTTACCTGGGCGACAACAACGACAAACGCATAGACATAGCCCGCCGCATCACCCGTAACAAAAAAAAGCTGCTCGAATGGACGCCCGCAGAACGGGCCAGACTACTCAGGGAACTAGCCGAAAGCCTGCCAGAAGAGGAAAAACAAATACTGCAGTGCGGGTAACCCCACCCGCACAGGCCAGCACAGGCAAAAACACCATCACTGCAGCACTGGCAACATTACCGGCAGTCCACGGCAAAAACGCCAGCAGGGTACCAAAAGCCGTCTATACTGAAACTGCGGCGTATTCCTTGTCATATATCCTTTTCGCGCCGTGCAGTAAGCCCCGTTTGCCTTCGGGGCTTTTCTTTACACCACCATAAAATATTTTTACAACAGCGTCAGAAATGTCGCCTACACGACACCTTTAACCTTGTGCTAGTTTTGTAACCGAGGCTAAAGAGTGGATGGTAGTAGCGTGACAATAAATACAAGCGGCCGGGGGATGGACATAGAACCACTGCTGCAATTAAACCGGGCCGACTTTACCCAGGCCGTTGAACACCTTGATTTTAACAAACTGTCGAAAAACCAAATCGACAAACTCACCCGCCGTAGCTATGGCCACAAACTGGTAGCCATACGCGAAGACGCGGGCATAACCCAGGCCGATGTAATCCGCATATCGGGCCTAAGCCGCCGCCGGGTGCAGCGCTACGAAAACGGCACCTACATGGTGCCGTCAGACATACTACACCTGTACCAGGCCATAGCCGACAGCGCCGCCGAATGGGCCGACCTCAAAGCCACCAAAGACGCGGTGAAGTTCGGCCTGTCGATCACCCAAAGCATGAAGCAAAAAGTCTTACGCCTGCTGCACCTGGACAAAAAATAATGTTACCCAGCATGAAAAACCCAACTTATCACCTACTGATAACCATAGTGATGGCCCTGGCGGCCGCCTCGTTTGTGGTAAAACAGCTTATGTTTGGCATTGGCTTTAGCCCAGCCAACGAAATGGAACTGTTCCAACTGCTGGTAGCCGGCGGCGTGGTGTTAATGATGATCATCACCGGCGCCATGGCCAAAGGCGCCAATAACCGCAACGTGTTGCTAATTTTCGGCGCGGGCACCACCTTAGAATTTGCCCTGTATTACCTGGCCGCTTATTGGTTTATTTTTACCGACGTGCGCAACGCCTACGCCATGACCAGCATGTTTGCCCTGTGCTACGCCGTGCACCTGCTGTGGTTGCGCCACCGCTGGGCCGTGATTCGCCTGGCCAGCCGCACTTGCCAGGCGCTGGGTATACAGCAAAAGTGGGCCGTACTAAGCATTGCCAAACACCGCAAAACCCGCGCCGAACGCTACCTGGTTGGCATACTCACCGCCATGTTTTGCATCGAATTTACCTTTGCCCTGTACATAGCAGGCTACGGCATTGCCCACCACGTACCACCCACCGGCAGCATTATGGGCACCATGGACCAGGTAGCCGCCGCCAGCCAAAGCCCCTTGGCCTACCTGGCCGCCACCCTGCCGTTTGATCTGTACGCCGTCGCCATGGCCCTAATGTCGGTATTACTGTTAGCCGCCTTTGCTTACTGCATGCTGCGCGAACGCCAACAACCCGACTACGCCGCCGCCATCGCCCACAACGAGCAAGACAAAGAACGCATGCTCAAACATCTGGAACGCAAGTTCAAAAAATAAGGCGGGTTAACCCGCCTTTTTACTACCTTAAACCCGTACACCCGGCTTCCACACGCTGGGCGGGTCTTCACTCGCCACACTGGGGCCAACGCTGGCAAAGGTCAGGGCAAACGCTGTCAGTAATGCGGCAGCATAGTTGATCATAGCAATACTCCATTTGTGAAACCGGCCAACCACAGGCCGGTTATTTACTAGGCAAAGCCCGTGCCAGGCACAGGCAGGCGAATTGGCAAGGCTTTGCAGCCAGGTAGGCGGCAAAAACTTGCCGGGCGGCAATCAATGCAGGTCAAGCAACTGTTGCCGCTCAATAGGGGTTAGGGTGTTAATCAGGCGTGCCGCCAAGTCCAGCGTGCTGGCCCGTGGCGGGTTCAAGGTGTGGCTGTAACCCAGGGTATAAACAAAGGTGTGCCCGCATTCCTTAGCGTTGGTACACATACAATACAGGTCGGCAACCGTATCGGTTTTATTCTCGCGGCTGGTGATCACCGCTTTGGCTTTGCAGGTGGGGCAGGTAATACGCATGGTGTCGGCTCGTGGTGGTGGCGTCACCGCAACCTTAGCCAGTGCCGGGATCCGGGGCAATCTATCGGCGCAGCCCGCCGCACTACTGCCCAACAAAACCCAATTTAACCGCGTTTTCATGCCGCCTCGCCCTGCTTTGGTTCCTGGCTGGGTGGCTCCTTAAAACTAATCTGGCTGCCACTCGGCAAGTACTCATTTAGCTGCAAAAATACCTGCTGAATCGGCACCACTTCGTTGTCGTAATTCACCCGGCTAATCTTCTCAATATCGCCAAACCCAGCAATATTGTCGGGCATCACCGCTGCAAGTGCTGGCGGTATACGGTGCATCGCCAGCACGTCATTACGGGTAATGTTCTTCACCCGCTCAAACTCGTCCTTGGTCGAAATATCCCCCACCGGAATAATTTTAACCGCCTCTTTGTCGGCCCCCGGCAAACTCAAAAACATAGAGCGGAAGTTACCCACCCCTTTTGATTTGGTTATCTGATCTTTCAGGGTTATCTCGTCTTCGTCGCTCAGCTCCGCCGCCGTATTTAAAAAGATGTAGCCCATATGCGCGCCGTTCTTGTAGTAACGGCGGCGGAACAGGGTGCTGTCCTCATTCAGCAGCATGCTTTGCAGCCCGCCCAGGTACTGCGGGCTACCGTAAATTTGCTGCACCGGGTCGTATTCCATCAGGTGCACTACTTCCCCTTCTGCAAACTTCTGCAGCTTGCCCCCTTCCAGCAACAACCCGTAGCGGTTGGTGCCGTCACTCAACCTGCGCATATACATGCCCGGTAAATGCTCGTAACGTAAAAAACCACCCAGCTTGTGCTTGCGGGCCCGCAAATAGCCTTGCCCAAACAGGTGGTAGTCATACGCAGCTTTGCCCAGGTCCTGGGCCGATAATACCGACGACGGGTTAAACCACCTAACCGCCATATTGCGCTTAAAATACAGCGCGCTGCCGTGGTGGGCGTTGGCCCGGCTGCACTTGGCCAGCCCGGAAAGGCTAACCGGCGGTGTGTAGTATTCCCCGTTGTGGGTAAAAATGCCCAGGTAGTCGGTTAAATGGCTGCTTAACACCGGCTCAGGGTCGCCAAAGCTAAATACATTGCCGGCGCGAATTTTGACATGGGGCTTGCTCATGGCGGTTCCTATGCTGCAACCGACAGGCTACTTTTGCGCCTGCCGTAGTTAATCGGTTCTTTGTAAATGGCATGCGCAATGGCAAAAAACACATCGCCATGGCCGCTTTCGGCGTTGCGGTGCGCGCAGTAGCTAATTTGCCCGTTGCTGGTCACAAACTTTTTCACGGCCAGGAAGGCCTGCGGAATGTCTTTGTCGCCCGCGTCGTACTCAAAACGCCCCTCGCCGATCACGTCCATCATCTTCAGCACCAGCTTGGTTTTAATCTCAGGGCTGTAATGCAGGGCCAAGGCACGCGGGTAAAACACTTTCACCAGGTCATACACACCCCAGCCAATGCCGGTAACGTCTATGCCAATATGCTGCACGTTGTAGCGGTCCTTGATCTTGCGTATCTCTTCCGACTGCTGGCGCAGGTCTTTGCCGCGCAAATACACACGCTGTAATACGCGGAATTTCTCACCCGGCAATACAGGCGGCGCAATAATCGCCAGGGTGGCGTCGTCGCGCGAGCGGGCCGGGTCGTACCCCAGCCACACCGCCCGGTTGGTAAACGGCCGGGTGGCGTTTTCTTTAAAATCTTTCCAGTGCTGCCGGTCAGTCGCGCAGTCCAGTAGCTGCTTCAGCTTAAATACGCTGTGGCTGTCGTCCACAAACTCGCACATAAACAGGTTGTCGAACTCGTCGGGCGTGTTCTCTTCTTTCAGCTCGTCAATGTCGAACAGGTCGCAGCCGTCATTGGCGGCATCTTCCACCGTTACCACGTCGCGCCAGATGCGATCTTTAGCTAAATGCCCGCCATGCAGCGCAGCGTGCGAGGTATCCAGTTCCTGCTTGTCTTCGTCTTTGCGCCCTTCGTTGTACCTGTCGCCGCTCCACATCGTGTACGCGTCGTGGCTTTTGCTCGACGGCGTGCTAAACAGCGTGCGCCGCCAACGCTTATGGCTGGCCATACCCTTGGCCACATGCCACACGTTGGCAAAATCGTTAATCCAGAACACCTCGTCCACATACAAATGGCCGTGGTAACTTTGCGCCGTGCGCGCGTTGGTCGACAAAAAATGCAACTGCGCGTCGTTGCTCAATATGATCGGGTTGCCTTTCAGCTCAACTTCAAAGTACTTGTTCGCAAAACTCAGTATGTAGGCGCGAAACACCATTACCTGAGCGCGGCTGGCCGACAGGAATATTTGGTTGTCGCCCGTGGTTACCGCGTCTTCGAAGGCTTCCCAGGCAAAATAGTAGGTCGCGCCAATCTGGCGGCTTTTTAGAATAAAGCGGGTGCGCTGGTGCTTGTTGTCGTGCCAGCGCTGCTGGTAGCCGTAAAACAGGTCGTTGCGCACCAGCGCCAGGTCTTCGGCGGTAATGTCAGAAACATCGTTTTTCTTGCGCTTCTTTTTCTTTTTTCCGGGGCCGTCTTCGCCCTGCTCCATGCGCTCGCGTTTAAACCGCTCAGTTTCCACTTTCTCAAGCTGCAGCAGCGCCGCGCTGAGTTTTTCAATCTCTTTAAAATCGTTGTCGTCTTTGGTGGGCTTGTCGGCCAGGCTGGTCAGGCGGCGGGCTATGGCAATTTTGGGCGACTCATGGGCTAGCAGGTCGTCCCAGCAATACTTTTCCTTCCACTGGTACAGCACCCGCACATTAGGCAGGTTAAGGTGCTCTTTAATGTCGTCCATTGCCCAGTGTTGTAGGTACAGGCGTTTTGCCTGGTCGCGTATCTCGCTGCTATAGCCTGCCATGCTGCCGGAATTGTCGTTCAACGTGCCGCCATAGTAGCCCGCCAAAAACAGCAAAAACCGCCTTACTTTTCCGCCTACCTCCTAAAACAAAAATCTAGGAAATTCAAAAAATTAAAGCCGTTTTCAGCGCCATAAAACCCCGCTAGTTTTGCACCAACGAAAGCGCAATTCTCCATGCAATTGGGACACAGGATCATGTAAATGGCAGGCGACCTCAGAACCACCCCACAGGCAATTTGTTCGGCAGGCATGACCGTAGATGGTCGTGTTATCAAGGACGAACATATTCAGCAAATGGCCGACACCTACAACGCCAGGAAATACGGCGCACGTATCAACCTTGATCATGAAGGTGAATGGGGCGGCTGGTTAGCCAAGAACATTTATGCCATCGACCTAAACGGCGGCATGCTGGGCGACGTGGTAGAAGTTCGGGCCGAAAAGAACGAAGACGGCGTACTTTGCTTGTATGCCATCTTAAGCCCTAACGCCAGTTTTGTACTGCTAAACCAGTCAGGGCAGGCCGTTTACTACAGCGCAGAAGTCGATTTCGACTTTCAGGACACTGGCATGGCTTACCTGGTAGGCCTGGCCGCTACCGACTACCCGGCATGTTGCTATACCACCCGCGCCAACTTCAACAGCAAAACACGCATTAAAGACGCGGTGCCCAACTTTAAGGCGAATCTGGACTTTTCAGACCTGTCGCCACTTTCGACCAGCCAAAAGCGCGAACAGAAAAAACCTTTCAGCTTCCGCAACCTATTTAGCCAAAAGCAGGACGACGAAATGAAACCTGAAGAACTAGCCAGCGCGCTTAAAGACGCCCTGGGCGAACCGATTGCAAATCTTACCGCCGCAGTAACCAAGCAAGGGGAAACCATTGAAGCCTTGTCTCAAAAGGTGAATGCAGCGGCAACCGATGGCAGTGGTGATGACAATCCGGCAGAGGGTGGGCAACCCCCTGCCGGTGAGTCATTTTCTGCAGAGGATAAAAAAGCCATGCAGGACACCATCACCAAATTGAGCGACCAGGTTAATGGCCTGGCCGAAAAGTTAAACACCGCTCTCACTACCGGCGCAGGCGACGATACACCGCCAGCCACGGGTAGTGAAGGCATGGACAAAGTTCTGTAGGAGCCGCCGACATGTTAAGCACCGCATCGCGCAATAAATTTGCCGCACTACTTACCGCTATGGCGGCCACCTACGGCGTGGAATCCGTCGCCCAGCAATTCGCCGCAGAACCCAGCCTGCACCAGGAACTGATGGACAAAGTCGTCCTGCACAGTGACTTTTTGCAGCGCGTTAACGTACTGCCGGTAACCGAGCTGAAAGGCGAAAAGCTGTTAGGCAGCGTTAACGGCCTGGTCACTACCCGCACAGATACCAGCGGTGCAGGTGCCAGGGTGGCCCGTGAATTACTGGCCCTGGACCAGAAAGGCTATGAGCTGTTCCAAACCAATATGGACACAGCCATTCGCTATATCATGATCGACACCTGGGCCAAGTTCCCCGACCTGGTGCAGCGTTATCAGCGCTACATACAGCGCACCATTGCCACCAATAAGGTTATGATTGGCTGGCATGGTACAAGCATTGCCCTAACCACTGACCCAGAGACCAACCCGCTAGGCCAGGACGTAAACAAAGGCTGGCTGCAGATCCTGCGTGAGCAAGCACCAGCCCAAGTACTCACCGAAGGCGACACCGCGGGCAAAATTATCCTCGGCGCCAGTGGCGACTTTGAAAACCTTAACAGCCTGGCGTATTCCGCACTGACCATGATCCCAGAAGAATATGCCGACGCGGGCGACCTGGTGGTGATTGCTGGCCGCGAACTGATCATGCGCGACAAAGGCCGCCGCTACGCGCAGCACGGCGAACTGCCCAGCGAAAAAGAAAAAATCGAAATGGCGCAAACCATCGACACCTACGGCGGTTTGCCTACCTACACCGTGCCTTACTTCCCGGCCCGCGGTTTGCTGGTCACCAGCTTTGACAACCTCAGCCTGTACTACCAAAGCGGCAGTATGCGCCGGCATATCAAAGACCACCCTGAGAAGAACCGGTACGAAGACTACATGAGCCAGAACGAAGGCTACGTAGTCGAAGAACTCGAAAAAGCCGCCTACATCGAAGGCGCCAACGTCGAGTTCGTGGAAGAACAAACAGGACCATAAACCATCAGTACGGTTTCACGAATCGCCCTTACGAGGGCGATTTTGAAAACGCACTGGGAGACAACCAATGAACATAGCACAGCGCCGCCAGGCCGAAATAAAAGCCAAACTGGCTGCCGGGGAAGCGGTAAAAATACCGGCCCCCAACTACGGCAAACAGCACCAACAAGTGGGCGGTAACCCCGCGGCCAAATTTCGCCTGAACAAACTGGCCGAGCAAGAGGCTACACGCCAACAGCAGCAAGCCAGCCAGGAAAGTGCGCAAACCTACGACATTGTCAAAGCAGCGTTGCAGGGCGACATTAACACCCTGAAAAACCAGAAAACCATTAAGGAAAAACTGGAATACAAGGCCCACATTCTGCCCCAGTACCTGGACTACCTGCAGCAGTACGCCCAGTCAGGCCATAACCACCCCAACGAGGTGCTAAGCCAAACTGTGGTATGGCTGTTCGATTGCCAGCAGTTTGATATGGCCTTTGTCTACGCCAATTTAGCCATGCAGCAAAAACAAAAGCTGCCCGCCAGATTCAACACCCCCAATTTTGAAACATTTATCTGCGACAGCCTGGCCGACTACTCAGTAGCGCAGCGCAAGGCCAAGCAACCGGCCCCCGCCCTGCAGTTCGCCATTGACGGTGTGCAAAGCGGCTGGGACGTACACGACATTGTAAAAGGCAAAGTGTTGGCCGAAGCCGCCAAAAACGCCGAAGCAGAAAGCAACTGGCAACAGGCCTTTGACTATGCCAACGCCGCCCTGGAAGCCAACGACAAGGCAGGCGTGAAAGGCTTACTGAAAAACGCTACCGCGCAACTGGCCGCACAGGCCGAGGCGCAGCAACCGAGCAAGGGCGAATGATGTGTCTCCCAGCCGCTGACGCAGCAGGATCCAATAGCCAAAGCCGTGCGCTAACCGGCTTGCGGATCCTGCCTGCTGTCAGTTTTACCAGCAGGGTACCAGCATGAGCTTTACCGGCCGCACCAAAGAGTATTTAGCCAAAGTGTTGGCTAACGACGACTTTTACCCGGATATCTCGCTGGGTGATTTTCAGCAGCAATACCGTGTGGCCACCGACTTTTCCCAAGCCATGGTTGAGCAGTGCTTACTGCTGGCCATGATCGAAATCAACACCCGCCTGACCAGCCACAAGCAAAGCTGGCAAACCGCTGGTATTTATGACCTGGACGACGCCCCCAACCAACCCATTGATGGCGCCTTTACCACCCTGTACTTAGCTGCTGTTTACCACTGGGCCAAGGCCGAAGTAATGCGCCGCATGCCAACCGTGACAGACCGTAAAACCAGCGACACCACCGGCGAAAAAGCCGAAAAGAACGAAGACTGGTACAGGCAGCAAGCCGACCAGTATGTAAGACAACTGCGCGGCGTGCCCGGCATTACCTGCGAGTTGATCTAATGCAAAAATTCAAAGCTCTGCTTAACTACCTGCACCAGGCCAACCTGGTCGCCAGCGAAAAGCTCAACCACTTTATTACCGAATGCCAGTTGCAGCTAAGTGGCAAACAGGTAAGCAACGGCAGCATTGTGGCCGCATACATCAGTTACGAAGCCAATTTTGAATTTGAATCGTACGGCGGCGACGCCAATACCATTTTGGCCCATGTAGCAAGCTGGGTGTACGAGAACGGCCAAACCGACGACAGCGAAGCCCTGCCGCCCCCCAGGTTTGATATTGAACAGGTCGACGCCCATCAGGTAGACGTACTAATCGAAGTGCCATTTTGCGAAGCCCTGCACCTGCAGCGCGACGACAACGGCCCCTACCTGTTCGACGGCCAGCGCTACAGCCTGCAACCGCCCACTATCGACGTAGCCGAAAGCGCAGAAGTCGACGGCGAGGTGTGCCATGAGTAAACAGATAATCGGCTGGGACATGGCTGTAAAAGGCACCGAACAGATTAAGCGCACCCTGCAGTGGCTGCGCATGTCGCCTAATCAGCGTCGCCAGTTTTTGCGCAAAGTGTCGCGCACCGTAGCCCGTAACAGTAACCAGCGCCGCCGAGCTCAAAAAGACTTGGGCGGCCAAAGCTGGGCACCGCGCACCAAGGGTAAAGGCAAAATGCTGCGCAAAGTACAACGCGAGCTAAACGCCACCGCCAATGCAGAACGCGCCATGCTGTATTTTAAAAAGCCCAGGCATGCCCTGATTGCCTATGCCCACCACCACGGCATAGCCGACAAGTACAGCCCGGCCAATAGCGCCAACCATGACAAAAAACAACGCACAGAGCAGCAGCAAAGCGCCCAGGACACACCCACTAAAGCGCAAGCCAAAAAGCTCATTGATTTAGGTTTTCGCATTAACAAGCGCCGCATGGTGAATGGCAAATGGCGCAATGGCCGCAGCATTGGCAAGCTACCCAGCCTGCGCTGGATTATCACCAACTTGAATCCAAAGCAGGTTGGCGCACTCATTGGCCTGCTGAAGAAAACCGCACCCGCCCAGGCCAGCAGCAAAACCCAGTGGCAGGTGCCAAGACAAAAACGCACCTGGTTAGGTGCAACCAGACAAGAAACAGACCAACTGATCAACCTGCTGTTGCAGCAGTTGACCGGGCAACTAGCTTAAACCAACGAGGTAACACCCATGGCACAAGGGCAAGTCATCGTAAACACGCTTAACCAGGTACAAGGCAGTTTGCCCGGTGTAGAGCGCCATTTTTTATTTATCGGCCAGGCCGCTGCCGGGGTAGACGAAGTAAACAGCCTCGATCAGCAAAGCGACTTAGACGACCTGTTTGGCGCCGCCGACAGCGTACTAAAAACCAACCTGATTGCCGCCCGCTTAAACGCCAGTGAAAACTGGGGCGCTACCGCCGTGGCCATTACCGGCACCGACTGGCAGGCCGCCGTTGATCTGGCCATGGAAGCCGGCATCAGCCCCGAGGGCATTATTGTCTGCGTGCAAGTGGCCGCCAAAGCCGACATAGAAGCCGCCCACACCAAGGCCGTGGAACTGCTCAACACCCACGCCCGCCGCGTATTTGTGCTAATTGCCGCCCCCGGCATTGATGCAGGCACCGAAACCTGGGCCCAGTACCAGGCCAACATGGCCCCGCTGATTGCCGATGTAGCAGGCAACCGCGTAGCCGTAGTGCCGCAGCTACACGGCAACGATTTAGGCGTAATAGCCGGGCGATTAGCCAACGACAGCACCAGCATTGCTGACACGCCCATGCGCGTAGCAAGCGGGGCGCTGGTAGGGTTAGGTGCAACCCCGCTAGACAGCGACGACAGGCCACTGACCAACGCCCATTTAAAAGCGCTAGACGCCCTGCGTTTTAGTGTGCCGCAAACCTATACCGAATACCCAGGCATGTACTGGGGCGACGTCAACCTGCTGGACATCCCAGGTGGCGACTACCAGGTAATCGAACACCTGCGGGTAGTAGACAAAGCCGCCCGTGCCGTGCGCCTGCTCGCCATTGCCCGCGTGGGTAACCGCCAGTTAAACAGCACCCCCATTAGCATTGCCGCCAACAAACGCTTTTTCGCCCGCCCACTGCGCGAAATGGCCAGCGCCACCGTGTTTAACGGCGAGCACTGGCCCGGCGACATTAAACAGCCGGGCGACGATGCCATACAAATCAACTGGCCAAGCCGCACCCATGTGCAGGTGTGGCTAAAGCTCACCCCTTACAACTGCCCGAAGCAGATCACCGTCAATATCGGGCTTGACCTGACCAACGGAGGCGCACAATGAAGCACATATCAGGCAAAGATTTTGACGTGATGATTGGCGACCTGCTGGTGCACGTTGAATCAGCCACCCTCAACATTACCGACGAACGAACCACGGTAAAAACCGGCGGCGTGCCCAACGGATACGTTGATGGCGATGTAAGCGCCGAAGGCGAAATTGAACTGGACACCACCAATTTCCTGATCGTTAACGAAGCCGCCAAAAACGCGGGCTCATGGAAAGGCTTACCGCCGTTCGACGTCAACTTTACCGCCGCAGGCAGCGAAACAAAAATGAACGTTGAAGCCTTCGGTTGCCTGCTGAAAATCAGCGACCTGCTCAACATCGACCCCAACGGCAAAGAAAAGAAAAAGCACAAGCTGCCCTACGTGGTTACCGACAAAAACTTTGTCAACATTAACGGCGTGCCGTATCTGGCCCCCGCCGAGATTGAGGATATTGTTTAATGCGCACCACGGCCGAACAACTAAAAAAAGCCATGGCAGCAGCAGGCCATAAGCTGTTCAGCCGTGGCGACTACAACCTTAACCTGATTGGCATTCGCAGCAACGACACCAAGGCCAACACCTTTAACGATCTGCTGTGCGTGCTCTACAAGCAAAACGGCCAGGACGTGCTGCTGCAGTTTGCCTGCACCACCGACCCTGGCACCTATTACCGCGAAAACCCGCTGAACGTAAACGGCACCGCCATAGTTAAACCAGGCCAATACAAAGGCCTGTGGCAGCTTGGCCGTCACCAGGGCAAATACCCGGCCCTGGTGCAGCGCAGTGAAATTACCGTATTCCGCGACAACGACGGCAACAAGGAACTGAACTTAGCCGACTGCGTGGAAGAAACCGGCTATTTCGGCATTAACCTGCACCGCGCCAGTGAACAGGGCTTAGCCAGCCAAGTAGACAAATTCAGCGCCGGTTGTCAGGTCATCCAAAACCCCGACGACTACGCCATGTTAATCGCCCTGTGCCGCCGTGGTGCCGAGCTGCACGGTAACAGCTTTACCTACACCCTGCTCACACAGCAGAAACTGGAGGCCGGATCATGAGTTGGTTAACCGCGTTAGCGGCACCTGTCACGGGCGTAATCAATGGTGTGGTGGATATTTTTCGCAGCAAGCAGGAACGCAAAAAGCTAGCCGAAACCGCCAAAGCCAAACTGGCCGCGCAAAAGGAAAAAGGCGCGCAGGAAGTCACCCTGACCGACGCTGAGTGGGAATCGCTCAACGTTGGCCAACAAGACAACACCTGGAAGGATGAATACATCACCATTCTGATCACGTCCCCCTTGCTGCTGATTGTAGTGGGCACAGTATGGACCGCCTTTACTGGCGATCTGCGTTTAGTGCAGGCAGGCATTGAATCCATCAAAGCCATGACCGCCGCCGGGGTGGATATGGAATTTATGATGGAAGCCGTGGTATTGGCCGCAATCGGCCTGAAGTTATGGCGGAAAAGCTAAATGGCAGAACCAGAAATGAAAGCCGAAGTGCCACAGAAATGGGGCCAGGAACGCCGGGGCTGGCACCTGGATAAAACCATCAGTGTGGGCCATCTGCTCAGCACCGTGATCATCGCCATTCCGGTATTTACCTGGGTGGCCACGGTAGACAAACGCATAGAGCAAAACGCCCTGGCTATCAGCTATCTGGTTAAAGAGGTAAACGAAACCAAGCAGCGCAGCGAAGCCCTGCGTATCGAGTTAAAAGGCGACCTGGCAGTGATCAGCGGCAAATTAGACCGCCTGATAGAACGCCAGGCCGGTATGTAACACAACCAACGAACTGGGAAACAACATGAGCAAGAACGTACAAGCATTAGTGATTCTGGCCGCAGGTCTTGAGCTGAATTTCACCGTAGACCGCGACAAATTCAATAAGTACACCAACGAAATCAGCACAGAAAACAAGGTGGCGCCCAGCCATAACTTTCTGGTGCGCTGTGTTAACAGCGAAAGCAAAGACGACCTGCTGAAAATCATTGACGAAAACCCAGGCAGTGAAATTGAACTGGCCAACGTGCTGGCGTCTGACTACAAGCCAGACATTGGTGCCGTAGTAAAGGAGCGCACCAGCAAGCCGAGCGCTTAAGCGAGTGCGGTTACAGCCAGTTGCTGGCCCTGCGCGCCAAATGGCTGCCACACAGTAACGACGATGACGACCTTGGCACCGCCCTGTACCTGGAAAACCAGTACTGGCAAAACATGGCAATTAGCGTTGCCAACGGCATAGCCAAGGCCATGAAGGGATAAACCCAAAAGCAGCGACACGGACGAAAACCAGGGCAAGGACGCCCTACACCGGAGCCATGCAGTGAACTTTGCGGAAAAGGTTGAAAAGCTGATGTTTGTAGTAGGCCTGACGGATAAAACCGCCGGGCCTGTTGGCGCTATCAACACCCGCATTGAACGCTTAACCCGCAACGCCGAAAAAGGCTTTCGCAACGTGGCCTACGGTGCCGCCGGTATCACCAGCGCCGTGTTTATGCTAAACCAGGCCATGGCCCCCGCCATTGACCAGCAGCGCGCCCTGAACGAAGTGGCCAGCCTCGACGTTGAACCCAAAGCCCTGCAAAAACTTAATCGCATGGCATTGGCTACTCAGGCCCAGTTTGGCATGGCTTCGAGTGGAATTGTTAAAGCTGCTTATGACATTCAGTCTGCTATAGCTGGGTTAACTGGATACGAACTAAGCGACTTTTCATATGTTACGAGTGTGCTGGCCAAAGGAACCAAAGCAGATGTTAAGGTCATCGCAGACTACTTAGGGACCCTTTATGGAGTATTTGGCGATACCGCCAACAAAATGGGCAGGTCTAAATGGGTTGAGCAAACTGCAGGACAAACAGCTTTGGCTGTTCAGATGTATAAAACCACAGGTTCCAAGATGGCACAGGCATTCGAGAATCTTGGTAAAACTGCCACTAACATGGGTTTTTCCTATGCCGAACAGCTAGCGATTCTAGGTAATCTGCAAAGTACCACTCAAGGAGGAGAGTCAGGAACTCTTTTCACTGGTTACCTGACAGGTATGGGTAAAGCGGAAAAAGCGTTAGGTGTAGCGTTAACCAACACAGCGGGAAAGGCATTACCACTAGACCAAGCGCTTTCTAACATACTGAAAAAGTTTGGACATCTAGGAGCTGTTAAAAGATTTGATGTCATCAAGGCGGCATTCGGTTCTGATACAGCCGCCAAGTTCATCGACCTACAACTTAGTAGGGTCGAGAAACTCAATGCCGAAACACAGAAAATTGCCGACGTAAATGGAATGGATGTTGCCATTCAAATGGCAAAAAAAATGACAGACCCCTGGCAACAATTAGTCGGCACCACCAAAAGCGTACACACCGCCTTTAGCCAGGCCTTATTACCCGTGATCCAACCCGCCGTAGAAAGCTTTGTGCGCGGCGGGCAAACCCTGCTGCGCTGGACCGAAATGTTCCCCAACCTGACCAGGTTGATAGGCAAAGCTGGTTTAGCCGTCATCGGCCTGATGGGCACCATTGCCGCCATGACCGTGGCTGTGGGAATTTACCGCTTTGCTGCGGTAGGTTTGAGTGCTGCGCATATGCTGCTGTTTGGCCGCTTTGGCCTGTTTACGCCACTGTTAGCCGGGGTAACTAAAGGATACAAAGCCGCCAGGGTTGCTTTAATTGGCTACCACATGGCAGTTACCGCTGGCGCAGCCAAAGCCGGGTTTTTAACCAAAGCCCTGGTAGTCATGCGCAGCGCAGTATGGGGCTTTAACGCCGCTCTGCTGGCCAGCCCGATCACCTGGATTGTGCTGGGTGTAGTCGCGCTGGGCGTGGCCGCCTATGCGCTGTACAAACACTGGGACCAGGTAAGCACTGCCGTCACCGACTTTTTAGACAAATCCGTAGCCTTTCAACTGGCCCGCGTGGCCATAGACGCCATGCTGCTGCCACTGCGCCTGGCCTGGGAAGGCCTGAAACATCTTGCCGCCTGGACCAGCGACTGGTTTAACACGCTGAACATGGACATAAACACCAGTGGCCTGTTTGCCATTGGCGGCCGCTTTGAATGGCTAACCGATTTAGTAGGCATGGTAAATACCGGCCTGGAAACCCTGGCAGGCTGGCTAAAACATGTGGCCGACAACGGCGTATTTAACACCATTGCCAGCGCCCTGGGCCTGGATATAAAACTGGGCGGCAGCTTAGAGCAACCCAAAGCAGTTAACAGTTACAACAACGTGGTGCAACTACCAGTACAACGCCAACTTGCTGCAGCGCTGGCAACAACGCCAGCACGGTACCAGCCAGATAATCTGGTTACCTTGCCGCTACGACCCGAATCTACCGGGCAGGTTGCAGGCCAGCGCCTGGACGTACCCAAAGGCGGCGTGATGCAGCAGTTCCGCAGCGAAACCAACAACCAAGGCATGCACATAGACCACGTAACGATTCGCACAGACCGGCTGGACGACCCAGACCAGTTGCGTGAACGCTTCTTGGTTGCCGGATTATAGGGGGCCAGATGAACGATATTGATATTCTGATCACCGACGACGACCTAACCCTGGACGGCGTGCGCGAACCGCAGTTAGTCGACGGCCGCCGCAGCATTGCCCAGGACATAAAACACATGATCCGCGAAACCGGCCATGTCGTGCAGATGATTGGCGAGCGCAGCAGTGATAAGCGCGCCCACTTTATGAAACTAATCGAAATAGCGGTTGAGGAAGACCGCCGCATTGTACCCGGCACCGCCCGCGTAACCGAAACCAAGTTAGGCCAGTTGTTTGTGCAGGCCATCACCGTGGACTACGGGCAAACCGCACTAAGGGCATTTTATGGCTGATGATGTAGATTTTCGCCAGATATTGGCCGATGCAGGCCTGCCCACTACCGAGCAGGCGTTGCAAACGCAGTGGCAACAGGAACTGGATGCCCAGGGCAACCCCATTACCAACGAAAGCGAATACAGCCCTTTTCGCCGTTTGCTTGATGCCATGATTGTTAAGCCGGCCAAATCGGTTATGGATGCGCTGGCCGACGTAACCTTGCCCAGCCAGTTTGTAAAAACCGCCACCGGCCAGGCGCTGACCATAAAAGGCGAAGACGTGCTGCTTACCCAGCTTGGCAGAACCAACGCTGTGGGGCTGTTAACCGTGAGCCGCCAAACCAGTGACCAACAGGTAACCATTAACGCTGGCCATGTGGTGCAAACCGCCCTGATTGGTGGCAAGAATTACCGCGTAATCACCACCGAAGACGTAACCCTGGCCGTAGGGGCAACCACCGCCTACGTGCAAGCCGAAGCCGAGCTACCAGGCGCCGCCTACAACTTGCCAGCAGGCTATTACAATATTCAGCCCAACCCGGTTGATGGCATTACGATCACCAACGGCCAGGACTGGCTAACCAGCCCAGGCCGCGACGACGAAACCGCCGACGATTTCAGGCTGCGCATTCGCAACCAGTTTAACCTGGTGGGCGACTACCACACCGACGCCGTTTACCGTGGCATGCTAAGCGAGCAGTTTGGACTGCGCCCTGCAGATTTGTATTTTCAGCACAACGCCCCCCGCGGCCCAGGCACAGCCAACATTTACGTATTGCTGCCAGTAGGTAACCCAAGTGCCCAGTTTATTAGCGACATAAACACATTTTTAATGCCAGAGGGTAACCATGGCCACGGCGATGACGTACAAGCCTTTGCCATGCCTGAAACTCTGCACGATATCAGTTTGCAAATTTGGGCAGTAACCGGCACCACGGCAGCACAGCGCACTGCCCTGCAAGCAGAGGTGAATACCTTTGTGCGCGCTGCATTTCGTGAAAACCAGGCGTACAGCCCCACTACTACCCAGCCGGGCCAGGTGTTTGCCTTTAGCCGCTTAACCCAGGAGCTGCACCGCCAGTTCCCACGCATTGAACGCCTGGTGTTTGCTAATGCCGACATTCAAAGCGGTGTGAGTGTGCCCCGCATAAATAGCCTGACGGTGGTGGTGCAATGAGTAGCATAAACTTGCCATTTTGGTTGTCGGGCGACGCCGTAGACGCGCTAAAAAAAGCCGCCGACGCCTTTTGGGCCACCATTCGCACCCACGCCGGCTGGCAGGCTGGCCAGCAAGACGCCATGACCTGCGACGAGCCCGTTTTAGAGCTAATGGCGTGGGAACGCGATATCACCCGCCTGAAAAACGAAGACCTTGCCCTGTACAGAAAGCGCGTGAAGTACGCCTATCACAACGCCAAAGACGCGGGCAGCTATGCAGGCATGCTGGCCATATTCCAGCGCCTGGGCGTGGATATTCTGGCCATGTATGAGCGGGTGTATCCGCAGGATTGGGACGTAATAACCATTCACGCCACCGAACAGCAGCTAAGCGAAAACGGCGAGCTACTGCACGAACTGATCCGCCAGTACGGCCGCACCACCAGGCGTTATGAATTCAGCACCAACGCCAGCACTGTGCAACATTTGGCGGTGTGGGAATTTGCCGGTAGCCAGGAATTTAGCGAGGTAACCTATGAGCCATAGCGGCAAACTCACAGCGGCGGGCCATGCCCTGATAGGCGCAAAAATCAGCGCAGACGAAAATTTGAATATAAGCACATTCAAATTTGCCAACGTGGCCGGGCTGGACCCTGAAACCCTGCCAGAAAATTACAGCGAAACAGAACCCAGCGCCGACCTGGTGCACACTATGCCAGTAACCAGAGCCGGAGCAATTGACGGTGACACCGTAGTATACAGCGCTGTGCTGGACAGCACCGTGGGTGACTTTGAATTTAACTGGGTGGGCCTGTACGACGACACCGACACCCTGGTGATGATTCGCTACACCTACCCGCAGCAAAAACTGGGTACGCCTTTTGGCGGGGGCAACAACTTAACCCGCAACTTTGCCCTGAAATTTGTTGGTGCGGCTGACGTAACCAACGTCACCATACCCGCCGAAAGCTGGCAGTTTGACGTGTCGGCCTATGTGTTTGAACGCCTGGACTGGACCGAGATAAACACCAATACCGTCGCTAAAGAAGGCCACCGTTACCGCTTAATGCAGCCGCTTACCCTGACGATTCCGCAGGGGTTAACCAAAAGCATTTACGTGGTGTGCGACGCACAAAGCGGAATGGGTATTGCCTCGCCTGGTTACCTGCAAGTCGCCACTGGCATTATCCGCACTCGTCGGGGCAACTACAGCCAGGTGCAACTGACCCGCCGTGAGCTGACCTGGCGCATTGACTTTGTAAACGGAGTACCAACCCTATGAGCACGATAAGAGACACCGCACTACTGGGGGGCAGCGAACTGGGTGTAATTGTGCCTTCTGTGCTAAAAGACCAATTCATGCTGCGAACAGGCCGAGAATACCTGCTGGCAGATTACCCAGATGCCACAGGCTTACCTAACGGCTTAATGCCCGTTGCCATAGCAAGAGAAATGCCATTTATAAGCCCACTTTCAACCAAGCAAGGGATATACGTGGGGCGAGGCGGGCAGTTTTTAGCGCAAGTAAGCAAAACAAGTACAACCGCCAGGTTACAAATAAGCGTTAACGGGGGCGATAACTGGACTCAGCATAGTGCGCCAGCCACATTCGACATAAACAGCCACTGGAAGTTTGCCCTGGCAGCAGATGGACTAACCATATTCGCTTGGTGGTTTAACAACATTAATGGCCAAACGCACGTTGCTAATTTGATTAGTTATGACAATGGCGCAACGTTTGTACAAGGGGTGCATACCGCCTTAGCGGCTGTGCCTGGGGCATTGTATAGCGGCAGCACCGTATTGGCAGCGGCATTTAGTGCAGACAGCCAGGTCATGTACGTAGTGGATGGCTATCTGGGCTTATTGAAGGCTGTTCGGACTGCGGGGGAGTTCAGCTCGTTTACTGTACTGAATGACCCTAAAAACTTTGGTGCAAGCAACCACAACTACCCCATTCAGCTTTATGTATTGGATGACATAAGCCCGGCAGACCCGGCTTATGGAAACATTGTGTTTGTTCACGAAAACGGGGTTATTACCTGGGATGCCGCAGGCAATGTGATTGCAGACGAAGTGGCCACAAATGGCGGGCCAAGCGGCAGACTGGGTACGCACATTGTTAGCAAAAAACTGTATACAACAGATGGCGGCATAACTGTGCGGTATCACGGTCAGAGTGCTGGCGTGATATGCAAGACAGAAGCGAACGATCTGCATGACCTGCTGATTGAAAATAACCGAGTGTTAGTGGCGTTCTGGCAGGACAATGAACTACGTGACAACGGCTCGTTTAACGATTCGTTTGCAGGTAGAAAGATTCAGGAAATACATGGTTCTATTGATGGTTCACCAAGTGTAACACTGCAATTCGAAAACGGTGATTATGCCTTGCTAGCCCCGATAGCTAAGGACCCCGCAAAGTTCTACATACCAGAAGTAAGCAGCCCTGTTGGGCCGCGCGGCGAGTCACTGGCAATGGTGAGGGTATAACGATGCAAGGCTACCTAATAGACATAAACGGTTACTTCTTGCGCGAAGTTACACTGACTAAAGGCGAATCTGTACCCGCCAGAGTAGTCACTATTGCCCCCATGCAAGCAACCGGTGAACTGACGCCACGGTGGATGGGTAACGGCTGGCAACTGGCCTCCAAGACACAAGCGCAACCCGCCCCCGAGCCAACACCAAAACCACAACCGGCCCCAAACACCAAGTTGCACAAGGCGTGGTTTAAAGAGCGGTTGATTCCCTTTGCCGAAGATATTAAAGCCGCCCGCCAGGCCGATGCCACGGTGGACTTGTATTTCTCCATTCTGGACGAATACAAAGTGGTGGATGTGACCTGGCATAAAACCATAGCTATGTTGCAAGACGCAGAAGCCAGGGTAAAAGCTGTGGTGCCTGAAAGCACGATATCAGCAGCAGGTTTATTGCTGCCACAGCAACCAAACGAAGTGTTTTACGAGGTATAGCAATGCAAGTCATCTATTGCCGCAACCACCACCCGCTGAGCTTTCTGATCCGCGCCTTTACCTGGTCGCGCTGGAGCCATTGCGGGGTGGTGATTGGGCAAGACGTGATTCACGCCACCGCCAAACACGGCGTAATTCGCCAGAGCCTGGCCGAAGTGCAGCGCCAGTACCCCAGCCACGAAATGCGCTTTATGCCAGGCGATGCCAGAACGGCACTGCAATACCTGGGCGCTGGTTACGACTGGGGCGGCGTGTTTGGCGTGCGCTGGGGCCTGTGGAACCAGCCAGATAAATGGTTCTGCTCTGAACTGGTAGCCCAGTGCAGCGGCCTGTTTAACAACAGCCGCATTAGCCGGGTAACCCCAGAACACTGCTACATGGTGAGCCAATGAAAATAGTAGAACGCCGCATACCCTGGTTTAGCCGCGCCGTAATGGTGTGCGACGACAACGGCAAGCCGCTATTTGGCTGTATTGTCAGCCCCAAAGGGTGGTGGTGGCGCATCGCCTGGATATGGCAAGGCTGCGGCCAGTTAAAGCGACGCACTAGCACAACATTAAAGCAGCACCTGCGCGAAAAAAACTACCACTACGCCGACTTTGAACGGTTAGACGACGGCACGCTGATTCAGCACCGTATTAGTATTAAAAGGGGGCCGAAGTGTTAGCCTACGCCTCTGCCCAGGGAAAGCCGATTTATGCAGGCCGATTTGCCCCCACATTTGTGCCCGACTGGCTCCCCCAGCCTGACCACTGGGGCACTGTGCCACTGGTGACCACATTGGCCGCGCTTGACCCGGCACTAGACCCATCTTTAAACCCAAACTATCCAGATCCTCCAGAGTATGCGGCGTGGGGCCACTTTGGCAAAAAAGTTGGCACGTGGAACGGCCTATGCCACAGCGACTACAAGATTATTGATCCGCTCAGTGGGGGGCATGCAGACTGGGCGGGCAACGACAATCATGAGCTGGATTTGCTCACAAACACTCCTGGCTGGCTGCGTTTAAATCCCCCAAGTGGGTGGGACGGCACGGTTATTACCAACGATGGCCAGGAGGCCACCGGTTTGTATAGTGATGGCAGGCCCCGGCCACCCCATAGCTACAATGCACCGGTGTATATACCAGGTGTTGGCCCGGCGTTAGGTGTGCAGGGTAAAACCGCCCACAGTGGACAGCATGGCACTAACAACTTCATACAGTTTAACCACGCCGGAAACATGATCCAGTTTGGCCCGGCTGCTACTGGAATTGGTACATCAATTGGCCAGGGTTGCTGCTACGACCCAACCCGCAATGCTATATGGAGTCGCGGCTCAGGCACTGGCCGCATTGGCCGAACTAATCTGGCTGACCTGACGTTTACAACGGCGGGGCCACTCAATACCGGCGCTGCCTACAACTCGCTAACGTACATCCCAGGCCATGATGTTATCGCCTGGATCAGCCCCTACGCGGCTAACAAGCTGATGGTATTTGACCCGGTGACCAACGCATTAACTGAGCCGCAGGTTAACGGCTCATGGATAGGTATACCGGTTAATGGCCAACAAAACCCAGAGTGGGTGCAAGGCCGCTTGTGCATGTGGGATAACAGCACTGACACCACGTTGATCAACACACTCACGCCAACAGGCGACCCACGCACCGATCCTTGGCAGATAGCGCAACTGCCGGTAGCGGCAGGTAATAGTGTAGTGCCAACGGTGCGTGACGAAAACGGCACGTACGGCCGCTTTGGATGGCTGTCGCGTCTGGGCATCTTTTACCTGATTAACGACATCAACACCGTATACACGTTCCGCCCGAGTTGGAGTAGCTAATGTCACGATTATTAATGGGCGCTAACAGCCTGATTACTATTGCCGACAGCGCAGAGCTGGACTTACAAGTCAGCACAGGCTGGACAGTGGTACTGCGCGGGCAGGTTACCCCAACTGGGGCACAAAAGACCCTATTTGCCGTTGATGAAGGGGCGTTCCTGGCCAAGTACATGGAACTGCAAATTACGGCTGTAGGGCTTCTGAAGGGCATTATAAAAAGTGACAACGGCACCCAGCGCACTTGGGAATTGCAAACGCCAGGCGTTCCAGCCCCAAGTGAAGACATGGTTTATTTTATTGGCTGCTCAACCAGTGGCATCCCTACGATTGGATTTTGTCAGCCAGGTAATAGCGTTGTTAAACAGGGCGGAAGTAGCGGCCTTGACAATATATCTGGCGGCCCCTGGTACATAGGCGCAAACCGTGAAATCGTCGGCGGCCAGTTAGATGGCGACTCGGTAGAAAGTTTTGGTATTGCCAGTACGATGCTATCAGACGCTCAAATCCAAGCTATTGCCAATGGTGCATCAATGGGCAGCGTATTTGCCGGTGCCGTTAACCGCTGGTATCCGTGCGAAGAGGGCAGCGGGACGTTTGTTGAGGACATTGGCGGCGAAGAAACAGAGCGAGGAACATTAAGCGGCACAATTGCTTGGGACGGTGAGCCGACGCCTATTCCAGTATCATTAACCGCTACAATCCCTGCCCAGCCCGCTCAAATTGGCACGCCCTACAGTTTAGATCTGGCTACCTATTTCGCGGGCAACCAAACACCGTTTAGCTACGCCCTCACCGCTGGTAGTTTACCGTCAGGCCTGAGCCTGGCGGGTAGCGTGATATCGGGCACGCCCACTGCCGCTGGACCCTATTCCGGCATCGTCATCACTTCAACAGACAGTGCCGAAAACACCGCAGACACTAACGCGATCAGTTTTACGGTCGCCGCCGCAGCCCCACCACCAACTGGTACGCCTGTTATTGATTCTGTTACACCTGGCACCCATACGGTATCGGTTGACTATAGCTATGCAGAGGCCGATGCCACCGGGTTTGATATACGCATTAACGGCGGCGCGGCCATTGATGTGGGCGTGGATGACCCGGCGGGTATTACTGGCCTAACCCCGGACACACAGTACACAGTTGAGGTGCGCGCCTATAACGATGTGGGCGACGGTGCGTGGTCAGCCCCAACCCAGTTCACCACGCAGGCCGCTGTTGCAACCGCCAGTTTAGCTTTTACCCGCGCCCTGGTCCTTAATAACGGCACGCCAAGGGCGAACGAAACAGGCATAACAGTTGATGTTCAGGATGTCACCTCTGGCCAGCTTGTGCTGCGTACAAACGGGCACACTACCAACGCCCAGGGCATTCCTGCCTCTATAGCATCAGCAAATCTGCAGGCCGCTGTGCAATATCGAGTAGTGGCGCTGATGAGCGACGGCAGCGAGTGCGTATTCAGGGAGACAGCCCAGTGATCCGGTGTGATGTTCCGCTAATCCCCGGTGCTATCGTCTGCGGAGTGCCAGGCCTGGGCATACCCGGTAGTCAAATCCCAGGCGACGGCGAGCACGGCCCCTCTGCGCTATACAGTGCAGTGAGCCTGCCAACAGATGCTGACGCCCAGTTTAGGGCACTGGTTACCCAATGGCCTGAAAACGGCAGTCTATTCATGTACGAAGATGGTTCGTTTGTTTACGTGCCAATAGCAAACGACCAATCAGATAGCGCGGTCATTGAGCGGTACAAAAATGGGCATTTGTTAGATTCTCAGGCTATTCAACTTACCGTTGGTTCGGAACCAGGCGAAGACGAAGAGCACGTATTTACCGGCACAGCCAGCCTGGCCTTAGGTGCCGCCGCCAGCTTGCAGAAACAAGCCAACCTGGCTGGCAACATGCCCCTGGCCTTAAACAGCCAGGCGCAGCAAAGCAAACAAATCACGTTTTTGGGCGCACTGCCACTGCAACTTGGCTTAAACGCCACGCTGATTAACCCAGACCAGCAAGGCCGCTATACAGCCCGCTTTGACGGCCTGCTGCATAAACCAAGATTTGACGGGGTGCTGCAATGAGACTGGGCAATTACTACCAATACAGCGACAACATTTTTCCCACCGCCGTGTATGAGCCAGACGGCGAGGACAAGGTTTTAGTACCGGCATACCAGTTCAGCCATGCCGAATTTGTTATGACCGACATGGCCGGTAATGTGCTGATCACCAAACAACTAGGCGACGGCATAACCGTAGTGGGCGACGAGTTTGTGACCCACCTGGACGACGCCGAAATGACCATGCAAGGCCCGGTGCGCCACCAGTTTGTGGTGTACGACGCCGCAGGCAACCGCCTGCCGCCCGTGTTTATGGGCAAAGAAAAAGTTAACCCAACGTCAAGAGGTGCATAATGCCATATTCAATAGCAGCCAAGAACGAAGCCGCCAACGGCGTTGCTGTAAACCTGTTAAAACTGCACAGCGGCGACCCGGGCGCGGCAGGTACAACCAACGCCATAGCCGGGGCCAGTAGCGCCTGCGTATACGGTGCAGCCGCCAACGGTGTGCGCGACCTGGACGAAGAACTGCTAATAACCGTGCCTGCAGGTGCGCAAGTTAGCCATTACAGCGTGTGGCAAGACACGGCGTTTAAAGGTGCATTTGCGTTTAACAACAGCGAAACCTACACCAACGCAGGCACTGCCCGCATTCCCAGCGCCCCCATTACGGCAAGTGACGCTGCCTGATGACCTGGCAAGCCCTGAGCCTGACCAAGCCAGCCAGCATTACCAGCGCTGCAGCACTGGCAGACCTGCACGCACTCGATAACGGCGTGCAAAGTGTGCTGGTGCACCCATACCAGTACGGCGTAGGCGAAGGGCCGGGCATGCCAACTCATTTGGCGTTCCCCAATGCCGTGAACGCCATGGCCACAAAATTGGCAGAACTAAACGCACCTGCAGCTACCCTGCTGGCCGTAGCAAGCAGCCAGCAAGCCGACTTTGCCAACAAGCTGCAGGTACTGCTGGACGCAACCAATATCCTGTGGCTATTAACACCCCAGCAGCGCGCCGCCCTGCTGGCCGTGTTGGAACAAGAAAAGTGGATTGGTAAAGATGCCAGCACGGTACCAGTGCAAATACGCCAAACCCATACCCTATTGCATATTGGCAAAGTAGCCGAATGCTACCGCGCTAAAGGCAGGCAACTGGCCAAAACCGAAGCCGCCCAGTCTATAGACGACATACCCGCAGAACTGGCCGCCTGGCATGCTGCCAAGCAGGCCCACAATGCCGAAGTAGACGCCGCACTGGGCAATGTACAAATTGACAGCGCCGACGCCTTAGCCCTAAGCCTGACCGGGGGCGACTTAGGCACCCAACTGCGTGCTGCAGGTGGCCCAGGCCCAGAAAAAAGCCTGGCCATGATCATGGCCTGGTTTGGCACGGCCGCCGACCTGGCGCCAATCAATGAATTACTGGGGGTGTAATGGCGTTAAAGCTGGTACTGGATGGGCAGCGCATACCGGGTAACGAAATTACCCTGCAGGTTACCTATACCATTGATTCAGACGATCTCAGCGGCCAGGGCAGCAGCACCGAAGACGCCGAAACCGGCAACAAAGCCCAGGTGATGCGTGTGCGCCTGAAACTGGACCAGCGCCAGCCGGAAAACCTGAAGCTAATCCACTCTCTGGCCAGCAAACTGGACGAAAACGGCGCCCGCCACATTTACACCATTGTTAACACCACCGCCGAAGCCATGGGTATTCGCCAGGTAACATTCAGCCAGGAACTGGCCGTGCGCGAAGACGACACCACCCGGGTGTGGTTTTGCACCTTTCTGCTAAAAGAACACCGCAGCGTAGCCGAAAAACAGCAAGAGCAGCAAAACGCCAAAGAACTGCCAGAACAGCAACAAAGTGCCCAGGGCACGGCGGTGGAAAGCGCAGAAACCCAGCCAGAACTGACTGACAGTGAAAAAATCCTGCAAAGGTTCGAAAACATGTTGGCGGGCACATGAAAATCAACAAAAGACTTGTGATTGACGGGCAACTGGTAGATCTGGTTGAAGATAGCCTGACAACGGGCCTGAACGCGCCTGGTAAAGCACGCTTTGTTATTCAATCAGAACAGAATGTTACCGGATTCGTTGAATATTCCCAGGGATTCGGGCAGCAGCAAAAATTAACCAGAGATTTTACCGGCTTGGTAACCACATGCACCGAGCTGGTAAAAGGCAAGTGGTTGGTGATAGCGAGAGAGTTTACCTACGTACTTGAAACCCACATGCCACTGGCGCTTAGGCATGTTGATCTTGCCCAGGTGCTGGCAGAAATAACCGCAATTGCCGGTATTACCTTTGTGATACCTGACGCCCCTTACACTAAAACCAAACTACCTTACTTTTACCATGTTGGTTCGGGTCTTCAGGCACTACAGGCCATTGGTGTGGCCTTTTCCATACCTGATTACATATGGCAACAGCAGGGGGACGGCAAGTGCTATGTCGGTGGATTTGCTGATTCGTATTGGCAAGGCAAAAACCTGCAAGTGCTACCCAACGAGGTGCAGCGAATTGAAAGCCAACATATGGTAATGCAACTACTGCCGGGCTTGCGCCCAGGCGTGCAGGTTAATGGCAAGCGCATCACTGAGGTTTCCCACGCTGGCAGCTACACAACGGTGAGGTGGTAATGTTCGACGTGGTAAAAAAGGCCATTCGGCGCTTATTCCCAGAGTTGTTTGCCGGGTATCACCTGCCCAAGCTGGCCCGCGTAGTGGCAGTGGCAGATGCGCCAGCAGTGCCGGGCATTGTTGACGAATTCCGCCCCCGCTTTGCGGTAGATATTCGCATTCTGACCGCCGCCGGTTTAGTGGATGACACCCTGCCACTATTCAAAGCAGTTCCTTTGCCGGTGGCCATGGCGGGGCTTGATCAGGGCCATTGGGGCTTTCCACAACCAGGCGCGATTGTTGAGGTAGCGTTTGCCTATGGCAACCCGGCAAAACCCTTTATCCGGACAGTACTCAGCACCGGCCAAACCAGCCCGGCAGTAAACAACGGCGATATGTTGTGGCAGCATTCGCCTGGTGTTTACCAGTCAGCAGACACAGCCGGCAACTGGCAGCGCCACACAGACAAACGCATACACGATCAAAGCACCGTGCACCAGGTGGACACTGTGCACAGCGTGCAGAACTACCATCACCACCAGGTTAACGTTGATACCAATAGCACCGAGACTATTGGCGGCACCAAAGCCGTTGAAGCCATGGGAGCCTTACGACTGCTGGCTGGTGAGCAGGCATTATTGCTAGCACTGCAGGAACTAAAGTTAGCCAGTAAAACCGTGCTGAAGACCTACAGCGAAGGCAATACCGAAATGCACATAGGGGCAGAACTGCAAGCACTGGCCACAAGCCTGGCCCACATTCAAGCCCCTAAAGTATGGCTGGGTAGTGAAAGCGTGAACGTGGCCCAGGTGCTGCTAGACCTGATAGGGGTAGTAAAAGCCATAGCCACCACACTGGAAAACCACACACATGGCGGGCCACCGCCTGACCAAAAGGGTGACTTCACTGGCCAGAAGAACGATGCAGGGGGACTACAGGACACATTGAGCCCAATTGTTGAATAGGCTTTGGCCCAGTCTCAACAGGGCTACCATCCCTAAGCACCAAGTGCACACCACCATACAGCGACACCGCACCCATCACGCACCCGCGTATAGGCACATAGTCACCAAAGCCTATATCGCTGTCCGGATACCACATCACAACGTTAGTGATATCCACTATCGCAAGCCCCATCATCAATGCTGCTGACTCTTCAATAAACACCCGCAAGCCTAACACCAACTCGCGCCCATCTGCATAGCGAACGTCTACCGCATTACCACGCAAACACTTCTTGTTAAGCGGGTTGGGGTTAAGCACTGACGTGCTCTGATTCCAATTGACTCTAACCGACGGCATACCTGCACCAAACAACTGTAAATACATACAGGCAATTATAGTGCGGGCGGGAATTTGGGGGCAAGCCGGGGGCTGCCTCTACCCCCCACTAAAATTCACTCCACCACGCCTGCCGGCTTTTTGTGTTAATTGTCGGTTTTTGGATCGCGGCCTTGGAAATCAAAAAATCAAGAGAAGCCCGAAATATAAAGGGCTGGAAGTGTCGAAACTGACCGTTTAAGATGATCACCAGAGGATCAGAGAGGATCACGGAATTTCAAAGAAATGAAGTTCCGCAGAAAATCCAAACTGACACCATAACTGACACTACAACCAAAGTTCGGATACATGGAAAAGCGCGGAAACACTTACCATGCAAAGGCCTTCAAGGCGCATGATGAGAAAAACGGCGACTATGTATAAAATATAAGCCATTTCTTTGGAAATGCTCTGAAAGCATAAATTTGTGAAGTACCTCAAACCATTTATTTTATTTATCTGTTGCTCGGCGGTGTTGGGAGCTATCTCTTTGACAGCGCTATACTTTTACATCAAGCCCGAGCTGCCGAGTGTTGCCATTCTGAAGGATGTCAGGCTACAAACGCCGATGAAAATATATTCACAGGATGGTCAGTTGATCTCACAGTACGGGGTCAAACGTCGCATACCTTTGGAATTAAAAGACATACCTGAAGGTCTGAAGCAGGCCATTCTGGCTACCGAAGATTCGCGTTTTTATGAACATCCCGGCGTCGACCCCATTGGCGTAATGCGTGCTTTTGTCAATCTGGTGCTGACGGGTGAAAAGGGCCAGGGTGCCAGTACTATCACCATGCAGTTGGCCAGAAACTTCTTCCTGACCCGCGACAAAGCCTGGATGCGCAAGATAAAAGAAGCCTTTATTTCCTGGCATATCGAACAACTGCTGAGCAAGGATGAGATCCTCGAGCTGTATTTAAATAAAATTGAGCTGGGCCATCGCTCCTTTGGGGTCGGTGCCGCCGCTCAGGTTTACTTCGGTAAAGATATTCGCGACTTAAGCCTGGCCCAGCTAGCCACTATTGCCGGACTGTTCCAGGCACCGTCGGTGTTAAACCCCATCAGTAACCCCAGCCGCTCAAGAGAGCGTCGCCGTGTGGTATTGGCGCGGATGTTGGACGAAGGCTATATCAACCGCGCAGAATTTGAGCAGGCTGCCAATGAAGATATCCAGGCCAAGAAGCATGGCGCTGAAATTGAGTTGGATGCACCGTACCTGGCCGACATGATTTATAGCGAGATGGTGGCGCGCTACGGTAAGGAAGAAGCAGAAACTGGCGGCTACCAGGTGTATGCCACTGTACCATCCAACCTTCAGCGATTAGCTCAGCAGGCCACCATTCGCAACCTGCACGATTACGACGAACGACATGGCTACCGTGGTCCGCAACAACAGCTTTGGCAACATGTTACCCAAGATCAGGAACAGGGCCAGAATCCTGCCTGGACAGAGGCGCAGATGCTGGAATTTTTAGCCACTCAGCCAAGCTTTAAGCCGCTGCAACCGGCCATTGTCACGGCAACAGAAGAACAACAGATCCGGGTATTTAACCAGCAGGGCCAATACCTGGACATCAGTTGGGATGGCTTAGCCTGGGCCAGACCTTTTGTCAGTGACACCAGTCAGGGCGAAGAGCCCAAAACCGCTGCCGACATTGTTAAGCCGGGCGCATTGGTATGGATACGGTTTAATCAGGAAACGGCTATCTGGCAATTGTCGCAATTCCCCGATGCCAGCGGTGCTTTTGTGGCATTGGACCCAATCACCGGCGCGGTCAGAGCTATTGTTGGCGGCTATAGTTTTTACCAGAGCCAGTTCAACCGGGCTACGCAGGCCAAGCGCCAGGTGGGCTCCAATATTAAGCCCTTTGTGTACTCGGCAGCCCTGGATAATGGTTTTACTCTGGCCAGCATTATGAATGATGCGCCCATTAACCAATGGGACAGAAAGTCTGGTGTGGTTTGGCGGCCGAAAAACTCGCCAGAAGTGTATGACGGCCCCATTCGTATGCGGGTCGCCCTGGGCAAATCTAAGAACGTTGTATCGGTACGTTTGTTGCGTGGCGTAGGCATAGATAATGTCATTCAGCATATGGCCAAATTTGGTTTTAATCCCAATGATCTGCCCCGCGATGAGTCTTTATCCCTGGGCAGTGCATCCCTGACGCCAATGGAAGTGGTGACCGGCTTCTCGGTATTTGCCAATGGTGGCTTTTTGGTCACCCCCCATGTTATTGAGCGGATTGACGATGAATTTGGGGAAACACTCTGGCAGGCTGACCCAGCCGTTGCACCACCCGCTATTCTGCCAAGCGCACCGGTGCAGGACGCGTCTGTCACTGCTGCTGAGCAAACAGAGCAGCTTGAACCGCCCCCGCAACCTAATTATGCCCCTGCGGTAATTTCCCGCCAGAACGCCTTTCTAACCCGCGAAATGATGAGCACCGCCATCAGTGGTGGGGGCAATTGGTCTAAGAAGACATACTGGCAGGGTACTGGCTGGCGAGCCAACAATTTGATGTCACGGGATGATCTGGCAGGAAAAACCGGTACCACGAACGATTCCAAGGACACCTGGTTCAGTGGTATGGGAGGCAATCTGGTTGCTACTGCCTGGGTCGGTTTTGACGATATGAGTCGCTCACTTGGCCGTACCAGCCGCAACCAGTATCTTATCAACCTGAATCCGCAGAAGTTTAACTGGATGGGCAATGCCATGGTAGGTGGCGAAGACGGCGCCAGAGTGGCGCAACCTGCCTGGATCCGTTTTATGCGCGAAGCACTGGAAGGTGTGCCAGAGAATTACCCACCGGTACCAGAGGGCATAGTCACTGTGCGCATAGACCGCACCAGCGGAAAACTCACCCAGCGCACCGATCATACGTCCAGATTCGAGTACTTCATTAAGGGCACCGAACCCACTCAATATGTGGATGATGAGGAATTTATCGATCCCTTTGAACAGGATACGCCAGTGCAGGAGAGTGAAGATATCTTCTAAGGACTGTTGACCTTCTGGGTATGGCAATTAGCCTAGCGGGTCATCTTCTTAACAAACACCACAACAAACAAAGCCAGCGTAAAACTGCCGATAAAGGCTTCAATGGCGGCCAGGGTACGGGTGATGCCAAATGGCGTGACATCACCATAGCCCAGTGTCGTGAATGTCACCACACTCAGATATAAGCTGGTGAAATAGGCGTTTAAGTTGGTGCGCCAGTCCTGCTGCCAGGCGAATGCCATCAGATGCTCACCATTATGTATTCCCAGCAGCACAAACAACAGGCTGAAGGTAAAAATCACCAACAGCGAGAACAACATAACCCGTATTGGCTGTTCTCCATAACCACAAAACAGGTCCACTAGTTTGGAAACCAGACGTTTGGCAGAGTATCTCGGCATAAGCATCCGCCGCACCACCATTTCACGCTGAAAGAAACGCCCGGCATTTTCAAACAGGCCCTGTTCCTCGCAGACCTTGCGCAGATTGCGATAGGTTTCTTCGGCTTGCTGATAGTAGTCCCGCGCAATGTCTTTGCTCTTAGCCTGACGGGCCTGGCGTTCCTGAATAATTTCCGTCCCCCAATTCACCTGTTCGATGCGGGCGTGGGATAGTCTGGCACCTAATAAATTGCAATCGCGTAAATCTGCATAGTGCAGATTGGCATGCTGTAAGTCGGCTTTCATCAGCGAGGAGCCGGACAAATCCAGCATAAAACAGTGTGCATTGCGCAGATTGGCGCGATAAAGATCAGCCTGGATTAGTCGAAAACCGGTTTTTGCCCCGGCGTTAACCAAATCCAGGCCTTCAAGGTCAGCCCTGGTCAGTTGAAATCCCCGCATGGTCTGCCCGGTTCTGGCCCTGGCTTCCAGCATTGTTTTAACCTGTGGCGCGCTGGCAAGTTCGCCACTCTTCCACGCCTCATCATTCACAGGCGAAGCTGTATTGGTCATAGTCCAGCCCCCACAATAATCGGTGGCCCGACAACTTACGGGCAGATTAAATCCCCAGCATCAATACCTTGGAGTTTCGCTGGTAATTATATAAGCGTTTTTTACCTTCTGGCAGTTCATCCACCGAGGAAGGCAAAAAGCCCTGCTCCCGGAACCAGTGGCCGGTGACGGTGGTCAGCACGAAAATCCGGCTCAGCCCCAAGTCCTTGGCTTTTTCGATAATGGCGTTCATCATACGTTCGCCGCGGTTGGAACCGCGATAGTCCGGGTGAGTTACCACGCAAGCCAGTTCACCTACCCCTTCATCGGCGTAAGGATAAAGGGCCGCGCAAGCGATAATCATGCCGTCGCGCTCAATGATAGTGAACCTGTCTATTTCGCTTTCCAGTAACTCTCTGGAACGCTTCACCAGCACCCCTTTTTCTTCCAGCGGATTGATCAGCTTCAGAATACCGCCCACATCATCAATGGTGGCCTGGCGCAATTGCTCGTAGTAATAATGAGATACCAGGGTGCCCACGCCATCACGGGTGAACAGCTCCTGCAGCAGGGCACCGTCACGCTGATAACTGACACAATGACAACGACTGACGCCAGCATCCAGACTGGCAGCAATGGCCGCCAGAATATTGGTTGTGCGAATCTCGTGTGGCCTGTCCATCTGTTTTTGCAAACGGTTACGATCCAGGTTGCGGATCAGGGTGCCGTTTTCATCCAGCAGGCCATCTTCTTCGGTGAACACGATCAGCTTTTCTGCCTTCATATGAATGGCGGCCTGAGTGGCAACATCTTCATGAGACAGATTGAACACCTCACCCGTGGGTGAATAGCCCATGGGACCAAGCAGCACTATAGAACCGTCGTTTAGGTGGTCGTTAATACCGCTGACATCAATGCGACGAACCAGTCCGGTCAGCTCGTAGTCCACCCCTTCACGCACGCCCATGGGCATGGCCACCACCAGATTGCCTGAACATACCCGGATCTGCGCACCGTGCATGGGCGAATTGGCCAGCCCCATGGTCAGTAAGGCTTCCACCTGGGAACGCACCGAACCGGCCGCATCTTTGACCGACTCAATGGTTTCCTTGTCGGTGATGCGCACATCGTTGTGAAAGCGCAGCGGACGGTTGCGCAGGGCTTCGCGCTGATCAATCTGCGGCCTGGCCCCGTGCACCAGCACCAACCTCACGCCCAGGCTGTTCAGCAGGGCAATATCGTTGATGATATTGGCAAAATTGGGGTTTTCCACCGCTTCGCCGCCAAACATCAGCACAAAGGTTTTACCCCGGTGCGAATTGATGTAAGGCGCCGATTGACGGAACAGTTTTACATTGTCGGATTCAGCTAGCACCACCAGATAGTCTCCCTTAATCGCGCGCCTTGGCAAGCTCGGCCAGTTCCCTGTCCAAGGCTGCAAACACAGGCCCTTTACCGGTTCCACCAAGAATATTGCGCTTATCCACCAGATAGTCCAGTTGCAGCACGGGGTATACATCGTCACCAATAAGCTTCGAATGCTGCTGCAATTCTGCCAGGCTCAGTTCTTCAATGGCTTTACCCTGGGCCAGGGCGGCCAGCACCACCTGACCAGAAATATCATGCGCAGTACGAAACGGAACCCCCTTGCCCACCAGATAATCCGCCAGTTCTGTTGCATTAGCATAGCCTTCCCGGGCCGCCTGAGCACAACGCTCGGTGTTCAGCTCAACGCTGTCTACCACTTCGCAGGCAATCATCAGGCAGATATGCCATTGATTTACCGCGTCAAATGCCCCCTCTTTATCTTCCTGCATATCCTTATTGTAGGCCAGTGGCAGGCCTTTCATGGTGACCAGCAACGCCTGCAAACTACCAAATACCCGGCCACATTTGCCGCGTATCAGTTCCAGCGCATCCGGGTTTTTCTTTTGTGGCATTAATGAAGAACCAGAAGTGACATTGTCACCCAGGCGCAAAAAGCCCGCTTCGCCGGAATTGAAGAAGATCATATCCTCAGCCATTCGCGACAGGTGCATCATGCTGGTACTGGCGCAGAATAGTAGTTCCAGCACATAGTCACGATCTGACACCGCATCCAGGCTATTGTGGCAGGGGCTGTCAAAACCCAGTTGCTCGGCAATATCCTGGCGGTCGATGGCATACACTGTACCCGCCAGCGCCCCACTGCCCAGCGGGCATTGGTTCATACGCGTCAGCAAATCTGCCATGCGGCTGATATCGCGCTTAAACATTTCCACATAGGCCAAACACCAGTGCGGATAGCGCACCGGCTGCGCGCGCTGTAAATGGGTGTAGCCGGGCAAAATCACCTGTTTATGGCGTTCGGCCGATTTGACCAGCGCGGCTTTTAGTTGCAGCAGATCCTGCTGCAACTGTTGGCAGTGTTCACGCACCCATAAACGAAAATCTGTCGCAACCTGATCATTACGGCTGCGGCCGGTATGCAATTTACGGCCAATGTCACCCAGCTCTTCAGTTAGCGCGGCTTCAACAAAACTGTGAATGTCTTCCTCGCTGCTGGCGGCAAAATCCAGTTCACCGGCCTCGGCTTTAGCCAGCAGGCCGTTTAAAGCCTGCTCCAATTGCTGCTGCTCGCTCGTGGTTAACACCCCGGCTTTGGCGATAGCCCGCGACCAGACGATAGAGCCACGAATATCCTGGCTGGCCAGCTGTTGATCGAAGGGCAGGGAATCATTCACCTGCCGGAACATATCACTGCTTCCGCCCTGGAAGCGTCCGCCCCACAAAGCCATCAGGCTTGGCCCTTGTCTTTCAGCGCCTTAATCCGGCTGGCCAGGCTGTACAAACGAATAAAGCCTTCGGCGTGACTCTGGTCATACACATCATCCGCACCAAAGGTGGCAAAATCTTCGGAATATAAAGAGTTAGGTGAACGACGCTGCACGACAGTGGCCTGCCCCTTGTAGAGCTTCACCACCACATCACCGGTAATCTGCGCGGCAAAAGCCTGCGCGCCGGCCAGAATAGAATCCTTAAGCGGTGTAAACCAGCGACCGTCATACACCAGGTGAGAAAATTCCAGGCCCAGCTGTTCACGGAATTTCAGCGCGCTCTTGTCCAGCACCAGATGTTCCAGCGCCTTATAGGCGGCCATCAGAATCGTGCCTCCCGGCGTTTCATAGCAGCCTCGGGACTTCATACCCACCAGACGGTTTTCGACGATATCCAGACGACCTACACCATGAGCAGCACCCAACTGGTTTAGTTTAGTAAGCGCCTGATAAGGGCTGAGCTTGTCAT
This sequence comes from Bowmanella denitrificans, assembly GCF_002887595.1. Lineage (GTDB taxonomy): Bacteria > Pseudomonadota > Gammaproteobacteria > Enterobacterales > Alteromonadaceae > Bowmanella > Bowmanella denitrificans. The sequence goes on from NZ_PEBU01000001.1 coordinate 141,197, forward strand.
TGTTGACAGCAACCAGACGGCCCTGATCGAAGCTAAGTTGCACACGCTCGGCCTGGTTAGGTGCATCTTCCGGATCCACTGTCATGGTCCAGACCTGCTTGGTTGGTTCACACCAGGGGTTTTCCAGCTCACCACCTTCGTGGCTAATGTGCCAGGCATTGGCATCGCGGCTGTAAATTTTGGTCGCGGATGCGCTGGTTGGCACATTGCGCTCAGCCAGATAAGCAAGCAGATCTTCACGGGAATGCATATCCCATTCGCGCCAGGGTGCAATCACTTTCAATTGCGGCGCCAGTGCGGCGAACGCGCCTTCAAAGCGCACCTGATCATTGCCCTTGCCGGTACAACCATGGCACAGCGCATCGGCACCGACCTTCAGCGCCACTTCCACCTGAGCCTTGGCGATGATGGGACGGGCCATGGAGGTGCCAAGTAAATACTGACCTTCGTAAACCGCACCGGTCATCACAGTGGGGTAGATATAGTCGGCAACAAAGCCTTCTTTCAAATCAACAATATGGCATTCGCTGGCACCACTGCGCAGGGCCTTTTGCTCCAGGCCTTCCAGCTCTTCATCCCCCTGCCCTACATCGGCAGCAAAGGCCACCACCTCACAGTCATAGTTTTCTTTCAGCCAAGGAATGATGGCGGAAGTGTCCAGACCGCCAGAATAGGCCAATACCACTTTGTTCACTTGAGACTTTGACATTCTGTTTTTCCTTTAATTTTAGCCACCGCCCAGACCCGGATTGATGCCCTTATTCTGGGACGGAAAATAAAAAGTGCGATGATGATTTTCCTGCCCTATTCAATATCTTTTCAGATACCGAATATACGCATTCACTGCAGCAAATTAATGTGCAGTCAGCAGGCTGATTAAAATCGCATTCTGGGCGTGCATTCTGTTTTCTGCTTGCTGAAGCAAAAGTGAACACTCACCATCAATAAGTTCACTGGTAATTTCCAACTCCCGATGGGCAGGCTGGCAATGCATAGCGTAATCCGCCCCGCACCTGTCCATCAGTTGCCGATTTAACTGGAACGGCTGGAACTTATCTTTAATCTCAGCCAGCGGCGTGGTGTCGCCCATGGACAACCAGGTGTCGGTATACAGGAACTGACAACCTTTGGCCGCATCCAAATCAGTGCTGGCAACAATCTTAGCGCCGCTTTGCTGCGCCAGACTATGCGCCTGGTCGAGAATTTGCCCTTTTACCTCGTGGCCCTTTGGCGTAATCACGCGGATATCCGCTCCCAGTATGGCCCCCATCAGCAACAATGAATTACTGACATTATTGCCATCACCAATATAGGCCAGGCGACACTGACTGACATCCCCCAGCACCTCTTGCACGGTCAGAAAATCTGCCAGCGCCTGGCAGGGGTGATACAAGTCACATAGCGCATTGATGACCGGCACCTTGGCCGCTTCTGCCATTTGCACCAAGGTGTTATGGCTGTATACCCGTGCCACGATCGCGTCGGCCCAGCAGGCCAAATTGGCCCCCATATCGCGGGCATCCTCACGCCCGGCCAATTTACCGGCCTGACTGTCCAGGTACACCATATGGCCACCCAGTTTATTAATACCTATGTCAAAACTGACCCGGGTTCGCAACGAAGGTTTTTCAAACAGTGCCGCAACCGCTTTGCCATCCAGTGCCTTGCGATAGTCGGCTGGACTTTGCTTAGTCTGTTGAGCCAGCTTCAGCAGGCTCAGTAGTTCTGCTTTGCTCCAATCAGCAAAAGTCAGCAGATCCTTTTTCATAGGTACGTCCCCAGTTTCCCCGGATTGGGTGTTCAGTCAGGATAAATACGCGTGCCGGCCGACTGATTGTCGGCCAGCCGCAACAAAGATTCAGGTTGTTTCCAACTGGCGATGGTTACCGGCAGACCAATGTCCTTGGCGGCGGCCAGTGCCGCTTCCACTTTGACCGTCATACCGTCGCGGATAACGCCAGCATCAATCAGCTCACGGATTTGTGCGGCGCTAAGTTCACTCAGCAATTGTTTATCGGCATCCAGCACCCCGGCCACATCAGACAACAGCAGCAATTCAGCATGTAGCAATTGCGCCATCACAGTGGCGGCCTGGTCGGCGTTAACGTTTAACAGTTGCCCGCTCTGATCGGCGCCAATAGAGCTGATTACCGGCAGGAAGTCCTGACTCAGCAACAACTTCAGTAACATGGCATTGCCCGGCGTCACCGACCCCACCGCGCCATATTTGGCATCCATGGGGTGGCAATTGACCATGGCACCGTCGGTCAGAGCCAGGCCCACCGGATTCAGTCCACAGGCAATGGCCTGGGCCACCAGTTGCTTATTGGCGGTGCCCGCCAGTGCGCCGACGATATAGGGCATCTGCTCAGGAGTAGTGACCCGCAAACCGTCAATTTTGACGGTTTTCAGATTCAGTGCCTGCATCCACTCTTCAACAATCGGCCCGCCGCCATGCACCAGCAGTACCGGACGACTTTTTTGTAACTGCGCCAGCACATCCAGTAACGCCTTGGCCGCTCTAGCATCCCCAATAAAGGCACCGCCGACTTTAACAATTAATGGCTTCATAGGACTTTCTCCGCCAGACCGGCTTCTGGCGCGAAGCCAAAACGGATATTGGCGCATTGCAGCGCCTGCGCTGCGGCACCTTTGAGCAGGTTGTCGATGGCACTGGTCACCACTAAATGGCCTGACGCTTCATCCAGTTTCCAGTGCAGATCGCAATAACAGGTGCCGACCACTTCATCGATTTTTGGCCAGGCGTTGCGTATCCGCACCATAGGATTGCCCTGATAGGCAGATTGATAGGCTTCGTCAACCTGACTGGCAGTGACACCGGCTTTTACTTTGACCGTGACGGTGGCCAGAATGCCGCGCTTAACATTACCCAGGTGCGGGGTAAAGATCACCTGACGCCCCAGTTCGGCGGAAATTTCAGGTTGATGGCGGTGCCCAAGCACACCATAAGCTTGCAGGCTGACCTCACAAAAACTGCTGTTTAAGGCGGCCTTGCGCCCTGCGCCACTGACGCCGGATACCGCATTAATCACCGGCCATTGTTGTTCATCCAGCAGCCCGGCTACCTGCAAAGGCTTTAACGCCGTCAGCGACGCGGTGGGATAACAACCCGGAACGGCCACCAGCCTGGCCTTGGCAATCTTGTCTGCATGCCAGTCCGCCAGACCATATACCGCTTCCTGCAACAATTGCGGTTGTTCATGGGCAAAACCGTAAAAACGGGCAAAGATATCTTTGTCTTTCAGGCGAAATGCACCGGACAAGTCCATAACCACTGCTTTTCCTGCACTCAGGGTGGCCGCCCATTCGTGACTGGCTTCATGGGGTGTGGCCAGAAACACCAGATCATAATTCTGCGCCAGCTCGCTCAGCTTGTCTTCAGACAAGGGCTGCAGCGGCATGTCCAGCAAGCCGCTAAAACGCCCGTAGAGCGCACTCAGATTTTTACCCGCATCCTGACTGCCCTGGGAAACAAACAATGCAGCAAGTTCAAATCCCGGATGTTTCGCCACTAAGGCGGCCAGCTCGGCTCCGGTGTAACCACTGGCTCCAACAATACAAGTTTTAATCATGATCAGAATTTTCAGTGTGTTAAAGACAACAAGTGTAGCAAAACCAAATGACAAGCCCGCGAAAGCGGGACAAAGGCTAATGTCGTCGCCGGGCGAGAATTAAGAAAGAAGGCTGCAAATTCTGCTGCATTTAGGGTTCTGGATGCACTAAAGTATGAATTGTGAGATACTTTGCCACCAAACACATATTTATTCAACAATTGTGCATATTTATTTTGTGAATTTATTATGAAAATGCCGCCATTTCTGGACGCTTACAAACAAATCATCGCACATCCGACCATCAGTGCATTCGATGAAAAAATCGACCAAAGCAATTTGCCTTTGTTGCAGATGCTGGGGGCCTGGCTGGAGGATTTCGGCTTCCACATAAGTATTCAACCAGTACCGGACGCCAGGCATAAATTCAATCTGCTGGCCAGAATTGGCAGTGGCGAAGGCGGTTTACTGCTGGCCGGGCACTCAGATACTGTGCCTTATGATGAAGGCCGCTGGCAGTTTGATCCCTTTAAACTGACCGAAAAAGACAACAAACTCTATGGCCTGGGCACCTGTGATATGAAAGGCTTTTTTGCCTTTATTCTGGAGGCCCTGCGCGAGATACCGCTAAATAAATTAACCAAGCCCCTGTACATTCTGGCCACCGCCGATGAAGAAACCTCCATGGCCGGTGCACGTTTTTTCGCCCAGCAGCAACTGATCAAGCCGGATATGGCCATTATCGGTGAACCCACCGGCCTTAAACCTATCTGCAAGCACAAGGGCCATATGGCCCATACCCTGGACATCACGGGCAAGGCAGGTCATTCCAGCGATCCGGATAAAGGGGTTAATGCCATAGAGATCATGTATCAGGCCGTGGGTGAACTGATGAAACTGCGCGACCAACTGGCCGCGCAGTATGTGGATCCGGCCTTCAGCGTGGCCAAAACCACCATGAACCTGGGGCATATTCATGGTGGTGACGGCGAAAACCGGATTTGTGGCCACTGCCGCCTGAATTTTGATTTGCGCGCGGTGCCCGGCCTGAGTGATGCAGAAGCTATCAGCCGCATTGATCAGGCCCTGGCACCGATTATGACCGCTTACCCAGGCAGAATCAGCCGGGCACTAATGTATGACACGGTGCCGTCTTTTGCCAGCCGTCACGAAACCTCGCTGCTTGACCTGGCCGAACAATTTACCGGCTTTAAAGCCAGCAGCGCCAACTACTGCACCGAAGCGCCCTTTATCAGTTCACTGGGCTGCGACACCCTGGTATTGGGGCCAGGCAGCATTGACCAGGCCCATCAACCGGATGAATTTATTGCCCTGGATTATGTGAATCCGACCATTAATTTATTGCGCCATCTGATTGGCCAAGTCTGTTTGAAATAACGGAGAGACGTTTTGCAGTTACAAGCAGTAATTTTTGATATGGACGGCCTGCTAATCGATTCTGAGCCCTTGTGGCGTCAGGCCGAACAGGAAGTGTTTGCCACGGTGGGAATACGCCTGACCGAGTCCATGTGCTTTCAGACTACCGGCCTGAGTACCGAAGAAGTCGTGCAATATTGGTATAACGAATTCAAGCTCGACAGGCAGGATGTCAGTGATGTGGCGCGGCGCCTGGAAGACAGGGTAATCGAGTTAGTGCAGCGTAAAGGCCAGGCACTGCCCGGTGTTTATACTTTATTGGCACGTTGTAAGGCGCTGGGATTAACCCTGGCAGTGGCGTCAGGTTCAGTGAGCCGCCTGATAGAGGCGGTATTGGATAAATTGCAACTACGCGACTATATCAGCCTGTATCATTCCGCAGAGCACGAAGTGGCAGGCAAGCCCAACCCGGCCGTGTATCTGACCACCCTAAACAAGCTGGCCCTGAATGCTTCGCAATGCATGGCCTTTGAAGATTCGGCCCGTGGCGCGCAGGCCGCTAAAGCTGCGGGGTTGTATACCGTGGCGGTGCCGGAAGCAGGCCACAAAGACCCGCAGAAATTCACCATGGCCGATGTGTTGCTGGATTCACTGGAACAGGCACTGGAACTGTCTCAGTTTCAATGGCTTAATAATCAGAAAACGGCCTGATAATAATCCACTTTTGGCAGGAACAAGCTATGCAGAAAACCCTGGCGCTGGTCGCCCATGATCATAAAAAGCCTGACCTTATCGAATGGGCACACAAGCACCGCGATATTCTGGCCAGGCATAACCTGGTCGCCACCGGCACCACCGGGGGGCTGTTGTCTGATGCACTGGGGTTGCCGGTACACAGGTTTAAAAGTGGTCCATTAGGCGGTGACCAGCAAATCGGTGCATTAATTGCCGAAGGCACCCTGGATGCGCTGTTTTTCTTTTGGGACCCGCTTAACCCGGCGCCCCACGATCCGGATGTTAAAGCCTTGCTCAGGCTGTGCAGCGTGTGGAATTTGCCGGTGGCCTGTAATGAAGCCACCGCAGATTTAATGATCAGTTCGCCGCTGTTTGAGGATGCCAGCCACCAACGCAAAATGCCGGATTACGGTAAGTAAAAGGGTTATAAGAAAGTCTTATAGCTAGTTGCATTCTTATTAGATGATCTTAGCGGCAAGTTGATAAATACTCAGTGATGTAACTGATCAACCAAGGACCAATTATGATTCAAGTGGGTCAATCCCTGCCCCAGGCAGTACTCAGCCTGCGTAAAAACGGCGAAACCAAACAGCTCAGTACCCAGGAGCTGTTTAAGGGCAAAAAAGTTGTGCTGTTTGCCGTCCCGGGCGCCTTTACGCCAACCTGTTCCAACGCTCACCTGCCCGGCTATATCACCCTGGCCGATAAGCTTAAAGCCAAAGGAGTGGACAGCATTATCTGCGTGTCTGTCAATGACGCCTTTGTGATGGAAGCCTGGGGTAACAGCCAGAATGCCGAAGCGCTGCTTATGCTGGGTGACGGCGATGCCAGTTTTACCATCGCCCTGGGTATGGACAAAGACACCGGTGCCTTTGGTGGGGTGCGCTCAATGCGCTATTCCATGCTGGTCAATGATGGCGTGATGGAGAAGCTCAACCTGGAAGTGGCTGGCATGTTTGAGGTCAGTGACGCCCAGACCATGCTGGACCTGCTGTAACCAGCAAAAGAGGCGCCATTGGCGCCTCGAACTAGATCTTAGTTGGCGTTCAGCCTGTCCACCAGGGCAACCCCTGTGGCGGTTTTTAAATGGCCATTGGCTTCAGCCCATTGTTCAATGGTCTGGCCGTCTTTTTCCGGCTTGCTTAAATCTCCCCTGGACATGGATTTGACCATATATTCGCCGGCATCATCGGAATTGTTCATCATGGCATAGCGGATCAGGCTCTGATTTTCACAACTGATACCGTCGTAGTAATCCCCCAGCTTAAGATTGTAATCGTCCCTGACTTTTTTCATTTTTTTACGCAGTTCGGATTTGTCGTTGTTTTTGACAATGGTACAGATGTTCTGCAAGTCGGCGTTTAAATCCGCCCAACCTGGCATGGCAATGCCCAGTGCCAATACTGCTGTAGCAACGATTCTCTTTTGCATAGTTTGTTTCCCGTAAGTGATGATATGCAAGAAAGAGATTAGCGACAGTTACAAAATTTGCCAGAAAATTAGAGCGTGTTGACCTAGTAAAAATATTTCACGCGCATGCGATAGGCAGATTCGCTATACTCGCGCGATCTTTGTCTGCCCTGTGGCCGGGCTGAATTAGCGGGAGGATTGGCTTGCTGAAGCTGGATGTTATCGTAATTGGTGCCGGTGCCGCCGGGCTGTTTTGTGCCGCACAAGCAGGTCAACGTGGCCGCTCGGTGCTGGTGCTGGACCACGCCAAACGCATCGGTGGTAAAATCCTGATGTCAGGTGGTGGACGCTGTAACTTCACCAATATGTACGCCAGTGCAGAAAATTATCTGTCTGCCAATCCGCATTTTTGTAAGTCCGCCCTGAGCCGTTATACCCAGTGGGACTTTATCGCCTTAGTCGCCGACTATGGTATTGCCTACCACGAGAAAACCCTGGGCCAGTTGTTCTGCGACGATTCGGCCAAAGACATTCTGAATTTGCTGCTGCGTGAATGTGATAAAGCCAAGGTACAACTGCGCCATCCGGTCGAGATTCAGCACATAGAAAAAACCGCTGACGGCTTCACATTGCAAACCAGTCAGGGCCTGTTCGGCTGCGAATCGCTGGTGGTAGCCACCGGCGGCCTGTCTATTCCCAAGCTGGGTGCCAGCCCCTTCGGTTATAAAGTGGCGGAACAATTCGGCTTAACAGTACTGCCGACCCGCGCCGGTCTGGTGCCTTTTACTTTGCATGAACAGGACAAACAGGTACTGGCAGAACTTAGCGGTATTGCCCTGGATGCCAGCGCAGCGGTGGACGATACCAGCTTCAGGGAAAATATTTTGTTTACCCATCGCGGCCTATCCGGCCCGGCGGTGCTGCAAATATCCAGCTTCTGGCTGCCCGGTCAGACGGTCCATTTCAATCTGTCACCACAACATAACCTGCTTGACTGGCTGCAGGCCGAACAGACCAGCCATCCGGATGCACAGTTGAGTACCGCGCTGAGTAAGCTTTACCCCAAACGCTTTGTACAAATTGCCTTTGAGTATTTTGCCCTGACCAATAAGCCCCTGAAACAATACCAGGGTAAACAGCTTGAACAAGTGGCCAGCGCTTTTACCGACTGGGCGCTGAAACCCAATGGCACCGAAGGCTATCGCACCGCCGAAGTGACCCTCGGCGGCGTAGACACCCATCAGTTGTCATCCAAAACCATGCAGGCCAACAACGTTCCCGGCCTGTATTTTATTGGCGAAGTCATGGACGTCACCGGCTGGCTGGGCGGCTATAACTTCCAGTGGGCCTGGAGCAGCGGCTGGGTAGCCGGCCAGGTGGTGTAGTCGCTAACTCACCTCTTTGGCCAATTTATCCGCGGCCAGGGCGATGGCTTTGCGAATCCGTACGTAAGTGCCGCAGCGGCAGATATTGGTCATGGCCTGTTCTATTTGCGCTTCGCTGGGATTGGGATGCTGCTTAAACATAGCGGCGGCGGCCATAATCTGACCGGCCTGACAGTAGCCGCATTGGGGTACATCAATCTCCATCCAGGCTTCCTGCACCGGGTGTAACTTATCTTCAGATGGTGCCAGGCCCTCAATGGTGAGGATATCTGCGCCCTGAGCCTGTCCCAGGGTGATAGAGCAGGAGCGCATGGCCATGCCGTTATAATGCACGGTACAAGCTCCGCACTGGCCAATACCGCAACCAAACTTGGTGCCTTTCAGGCCCTGTTGTTCGCGCAGATACCAGAGTAGCGGCATGTCCTTGTCACGTTCGGCAACCTCAACGGTCTGCTGATTAAGGGTAAATTGTATGGTCATGATCTGGTCCTTAAATACGAATGGCATCAGCGATGGGCAAACGGCGGATCCGCTGACCCGAAGCGGCAAAAATGGCATTGGCCAGCGCGGCGGCGGCCGGACCAATGGGTGGCTCCCCAACCCCGGTTGGCATGGCCTGGCTGTGAATAATGCTGACCTGCACATCTGGCGGGGCCTCAGATAAGCGCATAAAGTGGATTTGGTGGAAATTTTTTGTCACCATCTCGCCACCCTGCACGTCTGCCTTATTAAACAGTGCGGCATTTAAACCATCGATAAAACCGCCCTGCATCTGATTTTCAATATGGTTGGGATTAACCGCCAGACCGCAGTCAATGGCGCCCCAGGCCTGACGGATATGCAGACGGTTTTCAGCACCGATGGCCACTTCCAGTACAAAAGCCGCATAACTGCCAAAAGTGAAGTGCCCCGCGATCCCCAGGCCGATTCCTTTTTGCCGCGGGCGTTGCCAGTCAGCCATCTCTGCCGCCTTTTCATAGCACTTGGCCATGCGCCCCGAATCAATAAGCTCACCACCGAAACCTTCGTGTGGGTAAGCCTTATGCGGTTGCATCAGCTTTAGCCGAAATGCCAGCGGGTCCTGCTTAGCCTGATGGGCCAGTTCGTCCAGCATCGACTCGGCGGCAAAGGCCCATTGCAGATGCCCGGGCGAGCGCCAGGCACCGGTGGCAATTTGCGAAGGATAATCAAGGTGCTCAGACAGATAATTGGGCACCAGCTTGAAAGGAAAACAGCGGTCTCTGGCCCCGCCGCGGGTTTGGGCCTGGCGATGGTGCCAAGCGATAACTTTATTGCTTTTGTCCATACCGGCGCGCACCCGCATTACCATGGCCGGGGCGAAGCAGTCCTGTTCAAGTTCATCTTCGCGCTGCCAGGTGACTTTAACGGGCTTACCCACCTGCTGCGACAGATACACCGCTTCGAGCACATAATCCACCTCCCAGCGCCGCCCGAAACCGCCGCCCATACGGTGGCTAATCACCTCAATATTAAGGGGAGGCAGACCGGTTGCTTTGGCCACATCATTTACCACCTTATCGGGAAACTGATGCCCCGCCACGATAGTGGCGCTGTCGCTGCGCACATCGGCAATACAGTTAAATGGCTCCATACATAAATGTGCAAATAGCGGTACTTCATAGGTGGCATCCAATACCGTGGCAGCACCTTCAAGAGCGGTTTTGGCATCCCCTTCCGCCAGTCTGACCTTATGACTGATCCCGGATTGTCCGGCATAGTCGGCATCACTGACCAGCCGGTGAAACTCGGCCAGTTGCGCCTCAGAATCCTGTGATTTACCCTCGGCACCAGCCTGCCATCTGGCCCGTAATGCTTGTTTGCCTTGCATTGCCGCCCATAAGCTGTCAGCAATCACCGCCACGCCCGGTGCCATCAATTGCTTGGTGGTACCGTTATAGCTGGCTTCGGTTCGACGCGGCACATTCACCAGTTGCCGCACGCCAGCAACCTGCTTTGCCGCCTGTGCCTCCTGACTCAGCAACTGGCCGTCAATAAACGGACTGCGGGCAATCACCGCATGCAGCATGCCTGGGTATTCGGCATCCATCCCAAACAAGGGCTTGCCGGTAACAATCTGGCGAATATCCACTGTGGTTCTGGCCGTGCCGATAATACCAAAGGCATCGTTATGTTTGAGTTGCACCGCTTGCGGCTTGACCTGGCGGGCAGCGGCCTGTTCAGCCAGTTCACCATAACTGAACTGTCGCTGGCCATCCGGGTGATATACATAGCTGTTGGCGGTGCGCAGGTCATCAGCGCTGACCTGCCAGCGCGCCGCAGCTTCTTCCACCAGCATACGCCTGACAGTAGCACCGGCCTGGCGCATATAATCCCAGTTGCGCCGCAGCGCATGACTGCCGCCGGTACTCATATCCGAATAGGCATATTCTGCTTGCCCGTCGGCATTCAGTTTAAAGTAAGCCGGGCAACTGTCGGCAAATTCGATTAACGACCAGTCCAGGTCCATTTCTTCGGCCAACAGCATGGGACCGGCGGTTTTCATATGCTGGCCCATATCCATCACCGGCGATGCCATCAGCACTGAATTATCAGGGCGAATGCTGACATACACGCACCATTGGCTGGCCGCACCTGGGCTTTGGTTGGCCTGCGCTTTGCCCGGCAAATTAAGGGTCAGCAACATTGCGCCGCCGTAAGCACTAGTTTTCAGGAATTGGCGGCGGGTCAGGCCCGGCCCGTCCCCCTTGGTATGCATTGACATAGTTGGCTCCCTGTTATCATTTTGTTAACAGCAATAACAGCAGAGCCGAAGGTGAATAAACAGGCAGCTAATCGCACCTGCAAGGTGTTGGTCTCAAGTAAATCCATTTAACTTGTTTGGCCGCATCTGGGCTTACAGCTAAAACCGAGGCTGGTGCAGATAATCGCAGATCCCGGCTGCTGCCAGTCGACCGGTAGCAAAACAGGCCGTCAGCAAATACCCGCCGGTGGGCGCCTCCCAATCAAGCATTTCCCCGGCACAAAATACCCCCGGCAGCTGATGCAACATCAGGTCGGCACTGAGGCTTTGCTGGCAAACCCCACCAGCGCTGGAAATCGCTTCCTCAACCGGTTTGGTGGCAAAAAAACCTACCGGCAGGGCTTTGATACAGGCCGCCAGTTGCGCGGGGGCAAGCTGCTGTGGGTTGGATTGGCATTCGTATAACAGCGCGGATTTGACACCGGTTAATCCGGTGCAGCGCTTCAGATATCTGGCGAAGGACTCTTTACTGCGTTTATTGGCAAGCTTGTGGCTAAGCTGAGTCAGACTCTGGTCGGGCAGCAAGTCGATGTGCAGTTGAGCCTGACCGGCACTTTCTATTTCGTCACGTAGGTATTTGGAAAAGGCATAGATCAGGCTGCCTTCCATACCGGTTTGACTGATCACACACTCCCCGCGCTTCTCCACCCGCTGGCCACCCGCCCGAAAGCTAAACAGCACGTTTTTCAGCGGACTGCCAGCGTGATGCTCCTTAAGGTATTCACTCCAATGGCACAACATACCGCAATTGGCGGCCCGCAGCGGTGACTGCTGGATGTTGTTGTCGGCCAGTATCGTTTGCCAACTACCATCTGAACCTAACTTAGGCCAACTGGCGCCACCCAGCGCCAATAAAACCGCATCGGCATTTACCTCAATCTGCTGACCTTCATGGGCAAAACCAAGCCGGGTGCCGTCCAGTGCGGTCAGGCGATGGCGCATATAAAACTCTACTCCGACCCCACGCAAGCGCTTTAACCAGTTGCGTACCAGGGGCGCCGCTTTCATTTGTTCGGTAAATACCCGGCCCGAGCTGCCGACAAAGGTCTCCACCCCAAGGCCCCGACACCAGTCACGCAGTGCATTGGCATCGAAGTTGCGCAGAGCGCTATCCAGCCAGTTGGCTTTGTCATAATAACGCTGAATAAAATCGCCGTAGGGTTCGGAATGGGTAATATTCATACCGCTGGTACCGGCCAGCAAAAACTTGCGACAGACACTGGGTTTGGCATCAAACACTTGCACTTGCAAACCGGCCTGGCTAATACACTCAGCTGCCATCAGCCCGGCGGGGCCTGCCCCGACAATAATCACCCGTTGTTTACTTTGCACTGATAACGCCCGCTGATTCAGGCGGCGCAGGCCGCCTGTGCATTGATTTGCATGGAATTATCGCATTGCTTGCTCTGAATGTCCGCGCTGGCTTGCGGCAAAGCGTAGAAAGCTTAAAACAGCGCGTTAATGGCAGCGAAATTCAGCGCCGGATAGTCTGCATTCTGCAAATTCACCAGTTGCTGATAAGCCTTCACAAAAGGCACAGGGCCCATACTAAAACGCCGGATCCCCGCCTTGGACAATTCCTTGATAGGCTCAGAAGAGGCGACCATAAGGTTAAGGGGCATGGACAGACTGTCTGCCAAATATCGGGCCGTTTGTGCATCCTGCAAGCCTGGAATAAAACCGCCATCGGCCCCGGCTTCACGGTATAAACACAGCCGTTCGGTAGCCATCTCCAGCGCAGTTTGCCCTTCAGCCAGCCCCCGCAAATACACATCGGTGCGCGCGTTAATATAGATGCTCTGGCCGACTTTATGGCGAATGGCTTGTATTTTCTCAGCCAACAAAGTGGGGGTTTTGGTGCCGTCTTCGAGGTTGATACCGGCTACGCCCAAGGCTTGCAAACCGGCAACCAGCTCGGCAACCTGTTCGGCTGACTCGCTGTAACCCTCTTCAATATCTATCGACAGTGGCACCTGGCTTACCCTCAGAATACGCCCAACTGCGTCAAGCAGCTCGTTATTCGGTAGCTGATTACCGTCTGCATAGCCCAGCGACCTGGTTAGAGCGTGTTGACCTTTTGAGTATGATTTTGCAGCAGTTTGTGGGCCCTTTTATACAAGGCAGCGCGAACGTGGTGTAGTTAGTCTACATGAGAGAGTAATAACGCCGTAGAAAGGGCCCACAAGCGCTGCCCGAAGGGTTCAACCCAGCCCCTCTTGCTCGGTGTTGCCGGGCTTTGACTTAGGCCCACTAGGCCTGCAGCCCGGCGTCGTGACCAAAACGGGCTGGATTTGAACAAAATCTATACTCAAAAGGTCAACACGCTCTATATCGCACTACCGGTGGCAAGTGCGTTGGCGCCAGCTGCTTGCAGCAAAACGGCACCGCCGGCATCCCAAATATTAACCAATACCAACGGCGAATCGGCATAATGCAACTGCTTGAAGGTGGAAAAGTGCTCAGCTTGCATGATTATCTCCTTTGCTGATGAAGCGACTAAGTTAGCAGCATTTTACCCGCCTGGTATGACGAAAGCGGAACTCAACAGATAAAAAAATCCGCCTTACGGGGCAACAGCTCTAGCGGGCGTATTCCTTGCACAACTGGCAAGTTGTGCCTGCATAAAGACTTGTTCACTGGTTTGATACACCAGCAAGTACTTTTGTACCACCTCGTCAAACCGGCGAATGTACTCACATTGGTAAGCTTGATTAGGCGGCAACCATTGATCCGGTCCCTGCGCGCCTTTTGCCCGGTTAAGGCTATTACTGACTACCAGCAGGTTGTCCATATCGTTAGCAAATTCACGTTTACGCTCTCTGTGCCAGGCACCGCCGCCACGGGCGCTGGCCCATTTCAGCGGTACGATATGATCAACATCCAATTCGCTGGCCGATGACAGGATTTGCCCCGAGAAGGGGTCAAGCCAGGTACCCAGCAATACCCGGCAGGTTTCACCGTCGTCGAAGCTGACTTGCAGGCGTGATTGAGCAATCAGCACCTCGGCACGGGTGTTTTGACAGTCGCCGTCACTGTCGACCCAATGCGGCCAGTCGTTGCGATCATAGTTATCAGCAGAGGGAGGCGTGGCGGCCTGGCTGGCAGACTCTGGCAACCTGCCACCATTGGCCAGACAGGCTTCCAGGGTGGCAAATGCGCTAAAATGCAGGGTGCGGCTGTAAAATCGGCTGCCGGGTTGGTGACATAACCCGGACTCAGACAACTTAACCGGTTCATCGGCCCATACCGACACACAAACCAGCCACAGGGCCAACACTGTACTTAACCGCATTTAAGCTTACCAACCAACTCCGAGCCTGGCGCGATCCTACCCGAAGCTGAATGGCACCGAAAGTATCAAAAGCCAGCCTGAGGTATAAGTCAGCAACACATTGCATACAGGCTTCATGGTAATGCCAGCCCTGGCAATATCATTGACTTGCTTAAACTGCCGCAGCCCTGACCACAGCAGCGTTTTCGGCCAACTGACCGTTTTCCATCTCTAGCACCTGGTCGGCCAGATAAAACAGGGACTTGTCATGGCTAATCATCAGCACTAGCTTGTGTTTGGCAATCTCCCGCAGCTTGTTCATCAGTTGCTGGGCATTGGCTTTATCCAGCGCCGAGGTGGGTTCGTCTAACAGCAGCACATCAAAGGGCCTGACCAGCGCTCTGGCCAAGGCAAAACGCTGCTTCTCACCGCCGGACAGTTGATGGTTTTGTTCTGTTAACGGCAGTTCCAGATTGCCACCGATGCGGGTCAGCCAGGGCTCAAGGCCGGCTTCAATCAGCGCCAGATAGACTAATTCACTGGCAATGCCCTGCTGACCCAGACAGAGGTTTTCCCTGACCGTCGCCTGAAACAGCGCAGGCTCTTGCTCCACCCAGGCCATACGACCGCGCAAGCTCGCCAGTTGCTCGGCCTGCAAAGGGATATCATTGACCCTGACTTCGCCCTTATCCAGCGCATATAATCCGAGTAGCACCCTGAACAGACTGGTCTTGCCGCTGCCGCTGGGGCCACTGATAATCACCAGGCCTTTATGCATTCTGGGCAACTGCAGTTGCCGCAAAATCCGGTGCCCGTCCAGGCTTAAATCCGCACCTTGTACCTGCAAGGCGCTGATGTTGTGTTCTGCTGCCGTTTTAAGGGGGGACTCAAGGGGTAAGTCCAGCAATGTTTGCAAGCGCGCGGCCGCACCGCAGGCCTTTTGATAATTGGCGAAGAACATGCCCATGCTAATCAGTGGAAAAGCCAGGCCAAACAAATACAGCAAAAACGCCGTAAAGGTGCCCATGGTCATACTGCCATCGGCAATCCAGTAAGTGGATGTGGCAATCAGGATAATCAGGCTGGCCATCAACGCCAGATTGCTGATTGGGCCTATCAGCGAAAGTCCCCTGGCCTCACGCAAAGCCAGATTGCGGTATTGTTGTATTGATTGACGAGCCTGGGCATCCACCTGATGGTCAGCCCCATACACCTTTACCAGCTCATGGTGCCTGAACCACTCGCTGCACTGTCGAGTCAGGTCGGCATACGATTGCAGAATCAGCTTGTTCAGGCCGCTCATGGACAAGGCGATGGGTGTGATCAGTATCGCTCCACCCAATAAACAGCCCAGGATCACTAACGTCAGCCGCCAGTCCAACCACAGCAGCACGCCAAGCACCGCCACAAATGACAAAACACCGCCAACCAGTGCTGCCAAATCGGTACTGAATACCTGATTCAGCTCTTCGCTATCGGCCATCACCCTGGCGGCCAGCTCGCTGCTATGATGTTGGTGCAGACTGATGGTTTGCACTCTGACCAGGTGACCAATCAAACGAAAACGCAGTCCTTTTACCGTATCCAACCCCATGCGGCTGGCCTGTACCGAAGCCAGATACTCTGCCAGCGCCGCCAGAATGACCAGAAGCGCAAGGAACGATGTGACCACCAGGTCATGACTACCAACGGTCAGCTGGTCAATCAGATCCCGTGCCACTAACGGCACACTCAATTCCAGCACAGTAGCCAGCAGTGTCAGCGCCAGTAAGCCAATAAAAGCCCGGCGTTCTGGCAAATAGGCACGGACAAACCGAAATGCCCCCGGGGTTGTTTTAGATGACATAATGTCCCCCACAATTGACCAATTGGTCAAAACCTTAATTGACTAATTGGTCAAAGTCAAATGACTTGATGGTCAAAATGACTGTGTTATTGTGCCCGCTGGAGGAAACACCATGACAGATAAACGCACTCTGATACTGCAAACTGCCGACAAGTTGTTTGTCGAACAGGGCATTAAAAACACCACGATAGCCCAGATAGCGGAGCTGGCTGGTATCGCCAAAGGCTCGGTTTATTCGTATTTCAAGAGTAAGCTGGACATTGTTAAAGCCCTGTTTGTGCAGTCGTTTGAACGTAGCCAGCAAGCGGCAGAAGCGTTACTCGCCGATCAGCGCCTGCACGGCCCGGCGTTGCTGGAGGCGCATGTGATGAGCCAGCTACATCAGGTCGAGGAGGAGCGTGCCTTTCAACAGATGTGGATGTCGGATGACTCTCTGGTCATGGATGATGACCTGCTGCAATTGATTCAAACCTGTCGGGCAGAATTTTGTCAGGTGCAACTGGCTATCCTGCAGCGTGCCCTGGGCGACGATGCCAGTCCCTGGCGTTACGATCTGTTAACCCTGATTAATGGCCAGATTCAGGAATTTTCCCTGCTGATTACCATGGACAATATGACCTTTTCCCACGTCCATTGTGCTGCCTTTATCAGCCGTTCAGCATGCTGGACCTTGAACGGCGTACAGCAATCGCAGTCTGAGCCGGTACTGACCGAACAGATCTATGTGATTAATCCTATGCCGGGAGACCGGCAGAGTCAGATCCAGCGCATCCTCAAACAGCTACGTAGCTTATGCATTAAATTGGACAGTGACGAGCAGACACTGGTCAGCCAAACCCTGGATTTAATTGAGCAGCAATCTAGCCTGGAGAATCCCAGTGTTGCCTTGCTAAGAGCGCTAATTGCCAACCTGCGCCCCTACCCTGAGCTGGCTGAGGAACGCGCCAGGCTGGCAGAATTGCTGGCAGTTGAGCTGATTTAATCGGGTTGAGCCGTTTTAGCCCCTGTCACTGACACAGCTGTTCAGCTTCGCGGGCTTGGTGTTTTATCTCGGCCACCAAACCGGGCGATAAACGCAGTTGCCGGGCCAGTTCGTCCAGATAGCTGCGTTCCATATAACTTTCTTCGTCTACCACCAACACACTGGCCAGATACATCTCGGCAGCCATTTCTTCGCTGGTGGCCAATACTGCGATACGCTCTGGATCCAGCGGTGACTTTATCTCAGCATCCACCCACTGAATAAAAGCCTGATCACGGGTAAACTTGGCCACCTCCTGGTCTATCAGCTCTCGTTCACGGTCATCAATATGTCCGTCCGCCTTAGCAGCAGCAATCACCGCTGCCAGAATGGCGCGCCCGTGCTGCTCAGCCTGAGGCGCGGGTAAACGGTCTATGGTTTGTGGCTCCGTTTGTGCCCCTTGTTGGTTTTTCTGCCAGTTACCATAGGCCTTATAAGCCACCACGCCCAGCGCAGCCAAACCACCATAGGTCAGTACCTTACCGCCCAGCTTGCGGCCTTTTTTACTGCCCAGCAGTAATCCCAGTGCACCACCACCCAATGCCGCACCGCCTTTGCCGGACAACATTTGCGACAACCCGCCTAAACCACCAGTATTGCCCAGCTTACCTTTAAGCTCATTGACACTTTGGCCACTGCCGGATTTCAGCAGTTGGTCGAGCAGTTTTAATGTACTCATCGCTACTCCTTGTTGTTTACTTATGGGTCGAGACTATCTTTTCAAACCAATAGTTGAAAGCCAGGCCTCTAGTTAAATTGTTAATAGATAAGACAACCACGCCGTAAAGGATCAACACACAGGCCCGGCACCATATCCCCCTTAGTCACAGGCTTAACGCCGAAACCAGCACAGAACGCTGCATTTTCAGACACTCCCACAATGCACTGGCTACCGGACCAACGGGCCGGTCAGATCTGCGGGCGACAACCAGTTGTTCATGACTGCCCTTTAAAAAATCACCGCTGAGCAGGTGCAATTTTCCCTGCCGAATTTCATCTTCAACCAGATAGCGGGGTAAATGGCCCCATGCCAAACCATGCAGAATGACCTCCTTTTTCATCAGGTGATCGGCGACCGAGCAGCGGGGTGCGCCGGGTACTAAAAAGTGGTCATTTGGCGGTGAGTGGTTAGCAGTATCCCGTATTACACATTGTGTCAGGTGTTGCATCTGTTGCGGGCGAATATCCGCTGTCACGGCAAAGGGCAAAAAACCTGGGGCGGCCACCGGAACAAACTGAATTCTTCCTAAGGATAACCATTCCAGGCGCGGGTCATTGGTATTCACCTGATGAAAAATCAAATCGGCCTGCTCGTCATGCAAACGCTCCTCAGGCCCTGATACAGCTTCAAAATATAAGCTCAGCCTGGTGGCTGCCTGCCCGGCAAAAAAGTCACTTAGCCAGGCCAGCAACACAGGGCGTGGGCAAAAGTCCCCCAGGACAATGCGCAGCTCGGTTTCGGTCCCCATCGCCAACTGGCTGGCATGCAGACTTAGTCTTTCTGCTTCCTGCAACAATAGCTGTGCCCGCTGATTAAAGTCGAGGCCCGCCTGAGTTGGCTTAACCTTGTAGCCATTTCTGTCCAGCAGCGAAAATCCTAACTGCTTTTCCAGTTTACCTACCGCGGCAAAAACCGCAGGATGCGAGCGGTTTAAGCGGCTGGCGGCGGCCTGAAATCCACCGGCCAGGATGACCGCATTGAAACATTGAAGGTCGTGAAGGGTAAAGGCCGACATGTCAATTTTTCCTACAGTGATATTAAAAACTTTGTAATATCAATAGAAAATGAATGCAATCAGAATTCCTGCCTGACTTGGCTGAAGAGTCTCTCTGCTAAGTCATCCATTAACATTGCAGGAAACAATCCATGAACCAATTACGCGCTTTCTTGACCGGTGATGACTGTGAGATTGCCTTTCAAATTGAAGGCCCGACCAACAAACCCGTCCTGATGCTTTCCAACTCTATCGCTACCACGATGCAGATGTGGAAAGAGCTCATACCTTTACTGCGTTCGCACTTTCGCATTCTACGCTATGACGCCCGTGGTCACGGGGCTTCCGGTGTACCGGCTGGTGGCTATGGATTGGACCGGCTGGGCCGGGATGCACTGGAACTGATGGACCATCTGCAACTGAATGACGTGCACTTTTGCGGCTTGTCCTTAGGTGGCTTTGTTGGCCAGTGGTTAGGTATTCACGCTCCGCATCGACTGGCCAGCCTGATACTGGCAAACACCTCTTCCTACCTGGGACCTGCGCCACAATGGGACAGCAAAATCCGCGGAGTATTAGCTGCGAAAACCATACAGGAGACCGCCACAGGCTTTATCAATAACTGGTTTTCCAGTGGCACCAGGCAGACCCAAGCCACCAGAGTTGAGGAGTTCTACCATGACCTATTGACGCTCTCTACGCAGGGTATTGCCGCCAACCTGGCAGCCGTGCGCGACACGGACATGCGTCGCACCGTCAGCCTGATAGAACTTCCCACTCTGATTATTGCTGGTCGGCACGATCCAGTGACGCTTGCCAGTCATAGTGAACTGATGGCCAGCACAATATCCAATGCCAGACTGATGACCTTCGAAGCCGTGCATATGACGCCGGTGGAGCAGCCTGAAGCTTTTGCTAAGGCCCTTGTGGATTTTATCAATAATGGGTAGGCAATAATCAGACACATAGGTGGTATAAAAACCGCCCCCTTGCCGTCGATAAAATAGTAAGGGGGTAGTATGCAAGTCACATATTATCAGGCGGAATTGACACTGGCGCAGCAGCGGGATTATCGGCAGGAGCGTCAGGTACTATTTAATCCTAATCCAAGCGCAGGAGCCTCTGTAGCAGAGATGCCCAGTCTGTTGCCAGCAACAGGCACTGGCATTACGCAGCCTGCTGCCGCAGAGCGCAGCAATGACGGACAGGAAATAGACGCAGACTACCGTCAGAGCATCAAAAAACGTCTGATTGAATTACTCAGTGGTAAGAAGTTGGACTGGTACAGCGCCAATATGCAGCCAGCACAAGGCTCAAGTCAGGCTGATACCATGCCAGACAAGGCAGACAAGGCAGACAAGGTACAGCGTCAGTTACTGATAGTTGAACGCACCCATGATTACCAGGCCTATCAACTGGGTCTGGCCATGACAATAAATACCGCCGCTGGTGAAACCCTTTCACTTAATGCTGAGCTTTACTGGCAGCAATTAAATGTGCACGAGCAAACCTTAATGATGACCCAGGCACAGTTGCAGGACCCACTGGTGCTGAATTTCGACTGGCGGGCGGTGGAATTTAGCGGCCACACTGGTTTTGATCTGGACTAGGATGGTAATGCTGATCGCCTCCCTACACCTGTTGGCAACAGTGGTTATCTGATTCTGGATCGCAATCAAAACGCAAAAATGGATGGCGCGCCTGAGTTGCTTGGCTTGCAAAGCGGCGATGCCTGGGCGGATATGCATGCCATGGACCAAAACCATGACGGCTGGCTGGACAGTCGCGACAGCCAGTTCCAGCAACTTTACTGGTGGCAGCCGGGCACTGGCAGGATCTTTTCCCTTGCCCAGATGCAAGTCAATGGCTTGCTATTGCAAGGTGCCGACACACAGGCAGTGATAGCCCCGAATGGCGAGAGTCAGGCCAGGCTCAGACGCAGCGGGGCCTTTATTCACCACAACAACCAGTTAGGCTTAATGCAACAGTTTGATTTTTATGTTTAAACAACGTCAGCACAAGACCAGTACAATTGACGCCAGATAACAAGTTAAGGTCTAATCTTGACTCAGATTGTCTGATTTAGCGCCGAGGCCCAGCCAATAACTCGCTGGCCCCGAAATACCAAGGAGAGAGCATGAAAAGCCTGGTCGGCATCACCAGCATACTAATGTTGCTGCTGGCAGGTGGCTGCAGCACCTCACCATCTGATCCCGTTACTCAACGAACACCTCATCCTTTTTGCGCATTGCCCAACGACATGGCCAAACGCCTCGATCAGGCACTGGCAGAGGAGTATCAGCAAGGTACCTTCAGCGGCACCGTACTGATTAGCCGTCAGCAACAGCAAGTGCTGGATTGCAGTTACGGTGAGGCGGATAAAAAAGGCCAGCAATTAAATAACGATCAGACCCTCAGTGATATTGGCTCAATTGCCAAAACCTTCACTGCCGCTGCCGTTTTACTTTTACAGGCAGAGGGCCAGTTGCAGTTATCAGACTCTGTCGGGCATTTCTATGCAGATGCCCCAACAGACAAGCAAGATATCAGTATATTGCAACTGCTGACCCACCAAAGTGGGCTGGATAATTTTCACAACAATTCTGACTTTGAGGCCATAAGCCGCGAACAGGCCGAGCAGCGTATTTTAGCTATGCCGCTAATTAGCCCGCCGGGCAGTGATATTGCTTACTCCAACGCTGCCTATACCTTGCTGGCGGCCATAGTGGAACGCGTCAGCGGTCAGACGTTTGAACAATTTGTGCAGCAACGTTTGCTCAGCCCCCTGGCGCTGCGCAGTACCGGCTTTTATACCGACCCACGCCTGAACAGCCAACCTATTGCCAAGGGCTATGGCGGACAGCACAGTGGTGAGCGCACCTACGATAAACCTTTGACCTGGGCCCTGAAAGGTGCCGGTGGCATGCTGTCCACCAGCAAAGATTTACAGCGTTGGTTCAGGGCATTGCAAGACAGTGAGCAATTACCTGCGGCACTGCGGCATCAGGTATTTTTGCCTGCCAATAAGAAATGGACCTTGGGTAACTGGGCCATCAGCGGGGCCAACGGTATGTCCATCTGGCAGATGGGCGGCAGCACAGACTTTGGCTATACCGCGCTGGTGCAGTATGTTCCTGAACGCGACCTGCTGATAGTACTGACACTCAACAGCTATTCAGACAAATATGCCAATGCCACTCACCACAGAATCAGCCGAAACCTGTTGCTGCCCTTACTGTTATAAGTTCAAGTATCACCATCAAGGAGAAGTATCAGCATGGAAATATTGGCGCTTAGTGGTCTGCTGGCCTGCCTTTGGATGTGTTTTGGTGTTGCGCTGGCAGCCAATTTTTACCCCGGTTACAGCCATCGCCGCCAGTTCTGCAGTGAACTGGGGGCAGCCGGAAGCCCGACACAAAAGCTGTCGCCGCGGATCAACAACTATCCGCTAGGATTTATGTTTGTCCTGTTTGGACTTTATATCCTGCTGTTACCGGATGGTGCTGCCGCACTGCAATGGATGGGCGTAATGATTGTGCTGCATGGCCTGGCCACCTGGGTGGCGGGCTGGTTCCCGATGGATGCCGACCCCTACACGCTATCGCCAAGTTTGCACTGCAATATTCACTCCTATGCGGGCCTGCTGATGTTACTGAGCTTATTAGTTGCCCCGCTGTTAAGTTTTTTGTTACCGGCCAACCAATATCTGCCAGGGGCGTTTAAATGGTTTTCACTGCTTTGCGTGGTTGCCACTGTGCTGTTCAGTGTCACACTGGCTAAGGCCTATAAAGCCAAAACCCAGCCAGGATTACACCAACGTTTAAGCTATGGCGCCCAGTTGTTGTGGCTGGGAGGGCTGTCCCTGCAACTTTGGCTGGGCTGATACCTGACGATTGTTTATAGGGCAATAACGACCAGGCAATAGCATAAAACGGCTAAAAATATTGCCTGAGCTGTCGAACCTGTGCGGTTGGCTTCGACTATAACAAGAAAGTTGTCACGCTATTCTTAATCGAAACAGGAGAACCCCATGTCAGGCAATACCATACGTCTTCATCGCGTGCTTCGCGCCGCACCAGATAAAGTTTACCGCGCCTTTATTGACCCCGATGCCATGGTCAAGTGGTTACCGCCGCACGGCTTTACCGGCAAGGTACATGAAATGGATGCCAAGGTCGGCGGTGGCTATAAAATGTCTTTTTGTAACTTTGCCACCGGCAAAAGCCACGCCTTTGGTGGCCGCTATCTGGAACTTAAGCCTGGTGAGCTGATCCGCTATACCGATCAGTTTGACGACCCAAACATGCCCGGCCAGATGCAGGTTACCGTTCAGTTGCGAGAAGTGCTGTGTGGTACCGAGCTCAACATCTTACAGGAAGGGCTGCCCGAGGCGATCCCAACGGAATTTTGCTATGCGGGCTGGCAGGAGTCGCTGGCGCTGCTGGCCTTGCTGGTAGAAGCCGACATTCCGGATCAGGATTAAGCCATAATCGAATGACAAAGGCGCAAAGATATGCGCCTTTTGTCGACAATCTACACTATTATCCCTAAGTCTGATGCCAAAATACCGCCACTTTGTCTACAGTTGCATAATAATTATTCAGCCCTAGCCTTAAAACGGGGCCAACCCTGCAACCAGAGTAATCAGACCATGTCCTATCAAAGTGAATACCAACGAGCCTTAGACGATCCGCAGGCTTTCTGGCGTGACCAAGCCGCCAACCTGCCCTGGTATCAAGCGCCCCGGCAGATACTCAGTAAGGATGAAAACGGTATGCACAGGTGGTTTGCCGACGGCAGTATGAACACCGCTTATATGGCATTGGACTGGCATGTGCAGCAGGGCCGGGGGGAACAGCTTGCGGTGATCTACGATTCTCCGGTCAGCGGGCAAAAACTCAAGCTCAGCTATGCGGATTTACTCGAACAGGTTACCTTGTTTGCCGGGGTGCTGAAAGCCAGGGGGGTGGAAAAAGGCGATCGGGTCGTGATCTATATGCCCATGGTGCCAGAGGCACTTGTCGCCATGCTGGCGGTTGCCCGGTTGGGCGCCATTCATTCAGTGGTGTTTGGTGGCTTCGCTCCCCATGAGTTGGCATTACGTATCGACGATGCACAGCCCAAGATTGTGGTGTCGGCATCCTGTGGAATCGAAGTCAATAAAATCATCGAATACAAACCTATGCTGGATGCCGCCATAGAAAGGGCCACCCATAAGCCGCTGCACTGTATTGTAATGGCCCGCGAACAAGCACCTGCAAAGCTTATACCCGGGCGCGACCTGGACTGGCATGAGGCAATGTCAGATGCCAAAGCCGCTGACTGCGTGCCGGTGCAGGGCAGCGACCCTTTATATATTCTGTACACCTCAGGTACCACCGGTAAGCCGAAAGGGGTTATCAGAGACAATGGCGGCCACGCCGTAGCGCTGAAGTACTCTATGCAGGCTATCTACAATATGCGCCCGGGGGAGGTGTTCTGGGCCGCCTCGGATGTCGGTTGGGTGGTGGGCCATTCCTACATTGTGTACGGCCCATTACTGGCTGGTTGCACTACAGTGCTGTACGAAGGCAAGCCGGTTAAAACGCCGGATGCCGGGGCATTCTGGCGGGTAGTGCAAGAATACGGGGTCAAAGCACTGTTTGCAGCGCCCACCGCATTTCGTGCCATCAAAAAAGAAGATCCCGAAGCGCGCACGCTGGCGCGCTACAATCTTGGCCGCTTACAGACAATCTTTATGGCTGGTGAACGGCTGGATCCCCCGACCTATGACTGGGTGGTGCAACATACGGGTAAACCTGTGGTTGATCATTGGTGGCAAACCGAAACCGGCTGGGCTATTTGTGCTAACCCGGTTGGTATTGAAAACATGCCGCCCAAACCCGGCTCTGCCACGCTGCCGGTCCCCGGCTTTGATGTGCAGATTCTGGATGGTGCAGGACAAGCACTGCCACCTGGTCAGCAAGGTGCTATCGCCATTAAGTTACCTTTGCCTCCAGGCTGTCTGCCCAGTATTTGGGGCAACCATGAACGTTTCTGTGCCGGCTATCTGCGTGATTATCCGGGTTACTACTGTTCAGGCGACGGGGGCTACAAGGACAATGACGGTTATGTCTTTATTATGGGCCGCACCGATGATGTGATTAACGTGGCCGGACACCGGCTGTCCACCGGTGAAATGGAAGAAATTCTGGCCGCCCACCCTGCTGTAGCGGAATGCAGTGTTATCGGTATTCAGGACGATCTTAAAGGCCAGGTGCCGGTCGGGTTGGTGCTACTCAAAGACGGTGTGCAAATAGATGAGCAACAATTACAGGACGAACTAGTGGTTATGGTACGCAGTGAAATCGGCCCTATTGCCTGTTTCCAGCGGGCGCTTATTGTGCAGCGCCTGCCCAAAACCCGCTCGGGTAAAATACTGCGCAAATTGTTGCGGCAAATTGCCGATGGCCAGGACTACACTGTACCTTCCACTATTGACGATCCTGCCAGCCTGGCTGAAATTGAAGGCCTGATGCGGCAACGCGGACTGGCCAGGGTCTGAACAAACAGTCGGGAGAAAAATGTTTAACATCGAAGCTATAGACCATCTGGTGTTGAGGGTCAGAGACTTATCCACCAGCATCGATTTCTACCAAAAGGTGCTGGGCTGTGACATGGTCAAGCGCCAGGAACATTTAGGTCTGGTGCATCTGCGCGCCGGAACTTCCATGATCGATTTAATCAGCCTGGATGGCAAGCTGGGACGCTGGGGCGGCGCAGCAGCGCAAACAGAAGGACGCAATATGGACCACCTATGCTTGCGTATTCACCCATTTGACGAAGCAGCCCTGATTAAACATCTTCGGGACTTTGACATTCAGCCGCTTGGCCCCGCTGAAGTTAACTTCGGTGCCAAAGGCGATGGTTTGTCATTGTACTTTACCGACCCCGATGGCAATGTCATTGAACTAAAGGAATCATAGTCGCCAGGTTCAATCGAAAGCCTTCTACACCAATTTGCGCTTTCAGCAAGGGGCCAACATACTCAGGATAAGTCACTGACAAGGAAGTTACGCCCGCCATGACCACAGACTATAACGGCATCGCCGCTGAATACCGCCGAGCCAAGCTGCACCCCTGGCGACAACATATTGAAATGTTTATGTTATCAGAACTGGTAGGCGACCTGAGTGGCATGCGGGTACTGGATCTGGCCTGTGGTGAAGGTTTTCATACCCGAATGTTGCGTTATCGGGGCGCAGCACAGGTTATGGGGGTGGATATTTCCGCCGCCATGGTAGCACTGGCAAACGAGCAGGAAAGCAAACGCCCGCTGGGTATCGATTATATTCGCTGCGATGTGCGTGAACTGGCCCTGGCTAAGCAATTCGATCTGGTATTTGCCAGTTATTTGCTCAACTACGCTGAGTCTGCTGATGATCTTAGCCTGATGTGTCAGGTGGTGGCCGACCATCTGAAACCAGGCGGACGTTTTATTGGTATCAACAGTAACCCGGACTACAGTGGCGAGCTGCTCAGCATGCGCCCTTATGGTTTTACCCGTGACCCAGCCCCAACCGAAGAAGGCATGCCATTTAGTTACCGTTTCTTTTTACCCGGTGATCAGATGGTGGCCATTACCAATTATCATCTGAGTCGTCAGACCCATGAACAGGCCTTTAAACAAGCCGGGCTAACAGAATTGCAGTGGCTGGAAGTACAGGTGTCCCCCGCCGCCCAGGCAGATTATCTGCCTGGTTACTGGGATGCCTTTATTCAATACAAGCCGGTGGTGTGTTTCCAAAGCCACCGGATATCCTAGGGGCTATTAATCTTTCAGGTATAGATTTCGTTCAAATCCAGCCCCTAGTAAAAGAGCTGTAAATTGACCGCCTCAGCCATCGCCTGATAACCACTATCTCCCGGATGCAGATGGTCTCCTGAATCAAAATGTGGCAGGAAACGAGCTGGGTGCTTTGGATCCCTGGTCAGGGCGTCAAAGTCTAATACTCCATCAAACTCACCAGAGTGACGGATCCAATGGTTTACTTGCTGACGAACTTGTTCTTTGTCATCGGAAAAATAGCCCCGCATTGGGGAGTCATGCAAAGCCCCTTCAAATGGGGTCAGGGTTGCGCCGATGATACGTAAGTCATGCAAGTGCGCCAATGTGATCAACTGCCGGTATGCGGTAATTAGCGGCTCCGCGCTTGTCGGCTCTTTGTGTGGAGCTAAGGCCGAGCCAGGCCAACCTATATCGTTAATTCCCATCATCACTATTACGCTGTCTACGCCAGGGTGGGCAATAACATCCTGCTCAAATCTGGCCAACGCATTTTCTCCCATACCAGTGTCGAGTATACGGGCACCAGAGATACCGGCGTTGACAACAGCGATATTGGCTTTTACCAGGCGTTTGGCTAAAAAATCCGGCCAGCGATGATTCCGGTTAATACTTGATGCATTGCCATCGGTAATCGAGTCCCCAAAGGCAACGACTGCTTTAGCAGGTTCGCTACGCTGCACGATGACGCTACTGACAAACATACGGGTTTCTGACGTGTCGCTAACCTGCATATCAATGTTGTTCACCTGATTACCAGAACCAATATAGGCCGTTTGCAAACCATCCCAATGAAAGGTTTGAGGAGCCGTGGGCTCAGGAAAATACAGGCTAACAGCAACGTCTGCACAGTCATCCACACTTAACTCAATAGGATCACTAATGACTGCAGCGCCAACGGGTACAGTGAGATAGGCCTGCCCATCAAACAGTGCCTGCCTGGCTGTATCTGGCTGTATGGCTCCGCCATTTGCTACTAGTGCCGCAGATACGGCGCCAATGTGCAGCGGCTTGGTGCCATATCGATTCGATATGCGTAACCTAAGTCGCTGACCACCGAGACTTAGGCGCAACACTTGGCGCACAGTTTGATTCCAGAGCTGATTGGGTACTCTTACCGGCAACGCAAAGTCACCGTCCCACCTTGGCTGAGGGCTTGCAGCCCAACTGGTGACCCAATTACTTTTTGCTCGCTGTGCAGCGTGACTCACTAAAGGAACACACACCATTAACAATGCCATCAATGCGCAAACTGCACGATGAGAAACGTAGCCTCTTGCTTTCATACTTATTCCTTAAAGCTCCTGATTTATTTACAGACACAAGGATTGGTCTGCATAGAAGTTGAACGGGGAATGGGTGCTTCCAGATAGCGACTTAGCAGCGCAGTAGCGACAGCCGCCAGCGGCACCAGTGCAGCTACCCAGGTAATTGCCGCTAATCCTGGGCCAGACTCAATAACCCAGCCGCCCAACCAGGCTCCTAGTGCATTACCAAGGTTAAAGGCTGCGATGTTGAAACTGGAAATCAGACTTTGGCTGCCGCCCTGGGCTTTGTTCAGTACCCACATTTGCAATGGTGCAGCAGTGGCAAAGGACGCTACCCCCAACAGCAGCACAAACAGCAACATCCACATCGGGCTTTGCAACACCAGACTCATCAGTGCCATCACCAGCGCCAACAGCAACATGCTACCCAGCACAGCTGGCATCAGGCGCTTATCGGCAGCCCGGCCACCGAGCAGATTACCGACAATCATACCCAGACCAAACAACAGCAAAATCGGCGATACCGCACTTTCGCTAAAGCCGCTTAACTGGGTCAGCAACGGGGCGATATAAGTCAGCACGGCGAACACACCACCAAAGCCCAGCACCGTAGTCAGCAAGCCCAATAACACCGGGGCCCGGCGCAATACCTTCAGGTCTTGCTGCCAGTTAACCCGCTCTGTCTTGGCCTGCTTGGACGGGACAAAACGCCACAGCACCAACAATGCCAGCACCCCAATGATACTGACGGTCCAGAAGGTGGCCCGCCAGCTCACCATTTGGCCAAGCCAGGTGCCAAAGGGCACGCCGAGAATATTGGCGACGGTCAGGCCGGTGAACATAATAGCAATGGCCGAGGCTCTGCGTTCAGGAGCGACCACAGAAGTGGCAACAATGGCCCCCACTCCAAAAAAGGTGCCATGAGCAAAAGCCGTTACCACCCTTGCCAGCATTAGGGTGCTGTAATCCGGCGCCATAGCACAGCCAATGTTACCCAGGGTAAATACCAACATTAACGCCAGCAGTGTCCGCTTGTGTGGCCAGGCTGCCGTTAAGCTGGTCATTAATGGTGCACCAACTACCACACCCAGAGCGTAGCCAGAGATCAACATGCCGGCGTCCGGTACGCTGACCTGCAGATCCTGGCTGACCTCCAGCAGCAATCCCATAATTACAAATTCGGTCACCCCAATACCAAAGGCACCGACAGTCAGGGCCAGCAAAGCAGCTGGCAATCGGGGGGGGTTGGCCTGATTCATAAGTCAAAACCTGCTGAAGCAATCTGACACTTGTACATAGCAATCTCACTCACAAAAACAATCTGGCTATTGTGGATGCGGCCGGACCAAATGATAATTGCGGTATTCAATAAAACACTCTCAAAGAAATATTGAAAATGAATCGACTGGATGATCTGCAAATGTTTGTTGAAGCAGCCCGTCAAGGCTCACTCAGTGCTGCAGCAAGATTACTTGGGCGCACACCGGCTGTGGCCAGTGTCAGCCTTAAGCGCCTGGAAACACAGCTCCGGGTAAAATTGGTGGAACGCAATACCCGTAATTTACGCCTGACCCCTGAAGGGCAATTGTTTCACGATAAAATTGCCCAGGGTCTGAGTTTGCTGGAAGACGCACAGTATGTGGTCCACCATGATTGTGCTGAAATTGGCGGAGAGATTCGCCTGACCGCATCGGTAGATTTAGCCCGGCAATGGTTAATACCACTGATGGATGAATTTCAGTCAGCTCATCCGCAGGTTTACTTTACCCTGCTGGCCGGTGATGTGGTGCGCGATCTGGTGTCGGAGCCGCTGGACTTGGCCCTGCGCTATGGTGAGTTACCCGACTCAGCCCTGGTGGCCAGACGTTTACTGGATAACCGCCGAGTTCTGGTGGCCAGCCGGAGCTATGTTGATTCGCATCCGCCACTGCAACATCCGCAGGATCTACTTAATCACAATTGCCTTATTTTTCAGAGCCAGGAGCGAGCTTACCGCCGCTGGGCCTTTCATCAGGGCAGTGATGCGGTGGTGGTAGAGGTAAAAGGTGACAGGGTATGTAACGATGGTTCATTTGTGCGTGAATGGGCCTTGCTGGGGCGCGGAATAGCCTATAAAAGTCATCTGGATGTGTATCAGGACCTGCAAGCAGGGAATCTGCTACAGTTGCTGCCTGATTGGCTGGGCGATTCCGCCCCACTCAGTGCCGTCTATCCGGGCACCGGGCCGAGACCGCCGCGGGTTAAGCGATTTGTTGAATTTCTGGCCGAGCGATTTAAAACGCTCTGATTTTTCCCAACAATCACACAGTAGAAATAAGAAGGAACAGGTATGTTTGTTGTCTTGCTCACTTATATTCAACCATTGGAACAGATTGAAGCCCTGCTGGCAGAGCACATTGAATTTCTCGATCGCCAATACGCCGCTGGCAGCTTTATTGCCTCAGGTCGCAGGGTACCGCGTACCGGTGGCGTGATACTGGCCCGCGGAGAAGATCAGGCAACACTGGAAAGGATACTGGCACAGGACCCTTTTCAGCGCGAAGGTGTCGCCAGCTATGACATTTATCCTTTTGTACCGAGCAAGATGCAACCCGGCTTTGAGCAGTTTTTATAATGCAGCGGTTTTCAGCCTTCACACCACCTGACAAATAGCGGCTTAGCTGGTCGCACCATAGGGGCATTTATGTATATAGGAAAAGTCGCCAGCCTGACCGGGCTGACTATTAAGGCGATACGACTGTACGAAGCCAAAGGATTGATTACACCACCAAAGCGCCTGGGTAAGTACCGGGTCTATGAGCAAAGTCATATTGACGCTCTGCACCTGATCCGCGAAGCCAGGCTGCTTGGCATCAGTCTGGCGCGTCTGCAGCCGGTGATGCGTGTAAATGACAAGGGCCTGGATTGGCCACAAGTTCACCGCTTCCTGCAGGAAGTACGGCAAGAGCTGGAAACCGAGATCAAACAAACCCAAGCTCGTATTAAGCGACTGGACGCGTGCTGCCAGGAAATTGGCCACTGTGCCTTGACTCTGCCCTAAAGGGTAGAGCCTAGACTGCCCCTTCCGTTTGCAGGAAGGAGCAACTATGAAAAAACGTATTCTGGTTATCAGTGGCAGTCCACGCACAGGCAGTTTTAGCGAACAACTGGCGACGGCTTATCAACAAGGGGCTGGCTCACTGCACGAAGTGCAACTAAGTTATCTGTCACAGATGGACTTCAACCCTGACCTTTGCCACGGCTATGCAAAGGCCCAGCCCCTTGAACCTTGCCTTCAGGAGTTTCAGCGCCAGTTGGCCTGGGCGGAACATATAGTGATTTTTACCCCTGTTTGGTGGGGGGCCCTGCCAGCCAAGTTCAAGGGCTTATTTGACCGTACATTATTGCCCGGCTTTGCTTTTAAATACGAAAAGGGCATGAAAATGCAGCAAAAATTGCTGAGCGGCAAAACGGCGCGCATCATACTGACATTAGACACCCCAGCCTGGTATTTTCGCTGGATACAAGGTGCGCCCGCCAGCAAGCAACTGCAAATCACCACCCTGGCGTTTTGCGGCATCAAATCTGCCAGGCCCAATTTGTACGGCCCGATGATTAGCGCCACAGAGCAGCAGCGACAACAGTGGCTGCGACAAGTCCGCCAATACGGACAACAAGCTCTTTAACCCCTTGTAAAGATAGGTAATTATCGATAGTTTGTGACAACAACTCAGATTATCAGACAGCCAATGCTTAAAGGACTAAACCATATCACTGTAGCAGTGGCCGACCTTGATCGGTCATTGCATTTTTACCTTAAGGTGCTCGGCTTTAGCGGTCATGTACGCTGGGACAAAGGCGCTTATCTGAGCCTGGGGGAACTGTGGTTGTGCCTGTCGGTGGATACACCCGCACCGGCACAAGACTACAGTCACCTGGCTTTTACCCTGGCAGCAGAGGATTTCGCGGCATTCCGGGAACGACTGCAGCAAAATAACACTCCCATCTGGAAAGACAATCACAGCGAAGGCGCCTCGGTGTATTTTCTCGATCCTGATGGCCACAAACTGGAAGCCCACGAAGGTAGTCTGGCCAGTCGTCTGCAAAGCCTGCATAAACAACCCTATTCGGGGTTGAGCTGGCTGTGATAGATTGAGCTTAAACGGCATAAGGAATCGGTTATGAGAAATTCACTGTTTTGGTTATTGCCCTCGTCGCTGCTGTTTGCCTGCAGTCCGGCGCAAAACCCAGAGCCACCAGCCGCCGAGCAGGATTTTCTGCCATCAGTGTCCTACCAGTGCGAGAGCGGCAATATGGTCGACGCCGCCTATGCCACAGCGCAAAAAGCCAGTATCCGTTATCAGCAAAAGATCCACCCCTTGCAACTAAGCCAAAGCGCCAGCGGGGCAAAGTATCAGGGCCAGCAGCTCACCTGGTGGACTAAGGGCAGCGGCCCGGGCAGTGAAGCCATGCTGATGGACGCAAAGGGTGAAACCCTGGAGCGCTGCAAAGAAGTGTCGATGGTGGTACATCCGGTGGCAGCTCAGGTCGTTGGTGAATTTGTCATTCCTAAAGCCGTGGGTTCCTTTGATGGCAGACGACTGGAACTCAATCTGTTTAAGTATGATCCCAGACTGGCCGATAAGGCCGCTGATTTGGTGGATAGCCTGATTATTGAAGATTTCTCCCATGTGCAGGAATTTGTGACCAGGCAGAATTTCGTGCTGGGCCAGAATATTAAACTGGCCCCTGAGCAAGGTTATTATCTCACTCTATTCGTACTGGATGGCCAGCGTCGTACCCATATGGGCGAGTGTCAGCACAGCCCCAGCAACCTGTGTAAAGTTCTGACTCAGGGCCAACCTTTACAGATTGAGATATTGGTCACCCCGGTAGACAAGCGCGGCGAGCCTGAGTAGTCAGCATATGCACAATCATCAAGTCACCGTCAGCACAGCATGGCTGGCTACACACAAGACAGATGCCAATCTGGTGCTGCTGGATGCCAGTATGCCAATGCCTGGCCAACCGGCCAGCAATGAGATTCGCAGCATTGCTGGCGCCATACGCTTTGATATAGATAAGCAGATTTGCCAGCCAGACTCACCGTTACCTCATACCATGCCTGAAGCTGAGCTGTTTGCCGATTTGGTCGGCAACCTGGGGATTGGCAACGATAGCCTGATTGTGGTGTATGACAATCAGGGACTTTATTCAGCACCACGCGCCTGGTGGATGTTCAAATGTATGGGCCATGAGAAGGTTTACGTATTGGATGGTGGATTGCCAAAATGGCAGGCCGAAGGCGGTGCACTGGCCACTCAATATGCCGTTCCAGCATCAGCCAAACACTATATGGCGAATTTGCAGAGCAATGCGTTGCTCAGCGCTGAACAGGTTTTAGCGGCAGCAGAACAGCCCGACTATCTGGTACTGGATGCGCGCTCTGTCGGACGCTTTACCGGCACCCAGCCGGAACCGCGCGCGGGATTGCGCGCAGGTCATATTCCCGGTTCTGCTAATTTGCCCTTTACCAGCTTACAACAGCAAGGTTGCCTATTGCCGGTTAGTCAGCTGCAGGCGCAGTTTGCTGCTGTGGGGCTAACCGATGAAAAACAACTGGTGTGCAGTTGTGGCTCAGGGGTAACGGCCTGTGTACTGTTGCTGGCGGCTTATGCTTGCGGACATCGCGCGCTGAGTCTTTACGACGGCTCCTGGACCGAGTGGGGTGCACGACCGGATTTGCCGGTAGCTTAACCTAAATTGCGCAAGATGGGTCAAGCAGCAGATAAACACGCCGGGTAAGCTTTGGGCAAAGTCAACGAGTGACACCTATGCCAAATCTGCAAGCTGTTTGTGAATATATCGAGCGTCATCTGGCTCAGGATCTGCGCCTGGAAGAGTTGTGCCAACTGGCGCATCAGTCCCCTTTTCATTTCAGTCGGCTATTCTCCGCTCAGATGGGTATTGGCTTAAATGCCTACATCCGCCAATTGCGTCTGCAGCGTGCAACCTGGCAGTTGGCATTTCGCCAGCAGCTCAGCATTACTGACATCGCCCTGGATAATGGCTACCAGAGCCTGGAGGGATTCTCACGTGCCTTCCGTCAGGCCAGTGGTCAGAGTCCTTCTGCGTTTCGCCGCCATCCTGATTGGCAATGGTGGCATCACCCATCTGTTCAGGAGACAAGAATCATGTCCACTTCCGATTACCAGGTTGAACTGGTGCAACGCCCACTTACTCCTATCGCATTGTTGATTCATCAGGGGCCTGCGCAGCGGCTTGGGCAGAGCATCCAGCGTTTTATTGACTGGCGTAAGGCAAATCATCTGCCGCCGTCTAAAAGTGCTACCTTTAATCTGCTATACGATGATCCCACCGAGACGCCCCCCGATAACTATCGCTTCGGCCTGGCATGCGAGTATAAGAATAACGAGCCCATAACAGGGCAAGATATTTGCACCAGCGCCCTACCGGCCGGCACCTATGCCAGGCTGAGCATACAAGGTGGGGACCAGCTACTGGAAGCAGCGATTCGGTACCTGTATGGTCAGTGGTTACCAGAACAGCCCTATAAAGCAGGGAACTATCCTTTGGTTCTGCAGCGTCTTAGTTTTTACCCTGATGTACCGGCCAGCCAGGCTGCCAGCGATATATTTCTCCTGCTGACACCTAAACAACGTGAGAAATCGGGATATTCAGAAATTCAACATGTTAATTCACAACAAAATAAGATTGAATAATTTGTTAAATTAGAACATCTTGTGTTTTAGTCCTCCTTTTGCCCGGAGGATAAAATGTTGAAATGGTTAGTAGCCAGTTTGTTTTGTATAACGCTAGGTGTGGGTGAATGTCAGAGTGCCCCCAATTCACAGGTTATTGAGCGTAAACACTATGCGCCTTTTGAGCAGGAAATCGGCTTCAGCATGGTCAGCAGAGTCGGTGATCAACTCTATTTGTCTGGCATTGTTGGCGCCGGTGGCGATGTGGCAGCACAACTGCAAAGTTGTTATCAGACTATTGGCGAAATTCTGGCCGACTATGGCACTGATACCAGGGCCATCATCAGGGAGACCATTTACACCCTGGACATGGAAGCGTTGAAAAAGGCGCAGGATTTGCGCAAAACCTTCTTTACCCATGGCAGTTACCCAAGCGCTACCTGGGTTCAGGTGGAGCGCCTGTATAGTGAAGAGCTTTTAATTGAAGTGGAAGTACAAGTACTACTGGCAGAAAAAGGAGAAAACTGAATATGAAATACCTGGTGTTAGTGTTTGCGCTGTTTGCCAACAGTGTACTGGCCCATTCCCTAAAAGGCAGCTGGCAGTTGGTGTCCGGATTTTATGTGGATGAGCAAGGGCAAACCATTGATTACGAAGGACTGAAACTCAGCGCCATTAAGGTGGTATCGGATAATCACTTCAGCTTTATCACCATGGCCGATGGCAAATTCTGGGCGGCCGGTGCCGGCGATTTTGAGGCTACCGACAGCACGTATGCTGAGCGCCCGGTGCATACTTCTTACCCCGTCCCGGCCGACGGCCAGTTTCGCTTTGACTATGTGTTAGACGGCGACCTGTGGCAGAAAAAACGTTGGCAGGACGGCAAACTGGTTGAGCAGGAAGTGTGGCGGCGCATGCCTTAGCCTGCCCATGGGCTGTTTACCTTTCGAGTACGATAAGATAAACAGCCCCTAAGGGCATAGAAGCACTTTACCGTCACTTTTGTGCTCAGCGTAATGCTCCAGGGCCGCTATAAAATCGTCAAACCCGCATTCGGCATAAATGTCAGTGTGGAAAGTGCCGTCGGCAAACAGCTGCTGTACCTTGCGGTTCAGATTCAGCACTTTCCAAATGGGGGCATGTTTGAGGGTGCGGGCCAGCCAGAAGCCTTCAATGCTGATGCCGCGGAAGATGACATCCGCCACGCTGAATTTTCCGCCCAGAGGATCCTGACTTTCCTGCAGGCGGCCATACACAATGGCGGTGCTGCCGGCGGGCATCTGCCTGAGCACTCTGGCGGTGTCATCGTCAGCCACCGCATCCATTAATACCGACGCCCCACTGGCCTGCACTGCCTGTTTTAACTGTTCAGAAAAATCCTCGGCGCTGGTCAGCAGTACCCAGTCAGCCCCAAGCGCTTTGAGTGTCTCCACATTGGCTTGACTACGCACCGTTGCCAGGGTCTTGATGCCCAGTTTCTGTGCATAACGAATCAAGCCTTTGCCAACCTGACTGGCCGCAGCATTAATCACTATAGCTTTGGCCCCCAGCTTTCTGGCTCTGTCCAGTAAACATATGGATGTCAGCGGATTGACAATTAATGTAGCGCCCTGGGCATTATCAATGTCTTTGCGCAGCGGCAAACAATAACTGGCCAGGGTACAGGCATATCGTGCCCAGAGGCCGTCCTGACCAGGTTGAGCCGACAAGGCGACCCGTTTGCCCACCAGCCAACGCCCATATAGTCCGGCATTGGCGGCTATCACCTCACCACAGCCTTCAAAACCTGCGTAGGTACCATCCTGTGGAGGTAAGCCATATTGACCACGCAGATACACCAGATCGGAAGGGTTAACAGGGCTTGCCAGCATTTTCACCAGTACCTGGCCTTTTTGTGGCATGACCACAGGTTTTTCAACCAGTTGCAGACGCTGTTGAAAGGGTGCCAGGGTATCTTCAAGCAGTTTCAGGGCCAGGCCCAGGTTGGTTTCCATATTGGCAATCCTTATGGTTTTTTTCAGATTAACCTTATCGGCATACGGGCACAATGAATAGCTTCAGTGGCATTGATGGTGGAAACACAGCTGGCTATAGTAGGCGCCAGGTCTGAATATCAAAACCCTGGTTATGCCTGCAGCATCTCATCCGGTTCAACACCACTTTTGGGCGATCTTTGCTGTGTTTTTACGTCTGGGACTGACGTCTTTCGGTGGCCCCATTGCTCACCTGGGCTATTTTCGTCAGGAATTTGTGTACAAGCGCCAATGGCTTTCCGAGCAGGCTTATGCCGAGTTGCTGGCGTTATGCCAGTTTCTGCCCGGCCCGGCCAGCAGTCAGGTGGGTATTGCCATTGGTTTGCAACGTGGTGGGGTTGCCGGGGCATTGGCCGCCTGGCTGGGATTTACCCTGCCCTCGGCACTGGCGTTGTTTTGCTTTGCCTTGTATCTGCACGATCTCAGCAACAGCTTGGGTTCAAACTGGCTACATGGCCTTAAAGTGCTGGCTGTCGCGGTGGTGGCCCAAGCCATACTGGGCATGGGAAAAACGCTTTGCCCGGATATACCACGAAAAACGCTGGCATTCGTTGTATGCCTGATCTTGCTTTGGCTACCAGGGGCGGGTTGGCAATTGCTGGCGATTGGACTGGGGGCACTGGCAGGTAAATTTATACTCACTCTTCCACCTCTCAAAAACGACAGCACCCCGCTGCAAGCGGTTATCAGTAAACCCCTGGCGGGCTTGTTGCTACTAACGTTCTTTCTGCTCCTGCTGTTGTTACCTGTCCTGGCCAATCTGTTTCACCAACCTGCATTGTGGTTATTTGACAGCTTTTACCGCAGTGGCGCTTTAGTCTTTGGTGGCGGTCATGTGGTGTTACCCCTGCTTGAAGCGGAGCTGGTACCTGATATGGTCGCGCAGGATACTTTTCTGGCCGGTTATGGTGCCGCCCAGGCCGTACCTGGGCCGTTGTTCACCTTCTCAGCCTTTCTGGGGGCCTTTGCCGTTCCCGGTCATTCCCCCTGGTTAGGAGCCTTAATTGCGCTTAGCGCTATTTTTCTACCTGCGTTTATTCTGGTATTGGGGGTGTTGCCTTTTTGGTCTGAACTGCGAAAGCGCCATGGGGTTCGCCAGGCGCTTAGTGGGGTCAATGCAGCAGTGGTGGGGGTGTTACTGGCCGCGTTTATCCAGCCGGTACTCAGCAGTGCTATTTTATCTATGCAGGATTTATTGCTGGCGTTACTCAGCTTCGCGCTTTTGCAGTTTACCCGGATACCGCCCTACTTACTGGTGCTCTTGTGTGCTGTGGCGGCAGGTCTGGGCTGGCATTAAGCATTGTCGTTAGCTCACCAATCGCTCTATTTTCTGGGACAAACGGCATCATATATGCCATCCTGATTTGACTAAATCGAATACAATAGCCGATTCTGCTGTGCTGAAGATGATCGGCACTCTGGCTATCCCAAACAAGGTGAGGCAGACGAGATGCTAAAAACAACCCTGGGACAGTGGCGCATGTTTCGTGCGGTGGTGGAACACGGTGGTTTCAGTCAGGCCGGTGATGCGATTCAT
This sequence comes from Bowmanella denitrificans, assembly GCF_002887595.1. GTDB lineage: Bacteria > Pseudomonadota > Gammaproteobacteria > Enterobacterales > Alteromonadaceae > Bowmanella > Bowmanella denitrificans. The sequence goes on from NZ_PEBU01000001.1 coordinate 179,675, forward strand.
AAAAGCCAGTCCACTATCCATCATGCCGTGCAGAAACTGGAAGACTCGCTGGGTGTTAAATTGCTTAAGGTGCAGGGGCGTAAAGTCCGGCTGACCCAGGCCGGCGAGTTAATGCTGCGCAGGGCAAATTACCTGTTGGAAGAGGCAGCCAAGCTGGAAGCCGTGGCGGCCGGTTTAGGCGCAGGAACAGAAACGCAGTTGAAAATTGCGGTGGACGAAGTCTTCCCTCAGGCATTGCTGTATAGAGTGCTCGATACTGTGTCAGCACAATTTCCCCTGCTGCGCATAGAATTGATGGAGACCGTGCTTAGCGGTGCCCGGGAACTGCTGGAAGATGCCAGAGTCGATATTGCCATATCCCCGGTCACCCTGGCCAACGGCTTTAACGAAGAGTTTTGTCAGATCGAATTTCTTGCCGTCGCCAACCCACTGCATGCCTTACACCAGCAGGAACAGGACTTAAGTTTTGAGGATCTTAAGTCACACCGACAGATTGTGGTCAGGGATTCTGCCAGCACCAGTGGCAAGGACGAAGGCTGGCTTGGTGCCGACCAACGTTGGACAGTAAGCCATATGCGCACCTCTATCGATATGATCAGTAAAGGTTTTGGTTATGCCTGGTTACCGCTGCCGGCCATTGAAGCGGAGCTGCAATCCGGCCTGCTGAAGCCATTACCTCTGGCGCAGGGCGCAAAGCGCACCGCTCAGCTGTACCTGTGCTTTGCCGATGGCGACCGCCTGGGACCGGCGGCCCGCACCTTTATTGGCGAGCTGCGTTATCAGTCAGAATCCATGTTGACGGCTGAGCAATTGCAAGATTCTAATTAAGCGAATATAACTTCGAGTTTTATCTAATTTAAGTTCTCTAAATTCGTTTCTATAGTAAGGCCATGTAAACTTCAATCCGAGGAATAATCATGGATTACATCAGACTTGCCGACAGCCGCGGGCGCGCCAACTTCGGTTGGCTGGACAGCCGCCATACTTTTTCATTTGGCCATTACCATGATGCTCAGCATATGGGCATCTCTGCACTGCGGGTGATCAACGATGACAGAGTGCGGGGTGGAGCTGGCTTTGATACGCACGGCCACCGGGATATGGAGATTATATCCTATGTGCTGGAAGGGGCTCTGCAGCATAAGGACAGTACCGGCAATGAGTTTAATATTCCTGCCGGAGACGTGCAGTTAATGAGTGCTGGCAGCGGTATTCTGCACTCAGAATATAATGCCTCGCGCACCGACACAGTGCATTTCCTGCAAATCTGGATCCAACCCAATGTACGGGGCGTCAAACCTGGCTACCAACAGGCGACCATCAAGCAGCATGGCAAACTCACGGCACTGGTGACGCCAGATGGCAGAGATGGCAGCTTGTCTATCCGCCAGGATGCCACTTTGTCGCGCCTTGCGCTGCCGGCAGGGGAGAGCATCGAGCTGTATGTGGGTAGCCGTAGCGGCTATTTGCACATGCTCAGTGGCCAAGCGCACAGCGGCCAGCAACGCTTGCAAGGTGGCGATGGTGTTGGCCTGGTGCGAAGCGACGCATTGGTTTTACAAGCCGATACAGACTTGCAGGCGCTGTGGTTTGATTTGCCGGAGCAGGCGAGCTGACTATGCTGATGGATTTGGATCCCTTTAGTCTAGGTCTGATTGCACTGGTTGTGGTGTTGACCGGGATTTCCAAATCCGGATTCGCCGGGGCACTGGGGATATTCTCTGTGCCCCTTCTACTGTTGGTTTTGTCGCCTCAGCAGGCTTTGGGGTTGATGTTGCCGCTGTTGCTGCTGGCCGATATGTTCAGTTTAAAAAGCTATTGGCGCCAATGGGACGGCGCAACACTACGAGTTTTATTACCCGGCGTGGCAATAGGTTTGTTACTAGGCGGTTTGCTGCTTGGGCACCTTCCCACGCTCTGGTTACAAGGGCTGATTGGTTCTCTGAGTTGTTTGCACTGCGCTATCTGTTGGGCCGACATCTGCATGGTGCCTGGTTGGCAAGCTGGCCTGCAGGGCTTGTGCTGGCTTCGGCATCTGGATTAAGCAGCACCTTGCTGCATGCCGGGGGCCCTTCTCTGATGATGCATTTGTTGTCGCTAACCCTGCCTTCTGCGACTTTGGTGGCGACAAGCGCGGTGGTATATGCGGGTATGAACGTTCATTTCTTCATCAATTGATTCTGATGTTCAACTTGCTGCAATGGTTTCTCGGTATTTTGCTGGTGTGGGCGGGCTTATCTCTGACACCTATGGTCAATCACATGGCCCCGCATCCCTATTATCAGGCTGATGGCTTTGAAGTTATTGCCCATGGCGCAGGCCAGGGACTAAGGTCCAAGAACACCTTGGAAGCTGCAAAACACGCCTGGCAATTGGGCGCAGATGTGATTGAGATGGATATTCATGCCAGTTGGGATAAGCAATTGCTCGCCCGCCATGATGAGACGGTGGATTCAACGACTAATGGTCAGGGGCGCATTCGTGATATGGCCTTGGCGCAGTTGCAAGAATTGGATGCAGGCTTTCAGCATCTGCCGGAACAAGACTTCTCCTATCGTGGTAAGCAAGTGCGGATTCCCGCCTTAAGAGACATTTTCAAAACCCTACCCAAGGCGCGCTACATGTTGGAGATCAAACCCAATGATCGACAAGTGAGCCAGTTGCTTTGTAATTTGATCAACCAATACGACATGCAACACAAAGTGTTGGTGACTTCTTTTCACTCCGATGCACTGCGCGCATTCCGGCGTGGTTGCCCTTCGGTGGCCACCGCCATGACCAAAAATGAAATAACCTGGTTTGTGCTACTGGAGAAAATTGGCCTGTCACATCTGTTCCCGGTTAGAGGTCAGGCTGTTCAAGTTCCAGAATATTGGTCAGGGGTGAAGGTCTTATCGCCATCCTTAGTGGCGGCTTTGCACCAGCGAGGGGTGAAAATTCAAGTTTGGACAGTGAATGATGTTGAAAAGATGGTGCAATTTAAAGCTCTTCAGGTTGACGGGTTGATAAGTGATTTTCCGGATAGGGTGTTGGCTTTATCTGACGAGCATAAAAAATGATCAGCCTTTAGTAGTAGTGCTGCGCATACTTGAAAAAAAGCAGCTATTCTCTTGTTTCTAATAACGAAAAGCACATGTCGATAGTCTTTGTGCTGTCGGCACCCGCCATACGAGGGTTACTGCATGTTGAATCGTTTGAGCATTCGCCAGCGTCTATGGAGTATCTTGGTTGTTGCCATTGCAGGACAGTTGGCTTTGTGTTTGCTGATATTAAGCGGACTTAACAGCACCATTCTTGAAGAGAAGCGTCTTACCACCCGGTTTCTGGCCGAATCTATAGAAGGTCTGCTGGACAATTACCGTTCCAGGGCGCAAAGCGGTGAAATCAGTATGGAGGAAGCGCAGCGTTTGGCTTTACGGGCCCTGAAGACGATGCGTTACAAGGATGACGACTACTATTTTGTTATCGATGGTGAAGCAACCATGTTGATGCATCCTTTCCGCCCGGATTTAGATGGCACCAGCGTCGACGCTTTCCAGGACAAAGAAGGTAACCGCCTGTTCCATGATATGGTGGTTGGCGTACGAGATGATGGCGTGCACACAGTGCAGTACAACTGGCCCAAGCCGGGCCAGTCAGAGCCCGTCCCTAAAATCACCTTTGTAAAACTCTATCAGCCCTGGGGCTGGATCGTCGGCACCGGTATTTATATTGATGATGTTGCTGATACGTTCTGGGCTGCAGCTTTCAGTATGTTGAAAATTGCCTTGGCCATAGTGGTGATACTGGCCGGGTTGATTTATCTGGTATCCCGCAGTGTGCTGAGGCCTTTGCATAATGTTGTTGGGGCCATGAAAGATATTGCCCAAGGTAAAGGTGATTTGACGGTCAAGCTTACTGTTGAGGGACAGGATGAGCTTTCCAGGCTGTCTGACTATTTCAATCAGTTTGTACTGAAAATCAGAGAGTTGGTCAAAGAAGTAGCGGATTCAGCTACCTCACTGGCTGACTCTGCCCGGCAATTAACGGGAGCCACGGAAGAGATCCGGGCCGAGAGCCAACAACAGTTAATGGAGACCGATCAGGTAGCCACAGCCATCACCGAAATGAGTGCGGCGGTATCGCAAGTGGCCGGTAATGCCGAACAGGCCAATCATTCTGCCATGCAGGCTGAGCAACTGACCAACCAGGGTAACCTGGTGGTAGAGCGTTCGCGGGGCAGCATCCAGCAGCTAAGCCAGAATGTGCAGCAAAGTGCTGAAGTGGCGAAAACCCTGTCTGCGGCAGTGGTGGATATCAGTAAAGCCTTGGGGATCATCAACAATATTGCCGACCAGACCAATCTATTGGCATTGAATGCGGCTATTGAAGCAGCGCGAGCAGGTGAACAAGGACGCGGATTTTCGGTAGTCGCCGATGAGGTGCGTACCCTGGCCCAGCAGACACAGGATTCCACCCGTGAAATTGCGGTGATCATCAATAATCTTCAGCAAGATACCAATAAAATGACCAGCTCGGTACAGCAAAGCCTGGAACAGGCCAATAATACTGTGAGCCTGTCGGATGAGGTGAAGGATGCGCTGGATCAGATAAACCATGCGATAGGCTTGATATCTGAAATGAACTCACAAATCGCCACCGCCGCTGAAGAACAAAGTGCAGTCGCCTTGGAAGTTGATAAAAACGTACATAATATCAATAGCTTGGTTCAGCAAACTGCCAGAGGTATTGAAGATTGTGACCAGGCCGCTCAGGCACTGACGAACTTGAGTCAGGGCTTGAGCAGACTGGTGAGTCAGTTCAGGGTTTAAATGCAATGACCGGCGTTTAGGGCAGCAGTATCGCCGAGCCGGTCAGTTTTCGCGCTTCCAGATCTTTATGTGCCTGGGCCACATCAGATAAAGCGTAACGCTGGCCAATCAGGGGACGTAGCTTATGTTGTTGCACCATAGCAAACAGCTCCTGACACATAGTTTCCAGATCCTGTCGCTTGGCAACATAGTCAAACAACCGTGGCCGGGTAATGAATAAGGAACCTCTGCGCGTCAGCTCACTAAGTGCAAACTCTGGTACTGCGCCGGAGGCATTGCCGAACGACACCATCATGCCAAGCGGGGACAAACAATCCAGGGAATCCTGAAATGTGCTTTTACCCACACTATCGTATACCACAGGTACACCTTCGCCATGGGTCAGTTCTCTGACACGCTCAACGAAGGACTCCTGATTATAATTAATCACTTCGGCACAGCCGTTGGCTTTGGCCAGTTCAGCTTTTTGTGCGTCACCGACTGTTCCAATCATGCGCACGCCCAGGGCTTTGGCCCATTGGCAGGCCAGCAGTCCTACCCCGCCAGCGGCAGCATGAAAAAGTATGGTTTGGCCTGCTTGCACTTGATAAGTGCGTCGCAGCAAGTATTGCACTGTCAGGCCTTTAAGCATTATGGCGGCGGCTGTCTCAAAACTGATGTCATCGGGTAATTTTACCAGGTTTGTCGCTGGCATAACCCGCACTTGGGCATAGGCCCCTGTGGGACCACCTGCGTAGGCGACGCGGTCACCAGGCTGAACAATATCCACGCCTGCTCCGACCGACTCCACTATACCTGCGCCTTCCAGGCCTAGACCACCAGGCAGTGGCTGTGGATACAGACCGGTACGAAAATACACATCAATATAATTCAGGCCGATAGCGTGTTGGCGCAGGCGGACTTCGCCAGGCCCAGGTTGACCAGGATCCTGGTTGACCATATCCATCACTTGCGGGCCACCGGTTTGACTGATGCGAATCTGTTGTGTCATCTGCAGTTCCTTGGTTGACTAGGACTTAATCCAGATTCCACTGCCAAATCTGGCAAGTGGTAATGCCGGTACGACGGATAGCGTGTCTATTCTTTTCCGCTTCACGTTTGCGCTCAAAAGGGCCCAGAATTACCCGGTACCAGCGACCATTGGCGCCATCACTGGGGCGAACCTGAGATTCCAAGCCTGCAAAAGCAATTTTAGCGCGCATTTCCTCGGCTTGCTGCGACTGGCGGAAGGAGCCACACTGCATCAACCAGCGAATCCCATCGTCTTCTTGTTCCGGCACATCCACTTCCACTGTCTGATTTGGCAGTACTTCAATAAACTCCCACTTTTCCTCGGGCGGCTTAGGCAAAGCATCGGCTTGTTCTTTTACCTTAACCGGGGCGGGCTGGCTGTTTTCGGTCTTCTTGGCACTGCCATTAATATTCCACAAAAAATAAGCAAAACCTGCAAATAAGGCCAGCGTAATCACAATACGCAGCCAGGGTAAGGGTGGCTTGGGAGGCGGCGCTTTGTTCGCTCTGCCGCGGGAAACGTAGTCTTTATGTGCCATAAATCAGCTTTAACCCTAAAAAATGCAGCGGGGTAACTTACTGCTGTTTTGAAAAAGAAGAAGAAAAACTGCTACCCCGAGGCGACGATTCTACCTGTTGTCCCGGCACAAGCAAATCAGGTGAAGTCCTGCGGATCCATATCCAGCGACCAGCGCACTTTATTGGCCAGCGGTAGTTTTTCGATCTGTCCCATCAGGCGATTCAGTTGTTGTTGAATCCCCGTGCGTTGCTGCGATTGCAACAATAGCTGCATGCGGTAACGCCCCTGACGTTTTTCCATCAGCGCCGGAATGGGCCCGATGGCCGCCAGGTCAGGGCCAATGCCCATTAGCTGCCGTACTTGTAACAGAAATTCATGGGCCTGGGCGGCCTGGTTAGCCTCAGCACGGAACAGCGCCTGATAACTGTAGGGTGGCAATGCAGCAAACCGGCGCTCTTTTAAGGCCAGTCTGGCAAAGTGCTGATAACCGTTATTCAGCAGATCCTGCAATAACGGATGAGCAGGATGATGAGTTTGCAACCATAACTCGCCCTGAATATGAGCCCGCCCGGCACGTCCGGCTACCTGGGTAATCAACTGGGCCAGTTTTTCCGGCGCGCGGTAATCGGCACTGAATAGAGAACCGTCCACATCCAGAATCACCACCAGCGATACATTGGGAAAGTGGTGACCCTTCGCCAGGATTTGTGTACCAATCAGCAGCTGATGTTTACCCTGGTTAATGTCCTCTAACAACTGATGCAGTTTCTGCTTGCCGCGCGCCGAATCGCTGTCGATACGAGCGGCCTGATAGCCGGGGAATAAACTGGCAATCCCTTGCTCCAGTTGCTCGGTACCCATGCCCACCGGCTGCATGGGTGACGCACCACACTGGGCACAAGCATGGGGAATCGGCTTGGCATCTGAACAATGATGGCATTGCAGCTTATTCAGGCTGCGGTGCAGGGTATAACTACGATCACAGCTATGGCACTCCTCCACAAAGCCGCATTGATGGCAAATCAGGGCCGGTGCATAACCGCGCCGGTTGATAAACAGCATAACCTGATTGCCTTGCTGCAAATGGGCCTGGATACGCTGGCGCATACCTCTGGCCAGCCCAAACTCAAGCTGTTGCCCCTTAAGATCCAGTAGCTGATGTTGCACGGGTTTGGCCTCCCCGGCCCGTTGTCGCAACAGTAAATGCTGGTACTTGCCAGCCAGGGCATTGTTAAGGCTCTCCAGCGACGGCGTGGCACTGCCCAGCAGCAGCGGAATATTCTCGAGCCTGGCCCGCACCACCGCCATATCCCGGGCATGATATCGCCAGCCGTCCTGCTGTTTGTATGAACCGTCATGCTCTTCATCCACAATAATCATGCCTGGACTAGCCAGTGGGGTAAAAATGGCGGAACGGGTGCCGATGATAATGCCCAGTTCTCCGGCTTTGGCCTGGCGCCATACCTGCATACGCTCATTGTCGGTCAGCCCCGAATGCAGCACCCCCACATCCACACCGAAGCGCAGTTGAAAACGCTTGACGGTTTGTGGGGTCAGGCCGATTTCCGGCACCAGAATCAGTACCTGCTTACCCTGCTTCAGCAAAGGTTCAATGGCCTGCAAGTAAACTTCGGTTTTACCCGAGCCGGTTACCCCCTCAAGTAAAAAACAGTTGAAGCTGCCGGCTTTATGCGCAATGGCGCTGATGGCCAAGGACTGTTCCAGATTCGGCCTGGGCTTTTCTGCCAGTTCAATACGCGCAGGCCACTGCTTATCAGCATCAGGGATTAAGGTTGTGGCTTCAATTAGTCCTTTGTCAGCCAGGGCACGAAATATTGCGGCGGAGTAGCTGTTGCTAAGCTGTTCCTGTGCCACCGGCCCGCTTTGCAAAGCGGCCAGCAGAGCCTGCTGTTTGGCGGCCCGTTTTAGTTCGCTGGGGTCAACATCATGCCCCGTTTCGGTCAACTGCCAGGCCTTAAGTTCAACCTCTGCACCCAGACCTTTGCGCAGATTTACCGGTAGCGCGGTGAATAAGATATCCCCCAATGGGTGCTGATAATACTGACTGGCCCAGGTTAGCCATTGCATAAACAACGGCTCCATCACAGGTTTGTCATCCAGCAAGACTTCAACCCTGCGCAGTTTATCCGCTGGCATATCGCTGTCTGCTTTACAGGCCATCACCAGCCCCACCAGTTTGCGCCGCCCAAAGGGCACCAGCACCCGGGTGCCGGCCTGAGGCACCATACTGTCTGGCAACAGGTAATCAAAGTGGCCGCGCATTGGCACGGGTAGGGCTATTTCGGCAATTAACATCTTATTCTTTGCAGTTGAGAAGGCTGGCTATAATTTCAACAAATACTTGAACCCTCAGGTGGGATACATTAATATGCGCGCCTCCTGGCGGCAAGCTGCCATTTTTTGTAAATAGCGTATGGTTCCGGTCAAGACATTGTTACTTGGATCGGGTGGCGATACGGCCTGTTGATGAGGTAATCCCATGAAACAAGGTATCCATCCTGAGTATCAGGAAATCACTGCAAACTGCTCTTGTGGAAACAAGATGGCGATCCGTTCTACTCTGAAAAAAGACATCTTCCTGGACGTATGTTCAGAATGTCACCCTTTCTACACTGGTAAGCAGCGTAACGTTGACACCGGTGGCCGTGTAGATCGTTTCAACAAACGTTTCGGCATGCTGGGCAAAAAGTAAGCCCGCAGACTGCAAGAAAAGGCGCCAATCAGGCGCCTTTTTTGTTGCTCGCAAAGCAAATTTTGCCAAGGTGACCACGTATATGAAAGATAAGCATGGCCTAGACAGAATTGGCTATGCCGAATCGCGGTCTGATCTGATATGTTGTACCCAGGTGTTGTGATAGATTGCGCACCCATTCCTGCCAGCGTTCAGGGATAGATAACAATAACATTCCTTACTCGTACCCATACAATATCACTCAGAGGCTACTATGTCTGACTTTCGTCAAAGAGCACTGGATTATCACGCCAAACCCGTCCCCGGAAAAATCAGCATTGAGCTGAGCAAACCTGCCGAAAGCGTCGGCGATCTGGCCCTGGCTTACAGCCCGGGTGTGGCCGAGCCGGTCAAGGAAATCGCCGCTGACCCGGATAATGCTTATAAATACACCGCCAAAGGTAATCTGGTGGCGGTTATTTCCAACGGCACTGCCATTCTCGGCCTGGGTAATTTAGGACCGCTGGCATCCAAGCCCGTCATGGAAGGCAAAGCCCTGCTGTTCAAGCGCTTTGCGGGCCTGGATGCCATTGATATTGAAGTAAAACACCGCACCACCGAAGAATTTATTAATACCGTGGCCAATATCGCAGATACCTTTGGTGGTATTAACCTGGAAGATATTAAAGCGCCCGAGTGCTTCGAGATTGAACAGGAACTGATCAAGCGCTGCCGGGTACCGGTATTCCATGACGACCAGCACGGTACGGCTATTGTGACCGCGGCGGGTATGCTCAACGCACTGGAGATCCAGGGTAAAAATATTCACGATGTGACTATCGTCTGTATGGGCGCCGGTGCCGCCGCCGTCGCTTGTATGGAACTGCTGATCAAATGTGGTGCCCAGCGTGAACGTATTTACATGTTGGACAGAAAAGGCGTAATTCACACCCGTCGAGATGATCTGACCCCACATAAGCAGTTGTTTGCCAATAACACCGACAAACGCACGCTGGAAGATGTGATGCAGGACGCCGATGTGTTTGTGGGCGTCTCCGGCCCCGACGTGCTGCCGCCTGAAGCTCTGAAACTGATGGCCCCCAATCCGGTGGTGTTTGCCTGCTCCAACCCGGACCCTGAAATTAAACCCGAGCTGGCCCATGGTGCCCGTGATGACCTGATTATGGCTACCGGTCGTTCCGACTATCCTAACCAAGTTAACAACGTACTGTGCTTCCCTTTTATTTTCCGCGGTGCCCTGGATGTACGAGCCTCCACCATTAACGACGAAATGAAAGTGGCCGCCGTTGAAGCGATTCGCAGTATTGCCCGTGAACCTGTGCCCGAATCAGTACTGAAAGCCGCCGATGTCACAGAGCTTAACTTTGGCCGGCAGTACATTATTCCCAAGCCGATGGACCCGCGTCTGTGTAAACGGGTGGCCAAAGCTGTTGCTCAGGCGGCCATTGAGACCGGCGTATCGCCTTTCGAAGCGCTGCCTGACGGCTACATGGAATAAATGTTCCTGGGTTCTGCATGAAGAAACGTCGCCTCTCGCGGCGTTTTTTTATGTGTAAAAACAGACCCTGCCAGCCACTGCTATCGGGTATAGGTTTTTGCTGGGGGTAGATTACACCAACCAAGGTTAACCTTGGCATAAATTGTCCCTATGCACGGCACCTTAGGGCAAAGTAGGTTACCATCCCGTAACTAAACCAAAAGAGCGAGCTTGGTGGGCACCTATCAATTTGGCGAATTTGAATTCGATCCAGATCAGTTAGTCTTAAAACAACATGGCCAGATTGTTTCACTTAACGAAAAGGCCTGTTTGTTACTGGCATTGTTGTTGGAGAATCGGGATAAGATCCTGAGCAAAGACACTATTTTAGATAGGGTTTGGACGAACAGGGTTGTCACTGAGCAGGTGATTTTCCAAAACATCAGTTTACTGCGCAGTATATTTGGTGAGACCGCCATTAAAACCTTTCCTAAAAAAGGGTATCAGTGGCAATCCCCTATTATAGATAACCGCCATCAACCTACTGAAGTTACCGGCCAGGATAAGAATAAAGATATAGCGCAAGTGCCCAAGCCGTTTGGAGGTTTATCCAGACCGGCTGTTTATGGATTGGGTATCGCGATACTGCTTATCGTCTCGGTACTTTGGTACAGACTCTATACTTTGTCACCCCCAGCGGCGCTGCAACCCGAGCAAATATTTGTCCTTGCGCCAGCCGCGCAGGAATTTAGGGTACAAAGTCTTCAAGCCGGCCTGTCGGCACAGGCGCTGTTTGACTCGCCACATCGCACTTATGCTCAGGCAGCCAACGCAGAAGAGTTACTTGTTGCTACCAAAAACTTTCCGGTGAAAAGCGGTCTGGTGGTCAGTTTCATTGTTCAGGGGCCGCAGCGAAGTTGGCAGGATTATATTCTGGTCAAGACTGCCGAAGAAGCGCAGCACAAGCTCAGTGCAGCTATCCAGGCATTGCGCGACGGCAACTATTTTAGTTTGTCTCATCCGCAGCAGGCTCTTGCAGTCTTGCAGATGCGTCAAAATGACCTTGGTGCAGAACAGGCCAGGTTATATATGGCGCTGGAAGAATACGACAAGGCCGCTACGCTGGTGGAAAGACAGCTACTGGCGCCGAACAACAACCTAGAGAAAGCCTTGTATCTATGGCTCAAAGCTCAAATTGCCATGGAGAACAAGCAATTCCCTGTGGCAAGAGCAAGTATCGAAGCCGCTTTAACTATTCAGGAAGCTGTTGAGGTCGCCCCCCTAAAAGCACAAATGCTGATGACCTTATCCTGGAGTCTGCTGGTGGACAACGACCTGCGTCAGGGCATGCAAGTGCTGAATCAAGCCGTTTCCAGCGCCAGAGCGGCGCGGGAACCATTGTTGGAGCTGAATGCACACCGCATCCAGGCTTTTATGGCATCAAAAGCCGGGCTGACGGAACTCGCTCATACCCAGATGGGCCTAGCCACTCAGCTGATCAGCCTAAATCAGCTGGGCGATGAACATCTGGTGTCACTACTCAGTACACAAGCCTGGATGGCCGGTCCAGGAGAGGCCGCGAACGCTTTTTATCAGCAGATTTTGAGCAGACCGTTTACGCCACAATATCAGAAGGATTTTTATATTGCCGCCAAACAGCTCAGGCAAAGCTATATTCAGCAGCAGCGCTGGGATGAGGCACTGGCCCTGATTGCCCCCTGGCAAAGAGACTCATTTCTGTATCTGACAAGGGCATCAGTGTTGCTGGCGCAACAGAAAAGGGCGGAAGGGCTCAAGGAAGCCCTGCAAAGCTTTCAAATCGCGCAGTTAGCGCAAAGTAAAACCGATGCCTTGGATAGCGCCTTGTTGCTTTTACAGCATGCACAAAGCGGCGATACCATGGTCGACGCTGAGGGGTTGAAAAGCTACCTGACCGCGCATGCTACCCGCCGTTGGCGCGACCAGAATAGCAGGGCATTGGATGCTGCAATACGCTTATCTAGCAGCGAATTGCAGCCTAATTAATGCCGAGTTGCTAATGCTATCTACTCATCCCCTGTTGCTATTGGTTGTTGTAGGGTGAATTCCAGACCGGCCAGCATCCAGCGGTCAAATCCCTCGCGCATTACCTGTAGTTGCAAGCTGTGCTGACCTTTTTCAAGATACACAGAATGTTGATTCGTTGTGTTTTCTGCTTGGCGCTCATGCCTAATCTCTGCCAGCAAGGTAGCGCCATTCCATAAGGTAAAGAAAGTACCCTCCTGGAAGGTGCGACCTTGATAGCTAAGTTGATATTCTCCTGATTCTTCCACCTTAACCAGGAAGGTTATGCTCACCCTTTCCTGCACTGTTACAGGGTTGGTTTTGAAAACATAGTATCGCTCGGGGCGCGTCTCAGTGGGGGCGGCTCTGTAAAGCGCCACGCCGTTCAGACTGGCTACATTTTGCATCTCTAGTTTGCCCGGAATCTCAGTAATAACCGGAGGGTGCGGAACCAGCAGTGGCGCGCTGGGTAAACTGGATTGCCCATCATTGGCGGCCACCAACAGGAAGCTGGTTCCATTGGCTACCGCATCAAGTTCCAGGCTTGACTGCGAGCTGTCCACCTGAGTTAACTTGGTATACTGATGCTGATAAAAGCCGCCCATCAGATGCGCTTGAGGGTAAACCGACTGATAGATATCGTAGCGAGTTACCCTTTTGTCCGTCACGGGTTGCCAGCGCAACTGATACCTGGTTTCACCCAACTGCACAATGTGACCTGAGCGTGGTGTCATTAGCAAATTGTCTTTTTCCGCAAGCCGTTGCTGCTGGGCCTGCTTTAAAGCTTCGGTAAAATGGCTGTCGTCCGAAGTCGCCGGGGCCTTATCTGCAGCGAGCCTGAATCCAATATCTGCGGACACATTCCACCCTTCCCGCTTGGCCCGACCTCTGAAGGTATGGGGGCGGGCGGGGTAATGCCAGTTACTGCCGCGCAGACCATAGAATTCACACTGATTTTTCTCTTGGGGTGCTGATGTGTCCAGTTGGTAACCTTTGTCGCTGTAGCAGGAGTTGACCATCTGCAGCACATTCCCTGTCATATCATGCAAACCAAAGCGGTTGGCCTTGTATTGTCCGACAATGGCGTTGTAGGCCTCCCCATCTTCACAAGGAGACAAGCCCACAAAGCCGACATTGCTTAACCCATACAACTGATTATTAACCGATTCACCGGTAAAGTCCGCGACGTTGCCATACTCACATGCTTGTGCACCGGTCGGGTCATCTCCCCAGAAGAAGCGGCTTGTGCTACCAGCCCTGGCGGCATACTCCCATTCTTGCTCGCTGGGTAATCGATAGGATGTACCGGTTTTCTGGCTTAACCACTTGGCATAGGCTTTGGCGGTTGTCAGAGAAATGCAGGTAACGGGCTGATAATCGCTGTGGCTATAGCGATGTTTGTCCCATCGTCCTGTACCAATGTGGGTTGGCCCCCTTAACCCTTCTTTATCAATAAAGTCGTTACAGGTGGCATCGGGTGAGAAGTTGGTGTCTTTAGCAAAGTAGCGAAACTCGGCGACAGTCACCGGGTATTTTGCCAGTTGAAAGGCCTCAACAGAGACCTCGTGAATAGGTTGACTGGCCGGGTCGCCCCCAATTGTACCCATCATAAATTCACCCGCCGGAATTGATACCATGGGTGGCGTGATAAATTCCTCGGCCCAAGCCACCGGACCTGAACATATACTCAGCACGCACAGTGCCGACAGATACCAATTCGACATGCAGTTCCTCACTTTTTATTTATGTGTAGAGGAATGCAATCTAGATGGCCGACGGCTGCCGGGTCCTATAATGATTAAATTGTTTTTCTATTAAAATTCTATTTGCGAACTAGTTTGCAAAGGTCAGCTCTATCACTTCCTTACGTTCAGCCACCAGCAGGGTGGCCAGCAGTTCTTGTCCTTGAATATCGGTCAGATAATCAATATCCGGGGTGATGGGTGCCACTACGCTGAATGTATCCGCTTGAATGTGGTAGCGCCACAGCTGATTGGCCTTGTTGATGCCATACAGCTGGCCATCTTGCAGCACAAAGCCTTTCTCTGAACCCTGGCCCAGCAAACTGTCAATCAGCTTGTCTTCAATACCGCCTTGCAACCAGAACTGTTTGAGATGATCCATATAAATCAGCGGCTCTTGTGGGTCTTTGGCTGCCCATATCACCTTTTTATTAGTGACAGTCTGATAATCCATACTGCCTAAATCAATCGTCACCAACTGCACCATGCCATTTACCAGAATTCTGGCTAACAGTTGCTGCGAATCGCTGTTCCAGGCAAACAGATCAAATATGGGATAAGGAAATCCCTGACGACTATGCTGATTATTCAGCGACAGCTTGTAGATATCCATATCCGCCAGTACCAGCAGACCCTGGCCGTCGTTATCCCAAAACAGGCTGCTGATAAAGGTGCCTTTGGGGAAGTCACTGACCAGTCTGGAGCCTTCGTCGCCCGACAACCAGACCTGCTCAGTGCCGGTGCGTTTTGACACAAAAGCAATCTGCTCGCCGCCAGGCTGGAATTTGGCGTTGTCTTCATGGTTGATAGAGCGCTCAAATACTGCAGGCGCAATGGCTTGCTGTTGTGCATTAACATTGTCGGCAACAGAAAGTCTGGCCACATCACTGTCGTAGCGACCGCTAATCAGCAACAAGCGCTGGCCATCAGGATGAAAGGCCGGGCTGCCAACGCTGGCCTCCAGGGCTAAATTCAGCTTGGTGACCTGGCCTTGCTCGGACAGCATATAGAGTTGTCCCCGATAGGCCAGCAGCATTTCAGCCTGGCCGGGTATAAATTCAGGGGCCACTTTTAAATGGCGCGGTGCATCGGGTGGAAACTGAATAGGGTGGCTGGAGATAACCCTGCCATCGGCATGCAGCATCTCGATATACTGAACACCATCTGCTTTTACCAATGTCACGGCCAACCGCTGGCGTTCTGCAGACCAGGTAAACGTCAGGATCAGGCCATCTTTAACCTCATACAGGATATCACTGCTATGGTCGGCCAATGAGTAACGCACCAGGCGCCAGAGTCGGTCGTCGCGCTGCAACAGCACAATATGCTGAGCGTCCATCCACAGGGGATCGCGAATTTCTGAGTGTTGGCAATTTAGCAGTTCGCTGGGCTGCTGAGGCTCTGTTAGTGCGGCCTGAAAATCCAGGCTCATCAGTTTGTAGCAGGTAGGTTGACGCAGTGGCGCCGTGCAGTCCTGCTCTTCAATAAATATCAGGCGTTTACCGTCGGCAGACAAGCTGTGCCCAGCGTAGGTGCCTTCTTTGGCGGTCAGTTGGATCTCTTGCATGGTCTGAGCATGCTTCGCCCACAGATTGTTACTGCACACCTTTTCGTAGTAGCGATGAAAAATAATATATTGGCCATCCGGGGTATAGGTTGCACCATATTCTTTATCGTCAGTGGCGGTCAGATAGCGCAGGTCGCCGAGCTTTAATTCTGGGCTGTCCGATACAAAAGGTATCAGCCCAATTGCCAGCACCAATATGGCCGTGGCCGCCAGCAACCAATAGGCCATGTTGCTGTTAGCTAGCTTAGGGGATGAAATCCCAATATCGGACGGGTTACAAGGCTGAGCGAATTCGCGCTTGTCTCGCGTTTGTACACTTTCCTGCTGAGCGCTGTCATTCAGTTGCGGCGCTGGACTAACAGCATCGCGATTTTCTTCGGCAATGCTTATCTCTTCAGACCAACGTACTTCGCCTTCCAGACTATAGCCTTGCTTGGCATGCGTTTTAATCAGTGCTGAGGCTTTACTGCTTTCCCCGAACGCCTTTCTTAATTGCGCAATGCTGCGCTGCAGCGTATTGGGCGTGACTACTGCATTAGCCCAGACCTTATCTAACAATTCATCATGGCTGACGACACGGCCACTATGCTGCGCCAGATACGTCAGTACCTGCAGCGCTTTAGGGGGTAACGTTTGCACCCTGTCTTGCTGGCTTATTTGGTTTCTGGACAAATCCACCAGGAATTCACCCACCCAGTATTGTTTAGCCATCACCAATAACACCTGAAACATGAAGGGAAACAAAAAGATGCACCATCCTATCACAGCCTTGCAATTTAGGTATCGCCAAGGCGCATCAGCAAGACGTCAGCAAGATTTCATCAGCCTTTCAGGCGTTTTTTAACGCTTCGGATTAGCCTGCCTACTCCACTTTCACAGGCAAAAAATATGAAAACTAGCTACTTACGGATACTTTCCTGTTTACTACTGATTCTGGTTGGTGCAACCACCTACGCCAAGCCTCTGGTATTGCCGCAGATTCAGGTGATCCCGATTAAAGCCAGCGCCACAGAGCGTCAGTACGAGCTGCTGATAAAACTGCCCGACAACTATGCACAAAATCCTGACAAGGCCTATCCGGTAATCTACTTCACCGATGCCTTATGGCACGTGGAGCTGCTGTCGGCCTCAACCTTTTTTCAGATGGAAGACAGTATTTTAGTTGGCCTTTCCTGGCAAAAAGACATAGATGCAAAGTTAATCGAAGCGGAAGGGGCGTATGTCAGCCGCTTCCGGGATTACTCCTTTGCCCCATCCAGCAACCCGGAAAACCAAGCTAAATACCAGTTCGGTCAGGCAGCCAAATATCTGGATTTTATTCGCCACGACGTGATCCCCTATGTGGAGAGCCACTACCGCACTGAGCCTGCCAATCGCAGTTACTTTGGCTACTCAATGGGCGGCTTATTCGGCGCTTACATACTGCTGTCGCAACCTGATACCTTTAAGAATTATATGCTTGGCAGCCCTTCGGTTTGGCGAATGGCACAAATTGAAGCCCTGCCCAACAATGCAAAACCTTTTAACGCCAATGTCTTTGTGACTTATGGCAGCGAAGAACAAAAGCTCAGTCCGCATGTGGACAGCCTTATCCAGTTTCTGCATAACAAGAAGGATGCAAGCTTGTCCTTAACCCACAAGATCCCGGAAGGGAGCCATCAGACCGCCTCGCCGATGACTGCCGTGATGGCCATAAACTGGCTGGCCAAACTACAACAGCAAGGAGAATGATATGTTCCGGCTAAGTGTTTTTCTGTTGCTATTTTCCAGTCTGGCGCTGATTTGTCCGGCTTACGGTCAGGACGAGTTTCCGGCCCTTACAGGCCCTTATATGGGCCAGAAGCCGCCCGGTATGGTGGCCGAACCTTTTGCGCCAGGTATTATCTCGAGAGAAGGCTGGGAGCTGGAAGGCGTATTCGCGCCTGGTATGCAAGAGTTCTACTTCACCACCCGAGGGGGCGAACGTACGCGCTCGACTGTGATTGGTTTTCGCCAACAACAAAACATATGGCACAAATTCATAGAATTTCCCCGTAACGGCGAAATATCATTTTCCCCGGATGGCCAGGTTATGCATATGGCAAAAGGCTATAAGGAGCGTATTGATAACGGTTGGTCAGAGCGCAAAAGCTTAGGTGCCATGTTCGAACGTGAGGATTGGGGCATTATGCGCCTGTCGTCCTCTGCCAGCGGTACTTACGTATTCGACGACTATAAAAATAATGATGTGATCCGCATCTCAACCATCAAAAACGGACAACGGCAGGAGCCCATCCCAATGGGGCCACAAATCAATAGCGGTAAGTGGACCGCCCACCCTTTTATCGCCCCCGATGAAAGCTATCTGATCTGGGACAGCGAGCGCGAAGGCGGCTATGGTGATTCCGATTTGTATATCAGCTTCCGACAACAAGATGGCACCTGGGGCCGGGCTATTAATATGGGCGAGCAGATTAACTCAGAGCGGTGGGACGCCTACGCCAGCGTGACCCCGGATGGAAAATATATTCTGTTTAATCGCGGCAGAGATGAAAAAAATGACAACGTGGATATTTACTGGGTGGGTGCGAAGATTATTGATGAACTCAGGGGCACTCAACAGGATTGAGTCTGAACCTGCTTTATAAATGCAAGGTGGGTGAAAAGTGGGCTGGTTTTACGCCAGAGCTTGTCAGAAACACTGTGCTAACCCGCTGGCAGGCCTCCCCGCCAGCACAAAGTTAAAAACAGCATTGATACTTTAAAATTCTGCGTAAGGCTATTTAAGGTTAATCCTGTTTACGCAAAGGCCATGCTTAAAACAAAACCAGCTCACTGTGTTCCGTTACAAACTCACTGGTATTCGACATCAATGGCAAACCATCGCCTTTTTGCAGCTTAGCCCCTAGCGGGTAGACAGCCACTCAACAAGCAGCCGAACACCAAACCCAACGCCACCAGCGGGCACTTCGTTACTGGTTTTTTTGACGCTTTCGTTACCCGCCATATCGATATGCGCCCAACGTGTTTCTGCTTGCACAAATTGCTTCAGAAACATGGCTGCAGTAGATGCGCCAGGGCCACCGGAACCAATATTTGCAGTGTCTGCCAAGGTGCTTTCCAGCATGTCGCCGTAAGCCAAAGGTAAGCGCCAAAGAGGTTCGTTGACGGCCTCACCTGAGGCAGTTAATTGTCTGATCAGCTCTTCATCATCACTGAATAGCGCTGCGAACCTGTCACCTACCGCCCGTATTTTTGAGCCGGTTAAGGTGGCTATATCCAGCACAATCTCAGGCTTATATTTCTCCTGCACATGCCACATTGCGTCGGCCAGAATCAATCGCCCTTCAGCGTCGGTATTGATGATTTCCACTGACTTACCTGACATCGAGGTAATTATGTCGCCGGGCAGCAATGCAGTTTCTGACACTATGTTCTCTGCCAAAGGCATCACTGCAATGACGTTGACTTTCGCCTTTTGCTCGGCCAGGGTTCTGATGGCTCCGAGTACCGCAGCCGCGCCTGCCATATCGCCCTTCATTCTGGCGATACTTTCATGAGTTTTGATGTTGTATCCGCCGGTATCGAAGGTGACACCTTTGCCTACCAAAGCAATGGGCTTGTCGTTGCTGCCTTTATAATGCGCCACTACCATACGAGCACCAGGGACACTGCCCTGACCAACCGCATAAAGCAGCCCCATATTCATCTCTCTGATTTTTTCACTGCTGAATATCTCCAGGTCGACGTCCAAGCCTTTTAGAGCCTGTTGTGCGGCTTCGACAAAGGTAGCAGGCGTGAGCTGTGCTGCGTTGGTATTCACTAGGTCGCGTGCCAGAAAAACTCCCTTTTCCAGGGCGCGAAGCTGCTTGTAGTGCCTGCGAGCCTCCTGCTCGGAATCCACTATGATGTGAAAGTCATTGTTAGGAGGCGTTGCGTCTTTGCGATAGCGATTAAAACGATAAGATCCCAGCGATATACCGTGGGCAATATTGGCGGCGAGCAGACTGTTATCAAGCCTGGCGCTGACCCCCTTAACAACAATGTCAACTTTTTGCACATCCTTGTTAGTAAACATCTGTGCAATCTTTCCACCTACCATGACCGCTTGGGCGCGATCCAGTTTGTCCACGGGGCCCAGACCTACCACAACTAATTGCTGCGTTTCGCCACCCTGCGATGCCAGCAGTTGCACCTCGGTATTGTGCTCGCCCTTAAACTCTTTAATCCCGATGGCTGTTTGCAGCTGCACCAGGGTGTTTTTATCCAACTGGCCAGACAGATCGTCAGATTGGTCGCTATGTTGAAACAGCACGCGAGCAAAGGTGCTACTGCGTGCAGTATCAGAAAAGGTGATACTGGTTGCATTGGCAACGCAACTTATAAAGAACAGAACAGCAACACAGGGTTGCCATAATTTGGCGCTTGGCATTTGCATCTCCGGATGTGACGTTTTATATAGTGGTAGTCAGAGTTTGAGTGATTTCTATCAAGGTTCAAGGGCTGGAAAGCACACTAGCGCACGTTATTTCCGGCCAGAAAAATAGTGCTGTTCCCGACCCTCATTAATTTGTTTTACATCTGCGCAGTATTCAGAAACCGGCCTGATTAAAAGGCGCTGGATGCCGATGGGCTCGCCGCTTTCCAGGCAATAGCCATAGGTTTTATCGCTTATGCGCCTAAGTGATTTATCAATTTTGGGCAATAACTTTCGCTCTCTGTCCAGAATCCGCAGAGACAGTCTTGACTCTTCCTCGTACTGGGCGCGATCGACATCATCGTTTATTTCCGGTGGCTGACTAAGCGATATCTTCATCTCTTCTATGTGCTGCATGGTTTTGTTTTTCAGCTCGACTAACAGAGCATGAAAATACGCTAACTGAGCTTCGTTCATATAGTCTTCATCAGGGGCTGCCAGCAGCTCTTCCTTACTGGTGATTGTGTTCATTTCAGTTCCTCCCTGGCCTGATAAAACCATTGCAAAACGCGGGCATAATGCGCTTCTCCATATAAACGAACAAACTGCTTTGTGTGCTCCATACTGCGGTTTTCCATCGCTTGAATACGCGCTTCTATAAAAGCTTTGTCAAGCACAATACCGCACTCGTTGACAATGCAGTGCTGCCACTGAGTAAAACTGGCTGGCATAAGCGGCGATGACATATTTTCTCCTAACATTGTCAGAGGCGGTTTGCTTCACGACGTTTTCCCCCGCTTAGGTTCTTGAAGTCATTGATGACCTTTGGTCGCGATCATAAAAATATGTTATAACATAACAAAATTAAAGATCAAAACCTGCAACCCGGGCGGTAAAATTGTGCAAAAAGGGCTGCAAGGCTTAAGGCGGACTTAGCCCAAACTGCCAGTAACTTGCTATCAGGACGAGCAACTGTAATGGGATATACCACCTGCATTGAATAACGCCATAGGCCGCAGGCGATAATATTTTTCATCGATTTCAGAGGATTGCCCGTCGTACGGGTTGGTTAAAACTTCCTGTAGTTCCTCAATCAGCCTAAAGTCGCCTTTTTCCGCTTGTTGGTATGCGGGAACAACCAGCCACTCACGCCAGCTATACTTGGGATTAACTTGTTTCATCTTTGCCGATATGGCTTCAGCAGAACCGCTTCTTTCAAGCTGTTTACGCCAGTTTTGCAGCCACCGCAGCCATTGCCTGCGTAAATCATTGCTTAGCGGTGTGTAGAAGCTTTTACTCAGGCCAGAAAGGTCTGTTGGAATGTTCGACAGCTCACGAAATAAAATCGTGTAATCAACAGAAGTTTGTACCATTAGCTGCAACAGCGATATCACCAACTCTGCATCAAAGACGTTCAGCCCCAGCTTGGACGCCCACATTTTTTCCATTTTCTCTGCCATAACCTTGGCAAATCCGCTGCCAATCTCGTCCAGTGCTTGCAGCTTTGCTGGTTGCAGGGAAAGTAAAGGTGCCAATGCCCGGCAGAACATGTCGAAATTCTTCTGTGCAGCCAGGGGCTGATTAAGAAAGGAGAAGTGCCGTCCACCGCCAGTCCAGGGTTGATACCCAGGTTCAAACAGCTCGCAGAAGCCAAAAGGCCCATAGTCCAGGGTAAAGCCACCGGCAGCGCAATTATCACTATTGAAGTTGCCCTGGCAGTACCCGACCCGGATCCAGTCTGCGACCAAAGATGTTAAACGATCACGAAAGGCCGTCGCCAACTGCAGGATCTGCTGCGCATTCGGCTGGCGGCTATCAACCTCATCGCTGTACTCACGTTTAATTAAATGCTGAACAATGGCCTGCAGTTCTTGCAAAGCATTGGCATGCTGGTTGTTGCGTGCTCTGCGCGCAAACAGCTCTAACTGGCCTACCCGCAAAAAAGACGGTGCCACCCGCGTTGCAATAGCTACAAAGTTAGGCACTATCACCTCTGGATCTATTGCATCAGAGCCTTCCAGATACCAGGGACGCCGGACAATTTCGGACTGCGAAGCAAACAGACTGAGTGAACGTGATGTAGGTACACCTAGGGCATGCATATGTTCTTGCGCCAGAAACTCTCTGACACTGGAGCGCAGCACGGCACGCCCGTCTGCGCCCCGACAATATGGTGTGCGCCCCGCGCCTTTTAATTGCATCTCCCAGCGCCTGCCATTGATAACCGCTTCAAGTACCGAAATGGCGCGGCCATCGCCATAGCCATTGCCGGTCTGGAACGGGCATTGCTGGGTATATTCAGTACCGTAAATTGACAACGCATAACCGGTAGCCCAGCCTACTTTGCGCATGGGGGCAGGAACCTGTGAAATGTCGCCCGAAAACAGTTGCCTAAAGCCCTCGGTCTGCGCCAACCCCTGGTCAAACCCCAGCTCCCGAAAAAGCCCTTTGCTATGTGCAACATACTTAGGATTTTCGATAGGCGTCGGCGTTACCGGAACATAATGACCACAAACAACCTGTCTTGGCTGATGGTCCTGACCCGATTCAGTTGCATCCGGATCCGGGCTCAGCGTATCCAGCAATGAATAGTCAGCTAACCGGGCAAGGTCGCTAAGTGTCTTAACCTTTATTGAGGGCTTTTTCGTTTCTGTACTGATCATAAGATAGCAAATAACGTCTTTTAAACAGTTTATTAGGCAACTGGCAACTTGGGGACTGTTGATCTTTCAAGTATAGTTTTTGTTAAAATTAAGTCCCTTCTAATCACAACGCCGTGCTGCAGGCCTAGTGACAGCCTTGTTATTGCAACGTTTTAATGGCAACGTGTCCAGGTAAAAAAGCTTAGGCATTAAACCATTGCAGTGTCACCAGGAATACAACATGCATATTGCCCAGATTGGCGAATCGGTACTAAAGCAGCAGGCCCATGAAGTGCCTGCAGATGCTTTTGGCACTATTGAATTGAAAAACTTTACCGAAGGCCTGCTGAAAACCATGCTGGATGCTAATGGTGTAGGTATCGCCGCCCCGCAGGTATTTGATGGTCGCGCCATTATGTTCGTCGCCTCCCGGCCCAGCCCCCGCTACCCCAATGCGCCACAAATGGAACCGCTGCTGTTAATTAACCCACGCATAATCAGTCAGTCAGAAAACTGGGTGTGGGAATGGGAAGGCTGCTTGTCGGTACCAGCACTGCGCGGTTTTATCCAGCGTCCGGACCAAGTGGAGTTAAGTTACCAGGACATCAACGGCAATCCATGCCAAATCGAATTTACGGGCTTTCTGGCGCGCATTTTCCTGCACGAATACGATCACCTGATTGGCAAGACCTGGCTCGACCACGTTACCAGTACCGAGCAGGTCATGGCTGAATCCGTGTGGCTGCGGCAGATTGCCGGGGTAACAGGGACTGCGCATTAAGGCCACAGTTCATGCTGAGCGGCCCCTAAAACCAGCCGTTGTGAATTTCTGCGACAACAGATCGTAAAATCAAAAAGTTATGACTTAGTCTTATCGAATTCAAGCGCATCCTTCTGCGTTTAAAATTTTGATTACCCTGTTTGCCTGATTCCCCTTAACAGGACCAAGCGTTGGTAGTATAGTGCGCCGCAAATATGTTATAACATCACACACCCAAAGGACTAAACATGCCGAAAACCATTCACGCTTGCCGTTTAAGTGTGCTTTCGTTGGCCATTTTCTCAACATTTACCGCACAAGCAGACTCCCTGTCAGCTGTTGAAACCCTGGAAGTCCGGGGGCAAAGGGAAGCCTACCGGGGCGACTTTGACTATCTGAAGTCTCCCGAAGCGATTTTTGAAATCAATTCACAACTTATCGACAGCACTGGTGCCCAGGGATTAACTCAGGTACTGGATCTGTCTTCGTCTGTTACCAGACAAAACAGTCTGGGTGGACTTTGGGATAGTTTTGCGATCCGTGGCTTTTTTGGCGATGAAGATGTCCCCAGTGGTTATCTGGTAAACGGCTTCAATGCGGGGCGCGGCTTTTCAGGTCCAAGAGATGTTTCAGGTATAGAGCGGGTAGAAGTTCTCAAAGGCCCAAAGGCTGCGCTGTTCGGCCGCGGTGAGCCAGGCGGCTCCATTAACCTGATCACCAAAAAGCCGTCTTATGAGTCTGCCAGTGAACTGACCCTGACGCTCGGCAGTCGTCAGCAAAGACGCGTTGAAGGCGATGTAAATGGCGCTTTGTCGGAGCAGATTGCTGGACGCCTTGTCGGCTTTTATCAGGAAGAAGACAGTTTCCGGGATACGCTGGAAATAGAGAAGCACGGCGTTTTAGCTGCATTTCGCTATGATCACAGTGACCGCTCCACATGGAGCTACGAACTGGAATACGCCAAACAGGAAATTCCCTTTGATCGCGGAATTATCGCATTACAGGGCAACTTTGATTTTATGCCGATTGAACGTTTCCTTGGTGAACCCGGCGACGGGCCAACCACCACTGAGGTTCATGGGCATCAGATTCAATGGCAATATGCGTTCAATGATAACTGGCGGTTAAGCTCCGGACTTGCCTTCAGGCAGACTGAGCTTGACAGTTTGTCCAGTGACGCCGACGTTTCTCCCAGTCGTCAAAAACTTTACTACGACGGTAAGACACTAACCCGTCAGCATCGTCAGCGGGCCTACGATACCGATCAATATGTAGGGCGGGTGGAATTGAGCGGTGAACTCAGCACAGGCTCTGTAGTTCACAACATCATGTTGGGTATTGATTACGACAGATTCGAATTCGACCGCGATTATCGGGTGGCCCGAGCACCCAGTTTATCTACCATGCCAAGCGACGAGCAGTTATATGCTCTGAACATCCACAACCCGGTTTACGGTCAGTTTACTCCGCCAACGCCCTCTCCAGTCACTGTGCGCCAGCAGAATCAATGGGCAACGGGGATATATCTGCAGGATCAGATAACGCTGACAGATAAGCTGCAACTGCGTGTTGGCGGTCGATTTGATTGGCTGCGACAAACCACAGACGACAGGCTGAGTCAGCAATCCGCCAAACAATCAGAACAACACTTCAGCCCACAGTTAGGTCTGGTCTATATGGTTTCTGATAACTGGTCTGTTTATTCCACTTACGGTGAAGGTTACCGTTTGAACTTTGGCACCGATCATCAGGGCCAAGGGTTTGAGCCGAACCAGAGCGAATCAAGCGAGATCGGCAGTAAGTGGTCATTGTTCGACAATGACCTTGAGGTGACGCTGGCGTATTTTGACAGTGAACAAACTAATATCATTGTTGCAGATATCGAACATCCTGGCTTTGACTCTGCCATTGGTAAAGCCAGCAGTAAAGGGGTTGAGCTGGATATCGCAGGTCAACTCCCCGCCGACATTAATGTCTGGTTCTCATACACCTATCTGGATGCACAGGTAGAAAAGGACTCCATCGATACCGGCCTGTATGTTGGGATAAAAGCGGGTGACGACCTTCTGAATATTCCCGACCACGCAGCCAGTTTGCAACTGAGTCAATATTACAGAGTTTCAGGGCGCCCGCTGACGGTGGGCACCGGTCTGCAATACGTTGACGAGCGCCTGGGCCAACGTGGGTCTGATTTCTATCTGCCATCTTATGTCATTGCCAATCTGTTTGCAGAGTATGACATAACAGATCGTTGGCAGGTTAAAGCCCAGATCCACAACTTGTTTGATCGCAAACACTTTACCAATTCATACACACAGATGTGGGTACAACCGGGCGAGCCTCGCCGGATCCAGGTATCAGTATCCTACTATTTATAACCAGACTAAAACCGTGGCGTCACTGCCGCCACGGTTGAGGATTGAGCATGACAACGACGTCTGTGCCCTTCGGGCAAACAACCAGTAATATCGCCGTTCAACATCAGGCTAAAAGACGATTGGCCAGCATTGACGCCCTGCGTGGTCTGGTGATAGTGATAATGTTGATTGACCACATCCGTGACATTTTCTTTAATCACCTCAACATCAGCGATCCTGTCGATGCATTGACGACAGAGCCAGAACAATTCATTCTGCGCCTGCTCAGTTCACTGTGCGCCCCGGTGTTTGTATTGCTAACCGGTATATCGGCTTATCT
Organism: Bowmanella denitrificans; assembly: GCF_002887595.1. Taxonomy (GTDB): domain Bacteria; phylum Pseudomonadota; class Gammaproteobacteria; order Enterobacterales; family Alteromonadaceae; genus Bowmanella; species Bowmanella denitrificans. The sequence goes on from NZ_PEBU01000001.1 coordinate 206,054, forward strand.
GTACGGCCTTAATCACAACAAACAGCAGGTGGCCCATTTCCTCTTCAAACGCGGACTGCTACTTATACTCCTGGAAATCACCCTAATCAGTATTGCCTGGACGGGTTCTGTTCCACCCAGCAAGCTTTATTTACAGGTTATCTGGGTTATTGGCCTGAGTATGGTCATCATGGCCGGCCTGATTTATCTGCCTAGCCCCGCACAATGGTTGGTGGTGATAGCCGGGATCACGGGCCACAACCTGCTGGATGCTATCGTTCTTACTCCGGACCACGGCATGCATACCTTATGGGCTATCTTACATCAGCGGGATTGGTTGCAGATCACCGATACCCTGAGCGCGCGCACCAGTTACCCTCTCCTGCCCTGGCCGTCGGTCATGCTGCTGGGTTATCTCCTCGGCGGCTGGTTTAAGCCAGAGGTCATCCCATCAGATCGCCAAACACGGCTAATCAAACTAGGGCTGGCGTTACTTGCCGCCTTTGCGATGATTCGCGCGCTCAATGTCTATGGCGACGCCCCCTGGTTTACGGGTGAACATGCCAGCATCACGATAATGAGCTTTCTGGCCCTGACAAAATACCCACCCTCACTGCTTTTCATCGCCTTCACCCTGGGGGTCGGCCTGATCGTTCTGGCCTGTTTAGAACGTTGGCAGGACAGGCGTATCCTCCAGCCATTGGTAGACTTTGGCAGTGCGCCAATGTTTTTCTATATCCTCCATCTTTACTGCATCGGTATCAGTTACTTGTTGTGCATTCGCATATTTGGCCGTAACTACGGTAATCAATACGGGTTTGAGCACCTGTGGCAGCTGTGGATGATGTTTTTTGCCCTGATCTTTCCACTTTACTTTGCCACGCGCTGGTTTGGTCGTCTGAAACAAAGGCGCAGAGATATTCGCTGGTTAAAGTACTTCTGAGCGCCTATGGGCTCGTCAGAAAGATGAGCCCGCTTTAAACGAAAGATAAACAGCCCTAAGTCACCGCTAACGTCTTGCCAAATCGCTTTCGGCCTCCGACAAATTCCACTCCGCATGCTCCTGCATGGCTTCGTTGGCGAGTTCCGTCAGCAGTTTATCGGTTTGTGCTTTAGTCAGGCTTTGGGCCAATAAAAACTGCGCCCGCTTATAAAATACCTGCATATGCGCGAACCCCGCGCTGGCGAAACGGTAGTTGGCCAGTTCCACCCACAGGGCAATAACACCACCCAGCATCACTAAAAACTGCACGGCCAACATCACCCCGGTGTCCCATTCGCACCATAACCAGGGCAAAAAGCCGTTAGACAGTTGATTAAGCTCACAGCGGTTAACGTTGCCGGCAAAGTTATCCAGCGGGTACTGCCACAACAGCCAGCCATGCACCAGCCACATCATTACACCCAGCATTACCGCAGCGATAAGCAATTGGTAAGACATGCGATTGAAGGTCTGCATCGCCAATTTCGGCTGTTTGTTAATCCAGCGTATTTTGCTTTCACGAGTGGTTTTCAGTTTGCTGTCCAGATAGCGAATTTGCCCCCCTATCCACTGCTCTTTCACCCGTTCAAGGTTGCCCTGGTAGCCGTTCTGGAATGTCTGGCGATCTTGCCACCAGACCATCTCGCCCAGTGCATTGGCCTGACTAACCAGCGGAAAACTGCTGCGATAGCGCCGCGGCAGCATGGGCGGTAAAGACGGTGGCACATCAGCAAGATTCAGGTAGCCGCGTAAGCGCAGGGATTCGGCCACCATACGATTGAGCTGATAGCGCCATTTCAGCCTGGCCATTTTGGCCCCAAGGATAATAAAAAACGTCACGCCTACCACCACTAGTACTGCGCCTATGATAATGAGCCCGCTAAGGGTATTGAGCAGGTTAGACACGGTTTCGTAGGCCAGCAGACCTAAGAAGGCAAACACCATAAAGAGCAACAGCTGCGCTCTATAGCGGCTTTGCGCCTTGAGCGCCACCTTATCGGCCTTGGAGAAAATAGCACAGCGCCCGGCCAGCCCCTCACCGAGCAGCGCGTCGTCGCTACAATCGCCTTGCATTGGTTCAGCATTAAACTGCTTCAGTTGTCGCACCAGCGCCACAAACTCCTCACTCAGGCTCGAAGATAACGGTGACGATTGCGCAGACGGGTGACTATGACAGAGGTAAACCGTTGCCTGCTCTGGGGCATCCGGGGCGAGGCGTTGAAAACCAGCAGTCAGATGCTCAGCAGAGTTTTCTGCTGTGCGCTCCACCAGAATATGTTGCAGCACCCCACCCTGCAGGCCATCAAAATAGCCAACGGGTTGCAAACCAGGGTGAACCTTGTCGGTGCAAACGCCGGGCATGCCGCACTTAAACTTAACCACATCAGCAGTGCCGCCAACGCTATCGCTATCTTGGCCATCCCACAGCGTCAGCAATACATTGCTGTAACGGCTTAAAAATGCGCCCTGGTTAAGGTATAGCTGACTGCGGCTTTCGCCATAGTTAAGGTCGGTATAGGCACTAAGCCGTTCCTCATCAGACATATTTGCCGTGGTAACGATCAGATTGTGCTGGTATTTGTTCAGGTAATAATCAAACTTGGTTTGCCAGGCCGGTTCAGTACCTGCGAAATCGGCCCTAAAGTACTCCTCGGGCATAGGCAGAACCGGGATCACATCGCAGTTACCGGTATACCAGTCAGGCTCCCCTTCCATCAAGGCTTCGACAGCATCAATGGCGAGTAAATCCGGTCCGCTCGCCATGCCGGTCAGCAGCCAGATGGGGGTCTGCTCCCCAACCTGTGCCCGCCAGTGCTTTAGTGCAGTTATAATAGCCTGAACGATCAGACTTTCATCGGCATTGCCATTGCTATCCCGCAGCAGGGCATTGCGGTGGCCGCTAACACCAATCAACAAGGGCATACGATGCTTCATTACTGGTAAGGAACCTTATAAACGACAGTGTCAGACAGAGATCCATCTATCCATTTCAACTGAATAAACAAAGGCCCTACTGGCCAAGAAAACTTCACGATCGGTGATGTTCGCGTTGCCTCTCGCTTTTTCCAGTTAGGATTGACCGTGAATGCCGAGGGTTTTGCTAAACGGTCCAGCAGCGAAACAGTGCCGGTATTCACCGGGGTGCCAAAAGACAAGCTGCTTCTGGGTTTAGCCGCCGCACTGGCTTGCGCTTCTGCATACAAAGGTTGGCGCCGGGACTCCATCTGGGCAGTCAATGGCGAAAGATCATCATGGCTAATAGAGAACATCTCACGCGCATCCAGGCCGATGAAGATATCGTCTATACCATCGATTTCCTTCTGCCCTGCGCTCATCCACTTGAAGTGACACTCATTCGGCTGGCATTCAATCAACGACTGGGGGTTATTCTTCAGTGCGTCAATTCGCGCAGTCTGCTGCGTTTGAGCCAGATTCAACTGGTAACTATAGCGACTCGACTTGCCACTTTCGTCCACATAGATAAGGTCTAATTCAGAAACATCTTCCAGCATCGTTTTAGTGATCTTGTCGGCGTAAAACAAGCCATCACTTTGTTGCATGGCATTGTTCACCCCAGCGTAGACACTCCAGCTGATGTGGTTGATATCAGCACCACTCAATGGCACCAGCATATAATTCAGCATATTGAAATCACTGGATAAAAACAGCGCTGGTGCTGAAGGGTCACGGCTGGTCAGGCGTACCACCTTAACTGCGGCGCCCTGCGGTTTCAAAGTATGAATATTGCCTTGTTCGCCATCATTAAAATGCAAGCGGTAGTAAATCTCCTCTGCTTGTCTGGGCAGCAGAACCAGCAGTTCCTGTTTGTCATTAACCCGCGCCAACAGTTCTCCCTCGGTCTTTAACGGGTTTAAATATAGGATGTCGGTTAATTGGTCTTTGTTCGTGCCAAAACTAATACGCTCTATAATAGGTTGCAGCGCCTTGAGCGACTCACCCTGACCAAGCGAACCAAACTGACAGAGAGGAAAACCTGCCGCATAGGCGAGTGCCTTATAGCAGGATAAACGCCCTTCTAATTGCTGTTTACGTTTGGCTATTTTTTCGGCCTGCTTTGCCCCCAGCATTTTCTGCATTTGCGGTAAAGCAAAGGTCATGGGTTCACTGCTGAGGGAGCCATTTAAGTCACGTACGGTTACGGTAACTTCACTGGGTATGGGATACGCCATGTCCACTTCGGTTTGCGCCAATACCAGCATCTGAACAGATTCGGTTCGCTGCCCGCTGTCAAACTCGTAAATAAATTCATATTGTTTGTTGGCAACAGTAGCGCTGGACATCAGCCCCATACCTGTTGCCCGCAATCTAAGCAGTACGGGGCCATTGCTGTAACTTTCCTCGACCGTTGCAGCAAAATCGTCGGCCTGCAGTTCCCGAATGTCGGCGATGGGGGTTGGCATTCCTGCCTTATAGAACCATTCCCACACTGAGAACAGCACAAAAGCCAGCACGGCCAGCGCCGCAACCATGCCCACCATGTTCTTTTTAAAAGGGAAGCGCTTAGGTTTTAATGAAACATGCAGTTCTTTGTTTTCCAGTTTGGCAACGATGGCATCTACCATCTCGTCTAATCTGGCATCCACTGCGTCAAACCATTGCGAGCTGCGCAGAAACCATTCAAGCTGTGCACCATCGGTGGCATCCAGTTTCATGGGGAAGATTGGGATCTGCTTTTCAAAGGCAATATCCAGTTCATTACGCACATGACGACTCTGATTGGCATCAGCGGTAAGTAACAACAATACACAACGGGACTGGGCAATCACCCGCGGAATGGTCAGGCTGTAATCATTCCCCGAGTGAAATAAATCCCGGACCGCGATCCAGCAACGGTAGCCCTTGGCTTCCAGTTCACTGACTAATTCCCTGGCTCTGCGTTCGTCTTTACTCGAATAACTGATAAACACGTCATAACTTGGGTTGGTGCCGGTAGTAGCTGCCATGGCCTGTTTCTCTTATTAACGAAGCTTGTTGCTCATAAAACACGGAGCACAATTATTAACCTATTTTTTCTTACTTGTCAGTTAAGACTATGATATTTATAAAAGAAGTAAGTGAGTTCTGCGCTCTTATTGAGAGATAAGCATGTTCCGTGCGCTATGTGATACTTGCCATGACAGCTTTTTGTTGGAAAATCTGCTGGACTGCGAGTGTGGCCGCTCGCTGTGTTATAGATGCCTGGCCCAACATTTAACTGAGACCGGGCACCAACAACGCTCAGACGTTCACAGACATACCCACAATGAAAGGGATATGCGCCGCATTTTTGACCGCGAAACGTCGCAACGCTTCTTCGACATACTGCAAAGTGCACCGGACGTCAGCCGGTTCGGTTGTATGATTTGTGAGCATAGCTACAGTGGCAGGGTAAAACTCAGTCCTGACGGCCGCTTCTTCAGATTTACCATCCAGTTTGACGAGTATCAGCACTGCCTGGCAGAAAATCAGCAAAACAAGTCAGCGGCCATAACACAGTTAATCCAAGCGCAGCTTGCTAAAATAAGCATGCTTAACGCCCTGCCAGCACGATTTAGCCATGCTCCACCGCTATTTTGCACCAGCACAGATAACTGGCAGTCGCCAACAGACAGCCTGGTGGCCAATCTGCTCCAACAGCTTGGTCTGGCTGCTAATGAATATTTAGCGATGCAACTTCCGCTAGCCTTTTATGATGCAGTGACCTTGCTCGCCATAGCTAAAAAATCCCACCCTGGCAGTAACAGTTGGCGCTACGTTTTGGCCTGTCAGGGCGACGTCTATATATTGAATGGCTTGGCCGCCCCCATTATTGCAGTTAACCGTAAAGTGTCACTACGCTTGCGTCCTTCGCAAGCGCTTGATTATCTGAGCTTCTTCAGCTTTTTCAGCCAGGGTGAACAGGGCAGTTTCTTTATTGTCACCCGTCCTGAACAATGCGCGCTGCCGGAAGTATTAAGCAAGGAAAAAGACAGGGAACTGCACTTCGATACCGGCATTGAGCAATATTACTTCACTCCTGAGGTCACCGAACAAGCACAGAACGGCAACTACCAGGTTCGGGCATTAGTCTGTTATGGCGATTCATTGTTTGACGGGTTGTTCAGCATCAACCCAAACGGGGCAATAAAAATGATTAACGAGCAGCTACTGGCATCCCACCTTCCCTACCCTTTATCTATTTGTTTAACCCCCTGACTTTGCGATGGGAAGGCGGGTTGTGTTTTCACAGCAAGATATAAATGGTTATGCACTCGCCTATACAAACAGGACTATGGGGAGCGTTTGTTTAGTGCTTTTACGCTGAACTATTTGCCGTTCTAATCAGAGCATTCGGCTTGTTCCAACCAGGCTGATTGCTCCGCATCGCTTAAGCCATCTGGCATAGGTATAACGCAAACGGCAGTGTCATTGTCTACCATTCCCAGCAGTACCCTTGAGCCGCTGGTGATTCCTTCTAGTTCTGCTTTGGGCAGTATTAACGTTATTGTCACTCCCTCGTTGAAATGGCCTTCCTGTAAAACCTTTACGCGCAGAGACATAGGCTCAGGTAAATTGCCGACAATAGAAGGAGACTGCAGCATTTTCTTGGCTGTTTTCAGCTCAAGCACTTGTGACACCACCCTATGCTCTAGTTTTCTGCCGGCAGGCCATTCCCAGTTAATATTGATATCCATATTAAAAAACGACATTGCATTCACTCCAAATACCGCGGCAAAAAGCATAAACAGATAAAGTCCATTTGTTTTCATTCTATTACACCAAATACACTTTGCAGGTCGTGCCTGCTGTGTTTAAGCCAAAGATCATGATCATTACACTTAAGCACAAGTCGAACCAATGCAATTTTGGTTAGAAAAGCAAGCATAATATGCGCATAATACGACCATAGTACGTGGAGGTGTTTATGAATATTACTTTAGGTGCCGAGTTCGAAAAACGTATCAACGAAAAAGTCGCTTCAGGCCTTTATACCTCTGCCAGCGAAGTCATCAGGGATGGGCTAAGGCTGTTGTTTGAGAAAGACATATCGAAACAACAGCAACTGGATATCCTTAGAAACGAGGTAGGCAAAGGCTTTCAGCAATTGTCCCAAGGTAAAACATCGGATAAATCAGCGTTGGACATTTTTGCCGAAGTGAGCAAAGAGCTGGATGGCAAAGAATGAGCTATCAAAACTTACAAGAATACCGCATCTACGCGTGGGCATACTGGTAGCGTTCGAAGGAGCTCAATCGACCCGCCGCATCCGCTTTTTAATCGCTGAGGAAAATCAATATTCAGTTCAAGCTGCAAAAGTGATTACGCGCCCCTAAGGTCAATCATATGTGCACGATGCATGGCCCGCTGAGCATAGAGGGGAACACGCTTTATGTTTGCCACCGAGAAAACCAGGGTAAATGACGGTCTAAATATCGCAACAATTTAACACCTCGTCCTTTAAGAAAATCATATGATGCTGTATATTTGATCATATGTTTGGAGAGGGTAAATATGTTCACATCTATTGAACTTTGCGCAGGTGCCGGAGGGCAAGCTTTAGGACTCGAGATGGCTGGGTTTGAACACTTGTGCCTGGTAGAGAATGATCATCATGCCTGTGAGACCTTGCGCATGAATAGAAGTCACTGGCAAGTGCTTGAGCAGGATTTAAGAGGCTTCGATGCCAGAAGATTTCATGGGGTGGACCTGGTTGCAGGAGGGGTTCCCTGCCCACCGTTTTCAGCCGCGGGCAAACAACTTGGCGCTGATGATGAAAGAAACCTATTTGATGAAGCTCTCAGAATCGTAGAACAAGCGTCGCCTAAAGCAGTTATGCTGGAAAACGTCAGAGGATTACTGGACGAAAAGTTTGAAGCCTATAGAGACTCTATTGTTCAGAAACTGCAGGAACTTGGCTACCGTTCCGAGTGGAAGTTATTAAATGCCTCTGACTTTGGTGTTCCTCAGTTACGTCCAAGAGTGATATTGGTTGCCTTAAAAGCAGAGTATTTTCCGAATTTTAGCTGGCCACAGGAAGAACCAGATTCAGCTCCGACTGTCGGTGAAGCATTATACGATCTTGTAGCGAAGAATGGTTGGCCTCATGCAGAAGAGTGGATGTTAAAGGCAAACAAAATTGCTCCTACACTGGTTGGCGGTTCCAAAAAGCACGGTGGACCAGACTTAGGACCGACCCGTGCCAAAAAGGCTTGGAAAGAATTAAATGTGAATGGGCATTTGGTTCAGTATGACTCACCTGCAAAAGACTTTATTGGAAAGGAGGGCTTTGAACGCATGCCTTATCTATCGCTAAGAATGGCTGCCCGTATTCAAGGGTTCCCAGACGAATGGGAGTTTTTCGGTAAAAAAACTCATTCCTACAGACAGATAGGTAATGCCTTCCCGCCCCCGGTTGCTTATGCAGTTGGTTCGTCAATAATTAATGCATTGAGTTTCAGTTCCAATGCTTTTTTACATGATGTGAAGACCGCTCCACCTGCAAGGCAGTTAGAACTTATTTGAATAGTAGCCATGCTGCTGGGACCATTGCCTCTCTTCCCTCCCGAGTTTTGACTTCAACACAATAAAGCCCGAGACTGACAGCAACTTTTTAATTGATGTTAGTAACATGGATTCAAAAAAAAACAATAATGACGCAGATCTGGGGTCCGTTTTTGCTTGGTTTAAAAGCCAGACACACTTTCAGAGCCGTCTAATCCAGGCTATAAGAAAAGCCATTGATGAAGTCATTGATGGTCCCCGAACAGGCCGGTTTACTTATAGTCAGTTAGAGAAAACTGAAAAGACATACCTTGGCACTAAAGTAGAAATCCTCCTTCGAGCAGAATTCGCTTTAGATAAAGGCGAAGTTATGGACTACCGGGTTGATGGTATTGAAGTCGATTGCAAGTACACCGGTAACAAGTGGGCCTGGAATATACCTAAAGAAGCAATGGGTCACATCTGTCTTCTCGTTCGGGCTGACGATGAAGCCGGTACAGCCAGTGCTGGCCTTGTGCGGATTTCCGAAGAAATATTGAACCCTGGTAGAAACCAAGATAAGAAGGGCACTCTAAGTAAAGTGGGTAGAGACACCATTTTGTGGCTGGTAGCTGATGGTCAAATGCAAATAAATCAACTGCACCTTTGGTCGGAACAGGTAATTTCTCAAATATGGGCCAAAGGATCAGGACAGCAACGGTTGAATGAATTATTCCGTCTTAAACAAGGTGAATTAATCGACCGACAGACAATAGCCACTGTGGCACAGGCAAAAGATGATCCTATGAAGCGTGTCAGAGCTAACGGAGGTGCCAGAACCTATTTGAGCAAGGAAGGTATCATCATTCTGGGCCACCAGAATAATCATCCTGAAATTTGTAAGCAGCTTGAACTGCCTGTACCAAACAAAGGCCAGGTGATAGCAGTCAGGATTGTGAGAGATAAATCGGGTGCACTTTCTCTGGCCAACAGCCGTTGGAGAATAGCTGATTCTTCTGATCCCATAGAAACGGCCCCGGAATCTTACTGACATGATGCATTGTATGCTGCGGGGCAACAAGATCTCTGCCACTTTACTACCGAATTAAGATCGAAAGTTCGAATGAGGCCAATTAACGAGCAACTCAAAGCGATTTAAAATGAAAGACGAGGCCATGCGGACAAGCTTCTGGAAATGTTAACCCTAAACAATGTTGACTGCGTTTTATTAACGGGCGGTATGAAAACCAAGGAAAAAAGGGCCGCTAATGACCATCTCGCCACGGCACAGGTCATTATCGCAACAGGTAAGTACGTCGGCGAAGGTTTTGATCTGCCCAGACTAGATACCCTGTTTATCACACTGCCCATATCCTGGAGAGGTACGTTGGCTCAATATGCAGGACGTATACACCGGTCTTTTGAAGATAAGAATGAAGTTCAGATTTACGACTATGTCGAGGTGAATGCCCCTATGCTGAGCCGTATGTATCAAAAACGGGAAAAGGGATATTTGGCTCTTGGTTATAAAGTGTTACGTGACACTGCAGTATAATGCCAACCCCAACAACGAGGAATAGCACGACACTATGTTCGTATCCGGACTCAGCCAAACAGACAGTAACAACGTTGGTTCTTTAGCAGGCTATCTTGAACTACTGACAGTAGATGACCTGAAAAGCCTTTTAAAGCTGCTACCAGTAGAGAAAAAACCATCCAGGAAAAGCGAATTAGCGAAGGCGATTAAAGAGTCTCTGTTGGGAGGAAACCTTTACAAACTTTGGGACAGGCTCGACAACACTCAAAAGTTTGCTGTGAGCGAGACCCTATATTCCTATGGCGGGACATTTAACCCTGTTCGTTTCCAGGCAAAATATGGGCTACTGCCGGACTTCACTGATGAAGAATCAAATGCCCGATATAGTTACTCAGCAAAGCCCGGATTACTCCGTGTGCTGATGTATCATGGAGATCGGTATAATCGGAGCGATCTGGTTATACCGTCAGATCTGCTGCATAAACTTCAAGCCTTTGTACCAACCCCCTTAACAGACACGTTGAAGACAGTGAACTGTCTGCCGGACGCTTTTGATGGGCACTCCATTAACAGCCGCGATACGGAAGTTTCCGCGCTGCAAGACCTGCTCACCATTATGAGTTTAACCTCGCAAAACAAGATTTCCGTCAGCAACAAGACGCTTTTGCCTTCAAAGACGACCATGAACACCCTATCAACCATCCTTAGAAACGGCGATTACTACACTGCGGACGACACCGATTCTTTTGGCGAAAGCATCGAGCCAATTAAGGCCTTTGCCTGGCCTTTGTTGATTCAGGCTGCCAAGCTGGCAGAGGCAAAAGGCGGTAAGTTAGCCCTCACCAAGACAGGAGTAAAGGCATTGTCGGCGCCGCCTGCTGAAACCATTAAGTTGATCTGGCACCGATGGCTTAAAACCAAACTCATTGATGAATTTAGCCGAATCGACAACATAAAAGGCCAGAAGAGAAAGACCCGGAGTGCGATAAGTGCCGCCAGTGACCGCCGCCCGGTTATATCCAGGATGCTGTCCAAATGCCCTGTGGGCGAATGGATAGCATTGGAAGAATTCTCAAGGTTTATGCAATCAGAAAATCATCTCTTCGAAATCACCACGGACCCATGGGAGCTTTATATTGGCGATCCGCATTATGGCAGCCTGGGATACGGCGGCTCTCATGACTGGAACATTCTTCAGAAACGCTACATTGCTTGTTTACTGTTTGAGTACGCGGCCACCCTGGGGCTAATTGATGTGGCTTATGTGCATCCGGAACATGCCGACTGCGACTATGCCGAACTTTGGGGGGCTGACGACCTGCTCTATCTAAGCCGTTATGATGGTCTTGTCTATTTTAGAATAACTGCCTTAGGTGAGTACTGTCTTGATTTAACAGATGGCTATGTGCCAAAAGAGCAGCCCTCAAAAGCCAGACTCTCAGTGCTGCCCAACTTACATATCCAATCAGTCGGTGTAATGGAGTTTGGTCAATCACAACTGTTAGAACTTTATACAGATAAAATCTCCGGCACACAGTGGCGATTCAACCCCGAAAAGATGCTTGCAGCTGCAGAAAGAGGTCATGACATACAGGAACTGGAAAAGTTTCTGTCACAGAGCGATGAACAACCCCTTCCCGAATCGGTCGAGGCATTAATCAGAAAAGTACAACGACAAGCCTGTGCCCTTAAGATAAAAAGCACCACCATTCTGATTGAATGCATAGACGCAGAAACCGCACGAAAAGTGGCTAACCATGACCATACGAAACACCTATGCATGCTCGCCGGCGAAAAACATTTGGTATTAACCAGCACGGAAAAAGCCTTTCGAGGTGCCCTGCGAAAACTGGGCTATGGGATGCCCTTGGTTTAGTGCTTCTTAGGCTGAACCATTTGCCGTTCTAATCAGAACATTTGGCTTGTTCCAACCAGGCTGATTGCTCCGCATCGCTTAAGCCATCTGGCATAGGTATAACGCAAACGGCAGTGTCATTGTCTACCATCCCCAGCAGTACCCTTGAACCGCTGGTGATTCCTTCGATCAAGGGTCAGAGATCTTGATAATATCCCTATAATTCAAACAGTTGGTGCCTGGGGGTCGGAACACTTTATCTGGAACAAAGTATGACAGCCGAAGGCTGGCCTGCAAAGCTGGTGAATCTTATGGATGAAATGAACACTCTAACCGCGCTCGGTAGCACTGGCTCGAGGTCGGCCCAATAGAAACAGTTAAATCCAGCGACTATGGCTGGAAGGTATACTAAGGAAAATGTTTTGAATATGGTGCCTGGGGTCGGACTCGAACCGACACAATGTTGCCATCGGCGGATTTTGAAAAGTTCGTGCTTATATTTATCATTTATTTTCAGAGACTTAAAAATATAACAAGACACTTTGCAAATTCTTTGCATAAGCTGGTTATGAAGCCACCTAAACTGAAGGTTTACTGGAGATATAAATTGCCACTCGGACTCACACCCGAATGGCAGTTTTTGTCTGCGATTTTCACACGTGTTTATGTCGTAATTGAACCGCCGCCTGCAGACTTTTACCTCTGTGAATTAGAGCCATACTTCGGCTTCCAGACCAATCACTCGAGGTGCATCTAACGGGCTATAAAATAATCCGTCGGTACCAAATGCCATGTTTTCCACTGCCAATCCACTGGCACGACGTTCGTTGGTGAGGTTTTCACCAAATATGCGAATAGCAAATTCTCCTGAGTCATAACCTAGTTGTAGTCCTAGCATGGCAGTGGCTTTCTGAAAAATATCACCTCGAGATCTGAGCGCTGTTTTTCCAGTAAAGTTCGCTTCTACTCTGAAATAAAAGTCATCATCCCACTGATAACGTGCCGCCAGACCAGCATCATATTCGGGCACAAATTGAATGGGCTGGCCCTTTACGTTGAGTGATTCACTTAACTGTAAGTTATCATATTCAGCATTTACATAACCAATATGACCGCTCACTGAGAATTGTTTTACCGGGCGCCAGGTTAATTCCATTTCAATCCCTTTGCTAATAATTGATGCATCAGAACTAATGTAATCTGAGCTTATAGGGCGGCCATTAGCGTCTGTAGCGATTTGAATTTCTTGCCAGTTATCTGATTGGATATAAAAAATTGCGCCGGACGAACGCCATTTTTTATCGGTAGAGAACCATTTATACCCTAATTCCCGGCTAACCAGTGTTTCGCTGTCATAAGTAAAAACGTTGTCGTCAACTTTATCATCCTGCACTGCGGTAAGGTTAAAGCCGCCAGGGATATAGCCTTTGGATAACGAAGCATGAAAGGATAAATTGTTGGCGTACTGATATAGCGCTGATACTTTGGGTAGCCAGGCACTAAACGTCTCAGACAAATGGGCATCCTGATAACGGGTAACAGTGCCGAACCCTAAATTGAGTTCCCCTTCGGTTTGAATGGCCGATCGCTTAGCGTTGTCGTAGCGTAGTCCTGCGCCAATTTTAAACTTCTCTGTTAGGTACCAGTTTATCGAGCCAAAAACACTTTTATCCTTGCCCTCTTTGTATTGCATAGGCGCAGCCAAATAGCTATTGAGCGTGCCAGCTCCTAAGAACGTAGATTTTGTGTTTTCCTCTGATTCTGAGTAATAGGATAGACCAACGATATAATCAAAGTGATTACCAGTGGGGGAAGTAAAGCGCAATTCAATGTTTTTGTAGTCTTCACTTTCTGCCTCCCGACCAGCGACTATTGGTGCTGCCGTGAGGTCCAGATCAAGGCCTTTGGCATCTTCTTCCAGTGAACGATAGGACGCCGCCAGGTCGATATCTCCATAGTCAGCCTTATAAGTAGCGCTGATACCAGCTACAAACTCTTCTTCGTTGGTATACTTAGGCGCATCCTCAAGCACCGTCCAGTCATCAATCTGTTGCCCCTGATTATAGTTGTCAGCATAAAGCTGATTATAAAGGTTGATATTTAAAGGTACATATTGCTGATCAAACAGACCTGGAGCATCCATATCAAGCCAATAGGTCGTCGCATTGATGCTAAGCGAGTCGGATGGTGTCCAGTGAAGTCGGCCTTGAATGTAATTTTCTTTGATATTGCCCGTATCTCCGGTTGAAGTACCGATATTTTTAACAAAGGCATCTTCATAAGCAGAACTAAATGAAACAGAACCACTTAGTTCTTTGTTGATTAATGGGCCTGAAATAAAGCCGGTCGCTTCGTAACCTTGTCCAGAGTGGTAGTCTGATGCGGCGATTCGGTAATTCTGTTCAAAAACATCTGAGGGCGTTTTGGTATTGACAATAATGAGTCCTGACTCAGAGTTTGCGCCATAGAGAGTGCCTTGTGGTCCGCGCAGCACTTCTATTGAGTCTACTTGATTGAGCACCGAATTACTGAGTTCTCTGAAAGGGATCCCGTCTATATATACTGCGGCACGATTAACAATAAATGGGTTTGACTCAACACCTCGAATGGTAATGTAAATACTACCTCGTTGGCCTGACTCATTAAATTGTACATTGGGCGCGAGATCATCAATGCGCGAGAAATCTCGTAATCGCGCTTCATTAATTAGTGCTGAATCGATCAGTGTGACTGAAAGGTCAGATTTCATTAACTCGGTATTGCGTTTTGAACCCTTCACAATGACCTTTTCGAGTGTCTCTGATTCGTGTGACAACTGCTTACCAGTTTGCTTATGTTGGTCAGTGAGTAGCTTTCCTGAGGTATACTCAAGCGGATTGGCCGAGGCCACAGAACAGGCCGTCGATATCCCCAGAACGGTTAGGCAATGCATAAAAAGCGTTAGTTGTGACTGTTCAGTCATTGTGAAGAATACTCCTGCTCACGTAGAAAGCAGTAGTGTAGAAACTCATGAAATAAATACCGCTCCAAAATGCCCAACCACTCCATTTTGGATGATATATTATAACAAAATCATGTTATTAAGAGATGCCATGTACTCCGGAAGTCAAATAGTCGAAAATCTGGCCGATAATTTTGGCTCAACCTCTGTTATTGGTTATGAACAGAACAGTATCATTCTGTTGCGTACACATCTTCCAGCGATGAGTGGTCAGCTGTATGCCGGTTCGCATTTAAAAATAGGCGTATGCCTGTCGGCAGGTGGGCTGGTTAGATACGATAATCGCTCATGGCATTGGAAACGAGGCAGTGTGCTGATTACCGCCCCGCATGAAAATGGCAGTTTTGACTCCCCCGATGTGTCGATGTTGGGAATAGCTATTGATACCGCAACGTTCTGTAAATCCTGTCAGTCTGATAAGGCGCAATATCTATCGGTAGTAGTTGAGGACGAGGTGATAGCGTCTGTGATTACCGCCATGTGGACATGCGCAGAGTACCACGGTGACTGCCCGCTGTTTATTCATGAAGGGATATCTGTATTGCTAGGCCGAATCGCTGCGTTGTCGGATGTAGAGCACAAGCATGTTCACGGTATTGGGTTAAGTTATCGACAGATAAGTTGCGTCACTGAGTACATAAAAACGCATATGGATCAGGATATTAAAACCAATGCTCTAGCAGATCTCGTGGGAATGAAACCAAAGCAATTCTCCCGTGCATTAGAGACATCAACCGGCATCACGCCTTACAAATACATTTTAAAAAACCGGATGAGTGAGGCAAAGCGTTATCTTGAACAGGGATATTGTATTACTCAGGTAGCCGGGTTAGTTGGTTATAATAATCCCAGTAAATTTTCCGCTGCATTTAGCCGGATAATTGGCTGTTCTCCTTCTCAATGGAGAGCGCGCAAAATAGATTAGTTTTATAGACTGTTCGTCACAACGAAAGTAGGGAGACAGATCTGAGAGTAGTGTTCATATCGAGGTAGCAGCAAATGTAGCACCACTTTCTGACGGATGACAATGGACAGCCCTAGACCAATATGAACTATAAACCGCATAGAAATAGGGATTTCGGTGATTTACTGGATGGTATTGGACAGTGTAGAACTTGAATATGGTGCCTGGGGTCGGACTCGAACCGACACAATGTTGCCATCGGCGGATTTTGAATCCGCTGCGTCTACCAATTTCGCCACCCAGGCAAGGGGGACATTTACTCAGATTATAGTGTTATCGGTAGATTGAGAGTGCCTTGCACTCTTGCGTCTACCAATTTATTCGTCACGTCCTGTGACTCACCTGCTGTGCAGGCCAGCTAAAACTGTTCAAATTTGCTCCCGGCAAATTTGTCGCCACCCAGGCAAGGGAGGTCTTTCAAACAAATTATGGTTTTCAGCTTCTAAGAGTGCTTTGCACTCTCGCTGCGGTCGCTACCGGCCTCCTGCCTATCGCGACACTAGTGCTTCCTGCACGTCGTCTACCATTATGCCTCTCAGTTAAGGGAGGTCTTACACCCGACAATGATGCCAAGGGCTTGGCTGTCAGAGTGGCAGGCATTATAGCGACTGGCTTTGGCCATGCAAGTATTTTGTCATAATTGCCCTTGCAACTGTTTAATAAACCGTCACTTAGGCGTTCTGGCGGCAATTGTTGCTGTTCCCGACCCTAACCGGTCAGGCACTGTTTTTAAGCCGCAGCTAGTACCTGCGCCAGCCTTGTTGTTGCGGTAGCGACAAATCAATGCGTTATCTCGTTGTTGATTGGCATGTTTTTATTTAACATCCTGTAAAACCACAATGGTTAATTGATAACCATGCGCTCGGATTTTTACCAAGCAACCAAACAAAAACACCGCAGGCCGCAGGAGGGCCAGACTGAATGCATTCACTTATTCGTATTGCCCTGGCCCTGATGCCCTTTTCACTCTGTGCCCAGCAACAGGCTATTGATAGCCTTGATTACATCACTGATGGTGTATTTACCAAAGGCGTGGAAGGCCCGGTGGTAGACAATAACGGCGTGCTGTATGCGGTGAATTATGCCGAGCAGGGCACTATTGGCAAAGTAACCGCAGCAGGCCAGGCCGAGCTACTGGTTAAACTGCCCGGTGATTCGGTGGGAAATGGCCTGCGTTTTAACAGCAACGGGCAATTACTGGTGGCCGACTATGTTAATCACAACGTGCTGGCGATAGATATGCACAGCCTGCAAATTAGTGTATTTGCCCACGAGCCCGCCATGCATCAGCCCAATGATATTGCTATCAGCGCCACGGACGTTGTGTATGCCAGCGATCCGAACTGGGCTGACAGCAGCGGTCAGCTTTGGGTTATCAGTCCACAGGGGCAGGTCACATTGGTGGAAAAAGATATGGGCACCACCAACGGGGTGGAAGTCAGTACAGACGAGCAGTATTTGTATGTGAATGAATCGGTGCAGCGTAAAGTCTGGCGTTACAAGCTGGACGCCGAGGGGATGCCCAAAGACAAAACCCTGTTTCACCAGTTTGACGACCACGGCCTGGATGGCATGCGCAGTGACACCCAGGGCAATTTGTATATTGCCCGTTATGGTTCCGGCACGGTAGCGGTGTTGTCGCCCACCGGCGAGCTACTGCGCGAATATCGATTGAAGGGGCAGCACCCTACCAATGTTGCCTTTGGCGGTGATGACGGCAAAACCTTATTTGTGACAATGCAGCAACGCGGCGCCATTGAAACCTTCAGGGTAGAACACCCCGGCCGCGCCCATATGCTGCAGCAACAGTTTAGCCACCAACCGGCCCCGTAAGGATTGACTACCCCGGCAGCGCACAGGCTGGTAGACTCCGCACTGTTTTGACCAGCCGGAAGCCGCCATGACCGAACAAGCCACTTTCCCCCGCGCCGGGTTTTTCCGCCGCCTGGCCGCCATAGTGTACGACAGTTTGGTGGCCCTGGCGGTGTTTATGGTGGCAGGTATTCTGATTACCGTACTGCTGATTATTCTGCTGGAAAACGGTGTATTGGATAAACAGGGCTATCAGCACAGTATGGAAGCCATCGGCCATTCGCCATGGCTGTCGCGGCTGATATTTACCTGGGCCATGCTGTGGACCTTAGGCTTCTTTTTATGGTTCTGGCGTAACGGCGGCCAGACGATTGGCATGCGCGCCTGGCGGCTGCGCCTGTTCAGCACCAACGAGCAACCACTGGGCTATGGCCGGGCATTGTGGCGCCTGCTGTGTTCGTTAGGCGGCCTGGGTACCCTGCTGGTACTGTTTGACGTGAAACACAAACAATCTCTGCAGGACCGGCTGGCGCACACCGAAATGCTGGTGCTAAGTAAAGATGCCAATCATCACAAAGCCTGGAAAGATCTTTGAGCCTGACTTGATCCTGGTCAAAATATCACCACCCCGGATTGCCTAAGCTAAACATACCGCTAAAAGCTTCCATGGGTGTTCTATGAAATTCCTACTTCCTGCCGGTCTGGCGTTGCTACTGCTAAGTTGCAGTCAGGGCGCTGACTCACCAAGAGGTTTCAGTCTGCCCGAAGGCAATCAAGCCAAAGGGGAATTAGTGTTCAGAAAGTACCAATGTCTGGCCTGCCACAGCTTAAAAGGCTTTGAGGACGACAGCACTGAAAAGCAGTTACCCACACCGGTAAGATTAGGCGGCAATGTCAGCCAGATTAAAACCTATGCAGAGCTGGTGACATCGGTAATCAACCCGTCACACAAGATAGCCCAGAATTATATGCCATCCGCGGTATCGGATGACCAGGGGCATTCTAAGATGCGTAATTACAATGATCTGATGACGGTTAGCGAACTGGTCGACTTGGTAGCCTTTTTACAACCGCAATATCAATTGGTGCCGTATCGGCGCACCGACTACCCCACGTTTCTGCCGTAACTGGCATGGCCCGAAGGCCATGCCAACCGTGCTTACAGGCGTCTTCTTAGCAGCAATAAGCCGCTCGCCAACAACAGTAGAGTGGCGGGCACCGGTACCTGGGCAGCGTCCTGCACCTGAATGGTCAGGGCAGAGAGCTGCGGCATCAGCAGATCCTGGTTATCAAAACTCACCAGGCTCAGGCTGTCCAGGCCAATGCTGTGCAAACCCGCGCTGATGGCGCGAAAGCTCAACGTGGCCAGCACAAAATCTGTGCCTTGCTTTGCCCCTATCACTAAGGCGTCGGCAAACAGATCCGCATAGTCATCCAGCGTCAGGGTACCGGCCAGGGCATTGTGGTTGTCCATCTGCAACGAGCCAAGACCATCGTCAAAGCCGTCGCCGAACTGCCAGCCGGTCAGTTCCAGCCCGGCCAGCGCATAGCTGACCTGGCCGGAAAAGCCACCGAGTAACTCGTTAAAGTCGCTTACCCGTAGTTGTACATTCAGGCTGTCCCCGACCTGCACCGGGTTCTGGTCGCTTTGCCATGTCAACAAAGCCGCCTGGCCAGCAGAACTAAAGGCCAGCAATATAGTCATCAATAGTGCTTTCATCTGTTACTTCCTCAGGATGCAATGGCGCAGCGTGGTAAATCACACTGGCCGGAAAGGGCACGGATATCACGCTGATCTACCCGGCCGTCACCGTTAAAATCAAATTCAGCGCCAAGGGTGGTGGGGTTGCGTAAACGCTGCATAAATAACTGCACGTCACGGCTGTCGATACTGTTGTTGCCGTCCAGATCGGCAGGGTTGGTATTGCCTGCACACTCACCGGCACCGGCTACCAGGCACACCAGCCACTGGTCAAATGGTTGATCAAAACGGCTGCCCCAGTCACTGATGATATCCTCATAAGGGGTGAATTCCGGCAGTTCGCCACCGTTATCCGCTTCGCTTTGCCCACAGGTCCACACCCAGTAGCCGGAACCTGTGTAGCCATTTTCACTGTCGTCGTACAGCCAGTACCAACCGTTGGCCTGCGCCTCGGGCTTGGCTTTCCACTGCCAGTCAAATAAACAGCCTTCATTGCCTGCTGCATACTTAGCAGCGCGCATACTGGGCAGAAGTTGCTGGTCAATCTCGACCCGCTGATTTTCCATCATGTAGCGCACAGCCAAATACCCCCAGTAATACACTCGGGCGGTATCACCGTTAGCGTAAGTGGTCTGAAACAGCTGGCTCAGGTCATAAGTGCCCTGCGCCGCTACGGCCAGTGCGTTAGGATTGGTGTTGGGCTGCGACAGATATTCGGCCACGCCTTCACCCCACCACACAGAATTGGCGGGCTGGTCACCAAAACCGCCCCATTTGTTAAAACGCCCATCCAGATAGTGAATGTATTCGTGCTCCAGATTCCACACCACAAAGTCGGGTTGCAGCCAGGTGGCCTGGAAGGCAATAAAACGGGCCTGATTGCCGCTAACAGCCGGATCACCTTCCAGATACATACCGCCGTTATCAGTGTTGATGCCAAAGAAAGTACCGGCATAATTCTGATAATCAGACGACGACTGGAAGATCACGACCTCCAGATCTTCGTTTAAATCGTCGGCCACCGGGGTGGCAGGATTGGTGCCAAAGGTTTGATGGAAAAGTTGTTCCTGACCGGCCAGGGAGGCACAGATCTGCCCGAGGTTTTCGCTGCTGATAGGCTCCTGGAAGCGTACTTTCAGGGTACTGCCACAGACATGATTGCCAGACAGCACCACGGCTTCTAAATCAAAATCACAGGCATTGCCATACAGGTCACAATTAGCACTGTCGTAGAAGCTGACCATGCCCTGGGCATTAATCCAGCCATTGGCTCCCACACCGTCATAACTGTACGTGGCCAGAATGCTTTGCATACTGGGGCGCACGGTATCGGCTATCTGCCCGCCCATTTGCAGGAAGCGTCCCAGTTCAGATACCGCGTCAGACCATTGATATTCGCGGGTATGACTGACCAGCCACAGGCCCTGCTGCATCACAAAGCTCTGCAGGTTGGTGATAATTTCCGGATGCGTCGCCAGCACCTGGGCATAGTCCTGCTGCTGTTGTTGCATGGCGTTGTAGTAATGGGTCAGCAGTTGCGTGACACCACTTTCCTCATAGCCAATTCCCCAGTTGTCAGTGCGGTCCACCGTATTGGCATAACCCAACAACGCCTGGCTGAATCTGGCCATATAAGGTAAGCGATTGGTGCCAGAACTGTTAACCAGGATCAGCATCTCGTAGCGGGTCATAAAATCCCGCGATGCACTGCCGTTAAACTGCACAAAATGCGCGCCGCCAAAGTAACTGTCGAAGGCCTGCTGAAGTTGTTGTTTATAGGCTGCCTGGAACTGGCGGGTACTGCCGGCAGACGTCTCGGCCCAGTGCATGGCACGCAGGAAAGTCACCAGCTTTTCCAGCTCGGTAGCGCCAGTGGCGGTGCTGCCATCGTAGCCCGCCAGCACATCGTTAATAGCTCCGACAATACTCAGTAAATTAGCGTCACTGAACATGCCGCTGCCAACCCAGGACACATTGTACAAACCATACAGGCAACTGGTCAGTTGCCCCTGTTTTACCGCGTCCACCAGCGCACTGCCGGTCAGACCCTGTAATTCACTGGCACTGCTGCAACTGCTGGCAACCGCATTAAGGCTGGCAGATTGTTTATTCAGCGCCTGACTGGCGGCTTTTTTGCTTTTCAGCACCGGCAGACGCTCGGATTGCATCAGACGCTGCTGAAATTCCAACGGCGATAAGGTGCGTGGTGGTCGGGGCGGATGCTGTTCACCAGTATCCACGCCATGTTCTATCGTCAGAACAGATTGTCTGCTAAGCGGGTTTTGGCCCGGGTCTTGCGGATGGTCCTGCCCGGCTTGCGCCTGACTCGTTGCCCCCAGGGCTAACGCCATCCAGCACAGAAGTGGAGCTTTCATCTTTGCTTCCTCGTTTGTTGCTGATTGCTTTTTAGTTATTTGTGCCCACTACTCTGCTGGCTTATTTAAAATAGCATACGATATATTGCATACAATATATTTTACTTATTTTTTATCATTCATTTACATTTGCCACCTTGTACCAGGCCAGCCACAGGCTATAACTAATGTCAGGGCCAATATGGCCTGCCCTGTGTCTGTTAGCTTTGCAATCTGTCGGGAAGGGAAAAACGATGACAAGAGATGAAGCCAGAATTTTCGCCGCCAGCTGGTTACCTGCCTGGACCGGCAATCATCCGGAACTGCTTATCAGCTTTTACGCCAGCGATGCGTTTTATCTGGATCCGGCTGAGCCGCAAGGCTTAAAAGGGCGGGAGGCCATCATGGCGCACTTTGTTAAATTACTGGCGCGCAATCCGGAATGGACCTGGCAGCAACTGGAGGCCATTCCGATGGAAATGGGCTTTGTTAACAAATGGCTGGCACGCATTCCGGTAGGCTACCAGCTCCTGGAAATTAAAGGCGTATGCCTGGTTCAGATCAACACGGACGGGCTGATCCAACGCAACGAAGTGTACTTTGACCGAAGCAGTTGGCTTGACTGCCTGAAGGCTGCCAAGCCAAAGGGGAATTAACCTAAAACAAGGTACGTTCCACCAGCCATATCAAGCCGGTACCCGTCAGGGCAACAGACAACGCCATGGAGGTTCTGGCGGCATAACCTCCCCTGCGTAATAACATAAAAGGTACAGCTAGCAGCAACAACACCGCCAGTTGCCCAAGCTCTACGCCAAGATTGAAATACAGCAAACGCCCCAATGACGGCACACCATTTGACGTGGCGCTGAGCAGGTAACTCAGGCCGACACCATGGATGAGTCCGAACAAAAAGATCACCCATGCCCGCCAACGTAAGTTGGGTTTGGCCTGGCGCAGCAGTATCAGGCTCTCAACACCAATGGCGGCGACGGTCAGCGCCACCAATGGCTCTGTGATTGCGGGTGATACACTAAAAAGTCCGAAGTAGGCCAGTCCCAGGGTAATGGAATGCGCCAGGGTAAACAGGCTCACCCACCAGGCCAGACGCTTGATTGTCACCGGAATTAACATCAGCGCCAGAATAAACAGCAAGTGGTCCGCTCCTTCCCAGATATGCAGCATCCCCATCCAGATAAAATACGGGTCTTCCTGCCACTGACTGTGACTTTCTACTGTGCCGCCATCGGCGCCCATGCCCATATCCTGGCGACTGAATTTGCGATTCGGGTCCAGGCCGGAAAAGGTTTCAGCCAAACTGGCTTGCCACTGATCAAGCAGGTCACTGACCGGAATACTCAGTTGGCTCTTATCAAACGCAAAGCGCATGCGCTGTTGCTGATCGGCCATAAAGATACGGGTAAAATTCTGGTGCCCACGCCATTGTTCGGTAAACAATAAATAGCGGATATCCAGCGCATCCATGCCCTGCGGACACAGGAAGATCAGTTCAAACTGATAAGCCTGTATCTCTTTCAGTTCACGGGACAGTGCCTGAGCTTGAGTGCAATTACGCATACGCGCATCGACCTGCCAACCACGGCTCACCCAGGGCAGATAATATTCAGGAGGCTGAATATCGGCTTGCTCTTTGCCAGCCGTTAGCGGGTCGAGCTCCAGCAGATTATCTGCAGGCAGGGTATATAGAATGCGCACGCCAGGCTGCGCCACCTCAATGGCGGTGTCGGTAAAACCGCTCAGATGGCCGTGGCAAACAAAGCTGAAGACTGCCAGTACAACACTAAATAAATATTTCATCGGCAATATCCGGGCGCCGCAGCGCCCGCTGGGAACTTAGTTAAAACGGCGTCGTGCGGCCAGCATCAGGCCCAGAGTAAACAACGCCAATACACCAGGCTCAGACACCGCACTGACATTCAGGCTGGTGCTGGCATCCAGCAGCAATGATACAGGTGCGCCACTTTGGTCCAGGTAGAACAGGCCCTGCTCACCTGGCAGGTTGCTGTCACTAAACACATCAAGCACAAAATTGCCGGCCTTGTTCAGCGTCAACTCAAAACTGGCCAGCAACAGACTGGTCTGGCCCATATCCGGCACCCCAAACATAGACAGACCCGCCAAATCGGTCTGGGCATACAGGGCAGAGACATCTTCCCAGTCAGCGCCCATTGTGGCCGGGCCCAGACTCAGGCCCTGGTTATCGAAGTCCATACTGAAGCCAAAGCCATACAGCAGCCCATCCGTTACGCTGTCAAAGGGGTTATGCAGAACCAAGTCCAGAGTCACCACATCCCCCACTTTGGCGTCGGTGTCAGACAAGTCCAGACTCAAAAAAGCCGCATGTGCAGGTGCAGTCGTCAGCCCACAGATTGCCGCCAGAGCCAGCAGTACAGATTTCAGATTGTTGCGTTTCAACATTTTGTATTCCTTAAATAAAGTGTGGCGGCCCAATGGCCGCCAGATAGAAGGTTATTGCTGGCGGAACAAGGCCAGCCATTTTCCGTAGTCAACAAAATTGATACAGCCGTCGGCCTGCAGATCTGCACCAGGCAAGTAACCCTCATCACCTTCACAGCGCCCAAAGGCAGCGCGTAATTGCTGGGCATCCTGCATGGTTAATTGGCCGTCGCCGTCTAAATCACCGGCCATAACAGCGGCTTTGACGCTAAAGGTCACCCGGCTGGTCGCTTCCTGATAGCCATCATTAAGCAGCACCACTCCGTAGTAATCCCCTGCGGTCAGCCCGCTGATGCTCAGGCTGCCTTGTTTGTCGCTCAGGTATTGCCATTTTGTGGCGTAATCGGATTGCGGTTCCTGGCCAATTTTGTAAACCCCCAGCCAGTCTTTGCTGTTACCCGGAGTGTCACTCCAACTGAATACCACTGCCTGGCCAGTCTCGTAGTCCTGCTGCCCAACACTGAGGCTGGCCACTGCACCGCAAAGGGGGCCATTCCCCACCACAAAGCAGGCGCGATTGGATACCTGGTCATAGGAGTCATTGGTATACATGGCGAGGAAGTACTGGCCCGGCTCAAAACCTTGCTCGAAATTAACCGTACCGGCCACCGCACCATCAAAGTACAGGTAAGTTACCAGCTCGCTGCCGGTCTGGCCGGGGATAGCACCCTGACGGAACACACCAATGTAGTCCTTGGCAATGCCAGGGCCATTACTAAAATGCACTTGCACGGCTTCGCCCTGCTCGAAACGTTGCTTGTCCAGGCTCACCGAGGCAATTTCCGCGCCGACCGAGAAAGCTATACGCTCGGCAATCTCGGTATAGCCGTCATTGATCATAAAAGTGGCAAAGTAATACCCTTTGGCCAGGCCACTGAATGTGGCCGTGCCTTCTGCGGAGGTGGTGTATTGCCATTTTGTGGAGCCAACACCGCCGGGTGTTTGCCCTACCCGGTAGATGCCAATCCAATCTTTGCTACCAGCGCCTGAGCCCTGCCAATTGACATTCACCTGTTCCTGCTCGGCGAAGTGGCTTTTTTCCATACTCAGGCTAACCAGCGGCCCCATATAGAAATGCTGGCGCGGAGCGATTTCCTCGTAGCTGTCTTTCTCAAAAAACGCTACGAAATATTCACCATCCGTCAGGCCGGTGAAACTCAGTTCACCTGCCGGTGTTGGCACGTATTGCCATTTTGTGGCGCGCACTGACTGAGGTTTGTCCCCCGCCTTATAAATGCCAATCCAATCAGTAGGGTTACCACGTCCGCCGCTGTAACCAACCTTCACCATGGCCCCGCTGGCATATTTGTTGTTGTCCAGTTTTAGCGCGGGATCACCGCTGCTGCTGCCCTGTACTTCAAAGCTGACAGAATCAGACCAGGGCGACCATTCCATGTTGCTGTCACGGTGTCTGACCCGCACAAAGTACTGGCCATTAGGCAAGCCATAAGCCGGTACCTGCCAGGTCATAATGTCCACATTGGCATGCAAATCCACGGGTTCATATAAGGGTGCACCGGTATCACCGAAGATGTTTTCAATATCGCGGATACGATCCACCCGTAACTGCTTAAATTCAGCATCGTCGGCGATCTGGAATTGGGTACTGTTTAAACCATCCGGATAGGCTGAGCTAAAGCTGCTACTGACAAAATCATAAGGAAGGGCAACCGGCGCAGTGATTTCATTCTGAATCGCTGGCTGATTAGGCTGTCCACCGTCAAGACGACGCTGGAAACTGTCGATCAGCTTGCTATGCAGATGAAAGCCTTCTGTTTTATACACAATCGGATGGGCTTCAGCATAGGTGTCCACCTTCATCTGGCGGCTGGCCACATCTATCTCTATTAGCTGCCAGGCCCAGTTGGCGATGGTTTTTTGCACATCGTCAAAGTCCACTTCACTGGACTGTCCCCAATATTGATCCCAGGCGGTTCCCCCTGAAATCATATGGTAAGTGGGCCACTCGCGGGTTTGGCCACGGGCGTATAAATGGTGATGACCGCCGATATTCAGTACATGCTTACGGGTGGAAGACAGAATTGCCATCCAGGAATCACGCAGCGTTTTGGAAATGTCGCCAACGTACTGTTCCGCCTGGTAAGGGTGGTGGATGATGCTGATGATCCAGTCCACCTGTTGATCCTGATCCGCCGCGGCGATCACCCGACTCAGCCATTGCTGCTGGGTGGCATCGGTGCGCATGCTATTCAGGTGCACGAATAGCACCCGACCAACCTGATAACTGTAGTAACTCTCATCACTGGCAGGTGCAATGCCCTGATAACTCAGGCCGTCGTAAATAAAGTGGGCTTGATAGTTCGCCAGATTGCCGTCGTAGTAGTACTCGTGATTGCCCACCGTGGTCATAATAGGCACGTTGGGGGAAATGGCCGAAGACTGGGCAAAGTGCAGATTCTCATAATGATCCAAGGTACCCACGTCGACCTGGTCACCGTCATTCAGAATCAGGTTCAGAGCCTGTTCAATGGGCTCGCCATACAAGTCCTCAATCTTATTCTTGGCCGCATTGACCAGTTGTGCATAGCGGTTTTCATTGCGGATCTGGTGATCACCCATCACCAGTATGCGTAGCTTACCGTCGTTTTTTCCGGCAACCGGTGGGGTCATAAAACTGTATGTTGCAGATTGCTGATTGCCAGTGGTGACCCGGTAGAAATAACGGGTTTCAGCCTTTAAGCCAGTCAGCTGTACGCTGTGGTACAGATAGTCACTGGCCAGCGTTTGTACGTTACCACTAACCTTGTGTTCAAGCTGCTCTGCGGTTACTCCATACTCTACCAGGGAATCGCTGCCGCTGGTGGTTTTCCAGGAAACCCAGATGGAATTGGGTGTCGCAGATTGCAGATAGGGAACGGGTTTGGCCAAAGCCAGCGAACTGAAACCGACCAGCAGACAAGTCAGTAAGCCTTGCACCAGCCATGACCTGTGCCTAAAGAGGTCTTTTAAGTTGAACATGAATGCGCCCTTTTTATGGATAAAAAAATGACCAGAAAATGGTCAAGGGCAGCATTTAAAAGTAACTTGATGTCACCAATTTGATAGAAAAATGTCATCGACATGACAGTTTTTTGACTATGGCAGCCAAAAACTGGAATGAATTGTTTTTATTAATTAAACGTTCAATTAAAAAGCGGGCTGTAGAGTGGTTCAGTCAAAACCGTAACGGCGGGCAAGGACAAGAGATAAACTGGCCCAACCAGATCTGGTCGGACCAATCACCTACTACTTACGTAACAAATGAGCGGCAATCAAGGCAAACAAAAAGCTGGGAAGCAATGCACCTACTGAAGCATGTAACTGGTAAACCAGGCTCAGGGGGCCAAAAACTTCATTGGCGATAAAGAAACCAAAGCCGGTCAATACTCCCATAATTACCCGGGCGCCCATAGTCACACTGCGCAACGGCCCAAAAATAAAGGACAACGCAACCAGCAGCATGACGCCGACCGTGACGGGTTGAAAGGCTTTACGCCATAAAGCCAACTGGTAACGACTGGCATCCTGACTATTGTTTTCCAGATAGTTGACGTAATCCATCAAGCCTCGAACAGACAGTGCTTCGGGTTTAATCTTTACCACTTCCAGCTTATCCGGGGTCAGGCTGGACTCCCATTTACCTTGCTTATCCACCTGCTTGCGAATTAGGTTTTCAGTGAAATCGGTGGTGACCACTTTATTCAAGCGCCAGCTCTGGCCAATAAAACTCGCCTGAGCAGCGTTAATAATCCGGGTAAGGTGTAACTGCTCATCAAATTCATAGATTCTGATATCCAGTAGTTGGTCCTTACTTACCACTTCGCCTATGCTGACAAAGTTGCGACCATCTTTAGCCCACTCCAAGCGCTCTGATGAAAACAGGCTGCCTCCCGAGATAGCCTGGGTTCGAATAGCCTTGGCATGGGCTTCTGTTACCGGCGCTACCCACTCACCCAGCGCCATTACAAACACCACCATCAACAAGGCCGATTTCATCGCCGATGCGATAATATTCCAGCGGCTCATACCGGCGGCCTGCATCACCACCAGTTCACTGTTGCTGGCCAGCATACCCATACCAATCAGCCCGCCAATCAGGGTAGCCATGGGGAAAAACTGTTCTATCTCGCGGGGCATACTGAGCAACACATAAATGCCAGCCACCATCATGTCGTAGTTACCGCGGTCAAGATACTTAAGCTGCTCAACAAACTTGATCAGGCTGGATAGCCCGACCAGCACCAGCAAGGTAATAAATACCGTACTGAGCAGCGTACGGGCCAGATACAGGTCCAGGGTTTTAATCATGACGGACTCCCCAGACTACCTTTGAGCCGGGCCCGCAAACGCACACCAGCACTTCGACCTCTGACAATCAGCAGCACACCAATTAGCAGGATCACCGCATGCACCCACCAAAGGCCAAGTTCAGGCGGCACTTTGCCGTTTTCCAGTACCTTGCGGCCGGCCATCAGCAGCAGGTAATAGCCCAAATACAACAATAGTGCCGGAAAAATCCGCCCAAAGCGGCCCTGGCGCGGATTCACCGCACTAAGAGGCACCGCGATCAGAACCAGAAACGGCAGGGATAAGGGAATGGCCAGGCGCCACTGCATTTCCGCTATGGCATCCAGTTCCTCATCCCCCCAAAGTTGGCTGGTGGGATAAGCCGCCAATTTGCGGGCTTTGTGCTCTGGCGGGCGCTCGGCTATCTGCACCTGATACTCGTCAAACTTCACCACATGGTAATCCAGCTTGCTGCGCGAGCCCTCATACTGCACGCCACCGCGCAGCACCAGTTTTTCTGAACCGTCAGACGCTTGCTGTACCGAGCCATGATCTGCGTAGATAATTCTGAATTCAGACTCTGCCTGACCTTCCCCCTGCTGGGCCAGAAAAATGCGTTCCAGTTGATTGTCACCGGAACCAATATCATGCACAAAAATCACCGCTTTCTGATTAGCAGTTTGCTGGAAGCGGCCTGGAATTAGGCTGGTTAGTCCAGACTCGGCACTGATTTGCTCTTCCAACTGATACTCTACTTCCATAGACAGCGGAGCCAGCCATAGGGTTAGTGCCCCTGATACCACGGCCACCAGCGCCGCCAGCACTAACATAACCCGGGTAACATACCATTCACTGATGCCACAAGCGCGCATCACTGCCATTTCGTTATCCACGTAGAAACGGCCATGGGCCAGCATAATGCCCAGGAATAAACTCAATGGCAGAATCAGCGAAGCCAGCACCGGCATATTCAGCGCCAAAAAGCCCAGTACCAAACCGGCAGGGATATCGCCATCGGTGGCTTCGGCCAGTACACGGACGAACTTTTGAATAACAAAAATCGCCATCAGCACCAGAAAAACCGCCACTTGCGACTTGAAGGTTTCTTTGAGCAAATATCGGAAAATCAGCACGTCCTGTCCAATAGAAAAGCGGGATTTTTAGTGGAATGCTGTAAATTTTTAAGTAAACTTAATGTTTTCACAAGTTTAATTTGCGATTCCGGCCTTTTTTAACGGTTTGGCAACGGAATAAATTAAAAATTCCCTTTGCGCACAAGGTTGGCCACTGCGCGTTATTGCTGCGGCGGCCACAAACCACAACGAAAAGGCTAACGCACCAGGTGACTCAACACCAGTTCTAATGGGGTGAAGAATGGAATTTAGTGTAAAAAGTGGCAGCCCTGAAAAACAGCGCAGCGCTTGTATTGTGGTCGGCGTGTTTGAGCCGCGTCGCTTAAGCTCGGTTGCAGAACAACTGGATGAAATCAGTGGCGGTTACATCAGCAACCTGCTGCGCCGCGGTGATCTGGAAGGCAAAGCCGGTCAGATGTTGTTGCTGCACCATGTCCCCAACATTCTCAGCGAGCGGGTACTGTTGGTAGGTTGCGGCAAGGAACGCGAACTGGATGAACGCCAGTATAAGCAGATAATCGCCCGCACCATCAGCACGCTGAATGAAACCGGCTCAATGGAAGCCGTTTGTTTTCTGACAGAACTGCATGTTAAAGGCCGTGACACATACTGGAAAGTGCGCCAGGCGGTGGAAACCACCCAGGACTCCCTGTACAGCTTCACTCAGTTGAAAACCAAGAAAGAAGAGCCCCGTCGCCCCTTGCGCAAGATTGTTTTCAATGTTCCTACCCGCCGGGAACTGACAGTTGGCGAGCGCGCCATTCAGCATGGATTGGCAGTGGCTACCGGTGTGAAAATCTGTAAAGACGTGGCCAACATGCCACCGAATATTTGTAACCCGGCTTACCTGCTGGAACAAGCCAAGGAACTGGCTGAAAGGCACGATTCACTGAGTATTGAAGCCATTGGCGAACAGCAAATGGATGAACTGGGCATGCATTCTTACCTGGCGGTAGGCCGCGGTTCAGAAAATGAATCCATTATGACAGTGATGCATTATCAGGGTGGCACCCCCGGCCAGGCCCCTATTGTGCTGGTCGGCAAGGGGCTGACCTTTGACTCCGGCGGTATTTCCATTAAGCCTGGCGAAGCCATGGATGAAATGAAATACGATATGTGTGGCGCCGCCTCTGTACTGGGTACTATGGCGTCACTGGCGCAGTTGGGTTTGTCGCTGAACGTGGTTGGCGTATTAGCCGGTTGTGAAAATATGCCAGATGCCAATGCGTATCGTCCGGGCGATATTCTTACCACCATGTCCGGTCAAACAGTTGAAGTACTGAATACCGATGCCGAAGGGCGCCTGGTACTTTGCGATGCACTGACTTATGTCGAACGTTTTAATCCCGACACTGTGGTGGATGTGGCAACCCTGACCGGGGCCTGCGTTATTGCTTTGGGCAAACATGCCAGCGGTGTGATGAGCAGCCACAACCCACTGGCCCATGAGCTGCTGAATGCCTCCGAGCAAAGCAGCGACAGAGCCTGGCGTCTCCCCTTATGGGACGAGTATCAGGAACAGATTGAAAGCCCATTTGCGGATATGACCAATCTGGGTGGTCGTCCGGCCGGCACTATTACCGCAGCCTGCTTCCTGTCGCGTTTTACCAAGAAGTACAACTGGGCACATATGGATATCGCCGGTACGGCCTGGACCAGTGGTGGCAAAACCAAAGGTGCCACAGGCCGCCCGGTGCCTATGCTGACTCAGTTTTTAATGAATCGCGCTGGCGTGGAAATGGAAGACTGATGCCTTGGCAGAGGTAATTTTTTACCTGCTTGAGCAGGACAAGCTCGACAACCAGCCAGCGCCCCTTGCGCTGGCTTGTCAATTGGCGGCCCAGGCATTTCGCAACAAACAGGCCTGCCTGCTGTGGTGTCAGGATCAACAAAGCGCCGAAGCATTGGATGAGTTGTTGTGGCAACGCCCCAGCGACGCCTTTATTCCACATAACCTGTGTGGCGAGGGGCCGGCCAGGGGCACACCGGTTGAAATCAGTTGGGTAGGGCAACAAAGTAGCCCCCGTCCGGTGCTGATTAACCTGGCCGAACAACTGCCCCCACAGCACCAGCGTGCCAGACAGATTTATGATTTTGTGCCTGTAGAAGAACAACAAAAACCGCAGGCCAGAGAAAGATACAAGCAATATCGCGCCCAGGGCCACCAGTTGGATACCCGCAACGCTTCAAGTTTAAATGAGAGCTGAGATGGATAAGACTTTTAATCCACAAAATATCGAACAGAGTCGCTACCAGGAATGGGAGCAAGGTGATTATTTCAAGGCCAGTGGAAAGGGCGACCCCTACTGTATTCTGTTACCACCGCCTAACGTCACCGGCAGCCTGCATATGGGCCATGGGTTCCAGCAAACCATTATGGATGCCCTGACCCGTTATCATCGCATGAAGGGTGATAACACCCTGTGGCAAACCGGTACCGATCACGCTGGCATTGCCACACAAATGGTAGTGGAACGTCAGTTGGCCGCCCAGGGCAAGAGCCGCCATGATTTGGGCCGCGACGCCTTTATTGAAAAAATCTGGGAATGGAAAGCCCATTCCGGTGGCACTATTACCTCGCAAATGCGCCGTATTGGTGCTTCATGCGACTGGACCCGCGAAGCCTTCACTATGGACGAAGATCTGTCCAACGCGGTGCAGGAAGTCTTTGTACAACTGCACGAAGAAGGCCTGATTTATCGCGGCAAACGCCTGGTTAACTGGGATCCGGTGCTGCATACCGCCGTGTCAGACCTGGAAGTGGTTAACGAAGAAGAAGCCGGACATATGTGGCATATGCGCTACCCACTTGCCGACGGCAGTGGCGAGCTGGTGGTGGCCACTACCCGTCCGGAAACCATGCTGGGCGATACCGCCGTAGCAGTGCACCCGGACGATGAACGCTATCAGGCCTTTATCGGCAAAGATATCCGCCTGCCACTGTCTGGTCGTCTGATTAAAATCGTCGCCGATGACTATGTAGATCCGGAATTCGGCACCGGCTGTGTGAAGATCACCCCGGCCCACGATTTTAACGACTATGAATTGGGCAAGCGTCACAACCTGGAGATGATTAACATCTTTACCAGTGACGCCAAAATCAACGAAAACGCACCTGAGGCCTATCGCGGCCTGGATCGTTTCGTTGCCAGAGAAAAAGTGGTACAGGACCTGGACGCCCGGGGTCTGCTGGTAAAAGTAGAAGACCACAAACTCAAAGTGCCAAGGGGCGATCGCACCGGTGCGGTGATTGAGCCTTACCTGACCAATCAATGGTATGTGGCGGTAGAGTCCCTGGCCAAGCCCGCCATTGATGCGGTGGAGTCCGGCGAGATCCGCTTTATTCCAGAGAACTGGAACAAAACCTACTACCAGTGGATGTACAACATTCAGGATTGGTGTATATCCCGCCAGTTGTGGTGGGGCCACCGTATTCCTGCCTGGTATGACGACAAGGAAAATGTCTACGTGGGTCGCAGCGAAGCCGAAGTGCGCGCCAAGCATGGCCTGGCTGACGACGTTAGCCTGCGTCAGGACGAAGACGTATTGGACACCTGGTTCTCTTCCGCCTTGTGGCCTTTTGCCACTATGGGCTGGCCAGACAAGACTCCGGAACTGGAGACCTTTGTCCCCTCCTCTGTGCTGGTAACCGGTTTTGACATCATCTTCTTCTGGGTAGCCAGAATGATTATGATGACCAAGAAATTCACCGGTCGTATCCCGTTCAAGGAAATCTACATCACCGGCCTTATCCGCGACGAGCAGGGCAATAAGATGTCCAAGTCCAAGGGTAATGTACTGGACCCTATCGACCTGATTGACGGTATCGACCTGGAATCTCTGGTGGCCAAACGTACCGCCGGCATGATGCAGCCGCAACTGGCCGAGAAGATTGCCAAACGCACCCGAGCACAGTTTCCTGACGGCATCGCCGCCTATGGTACCGACGCGCTGCGTTTTACCTTTACAGCCATGGCCTCCACCAGCCGTGATATCAACTTTGATATGGGCCGGGTGGAAGGTTACCGCAACTTCTGCAACAAGCTGTGGAATGCCTCGCGCTTTGTGTTGATGAATACCGAAGAGCAGGACACCGGTGTCCATGGCGGTGAACTGGAGTTGAGTCTGGCCGACAAATGGATCTGGGCGCGCTTCCAGCAAACCCTGAACGCCTTTGAAGTGGCGCTGAAAGACTACCGCTTCGACCTGGCGTCACAGGCGATTTATGAGTTCACCTGGAACCAGTTCTGCGATTGGTATCTGGAGCTGTCCAAGCCGGTACTGAATGCCGACAGCAGCAGTGAGGCGCAAAAGCGCGGTACCCGTCATACCCTGGTGAACGTGCTGGAAAGCCTGCTGCGCTTAATGCACCCCATAATGCCCTTTATCACAGAGGAAATTTGGCAACGGGTAGCACCACTCTGTAGGTCGGACTTCAGTCCGACTACTAATCCATCGAGCATTATGCTGCAAGCCTTCCCAGGGCAGAACAGCAGCCTGGTAGACGAACAAGTGCTGGCAGATATTGAGTGGGTTAAGCAGGTGATTGTTGGAGTGCGCAATATCCGTGGTGAAATGGATATCAGCCCCAGCAAGCCGTTGTCCGTGTTGCTGCGTAACGCCGGTAGCGAAGACAAACGCCGTCTGGCCGATACCGAACTGCTGCTAAGCAAAATGGCGCGCCTGGAAAACATCACAGTCCTGCCCGAAGGTGACAAAGGCCCTGCATCAGCCACCGCCATTGTTGGCGAAATGGAAGTGATGATCCCCATGGCCGGCCTGATTGACAAAGACGCCGAGCTGGCCCGCATCGGCAAAGCACTGGAAAAGCTGCAGGCGGATATGGCCCGCACCCAGGGCAAACTGAGCAATGACAGCTTTGTCAGCAAGGCCCCACCGGCGGTAATCGAAAAAGAGCAGGCCAAGCTGGCCGAGTTCCAGACCCAGGTCGACAAACTGCTTGAACAAAAGCAGACCATCGAAAGTTTGTAATAGTGTCGCTGAAGCCGGCGTTCCTTCCCCGGAGCGGCGGCTTTTTTATTTGCTGCAGATTATCTTTTTCAGCTTTACTTTGGCCGAAATAGTCGCGCAAAAGGGCTGCAAATTGAGATAACATCACATGGATAATAACCAACAATAAGGACAGACAATGAGGATATTGCCCGGCATATTGCTGGCACTGGGTTTAATGGCATCAGTCCAGGCCGCCCAAGCACAGGATGATGGCTATCAGACCCCGATTAAGATAATGGCTGACCTGGTAGATGCCCCGCAGCGCCCGGGAGTGGCCATCTCTAAAGACAGGCAGTGGCTGGCCTTTCTGGAAAGGCCCGGTACCCAAACACTGGCCGATCTGGCCCAACCGGAAGAAAAACTGGCTGGCCTTAAAATCAACCCAACGCTGTTTGCCCCAAGCCGTGCATCCGGTTACCAGGGTATTAAACTTAAGCGCCTGGACGGCAGCCAGGAATACCAACTGGATAAATTGCCAGCCGGAAAAATTCTGGATGTGAGCTTTTCTCCTGATTCTCAGAAACTGGCCTTTGTGCTGGAAACGGAACAGGGTTTGAGCCTGTGGTTTTATCATCTGGCCGATCGTCGTTTGAATCAGGCCTCACAGCGTTTAATTAATGCCTCTCTGCGCGGCAAGAAATACCGCTGGTTAGCGGATAGCAGTGGCGTTTATACCCGGCTTACCGTCGCCAAAGCCGATGAGCGCCCACAACCAAGTCTTACCGCCACTAAACCTGTGATTCAAACCACCGATGGCAAAAAAGCTGCCGTGCGCACTTATTCGGACCTGCTGAAATCACCCTATGACGAAGCATTGTTTGAGTTTCTGACCCGCTCACAACTTGCCAGGGTTGGACTTGACGGCAGCATCCAAATGCTCGGCCAGCCCGGCATGATTAGCGAGTTTGACGCTTCGCCAGACGGCCGTTTTTTGCTGGTGACACAACTGCAAAAGCCCTTTTCCTATATGGTGCCTTACAGCAGATTTCCTGAGTTGGTTGAAGTGTGGGATGCACAGGGCAAACTGGTCAAACAAGTCGCCAAATTACCTTCTGGTGAAACCATTCCCAAGGGCTTTGATTCGGTGCGGGAAGGCCCACGCAGTGTGCATTGGCGCAGCGATACCGCCGCCACCCTGGTATGGGCAGAAGCGCTGGACGGCGGTGATATGAGTGTTGATGTTCCCCACCATGATGCCCTTTACAGCCTGGCCGCGCCTTTTGATGGCAAACCTGCTGAGATGCTGCGTCTGGAGCGACGTTACTCTGGCATTCAATGGGGTAACCAGGGGCTGGCAATCGTCAGTGAATGGCGCTTCAGCGATCGCATGCTGCGTAGCTGGAAGTTCCAGCCAGCCAATCCCAAAGCAGATTGGGTACTATTTGAAGAGCGTTCCTACAACGACAGATACAAAGATCCCGGCGATTTTGTATACACGCAAAATCAATACGGCGAGTGGGTGATTAAGGTGGAAAACGCCAGCCAGGTGTACCTGACCGGCCGCGGGGCCTCACCTCAGGGTAACATCCCGTTTCTGGACCGCTTTGACTTTGCCACCAACCAGAAGCAGCGCTTGTGGCAGTCTGAAGCGCCATATTATGAGCAAGTGATGCTGGTGCTGGATGACAAAGTCAGCCAGCTTTTGACCCTGCGTGAGTCGCAGACCGAGCAGCCGAATTTCTTTATTCGCCATTTGCAAAAGGACAGCCTGACCCAGTTCAGTCACTTTCCTCATCCCAGCCCGGCCTTTGTGGGTGTGACAAAAGAGCGGATTCAATATCAACGTGCCGACGGCGTGGCGTTAAACGGCACCTTGTATCTGCCACCCGGCTACGACAAATCTCAGGGACCATTACCTGTACTGATGTGGGCCTACCCCAGGGAATTTAAGGATAAAGACGTCGCCAGCCAGGTTAAGGATTCACCCTTTGAATTTGTACGCGTCAGCTATTGGGGCCCAATGCCACATCTGGCTCAGGGCTTTGCCATCTTTGACGACCCCACCATGGCGATAGTAGGCGAAGGTGAGGGAGAGCCCAATGACAGCTTCCGAACTCAGTTGGTGCAAAGTGCCGAAGCCGCGGTAAAGGTATTGGTAGACAAAGGCATCGCCGACCCACAACGTATTGCCATCGGGGGCCACTCCTATGGGGCATTTATGGTAGCCAATCTGCTGGCCCATTCTGATTTGTTTAAGGCCGGCATTGCCCGCAGCGGGGCTTACAATCGCAGCCTGACACCTTTTGGTTTCCAGGGTGAAGAACGCAGCTTCTGGGAGGCTCAGGATGTGTATGGCACTATGTCGCCATTCTTCCATGCTGAAAAAATCAACGAGCCAATTCTGATGTTGCACGGTGAGGACGACCCTAATTCAGGTACTTACCCTATGCAGTCAGAGCGAATGTTCGCCGCACTGAAGGGGCTGGGCGGCAATGCACGCCTGGTGATGCTCCCCCATGAACAGCACGGCTACCGGGCCAGAGAGTCTTTGTTGCACATGTTGTGGGAACAGTCCCAGTGGCTGGAGACACATGTGAAAACGGCTGAGACTGAGTAATTGAAGGGGGGCTTCCCCCCTTACATCTTTGTGTCATTTCCCCATGCGAACATCTGCATCATGGGTATAATCAGACCAACTGATATTTATGGAAGTTTGAGGTATCTGTGAAAATCAGTCATATATTCTGCGCCAATCTGGCTTTTACCTGTTTATTTCTGGTGTATTTCGATCTGGAAATACCCTTTTTATTCAGCGCGATGATGCTGCTACTGATCCCACTCAGGTATATCAGAATGGGCCATAATGGCTTTACCAATGCCATCTGGTTTCTGTTCTACGGTTTTACTCCGGCTTTTATCGATTTTACTATGCTGGCGGTACAGCCAATGGCAAGGTTGGCCGCCATAGCCCTGATAATATTGGCCATAACCTATTTGTATTTCTTTTTTGGCCGCTTTGGCGTGCATAGAATCAAAATGGAGCACAGCAATTGACCATTCAGCGTATCAATCCCGGCAAGCGTATGTCGGATATCTGCATTCACAATCAAACAGCCTACTGGGCCGAAGTGCCGGAAAACTTGCATAGTGACATTGCGATTCAGACGGCGGATTTACTGAGCCTGGCCGAAACCACTCTGGCACAGTTTGGCGCCGACAAAAGCGCGCTGCTGAGCGCTACCATTTATCTGAAGGACAGAACACTGTTTGATGGCTTTAACCGGATTTGGGATGCCTGGCTGCCTGAAGGCCAGGCGCCGGTTCGGGCTTGTATTATTGCAGAACTGGTTAACCCGCAAATGTTGGTGGAAATCGTCTTTACTGCTGCTGCGAATAATTGAGTCTTCCGGCAACCTTAAGCTTATTCGCGGCTTTAGTCGGACTTACGTCCGACCCACAAAGCATATTGGGCAGTAAGATTGCCCACTTATTTTCTGCCCCTTAATCTATTTCTTAACAGGCCGCTTCCAACCGCTGATATTGCGTTGTTTACCGCGAGCGACAGCCAGTTGCTCATCCGGGACGTCCTGGGTAATAGTGGAACCCGCCCCGATAGTGGCATTGTTCCCTACCGATACCGGGGCCACCAAAGCGGTGTTAGAACCAATAAAAGCACCATCGCCGATGACCGTTTTAAATTTGTTCACGCCGTCATAGTTACAGGTAATAGTACCGGCACCAATATTCACCCCATCACCCACTTCGCTGTCGCCAAGATAGGTCAGGTGATTGGCCTTGGAGCCTTTACCAAGAATGGATTTCTTCATCTCGACAAAATTGCCGACTTTGGCCTTTTCCTGCAACACAGCACCAGGACGCAAACGGGCGTATGGGCCAATCTGACAGTAAGTACCCACATTAGCCTGTTCCACGATACTGTTGGCTTCGATAACGCTATTGTCGCCAATTTCACAGTCAATCAGGATACAGTTAGCGCCAATTTGTACGTTGTTACCCAGCACAACCTTACCCTGCACAATGACATTTACATCAATACTGACATCCTGACCGCATTGCAGTTGACCGCGCAGATCGAAGCGCGCAGGGTCTAACAGGCTGACCCCTTCCATCATCAGGCGCTCGGCCTGTTCAAGTTGATAGGCCCTTTCCAGATTAGCCAGTTGCTTGCGATTATTGATACCTTCCACTTCGGTTGGGCGTTGCGGATGGGCCGCCTGAATGCGTTTGCCTTCTGCAGCTGCCATGGCAATCACATCGGTCAGATAATATTCACCCTGGGCATTGTCGTTACTCAGATTACCCAGCCAGCGCTTAAGATCCGCTCCTTTCATTACCATCATGCCGGTATTAATTTCACGCACCTGACGCTGCTGCTCGGTGGCATCTTTATGCTCAACAATGGCCACCACCTGATCACCTTCACGGATAATCCTGCCCATGCCGGTGGGGTCATCCAGCTCAACAGTGAGCAACGCCAGATCACAACCCTGTTTGACTGCAAGCAGTGCTTGTAAGGTCTCGGTTTTAATCAGTGGCGCGTCACCCACCAGAATCAGTACATCTTCTTCATCCAGCAATGCCGGTGCCGCTTGCTGAACTGCGTGCCCCGTGCCTAACTGTTCGGCCTGCAGGCACCAATTCAGTTGATTGTGCGCCAGCGCTTGTTGCAATTGTTCACCACCGTGGCCATAGACCAGATGGATATGCTGAGCTCCAAGCCCCTTCACCGTATCAATAATGTGCTGAACCATGGGTTTACCCGCAATAGGGTGCAAAACTTTGGGTAATGAAGACTTCATGCGGGTTCCTTTTCCCGCCGCCAGAACAACTACTGAAAACGCCATCTTGATTCCTTTTATATCGA
The DNA here is from genome assembly GCF_002887595.1 of Bowmanella denitrificans. Classification (GTDB taxonomy): domain Bacteria; phylum Pseudomonadota; class Gammaproteobacteria; order Enterobacterales; family Alteromonadaceae; genus Bowmanella; species Bowmanella denitrificans. The sequence goes on from NZ_PEBU01000001.1 coordinate 245,434, forward strand.
CAATGGCTGCTATTCTAACTAAGGCAGAGATTTGTGCCAGCTTAGGGACGGTTTAAATGACGAAGTTTAGACACACCATTGATGACCCAATTAGCTAAGGGAGTCTTTGTTGAATCGTATAGAATCACTACAAAAAGTTCTGTTCATAACATTTCTGCTGGCCGTTGCAGCAATCAGCCTGGTGGCTTATTTCGCTATCAGCAACATAGTCACAGAGCAGAGCCGCCATCAACAGCGCACCATGCTGCCCGTTTTTAGTCTGATAGAAGAGGAACTGCTCAAACCTATTCACATCGCGCAAGCCTTAGCCGGCGCTGAGATTTTCCTGCCCTATATGCAAGAGGACGCAGATGAGCAAACGCTGATGATGAAGTTAACCAGGCTGGAACAACAATTTGATCTGGTGTTTTTTATTGCCAGTGAAAAAGCCAAGCGACAATACCATTCAAATGGTGAGATTCGTCGTCTGGACAGCGGCGATGTGCAATGGTACCAGAGAATGAAAGACGACCCAGATGATCTGACGCTGGCACTGGGCAAGCGTGAGGATGTGCATCTTTACGTCGATATACGCCAATATGACAGCAGCGGTCAATTTCTTGGTTTTATTGGTGTCGGCAAACCCCTGGATGACTTTCTGCATGTTTTCGAGCGCTACCGCCTGGAACATGGTTATGACTTTGTTTTTGTTAATGCCAGAAACGAAATTTTACTGACGTCGCTGATTCAGCTTTCTCCCAGTAACCAAGCACTACTGACTCTTGAGGATCTTGATTGGTATCCACATTGGCAGAACAACCCGACACAGCATGGCAGCCATTCCTTTTTAGTTAACTCAGCCGAACAGGACACCCTGATTACCGAGATTCCTATCGCCGCCATGAACTGGCGGGTGTTTATCATTGCCCCGCTGGAAGACAGAAAACATGCAATGGGGAAAACCTTCGTCATCAACATGCTGTTACTTGTTTGCTGCCTGTTGATACTTTACTGGCTGACAGCTCTGCTCTCTAAAAAGTTTCAGCGCAATGTTTACCAGCGCATCAACACAGACAGCCTCACAGGGCTGTCCAATCGGGCGCATATCGATAGCGTATTCCAATTGTTTAAAGAAAAGCAGTTGCCCCTTAGCTTAGTGTTGGCCGATATAGACCATTTCAAATCCGTCAATGACACTTATGGGCATAATCTTGGAGACCAGGTTATACGTGCCGTTGCCGAACAGCTAAGTCACGGCGTGCGTGAAGGAGACTATGTCGGCCGATGGGGCGGCGAAGAGTTTGTTCTGCTACTTCCGGGTGCCAGTCTGACAAGTGCAGAACAAATAGCTGAACGTATCAGACTGGCTGTCGCTTCGGTGGCTATCCCAACCGATGATGGCGCGTTAAGCGTCACCATCAGTTTAGGGGTAACCCAGGCTGACAAATACCATGCACTGGTGGACCTCATTCACAATGCCGATAAGGCGCTTTATCAAGCTAAGAATGATGGTCGCAACAAGGTAGTCAGTTTTTCTACTCAGTAAGTTTAATTAATCAAATGCACGCTGAAAAAAGTCCACAACCCTGACTTGCGAAAGCCACGCAGCAAACAGGTTGGGCACAAAGTCTACTTCGCAACCGGCACCCTGACAGGCGTATGGATCAAAAACCGTAATTTGGGGCTCTAATCTGTCCCAGGCATGCGTCGCACCATAGTATAGATTGAGCTTGACATGCTCCCGATCATCAGTCGGAAGGGAATTGACCAACTGCTTACAAGATGTCGGTGCATCATAAGTATCCAATGTGCCAGCTTGCAACATAACGGGGGAGCCGGTCAGCTCACCAAACTCATAGCCGGGTACCAGATTGTAAGCCCAACAAACCGGATATTGCGCTACATGCGCTGCGAATGTTTTTCCTCCGCCCAACAGGTCAGCATATTGTTTTGTGGCAGAAAGCATTGACATGACACCGCCCCATGAAAAGCCAATGATGCCAATACGATTCTCGTCAATTGCATCCAGGCCAGTTAAGAAGTTCAATGCACCAAACGCATCACCCATTGTTTCAGGCACCGACGTAGGGCGACCATCAGAACCGCCATTCAAGCCACGTGCTGTCCACATATCAATTTCCAAGGTCGCAATGCCAGCCTTGTTTAACGCTTGAGCATAAAAGCTACCAGTGCTGTCAATGCCAGCTGTGCTATGCACAATCACCACGGCAGGCAGAGGGGCGGTGTTGCCAACCTGAGGAATACTCAATTGGCCGGCTATCGTCAGATCTTCATTTGGATCGGCACTGGAAAAAGTCACATAGGAGGTGATTGGATGAAAACTGTATAGCCCCAGGTCTCTTTGACCTGTTGCGGAACTTGTAAACGACACCATAAATAGTGCCAAAAGCGCTGTATAGCGCGCCAGATATTTGGAAATGTGCATGAATTGGTCCTTTTAATAATTCCATGAAGCAGGTGTTTAGTAATGCAGAAACCGTTCGGGTCATCATTTTTGCGTAAATCAGACACAGTGCTACGGTCTATACAAGGCGGGATACAGCTCGAAACCCTAGGGCTATTCTGCGCAAAGTCGCAAATTCAATTCAAGTGAAATTTACACACAAATTTAATCAGGATATGACGAGCGTCGAGACCAGGTTAGCTTTTTGAGTTTGAGCATACCCGTGGCAAGTCCGACACCAAACAAGATAAATGCCGCACCAATCAACATAACGACTGTAACGGATTCCTGCAGAAATAATACGCCCCAAAGCACACCAAACACGGGCACCAGATAGGCAACCGTAATTGCCTTACCAACCCCCACCCGGTCAAGTAAATGAAAGTACATAATATAGGCAATGCCTGTGCAAGCCACACCCAGTATAAATACCTGAATCCAGGCACTGTTGTCGGGCGGCTCAATTGGCCAGCTCCACCAGGCCAGCGGCGCCAGAACCAAAGCAGAGAATATTTGACTCCCGGAGGCAATCGCCATGGAGGGCACCCCTTGTAACCGGGATTTGCTGTAATTGGCGGCAAAGCCATACAAACTGGCGGCACCTAACGCACAAAGCATTGGCACAATCTGAACGGATTGCTCAGGCCCTTGCCTGGCGGTTAACAAAACAAACACGCCGCTAAAACCGATCAGCAAACCTGCTACAGCAGCCTTTGACAACCTGTGTCCCAGCCAGACAAACGCAATCAATGCAGCAAACATGGGAGCCGTAGCATTTAATATGGAAGTAAAGCCAGCCCCCAGAAATAAACTGGTGTAAGCAAACAAGCAAAAGGGTATGGCCGTATTGGTTAGTCCGACAATCAGAATTGGTCGCCAGTGCTGTACCACGGCTTTTTGCTGCCTAAGCCACAACAAACAGGGCAATAGAAAAAGAGCGGCAATTGCAGTCCGCAGCATCATCAGTGGAATAGGGCCAAATTGTGGAGCCCCTTCCCGCATAAACAGGAATGACGCGCCCCACAGTGCAGCAAGTAACAGCAACTCGCCGATATAAATCCATCCCACTTACCAGTCTCCCAAACTGAATTGTGCTTGCTCATGTTGCAGTAGCCAGGCCTTTCGTTCTATACCACCGGCATACCCTGTCAGGGTCCCATTGCTACCTATTATCCGATGGCAAGGCACCAGAATAGAAATCGGATTTTTGCCATTGGCGGCCCCCACAGCCCTGACGGCTGCGGGATTCCCAATACGGCGGGCAATTTGCGCATAACTTGCCGTTTGGCCAAAATCAACGGTTTGCAACGCCCGCCAGACCTGCTGCTGAAATTCCGTGCCAGGCGCTGCAAGGGGCAACTCGAACTGTCTGCGCTTGCCCTGAAAATATTCGTCAAGCTGTGTTACAGCCTTGTCCAATAAGCGCGTCGGCTGCGTGTCAAAGCGTTGTGTTTCGACAAATTTAATCGCGCATAAGCCTGAATGAGTGGCTGCAATTTCCACCAGACCAATGGGGCTGTGCAAATACTGATATTGTGCACTCATGCCTGACTCCAGAGCTGAAATGTCAGGTAACTACGCCAGGGCGCCACCAGACTGTCATCCACCGCTTGCTGTAGCAGTTGCTTTTTAATCACTAAATCAGTGTCCAACCAGATATCCGGCTGTGAGTAACCACGCAGTTTCATATAGTTGACTGTCCAGGGGCCAATCCCTTTCAGGTGAAGCAATTCATCAGCATCCAGTGGTTCACCAATTGTTGCCCAATAATGGGCAAAACGCTGTAGAGTGTCCCGGCGACTGGCAGGCATGCGCAGGAATGACAAGTCCGCTTCAGCAATCACCTCAGGCATGGGAAACCAGCGCCCCCGCTCGGTTGAATCCCCTAATGTTTCCACCAGCAAGGTGACTTGACCAATAGCGGCTTTCACCGACACCTGCTGCCCTAAAATCGCCCGACATCCTGCTTCAAAAGCGCACCACACCCCTGGTAAACGTAAACCTTCGACCAGATGATCTGGCTGAATACCTGCAGATAACATACGTTCAGATATCACCTGACTGTCGGCATCCAGATCTAATACCCGGCGAATTTGCCCAAGTACCGTGGTGAGCTGACTCATATCATCCAATTCCAGACGAACACTAAAGCCATGTTGCTGGGGTTGATATTCAGCGCAAAAATACCCGGAACAGGATGCCAGCCTGAACAGCCTGGCATAACTGTTTTCTGTCACCCATTCAGTGCCTGGAACGGCGCGCAAGGCCAAAAAATCACGCAACATCGGCCAGTTGTATGGCGGTCGAAAATTAAGTTGAATCTGCATACTTTGTTGTCCAGTTGCATTGCTACGAATTTGCCCCGGGCTTAGTTGCAAGTATTGGCGAAAATTATCCTGCAGACGTCGCGACGACTGAAATCCGCATGCCAGTGCCACTTGCTCCACGTTCAGGTTAGTTTGATGCAGCAGTTGTTTAGCCTGTAACAACTGGCGAAAAAGCTGATAGCGCTTAGGGGCTATACCCAGGCGTTGCTGAAACAACTTACGCAGATACCGATCTGTTACCCCCAGTTTGTCGGCTATATCCGCCAGGCTCAGCTCAGGATATTGCGCCAATAATTTCAGCGCCCGTTCAACACTGGTCTCAACCCCTTTCCAGGCCCAGGATTGCGGAGAACTATCTGGCCTGCAACGCAGACAAGGACGATAACCGGCCTGCATCGCCAGCTCCGCCATAGGATAATATTCAACGTTTTCTTCCTTGGGTGCTACAGCCGGGCAGATGGGCCGACAGAAAATACCGGTGGTCTTCACTGCCACGAAAAAACGCCCATCAAAACGTCGATCGCGGGAAAGCCTGGCACGTTGATAAACCTGCTGGTTCATAATCGTCTCTGACTGTAAAACTATGCGGAGTATTGTAACGAGTCGGTGACAAAAAATGCGATGAAAGCGGAACTCAAGCCAAAATTGTTATTCAGATGATAGAATGCCAAACCGAATCTACTGATAGTGGTAACCGCCGGGCTAACCGGTTCGACATTGAGATAGCATAAACAGAATGAAGTACTTTTTTTGGCTGGTGTTATTGTGCACCGCCAGCCTGACCTGCAGCGCCCAGGACAATTGGCTCGGTACCTTTGCCGACGAAGTTAAAACCGCAGCCCACCTTAAGGCCATTCCCGGTTATGCCTTTGCGGTGGTCAGCGCCGAGGAACCAGACCAGGTTTTTGTGCAGGGTAAAACCCGAAAAAACGGCAAACAACCTGTGAATCAGGATACGGTGTTTCGTCTGGCCTCAGTGTCGAAGACCTTCACCTCAGTACTTGCCGCAAAATTAGTGGAACAGGGTAAATTAAACTGGAATCTGCCCCTTTCGCAGCTTGCCCCTGATTATCCGTTCAAACCTGAGCTGGCCAAGAGCATGACGCTGGGACACATCCTTAGTCAATCAAGTGGTTATATGCCAAATGCCTATGACAACCTGATTGAAGCGGACTATCCGGTTAAGCGGGTACTCAACGAATTAGCCGGATTGAAACCTATCTGCTCACCCGGTAGCTGTTACACCTATCAAAATGCGTTATTCGCGGTGGTGGAAGAAGGATTACACAACAGCCTGCAGCAGAACTATGCGCAATTGCTACAGGAAAACTTGTTGATGCCACTGGGCATGTCCCGTTCAGGAGTCGGACGCCAGGCGCTGATGAGAGACGAAAACTGGGCACGCCCGCATGTATTGCTGGCCAAAAATCGCTGGCATGAAGTCGCGGTTAATGAAGACTACTATCGTTTTGCCCCTGCAGCAGGGGTTAACGCCAGCATTCGCGATATGCGTCAATGGCTGAAACTGATGCTGGGCCAATACCCACATCTGCTGTCCAGTCATGCAATTGAGCAATTACTGGCACCCAAAATCCGAACCAGCCGCGAGCTGTATCGCCGTCACTGGCGCGATCATTTAAAAGATGCCCACTACGGTTTAGGCTGGCGGGTGTATGATTTTGATGGCGAATTGCTGGTGCATCACAGCGGCTGGGTTAAAGGCTACCGTGCAGATGTGGGCTTTTCGCCTAAGTATAAAACCGGCATGGTGTTTTTAATGAACGCCGAATCAAATCTGATGAATGAGATTACGGTTAACTTCTGGGCAGACTTTTTCGAACAAATGAAAATCCGTGCACAAACCGCCCCTTAAAAAACAAAAAAGCCCTGCTGGCATGCCTGACAGGGTTTTGAGTTTATCAAGCGGCTTTGACTTATTTACTGGTTTTCAAATACGTATAGCCGTGCAGACAGTCTTCATAGAAATCCGTCCACTTCACCCCTTCACGCGGTTTGATATTACCTGCAGCAACATGCTTGTCGATAATGCGCTTAACATCCTGAGCCATGGCCGAGGGGTTGTACTGCATAATGGACAAGACATTGCTAACCGATGAACCTGTTACCACTTCTTCAATGTAGAAGTCCTGTGGATCGTCGTCGTCACTGAAGATATGCACTTCATTTAAACGCCCAAACAGGTTGTGCATGTCTCCCATCACGTCCTGGTAAGCACCGGTCAGGAACAAACCAATATAGTAGTCTTCACCGGGTTTAAGTGGATGGATAGGCAGTACATCCGCCACCCCGTTTTCACCCACAAACTGGTCGATCTTGCCGTCGCTGTCACAGGTAATGTCCACCAGCGAGCAGTTTACCGTGGGTTTTTCGTTCATGCGGGTCAGCGGCACCACCGGTAGCACCTGGTCAATTGCCCAGGTGTCGGCGGCAGACTGGAATACCGAGAAGTTACACAGATACTGGGACGACAGGTCATACTCCAGTTCCTGTAATTCCTCAGGCACAAACTCCACTTCCTTAATCTTACGATGCAGGTACGTCATAATCTGCCAGTAGAAAGTTTCAATCTTGGCCAGTTCAGACAACGAAATCACCCGCAGTTTAAAGGCATCAATGGCTTGCTCTTTCCACTGTGAGGCGTCGTTGAAAATTTCCTGCAGATTGTCGCCTTCTTCTTTCAAAGACTCGGCCAGATCGCGCATATTACGCACAAATACGTGTTCGTCCTCTTCTTCTGAGGTGTCAAACTGCACTGTGCTGTTTTTGATCTCGCCAACAATCTGCGCTACCACACAACTGTGGTGCGCGGTAATGGCGCGCCCGCTCTCGCTGACCAGATTAGGGTGTGGCACCCCTTCCAGATCACAAACTTCCTTCATGCCGTAAACCACATCGGCCACATATTCCTGCATGCTGTAGTTACGCGAAGAGTCGCTGGTCGACTGGGTGCCGTCATAATCGATCCCCAGACCACCGCCAACATCCACATATTCCAGATTAACGCCCATCTTGCGCAGTTCAGCGTAAATTCGGCCACCTTCAGCCACGGCATCCTTCACCGAGCGAATATCCACTAATTGTGAGCCAATATGGAAATGCAACAGCTTCAGGGTATGAGCCAGGCCCTGCTGTTCAAGGTAACGAGCCGCATTGATAATCTCGGCAATGGTTAAGCCAAACTTAGCCCTGTCACCACCTGAACTTTCCCATTTGCCGCGACCTTTCACCGTCATTTTGGAGCGCAGACCAATAATTGGATCGATATCCAGTTCCTTGGCAATACGTACCAATGACAGCAGTTCGGAATACTTTTCCACCACCACAATAATTTTGCGGCCCAGTTTGCGTCCCAGCAGTGCCAGACGCATAAACTCTTCGTCTTTGTAACCGTTGAGAATGGTCAGGGCCGACTCATTGGTGTTAAATGCCAACACCGTCAACAATTCAGCTTTGGAACCGGCTTCCAGGCCGTAGTCGAAAGGCGCACCGGCATCGACGATCTCTTCCACAACCTCACGCATCTGGTTGACCTTCACCGGGTATACGCCCATGTAACGGCCCTGATATTCGGCTTCTTCAATCAAGTTGCGGAAGGTCTGGTTCAGCTCCGCAACCTGGGAACGAAGAATGTCATGGAAGCGCACCACCACGGGAAACTGGATGCCCTCTTCCTTCATCTCTTCAATTACGCTGTTAAAATCTATCCTGACTTGGGGATTGCCCGGCACCGGCGTAATATGCAGGTTACCGTTCTCACCAATTTCAAAATACCCGCCGCCCCACCGCTTAACGCGATAGAGACGCTCTGCATCATCAATAGTCCAATCTGCCAAGGTATAATCTCCCTTTGGTCGATAAGAAAAACAGGGTTGAAACCGCTTGGGCTCCATGCGAGTGCACTTTCATAGTTGAAGGTGCAGGTGTCAGATGTCGAACTGATTCCGTACCACTTTTGCGTAATTCTGACGCTTGCAACCTTTTGGTCTGCCAGCAGCGGAAGAAAATCTCTATTGTCTAACGGGGCATATTATAAATGGGTATATTTGCAGAACCCCAGAATTTTTATATGAATGGCGCAAAATAACAAAGCTTCGCCGTGACACAGACTTTGCTTTTTTAATCGGCAATGCCATCATAGCAGACCCGATATCCTGTGATGAGACTCTGTGTGAAAAGGCTGAAAATTGTAGTAACCCTACTGGTATTGATGCTCAGCGCCTGTGGCAAGAACGGTGCACTTTATCTGCCAGACAAGGCTGCTGATAATCAGAAGACACAACAGCAAGACGACAGAGCACCAAACAGTCAACCACAAGAGCAAAACTAGATGGACTTCTTTTCCTACCAGAATCAGCAACTGCATGCTGAAGATGTACCGGTAGCCGACATTGTTGCCCAATACGGTACCCCTTGTTACATCTATTCCCGTGCCACTATCGAGCGCCATTGGCAAGCTTTTGACAAAGCCGTAGGCAACCACCCGCACTTGATTTGCTATGCGGTTAAGGCTAACTCAAACATAGGTATTCTGAATCTGCTGGCACGTTTAGGCTCTGGCTTTGACATTGTATCCGGCGGCGAGCTGACCCGGGTATTAGAAGCCGGTGGTGACCCCGCCAAGGTGGTGTTCTCTGGCGTAGGTAAAACCGAGGAAGAAATTGCCTATGCGCTGGCACAAGGTATTAAGTGCTTTAATGTCGAGTCGCCATCCGAGTTGCAGCGCATCAACAAAGTAGCGGGCCAGGCCGGTAAAAAAGCGCCGGTTTCGCTTCGCGTCAATCCTGATGTGGATGCCAAAACTCACCCTTATATCTCAACCGGCCTGAAAGCCAATAAGTTTGGTATTGAACGGGAACAGGCCATCGACGTTTATCGCCAGGCAGCCGCCATGGACAACATCAAAATTGTTGGCATGGACTGTCATATCGGCTCGCAGTTAACCCAAACAGCCCCCTTTGTGGATGCATTGGACAGACTATTAGACCTGGTGGATGAATTAGCCAAACATGGCATCGAGATTGAACATCTGGATGTGGGTGGTGGCCTGGGCGTAACCTACAAAGATGAAACCCCACCGGATCCGGATACCTACGTACAGGCCATCGTATCCCGTATGCAGGGCCGCTCTACACTGCCGCTGATATTTGAACCGGGGCGTGCCATTATGGCCAATGCTGGCATCCTGGTCAGCAAGGTGGAATTTCTGAAACAGGGCGCGGAAAAGAATTTCGCCCTGGTGGATGCCGCCATGAACGACCTGCTGCGCCCGGCATTGTATTCAGCCTGGATGAATATTGTTGAGGTGGACAGATCACTCAATCGCCCAAAGGCCCTGTATGATGTGGTTGGTCCGGTTTGCGAAACGGGAGATTTCCTTGGCAAAGACAGAGAACTGGGACTGGCCGAAGGCGACCTGATTGCGGTGCGCAGTGCCGGTGCTTATGGTTTCGCCATGGCCTCCAACTACAACAGCCGTTGTCGTCCGGCTGAAGTATTGGTGGATGGAAATACGCCCCACCTGATTCGTGAGCGGGAAAAGCTCGCGGACCTGTTTAAAGGCGAGTATAAACTTCCGTAAAATAAGGCGATTGGATTCAACTAGTGGTACCGATGCAGATTCACTTTTCAAAAATGCATGGCTTGGGCAATGACTTTATGGTGATTGATAATGTCACCCAGAATGTATTTTTTACCAAAGACAAGATTCAGCAACTGGCAGATCGTAATTTCGGCATCGGCTTTGATCAGCTTTTGATGGTGGAACCGCCTTATGATCCAGACCAGGATTTCCATTACCGGATATTTAATGCCGACGGCTCAGAAGTATCCCAATGTGGCAACGGCGCCCGCTGTTTTGCCCGTTTTGTTAAGTTAAAAGGCCTGACCAACCGCAATAAAATCGTGGTGGGTACCCGGGCTGGCCGCATGGTGCTGTACCTGGAAAAAGATGGTCAGGTCACCGTCAATATGGGTAAGCCTCAACTTGAGCCAGCCCAGATACCACTGAAAGCCAATAAAGAAGAAGCCACTTATATTATTCGCGCAGAGGATCACACGGTATTCTGTGGTGCCGTATCGATGGGCAATCCCCATTGCGTGATGGAAGTGGAAGATATTGACAGTGCGCCAGTTGAAACGCTGGGCGCTTTACTGGTACAACATGAACGATTTCCCGAAGGAGCCAATATCGGCTTTATGCAAATCCTGTCGCCGAGGCATATAAAACTGCGTGTATATGAACGCGGTGCCGGAGAGACACTAGCCTGCGGCAGTGGCGCCTGTGCAGCCGTGGTGGTGGGGCAGTTATGGGGAAAACTGGAAAACGAAGTACAGGTCGATCTCCCCGGCGGCACTCTGAATATCCGCTGGCAGGGACGTGACAAAGTGGTCAAGATGACCGGCCCGGCCGAACATGTATTTGATGGAAGCCTCAGTTTATGAGTGATATGTCGAGACAGGAAAAGCGCGCAGCGTCGCTGGTTGCAGACAGTGATGGCCTCAATCCCGATCAGGTCAAAGATTATCTGTTGGCCAATCCGGATTTCTTTATGTACTACCCTGGCGTGCTTGACAGTCTGCGTATTCCACATCAACAAAAAGGCGCGGTGTCGCTGGTAGAAAGGCAAGGTGAGCAGTTACGTCTTAAGGTGCGCCAGTTGCAGCACCAGATCAGCGAGCTTATGTCTGTGGCTAAACAGAACGAACGTATTTATCGTATCTATGCCGATCTGAACCTGCGCCTGTTTAGCTGTAAGACCTTATTTGAGGTACGCACAATACTTGAGCAGGTGCTTTTGCACCAACTGGAGCTGCAAGCCATTTCCTTGCGTCTGTTCGGCTTTGATGATGACCTGCCGGAAACCAATAAGCGTTTGTTATTGGCCAAACGCTTCTCCAGTGGCTTGTTCTATTTGGGCCGCTTAAGTCAGGAAGAACAACAGTTGTTGTTTGCTGAAAAACGCATTGAGTCGGTTGCGGTGATGCTGATTGGTGAGCGCGGCGAGATGGGCTTGCTGGCCATTGGCAGTAATGAGAGCCACCATTTCCATCCGGGTATGGATACCTTACTTATTACCCAGTTACAGAAATTCCTGACATTAGTGGTACCGCAACTGGCGGAGTACTGAGTCTTGCTTACCCCGGCCCTGCAAGAATGGCTGGATGCCTTTCTGGCGCATCTGCGTTACGAACGCAATCTGTCGCCAAAGACCCTGGAAAACTACGCCCGGCAATTGCGCCAGTCTGCACAGGAGCTGCCCATTGAGCAATGGTCACAGCTGCAGACCGAGCATATTCGCCAGGTGTTGAACAAAGCCAGGTTGCAACGACTAAGTGCCAATTCAATCGCACTGCGACTGTCGGCACTACGCACCTTTTGTCAATATCTGGTACAGATGAAGCAATTGTCTCTTAATCCAGCCACGGGGGTGCAGGCCCCCAAACGCGGGCGACCGTTGCCCAAACAACTGCATGTGGATGAAATGAGCAATCTGCTGGATTTTGAGCCTGGTGATGACATTCTGGCGATTCGTGACAAGGCCATGCTTGAACTCACCTACGGCTGTGGGCTGCGTTTAGCCGAGCTTACCGGTCTGAATTTACTCGATGTACGAGAGCGCGAGCTGCGGGTACTGGGTAAAGGCAGCAAGCAGCGGCAACTGCCCATAGGCCGTCAGGCCAGACAATGCCTGGATGCCTGGCTGAAAGTCAGGGGGCAATTAGCCCCTGCTGATGAGCCAGCCCTGTTCGTCAGTAAGCAAAATAAGCGGATTACCTCGCGTCAGATTGCCAAACGTATGAACCTGTGGGCACAGAAACAGGGCATGGCCCAACCTGTACATCCGCATAAACTGCGCCACTCTTTTGCGACCCATTTACTGGAGTCCAGCGGTGACTTGCGCGGCGTGCAGGAATTGCTGGGGCACGCCAATCTGTCCACCACTCAGGTTTATACTCATCTGGACTTTCAGCACCTGGCCCAGGTGTATGATGGTGCGCACCCAAGAGCAAAGAAGAATAAATGATTTTCTATCGCCCTTTTCAACGCCCCTGCGCTCTTACCTTTGATCTTGATGACACCCTGTATAACAACAAGCCCATTTTGATGCGGGCCGAGCAAGCGCTACTGGCTTTTTTACATTCTTCCTATGCCTCAACAGCCGGCACGGACAGTAAGTTTTGGCAGACCATCAAACATCAGACACTGCAAGAGCACCCTCAGCTTCAGAATGACATGGGCCAGTTGCGCCTGACGGTATTAAATAAAGGCTTATATCATTGTGGCTATCGCAATCAGGAGTTGGATAAAGCGGTACAGGAAGCCTTTGCCTTCTTTTATGCAGAGCGCAGCCGCTTTCAGGTAGATAAGAACATTTGTTCTGTACTCGCCAGGCTTGCCGACAAACTGCCTTTGCTGGCCATTACCAACGGCAACGTAGATATTCAGCGTATTGGTATTGGTGATTACTTTCAGGTGTGCCTGCGTGCCAACCTGTCACAGCCAATGAAACCCCATCGTGCCATGTTTGACCTCGCGGCTTCGCGCCTGGCTTGCTCACCAAATACCATCTTGCATGTGGGGGATAACCTGTATAACGATGTATTCGGGGCATTGCAGGCCGGTTACCAAACCGCCTGGTTTGCCGTCAATCGACCGATGCTGTTAAGCGAGGAGCCGTCCGGCCCCTTGCCACATTTGCACCTGCATAAGCTTGAAGAACTATTGGTCTTGATTTAAACCCTGGCCGTTTTAGTTTTTCTATTATGCGACTTCTTCGGTCTGTTCAAAACCACTGTAATAAGCAATAAACAGCACTCGCTCAATCGCGACTTTAAGCGCCTGATTAATAGGCATATCCTGCTTACCCAGGACATAGTCCAATTGTCTGACCCTGTCCTTGCCTTCCGCCATTTTAGGCGCAGGCTCAGTTAACATGGTAATCAGGGTTTGCTGGTACTTGTCGCTATGATCCTGCTTAATGGTACGACACACCGATAATCGGGTTTCCCCCTGTTTACCCTTTACACCAGCGGCACCAAACATACGGCAAATAGCCGGCCGCTGCTGATACACCCCACATTGCCCCAAGATGCCATCCAACGAATGACGAACATAGTGATAACAGGCAAACCCTGAGTAAGCCTCCAGCTCAGCCAGCACCTGCTCTGCCCGGCCCTGGTCATAGAAAGTTAGGGCCAGGGGTAACATTTCCAGTGGTGTGGCTTCAATTTCCGGATTGTTACAGCAAGCACCACATCCGGGGCGACAGGCCAACCCAGAGTTACGTTGATAGGTTCCGAAGGTATGATCGAGTTCGTCATACACAGCCTCAACAAGACGCGATAGATCCCGCAGTCTTTGCATACAGACTCCGCAAATAAATTGACAGTAATAATTAGAGCGTGTTCTAAGATGGGCAGTTTGAACTGGCAGACAACACACTGAAGGTGCTGCCGTAAAACGCCAACGGCAGATTCTAATGTGCGCAAGGATATTTCCACAATAGGGGCTGAAAAATATTCTCCCGCCTGGTAATTGGCTGTTTTGCAGTCAGACAGCTTGTTTGAATTCTAAGCAGAGCACCCATCTAACGTCCGATGCTGCCAAATGAATGTATAAATACACAGTACAACTGATATACTGGCGCCATCACTCAACTGCCAGCCAAACCCGATGGATGTATCTGCCCTGCTCGATTCCCTGAACGATAAACAGCGCCAGGCCGTTGCCGCGCCACCCAGTGATATGCTGGTACTGGCGGGCGCTGGCAGTGGCAAAACCCGGGTGTTGGTGCATCGCATGGCCTGGTTAATGGATGTGGAAGGCATTTCGCCTTATGGCATTCTGGCGGTAACCTTTACCAACAAAGCGGCACGTGAGATGCGCAATCGGGTAGAAAGCCTGATGCGTTCCTCATTGCAGGGCATGTGGATAGGTACTTTCCATGGTCTGGCACACAGGCTGCTGCGCACCCACCATCAGGAAGTCGGCTTACCGGAGAACTTTCAGATTCTCGATTCTGACGACCAGCACCGTCTGATTCGGCGGGTGTTGAAGAGTATGAATCTGGATGAAAAGCACTGGTCACCCAAGCATATTCAGTGGTACATCAATGGCAACAAGGACGAAGGCTTACGTCCACAGCATTTAGAGACTCACGGTGATGCCACACAAACTAAAATGCGTGAGATCTATCAGATTTATCAGGACACCTGTGACCGGGCCGGTTTGATTGATTTTGCCGAACTGCTGTTGCGGGCTCATGAACTGTGGGTTAATCATCCACGCATTCTGCAACATTATCAGCAACGCTTCCGCGCTATTCTGGTAGACGAGTTTCAGGATACCAACAATATCCAGTATGCCTGGCTGCGCATGCTGGCCTGCCCGACCAACAATATGATGATAGTGGGCGACGATGATCAGTCCATTTATGGCTGGCGTGGTGCCAATGTAGACAATATCCAGCATTTTCTGCGGGATTTTGACGGCGCCACCACCATTCGCCTGGAACAGAATTACCGTTCCACCGGCAAGATCCTCAAGGCGGCCAATACAGTGATTGAAAATAACAGTGGTCGGCTGGGCAAGGAGCTTTGGACCGAAGGCAGTGAAGGGGAACCCATTTCCCTGTACGCCGGCTTTAACGAACTGGATGAAGCCCGCTTTATTGTGTCGCAAATCCGTAGCTGGCAGGAAAAAGGCGGGGCACTGAGTGATTGCGCGGTACTGTACCGTAACAATGCCCAGTCCCGGGTGTTGGAAGAGGGTATGTTGCACGAAGGCCTGGCCTATCGCATCTATGGTGGCCTGCGCTTCTTTGAACGCCAGGAAATCAAAGATGCACTGGGGTATTTGCGTATGGCCAATCAACCGCTGGATGACGCTGCGTTTGAGCGGGTGGTGAATACCCCGGCCCGAGGTATAGGCGAGCGTACCCTGGAGCAGGTGCGTGAAGCGGCCAAAGCCACCGAGCAATCCATGTGGCAGGCTGCCTTGTTGATGCTGCGGGAAAAGCGCCTATCAGGGCGCGCCGCCAATGCATTGCAGGGTTTTGTCGATTTGGTGCTCAAACTGCAGGAAGATTTGCCCGGTTTGGCCTTGGAACAGCAGGCCGATCTGGCCATCAAGGCTTCTGGTTTGTATGCCATGTATCAGGCGGAGAAAGGTGAAAAGGCTCAGGCCCGTATCGAAAACCTGGAAGAACTGGTGACCGCCTGTAAGCAATTTGTCGCCCCGGATGAAGCCGAAGGTATGACCCCCTTATCTGCATTTCTGGCCCATGCCTCTCTGGAAGCTGGTGAAACCCAGGCAGACAGCCATCAGGACGCGGTGCAGATGATGACCATGCACAGCGCCAAAGGTCTGGAGTTTCCGTTGGTGGTGATTGCCGGGGTGGAAGAGGGTATGTTCCCCAGTCAGATGAGTAATGAAGAGCCGGGGCGTTTGGAAGAAGAACGTCGGCTTTGCTATGTGGGCATGACCCGCGCGATGCAAAAGCTATATATCACTTACGCGGAAAGCCGCCGTTTGTATGGCCAGGATAAATACCACACCCCTTCACGTTTTATCCGTGAAATCCCTGCTGATTGTATTGAGGAAATCCGTCTGCGGGCCACTCAGGTATCCAGACCGGTACAAAACCGCTTTACCCCGGCCACTTCGCATATGGCGTTTGAAAGTACCGGCTTTCAGTTGGGGCAACGGGTACTGCACCCTAAATTTGGTGAAGGCACGGTGCTGAATTACGAAGGCTCAGGCGAGCACGCCCGGGTGCAGGTAAATTTCAGCGACGTTGGCAGCAAATGGCTGGTATTGGCCTACGCCAGACTCACGCCGGCTTAACCGGCGTGTTGGACCAATACCTTATTCCTGGGTGGCCAGTTTTTGCTTCATGGCCTTGCGGCTGTTGCGAAAGTGCCGGTAAGAGTCAAAGCTGAACAGTGCCAGACCGGTCCAGACCAGGGCAAAGGTGATCAGACGTTCATGATGCAGCGGCTCGTTGTACAAGAACACCGCCAGCACGAACATGATGCTGGGGCCAATATACTGAAAAAAGCCCAGGGTGGAATACATAATGCGCCTGGCCGCCGCAGTAAAGCATAACAGTGGCGCGGTGGTAACCAGCCCAGCACAGATCAGAATGGTATTAAGATCCCAGCTATTGTTGAACATATTGCTGGCCGGGCTGGCCAGCCAAATCCAATAGGCCATGGCAAAGGGCATCATCAGCAGGGTTTCCAGCATCAGGCCGGGCAGAGAATCTACCGCCACTTGTTTACGCAGCAGGCCATAGATACCAAAGCTTCCCGCCAGTGCCAGGGCAATCCAGGGAACCTGACCAAAGGACAGCACCAGAATCGCCACACCAGACAATGCCAGGGCCACCGCATACTTTTGCAACTTACGCAGGCGTTCCCCCAGAAACAGGCGGCCAAGGGCCACATTCAGCAGCGGGTTGATGTAATACCCCAGACTGGCGTCGAGCAAATGATCATTATTGATGGCCCAGATAAATAACAACCAGTTCCCCCCCAACAGCAAACCTGAAATCAACAGCACCTTCATCACTCTGGGATTGACGATGGCCTGCCTTACTTTAGGCAGTTGCCCTGAAACCAGCACCAGAATCACAAGAACCAACATGGACCAGACAATGCGGTGTAGCAAAATATCGGTAGCTGGCACGTCCAGCAGCAGTTTGAAATACATGGGGGCAAAGCCCCACATAGTGTAAGCGGCGATGGCAAGGAGCACGCCGGTTTGCGCGGTTCTGTCGGTCATGATTGGGCACCCGGGGGAATATTGCGGCTATCTTCGGTGATCAAGCTCGCAATGACAAACAACGAATTTCAGGGACAGCCATTAGCTGTATTTATTCTACATTGCCAGGCGTTGCCAGAATGTTGTCATAATTGTTCCCGGTATTGCCTTTTTTTCGCCCTCTGTCGGCCATTGGTCATTGCTTCAATAAGCCTGAATTCACCTCATTGGAAACCCGCAATGTATGTTTACCCAATAGGCAGGACAAGCTTACTGATAAGCCTGCTCACTATATTGTGCAGCTACCCGGTATGGGCAACGTCTCCTCAACTGGAACTGTTCAACCTTCAGGGCGACGCCGTAGCGCCCGGAATTATCCTTAACACCGATGTGAAGATGCAGACCACAGGCCTGATTAATCAGGTCAGAGTCACTCAGCGGTATCGCAATGACAACCCCTTTGCGGTCAATGGCCGCTATGTGTTCCCACTACCAGATGACAGTGCCGTGTATGCCATGACCTTAGTGGTAGGCGAGCGGCGCATTCAGGGCAAAATAGACAAAAAAGCTGAAGCCACGCGAACCTACCAACAAGCACGCCAAGAAGGCAAAAAAGCGGCTTTGGTGCGCCAGCAGCGCGCTAATATGTTCGTTACCGACGTGGCGAATATTGAACCGGGCCAGAGCATTTCGGTGGAGTTGCATTATCAACAAACCCTGGCTTTCGCCGACGGTGAGTTTTCTGTGCGTTTCCCGGTCACCATTACCCCACGTTATCACCCCATGGTGATGAAAATGCCGGATACAGACGAGCCAGCCAGCGCTGACAATACCGCGCAACCAAGGGGTTGGATAGCACCACTTTTCAGCCAGAGTGCCAAGCCGCAACCAGTCAATGCGGGCCTTACCCTGGAGTTGGACATGGATTTAGGCCTGGAACTGGCCAAAGTCAGCGCGGGTGAACAACCACTGGCGCTGGACAACCCGGCCTTTGGCCGTTACCGGCTCTCCCTTACCGACCCACAGATGAACAAAGATTTAGTCCTGCGCTTTACCCCAAGACTAAAGCAGGACAGCCAGGCGGCATTCTTGGTGCAGCAAACCGAACAGGGTGAACGCTACGCGCTGCTGATGCTGACACCGCCGGCCGACAGCTTTACCGCCGCACGACGTCTGCCGAGAGAAACTATCTTTGTGATTGATACCTCTGGCTCTATGCATGGCCAGTCAATGCAGCAGGCCAAACAGGCGTTGTTATTTGCCTTAACTCAACTGGATGCCCAGGACAGCTTTAATATCCTGGGCTTCAATCACCGGCTCAATCCTCTCAGTATGCGCCCGCTAGAGGCCAATAAAGCCAATCTGCGCATGGCCAGAGACTTTGTCCATAGCCTGGAAGCCGACGGCGGCACTGAGATAGCCCAGGCCCTGGATGTGGTGCTGGATGGGAGTGAACAAAATGACAGAGTGCGACAAGTGGTGTTTCTGACCGATGGCAGTGTCAGCAATGAAGCTCAGCTGTTTGAGAAAATCCGCCAGCAACTGGGTGACAGCCGCCTGTTCACTGTAGGTATCGGCAGTGCCCCAAACAGCCTGTTTATGAACAGAGCGGCGGATGTTGGCCGGGGCTCCTACACTTTTATTGGCGCCACCTTTGAAGTGCAGGAAAAAATGCAGGCATTGTTTAATCGCCTGCATCACCCGGCCATTGTCAATTTGTCGCTAAGCAGCGGCGGACAGATGTTGACGTATTGGCCCAATCCGCTGCCCGATTTGTATTTTGGTCAGCCCTTAATGGCGGCCATCAAACTGCCGGATAGTCCGGGTGACATTACCCTTACCGGCCAAACCCCGCTTGGCCCGTTGCATATTGGTTTAACCCCCACCCTGCAAAGCAAAGGAGACAGCATTGCCAGGCTATGGGCCAGACAAAAAATCAAATCACTGCTGCTGTACAACCCTGAACAGCAGGTTAAATCCAGCGTCGAACAACTGGCCTTGCAGTTTCAATTGCTGAGCCCCTTCACCGCCTTTGTTGCCGTGGAAACCGTGCCTTCAGGCCAGCCAGCTACGCAGAATATTCAGGTACCCAACGCGCTGCCCGACGCAGGCTCCTTAACCCTGCCACAAACCGACGGACAAAGCCGTCTGCAATTGCTGCTGGGCATGCTGCTGATACTGAGCTTTGTGGGAGCACGCAGATGGATCCGTTAAGCAACTGGCGCTCATTACTCTTTTACTCCTTGCTGGTGTCTGGTCTGGTTCTGTTGGCCACAGGTGGCCATATGCAGGCTAAAGCGTGGCTGGCCCAATACCTGATTAGTGACGCCTGGCAGCAGGCCCTGGCCGAACCAGACAGCAAAGTTAAACCCTGGTTTTATGCCGATACCCATGTCGTCGCGCAGCTGGATTTTCCGCACCAGCATCAGCGCCTAACGGTGTTGTCGGGTGCCAGTGGCCGCAATCTGGCCTTTGGCCCCGGCCACTTGCTGGCCAGCGGTGAGCTGGGCAACAGTGCCGAAAAAGGCGTATTAATTGCCGGGCATAACGACACCCATTTTGCTTTTCTGCAGCACCTGAAAACAGGGGAGCAATTTCGCATGCAACTACAAAACGGCACATGGCAGCATTTTCAGGTAAAAGAAATGCGCGTGGTACATCAGGCCGACACCGGCTTTTTACACCACAGCGGACTGTATCTGACCACCTGTTACCCTTATGACTCGCTGGCGGCCAATACGCCCTGGCGTTTGCTGGTCACTGCTGAGCAAATCAGTTTGGGGGAAAACAGCTAGCTGGCTTAAGCAGTAAACGATGTTTTCGCTCTTGCATTCCCTCAAAAATGGGTTGTGCTACCCGCTCAGGAAAATCAGCAGGTAATGCCTGTTGAACTTTTTCAATAACGCCATCCACTTGCTCGCACATGCGGGATATGATGGCGTCCATTCTGGATTGGCTGAACTCTGCTTGTTTTGCTGTAGCCAGAAAATGTCGTCGAAACATCTGTGAGATTTTCCATTTTTTGCCACTGCTTCCGCGTAAACTCATCGCGAGCTTCAGATCTCTAAGATTAAGACCTGTGCCGCCAATGGCGGGATAAGCGGAAAGAATGTCATAAAGCGGCGTCAATCTGTATGCACCGAATGGATCAATACGCACTGAAAAGTTCTTCGCATGTCCATCTGTGGCGCCCAACAAAAAAAACAGTACCTGTGCGCCCATAAATACGTCGCGATCTCGCACTGCATTGGCTGAGCCTTGCAGATGCTTCATCACATCGGCAATGCAAGGACCTTTATCCGATTCATACTTTCTGGCCGAGGGCAGGCCGAATACCTGGCAATAATCTTCCTGCGGTAAGCGCATTATCCAACTGCCATCGCTGGCATATTTGCGATCAAAGCGTTCAATCGCCAATGCTCTGATTTTCTTGGTGTTAATAATTTCACAATTGGGTGCATCAAAACCAAATTCCCGGGCGATGCGTAAACAAAGCATTTCATTTTCGACGCTGTCGCTTAAATCAATCGTATGGTCGTGGCTTTGAATTTTCCCAATGGGTAGTTTTACTATGTGGGTAGTAGGTGTGTTGCCTGTCGGCACACACCAGTGCTCGCCAATTTTAAGCAATGCGGTTTTTTCCTGCGCCCCTGCGATGGAAATCCGGAAGTCGTCGTTCTCACGCAACATGCCAAGTGGGGCGCGGGACTGGTATCCCAACAGTATGCGCTCCAACGCTTCTTCACTGAGTGTTTGGTAATTTAACTGGCGAATAGTCCCCGGTTTTTTGCCCGCAGGAACAAACTGTAAGGCACCCACACTGTCTCGCCCTATTGCCGCTAACAGATCGAACGTTTGACCTGAATCGGCATGGAAACGGGCAACCACACGGTCACGAATCTCGTCATTATCGGGTAGTAGGTTGTCAAAAAAATTGATGACTTCCTGGCCTTTATAGACCTCACGGCGTAATGGCAACGACAAAGAAATTGGCCGCGCCCCTTCCTGTTCAATCCAGGAGTGCTCATAGCGGAATGAATGGGCACCAGCATTATCGCGACCGAAATAACCGACACAATAACCATTCATATACACATCCAGTGTGTTCATTACCATTCCTCAGTCCATGTTTTACCCGCGCCGGAGATATCATCATTCTCTTCAGGTTTGATTGAACCTTTAGGGGTAACGGAGAGTTCCAATTCCAGAGCCGACAATAAACGGAACAGCGTATCGAGTTGCATTTTTTCCGGAGAAGATTCAAAACGGGAAACCGTTCCTTGCCTTAACCCAACTAGATCTGCAACCTGAGACTGACTGATACCACGGCGTTTGCGCTCGTCCCGCAGATATACCGAGAGTGTTTTCGGATCCGTAACTTTCATTGTTCGCTGCCTTATACGCAAGTGGGTATAAAATACAATTTATACGCAAATGGAGATAAGTCAAATTTTATACGCATTTGAGTATAAAAATAAATTTATACGCATATGCGGATAATTGGTTTGAGTATTAAATAAGTTCAAGGTGGAGTGACCAGGGGAAGCCGTCCAACTCCGCCGCCTTTGCACTTCCATTTCGCGCGAACGACTGGAGTGCAGTGGTTCTGCCATCGGCGTCGATTAACGACCTCGCGCCAGAAGCCATTGAGATCGCGCGCGAGAACTTTATTCAAAAGAATCCCAAGCTGGCAAATGAAGCCAAACAGTGAGATGTCGCGACATTCTTGAACAAAGCAAAGCTTATTGTTAATGGTCAGATCACCCGCACAGCGATTTTGTTGTTGGGCAAAGCGGAAGCGTCTCACTTTCTTAACCCGGCTTCGGCAACCGTCACCTGGATTCTTAAAGACAGAGACGGGCTAGAGCGAGACTACCAGCATTTTGGCTGTGAGCGTAGATGAGGTTTTTCATAAGGTGCGGAACCTAAAGTACCGCTATATGAAAGAAGGCACACTGTTCCCGGAGGAAGTGGATCAATACGACCCATACATCATACGTGAAGCCCTCAATAATGCCATTGCCCATCAGGATTACGAGCTGGGCGGTAAGGTCTCGGTGGTTGAGTTTGGGGATGGTCATTTGTGCTTCAGCAACTTGGGACAGTTTATTCCCGGCTCGGTAGAATCTGTTATAAAAGCCGGTGCTCCTGAGAGCCGTTACCGCAATCGTTTTCTAACCGATGCTATGGTCAATTTGAACATGATTGATACCATTGGCAGCGCATTCGCAAGATGTTCCTCATTCAAAAGAAACGTTACTTCCCTCTGCCGGAATACGAGCTAAAGAATAATCGCGTTCAAGTCACCATCATTGGTCGAGTCGCAGATATAGCCTACGCCAGAAAGCTGGCCGAATACCCAGACCTGACATTGGAACACATTCTGTTGCTGGATCGGGTACAAAAACCTAAACCACTCACGGATGGTCAGGCCAAACACCTCAAGGCTCTTAGACTGATCGAAGGCCGTAAGCCTAACTATCATATTCCAGCGCAACTGGCGGATCATAGTGGAGACAGGGCCCAATATATTCGTAACAGAGCCTTTGATGACCATCACTACAAACAACTTATTGTCGAATATTTGGACAAATTCGGTACAGCAAGACCTGTAGACATTGACGGGCTACTTTTAGACAAATTGCCTGATGTATTGGACGCCCCCCAGAAACACCACAAGATCAAAAATCTGTAACAAGCCCTGAAAAAAGAGGGCTGGATTGAGAGCGAAGGTAAGATTTGGAGAATGTCCAGCAAGCAATAGCTTAGACATTTCTAGATATTCTTAGACATTTTTACTAGCCAGGGAATGCTTTACCACCAGTGAAGAATTCGAGCTTAGACTTAAGTTTGGCATCTAGTGGCCTTACCAATTGTGGTCACGGACAATATTCTGATAGTGAAAACTATCGTAAAAAGCCTTGAAAGGTATGGCGCTCTCGATAGGGATCGAACCTATAACTTGGCCTCCGGAGGGCCACGTGATATCCATTTCACCACGAGAGCAAGACGGGATGTCTGGAGGCCGCGTACTATGCCTGATTAGACAGTTGAAATCAATCCTGTAGATAACCTTGGCCAAGCATAAGGTGGGTATAACCGCAGGTAAGGGCAATAAAGACCACACTAATAGTGTATAAATGGTTGTAGGGCACCGATTAACCGTTATAATCTGAGCCCAAAACATACATCTAATGAAAGACCAGAATCGGTGCGGGAGTAGGTTGTGAAAATTAAAGCTTTACTGGTGTTGGGTGCAGGTCTGCTGGGAGTATTCGCTGGCCAGGCCGACGACATGGCTCGTGATGCGATTAAAGACCGCATCAAACCTGTTGGGCAAATTCACGTGGCAGGTGCTCAGGCGCAAACCGCTGCCGCATCAGGTCCCCGTTCTGGTGCAGACGTATTTAAATCGTCCTGCTTTGCCTGCCATGGTACTGGCGTTATGGGCGCACCGAAAGCCGGTGATGCAGCCGCCTGGAATGATCGTATCGCCAAAGGGGTGGATACGCTGTTGAATCATGCCATCAACGGTTTCAACGCCATGCCGCCAAAAGGGACATGCGGTAACTGCTCGGATGAAGAAATCAAAGCCGCTATCGAACATATGATCGAAGGGCTGTAAAACCGCCGACAAAGGCTTTTTGGCTATATGCAAGACCACCTTTTTGGTGGTCTTTTTGTTTGAATTGCGCTATTTTTGGCCGGTTAGCGACCAATAAACTATAACACCTAAAGCAATTCGCTTAACAAAGGCAACATGGCACCTGAAAAACTCGCTGAGTCCATGAGCATTGAAGAGTTACGCGCTCTTGTGCCAGAACTGCAGCAACTAACAGAAAAATATAAACAGGCAGAAGCCCTGCAGAAGGCCCTGTTTGATATTTCTGAGCTTGCAAACTCCGTTAGCGAGCTGTCTCGTCTGTATCCCGCCATTCACGACATTATCAGTGGCATGATGAATGCCCGTAATTTCTTTGTTGCCTTGTATGACCAAACCGCCGAGCTGGTAGATTTTGTCTATTTTGTCGACGAGTTCGATGAGCTGGAAGTGCGACAGATGCCTTCTGCAGAATTGAACAAAGGTTTGACCGGATACCTGCTGCGCAGCGGCGAAGCCTTGTTTCTGACTCAGGAAAACTATCACCAGCGGTTAAAACATATTCAAGTGGAAGAACTGGGCTCTGATCCGGTCGACTGGATGGGCGTTCCCCTCAAACGTGGCGCACAAACCGTAGGTGCCATGGTAGTGCAAAGCTATGATGAGTCGATACGATACACAGAGCAGGATCTGGAATTTCTGGTATTTGTGTCTCAGCATATCGTCAATGCCCTGGACAGGGTGAAAAACCGTGAGATCACAGAAAAGACCATCCGCGAGCGCACCCGTCAGTTGCGACAGATGAACGAAGAGCTGCAGGATGAAATCCAGGAAAGACAAAAAATAGAGTCACTGCAGCAGGCCTTATTTGAGATCTCCGAACTGTCTGCCAATGTGGAAGGCGATATGCAGGACTTCTATTCCAGCCTGCATGACATTTTATCCAGACTACTCAGTGCCCCTAACTGTTACATCGCCATTTGGGATAAGCAGCAGAATCTGCTGAATTTTCCGTACTTCAGCGATGAGCTTGAGCAAAGTATCGCCCCGCGCCCCCTGGGTAAAGGCTTGACCGAATATGTGCTCACCAATGGCCAGGCTGCCCTGATTGACGCGCAGCGTTCCAGATTGTTAACCGAACAAGGCGAGCTGGATAAACGGGTCAGCGACAAAATGATCCAGCGTGACAATTCCTGGCTGGGTTCACCCCTGGTGGTAGATGGCGAGATTTCCGGCGTGATTGCCGTACAGACCTATGAGAGCAAGAAAGGCTACACCCTAAAAGATCTGGAACTACTGAAATTTGTGTCCCACCATATTGCCGTTGCCATGGAGCGCAAGCGGGTAGCCGATGCCTTGCAGACCATTAATCTGCAATTGGCCGAAAAGGTTAAGGAACGCACCGAGGAGCTGTATAAAACCAACCAGCACCTGAAAAAGCAGATAGAAGAACGTAAAGAGATAGAGCTGAAGTTAATCCATGACGCTCATCACGATGCCCTCACCGACCTGCCCAACCGGGTTATGTTCAGTAACAGACTGGAACTGGCGGTGGCCAATAAAAAACGCCACCCTGACCACAACTTTGCCGTACTGTTTATTGACCTGGACAGATTCAAATTAATCAACGACACCATCGGCCATCATGCTGGTGATATGTTCCTGATTGAGGTGTCCAAACGTCTTAGTCAATGTATTCGTGGCCATGACTTATTAGCACGGTTGGGCGGCGACGAGTTTGTGATATTACTGGACAGTCTGGAACACGAAGAAGACGCCGAAGAAGTCGCCAGCCGTATTATTGATTTACTGTCTAATCCCTTTGTACTGGACGATAAGGAAATGTACTCAGGGGCCAGTATCGGTATTGCTTTTATTCAAAGCTGGTATAAAAAGGCCGAAGAAGTGATTCGCGATGCCGATGCCGCCATGTACCAGGCCAAGGCACTGGGCCGTGGCCGCTTTATGACCTTCGACAGTAGTATGCGGGAACGCCTGTTGGAAGAACTTGAGCTGGAAAGTGAGTTCCGCCGCATGCTCAAAGAAAGTCTGTTCGAATGCTACTGCCAGCCTGCTGTTAATCTGGATAATCAGGATTGGGTATATCTGGAGTGCTATATCCGCTGGCAGCACCCAACCTTGGGTAAGGTGAAGCGTGAACAATTCTGGCAAGTTGCCGAGCATAGCGGCCTGACCATAGAAATGGATAACTTTATGCTGGAACGGGCCTGCGAATGCCTGAGCCAGATGCAGGGTATGGCCAAACAACCTGTACGCGTGGCCCTGAACCTGAGCATTAATCATCTGTTGCAGAACAAATTAGTCACCCAGATGCTGGAGCAGGTGGAAGCGGCCGGAATTTCCCCCGCACAATTGGTCTTGGAATTTGACGAGAACGATCTGAATAAGCGCTCCACTCATATTCTGCCTGCCTTAAAGAAGCTCAAGCGGGCAGGTGTCACACTGGTACTGGACAATTTTGGCAGCGGCCTGGCATCACTTTCCTACCTGTATTCCTACCCGTTTGACTATGTGAAAGTGGACCATCGCTTTGTTAAATCCCTGCCCAGGTCAGAGAAGAACCTGAAGATGATTCAGTCCGTTATCAGCATTGCCGAACACCTTGGCTTTAAACTGATAGCCGAAGGCATTGAAACACAGGCCCAGTTTGACGCATTGCGAGAAATTGGTTGCCAGTTCGGTCAGGGTAGTTTTGTGATGCCGTCTCAACGTATGGAATTACTGACCAGCGGACCCAGCCGAAAAATCAGCGTTTAAGCAAGTTTCTCAGATTGGCGATCCCTACCTCTCCTTTTTTCTGTCTGACCTCGGCGCTGTCCTTAACTTTTTTATGCTCCCAAACCAGATCATCCTGTGGCAGTTCATACAGGAATCGACTGGGCTCCGGGTTTATTACTTCGCCGTACTGACGACGCTCTCTCGCCAGGGTGAAAAACAACTCTCGCTGGGCACGGGTGATGCCAACGTAAGCCAGACGTCGCTCTTCCTCTATATTGTTCTCATCGATACTGCTTTGATGCGGCAGCAGACCTTCTTCCATCCCCACCATAAACACATAAGGAAACTCCAGGCCCTTTGACGCATGCAGGGTCATTAGCTGTACCTGGTCGGACTCCTCACTGTCTTCCCCCCGTTCCATCATATCGCGCAAAATCAGCCGGTTTACCACTTCCTGCAAGCTCATGGGCGGGTCGAGCTCATTGCCTTCCAGCATGTCGTTGATCCAGCCAAACAGCGTGCTGATATTGCTCATGGCCCATTCTGCGGCTTTGGGACTGGCACTGGACTCATACAGATATTCTTCGTAATGCATGCTTTTGATCATGTCGCGGATGGCTTGGGTGGTATCCCCCCGCACAGCCTGGTCGGACAGTTCCACCAACCAGCGACTGAAATTCTGTACCGCCGTCAGGGCTTTGCCGGATAACACACTATGCAATTGCCCATGGCAGGATGCGCTAAACAATGACTCATGCAGTTCATTAGCAAAGTTACCTAGTTTTTCCAGAGTAGCCCGGCCAATGCCCCTGGCGGGCACATTAATCACCCTTAGCAAGGCATTGTCATCGTCCTGATTCACCAGTAAGCGCAAGTAAGCCATAATGTCTTTAATCTCAGCCTTGGCAAAAAAAGACGTACCGCCGCTGATTTTGTAAGGAATTCGGTTAGTGGTCAGCGTCTTTTCAAACAGTCTGGATTGGTGATTGCCCCGGTACAAAATGGCATAGTCCTTAAACTGCGTACCATTCATAAACTTGTGTGCCATCAGCTCGGCCACCACCCGCTCGGCCTCATGCTCCTCGTTTTTGGCCTGCAGTATCTTCAGCGGTTCACCATAACCCAGTTCAGAAAACAGCTTCTTGTCGAACACATGGGGGTTATTCTGAATCAGAATGTTGGCACTGTGCAGAATACGGCCCGATGAACGGTAATTCTGCTCCAGTTTGATCACCCTGAGTTTGGGGAAATCACTCTGCAGCAACACCAGATTCTGTGGCTTGGCACCGCGCCAGGAATAAATGGACTGATCATCATCACCAACCACGGTAAAGCGCGCCCGCTCCCCGACCAGCAGCTTGACCAGTTCATACTGACTGGTATTGGTATCCTGATATTCATCCACCAGCAGATAACGAATTTTGTTCTGCCATTTGTGCCGAACCGTTTCGTTATGCCGCAGCAGCAGGGTTGGCATCAGAATCAGGTCGTCAAAATCCAGGGCATTGTAAGCTTTCAGATTTTGCTGGTAGCGCAGGTAATACTCGGCAAACTCCTTTTCACCAGCAGATGTTGCGGCTCGTTGCAGTTGCTCGGGCAGAATCAGGTCATTCTTCCAGTTGGAAATGCAGCTTTGCAGCAGCGCAAGCTGCTCTTTGTCACCGTCCCACTGCTCCTGCGTCAGGTCTTTTAGTAGCGCCAGACTGTCTTTATCATCAAACAGGGAAAACCCCGCCTTTAACCCCAGAGCTTTTACTTCTGACTTGATAATATTCAGGCCCATGGTATGAAAGGTAGACACCTTCAGGCCCCTGGCTTCCTGTTTACCCAGGGTCTGCGCCACCCGCTCTTTCATTTCCCGGGCGGCTTTGTTGGTGAATGTTACCGCCGCAATACCGCGAGCGGGCACATCACATTCCCTGACCAGATAGGCAATCTTGTTGGTAATAACGCGGGTTTTACCGCTGCCAGCGCCAGCCAATACCAGGCAAGGTCCTGAGATATATTTTACAGCTTTGTCCTGGGCGTCATTCAGTCTCATGCTCAGGCATTTCCTACATCAAAACTCAGCACATCACTGATGCTGGATTGCGCCAACGCTAGCATAAACAACCTGTCCAACCCTACTGCCACTCCGGCACAGGCGGGAATGCCGGCTTCCAGTGCCTGCAACAGCATGGGATCTATGGGTTTTTCCTGCTTGCCCTGCGAGCGCCTTTTCAGATTGTCTTGCTCGAATCTGGCCTTTTGCTCACCGGCGTCGTCCAGTTCGTGAAAGCCATTGGCCAGTTCCAGATTGCGGAAATACAGTTCAAAACGCTGTGCTGCGCGTGGATCATCAGGATTAAGTTTAGCCAATGCGGCCTGACTGGCAGGAAAGTCATAGACAAAACAAGGTCGCTGTTGACCGATTTGTGGTTCAACCGCATCGCAAAACAGCAGTTGTAACAGCACATCGCGGTCAGTTTCTGCCGCTGCCAGCTCGCCATGCCCCAGTTGCGCGGCGGCCTGCTTAAGCTCAGCCAGACTACAGGATAACGGGTCCAGCTTAACATGCTGCATAAACACCTGTTGGTAGCTGATTCGCTCGGCTGGCTCAGTACTGCAGATCAGTTGTACCAGCTCGTCCAGTTCCTGCATTAAATCGAAATGATCAAAACCTGGCCGGTACCACTCCAACATAGTGAATTCCGGGTTGTGCCAACGCCCCGACTCTTCATTGCGATAGGCTTTACAGATCTGAAAGATAGCGCCACTGCCTGCCGCCAATAATCGCTTCATAGCGTATTCAGGCGAGGTTTGCAGGTATAAGGTACGCCCTTGGGCAGCACCCGGCCCAACAAATTCAGTACTGAAGCCCTGCAGATGCTCATCTGTTACCGTAGCACTTGAAAGACAAGGGGTTTCCACTTCCCAGACACCGCGCCTGGCAAAGAATGACCGTACTGCCACCGTTAACTCAGCGCGTTTTTGCAAGGTAGCGATGCTGGCCGTTGGCCGCCAGGAAACTGATGAAGATGCCATGTTGAACTCAATATCTGCAACAATGAAAAAAGCCCACCTGAAGTGGGCTTTCAAAGCAAGTTTAGGTGTTACTTCTGCGCCCGGGAAACATACTCGCCGCTGCGGGTATCAACCTTAATCACCTCGCCGGTCTGCACAAACAAAGGCACACGCACTACCGCCCCTGTGCTGCAGGTGGCAGGCTTACCACCAGTACCTGCAGTATCGCCTTTAAGGCCAGGATCGGTTTCGGTAATTTCCAGTTCCACAAAGTTAGGTGGTGTGACAGTGATAGGCGAACCATTCCACAAGGTAATAGTGCAAGGGTCGTTTTCTACCAGCCACTTAACGTTGTCACCTACTGCGGCTTTATCAGCAGCAATCTGCTCGAAGGTGTCATTGTTCATGAAATGCCAGAATTCACCGTCGGTATACAAGTAGGACAGGCTCAGATCCATTACATCGGCACCTTCAACGGTATCGCCTGATTTGAAGGTTTTCTCCAGCACTTTGCCAGAAATCAGCTTACGGATCTTAACCCGGTTAAAGGCCTGGCCTTTACCGGGTTTGACATACTCGTTTTCGAGGACGTTGCATGGCTCACCGTCGAGCATGATTTTTAGTCCAGCTTTGAATTCGTTTGTGCTGTAAAATGCCATCTTTTCCTCATTACGTTTTGAGAGCACGTTATTGGCGCAGATAATACCTAAAATTGTCCCCGCTGTAGAGACTTCCTGGCAAAAAGAATTGGCATTGGCATATCGCGATCCGGGTAAATTACTGGCAGCGCTGGACCTGCCCGCAGAAGCCTTTGTCAGCGGCTTTGCCGCCAGAAAACTATTTCCGCTGATAGTGCCACGGCCTTTTGTTGAAAGAATGAAAAAAGGCGATGCCAATGACCCCTTATTGCGCCAGGTACTCACCCTGGAAGAGGAACTGCTTGAAACACCGGGATACAGTGCAGACCCACTGGACGAACAGCAAAGTGCCGTGCCGGGTTTATTGCATAAGTATCAAAGTCGGGTACTGATGATTATTCGCGGTGGCTGCGCGATAAACTGCCGCTATTGTTTTCGCCGCCATTTTCCTTATGCAGACAACGCCCCCTCCAGGCAAGGATGGCAACAGGCACTGAACTATATTCGCGCCAATCAGGAGATTAACGAGGTTATCTACTCAGGTGGCGACCCTCTGATGGCCAAAGATGATTTCCTCGCCTGGCTTAGCCAGGAGGTTGCAAACATTCCGCATGTAACACGCTTGCGCCTGCATACCAGGCTACCGGTGGTAATTCCGGCGCGGATAACTGATGAGCTACTTGGCTGGTTTGCCGACAGCCGTCTGCGCCCTGTCATGGTGCTGCATATCAACCATGCCAATGAAGTGGATAAAAAGCTCGAAGAAGCACTACACAAGCTACGTGCTGCCGGTGTTACTTTGCTGAATCAGGCTGTATTGCTAAAAGGTGTGAACGATTCTGTGCAGGCTCAAGTGGAGCTTAGTGAAGCAATATTTGCTGTTGGCGTACTGCCGTACTATCTGCATTTGCTGGACAAGGTACAAGGCGCGGCGCATTTTGCGGTGGATGACAGCCAGGCAAGACAAATAATGGCAGGAATGATAAAGCGTCTGCCGGGATACCTGGTGTCCAAACTCGTCAGAGAAATTGGTCACCAGCCCGGCAAGACGCCCGTCGACTTACATCTTCATCCCTAACGCAGGCAAGCCTGGCCAGGGTCGGGCTGCCAATCAGGCGAAGGTATCGATAGTCGATCCCAACGCAGGATTTGCCGAAGAAGCTTTGGGTACGCCAGAAGCTGAATCCAGCAACTGAAGTGCGGCTTTGCCCTCTTGTTCCTGCTGATTTTTAGCAAGTTTTGCAGAGCGAAGTTCTGCCGACACGTCGGACATTCCAGAGGTAGAAGCACCTTGTAGTTCCATACCTGTTCCTCTTACAGCTTGAGACTGAGTTTAAAAGCGGGCAGAATTGCCCACCTTCGACAGCTTATCGGCATGCCTTAGCGCATCTTTAATAAAAAAGTGAATTTTTTCCATGCAAAGCATTCTGGATAAACTCAAAGACAACATGCAGGTCATCTATCGGCGCGCGTTGGACGCCGACCAGTCACTGGCCAAGCTGCATCAGCAAGGCCAGGGAAAATTCCAGCAGGTGTTTGCCGATGACGCTGGATTTGAGGTTCAAAGTAAAAGGTTTGGGCCTTATGTTGAAGAACTGGCTCGCGATATCGTTACTCTCGAAAACCAGACAGATACCGAAACCTTTGAGCCCCAACTAGCCAACGTCGTGCGCAAAATGGAACTGTTGTTTTCGACCCTGGCCGGTTTTAAAGACAGCCTGAAAGGCTGAGCCAGACAGGTTGTTTTTTAGCCTGCCTGGTGCATACTTATACAGGTTCCGTTGAAAATCTGATGGAACTGAACTAAGTGCGAAGCATCAAGGGGAGGTTGTAATGGAAGTACTGGCAACCAACACAAGTTTAAATTCATCTTTCCGCCAACAGTCGGTCAACGCGGCAGAAGAAAAGCCTGTTGCCTTTGGTATCGGTGCCGGACAACCCAAAGTGGAACTGTCCCCCCAGGCCAGGATATTGCAGCAGACTGAACAGAATCTGCAAGCCCAGCAACAAACACGCCCAGCCAGCCAGGACAAACAACAGGACGATGCAGAGGATGGCAGCAGTGATTTTGTCAGGGTATCCAGCAGCGTCGGGCCGTCTGCGCAAAGCAATAACTTGTCCGCTGAAAAAGCGACGGAGTTATATAAGTCTATTGAAAAAATGCTTTAACCAAAACAAAGCCAGGCGGAGCCTGGCTTTGTGGGTTTATTCTTTAGGTAATATGTCGGCGAACGCCTCATTAAACCATTCCCGAATCATATTTTTCTCGTAGCGCAGTGATTCACTGTTAAACAGCGGGTTCACTCTGTCCTGAAAGCTCATATCCTTAAGATCCACTTCCTCACCTTTGATCTGCTCACCACTGGCGTCCAATAGTTTGTAATCAAACTTCATCCTTGGAATATCAATACGTTTAATTAGGCGCACATCAGAGGGACTGTTCAGGCCAACAAAACTGCCTGGCCAGACCTGACCGGCTAAATCCAGATTAGTGACATTCAACTGTAATTTTTGCCCATCGGGAAGCTTCTCTGCCAGCTTTTCTACGTACTCCTGGATCTCGGCAAAGGTTCTTTCTCTGAACTTTACTCTGGATTCATTGGCAGGGTGTACATCCGTATAACGGTCGGGATCCTGCCAGTTTATCTCTACATCGGCCTTGGCCAGACTGACACCACTGACACTCATTAAAGTAGTAGCCAACAATAAGGAACGGGTAACCTGTTTCATACTCTTACCTCTGCACAAATGTCTGAACGATGAGTATGAGTCTACAGGATACAACTGAATTTTTGCTGAACATCGCCGTTCCTGTTCCTCCATGAACCCACGGCATACCGTTCATCCTGAACATCGCCGCTCCTGTTCCTCCATGAACCCAAGGCATACTGTTCATCCTGAACATCGCCGTTCCTGTTCTTCCATGAACCCACGGCATACCGTTCATCCTGAACATCGCCGTTCCTGTTCTTCCATGAACCCACGGCATACCGTTCATCCTGAACATAAAAAAGGCCGGTAGAACCGGCCAACCACAACACAGGTAAAGGATTAAGTTACCTGCTCTTGCACTGTGTCGGTAACTGCAGGCTTCCTAGCCATAAACCGACAACACAATCCTAGCTTCTGGCCTTCCTTCGGTCAGATCGAATTTGACAGCATTTGTGAATAATTGTAATTCATAGATGAGTCCGGCCTTGGCCTCTGCTACCCTTGTCTGCCGGTGTATCAGGAGCTGTCATGACGTTGCGGGTTGGTTTGTGGATTGTATTGGTTGGCCTAATGGCTGGTCCCTCTGCTATTGCCTGTGAAAGCCAATGTATTGAAAAGGGGCAGTGGCAGTTGGGTGTGGCCATCGGGGCGGGCGTCCGAAGCAATCCTCTGGTTGACGGCGATAATATTCCGCTGGTGGTTCTACCCGATATCGCCTGGTATGGCGAGGCCTTCTATCTGGATAATGATGAAGTAGGTTATCAGGTTATTGATAATGGCACCTTCGCTTTGGAAGGCTTCGTTAATTTAAACAAGGAAGCCGCTAACTTTGCCTTTTGGCACCCTGCCAATCTATTCTCTAATATGGCCTTGGGGTCTGGTTTTATTGGCCCCTCGATGGAAGTAAAGCGTACCGTTTCCAAAGATGACGTGGCCACCCGGCGTTGGTCTGTTAATGGTGGCGTCAGGCTGCACCTTCGCCATGAATCAGGCGAGTTTCAGGCCAGTATGGTGACAGACGTTGGTAAGGTTCACCATGGTCAGCAAGCCGAGCTTAGCTACAGCCTGTCCTGGCAAACCGGTCACTGGACCTGGGTTGCCACACCATCACTGGTATGGAAAAGCACAAAACTGGTAGATTATTATTACGGTCTGGATGATCGCGACGAGGTTGACACTTCCCTCTATTATGAAGCCCGTTCCGGCTGGTATCCTTCTCTGTCAATTCAGGTTATCCGTCCCATAGCTGAGCATTGGCGACTGATTGGCAGCCTGACCTGGACAGAACTGCATAAAGGGATGACGGCCAGCCCGTTGTTGGATGAAAGCAAGATTAGAGGAATTTTTGTCGGTGCCGCCTACCACTTCTGAAGAGACTCAAGGTTGAAGCCGGTTTGGTACCGGCTGCTGATATTAATGGCAGTCAGTGGCTGGCATTTGTCAGTGGCAGCGCAGGATCTGGGATGGCGTGTTAAGCCTAGTGTCTGCATTGTTAAAGAGCTGGGGGAAGCCTGCCAATTGCAACTGGATATTCAAATATGGGGGGACTTACCTCCTGACAGCTGTCTGTTTCTCAGTGACGAGCAGTTGCAATGCTGGCAGACCCCACGGCAACATATTCGTTTAAACCTGAGTTACAGTGAAGATTCGGTTATCAGTATGCGGCAGGATGACCGCGACTTATTGACAGAGACACTGGAAGTAAAGGCACTGAGTGCTGTTCGCCAGCGTGTACGTAAGCCCTGGAGTTTATTCTGATGGCAAAAGTTTTTCTGGTAGAAGATGACGAGAGATTAAGCCAGTTAACGGCGGAATTTTTGCGTAACCAACAGTTGGATGTTGTGCAATTTGCGGATGGTACCGACTTACTTCAACAAGTACGCAAACAACAGCCAGATATTATTTTGCTGGATGTGATGTTGCCAGGTGAAGATGGCTTTATGCTCTGCCGTTCTTTACGCCAGTCCTTCAACGGCCCTATTCTGTTTCTGACGGCCAGAGATACAAACTATGATCAGGTGCTGGGCTTGGAGCTGGGTGCCGATGACTATGTGATCAAACCCGTCGAGCCTCGTGTATTGCTGGCCCGTATCCATGCCTTACTCAGAAGAGTCAAACCAACTGGTATCCCGCAGCCTGCCAGCAAACTGAAGTTCGGTAGTCTGCGTATCGATAGCGCCTCCAGACAGGTCATGCTTGGGGAAGAGCCCATTCAACTGACCAGCCATGAATTTGATTTATTATGGATGCTGGCGGAAAACGCGTCACAGTTAGTTGACCGTGAACAGATTTACCGCGATTTAATCGGTCGTGAATATGACGGCCTGGACCGTTCAGCCGACGTACGTATTTCGCGATTGCGCAAAAAATTACGTGATAATCAGCAAAACCCACAGCGCATTAAAACGATTTGGGGCAAAGGCTTCTTCTTTGTGGCCGATGCCTGGGATTAATATGCGGGCAGTCTTTGTCACTCTTCAGGTTTAGATAATGGGCAGACTGTTCGTCAGCCTGTATGTTTTTATTGTGCTGTCTTTAGTTGGGCTGGCGGCAGTTCTGGACAAAGTATTCCTGGAGAACGACAGTAAGCTGGACCCCTGGGTTGCAGCCACGGCTGCCTTTGTTAGCCAACAACTTTCGCTACCAGAAAATTTACCCAGCCAGCTAGACGGCTTCGGGCTTAAACTTGACCGCCTGGATGTAGACAGTATTGCCTGGCCGCAAGACATGGCTGAACAACTGCAAAATGGCCAGCCCCTGGTGTTGTTCGACGATGAATATGGGCAGCAGCTATACATCCTCGACAGCCGCAATAATCAGCTTCTGCAGATTTATCATCCGGATCAACCCAGTCAGTTAAATGTATGGTTGTATAGCGGTGTGTTTTTCGCTTTGCTGGCTTTACTTCTGTCACTATGGACCTGGCCGCTTTGGCGCGACTTATCCAAGTTACGAGAAGCCTCACGTTCTTTGCGTCAGGATGGTTCACTGCCCGCCATTTCCGTCGGTTCAGCGTCGGCTTTGTCCAGCATTATGCATTCATTTAATCAACTCGGAACACAAATCAAACAGTTAGTGCAGAATCAACGGGAACTGACCGGAGCCGTGGCACATGAGTTTCGTACGCCATTGTCACGCTTGAAGTTTGCTCTGGCCATGGAGCCCCCCCCCGGCTCAGCGCCCTGGCAGGATATGACACGGGATGTTGAAGAATTGGAGCGACTGGTGCAGGAAATGCTCGATTACGCCAGCATGGAAAATACCGCACCGGAGATGGACTACTCGACCTTACCACTGGCGGAATTAGTGGAAGGACTAGCCAATCGCATGGCAGCCAACTGCCCGCCACATATTAAGCTCGAATTGCAATTATCCGATGCTGAGTTGCTGGCTGATGGGTACTTTGTGCAGCGGGCGCTGCAAAATATTATGCAAAACGCCATGCGCTATGCCAAAAGCAGGATTCTGGTCAGTATTGAAACAGATAGAGACGAAATTCGTCTGATGGTGGACGATGACGGCCAGGGCGTGGAAGAAGCCGACAAAGACAAAATTTTTGAACCTTTCTTCAGACCTGATGCAGGACGGGACAGAAAACGCGGAGGGGCCGGACTTGGTCTGGCGATTGTCAGACGGATACAACAATGGCACCAGGGCAGTTGTAAAGTAGAACGCTCGCCGTTGGGAGGCGCGCGTTTTATATTACGTTATCCGCAGACGCGTTGATCTAAGCCAACAGCATCCCAGGGTGCAATAAACAATGCTTTGTGAACAACCATTAAGGCCCGTTCAGGGCCTTAATGGTATTGGGTTTACTTGCCCTGTTCCCTGGCAATAGCACGCCAGGCAATATCTTTTCGGCAAAACATGCCGTTCCAACTAATTTCTTCAACCAGTTTATAGGCGCTGCGCTGCGCTTCGCTGACTGTTTCCCCCAATGCTGTGGCACAAAGTACCCGACCGCCATTGGTGACAACCTGTCCATCCTGCATTTTGGTACCAGCGTGGAACACTTTTGCAGTAGCGCTTTCACCATTACCCAAACCACTGATCACGTCACCTTTAGGGTAATCGCTGGGATAGCCCTTGGCAGCCAAAACTACCCCCACTGCAGCGCGAGCATCAAAGTCGATTTGAGTGTTATCCAACTTGCCATCCAGCGCCGCTTCACACAAACCGACCAGGTCTGATTGCAGACGCAGCATAATGGGCTGAGTTTCCGGGTCACCAAAACGGCAGTTATATTCGATCACTTTAGGTGTGCCGTCGCTGGTGATCATTAAGCCGGCATACAGGAAGCCCACATAAGGATGCCCTTCAGACGCCATGCCCTGTACAGTGGGGAAAATCACTTCGTTCAGAATGCGTTGATGCACATCAGCGGTAACTACGGGCGCCGGAGAATAGGCTCCCATACCGCCGGTATTTGGCCCTTGATCACCATCACCCACACGTTTGTGATCCTGACTGGTGGCAAAGGACAGCACATTTTTACCATCCACCATCACAATAAAACTGGCTTCTTCACCGCTCAGAAACTCTTCGATCACCACCCGGCTACCGGCATCGCCAAAGGCATTGCCAGCCAGCATATCGCGAATGGCATCTTCCGCTTCCTGCTCCGTCATGGCGACGATAACGCCTTTACCAGCGGCCAGGCCATCGGCCTTAACCACAATAGGTGCGCCTTGTTGCTTAACATAATCCAGTGCAGGGCCAACCTCAGTAAAAGTCTGATAAGCCGCAGTGGGAATATTATGGCGGGCCAGAAAGTCCTTGGTAAAGGCTTTGGAGCCTTCAAGCTGGGCGGCCGCCTGGCTGGGACCAAAAATGCGCAAACCAGCGGCCTGGAACTTGTCTACCACGCCAAGCACCAACGGGGCTTCAGGACCGACAATGGTCAGGTCGATTTTTTCCTGCTGGGCAAATGCCAGTAAACCGCCAATGTTTTCTGCACCAATGGCAACATTCTGGATATTCGGTTCCAGTTCGGTGCCAGCATTACCTGGGGCAATAAACACCTGACTAACCTGTTCAGACTGGGCAGCCTTCCATGCCAGCGCATGTTCACGACCGCCGCCGCCGATAATCAATACTTTCATTCTGTTCTCCCATTGTCCTTGTTTTAAGCCCGAGTATACCCCGGCTTCAGCAAACAGAAAGTCGACCCGCAGGCCGACTTACAGATTAATGGCGGAAATGACGCATACCAGTGAAGACCATGGTCATACCATGCTCGTCGGCTGCGGCAATCACTTCTTCATCACGCATCGAGCCACCAGGCTGAATCACAGCTTTGATTCCTGCTGCTGCCGCAGCATCTATACCGTCACGGAATGGGAAGAAGGCATCCGACGCCATCACAGAACCGGCTACCTGAAGGTTCTCATCTGCCGCTTTGATACCGGCAATCTTGGCAGAGTAAACCCGGCTCATCTGGCCAGCGCCCACCCCTATGGTCATACCGTCTTTGGTATACACAATGGCATTAGACTTAACGTACTTGGCCACCTTCCAGGCAAACAGCAGATCTTTCAGTTCCTGCTCACTGGGCTGGCGCTTAGAAACCACTTTCAGATCGTCCATTTCCACCATACCAAAGTCTCGGTCCTGCACCAGCAGGCCGCCATTCACCCGTTTCAGGTCAAACTCTTCGGTTAACTGCCCACGCCAGTCACCACATTCCAGCAGGCGCACATTTTGTTTAGCACTGACGATTTCCACGGCATCGGCAGACACACTGGGAGCAATGATCACTTCCACAAACTGACGTTCGATAATAGCCTGAGCGGTTTTACCATCCAATTCGCGGTTAAATGCAATGATGCCGCCAAATGCAGATGTGGGGTCGGTTTGGTAGGCGCGATTGTAAGCCTCAAGAATATCGCTGCCCAGCGCCACACCACAAGGATTGGCGTGTTTAACGATCACGCAGGCTGGCTCATCGAATTCTTTCACACATTCCAGTGCCGCATCGGTATCGGCGATGTTGTTGTAAGACAGCTCTTTACCCTGCAATTGACGGGCAGTAGCCACGGACGCTTCCTGCACGTCGGCTTCCACATAAAATGCAGCAGATTGATGACTGTTTTCGCCATAGCGTAGATCCTGCTGTTTAATAAATTGCAGATTCAGCGTACGGGGGAACTGCGAACCTTCACTGGAAGGTTCACCATGAGAAGGCACCATGGCACCGAAATAGTTGGCGATCATGCCATCGTACTGGGCGGTGTGTTCAAAAGCAGCGATAGCCAGATCAAAGCGGGTGGCGTAGGTCAGGCTGGTGTTGTTGTTCTGCATTTCTTCCAGCACCCTGGCATAGTCCTGGGCATTCACCACAATGGCCACATCATTGTGGTTTTTGGCCGCCGCCCGCACCATGGTCGGCCCACCAATATCGATGTTCTCAATGGCATCTTCCAATGTGCAATCATCGTTTTCCACTGTTTTAGCGAACGGGTAAAGATTCACTACCACCATATCAATGGCTTGGATATCATGTTGTTCCATCACCGCTTCATCCTGACCACGGCGTCCGAGAATACCG
This sequence comes from Bowmanella denitrificans, assembly GCF_002887595.1. Lineage (GTDB taxonomy): Bacteria > Pseudomonadota > Gammaproteobacteria > Enterobacterales > Alteromonadaceae > Bowmanella > Bowmanella denitrificans. The sequence continues at coordinate 285,228 of NZ_PEBU01000001.1, forward strand.
CCATGCACTTTAGGGTGCAGCGTTTTCACTCTGCCATCCATGATTTCCGGATGACCAGTGTAATCTGATACTTCAGTGACCTTCAGACCATTGTCGGCCAGTAATTTGGCTGTGCCGCCGGTGGACAACAGTTCGATGTCCATGGCTGCCAGAGCCTGAGCAAATTCTAAGATACCGGTTTTGTCTGATACGCTCAGCAGGGCGCGGCGGATGGGTTTTGCATTTTCCATCAAGAAGTCCTCTTGGCATGAAAATAGAAGAACATGAGATTGGCCTGGCACAGTGTAATACCAATTGCACTGCAATTGCCGACCGGAATAATGAAAAGAGCACCATCAGGTGCTCTTTTCATCGGTGGCCAATTGGCCTTAGTTCATACCGTACTGCTTCAGTTTCTTACGCAGTGTGCCACGGTTGATTCCCATCATAATGGCGGCGCGGGTTTGGTTGCCGCGGGTGAAGGTCATGATTTCTTCCAGGAGCGGCGCTTCAACTTCAGCCAGAACCAGCTCATACAGGTTCTCGATATTAGTGTTGTCCAGCTGTTTCAAGTATTTGTTGACGGCTTGCTTGACGGAGTCACGCAGTGGCTTCTGAGCCTGAGTTTGAGAAGGAGTCGTTACCGTTGTGGTAAAAGGAGAAGTTACGTTTTGATCGAACATAATACTATCTTTGCTCTTAGGTTAATGATACTCGGCGACAGAAGCGAAGCCATGCTTCGGTTCCATCAACTGTTCAAAATACTGATCCAAGGCCCTGATTTGCTCACCGGCATCCTCAATGGCATTGAATCGACTACGAAACTGACGATCCTGGTCATGTTCCGCCAAATACCAACCCACATGCTTGCGGGCGATACGTGCGCCTGAAAACTCACCATAAAACTGGTGTACATTGCTGACATGCTCGAGCATCACCTGCCTGATTTCAGCTAATGCAGGTGAAGGCAAAACCTCACCTGTTTCCAGATAATGCGCGATTTCACGGAATATCCAGGGGCGTCCCTGGGCTCCACGTCCAATCATGACAGCGTCAGCCCCCGTCATGGCCAGCACCTGGCTGGCTTTCTGCGGGCTGGTAATATCCCCGTTAGCGACAACGGGAATGTTCACCGCCTGCTTGATGGCTCGAATGGTGTCGTATTCGGCTTCCCCTTTGTACATACAAGCCCTTGTGCGGCCATGTACAGCGAGGGATTGAATACCTTCACCTTCAGCAATTCTGGCGATGTCCACACCGTTTTTATTGTCCCTGTCCCATCCTGTACGGATTTTCAGGGTCACCGGCACATCCACCGCACTCACCACTGCACGAACAATATCGCGAACCAGTTCGGGATATTGCAACAGGGCAGAGCCCGCCATTTTCTTGTTTACCTTTTTTGCCGGGCAGCCCATATTGATATCAATTATCTGGGCGCCACTTTCGACGTTATGGATAGCGGCCATCGCCATCAACGCTGGATCAGCACCGGCAATTTGTACCGATCTGATGCCAGTTTCTCCTTCATGGTCCATTCGATGTTTGGACTTGTCGGATTTCCACACGTCAGGGTTGGACAACAGCATTTCTGACACCACCAGTCCGGCGCCCATGCGTTTGCATAATTGCCGAAATGGGCGGTCTGTTACCCCCGCCATCGGTGCCAGGATCAGATTATTGTCTAGTTTGTAAGGACCAATCTGCATAACACCACTGTGCAAAAAACATCCACCCCGTTCAAAAGGGCGCTAAGTTTACGGTTTTTTTGCCATGATGAAAAGGCTAGAAATTAAACAAAATGTCAGTTTTTTTGCCATTTGTGACTTGACAGGCAAAAACCTGTTATGCCGCTGTGGCTCAGGCTTGACGGGCGCTAGCGCGTTTATCCCGGGATCTGGGTATACTGCCGTTTATGCACCTCCTTGGTGCATTACACCAGGGGCAAGGTCAGCCTGACAATCACCCCCGTGTTATCTGCTAAATTGTGCAAGTTAATCTGACCATTATGGAAATCACTGATTAACCTGGCAATGTGCAGGCCCAGACCAAGGTGGGGCAGCTTACCTGCCTGATTGGGCGGTCGTACCGAGACCATGGAATCAAACAGTCGACCTTGCATTTGCGCTGGTAGCAGCGGCCCCTGGTTACTGATTTCCAGCACGGCTTTGCGACCGTGGCGTTTCAGCACCACCTCCACTGGCGTCCCCTGGGTGGCAAATTCCACCGCGTTGGCCACCAGTTTATCCAGCAATTGCGCAAACAACTCGGGGGCACCGTTAACCTTAAGCTGACGGTCTTCTAATTTAAGCACCAATGCAGTATCAGGGTAAGCAAGCTGATAACCCTGAACACAACCTTCCAGCACCTGATCGAGCTGGTATTCCTGTCTGTCAGCGCTTTGCAGGCTTTGTTCCAGCCGGGTTGCTTCACTCATATTGGTTAGGATGGCGGACAAGCGATTCAAACCTTCCTGAGCACGCTGCATATAAACAGAATCTGTCAGTTTCTCTTCTTCCATCTGCAGGGTTTCAAGGGAAGAGCGCACCACTGCTACAGGGGTCCGAAGTTCATGTGAAAGCCTGGATGACATGCTTTCCAGATAATGGTGATACTGACCCAAACGTTGCACCATATCGGATACGGTGCGGGACAAGTCACCAATTTCATCCTGTACCTTGGATGCCTTCAATTGACTGCGGATTCGGCCCTGTTCATCTATAGCGGCATCAGCCTGATCGCGTAACCGCCGGATCCGGCTGGAAATACGCGACGCCAACAAAAACAGCGCTAAAGTACCGAGCAGCATCACCGCCAACATCAAGGTAAAGAGCTTTTCCAACGCCAGATTGCGCAAACTGCGAATGCCGTTGGTGGTTTCTTCGGCGATTACCGCCCCCATGACTTTGTCGTCAATATAAATAGGATAAGCCGCCGCCAACACCACGGCTTTATTATCCGGTGTCAGCCGCCAACTGGAGCCTGCCTGCCCGCGCAACGCCTGTTCAATATGGCTGCCCTGTAAATTGGCAACATCATATAACTCATCAATAAAATCACTGGGGGGCCGGGTCAGAAATTTATAGTACAGTGGATGCAACCAGCGTCTGGCAACTTGCTCCCACCAGTTTTCGTTTGTCGTTGTCGCGGGGCGACTCCAGATACCGTCTGAATTCTTGATATCTCCGGATTTCGCCAGTACCCGCTGATGTTGATCTACTACCCAAATCCGCGAGTTGGTATGCCCCAGGCCTTTTAAAATCAGCTCTATTTCCGGTGAAGGAACCAATACTGTACCGAGTTTGTCTTCTTCCCATACATTTGAGGTGCCAATCGTCGCCAGGGCCTGCCCGCCCGGACTGTCTACATCGGTAACAGCAAAACTCAGTTTACTGCCAAGCAGTTCAAGGGGAATACGTAATTCAATATTGTAACCCTGAGGCGTTTCCCGCCAGGCGCCCTGAATGCGGTTCTCCGGCCTCAACGGCTGGTTGCTCAAGCTGTCCTGAACATTCATTTCATATGGGGTCAGCCAGCCGGGTTTAGCTGTGGCGATCAGATAACGGCGAAAATCCCCCGCAGGCGTGGTAAAGGCGATTTGTAAATAATCATTGTTGTCCACGCTCAGACTATTGGCTGACCGATACACCACATGATCGTCTGACACTTCAAAATAGGCATACAGGTGCTGACGATACTTACCAATAAGATGATTAAAGCTCAGGCTGACCGGAGTGTTGCCATCGCGCTGGCTAATCAGGTGATCCTGCCCATAGTGCAAAGCATGCTGCTGCTGACGCCAGTCTGACAAATCACCATCCAACCGGATAGGGTCGACTATTGGATAGGCATAGAGATCCCGGCCTTTCTCAACACTCAGGTAACTGGCCTGGGCATCAAACAGCTTTGGCCTTTCATGCAGCGCCGTTGCCACCGCTCGTACTGTACCCAGCAACGTTCTTTCCTGGCCGGCACGCAGATACTTTTCCATTTCCCACACATATTCATAGCCAAGCCAGGGAATACTGAACAAAAAGCCTGACAACAGTAACAGCTTAAAGCGCAGGCCGAAAAGATGAAACTTACGTAGTGCCAAACATCAGTCCCTGTCACTCGTCCAGCGGTAACCCATACCATAAACGGTATCAATACAGTCAAAGGCTTCGTCCAGTTGTACAAACTTTTTACGGATGCGTTTGATATGGGAGGTAATAGTGCTGTCGTCCACCACCACGCGGGCGTCCTGCATCAGGTGCTGACGACTTTTCACATGGCCGGCAAAACGTGCCAGGGCATGCACCATCCAAAATTCAGTCACAGTTAAATCCACCGCCAGCTCTTTCCAACGCGCCTGCATACGGTTCAGATCCAGACTCAGACTGCCACACTGCACCTGCTGCTGCTTGTCGTCGGGTTGACTGAACGCTTCCATACGTCGAAACAGTGCTGAAATGCGGGCTGTCATATGTGGCATGCTGATATCTTTGGTCAGATAGTCGTCCGCTCCCATGCGTAATCCCGACACGGTATCCAAATCCGAATCCCTGGCAGTCAGGAAGATGATCGGCAAAGTTGGCGACATGCCACGCAGTGACTGACAGAGCAGAAAGCCGCCGTCGATTTCATCCTGTAACCCTATATCTATGATGGCTAAGTCAGGCAGACGTTGTTCAAAGCCACTCATCGCCTCGCGGCGATTGGCATAGGTCGCAACCTGATAGCCCTGACGTCTGAGGACCGCTGCATAATTCTCACGAATGGCGGCTTCATCTTCAACAATGGCAATTCTTCTACTCATAACAACAATCCTCTTGCATGAGGCGGACTATACCTTAAACCACACCATAAACTAGCCGCCCCGGGCAAATGCCATGTTTTTGCCACAATTCATCGGCGTATTGCCTTTATTGCTCCCCTTTTGTGCCAGCCAACAGCGTTTTAATGAAATTGTCGCAACACACATATTCCCTTGTAAGGAGAGCATTGATGAAAAAGTTAGTATTGGTTTCAAGCATGATGATGGTTCTATCCACCCCAGCCCTGGCCAACCAGGAGATAAAGAAAGCGGAAAACATCGGTTTCGGTTCCGGCCTGCTGGTGGGCGCTATTGCTGGTGGTCCACTGGGCGCCATCATAGGTGGAGTCTCAGGTATCTTTGTCGGCCACTCGGTGGCAGCTGACAAGGAAATGAAGTCAATGGAAACGGCCCTGGCGCAAAATGAAGCAGAAATCAATCAACTGCTGGCATCCAATCAGCAGCTTCTGACCCGCCTGCAAAGCAGCGAGGAGAAAAGTCGCATGCAACTTGCCTCGCTTGGCGAACAGGAGCAAGCCGGTAAAGATAGCAATCTAACCATGCATGTACAATTTCGCACGGGCTCCAGCACGCTGGAATCCATCTACAGCCAACAGCTGACTGAACTCGCCGATGCGGTGAAACGCAATAAATCCATGAAAGTTGAGCTGGCAGGTTTTGCTGACCGCCGGGGTGACGAACAGCGCAACAAACAACTCTCAGCTGAGCGGGTAGAGTCGGTGAAGCAATTACTGGTCCGCCAAGGCGTACCGGCATCCCGAATCAGCAGCCAGGCCCTGGGAGAAGCCAATCCACTGGACAGCACTCCCAGCCTGGATGGCGATGCCTTTGATCGCCGGGTAAGTCTGCGCCTGAGCGTAGACGATATGCAAACCGCTGCGACTCATTAATCACTAGTTAGCTTCATTCTCCGATTCCTCAACCCTTTGGCGCCTGGCAACAGGCGCCTTTTTTGTTGAAGCTCAGACCCCGCCAACCTTACCCAGGTAATCACGTTTACCCAAATCCACACCAATATGGCGCAGGATGCCGTACGCCGTGGTCAGATGAAAATAAAAGTTGGGTAGCACAAATTGGGTCAGGTAATCCTGGCCGTTGAAATTCAGGGTGATGCTGGGGAAATTCAGCACAATGGCCTTGTCTTCACTACCTTCAAACTGCTCGGCATGAAGTTGTTCAAGAAACGCCAGGGTTTTGCGCACTCTGGCCTGCAATTCCTGCAGGTTGGTTTCATCGTCAGCAAAACTGGGGTTGTCCTGACCTGATAACCTGGCGCCGCAGCCTTTGGCCGTATCACAGGCAATTTGTACCTGCCTGGTTAAAGGCACCATATCTATAGCCAGTCGACTGGCGGCCATCACGTCAGAGGCAACCTTCTTCTGTTCGGCAAACGTCTCAGCTTTACCAAGGATCACCAATAAGTTATTTAGCCCCTGCATAAGCAGAGGAATGGATGCATTGAACATAGACAGAGACATAAAGACTCCAGATTGTGTGGTTTAAGTCAGCGACTGCAGTTGTTGTTGCAGCCACTGGTGGAACTGTTGTTTAGGTAAGGCACCAGATAGTCGCGTAATTTCCTTACCATGGTGAAAAAGTATCAGGGTTGGAATAGAACGTATACCAAACTGCCCGCCACTTTGGGGGTTTTCCTGGGTGTCCAGTTTAATAAACCGGACCTGCTGCTGCATTTGGTTGGCAAGGTCACTGAATATTGGGGCGAAACCCACACAAGGCCCACACCATGGTGCCCAGAAATCCACCAGCACAGGTAAATCGCTACGGCTGATATGACGCTGCAGACTGTGATCATTAGCCTGGATTGGCGATGCCACAATCAAGGCAGCACGACATTTTCCACACACAGGTGCATGGCTTAACCGGTCTGCCGGTATGCGATTAATCGCTTCACAGGACGGGCAGACCAGTTGAACAGAGGCTGACATAAACGCTCTCTCGACAATTCGATAGCTCAGATATTGGCGCATTTAGTGCGCTTTCAATCATAAAAGGTAATTTTTTGTTGAGCTCGTCGCGGAATAAATTCCCCTTGCGACTATTCTTGGAGATTGATACACAAGAGATATCACCCCGATAGAAGGGTCTAGACAGGGATATGCCAATTTGACTACACCATTAAAAAGTAGGGCTTTCGCCACACTTCGCCGCCTGACGCATCCCAGTAACCTGCTTTTATATAGTATTCTGATCGTACTCATCAGCCTTGGCCTGTATGCCGATCACCTGAATAATCAACGCTATCTGGAAAACAGCAGGCGGGAAGTGACCGACGAGCTTGGCATTATACGCGCCAGACTGGAAGGCGCGATCGTCAGTAATATTCAGGTGGTGCAAGGGCTGGTGGCAGTTATTCAAACCGAACCCGATATTAGCCAGTCCCGCTTTGAACAAATTGCCCGGCATCTGGTGGGAGAGCAAAGCCAGCTTCGCAATATAGGTGCTGCACCAGATATGGTGCTGCGTATGATTTACCCAATAAAAGGCAATGAGCAAGCCATTGGCCTTGACTATCTGGCCCATCCGGATCAAATGGATAGCGCCCGTCAGGCCATGCTGAGCGGGCATATGGTACTGGCAGGCCCGGTTGATTTAGTGCAGGGTGGGCAGGCATTTATTAGTCGTATTCCCGTACGTACCCGCTCAGAGAATGACACTGACAAATTTTGGGGACTGGTGTCAGCGGTAATAGATATAGAGCAGGTATATCGTCTCAGCGGCCTGTTGAATGAACCTCTTAAACTCAGTATCACCATCAGCAAAAACGAAGAGGGTAGCAACAAGCCACAGATTTTCTTTGGCGAACAGCAAGTACTGGCAAGCAATCCGGTCCAGATGCAGGTGACCTTGCCGCAAAACCAATGGCAGATTGCAGCAATTCCAGCCAGCGGGTGGCCGAACAAGGCCGAAAATGCCGTGGTTTTTCGCGTTATTCTGGTCTCGGTCGCGCTGATCCTGTTCCTCTCTTTATACACCCAGCTAAAACTGGCGGCCAAACGCCGCGATCAGGAAAAACGCCTGAAAGGCCTGTTTCATTTATCCCCCATTGGCATCGGACTGAACGACTTTGAAAGTGGGCGTTTTCTGGACGCCAACCAGGCCCTGCTGGACGCTACTGGCTATCAGAAAGACGAATTTCTGCAACTGAATTATTGGCAGATTACTCCCAAGAGTTATCTTCAGCAGGAGCAGGAACAACTTCGCCAACTTAGAGAACTCGGTCAGTTCGGCCCATATGAAAAAGAGTACATTCGCAAAGACGGTAGCCGTTTTCCGGTCCTGTTAAATGGCATGTTGATCACAGATAGCCAGGGGCAGGAGTTAATTTGGTGCATCATTGAAGATATCTCTGAACAGAAACAGACCGAGACTTTGCTCAAACAACAGCGGGAACAATTGGAGCTGGTGCTGGAAAGTACCGCTGTAGGCATATGGGACTGGCACATTGCCAGTGGCAAAACCCACTTTAATGAACGTTGGGCAGCCATGGTCGGCTATCGCATTGAGGAGCTGCAACCTCTGACGATCAATACCTGGTTGTCGTTGGTTCATCCGGATGATCTGACAATCTCCGATGCTCAGCTTGACCGTCATTGGCAGGGGCAAGCCAGCCACTATATCTGTGAAACCCGCATGTTACATAAGGATGGCAACTGGATTTGGGTGCTGGACACCGGCAAGGTGGTGGAGTGGAGCGACGAAGGTAAACCTGTGCGTATGGTCGGTACCCATCTGGACATCACAGCGCAAAAGCTGGCCAGCATGGAGCTGGAGAAATCTCAACGGGAGTTGCAAAACTTTTTTGACCTGTCACGTAATCTGTTATGTATTGCCAACACCAATGGCTACTTTGAGCGCATAAACCGTGCGTTTGAAAACATTCTTGGCTACAGCGAAGCCGAACTTCTGACTACCCCTTTTCTGGAGTTTGTCCACCCGGAGGATATCCAGATCACCCTGGAGGAAATAAGAAAACTGAACCAGGGCGTGCCGACAATTTCCTTTACCAACAGATATAAATGTAAAGATGGCCGCTTCGTTTACCTGCGCTGGAACACCACACCGGATGTACACTCGGGCAAGCTGTATGCTTCAGCTACCGATGTGACACAAGAAAGAATGCATGAGCAACAGTTGGCAAGACAGCGGGAAATGCTTGAAGCCATGAGCAGACAAGGCCGTATTGGCGCCTGGGAACAGGATCTAAGCCACTCTTTGGTGTTCTGGTCACAGATGACTAAAAACATTCTGGAGGTGGAGCAGGACTTTAAGCCAGCACTGGGCGATACAGCTACCTTTATAAAAGAAGGCGAATACCGTAAACGCTTTGTACAAGCCATCGCCGAAGCAGCGGAAAACGGCTCTTCCTGGGAACTGGAACTCCTGGCCGTTACCGCCAAGGGCAGAGAAATCTGGGTATCTGTGACCTGCCAGGCGGAAATGCAGAATGGCCAGTGTGTCAGACTCTATGGCTCATTCCAGGATATCAATTCACGCAAACGCGCTCAACAAGCCGACGAGACCATTGCCAGACACAACGAAATACTGGCTCGCCTGACCGTACATCCGGCCATTCTGCAGGGTGAATTAATGGTAGCCAAACATACACTGGTTGAGCAGTTAAACCTGGGCTTACAGGTAGAACGAACTAGTTTATGGATGTTTTCTGATGATAAAAGTAGTCTGTATTGTCTGGCGTCATATCAACGCAGTACTGGCATGTTTAGTCAGGGCGAAGTGCTGAAAAGAGAGAACTTCCCTCGCTATTTTGCCGCTATGTACCTGGATTCACATATTGCCGCCAATGACGCCCTGCACGATCCTCGCACCTCAGAATTCGCCGAAATTTATCTTAAACCCCACAATATCAGTTCAATGCTGGACACGGTGATTACTGGCGGTAGCGGTATAGTCGGTCTTTTGTGTGCAGAGCATATGGGGGAGATGCGGCGCTGGACAAAAGCAGAAGAGGCCTTTATCAGTTCACTGGCTACCCTGGCGGGTTCCATACATGCTGCTGACTTGCGCCGCCAGGCAGAGCAGGAGCTGCTAAGTGCCAAAGAAAGCGCAGAAAAGGCAGCCCAGGCCAAAAGTGAATTCCTGGCAGTCATGAGCCATGAAATTCGCACGCCGATGAACGGTATTCTAGGCATGCTCGACCTGATGCTGGCAGATGAGTTAAATCAGGAACAGCGATATCGCACCGACATCGCCAAAAGCAGCGCAGAGTCTCTGCTAGGCTTACTCAATGACATTCTGGATTTTTCCAAAATTGATGCCGGGCAGTTACAAATCGAATCCACCCGATTTGAACTCAAGCCACTGCTGATGGATATCGTACAGTCCATGGCCTACCGGGCGCAAAGTAAAGGTCTGGAGTTATTTTTAGACGCCCAGGAGGTACAACACCCCTGGATTATTAGTGACCCGGGAAGAATCCGTCAGGTGCTGGTCAATTTACTTGGCAATGCGGTTAAGTTCACCCATAGCGGCCATATCTTACTGAGATGTCGCACAGAAGCTCGCGATAAAGCCGTACAGCTACTGATCGATATTGAGGATACTGGCATTGGCATTCCTGTGCAGCGCCAGGCAGATCTATTCACTCCATTTACTCAGGTTGATGCTTCCACCACCCGGCATTATGGCGGTACAGGACTGGGCCTGGCCATTTGTCGGCAGCTTTGTGAATTGATGCAGGGTGAGATCAGTTTGCAAAGCGAAGAAGGTAAGGGCAGTTGCTTTAGTTTACAGATAAAAGTCAAAGCATCAGAAGGACAGGATATCGCCAACCCCGATCTTAAAAAGCAAAAAATTCTGGTTGCCGCCAGACACGAGCTATCCAGGCAAATCTACACCAGACAATTAGCTGCCTGGGGCGCCATTGTTCAATCAGTTGCCAGCCTGAGTGAAGTGAATACCCAACTTCAGGAAGGTATGACCCACAAGCACCCCTGGGCATTGTTATTGATGGATGCTGATGTGTTGTCCGAACAGGCTGACGAGTCGCAACTTAAAAGTCTGAAAAAGATGGCCCCTCCAATTCTGGCATTTCATCCACATACCGGTCCGGCTACCCTGCTTTATCAGCTAAGCAGAGCCAATATGCATAAGCCCTTTGCTTCGGCAGAACTGGCCAGGGAACTGATTGCCTGGCAGCAAGGCAGGACCGTCAGCTCACATAAGCCTGCCATCATCACCGAACGGCCGGCTAACAATGACAAACTTCAGGTGTTATTGGTTGAGGACAACGAGATTAACCAGCAAGTGGCAAAGTCCATGCTGGAGCGACTGGGAATTAACACTGACATTGCTGAGAATGGTCAGCATGCACTGGAAAAATTAAAAGCCAGTCCTGACTACAAATTGGTATTGATGGATTGCCAGATGCCCGTTATGGATGGTTATGAAGCGACTCGTCGTATCAGGCAGGGTGATGCAGGCTCACACTATAGTAATATCCCGGTTATCGCTATGACCGCCAATGCCATGCAAGGCGATGAAGAGGCCTGTTTGAGTGCAGGTATGGACCTTTACCTGAGCAAGCCGATCAATCTGGCCAGGTTGCAGGAAAGCATGCGAAGCCTGTTACCTGAAGCCAGACTGGAGGTCGCGCTGAGTAATGGCTGACTCTTGCCTTACTCAAGCACTGAATGTCTGAAAGTCTGCCAGCAAAGACTTGGCCGCCAGTTGGATTATACGTTCACCACCTTCGACTGTAGCCTGACTGGGATCTGAGCCAATCCTGCCATCAGTAAAGGTCTGACGGTAAGCATGGGCATGACGAATTTCTCCCATCGGGGCAATTCTGGGAAACATATCAACCTGTTTCTGCGCCTCCGGGTAACCTGCATAGGTCACCGCCACTTCCGAGGCGGTAGCATGCATACCATCACCAACGGGATAAAGCTCTTTACAAAGCTCTGCCACGCCAGGCAACTGCCACCAATTTTGCAGCTTCATATGCAAGTCTTGCGCGGGTGCATGAGATTGAAAACTCATATCAGCATACACTTCGGCAAAAGCGGCGCTAATGGTTGCAATGTTGCCACCGTGACCATTCAGCCAGTAAATCCGTTCAAAGCCATGACGGCGCAGTGACGCCGTCCAATCCTGTATCGCTGCAATCATAGTGCTGGGACGTAGTGTTATGCTGCCAGCAAAGGCCAGATGATGTTGTGCACAGCCAACATTAAAGGTGGGGCCGACAAGTATCTTGGCCTGCTGCGCGGCGCGATGTGCTATCAGTTCCGGGCACAATGCGTCAGTGCCAAGTAAACCATTAGGGCCATGTTGCTCCACCGAACCGATAGGAATCAATACTGCCTTACTGGTTCGCAAGTAATCTTCAACTTCCATCCAACTGGCTTTCATTAACTGCATGCTATTTTCCCGCTAAAATTCTATGTACCCAGTATACTTACCTTCATACCGTGAATGATAGTCGTGCTAATACCCTGACAATATGTATTGAGTATCCGCAGCAGAATTGGCTGGTTTCAGGGTAAAAGCCTGTAATTTCCCGTCGATTCCTCTATAATTCGCGCCCTTTTTAATCAAACTGAGTGAGCGGTATGTCGGAAAAGAAATTCATTACCTCACAGGAACTGCTGCAGGACGCGTTTCGTCTGGCCTCCATCGTCTATGAAGACGGCTTCAGGCCCGATTATATTGTGGGTATCTGGCGGGGTGGTGCACCTATAGGTATCGCCGTTCAGGAATTTTTTGATTACAAGCACGTTAAAACCGACCATATCGCTGTGCGCACGTCGTCTTACTATGGCATTGGCAAGCAGTCCAAGGAAATCAAAGTTCACGGCCTGCATTATCTGATTGAAAACGCGAATGCCGACGACAAGCTGCTGATTGTAGATGACGTGTTCGACTCTGGCCGCAGTATCGAAGCCCTGTTGTTACAGATCCGCAAGCTGTCACGCTTGAATACACCACATGATATTCGTGTAGCCTGCCCTTGGTATAAGCCCGCCAATAGCAAGGTCGACATTGTGCCGGATTATTATGTCAACAAGAGCGATGAGTGGCTGGTCTTTCCGCATGAGCTATCCGGTCTGACCCCGCAAGAAATAATTGAAGGCAAGAAGGAACTTGCGGATATCCTGGATATTCTGATGAAGTAAAACAAAGGGAGCGGTTGCTCCCTTTTTTAATGATCAAAGAAAGCAATTTTCAATACGAACAGCAGTGTCAGGATCCAGACACTCAGACTCACCTCCCGCCACTTCCCACAAACTGCTTTGGCAAACGCATAAGTAATAAAGGCCAGGGTAATACCATGGGCAATGGAAAAGGTTAACGGAGTAAACAGCAAAACCACCGTCACCGGCGCCGCTTCGCTGATGTCGTCCCAGTCAATTTCACGCAGGTTAAACAACATCAGTATTGCCACATAGAAAATTGCGCCAGCGGTGGCATAAACAGGGATCATGCCGGCCAAAGGCGCAAAGAAGATGCTGAGCAGAAACAGCAGGCCCACCACCACTGCGGTTAAACCGGTACGCCCCCCTGCCGCCACGCCCGAGGCACTTTCCACATAACTTGTGGTAGTGGAGGTTCCTAACGATGCACCGGCAATAGTCGCGGCACTGTCACTCATCAATGCCCTGCCCAATTGCGGCACATTACCGTCTTTATCCGCCAATCCGGCCTTTTGCGTCACCGCAATCAGAGTGCCGGAGGTGTCAAACAGATCCACAAACAGAAAGCCAAACACCACGCTGAGCATGGACAGTTCCAATGCGGCCTGAATATCCATTTGCAGGAAAGTCGGAGCCAGAGAAGGAGGGGCCGAGACGATCCCCTGATATTGCACATCGCCGCTCATTAGCCCGATGACCGTCATAATCAGAATAGCCACCAACACCGCGCCGGGCATATTACGGGCGGTAAAGCCTGCTATAAGGAAAAATCCCAGAATGCTCATCAACGGAACAAAAGCGGTTAGATCTCCAAGGGTCACCAAAGTGGCGGGATGAGCAACAATAATTCCGGCATTTTTCAGGGCAATCATGGCCAGAAAAGCACCAATGCCTGTGGCAATACCCAGTTTTAAAGTGCGTGGGATGGCATTAATAATCCACTCCCGCACCTTAAATGCACTTAAGGTAAAGAACAAAATACCTGATAAAAACACTGCCCCCAACGCGGTTTGCCAACTGTGCCCCATGGATTGCACAACACCATATGTAAAAAAGGCGTTCAACCCCATACCAGGCGCTAATGCCAATGGGAAGTTGGCCATCAACCCCATAATCAGACAACCAATGGCAGCAGCCAGACAAGTAGCGACAAACACCGCACCTTTGTCCATACCTGCATCGGCAAGAATGGAAGGATTTACAAAAATAATGTAAGCCATGGTCAGAAAGATAGTCAGCCCGGCAAACATCTCGGTTCTGACATCTGTTCCGCGAGCAGACAGCTTAAAGAGTTTTTCCAGCATAAGTGGACTTCGCAGCGTTGAAAAAAGGCCGCGATTCTAAGCTAATGCGGTGAAAATTTCAGCTTTTTCACACCAAGAGACACTGGCTGTTATCTTCACAGCCGGTGAATGTAGTTAATGTGTAGCGGTTAACTGCGGTGCCATGTTGTAGACTGCCATTTCCTGCATATGCCGACTGGTGACAGGATCTTTCACGCTTCGCACCCTGGCAATATTGGCAATATGCTCGGAGGGCAATTGGCTTTCCCGTGCACCTGTCAGAACATGGTTCTTATACCAGGTAAAAGGCTTCAAATTGGCTTGGGTATGCTGGGCAATATAGGTTTGCGCTTCAAGGCGGATATCATCCAGATAAACAGCAACGGTGCGTCTGATATAACCGTCACCTTCGATACTATCCAGAGTCGGTATAGCGGCAGTATCCATTTGATATACCACCCCCCATACACTGTCACTCGGATCACCAGTGCGCCACACGTTACCTTTACCTGAACCATCCTGCCCGGGTTTATCAAAACGTAACACAAAGCCCATTAGTTCTGCCGCCAATAGTTTGCATGCACACGGGATCCTGGCGGCAATTCTGGCTTGCGACATATTAGAACCGTAAGCGAAATATAAAGTCTGGCTTTTCATCAGCTACTCCCTCCCTTGCCAATGACAGTGCCGATAATCCTTTGGGTATGGATACAAACCCGACACTTACAATACTTAGTTTACTTTATCGGCAAAATTGTTCAAAAAATAATCTCAAAATATTCAAGCCCTGCCTTTAGCGGATATGAATCAGACATTCCCAGGCGCTGATAAACTGTTCCGCCAGCTTGACCAAAGTTTGGCGACTGGTTCCATCCCGGGCTTGAATAGACATACCATGCTGAAAAGTCAGCACAAGATTGGCAAGGCCTGCACAATCTGTCTGTTCGGGCAGTTCACCTTCCCGTTTAGCCCGTTCCAGCCTGCTGTGCAGTAATTGCATGGAGCGCTTACGTTTTAGCCTCAGCTCTTCACAGATAGTGCTGCTGCTCCCACACATCTGCGGTGCCGATAAGACTATCATGCACCCTTTGGGTTTGTCCTGCCGGGAGAAATTCAAGGCAGACGCATGTAACAACTGCTCCACAGCCTCCCGGGCGGTTGCCGCTTCTTCCAGGTGCTCCCAAATTCCCTTACCTTCCGTTTCTTCATAGCGCGCCAACGCCTCGTTAAACAGGCCCTCTTTGCTTTTAAAACTGGCATATAAACTTGGCGGATTCAGCCCCATACAGGCCGTCAACTCTGACAACGACGTGTTATCAAAGCCTTTCTGCCAGAATAGCTCCATTGCGTTTTGTAACGCTTTTTCCCGATCAAAGGCCCGGGGCCTTCCTCTTTTACCGTCGCCCATTATTTAACGATCACTATAAAAAACATTTGACATCTCATCTCGCTAAACACATCTTAATATGTATTGATCACTACATAAAAGGCAAATAATGAAAAATCTAACTGGAAAAACGGTATTTATTACGGGTGGTAGCCGCGGCATTGGTGCAGCTATTGTCAGAAAGCTGGCGGCAATGGGCGCATTTGTGGCATTTTCTTACCACAACTCTGAGCATGCGGCTAACGCACTGGTAGCAGAAATAGAGCACGCCGGTGGTAAAGCTTTGGCAATAAAAGCCGATAATACTGACCATCGTGCATTGCAGGGCGCTATTCAGCAGCTAGGCGCATCCCGCAATAATATCGATATTCTTATCAACAACGCCGGTATCTTTGATGCCAGGCCTTTGGAATCCTTCTCTTTAGAGGATCTGGATAACACCCTCAACGTGAATGTTCGCGCGGTCTTTATTGCCAGCCAGACAGTGCTAAAACATATGCCGGATGGTGGCAGGATCATCAATATCGGCAGCAATCTTGCGGTCAGGGTACCTGGTCCGGGGCTTAGCTTGTATGCCATGAGCAAAGCTGCATTGGTTGGGCTGACAAAAGCCATGGCGCGGGAATTGGGCCCTCGACGTATCAATGTGAACATCGTCCACCCTGGATCAACAGACACGGATATGAATCCGGCCAACGGTGAACATGCCGGCGGTCAACTTGCGCTAATGGCCATTCCCAAATTTAACTCTGCCATGGATGTTGCCAATGTGGTCAGTTGGTTAGCTGAAGAAGCTGGGCAAGCCCTAACCGGAACTGAAATTACTGTCGATCACGGCGCCAACATTTAGCCTTGCTATGGCAGCTAATCAACAGGGTAGCGGTTTAACCGCCGCCCCTTTATTTACTCTGATCACAGGCTGTTGCCTGTTTGTTACTCTTGAGTTCCTGATAGTTGGACTGTTGCCATTATTGGTACCAAGTTACAACCGCTCCTTGGAGGAGTTGGGAATGTTAGTGTCGACGTTTGCACTTTCTGCCTCTTTGGCAGGCCCGGTTATCACGTTTTACCTTAGCCGATGGTCGACCTCACGAGCGTTGGCTTTATGCTTGGCAGTGGCAGGCTTTAGTACCATGCTGACGGCCTTTTCATCTTCATTTGAAGTTGCCATAGGCTGCAGAATGATTCAGGGCGCAGTGTTAACGGCCTATATCAGCATCGCCAGCAGCTATGCCGCCTTTCACGCGGCTTCAGGACAACAGGGTCGGGCCGTAGGTCAAATTAATCTGGGTGTAGTTGTCAGTCTGGTTGTGATTATCCCGCTAGGACTTTCACTCAGTCCATGGCTGGGCTGGCAAAACATCCTTTTATTGTTAGCCGTTCTTTGCTTCGTTCTTGTACCGATAACCCGCCATGCGATCCCCATAAGGCATCGGGTAACAATGCACACCAATGTCAGCAATGCATTGCTAAAGCCGCATTTTATCTTGCACTTGTTGCTGTCTCTGTTGGTGTTTACCAGTATGTTTGTCAGTTACAGTTACATTAGTCCCTGGCTATTGCAGTTAGCCGGTATTACGACAAATCGTATCGGTGTTGCCTTGTTTATATTTGCCCTGGCAGGTCTGGCCGGTAATGAATTTGCCTCCCGTCTTGTCGAAAAAAAGCCTTTGCAAACGACTGTCTATATAACATTGCTGCTAGGACTGGTGTTGCTGCTGTTAAGTCAGTATGCAGCGCCCAGTGCCCCAGCATTTCTGTTGTTTGTATTTTGGGGAGTGGCGCATATGGCTGCATTTGTCGCATGCCAGGTCAGGGTGATGGCAGCCGCACCGGATGCACCTGCTCTGGCAGCGGCACTGAATATTTCAGTGTGTAATCTGGGTATAGCACTGGGGAGTTTTGTGGGTGCTAAGATCATTGCAAACTATGGTTTGGCGGCTCTGGGGCCAGGATTTGCGGCAACAGGATTGATAGCGCTGCTGTTAAGCGCCATTCTGGCCTGCGTACAATATCAGAGTAGCCGGGCAACGTCCCCGTAGCAAAAATACATTTAAACTGTTGACCTCAATATTACTTGAGGATTTATCCTTGCCGTTCCACTTCAACAAGGAGAAGTCGTGCATCCAATCATATCTGTCAAACAATTGGGCAAGCAATATGCTTCCGGCCATAGCGCCTTAGAGGATATCAATCTGGATATCCATAAAGGTGAAATATTTGCTCTGCTCGGACCAAACGGCGCAGGCAAGACCACATTAATCAGCATTATATGCGGTATCGTCAATCCAAGTCATGGCGGGGTTACAGTAGATGGCAACGACATTTTAACCAGCTACCGGGCATCACGTTCACTGATTGGCCTGGTACCGCAGGAATTGTTTACCAATACCTTTGAAACCGTATGGGCTACGGTCACTTTCAGTCGGGGCCTATTTGGTAAACCGGCTAATCCGGCCTATCTGGAGCAGTTACTACGTAGTTTGTCGCTGTGGGAAAAGAAAGACAGCAAAATCATGGCCCTGTCAGGCGGAATGAAACGCAGGGTCCTGATTGCCAAGGCCCTGGCTCATGAACCTAAAATCCTGTTTCTGGACGAACCCACGGCCGGGGTGGACGTGGATTTGCGCCGTGACATGTGGAATCTGGTAAGAAAGCTGCGTGAGCAGGGTGTCACCATCATACTGACCACCCACTATATTGAAGAGGCAGAGGAAATGGCCGATCGCATCGGGGTTATTAATAAAGGACGTTTAATTCTGGTGGAAAACAAACATAGTCTGATCAACAAGCTGGGCAAGAAGCAACTGACACTTCATCTGCAAACCGCAATATCTGCCTTGCCAAATGGCTTGGACCACTATGAGTTGGAGCTGACGGGCAATGGCAGTCAGCTTGTTTATACCTACGACGTTCATGCTCAGCACACAGGTATCGCCGAGTTGCTCAAAACACTGAACGATCACCAGATCGATTTTAAAGACCTGCAGTCTTCACAAAGTTCACTCGAAGATATCTTCGTTAACCTGGTCAGGGAGCATGCATGAACATTTACGCAATTCGCGCAATTTATCTGTTTGAAATGGCCCGCACCTGGCGCACTCTGATGCAAAGCATCGCCTCCCCGGTCATTTCCACTTCTTTGTATTTTGTCGTGTTTGGTTCAGCCATCGGCTCGCGCATGGTGGAAATAGACGGCATCAGTTACGGTGCTTTTATCGTGCCGGGCTTGATAATGTTGTCACTGTTAACCGAGAGTATTTCCAATGCCTCATTCGGG
Source organism: Bowmanella denitrificans (assembly GCF_002887595.1). Taxonomy (GTDB): domain Bacteria; phylum Pseudomonadota; class Gammaproteobacteria; order Enterobacterales; family Alteromonadaceae; genus Bowmanella; species Bowmanella denitrificans. The sequence continues at coordinate 304,147 of NZ_PEBU01000001.1, forward strand.
ATACATATGCCTAAGTTTACTGGCACCATCTATGAAGTATTATCAGCGCCCGTATCGCCATTTGAGATAGTCACCGGCTTTGTCGGGGCGGCCGCCAGCAAGTCAATTATTCTCGGTATTCTGATTTTGGCAACCGCCAGGGTATTTGTCCCTTTTGAAATTGCCCATCCATGGTGGATGCTGGCTTTCCTGGTACTCACCGCGCTGACCTTCAGCCTGTTTGGTTTCATTATCGGTATCTGGGCTGACGGCTTTGACAAGCTGCAGGTCATTCCTGCCATGATTATCACGCCATTGACCTTCCTGGGCGGCAGCTTTTACTCCATCAATATGTTGCCGCCTGTTTGGCAGCAAATTACCCTGTTTAATCCCGTGGTGTACTTAATCAGTGGATTTCGCTGGTCATTTTATGGCGTAGCAGATGTTAGTGTCGGTCTGAGTTTGTTTATGACTCTGATGTTCTTGCTGATTTGTCTGTTCGGGGTATGGTGGATTTTTAAAACCGGCTACAGGTTAAAACACTGATGCCTGACAGCCCTGCCTCAGCCTAAGGCCTGCATAGTCCCATTGACGCCCTCTATGCTGCAATCTGTGGATTGCAGCTAGGCATTTTCGCTGGTTTACGCTAGTTTGTCTGCCTCGCCATGTTTGAAGGAAGCAGAATGAAAATCAAATTAATCCTAAGCGGCGCTTTACTGGGTATCGGGTTGGCTTTGCCCGCTCAGGCTAATGAAGCAACTGACAGCCTGCAGCAGTTATTAGCACGTCATTGGCAGCAGGCGAATAAGGAACAGATATTCTTTCGCAAAGATCCCGATACCTTCAGAATGAACGGAAAACTGCCCGATATGTCTCAGCAAGGTCGCGAGCGCCGCGCTGCCTTTAATCAGGACATGCTGGCAGAGCTGGAAAAAATCGATTGGCAGCAGCTGCCAAAAGCTGACCAGCTGACCTATCGCTTATTTAAATACGAACGACAAAGCGAAGCGCAAAGTTACCAGCAATTAGATCATTTCTATCCTTTCACCATTTATGCGGGCTACCACAGTTACTTCGCCGCTGCGCCGGACAATATGTCATTTCTCAGTCAACAGGACTATGAGGATTATCTGATCAGTCTGGCAGACTTTCCCCGCTACAACGAAGATCACCTTACCAGTCTCAAGCAAGCCATTGCTCAGGGCCATACCCAGTACTGTCAAAGCTTTGCAGGCTATGAACAGACAATCAGCAAGCATCTGGTGGATAAAGTAGAAGACTCAGTGTTCTTTGCCCCTTTGGCAAATATGCCATCCCGCATCAATCAACAAGCCCAGCAGCAACTGATTAAGCAAGGTAAACAGGTGATTATGCAGGTGGTTGTTCCTGAGTACCGCAAGCTGTTTGAGTTCTTTACCCGCGAGTATATGCCTAACTGCCGCAAACAGGTGGGCATCAGCGCCTTGCCTGGAGGCAAGGACTACTACCAGTATCTGACTCGCTTCTACACCACGACCAATATGAGTGCAGAACAGATTCATCAGTTGGGTTTAGATGAAGTAAAGCGTATCCGTGGCGAGATGGAGCAGATCATCCGCGAGGTAAAATTCAGCGGCAACTTTAAAGAGTTTATTCATTATCTGCGCAATGAGCCGAAATTCTACGCCGAATCTGAATTGCAGTTGCTGGAAAAGGCTGCCTACATAACCCGTAAAATGGCCGGCCAGTTACCTAAGTGGTTCAATACGCTGCCACGTAACACCTTTGATATTAAGTCCAGTCCCGGCGGTGGTGCTTATTACGTGGCTTCTGATGGCAGCGGCACCACGTCAGGCACCTACTTTATCGGCACCAAAGATCTTAAGGCAGAGCCACTGTATAACCTGGAAGCATTGACCTTTCACGAGGCAGAGCCTGGCCATCATTTTCAATCTGCCATTGCCGGCGAGATGGATATGCCGGAGTTTCGCAAAACCCTCTACCATTCCGCCTACGGTGAGGGCTGGGGCTTGTATTCGGAGCGGTTGGGCAAAGAAATGGGCTTCTATCAGGACCCATACAGTGATTTTGGCCGTTTAACTTACGAAGCCTGGCGAGCCAGCCGTCTGGTTGTGGATACCGGCATGCATGCCCTGGGCTGGTCAAGACAACAAGCAATAGATTATCTGGCCAACAATACGGCACTCTCCATGCCGGATGTAGTCAACCAGATAGACCGTTACATCAGCTGGCCGGGTCAGGCGTTATCATACAAAATTGGCGAGCTGAAAATACTCGAACTGCGCCAACGTGCCGAACAAAAACTGGGTGACAAGTTCGATATTCGCGCTTTCCATGACCAGATCCTGCGCACCGGCAGCCTGCCACTGGATCTACTTGAAGAGCTGACCAATGAATGGATAGCCGAACAAGGTTAATAGGGCTCCCTGATAGGCGATAAAGCGCAGGCTTTATTGCCCCTGATTCAGTTGTTGGGTTAAATGGTTTTGCAGGCGTTGGCGCACGGCATCGTCACTAATCTGCTCAAGCAGAAAGTACGCATCATTAATCTGACTGGGATTCAGGTTGCGCATATAACCTGAAATGGCCATATTTTTTGCAGGTCCGGTGGGCAGTGACTGTACCCATTGCCTGGCAGACTGGGTATCCCTTGATGCCCAATTCATCGCCACACTGGCCACCAGATGTTCGTCCACCGGCACTTGCTCAAACACGTAATCAGCCGCTTCGGCCGGGTTCTGATGGGCCAGATTAGACAACAGTTCACGCCTTTTTTCTGTCCATTGCTGCGGTGGCAGCTTGCTCTGCACCCAGGCACTGGCCTCGGCAAAGCCCATTGCCAGTTTTTCGTTAGCCAGACTGTCGATCAGGCTATTACGTAAATTGCCATCCAGGCTGTATTCCAGTAATGCTTCCGCGTCATCCGGATGGGCATAAACCAGTTGACCAGCCACATTACGAATGACGGCTTGTGGCAGGTTGGCATTAGACACCCACAGCGCCGCGTCAATTGGACGCTGCTGAGCAAAATTACTCAGCATCGGGGTTAGCTGGGTTTTATCAATCCAGGCACTGTTCTGTTCCACATAACTTAAGGTACTGTCCAAATCATGCGTTGCCCAGGTGGCCAGAATGCCCTGTACGGCATGCGGTTGCATTCTGTTTCTGTGTTGCTGGAATTGTGTCATGGCAGCCAGGCCGTCCCGCTCTGCAACCGCCTGCAACACTGTGGCAATCAAATCACCGTCACCTTTCTCCAGCACAAGAGCCTGGTTAAGGGCACTGTTGGCATCAGTCTCTGCCCACTGCCGTAACACTAAATTCAGATAGTTACGCTGTCGATTTGCCGACAGACTGGTTATGATTTTATCCAGGGCAGCCTGAGGATCTTGTCGGCCCCACTGCAGCAGCGCATTCATCAAACCGGCTTCCCGCTCATTGGTACTGTAATTTCCGCTTAGAAAGTGCTCAAAACTTTGCTCCGGTGGCAGATCCTGCTTCAGTCTGACTAACATCCCCTGACGCATTGACGATGGCAGCATGGGTAACAGACTTTCTTTATCCAACAATGATGCAGCCGCAGGATCATGTATAACAGAGGAAATCAGCCAGTGCTTTATTGGTTTGTCATCCAGTTGAGCCAGGCTCGCTACAGCAGCCTCGGGGGCGATAAGTACCCATTCATGCAATACATTTTGCAAGACCTCAAAGTCTTCCATGCGCTCGCCATACAACCTCAGGGCCAGCTGGAAAGCCAGTGCACCATCCAGGCTTACCAGGCGACTGAAGTAAATTCTGGAAATACCCTGGCGATAATGCTCATCGGTATTTGTGGCAAGTACGGTCAGTTCATCTTGCAGCGTTCGGACCGACAACCCGGCAGCGGTTTGATAGGTTTGCCAGTACAACTGAAATTCCGAATGGTCTGATGCCTGGCGGCCGGACAGTTTTATTGCTTCCTTCATCTGACTTTGTGGTCGGCTAACGGCTGGAATTGGCGATTGGGGCGAGCTGCCAACCTGTACATATTGTTCCTTGTCGCTCAGAACGGGTTCCATTCTTTGCTTACCAACCCACCAGCCTGCCAAAAAGGCTGGAATCATCGCAACGCCAATAAGTACCGCTATACGCATAGCCCCTCCTGTCTCACCCTTTGTCCATAAATCTCTGCAACTGCAATTGCTGGCTTTGGTTCATATGCAGCCCCAGTTTAGTGCGTCGCCACAATATATCTTCTGTGGTGCTGGCCCATTCATACTGGCACAAATAGTCCACCTCCCGGCGATACAATCCCTGACCAAAATGTTCGCCCAAATCTTCAACCGCCTGGCAATCCTGCAGTATCCGATGACTCAAAGTGCCGTACTGACGGGCATAGCGATCAAGCACCGACCTGTCCAGCCAGGGGTAGCGTTGCCACAACTCCGATTGTAAAGCAGCCAGAGAGGTAAAATCCCCCCCAGGTAACAAGGCTGCTGCCGTCCAGGGCCGCCCCATGGCTGGCAAAAACTCACCCAGTTTGTTGACCGCCGCCTGTGCCAGGCGTCTGTAAGTGGTGATTTTACCGCCGAACACCGTTAGCAGTGGTGGCTCATCCTTGGCGCCACTGAGTTCAAAACGATAATCTCTGGTGACTTTACCGGCCTGTTGCTGATTATCTTCCAGTAACGGCCTGACCCCAGAAAAGCTGTGCACTATATCTGTGGCAGCAATTTTTATTTTGAAGTAGCTGTTTACTACACTCAGCAAATAGTCCACCTCTGCAGCACTGATCTGCACCTTAGCCGGGTCCCCCTGATATTCCAACTCTGTGGTGCCAATCAGTGAAAAGTGCTGCTCATAAGGAATGACAAAGACAATACGGCCGTCTGTGTGCTGCAAAATATAGGCATAAGATTGGTCATCAATACGCGGCACCACAATATGGCTGCCCTGCACCAGGCGGATATGGTTTTGCGATTGCTGATGCACTCCCTGCTGCAAAAATCTGCCTACCCAGGGGCCCGCAGCATTTACTAGTACTTTGGCCTTAACCTGGCGTTTTTCCCCTGAGCCTGACGTTAATTCCACCAACCAGTGATCCGATTGGCGTTGCACGGCGCTGCAACGGGTGCGGGGGCAAATCTGCGCGCCCTTGTCACGCGCCTGTTGCGCCACCAGGCTGACCAGCCGGGCATCATCCACCCAGCCATCGGAATACTCAAAGCAGGTATCCACGTCATTTAGCAGCGGGCTAGGGTGGTGCATACGCACCCTGGCCGACGGTGGCAAACTCACCCTTTTAGCCAGATGATCATATAAAAACAACCCGGTTCGGATTAACCAGGCAGGGCGCAAATGGGGGCGGTGCGGTAAACGAAAACGTAACGGCCGGATAATATGTGGGGCGTTTTTAAGCAGTACCTCACGTTCTGCCAGAGCATGGCTGACCAGGCGGAATTCATAATGTTCCAGATACCTTAGTCCGCCATGAATCAGTTTACTGCTGGATGACGAGGTGGCCCAGCCCAGATCTTTCTGTTCACACAACATTACTGACAAGCCACGCCCTGCCGCGTCAGCTGCAATGCCTGTACCATTAATACCCCCCCCTACCACCAACAGGTCGAATTCATCCATTTGCCACTCCCGGTCAGATAGGGTCAATGTATCCATATAAATACGCAGAGGCAATCTGTACTGTTGGTATTCTCTGATGTCTCAGATATGGTTAATGCAGCCAGTCACGAAGGATGTCATATGAGTCGCTATTTGCTTGCTATAGACCAGGGAACTACCAGTTCCAGAGCCGTACTGGTCGACCGCCAAGGCCATATCGTGGATATGGTACAGCGAGATTTCAGTCAGCACTATCCCGAGCCTGGCTGGGTGGAACACCACCCCGGCGATCTATGGCGCACCGTATTAGACTGCTGCCAACAACTGTTAAAAGAACATCAGCTCAATGCGGCTGACATTATTGGTATCGGCATTACCAACCAACGCGAAACCACCCTGATTTGGGATAAAGACAGCGGCGAGCCCATTTACCCGGCCATCGTCTGGCAGGACAGACGCACCGCAGATTATTGTCAGAAACTGACGGACGCCCAGCCCGTTCTTGAAGCACAAGTACAGAGCAAGACCGGCCTGCTGCTGGATCCCTATTTCTGTGCCAGCAAAATCCACTGGTTACTGGAAAACGTGCCTGGCGCCAGACACAAGGCAGAGCAAGGCAAGCTGTGTTTTGGCACGGTGGACTGCTACCTGCTTTGGCACTTAACCAAGGGGCGGGTACATGCCACCGATGCCACTAATGCATCGCGCACATTGCTGTTTGATATTCATGCTCAGCAATGGGATCTGGATCTGCTCAGGCTGTTTGATATTCCCGCCGCTTTGCTGCCCGAAGTGAAAGACAGCGCTTGTGAATTTGGCAATACTGATACCAGTTGGTTTGGCGGCGCGATTGCGATTCTGGCCATGGCAGGGGATCAACAGGCGGCCCTGGTTGGCCAATGCTGCTTTGAAAAGGGCATGGCCAAGAGCACTTATGGCACGGGTTGCTTTCTGATGCTCAATACCGGCGAACAGGCATTGCAATCACAAAACCGCCTGTTGACCACCCTGGCATATCGCTTAAACGGTAAATCCACCTATGCCCTGGAAGGCAGTATTTTTATGGCTGGCGCCACCATACAGTGGTTACGCGATGGTTTGCACCTGATAGAACAAGCAGGTGAATCTGAGCAATTAGCCCGGGAAACTAAGGTAGATCACGGTGTGCTGCTGGTACCGGCCTTTACCGGCTTAGGGGCACCTTATTGGGATCCGGATGCCAGAGGGGCCATTTTAGGCTTAACCCGCGATACCGGTATTAAGGAAATTGTCAGCGCCGGATTACAGTCGGTATGTTATCAAACCAAAGACCTGCAAAAGGCGATGGAAGCCGACGGTGTGCGCCCTACCTGCCTGCGGGTGGACGGGGGCATGGTCAGAAACGACTGGTTAATGCAATTTCTGGCCGATATGCTCGGGGCCCAGGTACAACGTAGCAAAGTAAATGAAACCACGGTACTGGGTGTGGCTTACTTGGCCGGGCTGCAGGCCGGTACTTTTGCATCCCTTGAGGAACTGGCCGCACAATGGACAGAAGACCGTTCATTTGATCCCGTTTTAAGCAAGGCGAAGCGGGACGAATTATACAAATCCTGGCAGCAGGGTGTCCGGCGCATTCAAACCAGAGTATGAAGGCACCAGTCCGGCAATGGGCTGGTGCATTAAGTTAAAACCGGTAGCTGATACCCACATCCATCCCTGTGACTTTTAGATCACTCATGGTCAGGTATTTTACCCCGACGTTCATGCCAATCCCATTGTCCCAGCGATACTGCCAGCCCCCTTCCAGATACAGGCCAACGCCAGAATCATCGGCAAGTTTGGCGTTTTGCTGACTGATTTCGTAGTCAAAAAACTGCGCACCCGCTTTGCCGTACAACGAATTACGTTCGCTCAGGGGATAGTTTGCCGTCGCCGCAACAACCAGGTTAGTGTAATCCAGTTCATCGGCATTAATTCCGAAAATGGGCTTGCGGTCATTACGACACTCGTAGTTATCCCGGTCACGCTTTTTACATTCCCAGTCGCTGGCTTCGGTGCCGCCATTGATTCCCACTTCCAGACCAAACTGAGAGGTAAAGCTGTAGTGATAATACAGATACAGATTGCCTACTCCGTTGCCATCTTCACTGGACCCCTTGTACTTGGCACTGCCGCCCCCTAAGGTCAGGCCCATACTATGTGGGGAAAACTCAGGCTCGGCCTGGGCAAAAGCCGGTGCGGCTAAACCCAGAAACAGCAGTGGCAATATTTGTGTTTTGATCATGATGGTCTCCTTATGTTTGTGGGAGACAGTGTGCCCAATGGTGAATCTCAGATCTGTGAGCGGGCTGTGGGGAAGATGTCAGACTGCGTAGGAATTTGTAAAAGTCTGCTAAGTATCTGGCAGCTAGGCTGCCAGATACCCATCACACTACCAAATTTTAACCCGCTGTTGCGGCGGCAGGTATAGCTTGTCACCAGGTTTTACGTCAAAAGCCTGATACCAGGCATCCAGATTGCGCACGGTCAGAGCTCGGTACATACCAGGCGCATGACCATCTGTTGCAATTCGGTTGCGCATGGCTTGTTCCCGCATCTTGGTTGCCCAAGTCTGCGCGTAGCCAATAAAGAAACGCTGATCACCACTGAAGCCGCCAATTACCGGGGCTACCTGGCCGTTCAATGAAGTCCGATAAGCATCATAAGCTGCTGCCAAACCGGCCACATCAGCGATATTTTCGCCCAGCGTCAGGCGGCCATTTACATGCATACCGGGGAAAGGCTCATATTGATCAAACTGCTTGGCTAAAGCATCACCCTGCTCGGCGAAGCGGGCAAAATCGGCTTTTGTCCACCAGTTTCGCATAGCGCCACTGGCGTCGAAGTCTGCGCCGTTGTTATCAAAGCTATGACTAATCTCATGGCCGATAACAGCACCAATGGCACCATAGTTGTAAGCAGCATCCGCCCCGGCATTAAAAAAGGGCGGTTGCAATATACCGGCCGGGAAATTCAGGGCATTTTGCACCGGCAGATTAACCGCATTCACCACTTGTGCGGTCATCCACCATTCACTTTTGTCCATAGGCTTGCCGATCTTTGTCAGTTGGTGAAGATACTCCGCTTTTTCACCCGCAACGGCATTGGCATATGCATTATCAGCGCTAACTTCGTAGTCACTATAATCTCGCCAGTGGTCGGGATAGCCCACACCAACCGCCAATGAGTCTACTTTGGCCAGTGCTTCTTTACGGGTCGAAGCAGCCATCCAGTCCAGTTTCTCAACTCTGCTATGGAAAGCCTTAATGATATTGTCGACCATCTCGCTGACCTGAGCTTTGGACGTCGACGGGAAATACTTCTCTACATAAGCCTTACCCACCGCATCGCCCAGATACACATCCAGTGCACTTAGCGCCCGTTTTTCACGACTGCGCTGCTGTGGTGTACCGTAGAGCTTGGTGCCAAAAAAGGCAAAGTGCGTCTGATCAATTGCGGCAGGCAACACACTGGCATGGCTGTTGATTTGGTGGAATACCAGCCAATCCTTCCAGGTTTGCAGCGGCTCAGAGGCAACCAGCGCAGACAAAGCTGAAATAGCGCTGGCATGATATGCAGCAAAACGTTTCTGCGTGCCCAGTTGCGCGGCATCCCAAAACGCTTGCCAATCCATGCCCGGAGCCTTCAGATCAAAGTCACTGCGGTTCCAGACATGAGCGGATTTACTGAAGTTTTCACTGTCTTCGCGACTGACATGAGCCTGGGCAATTTTGCTTTCCAGTGCAAAGATACGTTCTGCTTTGGCCGCAGCGTCTTTTACCCCTGCCGTACTAAGCAAATTCTCAATATAGTCACGGTATGCTGTTCGCAGTTCCAGCATTTTAGCATCGTCAGACAGGTAATATTCACGCTCAGGTAAACCTAACCCGCCTTGCAACACATATGGCAGCACTTCGCCAGGTGTTGCCAGCCCCTGAGTAACAAATAGGCCAAACAGGTTCTCGGTAAAGAAGTTCGTTGCATTCAAAGGGTCAACGTCGGCGCGAATATTTCCGCCTAACACGGCAGCCAGTTGCTGTTTGTTGCTGATTGCCATAATACGTTGCAAATCAGTCTGGACCGGCTGCATACCGGCACGTTCAATAGCAGCAACATTGGTATATGCCTTGTAAAAGTTTGCAATACGGGCGTTATCCGAGCCAGGAACATGATTCTGCCTGACCAGCTCGTCAATTAATTGATTCTTATGCCTTTCAGTGGCCTCGAATGCCACCAGAAAAGAACCCGTACTGGAACGGTCATCGGGAATTTTGGTATTGGTCATCCACGCACCATTGGCATACGCGTAGAAATCATCACCAGGTTTCACTTCCGTATTCATGGCCGCGACATCGATACCAATAGATTCTGTGGTCATTGCCGCATGTGTCGCGGTGTTCTGGTGACTCTGGCAAGCAGTTAATCCGCCAAACACCATCATGCTGCCAACCAGGGTCGCAATTATGTTTTTCTGAAACATAGGGTTACCTTTTATTCTGATTATGCGAAGAAAATAACCTCGCAAGTCTACTCCAATGCTCCGGCTGCAAGGGTATTAAAGTGTTTACGGATGTTAACCGAAGGGGCACAGCGTAACTGCCAGCCACAGCTTGCAAGCATAGGTATATGAATTTAGTGGCGATGTTTCAGGTGCAGGTTGAGTTAACTGACATTGTTAACTAACGTTTAATCAGGCAGTACAATGTTGGTGCCACTATGCACTCACTGGCTTGGCTTTTCTTAATTCTGATGCCACAGGCACTGGCAGATGGGCTGGTGTTATCCGTCGGCCAAAGCTGGTCGCGGGGGGAAGCTGAGCAGCACCTTAGCACGAAGGCCGACTCCTACCGGCTGGCCTATCTTTATTCCACAGGTTACCAATGGTCTGTTATCGCTAACCATCAGCTCAGTATTGAACTGGAAGGCGCGCTTAATCACTGGGAAGATCCCTGGCGTAACAAAAGTAAGCAGGGTGCCAGCCTGCTGCCGGTACTTCGTTACAGCATTCCAGTACAATCCCTGGATTGGTATCTGGGCGTAGGCGCCGGCGCCAGCTACTTCAGTGATATTTATCTGATGGACCGTTCATTGGGTTCGCGCTGGCTGTTTGAAACCCGATTTGAACTGGGGGTTCAATTTGCCCGGCGTCACCGGCTTTCCTACGGCATTAACCATTATTCCAACGCCTATCTGGCCGAACGCAACCAGGGCGCCAATATGCATTATCTGAATTACAGTTTGCTTTGGTAATGTTGTGGTTCCAAGATCGAACGAACCCTGAGTGGGATGGCGAATAGGGCAGGGGATTGAAAATCCCCGTGTCGGTGGTTATCACACACCTTCTGGGATGTATTGCACAAAAGCGCAATGAGCTTTGCTTAGTGAGCGGCCAATTCCCGATAGATAGCCGGGTTGTCCTTGATGGTCGCCAGCACTTTGGCTGCCAGCCCGGTGGGATTGCGACGTCGTTGCTCCCAGCTCTTAATAGTATCCACACTTGTCCCAAGCACAGCGGCAAACTCTACTTGCGATACATTTAATTGGGCGCGAATCGCCTTAACATCGGCCACTTCGTAGTGAGTGACACGCGAAGGCTTCCTATACCCTATTTCGATCTCTACCGCTTCCTCAAGGGAGGCTTTCAGGTCATTAAAAATACTCATTTTTCCTCTCCTTTCAGTTTCTTGACCAGATTTCTTAACTCGGCTTTCTCGCCCTTGGATAAAGAATCTTTGACGCTTTTGGGATACGCCAGGATCAGATGAATTTTTTCGGCATGGACCAGGAAATAAATCACCCGCACACTACTGCTTTTTCCCTGGCCACCAACAGCCATTCTTATCTTGCGCAGTCCCCCGGAGCCCCTAATCAGGTCACCTTTTTCAGGCTGTGCAATAAGCTCTGCCTGGAGCGTTTTAAGTTCATCGTCCGTAGCTAACTCTTGAATCTGCTTGGTAAAGACTGAGGTTTCAACAAACTCTATTGCCCTACCCATCATGCAGCTCTCTTCCTAAGAGGGATAGTGTACACTGTACACCAATAAAGACATGAAGAATAATCATTGCAGCAAAAAAAGAGCTATATTTCTGGCGCAGCCATAAATAAAAAGCCCCGGTCTGTCGCGCTATTGGGGGTATTGCAAACGAGGCGGAATGCTCGCCCCATCCCTGGGACTCGGCCTAAAGGCCCGCCCTCCGGGCGTCCAAAAATGCTCCTGGCATTTTTGTCGAACCGCGGTGATTCTCATCCACCTTCTGGAGCGCATAAAACAAAAGGCCCCTTCTTTCGAAGAGGCCTTTTGTTTTATATGGTGCCCAGAGGCGGAATCGAACCACCGACACGGGGATTTTCAATCCCCTGCTCTACCGACTGAGCTATCTGGGCAATATTCGGTTGACTGACCGGCTTTGTGGCCGTGCCGTCGTGGGTGCGTATTAAACGGATTCCGCCGACTTAAGTCAACTCCTTTTTTGCAGATTTATTGCCATTTCAAGTCGAGTGCGCAGAAAACCAGCAAAGTGCGGTTTTTCCAGGCGAATGGCAGCTTATTCGCCTTTGGGTGGCACATATCCTTCAATTTCTACGTCCTGGCCCTCAAATAAAAAAGCCGCCATCTGCTGTTCCAGGAAGCTACGATGTTCGGCATTCATCATATTCAGCTTTTTCTCGTTGATCAGCATGGTTTGCTTCTTCTGCCATAAAGCCCAGGCTTCCTTGGAGATATTGTCAAATATGCGTTTACCTAAATCACCGGGATAAAGTTGGAAATCCAGGCCATCGGCGTCTTTTTTCAGGAACTGGCAATAAACCGTGCGACTCATACAATCCTCTTTCGCAATACAGCCTCAGGCTGCGCTGGTGTCAATTTGTCTCAGTGTACTAAAAAGCGTTTTGGTTGGCGCGGCCAATCCGATATTGGCTGGATGATCAAGCTGATACCACAACAACCCTTGTTCCTGCACGCCGCTTGCCTGAGGAGCGCTGTGCAATTCCAGCAAAACAGGGCGTATATCCAGATGAAAATGGCTGAAGGTATGGCGAAAACCCGCCAGTTCGGTTAGGGTAAAATCTTGCAGCCCTAATTCAATGGCGCGCCCGGCAATCTGGCTTTCCTGGCTAACCTCAAAGAACCCCCATAAACCTCCCCATAGCCCCGCTGGGGGACGTTTATACACCAACACCTGATTTTGCCACTTAGGCAGCAGCATAATAGTGTGGCGGGTCGGAATGGCTTTCCTGACTTTTTTACCGGGAAATTCGCTCTGGCGCCCCAACGCCTTGGCCTGGCAATCATCACCAATGGGGCAGGCATGACAATTGGGTTTAGTGCGGGTGCATAAGGTGGCGCCCATATCCATCATAGCCTGGGTGTAGTCCCCGGTTCTGCTGAGCGGGGTTAGCCGCTCAGCCAGTTGCCACATCTGAGTCTCAACTTTTTTCTCACCGGGCCAGCCTTCTATCGCGGCGAAACGCCCTAGTACCCGCTTTACGTTGCCATCTAAAATAGCGTGGCTTTGCCCGCACGCCAAAGAGAGTATGGCACCGGCCGTGGAGCGGCCAATACCCGGCAGTGCCATAACCTGGTGCAAATCCTTTGGAAACTGCCCTTTGTGATTATCCCGAATCTGCTGCGCGGCTTTTTGCAGGTTTCTGGCCCGGGCATAATAGCCAAGCCCGGTCCAGTGATGCAGCACTTCATCCTGAGGTGCATTGGCCAGGCTCAGCACATCGGGAAAACGCGCCATAAAGCGCTGATAAAAGGGGATAACAGTACTGACCTGGGTTTGCTGCAGCATGATTTCCGACACCCAGACAGAATAGGGAGTTTTATGCTGTTGCCAGGGCAGGTCTTTGCGTCCATGTTGATCAAACCAGGCAAGAATTCTGTCGGCAAAGGCGGCTTGGGTATGTAACAAAAGGCAATCCTGAATACTGCTGAACTCATTCAAGCTGCTATGATAGCAAGCAAATACACCAACACCGCAATTACATGAGCCATTCTTTGCCCGTTGTATTTTTTCCAGGCACTCAGTGTGACGAGCGCTTGTGGTTGCCGGTCTGGCGCGAAATGACAATAGCGGATCGCCGCTACATACCGCTGCAATGGGCCGAAACCCTGGAGCAAATGGATGGTTTAACCGAGCATGCCGTGGCTGGTGATAAGGTACATCTGGTGGCGTTTTCCATGGGTGGCTATATTGCCTGCCGCTTTGCCCTGGCGAATCCTGACCAAGTGGCGTCCCTGACCCTGATTGGTTTTTGTTCGGCTGGTCTGAACCAACAGGAACTGCAGCAACGTCAGTTGATTATCCGCGCGCTGGATAAGGGGCAGTTTCGTCCTATGTCGGCCCAGCGTCTGGCCATGATGGTTAACCCACACAGCCCGAACCACCAATTTGCACAGCAGGTAGTGCGAGAGATGGAGCAGGATTTGGGTGGCTCGGTACTTAAGTATCACCTTATCGCAGCTTCTTCCCGTCCGGATTTAACGGAAGATTTGGCGCAAGCGGCATTCCCTGTACATATAATTGCCTCAGAGTGCGATGAGGTTGCAGCGCTTGGCGCTATGCAGACTATGCATCAGGCCATAAAACATAGCAGCATGCAGGTTTTCAGCGGCGCTGGTCATATGCTGCCGCTGGAACAGCCAAAGGCCCTGTCCCTGCACTTGCAGAGCCGCATCTAAAAACACCGTCATACATGGATATCCTTTAACCAACAAGGCATAATACGCGCCCTTTTTTTCGCCGAGACGGCATGTGTTTTGACAACAGAGATAAACAGTATGAGTGAACAGCAAAATCCACAACCCGAAAAAGAAGGGGTTTATCTTCGTAAGATTCGCAGCTTTGTCAAACGCGAGGGGCGACTGACTAAAGGTCAGGCCCGCGCCATCGAGACCAACTGGCCGGCCATGGGCTTATCGGTGGATACTGGCATGCTGGATTTTAACCAGGTATTTGGCCGCCAGGCCCCCGTGGTGCTGGAGATCGGTTTTGGCATGGGTAAATCACTGGTCGCCATGGCAGCGGCCGAGCCGGATAAAGATTTTATTGGTATTGAAGTACACCGCCCGGGCATAGGTGCTTGTCTGGCCGATGCAGAAGCTGCAGGCCTGACCAATCTTCGCCTGTTCGAACATGACGCAGTGGAAGTCCTGGCACAGTGTATTCCGGACGCAAGCCTGGCCAGAATGCAGTTATATTTTCCTGACCCCTGGCATAAGGCGCGCCATCATAAGCGCCGCATAGTACAAGCCGAGTTTGCTCAGAAAGTGCGCCAGAAGCTGGCCATTGGCGGTGTCTGGCATATGGCCACAGACTGGCAGAATTATGCCGAACATATGCTAGAGGTCATGAGCCAGGCCGAAGGCTATCAAAACCAATCCAGCAGCGGCGACTATGTGCCCAGACCGGACTTTCGTCCCCTGACTAAATTTGAACAGCGTGGCCACAGGTTGGGTCATGGTGTTTGGGATTTAATGTTTGAGAGGATTGCCTGATGTTGAGTGCGCCCAGCCAGGTACTGGTCAGAAACGCCGAACAATTTGCCACTGGCCGCTGGCTGCTGGTCAATCCCCAGGATGCTCAGGTATTTCGCGAACTGGGTAATAAACAGCTATTCGGCTATCACCAGTATTTTGATATCTACCAACATGCCTGCCAGATAAGCCAATCGGAACATCATTATTTCGGTGCTGAGCACCCTTGCGAACAGAAGTTCGATGGCATTGTGATCTACATGCCCAAGGCCAAAGAACAAGCGCAAATGCTGATTGCCAATCTGGTGCACTGTCTGCTGCCGGGCGGTCAGTTATTGTTAGTGGGCGACAATAAAGGTGGGGTAAAAGCGGCACCTAAGTTAATGGCAGCCTATGCTGAGCATTGTAATAAGCTGGATTCTGCCCGCCATTGTGCTTTGTATGGTGCAATTCCAGACAAACCCGCCAAAGCCTTTACCCTAAGCCAATGGCTGAAGAAAACCAGTCTGTCGGTGGCTAATCAGCAACTCACCATCAGTTTCCTGCCGGGGGTTTTCAGCCAGGGCGAGCTGGATCCAGCCACCCGTTTGTTACTGGAACAGATTGACCATGTACCAACGGGCCAGGTGCTAGATTTCGGCTGCGGCGCAGGGGTGATTGGCTGCTATCTGGGTAAGCTAAACCCGCAAGCCAAAGTCCTGATGTCCGACGTCAGTGCCCTGGCACTGTATTGTGCCGAGCACAGCGCCAAAGACAATGGTATCAATGCGCAAGTGGTTGCCAGTCATGGTCTGGCAGCTATCCAGGGGCCATTTGCCGCAGTGTATACCAACCCACCTTTTCATACCGGTTTACAAACCGATTACCAGGTTAGTGAAGACTTTATCCGCCGTATTCCGGCAATGATGTCAGCAAAAGCCCCGCTATACCTGGTGGCAAACAGCTTCCTTAAATATCCACCACTGCTGGAGCAAAGTCTGGGCAAGGTGGAATGGCTGGCCGACACTCCAAAATTCCGTGTTTATCGCTGTATCAAGTAAGTTGCTGGTCGCACCAATCGGGTGCGACCACGCCCCAGCCCGGCTCATATGACGCAATTCACCAGATTTTCATCCCCGGTTAATCAAATTGTCATGCCCTCGTTCTAAGCTGCATGGCCTTGATTGCCGGGCAATTTAGCGTTTTCAGCCACATTTCTGACTGCTTTGGCATTGAATTTGATTGCAATGACAGTGGCAAGACGCAGGTCCTGTCCTTATCTTGGAGGAAATCCATATGTCAGATGCACTTCTTGTCCCTATTCGGTTTGGCCAGAATGCCACCGCGGTGGCCATTGAACAGAACATCTGCGAGCTGGAAGTGAGAGTAAGCCTTTGCAATGAGCTTATCCGCGAGGAGCCGGAGTTCAGATATTTTCACGAATTGGAGCGCGATGCGCTGTTGCAACAAATTCACGAGCAACAACACCAGTTAGCCAGACTGCGACCGCTTCGATTTAGAAAATCCGCCTGATTTAATTCTGTTTCCAGGCAAGCATGGCTCATGGACGGAGCCCTCTCCTGTGGCAAGGCATACTTGATTGCCAAACCAGATATTCCTTGATCGGGATCAGCAACCCAGTCCGATGCCGCTTCGTGCTTTGTCTATACTGCATTTTGTCCCCTATTGACTCCGCGCAGACGGGCTGGTCATCAGGTGGACAGCGCATGCACAAGCACCACAATTCCTTCAGTCTCAGGAGACAAAATGGCTCGAACTCTTGCAATGATCCTTGCTGGCGGTGCCGGCACCCGCTTATTCCCGCTGACTCAGACCCGCACCAAACCGGCCGTCCCTTTCGCCGGTGGCTTACGCCTGGTGGACTTAGTTCTGAATAATTTCGTGAATTCCGACCTGCTGAAAATTTATTTGCTGACCCAGTTCAAATCACAATCACTGAATATCCACCTGCGGCAGGCCTGGTATCTTTCAGGCTTAACCGGCAATTTTATTGACGCCATTCCTGCGCAGATGCGCATGGGTAAACGTTGGTATGAAGGCACTGCCGACGCTATCTACCAGAATATTCGACTGATAGAACAGCATGATCCAGACAACGTATGCATCTTCGGCAGCGACCATATCTACAAGATGGATGTGCGCCAGATGGTGCGTTACCACGAGAAAAGCGGCGCTGCCCTGACCGTTTGTGCTACCCGTGTGCCCATCGAGGAAGCGCACCGCTTTGGGGTAATCGAAGTGGATGAAAACTTCCGTATGACCGGCTTTGAGGAAAAACCCACTCACCCCAAGCCCCTGCCCGGCAACCCGGCCATGGCACTGGTCTCTATGGGCAACTATGTGTTTGACGCCAAAGTACTTTATAAATCTCTGTACGCCGATGCAGAAAATAAGCTTTCTAACCATGATTTTGGCCATGACATTATTCCCAAGCTGTATAAAGACAAGCAAGTACAGGTTTACGACTTTACTCAGAACAAAATTCAGGGTGAAACCAATACCCATTACTGGCGGGATGTAGGCACTTTATATTCGTTCTGGGAAGCCCATATGGATCTGCTGGAATGTGAACCACAATTTGAACTCAATAACGAAAAATGGCCATTGCGCAGCTACCACCCGCCGGTACCGTCCGCGCGTATTCTGGCCGATGAGAAAGGCAATCACTCCACCATACTCAATTCGCTGATCTCTTCCGGGTGTAAAATTGTCGGTTCCAGGGTGGAGCGCTCAGTATTAGGTTTTAATGTGCACCTGGGGGCTGGTTCAAGGTTGCAGGAATGCGTTATCCTCGGCAGAGCGCATATAGGTGCCGGCAGCTACCTGAATCGGGTGATCACCGACAAAGGAGTGAGTATTGCGCCCGGCACCGAGATAGGTGTTAATCCAGAGCAGGACAAGGCCCGCGGCCTGACCGTGACCGAAGAAGGATTGACCGTGATCGCCAAAGGCATGAGGGTTGGATTTGAATGAAAATACTTTTTGTCGTTTCTGAAGTAGAAGACCTGGCTAAAACCGGTGGCCTGGCAGATGTTGCCAAGTCCCTGCCCATTGCCCTGAAGGCGCTTGGTCACGATGTACGCATTGTGAAGCCTTACTACAAGCAGCTTGCCGAGAAATTCAAACTTGGCAATGTTGCCGACGAACAGCTTCTGCGCGCAGGCGACAAAGAGTACCGTTTTAATATCAAGCGACTGGAACTGGAAACCGTTCCGGTGTATTGCGTGGATTATCCTGACTACTTCCACCGCGCGGGTCTCTATTCCGATGGCTATGAAGCTTTTGGCGACAATGCCGAGCGGTTTGCCTTTTTTTCAATGGCGGCATTGCGTACAGCACAGGCCATGGATTTTCAGCCCGATGTAGTACATTGCAACGACTGGCATACGTCGCTTTGCCCGTATTTTATCAAGCGTGACGATAGCGGCTTTTTTGCCCGCTGCCGCACCCTGCTGACTATTCACAATGGCGCCTATCAGGGCGTACACAGGTTTGCAGATATCAGTTTCTTGCGTCCTCATGCGGAACTGGCGGCACAAATCGACAGTCAGGGTAATCTGAATTTTCTGAAAATGGGTATTCAGTATGCCGACAAGATAAATGCGGTCAGCCCCAACTATGCCAGGGAGCTGCTCACACCACTGGGGTCCCACAGTCTCTATCACGATTTTCAACATCGGGCCAATGATGTCAGTGGTATTCTGAACGGCTGCGACTACCAGCAGTGGGATCCTGGTTCAGACAAATTTTTACCCGCGCACTACACGGGTGAGGCGCTGCAGGGCAAAGCCCTGTGTAAACAAACCCTGCAGCAGGAAGCCGGATTGCCGGAGAAGGCCAATGTGCCGCTGATTGGCATGCTATGCCGCCTGACGGAACAAAAAGGCTTTGGTTATTTACTACCCGTGCTAAACCAGTTATTGCAACATAATGTGCAGATTCTGGTTATAGGCACAGGGGATCCTGTGATCAGCGACGTATTACAGTTCAATGCCGCACAATTTCCCGACAAGCTGGTGTTTCGCAACGACTTCAGTACCCGTATGGCACACTTGCTGGAAGCTGGCAGCGACTTTTTCCTGATGCCGTCGTTGTTTGAACCCTGCGGATTGAATCAGATGTACAGTCTGGCCTATGGCACTATCCCCATTGTTCGTGCCGTAGGGGGATTGCGAGATACGGTATTGGACCTGCAAATGCTGCCGGAGCAAGCCACCGGTTTTATGTTTGAAGCACCGGACAGTTCAGCACTGTTAAACTGTGTACGTCGGGCCATGCTGTTTTACCATGAATACCCTGACCGTTTCGTACAAATGCAGAAACGTGCAATGCGGCAAAAATTCACCTGGTATGACGCGGCACTGAATTATCAGGCCCTGTATCAGCATTGTCTGCCGATGGATAGCTGATCCAGTGGCTGTCACAAGAACCGCTCTGCTGTTGATTTGTGCGTTCAGCGTGCAGGCAGTGCCTGAGCAATGCCTGCAGGACCCTGCCCGCACTCAGCCCTGTCCGCATCTGATTTACAAACAGGCGCAATTAACAGACAAACAGGGCAACAACACCAAGCAGTTAGTCTGTGTTTGCCTGAGCGACTTTACTGACTTACAGACACAACCAAGCAGCGAAGCTGAGCGGGTCAGGCAGAGAATGCGCCTGAAAAGCCTGGCCGCCCAGTTAAATATGGACGAACAGACTTTACTCGAGCTAATTCGTTACTAGGGGCTGCTCGCAGCCCCTGCACCTTGCCCTGAAGTTTCCCAGGGCAACAGCATTGTACCCCTCCAGCATTGCCGGTAGCAGCCACACCTGCTCACCATCCAGCCAATAAAGTGCGTTTTGCTTAAAGTGCCTGGCCAGTTCCAGGCCTTGTAACTTATTGCAGGCAATCAGATAACTGGGCTCCTGATGCTTAAGATCTGCGCCTGCACCAATTAACTCACTGCAACGAAAGCCCTGACGGTTCAGACGACCAGCCAATTGCCCCTGTAACAGGGTGTTTTCGCTTTTTGACAGCACACTGCCGCCGGGGTTGCAGGCAGTGATAATGCACCTCTGCTCGGCCTCTACCGGCCGTTCAGATAAAACAAAAATCGTATTTTGGTACAGTTGCCATAGCCTGGATGTTGTTTGTTGTTGTTCGCTATTGCTCATCTTTTCCCTTCCGGTCTTGTAATTATTTTCATTTTTCAAAAGATTGTATCAATATGGTGATAAGCTTGATCAAGAAACGATAAAGATATTTCAGGGCTGAATCAGAGCACATGGCGCAACAAAAGAAAGTCCTATCGATAAAAAGCCTGTTCATCTGGGTAGTAATGTCCATCACTGCGGCGGCATTGCTTCTGGCATCCAGCATATCCCTCTATGTTCAAATCAGTAACTATAAAGAAGAAATGATCAACGAGGTGGAAACTTTTGCAGAGTTGATAAGTACCAATGCTGCCAGTGGCATTGTGTTTAATGACAATGTCACCGAAGAACAAAACTTGCAGGCACTCTCAGCCGCGGCATTTATCAACAACGTACATATCTACAAACTCAACCCGGCCAATGAACTGGAATTCTTTGCCAGTTACAATAAAACCGGACAGGCGCCGGTAAGAGCCATGTTTGGCAGAACAGAAGAGCTGGCCCTGCCTACCTTCAGCGCCGATGCACTGGAATATATGATGCCGGTTAACCTGGAAGGGGATCGGGTTGGTTTCACCTATATTCGCGCCTCGGTAGATGCTCTCAACAAACTGACGTTGAACACCGTGCTGATCACGTTTTCGGTCCTGATGCTGGCCTTGATCCTGAGCTTTTTGCTGACTCTGAGGTTGCAACGCTCAGTAACCCATCCCATTGAAGAGTTGGTTTATCTGGTTCAGCAGATTAGTCAGCAGAAGGATTATTCCAGCCGGGCCCGTTCATCCAGCCTTAAGGAGCTGGATATTCTGGGTAATGCCTTTAACGGCATGCTGGAAACCATACAGCAGCATATTCTTCGCCAGGAGCAGGCCGAGGAGGAATACCGTCGGCTTAACCTGAGCCTGGAGGAAAAGGTCAGCCAGCGCACCACTGCCCTTAAAGAAGCCAACAAAGAACTGATTCAAACTCTGGAGAAACTCCATCAGTTTCAACGTCAGATCGTCCAGAACGAAAAAATGGCCTCACTGGGTGATATGGTGGCAGGGGTTGCGCATGAGGTTAACACCCCAATCGGTTTGGGCGTCACCGCTTCCACCATGATGCTGGACCGATTGACCCAACTGCAGAGTGATTTTGAGAACAAAAATCTCAAGGCCAGTGCTCTGGCAAAATTCCTTAAGGAAGGCGAAGAAAATCTCAACATTATCTACCGCAACTTAAACCGTGCTGCAGAGCTAATATCCAGCTTCAAGCAAGTCGCTGTAGACCAAACCAGTGAAACGGCCAGAGTGTTTGCCTTCAAACAATTAATGGACGAAATTCTGCTGTCCATGCGCCCCAAACTGAAAAAGCTGCCTCACGAAATTGTCCTGCATTGCGACCCGGAGCTGACCATCGAAAGTAAAGCCGGGCCAATCAACCAAATCATGATCAATTTGATTATGAACTCCATTATTCATGGATTTGAATTTATGGAAAAAGGCCAGATTGATATCTGGGTAGAATTGCAGGGTGGCAACAAACTGTCACTGCGTTATGTGGACAATGGTAAAGGTATACCGGAGCATCTGTGTAAACGCATCTTTGATCCTTTTGTCACTACCAAGCGCGGTCAGGGTGGCAGTGGCCTGGGTATGCACCTGGTGTACAACCTGGTGACTCAGGCCCTGAATGGTTCCATTACGGTAACCAGCGAAGAAGGTCATGGTGTTGAATTTCAAATTCTGTTCCCGATCAGGAAGCTGGAACATTCAGATATTGCTAAGAGTTCATAATGCGACAGGGATTGCCGACACTTCACAAACTACTGCTGCTTTGTGCGCTATTGTTGCCAACGGCTGCATTTTCACAGGGCTTCAGTTCTGAACAACTGCGCGCCCCGTTCCTGCTGCACATAGCCAATTTTACGCAATTTGTTGATGAAGACAGCCAATTGCCGGTGAACTTTTGTTTTCTGGAAGATAAGAACTATGCCCATGCCAAGGTGTTTCAGAGTTCACCTAACCAACAAGTGAAACAAAGACCGATTAAACTGGTGGAGCTGGCTGAGGCCGCACAAATAGATGGGCAGGATTGTCAGGTACTGTTTGTCGGCCAAAGTATGGAGAGTGATGAACTCTTTGAACGCCTGGCAAAAGTGAACCAGCAAACAGTCTCTATTGGCGAGTCCATTAACTTTATCCAGCGTGGCGGCATGATGGCCATTGTCCCGCTACAATCCAAGATGAAGATTTTCTTCAATCAGGATGTGTATGAACAAACCAGCCTGAAGTTTAGCTCTGCCTTATTAAAGCGGGTGAACTTTCGCTGATGATGTGGGTCATACGGGCTCAACAACAGACAGAATAAGCCCAGCGCGCAATTCTGTTGGCCCAGACCACTTATGAGAATGACTATTATCTGGTAAACTTACAAAAATCTAACAAAGCGTGGAACTTTAAAAGATGCAAACCCCTAATATTCTCATTGTCGAAGACGAGGTTGTTACCAGAACAACCCTGAAAAGTCTGTTCGAAGCCGAAGGCTATCAGGTTTTTGAAGCTGAAAACGGCGAGGAAATGCACAACATTTTCGCTGAACATACCATCAATCTGGTAATTATGGATATCAATCTGCCTGGTAAAAATGGCCTGATTCTGGCTCGCGAAGTGCGGGATCGTAAAAATGTCGGTCTGATCTTCCTGACCGGCCGTGATAACGACGTAGATCGTATTCTGGGCCTGGAAATTGGTGCCGATGATTATCTGACCAAACCCTTCAATCCCAGAGAACTGACCATTCGCGCCAGAAACCTGCTGACTCGTACGCTGAACAGCAGTGAAGATGACGATCTGCCCAGCAAGGTGTCCTTTAACGGCTGGACATTGGACAGTGACAGCCGCAGTCTGATTTCACCTAAGAGCCAGGAATTCCGCCTGCCTCGCAGTGAATTCAGAGCCCTGCACCTGTTCTTGCGTCACCCAGGCAAAATCCTTACTCGCGAACAGCTGATTATGGAAATGACCGGTCGTGAGCTACGCCCCAACGACAGAACGGTGGACGTGACCATTCGCCGTATCCGTAAACATTTTGAGTCAGAGCCTAGCGCAGAAGAATTGATTGTGACTGTGCACGGTGAAGGCTATCGCTTCTGTGGCGCCGTTGACGCCTGATAAGTTATCAGATAGTAGCTGCCAGTTGTCAGTCTGAACCCTGTTCACTGACAACTGGCCACTTGCTCCAGGGCAGACAAGCTTATCAATCACCCGCCACTTGCATAGGGCTCAGTAACACAGAGCCGATTTGTACTGCACCACGTTTCTCGGTGTCGCTGCCAATCGCCTGAATGCCCATCAACATGTCTTTAAGATTGCCGGCAATGGTTACCTCATGAACCGGATACTGGATCTGGCCATTCTCTACCCAGAATCCTGCCGCACCGCGGGAATAATCACCATTGACAATATTCACTCCCTGGCCCATCAGCTCAGTGACCAGCAGGCCGCTGCCCATCTGCTGCAGTAATTCTTCAAAACCCTGGCCTGAGGACTGCACCAGCCAGTTATGAATGCCCCCGGCATGACCATTGCTCTGCATGCCCAGCTTGCGGGCAGAGTAACTGGTCAGCAAATAGTGCTGCAGTATGCCCTGTTCAACAATGTCCATATCCCGGGTTTGCACCCCTTCATGATCGAAGGACGAACTGGCCAGCCCTTTGAGCAACAGAGGACGCTCCTCAATACGCAGCCAGTCAGGCATCACCTGTTTGCCTAAATGATCCAGCAGGAAGGAAGATTTGCGGTATAGGCTGCCGCCACTGATAGCTGACACAAAGTGACCAAACAGACTGGAAGCAATTTCACGGTGGAATAACACCGGTACCTTAGCGGTCTTCATTTTGCGCCCGCCCAAGCGGGATACCGTGGCCTTGGCCGCTTCGATGCCTATCTGTTCGGGCGTGTCCAGGCAGTGGGCTTCGCGGCTCACGCTATAGGCATAGTCCCTTTGCATATCCCCGTCCTGCTCTGCAATCAGAACACAGCTGAGACTGTATCTGCTGCTTGGATAGCCCGCGTTAATACCATGGCTGTTGCCATACACCTTTACGCCAAGATTGGCATTGTAAGAAGCACCATCAGAGTTGTTAATGCGCGGATCGGCGGCAAAGGCGGCCTGTTCGGCGCGAATGGCCATGGCAATACCGGCTTCGGCATCTAACTCGATAGGGTGATAAAGATCTAAATCAGGGAAATCCCGCGCTATCAGCTCGGCGTCAGCTAGACCTGAACAAGGGTCTTCACTGGTATAGCGGGCAATCTCAATCGCCTTTTCAACCGTTAAGCGCAGGGCAGCCGGACTGAGATCTGCAGTAGACGCACTGCCCTTTTTGCTACCGACATAAACGCTGATCCCTAAACCACCGTCGTTAGTAAACTCCAGAGTTTCAACCTGCTGCATACGTGAGGAAACGGCAATGCCCTGTACTTTACTCATACTGGCTTCGGCCTGACTGGCCCCAAGCTTTTTGGCCAGAGTCAGGACATCATCGACAACCGACTGGATTTCAGCGAGACTTTGTTGTGCATTCATGGGAATTAGGTTTTCCAACGGGCTAAAGGTTACAATTGGATAGCTAGTTTATCATTAAAGACAACAAGATGACCGAATACGACGATCAGGAATTCGATTCCAAGAGTAAAACCCAGTTAAAAAATGAAATGCAGGACCTGCAAAAACTGGGGGAAAAGTTAGTTGGCCTTGGCCCGGCAGCGCTGGAAAAGATCCCCATGGATCAGGAATTAAGCGACGCCGTAAAGCTGGCAAAACGCATCGACAGAAAAAAGGAAGGTTATCGCCGTCAACTGCAGTTTATTGGCAAATTGATGCGTAATCGTGACGTCGAGCCAATCCAGCAAGCCATTGATTTGCTGGAAAACAAGCACCAGCAGGCGACCGCTCAGTTCCATAAGCTGGAAAGGTTGCGGGATGATATTGTGGCCAGGGGCGATGAGGCTATTGATCAGGTCATGGAACGCTATCCAACGCTTGAGCGGCAGAAACTGCGCCAGCTAAGCCGCCAGGCGCAAAAAGAGCAGCAACAAAACAAACCGCCCAAAGCGGCCCGGGAAATTTTTCAGTATCTGCGCGAGGCTACAGAATAAGTATGACAAATTGGCTGTTAAAGGGATGGTTAACTGTCTCGCTGGGATTGGCCCTGGCCGCTTGCAATGGCACCTCGGGCGATAACGGCAGTACCCCGTTTAACCCTGGCACGGATACCGATTTAAGTGACCTGAAGCTAGGCCATTTCGATGCAGCCAATAATTTTATTCAGGGTGAAATCGGTGTCAGTATGGCCGGGGAGCTATCTGCAGGTGGCACGCTGGGTTTGACTCTGGTGGTAGTAGGTGCCGACAACAAGGCGGTTAATCAGGCTTTGCAGATTGGCTTAAGCTCAGATTGTGCTCTGGCCGGCGCCGCCAGCCTGGCCAGTTCGGTATCCACGGTGGGCGGAATTGCCCGTACCGATTATCAGGACATCAGTTGTGCCGGAGCCCATGGCAGCACCGATACCATTACGGCCACATTGACCGACAATACCACCACATTGCAAGCCACAGTGTCTGTGGATATTGCCGCAGAAGAACTGGAGAAGCTGACCTTTGTTTCTGCCACACCAGATAAAATCCTGATCCAGGGTACGGGTGGGCAGAATAATGTCTCTACTTCAACTTTAACGTTTCAGGTCAGGGGCGTACTGGACAATCCGCTGGCACAGCAACAGGTTGACTTCAGCCTGAACACCTCGGCAGGTGGCGTAAAAGTAGAACCTTCCAGCGCGATGACCAATGGTGATGGCACGGTGAGCACCAGGGTGATAGCAGGTATTGCCCCTGCAGTGGTCAGGGTAACGGCCAGTACTCAGAGCGCTGCAGGGAAAAGCGTTTCCACCCAGTCCAATTTGCTGACCATCAATACTGGTCTTGCCGATCAGAACAGTTTTTCCATCGCAAAGACCGTACATAATGTCGAAGCCTCCGGTTATCAGGGTGCCACCTCGCAGGTGACAGTCAGACTATCGGACCTGTTCAATAACCCGGTGGCCGACGGCACGGCGGTGAACTTTGTCACCGAAGGTGGGCAGATAGAAGAGCGCTGCGTTACCCAAAATGGTGTCTGTTCGGTCACCTGGACAGGCCAGCATCCGATACCTACGGATCACAGAGTCACCATTCTGGCCTATACCGACGGCCATGAAACCTTGTGGGATGCAAACAGCAATAATTACTTTGACGATGAGGATGGCAGCGCAATTTCCTCAGTTAGCAACAATGGCTTTGGCAAAGACGATAACCAGAATGGTACCCTGACCGGCTTTGTGGATATGAGTGAAGCCTGGCTGGATGCCAACGAAAGCGGCGAGCGCGATGTTGGCGAGTGGTTTGACGATCACAACGGTAATGGCTTGTTTGATTTAGCCGACGGTAAATTTAACGGTCCGCACTGTCAGTCCGAGCAATATTGCGACAGCCAGGCGCAAAGCATCAGCCTGCGCGCGTCGGCCCTGCTGATTATGTCCAGTTCTGAAGCCGTGCTGACATTACAACAAGCCAATGGTTCGCAGATTGCGCCAAACACTAACCCTAATATTGCGGATATCAGCTTAGATGCCGGGGAAAGGCGGGAATTTATCGTGGGATTTCTCGATACTGCGGGGCAGGTGCTGGCCGATGGCACCAGCATCAATGTTACCAGTGAATCAGGGACTGTGGAAAATGGCACCTTTAGCGTGCCAAATACGCCCTTCACGAATGATGCCAGCCAACTCAGGTTTAGTTTAACCAATGATGGTGCACCTGGCCTTTACTGGCTGACTATTAGCGCCACAGCCCCGTCTTCAGCAACACAAACACAATTGCTATTCAGGGTAGAGATGCGCGGCTAGCCAACCTGCGTGTAGCTCAACGGAAGAGAATCAGTAGGGCAGGGGATCCTGCCCTGGATTTAGAAAGATGCCGTCAGGCTGTACCACCAACGGTGAGTTCGTCCACTTTTAAGGTCGGCTGGCCCACGCCAACAGGCACACTCTGACCGTCTTTGCCGCACACACCTACACCGCGATCCAGGCTCATATCGTTGCCAATCATCGATACTTTTTGCATGACCTGCGGGCCATTCCCAATCAGTGTGGCACCTTTGACCGGGGTGGTAATTTTACCGTTTTCAATCAGGTAGGCCTCGGACGTGGAAAACACAAACTTGCCAGAGGTGATATCTACCTGTCCGCCACCAAAGTTAGGCGCATAGATGCCTTTTTTGATGGTGCTGATAATTTCCTCTGCCTCATACTGGCCACCAAGCATATAGGTGTTGGTCATACGAGGCATCGGCAGGTGGGCATAAGATTCACGCCGGCCGTTGCCTGTCACGGGCACGCCCATCAAACGGGCATTCAGCTTATCCTGCATATAGCCCTTGAGTATGCCATCCTCAATCAATACGTTGTACTGGCTTGGGTTGCCTTCATCGTCAATACTCAGCGAACCACGCCGCTCTGCCAGCGTGCCGTCATCCACCACCGTAACGCCTTTGGCTGCCACCTGCTGACCAATACGACCACTAAAAGTAGATGATCCCTTACGATTGAAATCTCCTTCCAGGCCATGACCAACGGCCTCGTGCAACAATACGCCAGGCCAGCCACTGCCAAGCACCACGGGCATCAGTCCGGCAGGCGCATCCACTGCTTGCATATTGACCCTGGCCATATGCAGAGCTTCATCTGCAAGCTGCTGATAACGGGGCCCCCCCGCATCCAGTTCCAGAAATCTGGCATAAGCATAACGGCCGCCCATACCTGCGCTGCCGCGCTCCCGACGACCATTTTGCTCAATAAGAACTGAGCAATTCAGTCTTACCAATGGACGGATATCGCTGCTCAGGGTGCCATCTGTTGCGGCTACCAGTACTTCTTCATAAACACCGCTGATGCTGACCACCACCTGACTGATATTCGGCTCCTGAGCACGCACATAGGCGTCCATACTTTTCAGCAGATTGATCTTGTCCTGATCGGATAGGTCCAGAATAGGATTTCGCCCTTCATATAAGGCCTTATTCTGCCTGGCCGCACTAAACGCTTTTACCTGATGATTGCCGCCTTGCGCACTGATACTGCGGGCGGCCTGACAGGCCTGCAGTAACGCCTGTTTGGATATTTCGTCTGAGTAGGCAAAACCGGTTTTTTCACCACTGACGGCCCGCACACCCACACCACGCTCGATGTTGTAGCTGCCTTCTTTAATAATGCCGTCTTCCAATATCCAGCTCTCATGCTGGCTGGACTGGAAATACAGATCAGCAAAGTCATTGTCATGCTGGTAAATAAGACCAAGGGCCTGTTGCAGGTCGGTCTGGCTTAGCTCAGAGGCAGCCAGCAAGTTCTGCTCAACTATCGGATTCAATCAGTTCGCTCCTGAATTGGTTATGTTGTGCCACTGGCATAGTACGGCGAATTTCCTGCATCTGGGCAAAATCCACCTTGGTCTGCACTAATCCAGGCCCTTTGCTCAGGCTCATCAGCACTTCACCCCATGGGGATATGATGGTGGAATGACCGAAAGTCTCCCGACCATTGGCATGTACGCCACCCTGGCCCGCAGCCACCACGAAACACTGCTTTTCTATCGCCCGGGCTTTAAGCAATGGCCACCAGTGGGCCTGGCCTGTTACCTGGGTAAAAGCAGCGGGTAAGACCAGAATATCCACCTCACCCATGGCCTGGAACAAACCAGCAAAACGCAGATCATAGCACACCGCCATACCAATTCGGCCAAAGGCCGTGTCAAAAACCACCACCTGCGACCCGGGCTGGGTATATTTGGACTCCAGGTAAGTGCGGGTACCGTCAGCCACTTCCACATCAAATAAATGAATTTTCTGATAATGAGCCAATTGCTGTCCTTTGGGGCCAAACAACAAGCTGGAGGCTGTGAATTTTTCTTTGTCCGGTACCCGGATGGGTATGGTACCGGCTACCAGCCAAATGCCATGTTCGGCCGCCATGGCAGATAACGCACTCTGAACTGGCCCTTCCCCAAGGGCTTCTGCCAGTTCAAGCTGGGTTTTGTCGCTGCCACCAAAACAGGCAAAACACTCAGGCAGTACCACCAGGGATGGGCATGAGGTATCCAGCTCGCTGAGCTGTTTGCTGACCTGAGCCAGATTCTCGTTCGGCTTTGGTGATGACACCAGTTGTATGGCTGCCAGATTAACCATTAGAGGTCTCCTTAAGCGGCATCTGTGGTGGCAGTGGCTGTTCTTGTTTGGGCTGGGCTCTGGCGGGCAGTTGCACCTCGCGGCTGTCACGGCCCAGTTCCTGCAGTACCGGCTGATCAATAGTGCCGGTCAGGGAATACTCAATATTGGAAATCACTTTTGCCGAGGTCAGGACCTCGTCCAGTGCAAAGGCGGCCAGCGCGGTGGCTGGATTTACCATCCAGGCCAGAATCACTGGCAGACTGGAGGTGACCTTGGGTGTGAAACCAATCTTGTAATCCAAGTGTTTGTCGTTTAAATCTGTATAACCGGCCAGTACCATTTTACCCGCAGCACCATCAATACTGGTGTCCTGGGTATGCACCCGGCCATTCTCAAGCTGAAAAGTACCCGCCATTTTGTCGTAGAAGAAGCCCTTGGCGAACACATCGCGAAAGTCCAGCGTCAATTTACGCACCAGCGATTCCAGACTGAGAATGGAAAATAGTCTGGCACCTTTATCACTCACTTCACTTAAATAGCCGTCAGACAAGCTCCACTTAATATCGCCATTCAGGCTGGCAAAGTTGAATTCGTAAGGTGCATTTTGCCAGCTTAAGTCAAAGTCCATTCTGGCGCCGGAATCACGTACTCCAGCATCGAACTTAAAATGCTTGAGCATGGCACCGAAGTCTTTGCTCTCCATATTACCTGTCAGTCGGGTACTGGTATTGCTTTGGCCAATATACCAATCACCCATGGCACTCAATCGGCTTTCAGGCAATCTGACATCCAGTCGTTCTATTTTCATGCCTTGCTCAGCCCGGCTTAGTTTCAGGCTGAGTTGCCCCAGTTCATATTCGTTATAGCTACAGCGTTTGCATTCCAGCACTAAGGGTGGCACCTGACGTAGATCGCGATTAGCTGGCTTATCGCTGCCCTGCCAGGCTGGCAGGTCGAGGTAATCGGCTTGAATACTGATCCCCCGGCCTAACCAGTCATGACCAATCTCCAGCTCAGCCCGGCCTTCTTTGGCGCTCAGTGTCGCCAGCCAGGCCAGATCGGAATACTTGAAATTCACCTCAGCCTGGTTTAATACCAGGCCCAGCACATCAAGGTTACCGGCGTTAACAAAAATACGTTCAGGTACCGGAAACAGCCCGTTTTCACTGCTCTGGCCAGCCAGCAGCGCCTCGATAGTACTATGCCATTGCTCTACGTTTATCACGGGCAAATTGGCTGAAATACTGAACCCGTTGCCCATTCCCGCAAAACCACTTTCCCCCAATGCCAGATGGGCGCGGGAAAAGCGCATTTCCTGATGAGGCAGCAGGCCGTTAAATCGTACTTTATTACCCAGTTGCAGCCGCACATTAGACACCTGCTCATCACCGCTGACGTCCAGATGCAAAGGCATGGCCACGCCGGCCCCTTTGGCAAAGGGTTCCGGCAAACTGGATACGGCATCCAGCATGTCAGAACGCAGATTAAATTCGTATTGATACCCTTGTTCAGGCAGATTCAGACTTAAATCGGCCTGCCAGGGAGTAACACCCGCGACGAAGGGTTCGAGACTGGCATGCTGGGCAAGCAGAAACTGATGCCAGTTCCATTGCCCCGTCAACTGAATATCAGTTTGATAGCCATCCTGTCGCTGCGCGCCTTGCAAGGCCAGTGTGGTGGGTTGCCCTAGTAGCTCAACCTGCAGCCTATCGCTGCGGATTTTATCGTTAACAAAGGTCAGTTCACCCTGCGCCTTTTGCAGGTCCAGTGCCAGACTGTTGACACTGACCAGATTATCTTTGAACCCCACCTTACCGCGGGCGACAACGTCATGACCACTTAAGGGGATAGTCAGCTCTAGTTCGGCCTGCAGTGGACCACTGATTTGCACTTCCTGCAGCGCAGCGCCCACCGAATCTGCCAGTTCACTGTGCAGCATTAAGTCCGTCACGGCGGCCCCATCAGCCAGCTCCTGTAGGTTGATGGTCAGAATTGAATCTTCGGTTAGTTCAGGAATAACAGCGCTTACCTGCCCCACGTTGAGCTGGCGCAGTTTGCCTTTACTGCTGTTCATCCACAGGCCTTCATTTTCAAACAACAGTTGCATAGACAGGCCGGTCAAGGGCGGCCAGTCGCTGTCAAATAAAAACTCGCTGTCCTGCATATCAACGCTGGCCTGGAAGATACCGCTATTATCGGCAAAGGGGTAATTGGCGGGTTGACCACGCCACAACAGACTGGCTGCATTGATGGTGCCGGATACCAGTGATTTATCCAGATAAGCTTTGGTTTCTTTACCCATCAACTCACCTGGAAAAAGCCTTTTCGCGTCAGCGACTGTCAGACCAGCGACTTGCGTTACCAGCGCCAGATCATTATCGGCACTTTGATAATGCAAGGCCTGGCGGAAACTCACCACATCGGACTCAAAAGCCAGTTCAGGCATACTCAAGTCCAGCCCTTGCCCAGCAAGACTGAAATACAGATTCGCATTGAGCGCATCAAAACTTAGCTGATGGTCCAAAATGCTGTCCGTCAGCAATTTACCGTCATGACCGGCAACCTCTAATCGTCCATAACCATTACGCCAATCCAACCGCCCTTGCAGGCTGTTGATTCCGGGTAGATGGGCAGTGGGAGACAACTGAAGATTGTTAAATGCCAGCGTGGCGGCAACGCCTTGTTCATCCAGGCGCAGGGCCAGTTGGTTTAACTCCCCTTTAGGCGACATCTGTGCCAGCCAGGCGGCGTCCTGCTCGTTAATAAAGCCGGACAGTATGGGACGAAGTCTTTCCAATTGCAGATTAGAACTGCGCAGCAGATATTCGCCTTTGTCGCTAATATGACCGCTAAGGTCGACTATCAGGCTATCCTCTTCGTTACTTAACAGTTCGGCCTGCTGCAACGAAAAACGCCAGCCATTGCTATCCGGCTGGGCATATAAGTTGGCACTGGCCACTTTAAGATTTAAGGGCTGCTCACCTTTAAAGCTGATTTGGCTGTCATTCAGATTGGCCTGCAGGGAGATAGCCTGAGAATCACGGATCTCGGCCCACATGGAAAAATTCAGGCGGCTGCTTGCCAGTTCACGCTGACTGGGATTGATCTGCGCCAACCAGGGTGAGATATCCAGCTCTTTGGCATCGGCATGGAATGTGCCACTGAGGTTGTCGCGGCCACCGCGCAAATCCAGAATAAACCTGGCTGAGTTGCGGGTCAGCTCGGCGACCCGCATAAAACCAACGCCCTGGTGGCGTTGCTCTTTATTCAACCAGCTTAATTGCTGAATCTGAATATGCTGCCGTTCCTGATCATTGGCTAAAAACACATCGCTGTCGTTAACCGAAAAGCGCTGCAATTGTTCAAGAAACAGTGCCTGTAAGGCATCTACCACCGGATATTCAGCGTCGCCCGATTCCAATCTGGGAATGTCCAATGACAGTGTCAGACCGTCAAGATTAAAACGCTGAGACTGCAGAGAACCGCTCGTCACCGAGCCCCAGAAATCCAATTGAATTTGCGTTTCGCGGATGTTGAGTTGCAGAGGTGAATCAAGCTGATTATTCAGTGCCACATCACGCAGAACAATAGCCGGTCCGGTACCTTGCCAGGCAGCCGAGATACTGCCAATTTTCAGGTCTGTGCCATATTCCTGGTTAATGTAATCTTCCAGCCAGTGTTTTTTACTGTCCATGTGCGGCAGGCTGTAACGCAGCAGACTCAGCAATACGGCCAGAGTAACCAGCAGTATCGCACTTAAGGTCCACAGTTTACGGACGATGTAGGACAAATAAAAAACAGCTTTCTTCACAATAATTCAGTTATCTGTATGCAGCACTATGCTGCAAGCTCAGGGAAACACCACCGCAGCGCTTTGTAGCTCGTAGCTCGTAGCTCGTAGCTCGTAGCTAAGATGATTACATCATCACCACGTCGTACTTGTCCTGATTGTACAATGGCTCGGTTTGCACTTTGATTTGTCTGGATACAAAGACTTCCAATTCCGCCAGCATATGCGACTCTTCGCCCAGCAACGCATCTGCAACGGCTGGCGAGGCATAAACCACAAATTTATCTGCATCATAGGCCCGGTTCACGCGCACAATCTCACGCATTATCTCAAAACAAATGGTTTCCACCGTCTTGATTGAACCTCGCCCCTTACATACTGGACACTCACCACACAGAATATGTTCCAAACTTTCTCGGGTGCGTTTGCGGGTCATCTCCACCAGACCCAGTGCAGTAAAGCCGTGAATATTAATTTTTGCCCGGTCTTTACCGGTGGCAACTTCCAGACTGTGCAGAACACGACGCTGGTGATCCTGGTCGGTCATATCAATAAAATCGATAATAATAATGCCGCCCAGATTGCGCAGTCTGAGCTGCCGGGCAATAGCGGCCGTGGCTTCGATATTGGTATTGAAGATAGTTTCTTCGAGATTGCGGTGGCCGACAAATGCGCCGGTATTGATATCAATGGTGGTCATGGCTTCGGTTTGGTCAATAATCAGGTAACCTCCTGATTTCAACTCCACTCGCCTTTCCAGGGCGCGCTGCGCTTCGTTCTCCACATCATATAGATCAAAGATAGGGCGTTCGCCCTGATAGACTTCCAGCAATTCATGCAGCTCTGGCGCGTATTCTTTAGTAAAGCTTTGCAATTCACTGAAAGCCAATTTGGAATCGATACGGATTTTGTCCAGCTTAGTGCCGACAAAATCACGCAGCACGCGACGAGCCAGGGGCAAATCTTCATACAACACATTGGCCTTACGCTTTTTCATGCGCTGCTGCACTTTGGCCCATAAGCGCTTTAAAAACTCCGCGTCCTGCTGCAGCTCACTTTCCCCCACGCCTTCGGCGGCAGTGCGCAGAATAAAACCACCGTCTTCACTGCACAAATCCTGCACCAGCAGTTTTAAACGTTCCCGCTCCTGTTCATCCTCGATACGCTGGGACACGCCAACATGGGAAACACTGGGCATAAATACTAAGTAGCGCGAGGGCAGGGTAATGTCGGTAGTCAGACGCGCACCTTTGGTGCCCAGTGGGTCTTTCACCACCTGTACAACAATGTCCTGGCCGTCACGCACCAGTTCGCGAATGTCTTGCTTGGACATATGGCTTTCTGATACCTCACCCACCAGCTCATTGTGAATAACGATATCTGACGCATGCAGAAAGGCCGCTTTATCCAGACCAATGTCCACAAATGCCGCCTGCATACCGGGCAACACCCGGCTGACCTTGCCCCGGTAGATATTGCCCACCAAGCCCCGCTTGGTATGCCGCTCGACATGGATTTCCTGCAAGATGCCGTTTTCGATCAGGGCAACCCTGGACTCAGAGGGGGTAACGTTGATCAGCAGCTCGGCACTCATAGCAGATTTTGCTCCTTCAGTAGTTCAGCAGTTTCGTATAGTGGCAGGCCAACTACGGCACTATAGCTACCCTGGATGCGGGTCACAAAGCGTCCGGCCAAGCCCTGGATTCCGTAGCCACCGGCCTTATCTGCCGGCTCGCCGGTTTGCCAGTACCAGTCTGTTTCAGCCTGACTTAACACTTTAAAGCTGACATCGGTTACCACCAGTCGGTGTTGCAGACCACGATCACTGCGTAGTGCCACCGCTGTCATGACCTGATGGTGAGCGCCTGACAACAGTGCGAACATACGTTGGAAGTCACTTTTGTCGACTGGTTTACCCAAAATGCGATTCTGACATACCACTGCCGTATCCGAACCCAACACAGGGTCCACGTGGCCGGCCTGACGCCAGCCGGCTTCAGCCTTAGCACGGGCCAACCTGACCACATAATCCATGGGTTCCTCGGCAGGCTTAACTGACTCGTCCAGATTAACGCTGATTTGCCTGAACGGTACCTGCAGTTGATGCAGAAGCTCAGCACGACGGGGAGAAGCAGACGCTAAAATCAACATGTCAACTTACCTTCAGTTGTCTGCGCGCTTTGCGCAGAATCATAAAGGACCAGGGCCAGAACAACATGGTTGTCAACACCGGCCACAGGTAATCGAAGAGAAAATAAATATCCGTCAGCAGATGCTGTAACCAGAAGATTACCAGATGATAAAGCGCAGCCAACAAGCCAATCATAAAGGCCTGCTGCCAGACAGAATAGTTACGCAAACGCTGATAATTGGCAGCCAGAATAAACACCACCAGACTCAGGGCCAGACTGTGAATGCCAAGCGCGGTACCGAGCAAAATGTCCAGTACCAAGCCGTTCAAAAAGGCCACTCCAACGTTAACCCGCTGTGGCAGCGCCAGTGTCCAGTATCCCAACACCAGTAATACCCAATCGGGCCGGTATGGGTCGACCAGAATCGGCATCGGCATAATTTGCAGCATTTGCGCCACCAGCAAACTGATGGCAATAGTGTAGTGTCTTAGACTAAGACTCATTAACCGCCTCATCCTGATCTATCGGAGCCTGGGGTGCATCGGCAGGCCATAACAACAATAAATATTTTAACCTGTCCAACTGTGCAGCAGGTTCTGCCCTGATAATAGCAAAAGGACGGCTTTCATCCCGGATAACATCGGTAATGCGGCCAACCGGATAACCTTCTGGAAACACCTGCCCAAGCCCGGATGAAACCAGCATGTCACCGCGCTGAATATCGGTACTATGAGGAACATGGTTGATAACCAAACGGTTTAACTGCCCCGATCCCGAAGCGACCATGCGAACATTATTGCGCAATACCCGGACCGGCACCGCATGGGTGACATCAGCAATCAATAATACCCTACTGGTGGTAGTGCCCACCTGCATTACCTGCCCAACGATGCCTTTATCGTCCAGCACAGGCTGCCCTTCATATACACCTTGTAATGTGCCCTTATTGATCACGATTTGATGGCTGTAGGGATTGTTATCTACCGCCATTAATTCAGCGACCATCTTACGCGCGTCGGCACGCACCGGGGAGCCCAGCAAGGTACGCAGGCGATCATTTTCCTGCCGCAGCACTTCAAAACGCTGCAGTTGCTCACTCATCAGAATATTCTGGCGGGTAAGTTGTGCATTATTCTCCAGCAACTGCCGTTGGGTAGTCAGGGCTCGGGATGTTTGGTTTAGCACTTCACCGGGCAGGTTTGCCATATATTGCAATGGACTTACCAGGGAATTGAGATAAACCCGCACATTGCTGAAGGTATCCAGCTTGCCGTCCAGCACAATAAGCAGCACCGACAGCACAGTGGCAAGCACCAGTCGGCTGGTCAGAGAAGGACCGCGGGTAAAAATAGTATCCAAGACAGAGGCCTAAAAACGAATGGGCGGCTAACGCCGCCTCAAGTAGTTATCGATTATTCGTAGCTGAACAGATCGCCACCATGCATATCGATCATTTCCAGGGCTTTACCGCCACCCCTGGCCACACAGGTCAGCGGGTCGTCAGCAATCACCACAGGAATACCGGTTTCTTCCATTAACAGGCGATCCAGATCCTTAAGCAGGGCACCACCGCCGGTCAGTACCATACCACGTTCGGAGATGTCTGATGCCAACTCGGGAGGAGATTGTTCCAGCGCCACCATCACTGCAGAAACGATGCCTGTCAGTGGTTCCTGCAGCGCTTCCAGAATTTCATTGGAGTTCAGCGTAAAGCTTCTGGGTACCCCTTCGGCCAGATTACGACCACGTACTTCAATTTCGCGCACTTCCTCACCCGGGTAAGCCGCACCAATTTCATGCTTGATTCGCTCGGCAGTGGCTTCACCTATCAGTGAACCAAAGTTACGACGAATATAGTTAATAATGGCTTCATCAAACTTGTCACCACCAATACGTACCGACGAGGAATACACCACACCATTTAAGGAGATAATCGCAACTTCAGTGGTACCACCACCGATATCTACCACCATGGAGCCTGTGGCTTCAGAAACCGGCAAGCCTGAACCGATAGCCGCCGCCATGGGTTCATCAATCAAAAATACCTCACGCGCACCGGCGCCCAGGGCCGATTCACGAATGGCACGACGCTCCACCTGAGTAGAACCACAAGGTACACACACCAGCACACGCGGGCTGGGGCGTAAAAAATTATTGTCATGCACTTGCTTGATGAAGTGCTGCAACATCTTTTCGGTAACATAAAAGTCGGCGATCACACCGTCTTTCATTGGCCGAATGGCCTTGATGTTGCCCGGGGTACGACCCAGCATGCGTTTGGCTTCGCTGCCCACCGCTGCGACACTCTTGGGACCACCGGCACGCTCCTGACGAATGGCCACCACAGAGGGCTCATTCAGAACTATGCCTTGGTTTTTTACATAAATAAGAGTATTGGCTGTACCCAGGTCGATAGATAAGTCATTGGAAAACATTCCGCGAAGCTTTTTGAACATGTACTGACCCGGTCCTTTACGCCCGCCATTTAACGAAAATGGGGCTTAATTTAGCATTTACGACAAACTGGTTAACTTTACCAATGCCCCCGCCCCTGCACAAGTTGACAGGTCAGGCATTAGGTATAAAAAAGTGAGAAAAATTCCGTTTTTGCGGTGTTATTTAGCAAAAACCCCTTAAAGCCAGCGATTTGGCGTTTTTATCCGCCCGCCGTTTATGTGGCGAGTAGCACTTATGTTCAAATCTTGCTGGTTGTTGCACCTAAAAAACTTCACGCTGGAAGATAAGCCTGTCGTTTCCACGGTAAGTGCCAAAGGTGGCAATGGCAGTTGGATTGCTGGGGCCAGCCCCCGTCCAGTTGAATTTGAGCCAGTCATCGACTTGCCATTCTAGACTCGTGGGATTGGTGCCGGGCACGACACCCGGGGCATCCAGCACAAAACTCATTTGCGGCATCACTGGCTTGCCTTTATCAACTGTTTCATCGCCACTAGTGATGCCATTGACTCTGGTGGTCATGGTACCTGCAACCAACTTACTGGCCTGATAGCGGGTGCAACTGTCCTGTTGGTTCAGTTGCCAGACACCGTTGTTGTAATATTGTATTTCCAGGGGAACAGGAAGGTTTTCGGTTTCCGGACCATATGCATTAATCAGCCTGGCCCTGCCATAACGAAATTCAAATTCAGCCCGGTTTTCCAATGCCACCGCACTAACAAAGCCGGTGCTGGGGGTTTGCATCTGCACGCCGTCATCATCCTGCACCAATACACCCACTAGCATGTTTGCAAAAGGGCCGTCTGCTGCAGTGGCACGACTAAACACCAGCGATTGTGAAAAGTTTGCCAGGCCATTATTCCAGTTCAGGGCAAAAGGCCCGGTATTTTGCAATCGATTCACCTCAGTGCTGCCATTGCTTAACCTGGCATACAATAATCCGCTGGCCAGTGAACCAAAATAGTTTGCCGTGCGAACTCCCTGCAGATTTCTGGCCTCAACCTGCCCACTAATAGCAAACTCTTGTCCCATATAGGTAAATTCGCCACAACCCGGTTGCACATCTCCTGCAACAGGTAAACTGAAATAGGCGGGAATAAAGTTTGTCAGTGTCTGACTATTAGACACAATGCTTCCCGCCCCCTGATAGTCTCTGTCACGCACAGTCAGCCTGATCTGCCCCACTTCACTATAGTTAACAATGGCCTGGCCAACGCCCTGACTAAAACTAAGGGAATCTTCGCTGCTGATGGCCTGAAAGCTGGCAGAACCAGGGTTTTGACTCTGAATACTACCCAGGGATAAACGTCCCTGGCTTCCTATGCTGGCAGGCAAGAGTTTTTCCAGCCTAACCTGCAAATCACTGCTATTGGTGTTAATGCCGTCGCTGACGTTGTAGTTTGGAGTGATCTGCCCGGCAGCCCCCACGGCCTCTACCCTGATATTGAAATCTTTTCCAGCCACATGAGGATTGTCCATAGCGGCACTAAGCAGCAAATTTGTTGGCTTAACGACAAAGTTGTTGCTGACGCCTTCTGCATCCTGATCGGAATTTTTCGCCAACAAATTAATCGTTCCGGCATCATCATAACGTAGCGAATTTGCCGGAATGCGGGCAAAGCCCTGACTATCAAAAGTTAGCTGGGTATTGATATAGTTGCCTTCACTCACCGCATTGCCATTGAATCTGAACTGCAAGGCATGACAGACGGCAGGATCAGCGCAATCCATACTTAATAACAAACTCTGGCCACTTAGGTCTGCTTCACAACTTTCTGGTGCGGCCAATCCCACATAAATATCCTGAGTGAATGCGGTCTGGGCGTTTTTGCTGCTAATAGCAGTAAACGGACGATTTTTACTACCCTGACTAAATGCCAGCGCCATGGCTTCAAACGACAGCTTGCAATCGGTCTGCAGCCCATTGCTATAACAATAAACCGGCGCTGAAGGACTGGGGTTTATTCCCCCCATGGTGACCAGAGCAACGCCACTACCATCCGCCAGGCTTTGGTCAACCCTGAGCTTTGCGGTTATCTCACCATTAATATTGAGATTACTGTTGTCCCAACTGCCTTTATTGGTGGTTAGTGTCAGACCGGCCGGGTTACTGTACAGGGTATTGCAAGCTGCATCGTCGCACGCCTTCACCTTGATACTGGCGTCGCCACAAAAATAGCCTTTGGGTGGTTTTTCAATGCGATAATGATCAGGGGCCAGAACAATTGGCTCAGACAAGGCTGCGCAAACCTGCAGATTGTCCAATTCATGGCGGTTGTAGACGTCACCTGTACTACCAGTGAAACTGAGTAGCAGCTTTTCAGGTACGTTCTGTTGGAAGCCAAAACTCAGAATATCCAAAGGGCTGATAATTTCCACAAAGCCGCTGCCAGTATTGCGCAGCACACTGACCAAGGACTGACCTACAGAGGTAGAGTCGATAATAATTTTGTATCTGTGACCAGGTCCGGCACTGGTACCCGTTTTATCCAGACCCGGACTCAGGGTGCCGGAACGGGTGATATACCGGTACTGACTGCTGGCTGATCCCCTGATGACCAGTCTGTCTGGTTGCAATGAACCGGTATAGCCACCAACACGCCCTTCTACGGCCCGGGCGAAGTTCCCGTATTCGTCCATACCAATACCCAGCCAGCCTCCGGCAAATCCAGGTTTACCATGATCAGTGCGCTGAGCATAACCCAATGAGCCGCCAAACCCGCCAGACTGAGGTGTTACCGTGGCATCAGAAAAAACTACCGCAATGCCATCAGCACTGTTACCTGCGTATGAGTAGTAATCGAATTCAATTTCCACTCTGTTATTGGCGGCGGGGAAACGCCGGTTCATGGTAATTCGGGTGGCTTGATCCTGCGCCGCTTCCGTCAGCCTTACTCTGCCGCTCGCAATGGTGGGTACAAATGAACCAGAACTGGTAGACAAGGTCCAGTTCTGTGGGAAAGCCGAGGCACTGTTAAAGTCGTCGTTAAAGCAGGTTAACACCGGGCCACAAGGCCCCACATTGTCGTTGATGCTGCACTGGGTTCCGCCAATGGTGCCATTGTTTTGTAAGCAAGGGGAATTGGCATCCCCGCTTATAGAGCCATTGTTACTCATGCAGCCCTTGGCACTGATATAACCGATCACTGAGCCATGATTGGTGACAGCACCGGTTGCCTGAACATTACCCGTGATTGTCGAGCTACTCCCCACGGTTAAGGTGGTAACACTGAGATTACCGACGATCTGGTTGGACGAACCAATGGTCGTAGAGCCCGCCACTTCAAAGTTTGCTTTGGCGGTAAACCCCGTTCCTGTGGTTAAGCTGCTTGCCACTCTGACAGTTAATTGCGACGCGCTGCCACCATTGTTAATGGCCGCCCCGCCCAAACTGGCGCTGCCGGTA
Organism: Bowmanella denitrificans; assembly: GCF_002887595.1. Classification (GTDB taxonomy): domain Bacteria; phylum Pseudomonadota; class Gammaproteobacteria; order Enterobacterales; family Alteromonadaceae; genus Bowmanella; species Bowmanella denitrificans. Next base: position 345,381 of record NZ_PEBU01000001.1, read on the forward strand.
ATATTTAACAGCCAGCTACCACTACTTATGGTTATTGAATCGCTACTGGAAAGGGTTAAATTGCCGCATGTTACCGTGTTGGTGCTGGTGTTTCTGGCACAGCCACCAGGCAGCGAACCTGAGGCGAGATTATATGTTGCAGCCCAGGCCGTTGAGCATAGGAACAAATAGGCTGAAACAGCAATCAGTCTAATCATAGCGATACCCTGGCATCTATGGATAGCCTGCGACTCACCACTGCATCACCGGCCTCGCACGCCCCTTCGGCGCTAAAACGGTAGTACCTTACCCCAGCTATGGGATACTCCTGTGTCTGGCAAAGGCTTCGTACCGAACAATTTACCAGGCCTGCGGCCTGTATCGGCTGATATCCGGTATCCGGCGCACAGCCATTAGGATCACCGCCAGCCACGCCCAATGGAAATACCGCCACCAGCTGACTTTCCAGACCACTTTTGGCCGCTTGTAAAGCGCGCACGCCGTACACCTCGGTCACTATGGTATCGCTGGATGCTGATAATATCCGGGTTAAGGCAAAGCCCAGTAGCGCCATCACTACCAGCACAAATAAGGTAATCATCAGCATACTACCTCTCTGCTTTCTGTGCTCAGGGAACATTGGGTACCTGCACTTCATAGTGGTAAGTGACAATTTCCTCATTCAGTTCAAATCTTAGCCTAATCTGCACCAGGGCATTTCTGGTTAGGGTAGCCGCCTGCACCTTAAATGGTAGCTCGTCATTTGCGGCCAGGGTTGAATAAGGATGCACACCTTTCGCCATTAATGATGACTGGCCGGCACGGATCAGTGTCATCACCGATGCACTATTGGTGGGCGAGGAAATATACCCATATCCCTGGTACCGATAGAGCCAGGTATCTGACGCGCCACCTTCCCGCCAGAAGCAATAGGCCACAGGCTGGCCACCAATATAGAAACGCGATGCCGGTGAATCATTGGCAAACTGCACAGCGCCGTTCAGCTGAATACTCATAAGACCATCAGCATCCGGTCCTGACACCGAACTGATAGGGTATTGCTCACGGGGCACATCGGCACTGTTATACACATCCCGACTGGTCAATGGATAAACTATCGCCCTGTCGCCCGAGCTAAAAACATAACTGTCCATGCTCGCGGCCAATTCCACGGCTTGAAAAGTGCTGGCAGGCGCTTCCGGGGCAACAGGAATATCGGTATAAAAGCCACTCCACTTAATTGGTACAAACTCAATGCAGTGGCTGCTATTGGTATTGGCCTGGCGGGTACGGATACTGCCAGGCACTGCGTTGCGTAATTCTCTGTTTAGTCTTTCCACCACAAAGCGCGCTTCACTTAACAGTTGGTCGCGCTCGGTGGCATCCACGTATATACGTGTGCCCAAACCAATAAAACTAAACACCGTCAGTGATACCACGCCTAGGATGGTGATCACCACTATCAGTTCCATCAGGGTAAAACCTTTGCCGCCCCCTGACATCTCAGTAGTTGCCTTTATAAGTGGAAAAGGCAATCTGTTCCCCTGCGGGGGTAGTAACCGACAGATTAATAAGTTTAAAGTCACCTATCGCGTTATCGTTGCTGCCATCCTTGTTTGCGTCATAGAACACCGCGATCTGCACCTCAAAGCCCTGATACAGCTGGATATCCTTGGCCAGCATAGGATTGGCGGCAGCCGTTGGGTTGAGAATTTGCGCTGCGTTTAACCCGCTCAGACAGATATAGTCATCCACATCGTTAAAGGCTTCACGGTTTGTGCCACCTTCTTCACAGCCCAGATTGGCTGGTGCAGTGCAGAGCTCATCGGCCTGCAAGCCATCTGCTGGAAAGTCAGCATCCTCCCCACAGCGCAGCAAACCGCCAGTTCTGTCGGAATGGTGATCAAACGCCCGACCACTGATTTCATTTAACAATGACTGGGCCAGCTCTGCCGCGCGGGCCTGATAAATGGGTTCCACACTGCGGCTAGCCTGGGGCAAAATCAAACTGCTGATCAAAGTCAGCGCCACGGCAAAGGCGGTAATGCCGATAATCAGCTCAATCAGGGTAAAACCACGTTCAGGGGCAGGCATGGATATACCCCTGGGGTTCAATACACACTCCGGCACTGATCACGCCTTTTATATCAATTCGACAGCCTGAGGTGCACTGCGCCACCGGGTTAGCAGGGTTGCTGTTATTTACCGGCCGTCCCAGACTGTCAAAACCAATATGGTTTATGGAAGCAATACCATCCAGGCTCAGCCCTTCCTCAGCCATTTCATTACCATTGGTACGCAAGTAATCAGGAGTCAGGCTGCCGATGGCAGTAGAACAGGTTCTGGCAATTTCTGCCGCGCTACCAGCTAGTTTGTAGGCCAGATTGGGATTGCCCGGGGCAGTATGGGTAAAATCCGGCGGACCAAACGCGGCGGCACTAAGGTTCACCTGAAAACAGTAACCATCACGGGTATCCTGCATGGCACGCATTTGCATAGCGCGCAACGAGGATATCAGTCGGGCCTGATAGGTATATTCCACTACGCCATCTTTACCGGCAAAGCGGCTATAGGCCGACACCGCCAGTACCCCAAGAATAATGATCACTATAATCAATTCCAGTAGGGTATAACCGACGGTTTTCATCTTCGTCCCTTTCGATAGCCAGAACTATGAAATCCTAACTCAGCAATTATCTGTATCGGATACTGCGACTGTGGCTTTTGCCGTGGCACTGGTAGCCGTTGTGTAGGTGATATAGCATTCTGATGCTATAAGTTCTGCGACAGTGGGTGCTGCTGCAGCTTTAGTCACTCTGTCGTAAGGTGCTATGTAAACTTTCGCTGGTGCATTTGCATCTGCCGCATAAGTCCAGTCAGAGGCTGTGGCAGTCACTGAAAAGTTCATATCAAGCACCGCAATAATGCCTGCTGCCGACGCTTCTGGATAGCCATAAACAGTTTGAACCGTGGCCCCACTTACCGTCACATCGGAGTCTGCTGCAGCTTCCGTTCCTGCAATTAATGCTTTGCCATTGACACCTGCCATGGCACTTTGTGCTGCTGCGACAACCCCATCTAATGTTGCAATACGGGCATCAGACTGAATATCAATAAATTTAGGTGCGGCCGTTACCGCCAGAATACCCAAAATCACTATAACAATAATTAACTCAATTAATGTAAAACCACGTTGTTTCATACTTTTTACCCCGTTAAGTCAAACCGCTAAAATCCCTGATTATTATTCTGCTGCGTTCTGCCCTGAAAGCAACTGTAAATCCTTGCTATTACTCATTTTTTACTGGTTACTGAAAACGACAACCTGACCAATGCGCGGGTCATAGACAAAACCGTCACCGACATTATTGTCTGAGGGTGCGCTGCTGCGGTTTTTCACCGACTGGGTAAGATAGTAATAACATACGTCATTGCCGCCCGATCCCGCGCCATTCCCAGCCTGAGTATAGTATCTATGGTTGGCAAATGGTCTTTGGTTCCAGTCAGGGGTGATGGTAGGCGCGCTTTGCATAATTAAATTAAACACACTGACACAGTCCAGATTGGTTAGTGCGGTGTCTTCTGAGCTGCCGTCATTGGCCAGTTCCCCAGTGGGATACCCGGTATCCTTATCAATACCAATTTGAATGCCTCCGACGGTGACATAGGTACTGTTAGCACCGCCGTTTTGCGCCGGACGCCCTTCCAATTCCCATTGGGCGCGAATCAGGCCAACCCCGGTGGCAAAGCCGCCTGCCACACCTTCAACGGTGGCACTTTCGGCATCTTCGGTTACTTCCAGCATCCGCGGCAATGCCACCGCAGCAAGCAGGCCCAGCACCACTACTACGATAACCAATTCAATCAGGGTAAAGCCCTGATTGCACCTATGGTTTTTAGTCATTATCCATCCCCTTGTCACATTGCTTGCGCAGCCTGTTACTGTTGTTTAATCACCTGACCGGTGTAAATGCGATATTCAAAGAAAGGCCCGGTGGACAGTCTGAAGCGGCAGGTACTGTCCAGCGCCTTGCCACTAATAGCCACGCCGTCAAAATATTCCGGATAAACCTTAAAGCTCTCTACCTCAAGAGGCACATTCAGCACCGATTGCCACAGGGCGGCACATCCTTCGCTGTTAGGCTCTACTCTTGGCCAGCCAATATGGCTCATAGCAATAGGGCGCCGGTCTACCTCTTTGCCCTGGCTGTTGTAGCGGATCTGCAAAATCCGCGCGGGGCGGCCTTCCGCCTCCCACTGCCAGCGGGCGCTGACAACCGCTTCAGCCATTTCATCGGCCAGCATTTCCAGACTGACCTTTTTGATATCGTCTTCGCTGTCATTCAGATACCAGATAAAAAACACCATTAACAGGGCAAAGGCCACCACTATAATGATCTGTATCATCAGGCGTTGCAGGTTGTTGTCACTGACGGATTGGTCGCTCATTTCATCCCCCCCGGTAGGCCCGGGCCATATCCCACATAGGTGTGAAGATACCCAAAGCCAGCACCAGTACCATGATGGCCACAATGGCAATCAAAACAGGTTCAATCTTGGCGGTCAGGCTTTTTAAATCGAATTCCACTTCGCGCTCGTAAAACTCCGCCACATCCGTCAGCAGCTCATCCACCCGCCCGGTTTCTTCGCCCACATTAATCATCTGCAGCACCAGTGGCGTAAACATTTTACTGCTGGCACAGACTCTGGACAGACTCTCGCCTTTTTCAATATTCCTGCGCATATCCAGTATTTGTCTGGCCATATGTTTATTGTCCACGGCTTCGGCCACCAGACTAAGCGCATGGGTAACAGGCACGCCTGCCCGGGCCATCATGGCAAAGCTGCGGGCAAAACGGGACAGCAGCGAACGCTGCAAAATACTGCCTACCGCATAAATCCTCAGCTTATATTTGTCCCAGCGTAGTTGCCCCGCGTCGGTACGCAGGTAACGGTGCAGCAGTGCCCAGCCAGCAGCAATGGCCAGTAGCATCCAGGGCCAGTGATGGACAAAGATGTCAGACATTGTTATCAATATTCTGGTCGTCACCGGCAAATCAGCGCCTAACTTGGCGAACATCCCGGCAAAGGTAGGAATAACCCAGATATTCATCACCACTAAGGCCACAACGATGGCAATCAGCACGAACATCGGGTAACGGGTAGCCGCCTTTATCTGCTTGCGTGTTTCCTGCTCCCGTTCCAGATACAGGGCCAGTAAACGAAAGGCTTCGTCCAGTCGACCGGTATTCTCACCAACATGCACCACCGCCACAAACAAGCTGCTGAACACCGCTTTATGCCTGTGCAGCGCATTGGACAGAGAGCGGCCCCGCTCTAGTTGTTCAACCACATCTGACAAAGTTACCTGCATACGCCTGGATGCGGTGCTTTCAGCCAAACCGCCAATTGCGCGTAAAATAGGAATGCCGGACTTGGTCAGCGAATACATTTGCCTGGCAAAGATCACCAGTTCATCCAGACTTACTCTGGGAATGAATAACGCCCGAAGACTTTGACTTTGTGTGCTTTGTGCTTTTTGCTGGATCGCAATAGGCACCAGTTCGCGGTTCAGCAAGACTTGCGCAGCACTGGCCTGATCCTGAGCTTCCAACGTACCACTTTGCAAAGTACCACTGCGGGTTCTGGCCTGATATTGAAATAGCGGCATGTTACTGGCCCACATTCGCAGTTGTAGGCGCTGGTAGTTCCTCAGCCACCATCTCTACCAGTTTCAACACTTCTTCCACTGTGGTTAAGCCTTGTCGGGCGTAGTGCAATGCCATTTTGGACAACGGTTGATAGCCCGCACTGGCTCTGGCGGCCGCACTGAATTTATTGGTGTCAGCGTTTTTCAGGGCATTCATCATACTTTCCGTCATTTCCAGTAATTCAAATACCCCGACCCGCCCACGATAACCAGTCTGGTGACACTCATCGCAACCGGCCCCCTGTTGAAACCGGATGGTGGCAATATCATCGGCCAGACTGCCTAGCCAGAACAACTCATCTCTGTCTGGTTGATAAGGCTGCGCACAACGCTGACATACCCGCCTGACCAGTCGCTGCGCCACAATCGCCCGCAATGAACTGGCCACCAAATACCCCGGCGCGCCCATATCCAGCAAACGTACCGCACTGCTGATGGCATCATTGGTATGCAGGGTTGACAGCACCAGGTGGCCGGTCAGGGCGCCACGCAGGCCGATTTCGGCCGTTTCATGGTCACGCATTTCCCCCACCATGATGATATCCGGGTCCTGACGTAAGGTGGTGCGTAAAACATTGGAGAACGACAAACCAATTTTGTGGTTGATTTGCACCTGGTTGATTCGGGGCAGTCGGTATTCCACCGGATCTTCTACTGTGATGATCTTAACGCCTGGCTGATTCAGCTCACTCAATGCACCATACAATGTGGTGGTTTTTCCTGACCCTGTGGGCCCGGTGACCAGCACCATACCATGAGGGCGTTTTAGTAACTGGCGAAAACGCTTGAGCAGCTCTGCGGGCATACCGGTTTCTTCCAGGCTGAGCAGACCTGCCGATTGGTCCAACAAGCGCATTACCACAGATTCACCATGCTGCACTGGCATAGTGGAAAGACGCACATCAATCTGATGTCCTTTGACCTTTATATGGGTACGGCCATCCTGAGGTAAACGCTTTTCAGAGATATCCAGACCGGACATTAATTTAAGGCGTAATACCAGTGCTGAAGCAATATTGCGTTCTTTGATCAGGTTTTCCTGCAACACGCCATCCACCCGCTGACGAATACGCAGCATGTTATCGTCAGGTTCGATATGAATATCTGACGCCTGCATCTGTACCGCATCTTCGAAAATCGATTTAAGCAAGCGGGCGACCGCGGTGTCTTCGTCTTCAGTGCCAAGATCGGCAAAGTCGAATTCTTCCGCCTCGCGGTTTTCACTTGCCAGTTCCTGAGCGAAAGATGCAATGTCTTCGGTACGTCGATAATGCCGGTCAAAGGCCGACAACAATTGTGACTCGCGGACCACAGCAACCTGAATAGGCTTTTTCAAGATCCCGGCCAGGGTATCCAGCGCTGCCAGGTCAGCCGGATCGCTCATCGCCACCAGCATATGATCCTGGTGGTTTTCCAGCACCAGCGCACGGTAGCGCCTTGCCTGTACCTCTGGTAATAGTTTCACCACCTCAGGTTGTAACGGGCGACTGCTGATATCAATAAAGGGCACGTTCAGTTGCTGGGACAAAAAACTCAGTAGTTGCTCTTCAGAGACCAGCCCCAGGTCTGTCAGGGTATGACCCAGCTTGCGACCTGACTGCCGCTGAGCGTTCAATGCCTGTTGCAATTGCTCTTCGCTGATAACACCTTCATGAACCAATAGATCGCCAAGACGCATTTTCAGTTTTGGCTGCATGCTATTCCTCCCCCAGCGCCCTGAGACGTTGTTCAACAAAGGCGAGTAACGGCGTTGATAAGCGACTGTCCCGGCTCAGCCACAGATAATGTGCCCTTGCCTCAGCGAATTGCCCCATTTGGTCCAGGCTGACAGCCAGGCCTAACCGCCACTCAGGCTTGTCAGGCTGAAATTGAGTGAGTCTTTGATAGTCCGCAACGGCCTGATTAAACATACCCTGCTGCTGGGCAATTTGGCCTCGCAAAGCATAGTAGTCGGCGCCAGACACCAATGCAGGTTGCTTAGCCATCAGCACAGTCAAAGCCTGTTCAGGTAGTTTTTCTACTATCAGTAAGCGGGCCAGCATCAGGCGTGTTCGGTACTCGTCAGCATCCTGGTGTAAGCCATCTTCCAATAACTTTCTGGCAAGGGCCGATTTGCCCTGAGCAAACAGCAGTTCCGCCAAATGCTGACGAACGCCATGTGCGTCGGGTCGCATCTCCAGCATTTGCATCAGAAGCCTTTGGGCATCGGCATTGCGCTTTTCATCCAACGCGATTTTTGCCCTGGCCTTTAATTCAGCCCAACCACTGTCTCTCTCTGGCGTTCTGGCAGAAATACTCAGTTGTCCCTTGGGTGTGGATTCGCGCTTTTGCTCTATGGGTTCGGCCACGTTTGATGTTGCTACGTCTGGTTCTGGCACAACCGCATTTTCAGTGGCATCGCTATTCGGCGCTGATTGTTGCGGGGCTGGTTGTATTGGGGCTTCTGATTTGTCGTCCCCGGGGATGGACGCCGCTAAACTTTGTGCCTCAGTGTTAGCAGTTGGCTGCGACTGTGGCTGTGGCTGTGGCTGTGGCTGTGGCTGTTCAGAACCCTGGTATGGCGTGGGTGCAGTTGAAAAGTCTAACCAATGGGGTGCCAGCCAGACACTGAGCAGCAGTAACAAACCCAGGGGCAACACCCCAAATAACCACCATAGCGAGCGACGCCTGGCGGGTGGCTGATACTCACCACGATAGTCATTTCCAGCTACCTGACGCTTTTCCAGGTCCTGCAGCATTTTATTGACGACACTCATAAATATCTTACCCACAGCCAGTAACCCGCTGCGACTGACAAAACCGAGCAAAGCAACACGAATGACCAGATCCGCCATATATGCCCATCACGCCTGACAGCCGCCTCTGTATCAATGATAGCGAGCTGCATATGGCCAGGCTCAACCTGCTGTTTGCCCTCACCAAAGGCCAGCATTAGCGCTTTATGGCAGAGCACGTTGACCAGTCTGGGGGTGCCTTGTGACGCCCGGAAAAGCATCTTGCAACATGCCCGGCTAAAGACGTCTGAACCCCGATAACCCGCAACCTGCAAGCGGTGACGCACATACTGCACCAGTTGTTCAAGGTCCATAACATCGAGACGATAACTGAATCCAATACGCTGTTTTAATTGACGAAGTTCAGGTAAATCCAATTTCTGGTCGAGTTCTGGCTGACCAAACAGCACCACCTGCAACAATTTATGGGATTCGGTTTCAAGGTTGCTGAACAGCCTTAATACCTCAATACTTTCCACCGGTAATGCCTGCGCTTCATCAATAATCAATACCACTGCCTGACCCTGGCGATGAATCTCTATCAAACGCTGCTCTATACGTAGCGTAAATTCCTGCTGGTCTACCGGTCCGTCAAAAGCCACGCCCAATTCACGGGCTACTGCGGTTCTTAGCTCAGCAGGTGATAAACAGGGATTAGGAATATAGGCAGACACAAAATGGTCGGGTAACTCATTCAGCAATTTGCGACACAACAGGGTTTTGCCGGTTCCTACTTCACCCGTCACTTTGATAAAGCCCTCGCCGGTTTTCAGAGCCAGGGTAAGCACCTCTATGGCCTGCTTATGACTCGGCAAGCCAAAGTAGTAGCTGGTATTGGGGGTCAGCGTAAAGGGCAATTCTCTGAGTCCGAAATGATACAAATACATAGTCAGTTTGTGCTAATCCAGTCTTGTACCTGGTCACGGCTTTGCATCAATTGCCTACGCCAGGTATCCGGTCCCACCACTGTGGGTCTGAGCAGGATGATCAGCTCCTTTTTCTGCTCTATTTTGCGGCGGTTTTTAAACAATTCACCCAGTAGCGGAATACTGCCCAGTACCGGCGTTTTGGAATGACTCTCACTAATGATGGTTTGCATCAATCCGCCTATCACCACAATTTCACCGGAGCGGGCATGAATAATAGTGTCTGATTCACGAATGTTGCTTTGCGCCAGAGGCAGTACAAAACGTTCTTCATTCAGTGTGACCACTTTCTCCTGTTCCTGGGTTTCAATCACCGACGGATGCACATGTAACAATACGCTGCCTCCCTGATCGATCTGCGGCGTCACATCCAGGGCAATGCCGGAGAAAAATGGGGTCAGTTCAATATTGGGCGTAACCGCCGTGGTGGAGGAACTGATGGTACTCTGACTGGACACATCGGTGACAAAGTACTCGTCATCCCCCACTTTTATTACGGCTTTCTGATTATTGATGGCTGTTACTCTGGGGCTGGACAGCACTTGCACATTGCCCTGGGTGGACAGCAGGTTGATGACGCCGTTAAAGTCCTGATTAACAAAGGCCAGACTGGCAGCGCCGCCCAGGCTGCTGCTGATATTGTTGCCCAGATTAAAACCGGAGGTGGAAAAACGAAAATCCGTACTGCCCACATGCGCCAGCACCTGATTCCAGTTTACCCCTTGTTGATACTCATCATTGAGCGACACTTCGATAATCCTGGCTTCCAGAATAACCTGACGCTGTACGGTTTGTTGCGAGCGTTCAAGATAGTCACGGATACTGCGCAGCTCATCAGGCATCGCCCGCACTGTCACCAACCCCGCCTGGGGGGAAACAATCACGCTACGACCATTGTCGGAACCCACTAAAGCACGCAAGGCTTCCTTGAGATCTTTCCAGAAATCAGTCTGGGTGCGGGTAAGGATATTGGTGCCATTGATATTGTTATTCAGGTTGCTGTTATTACCATACTGATTACCACCAGTCTGGCTGTTACCGCCAAAGTTATTCGAACCGCCGTTATTGGCTTGATTATTGTTACTGTCGAACTGAGACACTCCACCAGACATAATACTGGATTGGGTACTGCCATCCCGACTCATCAGCAGGTAATTCACCGAAAATGTTTCGGTGCGCATCCCTGAGGGGTATATCCGAAAAACACTGCCACTGCGCTGAATGTCAAATCCGTAAAGTTCCTCTGTCAAATCCATGGCTTCCATCAAAGTAACCTGTTTCAAATCCAGAGTGACCTTGCCCTGTACTTGCGGATGAATCGCGACGCTAAAGGGCGTGTCTTGCACCAAGCCGGAAAAAAATGTCGCGGCATCGACCTGCTCAGCCTTGATATCGAACCTGTCATCGCCAAACAGCGAGGGTTCCGGGTTGCTGTTGCCAGCCCCGTTTGCCAGTGCGGCCGCCACAGCCGCGGGCACTTCTTGCAGTGGTGTACGGCTGGCGGGTTGCAGGCCACTTTGCTCTGTCACTGCCTGCTCCAGCTTAGCCGCTGTGGTTTTTCCCGCATCATTGCTTTGACAGGCCACCAGATGTAGAGCAACCAATAGCAAACAGAATCTAGAACCCATCAAACTTATCCTTAATGATTGCGGCATGTTTAAATGTCACCCGCTTTTCAATACCTTGCTGCTGAAAGCTGATGCCCCGACGGTCAATGGCCGTGACTAGCATGCCGTTAAACTCATCGCCAACATGTAAAATTCGTTGATTTACGATGGCGTACGCACTGTCATTACCCAGGAATATGGCGCTGACTTGGATGGCCGCTTCACCCCCTGGCGGCCCGGAAGCGCTCTGGACTTGTATGTCTGGCGGCTTGGTAGGATCAGGCAGTGCCTGTGCACCAATGGCAATCAACGCTACACAGCAACAAAACAGTCTTTGCATCCTCATACTCCCACGAAGGCCTTACCCGTACTTAAGGTATAAAGCTGTATATGCAATTGTGCGAGTGGGTATTCGGTTACCTTGTAATCAAACTCCTGCCAATAAAAACGCCAGGGCAACGACTGGATATGCTGCAGATAGGCCTGAATGGCAAAATAACGCCCCTCCACGACCAGCACCAAGCTCTGCTGATATAAACTGATATCTTCCGTGCTCATCTCGGCATCCAGCATGCTACGTGGTAGCAGGGAATAAAGCGCCACTAATTTCAGCTCATTGTGCTGAGCTAGCAATTGTTGCAGCACCTCTTTCATTCTGGATGCCGGAATAAGTTCACTGCTCTGCGCCAAAAACCTTTGATTCAGCACATCCTGCTGCTGCAATAAAGCGGCAATACGATTGTTCAGTGGTGCATCCGGGTCGGAACTGGCCGCCTTGAGTTCGCTAATCTGCGCCTGCACGGTGTCAATTTCCATTATTCGGTGAGTATGGCGAGTTTCAAGCTGTTGTATGCTGGCGAACAAAGGCGCAACCAGCATCATCCAGCCGCCGTAACCAATCAGCAACAGCCCGGCCAGCAGCGTGCCGACACGCTCCCTTAAGGTGCGGGCAACGAAGCTTTCACTGATTTTCTGAAAACGCTTCATGCTGTTCCTTGTTGGCCAGTTCGGAACTGAGCATAAACTGCAAGTTGTCCTGCTCATCCCGGTTCAGTTGGATTGTGGCAAACTCCTGGCCCTGAAAGTTTGGCGATTGTGCCAACTGCGCCAGCCAGTCTGGTACAGCGCTCCCTTCTGTTGTTCCTCCCTGCAGGAGCAGTTGGTCGTCCACCACCCTGATTCTGTTTAGCCATACCTTCTCATGGTGATACTTTGCCAGGTCCAGCATCAGCGTGGCATATCCACCGTTGGGCTGATGCTGCTTCTGTAACAACGACAGAATTTGTTGTCGCAATGCGACTTGCTTTTGCAATTCCACCACACGTTGTGCAAGAGTTTCGCTTGGCTCTTGGTGCATAAGTTGTGCCTGGTTACGCAAGTTTGTCCGTTCTGCTTGCAGGCGTTGCTCCTGACTGCTATCCAAACTTTGCCACTGCGCCAACTGGTCACTTGCATACCACCAACTGCCACCAACCAAGCCGATGGCTAATATCCAGATACAAAACACAAAAGACAGGGTGATCAATTCATATCTTGGTCGCAGTTCTTGTGGATAAAGATTGACCCGAAATTTCATCACTGCCCCTCATGCATTTGTCGCATGGCCGCTCCTAAACTGGTCGCACTCTCAGAGGAAAATATCAGGCCGTCCTCTTTTGTCAGTCTGGGTTCGATGACCTGGGTTTCCAGCAAGGTCGCTTGCTGCAACAGTTGCGACAATTCGCCAAGAAAGGGAGTATCAATACAAACCAGCAGACGTTTAACCGGCGCCTGACGCAACTGGCTGTCGAAATAGTCCATAGATCGCTGGATTTCCAGGCTCAGACTGTCTGCCACGCCCTGATGAATTTGTTCCAGGCCGTAGCTGCTGAGTTGCTCATATCCGCGTAATCGACGGGTAAAATAAAGTTTTTCGTCTTTGATAATACTCAGGGAAATTTCTTCACCGGGTTCCTGCAATAAGGTGATTTGAGCTTCTGCGCAGGCTTCAAGCAGGTCACACTGACTAAGTTCTTCTATGCCAATACTGTTGAGTGTTAATCCAGCACTATGTACTCCCTCAACCACCTCTTCCACTAATATGCGAGGCACAGCCACCAGATTAATTTTGTTCATTCCCGTGGCCTGAGCAGGCATATCAAAATAGTCCACCAACATATCTTCTTCAGTAGCCAGCAACTCTTTTACTGACCAACGCAGCGCCTGGACCAGTTCGCTGTCTGGCACGGCTGGCCGTTCCACTTGTAAAAGCTGATATCTGTTAGTAGAAAAAACCAGATGACAGGGCGTATTTTGCGCCCGGTTATCGTTAACCCAATCCGTCAGGCCAGATTGCCAGTCATGAATATCGATTTTATGTTGCGCGACCCAATATGGCTGACCATCCTTGAGGGCAAGAAGAGACAAGAGGAGACTACGCTGGCCAAATTCCAGACCAACCGAATAATAGTTTGCAGGTTTTCGGAACCTGCTTTTTAAGACATCCCCCCAACCAAGACGCATCATCACTTTGCAGTCATTATAATTATTTCCACTAATTACATCAGACATTTACCTATTTAACCAGTTTTTCTGGTCGTGCTCAAAACAGGGTCAGACCAGCACTAACCAATAGATAAAGTTTCGTGCCAAATAGGTTTACTGCCTTTGCCATCCTTACAGTTTAGACATATTTTATCCCAGCCTTACCCTGACCTTGGCAAGCAAGCATCGCCGTTCCTGTTCATCCCTGAACCCACGGCATACGACCGCCAAGGAGGGCGGAAGTGACGAAAATGCAGGAGCAGTTTTTCGTCCCGTTCATCCTGAACATAAAAAAGGCCTCAGTTGAGGCCTTTAGTAAACGTTAGAATGGGATATCGTCATCAAAATCGAAATCAGGTTCAGGCATATTGCCTGGCTGCTGAGGCGTATTTTGCTGCCCACGGCCCTGGCTGGCATTCTGCTGATATTGATTGCCCTGATACTGACCACCCTGGTACTGGTTTTGTTGTGGCTGAGCGAAGCCCTGACTCGGAGTACCACCTTGCTGAGGCTGCGCCTGATTGGGGCGGGCCTGATACTGGCCCCCTTCCTGACCACCGGCGCGACCGCCCAGCATTTGCATCTGGTCGGCAATAATCTCTGTGGTATATCTGTCCTGGCCACTTTGGTCCTGCCATTTGCGGGTCTGCAGCTTACCTTCAATATAAATCTGGCTGCCTTTACGCAAATATTCACCGGCCACTTCCGCCAGGCGGCGGTACATGGTCACCCGATGCCATTCCGTGCGCTCCTGAATTTGACCACTTTGATCTTTCCAGCTTTCCGATGTCGCCAGATTCAAATTGGCCACGGCGTTTCCGTTAGGCATATAACGCACTTCAGGATCCTGCCCCAGGTTACCAACCAGAATGACTTTATTGACGCCTTTGCTTGCCATAATTGCTCCTCTTGTCCGCTGAACCCAAATACGGCTGCAGCGTCATAAATTTACGTTAACTTACCAGACCCAGTTGTTGCCTGGCCTTTTGCAGGTTGAACTCGCGACTATCCACCTTAAGGTACAAAACGCTTTCGTCTTCAACCAAGGTGATATCCCGTATCCCTGCCATTTGCGAAACCTGCTTCAGGCTGTCCTGAATAGGCTGAATTCGTGGATCCAAACTCAGCGCATAACGCTTAAGATGGATACTACCACTCCCTAAACCTCTGATCAGCCCCAGCCACAAAAGGCACATAAGTGCAGCAAACAAATAGCTGAACTGACCAGCACTGAACTGATTCAACAGGCCTGATACCAGGCCGCCGGCGAAGGCTCCGAAAAACTGGAAACTGGCATAGGCTCCCATGGCAGATCCCTTTTTGCCTGCTGGTGCCAGGTTCGACACCATAGCAGGTAGGTTCGCTTCCAGGTAGTTAAAGCCAGTGAAAAACAACCAGCAAAACACCAACAGAGCTGCCAATGGCGCTTGTTGCCAGGCCATCGCCAGCATACTTGAAGCCAGCAATATAATGCTGAGATAAATCATCGATTTTTGCCGGCCTTGCCGACTCACGCGCATCAGCAGTGCCATGGCAAATACCGATAACAACAGTACAGGCAAATATAGCATCCAGTGCTCGGCCAGTGGCCAGTTTTCACTAACCAGACGCTTAGGTAAGCTAACAAACATCAGCGTCATCAGCATATGCAATAGGGCGACGCTGATATTCAGCCGCAGCAGGGCCTTGTCTGCCAGTAACCTGCCCACATCAGCCAGTTTGGGAAGCGTGTCACCACTGGGTGAAATATTCTGTGCCCCGGGCACCACAAACAATACCAACGGTATACAGATCAGAGCCGCCACGGCGGTAAAGCCAAAGATGCCGGCAAGCCCCTGTTTTTCCGCCAATAGCGGGCCAAGTAGCAAGGCCAGATAAAAAGAAAAACCAATGGCAATACCGATAATGGCCATGACTTTGGGACGCTGGTTCTCTCGGCTGATATCGCCAGCCAGCGCCATAACCGCACCGGCCACCGCACCGGCGCCCTGCATAATACGCCCGATAACAACCCACAGCAGGGTATCTGCCTGAGCAGCGACCAGACTGCCCAGTGCAAACAGCACTAACCCCAGAATAATAACGGGTTTTCGACCAAGGCGATCGGAAAGCAAGCCCATTGGAATTTGTAACATGGCCTGCGTCAGCCCATACCCACCAATCGCCAGGCCGACCAACAACGGAGAGTAATCAGGGTAAGACAGGGCCAGCACGGCCAATACCGGCATCACCATAAACAGGCCCAGCATTCGCAGTACATAAACGGTGGCCAGGGACAACGCCCCTCGCAATTCGGTATTGTTCACAACAACTTAGTGTTTTATATCAGGTTTTCTTCACAGAGCAGATTGCAGCTCCCATTCGGCCGCGCAGTGTAACACAGCAGACACTAAGGCAGAACGAAAAAGCAGGATTCAGATATTTTGTTCGTTTCCAGGGCAAGGGTTATGCAATACTAGGGGTTTCGTTTCCCTGCTCAGGTGTGTTTTTTGTGGACAAAATAGAAGTACGTGGCGCGCGCACTCATAACCTTAAGAACATCAGTGTAACCCTGCCCAGGGACAAGCTGATTGTGATCACCGGCTTGTCCGGTTCCGGTAAATCATCCCTGGCATTTGATACCCTGTATGCCGAAGGACAACGCCGGTATGTCGAGTCCTTGTCGGCTTACGCCCGTCAGTTTCTGTCCATGATGGAAAAACCGGATGTCGATCATATCGAAGGCTTATCACCGGCCATTTCCATTGAACAGAAATCCACGTCACATAACCCGCGCTCTACCGTGGGTACCATTACCGAAATTTACGACTATCTGCGTCTGTTGTTTGCCAGAGTTGGGGAGCCTCGCTGCCCTGATCACAATGTGCCGTTAGATGCCCAGACCATCAGCCAGATGGTGGACAAGGTCCTGACCATGGAAGAGGGTGCCAAGCTGATGTTGCTGGCCCCTGTGGTACAAGAGCGCAAAG
Organism: Bowmanella denitrificans; assembly: GCF_002887595.1. Lineage (GTDB taxonomy): Bacteria > Pseudomonadota > Gammaproteobacteria > Enterobacterales > Alteromonadaceae > Bowmanella > Bowmanella denitrificans. The sequence continues at coordinate 361,869 of NZ_PEBU01000001.1, forward strand.
GGGAACATATTAAAACCCTGGAAAATCTGGCTGCGCAGGGCTTTATCCGGGCCCGTATCGACGGCGAAATCTGTGATTTGTCCGATCCGCCAACCCTTGATCTGCATAAAAAGCACACTATCGAAGTGGTGGTAGACAGATTCAAGGTACGTGACGATCTGCAATTACGTTTGGCTGAATCCTTTGAAACCGCCCTAGGGTTATCCGGTGGCACAGCCAAAATCGCCTGGATGGACGAGCCCGGCAAACAAGAAATCGTCTTTTCCGCCAACTTTGCCTGCCCTCATTGTGGCTACAGTATGGCAGAGCTGGAACCCAGATTATTTTCCTTTAACAACCCGGCTGGCGCCTGTCAGACCTGCGACGGCCTTGGCACCCGACAGTTTTTTGATGCCAGTAAGGTGATAGTCAATGAGGAACTGAGCCTGGCCGGTGGTGCCATTCGTGGCTGGGACAAACGCAGCTATTACTATTTCCAGATGCTACAGGCGGTCGCAGAACATTATCAGTTTGATCTCACCAAGCCCTTTAATGAGCTGGACAGCAAAGCCCGGGATGTGGTGCTAAACGGCAGCAAAGGAACATCCATTAAGTTCCGCTATATCAACGATCGCGGTGACGTGATGGAACGCAAACATCCGTTCGAAGGTATCCTGCCTAATATGGAGCGGCGTTACCGGGAAACCGAGTCCAATGCCGTGCGGGAAGAACTGGCCAAATACCTCAGTCAACAGCCCTGCGGCAGTTGTGGCGGCACCCGTTTACGCTTAGAAGCAAGAAACGTATTTATTAACGAAATCCGCCTGCCCACCGTCACCGATATGTCCATCGCCGAAGCCCTGGCGTTTTTCGAAAGTCTGGCACTGACCGGCAAACGGGCACAGATTGCCGAAAAGATCCTGAAGGAAATCCGTGACCGGCTGAACTTTCTGGTTAATGTGGGCCTGAATTACCTGTCAATGTCCCGCAGTGCCGACACCCTGTCCGGCGGTGAAGCTCAGCGAATCCGCCTGGCTAGCCAGATTGGCGCAGGTTTGGTCGGGGTTATGTACGTGTTGGACGAGCCCAGTATCGGCCTGCACCAGCGCGACAATGAACGTTTGCTCAGCACCCTTATCCATTTACGCGATCTGGGCAATACCGTGATTGTGGTTGAACATGACGAAGACGCCATCCGGGAAGCTGATTACATTCTGGATATCGGCCCCGGAGCCGGTGTGCATGGCGGCGAGATCGTCGCTGAGGGCAGCCTGGAAGACATAAAGAAAAGCGAGCATTCACTTACCGGAAAATACCTTTCGGGCAGAGAAAAAATAGAAGTGCCTGCGACGCGCACACCAAACCCGGACAACCTTTGGTTAGAACTGGATGGCGCCACGGGGAATAATCTTAAAGAAGTTAACTTGCGCCTGCCCATTGGTTTGATGACCTGTGTTACCGGAGTGTCCGGTTCGGGTAAGTCAACTTTGATTAACGACACTTTGTATGTAATAGCCCACAAAGAGCTGAACGGTGCCACTGTCGGCGAACCTTCGCCCTATCAGGCCGTGCGAGGTATGGAGCATCTGGACAAAGTGGTGGATATCGATCAAAGCCCGATTGGCCGCACACCACGCTCAAATCCAGCCACCTATGCCGGACTTTTCACGCCGATTCGTGAGTTGTTTTCCGGTACGCAGGAAGCCCGCTCCCGTGGTTATAAGCCTGGGCGTTTCAGCTTTAACGTCAAAGGCGGACGCTGCGAGGCTTGCCAGGGTGACGGTGTGATCAAAGTGGAAATGCATTTCTTGCCCGACATTTACGTACCTTGTGATGTTTGCAAAGGTAAGCGCTACAATCGTGAAACTCTGGAAATCAAATATAAAAACAAGAACATCCAGGAAGTGCTGGATATGACGGTGGAAGATGCCCGCGAGTTCTTTGATGCGATTCCAGCCTTAGCCAGAAAACTTCAGACCCTGATGGATGTGGGACTGTCTTATATTCGACTTGGTCAGAGTGCCACCACTTTGTCTGGCGGCGAGGCACAACGGGTTAAACTGGCCCGCGAGCTTTCCAAACGGGATACAGGTAAAACCCTGTACATTCTGGATGAACCCACTACCGGTTTGCATTTCCACGACATCAAGCAATTATTACAGGTACTGCACAGATTGCGCGACCACGGCAACACCGTAGTGGTGATAGAACACAATCTGGATGTGATTAAAACCGCCGACTGGTTGGTGGATTTGGGGCCGGAAGGTGGTAGTGGCGGCGGGCAGATAATAGCCCAGGGTACGCCCGAACAGGTGGCGGATTCACCGGTATCCCATACCGGACGTTTTCTGAAACCTATGCTGGCAGTCTGAGCCAGAAAAGCGGATAAGAGGGGCAAGCATGCTAAGCCAGGAATATGATGTACGCTTTTACGAAACAGACGCCTTACGCCATGTCAGCAATACTGTGTTGGCAGGCTGGTTTGAGGCTGCCCGAGAACCCATATTCCGGCTTTTTAGCCCAGAATTAGATCTGACCAACTGGCCATTGATTCTGGCCAGTTACAAAATCGATTTTCTCAGGCAGATTTTTTACGGCAAACCGGTGCAGGTACGCACAGGTATTAGTCGCATAGGCAAAAGTTCATTCGATGTGTATCAGGAAATCTGGCAGGACGAGCAACAATGCGCCACGGGTATTACCACTATGGTACATTTTGACTATGCAACTCAGTCATCTAAAGCCATATCTGAGCAGGTACGCAGTGAACTGATAAAGCTGAGCACGGAGGCCGCATGAGCCAGTTTATTGAAATTATCGATAATGCCCTGCCAACGGCGCTTTGCCAGGCACTGATCGAGCAGATAGACAACAGCCCCAATCGTCATGCGGGCCGCACAGGTGGCGGTGTGGACACCAGTAAAAAGGTTAGTGAGGATATTTCTATCACCAGCCAACCTGAGTTTGCAGGCTTGCTTCCCCAGGTGCTGCAAACTACCACCCAACAGGTGATGGGCTATTTTGCCAAATATTTTTTTGCCCTGATTGGTCCTATTGGCCTGACCGTACGACACCCCAAAACAGGCGAACCCGTCAAGCTCAGCCAGGACAACTTTGCAGAAGTCGGCCTGCCGAATTTGGCCAATCTGGTGCAGTATCTGTTTCGCCTTGGCGACATCAATGCGCAAAAGTATCCCGTGGCTCGTGGCGGTTACCCCTACTGGCATTCAGAAGTCTATCCGCAGGCGGGCGCCAATGATGCCTTACATCGTATTCTATTGTTTATGTTCTATTTAAACGACGTCGAAGAGGGCGGAGAAACTGACTTCTACTACCAGGATGTGTCCGTTCAACCCAGGGCTGGTAGGATGGTTATTGCTCCGGCCTATTTTACCCATACCCACAGAGGTCAGGTGCCACGCTCTAACGACAAATATATCCTGACCTCCTGGGTGTTGTTTAACCCTGCAGAGCAAATATATACAGCTTAAACCCGGAACTGTTTAGCGATAGCTTCCAGATTACCCGCCAATTCGGCCAATTCACGGCTGACCGACGCCAGCTTGGCCGAACTGGCGGAGGTTTGTTCGGTGCGATGATGGATTTCATCTACATGGCCGACAATACTTCTGGCCACCGACTGTTGTTCATCAGTGGCTCCGGCAATCTGCCGGTTCATATCGGTAATGCGATTAATCGTTGAAGTAATAACGCTCAAACTGTCGCCAGCTTTATTCGCGGTTTGTACACTGCCATTGGCGCGTTCAGTACCTTTTTCCATTACAGTTACGGCCGAACGGGCCGCATTTTGCAGTTGTTCTATGGTCGCCTGAATCTCTTCTGTGGATTGCTGGGTACGGGATGCCAGGGTACGGACTTCATCCGCCACGACCGCAAAACCTCGCCCCTGCTCCCCCGCCCTGGCAGCCTCAATGGCTGCATTGAGGGCCAGTAAATTAGTTTGTTCAGCAATGCCTTTAATCACATCCAGTACCGTACCGACTTTGTTAGAATCCGTTTCAAGCTTCTGTATCACCTCGGCTGACGCCCTGACATTGTCTGCAAGTTGCTGGATGCTCTGCACCGTTTCATCCACAACTTTTTGGCCCTGCCCGGCAGCACCACTTGCTTCCCCTGCGGCATCCGCTGCCAGAGCGGCACTTTGAGCAACACTGGCGACCGATTCACTCATAGTATCCACTGCTCGTTTGGCATGGGTCGCGGAATTCTGTTGAACATCTATGGTACGGTTTGTTTCTTCGGTCAGTTGGTGCAGGTTCTGGGCTAATTGTGAAAGTGGCAGACTGGCATTCACAATGTCTTTAACCACGGTCTGCAGCTTTTCCATAAACTGGTTGAACCAATGTACCAACTCGCCAATTTCATCCTGGCTCTTGGTTTGAATACGGACGGTTAAATCACCATCCTCCCTGGCGATATCTTTAAGCGAACGTACCACTTCCACAATACTGCCTTTGATACCAGTCACAATGGGAAATGCAGTAGCAAACAATATCACTGTGGTAATCAGTGCCATCACAATACCTGTACTAATTAAGGTATCGTTAGCTTCGTTGGAGTTCTGAAAAGCTTTCTCAAAAGCTTGTTGCTGCTGATCCCGGAACGTCGCCATGTGGCCTATGGCATTGTCATAGGACTGGTTCATCTGTTCAGATAATTCGCCAATTTTGGAAAAGTCAGCTGTCCCCTGCACCATGGACTCCGACAGACCAAATGCCACTTTATAGTAGTTATCAAAGCTACCACCGATTTTTTGAATGTCCGCACTGAAATCCGCACTCATGGCTGCGATGTCATCCAATGCGTTCCTTACTTCTGCGGCAATGTTGCTGGCTGCGGTAATGGCATCCTCATCCCCCGTGGTAACCGCACTGCTAAGAGTGTCTCTGAGTTTCTGCATCTGCACCAAAGTAGACGCCGAGCTTTGCAAAGCTGGAAACTGCACTTCCCTGGCCTGATCCAGCATAGTGCTGTTATTCAGCGCCGTAGAAACGGTAATAAGCAGGTAGATAACAAAACTTAAGGTCGCAATAACAGGAATTAGGAAAATTTTCGTCGCCACAGGCATTTTGTTAAGTATGTTCATGCTGAATCCTGGCCTTTAATGTGCTGCCACTGTTGTTAAACATAGTCTGCTTTTTTAACTGTAGCACTTTGACTTTATTAAACTTTCTCAGTTGAAATCGAATTTGCTGCAAAAATGTCAAAAATTCAGTCAGTCACTACATTACTGCCTCGTATAAGACAGAGGTTTAACCAAGTACAGCCAAGAACATGGCATTTGCAAGATTTTTTCGTTTTTCATTTCATGGCGAATTTCTAGACATTGCATATAGTTAGATTGTCAGCACAACTAAACTATAAGCATATGGGAGTACACAGATGAAACTCAGGTCTTTACCTGCTGTCTCGCTGCTTATCGTCTCACTGCCATTGTCAGCCGAAGTGACCATTAACGGTTTCGGGTCAGTGGTGGTCGGTGTCAGCGATGATCTGAACTTTCGCAACAATCTCTACGATAAAGACATTGGCTTTAAGCCACAAAGTAAATTTGCGCTGCAGGCTATGGCCGATCTGGGCGAAAATCTGTCGGTCACGGCCCAAATTCTGGCGAAAGGCGCAGATGATTTTGATGCTAATTTTGAATGGGCTTACCTTAGCTACGCGGTAAATGATTCAACAACACTGCGGGCCGGTAGATTGCGTATTCCTTTTTATCGCTATTCGGATTATCTGGATGTGGGCTTTGCCTATCCCTTCATTTCACCGCCTCGAACTATGTACAGCCTGCTTTTTTCCACCTATGACGGTGTCAGTGTGCTGCACAACTTCAGCCTCTCGAGTATCGACGTCAGCGTTAATGCCTACGCCGGGCGGGTGGAAGAAACGTTCTTTAGCACCACCACGCCAACGGCGGGGAAACTAAACAACGCAATGGGCATAAACAGCCAGCTTTCATGGCAGTCTTTCACCGCCTATGCCACTTATATGCAAACAGATGTGAACATTCCGGTGGTCACGGTTGAAGGACTAGCCGCACAGTTAAATCAAGCCGGTGTCCCGGTCAGCGTTACAGACAACTTACGCATTAATGACGATAAAGGCACCTTCCTCGGCTATGGACTAAGCTATGACGATGGCAGCCTGGTATTTAATGCTGAGAAGTCCCGGGTCGATATTGATGACTCGTTAAATCTGGTCAACAACCAGTGGTATGTAAACCTGGGCTATCGGGTACGTTCACTGCAACCCTATGTTTACTATGGTGAAGCTGAAACAGACCGAAATACGACAACGGCAGCCATGTTTCCGGCACCGTTCAGGCCGGGTATTCAGGCCGCATTTGATGGCCAGATGTATGAATTTACCGAAACAGGGCTTGGTATTCGCTGGGATTTCCATGACAGTGCAGCGTTAAAAGCTGAATATACTAAGTATGATGATATATGGGATAGAAATGCGGCCACCCAGGTTGGTAGTCAGGATCATAAAGAAAGCATGGATCAATTCCGGGTCGGCATCGACTTTATCTTCTGAGGAGAACAGACCATGAAATCAATCTTCAAAGTAACAGGTGCGGTATTGTTTGGCATGAGTCTGGCTGCCCAGGCTGAGGTGGCCGTGATTGTACATCCGTCCAATGGAGACAGTCTGAGTCAGGACGAAATACAAAGAGTATTCCTGGCAAAGACCAAAACATTCCCAAGCGGTGCACAAGCAGTGCCGATAGATTTCGACGATGGGGTTGCGGTTAAAGATATGTTCGTTAGTAATGTGCTTAGCCGCGACACATCCCAGATAAAAGCTTACTGGGCGAAATTGGTGTTTACGGGCAAGGCAAATCCACCCAAAACCGTGGCAACGGACAGCGAGATGTTAAGTCTGATCGCGGCCAATCCCAATATGATTGGTTACATCGATGCCGCCAAGGTCACAGCAGATGTGAAAGTGGTCGGCACTTTCTGAAGAAGCCTTTCAAACAGCCATACACAGAGTGCTTCAGGCACCCTGTGTATGCTGTTGCCTACTCGTAAGGTTCAACCTTTATCCCTTGCAGACTGTAGCCGACCGTGGCTATATCACCACTCCAGCCCTTAGTAGACAATTTGCCGGTTATCCAGACAGCATCATACAAACTCTCAACCGGGGTACCCTCAGCAAATTTTACGTAAACAATTTGATTAGGTGGTGGGGGTGGAACATGTATACAAGCCCCAAAATAAGGTACCAGCAAAAATTCCGTGAGCTTCTGGTCATCACCTTCCAAAGGCACCACAAAGCCCGGAATTCTGACTTCCTGACCGTCCAGTTCAGCCACTACCGGCGCATCCAGATTCATTTGTGCCATACTGTCGCCGTCGTGGCTGATACTTTGCTCAGGTGCCACGTAATCTTTGGGTACCATATCTTCCCAATACAAGTCTTTGGCCTCAGCCATTGCCAACATTGGCAACAACCCCAGGACAACCATTAGCATTCTCATCACTTCACACCTTTTCAACTGCAAGATCTGGCTGATTAGCCCAACCAAATGGATTTCTGCGCACCTCATTTCCCGGCATCGGCAGGGCCGGAATATTCAGCGACAACAACAACGAACAACAGGCAAACCCCGCGCCGACAAAAAACACCATACTAGGCGATACCAGCCATACCATGCCCAGTAGCGCCGGTATCACCACCGCCGCAATATGATTAATGGTAAAGCTCACCCCCGAGGTAGAGGCAATATCACGAGGATCGGCAATTTTCTGAAAATAGGTTTTCATGGCAATGGCCATAGCAAACAACAGGTGGTCGATAACATATAATGTCGCACCCAACCAAGCGGTTTCCACCAGGCCATAGCTGATAAACAGTATGATCAGACCGACATACTCAACCACCAGCGCCCGTCTTTCACCCACTCGCGCGATAAAGCGACCTATGCTCGGGGCAAACAACAAATTAAACACATAATTGAGCATAAAGAGTAAGCTGATTTCGCCCACACTGTAACCGAATTTCTCCACCATCATAAAGGCGGCAAACACCACAAAGATCTGCCGCCGTGCGCCACTGAAAAATGTCAGGCCGTAGTACAGCCAATAGCGACGACGCAATACCAGTTGCTTATGCTGGGTGCTAGGTTGGGAAAAACGCGGGAACAACAACCATAGGGTCAGTACAATAATCAGTCCCGCACCACCTGCCAGCATATACATTGCATTATAGCTAATACCCCACCACTCCATCAGAATCCAGATAGCACCGTAAGCCAGCAGCGAAGCACAGCTTTTTACTGCCAGTTGACGTCCCATAAACTCTGCGGTTTGCTGCTTGTCCAGCCACTGCAGGGTCAGTGACTGGTTAACCGTTTCAAAATAGTGGAAACCAATAGACATTAATACTGTGGTGGCGTACAGGCCATATTCAAACGGAAACCAGCCGGTCAATGCGATGCCGATGGACATCACCGCCACGGAAATTAATGCAAAGGTTTGTTCTTTGAGTACCAGCAGCACAAAAATGGCAGTAAACGCCAGAAACCCAGGCACTTCCCGCAAGCTTTGCAATAGGCCAATCTGCGCACCATTAAATTGTGCGGCGTCGATAACAAAGTTATTCAGTAACGCATTCCATACCGAGAAGGTCAGAGGCATGACAAAGGCCATGGCCAACAGTAAAAATTGCGGATTCTGACGGATAGCTTGCAAGGATGGCATGGGTAACCCAAAGCCGGGACAACGGACGGCAATTGTAGCCTTTAGGGCATAAAAAAGGCCAGCAATGCTGGCCCGATTTATATATGGAATTCGCCTTAGAACGCTGGTTTATCCGGCGTATCTTCGTAGCGTTTAACGCTGGACACAATTTCCGCTTTGGCAGCTTCAGCGTTGTCCCAGCCGTCAATTTTCACCCACTTGTTGGGTTCCAGATCTTTATAATGCTCAAAGAAATGTTCAATCTGATTACGCAGTAATTCAGGTACATCTTCGATGTCCTTTACATTGCGATAGATAGTAGACAACTTGTCCTTTGGTACTGCCAAAACCTTAGCGTCGGTACCTGACTCGTCTGTCATCTTCAGTACACCAACCGGGCGGCACGCAATCACAGAACCCGCCAGCAGAGGGAAGGGTGTGATAACCAGCACATCAACCGGATCACCATCTTCAGATAAAGTATGAGGCACATAACCGTAGTTAGTTGGGTAGTGCATGCAGGTGGCCATAAAGCGATCAACGAAAATCGCGCCAGATTCCTTGTCCACTTCGTATTTAACCGGGTCGGAGTGAGCCGGGATTTCAATAATTACATTCACTTCTTCAGGCAGGTTCTTACCTGCAGGAACGGCATTTAAACTCATGGCGGGTCCTTATCTTTAACAAAACGGGAAGTGCGCGGATTATACGTTTTTTAAACGGCAAATAAACAGCTTCAAACCAACCTCACGGAAAGACTTTGGTCTAAGTGACTGAATGTCTTACAGGAATGTACAGAGTATTAAGTTGCCGATTTAAACAACTCAGAACTCAACAGCGGTCTGATTAGGTGGGCAAAATTTCTGCAAATATTGCTGACAAGCTTCCATCAGGGGTCTATAGTGGTTGCGACTGTTGCTAAAAAGCCAAGTAAAAACAAAGGGGTTAGCTACTTTGTTGAGGTTGTAGCCAGGCCCCTGAGACCAGCCCACCGTGCAAATCGCACGGCTGTGCCTTGTTTAATTTTGGGGAAGCTATGACTGAAATATTCTATATACCGCCCGTATTGGGTCTTGTTGGCCTGCTCTTCGCGTTAGTTATTTATCTACTGATTAAACGCATACCCGTTACCAATCAAGCTATCGGCAGCATTGCTGATCAGATACACCTCGGCGCAATGGTGTTTATGCACCGTGAATACAAGATGCTGTTTATTTTCGCCCTGGTTCTGGGCATTGCCTTATATCTGTCGCTTGGTGCCAATACCGCTATCGCTTTCGCTGTAGGTGCCATTTGTTCTGCTTTGGCTGGCTATATAGGTATGTTCACGGCCACTAAGGCCAATGTCCGTACCACCCAGGCCGCACACGACCAGGGTGCAGCCGCAGCCCTGTCCGTCGCCTTTATGGGCGGCTCCATTATGGGATTATGTGTGGCATCCATGGGGTTATTGGGACTAGGCATGCTGTACTGGTTTTTTGGTGGAGATCCTGCCACGGCCCATGTTATCCATGGTTTTGGTATGGGGGCCTCCAGTGTGGCATTGTTTTCAAGGGTCGGTGGCGGAATTTTCACCAAGAGCGCAGATGTAGGCGCTGACCTGGTCGGTAAAATTGAAGCCGGCATTCCTGAAGATGACCCTCGCAACCCAGGCGTAATTGCCGACAATGTGGGTGATAATGTGGGTGACGTGGCTGGAATGGGCTCAGATATATTCGAGTCTTACTGCGGCGCGATGATTGCGACCATCGCTATTGCTTCCACCATGGCGCTGGATGGTCTCGGCAGCCGGGAGTCTATGATGTTCCTGCCCCTGGCGCTCGCATCAACCGGGTTATTATGTTCAGTGCTGGGTATTTTACTGGTCAAGGCGATGTCGGCCAGTAAACCCGATGTTGCATTGCGTGCTGGAACCATAGGCGCAGCAGTACTTTTTGTCGTGGCCGCTTATTTTGTTATTCAGCAGGTGGGCATTGACTATCATGTCTGGTGCTCAGTGGTCACTGGCGCTGTGGGTGGTATTGTCATAGGTCTGGTGACAGAATATTACACAGCGGCTTCTCCGATTCGTAAAATAGCTAAATCCGGTGAAACCGGCCCTGCAACCGTCATGATTACCGGCCTGTCGGTCGGTATGCAGTCTGTGGTGATCCCGGTGCTGACGCTGAGCGCTATTATCTATATTTCCACCAGCCTGTCTGGCCTGTATGGCGTAGGTATCGCGGCCGTAGGTATGCTGGCGACCGTGGGTATCACCATGGCCATTGATGCATACGGCCCGGTGGCTGATAACGCTGGCGGCATCGCAGAAATGGGTGGGCTAGGCAAAGAAACCCGGCAAATTACCGACTCGCTGGATGAACTGGGCAACACTACTGCGGCCATCGGTAAAGGTTTCGCCATTGGCGCGGCAGCCCTTGCTGCGCTGGCCATCATCGCCGCTTTTGTGGAAACCATGACCCATCACTATCCCGGTTTCACATTGCATTTAGGCAATCCTGAAGTGCTGGTGGGTATGTTTATAGGCGGTATCCTGCCGTTCTTAATTGCTTCAATTACCATGACCGCTGTGGGTGATGCTGCTTTTGAAATGATCCACGAAATTCGTCGCCAGTTTCGCGAGATAAAAGGCCTGATGGAAGGCGAAGCCAAACCTGATACTGCCCGCTGTGTGGACATTGCCACCACCGCAGCACTAAAGAAAATGATTCTACCTGGGGTGTTGGCTGTTGCCGTACCGCCACTGGTTGGCTTTGGCATTGGTCCCCATGCCTTAGGTGGCATGCTGGGCGGTGCACTGCTGGGTTGTGTGCTGCTGGCATTGATGATGGCAAACGCTGGCGGCGCCTGGGATAACGCCAAAAAATATGTTGAGAAGGGCAATCACGGTGGCAAAGGATCTCCAGTACACGCTGCCGCCGTGGTGGGCGACACTGTAGGTGACCCATTCAAAGATACCTCCGGGCCGGCCATGAATATCCTGATTAACGTAATGGCCATTGTCAGTCTGGTGATTGCACCACTGCTTTAAGCGCTATCCCCCAAAAAGGCTGCAGTAGCAGCCTTTTTCGTTTGCGAGGACCAGATTTTTTACTTTCACCGACTTTTCGCCAGCGCTTAATGCTTAACAGGCGTCTTTTCAAGCAACTTAACTATCTCCGCTTTTTGATTTAATTCGGCCAGATCAAGCAAGTAACTTTTTTGTAGTTTGTCCAACACCTGATTAGCCAGTAATTGCCTGACCCTGTCCACTTCACCATTGGCAATGGCCATTTGTAATCCTTCCATTCTGGCGATGGCGTTGGATTTTGCATCTTTTACGCAATGGGAATCTGTCATTGTCTCTCCTTTCAAGTTCATTAACACCTACCTCTTGAGCATAGAAGATTTAATCCTAATCACAAAAATAACTGTTCATTTATACAGTATCCGTGTTAATCTTCTGAACAGATTTCCAACAAAGGAGGCTGTGATGGCCATCATCGTACGCTATGTGGTTGAGCACAAAGGGGTAGAGAAGCTGGTGACAACAGATAAAAAAGAGGCGGATCTCTATGACAAGATGCTGGATGTTGCCGACAATCTGGCTGACTATATTCAGGCCAAGGGCATTAAACTGGAAGAGTCTGTAATGGAAGAACTGTCCGTTATGCTGGCGCAAAACAAAGATGCGGTTGGCAAGCTACTTAAAGGAAGTGCCGCAGCCGGTTTACTGGAAGAAGAAAAAGCCGAAGTGGTGAAGTTGGAAAAGAAACAGGCCTGAACCAATAACGACAGGGGCTGGATTTGAACGATATCGATATTTGAAAGATAAACAGCCCTGATACCCGGCCAAGCGGCCGGGTGAATCATTTGCCGCAATTAGTCTTTGTAATAGCTGACACAGGCTTCCACTTCGTCGGCCGAGCCAAGCAATACAGGTACACGCTGATGAATGTCGGTAGGCATCACTTCCAGAATACGACCCCGACCAGTTGACGCGCCGCCACCGGCTTGTTCCATCAGAAATGCCATTGGGTTGGCTTCGTACATCAGGCGCAGTTTACCTGGCTTGTTCGGTTCACGGTTATCCCAGGGGTAAGCGAAAATACCGCCCCGGCACAATACCCGGTGGATGTCCCCTACCATGGCCGCCACCCAGCGCATATTGTAGTTTTTGCCCCTTGGGCCCTGATCACCAGCCAGCAGATCTGCCACATACTCTTGCATGCAAGGTTCCCAGTGACGCTGGTTAGAAGTATTGATAGCAAACTCCTGGGTTTCCTTCGGAACCTGCACATTGTTGCGGGTCAGCAGGAAGCCACCGTGGGTTTTATCCAGGGTATATAAATGTGTACCCCGACCTGTGGTCATGGCCAGCATGGTCGACGGGCCATACAATACGTAACCTGCAGCTACTTGCTGAGTGCCCGGCTGCAGAAAGGCAGATGGATCATCAGGTTCCATCCACTGCGGTGCATGCATCACAGAGAAAATTGTCCCGATCAGGCTGTTGATGTCGGTGTTGGAAGAACCATCCAGCGGATCAAAACTAATCAGATATTTACCGTCAGGATTGCAACCAATAACATGGTCCTCTTCTTCAGAGGAAATAGCTTTGACATAGCCAGATTCACTGAGGATATCCTTAAGAATTTGGTTAGAGATCACATCCAGCTTTTTTTGCCTTTCGCCCTGCACGTTGTCACTCAGGGTAGACCCCAGTACGCCGGCCAGGGCGCCTTGGCTGACCCTGAAGGATATCTCCTTACAGGCCGCCAACAGGGTGCGAATAAGCAGAATAAGTTCTAGGGGACAACCGTCTTCCTGTAACTGTGTGTTGAGTCGTTTCATAAACTTCAGACCTTAGAGAATTTTTATTGATGTAGGGACTGCCCATGGGTCTAAGCCGTAGGGCTTTGTTTTTATTTTTGTTCTTTTATTGTAACCAGTTTGACCACAGATGTCGCCGGGCATGGTCACAGGTATTATTCAAAGTCGAAGTTTCTGATAGGCTTGGCGCAGATTCGAATTGACCTGTTAATTATGCATATACATATTCTCGGCATTTGCGGCACCTTTATGGGCGGTATCGCCGCGCTGACCAAAGCACTCGGCCATCGCGTAACCGGCTCCGATGCCAATGTTTATCCTCCCATGAGCACTCAGCTTGAACAGTTGGGTATTAGTCTTACGCAAGGTTATGACCCTAAGCAATTAGACCCGGCACCCGATCTGGTAGTCATAGGTAATGCCATGAGCCGCGGCAACCCGGCTGTAGAATATGTGCTGGATCGCAATCTGCCCTACACCAGCGGCCCGCAGTGGCTGCTGGAGAATCTGCTCAAAGACCGTTGGGTGCTGGCGGTGTCCGGTACCCATGGTAAAACCACCACAGCCAGTATGCTGGCCTGGATTTTGGAGCATGCCGGGCTTAATCCTGGTTTTCTGATTGGCGGTGTGCCGGAAAACTTTGGTATTTCAGCCCGCCTGGGCGACTCGCCCTTTTTTGTCATTGAGGCCGATGAATACGACAGCGCCTTTTTCGATAAACGCTCTAAGTTTGTGCATTACCGCCCGCGCACCCTGATTATTAATAATCTGGAATTTGATCACGCCGATATCTTTGACAATCTGGCCGCCATTCAGAAGCAATTTCATCATTTACTGCGTATGGTACCGGGTAATGGTCTGGTGATCTCTCCTGCCGTTGATGACAATGTTGAAAATACATTACGGATGGGCTGCTGGACCCCCATACAGCAGACCGGAAAAGAGTGGCAATTAGCCCAGGTTTCGGCCGATGGCAGTAGCTTTGACATTCTGCTGAATGACGTCAAACAGGGCCGCATAGACTGGCAACTGCAGGGCGAACACAATCGCCACAATGCTCTGATGGCTGTGGCTGCGGCGCGTCATGCTGGGGTGCAACCTGCATTGGCCATAGAGGCATTGAACAGCTTTAAAAACGTAAAACGTCGTATGGAAGTCAAAGGCAAGGTAGCGGATATCACCTTATATGATGACTTCGCGCATCACCCCACCGCCATCGCCCTGACCATTGCCGGACTGCGCGCCAAGGTGGGCAACGCCCGCATTCTGGCGGTGCTGGAGCCCCGTTCCAACACCATGAAACAGGGCGTCTTTAAAGACCAACTGGCAAACGCCTGGCAACAGGCAGACAACGCCTTTATATTTGAACCTGAGGGACTTCGCTGGTCCTTACAGCAAAGTTGCCAGGCCAGCACCGTACCCAGTCAGGTGTATCGCGATATGGACGCATTGCAACAAGCCGTCATTCGCGAAGCCAAGCCTGGCGACCACATTCTGGTGATGAGTAACGGCGGTTTTGGCGGCCTGCATCAGAAACTACTCAGTGCATTGGAGAACCAGCATGGCCTTTGACAGACAGATTACCCTGGCCATTACCGGTGCTTCGGGGGCGCCATATGCCTTGCGCCTGCTGGAATTGCTGGTAAGAGCTAATTGCCAGGTGTTTGTACTGATTTCCTCGGCGGCCAAAGTGGTGCTGGCCACCGAAGAGAATCTGCAAATCCCGGCCAAGCCAGATGCAGCAGCCGCCTGGCTGATTGAGCGTTATCAGGCCCAACCTGAGCAAATCAGGGTATTTGGCAAGGATGAATGGTTCTCACCCGTGGCCTCGGGCTCTGCGGCTCCGAAGCAAATGGTGGTATGCCCCTGCTCTACTGGCACTTTGTCTGCTATTGCGGTGGGTGCCAGCGACAATCTGATTGAGCGGGCGGCGGACGTAGTACTTAAAGAAAGAGGGCAACTGCTGCTGGTGCCAAGAGAAATGCCCTTGTCCAGCCTGCATCTGGAAAACATGCTGAAGTTGTCAAATCTTGGCGCCACCATTATGCCGGCCAGCCCGGGCTTTTATCACCAACCGCAATCCATCCAGGATCTGGTGGATTTTGTGGTGGCCCGTATCCTTGACCACCTTGGTATCGACCAGCAATTAATGGCCCGTTGGGGTTATCAGGGAGCCGCCAGCAAGTAGGTAGTTAACGCAGCCGCCCTACTTTTTCCAGTAGTGTGGACTGCGCAATGGCCTGGGGCGAGGTGAAATGATTAGGGTACAGAATATCCAAGTCACGACCCGCTCTGCTATAGATGGCGGAAACAAACTCAGAACAAAAGTAGGCGCTGGCAATATCGTGATCTTGCCAGCCCCGGTATTTGTGCAGCTTGTTCAACACCAGCCTGAAAAAGAAGGGTACCAGTTGCCAGAAGTTGTATTTCTTACCCAGCTGTAACAAAGCGAAATCCAGCATTTTCTTGCGTGCAACAGGGTCCAGAACTTGTTCCGGCCTGAGTCTGAAATAATCAATATTGCCAGCATAGTGACAGAGATTGTCTGAGATCGGGCTGGTCACTACGCCCGGCCCCTTAGCTTCCAGTACCATCAGTCGCTCGCCCCACCAGGCCACAATACCTGCATGTGAATAGTCTGATTTGCAGGCCCAGCGGATTAAACGAGAAAAGGCATTGGTCCCGCCAAATAGCAATATGTCGCCATCCTGCATGGTCTGACGAACCTGGGCATAATCCAGCTTAATATGTTGTACAGATGGCGTTGCTTCTGCCGCTAACACAGCGTCTGACATTGGTAGTCCCTTGCAAAAAAACCGGGAGTTTACCCTATTGCTGACAACCTATGCTATGGCAGAAAAAGCGCTGTCGGCACTGGCCACTGCGCCTGGTACTGATTGCCCTGCCAGTCTTCGATTACCAGCCAGATGCGATCCTCTGCTGCTAACTTTGGCTTGGCGATGGCATGTACATGCTGACCATGGCGGCTGCCATGCAATATACCGGACTCACCTTGCTGCAGTGTGGCTAAAGGTAGCGGGCTTGGCCCAATATTCAGATAAGCCTGGCGAATATCGGCGATATCCCCCTGGTTAAATGTCAGCAGGAAGTCTTTAACAAACTCATCGTGATGTTGATAAGGTGGCTTGTGATCAAAAGGCATAGGGGTCACCAAAAAAGGACCCGCCTGACGACTTTCCAATGCAGGTGGAAATTCCGGGGTCAGGCTCTGATATAGAAACCAGAAAGGGAGCACCAGAATCAGACCACTTAATTTATATTTATTGCGTTGCCAGAAGGTGTTTTTCAGCCTTGCCATCAGACGGTCTCTCCCAACTCTGCCTGTACCACCTGAGCCCTGGACTTACTGGCACCTTTTAAGGTGCGACGTCCCCACATCATAAAGCCGGTAATCGACATGCCACTTAAAACTAAACCAAATACAAACCACAAGATCTTGGTCCATAGCCCGCCAAGGGTACCGTAGTGCAGAGGGTCGGCAATATGGCTGATAACCTGAAGAGTATTCATATCAGCAGGTGAGCGACTGTCAGCCACTTCCCCGGTCCAGGGATTAACGCTGACCTGATAAGCATACTGATCATAGAAAATATGATCACCACCGCCCATCAATTGATACATATCACGATTGTGCTCGGGCAAGCGCAAGTAGGCAGGGGCGAATTGCGGGTACAGCTGCTGGGCCTTGTCCATTGCCTGTTGAAAGTCAACCACTGGTATGGGTGTTGAATCAGTCTGGCTGGGTAACTGAGACGCTGCCACCAGCGGCGCATGGGGCTCAATATCAATATCTGCATGCCAGAATATCGCTTGTACTAAATACCAAAGCCCGGTCAGGCTCATTATCAGTAAAAACCAGATAGACCAGACGCCGGCTAAACGATGCAGGTCAGCCAGCAGAGTGCGCTGGCCCTGATGGGTGCGTATTTTCGGCCGGGTAAAGGCCTGCCAGAAATGCTTGTAAACAATAAGACCGGTAATCAGCGAGCCCAGCATCATCACCGACATCAGGCTCACCAGGTAATAGCCTATGCTGTAACTGCCATGCCAGGGAAATAGCAGCCAGCCATGCAGGGCGCGCATAAAGCCGATAAAGGTCAGCCCTTGTTCCACCGCCTGAATTTCGCCACTGTATTGATTGACGTAGGCAATGGCCTGGGGTTTGTCTGCGTCGGTGAAAACCACCGCATTTACCAGATAGGGTTCAAACACCATCACCGCTCCCACTGCCGCAGTGGGATGCGCCTGCTGTACCGTCTGCACCAGTTCTGCAACAGGTTTAGCCGGTAACTTATGCGGATTATCGGCACGGGCCGCCGGGTTGGTTAACCAGGTTAACTCATGGCTAAGCACCGCGATAGTGCCGCTCAGACAAATAAAACTGAACAGCAGCCATACTGGTAAAGCGAACCAGCCATGCAGTTGGAACCAGAAACGGTTGGAAATTCTCGCCATCTATCCAATGCCAAATCAACAAACACAGGCCCAATGGTAAATGTAACGAGAACTACTATCAACAACACTTATAAAAGCAATAGTTTTTATTGGTTCTAAACGCCACCCATACACAGATATTTAACTTCCAGATAATCATCCAGGCCGTATTTAGAGCCCTCCCGGCCGTTACCGGATTGCTTCACGCCACCAAAAGGCGCTGCAGGGTTGGATATTGCTCCTTCGTTTATGCCGACCATGCCATACTCCAGTCCTTCAGCAACCCGCCAAATACGCCCAATATCCCTGGCATAAAAATAAGCAGCCAGACCAAAGTCGGTATCATTTGCCATTTGCAGCGCCTGTTGTTCGTCTTCGAAGGGGATTAGGGGCGCCACCGGACCAAAAATTTCCTCACGGGCCACCGGCATTTGGTTGCTTACCCCGGTCAACACAGTAGGCTGATACAACCAACCACCACTCTGGTGCAGTTGTCCACCCACTTTTACCTGCGCACCTTGCTGAACCGACTGCTTTATCAGTTCATCGACTTTATCCACCGCTTGCTGGGAAATCAGCGGGCCGATATTGACACCCTCTGCCAAACCATTGCCGGCTCTTAAACCCTCAACGGCTTTCAACAGCTTGTGGCAAAATTCCGTATAGACGCTTTGTTGCACAAAAACCCGATTTGCACAGACACAGGTTTGCCCGGCATTGCGAAACTTCGACACCAGTAAGCCTTGCACAGCAGCATCCAGATCGGCATCGTCAAATACCAGAAAAGGCGCGTTGCCACCCAGCTCCATAGACACCCGTTTAACGGTGCTGGCACATTGTGCTATCAATAATTTGCCAATGGCTGTCGAGCCGGTAAAGCTGAACTTACGCACCAGCGGATGTTCCGTCAGTACCTTGCCTATCGCCTTGGCGTCTTTGCCTGGCACCACATTAAATACCCCGGCAGGAATGCCTGCGCGCTGAGCCAATTCGGCCATTGCCAGGGCAGACAAGGGCGTTTCTGAAGCGGGCTTAACCACAAAGGTGCAACCCGCAGCCAGGGCGGCGGCAGCTTTACGGGCAATCATAGCATTGGGGAAATTCCATGGGGTGATAGCGGCCACCACGCCAACAGGTTGCTTGATGATCAGCAGACGCTTATCTGCGCCCGGGGCGGGTATGGTGTCACCGTAAACGCGCTTGGCTTCCTCGGCAAACCATTCCACATATTGCGCACCGTAGGCAATTTCGCCTTTTGCTTCTGTCAGGGGCTTGCCTTGTTCCAGGGTCAGCAAGCGGGCCAAATCGTCCTGATGCTGCATCATCAGTTCAAACCACTTTCGCAGCAACTGACTGCGTTCCATGGCGGCCTTCTTTGACCAGGCAGAAAAGGCTTCAGCCGCACTCTGCACTGCCAGTTCAGCGTCTTCAGGGCCCAAATCCGCCACTTTGAGCAGTTCCTGCCCATCAGCCGGATTAGACACCACAAACTGCTTGTCACCAATGTGCCAATGGCCATTAATAAAACCGGCTGATTTGATCAGGCCGCTGTCGATTATTCCCAGCATCTGACTCTCCTGTTAAGACTGTATTCAACACCATAGCCGTTTAATCATCGCATTCAATAGCAAAGGTCTAAACTTTAGGTAAGGGGTTTCTTATCTGCTATCGGCGACTGCACATTGTCCACGCAATCGCACCATTTAGGTGCCGATAGTCGTTGGTATTGCCACTTTTCGCTGGTAGATTGTGGTTTCTAAGTAATACGGGCAATTTACATGAGAATCTACAACCTGGGGTCCATCAACTGGGATCACTGCTACAGAGTTGAACACTTCGTTCGTCCAGGCGAAACCCTGATGTCCAGCGCTTATGCACTGCACCTTGGCGGCAAGGGCGCAAATCAATCGGTGGCCGCTGCCAAAGCCGGTGGCCAGGTCATTCACATCGGTTGTGTTGCCAGCGCCGATTCAGCGCTCAGCAAGCTGCAGGAATTGGGTGTAGAGACCGGCGGTATCTACCAACAGGATCAGCACGCCACAGGTCACGCACTTATTCAGATTGATGACGAGGGCGAAAACGCCATAATTTTGCATGCGGGCGCGAATCGGGCATTACAACAGGATTGGATAGCCAGCCAGTTGCAGTCAGCCGAAAAGCAGGATTGGTTGCTAATGCAAAATGAAACCAACTTGCTGCATGAAAGCGCCACATTGGCCAGGCAAAAGGGTATGCAGGTCGCATTTAACCCGGCGCCAATGGACCGGGATTTAACCCTTAATCTGTTGGATAAACTGGATCTATTAATTGTTAACCAGATTGAAGCTCAGGACTTAACTGGTGCGTCGGATCTGGATACAGCAATTGAAAGAATGCAGCAGCAAGCGCCAGATCTGGCATTGCTTATCACTCTGGGAGCAAAGGGCGCCTGTTATTGTCAGGGCAACCAGCGCCATAGCGTAAATGCGTTTAAGGTGGATGCAGTCGACACAACGGCTGCTGGAGATACCTTTATCGGCTATTTCCTGGCTAGTCTTACTGCCGGACTCGCGGTACCAGATGCGCTGCCCAGAGCCAGTGCTGCTGCCGCACTGGCGGTAACTCGTGCTGGCGCCATCCCCTCTATACCCAGTCGTCAGGAAGTCGATGATTTCCTGGCCAGACAACCATAATAATGCTTTGCGATGCTCAGGCTTCGCAGATTTAAAAGTAAGGAATGACAATGAGCAGAAAAATTATCATCGACACGGATCCTGGGGTAGATGACGCCCTGGCTATCGTGATGGCGGCCAACTCTCCAGAATTAAATGTATTGGGTCTGACCACGGTATTCGGCAATGTCTCAGTAGAGCAGGCCACCACCAACGCACTGATACTGTCAGAGTTTGCCAGCTATGACATACCGGTTTACAAAGGCGAAGCCGTGCCAGTCACCCGAACTCCTGCCCCTTATGCTGACTTTGTGCATGGTGATGATGGATTTGGCAATATCAACTGGCCTGAATCAGATAAACAAGCACAGACCCAACATGCCGTCGACTTTATCATTGAGCAGGTACGTAAGTATCCGGGTGAAGTGACATTGGTGCCGCTCGGTCCCCTGACTAATATCGCCCGTGTTCTGGAAAAAGCACCGGATGTGGCCGCCCTTGTCAAAGAGGTGGTGCTAATGGGCGGTGCAGCCCGCCATTGTGGCAACGTATCCCCCGTTGCCGAAGCCAATATTATGGGCGACCCCCATGCGGCAGATAAGGTTTTCACTGCAAATTGGCCAGTGGTCATGATTGGTCTGGATGTCACCAGCCAGGTACTGCTTAAACATGACGATATGCAAAAAATCGCTCAGCTCAATCCCAAGCAGGGAGAATTCCTGCGTCAGGCATGCGACTTCTACATTGACTTCTATCAGCAAACGCTGGGTATTGCAGGTTGTATGGTACATGACCCATCCACCATCGCTTATATTCTTGATCCTTCGCTGTTCGAAGTGGAACAAGGACGAATTCGTGTAGTGACGGACGGTCTGGCAATAGGTCAAACCACGTTTGCACCAGATGACAGGAAATTCCCCTACCCGGGCTGGGATAATCTGCCACAACAGAAAGTATGTATGAAAGTACGAGCGCAGGCCCTGCTGGATTTGGTGACTGGTCGTCTGAGTGCCTGAGCGCTCAGCTTAGCTGACAGAGGTATATTATGAGTCCGCCGTCAGGGTCGTATAACACCTCAGACCCTTGTGATTTTGCCAGTTTGCTGGAACGTATTGCCGACGGCGACAGAGCGGCTGAACAAGAACTGGTGCATAGATTCTGGCGGGGGTTGCAATTTATATTGCATCGCCAGACTCAGGATCCTGAACTGGTGGCGGATATTTGTCAGGACACCTTTGTTATTGTGCTGGAAAAAGCCAGGCGCGCAGAGATAGACAATCCCCTTGGCCTGGCAGCCTTTATCCATCAGGTTGGGCGCAATCTGCTTAGCGGATATTTTCGTAAAGAGAAGCGCCGCGCAACAGATTCGGCCGACTGGCTATTCACCGTGCCTGACCCTGGCATGGAGGTGTATCAACAGGTTTATGCCGATAAAGTTGTTGGCTGGGTATCTGCAATGATGGACAGTCTGCCGACTGAACGTGATCGGGATATTTTACGCAGCTACTTTTTACATCAGCAAAGTAAGGCGGACATCTGTGCCCGCCTATCATTAGAAGCCGATCATTTTGATCGTATCCTGTCGCGGGCCAGACAAAGACTAAAGCAAGTCATACTGCATAAATTGCAGGACCCGGATAACAAGGTACCCAGTGGGGAAATTCCCGGCCTGTTGATATTGGCGTTGGCCATCAACACACCACACCTTGCCCAGCTACCCGATTTATTTTCAAACAAAGTGGGAGGAAATGCCGTCAGCCAACACCTTTTGACTGACACCTCTGCAAGCCGCTTCAAAACTGGCATGGATGTTTCGGAGGATATTACAGACTCATCAGACAATGGAAGGACAGCATAATGGACATGGAATCCTTGCAAGTGCAGCAAGAAACGGCCTTGCGTTATTTAAGAGGCGAGCTATCAGAGCAGGAAAGCCAGGCATTTGAAATCTGGCTATTGGATAAACCCGATGTGGTGGAACAACTGGCGTTGGATCAAATGATGATTCAGGCACTGCCTGCTCAAGGACGGCGTGCTAAGCCTTTCATAAGCCTGGGTAAGTTGTTTTCTACACCAATCAGGGCCAGTCTTGTTACCCTGGCCTGCTGTTTGCTGGTTGGTGTTCTGAGCTGGCATGCCATGACGCCAACTCAATTTGCCGATGTTAATATTTTTTACCTGGAGCAAACCCGCAGTCAGAGCACGGCAGCCAACCATATACAAATACATGCAGGTCAGAGCCTGCTGGTATTGTCTGTTCAGCCGGTTAGCCCAGATAGTGCTTATCAGGTCGAGTTAAAGGCAATGGCGACCCAAAGCACCGTTGCCCAATTTGAACATCTGGCCCCCCAACCTGATAGCGGTGAACTGACGTTATCTGTTCCCGTATCAAGACTGAAGGCCGGTGAATATAAGCTACTGTTAACGCCCGATGCGCATCAGCAACCACAGGTGTTTGACCTTATCCTGTCCAGAGTGGAATAAGCTCTGCTGCGAAATGCAAATTTAGCGCGCGTTGGGGGTTGGCAGAAATTTAAAGGAGACAATCTTGGCTCTTTCCCATGGACAACCACTCAACGGCCAGTTTTATTCACTATTTAACTTGCCTGCTACCCGCTATCAGAAGGCAGTGCTTATTGCATTAGGTGAAGCCATGAAACAGGCTTCGCCTTCAGGACGACAGCAAAAAGTAGCGGCTGGCTATGTCTACTTCGGCCAGTTTGTCGACCATGATATTACCCGGCTCAAACGTGGCAGCGAACCTGCGGGTGATGCGCAACTCCCGATTGATCAACTGATTCAGGTGCGCACCCCGGCAATGGACCTGGATTCAATATATGGACTGGGTTTTGCAGACCCCACAATCCCCTTGAATAAGGATACCGGAGAGCTATTGCTGGGCCATGCCATAGCAGACGATGGCCGACTGCTGGCTGGTGCAGATCTACCCAGAGTCAGCGCGGACAAACGCCCTCTGATTGGCGACGACCGCAATGATGAGAATCTGATTGTCGCACAGATGCACCTTAAGTTTATTAAGTTACATAACCGCTTTGTTCAGCATTACCGTCAACTGGAGCCTCGCAGCACACCCAGGCATTGGTACGACAACGCCAGGCAGTCCATGGTGCGATGTTATCAGGAGGCCGTCATTTATGATTTTATGCCGACCTTGATGGATGCCAGGGTGCTGCACCATCTGCTGCTGGACAAACAACCCGGGCTACTTAATCCCATTGCTGCAGAAGAACCCCGTATCCCTTTAGAGTTCTCTGCTGCGGCTTATAGGTTTGGCCACTCCATGGTCAGATTCCGCTACACATTAAACTCTGGCAAAGCAGCAACATTACAAGAAATGTTTCAGATGACCGGCAAGGGCGGCATGCTGGGCAGTCCCTACCTTCCTGCAAGCTACTTGATTGACTGGGACTTGTTCTTCCCACCCGCAGATCAAACTTTACCGCGGTTTTTCAATTTTGCTCTGGCCATAGATCCGTCTGTCGATGTGCGTCTGTCAGAAACCCAGGACCTGCACGTTAACCTGGCCGTACTCAATTTGCTCAGAGGTAATGAATTAGGGTTGCCGGATGGCCAGTCATTGGTACGGCATCTGTTCAAACAGCATGCACAACTGGCCGAACGTATCGGCCTTCGCGAACTAACCGACCTGGAGTTAAACCCCGCCATACTGCGTGATGAAAATGGTCAGAAGCTGGGGATAATGGATGCGGTGGCCAGAACATTTCCGGCTCACGGCCTGACACACAAAACCCCGCTTTGGTATTACCTGCTGGCAGAGGCCGACAGTGTTGGTCAGGGGGTACGCATGGGACCGTTAGGCAGTTTAATCATCGCTGAAGTGTTGTTATCCCTTTGCCTGCAAAGCCATCCCTCCGTTTTACTGGAAACGGAAAGAGAAACATTCACTTGGTTGACCCGTAGCGGGCAATTTCTGGATAAAGCCGTTTATAAGATTGCCGACCTACTCAGACAATAAGGCCTTTCAAAAGGAGAAAACTATGTCCCTCGAACAAAAGCTCAACATGTTTTGTGGCCAGTTTCACGCCCTGGGTGATCTTCCTGACACCACAGACCCCGCCAAAGAACCTTATTACCCTGCCGCGGGTACGCAAATTACCCTGAATAAAGTCAAGCGTTTTGGCCGCTGGGTGATTCAGATGGAGTCCAGTGACCCTTCTATCAATAGCGCCCTGTCCACCGCCAGCTTTTTCTTAATCGGCGAGCGACTGGTATCAACGCCGATTGAAATCCAACCGGGACTCTCCATGACAGAGGTTGTAGAATGGAATGCTACCGCGGATAAAATGAATCATTACTTGTTATGGTCCGATGGCGAACTCGGCAATTGGAAGTGCACCCCCTGAAAAATGGATGGTGGCAGGGCGGCTTGTTCGCTCTGCTGCTTGTATCACTGACATTAGATGCGCAAGGTTGTCCGGACTATTTAGGCCATCGCCCGTTATTGTCTCAGCAGCACATTAGCAGTCACTCACAACAGCCAACACTTTTGCAGTGGCAGCAATTGGACCTGGATATCACCCTGCATATCCAGACTCAGGCGCAAGACCTGACCCTGGATCAACCCGGTGGCCGCAGCAGCACTGAGTATTTTTTTCTTCCCCCCGCCAGCCCCGCAATTCAAGCCTGCATCTATGCCAGTTTTGCGCATAGTGGCAAAGGTGACTGGCGCTTCAGTCAGGTCATACTGCCACCAGGCAATGATCTGGCTGGCAAACTGTTATCGCAGGCAGGACAGCTTTGGGCCGAAGAGCACACCGCCGCCAGAATACAAGCTTTAGCACTGTATGAGCGCGTTGCGGCGATGCACCAGGATGCGCCGGTACTTGCAAATTCAGCTGATCACCTATTGCTTCTTGCCTATGCACACCGTCATCAATTGGACAAAGCAACCGCCAGGCTACAACACGCTCCCTTAGTGGAACTCCCTGAATTACTGCATAAAATGGCTGAACTTAGAGCTCGCATAGCGCTGGCCAAAGGGGATCTCATACAAGCAGGACAATGGACAGATAAAGCCATTGCCGCAGCCGATAAGTTACAAAGGCGCAACGAAAAAGCAGAACTATTCACTCTGAAAGGCTTAATAGCTCTGCTAGCAGGCCAGCTTACTGAGGGTCAATCATATCTTAGCAACGCACAACAACTGGCTCCAGACGACTTCAAAATTCTGTCTTATGTACACAGTAATCTGAGCTTTGCTGAACTGCAAAAATCCGTGGGAAAGCCCCAGTCAGACAGAAACAAGGCCATGGCTAAGGCGTTACAGTTCGAATTGCAGGCGGCGGATTATGCCCGTCAGGCAGGCTTTTACCGCAACCTGGCCAATATCGAGAATAACATCGGCTCAATCCACGAACGTCATCGCGGTCTGCGTAGCGCCCTAGTTTACTATACCCGGGCCTTGTCCAGAATTGAGCATAGGGATGAACCAGAACTTAAAGCGCTGCTGTTAAGAAACCTGGGCACGGTTAGTTTGTACCTGGGAGATTATTTAAAAGCGCGGCAATTTTTATATGCGGCGTTGTCCATCATCGACAAAGCAGAACCTGTTGAAGCGGCATTACTGCATTGCAGAATCGGGCAATTGCACGAAGCGCAGAATATGCCGGATGATGCTACCAATGCTTATCAAGATTGCCTGACCATGGCATTGGCGCTAAGTGATGCCAATCTCGAAGCGACAGCAAGGTTAGGGCTGATCACCACGGATGCTGTCAAGCAATTACATCAGATACAGGCACTGGCGAACAAGCTAAGCAATGCCGACCTGTCGACCAGGCTCAAAATGGCAGTGGCCAAGCAGCAAGCGGCAAACAATGATTGGCAATCCGCCACTGAGACTCTCGCACAAGCACAACACGATGCCGCCATCAGCCGGGATGCGACGCTGGAAATAGAGGTGCAGCACTTATCCAGCCAGATTCTGGCCGAACAGGGGCATTCAGAGGCAGCCATTGCAGCAGGGAATATGGCCATAAACGGGGTTGAACAATTACATCAACATCTGGAAGCGCAACGATACGGCCCGGCCTGGAGTCATAAGACCAACAGCATCTATAACCTGCAGGCGCAGTTATTACTTAAGCAGCACAAAACAGCCGATGAAAAAGCTCCTGCACTGTTCAACTTAATTGAGCGATTTAAAGCCGTCAGCTTACGTCAGCACTTGCAAAAAACGCCGACAGGTTACCCAAGTAGCAACGCTGATATGAATCAGGCCAGCGAACTTGCCGGATACAGTGCTGCTCAAAACAGCCAGGCCATGCCACTGGACTTCTACTTATTGGAAACCCTGCATAGTGGGCAAGTTTTGGGAGAATCACCTCAACAACCTCCCGAGTTGCTGGATATGACGCAAGTCCAGGCTAAACTTTCCCCCCGCCAGGCAATATTGTATTACCTGGTATTGCCTCAACGCTTAGTCATACTCACCCTCACCAAGACCAGCCTGCACATGCAGCAGCAGGCATTGTCTGAGCATCAACTAAATACCCTGATTGCCCAGGCCCGCAGCCAAATGGTGGAATTTAAGCAAATACACAGTAGTGCGATGACCGCATTAGCGTCGCTGATACCTGACGAGTTGGCAGACCAACAAGACATTACTGAGCTGATGCTGGTGCCACATGCTAATTTGCATATCTTACCTTTTGCTGCACTGCCGCTAAAGAATGGGACCAGACTGGGAGAGCGATTCGCCTTAACACGAATTCCTTCTGCCAATACGATTCTGCAGGCCAGACCCGTGCGACATGACAACGGCGAAATGGCATTCTTCGCCGATCCGCTGTTCTCCTCAGCAAGCACTGCAGCGCCAGAACAAGCCGTGTTTCGGAACTGGAGTGAGAGAGTCAGCCCGTTGCACTACACTGCAACAGAAGCCCGGGATATTGCCCGGCTTTTCACCAATCAGAAGGCAACCTTATATGTGGGTGCCGAAGCAAACCGTCGTAACCTTTTTAGTGCCCAGGTACGCAACGCAAGAGTTCTGCATATTGCCACCCATGGCTATTTCAATCCCGTCAATCCCGACAATATGGGCTTTCAGTTAGCAGCATTGGATCAGTCAGGAATACCAATTGAAGGTTTTGTTACGCTACCTGAATTATTCAGCTATCCGTTTAGTAATGAATTGGTAGTCATCAATGGCTGTGATACGGCAATGGGTAAAGCCCAAACTGGGGAAGGTATGGTTGGACTGGTACATGGCTTTATGGCTCAGGGCACCAAACACGTTGTTTCAACCCTGTGGCCGGTGGCAGACAAGGCGTCCGCCTTGTTTATGCAGGCATTTTATCAGAGCCTGCTTACGCAGGGCTCACTGCCCGAAGCATTAAAAGATGCCCGCAGTCACCTTCGTCGCCATCCCAGATATCGTAGCCCTTATTACTGGGCGCCTTATGTATTGCATTCCACTGTCCCTGATGTACAGATGCGATTTGAATAGGGCGTGTTAACCCAATCACGCCATTCTTCGCTCATCTTTATTCCATTGACGCAAAAAGCGCTGTCCCTCTCTTCGGCCAATCAGATAATCCAGTTTAAGGGCCTGCGGCGGAGAACCCAGCACTAAACTACGCAACTCTTGCGGTGGCGCTATTTGCCATACCTGCACGCCATCCGGTGGCTGATTGATAAAAGCTAACGCATCAGCATACTGACGCTGATAATGTAAATACATTTCCATCATTCTCGGCGAATGACGCACCTTCTTCAGCAAGGGTTTGAGCCTTTCCAGTAAAGGTACCTGCCCTGAGTAGTCGGCCGCTACCGTGCGAATCACCACAATACGTTTGGCTCCCTGAGCATGAGCCCAGCGTACCGGCAGCGGGTCTGCCACTCCGCCATCTACCAATTGCCTTCCTTCCAGCCAAACACCGGGCCGATACAGAAATGGAATGGCACTGGAGGCTTTCAGATGATGAAAAAGATTACTGTTATTGGTTGGCAGATAGACCGGCTGAAAGTCGGCAGCATCGGTGGCAACAGCATAGAAACCCGATTCCCCATTCAGATGACTCACATCGGTTGGAAAACGCATCTCGCCCTGTTCCTGCACCTGACGAAAATACCAGTCAAGATCAATAACATTGCCGCCCATAAAAAACTTGGCCGGTCGAAAAAAATCCTGCTTAGTGGTCAAGTGCTGTATGGCCTGACTGGCATATTGCCTAGCCCTGGCACTGAATGCGGCCAGATTCTGCGCGCCGGCAGAGACGCCAATTTTAAGATCAAAAGGCCAGAATTGTTGTTCTAAAAATGCATCCAGTACACCAGCTGTAAAGATACCTTTCTGCCCCCCACCTTCAGCCACCAAGGCAAAAGCAGGGCCGACCTCAGTGTTACTTTGCAATGCTAATCCTTGGTTTTTCTCTTCCATAGTCTTAATGGTTAGGGACAAAAGTGACAGATTCAAGACAACATAAGCATTTTGCGCAAAAAGATTGATTAGAGCGCATTGACCGCCATATGAGCCAGACTCTAAAGTGATGGGCTATAACAACAGGAGAACAATAATGAAAACCGCCTTATCCGCAATTGCCCTGATTTGTCTTAGCAGCGCCGCAGTTGCCGACCAGGTCAGTCAACAAGCCACACAACTGGAGCCTCAGGTTATCGAATGGCGCCGTCACTTTCATCAGCATCCAGAGCTGTCTAACCGTGAGTTTGAAACGGCCAAGTATATCGAAAACTACCTTAAGGGACTGGGTCTGCAGGTACAAAGCGGCGTAGCTCATACCGGCGTGGTGGCCATTCTGGATTCGGGGAAGCCTGGGCCAGTGGTGGCATTGCGGGCCGATATGGACGGTTTACCGGTAAAAGAACAAAACGAGCTTCCGTTTCGCTCACAAGCAATAGGCGAATATAACGGTGAAAAAGTTCCGGTAATGCATGCCTGTGGTCATGACACTCATATGGCCATGTTAATGGGCGCAGCTAAAATCCTCACCGACATGAAGTCGCAGCTCAGCGGCAAAGTAAAGTTTGTGTTCCAGCCCGCTGAAGAAGGCGCACCTGTCGGAGAAAAAGGCGGTGCAGAACTCATGGTGGCAGAAGGAGTAATGAAAGGTGTGGATGTCGTATTCGGCCTGCATATAAGCTCTGACACTGATGTAGGCACGGTAGAATATCGCCACGGCGGCATCATGGCCGCTGTGGATCCTTATAAAATCGTGGTCAAGGGCAAACAGGCGCATGGGGCATATCCTTGGTTAAGCGTTGACCCTGTGGTGACCAGCGCACAGATCGTGATGGGGCTGCAGACTATCGTCAGTCGCGAGCTACCTCTTACCCAGGATGCGGCAGTGATCACCGTGGGTTCTATTCACGGTGGTAACCGTTCCAATATCATCCCCAATCAGGTCGAGCTGGTTGGGACCATCCGTACTCTGGATGATGCTATGCGTGAGGACTTGCATGCCGCGGTGCACCGCAAGGCCAAAGGCATTGCCGATAGCATGCGGGCCGAAGCAGAAGTCATTTTACCTTATGGCGACAGTTATCCAGTAACGTACAACGACCCAACGCTGATGGACAAAATGCTGCCAACTCTGCATCGTACTGCTGGTCAGGGAAAAGTTCAGGAAGTGAAAGCCGTGACCGGGGCCGAGGACTTCTCATTTTTCCAAAAAGAAGTCCCCGGACTGTATCTGTTTGTTGGTGGAAAGTCGGTGGATTTACCCAAGCACCAGGCTCCTGCCCATCACACACCTGAATTCAGAATTGACGAAGCCGGCATGAAACTGGGTGTGGAATTGCTCACTAACCTGACGCTGGACTATATGCAGCAACGTCAGTAACTGCAGACCACCGGGTCGGTTAGTGAATTTGCAGTTCCCAACCGGCCCGATGCTGCAACCATTTCTCATTGGCAAGCTCTGCATCCAGTAAAGGATGTGATTTCAGCCAATTTGCCGGAAATGTCAGTGTCAGGATGTCAGTAGCCAGACTGGTTTTTATCTGCGGTAACAAGTTATCTTTTCTGCGAATAGACAGCACATGTGCAATACGCAGCACACGGCACAGAAGCTTAAGAAGCTGTGCCACTTCCTGCTGGAACTGAGCGAAGCTCTGAGGATTAATATCCTGACGATGGCTGCCAACCAGTTCGCTAATGCACTCCTGCTGAATCTTGGTAAAGCCAGACATACTTAAATGCGACAGGATGTACTTACCGTGGCAGTGACTGTGTTTGAAATCAATGTGCAGACCTATCTCGTGAAGCCTGGCTGCCGCCAGCAGTATACCTTCGGCATCCAGCTGACAGGCTATTGCGTCCTGCGGCAATTGTCGGTACAGGGATAAGGCCGTTTCCGCCACCCTGTGTGCCTGCGCTTCTTCTATCTGGAAACGTTGGGTCAGCGAGTCCAGCGTGCGCTGACGAACATCATGGTGGTGAATGTTTTCCAGCATGCCGTAGAGCAGACCTTCCCGCAGTGCCCCGCCCGATATTTGCATCTGTTCAATACCTAACAGCTCGAAAAGCACAGTGAGGATACTCAGCCCACTGGCAAATACCGGTTTTCTGGCCTCGGACAGGCCATGAATATGCAAGTCACCCAGACTACCGCAGGCAACACATTGCTGCATCAGGTCCTTGAGATAACTTAAACGTATAGTGTCATTGATACCCTGTGCAACCAGAATTTCGGTGATGGCTTGCGGTGTACCCGACGCGCCCAGACACTGACGCCATTGATGGCAGGTGAAATCCCCGGCAACCCCGCAAAGCAAGTCTCTGGCGGCCTGCTGGGCTAAATCAAAGTTGGCCTGGGTTAACTGACCATTGGCAAAGTAACGTTCCATAAAGGTCACGCAGCCCATGTCCAGACTCACCAGTTTCTTCGGTGTAAAGTCTTTGCCCAGAATAATCTCGGTACTGGCGCCACCAATATCAATCACCAGGCTGTTGCCCTGATTAGCCGAAGTGTAAGCAACGCCAAGATAAATTTGCCGGGCTTCTTCTTCACCACTAATCACATCGATGGGGTGGCCGAGAATTTGTTCGGCTTTGTGCAGGAACTTTGCGGCGTTACGAGCCAAACGCAGCGTGGCAGTAGCAACCACCCGAATGTTGGCGGCGGGAATATCCTGAAGGCGTTCAGCAAAGGTTTCCAGGCAGCGCCAGCCTCGCTCCATGCTCAGTTCATCGAGCTGCATTTGCGGATCCAACCCAGCGGCAAGGCGAACTTTCTGCTTCACTTTACCGACGATATGGATGCAACCATGCACCACCCGGACGACCACCAGATGGAAGCTGTTAGAACCCAGATCCACCGCAGCATAATATTGCTGCGGCTCGGGCATGGCCAGCATGGACTCTCTGCTCATCGGTTTCTTGGACTTCTGCTCCTGGGCTTACCTTTACTGAGATTCTTACCACTTTGCATACGTTTTCTGTATTGCTGGCGCGGGGCTTTAACGTCGTCCAGTAACGCGCTGTGGTCATAGTCAGTCACCACAATAGTATGACGAATATATTCCTCAATAGCGGGCAGATTCAACGCATATTTTTCACAGGCAAAACTGATGGCATGGCCACTCTTACCCGCCCGGCCGGTACGACCAATTCGGTGCACATAGTCTTCGGCATCGTCGGGCAGATCGTAATTGAACACATGCGTGACCTTTTCAATGTGCAGGCCCCGGGCCGCCACATCTGTAGCGACTAATACGTCCAATTGGCCCTTGCTGAATCCGTCCAGAATACGCAGACGTTTATGTTGCGGAACATCGCCGCTAAGCAGTCCCACACGGTGGCCGTCGGCCTGCAGCCAATCAAAGATGTTTTCACAGCTGTGCTTGGTATTGGCGAATACAATGGCTTTTTCGGGCCATTCTTCTTCCAGCAGAGTTAACAACAACAGCATCTTGTCATCGTTGGAAGGATAAAACAGCTCCTCCCTCACCCGACTGGCAGTCATTTGTTCCGGCTCTACCTGCACATGCACAGGACTGTTCATATGTTCATATGCCAGTTCCTGCACGCGCATGGACAGCGTGGCAGAAAACAACATGCTCAAGCGCTCAGACGGCGCCGGCATACGTCGGAACAGATAGCGAATGTCCTTGATAAAACCAAGGTCAAACATACGGTCGGCTTCATCCAGCACGGCCACCTGAATATGCGCCAGACTGAAAATGCCTTGTTTGTAATAATCAATGATTCGCCCGGTGGTACCAATAATGATATCCACCCCTTTTTCCAGGCTTTCACGTTGACTCTGGTAACCTTCACCCCCATATATCAAACCCAGGCTGATGCCGGTGTGCTTACTGAGCAGCTCCGCATCCTTATGGATCTGCACCGCCAGTTCCCTGGTTGGAGCCATAATAATGGCTCTTGGCTGGGCTTTTTCCTGTTGGGGGTGAGTCAGTAGATGATGGAAAGTCGCGGTCAGAAAGGCGATGGTTTTACCCGTACCTGTCTGTGCCTGGCCCGCCACATCACGCCCCTCCAATAATGGAGGCAGGCTTAATGCCTGAATCGGTGTACAATGTTGAAAGTTGGCCGCTGACAATGCCTTAATAACATCAGCATGCATCGGCAGGTCAGAAAAATGTGTTTCAGTTAGATGAGTTGTTTGCATAGCTTATAGCTTATCAGTGCTTGCATTAAAAAACAGTTTCTATATAAATAGCCACAATCGCTTGCCCGGCTTTTTCTGCCGAGGCAGCCAAGTTTGGAGAAAAGAATGAGCGACAAAATTATCCAGTTGACTGATGACAGTTTTGAGGCAGATGTTATCAACGCCGAAGGTCCTGTACTAGTTGACTTCTGGGCGGAATGGTGTGGCCCGTGCAAAATGATCGCGCCAATTCTAAATGAAGTGGCTGACGAATTCGAAGGCAAGTTAACAGTTGCCAAGCTGAATGTCGACCATAATACCGAGACTCCACCAAAATATGGTATTCGTGGCATCCCCACTCTGCTGCTTTTTAAAGGTGGAAACGTAGCAGCAACCAAAGTCGGTGCACTTTCTAAGACGCAATTAAGCGAATTTTTGAAAGAAAATATCTGATTAAAAATGCCCGGCCAAGCCGGGCATTTTTAATCATCCTGTAAAAAGCTACCGCGAATGAATAAATTAGCAGCGAAAGATTACTAGACGCTGTTAATTTTTGGTGCTAAGTTAGATTTCGTTCTCAGCGTCGAACCCATTCGATTCGAACAAAAGGCTGTCTGGAACAGTGTTTATCGCCTGCAGTCGGCCCGCTTGACGGGTGGCGCATGGAGCGCAGAGCTTAATCCCCGCGTCACACCGACGCAATCTGACGTTTACGACCCTGTTTAAGTCTGAACATACTTGCATTAAGAGCATTTTCAATCATTAAGACCCACCGATATGAACCTAACGGAACTCAAAAATAAACCCGTCAGCGAGCTGGTAGAACTGGCCGAAAAAATGGGCCTGGAAAACATGGCCCGCGCGCGCAAACAAGACATCATCTTTTCTATCCTCAAAGCCCATGCAAAGAGCGGCGAAGACATTTTCGGTGATGGCGTGTTGGAAATACTGCAGGATGGCTTCGGCTTTTTGCGCTCAGCTGATTCCTCTTACCTGGCCGGTCCGGATGACATTTACGTCTCTCCCAGCCAGATTCGACGTTTTAACTTACGCACCGGTGATTCCATTTCTGGCAAAATCCGACCGCCGAAGGACAGCGAGCGTTATTTCGCTCTGCTGAAAATCAGCGAAGTCAATTTTGACCGCCCAGAAAATTCCCGCAACAAGATCCTATTCGAAAACCTGACCCCACTGCATGCCAAAGAGCGTTTACGTATGGAACGCGGCAACGGCAGTACTGAGGACATTACCGCCAGGGTTTTGGATTTAGCCTCACCTATCGGCCGCGGCCAACGTGGTTTGATTGTGGCTCCGCCCAAAGCCGGTAAGACACTGTTGCTACAAAATATTGCCCAAAGTATCGCCGCCAACTACCCAGAGTGTGTGTTGATGGTGCTGCTGATTGACGAACGTCCGGAAGAAGTAACGGAGATGCAACGCCTGGTACAAGGTGAAGTGGTTGCATCAACCTTTGATGAACCGGCCAGCCGCCACGTTCAGGTTGCCGAGATGGTGATTGAAAAAGCCAAGCGCCTGGTCGAGCACAAGAAAGACGTGGTAATTCTGCTGGATTCCATTACCCGTCTGGCCCGTGCCTACAACACTGTAATTCCTTCCTCTGGCAAGGTATTGACAGGTGGTGTAGACGCCAATGCCCTGCACAAGCCCAAGCGCTTCTTCGGTGCAGCGCGTAATGTGGAAGAAGGCGGCAGTCTGACAATTATTGCTACGGCCCTTATCGACACTGGCTCGAAAATGGACGAAGTGATTTATGAAGAGTTCAAAGGAACAGGTAACATGGAGCTGCACCTGAACCGTAAGATTGCAGAGAAACGTGTGTTCCCGGCCATCGACTTCAATCGTTCAGGCACTCGCCGCGAAGAGCTGCTGACCACTCAGGATGAGCTGCAGAAAATGTGGATCCTGCGTAAGATTGTTCATGAGATGTCAGAAATTGATGCCATGGAATTCCTGATCGACAAGCTGTCCATGACCAAAACCAACAATGAATTCTTTGACGCTATGCGTCGTCAGAAGAGTTAGCTTTAATCCTGAACATCGCCGTTCCTGTTCATCCATGAACCCACGGCATACCGTTCATCCTGAACATCGCCGTTCCTGTTCATCCATGAACCCACGGCATACCGTTCATCCTGAACATAAAAGGCGCCTGATTGGCGCCTTTTTTATAAATGGTCCTGATACAGGGTGTGGATTAAGCGGTCCTCTAATTCAAAACGCTCCTCCATTGCCTGACCCAGTTCTGAAAGATGTTTATCGAAGCCCTGCATATCCTGGTCTTCATCAATGTCCGCATAGCAGTCGTTAAAATTCAGTGCCTGCTCGGTGGTATCAGAAATCTTCGGATACACTTCATCAGCCAGTTGCTTACCCGCGCCATTGGCCTGACTGCCATCGACAATCTTGTCATAAAATTCAAAATGACCTGCCGAAACATAATCCATCAACATTTCGCAAAATGTCTCTACGCTTTCCTTGCTGGGCAAGGCTTGTCGACGCGCATCGAATGGTGGCAAACCTGCCAGTCGGCAATATTCCACCAGCAGTGCCTTACGGGCGTCAATCCAATTGTCAATGGCGTCATGGGCGCCACCCCATTTTTGTTCGGCTTGTTCGACTTTATTCAGCATAGCTACCCTCTCACACCGGTTGAATACCAGATGAGGTAAATCAGTTGTAAATGCCAGTATATCAAAATGCCTCAATTGCAAAAGCGTTTAACCTCTCGGTCAGACCAATGTCGGTATCAATCGCTAAGCTGGTCAACCTTTATAGGTATAGATTTTAAGAAAATTTCCTTGGCATTCAGTACTTCAGCCCTCATATGTTAAAGTCTGCCGCCTAGCCGATTATCTGAATTGCCTATGAAACACCGTCCCGATATAGATGAACAAGCCTACTGGTTGATTTTGTCGCAAGACAAGCTGGTACAATGCAAAGGACAGGCTTGTCTGATAAAGCAAAGCTGGTCAGAGTTATCTTTTATCTCTGCTTATGCCGACGATGTGGTTAAGGTTGGCGAGTATCGCCAAAGCAACTGCTATATGGTGGATTTGGGGCAGGAAACCCCTGAACATGACGACCTGGAACTTGTTAGTCTGCGTGCCGCCCTGATGAGTGAGCAGCAAGACGCATTTAATATTCTGGCCCGTGCCTGGCAAGTCGCATTGTTTCTTCGTACCCACAAATATTGCGGGCAGTGCGGCAGCCAGATGGAAGCCGTCAACTGGGAACTGGCGATGCATTGCCATCGCTGCCAGCACCGCTGTTATCCACGCATTTCTCCTTGCATTATCGTCGCCATCAGAAAAGGGCAACAAATTTTGTTGGCGCAGGGAGCTCACCACAAAGGAGGCATGTATTCGACCCTGGCTGGCTTCGTGGAAAGTGGAGAAAGTCTGGAGCAGGCCGTACATCGTGAAGTAATGGAAGAAGTAGGCATAAAAGTTAAGAACCTACGTTATTTTTCCAGCCAGCCCTGGCCCTTCCCCCATTCGCTAATGGTCGGCTTTTTGGCCGAATGGGATGAAGGTGAGATCCAGGTAGATGGTAAAGAAATTCTGGCGGCTGACTGGTTTGACTTTAATAACCTACCATTGATACCACCCAGCTTTTCCATTGCTGGTCAATTAATCCAGACTACCATCAATGCGCCTGACCAATCTTTTTGAAGAAGATGTCAACCCGGGCATTCCCCCATTGAAAATAAAAAAGCCTTACCCCGAAAGGTAAGGCTTAAATATTTTAGCGTGGAGGTCCCGTGACCGGGCTTCTTTTATTTAGATTTCACTAGCGCAACGGTTTTATAGCAAAGAATACCGAAGCAGTGCAAGCTTTCATGCCTCAAATAGGACGAATAACATTTAATTTACAGCTTCAACCTAGAGCGTGGTGGTCTTTTGAGGCTTTAAATTCAACGCAAGGATTGTCTGATGTATCCATCTCGTATAGCTGGTAGAATGCGCCGGTTTTTAGCGCAGCCGACCAGGAGAACATCATGCAAGCACTACAGAATGACAGGTATCTAAGGGCCCTGTTAAAGCAGCCCGTGGATATCACGCCTGTGTGGATGATGCGCCAGGCTGGCCGCTACCTGCCGGAATATCGGGCCACCCGTGCACAGGCTGGCGACTTTATGTCGCTGTGCAAAAATCCTGAACTGGCCTGCGAGGTGACTCTGCAGCCACTCCGTCGCTTTGACCTGGATGCGGCCATTCTATTTTCAGACATTCTGACCATTCCCGATGCCATGGGCCTGGGCCTGTATTTTGAAACAGGCGAAGGCCCCAAGTTTGAGCGGCCACTCAGAGATATGGCAGCCATCCAGGCCCTGCCGATTCCCGATCCAGAGGGCGAGCTCGGTTATGTGATGGATGCGGTTCGCACTATTCGCAAGGGATTAGCGGGTAAAGTGCCTTTAATAGGCTTCTCCGGTAGCCCCTGGACGTTGGCCACTTATATGGTGGAAGGCGGTTCCACCAAGAGCTTCAGCCTGATCAAAAAAATGGCTTTTGCTGAACCTGCCGCATTGCATCTGCTGTTGGACAAGCTTGCCGACTCAGTCATTCTGTACCTGAATGCGCAGATAGCCGCTGGTGCGCAATCGGTAATGGTGTTTGATACCTGGGGCGGCGTCCTGTCACCAAGGGATTATGAAGAGTTTTCGCTGCGTTATATGCACAAAATTGTCGATGGTCTGACAAGAGAAAACGAAGGGCGCCGGGTGCCCGTCACGCTGTTTACCAAAAACGGTGGCATGTGGTTGGAAGCCATTGCTGCCACTGGCTGTGATGCAGTGGGGCTGGACTGGACCATCAATATTGCCGACGCCAAGGCCCGAATCGGCGATAAAGTAGCGTTGCAGGGCAATATGGACCCATCCATGCTGTATGCACCTGCAGACCGAATTGAGCAGGAAGTACAATCTATTCTGGCTGGTTTTGGCCAGGGCGAGGGCCATGTATTTAATCTCGGTCACGGTATTCACCCGGATGTGCCGCCCGAACACGCCAAGGTATTTGTTGACGCCGTGCACCACTACAGTGCGCAATACCACAAAGCTTAAAGTTATCAGTTAAATCAGCCACCAGCAGAACTGACTGATAACAACAGGCATCTATTACGCGTCTCTGGGCAGACCTTTTTCCACACTACGGATTAACCTGAGGGTCTGCCGGTCTGCTTGCCCCGGCTTTCTTTGTGCTTGCTGGACCAGCGCCCAATCAATATGTTCCCTGACCAGTTCCGAGGCAGACTCTCTGGCTGCTTGCAGTGAGGCAACAATCTCGTCGGCATAAGGTGCATTGCCCAACCCCACGGCAATATTGCGTTGCCAGCGCTCAAAGCCAATACGGCGAATAGGCGAGCCTTCGGTATTTTTCAGAAACTTCTGCTCGTCCCAGGCAAACAGCTCTAATAAGGTTTTACCATGCAACTGCTGGCGGGGATGAAAGTCTGCTTCATCGGTAATTTGCGCATAACGATTCCAGGGGCAAACTAGCTGGCAATCATCACAACCGTAAATGCGATTACCCAGCAGCGGGCGAAATTCCTCGGGAATCGGGCCTTTCTGCTCAATGGTCAGATAAGAAATACAGCGCCTGGCATCCACCACATAGGGTTCCACTATG
The DNA here is from genome assembly GCF_002887595.1 of Bowmanella denitrificans. Lineage (GTDB taxonomy): Bacteria > Pseudomonadota > Gammaproteobacteria > Enterobacterales > Alteromonadaceae > Bowmanella > Bowmanella denitrificans. Next base: position 400,733 of record NZ_PEBU01000001.1, read on the forward strand.
GCACCAGTAGGGCAGATCGTCAGGCAGGCGGTACAACTACCGCAGCCCTCAGCCACCGGACTGTCTATCGGCAAAGGCAGGTTAATAAACAATTCGCCCAGAAAAAACCAGGAACCGGCTTCGCGGTTAATGGTCAGAGAATGCTTACCCGTCCAGCCGATACCAGCCTTTTCCGCCACCGCATGTTCCAAAACAGGTGCCGAGTCGACAAACGGGCGAAAAGCCAGTTCACTGACTTTCTGCTGAATTTGTTCGCCAAACTTTTTCAGCCGCTGTCTGATCAGTTTATGGTAGTCGCGCCCAAGCGCGTAACGGCTAATGTAGGCCAGCTGACGATTTTTCAGATTGCGGGCAAAGCCGGCATCCGGCGGCAGGTAATCCATGCGCACGCTGATAACCCGCAAAGTACCAGGCACCAGTTCATGGGGGCGGGCGCGTTTCATGCCGTGTTCTGCCATATATTGCATCTCACCGTGCATGCCTTTGTCCAACCAGGCTTGCAAATGCCCCTCATGGCGGCTTAAATCCACATCACAAATACCGACCTGCTGAAAACCCAGCGATTTACCCAGGTTCTTGATATGCTCGGTCAGGTCAGCTAATAACTTGTCGCAGAGTTCAGCCATTGAATCGATTCACTATCACAATGCCCGCCAGTCTAGCATATAAAGCCTTTACCGCGGAGCAGGTACGCCAACATGAAGTCACTGCGGCCAAACATGTGGGTATCAGTATGTATGAGCTGATGGAAAGAGCTGGGGCTGCTGCATTTATCACCTTACAAAGCGAATTCCCGCAGGCCAGGCGTATATTAGTGTTAAATGGCCATGGCAATAACGGTGGTGATGGCTTTGTCTTGGCGCGCATGGCTAAAAAAGCCGGCCTTAAGGTTTGCCTGGTATCATTGGGCGACCAATCAAAGTTTAGTCCGGATACGTTGCAGGCCTGCAATAACTGGCAACAGGCTGGCGGTGAAATCAGCAGCTGGCCTCAGCCACTAGAAGACTTCGACCTGATTGTGGATGCGATGCTGGGCACCGGCACCAAAGGGCAGCTCAGAGAACCTTATGCCAGTGTGATCAAGGTACTGAAAAACACTGACATTCCGGTCTTAAGCCTGGATGTGCCCTCTGGACTGCTGGCCGATAGCGGTGCAGAAGCTGATATAGCGCTTAGCGCCACACACACCCTGACCTTTGTCGGTATTAAACCTGGTCTTGTCACCGGTCAGGGCAAGCAGTTTTCCGGCAAACTTAGCTTTGCCGATTTAGGCATAGCCGAGTCCTTTGGTGCACTGGCTACCCCCAGTGCTCAAATCGTCGACTTTACTCAGCTTCCCCCTCTGCCAGCCCGGCCGCTGAATAGCCATAAAGGCGCATTTGGCCGCCTGCTGTGCCTGGGCGGCAATCTGGGCATGCCAGGGGCAATCAGGCTCACAGGTGAGGCGGCATTGCGCACTGGGGCAGGGCTGGTTAACGTCCTGTGTCACCCGGATAATCAGATGTTGGTGGGCCTGGGGCGGCCCGAACTGATGCTGGCGCAACAGAATCAGCTAATAGCCTTGCTGGACTGGGCCAGCTGTCTGGTTCTGGGACCCGGCCTGGGGCAGGATGACTGGGCGCAGCAACTATTTGATGCAGTATTAACCTATCAGCAAACCAGTCATAAACCCCTGTTGCTTGACGCCGACGCATTAAATCTGCTGGCAAAAGCGCCCCGCAAACTCTCTTGCAATGTGGTAATCACCCCTCACCCCGGAGAAGCCGGCAGACTGTTGGCCATCACCACTCAACAAGTACAAGCTGATCGGTATGCAGTGCTTCAGCAGTTGCAGCAACAATATCAATGCCATGTGGTGTTAAAAGGCGCCGGTAGCCTGGTATCAGGTCAGGATCATTGCTATGTCATTAGCAATGGAAATCCGGGTATGGCCATCCCCGGCATGGGGGATCTGTTAAGCGGTGTGATTGGAGCTTTGATGGCCCAGGGCATGGATAGCGCCGCGGCGGCAGTTTATGGTGCAAGCCTGCATGCAGCTGCGGGCGACCTGGCTGCACAACAGCATGGCGAACGTGGTATGATAGCCAGCGATTTGTTGCCCTTTATACGTAAGCTGGTAAACCGCTGAATGACAACACAAATACAAGTTAACGACGAACAAGGTACAGCAGAGCTGGCGGCTAAACTGGCAAAGGCCTGTAAGCAGGCAACCGTAATTTATTTGCACGGCGATCTGGGAGCTGGCAAAACCAGTTTTTGCCGTAGCTTCATCCAAGCTTTAGGCTATCAGGGCAGAGTAAAAAGTCCCACTTATACGCTAGTAGAACCCTATGAAGCAGCCGGCTGGCGTATTTTCCATTTTGACTTGTACCGATTGGCCGACCCGGAAGAACTGGAGTTTATTGGCATTCGTGATTATTTCGAACAGGACTGCCTGTGTTTGATTGAATGGCCACAAAAAGGTGGTCAACTCTTGGCCCCGGCGGATTTGCAGATTAACATAGCTTTTAGTGACCCTGGCCGAACCATTGAGCTGCTTCCCTTGTCAGAACAGGGAGAAGCGTTGCTTGCACAACTACAATAGAGCACATGGCACATAGAAGACTGATTCCCTGGCTGGCAACAGCGCTGATGTTATTCAGCAGCCTGGCATTTGCCAAGAATAAGATGGAAGGCGTACGTATCTGGCCTTCACCCTCCAATACCAGGGTGGTGTTTGATATGCGTGAAGCGCCCGATTACAGCTACTTTACCCTCAGCAACCCCACCCGTCTGGTGATTGATCTGGCCGACACCAGTAAAGGCCTGGACTTTGACAAGATCCAGAACGACAGCAAATTGATTAAGCGCCTGCGTTACAGCAATGCCAAGGATAAGCACAGCATCAGAGTGGTATTTGACCTGAATGAGGCTGTCGACACGCAGATTTTTTCCTTACCTCCTACCGCCCCTTACGGCAATCGTCTGGTGATTGATATCGGCAGTAAAGGAGAAACGGCGTCAAGCAATGTTAAACGCAGTGACCAGTTAGCTGACCGGGACATCATCATTGCTATCGATGCCGGCCATGGTGGCGAAGACCCTGGCTCTATTGGCTATGCTGGTAGCTACGAAAAAAATGTCACGCTCAGCGTGGCGAAGATGCTGGCGCAGAAAATCGATAATACGCCGGGCATGAAAGCAGCTATGATCCGCACCGGCGACTATTATATTCACCCGAATAAAAGGGCGGATATGGCCAGACGGCAAAAAGCCGATCTGTTTGTATCCATTCACGCTGACGCCTACACCACGCCGCAGCCCAGTGGTGCATCGGTATGGGTATTGTCTATGCGCCGGGCGAATTCTGAGTTGGGCCGCTGGCTGGAAAACAGCGAGAAGCATTCAGAACTGCTGGGGGGCGCTGCCGAGGTGATCCAGGATACCGCCAGCGAGCGCTATCTGACTCAAGCCTTGCTGGATATGTCGATGGATCACTCCATATCTACCAGCTACGAGGTCAGCCGCGAAGTACTCAAAGAAATGCGCCAAATTACCAAATTGCATAAATCCGTTCCTCAGGCCGCCAGCTTAGCCGTGCTGACGTCACCGGATATCCCGTCCATTTTGGTGGAAACAGGCTTTATCTCTAACAAAGATGAAGAGAAAAATCTTAATTGGTCGAAGTTCCGCGAGAATCTGGCCGACGCCATGTACAATGCGGTACAACGCTATTTCAAACGTATGCCCCCGGATGGCACAATGTGGGCCAGGCTGAAAAGAGAAAACCGCACTCACAAAGTGTCTGCCGGTGAATCTTTGTCCCTGCTTGCACAGCGTTACAATGTACCGGTCAGCAAGTTGAAGGCCGCCAATAATCTTGACTCGGATTTGGTGCGCATCGGACAAGTGCTGACCATTCCCAACTAAAAGTAACAATATCTTGTCGATACAAATCTTACCCGCCCGCCTTGCCAACCAGATTGCTGCAGGTGAGGTGGTAGAGCGCCCGGCTTCGGTTATTAAAGAACTGGTTGAAAACAGCCTGGATGCTGGCGCCGATAAAATTGAACTGGAAATTGACCGCGGTGGCCACAAGCGCATTCTGATCAGAGATAACGGCAACGGTATCGTTCAGGACGAACTGGAGCTGGCTTTAAGCCGTCATGCCACCAGTAAAATCAGTTGTCTGGACGATCTTGAACAAATTCTTAGCCTCGGTTTTCGCGGCGAAGCGTTGGCCAGTATCAGCTCGGTCGCGCGCCTTACCTTGACGTCCAAGCCCGCCAGTCAAGCGCAAGCCTGGCAGGCCAGGGCCGAAGGACGGGACATGGCAGTGCAGCTTCAACCTGTCGCACACCCAAACGGCACCAGCGTTGAAGTGCTGGATCTGTTTTTTAACACGCCAGCCAGACGCAAGTTCCTACGCAGTGAAAAAACCGAATTCCAGCATATTGATGAAACAGTCAAACGTATTGCTTTGTCGCGCTTTGATGTGGCATTCAGCCTGAAACATAACGGCAAGCTCTTACGTCACTATCCTAAAGCGGAATCGCAGGTAGCCCGGCAAAAAAGACTGTCACTGGTATGTGGACAGGCCTTTGGCCAGCAAGCCCTGAGCATTCAGAGTGAATATCAGGGTTTGATATTGAACGGCTGGCTACTGAATCAGGGCAGCACCAGCCAGGATCAACAATATTTTTACGTTAATGGCCGGATGATGCGCGATAAGCTGATTAACCACGCCATTCGCCAGGCGTTTGAAGGTATCCTCGCTGCGGATTGCCACCCTGCCTATGTTTTGTATTTGCAACTGGACGCCAAAGAGGTGGATGTAAATGTGCATCCAGCCAAGCATGAAGTGCGTTTTCACCAGGCCAGACTGGTGCATGACTTTATCTTTCGGGCACTACAGGATGCTATAGAGCGCCCCCAGTTTGAAGAAGAATTAGCTCAGCCACAAGTACGGCAGATGCCGGACGCAGAGCCCAGACATGACTACATTCGCCCCTTACAAGCCAAAGTCGGCGAAAGTACCGGCATGTATCGGGGTACTGGCTTACCAGCCCGGGCAGCAGATAACTATCAGCAACTTATGCGCCCCAGCCCCACAGCTGCCACAGCTCCTCAGCTAAATAACCCACCATGGTTATTAGTGCAGGGCCGTTTTCTACTGCTAGAGCAGCAACAAAAGGCTTATTTGCTTGAGGTCAGAAAACTGGCCAAGACTCAACTGAAAGAAAGTCTGAAGGCACCTGTCAGCCAGCCACTTTTAATGCCCGTGGCGGTCAATCTGTCGGACTCAGCAGCAGACCTGACCAACAAGCAGGATGAACTTGAGGCGCTGGGTTTTGTTGTCAAAATTGACAAACATAAGCTGATGCTCAAGCAAGTGCCTGCAGGCTTTCGCCAATACCACTGGCCTGATTTACTGCCCTTGTTGATAGATTGTCCAGCAGGAGAAGCACTGAATTGCCTGCTCGGTGCTCTGACAGATACCAAACAGTCCTATACCCACGAGCAAGTGCAGCAATTGTGGCAATGGTGTCAGCAACGCAATCTGCTTAACGAGATACTGACAGCGCAAGCCACAGAACTGCCCCTGGCAGATTGGATTCAAAACAATGCAGACTAATTTGCCACCCGCCATATTCCTGATGGGTCCAACAGCCTCAGGTAAAACCGATCTGGCTATCAGCCTGGTGCAAAATCTACCCTGTGAAATTATCAGTGTTGATTCAGCCATGATTTACAAAGGCATGGATATCGGCACCGCCAAACCCAGCAGCGAAGAACTCGCGGTCGCACCGCATCGTTTAATCGATATATTGGATCCGGCCGATGCCTATTCTGCGGCAGATTTTCGCCATGATGCGCTCAGGGAAATGGCCGATATCAGGGCCAGAGGCAATATCCCCCTGCTGGTGGGCGGAACCATGATGTATTTCAAAGTACTGCTGGAAGGAATTTCACCATTACCTTCCTCCGATGCCCAAGTCAGGGCCAAAATTGAAGCCCGTGCCGCCGCTGAGGGCTGGCAGGCTTTGCATGCTGAACTTGCAGAAAAAGATCCTGTCTCAGCGGCACGCATCCACCCCAATGACCCCCAAAGGTTAACCCGGGCATTGGAAGTGCTCTATTTAACCGGCAAAAGCCTGACGGTCTTGACTGAGGAAAAATCCCCCCCATTACCTTATCAGGTATTCCAATTTGCTATAGCGCCACAGGACCGAGCCGTGCTACATAACAGGATAGCACTGCGTTTTGATCAGATGCTGGCGCAAGGCTTTGAAGAGGAAGTAAAAAAATTTTACGCTCGGGCAGATCTACATCTAAACTTGCCTTCTGTAAGATGTGTTGGCTACCGTCAGATGTGGGAATATCTTGATGGCAGGTATGACCATCAGGAGATGCGTTATCGGGCTATAGTAGCCACCCGGCAATTGGCCAAGCGCCAATTGACCTGGTTGCGCAGTTGGCAACCAATTCACTGGCTGGATACCTTTGCTAAGGACAATCTGCAGCAGGTGATGAAAACGCTAAAAAGCCGCGTCCCTTAACGGGTTGTGGCTATACAGGCGGGACAAAAACTGTATAATCAAAAAGCTGGCGAGGTGTCTCCATAAGTGGTGCGGGGGCGCTGAGATAATAAAAATAAAAGGATAATGAAAATGGCGAAAGGCCAATCACTGCAAGATCCCTTTTTAAATGCGCTGAGAAAGGAACGGGTGCCTGTTTCTATTTACCTTGTAAACGGCATTAAGCTGCAGGGTCAGGTGGAATCCTTTGATCAATTTGTGATTCTTCTGAAAAATACTGTCAGCCAGATGGTATATAAGCATGCTATCTCAACAGTAGTGCCAGCCCGTCCTATTCCAATGATTGCTAATCCTCAGTCAAACCAAGATAATGACGAGGACTAACCATTCCTTTTGGAGATGACGCTTGTTTGACCGTTATGAAGCAGGTGAGCAGGCTGTACTGGTACATATAGACTTCCCCGACGAAAGCAGCAGAGAAGACCTGCACGAGTTGCAGATGCTGGTTTCGTCTGCTGGTGTCGAAGCTGTGGGTTTAGTAACGGGTTCCCGTTCCACCCCCAGTGCCAAATTTTTTGTCGGCAGCGGTAAAGCAGATGAAATCGCCCAGCAGGTACAGCTGACTGGTGCCGATGTGGTTATTTTTAACCATGCTCTCAGTCCCTCACAAGAACGCAACCTGGAAAAGCTGTGTAAGTGCCGGGTATTGGACCGCACTGGTCTGATTCTGGACATTTTTGCCCAGCGGGCCCGTACTCATGAGGGTAAATTGCAGGTTGAGCTGGCTCAGCTCAGACATATATCAACCCGCCTGATTCGCGGCTGGACTCACCTTGAACGGCAAAAAGGCGGTATCGGCCTACGCGGACCGGGTGAAACCCAGTTGGAAACTGACCGCCGGTTGCTGCGCGCCAGAATAGATCATATTTTAAAACGTCTGGCGAAGGTCCAGAAACAACGCGAACAGGGACGACGGGCCAGAACCCGGGCTGAGATCCCTACCGTATCGCTGGTTGGCTACACTAACGCTGGCAAGTCCACCTTGTTCAATACCCTGACCGCCGCAGGCGTATATGCCGCTGACCAGCTGTTTGCTACGCTGGATCCGACACTACGCAAGATTCAGTTACAAGATGTGGGGCCGGCAATTCTCGCCGATACGGTTGGATTTATTCGCCACCTCCCCCATGATCTGGTAGCAGCATTTAAAGCCACCTTGCAGGAAACTCAGGAAGCTGACCTGCTGCTGCATGTGGTTGACTATGCCGATGAACAGCACAAAGACAATATTGACCAGGTCAATCTGGTGCTGGATGAGATCGACGCGGGTGACGTGCCACAGCTTATGATTTGTAACAAGATAGACCTATTACAGGAAGTCACCCCACGCATCGACTACGACGATGAGGGCCGACCTGTGCGAGTATGGTTGTCGGCCCATCAGGGATTAGGTATTGACCTGCTGTTTCAGGCCCTGACTGAATGTCTGGGACGCAGTATGGTGCAATATCAATTGCGAATTCCCCCCAAGGAAGGAAAACTGCGCGGTGCACTTTATCGTATGCAGTGTATCTCGGCAGAGTCGTACGCAGAGGATGGCGACTGGTTGGTGGATGTAAGAATGCCGGCCAAAGACTGGCACAGGCTGGAAAAACATATGACCAGCAATCTGGCGTCTTTCGTCATCCATAAACACTGAGCAACTCAATTTTTTTATCTATCAATACGGAGAAACACATGGCTTGGAATGAGCCTGGAGGCAACAACAATGACCCCTGGAAAAATCGCGGTAGCCGCGATCAGGGTCCTCCTGATTTAGACGAAGTCTTTAAGAAGTTCTTCGATAAGTTGGGCGGTTTTGGTGGCGGCAATAAGTCATCAGGTAAAGGCTTTGGCGGCCTGGGTTTGGGCTTAATCGTTGGTATTCTGGTCGCCGTTTGGTTTATCAGTGGTTTCTACACCCTGAAAGAAGCAGAACGTGGTGTGGTACTGCGCTTCGGCAAGTTCCATAGCTTCCAGGAGCCCGGTCTGCGCTGGAAGCCAACTTTTGTTGATAAAGTATATCCGGTTAATGTGCAGTCGGTACGTTCCATGCCCTCATCTGGCTTTATGCTGACAGAAGATGAGAACGTGGTGCGCGTTGATATGGAGATCCAGTATCGGGTTATGGATCCGTTCAAATATACCTTCGCCGTGGTAGATCCTGACGAGAGCCTGCGCCATGCGTTGGATGCAGCCATTCGCTACGTTGTTGGTCACTCCAAAATGGATGATGTTCTGACCCGTGGTCGTGAAGTGGCCCGTCAGGAAGTGCGCGAGGAACTTAACGGTATCATCGCACCTTACGGCATGGGTATTGAAATTCTGGATGTGAACTTTAAAGATGCCCGTCCACCTGAGGAAGTCAAAGCCGCATTCGACGATGCCATTGCCGCCCAGGAAGATGAGCAGCGCTACATCCGTGAAGCAGAAGCATACGCCCGTGAGATCGAACCGCGAGCACGTGGTCAGGTTAACCGTATGGAACAGGAAGCGACCGCTTATAAGCAGCGGGTGACCCTGGAAGCCCGCGGTGAAGTGGCACGTTTTGAGGAGCTGCTTCCTCAGTACGTTGCCGCACCTGAAGTAACCCGTCAGCGCCTGTATCTGGAAACTCTGGAAGAAGTCTATGGCAGCACCAGCAAGATTATTGTCGATACCAAGGGCAGCGGCAATATGATGTACCTGCCACTGGATAAAATTCTGGAACGCCAGAATGCTAACAATACGGCACCAGTGTCATCCAACACCCTGGAAGGCCTGCGCACTAATACTCAGAACCAGTCAACATCAAATGGCAGTGGCAATGCGACGGGCTCAAGATCTGACAGATACCGCACCGGGAGGGAATAAGGTATGAAGAACTTTATTATCGCACTACTGATCGTGCTGGTGATCCTCGGTTTTGGTTCTGTGTTTGTGGTGGAAGAGGGCTACCGTGGCATCGTTATTCAGTTTGGTAAGGTACGCCGTGATAGCGAAACCGGCCAGACTGTTGTGTATGAGCCAGGTATTTACCTGAAGCTGCCTTTTATCGATACGGTTAAACAACTGACATCCAAAGTACAGACCTTGGATGACGGCGCTAATCGTTTCGTCACAGCTGAGAAGAAAGACCTTATCGTTGACTCCTATGTGAAGTGGCGTATCAAGGATTTTGCGACTTACTATCTGGCCACTGGCGGTTTTAAGGATCAGGCGGAAACCCTGCTGAAACAGAAAGTAAATAACGGCCTGCGTACCGAATTCGGTAGCCGTACCATTTCTGAGATTGTCTCGGGTGAACGTTCTGAGCTGATGAACAAAGCCATGAAACAATCTGCTGAAAGTGCGGTGGAACTGGGTATTGAAATTGTGGATGTGCGGGTAAAACAAATTAACCTGCCACTGGAAATCAGTAACTCCATTTATGACCGTATGCGCGCTGAGCGGGCTGCTGTGGCGAAAGAGCACAGATCACAAGGCCGTGAGCAGGCGGAAATCCATCGCGCCGATATCGATGCCAAGGTGACGGTTATGCTGGCGGATGCAGAGCGTAACGCGCGTAAACTGCGCGGTGAAGGTGATGCCGAAGCCGCAAAAATTTATGCCGATGCTTACACCAAGAATGCTGAGTTTTACGCTTTCTTACGCAGTATGGATGCCTATCGTAAAAGCTTTAACAATAAGCAAGATGTGTTGATTCTGGAACCGGATAGCGACTTCTTCCGCTACATGAACGACACTAAAGGTAAGAAAAACTGATAAAAGGGCCCGCAGGGGCCCTTTTGCTATGAGAGGGACGTGACCTTGTACCAGCATCTGTATCAACGCTTTCTGGACGCCAATCCAGGTAAACAGCATTTTGCCTGCCACAGTCATCACTACTGGCCGGATGTCACCCGTGACGCCATGTTGCAGTATTGGGATGATACCGCCGCCATGGTGGACGACAAATGGCAATATCTGTTTTCGCAAAAACTCCCGCAGGTACAACAGTATATCGCCGACACGCTGCATACCGGCATGCCATCTCAATTAGCCTTTGCTCCGAATACCCACGAATTATTGTATCGGATACTCAGTTGCCTGGATTGGCAGAAACCGCTGAAAATTCTTACCACCGACAGTGAATTCCACAGCTTCAACCGGCAGATTCAGCGCCTGGCCGAACTGGACAATCTGCAACTAACCTGCATTGAAACCTTGCCTTTCAATAATTTTGAGCAGCGTTTTTTTGATGCCATCGAAAGCGACAGCTGGGATTTAATTTTTATCAGTCAGGTGTTCTTTAATTCAGCTTTGGCAGTCAGAAATCTGGATGCCTTAGTGGCAAGAGCTGCAGCACATAGCTTGTTTGTGATAGACGGCTATCACGGCTTTATGGCGCTCCCCACTGACTTATCCGCCATTGCCAACAGGGTATTTTATCTGGCCGGCAGTTATAAGTACGCCCAGGGCGGAGAAGGCTGCTGTTTTGTACACGTGCCGCCCCAATGCCAGCTCAGGCCCGCCTATACTGGTTGGTTTGCTGAGTTTGGCGAACTTGACCAGGCCAAGACCGGTCAGGTGAACTATGCCACCAATGGGATGCGCTTTGCCGGTGCCACTATGGACTTCGCCCCTCTTTATCGCCTTGCCGCAGTACAGGCGCTCTATCAACAACAAGGCTTGGATGTCGCCACTATTCATGCCTATGTGCAAGGCCTGCAACAGGCTTTTCTGCAAAAGCTTGATGCCATAGGACATCGCGATTTGCACGGCGGCAATCTGCTGATGGCTGACCCCCATCATCACGGTCATTTCCTGACCTTTAAGCTGGCCAGTCAGCAAAGGGTGCAGGCGCTGCACCAACATTTGCATAAACATGGTGTGATAACAGACGCCAGGGGAGACAGGTTAAGATTCGGCTTCGCCCTTTACCATAATGCCGCCGAATATGACTTACGCTGCCTGCAGGACATGCCATGAGTGAGATGATCTGGGTTGCCCTGGCGTTGGTGCTGATACTGGAAGGTATCGGCCCTATGCTGTTTCCCAATAAGTGGCAAAGCTTTATGCGCCAGTTAGCCAGTCAGTCAGCACAACAGTTACGTACTATGGGAGGCACCATGGTGACCATAGGATTGGTGGCGTTATATTTCCTGCTGAAATAACCGGAAATTCCCTTTGTAGCAAGGAATTAGCTGTCACCGACCGGGAATTACCGGAAAACAGGTGATCTGGCTGGTCGAAATTTGATAGAATCCCCGCCTAATTTTCTGACCACTTTTTAATCCATGGCAAAAAACGTTGTAGTACTCGGCACCCAGTGGGGTGATGAGGGTAAAGGTAAGGTCGTTGATCTTTTAACAGACAAGGCCAAATTCGTCGTCCGTTATCAAGGTGGCCACAATGCCGGCCACACCTTAGTTATCAATGGCGAAAAAACCGTACTACACCTTATCCCGTCTGGTGTTCTGCGTGACAATGTCACCTGTGTTATCGGCAACGGCGTGGTTCTCAGCCCTGAAGCATTGATGAAAGAAATCAAAATGCTGGAAGAGCGTGGTGTGCCTGTTAAAGAACGCCTGGTTATCAGTGAAGCCTGTCCGCTGATCCTGCCTTACCACATCGCCCTGGACCTGGCCCGCGAGAAAGCCAGGGGTAACAACCCCATTGGCACCACCGGCCGTGGTATTGGTCCGGCTTATGAAGACAAAATTGCCCGTCGCTGTCTGCGCGTAGGTGATTTGTTCTGTGCCGAGACTTTTGCCGCCCGCCTGAAAGAGATTGTGGAATTCCATAACTTCGCCCTGACGCAATACTACAAAGTAGAGCCGGTCAGCTACGAAGACGTGCTGCAGCAAACCATGGCGATTGCCGACATTATTAAGGCCATGGTTGTGGATGTGCCGGACATGCTGGACAAAGCCCGCAAAAATGGCGATGCCATTATGTTTGAAGGCGCACAAGGTACTCTGCTGGATATTGACCATGGTACCTATCCTTATGTGACTTCGTCTAATACCACCGCTGGCGGTGTAGCCACAGGCGCTGGTTTCGGCCCGCTAAATCTGGATTACGTGCTGGGTATTGTTAAAGCCTATACCACTCGTGTTGGTTCAGGCCCTTTCCCTACCGAGCTGGATTGTGAAGTGGGTGCCCACTTAGGTACTAAAGGTCACGAGTTTGGTGCCACCACAGGTCGTAAACGCCGCACCGGTTGGTTTGACGCGGTCGCCATGAAACGTGCAGTGCAGATCAACAGCATCAGTGGTTTCTGTCTGACCAAGCTGGATGTACTGGACGGTCTGCAGACGCTGAAAATCTGTGTCGGCTATAAATTCCCTGACGGCACAGTACGTGATGTGCCGCCCATGGCTGCCGACGGCTATGAAAAAGTCACGCCGGTTTACGAAGAGATGCCTGGCTGGCAGGACAATACCTTCGGTGCGACGTCCCTGGATGCGCTGCCGCAGGCCGCCCGTGACTACATTAAACGCATAGAGGAACTCACCGGCGTACCCGTGGATATCGTTTCCACCGGTCCGGATCGGGTTGAAACCATAGTACTGCGCCATCCATATAGCGCCTAAGGTGCTGGCAAATAAAAAAACGCCGCTGAATGCGGCGTTTTTTGCTTATAGAGGTAGTTGCTATCAACGCGCTGAGTTATACGCGCTCAAACACCGTAGCAATGCCCTGTCCCAGACCGATACACATAGTTGCCAGGCCCACAGACTTGTTATTGGCTTCCATCAGATTAATCAGGGTGGTGGAGATCCGCGCCCCCGAGCAACCAAGCGGATGGCCCAGCGCGATAGCACCGCCATTGAGGTTGACTTTCTCGTCATAGCTTTCCAGCCAGCCCAGCTGTTTAATACAGGACAAAGCCTGAGCGGCAAAGGCCTCATTAAACTCAGCGATTTCGATATCGTCCATACTCATACCAGCGGCCTTCAGTGCCTTTTTAGTGGCAGGTACCGGTCCATAGCCCATAATGGCTGCATCACAGCCAGCCACACCCATAGAGCGGATTCTTGCCCTTGGAGTCAATCCCAATGCTTTGGCCTTATCGGCTGACATAACCAGCATGGCAGAAGCGCCGTCAGATATGGCGGATGCCGTACCTGCGGTAACTGTGCCATTAACCGGATCAAACACCGGACGCAAGCCTGCCAGAGTATCCACAGTGGTATCCGGACGAATCACCTCATCAGACTCAATCAGTGTCAGGGCACCATCCGCATCATGCCCCTCGATAGCGGCGATTTCGGTTGCCCAGCGGCCCTCGACAGTGGCCAGATGGGCACGCTGATGCGATCTTGCGCCAAAGGCGTCCTGCATTTCACGGCTGATACCATTCTGGCGCCCAAGCAATTCTGCGGTCATGCCCATATTACCGGACGCTTTAGCAGTGTGCTTGGCCAGCCCTGGGTGAAAATCAATGTTAAAGTCCATGGGCACATGACCCATATGCTCTACACCACCAATAATATAGACATCCCCTTTACCCGCCATAATGCCACAAGCAGCATCATGTAAGGCTTGCATGGAAGAGCCACACAAACGGTTTACCGTAACGGCGGCAACCGAGCGGGGAATATTGGTTAACAACTGCGCATTACGGGCAATGTTAAAACCCTGCTCTTTAGTCTGCTGCACGCAGCCCCAGATAATGTCGTCGATCTCAGCCGGATCCAATGCCCCATTGCGCTCAAGCAGTTGAGTCATCAGATGGGCGGACAGGGTTTCGGCCCGTACGTTACGGAATACACCGCCTTTTGAGCGGCCCATTGGCGTACGAATGCAATCCACTATTACCACGTCTTTCATGATGTTCTCCCAACCTTAAGCGAAATAGGACTTGCCGGATGCGGCCATTTCGCGCAATCCGTCAGTGATCTGATAAATGGGCCCCAAACTCGCATACTTGTCGGCCAACGCCACAAAGTTCTGCAGACCCAGGGTTTCCATATAGCGGAAGATACCGCCACGGAAAGGCGGGAAGCCAAGCCCGTACAGCAGGGCCATATCCGCCTCGGCTGCACTACCAACGATCCCCTCTTCCAGACAGCGTACCGCCTCATTGGCCATCGGGATCATCAAGCGGGCAATCACCTCTTCTGCATCAAACTCCTGGTGTTCAATGTTGATTAGCTTATAGGCTTCGGCGGAAGGTGCTTTAGTCGGCTTGCCACGCTTATCCACGCCAAAGTCATAGAAACCTTTGGCGTTTTTCTGGCCGAGGCGGCCCGCCTGGTAAAGACTCTGAATCGGGTCTTGCTGAATACGCTGCATACGCTCGGGAATGCCGTCAGCCATAACACCCGCCGCATGGTCGGCGGTATCCAGCCCAACCACGTCCAGCAAGTAAGCCGGGCCCATCGGCCAGCCAAACAGTTTCTCCATCACCTTGTCAACGGCAACAAAGTCAGCGCCGTCCAACAATAACTGACTGAATCCGGCAAAGTATGGGAACAGCACCCGGTTTACCAGGAAGCCAGGGCAGTCATTCACCACTATCGGGGTTTTACCCATCTTCAAGGAAAAAGCCACCACGGCTGCAATGGTTTCATCACTGGTCTTCTCGCCACGGATAATTTCCACCAGCGGCATTTTATGTACCGGATTAAAGAAGTGCATGCCACAGAAGCGTTCCGGCTTTTCCAGGGCATCGGCCAAACTGTTGATTGAAATGGTAGAGGTGTTAGAGCAGATAATGGTGTCAGCCGCCACGCTTTGCTCGGTTTCTTTGAGCACCGCTGCTTTGACTTTAGGGTTTTCCACCACGGCCTCAATCACCACGTCGGCATCTTTGATCGCGCTGTACTCAAGACTGGGTACGATATTGTTTAACGTCGCGGCCATGGTTCTAGCATCGACCTTACCGCGCTCCATACCTTTACCCAGAATCTTGGCCGCTTCATTCAGACCAAGTTGCAGCGCATCCTGACGAATGTCTTTCATCACTGTCGGTGTGCCTTTGACCGCAGACTGATAGGCAATACCGCCGCCCATAATGCCGGCCCCCAGCACCGCGGCTTGTTTGATCTCTTTACTGGCCGCTTTTGCCTGTTTCTTGCCTTTGCTCTTAACCAGTTGATCGGCCATAAAAATGCCAATCTGCGCGGTAGCAGCGTCTGTTTTAGACAGCGCAACAAAGCCTTCATTTTCCAGCTTCAGCGCACCTTCACGGTCCAGCCCGGCAGCCTTGGCTACGGTGTCAACCATCATATGCGGCGCCGGATAGTGACGCCCTGCTACGGCACTGACCATGGCCTTGGCAGTGGCAAAACTCATCATGGATTCATTGGCATTCAGACTCAGTGGCGAGGTTTTCTGGGTACGGCGCTTTTGCCAATCTAGCTTACCGGCAATGGCCTGCTTTAACATAGCAAGCGCCGCATCACGTAGCTTGTCCGGAGCCACCACCGCATCCACCGCGCCATCGCTTAACGCCTGTTCAGGTTTTTTGTCACGGCCGCTGGTCATCCATTCAAGGGCATTGTCGGCACCAATGATACGCGGCAGGCGCACCGTACCACCAAAGCCTGGCATTAAACCCAGTTTTACTTCGGGTAGGCCAATTCTGGCGCTGCTATCGGCAAGACGAAAATCACAAGCCAGGGTCATTTCACAACCGCCGCCCAGCGCAAAACCGTTAATGGCAGCCAATGTGGGGAAAGGCAAGTCTTCAAAGCGGTCGAACACTTTGGACGTTTTGGCCACCCAGCTCAGCACTTCCTGCTCGGGTAAGGCAAACAAACCATTAAATTCGGTAATATCGGCGCCTACGATAAAGGCGCCTTTGTTAGAACGCACCAGCGCACCTTTCACCTCGCCGTTGGCTTCCAGTGCTGCGCAAAGTTCGTTGAGTTCGGATACCGTCTGCTGGTCAAACTTATTGACTGAGCCGGCGGCATCAAACACCACTTCGGCAATGCCATCTTCCAGCAAGGACGCAGACAGGCTGTTACCTTGATAAATCATGTTGCTCTCCTTTGGCCATCTATACTGATGGTGCAACGTCCGGTTTAAACCGGCACGCAAGTGTAGGGTGGCTCAATTCTTGTTGAAGGCGTATTAAATTTCAACCGAAATTCAAACAATCGTTTAAATAATTTTTCATCCTGATAAAAACCTGAATAAAGTCAATTAGCTAAGCCTACCTTCAGCAAGTCTGTACAAAAAACAGACAAAATATACACCTAAGATGCTGGTCACATACTTGATTATCCAGCGACTATCATTAATCTAAAGGGTCCCTGCGCTTCAGGAGGCTGGTAGTGTTAAGCGTCTCTACATTGCGAAATTGTCTGGTTGTAATGGCCTTGTATCCCCTGAGTTTGTTGGCGGATAGCAAGCTTGAGCAACAACGTGCTCAGTTCCTCGATACTGAGAAATGGAGCTATTACCCGGACAGCCAGGCCTACCAGGATGCGCTGGTGAATCTGGCAGATTACCCGCTGCTGCCCTATTTGCAGCAAACCGCATTACTGGCCAGTGTGAAGCTAAACAATGAGCAAGCCATTGCCGGGTTTCTGCAAGATTATGCTGATACCCCCCTTGACCGTGAATTGCGGGAAAAATGGCTGACTTATCTGGCCAAACGCAATGACCAAGCGCGCTTCTTAAAGTACTACCGGGATACCGGCGATGACACATTGCGCTGTACCAATGCAGCCTATCACCTGAATCAAACACAAAACCGTCAGCAAGCCTTTGCACTGGTACCTGAGCTATGGCTGGTGGGTAAATCTCAGGACAAAGCCTGTGACAAGGTGTTTAAGCAATGGACAGACGCAGGTCAGCGCACTGAACAGATGATCTGGCAACGCCTGGTACTGGCGGCTGACGGTGGCGACCACACCCTGGTGCCCTATCTGAAGTCACTACTTCCTGCCCCTCAGCAATACCTGGGTGACCTGTGGCTGGATGCCAGACGAAATCCATCTTCGGTAGCCCGCCTGAGTCGCTTTCCGGTTAAGTACCCTGACAAAGAAAAGCAAATTGTTCTGTATGCCCTTAAACGACTGGTGTGGCGTGATAAACCCCTGGCCATCAAAACCTGGCAACAAGCCAGTGACAAATACCGCTTCGACTCCAGCGAAGAACAGGAAGTGGCAGCCGGGTTTGCCATTGCCATGGCGGTGGAAGACCATCCTCAGGCAGAATTCTGGCTGGAGCGCGCCAACCGGGGCGACGGTAACGAAGAGATTTTTCGCTGGCACCTGACCCATGTGCTGCGTCATCAGGACTGGCAACATGTGGCCGACGTGGTAAACATGGCCCCTGCGGCACTGGAAGAGGATTATTCCAGCCGCTACTGGCTGGCACGCAGTTATGAACACCTGAATGACCCCGTCAACGCCAAACGCCAGTACGATGCCCTGTCTAACGTTCGCCATTATTACGGCTTTCTGGCCGCGGGTAAGTTAGCCAAAGCGCCCAACCTGGCGGATACGCCATTACAGATTTCCGATCTGGAGCTGTCGACCGTTGAAAATTTGCCAGCTGCCAAACGCGCCAGGGAATTACTGGCACTGAAACGCTACACCGCCGCCCGCCGCGAATGGATCCAATTACAAAGCCAGTTAACCTATCAACAGGGTCTGGCCGCAGCCGTATTGGCCGATCGCTGGGGCTGGCATGATCAGGCCATTTTTGCTTTTTCGCGTCTGGGCTATCTGGATGACGTAAAGCGCCGCTTTCCGCTGGCCTACGACCAAACCTTGATGCACAACGCCAGTAAACACCATGTGGATCCGGCCTGGGCATTCGCCATCGCCCGGCGTGAAAGTTCCTTTATGGTGGACGCCAATTCTGGGGTCGGTGCCAAAGGGCTAATGCAGGTGATGCCGGGTACCGCCAGACATCTGGCCAAGAAAAAAGTGTCTAACCAGGTGTTGTTCGATCCGGAAAAAAACGTCGAATATGGCACACAGTACTTGCGTTACCTGATGGACAAGATGCAGGACAATCCGGTGCTGGCCACCGCCGCATACAACGCCGGAATGAGCAGGGTTAAACGCTGGTTGCCAAAAGAAGACGTGCCCATGGACGTATGGGTGGAAACCATCCCTTACAAGGAAACCCGTAATTACGTGAAAGCCGTGATGGCCTATAAGCAGATCTATAAACAGCGTCTGGGTCAACAGCAGAATCTGTTCGAGGATTTGGCCAATATGAAAATCTCATCATCCATGACAGCTATGTAGACACCAAGCGCCGTCCAATGGTATTGGACGGGTTAGGAGTTCAGCGCCAGTTATGCTAGTGTACCGGCAAAAATTCTCTGTCCCGGAGCACTTTATGCAGCAACTGGCGTCTCTTTATCCGCAACATATTGCCGAGCTTCAGTCCCGTACCCTGGAAGCCATCCAGCGCGAAGGCATTGACGGCCTGATTATTCATTCCGGCCAGGCCAAACGTAAGTTCCTTGATGATATGGATTACCCCTTCAGCGTCAATCCGCAGTTTAAGGCCTGGTTGCCGGTTCTGGACAACCCGAACTGCTGGCTGATTGTTAACGGTGCAGACAAACCCAAACTTATCTTCTATCGCCCCAAGGATTTTTGGCACAAGGTCCCGCCACCGCCCAGTGACTTCTGGGCCGAACAGTTTGACATTGTGTTGCTGGCGCAGGCGAACCTGGTGGAAAAGCATCTGCCTTATGATAAACGCCGTTACGCTTACATCGGCGAGTATATTGAAGTGGCGAAGGCACTCGGTTTTGAGCTGGTGAACCCGGACCGGGTCATGCATTACCTGCATTACCATCGCGCCTACAAAACCGACTATGAGCTGGCTTGTCTGCGTGAAGCCAACCGCATTGCAGTGGCCGGACACCTGGCCGCCAGGGCCGCCTTTTTTGCCGAACAAAGTGAATTTGATATTAATCAGGCGTATTTGTCAGCCGTGCGCCAGGGCATCAACGATGTGCCTTATGGCAATATTGTGGCCCTGAATGAAAACGCCGCCATATTGCACAATATGACAGTCGAAACGCACAAGCCAGCCGAACACCGCTCGTTTCTAATTGATGCCGGTGCTCAGTTTAACGGCTATGCCGCTGATATTACCCGCACCTATGCCAGGCACAACAACGACTTTGCAGACCTGATACTGGCCATGGACCAGGTTACCCTGGACCTGGTGGACATGCTGAAGCCCGGCATCCCTTATCCGGATTTACATATCGCCGCGCACAGCAAAGTGGCAGCACTGTTAAAAAGCTTTGGTATCGTAAATCTGGACGCCGACGGTATTGTCGAACAGGGTATCAGCCGCACTTTCTTTCCCCATGGTATTGGCCACCACTTAGGGCTGCAGGTACATGATATGGGCGGTTTGATGAATGATGACCGCGGCACTCCGGCACCACCGCCCGCAGAACATCCGTTTCTGCGCGCTACCCGTCTCGTTGAAGCCCGTCAGGTCTTTACTGTTGAGCCAGGACTGTATTTTATAGATAGTCTGCTGGCTGACCTTAAAGGCAGTGAGCAATCCAAGTATATCAACTGGGACAAAGTAGACAGCTTCAGGCCCTTCGGCGGTATCCGTATTGAAGATAACGTCATCGTACACCGGGAAAGGAATGAAAACATGACCCGGGATCTGGGCCTGGCCTGAGTCACAATAACAACAGGAATAACAATATGAAGAACAAAATTGCCCTGACCATCGCTGCTTTGCTGGCTTCCGGCAGTGTGCTGGCCATTCAGCCTTCTGAACAGGCGAAGCGGCTGGCCAAAGATACTATCATTGTTGACGGTCATATCGACGTACCCTACCGCCTGAACGATGAATGGGAAGATGTGACGCTGGCCACAGACAAGGGCGATTTTGACTATCCCAGAGCAGTGGAAGGCGGCCTGAATGCACCCTTTATGTCTATCTACATTCCGGCCAGCTATGAAGAAGCCGGTGGCAGTGTATTGTTGGCAAACCGCTTAATCGACAGTGTTGAGGCCATTGTCGGCCGCGCCCCGGACAAATTTGCCATTGCCCATTCGGTGGCCGATGTAGAAACGGCCTTTAAGAATGGCAAAATCGCGTTGCCCATGGGGATGGAAAACGGCACCCCTCTGGAAGGTAGCTTTGACAACCTTAAGCACTTCTACCAACGCGGTGTGCGTTACATCACCCTGGCCCATTCACAAGCAAACCATATCTCGGATTCTTCTTACGACTTGCGCCGCAAATGGCATGGCCTGAGCGACTTTGGTAAGCAGTTGGTTACCGAGATGAATAACATCGGCATGATGATCGATATTTCTCATGTGTCAGACGATGCTTTTTATCAGGTTATCGAACTGACCAAAGCGCCAGTGATTGCCTCGCACTCCTCATTGCGTAAGTTTACTCCCGGCTTTGAGCGCAACATGAACGACGATATGATCAAGGCGCTGGCTAAAAATGGCGGGGTAGTGATGATTAACTTTGGCTCCAGTTTTGTCTCCAATCAGGCTCAGGCCTGGGGCAAAAAACGCAGTGAAGCCATGAAGGAAGCCGACGTTAAAGATCGCGACGCATTTGACAAAACCTACCGTCAGAATAACCCATATCCTTTTGCTACCCTGAAAATCGTTCTGGACCATATTGACCATGTGCGTGATTTGGTGGGTATTGACTACATAGGCATTGGTTCAGACTATGATGGTGTCGGCGATTCACTGCCCACCGATCTGAAAGACGTGTCCACTTATCCCAACCTGGTTCAGGGCTTACTGGACAGAGGCTACAGTGAAGCGGATATCCGCAAAATCCTGTCAGGTAACCTGCTAAGGGTTTGGCGCCAGGTGGAAGCTTACGCTGCCGCGCACTAACGAGAAACGAAAAGCCGCGCAATGCGCGGCTTCTTCTTACCTAGCTGGGTAGCTTATTTGGACAGCGCCTTGCGACGTCCCCCCATCAGCAACAGACCCAAAGCTAATGCAAACATACTGATAGTGCCTGGCTCCGGTACCGCTCTGGCATTGATCCAGTCAACAAAACTGCTCACCCGGGTAGAGCCATAAGCATCACCGTACTCAGCGTAAATGCCACTTCTGTTTATATCAAACCCTACAGAATGCACGCCAGCCAGATGATACTCACCATTTTCGTAGATAAATAACCCGCCACCGGAATCCCCACCAGCGATAGAGTATTCATAATCGATAGCCAAGTCGTCGAAGGTATACCCGGTGAAGTCAAATGTGTTATACAGCGGGTCGACAGGATGGTCAAAGTCGGAGAACAGAATATGGTCACCATTACCTTCTAATGACCAAGTATCATCAATAATATTCTGTCCGCCGCGACGCTCACCCGGTGGTAAAACGGAGCCCGTCTCCCCAGTGCCCGTTGCGCCATAGCCTACATGCGTGGCAATAGACAAAAACTCGTTAGCCCCTTCGTACAATTTGGCAAATGGCACAGTCAACGCTTCTTTTACATACATCAGGCCAATATCCCAACCGGCCAGCAAGTCACCGGTCCAGTTTTCATGGGCGAACCAGCGGCTGGCCTGATAAGCCGTATGTCCCATACCAGAGCCGTTGTACTGATAGAACGTCATATTTGTGGCTTCGTCTACGCAATGCGCAGCCGTCAGAATCCAGTTGGATGAAATCGCCGTGCCGCTACAGATATACCCACCGTCCGGTGTATCAAAGAGTATTTTTCCTACCGAATTGAATGCAGGGTTACTGCCAATGGCTTTATAAATATCGTCACTGACATCGTGGCGAATCACCCCTGCCATGGCGGTAGAAGACAGGCACACAAGCCCCATAGCTGCGACTAATTTTTTTATCATTATTGTTCCCTATTATTGTTTTATTACTAATCTGCTGTGCAAGAGCAGGGGAGGCGTTAAGCAAAATTCAGGCCTTGTATTTTTACACTTATATTTCAATTGGATAAGCAAACATTTAACACTGAACTGTTAAAAAACCTGACAATACATTGCCCTTATCTGGCTGCGCTGAACTGTCAATTTATGCTATTAGCGGGTATGCTTGCGCCACAGCAATACGGCTAAGTTCATCAGATTGGTCCATATCCAATCATCTCTCCTTAACTACAGGAATAATCATGTCTAAGACTTATACCACCCCAGAGCTGCAGGCCAGCTACGGCATCGGCCTGCAAATGGGCGAGCAACTGGCATCCAACCCTTTTGAAGGGCTGGACATTGACGCGGTACAAGACGGCCTGGCCACCGCCTTTCACAAACTGCCCAGTGCGGTAAGTAATGAAGACCTGCGCGTGGCCTTTAACGCCATTCACCAGAAGATGCAGGCAGCCAAGGCCGAGCAATCCAAAGCCGTGATCTCAGAAGGCGAAGACTTCCTGGCCGACAACGCTAAACGTGACGGTGTGACCGTGACCGATTCTGGTCTGCAGTATGAAGTACTGAATGCCGGCAGCGGTGACAAGCCGGTTGCCTCGTCCACCGTACGTACCCATTACCATGGCACGCTGATCGACGGTACCGTATTTGACAGCTCCTACGAACGTGGCCAACCAGCCGAGTTCCCGGTAGGTGGCGTGATTAAAGGTTGGACCGAAGCCCTGCAATTGATGCAGGTCGGTGCCAAGTGGCGTTTGTATGTGCCTTATCAACTGGCCTACGGTGAGCAAGGTGCAGGCGCGGCGATCAAGCCTTACAGCACCCTGATTTTTGATGTGGAACTGCTGGATATTCTCTGAGCCACCACTGAAAAGCAAAAAGGCCTGAGATATCAGGCCTTTTTTGTTTTCAAGCAGCGACTTTAGGCTTGATGGCTTACCAGCAGCGCCTCAACCAGATGGTTGTAAGCCCCCGTACCGATTTGCGCGGCGATGGCTTCTATATCAGGCGAGAAGTATCTATCGTGGTCATAAAACCCTACCCGCTCACGCACCAATGCATAGCCCTGCTCTACTTTAGGGCTGGAACGTAGCGGCCGACGAAAATCCATCCCCTGGGCAGCGGCCAGTAATTCCACGGCCAGAATACCACGGGTATTTTCCGCCATATCAGCCAGACGACGGCCGGCAAAGGTAGCCATCGACACATGGTCTTCCTGGTTGGCAGACGTGGGCAAGCTGTCCACCGAGGCCGGGTGAGCAAAGGTCTTGTTCTCGGAAGCCAGTGCCGCGGCCGTTACCTGAGCCAGCATAAAGCCTGAGTTCACCCCGCCGTTATTAACCAAAAAGGGCGGCAGCTTAGACAAGCCGCTGTCAATCAGCAGCGCCATTCTGCGCTCGGACAAGGCGCCGATTTCGGCTATGGCCAGGGCCAGATTATCCGCCGCCATGGCCACAGGTTCAGCGTGGAAGTTACCGCCAGAGATAATGTCGTCACCAAATACCAGTGGGTTATCGGTCACGCCATTGGCCTCCACCAGCAATACTTCGGCGGCCTGGCGCATCTGAGTTAAGCAAGCGCCCATTACTTGCGGCTGACAACGCAGGGAATAAGGATCTTGCACCTTTTCACAGTCATGGTGTGATTGTCCAATTTCGGACTCATCACCCAGCAGGTCACGGTAAGCCGCTGCCATATCTATCTGGCCGCGCTGACCACGGGCTGCATGAATTCGTGCATCAAAAGGGGCACGGCTGCCCAATGCCGCTTCCACGCACATGGCGCCACCCACGGTAGCAGCAGCCAGCAAATCTTCGGCATAAAATAACCCTTCCAGGGCAAAAGCCGTTGAAGCCTGGGTACCGTTTAACAGCGCCAGCCCTTCTTTAGGCGCAAAGGTCACAGGTGCAAGTCCGGCAATTTTCAGGCCCTCGGCCCCGGTTAGAATCTCGCCCTTATAGCGCACATGGCCTTCACCCATCAGAGGCATACTCATATGTGCCAAAGGTGCCAGGTCGCCGCTGGCCCCCACAGAACCTTTTTTCGGTACACAAGGGTAAACGTCAGCATTCAGCAGCGCGATCAGGTTTTCGATCACCAACAAACGGATACCGGAGAAACCACGGGCCAGGCTGTTGATTTTTAATAGCATCATCAGTCTGACGGTATTGTCGTCCATCAACTGGCCGGTACCTGCCGCATGGGAAAGCACGATACTGCGCTGCAACAATTCCAGCTCTTCAGGCTTGATTCGGGTATTGGCCAGCAAACCAAAGCCGGTGTTAATGCCATACACCACCCGGCCTTCATCAAGGATTTTCTTCACTGTAGCGGCCGAGGCGTTAATGGCTGGCTTGGCCTGCTCATCCAGCCTGACATTTACTGCGGCGCGGCTGACGGCACGCAGTTGCGCCAGATTCAACTGGCCGGGAAATAGCGTTAAAGCTGTCATTATTGATTCTCCAGCATCGGCAGATCCAGACCCTGCTCTTTGGCACAGCGCTTGGCAATCTCATACCCCGCATCGGCGTGACGCATCACGCCGGTTGCCGGGTCATTCCACAATACCCGGCTTACCCGTTGGGCCGCGGCGTCTGTGCCGTCACACAAGATCACCACCCCGGCGTGCTGGGAAAAGCCCATGCCGACGCCACCGCCGTGATGCAAACTAACCCAGGTCGCGCCACCGGCGGTGGACAACAGGGCATTTAGCAATGGCCAGTCGGATACTGCGTCTGAGCCGTCCAGCATGCTCTCGGTTTCGCGGTTGGGGCTGGCGACCGAGCCGGAGTCCAGATGGTCACGGCCAATCACTACCGGGGCTTTCAGCTCGCCATTTTTGACCATTTCGTTGAAGGCCTGTGCGACACGGGCACGATCTTTCAGGCCGATCCAGCAAATGCGTGCTGGCAGGCCCTGAAACTGAATGCGCTCGCGGGCCATGTCCAGCCAGTTATGCAGGTGCGGATTATCGGGGATCAGTTCTTTGACCTTCTGGTCGGTTTTATAAATATCGTCTGGATCGCCAGACAAGGCCGCCCAGCGGAATGGGCCAATGCCTTCGCAGAACAGCGGGCGAATATAAGCCGGTACAAAACCCGGGAAATCAAAGGCATTAGCCACGCCTTCCTCAAAGGCCATCTGGCGGATATTGTTGCCATAATCCAGGGTGGCGGCCCCGCGCTCTTGCAAGGTCAGCATAGCGCGAACCTGCACCGCCATGGACTGTTTGGCTGCTTTTACCACTGCCGCTTCGTCCTGCTGGCGCATGTTGGCTGCCTGTTCCAGAGTCCAGCCCTGCGGCAGATAACCGTTTAATGGATCATGGGCAGAGGTCTGATCGGTGACCACATCCGGAGTGATATTACGCTCCACCAGCTCAGCAAAGATATCGGCGGCATTACCCAGCAAACCGACAGAAATCGGGCTCGCGGATGCCTTGAGCATAGCCAACGCCTCATCCAGTGATGCAGCCTTTTTGTCCAGGTAGCGGGTGCGCAGACGAAAATCGATACGGGTTTCATCCACATCCACCGCCAGCATGGAGAAACCGGCCATAGTGGCCGCCAGAGGTTGGGCACCGCCCATGCCACCAAGCCCCCCAGTAAGTACCCACTTTCCGTTTGCTTCCCCATTAAAATGCTGTCTGGCGACGGCTCCAAAGGTTTCATAGGTGCCTTGTACAATGCCCTGACTACCAATATAGATCCAGCTACCAGCGGTCATCTGGCCGTACATCATCAGGCCTTGTTTATCCAACTGATTGAAGTGCTCCCAGTTGGCCCAGTGTGGCACCAGGTTGGAGTTGGCAATCAGTACCCGCGGCGCATCCGCATGGGTTTTAAACACGCCAACGGGCTTGCCGGATTGAATCAACAACGATTCATCCAGTTCCAGGCGCTGTAACACCTCAACAATCTTATCAAAGCAGGCCCAGTCTCTGGCCGCACGGCCAATGCCGCCATACACCACCAGATCTTCCGGGCGCTCGGCCACATCCGGGTCCAGATTGTTCATCAGCATTCGCAGCGCAGCTTCTGCCTGCCAGTGTTTGCAGCTCAGCTGGCTGCCATGGGGCGCGCGGATTACGCGGGCCGGATCATGTCGGTTGTTCATGCTTGTCTCCTGTTAATTCGTTCACCTGGTACAAAGGTCAAATGACCACCAAGCTGGTATTTTTCACCTGGATGGGTCAGCAACGCATGGCTGACCACGCCATCGCGGCTCCAGGTGGTACGGTGTAATCTCAGGCAAGGCGCGCCCTCAGCCATGGCCAGATGTTGTTGCGCCAGTGCGTCGGCCAGCATGGCCTGCACTTTGTGCTCGGCTTCGGTAAGCGGCGCGGCGCTGCACAGATATTCGTGTGGGGTCAGTTGGCTGAAATCCTGCTTGAGGTAGTCAGGAGCCAGCGCCGGATTAACGTAGCGTTGCTCCAGTTGCAATGGCTCATCATCCTGCCAATGGCAAATCAGGCTGTAATACAAGGGGGCACCGGGTTGCAAAGCAAAATGCACTGCCAGCGCCTTGTCGGCCTTCACTTCGACCAGCTCCAGAACCTCGGCACGGTGTTGATGCTGACGCTCGCGAATTTCATCGGCAATATTGCGAATTTGCAGCATCGACGATTGGCTTTTCAGCGGTGCCACGCAGGTGGCAGCACCCTGAGTGCGTTGCAATACGCCTTGTTCCGCCAGTTCCTGCAGCGCGCGTCGGGCGGTCATCCGGCTGACGCCAAACTCAGCGGCCAACTGGTTTTCAGACGGCACCGCATCCCCTTCAGCCCACAGACCGGTTTCAATCCGCTGCAGAATATGGGTTTTGATTTGTTGGTATTTGCTGTCTGCCACCCGTCGCCCCTGCAAAGTACTTAACTGTCGATTAACATGGTTATATAAATTGACACAAAGAACTTGTCTATACAAGATAGGCAACACACATACTCCGTTAAGGAAACTTGCCATGCCGGTTACCCAATCTGCTGACTTACTGCTAACCAATGCTAATTTGGCCACCCTTGACCCTGCTCTTGGCTCTTACGGCATTATCGAACAAGGCGCATTACTGGTGCGCGAAGGGAGAATTCAATGGCTGGGCCCACAGCAGGACCTGCCAAGTCTGGGCGAAGTAAAACAGGCGCTGGATTGTCAGGGCCAGTGGCTGTTACCCGGCTTTATCGATTGCCATACGCATCTGGTGTTTGCCGGTAACCGCGCCGATGAATTTGAGCGGCGTCTGCAGGGCGTCAGCTATGCCGATATTGCCAAACAGGGCGGCGGTATTCGCCGTACGGTTAGCGCTACCCGTCAGGCCAGTGAAGCGGAACTATTGGCGCTGACGTTAAAACGGGCTGAAACGCTGCTAAGCCAGGGCGTGACTTGTGTGGAAGTAAAATCCGGCTATGGTTTGGATATGGACACAGAACTGAAAATGCTGCGGGTGGCCAGGCAAATCGATAAACACCTGCCAATCACGGTAAAAACTACCTTCTTAGGTGCTCATGCGCTGCCAATCGAATTTCAGGACAATGCCCAGGGCTATATCGATAAGGTCTGTCAGCAGATGTTGCCGACCATTGCCGAACAACAACTGGCCGATGCCGTCGACGTATTCTGTGAAAATATCGGCTTTAGTCTGGCGCATACCCGCCAGGTGTTTGATACCGCCAGGCAACTGGGGTTACCGGTGAAGTTACATGCCGAGCAACTTTCCAATCTCGGTGGCAGCGAACTGGCAGCCGAATACCAGGCCTTGTCGGTGGACCATATTGAGTTTCTGAGCGAAGCCGGCGTCAAGGCCATAGCCCAAAGCGGTACGGTCGCTACCTTATTGCCGGGTGCATTCTATTATCTGAAGGAAACGCAGAAACCGCCCGTTGACCTGCTGCGCAAACATCAGGTGCCGATGGCCATTGCCACCGACTTTAACCCTGGCTCTTCGCCTATTCTGAACCTGCCACTGATGCTGAATATGGCCTGTACTCTGTTTGCCCTGACACCACTGGAAGCCTTGCAGGGCATTACCTTAAATGCCGCCAAAGCGCTGGGCGTACAGAAGCAGCTCGGCCAGTTAAAAGTGGGTATGCAGGCCGATATGCAATTGCTGGATATCAGCCACCCCAACCAGTTGGCTTATCAGGTAGGCCTTAATCCACTGAGCCGCTTATGGCAGGCCGGTAAAGCAATCAAAGGCGGGCGCTGATATAACTCCTTGAAAACTCAGTGGTTATTTTTTATTTTTTGGACAGATTTTTCACCGCAGAGCCGCAGAGGGAACGGAGAAGAGCAGGAGATCATTTAGTCCAGGCCCCTGAGATCTCAGGGTTCTCTGCGTCTCGGCGGTGCACATCGGTTTCTCGCTGTGACACTCATTTCGTATTAGTACTTTCAAATACTCTGTGTTCTCCGTGCCTCTGTGGTTATTTGTGCTTTTAAGCAGATTTTTCATCGCAGAGCCGCAGAGGGCACGGAGAAGAACAGGAGATCATTCAGTCCAGGCTCTTTAGATCTCTGGGTTCTCTGCGTCTCGGCGGTGAATTGCTATCTTGGGTTTGGTTAATGGACGACCCCATTGGTTGCTTATAACAGCAATAGGGCGGAACATCGCCGCCTTTCCACAGCACCAAGGTGGTGCAACCTGATTAGTCTTGCTAGGCAAGGGCGTCGGGGCATGCTACAAAATAGCGATGTAAAAGTACGGCGAAGCGCCCTGTTTAAACAAGGCGCTTCGCCGTCTATTAAACTGTTAGTTTACAGGTATTCCATGAGAGATAAGTTTAAATTGCTAGTCCATGAGTCAACAGGGCAAAAGTATGAGGATTTATTCGTAAAAATAATGGGTTATGCAAACTCATCTTTTCAGCCAGTAAAAGCTCATGGAAATATAGGTGATCGAGGTAATGATGGTTGGTGTGCTAGTGGAGGAGTGTATTACCAAGTTTATGCTCCTGAAGACTTGCCTAGTAACAACGAAACGTCAATAAATAAGATGAAGGCCGACTTTGATAAGCTAGTTTCCTACTGGAATAATATTTCTCCAGTAAAGGAGTATTACTTCGTTGTGAACGACAAATTCAAAGGTGTGTCTCCTCATATATATAGCGCTATTTCAGACTTGAAGAGCCAACATAATCTAGAAAATGCTGGCGTTATATTGGCTATGGACTTAGAAAACCTCTTATTCAAACAGGCACAAGATGTCATTAGCAGTGTCGTCGGTACTAATAATCTGACTAACCAGAAAAGCATCTATGAGTACATTGTTGAAGAACTAACTAGAAAAATGTACCTGCAATATTGGCCATCTATTAGCGAAAACTTGATCGCTAATGCAATTGAAGACGATGTAATAGAAGGTTTTTCTGATGCTACTATGCTTATTTTTAGAACGGCATTTCCAAACTCAATTCCTTCATTAGAGTCATCAATTCGGGATTTAGCTAATCATACTGAAGCTCTTACCTCACATTTTACCAAATCTAGATTTGCATTTTTAAGCGATGATCAAAAGTGGTGGCGCAGAGATATGCGCTGGAAGAGAGAGTGGATTGATGATCAAGAAGAATTTCATCGGAAATATGATCTTTATGATAACTGGAGAAAAAATCTATATACATTACATGGAAATTTAGTCCATGCGTTAAATGTATTTTCAAATGAAGTGAGGGCTCATATTAATCCTAATTACTTCATGGGCCAACAATTTACGATTGTTGATTCGATGGGTACATATAATGGCCTCACTGGATATGAAGCGATCCCAAACGAATATACGAAAGTAAACTAACAAACGCATGTTGTCGGACTGGTTTTTCGCTTCGCTACAAACCAGCCGCAAATGCGGGCGTTATGTTTTATTACACCGCCCACTAACGAGGCATTGATGAATCAAAATGAATATAAAGAACCTAAGGCGCTGAAAACTGCCTGGTTCTATTTTTTTGTCACTCTAGCCATCCATATCACATTGTATTCAACATTTTGGCGCATGGATCCAGTTTGGCGAAATGATGCGGATGCTGGGACAGTATTCATGAGAGTTGGAGCTCTTGCCTCAGTTTTTATCTTGGCAGTGGATTTTTTGGTTATTAAGTATTTAAGTTCTAAGGCGAAAACGCTGGCTATCACACCATCAGAAACTGATAGAAACTACATGTGGTATCAGAACTTACAAAACTCAATTACGTGGCAAGGTGCTCTTTTCGTTCTAGTTAATACATTAGTTTGGGGGTTCGGTGATTGGATATATACCCACCTAATTTGAGGTCTAATATTTTCGATCTGGCACGAAACATAACAAGGCAATTAACTTCGCTCCGGCCGGTTATTGCGGGCTACATGGACTCCCCCGTTTGTCAAACAACAGCTACACTATTTGATGTGTGGTATGAGACTGCCGCTCCCGGCCTGTTGGTGGGCTTACAGTTGCCCTGGCGATGATGACAAATGGGTAAGAAATTCATTTGAACGCCCAAAGGGGGGCCCGCAGGGCGAGCGCAGGGATAGAGCGAGTAATCTGCGCGGTTGTGGGACCTTATTCGTTAGAAGGCTTTGTGAAGCCCGCCGCAATTACTGAAACAACATTCCCCTAAGCGGCCCAAGCCGCTTTAATCCCGCTTAAAATTTCCGGTCAGTTCAGGGCGCTGCTAAAAGGTGGGCAATTTGCCTGGAGCAAATTGAGTGGAAGACGCGTCTGGAACGTCGTTTTCACGACCGCCTTTTAGTAGTGCTCTGGACTGACGTAGTTTGGAATCCAGCGGCGTGTTTCTTTTGGTTACTTTGATTTGCACGAGCAAAGAAAAGTGACTGGCGCGTGAGGGACCGCGCGTCATATCCAACAGGGAAGTTAAGCAATTTCTGCCTTGCCATGGCTGTCTTCGCCGTGGATACTAAAACGCAGTTTGGCTAAATCAATGCCATAGATATAGTTGACATCAGATATGGACAGTTCTCCGCAACACTTGCCACTCAAGCGTGGCAGAACCCCGGGAAACGAGAAGTTCATATCATTCGTTAGGTTTTTAAAGGACTATTTATATGAAGTTTTTTCTGTGTATTTTTATTCTCACTTTCTCTTTTGCAGTATCTGCACAACATAATTGCGCAGGTAAGGTGATTTCTATAGATCTTCATGCCCCCGGAGATGTACAAATTACCATTGAAGGTATTGGGACAGGAAACATTTTGTGTTCGTTAACTCAGAAAAAAGGACTTGTCGAATCTGAAACCTGCAAGGCAATGTTCAGCCTTTTACTCACAGCCAAGGCAACAGTGACCCCTGTAAGGCTGTGGTTTAATAATGACAATAATACATCTTGCGACAAAGGTAACTATCAAGATTTAAACAAATTTGGCTTTTATTATCTTAGACTTGAACCAACACAAACCTAATCGGGTAACCGGGGGTTTCTAGCCCCCAGCCCCCACAACGCCCTGCATGTGGCTGTGCACACGACTGCTAGGATGCAGGAGGTAGGGCGAAGCAGGAGCCAGAGCCGAGGGCGTTTCATCCAGAATAGTGAAGCTTGATCCATCCATCATGCAGTGAGACCAATCCGGCCTGCTTTAGGTAGGCGTCGGATAGTGCCTGATTGATACCGGGCGTTTTCGCACTGGAAGCAAGTTAAGTCGACAATCTCTATACGCCCACAGTGGTAATAAAATAGACGACCACGAACTACACCAAAAGTCACGAACCGGCCCAGGGCCGATGTTGAAATGCCTCTCGCTGTGACACAGAGGGCGCAGAGAAAAGCTCGCTGGGGTAGTTGTTGTTTTCAATTACTCTGAGCTCTCAGCGACTCTGCGAGAAGGGCTTCCTCGAGGTGAAACGAATAACATACATGGCCTTGCCACGACAGGCTTCGTTGTGGATACTAAAACGCAGTTTGGCTAAGTCAATGCCATAGACATAGTTGCAATAAGACATGGACGGTTCTCCTCAATGGTTACCCGTTAAACGCAGCCCCACAGGAAAAGGGCAGTCCATATCAATCCTTATGCTCTTATAGGAATTCACAGTGATTAGAAAAGCATTGAAAAGCGATTGTCTGGGGCTAGCGGCTTTGTCACTTCAAGTTTGGTTACACACATACGCAAAGCAAGGTATTCGACCTCAAATATCCCAATATGCTTTGTCCACATTTACTGAAGAACATTTCATAAGGCTATTAGAAAGAGAGTCCATTGATATCAGGGTATTTGAAGAGGACAGCCATCTTATAGGTTTCGTTGTTGCTGACCTGAACGCAAGGTTTGATAGCCTTGCAGGCTACGAAATTGCAACGCTATACGTCTCTCAACATTTTCATGGCAAGGGTGTTGGTCGACAACTTTTGAAAGAAATAGAGAGTGTACATGGTCTGCCCTTTTGGTTATCCACTTGGGTTCACAATCAGGATGCAATCGGTTTTTATCAAAAGTTAGGTTTTAACATCGTTGGCGAGCTTAATTTCAATCTGCAGGGTGAGTTGCACCGTAACCACGTTTTAGCATACAACGGCCCTAATGGCTGACGGTTCGTCCTGGCGATTCACTGTTAGATTCACTGTTATATGCTGTCGCACTGGGCAAGTGGCTTTACTGCACCGCCGCTGACATTTGTGCACTTAGGCCGGTATTTAAGGGCACTGGCTAGCTGGCATTCCATCCAGCATGTTTGCCAGGTTGAAGGCATCGGTCTGGATGCGTATCGTTAAGCTGCGAATAACCAAGACAGCAAAAAACAAGCACTGCCGAATAACATAAGCGCCTGAAAATGATACCAACATTAGAAACAGATCGACTGAGATTAATCCCGTCAAACCTGGACAGCTTTGATGTTTATCAGCACTTTTATACCGATCCGGAAGCATCCGCCCTGTATGGCGGTCCCATAGGTAAAGAGCAGGTCTGGGCCAGGTTAAAGGCAGATATTGGCTCATGGCACCTGTTGGGTTTTGGTGTCTGGGTTATTCAGCAAAAATCCGACCATCGTCAGATTGGCACCTGCGGTTTCTGGCAAGGGGCAGACTGGCCCAGGGAACTCACCTGGTGGGTTATGCCGGACAGCCGCGGTAAGGGTATTGCCACCGAAGCATCCAAAGCGGCGTTATTGTATGCTTATAACCAGTTCAAATGGGATCAGGTGGAAACCTATATGAATGATGAAAATGTCGCTGCCCGTCATCTGGTTGAAAAGCTGAGTGGCCGTAAGATCCGGCGGCAGACCTTTAGTGACGGCCTGAGCCGGGATATTTACGCATTGCCGAAACCCGCTTAGTTGGCTGCTCCCCCTGACCAGACAACATTCAAAGGACGCAGGTAAAATATGAACCACAAGGAATTTAATCTGTTCTGCAGCACTTTTTTGGCCACCACCCATGTCGTTCAATGGGGTAATTCCGATGTGTGGAAAGTAGCAGGAAAAGTCTTTGCCATTGGCAGCCATAGTAAGGTGTTAACACCTGCATTTACCTTTAAAACCTCTGACCTGAACTTTGAGTTTCTAAGCCATAAAGACGGCTATATTCCAGCCCCTTACCTGGCCAGCCGGGGGATGAAATGGATACAGCAAACAGCAACAGATGGTGAACTGGATGAAGAGTTAAGGTATTACCTGTCCGAGTCTTATCGGATTGTGGCGGGTGGGCTCAGTAAGAAAAAGCAAAAAGAACTGGGCATTATTCCAACAACAAGCACCATTTAAGTAGCATCAAGGCTTGCTGAACTCTCCACTGCGATGAACAACGAACAAGCCGGGCCTTTGGCAATTTGCCAAAGGCCCGGCTTGGGAAATAGTCAAACCTACTCCACGATTTAGGTGGTTATTGCGCCAGTGGCGTCAGACTACCCAGCCCCAACATCGCCTTTTGATAACACATACTCATATCGCCGTTATCACAAGTATGGCTGATGGGGCCGTCATAAATACCACCAAACAGTAACTGCATCTGCTCAGTGACGACCACGGATTCAATAGACACATTACGCGGCTGATGAAGAAACATGGTCCGGGTGATTTCGCCGTTGGCCGTGACTTCCAGCGCCATGCCCTGACCATCTGACACCTGACTGTTACTGTCCACCTGGCGATAGCCATTCTGACCGGCAAACAAAAAACGTTGATTGGGCATCGGCACAAACACAGTAGCGTAATCTTCCTGATTGATGTCCAGCACATGGTAGTCAAGAATATCGCCAGAGGCCGGATTGGTGCGCATTAACACCAGGTCAAACTCTGTGGTGTAATTGGGCTTATCAAATTTTTTCACATGCGTGTTGGCGCCGATAAACAGGCTGCCCTGCTGATAGGTCAGATCCACCAGCTTTTCAAAGCGACCTTCACTCAACAAGCGAAAATCACGTAAAAATTCCCCCTGTAAATCATAAGCCGCCAGCGTAATATTCTTATACCCTTGCTTATCCCCCCCGCGTAACGGCAGATTGCGACCGAAATGCCAGTTATAGGCTTTGGCTTCTGCATCCGTTGACTCAAATGCCAGCAGAATTTCATCATCGGAAAAAGTAAAAGCAGGATTAAAGAATCCCAGCCGGGAATGCAATAAACTGTAATTGGGCGCAACCTGTTTGACCCAGCGTTGCTCAAGATTAGCGTCAAAGCGGTACAGTGAGACTCCATCAATATAGGAAAGCATATACAGTGACTGCGCATGCCATTGCAGCTTCACCGTGCTGATATCAAACAACAGTGCGTTGCCCTGTTTAGCGGTGTTATTCAGTGTAAAGCGGTAAACCCCTTCCGGCCCGGCCTCATACTCCGGACTTGCATCAAACACATACAGGTACTGTTCGTGTTTGCTGGCATCATGGCTGACCAGCTTTTGCTGCAACACCTCTCCCTGACTATTGTGCAATGTCAGTTGCAGATAGTATTGGAGAAACCTTGCACCATCCGCAGTGGCCTGAATTAACTCCGCCACCACAAACTGCCCCTGCTGAGTAAACAACACCTGCTTCAAGATATTATTGCCGGTGCTTTGGTGGCTAAAATACACCTCGCCCTGGGCATTTTTGCAATCAACCCGGCTTCCCCATTTGGGTGGAAAACGATAATAGTTCTCCGGTAATGTTTGCTCTGTCAGATAACACAGATTGCCCTCAGCACTTTGCGTTACCGAGGTGATCCGATTTTGCCCTTGCTGTTCCTCCGCAAAGTAGCGGATACTTTCTCCCCACAGGGTATTGTCCGGGAATGTCCTAGCAGGGTCTGGGGTCGGTTCGGTCACAGGCGGTGGATTGACAGGCTTGTCGGCCTCTTTATTGTCACCCGAAGAACCTCCACAGGCGCTAAGCACCAGGGTTAATGTCCCTGCAATCAATAACATCTTCAACTTCAACTACTCCTTTAATTTGACTGGGGTTTGGGTAAATCGCCTGCCAATATAAAGGCTGCCAGTAGGGCATAAGGAGTAAGTAAGATAATCAATTTGTAAATTTTGGTACGAGTGGCAAAGGTGCCCACCGCCAGTTGGAAGGGAATCTAACTATTTTGTGGTTGATGCGCTCTCATGCGACTATCTGCACGGTAGTGGCGCTGGTCGGCCGGAAGATCGCGAAACGACCAACATACAACCTGATTACGGCCATTCTCTTTGGCTGTATACAGTGCCTGATCTGCGTTAATTAACGCCTTTTCAATACTTTCAGCAGTGTTTACCTGATGGATGCCGATACTCACAGTCACCCGCAAGGTCATCCCGTCAGAAGTAACTAAAGACCGCTGTTCAAGCGCTTTTCTAATTTCTTCGGCCAGTGTGGCAGCAGCGTTAAGATCCTCATCCATAACAATTAAGAATTCTTCGCCCCCCATACGGGCTATCAGTCTGCCGTTACCGGCATGCGCCTGAAGCTGCTGACTGAAGTCCTGCAAAACCAGATCACCACAAGCATGCCCGTAACGGTCATTGATACTTTTAAAGTGGTCGATATCTATCGCCACAATACTGGTGGGTGAATGGTTTCTTTGCCCCTGCTGTTTAAGCTGCAAAGCATTAAAAAAACCGCGCCGGTTCAGTAATCCGGTAAGCCAGTCTATACGAGCCAGGTCAGCATTTCGGGCTGCCAGCATGGCAAACTGTAGTGCCAGACAACCCACCGCCAGCGTCAGCATATAGAGTAACGACGCTACACTGAAGATAGAACGATGGTATCCCAGGGTCAGACGCGCCGTGGTTGGCAGAATTTCCGCAATACTGGCGTAAGACCATATATACACCAGAATATAAACGACCACTGCATAACGTAAGCGTTTATATAAGCGCGCGATCTCTTCGCGGGGTGGGTGAGATAAGCTGTGCTGTAACAAAAACAAATACAGTATCTGCCCTGCGGCCGTAAACAATATGCGATAGCGGGCATTAGGCCACAGATACTCCCAGGCAGTCAGACTGACGATGGGAAAAAGCATCAACAATACCAACAACCAGGGTCTGACAGGCTGTTGGCCAAACTTCCAGAATCCTATCAAAAAGAACAGCGAAGAAGCCCCTAAGGTCAGATGGTTTAAGATAACTCTGGGGGGTTCCCATGCGGCTGGCAAGGCAAATGGAAAAACAAACAGTGAAAGACCGTTAACAAAAAAACCTATCGCCCACCATCTGGCATCCCGTGCGTCACTGTGGCGGCAACCCAAGTAAAGCAGCAGTCCTCCCAGCATCATCTGCACGATGCCACGAGCCAGTGCCAGGGTGGTAATATCTACGGTAAAAGCGGTGATACCGTTCAATGCAAACTCAACTACAAATAACGTCTGTTACAGCCGCAACGAAAACGGCACTTAATCATGCTCCTGACAATCAACGTCCTGTTTGAATGGAACACATAGCCATTTAACCATAGGTTAAGGCGGGAGTCTCCTTTGATATATTACGGCTCATGCACGCGAATTTTTCACTTGATCAATCTGCGGCAAAATAAGCAAATACATCACACCTAAGGCTAATGGATCCAACATGGGCGCACACCAGAACCAGTTTCGAGGTTTTGCCAAATACAATATGCAGTTCAATCAACCTTTGTTCGGGCAATTGGCAGAGCTAAGCGATGCGCCGCGAAAACAGAATATGGGGGCATTCTTCGCATCGATTCATGCCACTATGAATCAGATTCTGTTAGCTGGCTGGCCCGCTTTCGCAATGCCATGCCGGAACTGAAATCATTACAGCAAATAGCCGCCGTCTACTTCCAGCACTGCGTTGCGCATAGCAAAAGATTGGTCAGAAAGTAAAAACGCGATAGCCCCAATCTGATCCTGCGGCGTCATCACCCGCCCCAACGGCGTGCTCTGCAAGGTAGCAAAGAAGGCATCCTGCTGTTCCTGACTCATACCCGCTTTGCCCTGGATTTCGGTGGCTGTCACACCAGGACGAACCGAATTAATTCGAATACCCAGAGACGCCAGCTCAAGGTTAGCGACCCGGGCAATGGCTTCAAATGCGGCTTTGCTGGCAGCATAAACAGCCGCACCGGCAAAAGCTCTGGTCACCGCCACACTGGATACAAATACCACGCTGGAGGGATTATTCAGTAAAGGTTGAAGTTGCTGCAAGGTTATCAGCGGTCCTTTGGTATTGGCGGCCATGGTCAGATCAAAGTCACTTTCCTGGCTGGCCAGTACCGACTGCGGATAGAACACGCCAGCATTCAATACCAGGCCATCCAGTTTTATCCTGTCACCGTGTAGCGAACTGGCTAA
Source organism: Bowmanella denitrificans (assembly GCF_002887595.1). Taxonomy (GTDB): domain Bacteria; phylum Pseudomonadota; class Gammaproteobacteria; order Enterobacterales; family Alteromonadaceae; genus Bowmanella; species Bowmanella denitrificans. The sequence goes on from NZ_PEBU01000001.1 coordinate 438,782, forward strand.
GCTGGCTAGCTGTGCGCTGTCCGTGCTGTCCGCCACAAACCCCATGCAGCCCAGCTGTTTGCTTGCCTCATCTACCCTGGCCTGATTGCGGCCGGTAATAATCACCTTGTTACCTGCGGCCAATAGATGCTCGGCTAACGCGCGGCCAATTCCCGCGGTGCCCCCGGTGATTAAGATCGTTTTATTGCTCATCATTCTGTTCCTATTGAATTGCTGATGTCGCAACAGATTAGCAACTTGATCAGGCAACAATAAGGCACCAATATAGACACCAAATGATTCCAGTATAGAAACAATAGAACAATGTCTTATCTTAATTTGCCCCTGCTGCATGTTTTTCATCTGGTTGCGGCCCGCGGCAGCTTCCAGGCCGCCGCCACAGAACTCGACCTACCGCGTTCGTCGGTCAGTAAGAAAATTCGTCAGTTAGAGGATTTTGTCGGCCAGCCCTTACTTAAGCGCTCGACCCGACAGTTGCACTTAACCGATGTGGGGCAAAATCTGCTCAGCAGCACAGGTGACCTGGAAGGGGTATTAAGCAATTTGCATCACCTCAAAGAAGAAATTCAACTTTCTCCCAAAGGCCGGGTGAAGATCAGTGCCAGTGTACTAATGGGCCAGACCTTTCTGCTGCCACTACTTGGAGGATTGCGTGACACTTACCCGGATATTGAGCTGGATCTCAGCCTGGATGATCGCACCGTCGATTTGCTGGAAGAAAAAGTCGATATTGCTATTCGCATTGGCCAATTACCGGACTCGTCCCTGATCGCCCGAAAAATCGGTATGAAACGCTGGGGCTGGTTTGCCGCACCGGCATATCTGGCGGACAAAGGCACGCCAAATGATCCAAGCGAGTTAGAAGCTCATGAATGCCTGGTGTTTGGCAACCGTACCAGCCGTTTTAATTTCTGGCCTTTTGCCAATGCTCAGGGCCAGACCCAAACGGTTGAGGTAAAGCCTGCCATACAAACCGACAACAGTCGGCTGCTGGTCGATATGGCCTGTGCCGGACTGGGAATTATGATGATTGACCCTATGTTTATTGCCAGCGAACGCAAAGATGGCAAGTTGATTCCGGTCTTTACCGATTGGCATCATCCGGACAGCAGCCCAATTCACTTATTATGCCTGGGTGAGCGCAGTAAAGCCGCACAAGCCGTGTGGCAGTTTTTGTTTAATCGCTGGAAAGTACCGACACAGCAGTGAATTGAACAAGGCCCTGTCTCAGGCGACCAGTAGTTCCTTTCGCAGCATCTCGGTGGCAAAACGCAAAAAGGTCTGCACTCTTGGTGTGTAACGCAGGTCTGGATGGATAAGCAGCCACAATGGGCACGACAGTTGTGGGTCTATTCCTTGCAAACGCTGCAGGCGTAAATATCGGGCCAGATAATCTGGCAATAGTGCCTTACCCACGCCGCTCGCCGCAGCCTGAGCAGCAGCCCACATACTGTTAACCTTTAACACCACCTGCTCGGCAGGAACATGCTTGGCCAGCCAACGCCCAGCAGGAATTGACGACAGGCTGCTATCCAAGTCGATCCAGAATAACGGTTCCTGAGTGCCTGCCCCGGTGTAAATCCCATAGTCAAAATCGCCAACGTTTTTACCTATCCAGGTTTCTGGCGGCGTATTGGTTGGCCGAATTGCCACTTCGGCTTCATAGCGGGCCAGATCGGCAAACTGATTAGTCACCACTAACTCAAAATGAATAGCTGGATGCAATATGCGAAACGCCTGCATAACCCGGGTAACCAAAGGTACTAGCGAATCGGCCGTGGTTACGGTTACCCTCCCTTGCAACTGCTCCTCGCCACCTGCCAACCGACGACGTGCCACGGCCAGTTGTTCTTCCATTTTCCCAGCCGCCTGGGCCAGTTCTTCGCCCAGGGAACTGAGTACATAGTGCCCCCGTACACGCTTAAAGAGCGGCCCGGCGGGATGACTCTCCAGCTCCTTCAAACGCCGATATAAGGTGGCCAAATGAATATTCAGATATTTAGAGGCCGCCACAGGGGTTCCTTCGCGAGCCAATGCCGCCACCAATCGCAGGTCCTGATAGGTAAGCATTTTCGCACTCATGCAAATATGTTTCGCAAATCATGCTCTATCATTCGCATTCACGCAAATTAATAATAACCAGAGTTTAACTACAGGAAAGATTGCATGACGACTTTGCTACATACTAAAGCTTCTCCGGCTTTTATTGTCCTGACTGATAAGGTGTTTTCCGTAGCACCAACCGCAGGACTGCCCGATGTGATGAAGGCCGCCCAGATACAAGCCCAAACAAAACTACAGGCACTTGCCATTGCATACGCAGGAGCACTGGCATGAGTCAAGTCACCGCCTGGGTGCTGCTGATATTGTCCGGCGTGCTCGACGTGTTTTGGGCAATAGCCACCAAAAAATCTTTAGGAATGACCCACCTCGGATGGACCTGTTTGTCGGTAATCTTGCTGGCAGGTTTTGTCATTACCCTGGGTAAAGCACTGAATCTGCTGCCGCTGGGTTTGGCCTACGCCGTTTGGACTGGCATTGGTGCTGCCGGGTCGGTGATTTTTGGTGCGTTGATCTTTGGCGAACCAGTAAGTGCACAAAGAATTCTCTATGTGACTATTATCCTGGCGGCTATTGTTGGACTGCACTTGGATCATCAGTCCACTCCGTAAGACTGGAATACGTCCGCTTGCGGTAAAAGCAGGTTATAGTAGCGGCATTGCCTGATATTCACGTATAGCCCTGTTCCTTATGTACCAACTCAACGCATTTGACCCACAACAGTTTCTTCAACAACACTGGCAAAAGCAGCCTGTGCTGATCAGAGGCGGCTTTAGCGAATTTCTTGATCCCCTGGATGAACATGATTTAGCCGGGCTGGCTCAGGAGCCCGATATCGATGCCCGCATTGTGTCCAGGCAGGGCGATAACTGGCAGGTAACGCAGGGCCCTTTTACGGAATTCAGCCAGCATTGTCAGGGACAATGGAGTTTGCTGGTACAAGGGGTGGACAGATATTTGGATGAAGCCAGCGAACTGCTGAATGCCTTTAACTTTGTGCCACGCTGGCGGGTAGACGACCTGATGGTAAGCTTTTCTGTGCCCGGCGCCGGGGTCGGTCCGCATTTAGACCAGTACGATGTGTTTATTATACAGGGTAAGGGCAGTCGCCGCTGGCAGGTAGGTGACAAGGGGCAGCATCAACAAACCCGCCCTCATCCACGCCTTAGCCAGGTGGCCGCCTTTAAGCCGTTGATTGATGAAGTGCTGACCGCCGGCGATATTTTGTATATTCCGCCAGGTTTCCCCCATTGTGGTGAAGCATTGGAGCCTTGCTTAAATTATTCGGTAGGTTTTCGCGCCCCCAATCAACAGGAACTGCTGTCTTCGCTGGCGGATTTTGCTTTGCAGCAGGACGCATTTCATCAACGCTACGAGGATAAGGGTTTAGCGCCACGCAGATTCGCCGGTGAAGTACTCAGCACTGAAGTTGAATGCATCAGGCAATTAATTCAGGCCAGTCTGCATCAGCCAGAATTTGAACTGTGGTTGGGAGAGTTTCTGAGCAAGGGGCCAGAGATGGCGGAGACGCAAACGCAGAATATTCAGGCCCCGGAGCTTGCCGCGCATTTGCTGGCCGCCAAACCTTTGCAGCGTCAGCTTGAATATAAAGGTGTATGGCTGGAGTGCAATGACAGTGGCATATTGTTGCACTTTGGCGAACTCAATCAACAGGTAGATAAAGCACTTTTGCCCTATATTGAAACATTATGTACTGATACGGTTTGGTACAAGCCAGATGACATAAGCGAAATCAGCTTAACTGCACTGTGCCACAGCATATTACCACTGGTTAATGCTGGGGTGTGGGAGCTGACTGAATAGATTGGTAGATTAAAGCCGTCCCCTTTACCCATGTAGGCAGTAGTGATAAGGCCCGAGCAACACAACGAATGTCTGTTTAATACGCCGCGGCTAGTTTGTCGGCGCTGGCGTAACAGTGATCTGGATGCCCTGTATCAGGTGTATTCCGACCCATTGGCAATGCAATGGGTGGGGGACAGAAAACCGATCAGCTTGCCTGAGTGTCACAATTGGTTGCATGTCACGGCCCGCAACTATGCAAGGCTACGGAATGTTTACCCTTGAAGCGCAAACCAGCGGCCAGATTGCTGGCTTTTGTGGGCTGGTTCATCCCGGTAACCAACCACAAGCCGAGATCAAGTACGCGCTAAGACGCAACCTGTGGGGCCAGGGTCTGGCCAGTGAGTTTGTACCAGCGTTGTTGAATCACGGCGCTCAGGTGCATGGACTGGAGCTGATTATTGCCACTGTTTACCCACAAAACCTGGCATCCAGACGGGTGCTGGAAAAAGCTGGCATGTTGCTGGTCAGGGAATTTGACGATGATGGCCATACTATTTGTCTGTATGAATGGCATGCATAATCCCGCCTGACCAGCGGTACTACTCTACTCCCAGTTCTTTTAATTTCCTGGTCAGGGTATTGCGCCCCCACCCCAGTTTACGTGCCGCTTCCTGTTTATGGCCATGGGTATGATGCAAGGCCCGTTCAAGCAGGATTTTTTCAAAACTGATACTGGCGTCATTCAGAATATTCTGGCGTCCTGACTGCAATTGTTTGTCAGCCCAGACGGCCAATAGACTCTGCCAGTCACCACCAGGCTCTGTACCATCGCGCCCAATAGGCTGTTCATGCAACTCCTGGGGTAAGTCTGAAGGAATGATTTCTTTGCCACTGGCCATGACGGTTAACCAGCGACACAGGTTTTCCAACTGGCGGACGTTCCCCTGCCACGGCAACTGACTAAGGATTCTGGCGGTATCCTTACCCAGGGTTTTGGCTTCCACTTCCAGCTCTTTAGCCGCTTTAAGCAGAAAGTGTTCGGCCAGCGGGCCAATATCTTCACGCCGTTCGGCCAGACGCGGAATATGGATACGAATCACATTCAGGCGGTGAAACAAATCTTCACGAAATTTGCCCTGGCCCACCCGCTGTTCCAGATTTTGGTGTGTGGCCGCAATAATACGCACATCCACCGATACCGGATTATGCCCACCGACCCGGTAAAACTGACCGTCGGCCAACACCCTGAGCAAGCGGGTCTGCACATCCAGCGGCATATCGCCAATCTCATCCAGAAACAAGGTGCCGCCGTCGGCCTGCTCAAAACGCCCCTGCCTGGCATTCTGTGCACCAGTAAACGCGCCTTTCTCGTGGCCAAATAATTCGGATTCAATTAAGTCGGTGGGAATGGCTGCCATATTCAGGGCAATAAATGGCTGCTTTGCCCTGGGGCTGTGTTTGTGTAGCGCTCTGGCCACCAGCTCTTTACCTGTACCCGACTCGCCGTTGATCAACACACTGATACTGGAGCGAGACAAACGGCCAATAGCGCGAAATACCTCCTGCATGGCCGGCGCTTCACCGATGATTTCGGTTTCCAGCCTGGGCACCTGACGCTGTTGCTGTTTCAGATGTTCGCGGGAATGGGCCAGCGCCCGTTTCACCAGATTTACTGCCTCATCGATGTCAAAGGGTTTAGGTAAATATTCAAAGGCGCCGCCCTGATAGGCGTTCACCGCACTGTCCAGATCGGAATGGGCGGTCATAATAATGACCGGCAGATTGGCAAACTGGCGATGTATTTCCTCCAGTAACTGCATCCCATCCATCTGCGGCATACGGATATCCGATACAATCACCTCGGGCTGCTGGCCGGCTTCCAACTGGCGCAGTAAGTCTTGTGGATTGTCAAAGCTATAGCATTCAATGTCTGCTGTCTGCAGGGCCTTTTGCAGTACCCAGCGAATGGAGCTGTCGTCGTCCACTATCCAAACCGGTGCAGCACTCATAGTCCGGGCTCCTTCTTATCAATGGGCAGGTAAATGGTAAATTCGGTATGGCCGGGCCAGCTTTCCACTTCAATTTTGCCCCTGTGGTGATCGATCAGATTCTGGGCAATGGACAGACCCAGTCCGGTGCCGTCCTGCTTACCTGTGACCATGGGGTAGAAAAGTGTGTCCTTAAGGCGATCGGGAATGCCCGGGCCGTTATCAATAATTTTAATCTGTGCGCAGAGCGGGAAGCGTTTGCCATGAATCGTCACTTGCCGCTCAATACGGGTTATAAAGCGAATAACGCCCTTACCCTCCAGCACTTGTACGGCGTTACGGGCAATATTCAGCACCGCTTGCTGAATTTTTTCATCGTCAATCCACAGTTCCGGGATACTGGGATCGTAGTCACGCACCAACTGTACATCGGCAATTTCATCCAGACTCAGCAGGGTACGGATTTTTTCCAGCACCCAGTGCAGATTATGCCACTGGAAGTTTGGCGGCTTATTCGGACCCAGTAAGCGATCAACCAGATTACGCAAGCGGTCCGATTGCTCGATAATCAGCTGGGTAAATTCCCTTAGCTCCGGGCCAGCCAGTTGTTTTTCCAACAGCTGTGCCGCTCCCCGCAGGCCACCCAGGGGGTTTTTAATTTCATGGGCCAGGCCACGTACCAGTTCGCGGGCCGCCTGTTGTTGTGCCCATTGCTGGTTTTCCTGGCTGATGCGCCGCAGATTATCGATTTTTTTAATTTCCAACAGCAGCATAGGCTGTTTGCGCTGCTCAATGCTGGTGACCATGATGTCGGCCAGAGAATGACGTCCGTCGGCAAAAGTCACCTGCACTTCGCTATCAGAAAAGCTTTCCCGGTATTGCAGCGCACCGAGTAAACGTTGGGTTTCCAAACTGGACTGTAAAAACAGTTTGCGCAGCTCCTGGCCCTGTAATTGATTAAAACTTTGCTCGAAGAAAGACTCTGCCGCAGGATTGGCATATCTCACCTTCAGCTCATCGTCCAGCAGCAACACTGCCAGGGACAAATGGCCGATCAGACTTTCCGGAGATCCTGTTGTCACCCATACCTCGTGAATAAAATCTGAGCTGGTCTGTTACTATCAACTCCATGCACCAACATGGTGCACAGAAACTGTAGCATGCTTTATTTTAATGCGCTGCCAGCTTTTATGTCGTTGGGATGCCTTAATCTGCCCGGTTCAGTACAGAAGCCTGATGCAGATAGAAGGTATGCTCAGGAGACGATGCAAGGATCTTGCCCGATTTGTTAATAAGTTGAATCTGAATCTGGTGTGCACCGCGAGGCACACCCTGCAGGTTAAAATTTGGGCTGGCACCGGTGGCCATGACCTGGCCATCCAGCAGTAACTGGAAGCTACCAACGGCGTTAGGACTAATACTGCCACTGACCTGTACTTCGCCAAGATTGTTGCGAATCGTCGCCTCATGCGCTGGCGCCAGAATGGTTAATTGATAGGTTTTGTCCGGTTTTTTGGAGGGCGTCGTTGAGTTGACCTGTTTTGGTGCAAGGGAATCGGCGGTGTTAGCTTTAGGCAGACTAACAGGCACTGCACCAGCCACCGGCCGGTCTGTGTAAATCACTGTGCCATCGGCTTTCACGACTTTATATAAGGTGGCGCTGTTAACCGAAAACGTTACCAATGCCAGTACCCACGCCAGTTTCATCCTTTGTACCTTTACAAGCTGCCTTACAGCAGTGTAGCCGCAGACCCGGCAACAAAAAAGCCCGCACTAGGCGGGCCTTGGTATGCAAAGCGAAACTTACACGCTGTAATACATATCGAATTCTACAGGGTGCGTGGTCATGGCCAGTTTTTCCACTTCCAGGCGCTTGATGGCAATGTAGGCGTCGATCATGTCGTCGCTCATCACACCGCCTTCCTTCAGGAATTCACGGTCTGCATCCAGTGCATCCAACGCCATTTCCAGGCTGTGAGAAACAGTTGGAATATCTTTGGCTTCTTCTGGCGGCAGGTCGTACAGGTCCTTGTCCATGGCATCGCCAGGGTGGATCTTGTTCTTAATGCCATCCAGGCCAGCCATCAACATAGCCGTAAACGCCAGGTAAGGGTTGGCCGCCGGGTCAGGGAAGCGAACTTCAATACGACGTCCCTTCACGCTGGGTACGTGCGGAATACGGATAGAGGCAGAGCGGTTACGGGCCGAATAAGCCAGCATAACAGGCGCTTCGAACCCTGGGACCAAACGCTTATACGAGTTGGTGGTTGGGTTAGCAAACGCGTTGATAGCGCGGGCGTGCTTAATAATACCACCGATGTAGTACAAAGCTTCTTCAGACAGACCAGCGTATTTATCACCAGCGAAGATGTTCTTGCCATCTTTACTGATGGACTGGTGAACGTGCATGCCAGAACCGTTATCACCCACCAAAGGCTTGGGCATAAAGGTCGCGGTTTTGCCATAGGCATCGGCGACGTTATGCACAACATATTTGTAGATTTGCACTTCATCAGCCTTGGTGGTCATGGTGTTGAAACGGCAGGCGATCTCGTTTTGTCCGGCTGTGGCCACTTCATGGTGGTGAGCTTCAATAGACAAGCCCATTTCTTCCATCACCAAACACATGGCGGCACGGATATCGTGAGCAGAGTCAACCGGTGGAACCGGGAAATAACCGCCTTTCACACTTGGACGGTGACCCTTGTTACCACCTTCGAATTCAACGCCTGAATTCCACTTGGCTTCCATAGAGTCGATTTCATAGAAAGAACCGGCCATATCGGTGTGGAAACGAATATCGTCAAACATAAAGAATTCAGGCTCGGGACCCATCAGTACGGTGTCACCGATACCGGTAGATTTCAGGTATTCTTCTGCGCGTCTGGCGATAGAGCGTGGATCACGATCGTAGCCCTGCATGGTAGAGGGTTCATAAATGTCGCAACGGATGTTTACCTGGGTTTCTTCAGCAAAAGGATCTAAAACTGCTGAGCTGGCGTCAGGCATTAACACCATGTCAGAATCATTAATACCTTTCCAGCCTGCGATGGAGGAACCATCAAACATTTTGCCTTCCTCGAAGAACTCTTCGTCCACCAGGCTGGCAGGAATGGAAACGTGCTGCTCTTTACCTTTGGTATCGGTAAAACGCAGGTCAACAAACTTGGCTTCACTTTCTTTGATCAGGTCCAGTGCCTTTTCTACTGACATTATGTCCTCCAGGTTGATATTCAAAACGCAGATTCAGCTTCTGCGGGTAAGTCGAATTTTCTGCTGCTGACAAAAGCGATTTCCATGCCAACTCAATAATTACCTCTGCAACGCCCTGTTGACGCGCAACATATTGAACAAGGTACCAAAACGGCGCACGGGATTGCACCAACATAGTGCAGATAAGCACCAAAATGGCGCGAGGTGCGCCAGAAAGATGCACCTAAAAGTAGACGAATTCCGGCTAGCTGCAAAGCAAAGTCAACAAGGCTGCGTAAAAAACACAAAGTGTCATCGCAAAGTCACAGATAAAACTGTACAATCCGCCGCCTGAAAATGGGAATTGGGTGAAAATTTCGGCAAAGCCGGCATAAAACCCGACCTGTTAAGTCAGGATGAAATACACTTCAGACTGAATAGCCTGTTTGGATGACGACATCATCCGCTCCATGCCACCAAGAGAGAATCTGATGAGTTCACAACATACCTCACTGGAAAAACTGAGGAACATTGCCATTATTGCCCACGTTGACCATGGTAAAACCACGCTGGTCGACAAGCTGCTTCAACAGTCCGGCACCCTGGACAGCCGCAAGGGCACGGACGAACGCGTTATGGATTCCAATGCGTTGGAAAAAGAGCGTGGTATTACCATCCTGGCCAAAAATACCGCCATCAACTGGAAAGACTACCGTATCAACATTCTGGATACCCCTGGACACGCCGACTTCGGTGGTGAAGTTGAACGGGTATTGTCTATGGCAGACTCTGTACTGCTGTTGGTCGATGCAGTGGACGGCCCAATGCCACAGACCCGCTTTGTCACGCAAAAAGCCTTTGCTCATGGTCTGAATCCCATTGTGGTCATCAACAAGATTGACCGTCCGGGTGCACGACCTGATTGGGTAATGGATCAGGTTTTTGATTTGTTTGACAACCTGGGTGCCAACGACCAGCAACTGGACTTCCCGGTTGTTTACGCTTCGGCGCTGCAGGGCTGGGCCAGCATGGACGAAAACCAACAGAGCGGCGATATGGAACCTTTGTTCCAGGCCATTGTTGACAAAGTTTCACCCCCGAATGCCGACCCGGAAGGGTCATTACAGATGCAGATCTCCCAGTTGGACTACTCCAGCTACCTGGGCATTATCGGCATTGGTCGCATCAAGCGTGGCCAGGTTAAAGTTAACCAGCAGGTAACCGTAATGGGTGCCGATGGCAAAAAGCGCAACGGTAAAGTGGGTCAGGTATTTGGTTATCTGGGCCTGGACAGATATGAAGCAGAAAGTGCCAGCGCTGGTGACATTGTTGCTATCAGTGGTCTGGGTGAACTGAAAATCTCTGACACCGTTTGTGCAGTGGACAATGTAGAAGCTCTGCCGCCCCTGACCGTTGATGAACCCACGGTAACCATGACCTTCCAGGTTAATACCTCGCCTTTCGCTGGCCAGGACGGTAAATTTGTTACCTCACGTCAGATTCTGGAAAGACTGCAGACCGAACTGAAACACAACGTTGCACTGCGGGTTGAAGAAACGGCTGATCCGGACAAGTTCCGCGTATCCGGCCGTGGTGAGCTGCACTTGGGTGTGCTGATAGAAAACATGCGTCGCGAAGGCTACGAGTTGGCAGTATCCCGCCCGGAAGTGATTCTGCGTAAAGATGGCGAGCAGTTGCTTGAACCCTATGAAACTTTGACGGTAGATATCGAAGAAGAGAATCAGGGCTCCATTATGGAACAGTTGGGTCTGCGCAAAGCAGAAATGCGTGATATGAACCCAGACGGCAAAGGCCGGGTACGCATTGACTTTGTGGTACCCAGCCGCGGTCTGATTGGTTTCCAGACTGACTTTATGACGCTGACCTCTGGTACCGGTCTGATGTACCACACTTTCCTGGAATACGGCCCGCACGCAGGTGGCCGTATCGGTCAACGCAACAACGGCGTATTGATCTCCAACGCCAAAGGTAAGGCACTTGCTTATGCATTGTTTAACCTGCAGGAGCGTGGCCGCTTGTTTATCGGCCATGGTGCGGAAGTATACGAAGGTCAGATTATCGGTATTCACAGCCGCGACAACGATCTGACAGTAAACTGCCTGAAGGGTAAGCAGCTGACCAACATTCGTGCCGCTGGTACGGATGAGGCCCTGACCCTGACGCCACCTATCCGTATGACGTTAGAGCGGGCACTGGAGTTTATTGATGACGACGAGTTGGTGGAAGTCACCCCCAACCATATCCGTCTGCGTAAAAAGCTGCTGACGGAAAATGACCGTAAGCGTGCTTCCAGAAGCGCTGACTAAGAAGAGAAACCCGCACTTGTGCGGGTTTTTTATTTATGTCGCAGTGGCAGGGATGCACATAAGCGACGATATCCTCACATAAAGGATATGCCGACCTGGCACAGAGCACGCATCGGCGATAAGCAGGAATAGCAGATTAATTTCCTTACTGACCCGAAATTCATTTAGATTGAGTTAAGATTCCTTATCATTTGCATGCATTGTTATTAAGGAAGTCAGTATGCTGCGTTTTGCCCTTTTACTCTTAGCCCTGCTCAGTCTGGTTGGTTGTCAGGACGACCTGCCCGATGAGAAACCCTTGATTAGGCCCATTGCCTGGACCGAAGCCACGGCCTCGCCACTGGAACAGGTGCGTCGCTTGTCAGGCACTATGGCGCCAGTGGAAGCGGCCAGCCTGAGTTTTGAAGTAAGCGGCAAGACAGAAAGTGTCAGTGTTAATCTGGGCGAGAACGTCAAGCAAGGCCAGGAACTGGCCAGATTGAATCAACGCAGTTTTACTCTGAGTCTGCAATCCGCCCAGGCCACACTGGAGCAGGCACATGCCAGTTTTACAGAAGCCGAAAACGAATATAAACGCTATGCAGAACTGGTTGAACAAGGTGTGGTATCCAAATCCGGCTTTGACAATGCCAAAGCGGCGTTTGAATCTTCACGCAGTGCCGTGGGCGTGGCCCAGGCTCAGCTTGATATTGCCCGCAAAAATCTGCATGACAGTGTCCTATTAGCGCCCTACGACGGCATAATCACTAAGCGTCGGGTCGAGCCTTCACAACAGATAGCCGCCGGTCAGACCGTGTTTGAGATTGAGGGCGAGCACGGTTTGGAAGTTCGCCTGATGGTGCCGGAAACCATTATTCAGGAATTACAAAATGGTATGGAGCTACCCGTACGCTTCCCCGTCTTACCGGAGCTGGTGCTGAAAGGTCGAATTTCTGAAATCGGAACCCGCGCAGAAGCGGCCAATGCCTTTCCTACTGTTATTACGCTGAATGAACATGATGGCCGTTTGCGTGCCGGTATGACCGCCGAAGTCGACATTACCTTCGACGGTGTGGGTCGCTCAGGTTTTGCCGGTCGCAGCTTACGCGTGCCAGTATCGTCCCTGGCTGCCGATACCGGCAATGCCGTGTATTTGTTTGTTTATGACCCACAGCAACAAAAAGTCTTCAAGCGTCGGGTGCAGACCGAGAATATTATCAATAACGAAGTATATATTTCCGACGGCTTGCAGGAAGGGGAGATAGTCGCCACAGCCGGGGTTGCTTTCCTGCGTGATGGCCAGGCGGTCAGCCTGTTGGATAAGCAAATTCGTCAGTTTAATTAAGGACAGAATGATGAACCTGACGTCTTTGTCATTTACCTATCGCAAAACTGTGCTGATGCTGCTGGTGTTATTCCTGGTTAACGGCTTGATAGCTTATTTTACCTTGCCGGCTCAGGAAGATCCCACTATTACCATCCGTGAGGCCATTGTCAGTACCGCCTACCCGGGTATGGCACCGCAACGGGTTGAAGAGCTGATCACCAAAAAGCTGGAAGAGGAAATTCGCAAGATCCCGGAAGTGAAAAAGCTGACGTCTTCCTCGTCCACCGGGCTGTCGATTATTCATGTAAAAATCTACGACAGATACTTTAACCTGGACAATATCTGGCAGGATCTGCGCAACAAAGTTGAGCAGGCCCAGCGCCATTTGCCGGACGGCACCTATCCGTCACAGGTGAATGACGAATTTGGTGACGTTTCCGTGATTACCCTGGCCCTTACCGCTGATGGTTTTGGTATGGGGGAGATGTACGATGCCGCCAAGCATATCCGCGATACACTGTATGCAGTGGAAGGCACCAAGAAAATTGAAATTTTGGGTCGCCAGGAAGAACGTATTTACCTGCAGGTTTCTAACGCCAGGCTGGCGCAACTTGGCATCTCTCCCCGCCAGCTCATTGCTGAATTACAAAATCAGAACATTATCAGTCCAGGCGGCCAGGTAGACACCGGGCGCAGTAGTTTTGTCATCGAACCGTCCGGAAATTTCCGCTCCGTTGAGGATATCGCCAATACCCACCTGAGTATTCCCGGTAGTGAAGAGTTTATTGCCCTGACCGATGTAGTGGAGATCCAGCGGGGTTACATCGATCCACCGGATAAGCTGGCGTATTTCAATGGTCAACCAGCCATATTCTTCGCCATATCCATGTTGCCGGGCTACAACATTCTCGATTACGCTCCCAAAATGCTCAAACATATCAAGCAGTTGGAAGCTAGTTTACCCATAGGTTATGAGCTGGATATTGCCACTTACCAGGCCGAACAAGTGGCTAAAACCGTATATGGCGTATCGGTGAATGTGCTGCAGACCCTGGCCATCGTTTTGGTGGTAGTGGTGCTGTTTTTGGGTATGCGGACCGGGCTGATTGTTGGCACTATTGTACCCTTCGTGATGTTGGTGACCCTGTCTGTTATGCAGTTCTCCGGCATAAAACTGGAACGCATGAGCCTGGCCACCCTGATTATCGCCCTGGGCCTGTTGGTGGACAACGGCATTGTTATCGCCGAGGATTTCAAACGTCGCCTGGAAGAAGGCGCAGACCGGTTTGACGCCATGTGTCGCGGTGGTAAGGAACTGGCCCTACCGCTGCTGAGTTCTTCAGCCACCACAGTGTTTTTCTTTTTGCCCCTGATGTTGGCAGAACATGTGGCCGGTGAATACACCCGCTCCATATCGCTGGTAATCCTGATTACCCTGTTAAGCAGTTGGGTACTGGCACTGTGTGTCACGCCGACCCTGTGCTACTACTTCGTTAAAGTGCCGGAAGGAAGCAGCCAGGCGCCGAAAAATGGCAAGTGGATTGGCCGCTATGAAGCTTTTCTGCATTGGGTAATGGCGCACAAGTTACTCTTTATGCTGAGTATGTTTGCCTTGTTACTGCTGTCTATTGTCAGTATGAGGCTGGTACCTAAGCAGTTCTTTCCGGATTCTGACCGCACGCAAATCCTGGTTAATGTCGACCTGCCCAAAGGTACGTCATCCAGAGAAACAGACCGACAGATGCGTGACATTTTCACCTGGCTGGAACAAGACAGATACCAGTCTGTAATAGACAGTTATTCCGGCTATGTGGGCTTTAGCGGTCCGCGTTTTGTGTTGTCACTGAACCCCGAAGATCCAGCCGAAAACAAGGGCTTTATCGTGCTTAACGTGCATGAAGGTGTCGACCTGTCTGCCCTGACCCTTGAGCTGGACCGGGCCCTTGAAAGTGACTTCCCCAACATCGCCGCGCGGGTAAAGAAAATGTTCCTGGGTCCGTCGGATTCCAGCATTATAAAAATTCAGGTTAAAGGTCCGGATGAAAACGTCATTTATGCCAAGGCGCAGCAGATTATGGCGCTGCTCAGCGACATTCCACATACCCTGGATGTTCGCAGTGATTGGGAAAACCGTATTGTTAAGATAGAAGTGCAGGTGGACCAGCACCGCGCGCGCCGGGCGGGGCTGACCTCCAGTGATATTGCCACCGCGTTGCAGGGTTATTTCTCGGGGGCAGTTATCACCGAGTTTCGCGAAGGTGACGATATTATCCCGGTTATGCTGCGGGCTGCCGACGCCGAGCGCAGCAATCTTGACCGCCTGCGCACTCTGAATGTCTATTCCGAGAAGACCGGCCTGGCCGTGCCACTGTTCCAGGTTGCCGAGTTTGCCCCGGTCAATCAGTACTCCATCATTCATCGCGAAGATATGTTCCGTACCATCAGCGTAGAAGCGCGCAATACCCATATGGCGGCGGAAGATCTGAAACGTCTGGTAGACCCTAAATTACAACTGTTGGCAGAGGATCTGCCCATCAATCATCATATTGAATATGACGGTGTTATCACTGAGTCAGCCGCTGCACAAAAGGCCCTGAGCGCCAGTATGCCAATGGTGCTGGGCCTGATTTTGATTTTACTGGTGGCACAGTTTAACTCCTTCCGCCGCCCTCTGGTGATTGTGCTGACCATTCCACTGGCGTTTATTGGCGCGGTTATCGGCCTGTTTGCCACTCAGGCCCCCTTTGGCTTTATGGTCTCATTGGGACTGTATAGCCTGGCCGGTATAGTGATTAATAATGCCATCGTGCTGATTGACCGGATTGAAATTGAAAAGGCCGAGGGTAAAACGGACTACCAGGCAATAGTCGCCGCCAGTCTGACCCGACTTCGTCCTATTGCCATGACCACCATCACCACCATTATGGGATTACTGCCGCTGATTATCGGTCGTGACCCGCTGTTTCATGGCATGGCCAGTGTGATTGCCTTTGGTCTGGGAATCGGGACGGTGTTAACCCTTGGAGTGGTGCCGGTGCTCTACGCGGCCTTCTTCAGGGTTAAACGCGCGTAAGTATCAAGGCGCATCATTGCGCCTTTGGTAGGCTCGATAATCCGATTCGATCCGCTTTCGGGTTATCAAGCCTGCGGACGCTCGGATCTGGCCTTGATAAAGGTGCAGACAAGTTCACTCAGAGCCTGGCCGACCACCCGGCTTCCTGCTTCGATGCCCGCAGGGTGGCGCTCCGGTGCCCCCTCGGCCAGATGCAGATATTGAGTATTTGCTTGCGAGGCAATATGGTGCACGTAGTAAAGTGCATCATTCAGATTGACTCCGGCAAAGGTCATTGCACTGCTGGGTAACTCAGAGATAGCATCCACATCTAATTCCAGACCCAGCGGCTTGCCGGATGCCAGTAAGTAGTCGCAGAGGGTTGTCAGAGCCTGCTCAAAACTGAGTTCCCGCCGCCAGCATATCTGCTGGATGCTAAACCACGGAAAACCGGCCTCGCGCAGCGCCTGTAGCGCGTCTGAGGAATTCTTTTGTTCGTGCAATCCCAATACCGCGTAGTGTGACAGATAGCCGTGCTGATAGGCATAGCGAAACGGATTGCCACTATGGCGGCCTTCTAACGGGCGAAAGTCACTATGGGGATCCAGATTCACTACCGCCAACGGCTGCCCGCCTGATTCACTGCAGGCCCGGATAATGCCGTAGGCGTTGTTATGTCCACCGCCGATAACCAGCGGGGTTATTCCAGCGGCAAACACAGGTTTAAGGGCACTGACCAAGCGTCTGTCAATCTCCTCACACTGCGTTCTTAACTCGGCAAGCTCTGTGCTGGCTGGCAGGTCATCACAAATCACTTCGCCAAGCAGCAGAATATTCTCGCCACTTAGACAGCTATTGGCCTGCAAATTAAGGAAAGTTCTCAGAAAGGCTGACCAGCCAAGTTGTGCGCCACCTTTGCCGCAGTTGGCAGTAGGCCCAACCTGTTCAGGTACCCCAACTAGTGCAAAGCGACACCCTGCGGCATACGCCTCGGCATAATCAGCAAAGTTGCCCATGCACTGCACAGCCTGACCCAGTTTTGTCTCACCCGGTCTGGTGTTGCAAAGCTGCAACACTGCTTCGCCATCCAGAAATCGCACCAAGGACATAATGCGTTATTCGATATCCAGTGGCTCTGGGGACAGGATAATACCGGTACTATCGGCGTAAAGGTGATCTTCC
This sequence comes from Bowmanella denitrificans, assembly GCF_002887595.1. Classification (GTDB taxonomy): domain Bacteria; phylum Pseudomonadota; class Gammaproteobacteria; order Enterobacterales; family Alteromonadaceae; genus Bowmanella; species Bowmanella denitrificans. The sequence goes on from NZ_PEBU01000001.1 coordinate 455,696, forward strand.
GGCAGAAAGGTGACCCCACCGAAATTAACCGCAATGTCGACCTCACCGATTTGTTCATATTCGGCAGAAACCGGAATGGAAGCCAATGCGTGCACGCCTATTTCCATGTCTTCCAGGCTATCCACGTCTCGCACACTGCCATAACAGACAATGCCTTCCCACTCGTTTTCCAGCGCCAACTGTGCGGTGCTGGCATCGATCAAAGCCCGGCGCAGTGAACCGCCACCGTCCACCAGCAGCACTTTGCCCTTACCTGGCTGCTGCAGAACCTTTTCAATCAGGCCCTTGTCCTCAAAACACTTGATTGTAGTGATAGCACCGCCATAGGAGCGACGACCGCCATAGTTAACAAACATGGGTTCTACCACGTCGACACTATCGGCAAACAAGTCACAGAGTTCGGAAGTGTTGTAATCCATGAGGTTTCCATCTGCTTTGGGTGGGTTGCAACCCAGTATACTGTGAGTATTTCCAGGCTGTCCATCTGTTGCAGGAACTCGCAACAGCTAAATTCATCTAAAACTGGCCAAGGCTGGCTTTGGGGCGCATTTGTCACAAAGTCTTCTTGCTTTTGTCACCTTTTATTCACACTAGGTTCTTAGGATTGGCTGGCAAATGAGCAAGGTTTATACAGATATGAACTTATTTGCCCGCGCAGATATACAGCTTTTCTACTGGCTATTTAACAAAACAGCCGGACGGAATTGTACACCGATTCGTTGGATATCCAGAACCGGTGATGGCCACTTGTATCTGTTACTCGGCCTGGTTCTATGGATGTTTGAGCCCACGCATGGCGACCTGTTTCTCTATACTGCTTTGCTGGCCTACGCGCTGGAACTCCCTATATATGTAGTACTGAAGAAACTGTTCAAACGGACCCGTCCGTGCGACCTGCTGCGTAATTTCAGCGCACATATTTCGCCATCAGATAAGTTCAGTCTGCCTTCAGGCCACACCGCAGCGGCGTTCCTGATGGCTTCCCTTATTGCTCACTACTACCCAGGTTTCACATTATTGGTGTACGCCTGGGCCGCCACCATTGGTTTGTCCAGAGTGCTGCTGGGTGTGCATTACCCCAGTGACATTCTGGCCGGAGCCAGTCTGGGGTTGACTATTTCCCTGTTCAGCCTGTCTCTGCTAGCCTGATATCTGTCCGTCTCTGTTGTCCGGGATCCGTCTATTCATGAATCCATTTTGTCGTTTAGAAGCATTAGTTTGTCTATCAGCCCCAGGGAAAGGGAAGCAACCATGAGAATACTTTACGGCGTACAAGGCACTGGTAATGGTCATACAACCCGCGCCAGGGTAATGGCGAAAGCCTTTAATCAGCGGGATGATATTCAGGTGGATTATCTGTTTTCGGGCCGCGATGAAGACCGCTATTTTGACATGCAGGTGTTTGGTGATTATCAGACCCGCAGAGGATTCACCTTTGTCCATCATCAAGGCGCCATAGACCACTGGCGTACCTTTAAGGCATTCAGGCCTGTGCGCTTTATGCGTGATGTGATGTCTCTGGATTTAAGTGGCTATGACCTGGTTATCAACGACTTTGAACCTATTAGTGCCTGGGCAGCAAAGCGGCAGAATGTTCCTTGTATTTCCATCAGCCATCAGGATTCATTCCGACACAATGTGCCTAAGCAGGGAGACAACCTGATTAACCGCTTGGTACTGAAGTATTTTGCGCCATCCAAAATTCAACTGGGGGTGCACTGGTATCACTTTGGTTTTCCCATCATGCCGCCCTTTATTGAAGATGAATACGTGCCTGATTCCGGTGCTGATCATGTATTGGTCTACCTACCGTTTGAGTCAATTGAAGATATTGGCCAGTTTTTGGATCCGCTCAGTGAAGTGAATTTCCTGTGTTTTCATCCCGACATTCGCCAGGATTCGGATCAGGGTCACATTAAGTGGCGTCAAACCAGCAAGGAACGTTTTCATCTGGCCCTGCAATCCGCTAACGGCGTGATAGCCAACGGTGGCTTTGAACTGTCCAGCGAATGTCTTAAATTGGGTAAGAAGCTGTTATTGAAGCCTCTGCATGGCCAGTTTGAACAGCTTTCCAATATTCTTACCCTGGAACAGCTCAGCTTATGCCAAAGTATGTCCAGTCTGGATGTCGAAGAAGTGGAAGCCTGGCTGGAGTTACCAGCGGCAGAGCCCATCGCGTTTCCCAGCGACCCGCAGATCCTGGTGGATTGGTTGTTACAGGGTCAATGGCAGGATACTCAGTCCATTTGCAATCAGCTATGGCAGCAAGTCCAGTTTCCTGAACGACTGAAACGTCATTTGGCCGATTACGAGCCCTTGCAGACACAAAATGAGAAACCGGTGGCCAGTCAGAGCAATCTATAGCACCCGGGGCTCAAAATCTTCGATAAAGGCGTCAACGATTTCACCCGCCTGATCAATGAGTTCGGATTCAAACTTGGCCACATGAAACAGCGCTTCCCCTTCATTGGCTATGGGTATGTTGGACATACCTATAATAATGCCATCAAGAGGGGAGCGGATAGGTACTTCACTATCCCCGTGAGGGTTAGTGGAATAAGCCAGTATCTGATTTTTGCTGACCAGATCACCGAGGCGCACTTTGCTGACAATCAAACCATCCATTTCATTGCGCACCCATTGGCTGCTGTTGGCCACCATAGGTTCAAACTTTTTGCGGCTCCCTCGCCGGTTTGACATACCGAGGCTTTTCATAACATTAAGAATGCCATTCAAACCGGTGCGTATCGAGGTTTCGTCAAAGCGCAATGCCTCACCAGCCTCGTATAATATCGAGTGCACACCCAGCTCAGATGCGCAGGCCCGTAGCGAGCCATCCCTTTCTTTGGCATGCAAAATAACCGGTGCGTGAAACTCTTCCGCCATCTGTAATGCCTGAGGATCCTGTATATCTGTGCGAATTTGCGGCAAATTACTGCGATGAATCGCACCTGTGTGCAGATCAATCAGATGGGTAGCGCGCTGCAACAATTGGCTGTAAAACAAATGCGCCAGCCTGCTACCTAATGCGCCACGCTGTGAGCCTGGAAAGCAACGATTCAGGTCACGTCTGTCCGGCAGATAGCGGGTTTGCTGAATAAAGCCGAACACATTAACAATTGGCACCACCATTAAAGTGCCATTCAGGCGCTTGGGATTGACCTTTTTAATCAGACGCCGACAAATATCAATGCCATTCAGCTCATCACCATGAATGGCCGCACAAACCAGTAATGTGGGCCCGGCCTTCTGACCATGTAACACTTCCACATGCAAATCCATGGGCGTGTCATTGTATAGCCTGGCTGCCGGTAGCTTGATACCGCGCTGACTACCGGCAGGGATACGTTGATCTGCCAGTTCAAAAGCCGGCTGTCTGGCCATCAGCCCTTGCCCCGGGTTCGGGTGCTGTGGGCCTTGGCATTTTTCTCGATAAATTCGATGATCTTATCGGCAATATTTTTACCTGTGGCGGTTTCAATACCTTCCAGACCTGGCGATGAATTGACTTCCATCACCACCGGGCCGTGATTGGAACGCAGAATATCGACACCCGCCACATTCAGCCCCATGGTTCTGGCGGCACGCACTGCGGTACTGCGTTCTTCCGGGGTAAGGCGCACCAGGGAAGCACTGCCGCCGCGGTGTAAGTTGGAGCGGAACTCTCCCGGCTTGGCCTGTCGTTTCATGGCAGCAATCACCTTGTCACCAATAACGAAACAACGAATATCTGCACCACCGGCTTCGCTGATGTATTCCTGTACCATAATATCGGCTTTAAGCCCCATAAAGGCTTCAATCACACTTTCGGCGGCTTTGCGGGTTTCGGCCAACACCACTCCGATACCCTGGGTTCCCTCAAGCAGTTTAATCACCAGCGGTGCACCGCCCACCATCTCAATCAAATCAGGTATATTGCTGGCCTGGTTAGCAAAACCAGTGATAGGTAACCCGATGCCCTTGCGGGATAGTAGTTGCAAAGAGCGCAACTTGTCGCGACTGCGGCTGATGGCCACCGACTCATTCAGCGGGTATACCCCCATCATTTCAAACTGACGAAGCACGGCGGTGCCGTAAAAAGTAATAGATGCACCAATACGCGGGATAATGGCATCAAACTCAGGCAGTTCCTTGCCCTTAATATGTACAGAAGAACTCTGCATATTGATGTTCATGTAGCATTTCAAGGGATCAATCACATGCACTTCATGGCCCCTTGCTTCACCGGCTTCTTTAAGGCGCCTGGTGGAGTACAGACTGTTGTTACGCGAAAGAACGGCGATTCTCATGGTACGAAACCTTGTAATAAAATGATAATGACCCTGGCCTGCAGCAGGCACTGGACCTGAAATACTGTGCAATCCCGGTCGTCAGGCGCCGACGCACGGCAATGTGCCGGCCTCAGTGTGGCAGTCACCTGACGCTTTTTCAATTCAACGGGAAGCGTTTTCCTTTTTGATTTCCTCAGCTTAAAGCTTGGCCAAGCAGATAGGAAGCTTGTGGATCAACCAAAAAACGTCCGCACATGGCCTGTCGCCCCAGCAACATGCGAAAGCGCATGGAATCTCTGTTAGTCAGAGTCAGCTCGATGGGATAACGTTGTCCGCCGATTTCCAGTTCGGTTTCCACCACAAATCGCTCTTCTTCGTGCCCACCCGAGTCTCTCACTTTGCGCCTGTCAACGACTCTGGCTTCGCACACATGTTCAATGTCGTTGTTATCCTGAACCGGGTGCAGGTGAATGCGAATCCATGTCTGCCCATCCCGTTCAAAAGGATCTAATTGAAATGCGTGCAGACAGGATGTTTTCGCGCCTGTATCCACTTTCATCTTAACTTGCTTTATGCCCAATTGGGGTAAACCGCCCCATTCCCTCCAGCCGAGTGTCATCATGTGTTTGTCCTGGATTTAAGCCAAAGGCTTTGTGCTTGCTTAAATTGTGCTGCGATATAGCACGATTGGCAAAAGTTTCCAAAATAAAATCTATTCTGCCCTGTGATTTTGGCAAATATCGCGCCAATGGCAGGCAATTTTATTACACTACCCGCAGTAATTTTCTTCAGCCAGGGCATTGCCGCTGTACTTGCCGGTAAATTGTTCTATCATGCCAGCAAACAACCACCTCTTAGTTTGAGGGGGAACATCTGGTGAATAACCAGGGACAAGGAATTTGCAGGAGAAGTCGTTGTTGAATTCGTTGCGCACTAAACTGACCTTATCTATGCTGATCACCAGCCTTGCCGCAATTAGTGTCATGGCACTGATTACGCCTTGGTTGTTGGAGCAAAGGTTTGTCAATGAAGCCAGGGAAGTGCACTTCAAGGGTTTTGTGCGCGCAATCGAAGAGTTCCGCCAGGATCATCAGGAGTGGGGTGGTCGTCAATCTGCACTTCTGATCAATCAGTATCTAAGCAATCGCCAAGCGGCTCCAATCAGACCAGCCCTTAGCGATCAGCGACCAACAGTTTCCAACAGTTTTCGCTTCGTTCTGACCGATCACCAGGGGTTTGTTTTTCTCCCGTTTTTTGAATATGAATTAGGTCAGCAACTTAGTGCTGAGCAACTGCAACAAGCCAATCCACTGACCCTGGATGGTGAATTAGTCGGGTATGCATTAGGTGGTGGTGAACTTCCGCTTACCGACCAGGATAAGTCCTATTTGCTGATCCAAAGCCGCAGTATGTTGATTGGAGCTGCAGCAGGTCTGGCCGTGACATTGCTGCTAAGTTTAACCATGGGTAGCCAGCTGGTAAAACACTTACAGGCTCTGACCCGGGCAGCCATTGAAATGAGCAAAGGCAACCTGAATCAGCGAGTGCAGGTGGAAGGTAAGGATGAAGTTGCGCTGCTGGCCAGGGAATTCAACCGTATGGCCCAGGAGCTGAATAACACCTACGCTGAGCTTAAAGCGTCCAATGAAACCATCAAAGCTCAGGCGGAAGCCATGCAGGAGCTGTCACTGCGTGATGAGCTGACCAGCCTGCATAATCGTCGCTACTTCAATCAACAATTTCGCTTGATGCATCACCAGGCGATTCGCTATCAGGACGCCCTGGCTTTAGCCTTAGGCGATATTGATAACTTTAAACAAATCAATGACAGATTCTCACACCATATTGGTGACGCCGTGCTAAAGCAGGTCGCAGTGCTGATGCAAAAAGAAATTCGGGAGGCCGACGTGTTAGCCCGATACGGTGGCGAGGAATTTGTGATCCTGATGGCCCATACCGATAAACGCCAGGCAGAGGGTTTAATTGACAGAATCCGTGCCAAGGTAGAAGCCTGGCCCTGGCATCAACTGGCCAGTGAACTGCATGTCACTATCAGCTTCGGTATCAGTGATAAGCTGGACAGCGATTTGGGCCACAGCATGTTGGTTGAGGCTGATAACCGTCTTTATCAGGCCAAGGACCTGGGTCGTAACCGCGTGTGTGTCTGATTTAGCCCAGCTTCAACTTTACCGGTTAGGCTTGCTGACGGCGCTGCTGCCACTGTTTACCACACATATTTGTCTGCTGCTCAGTGGTTATGAGAATTATCTGGCCTGGTGCAACCCCTATTGGCTGGACTGCTATAGCATTAGCGCCACCGGCAGACAGGGCACTGCCTACTTTGTGTTTAAGGGCGGTATGATCACCGCCATGGTGCTGCTGGCGCTATACTGGTTGATCAACCAAGCCTGGCTTCAGGGTCTGACCGGACAAAAAAACAGGGCCCTGGGCTGGTGTGGCGGTCTGGCCAGTGTGGCCTTAATTAGCTACACACTCAGCCTCGGCCATGATGGCAACATTCCCTACCTGCTGCGACGTAGCGGCGTGATCACTTATCTTGGTTTGACTTTTATTTGCCAGTTGCTGCTCGCGTCAACCCTTGCCAGGCAAACAGAAACCCGCACGGATGGTCGTCGCTTATTCGCACTTAGTGCAATGACCTTGCTGTTGGCGCTGTTTTCTCTGTTATTGGACGCCAGCCTGGGCGAGCAGTATCAGAGACTGGAAAATGCGGTGGAATGGGGACTGATATTGATGCTTAATCTGCATGTGCTGCTATCGGTATGGGCATGGAAAAACGCTCAGTTGCAAATACGGCTGCACAACCATACCAAAAGGACCAACACAGGCTAGGGGCTGTTTATCTTTCAAGTATAGATTTTGTTCCAACCCAGTAAAAAAGGGCCCGCAGGCCCTTAACTTTACAAAATAAAACGGCTTAGATCTTCATCTTCCACCAGGCTGTCCAGGTGGCCTTTGACATAGTCGGCATCGATCAGCAATTTCTCGCCCTGTTTTTCAGACGCACTGAAGGAAATGTCTTCCATCAGCTTTTCCATCACCGTATGCAATCGTCTGGCCCCAATGTTTTCGGTACGCTCGTTGACTTGCCAGGCCGCCTGCGCAATGCGCTCAATACCATCCTGAGTAAACTCTACTTCCACCCCTTCGGTACGCATAAGCTCCGAATACTGCTCGGTTAGTGAGGCATTAGGTTCGGTCAGAATACGAATAAAGTCATTGGCAGTAAGCGCACTCAGTTCTACCCTGATGGGCAATCGACCTTGCAGCTCCGGAATTAAATCCGATGGTTTGGCCATCTGAAACGCGCCAGAGGCAATAAACAGAATATGATCGGTTTTCACCATACCGTGCTTGGTACTGACGGTTGAGCCTTCCACCAGTGGTAGCAGGTCACGCTGCACGCCTTCGCGGGAAACGTCAGCGCCACTGGTATTTTCCCTTTTACAGATTTTGTCTATCTCATCAATAAATACGATGCCGTTCTGCTCAACGTTATACAGCGCTTTCTCTTTCAGATCTTCCTGATTCACCAAACGCGCAGCTTCTTCCTCAATCAACAGCTTAAAGGCTTCTTTGACCTTTAACTTCTTCTTCTTTTTGTGGGAACCGGACAGGTTCTGGAACATGCTTTGCAGCTGGTTGGTCATCTCTTCCATGCCGGGTGGGGCCATAATTTCCACCCCCATCTGCGGCAGCGCTACATCCACATCGATTTCTTTGTCGTCCAACTGCCCTTCACGCAGTTTCTTACGAAACGCCTGGCGCGTGCCCTTGTCCTGGCCTTCTTCACGTTCACCCCAGACATTTTCAGGACGGGGTAGCAGGGCATCCAGTACGCGCTCCTCGGCCGCTTCCTCAGCACGGTAGCGTACTTTGGCCATTTCCTGTTCTTTGGTCATCTTCACCGAGATATCGGCCAGGTCGCGAATGATGGCTTCCACTTCCTTACCTACATACCCCACTTCAGTAAACTTAGTTGCTTCTACTTTAATAAATGGGGCGTTTGCCAGTTTGGCCAGGCGACGGGCGATTTCGGTTTTACCCACCCCGGTTGGGCCAATCATCAGGATATTTTTGGGGGTGACTTCATGACGCAGCTCTTCATTCAATTGCATACGTCGCCAGCGGTTACGCAAGGCGATGGCCACGGCACGTTTGGCACCCTGCTGGCCGATAATATGGCGGTCCAGTTCGTGGACAATTTCTCTGGGGGTCATTTCCGACATGGATAAACCTTATATTGCAAAATTTATGGGTATCAGGGTGCCTAAGCAGTTCAGGCCCCCTGAAAATTGATCAGTAATCCAGTTGCTCAACGGTATGATTGTGGTTGGTGAACACACAGATATCACCCGCAATGGTCAGGCTCTTTTCGGCGATTTCACGAGCACTGAGTTCGGTATTTTGCAGCAAAGCGGTTGCCGCAGCCTGAGCAAAAGGGCCACCCGAGCCAATGGCGATTAAATCCATTTCAGGCTGCAATACGTCACCGTTACCGGTAATAATCAGCGACGCGGTTTCATCAGCCACCGCCAGCAATGCTTCCAGACGCCTTAACATTCGGTCAGTACGCCAGTCTTTAGCCAATTCCACCGCAGCACGCATCAGATGCCCCTGATGAATTTCCAATTTGGATTCAAAGCGCTCAAACAAGGTAAACGCATCCGCCGTACCACCGGCAAATCCAGCCAGAACTTTGTTCTGATAAAGGCGGCGAACTTTTCTGGCATTGCCCTTCATTACGGTATTGCCAAGAGACACCTGGCCGTCGCCAGCGATGACAACCTGATTATTGCGCCTAACTGAAACTATCGTAGTCACCCGGACTCCTTAAGAATTCGTATCCGTCTGGCGGATATTCATATGAGATTAGCCTGTATTTGGGGTTGAGCAGAGAATTTTCAAGTGAAACAAATGGCCTCATTGAATCACCAGACTGACACTGAATTCCTTGACCCTCTAAGTCGCCTTGCTTATAAATAGCGTTCGGTTTCCAAACCAACATAATCATGTCAGCAAAGCACCCCATTATTGCCATTACGGGTTCTTCCGGTGCAGGCACCACAACGACCACCAATGCCATACGCCATATTTTCCGCAATCTGGGTTTGAATGCGGCCTTTGTGGAAGGAGACAGTTTCCACCGTTTTACCCGTCCGGAAATGGAAGTGGAGATCCGCAAGGCCCAGGAACAAGGTCGGCATATCAGCTATTTTGGCCCCAGAGCCAATGATTTTGTGCTACTTGAGAACCTGTTTAAGGAATATGGTGAGACCGGCTCAGGAAAATACCGCCATTACCTGCATAGCTTTGACGACGCAGTGCCCTTCAATCAGATGCCCGGCACCTTTACGCCTTGGCAGGACTTGCCCAAAAGTACCGAACTGCTGTTTTACGAAGGCTTACATGGCGGCGTGGTAACAGACGAAGCCGATGCCGCCAAACATGTGGATCTTCTGGTCGGCATGGTGCCTATTGTTAACCTGGAATGGATCCAGAAAATTGTGCGCGACACCACCGACCGCGGTCACTCGCGCGAGGCGGTGATGAGCAGTATCGTGCGCAGTATGGACGACTACTTCCAGTACATTACCCCGCAGTTTTCCCGTACCCATGTGAATTTTCAGCGGGTGCCCACGGTAGACACCTCCAACCCCTTCAGCGCCAGGGAAATTCCGTCCCATGACGAAAGTTTTGTGGTGGTACGTTTTCGCCGTGAAATGCGCAATGTCAATTACCCTTATCTGCTGCAGATGATCGAAGGTGCCTTTATGTCCAGAATCAATACCATAGTGGTACCTGGGGGCAAAATGGGATTGGCAATGGAATTGATCCTGTCTCCCCTAATCGAAGAATTGATGGATAAAAAACGCCGCGCCAGTTTCCAGATGGATTGGGTGGCGGAAAAATAAGGAACAAACATGGCCCCGCATCTGCTTTATTGTTGGGAATTGGGTCAGGGCTACGGTCATGTGCTGAATTTCCGGCACTTGGCATTGCGTTTGCTGGAACAAGGCTGGCGGGTGAGTTGTGTGACAAAAAACCTGGACGTCAGCCGTAAAATGCTACCCGAGATCCAGGATATCCGTGCCACACCGGCCACAGACAGACAAGTTAAACATAACCCAACCCGCAATCTGGCGGAAATTCTGGTTAACAACGGCTTTCATGATCAACAAAACACGTTAAATCGCTGCCAGGCCTGGCTGGATATTTTCACTGAGCTGCAACCCGATATTGTGCTGATAGATCATGCTCCCACAGCGTTGTTGGTGAGCCATGCTGCCGACATCCCCAGAGTGCTAATGGGCACCGGCTTTTTTATCCCGCCCGACACTAAACCCTTACCCTTCTTACTGAGTCATTTGCTTGGTGAACAACAAAGTGGTGCCGAAGACCAGGTCCTGTCACAGTGCAATGCTTTCCTGAAAAGTGCCAAGAAGCCGCCCCTGGCGTACTTTAGTCAGTTGTTTGGCCAGGCCGACGATTGTTTTCTTTGTACTCTGCCAGAGTTTGATCATTACTCACAACGCCAGGACGCAGAATATTGGGGCCCTTGTTTCGATTTTGAGCAGGGTGCTTTGCCGCAGTGGACACAGGAAAATAAACCCAGAATATTTGTTTATCTGCACCAGGATTTCGTTGCCATGCCAACCATTTTGCAGCAATTGCATGAACTGGATGCGGCCGTGTCATTACATATTTCCGGTATAGAGCAGGATGTAATGGCGCAATACCCTAAGTTTATCTGGCATCGGGATGCGGTTAATCTGGCTGCGGTAGCTGCTGAGTGCGATTTAGTCATCTGTCATGCCGGCCATGGTACTCTGTCAGGTATGCTGCTTAATGCCGTACCTTTGCTATTGCTGCCCAAGCAGCTTGAACAATGGATATTGGCGGAGCTACTGTGTCGCCGCTATCTTGCATATTTTATCCCCCCCGAAGGCGACTACCAGAATCTGGCCGACAAAATAAACAGAATATTGAATGACGATACACTCAGACAAAACCTGACGGCATTTGCCAACACTTATGCGGGTTTTTCTCATCAGGAGCAAAAGCAGGGAATGTTGGAAGCACTGCAAACCTTGCTGGAAAACAAAAAGCCCGGCTTAACACCGGGCTTTGCATAGCCATACAATAATGCTATTGGGTTTTCCTGCGCCGACGGAAAGCCAGACCAGCCAGGCCCGCACCTAACAGCGCGATACTGGCAGGTTCTGGCACCGAGGTGGAGTTTTGTCTGATATTGTTGTCGTTAAAGGCAACAGGCACGGTGCTGAAACCATTTGGGTCACCAAACTGCGCATAGGTATAGCCAGTGTAAGAGCCCCAGTAACCATATTCGCCGTATTCACCATAGCCGCAATCCTCGGTAACCGCACTGACGCTTGCCAGGTTTGCCGTACCATAATTGCCATAACCGTTGTCGCAACTTTTCAGGTGATTACCTTGCACAAAGGTCGTGATACTGTAGGTCAGATTGAACGACTCACCTGCTCCCCATACACCAAGGTTCAGGGTGTCGGAAAAGGCGGACCACCAGTAGTAGCTGTCGCCATTCTGGTAACTGCCGAGCATAGTGCCGGAATAGGTTGCCTGTGACCCATTGATATCAGTATCCAGAGTAAACATGCTGCTCCATAGCGAGTTGCCGTCTACGCTGATATCAACAATATAACCCGCGGTGGAAAACTCTTCCGACGTGGTAAAGCCATAGTTTTCAGCATCCAGGGAGCCCCGGTTAATGCTGAAATCATAACTATATAGCTGGGCGAGGCCACTGCTGTTCAGAACATCAACGGATTGGGTAACAGTAGAAAATTGATGGTAATGCGCGCCCACGCCATAAGAGCGGGAATACATCCAACCTACATCGTTGCCGCTGGCCCCACCCGACGTGTCGGCGTCTGAGCCGTATCTGTCGATATAGGACGAAGACCAGCTTGGATCAGAATCGCTGTTGCTGTCCTCGTCATACAGCGGATCACCTATCTGGTATCCGGTCTCAGTGGAAATAGTGTAATTTAACAGTGTTGCCTGGGCTGGCATAACGGCCACACCCAGAATAGTGGCAACGGCCAGGCTCAGAGATTTTGGCCGAAAAATAACGGACTTTTGCATAAACGTCTCCAAAGATTACTGACAGTCTGACCGGCACTATGCCGATTCACAACCGACCAAATTCGTCTTATGCATAGTCAGTGCCAGCAACCAAACGCCGGACAATATTTATACAATTCAAAGAGATACAAATAATCAAAAGCCAGTACTGGAAAAATACCAACCTAGCGCTGTAAAAAAACTGGACATAAGTAGAGCGTGTTGACCTTTTGAGTATAGATTTAATCTCAGAACTCGGCTTCAAGCACTTCAAAACTGTGGCTTACTGCAACCGATTTACCCAGCATAATAGACACAGAGCAGTATTTTTCGGCCGACAGATTGACCGCTCTTTCCACATGTTTTTCACTTACATCCTGGCCACTGACCACAAAGTGTAAATGCAGCTTGGTAAATACTGCGGGCACGGCATCCGCACGCTCACCGCTGAGTTTCACTTCAACACCTGTTACTTTCTGTTTGGCCTTTTTCAGGATGCTGACCACATCCACCGAGGCGCAACTGCCCGCGGCCATCATCACCATTTCCATCGGACTGGCGGCGCTACTTTTGTCACCATCCATCACTACCGCATGGCCGCTGTCTGACGTGCCAACAAAGCGGTAACCATCCACCCACTTAACTGATGCCTGCATTCGTTTCACTCCATAGTGCCTGGCACATTGTGGCCAGACGCGTTTGTTTGCGGTTATTTTGCCTAAAGGTAAGGTTTTACGCCAGCGCCATGCAGACACACAAACTTTGTAACAACTGCACATGTCAGGCAGGCAAGCTTTTAATTTACTTATGCTTTACCTTATAGTGACAAACATTGTGGCTGAGTTGCACCAAGTCCCCTTTTGGTGTTGGATATCAGCGGTATTTTTTGCAGGTAAATAAGCAATGGGACAGGAAACACCTAAGGTACTGGTAGTTGATGATGATATGCGTCTGCGTAGCTTGCTGGAACGCTATCTGGTTGAGCAGGGCTATCAGGTCAGAACGGCAGCCAATTCAGAACAAATGGACAGGCTGCTGGAACGGGAAAACTTCCATATGATGGTGCTGGACCTGATGTTACCCGGTGAAGACGGCCTGTCCATTTGTCGTCGCCTGCGTCAGCGCGAAAATGAAATCCCTATTGTGATGCTGACAGCCAAAGGCGATGAAGTAGATCGCATAATCGGCCTGGAGATGGGTGCAGATGATTACCTGCCCAAACCCTTTAATCCGCGTGAGCTGTTGGCCCGCATTAAGGCTGTATTGCGTCGTCGTACTACCGAAGCACCTGGTGCACCTTCGCAAGAAGAACAAATGGTCACATTTGGTAAATACAGTCTTAATCTAGCCACCCGTGAAATGAATGCAGACGGTCAGCCGATGACACTGACCAGTGGTGAATTTGCCGTACTTAAGTCTTTGGTGACCCACCCCAGAGTGCCATTGTCCAGAGATAAACTGATGAACCTTGCCAGAGGCCGCGACTACAGTGCGCTGGAGCGCAGCATTGATGTGCAGGTTTCGCGTCTGCGTCGTATGCTGGAAGACGACCCTGCCAACCCTCGCTATATTCAGACGGTATGGGGTTTAGGCTACGTGTTTGTGCCGGATGGTGAGAAGAAGAACGCCTAGTTCTGAATATCAATTAACATTATGCGTGTATTGCCTAAGAGCGCCTTTGGTCAGACCGTACTGCTGATCGGTTTATTGCTGTTGATCAACCAGGTGGTGTCTTACCTGTCGGTGACCTATTACTTTATTCGTCCCACTTACCAGCAGATCAATCATCTGCTGGCTAATCAGGTTAATGTGATTTTCCTGGAAGGACTGGACCATCAGGACCCTGATTTACACAGGGAATTCTTTGATGCCACGGGTATTCGCATTTTGTCCGAAGCAGAGGCCAGACAACAGGGTTTGGACCAGGCCAGACATTATCAGTCATTATCCAGACAAATGTCGGAGCGCCTGGGTGGCAGTGCCGATGTACGTATTACGCCGGGCGATCCTTATATGTTCTGGGTCAATCCTCCACAGGACCCCAATTTGTGGATCACCATTCCCATGCAGGGTCTGGGCGAAACCGACATTTCACCACTGACCATCTATCTGATGGTCATTGGTGTACTCAGCGTGGCGGGCGGCTGGTTATTTGTGCGGCGCCTTAACAAACCCCTGCAGGCCCTTCAACATGCCGCCATGGCCGTGGCCCGGGGTAATTTTCCAGCCCCGCTGAAAGAAAGTGGCTCAAGTGAGATTATGGCGGTAACCCGTGCGTTCAATCAGATGTCACGGGGTATTAAGCAGCTTGAAGACGACCGGGCATTGCTGACAGCAGGCATTTCCCATGATTTGCGCACGCCGTTAACCCGTATCCGTCTGGCCACCGAAATGTTACCAGACCAACAGGAATGGATTCGCGATGGCATTAATCATGATATTGAGGATATGAACGATATCATCGACCAGTTTATCAATTATGTGCGCCAGGACCGTCAGGAGAAACTGGAGAGAGTTAACCTTAACAGCCTGATTGACGATGTAGTGCGCGTCAGGGATATAGAAGAGAATCACCACATCAAGCTTGAACTGGCCGAGGTGCCGGACTTACAGCTGCGCAAAGTGGCGATTAAGCGCGTGCTGGATAACCTGATTGAAAACGCCTTTCGTTACGGCAGCCCACATATAGAGATTAGTTCTGGCTATAACAAAAAGCGCCGCGAAGTGAGCTTTAGTGTGCGTGACCATGGCCCGGGTATTCCTGAAGATCAAATCGACAATCTGTTTCAACCCTTTACGCAGGGCGACAAGGCTAGGGGCAGCCTCGGCTCGGGTCTGGGACTGGCCATTATTAAACGCATCGTTGATATGCATCTTGGCAGTATCAGGCTGGAAAATCATCCGGATGGAGGACTGGTTGCCAAAGTGGCTTTGCCGAGCAAGCTTGACAGCAGCGGCAAATTACCTTAGCAGCGCACACACAGAATTTTACAATTTTATCACGCCATTAACCTACCACACCCTTGCTTTACATTGCGGCTGCCCGGGCGGCTGGTACTATGGGCCTGACTATCATCGCCGACAAATGACAAACAGCCTCATATAACAATAGTAAGGAATAATTATGGCATCTAAAGTCGTTGCGCTCGCCGCGGCCATGTTGATGCTGGGTTGCAGCCCAAAGCCTGCAGACACCAGTACCAACACCCTGGCGGAAAAACTGGCTGATAAAGCCCAATCAATGTCCAGCCCTGTGAGTTTTAATGTCCCCGTTCACTACAGCAAGCTGGACAACGGTTTAAAAGTGGTTATCTCACCGGATGACACCGCCCCCATCGCCACAATTGGCGTTTACTACAACATTGGTTTTCGCATAGAGCCCAAAGACAGAACCGGCTTTGCCCATTTGTTTGAGCATATGATGTTTCAGGGCTCGGAAAATCTGGGCAAGATGGAATTTATCAGTCTGGTGCAAAACAATGGCGGCGTGTTGAACGGTTCGACCCGCTTCGATTACACCAACTATTTTGAAATTGTCCCGGCGCACAAGCTGGAAACCATGCTGTGGGCCGAAGCTGACCGTATGAAGGGCCTGGCCATCACCCAGGAAAACCTGACAAACCAACAAGGGGTAGTTAAGAACGAGGTGAAAGTGAACGTTCTTAACCAGCCTTACGGCGGTTTTCCCTGGCTGGATATGCCGCAATACGCCTTCAATAACTGGTATAACGCACATAACTTCTACGGTGACCTGGCTGATTTGGATGCCGCCACCCTGGAAGACGTAAAAGCCTTCTTCGACATGTACTACGCGCCCAATAATGCTGTGGTGGTGGTGGTAGGTGATGTAGAGGTAGACACTACCTTGGCCATGATTAAACAGTACTTTGGGGCCATTCCCAGTGCTGAACTGGCGGCCCAGCCAGATCTGACCGAACTGCGTCAGGAGCAGGAGAAACGCTTTAACAAATTTGACCGGTTAGCGCCCAAACCAGCCTTTGCGTTCGCCTATAAAATGCCGCCACGTAACACACCTGAATATTATGCTATGGGCATAATCGACCAGTTGCTGGTACAAGGAGACGACAGTCTGCTGCATCAGGAACTGGTCAAAGAGCGCCAGGTGACAGGTGATGTGGGCGGGGGTATCAACTACTTGCTGGGCAATATGTTTAATTATAATGGCCCCATGTTGTGGATGAGCTCATTTACCCATGACGAGCAACACAGCGAAAAAGACCTGGTATCAGCAGTGGATGCGGTGGTGGCCAGACTGGCCGAACAACCCATAGATGAAAAAGATATTCAGCGCGCTTTGGTGAAACTGCGTTCAGATCTGTATGACAACATCGATGGCTTCTATGGCTTTGGCAAACTGGACCTGCTGGCCAGCTTCGCCCTGTTCGATGACAACCCGGCACGCATTAACGAACTGGAAGCCAACTTCAAGGCCGTTACCCCTGAGCTGATTAAAGCCACGGTAAAAGAGTATTTACGTCCGGGCAATCGCACCATCTTGACCCTGACACCGGGTGAAGCCCCGTCCCAGGCCACCGCGCAAGGAGAACAACAATGAAAAACGCTTTGTACATGCTGTGTGGCGCCCTGTTGCTGAACATTCATGTTCAGGCCAAGGAACTGCCACCACAAGGCGGGCAACCCCAGGATTTTAATCTGACCCAAACCCGCGACATTCAATTGGACAACGGTCTAACTGTGACCTTTGTGCAATATGGCAAAACGCCCAAGGTCACTCTGCGCCTGATTACCGACACCGGCAACGTGGATGACCAGGGTAAAGACGCCGTATCGGATATCAGCTATCAGTTGCTGACCGAAGGCAGCCAAACCCTCAACGCCAAACAAATCGCCGAAGCTGCAGCAGAGATGGGCGGGCAGGTGAATACCTCGGTGGCCACCAATGCCAGCTTTTTGCAAATGGATGTCCTGAGCGAATTTGCCCCGGATGCAGTGCGCCTGCTGGCCGACCTGGCTATCCGTCCGAAATTTGCTGAAGCCGACTTGCAACGGGCCGTGGCCAACTTTGTGCGGGACCTGAAAGTCAATAAATCTCAGGCCCAGAGCCAGGCAACCGAAGCCTTCTACCGTGCCGTGTATGGCGACCATCCCTATGCCAATGTATTTGCCGATGAAGCCAAGGTCGAGGCACTGACCCTGGCCGATGTACAGAGCTTTGTCAGTACTAACCTTGTGGCCAAACGCAGCCATCTGTATATATCAGGTCAGTTTGATGAAGCCAGCACTGAGCAGGCGGTGCGCCAGGCCTTTGCCGATATGTCCGGTGGTCAGGCGCGGACATTGACCAAACCCAGCCTTCAGGCCGAAGCCGAACTAGTGTTTATTGCCAGAGAACAGGCCCCACAGTCCACTATTCGCCTGGGCTTACCCGTGGTGGACCCGTCGCACCCGGATTTTGTCGGCCTGACCACCATGAATACCCTGCTCGGGGGGGCTTTTTCCAGTCGCATTACCTCCAATATTCGTGAAGACAAGGGCTACACCTACTCACCAAACAGCAGCCTGGCCACACGTGTGGGTGCTGCCCTTTGGTATGAGGGTGCTGATGTCACGGCAGAGTCAACCGGCGCGGCCATCGCCGAGATCATAAAAGAGATAAAACGCCTGCAAACAGAAGCGCCCGCTAAACAAGAATTAGACGGTTTTAAAAACTATTTGTCTGGCATTTATGTGTTGCAGAATTCATCGCGCACCGCCATTATCAACCAGTTGTGGAACCTGAAGAGTCATGGCCTGCCGCTGTCTCATCTGCAAACCTATTTGCAGAAGGTGAATGCTTTGACCCCGCAGCAGATTTCCGCACTGGCGGCAAAGTACCTGCCGCTGGATAAAATGACCCTGGTCGTAGTAGGTGACCCCGCTGTGCAGCAACAGCTTGGTCAGGTTGCCGAACTTAAATCTGTTTACGGCCTCTAAGGCCAGGGCCTTGCCGGTGCCTTGGTGCACCGGCGGCCTTTGATTGCAATATGTTGCTGCACCGACAGCCCCACACGAGTCGCAGGGATGATTGAAGTAGAAAAATTGAGTCGTATCTATGGCAGGGGGGAAACCCAGGTAACGGCACTGGATGATGTGTCGCTGCGTATCGATGCAAATGAATTTGTCGCCATTATGGGTACATCGGGTTCAGGTAAGTCCACCCTGATGAATATTCTCGGCTGCCTGGATTCCCCCACCAAGGGCCATTACCGGCTGGCAGGCCAGAATATCGCCAGCCTGGATGATGAATCCCTGTCAGGGATCCGTAACCGCCAGATTGGCTTTATCTTCCAGACATTCCATTTATTGCCGCGATTAAATGCGGTGCAGAATGTCATGCTGCCGCTACGTTATTCAGATATCAGTATTCAGGATGCCCGTCAGCGTGCCAGTGATATTCTCGCTCAGGTGGGCCTTGGTCATCGCGCTCACCATAAACCATTTGAAATGTCCGGTGGGCAGCGCCAGCGGGTGGCTATTGCCAGGGCTCTGGTCAATCAACCCAAAGTGATTTTTGCCGACGAACCCACCGGCAACCTGGATACCCGTACTTCCGAAGAAATTATGGCTTTGCTAACCGGGCTGCATAAACAAGGGCAAACCATCGTCATGGTCACCCATGAGGAAGATATTGCCGCCCATGCCGGCCGTGTTATCCGCATGAAAGACGGTCTGGTAGTGGAGGACAGCTTATGCAATTAAGAATTCTATTGCTGGCCTGGTTGTCATGTCCCTTGCTGGCCAGCCCCTTATTACTCACAGGTCAGGTCAGGGCGGCAGACAGTCAGGTGTTTTATGCACCACGCACCGACAACTGGCGTGTGCAGGTCGACTGGATGATGAAGGAAGGTCAGGTTGCCCAGGTCGGCGATCCCGTAGTGGTATTCGATGGCAGTGGTATTCAGGCCAGTATTGATCAGGAAGAAGTCAGCCTGATCAATGCCCGAGAAGAGCTGGTTCGCCAGCAGTCAGATGGAGAGTTAAAAGTACTGGAAGCCCAGTCGGGCCTGGACAGAGCCGAGCTGCTGGTACAAAAAGCACGGCTGGATGCGTCGGTACCCAAGGGCACACACAGCACCTTTGATTATGAGAAGTATCAGTTGGAGCTGGAAAAGGCCCTGGTTGCCAAAACCAAAGCGGTGGATAAGCTGGATCAGGCCAAATTCAGCCACCAGACCGCCCTGGAGAAGCAGCAACTTAAAATTGAAAACCATGAGCGGCAACTGGCCTACCACCGCCACAAGCTGACCCTGATGAATCAAACCGCCCAGCGTAGCGGCCCGGTTATCTATGCCGATCACCCCTGGAATGGTGAAAAAATGTTTGTCGGCGCAACTGCCCAGCCCGGTTGGCGTATTGCCGAAATTCCGGCCATTTCCGGTTTATATGTAGAGGCCTGGGTGCACGAAGCCGACCAGGCAAGACTGCAACCCGGCCAGGCTGCCTGGTTGAGCCTGGATGCCTTCCCCCAGCGGCGCTTTGAGGCAAAACTCAAGGATGTCTCGCAACAACCCGAACAACGACGCGAATGGGGTAATGATGCCTATTTCCGTGCCACCTTTGAATTTGATGTGCCGGACAATCTGACCTTGCTGCCGGGTATGAGTGCACAATTGGAACTGCAGGGAGAACAGGATGTATAAATGGCTATCGCTGCTGTGGCTGGGCCTGTTAACCGCCTGCAGTCCACCACAAGGTCAACAGGCACAGCGGGAAAAACTAACCAATCTGGTGGAAGCCAGTGGTGAGCTGAAACCGCTGCAAAGTGCGGTGTTGGCACCACCTGCGGTGGAACGCATGTGGCAATTCCAGATCAAGCATATGGCACCGGATAACAGCCGGGTTGAAGCAGGACAACTGGTACTGGCCTTTGACGATAAACAGGTCAGAGACCGGTTGCTGGACAAGCAGGCAGAGCTGGCCACGGCAGAAAAAGAACTGGAAAACCAGACTCTCAAGCAAGAAGCCGATGGCGAGGAATTAAAACTGCAATTGGCAGAAATGCAGATGAATTACGATAAAGCCAAACGCCGGGCTGACATCGTTGATAACTCCCGTTCCGAACTGGAACGGCAAAAAAGCGTACTGGACTTTAAAATCGCACAAATTGATCTGCATCTGGCCAAGGAGAAACTCAATCACCATCATGCTTCCAAGGCCCGCAACATTAAACTGGCCAGCGGTAAAGTAGAGCGCCTGCAAGGGGAAGTACGCGAGTTACAGCAATCTATCGACAAGTTACAGATCCATGCCCCTTTTGCCGGCATAGTGCTGTACAAGGCAGACTGGAATGGTGAAAAGCCCCTGGTAGGAGAATCGGTTAATTTTGGCCAGGCGGTATTGGAAATTGCCAAGCCCGACCAGCTACAGGTGATTGCCCAGGTACGTGAATCCGACAGTGGTCAGGTGAAACCCGGCCAAAGCGTTGAAGTTATTCTGTCCGGTAGTCAGGAAGTGGTGGTCAGCGGCAAGGTGGAGTCCCTTGGCCAGGTATTTCGCAATATGTCGCGCCAGGATAAACGGCGTATTATTGATGCCGCCATCGTGCTGGATACGGTCGATCTGGACAGTATGCGACCCGGTATGACCGCCAGGGTTAAAATTCATACCCAAACCTTTGATGAAGCCCTGACCTTACCTCAGCAACTGGTGAAAAAGGATGAGCAGGGTTATTGGGTTATGCTGGCCGACGGCTCCCGCCAGGATGTTGAAGTCACGTCACTGACCCAGGGTAAGGCTGTGATTAATCAGGGTCTGAGCGAAGGGGATTGGGTGCTGCCATGAAAAAACTGATGCCTTTTGCCCTGTTACTGCTTGGTGCCTGCAGTGAAGATACAGAACAAATTCCCTTGTACGAGGCCAGTCAGCAAACCTTGTCTGTGGTGGTGCCCGCCAGTGGTGAGTTGTTTGCGGCCCGTTCAGAAATGGTAACGGCCCCGGCCTTTCGTAATGGCCCACAAAGTCTGGCCTGGCTGGCTCCTGAGTTTAGCCAGGTCAGCAAAGGAGACGTGATTGCCCGTTTTGACGCCGAAAGCTTGCAATTACGGGCAGAGCAGTCACAACACCGCATGGCCCTGAGCGACCTGGATATTCAGGAAAAAGATGCCGAACTCAGTACCCAGGGCGATGCTATCAGCAAAGACATCGAACTGGTGGGAGAAGAAAAAACCTTTGCCGAGCAGTTCGCCATCGAAGACCTGCAGATCCGCTCTAAACTGGAAATACTGGAGTCTTTGCAGGACAAGGAATATCTGGGTGCCAAGCAGGAATATCTGCATTGGAAAGACGACAGCTTCCAGCAAAGTTCCGCCGGTGAGCTGGGCTTGCTGGCCATGCAAAAATCTCAGCACCAACAGCGCCTGGAGTCTTTTACCAGCAGTTTGGATTTGCTGGAAGTCAAAGCCCCCCATGATGGCACCCTGGTGTATTATGCCGACTGGTCTGGGCAAAAACCCAGTGTCGGGCAGACTATGTGGCCAGGCTCGAAAATTGCCACACTGCCAGATTTAAGCCTGATCAAGGCCAAGCTTTTTGTACTGGAAGCCGAAGCGCTAAGCCTGGCCCCGGGGCAGGCTGTCAGCCTGTATCTGGTGGCACAACCGCAGACCGAACTGAAAGGCGAGGTGGAAGCGGTGGCGCCTATGCCATCCAGCATCCGCCGCAATGATCCGCAGAAATATTATGAAGTAACCGTCAGCCTGAATCAGCAGAACAGGGATCTTTTGGTGCCAGGGCGGAAAGTGGAAGCAAAGATTCAGGTGCTGGACCAACCAGACAGCCTGGTGGTGCCGCTGCAAAGCCTGTTTAACCAACAAAACCAGCATATTGTTTATCGCAAAAACGGCAGTGGCTTCGACCCTGTTCCCGTGCAGATAGGACGTACCAGTTTGTCGTTTGCTCAGATCCTCAGCGGTCTGGAAGAGGGCGATGAGGTGGCGTTGGTGAATGTTAAGGATGCACAGCCATGAAGTACCTGATGTTGTTGCTGGATACCCTGGAAGAGCTGCGCCAGCATGCCCTGCGCACCTTTTTAACCCTGCTGGGAATGATTTTCGGTGTTGGCGCGGTGATTGCCATGCTGAATATCGGGGCCGGGGCCGAACGTGAAGCCCTGCGTATGATCGACAGCATGGGCCTGCGCAATCTGATCATTAATGCGCGGGAATTCGAGCAGGAAGCCTTACAGGAACAGCGTAAGCATTCCCGCGGCCTGAGTTTGCGTGACGGTGAAATTGCCACCACCAGCCTGCCCTTTGTCAGCGATTTCGCCGCACAACGCAAACTGGACACCTACGAGTTATTCAGCCTGTCCGGGCGCAGCGACGGTGAAGCCGTCGGGGTCAGTGCCAGTTATTTTGAACTGAGTAAGCTGGACCTGGCCGATGGCCGGGTACTGAATGACGAAGACGAGCGCCATCTGGCTCAGGTGGCGTTGCTGGGGGCCAATACCGCTGCCCAGCTGTTCCCGCTCGGCGATGCGCTGGGGCAGAATATCAAGATTAACCACTTGTGGTTTAAGGTGGTAGGTGTGCTGCAAGCCCCGTTTCTGAGTAAAGAAGAATTCCAGGGGATTAAGCTGGGCGGTGAACAAAACCAGGTGTTTATTCCCTTGCAAACTGCCATGCGTAAGTTTCCGGCCGAATGGCTGGACAGCGAAATCAGCAGCCTGAAGCTGAAAATTAGCGAAGACACTGATCCTATGGTGGCGGCTAAGGCCATTAACAGGTTACTGGAACAGCGTCATAACCAGATTGACGACTACGATATGCTGGTGCCGGCTGCTCTGCTGGCCCAGCAAAAGCAAACCCAGCAGATTTTTAATATCGTGATGTCCTGTGTGGCGGGTATTTCCCTGCTGGTTGGCGGCATTGGCATTATGAATATTATGCTGGCCACCGTATTAGAGCGCACCACAGAAATCGGCCTGCTGCGTGCGGTTGGCGCGACCTGCCGGGATATTCGCGTGCAGTTTGTGGCAGAAAGCCTGACCATTTCCATTGTCGGCGGCCTGCTGGGGATTTTATTTGGAATTGGCCTGTCGGAAGTTATCGCCCTGTTTAGTGGTTGGGCAGTGAGCTGGTCACTGGCCGCGATTATTCTGTCCTTCAGTATCTGTACCGCTATTGGCCTGGGTTTTGGTATTTATCCGGCGGTCAAGGCATCGCAATTAGACCCTATTGAAGCCTTGCAGCATAACTAGATCGCAAAGCATTGCCGGGTAAAAGCAGGGAGTACCAGTCAGCTCCCTGCCTTTTTTAGCTGCTGTCACTATTCCAGGGGGCCAGCAAATAGTCCGGCACATAATCCACCGGCAGAACAAAGCGACATTTAGGGGACAGTTCCGGACGATGAATGAGGTCCTGCGGCATCAGCTTTAAGTTGTCCTGGCACTGCTTAAGTAGCGGCTTTAGCGACAGGCCCCGCCATAAAGCGGTAATACAAAGCAGGGTAGCCGTGTCGCAGATAAAGCCTGTAGAACCATTGTGTATAAAACTGCCAACCTTGCGTGCTTTCTGGCTATGCCACACCAGTATCAAATCAATCGCCGTTGCGGCCGCCGCGGCATCGCCCCGCTCAATGGCCTGCAACGCATCAGTCGTACCAGGAGGAAAGTAGGTTTTTTTTCGCTGCTGCATTTTACTGATTGCGGTTAAATGCCCGGTCCAGGCCACCGCCCGGTCCAGCCACAACGCGCTTAGCAGCTTATAAAAGGGCAGGTAAAAGAAATCATTCTCCAGTAAATCGGGCTGGTTGCTTTTTAGAATAATCTCTGCCCAGCTGCTGGCCTCTTGCTGGTTGCCTGCCAGCATGGCATGACACAGACAATTTATCAGACCATCGTAATATTCTCTGTCATTGGCGTAACCCATGGCGGTTTTTGCTGCCTGCAGGCCCTGCTGACGTCTTTGTGTTGCTTCCTGGTCGCGCTGCAATATCGTCAGTGTACAGGAACTGTCCAGCAGCAGGCCGGATATCCTCATCCAGACAAAAAACTTGGCATCGTCAAGGGCCTGATCCGGGTCTATTTTCAACATGTACTCGGTGCAATACAGTCGGTAGTTAAACTCTTCAGATAGACTAATAGTGGTTTGCATAAATATCCCAGTTAAAGCGGCTGCTTAGCAGCCGCCATCTGAACTTAAGGTCGAATTGGTAATTCAATAACAACAATATGGTCAAGTTTCGACTTCGCAGCGCTACCTCCAAATTCCGCATGTTTGCTCAAAGCTTCGGTCACCCCCAAACCACGGTGTTGATCGGTAACCACTACAATTTGCTTACGAACTTTACCTGCGCCATAAGCAGCAACGAGCTGTTCTTTTTGTTGCTGAGTCATACCTGGAGTTCTGTATAGCGCACTATCTGGTCCCCCCTGTCCCCTTGCACCAAACAGCCAGTTATCAGTCATCTGCTTGTTGACACCAGAGCCGGTTAACGAACCCAGCCCAAAATTACTGCCAGTACCGATAAACTTGGACTCGGTAATCACAAAGTTACCCTGGGCATCTTTGTAAATACTGTCAATGCCGTTCTGACTGGGTGTGCCGCTGCAGAAGTAGCAGGTCATACCGCGCTGCTTGGTACTGTAATCTATCGCTGCTTTTTCACCCAGCAACGCTTTGGTGGTTGTGGTCATATTGTCCGGGTTAATCCCCAGGCTTCTGGCATAGCCCTGGCCGTCTTTTACGGTAACGCTGCTGAAATTCATGCCATTGCGGCTGGCCTGGGTAATCACCGCATCAAAGCGCCCGGATAGCTTACCTATACTGGCAGAGGTAATATCGGCATTCTTGCTAAGACTGGCCACCAGATTGGTTGAATTGGCAGACACCGAACGGTAACTGGACTCCACCGCACTCAGGTTCCAGTTGCTGATTACTGCGTCGCTGACCTTATAACCGGTTTTACTCAGATCAAATAAAGGAATAAACCCGACCGCTGCCAGAGCCACATCAGAAAAGCTGCCATCGTTAACAACCAGATCCCAGGTGGTTACACCGACATTTCGGATATCACCAACAATAAAAAAGTCAGCGACAAAAGTACCCAGTGCGGCAGCGCCCCCCTGAATTGGGCTGTTGTAAGCATTAGGGTTAAAATCGCCGTATATTGCCCCTTGCGCAAAGGCCAAGGCTACAGCACCGACATCTTTAACAAACACTATGCCGGCCTGTTGAAGATCCATGGGCTTAAAGCTTTGCTTTCCGCCGGCATGGCCGCCGTTAATCAGGTAGCCCGCCGCCCCGGTGGCCGGGTCAAGCACAATGTAACCTAAGCCGCGCCACTTACCCTGTTTTATGGTGGACTTGGGTGTGATCACCACCCGACCAGCATTCACCGCCGCACGCATACTGTTTTTGTAGGTGTCGGTCAGTTCCAGTTGCGACATAACCGCTTCCAGATTGGTGCGGTTGATTCGGTAAACCGGGATCTCGTGATTGGCCGCCGCCCGCAAAATTGACATGGTGGATACGGATGGCCAGCCCATGGTCTTTTCAAATACCGCATGTTCCAGCGCCGAAGCGGCCATACCAACAGAAAACAGCAGACCGGCAGCATTAAAATCTGCGGCATTGCTGGCAGAGAACAGCGAGTAGATATTGCGTGGTGCGTCGATGCCCCGCTCCCCCACCGACATAATATGCTGGCCGCTGGCATTGAGTCTGGTAGTCAGGTCAATGGACACCAGGGCTTCAGAAACCTGATGGAAGATAAAGCTGCCGGAGGTGGCGCTCATATTGTCAATGACATTGTCCAACTGGCGGTAGTAAGACATGCCCAGCATATGCAACAGCTCACCGGCAAATTCTTCGTGCAGCAGGTTGTTCTTATGGGTATTTTTCAGCACATTCAGCTTGTCCAGGGTGCGCTTGAACTTCTGCTCGCTGACTTTCTGGCTGTCCAGCGCAACGGCATACACCCCACCAGCGGTGACATTGTGCTGCACCGCCCCGGCCGCAGCACTGCCTTTAAAGAAAGACACCGTCATGGTCTGGTAACTGCCCACGCTCACGGCACTGCCGGTCGCCATCACCGCACCATCCAGTTTAAGTTGCGGCTTTAGGTTAACGCCCTTGTAAGGGGTGTTCAGTATTCCACCGTAACTGTTGATTTTATTCTGGTCCGTTGGCGTGGCAGCGATGTAATCCACCGTTAGTCGCTTGGCTAAGACGGCAGGCAATGCCAGGCGCTTACTCAAACCGGGCAATGCCACCTGCACATGCTGACGGTGGCTGTCGCTTAATTCATTCAGCCTGCTCACCGTACCCTGAATGCTGAAGGGCAAGGTGCTGGGAAGCTGACTGATGTTACGTACAATGGCTTTGCGTGGCTTAACCAGATCGCTCAGGCGGGTTTGCGGCGCACCACTAAGATGGCTGGCAGTACGCTGCTCGTTTTCCTGAATGTATTCATCAACCAAGTTCAGGTCAGGCTGCATAATGCCATTGGCGTTAGCCAGCATACCTGCAGATGACATTCGGTTAATCAGGGTTTGCGGATCGTTACCGGCCTCGATACTGATATTGCGACCCTGAGGAAGGCTATGGTCTTTAAAGGCCGGGGCCAGCCCTATCCAACTGGCAGTAGCACTGTGATAATACTCTACCCAGACATGCTGGGTTTCCAGTTGGGTTGGACGTCCTTGCGCATCCCCAAATATAGTACTTTGATATCCCGCTGTGGCCAGGATGTTGCCAGCCGTTAGTGCATCAGTGGTACCAATCCATTTGGCTCCACTGGCGGCAGGCGTGCGAATCTTACCGACCACATATCTGGCCTGCAGACCCGAGGCCCTCAAGGTGGCAATCATGGCCGAGGCAATATCGAAATCGTTGCCCGACTTTTGATATAAGGTTTCCTGGGCGCCTTTAAGCGCGCCGAAATAGTAAGGCTCAAAGGTAAAGTTGTTACTGAAATGGGCGTAAATCTTAACCGGGTCTTTGCTAAGTGAATTAGCCAGGGCCTGAATATCCGGTGTAATTTCTGTATCGGCACTTATGCTGTTCAGTAATGCCGACTGTTGCTCTACTGGCAGCTTCTCATACAACACTGCCGGACTAAACTGCGTGTCCAAGGCCAGCTGTTGCAGTTCCAGCGCGGTCAGGGTTTGTAATTCCACCTGCTTTTGCAGGTTGGAGTTGGGCAAGGTCCCCCTGTCGATAGCGCGCAGTGGCAGCAATTCACCCGCAGCAAAGGCTTCAGCTTCGGCATCAAGTGTATCTTGCGCCTGCAGGCTGAACGTCATGCAGGCAGCAATCAGCCAGGTGCCTAAGCCAGCAAAGCGCGGCGGCACCTTGTTCTTTATAAAACTCATCATTAATTTCCTTTTAATACAATCAGTTAAATATCAGATCGAACAAATACCTACTATCAGCCAGTTCAGCGGCACTGAACGGCACACAGCAGGATCCAGCCAAACGCAGCAAGCGTGCATTTAGCTAAATTTGATTACAGGGAATAAAGCCGGACTGGTGCGGCTAGTGAGGAGAGAAAGACATTATGGTGAAACGAGCCATAGCGATTCCTTTAAGGCTGTTGGTTTATTGACCTACCATGTCAATTGGCCACTAAGATACTGGTTATTTATAAATTGGCAATCGGAATATTGTCAGCAAGTTTATCGGCTATTTTGCGGTGAAAGCGGGGGTATATGAATGGAATATCAATAGATATGCCGGACGGCTGACGCCGTCCGGCAGGCGACTCAGGCCTTAGGGCCAGCCTGACGAATCTCTTCAGATACGGCGTATTTGGCAAAGTTCTGTTTAAACTCGGCAGCCAAACGGCTGGCGTACTCGTCATATTTAGCCTGATCTGCCCAGGTATTTCTGGGATTCAGTAGTTTGCTGTCCACACCATGCACAGCCACTGGAACATCCAGGTTAAGCTGTTCAATATGCTGGGTTTCCACCCCATCCAGCTTATTGTTAACAATGGCATCCACCACCGCACGGGTAGTAGGAATATCAAAGCGCTTACCTTCACCGTAAGGACCGCCAGTCCAGCCGGTATTCACCAGATAGACTTTGGCACCGAATTCACGTACTCGTTTCATCAGCAGCTCGGCATAGACGCCAGCCGGACGCGGGAAGAAGGGGGCACCAAAGCAGGTAGAGAAGGTGGACTCAATGGCGGCGGTAGAACCAATCTCGGTGGAGCCCACTTTGGCGGTGTAGCCAGACAAGAAATGATAAGCAGCCGCCTGTTCTGACAGAATAGATACCGGAGGCAATACACCACTGACATCGCAAGTCAGAAACACTACGGCGCGGGGTTCACCGGCACGATTAGCCACTTCACGCTTTTCAATATGCTCCAGCGGGTAAGCGGCGCGACTGTTCTGAGTCAGGCTGCAATCCTGATAGTCAGGTTTGCGTTTGTCATCCAGTACCACGTTTTCCAGTACCGTACCGAAGCGAATAGCGTCCCAGATGACGGGTTCATTTTGTTGTGACAGGTCGATACATTTGGCGTAACAACCGCCTTCAATATTAAATACCGAGCCAGGTGCCCAGCCATGCTCATCGTCACCAATCAGAAAACGCGAAGGATCGGCTGACAACGTGGTTTTACCGGTGCCAGACAGGCCGAAGAACAATGTCACGTCACCCTGTTCACCAACATTGGCACTGCAGTGCATGGGTAATACATCTTTGCCCGGTAACAGGAAGTTTTGCACCGAGAACATGGATTTTTTCATTTCCCCGGCGTAGCGCATTCCCGCCAGCAAGACTCTGCGTTTGGCGAAATTGATAATCACCACACCCTCTGAGTTGGTGCCGTCGCGCTCGGGTTGGCAGACAAAACCTGGGGCATTCAGAATTTGCCAGGCATCTTTACCGGCGTGATTCCAGTTTTGCGGGCGAATAAACAGGTTACGGGCAAACAATTGGTGCCAGGCTGTCTCTGTACGTACCTGCAACGGCAGGTAATGTTCTGGATCAGCGCCCACTTCCAGGTGCGACATAAAGTGGCTTTTACCCAGTAAATAGGCTTCGACTCTGTCCCAAAGTGCATCAAACTGGCTTGCATCGAATGGGCGATTCACCGCGCCCCACTCAATGTCCTGTTCAGTAGAGGCTTCCCTGACAATAAAACGATCTTTGGGTGAACGACCCGTGCGGGCACCAGTTTCCACCACCAGCGCGCCATTGGCGGCCAGTTTTCCTTCGCCGCGGGCCAGCGCTTGTTCAATTAACTCGGCAGGGGTTAAATCCACTAACACATTGGGGGGAACAGAGGTCATCGGGGTACTCCAGATTAAAAACTTTCAGACGGTATTTCAGTATTATTTTTTGCCGCGCATCATACAGTAATAAAGGCTTTATTGGCCAAACAAAGCGAATATTTTTTCGACAAAACTGAAAGTCTTTCATTAATTTGATCTAATACTTTCAGTTATGCGGCAACTCTGGGTGATGTCGGCAAAAAACTGGAACTTTATAACGGCCAAAGCAAAGCGTTGCCGGTTTACGCCAACTGATACCCTTGCTGCCGGATGGCGATGGTCTGACAAAACACAAGCCGACCTGACCTCTGGGCATTTTTTACTTGCATAGAGTAAAAGATCTACTATCATAAGTTTCGTTGTGAAACTTAATATTTCGATTTGATGTATAAACGAAACACTCAATTTCGTCGACGCGCCATAGTCGACCGCCTGATGTCGCAGGGAGAAGTGACAGTGGATGCCCTGACCAAGGAATTCAGCACCTCCGAAGTGACCATCAGAAAAGATCTGACCGAGCTTGAACGCAGTGGACTATTAGTGCGTAAGTACGGTGGTGCGATGTTGCTGCCGCAGGATGCCCCGGAATTGGAAGAAGAAGTTTCGATTCGAAAGATATCCATTGCCAAAGCGGCCAGCCAACTGATCCGCGACCATAACCGCATCATTATCGACAGCGGCAGTACCACCTCGGCCCTGATCCCGGAACTCAATCATAAGCGTGGCCTGGTGGTCATGACTAATGCCCTGCATGTGTCAGCCAGTTTGCTGGAGCTGGAAAACGAGCCCACCGTGTTAATGACCGGCGGCACATGGGACAACCAGTCACATTCTTTTCAGGGCCAGATGGCCGAACAGATGCTTAGGGCCTATAACTTTGACCAGGCCTTTTTAGGCGCAGCCGGGCTGGACCTGGACAAAGGTACCACCACCTTTAATGAACTAACCCAGTTATCCAAGGTGATGGCCGAAGTGGCGCGCGAAGTGATTGTGCTGGCCGAATCCGAAAAGCTGCAACGCAAGATACCCAATCTGGAGCTGCCCTGGTCACAAATTTCCGTGCTGGTCACGGACGATCAAATCCCGGCAGCTGCCAGACAACAGATTGAACAGAAAGGCGTACAGGTAATCTGCGCCAAAACCGAATAAACGGAGAAACAACATGTGTGGAATAGTGGGCGCCATCGCCGAACGTAACGTAGTCAGCATTTTGCTGGAAGGATTAAAACGTCTGGAATACCGCGGCTATGACTCTGCCGGTGTGGCCGTGCTGGATAGTGAAGGTCAGTTGCAGCGGGTACGCCGCACCGGCAAGGTGCAGGAACTGGCCGATGCACTGGCCAGCAACCCCATTAAAGGCAGTACCGGTATTGCCCATACCCGCTGGGCCACCCATGGCGGCGTCACCGAGGCCAATGCCCACCCGCACTTTTCCACCGAACGCATTGCGGTGGTACACAACGGTATTATCGAAAATTATCTGGAACTGCGTGAACAATTGCGCGGCCAGGGCTTTCACTTTAGTTCCGACACTGACACCGAAACCATTGCCCACCAGGTGGAGCTGGAACTGCAAAGCGCCGACAGTCTGCTGAGCGCAGTGCAGCGTGCGGTGAAAAAATTCCATGGCGCCTACGGCACAGTGGTGATGGATCAGCAAAACCCCGGGCATGTGGTGGTGGCCCGTTCAGGCAGCCCGCTGGTGATTGGTCTGGGTATTGATGAGAACTTTATTGCCTCGGATCAGTTAGCGTTACTGCCGGTAACCCGCCGCTTTATCTTTTTAGAAGAAGGCGATGTGGCGCAGATCAGCCGTACCCAGGTGCATATATTCGACAAGGACGGCCATGAAGTACTGCGCCCGGTACATGACTCGGATATTGAACACGATGCCGGTGACAAAGGCGGCTATCGCCACTATATGCTCAAGGAAATTCATGAGCAGCCTACCGTGGTACGCAATACCCTGCAGGATCGCTTAAGTGACGAAGGGGTGGATCCGCGTATTTTCGGCGCCATGGCCCCGGATTTGCTGGCCAAGGTTAAGCATGTGCAAATTGTCGCCTGTGGCACCAGCTATCACTCAGGTATGACGGCCCGTTACTGGCTGGAGCAATATGCCAATGTGTCCTGCAACGTGGAGATCGCCTCAGAATTCCGCTACCGCAAGTCGTTTGTTCACCCTGACAGCTTGCTGGTCACTATTTCCCAGTCAGGTGAAACCGCCGACACCCTGGCAGCACTGCGCCTGGGCAAGGAACTGGGCTATATGGCCAGCCTGACCATTTGTAATGTGCCTGGCTCGTCTTTGGTACGGGAATCCGATCTGGCCTTTATGACCCTGGCGGGCGCAGAAATCGGCGTGGCTTCCACTAAAGCCTTTACCACCCAGTTAACCGGATTGTTAATGCTGACACTGGCACTGGGGCAGTTCAACGGCATGACCACCAGCGACCATGGCAAGATTGTCAGTGCCCTGCACAGTCTGCCCGCCAAGCTGGAAGAAACCCTGGCGCTATCCGCTGGTATTGAAAAACTGGCGGAAGAATTTGCCGATAAACATCACAGCCTGTTCCTGGGTCGTGGCGATCAGTATCCCATCGCCATGGAAGGGGCACTGAAGCTTAAAGAAATTTCTTATATTCACGCCGAAGCTTATGCCTCCGGCGAGCTTAAACATGGCCCGCTGGCGCTGATTGACGATGAAATGCCGGTGATTGTGGTAGCGCCGAATAATGAACTGTTGGAAAAACTTAAATCCAACGTTGAAGAAGTACGCGCTCGCGGCGGCATCATGTACGTATTTGCCGACAAAGACGCAAAATTTGCCAGCGACGCCACCATGCGGGTGATTAACCTGCCGCATGTGGACAGTGTGATCGCGCCTATCGTGTATACCCTGCCACTACAGCTGCTCAGCTACTACGTCGCCATTATTAAAGGCACCGACGTCGACCAGCCGCGTAACCTGGCTAAGTCTGTGACCGTGGAATAATGAGACCTATTATTTAGTGTTGTGCACGTTAAATAATGTTCGAAACAACGTTTAATGTGCGCAACTTTTAATAGAGATCGAAACTGATAAGTGCGCGACTAATCGAAGGTGTTGCCACAGCAGATTCAGTCCCTAACTGCTTGAGTGTGCTTCATATTGAAGGATCAAAGTGTCAATGAAACTCAGGATATTTCCGACTATTTGGTAGATGGATACAAGTGGTAAAACCTAACACTCAGAATTCGAAACCCGAATGGTCAATAAGGAGGTTGAGAGCAGCCATTCCGTAGCGGAGTTGTCTATGCATTCTGATGCAATCAGACCTACATTGAATAAAGCAATAAGCACATGCGTACGATGATAAGATTCAATGGAGTGAATATGGTTATCAAGGTAGTCTCCTGAAGTTTTTGGTCGTGATTGCACAGTTGAAAAGATATAATAATTCCTTACTGGGAGGACCATATTATGGCTAATGCAAATCAATTAAGGGCACTGCTAAAGTCGCATCTAGAGGGCGATGATAGCCGTTTTTATTCCGTCGCAATGCAAGTCGCTGCTCATGAAGCCAAGCGAGGACATGGCAAGCTTGCGGAAGAACTGCGCACATTAGTTGATCAGGCCAAAGCCAGTCGAGTAATTACGCCAGAGCGCAAAGCGGTCCCCATCAGTAAACCAAGAGGCGAGCTGGCTAATCTGCTTAGCGTCAGTTACCCCAAGGCACGTCTGGGTGATATGGTGCTAAACAGCGATCTAGCCAAGCAATTAGAACGCATTGTTCGCGAGCAGCGCCATGCAGCCGAGATCCTGTCGCATGGTTTGTCTCCTCGGCGCAAGCTTTTGTTAGTAGGTCCACCAGGAACAGGTAAAACCATGACCGCGTCTGTATTGGCTGGAGAGTTAGGACTGCCATTATTTCAAGTGCGACTAGATGGTTTAATTACCAAGTTCATGGGAGAGACTGCCGCCAAACTGAGGCAGATCTTTGAGTCCACCCATCAGACCCGCGGGGTCTACTTCTTTGATGAATTTGATGCAATAGGCTCTCAGCGAGGGTTAGCAAACGACGTCGGTGAAGTGCGACGTATCCTTAACAGCTTTTTGCAAATGATTGAACAGGATGATTCCCATAGCATCATAATTGGTGCCACCAATCACCCAGATATTCTGGATAATGCCCTGTTTCGTCGTTTTGATGACCTGATGCACTACGAGTTACCTGATGATGTGCACATCGCCAGTGTGCTTAAATCTCGTTTATCTCGCATGGCAATAAAAAATACATCCTGGAAACGATTGGCTAACAAAGCCATTGGCCTAAGTTACGCGGAATTATCCCGAGCAGCGGATGAAGTACTGAAAACAGCATTGATTGAGCGAGCAGAAAAGATATCAGAAAAAGATATTACACAAGCACTGGAAGAACGCCGAAAGCTATCAAACAGATTAAATAAGAGCAGTTAACGATAAGGACGTTTTATGGCAGGTAGGGAGCCGAATAACCATCCGCACTTTATTTTTCACAACAGCGCACATTCAGAACATTTTACCTCGCCATCTAAAGGCGGTGGTGGCTCACCAATACCCGACAGAGACAGAATTGAACATGGAGTTGCGTTACTTAGTAAGCTCCAACAATTGACGCCAGTTTTGAATGATGCGGCTGAGCAGCAAAGGCTGGCTGGTGCTGATGAAGGATTTGGTCTGCAAATTGAATTTGAAAGCTTCCCTGATGTTGAATTGGCTTTTGAATCCTTAGCCCGAGAGCGCTCAGGCATCGAACTGCGAAATGTCCGTCACGACGATAATAAAACCTTTGCTACTGTATTTGTGCCTGACGGTAAACTTCAGTTTTTTGAAAAACTTATCACTGCCTATCTGGACGAAAGCGAGGATAAAAAAAGTGGTCCAGCACACAGTAAGCTGCTGAACGCTATTTCCGAAATTCGCGCTGCTACCATACAAGCACTATGGACAGACTCTCCCGAAACTATGCCAACAGCTGACGATGAGCATCTTTGGTGGGAGGTTTGGTTACCAACACGAGGTGACCGCCAAGGTACCGTGAACCAATTCCGAGAAATGGCGGAGGGACTGAACTTTCGCATTGCACCCGGTGAGCTCTACTTCCCTGAACGTTCGGTTTTACTGGTTTATGGTTCAGTAGGCCAAATGAAACGTTCAATGATGACATTAAACAGTATCGCAGAGTTACGACGAGCCAAAGAAACAGCAGAATTTTTTGATAACTTAGCAC
Source organism: Bowmanella denitrificans (assembly GCF_002887595.1). Taxonomy (GTDB): domain Bacteria; phylum Pseudomonadota; class Gammaproteobacteria; order Enterobacterales; family Alteromonadaceae; genus Bowmanella; species Bowmanella denitrificans. The sequence goes on from NZ_PEBU01000001.1 coordinate 490,594, forward strand.
CTGATGAGCAACCACAGTGGGTAGATGAGCTAAATGCTCGATTATCAATACCCGAAGACGGTGCAGATGTACCTTATGTATGCCTATTTGATACTGGTGTAAACAATGGGCACCCCTTGCTACAAGACTCGATTGCTGATGCTGATAAACATAGTATCGAACCCGCTTGGGGAGTTGACGATACCGAGGGCCATGGCACGGAAATGGCCGGGCTTGCACTCCTTGGAAATCTAACCGACATACTTGTAACGAATACACCAGTAGTAGTTTCGCATCGTCTTGAATCCGTTAAGCTTATTCCAGAAGATGGTGCCAATGGTGGAGACCCTCAGTTACACGGATACCTGACTTCCGAGGCGGTGGATCGACCTTCCATTACTGCTCCACATCGTAAAAGAGTTTACAGTATGGCAATTACAGCCAGAGATAATCGCGATCGTGGACGGCCTTCCGCATGGTCAGCAACCATCGATCGGCTCGCCTACGATGCTGACGAACAAGGTGAAACCCCAAAATTGTTTGTTGTGTCTGCAGGGAATATTAAAGACCCAAATGCCTGGATGGAGTACCCACAAAGTAATACCTCAGATGGCATACATGACCCAGCGCAAGCATGGAATGCCCTCACAGTTGGTGCAATGACTAACATGGTAAGAATCACAGAAGCTGATGCGCAACACTATACACCTATAGCCGAGGTTGGTGGACTAAGCCCATTCAGCACGACGTCGCAGACATGGCAATCACATTGGCCATTAAAACCCGATGTGGTTTTTGAAGGCGGGAATGCAGCACGAGATGGTTTAGGTGCGGCCTGGATGAGTAGCTTGAGCTTGCTAACAACTCATTTCAATCCTACTGAGCGGATGTTTACAACGAGCAACGCAACAAGTGCTGCTTCAGCGCTTTGTGCCCAGATGGCAGCACAGTTAATGGCAAGGTACCCCGAACTATGGCCAGAGAGTGTTCGTGGGCTGATAGTGCATTCTGCTCAGTGGACAGATGCCATGAAACGTATGTTTCTTCCCACGAGAGGAAAACCAGCCAAAGCACAAACGACAGCGTTGGTTAGGCATTGTGGATTTGGTCAGCCCAGTCTCGATAGAGCCATGTGGAGCGCAGATAATTCTTTAACAATTATTTGTGAGGAATTTTTAAACCCGTTCAAACGCGAAAAGGGAAAAGAGCCTCAATTACGTGATATGAAACTACATCGTTTACCATGGCCTTTGCAAGAACTCGAAGCACTTGGTGAAACACCAGTTGAAATGCGGGTAACGTTGTCGTACTTCATTGAGCCCAACCCATCGGCACGTGGCGTTGCTTCACGATATCGATATGAGTCTCATGGCCTTCGTTTTGATGTCAAACGCCCCTTGGAAAGTGAAGCTGATTTCCGAGCTAGGATAAATGCTGCGGCCAGAGATGATGAAGAGCGGGTAAACAGAAATGACAATGACCCAAGCTGGTTGATTGGCAAAAAGAACAGACATAAAGGCTCTTTACATTCCGATAGATGGAAAGGCAGCGCAGCAGAATTAGCAAGCCGTGGCGCTATTGCAGTTTACCCATCACTTGGGTGGTGGAAAACACGACCTGCACTTGAGCGTTACAATCAACGTGTTAGATATTCACTAATTGTTTCAATTAGTGCTCCCGATATCGATGTCGATCTATATACGCCTATCGCCAATCAGATTGGTGTGCCAGTAATTATCGAATAAATAAACTGAATTTTGAACTAGCTTAAGTGCAGTAGCTGATTACCAAAGTAACAATTGAAGGGAAGGAATATATGGCCTTTAAAAAAAAGAACAAATAGAGTTACTGCAACTGCAAGCCCAGATCAACTTTTTAGAGAGTTACCACGGCGTAAATATCCAGATGTGTTGCCTCACCAAAAGTCTATCATGCTGTAGTGGTCAACTATTTCCAGACGCCTGTTTAGGTTGTTCTGCTTTCGCCGGTGGCAGCCCTGCATTAAAACTGTGTGGCCGCCGTTGATTGTAATATCCCAATAAATACCGTTTGATGTGTGATGCCGCCTCCAGATAATCCTGATACCCCATTTTCGGCACCCATTCAGTCTTCAGACTGCGAAACAATCGTTCTGTCGGGGCGTTATCCCAACAGTTCCCACGTCGACTCATGCTTTGTTTTATCTGATAACGCCACAGCCGTTGCCTGAACGCCAGCGCGGTATACTGACAGCCTTGGTCAGAATGAAACAGGACGCCCTTGGGTTTACCCCGTTGCTGCCAGGCCATGTCCAAGGCTTCCAGGGTTAAGCGGGTATCCGCCTTATTTGACAAGGCATAGCCCACCACTCGCCGCGCATACAAGTCCAGAACCACGGCCAGGTAAAGCCAACGGCCCGCCCAGATATAGGTAATATCCCCTGTCCAGACCTGATTGGGGTGCATTGGCGTAAAATCCCGCGCTAGTGTATTTGGTATGTCCAGCCGCTCAGTCGTAGCCACTTTGTAGCGGTGTGGGCCCGGTTGCTTGCTGTGCAATTGGGCCTCTTTCATCAGTTGCATCACTTTATAGCGGCCGCTAGCGCAGTGCTTGGCGCTCTGCATCCAAGGGCTTACTGAGCCGTGCGTAAAACGTCGACCTGGGCAGGTCAAACAACTGACAGACCAATGCGGTTGGATACTGCTCACTCAACTGGTCTGTCAGCGCATGTTTTTGAAGTCGTCCGACATTAAGAGAGCTGTAGCCTTTTTTAAGATATCTTTCTCCAGCTCCAGGCGTTTAATGCGTTTCTCGAACTCCTGGATACGCTGTTGTTCTGGTGTCATGGCTTTGGCATCAGGTGTTATTCCCTGACGCTCTGCTTGTAGCTGCGCTACCCAGCGGCGCATTGCCGTTTCACCCACACTCATCGCTGAACAGGCTTCCATTATCGAATAGCCCTGTTCTACCACTCATGCCGCTGCATCTCGTTTAAATTCCGGAGTGAAACTCCGACGTCCCATTGCCATTATTCACCTCATTTGATGGTTGGATTCTACCACCTAACTTGGTGTTTGGTTTTATTAGACCACTACACCATATCTTCGGGAGAGTGGGAGACTGTGATAATTACACACAAGGGGAGCCGAACTGTTATTGCAAAATCCTGTACATAAAATTTCTCCCGAACTTGCACGTGCACAATTTTTAACCAACAATATATTAGATTTTACGCGGTTATAAGGAAGTAATACGTGCCTAATTTTGTTCTGCTATCCGTAGATACGGGAATGGATGTTCACACCAAACCTTTTGAGCTGAAACGAAGTGAGTATTACCAGTCGGTTTCTGATGGTCCTTCAGTTCGAATGCTAGACAGTTCATTTGCAAATAAAGCAGCACTTTATGAAAGCCTGCAAGATGCTTCCAATTGTCACACAATTACTTTTTCTTCTCATGGCAGCCCTGGGATTGTTCACGATAATTGGGATAGCCCTAATGGCATCCTTCTTTCGCAGAATGATTCACCGGAATACTTGCAACTATTAGCTGATAACCGCTTCCTCTACTTTATGTGTTGTGAAACAGCCAGTTTAGATTTCACACATCAACTTCTTGCATACGGTGCAAGAGCTGTCATTGGTTTTAACGAAAAACCGAAATGGCATTATCACGTTATTCGCCGAATGTGGCTGGATTTTGATATCGGTATCTTACAACTTCTGCTCTACCGTCAAGGGTTAGACAAGGTTAAAACACATAGAGATCAATATGTCAATATGATTGATAGTGTACTACCTGTATTAATAGATGCAGGTGAAACCAATAGAGCTAACGATTACAAACGAATGAGATCTGTGTTGGAAAGTATGACAATTGCACAATAGGAAAATTTCTTAATGACGAACATGAGACAACTATTTTTTGTATTATTCACAATCTCAGCTTTAACCAGTTGTAGTTCAACATTGGATACTTCTGGACCAATTTCTTTTGCAGATAGCAATAAGGAAAATAACATTCAAGATGGATTTAAGTACTATTTGAGTAAAGATTTGATCAAAATTAGTGCAACTAAATCAGTTACGACTCAAAAAGTCCTTAACGTTGCTCTGGAGATCGAGCCGGTTGAAAATAAACAAATAAGCTACAGCAACTTAACAGTTAGCAAAGTTAATAAAAAAGACTCCTCTTATACATATTGGTTAGATTTGAGTATGCGGGCATTGATGGACAGTCATCTTATTATTGAAGCAGAAAATACAGGTGTTTTGAAAACGATAAATGGCAACAGCCAAGGAAAAGCTGGAGACGTCTTACACAGCACTTTAGATGTTATCTCGTCAGTTTCGACCATTGCCGGATTTTTGTCTGTCGATGAAGTTACTGTAGAAAAAATAGAAGGAAAATTGGAAAATTCAGCACATCTCAATGAAATCAGCGAAGTTAAAAAGCGCAACGATAGTGAAAGTGACAAGAACGCTTTTAAACAGTATTTCTCACCATTGCTTGAACTTAGTCGAGCAGAACTTCTAATGGTCATAAAAAGTCAGAGTGCCTTTACTCTTTGGCAAAAAAGACAATCTATCAAAGAGGCTATTAATAACTTAAAGCAATCAATCTTGAACTTACAAAGTTCAATTTCTTCGTCAACAGATTTAGAGGAAATATCGAAAAAAATAAAGGTCTTGGCTTTATATCAAGCAACATTAGGACAGTTAAACGATGAACAAGCCATACTGGTTCAGCAATGGCAGTCATCGACAGATACGTTTAAAAGCCAACTAGGGCTTACTGCTAGTACCACGACAACTAATCACGAGATGTTTTTTGAACTCGATGAAATACCTCCTTTAAACAAGATTGAATCGGGAAAATCTAAAGTTGAATTGCTAAAGGCCCTAAACTCCTTAGTCGAGAGTGATTCAAAGTTCACAAAAATGAAATCGTTTCATGATGCTTCTGGGTTGGTTATTTCTATTGACCCTAAAGCACATATCTCAAGTTCAGTTGCCGATATTTTATATAATGAAGTTAGCTCAAAAATCGCTAATGACTACGGTGAAACCCCGGTAGTGTTTTATCGACAAAGAGAACCTATTGAGTTGAACATCCACACGATGAAATCAACCAGCGATGAAGAGAAAGTAGCTCTTATTTATAATAACAAATTAGACTTAGTTCTTCCGGGCCCATCAACTTCATTTATAGCCTATGATGAATCTACATTTGCTGATAGTACTATGATCCTTACATTTTCTTCGCAAGGAGATGGGGTGCTAACGAAAGCAGAAAAAAGGTCTACTGCTTCTGCGAATGCTGCCACGACAGCTCTCAATGAAGGTATTTCCTCTGCTGTTGCAAACTTGGGTACTATCAGCGAAGGTATTAACAAGTTTAAAGAGAACGAGCGTAAAATTGCAAAGCATGATTTGCTGTTAGAATATGAACGCCTTACTGAAGAGAAAAAAATTCTTGATGCAAGAATTTCATTAGATGCAGGTACTGCAAGTGAGCAAGATTTAATTGATAAGAAAACGTTAGATTCGACGTTAGATAAACTTCAATCACAATACAATTTGGATAATCAAATTGCTTCTCAAGAGTCAAATTTGCAAGCGTCTGTTGCTCAAGTACAGTTGAGCGCATTGAATGCCCAGCTTAATCTGGCTAAGGCCCAAGGCAATTTTGAAAATAATATTGCGGTTTCCCAGTTGGAATCACAGCTATCTTTATTGACAGCCCAACTAAATGCGGACAAAGCTGGAGATTCCTTTGAGAACAACAGAAAAATAGCATCTCTTCAGTCTCAAGTGTCTTTGCTGACTGCTCAACTTAATGCCGATAAAGCGAAAAAAGGCTATGCAACAGAGTTAGAAAGCCACCTAACCACAATCAATAATAACCTTAAAACTATTCTTAATACTGGTCAGAATCAGGCTCAAATAAACGCAATGCAGAGCGAGATTGAGTTGCTGAAGAAAGAAATAGAATTGATTAGAGCTCGGAGAGAACTTGAAGAAGTGAGGGCTCAAGACTGACAATTCATTTGGATTAGCACTGCTTTGATATTGGAGGCTGGACCATTTCTACTTTATAATTGGTCGCATATAAATTGAAGTTACATAAACATCCTGAAATGATCAAAATTCAATGCTGTTTCGATCATTGTCAGTAGCGAACTTTTTCGAGTGTATGTAAGTTTTGTACTTTAATAATTTTTTGGGATCGAACTCTGACCGATCCCCACGAATTCATACTTTACCTTGTCCAAGCCAGGCCTCGTCAATACAAGTATAGAACCAATCCATAGCTCGTTGCCATTGACTGTGGGTAAAGGTGAACGCTGTTGCCATGCCCCGCAGTCCGAGGCTATGCCACGATAGTGTTGGGCTGGTTGAGGTATTGGCTTGAAAGCGTCGATGTTTACCGCTCTTCCAGATGACCATGCCCAATAGCAGCATCATTAGGGATGCCAGTGTAGTCAACAGCATTAAGACCGTCAGTCGGTCGGGTTTGATGCTATGGCTCTGTTCGACACCCAAACCAAAGCGACGGCTTTTCATATCCCGAAAGCCCTCTTCAATCTGCATGCGCTGACGGTAAATGCCGACCACCTGTTTAGCCAGCTTGCGATGTAGCGGCAATGAGGTAGCAAGTAGCCAGGGGTCATTGGCACTTTGTGCGTGTTTGATGGATTGCCCTGATTGTTTGTGTGAACCGTCAGGGTTGGTGGCATGTCGCCCTTTGTTGGGTTGCTTTATCAACACCAGGGTGCAGTCAAAAGGCCTATTCCGGGCAATCTTAGCCCGCTCAAACCGTTTGGCTCGCGCCGTCGCCTGTTGGTACAAATGGGTAATACATTGCCAGCGGCTCCCTTGGTCAACAGAGTAGAAATGCGGTTTGCGTACACGTCCGACAAAATGCCATTGCATGGCCTGCACCAAACGAAACCAGGGCGATTTAAAGCCGGCATCGGTGACGATAATGGGCTGGCACTGAGAAGGCAGGACAGAGCTCAGCTTGGCCAGAAATCGCTTGTGGGTGGCAGGTTTCTCTTTGGTGCTGTTGCTGTGCACTTCCTGATACAAGGTGACAGAGCGCCCTTTTAACGTCATTGCGGCCCGCAATAGGAAATGGCCCTTATGGTCATCCAAATCAGACCAATCTATGGCAATCACCGGATGCTTAGCATGGCAAAACACATGACTGATAGCGGTATAAAGTGCCGGTATATCCTGTCTGAGCGCCTGATTAGACAGCAGCCGGTCGGCCCGCTTTATCCGGTGTTTTTCATAGGCCTTTGAGCGGATACCGCGCCCGATACTCGTCACCGTTCCAGCGCTGCCATTCGCCAAACTATGCACACAGGCCAGCACGGCTTGTTGTCTGGTTTTGTGCATATTGAAGGTGACAAGCGAGACTAACTTGGTCAACATAGTACGGACATTCATGGCGTTTCCTGACGGTTTTGTTTTGGCGAACGATCTGATCACTAAACGCCGTGAATGTTCCCTATCTCAATGAATTTTATCGACTATTTGTGGGGATTCCTCAGGATCGAACTTTATTATAAAGATCATACATTTAGTGAGATATCTCAGTTTCGTACTTTATTTAGCTCGCACACTTCGGGGCCTTCAGCTCCCTTTTTAATGCCTAGTTATGCCCAATGAAGATTTGATGCTCTTATACAGACAGGCAAATCAATTACACCCTGTAGCACTTATTCACTAACTGTTGGTTTTTTGCTCTGACTTTCTGATTAACATCTGACTAACTTTTCGCCCCATCATGCCAATGGAAGGGACAATGCGTAATTTCTGCCGGTGTTATTTAGTCTTTGTAATCAAATCGTTAGCCATTTTTATGGCGATAGCAACCTATGCTCAGGGTTCTGTAGAGCGCCTTGCTGGCCAATATATCGTTGTTCTGGACACGCCGACAATCTCAGCACCGTCTGATCAGCTGCAACTGGCAACCCAGTCGGTTTCTGCCCTTGCCCGTCAGCAAGTTCATCATCAGCAGCAGGTATTTTCCCGGCAGGTAAAACGGCAGGTGCCTGGCGCCCGCATAAAACGTCGTTTTGATACCTTGATCAATGCGGTGGAAGTGGCTATCGACGACAGCCAGTTACCCGCCTTATTGGCGCTACCGGCAGTGAAACAGATTTACCCGGTAAGAATGCGTTATGCCCATCTGGATGCCAGTCATCAGGTCACCGGTAGTGTACAGGGCTGGCAACTGCTGGGCGGGCAGCAGCATGCTGGCAAAGGGGTAAAGATTGCCATTATCGACTCTGGTATTCAGCCGCGTAACCCAATGTTTTCCGACAACGGCTTGGATGCGCCGGATCTGGCCAGGCATAGCTGGCTTCAGGAGACCCCGGACTATTGTCGTCAGGTCGGGGGAGACCCAAATTTTTGCAACAATAAAGTGATTATCGCCCGGGTATTCCCGCCTTCGGAAGACGATATATTTCACTTAGAACCTGGCGTCGAGATTTCACCATTGGACAACAACCGCCATGGCAGCCATGTGGCTGGTATCGCCGCCGGTGTACCTATTGATGTCACCTTCGAAGATGTGAATGTAAGCTTGTCCGGCGTGGCACCCGGTGCCTATCTGATGGTCTACAAGGCGCTGTTTGATAATGGCGGCGTTGTCAGGGGCTCGGATGCCATGCTACTGCAAGCACTGGAATACGCGGTAAAAGACGGCGCAGACGTGATTAATAACTCCTGGGGCGCCATCCAGGACGAAGACCCGCAAGCCTCGGTGTTTGCTGCGGTGTTTGCTGCGGCAGAGCAAATGGGCATAGTGATAGTCAATTCCGCCGGGAACAATGGTGCCTGGGGTGATAATGCGATTAATTGCCCGGGTTGTATCGAGTCTGGTATCACGGTAGCGAACAGCACTCACGGCCGCACTTTTGGGCATAAGATAACCCTTGGGGATACGCAGATTGCCAGCTCGTCGGGCGATAATCAGCTGGCCTTTGAGGACTTGCAACTGCCTCTGATGTCAGCCCGCAATCTCAGTTCTGATGCCTGCAACAGCATTAGCACAGCGGTATTTAGCGGGGCAGCAGTACTGATTGATTACAACAACGGCTGCCCACTGGATACCCTGGCGCACAACGTTGCACAGGCCGGTGGCCAGGCCCTGTTGATTTATCAGGAAAACTTATCTGATTTTGAGACGCTGCGGCCCTTTAACCAGATTTCCGGTGATTTCCCCGTACCGGTATTAGGCCTGACCAGAGAACAGGGGCGCATGTTGCAGGAGCGGGCGCTGACTCCAATTAGTGTCACGATATCCGGCAGTCGCGAGGCATTGGTAGATCAAAGCCTGCATAACCAGTTAAATCCGGGCAGCTCGGTGGGCCCGAATACCAATCCCAATGTGCTTAAGCCCGATATCACCGCACCAGGCACAGATATTCTGTCTGCCGCCGCACCTCGCCCGGATGTGATATTTCCGCCAGGCCTGCCGCCCATATCAGATCCGGATAATGAGCAGCCGGTGTTTGCCCTGATCAGTGGCACCAGTATGTCGTCACCCCAGGTGGCAGGTGCGGCCGCACTGCTGCGCCAAGCACATCCCGACTGGAGCGCCGCTCAAATTAAAACCGCGCTGACCTCTACCGCCAGCGCCAGCATCAAAAAAGAACAAGCCACTGCCACTCCTTTTGAACAAGGCGCGGGCCTGCTGAATATTGCGGCGGCCATCGAGGCAACATTAACCTTTACATCCGCATCCCATGCCCATGGTGCTTGTGTGGCGCGCTGTCATTTTGCGAATCAACTTACCAACGTCAGTGACCAGAACCAGTCGGTGCAGGTCAGTATTCAACTGGACCATCCGCTAGCGTCTTACACGCTGGCGCAACCTTATTTTGATTTATCTGCAGCGGGTTCATCCGGCTCGTCAGCCAATCTGAGCTTCAGTATCGACACCTCGGCAGTTGAAAACGCTACCTGGGTATTTGGCAGAGTGATGTTGACCCTGAGTAACGGTAAAATTCAGCAACTCCCAATCGCGGTTTATGCCAATGACAACAGCGACACCCGGGCATTAAGTTCCAATATTTCCCTCGGCCCAGATGGCCAGTTAAACGCCACCACCAGAGTCAGAAACGTAGATTTTGTCAGCCCGCCATCTCTGAGTATCAGCACGCCAGACTTTGCCACTATCCTGGCCGACAGCATCCGCGCCGACACGTCTAACGGCCAAACCAACGAGCTGGCCATCAACAGCGATGGCAAGTTGCTTTGGCGGGGCACACTTAGCGCGGGCAATATGCAGTTGCAACCAACTACGGCCTGGAGCGCACCAAGCTTAAAAGCCAGCGGCGTGCCGCCGGTGGCCTGCCAGGACAGCTGTTTCGCCTTTTCCAAACAGGTGGATTTTCCCTTTATTTACCATGGTCAGCAGTACCAGGGCATTACGGTATCCAGCAATGGCTTCATAGTGGCAGGCCAGGTGGAACTTGGGCCGTTTGACGCCAATCCGGTGATGACGTTGCCCAGTGAAGACAACCTGAATAACGTTATTGCCCCGCTGTGGGCCGAGTACGATCTGCGTAACCCCGGCACCCCCGACGACAGTGGCCAGGGTGAACTTTATATCGATACGGTCAGTTGGCAGGGCGAGGAGTATCTGGTGGTTGAATGGAATCAGGTGGGGTTGTTTGGTTATGACGAGGAAGGCTATGAGCCTTATACATTTCAGGTCATTATTAAAGCCAACAGCGACCAGATTCTGTTTAACTATCTGCACGTTACGCAGTTAGTTAACGCCATCATAGGGGCGGAAAACCATGATGCCACCCTGGGTGTGACCTATTCGCCGCAAACCAACGGCTTAGCCTTACCCATTCCTATCCAGGGCAGCAACGTGTCGCTGGCCTTAACCTCACAACCGGCCGGCATGGCAGATATTCACTATGCCATTGCCCTGCAAGCAGCGGGCATTCAGGCCCAGGCGGATGAGATCCGTATCGAGGAAGATCAGTCTGTCAGCATTGATGTGCTGAAAAATGACAATCCTCCACGTGACCTTGTTATCAGTGCCGAACTGACCGGCACAAAACAGCGCACTGAGGCACAGCGTTTAGTATCTTTACCCTTGCCGCCGCTTGATGCCTCCACTCTGAGTATTGTGTCGGCGCCGTTACAGGGTAGTGCCGCGGTTGTAGAAGGTCGTATCAATTACACCCCTGACCCAAACTTTAATGGCAATGATACCCTGACTTATCAGGTTGCTGACCAAACCGGTAAATTGTCAACGGCGACCCAGGTTACACTGATTGTCTCTGCGGTTAATGATGCGCCCAGCATCGACTCTATTGCCACACAGCTGGTAGCGCCAGGCACCGATGTCAGCGTGATTGCCCAGGGCAGCGACGCAGAAAACGACAGCCTGACCTGGACCTGGACACAAACAGCAGGACCTGCGGTATCCATGACAACGGATGCCAATCAATTACAGTTTCGCGCGCCAAACAGCCCGGCGGGTGCCAGTTTGTCGTTTTCTGTCACGGCCTCTGACGGCCTGTTATCCAGTACCCCGCAGCAGGCCAAGGTAACGGTAAGGGCAACGGAAAAAGCAGCAGATAATCGTTCAGGTGGCAGTCTGCACTACGCCTTACTCTATCTGCTGATATTACTGATGGTACGAAAACGCAGCTTGCCTCAATAACGCTTGAAGGCATTCAACATCACTGCACAGGCAAAACAAAAGGTAACGGGCTGTTCTGCCAGTTACCTTGAAACAGCGGATTATTCGACCGGGATATAGATTTCCGTCTTGAGATTTTGTGGCTTGGTTTTGCGTGGGTCGCGGTTCAGGTACAGCTCAAAGACCGGCACATCGCGCAACTTATAATTGCCCTCAGGCAACCATTGATGAAATATGCTGGTGTAGGTTTCACTGAGTTTTTCATGGGCGCCGCGATGCAGAAACTTCAGATATCGTCCGCCTTCAATCACATGCTGACTGACGTCAGTGGTGCCGCCCAGGTCGGCATTAATATCCAGGCAGGCGTCATAGCGAATCCGGTCTGGCTGGGTCAGATTCGGGTCATCTCTGGGAATGCCAAATAGCCTGACCTGGCTATTCATCAGGCGGTTTGAATACGCGAATTTCATTATCTTGGCCCAGGCTTGCGGTGCCGCTTGGGCATAAGTGCCAACTGCCCTGGCACAAATTACAGGCATGTCTGGCAGTTCAACAATATCAGGTTGCATATCAATACTCCTTGTGGGAATTGGTTGAATGGCATGGTTACCAATATGAACCACCAGCTTTCTGACCTGACTGGGCGTACAGCAAAACTGCTTTTTAAACGCCTTATGAAAAGACGCCTGATTGTCGTATCCACACTTAAAGGCAATCTCGGTCAGACTGTCACTGGAATGCAGCAGGTGCTTTACCGATCTTTCCAGTAACAGTCTTTTCTTAAAGGCATACACCCCCTCGCCGAAGGCCGCGCAGAACAGTCGATGAAAGTGAAACTTTGAATAACAGGCAATATCCGCCAACCTGCCCACATCCAGGTCCGCATCCAGGTTGTTTTCAATGTAGCGAATAACCCTGTTGATCCTGTCTGTATGAATGTCTCTGCTCACAACCCGTCCAAAGCTAATGGTTCATCGCCATGCTATGGCGGATGCCCCAAAGATTCTTTTCCATTGCTGCTATTTTGCTAGGCTAAACCGGCGTTATGGCAGACGACTGACAATCAGTGCGGCGTTGACCCCACCGAAGCCAAAGCCGTCGCACAATGCATGTTGAATATTGGCTTTACGCGCGGTGCGTGGCACAAAATCCAGGTCCTGCATTTCTTGGTCGGCGGCATGGAAATTCAGGGTTGGCGGCAACTCCCCATTTATGACGGCCAGAGCCGAGAAAATACTTTCCACACCACCGGCCGCACCGAGCAAATGGCCGGTGGCAGATTTAGTTGAGGAAATCGGCACGTTGGCCAGCGCCGCGCCAAATACATTGCGTAAGGCGGCAATTTCCGCCCGATCGCCAACCGGAGTAGAGGTGGCATGGGCATTAATATAGCCAATATCGCCGGTACTGAGATTCGCCATAGCCAAGGCCGTTTCGATAGCCATGGCAGCACCTGAGCCGTCGTCCGGCCCGGCGGTAATATGATGAGCATCGGCACTGGTGCCGTAACCACTGAGCACGGCCAGTGGCGTGGCACCGCGCTGCAGGGCATGTTCCAGGGTTTCAATAACCAACAAGCCCGCACCTTCTCCCATCACAAAACCGTTGCGGTCCTTATCAAAGGGCCTGGATGCCTGAGTCGGCTGGTCGGTTTGCAATGACAGTGCCTTAAGGGCGTTGAAACTGGCCAGGGATAATGGGTCGATACAAGCTTCCGCCCCGCCCACCAGCGCCACTTTGGCTTCACCCGTTCGAATCAGGCGCATACCATCGCCAATGGCTTGTACCCCGGCAGCGCAGGCGGTAACAGGGCAACCCAGCGGGCCCTTAAAGCCATAACGAATGGAGATATTGCCAGCCGCCAGGTTGGCCAGAAATGCCGGTACGGTAAACGGCGAAAGGCGCCTAAATCCCCTTTGCACCAGGGTGTTTTGCGCCTCGGTGATGGTGGTAAAACCGCCTATGCCCGAAGCCACTATGGTGGCAGTGGCTCTTTTGTCCTGCTCGGTTTGTGGCAACCAGGCTGCCTGTTGTAAAGCTTCCTGCGCCGCCGCCATGGCATACAGGGTAAAGCGATCGAGCTTCTTCAGATCTTTCTTATCCACCACACTAAGCGGATCAAAACCTGCTTCACTGTCTTCATCAATACCTGGCACCACGCCGCCGATACGCACGGGCACATCGCCCAGCTCAATATGCGATAGGGTTCTGATGCCGGATTGTCCGGCAGTCAGCCTTTGCCAGTTTACCTTGACCCCGTTAGCCAGAGGACTGATCATACCCATGCCGGTGATTACAATAGGTGAATGCATAAAAACTCCTGATAAGTTGCCAACGCAAGCACCCTAAACTCAGGCAATATATGATCAAGATAATAATCTGCCGTCGGCAGAGGAGATATCATGCCCTACAGCAAAGACCATAAGCATCAGTCACGTCGCAGCATTCTGCAGGCGGCCCGTGACTTGTTTTGCCTGCATGGTTTTGACCGGGTTTCGATTAATCAGATTATGCGCCGGGCGAAAATGACTCATGGTGCCTTTTATAATCACTTCAAATCCAAGGAAGAGCTGTATAGCGCGGCGTTTGTGGATAGCCTGAAGGCCAGCCGCACTGCCAGATTGGTCAAAGGGCCGCTGTCTATTCAAAATCTGGTGGCACTGGCCACCAGCTACTGGAATCTGCAGGAAACCAAATCCCTGGAATTGCCCGGCCCCGAAGCCATTTTGTTTAATGAAATAGGCAACAATAACAATGAGGTGCAGGCCTTATTCAGCCAGGCCTACAGCAGCCTGGTTAAAATGCTGGAAACCCGAATCAAGGCGCTAAGCAGACTGAATAAACAGCCGCAAACAAGTGATCAGGGCCTGATTGCCAACAGGGCCAGGGTAGTACTGGTCTCTCTGGTTGGCGCGGTAACCGTAGCGCGGGTGATTGCCGATGAGGATGAACGCCGACAGTTGTTACAGGCCGCGCAGGAACAAATTCTTGCCCTGCTGGGTGCCGATAAATTACCTGTGAGTTAAGCCCCAGTAACGCAATTCACCGACACAGAGCCAAGCATGCAGGTTTGCCGGTTCAGGTTAAGGAAAGTTGATACGCACAAATTCCCACCGAGCTGGCCAGATTCAGCGAATCAATACTACCGCATCCGGCAATAGTAAAAGCATCAGCGCTAAAGGCCTGCAGCGCTTCTGATGGCACGCCGCGGGCCTCATTACCGAACAAATAGCAGTGGTAATCAGCAAAGCCCGGCGCACTGATGTTCTGCCCTTGCAAATCCAGATAGGCAAAGCGGCTGAAGCGTTGCGGCAGCTCGTCCAGCAAAACATCCTGCTCAACAGGCAGATGGAATATCGCGCCCATACTGGCGCGCACCACTTTGGAATTAAACGGGTCGACACTGTTGGGGCTTAGCAGTAAACGAAACTGTCCAAACCAGGCCAGGGTACGAATAATAGTGCCCAGATTACCCGGGTCCTGCACCTCATGCAGATAAATACAACGTTCACCCTGTTGCGGCGCTGGCAGGCTGCGCTGTTCTGGCAATGGCACACAGGCAATCATGCCCTGTGGGGTTTTGGTATCACTGAGCTGGGCCATCTGTTTTTCATTTAGCACTACCAATTGAAAATCCGCTGGTAGCTGGCTGGCCCAATCCTGATGCGACTCGGTGATATACAGGGTCATCCGGCCTGCATCTGCACGAGTTTTGATGGCTTTTTGCAGCTCCAGAATCAAGTGCTCGCCTTCTACAAGATAATGGCCGAATTCGGTGCGATACTTTTTCTGATGCAGCTTTTTAACGTCGTCCAGTTTCATAAAGATACCCAATACAAAAAGATACTTACCACAGAGACACGAAGAACACAGAGAGTGCCAATATGAGGATGTGCTTGTGCCTTATTGTTCCCCTCGACGCTCGGGCACTGTGGGAATACTGGGATGGTAGCAGAGATATTCCCCTTTACCCCGCGTCAGTTAATTCTCCAGGCTTTCCACTCTCTGTGTACTCCGTGCCTCTGTGGTTTGGCTTTCTGTGGTTTTTCCTTCTGCCGGCAACCCAGCCTAAGGATTTTGCAATTCAGGGGCGCAAGCTTACAATATGCGCCGTTTCAGCGACAGCAGCAGACTTATCTTATGGCCAAATCAAAAACCAGTAAAAAGTGGATGGACGAACACGTAAACGATCCCTACGTGAAAAAGGCCCAGATTGACGGCTATCGTTCCCGCGCCAGTTATAAGCTGCTTGAAATCAATGAGAAAGATAAGTTGTTTCGCCCCGGCAGTGTGGTAATGGACCTGGGCTCAGCGCCTGGTGGCTGGTCACAAATTGTCGCGCCTATTGTCGGTGATAGCGGGCGGGTGATTGCCTCGGATATTCTGCCGATGGACGGCATTGTCGGTGTTACCTTTATCCAGGGCGATTTTACCGACGAAACCGTGTACGAGCAGATTCTGCAAGCCCTGGGCGACTGCCAGGTTGATGCGGTGATTTCCGATATGGCACCGAATATGAGCGGTGTGAATACTACCGACCAGTATGCCTCTATGTATCTGGTGGAACTGGCACTGGATATGGCCCGCAATGTTCTGAAGCCCGGCGGCAGCTTTTGTGCAAAGGTATTCCAGGGCGTGGGTTATGAGGAGTACGTTAAGGATGTACGCACTTCCTTTAATCAGGTGCTGGTGCGCAAACCGGCCGCGTCCCGCCCACGCTCCCGCGAAGTCTATCTGGTCGGCAAAGGCTTTAAGGGTTAGCGGCCTTTTCTGTAAGAGAAATAAGATTTCACCACAGAGACACAGAGGGCACGGAGAGATCAAGGCGATCTCTCGATTTATTTTATTGATAACTGGACGTTATACTTGTCTCTGCAGCAAATAATCGAAGGCTTCTCGCTGAGACGCTGAGGAACAATACCTTCAACCACTTCGTGTTCTCTGTGCCTCTGTGGTTAATTCTGAAATAATGATTAGCATTTTTTCATGCGGCGGCTTTGTTCCTGGCGTTTTTCGGTGCGCTTTTCCTTGCGGTCCTGTTTATCCGGCGTTAATGAGCCATCTTTAAAGCGCTGCTTGCGTTTGGCCTTATCCGCCACCTTCTTGGCCGCCGCCGCTTCCATCTCGACTTTTTCCTGCATCAGCATTTCCGGGGTTTCCAGGCTAATTCGGCCCAGCTTGCCGGATTGCAGTTCGTTCAGCAGCACTTCGCAGATTTTATGCAGATTAACCCGCCCACCGCTCATAATGGCGCCGCGCTTTCTAGCGGCCGCTTCGAGAAATTCCAGCTCAGTATCTGGCAATTCTTCCAGTTTAAAGCGCTCCTGCATTTGCGTCGGATAGGCTTTGATCAAATAGTCGGCGGCGTAAAAGCCGACATCGTCGTATTCCATGGCGGTATTCTTTACCGCCCCGGAGGCGGCCAGACGATAAATAGAATTGGGGTTTTCCAGCTTGGGCCAGAGCACGCCGGGGGTGTCATACAACACAATGCCGCTGCCCAGATTAATGCGCTGCTGGTTCTTGGTCACCGCCGGTTCATTACCGGTTTTAGCAATAACTCGTTCGGCCAGAATATTGATCAGGGTAGATTTGCCCACATTGGGAATACCGGTGATCATGGCATTAATGGCTTTTACCGAGGCATCTTTTTGCGCACAGATGCTGCGCACCAGTTGCATAATCTGTTTACTTTCTGCCGGTTTATCGCTGGAGGTGGTAATGGTTTTTACCCCGCGCTCACTTTCCAGATGGGCCTGCCAGCGGGCGGTAATATCCGGGTCGGCCAAATCGTATTTGTTCAGGATCTTAAGGCAAGGCTTGTCACCACGAATCTTGGCGATTTCAGGGTTCTCGCTGGAATAGGGGATACGTGCATCCAATACCTCGATCAGAATATCTACCTGATGCAAAGACTCTTTTATTTCTTTCAGGGCCTTATGCATATGCCCGGGAAACCACTGTAACGCCACGTCGACCACCTTCATCAAACCAATTGCCGGCATTCTACTTGATTTACCGACTTTATTTGGATTTCTGTTGTCAGTGCAGCTTAGTCCAATGCCGGTCTTCTGACGACCACCAACCAGTCCAGTAAAATAATGCCCAGCAAAGACAATGCAGAAAGTGGGAAGCACAGCGCTACCAGCAACATCAGAGCGGCAGCCGCGTTACTGTAAGAGGGCTCGGCCTGAGGGGGCGCAGCCAGTGCTCGGCGTTTGGGACGCCGCTTCCACCACAATATCAGGCCGCTGATGGTCAGCAGCAAAATCAGGCAAACCAGCAACACATTCAGCAGCCAGTTCGATACTCCCAAATCACCCTGGTGAAATGGAATGGAAGCGGCCATGGCCTGTCCCATCAAGGGGTAATCAGCAAAGCGGATATCCGCCAGTACCTCGGCATTGGATTTATCCAGATGTACAATGCGTTCTTGCAAGGGGTTGTTGATATCCCCGGCCATGGTGGTGGCGGAAATAGTCCACACGCCGCTGTCATCCAACGGGAAATGCACCCTATAGGTAGTCAAGCCCTGCTGAGCGGCAATAGCGACAACCTGATCAAGATCCAGCGCTTCAAGGCGGCCCGCCGATGCAGGCATAAGGGTTTGCTCCATGGCCCAGGGCACCTGATGCATGCCTGCATGATTCATGCTCTGATGCTGTTCCGCACTTTTTGCGCCCTTAAAACTGGTACCTGGCAATGAGCCCCAGGGTTGCACCAGCATACCGCCCCAGACATTGGTCCAGGCCAGCCCGGACAGCAGGAAAAACAGCAGCGGCAAGGTTACCGCCAACCCCACCACTTTGTGGATCTGCCGCCACTGGCTGCGACTGGCCGGGCACCAATGAATACTTAAAGATCGCCATCCGGTTCTGGGCCAGGCCAGATAAAGCCCGGACAGCACCATCAGAACACCCAGCCCTGCTGCGGTCTCAATCAATGCATCACCCAGTTTGCCCAAAAACAAACTGCCATGCAGATCTTTCAGCCAGTTATACAAGCTGTGAGCAGGCTGCTGGCTGGCCAGAATCTCGCCGTTGTAGGGATGAATAAACACCTGTTCACCACCTGCGCCATGGCCAGCATGGCCGCCCTGATGATGAGCTGCCGGTTGCAGATAAAACTGCGCGGCACTGCTGGCATTGTGCGGCGCAATATACAATTTAACGCTGGCATCAGGGTAATGCTGGCGGACCACTGCCAGCAACTGTGAGGCTGGCAGTGGTTTGGCGTTTTCCTCTACCTGTAAACTGGATTGGGCAAACAACGACTCGGGTGGTTTGCTCAGCAGCATTAGCAGTCCGCTTAACAGCAGTATCAGCATAAATGGCACCACCAGCAGCCCGGCATAATAGTGCCAGCGCCAGACCGCCTGATAAAACCGGCCATTTTGTTTGCCTGTCGGCAGGGGCTCCGACTTATCGATAGCAGTGCTTAACACTTAAAACCCCATCCTGAAACCGGCATAAAAAGAACGGGGTTCACCGGCCTGTAAAATCGCCGCATCAGCACTGGCCTGATTTCTGACACTGACCAGTGACACATAGGCGCGATCGGTCAGGTTGCGCAGCTCGGCAAAAATCTCCCAACTCTTGCCGCTGTAACCACCGCGCAATCCCAGCAGACTGTAGCCGTCAACCTCGTAGCTGTTGTTAAAATCGGCATAACGCGCATCCACTTTGTCAAAGGTGGGGCCAATAAACCAGCCATTGTCGTGCCGGTAAATCACCTCACCTCTGAGTACATACCCCGGTGCGGAGGGCAACGTATTGTTGCCATAGTGGCTATCCTTGTCGAAGGAGAATTCATTCAGGGTCAGACTGAGTTTAGGTTCGAGCCGATGCGCGCCTTTGCCAAGCGCCAGGCTGGCTGCCAACATCGCTTCCAGTCCGGCATGAATGGTGTTATCCACATTGGTGGCCAAGCTGGTTCCTGGTGCATCCGGATCGTCCACCGACAAAATCTCATCCTGCAATCTGGCGTAATACAGCGCCAACTCCCAATGCCATAGCCCACTTTGCCCCAGGTTATTACTGCCGCGGCTACCTATCTCAATCACTTCGCCCTGCATGGCCTTAAGAGCGCTGTCATCGGGGCTGGCATCGTCTTCCAGTTCGTAATTTGTCGGCGGCTCGTATAAACGACTGAGATTAGTAAAGACTTCGATATTGTCATGCCACTGATAAATCAGACCAAGCCTGGGATTAACACTTTGATAGTCAGCATCCGGGTGGTACAAAGCACCAGTGTCGACATTCAGGTTGCGCACCTCGCGGCTGGTCAGCACGCCCTGCACGCCGTAAATCAGCTTCCAGTTTGGCGCAAATTGCCAGCGATCCACTACAAAGGCTTCCAGACTGTCGGCATCATTGTCCACCCTGGTCATCAGCTCGGTTCTGCGCCCCTTGTCATGACGGTAATTTCCGCCTTTGACACTGGTCTGGCCGTAATTCAGCCCCATTAACACATCATGCGCATGCCATTGATGGTTGTAGCGCAGCGACAAGCCGCTATTGTGCTGGTCGGTGTCAATCAGCAGGCTGAAGAACGGGTTATACACTATGGGGTGATACAGGGCCTGCTGCTCGTGGGACAATCCCACCGACAAGCTGCTGACGGGACTGATATCCCACTGCGTTTTACTGGCTACGCGCCAGCTACGCACATTGTATTGATAATGCCCAAGCTCAGCACCGGCCTGGCCCTGATATGGGTCCTGATCAAACTCAGCACGGCTTAGTGCGCCAGGCAGTTCCTGATCGTTGTCGATATAGGTCAGATACAAGCGGGTGGCAAGATTATCACTGGCCTGCCAGCCGCCATTGGCATACAGGCTTTGCCTGTTTTGTTGCTGATGGCCGCGAAAACCATCCCACTTGCGACTTTCCAAAGTGACCACCCCATCCAGATTACCGCTCACCTTAGCCGCACTTAAGCGCCCTTGCCAAAGACCATGGCTGCCGCCGTTTATCACCAGTTGCAGTGGCTCTAAATCATGGGCCGTGGGGGAAATGAAATCAATCGCGCCGCCCAGTGTGCTGGCGCCATAAGTCAGTGCATTGGCACCGCGTGCTACCACCGCATAACGGGTACTTAGCGGGTCAACGCTGCGATTGTGATTATTGCCGTCGGCGGCGGTGATGGGCAGGCCGTCCTGCAACAATTTGATGCCGTTGCCGTCATAACTAGTGGCGTCCAGATTCGAGCCCCGGCTGGAAAAAAAACTGGAGTCGCCGGTGGAGCCGCTGGCCACCCAAAGGCCAGGTACAAAGCGCAGCATATCGGCCAGATTCGCCACATTGCGCTGATAAAAGTCTTCGCTGTCGACAATGCTGACGCCGCCTGGCGTTAAGGCTTGCTCCGACTCAATATCCAGCTTGCTCTGTGCGCCTTGTACCAATATGCGTTCGAGTGGCTGATTATGGTTATCAGGGTTGGCATCATCCGCATAGGCTTGTGGTATCAGGCATAGGGCAAGGCAACTTGCCAAAAGGGTGCGCCGGCTGGTGAGCATTGTGTTTCCCTTGCTTGTCAGTGAGTTAGAAAACCATACTGAAAAAAGCCATTGAGGGGGATGCGACAAAATGTCGCAGGTGGCCAATTTGGCTGGCTTTAAGGTGCGACAATATGCCGCATTGCCTGCGGCGCCGGAGTTTTTACAATAAGTCGTATCATCCTGTTGATAGAAAACGGATTTCCAGATGCGTCATGTATTGAGATTACTGCTGACCCTGCCTTTTGCACTGCTGTCTGTCAGCGCCTTTACCCACAGTTATGCCAACAGCAAACTCAGCATTGACCATCCCTGGGCACGGCCCACCCTGGCGGTCACCGGCACTGGTGCGGTATATCTGAATATCGACAATCCGCAAAGCCAGGACGAAAAGTTAATCGCTGCCACAGTCGCAGACACCCTGGCAACCAGTGTGCAAATTCACCAAACCCTGCACCAGGATGACATGACCATGATGCGGGAAGCCAAAGACGGCATTCTGATCGCGGCCAACAGTAATCTGCATTTAACGCCGGGCGGCACCCACATTATGCTGATTGGCCTGAAGACCCAGTTAAAAGAAGGGGATACCTTTCCCCTGACCTTGCACTTCGCCCGCAGCGGCCAACTGGAAGTTCAGGTGAAAGTGGAAGACAACCCCAACGCCTCCACCATGCAGCATCATCACCATCACTGACAGCCGTAAAAAAAGCGGTAAACTGGTGAATAATTTTTTGCCACCGGGGCGGTTTCTGCTCGGATCGCCCTGGTGGACTTCTTTTTGAATTGGATATCACCGGATGCTGACGCAGTATTTGCAGACCAACCGCCACCTGTTGCAACTGATTAAACTCAGATATGGCTTTATCCTGCTGCAATTGCTGGCCATTCTGCTGTCACAACACTGGTTCGACATTGAACTACCCTATCACAGCTTAAAGGCGGTAGTGGCCGTTGAGCTAACCGTGAATATGCTGCTGTATTTTTGCTACCGGGGTAACCGCAATGCGCATCCCGCCGAGTATTTATTACAGGTGCTGCTGGATATTCTGTTTTTGACCCTGCTGTTGTATTTTGCCGGCGGCGCCACCAACCCTTTTGTGTCCCTGTTACTTTTACCTGTGGCCATTGCTGCCGTCACCTTGTCTCGTCGCTTGCTATTACTGGTCAGTCTGGCGGCCTTAACGGCTTATACCGCGCTGCTGCTGAGCATTAATCCCCATCAGTTGCACAATATGGATATGCAGCAGCACTTTATCGGCATGTGGGTGAACTTTGTATTATCCGCACTGGTAGTGGTATTAGTGGTGGCGTCGCTAGCCAGAGCCATGCAACGTCAGGAGCGCTTTTTCAGCCAGCAGCGCGAGGAACAGTTGCGCCAGGAACAACTGGTGGCCCTGGGTACCACGGCGGCGCAGTTTGCCCATCATATGGCTACGCCATTGTCTACGGCTACGCTGCTGACCGAAGAGCTTCAGGAAGACCTGGCAGATCATCCCCCGGTGCTGCAGCAATTGCAGCAACAGTTGCAACACTGCAGCCGTCATCTGCAGGATTTTCGCGCCATTGCCGAAGAGGTGAAGCTCAATCGCAAACGCGATATCCCCGTTACCCTGCTGTTCAAACAATTACAGGACGAAGTGCAGCTGAATTTTGCCGATATTCAGCCCCAGTACCAATTGGCAGAACAAAACAATCTGGCAGTTCGCGCCGATACCACCTTACTGCCCGCCTTGTTGAATCTGATTCAAAACGCGGCGCAGGCCAGCCGAAGAAATCACCAGCAAAGCATTCAGTTGCGCAGCCAGGTAAACGGGCAGCAGTTGACGTTGCAAATCAGGGACTATGGTCGGGGCTTGCCGCCACAGAATCTACTGGCATTGGGAGCCAGCCTGGTGGAAAGTGAACAGGGCCTGGGCATGGGTGTATTGCTCAGCCACGCCACGCTGGAGCGCCTGGGCGCACAGTTGAAGCTTTACAATCATAAAGAGGGTGGTGCGGTGGCAGAGGTCAGTATTGGCCTGGTGGCAGTACAATGAATACCGTACTGCTGATTGAAGACGAACAAAGCTTTGCCGATGTGCTGCAGCGGCGTCTACACCGCCATGGCTATCAAAGCCTGCATGCTGCGACCCTGGCCCAGGGCCTGAGTCTGGCGCATGCTCACCTGCCCAGTCATGTGATCCTGGATATGAAGGTAGGTCAGGACAACAGTCTGAGTATTTTACCCAGCCTGCGAAACCTATTACCAGAAGCGCGGATTATTCTGCTGACCGGCTATGCCAGTATTGCCACGGCGGTAGAAGCGATAAAAATTGGCGCCGATGACTATCTTGCCAAGCCAGTGGATACACAGGCTTTGATACAGGCCCTGGCTGGCCAGTGCACAGAATCGCTAGCCTTGCCCACCATGTCTACGTCGCGCCTGGAATGGGAACATATTCAGCAGGTGTTGATGCAGAATCAGGGCAATATTTCTGCCACCGCCCGCCAGTTGGGTATGCATCGACGCACTCTGCAGCGCAAGTTGGCGAAAAAACCCAGAACAGAATAGGGGCCGATGATTCAGCCCCTGTGTATCAGCTTGATATGTCAAACACCACTCATAACGGTATGTTTATGATTGACGGTGTTTGTGTTTCTGGCGTTTTTCCATACGCTGTTGCAATGCACTGCGCTGATCTTCGCTCAGTAATTGATAAAAATCATGGCGCTGTGCCAGCTTTTGCAGTTCCAGATTCAGAAATTGTGGCTGGTACTGGTTGTACAGGGCCTGCCAATTCTGCTCATTGAGTTTACCTTGCTCAATCAGGTCCAGCTCGGCATCGGCAAAACCCTGACGCAAAGTCTGGCTTTGTTGTCTGGCCGCGCTGGCAGCCACTTGCAAGGTTTCCAGCTTTTGCTGTTGCTCGTCAGTCAGTTCCAGCTTTTTCAGCCAGCGGCCATTGAAGGGTTCCCCTCTGGGGCCGTCAAAGCGCTGTTCCTGGATGTCCTGCCATTGCTCACGCTGGTCGCTAGTTAACACCTGCCAGACTGCCTGGCGCATTTGTGCCTTGCCCCACATGGCCGCTTGGCGGTCTGCACTGCTTTGTTCCAGCAATGTCTGCGCTGCCTGAGCATCCCAGTTGTCGGCTTTTATCAGCACCTGCATCTGCTCATGTATCGCCCGCCGGTCTTCGCGAAACACGCCCATGTCCTCACGACCTTGTTTAAACAGGGTACGGATATCCTGACGTTGCTGCTCGCTAAGCTGTAACGCTTCAAACATCTTGAATAAATGGCCTCTGGGCGGTTCTTTTGCTTGCACGGCAGCGCCGAAGGTCAAGCCGACAACCAACGGCAGCAACAACTTGGTCAATGGTTTCATAACAATCTCCTTGGTTGATTCGCATATCGCGACGTTGAGATAAGTCTAACCAGTGCAATGCAAAGTAACGCAAAGCCAATGTAAAGCTTGTGTAAAGGTGTGGTAGGCTCAAACTGTGTTTCGGTGGTTATTGAATCAGCGCACCTTAGTTGATGCTAATGCTGAGACACATATTCCGCGAGGCTATCTTGAGTGTCTAACTCACGCACCAGGTCGTACATTCTGGCATTACTTGGCACACCAATATTCTTGCCGCGCAAGATAGCTGAGTCGGCGTTCACCTGAATCACCTCAAGAGCGCTGTTGACTTGCGGAATAACATAAGCAGGAGAGCGACTGTTAGTTAGTGGTTTGGCACTTGGCCTTTGCAGTGAGAACAATTCACCGGACCTGACTCCCTGACGAGCGCCAATGTTGATGATGACCTCCTCAGAAGTGACGGCGACAACTTGCGCCAATGTCTGGCGACAGTTCAAAGTAGCTTTGACATCTTGCACCACACTATTCAAGGTATTCAGAACTGAGCGGCCATAGGCTGATTGCCAAAAAAGACCGCTATTGAGGTCGACCGGGCTATACAAGTCAAATTCCCAGCTTGCCG
Organism: Bowmanella denitrificans; assembly: GCF_002887595.1. Taxonomy (GTDB): domain Bacteria; phylum Pseudomonadota; class Gammaproteobacteria; order Enterobacterales; family Alteromonadaceae; genus Bowmanella; species Bowmanella denitrificans. Next base: position 515,698 of record NZ_PEBU01000001.1, read on the forward strand.
AGGTATGATAGCTGTCATCCACCACAATACTCTGATTGAATACATCCAATACATAAACACGCAGGGTAAAATTACGTTGCGTTTGTACATCTTCAGATAGCCAGGTTTTACGCTTACGGCTAAACAGGCTGATATCCCGGATAGACCCAAAGATAAGGTACTGGTAGCCATAAGAACGGCTGAGTAAGGTGGCCTTTTCTATTTGTTCTTCGGTAAATGCCCAGGCCAGTTCCGAAGCATTAGCAAAACGTTGAGGAAGGATTTGTGTTCGGGTTTTGGGGTTCTCCCTTTGTAATTGCTGTTCTATACGTTTACTAACATGCGCCCCCAGCTCTTGAATACCACCGAACACTGCTTGTTTCATATCGTCAAGACCAAATTGGCTAACTAAAACAGATGGCCCGAGTCTTGGTACATCACAGCGGTCATGATTTTGCATATCTACCTTTACCCACACAGTCAGCAGACCATTGTCGAGTTCTTCGTCTATCACTTCCACACGATTGACTTCACCATTGGCTTTGATAGACACCGAACTACCAACCAAAACTCCGTTAAGCAGTACTTCCTCTGCCGAAATCATGGCGCCAGACTGGAAAGCCGCATCTGCGACTGCATTTTTAATCGCTTGCACTCTGACCTTGTCCAGTGGCGCATCTTTCACTGCTACTGCGGCCTCGCCATAAATCCAATGAACTTGTGCATTGACATAAACGGATAAGGGGTAAAGTAAAATGCTCAACAAAAAAGATAGTTTGCTCATATGCCGGCACTCAGTTGAATACCGAAAGAATTCGGCCAATCACCGACTCTTGCTGATTATCGGCCAGTGTTCCTTCTGTGCTGTATTCAATCTTGGCATTGCCGATTTTTTGAGAACTGACACGATTCGCTGCATCAATATCACTGCGCCTTATTTCCCCGGCGATACGGATGTATTCCTCCCCTTCATTTAGCTTTATCCATTTTTCACCAGACACCACCAAGTTGCCATTTTTCAGAATTTCTCTGACAAAAACATTCACTATGCCGTCCAGTGAGTTAGATTGCCTGGCCCTGGATCCGCTGGAAAAAGCGCTGGATTGGTTATGATCTACACTTAACTTGCCTTTTTCTATACGAATGGGTCCGGCATTAACTTCTAGCGGCGAAAGCCTGAATTCACTGCTTTTGTCTTTATCCATCTCAAGCGACTTAGAGGCTTTGGTTTCTTCCTCCAGAAACACCTGGATCATATCCCCTACAGCATAATGACGCTTCTGTGCAAAGAGTCCGATGTAGCGATCTTCACGAAACAATGAACCTGTTGGGAGCACCAATGTCTCAATAGCTGCCTCACGGACCGGCGTGTATCTTGGGTCCCCAGGTATTGTGTCTCTCAGTTTGGTCGCCATTTTTAACTCTTCCACCTCTACCTGCGGATTGGTCGGTAATTGTTCGACGAGCTTTTCCTCAGGAGATGGTGCACTTTGGCATCCACATAGAAGCACAGCAAAGCAGCTCAGACAGCACAAGTACCATTTAATACCACTATTCCAATCAGACATGTCGGTATAACCTTCTTATTACTACTAGCGGCTTGATAATTTTGGATTTGAGTTTGGCGACATGGTAACTGGTTTACTCTCTACAGTAGTGCTCACCTCCGGGTTTTGCTGGCCGCTACCTGTGACTGCTGACAGAGCATCCTGCGACAGCTTGACGGCATTGCTCAGCATCGAATCCCCCGTCATTTTTTCAACTAATATATCGGCAGCAGAATAGGCAGCTCCTATCGGTCCGGCAAACAGGAAGCCCCCCACCAAAGAAGACGCAGAACTGACATTGTCAGATGTCACGTGGTGATAAATATCAGACACTACCGGAATGTGGTGCAGCATGTTTACGGCATCAAACAGATCTTCAGCCTGTAATCCGTCCTCACCAAAACTGTATTTTTCCGCACGGTCAATAAAGTCCAGCAGACCCTCTGTAGCAGTACTTTGCTTAACGTCTTTCTTCTGTTGGGGCTCTTTGGCTGCTGAGGCGTCTGCTGCCGATTCTGACGAAACCGTTTCATTACTAGAGAACAATGACTGTTGCAGGGCATTTAAGAGTGAATTCTGTATAACAGATATATCCTCTGAACCTGTGGCAGTGCCTGCAGACGTGATTTGCTGTGACGCATCCGACACTATTTTCGACTCAGGTGTATTACTTGACGCAGACAAATCAGACTGAGTCACACCGTTGAGAAGCTGTATAAGCTGAGAAAACCTTTCTTCATTTATGCCTTCAGCCTGACTAAAGGCTTGTGAGTTAACAAGCTGAGTCACTGCTGCCTGTGCATCAGAAATGGATACCATTGCATATCTCCTATGATTTTATCGAACGATATGAAATAAGCATGCCAACCAAAAAGAAATTAAAACAGACATACAGAAAATAAATTATCAGTCGATATTAAATAAATTTGCGGCAGGTGGAAACTGACAGACTATGACAATTGCTGCCTCGACATGGCAGTTTTTGCCCGCTGGAAGGCATAGTCTTGCCATCCTTAGAAGCTGAATAAGCCGATCTTGAATACAGTAATCAATGGCGGCCGTCTGGGTTAACTTCGCTAAGTTAGAGAATATGAGATTACCAATAAAGAGCTAGTCTCTTGCCCGCTGAGGGGATTTCGGCATGTAATTTGGAAAGGCTATTTTTCGCTGAGTAAGCTAACCGCCAGTTTTGCTGAAAAATCAATATGTCGTTGAATCAACGCTCTGTCACTCTGTGCCCTGAGAAGCATTGAAAGGCCGTAAACCTGTGTACATAAAAACTCAGCACAATTTATCAAGCGTTCGGGCTTTATCAGTTCTTCCTTCTCAAGCACTTTAACCAGCATGCTTCGCCAATAGGCTTCAACTTGCTCTCTGTGCGTCTGCATCTTCAATGCGGTTTCATTATCTGACGGGGCAACTTCAATCGCGGCGTTGCATACCATACAACCTATGTGGCCATTGCTATCGAGAAACCCCAGAAGGGTATGAAAAACCTCGGCGACAGCAGTGCTAACCTCTTGAGAGTCAACTTTATGAGCGTTCAGTGCTGATATGTACATCTTGATATACTCATCCAAACTCTTAAGGAAAATCTCCTTTTTGTCCCCTAAAGAGCTGTATAGTCCGTAAAAGTTGACCCCAGTGATTGAGATCAAGTCTCTTATCGACGTATTTTCATAACCGTTCTGCCAAAAAAAATGCATGGCTTTTGTCAGCGCGACATCCGGATCGAACTCTTTTTTTCTTGGCATACCTTTCAGCTACCACTGCCTAAGCAGTGCCTCTCAACCTCGTTAACCTCTCCATGGCAGTCTAACAGCAGAAAGATTTTTTAAGAATCAATATGTTCGAACACGAATTGAGTAGTTGCGCTAGATCGTCTCATCACCCCATAAATTCCATCATTCCCTGATCTGCACAGAACCAATGTAAAGCTTGTGTAAAGGCATGGCAGGCTGGCTTTGACAATTCTGCACGCGCGGGTAGCATCCAACTCATAGCACTTGACGGTTAAGCGATATGAATAAATCCCTGCTGCTGATCGATGACGATACCGAGTTAACGGCGCTGCTGTGTGACTACCTGTCTCCCCAGGGCTATCAACTGACCCTGGCCCACGACGGCAGGCAGGGGCTGGCCATGGCCACCAGTGGCCAGCACTTTGATGTGATTCTGCTGGATGTGATGTTGCCGCAACTGGATGGCTTTGAAGTACTGAAGAAACTGCGCCAGACGCATCTGACCCCGGTATTAATGCTGACCGCCAAGGGCGATGATTTTGACCGTATTTTCGGTCTGGAGCTGGGTGCCGACGACTATCTGCCTAAGCCTTTTAACCCCAGAGAACTATCGGCCCGTATCAAGGCCATCGTACGGCGTATGGAATTATTGCCCGCCACCAGCCAGCAGCAGGTGTTGCAAATCGACCGGTTAAAGCTGGACCCGTCCACCCAAAAGGCCAGTCTGGCCGATACCGAGCTGGAGTTAACCGGTACCGAATTTGCCATGTTGCATTTACTGATGAGCAATCTGGGTAAACTGGTGACTAAGCAGGATTTCAGCGAGAAGGTGCTGGGGCGCAAGCTCAGTGCCTTTGACCGCAGCATCGATATGCATGTAAGTAATTTACGCCGCAAGCTTGCGATGGTGGCGGAAGAAGACCGAATCCGAACCATCCGTGGCGCGGGTTATATGCTGGTGGAAATACCATGACAACATGGTGGCTGAAACTGAATCCGCTGAATAGCCTGTTTGGCCGCATCTTTCTGTGGTTCTGGCTATCTGCATTGATCATGATAGTGGCCACAGGCTGGACATCGCGGCAGCTTGCCGAACAGGCTAGATATTCACCGGCCAATGCCGAGCAGGTGGAAAAGCTGCAGCAAATCGGCCGCCGTGTGCTGGACGTGGCGCAACGACGCGATGCCGACCAGCAGGATCTGAACCGCTTGCTGCGGGGTATGGGCATGCGCCACCGGATGGGTCTGCTGCTGCTCAATCCTGCAGACGACAGTTTTATCGCTGGCTTTCCCGGTGAAGACAGATTCGACATCCAGCCGTTTTTATCCCTGAAACAACAAACCGGCATGATCCAGATTGAAGGTCTGTTCTGGCAGTTTACCGGCCCGCTACCTATCATGCTGGCCGACCAGCAGTATTTATTGTTTGCCGGCCGTCATCGTCCACCGGGTTTGTTCAGTCAGATCAAAGAGCATCCCTATCTGCTGGCAGCGCTGGTGTTAGGACTGAGCGGCACCCTTTGTTTGCTGCTGGCCTGGTCGATTATCCGTCCCATTGGCCAGTTAAAGGCCGCCACTCAGGCCATGGCAGATGGTAACTTGCAAAGTCGTGCCAGCAGAGTGGCTCATCGCCATGACGAAGTGGGCCAGCTAGGCCGCGAGTTTAATCATATGGCCGATAAGCTTGAAGCTCTGGTGGACAGCCAGAAACGCATACTGGCAGATATTTCCCATGAATTACGCTCTCCCCTGGCCAGACTGCAGGTGGCGATTGGCATCGCCCAGCAACGCGAGCAGCAGACCATTCCGGAATTGGCCCGAATCGAACAGGAAGCCAACCGCATCGATACCATGCTGGAACATGTGCTGACCCTGGCCAAACTGGATGCTGGCCAGCAGAAACTGGTTCTGGAAACCGTTACCCTTGATGAGTTGTTGCAACCACTCTGTCAGGATATTCAATTTGAAGCCAACGCAGGTAAAGTTGAATTTACCTGTAGCTATCCAGACTCGGTCAAGCTGCAAGTCGACACCCGGCTTATCAGCAGCGCCCTGGAGAATGTACTACGTAATGCCTTGCGCTATGCCAGTAGCCGTGTGGTCTTAGATGCGGAGCAACAAGGTAAGCTGATTTGCATCCGTATTTGCGATGACGGTCCGGGATTGCCAGAACAAGAGCTTAAGGCGGTGTTTAAACCTTTTTATCGGGTTTCCAGCGCCAGAACCCGGCAAAGCGGCGGTACCGGCCTGGGATTAGCCATTGCCGCTGGCGCCCTGGCCTCCCATGGTGGCAGAATATGGGCAGAAAACCTGCCCAGTGGTGGTCTGCAGGTTAACCTGGAGCTGCATACCCTTGCACCATAAAGTCCTGACAATCTGCTACGGCTTTCTGCTATCTTTAGGCTTTTGCTCATCCTTGCCGGCCATGGATTACTATTTTTCCGAAGAAAGTCAGTTGGAATCCAGCTACCCCATGCAAATTCAAGGGTTCTGGCATAATCAGGTCACAATCGGTGAATTCCAGGGCATCGACAATGTGCCCATTAGCTACGCCTACAGCCTGCACCCGGAAGCAGTCGGCAGCATTGTAATAAGCAGTGGCCGCATTGAGGGGTTTCTTAAATACAAGGAAGTGATCTTCGATCTGTATCAGAACCACTATTCTGTCTTTATTCTTGATCATCGCGGCCAGGGTTTGTCCGGGCGCATGAGTGATAATCCACACCATGGCTATGTGCAGGACTATGTGGATTATGTGCAGGATATAAAAACCTTTTATGACCAGGTAGTCACGCCAAACACCCGGCATAAACCTGTGTTATTGGGCCACTCCATGGGCGGTGCAATTGGTGCGCTGTACCTGCACCAACATCCTCAGGACTTTGTCAAAGCGGCTTTTACCTCACCGATGTTTGGTATAAAAACGCCACTGCCAATGTGGCTGGCCAAAGCGCTGATAAGTAGCGGTCAGACCCTGAATCACTGGTTTGCCTCCAGACCCTGGTATTTTGTTGGCCAGGGCGATTATCTGGCCGTGCCTTTTGCCCTGAATGTACTGACTCACAGCAAAGCGCGCTATCAGATTTTCAGACAGGAATATGAACAAGAACCCAGATTACAATTAGGTGGCGTGACCTTTAACTGGTTGGCTGCATCTGTGCAGGCCATGGACAGAATTGCGGAGCTGGCAGCGCAGATTCAGACGCCAGTACTGGTATTACAGGCTGGCGCGGATATGGTGGTGGAAAACAGCGCGCAGGACCATGTGTGCGCCATGATGCCCAACTGTCGGCTAGTGCAAATAGACAAAGCCAAGCATGAACTGCTGATGGAAGCCGACCAGTATCGACAGCCTGCTATGCAGCAGATCCTGGACTTTCTGCAGTAACAGACACCGGATCCTGGTGTATCAACACCTCGGCTTCCGGTATGGCGTCTTTCACTTTGTTTTCCACCCAAACGGTAATATCGTGGGCCTCCAGCAGGCGCAGGTTGTCGTCCAGTTCAAGGTGAAACTGAATAAAAATAGTGCGGCCGGCCTGGCGGGTGCGGATATCATGTACCCCGTGTACTTTGGGATGGCTGGTGGCCAGGGCCATAATCTGCTCACTAAAGCTTTCTGGCAGCTCTTTATCCATCAGGGCGTTGGCTGACTCCTGCACTATGCCTTTTGCTCCCCACATCAGATACAGGGCAATGCCGATAGCAAACCAGGCATCCATGGACAAATAGCCCTGAGTGCTTAGCCACAAGGCCAGCAATACCGCCAGGTTCATCAGCAAATCCGACTGGTAATGCAATGAATCGGCCCGAATTGCCACAGACCTGGTGCGACGAATGGCCATACGCTGCACCCCCACCAGGGCCAGTGTCATGACTACGGTAAACAGGGTGGCATACACAGCCAGCATGGGCTGCTGCAATGGCATAGGATTTTTTAAGCGGTCAACGCTGTGTAACACCAGTAGCAGGGCTGAGCCGAAAATAAAGGCGGCCTGAGCTAACCCCGCCAGGGACTCGGCCTTACCGTGACCAAAGCGATGATCATCATCTGCCGGCATCAGCGCATAACGGATCACAAAGAAATTGATCACTGACGCGGCCACATCAAAGAAAGAATCGGTCAGGGATGCCAGCATGGCGGCTGAATCGGTTCTGTACCAGGCCCAGATTTTTACCAGGATCATGCAAAAGGCGGCAAAAAGGGCAAAAGAGCTGGCCAGGCGTACCCAATAACTATAACTGTCCGTATTGGCTTTTTTGCTGAATATCACCCTTCACCTGCCTTCATTCCTGCTGTGCTGAGCAGTATACCCCGACGTGCCAGCGATGCACAGGCCGGGCACAGGCGCACAGAAAATGCTATTCTTGGCCACCTTTTGTCTGCAGCTCGTGCCTATGCTGGATATTCTGCTTTACGAACCTGAAATCCCCCCCAATACCGGCAACATTATCCGCTTGTGTGCCAATACCGGATTTCGCTTGCACCTTATCGGCCCACTGGGGTTTGCCTGGGACGATAAACGCCTGCGACGGGCTGGCCTGGATTATCATGAATTTGCTGCGGTTGGGCGCCATGACAGTCTGGAAGACTGTCTGGCGACGGTAAAGCCCGCTAGGCTGTTCGCCTGCACAACCAAAGGCAAAGCTAACTATACAGAAGCAGGATTTCGCCCGGGCGATGCCCTGCTGTTTGGACCAGAGAGTCGCGGACTGCCTATGTCCGTGATTGAATCACTGCCCGAGGCGCAGCGATTGCGAATACCTATGCGTGCCCAAAGCCGCAGTATGAACCTGTCCAACGCGGTGGCAGTAATGGTGTTTGAAGCCTGGCGGCAGTTGGGCTTCGAAGGGGCGGTATAGTTGGCGGTTGGCAGTTGGCAGTTGGCAGTTGGCAGTTGGCAGTTGGCAGTTGGCAGTTGGCAGTTGGCAGTTGGCAGTTGGCAGTTGGCAGTTGGCAGTTGGCAGTTGGCAGTTGGCAGTTGGCAGTTGGCAGTTGGCAGTTGGCAGTTTAGTCTGACTCGCCCTCGCGCGCTGTCAACGGATTTCTGCCATCTGACCACTTAATTCAGCTAACTGCCGACTGATTACTGACCACTTAATTCCGCTCTAGCGGATTAGCCAGGAACGCAACCAGCACAAACCACCTGCCACGCCGACAGCAGCGGCATAAGCGAGGCTGATGGGATACAAGGGCAATAACACCGCCACCACCACCAAAGTTGCCCCCAGGGTCTGATAACGACGGCTGCGGTGCTGCAGATGCTGTTGCTGTTGTAACGCCTCCAGCCACTGTTGTTGTTGCTGCGGTAATTGTTTCACCTGCTTAAGGGCATCGAACAACAAATCCGGTACTTCGGGCATTTTTTCCGACCAGTAAGGCAGATTGGCCTTCACTTTGCCAAGCATGGCTTTCAAGCCAATCTGCTCTTTCATCCAGTTCTCCAGAAACGGCTTGGCGGTTTTCCACAAATCCAGTTGTGGATACAGCTGGCGACCCAGGCCTTCGATATACAGCAAGGTTTTTTGTAACAGCACCAACTGCGGTTGTACCTGCATGTTAAAGCGCCGCGCGGTATTAAACAGCTGCAACAACACGATACCGAAACTGATCTCCGCCAATGGCTTCTGGAAGATAGGTTCGCATACGGTGCGAACCGCCACTTCAAACTCATCAATATTGGTGTCAGCCGGTACCCAGCCTGAATCCACATGCAACTCGGCTACTTTGCGGTAGTCGCGATTGAAGAAGGCCACAAAATTCTCGGCCAGGTAGCGTTTATCTTCGCGGTTCAGGGTACCGACTATGCCAAAGTCGATACCGATATATTTGGGATCATGGGGATTTTCGGTACTGACAAAAATATTGCCAGGGTGCATGTCGGCATGGAAGAAACTGTCCCGGAACACCTGGGTAAAAAACACCTCTACTCCCCGTTCCGCCAATTTCTGCATATTGGTGCCCTGGGCCATCAGTGCATCTACATCTGCCACTGGTATACCCTGAATACGCTCCATCACCATCACATTTTTACGACAGTAGTCACTATAAATATGTGGAATGTATAAAGAGTCAGAATCTTCGAAGTTACGCCTTAATTGAATCCCGTTGGATGCCTCCAGCAGCAGGTCAAGTTCATCCAGAATAGTGCGTTCATATTCCCTGACCACTTCCACCGGGCGCAGCCGCTTGCCGTCGGGTAGCCACTTCTGCACCGCCAGGGCCAGGGTGTGCATCAGCTCAATATCGGCCTGAATGGTATCTTCGATATCCGGACGGATCACCTTGACCACTACCCTTTCACCATTAGGTTTGAGCAGGGCGGTATGCACCTGAGCGATGGACGCCGACGCCAGCGGCTTGGCATCAAATTGGTCGAACAATTCATCCAGACTGTTCAGCCCCAAAGCCTTGCGGATGGTATGCTGGGCCTGTTCGCTATCGAAGGGCGGCACCTTGTCCTGTAACAAGGTCAACTCGTCGGCGATATCCGGCGGCAGTAAATCGCGGCGGGTCGACAGCATCTGACCAAACTTAATAAACACCGGCCCTAAGGATTGCAAGGCCAGGCGAATACGTTCGCCGCGGTTTCTATCCGGGTACTTGTTACTCAACCAGAAGGCGCTGCTTCTGGCCACACGGGCGTACCAAGGCAGCCACTTAGCCGGAATCAGTTCATCCAGGCCGTGTTGCAATAAAGTTTTCTGAATAGTGTAAAGACGGGTCAAACGCACTATCGGCTGGCCTTTAATTGTTCCAACTGACTGAGCCTGGCTTCGAATCGGGCGGTATCGGCACGCAGTTTGTTAACATCACGACTGAAATCTTCCACCGCCAACGGGTGCGCAGCCAGTTGTTTCTCATGCAATGCACCGTCTTTAATGATTTGCCCTAATTGCTGCAAATGGCCTTTGGCTCGTTGATGCAGACTTTTGGCCAGTTGTACCGACTGATGCGCAAAGACGTCACCGGTATAACGTGATAACTGCTCTTCCCAGTCAATATCCAGTTCTTTGAGCAGGGCGGCGAAGCTTTGTGCCGTATGCATATCACCATTGAGGCTGAGTTTTTTATCCTGAATCAAGGCACTGATGTTGGCCGGGTCCTGCATTTCCTGCAGATGGGTTAATGACAGCTCCATGGCACAATCCACCGGCTGCTCGTCGTCCATCAGCAAGTCAATTTGCGAAGAAAACACAAAGGTCAGTGGCCAGGGCAGTTCTTTGAGTTTAACGCGCATACGCTTACCACACAGCGGCGCTAAACGCTGCTGACTGGCGTTATCCAGCGACAGCACCTTGTTCAGGGCCAGCTCCAGGGCACCGGCCAGTAATTGCGGCGCTGGCATCAGAATTTAAATCCGCGGTGCAGGGCAACAATGCCACCGGTCAGGTTATGGTATGTCACCTGCTCAAAGCCCACTGTCTCCATCATGCCTTTCAGGGTGTCCTGATCCGGGTGCATGCGGATAGACTCTGCCAGATACTGATAACTTTCGGCATCACCCACCACCAGTTGCCCCACTTTTGGTAACACGTGGAAGGAGTAGAGATCATAGGCTTTACTGAGTGCTTCAATCTCTGGCTTGGAAAATTCCAGCACCAGCAAACGACCGCCCGGCTTTAATACGCGGAACATAGACGCCAGGGCTTTATCTTTGTCGGTCACATTGCGCAGGCCAAAAGCAATGGTAATCAGGTCAAAATGATTGTCGGGAAAGGGCAGGCATTCTGCATTGGCCTGCACATACTCTACATTGCCGACAATGCCTTTATCCCGCAGCTTGTCGCGGCCCACTTTAAGCATTGAGTCGTTAATATCGGCCAACACCACCTGGCCTTTTTCCCCCACCAGACGGGAAAACTTCGCCGCCAGGTCGCCGGTACCACCGGCCAAATCCAGCACCCTGTGACCAGCGCGAACGCCACTGCAATCAATAGTGAAGCGCTTCCAGATACGGTGAATACCCATGGACAGCAGGTCATTCATCAGATCGTATTTGGCCGCCACCGAATGGAACACACCCGCCACCATAGAGGCCTTACTGTCCTTGTCTACCGTCTTATAACCGAAGTGGGTTTGATTGGATTCGGGTTGCTGATTCATGCGCTGTCCTGTGGGCTGGGCAAATTGCCGCGCCAGTGTACTCGAATGGGCCAAGAATACCAGAATCCCCCGCCCCAGGCATGGCATTTAGCGACGTTATTGCTGGGTAATGTTGTCGCCAACGCTAAAGGCAATAATGCGGCTGAGTTCCTGCAATGAACGACCACTTTGTGCCGCCAGTTGGTTAAAGTACTGTTGAATGGCTTGCAAGTTACGTTTACTGGTGAGACCACCTTCAATAATCTTGTGGGCGCGCAGATAGCTTTCCACGTCCTGGCTCAGCAGGAAGGTGTCTTTCCCCACAAAGCGCAGGGCATAAGGGCCGGTATTGCCACCCAAACGGGCACCATGCTTTTTTAGGTATTCCCATAAACCGATAATGTTATTGCCCGGCCAGCCGGCAATAAAATGACCGAAGCTGCCATGTTGCTTGCGCACGGTATCTATCATCAGGGCATTATCCCGGATGGTTTTCACTTTATTGAAGTTACGGATAATGTCGGGGTTGGCAGCTTTGCGTTCCAACATTTCATCTGGCATCAGCAGCACTTTGTCGATATCAAAACCGAAGAAGCATTCTTCAAAGGCTGGCCACTTCTGTTCCACCACCCGCCAGACAAAACCGGACTGAAAGATCTTTTTGCTGAACTCGGCTAAGAAGCGATCATCTCCGATTGCCTTAAGTTCGTCAGCAGACTTAGGTTTACCCAGCATAGCCTCAAGGGCTTGCTCACCGCCTTTGCGCTCGCAAGCACGCTGATAAAGCGCCTCGAAAGTTTCATATTCCATCAGGACTGCCTGTTGTGTTAGTTGATTGCCGCATTCTGGCTAAGCCACAAAGTAGAATAGCCAGCAAAGGACACGGCAATAAGTCTGCTACAGCATTTTTTAATTTGGCAGACAACATACATTGTCTGACGTCTGACTGCTTGAGACTTGTTAACCACCAATACCGCTATGGCGCAGCAAAGCATCCACCTGCGGCTCCCTGCCACGGAACGCCACAAACAGTTCCATCGGCTCCTTGCTGCCGCCCATTTCCAGAATATGGGTAAGGAAGTCTTCGCCGGTGCGCGGATTAAAAATACCTTCCTCTTCAAAACGCGAGAAGGCATCGGCCGACAATACTTCGGCCCACTTGTAGCTGTAGTAGCCTGCCGCATAGCCGCCGGCAAAGATATGCCCAAAACTATGCTGGAAGCGATTAAAACTTGGGGGGATCACCACCGACACCTGCTGGCGCACTTTATCCAGCACTTGCTGTACCTGACCGGATTGACCGGCCTGATAATCCTGATGCAAATGGAAGTCGAACAGACTGAATTCCAGTTGTCTGACCATCTGCATGGCGGACTGGAAGTTGCGGGCCGCCAGCATCTTATCCAGCAATGCCTTGGGCAGCGGCTCACCGGTCTGGTAATGGCCGGAAATAAAGCTCAGGGCTTGTTCTTCCCAGCACCAGTTTTCCAGAAACTGGCTGGGCAGTTCCACCGCATCCCAGGGCACACCATTAATACCGGCAACGCCGCTGGCTGCCACTTTGGTCAGCATATGATGAATACCATGGCCGAATTCGTGGAATAAGGTCACCACTTCATCATGGGTAAACAGAGCGGGTTTATCGCCGACCGGGCCGTTGAAGTTACAAGTCAGGTAGGCCACCGGATTTTGCACCTCGCCGCCATCCAGCAAACGTCTGTCCAGACAGACGTCCATCCAGGCACCACCGCGCTTGTGGGCGCGGGCATACAGATCCAGATAGAAGCTGCCACGCAGTTCATTATTCTTGTCGAAAATATCGAAGAAACGTACGTCTTTATGCCAGACATCTACGCCATCCCGCGGCTCGATACGCAAACCATACAAACGTTTAACCACCTCAAACAATCCGCTGACCACCTTGTGCTCGGGGAAGTAAGGGCGCAACTGTTCATCGGAAATCGCATACCTGTCCTCTTTGAGCTTTTCGCTGTAATAGGCCAGGTCCCAGGCTTGCAGATGATCGACCCCGTATGCGTCTTTAGCAAACTCACGTAATTCGGCCAAGTCAGCTTGAGCCTGAGGTTTGGAGCGTTTGGCCAGATCGTCTAAAAAGACAATCACCTGTTCAGTGGACTCCGCCATTTTGGTGGCCAGTGAACGCTGGGCATAAGTGTCAAAACCTAGTAGCTGCGCCAGTTCCTGACGTAGCGCCAGAGTTTCTTCCATAATCGCGCTATTGTCCCATTTACCCGCATTGGGGCCCTGATCCGAAGCGCGGGTACTGTAGGCCTTGTACATTTCTTCGCGTAACTCGCGATTGTCGGCATACATCATGACTGGCAAGTAGCTGGGAATATCCAGGGTAAATAACCAGCCCTGCAAGTCTTTTTGCCGGGCAGCCTGGGCTGCGGCTTCCAGAGCGGACTCGGGTAAACCGGCCAGTTCTTGCTGATCCTCAATATGTTTGGTCCAGCCCAGAGTGGCATCCATCAGGTTATTGCTGAACTTGCTGGATAAATCTGACAAGCGGCTTTGAATCTCGGCAAAGCGCTTTTTCTTATCATCCGCCAGGGCAATACCGGATAGTTCGAAATCCCGCAGGGCGTTATCTATTACTTTGCGCTGCGCTTCTGTCAGTTTGGGATACTCAGCGCCTTCACGAATGGCCTTGTAGGCCCGGTATAGGCCCTCATGCTGGCCTACCCAAGTACCGTAATCCGATAACAATGGCAGACAGGCATCATGAGCTTCGCGCAATGCATCATTACTGACCACAGAATTCATATGAGAAACCGGCGACCAGTAACGGTTGAGCCTGTCATCGGCCTCATCCAGCGGGGCGACCAGATTGTCCCAACTGAAATGGTCCTGCTTAACCAGACGTTCAATTTCGGCCTTGCAATGGGCAATGGCCTGTTCAACCTGTGGCTGAATGTCTTTTGGCTGGATGGCAGAAAACTGCGGAAGAAGGGCTGCGCTCATATGGTAAATCCTGTCTGCAAAGATACAGACAAGATTGGGCCCGGCGCACGGATCTCAAGTGCCGTGAGAAAAAAACAGGCGCCATCGACGCCTGCTTTGCAGCTTACCCCGCAGGGCTATTTGATTTCGATGCGCTTGCTATTGACCTGCTCACCTACCGGCTTTGGCAGCATCACGGTCAGCACGCCTTTTTCATAGCTGGCTTTGACATCACTGTTATCACTTAAACTAAAAGGCAACGGGATCACACGCCGGAAGGAACCGTAACTGCGCTCCATAAGGTGATAACCTTTGTCTTCCTTCTGTTCTTTTTTAAACTCTCTCTGGCCCTGAATCAGCAGTTGATCGCCGTGCAGTTCAAGTTGAATGTCTTCCCGGTTCATATCCGGAAGATCCACTTTGATTTCCAATCCTTCTTTGGTTTCTGCGACATCAACAGCCGGTCGCAACCACTTGGCCGCACCAGCCTCGGGCCAGTCTTTAAAAAAGTCGTCGAAGACATTGTCCAGGCGACTGCGTAAAGATGTTACGGCCTCTGGTTTGTGGTGGCCGAACAGACTAGGAAAAATACTCATGATGACCTCCTGTAATTTACCAATGCAGTTAGAAAATAGTGGCGCGTCTATCCTGCTTCAAGGCCGATTTGCACAAAATTTGTGCTGGATCAATTAATCACAGCAATACACAAATACAGGTTTGGCTCAGGCAAAAGTTGGCTTAACAAGAAGGTCAGGCGGGAGCATCGCACTCCAATTTCTGTGAATGCATTAAACGTCGATACAGGGTATCTGCTTTTTGGCTAAGCTCTCGGTGACTGCCATATTCCACCAGTTCGCCCCGATCTATAACCACCACCCGGTTTGCTTTAACTATTGTAGACAGACGATGAGCAATCATTATGGTGGTACGTCCCGCCATTAACCGGTCCAATGCATCCTGAACCAGCTTTTCGCTATCACCATCCAACGCACTGGTCGCTTCATCCAGGATCAGGATCCTTGGGTTACGCAACAGTGCTCGAGCAATGGCAATACGTTGTTTCTGCCCACCGGAAAGTTGCACCCCCCGGTCTCCCACCATGGTGTGGTAACCATCCGGGAAGTTGAGAATAAAGTCATGGGCATTGGCTTGCCTGGCTGCTGCTTCAACCTCCGCCTGACTGGGCCGACCACCAGGTACCGCAAACGCAATATTGTCGTACAAACTGCCCCAGAACAGGGAGGGCTCCTGTTCTACTATCGCCATTTGACTGCGCACATCTGCAAGATTTAGCGCAGCGAGTGGCTGCCCATCCAGCAAAATCCGGCCACTATTTGGTTGGTAAAATCCCAGCAACAAATTTGCCAAGGTGGACTTGCCCGCACCGGAAGGCCCAACCAGGGCAATTTTCTCGCCGGGTTGAATAGTCAGATTAAAATTACTTAACGCCAGGTTTTGCGGGCGTTGTGGGTAACTGAAACTCAGGTGTTCAATAACGATATGCCCCTGTAAACACAACGGGGTCTGGCTAACTTTAGCGGGCACAGAACTGTCATCAATAATGCTGAAAATTCTGTCGGTTGCCCCCAGCGTTCGCATCCAATCGCTCCAGAAACCACTTACCGCTTCTGCAGAAGAAGCGACCATGGCGGCATAAATAACAAAGCTGGTAAGTTCTCCCACCGTCAACATTCCCTGGCTAATAAGGCTGCCGCCAAGCCACAATGTAAACAGCAGTGCCATAAACATCAGAAAAGATGCCAGACCATTAAACATTGCAAGGAAACCTGTGCATGACAACGAGCTGTGCAAGGCCTTGTCTGTTGCCTGCTGATAATGCTGCTGTGCCAGCGACCATTGGTTAAACGCATGTACCAGCCTGGCATTAGCAAAATTTTCATGAGCCACTCTGCCACATTCAGCCTGACAGTCTTGTATGGCCTGAGATCGAAGGCGAATGCGCTGGCCCAGCCACCGCCCCAGAAACATACTGGTTGGAATAAAAAACAATAATCCCAAACATAGCATCGGTGAAATGCTCAGCAGCATAATCAAGCCACCAATACAGATGCATAGGGAGCGCAGTGAAATGGCCAGTCCCATGGTCAGGGTGTCATGCAAAACTTCCGTATCAGCATTCAATCTGTTGGTCATCTCACCGACATTATGCTGATCAAAAAAGGCGATAGGCTGGCAGAGCAGAGACTGGTGCAGCAAAGTTCGCACTTTAGCCACAACGAGTAAGCCGGCAGACTCAAACAAATAGTATCGTAACGCAGCGGCACCCGCCTGTAAGGTCAACAACACAAGCATCACAACTGCATAGTCTGACAGCCAGCCGCTCGCCATTGCCGCATCAATGTTGTCAATAAAGTGCGATAACGCTTTGGGATAATAAAGCTGGATGGCAATGGTAGTCAGCATTGCAACCAAGCCAAGAGCCAGTCTGGACGCCAGGCCTTTTAACAAAAACAGGCGTTTTAAGTGCGAGTTGCTCAAGACGCGACCTCCATTTCACTGCTAACCTCATCCATTTGCTGCATAAAGGACTGCCAGTCTTCATCGCCAATGGTACCCGCCGCCTGCAGATATCCGGCATGATCAATAAACAGATAAAAGGGACTGGACCAGGAGGGATTCAAAGATTGATAAGCTTTCTTGTCCAGTTTTAACAGGTGATCAATCAACGGACTGTCAGTTAAAAAACGCCGCAAACGCTTGTCCGGCTCGGTGCTGAGCAGCCAGAGCCTGACACCGGCCTGTTCGGCCAATGGTGGCAAAGTTGACAGCTGTGGTAACTTCTCTCTGCATTTGTCACAACGACTGGATAAAAAAAGTAAAACCCTGGCCTGCTGATCTGCCTCAAGCTCTACTTTGCAACCACTCAGCCATTGCCTGGCTTTTGGCAGCACCAGCCGCTCTCCTGGTGGCACTTGCGTCAACGCAACAGGAGGCGGAGGATTATGGATACGATAATACAAATAGAATGTCAGTTTCAGATTGAGTGCTAATCCCAATGCCAACAGCAACAGGCAAAGATAAAGTAACGATTGCTCCATTAATGTTTGACTCCTGTCGTATCCCTTAATATTTCCATTAACTCATGAAAATGCATTAACAACGGGTTCAATGCCAATGCCAGGGCTGCCAGAAGAAGGAGTTCGGAAAGTAGCAAAGACGGTGGAACAGGATTGAGTAAGTAAGTGACTGTCAGGCCAATCAGCAACAGATTTCTTAGCAAATCGAAGGCAGAAACGGGTCTTTGTGACGAACCAAAACAATGACAACGGATCAGGTCTCCCTGCAGGTATGGCCAGGCTAGTCTTAGGGTAAAAAATGTGAGCATCAGCGATGCACACAGCATACTCCAGTACCCCAACCAATTGCTGAGCATCGTTATCGCCACCGCCCCCTCAATTAACGCCAGCGCGGGTCCCAACCAGTTGGCCAACGGCACAGGTACAGCAAAGGTTTCGTGCAGATTGCCACGAAAGGCTGACATATCCCGGCTTTTACTCCAGGCGGCCTGTAAAAACAGCAATCCAATCATGCAGCGGATCAGCTCACTAATATATACAGCGTCAATCATGACAGTCCACCAAGCTGTGCCAACATCCTGCTAACATGGCATGGTTGCGCTGACGAACCAGTACACTTTTATTGCTGGCCAATAGGGCATCACACCATGGCTCATCCGCAGAATTGCGTTGCGCGCCTCCTACGGTTGCCTGTAATTGACGAGAAACCTGCCAGGCTAAGGCTTGTACATCTTGATGGGTTACACAGTTCAGCCCCATTCTCTGCATTTCCTGACCACTCAGGGCATAGCCATGTGAATGATAGCCACTGACCAATTCTTCAATCAGTTGAGCCCGTGTTGCATCCTCTAAATGGGGTAATTGATAGGCAAGCAATTCCATGGCTATTTGTTTGATTTCAAGGGTCGTACGATAGAAAGCAGTAAGACTGGGCGGGAAAATGCTCTGACAAAGCAGTTGCAAGGATTCTTGCCTGGCCTGTTCGGCTTCAACACCAAACCACTCCTGACACATTGCGCCAAACAAACGAACGTCTTCACTGGACATGGCAACTTCTTGTTCCGTTTCTGTGCCACCATGCAAGTGAGGGTCAATAGGGGAAAACATGGCTAACGGACCAGCAAGAATTTCATCGCCAACAAGGCATAGCAAAGTCGCGGCAGATTGACACACATAAGGCACGATAAAACCCAGCTTATCGCAGTGCTGACGCAACAATAAGGCAATACGCCTGGTTGCATTCACTTCGCCCCCCCGGGCGTGAACTAATACGTCCAAACGCTCGCATGGGCCCATGCTTTGCAGTTGGTCGTACAACTGGGGTAACAACTCCATTTCCAGATGGGAGGCAGCCAGCACCAGGACTTTGCTGTTTCGCTGTTCTTCAACCGCACGAACTAACGAGAAAAACGACGTCGTTTCTAACTGCGACATTTTACTTCCTGTATCAGAGTGTCAGCCAGGCAATCCAGCATGGTAAATTCAGGGATTAACTGTTCTACATAGAGAAACTGGCCGTTGGGGTTGTTCTCAAGAAAAACATATTCCCCCTGCTGAGTTACAACGATATCCAGCGCACTAAAGTTCAGGCCATAGCTTTTTACCAGAGCCAGGCAACGTTTCTCAACATCCGCAGGCAACTGGGTGGCTTCATATAAGATTTCTGCCGACATATCCCGGCTGTCTACCTTCGTTCTTTCATCATCCTGTGAATGGATTTTCGCGGCAAAGACATGTTGGCCAATAATGGTGACTCGGAGCTCATACTCTTTATCAATGTAACGCTGAAAATGGCAAGGCACTTCGCGCACCGCATCCAAACAATCGAGCATTTCTTCACTCACCAACGTAGTGGCAAGCCCGCCTGGCGTGTGCACGTCGCTGTCATTGACCTGATCTGCGCCGAGATCTGGCGAGGATAGGGTTTTGAATATCATTGGGCTGTGGAGCTGGTCAGCAAAGCTTTTCACGTCATCCGGGTAATTTGTCACTAGCGAGTCAGGAATACAGAAACCAAGGGCTTGGGCACGATTAAGTTGCTCGGTTTTCCACATTGCCCCACGTAAACTCAGGGGATGACTTATCCAGTAACAGTCCAGGCAATAAAGCCAGCCAAACATGGCTTGATCGGTTTCCAGCTTGGCAAAGGCACGTTCCTGAGCGCTCAAATCATCGCTGAAATAGCGGTAATCGGCTGGCTTACGCAGCCACACTGCTGCCACCTCCTCTAGTTTCAGGCTAGCTAATGAAGGCAGGTGGGTGAGTTCACCCCGGACTTGTCCACGACTGAACGTGTGTTGAATATGGTAATCGCAGGGGAAATGATCCAGATTCACCCTGAAAGGCTGATGACCTTTGCGCTGTAATTTGCTGTCCAACAGATCTGCATGCAAATCATGGCTGTTGGTAATAATCAGGATTTTTTTTTGCATAGAATAACTTAGAAAGTCCCGGTCCTAGACCGGGACAGGGTTGAAGGCCTACCTAGCAATAAATGCCCGCATCACGGGCACCAGTGTAGATATTGTCAGCACGAGTAAAGCGGCCTGAACAACCTGCAGTTGATACTTTGCTTCTGACTTGCCAGGACTGCTTGGCAGGCGCAGATTGTGAAGCAACTTTAAAGGCAAAAATTTTATTATCTGATTGTTTATTCATGTCTATCTCCTTGAAATAAAAATTTCCAGACACAATCGTCCGACAAGCCAAACAGGCCTTACACACCTGGGCGAAAATAGTCTGGAACAGTTGTTACCTTAGTCTTTGACAGATCTAAGGGGGGTTAGCACCACATACCGGCATCACGACGACCGGTCCAGGGGTGATCTGCACGATAGTCCGGTAACGAGCAACCAGCTACGGCAACGTTTTTACGGACTTTCCATTGATTGGTGGATTTGGTTTTTTCTGCCAGTTGAAAGGCAAAAGGCTTGGTAGGGGATTGTTGTTTCATCTTAATTCTCCTTGATGATATCTATTTCTTTGTGAGCAAAAATCGCTCAAATCCAACATATCACTCCCCCCCTATCAGTCAACATTTTGTTAACAATATCGCCACACATTTAATCAAACTAGTGAAAAAAAAGTTCGCTAACCTTTGACCAGCCTGGCATGGAAGAAACTGTATCAATTTGCAATCGTGGCTGTGCTTTCTATAGGGCCGTCGCAATTAGATTTACCAAGTAGAAAGACAAACATAGATAGCCGGGTCCCTTAATGTTCTGACATTGCCAATGAAGTTTGGCAGAATCACCGTATCAAGAGTAAGTGAGCACCCAAGATGCAAGAATTTGACTATATCTGTATAGGCGGTGGCAGCGGCGGTATCGCCTCGGCCAACCGCGCAGCCAGCCACGGTGCCAACGTTGCCCTGGTCGAAGCGAATAAAATTGGCGGTACTTGTGTGAATGTGGGTTGTGTACCCAAAAAGGCCATGTGGTTTGGTGCCCAGGTGGCCGAGGCCATTAAGCTCTACGCCCCGGATTATGGCTTTGACCTGACCCTGAACAATTTCAGTTGGAAAACCCTGGTGGACAGTCGCGAGGCTTATATTGAGCGTATCCACGGTTCATATGATCGGGTACTGGGCAACAACAACATCCAACGTATTCAGGGTTTTGCCCGTTTTGAGGATAGCAATACCATTGAGGTTAATGGCCAACACTATCGCGCCAAACATATTCTGATTGCCACTGGCGGCAGACCTAGCTGGCCGGATGTACCGGGTGCTGAGCATGGCATAGATTCGGATGGCTTCTTTGCCCTGCGCCAGCAGCCCAAACGAGCATTAGTGGTAGGTGCCGGTTACATCGCCGTTGAACTGGCCGGTGTATTACATAGCCTGGGCACCCAAACCCATCTGGCGGTACGTAAAGAAAAGCCACTACGCAGTTTTGATCCTATGCTCAGCGATACTCTGGTAGAACTGATGGCGCAGCATGGCCCTAAGTTACATACCCACAGTGATGTACAGCGGGTGGATAAGCGCGGCGATGGCGCATTGGATGTCACCTTTAAAAATGGTCAGAGTTTACTGGTGGACTGCCTGATTTGGGCAATTGGCCGCAAGCCTGCCACCGATAAGCTCAATCTGGACAAAGTCGGGGTAGCCACTGATGCCATTGGCTACATCCAAGTGGATAAATTCCAGAACACCAGCACCCCAGGTATTTATGCGCTTGGTGACAACACCGGGCAAGTTGAACTGACCCCTGTGGCGGTCAAGGCCGGTCGCCTGCTGTCAGAGCGGCTGTTTAATGGCCAGAGCCAGGCCCATATGGACTATAACCTGGTGCCGACTGTGGTATTCAGCCATCCCACCATCGGCACCATCGGTCTGACAGAACCCCAGGCGGCTGAGCAGTATGGACAAGACAACATCAAAGTCTACAACTCCAGTTTTGGCGCTATGTACACTGCCGTTACACGCCATCGGCAGATTACCCGGATGAAGCTGATTTGCGCGGGCCCAGAGGAAAAAGTGGTAGGTTTGCACGGTATAGGTTTAGGCATGGATGAAATTCTGCAGGGATTTGCCGTGGCCATAAAAATGGGCGCGACCAAAGCCGATTTTGATGCCTGCGTCGCCATTCACCCCACCAGTGCCGAAGAATACGTGACGATGCGCTAAAACAAATCAATTACCGGCGCTTTGAATACTTTACATAGGGCAGGCAGGGTAAACACCGATGTTTGCCCATAAACACTCCATAATTGTTCACACTTGCCCTGCTAAAAGTAACTTATCAAACGATTCGAGAGGCAAGGGTTTGCTGAATAAGTAGCCTTGCCCCAGCTCGCAATTTAAATCCATAAGTGCCAACTTTTGTTGTTCTTCTTCAATACCTTCACCAATCAGCGTCAGACCTAATGACGATGCCAGATAAGCAATGGTTTTCACGATATCCAGACTTTGCTTATCCAAAAGCATGTCACGAACAAAAGACTGGTCAATTTTTAACACATCAATGGGAAATGCCTTCATGTAAGACAGGCTAGAGTAGCCGGTACCAAAGTCATCAATTGCAATCGAAACACCCATTTCCACCAAGTTGGTTAAAATATTCTGCGTTTCTTCAAAGTTGTCCATCAGGGCACTCTCGGTCACTTCAAGTTCGAGTTGTGTGGCTGATAATTTTGTCTCTTCCAAAAGCCTGGCGACATCGTCACTCAAACTGGACTCGACAAATTGTTTTGCTGCAATGTTGACGGACACTCTGATGTCGAACCCTTGCTGTTGCCAGTTGCTCGCCGCCATGCAGGCCTTACGCATCACCTGTAGGCCTAATTGAGTAATCAACCCAGTCTCTTCGGCCAATGGTATAAAATGTATCGGCGAAATCAGGCCACCTTTGTCATCGCGCAGTCTGACAAGTGCTTCAGCACCAATAATTCGCCCAGAGTTTAATTCGATCTGAGGCTGATAATGTACCTCAAGCGCATCGTTAGAGATTGCAGCCCTGAGGATTAACTCTACGTTATGGCGCTGTAATAGTTTTGCTTCTAGCTCTTCCGAGAAGTAACAATAACGATTTCGTCCTTCTTGCTTAGCACGATACATAGCCACATCAGCATGGCGCATTAAGCTTTCTTCATCATCAGCATCGGTTGGATTGAGGCTAATACCGACACTGACTGACAATCGATATTCTTGCGCTTCGATAATAAACGGGTCAGCCATTTCCTTAACAATGGCCGTGGCAATACTATCCACAATCCCTGAATTTCGAATACCTGGTACCACTAAAACAAATTCATCACCGCCTATTCGCGCCAGTGTTGCACTGACATCAACCAACGATTCCAATCGCTTGGCAACTTGTTTGATGATCAAATCACCATGATGATGGCCAAGCGAGTCATTCAGGTATTTAAAATGGTCGACGTCGATTAGGAATACGGCCACTTGCCTGCCCATCGAATTGGCTTGTTTACAGGCCTGACCAAGCCTGTCATGCAATAAAATGCGATTGGGTAAATCCGTGAGTTGGTCATGGTTGGCCAGGTAACTCATCTTAACGGCCATCGCGATGGATTCGCTAACATCGTGAAACACAATAATGGCACCAATAATATTACCTTCATCATCACGAATGGGCGCAGCTGAGTCTTCAACTCTGTATACCTCGCCAGATTTAGCGGTAAGCTGACTGTTCAGCGCCATGGCAACAATTCTTTTCTCCTGAAGTGCCAGCATGATCGGGTTTATCCCGGGCTTTTTAGAATCTGCGTCACAAAGGTTCATGACTGACTCGATATGCTCACCTTCGGCTTCTTTGGAGCGCATCCCTGTCATTCTTTCAGCAATAGGGTTCATAAACGTCACACGGCCATCTGTATCCGTCGCGATAACGGCATCCCCAATGGAATTTAAAGTGACTTTTAACCGTTCTTTCTCCAGCATTAAATCATGCTTGGCTCGCCTGACACTTGTGACATCAACCAATGTCAGCAGATAGCCAATTTCTTCTTCCTGCATCCGACGGGCGGTTAAGTAAACCTGCGCATACTCAATGTCATTAGGCCGCTCTGGCATGTAAACGGTGAACGTACCCAGGGGGAGACCTTCTTGTATTTTTTCCTGAATCTGATTGTAGAGACTTGCTGGGAATACATGCTGCATAGATTGATCAGTCATTGCTTTGGCGTTGATACCAAACCAGTCACCTCCGAAATCGTTACTAAACAAGTTTTCTAGCTTTTTGGACCAACAGGAGATGAACACCGGTACTTGTGTCACCAGTTCATGTAGGTCATCTTTGGCGACTTGTAACGCTTCTGTGCGCTGTTGCAGTATTAATTGATTTTTAACCCGCAGGCGACACAGACCCAAATCTATTGGTTTACCAATAAAATCAATCCCCCCCTGACTAAGGGAATGGTATTCGTAGCTGGATTCACTGTGAGATGTCACAAAAACAACAGCGCACTCTGACGTGCTTGGATTGGTTTTTAAACGCCTACAGACTTCAAAACCGTCAATGCCGGGTAGATCAATATCCAGCAGCACCACCTTTGGGCGCAATTTATCTGCCAGCTCCAAAGCCTGCTCGCCGGTTTCGGCTTCCACAAGCTTACCGAGATCCTGCACAGCCTCAGAAAGAATGATTCGGTTAATTGCTTCATCATCCACGATTAGAATGATGGGCAGATCTTGCTTTTGTGGGATGAACAACATAGTTAAGCCGTCTCCGTACTGGCACTTTCCCAGAGTATCGACTATTTTCATCAATGCTGCTGTAAATTGCTGTAAATGCGCATAAATCATTCATTTTATGAGTGTTTCGCAAGTGATATTAAGGATGCTTGGCCTTGCAAAGTTTGATCGACACTCCCTACCAGCTAAGTACATCTACGGTACTCATCGTCGAAGACGAACCTATTACCAGAACAATTATTGCGAACTATCTTGACGATCTTTGTAAGGTTGCCGTTGTTGCCAGTGCGGAAGAAGCAATCAGGTACTGTTCTCGCAATCCTCCCGATCTTATATTGACCGATATCTTAATGAAGGAAATGGATGGGTTATCCTTCTGTAAATTGCTTAAATCCGAAGCGGGCCTTCAGCACATCCCCGTTATTTTTATCACCTCATTGAACGAGGACGACGACGAACAAGCTTGTTGGGAGGCTGGCTGCGTCGACTATGTTGTCAAGCCCGTGAATGCGGTTACCTTGATCAATCGGGTAAAAGCCCATTTGACACTGAAATTACAAACTGACTTCCTTAAACTGCAGAGTGTGCTGGACGGCTTAACCAGGGTATATAACCGACACTGGCTAAACGACGCCGTGCCACGATTAATTCGACAAGCCAGACGAAAGCAACAGCCCTTTTGCTTAGCCATGTTTGATGTGGACTGGTTTAAACGCTACAACGACCACTTTGGCCATATACAGGGCGATCAGTGCCTAAAACAGGTAGCACACGCACTGAAAAGTACCCTATTGCGCCCCTCAGATGCCTTGGTCCGCTATGGTGGTGAAGAATTTCTATGCCTGTTACCAGATACAGACTTAAATGGCGCACTGAATGTGGTCGAACGCATCAAAGCGGCGATTAAGCAACTTGAATTACGTCATCCAGAATCCCCTTTTGGGGTCGTCACGCTGAGCGGGGGACTCTCACAACTTGAGGAGTCAGATGGCGCGAATTGGGAGGCTTGGCTCCAACGTACAGATGATCAATTGTATAGGGCCAAAACAGATGGACGTAATCATGTCTGCGTTACCTCAAATGGCCAATAGATTGAGAAGAAACAATGACAGTGGACTCAGAAGGCTCAGATGAAAAGCGAGTAGCGTTTAATAGCGGTGTAAAACGCTTAGATGTCTTCAAGTACTTTCTGCCTGCCGCCCTGACCGTTGTTGCATTTATTACCGTGCTTTTGACGATTTACTATGAATCGAGACTCAATGAAGAAGTTAAGGATGAGGTAGATCAACGGCTCCAGCAAGGCATAGTTTTAAGTGCTAATCTAGTCAACGAAGCGATTAGACAATACCGACAAGAACTACTTTTTTTACATGCCACTCCCCCTATTTCAGGCTTAGCGCGAGCAACAGAAAACAACGGTGTTGACCCGTTAGATGGCACAAAACTGGAACAGTGGAAACAACGCCTTAGTACAATATTTACTGCTCTGATGCAGAATAGAATTGAGATTGATCAATTAAGAGTTATCAGTACTGAAAGGGCTGGCAGGGAAGTCGTACGAGTTGATCGAGTGGCTGGTGCACTGTTAACTACCCCCACAGAACGCTTACAAACTAAATCTGACAGCGGTTACTTTAAGGTACTTAAAGACTCTCACCCTGGTGAGCTCTATATATCCAATATCAATCTAAATCGCGAGTACGGAAAAATTGAATACCCTTACCGTCCAATGCTTAGATTGGCACTGCCCATTTTTTACGACTCTGGCGCTCAGTATGGTTTCCTGATCATCAACATCAGCGCGAAAGAATTGCTTACCCGCTTGATTAATTCCCTGGATTCTGAGGTTGTCTTAATGCTGCTAGACGACGACGGACACTTTATCTATCACCCAGATGAACGACTGCAGTATTCAGAAGATTTAAACCCTGAATTATCGTTGAATTCAGAGTATATGCTTTCAACCACGGATAGTGGTCGCCGGGGAAGCCTCGTTTCAAGGGAAGACGCCAAGGCATTCCAGTTTATCCGTAAAGATATCCGCATTAGCGGTAGCTCCGATGACGGGATATTGCAACTGCTCCTCGCTTATCCCCAAGCAAATATTCAACTCATGCTAATGCAAGAACGCCTTTCGTCTTATGGTTTTGTGTTTATTTTATCCAGCATACTTTTAACCATTTTATTGATCTTTAATGGGAAACTTAGATCCCAAATCAAACTTTCTGAGACACTGGCAGAAACCGAAGCGATAGTAAATGGTGCCTCCGATGCCATCTTCAGCATAGATCTTGCTGGACGCATTAAGACTTGGAATGTTGCAGCGCAGAGATTATTTGGTTTGTCTACGGCCAATGTCTTAGGGGCGGTATATAACAGTTTACCGGCTTTGAACAACAAACAGCTAAATGAAGCCATAGATAAGGCAATTAACAGCAGTTCAGTTGAAGTTACCGAAACACAATTTAAAACGGTGACGTCTCAAATAGATGCAAAGATATCCCTGTCACCGGTGATTACAAATGACGGTACTTTGAAAGGTTTTGCCGTGTCAATTGAGGATATAACAGCACAAAAGATAGCCGAGCAGAAAAGCCAGCTGGCCAAAGAAGAACTGGAAAAACAGGTCAAGCAGCGAACCGCTGAGCTGGCCCTTGCGCACCAAAAGGCCGTGCAGGCCAGCGAGATAAAAAGTGCTTTTATCTCAAATGTCAGCCACGAAATGCGCACCCCGTTAAATGGCATGATGGGTTCAATACAGTTATTAAAACGTGATGCCCTGACAGATAACCAGAAGAAATATCTGGCGATGACCGAAAGTAGCACAAACACCTTAGCCACGCTGATCAACGACATTCTGGATCTGTCAAAAATTGAAGCCGGCAAATTGGATATTGAACTAGCCTCATTCAATGTTGTACATATGCTCGAAACGTTGGCAGGTTCCATGGCGGTAAAGATACAAGAGCAGGGATTGGAATTTATTTTGGACCTAGCTGACCTGCATGTTGATGAAGTGCAAAGCGATATACTGCGCTTGAAACAGATCCTGACCAATTTGTTATCCAACGCGTCCAAGTTCACCGAGCATGGTTACATTAAGCTATCGGCTTTCAATGACGTAGATGAAAATGGAAAAGATCGACTGCACTTTGAGGTTCAGGACAGTGGTGTTGGCATAGCTGATGAGAATAAGCACAAGATGTTTCAGGCTTTTAGCCAGGAGCATTCTGGCATTTCAGAGCAATATGGTGGAACTGGACTGGGGCTATCTATCTGTCGGCAACTTTGCCACCTCTTGGGAGGAGAAATCGAATTCGAGTCCCAAAAAGGCGAGGGTAGCTGCTTTAGATTTTACGTGGTTCCAGAGAAGCCACCTATACTGACTCACGATGTCTCCGCCGCCCTTAATGACAAACATGTCACCATTCTTGTAGGTCACCCTGTCCTGCGGAAGTGTACGCAGCGCTTGTTGGTTAAACTCGGCGCATCGGCAACGGCTCCTGAGGACAGTAGTTTACTACCACAAGCTCTGGAGAAGTCTGATATTTGCATATTTGATCACAACTATGCCGAACTGACAGAGGTAGTAGACATGTTAGCGCAAGAACAACTCCGTTGCTTCGCGCTGTTAGGCCTATTTAAGGACGAGGAAAAAGCACTTCCTGTTGATTACTCGATATTAAACAAACCACTGACCCAAACAGAGCTACTTGAAAAAGTTGCAGGCTTGGCATCCGTGACCTCGAATGTCCAATCAACCCTCGAAAGACCGCAAGTAACTTCCAATAGATCACTTTTAGGGCACACCATCCTGATTGTGGACGACAATGCCATCAATGTTGAAGTGGCAAAAGGGCTAATAGAACCGTTGTCAGTAGATATCCTTGTTGCCAACTCCGGAAAAGAGGCACTGCATGTATTGTCTGAGCATCCATCAGTCAGCTGTATTTTAATGGATTGCCAGATGCCCATCTTAGATGGTTTCGAGACAACACAGAGGATAAGAGCAGGTGAAGTTGGTGACAAACTGGTTGAGATCCCGATTATTGCGATGACGGCAGGCGCGATGGCCGGAGAGCGGGAGAAGTGTCTGGCCAGTGGCATGAACGATTACCTTACAAAGCCTATCTCAGCCACCATCCTGGAAGATAAGCTGATTAAGTGGTGTGATGGAAAGAAGGTTCCTAAAAAAGTGCCGCCCAGGGAAAGTAGCAGCCTGCCGGTATGGGACAAAAACGCAGCATTAACCAGAATGCAGAACAACCAAACGCTGTTTGACAAAGTGGTTCGAATGTTTATTGATTATTCCGGTGAGAAACTGCAGTTACTCAATAGCTCTATAGAGAAACAAGACATTGATGCGGTAAGAAAAACGGCCCACGCATTTCGGGGATTAGCGGGTGATGTCGGTGCCTCACATTTGGCATCAGAGCTGTCCGAATTGGAAGATGTGGCGAAACGAGGGGATACAAGTTTATTTCCCCCTTTTCTCGCCAAAATACAAAATAGCTATTCAGATTTGATGAAGCAACTCACTGATGCTGCTGATTTACCTATTGGCTAGCAGTTATATCAGGTTCGAGCTAGTACGCTTAAAATCTTCTCAACAACGTTCTCTAGATCAAACGGTTTCCCAATATGGTCATTCATACCTGCATCTAAACAGGCCTGAATATCATCCTTTGAGACGTTGGCCGTCATAGCGATTATAGGTAGAGAAGTAAATTCGGGGATTTTCCTTATGCGAGTGGTCGCTTCAATTCCATCGACGTCCGGCATTTGCATATCCATCAACACTAATTGAATGCGCTCTTTATTTGCTTTCAGCATAGTAATGCACTCCGCACCGCCCTCAGCGCAATAGACTTTGGCTCCTTCAGCAGACAGTAATTCATTGGCGACAACACGGTTGATTTCATTGTCATCAACCAAAAGAATAGTCACATTACTAAGCCGTTTAGCTTTTTGGCTATTCTTGGACCTCTCACTAACTGCCTCATCTTTTTTCCCAGCACTTATCAACTCAAATAACTGTAAAGGCGTTACAGGTTTGGTGATAAAACAGTCAAAGGAAGGCTGCTCACCGTTTAACTCACTTTCTAGCTCATCCCTTCCATGCGCAGTGACCATTACAATTTTAGGTTGCAACGATGAGGGTGCAGAGCGACGTACGCTGCGCGCCACATCTAATCCACTGATATCCGGTAAGCGCAGGTCAACCAACAATAGATCTATCGGATGCGATCTACTATGGTGTTCAAACTTTGCGATACCCTCTTGGCCCGTTTTCGCTTGGTCAACTTCAAGACCAAATCCTTTTAAGCTCTCTGAGAGAATTTCGAGAGCATAGGGATTGTCATCAATCACTAGAACCCTTTTAAAGAGAACTTGGGCTGTTGTTATGGATGGTGTATTAGCGTCATCTACAGCCACTAGTGGGAGTGAAAACCAGAAGTGGCTACCTTCTCCTTCCTCACTGGTAAATTGAAGCTCTCCCCCCATCAAGTTGGTCAGGCGTCTTGAAATAACAAGCCCCAAGCCCGAGCCACCAAAGCGTCTGGCGGTCGATGGATCGGCTTGACTAAAACTTTGAAATATTTTCTTTTGTTGCGCCTCAGTAATACCAATACCTGTATCTTTAACACCAAACTGAATTTCTCCGTTAGATTGTCGTTTCACCACAACGGTGACCGTCCCTGCCATAGTGAACTTTAAGGCGTTGCTGACCAGGTTTATCAACACCTGTTTTAATCTGAGACTGTCAACAAGCACTGACTTAGGTAAATTAGTATCAATGTCATACAGCAGTTCTACGCTGTTTTTCATCTGACTCCCGCTGAACACCACGGTGAGCTCTCTTATCAAGGATTCTAAGTCTGCGGGATGTAAATCGATATCAATTTTTCCCGCTTCAATTTTTGAATAGTCCAAAACATCGTTAAGCAATTGTAGCAGTGACTTTGATGCCGATTGTGCTTTGCTGAGGTAATCTTGCTGTTTGTCAGTAAGAGACGTTTGATTAATGAGTTGTAACATGCCAATCACTGCATTCATTGGGGTTCTGATTTCATGACTCATATTGGCTAGAAAATTTGACTTAGCGGCACTGGCCGCGTCAGCATTCTCTTTGGCACGCCGTAAACTTTGTTCGACTTCCACTTGGTCAGTAACATCTATGTTGATACCAGTTACATAAATTACCCGACCGTCACTATCTTTTACGCTGCGAGCCTCCGCTTTTATGAACTTAATCTCACCTTGGGGACTGAT
Source organism: Bowmanella denitrificans (assembly GCF_002887595.1). Classification (GTDB taxonomy): domain Bacteria; phylum Pseudomonadota; class Gammaproteobacteria; order Enterobacterales; family Alteromonadaceae; genus Bowmanella; species Bowmanella denitrificans. The sequence goes on from NZ_PEBU01000001.1 coordinate 546,483, forward strand.
AAGCCTAAACTTCGTGTTGTATTCCAGATCTCTTAGCACAACGTCCATCAATGCTGACTCAGCCATTTCTATATCGTCAGGATGCACTCTGCGGCGCCAATGTTGATAGGTGATGCCCTGCGATTTGATATCAGTGCCGTAATCATAGATTTCGTACATCCTGTCGTTCCAGTTAAGCTCATCGCTTTGAACATCCCAGTTCCAGATACCCAACTCAGCAACACTCGTTGCCATAAGCAAGCGATCCCTGGTGTCCTCCAGCGCCGCCTTTATGCTTTTTTGTTCAGAGATGTCGTTGGCGATAAGAAGATAACCCGATGTGACATTATCAGTTCCTCTGATAGCCGTGATAACCATTGATACAGGTACTGTTGAGCGGTTAGCCTTGATAAGGTGGCATTCGAACTTTTCAATACCGTCTGTTTGTGCAGGCCCGGTGAGTGCCGCTAAACCAACAGGGCAGTAGTTGACTCCTGCGGCTAGTTTGACATTTCTGGCGTTTAATTCATTGTCATTGAACAGCGCCAATATGTTGCTGCCAAGGGTCTCGTCTTCGTTGTACCCCAACACCTGTTCGGCACCACGGTTAAACAAGGTAACAATACCTTCTGCAGTAAAAACAATAATGACAACTTGTGACGCTGCATCTAATACAGATTGGAGCAGCTGATTAACACTCTGAAGTTCTGTTGTTCTGGATGCGACTTTTTTCTCTAACAGGAGATTGGCATTTTGTATGGTTAGTTCAGCCTCTTTTTGCGTTGTCTCATTGCGGATCACAACTGAGTACCCTTGTTCAGTATCGCCAATAACACTGATCGTGATCGCTAACCATTGAACTTTTTCATCACGCTCCCGTTGAATATGGAAAGTATGAATGCGCTGCCCCTTGTCCAATGCAGAAAACGCCTGGTCAAGAAAAGGCTGATATCGCGGCTCCCAAAGATTGTGAAACTCATCGCCAGGCTCCAAAGGCTTCTGATTGGCAACCAGCTCTTTGGCAGCATGGTTCCAACTAATTAATTCCCGGTTAGCTGTCAGACCTAAAATTCCGTCTTCCGAATTCTCAACAATCGAGGCCATCTTAGCCTGCGCATCAATAGTCGCTTGTCTGCTCCTTCTTCCCAATGCCAGTACATAAACAAGGGTAGACAAAAGCAAGCTTAAACTTAGTCCTCCAGCCAGGTAATGCATACTGTTTGCTGGACTCAACTGGTATATGAAATCCGGCTTAATACCAAATTCAAACTTCCATTTTCGTCCGAATACCTCAACAGTCGAACTTTGCCAACGAATGATGTCTTCATCCGACGGCTCACTGACGTAGAAGTACTCTCTTGATTCACTCTCGGTAATATCCTGAATCCGTAGAAAACTTGTATCCGTATCGACCTTAATATCGGCCAGCACTTCGGACATTAGCAATGGTGCATAACTCCAGCCAAATGCCAGTTCTTCTCTTTGTGCAACAGGGGGGAGTGTGGTGCTTTGGTAGATAGGCATGAGGATCAGGAATGATTGCAAATGTTTCCCTGATACCTGAACTAAGGTAATTGGCCCGGTTATCTGCACTTCACCAGTGAGTAGCGCTTTTCTTGCCGCTTCTCGCCTATTTCTCTCTGATGCGATATCCAGCCCTACCGCTTTAACATTTCTGTCTACTGGTTCAATGTATTGAATGATATAGCGCTCGCTTGCATTGGCAGATAGCTCAGTGAGGCTAAAAGAAGGCCAACCATCATCCCTGGCTTGTTGAACAAATGCTTCAGTCTCTTGAGGCAACACTTTGCGAATAACACCAAAGCCTCTTGCTCCAGGAAAGTTTCGGTTATAGTTCCGGGTTTCGGTGTAACGCAAAAATGCGGCTCTGGACAGGTTTGCCAACCCGACAGTATGAACAGCCCCCCGCACACCATGCAGACCATATTGGTAGAGTCTTATCCGCTCCAGTACGGCGGCGACAGCTTTATTGTGACTGTCAGCAAGGGCTTCTTCGATTCTTACCTTAGTGGTTCGTTCCACGTCCCATGTAATAAGGCCAGTGGCAAAGACACCGATGAAGAAGGTGCCAGCAACCTGCCATATTGTCTTTCTCACGTGCATATCCTTTGTCATACTCACGTTTCACAATTCTACGTTCAATGAAAAACCAAGTGATGGATATAGTAGAGATTCAATGAATATCGTAAAAACCGCAAGAAACTAACCCAAATAATGCAGGAGGCCTCTATTCCCGCAGAAGCAACTTACTATTAGCACTTAATTTGCTAACAGAGCCAGTTTCTTGTCCGCACGACAGCACTACGCTACTTTGAGCCCATCCAGTAATAAATCCGGGCTCTGCAATGAATCCATCAGAGCTTGCTGAGGTTGGTCGCTGTCAGCTATCCATAGGACAGCATCCATCAGGCCGCCATGTATCAGCCTGGCAAGGGGCTCGGCTGGCGCCTGCCGGACCTGTCCACGTTTCATCAGGTGTTTCAGTAAATCGCTGATAGAGCCAACACAGTCGCCTTTGCTGGCCTGCAAATAATCTGCGCCCAGCACAAAAAGTAATATGAATTGTATTAATTTACAGGAAAGGTATGCGTATGAATTTAGACCTGTTTGTTGGTCAGTCAGGTAAGCTTGGTAAGGATATACAAAGCGCTATTTTTAAGCATAAACAGCAGCAAGCTTTGCTACTTAGCCGACAGGGTTTTGCCGGGGACGAGCAGGCCGACCAGAAACATCACGGCGGTCCGGATCGCGCCCTGCATATTTACCCGCAGGAACACTATGCCTACTGGCAGCAACAATACCCTGAGCATCCAGACTTTGTGCCGGGGGCTTTTGGTGAAAATATCAGCCTGACCGGTATGACAGAGGAACAGGTTTGTATTGGCGATGTGTTTCAGATAGGCCAGGCAACAGTGCAAATCAGTCAGCCACGCTCCCCTTGCTTTAAGTTGAATCTGCGCTTTGGGGTGCCGGATATGGCCTTGCAATTGCAACTGACCGGCCGGGCTGGCTATCTGCTGCGGGTGCTGGAGCCCGGTTTGGTAACACCCGGTGATAGCGTCAGTTTGTTGCAGCGAAACTGGCCGGAGTTAACCGTACGCATAGTAGCCTGGCAATTTTTCAACCACCCGTTAAATTCATTATTCTTGAAGCAATTACTGGCTTGCGATGCGTTATCTGCAAGCTGGCAGGCAAAAGCCCGGCTGCGTTTGGAGCAGGGCTATGTTGAAGACTGGAGTAAGCGCTTGTTCGGTTTTTTGCCCCGTTCCTAGCCTGCGTCATCCCCTATTCATCTTTTTGCTGCCATAGTATTGCCAGGATTTGGCGTTACGCTTGGCCAACTATCCGGGTCAACATATATACAAGAGAGAAAGCATATGCAAAAACAACAAAACAGTCTGCTGGCACTGGGCGTTTTCTTAGGCCTGGCGCTGCTCGGCTATTTGCTCGGCAATGCAGCCATTCAAGTTAAAGAGTATGAGCGCACCGTCACCGTTAAAGGCCTGTCTGAACGAGAGGTATCGGCCGATGTGGTGATATGGCCGATTGCCTTTACCGAAGCAGGAAACGACCTGGAGCAACTGTATCTGGATATGGAAAAAAACGTTGAAAAGATCCGCGCTTATCTCACTCTCAAAGGCATAGATGAAAGCGCTGTCAGTATTAACGCGCCATCCGTTACTGACAAATCAGCCCAGCAATGGGGTGGCGGTGAAAAAGCAGAATTTCGCTTTCTGGCCACTCAGGTGGTGACAGTTTATTCCCCGCAAATAGAGCTGGTTCGTGACGCCATGCAGGATATTGTTGAGCTGGGTAAACAAGGGTTGGTGTTCAGTGCCAACAACTACGAACATATGACCGAATACCAGTTTACCGGCCTGAACGAATTAAAACCGGCCATGGTGCAGGAAGCCACCACCAACGCCCGCGCCGTAGCTGAGAAGTTCGCCAAGGATTCGCAAAGCCAGGTCGGTAAGATTCGCCGAGCTTCTCAGGGCCAGTTCAGTATTGAAGATCGCGATAAGAACAATCCACATATTAAAACCATCAGGGTTGTGTCGACTATTGAGTATTATCTGGCTGACTGAAATCGTTCATATTTCCGTCATGTGCCCGACATAAACCACCACTAGGATTGCCGGATAGTTAATTGTCTACGGAGGCGTTATGGGCCTGAGTGTTTGGCAAATCCTGTTGGTGGTATTGATATTCCTGTTGCTGTTCGGCCGTGGCAAAATTCCTGCGTTGATGGGTGACCTGGCCGCTGGCATCAAGAGCTTTAAGAAAGGCATGAGCGAAGAGCAGCAGGAAGCTGAGCAAACAACTTCCAGGCTCGAGCAGGGCCATATCGCCGATAAAGCCGAACAAAACACTAAGTCCCAACAGCCCTCTTCCTGATCATGTTTGACCTTAGCTGGATGGAATTGCTGTTTGTCGCAGTGCTGGCGCTGATTGTAATTGGCCCCAAAGACCTGCCTGCCCTGTTTCGCACCGGTGGCAAGCTGATGGCAAAAGCCAGGCGCATCTACAAGGATATGCTTGGCAGCATCAGTCAACTGGAGCGGGAGGTGGATATGGCCTCCGGTAAAACCAGCCAGCCCGACGAACAATGGCGACAGTGGCTCCCCGACGAAGTGCGCAACCTGCCGGCTGACTTCACGCCAGGCAGCATGAGTGCCGAACAGCATGCTGAACGTCGCACTCAGTTGGATCAAGCCCGGCAGCAGGCCATGCAGAGCAAAGAGCAACAGCCATGAGCCATCAGGACCCGTTGGATTTGTCCAAGGCACCATTACTCAGCCATTTGTTGGAGTTACGTACCAGGCTGTTGTATTGCCTTGGCTTCTTCGCTCTGGCATTTGCCCTCTCTTATGTGTTTGCTCAGGATATTTATCACTTTTTGCAGCGCCCTTTGTTAGTCATTTTTGGGCCAGACAGTGGCAGAAGAATGATCTACACAGGCCTGCATGAAGCCTTCTTTACGTACCTGAAACTGGCATTTTTCAGCGCCTTGTTCTTTACCCTGCCACTGATGCTTATCCAGCTATGGCGTTTTCTGGCACCGGGGCTTTATCAACATGAGAAAAAAAGCCTGTCGATATTGTTTGCCATGACACCGGTATTGTTTGTTGGCGGGGCCGCCCTGGCGTTTTACATCGTCATGCCACTGGCCTGGGATTTTTTTATCAGTTTTGAAACACCGGGCGGCGGTGATGCCATCAGTGTGGAGCTGGAAGCCAAGGTCAGTGAATATCTGGGTTTGGTCATTAAGCTGATTCTGGCCTTTGGCCTGTGTTTTGAACTGCCCATCCTGCTACTGGTACTGGCCAAAGCCGGAATAGCCAGTGCCGAAGGACTGAAACGCTATCGTCGCCATGCCGTAGTGGCGATTTTTTTGCTGGCGGCTCTCCTCACGCCACCGGATCTTATCTCGCAGATTGCCTTGGGTTTGCCAGTTTTACTGTTGTACGAATTGTCCATCTGGCTGATTCACTGGACCGAGGCCGACGCCAGCAGCCGCCAGCGACGTCAGGCCAGTATCTAACCTACCCGCAATAGCGATTTATCCCTCATATCAATTCTGCATTTGGTGTCATAAAACTTTCCACTAAGTGTCAACTATTTGACGGAACACTGTCATCTGCCCCCGCTACATTGGCTTGGCTGGAATAACCAGTTGGGTGTTGTTGCCTTGAGGTTTACAGGTAACCCAAAGAATTTCAAAAACAACTGTTTAGCAGGTGCAATGATGACCAGTAATCTTTCCAACGATAGCAATGAAATCCAACCCGTAGTTAATCGACGCGACTTCGTAAAAGGCAGCGGCATGGTCGCCGCCAGTACCGCCTTTGCCATGATGGCTAATCGCGCTGTTGCTGCCAGTCTGCCGTATTCTGATTCTTATGGCCCACTGACCATGAAGCCATGTCAGGCCACAGGCCTTGAGCTGCTGGCTCTGCCAGAAGGTTTTGAATATACCTCATTTGGCTGGACCGGATACAACCAGGCGGATGGCCAGCCCACCCCTGGCGCCCATGATGGCATGGCTGTGGTTGCCGCCAAAGGCAGCGTAGTTTGTTTAGTCCGTAACCATGAGCAAGGCGGCAGCGGCCATACTTCCGCACCTCGCGGTGGTCGTGGTGTTTACAACTCCGCTCAGCGCGGCGGTACCAGTAATATCCTGTTTGATGTCATTCAGGGTAAATTCCTGTCTTCTTACAACAGCCTGGGCGGCACCATTCGCAACTGTGCTGGCGGACTGACGCCCTGGGGGACCTGGATGTCCTGTGAAGAAACCTATCAGAATGCGCAAGGTTTCTATCATGGCTATGTGTTTGAAGTACCTGGATTTGGCCTGTCTGACGGTGAACCTATTCGTGAAATGGGCCGTTTCTCTCATGAAGCTGCTGCCGTCGACCCAGCCACCGGCGTAGTGTACGAAACCGAAGATGCGGGTCAGTCAGCGTTCTACAAATTTGTTCCTGCCGGTAAATGGGGCGACCTGAAATCAGGCGGTAAGTTGTATGCCATGGTGCTGGACAATACGCCTCGCCTGGACCTGCGCGGCGGTTTGGTTGAAGGCAGTACATGGAACGTGAGCTGGCAGGAAGTTGCAGATCCCGATGCCTTTAACGAGAGATGTTTCAGCCAGGCAACCGACGCAGCCATTATCGAGCGTGGTGAAGGTTGCTGGTATGACGATGGTAAAATTTACTTTGTTTCCACCTCTGGCGGTGCAGCCAATTTGGGACAGATCTTCTGCTACGACCCACGTAAAGAGCAACTCACCCTGGTGTTTGAGTCTCAGAGCCGTGATGAAGTAGATGGCCCGGACAATATCGCCGTTAGCCCCCGTGGCAACATTCTGATGTGTGAAGATGGGGGTTCCAATCCCAAGCGTATGGTCGGCTTAACGATGGAAGGCAATACGTTCCATTTTGCTGAAAACCGCATTGCGCTGGATCAGGGCGACCTGGCCATTATTGATGCCGTATACCCTGGCACTCGTGCCAACTTCCTCTCCAGTGTTGGCAATTCCACCGATGGTTCCAGTCGCCGCAGCTTCACCAGCAGTGAGTGGGCCGGAGCCTGTTTCCATGATCGTTGGTTGTTCGTCAATATCCAGACCCCTGGCGTGACATTTGCGATTACCGGTCCCTGGGAAAATGGCGCCCTGTAATTGACTCCGGGGCGCACTGCGCCCCGCCTTATTTAATTGGAGAATAGCAATGCAAACATTAATAAAATCCGCTGGCCTGGCTTTGCTGCTGATGCTCAGCACTACCACTCAGGCGGCCATTATGTCGATGACCGTGCCTGGCACAGTAACGGGCCAAGTGGTTGGCGAGGATGCCTGGCAAATGGATGACACCGCCGGGGTGGATTTCTGGACTTTTGAAGTCACCCAGGCTGGCAACTATGAATTTTCGGTCAGTTCAGCCATTACCTTCGGCCTGTCGTTGTTCAGCGGCACCCTGAGCGCTGACCCAGGTTTTTTGTTCTTCCATGATCAAAACTTCACCAGCTTGTTCGACGGAGAACTTGCCTATGTTGGTGGCAGCGAACCTTATGTACCAGGCATGGGCAATATGTTTGGCATAAACCTGGCTGCAGGGTTCTATACCCTGGCCGTGGGTGGCAATGACTTTGGCCCAGGCATAGATGTCTACGATTACAGCCTGAGTGTGGCACAAGTGCCAGAGCCGTCACTGTTTGCCATCTTCCTGTTAAGCCTGGCAGTGCTGGCATACCGCCAGCGCCGCGGCTATTAAGCTGTTCTATTGTCCGGCGGCTTGAGTCCGCCGGCAACTGCCCTCAAAAAAGTCATTAGAAAAGCATTGATTGGCAACATATTTTCTCCCAGTTATGATGCCTGAGATGATTTCTACACTTGTACACCCACCATGCAATTATTGACGCCAAGATTATCTTTACGCCTGCTGACCGAAGCGGATGCCGACTTTATCCTCGCACTGCTCAATGATCCGGCGTTCTTGCAGTATATCGGTGACAAAAATGTGCGAAGTCTGGAAGATGCCCGCCAGCACATTCAGGATGGCCCGTTAGCCATGTATAGAAGCCATGGCTACTGCCTGCTGAGGGTGGCTCTGCGGGACACAGACCAAGCCATAGGTTTATGTGGCCTGCTTAAACGTGACTATCTTGACCACCCGGATCTGGGCTATGCATTTCTGCCGGCAGGCCGTGGCGCAGGTTATGCGCAGGAAGCCATTCAGGCGGTGCTGGCAAATGCTGACGCCACAGGTTTGAAGCAAATCCTGGCCTATTGCCAGTCAGACAATCAGGCCTCCATTCGTCAACTGGAAAGAGCCGGTTTTTCTTCCCTTGGCCCCTTTAAGTTAGAAGGTTCAGCGGACAACTTATTGCTCTTCCAACGCGGTCCCAGATATTAATCGCTCGTCACAGGTATCGTTAAACATATCCATAAAAACTACAAAGTAGTAGAAATAATCCTGCTCGTGGTTTATTTCTACTACAAAGTAGGAATAGATGGGGAAAGGTGATGGCTGAACCCGGAAAGATACTAGGTGAGTTTGAGCAGGTGACCCTGCTAGCACTGCTGCAACTGGACAACTGTGCTTACGGTGCAGCGATACGACAATTGTTGCATAGCAGAATTAGCCGGGATGTCGCCCTAGGTGCGCTATATGCCACGTTAGAGCGTATGGAAAAGAAAGGATTAGTCAGATCCTGGCTTGGCGATGCCACTCCCGAGCGGGGAGGGCGTGCTAAACGCTACTTTGAAGTGACCGCCAAAGGCAGACTGGCCCTGAAACAATGTAAAGCCGCATTGGATACTATGTGGCAGGGCATCATAATCTGTTCCTCAGGGGAGATGGTTTATGACTAGTCAAAACACCCCTGTGCAGCCGCCGTTACTTGCTCAGGGTTTGTTGCAAATACTGGCCGGGCAGGCCAAGGCAGCCCCCTTACTGGGCGACCTGTATGAAGAATTCCAACAGCGGGCAGTCTCTTCGATACCAGCAGCAAGAGCATGGTACTGGCAACAAACAATACATAGCCTGCCCTATGTCGTTACGCATTCCCTTGTCATCATAAAATTGCTGCGTTATACGACCTATGCCAGCCTGGCATTAGTGCCCGTGCTGGTTGCCTTTATTGCCTGGTTATCCAGTTTTGACCAGTTCCCCACTGGCGTCGAACAAGGTATGCAACGTTTAATTACTGGCCAGCTTCCTGGGCTGTTGACGGAAAGCGCCATTTGGGCACAGTTTCCTCTGGCTCTGACCGAGGTGGAAGATCTCTGGTTCTTAGTGCATCCCCCCGCCCTGCTGTGGAGTTTGCTGAGCATTGCCATGGGCTGGTATTGCTACCACCGCAATCGCACTACTACTGCAAAACTCACGGGGATATTTATGATGCTTATCTTTACGCCGTATCTGATCGGCAAACTTTATATCTTCTGGTACACGCCGCCAGCCCGGCAAGTTGGCCCCGTGTTGGCTTTCATGGTGCTGCATATATGCTACAGCTTACCGCCACTGGCCTGCCTGCTGATCAAGCGCCTTAACCTGTTAGTGGAGTCCAGACATGAATAGTCAGGAGCTGCTGCACGAAACCGAACGCAGCGAAGGTGAGCAAGGCTGGTTAGCAACCTTTGCTGATTTAATGTCGCTATTGATGTGCTTCTTCGTGCTGCTGCTGTCATTTTCTGAAATTGACGTGATCAAATTTAAACAGCTGGCTGGGTCAATGAAGCATGCCTTTGGCGTACAGCAACGTATTCCGGCAGAGGATATTCCCAAAGGGACCAGTGTCATTGCCCAGGAATTCAGCCCAGGCAAGCCAGAGCCAAGTCCTGTCAATCAGGTTCGCCAATACACCACTAACGATTCACAGCCCCTGGTACAAAGGCTTGATGGCCAGGCTAAGGTTGCACAAGCCGCCCTGAGTCAGTCCCTTAAACAGGCTCAAACCCGCATTCAGACCGACATGGCAGAACACCTTAAAGAAGGCCGTTTCGAGCTGGACAATCTGGGACAACAATTGGTCATTCGCATACATGAAAAAGGTGCCTTTGCCAGCGGCAGTGCCTTTTTGCAACCTCAGTTTGTACCATTGGTACAACAGATTGCCGGGATACTCGGTGATGTACCAGGGGAGATCATTGTCAGCGGTCACACAGATAACCTACCCCAGCGTAATGAGTTGTTTCAGGACAACCTGGAGTTGTCAGCAGCCCGGGCCATTGCTATTGCCAGGGTGCTGAGCAATGAGGCCAATCGCTGGCGTTTAAAAGTAGAAGGTCTGGCAGATACCCAGCCGCTGCTGCCCAATACCAGCTCCGCCAACCGGGCCAGTAACCGTCGGGTGGAAATCACCTTAAGTCAGGGGAAAGCCATCAATCGGGAGCTGTCTTTAATCGAACTTCAACAAGGAAATCACAATGGATAAAGGTTCAGTTGCCGGATTACTTCTGGTGGTTACCGCCATCATCCTGGGTATTATCAGTGGCGGTGAATCACTGTTTAGTTACATTAATGTCCCGTCGGTTTCCATCGTGCTGATAGGTACTTTGGGCGCAGTAATCCTCAGCGTTCGCCCTGAGGTTTTCTTTCAGGCCATCAGCAATATCGCTTATGCCTTCAGACGCAACCAACTGGATATGACGCAAGCCATTGAAACCTGTGTACGTTTGGCTGACAAATCCCGCCGTGGCGGGTTGCTGGCATTGGATCAGGAAAGCTATGCCGATCCTTTTGTGAAAAAAGCCATGGACATGCTGGTTGATGGTTATGACGTCACAACGGTTGAAGCGTTATTGAACAAAGAGATCTACCTGACCCGTGAGCGTAATCAGCAATCCGTTAAGGTACTGATGACCTTTTCTGAATTCGCCCCGGCGATGGGAATGATAGGCACACTGGTGGGCCTGGTGGCGATGCTGCAAAATATGGAGGATCCTGCCAGTATTGGACCAAAAATGGCGGTGGCGTTACTGACCACCTTATACGGTGCTTTGATTGCCAATGGTATTACCACGCCACTGGCGAAAAAACTCAGCGCCCGCAGTAATGAAATATTACTGTACCAGAGCCTGATTAAGGACGCCGCGATCAAGATAGTTCAGGGCGAGCACCCCAAAGCCACGTTTAATTTCCTGCAAACCTATGTGGAAAGCCATAAGCGCAAATCGGAAGAGGAAATGAAACAACTGATGACAGGCTGATACCCCTTGGAAATTAGCCCGTTTTATCTGTCGTCTGAGGGCAACTGATTTAACCAGACCACCAGTTGCTTGAACCTGTATTGGCGGATAAAAGGTTGGATCTTTTGCACAAACGCCTGATATTCATGTTGCAGTTCCAGATCCTTAACCAGTTCCCGAATGCCCAACACATTGTGTTGCCGGGCCAGCAGTTGTAGTTGCTGCAGAATGTCCTGCGACGGCAGCACTAACGGCGTGTTAATTTGACTGGGCTCAGGCGCGTTTTCCATCTCAGCCGCGTTAGCAATACTGCGCAGCTCCAGTTCAAACCAGAACTCACTACCTTGTTCCGGCACGCTGCGCACCTCTAATTCAGCTCCCATCAGCCTGACCAGTCGCTGGCTGATAGTCAGACCCAGGCCTGAGCCTTCGGCGCGGGTAATGTCGTTGTCCAATTGCTGAAAGGGAATAAAAATGTGCTGAAGTTGCTCTTTGGCGATGCCAATCCCCGTGTCTTTGACACTAAAGCGCACCTTATGCCGATGATCGCGGCTTTGTTTCAAGTGCGTGACGCTAAAATTAATCTGTCCTGAATGGGTAAACTTCACCGCATTGTGCAACAAGTTAAGCAATACCTGGCGCAGGCGTTTATCATCCACCAGCACCATATCCGGCAGGTCTGCAGAAAATACATGAGTGAACGTCAGGTTTTTCACCTCTGCGCTGATACTGATCATGTCCACCAGCGTGCGCAGGAGTAAGGGTAAATTAACCTCGTGGGGGTGGATTGTCAGGCTGTCCTCATCGGTGCGGGAAAATTCCAGAATATCGTTAATCAGCAACAAAAGATGTTCGGCACTGCGGTCTATGGTTTCAATACCGTGACTGTGTTCCTGCATCAGCGTACTGTTTTGCTTGTATAGCTGCGTGTAGCCAAGAATGGCATTCAATGGCGTACGTAGCTCGTGGGTTACATTGGCCATAAACTTTGTTTTAGCCTGATCAGAAGCCTCAATCAGCAGTTTGGCGGAATTGAGTCGCTGGAACATAATGGCCAGTGCCAACCACACAGCCACCAACAAGCCCAGGGCAATGCTGGATTCAGCATACAACTTGGACTTCATTTCCGCGCTTAAACTTCGAAAATAGGCGTCACTAATATCAAACATGGCCACACCCATCAATTCTCCCATGTGGCTGATGAGCGGAATATCCACGCGAAAGCAATCAGGACAGGGGGTGCCTTCGGTACTGTAATCCAGGCTCCCTGCCGGGGCCCCGATGGCGTCATAATTTAATTCCAGGCTGAAGTGATGAATATAACGCCCACCAATTGCTGGATCTTCCACAATCAGCATCTGTCGAATGGTATTCATCAAGTCCTCAGCCAGGGCATTACTGTGTTCCAAGGTTCCTAATAAAACCGTGCCTTGTGACTGGGCCAGGATACTGGCCTGGGTTTTCGCCGCCAGATACAATCTGGGCTGTAAGGTTTTTTGCCAGTACCTGTCCAATGACCACAGAAAAACCGCCAGCAGGGTCAGAAAGATAATGGCAATCACCAGGTGATTGACCAGATTGCTGTTGCCTTTGAGCCAGCGTTGTATTTGCCTGTTATTCATATTGTATGGCTACCTTCATATAGAAGGACTTAATGTTGAGGCCACTGCGTTTCAGCGTGCGCAAATTAATGTAGGGGCGCACTGTTGCCTGCACCGACAAGCCGCCAAGCACCCCTTGTTCAACGTCCCCTTCAAAAGGCGAGAACAACACAAAAGGTTCAGCGATACTCTTCGCCACCAGTGCCTTAAGTTCATCGTCATTTAGCGGTTGGGTAATAAAAGCGCCGGCAATTTGTTTGCCCGGCAACGCAAGCAGCTCTTCCAGAGTGACAACTTCTACACGGGTTTTGGCATTCTGCAACTGCTCGAAACTGTCTGCCAGTACTTGCCGGTAAAGCTGCGCGTCCTCATCGGAATTGACATGAATCAGGTAAAACACCAGCGTCTGGTCCTGTGCAATTCGCTCGTGCAGGCCAAGATCTGAGGTCACCAGGGTTCGAAACAGTTTCAGACCAACATAGGCACGATGCTGGCCATAACCGTCGGCCAGATATAGGCTCTGCACAGGTGCTGGCACTGACAAGACAGTCAGTGTCAACAGACATGCAAACCAGCGCCTTATATGCTGCATAATCTTGTCGCATCACCTTGTTTCAGGATGACGACAAATCCTATCTGAATGCATATTGCAGTTGCACATAAGCCTGACGTCCACCATATGGCAGTCCTTCAGGGTACTGAATCAGATTTGGCACAATGTCATACTCCCGGTCCGTTAGGTTGTTGATACTGGCGGTGAACGTCAGACCATTTTGGTCAAACAATTCGTTAATGGTCAGGCTGTAATCCAGGGTAGTGTGTGCATCAAATTCACGAGTAACAGGTGTACGCAATTGCACATCCCAGCCCTCTTGTGTGCCTGTGTGGCGAAGCATTACCTGATGGGTCGCCATGCTATCAGAACGCCAGGTCACCCCCAGGTTACCCAGCCAATCCACCGCTCCCAGAAGTTTGCCGTCGGTTTCATCCAGATGGTCCTTGGCATGCACATAAGACAAGTTGGCAAACCAATGCCAGTTTCGATTGATATCCTGTTGCCATTCCAGTTCCACACCACGACTGTCAATATCTCCTCGATTGCGCCAAACAGGGGATTGACCTGGGCGCAGATAGTATTCAATCAGGTCAGTAACCTTGGTGAAAAACAAGGTGGAGCGAAAACTAAAACCCGGCGCCCGATAGATATATGCCAGCTCGCTGGATGACAAAGACTCTTCGCTAAGTTTGGTGGACTGTGACGCCACCACAGACAGACTGCCCGGGTAGCTTTCTTTCAGAGTAGGCGGCCGGAACGCTTCGGCATACTGCGCCTTGAAAATATGACTGTCGCTGTGTCGCCACACCGCCGCTATGCGGGGTGAAGCTTGATTACCCCAATCGTCATAATTGTCATAGCGTGCGCCCCATGTGATCTCCAGCTTGTCTGTGGCTTGCCATTGGTCCTGCAACGTAATACTGGTCAGGCGTCGTTCTACTCCCGGCATCACCAGCACACGCTCTGGCGGGCTTTCTACAATGGGCTGCCCCAGCGCATATAGTTGGTGGAAGGCATTATCCACCTTATTCAGGCTATGACTTATTTGTGCATACCATTGATGATTGGCTGAAAACTGCCAATGCAAGTCAAGTGCGGCTCGCAAGGTGGAGTCTTCACTGCCTTCACGAACGAAATTATCCCGCAGCACTGGCCTGCCACCAGGCCCATTAATACCGGCTGGAATAGGCAAGTAAGTCGCTTCATTCAGGCGGGTCTGCATACTGGCCAGCGTCAAACCCAATTCCATGTCTGTTGCCAGGGTCCAGTTTTTCCTTAACTGAATCCCCTGCACTGTCTCCAGTCTGGGTTCCAGTGCCTGGGGCATGGCTGCGTTTTTTCCATACCACCCGCCACGTTCAACCTCTGCATACTGGAGGTTTAGTTGATAGCCCTGATATTCGCCCTGGGCCAGCAGCAATCGACCTTTTTCGCGATCATAGATTTCACCAGGTGAGTAACCATGCCCTCCACGAGCAAAATTATCCGGATTGGTCAGTCTGCCAACATCGTTCTGATCCCAGGCTGAAAAATTGAATGAGGTTGACAGGCCGTTTTGCCATTGGTGATTCAGTGACAGATCGATCTGACCGTAATCCTGACTACCTGCTCTTAGTAGCAGGCTATTTTGTTGCCGGGTAACCACATTCACCACCCCGGCAAAGGCAAATTCCCCATGCAGTGCCGAACCAGGGCCTCGCACCACTTCAATACGTTCCACCTGACTAACTGGCAAGCGCATCAGCCAGTCGGCCGAGGCATCCACCGGGCGGTTGACCGGTACGCCATCGACCAGAATTTTCAGGTTGCTGCCATTTAGCGTTGCCCCTATGCCCCTGACCACGCTAACCATGTCGCCGCTGTTGTTGACCATAGTGTAAAAACCGGCAATCTGATCCAGGGCAGCGCCAACATTGTGCACACCACGTTCGGTAAGATCATCACCATGCAATACACTGACCATACCAGGTACATAATCAGCGTTCATTTTGCTATGGGTAGCCAGGGCGGTTTCTTCTTCAAGCATGGCCATCAGCTCGGCCATTTCCTGCATTTCCTCCAGGTTTTCGGCACTGACTGGCCGCCAAAACGCAAAAGTGGTTAAAAACGTGATTACCACCAAGGGGCTACTAATCGCATGATTTTTTGTTGTCATTATGCTCTCGTTACTGCAATTTTCAGTAGGTTAATGGCCTGTTTGGCGGCAAACAAACATTTTTATCCGCTCTGCCGTCAGTCAACTTAATCCTGCCAGGTTCTGTGCTCCATGCTGTAACAATTTCGACCATGGCGTTTCGCCCGGTAGAGCTGCTCGTCGGCCTGTTGCAACAATGCCAACTCAGCCATATTTTGCTCTGGAGAACATGTAGCCCCGCCCAGGCTGATACTGACGAAGCAACCTGAAGAGTCCGGATGAGGCAGCGCTTCGGCAAGAACCAGCCGACGTAAACGCTCGGCCACCTTGGCAGCCCCCTCGCGATCCGTGTCAGGCAGTAACACCACAAACTCCTCACCTCCGAAACGGGCTACCGCATCGGCCGGGTCCCGCAGCCCCATAGACAGAACTCTGGCAATGGCTTGCAAACACGCATCTCCCTGCGTATGGCCGAATCTGTCGTTGTAAGCTTTGAAGTGGTCCACATCTATCATTAGCAATGACAGTTGCGATTTGTTGCGTATTGCTCTTAACCATTCTTGTCGGAACACCTGATTAAAGTGGCGACGATTCATCAGAGACGTCAATTCGTCGGTGCAGGCCAGTTCCGCCAACTTATCGCCTTTTTGTTTCAGTGCCAGATGATTACGCAACCGGGCCTTGAGGACCGGAATGGAAAAGGGTTTGTTGATATAGTCTATGGCTCCCAAACTCAGGCCTTTCTCCATATCTACCTCATTGTCCCGGGCGCTGAGAAACACAACGGGAATGTCTGCGGTGGACGGGTCCTGTTTTAGCCGACGGCACACTTCATAGCCGTCCATCCCAGGCATCATAATGTCCAGTAAGATAAGATCGGGGCGGCGCTGATGCACCAATGCCAGGGCCTCCTCGCCGGACAATGCTACCATCAGCTCAATGTCTTCCTCTATCAGGTGCGCAACCAGAATATCCAGGTTGGACGGAATATCGTCGACGGCCAGTACGGTAGGTTGCTTGAATTCCATTTTAATACTCATCAATTCTCTCAGACGCGGTGCAAATAAATTCGGTTAAACAAGGCATCTCAATGCAAAACCACCGCCAACTTGAAATAATCTTAAATATCAACGCATTAATCCAACTTCACATTCATCCTATAGCGAATATGCTTATAGAACACTTCCTTTGCTTATAGATTCTTATAGACTAACAAGCACCGTTATTGTCGCGAGTGCTTTATGTCATCTATCCCTCTGGTGTTGTTGGTAGACGATAAACCGGACAATCTGGATCTATTGGTCAACTACCTGGCCGAGTGTGGATTAGAACTTAAGGTGGCTACCGATGGCGAACAAGGCCTGGAATTAGCTGCTGAGTATGTGCCGGACCTGATCCTACTGGATGTTATGATGCCAGGTCTTAACGGCTATGAAGTCTGTGACCGTCTCAGAAACATGCCAACAACCCGTCATTGTCCGGTTATTTTTATGAGTGCCCTGACCGATACTGATAGCAAAGTCAGGGGATTTGATGCCGGCGCAGTGGATTTTATCAGTAAGCCTTTCCAACGCCCCGAAGTATTAGCGCGCATTCAGGCCCATCTGACCATTAGCCAGCAAAAGCAGCAGTTACGTTTGAAAAATCAACAACTGGTTCAATTAAATAAGGAACTGCAGGAGCAGGTAAACAAGCGACAACAAGTAGAGCACGCATTGCAACTGGCGGATGAACGTTTGTCAGCGCTCAGCCGTCAGGAAGCAGAACATTGGGGCATTGATGCCTTCGTCGGCGACAGTCGTGTTGTCGCCGAATTGCTTGAGGAAGTGCGCAACCTGCAACAGGCACCCGACACAAGCGTTCTGGTGTTAGGTGAGAGTGGTACGGGTAAGGAGCTGGTTTCCAGAGCCATCCATTTTGGCAGCAAACGCAAACTCAGCGCCTTTGTCGCGGTTAACTGTTCCGCCATTCCCGCCGAGCTGGCCGATGCAGAATTTTTCGGTCATGTAAAAGGCGCTTATACCGGGGCAACCAGTGACAGAAGTGGTTACTTTGTTCAGGCAGATGGTGGCACGCTGTTTCTGGATGAAATAGGCGATATGCCAATACATTTGCAGGCCAAATTATTAAGGGTACTGGAAGACGGTATTGTAACGCCGGTAGGCGGACGCCAGAGCCGACGGGTGAATGTGCGTATTGTGGCGGCAACAAACGCCAATATCAGTGACAAGATCCGCAAACAGGCATTTCGTCAGGACCTGTATTTTCGTCTGGCAGGTTATCAGATTCAGTTGCCACCACTGCGGGAACGATTATCAGACATTCCGCTGTTGGTTGACCACTTCCTGACGTCACTGGGACGTCAAATGGGCAAAGACTACCCCACCTTAACGCCACAGGCGTTACTGGCACTGCAACAGTACCACTACCCGGGCAATGTCAGAGAGCTAAAGAATCTGATTGAATATGCCCTGATTGCCAGTCGCGGCAGGCCTATTGGCGCACACCACCTGCGCTTCGTTGACTTGTCTGCCGAGCAAAGTGCTGTGGACCTTCCTTACCATGAACCTGCTAAGCCGCACAGCAACACTGAATCTGCTGAAGCCTTACTGATGAACTATGCCAACAATACAGGCCGTATTGACAATAACACTGCTCAGGCACTGCTGCGCGTTGACCATGGCCGTGCTTCCTATCTGCTTAAAAAACTCTACAAAGACGGTAAACTACAAAAGCAAGGACAGCGGCGCTGGGCGTTTTATATTCCTGCCTGACGGCCCACATCCTATAAGAACTCTATAAGCGAAACGACTTGGAAGAAAATCTATCTTATTGAAAAATAAAAAATAGATGGGCGTTGTTTTTGCTCCTGCGATATTCAGATCCTGCCCGGTGCACATGGCCGTACCGGGCTATGGCGGTTGTTTATCTCTGAGAGGAATCCCTGTGCTGAATAATGACAGCCATCCTAACCAACTGACCGTCGCTGGTTTAATGGTGCTCCAGCTAAGTGGCTGTATCTTGTATAAATACAAATTCAGCGCCGTTGTTACGAAGTTTGCTCTGCCAGGTGAATAAATTCACTGACATAAGGGATCTGTTCATCGCCCTTGCGGATCCCCAAGTAGATGCTTTTTTGAATCCCCGTTTCGCCAATCCGCAAACTGGCGATGGGCAGGGTCGATTCAAATTCCTGAACCAACCATCCTGGTAAGGCGCAAATGCCGCGGCCACTGGCCACCATTTGCAGCATGATTTCGGTTGTTTCAATCACTTTGTGCTGGCGCACGGTGCATTGGGCCGGGTTGAGAAACTGACTAAAAATATCCAGGCGCTGCGGTTCCACCGGATAGGTAAACAGTACCTCATTACTAAGTTGTTCGGGTTTGACCCATTCCAGCTCAGCCAATGCATGCGATTTGGCCACCACCAGGCGATGCTCGTAACCAAACACCGGGAAATACTCCAGCTCCGGTTTAAATAGCGGGTCGGGGGTCACCAGCATATCGATTTCGTAATCAAACAGCGCCCGTAAGCCGCCAAACTGGAATTCCTGGCGGACATCAATATCGACGTCAGGCCATTGCTCCAGAAAAGGTGCCACGACCTTGAGCAGCCACTGATAGCATGGGTGACATTCCATGCCAATACGTAGCGAGCCCATCTCGCCTTTGGCAATCTGTTTAAGTAATAATTCGGTATGCTCAAATTGTGGCAGCAACCTGCGCGATAAGGCATGAATGCGCTTGCCTGCTGCGGTCAATCGCAGGTTACGACCTTGCTTTTCCCAGATGGCGGTACCAATCTGTCCTTCCAGCTTCTTAATGCTGTGGCTTAGCGCCGACTGGGTTAAATTCAGCGCCTCGGCCGCCTGGGTCAGCGTACCCTGCTCCTCAATGGCGGACAGGATCGCCAGATGAATACGTTCCAGCATGAAATCGTTCCAAACCTTAAATCATGAGTATCACTCATGAATCAATGAGAATAAATCATTTTTATTCATAAAATGGTCCAAGTATAAATCACCCTATGCTCTCAACTCTATACAAGATCACCGCGGTTTCTTGATGATGCGATTGGAATCAAGTCAATCAAGTGGTGACAACGACTGACTGCAATAATGTGAAGAAGAAGTTGGAAAGTCAGCAAAGAGCAGGGACTCAATTCAGGTTTTATCTCAAAAATTGGATGCCAGATGACAATGAATAATGACTTTACTTTCACAATTAAACGTATCTGTCTCGATGAGAATTATCACCCATCAGACAATACACGCATTACTACCAACTTTGCGAATTTGGCCAGAGGTGAAAGCCGTCAGCAGAATTTGCGCAACGCCTTAAAAATGATAGACAACAGTTTTAATTCCAGAGCGCATTGGGACAACCCTAACGGCGATCGTTACTCTATTGAACTGGAAATTATTTCCGTAGATATAGATATTGAAGGTAGCGGTCAGACTTTCCCATCCATTGAAGTATTAAAGACCAATATTGTTGATCATAAAACCAACGAGCACATTGAAGGGATTGTCGGGAATAATTTTTCTTCCTATGTGCGTGATTACGACTTTAGCGTATTACTGCTTAATCACAATAAGGACCAAAGCGTATTCAGTATTCCGGATAATTTTGGTGAGCTGCATGGAAAGCTATTCAAGTACTTTGTCAACTCAAGTGCTTACAAAGAGAATTTTAACAAGCCACCGGTTATTTGTCTGAGCGTGTCGGATAACAAGACTTATCACCGTGCCGAAAATCAGCATCCGGTATTAGGCTTTGAGTATCAGCCCAATGAATCGTCTCTGACTGAACAATATTTCAGAAAAATGGGGCTGCAGGTTCGCTATTTTATGCCACCCAATAGTGTTGCGCCGTTAGCCTTCTATTTCTTTGGTGATCTACTTAATGATTACACCAACCTGGAACTTATCAGTACTATCAGTACGATGGAAACATTTCAGAAGATTTACCGGCCAGAAATATATAACGCCAATGCGGTTGCCGGTAAGTGCTACAAACCCAATCTGAAAAACTCAGACCATTCGTTAACTCAAATTGTGTATGACCGGGAAGAGCGCAGCAAGCTGGCGATTAAGCAGGGTAAATTTGCTGAAGAACACTTTATCAAACCTTACCAAAATATACTTGAGCAGTGGTCAGCTAATTTCTCTCTTTAATTAATCAGAAGATACAGCAGCAGCGATTATGAAAACTTTACTACCGACTTCAACCGCGGGCAGCTTGCCTAAACCTTCCTGGCTGGCACAACCTGAAACACTTTGGTCCCCCTGGAAATTACAGGGGGAGGAATTAATTGACGGTAAACAGGATGCCTTGCGTGTGTCATTGCAGGAACAGCAACAGGCTGGCATTGATATCGTCAGTGACGGCGAGCAGACGCGCCAGCATTTCGTTACGACCTTTATTGAACACCTTAGCGGCGTGGACTTCGAGAATCGCAAAACCGTTAAGATTCGTGATCGCTATGATGCCAGCGTTCCGACTGTAGTTGGAGCGGTTTCCCGGCAACAGCCGGTTTTTGTCGAAGATGCCAGGTTTTTGCGCCAGCAAACCAGACAACCGATAAAATGGGCGCTGCCAGGCCCGATGACCATGATCGACACCCTGTATGATGATCATTATAAAAGTCGTGAAAAGCTCGCCTGGGAATTTGCCAAAATCCTCAACCAGGAAGCCAGGGAATTAGAGGCAGCGGGAGTGGATATTATCCAGTTTGATGAGCCGGCATTTAATGTATTTTTTGATGAGGTCAATGACTGGGGTATTGCCACGCTGGAAAGAGCCATAGAGGGCCTTAAATGCGAGACGGCGGTACATATTTGCTACGGCTATGGCATTAAAGCCAATACCGACTGGAAAAAGACCCTGGGCTCTGAGTGGCGACAATACGAAGAGGCCTTTCCCAAACTGCAAAAATCTAAAATCGATATCATCTCACTGGAATGTCATAACTCCCGCGTACCAATTGATTTGCTAGAACTGATTCGCGGTAAAAAAGTCATGGTCGGTGCCATTGATGTGGCAACCAATACCATTGAAACAGCAGAGGACGTTGCCGCCACCCTGCGAAAAGCCCTGCAGTTTGTTGACGCCGACAAACTCTACCCTTGCACCAATTGTGGTATGGCACCGCTGTCCCGCCAGGTAGCGAGAGGCAAGCTGCAAGCGCTCAGTGCCGGGGCTGAGATTGTCCGCAAAGAACTGCAAGCCTAAACTCAGGCCATAAACCCTGGAGTTCAGGGAAAGCTTACTTGAACTCCACGGTTTTATCTTTACTGATCACCCGGGCCTGAATATGTTCATATTGATCCGACAGACATAACTGACCAATGCCACTGTTGTTATACAGCACACCAGGCTGCCCCTGGGGCTGGCGGCGCTTTATCAGCATACGACGGCGCTTGGTCAGAAAGTTAAGCGGTGAACGACTGCCATACAGCCACAGATTGATCCGATCAAACCAGCGCAGCAGTCCCGCCGGAAAACAGTTTTTAATACCACTGGCCGTCACCTGCAATATTTGTGGACTGTGTTTGCGAAAACGCAGGGTAATGTCATAGACAAAGCTGTAGTGCACATCACCGGATAGGATCACAAAATGTGGCGGTGTTTTGTGATGGCGGAAAATATTCAGAATCACATTGGCGGCACCGGGATGCGCCATCCAGTTTTCTGCATCCACCATCAGAGCCTTGCCAAAAAAGGTAAAAATGCGCTGCACCGCCTCAATCAGCTTCACACCGAAGATCGGCGCTGGCGACACCAGAATCACCGCCGGTTCACCAATTAACTGCTGTTGTAAATCAGACAATGATTCCCAGTCCATCAAACCTGATGGCTTGGCCGCACTGCTTTCTGAGCGCCATCTATGGGTACGGGTATCCAGTACAATGATTTTCGGTGAGGTGGCCAGGTGATAGTGCCAGTCCTGCCAGTCCAGCAGCTTGTCTATCAAGCTATCCTGCGCTTGTATCTGGCCGTCACGGAAACTCTGGCGCATATCTGCCAGTAGCTCGTCAAAGCGTTCAGGTTGATTGCCCCACCCCTGGCAGAGCAAATAGCCAATCAGGGCATTGCCAATAATGCGACGGGAAAATGGGTGACCATAGGCGGATTCTTCCCAACCCCGGGTCAGGTTCCAGTCGTCGGTAATATCATGATCGTCGAAGATCATATAGGTTGGCATATGCGCCAAAGCCCGGCGAACCTGGCCCAAGCCCGCGACAAAATCCTTTATTGCCAGGCATTCCTTGTCATAACGGGCTTTAAACTTGTCGTCAATCCGCGCTCTGCCACTAGCCAAATCAACCCACTGCCAGCAAGTGTCAGACCACACCAGCAGGTACATGGCAACGATCTCAGCCAGGCAGATCAGATGATTATGTGCCCCGGACGAAGTAAAAATAGGTTTCCTGGCCCCACCAAAGAAGCGCTCCACCAGCTTTTCATTGGCTTTGTTTTTCGGTAGCAGTTGCTCACGCATGTAGTAGCAATGGCTGCTTTCACGCAATTGATCACTGCATGTGACCGTCGCTCCTGCAAAGGTCTCGCTGTATAAACCGAGTTTTTCGATCACCTGATGAATAGCCCAAAGAGTAGGGCCGGCCACATCATCCACATAGACCTGGTCACCGGAAAATAACAGCATAGCAGGGCGTTCGCTGTCACTATGGCGATGCCTGGCGAGCAATTTATCGACCTCGAGTAAGCCATCACTGCTGGGGTGGTGCGGCTTGCGGCAAGAACCATGTAGCAGATTATCCACGCGCGACTTCAGCATATAGCCAGGCTGTGTTTCGCCTTGATAACACAAGCCATCAATATGTTTTGTCAGGCCCTGCTGTTGTTCGTCCAGCAGGTCATAATGCACATACTGGTGTTCCTGCAGCGGACTATCCAGTTGAAAGTGCAGTAGCTGGATATGACAATGTGTACCAACCTGGATTTGTTCTGTTCTGGTTGCTTTTGCAGAGAAAACGCTGCCATCTGCGGTGTTAAGTTGCAGGGCGAAATCACAGGCACGGGAGGTTGCCAGCCACAAGGTTAACTGGGTATCTGTGCAGTGCCTAAGCACAGGGCCGGCTAGAATTAACGGAAGAGTATCGCTCACGAATTGATTTTTAACAGGGATTTCAGCAGGTTGCAATCATCCAATTGATATTTGGCATAGTCAGATACGGCTTTTATCAACGCCTCTTTATGACCGGGCAACAAATCTGCCATCGCCGTTTCAAAACGCACCGAACGTCTGTCACCGCGACAATGGGCCAGCGCCAATGCCTGACCACAAGCCTGTGCATAAGCAACAAAACCACCGCTGACGGCCTTATTACCCAAACCGATATCTTCAGGATCAATCCCCACTCGGGCATGGTGACGGGAACGCACCAGGTAGTGCTCGCCCTGCCAGTATACTTCATCCAACAGTAAGTCTGGCCGACGTTGCATGCGGCGCTGACAGACTGCGGTAAGATGCGCCGGATTTAGCTGATTCACCTGGCTTAAATCGGCAAACCAATGCAATGGCGCGGCCTGGCGCTGTTTCTTCACTTCCACCACATGGCAAAGAGGGAGGTCGTCAGGTGAAGCGCAATTGGCTGGCCCCACCAGCATATAAAAACGCTGCATATTGGCCGAGCCCGTGCCTGCATCCAGTCGCCGTACGATGTCCAGAATCGCATCATCCATATAGGGTGCAAACGCCTGGCGCACACTGGCATCCAGCTCAGCGGTCAGGGGGCGAAATTTATCCGGTAGATGACGAAATCTGGGCGGAAACTGCGACAGATCCACGGCCTTGGCTAACGCACTTTTACTGTGAAATTGCTCACCTCCGGCTGCTCGTGCCACGGCTTTCTTCTGCTTTTTAGCCAGCAGATGAGGCTTTTTAAACAACTTCAGTACCTGCATGCGCGACTCAGGCACATCGATACTGGCTTTACAGATGTTCAGGTATTGGTCCAGAAATCCGTGCATGGCCTGTAGTCCCTGCTCCGGGCTGACCGCAGGGTCCTCCTGGCATTGGGTACCATTGTTATAGCGCCCTGCAGACAACCCCTGGCAATAATCAACACAAAGCAACAGACTGGAACAAAAGCGCGCCAGATCCCACACCGCATGGCCAATACAGGCATCGTCAAAATCATTGGGAGAAAAAATAACCTGATCGCCATGGGAGCCTTCTTCAGTTAAAAACCCAAAGTTGCCCAAATGACAATCCCCCATCACGATCGTCAAAGGAACAGAAAGTAGCGCTTGCGGTAAATTCAACAAGCCACTGGCCAGGTCAGCGTAAAACAGCTGAGCTGCGCCACGCATAAACACATAGGGATTTGCGATCATTTTCCGGTGCTTACCCACGCCAAGCTTACCGTCAACACGGACAAGTTCGGTTTCTATTTGCCTGATACGTTGCAATGCTTCTCCTTACACTGAGAAAAGCAATAAACTGATGTTACTTACCTTAACGTACTGACAGAGCCGGGCAAAGAGGAAGAAAACAGCAAGATCAGGCCGCCTGCAATTTGCAGGCGGCCTTATTCTGCGTTGTCATAGGCTTTGGGCCTTTTTGCTCAGATACTGATAGACTGACTCAGCCTGACGCTGTCTGGCAAAATCCACCAGATTAAGACCATCACATTTCAGGCCATCCAAAGCTAATACCGTCCGGTAGACACCGTTTTCACTGCTGGCTACCCGACCAATTTCCTGAAATACCGAGCGGCGCAATAAGGCTACGTCGTCTTTCAGTGCAGAGCGGCAAAAGTTGGCAAAGGCCACATCACCGGTAAATGCATAACGTGATATTGGTTTGTCATCAGTGTTGGCCATTACAGGGGCGCTAAGCAACGTAGTGGCACAAAACAGGCTTAGGGCTTTCATAGGTTCACCTCGTTAAAGAACAAGCACATGCTTGCCTGATTAAGCCTACCCGGTTCTGCTTTTTGGTCTGTGTCTCTATTGTTTTCAATCAGTTAAATATTTGTAATCTGTCCCAAATGAAACACAATATGTGCTGCCGACGCCCCTTGCAGCGCGTTACATATAAATAAATGAAATTAAAATTCAAATTGTGTGCAAAAAATTGTCTTATAAACTTGGCTTTTCTGAGTCCTCTGTACACACTAACTGCATTAGTTTTAATTTTTTGTTGCTAGTTTTTCCAAAATTGACGATACAAGTGGTTCAGGGAAATAGAATTTTCAGACGGAATTGGAATTTTCTGCAGTGATTCAGGAACATCGCATCACTGTTACTTAGGTTCTGAGATAACAACAAGTTGTGGTCCGCTATGCAAAAAATCGCCAAACAGCCTTCTTCTCCCACCCTCTCCATTAAACAAGCCTCACTGGCCATTAAACTGCTACTCACCGTGGGTTTGTTGCTGATACTGGTCACTCTGGCGTTTTTACTTTACAGCAACTGGTCTCTGAATCGCTCTGAACAGGTCATAGTCGGCCAGGTGTCGCAGCAGTTGGAAAGCAGCGTAACAGAGAGCCTTAAAGCGCAAGCCGGTATGCACGCTGCCGAGGTAGCCGCTAGCATAGAGAGTGTTTATCAGTACCCTAAAGCCGTTGCCAGCCAGCTAGGCAAAACCATTGAAACCCCCGGGGCACAACCACTAACCCGCAAACAGGTGGAAGACCTGGTGCGCTATACCTTAAGCGCCAGCCCGTCTTCGTCCTTGTATGCCCAGTTTGAAGCCGGAGGCTTTTATGACAAAGACCAGGACTATATTAGCAATGCCAGCCATTCGGTACCTGGAGCCGGGACACTGGAGATTTATTTCGTCCGTGAGTCTAACGGCAATATCAACCAGGAACCGGTAGAAGATGCTGATGAGAAACACGACACCACGCGGGATGAATTCGGATTTCGCGCAGCAGAATGGTACTTGTGTAATCAGGAAAAAATGCGCCCTTGTCTGACCAATCCCTACAACTACGAAATTCGCCCGGGCTATGAAGAACTGATGACCAGCCTGACCGTGCCGGTGATTGCCCAGGGTCGGTTTCGCGGTGTGGTGGGTGCCGATATGAACCTCCCCATTTTGCAACAAAGAGCAGAGCAACTGGCAGCGTCACTGTTTGCCGGTAAAAGCAAAGTGTTTCTGGTCAGCCAGGACGGTATGTTGGTGGCCGCCAGCAGCAATCCGGATAAGTTAGCCAGGCCTTTTGCCGAAGTCGTTAATGCCGAACAGGCCAGACAACTGCGCGGTTTAGCAACGTCAGGTGACACGTTGAAGCTGGATAACTTCCTGTATGTTGCCAATCAAGTTGAAATAAAAACCGCACAAACTCAGTGGCAACTGATTATCGGCGTGGACTACCCTTCTGCCATGGCAGCGGTTGGCAAGGTTTCCACTGCTATTCAGGAGGAAGTCTCTGCGCTGCTGGGCCAGCTTCTGTTAATCGCTTTAATTCTGGTGGGTGCCTCACTGGCCATCGTCTGGCTGTTTACCCGCAGTATTGTCAGTCCACTTCAACTGGTAGCGCAGCGTATGAAGGAACTGGCAGGACAGGGTGGCGATCTGACCAACAGCCTGCATGTCAGTACTCACCAGGAATTGATTGAGCTGGCTGAAGGTTTTAACCAGTTCCAGGAAAAAATTCGCCTGCTGCTGCAGTCAGTAAAATCATCCAGTCGTGATGTTTCACAAAGTGCCCATCAGACCTCTGGGTATGCCGAGCAAACCAGCAGCCAGATAAACCGCCAGCACGAAGAAATAGACAGCGTGGTGACAGCGATTACACAAATGTCGGCCACTGCCAGCGACGTGGCCAAACATGCCAACGACGCCGCCGACAGTGCACAATCGGCCAGAGATTCGGCTAATACCACAGAACAAACCCTGTCATTTGCCGTCGACGAAGTGACCAAGCTGGCCGAAGATATGGGCCAGGCTGCCTCTGCGGTATCCGCCGTGGCATCGCGCAGTAATGATATCCGCAAGATTCTCGACGTAATTGGTGCGATAGCCGATCAAACCAACTTGCTGGCGCTTAATGCGGCGATAGAGGCTGCCAGAGCAGGCGATCATGGCCGCGGTTTTAGCGTAGTAGCAGATGAGGTTAGGGCACTGGCATCTAAAACTGCAGACTCGGTCAAAGAAATTGGCGATGTGATTGCCGGTTTGCAACAAGAAGTGAAAACCACAGTGGGGGTGATTGACGCCAACAGCAGCCGCGCTGGCTCGGCGGCGGATAAGTCCAGGGAAGCCTTTGCCGATTTGAGCAATATCGTCAGCGAAATTACCCATATTTCTGATCGCATCATGCAAATGGCCACCGCAGCGGAACAGCAAAGCGTAGTGAGCGAAGAGATTAATCAGAATATGGTGTCCATTGGCGACGCCACCCGTCAGGTAGCGGAGCTGGCCAGTTCTTCAACACAAAGCGCTGGCGCTATCAGTGACAGTGTTAAGCAACTGCAACAACAACTGGATAAGTTAAAAACCGAGTAAGCCGTGCAAACAAAAACACCCGCACTGTGGGCGGGTGTTCGTTTCTGGCTCAATGCTCAGGGGCGCATGGCTTTCTCGCCACGAGACAATCCACACACGCCGGTGCGCGACAGTTCAACGATTTCTGCAGTCTGTGCCATGGTTTGCACGAATGCGTCCAGTTTGTCGCTGGTGCCGGTTATCTCAATAGTGTAATTACGCGGGGTAATATCCACCACCTGACCACGGAAGATATCCACCGTGCGTTTCACTTCATCCCGTATCGCATCACTGCGGGTGGCCACTTTCACCAACATAAGCTCCCGCTCAACATGGCTGCCGTCGGTAAGATCTGAAATTTTCAATACGTCAATCAGCTTATTCACCTGTTTGGTGATCTGCTCAATGACTTTGTCATCACCCACAGTGGTGATCGTCAGCCTGGACAGACTGGAATCATCAATGGGCGCGACACACAATGAGTCAAGGTTATAGCCCCGCTGGGAAAACAGACCAATTATACGTGACAGGGCACCGGGTTCGTTTTCCATCAATACAGAAATAATTCTTCTCATCAGGTGCGCTCCGTCTTGCTTAGTCTCATATCATCCATAGCGCCGTATTTGATTTGCATGGGATAAACATGTTCATTCTGGTCCACGGCAATATCCATAAAGACCAGTTTGTCTTTCAGTTCAAAGCAGCGCGCCATGGCGGCGTCCAGTTCTTCCGGCTTGTCCACGCGGATCCCAACATGGCCATAGGCTTCGGCCAGTTTCACAAAGTCTGGCAATGAATCCATATAAGAATGGGAATGTCGGCCTTTGTAAATCATGTCCTGCCATTGGCGTACCATACCCAGAGCACGGTTGTTAATAGAGATAATCTTGATTGGCAAACCATACTGCATACAAGTGGACAGTTCCTGAATATTCATCTGGATGCTGCCATCGCCTGTTACGCAGGCCACCACGGCTTCAGGATGGGCAAACTGTACGCCCATGGCTGCAGGTAAGCCAAATCCCATAGTGCCCAGACCGCCGGAGTTGATCCAGCGTCGCGGCTTGGCAAAGGGGTAATACAACGCGGCAAACATTTGATGCTGACCTACGTCGGAGCTGACATAAGCATCGCCCTGGGTATGCCGATACAGAGACTCGATAACTTGCTGCGGTTTTATCAGCTCGTCACTGGTTTTATAGGCCAGGCAGTTACGCGCGCGCCAGGCGGCGATTTGTTCCCACCAGTCGGCAAGCTGTTCCTTGCGTTCGGTTTCATTAATTTCGTGCATCTGCTCGAAAAACTGCGTCAGCACACTTTTAACCGAACCCACCACCGGAATATGCGCATTCACCGTTTTGGATATGGAAGCCGGGTCAATATCCACATGAATAATGGTGGCGTGCGGGCAGAATTTCTGCACATTGTTCGTTACGCGATCGTCAAAGCGGGCACCGAGCGCCAGAATACAGTCAGCATTGTGCATGCTTTTGTTGGCTTGCAGGGTGCCATGCATACCCAGCATGCCAAGACATTGCTCATGATCGCCAGGGAAGGCTCCCAGGCCCATCAGGGTATTGGTAACCGGCAAGTGCAGCTTTTCAGCAAGCTCGGTAACCAGGCTGCTGGCGTCACAGGCGATGGCCCCGCCACCCACATAGAGTATCGGGCGCTTGGCATCCAACAAGGTTTTAAGGGCTTTTTTAATCTGCCCCATATGCCCCTTGATTGTCGGGTTATAGGAACGCATCTGTACCTTGTCTGGAAACTGATAAGGATGCGACTCCAGCACATTCACGACATCTTTGGGCAGATCCACCACCACAGGACCAGGACGGCCGGTATTGGCAATGTAATAGGCCTTGGCAATGGCATCGGGAATGTCCACCGCACGTTTAACCAGAAAGCTGTGCTTCACGATAGGCCGGGAACAGCCCACCATGTCGGTTTCCTGAAAGGCATCTTCACCGATATGCATGGAAGGCACCTGACCGGACAGGATCACCATCGGAATACTGTCCATATAAGCTGTGGCGATCCCGGTCAGGGTATTGGTTGCACCCGGGCCAGAGGTCACCAGCACAGTACCAGTCTGCCCGGTGGCTCTGGCATAGCCGTCCGCCATATGCGCGGCAGCTTGCTCATGGCGCACCAGAATATGTTGAACATCTTCCTGAGCATATAGGGCATCATAGATATCCAGCACGGCACCGCCCGGATAACCAAATACATGTTTAACCCCTACATCTTTCAGCGCTCTGACCACCATCGCGGCGCCTGACATCATCTCCACTGGCTATTCTCCCGTTGCTTCTGACAGATGCGGGCGTCTTTACCCGACTGTCATGTTTTGTATCGGGGCATCCCCCTTTTTTGCCAAAGCACCAGCATGGCTGAGGACCAGCGCCATCGCCAGATCACTGCTGCTAAGAGGAAGAAAACTATACTGAAGGAGGAGAAAATTTTAAACAGTAAAAGCGGCAAAAGTGAGATATCTATCCCAATATAGAGAATAAATAGGATGAATATCCCGAAACCAGGGGTGAGAATGCGAAAATTAGGATATGTCAACCTTTTGTTAACATATCCTTTGAGTTTGACTAGTCGTCCAATTCGATTTCGACGTCTGAGTCTTCACCCATATCTTCATTGTCACCCATGCCACGGGACTTAGTGCCATAGATACTGCCCATTTTGGGGCGGTTTATGCGCTTCTGATATTTGCACCAGGCTTTTTCTGCAGCGCTTTGAGGCTCTCTGTCACCTCTGGCGGCGGCAATGTATCCTTCGTCCTCCTCAGTTTCAGGAGCAAGATGCCCATCCACTAAAGCAGCAATCAGGCAACCGTAGCGGCTAAGCGCCTGGCTTTCGGCAATAGAAAAATCCCCGGATCGGGAAAACCCATAAGGGTAATTCTTTGGATCAAGAAATTGGCGTTTCAACAGCTGTTCTTTCGTTTGTTTGGCCATGACGGGCATCCCCAACTAAAAAGTCATCAACATCAGGAATGATACCAATAGATTTGGTACAGGCAGCGTGGCCCAAGGGATATGGGCAATTGCCAAGGACTAGATAGTTTTAAAATGGGGGACTGTCAACAAAAAACTGTAATGTCCCCCCATTTTTTTATTGAATGAACAAATATTGGCCCAGCCAGTGCACCAGCAAATAACCAAAGCTGTAGGCAATAATCAACTGCAAACTGTATTTAGCGAAACGGCCAAAAGTCAGTCCTGGCACTTTACTCATAGCCACTATGCCAGCCGCCGAGCCTATCACCAGCAGCGAACCACCCACGCCGACCGCATAGGTCAGGCTTAACCAGGCGCCAGGATCCATATGGATATCCGCTTTCAAAAGCGCTGCGGTCAAAGGCACGTTGTCAATAAAAGACGACAATACGCCCAAGGTATAGTTGGCCACAGGCAGCGGCATGACCTCATAGATCTTCAGCAGTACATCCAGCACCTGAATCTGCTTAAGCATACCCACCAGCAGCAGAATGCCCAGGAAGAACAGCAGCGTATCAAACTCGATACGACGGATATAATCCAGAATAGGATCTTCGTCATTGTCCTTACGCAGAAAGTGCGCCATAAGAAACATCACCGACAACCCGCACATGAAACTCAGTACCGGCGGAATCTTAAAGGCAATATTGCCCAGAATCGTCATCAGGATAGTTGCAAGAAATACCAGCGCAATCAGCATATCCACTTTATTGACCGGAATGCGCTTTCTGCTCAGAGTAATCTGCCCCTGCATGCCAAAGGACAGCATGGCCGCCAGCAGCAACACCGAACACAATGACGGTAAGCTCAGCCACAGTAGATTCTGAATTTCGGTTTTGCCATCCAGGAAGATCATCAGGGTGGTAACATCACCGGTAATCAACGCCACACCACCTGAGTTAACGGCAAACACCGCCAGTACCGCAAACTTAAGCACTTTATCTTTTGACAGTCCCAACGGCAAAATCATCGCTACTGACACTAAAGTTGCGGTGATATTGTCGGCCAAGGATGAGAAAAAGAAGGCAAACAGACCGGTCATAAACAACAAATTGCGTTCGCTGATGCGACTGGGCAACAGTTTGTTGATCAGACTTTCAATCATGCGCTTTTTATTCAGATAGGCAACAAAGGTCATGGCCGCCACCAGAAATAGCCAGAGGCTGGCAATTTCCGCGATATTCTCTTCCAGATGGTGGTTCACCAGCTCGGTGGCACTGTCGGTGGCGGCGCTCAGATAAAGGATGACCCAGGAAAGGGTGCCGGTAAATAAAGTGATTTTGGCTTTACTGATATGGGTAACTTCTTCAAAAATCACCCCCAGCAAGGCCAGCACGGCCAGGCCGATTAGAAAAATCTCCACGCCACTCATGCGCTGTTGCCTTGTGATTTACAATGGCGGCGGATTTTAAACCATCAGCCAGCCTATGCCTATTATCCATTTGGTTAATGGATTGCTAGAGATTTGTTGGCATTGGCCTGGTGGCTTGCTTAACGGGACTTCTTCGCCACCCAAGCCCACAGCATATCGCACTCAATGGTTTGTGCGCCGGTGCTGTCGGTAACAGTGACAGCAATCAGCGCCTCCCCCCGCTCCTGGGATTGCATGGCCTGAATCTGCTCATCACTAATGCGCGCCACGGCCTGCATATCACCCTGGGCGCGGGTTAGATAGCAGATCTGCATGGACTTAATCAGTGGCAGTTTATCGCCCGGCAGATTCAAACCGAAGATAAAGCCCGTGGCCGACTCAGCCAGTAGTGCCATAGCAGCGGCATGTACACTGCCAATATGATTCTGGGCTTTTTTCAGGTTACGCTGGCGCATGGTCACTGTGCGTCCATCGGTAGACAGGATCTCCAGGCCCGCGGTACCCGCCAACTTTACCTTACTGCAGAATGCCCAGGTGATAATTCGCCTGCTCAGCCAGGTCGGGTAAGTATTGGCTTTATCAATAAGACGGCGCAGCGGATTGGGGGCAGACATAAACACACTCCTGGTTGGACCAGTTGAAAGAGTGCCAGATGCCGCCATCTCAGGCAAATGGATTTTGCTTAATCAGGTGAACGTAAAGGGCTTCTTGCTGAGACGCTGAGTAGACCCTATCGATACAAACTGAGTGTTATTAATGATTAGCAAGAGTTGCTTATCTTACAGCCCATCAAAGCAACTGTTCCGGTTTTCTTCCGTAACAGCGCTGGTATCAAAAGGCTCTTGACTATATTGCCCTTCAATCAACTGCTCCTGCGTACCCCATATCTGAGGTTTGCCTAAATGCCAGAGAAGCCTGTCTTCACTTGCACATCTGAGCCATCGAAGAGGTTGAATGTTCCCGCCCAATGCCAAAGCCTGCCCAGCCAGTTCAGAGGCTAATTCCAGATAACGGCCTTCAGGATGATGCATAAAGATAATGGCTGCCTGATAGAAATCACAATAGTGGTTCAATCGCCCTTGCTTGTATTCCTTGAAGACAATCTCTGCTCTTTCTATATCTTGATAAAAGGTGAATTCTTTATTGCGACGTTGTTGCTGGTCTTCATGAAACAATCTATCCAGCACTTTATTGCGTTTTTCATCTTCGACATATTCTTTATGCTTAATATGCACTTCGCCGTAATTATTCACGCCCCGCAGGGCATTTTCATAAGAAAAGCAATGCCAATCCTTGCTGAAAGCGGGGAAAGAGCAAAACAGTAAAAGAGACAGAAATATTTGTTTCATGTAGCGTCCTGAAATGAGGCTCATACTAGCCTCAATATCTACAAATTAAGACCCTCCACCGACACCAGAAGCCGGTTTGATGATACTTCCTCTATCATGATCAACATCTCAAGATAACTGCAATTCACCTTTTAGACGGGTCAATGACTCTGCCGCAGCGTCAAAGTCATAACTGTCAATATAACCGGCTAACTGGCGCAATTGCGTCTGATGTGGTCCGTTTTTCAACATGGGCTCAAGCTGTTCAAGGATGTCCACCGCATCGGTGTCGTAATCGGCGATCAGCGCGTCAAGCTCGTTCAATAACGAGGCAACCCTGGCGGCATCGAAAGCCTGTTCATGGTTTTCTTGCTGTTCTGAGTGACTGGCTTGCAGGGCTGTTAGTACCAGATTGAGTTCGTCTTGCAGTGCCGCCAGCAGTTCAGGGGCCTGTTGTGTAGCGCCCTGACAGGCATGTTCAAGAGCTCCGGCCCTGGCATGTAGTTCCCTGGCGCCGATATTACCTGCCGTACCCTTAAGGGTGTGCGCCATATGCGCTACCGCTGGTATATCGCCTGCGGCCAGGGCCGCTTCGATTTGTACGCCAAAATCTGCATTACCTTGACTAAAACGCTGCAACAACTTTTGATACAACCGCACATCGTTTTGTGTGGTGGCCAGGCCAGCCTGCACATCAATCCCATCAATCGGAGCAATCTCTGTTGCCGCTACAGCGGTTTGCACCTGCTGCGGCCCAGCCAATGGCTGGGCCGGCACAATCCACTTTGCCAGAGTCATAAACATCTGATTGACGTTTATGGGTTTGGCGATATGGTCGTTCATACCGGCATCCAAAGCCCGTTCAATATCTTTGGCCATCACATTGGCGGTCATGGCAATAACCGGCAAAGATTGCCATTTGGGCTGCTCACGCAGCAAGCGGGTAGCCTGATAACCGTCCATCATCGGCATCTGACAATCCATCAATACGCCGTCGAAGTGGTTATCTTGCAGGGCATCCAGTGCTTCTTGGCCATTGCAGGCCAGACTGACCAGAACACCACTGCTGCTAAGCAGCTCCATGGCCAGCTCCTGGTTCAGCTCATTGTCTTCCACCAACAATATTTTCGCCCCCTGCAGTTTCTGCCTGGCGTCCTGAGCAGCATTGTTGGCAGTGACATTTGCGGGGTCAGCCAATTCACCTTTGCCCATTGCATGCAATACGGCGTTGAGCATGCCACTGCGAGTAACGGGTTTAATCAGATAACTGCTAATAGGCAGATGCCGCGATGCCAGGCGCGCCTCGTCACAGCCAAAGGCAGTTACCATGATAATTCTTGGTCGGTGAGGCATTTGCAGCTCGGTTAAGATTTGCTGGCTGGCCTCCACACCATCCATACCAGGCATACGCCAGTCCATGCAAACCAGTTGGAACGGGTCGCTGGCTGCCGCCTGCGCCACCATAGTCACAGCTGCTGCACCGCTATTTGCCTGCTCGGTACGAAAACCAAAACCTGCCAGCAGCTCGGCAAGTATTTCTCTTGCAGTGAGATTGTCATCCACAATCAATACCCGCAACGGGCCCAGTTCATTTTGCAGGCTAACGCGCTGCGACTGGATGCCGCACTGCTTACCCAGACGCAGGGTGAAATGGAAAGTGCTGCCAGCACCCGCCTGGCTTTCTACCCAGACTCGCCCCTCCATCAGTTCGCAGAGGGTTTTGCAGATGGCCAACCCCAAACCCGTGCCGCCATATTTGCGGGTAATGGAACTGTCAGCCTGGCTGAAGGATTGAAATAGCTTGGCCTGCTGTTCGCCCGACATACCGATCCCGGTATCGCGCACCGAAAACTGCAGTTGTACCTGTTCGTTATCCTGTTCCAGGCTTTGTACCGCCACCACAATTTCACCGGCCGTTTCGGTAAATTTCACGGCATTGTTGCCAAGGTTGGTGAGTATCTGCCCCAAACGCAACGGGTCACCAATTAAAGCGGTAGGCACATCAGCCGCCACGTCAAAATGCAGCTCAATGCCTTTTTCTTCCGCCTTCATGCCCACCAGGCTGATCAGGTTGTCCAGCACATCCTCAAGACGAAACTCCACGGCTTCTATGTCCAGCTTGCCGGCTTCAATTTTGCTGAAATCCAGAATGTCATTGATGATGCCAAGTAACGCCTCGGCACTGCGATGCACTTTGGATATGTAATTGTGCTGACGACGATCCAGATGGGTTTGCAAAGCCAGATGACTCATACCTATGATGGCATTCATCGGTGTGCGGATCTCATGGGACATATTGGAAAGAAAGTCCGACTTAGCCTGAGTAGCCGTTTCTGCTTTGTCCTTGGCCTCAAGTAAATCCGCTTCCATAGCCTTGGCATCGCTGATATCCAGGTTGATACCAAATACATGCCGGGCCAACTCTCCTGCGCGGGCGTCCAGCGCTTTGCCGACACTGAGGATCCACTTCCACTGACCGCCAGCGGTCAGCATGCGAAATTCCGCCCGGTAAATACTGGTATGTCCAGCCAGATGTTTACGCAACGCATTTTTTGCCTGGGCTTTATCATCGTCATGCACCAATTGCATGATTTGCTCAATACGATTGTCAAAGCGAGCTTCTAACTCGGCTTTGTCATATCCCAACATGGTGGCCCAGATATCGTTAGTCAGTAGAATCCCACTTTTAGTATCCAGCTCCCAGGAGCCGGCATTGGCACCCACCATGGCCAGTTCAAAACGTTGTTTGGTTTCGATCAGTTCGCGATAGGACTGGCTGTTGGAAAGCGCTACGGCGGTGTGGCTGGCCACCACACGCAAAATGTTAATCTGTGCGCTGTCAAAGGCGTCGGCCTGGTCACTTTGTACCGTCATGACCCCCAGCACGTCATGGCCGGCCATTAGTGGCAAGCAAACCACCGTTTGGGTTTGCTCGCCATTGAGATTCTGGGCACTGGACATGGCTTTGTCCTGCCACTGCTGCTCAGTAGCCGCAATAAATTCCTGCTTGCGCGTGATACACCACGACAATGGATCGCTTTCTGCCTGGATCAGCGTTTCAACTGTATCAAGACTTTGCCCTTTGCAATGCATAAACACAAACTCCAGACGTTGCTGCTGGGCATGATACAAACCTATAGCGAAGGTATCCGCTGGCAAGCTTGTCCTTAAACGTGCATAAATCATGCTGCCAATTTTGTTTAAATCGAAAGTGGCGGTAATGTCTTTGCCCACATCGCCCAGCACCAGGATATCGTGGGTACGCTGCTCTACCTGTCCGGCCAGATATTGTTGTGTCAGTCGGTGCTGCCTGGCCCGATAGGCTATCAGTGCCGTTACCAGCACAATCAGGGTTAATGGTGCTGATAGCAAAAACTCGGTGGTTTGGTACCAGGCCGGCAGCACCCGAATTGATAAGAATTGCGACTGGTTACTCCACACGCCATGGTTGTTACTGCCTTCAACCTCAAACCGATAATCTCCTGGTTGCAAGCGACCATAGTTAATCTGATTGGCTGCGGTACGATGTTGCCAGTCTTCCTCGTAACCCAATAGCCTGGTTTTATACCTGTTGTCTTCACTGGCCTGATAATCCAGTGCCGCAAAACTGATACTCAGACTCTTAAAATCCGGCGGCACATTTAAAATATCGGGAAGAGGGAAAGATTGTGTCCGACCGTCGATTTTGACTGAGGTAATCACCAAGGGGGGAGGCACGTCATTGACCTTCACTTTTAACGGATCAAAGCCAGTGATGCCATCAATGCTGCCGAGGTAGACTTTGCCCTCGCCACTTTGATGAACAGAGCGGGCCAGGAAACTATTGCTGTTTAACCCATCATTGGTGGTGAAATGATGAAAAGCACCAGAGTCAGGGGCAAGACGGAACACGCCATGGGATGTCGCCAGCCAGATCCTTCTTTCCCGGTCCATTGCCATAGACTGCACCGAGAATCCTTCTTCTTCGGCCATATGACGAAAGCTGCTGAATGTTCCGCTTCGGGTGGAATAACGCTCCACGCCGCTGTCTGTAGCAAACCAGAAAGTTTCATTATCTTCCTGCATGACCGCGTTGATATGCCCGTCACTTAACTCACCAGGCGCAGAGCCGGGTCTATGGTGCTGAATGTCGCCGCTTTTAACATTAATTCTGAACAACCCTTCCCCTGCCGTGCCTACCCAGACCAAACCCTGGCGGTCAACAAAGGTAAAAGTGGGGTCAATATTATCCAGATATGATTCAACCTGATTCGTGGCCGGGTCCCATCTGAATACCTGTGAGGAAAATGACAGCACCAGCCACAGTCGATCATGCTCATCGGCTGCTACCCACTCAATAGAATGGCTCTGGCCCCCTAACCAGGACAGCGAAACTGGTTCAATTTCCTGCTGATCAGCATACAGACGATAAACCCCGGCATCGGTGCCAAGATAGAGATCGTTATTGCTCAGGTACGCCATACTTTTCACCCGGAAACGGGTTAGTTCACCAGGCAGGTGTTCATCTTCAATAGGCGTAAATCTGCTTTCTCCATCAAAGGCTACCAGGCCTTTGCCGGTTCCCAACCATAATCCGCCCTGGCGGTTAGCGGTAATTGACAATACCTGGGAATACAAGCCAGATAAGCGCTGATCCTGCAAATAACGGCTCCAACTGCGAAAAGAAGGCTCGCCAGGGAAAACTTTAATAACCCCGGAATACCGGGTAGCGGCCCAAAGTAGTCCGGTGTCATCCACCAACACCTGACGAACATCCCTGTTACCCAGCAGTGCCCACTGTTCATGCAAATCCGCCGCCACAAAACGCTGTGAAGATAACTGGAAATAATAAATGCCCGCCAGTGTGGCGAGAATCAATCTGTCACCCTGGCGGGTCATGCTATTAACACTGGGTAACTCGCCATCCGGCAAGGTCAGGCGATGGTAAACTGCCGTTTCGGGGTCGAAGCGACCAAAGCTAAGCCGGGTGGATATCCAAAGCCTGTCCAGGGGGTCGATATACAGAGAGCGCACCTCTGGGTGGTCCAGCATACCGTCGGCAACGCCAAATTTTTCAAATTTCTGTTTTTGTCTGTCCAGCTTGTACAGACCATTGGAGGTCGCCACCCAGATAAAACCCTGGCTGTCCTCACTGATTCCCCAAATCCGATCACTGCCCAGACTGCCTGGGTCGGCAGGGTCCGGTTGATAACGGCGGAAACGCCCGCTTTTTTCATCAAACAGGTTAAGCCCCCCCCCATTGGTACCAACCCAAATCTCTCCTGAACGGCTCTCGAACAGCGACTGTACCTTGTCCGCGCCAAGTGAATCAGGCTGATCGGGGTGATGGCGAAAATGCTTGAAGGACTGACTATCCGCAAGATAGAGATTAAGCCCGCCTCCCCAGGTTCCTACCCAAAGACGGTTTTTTGAGTCGTTCAACATTGCTCCGACATTGTCTTTCGACAGGGACGTAGGATCTTTATCATTGTGCCGAAATGAGCTGAATCCATAGCCATCATAGCGCTTTACGCCGTCTGCAGTGCCAAACCACAAAAAGCCCTGTTGGTCCTTAGCTACCGCATAAATCTGCGGATTGGCCAGACCATTGTAGATTGACAGCTCTTCGGTTTTCTGGGGCTGGCTCAGTACATTAACTGAACTGAACAACAACCAGACAAGCCATACCAGGCGAAAACAGGTGAGATGCCGCAAGATCTTTGTCCTTACCACTAATTACCCCTTATATCAGGCGTGTTAACTCAGATATCATCGGTATATCTGGCCTGAACATCGCGAATCTGCGGCAAACAACCAACAAACTCTTGCACCAGTTGTGGATCGAAATGCTTGCCACTTTGCTCATTCAGTAAGGTTACAGCCTGCTCCTCTGTCCAGGCGTTTTTGTATGGGCGTTTGCTGGTCAACGCATCAAACACATCTGCAATGGCCACAATACGTGCCGACAGAGGGATATCTGTACCACTTACGCCATGGGGATAACCGCTACCATCCCATTTTTCATGATGAAACAGGGCAACTTCACGAGCCATTTGCAATAAAGGGGAAGGGTGGTCGCCAAGAATATCCGCACCAAACTGCACATGTTGCTGCATCATCTGCCATTGCTCTGCATCCAGAGCACCGGGTTTCAGCAGCACGTTGTCAGGAATACCAATCTTGCCAATATCATGCATAGGTGCAGCATTAAACAACAATTCACACCAGGTGTCGGGTTGGCCAATTTGCTCAGCCAGAAAGCGTGAAAACCAGCTCATGCGGATCACATGCATACCGGTTTCATTGTCTTTAAATTCTGCCGCCCGGCCCAGACGACGAATAATTTCCAGACGCGTTTCATTGAGCTCTCTGGTGCGTTGCTGAACCATGTTTTCAAGATGCCTGGCTTGGTTGTATAAAGCCAGTTGGCTTTTTACCCGAGCCAGCACCAACAGCGGGTTAACTGGTTTACTGATATAGTCCACAGCACCGAGACTGAAACCCAGTGCTTCATCCTGTTCTTCAGATTTAGCCGTCACAAAAATAACCGGGATGGCCTGGGTTTCGATACGGCTTTTCAATTGTCGGCACACTTCATAGCCATCCATATCCGGCATCATCACATCCAGCAAAATAAGATCCGGACGAGGGTCTGCGCTGGCGACTTTCAGGGCCAGAGCACCGTTTAAGGCCGCTTTCACCCGATAATCCGCGCGCAAAATGCCGGTTAAAACGTCTATATTTTGCGGGGTATCATCAACGACCAATATGGTTGCTTTGTCCGTTTGAGGCATTATCCGGATTCCCTCAGGCTTTTTGTTATAACTAGGGGCTTTTGCAGTAACAACGTAACCTTGTTTTTAGTCATTGACGTCTCACCGTCCTTGTAAGCGTCTGGTTCAGTTCAACCAAGCGTAAAGTCTGAGTCTAGTCATTTTTAATGACGAACGACGGGAATTCGCTTAACTTTAATTGCAGAGCACCTGGAGAACCTCAGCGTATAAGGAGTTTTAGCATGTCGACAAGCAAAGCCACACCCCAGGCTAAGTCCTACGCTGCCATGACCGCCTTGGTTGTGGAGCCGGTTGAGAGCATGCGAGCCACAGTAGCTAAAATGGTATCTGAGATGGGCTTTGCTAACGTGATTGGCGCCAGTAACGGCGAACACGCTCTATCGTTGCTCAGAAGCGAAGATGTGGATTTGGTGTTGTCCGAATTGTTGATGCCTAAAATGAATGGTATTCAATTGCTCCAGCACGTACGCAATGGCAAGCGAAATTTCAGCGTGCCCTTTGTGATGATCTCCGCCAACATAGAACAAAGTCAGGTTGTCCAGGCTATTAAACAGGGTGTGTCCGAATATGTGGTCAAACCCTTTTCTGCCAAGATCCTGCATGCTCGCATTGAACGTGCACTGATTAACCCGGTTAAGCGCACCTCTGCGGTAGCCGAAAAAGTCGATAAGCTCAATGACGCATTAGTCGAAGCAGAGCCTTTACGCATTCTGGTGGTGGACGATGTGGTAGACAACATACAACTCATCAGCGACATCCTGCGTAAGGAATACAAAGTTCGCGCTGCAACCAGTGGTGAAACAGCCCTGAAAATCTGCTCGTCAGATCCCTTGCCCGATCTGATATTACTGGATGTCATGATGCCGGATATGGATGGCTTTGAAGTCTGCCGCCGCTTAAAACTCAATCCCTTTACCCAGCATATCGCTATTATTTTTTTAACTGCACTGGATCAAACCGACGATATGCTGAAAGGCTTTGAACTGGGCGCCGTGGACTATATCACCAAACCTATTAATCCACCGGTATTACATGCCAGAGTGCGAACTCATATGACCCTGACTGCGCAGCTCAGGGAAATGCGCAATATGCTGGATACCATGCAGGATAATGTGTTACTAAAAGAAGAACTGGAGCAGTTGAAAAATAGCCGCAATTAAGTGGATGACTTAAATAATACAAAGAATGAGGAAAATTTGGAGCGGGAAACGAGACTCGAACTCGCGACCCCAACCTTGGCAAGGTTGTGCTCTACCAACTGAGCTATTCCCGCAACTCTGAAACGCTTTAAGGTAAATTTAACTACCTCAAGCGGAGGCGCATTTTACAAAAATACCGGTCAGACGCAAGGGCTATTTTGAAAAATCTTGCTGACCGACGATTTTATAGGCAGCTATTTGCCGTTAAATGGCGAACACATGCTGGCGATAAAATTGCAATTCGGCGATAGACTCACGAATATCATCCAGGGCCAGATGGGTACCCTGCTTGGTAAATTGGTTAAGCAACTCCGGCTTCCAGCGCCTGACCAGCTCTTTAATGGTGCTGACATCGACATTGCGGTAATGGAAATAGGCTTCCAACTCAGGCATATGGCGCACCATAAATCGCCGGTCCTGACCGATGCTGTTACCGCATAGCGGTGACTTGCCTTGCGGTACCCAGTCGGCTAGAAATGCCAGGGTCTGCGCAACGGCCTGCTGTTCATTGATTTGGCTGTCCCGGCAGCGTTGGGTCAGGCCGCTGTTACCATGAGTACGAGTGCACCACTCGTCCATGCCGTTCAGTACCTCGTCACTTTGATGTATGGCAATCACCGGTCCTTCGGCCAACACATTAAGCTGGCTGTCAGTGACAATAGTGGCAATTTCCAGGACTTTTTCCCGCTCTGGATCCAATCCTGTCATTTCCATATCAATCCACACCAGGTTGTCAGCATTCTGTGTCATGTCTCGCCTGCCTTTATCTTTTGGTATTTGCTTATGTTGCAAGGTACACTGGGCGTCCCGTATCAGGCCGTCATAGTAAAGC
Source organism: Bowmanella denitrificans (assembly GCF_002887595.1). GTDB lineage: Bacteria > Pseudomonadota > Gammaproteobacteria > Enterobacterales > Alteromonadaceae > Bowmanella > Bowmanella denitrificans. Next base: position 588,945 of record NZ_PEBU01000001.1, read on the forward strand.
ATTCGCATCCCAAGTGGCAAAAAGAAACAAATTAACACAGCGCCAGAAGCGTCAGGTTTCCAGTAACCTGAAGAAGCGCTTAAGTGGCAAGGAAGTCGGCCCAGCCGACGATAGCCTGTTGCCGTCCCGAGCCGGTTTGGTGGTTGGGCGTTTTGGACAGCATGCCGATGTTGAAGACGAACAAGGCACAGTATATCGCTGTCATATACGCCGCAATGTGGAAGGGGTGGTATGTGGTGACCAGGTGCTGTTCAGACCGGGCAAAGACCAGACCCTCAATGTCAGCGGTGTGCTTGAAGCACTGCAAGAGCGTAAATCCGTGCTCACCCGGCCCGACTACTATGACGGTATCAAACCTGTCGCCGCCAATATCGACCAGATTATTGTCGTCAGCGCGGTGCTACCCAGCTTATCGCTGAATATTATCGATCGTTACTTGGTGGCAGCCGAAGATGTTCAGATTGAGCCGGTGATTTTGCTCAACAAAGTGGACATGCTGAGTGCTGAACAACGTAGTGAAATTGAACAGCAGCTTAAACTATATGCGGATATTGGTTACCGATTGTGCTTTGTCAGTTGCAAAAGCGGCGAAGGCATAGAGCAACTGGCCGCCTTACTCAAGGACAAAACCAGTGTATTTGTCGGCCAGTCCGGCGTAGGGAAATCCAGTCTGGTTAATAAGCTGCTACCTGAAGCAGAAGAGGCCATTGGCGATGTATCGGATAATTCCGGTCTGGGCCAACATACCACCACTGCGGCCAAACTATTGCGCTTCCCTGGCGGCGGTAATCTGATTGACTCGCCAGGAGTAAGAGAATTTTCTTTATGGCATCTGCCAGATGAAAGGCTAATCTGGGGATTCCGCGAATTTCGTGATTTTCTCGGTGGCTGTAAATTTCGTGACTGCAAGCATGGTGACGATCCCGGCTGCTTACTGCGTGATGCGGCGCAGCAGGGCAAAATCAGCCAGGCGCGTTTTGACAGCTACCACAAGATATTGTCAGGTATGGACGAACAGCGCCCATCTTATAGTAAGCCCCCCAAGTAAAGAAACAGGGTCACCCTATCAGGTGACCCTATGCGTTACGGCGCAATGCTGACAGACTTGAGACAGTATTCCTGCCAATCCAAAGCCGGTAGGTTGTGATTTGGCAAAACATCACGGAAATATTCAAGCAACGGCACCGCATACACCACATCGGATTGTTCAAAGGCATCGGGCCGGGTTTCTCTGACCTTTGCGAAGGTCAGGTATCCATCCTTGCCCAGGGCCGTAAAGGAATTGGTTGCAACAGAGTAGATGGATTGAAGATCAATAGGTTTCCACTGATTGCTGCGTCTGTCTTTGACTTCCAGATTCTTTATGCCTTGCCCGGTTGCGGCATTTAACACCACGTCGTAACGCAAATGTGACGAGTAAGGGAAGGCGCCGGTTGAAGCACTGATACCCTGAGCATAATCGAGCGCTTCATTCAGCACCTGCAGAATTTCCGCACCGGTCAGGTCCAAGGTCACCACAGTATTGGAGAACGGCAGAATCTGGTAAGCGTCTGCCACAGTAAACTGGCCCTGATGCAATTCGGCTCTGACTCCACCGGCATTCTGAATCGCCACATCAGCCTTAGGCATATAATGCAGAAACGCGTCGGCAACCACTTGCGCAGCGTAGCTGCCAGAAGGCTGCTCACCGTTGCTGAAGGCTGCCGGGATACGAGTAAAAGGCATGGTTTGGTCCACTTGGCCCAGTTGTGACTGTTTGAAGCTCTCCAGTTCCAGTTTGTAAGGCGCCAGAATGGCATCTACTGCTGGATCCGCAGCAATAGTGCGAATACTGGTTAATGTCCCGATTTCCTGAAGGATGGCTTGCTGCTGTGATTGGTCAGCGGCAACCCATTTATTTTCTGCGTCCTGCACTTGAAATTGGTCTGCAACCAATAACTCTAAGTTGCCCTGAATCGTTTCTACGTTGCCTTGGGCGTCGAAGTTCACGTTAAGACGCCCCAGCCCTTTGGCATATTCCCAAGCCTGGGCAATATAAACCGGCTTACCTTCGGGATTGCTTACCTGGGTGGGATACTCACCATCCACGGCGATCCCCATCCCGGTGAGTTCTCCGGTCGAGTCCAGAACATCGTGAGTGTCGCCGCCTATAATGACATCAATGCCATTCACCTGGCTGGCCAATTGTTGGTCGAACTCATAACCAAGATGGCTGAGCACTATAATTTTATTGATGTCCTCGGCCTCCAGTTCCTTGACCTGAGCCTTGACCGACTCGACTTCGTCGGTGAAATTAACCTGATCACTGACCATGGATGACTCACGGGTTTTCTCCACTTTCAGTACGCCTATAATGGCGACTTTTTCACCTTCGATATCTTTTATCACTCTGGGCATGATTGGCTTGCCATACAGTGGGCTTTGCTCGGTAGGATGCACATTACCGGCCAGAATCGGGAAACTCGCCATATCAATGAGTTCGGCCAGATGCGCATCCCCTTCGTCGAATTCGTGATTACCGAGCTGGTAGGCGTCCAGACCAAGGTAATTGAATACCTGAATATCGACCTTGCCTTTAAACAGGCTGAAGTACAGCGTTCCATTCAACTCCCCGCTATTTAGCACCAACGTATTTGCATCCCGATATTCTTCAATGGCACTGGCAATGCGGGAAAAGCCGCCCAGTTGCACCCGGACCCTCTCATTACCCTGTGACTCTGAATCGTAGTTCAGAGCCAGATCCATGGTCTGACTTTCAAAATAAGAATGGTGATCATTGGTATGCAAGATCTTCAGACTGATGGGCTGATGGTTTGGCAGCGGCAAGACAGGGTCTGGCTTATTATCATTGTTGCAAGCGACCAGCATGCCAGCCAGAACAGGTAAGGACCAAAGCGCAGGTTTCATAGTTTCTCCAACATCGAATGGGTTAGGCGGGATAGGTTGATTGGCAGTCTATGGCGGATGTGTGAATAGTTTATTTATGTCTCATTAAGATTTACTGCTGTCTGACCCGTAAATTCTGGTTGAGAGCTTTTTGGTATTTCGACTGGCCGGGATGGTTAGGGTACAATCCCCGCGGTTATTTTCATCAGGAAAGAAAAACGTGCAGCCAATTAAGGTCAGCCTTCAGTATCTGCTTCCTAAGCATGCCGTGTCCCGTCTGGTGGGCAAGTTAGCCGCTGCAGAAGCGGGGTTTCTTACTACCTGGCTTATTAAACTGTTTATCAAGCAGTTTAAGGTGGATATGCAGGAAGCGAAGCAATCCGATCCGGCCAAATACAAAAGCTTTAATGAATTCTTTACCCGTCCGCTGAAAAAGGGAGTACGGGAAATTGTTCAGGATGAAAATAAACTGGCCCATGCGGTAGACGGCACGGTCAGCCAGGCCGGAGATATCGATGCAGATCGGATATTCCAGGCCAAAGGCCATAACTATAGCCTTACCGCTCTGCTTGGCGGCGATGCCGAGCTGGCCAAACCTTTTGAAGGCGGCACCTTTGCCACCATTTATTTATCCCCCCGCGATTACCACCGTATTCATATGCCAATGGACGGGCAGCTAACCGATATGCTGTATGTGCCCGGCGAGTTGTTCTCGGTAAATCCTCTGACAACTGAACATGTGCCCGGCTTATTTGCCCGTAATGAGCGGGTGGTAAGTATCTTTGACACACCGCATGGCAAAATGGGGCTGGTATTAGTGGGTGCCACCATTGTGGCCAGCATTGAAACTAAATGGGCTGGTACTGTCACACCACCAACAGGTAAGCAGGTGCAACGCTGGCAATATCCAGCCCAGGGCAACAATGCCGTGATGCTGAAAAAAGGCGAGGAAATGGGGTTATTCAAGCTAGGCTCAACCATAGTCGCGGTATTTGAACCTGGCATGGTGGAGCTGGAAAACCTGCAGCCTGGTGACGTAACACGTTTAGGTCAGCCATTCGCCACCCTGAAATCCTGACGTGGACCCGGTTAAAAAAAGCCTGTGGTCATTGCACCTGGCGGTAATACTGCTGGGTGCCACCGCACTGTTTTCCCGTATTATTCCGCTGTCGGCCCTGGATATTACCTTAGGACGGGCGGCCATTGCTTTTGTGGTGCTGGCGCTACTGGTCAGAATAAGCGGCAGTAGTCTGCGCTTTCAGCGCCCCAGAGACATGGGCATCGCCATTTTGCTTGGTAGTCTGATGGCGGTGCATTGGGTCACCTATTTTGCCGCCATGCAATACTCCTCGGTATCCGTGGGCATGATCGCGCTTTTCACCTTTCCGGTTATTACTGTATTGCTGGAACCTTTTTTTGAGGGAATTCGGCTGGTCTGGCAGGATCTGGTCAGTGCGGTAGTGGTGCTGGCAGGCATTGGCCTGATTGTACCTGAAGCGTCTCTGGGCAATGAGGTGACCCTGGGAATTGCGGTCGGGGTATTTTCCGCCCTGTTGTATGCTTTGCGCAATCTGCTGCACCGCAAATACTTTTCCCACTATGGTGGGGCCCAGGCCATGACCTATCAGACCCTGGTGATCGTATTGTGCTTGTGCTGGTTCGGCTCTGCCGAGCTTTATCAGGCATCACAACATACTTATCTGATGTTGCTGCTGCTTGGCACCATCTGCACCGCCGCCCCTCACGCCCTGGTGGCTTACACCCTGATACACCTGCGCGCCAAAACTTTCTCGCTGGTAGCCTGTATGCAGCCTTTGTATGGCGTAATACTGGCGATATTGGTCCTGAATGAACAACCGAGCTGGCAAACTCTGGTAGGTGGGATTATGGTCATTAGTGCGGCCATTTATGAAACCATTAACGCGAACAAGTTGCATCCCGCTAAAGGACAAAGCTGATATGCTGATATTCGCCCATCGCGGTGCCAGTAAAGCGGCCCCGGAGAACACCCTGAAAGCCATGCATTGCGCATTGCAAATGGGCGCACAGGGCATTGAGATTGATGTTATTCAGGCAGCCGGACAGTGCTGGGTTATTCATGACGTTTGGGTGCAGCGCACCACCAACGGATTTGGCCGGCTGGACCAGATGACCGAAGCCCAGATTCGCCAGTTGGATGCCGGGGAAGGGCAGCAGGTGCCAACCTTAGAGGAAGTGATGGCGCTGACAGCAAACCGCTGCTTGCTGAATATTGAACTAAAAGGCATCAAGGACTTAGCGCTCTTTCTGCAACAGCTTGACGGTGCCTGCGAGAGCCTGGGCATAGCACATCAGCATTTGTTGTTTTCATCCTTTGATCATCACCTGCTGGCGCAGCTGAGTCGCTTACGGCCAGAATTTGCCATTGGCGCCCTGACGGCCAGTTGTCCATTAGATTATGCGGCCTTTGCCCAGGAGTTGGGTGCCGTGTCGGTGCATACGGATGTGGCCTTCACCAGCGCTGAATTTGTGCAGGATGCCAAAGCACGGGGTTTAAAAACCTATGTCTACACGGTGGATGAACCGCAGGATATGCAGATGCTTAAGAACTGGGGAGTGGACGGTATTTTTACTAATGTACCAGATAAGGCACTGCACTGGCTGGCTGAGTCAGAACAACAGCCAGCTTAATGATCGTCACACTGACGGCAGCTTTGACAGAGCTTCAGGTTGATCAGGTGGGCGGCAATAATCAACACTGCGCCCACAGCAATAGTGAACGGCTCATATTCGTGGCCGAACATGTCCTTATTCCAATAAATCAAACCACCCAGAACCAGGCTGTATAGGGGATAAATCTGTCTGTGGTAATGATAAAAACCAGACAGCAGCGCCCAGAAGCCGATGATCATCGATACCGTCAGTATGCTGCGCTCAAACCAGGCATCGGCAAAGAAACTGGCTCCGACAAAAGGCAGCAGAGGGATTAAAACCGGCAACAGCAGGCAATGCAATGCGCACAGGCTGGAAGCCCAGATGCCCATTTTATCCAGCAAATTGTTGCTTTTGTTCGACATAATCCACAGCATAACGAGGTTTCAGAGCCCGTTATAGTATAACATTTACCAAAATTGGCAATAGACGATCTTGCCAAACAAATTTAAGCAACTGATTTATCGAATGTTTTTTCTGACACTAAGTCGAAAAAAGAAATTCGGAAACCAGCGTTTGATATAAGGTGCCAAAGCGCTCAGTCCCTTACCAATAACCACTTCAAACTTGTCTTTGTGTATAGCAAGGATAATTTGCTGAGCGCAATCTGCGGCGCTGATCCCTTCAGCAATGGACTTAGCAACTTCGCCGTAGGGTTGGCCACTTTCGGTAAGGGCGTTAACAGAAATGTTGGTTTGCACAAAGCCCGGGCAAACATTCAGCACTTTCACGCCATGATGGGTTTCTTCGGCGCGCAAGCAATCCATGTAACCAATCAGTGCATGTTTGGACGCCGCATATCCAGACATCCCATGACCACCCACTTTGCCTGCCACGCTGGCAATATTCACCAGCATGCCCTGATTCTGACGCAGGGCAGGTAACAGCGCCTGAGTGAGGCAGATAGTGCCAAAATAATTGACTTCCATCACCTGACGCTGCACTGATAGGGGCGTTTGTGCTGCGGGTCCACGCTGGGAAATTCCACCATTGTTAATCAGCATATCCAAGCCATCTGACAGGTCAGTTTGTGCCACCACGTCAGGCAAAGTCTCTGCCCTGGATAAATCTAACGGCACAATTTTATGCCGCTGCGGATGTTTCAATGACGCTCGCAGCACTGCCAGTTTATCGGCCGAGCGGGCGCTGAGGATCAGTCTGGCGCCTTGGGCATCCAGGGCCCGTGCCAATGCCTCACCAATCCCCATGGATGCCCCTGTCAGCCAGATATGCTTGTCTTGAACCTTCATACTGATTATTCCGTTAAGGGTTGTGATACAGCCTGCTCTGCCAAGGCCAGATGTTTTTCCCGCATCAGTTCACTAATAGGCAGTAATTCAATGCCCATCTCTTCCAGCTGAGGCAGACGAGTTTGCAAAAAAACCAGCGTTTCCTTATAGGGATGGCCAATACCAATGGCATAAGGGTATTTGCGTGCAATACGGATCAGGCGTTCAAACTGTGCCTGAATATGTTCTTCACTCTGGATATGATCAAGAAATACATGGCGATGGGCGCTGAGTACCCCATGACGATGAGCAATTTGCTCAGCCTTGCTGAAGCGAGTGGTGCGGCTGTCCACAAAGAACATCTGCCGTTCACGCAAAAAGCGCATCGTAACATCCATCGGCTGACTTAATTGTGTCAGTTTGCTGCCCATATGATTGTTCAGACCAATGGCATTAGGCACCGATTGCAATGCCGCACTCAGTTCATGCTGTATGGAGTCTGAGGCCATATCAGAGGTCAGTGCACCGGGCCCCAGCTTATTGCCTGCCAAGGCTTCCATGGGCATGTGCAAAATCACATCACGACGCTGGCTTTTGGCTAAATCCGCATAAGTCTGGGAAAAAGGCGTGTGGGGTAAGATGGCAAAGGTGACTTCGGCTGGAAGTGCAAAGGCTTGGCTGTCATCTTTGCGATAACCCATATCATCAATAATAACAACAACCCGGCCAGCCCAAACAGGAAGGGCCGTTAACAATATCAGCAGCGCACAGGCGTATTTTATCAACACTCAGACTTATTATTTTTCCTATCTTTCTTAGCTTAGCATGCCAGTATTCTTGGCAGATACCAAGCCAGCAGAAGTATGGAAATTGATAACCTGCTATTTAATCACTCAGCCAGCGCGCCGGGCTGACCGCCTGACCTTTGTGGCGCAGTTCAAAGTACAATGCCGGGCTGGATTGTCCACCGGTTTGCCCCAGTAAGGCGACTTCTTCGCCCGCTTCCACGGAATCGCCAACGCCTTTTAACAGCGCCTGATTATAGCCGTACAAACTCATATAGCCGTCACCATGATCTATCACTGTGACTAAACCAAAGCCCCGCAGCCAGTCAGCAAATAGCACTTTGCCATGATGCACTGCACGCACTGAATCCCCCGTACTGCCTTGAAAAAGTACCCCCTTCCAGCGTACCTGGCCCTGTCGGTGCTTACCAAACAAGTCTCGCATACGCCCGTCGGTTGGCTTCAGCAGCGTCCCCTGCATACCATCCAGTCCGGATAAGGTCTGATTTTGCCTGGCCGCCAGCTCGGCGGCACGCTGAATAGCCTGGATCAGGTTTTGTTCATTAATCTGCAGTTGCTCTATCTGCGCGGCTTCACTGTCAATGCGACTTGCCAGTTCTTTCAATGTGCCTTCACGTTTTTGTTGCTGAGACGCCATTAGCTGGCGCTGGGCATCCTGTACCTGCTCCAATTTGGCCAGCTCATCGCGTTTTGCAAGAAGCTCAGAACGTACCATTTTCAGTCTGTCCACCATGGCAGTAAACTGGCGAATTTGTTCAAGACGGGCTTTATTCAGGTAACCGTAGTAGCTGAGCATACGTTCCAGCTTGCCGGCATCTTCCTGGTTGAGCAGCATCTTGGTGAAGTCATGCTGACCACTCATATAGGCGCTACGAAGTTGATCGCCCAGCGCATCTTGTTGCTGGCGGATTTTGCCCAACAATTCGGCTTCCTCGCTTTGCAATTTACGCTGTTGGCTCTCATTGGTTTGCAAACGCTGGCGGGTCGTATTGATATCCTTAACCAAACTGGCGATGTCTTTCTCTGCTTTTTGCAAGACGTTTTCCAGTTCCCTGGCATCAGCCAGACGCAAATCTAGTTGCTGTTGCCGTTCTTTAATCTGTTCCTGCAAAGCTTTGAGTTGTTGGTCGGGATCTTCTTGAGCAAAAGCCAGCCCAGACAGGCAAAAGCACACCAGACCAAGACACTTGCTGGTTAAAGAAACCCAGTGCATAAGCAGCCTGACCAACCTGAGCCGGGAATTAAGCTGATTTGTCAGAGCACTGCGGGTATAGGGCACTGGTTTCTCCTGTCCATAAGGTTGGTCATTACCGCGGCAATTTATACCAATTTGCAGCTTGCCAGGCAAAGACTTGGCACCCCATCACGACAATTTCAGAGTAGACAGGGGACTGGCTTCTGTGGCGGTTTTCTATATACTTTGCAGTCATTTTTTTACCTATCTTGTTTAATAGGCGAGCCCAATATGCAGCAGTTTATCGAATTTATCGGTAACCATTATCTTCTTTCCAGTGCCTGGGTGGCATTGGCAGTATTGCTGGTCTACAGCCTGGTCAGCAGTAAATTCTCCCCGGTCAAAGAACTGGGTACGCACGACGTCACATTATTAATGAACAAGCAGGACGCATTGGTGCTGGATATTCGCAGTCAAAATGAGTTCAAGAAGGGCCACATACTGGGTGCTAAACAAATTCCGGCAGAAAAACTCAATAAAGGCGAGTTTTCAGCCCTTGAAAACAACAAGGACAAACCCATTATTGTGGTCTGTGCCATGGGAATGACGGCCAAGCGTACGGCTTTACAAATGTTGAAAGCCGGCTTTAGTCAGGTTTCGGTGCTGAAAGGCGGCATGAACGCCTGGCAGAGTGCCAATTTACCTGTAGCCAAGTAACGGCGGATTGTTGTTGATGCCAATGCGAGGTTAATCATGGCAAAAGTGGAAATCTATACCAAGAATTATTGCCCTTATTGTGTGCGTGCCAAACAGGTATTGACCAGTAAAGGGGTGGTTTTTCAGGAATACCCCATAGATCTTCAGCCCGAGTTGCGTGATCTGATGATTCAACGGGCAAACGGCGGCTATACTGTGCCGCAGATTTTCATCAACGAGCGCCATATTGGTGGATGTGATGATATGTTGGCTCTGGATGCCCGGGGACAACTGGACGAATTACTGGCCGCGCAGGCCTGAACACTTTTAGGAAAAAACATGACAGAAGAAGTACAAGCCAACGGTATGGACCAGGGCGAAGCAGCACAACCACAGTTTGCCATCCAACGTATTTATACCAAGGATATTTCCTTCGAATCTCCAAACTCCCCGGCCATTTTCCAGCAGGAATGGAAACCCGAAGTAAAAATGGATTTAGACACCCGCAGTGCTAAATTGGACGACAACAGCTACGAAGTGGTTTTAGCTGTGACCGTGACTGCCAAAGCTGGTGATCAAACCGCATTTCTAGTTGAAGTTCAGCAGGCCGGCATTTTTACTATTGCTGATATGTCTGATCAGCAAAAAGCCCATATTCTGGGTTCATTCTGCCCTAACACTTTGTTCCCTTACGCCCGGGAGTGTATTTCAAACCTGGTCAACCGCGGTACATTCCCGCAACTGAACCTGGCTCCGGTGAATTTCGATGCGATTTTTGCCGCTTATCTGCAAAAGCGCATGCAGGATGCCCAAGCTCAGCAGGCTGCTCAAAACCAAGAGGCCTGATGATCGCTTCAACCAAAAGCATGACAGTCCTGGGGGCGGGGTCGTATGGCACCGCCCTTGCTTTTTGCTTCGCCAGAAATGGGTTTCCCACCTGGATCTGGGGGCGGGATAGAGCCCAGATGACGCAGATGGCCAGTGACAGAGTCAATGCCCGCTACCTGCCCGGCGCTGCTTTCCCCGAGCAATTGCAGGTCGAAACTGAGCTGGCCAAAGCCGTGGCCGCCAGCCCCAATATTCTGGTGGTGGTGCCGAGCCATGGTTTTGCAGAGTTGCTTAAACAAATTAAGCCGATGCTGACTACCGAGCACCGGATTGTCTGGGCCACTAAAGGACTGGAACCAGAAACAGGTTGCCTGCTTCAGGATGTGGCCCGGCGTATTTTAGGTGACAAAGTTTCCCTGGCCGTGCTGTCCGGTCCTACCTTTGCCAAAGAAATGGCTGCTGGCCTGCCCACCGCCATATCCTTATCTTCCACTGATGATGCCTTTATTGACGATATTGCAGATATGCTGCATTGCGGTAAGTCTCTGCGGGTTTACAAAAACACGGATTTTGTTGGCGTGCAATTAGGTGGCGCAGTTAAAAATGTTATTGCCATTGGCGCTGGTTTGGCAGACGGTATCGGCTTTGGTGCAAATGCCCGGACTGCACTTATTACCCGGGGGCTGGCGGAACTAACCCGTTTGGGGGCAACATTAGGGGCCGAGGTCAGTACTTTTATGGGAATGGCCGGTCTGGGAGATCTGGTGCTGACCTGCACGGACAATCAGTCCCGCAACCGCCGTTTTGGTTTAGCATTGGGGCAGGGAATGTCTGTACAGGAAGCCATGGACAGTATTGGCCAGGTTGTGGAAGGCTATCGCAATACCCGTGAGGTTTATTTGCTGGCACAGCGCCAGGGTGTGGAAATGCCCATTACCGAGCAAATCTACCAAGTGCTGTATGAGGGAAAACCGCCAAAAGAGGCAGCCCTGGCTTTGTTGGGACGCGAGAAAAAATTTGAATAGGGCCCGGTGATCCGGGCTTTTTTTAACCAAGTGTTTTCGCTTTCAGCAACTGGGTTTCTGCATACAGATTTTAGCTAATATCCAGTCTCTGTCTTGCATCAGCCAGAGTGACCAAAATAACCTTCAACCCGCAACGCCAGTCCGTAAGACACTTTAAAATCCTCATCACGACGCCACAGCATAAAAGGCTCCACCTCGAAGAATAGCCATTTCCGTAATGCATTTTTCCGCCAGCGGGTACTGACTAAATATTCTTCTACCCGGTAATTCGGTCGGCTGTTACCTTCTACATAAAGACCGTAAATCATCGCGGTTTTATCATCCCATTGGCTGTATTTGTACCAGCCATGTTGCCAGATCCAGTCGTTTTCCTCGTCCCGAAAATAAAAGTGGTTGTCGAAACGGAACAGATCATTGCCTGCCAGTTGGTGTTCATACTGGGCCATCAGATGACTGCCGAATCTGTCCTGAGTGTAGTAGTAAACCGAGGCCTCCAGATTGACATTGTTGATATCCGATAAGCCAAAAGTCTTGCGTACCTGTGACTTCACGTAAGGCTGCAACTTTCGCCCCACACCGATTCGATGGGAAACATTCAGATCTGCACTTTTCTTGGCTGTCCAGCGTAGCGCCATGGAGAAGCGATTGCGGTTATCTATGGCATCATTGCGGGCGGCTTTGATACTGGATGCATCTTCGTCTTCGTCATAGTCTGAAAAAATAAGGTCGGTTTGATGCTTCATGTTCGGCAATTTAACCCGCACCCGAAAGCGTGTTTCAAATTCGTTTACCGCACGACTGCGAGGCTCCCAACCTAACCGAATTCTGGCCTCGCCTCGGGCTTTTTCATCCATTTGCAGAGATTCATCGGCAAAAAAATGATCAAACCACAATGCCGTGGCATTAATGGAATCCGTTACATTGTCTTGCAAGTCATCCAACCAGGGCTGGTCTTGCAGCGGTTGCTGCGAGTCCTGCGCCTGAGCAGGCAGAGCAAGGACGACCATTAAAATGAAAATCCTTGGACAGTTCAAAGCTGCTCCTTTTCAACAATGCCTATTCACAAGCATGACCACTAACCACCGCAGGATCAAATGCAGTGACCTTTTGTCCAACCTACGTATAATAGCTGCAAAAGTGTTAAACGGGAGTAAAGCATGGGTGGCATTAGTATCTGGCAATTGTTGATTGTCTTCGCAATCATCGTATTGCTGTTCGGCACCAAGAAGTTGCGTACCCTGGGCAGTGACCTGGGTTCAGCGGTCAAGGGCTTTAAGAAGGCCGTAACTGACGAAAAAACTGAAGAGCAGGATGCTGATTTTCCTCAGCAGAAAATGGAAAATAAGGCTGACAATCAGCCAAGTAACCAAGCAGATAAACAACAACAAAAATAATTATGTTCGACATCGGCTTCTGGGAACTCTTGGTGATAGGTATAGTGGCCTTGCTGGTGCTGGGCCCCGAACGTCTGCCTGGCGCTATCCGGTCCACCAGCAGAACAATTTCCGGTATTCGATCTATGGCCAGCAACTTCAAACAGGAAATGGAGCAACAACTGAAAATTCAGGAATTGCATGACAACCTGAAGAAGGCCGAGCAGCAGAATCTGGAAAATTTGTCACCAGAACTGAAGGATTCCGTAGATACATTGCGTGAAGCGGCCGACTCGGTGCAAAAACCCTATCAAAAAGAATAGATGTCAGACTCACAAACCCTTTTCAGTCACCTGGTAGAACTGCGCAGCCGCATATTAAAAGCCCTGCTGGCAGTGTTGCTGGTATTTATCAGTCTGGCCTACTTTGCCCAGGATCTTTACCACCTATTGGCGACCCCTTTGTTGTCGGTGATGCCAAAGGGTGCACAAATGATTGCCACCGATGTCGCGTCACCGTTTTTTGCGCCCTTTAAACTCACCATGGTACTGTCGTTTTTTATCGCCATTCCCGTGGTGCTGTATCAGGTGTGGGGATTTGTCGCTCCGGGCTTATATCGCAATGAGAAGAAACTGATAGCACCACTGTTGGTTTGCAGTACCTTACTGTTCTATGGCGGTATCGCATTTGCCTATTATGTGGTGTTTCCTCTGGCTTTCGCTTTTTTTACCAGTGTTGCGCCTGAAGGGGTTACCATCAGTACAGATATCAACAGTTATCTGGATTTTGTACTCAAACTGTTTTTTGCCTTTGGCCTGTCATTTCAAATCCCGGTTGCCATCATACTGATGTGCTGGACCGGTATGACCAGCCCGGCGCAATTGAAGGAAAAACGCCCTTATGTGGTGGTTGGCGTGTTCGTGATTGGCATGCTTCTAACACCACCGGACGTCATTTCCCAAACCTTACTTGCCGTGCCCATGTGGCTGTTGTTTGAACTTGGCGTACTGGCTGGCGCAATCTATTACCGACCCGACCAGGACGTGGAACATCAGGATTCACCATGAAAATAAAACAATTATTTCTGGCCTTACCTTTTTGTTTTTTGGGCGTTTTTGCCCAGGCTGAAACGCTGGCGTCAGCATTACAGGCTTGCACAAAAGAGCAAAACAGCCTGAAGCGTTTAGTCTGTTACGACAAAGTCGCCAAAGATGCCAGCCAATTTGAAGGCGGCGACAGGGTATTATCCACCCATCAGGCCATCAGCCAGGTTCGCGGCCAGTCGGCGAGGCAAGATGGCCCTTTGCCAACACAACAGACAGTTGAAACAACTAGCCAGGAGCAGAACTTTGGTCTTGAGCATGTCACCAGACCGGAAAATGAAGAAGATAAAATCTATGTCACCCTGCAGTCCAAAGACCAGGATGCCTATGGCAAACTGATTCTGACCCTGACCAACGGGCAAATCTGGAAACAGTCCGACTCCGGCAACTTCCCCATTCCAAATGGCCAGCTATATATCGAGCGTGGCATGCTGGGGGCATTTTTCCTGAGTTCCGATGAAGCCAACCGTAAGATACGGGTCAAACGTATCAAGTAAGCATGACCTGGTTTGATATTGGCGTTAATCTGACCAACAAAAGGTTCAGTGCCGATCTGGATCAGGTTCTGACGCGCGCCAGACAAAATAAGGTTTGTCAGATGTTGATTACCGGCACGGATGTGCAGGAAAGTCATTCAGCCTGGCAACTAGCCAAGCAGCATCAACTCTTCAGCACTGCCGGTGTACATCCACATTATGCCGGCAGTGTACAGCCAGACTTTGTCGACAAACTGCGGCAACTTGCCAAGAAGCCGCAGGTCAGAGCGATAGGGGAATGCGGCCTGGACTTTAATCGCAATTTTTCGACTCGTGAAGACCAGCTCAGGGTTTTTGAGCAACAACTTGAATTGGCTGTAGAGTTACAGAAGCCGGTATTTCTGCATGAACGGGATGCCTTTAACGAGCAAATAGCGATTCTGAAACGCTTTCGTCCACATTTAGCCGGCGGTGTGGCCCATTGCTTTACCGGCAATCGTGAGCAGATGGAAGCCTATCTGGATCTAGGCCTGTATATTGGCATAACTGGCTGGCTTTGCGATGAGCGCCGGGCCACAGAGCTACGACAAGCGGTCGCACATTTACCCCCAGCCCGCATGATGCTGGAAACCGACGCCCCTTATCTGGCACCCCGTCATGTCAGGCCCCGCATTGAGCGCTGCGAACCTTGTCATCTGCCGCTTATTGCAGAAGAGCTGGCAAGTTTAACGGGTATCCCACTAGCACAACTTGCCACCAGCAGCTTTACCAATAGTCAGACACTTTTCGGCCAGGAGCCGCATGATGGACAGTCTTAACGGTATTCAGTTAAGACGCCGTTGGCTGTGGCTGTACGGTGTACTGGCGGTATTAATCGTGTTTGTTGCCGCTATCAAAGTGATGCAGGCGGTGGCCGGCACCCAGCCTCTGCAAAGCATAGGACGTGGTGTAGAATTTCTGCTAGACGACAGTCAAGCACTTGGTATTGACGAAGTGCTGCAAAGCAGCAACCTGCAATGGCAAACAGAACAAAGCCAGCAGCTATCTTTTGGTATGCGCAGTGCTCCCTTGTGGCTGAAGCTGCAGCTCCCACAACTCGACGCCAGAGATCAATGGCTACTGGAAGTTGACTATGCTTTGCTGGACGAGCTGGAGGTATGGTTCTTTCAAGGACAGCGGCTGCTGAGTGATTATGTTACCGGTGACACCCTGCCATTTCGCAGTCGGGACATCAGCACCGAAAAGTTTTTGTTTCCGGTACCAGATAGCAGCGAACCTATTACCCTGATTATTCGCGCCAAAACCAGTGGTTCACTGAAACTGCCGCTAAATCTGTGGAATGCCGGACAGTACTTGGTGTACGCCGGTGAGCACAACCTGCTGATGGGCTGCTTCTTTGGCGTTTTGGCAGCAATGGCATTGAGCAACTTTTTCTTTTTTGTTACCACCCGCTACTCCAATTTTCTGGTGTACTGCGGTTATGTGGTGTTCCTGAGTCTGACCCTTTTGACCCTGCATGGCATTGGTTACAAATACTTGTGGCCAGAGGACATATGGCTGCAGGGACGTAGCGTGGTGTTATTTGCCAATGCCACCATGGGCTTTGCTATCATATTTACCCGCGAGCTGCTGCAGGTGCGAAAATACGGCCAATGGTTGGACAGAGGATTGCTCGTCTGTGCGGCCCTGTACCTGGCTGGCTTGCTATTGGGGCTGTTCTTGCCTTATTGGCTGATGATCAAAGTGTTTTTACTGGTGCTGATGGTCAGTGTGGTTTACATCTGTGGTCTGGCCTTGTGGCTGTCCGGAAAGGGCATTGAAATCGCCCGGATCTATGCGCTAGCCTGGTTTACCCTGCTGATCAGTGCACTGGTAGCTGGCCTGGAAAATCTCGATTTGATAGATCTCAACATCGGCTCTCATTACCTGCTGATGGTGGGCGCCTTGATCGAGTCCATACTGCTGGCTTTGGTATTAGCGATCAACTATAACCAGCAACGCGAGGCTACCTTTGCGGCTCAAAGCCTGGCGCTGGAGCAGGCAAAACAGTCCAGGGAGATGCAGGAGAAGGCTCAGGAGGAATTGGAATACAGTGTTCAGGAGCGTACCCTTGAGCTGGAGATTGCCCTGCGTGAACTGTCAGAAAAGAACCGTGAGCTGGAAGAACGCAATACCCAGGATGCCCTGACCGGTATTCGCAATCGCCGTTACTTTGATAAAAAATATATCGCCGAGATACGGCGCAGTCGCCGCGAACAAACCCAATTCAGTGTGGCCATGCTGGATATCGATCACTTTAAAAGCATCAATGATCAATACGGCCATTTAGTTGGCGATGAATGCATCCGTATGGTGGCAAAACTGATTGCCGACCATTTGCGCCGCCCGGCCGATGATGTGTGTCGCTATGGTGGTGAAGAATTTGCTCTACTGCTACCCAATACCGATGCAGATGGTGCCTGGCAGCTACTGGAGCAGATTCGTCAGACGATGCAAGACACGCCCGTACACACACCGGCAGGTGCAATTCACCTGACTATCAGTGGTGGCTTTGCCAGCAACATCGTGAGCATGGATGGCGATGAAATGGCCTTACTGAGCCAGGCCGATCAAGCACTTTATCAAGCCAAACAGGCCGGCCGTAATCAAATACGTAGTTATTCTCAGGAGTCTTCCCATGTCTGATTTTCTTCGGGTTCGCCCCCGTCGTATCCGTAAAAACGAATTTACCCGTCAGTTGATAGCTGAGTCGCGCCTGTCGGTACAGGATCTGATCTACCCTATGTTTGTACTGGAAGGAAAAAATCGCAGCGAAGATATTCCCTCCATGCCAGGCATTAGCCGGATGTCCATAGACCTGTTACTCAAAGAAGCAGAAGCGCTGGTTGAATTGGGCATTCCCGCTATTGCCTTGTTTCCCGTCACACCTGCAGAATTGAAATCAGAATGTGCCAGCGAAGCCTTTAACCCAGATGGTCTGGCGCAAAAGGCCATTCGCGCCCTGAAAGAGTTTGTTCCTGATCTGGGTGTGATTTCCGATGTAGCACTGGATCCTTTCACCTCTCATGGTCAGGACGGATTGATGGATGAAAATGGCTATATCGTCAATGACCAAACCGTCGACGTGCTGGTTAAGCAGGCGCTGTCGCATGCCGAGGCCGGTGCCGATATTGTCGCCCCTTCGGATATGATGGATGGCAGAATCGGGCAGATCCGCAAGGCGCTGGAACAGCAGGGCCACGTCAACACCTGCATTATGGCGTACTCGGCTAAATATGCCTCTAGCTATTACGGACCATTCAGAGATGCATTGGGCACAGCGGCTAACATTAAGGGTGGTAATAAGAAGAGCTACCAAATGGATCCGGCTAACAGCAACGAAGCACTGCGCGAAATCGCCCAGGATATCGCCGAAGGTGCGGATATGGTCATGGTTAAACCCGGTATGCCATATCTGGATATCGTTCAGCGCTGCAAGCAGGAATTCGGCGTGCCGACCTTCGCTTATCAGGTCAGTGGTGAGTACGCTATGCACAAGGCTGCGTTTGCCAATGGCTGGCTCAACGAGGAGGCGGTGATAATGGAATCATTACTGGCTTTCAAGCGGGCAGGTGCTGACGGTATTCTGACCTATTTTGCCAAACAGGCGGCGCAGTTACTTCGTTAGTTGGCCGTTGGACTTGCTCCCACGCTCCGTCAACTGATGGCTGCCAAATGACGACTTAAATTCTGTCGGACTTAAGTCCGACCCACTGTGGGTTGGGCTTCAGCCCAACAATGATCGCTAGCCACTCTGTACTGATTTAGCTTCGGTCATTAAACCAGAATTCGATTTCGTCGGTTTCCACTGCAAAACTGGCAGCATGTTCGGTATTGGCTGGTACATGATACCAGTCACCAACAGCGAAACGACGGGTTTCACCCTGCATGGTCAGGATCAATTCCCCCCGTATAATCACCCCGTAGTTGTCGGTTTCATGCTGATGCGGGGGGATCTGGGTTCCAGCCTGGTATGATGCAAACAGAACCTCTGCGCCCTGAGCCCTTAAGCGATATGCATCGAATCGCCCATCGTAGAGCTCCAATTGCCGAATTTTATCTGGATATTTTCCCGCCACATTATGTTCCTTTTTGTTGTTTGAACCACCTTAGCACTATCTCATCTGGAACCCAACACAGGGCATTAGCGACGCTTCCATTCGATTAATCTGCTGCCATTTTACCCGATTATCAGTATGCTAGTGGGTATAGAAAACCGCTCGGATTGCCCCCTTATGTCTGAATTAAATGACGTTTTTGATCTGCTAAAAACCCTGATTCGCGAACCCAGTGTAGTCGGTGCCGAGCATAGTTTTTTTCGGGTGCTACAACGAGAGCTGGAAGAGCGAGGTGCCCAGGTCACCTGGTATGAAGGCGTACTGGTGGCACAAGGCAGCAAACCTTTCTCCGCCATGTTCTCCGCTCATATCGACCGCCATGGCCTGATTTGCACCGGCCCCAATGAATTTCAGTATGCCGCCTTTGTAGCGGGTAACCGCTCGGATTTATTGGGCAATTCGGTATCGGAACAGCTGATCAACAAAATTGTTGATCGCTTTGATGCCACGCCGGTGATGGCTTATGAGCCCTGGTCCGGCGCTTACCGAGGCAAAGGGCACATCGCCAAAAGTTATGTATGTGAAAGACGCAATAACCTGATCTTCACCCTTGAAGGTATGGAACACCTGGTAGCAGGCACTCCCGTGGCCTTTGCCGACCGTCTGACGGTGCGTGACGATACCATCAGCGGCCAGCTGGACAATGTGCTGACTGCCGCATTTCTGGTCCATCTGTTTAGTCAGGGTTTTGAAGGTACGGCATTTTTTACCGCCCAGGAAGAAGCAGGCAAAAGCTGGCGTTACCTGCTGGAATGGTTCCGACGCTTTGGCAGCAGTACCAACCGACTGATTGTGGTGGATACCAGCCCCTATCCAGATCGTATAGAGGCAGATAAGCAGCAATTGGTGTTACGCCATAAAGACGCCAACGCCGATTTTGATCCGCTGTTGACCGAACAACTTCAGGCTATTTGCGAAGTGTATGGCCATACCTGTAGCTATAAGGATGAATACATAGACCAGAAAAATGCGCAGTTGGTGGCACAAGGTTTATCAGCGCAATCCTATGGCAGTACGGAAATGGGCAGAATTATCGCCGCCTCGAATGGGGTGGTAACAGGTTCAACCCTGCAAATTCCGACCACGGGTTATCACACTATGGAAGAAACCGCCTCCATCGCTTCCTGCCAGGCATTTCTTACTGTGTTAAAACGTATTGCCGAATTACATTGAGCCTGAGGGAGTCACGATGCTGAAAAGAAGCGCATTAACCTTAACAGTGTTGGCCTTGTTGCTAACAGCTAAGGTATCAGCCCTGGAATGGCAAATACATACCCTACCTGACTCCCCATCGTTGCGGGCCAGCAGTGCAGCTTATGGACAGTTGTGGGTAGCAGGTACGCAAGGGCAGGTGTACAAGAGTCTGGATGGTGGTCAAAGCTGGCAATCGGCGGCGATTGCGGCCGAAGCCAACGGGGATATTCGCGACTTACAGCAATTTGCCGATGGCAGCCTGTTGGCCATGACGGTGGGGCCTGGCCAAAGTTCACGTATTTACCGCAGCACTGATAGTGGTGAAAGCTGGCAATTGTGGTTGCAAAATCAGCACGCCGAGGGCTTTTTCAATGCTATCGACTTTTGGGATCAGGACCATGGTCTGCTGTTGGGCGACCCTGTTGACGGCTTCTATATGGTGATGAAAACCTCCGACGGTGGTAAGACCTGGCGACGCATCAGCCAGGCACAACTACCAGAGATACTCGACAAGGAAGCGGCCTTTGCGGCCAGCGGCAATACCCTGAAAATCCAGGATAAGCAAAACGTCTGGATTGCCACTGGTGGCTTTTCGGCCTCGGCCTATCACTCCAAGGATGCGGGGGAACATTGGCAACGTGTCGAACTGCCTATCCACAACCAGGGACAAACCGGTGGGGCTTATGCTATTGGCCTGAACAGCAAAAATGAAGCCTTTGCCCTGGGCGGGGATTATCAGGACAGACCGGGCAAATATCCCAATCTGGCCAAGCTTACTTCAGAAGGTGCCGAGCTTATCCAAACCGGTGAGCGGGGGCTGCGCACGGCCATGGCCTGTATCAATGCCATTTGTTTAGCTACCGGCAAGAGCGGCACAGACATCTCCTATGATCACGGATCCAACTGGCAGGCATTTTCTGACCAGGGCTTTTATACTTTGGCGGCGGATCAGCAAACCTTTGTCGGTGCAGGCCATGATGGCCGTATTGGCATACTAAAGATCAGTCAGATCAAGTAATAATCAAAGGCGCCTAAGTAGTACCCTGATAGATACTGTGGCGCCCTGATGGATATTAGTTCAATGTCGGAGGGCGGCGTTTGTTGCTGGCTTGCTCGTAACCGAACGCCGCCTCGATAAGCACCGGCTCTGATTTCGCCGCACCGAAAAAGCTCATCCCTACAGGCAGTGCCGGGCTACCCGGCACTTCTATAAACCCCATAGGTATGGTGATATGTGGATACCCGGCTACAGAGGCGGCAGAACTGGCGGCCCCCAGATAATGATCGCCATTGATATGGTCAGTCTTCCAGGCTGGTCCAACGGTTGGCGCAATAAGTAAATCCAGCTTATCTTTGACCAGCAGCGCATCAATACCTTCTTCACCAGCCAGGCGCTTGGCACGCGCCAGGGCTTCGAGGTATTCGGGCTCCTGCGTCGTATCGCGAGCCTCAGCCATATCAAACAATTCCTGAGCAAAAATTGTCATTTCCTCAAGCTGGTTAACCTTATTGGCTTCAATTAAGTCGGCCAGGCTGCGATAGGGTAATGACGTGCCCGCCAGATACTCGGTAATCCCGCGTTTGAACTCATGCAACAGTATCGTAAATTCATCATCTCCCCACTGGTTTTCCAAATGGGTATCCACCAGTATCGCGCCCTGTTCACGCAATACGTCCAGTTGTTGTTCAAACACGTTATCCAGCAAGGCATGGTAGCCCATCAGACTACGTACAACACCGATGCGCTTACCTGCCAATCCAGTACTTATCAGGTGTTGGCTAAAATCACGGTGGTCGGCATAGCTAGCAGCATCGGCGCTGTCCGGCCCTTGCATCGCTTCGAGCAACAGTACTGCGTCGGTCAGAGTGCGGGCCATCGGCCCGGCAGTGTCCTGACTGTGCGCGATAGGAATGATGCCGTCGCGACTAATCAAGCCCAATGTCGGCTTGATGCTGACAATGCCATTCATGGCCCCGGGGCAAACCAACGAGCCGTCGGTTTCCGTGCCCACGGCTATGGCAGTGAGGTTGGCTGCCACGGCAGCACCTGAACCTGAACTTGAACCACAGGTCGAGGTGCTGGTGTCGTAGGGATTACGAGTTTGTCCGCCCATGGCACTCCAACCGGAGCTTGAGCGAGTGGAGCGAAAGTTTGCCCACTCGCTGAGATTGGCTTTACCCAGAATGATCACCCCAGCCTCACGCAGCTTTTTCACCAGGAATGCATCATCGGCCGGCAGATTATTTTTAAGCAGCACTGACCCGCCGGTATTAGCAACACCAAGACTATCAATATTGTCTTTCAGCAGCACCGGAATACCGTGCAGGGGGCCTCGCACACGGCCTTGCTGCCGCTCAATGTCCAGTTCTCTGGCTTGCCTGATTGCACTGGGGTCCAGGCTGATTACCGCATTTAAGGCAAGCCCCTGGTCGTCATACTGGTCAATCCTGTGCAGGTAGAAATTCACCAGTTGCTCGCTGGTCAGCTCCCCGCCGGACATCAGTTGCTGCAATTGTGGTGCACTGGCTTCCAACACTAAGGGGGTATAGTCGCGAACTGATGCACAGGCGCTTAGCAGCAGTAGCATTGCGGCAAGCCATATTCTAAGACTCATCAAGGTTCCTTAACTGTTTGATTTATTATGATAATGTCTATTATCAAAACCTAGAGAGCGGGCTCAGGCAATAGCGGGAAGTAAAAGCGTGTGGCAGGGAAAGCAGGGATTGTGTATGCAATTATTGACGCACAAGCCTGAGCCTGTGCGCCACAAAGACAAGGATCAGCCGTTTTTAGCAAACCTGCGGCTTAACCCCAGGAGCCCGCCAAGCATCAATAGCAAGGTAGCTGGCTCTGGCACTTCAGCGCTGCCGCCCTGACCCACGATAATCTGGATCTCGGTTCTGGCTAGTTCCTGCCCGGCAGTATTCATGGCTGCCAGGAATATGTTGTAAGTACCATCCACAGTGGGGTCAAATACCGGGAAAAACCAGTGGGGTTTCCAGGAGTTTTGCGCAACATTGTAGTCGGTCAGATTGGTAGCATAGTCTGCTACTGCTGTTGCCAAGCCACAGTTGGTTTCAACGCCTGCGCCATTTGCCGTGGCATTATCACCCAAAGAATGGTCCCAGCACACATTGCCAGAGCCTGGGTTGTTGGCATGAATAGGATCAAAAGTGGTAAAGGCAGTAGACAGACTGGGATTCGTGTCTAAACCAAGCACAAAGCTAAGATCGGCCAGTTTTAGTTGGTTGTTGCCTGTGTAGTCAGTATTGATCGACCACTCAAAGCTCCACACTGCAGTGGGAAAACTCTGTGTAGGAGCAACGCCGGCATCGAAACTGTAGGTGCCATCCCCGTTGCTGTTAAAGGTGTTCTCCGGTGCACCACTGCCGTTATGACGCAGCTTGCCACGCAAACCCAGTTCGACACCGTTATCTCGATCTATGGTATAGCTACCATTGGCATTGCCGCCACCAAAAATAACATCGGGCGTAACATTACCATCATAGATAATTGCCGCATTTGCACCTGCAGCAGTCAGCAGCGTTGCTGCGGCCAGTGTCTTTATTGCTGTTTTTTTCATGCATTTTCCCTTACTGGTTTTTTTGAGGTTAGGGGCGCCGTCCAAACCTGTTTCGACATATTCGAAACAACCAACTGGGAGATTGGCCAGCCACTTCACATGGCGTGCATCCTTGACAAGATAACGAAATAATAAAATATTCCGTACTGGCAGAGATGTAGCAATATTTGTGCCCTTCAGTTTTATCTATGTTTTTCATACAGATAGAAAAGCTGGCGAAAGAAAGCTGACTGCAGTGTAAAAAATATTGACAGAAGAGCACTGCGCCTAAGGGTAACCAGACGAACGAAGGTTAAATGCCAGGGGAATGTACAGCCTGGCGCAGCCTTAACGGCTGACCAGGCTCCTTTGTGCTTCCATGCCCATGGCAAGAATCAGCGGATCCTGCTGTTGACGTTGGATAAAGCCCTGTTTATCGCTCAGGTTGTGCCAGTTCTGCTTGATCAGCACCTGAGCCGTCGCGCCCCCTAATGTAGCGCCGGGGCCAAGAATAATCAGCTTATCTGGGGCAAACTCCTTAATCGCCACTTCAATGGCCTTGCTGTAGTCATAAGGCGCAACCACCTGAGTATCCAAGGTATAACGATACAATGCCGTCATGTCGGTGCTGTGGGGTTGCCAAATCCGCCCCTGACCGTCAATCAAGGGCAATGCAGGCCTTTGAAACAGATTCTGTGACAGCCTTGCAAAGGCCTTGTCTGACACGCTTTGCAATAATGGCGTGTGAAAAGCGGCATGATTATACAGGCGCATAGGGTAGCGGTCTTGTAACCTGGGCAGGCGTTGTTCCATGGCTTTTAGTCCAGCTTCATTACCCCCCAAAACCAGATAGCCGCCAAGCCAGATGGAGGGATACACCTGGCAGCCAGGCTGCTGATTCACCTCTGTCATCCATTGCAGGATTTGCGCTTTCTGCGCACTATCTTCATGCCAGTTGTCATCTGTGATGGGGTAAATCATTTGGCCGCCAATCAAGCCACCACTCATCATTGACCCCATGGTATTGATAAGTTCAATAGCGCTGTGTTGGTTTAACACATCGGCCATCGCCAGAGCGATATACCAGCCCATGGAGTTACCAGTCACAGCAACAATGTCGTATTTGTTCCTGTCTATGGCGGCAAAGTCGCCACGTGCACAGGCGTAAATCAGGGCAGAGGCATTTTCGCCAGCCGTATGTACGGGCAGCTTATAGGCAGGCATGGCGTCCAATTCTGTCACGCTCGGCTGTGCCTGGCTGCGGCGGTATTGGTCAATCACATCCAGCATGGCCTGTTTGTCACTGTGATAACGACCCAGGTAGCCAAGCTCTTCCTTGTTATAGGTGCCCCGTCCGGGGCAAATGACCACAGCAGTTTGTTTGGTCATCAGCTGGCCTCTCTTATGGTTTTATTAAGCATGTTAAGGGCAGCATTAACAATGTCCTGAGTTTTGGGCAAAACTTCATAGCTGGCACTGCCTAGTGGGATAAAGCAGTCCTGCGCACAAACCCGCTGAATATTGTGTATCCCCGCTGGGTGTTCGCTGAGCATAGTGACTAAGGCTTCACTGATAGAGGCGGTTTGCCGGCATTCGTCCACTATCAAAACCTGCTGGTGGTCGGCAACCTGCTGCAAGATAGCGCTTTGATTTAGCGGGGCTAACCAACGCAAATCAATCACTGTGCATTGGATACCTTGCTCGGCTAACTGTTTCTCGGCCTGGCGACTAAGGTAGTAGCCATTGCCGTAACTGATAATACAGAGATCTTTGCCGCTGCCATACACACCGGGCTCGCCAAGGGCAATGGGCTTAGCGTCTGCGGGCGGCACGTAAGGGAATGACCACAGGTTGTCACCCTCTTCGTGCAGGTCCTTTTTCATATACAGTGCAATGGGTTCCAGAAACACCACCAGTCGCTGCTCCTCGCGAGCGAGGCGCACACATTCACGCAGCATTTCCACAGCATCGGCACCATTGGAGGGGCAAGCCAGAATCAAGCCGGGAATATCGCGGAACACCGCAAAGGAATTGTCGTTATGGAAATGACCACCAAAGCCTTTTTGGTAGGCCAGCCCGGCAATGCGAATCACCATAGGGTTGGCATACTGTCCGTTAGAGAAAAACGGTAGGGTGGCCGCCTCGCCGCGAATCTGGTCCTCGGCGTTATGCACATAAGCCAGAAACTGGATTTCAGGGATCGGCAACAAGCCGTTGTGTGCCATGCCGATACCCATGCCCAGAATAGACTGTTCGTCCAACAGCGTGTTAATCACCCGTGACGAGCCAAACTTTTCACAGAGTTTGGCGGTGACATTGTACACCCCACCTTTACGGCCAATATCTTCACCACACATCACAATTTCTTTGTACTGCGCCATTAAATCCAATAATGCCCAGTTGATCAGCTTGGCTAAATGCTGGGGTTTGGCCAGATTGTGTTTTTCATGGGCAAACAAGCTGTCCCGTTGTGCCGTTTCAATAGCAACCACGTCAGGCGGCTCACGCCTGGGCGGTACAATAGATGCTTTAATTTGGGCAGGATTGGTCAGTTTCGGACGCGCTGCCGCCACGTCACTAATGCGGGCAATACGGCTTTCCAATTGCAGGTACAGCTCGGCAATTTGCCCGGCCGTCATCGCCTTATTATTCAGCAGTAAGCTGGCACTGTAGGCAATGGGATCCTGGCGCTCTGCGGCTTCAATGGCGGCCTGGCTACGATAGGCAAACTCCGAATCAGAACCGGCATGGCCCAATAAGCGCACAGTACGAACATGCAAAAACAACGGCTTTCTGCGTTTCCGCACCCAATCGGCCGCCTGTTTGGCGGTGCGATAGGTATCCAGCAGATTCAACCCGTCGCAATAGCGGTATTCCAGCCCGGCACGATTGGCAAAGTTGGCGTGGATCCAACCTTGCGGCGTGGCGGTAGAAATGCCGATGCCGTTGTCCTCACAGATAAAAATAAGCGGCATGGGAATAGACTGAAAAGACGCCCAGCAGGCAGCGTTAATGGCACCCTGCGCGGTGGAATGATTAGCCGAGGCATCGCCAAAGCTGCATACCACCACAGCGTCATCTGGCAGCTTGGTGGCCGTATTTAGTTTCTTGCTCAGGCCAATACTATAAGCAGCCCCCATGGCTTTGGGTAAGTGTGAGGCGATAGTGCTGGTTTGTGGCGGAATAAACAGCTCATGGCTGCCAATCACTTTATGCCGGCCACCGGATATTGGATCTTCGCTGCTGGCGGCAAAGGACAGCAGCATATCGTAAAGCGGCGTCGTGCCGGGCTTTTGTTTACTGCGCTGAATAGCAAAGGCGCCGCTGCGGTAATGCAGAAATGCCATATCATCAATGCGCAGAGCGGCGGCGATAGCCGCGTTGCCTTCATGTCCTGCACTGCCTATGGTATAGAAACTCTTGCCCTGTTTTTGCATCTGTCTGGATTGCAAATCCAGATGGCGGCTCATCACCTGCGTTTCAAATAAATCCACCAGTTGACAATCGGTCAGGCCTGCTTCGGCCAGAGAGACATCCAATACCGACTGTGGCAGATTATCGTCTTCCAGCCAACGCAGCAGGTTATGCCTGACTATGGCGTTGCGATCCAGCATAGCAACCTCCTACTGGGCTTAAGAAAACGCCTGAAGCCCGGTTTGCGCACGCCCCAGAATCAAAGCGTGCACGTCGTGGGTGCCCTCATAGGTATTCACCGCTTCGAGGTTCATCACATGGCGGATAACATGGAACTCATCAGCAATGCCGTTGCCGCCGTGCATATCCCTGGCAATGCGGGCAATATCCAATGCCTTACCGCAGGAATTGCGTTTAATCAGCGAGATAGCTTCTGGTGCCAGCAGGTTTTGATCCATTAACCGGCCTGCTTGCAAACAGGCCATCAGGCCAATACTGATTTCAGTCTGCATGTCAGCCAGTTTTTTCTGTATTAACTGGGTAGCCGCCAGGGGGCGACCAAATTGCTGGCGGTCCAACGTGTACTGGCGCGCGGCGTGCCAGCAAAATTCGGCAGCGCCCAGCGCTCCCCAGGCAATGCCATAGCGCGCCTTGTTTAAACAACCAAAAGGGCCTTTTAAGCCACTGACATTAGGCAGCAGGTTGTCTTCTGGCACAAACACATTGTCCATCACTATTTCGCCGGTAATAGACGCACGCAGAGAGAACTTGCCTTCAATCTTTGGTGCACTCAGCCCTTCCATGCCTTTTTCCAGCACAAAGCCTTTAATTTCACCGTTCAGTTTGGCCCACACCACAAACACATCGGCGATGGGGGAGTTGGTGATCCACATTTTGGTGCCGGTCAGACGATAGCCGCCATCTACTTTCGTCGCGCGGCTGGCCATAGAGCCCGGATCGGATCCCGCGTTAGGCTCGGTCAGGCCAAAACACCCCACCCACTCGCCGGTAGCCAGCTTGGGTAAGTATTTTTGCCTTTGTGCTTCGCTGCCATAAGCATAGATAGGGTGCATCACCAGAGAGGACTGTACGCTCATGGCACTGCGATAGCCGCTGTCGACACGCTCCACTTCACGGGCAATCAAACCATAGGTAACGTAGTTCACCCCGGCGCAGCCGTACTCTTCGGGTAATGTCGCGCCAAGCAGGCCCAGTTCACCCAGCTCATTCATAATTTCACGATGGAAGATTTCCTGACGGTTGGCTTGCAGTACCCTGGGCTGTAACTGCTCCTGGCAATACTGGTGAGCGCTGTCGCGTACCATGCGCTCGTCTTCGGATAAAAGGGAATCCAGGGCCAGCGGATCTTGCCAGTTGAAAGCGGGACGAGACATATATACACCTGCTAAATAGTTGTTAACTGTTCGATAATAGGCCGATTTCAGATAAAGCAATAGTATCAAATTTCTTTAATAGCTATAGTATTTAGCTATAGCTTGATTTTGGCTTTATTAAGGTAAAACATGGACTTGCGAGTACTTGGACATTTTGTAGCAGTGTATGAACAGGGCAGCTTCAGTGCGGCATCGCGCAGTCGCTTTATTGCACAGCCATCATTGTCAGCGGCATTAAAGCAGTTAGAGGATGAATTAGGGCGGCCGCTCTTTGTGCGCCATGCGCGCGGAGTCCGCGCCACGGATGCGGCCGAACAGTTGTATCCACTGGCTAAACAATTGCTTGGCCAGGCCGATGCGATACAAGCCATGTTCAGCGGCAGTCAGGTAAAAGAACCGTTTCGTCTGGGCCTGATTAAGGGGCTGGGCGTGGCTCGCATGAGTGCCCTGCTGAAACAATTTTGTGCCGCCAGGGACAGCCTGGAATTAACCCTGGTCCCACCGGAAGAAGCCTGCGATGCACGCATTATTACCCGCGAATTACTGATACCGGGAGAGAAGTTTCACCCGATTTGGCAAGAGGACTACCAACTTGCACTCCCTATGGGTCACCCGCTCTCCCTGCAGGAGCAGATTTGTATCAATGATCTGGCCGACATTGCATTTATCCAGCGTACCCCCTGCGAAGCCTGGAACAACCTGAAAACACTGTTGCGTCAGGCCGGCATTGGCTTGGATATCCGTGCCCGTATTCAAACCATAGAATATGCCATGGGCCTGGTTAGTGCCGGAGTAGGGTGCGCCTTGATCCCGGTCCATGCTGAACTGGCGCAGCAGGATGTACTGTTCAGGCCCTTACAGGAACTGCAACAAAGCCGCGAAATTGGCCTGGCCTGGCGGCGCGACAACGACATTATTCAGCTGTTAGGCACATTGCTGGCACGCGGCTAAAGACGATTTTATCCGCTAACAAAAGCCTTCAGTGTGCAGGCACACTTTGCAAAGGATGGAGTGGGCTGAATCGTGCCGATTTGGGTGGGCGTTCACCCATGATAATAGATAACTGGCGATTAAATTCAGTAACGAAAGCCTCGTCCAGGTTGATTTTACTGAACATGTAGTGCTGCTCTGCTATATCCAGGGGCCTTGTTATCAGAGCAAGGTCCGTCAAACCATTTCGCTGCATTTCCGCCAGCACGGTATCCTTGTCATCAATAAATGCATCCACTCTGCCTCGCCTGAGAAGTTCGAGACGGGATGCAAAGGTTTCAACATGCATCAGTTGTCTCGCCCATTTGGAATCAAGCACCGCAGCGACCTCATGTCCGTACCAACCACCACGGTTTAACGCAACAAGCTTATTCTGCTGCACCAGATCTAATATGGTATCCAGCGCCGCTGTTTGACGGTCGGACTTGCGATATACCAATACAATGGTTTGCAAACGATAAGGAATAGAAAACATAAATTGCTTTTGCCGCTGTTCAGTCAGGGTGGCGGCAATTGCCACATCGACACGACCACTAAGCAAATCGGCACTGATACGACGTTCAGGCAGATGCAAAATTGCCAGTTCACAGTCCATTCGCATCAGGCCTTTGCGCAATAACTCCAGGTCCCTACCACTGTATTGCCCTTGCTTGTCCAGATAAAAATACGGGTACCAGTCACCACTGAAAACCAAATTTATGGGGTGTGGGCAGAACGTCTGAGCCAGGCCCGGACCTGCTATCAGGGACAAGATTAGCAACAGGCGCATTCTGCTATTACGCCGCTATCAGGGAAAGGTGCGTATCGAATGCGATGCTATCGCCAAACATAACTTGAGTCCCCTAGGCTGTTCTTATTATTAAGCTTACTGGCAATCCTGCCATTTTGCCCTTTTATCAAAGGGCATTTCGAACTTAGCCAGCATAGCGAATTCCGAAAAGAAACAAATGGTAATATTGTGTTGCTGTGCCCTTATAGGTATGAAAAAACAAACCTTACTAACCAGACTTCTTCTTTCTAGATTGACTTGGCGCTGCCAGCCGCTAATTCCTGCCTGAGCCAGTCCCGAAATATCTGAATTCGCGCTAATCTGGGTGAGTCCGGGTTATGCAATATGGAGAATGTCGGCCCGGGAGTAATTTCAATCTCAAACGGCTTGACCAGAACACCGCGCTGAATCATCTCTCCGGCCAGTGTTGCAGTGGATAAACAAATACCATGACCAGCCGCTACCGCATTAATGCACATTTCCCAGGTCGCCACCTCCACCCAACGCAATTGTTTACGGTCGAAATGAATCCCAGCCAGGCTAAACCAGTTCTGCCAACTAAATAGGCCAGGATCATGTCCCTCCACCAGCAAACACCCATTCACCTGACTGGGATGGGTCAATTGCATCTCATCTGCCATGCGTCTGGAACATACGGCAAACACCGGGTCGCTGATAAGCACCTCCTGACAGAGTTCGCTCCACACACCGTCTCCCTGGCGGATAGCCACATCAATATCGCCATGGCGTAAATCTTCTACCTGAGGTGAGGCCATGACCCGGATGGAGATATCCGGATACAGCACGGAAAACTTCCAAAGCCTGGGCATCAGCCACATGGACGCAAAAGATCCGGTTGTGGTTACCGTCAACACGCCGGCTTCCTCTTCACATTGCACCTGATTGAAGCCTTTGAGCAGTTGTGAAAAGGCTAGCTCCACCGCTTTGGCCAAAGTGCGCCCACGCGCCGTCAGACGCATTTGCCGACCTTCACGATAAAACAGCTTAACCCCAAGCCCCTCTTCCAGAGCCCGGATTTGCTGACTTACCGCCGCCTGCGTAATGGCTAGCTCATCGGCAGCCTGACGATAGCTCTGGTGGCGGGCGGCCGCGTCGAAGCAGCGTAAAGCGGGTAAATGCCTCAGTCTTTTATCCATTAGTTAAAGTTATCCCAAACTTAAGATTTTGTCGTTCGTCATCGTTCGATAAATGTTCAATAATATCCCCAGGTCAAAACGCAAAGGGGTACGGATTATGTTGGCAGCTTCAGTAAAAATTCCGGTAAATCATGACAGTAAGCAAGCTTGTGAGCAAGAGCAGAAAGCCAGACAGGCTCGTTTGTGGCGCTGGCTGGGACAAATGGCAAAAACCATGAGCTATGCGCAGATGGTTAACTTCAAGTAATGATTTAGTTAAGCTGTACTTATCATTTAAACGCCCATCAATTGAGATTGCCGGGCGTTTTTTTTAAGCCTTAACCACCCACTTGCGGCGCCAGGCTAGTGTAACAAGATGAACTGCGTTACTCATCCGGCCGCCAGGCCAGCAATCTGCCGTTTGCCAACCCCAGATAAAGTATGCCATTCGCCGCACTCAGGCTGACAATGCTATCCATGTCCTCAAGCATATCTGTGACTTGTTTTACGCTGGCCTGGTGTGGGGTCAGTTGTGGATCCAGAGGTTGATAGAGAGGTCCGCCACCTTGCCGCACATACGTCTGATAATGAGCCCGGCTGCTTTGAGTTTGAAACTGCCGCTTCATTTCCTTACTTACTGGATGATAGCTAAACAGCTCACCGGACAAAGTAGCAAAGTACAATTGTTCACCCACAGCAACAGGCGCTGCAAAGATAAGATGTGGTGAAAGCACCAAGTGTTCGATATTTCCCGAGTCAGTTTGCTGACCGACCAAGGCCTGGCCGTCTGACAATCCATAGTAGACAATTTCATGATGTACCAGGGCCTTCGAGCCAATCCAACTGCTGGCATGTTTAGTACTCCAGACTTCATGGCCGTCCTTCAGGCTCAATTTAAAAAACCAGGTACTGCGGCTACCCACATAAAGATGCTCTCCATCGATCAATGGTGCCAGATTAAACCCCAGCCAGCCGTCCCATCCGCCAAGTTCACCTTCAGGTACAGGACTTTCAAACTGCCATAGAATATGGCCATGTTGTGCACTAAGGCCGTACAAGCGGTTGTTCCAACTACCAACCACTACCACGCCCTGCGCCACAGCAGGTTGAGTGTGGGTGGTGCCGGTATTCTGATGCCAAAGTTGCTGTCCGTCTGATACGCGTACAGCATAAGTACCGGCTCGACTGCCATAATATGCTGCGCCATCGGCAACACTGACCGACGAGCGATACCAGTTCCAGGGGTCGGCATAATTACCTTGACCCCAGCCCCAATTGACCAGATGTGGGCCGTCATCACTGTGGTGCTGCCAGATTAACCGGCCTGTCAGATCAAATGCCTGCAAACCCTGCTCGGTTTGCAATAACAGTAATCCGCCGGCAATGGTCGGCGTGCTCCTGGTCTGCGAGGATAGCTGGTGCTGCCAAAGGCTTTCTCCCTGCAGACTCAGGGCTCGCAAAGTGTTGCCATTTGCCAGATACAGTACATTATTGTGGAGCAGAGGAGGTGCGAACACCCCATGGCTTGTTTGTAGCTGCCAAAGCACCCCTGCATGGACAGGAAAAACGATTAGCCAGATCAACACTAAAACGGAGTTAACGAGTTTCATCAGGTATTGTAGTTTTGGTTAAAACCGGCAAATTATCAGGGCGACTAACCTGGATCCTGAAGTTGACATAAATAAACCTTAAGAAAGGTTAGAGTGGGCTAATTTAGTTCAACATTCTTTTTTTGTCCGATGCCATCCAGTTTCAGTTGTTTAAGAATCTGATGAAACTCCGGCTCCAAGCGCAGTGGGTCATAGTAAGGGTCGACTGCCAGCCACAAAACTTCTACCTGCCGTTGTTGTATAGCATCCTGTAGCCACTTGATCGCCTGGGCTGGTTGGTTAGCCTTGATGGCATAGCGGGCATAGGCTAATGGTGCTGCATAGTGCCCCAAATTGTCGCGAATCTGGTTCTGAATCAGCCAGTTGTATACTTGTGCCAGACCACCAGTTGCAAACTGTTGCTTGGCGTCTGCTATTTGTCCGCTGGTAAATCCTTTGTAGTGCATACTTTGCAATAAGTGATTAAAAGCGCGTTGCTCCAAACCCAGGCTTTCCAGAGTTTTGATGGCTGAATAGTGGAAGCCAAGATCTGGTTCGGTCAGGGCCGCGATCTTCTCCAGTTCCAGCATGGCCTTTTGTGGCTGTCGTGCGGTGTTATAAAGCCAGGCGACAACAGGCACCGAGTAATACTGAGGTGCCAAGTCGATATAACGGCGGGTAGCAGCCAGCGCACTGTCATTTTGCCCCATGGCCATCAGATACTGGGCATACAGAAAATGATTGGTGGCGTCCCGGTTATCCAGCTCAATTGCCCGTTCTAACTTTTGCCCGGCAAGCTTAAAGTTCCATTCATGGGTAAAATACAACCAGCCCAGTTGCGCCTGGATGGCAGCGTTGTCAGCAGACATAAGTTCGGCTTGCTCAAGCAGTTGGATGGCCTCGGAGCGCAAAGAAGCGGCCCGTTCCCCTGAGAGATCGTCAGCCTGGATAATTAACACCATGGCTTTACCCCATAATGCACTCCCCAGATCGGGATCTTTTTGCAGAGCCTGTTCAAACAGATTATCAGCGCGTTCTAAATGTTGCTCTTCCTGTGAAAAAAGCAAAAAGCGCCCCTGATTGTAAAGATCCTGGCCAGCCGAATGGTGCTCGGTTTCAGGCATAGTGACGGACACCAAGGGGGACCAAAACCACCATAGTAAGGGAATGACCAGCAATAATGGCAACTTGTACCACCAGGATATTTTCTTCGACTCTGGGCGATGGTGGGGCGAGAGCGCGGAGGGTGCACAGATAAGACAATAACCTTTGCCCGGTACGGTTTTGATATAGCTGGGGGCTCGGGCGTTATCCCCTAAAGCCTTGCGGATATGACTGACGGCTACCGTCAGGACTTCTTCTGTTACCACTTTTTGGGCCCAGATGTGCTGCAACAGCGCATCTTTATACAGTATCTGGCCTGGGTTTTGGGTGAAGTGCAGCAACAGTTGCATAGGTGTATGCTCGAGCTGCCTGGTTTCCTTTCCCCGGGTGAGGCTGTTTTGCGTGGGGCTTACCTGCCATTCACCCAGTCTGAAGTCCTGCATAACATTTATTTGGAAGTCATTTATCTGCCATTAGATAAATAAAGCGGCACGGGGTAAAGCCCCGGCCGCAGAAATCAGAAAAAATATAGAAAACTTAAGGTCTGCTCAGCTTTCCTTGGTTGGCCATATCCAGCGCCAGGTCTTCGATCATATCTTCCTGGCCACCGACGGTACCGCGTTTGCCCAGCTCCACCAGAATATCTCTGGCACTGACGCCATGACGGGCTTCGGCCCGCTTAGCGAACAACAAAAAGGATGAATAAACACCGGCATAACCCAAAGTCAGGGCGTCACGATCTACGCGGATGGGCTGGTCCATCATCGGCACCACCAGATCTTCGGCAACATCCATGATTTTGTACAAATCGATACCATGCCTGGCGCCCATACGCTCCAGCACCGCCACCAGCACTTCCAGGGGTGTGTTGCCGGCTCCGGCGCCTAACCCTGCCACCGAACCATCGATGCGTTTGGCCCCGGCTTCAATGGCGGCCAGTGAATTGGCGACCCCCATAGCAAGGTTGTGGTGGCCATGAAATCCGATTTCGGTTTGGCTGCCAAGTTCTGAGCGCAGTAACCCAATTTTGTGGCTGACTTCATCCGGCAACATATAGCCGGCCGAATCGGTGCAGTAAATGCAGTTGGCGCCGTAGGCTTCCATCAGTTTGGCTTGTTCCAGCAGTTTTTCGGCGCTAACCATATGCGCCATCATTAAAAAGCCAACAGTATCCAGCCCGAGCTTGGCCGACAGACCGATATGCTGCTCAGACACATCCGCCTCGGTGCAGTGGGTGGCGACACGAATGGTGGAGACCCCCAGGTCCTTAGCCATGCGCAGATGATCAACCGTACCAATACCAGGTAATAGCAATGCAGAAACTTTAGCCTGTTGCATCTTTGGGATCACCGCCGACAAGTATTCTTCATCGCCGTGCGCGGGAAAGCCGTAGTTAAGTGACGCACCGCCCAAACCATCGCCATGGGTCACTTCAATCAATGGCATTCCGGCGGCATCCAAACCAGTGGCAATATCCACCATTTGCGCAAGGGAGATTTGATGGCGCTTGGCATGCATACCATCACGCAGGCTCATATCGTGCAGGATCACGGATTTATCTTTCAGGTTCATATTGTTCTCCTCAGCCCTGCTTGTATTGAGCGATCAGTTCGGCGGTGTGCAGTCCCGCCGCCGTCATAATGTCGAGATTACCGGCATAATGCGGCAGAAAATCACCACGCCCTTCCACTTCCAGATAAATAGACACCTTGTTGCCGTCAAACACCGGGCCGTTCTTCAGCCGGTAACCTGGCACATAGGCCTGTACTTTTTCCAGCATAGTCAGCACGGATTGGGTAATGGCTTGTTGGTCAGGGGTGTCGGCGCACAGGCAATGCACTGTGTCACGCATAATCAGCGGTGGCTCGGCCGGGTTGATGATAATAATGGCCTTGCCCTGATCTGCGCCGCCAACGGACTCCACGGCACTGGCGGTGGTGCGGGTGAATTCATCGATGTTTTGGCGGGTTCCTGGGCCTACCGAGCGGCTGGATACTGTGGCGATGATTTCACCGTAACTGACTTTCTGCACCTGGCTGACCGCCGCCACCATTGGAATGGTGGCCTGGCCGCCACAAGTGACCATATTGACATTATCCAGTTCGGCTGGATTTAACCTATCCAGATTAACCGGCGGAATACAAAACGGGCCGATTGCCGCCGGAGTGAGGTCCACCATGGTCACACCCAAAGGGTTAAGCAGTTCACAATTCGCCTTGTGGGCGTAAGCCGAGGTCGCATCGAAGGCGATTTGAATGCCCAACTGCCTGACCTGCGCCAATGCCCCATTTACGCCCTCTGCACATACCTGCAAGCCCAGCGCGGCAGCGCGCTTTAGTCCCTCAGAGTCTGGATCCACGCCAATCATTAAGACCGGCTCTATGTGTTCACTGCGTAATGCTTTATACAGCAGGTCAGTGCCTATATTGCCCGGCCCGATAATAGCGGCTTTAATTTTCTGACTCATAATGGCCTCTTGGTTATAGATGGAAAGTAGGGCTGAGCTTGCTGATAAACACCAGCAGTAAGGCGCCTGGAGCGATCAACCTGGATGTCCAGAGCCATAAACGAAACCACAGACTGTGCTGGGTAAAGCCAAGCTCTTCCGCAGTAAAGCGGGATTTCAGCGCCCAGCTGACAAACAGCACCACAAAAATGCCGCCCAGGGGCATGGCAATATTGGACGTGAAGTAGTCAAACAAGCTGAAGAAGGTTTTATCTGCAAACAGAGGAATAAAGCCCAGCGGATGCACATCGCCCAACAAGTTAAACGAAAGCGCCGACAATACGCCCAGTCCCCAGGCGACACCGCCTGCCACCAGACAGGCTTTGCGTCTGGACCATTTTGTCTTTTGCATCAGCCAGGAGGTCGGCACCTCCAGCATACAGATGGCAGATGTCAGGGCGGCAAAAAACAGCAACACAAAGAACAAACTGCCCAACAACGCGCCAGCAGGCATTTGTGCAAAGGCGACCGGCAAGGAAACAAACACCAGTCCCGGTCCTTCACTGGGATTTAAACCAAAGGCGAAAATAATCGGGAAGATCGCCAGACCGGCCAGTAACGCCACCAGTGTGTCTGCGCCCACTATCACCACAGAAGAGCGAGGAATGGATGTTTGACGCTGCATATAGGCACCGTACACCATCAGGTTGGTCAGGCCGACACTGATGGAGAAAAACGCCTGCCCGACAGCCTCCAGCACCATATTAGTAGTGACCTTGGAGAAATCCGGGGTAAATAAGAAGCGCACAGCCTGAGCAAAGTCACCAATCCAGGCGGCGTAGCCCACCAGTAGCAGCAGCATAATAAACAGCAAGGGCATTACCAGCTTAACCACCCGCTCCACGCCACCTGCCAGGCCCAACGAAGAAATGCCGATCACCACCAGCAAAAACAACAGGTGCCAGAACAACATTAGGCCGGGCGCGGACTGCAGTTGGTCAAACACCATAGATATGGCACCCGGATCCATGCCCTGCATACTGCCACTGGCCAGCTTCAGTACATAAGCCAGGGTCCAGCCACCAACTATGGCATAGAAGGACAACACCAGAATGGCCCCCAGGACCCCCAGATTTCCCATATGTCGCCACCAGAGGCTGGCACCGGACTCTTTGGCCACTGTGGCAATGGCTTCGGGTGGGCTGTTTCTCCCCCGACGCCCCACCATCAGTTCAGCCATTAACACCGGCATGGCAATCACCAGGGCCGCCAGAATATAAATCAAAACGAAGGCGCCACCGCCGTTAGTGCCTGTGGTATAGGGAAAGCGCCAGATATTGGCCAGACCCACCGCCGTACCGATAGAGGCCATCAAAAAAGCAAAATGGGAAGACCACATGGGGCCCTGGCGCTGACTCATAGCAACTCCTGAAACTAACGATGAGGTGGATTGGCCCGCGGTCGGCGAGCCCGGCTAATGCCGATCAGGTTACGGCATGGCGCTGATTAAACT
The DNA here is from genome assembly GCF_002887595.1 of Bowmanella denitrificans. Lineage (GTDB taxonomy): Bacteria > Pseudomonadota > Gammaproteobacteria > Enterobacterales > Alteromonadaceae > Bowmanella > Bowmanella denitrificans. The sequence continues at coordinate 626,501 of NZ_PEBU01000001.1, forward strand.
GTGCATCGCGCCAGCGTTCTTCATCCATAATGACTTTAAATCGTTGTACTGCCTGCCAGATATCCACATAGCTGTTGTACAACGGGGCAAAACCGAAGCGCAGAATATCCGGCGCACGGAAGTCGCCAATCACACCGGCATCGATCAGCGCCTGCATTATGGGGTAACCCTGCGCATGGCTCAGTGCCACCTGGCTGCCGCGCTTTTCATCTTCCCGAGGGCTGACGAGTTCAAAACCATGCTCACCACATTCCTGATCCAGCAGCTCAATAAAATAACGGGTCAGGGCCTGGGATTTTTTACGTAGCTGCTGCATATCCGCAGCGCACATCAGATCGATTCCTACTTCCGCCACCGCCAGGCTCAGAATCGCCTGAGTGCCGGATAGCATCTGACTAATGCCCTGACCGGGTTGGTAATCCCGTTTGAAATCAAAAGGGGCACTGTGTCCCCACCAACCACTTAACGGCTGCTGTGCCAGGTTGTGATGGCGTTTGGCGACAAAGATAAAGGCCGGACTGCCTGGGCCACCATTCAGATACTTATAGGTGCAACCTACCGCCAGATCGGCATTGGCCCCGTTCAGATCTACCGGTAACGCGCCGGCGCTGTGACACAGATCCCAGACCACCAAACAGCCCTTTTGCTGGGCATAGGCAGTGATTGCCTGCATATCCAGCACCCGACCGGTTTTGTAATGCACCTGAGTCAGACACACCACCGCCACTTGCTCGTCGATTTGCTCGAGCAGTTGCGCCTCTTCCACAAAGCGGACCTGGTAGTCGTCGCCCAACTGACTGAGCAGCCCTTGCACCATATAGTTGTTGGTGGGGAAATTGCTGCCTTCCATCAATACCACTTTGCGAGACGGGTTTAACTGCAGGGCAGTGGATACAGCCTTATATAGGTTAAGTCCGGTAGCGTCTGTGCAGACCACTTCGCCGTCCTCGGCACCGATCAAACTGGCGATTTTATTACCGATACGATAGGGTAATTCAAACCATTGATGTTTGTTCCAACTGCGGATTAAATCCTGTCCCCACTCCTGTTCCACCACCTGCTGAGCACGGGCTAATGCGGCCTTAGGACGAGCGCCAAGGGAGTTTCCATCCAGGTAAATCTCTCCTTCGTTCAAGGCAAACTGCGCTCTAAACGATGCCAGTGGATCCTGGTTATCTAACTGTTCAAAAAATGCTTTTGTATAGGTCATTGAATTACCTGCTTGTTCTGCGAGACAGCCAGCAGTGCTGCCTTCAATGTATAGGGCCATGTTAGGCAGATGTATGTTTTGTTAAAAATAATAATAATTTGATTGGGTATAATGTAATTGTTATACCTAATCAGGCTTTGACTGGGAAGATCGGTATATCAATGTTGACTTGGGAGTCGCGCCGCAGCCGATACCAAAGTGGATCTTGCCATTTTCTTTGATTACCCGGTATTTTTGCCAGGGGCAGCAAACATAGAGGGCAGGAAAAGTAACAGGTGTAGTCAGGTAAAAGCACATGAGGTTGTTGCGGATATGTTAAATATGTTATAGCGGCGTCAAAACAAACTATTTCTATTATAGCTGGCCCTCACTTAGGGTGAATTCAAGTGCTCAGGGGAATTGTCCCCGAAGAATAATCACATCCTTGATTGGGAAGGAGCTAGCAACGATGAAGTCAACCTTAGTACCCCAAACCCGCCGTCGTGCTCTGGCCGTCGGAGTCGCATTGGCCATGTCCGGATCGGCACTGGCTCAGGAACAAAATCAGGACGCACTTCCCCAAGGACAGAGCAGCAAAAGTGTTGAAGTGATCCAGGTAACCGCCCGGCATAAGGTGGAGAGCCTGCAGGAAACCCCTATTGCCATTTCCGCCTTTAGTGGCGATCAACTGGCCAATTCCCGCATCGAAGCCCTAAACGGTATCGCCGAGCGGGTGCCGGGCTTTCAGATGAATGTGTATAACGCCGCTGAACCCGAGTTGTTTATGCGTGGTATCGGCAGTGATATTGAAAGTGCCGGGGCTGGCGCTGCCATTGGTATCTACGTGGATGGTGTCTATATTTCCCGCGGTGTGGCTGCTGCCATGGATCTGTATGATCTGGCCAGTGTTGAGGTGCTGCGCGGCCCGCAGGGCACCTTATACGGTAAAAATGTGGTGGGTGGCGCAATTAACTTTATCACCAAGAAGCCGTCTATGGCCTATCCCGAAGGCAAGGTAGAGCTGACCGCCGGTAACTATGGTCTTTTCCAGGCCCGCGGTTATGTCACCGGTGGGCTGTCGGACAATGTCGGTGCCAAGCTGGCCTTTAGTGCGGTCAACCGTGACGGCTTTGGCAAGAATACTCACACCGGGAATGATGCTGATACCTTGGAGCGCTACAGCATGCGCGGCCAGTTGCTGATTAATCCCAGCGATGACCTGGAAATCCTGCTAAGTGCCGATTATTCCAAGTCCGATTCGGTGCCGACCGTGCGGCATATCAGCTACAGCGAAGGACGCAATGCCGCCTTTATCAGTGCTGATCCCCGGGAAGCGGACAACGAGTTTGACGGCTTCGAAGATACCGAAGTCAAAGGGCTGAGTGCCAATATCCGTTACGACCTGGAAGGCATGACGTTCACGTCCATCACTGCTTATCGGGACAACGATTTCAGCTTCTATGAAAATGCCGCAGCCGGCATGGTGGATGACGGTCTGTTCTTTGACCCCTGGGGTGACCCTGCCAATAATAACGTCGCCGACGATGACGCACTGGCTGCCATGCAAGTAGACGACATGTGGTATCAGCAGAAAGACGAGCAATCTTCGCAGTTTTCGCAAGAGTTCCGTCTGGCCGGTGTGCACGGCAAGCTGGATTGGCAAATGGGCGCGTATTATATGCGTGAGGATATCGACCGCCATGAGATGGTTAATTATTGGTTCCATACGCCCTGGGGAACCACCACTGGCACCTTGTATAACAGCACCTATAACGTTACCGACAGCTATGCGGTATTCGGTCAGGCCAGTTATAACTTCACCGACGCATGGCGAATGACCGCCGGTTTACGCTGGAGTGAAGACGAAAAAGATTTCCGCTCGGTGGCCAGTGGTCGTCGTTTTGACAACTGGGACAATATGCACGGCGATTTAAATGGCAACAGAGTTGCTGGCTACGACGTCAATACCCAGGGCTCCTGGGATGCCTGGACCCCCAGCCTGGTGGTGGACTATAAAGCCAGTCAGGACCTGTTCTTCTATTATTCACTGGCACGTGGTTATAAGGCCGGTGGTTTTAATGGCGAAGGCCCCGAAAGTGCTGAGGAGGCTCTGGCTTCCTTTGCCCCTGAGTTCGCCTTGAACCATGAACTGGGCTTTAAATCTCAGGCCTTTAATGACCGACTGCGACTCAACGGTGCTTTGTTCTTTACCAAATACACCGACCTGCAGAGCCAGGTATGGGTTGAAACCGGCCCTAACACACCTGCGGATCTGGAAGTACGCAACGGTACTGGCGAAGCACAGGGCTTGGAGCTGGAATTTACCGCGCTGCTGACCGACAACCTAACCCTCACCGGCGCTTATGGCTATATCGACTCTGAGTTTACCGACACCTTTGAAGTAGATGGCAGCGACCTGAACGGCAATCGCATGCGCCGCACCCCGGAACATACCTTGAATCTGGCTGCAGCCTATGAATGGGAAACGGATCTGGGACTTTGGGCTGCGCGTCTGGATTATCAGTATCAGGATGAGTACTTCTTTGATAATTCAAATGATCCGTTAACCCAAGTGGATTCAGAATATACCGTCAATGCCAGCCTGCAACTGGCCTCTCTGGACGACAGTTGGCGGGTACAGTTGTGGGCCAAAAACCTCACTGATGAACAAAACATTGCATCCACCACAGTGTATGCCGCCTGGGATAATACCGTGTTCAGTTCTTATAAAGCACCGCGAACCTTTGGTATTTCTGCCACCTATCAATTCTAAGCATTGTGCATCCTTGTGATTAACGCCGGGCCTGGCCCGGCTTTTTTGTATAAAGGATCACCCACCCCACAAAAAGTATTCTTGACATAATTACATGTATACAATTATTTTGAATTGCATTCACAATTTGTTTACCTGGAGGCAACAAGATGAATGAAAAAACCATTCGCGCCGAAACTGGCGTGGAGATTAAGCAAAAGCTGTTTTATGGCTGGTGGATTGTGCTCGCCGCCATTATCGGTCTGGCGTTTGGCTACAGTGTCATCGCCATGTCCTTTGGCACCTTTATTAAGGCCTTCGAGGTCGATTTTGGCTGGAGTCGCGGCCAGATTTCCTTTGGGTCCACCGTGATTGGCATTACTGCCATCTTGTTTTTTCCTTATGTCGGCACTCTGGTAGACAAATATGGGGTGAAGCGCATTTTGGTGCCTTCGACCCTGCTGTTTGGCTTTACCATCGCTGCCATGTCCTTGCTGACGCCATCCATCTGGCATTTGTATGCTATGTGCATACTGATTCCTATCCTTGGTGCCGGCACCGCGCCTTTAACATATTCCCGCCTGTTGGTGAGCTGGTTCAATAAAAAACGCGGCCTGGCATTAGGGATTGGCTTGTCCGGTGTAGGGCTGGGGACGACATTGGTGCCCTTGATCGCATCTTACTTTATGAGCCATTACAGCTGGCGGGAAGCCTACATCGCCATTGGTGTGGTTGTGGTGCTGCTGGTGTTGCCAATCGCCAAATTCCTGGTGCGTGAAACACCAGCAGAAATGGGCCTTAGCACGGACGGACTGGCCGAGCAGCAAAGCCAGGCCCCAGCTACGGCCACCAATAAACCCCTAATCGGCTTTACTGCCAAAGAAGCACTGCGGCAGCGTACCTTCTGGCTGATGGTTGCGTCCTTTGTGATAACCGGTCTGACGACCTCCACAGTTTTAGTGCATCTGGTGCCAATGATGATGGACCGCGGTATGAACTTACAGGAAGCCGTGGGTACCTTTGCCTATCTGGGCATTTCCATTGTAGGTGGTCGTTTGCTGGCCGGATATCTGATGGACAAGTTCTTTGCACCCTATGTAGTGGTGTTTTTTATGCTCGGCCCGGTTATCGGCCTGGCCGCCTTTGCCATGGGTGCCAGCGGTCAGTCAGCAGCGCTATGTACGGCACTGATCGGTATCGCCATCGGTGCGGAGTTTGATGTGATGGCCTATTTTACCAGCCGCTACTTCGGTCATCGCTCGTTCGGGGCCATTTATGGCTATGGCTACTCAGGCTTCAAAATTGGTGCCAGTGTAGGGCCACTGATTATGGGGCTGACCTATGACGCATTGGGACGCTACACCGAAGTACTCTGGGCCATGTCAGTGGTGATGCTACTGAGTTGTGTGCTGATTCTGATGATGGGTCGCTACCCGCAATTACCCTCCCGTCCGGCTGAATAAGTCCGAAAATGGCGGCCTGGCAGCCGCCCATATCATATTAATGATATGATGTATTTCAAAAAATATAATTGTATACATGGATATTAATATGTACTCTTTGTTTGTATTGATTGGGTGGTTGAAACCAGTATGAGAAAAACATTAAAAGTAGGTATTGCCGGCTTTGGCACTATCGGCAAGGTTGTAGGCTTGGCTCTGGATAAAGGCATGCCAGGCCTCGAGCTGGTGGCTGTTGCATCCGGCAACCCGGATAAGGCCAAAGCCGCCATGGCAACGTTGTCACAGCATGTGCCGGTGGTCAGCAGCAAAGAACTGGCCGATCTGGCAGATGTCATTGTGGAATGCGCCCCTACCACCGCCTTTATGGATATTGCCGAACCCGCCTTGTGCCAGGGCCGTACCCTGGTCACTGTCAGCGGCGCGGCCATCTTACAGCATCCTGAAGTGGTGAAGCTGGCCGATCGTCATGGCGGTCAGATCCTGCTGGCTACCGGAGCGTTGCTTGGTCTTGATGCCGTGCGTGCGGCGGCCAAAGGCAAGATTAATTCTGTGACTATGGTGACCCGTAAGCCCCCCACCTCGCTGACCAAAGCCAAGTTTATTGTGGAGAACAATATCCAGTTGCTGGGGCTGACCGAACCTTTACAGGTGTTTAAGGGTAGTGCCCTGGAAGGCGCACAGAAATTTCCATCCAACGTTAACGTCGCGGCATCTCTTGGGCTGGCCGGTTTGGGAGCAGAACAGACGCAACTGGAGATCTGGGCCGACCCTGGTAAAACCCGTAATACCCATACCATCAAAGTGGATGCTGACAGCGCCAGCTTTGAAATGACCATTGAAAATGTACCCACAGTGGAAAACCCCGGCACCGGTCGCATCACTGCACTTAGCGTGCTGGCGGCACTGGAATCCCTGACCGCGGCGCTGCGGGTTGGCAGTTAATCTGAGAGGAAGTCTGTATGTCTAAACCTGAAAAGCCTATTCAACTTAAGCACCTGGCCATGGCGTCTAATGATCCGGATAAAAGCCGCGAATTTTTTGAAAACGTTTTAGGCTGGAGCGTGGCAGGCGTGGTCGCCAGTCGCAATGCCAACGGTTTCTATATGACCGACGGCAATATCAATCTGGCTATTTTGAAGTTTCGCAACGGTCCGGCTGCTGGTAAAGAGTTCCCGCAGGGCTACGTGGGTCTGCACCATGTGGGCTTTCAGTGTGAAGATATTCAGGGCATGGTCAACAGTTTCAAGGCCAATGGCTACGAGCCACGTCATGATGTGAATCTGGCCCAGGGGCTGGGTATGAATCCCGCCAAGGATAACGCTGAATATAAGATGTCTGGCCCGGAGAATATTATGATTGATATCTCTGAGCGTGGCTGGGTGGGCACCAGTACCTACAAAACCCTGGATTAATCGGACCGGGCTAATTCATGCTAAATGATATCAGCCTGTTCCTGTTTGCCACTCTGGCTTCCACCCTGGCCGGAGTGTTTGTGATGGGTGGCGGTATGCTGATGGTGCTGGTATTACCTTGGTTTGTACCAGCTATGGCAGTCGTGCCAGTGCATGCCGTTACACAACTGGCCAGCAACAGTTCCAGACTGGTGTTTGCTCTTAACCATATATACTGGCCAGCCACTGGCCCTTATCTGTTTGGTTCGCTGGTCGGCACCGCATTATTTGCGCTGTTTTTGTTTAACCTGCCCCTGGAATACATTCCCCAGTTAATCGCCGTCTATTTATTGCTAAGCCTTTGGTTCGGACCCTTTGCCCGGGCCATACGTCGTCTGGAGAGCTTCTTTTTAGCCGGTTTTTTGCAAACGGGACTGGGGCTGGTGGTTGGCGCTCCAGGGCCGATTGCACTGACCATGCTAAGCCGTCGTCTGGAAAACAAAGAAAACATCGTTGCCACAGCCTCTCTACTAATGCTATGCGGCAACCTGTTTAAAATCAGCACCTTCCTTTGGTTGGGATTTCACTTTAGTGATTATTGGTGGCCTCTGCTTCTGGCCGTGACAGGGGCATGCCTGGGTTCGGTATTAGGTAGCTTGCTGCGCCGACGGATTGCGCCACAGGCTTTTATGTTGCAACTGAAATGGCTGCTAACCCTGATGGCCCTGTTTACCTTGTTTAACAGCCTGTTATGGGAGTAATGCAGTGATGCTGAAGTTGATCCTGCCAGAAGATAAGCTGGTTAAGGTACAGGCCGAGCCCGGTTATAGTTTACTGGTGGCAGTGCAGGATGCCGGGATTGATGTCCTGCCGGGCATTTGCAATGGCTGCTGTAGCTGCGGCACCTGCCTGGTTCGTATTGACAATGTGAGCGAGCAGAATTTGTCACCCTGTTATCCGGGTGAGCAGCAAATCCTGCAAAAGTTAGGGGCCGGTCAGAAAACAAGACTGGCCTGCCAGGTGATGGTCACCCCAGAACTTGAAGATGCGCAGATCACTTTACTCGGTAAAATCAGGCCTGGTGACCATGCTGGCAACTAAATTCAGGCCCTATTTGTATTGCTTTTTTATGTCCTTGAGTATGTCAGGAATTATGTCACTGGTGGTCAGCCTGCATAATCTGGGATGGAGCGAACATATCATATCCATCTGGCTTAGTGCCTGGCGTTTCAGCTTTATGGTGGCCTTACCGACGGTGTTAATTTTAACGCCCTTAATGCGGCGTCTGGTTGATAGCCTAACGGCGCAAAACTCTTGACTTGATCTTTGCCTGACGCAATATGTTAATTCAATGTATTAAATGGAATTTACTCATGCTGCGCAATGTTGCCTTGGCGCTATTTCTGACGCTTCCCTCAGGCTTTGTCCTGGCAGAACAAGCCATTCAATCTCAACGTTCCTGCTTTTACGGACCTTTTGAAACCTATCAAGGATGGGTGACGAAAATGTCATCCAAGCTAAAGGAGTTTGATCAGGTAGCTTTTACATCCTACTTTCCCGAAAGTAAATTCGAGCAGATTAAGCGAGAAATGGACTGCGTCGATTTCGTCTATCAGGTGGATGGTTTCAATGTGGAAGGCTACTACCTGAAGCCAAAACTGCAATCGGGCAAGAAGCTGCCGGTAGTTATTTATAATCGCGGTGGCAACGGTCACTTCGGATATGTAACTTTTACCAACAAGTTAACTTTTAAGGCAGATCTGGCTTTACATGGGTTTATTGTGATAGGCAGTCAATACCGGGGGTTCCAGTGAAAAATTTATTGAAAACAACGGCTCTGATGAATTTGGCGGCGCCGATGTAAACGATGTTGTAGCCCTCATGGATATTATCAAGCAAATACCCGACGCAGATAGCGATAATATTGCCATGATGGGCAGGAGCCGCGGCAGCATGCAGTCTTATCTGGCGGTAAAACGGTTACCAAACATCAAAACCTTGATTGCAGTGGCTGGGGTTTCTGATGCTCACCAGGCTTTGATAGAGCGGCCAAATATGGAAAAGGTATACAAAAAACGCATTCCTGATTATGAAGTCAATATACAACAGGAACTGGACAAGCGCTCGGTAACTAAGTGGGCCCATGAACTACCCAGCAATATGCCAATTTTTCTTATACATGGTGAGAAAGACAGGCGAGTTAACGTCGGGCACTCCATTCGGCTTGCCACTGTTCTGAAAATACTTGAGCATCCTCATAAACTACTGGTGTACCCAGACGATAATCACAGCCTCACCCAGCATAGGCGCAGAATGATGAGCGAAGTGGTTAGTTGGCTGGACAGCTATTTGCGCAATCCGTAAGTTGCAGCCAATGTAATTGAAGTCGCATCTATTACCCCCTTTGACTGGGCCATTATCTATAGGCCAACATTCATTGGTTTTGTGCATACACCTCAGCCTCACGCCCAGCCAGAATTTCCAGCGGCATACCCACTTCTAGTCTGCCTTCATTCAGGGGGATCAGATTCATGCCAAAATTGATTTTGCCTGAAGGGTCTTTGCGAAATTGCCCCAGGGTCTTCAGTGGTTCCTGATCGCCAAGAAACTCGCCGGTTTTGGCGTCGCGGGTGGTGAAGATGCAGCGGCTACAAGGGCAATCCAGTTTAAATTCCACCTCGCCAATACGGATCCTGTCCCAACCGTCTTCAGCGAAGGGCAGGGTATCTTCCACCACCAAGTTGGGACGAAATTGGGCCATCTTGTGAGCAATAGGTGAACGGCGGTTGAGCTCTTCCAGTGAGGCGCGGGATATCAGCAGTAATGGAAAGCCGTCGGCAAAGCTTACATCGACACCGGCTTTTTCACTAAATCTGGGGGTATGATTGCCACAGTAGAGCAATTGGCATTCCCGCTCCAATAACTGGCTGAACCATTGATTGGCAGAAGCCGTGGTAGCAAAACCTTCAAACTGGTCTTTCCATACTTGTGTTGCCACCGGCACCATAGTGCAATCCGCATATCTCACCAGCAAAGATGGCATTTCGGGGTGACAAAGCATCAAGCCTTCGCCATGCAATAGCGCCGAAACCTGTATTAGCTTTGGCATGGCCCGCCCGGTTAGCATCCGTCCTTTGCTGTCCGCCAACATAAAGCGCCTGTCGAAGCTCAAGCCATGCAATTCAACCCAGGCCTGATTCACCTCCAGTCCCTGCGTGGATTTAATCGGGAAAAGGTGAATGTGGCTTAACATTGCCATTTGGCGCTCCTTGAATAAGATTAAAATTGCCCACGCTGGATATTGTCCAGCCAATCCAATTGCTTGCTAGCTTTACGTAACAGGCGACTTGCCCACCACCAAGCCAGTAAACTCATCAAACTGATAAACAAAATGCTGCGTAACAGTTTTATTCTGAAGCTTTCCCAGGGTGGCGCATCCACCAGCCAGACACCTACCAGGTACAGGGCGAAACAGACCAACAGGAACACCAGCGCCCCCTGAGTTATCCTGGCCAGACGGATGTTGTTTATGCTCTGGGCCCGCAGCCTGTGAAGATGATCGGTTAAGTTGCCGCGGCTACTGAACAGTGACAATCGCCTTAGCCAGGTATTCCAGGTGGCAGCGCCCAGGGTAAAAACAAACATGGCAATAAACCACGCCTGTTTGAACCAGTGATCCAGGTCCATATAAAAATAGATGACGCCCATAAAGACAACGGACAGCCAGTCGAGCACAACCCAGGCCCATTGCCTGATACGGTTCTTGCGCCATTTGGCTTTCAGATCGGCAAGATCCGGCAATTCAACCTGCTGGCTTTGCCAGTCTTGCAGCAAGGGATCTGGCTTTTCATTCATGCGATAACTCCTTGCACAAGGTCTGACGGGCCCGGTTTAGTATCATGCCGGCGTTAGCAGAGCTGATACCGCAGACCTCGGCAATATCCTGGTAACTTAACCCTTCCATAAACAAAGTGACCACTTGCCGGCTTTGCAGCGGCAACTTTTGTACGGCCGCCAGTAATGCCTGTTGTTGAGTCAATTGCAATAACCCCGTCTCTGGTCCGGGGCCATCGTCAGCAATGCTCTGCACACACAGGTCATCCCGGCCCTTATGGCGCATTTGACTGGCCACATGACTGACACTGCGGTTATGAGCAATTCTCAGTATGTAGGTTTTTTCACTGCTTTGCCCCTTGAAGCTGGCCATAGCCTGCCATACCGCAAGAAAGATCTCCTGCAGCAATTCCTTGCGCAATTCGCGATTGACCTCATAACTGGCGGCCACCCTGCTTAGCATAGGGCCGTGGTCCTTTATCAAGCTGTCAAAGTCCAGAGTCATTCCTGAAGATGAACATTTATAAGGGCGCAAGTATCCCGCAGTGAAGGAATTTTTCAATGCGTAAAAATTTTTTGTTATAAAAATCTGTTCCGCTTGACTGCTAGCTTAAAGCAACCACAGAGACAATCACGATGACCTCAAGCTTACTTATCCTGCTGTTTATCGGACTCATGTTACTTTCACTGGGCTTATGTTGGCTGGACCATCGCCAGGGTTGGCAACTGGTAAAGTGGCTCAATGGCGGGGTGGCTTCACCTTTCCCAGAGCAAAATTCTGCCGTCAAAGAAAAGGACCAACGCATCAAGCAATTGGAACAGCGCATACAAGTGCTGGAATCCATAGTGACGGAACCGGCTTATGAGCTCAGCAGGGAAATAGACAAACTCAGAACAGAGTAGGTCAGTTAAACAAAAGGGGCACCATGCCCCTTTGTTAAATATTTACTGGCGAATATGGCCATCGCCCAATACCACAAACTTCTCTGTGGTCAGGGACTCTACCCCCATGGGGCCGTAGGCATGCAGTTTACTGGTAGAGATACCAATCTCGGCGCCCAGTCCCAGTTCGCCGCCATCGGAAAAGCGGGATGACGCATTGGCCATTACCACCGCAGAGTTAATATCGCGGATAAACTGCTGCGCGGTAGAATAGTCCTGTGTGGCAATCACCTCAGTGTGGCCGGAACTGTATTGCTCCAAATGCTCAACGGCTTGCTGGTAATCATCAACAATACGTACGGCAATTTCCAGCGCCAGGTATTCGGCATCCCAGTCCGCCTCGCTAGCGGGCTCGGCATTGTGGAAATACCCCAGACTTTGTGCACAGGCATGTACCCGAACCTTGCGCTCATCAAACATCGCCGCCGCCATGGGCAAGAACGTAGGGGCAATTTCTTTATGAACCAGCAAGGTCTCCAAAGCGTTACATACGCCAGTGCGCTGGGTTTTGCCATTGGTCAGCAGCCCCAATGCCTTAACCTCATCGGCCGCTTTGTCCACATATAGGTGGCACACCCCTTTGAAATGCTGGATCACTGGGATTCGGCTATTTTCTGACACAAACCGGATTAAGCCTTCACCGCCACGGGGAATAATCAGGTCGATATACTGATTGAGGGTCATCAGCTCATTCATAATCGCCCGGTCAGGATCCGGAATAACCACCACGGCATGAGGATCCAGACCATGCGCCTGCAACGCCAGATGAATACATTCCGCCAGGGCCAGATTGGAATGTAAGGCTTCCTTACCACCACGCAACACCACCGCATTACCGGCCTTAAAACACAAAGCTGCGGCATCAATAGTGACATTGGGGCGCGATTCATAAATCATGGCAATCACCCCAAGTGGGATGCGCATCTTGCCAACGTCTATGCCACTGGGCTGACGGCGGATGTCGCGAATGCTGCCTACCGGATCATCCTGGGAGGCGATTTGGCGCACGGCACCGGCAATCCCAGCCAGTGATTGTTCAGTTAAGGCCAGCCTGTCCAGCATTGCCTCAGACAAACCGGCTGCGCGGCCATTAGCCAAGTCCTGCTGATTGGCGGCCAGAATTCTGTCTGACATGGACACCAGATTGTCGGCAATACTTGCCAGTACAGCATTTTTCTTCTGTGCCGATAATTTAGCTAACTGGCGGGAAGCCACTCTGGCTTTTTGTGCCATCTCTTTAATAGAAAAACTCATATGATCTCCTGTTACCCCTGCGGTTATCCCCCAGGGGAGTAAACTCTATGGCTGACTTAGGCTTAAAGCAGTGCCAAATCGTCGCGGTGCACAGCGGCCTCGCCGGACGAATAGCCAATGATGCTTTCAAAGTCATCGCTACGCATACCCTTAATGGCATTAAGATCAGCGGCACTGTATAGCGTCACACCTTTGGCAAAAGGGAAGCCCTGATGGCAGATTTCTACCGCATCACCAGACATAAAGTCGCCCTGAACTTTGGTGATACCAATTGGCAGCAACGAAGCGCCGGTCTCGATCAGGGCCTGTTTAGCGCCGGCATCCACATCTATTCTGCCGGTGGCAATCAAGGTGTGTTTAAGCCATTGTTCTTTAGCTGAGTCAGGGGTTTTGGTTGGCACAAAGCGGGTGCCGGGGATTCGGCCATCCAATAAAGCATCAAAGACTTCACCTTTACCACCGTTGACGATCAGGGTCTGAATACCGCTCTCGGCACATTTATCGGCGGCCTCAATTTTGGTCCGCATACCACCGGTACCCACTTTAGTACCCGGGCCACCAGCCAGACCATAAATGCCACCATCGATACTTTCCACCAGCGGAATCAGCTTGGCGTCGGGATTTAACCTGGGATCGGCGTCATATAATCCGTCAATATCGGAACAAATTATCAGGGTATCGGCTTCCGCTACCATAGCCGCGTAGGCGGCCAGGTTGTCGTTATCTCCCACCTTGAGCACATCTACGGCAACGGTATCGTTTTCATTCACAATGGGTAGTACATTGTTGTTTAACAGCTCGCGCAGGGTATTTTTGATATTCACATAACGGGATCTGTCGTGAAAATCATCGTAGGTCAGCAATACCTGGGCACAAGGGAAGTCGAAGAAACGCGACCAGTTGGCCATCATCTGGGTTTGCCCTACGGCAGCCATGGCCTGCTTCTCAGCAATTGAAGGGTGGGCATTGTGGGCAATAGTGCTGCGCCCTGCGGCAACGCTGCCAGAGGACACTATGACCACCTGTTTACCCTGTTCACGACTCTCTGTAATAAATCTGGCGATGGCCAACAAGTATTTGGCACTGCACTGATGACCGTCAGGCGATATCAGTGCGCTGCCAACTTTAATTACGGCTCTTTGCCAGTGAAATTCAGACATTTATCCTCCACTAGTGAAATCCTTATATTAGGATACCGATACAAAAAGGATAAACAAGTCCGTCTGGTTATAAGCTAATAGAGCGGCGTAAAGCCGCTCCTTTACACAAGCCCTTTACTAATGTTGATGTGGCGTTACTCCACAGCCGGCAGGGGATTTACCATGCGTACAAACCACAACATCACCATACTGATCAGCGTTCCGCTAATCAGCAGAGCCGCCAGCCAGGCGGGTAAGGCAGATAAAATAGCCCCCATCAACACCAACAGGTTTTTGCCCAATTCCAGCCAAAACGCCGACTCACGATTGTCCATCAGCGCGCCCAGGCTGACTGAGGAAAACATCACAAACAGCATAATTGCCCAGGGTTGCCAGCCAGACAGTTGACTGAGAGACAACAGCAGCATCAGCGCAATCACTATGGTCAGACCATGTTGTATCAGGCAATACCACTTTGCAGATGTGCTAAGTGGTGGATCGTACTTTTTGAATCGGCTTAAGTCTGCTTTGGGTAAGGGGAAACGAGCTTCCACATCGGCTGGACGCCAACCAGTGCGTTTAAACCAGACAAGTAACTTGTCCTGCCAACGCCGGGCATGCCAGCAATCCCGGGCCAATTGATGGTATACATGCACGTTCGCCCAAAGCGGATTCCAGCTGTGCAGTGCCTTACGAATACCAAACAATGGTGGCTCTTCGTCCAACTCTTCCTGAAACGATCCAAACAGCCTGTCCCAAACAATAAACACGCCACCATAGTTGCGATCAATATAGATTTGATTCTGGGCATGATGCACCCGGTGATTAGAAGGCGTAACCAATATCCATTCCAACCAGCCTAACTTGGGTATATGTCGGGTATGCACCCAAAACTGATAGATAAGATTGAGTGAGCCAACACTAATCATCACTACAGGGTCGATTCCCAGTACCGCCATCGGCAGATAAAACACCCAACTGAACAAACTGCTGCTGCTCTGCCTCAGCGCCGTAGTCAGGTTGTATTCCTCACTGGAGTGATGAACCACATGGGCTGCCCACAGAATATTCATTTCATGGCCCAGCCGATGATTCCAGTAGTAGCAGAAATCATAAAAAACAAAGGCAAATACCCAAACCCAAGTGGCCTCCGGCAGGGAAAACAAGGCGATATGTTTGTACACAAGGGCATAAATGGTAAAAGGTATCAGCTTATGAACCAGGCCGGTTACCCGGCTCAACACCCCGGCACTCAGGCTGTTAATGGCGTCATTAACACGGTAATACTGAGTGCCGCGCACTTTTTCAGCGATAAGCTCAAGGCCGATTAACAAAAAAAAGAAAGGTATCGCCAGCAGCACATAACTCATTGGGCACCCCGGTCAGCGGCCAGAAATGTAAAAATAAGGTTAACAGAATCTTGTCCGACCAGTTTATCCAAGCTTATTTATACTGTCCAGCGTGTCAGAATGAAACCAATTGCCAGATTGGCCTGTCGATATAAATGCGGGATGATTTAGCTATAAGGATGAAATCCTGCAATCAATTGAGTACCTTATACAGACTTAGCAGCAAAGAAGGTGGACCCTGTATGGCTGATTCAGAATCAACGAAGAAGAATTCCCTGCTTCCCTATGCCCTTATTGGCGGCGTCTTGTTGATCGCCCTGGCCGCACTGTTTTTCTGGCAATCCGGCGCGAAAGCCCCGGTAGAACAACCTAAGCCGCTGCCCAAACCGGAGGTTCAACAACCCCAACCGCAACCCGAGCCAGACATAGTTCCAGAGCCTGAGATGCCAGCGGAGCCGGTGGAAAGGCCGGAGCCCACACCAGCACCAGAACCCGAACCGGCAGAGCCATTAGATGTCAGTGATGGTGCGGTCAAAACCGCCGTGCTTGAAACCGGCAGTTATGAAGCACTGGCGCGTCTGATTGTGGATGACGACCTGCTAAGGCGCTTTGTGGTGTTCAGTAACAATCTGGCCAACAAAGAAGTTGCCCCCAGTCACAGAGTGTTGCAGCCGCCACAACAAGAATTCCGTGTTTACCGCCAGGCCGGTAAAGAGTGGATCGACACCGCCAGTTACAAACGCTATACCCCTTATGTGGAAGCGCTGGAAAGTATGGAAACCGAGCAATTACTGGCGTTGTATGAAGTCTATAAGCCCGCTATCAACGAAATATTTGCTGAGGTAGGCGATAGCAGCTCAGACTTTGACGGCGTACTGGAGGAAGCCATCAATCACCTTCTGGACACCCCCGAGGTACCTGTTCCAGTAGAAGTAAGTACTGACAGCGTGATGTACAAGTACACAGATGAACGCCTGGAATCGCTGTCGGCACCACAAAAACAGTTATTGCGTACCGGTCCGGAAAATATGCGGTTGATTAAAGCCAAATTACGGGAAATCCGAGACGCCCTGGCGCAGCAATAACGTTGGACCTGCAACGGCTTCAATCTCAACTGGCGCAAGACAATGTGGCCTTGCCGCCGGTTGAGGATTGGCACCCGGCTTATTGCGGGGAAATGCCACTGGAAATACGTCACAATGGCAGTTGGCACTACCAGGGATCACCCATAGGACGTATTGCTTTGGTAAAGCTGCTCTCAAGGGTTTTAAAACGCGAGCAGGACAATTACTTCCTGGTAACGCCAGTGGAAAAACTGGGCATACAAGTGGCTGACGTGCCTTTTCTGGTCACTGCCTGGCATCAAATCAACAACCAGTTGGTATTTACAACCAACGTGGATGAATCATACCCGGTCGACTTTTCGCACCCGGTTGAACTGATGGTAGATCGTGTCAGTGGGGAGCGATTGCCCTATATGCTGGTGCGCAGAAACCTGTACGCCAGACTACATCAAAATGTGTTTTATCAGTTGGTGGAATTGGGAAAGCCCATCCAACAGGAAGGGCAAAACCATTTAATAGTGCAAAGTGGCGACTACCGATTCAGTCTGGGGACTTTGTAGCCGCCGTTTCGGGCTCAGTGACCGAAGGTTTTTATCATGGCAGCAATACCGTCAATATTGCTACGCAGCGTAGCGGAGCTTTGTTCCATCGACTGAGCGACCTGGGTATTGTCATCCGCCACCTGTGTGATGTTACCTATATTGCGACTGATTTCTTCACACACTTTTTCCTGCTGTTCCGACGCAGTGGCAATTTGTGCTGAGTAATCAGCCACTTCGGCGATCATCTGGTAAATGTCGCTGATAGCTTTGGCTGACTCATTGGCATCTTCAACACAGTCCATGGCATGCTCTCGACTCTTTTCCATACTTGATACCCATTGCTGCAGTGTCTGACGCATGGCTTTCAGACTGTTGTGTATATTGGCAGTCGAAGTCTGAGTACGAGTAGACAAAGCCCTGACTTCATCAGCCACCACAGAAAAGCCACGTCCACTTTCACCGGCCCTGGCAGCTTCAATAGCGGCATTCAAGGCAAGCAAATTGGTTTGCTCAGCAATAGCCTCAATTTCGCCCATCACATTGGCCACTTTGTCGGCCTCGGTTACCAATTGACCAGCAGAGGAAGCCGCTTGTTCAACGACTTTGGCCAGGCTGCCGATTTTGTCCTTACTGTGTTCAACGCTGTCTCTGGCTCGCCCACATTGCTGATTGGCTTGTTTTACCTTGGCAGAGGTATCTACGGTATTACGGGCAATTTCCTGACTGGTGGCAGCCATTTCGGTAATAGCGGTAGCAATCTGCTGCACTTCAAATTTCTGCTGCTCAAGGCCTGATGCCGTTGTATGCGCGGCACTGGCTGTTTCATTGGCGACACCGGATAACCCTCTGGATGCATCCTGCATACGCCCTAATACTGTACGCAACCTGGCTTTCATCAAGCCAAGATGGAACTCAAGATGGCTTTGTGTACCCTTACCACTGTATATATAGCGACTCACACTGTCGTACTCGGCACGTAATTGCTGAGCGGCTTGTGGCAGGCTAATAAGCTCGGCCTTAAATAACCAGGCCAGCAGCGCCAATAATGCCGGAATGGTTAGTCCTGCGATCCAGCCACCGGACCAAAAGCCCACAGCCATTGCAACGATGCTCAACAAGGCTGCCAGACTGTATTTCTGTACCCCGGCTAATTCTCTGCTGTTGAACTTACCCGCTTGTATTTGTGCGTAGGCCTGGCTTGCTCTTGCCACCAGGCTTCTATCTGGTTTAACCCGGACAGACTGATAGCCCACGACCTGATTGCCTTCGTAGATTGGGGTGACATAAGCATCCACCCAATAATAACGCCCATCTTTGCACAGGTTTTTGACCATACCGCGCCAGGCTTGCCCCTTCTTCAAACTATTCCAGAGATCGGCAAAGGCTTGTTTGGGCATATCAGGGTGGCGCACCAGATTATGATTTTTGCCCAGCAATTCATCCAGCTCATACCCCGCAACCCGACAGAAGGCACTATTGGCATAGGTGATCACACCGCGTAAATCTGTGGTCGACACCAGCTCTTCGTTAGCCTGGTATTGAATTTCTTCGTTTATGACGGTTTGGTTGCGGCGCATGATAAATTCCTATTGGTCACTGGGTGAACGGCCATCTTCAACCCCTGATAATAGCAAAAATATGATTGAAATTAGCCATTTAGTATCACCTCATGAAAATCATATAACTTTCCGGCAACTGGCCGTTTGGTTTAGCCATTTTGTCGCATTTTAGTATGGGCAAACATACTTCAGGGTTGCCTCAAGATCCGCCAAATAGGCTTGCAGCAGCGCACAACCTTGATGTCATGTCTTGAGGTAAAGCCTTTGCTGTCATTGGCTTTCTGCACTAAGGTGGTCAAGCCAACCAACATAAGACCAAGGAAACAGAATGAAAATAAAACATCTTTGGCTGATCTGTGCAGCATGCCTGTGCGGGCAAGCTGCGGCGGCCACCTATATCCATGCCGGACAGCTCATATCCGCGGCAGACAACAAAGCACAGAAAAACATGACGATCATAGTTGAGGGTAACCAGATTATCGATGTTAAGGCGGGTTACCAACCACCTGCCGAGGACGACCAATTAATTGACTTACGCAACAGCACACTGATGCCAGGCCTGATGGATATGCACACCCATCTGAGTTCACAACAGGGCCCCGGTTCCTACATGGAGCGTTTCACGCTAAATGAAGCCGACTATGCGTTAAAAGGCGTATATTTCGCCAAGAAGACTCTGGATGCCGGCTTTACCACTGTAAGAAATCTGGGCGATGGGTATAACGAGACCGTAGCTTTGCGTAACGCCATTAACAATGGCTTGGTGCCAGGCCCAAGAATTTACACCGCAGCTAAGTCTATCGCCACCACAGGCGGACATGCAGATCCAACCAACGGCCGCTCCAAAGCACTAATGGGCGACCCAGGCCCAAATGACGGTGTAATCAACGGTGAGGCAGAGGCTCGTCAGGCAGTACGCCAGCGTTATAAAGACGGTGCTGACCTGATAAAGATTACCGCCACAGGCGGGGTTTTAAGCGTCGCGAAAAGTGGCCAGAACCCCCAGTTTATGCAAGACGAGCTGAATGCGATTGTCGCAACAGCAAAAGACTACGGCATGAAAGTCGCGGTACACGCGCACGGAAAAGAAGGGATGAAACGCGCGATTCTGGCTGGCGTCGATTCCATTGAACATGGCACTTATATGGATAAGGAAGTTATCAGCCTGATGAAGAAACACGGTACTTATTATGTTCCTACCGTGATGGCCGGTGAATGGGTGGCACAAAAAGCCAAGATCGACGGCTTTTTCCCCGCATTGGTGCGACCTAAAGCGGCGGCCATCGGCCCTTTGATTAAGGAAACTTTTTCGCGAGCCTACAAGGCTGGTGTAAAAATTGCGTTTGGCACGGACTCCGGCGTATCTGCTCACGGCGATAATGGTCGCGAGTTTGCCCTGATGGTGGAAGCGGGTATGCCTGCCATCGAAGCAATAAGGTCAGCTACGTTCCACGGTGCAGAACTCCTGGGAGTATCAGAGCAACTGGGCACGGTGGAAAAAGGCAAGCTTGCCGACCTGGTTGCCGTTGCAGGCGATCCCCTGACGGATATTGGGATGATGTCCAATATTCAATTTGTTATGAAAGACGGTGAAGTCATCAAGCATCTATAAGTTAGTGTTTGCAGGACAGGGATGTTCGAAAAGGTTAACAAAAGTTTCGCTAGGTGAAATCTTAGCCACACCTTACACTAGGGGCCGTTCGTCGACCATTTATAACCTGACATTTACTGAGCTTTAACATGCTAATCAGATTATTCCCTGCAGCCTGGCTTCTTGTCTTGCTTGGCGGCTGTGCTGCAAACCGTGATGAGGTTATTCCCGCTCTCTCTGCACAGGTTAATTTTCCCGCCATCGGGCTATTTAATCAATTACCGGGAAATCGTCTTGAGTCATGGTGTGATCAGCAACAAAAGCGCCAGCATGCAGACTGTCAGGCCGGTACCCTTGAGCTTACACAGCTGCAGAGCAGATTGGCTGACAGCGGATTATTTCCACTGATCACCCTGGAAGCTGGAGCAGACTATGAGTTGTTGCTATCCAGTGCCCAGATTGAAGATCACAAAGTGCGAGCCGAATTAATCCTGGCGTGGCGTGGCATTCTACTGCACCGTTATGAATACAAGGTTGACACAACTGAGGCCAGCGCAAAGATAGTCAGGCTGTTAATAGCAGATATGCTGCAGGACAAGGTGTTCAGTTCCGGTTATCTGGCCGGTGCGCTGGAATCAGACAACTATGAAAAGGACCTGCAGGCACCGGCCAAGGTAGCAAATTTTCAGCTCAGCCACAGGCTAACCTACAATGATCCATTCCAGGGCTCTATCCTGACTTACAAGGATCCCGCCTATAGCAGTGACCGAATTGAAGTCAGTGTTTATCCCATTCCATCCAGCGATCTCAGTAATACCCCTGCCATCATAGAAGAGGAAACGGCTAAATTAAGGGGTAACCTGAGTGACTTTGCCAAACAGCATAACCTGCCTCCCCTGACGATGAGTCAGGACAAAATTCTGGACTGGACCCAGCAAAGTAAGCAGTTTCAGGGATATTATCTTGATGCCAGCATTGTCAGTAGGGATACAGAACCCTTTTATGCATCTTATTTTTTCTTTATACAGCAGGATAAAATCGTCAGATTTACCACGACATTTCCTTCAGACTTAGCCATGAATTTTGTTAAGGAAGCCTTACCGCAAATGGCAATTCCGGGTGAGTCGGCCTTTATGGCTAAGCTGAGAAAGCCATAGATTCCAAAAATCGATTAACTCGATTGGCAAACCACCCTTGAACTGAGAGAGGTTTGCCCTAATCCTATAGTCAGGCTTACAGCAAACCGGAGAAAAAGTATGAGTAATATAGATATTGGGATCGCTACTCAGGACAGATTGGATATCGCTACTGGCCTCAAACGACTGTTAGCCGATTCCTACACCCTGTATTTGCAGACCCATAATTTCCATTGGAATGTGACTGGTCCGCAATTCCGTGAACTGCATTTAATGTTTGAAGAACATTATACCGAATTGGCTGTAGCAGTGGACGACATAGCCGAACGTATTCGTACTCTGGGTGTGGTTGCACCTGGTACTTACAAAGCCTTTGCCTCATTAAGTTCAATCGAGGAAGTTGAAGATGTTCCTGCCGCGTCTGACATGGTGAAGATCCTGAATAAAAGCCATGAGCAGGTTGTTAAGACCTGCCGGGAAGTACTGAAACTGGCACAGGAAGGGGATGACGAGTCCACCGCCGCACTGGTTTCAGACCGTATGAGAATCCATGAAAAAACCGCATGGATGCTCAGAGCCATGCAATAACTCAGAGCAGGCAGGTGCGCCGCACCTGCCATTTCCATCTCATTAACATTTGTTATTGATATTCATTCTCAGTTGCATTATTTTGTGAGTGACCATAAATGATTACTCATGGAGTTCTGCATGTACGACCAATTCCTCTGTTCTTATCATCGCTCCTGGTTAGCATCCAGCCCTCAGGCTGCATTGGCACATTTGCAACAATGTATGCACAGTGGTGGTTATCTCCGTCAGCAAGGAGCATGGCGGCAAGCTTTACCCTATCTGGGATGTGCCTACGAAACGGCAGAACTATTGCTGGATTGTCCTGAGGTAGACGCCCAGGTGGCAGCCACGGAGTTAACCTCTGCCGCCATGTTGTTAGCGGATACCTATTGTCAGCTCAGTCAGCCTCAACTGGGTTTGCGGGTGTATAGACAATGCCTGCTGAGGCTGACCGAAAAATATCAGAAACCGGATAGCGATTATCCCAGGCTACGACGCTGCATAACCTTGCTTAAAGACAGACTGACCGAGCAACTCAATCAGACACCGTTGCAAAATATCAGTAAGCCAGCACCCCGGCAATCCCGGGCCTTTCTTCACTAGATGGCAATGCATATGAAGATCCATTTAGGTTCCCGGCAAAGGAGAATAGCTGTGATAAATGAAAATACTGACTTTCTGAGTCTGAAGATCCGCAAGGATGTGCTGGAAAAACTGATCAGCCATCACCAATTGCACGTAGAAGACTTACGCTGTGGAGATAGCCAATCTGCGGCGGCTCTGAAAAGACTTTTAATTGACTGCACAAACATGAATGTAAGTGCAAACTAACTGACTATATCAGGACCTCTCAGCCACATTATTAACCAAGCCCTTTTTGAATCAGATAGCGATAGGGTGAGCTGTTTGTGTCAGCCTTCAACAATTGATGGTCCATAAATCGACAAAAGCTGGGAATATCCCTGGTGGTGGCCGGGTCATCCGCCACCACTAGAATAGTCTGCCCATTCTGCATTTTCCGAATTGCCAGGCGCACCATCATGACAGGCTCTGGGCAGCGCAACCCCAGGGTGTCCAGTTGCTGATCGGCCTGCTCAAAATCAGATGCCATAAGCCTGCCGGTATGCCTGAATTTGCTGCAGATGCTCTGCCATTTCGGGTTTGTCCTGCAGGTAACTGATAAGGTCCCGCAAGCTGATAATGGCAATCACCTTAGTAGCAAAGTCCCGTTCAACTTCCTGGATAGCAGAGAGCTCGCCCTGTCCCTTCTCCTGACGGTCCAGAGCAATCAGTACACCAGCCAGACTGGCATGGTTAGCCTGGATAAGCTGCATGGATTCGCGGATAGCAGTACCAGCGGTGATAACATCGTCCACCAGCATGATATTACCTTGCAGAGGACTGCCAACCAGATTGCCGCCCTCACCGTGATCCTTGGCTTCCTTGCGGTTAAAACAATATGGCTTATCTATGTTGTGCTTATCTGCCAGGGCAACCGCTGTGGTAGTGGCGATTGGGATACCTTTGTAGGCCGGACCGAAAATAACATCGTAGTCCACATTGGCGTTTACCAGCGCGGCAGCATAGAACTGTCCCAGCTTTGCCAGATCACGGCCGGTATTAAATAAACCCGCATTAAAGAAGTAGGGGCTGGTTCGCCCTGACTTCAGCTTAAACTGTCCGAATTTGAGTACCTGCCGGTCCAGGGCAAACTCGATAAAGTCTTTTTGATAATCCTGCATGCCTCAATCCTCAGTTCAACGCCGCTCTTTGGATATCGAAAATTTCACGTAGCGCATGCTTAGCCAGTTCCATCATTTCCTGCATTTCATCGAAGCTGAAAGGCTCTTCTTCGGCTGTCCCTTGTACCTCGATGAGCTTACCGGAATCTGTCATCACCACATTCATATCAGTCTCGGCGGCAGAATCCTCAATATACTCCAGATCGGCCACCGGATTGCCCTTGTATACCCCCACAGAAACAGCAGCGACCATATATTTCATCGGATTGGCTTTAATCATTCCTTTGGCGCGCATCCAGGTCAGTGCATCGGCAAGTGCCACACAAGCACCTGTTATGGATGCCGTACGCGTGCCACCATCAGCCTGAATCACATCGCAATCCAACAAAATAGTGTTTTCACCAAGCAAGCTTAAATCCACGGCTGCGCGGAGTGAGCGGGCAATCAAACGCTGGATTTCCAGAGTGCGTCCGCCTTGCTTTCCCCTGGCAGCCTCACGGTCACTGCGGGTATGAGTGGAACGCGGTAACATGCTGTATTCAGCGGTGATCCAACCTTTACCCTGGCCTTTCATAAAGCGGGGTACACCTTCTTCGACAGAAGCGTTACAAATCACCTTGGTATTGCCGAACTCAATCAGTACAGAGCCTTCAGCATGGCAGGTGAATTGTCGGGTAATAGTAACCGGGCGAATTTGATTGGCGGTTCTTCCGCTTGGACGCATATTGTTTTCCTCTGGCGCTTAACTGGCCGGCATTATAGCCCAATGTGTCATGTACATCTGCATAAATCAAAGAAACAGCCCTCGGCTAAGCCAGAGCTCACAGGCTCAGCATGCTCCTCCGCTAAGTGATTGGTTCAGCATCAGATCCAGTTAGGTTATACTGACGGCAACACAACGTTCAGGATTATTAGCATGATACACAGTATGACGGCCTTCGCCCGAGTAGAACATAAGGCTCAATGGGGTAGTGCGGTGTGGGAGATTCGCTCCGTCAATCAACGCTATCTTGAAAGCTATTTTCGTCTGCCTGAACAATTTCGCGGCCTTGAGCCGGTATTACGGGAAAGATTCCGCAAAGCACTGCAAAGAGGCAAAGTAGAATGTGCCTTGCGCTTTGTAGCCAATGACGCGGCCGTCGGTAAAGTGACTCTGAACGAAAACCTGGCAAGACAACTGATGGAAGCAGCTGACTGGGTACAGTCTCATGGCCAGTCTACCGGAGTAAACCCCTTTGACGTACTCAGGTGGCCCGGTGTGATTAGCGCAGAAGAAGCAGATATGGATGCTATTCAAAGTGAGATGCTGCAAGCATTTGATACTTGCCTGGCGGAGATGCTGCGGGCCAGAGCGGCGGAAGGAGAAAATCTGCGCTCACTTATCGAGCAGAGATTGTCCGCTATCGAGTCAGAAGTAACTACCATCAGAGAAGCCATGCCAGCCGTTTTGGAATGGCAGAGAGACCGGATCAATAACAAGTTTGCGGAAGCCAAGATAGAATTGGAGGCAGGTCGACTAGAGCAGGAAATGATCCTACTTGCCCAGCGTTTAGACGTCGCCGAAGAACTGGACAGACTGGACTCACACGTCAGTGAAACGCGCAAAATTTTGCACAAAGGTGGTGCCTGTGGTCGGCGTCTGGATTTTATGATGCAGGAGTTTAACCGTGAGTCTAATACCCTGGCATCTAAATCCATCAATGCAGAAATCACTCAGTCGGCAGTGGAATTAAAGGTGCTTATTGAGCAGATGCGCGAGCAAATCCAAAATATTGAATAAACAGTTTTGCGCAATTATTTTCGCATCTCATGACCATTGATAACGACTATATCACCGTAGATGCTGTATATGAGACCGAGTATATCTCAGATTTCGTTGAGTAAATTTTTGCGCAAATATTTAAGGTTCAACTGTAACAGAGCTCATATTTAACTGTATAGAAGAGCGCAAAGAAGACAGGTCTGAAACTCAGTGTGAGAATGCGACTTTAAGATGAATGAGAATATTTTTGCACATGAAAAACATGGTGAGTTGATCAGAGAATTACTCTCTGCATATCAGCGGCAGGAACTCAGTGCCGGACAAATATTAAAAATTCTTCGCAAAGACATACTGGAAATGAGTCAGGTTGAGTATGCGGCATTGACAGGTATCAGCAGAAGAACATTGTCGGACCTAGAGCAAGATCTCAGTAGCCCGACTTTCCTGGTATTTAATGCGGCATTCCAACCATTTGGCTTGCAGGCTGGTCTTATTCCAATAGTAAAAGACTAAATAATGACTCAGGTCATGCCGTTGTCTAAGTTGATACGACCTCTCTTGTTCAAACCAACGAACAAATAGTGAACAATCACTTTCATAAAATAGCACACAAAACGTACTTCAGTTTCAATTAAGGAAAGTTCAGGCAAAGTTCACCCATGCGCCACCAGACTGTCTGTATCCTGCTAATGGAGAATACAGATGAGAACAGTATTATGCATATTTTGTCTGCTGTTTGGGGTAAATCTTCAGGCCGCTGAAGCCTGGAAAGCATCTTCAGAAGAACGGCAATTAAATGAAAAGCGCGCCATGCGCAGCACCAGCAGTTTGCATAGCAGCGAAAAAGACAGCTTGCCAGCGAAGCAGTTAAGCAAACGACCTCAGACAACCGATTCAGGGGATTTCTGGATATACGACGCTTGGATAGAACTTAACAAAGATACTGACCGCGACGGATTCTACAGTGGATTCACCCTGTCTATTGACGTTGACAGCCACTTTGCTCAAGCTCCAGTTTATGCCAGGTTATATTTGGGAAAAAATGACAGCTTTCGTGAATATCACAGCACATCCGACTTTTTTGTAAACGGCCAGAGCAGTGATGACTTTTTCGAGGTCAGTACCGAGCTGTTGGAGGGCTTTGCCGACAATGACTATGAAATTTTGATCGAGCTATATGACGCTGACCGGAATGAATTGGTTGCAGTGTATGACAGTTTCGATGATGAAGACTTGCTGTATTTACCTCTGGAAAGCCGAGACTATGAATACAACCAGGTGGTAGTTGTCAGGGAAACCAGCGGAGGCTCCACTGGTCTGCTAAGTCTAATTCCGCTGGCATTACTTTGCTGTTACAGATTCAAACGCGGCTAGCTCAGGAAGAAGATGACGCATGGGTTGCCTGCCAGTTAACCACTTTCCATTGCCCAAATCGTTTCACCAGTGTGCCGCTGTTTAAATAATAGCGGTACTGGTTGTTTTGGTGCCCGACCAGTTTAAAGGTCACAACAGCGACATTTCCGTAAAGCCTGATGTTAACCCCTTGTGCTGAATAATCGACCCGTTCCGAATTTTGCTTTTCTTGATCAAGCTCGGCCATCAATTCAGCCTTACCGAAGCGCTCTCCGGCTGAACTGGTATATACCAGATCTTCTGCCCAGAATTTATTATGCGCCGCCGGATTATTTTCGCTGGCACCAATCAGAAAATCATCAAGTAGCGCCTTAATCTCGCTTTGCTCATCAGCCGCCTCAACTTCAACAGACAGCATACACACCAGACAGGCCAACAAAACCCCTGTTAAACGTCGGAACATAAATCCGTCTCCTTTAAAACTCCAGCGCAAACAGCAACTCAGCCAGGTCTGGTCGCCACTGCACGTCTTTTAATCTTACCCTGTTGTTTTTGACCACAATGCCTTCACTGAGCAACTGTGCGCGCTGCTCGTTTGCAGTTACAGAGCCAGGGGGAAAGGCAATCATGCCAGATGACCTTAGCACCCGGTACCAGGGCAAATTCCATTCATCCCCCGCCATACCTAATGCTTTCCCCACCAATCTTGCTCGACCTGGCAGTCCGGCAAGATCAGCAATTTGCCCGTAGCTAGCGACTTTGCCTGGTGGAATCAGGCGTACTGTCTGCCAGATGCGTTGATAAAGAGCGTTGGTATGGTTTTTACTATTAACTTTGCTGCCACTGACCATCTTTTACCACTTGAAGCTATCTATCTGTTTTATTTGTTTAAAACAACGTATTCACCTATTGTTTAGTGGTGAAAAATCAACCCAATGGAAGATGTGTTGTTAATCATGCCCTGCGCATCCGGTGCTGCCAAGTTTTATTCCGTGCGGAATTTTCGCGCTGTATAAAAAAAACGCTGCAACAGGTATGGTACAAAATGTAAGCTGTGTTTATACCACATGGAAGACGGAATTCTGTAAGGGGAACCTATTTTGTCGTTGAAGCTGGAAATTATCAGTTATCAAAAGGAAAGCACGGCCCAGCCCGCTGCTATATCCCTGGATTCGGGGGGCATCAATATAGGCAGAGACAGAAGTAATGATTGGTGCCTGACCGACCCAGATCGCATTTTGTCGAAGCAGCACTGCCGTGTGGAAAAGAGCCCAGATGGCTATCTGCTGTTTGATTTAAGCACTAACGGTGTCTTCCTCAATCAGTCATTGCAGGCCATAGGCAAGGGAAACAGTGTAAAGCTGAAGGATGGCGATCACTTCAAAATCAGTGATTACGAAATTCGTGTCGGTATTGAAGCAGGCGCACAACCAGACCAAAGTGCCTTTTCGATGCCCGACAACCATGGCGCAACTTACCAGCAAAACATCCAGGACGTTAATGAAGAAGCGGATTGGCACCAGTTGCTACAACCGCAGATACAATCAATGCCGGACAATGAAGAGACAGCCGTTGAGATGCCAGAGTTGGCACAAAGCCACTATGATGCGCCTTCTGTTGGTATAAGCATTCCCGAAGACTGGAGCATGCAGGATACGCCAGAGCCTCCACAGAAAGTCACCACACCGCCGCCGCCCCCACCCGAGCAGGCTACCAGTAACGCCGCCGCGCCCACAGAAGACTTGATTAAAGCCTTCTTGTCCGGCGCAGGCCTGCCTGCAACTGAAGGGCTGAGCACGGATCCGCAACAATTTATGACCGAATTGGGCAGTCTGTTTCGCTGTATGACAAAAGGCATGATTGGTGTGCTAGCCGCCAGGGGAGACATAAAGGGTGAATTTCGTCTGGCCCAGACCATGATAAAACCTACAGAAAATAATCCGTTGAAGTTTTCACTGAATGTTGAAGAAGCAATGCAGTCGCTTATCAGTAAAAGGGGCAGTGGCTACATGGCGGCAGAACCCGCGTTTGATGAAGCATTCGAAGACCTGAAGACTCACCAGATGGCCATGCTGGCGGGCATGCAGAATGCGCTGCAATCACTGCTTAACACATTCAACCCACAGCGTATTGAACAATCTGACAAGCAATCCTCTGGCGTGTCGAAACTATTAGGAAGCCGCAAATCTGCTTATTGGGACAACTATGTATTGTTATACAAAACCTTGTGCCGGGATGGCGAAGATGACGTACAAAATCTGTTCGGCCGGGACTTTGCCAAAGCCTATGAACAACAGATAAAGAAACAACGGCAATGAGCTTGAAAATATCCCGCACATTCGTGGAATTTAAACTATAAGTAATGACATTACGTTTATAAAACAATCAAATAGCAGCTTTAACAAGATACCAGGAGGGAGAGAATGTCAGGTGTTGGAGATAAGTGTTTCGCTGTACTCATTCGCACTGTAGTGCCAGTGTTGCTGTTTTTACTGGCAGGCTGTGGTTCGAGTACTATGGTTAAAGATGTTTTCTCAGTAGTCACCAAGGCAGATATCACCTTCGTCGCAGCGCCAGACGTTAATCCTGATATTAACGGCCGCCCATCACCAGTTTTGGTTCGGTATTACGAACTTCGTTCCCCCAGCGCTTTTAATAGTGCTGATTTTTTCTCTTTGTACGACAAGGCAGCCGGTGAGTTAGGCAATGACTATATACGTCATGATGATTTAGAACTAAAACCCGGCCAGCAAGTGCAAAAAACGGTAATTTTTTCTGAAGAGACGCGTTATCTCGGATTGATTGCTGCTTATAGAGATATTGGCACCGCCACATGGAAACGCGTGGTAGAGCTGCCGCCTGACTCTAATTCGAGCATACAGATAGCGTTAGGTAGCAACATGTTGCAGTTAAACATTGAGTAGTCCAGTGCGCTAACTATGTGGTGAAGGAATGGCATCCAATAACAGAATAGTCTGGTCTGAGGGCATGTTTCTCAGGCCTCAGCATTTTCAGCAACAAGACAGGTATTTCCTCGAACAGCTTCGTGCCAGTACCCAGGTTCTTCAGGGATATCTTTGGGGATTTCAGGCGCTCAAGCTGGATCAGGAGTTACTAAAAGTTGGCAAGTTGTCATTTAAACAATGCCGGGGCATCCTACCCGATGGATTGTGCTTTGATTTAGATGGGCAGGCCCCCGTCATGGACTTACCTGAAGGTAGCCGTGATCTCACAGTCTATCTCAGCCTCCCGGTTACCACGGCGTCCGGGCAGGAATTCAGTACCAGTGAAGAGGAACGCCATGTAAGGTTTCTGTCATATGTGCATTTAGTGCGCAATACCGCAGAATCGCAGGCCAATGACGCGGAAATAGAATTGGCTCAGCCACGTTTTGATCTGGCGGTCACTAACAAGCAAATGGACGCATTTCAAACCCTGGCCGTCGCCCGGGTCCTGGAAGTCGGTGCAGATCGCAATGTCATTCTGGATACAGATTTTATCCCACCTTGCTTGGACGTCAGTTGCCAACCAAACTTGCACGGGTTTGTGGTGGAGCTTGAATCGATGTTGCATCAGCGCGCCGAGAGCTTGGCATCAAGAGTGTCTGGAGCAGGCCGAAGCAGCACGGAAATAGCAGATTTTTTGTTGTTGCAGGCCATCAATCGTATAGAACCCCTGATTCATCATATGTTGAATCAACCCTGCTTACACCCCCTGCAACTTTATCAACAATTACTGCAAACGGCAGGGGAGCTGGCAACGTTCACAAACCGCAGCAGAAGACCGGAAGGTCTGGCTCCCTACCGTCATGAAGCGTTGCGCGAAACTTTTGTGCCGCTGATGAACAGCCTGCGCCAGGCTATGAGCACCGTATTGGAGCAGGCTGCGACACAAATCGAACTCAGTGCCGCCAACCAGTATGGCATTAGAACCGCATCTATTGGGAACCGCGAAATGTTGCGCAAGGCGATGTTTATCTTTGCGGTTCGCGCCGACGTAGCAGATGACAAGCTCAGACAAGGCCTGCCTGGCCAGATGAAAATTGGCGCAGTAGATAAAATCGCTCAATTAATCAATAAATCTCTGCCAGGCGTGGCTATCAGTCCGCTGCCTGCGGCGCCCAGGCAGATCCCATTTAACGCCGGAACAACCTACTTCCAACTGGATAAATCCACCAGCGCCTGGCAGGATATTGAAGCCTCAGGTAACCTGGCTTTGCATGTGGCAGGACAATATCCAGGCCTGGAAATAGGCTTCTGGGCAATCAGGCAATAATCATGGTAAATGACGACCTTGACCGCACGTTAATCATGCCATCGCCCGGAAGGCGCAGAGCAAACAACGAGCAGCCGGATTCCTCCCCGCCCCCCGCGACACGGCAGCAGGCACCGGCCCCACCGCCGGTGCAACCACCGCCATTAACTGACCGAGACGAACCCTCAGTACAAATGATGGGCTCCGCAGGAACACATACGCTGATAAACGCGGCCACCATGATTTTTTCGCTGGCCAGACAACTGCGTAATACGATGCAGCATAGTGACATTCCCGGCTTACTCACACATGTAACCGGCTTAATGCGCAGTTATGAAAGGACTTGCATAGGCCAGGGCGTCGCACCTGATACTGCCTACGAAGCCCGTTATATTCTCTGCGCCTTTCTGGATGAGATTGTGCTTAATACTCCCTGGGGGCATGCCAGCCAATGGAGTCAGAGCAGTCTGCTTAGCTCCCTGCATAATGACACCCGCGGTGGCGAACGTTTCTTCCAGATTCTGGCCAACCGTTCTGAAAATCCCGCTCCCAATATTGCATTACTAGAGTTGATGTATCACTGCCTGAGCCTGGGTTTTCAAGGCAAATTTGCCATACAGGAAAACGGTCAGGCTGCAATTCGACAAATTCGTGCAGGTCTTTACCATACACTCCGGCAAATCAAACCCGCCCCGGAACCAGACCTGTCAGACAACTGGCAAGGCGTGCAGGACGGTCGACCGGCTATTGCCAGATGGATCCCATGGTGGGTTGTGGGCGCGGTGTTATCCGGTGTTTTGGTCGCCTGTTACATCGGATTTTACTTCTCATTAAACGAAGCATCAGACCAGACATTTACCCAAATAGGCCAACTGGGCAGAGAAATCCCACAAATGACCCGGGATATTCCTGACAGCAATACTCTTGTTGAACCTGAAACACCAGGTATTGACCCCACGACCTTAATGCAGCCCCTGCAAAACCGGTTAAGCAACGAAATCGCCGCCCGCCAGATCAGCCTGAGCCGGGAACCGGGTGGCATCAAGATTACGGTACACAATAAGGGATTATTTGCGTCAGGCAATGCAGAGGTTTCCCCCGCCTATCAACGCATATTTAGCCAATTGGCTGATACGTTGAAAGAATTACCTGGCCCCATTCTGGTGTCCGGGCATTCAGACAGTCAGCAAATCCGCACCTTACGTTACCCCTCAAACTGGCACCTGTCTGACGACCGAGCCAGAGCCGTGGTGGCAGTGCTGGTAAGAAGCGGCATGCACAAGGAGCGCTTGGTTGCTCAGGGTAAGGCCGACACCGAGCCTGTGGCAGACAACAATACAGCACAAGGGCGTGAACAAAATCGTCGTGTCGAAATTCTGATTCGCACCTACTGACAGGGCAGGGACTAAAATGGGATGGCTGAAAAAGATGTTTTCCTGGCTAACCAACAGATGGGTATTGTCTGTGTTGGGGTTAGTCATTTTATGTCTGGTAATCTGGTATGTAGGCCAGATTCTGGCCTTTGGTGACTGGATGCCTTTGGCTGACGACGGTACCAGAGGGCTGTTTATTGCGCTGGTCGTGCTGGTATGGGCAGTCATTCAGTTACTCAAGGTCGTCAGACAGAAGAAGGCCAACCAACAGATAATTCAGGGAATGTCATCGTCGGCTCGCCAGGACAGCGTTGACAACAGTGAAGTGGCATTGCTGAAAGACAGGTTTCAAGAAGCGATGCAGACCCTGAAAAAGTCGCGCCTGGGAGGAAACAGCGGAAGACGATATCTTTACCAACTCCCTTGGTATGTCATTATCGGCCCCCCTGGCGCCGGTAAAACCACTGCACTTAAGAACTCAGGTTTGCGCTTCCCATTACAAGAAGGTTTTGGTTCAGAGCCGTTGAAGGGAATAGGAGGGACCCGAAACTGTGACTGGTGGTTCACCAATGAAGCCGTGCTGTTGGATACCGCGGGGCGCTATACAACACAGGACAGTGATCAGTCAGTGGACAAAGAAGCCTGGACAGGATTTCTCGGCCTGCTGAAAAAGTATCGGCGGCGGCGGCCATTAGACGGTGTGATTGTGGCGTTTAGTCTGATGGATTTAATCGCTCAGAGTGCCGAAACCCGGCAGTTGCATGCCATGGCAGTGAGACGCAGACTTAAAGAGCTTAGTGACAGTCTTAAGGTACAAGTACCGGTTTATGTGATTTTTACCAAAACCGACCTGTTGGAAGGCTTTACTGCTTACTTTGATAATTTAGACAAAACCCACAGGGAACAGGTTTGGGGCATGACCTTTCCTCTCAGTGTCTCGGAAAACCCCAGTGAGTTTGTAACCACTTTCAGTAAAGAGTACGAAAAGCTTATATCCAGATTAGAAGCTGGCTTAATCGAGCGATTGGATGCAGAGCAGGACTTGCACCGGCGGGCTGCCTTACATGGCTTTCCTGAACAAATGGCGTCACTCAAACTTTCTCTTCGCGACTTTATTGCCGAGATTTTCGCGCCGAATGTGTATGACGATAAACCCATGTTGCGGGGCGTCTATTTTTCCAGCGGAACCCAGGAAGGAACACCTATTGATCGATTGATCGGTGCCGTTTCCCGCGCTTTTGGCTTAAGTCGCCAGGCAACACCAGCCTACAGTGGCCCCGGGCGAAGTTATTTTCTAACCCGCTTGATGCAGGACGTGATTTTTAAAGAGGCCGGACTGGTAGTACATACCGGGTTCTGGTCTAAACACAGAGGGCAACTGGAGCGCGCTGGTTACTTCGGTGCACTGGCAGCAACACTGCTGGTTATTGTTGGTTGGTTCTGGAGTTACCAACATAATCTGGATTATATCCATGACGTGGAAGAGCAACTGGGCCAATACCAACAGGTGGCAGGTAATCTGGTGGACAGCCAGGGTGATATTAACGTTATTCTGCCGTATTTGAATCTACTTAGAACCATCCCTGGGGGCTATGCCGACAAGGACATCAGCCCACCATTGTCCATGGGATTAGGCTTGTATCAGGGAGATAAACTGGGTCCTATCGCCATAGACGCCTATCGACGGGCGTTGAACAACGTGTTGCTGCCCAGGGTGGTGACCCGGCTGGAACAACAACTCAGCGAGAACAATCGGGCCGAGCAGAGCGATCTGTTATATGCCGCGTTAAAAGTCTATCTGATGATAGGTAACCCTGGGCGCTATGACAGGGAGGAAGTTGGCGTCTGGATTACCACAGACTGGGCCAATCAATATCCAGGTGTCAATAACAGTGAACCGCGCGAACAATTGGTTGCTCACCTGCAGGCGCTGGTAGATAGTGACCTGCCTCAAGTCCGGCTACAGGGGCTGTTGGTGGAACAGGTGCGTCAAACCCTGGCTAAACAAAGCCTGGCGGAGAGGGTATACGGTCAAATCAAACGCGGTCCTCAGGCCAGTAAGCTAAACGACTGGCGAATGATTGACAGCATAGGGGCTGACGCTGCCCACTATTTCCGCTTTCGTAGCGATGCGCCTATGAATAAAGGGCTGCCCGGCTTCTTTACCCTGTCAGGTTATAAAGATGTGTTGTTGAAACAAGGTCCGCAATTGACCAGTCAGGCCGCCAAAGAGACCTGGGTGCTGAGGGAAGACAGCCGCGACAATCTGTCGGAAAAGGAAGTAGACGCACTGTTTCAGGATGTCAGTAAATTATATTTCTCGGAATATGTCAGAGTATGGCAGGACTACCTTGCCGACCTTGACATTGCCAGGTTTAACTCCTTTGCCGATGGGGCGCAAAAGGTCAAAGACTTGTCCGCAGAGATGTCGCCCATCCGCAGTTTGCTTGCCCATGTGGGTAAACAAACGACCCTGGTGTCTTCCAGTGCAGACCTTATCGATGCAGCAGGAAAGACAGATCGCCTGAGCGGCATTAGCAGCAGGGTATCTGCCCTGTTGTCCAAAGCCGCAGAAGCTGACAGTCTGAATCAGAATACTGATCCGGCAGCATTGGTGGACAGACAGTTTGCCCGTTTACATGAAATTCTTAAGGAAAGGGACGAAGTACAGGCTCCTATTAAAGCGACACTGTCTAACCTCAATGAATTGTTTATCGCCTTGAGCACAGTAGAAGCCACCATTAATTCTGCCGCAATGGGGCTGAGTACGAATGACGCCAGTTCTGCTCTGCAAGGCGTATTAAGGCGGATACAACTGGAAGCCAATCGCCAGCCTGAACCCCTTCGACAATGGCTTTACAGTCTGGTCAGAGAAAGCAACATGGTGTTTGTCCGGGACGCCAGACAACGCTTCAACAAAGTCTGGCAATCTTCGGTGGCAAGTTTCTGCCGACAAGCCATTGATAGTCGATATCCCATTGCGCACAACAGCCCGGATGACATCAACATTAGTGATTTCAGCCGCTATTTTGGCCCTTCGGGTTTGTTGGACGAGTTCTTTAAAACCTACCTTGCAGGTTTTATCGATACAAGTGTTAAGCCCTGGCGTTTGATAGAAAATGCCGGCGCCAAACTAGAAGTGGACGATACCGTGGTGGATTATTTTGAACAGGCCGCGGACATTCGCCAGACCTTCTTTATGGGCGGTGCCAACCAACCTTATTTCAACTTCCAGATCATTCCATTGCAACTCGATGCGTCTGCCAGTCAAAGCCTTATCGAGTTGGGTGATCAACGCCTGGTATATCAACATGGCCCCACACGCCTGACGCAAATGGTCTGGCCGCCATCCGGCGGTCTGGAACGCGCCAGGTTCTCCATACGTAGCTTATCAGGGAATAGCACAGGTATTGCTACCGACGGCCCCTGGGCCTGGTTCAGACTGATCGACAAGGGCAATAGCCAGGCAACATCCACCCGCGACAGGTTCAGGGTGACATTCAACGCAGAAGGCCTGGAAGCCAGTTACGAAATTAAGGCTGGAAGTGTTATCAATCCGTTCAATAAACAGGCATTGCGCAGCCTGGGATGTCTGGACAGCTTATAAGGAAAATCGATGTTGCTCGATCAACTGGGATTCTATGGAAAGCTACCTGGCAAAGGGGATTTTGTCAGAAGAGCATTGCCAAATGACATGATGTTGAATTGGGATAATTGGTTGCAGTCAGCCATGGCCCATAGCCGGGCAGAGCTTGGCAGCGAATGGTTAAACCATTACCTGGTCAGCCCTATCTGGCGATTTGCACTGTCTCCGGGCCTGCTCGGCTCCCAGGGATTGGCGGGCATACTCATGCCAAGTGTAGATAGTGTTGGCAGACACTTCCCGCTGACCCTGGCGCAACCTATCGCCCCCAATTGCGATTTAACAAACCTGGCGCTGCAAGCCGACCAATGGTTTGAACAACTGGAAGATTTAGCGCTGTATGCACTGTCTGATACGTTTTCAATGTCTGATTTTGAGCAGCGCATGACCCGTCTCGCGGCACCGCCCCCCATAAAGCAACCCAAGGCAGTCAGTTCAGTGGAAGGTCGAATGGGATGGCATCAAGACAGTCCAGATGGCAGCGAGATGGTAGCCCAGTGCCTGGCTGCGGAGCTACAAACCAGGCTAAACAGAGATTATGCAAGTATTAGTTTATGGTGGACCCTGGGGTCGCAGGACATCGAGCCGGCCTTGCTAATTTACCCAGCCCTGCCTCCACCTGCGTCATTCAGTGCGTTTATCAGCGGACGTTGGTGAGCAACGCTCAGGTTGCCGGCACATACTTCAGTGCCGCTTCGTCTTTATCTGAATAGACATAACAGCCATCCCAGTCTGA
The DNA here is from genome assembly GCF_002887595.1 of Bowmanella denitrificans. GTDB lineage: Bacteria > Pseudomonadota > Gammaproteobacteria > Enterobacterales > Alteromonadaceae > Bowmanella > Bowmanella denitrificans. Next base: position 663,139 of record NZ_PEBU01000001.1, read on the forward strand.
CGACATCACAATAGCGACCGGAGTGGGGGCCCCACGACTGAATTTAACCTTTCCGAATGCCACCAGGGACGTCTCCCGGATCTGATTTTCTTCAATATAGGCCTTCCATCTTTCCTTGTCCGTTCTTTCTATCAGGCACCCGGTATCGGCAGCCCGTTTAAGCTTGCCGACCAACACATGGTAATCAACCTCAACTATTGAAGGTTGTCCCATATTACCTCCCATAAAATCGTTATCCGTTTTAACTACTCTAACCCAATAGCAGAAAATATAGAAAGCCTGACGCTCGCAATCCGCATTTGAGTGCCTTTTCCATCCGGTTGTTGACCGTTATCCAGCGACATAGGTCGAGGTTATAAAGGTCTAAAAAATGGAAATTTGAACAAAATTCTCGCATTTCCTTGCCGAAAGCCAATTATTAGACCAATATTTCAACAGTTGACCAATCTGGATGGATTCACTTGGTTATTGTTATTTAACAGATTTACCACTGTTAAATTGTTGGGATTGTGGCCCATGCCTTGATGTCTGTCCAACAGTTAAGATGGAATTTTAACCAGTACCTATATGACAGACTTGAACATAAATCAGTATCTGACTGCCATATCGGATGAAGCGCCGTCCGGAGACAATTTGGAGTATGAGCAATCATTCACCGAATTAGAACGCCTCGCCCGTGGTAAACCTGAACAGATTCTTGGCGATGCCAAAGTAGATGCGGAGCCGCCTGACTGGCGGGCAGTCCGTAAGAGTGCTTTGACTCTGCTGGATACCAGCCGGGATTTGCGCCTGGCTATATTTCTTTGTCGCGCTTTATTAAACCTCGAAGGACTGGCTGGCTTCAGACAAGGGCTGGCGCTTACAGATGGCCTGCTACAACAATTCTGGCCGACATTGCATCCTCAACTCGACCCCGATGACGACAATGATCCGGTACTGCGTATCAATACCTTACTGACCTTATGCGACAGAGAGGCAACCTTATCGACGCTGTATCGTGCCCCTCTTACTGTGTCTCGTTTGTTTGGTCCTATCGGACTGCGTCAGGTGCAAATTGCCAAAGGCATCATAAGCGATGACGGTCAACAAGGGGAAACACCGGACCTTGCCGGTGTATCAGCCGCTTTTATGGATTGCCCCATTGATGACTTAAAGCAGACAGCAGAGGATTTAAGCAGCAGCATCGATTCTGTTAAAGCCATAGACAACTTTCTCACCACCACCTTAGGCGCCAGTCAGGCGCCTGATCTCAGTGCATTGCTAGCTCCTCTCAATGATGCTCAAGTCGTTGTCAATGAATATCTGGCCAGAAGGGGGCAGGACACTGATACCCCAGTTGCAGGAGAAAATGGGGAAACGGCCGGGGAGATCCAGCAAGTGCAGCAACCAAACAACAGCGGCGAGATTAACAGCAGGGAAGATGCCACCAGGCAGATGGACAGAATTATTGAATATTTTCGCCGCCATGAACCTTCCAGCCCTGTGCCTTTACTGCTGCAACGGGCTAAACGACTAGCCACCCTGGATTTCCTAGAGATCCTTCGCGATATGGCGCCAGACGGACTGCAGCAGGCGAGGAATGCTGGCGGTCTGGACAAATCTGGCCTAGATGATGATTCCTGACTATGTTTAAACCTTTACCGTAAGGAGTACAAGAAATGGCCAAGGCAAGCAGCCAGAAGTTTATTGCAAGAAACCGTGCGCCAAGAGTTCAAATTGAATACGACGTCGAACTATACGGCGCAGAAAAGAAAATTCAGTTGCCCTTTGTGATGGGGGTTATGGCTGATCTGTCGGGCAAGCCCAACGAGCCTTTGCCGCCTGTAGCAGACCGTAAAGCACTGGAAATAGACGTAGACAATTTTGATGACCGACTCAAGGCCATTAAGCCCAGAGTGGCCTTCCAGGTGCCCAATACTCTTACCGGAGAAGGCAATCTGAGCATCGATATCAGCTTTGACAGCATGGACGATTTTTCACCTGCAGCAGTGGCTCGCAAGGTGGACGGCTTGAAAGAACTGTTGGAAGCAAGAACCCAACTGTCAAATCTGATTACCTACATGGACGGCAAAACCGGCGCCGAGGAACTGATCGGCAAAATTATGAATGATTCGGCACTGCTGCAGTCTTTGCTGGCAGAGAAAAAACCGGCCAGTGAATAACGGGCAAAACGGAACATGGAGTATTTGTCATCATGACTGAACTAAAGAACGAAGCTCAGCAAGAAGTTGCAGAAAAAATTGAAGCCAATGATTTCCAGTCGCTGTTGCAAAAAGAATTTAAACCTAAGTCAGAACGTTCAAAAGAAGCCGTAGAAACAGCAGTGCAAACGCTGGCTGAACAGCTGTTAAAAGACACCGCGGTTATCTCTTCGGATGTTATAGGCACGATTCAGGCTCTGATTGCTGAAATCGATCAAAAATTGTCAGATCAGGTTAACCTGATTCTCCACCATGAAGACTTTCAGAAGTTGGAAGGTACCTGGCGCGGATTGCACCATTTAGTGAACAACACCGAAACCGATGAAATGCTGAAAATTCGGGTAATGAATATCAGCAAGAATGACTTGGGTAAAACCCTGAAAAAATTCAAAGGCACGGCTTGGGACCAAAGCCCCATCTTCAAGAAAATCTATGAAGAGGAGTATGGTCAGTTTGGTGGTGAACCCTATGGCTGCATTATCGGCGACTACTACTTCAGTCATAGCCCACAAGATGTAGAACTACTGGGGGAAATGGCACAAGTCTCGGCGGCCTGCCATGCGCCATTTATTTCCGCAGCGGACCCGTATTTACTGCAAATGGATTCCTGGCAGGAACTCAGCAATCCAAGGGATTTAACCAAAATTTTCCAGACGCCGGAATATGCTGCCTGGCGGTCATTGCGGGAATCAGATGACTCACGCTTCTTGGGTTTGACCATGCCTAGAGTTCTGGCCAGATTACCTTATGGTTCAAAAACCGATCCGGTCGAGGAATTTGATTTTGAGGAAGACACCGAAGGGGCCGATCACTATAAGTACACTTGGGCTAACTCCGCTTATGCCATGGGCGTTAATATTAATCGCTCATTTAAAATGTTCGGCTGGTGCTCACGGATTCGCGGAATAGAATCCGGCGGCGCAGTAGAGGGCCTGCCTACCCATACCTTCCCCACGGATGACGGTGGTGTGGACATGAAATGTCCCACCGAAATCGCCATCAGTGACCGTCGTGAAGCTGAGCTGGCCAAAAATGGCTTTATGCCACTAGTGCATAAGAAAAACTCCGACTTTGCCGCATTTATCGGCGCGCAATCTTTGCAGAAGCCCTTTGAATATGACGATCCCGATGCCACTGCCAACGCAAACTTAGCGGCGCGTTTGCCCTATCTTTTTGCCAGTTGCAGATTTGCCCACTATCTTAAATGTATCGTCAGAGACAAGATCGGCTCATTCAAGGAAAGAGAGGCCATGCAGAAATGGCTGCAGAAATGGATTATGAATTATGTGGATGGAGATCCAGCCAATTCCACCGAAGAAACCAAAGCCAGAAAACCCCTTGCTGCCGCAGAAGTGGTAGTAGAGGAAGTGGAAGGTAATCCGGGTTATTACACTTCTAAGTTTTTCTTGAGACCTCACTACCAGTTGGAAGGGTTAACGGTCTCACTAAGGTTGGTATCACGCCTGCCGTCTGCGAAGAGTGCTTGATATCGCGTAAATGTGACGTAAGTAACGAGCAATACTGCTCAGAATGGAAATGAAACAAGAGGAGAGTCGTCATGGCAGTTGATATGTTCATCAAGATTGAAGGTATCGATGGAGAGTCTAAGGATAAGGCCCATAGTAAGGAAATAGACGTACTTGCATGGAGCTGGGGAATGTCACAGTCAGGAAGTATGCACGTTGGTGGCGGCGGTGGTGCCGGCAAGGTCAATGTGCAGGACATGTCATTTACCCATTGGTTTGATAAAGCCTCAGCCAACCTGATGCTTTACTGTGCCAATGGTAAGCATATTCCCAAGGCCACACTAGTGGTGAGAAAAGCCGGGGAAAATCCGTTGGAGTATATCAAGATTACAATGACGGATGTGTTGGTTACCTCTGTCAGCACCGGTGGCAGCGGTGGAGAGGACAGACTGACTGAAAATGTCAGCCTGAACTTCGCCAAGGTTAAGGTGGAATATCAAGAGCAGGCTAAAGATGGTACCGGTCAGGCTGGTCCAGAGTTTGGCTGGAATATTGAAGAAAACACCACGGCCTGATTGTAGTCGCACCAAAGCCCGGTCTCTGGCCGGGTTTTGGCTTGTTTACCCCTGGCGGATTTGTCTTTATGTCTAATGCCGAACAATGCCTCAAGCAAGGAGACCTGCCTGCGGCCCTGAAAGAACTGCAAGCGGCCATAAAAAGCCAACCAGCAAAACTGGAGTTACGTGTTTTTTTGTTCCAACTTCTGGCGCTCAGTGGCCAGTGGAACCGGGCGCTATCACAATTGGAAGTGATTAAAAACCTCGATGACAGTGCGCTTGCCATGTATCACACCTACAAACCCGCATTGTTTGCCGAAGCCATGCGCGAAGAGGTATTCGCGGGACGGCGCTCTCCGATGTTATTTGGTCAGCCGGAAAACTGGATGGCACTCTGTATTCAGGCATTAGCAGCGTCAGCACAACAGCAATATGAACAGGCACAAAGCCTCAGACAACAGGCATTTGAGCAAGCGCCTGTCTCACCGGGGCAAATTGACAATCAGGATTTTCAATGGATTGCCGATGCCGACAGCCGCATCGGGCCATTTCTGGAAGCCGTGGTGAAAGGGACTTATTACTGGATCCCATTTTGCAGAATTCAGGCCATAGAACTTCAAGCCCCTGAAGATCTTCGCGATATGGTCTGGCAACCCGCCCATCTGACCTGGACAAATGGCGGCCAGGAAGTCGCACTGTTACCCAGCCGCTATGCTGGTTCGCACAACAGTGAAGACGCGCAAATTCAGTTGGCGCGCAAAACTGATTGGTTGCCTTGCGCCGGTGAATACCACGGTGCAGGTCAGCGAATGTTGACTACTGATGTAGATGACTATCCCCTCCTTAGTATCCGTCACATTCAGTTCAATAACGATTAAACAGTACTGGTAGACAGGAGCAAGGAAGATGGCGGAACTCTACCAACAACACAAATTGCAGCCTTCGCTGCTGGATCGGCTGACCGATGACGTGTTGTTGCAGCAAACCCCTGATGGACAATCAGCCAAGTCCACAGATCAAATAGAAAAATTCTACATTAATGCGCGCAAACTCAGAGAAGTGGTGATACGCGATCTGGCCTGGTTACTTAATACGGTTAACCTGGATGCAGTGATGGACCTGACAGATTTCCCGAATGTGTCCAAATCAGTGGTTAACTTTGGTGTGCCCGAGCTGACAGGCAGCATCATCTCACAGTTAGATGCCGCCAGCCTGGAGAAGAAGCTGCAGCGTATTATCTTGTGCTATGAGCCAAGAATTTTACCTAACACATTAAAAATAAAGGTAAAAAAAACTGATCAAATGTCCCGCAATGCTCTGCGGTTTGAAATCGAATGTGATATCTGGGGGCAACCGGTACCAGAACATTTAAGCGTACAGTCTGAATTGGATCTGGATACGGGTTCTGTCTCTTTGCAACAACGAAAAGCGGGCTGATATGGATCCATTATTTCTCAGGCATTATGAAAGAGAATTGCAGTTTGTCCGTGAAATGGGCGCAGAGTATGCCCGCGAGTTTCCGCGCATCGCCGGGCGATTGGGTATCGATGGGGTGGAAACCGCCGATCCCTATGTGGAAAGGCTGTATGAGGGATTTGCCTTCCTGGCCGCCCGACTGCATATGCGCCTCGATGCAGAATATCCTAAGTTTACCCAGAATCTGCTGAATATTGTTTACCCCCAGTACCTGGCCCCCACCCCCTCCATTGCGATTGCGCAGATTACCCCCGAAGCACAAGCCAGCCTGGAACAAGGCTGCTTAATTCCGCGCAATACTGCGTTTAAGGCTAACCGGCGCGAAGGGGATCAGAGCGCTTGCGAATACAGAAGTTGCCATGATGTTACCCTGTGGCCGGTGGCCATCAGCGAAGCCAGCTATTTTACCAACATGGCGCTGGTGAAAGATGTGCCATTAGGAAAAAATAAAGCCAAGGCAGGTCTGCGCTTAACCCTGCAAAGTACCGACGAACAACCCATCCCTGTTGGCTTTCTTAACTGCATCAACCTGTTTCTGGCCGGTCACAATCATCTTGCCGTACGGCTTTACGAACAACTGTTTGCCAATGCCTGCGCCATCGTAGCGCGCCCTGCCACAACCGATCAGAATTGGCAACAAGTGTTTCCTGTCAGCCACCTGCATCAAACAGGTCTGGATGCAGAGCAAAGTCTGTTTCCGGAAGATGCCAGGGGATTTTCTGGTTACCGGATGTTGAGGGAGTATTTCGCATTCCCCGATCGCCTGCTGTTTGCTGAACTACGCGATCTGGCCACGAAACTGGCCCCTTACCGCGCCACCGAGTTGCAGTTGTTAATTCTGTTTGACCGGGTAGACAGCGAGTTAGAGCAGCGTTTATCCGCCGAGGATTTCGCACTGTTTTGCACTCCGGTTATAAACCTGTTCCCGAAACGCTCCGATCGCATTCACCTCAACACCAGAGACGAGGAATACCACCTGGTGATTGACAGAACCAGGCCACTGGACTTTGAAGTGTTTCAAATCAATAAGGTACAGGGTTACGGCGACCAGACTGACGATCAAAAAGAATTTTTACCCTTTTACGCTTGTTATGACCTCACCGATTATCCGCAACACTGTGCTTTTTATACCTCGCGCCTGGAGCGTCGTTTGTTATCCACACATCAGCGTCGGCATGGCCCGCGCTCCAATTATATAGGCAGCGAAACCTATGTTTCACTGGTGGATAATCGGGAGAAAGCTTTCCAGTTGGATTTCAAACAACTGGAAGTACATACTCTGTGTACTAACCGCGACTTACCCATCCATATGCCGGTTGGTAAAGGCATAACAGATTTTACCCTGGAAGTCAGTGCACCGGTGGCTTGCATACGTTGTATAAAAGGCCCAAGTAAGCCGAAGCCTTCACTGGCTCATGAACAGGGTGAATCGGCATGGCGCCTGATAAACCAATTGTCGCTTAACTACTTGTCTCTTGCCGACGAAGCACAGGGGGCAGCGACCTTACGCAGCATCCTCAAGCTTTATGGTGATCAGCAGGACCCGGTCATCAGCAAGCAAATTGATGGGCTAAGTACTATCAGTTGCAAAGCGGTTACCAGACGCAATCCGGGGGCAGGTCCCATTGCCTTTATCAAAGGACTGGAAATTACTCTGACCTTTGATGAGAGCGCTTTTGCCGGTTCAAACTGCTTTTTGCTCGGGGCGGTGCTGGAACGCTTCTTTGCCTTGTATACCTCTATCAATTCATTTACTCAAACCCTGGTAAAAACCCAGGAACGCGGGGAGATCGCCAGATGGCCGATAAGAGCAGGGCAGCGCCAGATCCTCTGAGTCTGTACCGGCAGATGCAAGAGGAACCATTCCGTTTTGGTTTCTACTCTGCCGTGCGCAGAATTGAGCGGGTACTGCCAGGCACTGAACAACTTGGCCGCACGGCCAGGCCAAAGGATGACGTGATACGATTTGGCCAAACTCCATCCATGACCTTCGCTCCTTCCACTTTAGCCGAATTTAGTCTGTCAGCCGGGCAAAAACCCAAACTGGATGTGTACTTCTTTGGTCTGTACGGGCCAAACGGCCCTCTACCACTGCATTTAACCGAGTATGTACGGGATCGTCAACGCAACCACGCCGATCACAGTCTGGCCCGTTTTACCGATGTATTCCATCACCGCTTTCTGACCTTCTTCTATCGCAGTTGGGCCGATGCCCAGCCCACGGTGAACCTGGACCGCCCCAAAACTGACCGGTTTGTGATGCGTATCGGCAGTCTGATGGGGCTGGGCCTTGTTGAAAGCCGCGGACGCGACAGCATTCCTGATTTTGCCAAGCTGCATCTGGCCGCCAGATTCGCGCAGCGTAACAGAAATGCAGAAGGGTTATGCGCCATTCTGACCCTCTACTTTCAGTTGCCGGTGCAGTTGCAACAATTCGTTGGTCAATGGCTACCCATTGATCGTGAAGATCAGCTATGTCTTGGTGCAAACCCTCAGGCCAACCAGTTGGGCCTGACCAGCAATCTTGGCAGCAGAGTCTGGCAATGTCAGGGCAAGTTCCGCTTAATCATCGGCCCGATGAGCCTGACCCAATATCAAGCCTTCCTGCCGGGTGGGCAGAGTTTGCAAAGGCTGAAGGATCTCGTCCGGCATTATCTGAACCATGAGCTGGACTGGGATGTGAGATTAATTCTGGCGCGCCATCAGGCCGAAGCGGCCTGCCTGGGGCAGAGCACAACACTGGGCTGGACAAGTTGGATGTTTAAAGGCTTGCCCGCAGGGGATTTGCAGGACCTGACCTTAGAAGGCCAGGCGTAAAATTATACGGGAGATAAACCAATGTCCGAAATCAGTCGCACCACCCTGTTTGGTAAGCTGAACAAGCTGTCCTATAAAGCCATAGAAGGCGCCACGGTATTTTGCAAAATGCGCGGTAATCCCTATGTTGAACTGGTGCATTGGCTGCAGCAAATACTGCAACTGCAGGACTCCGATCTGCACCGGATTATCAAATACTTTGAGCTCAATCCAGCCACCCTGGCCAAAGATATCACCGAAGCTTTGGATGCTTTACCCAGAGGCTCCACCTCGATTACCGATTTGTCTGCCCATCTGGAAGAAGCCGTAGAAAGAGCCTGGGTTTACGGCAGCCTGATGTTTAATGAAGCACAGATCCGTACCGGTTATTTAATGGTTGGCCTGGTAAAAACCCGTTCGCTGATGAATAACCTCAGGGCTATCAGCGGCGAGTTTGCCAAAATAGACAGCGAGAGCCTGACCAGTCGTTTTGCTGGCATAGTTCAGGGTTCACCAGAAACAGGGTTAACGGCCACAGACGGATTTTCATCGGCAGCACCAGGGGAAGCCAGCGGTGCGATGGCACCGGCGCAAATGGGCAAGAAAGAAGCTCTGCAACGTTTTACCGTCGATCTGACCGCGCAGGCGGCCTCTGGTGATATGGACCCCATAGTCGGGCGCGACGAGGAAATTCGGCAGATTGTGGATATTCTGATGCGGCGCCGGCAAAACAACCCCATTCTGACCGGCGAGGCTGGGGTGGGTAAAACCGCTGTGGTGGAAGGCTTTGCCCAGCGCATTGCCGCTGGTGATGTGCCACCGCCGCTCAAAGACGTGGAACTCAGAGTGCTGGATGTAGGCCTGTTGCAGGCTGGCGCCAGTATGAAAGGTGAGTTCGAGGAACGTCTTAAGCAAGTGATTGAAGAAGTTCAGTCGTCTGAAAAGCCCATTATCCTGTTTATTGACGAAGCCCATACGCTGGTGGGGGCTGGAGGTGCAGCCGGGACCGGAGACGCAGCCAACCTGCTGAAACCTGCACTGGCCAGGGGGACCCTGCGCACTATTGCTGCCACCACCTGGGCGGAATACAAGAAGCATATTGAAAAAGACCCGGCCCTAACCCGTCGTTTCCAGGTTGTGCAGGTGCCCGAGCCGGACGAAAGCAAAGCCATTCTGATGATGCGTGGGGTGGCCAGTAAACTCGAACAGCACCACAAAGTTCAACTGCTGGATGAAGCCATAGAGGCGGCCGTCAAGCTGTCACATCGCTATATTCCGGCCCGCCAACTGCCAGACAAATCCGTTAGTTTGCTGGATACGGCCTGTGCACGGGTCGCTATCAGCCAGCATGCGGTACCGGCACAGGTAGAAGATACCCGCCGCCGTATTGACGCCCTGCAGGTAGAGCTGGAGATTCTACAACGTGAAACGGCCATGGGCGGTGAACATCAAAACCGCTGCAATAAAGTTACCGAAACCCTGACCGCTGAACAGGCCCTACTGGATGAGCTGGAACAAAAATGGCAGGAAGAGAAGCAACTGGTTGAGCAGATTCTGGCTCTGAGGGCCAGAATTCGCCAGGCCAGAGGCGAAGTCGATACCACATCGCAGGTGAATGAAGATAATACCGACCCGTCTGTTGCAAAAGAGCCGGAAGACGTCAGCACTCTTTTGCAAGACCTTAAAGCCCTGCAAAACGAGTTGGTCCAAATGCAGGGGGAATCGCCTTTGATTCTACCCACAGTAGATGAACAGGCCGTAGCGGCAGTGGTACAGGACTGGACAGGGATCCCGGTTGGCCGGATGGTGAAGGATGAAATTACCACCATTCTGAAGCTGGCCGACACCCTCGAACAGCGGATTATTGGTCAGCGCCATGCCCTGGAAATGATTGCCAGGCGCATCCAGACATCCCGCGCCAAACTGGACAATCCCAACAAACCCATAGGGGTGTTTATGCTGGCCGGTACCTCTGGGGTGGGGAAAACCGAAACCGCTCTGGCCCTGGCAGAAGCCCTGTATGGTGGTGAACACAATGTGATTACCATCAATATGAGCGAATATCAGGAAGCCCATACCGTATCCAGCCTCAAAGGCGCACCTCCGGGTTATGTAGGTTATGGTGAGGGCGGAGTGCTGACCGAAGCTGTCAGACGCAAACCTTACAGTGTGGTATTGCTGGACGAAGTGGAAAAGGCCCATCCCGATGTGCATGAGATCTTCTTCCAGGTATTTGACAAAGGCTGGATGGAAGACGGTGAAGGCAGGGTAATCGATTTTAAAAATACCCTGATACTGCTGACCACTAATGCCGGTACAGAGCTAATCAGCAGCCTTTGCGCCGACCCGGAACTGATGCCTGAACCAGATGGCATCGCCAGCGCATTGCGAGAACCACTACTCAAAGTGTTCCCCCCGGCCTTACTTGGCAGATTGGTGGTCATTCCCTACTACCCTCTGAACGATGACATGATCGCCGCCATTATCCGCCTGCAGCTAGGCCGTATAGAGAAACGTATCCGCCAGAATTACGAAATTCCATTTACCTATGACGATGACGTAGTGAAGCTAATTGGTAAGCGCTGTACCGAGCTGGAAAGCGGCGGCCGTATGGTAGATGCGATACTAACCAACAGCATCCTGCCCACTATTTCCGAAGTATTTTTAAATAATATGCTGGCAGGAAAAGCCGCAGAAAAAGTCCATCTTAAAGTGGAAGATGGGGATTTCAAGTATGAGATATAGCAGCTATGACAAAAGAAAGGAGACAGGGATAGCCCCAATAAAGATGGAAGTGGATTTGGGAATAAAAAAATAAATATCAAGGTGAAAATAAGTATGGAGAAATTTACTGCGGAATAGGGAAGCTTGTAAAGTGAAAAGAAATACGCTTATTCCACTAGTGATCCTATTGTCATTTTTTTCTAAAGGAGTCAACTCCATGGGTTTATTTTCAAAATCAATGTTTACTGAAGTTGAAGGTGTTGTACTACTAAATGGTAAGCCAGTGGAAGGTGCCGAGGTTACCAGTAGCTATGATTGGTCTGTAAAAGATGAGAAAAAGAGTAAAACTGTTATTACTGATTCACATGGCACTTTTCACTTTAAAGAGTGGAAAAGTCAATCAGTACTATCATTAGTTTTTCCAATACAACCAGTTATTTCACAAAAAATAACCATTAATTATAGTGGTCAAGAATACACTGCATGGAGAAATATAAAGAGCACTTACGGTACAGGAGATGAGGTTGGAAAATCTCCAATTAGGATTGAGTGTGAATTAAATTCGGAATTTAAAGAACAAGAAAGCAATGGATTTTATGGAATATGCAAGCTAGCTTCTTAATCCGCATAGTAGCAACAGTTTTTTCGATAACATTACTCTATAATTCGGGAGAAGTATCAGCTATGGAATTTTTAAAACAGTGTTTATTCTCTCCGGTTGAAGGAGTTGTAACTATTGATGGAAGACCTTCGAGTGACGCAATAATAAAAAAGAAGTACAGTTGGGGGAATAAAAAAGAAACTAAGGAGACTGAGACTAAAACCGATATAAATGGAAGTTTCGAATTTGATGCATCTTACAGTTCTTCTGTATTTACTAGTCTATTTCCACATGAGCCACTTATAACCCAGTACATCTACATCGAGCACAATCAAAAAAGCTATTTAGGATGGAGATATGAGAAGGGGAGTTATGATATAGGTGCAGAAACAGGAAAATCTCCTATCAAACTTATTTGTGATTTAATGTGGGAGGAACAGTTTCATAATGATGATAACCCTCTTAGGAGATATCTTGGAATTTGCAGGGTTTTGGAATGATATAAGGAAATTTTATGAATATATTATCTCCACCAGTTTCTTCTGATCTAGCCAGTAGCATCTACAGAGTTACAGAACTTGTTGGCAAGAGTAAATTCCAGAGGCCCCATTACTCTGGATTTATAAAGGATCTGCCACGTGAAGATAGGAAAGTTGTACTCCAAACATTCCGCTCCTTCGAACATCGGTCAGATCGATATCCAGACTGGCATTCCCCCAGCAGAATTGATCTAGTCTGCTATAGACTAGGCGGCTTCACCACGCGAAACCAGGAAAGCATTAGCGGGGGTACTGTTGGATGAACAGAAACCTTCCTATTTCGCTCATTATTTTATTTTCAGTTTTCTCTACAGGAGTTAATGCCATGGGTCTGTTTTCAAAATGTATGTTCTCCGAGGTTGAGGGAGTTGTATTATTTAATGGGACACCGGTGGAAGGAGTCAAGGTGGTAAAAAGCTATAGATGGGGAAACACAGAAGAGACAAGAGAGTATCAATCTGTTACAGATTCAGATGGAAGATTCAGATTTGATGCATCTTTCAGCAATTCATTCACCTTCTCTATTTTTCCTCACGAACCTGTTTTAATTCAATACATAGTATTTAACTACAATAACAAAGAGTATTTAGGATGGAGACACTACAAAGGGGACTATAGTGAATCTGGAGAAACTGGGGTTTCACCAATAAAGCTTAAATGTGACTTATCATGGGAAGAAGAAGAGTACGAAATCCCTGGAAACCATAAGACTTACATAGGAATATGTAGGATAACCAAGGATATTTAAGGATGACTCCATTAAACCCAACATCATCATCTAATATTTCTCAAAACATCTACCAATTTTCAGAATTGGTAGAAGCCAGTCCTAACTCAAGATATTTAAACCCAACCAACAATAATTTTTTTAAGGGGCTTCCTTTAAAAGATAGAAAAGCAGCTAAGATTGGCTTTGAGAAATATGGATTCACCCCTATAGACATTTTTAGAGCTAGAACAGGAATTTTTTCTGGAGAAAGCTCCTGCTTCGGATGCATAGCTTCTGGGATGAGCAATAGCTTGGAAGAAAATCGTTTAGGCGAATCCTTGATTGCAATAAAAGGAACCAGCTCACGAGCAGATATTGCAACTGACCTAAAAACCCTACCAACAAACTTTAACGGTCATATGACCCATCGCGGCTTCGTGCAGACCTTTCGCTCCTTTGAACATCATATTGACCGCTATTTAGACTGGCATTCACCCAGTAAGATTCATCTGGTTGGCCATAGCCTGGGCGGCGCTCTGGCCACCCTGACCGCTTATCATATTGCCAAGCGGGATAGCAGCGGCAAATGCCAGATTAAACTTTATACTTTTGGTGCCCCCAGAGTCGGCTTTACCTCTTTTAATCAGGAGGTGGATAAGCTGATTGGTAAACAGAATATTTACCGGGTTTATCACGATGCCGATGTCGTCAGTATGGTACCAATGTTCCCCTTTTTGCATGTGCATTCTTCTGATTTTTTTGATGGCTACCGTTTGAATTGGATTAATGGGCTGGTATCCGTTCCCGCTCATTATATGAACAACTACATTGCAACAATTAGAAATGCTGATTGGGGAAATATCAAAGGCAGTATTTCAGAAAGAAAAGTGATGAACTGGCTGGATGGTCTGATTCATGCTGGAGTGGGTTTCGTCATGTTCTCTGCGCCGCTGCTGAGTATGATTACTTTGGGTTTGCACTTGATTCTTAAACATATCCACAAACTTGGAGTCAGCAGCCAATTGCCTTCCTACACTACCCCATTAGACACTTTAGCCTGGCTTTTGTATAAAGGAGCAGCGGCAGCGCTGGAGATGTCCAGATGGGTGAGAAACCTGTTGAAAGGGATACTGGCATTTTTGGGGGAACCAATGATAGGCGGTCAAAGCCTGACGGTTATTTTTATTCGGTATTTATTGGGCAGACTGGCCAGTACCATTATGCGTATGGCCACTCAGGCCCTGCAAGCCAGCCAGGCTCAATGGCAAATGCCAATCTTTAAAGCCCAGCCCAACTGGCAAAAGGATCAGGCTCAGGCCTTACGTAAAGGTGCCAGCCCCAGACAAAACGGCTACCGAATTCCGGGGCCTAACAACAGATTGGGGGGACCAAGGCGTGGACCACTGGCAATTTAGAAAACAAGTTATGACTGGGCAAAATGGCAAACAGGAAAGTTATTCAGAGGCTAACTACACTTATTCAATTTAAGCGGGTTTGACGTAACGGGACAAACCGTAATCAGGAGACGATCTCGTGGCAGGGAAAAGACAGGTATCCATAACCACCCCTTTGGGTGATGAGCTGTTGCTGGTATCCATGAGTGGCGAGGAAAACCTTGGCAGATTATTCAGATACGATGTAACCCTCTATGCAAAAAAAGAGGATATTAAAGCCATCGATCTGATAGGCCAGCAAGCCACCATTAAAGTAGAGCTGGAAAACCAGCAATACCGGTACTTTAACGGTTTTATTACGCGCTTTTCCCAACAGGGTAGAGCCACCGAAGGCTATGCCCAATACAGTGCAGAAATTCACCCCTGGCTATGGTTCTTAAACCGTACCGCAGATTGCCGTATCTTTCAGGAAATGACCGTACCGGACATTCTTAAGCAGGTGTTCGCCGACAACGGCTTTACCGACTACGAATTAAAGCTGTCCCGCAGTTATCGCACCTGGGAATACTGTGTGCAGTACCGGGAATCGGATTTATTGTTTGCCATGCGCCTGATGGAGCATGAGGGTATCTATTTTTATTTCAGCCATGAACAGGACAAACATAAACTGATTCTGGCCGATGCGGCCAATGCCCATAGTCCACTGGCTGGAAATTCCACTATTGCCTATCACCTGGCAGGCCTGTTTCAGCGCAAGGAAGACAGCAGTATCGCTAACTGGACCAGTAGCTGTGAAGTGCAAACCGGCTGCTATGCCAGCACCGACTACGACTTTAAAAAACCCAAAAGTGATCTGTCGGCCAATCGCATTATTCAGCGCTCCCATGCCCATGCCGATGCTGAGTACTTTGATTATCCTGGTGAGTACACCGAATCGGCCGATGGTGATAACTATACCCTGACCCGTATTGAAGAAATGCAGGCCGACTTTGAAGTGCATCGCGGCGAAACCGATGCACGAACAATGACCTGTGGAGGCTTGTTTACCCTGAGTGAACACCCCAGGGACGACAGAAACCAGGAGTACCTGATAACCCATTGTCAGTATGAACTGAATGCCAACCCTTATGGCTCGGGCGGCGGTGGCGAACAACCCTTTCAATGCAACTTTACCGCCATTGCCAGTAAAACGCCGTTCAGACCGGCCCGCACCACGGCCCGCCCCGTGGTACAAGGACCGCAAACTGCGGTGGTGGTAGGCCCAGCAGGTGAAGAAATCTACCCGGATAAATACGGCCGCGTTAAAGTTCAGTTTTTCTGGGACAGATACGGCCAGACAGATGAAAACAGTTCCTGCTGGATCAGGGTGGCGCAAACCTGGTCGGGTAAAGCCTGGGGAGCACAGATTATTCCGCGTATTGGCCATGAAGTGATAGTGGAGTTCCTGGAAGGCGATCCGGATAAACCTCTTATAGTTGGCAGTGTGTACAACGCCGACAATATGCCGCCTTACAGCCTGCCGGCCAATAAAACCCAGTCCGGTATTAAAACCCGCAGTTCCCCCGGCGGCAGCGCCAGTAACTTCAATGAAATCCGCATGGAAGATAAAAAGGGCAATGAAGAGCTGTATATCCAGGCGGAAAAAGACGAAAACATCCTGGTTAAAAACAATAAAACCGAAACCGTTGGCGTGGATGAAACCATCGATATTGGCCACGACCGCAGCGATACCATTGGCAATGACGAAACCATTTCGGTGGGTAATAACCGTACCGAGAGCGTCGGCAACGATGAAACCATCAGTATTGGCAATAACCGCACCGAAACCGTAGCCAGCAATGAAACCATCAGCATCGGCGCTAACCGCAGCCGCGATGTGGGCGGTAACGAGTCGGTCAGTATTGGTCAGTCGCGCACTCATACTGTGGCAATTAATGAAGCCATTGCCATAGGTGCAGCTCAGGAAATCGTGATTGGCGGCGCTCAGGCAGTAGAAATAGGTGCGGCACAGAATACCGATGTAGGGCTGAATCAGTTAGTGAGTGTCGGTAAAAACCGCTCGGTGGATGTAGGCGATGACGACAGTCTTAAAGTCGGCAAAAACTTAGTGATAGATGTGGGTGATGCCGTCATCATCAAATGTGGCAAAGCCAGTATTTCCATGAAAAAGGACGGCACCATTAGTATATCCGGCAAGGATATCAGTATAAAAGGCAGCGGTGCCATCGACGTTAAAGCCAGTAAAGATTTAGTGCTTAAAGGTAAGAAAATTCTGCAAAACTAAACGGCCAAACGCAGTCTCAGGGCCAGGATGAAACAAAGAGATGTAGGAGTCGACGATGTTGGAACAAGCAGACAAAATACAAAATAAACGGCCTACGGACGTTACCGTGGGCGCCTTGGTAGGCTTTAGTGCTCAAGGCCATCCATTGGTGGTTTTTGCGGGCAATCCACACCAGCAAGGCCTGGAAGCAAAGAGCACGGTGCAACTGGAAACTGACGATATTGGCTGCCATGTGGCTCTGTTATTTGAAAACGGCGATGCAAAAAAGCCGCTAATCATTGGCCGCATTGTCTCCCCCCAGCCTACTCGCAAACAAAAAACAGAAAACCAGACCCTGAGCGTAAAAATGGACGGCGACACGCTCTGCCTGCACGCCGACCAGCAGATTGAGCTCAAATGCGGCAAAGCCAGCATTACTCTGACCAAAGCTGGCAAGATTTTAATCAGAGGGGCTTATATCCTCAGTCGTTCAAGCGGAGCCAACAGAATCAAGGGTGGCGCCATCCAACTGAACTAAGCAGGGTAGTCATGGAACTGATTAACGCAACCAATATGCCGGCGGCGTACACCCAAGGGATGGATAAATCCGGCCGGGAAAGTCTGGTGGTGGTGGTTAAAGGTACCTTTACGCTGCCGCTGGACGGTAGTTTGCCCAGCTTACTCGAACAACAAGCGCCGTTAGTTGAAGCCGATGTTTATCTGCAGGAACCAGGTTTGTCAGCCTGTCTGTATGAATCTGATTTTGCCCCCTTTAAACCGCGCTGCGATGTATTACTGAACGGTTCTGCCTATGCGCCCAACGGCCAACCGGTGAAAGAACTGGATACCCGTTTGCGGGTTGCGAATATCGATAAAACCCTGCATGTGGTGGGGAATCGCTTATGGTATGCCGATGCCGGCAGCATAGGTAAAACCTTCGCCGAACCTTTTAATGTGATGCCGCTGCATTACGGCCGAGCCTTTGGCGGCCTGGATGATTTTCATCATGATGAAAATAAACGTGATGCCTATATGGATAACCCTATAGGCCGGGGTTTTCATCGCCATCTGCAAGACAAGCTGGTGCATCACACCCCGCTTCCTAATATTGAAGAGCCAGGTCATCCGGTCAAAAAACCAGACGGGCAATACCGGCCAATGGCCTACGGGGTGGTGGGCAGAAGCTGGCCACAGCGTGCCAGATATGCCGGCACATACGACCAGAATTGGGTGGATACTGTTTTTCCGTTTCTACCTGACGATTTTAACGAAGCCTATTATCAATCAGCACCCAATGATCAGCAATGCGACTATCTGCGAGGCGGCGAATGGGTGGAATTACATAATCTAACACCAACAGGTGCCACCCGTTTTCAACTGCCCGTCGTTAGTGTGCCGATAGTCTATTTCATGAACGACCAGGCAGAGAAGCAGTCCCAAGCCATTATTGACACGCTTGTTATTGAGCCTGACCTCGGGCGTTTTTGCCTGACCTGGCGCGCATCATTGCCCTTGAAACGCAACTTATTTGAGGTAAATCAGATTTTGGCTGGCAGGATGCCCAAAGCTTGGTGGCGGGCACGCAAATCAGGAAAGGCATATTCACCTGGATTACACAAGCTTAGGCAAGTCATGGAGACAGAGGATGAATAACGGGCCATTGGCTATTACCACCACAGGTATGGTAACAGGGGTAGGATTTGACGCCCAGAATAGCTGCGCCGCCATTCGCGCTACCTTGGATAATTTCCAGGAAACCAGATTCAAAGACCATGCAGGAAACTGGTTGCTCGGCTGTCAAGTGCCCTTGAAGGAGGGAACGTGTGGCAGTGAAAAGCTAGTTGCCATGCTTACCATGGCGATATCAGAGTGTATGGCTTCTGCAAAAGTTTCCTTGTCATCAACCCCCTTATTAATCTGCCTGCCTGAAATTCACCGTCCAGGTATTCCAGCAAACCAAGGCAATCAGATTTATTTCAAGACAGAGCAACAACTTGGCTGTCGGTTCCATACCGATTCCTTGGTCATTAAACATGGCCGCGCCGGTGGCCTTATCGCTCTGGAGAAGGCCCGACAACTCATTTATGAACATCAGCACCAACAGGTGATTGTTGCCGGTGTCGACAGCTTACTCAACGCCCGGACTCTTAGACATTTCGAGCAACAACATCAACTTCTAACCAGTCGTAACTCTGACGGATTTGTTCCCGGCGAAGCAGCTGCAGCATTGCTAGTAGAGAAACCGGTAAACAATTCAAGACTGGTTTGTTTGGGCATTGGATTTGGTCAGGAAACAGCAACCTTCGATTCTGAAGAGCCTTTGCAAGCTAACGGCTTAAAAGACGCCGTGTCGATGGCATTAAACCAAGCTCAACTTTCAATGACCGAGATAGATTTTAGAATTGCTGATATGTCCGGTGGACAGTATTGGTTTAAAGAGAGTGCATTATTACTTAGCAAACTACTCAGAGTGCATAAGGAAGGATTTCCTTTATGGCTTCCAGCCGATTGCACGGGAGAAGTTGGAGCAGCAACAGCCCCGCTGGCCATCAGTTATCTTGTCAATGCGTTTGAAAATGATTTCTCGAACGGCCCGCGGGTGCTTCAGCACTGCTCTAACGATGATGGGTACAGAGCCGCCGCCGTATTTCAGTTTGGAGGCACCGAGTAATGGGAAACAAAGTTTATGCCAACGGCAGAGAAATAGCCTGCAAAGCTGGCAGCGGCAAGGTAATAGCTGCTTTTCCGGACGTATGCTTTACGCCTCCAGATAAAGTCCCGCCCACACCACCTGGGGTACCAATACCTTATCCGCTATTCAGTAAAAATGCTGATACGACTAAAGGGACTAAAAAGGTCACTATTGGCGGCAAAGAAGTAATGAAACGAGATGATTCAAATTTTAAAACTTGTAACGGAGATGAGGCAGGCAGTACCGCTAAAAAAGGGATCATAAACGGCAAACTTACCGGTAAAGTTTACTTCACCAGTTGGTCAATGAATGTCAAGGTAGAAGGCAAGAATGTAGTCCGGCATTTAGACCTCACCACCAGCAATCACTCATCGCCCAATGCTAATGCTGCGGTGCCCTGGGCTCATGTAGCCACACAAAGCGTCAATGGAAATAGTTGTAAAGCCATAGTGGCAGAAATACATCCTTATGATAAAGCAGACTGTCCTTCGGGTAGTCAGTCTCACCACATTATTGACAACGCCTGTTTCGTCATGCCTGGAGCAAGGAGCATGGCGCTGAAAAATATTGAGAGCAGTGCATCCGGACAAGCAAAACGCAATATTTTTCAGCCGGGGTCAGGCCACCCTGGAGAGAAATACAACCAAAATAAAGCCCCTTGTATTTGTTTGGAAGGGGAAGCAAAGATAGATGGCACAGAGCACAATATTGCCCATGGACATACTAGCCGTGCGGCAAAGAAAAAATGCTCTGCAGACGGAAAATCGAAATTCAAAGATCTCAAAAGCGACGGCGCAAAATCAATTAAGAAAGCCAAAGGACTGGAAAGCTGGGAGGAAGAATGTATCAAATTGGTTATCGACAGCCATTTTAAAGACTTTAAAGACGATACCGAACTCCCCGCCCCCGGACAATCATGCTCGGCCAGTCACTTTAGTAATGGCAAAGGTAAAGATTGCCAGGCTTCAGAGTTGATAGATATCTAATTAAGGGAAGTGCACATGCAATTAAACTCAAAGCAACATCTGCAGATTACGGGCATCCTGGAGTTGGCTGAAAACGACTTACTGTTTAAAGCTAGCTATTCTAAAAATAGCCCTTTAGGCAATCAAAATGAAACGCTGTTGATTAGACAGGCAGGTACAACCACTTCCTTGCTCAGAGCATTTGACACCGAAATCAAGATTTTGCTGTCTACACCAAACAATGGGATTACTGCAATATCATCATTTGGTGATATTTACATGTTCGATGGCCAACAATGGCAGGACCAGCAAACCGAGCCAGAAGATCCAGAGTACATATTTGCCGCACTGGCCTGGGAAGATGATATCTACGCGTGCTGCACTTTGGGCAAAGTGATGAAGTTCAATGGTCAGCAATGGCAAGTATTATCTGACGATTTGAGTGGAGAAGAGCTCGATACCTACGACCTTTGTATGACTCAAGATGGGTTAGTCGTTTGTGGTGAAGACGGTTTGCTGGTATGCAAAAAGCCTACAGGTAGTGACGTTTATGATATTCCAACCAATGTCAGTTTGATGTCTATAGTACAAACCCGAACAGAAGAATTAGCCTGTGTAGGTCGTAAAGGCACTATGCTAATAGGTAGTAAGGATAGCTGGAGTCTGGTTGACACTCATGGAATAGAGGCGAATCTAAGCGACATCACAAGATGGCGCGAACACTTATATGTAAGTGCCAACCAGCAAATACTGGAGTTTGATCAGCATATTTTGATAAATAAATACGACATTCCCTCTTTTAATGTCATTTCTCTATCCACCTCTTTGTGGAGCATTGGTCTGCAGTCCTTACATCAGTTTGACGGCCAAAACTGGCAGGAAATCATTATCCATCTGGACCTAAGTTAAGATGCAGACGCATACCATAAATACACCTCAGAGTCGGGCAATACCCGTCATTGTGGATAGGCATGCAGAAGATGCCGCATTCTTATGGTTACAGTGGACCGACGCAACTTGTGAACCACACTACACCTTAAATGATCTTATTGACTTGGAAGAGCGTCTGAACAGTCACCTAAATGGTTTAAGGCTGGCTGGTGATCAGGGTATTCATGTTGCAAAGCAGCAAGTAACGCAGCATGGTGAGCCCGGTGAAATTTTTGTGGCGGTATGGCTTCTATGTAGCAATTGGGATGGTGAATGGTTTGATAAATTGTTGAATAGATGCCTGGGTGATCCAGACACCTACCAGGCACTTTTGTATGGTTTGGCCTGGTCAGCCCGCGCTGATACATTGACGAGCAGTTTGTTAAGCGCAAAAGCCATTGATTACCAGCTGTTAGGCTTACTATTGGCAGAACAGCAATGCAAAGATCCCGGCAACAGTCTCAGCGAACTAATACAACAAGGCAAGATGTTACCCGCTTTGATAGGAGCTGCGGGCAAGTTAGACAGGCGAGATCTTCTGAGTAAAATCACCTCCTACGCATTGCATCAAGACCCGCAAGTCAGCTTTAAGGCAAAGTGGTCTGCTTCTTTGTTGGGTGATTGGTCGGCAGTAGCTCAATTGGCTCAGCATGTATTGCAGAGCGGTCCAGGTGCCTGGCAGGGCATGTCATTGTTAGCCAGGAGACTTAGCCCTATTGAGTTGAGAAACTTGCTGGAAACATTGTCGGAAAACGCCCACACAACCAGATTAGCTATACAGGGCATGGGGTACAGCGGCGATCCATTCTGGCTGCCAGTCATTCTGAAACATATGCATGACCTTAACCTGGCACGCGTAGCCGGTGAAGCCTTTTCACTGATTACCGGGCTGGATTTGGCCTATCTGGATATGGACAGAGACTGGCCGGAGGGCTTTGAAAGCGGCCCCAATGAAGACCCCTTGGATGACAATGTTGAACTGGATGCTGACCTTAATTTGCCCTGGCCAGACTCGGCCAAAATACAGGAGTGGTGGCAAGCCAATGCAGCTCAGTTTACATCTGGTCAGCGCTACTTGTGCGGAAAACCCATCAACAAAGCCCAGTGCTACCAGGTGTTAAAAAACGGCTATCAAAGACAACGTCATGCTGCCGCGCTGGAACTGGCGTTAATGGGGGAGCCTTACTTTAATGTCTGCGCGCCGGCTAAGCGGCAGAAAGCCCTGTTGGACGCTATTCCTGATGCTGACTAACTACCTGCCCTGGTTATTCCTGGCCCTTGCGGTGGTCTTTGCCGCTCTGTGGCTTAAAGAGCGTCGGGCAGGTAGTACCAGCATCAAAGCCACAAACAGATTAAAGTTAGCGGCCGCTTTTTTTATCGTGGCCTTAATTCTACTTTATCCATTCATTTAACGGCGCAGTGGTAAGGTATCGTCCAGTGGCAGGGTATCTTTGTATTGTCCGGTCTGTTCCAGGTCTGACAGCCCTTCAGTAACGTCAACCATGACCAGGGTAATGTTGTCTCTGGCATGTCTCTGCAAGGCACTTTGCATCAAGTCTTCAGCCAGCTCAGGTAACGTCGGTTGCAGCAACATTCCCCCTAGTTCGGCATCTCCCATCACTTTGTTCAGGCCATCGGTACAAAGTAAAAATCTGTCACCTGGTAAACGTTCAAAGGAAAGCAAATCTAAATGCACTTCGTCATTGGCACCAATTGCACGGGTAATAACATTGGCAGCAGGGTGTATTGCCGCCTGCTCAGAGGTGAGCAGGCCTGCCTGGACCATTTCTTCCACTTGGCTGTGATCCCGGGTGAGCTGCGTAAAGCGCCCCTGGCGTAAGCGATAAATACGGCTGTCGCCGGCCCACAAACAATGCGCCAGTTTGTCATCAAACAACAATACGGCCACCGTGCTGCCAATCACACTGGCACCAGGCAACTGTTCGGCCATGCTAACCAATTTGTGGTTTACCAGTGACATACGTTCTTCTATTTGCTCTGGCCTGAGAGGAAAGCTATGCATATTTACCAAAGCGTTGAGATAGTCAACTATCAGGGCACTGGCGGTATCCCCCTTCTCATGCCCCCCCATACCATCAGCTACGCACCACAAGCCCGCTTGCGGAGCATCCAAGAAGTTGTCTTCGTTTATTTTTCTGATATTACCAACATGTGTCTTGGCAAAGGACGTCCAGGCGTTTTTATTCATTAGGCCTCTATTTGTTTCAATTCCCTGAAAAAGCAATAGCCACCAGCAAAAGCACCGCCTATTACTGGAGCTTGCCTATAGTAAAGTACATATCTGTCGGCTTTGCCTGTCATTTATCTAATGATTTCTTACAGATAAACCGAATGTAGTTGAATTTGCTGACTAACAGAGCTACACATTTTAGACTTAGTAGTCTGTATAAAAAAGGAACATTGTCGGTGACGGACATATTAGACAAGACCATAGATCGCTACGAAATCAAGGAAGCTATTGGCGAAGGCGCCATGGCCAAGGTGTATCGTGCCTTTGATCCCGAGATTAACCGCTCAGTAGCATTCAAGGTACTTAAGGAAGACTTCTGTGTGGATCAGGAGTACCTCGCTCGATTTATGCGCGAAGCCAAAGCGGCTGGGGCACTCAATCACCCGAATATTGTAACGGTTTTCGATGTCGGTAAGGTAGAAAACTCGCCTTACATTATGATGGAACTACTCAGTGGTAAGGATTTGGGTGATGTTCTTAAAGAGAAGGGCAAGTTGCCACTGGCCGATACACTGAAAATTGGTATTCAACTGGCCAATGCCCTGGATTATGCCCACAAGGCTGGCGTTGTGCACCGGGATATTAAACCAGACAACATCATTGTAATGCCAGACGGTGTATCGATAAAAGTGGCTGATTTTGGTATTGCACGAATGGGTGAAAGTGAGGAGGCAATGAAAACCCAGGTGGGTTCGGTGTTAGGTACGCCGCGTTATATGTCTCCTGAGCAGGCCCTCGCTCAATCCGTAGATGGCCGTTCAGACCTATTTTCTGTTGGTGTCATTCTGTATGAGATGCTGTCTGGGGTGAAAGCGTTTGATGCCTCAAACATAGGCACACTGATGACACAAATCACCCAGATGCAACCAGCACCGATTAAAAAGCATCGCCCTGATGTGCCCGCTGGTATACAACAAATCATTGCAAAACTCCTTAACAAGTCACCAGGTAAACGCTTTCAGGATGGCGCTATACTGGCCAACGCCCTGCGCAAAGAATTGGCCGCCTTGCATGAACAAGAGAAAGAGCAAAAAAAGCACAAATACCTGCCTTTAAAAGTGCGATGGGCACTCTCCATGGGCGCTATTGTTGCGCTGGTATTGCTGATTAGCGTCAACATTGTATTTAGTATCCAGTCCAAGGCACTGACTAATCAAGCGGTAGACTCAGGTTCCTCCTTCGCTAAATTTATCGCCATAGAGACTGTGGTGCCATTGCTCAGTGAGGACTGGATTACCCTGGAAACCTTTATCAATGATGCCAGTAACAGAGAGACTTTCAGTTATCTGATTGTAATGGACAGGTTTGGCGTTATTCGGGGAGCAAGTAATAACAATTTGATAGGCACCAATTATCAGGACAACCAGGAAGCGGAATTGGTAGCTGAGCGCAGCGGTGTCAAGGTAAGCAGTGAAGCCATGGAAAATGGTGAGAAGGTCTTCAATATATCGACCCCGGTTTTATTCCAGGACACCGAAGTAGGGCAGATTGTATTAGGGTTGTCACAACAGAGTCTGGAAGAAGTAAAGAGTGTTACCGGATGGCTGATGTTTGCCCTGGCTCTGGTCACAATCTCTTCCGTGGTGCTGATGTTGTTTATTTTTGGTGCGCTGGTTGCCAGGCCATTCAGAGTGCTGAACGATGCACTACATGCTGTAGCAGAAGGCGATTTAGACCAGCGTATTTCTTTAACCAGAAACGACGAGATTGGTGAACTGTTCGAAAGCTTCAACCATATGGCGGCCTCTTTACAGTCGGCACAGGCACTTGAATTGGCAGATAGCAAACCCGAAGAAGTAGCTACGCAAAGTGAGCCGCGCACCTCTGAACAACCCGAATCTGAACAGTTAAATCCGGTTGAGTCGGTTGAGTCGGTTGAGTCGGTTGAGTCGGTTGAGTCGTCAGACAGTATGGAACAAACCCAGGTGCAGAAAAAAGGCGTTTCCCGCACCGCACGAAAGAAGAAACCTCAGGCAAGCGCCAAAGACGATGTGGCGAATATGGATAAAACTCAAATTGCCAGTACCAGCGGTAATGATGAGCCAGACATGGAAAGTGACAAAACAGTAATAGGCCAAAGCATGCTGAAGAACTCACAGTGACATCAAGACTAGCAATACTGATTTTGTGCATTCTGTTGTCGGGATGCACCATCAGCAATAGAAAACTGATCGCACAAAGTGATCATTTCTGGATCGTAGAAACCAGACACAATGACAGTTTCCCAGCATTGGCGCAGGACTACCTTGATGATCCTGCACTGGCATCGGTCATTGCCCGATACAATCCGGGCCAGTCTTTACAAACGGGGACATTGGTGGCCATTCCCAGAAAAAACCTCAATCCAGCCGCAGTTTATACGCAGGGAGTGCAAGTCGTTCCGATACTTTGTTACCACCAATTTACCCAAAAAGATAAAAGCACCAATAGTATGGTAGTGACCGCCAGGGCCTTCGAGAAGCAAATGGCTTATCTGAAAGAGCATGGGTATCAGGTAGTCACTCTGGATGACGTAGCAGATTTCCTCAATGGCGAGAAAAATCTACCAGATAAAGCCGTTGTTATTACAATCGACGACGGTTACGCCAGCTACTACCAAGTCGCTTACCCAATATTAAAAAAATATGGCTACCCCTCCACTTTGTTTGTCTATACCGACTTTGTTGGTATAGGCCGTTCTCTGAGTTGGCAGCAAATCAATGAATTGAACGAAGATCCACAGGTCAGTATTCAGTCGCACTCCAAAAGTCATAGTAATCTGGCGGCATCACAGGATGAAACTACTAATGACTACCTATTTCGACTAACACAAGAGGTGGAAAAGCCAGATCAGATTCTGCGGCACAAAACGCAAAAGGATATTAGTCATTTTGCATATCCTTATGGCAATAGCAGCCCGGAACTGGTGAAGTTGCTGAAAGATCGGGATTACCAATTGGCATTAACGGTACGTAAAGGCAGCAACCCCAGCTTTGCAGCCCCCTATTTACTGCGTAGAACCATGATTTATGGGCAAGACAGCCTGAATGGCTTTAGCAGCAAATTGGAGGTATTCAGGCAAATGAATTTGAAGTAAAGGTGCAATGACTTTCAAAATCGCCCTGCTATGTAGCATCGTATTAGGCCTTGCTGGTTGTGCCAGCCCTGTTGGCAACGTCTTCCCATTGGAAGAGCGCAAGTTGCAGGCGAAAGCACTGGAAAAGCGCCAGCAGTTGGCTGAAGCATTATTACAATGGGAGATTATTCAATCGGTCAATAGCAACGATCAAGATGCTGTTATCGCTATATCCAAATTGAAAAATGAAATCCACCTGAGTCTGCAAAAACACTATGCCAGCTTGAAAAAAGCCGAAGTAGAGGAAGACATAGAAGAGCAACGACTGTTGCTATTGAAGATCTTAGCCCTGAACCCGACTGACTCTGAGGCAATGGCATCTTTGCGTAAGCTGGAATGGCAGGACGCCTACCAGGCTGCCAGCGATAAAAACGCCAGCATGGCTAACTGGCGTATTGAAAAGCCAGTAACAAAAGACAGCGTCGCAAGACTAAAGCAGCCGTCAACCAATCTGCCGAAGCGAGAAAAAACACAGCAGTCTCTGCAGCAACGCAGCACTCAGGAGCGTATTGATCGGTTGTTGCAACAAGCAGAGCAAAAGTTACAAGGTCAACAATGGGCACAGGCCGGTGAAATCCTGCAACAGCTATCCGATTTCAATGGTACGTCCAGTTTGCAGACCAGCAAATTAATCAATATGAAGAAGCAACTCTCGGCTCAATATTACTCACAAGGTATGCGAGTGCTCACATCCGATATAGACCAAGCTATTGATGATCTACAAACCAGTCTTTGGTATGACCCAGACAATACCAAGGCCCGTTTACAACTTTCCCGGGCCAGCAAAATGAAGCAGAATCTGGAGGAAATTCGCAATCCTAAATAAGTGACTGTTACGAGCAATGCTCCGAATTAGTTTTTGATCTTCTCCAGCCGCTCTTTCAATTCCAGCGCCTGTGCAAGATAGAGTTTGGCACTATTATGGTTAGGGTCGACCTCCAATACCTTTTCCCATTTATCTATGGCCGTATCCAACTCCTGACGACGAAAAGCCGATGAGGCTTCACGGTGGTATTGGTCAGAGATTTCTTTCTGCAATATCAGCATTTCTTCCATGGCCTGACTATTTTGCGGATGCAACTCGGTGGCTTGCTTAAAGTCCCGAAACGCTTGCATCTTATTGCCATTAAGTAAACTTAGCCCGGCCGCTTCAGCAAAGTTTATCGACGCCTGATCTTTCTTGTCGGTAGCGGCTAGTTGCTGCCCATAACCTTCCAATGCGATCAGCGCAATGCTTCTGGCATCACGACTCAAATCTCCAAAGGCTTTCAGCGATTGATATTGCTCCACTGCAGCGGCAAAATCTTGTTGTTGAGTCAATGTGGTCATCCGCTCGAGCAGTGAGTCCTGACTTGGCGGCATGGGTTTGGCTGTTTCAGCCTTAACCAGTTCAGAGGTTACCGCATCTTCAATTGGATCTTCTACATTATCGGCTTGAGTTTCCGTTGCGACTTCAATCTCTTTGGCCTTAACATCGACGGGCTTTTGCTTCTCTGGCGTTTTTGCTGGTTGGCTACGCACAAACTTGGCTTCTGCGGTCAGCGGAATCCTGATGGTTTGGCCAATATTTACCCGGCTGGGGCTGGCAATATCATTGTATTTAGCCAATGCATAGAACTTCAACGGTGAATTAAGGTATTTACCCGCCAAGGTAGACAGGCTCTCACCGGAAGATAATGTCACTTCAAAAAACTCGGGGGGAAAATAACTGCTGGCAGGGGAGTCTATTTGTTTCAACAGCTCCTTGGCACTGCTACTGGCAGGAATATTGATAAGATAAGCCTGCAATTCTGCCTTGGCCTGTGGTGCTTCACCTTGCTCCAAATGCTCCAGGGCTTTACTGAATCTTTCCCTTGGTGACAGTCCCGGCTGCGCTTGCACAACAACTTGTGCTTGATTGGCAGTACCGGACTGCTTCTCCTCTTTTGAAAAAAACTTATCGGTGGCTTTGCAGCCAACCAACATGGCAATCAACACTATGGTTAATGCCGTTTTTGCACTGATATCCCTACTTTTAAGCATTTGCTACGTCCACCTGTTTAACACTACTGTTGCAATGCGTTACCACCTAACTCCGCATTTCCTGCTATTTTTTACATTCCGATCCAAGAATATAGCATAGTCAGCTTTGACCAAAAGCCCATTTAGATGAATAGATAAGTTACACTTCAGACAATTTCTCTCAGTACTTTATTTATGCCGAAACGTCACTACTGTATGGCTTGTCAGTTTCCTTTGTCGGTATGCTTGTGCAAATTTGTGCACAAAATATGTAATAGTGTTGAACTCACTGTGTTACAGCACCCAAGTGAAACCAAGGTAGCAAAGAATACCGCCCGATTGCTGGCCCTGGCACTGCAAAACATTCAGATAGTAGTTGGAGAAACAGCGCAGGACTTCAGGCAATTGCAAGCGTTTTGTTTGCAGCACCACAATGACGTTGCCTTACTTTATCCCTCAACAGTTAGTCGTCCTCTTGAAGAGCTCAATAAAGCGCATAACATAAAGTATCTGTTATTGCTGGATGGTACCTGGAAAAAGGCCTTCAAACTTTATCAATGTAATCCCTGGCTGACAGCATTGCCGTGTTGGCACTTTGCTCATCCACCAGCCAGTCAATATCAGCGCAAAGCACACCGCTCTGATAGTCTCTCCACATTGGAAGCTGCCGCTTATGGATTACACTTACTGGAAAATATCGACACCGCGCCACTGCTGGTATTGCAGCAAAAACGGCAGCAATTCTCAGGGCAGCGGCCAGACTAATTCTACCCTGGCGCCTCCCCCCGGCAGATTACCCAAATGTATCCGACCACCATGTTTACTTATGATTACATTTGCCAGCGTTAAGCCAATACCAGAGCCCCCCGTTTTGGTTGTGTACAGTGGGGTCAGGGCATTGTCCAAGTTAGCAAAACCAGCACCACAGTCGTCAACTTGCAGGACCTGACTTTTATCCCGGCAGTAACATCGAACCCAGACTTTGCGCTCGCCTTCTTCAGACGCTTCCAGTGCATTCTTCACCAGATTGATCAGCATCTGTGCAAAAAGTTCGGGATCAGCATAACAGCGACCTTCGCCACTAAATTCAAGTTGATCACCCGCTTTCAACAGGCCATTACATTGTTCCAGCACGGCTGAGAAGCTGAACCATTCTTGTCTCGGCGGTGGTAACTGAGACACAGATGCAAAACGTTGCACAAATTCCAGCAATACATTGGCTCTTTGCCTTACCCTTTCCAACACTTTTCGTACCTGCGACTCTTGCCAGTTATCACCGCAAAGCAAGGTATCAGCCATAGAAGACATGGGAGTCAGAGAGTTGCGTAATTCATGGCTAAGTACCCTGACCAAATTGGTTTGAATTGCCAACTCAGCCTGCTGAAGCGGCTGACTAATGTCGAACGCGGTAAACAGCCAGTATTGTTCGCCTTGCCATTCATAACGAATAGATTGGGTTTGCCAGCCTTTGTGTAACAAATGATGGCTTAGCCCCGCTGGTGTCATTTCAAAGCCAAGATCGGTGTAACTGCTTCCTACCAGGCGCGCGATACCAGGCAGGCTGTTGCTGGCAGGATTGGCATATAATAAAGTTCCCTGCCCACTAAACACACAGACCGGCTGACTCCAGTTGCTAAACATCAACTCAATCAGCAAAGCCAGACTTTGTTGTTGATGTTCAGCTCTCAATCGGTCTGCTGCCAGATTATCGATATCTTTACTCAATTGCGCCAGCAAGCCGGATTGTTGCAACTGATTTGGACATACCGCATCTTCGCCACTATGCAAACGCTGCACGTAGTTACTCAGCAACATCAAAGGCAAGTTCAATTGCTGCCAGAACTTGTATGTCAACCAGCCAAAAGGATAGAGCAGAGCGAATAGCAGGGTTAGCATGGCCAGCACGCTCCAGCCCCAATGCCATGTCAGAATTAGCAGCAAGACAAGAACCAAGAGTTGGATGCTGCAAAACAGCATCAGTAGTCGGGATTCTCTAGTCTTCATCAGGACCAAAATCCTGTTTGTCCAGTGCGAACTTTTCCATCCGCCGGTACAAGGCCATGCGGGAAATACCCAAAGCTTGTGCCGCTTTGCTGATATGTCCTTTATAGTGAAGTAAGGCAGCTTCCACTAACTCGGCTTCCACTTCTTCCAGCGGCCGCAAGCCAACCTGTCGTTTGGCAGAAGAGCCTGCCAGCATAAGCTGCGAAGACGAGATGATGCCATCACGGCAAATCAATACAGAGCGCTCAATCACATGACTCAGTTCACGAATATTACCCGGCCAGCTGTGTTCCCTCAAACGTTGAATGGCATCGTCAGATAGCCTAACCGGTCCTTTGTTATATTTGGCTGCAAAGGCCTGTAAAAAATGCTCGGCCAGGGGCGGGATATCTTGCAGCCTATCGCGCAGCGGAGGCAGTTCAATCACAAAAGTATTGAGTCTGAACAACAGATCCTGACGAAACTTACCTTCAGAAACACTGGCGTGCAGATCAGCATTGGTGGCACTAATAACCCTGACATCGGTAGAGCGTGTGAGGCTGGTGCCCAGCACTTCATATTCTCCTGTCTCCAGCACCCTGAGCAATTTAGGTTGAACATCCAATGGCAAAGTGCCCACTTCGTCCATAAACAGCGTACCGCCATTAGCCAATTCAAAGCGCCCTGTGCGCGCTTCTCTGGCATCGGTAAATGCACCTTTGGCATGGCCAAATAATTCGCTTTCAAACAGGGTGGCGGGGACAGCCCCCATATTGACCGTTACAAAGGGGCTTTCACTGCGCTGAGACAACTGATAAATGCGTTTGGCCAATTGCGATTTACCCGTGCCGTTTTCACCCAATATCAGAATATTGGCATCCGTTGGTGCTAATTGCTCCAGCATTAACTCCAGTTCTTGCATGGCAGGAGAAACCGCGATCCATCCATGGTGGGTTGTTTTAGCTGGCGATGGTATGACAGTATCAGCGATTCTTTCGCCCTGTAACTGCTGCTGAATAATCTGTAACAGGCGAGACTTATCCCAGGGCTTTTCAATGAAATCCACTGCGCCGCTCTTCATTCCCCTGACGGCCAGATCAACACTTCCCCAAGCGGTCATCAGAATCACTTTCAGCCCTTGCTGAACCAAAGAGGTCAGATACTCAAGACCTTCTTCGCCACTGGTAGTATCACGATGAAAGTTCATATCCAGCAATACAATATCAGGCCGATGGCGACTAACCTGTACCGCAATTTCGCGCCCGTCAGCGGCTTCAACAACACGGTACCCTTCGTTGCAAAGCAGCATGTCAAGCGCCAGGCGAATATCCTCATCATCATCTGCCACTAAGATAAGGCCTGAGTCCCGACGCATATAGTTGTTCCCGACAAAGATGTATACCCGCCAACCGGCGAAGGAAAGTAGGTAAAAAATAAAAGGGGCATTCTAAAGAATACCCCAGACAAGGTAAATTCGGGTCAATGCTGTTTTATGCAACATGGTCGAATATTGGTTATTACAGTTCCCTTAGCACACGCATGGGGTCTGACTGGATTGTTCTCCAACTGGGTACAGCCACCGATATCAACATAGCCAATGCCAATACCAAAGCAACCATCGCACTCACTGACCAGGTAAACTCGGGGAGCTGCTCGACTAAACCGGCCATATACTGATAGCCAAATACCGAAACAACAAATCCTAATGCCAAGCCCAGCGCCAACATCAGTCCGGCATCCCTAAGCAGTAACTTAAGCAGTGAAAACTGTTTAGCGCCGGTAGCCATGCGCACCGCCATTTCATAGCGTTTTTGGGCCGCAGTCATCTGGCTGAGACCGGATACGCCAATAACTGCCAAAGCTAGGGTCAGTGCAGCCATGACTAAAACCACGTACATATTTAACCTAGCGCTTTGCGTCATACTTGACCAACGGCTCTGAATGGAATTGATAGCCACATCACCAAGACGTGGATCGAGATCGCGCAGCAAAGTGGCAACCGTTTCTTGGTCCAGATTTTCCCCCTCGGGCAAAATTACCAGCGTTGTCAACCGAGCACCGGCCAACTCTTCAGCAGCATAGAGGGTCGGTAAATTGTAGCTAATGTTGCTGCCCACAGTTGGGGTAATACTGTCTACTACACCTACCACCGTCAGAACATCATCATTTTCGCTACCGACACGCAATGCTTTACCTACAATGTCCTGCCACTGCTGCGAGCCAAAACGCTCCTCTGCCAGACGTTTATCCACAATAACGTTATCAGTGCCGATATCCTGTGCATTGATATCCCGTCCTGCCAGCAGTTTTATACCGAATTTTGCGAAGTATCCATCAGTAACCGGTGCCGTTATCATCATACGGTTTTCATTAGTTTCCGGGTCAGGAAAGCTGGTAATTCTCATATTGGCTCTTAACGGCAATGTTGATACGTCAAGCACTTGTGCGTTCAGACTGCTTAGTCGCTGGTTCATGCGCTGGCGTAATAGAAATAGTTCACTACCCTTGTATTCTTCGTACTCATCAAGATTCTGCTGCCAGGCTTCGTCAGCGTATTCCATGCTGACTTCAAAGGCGTTTGGCAGTTCAAACCCCAGTGATTGATACACTTCATCAAAACTGTTTTTTGCACAAATCAGGGATATTGTCAGTAATAAACAAGCCAATACTAACTGCACAACCATTAGGATACGTCCCAATGCCTGATTTTGCTGCGATGGAGTCCCCTTGCCACTGCTGTTAAGACTATCGGTCAGGCTGTCTTTCTTGACATGTATTAAGGCGACAAAGGCAAACAGAACATTAATAATGCACACGGTAGCAAGTCCGACCACGGCGCTACTAGTATCCAGTTGGATATGAGATAGCAAAGGCAGACTGTCACCAGCCAGGGCAGGCAGGAAACGAATTAACCAAGCCGCAGCCAGCAAACCCAATAGCGTAGCTAAAGCGAACATTGGCAGATTTTCCACAAAAATTAGATTTCTCAATCTCTGCACCGTCGACCCCATGCAAAGCTGTATGGAGAACTCTTTATTGCGGCCTTGATAATGTGCAATAAACATATTGAACAAGTTCAAACAGGCCATCACTAACAGACTCACCATCGCCAGCAATAATGCTAAAACTAACACATGGCTATCTCCCATAAATGCATCACGATAAGGTAGGATCTCTGCAGTAAATGGCTTGGACAGGATAAATTGTTGCGCTTGCTCCTCAGAGATCTCGGCTTTTACGTAGCCACGGAACCAGCTTTCTATTTCCTGGGTACTGGGTAGCATCCCTGAATTGGCTCTGACAAGCGTGATGACACCATTAGTAATGTTAAGTGTTTCAGGTTGGGTCAGTGACTCCTGCATATTTTCAAACAACCAGACCTGCTGATAGCCTTGATCCATATCATCATCAGACTCCACGCTGACAAAGTCTGCCAGCACACCTAAGATTGGATAATCTTTGCCAGCCATGCTGACAGTCGTATTCAGAACATTTTCACGTCCACCAAGCGCAATCTGCCAGAAAGAATTGGATATCCAGATGCCTTGCTTAGCTTCATCTGCCGTTGTGGTTTGACCCAGCAATATATCCAGTCCAAGCACTTCCGGGCTGCCCATAGAAGCATTTATGCGGGTAACGGTATACTGCTGCGCATTTATTGTCAGATTACTGTCCCCTAATCGAAACTGGGCCCAATTCAGTTCATTACCGAATTGTTGCTGTAAATGGGCCACCCTGCGCAAATCGCTTAGAAACGAGACGGAAATGTCGTCGGTAAACTGCAAATTAGCACTTACCTGATACAGATGACTTTCCTCTTTGATATCCGGTAGCGGCAACAACAATAGGGTTTTGGCGATGGCCACCACAGTTAGCACGGCGGCTAATGTCATGCCCAGCGTCAGGACCAGAGGCAAACTCAATCTTGGTAATGTAAGCAGCCGCACCACCCCCTGTTTCAACGCGCTCTGGTAAAGGCTCATGCGACCTCCTTATCCGCTTTAATTTGCTGTTCTGCCACTACTTTGCCATCCAACAACTGAATCTGACGATTCGCCAGGCCACTGTAACGACTATCGTGCGTTACCATCACTATCGTGGCACCTTGTTTATTCAGCTCCAGTAGCAGTTGCATCACTGCGTCACCGTTTTTTGTGTCCAGGTTACCTGTCGGCTCGTCCACCAAAATCAGGTCTGGGTTGCCTACCAGAGCACGGGCGATAGCGACACGCTGTTGTTGTCCGCCTGAGATTTGATTGGGCCGGTATTCTATTCTGTGTCCCATGCCAACCTTTTCCAGCGCATCTGTGACAGCGGCTTTAATCGCTTCTTTGTTTTCACCGCGGTGTTCCAGTGGCAAAGCCACATTCTCAAACACGGTCAAACTATCAATCAGGTTAAAGGACTGGAACACATAACCTATATGCTGGTTACGCACTGCAGTGCGCTGATCCACCTTCAAACCACGGGTATCGATACCCGCAATCTGGTAACTACCTTCTGTAGCACTGTCCAGCAAGCCCATAATGGTGAGCAGGGTGGATTTGCCACATCCTGAGGGGCCGGTAATAGCCACAAACTCTCCTTGTTTCACTTCCAGACTGATACCGCGCAGGGCATGCGTTTCGATTTGCTGGCCAAGGTAAGATTTATGAATGTCACGCATTGAGACGATAGTTTTCATCTGGTTATCCTTTTTGTTCAATCTGAATTTTTTGGTGGCTGGCCCATTGCTCAGGCATTTGGGCGATAACTTGTTCATTGGCCTGCAGGCCGGAAAGTACCTGTAAGTGTCCCTGGCTGATATCACCAAGTTCTATGGTGCGTTGCTCAGCCAGTCCTTCACCGGTCATCACAAAACGTTGCAACTGACTTCTGGGGCGCAATCCTGGGGCTTGTGCGACATAAAGGGCCTGCTGCAAAGACTGTAAGAATATCTGACCGGTAACTGACATAGCGGGGCGGGCATCGGCAGGGAGTTCCCCTTCAAGCCCGACTTCCGCCAGTACGGTGCCGTTGGTTACAACAGATTCAACCCGGTTAACCTTGCCTTTAACTTCACCTTTGCGGGTTTGTACCAGAACATCGGCCCCTAATTGAATCTGGTCTGCCTGATGCTGAGGAACACGCAATCTGGCCAGTAGTTTGCTGTCGCTACCCACTTTGCCCAGTGACGCGCCCTGAGGCACATTTTGCCCCAACTCAACATCCAGACTTTGCAATGTGCCTTCAATACCAGCCGTTATCTGCAGATCCTGTAGCTGAGTCTGTAACAGAGCGACCCGCTGTTCCTGCTGTTGCACTTCTATTTTCTGTTGTTGCAGTTGCAGGGCCTGCATTTCCATAAATTGCACTAACTTCTGTTTCTCAAATTCCAATCTGCGCTTTTGCAGTTTTACATCCAGCTCGGCGCGTTTAATATCCAGACTGGCAGAAACCCCACGGTCCTTTAGTTCAATTAACACCGCCAGTTCCATTTCAGCCTGTTCCAGGGCTGATGCTATATCTGCGACTTGTCCCTCAAAATCTAATTTGTCATTGTTTTGTTCAAGCTCAAAAGACGCCAGCGCAGCCTGCTGCCTCAGTAATTCACCTTGCTCATGACTAACTTCTTGCTGAAGCTCTGGATTGGCTAGCAATAAGATAGGTGTGTCGGCTTTAACACTGGCTCCTGGGCGTTGATAGATCATCGCCACTTTACCCATTGATTGAGCGGTAAGCAGCCGTTCTTCCGCAGAAAAGAATTCGCCGAAGGCCTGACTGTACAAATTCATATTGCCCTGCTCAACAGCCAACAGTTGCACCTCACTGGCAGACACACTGGGGATGTTCTCGCTGTTTAAGCTATAGATGGACAAAGCCAGCAGGGCACCCACACCCGCCGCCATATACCAGCCCCGCTTAGAAGATTTTTTTTCTAGATTAATTTGCACGATGACACTCCGATTCACACTTGCTTGTTAAGCGTAATGAAAGTGTCGTACCAATTTTAATTATCTTTAAAATACAAATAGTTAACTAATTTTCAGAATGGCTAACTCAGTTAACTATGTTCGTATTCAAGCAGGCTTGTTCGAAAACGAACAATGTACTTATGCAGTGAATTTGAAGGGTAGCGTCGTTCTCTGTGTAATGGACACATGGCTTGCTAGGTAAAATTCGGCTCTGACTAGCGCCGATGAATACTTCCTGCAAACAGAAAACCCGCCGGGAGGCGGGTTTCTAAGATAAATTTCCAGACGGAAACTTATTTACGCATGTTCTTAATCAGGCGCAGCTGGGCAATGGCTTCTGCCAGCTCTGCCGCCGCTTCAGCGTAGTTAAGATCATTGCTTGCATTGGCGATATGCTCTTCAGCACGACGCTTGGCATCCAGTGCGGCCTGTTCATCCAGGTCCGCAGCACGA
The DNA here is from genome assembly GCF_002887595.1 of Bowmanella denitrificans. Classification (GTDB taxonomy): domain Bacteria; phylum Pseudomonadota; class Gammaproteobacteria; order Enterobacterales; family Alteromonadaceae; genus Bowmanella; species Bowmanella denitrificans. Next base: position 700,209 of record NZ_PEBU01000001.1, read on the forward strand.
ACGGCCACGTCAGCCAGCACAGTGACGTTACCAGGCTGAACTTCTAATACGCCACCGGCGATGTAGATCAGCTCTTCGTGACCATGCTGTTTAACCAGTCGCACCATACCAGGCTTAAGGGTAGTCAGTAGCGGAGCGTGACCAGGGTAAATACCCAGTTCACCTTCGCTGCCGGTCACCTGAATGGTTTCTACGCGACCAGAGAAGATCTTGTCTTCGGCGCTCACCACTTCGAGATGTACAGTCATAGCAGCCATTTCACCTCCTTACGGTTAACTAATGCACCGCCGGCTGGGCCAGCGGTACCCCCTTACATGCCCTTGGCTTTCTCGATGGCTTCCTCGATGGAACCCACCATATAGAAGGCCTGCTCCGGCAGGTGATCGTATTCACCGTCCAGGATGCCTTTGAAGCCGCTGATGGTGTCTTTCAGAGCCACGTACTTACCAGGAGAACCGGTAAATACTTCCGCTACGAAGAACGGCTGGGACAGGAATCGCTGAATCTTACGAGCGCGGCTGACCACTTGCTTATCTTCTTCAGACAATTCATCCATACCCAGGATGGCAATGATGTCTTTCAGCTCTTTATAACGCTGCAGAACGGACTGTACGCCACGGGCAGTATCATAGTGCTCCTGACCGATAACCAGTGGGTCCAACTGACGAGAGGTGGAATCCAGCGGATCAACCGCAGGGTAAATACCCAGCGCAGCGATATCACGGCTCAGTACAACAGTCGCATCCAAGTGAGCGAAGGTAGTAGCTGGAGACGGGTCAGTCAGGTCATCCGCAGGTACGTATACGGCCTGGATAGACGTGATAGAGCCAGTTTTGGTAGAGGTGATACGCTCCTGCAGAACACCCATCTCTTCTGCCAGAGTAGGCTGATAACCTACTGCAGAAGGCATACGACCCAATAGTGCAGATACTTCGGTACCGGCCAGGGTGTAACGGTAGATGTTATCTACGAAGAACAGTACGTCACGACCTTCGTCACGGAACTTTTCCGCCATGGTCAAGCCAGTAAGCGCTACGCGCAAACGGTTGCCCGGTGGCTCGTTCATCTGACCATATACCAGAGATACTTTATCCAATACGTTGGAGTCATTCATCTCGTGGTAGAAGTCGTTACCTTCACGGGTACGCTCACCAACACCGGCGAATACAGAATAGCCGCTGTGTTCGATAGCGATGTTACGGATCAGTTCCATCATGTTTACGGTTTTACCAACACCGGCACCACCGAACAGACCTACTTTACCACCCTTGGCGAACGGGCATACCAGGTCAATTACCTTGATACCGGTTTCCAGAAGCTCAACCGCGCTGGATTGATCTTCATAGCTTGGTGCTTCACGGTGGATAGACCATTTCTCTTCCTCACCGATAGGACCTGCCTCATCGATAGGATTACCCAGTACATCCATAATCCGGCCCAGGGTAGCTTTACCCACAGGAACAGAAATAGGCGCACCAGTGTTTTCAACTTGCAGGCCACGACGCAAACCGTCAGTGGTACCCAAAGCGATAGTACGAACTACGCCGCCACCAAGCTGCTGCTGAACTTCCAGCGTCAACCCGTTCAAGTCACCAGAGGTAACTTTCAGTGCGTCGTAAACCTTTGGAACCGCGGACTGTGGAAATTCAATATCCACAACGGCACCGATTATCTGGACGACCTTACCTTGACTCATAATTTGTCCTCTTGATTTTTAAACCTTTGCCTACACAGCTGCGGCGCCGCCGACGATTTCGCTGATTTCCTGCGTAATCGCCGCCTGACGGGCCTTGTTGTAGATCAGTTGCAGTTCGTCAATCAGGTTGCCCGCGTTATCTGTCGCGGCTTTCATGGCAACCATTCGCGCAGCCTGCTCAGAGGCGGCGTTTTCAACTACACCCTGATATACCTGGGATTCCACATAACGAACCAGCAACATATCCAAAATAGGTTTTGGATCCGGCTCGTACAGGTAGTCCCAACGGTGCTTGTATGCTTTGTCGTCAGACTTGGGCAAAGGTAGCAATTGACTGATCTTGGGGGCCTGAGTCATGGTATTCACAAAATTGTTGTATACCAGATACAGACGATCGATCTCGCCATTGTCAAAGGCGCTGAGCATGACCCTAACCAGGCCAATCACGTCTTTAACGCTGGGCGCATCACCGATTCCCGATTCCGCTGCCAATACCTTACCGCCGAAACGGTTGAAAAAGCTGCAGGCTTTCGAACCTAAAGCAGCAAATTGCACTTGCGCGCCTTTTTGCTGCCAGGCTTTGGCATCTTTTACTACCGCCTTGAATTCGTTGGTGTTTAAGCCACCACATAATCCACGATCAGTAGAAATAACGATGTAACCTACGGCCTTGACATCACGCTCTTCCATATATGGATGACGGTATTCAAGGTTGGCGTTGGCAAGGTGACCAATCACGCTGCGCATGCTGTCAGCGTATGGACGGCTGGAAGCCATACGGTCTTGCGCCTTCTTCATTTTGGAGGCGGCAACCATTTCCATAGCGCTGGTGATCTTCTGAGTATTTTTGATACTCCCGATCTTACCTTTTATCTCTTTACCACCGGCCATGACACTCTCCCGATTACTCAACGATGGATGCGCCTAAGCGCATCCAGTTATTTACCAAGTCTGCGTATCCTTGAATTTGCCCAGGGCTTCTTTCAAGGTTGCTTCGATCTCGTCGTTGTAGTTACCCGTGCTATTGATAGTGTTCATGAGCTCGGCGTATTCGGCATCCATAAAGGCATGCAGAGCAGATTCAAAGTCCAGGACTTTCTTCAGCTCAACATCTTTCAGGAAACCTTTTTCAACGGCAAACAGAGACACAGCCATTTTCGCTACATTCAGCGGGCTGTACTGTTTCTGTTTCATCAGTTCAGTTACACGCTCACCATGCTCCAACTGGGCACGCGTGGCGTCGTCCAGGTCAGAAGCAAACTGTGAGAAGGCCGCCAGTTCGCGATACTGAGCCAGGGCCAGACGAATACCGCCACCCAGCTTCTTGATGATCTTGGTCTGCGCTGCACCACCTACACGAGAAACCGAGATACCGGCGTTAACAGCAGGACGAATACCAGCGTTAAACAGGTTGGTTTCCAGGAAGATCTGACCATCGGTAATCGAGATTACGTTGGTCGGTACGAAGGCAGAAACGTCACCAGCCTGAGTTTCGATGATAGGCAGAGCGGTCAATGAACCGGTCTTACCTTTCACTTCGCCCTTGGTGTAGTTTTCTACGTATACGGCGTTAACACGCGCAGCACGCTCCAGCAAACGGGAGTGCAGATAGAAAACGTCACCTGGATAGGCTTCACGGCCTGGCGGACGACGCAGCAGCAAAGAAATCTGACGATAGGCAACGGCCTGCTTAGACAGGTCATCGTAAATGATCAGAGCGTCTTCACCACGGTCACGGAAGTATTCACCCATAGTACAGCCAGCAAAGGGAGCCAGGTACTGCAGGGCAGCAGATTCAGATGCAGAGGCCGCCACCACAACAGTGTGAGCCATGGCACCATGCTCTTCCAGCTTACGTACTACGTTGGCAATAGTAGAAGCCTTCTGGCCTACCGCTACATAGATACACTTAATGCCAGTGCCTTTCTGGTTGATGATGGCATCAACGGCCAGTGCAGTCTTACCAGTCTGACGGTCACCGATAATCAACTCACGCTGACCACGACCAACAGGGATCATGGCATCGATTGACTTGTAACCAATCTGAACAGGTTGATCAACCGACTGACGCTCGATTACGCCAGGTGCGATTTTTTCAACTGGCTCAAAACCGTCAGCTTCGATAGCACCTTTACCGTCGATAGGCGCGCCCAGGGTGTTAACCACGCGACCCAGCAGGTTGCGGCCAACAGGCACTTCCAGAATACGACCGGTGGATTTAACCTTTACGCCTTCCTGCAGGTCAGCATAAGGGCCCATCACTACCGCACCTACGGAGTCACGCTCCAGGTTCAATGCGATGGCATAGCGACCGCCAGGAAGCTCGATCATTTCACCTTGCATCACATCAGCAAGGCCATGGATACGGATAATACCGTCGGTTACACCAACGATAGTTCCTTCATTACGTGCTTCACTTACTACTTCGAACTGCTCAATTCGCTTTTTAATCAGTTCTGCAATTTCAGTGGAATTCAGTTGCATACTCTTTCCCCGTTATGCTTGCAACGCGTCTGCGAGACGGTTCAATTTGCTTCGGATGGAACCATCAATAACAGTGTCACCGGCTTTAATTACAGCGCCGGCAACCAATGCAGGGTCCACGTTACAATTCAGCTTAACTTTTCGTGCGAGACGTTTTTCAAGAGACGCGCTGAGATCGGCCTGTTGCTTAGCACTGAGCTCGACAGCAGAAGTGACATCAACGTCAACTTCTTTGTCGTAGTCAGCCTTGAGCTGGTTAAACAAACCCAATACATCAGGAAGCGTGTTCAAGCGTCTGTTTTCAGCCATTACCTTGATCAGGTTCTGGCCGTGCAGATCGAGTTCGTCACCACAGACTTTAATAAACACCTCAGACAGACGGTCTGCCGCGGCAGCACTGCTGAGTAAGTTTTGCATGGCCTCGTTGTCTGCCACAGCAGCGGCAAAGGTCAGCATGTGCTGCCATTTGTCCACTGCCTGGCTCTCGACTGCATAATCGAAAGCAGCTTTGGCATAAGGGCGAGCGATGGTTGTCAATTCAGACATAAGCTCATAACCCCTTATAGCTCAGCGACCAGTTTTTCAACTATGTCACTTTGTGCCGCCGCATCGATTTGACGCGCTAAAATTTTCTCTGCACCAGCAACGGCCAGAATAGCAACCTGCTTGCGCAGTTCCTCTTTGGCACGGTTACGTTCGGCTTCAATTTCGGTCTGGCCGGAAGCAATGATCTTGTCACGCTCCTGGTGTGCACGCTCTGTCTCTTGATCAACAATCTGCGTTGCACGCTTTTTGGCCTGCTCGATAATTTCAGCCGCTTGTTGCTTGGCTTCTTTCAATTGCTCTTTGGCTTTTTCCTGAGCAATCTGCAAGTCTTTTTCGGCCCGATCAGAAGCAGCCAGCCCATCGGCTATCTTCTTCTGACGCTCCTCAATCGCAGCCATAATAGGTGGCCACACGTATTTCATACAGAACAGTACGAAAACGGTGAAAGCGATAAGTTGGCCAATTAGAGTGGCGTTAATATTCACGACCGCTCCTCCTCGTTAGTTGTTCGCGTTGAAAGTGGATAAAACTTAGGCACCAACAGCGAACAACAGGTACAACGCGATACCAACACCGATCATGGCGATAGCATCGATCAGACCTGCTACGATAAACATTTTTACTTGCAGTTGAGGAGCCAGCTCAGGTTGGCGAGCTGCAGACTCCAGGAATTTACCACCCAGCAGACCGAAGCCGATAGCAGTACCCAGAGCACCCATACCGATAAGTAGAGCAACAGCGATGTATAACATGTATATCTCCGATTTTTAGTTAAGTTAAAAGTTAAAGGTTTAAGGTTAAATTAGAAAAAAATCTCTAATACGTTTTAGTGGTCTTCACAGGCCAGGCTCAGGTACACGATGGTCAACATCATGAAAATAAAGGCCTGCAGTGGAAGCACCAGAATATGGAATACCGCCCAGACGAAATGCAGAGGCAGTTGGAAGAAGCCAATGGTAGCGATCAGGATAAAGATCAGCTCACTGGCATACAGGTTGCCGAACAAACGCAGTGCCAATGACAACGGACGCGCCAACAGGGTAACCACTTCAAGAATCAGGTTTACAGGAATAAATACCGGGTGACCAAAGGGCTGCATACTCAACTCTTTAGCAAAACCACCAAGGCCTTTTACCTTAATTGAATAAAACAGGATCAGGGCAAATACACCTAAGGCCAGGGCAAAGGTCATATTCAGATCCGTGGTAGGTACGGCTTTCATATAGACATCATGCGGGTCCATGCCAAAGCCATACTGGCCAATCAATCCGGCAATGGAGGGCAATACATCAACCGGCATTAAATCCAGCAGGTTCATTAACAGAACCCAGACGAAAATGGTCAGAGCCAGAGGTGCTATCAAGACACTCTTGCCATGAAAAGTGCTTTTCACGTTGTCATCAACAAAATCCACCACTAACTCAACAAATGCCTGCATTTTGCTCGGCACGCCGGAAGTAGCCTTTTTGGCGACACTACGGAAGATAAACAGGAACAGCAAGCCCATCGCGATGGACCAGCCCAGGGTATCCACGTTCCACTGCCAAAAGCCGGCGTCAGCACAAGCTTTGTTAAAGGCAACACCCGTTTCGGTGTTACACATAGTGGCATTGGTTAAATGGTGTGTGATGTACTCTTTGGTAGAGATTTCTGATGCCATTAGTTATCCCAACAAGTTTTTTAAAAAATCTTTCATCTCAATGTTTTATTCTTATCAAAAGGACCCATTGAGTCATCATTGTGGCAGCGAAGCTAGCAAACAGTACGCTGACCTTCATATCAGGCCACTGGAACACTGCCACAAAGAAAAAAATCGTTAATATCAGTTTGAATTTAGCGCCCTGACTAAAGCTGCGCACAACCAGTTGGTTCTTACTGGCGCCAGCATGTCTGAAAGCAAGGTGGGCAAATACGGCATTGGGGATAACGCAGGCACAAACACCTGCTAAAGCGGACAACCCACTGTCAGTCCCCCACAACCACCATGTAGCGAGGGACAGGAGCAAACCTGTCAGGCTCTGGGCGATTAAAACTCTTCTGGCCAGCAACTTGCCGGTCCTGGCCAAATCCGCCACTGCGTTCCCCGCTCTATTCAAACTCTATTCAAAAGCGCCAAAATTATACTGTTTCGCCGCAAATATTCAACAATTACCGGATTATGCCCTGGTCTTATAAGTTGGAAGAATAAAGCGCCATCAGCAGGGGTAACTGAATCAGTGAATTTTAGCCAGAATACCGTCCAGTTCCTCAAGGCTGGTGTAGTTGATGACCAACTTACCTTTACCTTTGCTGTTGTGGCTAATAGACACTGATGCGCCTAAATTTTCGGAAAGCTGGGTTTCCAGCCGCTTAACATCCGGGTCGGCCTTCTTCTGTGGCTTTTCAGGCGCAGGTTCCAAAATCTTACGAACCAATTTTTCCGCATCCCTGACCGTCATACCTTTGGCGACAACAGTACGCGCTGCGTCAATTTGCTGTTCACCTTGCAAAGACAGCAGGGCACGTGCATGGCCCATTTCAATGTCTCCGTACTCCAGTAACAGTTTGACATCATCGCTGAGGTTATTGAGACGTAACAGGTTAGTGACACTGGCTCGTGATTTGCCCACTGCATCAGCAACTTCCTGATGCGTTAACTCAAATTCATTGAGTAATCTTTGCAGAGCCTGGGCTTCTTCCATGGCATTAAGATCTTCTCGCTGAATATTCTCAATCAGGGCAATGGCCACCGCCGCTTCGTCTGGTACATCTTTAACCAAACAGGGAATTTCCGCCAGTTGCGCCATTTGTGACGCACGCCAGCGTCGTTCACCAGCAATAATCTCATACTTCTGCTCATCCAGTTTGCGCACTACGATGGGCTGTATAATCCCCTGTGAGCGGATAGATGCTGCCAGATCTTCGAGGGCCTCAGGGGACATATCTTTGCGAGGCTGATATTTACCGGGTTGTAGGAACTCAACGGGCAATTTTTGCAGTTCACCACTTTTTTCGAGCTGTTCCAGGTCACTTTCCTGTTTGGCGTGCTGATTACTGGTGGCCAGTAACGCATCCAGGCCTCGGCCTAGTCCTCGTTTCTTGCTCGACATGGGGTCCTCAAAATTCTATTTGGTAAATTCAGTCGGCGAATTCTAACGGATTAACCGGCTTTAGCTACAGTGCTTTCTCTGTCGCGTCTACGCAGAATTTCGCCAGCTAACGCCAAATAAGCCTTAGCCCCGGCCGACGACTTTTCATAGTACATAGCTGGAGCCCCAAAGCTTGGTGCTTCAGCCAGACGCACGTTGCGGGGAATGACAGTACGATAAACCTGTTCGCCAAAATGGCGCTTTAACTGCTCAGAAACGTCATTGGCCAGGCGATTGCGAGGATCGTACATGGTGCGCAATACCCCTTCGATTTTCAAATCCGGATTCACCACCGACGCCAGCTTGCGAATAGTATCCATTAGGGCGGTTAATCCCTCCAGGGCATAATATTCACATTGCATGGGAACCAATACCGAGTCTGCTGCAGCCATGGCGTTAACGGTCAGTTGGTTAAGAGAGGGAGGACAATCGATAAATATATAATCATAGTAATCGCGCACCGGTTTCAAAGCGTTACGCAGCCTGACTTCCCGGGCAAACAATTCCATTAACTTGATTTCTGCCGCCGTCACATCACCATTGGCAGCAATAAGATGGTACTTCCCAGAAGTTTCCTTAACGATGACTTCGTCGACAGGCTTTTCTTCGATCAGCAGCTCGTAACAGGTTGAGTCAACCTCAAATTTATCAACACCACTGCCCATGGTCGCATTACCCTGCGGATCCAAATCAATCAGCAGGACTTTGCGTCGGGTGGCCGCCATAGAAGCGGCAACGTTAACCGCCGTGGTCGTTTTTCCTACCCCACCTTTTTGATTTGCAATGGCAATGACCTTACCCAAGACAAGCTTCCCCACGTTCTGTTAGATTTTTCGGATCTTGACCAGATGTCGTTGTGCATCCAGACCGGGCACATCCAGCTTGACCACTTCACTGACCGCAAAATTGGCAGGGATGTCATCCATTTCTTCGCCTGGAAACTGACCCTTTAGGGCCAGAAAAACCCCCTCAGAATCTACCAGATGCTGGCACCAGTGCAACATATCTTTTATCGAAGCGAAAGCACGGCTTAAAACAGCATCAAAAGGTATACCCTGCTGAAATTCCTCAACCCGGCACTGCACGGCTTGCACATTAGGTAGTGCCAGTTCGTGCGCTACCTGCTTAATGAAACGAACCCTTTTGCCCAGACTGTCAAGCAATACAAACTCACAATCAGGCCGCATAATAGCCAGTGGTATGCCAGGTAAACCCGGCCCGGTACCCACATCAATAAACCGGCTTCCCTGCAACAGTGGCGCAACCACAATTGAATCGAGAATATGCTTAACCAGCATTTCCTTGGGGTCACGCACCGAAGTGAGGTTATATGCTTTGTTCCACTTGTCTATCAGTTGAACAAAGCGAACCAGATTTTGTTTTTGCGTCAGACTAACCGACAGAGACAAGTTGGCAAGACCGTCATCCAGGCTGGCGAGCAATTCACTATCGACGAGCATCATCAGGCAGATTCTTTTTCCAGTTTCTTAAGCAGCCCCTGTTTTTTCAGGTGCACCAACAACAATGAAATTGCCGCGGGCGTTATACCTGAAATACGGGATGCTTTACCCACAGTCTCAGGACGGGCCGCTTTTAGCTTGGCGACCACTTCATTTGATAAACCAGAAATACAGGCATAATCGAAATCAAGCGGCAGCAAGGTATTCTCATTGCGTTGTGTTCGCTCAATTTCATCCTTCTGACGTTCTATGTAGCCAGCATATTTGATCTGAATTTCCACTTGTTCTGCAGCCAGGGGATCATCCAGGCCCGGACCAAGATCCTGGATCTGCATTAGCTCAGCGTAGCTCATCTCCGGGCGACGAATCAGTTCCTCAAGAGAATGCTCGCGTACCACAGGATTTTTCAATTTCTGGTTCAAAGCTTCTGCGGCCGGATGCTTGGGATGCACCCATTGGCTGCGCAGACGCTGACGTTCAGTCTCGATGGCTTCCAGTTTGTTATTGAAAACAGCCCAGCGGGTGTCGTCCACCAGCCCAAGCTCCCGACCTTTTGCTGTCAGACGCAAATCCGCATTGTCTTCGCGCAGAAGTAAGCGATACTCGGCACGGCTGGTAAACATACGGTAAGGTTCTTGTGTACCCATAGTCGCCAGATCGTCGATCAAAACACCTACATAGGCTTCGTCACGCCTTGGCGTCCAGGCGTCTTTACCCTGCACCTGCAGGGCAGCATTCATGCCTGCGATTAACCCCTGTGCACCGGCTTCTTCATACCCGGTTGTACCGTTAATCTGTCCGGCAAAGAATAACCCTTTGATAAACTTAGTTTCTAAAGATTGTTTCAGATCCCTTGGATCAAAGAAGTCATATTCTATGGCATAGCCAGGTCGCACAATATGTGCATTTTCAAAGCCTTTGATGGAGCGCACCAATTGCCATTGCACATCAAAAGGTAAACTGGTTGAAATACCATTAGGGTAAATTTCGATGCTGTTCAGCCCTTCCGGTTCGACAAAGATCTGATGTGAGATCTTGTCCGCAAAGCGCACGATCTTATCTTCAATGGAAGGGCAGTATCTGGGTCCTATGCCTTCGATTACTCCCGCATACATAGGCGACTGATGCAGATTGGCGCGGATAATGTCATGGGTTTGCTCATTGGTATGAGTGATATAGCAAGGGATCTGTCTGGGGTGATCTTCGACCTTACCCAGATAAGAAAACACCGGCAGAGGATCATCACCAGGTTGCTCCTGCATCTTTGAGAAGTCCAGAGTCCTGGCATCCAGACGCGCTGGCGTACCTGTTTTTAAGCGGCCTACCCTGAAAGGCAAATCTCTCAGACGTTTAGACAGGGCATTGGCCGGTGGGTCACCTGCACGACCCCCCTGATAATTCTGCAGGCCAATATGAATCAGCCCTCCAAGAAAAGTTCCTACGGTCATCACCACCGTTTTGGCCTGGAACTTAAGGCCCATCTGGGTAACCACCCCTACAACCTGATCATTTTCCACAATCAGATCATCACAAGATTGTTGAAATAATGTCAGATTAGGCTGTTGTTCCAGTATGTTACGAATAGCTGCCTTGTATAGGCTACGATCTGCCTGGGCTCTGGTCGCTCTTACTGCCGGGCCCTTACTGGAATTTAGCGTTCTGAACTGGATCCCGCCCTGATCCGCCGCCTTGGCCATGGCACCACCCAAGGCATCAATTTCCTTCACTAAATGGCCTTTACCAATACCACCGATAGCAGGGTTACAGGACATCTGTCCCAAAGTGTCTATGTTGTGAGTTAGCAGCAAGGTGGCTGCACCCATCCGAGCAGAGGCCAGAGCAGCTTCAGTACCGGCATGGCCGCCACCAACAACAATGACATCAAAGTTTTCTGTGTAGAACATCTTTCACTTCTAACCTGCCAAATTCGGGGCGCATATTCTATAGAGTTTCGGCTCTAAACGGAACGATTAAAATTCGAGCAGCAGATCTTTTTGATCCTTGGATCCGGATAATAAAAGAAAGGATCTGTTTAGATCTCTTTATTTATTTTTATTGTTTTTAAGCACGGCCGATCCTTTGGATAACACAATATAACTTATATTTATCAATATTTTAGATGTTGATCTAAGGTGTGAGTAAATACTGATCTACCCGGTATAAGCTGGGATCAAAACGCGATCTTATCCACAGGGGGGGAGAAGTGAAAAGTTATTCTATGAGTGATCAAAGGATGATCACAGCATTACACTAGATCTTATCCACAAAGCCTGTAATCCTGTGCCATCTCTGTGTATAAGCTTGGGGTTGATCTTGGGTAAGATCACAAGATCCTTTACCGAACTGGGCTGATCGAGGATCTGGTGTTTTGATCCAATTCACTGGGGATAAGAGTGTGGTGAGTTTTAACGGCATCAGCACACTAACCAGTATGCTGATGCAAGGCATGGAATTATCTTACCTGGTTAGGCACGTACCCAGAGGTTTTTTTCGTTGTAGTAAAGTCATCTTCGACAGTTTTCCGTCTGCTTGGGCCATTAAAACGCACTTTGTAAGTGTCGTATTCCTTAATCGATTCAAAGCAGTAAGGGCCTACTGCTTGCTCCAAACCGGCTAAATCATGATTAGTAATCAGAATACAGTTCTTGTTCTGGCTGTACCTTTGCCTAAGCAAAGTGCCTAACCAACTTTGGGTGCTTTTCTTAAGCATGGTTTCATTGACGCAGACTTCGTCAAGGATGAGCAGGTCCACCGTCATCAGTTCCTGGGTGATTTCCCTGAATTTCTGACCTATATCGTCTTTTGCCGAGTAGTCATATGAAAAATAACGCATCTCTAACAGGCTGGTTAATTGCCGGTATAAGACGGAAATTTCATATCGGTCAATCAACTCATGGGCAATGGCGCCAGCAATGTGTGACTTGCCACGTCCATAGTCGCCGTAGAACAGCATCATATGTGAACCACTGGCACGCCAGCTTGGATCACTATGTGCAGCGATAAAAGACTGGGCGATGCTGACAGCTTCGGTAACATCCGGGCTGTCTTGTATTAGATTACTGAATGTCCACTTTGAATTCAGGTCGGAGCGGCCATGGATCTGTTCAATCCGTTTGCGCTTTGCATCCAACTGCAACTGTCTGACTTCCTGGTTGGCCTGGTGCTCGTATTCCTTTCTCAACTGTGCATAATCTTTTGCTTGCTCCACCCGGCTTGTTTTACCTAGTGTTCGGCCGAACTGTTCTATTTTATCCTTTAGACTTTGCACTGTATTTCTCCACCAGTTTTTTAGCGTTTTCGTCTGCACTCAGGCCGGCTGTTACAGCGACCAGTTGATGCCCTACTTTTTGCTTTTGCCCTGGAGCTAGTCGCGATTTTTTGAGATGCAAAACAAACTTCTGGGTCCACTGAAAGCCAGTCAGATTGATTTCAGGACGTGTTAACCAGTAAGCAATAAATTCACCCAGGTCTTCATCAGTATATTGGTTATCCAGCAGGCCTACCAGTTGGCTAAGCTCATCGAACAGTTTGTCATCCGGGCGCCAGTCCATCGACATAGACTGCCATTGCAAGTGTAAGCTCTGATACTGGCTGACGGACGTTGCCACCAGTGGTAACAGCAATTGTTGTCCATTCAGGCTACGTGAACTGATACATTGCTCCTGACAATCTACCAGACCGGCGTCGGCCAGTTCCTTAAGTAACTGATTTATATGACGGCCTAAATTAAACAAGGTTTGCTTGCTGTTGAGCAGCGCCAGTAATTTCCGGTAATTGAGAGGCTGTGTCAGACCAGAAGTTTTATCAACCTCTGGTCGTAAGCCCAGGCAATAAAGCACTCTCGCTTCGTTGCTCAATGTGGTTTGCAGCGCAATGAGTTCTGACTGATTCAATGACTCACTCCTGATCCAGCCATTGCATTAATACGTCCGTTGTCAGTTCAGATTCAATCCATTCTATGACTTTGTCTTCCGGGACAGGATGTTCCAGCACATCCACGTGCAGAGGGGGGGCAAGTAATTTAGCACCGGCTGCATCAAGGAGCCTTTGCATCTGTTTGCTGCCCTCGCAGAATGTGTCATAGCTGCTGTCACCTAAACCCACCACCAGGTAGGGTTGCCCTAGCAGTGAACGTCCGGCGATTTGTCTGGCAAAAGGTTGGATATTATCTGGTAGTTCCCCTGCACCGTGGGTAGAGGTACAGACAAACCAAAGACTATTAATGTTTAGGCTTGGCAGGTTTGGGTTAAGGTGCTGCCTGTGTTCAATACCTAGTGCTGAAAGTTTAGCGCTGATGGCGTCTGCTACATATTCTGTCGCGCCAAGCATTGAACCAACCAATATCTCTATCTGTCGCATGTTTAATACAGGGTTTGCTTGCATGGCAGCATTATATCAAGTTGTCGATAAAATGGCCTTGCGTGATTTTGCCAGATAATCACAGCGATTCTGTCGGTGTGCAATATTGGGCGCTATAGTGAAGGCTATGGCGACTGCCCTAAAAATTTTACTCTGCTCAGGTTACAAATGAATCAAACTTCAGAACAAGATGAATTGCTGTTTTGCAGTGAAGAGGATGAATCGGCTGATTCCCCTGCCGGAGGCAGCCCCTGGAAGGTGTTAGTGGTAGATGATGATGAGGAAGTGCATGTCCTTACCCGCTTGGTGTTAAGAGATCTGGTATTTGAAGGTCGGCCATTGCAACTGCTTAGCGCCAGAAGCGGTATACAGGCTCGTGAAGTCCTAACCAGTGAACCTAATATAGCCTTAGTCTTATTGGATGTTGTGATGGAGTCTGATGACGCCGGCTTGCAACTGGTGAAGTATATTCGTCGAGAGCTCCACAATGATGCAGTTCGGATAATTTTAAGAACCGGTCAGCCAGGTCATGCACCGGAACAGGAAGTGATCCTCAAGTACGATATTAATGACTATAAAGAAAAAACCGAACTCACTCTGCAGAAGTTACTGACCGCAGTGGTGTCTTCCTTGCGTTCATATAAATATATAGAGCAGGTTGTTCAGTTGAATCAGGAGCTGGAAATAAAGGTCCAGCAACGTACAAAAGAGTTACAAAAGGCCAATGCCAAGTTACAGCGCACGGTGCAGGCGTTGCAGGAAGGTGAAGAGGCTGGAAAACGTATTCAGTTTAAATTGCTTCCGGCATCTGACACACACATCAACGGCATAGACTTTGCGCATATTTTATTGCCCTCTGAGTTTATGAGTGGTGATTTTGTTGACTATTTTGCTATTGACGATCGCTATGTGGGATTTTACCTGGCCGACGTTTCCGGTCATGGTGTGTCATCGGCTTTTGTGACGGTTTACCTTAAACGTTTTATTTCTAATATGCTGGAGCAATACCGACGCGGGGAAGAGCAAAGTGTTCTCGACCCTGCTGCAGTGTTAACCGCCCTAAACTGTGCCTTGTTAGCAGAGAACCTGGGCAAGCATATTGCGATTTTCTATGCCGTAATAGACAGACAAAATAACCAATGCAGATATATAAATGGTGGCATATTTCCCTGGCCGTTGCTGATCCAGCATGAACGTGCTGAATTTGTGGAAAGCCGTGGTACGCCAGTGGGGTTGTTTGATTTCAGTCAATATCAAAGTGCGGAATGTCATTTGGCTGAGGCGTTTCAACTTTATTTATTCTCTGATGGTGTGCTGGAAATTATGACCGAGAAAACGCTCGAAGCGAAAATGGCAGCACTGCATGCTTGTGTGAAAGCACCTGTGAAAGATTTGCAAGATTTGGCGGGTCGTCTGGGTATAAGTGAGTCAATGAGCTTACCGGATGATTTGGCTATGTTGGCTGTGACGAGATAGTAATCAACTGCTGGCCGCGGAGATGTAATGAATAAAGAACATGTTTTGTTTGCTTGTCAGGCTGGTGTGTGTGTATTCAAGTTTGTAGGCGATCTCAGGCATACTGATGTGCAAGGGATGGATTCCTATGTACAGTCTTTATTTAAGCCACTGAAACGCTGTAATGCTGTTTCAGTAGATTTAAGCCAGACCCGCTATATGGACAGTACCTGTCTTGGTTTGTTGGCCATGATTGCTAAATACAGCATCGCTGCCGATAGCGGCAAGCCTGCGCTGGTTTGTAACAATGAGGACATGCTGCAATTGCTGAGAAGTATGTGCCTTGATCAGGTGTTTGTAATGGTTAAAAGGAGCAGGGAACAGCTTAACTTTCAGGGGCTGGAAGGGGATACCAGTGATGACATGCAGGCCAGACTAATCTACCAGGCACATAAAGCCCTCAGCGACTTAAGTGACAGTAATAAAGCTATGTTTCAGCCGGTAGTGGATTTAATGGCTGAAGAATTAAAAAATAGCAGGAAATAGATTTCTGACTATTTACCGATACAGAAAGAACTGAATATACGCCCCAGTAAGTCATCTGAACTAAATTCACCGGTGATTTCATTCAACTGCTGCTGAACCAGCCGCAGTTCTTCCGCCAAAAGCTCGCCAGCCAGATGACTAAGTAACTGGTGCAGGCCATTTTCAAGATGTTGTGCTGCGCGTTCAAGCGCATCTAAGTGACGGCGACGGGCGATAAACTGACCTTCTGTATTCGCATCAAAACCCATACAGTCTTTTAGGTGCTGAGCGAGTAGTTCTATTCCCTGGGCCTTGCTGGCGCAGAGGCGGATCAGGGTGTGCCCATTGGCTTCAAGCTTTTCGATTGGTTCGCCGGATAGATCCACCTTGTTGCGGATTAACGTCACTTTTACCCCTTTGGGCAGCCGATCGATAAATTCAGGCCAGATAGCATGTGGATCGGTTAGTGCTGTTTCATTGCTGTCTACCATTAACAGCACCCGATCTGCCTGAGCGATTTCGTCCCAGGCCCGCTGGATACCTATTTGTTCCACCTTATCGTCGCTGTCGCGTAAACCGGCTGTGTCAATAATATGCAATGGCATACCATCAATATGGATATGCTCTTTGAGTACATCACGGGTGGTACCGGCTATATCGGTGACAATAGCCGCTTCCCGGCCAGCCAAAGCGTTCAACAGGCTGGATTTACCCGCATTGGGGCGACCCGCGATAACCACCCGCATACCTTCGCGTAAAATACTGCCTTGTTGCGCCTGGCTGAGAATGTCGGCGAGTTGACGGATAATACTCTGCAGGTCTGCTTGTACCTTTCCATCTGACAGGAAATCCACCTCTTCATCGGGAAAATCTATGGCCGCTTCAACATAGATACGCAGATGGACAACTTGTTCAACTAATTGATGGACTTGATTAGAAAACGCGCCTTGCAATGAACGTAAGGCAGATCGCGCAGCCTGCTCGGAACTGGCATCAATCAGATCGGCAATGGCTTCTGCCTGGGCCAGGTCTAATTTGTCGTTTAAAAAGGCCCGCTCGCTGAATTCACCCGGTCTGGCCATCCGTAATCCTTGGATGGTCAGAATACTACGTAGCAGCATGTCCATAACGACTTGGCCACCATGGCCTTGCAGCTCCAGTACATCTTCACCGGTAAAGGAATGTGGCCCTTTAAAATACAGGGCAATACCCTGATCCAATACCTGCCCTTGGCTATCATAAAAAGGCAAATATTCTGCATACCTTGGTCTGGGTAGTTTTCCCAGTATGTGCTCAGCAACATCGGCTGCCTTGTCACCTGATACCCGGATAATACCTACACCACCGCGACCCGGAGCCGTCGCTTGTGCCACTATGGTTTGCGCAGCGGTCATATGGGTTAATCGCGAAAATTGGTGTACTGGAAAGGTTGCCCAAGATCAGCAGATTTAACCAAGGCGATGGCTTCTTGTAGGTCATCGCGCTTTTTGCCGCTGACTCTGACCTGATCCCCTTGAATAGAAGCCTGCACTTTGACTTTGCTTTCCTTAATTAGCTTAGTGATCTTCTTACCCATATCTTGTTCGATACCCTGGCGGAAAACCAATATCTGTTTAAAGGTTTTGCCGCTGCGGTCTATGCCTTTTTGCTCAATACTTGCGGTACTGACACCGCGTTTGGCGCATTTGGAACGCAAAATTTCCTGCATTTGCTGCAACTGGAATTCTGCTTCTGCGATTAGGGTAATTTGATTGTCTTTCTGTTCGTAGCTTGCCTCAACGCCACGAAAGTCGAATCTGGTATCCAGTTCGCGGATGGCATTGTCGACAGCATTTTTTACTTCAACCAAATCTATTTCAGAGACGATATCAAAAGATGGCATGGGGCTTCCTTATTGATGATTGAGTGCTTTTTATCTAAAGGATAAAAAAGGCCCTTGCATCGGGCCTTTAAATTATGGCGCTTAATGCGACTTGATACCGCGTTTTTCCATTGACGCGTAGATCATCTTCGCCTGCACCAGCGTAATCACGTTACTGATTAGCCAGTACAATACAAGACCCGCCGGGAACCATAAGAAGAACACACTCATCATTACCGGCATCCACTGCATTATTTTTTGTTGCATCGGATCCTGGATGGTCATGGGTTGCAGTTTCTGCAACAGATACATACTGGCGCCAGTTAATATAGGCAATACAAAGTAGGGGTCTTTCACCGACAAATCTGTAATCCACAGGAAGAAGTCAGCATGGCGTAATTCAACACTTTCCAGGAATACCCAATACAAGGCCAGGAATATTGGCATCTGCAGTATCAGAGGGAAACAGCCACCCATCGGATTGACCTTTTCCTTCTTGTACATTTCCATCATCGCCTGCGACATCTTCTGGCGATCCTCACCATACCTTTCTTTTAATGCCTGCATCTTTGGCTGCAAAGCACGTAACTTGGCCATGGACTCGTATTGCGCCTTAGTCAGGGGATACATGGCACCTTTAACGATGATTGTGATAAAGATAATTGCCAGCCCCCAGTTACCCACCAAACCATGGATAAACTGCAGTAACCAGAACAGCGGTTTGGACAACCACCACAGAATGCCGTAGTCAACAGTTAGGTCCAGGCCCCTGGCAAGCAGCTCCAAATCATCCTGATCTTTGGGGCCTGCATAAAATATGCTGCTGATTTCTGCTTGGTCACCAGCGGCAATATTGACCAGATTACCTTTAAAGCCAATGCTGGCGTATTGCGCACTTAAGATTCGGCTATACAGCGTGTTTTGGGCATCCTGAGGTGGAACCCAGGCCGAAACGAAGTAGTGCTGCAACATGGCTACCCAGCCACCTTGTGTTACTTCATTTAGCTTTTCGTCTTCAATGTCATCAAACTGATGCTTTTTGTAGCGGTGCTCTGCAGTGGAATAGGCAGCTCCGCGGTATGTGGGCATAAACATGCTGCCTTCCGGGCCAGCCAGTGTCTGCTTTAGCTGCGCATACTGCTGAATTTGTATATCAGCGTTAGTTTGGTTATTGACCTGATACCGCACTTCAATATCGTGCTGGCCTTTTTTAAAGATAAAGTTCTTGGTGATTTGCAGGCCACTGTCAGTCTGATAGCTAAGTGGGACAACCAGACTGTCACCCTCAAGCTGATATTCTTCTGCGGTAACAGTGTATACAGGTCGACCTTTACTGGAAGAATCTGGACCATTCGGGCCGATTAAACCACTTTGGGCGATATAGAGATGGGCCGGGTCCTGCGTCAGCAACTGGAAGCTCTCGCTGGAGCCCTGTGTAACGGGATAGTCGGCTAATTTAACCGATACTATGTCGCCACCGCGGGTGTCTATTAACACGTCCAGGCTGTCGGTAACGACCTTTATCAGGCGATTGCTAGTCTCGGCAGAGGCTGGCACATGTTGAATATCAGCGCTGGGAACATCGCCAGATGTTGTTGCTCTATCCGGTGAGACATCAGTGTTTTGGCTTAACGGCGCTTGCTGGACCGGCGGTTGACCATAGTCCATTTGCCATTGTTGCCATAATAAAAAGCTGACCAGGGCCAGACCAATGAGAAGAAAGCTTCTTTGGGATTCCATAACAGACTACTTTTATTTTAAGTTTTCGGCGGGACGGGATCGTCTCCCCCCGGATGTAAAGGGTGGCATTTTAATATGCGTTTGGTGCTTAACCAACAACCAATCAGCAATCCATGACGATTTATTGCGCCAATCGCATATTCCGAGCAGGTTGGATTGAACCTGCATCTTGGGCCAAGCATGGGAGATATCCATCTTTGATACTGGCGAATCAGCCAGACGCTTGCTGATTGCAGCGCTGTTTTAGCTTTTTCCATAACCGACTTAACAGTTCAGACAATTGCTGATTGGTCATTTTATCTAACCCGGATTTTCCCACTACCACTATATCAGCACTAGGTAGATCATGTTGGGCTAGTCGAAAACTTTCTCGAATAACACGCTTAAGCCGATTGCGGTCATGAGCTTTCCTGACCCTTTTTTTCGACAGTGTTATACCAATTCTTGGATGGGATAGGCCGTTATGTCTGGCCAACAGCGTTAGTTGTGGAGATACTGCAGGTATGGCTTGCTGAAATACATTCTCGAAATGGGTGGGAGTAAGTAACCTTAACTCCCGAGAAAATTGATTTTCACCCACTTCGATAAATGCAATTAGGCTGATAAACGAGCACGGCCTTTAGCACGACGACTGGCAAGAACCTTGCGGCCATTCTTTGTCGCCATGCGGGCACGAAAACCGTGTGAACGTTTACGCTTCAAATTACTTGGTTGAAATGTTCTTTTCATAACCTAGTCCGCCGCTTTCAATTACTGATGGATCAATTTAAGCACGGGATGTGCTCAAAAGGACGCCGAATTTTAGAGATCTGTACAGCTTATGTCAACGTAAATTGGTGATCTGTTAGTGCTTTGCTTTACGTTAATCGATCGTTCCTGTTAATAACCTAGGGTTATGCCCTGATTTTATCCACAGTTATAGTCGATAGGCTTGCTAATTCTTTCATTATATGCGGGGTTTTTATCCACCAGTCAATCCAACCAAGCTCACTTAGTATTTTAAATTGTCCTGCCATTACATAAATAAAAATATAATTAAAACAATGATATAGTGGTTTTGTGCGGAAGCTGCACAAATGCAGATAAGATCAATGTTGAACTTGTGGATAAATTTGCGCAATAATTCACAGCCTTAGTCTAAAGCGGGTGTAGCAGATCATCTGAGATCTTTGCCCGGTTCGTTTTTTCTTCATCAATTTTCTGGGTCGGGTGCTAGTGCCGGCGGGGGTTGTCAATGTCATTGTGGGAAGAGTGCCTCAGGCGGCTGCAGCAAGAGTTGCCGACTCAACAGTTCAGTATGTGGATACGCCCCTTGCAGGCTCAATATGACAGTTCAACTCTGACCTTGTTTGCGCCTAACCGTTTTGTACTTGATTGGGTCAGAGACAAATACATTTCACGTATTTCAGAACTGTTTGATGAGATTTGTGCGCCCGAGCAGGCGCCAGCTTTACACTTTGATGTGGGCGTTGCGTCGTCTGTGGTGCCTAGTATGACAAGTCAGGCTCCGGCTAACTTTCATCAGGGGCAGACAACATCGTTCAATGTCCCCCCCGTATCTGCTCAGCCGCAGCAGAATATGGCAGGACAGGGGGTTAGGGTAGAACACAAGAGTAATATCAACCTGACCTATACCTTTGATAACTTTGTTGAGGGTAAATCTAACCAACTGGCCAGAGCTGCAGCCAGCCAGGTTGCAGATAACCCCGGTGGCGCTTACAACCCCTTGTTTATTTATGGCGGTACAGGTTTGGGTAAAACCCATTTATTGCATGCCGTAGGTAATGGATTGATGGCACGTAATAAAGATGCCAAGGTTGTATACATGCACTCTGAGCGATTTGTTCAGGACATGGTAAAGGCCCTGCAAAACAATGCTATTGAGGAATTCAAACGTTATTATCGGTCTGTTGATGCATTGCTAATTGATGATATTCAGTTTTTTGCCAAAAAGGATCGATCTCAGGAAGAATTTTTCCATACATTTAATGCGTTATTGGAAGGTAATCAACAGATCATTCTCACATCTGATCGCTATCCTAAAGAAATTGATGGTGTGGAGGATAGGCTGAAATCTCGTTTTGGCTGGGGATTAACTATTGCTATCGAGCCGCCAGAGTTGGAAACCCGGGTAGCCATCTTGATGAGAAAAGCGGTCGAAAATCGGATTCATCTTCCCGACGAAGTGGCATTTTTTATAGCTAAGCGATTACGTTCCAATGTCCGGGAACTGGAAGGTGCGTTAAACAGGGTAATAGCCAACGCCAACTTTACTGGCAGACCAATTACCATAGATTTTGTTCGTGAGGCGCTCAGAGATCTATTAGCCTTGCAGGAAAAACTGGTTACTATAGATAACATTCAGAAAACGGTCGCCGAGTATTATAAAATCAAGGTAGCCGACATACTCTCTAAAAGAAGAAGCCGTAGTGTTGCCAGACCCAGGCAAGTGGCAATGGCCCTGGCTAAGGAATTGACCAACCATAGCTTGCCCGAAATAGGCGATGCATTTGGTGGGCGGGATCATACAACCGTATTGCATGCATGCCGAAAAATAACCCAGCTTCGAGAAGAGAGTCATGATATTAAAGAAGATTATCAGAATTTGATTCGAACCCTGTCGTCTTAAAACAACAACGAGTCGCTCATGAAATTTACTATAAGTAGGGAAAACTTCTTACAGCCACTACAGTTGGTTGCCGGTGCAGTCGAACGCAGACACACTTTACCTATACTCTCAAATGTACTTATTAAGGTAAGTGAGGGAACACTATGGCTGACGGGTACTGATTTAGAGGTGGAGCTGATATCCAATATGAGTCTGTTGGGCGATTCGGAGGATGGCGAGATCACCGTTCCTGCGAAGAAGCTGTTGGATATTGTAAAAGGATTTTCTGATAGTACTGATGTTGAATTTCATCTGGAAGGCAACAAGGCGCTGTTGAAGTCGGGACGGGGGCGTTATTCGTTATCTACGCTACCCGCAAGTGAATATCCAAACCTGGAAGACTGGCAAGGCGAGGTTGAGTTTGAAATTTCTCAGTCTCAACTAAAAAAATTGATCGACAGTACCCATTTCTCCATGGCGCAGCAGGACGTACGGTACTATCTGAATGGTATGTCATTGGAAACAGAGAATGGCATTATTCGTACTGTCGCTACTGATGGCCATCGTTTGGCGTTGTGCCGGATTCAGTATGAAGGGACCGCTTTGCCTGACAGACAGGTAATTGTTCCTCGAAAAGGGGTCATGGAGATTTCCCGTCTTATTGAAAATGACGATAAGCAGCTAAAAGTTCAAATTGGTGCAAATCACATTCGTATTTTCTCAACCGATTTCATATTTACCAGTAAGCTGGTTGATGGGCGTTTTCCTGATTATCGCAGAGTGTTGCCGAAAGACGGCGATAAGCTGGTTGAAGCTAGTAAAGAAATTCTGAAACAGGCGTTTTCTCGTGCCTCCATTCTTTCTAATGAAAAGTTTAGGGGAGTGAGACTTAACCTGGCAACCGGGGAGCTTAAGATTACTGCTAATAACCCCGAGCAGGAAGAGGCCGAAGAAATTGTCGATGTTAACTACGAGGGGGCTAATCTTGAGATTGGCTTTAACGTAGCCTATTTGATTGATGTGTTGAACGCATTGTCTTCTGAAAACGTAAAAATTAGCTTGTCGGACTCTAACAGCAGTGCATTGATAGAAGATGCAAAGGATGATTCTGCACTCTATGTCATTATGCCAATGAGGCTATAGAGATAATTTGCGACACCACATTTTCCTTTTCGCTCCAGTTTACATATGAAACTGGAGCGCATTCAGGTCCAGCAGTTTAGAAACCTGCAGGACGTTAGTCTTAATCCGACTGCCGGGTTGAATGTCATTTACGGTGCAAACGGAAGTGGGAAATCTTCTTTCCTTGAGGCCATTCATTATCTGGGCTTTGGTCGGTCATTCCGAAGTGCCAAGCATCAGAATGTGATTCAGCATCTTCAAGATTCATTTACTGTGTTCTGTAAGGCTAAAGATGAGAAGGAATACGAAGCCAGTATTGGTTATCAGAGATTTCGGAATGGCGATTTTCTAGCTAGGGTAAATGGCGAGGCACTATCTCGTTCATCTGACTTGGTTCGACTTTTGCCGGTTCAGTTGTTCACGCCGAGCAGTACAGACGTTATTTATGGCGCTCCCAGCTTAAGACGAAAGTTTTTAGATTGGGGATTGTTCCACGTGGAACAGTCTTTTTTATCTGTAGCTGGCAGATTTCAGCAAGTTCTCTCCCAACGAAATGCATTACTCAGGGGCGGGGGCATTCATAGCCAGGAAGCAACATTTTGGAACGCCGCATTTGCTGATTGCGGCGAGCATCTGGACCGGCTTAGAACTGATTACGTGGAAGCGCTTAAGCCCAATATACTTACCAACCTAAGCTATTTTCTACCTGAGTTTTCCTTCGAAATTTCGTATCATAGTGGGTGGGAAAGAGGTAAGCCACTAGCCGAGGTTCTGAAGCAAAATCTTCAGAAGGACATCAAGTTTGGTTATAGCTCGTCAGGGCCTCATAAGGCAGATCTGCGCATAAAGGCAGACGGCATCATTGCGCAAGAAGTTCTGTCGCGTGGGCAAGTAAGAATGTTGATGGCTGCCTTGTTACTGTCGCAATCTCAGTATCTTCTGCAACAGAAGGGTAGATCATGCATCTTTTTGTTGGACGATATTGGGGCGGAGCTCGATTCCGGTAAACGTGAGGCCTTTGTGAAGGCCCTTTTGGATTCATCAGCACAGATTTTTGTAACAGCAGTTGAAAAACAGCAGGTAGCCTTTCTGGAAGGTTACACAGATAAAAAAATGTTTCACGTGGAACATGGCCAGGTGAAAGAGGAGTAGATATAAAAATGTCTGAAAACAACTATGATTCATCGAGTATCAAAGTACTAAAAGGACTGGATGCGGTCAGAAAAAGACCCGGAATGTATATTGGCGATACCGATGATGGCACCGGTCTGCATCATATGGTGTTTGAGGTTGTAGACAACTCCATCGATGAGGCTTTGGCGGGACACTGTTCAGATATTCGCATTGCCATACATAATGATGGCTCTGTCTCGGTCAAAGACAACGGTCGTGGCATACCCACCGAAATTCACCCTGAAGAGGGCGTATCTGCTGCTGAAGTTATTATGACGGTCTTACATGCCGGTGGTAAATTCGACGATAACTCGTACAAGGTTTCGGGTGGATTGCATGGTGTGGGTGTTTCTGTAGTAAACGCCTTGTCTGAAAAGTTGCAATTGCGCATTCGTCGCGGTGGAAAAATCCATGAACAAGAATACCATCATGGTGTGCCGCAAGCGCCTTTGGCTCCGGTTGGTGAAACCGATGAGAAAGGTACCAGCATTCGCTTTTGGCCCAGCCCCGCGACATTCTCTGATGTTGAATTTCACTATGACATCTTGGCAAAGCGTTTAAGAGAACTCTCTTTCCTGAACTCAGGTGTCTCTATCTATCTGACCGATGAACGTGATGGGAAGTCTGATCATTTCTGCTACGAAGGTGGCATCAAAGCCTTTGTACAGTATCTAAACCAGAACAAAACACCTGTGCATCAGAAAGCCTTTCATTTCTCCAGTGAGAGAGACGATGGCATTAGCGTAGAAGTGGCGATGCAATGGAATGACGGCTTTCAGGAAAACATCTATTGCTTCACCAATAACATCCCACAACGAGATGGTGGTACACACCTGGCCGGTTTCAGGGGGGCACTGACCCGTACCCTGAATAACTATATGGAAGCGGAAGGACTGAATAAGAAGTCAAAAACCAATGCCAGTGGAGATGATGCTCGGGAAGGGCTAACTGCTGTTGTTTCAGTAAAAGTACCGGATCCAAAATTCTCATCTCAAACGAAAGACAAACTTGTTTCATCTGAGGTGAAGCCCGCAGTCGAAACCACTATGGGTGAGAAGTTACAGGAGTTTTTACTGGAAAATCCTGGTGATGCAAAAATCATTGCCGGCAAAATAATTGATGCTGCCCGTGCTCGTGAAGCCGCCAGGAAGGCCAGAGAAATGACGCGTCGTAAGGGAGCCCTGGATCTAGCCGGGCTGCCCGGAAAGCTAGCTGATTGTCAGGAAAAGGATCCAGCCCTATCCGAACTCTACATAGTGGAAGGAGATTCTGCAGGAGGGTCTGCAAAGCAGGGTAGGAACCGTAAAAATCAGGCCATTCTGCCGTTAAAGGGCAAGATTCTGAACGTTGAAAAAGCACGTTTTGATAAAATGCTTTCCTCGCAGGAGGTAGCGACACTTATTACCGCTTTGGGCTGCGGTATAGGCCGTGACGAGTACGACCCGGAAAAACTGCGTTATCACAGTATAATCATCATGACAGATGCCGATGTTGACGGTTCGCATATTCGCACATTATTGCTGACCTTCTTCTATCGGCAAATGCCAGAGATTATCGAACGGGGCCATGTCTTTATTGCTCAACCTCCTTTATACAAAATGAAGAAGGG
The DNA here is from genome assembly GCF_002887595.1 of Bowmanella denitrificans. GTDB lineage: Bacteria > Pseudomonadota > Gammaproteobacteria > Enterobacterales > Alteromonadaceae > Bowmanella > Bowmanella denitrificans. The sequence goes on from NZ_PEBU01000001.1 coordinate 725,975, forward strand.
TAAGCAAGAGCAATACATTAAAGATGATCCTGCATTGACGGCTTATCTGACGTCCATGGCGCTGGACAACGCATCGTTGTTTGTTAATGAGAACGCGCCAGCCATCAGCGGAGTGGCTCTGGAAAGTTTGGTAAAACAATATCAGACTACGATGAGCATGATAGACAGAATCAGCCGTATCATGCCTAAGGCGATGCTAACACGTCTGGTGTACTCAGATATCCTGAATTTGCAGGACCTGTCTGATACCAATAAGCTGGAAGCGGTGGGACAGAAGCTGGTGAAAGAACTGGAAGAGCATGAGAGTGACGGCGCTCTATACCGATTTGAAATCCGCGAAGACCGCGAGCGCTCTAATTGGTATGTGGTTATCATAATGCGTCAGCATGGTATTGATACAGAATATCGTCTGGATCATGATTTTATCGACTCCACAGAATACAAACGTATTCGAGACCTGAATCAGGCTATTAATGGCATGATTGAGGAAGGGGGCTATGTTGCCCGCGGAGAGAAAACCCAGAGAGTCGATAGTTTTGCCCAGGCGCTTGACTGGTTACTTACTGAATCCAAACGCGGGACCTACATTCAGCGCTATAAAGGGTTGGGTGAAATGAACCCTAGTCAGTTGTGGGAAACCACCATGGATCCTGAGAGTCGTCGCATGCTGCAGGTCACCATCGAAGATGCCATTGCCGCTGATCAGCTCTTCACCTGTTTGATGGGAGATCAGGTTGAACCACGTAGAGCCTTTATTGAAGAAAACGCCCTAAGGGTCGCAAACCTGGATGTATAGAAAAAGCCGGCGAAAGCCGGCTTTTTTATTAAATTCAATAGGTTACAATTATTTCTTTCGAATCCGGACGGTCGGCTGCGGGGACGCAAAGTCTATAAAAAACTCATATACAGCGGTTTCTTTCGGAGTAAACTTAAAATTGTTATTACTGCTATTGCAATCCGCTTGAACTGGCTTGTCCAATACAATTAGCTCGTCCGCTGTCTTTGTTAAATAACCACAGTTTGCACCATTCGACCAGTTGGCATCGGCAATACGAAAATCGTAAGGCTGACCATCTGCAATGAGCTCTGCTTCACCTTTAAATTGAGTATCTGAAAGACGCTGCATCTTGTAGTTTTCATCAGCTTCCCACCAGGTAAATACACCTCGTAGATACAGGTCCTTAACCTGCTCAGGCTCTGGTATGCCAGGGCGAGTGGCGCAAGCAGCCAGCGAGCCCAAAAGAAAGGTGATGATAAGCGCTCTTGGCAATGACATTCCTGTTTTCCTCAATTCGTCACAGCGTCCAATATTACCCATAGTTATAACAAAACATAGGGGGCAAAGTGAATGCTTTACAGAAGTAGCGATAATTTATTGCGTGGTATACAAAAAGGCCCACACATAAGTGGGCCTTGAATTTGAAATTTCGATGGCTAGTTAATCAGAGATATATCGGCAATTTGCAAAAACAGTTCACGTAGCCCCTGCAGAAGCGACAATCGGTTTGCCCTGATCGCAGGGTCATCATCCATAACCATCACATGATCGAAGAAGCTATCCACAGAATCACGCAGGGTCGCCAGACATATCAATGCCTGTTTGTAATTCAATGTGGCCATGGATTCCTGTACTTCTTCTGTTACTCGCAGCAAATCACTGGCTAGTTCTCTCTCTGCGTCTTCTTTCAGCAGCGCCTTATCCACCTGAGTGCCAATTTGTCCCTCGACTTTAGACAAAATGTTGGCGACTCGTTTGTTTGCGGCTGCAAGCGTCTGAGAAGCTTCTAATGTCTTAAAGTGTTGTACGGCCTTAATACGTGCATCGAAGTCCGCTGGTCGGGAAGGGCGCCGGGCCAGCACCGCCTGAATAACATCTACGTCGACATCTTGTTCCTGATACCAAGCGCGGAATCTGGCCTGTATAAACTCGAACACCTGCTCTGCGGTATCTGTATTGGTGAGCTTATCGCCGAACAATTTCACGGCCGCTTCAATCAGTGGTACCAAATCCAAAGGCAGGTTCTTTTCTACGGTAATACGTAGAACACCTATCGCCGCTCTGCGTAACGCGAAAGGATCTTTATCGCCCTTGGGAGCTTGCCCAATTCCAAATATACCGACCAGTGAATCTAACTTATCGGCGATGGCAACCGCGCAACTGATGTGTGAATCAGGTAATGCATCACCGGAAAATCGTGGCATATATTGCTCGTTGAGCGCCACTGCAACCAACTCATCCTCGCCGTCCAATCTGGCATAGTGCATTCCCATCACACCTTGCACTTCAGGGAATTCCATGACCATTTGCGACATCAAATCGGTCTTAGACAGCAAGCCGGCCCGATGAGCGAGAGACGGCTCAGTATGTAAACTTTCGGCAATCACGCTGGCTAAACTGGCAATCCGTTCTGATTTGTCCTTTAGTGTGCCAAGCTGCTGTTGAAACAACACATTGCCAAGACTATCCAAGCGGCTGGCCAGGCTTTGCTTCTTATCCGTACTAAAGAAGAATTCTGCGTCGGCCAGACGCGGACGAATTACTTTTTCATTACCCTGAATAATCTGACCCGGGTCTTTGCTTTCAATATTGGTGACAAAGGCAAATCTGGGTAACAGCTCACCTTTGGCTGAAAACAGCGGGAAATACTTCTGGTCACCCTTCATGGTATGAATAAGGGCTTCTTTGGGTACCTGCAAAAAGCGTTCGTCAAAAGAGGCCGTTAATACAACGGGCCACTCTACCAAGGCAGTGACTTCTTCCAGCAAGCCTTCCTCTGGGATAATCTGCGCACCTTCCTGCTCCGCCGCCTTAATTAATCCCTGGCGAATGATTTCTTTGCGCTCAGCCGCATCGGCCAACACATGGGCTTGACGCAGTGCGGTAAGATATTCATTTGCATGCGCCAGTACAACGGGCTGAGGATGATGGAATCTATGGCCAGACAGCCGGTCTGAAGAGCTCACTCCCAGCACCTCGCCGCTAATCAGGTCAGAGCCATACATCATACATACTGTATGTACAGGGCGAATAAACTCAGTGCTTTTATTACCCCACCGCATAGGCTTGGGTATGGGCAGAGCCTTAAGCGCCTGACCGACCATGCCTGGTAGCAGGGCAGGCAAGCCTTCGCCTTTAACTTTCGCCATGTGCAACAGCCATTCACCTTTATCGGTGGAGAGGCGCTGCGCTTCGCTGATATCTATGCCAAGGCCCTGGGCCCAACCCAAGGCTGCCCGGGTAGGTTGACCCTCGGCGTCAAATGCCGCGCTCACCGCCGGGCCGCGCTTTTCAATCACCTTATCTTCCTGTTCACTGGCTAGACCGCGAACAAACAAGGCCAGGCGCCTGGGGGAGGCATACCAGTTGATTTCCTGATACTTTAACTCAGCTTGCTGAAGTAGCTTGCCCATTTCCAGGGCAAAGGCTTCCGCTAATTTGGTAAGGGATTTTGGCGGCAGCTCTTCGGTCCCGATCTCAACTAAAAGGTTGTCCTGTCGCATTAATTGATCTCCTGCTTGCACATGGGGAAACCCAGGGACTGACGGGAATCGTAGTAGCTCTGTGCGCAAGCTTTAGCTAAAGCCCTGACCCGTAAAATGTAACGTTGACGTTCAGTGACCGAAATAGCGTGTCTGGCATCAAGTAAATTGAACGCATGGGAGGCTTTCATAACCTGTTCATAAGCAGGCAGTGCCAGGCCTTTTTCAATTAAAAGCTGGCTGTCTTTCTCACACTGATCAAAGTTTCTAAACAGTGCATCAACATCGGCATACTCAAAATTATAAGTAGACTGTTCTACTTCGTTTTGATGAAACACATCGCCATAGGTTACTTTGCCCATCGGCCCGTCGGTCCAAACCAGGTCATAGATGCTATCTACCCCTTGAATGTACATGGCAAGCCGCTCAAGGCCATAGGTAATTTCCCCTGTAACCGGGGCACATTCCAGTCCACCGACCTGCTGGAAGTAAGTAAACTGTGTTACTTCCATACCATTCAGCCAGACTTCCCAGCCCAATCCCCAGGCGCCCAGGGTAGGCGATTCCCAGTTATCTTCAACAAATCGGATATCGTGCACCAGAGGATCAAACCCCAGCTCCTTCAGAGAACTGAGATAGAGCTCCTGGATATTATCGGGTGACGGCTTGAGCATCACCTGGAATTGATAGTAATGCTGCAATCGGTTGGGGTTATCCCCATATCGTCCGTCGGTAGGGCGGCGGCATGGCTGTACGTAAGCGCTACTAATGGGCTCAGGGCCGATGGCGCGTAAGAATGTCATGGGATGGAAAGTTCCCGCTCCCACTTCCATATCCAGTGGTTGGATAATGACACAGCCCTGGCGTGCCCAGTAATCCTGCAGGGCTAAAATCAGGCCCTGAAATGTTTTGACATCAAACTTTTGCATAGTATCCGCTGTCTTACTGGTTTGAAAAATGCTGCCAAGTATACCTTTTGAGCGGCATGGAAAGTAGGGCAATTTACGCCTTCAACATGATGTGTTTAAGCGGCACTACGCCGTGTGGATTTAACTGAGTGACAGTCAATGCCTGTTAGATGGGGTTTATTTGATAAAACGGGGCAGGGACTAATAAGACTTCAGATGCTGGATCTCTCTAAGGATTCGGCTTTCTAGTTCAGCCTCATACTCTTCACGCTCCATTTGCATACGCATTCGGTCTTGTTTGGGTAACGCTTTGTAGGCGTCGTGAGTAGGCATGTGCTTTATCTTGGCATACAGCTCATGTAGTGCTGGAAAATGGCTGGCATGATCCTGATTTTTATCCAGGTTCTCCAACAATACGCAAAGCCGGATACTGCCTTCAGACAAACTACACTGCTGTTGATCCAGTGCCATGGCAATGGTTTGAATACTCTGGCGTAGATGCTGTTCGCGTCGTTTCTGGACATCGCGCTGCTGGCGGGTTTGCTGCTTAAGCTGGTAGAGCAACTTACCGGCATAAAATGCCAAAGCGGCAACAATCACTAGCGCGGCAATTATCAGGCTTATATGTGTTGTTGTTAGTGTCATTTCCTAAATGGATCCAGGCTACTATTTTCGAATTTATCTAGCAGGTCCTGCTCATCAATATCCTGATCATCCTCTGCTGCTATGCCCATTAACGCGCAAAGCTCCTGATGCCGGGACAGCTTGCCATCAACATAACGTTGTTCTTCAGCTGTAAGCGCCTGTCCTGCATCGATTTTATCCATTAAACCGTCCAGACGCTGGTCGGCTTCAATGGCTTTCAGTTCTGCTGCGGGTGAAAAAAAGCGAGCCTTATCTGTGGTCTTAGCTTTATCAGCAATCAAAACAACAGGTTTTTTACTGCCAATACGGGGGTCCCGATGGGCTTTGGCCACCTTTTCCTCGCGCTTTGGAACCGTGTTGTTGCGATTGCCTGCGGGTTTGCCGGTCCGACGCTTAGGTTTTTTATCCTCAACAACGTTGGATTTAGGTGATTTTTTTGGACGAAGTGGTTTAGGCATGAAGGCTTACTCAGGTTGAATCAGGGTATTTTACACTTTGTCGCTATGCAAAAACACCACGTCTGCAGCGACTATCTGTAATCGTAAGGAATAATAGTCTGCCAGCCACTGGAATGTCTCTTCACTGAAAAAACACACATGGGTTTGGTCATTTTTATAATGCCAGTTCGCAAAGCGCTCCTTACTCAATACCCGTTTTGTCATTATGGCCAGTAGTCCACCTGGTCGCAGCAGGGTCATCCAATCGCCTATTACCTTCCCAGGTTGGTAAAAATGTTCGATGGCTTCAGTGCAACTAATAAAGTCATAGCGGCTTTGTGGCTGCGTTGGGAAGTAAAATGGGTCGTAGCCTTTGGTTGGATAACCATTTTGCGTTAGCAATTCTGCCAATACCGGGGAAGGGCCACAGCCATAATCCAATCCCTTGGCACCGGCGTGGAGTACGTCCATCAAAGGCTGGGCCAATCTGGATAAAAAACGCAGATAACCTGGATCATCAGGAAGGTTTTCATGCAGATCATAAATGGCTTTTTCGGCTTCAGGTGTGAGCCTATGCGCTGGGTCTACATAAACCAACCGGCAATGTAGACATTGCCAGTAATCTCTGCGGTTGTCCTGATGATAGAAGTCAGAATCCTGACTGGCACAGAGTGGACAAGTCATTTTTCTATGCATAAAAGAAAAGGCGATAGTTTAACTATCGCCTTTCGTATAACCAAGTGCCAGATGACACTTCTCCCGTTTTATCGTTCATCCTGAACGGTGCTGACTGCCTTATCAACGTGCTTCACTTTTTCTTTTTGTTCACGAAGCTTCTTGTTATTGGTCTTCCAGACGCTTTATTAAATCTTCCCTGGATTCCAAGAGCGAGCTAAACGCAACGAACTACTATGTATTTCCCTTCCTGGGCGCTTCATAGTCCTTGTTGTTGATGCGAAAGAATACAGGATAAAAATTATTTTACAACTTTTTTACAAGGTGTCGCTTGCATTAAAATTGTGCAACATTGGTGTTTTCGTAAAGATGTCTAGACAGGTTGTCTTTGGTTTACAAAAAAGCCGACCAATAGGTCGGCTTTTTCTCAGTACTTTAAACTCAGTACAGACCACCCACGTATTTGGACAGCAGCTCAATATCCGCATCTGTCAGGCGCATGGCGATATCGTGCATCATTCCGTTGGGGTCGTTATTGCGCTTACCAGCACGAAAATCTTCCAATTGTTTTTTCACATAAGTCGCATGCTGGCCACTTATGTCTGGGAATTTGGCTAAACCCATGCCGTCACCCCTTGGACCGTGACAGGCCGCACAGGCGGTAATTCCGCGTTCCAGATCACCACCCAGAAACAGCTTGGAACCTGCTTCGATAACATCTTCGGGTGTACTACCTGCATTGGCTTTTTGCTCTGAAAAGTAGGCGGCCAAATCTTCGATGTCCTGATCAGACAATGGTGCTGCCATGCCTGACATTACTGGATCGTAGCGCCCTTGCTCACCATTACTTTGCGCACCTAAACGCAGATCCTGTAGCTGTTTGACGATATAACTGGCGTGTTGGCCAGCAATACTGGGGTACATGTCCATTGCACTGTTACCATCAGCACCATGGCAGGCTGCACAGGTCATTGACTTGGCTTTTCCCGCTTCAGCGTCACCGGCGGCGATTACCGGCAGGCTTAAAGTGAGGCAAAGCATCAGGAAGATCTTTTTCATAATAATTCTCGTTGAGCTTTATGTGGGCTGGCTACTGGTCTTGCCGTATTTTACACATTTAATCCCGCAGGAAAATATTTTCCCGTTGATTTGTAGGGTTTTAACTGGCTTATCAAGCTCTGAATCGATGACAATGTTATACTTTGCGCCTGAATATGGCAGTTTGCCATCGTTATCCATATTAAGTCATAAAGGCCATGCGGCCTGTCGGGAGACAATGTGAGTCATTACAGCCACGCCAAATTTTTGTTAAGCGCCCCGGATATCCGGCATCTTGGCGATGACCAGGGCATTGAAGTCGCATTTGCGGGGCGTTCAAATGCAGGTAAATCCAGTGCCTTGAACCGCATTACCAGGCAAAAGGGGCTGGCGCGCACCAGTAAAACGCCCGGCCGCACGCAACTGATTAACGTATTTTCTCTGGACACGGAACGACGCCTGATCGATCTACCCGGATACGGTTTTGCTCAGGTGCCGGTGGAGATGAAAATAAAGTGGCAAAAGGCCTTAGGGGAATACCTCCAACAACGTAAAAGTCTGAAAGGACTGGTGGTCCTGATGGATATTCGTCATCCATTTAAAGATTTGGATCAGGAACTTATCCATTGGGCTGTGCAAAGTAAGTTACCCGTGCTGGCGTTGTTAACTAAAGCCGACAAGCTCAAGTCGGGGCAGCGTAAGGCCCAGTTATTAATGGCACGGGAAGCCAGTCTGGCCTTCTGTGGCGATGTTCAGGTGCATGCATTCTCTTCATTGAATGGATTTGGCTTGCCGGAAGTGGAGTCGATTTTGAATCAATGGTTTGGCCTTCCGGATAAACAAACAGTACCGACACCAGCCTGATTCAACTCTCGCCAGCCTCCGCAACTACCTGATTACCCATAAAAAAAGCCCCATCCAATGGATGGGGCCAGACACAAACTCAGGGACACACACATAAACCGTAAATTCAGACGCTGATGTTGCTGAAAAGTTCAGAAGAAAATCGATTTTTTATAAAAAAGTCTGGGTGTGCTTTTCTTAACGCTTTGTTGAAGGGGGCATCAAGGCTCCTGTTTCTCCATGAACCCAATACATACGACCGCCAGGGAGGGCGGAAGTGACGAAAACGCAGGGGCTGTTTTTCGTGCCGTTCATTCTGAACATAAAAAAAGCCCCGGCAATGCCGGGGCCTAAAGCAAAGGTCTGAAAGATAGAACATCTTACCTCTGTACCCTACAGCTTGAATAATAGCCATGTTCCGGATAAAAGCAAGAGGTTTTTGTAATTAAATTACATTGCGTTGATTTCGACCGTTTAGGCTAGTGTGCCTCATCCCAGTTGGCTCCTATGCCAGCTTCCACTACCAGAGGAACCGCCAGGGTTGCAGCATTTTCCATCAGGCTAATGATTTTTTGTCTATTTTCTTCCAGGTTTTGTTCTTTTATTTCAAATACCAGTTCGTCATGTACCTGCATAATCATCCGCACCTCTCCAACGGGGAGTTGGTCTATCCAGGCATCTACTGCCAACATGGCCTTTTTGATGACATCCGCCGCAGTTCCTTGCATGGGCGCATTAATAGCCGCTCTCTCAGCCCCTTTGCGACGGGCTGCATTGCTGGATTTGATTTCGGGCAGATAGAGGCGTCTGCCAAACACGGTGCTGACGTAACCCTGCTCTTTCGCTTGTTCTCTGGTGGTTTCCATATACTTCAATACGCCAGGGTAGCGCTCAAAATACAAATCCATGTAACTCTGGGCTTCGCCTCGCGGAATATTCAACTGCTGAGACAAACCAAAAGCTGACATGCCATAAATCAGTCCGAAGTTGATGGCCTTAGCGCTGCGTCTTTGCTCGGCTGTTACTTCGTCCAGCTCCACCCCAAATACCTCGGCAGCCGTTGCCCGGTGAATATCTTTACCTTGTGAGAAGGCGCTCAGCAGACCTTTATCTGCAGACAGGTGGGCCATAATGCGCAGCTCTATCTGAGAGTAATCCGCTGCAACCACTTTATAGCCTGGTGAGGCAATAAAGGCCTGTCTGACCCGGCGACCTTCCTCGGTACGAATTGGAATATTCTGCAGATTAGGATCGGTAGATGACAATCTGCCAGTGGCTGCTACCGCCTGATGATAAGAAGTATGCACCCGGCCGGTTTTTGGGTTGATCATTTTGGGCAGTTTGTCGGTGTAAGTGTTTTTGAGCTTGGTCAGCCCCCGGTACTCCATCAAAAGCTTAGGCAGAGGATACTGATTGGCTAATACCTGCAGCACATCTTCAGAGGTCGATGGCACACCTTTGGGGGTTTTTTTAATCACCGGCAGGTTCATTTTCTCAAATAGAATTTCCTGCAACTGCTTGGGGGACCCCAAGTTGAACTCTTGTCCGGCCTGCTCATGCACTTGCTTTTCAAGTTCCATAATGCGTACGGCCAGTTGCTGGCTTTGCTCGTTGAGCTTCTGGGCATCGATTAATACGCCTTGAACCTCCATCTTTGACAGCACGGTTGCCAGAGGGATCTCGATATCAGTGAGGACGGCACAAAGATCTTGGTTTTGTTCCAGAGCCGGCCACATAGCCTGGTGCAACCGCAGCGTGATATCGGCATCTTCTGCGGCGTATTTAGCTGCCTGCTCCAGCGGAATTTGGTTAAAGGTTAGCTGTTTGGCTCCTTTACCAGCGATATCTTCAAAATGAATGGTTTGATGACCCAGATGGCGCTCAGCCAGGCTGTCCATATCATGGCGACCGGCCACACTGTTACTTACGTAAGACTCCAGCATAGTGTCAAAGGCAATACCTTTGAGGTTTATACCATGGTTTGCCAGTACGTTTTTATCATACTTAATATGTTGACCTACCTTGCGACACTGTTCATCTTCCAGCAGTGGCTTTAACTGCTGTAATACCCATTCCTTGTCCAGTTGCGCCGGTGCATCCATATAGTCGTGGCCCACGGGCAGGTAGGCCGCCTGTCCAGGAGCGACGGCAAAGCAAAAGCCCACCAGTTGGGCCTGCATATAATCCAGACTGGTCGTCTCAGTATCCAGTGCAATCAGAGGAGCTGACTTTAACTTATCCAGCCACAGGTTGAAGTGTGCCTTATCCAGGATGGTTTCATAATCTTCTGTGCTAATCTCCGTTGCTACCTGCGTTTCTGGCAGGGCTTGGTCTTGTTCCTGGCCCAACTCTTCCAACCAGCGTTTAAATTCGAACTCGCTATACAAACTGGCCAGTCGTGGTTTATCTGGCGTGGTAGGCAGCAACTGTTCGGGACTAACAGCTAATTCGACATCAGTTTTTATTGTAGCCAGCTCGTAGGATAACCTGGCCTGTGTTTCATGCTCCTGCATCTTGATGGCCATGGTTTTGGCGCCCCGAAAGTCCAATTGCGCTATTTCATCGAGTCTGGCATAAATTTCCTCTATGCCACCCAAACCTTGTAGCATCGCCAGCGCGCTTTTGTCACCCACACCAGGTACACCGGGAATATTGTCAACTTTGTCGCCCTTCAGGGCCAATAGATCAATGATTAGATCTGGCGGTATACCAAACTTCTCGACGACGCCCTGGGGGTCCATCAGGGTATTGGTCATGGTGTTGATTAAGGTCACCTTATCGTCCACCAACTGGGCCATATCTTTGTCACCAGTACTAATCAGCGTTGGAATGCCGACTGCACTGGCCTGTCGGGCCAATGTGCCGATAACATCATCGGCTTCGACTCCTTCAACTACCAGAATAGGCAGTCCCATCGCTTTGATAATTTCATGGATTGGCTCTATCTGCACTCTCAGGTCATCCGGCATCGGCGGGCGTTGAGCTTTATATTCTGGGTAGATGTCATCCCTGAACGTTTTGCCTTTGGCATCAAATACCACAGCCATATGCGTGGGATGATATTGCTTGATTAGGCTGCGCAACATATTGATAACGCCGTAAACAGCATTAGTGGGTTGGCCCTTGGAGTTGGATAAATCACGTATGGCGTGAAAGGCTCGGAACAAATAAGAGGAACCATCTACTAGAATCAGAGGATAAGTGGGTTTTGTCGACATGGTCTTGAGCTCTGGCTGAGAATGCTGGCTAGGATGCCATAAGCGATGACGTTGAGCTATGCAAAGGATTATCCACAGACTTTACAACCTGTGGATAAGGTTGTTGATTAAGTTTTCCTGCATAACATAACGCACCTCGCCTATACAAAAGCAAAGTGTTGGAAAGTCTTATAAATACTGGCTTATGAAAAAAACAGGGGACCGCAGGACCTGTTATTTTTTTTATAATCCTTTGTGGATAATCCTGCAGCCTGGAAATTGCACTTGGCCGCAGGGGAGAGCTACTCTACCATACCCAAAGTCGAAGAAAAGCCTTGATTGATTAATTTTTAGATTGATTGGCTATGTGGTTTTGAAGCAAATAGCATAAGCCAGTATTGACGGGCATTGGAGCGAAAAATGAGCAAAGTAGCGATTTTATTGAGTGGGTGCGGTGTATATGACGGGGCGGAAATTCATGAATCCGTATTGACCATGTTGGCCCTTAGCCAGCGAGGTGTGGCATACCAGTGTTTCGCTCCGGATTTGCTCCAACTGCATGTCATCAACCATCGCACTGGCGAAGTGGCCGAGGGTGAGCAGCGTAACGTATTGGTGGAAGCTGCGCGCATTGCCAGGGGCGATATTTTGCCCATCAGCGAGCTTGATCCTGCTGAGTATTCTGCACTGTTCGTGCCTGGCGGTTTTGGCGCAGCAAAAAATTTGTGTGATTTTGCTGTCAATGGGAAGAATTGTGAGATTCAGCCGCAGGTCATGGAGGTATGTCAGGCATTTGCCAACAGTGGTAAACCCGCTGGCTATATGTGTATCGCACCGGCATTGGCTGCCAGGGTGTATGGTCAGCAGGTAAAGCTAACAATTGGTAATGACCCGGCTACGGCAGATGCGCTTGTTGCAATGGATGCAACCCATGTGAGCTGTCAGGTGCAAGACATTGTTGTGGATGAATCACGAAAACTGGTAACTACCCCAGCTTACATGCTGGCGCAAAATATTGCAGAAGCGGCAGTGGGTATAAATAAGCTGGTAGATAAGGTTTTATCCTTGGTATGAGAATGCTCCGTGCAAGCCAGCAGCGATAAAATTCTGTACCTGCTTAAAAACCGGGGTGAGATGACCGCCCGGCAATTGGCTGATGCTTTACAGATGACGGCAATGGGGGCCAGGCAACATCTGTTGCAATTAGCCCGACAGAACCTGGTCAGTCACTTTTCCCGCCAGGGTCAGGTGGGTCGTCCCAAGCAGTTTTGGCAGTTGACCGAGCTTGCCCAGCAACGCTTTGGGGATATGCACGCACATCTTAGTCTGCAATTATTGGCGTCGGTAAAGCAGGAGTTTGGCGAGCAGGGATTGGAGAAGATTATTCGCCGCCGCGAAGCGACCAGTCGAAAGGAGTATCTGGCAAGCATGCAGGGGCTCGAAAACATCACCGATAAACTAATTTGTCTGAGTGAAATTCGCAGCCGGGAAGGGTACATGGCCAGTTGGCAGGAGGAGCCGGGCCGCGGCTATTGGTTTATGGAAAACCATTGCCCAATCTGCACCGCAGCCAATCAATGCCAGCAGTTTTGCCGCTCGGAGCTGGAGCTTTTTCAGGCCTGCATTGGCGAACAATATCATGTGCAGCGTATGGAGCATATTCTTGACGGAGCCAGACGCTGTAGCTATCTCATCACAAAAAAACATTCTAAGTAGAAAAACAAATGGCCAAATCAAGGTGTTGATTTGGCCATCAGGATGTCAGCTTTTAATAAACCCTAAAGGGTACAATTCACTCTTGTGTTGGCTGAATACTGGTCTGTTGCATCTGACCATAGTCTTTCAAGCTTTCGCGAATTGCATCGGCACGACCCACTACCACAAATTGCAACTGCGCATTGGGGAAGTATTTGTTCACCAGTTGTTTTGCTTTGTCTGGTGTCAGGGCATTTACCTGGCTAGAGAAGTTATTGATAAAGTCCTCGTTAAAGCCATACACAAACATGGACGACATCAGATTTGCCAATTGAGTAGAGGTCTCATAGCGTGGTGGGAACTGACCTTTTACATAGGCCTTGGCTGACTCCAGAGTTTCCTGGTCTATGCCTTTTTCCCATAACCTTTGGTATGTCTGCAGGGCCAAGTCTATGGCTTGCTTGGTAGTTTCGGTTTTGGTGAAGGTGGAAATATAAAAGCTGCCACTTTGCTGATAGGCTTCAAACGTGCTGCGTGCGCCATAGGTCAGACCAGAATTAACGCGTAATTCATCGTTAAGCCATGATGTGAAGCGCCCACCTAATACGGTATTAATCACGCTTACGGCTACGTAATCCGGGTTGCTCATGGCAATGCCAGGCCCACCAATCATAAAGGTACTTTCTACGGCATCTGCCTTATCCACCAGCATCAACTGCGCTTGTGTGGGAAAGGTCGGCGCTGTAATTGCGGGCATGGCTTCAGTGTTACCCTGCCAATTTGCAAAGAGCGACTGCAATTTTTTCTTAAGCTGTTCAGTTTTAAAATCTCCCGCCACGATGACAGCGGTGTTGTCGGGCTTGTACCAACGCTGATGGAAGTCCTTAATATCCTCAAGCTCAATAGTGGCTACCGACCGGCTGGAGCCGTCTAATTGTGCAGCATAGGCATGCCCTTTGAAAAGTTGGGCATTGAAGTAGTCTTTAATCACCGCCTTGGGGCTTTCTGCTTTTTGCTGCAGACCAGCCAGGTAACGTTGCTTGTGATTATTGAATTCCTGTTGATTGAATGCCGGTGTCAGTAAGCTGTCACGAACCCAACCCAATACCTGATCAAGATCCTTACTGGCGGCAGAAGCCTGTATTGTTGAATACTCCAGCATGGCATCGGCATCTAATTCGGCGCCAATAAAATCCAATTTGGCTTCGAGCTCCGCGCGAGACAGAGATTGCGTGCCAAGCAACAGGTTTGCCGCCGTTAATTTGGCCTGACCTGCTTTTTGGTCAGCAGTGGCACCAGCTTTCACAGTGATATACAGGTCTACCAAAGGAACTTCATGTTGTTCCATCAGATACAAGGTCAGGCCATTTTTAAGCGTGACTTTTTCATAAGCTGGCAGCACAAATTCTGCCGCTACACTAGCCAGGCTCAGACTGCCAAGTAAAACGGAAATAATAAACTTAGAGATCGTCTGCATGGCTGTCCTCCTGAGCGTCTAAGATGCCGACTGTGCGGTTGGCCTTTTTAAGATATTGTTTGGCTACACGTTGAATATCTGCCGTTGTCAGACTTTCCAGTTTTGCCGGGGCATCAAACAGCGCCTGATAGTCGCCAAAGTACATTTCGTAGGTACCCAGCGTGTTGGCTTTACCATTGATGGTGGACATCTCCCGATAAAAATCTACCAGGCGACGGTTTTTGACCTTCTGCAATTCTTCTTCGCTGATGCCTTCTTGCTTGATTTTTTGCAACTGGGCGATAATGCCATCCTCTAGCTTATTGGCATCGACACCGGGATTGGCCACGGCATAAATATAAAATAGGTTAGGGTCAATCGATTCTGGGAAATAGGCAAAAAGCTCGGTGGCCAATTGTTGCTCGAACACTAGGCTACTCTGCAGTCTGGAGCTATTGCCGGTGGACAGAATATCCGCCAGTACCGCCAACGCATAATAATCCTCGTGGCGTGAATTGGGCACATGAAAGGCCATCATCAGATTGGGGCTGGAAACCGAGGCTTTGTGCAAATACACCCGCCGTTCACCTTTCTGTTCTGGTTCTACGGTGTGCACTTCTCTGGGGGGCTGCTGGGCCGGGATGGGGGCGAAATGCTTTTCCGCCAATGTCTTTACTTCGTCCAGGGTCACATCGCCCGCTACCACCATAACGGCGTTATTCGGGGCGTAATACGTTTTGTGGTATTGAATAAGATCATCCATTGTCCAGTTAATGATGTCAGACTCGTGACCTATTACCGACCAGCTATAGGGGTGCGCGCGAAAAGCACTGCCCTTCACCTCTTCCCAAATAGCACGAAAGTTGGAATTCTCCAGCCCTGTTGAGCGTTCGGACATGACCACGCCTCGTTCGCTCTCCACCATTTGCGGGTCAATCGCCAGATGCTGAATACGATCCGCTTCCAGTTCAAAGATTAAGTTCAATTGGTCAGCCGGAAACCAGTTGGTGTATACCGTCAGGTTTTCAGTGGTATACGCATTATTACTGCCACCTGCAGCCTCCATGGTACGGTCAAACTCTTTTGGGCCGTATTTCTTGGCACCATTGAACATCATATGTTCAAAGAAATGCGAAAGCCCGGTGATGCCTGGATACTCATTGCGTGAACCCACACGCCAAAACAGATAAGAATTGGCATTAGGAATGGAATGGTCCTCCAACACCAGAAACTTCATGCCATTTTGCAGTGTAAAACTTTTCACTTGATCCTGCTTTGGCGACGCTATGGCGGGCATGGCCAATAGTATCAGCAGGCTCCATATTGATATTCTTTTCATCCGATTCTCCGTAGGGTAGGGATCAGAGTAGTGTATGTTTAGCGGAGGGACTGTACCAGAGGTGCTCTGTAAGAAACTTTGTAAACTGCGTCGCAATCATCAAATTGGGCTTTTGATTTCCACCCAGTCGGTCAATAATTGGATACTGAATTGGCAATCTTACTCAGTATCATGCAACAGCGTGTATATCTGGCAGGCAATAACGCTCAACAGCTCCGGGCACTCCGGGATGTGCTTGCGTCCAGACAGTTGCCGATAAACTTTTTTCATGCCTTGTCTAACCAATACGTTGGTGGGACAAGGCTGCAGGTAGATGATATTCTCGCCGAGCGATTGTGTCTGAGCATAAACCAGTCATTACTTGAAAGTGCAGACTGGTTGGTGTTTATGCTAAGCGGGCCAAATGATGCACAGCAAATGGCTGGAGATATTGTCAGGGCGATGGCAAAGGGCAAGCGGGTCATACTCGTACACCGTAAAGAACAAAGTGAGCTCTTCCACTACCTCGACCAAACCGCGCTATTTGTAGCGAAAGATCATTTTCAACTTCTGGAATATCTGGAGCGGCAAACGACAGGGGCAGTTAGCTAAGGACAACATGCAGTACCGCACAATAATCAGAATTCTCGGCTTGTTGGTTGCCTTATTCAGCGTAACCATGATTCCCCCTGCTTTTGTTTCGTTAATCTACGCAGACGGCGGTGGTCTGCCTTTTTTACTCGCGTTCTTTTTATGTTTGGTGACGGGCCTTTTGTCCTGGTACCCCAATCGGGCACATCGTAAAGAATTGCGTGCTAAAGAAGGTTTCTTGATCGTTGCGCTATTCTGGACGGTACTGGCCAGCTTCGGCGCTTTGCCATTTTTGTTACTCGAACAACCTCAGATGTCGGTAACCGATGCCTTTTTCGAATCTTTCTCTGGCTTAACCACTACCGGGGCGACGGTAATAGAGGGAATAGACTATCTGCCTAAAGCCGTGCAATTTTATCGCCAGCAACTGCAATGGCTGGGGGGAATGGGCATCATTGTGCTGGCGGTGGCGATTCTGCCAATTCTGGGTGTCGGCGGAATGCAGTTGTATCGGGCAGAAATTCCCGGCCCGGTGAAAGATTCTAAAATGACTCCGCGTATTGCCGACACGGCCAAGCATCTTTGGTTCATATATCTGGGATTAACCATCGCTTGCATGTTGGCGTACTGGGTGGCAGGTATGAACTGGTTTGACGCTATCTGCCATGCTTTCTCGACGGTAGCGATAGGTGGTTTTTCAAATTATGACGCCAGCCTGGGATATTTTGACAGCTCAGCAATTAATTTGGTCTGTGTCGCATTTTTGTGGATCTCAGCCCTAAATTTTGCTCTACATTACAATGCGTTCAGCAATCGCAGTATAAAAGTGTATATACATGATCCTGAGCTGCGCGCATTTTTCATCATCCAGTTTGTACTGGTGGCGATTTGCTTCGCCACGCTGACGGCACATAACTGGTATAGCGACGTTGAAACTGCCTTGGATCAAGCCTTGTTTCATGCGGTTTCTATTAGTACTACCGCAGGTTTTGCAACAGACAGTTTTGCCAGTTGGCCAGTTTTTTTACCTATCTTGTTAATTTTTGCCAGCTTTATTGGTGGTTGCGCAAGCTCTACCGGTGGTGGCCTGAAGGTTGTGCGGGTACTGCTGCTTTACCTGCAAGGCAAGCGGGAAGTGGACAGACTTATTCACCCTAAGGCCATTTATTCCGTGAAACTGGGTGACAGAGCTTTGCCTGACAGAGTGGTTGAAGCAGTGTGGGGATTTTTTTCCGCTTATGCTCTGGTGTTTTTAATTATCATGATCGCGCTGGTGGCAACCGGCATGGACAATATCACGGCATTTTCTGCAACGGCCGCTTGTTTGAATAATCTCGGGCCGGGCCTGGGTGCGGTGGCAGCGAACTTTGCGGATGTGACCGACGCGGGTAAGTGGTGGTTAGTACTGGCCATGCTATTTGGTCGCCTGGAAGTATTTTCTTTGCTGGTGTTGTTTTCACCGACCTTCTGGCGCAGTTGAGCCAGTAGTGGCAAGCTGGTGATCCGCATCCTGGCTGCGGCTGATATTGTATGATAGCGCTGGTTTTCTAAGCGCTATCTGATACAGTCTGTTTGTTTACACTTTGCATACAATAGCGGGTTTGCTGTAAGAATGCCGAAGGCGGACCGCTCGGGGGTTAGAATATGTTTGCTTATATAGCCCGCCATCCCATTCTGGACAGTGACAGGAATGTCTTTGCCTATGAACTGCTATTCAGGGATGGCAGAAAGAACTGTTTTCCGGATATCCGCCCTGACGAGGCCACTTCAAAGATTCTGACTGGTAGTCACCTGACGTTGGGGTTAGAAGATATAGCCTGTCATAAAACGTCGTTCATTAATTTCCACAAAGAAACCTTGTTGCATGGTTTTCCCACCATGTTGGATCCTGAGTCTGTAGTAGTGGAAATCGTTGAAACTGTGCCTACCGACAACAATATGCTGGCAGCCTGTAAACAAATAAAAGACCAGGGCTATAAGCTGGCACTGGATGACCATAACTTTGACCCAAAGTGGGACATGTTCCTGCCTTATGTGGATATTATCAAAGTTGACACTTTACGCAGTGACTACGAGACCATTGCCCGTAACATTGCCAAGTTTAAGCAAGCCAAGGTGCAACTGGTAGCCGAAAAAGTTGAAACCTACGAGGACTTCAATCGTTTCAAAGAACTTGGTTTTGACTACTTCCAGGGCTTCTTCTTTGCCAAGCCCGAGGTTATTCGTCAGCGTAACCTGCCGACCTCCAAACTTGCCCTGTTGGAATTACTGCAGGAGAGCAGCAGCAGAGACTTTAATTTTGAACGGGTCAACGCCATATTCGAAAGGGATGTAGGCCTGTCATACATGTTGCTGCGGTTTATTAATAACCCAACCATAAACAAACGCTACAAGATCTCGTCCTTGCGCCATGCCCTGAATTATCTTGGGGAAGTGGAGCTGAAGAAGTTTATCTCTATTCTGGCCCTGGCCAATATGGGTGAAGAGAAACCCATGGAACTGCTGCATTTGTCGCTGGTTAGGGCCAAGTTTTGCGAACTGGTGAGTTTGGCCAAGAAAGATCAGGATAATCCCCCTAAAGGCTTTCTGGTTGGCTTGTTTTCTTTGTTGGATGCTTTGCTTGATCAGAGCATGGAGCATTTAGTGGAAAAATTACCAATTGATGAAGAAATCAAACAAGCCTTGTGTGGGCAGGAGGGACGTTTAAAAAATTACCTTGGTTTGGCCAGAGCGTTTGAAAGTGCAAACTGGCTGGCGTTGATTAAATTGTCCGGACAGTTAGACCTGAGCCAGAAGATGTTACATGGGCTTTTCAACCAGGCCATTGTCTGGGGAAATGAAATTCGCCAGACGGTATCACCGCATTTTCCAAAATCGCAGGTTAAAAGTTGAACTCTAAGGTGAAAAAACGCGCGAACGACATAAAAAGTTCATAACGAGTGTTGACAACCAGAGCGTGACTCAATAAAGTACGCGCACTTCTCGCCCAGGTGGTGGAATTGGTAGACACGCTAGCTTCAGGTGCTAGTGGCCGAAAGGCCGTGGAGGTTCAAGTCCTCTCCTGGGCACCAATTCTCGGAAAAAGCTCTAAACGTTAGTTTAGAGCTTTTTTCTTTTCTGCCGTTTGATATCATGCTGCGCAGCCCGCAGCCCGCAGCCCGCAGCCCGCAGCCCGCAGCCCGCAGCCCGCAGCCCGCAGCCCGCAGCCCGCAGCCCTAGCCAAAAAAGAAAGCGCTGGGCTGGAACAACTTTTCAACATCGCTGATAAACTTCTTGTCTACCAGAAACAGGATGACATGATCATCGGCCTCAATCACCGTATCCCCGTGAGCGATAATGACCTCGTCTTTACGCACCACAGCACCTATGGTGGTGCCTGGCGGTAGTTTTATATCATTGATGGTTCTGCCCACCACTTTGGATGTATTGGCGTCACCATGGGCTATGGCTTCTATCGCTTCGGCCGCGCCACGTCGCAGTGAATAAACGTTTACTACGTCACCACGGCGCACGTGTGTTAACAGCGCTGAGATGGTGGCTTGTTGCGGCGATATGGCGATATCGATCTCTCCACCCTGAACCAAATCCACGTAGGCACTGCGCTGAATGAGCACCATGGCTTTTTGCGCACCCATACGTTTAGCCAACATGGCAGACATAATATTGGCTTCATCGTCGTTGGTAACGGCAATAAATACGTCTATCTGCTCAACCTGCTCCTCCAGAAGCAGTTCCTGGTCGGATGCATCGCCGCAAAAAACGATGGTTTTTTTCAGATTGGAAGAAAGATAGCGGGCTCTTTCCTGACTGAATTCGATTAGCTTGACCTGGTGCTTCTCTTCCAACTGCCTGGCCAGACCCGCACCAATAAGACCACCGCCTGCAATCATGATACGTTTATAGCTGGCTTCGAGTTTTTGTAACTCACTCATCACCGCACGTATGTGTTTGGTGGCAGCTATAAAGAACACTTCGTCATCCGCTTCTATTACTGTGGTACCCAGCGGGCGAATGGGCTTGCCACGGCGATATATCGCCGCCACCCGGGTTTCCACATTCGGCATATGCTCTTTCAGGGCTGATAGTGCATGGCCAACCAGCAGGCCACCGTAATAAGCCTTAACGGCCACCAGACTGACTTTGCCCTCGGCAAACTCCACGACCTGTAATGCGCCTGGGTAATCAATCAGGCGTTTTATCGCGCGGGTCACCAATTGCTCCGGGGCGATCAGATGATTTACCGGAATATCCGAGTGTTTAAACAATTGTTCCTGATAAACCAGGTACTGTTCAGAGCGGATTCTGGCGATTTTGGTTGGCGTTTTAAACAAACTGTGGGCAACCTGGCAGGCCATCATGTTGGTTTCGTCGCTGTTAGTTACCGCGATCAACATATCGGCATCTTCTGCACCGGCTTTTTTCAGAATATCAGGGTGGGAGCCAAAACCGGATACCACCTGCAAATCCAGGCGGTCTTGCAGATTACGTAATATATCGTAATCGGCGTCAATCACGGTGATTTCGTTTTTTTCGCCTACCAGATTTTCTGCCAGAGTTCCGCCTACCTGGCCTGCACCCACAATGATTATCTTCATAACCCGCTATTCTTGTTGTTAACCCATAACAGTCATGGGTTGGATTAAGACTTTATCAGCCTCGCGTAATAGAAGCCATCCATCTGCATTTCGCCAGGCAGTATCTGCCAGCCCGGATTATCAATATTGTCTGCATCGTGCAGGGGTGACAATCTGGCATCTGCCTGACATTGCAGGAAGGCTTTGATCTGTTGTGCGTTTTCTTCCGGCAAGATGGAGCAGGTTGCGTATAACAGGGTGCCGCCTGGCTTCAACAATGGCCAAATCGCATGCAGGATTTTTTGCTGCAATTGCGCCAGATTTGCAATATCCGCCCCTTTGCGCAGCCATTTGATATCCGGATGACGGCGAATTACGCCTGTGGCAGAGCAGGGCGCATCGAGTAGGATCCGATCATACTGTTTGCCGTCCCACCAGTCTTCGGGGTTGGCAGCGTCACCACACACAACCTTGGCCTGGTGTCCAAGTCGTAGCAGGTTTTCTTCCACCCTTTGCAATCTGCCCGGGTCACAATCCATTGCCGTGCAATGAATATCTGGCTGATATTCCAGCAAATGACAGGTCTTCCCACCTGGCGCTGCACATGCGTCAAGGATGTGCTCACCTTTCTGTGGAGCCAGCAGTGCAGCAGCCTGCTGAGCGGCACCATCCTGAGCAGCAAACCAACCTTGTTGGTAGCCCGGCAACTGAGTCAAATCCATTCCTTTGGTTAATAACAGCGCTTGCGCAGGTAGGCCCTCTGACAAATAAGTAATGTCGGCCTTGTCTAACTCCGCGGTGAAATCGTCCTTGCTGATGCGGGTGGTATTGACCCTGAGCCAGATTGGCGCCTTACTGTTCATGGCCGCACTGATTTCATCCAGTTGCTCTGGATAATGCTGTAACAGCTTTTTGTATAGCCATTTGGGGAGCCCTGAGAGGATCTGTTTATCGTCAGGCAAGTTTTGTTGCAGATTCTGGCGAATAAAATTGCGCAAACAAGCATTAACCAGGCCTTTCAATCCAGGACATTTAAGGTTTTGGCAGGCTCCTACTGTTTCTGCCACAGCAGCATGCTGAGAAACCCGACTGAAAGCCAACTGATAAAAACCCAGCATAATGAGGTGTTCTACCGCTTTCTGGTTGGACTTTAACGGCTTCTCAAGTAATTGCCTCAGCCAATACTGTAACAGCGGTAGTTGACGTAGAACCCCGTACAACATTTCCTGCAACCAGGCCCGGTCCTGCTCTTTATGCTGGCTTTGCAGCTCGGGTAGCAATTCCCGCAGGGATTTGCCTTGCTCCAATACCTGAAAAAGTGTTCTGGCTGCATCAGCTCTTAGCGATGTAGTTTTCAAGACAGTCTGTTTCCGGCTTCAAACAAGTCTTTTCTGGCATTCAGAATATCCGCCACAGGCATGGCTTTTTTGCCTGGCAGTTGCAAGATTTGTATTCGCAGAGCTTGGTTGCCTGTTGCTATTAACAGCCCTTGTTTGCTGACATCCAGTATTTGGCCGGGTTGCCCCTTGCCTGACTCAACCTGTGCTTGCCAAACTTTAACCGGTTGTCCTGCAAGTTCAAAAAAGCACACCGGCCAGGGGTTAAAGGCGCGTATATTGCGTTCTAACTGCAATGCATCCAATGTCCAGTCAAGGCGGGCTTCATCCTTACTTAACTTTTCTGCATAGTTGGCCTGAGCGTTATCCTGAATTTCAGCCTTCAGATTGTCCAATTCATGCAACGTGGTTAACAGAGCCTTGGGGCCAAGCTCTGCCAACTTTTCATACAAGCTGGCACTGGTATCCTGCTCGCCAATAGGCAAGCTGGCTTTATACAACATCGCACCGGTATCCAGGCCCTTATCCATCTGCATAATGGTGACGCCTGTGTGTGTGTCTCCTGCCCAAATGGCTCGCTGAATAGGTGCTGCGCCCCGCCATCTGGGTAACAATGAACCATGAACATTCAGGCAGCCGAGTTTAGGCATATCCAAAACCGCCTGAGGAAGAATAAGTCCGTAAGCAACCACTATCATTATGTCGGCTTTTAATTCGGCCAATTGTTGCTGTGCATCGGCCGTTTTCAATGTCTCAGGCTGGAATACGGGTATGTCATGTTCCTGTGCCAGTTGTTTAACCGCACTGGCCTGTAACTTCTTGCCTCTTCCTGCCGGGCGATCCGGTTGGGTATAGACCGCGATGACATTATGCGTAGAACCCAACAGGGCCTGTAAATGCCGGGCGGCAAAATCTGGCGTGCCGGCAAAAATCACGTTTAGTTTTGTATTCACTGGATATCAGACTCTTTCCAACTGACGGGCTTCTTTTTCCAATTTTTTGCGAATGCGCTGGCGTTTCAGCGGTGACAGGTAGTCAACGAACAGCACACCACGCAGATGGTCAAGTTCATGTTGGATACAAATTGCCAGTAAGCCTTCTGCTTCAAGGGTAAACTCTTTTCCATCTCTGTCTAAAGCGGTGACTTTGATTCGCTCCGCCCGGTCTACCTTGGCATAATTGTTGGGAACAGACAGACAACCTTCTTCACTGATGGTGGAACCCTGCTTCTCGGTAATTTCCGGGTTAATAAAGACCAGTGGATTGTCTTGTTCTTCAGACACATCCATGACTACCAGGCGAATATGCTCATTTACCTGGGTGGCGGCTAAACCTATACCATTTTCGGCTTTCATGGTTTCAAACATGTCGTCAACCAACCGACGGATGTCAGCATTGACTTCCTTGACTGGCTTAGCAACGGTACGCAGGCGCTCATCCGGAAAGCGCAGAACTTCTAATTTGGCCATCTTATATTCAGCTACACTAGTTAATGGATCCAAGCATATGGAATCTCATACGAAATGCCACAACGGGCTATTTAATACTTGGTTTTAATGGTTATTCTAGCCCAATCGCCAGCAAAACATAATAGCCTGGCGATATTGATAAGGTATGAAGAACACCGCGGTAACTGTTTGGGTTAGCGGCTATTCGGGACAGAGCATGCAAGGCTCAGTGGGGGATTTATGCGACTTAAGTTGTCAATTGGGTTGGTATGGTTATGGCTCGTGCCAGCCTGGTGTATGGCCGTCGATATTAAACCCGATGCGCCGAAAACCTATGTAGTAAAGCAAGGAGATACACTCTGGGATATCTCTTCTCTATATCTGCAACAGCCATGGCTTTGGCCGCAATTATGGCGACACAATACGCAGATTAAGAATCCTCATCTGATCTATCCAGGGGACGAACTTAAACTGGAGTGGGGAGCGGATGGCGAGCCAATGCTAGTGGTCAATCGCAATGGCCAATCCAAGGCTGAATTCAAGTTGTCGCCTGCAGGCAAGCGCCTGGAGAAAAGTGTCGACCCTATAGCGGTGTTGCCCTGGACTGTGATTGAGCCTTTTGTCGAGCATGGCTTGGTGATGGCAGAGGAAGAATACGAAGCCTTGCCTAAGTTGCTTGGTGATTATGATGGCGGTGTGCGTTATGCCACCGGGGACCTGGTGGTGGGACAGCAGGGAGAAACAGACTCGTCCATGATGCTGTTACGTCAACAAAATATCTTGTATGACATGCAGGACAATCCTATTGGTGTGCAGGTCCGCCATGTAGCAGATGCCTCGCTGTTACCTACAGAGCAGCAGGCCCTGATGCTGGTAGATGTAAAAGATGCCAATTTCGAGGCCGTGCAAGGGGATCGTCTGACTGCTAAAGCCCGGCTCACTGGCATGCAGGATCTGCAGTTGCAGGCGGCAACCGATGTGCACGGTTTTATTATCGGCAATCTGCGGGAACACAATTTGATGGGTAAGCTGGATATCGTGGCCCTGGATTTGGGGGCAGAGCAAAATGTTCAGGCTGGCACAGTGATGGGCATTTACCAACAAGGTCCAACAATTAATGAAGCTGACAAGCCCAGATATGCAGAAAGCAATAGTTGGCTGTTTGGCATGGTAGAAAATGACGATGTGTTAACCGCACCACCACTAAAGGTGGGGGAGTTGGTTATTTTTAAGGTGTTTGATAACACCAGTTATGCGCTAATCGTTAAGGCATCAAAAATCATTAAGCGGGGTGCTCTAGTCGCGCACCCTTGATTGGTCATTGCAGGGACTGGCATGACAAACGAAGACAATATGATGGCCTGGCTGACGTTGGATCAAATGTCAGGCTTAAGTGGCGAGCTGTTGATAAAACTCCTGCAAGACACAGGAGGGCATTTGCCGTTGCTTTTGCAATGGGATGCTAAGCAGTTGCACCGCTGCGGGTTACATGAAGAGCAAATACGACAACTGAAAAACCCCAATCAAAGATGGATCGCCGACTCGTTAGACTGGCTCAGCAAAGACGCGCAACATTTTCTTCTGCCTCTGTCAGACAAACGCTATCCCAATCAGCTCAGGCAATTATCCCGCCCGCCACTTTTGCTGTTTGGAAAGGGGCAAGCTGATATTTTAGATTGTCCTCAACTTGCTATTGTCGGCAGTCGCAGTCCTTCTTCCAGTGGCCAGCAGAGTGCCTTTGAGCTTGCCGGACAGCTATCCCTCGCCGGGCTTATTGTGACCAGTGGCCTTGCTTTGGGTATAGATGGCTGGGCGCATAAAGGGGCTTTGAAGGTTAATGGCAAGACTATTGCCGTACTTGGTTCTGGCCTGGCTAACGTTTATCCGCGCAGGCATCTTGCTCTGGCAAATCAAATCAGTGAATGTGGTGGCTGTCTGTTGTCTGAGTTTGCACCTGGTCAATCCGCCTTACCGGAGCACTTTCCCAGACGAAATCGTATTATCAGTGGACTGAGTCTGGGTACGCTGGTGGTTGAGGCTGCACTGCGCAGTGGTTCACTGATTACCGCTCGTTATGCATTGGAACAAGGGCGGGACGTATTTGCTGTTCCAGGAAATATATACAATCCCCTAACGGAGGGTTGTCATTATTTAATCAAACAAGGTGCTAAGCTGGTGACCGCTGTTGAAGATATTCTCGAAGAATATCAAAATCTTGCTCTTGAAGTTCAAAATCAGGGCCATCTGTCCTCAGAAAAAAGTAGCGGGAATGGCTTGGCAAAGGATCCATTGTTGGTTAGTGTAGAATTTGAAGTCACATCTATTGATGTGATTGCACAGCGCAGCGGCATGCCGGTGACACAAGTGCTTGCACAATTACTAGAATATGAGCTGCGTGGCCTGGTAGCTGCCGTCCCCGGTGGTTACGTCAAATTGAGGGGAAAATAGTATGTTTGACATCCTCATGTATCTGTTCGAGAACTTCATCCACAGTGAAACCGAAATTCGTGTCGATCAGGACGAGTTGACCGAAGAATTGGTGCGTGCCGGATTTCATCATGATGAAATTTACAAGGCATTATCCTGGCTGGAAAAATTGGCTGCCTTACAGGAATCGGATACCAATCCGTACCTGGCGCATATGTCTGCCATGCCGGTTACTCGCATCTATACCCAGGAAGAGGAGATGCGTTTAGATGTGGAATGTCGTGGTTTCTTGATGTTCCTTGAGCAAATCAAAGTATTGGATGCCAGTACCCGTGAGATGGTTATCGACAGGGTAATGGAAATTGATGCTGCTGAATTTTGCCTGGAAGATCTCAAATGGGTGGTATTGATGGTGCTGTTTAATGTGCCAGGCAAAGAAAATGCCTATGCCCAGATGGAAGACCTGCTGTTTGAGGAGCCAGAAGGCCCACTGCACTAGTCGTACCTTTTCTACAACGCTTAGATATTAAGCGAGCCTCGATTATGACATAATCCGCTTATGTCAAAGATAGATCACTCACTTTTTAATGCCGACGAACATGCCCTGCAGCATGCTTATGGTAGTTGCCCGCAGTGTCAGGCTAAGCTGCAGATCCGTTCCGGCAAAAGCGGCCCATTTTTAGGCTGCAGTCGCTACCCGGCTTGCCATTTCAGCAAGCCCCTGCATGAATATCAAAGCCATGAAGTGAAAGTGATCGAGGGGACCGCCTGTCCAGCCTGCCATTCACCACTGGCGGTAAAGAAAGGGCGCTTTGGTCTGTTTATTGGCTGTACTAACTTTCCTGATTGCCACCATATAGAGAAACTCGCGCAGCAAGAAGACGAGCAGCTTGGATGCCCTGTCTGCCACAAAGGTAAGTTGCTGCGGCGCACCAATAAGTTTGGCAAAAGCTTCTATGCTTGTGACCAATACCCCCATTGTCGTTACCTACTCAACTTACCACCTGTTACCAAAACCTGTCCGGTTTGTAGCTGGCCCTTGATGGTACGAAAAGGCAATATGCTGATTTGCCCTCAGAAGGCTTGCCAACATAAAATGGCCAGTGATTAGTACTTCTACCTTCTGTTATTAACATACCGCCTAATTAGTGAAACGGTAATGAGTAAACACATTTTGAATATTGATGCTGAGTTACACCGAGTGTTTTATCAGGGCGAGGTGCTGGCCTACCCTACGGAGGCCGTGTTTGGCCTGGGGTGTGACCCTGATAATGAGGCAGCGGTTTTTAACATTCTGGCGTTAAAGCAGCGACCGGTGGAGAAAGGTGTCATCCTGATCGCCAGTCATTTTTCCCAGCTACTACCCTACGTAAATGACAACGCTATTCCCATGGACCGGCGCACCCAAATCATCTCCAGTTGGCCTGGGCCCTATACTTGGTTGTTACCTAAATCTGAACGGGCACCGGATTGGATCACCGGTGGTTCGCCATTGATTGCGGTGCGCGTGTCTGCTCACCCGGTTGTCAGGGCATTGTGTGATTTTCTCGATAAGCCATTGGTGTCGACCAGTGCAAATCTGGCTGGACAGGAACCGGCCCGAACTGTGGAAGAGGTAGCCCGAATTTTTGCAGGGCGCGTACATATTGTTCAGGGGGAAGTGGGTCAGCAGGCGCAACCTACACAGATTCGCAACGGACTGACCGGCCAGGTCGTCAGAGCATAGGAACGGCAGATGTCTCAAATTAATCTTGATCAGGTTAAACAATTTTTATTGGGCTTGCAGAATAGTATTTGCCAGACCCTGGAGCTGGTTGATGGCAAAGGTAACTTTGTTGAAGATAACTGGCAGCGTCAGGAAGGCGGCGGTGGCAGAACCCGGGTGATGCGTAAAGGCCAGGTGATAGAACAGGGGGGGGTGAATTTCTCACATGTATTCGGTCAGCAGTTGCCGCCCTCGGCCACGGCTGCCCGCCCAGAGCTGGCTGGCCGCAGTTTTCAGGCCATGGGGGTATCCTTAGTAATACATCCTCACAATCCTTTTGTGCCCACTTCACATGCTAATGTACGCTTTTTTGTGGCGGAAAAAGCAGGTGAAGCACCGGTATGGTGGTTTGGTGGTGGTTTTGATTTGACACCTTTTTATCCCTTCAAAGAGGATGTGCTGCATTGGCACAATGTCGCTCGTAACCTTTGCCAGCCATTTGGCGAAGATGTTTATCCGAGGTATAAAAAGTGGTGTGACGACTACTTCTTCCTTAAACATCGGGGTGAGACTCGCGGTGTGGGGGGGCTGTTCTTTGATGACCTCAATGAGTGGGGCTTTGAGAAGAGCTTCGCTTTTATGCAAGCGGTAGGTAATGGTTACCTCGATGCTTATGTGCCGATTATTGAAAGTCGTAAACAATTGGCTTTTGGTGATCAGGAGCGAGAGTTTCAGTTATACCGGCGTGGCCGTTATGTAGAATTTAATCTGGTATACGACCGTGGCACTTTGTTCGGCTTGCAAACCGGTGGCCGCACAGAGTCTATTCTGATGTCGATGCCACCGCTGGCCCGCTGGGAATATGACTATTCACCTTTGCCGGGTAGCCGTGAAGACCAGCTTTATCAACATTATCTTAAAGCTGTTGACTGGTTGGCTGAGCCTCAGTCCTGATTTTTCATATGCTGCGCCAGAGGCACCAGATTCTGCCAGATAACCTGGCGCAGCCGTGAATCCGCCACACAATCCTCTAATGCCTGATTCATACAATACAGCCATTGATTGATCATCTGTTGATTAATCTTTGCATGTAAGTGTCTGGCTCTGAGCCTGGGATGCCCGTACTTTTGCTCAAATAAAGGTGGCCCGCCCAACCAGCCGCTCATAAATTCATAGAACTTTTGTCTGGTCTGGGTTAAGTCCGCTTGGTGAATAGCCAATAACTCGCTGGCTTTCGGGTCGCTTTGCATAATGTCATAGAAGCGATGGCAGAGTTTGTAGGTTGTGTCTTTACCACCAATCAGGTCATACAGGCTGGTGGGTTTGTCGTTAGCCTGTTTCTGGGTTAGGCTCGCAAGCCAATCTGTCATCTTTTTTAATACCATGGATCAATACGCAGTCTTCGGTAATCCCATTGCGCATAGCAAGTCACCTTTTATTCATAAGATGTTTGCCGAGCAAACCGGGCAATCTTTGCACTATGCTGCGATCTTATCACCCTTGGACGGCTTTGCGGAAAGTGTAAGTACCTTCATTGCATCTGGTGGGCGAGGCGCTAATGTCACAGTACCTTTCAAAGAACAGGCTTTTAAGCTGGTCGAACAGCTTTCACCGGCGGCCAGGCAAGCCGGTGCGGTGAATACATTAATTTACCAGGATGGAAAGCTACTGGGAGACAATACCGATGGTATTGGGCTGGTCAAAGACCTGCTATTTCATGGTGTGGTACTGCAAGGTAAAAAGATCCTGATCATTGGTGCAGGTGGCGCAACCCGAGGCGTGGTGTTACCTATCCTGGAACAAACCCCTGCCTCGTTGCATATTGCTAACCGTACTGCAGAGAAAGCATTAAGCCTGGCTAAACACGTCCCTTCGTTTGCCAGGGTTACCGGCAGTGGTTTGAATGATATTCCCGATACTTCCTTTGATCTTATTATCAATGCCTCATCAGCGAGCTTATCAGGTGATTCCCCCAACATAGATGCTGCTTATATGGTTAATAAGCCGGTGTGCTACGACATGGTATACAGTAAAGAAGACACGGCGTTTAATCTTTGGTGCCAACAGCAAGGAGCAAGCATGACCCTGGATGGCCTTGGCATGCTGGTGGAGCAGGCGGCGCAAAGTTTCTACTTGTGGCGTGGGATTATGCCTGACACACAACCAGTTCGTCAGGCATTAAGGATGTCGCTTTCTCAAGCCTGAGCCAGGTAATCGTCTTTTAGCTCCACATAATTAATGGCAGATTGTTTAAGAAAGGTCTGCTCGGCTTCGGTGAGTTTGCGGGCCTGTTTAACCGGGCTGCCTACATATAGATAGCCTGATTCGAGAGCTTTACCTGGTGGCACCAGACTACCGGCACCAATAAACACATCATCCTCAACGATGGCGCCGTCCATAATAATGGCGCCCATTCCCACTAAGATACGGTTGCCCAGTGTGCAGCCATGCAACATACACTTATGACCGACAGTGACATCGTCGCCTATTATCAGCGGATACCCAGCCGGATGCTGCGTCGACTTCCTCGTTACGTGTAGTATGGTACCATCCTGAACATTAGTGCGAGCACCAATGCGGATATGATTGACATCACCGCGGGCCGCAACTAATGGCCAAATACTGCTGTCATCACCTAATTCAATGTCACCTTTTAATACTGCACTGTCATCAACGTAGCAATTCTTGCCAAGTTTGGGATATGCCTTCTTATAAAATCCTAAGCTCATTTCACTCTTTTCCGCTGTTTGAACAGAGGAATAGTAGCAAAAATGGACGTTTAATGCCTTAAATGCTCAATAACTCGCCAAACGATAAATTTTCTTAAAAAACCTGTTGACGGTTGTGCGGAAATCTCTAGAATGCGCACCACTTCGACGGGGCAGGCAGAAAGGCTTCCCAGTCAGCCAGGAAGGCAGGAAGATTCAAGGAGCG
>NZ_PEBU01000002.1 GCF_002887595.1 Bowmanella denitrificans
AACAGCCAACAGCCAACAGCCAACAGCCAACAGCCAACAGCCAACAGCCAACAGCCAACAGCCAACAGCCAACAGCCAACAGCCCAAACTTGCACCCAAAGCTCAACCCGATTAATCTGACCGGTAAAGTAAAGGGGAGCAGTATGTTTGTCAGGATGTTTTGTCTATTGTCGCTGGCAACCACAGGCAGCCTGTGGGCGGCTCCAGCCCAGATAAAGGTATACACCGAACACTTTCCACCCTACCAGTTTATGCATAAGGATAAGGTGGTCGGGATTAACGCAGAATTGGTAATGTCGGTATGTCAGGCTGCCAAGGTACATTGCGAACTTGAGCTATTGCCCTGGAAACGCTCGTTGCAACTGACCCAATCCCAGCCCATGAGCGGGCTTATCTCCACCGCCCGAAATCCCCAACGGGAAGAACAGTTTAAGTGGGTGGGACCATTAGTCAATTCCACTTCTTATCTGTACAAGCTCAAGCACCGAACCGATATTGAGTTAACCGATTTACATGATGCGGCGCGTTTTACCATAGGTATTCAACCCAACGATATTTATGAAAGCATTTTGCTTCGCCACGGTTTTACCAAGGGTAAGAATCTACTCAACGTATCCTATAAAAATGCAGATATGCAGTTGTTTGTGCAGGGAAAATTAGACTTAATCATTGGCTCTCCGCTGACCCTTTTTTATCAGGTTGAACCGACCGGCTTTGCATTGGATGATTTGGTCGAAACCATTGAATTTCCGCTGGGGGCAATAGGCAACTATATGGCACTGAATAAAGCCTTTCCTGTTGACCTGCAACAGCGGTTACAAGAACAAGTGGATAAAAGCCGGGCATCAGGTGAGATTGACAACCTGATTCGCAAGTACCACAAACCTGCTAACGCTCAATAACACGACTTTCTCCTATGGCCAGAGTGATAAATGGCGCCGTATCAGGGCAAGACCGTCGCGCCTGTTCCAATAGCCTGGCTGGCTCGTCCAGATCTTCAGCACTCAGTTGAAAGGTGGACCAGTGCATACCAATACTCAGACTAGCCTGAATATCCTGGTGGATTTGTAAGGCTTCTGTTGGGGTGACATGATAAAGACGCATAAATTCTCTGGGGGCATAAGCACCGATAGGGATAAGTGCGAGGTCAACAGAACCAAGCTTGTTTGCTGTTTCAACAAAATCAATGGGGTTGTAACCTGTATCGCCAGCAAACCACAGGCTGAATGCCTGCCAGTTGACCCGCCATCCAGCCCATAGGGTTTTTCGACGGTCAAACAGGCCTCGTGCCGACCAGTGCTGGGTGGGCGTAGCAATGAAATCGATACCACTAATGTGCTGCTGTTGCCACCAGTCGTATTCCAACACCTTGGCATCCGGCAAACCGATTTCGGTAAACCAATCTTTCAGGCCCAGTGGCACATGATATATCGGGGCTGTTCCCAAACTCAGTATGCTGTACTTGTCCAGATGATCGTAATGATTATGAGAGATAAGCACATGTTGAATGGGCGGCAACTGTTCCACTGTATAAGGCAAGGGAGCTAAACGCCTGGGGCCAGCAAAACTGACTGGAGAAGCCCGCTCGCTGAAAATGGGATCGGTTAGCAGGTTAGTATTTTGATAGCTAATCAGAAAACTGGCGTGGCCAAGCCAGGTGACTCTGGGAGAAGGGGTTGGTTGGTGTAAATCTGCCAGCCTCGGCGCAACCACTATTCTGTCTGTTTGACTGGCCTGGTCGGCAAAGGGGACATCACCGAAATACTTGGTCAGCAAAAAGGCAAAAACGGTTTTTTCCTGATCCTGTATATGTGGATTAAAAAAGCGCTTACCGGTGTAGGGTGCCCGGATAGCGCCAATCTCCTTAGCATTTTGAGGCGCTGGTCGGTCTGGGCCGCACCCGCAGAGTAGGATTAGTGCTGTCAGGCAGAGCAGTTTCATAAGCTAAGCGTAGCAAAGAAAAGGTCTACAGGTTCTGGCTGACAAAAGGGACAAAGGGGAGTGCAACTCCCCTGAAGTGGCCATTCAGTAAGGGCCCAGGATCTGTGCGTTAGCCTGCCATTGACTCATCCACAACTGATTACCATGCAAATAATAAATGTGGTCGCCGTGGATTACGCTGCGGTCTTCACCACCATAGTAATATTGCTCACCGGTGGCTTTTAACTCTGTCAGTAATGACAAGCTGGCTTGCCCAGGCAGAGCGTTAACATCAAGCAGCATCAGGCTGTTATTGGGTTGCCAAATCTCAAGACAAGCATCAGCCGCGCAGCTTTGCCATTCTTCGATAGGCAGAGCGAATCGGTATTGGCTGTTTTGATTGAGTACCGACAAGGCCCGGTGATTGTATTCCACTGGCGTATAACCTTGCTTTTTAACCAAACTGGCTATTTCCCGAGGATTGGCCGGATCATTGATATCAAACAGACTGATTTTGGCACCCTGGCGCACAGGCATTTCAGTGGTGCTGTCGCCTTCGCCTGGCAGGCTTTCAATGGCCACATCCTGGCCAATACCTAACAGGTAGTGATTGTCCAGTGGATGCAGATAGCTGGAAAATCCGGGTATCTCCAGGCTGCCCTGCGTTTGCGGAAGCAGTGGATTGCTTAAATCCAGCACATACAGCGGATCCATACGCTCAAAGGTCACAACATACCCGCGATCGCCGATAAAACGTACTGCATATATCTCTTCACCGGGCTTGCCAATCGGTTCAGGAGAACTGCTGTTGGGGAGAGTGGCGACACTGACGAGTGCGTTGCCCTGTTGCTGCATAACTGTGAGTTTGTGTTCCAGCGATTCGTCACCCTGGCTGGTGATGATTCGCAGGTAGCCCTCTTTTTCGCTCATACGGAAATAGGGGGTGGTCTGCCAGCCGAGTTGTCCATCCACTGTGCCGGATGCCTGATAGCCGAAACTATCGCCAAGTGACACTTTGTGCAATATCGTTTGTTGCTCTGCGGTGCCACTCAGATACAGGCTTTGTGGGGAAACGTATAAATTGTCTGCCTGACCGGTCAGACATAAAGATGTCACATCATCAGGGCTTTGCAGGTTGATTCGGGTGATATTAACCAGACGTGCATAACCGTCATTGCTACTGGCCAATTCAGGAATGTAGCAGTCTTCAGTCCGGTGTAGTGGCTGCGACTGTCCATTTCGGGTCAGTTTGGGCATCAGCTCAGTGAGATCGGCCGCCTGAATCTTCTGATAATTTTGCAACTTACTGGCATCATCTTCAGCGCCCACATTCAGCCCTTCCATTTGCAGCGAGTGGGTGGTAGTCACGTACAGATACTGGCCAATACGGCGGCTATCCAATAGCAAACCTTCTATCTGTAGTTGCTCAGCCAAACCCGCTTCGGCAGGAATGTTGGTGTTATAGAGGGAAATTCCTACCTGGGCCTTTTCACCATACCAGGGGCCAGAGAGACGGGCGAAGGTCATGATAGGATAAGATGCACTGATGACAGCCAGGGCATCCTGATACAGGTAAAGGCCATTGACTTGCCCTAAGGTGTCATCCAGCTTAAGTTGGTTTACTTGCTTAAGACTCCAGTCTTGCTGGCGCTGCATTACTCTTATATGCGGTGGCTGGTAGTTTGTCTCCGTCCAGATCGGGTAAGTGGCCACGTACAGGTATTCACCGTCGTATTCTATTCGGTCTGCTTCATCCACTCCTGCTTCATGGGTGTTGGTTGTTGAAAAATTACCGTTTGAGTCGGAAGCCACTGTGTCACCACGCATTTCCAGGCGGACGGGATTTAACGAATCAATATAAATCCCGTTTTTCAGAAAGCGCTGAGCTTGGCTGTCACCAACCTGTTGCAGCCCGCCAACAAAAGTTTTTGCCTCATTAATACTGGGGGGAACCATAATCTGGGGTTCCGGCTGGCTGATATTATTGTCGCCAGAGCAAGCACTTAAACAGCCTAATGTGAGTAAATACAATGGATAGCGAGTTCTCATCGGTCGTTCCCAGGTGGAGTATCAGGGCTGATATCCTAGATGTACCGTTGCACGAAGTCCGCGATAATTGTTAGCTATTTGTTAAGATCTGTTATCGGGGTTGTTGGGCAGGCGCTATTTTGGGGATGTCGATTAGCATCAACAATTTTACTGATTATCGTTAGTTGCTATGCTGGAATAAACTGCTGTTTATAAAATTTTTTCAGTTGGGAAAGCAGTCTTGATGCTGCCTTGTCCCTGTACCGAATGCCTTTTTATTAAAGAAGCAGTTCAGCCTCTGGGGATGCGAATCTTTTTCTCTTCGCTCTCGCGGTATAACACCAGGTTGTGGCCAATAAGCTGAACATTCAGGGCTTTTGTTTCGCGGGCGATGGCATCGCAAATCAAACGCTTCTGTTCACGGTCAGTCGTTGCTACTTTGACCTTAATCAGTTCGTGGTGGTTTAGGGCATTGTCTATCTCTGCCAATACACCCTCGGTTAAGCCGTTATTGCCCAGCAGTACCACGGGCTTCAGAGAGTGGGCCAGGCCCTTGAGATATTGTTTCTGTTTGGTGGAAAGAATCATTGAGTTACAAATTTGTCAGTTAATAAATATAACAGCCAGTTAATTGGCATGTCGTTGGGGTTGAAAAACGCTATTCTAACGCCATCTTAAGCGCATGCCTAATGACATTAACAGCTTCAATTAAAAAAAGAGCGGTTTTGTCAGCTTGGGGATTGTGTTTATTCAAGTGCTCAGATGATCTATGTCGGTTCATTGTGCATATAGATGGATAAGGCGTGCAACCGTTTCGACAGGAAATGGGCACACAAAGTAGCAGGAAATCCGACCACCCTTTAAGATCTTTCAGTGGTGGCGGTATTAAGGCGGTTTACATAGTTTCCCGCAGCGAACTCTGGTAGTCTACCCACTGCCTGACTAGTTGAGGCAGCCGGGAAGGGAAGCCGGTCAGGATACAAACTGTTTTTACAGAGGTTACAGCGTTGAGCGATATGGCAAAAAATTTAATTCTGTGGTTGGTTATCGCCGTCGTCCTGATGACGGTGTTTCAGAGTTTCACTCCAGGTGAATCGTCTGGCCGCCAGTACGACTATACCCAGTTTATCAATGAAGTGAATCAGGGCATGGTGCGTGAAGTGCGCATTGATGGTCGCGAGATCAAAGGTGTGTCCCGCAGTGGGGAAAGCTTTACTACCTATATTCCTTCGGTTGGCGACAACGGCCTGGTGACAGACCTCATCAAAAATGATGTACGCATGATTAACGAGCCGCCTGAGCGCCCCTCAATGCTGGCCAACATTTTTATTTCCTGGTTCCCGATGCTGCTGCTGATCGGTGTATGGATATTCTTCATGCGCCAGATGCAAGGTGGGGGAGGCCGTGGCGCTATGTCTTTTGGCAAGAGCAAAGCGCGTTTGTTAGGTGAAGATCAGATTAAAACCACCTTTGCCGATGTGGCAGGGTGCGATGAAGCCAAAGAAGACGTATCTGAACTGGTGGACTTTTTACGTGACCCGTCGAAGTTCCAGAAGCTGGGCGGCAAAATTCCTAAAGGCGTGCTGATGGTCGGCCCACCGGGAACAGGTAAAACACTGTTGGCCAAGGCCATTGCCGGTGAAGCCAAGGTACCGTTCTTTACCATTTCTGGTTCTGACTTTGTGGAAATGTTTGTAGGTGTAGGCGCGTCCCGTGTGCGAGACATGTTCGAGCAGGCTAAGAAATCTGCACCTTGCATTATCTTTATTGATGAAATTGATGCAGTAGGACGTCAACGTGGTGCCGGACTGGGCGGAGGCCACGATGAGCGCGAACAGACACTGAACCAGATGCTGGTGGAAATGGACGGTTTTGAAGGTCATGAAGGTATTATCGTGATTGCAGCCACTAACCGCCCTGATGTACTGGACCCTGCTTTGTTGCGTCCTGGTCGGTTTGACCGTCAGGTTGTCGTAGGCTTGCCGGATATTCGCGGTCGTGAGCAAATCCTTAAAGTACACATGCGTAAAGTACCGATTGCAGACAATGTTGATGCAGCGGTGATTGCCCGTGGTACGCCTGGTTTTTCAGGTGCTGACCTGGCCAACCTGGTTAACGAAGCGGCATTGTTTGCTGCCCGTTCTAATAAGCGTTTGGTGGCGATGGAAGAGTTTGATAAGGCCAAAGACAAGATCATGATGGGCGCAGAGCGCAAGTCTATGGTGATGTCTGAAAGCGAAAAAGAGATGACCGCTTACCACGAAGCTGGGCATGCCATTGTCGGGCGCATGGTGCCTGAGCATGATCCAGTATATAAGGTCTCAATTATTCCGCGTGGTCGTGCGCTGGGTGTGACCATGTATCTGCCCGAGCAGGACAGATTCAGCTACACCAAACAGCATCTGGAGAGCATGATTTCCAGTCTGTACGGCGGTCGTATTGCCGAAGATATTATTTACGGCGGCGAGAAAGTCACGACAGGTGCATCTAACGACATCGAACGAGCCACCGATCTGGCCCGTAAGATGGTGACCCAATGGGGCTTGTCTGACAAGATGGGGCCAATGCTATACGCCGAAGAGGAAGGCGAAGTGTTCCTGGGACGCAGTATGGCTCGCGCCAAGCATATGTCTGATGATACAGCGCGTGCCATTGATGCTGAAATCAAGGCGGTGATTGATCGTAACTACGACCGTGCCGAGCAGATTTTGCGTGACAATATGGACGTTCTGCATGCCATGAAAGATGCGCTGATGAAGTACGAAACCATTGATGCCAGACAAATAGACGACTTGATGGCGCGCCGCGATGTTCGTCCCCCGGCTGATTGGGATAACGACAATAAGCCTAAAGGCGGTGAACCGGTTAAGCCTGAAGCTAAGGCAGAAGCTAAGAAGTCTGCCGATGCCGATATCAGTAAACCAGGCGATTTGCCGAGTTGAACACTTCTTTAAGATAACGAGGGCGCTGTAAGGCGCCTTCTTTTTATGTGACAAGCCGATGAAATTTGCAGATAAGTATTTGGACCTCAGCCAACCACGGGTGATGGGGATTCTGAACGTGACCCCTGATTCTTTTTCGGATGGTGGCAAGTTTAATCATTTGAATACCGCGCTTTATCAAGTTGAACAGATGCTCAGTGATGGCGCGGCGTTTATTGATGTCGGAGGCGAATCAACCCGTCCGGGGGCTGCCGAGGTGAGTGTTAATCAAGAATTGGATAGGGTCGTGCCAGTGATCGAAGCTATCCATGCTCGCTTTGATACGGTGATTTCCATTGATACCAGCAAAAGTCAGGTGATGCAGGCCGCCTGTGATGCCGGGGCCGGATTGATTAATGATGTTAGGGCACTGCAAGAAGACGGGGCATTAGCGGTGGCGGCGCAAAGCCGCGCCGCAGTTTGTCTGATGCATATGCAGGGGCAACCCCGTACCATGCAACAGCAGCCACAGTACCAGAACTTATTTACCGACATCTTTACCTTTCTGGATGATCGAGTGCAATGTTGCCTGCAAGCAGGCATCGCCAGAGACAAAATTCTGCTCGATCCAGGCTTTGGTTTTGGTAAGACTTTGCAGCATAATTACCAGCTGTTACAGGGGATGGAACGTTTCCATCATTTGGGCTTGCCACTTTTGGTGGGGATGTCGCGCAAGTCGATGCTGGGTACATTGCTTAGCCGACCTGTGGAAGAACGTCTGGCCGGCAGTTTGGCTTGTGCTACCATCGCGGCGCTGAAAGGCGCGCAAATCATCCGGGTGCACGATGTTAAACAAACAGTGGATGCGCTAAAAGTGGTGATGGCCACCTTGAATCCCGAATTAATTTAGACCGGAATATACCGGCATTTCATTGCAAGGAACAATATGAGTCAACGAAAATACTTTGGTACCGATGGTATTCGCGGCAAAGTCGGCGAAAGCGCGATTAACCCTGAATTTGTTACTAAACTGGGCTGGGCCGCTGGTAAAGTATTGGCCGGCCGCGGTACTAATAAGGTATTAATTGGTAAGGATACCCGCATTTCTGGTTACATGCTGGAATCTGCTTTGGAAGCAGGTCTGTCTGCCGCAGGCATTAATATTGGTTTACTTGGCCCTATGCCAACCCCGGCTATTGCCTATCTGACCAAGACATTTCGTTCTGAGGCCGGCATCGTGATCAGCGCTTCGCACAATCCTTACTATGATAACGGCATTAAGTTTTTTTCGGCCGATGGCTTCAAGTTGGATGATGATATTGAACTGGCTATTGAAGCGCAGCTAGAAGAGCCAATGGTATGCGTGGCATCTGATAAACTTGGCAAAGCAACCCGTATTAGTGACGCGGCTGGACGTTACATTGAATTTTGCAAAGGTTCCTTTCCATCTGAATTGTCACTGACCGGCATGAAAATCGTAGTGGATTGCGCCCACGGAGCCACATATCACATTGCGCCTAATGTATTGCGTGAACTGGGTGCCGATGTGATTGAGATTGGGACAGAACCTAATGGTCTGAATATTAATGATGATGTCGGTGCCACTTCCATGCAGGCTATTACTGAGCGTGTGCTGGCGGAAAAGGCGGACCTGGGTTTTGCCCTGGATGGTGACGGCGACCGTATTATGATGGTGGATCATAAAGGCAATGTGGTGGACGGTGATGAAATCGTTTATATCATCGCGCGCGACGCCCTTAAATCCGGCCGCTTAAATGGCGGCGGAGTGGTGGGCACGCTGATGAGCAATCTGGGACTGGAAGTTGCCCTGAGTCGTCTGTCCATTCCCTTTGCCCGCAGTAAGGTTGGCGATCGCTATGTGATGGAAATGCTGCATGACAGAGGTTGGAATATTGGTGGAGAGAGCTCCGGCCATGTGTTGAATCTGGCTGTAGCGTCCACCGGTGACGGCATCGTTTCGGGCCTGCAGGTATTGACCTCCATGTTACGTGCAGATATGAGCCTGTATGAGTTGCGCCGGGGCATGGAAAAATTTCCTCAAACCCTAATCAATGTGCGTTATACCGAGGGCAGTAGTTCTCCTTTGGAACATGCCGACGTATTGGCGTCTGTCAAGGCTGCAGAACAGGATATGGGTGACGATGGCCGGGTATTATTGCGTAAAAGTGGTACCGAGCCATTGATCCGAGTGATGGTTGAGGCCACTAAGGACGACCTTGCCAGCAAATGGGCCGAAACTATCGCCGACTCGGTACGAAAAGTAACCGCATAGTCATAATTGGCGCGAGAGTGACTTGTAACTTGTTTTGCGGTTAGTTACACTCTCGCGCGCTTTGAATTGACTCGCCAAGCGAGCCTGGAGTCACAATGGCAGTGAACAGCAGACGCCCCATGGTGGCAGGTAACTGGAAAATGAACGGTGGCCTGGCACTGGTAACGCAAATGCAGGATGCGTTTAAGCAAAACCGGTTTGAAAATGTCGATGTATTGATCTGTCCGCCTTTTACCTTACTGGCCGGTTTCAGTTCGAACGATGTTGGACTGGGTGCGCAGACCATCAGCGAACATCCTGGTGGCGCGCATACCGGTGAGATATCCGCGGTTATGCTTAGGGATGTAGGATGTGGGCATGTCATTGTTGGGCACTCAGAACGCCGCACTGATCAGCACGAATCCAATACGCTGGTTGCGGCAAAAGTTAACGCAGCGCTCAGCAGTGGATTGACTGCAATTTTATGTGTCGGAGAACCGCTGGCAGTGCGAGAAGCCGGTAAGGTGTTTGACCATGTTGCTGAGCAGCTAGATGCGGTTATTGGGCATTGTGGTAGCGACGTGCTGAACAACCTGGTGATTGCCTACGAACCCATCTGGGCTATTGGCACAGGTAATACGGCCAGTCCGGAGCAAGCGCAGGAAGTTCATGCGTTTATTCGCAGTCACCTGGCTAAAGTTGATGCGATGGCGGCGACAAAGATAAGAATTTTGTATGGTGGTAGTGTCAATGCCACTAATGCAGCGCAGATTTTCGCGCAAACTGATGTAGATGGCGGGCTAATAGGCGGCGCGAGTCTAAAAGTCACTGATTTTTTGGCAATTTGCCAAGCGGCAAACTGAATTGAGGTAAAGCATGCTTTACGAAGTGTTAATGGTGGTTTATCTGCTGGTATCCCTGGCCCTGATCGGTCTGGTATTGATTCAGCGTGGTAAAGGTGCCGATATGGGCGCATCTTTTGGTGCAGGTGCATCGAATACGGTGTTTGGTGCTTCGGGATCCGGTAATTTTCTTAGCCGTACCACGGCTATCCTGGCAACCTTATTTTTTGCTATCAGTTTGATTCTGGGCGCAATGACAGCCGGTAAAGAAAAGCAGGTTGATGAGTGGCAGAACCTGGAAGTACCAGTAAGCCAGCCTGCGGATACTGACGTGCCGGTGGAAAAGCCCCAACCGACTGACGTACCTAACTAAGGTCGTCTGACCCAAGTTTCGCGGATGTGGTGGAATTGGTAGACACGCCATCTTGAGGGGGTGGTGTCGCAAGACGTGCGAGTTCGAGTCTCGCCATCCGCACCAAATAAAAGAACCCGGTTTTGCCGGGTTTTTTGTTATCTGCGGTACAGTCACACCAAGACAGCAAATACCCAGGCAGGATGAGTTAAAGGAAGCTGGCTCACGGCCACTTTTATATCAAATTGATTGCGTCGTAACGCCAACCGCGAGACTCTTTGTAAAAATCCTATATCGGGCAGGGCGCATGGACTATCAACAGGCACGTGACTATTTACTATCGAAACCCGAAGCCATAGAAGATTTTCCGTTTGGTGAGGACGTAGCAGTGCTGAAAATCCGCGGTAAGATGTTTGCCACCTTAGCCAGTGACAAAGGTGAAGGACGCATGAACCTGAAATGCGAACCTCAGCAGGCATTGATGCTCAGGGACATGTTCGCTGCGGTACTACCCGGCTATCATATGAATAAACTGCATTGGAATACCATTAAGCTCGACGGCAGTATCCCCAACGGTGAAATCCAGCGCATGATTGATCATTCTTACGCATTAGTGGTTAAGGGCTTAAAAAAGTCTGACAGACTGGGTCTGGTAGCAAAATACGGCGAACAGTTGATATCCGCCTGACCTCTCAATTTGATAGCTGTCTCTGTACCATGCTCATCGTCATTGTCACAGAATTTTCCCTGTTTTTAGCTCATCTTAGCCGCTATACTATGCGCCGCGTTAAAAAGCGAATATAGAAAATTATCAATGTAAAAGGCCTCTGCCATGAGACAAGAGGCTGTGTTGGCGGAACATGTGGATTTCATCCGAAATCGGTTTGCCATTAGCAGTCACTTGGTTGGGCATCAGGCTTAATGTAAGGAAAATTAAGTGACTCCAATTACTAAAACCTTCCAATACGGACAGCACCAAATCACCTTGGAAACCGGTGTGATTGCCCGTCAGGCCACTGCTGCTGTAATGGCCAGCATGGACGACACCGCCGTACTGGTTACCGTAGTAGGTAAAAAAGAAGCCAAAGCCGATCAGGACTTTTTCCCACTGACGGTCAATTATCAAGAGAAAACCTATGCTGCCGGTAAAATCCCTGGCGGTTTCTTTAAGCGCGAAGGCCGTCCTTCAGAAAACGAGACACTGACCGCTCGTCTGATTGATCGTCCTATTCGTCCGCTGTTTCCTGAAGGTTTCAAAAACGAAGTTCAGGTGGTTATAACCGTTATGTCCGCTAATCCGGATATCCCCACCGATATCGTTTCCATGATCGGTACCTCTGCGGCACTGGCCATTTCCGGTATTCCATTTAATGGTCCTATCGGTGCAGCACGTGTTGGCTACAAAGACGGCCAGTATATTCTTAACACGCGTATTTCTGAGCAAGCTGACAGCCAGTTGGATCTGGTGGTTGCAGGTACCCAAAGTGCGGTACTGATGGTGGAATCTGAAGCCAGCGTATTGTCGGAAGAAGTGATGCTGGGCGCGGTAATGTACGGCCATGATGAGCTGCAAGCTGTTATCAATGCCGTAAACGAGTTCGCCACTGAAGTGAACACGCCAAAATGGGACTGGCAGCCAGAAGCGGAAAATACCGAATTGAAAGCCAGGGTCAAAGCCCTGGCCGAAGCAGATATGACCGCTGCTTACCAAATCTCTGACAAGCTTGCCCGTAAGGACGCTGTGACTGCCGTGACCGATAAAGTGGCGGCGCAGATTCTGGAAGAAAGCCCGGAGCAAGATGCAAAAGAGCTGAAAGAGCTGCTGCACGAATTAGAAAGTGATGTGGTACGTTCACGTATTCTGAATGGCGAGCCGCGCATCGATGGCCGTGACCCGCAGATGATTCGTGCCCTGGACGTGGCCACTGGTATCCTGCCACGTACTCACGGTAGTGCTTTGTTCACTCGTGGCGAGACTCAGGCGCTGGTCACCGCTACGTTAGGTACTGAGCGTGATGCACAGATGATCGACGAGCTGGGTGGATTAACCAACAGCCGCTTCATGCTGCATTACAACTTCCCTCCATACTGTGTGGGTGAGACCGGTATGATGGGTTCACCTAAGCGTCGCGAAATCGGCCATGGTCGTCTGGCCAAGCGCGGTATTCAAGCGGTGATGCCGTCTGAAGAAGAATTCCCGTATGTTGTGCGTGTGGTATCTGAAATCACCGAGTCTAATGGTTCTTCTTCCATGGCGTCTGTGTGTGGTAGCTCACTGGCGCTGATGGATGCTGGTGTACCCATCAAGGCTTCTGTGGCCGGTATTGCTATGGGTCTGGTGAAGAGTGACGACAAGTTCGTGGTACTGTCTGACATTCTCGGCGATGAAGATCACCTGGGTGATATGGACTTTAAAGTAGCAGGTACTGCCGATGGTGTAACTGCACTGCAGATGGACATCAAAATCGAAGGTATCACCAAAGAGATTATGCAAATCGCCCTGAAACAGGCGAAAGAAGCCCGATTGCATATCCTTGGCGTGATGGACAAAGCCATTAATTCACACCGTGATGAGATGTCTGAGTTCGCTCCACGTATCTATACTATCAAGATTGATCAGGACAAGATCCGTG
This sequence comes from Bowmanella denitrificans, assembly GCF_002887595.1. GTDB lineage: Bacteria > Pseudomonadota > Gammaproteobacteria > Enterobacterales > Alteromonadaceae > Bowmanella > Bowmanella denitrificans. The sequence continues at coordinate 12,969 of NZ_PEBU01000002.1, forward strand.
AAGTTATCGGTAAAGGTGGTGCGGTTATCCGTTCTATCACCGAGAAATCTGACACCAACATCGAGATTGAAGACGACGGTACTATCAAAATCTTCGCTACCGAGCGGGCCAAGGCGCAGGTTGCTATCGATATGATCGAAGGCATTACCGCTGATGTCGAGGTAGGCAAGACTTACCATGGTAAAGTAACCCGCTGTGTAGATTTCGGCGCCTTTGTTGAAGTATTGCCAGGTAAAGAAGGTCTGGTACATATTTCTCAGATCGCTCACGAGCGTGTGGCCAAGGTCAGCGACTATCTGACTGAAGGTCAAATGGTGGACGTGAAGGTGATGGAAATCGATCGCCAGAACCGTATCCGTCTGAGCATCAAGGAACTGCTGGAAAAACCAGCGGCACCCGCTGAGCCTCAGGCAGAACAATCGGAAGACTGATTATCCTTGGATAACTGACTGATTGTTAATAGTAAATGGCACCCACTCGGTGCCATTTTGCATTTTAGGCTGGTACTGACCTTGGCTTTCATCCTGCTGACAACAATAATTTGATACAGCAAAGGGCTTTAAGCCAACGGCTATAACAGGTATAAAAGGCAACCTGTTTAGGTGGCAAGGGTGCTGCCAATGGTTACGCTAGTCTGGTTTTAGGGAAACGAATTACTGTAATGATGAACATTTCACGAGTGTTATTACTGGCTGCCTTGGCTATTGGCGGTACGGCGTGCAGCAGCATAGATACGGCCCGTACCCGCGATGGTCAGATGGGCAATCTGATTTTGGTAGAACCTATGCCGGCCAATATGCGCAGTCAGATGGCCCTGGCCCGGTATAATCAAATTCTTGGTCAGGTAGAGCTGGACGACTCGCAGCGCGCCGATTTGCTTTATCAGCGTGGTATGCTGTATGACAGTGTGGGGTTAGGCGGACTGGCGCAGTATGACTTCAGTATGGCGCTGAAACTTCGCCCGGATATGGCGGAGGCCTATAACTTTATGGGTATTCACCATACTCAGAATATGGATTTCATTCAGGCCTATGAGGCGTTTGACGCCACACTGGATATTAATCCTGAGCATGACTTTGCCTTTTTAAACCGTGGTATCGCCTTGTATTACGGGGGGCGTCCTGAGCTTGCAGTCAGCGACCTTAACCGTTTCTACCATCGTGATGAGAGCGATCCTTACCGAGCATTATGGTTTTATCTGGCGGAATCGGCGGTCGACCCAGGTAAAGCACTGCAAACCCTGCGCGAAAGCCGAAATAAACTGAAAGATGACAACTGGGCCACTGCACTGGTGGATCTGTATTTGGGTGACGTCAGCGAAGGGCAGCTTTTGTCCGTTTTGCTAGTCAATGTGCGCAGTCAGCAGGAATTGGCAAATCGCTTGTGCGAAGCATACTTTTACCTGGGTAAGTATCATATGGCGCAAGGAAATAAGGCGGTGGCCTCGAACTACTTCAAACTGTCTCTGAGTACCAATGTCTATGAGTTTGTTGAGCATCGCTATGCCAGACTGGAACTGGATTTGCTCAGAGAGAAAGCGCTGGAAGACCCTCAGGCCCGATGACATATCTATGCTAAAAACCCTGCGTTTATTGGTGCTGGCATTAGGGGGTGCCTGTTTATCTGCCGCCAGTCAGCAACAGTATGTACCATTGATGTTGAAGCAGGGGCAAACCGATCCCGTGTCCCTGTTTCGTGCCGTTAAGGCAGGCTCTGACGAAGCGCTGGTGCAACTGAGTCAATATGCCCAAACGCATCAGGATCCTTATTGGCTGAAGCAAGCCGCAGAACTGGGGGATGCACGTTCCTATTACCGTCTGGCCTTAAATGAAACGGATGAGGCCACTCATCGACGACTAATGAGCAAAGCTGCTATGGCAGGTTTTGCGCCGGCTCAGCACGAAGTGGCGTTACTCAGTGATGCTTCCGAGCACCGGGTACAATGGTTGGAAAAGGCCGCTGAACAGGATTATCTGCCGGCCATTATTTCACTCTACCAATGGCTGATGATAGAAGAGCGTGCAGATGAAGCCGAACTTTGGATGGAAAAGGCTGCACCACATGATCCCAACAGTGCGTTGCTGCTGGCAAAGCAGGAATGGCGCACGGGCAAATACGCGCTGGCCCGATCCTGGTTCAGACATGCCAAAGAGCAAGGTGTCAGCCAGGCTAAGGATTATCTGAAACTTATCGACAACTACTGGCAAGCACAGGGAAGCGGATTGGCTGTAACGCGCCAGCACTGTGTGATTAACCTGCAGCCAGTGGTGTTGTCATTGGAAAACATGCAGCAGATGGCGCAACTGAGTCAGTCTTTTGCAGCAGACAGCAGACTGCAATCCTTGCCGGTTTGTTTGCTTGAACCTATCTGGGTTAAGCCCGATGCCGTGAAATGCGATGAGAATTGGTTAAGCCACAGACGTCTGGGCTGTGATGTCAGGCAGTTATCTCGTTTGCCATTGGCTGACAATTTTACCCACCTGATGGTGCTGGCACCCAGGGGCAAAGCCAATGTACATAACGGCATTATGTATCTGGATCAGGGCGATAGTTATTCGGTGTTTGTACACGAACTGGCACACTTTTCCGGCTTTGTGGATGAATACCCTTTGTCTTCAGATATGGCCGAACAGGTTTGCCACCCTTACAGCCGGGCGCCAAATCTGGTTATTGTTACAGATGCTGCAGAATTGCCTGATAAGTTGGACGGCTGGCGTCAAAGCGGCGAGGAGTGGACAATGGCAAAGGCCAGAACCTGTAATAATCATCAGATGCAGGCGTATAAGGGCAGCGACCAACTGACCTTTATGGAATATCACGACCAGCAGTATATCCCGCCTTTATACTTAAGCTTGTGGAAGTATCGACTGGAAAATAGGGTTGAATTGCTGCCGGCTTTTGTCAATTTTGCCCAGGCCTGGCACGAAAAAGGCAATCACACAATCGCAGTGCAATGGCAAAACAAGGCTGAGGCCTTTATGTACCCGATTGATACTTCCCTGCCTGCTGCGGTGGATACTGCTTCGCCCTTGTAATGACTTGGCATGTCTGTTTTTTACAATTTTGCCCTTCGGCGTGTCGGTAAAATGCCTGCAGTGTTCAATTCAGGAGGCAATTTATGCACAACTTCAGATATCTCACTTTGTTATTTTCGCTACTGCTGGCGGGGCAGGCCTATGGCTCTGCTGCATTAGAGGCCCTAACTGACACCGCGCACAGAAGTTGGCAGGGACAAACTCTGTCGTACCAAAATGTGGTAGGAAGCAAGCCGCTGTATATCAAATTCTGGGCAACCTGGTGTGTGCCCTGTAATGAGCAAATGCCGCATTTTCAACATGCCTTTGAAGAGTATGGTGACAAAGTGGAGTTTGTGTCTATTAACTTGGGGGTAAATGAAACACCACAAGCCATGGCTGAGATGGTGGAAAAGTATAAATTGACCATGCCCATATTACAGGATAACTCTGGCGAGCTGGTCAGAGCATTCAGCCTGATGGGCACACCCTGGCATATCTTAGTCAACCGTGAGGGCCGTATTGTGCATAAAGGCCATGATGCCGATGCGCAGTTGGATAAACGCCTGGCCTTGATTGCCGCCCAGCAACCCGGCGAATTACCCGCCATCAGTTTGTCAGCCGGCCATCAACAAGGCCTGGAGCTGCAGGGCAAAGGTACACAAATGTTGTACTTTACCGCTACCTGGTGCGACTGGTATCTGAAGGAGTCCAGACCTGAGCAAAGCAAGAATTGTGTGGCGGGCCAGCAATTTTTCAACAAGCTCGCTGACGCGCATCCGAAGGTAAACAGCCTGGGGATTGTGTCCCGTCTGTGGACAGAGCAAAAAGATCTGGATGAATACCGTGACAAGTTTTCGGTGGCGCATGAGCTGGCCATTGACAGCAGTTTGGATGCGGCCATTGGCTTTGGTATCAATCAACTGCCGACATTGGTGATTATCAAAGACGGTCAGGAGATTTACCGCCAGCAGGATTTTATGCAAAGCAATGACCTGGCCAGTATTGCCGGGCTGCTAGCCAATTAACCTATAGGGTCTGAGCAATCAGCGGTGGATGTTATGTCAATGCATCTGCCGCTGAAAAGTGGCTGTCAAAGCGCACGATAAAAGAGGCACCACCCAGATTATTCTTACCAATAACGGTGATGCTGGCATTGTGGGCATGGGCAATTTCGCTGACTATCGATAACCCCAGTCCGCTGCCGGACAGGCTGGTCTGGTCTTTACGCCAGAAACGTTCAAACAATTTTACCCTGTCAGCCTCATCAATACCTGGACCAGAGTCAATCACCGACAGGCTATCAGCGCCAATCACCAGTTTTACCAGGGCACCAGGACTGGCATGCTTCAACGCATTTTCAAGCAGATTCTTGGTCAGAATGATCAGTGCGCCCTGGTCTCCTTGTACCCTGCAGTCGCCTTCGCCACTTTCCATTTCAAGCTCTTTGTCATAGGTCACGGACAACGGGCCAAGCAACATACATACGTCCTTGCCAACTTTATTTAAATCCACCGCTTTATGCCGATACGCACTCTGATTCTGGGCTCTGGATAAATCCAGCAGCTGTTCCACCACCCTGGACATGTAGCGGGCATCGCCAAGTATTGGTGTGCTGACATCATCCGGGAGTTCTGCCAGCTCGACACGAGTGGTCAGCACTGCCAGCGGAGTGCGCAGTTCATGGGCAGCATTGGCGACAAAACGTTTTTGCTCATTAAAGCCTTTTTCCACCCTGTCCATGGCACTATTCAGGCTTTGCACCAAAGGCAGAATCTCGCTAGGTAGTTGGTCGACAGGCAGGCGCACGTCCAACTGGTTGGGCTTAATCTGTTGTAGTTGGGCCGCCACATCGTTAACCGGTTTGACTAAGGTTCTTACCGATAAATAGGTAACAAAGATAAACACCAGAAAAGCAGCGCCCATAGTCAGAATCGAGACTTTTTCCAACACTGGCATAACCGCTTCGTTGGCCAGCTCGCCAAGCAAATCATTGCGGGCAAGGTCCACCATCAGTTGCCGACCATGCAGTTCAAACAGAATACGGTAACAGTCGGTATCATCCGCCAGTCTTGAATACCCCAAAGGAATTTGTTGTGGAAGTCCGGCAATCAGATGTTGTTGCTCAGGCTCACGGATGGAGGTCAGCAATATCTGCCCGCTTTGCTGGTCCATGACCCGAAAGCCGAGATTATTGTACAGGGCATCGTAGCCCCATTTTTCGGCAACACTGTCACTGCGGTATTGCAAACTTCCCTGTGCATCAAAATACAGATTTTCCTGAATATCCTCGGTCATGCCAAACATACTTTGCTCGACGGCCAGATTGGCGAAGTTGATGGAAAACAGGTAAAGCATCAGGCCAATCAGTGCGAATACGCCGCCACCAATAAACAGAAAATGCAGGAATAAGCGCCTGGCCAAAGAGCGTTGTGATAGCTTCATGACAGAATATAACCTATGCCGCGAATGGTTTTGATCTGGGCAGACGCATTGGCTTGCTCAAGCTTTTTACGTATACGGTGCATGGCCACCTGAATTGCGTTGTCAGTAACTTCAAAGCCCATGGCGTAAATTGCATCCAGCAGTGCATCTTTGCCCACCGTCAGGGTGGCATGGCGCAGCATATATTCCAGAATTGCCACCTCGGTTTTGCCCATCGTCAGGTTTTCCCCGGCAATAGTGACCCGCCGGGATTTACTGTCCAGTTGCAGATTGCCGCGACTGATACTGGTGCCACTATAGCCACTGGGACGGCGCAGCAGCGCCCTGAGCCGGGCTTTCAGCTCTTCTATGGCAAAAGGTTTATTCAGATAGTCATCCGCACCCAGGTCCAAGCCGGTAATCCTGTCTTCAATACCACCACGGGCGGTTAGAATCAGGATAGGTAATGGATTATGCTTGCCCCGTATCCATTTGATCATGTCCAAACCATCTTTATCCGGCAGGCCTAAATCCAGCACCAGTGCATCGTATTGCCAGCAATCCAGATGATGCATCAAGGCGGCGGCATCTTTAGCAATGTCAGCAGCGTGCCCATCCTGCAATATGGCTTGCCGGATAAAGTCTGCCAACTGGGCGTTGTCTTCGGTAATCAGAATTCTCAACGGGTTTGTTTCCTTGCAATCCAGTGCAACACTCATGGTTATTGCCCCATTGATTGCTGAGGCTCTGGCAGCAGCCAGTTCAGCGCCAAAGGCATTACCAACAACATAAGGGCCGTGGAACTGATGAGTCCGCCAATCACTGCCCAAGCCAGTGGTGGCCACAATGGGCTGTCGCCGAAGGTCAACGGCAACATACCGGCGATGGTGGTGATGGTTGTCAATACTATCGGTCGTAGGCGCTCAGATACGGCCCGGGTAATGGCATGGGCTTTGTTCAGTCCTTGCTGCAATCCTACCAGTGCGCTTTCAATCAGTAAGATAGCGGAATTGACCACAATACCTGTCAATGCCAATAAACCCAGTAGAGACATAAAACCAAAAGGAATATCAGCCATGGCCAGCATGGCTGGTGCACCGAGCATGCCTAATGGGATGCTGATCATCACCAAGGCACTTAACCTATAGGAATTAAACTGTAATATCAATGAGATAAACAATATTGCCAGTCCGGCAGGCAAGGCTGTCAGTAAGGCATTGCTGGCTTGTGAAGATTCTTCAAATTCCCCTCCGAGTTGCAGGTCAACCTGATATTTTTGTGCCACGGCCTCCAGTTCTGGCAGCATCTGCAGCAGGATGTCCTCTTCATCAGCATGGTGTTGAATGTCGGCTCTGACAATCAGTGTTTCCAGTCCGTTACGACGGGTCTTCACTGGTAATGATGTGTGAAAGTGCACATCGGCCACCAGTGACAGCGGGATAAGCTGTTGCTGGTCGTTCAACAACTGGGTATCTGCCAGGCGTTGAGCGCTGGATTGTTGTGACTCTGCGGTTAATACCAGCGGAGTGGGTAAGCTGGTGAAGTCCAGACGAGTCACTTCCAGGCCACTGCTGCGCCATGCCAGAAACTGATTGACCATTGCTACGCTCAGCCCACTTTGCACCAACTGTTGCTTATTCAGTGCAAAACCCAGTTGCGGGCTGCCAAATGCATAGTCACGACGAACATTCTGTGTCTGTGGATGGGCCAGTACAATGTCGCGTATCGCTTCTGCCGCGGCAGTAGCATCTCTTTGTTGTGTGGCAACAATCCTCAGTTCAATGGGGCTCTCAATGGGCGGACCCTGGCCAAGCTCCCGGGCTGTGAGCATCCACTGCGGATACTGGTCGGTGAACTGCTGGTTCAGTTTGCTCACCAATGCGGGTGTATCGGCATGAGGCTGGGTAATGATGACCAGACGTGCGATATGGGCCTCTTCAGGTTGCTGCACCAGGTTGTAATAGAATCTTGGGCCGCTATGGCCGGTAAAGGTCAGTACTTGCTGTATGTCAGGGTGGTGTTGCAACTGGCCTGCCAACTGATTGGCTACCTGTGCGGTTTGCTCAGGATCGCTGCCTACCGGTAACGCAATATCGACGTATGCCTGATTACGACTGGTTTTCGGGAAAAACTCACCCTGAGTTGCCGGAAGCATCAGCAGTAAGGTCGACACCAGTGCCGCAAAAAACAGGGTTGCTTTGGGTTTTTGCAGCGCCAGGCTGGCTAACCTGCTGCCCGTTGATATTAAAACGTCCTGCCGGGATGGTCGGGTGTGCTGCGCAATCATATGCCGACTCAGTAACGGCACCAACGACAAGGCTATCAGGTAGCTGAGCAGGATGCTGAGGATGACTAATACCGGAATACTCGAAATAAAGTCTGCCACACTGCCTTTGGACAATAACATCGGGACAAAGGCCGCTATGGTGGTAGCAGTCGCAGTAGCAAGGGGACGCCACAGCTCTTTAAGTGCGGCCAGGCAGGCATCAATTCGCTGCCGGCCAGATTCCGTATGAAACAATATGCGTTCGGCCGTTACAATGCTGTTATCCACCATCATTCCCAATGAGAGAATCAATCCTGCGATGGTCATCTGATGTATCACGCCGCCGAAAATGCCAAATATGCCCAGTGCACTGAGGGCAATAGCAGGGATTGACAGGCTCACTACCAGTGCTGTGCGAATTGACATCAATGCCATCAGTACCAGACATACCGCAGCGCAGCTGAACATCAAGGACTGCAACAGATCACTGCGCCGGGTTTCACTCCATTCGGGCTGAAAAAGTAAGATATCTATACTGGCAGGGGCAAACTCACGGTTCAGTAATGCGATTTCATGCCGAAGCTGGTGTCCGAACTTTGTCACTCTTACCTGGTTGGGGGGGAGTGTGATTGCCAGGCCAATGGTCTGTCGGCCATTCAAGTAAAATCGCTCTGTGGTTAACGGATCTGGACGAAACGAGATATCGGCCAGGCTACTGAGCGGAAAGTTTTGTGGGCCGGATATTTGGATTGATTCCACAGCCTCTACACTGTTCAGACGCTCCATTGGCTGCACTGCCGCTAACATTTTACCTGTTTGCAGCAGTGCCGGACTGTCACCCTGATTGGCCTGAGCGATCTGCTTTGCCAATGCCAACGGGGATATGCCGGTTTCCAGCATACGTTGCTGAGAATACCGCACGGCTAACTGCAACCCCGGGTCACCTACCAGGGAAATATGCCTGATGCTATCCAACTGCAGTAAGCGGTCTTTGACCTTCAGCGCCAGTTCACGGTCAGCCAGAATGCCTCGGTTGCTGTCGACTGCCAATACGATGCCTTGCGTATCCTGGGCTCTGTCGATGACAGACAGTCGGGTGGTGGGCATGGCACTTTGCAAGGGCGCCAGCTTATCTTTGATGCGTTGCCAGACAATTTCTGTGTCGTAAACAGTCTCTTTTAGCTCAATATCAATGCTGGCACTGCCGGTTTTGATACGGGCACTGTAGTTGGCAATTTCATCTATCTGACTCAATTCTCTTTCCACCGGCATCACGGCTGACTGGGTCAATTGATCGACACTGGCACCGGCCTGGCTAAGCAAAATAAAACCATTGCGGTAGGGGAAATGGGGATCTTCCTGCTCAAAGGCACTATACCAGGTCATCAGTCCGGTAAGACATAACAACAGCACCAAACCCAGGATCAGCCTGGTGCGTAAATACCAATGTGTTGATTGCATATGAATTCTCTGCTTAATTGTCTAACCTGAGCTGACTCAGGTTGGTGGCAAGCTTGTCCTGCGGGGTAATCAACAGTTTGTCGGTTAGCGCGCTGGCACTACTGACGACAGCATAACTATCGGCTAAGTCGTGGATCTCCACTGCCATAGACTGGCCAGGTTCGGTGATGACAAAAGCCCGAGGTCCTTCAGGTGCCGGAGCAAAACGCAAGGCGGCAATATCCACCTGATAGAGAATCGCCTGGTTCCTCTGCAGATCCAGTCGAACCGTCAGGCCCACCAGTGAAGGATCGGCATCTTCCAAACTCAGGCTGACGTCAAATAGTCCTGGCGCACCAGGCTGAGGTGCCGAGCGTTCAGTGACTCGACCCGATATGGTTCTGCTCAAGGCCGGCAGATATAGAGACATATCCTGGCCAGGTTGTATACGCAGTGCATCCCGTTCTGGTAAGGCAAACACAGCTTTTTGGTGGTGGCTTGAATCCAGCCTGATGATGGGAGTGCCAGCATCGACAAAGTCACCACTGCGATGATATAGCTTAGTAACGATGCTATCGGCTGGTGCCAGCAACAGACTCTCTTTGCCCTGATTCACAGCTTCATGTAACAGCGCCTGCGCCTGTCCAACTTTTTGCTCGGCCACATGCATATTGCGCTGGGCATCATCAACCGCTTGCTGACTGTTCAGCGCGCTGATTCTGAGACTTTTCTGACGCGCTAGTTGTTGCCTGGCCAGGTTCAGATCAGCATTAGCGCTGTTAAGCTCAGCCTGCATTGCATCAATGCGGCTGTCCAGGCTTGGCGAATACAGTTTAGCCAGTAATTGACCCTGTTTAACCAGCTCGCCTTCTTTGACCAGTACCTGGGCAATTCGCCCAGGGGTAAATAGCGCTGCATCAATGCTGTTTTGCCCTTGGATCCGGGAAAAAAATGCCCTGGTCAGCGGATGTTCTGACTTGAGGGCGACGGTGGTTAGAGGTTCGGGCAGCGGGGCTGGTGGAACCTCTAATACCTCGTCATATGGCTCGCAACCTGTGACCCATGTCAGCAGGCATAGCAAGGCCAGGCTGGTTTTAGAAAACATAGACATACCCCAGCAGCAATTGCGTGGAACCTGACTTGTCAACCAGGGGGGAGTCTTTAATTTCACTGCCATACGCGCTGTAACTAATATCCGCTTTGATCATGTGTTTGCCTCGACCAAAGTACCAATCGCTGCTGATACCAATTTCGAAGCTGGTGGCGGCATCGGGTTCATAGAATTGACGGCTGGCGGTCGCTTCCTCAGCACGTACGCCGTAATAGTAGTCAACCATCTTGTCGCTTTGATAGTTGGCCGATATGTAAGGGACTACCCGGCCTTTCTCGAGTCTGAAAGGAATGCCATAGCTGGCTGAAAATTCAAAACCTTCGTGCGTACTGGTAAGGTCATGCATCAGTTCAAGACCAAACTCGCCGAAACTGGTGTCGATCTCCGCTTCAAAACCGGCGTCGAAAGCCATATCCCGGTCTTCCATCCCTTTGAATATATCGCCATCATCTTCCTCATAGCCGTCCATTCTTAGCTGGGCAGAGGCCGACAGTTCAAAATTTTCGCTTTGATACAGTTTGTAGTTGGCTCTGGGGCCGAGCAGGGAGAAGTTCCCGTATTCAATGGCCACGACCGGCACCACAACGGTTTCATTGCCAACATCAGTGTATCCTTGATCCTGGGCGACAGCCGCCAGACCAATTCCCCAGCGAAATGGCTTGCTTTCGTCGGCCATAGCGGTGCTGCTGGTTGAGGCAATCATCAGTGTCAGTGCAAGGTTGGACAGTTTCATTAAAGCTCCTTCAAGGGTTATGTTGCAGGGGCCAACATGGCCACCTGCGTTTTTGTTGGAGCCAGAATAGGTGGGCAAGCTTTCTTGAAACTTACAAGGTGTAATATTTTTTGAATTTAAAAAAAACCGCAGCGGATGCTGCGGTTTATGGGGCGTTATTCGTAGCGAAGGGCGTCGATGGGATTGAGTTTTGAGGCCTTTACCGCCGGCATTAAGCCAAAGATAACGCCAATGGCGGTGGTAAAACCAAACGACAGCGCGATGGCCCAGCCAGGTACCAGCGCTCCGGGCATACCGGGCATCAACATAGACAGTAAGGCTGCCAGTCCCCAACCCAGTAACAAGCCAATCAGTCCACCAAACAGGGACAGCACCAGGGCTTCCACCAGAAACTGCAGCATAATAAAGTTAGGGGTGGCCCCCAGCGCTTTATTGATACCGATTTCGCGGGTGCGTTCGGTCACCGACACCAGCATGATATTCATCACACCGATGCCGCCTACCAGCAGACTAATACCTACCACACCACCTGCCACCAGGGTCACGGATGTGGTGACTTTTTCGAAGCTTTCTTTGGTTTTTTTGGCAGTTATAAACTCAAAGTCATCCTTGTCGTCACCGGACAGATGGTGGCGTTTGCGTAAGATCTGACGTATCTGCGCCTGCACATTGTCCAGGCTGGCGCCGGGTGCCGGTCGAAACAGAATATCGATATTTTCTGTCACTCTTGAGCCTGCCAGCGACGCCATCGTAGAGAAGGGCGCAATAATATAGTTGTCCTGATCAAAGCCAAATAATGAGCCGCGCTCTTCTGCCACGCCGATAATGCGGAACCATTCACCAGACAGGCTGATAAATTCACCGATGGGGTTGTCCGGCAATTTCAACTTTTTGCGCACTGATTCGCCGATAAATACCACCCTACGGCGTCTGTCGTCATCGCTGCTTCTGACAAAACGGCCCTGTTGGGGAAACACCTTGATGACTTTCTGGTAATTGGCATCGGTGCCAATGACCTGGGTCTGGATGGTTTCGCGCCCATAGCTGACCTTACTGCCGAAGGTAAAGGCCTGCATCGTCGCGCTCATATCCTGCACATTATTGACCTTGGATTTCAGGACAATAAAGTCCTCATAGCTGAGCTTGTTGGCAAAGCCGAGCATGGCCTGTTCCTGCGAGGTACGGGCGCGCAGGGTCACCATATCACTGCCCAGATCATCCAATTGCGAGTCAATACTGGCACTTAAGCCTTCCATCACTGCCACTACGGTAATCACGGCAGCAACACCAATCACGATACCTAATGTCGTCAGGGCACTGCGCATGGCATGGGCGCGAATGGATGCCAAGGCCGCACGGGTGCCTTCAATGGTTGCGTGTAAGCCGCTAAACATGCATTTTCTCCCGGGTTTGCATATCGTTGCGACTGTCCTGCGCGACCTGACCGTCCACCAGGCGAATGACTCTGCGGCAATGGTCTGCAATGTCCTGTTCATGGGTGACCAGAACTATGGTGTGGCCTTCCTCATGCAGTTGGTCAAACAGCTTCATAATGTCCTGGGTGGTTTTACTGTCCAGATTTCCCGTCGGTTCATCACCCAACAAAATGGCTGGCTTAGTGACCAGTGCCCTGGCAATGGCGACACGCTGACGCTGACCACCGGATAGCTGATTGGGGAAATGCCCCAGCTTGTCACTGAGTCCGACGCGGGATAGGGCCTGCTCTGCCATATCACGACGCTGGGCAGTTGGGATCATTCTGTACACCAGTGGTTGCATCACATTCGCAAGAACCGACGCCCTGGGCAGTAGATTAAAACTCTGAAAGATAAAGCCAACGCTTTGGTTGCGGATCTGCGCCAGTTGCGCCTCGTCCAGTGTGGCCACGGCCTGGTTGGCCAGTAGGTATTGGCCTTCGGAGGGCACATCCAGGCAGCCGAGGATATTCATCAGGGTGGACTTACCCGAGCCGGAAGGCCCGATGATGGCTACATAGTCATTACGCTCGATATTAAGACTGATGTTTCGCAGGGCATAGAAGGTCTCGGTGCCCATCTGGTAACGCTTGCTGATATTTTTCAGGCTAATAACGGCATCAACTGGCATCGCTGCTACTGTCCTGTTTCAATTGTACTTGCTGTCCTGGCTCAAGTTGGCTGATCAACCTGGATGGACCGATAACCACTTTTTGCAATTCACTCAGGCCGGTTAACACGGCCTGATGAATATCAGTGGCCATGCCGGTAGTAACCCAAACCTTATTGACGGTGTTGTCATCACTGACTTGCCATACGAAGGACTTACCATCTTCTTCCTGAATCGCGGCAACCGGCACATTCAAAGTAGGTTCTCCTTGTGCGGTGACAATCTCCGCCCTGCAGCTCATACCCGGATAAAGCTGGTGTTCTCCAGGGTTCAGTAGCACTTTGACCCGAAACGCCAGCCCCTCGCTGCTGGATAGTCGTTTTGCCGAGGTTCCGATGGAAATCACCTCGCCATTGATGGGGGTTTTAGGCAGGGCGGCGGCAAAAATTTCGGCCTGTTGATTTAATGCGATATGGGCAATGTCGGCTTCATCCACTCTCAGTTCCGCCAAGATAGCGCTGGGATCGGCCAGTACCATCAAGTCCGAACCAACAATGTTGGTAGTACCGGCAATCACGGTTTCACCGGGTTTGATATCCACCGAAGCCAGCAAGCCGTCCATCGCTGCAATAAACACGGTTTTGCGCAGTCTGTCCTTGGCCAGTAACAGTGCGGCCTGGGCTTGTTCTAACTGTGCCTGGGCGGCCTGGGTGTTGATGCGGGCGATATCCAGTTGGCTCTGCAGGGCATCCACAGTTTCCTGCTGGACCAGATTCTGCCCCAGCAACTGTTTGTTGCGTTGTACCTGGCGGTTGAGATCATCTTCCACCGCACGGGTTCGCTGAATCTCAATACTGCGGGCCTGTACTGCAGCCTGATAGCTGTCTACATCCGCTTCAAAGGCGGTAGGGTCCAAACGCATCAGCACATCGCCCTGTTTAACCTGCTGACCTTCTTCTACCAATACATCCTGAACCCGACCAGTGACTTCGGAACGAATTTGGATCTGGGATTTAAACACCAGATTACCCGATGCCAGAATAGTGTCACTGAGTACCCCTTTGCTGACTTCAGCCGCCTCAACCGTGACCTGACCGCTATTACCGGCCAGGTGTTTATAGGCAACAAGGGCCCCAAGGCCGCCGAGAATAGCGGCCAGAATAAGGAACTTTTTCATCTTAGGTTCCGCTTAGATAAGTGCCACTAACAGCCAGATCCCCATAATCAGGCAAAACGGCAATGCGGCAAACACATAGGAAGTAATGGGCTTCATTTTTGCCCAGCTTTGCAGGCCCAGTGCGGCAATAACGATGCTCCACAAACTAAACAGGTTAAAGGCCTCAGCCCAGGCGTATAAGTTGTGATCCAGGGGCAGATTCAGCAGTAACTGGTTCAGCGAGGCGTAGTTCGACAGGTTCAGTGGCACATCCGGGCTGTCGGCCAACAGAAGCAGCAACGCCAGCCCCAGCGCATTGACAAACATCGGCATCATGGTCCAAAGGCTAAAGCTGTACCAGTCGCCATAACTGTATTCGTCGGTGCGGCCGACCAACTTAAAGTAGCCTGCGTAGATGGCGTTGATAATCAGCGTCACCAGTACAATGCTGATTGCGGCTAAAGGTGCGGTATAGGACGCACTTTCCTGCATAAAGCCCCTGGCTTGTTCCGCTTCGGCCGGGCTGACATCCCCCATCTGTGCAACCTGCTGTTCAACAATCCACTCATTGCTCATGCCGCTGTACATCCAGTAGGCCACCAGGGCATAAAATACCACTGAAAATAACAGCGCAATCCACCCCCATCCTTTGGCTTCCTTTAGGTCGTCAAACAGGCTTCTGGGGGCCACAAAAACATTTATCACCGCGTTGGAAAGAGTCGCCACAAATAGTCTCCCTAATATTGTTATGTTGGGCATTTCCTGAAATAGGTGCAGAAATGCTTATCTTTAAAGAAATAAGCAATGCAGTCTGGTTAGTCAGCACTCTGACAGATTTATAACAATAAATCGGTAAAAAATCGTAAAAGAAAATGTAGGTAACGAATTATTCTGGGCACGTGCCGTTTGGCGACAAAGTGTTGCAAGGCCTGGCGGCCTTGCTAAATACGGAAATTCGCCAGATTGATGTGCTGGCCCGTATTGGTGGTGAGGAGTTTGCATTGCTGATGCCCAATGTGGATATTCAGCAAGCCAGATTGGGATTGGAAAGATTGCGCCAGGCATTGGCGGGTCAGGGCATTTTGGTTAACAACCAGCGTTATGCAGTGACCATCAGCATTGGTGCCGCGCAGGCGGGCGAATTGCCGGTAGAGAGCCTGCTGCAAAAAGTGGATAATTTGCTATACCAGGCCAAGCACAAAGGGCGTAACAGAGTGGAGACTGATTTTGCACAAGGCTAAAACATTGCTGGTGATAGGTTATGTATGGCCGGAGCCCAACTCATCTGCTGCTGGCAGTAGAATGCTGCAATTGTTGTCGGTATTTCGCGGCGCGGGGTACGAAGTGGTGTATGGTTCTGCCGCCGACAGCAGTCAGCATGCGGTGGATCTGGCCAGTTTGGGTATTGAGGCGGTCAGTTTAAGCCTTAACTGCGCGTCCTTTGACGACTACCTTCGCCACCTGCAACCGGATGTAGTGATGTTTGACCGCTTTATGATGGAAGAACAATTTGGCTGGCGGGTAGAGCAATACTGTCCGGGTGCTTTGCGAATTCTTGATTCTGAAGATCTGCATTTTCTGCGCCATGCCCGGCATTTGGCGATGAAGCAAAACCAGCCACTGAGCGATACGCACCTGTATAATGACCTGGCCAAACGTGAAATCGCGGCGATTTTGCGTTGTGACTTGACTCTGGTGATTTCCGAGTTTGAACTGACATTGCTGCAGGAAAAATTCAATATTCCATCGCATATTCTGCATTACTGCCCCTTTATGCAGGAGCAAGTAGAATTCGCAGAAACACCAGAGTTTGCCAGGCGGCAGCATTTTATCAGTATCGGCAATTTCCGCCATGCCCCCAACTGGGATGCGGTTTTGTATCTTAAACAGCACATCTGGCCTGCTATCCGCAAAGTATTACCACAGGCCGAATTGCATATTTATGGCGCTTATCCACCACCTAAAGCCACCGCATTGCATGACGAACGACAGGGCTTTCTGGTTAAGGGCTGGGCCGAGGATGCCGTATCGGTAGTTGCTCAGGCCAGGGTGATGCTGGCGCCGCTGCGTTTTGGCGCTGGTCTGAAAGGTAAGCTGATTGATGCCGCTTTGTGCCAGACGCCAGCGGTGACCAGTAGCATAGGCGCCGAAGGTATGTACGGCTCGTTACCGGCGGGAATCATGGTAGCCGATGCACCAGATGAATTTGTGCAAATGGCGGTTGAGTTATATCAGCAGGCCGATACCTGGCAAACTTTTAGCGGACAGGCCGGACAGTTGCTGGCAGGTCGATTTTCGATGCAACGGCATGGCCCGGCCTTGTTAGCCAAAATGGATCAGGTCATCAGGGAATTGGACACGTCCCGTTTGAGTAACTTTTACGGCAGTATGCTCAGGCATCACAGCCTACGTAGCACACAATATATGGCACAGTGGATTGAAGCCAAAAATCGATTGAAAGCCCTGCAATCTGTCACGTCATAAGCTTGTCACACCCGCCAGTTAGGCTGTTCTGCCAACGCCGTCAGATTTTTGCATGGGGCAGGAGTGTATATGGATTTTTCAGCCTGTTTTCTTGGTGTTGGCAGTGCTCGTCAAAGCAGCCTTGGCCATGCCTGTTGCCTGATAGAAAAACAACAGCGGCCCTGGCTGATGATCGATTGTGGCCCTGACAGTCTGGCGCGTTACGCCGCTTTTACCCATGAGACCTTGCCAGCAGCGGTATTTATTACTCACCTGCATTATGATCATATGGCCGGGCTGGAGCAGCTGTTTTTCCAATGCTGTCTGAGTCGTCCTGCCGCTATGCCCACCTTGTATATTGCCGCAGCGCTGGTGCCTCAGCTTTGCCACATGCTGGCCCATACAGGTTTGGCCGAAGGCGGCAAAAATGTATGGGACTGCCTGCAATTAGTGCCTGTTGTCGATAGCTTCTGGCATCAGGGCCAGCGGCTTAGTATCTATCCGGTTCGTCATCACCAGGCGGGCAGTGCCTTTGCATTGCATATGCCCGGGTTGTTCTTCTTTACTGGCGATACCCGGCCCATTCCTGAGATTCTGCATCATCAGGTTGGCGCGACGGAAACCATCTTTCATGACTGTTCGCTCAAAGGGAATCCGTCACATAGTGGTGTTGGGGATTTGCTTTACGAATACGATACCCGGGTGCTCAGTCGTATGCGGGTCTATCACTACGGTTCGTTGCAGGAAGCTGATAAGATTCGCGCACAGGGGTTACAAGTGGTGCGTTGCCAGGAACGTATTATCCTTGGTATCAGCAGTGCGCAAAGGGAGTGGGTGTAAATCCGACGGTAGATAGCGTGTTTGACTAAGCATCACGTTGGTTATCAATTAACTCAGATCGATAGACGTAGTTCAGAATGCCATGGAGAAAGCCCCGCCAGGACTTTACAGTGAGCATGCTGGCGGGGTTAAGAAGATTATTTTTCGGTTACCTGATAGACCGTCACCGAACCACTGATTTCATTGCCAATCAGTAACAATGGATTACCGTTAGGGCTGTTATCAGCACTGATGAACTTGATGCTTTCTGGACCCAAATCGCCAGCATTGGGGACGTCACTACAGTCCATACCTTCTGCTTCATCACAAGGGTTGTCCAAGTCATCATCCAGTTCAAAGTCTGCGTCAAAGTTGCGGTTGTTATAGTGCGCAACAAAGGCCGCCTGAAACGGATTGGTGACATCATAGATAAACAGATCGCCAGAGCGTTCCTGACCGATAAAGGCATAAGTGCGACCTTCAATCATCCCCACATCAATGGCTTCAGGCTCACCGCCCTTATCATCTGAACGGTTGTCACCTTTGTTCTCGGTATGGGCACTGTTGAAATTATTGCCCAGTACGGCGGCGCTGATACGACCAAAGTCATCGCCTGAGTCAAACACCTGGTTGATATTCTGATCCCAGATAGAGAATGAACGCCCACCATAGGCGTAGAGTTTATCTACGATACCGTCATTATCCGCATCCAGCAGGGCAGAGGTGATCTTCAAACGGCCCAGGCCGTCTTTGCCACCGGTTTCATCATACAGGGTTTGTAGTTCGGTGGAGAGGGTCAGATTTAATTCATCCGGGTCAACCACATCCTCGACCCGAATATCTTCAGAATAGGCGTCCCAGTCGCGGGAGTCGCCTTCGTTAGCGGAGAGGATAAAAGTTGCACCATTCCAGCTGTATGCAGCGATACTGTCTGGTTGATACATACCATAGACATTGGGCAAGGTTCTGAACGACGCCACCTCATCTTCATTGCTAAAGTCCAGGGTATGCTGACTCCAATCTTTAAAGCCCAGTGCTTTGATTTCTATCGTCATATCGGTAAGGTCGAGGATGCCGATCGCATTGGCTTCCTGCAGAGACACGTAGGCGGTCTTACTATCAGCGGCAACACTGATATATTCTGGTTCCAGATCCTGTGCCACGGTAGTCCCCGCGGGGCCTGCGAATTTCACGCCCGCAGTGCTTAGCAGGGCGCGGCGTTTGGCATCAGTGTCATAATCTTCACTATCCAGCAAATCGGAGCTGAAACGTATATCTGTGGTCAGGTTAATTTCTCCCGCTACATCGGCCGGGGTGCCGCCTGTCAGGGAGATAACACTGATAGAGCCTTCGGGGTCCAGTATATAGTCCGTGTCGGGCTCCCCCTCATTGGCGACCAGCACCATGCTGCCATCCGGAGTAAAGGTCAGCATATCGGGCAGAGCACCGGCTGCCACGGCTTTAACAAAGGTACCCTGACCTGTGCCATCCAGGGTATAAAACAGCACTGCACCGGTAGCGGTTTTTTCCTGCCCGGCTACCGCAATGGCCAGTAAATCCTGATAAATCGCGATGGAATTGGCTTCGCCCAGATTCAGATTAATATCCACACCGCTGCTGTTTTTCACAGACACGGTGGCGGGGAAGGTGAAAGCCGTGGACGACAGGCTGTTGTCAGTGATGGGATTGCCAACGGCGGTTACTGGCAGGCTGGCCAGGGAAATCACTTCAATCTGATTGTCGGCAGCGTTTATGGCAAAAGCTGATTTGGACGTGGTATGGAACTGCACAATCTCGGCCGCAGACTTGCCATAAATACCGGTATTAAAGCGGCCCACCACCTCAATATTCAGATCTCTTGGCAGGTTTTTACCCGGCGCACCGTCCTGACCAGGGGTGCCGTTCTGGCCTGGTGTGCCAGCTGGCCCTTGAGCACCATCGTCACCATCGGAGCAGGCAGCCAAAGCCGACATTAAGGTTAACGCAATTAAGGAGCGCTTCAGATTCATAGTGTTTTCCCATTCTATTGTTATTAAACAATAAAATGTAACAGCCCAAGGATGACGGCTGGATGACAGTTATATGTCGGAATTGTTATGTGTGTCTGCTTGGGCTGGGAGCGACTGGCTGACTAGAGTCTGACGGCAATGTCGGCATTGATAGCTTACCCCTTGCAGCACGCGATTGTGCCGACGGATGGATAGCTGTACCGGGCCGCAATGGCAGTGGTAAGTAAACTGGCGCCCGGCCACTTTACTGATATCCATCTGGTGACAGGCGCTACCTTGCAGGCCAAACAGCCTGCGCATCAGCTCTTTCCATTGCGGACCGTGCGGCCGGACCGGATTGCGCAAGGTGCCACGGCCATATAACTGCCACACCAACAAATGGCACAATTCATGGGGAATCACTTCGCGCATAAACTCTTCAGGGTTGTCGGCCAGCAACTGTGCGTTTAGGCGAATATGATTGGCTTGTAAACGGGCGCTGCCAGCAATGCGACCGCGTTGATCATAGCTCAGGCTGGGTGTGGCAAAGGTGCGGCCCAGCTGGCTTTGCGCCATCACAAGACACTGCTCTAATCTGTTCTCTACGCTTTGAATGAGTTCGGGGCAAAGGTTGGCCACGGCAATATTTCTACGCAGTCATATATGAAGGGCGGTGAAGACAGTTTACCAGTTGCTGACCTGCAAGTAACCAGGGATTGCCCAAAGGGAGTATGTTGAACGCATCAACTGGACCGCACGATTCTCATCAATATCTATTACACTTAATAGTAGTAGCTGTGAGGGCGAAAACTTATGCACAGATGTTCGCTTGTGACCTTGATGCTTTTGCTCACCAGTGGCACCGTTTTTGCCCAGGAAAAACCTGCACTGGAGTGGTGTCTTGATCATTTGCCGCCCAGGCAATTCTATCAGGAGAATAGTCCACCGCATGGCCCTATGGTGGATATGATGAAGGAATTGGCTGCCCGGGCCAATTTCGAACTGCGATTTAGCCTGCCCACGCCAATAGAGCGCTGCCTTAAACGTATGCAAGCCGGTAAAACGGATCTGATGACCGGCTTGTTACTGACTCAGGAGCGGGCAGGGTATTTGTATATGTTGCCATTTGATGAAGCGCGCAGTTTGAGCTGGTTTGTCAACAAGGAAAGAGCGCAGGACAAAGCATTGGCCGCGACCGGTAGAAACGTAACGCTGATGAAGGATCGGTTTTATGACCAGCACGTACCATCAGTTTTGCAACAAAATGGCTACCAGGTACGCTGGTCAGAGACCACCGATGAGGCATTGGCAGAACTGTTCACAGGCGTAACGGATGTGATTATCGGCCCCCAGCACATTTTGGAGTACCTGATCGCCTCTCAGCCCAGGTATCAGGGCGCACTAGTGTTACAGCCCTCAGATTTGACCCCGGTATCCCAGGTTTATCTGGCCATTTCACGCAAAAGCGCTAGCGAGCAGTTGCAAGAGCAAATTGCCAAGGAACTTAAAGAAATGGTGCGAGAAGGTAAAACCCATTTTTATACTGACCGTTAGAAAACCATTTCCATTAGAGGTAAAGGAGAAGTTCGGAGACTTCAACAAGCAATGAAAGGCTCAGAACAATGATGCGCCACAGGTTATTAAACGCTCTGAGCCATGTGAAACAGCCCTTTGGCTTGTGATTCTTGCGCGCTTACTCAAGAATGTAGCAAGAAACCAGTGAATAACCGAACCGGCAATTGATTGCCCCCGAATGCGGACGTTGTCATTGAATCCAGATTTTACCAGAGCCTTGTATTCTAGAATGTTGCGAATGATTGGCTTTTTGCTTTGGGCAATGAGTCAGCCTGGCTTGGCAGTACCTGAACCGCCCATACGGGTATTGACTGAAATATTGCCGCCGCTGCAGTTACAGGGGGAAAATGGTCGGCAGCAGGGGCTGCATGTGGATGTGGTAAAAGAAGCGTTGAAACGGGCGGGCATTGACGCGGGAATTGAGTTTCACCCCTGGGCCCGTGCCTATCAGGTAGCTCAGGACCAGCCTAATATTCTGATCTTTTCCATGGTCAGATCGACGCAACGTGAGCCCTTGTTTATCTGGGTCAGCAAGTTCCGTGATATCCAATACCACTTTTACAGCCTCAATGCGCGCAAGTTGGACGATATTCAGGACTGGCGCCAGGCCAGGTTGCTTACCGTTGCCGCGCCAAGGGAAAGTTATGAATTACAGTTGCTGGAATCTCTGGACTTTGATGCCACGCGCCTGGCACCGACGGTAACACTGATTCAGTCCTGGCGCTTATTACTCAAAGGGCGGGTGGATGCGGTGTTTGCCACTGAGCTAAGCGCCGCCGCCATTCTCAGTGAGTTAGGGGTGGCTGCTCAGACCGTGCATAAGCATACCCAGGTCAGTCATAGCCCAGGCTTGTACCTTGCTGCCAGCCGGGGCACGGATGAGCAGGTCATTGCCAGGCTTCGCCATGCGATGCAGGATATCAGTAATGACGGTACCTACCAGACTATAATGGCAAAGTATTCCCGTCCCGAATGAACCCTAGCCTATGACTTAATGGAAAAAGGCGTAAAGTGGGTGTCTTTATCATACACATCAACACCTTCACTACGTTTTAAGCGGTTGACGACTAGATAGGTGAAGGGTGTCAGCAGCACTTCCCAGCCCACTTTCAGCAGATAATTGGTCAGCATCACTTTGATGATCAGGTCGCTGCTCCAGACTCCCCAAAATGCCAGCGGGTAGAAGATCAGGGTATCTACCGCCTGGCCCACCATGGTCGAGCCAATGGTGCGTTGATAGAGCGCTTTGCCGGCCGATTGCACTTTCATTTTGGCCATAACAAAGGCATTGGCCATCTCGCCGGCCCAGATTGCCAGCACCGACGCAAAGATAATGCGCGGCACCTGGCCGAAATTCAGGGCAAACGCCTGCTGCATCGAAATGCCGCCGAGATCGCTGTTCCAACTGGCATCGGGCGGGATGGCCGTAATAAAGGCTGCCATGGCGGCGGCAAACAGCGCGGAGGCAAAGCCAGCCCAGATCACCCGCCTGGCCCGGGCATACCCATATACTTCGGTCAGTACGTCACCCAGCACATAAGACAGTGGAAAAAATAAGATACCGGCACCAAAGCTGAAACCGGCAATAGTGGCGACTTTGCCGGCACCAATGATATTTGAGCAGACGATAATTACGCAGGTGGCGACCATCACCAAGTCATAATACTTAAATTTGTGCTGCGCTAAGGCTCGACCGTCGTCAAGTTTGTGCATGAACAGGGTACCCAGGTCCGTTAAGGTGTATGCAGTGTAGCCTGCTCAGGTAACAGGCCGCATGGATTTTTTTAGGGATTAGCCAGCTTTATTTTTCACCCACTCAGCTTTGCGGCGGTGTGCCTTGTTTGGGTTTTTTCGGCTTCTTGGGCTTTTTCGGTTTGATGGGACGCAGATCCAAAATAGACTCTGGCAAGGGCGAGCCTGGTTCAAAACCGACTTCGATTTGCCTTGGCAATAATTGGCCAATCAGGCGCTCAATGGCCTTGAGATTGTCAAATTCCTCTGCACTGGCAAAGGAAATGGCTTGGCCCGATTGACCAGCACGACCGGTGCGGCCAATGCGGTGGATATAGTCCTGACTGATATGCGGCAGATCGAAGTTGATCACCACTGGTAACTGTTTGATATCCAACCCACGCGCGGCCAGGTCGGTGGCAATCAACACTCTGTGCAGGCCCTGATGAAACTCATTCAGGGTTCTGATCCTGGCGCTTTGGCTTTTGTCACCATGGATGGCTGCTGCCGCCAGCTGATGTTTAACCAGGTTCTTTACCAGCCTATCCGCTCCTTGTTTGGTGCGGCAAAACACTAAAATCTGCTGCCAGTTGTGCTGCCTGATCAGCGTTATCAGCAGTTCAGCCTTACGCCCGGTGTCGACCGGAATCAGCCACTGCTGCACGTCAGCAGCCGGGCTGTTGGTGGTGTCCAATGCTATCTCAGTAGCCCGATTCAGTATTTTACCGGCAAGCTCGCGTACCTCGTCTGAAAAGGTGGCAGACAACATCAGGCTTTGTCTGTTAGCTGGCAATAAATGCAGGATCTGTTTGACCTCCGCTAAGAAGCCAAGGTCCAGCATCTTGTCGGCTTCATCCAGCACCAAATAGCCAAGCTGTCTGAAACCCAGGGCGTTGCTGCGAAACAGATCCAACAAGCGGCCGGGGGTAGCAATCAGAATATCTGCACCGGGGCGCAGCCGCTGCATCTGCGGATTGATCTTTACCCCGCCATAAACTGCCTGGGTACGCAGACGCATGCCCAAGGTGCACGCTGTTATATAGTCGCTTAC
The DNA here is from genome assembly GCF_002887595.1 of Bowmanella denitrificans. Classification (GTDB taxonomy): domain Bacteria; phylum Pseudomonadota; class Gammaproteobacteria; order Enterobacterales; family Alteromonadaceae; genus Bowmanella; species Bowmanella denitrificans. The sequence goes on from NZ_PEBU01000002.1 coordinate 36,825, forward strand.
CTGAATGGCCAGCTCGCGGGTGGGCACCAGAATTAAGGCCCTGATATGGTTGGACCGTGCAGGGGCCCCGGCTAACAGCTGTTGAATCAAGGGTAAAGCATAAGCGGCGGTTTTCCCCGAGCCGGTTTGGCTGGAGGCCAGCAGGTCCTGGCCAGACAAGATCAAAGGAATGGTTTGACGCTGAATATCTGTTGGGGTTTGGTAGCCCTGCTGCGAAATTACCTTCAGCAGGGCTGGCGACAGGCCTAATTGCGCAAATGTCATGGGTGCTCGATGCTGTATCTGGCGGGGGGCGGATTATACAGTATGAACCTGCCTGGTTGGCACATCAATTTGACAGGATCTGCATGGGCAGTGCCAGTATCGCGTGGTCGGTGTCAGCGAAGCTATAAATAACGGCAATATGTCCGCCGATAACCACCAGATACCAAAGGGCTGAGACCCACTGACCATAGCGGTTCAAAGGCACTAAATAGGACTGATGGCGACTGCGCCATTCAAACACAATTTCCAGCGCACCGATAAAAATAAAAAACACCAGCAATGCCAGGCCAAAGTACCAGGAAATTAACAGTCCAAACACCATGCCTAGCAGACACACACACAGGCCCAGCCAGGAACGCATGGAAAAGCTGATGCTTTTAATCACATGTCCGCCGTCCAGCGGCAGAATCGGTAACAGGTTAAACAGGTTCAGCAATGAGCCTATAACCGCAGCGCCAGCGAACAGTTCGTGGCCTGTCAGGGTATAGATTAGCAGGCACAATAGTGACATCAGCAGGCCGAATACCGGCCCCATTATGGAGATCACCACGTCCTGCCAGCGGGTTGACAGTTTATCGTCGGACAAGGCCAGGCCGCCGACAAAGGGGATCAGATAAATACCTTTGGTTTTAATGCCAAAATACTGCATGGCCCGCACGTGGCCATATTCATGAGCTACCAGACAAGCTACCAGCACCAGCGCAAACTCAATACTGAATAACCAGCTATAACCTGCTACTGAAGCAGCAGCCAATGCCGCTTTTACTACCTTGGCACTTTTAAATAACTTAAAGCCCAGTGCTAACAGACCGATGGTGCCTTTACGGCTGGGCTCTGCAGGAAGTAAAAATTCTTCCTTTTGGGTTGCCTGTCCGTCCAGGCTAAGCTGGTATCGCATTTTTTGTGTGCCTGGCAGCATTTCTAATGTTAGTTCAGCCTGCATTCCGGCGGCTACGAATTGGTGAGTTGCATGTTCGCCATGAGGTTGCTCGCTGACCAGTTCGCCCGAGTAGAATAGGCATTGTTGGCTATGGCGGATTTCCAGACTAAGAGGAAGGCCATAAAGACTGGCCTGAAGTATTTGCATAAAGAGGTTCCGGTAAGAAGGCTGGCGTATGGTAACGGAGACTGTCTGACAGAAAAAGCAGGGCAATAAATTAAGGCCGGAGATCGCCCTTGTATCGGCTTTGCCGTTAAGTTCGGCGGTGTTATAGCTGTTGCAGGTATAATACCCAACATGTTGATTTTAAGCTATTTCCCTATACTGCCGAATATTGCTACAATCCTGCGCCGAATTTTTCGGTAGGTTGGTCTATTAACCAAAAACAATCAAAACAAAGGTTAAATCAGCCTGGTTTGCACGCACACATCTTCCACTTTTAAGGGATATTCATGAAATTAAATGCTGTAATCAAGGCTGCTCTATTCAGCCTGCTGCCTGTTTCTTCTGTGCTGGCTCAGGAAACTCCAGAATATGGTGCCTGGGTAGCCGGCTTTGGTGAATACTACAAGGTTGACAACGACAAGCCTAACAGCCTGGATAGCTTCGATGATGCGTCTGGTCTGGGCGCTGAGCTGGGATTTCGCTTCACTCCTGAGTGGGGCGCGCGTCTGGAATGGTCACGGCTTAACTTTGACTCCGAGTCCGGTCTGAACGATCGTGACGGCGACCGCTTTGGTATCGACGCGCTGCATTACTTCGATAAAAAGCAGACCTATTTGTTTGCCGGTTTTAAACACCAGAACCTGGGTGAAAACTATCGACTGGTGAATTTTGGTCTGGGTCGGCACTGGGATCTGAGCCAAAACTGGAAACTGGTCACAGAAGCGGCTGCCTATTATGACTTTGGTCAGGATTTCACTGATTTTGGTTTGAAACTGGGGCTGGCTTACACCTTTGGTGGCAATAGTGCATCCGGCGGTACCCCTTCAAACATCAGTAGTCAATTGAACGAACCGGCACAAACTGCGACAGACAGTGATGGCGACGGCGTTAATGACAATCAGGATCGCTGTGCCAATACGCCTAAGGGCGACAGGGTAGATGCCTTTGGCTGTACCTTATTTGATGAAAAAACCGTATCCAGCGCGCTGGATATGCTGTTTGCCCATGACAGCCATAAGATTGCCAACCCTGATTCTCAGCAGGTCAAGAACTTTGCTGATTTTATGCAGCAATACCCAGATACCACTGTCACCATCGAAGGTCATACTTCTCTGGTGGGGACCGAAGCGTATAACCAGCAGCTGTCTGAACGCCGCGCCGCTGCCGTGAAAAAACTGCTGGTAGAGCGCTATGCTATCAGCGCCGAGCGCATCAGCACTGTGGGTTATGGCGAGTCCCGCCCACTGGATCGCGCAGACAATGAGGCGGCCCACAGTGCCAACCGCCGTATTCATGCTCAGGTCAGCACCACGAAAAAGGTCAAACTGACCCGCTAATTTATAGGTTGTTAGCATAAAAAGGCGCGATTTCGCGCCTTTTTTCTTGCTTTTATAATCAGTAAAGGATTTAGGCTGGTGGTTTAGCGTCGTTGTCTTTAGCATGTGTCTTGTAAATCAGTGATACAAGGAATGAAGCATGTTTCCCATCGAAGTCTGGCTGACCTACAGCCTGGCCTGTGTACTGCTGGTGCTGTCCCCCGGGCCGGATAATCTGCTGGCCATCGGCAGAGGGCTGAGTCAGGGCAAACTGGCCGCTGTGCTTTCTGGCTTATCATCCGGCACCGGCATTTTGTTTCATGTGCTGGCCGCCACCTTTGGTTTAACACTTCTGATTAAAACCTCCGCTGTGGCCTTTTATGCTGTTAAGTTGATTGGGGCCGCCTATCTGATTTGGCTGGGGATCAAGGTACTGCGCTCACGCAGCCTGTTTACCCTGGAGCCGGTGAAAAAGCAGTCCCTGACCAGTATCTTCTCTACGGGCTTTCTATCCGCTGCACTTAACCCTAAACCAGGTATGTTTGTGCTGGCCTTTGTTCCGCAGTTCGTCAACCCCGAGCTTGGCTCGGTAACCACGCAAATGTTGGTGTATGGCGTCTGGTTTGCTGTATTAACCGCAACCGGTTTTGCCCTGATGGGCATCTTTGCGGCAAAAATCAGCCACTGGCTGAAAGCCCGCCCCAAAGTAGTGAACGGCTTGAATATTGGCGCAGGCATCACTTTTATCGGCTCTGGGCTGGCGGTGGCTGCGATGAAGCAGCGCTGATTCCGCCACAGCAGGCGTTTTTGTAAGCGGGGCAGTTTGGAGGCTTGGTTCAACTGCCACAGAGTTTACTTTTTGTTCACAAAGCTTGCGATTGACGTTATAACTACCCTGTACATATAAAAATTAAATACGCTTTAAGGGAGTACAGGGATGTTATCGCGCCTATCTTTTTCAGGCCTGATTATGGGTCTGCTTATCTGTTTTGCTTCATTATTTTGTAGCGCTCAACCATTGTCTCTAGTCGAGAAGGGCCGTTGGGGCACGGTTGAATATAACTATGTTGCGGGTATAGATCGTTATTTGGTGGCAGCAGGAGCCGGACGAGTTGATGTATATGATACTAATGGCGCCGACTCAATCGTGAGCAGCCTAAAGCTACCATCTCTGATCTCTGCAATAACTCTCTTCAGTAATCATCTGGCTGTTACATATGATAACAAAATCCAGTTTTATAAGTTGGATAGTGAAGGTGTTTTGAACTTAGTGCTTGAACGTGACTTAGCAAGTTTATTTTCTGATTGTATGGTTGAGGACGACTCGCGGCTCTATATTGTTTCGACTATGCCAGATAAGAAAATTATTCATACTGTTGGCATGGATAATGATGGGCTGCATTTTCTTGAACCGATTTCTATAGAAAATGCGAATCTGACTTATTGCAGCATAGGTAAGGAAAATGATGCAATGGTTGGAATATTCAGAGGAGAACAATATGCAAAGGGTGAGGTACTTTATTCAAAAATTAATGTTGGCCAAAGTGAAGGTGAAAACATCATAAATTTATCACTTTTTACTGGTGAATACATTCAAAACCTAAGATTGCTGGATGGTGGAATTTTAGCCGCATACTTCATCAAGGAAAGTGTCGTGAGAATCTATTCTGTGGAGAACAATGAATTGAACTTGCTGGATTCTTACATTGACTCAAGATTACGCAATATGCAGATGGGGGCTTCTGGTAATAGATTGATTTTTATAGATGGATCTGTAAGTGTTATTTCTTTAATTTACAAAAATGGAAAGCTTGAAAAAGATATTGATTCGGATTATTCGTATGTAATGAATGGAGCTGGTAGGTTTGCATTTGTCAATTATAGTGATGGAGTTCTCTATCTGGCCTCTGATAAATATGGCCCAGTTGTTTTTGATATAGAAAATCATTATTCGCAGTATTTTGACTATGGTGGTGGAAGTTATGGCGGAGGATTTTACTATGAAGGTGATTTCTATCTTAACAAAGGGGGGAAACTACTACAGCTAAAATTTGATAGAAATGGTACACCTAATGTTTTGAACTCTGAATATGTTTCTGAAAATGGTTGGTGGGGAAGACCGGGTTACTATAAAAATAGAATTGTGCTGTCAGTTGGGAAAAAATTGTTGGTTTATACCCTGACAATTGACAATGAATTTTATAAGACAGAAGAATTAGATGTTGATTGTGCAATTGTGTATGAATTTTTGATTAAAGATGATGACTTATATATACCCTGTAGAAGTAAAATTCTAAAGTACAATTTGCAACGTGATGATTTAATTTCTGAGAGTTTGGTCGTGTATCCTATAGATCCAGATTTGTACAGTGATACAGATCTCTACAGTAATAATAAATATTATCCGAGGCTATACCATGCAAATGATAATATTGTGCTACTTGTAAAGATGAATGACGAGCCGAATAAAGTTTTCATTTATGGCTTGGACGAAAACCTGATTTTTTCACTCCGCAGCACATCTGATTCTGAATTGGAATTGTTAGGCTTTGATATTGTTGGTGAGTATTTTTTGGCAAATTTTGATGGAAGAAAAAAAGCCTGTTTTGGAAAAGTTAATAAAGACTACAAGCTTGAGTGCTGGTCGCAGATTGAAAGTTACTATAATACACCTGGATTAATTGGTAATACGCTTGTTTTGGAGCAAGAAGCCATTGGTGGTGAAATTTCAAGGTATTTTTATTCAATAAATGATGAAGCGAGAGATGTTAGTCTTTTGTATTTACAAGAGGATGTTGAAACTATAGGTGCTTCAGGGATTTCCCGTGATTCAAAAAAAGTATTAGGTAGTTCATATTTATACGGGGAGGTTATTTATTATGAGCTTAAGATGGCCCCCGTCTTAAGAGACTTAATGGTTGTTTTTGATGAAGATGAAAGCTATCACTGGAACTTGGAAAGTAGTGATGATGGTGATGTTGAGGTAATGATTCTAGTTGATCCTAATTATGGTAACCTTGCCTATGACTCCGACAAGAAAATATTAACTTACACCCCAAACGAAGACTTTTTTGGATCGGATATATTTAATGTTCAGCTTAAGGATATGGAGGGGAACTTTAATACATTCATTATTGAAGTAGAGGTGAAAGCAGTAGATGATGAGCCGAAGCCTCAGGCTAAAGAAGTGAATATGACCTCAGGTAATACTTATCAGGGGCAGTTGGCCAGTCAAGATATAGATGGTGATACCCTGACTTATACTTTGCTAGAGAATACCAATAACGGAGCACTAACCCTTAATGTAAATGGTAGTTACAGCTATACGCCCGATACCGGGTATAGCGGTACAGACAAGTTTACTTACCAGGTAAGTGATTCTAACGGCAATACAGCGCAAAGCGAAGTGCAGATTAGGGTGGAAAAGGCCTCTACACCGCCACCGGCAAGCACAAATTCATCTGGCGGCGGTGGGGCAGTGCCGTGGATTTGGCTGGCACTTTTATGGCTTAGCTACTTTCACCGGTCGGCGTTTGAGGCACGTTGGCGTACCTAAACTTAGGTATATGCCGGAACAGGATCTGGCCGTGATTCGCGAGGCCACTAATAAAGCCAGGGTTTTAGGTGACGACAGGTTCAAGGCCCAAATCGAAGCCAGGACAGGGCGACGGTCTTCGCCGTTGGGGCGTGGAGGAGACAGAAAGTCGGCGGCTTTTCGGGAAAGGCAAGATCGATGACCCTGCCCCTGTACTGCCATTAATGAATCTGTTGCCGACCAGACTCTGCTTTAACCCAAAAGGCCCAGGTCGGGATGGTTGAAATTGCGCAAATTGGGTAGCAAATGATTCAGGTCATCTTTTGCTACACCAAACCAACGACATAAGCTGGCTACATATTGCTCGAAGCTGGTGGTGGGAATTATTCGGCCTCTGCCCAGATCATCATCGCTATCTAATTCTAATGTTGGCAGTTGCCCATAAATCTGCCCGCCTTTTACTGCCCCACCAAGGATAAAATGGTGGCTACCCCAACCATGGTCTGTGCCATCACCGTTTCGCGTCAGTGTTCGACCAAATTCTGACATAGTGAAAGCTGTTACATTGTTTTCAAGCCCAAGTGCTTCTAATGCCTGGTAAAAAAGTCCCAGGCCCTGATCTAGCTGCATTAGTAGTGGTGAGTGCAGCGTTAGTTGATCGCGATGAGTATCAAAGCCACCAAGATTGACATAAAAAACCTGACGTTTAACTTCAAAAGCGTCCTGTGCGGCGATTAGCCTTACGATCATGGCCAGGCTTTGTACAAAACTATTGGTATTTGCCGCTGCGAAAATAGGAAGTGATGGCATGGGCTGACTATCAAGTATATCTGTAACGTATTGCGCCATCCCCCAAGCATCCATTTGCACATCGGCATAATAGTTTTGTAACAAGTTTGGCCGGGTGCTGCTGAGAAATTGCCGATACAACCTGGCACGAGATGCGGAGAAGGCGGTCGGATCGGCTTCCGACAACTGGTCAATCATACTGACCCCGCTACTGCGCACAGTGTAGGGCAATCTATTGATACCGCGCTGCAAGTAGTTGTCACCAGACAAACTGACGTTCATTGCCAGTTGCTGGTTGATGTTGCTTTGCGCAAGCAATTCAGCCACTCTGCCTGCCCAACCGCTGCTCAGCGTACCTTGATTTAACGTATGTGCGTATAAGGTTTGGTCGTGGTGGGAAAACAACTGCGCTGGTGGTAACGCTGTTTTGTCAAAATATGCTTGCTTACTTATGGGCTCGTGCAAATTTCCCGTATTTGCCAGCACAGCAAGTTTTCCCCGGTTAAAAAGTGATTGCGTTTCGAGCAAATGGTTATGTAAACCATAAGGCTGCTGACCGCTGTTAAGGGGCAGCAACTGTTCGCGGGCAATGGCTAATTCCTGACGAATTGCAGCGTAGCTGTTGTAAGCTGATGTCCCCATAGGCACAAAGCAGTTAAATGCATCGTTGCCACCCTGCAGATTAATGCAGACCAGGGCCTTATACCCAACTGAGCTTTGTGCATTGGCAAAAAGGGGCAACAGACTGCTGCCAAGAACTGTGCCCGCCAGGCCTTTCGCCATAGATTTGATAAATTGTCGACGATGATTTTGGGTTTTCATGTTCTTACCTTTGCACTGCATATTCTGGCGAAATAGCTATCAGATATATGGCTTCATAGACGCGCTCTAACGGGTCATTCAGCAACTTGATGTGTTCAGCAATTAACTTACTGTGTTGCTCGCTGATCTGCCCTTGTGTGAGTAACAAATTGATTCTGTCGACTAATGCGCCGGGTGTATCAGCTAAAGCCAGCTCTGCGTCAAGGTTCAGCAAAGCTTTTACCGGTGGGTTGTTCCAGAATATGTTTGCGCCAGAGGCTTGCCCTGTATTCAGGTAAAGCTGTTTATCAGCGTAGTGTCGGCGATAAATAAGATTAGCCAGCAAGTTTGCCTGGTTGATTGCTGCCGCTCCGCCAAAAACCTGGAACTCGGGGGCATACAGGTTGTTCTGTGTAAAAACTCCTGGCGGGGAGTAGTCAGTTTGATAGAAGTTAAAGACGGTAGGCGCATACAAAAACGTTTCTTCTGTTGGTTCATTAAGCAAATACTGAATGGTATCTATGGTTACCCCGTTTGGGCCTTTAACTGGTGTACCGCGTGCTTTAAAGCTGCGCCAAATGCCAGCTATAACCAGCGGCGACTCTTTACGTTTGCCAAAATATTCTTGCTCCTTGTGAGCATCCAAAGCCAACTCTTCATCCAGATAAATCGCTTTGATGACGGCCTTCATGTCACCTTTCATCCCTGCACCATTGTCGTTAAACACGCTAGCCACTCTGGCAACATAGGCCGGACTGGGATTACTGGTGATCAAATGTTGTATCAGCTTCTTACTGATAAATGGTGCGACATTTGGGTGCGACATAATATTGCGGATGGCCGAACGCATGTCTTGCATGGGAGTTTGCCCGGCTGGGATGAATTCTCCTTGCAATAACGTTTTAGCCCCTGAATCGTGGTACTCAGCGAATGCCTTCATGGGCTCGACATTGCTGATTGGTGTGCGCCAATAGGCAAATTCTCCGCCCTCTGCGAACTCAATATTGGTAGAAAAGCTCCACCCGGTGAATATCCGCGCAAACTCATTAACCCTGTTCTGATCGTAGGTAGCAATGCTGTTGCCACTGGCGTCCAGTTTGATTGAACCGTCCAGATTTAGTTCTTCCAAACCAATACTGAACAACTGTAAAATTTCTCGCGCGTAGTTTTCATCTGGGAAAATACCGCGCTGCGGATCGGCTTTTGGATTGTTAATGGCGCTAAGGTATATACCCATAATAGGATTAAGACTGACCTCCAACAGCAGTTGCTCAAAGCTGCCAAATGCCTGGCTGGCAAGGATGTCTGAATAATTGGCGAAACCTCGTTCTCGGGCATACATACCGCCACCCTGATGTGACACCACCAGAATCTGACTTAGAGCCAGTACGACACGCTGCCTGAGTTGATCCGGCCCCCAAACCACGGTTTCCCACCACACGTCTTGCTTTGCCACCATACGGGCCCACTCGCCGTTGGTGGCTGAGTCGTAATACATGCTGGGTGGGACGGCGAGGTAACCATAAGCTTCCACCCGACTATCCAACAGCTCTACCTGAGAGGTTAGGGGAGCGGATAGTTGCTGCTCCAGCCATGCTTCTTTGCCTTTATCAAGGATAAATTCAATATCCTTGGCGGTAACACCAAAACTAGCTCGGCTTAAGAATTGTGCTGCCTCGATAGCCCTTTCCCAATCCACTTCTTGTCGAGAGGGTAAAACAGGGTCTGGTTGCGTATCCGGCTTCAGTACTGTTGTTTCACTGATAGGGGGCGTCGGCGGCGTGATGATATGGTTGTTTTTCCCAACATCAGTTTCTTTGCCGCTTCCACCGCAGGCTGTCAACAAAACTGCAGCACTGATGGCTAAGGTGAGCTGTTTTCTGTATTTGATAAACATAAAATTGCGCTGTTAAAATGTAACAATTATGTTTCTATTTTGTGATAATAATTACCTTGATTTGAGTGTTTTGCAATCAGTTTTTTTATAGTTCACTGAATTGATTGCTTTGTAGTGTCGCCATTAATGAAGAAGGCAAACAATCCTTGTTGCAGAATATGTCGGTGCATTGCCGTCCTTTAAGTTAATGCTGTTCAAATGTGGCGGTAGTGTGGTGGCTAGTGAAGTTACAGCTCGGTTCTCAACATTCGCGCAGACTTGCGGCACAATAGTTGTTAAGCCTTAGATTGTTCCGCCTCAAGAATGCACAAATCCGACCGACTCTTTCAGCTAACTCATTTATTACGTACCTATCAGCCCATTACGGCGGCACAGCTTGCTGAGCGGATGGGGCTGTCGGTACGTACTATCTACCGCTACGTGGACGATTTGTCGGTGGCAGGTATTCCGGTGTATGGCGAAGCGGGGATTGGCTACCGGTTAATGGAGGGGTTTGAGCTACCGCCACTGACATTGACCGCACAGGAGCTTGAAGCCCTGATGCTGGGCGTGAAATTAGTGGCATCCCGCACCGGTCATCAGCTTGGGCAGGCGGCCCGTGCATTACAGGGCAAAATTGAGGCGGCTGTACCGGTAGCTTTGACACGGCAAGTGGAGCAGCAGCGGTTTGTGCGAGTGCCGGATGAATCCGTAGACATTATGCAATTGCCGCGATGGGATGCGCTTTACATCGCCATTGCGAACAACCAACAGCTGAAGATTCAATACCATTCATTACAAGAACAACAAAGCGCGCGTCAGATTCAGCCGCTGGGGCTGTTTTACTGGGGCGGCAAATGGACGTTGGGTGCCTGGTGTTTTAAACGTCAGCAATACCGGGATTTTCGTGTAGACAGGTTAACGGCCGTTATGACGCCTGCTGCAAGTTTGCCTTGCCCGGCGCATATTTCCCTGGCGGATTACTTGGCCCTTAAACGCGATGCCACTGACACAAGGTTGTCAGCAGGGTAGCCTTAAACTGGTTTCTCCATCACAAGGAGACACTATGAATACCTTAGATATTAATCAGTTTACCGGCCTGGAATGGGGCCGGTTTAAACTTAAAAATGGCGTAACAGAAGCACAGTTGCTGGCCTGCCACGCCCGGGTGACCAGAGAGTTTATGTCTCAGCAGCAGGGCATACTGGGGCATTATTTACTTAAGGGGCCGGACGGTCAGTATGTGGATCTGGCGCTGGCCGACAGCCAGGACCGGGCCGAGCAGGTCTGTGCCATGTGGATGGACAATGCCGCAACCCTGGCCTTGGTGGAACAGTTGGATCCCGCATCGGTGGATATCAGCTTCTGGCAACGGCTCGGCGCTTAACTTTTCACAGCACGTTTTTCTATTGGCGGGGCATCAGGCCCCGATTTTTTATAGCCAGCGACGAGTCTGCTGACAATACGCTTCGTATTGATGTTTAAATTTGTGCTGCATCTGGGCCTCCTCAAAGGGGATATACCAGAAATGCAGCATCACAAAAAACACCCCAACCAGTAGCCAGGCAGCCGGGGCGGCAAAGCATAAAATTGCTGCACCGCTAAGGCCAGTCAGCATCCCCAGATACATTGGATTTCGGCTGTAGCGAAACAGGCCGGCCTGAATTAATTTATCCGGCTCGCCAAAGGTAGGAATATTGGTTTGTTGGCGGACAAACAGCCGTTTATGCCAGATGGCTATGGCCAGACCGGCGATTAATATTGGTACACCAGCAAGGTTGGCAGGATAGGGCAACCAATGTGGCCCATCCAGCCAATAACAAACGGGCGCCATGGTAAAAGCGAGCAGAAAAAATACCTGTGGGGGTAACAGTCTTTGCATCTTCATCTCCGGTGAGCGGTTTTTCAGCAAAGTCTGCCATGGTTGTCAGGCGGTTTCCTTAACCTGGGTTAAGCCCATTTTGGCGCGGATTCTGGATAAGGCCACATCGGTAATACCCAGATACATGGCCACCTGATAAAGGGGGTAATGCTGGGCATCGTCACCAAACTCTCGCAGAAAGCCCTGATAACGTTGCTGAGCATCCTGCAACAGAAAGCTGGCTTCACGCCGTTCTTTTTTTATCGCCAGTCCTTCAAGCAGCATGCGGGTCAGGTGGTTCCAGGCGGTGTAACTGTCGGCCAGGTGCGTGAGCTCGCGATAACTGATGCAGGCAGTCAGGTTATTGGTGAGAGCCTGGGTGGAAAACGGACTGGGCTGATTGGCTATCAGGCTGTGCATGCAGGCAAACAGGCTACCTGGGCGGGTTAGCGATTTATTGCGTTCCTTGCCCTGCGGCGTCAGGTAATAATAGCGCCCCAGACCTTCCAGGATAAAATACAGGCGCTGCGGTGCTTCTCCGGCGCGAAATATACATTCACCACTTTCCCAATGTTTAAGCTTAAAGCAGCCAGCAGCAGCGTGCCAGGCAGAATCATCCAGTTGAATATGGCGACCAAGGGCACTTCTGAGATTTTCCAGGTTCGGCATAATAGTTCCAATTGATGTTTTTTTATCCGCGGCCGTACAGCTTATGTCAGTTGCCAAACGCTGTCATTGGATTTATGTTGAGCGTCCTCGTTTATCCATAAGGATACCTTTTGCCACATTGTATTGTTGAATATTCCAAGGCGCTGGAAAGCCGCATTATGCCTGAGTCCATGTTACAGGCCGTATACCAGGGCGCGGTGGAGTCTGGCTTGTTTACTCCGTCGGCCATTAAAAGTCGTGCCATTGCCTGCGACTATTATATGGTGGGCGATCAGGTGGCGGACTTTATTCATATCAGTTTGCGTATTTTGTCCGGTCGCACTGATGAGCAGAAAAATACCCTGAGCCAAGCGGTGCTGGCTAAATTTAAAACGCTGCCGCTAAGCCAGGTATCGGTTACCGTCGAAGTGCTGGATATCCATACTGATAGCTACGCCAAGTTGATACTTTAAAGCAGCCCGCAAAAGACACATACAAGGAGTGAATAATGAAACGGATTTTGATGTTACTTACCGCCTGTTGTTTAAGCGCGTGTACCAGCACGACGGAAACGCCAGACCCGCTTTAACTTTTGCATTAAAAATGAAAATTGTGACCTGGTGGCTAAGGCCCGGGAATGCCCGGGACTGGACGTACTGACATCAAAGGGTACTATCATCACAACAAGAACATTGCTGTAAGGAGTGTAAATGAAGGCATATGTTAGCGCACTGCTGTTGTTACTCAGTGCCAGGGTGCTGGCTTTTGACGTGCAGGTACTGGAGATTAACAGTGACAGTATGGGCATCAGCCATAAGGCAACGATGGTGTTACCCGACAGTTATACCGAGGGTGACAGGCGTTACCCTGTACTGTATCTGCTGCACGGCCATGGTGGGAATTACCAGAATTGGGCAGAGCGTACCGATGTAGAAGCATTGGCCGACAAGCATCAGATGTTGATCGTGATGCCGGACGGTAATATTGACAGCTGGTATCTGGACAGTGCGGTAAAAGCCAATAGCCAATATCAGCGTTATATTGGCGAAGAAATTCCGGCTTTTATCGATGCCCGGTTTCGTACTGTGGCCGAGCGCAGTGGCCGAGCTATTACTGGCCTGAGCATGGGGGGATTCGGCGCATTAAATGTGGCACTGGCCTATCCGCAGCACTTTATTGCTGCCGGTAGCACCAGTGGCGGCGTGGACCCCCGTGGTTTTGAGGGTAAATGGGGCTTAAATGAGGTACTTGGCGATCCTGTTGTTAACCAGCAGGCGTGGATGCAAAAGGCCATTGTTAATCGTCTGGCCGTGCTAAAGCAGCATCAACTGGGGTTGATCGTGGATTGCGGAGTGGACGATTTCTTTTTAGCAGCCAACCGCCGCTTACACCAGACACTGCTGGATGCAGGGATTGCCCATACCTATATTGAACAACCGGGTGGCCATAACTGGCCATATTGGGCGGACAGTATTGTTTATCAGGCAGAATTTTTCAGTCGTTACCTGTCCAAGTCAGGTCAAACCGAACAGGTTTCCAACCCCTAACTGTATGGCTGTAGGCCGGGTTTAAACCCGACAACACATAAACAACGGCAGACTATGTCTGCCGTTGTCTGTCAGGGGGCTTACCAATGATACTGGTAACTTACCGATAGCATTCTGCCGCGACCCGGCAGTGACGTGTCATTTTTTCCGCTACGCTGCAACTGGCTGTACAGCGGGAAGTAATCCTCGTTCAGCAAGTTTTCCAACGCCAGCGTCAGCATGCCATCACCAAGCGGCAGGTGGCTGGACAGATCCAGTAACTGATAACCTTGCACATCACGCCGACCAAAAGCATTTGCGCCATTGATACGATAGTCTTGGTCCATTACCGCCGTGATACGTAACTGGCTTTGCCAGCCATTTTGGTTGGTGTATTGCAAGCTGGCAGCGAGCTTATCCGGGGCAATGCTAAAGCCATACATGGGCTGGTAATGTTCTGCATTTTCAGCTTTTTCTTCCCCGCTGGCATGGCTGTAACTAAGATCCAGGCGCCACTGATCGTTAAAATCATAGGCTGCGCTGGCCTCAAAGCCCTTAATACGCACCTGATTTCGTTTCAGGCTAAGGCCCATATTTTGCGAGACAACACCACCCAGATCCGATTCTGAGCGAAACAGAGCGGCACTGATTGACAGACCCGCTATATTGCCGCGCCAGCCCAATTCGAAATCGTCGGTTTCCACCGGGCTGAGATTCGATTGGCGCAGATCAAAGGCACTGGCCGCATAGCGTACCTGCAAACCGATGTCCGGTAATTCAAAGCCTTCATTATTGGCAATATATAGGCTGTGGTTGTCATTCACCTGCCAGGTCAGGGCCAGGTTATGCACTGTGGCACTGTAATCATACTCACTGCCATGGATTTGTGTCTGGCTGCCCAAAGTGGTGAAATCCTCAAAGCTGGCTTTAATTTTTTCATGACGAAGGCCTGCCTCCAGCGTCCAGTCGGGGCTGAATTGGTAGCGCCCTTGCACAAAAGCTGCCTGATTACTGTGGGTCAGGTCGGGGACAAAATCCTTCTCACCGGCTTCAATAAATACCAGACCAGCGGAGCGGTCATAGGTGTCGCCGTCGTACACCGTGACCGGCATGGCGGTTTTTTCGCGGCTCAGATCCAGGCCCCAGTCCAGTTCAAGATTGTGGCTGAGACTGGACGTCAAAGTCAGCCTGGCCCCTGTGGTCTGGCTGTCCAGATAGGTTTGGGCCAGATGATTCCAGGTGGCGAAAGGCCTGCCATCAAAAGGATAAAAACGGGCGGCATAATCGCGGTGGTAAAGCTGGGCACTGAGTTTGTGGTCCGCTGTCAGCGTTTGCCTAAGCTGGGTATTTAACACCAGATTGCGAATAGTATTTTGCTTATCAAGCTGCAGGCCTTTGATAGCCTTGGCCTTACTGATATAAGGCTGGGTGTTGACACTGGGGTCACTGGCATACTCAGAGTCCTGCTCCAGATTGTGGTAGAGGGCGGACAAGACAAACTCACCCGTGTGCCACTGTCGCTGCAGCTTGCCAGTTAAACTCAGAATATCGGAGAAGGATTCATCCCCCTGGCTTGGCTCGGGGGCAATCATATCGCCATCCGCATCATAGAAACCCTGATGTTGGGTTAGGCTGCCGCCAAACTGATAGCGCCAGTTACCATTGCTGCCGCCTTGCTGATGGGCCAGGGTCATTGAGGTGCTGTCACGGCCAAAGTCGGTCAGGCTGGAGCGACTGCTTAGTTGAGTTTGCGCGCTGTTCTGGGCGCTGCCACTGCGGGTATGTATGTAAATGACACCGCCGGTGGCACCGCTGCCAAACACTGCATTACCGCCACGAAATACCTCGATGCGTTCTACCTGAGAAGGGGCGATATTGTGCAGATCGCGGCTGATATTACGGTTGGTGTTCATTGGTACACCATCGATTAATACCAGTGCATTGCGTCCGCGCAGTGTTGTGCCGAAGTTGGTCAGGGCAGGAGAGGGCGGGGCCATGCCGGGTACCAGTTTGGCCAGTACATCGGCCAGATTGTTGGCGCTGGCGAATTCCAGTTGCAGGGTTTGCTGATCGATCACCGAGACCTGTCGGGCAATGGAGTTCAGCTCAGAATGCATTCGCTCGCTGCGGATTTCCAGTCGCTCAATTTCACTGGCCTGTATGCCGCAAGCTAACAGGCTGGTAAAAATGGCGACGGACAGAGGTTTGATTTTCATTATATGACTTCCCTGGGTTGTGGTGCGCGGGAGTCTACCATTTGGTTAAATGAAATCAATTCTCATTAATATGATCCTATTCTGATCCTACCAGCACATAACCTGGTTGGTTCAATACGTAGCCGTCTTGCTTATGTCCTGGTTTTTACACAATTGCGGCCGGCCTTTTTGGCGTCATACAAGGCCATATCCGCTTGTTTCATCACCGCCATAAATTCGCCGGCTCTGCTGCTTCGCTCTGCCACACCAAAACTGCAGGTCACCCGTACATTCTGCTTGCCGGGTGATGATTTTTTTGACCTGGATTTGGCCGTTTGCTTGGTCTTTTTTGGCGGTCTGTCTGGGCTTCGGATCACCATCTGGTAATTAGCGATATCCTCTCGTAGTGCTTCCAGATGCGGTACTATCTGCGCTGGCTCGCGACGTGGAAAAATGAGGGTAAATTCCTCGCCGCCATAACGGAAGGCCTTACCGCCGCCCGTCACCCTGGTCATACGGCTGGCTACCAAACGCAGCACCTGGTCCCCCACATCATGGCCATAGGTATCATTAAATGACTTAAAATGGTCGATATCGGCCATCACCACCACATACTTTTTACCAAGGGTCTGCACATATTGCATTAGTGCCCGGCGTGACGGGATGCCAGTCAGTTCGTCGCGAAACGCCATATTATGGCTATCCAGAATAACACTGAGCAGAAACAACAAGGCAATAGACAGCAGGGACAGTTGTATGGACAGGAGCTGTTGCGGACCATGCCATTGCATCAGAGGGAGCAGCAACAGGCTGACAAATAATACGCAATGATTATTGGTTGGACTCAACCCAATGCGTAGCAGGGCTGTCAGCAATAATATGGCGTACAGAGACACATCCAGTGCACTAAAGTGTGCCGAATAGGTGGGATATAACCATTGTTGCACTGGCGCCAGCCAGTTAAGCGAAAGAGTTGTGAGTGGGGTATAAAGCAGATAAGCAATAAGTATCGCTAAACCAATCTGCCCCAATCCAAGCAGTGCATTAAAGGGCGCAAAACCCCGGTCTTTATCCCATAGCAGCCAGGCCATGGCGGCCATCAGCAGCAAGGGTAATGGCACAGTGTCGGGGTTTAGCCATAATTGTCCAGAGTAAAGCTGAGCTGCATAGGGTAAAAGCAGCAACACACAGTACAGTGTCATGCGGGAGCGGGAAAATTTTATCGCCACCAATGCTGCGCAGCCCATTGCCAGAAATGGCAGATAAGCTAACTGTCCGGACCATTTAAGCAACCAGGGATGGGCGCTTTGCGCTGCCATCAGGCAGAGTGTCAGTAGTATCAGAGCGGGAAATGTGCGCCGGGCCAATAACTGCAGGTTTTGCAAAAAGTAGCACTCCTTATTGGTTCGACAACCATTCTAAAACAACCCATGCAAGAGTTGAAAGGTTCCAGTCCTGTCCGGCTGGCTTTATCACAGCAGCACAAAGTATCGCTATACTTGTGTGGCTGACAACCCGTTGACAACAAAGATTAAAAACAAACTTCGTTTATTTACTCGCCAGCGGTATCCAGAGTGAAGCGTAATTTGGGAGGCGCTGATGCTAAAGGAAACCTTGCAACAGTTACCGGTGCGGCTGTTGCGTTGCCGCGCAAAACAACGTTTTACCCTGACTATTGTGTTCCATCCTGATCTGAACCGTATCGGTCAGCAATGTCGACCTGAAACCAACAGTATAGAAATCTCCCGGCTGTTTCCCTTATTTGGATTTGCCGGAGAACCTCTGCAACCATTGTCAGACCCATTTGTGAGCAGGGCACCAGTGCTACTGTCTAAACAGGGGGACAGCTGGCGGTTGGAGAGGAAACAAAGCCCTATTCAGCTGTCAGATGCCAGCCATCAGTTAATCGAAAGAAGGGACTTTACTGCACAGCAACTACACCAAGGGGTACCTGTTATCCTGGCCGGACGTATTGTGTTGTTGTTACATCTTAGCCTGGATGTTTCAGCCGACAGTCCAGATCCGATGGGGTTGATTGGGGTGAGTGATAATCTGGTTGACGTGCGTAATACCATTAGCAAGGTTGCGCCGCTGCACAGCCCGGTGCTGATTCGGGGGGAGTCCGGCACCGGCAAGGAGTTGGTGGCTAAAGCGATTCACCAGCAAAGTCCCAGGCATCAACACAAACTGGTGTCGGTCAATGTTGCGGCAATGCCCAAAGAGTTGATTGCCACTGAGCTGTTTGGCAGTGTCAAAGGGGCTTATACCGGGGCGGTGGATCGCAAGGGCTGCTTTCAGCAAGCTGACAATAGCAGTCTTTTCTTAGATGAAATCGGTGAAGCATCTTTGGAAATGCAGGTGTCCCTGCTAAGAGCCCTTGAAGCTGGTGTTATTCAGGCTGTCGGCAGCCAGCATCCGCAGCAAGTGGATGTCAGGGTTATTACGGCTACCGATGCAGATTTACAACAGCTGATTGGTGACGAGTTGTTCAGGATGCCGCTGCTGCAAAGGCTGGCAGGGTTGGTGATTGAGATTTTACCACTGCGTCAACGGGCCGAAGACATCGGCTGCCTGCTTAGCTATTTTTTGCAACGGCGTCTGGCTGACACCGCTCAGGAAAACAAGTTGCATGCTGCAGATCAGGAAGGGTATTGCTACTGGGCCTGGTTTTTTGCTTTTTGCTGTCAGCTTCAATGGCCCGGAAACATTCGCCAGTTGCAGAATGTTGTGACGCAACTTTGTGTGGGTCTGATGGGATATAAAACAGTCAACCAGTTTGATTGGTTAAGCTTCAGTGACGGTCTGGCGCATACCGCCATTACTGCTTTGCAATCTCAGGCCTCAATCAATGAGGTGTCCAGCATTTATACGCGTGGCAAAAGAAAGCCCAGCGAAATCACCGATGAAGAAATGCTGACAGCACTTGAAAATAACCATTGGCAGATTAAATTGGCGGCCCAGGCTCTGAATATATCCCGGGCGGCCCTTTACCAGAAAATGGACGCCAGTGAACTGGTACGCCGTGTCAGTGATATTCCGGCGACTGAGATTGAACGATGTTATCTGGATAGTCGTGGTGACATGGAAAAGATGGTGAATCAACTGCATGTGTCAAAAGCGGCATTAAAGCGACGACTGAATGAGATGGGTCTGAACTAACGCATTTGCAGGAGCCTGCTAGTTGATGGAAAGCATATTGGCGAAAATGGGTCATTATCAGATTGGCGAACTGTTAGGCTCAGGCAGCTATGGCAAAGTGTACAAGGCCTTTGATGAACGGTTACAGCGAGCGGTGGCCATTAAAGTGTTGCACCACTATCATCGTCAGGACCTGCAGTTGGAAGCCGTGCTGCAGGCCAAGCTGCAACATGCCAATATTGTCGCCATTTACGATATTGTCGAACAGGCCGAAGCCAGACAAACCGCTATTGTAATGGAGTTTCTGCCTGGGCCGACACTGGCGGATAAACTCAATGGCGGTAAGTTGCAGACGGAACAGGCAATTTGCTACGCATTACAGATTGCTAAAGGATTGCGGGTAATTCATGAGGCTGGTTTTGTTCATCGGGATTTGAAACCAGAAAATATCTTTTTTGATCAGCACGACAGCGTAAAAATCGGTGACTTCGGCATTGCCAAGGCGGTGCAGCAGGAAGGCAGCGGTCAACTAGGTAATTTATACGCCCCTAGTCCGGAACAACTGGCTGGCGCAGCCGTCAATGGGCAGTCAGACCTGTTTGCTCTGGGAGTGCTGATGTTCCATATGCTGAGCGGAGAACACCCCTTGCAGCGCCGTGGTCTGTCTGGGGATAAGTGGCTGGAATCTTTCCTCGATGCACAGTTTCCCCAACTGGCTTCTGGTCATTCGGTGTTGGATGAATTAGTGGCGGAGTTGCTGCAAAAATCGCCCTTGCAACGCCCTTTATCGGCGGCAAAGGTGGTGATAAGGCTTAGGTCAATACTAAATGCCGATGAGCAAGGAGGGCAAAACCGCACCCTGGAACTGGTGAATCCGCTGATGGCCAAGGCTAAGCATAAGCGCGTTACCAAACGCAGGCGTTGGCTTAATTCTGCAACTGCGGCTGTTGTATTGCTGATGGCGGTTGCGATATGGCAATTCTGGCCACAACCCAGTCGTTATATTGCTGTGTTACCCCCTACCGTTCAGACGCTCAAGGATGTCCAGGATATGCCCTTGATTCAAGCCGCCATCGGTCAGGCGGTGAACATGGGGATCCAGCACAATCCAGAATTAAAGCTAATTGCACTGGATGAACTGGATCAGTGGAATAGCTCTGACAGTGTGACTGATTTGCTGACTATTACCGCCGCAGACGATGTGCTGCAAACCCAACTTGACTGTATCGAGGCTAAATGCGCTGTGACTTTGCGTTTGTGGCGGGGGGATCCCGCCATTGTCGTGAGGCAGGAGCAAACCTGGATCCCGGTCGACAGATTGCTGTTTGTGGATGACTCGGTCAGACAATTTGTCGGGCGTTTCTTTCAGCAAGATGGAGGGACTTATTTTGTTCATAAGGTGCCCGATGAGCCATTGTATCGTGACTACCTGTCAATCAGGTTGAGCTATGAGCAAGGGCGCACGACGTTGGACGAATACGTACAATGGTTACAGCGCAGTGTGGACAGACAATGTGACTACATTGAGTTTTGCCACGCGTTATTAATGGCCTACATTCAGCAGTATCGTCAAACCCGGCAGCAGGACTGGCTGGATGAAGGCAAGGAAATGTTGTCATTAATTGCCGATCTGGACAGTAAAAAGACCCTGATGACTGATGCCATTGAGCATGCCCTGGTTCGAAAGGATTTTGCTCAGGCCGACCATTGGCTTAAAAAACTGGAACAACAATTCGCTGTCGATGATTCGGTGCTGTACCTGCGCGCGAGATGGTACTTCCAGCAAAATTTGCAGGTTAAAGCCAGGCTGCTAATGGAGCAGATCATTGCCCGGCGACCCGCCAGCCGTCACCTGTATAATTACGCTCTGATGCTGTATCGAGCTGAGCAGTACAAACCCGCTGAGCAGGCTTTGACCGTTTTACTGAACAAAGATCCCGCGCACGCCAAAGCTGTGCAGCTCATGGCCGTTATGCAGTTTTACCAGGGGCGCTGGCCCGAGGTGATAAGCAGTTATGCCAGATTACCCGACAAGGACAAAAAGCAGGATGCAGGGGTGCTCAGCAATTTGGGCTTGGCGTATTTGATGCAGGCGCAATATGACCAGGCTATGCGCTATCTGCAGCAGGCTTACCAATTGGCACCGAGTAATCCCATTGCGCTGTTAAACCTGGCTGATGCGCTGTCTCTGAATGGTTTAACTCACCAGAGTCGTGAGGCCTATGTGCAAGGTAAGCAACTGCTGGAAGCGATACCATCGCCGAGCATCAATGAGAAACTCGCGTTGGCGCAGATATACGCGCAATTGGGGTTGCAGGAAGAGGCCATGGCCATGCTGATGCAAATCGAACAGCTAAACAGTCAGGATCCGTTTCTGCTTTATAGTTTGTCGTTGGTGTACTGCTTATTGAACGAACTGGACACTGCACTGGTCTACAAGCAAAAAGCCATAGCCGCCGGCATTGCCGACGGCTGGTTTTCGCTGGTCTGGTTTTCTGCCTTGCCACAAGCTGCTGCTAGTCCCAGTCGGGTACACTGATGATAGGATCGTGGGAGAAAAAGACATTGTCGCGTTTATCCTGAATTACAAAGCGAAAGCCAATTTTACTGCCTTTATCGGCCTTCACGCGTGGATCCAGCGTCCAGTAGTCAGATGGGATAATACTCAGGCGCAGCAAGTCTGGTTTAACCAGTTCCGTTTCGGCGGCACGCATTTCCCGCATGGTATGATTACCCGCCACGAACAGAATCCCATCGAATGCCTGCCTGGAGTGGGCACTGCAAGATTTGGCGAATCTCAAATCTTCATTCGCGCAACTGATCTTAAAATACAGGTCAGCGGTTTGCTTTAGCGCTTTTCTACGCAAATGGGTGATAAAGTGATCAACCTGGTGATTTTCATAGGTGACCCGCCAGCTGTCCGGCGCGGATTTATCCACGATATTCAGGGCCAGCTCCACCCTGGTGGCGATATTTCTGGCGTCCAGATTCAGATACTGGTTGGACTGACTGGATATAAAAGCTTTCATTGTTGATTCTCCATAAATTATTGGTTGTTCACTGCGCTTTGACATCTCCGACATATTGCAGCTCTATGCCATCTGCCTGGAGAGCGTCAGGCAACGTGATTTGCTCGACGGGACAATCTACGAGCAGCTTGATGACGGGCTTTCCTGCTGCTGAGCAACTTTCTGCTATACCCACCACATGGGGCTGGGATAAGGCCAGTTGTTCAAGTTGTTCCCGACTTAGGTGATGACCGCTATTCATTTTGTTGTTTCCGGCTGTGTTGCTGTCCTGGGCAGCTTGTCCCTTGTTGGAAGAGATAAGCTGCCCTTTGCATCCTTGTTGGTGATAGGTCAGTTAACAATTACATAAGGCACGCACACTTTGTTGGCGCCGGTGGAAAAGTCATTTTTGGCATAGGAACCGCTACCCTGAGCCCGCACATACAGTTGCACTGAGCAAACAATCGCAGCCCAGTCATCCTTGCCCAGTAAGGCCGAATAATTAGTAAAGCGGGCATCGTCTAGACGCCGGTTAAGGTTGATATTGCCGCTATTAATATTGACCATATCCACTGAACTCAAACCCTTCCAGTTATACTGATAAGCCTGAGTGCGGGCAGAAATCCGCAATCTGGTGTTTTTGCAGTTGTACCACTTGTCATCGGCCTTGGTTATATAATAGCCGTTGAACTGGAACCTGGGTTTAATGGAGTAGAAGCGACTCACTTTGGGTCTGAACCAGAACGTCCAATACAGCGTCTGCGTGTTCTGACCTACACCGCCGGTGCAACCCCAGCCGCCGCCTTTGGCCCAGTTCCAGACATTCTTACAATTGCCGCCACCGACGATGGCCTGTGTGCCAATATCATTGCTAAGGGCCATGTCGTTATTTTCCAGCTTGTCACTGAATGTCTGCGACCAGCTGGGTGTCAGCAGTTGTGCGCCATCAGGTAAAAAGCCGGTTTCCACCTGCAGGGGAGCAACAATATTTGGCATGGCGGAATCTTCTGCCATTTGTGCATCCATGGCGTCAAATTCGGCCTGGCTCTTTTCTGCCTGTTTCTGTTCCAGCTCTAACAAACCTTTAGTATTGAGTCCTGCCAGGGTCAGGGTGTCATTGTCGCAGCCGCAGTGATTCTGTGCTTCCAGTCCCTGGGCATGCATCTCACTATGGCTGATGGCAATTTCTTCCTGCTCGGCAGCCTCAATTTGGCGGATAAGTTGTTGGTTAAGTTCGTGAAGTTCGGTTTGGGATTTCATGGTAATTTCTCCTTGCTTGAATCAAATCAGGCCGTAACCGGGCTGATATTGAGAGCCATCATGACGTTGTGAATGTTGTTGTAGACAGTGACAGTGCTGGAACCGGCAAACAGCAGGCCCACCACTTTTTTGTTGTTACGATTGAGTAGCACCGAACCTGAGTCGCCACCGTCGGACATATCGCCGGTCAGAAACTGGTTCTTAAAGTAGGCAACACCGGCGCTGCCATAACTGACCGCAATAGTGGCGTTAACACTGGTTACCGTTCCTGCTGTAGTCTGAGTGGTACGACCGGTCTTGATGACTGGCATACCCAGAGCCGCTTCTTCTACACCTTTGGGGATCCCCAGGTTCTTGATTGAGGCGAACACGTCGCGCATGTCCACAGGTTGAGCCAGGGCGGCGTCTACCAGGTTGTGCTTGCTAAGGCTGCCAAAACGGATGGGAACAAAACGAGCCAGTGTCGCAATACGGTCGGCAGGGTTCGTACCGCCATCTACCCGGCCAGGTTGCAGAATCGCATCGCCAATTCTGGCGGCATTGCTGTTGGCCAGTACGTGATTGTTGCTCAGAATGTAGTAACGGCAGGGATAGCAGGCATCGCGAACCATGGCACCAAAGGTACCGGCGGTGACTTTATAATGACCAATGCTGTAGCCTGGCTGGGCAGGACGCAGACGGGCTGTATAGGCCTGGGCAACCACTTCGCCTATTTCTACTACGTCGGTTTTAATGCCGGCGATTTTAGCCGGTACCATATCCTGTTTATCCAGCTCGGCGGGTTTGAGCTTTTTTTGTACAAAAACTTTCAGGCTCAGTTCGTCGGTAGGCTTGTTTTTACTGTCCTTAAAGCCAACCCCCACACCATTGACATTGGCCAGTTGTAGCAGTTGTCCTTCGTTCTCTTCCTGAATTGCCATCACTTTACTGACTTGTTCGGCAAACTCTTGGTTGTCGTCTGTTGAAGAAGTCATTTAGATCTCCTTTCTTCGGATTAATGAAATTTCGGGTTTTGTGTTGTCCATGGCACAAACTGAAAACGCCGTGGCGATAGGTTATTGAAGGAAACGTGCCAAGAATTAATTTCTTTTAATTCAATTGGATAGGGTTTTTCTTTGGGTGCGGGAAGAGGTATGACATGTCACTGACATGTCAGTTTGTTTTATTGACATAGGTTCGGGAATGAAAGGAAGCCAGAGTCATTTCAGACTCTGAACCGAGAGTGGCTTTGAGATGCAGTGTTTATCTGGACAGCAGTTTGACCATGCTCATGTCGAGCAAACGCTGTAGTTTAAGTGCGGCGTCATTGACCTGCCAATCATGATCGCCTGGCACACCGGCCTGGGCTGCCAGGGTAAAGGCTCTGCCACCCTGATAAGAAGGCAGGCAGACATGGGCCAGCATCACCACTTCGGATTGCCCACGGGTGCCGCTTGGGCCCCAGCCAATTTTCTGAAATATGCGCCACTGTCCATCGGTGGCTTTATCCAATGCGTTTTTGGCATCTGCACCGGTTGAAAGCTGCTTGGCAATGGCATCGCCCACCAGCGTGGACATCCCCATCAGCATGCCGCCGTATTGAAAACGGGCATCGGAATGTCCAAGGCCGTAAAACAGGGTTTGAATATCCTCTTCGAGTAAGCCTGGGTGTCGGGTTAGCGGCTCCTGTTGGTGGCTGGCCAGACGTTTCAGCCATTCGGCCTGGGCCAGGGTGGTCATGGGCTTATTTCCCGTCAGACCGCAGTTTTCGCAGCGGTAGGCCAAATAACCCGGGTCCTGCTGGTTGTCGCTGATTCTGGGCATCACTGCCTGACGCTGGCTGTCTCTGGCTTGCCAGTAGTCAACTTCAGGATCAAATATCTCGCTGGCATACGCGCCACGTAAACTGACGTTCGGATTTGCCAGCTTCAGCCATTTATCCTGAAACAACGAGGTTATATAGTCGCGGCTGCTGACATTGACCAGATAGGACGCAATGGCATTGGAGTTTCCATCGGCCTTACCGAAAGGTTCATAGGTATGGATACTGGTAATCAGGTCGGCAACAGGATAGGCACCGGCCAGACTGTCTGCACCCACGCCACCGAGGCGAGCCCGACTGATGGCGGCGGTAATGGCCATCACTTTGGACGAGCTCCAGGGTTCATACAGTTGATCCTGGCTATGGCCGTTGGCCAGATAACGATAACTCAGACCATCCTGGCTCTGATTAAAATCAATCACCAGTAAGCGGCCGTTTTCAGTGCTTTCACCGAAAAACTGCCAGTCTGCGGCCAGCCTTGATTCCCAACCGGTTTGGGCATAATTCACTTGCGCGGCGGTTTTGTAATGCGCTGATGTATGTCGTTCAGTCAGTGGGCAGGCGATATAGGCATCGTCCAGATTCGCCGGAAGATACGGGGAAACGGCCAAGTGCTGCTGATAAAACCCCTGATCCTCAAGTTTGGGCGGTGCTGCCGCTGATTGCTGCTGTGGCTGGCAAGCGCCTAACAGCAGTAGAAGGGGAGTGAGCAGCAGCGTACGCATTTTATTTATCCTTCAGATAGTATTTGTCGTAGAAGGTATACACCCAGGTGGGACAATAGATAATCAACAAGGTGATGGTCATACCATTGAGCATGGCTTCCGGGAATAACATCAGCGGGATCAGAATCAGGTAGTTGTCGACGACCACCTCCCAGCTATGTATGCCGTCAATAAAATAGTAGCCGCCCAGTAGCAACATTTTCAGGCTGATTAATAAGGCACCCGGAATAAAGGCACACAAAAAAATATAGATAAAGAAATGGCGTGGCAGCTTGTGAAACGACAGGTTGTAAATCAGGTAGCTCATGGCCAGCGGCACACTGATGCCCAGCAGGCCGTTGACACCAAACATGGCCCAGCTTTCCTTACCCACCAGGCTAATACCCAACAAGGCCAGAAAGCTGCTAAGCAAGGCGCGCCGTAAGCCCAGTACCAGGGTTAGCGCCGACAACCACAAAAAATGTACATTCAGACCATCGTAGATGCCAGCGCGGAATAACCACAGCACAAACAAACAAGCCGCCGAGCCGAAGATCAGATGCTGGCTGCGCCTGTCATGCAAAAGCTGGGTGGGGGACATGTTCTTAAACAAGCCCAACATCAGGCCCAGGTAACCCACCCAGGCCAGGCCTTGCAGCAAGGTCAGATTTTCAAACATGCGGACTTAACGGTAAACCGCCCAAATCGGGGCATGATCGGACGGCTTGTCGATGCCACGCAGTTCATAATCAATGCCTGCTTCTACTAAACTTTCATGCAGGGCCGGGGTGGCCAGAATCAAATCAATACGCAGCCCACGGTTGTCATCAAAACCCTTGGAGCGATAATCAAACCAGCTGTACTGGTCCACAACTTCGGGATGTAAGCTGCGGAAGCTGTCGGCTAATCCCCAACTCAGCAAATGATTCAGCCATTCACGCTCTTCTGGCAGAAAGCTGCATTTACCGGTTTTCAGCCAGCGTAAACGATTGGGTTCACCAATGCCAATATCCTGATCCTGATGAGAAATATTCAAATCCCCCATCACGATTAATTTTTCTTCGGGACTGTGATGTGTGGTCAGATATGTCTGTAAGTCGGCGTAAAATTTGCGCTTGGCTGGGTATTTAATTTCATGATCCTGGCTTTCGCCCTGGGGAAAGTAGCCGTTCAGTACCCTTACCTTGCTGCCATCCGGCATCACAAAGGTGCCCATGATCATCCTTCGTTGCGCATCTTCCTCATCGGTCGGGAAGCCGCGTAACACATCGACCGGCTCCTGCTTGCTGAGCAAGGCCACGCCGTAGTGACCCTTTTGACCGTGAAAATACACGTGGTAGCCCATGGCCTGCACTTCGGCCAGCGGGAACATATCGTCATGCACCTTGGTTTCCTGCAAACCGATGACATCCGGCTGGTGCTTGTCAATCAGGGCCTGAAGCTGGTGAAGTCGTGCGCGTAGTCCATTGATATTAAAGGAAATAAATTTCATGGGATGGCCATTTAGAAAATAATGAGGTTATGTTAGCAAATCCTCTTGTTAGCAGTCACCCCGAATCAGGGGCAAATATCAC
This sequence comes from Bowmanella denitrificans, assembly GCF_002887595.1. Lineage (GTDB taxonomy): Bacteria > Pseudomonadota > Gammaproteobacteria > Enterobacterales > Alteromonadaceae > Bowmanella > Bowmanella denitrificans. The sequence goes on from NZ_PEBU01000002.1 coordinate 64,226, forward strand.
GCAGGCGGAGGTTGGACCAAAGGTGCAGAGCTTTTTTTCTGCAAGCTGGTATGTTTAAGCACAGATTATCAAGGAAGCGACCCTATGCAATCCATTACTATCGTTTTACTTGGCCTGGCTGGTATGTTGTTCGGCTGGTTGGTGTATTCCAGGTTTATTGCCGAGAAAATCTTTGCCATGGACGACAGATTTGTCACGCCGGCCCATGAACTACAGGACGGCGTAGATTACGTGCCCACCAATAAAGTGGTGCTGTGGGGGCATCATTTCACCTCGGTGGCAGGCGCTGCACCTATTGTCGGTCCGGCTATTGCAGTCTATTGGGGCTGGGTACCTGCGGTGTTGTGGGTGGTGTTTGGCACCATCTTTTTTGCCGGCGTGCACGATATGGGCGCACTGTGGGCCAGCGCCCGTAACAAGGGCAAATCCATGGGGGCACTGTCAGAGTCGGTGATTGGTAAACGCACCCGCTCGCTGTTTATGGTGGTGGTATTTCTGGTACTGCTGATGGTCAATGCGGTGTTTGGGGTGGTGATCGCCAATGCCTTTGTGTCGCAGCCTAACTCGGTTTTTCCAGCCTGGGCGGCCATTTTGGTGGCACTGGTGATTGGCCAGTTGTTAAAGCGCAAGGTGCCGCTTATCCCCTTGTGTCTGGTTGGGGTGGGAGTGCTGTATTACAGTATCGCCATTGGCAGTGAGTTACCGCTGGCCTTACCCACTGAAATGTTCGGCCTCAGTGACAAAGCCAACTGGATTATTATCTTGTTTATTTATGCCGCCATTGCCTCACTATTACCTGTGTGGATGCTGCTGCAACCCCGTGATTTTATCAACGGCATGCAATTGTTAGTAGGTTTGGTGCTGTTGTATGGCGCGGTATTTATCTCAATGCCAGATATCACCGCGCCGGCATTCAATACCCAACTGGCGGTGGACACGCCCAGTATTATTCCGTTGTTGTTTGTCACCATTGCCTGTGGGGCAGTATCGGGTTTCCATGGCATTGTGTCTTCAGGGACCAGTTCTAAACAGCTGGACAAAGAAACCGATGGTCGCTTTGTTGGTTATCTCGGTGCGGTGGGCGAGGGGTGTCTGGCCCTGATTACCCTAGTGGCAGTAAGCGGCGTGATGCTGGCTGCGTCACCCGAAGAGTGGCATGAGGTATACAGCCATCTTGGTGCGGGCAGTGTCAGTGCCTTTATCACTGGTGGGGCCAACCTGATTCAAAGTGGCTGGGGGCTGTCCGTTGAAATTTCCTCTACCCTGCTGGCGGTGATGGTGGTGTTGTTTGCCGGCACTACCATGGACTCCGGGGTCAGATTGCAGCGCTACATTATTCAGGAATGGGGCGAGATCTATCAGGTCAGTGCCCTGAAAAATGGCATTCTGGCCACACTTCTGGCGGTGGCTTGCTGTTTGTTGCTGGCCTTTGGTGCCGGTGGTGCGTCCGGCAGCGGCGGCATGATTATCTGGCCATTGTTTGGCTCCACTAACCAGATCCTGGCCAGCCTGACGTTACTGGTGATTTCGGTAATGCTGATTAAGGCTAATCGTCCGGCTGTTTATACCTTGGTGCCCATGAGCTTTGTATTAGTGATGGCGTTTTTTGCAGGCGTGATTAAGTTGGGGGAATATTACCAGCAGGGTAACTGGCTGCTGGTGGTATTGGATCTGGTTGTATTGGTGGTCAGTGTATTGGTGATGTTGGAAGCCTGGTCGGTTATCGCCAAACATAAAGCCGCCGTTGCGACGGTCAATCAGGATTAGCAAAATATAAAAAAGGAGAGTATCCGATGTCAGATAGCATTGTGTTTCGGGTTGATAAATTTGTGGTGCCCCAGGGGGCCAGGGACGAATTCTTACAGCGGGTGATGGCCACCCACGAAATTCTACGCAAGCAGCCCGGCTTTATCCAGGATCAGCTATTGGAACAAGTGGCCGGTCCGGGCCGTTACAACATAGTGACTATTGCCCAGTGGCAAAGTCAGGCGGCTATCGATGCTGCCAAAGCCGTGGTAATGGAAGCCCATAAGGCCATAGGTTTCAATGCCCAGGAAACCATGCAAAGATTGGGGATTGAAGGGGATATAGGCAACTATCAGCCAATCGGCGGGTAGCCATCCCACAGACCCTGTAACGACTCAGCTCTGTTGCTTTAAGTGCAACAGGGCCTGTTCGCCAACAAAGCGGCGCCCCGGGTTGTCGCCGGCCATCCACTCCTGCGGGCTAAACAGGTCAAACAATCCTACTTTAATCAGGGTGGCCACGGCCAGACGCAGTTCTTCTTCCACCTGCCCGCGTTCCCCGCTGTTGTACAGGGCAACATTGTGCAGCATAGTGGCCACCGTACCGGTTTGTACCTGGCTGCCATCTTTGAGTCTCACCGACGGCAGGGTTTCACCGCTGGCGACTATTTTTTGATTGACCGATTGCAGTTGTTGATTGGACAGTTCTGAATTCGCAGACATAACATACACCTTATAATGACCTCCCAGGGTTATGGGGGCGGTCAGGTGAAATTCCAGCCTTGTCCAGAATTTCAGCCGGGTTATCCAGCTTTTGTTCGGTCAGTTGGATTGCCTTATATCATTGATACCCATGTTCCCCTGGATTGCTTTGAATCTATCTTGCCTCACGGATATAACCTCGTCACAAGCCAGCTTGCAAGTAAGTGTGTCGACTTAGTATATGATTTCATTATAGAAATTCTAAATCATCAAACTGCTCTTGTATATCTAGGGCAATCGTCCTAATCTGTAGGTCAAATGTCCTAGAGGGGCGCTAATGCCAGTTTCCAAACGCCAGCAGATAGTGGCCGAGGCCGACAGATTGTTCTATGAGCAAGGCTTTGAGTTTACCTCTTTTGCCAATATTGCCGATGCGGTGCAGATCTCGCGGGGTAATTTTTACTATCACTTTAAAACCAAGGACGAGATTCTGGATGCCGTGATAGCTCTGCGCCTGGACAGGACCCGGCAAATGCTGGATGACTGGCAGCAAAGTGGTGAAGACCCCAAAGCCAGAATTGCTTGCTTTATTCAGATCCTGATCGCTAACGGCAACAAGATTGTGAAATACGGCTGCCCGGTGGGCAGCTTGACCAGTGAACTGGCGAAGTTAAACCATCAGGCGTTGCCCAACGCCAATAAGTTGTTTGGTCTGTTCCGTCAATGGCTGTGCGAGCAGTTTACTGAACTGGGATTTTCCCAACATCAGGCGGATTCACTGGCCATGCATCTGCTTGCCCGCAGTCAGGGTATCGCCACCCTGGCCAATGCCTTTGACGATATGGCCTTTATTGAGCAGGAAGTACAACAACTAAACCAATGGCTGGAGCAGCAGCTTGCTGGCCAGGCCGAATCCGACAATAGCAAGGAGAGTTGATGTTTATTGTGTTATTAAAATTTGCCGAAAAATGCGCCGATGCTGGCTTGTATATGCAGGCGCATAAAGACTGGATCCAGGCTGGCCGTGAAGATGGCGTATTTATGCTGGTGGGTAGCCTGAAACCAGCCATGGGGGGCGTGTTGCTGGCCCATAATGTGGAGCTGGAGGCATTGCAGGAAAGGGTTGCAGCCGATCCCTTTGTTATTCACCAGGTGGTCAGCAGCGAGATCATTGAAGTCTCCCCACACCAGGCCGATGAGCGCCTGACGTTTTTACTTCACTAAGGATGTTATATGAGTACCTATATTGACCCCAGTGATCAGCAACCGCGATGCAACTGGTGTGGCGGTGCGCCGGAGTTTTTGCCTTACCATGATAAGGAGTGGGGCTTTCCGGTGGATGATGATATTCGCCTGTTTGAAAAACTCTGTCTGGAGTCGTTTCAATCAGGCTTAAGCTGGCGCACCATTTTAAACAAGCGCGAGAATTTTCGCGCGGCTTTCCAGGGCTTTGACTTTCACAAAGTTGCACAGTTTAACGAGCAGGACATTCAACGTCTGTTGCAGGACGCCGGTATTATCCGCCACCGGGGAAAAATTGAAGCGGTGATCAATAATGCCAAACGGGCCATAGAATTAGTGGAACGCGAAGGCTCCTTGGCCGCTTACTTCTGGCGCTTTGAAGAAACGCAGCCTGATACCGAGCAATTACAAATGCGCGCCACCAGTACACATTCCGAAGCCCTGTCTAAGGCCTTGAAAAAGCAGGGCTGGAAATTTGTTGGCCCCACTACTGTGTATGCCTTTATGCAGGCCATGGGGCTGGTCAACGATCATGCCGAACACTGTGTAACCCGTCAGCAAGTTGCCAGGGCAAGAGCCGACTTTCGCGTACCGGGTAAAGCGGCATGATTGAGATTGAAGTAAGACCTTACCGGGCCGAAGATGCTGGCAAACTGTTTGAAGCGGTGCGTGCGTCTGTCGGCCACTTGTCGCCTTGGTTACCCTGGTGCAGTGAGGCCTATAGCCTGGATGATGCGCGTTTTTGGGTGGAAACCGCGCCTAAGGCCTTGCAGCAGGGCACGGATTACCGTTTTGGCGTCTTTGATTTGACTGATGGCAGATTACTGGGTGGGGTCGGTATCAACCAACTGGTTGAGCAACACAAAATAGGCAATCTGGGCTACTGGGTACGCAGCGATACAACCGGCCAAGGCGTGGCCAGACGCGCTGCTCGTCTGGCACTGGAATACGGTTTTAGGCAGTTGGGACTGATGCGCATTGAAGTACATCTATTGCGCGACAATCATGCCAGCCGCAAAGTAGCAGAATCCCTGGGCGGTAAATACGAAGGGCTGCTGCGCAACAAGTTGTATCATCTGGGGCAACCACAAGTAGCGCATTGCTATAGTGTGATTCCTGCCGATTTGGGCCTGTGATTATTTAGAGCGCCAGCGTTGGCGCTGCATAAAATCGGTGATAATTACCGCTATATTATCTTTCAACCAGTTTGGTCCGGAGCAGTCTAGCTTCGTTGATCAATCAAAGGTCAGCTTTGTTGGCTTTAAAGTGCTGCTTTGTATTTGTCTGGCATGCTCAATCCCGGGCGCTCGTCATCCCACAACATATTGACTATCTTCCAGCCACTGCCGGTATTAAATAGCTGAATACTGTTTATACCGCGCTTGATAAACACTGTTTTTTCCTTATCTTCCCAGGCTTCATAGCTGCTGAATGCATGGGCAATATTGCCAAAGGTTTCGACAATATTGTGAATTTCTACTTCAAAAAAAGCCCGACCCGCCAACAGTTGGGTGACATTGGCTGGATAATCTTCAATGGCCATGACCATAGCCTGAGGATGCCCCTGTTCATCTGCCGTTGTACGAATCATCTTGGCATAGGGCATAAACAACTGTTGTTGGCGTTGCCAGTTGCGCTGATATCCTGCCGGGCCGGAAATAAGCTGATACAGCTCTGTCAGCAGCGCCTGAATTTCCTGTTTTGCTTGCATGGTGCTTCCTTTTTGATTTTTCTCTACTGTCTGTATACATCACCCAACGAAAGGCTGCTTATCTCACCAATTCATGGCAGGATGCGCTAACTGTTTTTAACAATGACCCACCGTTATTGTAAAGAAAGTTCTGTATGCTGTTGTTTTCCAACTAGTTGCATAGGCAAGCCATGAATATCAAAGAGTTTGCAGAGGTAACGGGACTGTCGGCCCATACACTCAGGTATTATGAAAAAATAGGTCTGCTTAAGAACGTGCAACGCAGCAGCAGTGGCCATCGTTTTTATACTGGTAAGGATGCGGAGTGGATTGGTTTCATCCTGCGTTTAAAAGAAACCGGAATGGCGCTGGAGGCCATTTTGCAATATGCCCAACTGCGTGAACAGGGCGCCAGTACCGCCCCCCTGCGTCAGGCCATGCTGGAAGAGCATCAGGCAAATCTAAAAGCCTATATTGCTCGTCAACAGCAACATATGGCGGTGTTGGAACATAAAATCTGGCTGTATAAGAATCAAAAAGTGAGTTGACTTAGCGTTAACTCTAAGTTGTAGCCTGTGGCTTCTATAATCCCATCAAGGAGCCAAGTATGAACTCAAACCGCTTAGAACAGGGTCTGCAAAAACTGCATGAAATTGACGGTGAAGCCGGGCAGGCGGTTATCAATAGTCTGCAACACATCAGCCCGGATCTGGCCCGGCTGACCATCGAATTCCCCTTTGCTGATGTATATTCCCGCCCGGGCCTGGACCTCAGAGCGCGGGAAATTGCTACGGTAGCCGCGTTAACGGCATTGGGGCACTGTGCACCTCAACTTAAAGTCCACTTAAACGCGGCGTTGAATGTGGGTTGCAGTGAAGAAGAGATTAAGGAAGTGATTATTCAGATGGCCGTGTATGCCGGCTTCCCGGCCTCGCTCAATGCCATGTTTGCCTTTGCCGAGGTGCTTGAAAGACGCGCTGATTGATGGGCTTTGGCCAATGCCGACAGCATTGTTAACAATGCTTCTGGTTAGCGGGCAACTCAGGGGCTGTGCTTGAACTAAGTCTATACTAGCAAGATAAACAGCCCCTGGTGCGCTAACACTCAGTGTTTAAAAATAGAAAAACTCAATAATGTCTCTCGCACAGGCGCTGAGTTCGCCAAGATAATGCCCTGAAACTTCCGTGAAACCCCTTCCTTATCTTATCTGTTCGGTCAGTGTTCGCACAGGCTGTCAAACTGTTCGCACACCCGTGAAGAGTTAAAAAATCAAATAAATACAATTGGTTATATTTTGGCATGCTACGTGCTGAACAAAACCGGTAACGGGTCCGCAAAGCGATAGCGGCAAGGAGTGAAGGATAAAATGTTAAGAGATACCTCAGGACAAGACAGAGTGATTCAGCCCAAGGGTGTGAAGCGAAAATGGTTAATTGTCGGTGTGGTGACAGTGGCTTGTGCTGCGGCACTGGTCGTCACTGGTCCGGCTTTGAGCAGCCTGTTTGGCGCCGATATGACGGTGGCTCGTGAGCGAGTGCGCTTTGCGGTGGTGGAGCAGGGCGATATGCAACGTGATATATCCGTGCAAGGGCGGATTGTGGCGTCCAACAGTCCGACGTTGTATGCCCGCTCCGGCGGCATAGTGTCACTGTATATCAAGGCTGGCGACAGTGTAGAGCAAGGCCAGTTGCTGGCCAGTGTTGACAGCCCGGAGCTGGATAACAACTACGCTCAGGAATTGGCAGTACTGGAACAACTGAAGATTGAAGTGGGCCGTTATCAGATCCAGATGAAGACCGATATTCTCAACAACCGTCAGGCCATTGAGGTATCTGCAGTGAATCTGGAAGCTGCACAGGTGAATAAACACAGAGCCGAAATCAGTATCCGCGATGCGTTGATAAGCCAGCGGGAATTTGAGGAAAAAGTATCGGAGTTCAAGAAAGCCGAACTTGCCCATAAACATGCCCAGCAGCAGTTTGAACTGGACAAAGAAAGCATGGAGTTTGAGCTAAAAGGTAAGGAGTCACAACTGGCTCGTCAGCAGTTTGTGGTGGACAACCTCAAACGCCAGGTGGATGAGCTGCAACTGCTGGCACCGGCGTCCGGCATTATTGGCAGCGTCAATGTCCGGGAAAAAGACAGTGTGGCGGCCAATAGCCCCTTGATCACCCTGATTGATTTAAGTGCTTTTGAAGTGGAAGTGTCGATTCCTGAAAACTATGCCGACGACTTAGGGGTTGGGCTTAGCAGTGAAATCAGCCTGAACGGCCAGCAATTTGCCGGCGAAGTAGTGGCAATTTCCCCGGAGGTGAATAACGGACAGGTAGTAGGGCGTATTCGTTTTGTCGGCGATAGTATTGCCAATCTGCGTCAGAACCAGCGGGTCAGCGCGCGGATCTTAATAGAATCCCGGCAAAATGTGGTGAAAGTGCGCCGCGGTGCGTTTGTGGAGTCTGGTGGTGGCAGGGTGACCTATTTGGTCAATGGTGATGTGGCGGTGCGTCATGGCATTGAGATTGGGGCACGCAGCCTGGCGGAAGTAGAAGTGCTGTCAGGTTTAAAACCTGGCGACGAAATTATCATTTCCAGTCTCGAAGAATTTAACCAGCAGCAACAGATTTATCTGGCTAACTAATAAAGAATCATAAGGAATAACAATATGTTAATAATGAAAGGTGTCAGCAAGATTTTTCGTACCGATCTGGTGGAAACCCATGCCTTGCGCAATGTTGATCTGCACATCAAAGCCGGTGAGTTTGTCTCTATTACCGGTCCCTCTGGCTCAGGTAAAACCACGTTTTTAAATCTGGCGGGCTTGCTGGAGAGCTTTGAAGAAGGGGACTATTTTCTGGACGGCGAGAACGTCAGGGGGCTGTCTGACAATGCCTTATCGGATTTACGCAACCAGAAGATAGGTTTTATTTTTCAGAGCTTCAACCTCTTGCCTGACTTACCGCTATTCGACAATGTGGATGTTCCCCTGCGTTATCGGGGCCTGAGTGCCAAAGATCGCAAGCAACGCATCGAGGAAGCGCTGGAGCTGGTGGGCTTGGGTTCCCGTATGAAGCATTTGCCTACCCAACTGTCTGGCGGCCAACAGCAACGCGTGGCAATTGCCCGGGCCATAGCGGGTAAGCCGCGTTTTTTACTGGCCGACGAGCCCACCGGCAATCTGGACTCGCAAATGGCCCGTCAGGTGATGGAATTGTTGGAGCAGATTAACCAGCAAGGTACCACCATCGTGATGGTGACGCACGACGATGAACTGGCCCGCCGTGCCGGGCGCAATATTCAAATCTTCGATGGTCAGGTCAGTGATGTTGACCAGAATCCCAGCGATGCGCTGGTTAAACGCGCCTAGGAGCCCTGCATGTTTGCCTATAACTTTTCCCTGGCGTTAAGAAGCCTGAAAGAACGCCCTGCCTTGACCTTGCTGATGTTATTGGCCATGTCAGTGGGGCTTGGCCTGTTTGTGACCTTCTATACCTTTGCCAAGAATGGCTCAGATATTCCCCATGGCGATAAGGCCAGTACTTTATACCTGGTGCAGATGGATAATCGTGAACTCAGTGCTGATAAAATCGACCGGGCAATAGACATGCCCGATACCACGTACCGAGATGCGGTGAATCTGTATAACCTGGATATGCCCGCTATACATCAGACCTATGTGATGCGCACCTGGGCGACGTTGAGTTTTGCAGACAATGAAGTGCGCCCGATGCAGACCCGCGGTGCGGCGACCACGGCTGACTTCTTTACCATGTTTGAGCCGCCATTTTTGTACGGCAGTGGCTGGCAACTGGCCGCGGATAGCGGCGACAGCCAGGTGGTACTGGGTAAAACCATGAATGACAAATTGTTCGGTGGTATTAACAGTGTTGGCAAACGCCTGTTACTGAATAATAAGCCGGTGACGGTGGTGGGGGTGCTGGATACCTGGCATCTAAGCTGGCGACTGTATGACCGCGGCTATTATCAGGGCTATCCCCACGATTTTTTTGTGCCGGTACAGTATGCATTGAACCACAATCTTACCCGCGATACCCGCTTTGATTGCTGGGAGGCAGACCAGCCGCAAAGCTCGCGCTTCACCAACCAGGATCTGGACATTCTGCGGGCATCGGAATGTGGCTGGCTGGCATTCTGGGCAGAGTTACCTGAAGCTGACCCGGCTCAGTACCAGGAAAAGCTGCATTCCTATATTAATGAACAGAAAGCCTATGGCCGTTTTCCACGTGAGCTTCAAACTTATGTGCTGAACATTGTTGAGCAGATGGATTTTCTCAACGCTAACTACGGTGAACAAAGCTCGGTGATAATGGCGCTGCTGTTTTATACCGTTTGTTTACTCAATGCCATTGGCATTCTGCTCGCCAAGTTTATACGTCGCAGTAAAGAAGTCAGTGTACGCCGCGCGCTGGGTGCCAGAAAAAGCGCCATTATCCTTCAGCATACCCTGGAAGTGATGATGCTCGGCCTGGTTAGTGCGGTTTTCGGGTTATTGATTGCAGTATTGGGCTTAAAGGCCATGGTGCAGATTCGCCTGTGGGCATCAGACTACAATGCTCGCTTGGAAGATGTTATGCCGTATTTCCAACTTGACTGGGGCCTGGCCCTTCAAGCCTTTGCCATCAGCGTACTGTGTGCCTTGCTGATCAGTATCTACCCCATCTGGCGTTTGTGCAGTCAGCCGGTGGCTGGTTATTTGAAATCACAGTAAGGACAAATGGCAATGGACAAGGCATTTTCTGACTGGCAGCGAGATTTGTGCATGATAACACTCGGCCTATTCATCTTGCTGACGGTGATTGAATGGTGCTGGCAAAGCAATCTGATCGTTCAACTGAATCTTGCCGTGCTGGACTCCTTGTCCCTTGCTGCGACCCCCATTAAGGAGCTGGCTGTTTGGCTGCTCCCATTATTAGGAGCCTGATAATGGAAATCCGACCTATATTGCTCAGTCTGAAACAGAACAAATTTATGACGATTGTAACGGTGCTGCAGGTATCACTGACCATGGCGGTGTTATCCAGTGCCATATTAACCACATTGGTTACTTTAAGAGCCTGGAATATGCCCTCAGGTATTCACCATAACAATATTATCCGTATCAACGCCGAGTTTTACGACGATACTCAGGATCTGGGCGCCGCCATGCAACGGGACTTACAGCGGATTAAGGCATTACCTGGTGTGCAGGATGTTGCCCGTACTTACGCCGTGCCTTTTACTGCTGAGGACGTTGTAGAGCTTTATCAAACTAATGAGGAAAATGCACAGCCTATGCAGACAGCAGTGTTTGAAGCAGAAACCAGTTTGTTGGATGTGTTGCAGCTTAAGTTGTTGGATGGTCGTCGGTTATCCTCCGCCGATGAGGTCATTGACGGCACAGGAGCAAGCCAGGGGGCTGCGTCTGTAATGGTCAGCGAAGCGTTGGCCAAGGCATTGTTTAACGAGCAAAGCGCGGTTGGTAAAACCCTGTGGCTAAGCAAGGGCGGCGACCCTGTGCAAGTGGTGGGGGTCTACTCCAATGTGATGACCGGTGAAAGACTCAATGGACGCGGCATGTCCTACCATAGCCTGATTCGGCCACAGCTGCTGTGGAGTCAGGAAAACGAACCTGAGTACCTGATTCGTGTGGAAGAGGGTCGCGGGGCGGCAATGATCGAAGAACTTGTCAGCCTGTTTTATCAGGAGCAGGGACGCTATGTGGGCGCCAGTGAACTGTTGACCCGGGTACAAAAAAGAATGTATGACGGGCGCGGCAGTCGGGCTTTGATCAATCTGGTCATTAGTGCGGTTTTGATGCTGATTACTGCGGTGGGGATTGCCGGACTGACATCTTTTCAGGTTAATCAGCGACGTAAACAAATCGGCACCCGCCGGGCTCTTGGCGCACGCAAATCTGATATTATCCGCTACTTTCTGACCGAAAATACCCTGATCACCTGGTTTGGCTGCCTGCTGGGCGCGCTGGTAACCTTGTTCTTGATATTCGATTTGTCTAAACGTGATGAAGAGAATTATCTGAATATGGGGGCTATCGGCTTGATAATACTGAGTATGTGGGTAATCAATGCCATCGCCACCTGGCTACCGGCCCGAAAAGCGGCAAAGATATCGCCCGCCATTGTGACCCGGGGAAATTGAGTGGCAGAGGTAAAGATAGAGAAACGCACTGGGTGTTTCTTTATCTTTAAATGACACCAAGGCGGGAATAGCAAGGACGTGGAAGGACGGTGTATTGTTCTGCCCCCTGTTCTTATTCGAAGTAGCTCTGCCAAGACGGGGCCTGGAACGACCATGACAACAGCAAAAATACTGATTATTGACGACAACCCGGATATCGCCCAGGCGCTGAAGGTGTTGTTCACTATTAATGGTATGGCCACGGAGCAGGCCTTAACCCCGGAACTGGGACTGCAAAAACTGGCTGACGGCGATATTGACCTGGTTATTCAGGATATGAATTTCAGTGCCGACACCACATCCGGGCAGGAAGGCGTTGCGCTTTTCCACCGTATTCGCGACATGCATCCTGACTTGCCTATTATTCTAATTACCGCCTGGACCGCGCTTGAAACCGCAATAGAACTGGTTAAAGCCGGTGCTGCAGACTACCTGGGCAAACCCTGGGACGATGATAAGTTAATGGTTACGGTGCGTAATTTGCTGAAACTTGGCGCGCTGCAACGGGCACAAAACGAGCAACGTGGCCATGTGCAGGCGAAAAAACGCCAACTGGAAAGCGAGTTCAACCTTTGTGGTCTTAAGTATCAAAGCCAGTCCATGTATGACTTGCTACGTATTACCACCCAAATTGCCCATGCTGAGGTATCCGTTCTGATCACCGGTCCCAATGGCGCAGGAAAAGAGAAAATTGCTGAAATAGTGCAGGCCAACTCCAGTTGCAGCCAAGGGCCATTTGTCAAAGTCAATGTCGGCGCTTTACCCAAGGACTTAGTTGAAGCTGAGCTGTTTGGCGCTGAAGCGGGCGCTTATACCGGTATCAGTAAAAGGCGCACGGGGCGCTTCGAGCTGGCCGATGGTGGGACATTGTTTTTAGATGAGATAGGCAATTTGTCGCTGGACGGACAGGCCAAGCTCCTCAGAGTACTGGAAACCGGCGAGTTTGAGCGTATCGGCGGCAGCGACACTATCAGGGTTAAAGTCCGTATTATCAGTGCCACCAATACCGACCTGAAAGCGGCCATTGCTGCAGGCAGCTTTCGCGAAGATTTGTACTACCGATTAAACGTGATTGAGCTGGCATTACCCCCCTTAAACCAGCGCCGTGCCGATATTCTGCCTTTGGCCAGGCATTTTCTGGGGGACAAGCTGCAATTGGCAGCCTGTGCTGCACAGGTACTTAGTCAGTATGATTGGCCGGGCAATATCCGCCAGTTAAAAAATGTCATGCAAAGAGCATCGCTATTGTGTCAGGACAACCTGGTAAAAGTCGCCGATTTGGGTTTACCGGTGGAGGTGGTAAAAGCGGCGGTCACATCTGGAGGCAGCGAAACACCGCAACCCGAACCCAGTGCTGAGGATATCAGTCAGGCCATTGAAGAGGCGGGGGGCGTGATGGCTGATGCGGCCAGAAGTTTGGGCATTAGCCGCAGTGCGCTGTATCGCAGGATGAAGAAGTTTGAACTGGATAACTGAAAAGTCGCTGTACCGGCGCCTGCTGCTGGGCTTGCTACCTTATTTGGCTGGGCTGGTATGGTTGTTGGTCTGGCAGTTAAAGGCCGACCATGCCGCATGGCAATGGGTATTAAGTGGCGTTGCTGCACTGGCGTTGTTGGCGGTGTGGTTAAGGTGGTTGCTATTGCCTTTTAGTCGCAGTGCGCTTGCCATTAAGCATGGCATACTGGCGCTCAAAGACGCCGATTTCAGTATCAGTATTCATAACCAGCGTTACCTTGAAATGAGCGAACTGGTGGATGCCTATAACCAACTCACCAAGGTGTTACGCGCCGAGCGAATGACCTTGAATCAAAGGGAGTTGTTACTGGACAAGGTGATTCAGCATGCGCCACTGGCCATGGTGCTGACCGATCAGCAATATGTGGTGTTTTCCAATACCGCCAGTCGCGAGCTGTTCAGGCTGAACAGCAAACTGGAGGGTATGCGTTTTGCGGATTTGGTCGACAATCTACCTGCAGCATTAGCCACAGCGTCATTGGAGCGCCAGGCCGGGCTGGTTAGCTACGTCGAGGATGACCTGGCGCAAGTCTATCAATTGCACTGCCAGCCTTTTCACCTGCACGGCAAGGCCCATCATCTGTATCTTTATCAGAACTTAAGCCGGGAAATGTCGCGCAAGGAAAACGAAATGTGGAAGCGACTGATCCGCCTGATCAGTCACGAGCTGAATAATTCCCTGGCACCGATACAGTCCCTGACGAAATCTGCCCGTACCATCTTACAGCAGCCCGAGCATCTGACTATGCTTGAGGACATTCTGGATACGATTGGTAGACGCAGTGCCCATTTGCATCAGTTTATTGAGCGTTACAGCAATTATGCACGCCTGCCGCCACCGAGCCGACGTGAGGTGGTGATAACGGATTTTTACCAGCATTTGCTGACTCTGCTGGGTATTCAAGGCGAACTTGAATGCATCAGTCAACACGGTTGGTTTGACCCGGCGCAGATTGAGCAGGTGATGTTAAATCTGGTGAAAAACGCGCGGGAATCCGGTTCTGATGTGAAAGAGCTGGGATTTGAGCTGCGACAGCATGGTCAGCAAATCAGTTTCTCGGTATATGACCGGGGGCCGGGTATGACAGCATCTCAGCTTAGTCAGGCACTTCTGCCTTTTTACACCACTAAATCCAGTGGCAGCGGTATCGGCTTAACCTTATGTAACGAAATTATCAGTGCACACCAGGGCAAATTGCGTTTATATAACCGCGATCATGGTGGCTTATGTGTTTCTTTTACTTTGCCGGTTCGCGCTCATTCAGTAGCAGATTGAGAGATTAGAGATGTAATGGGTAGGATTTCACCTGCTTATTCGGCCTCCCTATTTGTTTAGCATAAGGAAGTATCAATGTATTTAGGTTCGGTCAGCCGGGATGATTACCCGCAGCTTATTCAGATTTGGGAAGCATCGGTGCGAGCTACCCACGATTTTCTTAGTGACGCCGATATCCTCAAGTTAAAACCCCTGATTCTGGAGCAGTATTTTGATGCGGTTGCCTTAACCGCGGCACGTAATGAGGGCGGTGAGCTGCTGGGCTTTAGCGGTGTCGCCGAAGGCAATCTGGAAATGCTGTTTATTGCCCCTGAGCAGCGCGGATTGGGCGTAGGCACAGCGCTTTGTCGTCATGCCATTGACCAGCAGGGCGTGAGTAAAGTGGATGTCAACGAACAAAACCCACAGGCGTTAGGGTTCTACCTGCATATGGGCTTTGTGCAGATTGGTCGCTCGGAGCTGGACGGGCAGGGCGCGCCCTTTCCTTTACTGCATCTGGCATTGGCTTAACCCCCTTATCCAATTAATGAGGAAGCTCAAGTGACAACTCTGGTGGTCATTGCTCATCCGCTAAATAATAGCCTGTGTGCCTATTTGGCAGCACACACTATCCAGCATCTTGAAGGCCAGGGCCATCAGATAGAGGTCAGGGACCTGTATCAGGATAATTTTGCCCCGGCGCTGACATCCTGTGAGCGGCAAAGTTACTATCAATCGTCGTTTAACAGCGCCGCACTTGAGGCGGATATTGCTCAGCTTAAGCGTGCTGAAACCCTGATTTTGGTGTTTCCTACCTGGTGGTTCGGTTTTCCTGCCATTCTGAAAGGCTGGTTTGACCGGGTGTGGGCACCGGGACATGCTTATGAGCATGCATCTGATCTTGGCGCTATTCAGCCTCGACTAGAAAACCTCAAAGAAATGAAGGTAATAACCACATTAGGCTCCCCCTGGTGGGTGGACCGCCTGGTAATGTTCAGGCCGGTGAGACGCATTTTGAAAACGGCATTACTTGGGGCTTGCACGATGAAATGTCGCTTTACCATGTTGTCTTTTTACCAAAGTGAAAAAGCCGATCAAAAGCGGGTAGAAGCCTTTTTAAAGAAAATTCGCCAGCGCTTTTAAGGTTGTTTGATGAAAAGAAAGGTCACAGAAATGTGACCTTTCTAGCGAGTTAGTAGCCCTTTTTGTTGTGGCGGATAACCGGCATCAGCCTTTTAATCATCTTGCCAAACTGCTTGTCTTTGGCGCGCAGCTCCTGCAATGACGCGCTGTTACGGCTGAGTTCGGCCTGCAGCTTGTGATAGTTGCTCAGACGGCGTGCCTCTATATCACCGTTATCCAATGCCTGTTGCACCGCACAGCCCGGTTCCCCCTTGTGTTGACAGTCAGAGAAGCGGCATTGTTCGGCTAAGGCATCAATATCGGCAAAGGTGCGGCGTATACCATCTTCACCATCACTGAGTTGCAACTCACGCATTCCGGGCGTGTCAATCAGCACGGCCCCAGATGGCAGAAAGTGCATGGAGCGGGCAGTGGTGGTATGTCGGCCTTTGCTGTCATCCTCTCGAATGGCGGCGGTTTTCTGTTCATTCCCGGCACTTAATGTGTTGACCAGGGTGGATTTACCCACACCGGATGAACCCATTACCGCCAGGGTATTGCCAGACTTACACCAGAGCAAAAGCGATGCGCAACTTTCACTATCCAGGGCGTTAACGGATTCCACCACTAACAATGGGTCTAACTGTTGTACCAAAGCGCGTTTTTCATCGGCGTCGCTGCACAGATCCTGTTTGGTCAGTATCACCACAGGATCTACCCTGGCTTCATGAGCAAGGGTCAGATAGCGCTCAATCCGACTCAGTTTAAAATCCTGGTTCAGCGAGCAGACTATCAGCAGAGTGTCGACATTGGCGCTGATTAACTGCTCAGCTAACTGGCTACCAGCAGCTTTACGCTTAAATACCGACTTACGTTCCAGCAAGCGCACAAATTGCCCGTCATTATCCACCAGCAGCCAATCACCAATAGTCATAGCGGGCAGGGAAGGGGTAAGGGGCAAATGATACAAGCCATGCTCATTTCTTAGCACATATTCATTACGGTGGTGGGCGACCACGCGGCTTATCTGATGATGTTCAAATTCTTGCAGGCTAAGTTGTTGTTGAAAAAATGCCTGCCAGCCCAGTTGTGATAGCGATAAATTCATATGCTTTCCTAATGCGCACAGCAATAAGCTCTGCACACACAGATAAATACATAGGAACCAAGTGACGCCGGTTTGTAATAAACCCGCTCTATTGAAAGTCAGTGGTCCCGGTCATAGAACACCGGGCAAAGGCTGAAAGGGCCGAGAAAAGCGACAGAATTGACGTTACTCAGCAACCTTTGCCGGGTGGGTAATCGCTACAATCATCAAACTCTCCTCAATCTAACTGTTATTTTACGGCGTTCAGCATAACAACAATAAGCGTCGTTGGCGACAGGCTTTTAACCCTTCACTTTGTCGCGACCGATAAGGTAGTGGTTCGCACCCAACCAACCCAGCCAAAGTGCAGTGGTGATACCTGCGGCGGCCAAGATGGCAGGTTTGGGATTATCCAGGCTGCTAAGGGCGCCGGCATATGCGCCAATAACGGCATAGGGCACAGCACTGCATAGCCAAAGCAGCAAAAACTTGCCGAAATGCATTTTGCTGATCCCGGCCAGGCAGGCGGATACTTCCGGCAGGATTGGCATGGCGCGAGCAAGCAGGATAACGATGGCACCATGGCGGACAAAGGTATCTGTGGCTTCCTTACGTTTGGCAGCGTCCTTAAGCAGCAACTTAAGCAGTTTGTCACCGAATCGGTAGCTGATGGCGTACCCCCCGATGCCTGCCAGCGATAACCCCAGAATAGCCGACAGTGCACCAAACAGCGGGCCCAGAAAATAACCGCTTAGCAGAGTTATGGTCAAAGTGGGGATGGCAATAAATAAATCTGCAAACAGCAACGTTACTACCATGGCTACCACGTGAAGCGGGTTGGCATATTGAGCGGCATCCAGCCATAAGCGAATTTGCTCAATGGTCAGCAAACCAGTGGATTTAATCAGCACAAAAGTACAGGCAAACACCAGTACCAAGCACAGTACAAGGGGGAATAAGGCTTTCATTTTTGGGTCCTGCTTTCAGGGGTAAATAAGGGGAATATCGATAACGTCCTGGTTGGCAGATAAGGTCAGCCTGGCGTCCTTAAACGAGGGTGCCCCGCTAAGACGGACACGCGCACCATTGGAAAAGCCAAGCCCTTCGGCCGGCCAGATACCAGTCCAGTTCTTGGTGACTTTGTTGTTCATGTCTTCGTCGTGCAGCACCTTGACAGCAAACTCTCTGGTGTTGACCGCAAACTCAAACGCCAAGCTGCTGACGTCACTGGTTACTGGTCGGGTCTGAATGCTGAGAGCCTTAGCATGATCTTTGGGAAAGCCATCGTTGGCGAACAGCATCACTATAATTTGCCCCTGACGGGCTGTTTCAATCTGACGGACTTGCACCGTCAGTGCTTTTGCCATAACTGGGGTAAAAATCAGTGCCATCATCAGTCCTATAGTATTTGGGTGAATTGTTTTAAATTTCATATTGTTAATGCCCTTTCATGATTTTTTTTGCCAATTGTGGCCACAGGTTGTGCAACAAACGCAGCAACCTGACCTTGCCAATGTCGTTTACTGTTTTATCCCGTTCTATGCCTCGGATAATGGCTTGTGCGGCTTGTTTTACCGACAGCTTGGCCTTGCCACGCCCTTCGGTCATGGGGGTGTCTACCAGTGGCAGAAAGGCCTGCAGAACGCGGACAGGAGTATGTTCAAGCTGATAATTCAAGCTTTGAGAAAAGCTATTTAAGGCCGCCTTGGTCGCACAATACACCGCAGACTGGGTTTTAGGTGCCAGTGCCAGGCCGGAGTTAACATTGATAATACGCCCCGGTGAATTAGCCTGTAAAAGTGCCGGAAGCAGTAAGTAACATAAAGCGCACACAGCGGTGAAATTCAGCGTGATTTCCTGCTTGATTGACGCATACAGAAAATTTTTATCCAAAAAGCAGGGCTCGAACTGCATAGCTGCATTATTAATTAAGGCATCTATCTGTGGATGCTCACCGACTATGGTTTGGCACAGCCCTGGCAAGATGGCCGGTTCACTTAGATCCGCCGCATAAGTCTGCAGCCCGGGAAAATCGCGTTCCAACATATCCAGCCTGGGGCCAGCCCGGGCGATAACGAGAATTTGATTATGCGGCGCCAACTGGCGCACCAGTTCATAGCCAACGCCAGAGGTGCCGCCGGTTATCAATAGGGTTTTGTTGTGTAGAATCATAATACATTCGAAATGGTGACTTGAATGCATTAGAGACGTATTTGAACCGGCGCACCTCTGGGTTAAACAGGGTGCCGTCGATGCTAGCTATAGCTTTGCAACCAGATATTGATACTCCGGATACTGATAAACACCATCACCAGGGTTAAGGCAAAGGCCAGCATCATCAGCAAGCTGTAAAACCCACGAACTATGTGGGCTTTACATCGCTTGAAAAACCCGTCTTTGCTATTCGCACGCGCGGGTAAACGGGTAAAGGCACTGATAAACCAGTAGAGAGTGCCGGACCAGAACAGAGTCATCAGGCTGGGCAGGATATATTTATCTTCCGCTGCTGAGCCCGCCAGCAGCAAAACATAAGTGAAAACCGCCAGTGCCGTCAGACCCGTAAGCAGCAATAGGGGCCGTAGCCAACGAAGTTTTCTGGCGGTAGATTGCAGATTATTCAGCACTACATTTCCTTTCACTAAAACCTGATACAACAGTTGAACGATAAATCCAGTAAATCAGTATGATTGTCATATGATGTCATACTAATGTCGTCACCCATGTTGTTCTATGCTGTTAACTTGTGCCTAGACCGATAATTTTAAGGATAAAACAATGAAGATCGATAAGGTATTGCTGAAATCGAGCAGAGAGACAAGAAACTGGACTCAGCAGGTAGTTGCGCAAATGTGCAATGTCAGCTTGAGGACCATTCAGCGTGCTGAGAGCACCGGTGACGTATCAATGGATACTCTGGATGCATTGAGCGCCGTGTTTGAAATACCCAGTCAGCAATTGCTCTGTTCTGCAAAAGTGCTTGAAAAAGGCAGGATAACAGATGCCCAGATTAGTACAGCATTAAAGGTGTTGTTACTGGCCCAATTGTCGATGTTTGCTACTGTGTTCTGGGTGGCAGACCAGTTGACTCCCCTTCAACTTCAGGTTTCCACGGCAGTTATCAGTCTGTCGTTTGTGTTTTCATTTGTACTGATAGGCACAGTGGCTTACAGAAAAGGCATGGTATCCTGAGCGCTTCTAGCCGTGACGCTGAGTTAATAAAGAAGTGCTGAGATATCAGATATTCTCTTTGTGAACTCAGCGGCTCTGCGCGAGGTATTTTTCGTGTCGCTGTGGTAAGTACAGGATGATTTAAACCCGAGGTTCGTCCATGCCGGCCTGAAAATTCAATACTCTGGCCAGCACAAACAACCAGTCAGACAGGCGGTTTAAGTAGCGTAGACAGACCCCTGGCACCTCGCGTTGCTGATTCAGCTCCACCATGCGTCGTTCTGCGCGTCGCGCGATGGTACGGCAAATGTGTGCCTGGGCAGCGCTATGGCAGCCGCCGGGCAAAATAAAACTGGTCTGTGGTGGGATGTCGCTTTGCCACAAGTCAATCTGCTGCTCCAGTTGCTGCACATTGTCATCGGTCAGTTTGCTGGATGCAGACAGGGCAAAGCCGATCTGAAACAGTTGCTGTTGTATCTGCTGTACCGCTTGTAACTGGGCAATTTCCTTCAGTTCACAAGCTAGCATACCTAAATGGGCGTTAAGCTCATCCAGGGTGCCATAACACTCCAGTACTATGTCCTGTTTACCCAGACGTTCAGGCTTGTCCACATAAATTTGCGTGGTGCCTTGGTCGCCCCCTTTTGTGTAGATTTTCATGATGCTGGCTCTTCCTTGGGTGGCGCAGGTTTGTGGTATCTGCGTACTTCCACCACCATGCCAAACAAGGGGTGGTCAAAATAATGGATCTGCTTGCTGATAATGCGCCTTAGCTGATCAAACTTCAGCCCGTAGAGTTGGTATTGAGGCGCTGAATCATCTGGCTGTATATCTTGCCCACCATTTAGCGCCAGGGTTAATGGCTCGGTGCCCATCAATCCTGGACGACCTTCCTGGCGATAGACCATATCGGCATCGATATGCAAATACGGAATACGGTTGATATATTGCAGATAGAGCGTAAACAGTCCGTCAAGCTCCCAAAGCGCATCGGTGCGCTGTCCTGGTTGAATAACAACCTCGGCTTGATTGTCCAGTACCAGGGGTTCGGCCAGGGCTTGTTCCACTTGTGCCATTAAATCCAGCGGGGTAGCCAGGGTGTCGCTGTCTTGCTGTGCCAGTAGCGGCTTTTCCTCGGGCAGTGGGTAGCCATTGATATCGTAGCTCTTCGCAAAGTTGCGTCCGGCAAACAGGCGATAAGGTCTGGCTTTGCTGCGGCCAAACTGAACGTTCTGGCGCCAGGCCAGGTGCATTAGTGGTTCAATGCCACGCTGGCGATAAAGATCCCGGGCGAGCTGCCGTAATTCAAGCATGTCAGGGGGCAGCAAATACGGACTGTCACTGTAAGGCTTTTCCCGGCCCTGTGGCAGAATCGGCATTTGCGCAACAAATGGCTCGGCTTTCGGGTGACTGACGACTAAGTCTTGCAGCCAGGCCTGTTCGAAACTGTATTGACAGCCACTGCGTAGCAGCGGATATAAATCAATAAAGTCTTCAGCCCGCCAGGGTGATGGTTGCGCTGTGTTCAGGGCGCCGACGATCTGTGCCTGCAGTTCGGTGCCGGTTTGAGGCAAAAACGCCTGTTCTTCACTTTGCAACTGATCAGATAGGCTATCGAGTAATTGCTGTACTTCACTCAGCAATGTGCTGTCAGTAACAACAACATTGTCCTGTGGCTGTGTTTGTGACGGTGAGCATAGCGCTAAAGCGGCACGCAAGCTGCTGATGTCCGGTTGCAGCAGCGGGCTTAGCAAATCCACGGCCCTGGCACTACCAGGGGTTTTTACCGGTTGTGGAAAGCGTTCGTCCAGCGCTTCCAGTGCCTGCCCCTGTTTATATAACAGTACTTCAACCTCGAACCACCAATCCGTGCTTTGTGCCTGACAAGTGTGGCTTAACAGCGCGAATGTCAGACCGAGCAGTGGAGCACTTCTTTTTAGCATAGTCAGGCCGCCTGCAATCGTTGTTTGAATTCATCCAGCATGGTCGCAATGAGTTTAACACGCTCCTGATGTGCGTCGGTCTTAATCGCAAATTTAAGTTTTTGCGGTCCGTCCAGACGATAAATCGCAGGTTGTGACTGGATAAGCTTGATAATAAAGCCCGGATCAATGCGGGTATCCTGGGCGAATTCGACAAAGCCACCTGCCGCGCTGGCTTCAATTTTACTGATGCCGATGGTGCGGGCATTAAGCTTCATCTGTGTGACTTTCAACAGGTTTTTCGCCGCTTCCGGTAACAAGCCAAAGCGGTCAATCAATTCCACCTGAACATCATCCAGATCATCATCGGATTTACAGTTGGCGATTTTCTTATACAACGACAGCCTGGTATTCACGTCATTGATATAATCTTCCGGCAGCAGGGCAGGAATACGCAGCTCAATTTCGGTGTGTTGTGACAAGGCTTCATCCAGCGACGGCTCCTTGCCGTTTTTCAAGGCTTCCACCGCTTGTTCCAACATCTCCATATACAGGGAGAAACCTACCGTAGCAATTTGCCCGGACTGATCCTCTCCCAGCAGCTCACCGGCCCCGCGAATCTCCAGATCATGGGTAGCCAGGGCAAAGCCGGCACCCAAATCTTCCAGTGAGGCAATGGCTTCAAGACGCTTTTGTGCATCTTTGGTCATCCTTTTGGGATGAGGAGTTAACAGATAAGCATAGGCCTGATGATGTGAGCGGCCGACCCGGCCCCGCAATTGGTGCAACTGTGCCAGTCCCAGATGATCGGCCCTGTCCATAATAATGGTATTGGCCGAGGGGACGTCGATACCGGTTTCGATAATAGTGGTACAGACCAGCACGTTAAAACGCTGGTGGTAGAAGTCTGACATGACCCGTTCCAATTCCCGCTCGCGCATCTGGCCATGGCCTACGGCCACCCGGGCTTCCGGAACAATCTCGGCAATCTCTGCTGCGGTTTGCTCAATGCTGTCCACTTCATTATGCAGAAAATACACCTGTCCACCACGCAGGATCTCCCGCATGATTGCTTCGCGAATCAGCTGCTTGTCGCGTTGGCGTACAAAGGTTTTAATCGCCAGTCGCTTGGCTGGTGCCGTGGCAATAATCGACAAATCACGCATGCCGGACAGGGCCATATTCAGGGTGCGCGGAATCGGTGTGGCGGTCAGGGTCAGAATATCCACATCGGCGCGCAGGGCTTTGAATTTTTCTTTCTGACGCACGCCAAAGCGGTGCTCTTCGTCAATGATGACCAAGCCCAGATCGGCAAATTTGACGTCGTCCTGCAGCAGTTTATGGGTGCCGACCACGATATCCACTTTACCGTCGGATAAATCCTGCAGGATCTGTTTTTGCGCTTTGCCACTGGAAAAGCGTGACATCACTTCAATACGAAACGGCCAATTGGCAAAACGGTCACGGAAGTTTTCAAAATGTTGTTGGGCAAGCAGGGTGGTGGGCACTAATATCGCTACCTGCTTGCCGGCATTGGCGGCCAAAAAGGCGGCACGCATCGCCACTTCGGTTTTACCAAAGCCGACATCGCCACACACCAGACGATCCATGGCATTAGGGCTACCCATATCCTGGATCACTGCCGCAATAGCTTGTTCCTGATCCGCGGTTTCCTCGAAGGGGAAACTGTCGGCAAAGCTTTGGTATTCATTCCAGTCAATGGGGATGGCAAAGCCTGGTTTGGCAGCGCGGCGGGCATACACATCCAGAAGCTGTGCGGCTACATCCCGCACCTTTTCTGCGGCCTTTTTCCGCGCTCTGGCCCAGGCATCAGTACCCAGATGATGCAGGGGGGCATGGTCAAGATCGCCACCGCTATAGCGGCTGATTAAATGCAGCGCGGATACCGGTACATACAGCTTGGCACCATTGGCATACTCAATGGTCAGGTATTCGGTGGTGATCCCCCCTGCATCCAGAGTCTGCAGGCCCAGATAGCGCCCCACACCATGCTCAAGATGCACCACTGGCTGTCCGATTGACAATTCGGCCAGATTGCGGATAACGGCGGCTTCGTCAGTGGCCTGTCGCTTATCGCGCAGACGGCGCTGACTAATTTTATGCCCCAATAACTCGGTTTCGGTAATCAGCACCAGGCGAGCATCGGCTTCGCTTAAGGCAAAGCTGTGCTCGGCAATATTCAGGGTGATCCCCAGCCACTCATGGCTGGCCAGGAAATCTTCCAGGCGGTCAAAAACCTTGGGCTTGCAGGCAATCTTTTTCAGCAGGTCCAGCAGACTTTCACGACGGCCCTGGGATTCCACACAAAACAGCACCTTAGTGCCACTTTGCTGCCAGTTATCAAGCTGCTGACTGAGGTTTAGCAGGGGGGTTTTGCTTTGTGGCTTAACCGCGATATCGGTCAGCGGTGCGGTGGCAAAGTTCACTCTGCCGGATTTTTCTTCCAGCGCCTGGTGCTGCACACTGATACGCGGCCAGTCCTTGAAACGGCCGAACAGTTCTTCCACCTTCAGGTAAATCTCGGCCGGTGCCAGCAACGGCCTGAGCGGATCATAGCGGTGCTGCTCAAAGCGCTCCATCAGATCTGCCCAGTAAAATTCGGCGGCGTTGACTAAGTCTCCCTGCATCAGTACCAGACTGTCTGGGTGCAGATAGTCAAATAAGGTCTCGGTGTGGCTGAAAAACAGCGGCAGATAATACTCTACACCGGCCGGCATAATGCCCTTGCTGACCTGATGATAAACCGACTCTTTGGCATTGCTGGCGTCGAAACGGTCAAGAAACTGCTGGCGGAATAAATCGATGCCGGGCTTATCGGTAGGGAACTCCCGGGCTGGCAACAGGCGAATCTCTGTGACCTTGTCACCGGAGCGCTGGCTGTCGGTATCAAATAAACGGATGCTGTCTATTTCGTCGTCGAATAAGTCGATGCGATAAGGTTCACGGCTACCCATGGGGTAGAGGTCGATAATGCTGCCACGAATGGAAAATTCGCCGTGACTCAGCACTTGATTGACCGC
Organism: Bowmanella denitrificans; assembly: GCF_002887595.1. GTDB lineage: Bacteria > Pseudomonadota > Gammaproteobacteria > Enterobacterales > Alteromonadaceae > Bowmanella > Bowmanella denitrificans. The sequence goes on from NZ_PEBU01000002.1 coordinate 88,910, forward strand.
CGTATAGCCAGCCCTTTCCAGCCCCTGTCTGAAACTATCCAATTCCAGTTTCTGCCCTTGCTTCAGAATCAGCAGATATCTGGCCAGATAATCTCTTGGTGCCATGCGCTGCAGCAGGGTATTCACCGGCACCACATAAATACAGGGCTGTGGTTGGGTCAGATGAAAGAGGGTTTCCAGACGCTGGGAAATAATATCCTGGTGCGGTGAGAAGGTATCGTAAGGCAATGTTTCCCAGTCGGGAAACACTTTTACTTCGATATCACCGGTAAAGCCTTCTATTTCCCGCGACAGTTTCAGTGCAGAAGGCGTGTCGGCGGTGACCAGCAACACAGATGCCTTGCGACTGGATGCAAGATTGGCAATGGCCAGGGCTAAACTGCTGCCGTGCAGATTACCCCATTGAAGATGGTCCCCTGGTTTTTTGGGCAGGGGCGGCGCAAAAATACTGATGCTCATGCTGATTGAGACGGCCTATCCTAAGTCTGTTGTCTGCACTGGGCGCAGGCCCTTATTCTTCGCTGCGCTTTTGTGCGCGTTTACGCAACTGCTGGGTTTGCAGGTGCAGGCTGGCCCTGACCAGGAGTTCCTGATCTTCTTCACGCAGCCGATTGAAAAACAGGGAGATATGGTACTGATCGCCAACGTTCTCGCAAGCGATAACTTCACCGAAACAGAAAACGGCGGCGGCCTCTTCTTCCAGAAACAGTCGCAGCTCACAGCGTACTTCAAGTTCCATCGGCTCATTACTGCAAAGTATCAGGCCGCCGCCGCCAAAAGCGTGGCTGACAAATTGTTCGTCCTGGGTCATCTGTTCATGCAGGATATAGGACATCATTAAGTCAATCTTGCGAGACTGATGATTCAAAAAAGCCACCAAGTCAGCCGCATGCTCACTTAAATTTCTAAGTGGGCGCAGCGCCGCCACTTCCAGTGCTGACATTTCGCTGGCGATTCGAAAAGCGTAAGGCATATGCTCTGTCAACTGGTGAGTATCAGGTAGCTCAAATGCTGGCTCCAGCGGCCGCATATTGACTTTGATCGCATGCTTGATACGGAAAAATTCATCGAACTGCTGGCGCTTTTGTTCGAGGCTCAGTAACTCCATCCTTACTCCTGTTGCCTGCGGCCTTAACTGGCGCGGCCCTTGATTGTGCCTTAGCTTACACCTATTATCGGCCAACGATAAGCAAGCGACAGTGACAACCGCTCACTGACACAATCCCAGAGCGGCACAATGTCTTGTGTGTAGCCTGGCCTTCGTAGCAGGGAACAAATCACAACTCATGTTTTACCCCATTTCTGCCTTTATCGGGTTGCGCTATGCCAGAGCCAGTAAAGGCAATCCCTTTATTGCCTTTATCAACGCGTTTTCAGTAGCGGGTATTGCCCTGGGCCTGACCGCGCTGATCACCGTTTCGTCTGTGATGAACGGCTTTGAAGGGGAACTGAAAAAGCGCATTCTTGGCATCAACCCACATATGTTGGTGCACACCACGGCTGCCGATAAGGTTGAACAACTTAACCTGCTTCCCCATGTTGTGGCGAGCAGCGCCATGATTGAAACCCAGGGATTGCTGCAATCCCCCAGAACCTTGCATGGTGTGATGATTCAGGGCATTGATCCGCAAACCATGCCGGATAATGCCATTATTGCCAGTCATATGATGCTGGGGGAGCTTGGCGAACTAAAAAGCGGCGAGTATGGCCTGGTGCTGGGCCGTCCGCTGGCGTCTCTACTGGGCCTTGGGCTGGGTGACAAGGTGCGTTTGTTAAGTGCCGAAGCCAGTGTCTATACGCCGCTTGGACAGGTGCCCAGTCAGCGCCAGTTTGTGATAACTGGGGTGTTTGACGTCGGCTCTGAACTGGATGACAAGGTGGTCTTGATTCATCTGGATGATGCCGCCAGGCTGCTGCGTGGTAAAACCGAAGAACTGGCCGCCACTCGCCTGTTTCTGGATGATGCCTTTAGCTGGCAAAGTGTAAAGGGGCAGGTGGATGAATTGGGGCTGACGTCCAGCAACTGGCGTGAGCGGCAAGGTCCACTGTTTGACGCGGTGAATATGGAAAAAAATATGATGGCCCTGATGTTGGTGCTGATCATCGCGGTCGCGGCCTTTAATATTGTGTCTGCCATGGTCATGGTGGTCAGCGAGAAACGCGGTGACATAGCCATTCTGCGTACTCAGGGACTGTCAGGTGCTTCATTGATCAGGGTGTTTATGATTAACGGCCTGTATAACGGGCTGAAAGGGACCTTGCTTGGTTTACTGGGTGGATTGCTGCTCAGCAATCAGTTAAATCCGCTGCTGGGGTTATTGGGCATTCATTTAATTGCCACCCCCGATGGGGAAGGTTTACCGGTAGAGATCCAAAGTCATCAGGTCGCTCTGATGTTGTTTTTGTCATTACTGCTCAGTTTACTGGCCACCCTTTACCCGGCCATGCGTGCAGCCAGGGTACAACCGGCCCAGGCCTTGCGCGATGAATAAGCAAAAAGGAAGTGAAAGATGTCGTTGTTACGCTGTCAGCATCTGACCAAAGAATATGATGAAGGGCCAAAACCGGTCAGGGTGTTGGAAGACGTCAGCTTTGACGTAGGGGTGGCCGAGCAATTGGCAATTGTTGGCAGCTCCGGGTCTGGCAAAAGTACCTTATTGCATTTATTGGGGGCGCTGGATAGCCCTACATCGGGCAAGGTGTGGTTTGAAGATCAGGACATTTTTTCCTTCAGCCAGGCGCGTCAGGCCACATTTCGTAATCAAAGTCTGGGCTTTGTTTATCAGTTCCATCATCTGTTACCTGAATTCTCAGCGCTGGAAAACGTGGCCATGCCACTGCTGATTGGCGGCACGCCTAAGCATGAAATTCGGTCCCAGGCGATGGCGATGCTCGACCGGGTCGGTCTGGCAGAGCGTGCCGAGCACAAGCCTGCACAGCTGTCCGGCGGCGAGCGTCAACGGGTTGCGATTGCCAGGGCTCTGGTGAATCAGCCCAAACTGGTGCTGGCGGATGAGCCGACCGGTAATCTGGACAACAAGACCGCAGAATCCATTTATTTGCTGCTACGTGAACTGACCCGGGATTTGCGCACCAGCTTTGTGGTGGTAACGCATGATCTGCATCTGGCTGAACGGTTGGACAGAACGGTAAGCCTGCACCATGGTCGGTTGGAGTCGCTGATATGAGCGCAAACTGGCGCTTAAGCTGTCAATTAGCCTGGCGCTTTCGTCGCAGTCGCGGGCAAAGTGGTTATACCTCGTTTATCTCTGCATCCTCAACAGTTGGTATCGCTCTGGGGTGTTTTGTCATGATCCTGCTGTTGTCGGTGATGAATGGCTTTGAGCGGGAATTGAAAGACAGATTACTGGCGGTATTGCCCCACGGCGAGTTGATTGCTGTATCGCCGGAGGGTATCCAAGACTGGCGTACCCAGGTTGCGCAACTTAGCGCCGACAGCCGGGTTCAATATGTGGCACCTATTACCAAAATGGCGGCGATGGTGCGAAATGCCGGCAAAATGAGCGCTGTTGAGGTAACCGGTATTTCCCCTGATTTTGCCAGGGCGTCGCGTATCAGCCTGATGACAGATTCCCAGCATTGGCAGCGTTTTGCCGACAATCCAAACAGTATATTGCTGGGCAAGGGCATTATGCGCAAGCTCGGTGTCGATGTGGGGCAGAAAGTACAGCTTCTGATGCCACAGCAAGGGGATGTCAGCAGTTTTAAACCACCAAAATCGGTATGGTTTGACGTGGCGGGCGCGGCCGGTATAGGCGGGGAATTGGTGGATAATCATCTGGCGCTGGTGCATCTGGACAAGGCATCTGACATCCTCGGTGTGGCCTCTGGGGCTCAGGGGCTGGAGTTTGGTTTCTCCGATCCTTACCGCGCCCCCTATTTGATGCGTGAACTGGGTATGGCCTTTGAGCAGTATGTGTATATTTCTGACTGGACCCGTACACACGGCCATCTGTACCAGGACATACAGCTTGTCAGGGCCGTGGTGTATCTGGCCCTGACCCTGCTGATCGCGGTGGCCTGCTTTAATATAGTGTCGACGCTGGTGATGGCGGTGAACGAAAAGCGCCGGGAAATTGCCATGCTGAAAACCATGGGGGCCAGAGATAACCTGATTGTACGTGCATTTATGCTGCAAGGACTCTTCAACGGCTTAATTGGCACAGCATTTGGGGTGATATTGGGGGCGTTAGTGGCCTGGAAGTTATCTGCGCTGGCCAAAGGCTGGGAAACCCTGACCGGCATAACCCTGTTGTCAGGCGATATTTACTTTATTGATTTTCTGCCCTCTCAGTTGAATCCTGTTGAAGTGCTGTTAACCGCGGCCATTGCATTGGGGTTAAGCGTTCTGGCCACCCTGTATCCGGCCTTTAAAGCGGCCCGCATTGAACCGGCTAAAGTGCTGGGGCATTAGGGGCTGAACTTGAACAAAATCTGTACTTGAAAGATAAACAGCCCCTAGCGCCTGTTGCCCGATTATTCACGGCCCGATCATCGGGATCTCTCATACGACGGTCATCCCGAATCGTCGGATTCCCTACTCAGATAAGCAATGATCTAAGTGAATCAGCGTGGCGTAACTGATTCACTGGCTGGCATTTCAGCCAATGCCCACCACCTTGGTTGTGCATTTTAGTTTGAAATACATACAGTTTTGGCGCGCTTCTTGCCTTATTTTTGCTCACGATACACATATGGGCTGGATATTACAGGTGGGTCAACTCGCTGTCGGGGCCGAAAGTATGCTTAAATGGAGTCATAAGGCGGCCAATATTTGGATGTTACTGGTTGCCGTCAGTTGTTACCTGATTCAGGGTGTGATTATTAACTTATTGTTTCCTTGGGTAATTTCACCACTGCTCGTGGTATTTTTGTGGTTGAAGTATTTGCGTGCCCATGGACATCCCGGTGCTGGGGCGGCCGCGCATGGATTTTTATTCGGTGCCAGTCTGACCCTGCTGTACATTCATATCGATTGGTATCTGTCTGGGGCTGTAAACCGTTCCGCAAGCCACTTGATGTCTGATGTGTTTGTGCTGGCACCCTTGCAAGCCTTTTCTGTCGGCGCTTTGGTAGCATTACTGGCCTACTTTACCAGCCGGATCCGCCATTGGTGAGCGGATATCGGCTGTAAAGATCAGTGACAGTCTTTAAGTGCTTTCAATACCTTGGAATGAAATTCCCGGTGGTACATGATCATCAGGGTGATGACCGAGGCGAGCATAAACAGTCTGGCGTCAATAAACCAGGGCAGGGTGGATAAGGAGAAATAAATGGCTCGCAAGCCGTAATTAAAGGAGTGCGCGGCCTGATCGATAACCTTGGCGGTGCGATTGGCATACAGGTTTAATTCCTCTTCACTCATTTTATTGCCGTTTGGCGCAGCACCTATCAAAACCCCGCCAAAGCCGTACTGGCGCAATGCCCAGGTAAACTGGAAAAAGGCGAAAATGAAAATTCCCATTAATAACAAAAGTTTAATCTGAATTTGCTGGTTAGATTGCACCGTTGCCATACTCAACTGATGGATCATGGCATTCAACTCTTCCACCGAAGCCGTAGCCGTTAGCAAACCGGCCAGGATCAGCAGCGAGCTGGAAGCGAAGAAGGTGATATTGCGTTCCAAGGTCGAGATAATGGACACATCTGCGACCCGGTTATCGCGAATAAGCATTTCCGTCATCCAGCGGGTGCGTTTGGCGCGCATTTCGCTGGCAAGACAAGAGGTGTGTCTGGCCTTGCGTTTGGCAAACAGGGTATAGCCAACCCAGATGCTCAAAAACCATAACAGGGCAAGGGTATCAATAAGGGTCATAGGGATTTACTGCTCACTTTGCGGGAATCTGTTACACTGCGCGGCCCCTGCAGACAGGCCCTTGTACTCAGAGATTACCCCTAAATGACGACAAATGAAACGCAAATTGCATTAGCGCCGATGGAAGGCGTGGTAGACCATCTGATGCGTGATATGTTGACCAGTTTGGGTGGCTTTGACTTGTGCGTTACTGAGTTTGTCCGGGTTGTGGATATGCTGTTGCCACCCAGGGTGTTTTACCGGCTTTGTCCTGAACTTTATCACCAGGGGCGCACGCCTGCCGGGGTGCCGGTAAGAGTACAACTGCTGGGACAGGATCCGCAATGTCTGGCGGAAAATGCAGCCCGCGCGGTGGAATTAGGCTCTCACGGGGTGGACCTGAATTTTGGCTGCCCGGCGAAAACGGTGAATAAAAGTAAAGGTGGCGCGGTATTGCTAAAAGAAACCGACACCTTATACCAGATTGTGCACGCTGTACGGCAAAGTGTACCTGCTGGCCAACCCGTGACGGCAAAGATGCGCCTGGGGTTTGAAGATAAGAGCCTGGCTATTGACAATGCCCTGGCATTAGAAGCCGGGGGAGCCAGCCTGATTACCATTCATGCTCGCACTAAGGTGGAGGGGTATAACCCACCGGCTTACTGGGATTGGATCGCCAGAATTAAGCAGCAGGTCAAGGTGCCACTGGTTGCCAATGGCGAAATCTGGTCGGCAGAAGACGCCAGGCAATGTCAACTGCAATCAGATTGCCAGGCCATCATGCTAGGGCGCGGAGCCCTGTCTTTGCCTAATCTTGCCAGTGTGATTAAACATCAGCATCAGCCGATGCGCTGGGACGAGGTCAGAGCCTTGCTGACACGTTACTCTGGCTATGAGATATACGGTGATAAAGGCAAGTACTATCCAAATCGGATTAAGCAGTGGTTGGGCTACTTAAAACGCCAGTATCATCAGGCCGACAGCCTGTTCAATCAAATTCGTGCCATGCAAAGCTCGGAGCAGATTGTGGACGCACTGCGTTAGCGCACAAAAGAATGATAGCCGAAAGATAACCCGCTCCTGGTTAGCTCTGCAACGCCGCACCTTGTCGCAAGGATCTTGATTCCGCTCGGCAATTTTGCTCTAGTGATTTTTCCTATAATCACAAGAACCCTCGCGGACTAATAGGGAATACATGAAAAAACAACAATATACCGGCAGGTTGCTAATGGCCACGCTGGCCTTGGCGGTAGTGGCAGGCTGCGGTAAAAAAAATGAGCCAGAACAAGCGCCACTGGTGGAAATAAACCGGGATCCTTACCCCAGCACTTACCAAGCCCTTGCTTCTGAAACAACCCTTATCACCAACGTCAGTATTCTGGATGGTTTGGGCGGCCAGATTGACAACGGCGCCGTGCTGTTCAAAGACGGTAAAATTGTTCAGGTTGGGCAAAATATCCCGCCCTCCGAAGGAGCCAAAGTTATCGATGGTAAAGGCAAATGGGTGACGCCCGGTATTATTGATGTACATAGTCACCTGGGTGTGTATGCCACCCCTGATGGCCCGTCCCATTCCGATGGTAACGAGGCCACCAAACCCGTAACTGCGCAGGTTTGGGCAGAACATTCCATCTGGCCGCAGGATCCAGGCTTTCGCCGGGCGCTGGCAGGGGGCGTGACCAGTCTGCAAATCTTGCCAGGGTCTGCCAACCTGGTCGGCGGCCGCTCAGTGACGGTAAAAAATCTGCCGGGGCGGACGATTCAGGATATGAAATTCCCTGATGCACCTTATGGGCTGAAAATGGCCTGTGGTGAAAATCCCAAGCGTGTGTACGGCGACAAGGGCGGTCCTGCTACCCGGATGGGCAATGTGGCTGGCTATCGTCAGGCCTGGGCCGATGCTCAGGATTATCAGCGTAAGTGGGATAAATATGTCGAAGAACATAAAGCCGGTAAAAACCCGACCCCACCTAAGCGCGATCTAACCCTGGATACCCTGGCGGGCGTATTAAACGGCGATATTCTGGTGCATATGCACTGCTACCGTGCCGACGATATGGGCACCATGCTGGACCTGATGAAAGAATTTAATTATCAGATCACGTCCTTCCAGCATGCGGTAGAGTCATACAAAATTGCGGATCGGCTGGCGACGGACAAGGTATGTTCGGCCATGTGGGCAGATTGGTGGGGCTTTAAGATGGAAGCCTATGACGGTATTCGTGAGAACATTCCCATGGTACATAAAGCCGGTGCCTGTGCCATTGTGCACTCCGACAGTGATTTGGGCATTCAGCGCTTAAACCAGGAAGCGGCTAAAGCCCTGGGAGATGGTCAGCGTGCCGGTATCGACATCAGCAAAGCTGAGGCCTGGCAATGGCTGTCGGCCAACCCGGCAAAATCCCTGGGTATCTTTGATAAAACCGGGTCGCTGGAAGCGGGTAAAAACGCTGATCTGGTGCTTTGGAGTGCGGATCCATTTTCCACTTACGCCCAGGCTGAGCGTGTCTATATTGACGGAGGGCTGGCCTTTGACCGCCAGAATCCAGCCAGTTGGCCGGTCTCTGACTTTGAATTGGGGCAACCAGGTGAAGGGGACGTAAAATGAAAAAAACAACCATAGCGCTGCTTACCGGTTTGCTGAGTCTGACGGCTCAGGCAGAGAATATTGCCATCGTGGGAGGCTATGTGCACACCTTGTCTGCGCAAGGCAGCTTGGACAATGGTACGGTACTGATTCGTGATGGGCGGATTGAAGCGGTGGGGCAGGCCATCGACATTCCGGCCCACTTTCGGGTCATCGACGCCAAGGGCAAGATTGTCACCCCCGGATTGATAGGCGCCTACACTTCTGTGGGCCTGGTTGAAGTGAGCTCTTCAGCCGGAACCGTTGATGCCAGTTATGCGCCGCAGGATTTTTCCAAAGCCGGTGCGGCGCTGGATGTGTCTTATGCCATTAACCCGGATAACTCGGTGGTGGATGTCAGCCGTATTGAAGGTTTTACCCTGGCTGCCACCGGGATGTCCAACACGCATAGTTTGTTTGGTGGCCAGGGCGCTATCATCAGTTTAGGTGACCGGGACAACCTGGTGAAACCCCGCGCCTTTATGAGCCTGGCGGTGGACAATCACGGTGCCGATGATGTCGGCGGCAGCCGGGCTGCATTGTGGCCGCAGATTGAAAATGCCTTTGCCGAAGCTCAGTCCTTAAATGGCAAGGTGCTTGGACCCAAAGACGAGTGGCATGGGCAATTGAGCAAGGCCGATGTCAACGCGTTGATACCCGTAGTAAATGGTCAGATGCTGTTGGTGGTGGATGCCAGAAGGGCATCTGATATTCGCCAGGTATTGGCCTTTAAGGCACGTCACGCGAAAATCAAACTGGCGCTGTTGCGAGCCACCGAAGGCTGGCGGCTGGCCGACGAGATTGCGGCGGCTGGTGTGCCTGTGATCCTCGACCCTGAACCAAACCTGCCTTATGCCTTTGATATGCTGGGCTCGACTATGGCCAATGCCGGACGCCTGGCAGAGGCTGGCGTAGCGCTTTCTATCGGGGTGGAAACCCATAATCTGCGTCTGGCCACACAACACGCAGGCAATGCAGTGGCTAATGGTTTACCCTGGCAGGACGGACTGGCTGCCCTGACCATTAATACCGCTAAGTTATTCGGCATTGATAAAGATTTTGGCAGCCTGGAAAAGGGCAAAGTGGCTGATGTGGTGATTTGGTCCGGTGATCCGCTGGAAGCCATGCAGGCTCCTGAACAGGTATTAATTGATGGAGAACCAATAAAAATGGAATCGCGTCAGACGAAACTCAGAGACAGGTATCTGAATCTGAACAGCGATACCCCGCATCAATATATGCGACCTTAAACCAGAAAAGCGCCAGTAGGCGCTTTTTTTATAGCTTAGTAAAGTTTACTTCCCCAACCCAGCTTGGTGCGCAATACATTAAAGTAATTGTAACTGCGCGGATGGATCAGACGCAGTGTGTATGGATTTTTGCGGATCTGTATTTCATCACCGGGCAGAACGCTGAGCACCACATGGCCATCACAGCTGACCTGCAGGGCTTCAGTATTATCATGAGATACCACTAAACGTACCACGCTATTAGCATCCACTACGATGGGGCGGCTGCTGAGGGTGTGCGGGAACATGGGCACCAGGGTCAGGGCATCCAGGTTCGGGGTTAAAATGGGGCCGCCACCGGAAAGCGAGTAGGCGGTTGAGCCGGTGGGCGTTGCCACAATCAGGCCATCGGAGCGCTGACTGAAAACAAACTGGTCATCGATATGGACTTCAAACTCCATCATATGTGCCACTTTACCGTGGTGAAGTACGGCTTCATTCACCGCGGCGTTACTGCTTTTCAGTTGATTGTGACGATAGACCTCCACTTCCAGCAAAAAACGCTGCTCGGTGGCATAATCACCGCTGAAGATTCCCTCCAACTGACGTTCCACGTCATCCGGGTGGATATCGGTCAAAAACCCCAGATTGCCCCTGTTGACACCGACCACGCCGACATTAAAACGTGACAACACCCGAGCCGCGCCCAGCATATTGCCGTCGCCGCCCACCACAATAGCCAGGTCGGCATGCTGACCGATGGCCACCAGATCCATAACCTCCAGATCGTCCAGATCCAGCTCTTTAGCGACCCGCTCTTCAACCAGAATGCGCTTACCTTTTGCTTTGAGGAAACGGTAAAGCGCTTTGAGGCTTTCATTGGCACCCTGATGCTGAGGTTTTCCAATCAAGCCAATATTGTCAAAAGGGGTTTGCATAACGGTAACTATCGCTGAACTTGTCTATCTATTTGAAAATAATAAGGGTTAGCTAACAAAAAGTCGCTGATAATCGGAATTGACCAGATAAATTACATGGAAATCTGCTTTTACCCCTTGAATCGCCCGTCACTATCCCCATTTACCCAAACGATTTTGGCATTCTAATAGGTTTTACGGAGAGGCGAATGAGCACCGAGCAGCAGCCACAGCAAGAACAGCAGCCACAAAACGACGTGAATCAGCCACAGGATCAGGTTGAACAGACCGAGGTGAGTCCTGAGCAGCAGCGTATCAGTGAGCTGGAAAAGGCCCTGGCCGAGGCAGAATCCAATCTGGCCGAGCAGAAGGATTCCGTATTGCGGGCCCGTGCGGATATGGAAAATACCCGCAGACGTGCAGATGCAGAAGTGGACAAGGCTCGTAAGTTTGCCCTGGAGCGCTTTGCCGGTGAACTGCTGACCGTTATTGACAATCTGGAACGCGCCCTGCAAGTGGCAGATGCGTCCAACGATGCGGTTAAATCGCTGGTGGAAGGTGTAGAGCTGACCTACAAGTCCTTTATTAACACCGTGGAAAAATTTGGTCTGAAGATCATCGATCCACAAGGACAACCTTTTAACCCCGAATTACACCAGGCTATGGGTATGCAGGAAAGTGCCGAGTTGGAACCCAATTCGGTGATGGCCGTTATGCAGAAAGGTTATGAACTTAATGGCCGGCTATTGCGTCCGGCTATGGTAATGGTATCCCGTGCCCCTGAAGGCGGCGTGGATGTTGAAGCCTGATCTCAGGCAAATAAACACAACTTTTTTGGGGAAATTTTTTTACCGCCTTGTTGAAAATAACAAAGTGGGTCCCCACAAAGAAAGCATCAGTTTTTAAACGAATTTCTGGAGTAAGCTAATGGGTAGAATCATTGGTATTGACTTGGGTACAACCAACTCATGTGTAGCCGTTTTAGACGGTGATAAGCCTCGTGTTATCGAAAACGCCGAAGGGGATCGCACCACCCCCTCCATCATCGCCTTTACTAAAGACGGTGAAACCCTGGTAGGTCAACCAGCCAAGCGTCAGGCGGTTACCAACCCCAAGAACACCCTGTTCGCGATTAAGCGTTTGATTGGTCGTCGCTGGGAAGATAAAGAAGTGCAGCGTGACATTGACATCATGCCGTATTCCATTATCAAGGCCGATAATGGTGATGCCTGGGTTGATGTGAATGACAAAAAGATGGCTCCACCGCAGATTTCTGCCGAAGTGCTGAAGAAAATGAAAAAGACCGCCGAGGACTACCTGGGCGAAGAAGTGACCGCAGCGGTGATTACCGTACCGGCTTACTTCAACGATTCTCAGCGCCAGGCAACTAAAGATGCTGGTCGTATCGCTGGTTTGGAAGTGAAGCGTATTATCAACGAACCAACGGCCGCAGCACTGGCCTATGGTATGGATCGTAAGAAAGGCGACAACGTGGTTGCGGTTTACGATTTAGGTGGTGGTACCTTCGATATTTCCATCATCGAAATCGACGAAGTGGAAGGCGAGCATACCTTTGAAGTACTGGCCACCAATGGTGACACTCACTTGGGTGGTGAAGACTTTGATAACCGTCTGATCACTTATCTGGTGGATGAATTCAAGAAAGACCAGGGTATCGACCTGCGTAAAGATCCTTTGGCCATGCAGCGTCTGAAAGAAGCTGGTGAAAAAGCCAAGATTGAACTGTCGTCTGCCCAGCAGACCGAAGTGAATCTGCCTTATATCACGGCCGACAGCTCCGGTCCTAAGCACCTGACCATCAAAGTCACCCGCGCCAAGCTGGAGTCTTTGGTTGAAGATATGGTGAAGAACTCACTGGAGCCGGTGAAACAGGCGCTGGCCGATGCCGATCTGTCGGTCAATGATATCCACGATATCATTCTGGTTGGCGGTCAGACCCGTATGCCACTGGTGCAGAAATATGTCACCGAGTTCTTTGGTAAAGAGCCACGTAAAGACGTTAACCCTGACGAAGCCGTTGCCGTGGGCGCTGCTATTCAGGGTGGTGTACTGGCCGGTGATGTGAAAGACGTACTGCTGCTTGACGTGACACCATTGTCTCTGGGGATTGAAACCATGGGCGGTGTGATGACCAAGCTGATTGAGAAAAACACCACAATTCCGACGAAGAAGTCACAGGTGTTTTCTACCGCTGAAGACAATCAGTCTGCGGTAACAGTGCATGTACTGCAAGGTGAGCGTAAGCAGGCTTCCGGTAACAAATCTCTGGGTCAGTTCAACCTGGAGGGTATCCGCGCCGCCATGCGTGGTCAGCCACAAATCGAAGTGACCTTTGATATCGATGCCGACGGTATTCTGCATGTTTCTGCCAAGGACAAAGATACAGGTAAAGAGCAGAAGATCACGATTCAGGCGTCCAGTGGTTTGTCGGAAGATGAAATCAACAGCATGGTGCAGGATGCTGAAGCCAACGCCGAAGCGGATAAGAAGTTTGAAGAGTTGGTGCAGGCCCGCAACCAGGCCGACGGCATGGTTCACGCTACCCGTAAACAGGTAGAAGAAGCTGGCGATGCGCTGGGCGCGGATGACAAGGCCAAGATCGAAGAAGCATTGTCAGCACTGGAAAGCGCCATTAAAGGCAGCGACAAGGCTGAAATCGAAGCTAAAACTCAGGCACTGATCGAAGCCTCCGGCAAGCTGATGGAAGTGGCGCAAGCCAAAGCACAGCAAGCTCAGGGCGGCGAAGGTGCGCAGAGCCAGCAGGGCTCAGCAAAATCCGGTGACGACGATGTGGTTGATGCCGAGTTTGAGGAAGTAAAAGACGACAAGAAATAATCTTGCGTCACCATTAACGTGACCGCTTTGGCGGTCACGCTTAAGTGGGGTCAGAGTAGAATTACTTGTCAGACACTGGCAACCAGTTAATTTTACTCTGACCCCATTTAGCTGTATTCGGGAGCAGATAAGTCATATGTCCAAACGAGACTATTACGAAGTGCTGGGGGTGGCCAAAGACGCCGCCGAGCGCGATATTAAGAAAGCCTACAAGCGCCTGGCCATGAAATATCACCCTGACCGGACACAGGGCGATAAAGCACTGGAAGAGAAGTTCAAGGAAATCCAGGAAGCCTATGAAATCCTGACCGACGAGCAAAAACGTGCTGCCTACGACAGGTTTGGTCACGCTGGCGTGGATCCGAACCGTGGTGGCGGGCATGGTGGTCACGCTGATTTTGGTGATATTTTCGGCGATGTGTTTGGCGATATTTTTGGCGGCGGGCGTCGCCAGTCAAGAGCACGTCAGGGCTCAGACCTGCGCTACAACCTGGAAATGAGCCTGGAAGATGCTGTTCGTGGCAAAAATGTCGAGATTAAAGTGCCGACTTTGGTTGGCTGCGACGAATGTGACGGCTCTGGTGCCAAGAAGGGCACCAGTCCTACCACTTGTCCTACCTGTCACGGGCAAGGCCAGGTGCAGATGCGTCAGGGTTTTTTTGCCGTGCAGCAAACCTGTCCTACCTGTTCAGGACGGGGCAAGATAATTGCCGACCCATGTCGTAAATGCCATGGCCATGGCCGTATGGAAAAAACCAAGACTCTGTCGGTTAAAGTGCCGGCTGGCGTCGACACCGGGGATCGGATTCGCTTAAGTGGCGAAGGTGAAGCCGGAGAAATGGGTGGCCCGGCTGGTGATCTATACGTACAGGTACATATCAAGGACCATCCTATCTTTGTGCGGGATGGCAACAACTTGTATTGCGAAGTGCCCATCAGCTTTACCCGGGCGGCTTTGGGCGGTGAAATCGAAGTGCCAACATTGGATGGCAAGGTGAAACTTAAAGTGGCACCTGAAACCCAAACCGGCCGGATGTTCCGCTTACGCGGCAAAGGTGTGAAGTCGGTACGCAGCGGCTCCGTTGGGGACCTGATGTGCAAAGTGGTAGTGGAAACACCGGTAAACCTGACCTCCAGACAGAAAGAGTTACTTGAAGAGCTGGATAAGTCGATGGGTATAGGTGATGAAGCGGCAAAGTATCGTCCTAAAGAAAAAGGCTTCTTTGATGGCGTCAAGAAGTTCTTTGACGACTTGACCAACTGATAATATCTGAATGTAAAGCCCTGCCAAAGCAGGGCTTTTTTTTGTGTCTGTAATGTAAATAAACTGATCGACAGGATCAATTCTGAAAAGATTGATTAACCTTTTGTTATTTAAGGATTTATTTGTCATTTTGTTTGACTTATTTGATGCGCAGTTCTAGCTTGAATAGTGCTTAAGCCAAGGTGGGCTCACCGATTCATTTATTAATGTGATCAACTAAAAGGATGTTTATATGAAAACTTTCGCAATGACGATAGGCGTTGCCTGTGCAACTTTGTCCGGCACCGCTTTAGCTGCGCAAATGGTCTATGACATAGACGGTTTAGCCCGCCATACAGATTACGCAGATGGGCCGCTGGAAGCGGCGGCCACCCACAATGACAATGCCAGAGATGCACAGGTTTATCTGTATCGCCGGCATGCCCGGTCTTCCTGCAGCAGTGCTGCTTTCTATGCTGCCGATGACGGTACTTACCTGGCATCAGCGCGATTGGTGACTATTGCGCCTGCTGTGGATATAGCGCAGGGGCGCTTTCCTGACACCGCGCTGGAAGTGGATAAGGTATTGCAGGTCAGTTGCACGGATGAAGCCGGGCAGGCCTACCTGGTTCAGCACAAAATCGCTTCTGTGCCAAAGATAGACTGGCTGGCCGAGGTCGTACCAGCCGGAGAGTTTGTTCAGGTTAATCAAGGTTACAGTTACCACAGTGCCATTGAATACGACGGCAGCTTATCGGTGGATAACCGCACCCGGCAGGGCCATTGCCAGGTCACACAAGACCGTGGTGTGGCGCTAGGTTTATTCAATGGCCAGTCGGGTAAAAGTCACTTCCACGCTGATGTGTTTGTTACCCATAAGGTGGTCGCCAATAACCAGCCAGTGCTACTGCAGTCAGTGGAGTGCACGAACCCGGCTGGTACCACCAAGTTGCTCAAAGTCTGGGATCTTACCAATGAACAGCGGATTGATCTGATAGAAGATATCAAGATCATCCGATAGGCGCTCAATCAATCCTATAAAGTACAGGTCCGGTAGAGCGTGTTGACCTTTTGAGTATGATTTTGCAGCAGTTTGTGGGCCCTTTATACAAGGCAGCGCGAACGTGGTGTAGTGATTCTACATGAGTGAGTAATAACGCCGTAGAAAGGGCCCACAAGCGCTGCCCGAAGGGTTCAACCCAGCCTCTCCTGTTCGGTGTTGCCGGGCTCTGACTTTGGTTCACTAGTCCTGCAGCCCGACCTCGTGACAAGAAGAGACTGGATTTGGACAAATTCTATACTCAAAAGGTCAACACGCTCTGATATGCCGGACTTTTTTTATCCATAGCAACATGCTTGAATGGCATAACAACACCACAAAGAGAATGACATGAAAGCACTAAGCGGGTGGATCCTGTTATTGATCAGCGTTTTTGCATATGCCGATAACAATAGCCTGTACCAAAGCATGATCTACAAACAAGGCGAACAGACGCTGCAATACCGCATTCTTTACCCGCAAGGCTTTGACAAGCACAAACGTTACCCGCTGGTCCTGTTTTTACATGGCGCCGGTGAGCGTGGCAGTGACAATACCCTGCAACTGACACATGGGGGGGCACTCTTTGCCGACAACGCAGTCCGGGACGACTATCCCGCCATTGTGGTATTCCCTCAGGTACCCAAAGACCAATATTGGGCAAATGTGTCAGTTAACCGCGACACTCAACCTGTTCAACTGCAGTTCTCTGCGGCACCTGTCCCCACACAGGTGATGGCATTAACCCTGGCATTGATGGATGAACTGGTTGCCAAACCTTATGTGGATGACAGGCGTGTGTACATCGGTGGTTTATCCATGGGGGGCATGGGCACACTGGAGATGCTTTATCATCGTCCTGATATGTTTGCTGCTGCGATTGCTATCTGTGGTGGGGGGAAAGAACAAATGGCGACACATTATCGCAAGGGCATGCCAGTGTGGCTGTTCCATGGTGAGGAAGATCAGGTCGTGGACCCTGAGTTATCACGTCAGATGCACAGTGCCATAGTCGCTGCGGATGGTCAGGCCAAATTAACCCTGTATCCCGGCGTGGGACATGACAGTTGGACGGCGACTTTTGCCGAGCCAACGCTGCTGCCCTGGTTGTTTTCCCATCAATTGCCGTAACACAAAGCAGGTGGTGAGAAACACGCCATTTTCACTGATAAGGAGCAGTTCTATGCGGCTAGGCTTGATGCTGTGTTTTTGTTGTATCGCAGGCAAGGGGCTGGCAGAGGATAACATCATTGATGTGGGTCTGCATTATGCCGCGCCTTGGGCCTACGCGGATGCAAGCGGGCAAGTTGTAGGGATTGACTATGACGTGGTTAAGCAGATTTTTTCCCAGGCCGGCTATGAACTGCGGGTCGAGCTGTTTTCCCATGAACGCATGCTGCAGAAGTTCAGACACAAAGAGCTGGATTTTGTCAGCCCGGTGGCCTTTGATATTCCCGGCGCGCATCGAACTTTAGCCTATATGGAAATTGAAGATGTGGCCGTCAGTCTGGACACCGCAGGTTTAAATAATCTGGTGCTTGAGGACCTGGCCGATATGCGTATCGTCGCTTATCAAAAAGCGGCTGACGTATTGGGAAAGGGCTTTGTGGATGCCTTGAACCCGGATGCCTATCTGGAAATAGTTGACAGACAGCGGCAGTTTGAACTGCTGACCAACCATAAAGTGGATTTGGTTATCGGCGACAAGCTGGTGTTGAAGTATTTTGCCCAAAAACGCCTGGGCAAAGGCAAGATACGCATCCATTCGCTGTTCGACAAGCAAGCCTATCCTGCAGCAGCCTGGGATCCGCAACTGGTCAGTGTGTTTAATCAAGGGCTGCAGACCCTAAAGGGCAGTGAAGCATGGAACCGCATTATGGCAAAACCCAGACCATAGCAAGGGTTGATATATTGTTTCTGTTTAACTAGCCGTTTAGATGGCTGACGATGGCTGGGAATTCAGGCACAATGCCAGCCAAACAGGTGAATTGGATAACAAGATGATAAATGTCGGGATCTTTGGTGCCAATGGACGGATGGGCAGAGTACTGATTGAGGCGCTGCAGCACAATGACCAAGCACAGTTAACGGCGGCGTTAGTGCGTAGCGGTTCAGATTGGCTGGGTATGGATGTGGGGGAACTGGCCGGCATTGGTCGGCAAGGTCTGACGGTCAGTGACCGTCCCGATGAGCAAGCCGATAGCGTCGAGGTGATGATTGATTTCACCTTGCCAGAAGCGCTGGAAAGCAATTTAAATTGGTGTATTGCGCACGGTAAGCCCGTGGTCGTGGGGACAACGGGGCTGAATGCGGCACAAAAAGCTTTGCTGCAACAGGCCGCCACCAAGATTCCGGTGGTTTTTGCCGCCAATTACAGCGTTGGGGTGAACCTGCTGCTTAATTTACTGAGGCAAACCGCCAGGGTAATGGGCGAGAGTTGCGATATTGAGATCTGGGAAGCCCACCACCGGCATAAAGTGGATGCGCCATCCGGCACGGCCGTTGCCATGGGTGAGGCAATTGCCGATGCATTAGGTCGTGATCTTGACCAATGTGCGGTGTACGGCAGGCAAGGGCATACCGGCGCCAGGCCACAGCAGCAGATCGGTTTTGCCACCATTCGCGCCGGCGACGTGGTAGGCGAGCATACCGCCTTGTTTGCCGATATTGGTGAACGGCTTGAGCTGACGCATAAGGCCAGCAGTCGTCTGACCTTCGCTAACGGCGCGGTCAGAGCGGCAATCTGGCTTAAAGACAAGCCCGAAGGATTATACGATATGCAGCAGGTGCTAGGCCTGCAGAGCTAACAAAAACGGGGCTGGTAAGCCCCGTTTTTTATGGCGAATTAACAGTTTACGGAAGCTCAACTGTCAGGACAGGACTGGCCAGATTGCTGGCATCCACTGTCACCTGATACTCACCACCTTCAGACAGAGATAAGGTCAGGTTGTCGTTGCTGCCTGGTACCAGATTCACTGTATCACCCGGTGTCACAGTGCTGTTGCCACCCAGGTTGGCACCTCCCGTACCGCCCCAGTCAGCATCGGCAATCTTAAAAGCATGATTGCCGGCTGGCAGAGTCAGTATCGCCCGATAGCGTCCGTTACCAGCAAATGGCAACGGCATAGTGGTGCCCCAACCATTCAGACTGCCACGCAGATAAAGCGTATGACTGCCATAGGGAGGGGGAATGGCAGAAGGATCGTCAGGGATAACGGTCAGGCTCGGGCTGGCACTATTACTGGCATCCAGTGCAAAGCGATACTCACCGGCCTGAATAATGTCGAGACTCAGATTATTTCCTTGCTGGTAAATCGTTTGTGCCTGTCCAATCGCGACTTGGAAACCGCCGCCCAGATTGGCGCTGGCAAAATCTGCATCGGCAATTTTAAACTCAAAGGTGCCTGGCTGCAGTTGCACATCCAGGGTATATCTGTCGTTACCCTGATAGTGAAAAGGCATGGAGGTATCCCAGCCGTTCAGACCGCCGCGCAGAAAGATAACCTTCTCACCATAAGGGGGTAGGGCACTTAAGCCGTAGCCCTGCTCGCCGTTTTGCGGTTTAACAAATACCGCAGAGGTACGAGGCGGCACAGTGAACAGGTTGTCACTGATACTGACCTGCTGTAAGCGACTATCCAGCGAATGTTGCTGCACCGGATGCAGTACAAAGCCACTGGCATTGTTAATCCGGATGCTTTGCGTGACAGCGCTGCTGTTAAAAACAACCAACAAGGCATCCAGGGTCGGATCCAGGTCTGTTAAACCCAGACCGTCATCCAGACTCATTGCAATAAGTCCCTGCACCTGTTCAGCACCGGTGTTATGGAATTTAAGACGCTGACGGACTTGCTCTACCTGGCGCAGTCTCAGCAGTGGACTGCCGGCGCGAATCTGCACAAATTCTCTGAATATGACTGCGCTGAAGGCGATGTCAGATGGGCCAACCTGACTGTTGGGGTTAGCGCTGGCGGCACCGATGGCCTGCCAGTTATTCTGATTGTCGGCTGCGCGGGGCAGACCCACATTCCAGTTATTTGTGCTCATACTGAAATCGACACGGTTAAACCAGTCGCCTGAATCATAGGTATTGCGATCCATGGATTTTGAGCGCAGCAAATCTGAGCCCAGATGCAGGAATGGAATTCCCTGACTCAGCAATGGATAACTCAGGGCCTGATTCTGAATACGTACTCGCTCGGCAGCATCAAGATCCGAAGGCAGAACTAGTTGCAGCTTGTCCCACAATGTTTCATTGTCGTGCTTGGATACATAGTTGACCGTGTCAGCCGGGTCTTGTGCATAGCCCGCGGGTTGGCCGTTCCACTGATAGTCATAGGCAGACAGGTAGTTACCGCTGGCAGCCACAAATTCAAAGCTGCCGATATTCCCTGCCAGACCGATGCGGGTGGTATCCTGCTCGTGCAAACTGCCACCGGCGCTGAACAGGGCACCGCTGCGCAGCGCTTCACGCTGTCTGTCAGAGAAGGTGCCGACCTCGGTGCCCGCCATGGCTAACTGAGAAGCCTGTTCAAAGCGCCGGTTATTCACCACCTCGCCGAAGTTCCAGCCTTCGCCATAGAAATAGGTGTCTGGATCTACTGCCCTGACGGCTTCTCTGGCCGCCAATACTGCTTCACGGGGAATATGGCCCATCAGATCAAAGCGAAAGCCGTCAAAGCCAAACTGCTGGGCGAATATTACCAAAGAGTCGTCCATCAGCTTGCTCATCATACGCATTTCCGTTGCGGTGTTTTCGCAACAGGTGGAGTTCTCGATACGGCCACTGA
The DNA here is from genome assembly GCF_002887595.1 of Bowmanella denitrificans. GTDB lineage: Bacteria > Pseudomonadota > Gammaproteobacteria > Enterobacterales > Alteromonadaceae > Bowmanella > Bowmanella denitrificans. Next base: position 109,425 of record NZ_PEBU01000002.1, read on the forward strand.
CCTCATTAAGACGCTGGTAATAGCCAGGGACCAGCTTGTCCAGCACCGAATTGTCGTACAGGCCTGAAGAAGCCGTATGGTTGTACACCACATCCAGTACTATGCGCAGCCCCATCTCATGCAAGGCCAGATTCATGGCACGCATTTCCACAATTCGCGCTTCACCATCCGGATCGGTGGCATAGCTGCCCTCTGGCGCGGCGAAATGCTGTGGGTCGTAACCCCAGTTAAATCCGTCCAGACTGCGCATAGATTCAACCAATGCCTGGGCGTCTGCTGTACCTGGGGTATAGCCTTCCAGCACTTGTTGTATGGTGGTGCTGGGATTTTCCACGCCACACACCGGCGCCGCGGCGTTGAACTGACACAGGCGCGCTACGGTATCGGTCAGCTCGACCCGTTTGCTGGTATCTTCTTCGACAGAAGCAATATCATTGGCCGGTAACAGGTGAATATGGGTAAGACCCGCCTGTTGCAGTGCCCGAATATGCTGTACCGACTGACTACCGGCTTCGGTAAAGGCCAGGTACTTACCGCGGTTGGCGCTGCTGACCGTTTCATCCCAGATACTGAAATCACGAATATGGGTTTCATAGATAATACTGTCTTCCGGCGCAGCAACAGTAGGTACCGGATGGTTGTCCCAACCGGCAGGTTTAAGGTCAGCATCATCCAGATTAACCAACTGGCTGAAACGCCCATTGGTAGACAAACTCAGCGAATAAGGGTCTGTGGTACTCAGAGTTTCAAACTGTTCGGTGAGTGGGTGATAAACATCCAGCTGGAACCGGTAGAATTGCCTGTCTAATTCAGCTTTTGGGCCTGTAAACGTCCAGATGCCAGTGTCATTGTCACGCTGCATTGGGTGGCTGGCGATGGGGTTCTTTTGCTTGTCATACAGTGCGATAGACAAGCTTGTGGCGGTGGGCGCCCAGACCGAGACGCGGATCTGTTCACCCAGATATTGGACCCCCAGTACCGTCTCATCGGCATCGTCATTTGCTCTGGTGTAAAGATAGTCCAACAGCCTTGCTGACTGCACCCGGGTGGCGTCTAACAGATTGCCGTCACTGTCCAGTGCCACGGCAATAAGTTGAGCGCGGGCCAGTTGCTTGGCATCGTCGTCGGTTAAGCTCAAATTAAAGCCGCTGAAACCTTGCAGTTGAGGATCGCGCTGATAAAAACCGTCGTCAGCTTGCTGTGGCAGCAATGCCACAAAACTGGTGTTTTGCAGGGTATTTAAATCAAGGGGAGACAGGCCCGCTGACGCGCTATGATAAAGGCGGTACTCATCGGCCTGGCCGGTTTGCCAAAGGAGTGTGTCGGTAGCCAGCCAATGCGCTCGCGCACCGTCCAGAAATAAAGGACGCGTGGTAATAGGTTGGTACCAGATTTCCGGGTAACCATCAAAAGTGAAACCTTGTTGTCCCTGCCCGGGCACAAAACGGCTGTTGTCCGGTCCCAGTGCTTTAGCATCGCCCTTGTGAATAATAAAGTTGTAGCAAGCGGCACCAGGTTCAATGCTCAGAATGTAGTAGGCACCGTATTGGGCATGCACGCCATCTGCCGGATAGGGATTGGCCCAGTTGGCAAAATGCGGGCTGTCGCTGGTTGGCGAAGCATAGTTGCCACAGCCTTCGCCTTGCCACAAATGCAGACCCCAACCGCTGTAGTCCTGATCCTCGCGCTGGTAGAACAAGGCAATTTGGTTTTCAGCCAGCACCAGGCCGGTGTCAGATGTGCTGCTTTGCGATTGCAAACGCAGTGATAAAGACAGGGGGATGCGCTCCAGACTCAGCATCAAATTAAATTGCAGCGATTGTCCCTGGGTCAGCGTGTTGGTATCCAGCAGGAGATAAGGTTTACCGTCCAGTTCGCCATCGGCATTCAGGATGCTGTGGCTGCTGGCATCCACCATCACGCGCATCGTACCCGACAGGGGGGTACTGCCATGGTGGGTCAGAGTGACCAGGCTGCGATATTGTTGATTGACACGGTCAAATACCGGTCGTGAGGCATAGTCAAAAGTCACTTCCTGCTGATCCTGCCAGTCGGCGGACGCTGGCAGGCACAAGACGCATAGCAGTAGGCCTAACAGATAACGTGTCATCAGATGGTTCTCCTGCGCATCAACAGCAGGCCCAGCAATAATAAAGCGGGCAGGGGCGGCTCTGGCACTTGGGTAGAAACAGCATCCAGGCGGACATTATCAATGGCTAAACTGGAAAATAAACCATCCCCTATGGCCAGCCCTTCCTGCAGACTAAAGTCCAGGAACCAGCCCGATTGATTATAAAAGCTGCTGTCGAGTTGCACAGAGAATGTGCCCGAGCCATAGCTGCTCAGCCCGTTCATAGCAGACTGCAACAGAGCACCAAGTTGTCCATCAGCCCCATACAGATTGCCCAACCCGTCATTTAGAGCAATATTGAAGAAATCGCCTATTTGCGGATCGCCATCGGTGCCGAAAAACGCCCAGTCGAAACTTAGCCACAGAGACTGACCGGCGGCCATGCTCAGATCCAATTCCTGATACAAGGTGTTGGCAAAAAACGCGCTGGCACTTTGACCGTCATCTACGCTTAACACCGCGCGGCAGTCGCCGGCGTTATTGTCTATGGCAAAGTCACCGGTCGGACCGGGGTCGCCGCTGCCATCCGTATCCAGACTCCAACCGCTGAGGGTGCAGCTTTGGAAATCGCCGTTAGAAATCATGGCCGCCTGGGCTGACCCGGCGCAGAACAGGTAGAAAGGCAACAGCAGAGATAAATAAGGTTTCACTGGTTTCTCCAGAAGTGTTAACGGAATATTTACAACTGCCTGACATTAGATGAATGAAAACTCGTCAGGCAAGGGCTTCAGGCTGGTAAATCCGCTGAATACGTATGCAGTTGTCAGGCTGTCGGATTTTTTAACAAATGGCTTGGTGAGAATAGACGGCTAGTAGTTTTTTTGCCTTGATGGGCTGGTGTATGGCAAGAACACTGCTGCCGATTTCCAGGCGGGTAGGAAAGCGGCCCTGTCAGCATGCCAACGGACAGGCTTGGGCTGTCAGAGAATTATACAGTTGGGGCGCTGATGAGCGGCGTCGACCTGGATTAGGAGCGCCATACAAGGCTGCATGCGCGCTTAGAACAAGGACTGTATGAAGGATACTTATGCTTTTGTGTGTTTTGCCTTATTTTTGAGGTTAAAGGTCTATTTATATAAAATTTCCAATTCAGAATGGACGGATTTGTCAAGTTAATGTAGACTACTACGAATTTGCCAAAATTTTGCTATTTACCGGGAGAAACCGGCTTGCAGAGCCAGCAAAACAAGTAAACGGGATGTAAATTAACAATTTACGCCCGTTTTTTTTAGGTTGCCAAAAGATCCATATCGCTCAGTAAATGGGTATGGATAGCGAATAGGAGGTTGACTTGACTAAATCCGCCCTTTTGGTCCTTGAAGACGGCACAGTTTTCAAAGGGACCGCCATCGGAGCCGAAGGTATTGCTGTAGGAGAGGTGGTGTTTAATACCGCCATGACAGGATATCAGGAGATCCTCACCGACCCGTCCTATGCCGAACAGATAGTGACCCTCACATACCCCCACATTGGTAATACCGGCACCAATGATGAGGACCAGGAGTCCAACCGAATTTGGGCAAAAGGCCTGATTATCCGAGACCTCCCCCTGATCGCCAGTAATTTCCGCAACCAGCAAAGCCTTTCTGATTATCTCAAACAACATAACATTCTTGGTATCGCAGACATCGACACCCGTCGTCTGACCCGCGTGCTACGTTCAACCGGTGCACAGAACGGTTGTATCGTCGCTGGTGACAACCTGGATGAAGCCAAAGCATTAGCGGCCGCCAAGGCATTTCCTGGGTTGAAAGGCATGGATCTGGCCAAAGTGGTGTCCACTGATGAGGCCTTTGTGTGGAATCACGGTTCATGGCGCTTAGGCAAGGGCCACGATGAAAATCGTGAAGATCTGCCTTTTCACGTGGTGGCCTATGATTTTGGTGCCAAGCTCAACATTCTGCGTATGTTGGTCGACCGCGGTTGCAAATTGACTGTGGTGCCAGCTCAAACCAGTGCCGAAGAGGTACTGGCCATGAATCCTGATGGCGTGTTCCTGTCTAACGGCCCTGGTGACCCAGAGCCTTGTACTTATGCTATTGAGGCGATTCAAACCATTCTGGCGAAAAATATTCCGGTATTCGGTATCTGCCTTGGCCACCAGTTGTTGGCGCTGGCCAGTGGTGCCAAGACCATGAAGATGAAACATGGCCATCACGGTGCTAACCACCCGGTGAAAGACATTCCCAACAATCGCGTGATGATCACCAGCCAGAATCATGGTTTTGCGGTGGACGAAGACAGCCTGACAGATAATCTGCAAGTGACGCATATTTCCCTGTTCGACAAGACCATCCAGGGCATTCATCGTACCGATAAACCGGCCTTCAGTTTCCAGGGGCACCCGGAAGCGAGTCCAGGGCCGCACGATGCCGCACCGCTGTTTGACCATTTCATCGAATTGATTGCGGCCAGCAAGAAGTAATAGGGGGAAGCATGCCAAAACGTAACGACCTACAAAGTATTTTGATTCTCGGTGCCGGCCCTATTGTTATTGGTCAGGCCTGTGAATTTGACTATTCCGGCGCCCAGGCCTGTAAGGCCCTGCGTGAGGAAGGTTTCCGGGTGATTCTGGTGAATTCCAACCCGGCTACCATCATGACTGACCCGGAAATGGCCGATGCCACCTATATCGAGCCGATTCACTGGGAAGTGGTGAAAAAAATCATCGAAAAAGAACGCCCCGATGCAATTCTGCCAACCATGGGGGGCCAGACTGCCCTGAACTGTGCGTTGGAGCTGGATAAGCATGGCGTACTGGCCGAGTTTGGTGTGGAGATGATTGGTGCCACTGCCGATGCCATTGACAAGGCCGAAGACCGTGAGCGTTTTGACCAGGCCATGAAGAGCATCGGTCTGGAATGTCCTCGCGCGGAAATTGCCCACACCATGGAACAAGCCCACGATGTGCTGTCGCGTATCGGCTTCCCTTGTATTATCCGTCCGTCTTTCACCATGGGCGGCACCGGTGGCGGGATTGCTTACAACATTGACGAGTTTGAAGAAATTTGTCGCCGCGGACTGGATTTGTCACCCACCAACGAACTGCTGATTGATGAATCGCTGATCGGTTGGAAAGAATACGAAATGGAAGTGGTGCGGGATAAAAACGATAACTGCATTATCGTGTGTACCATTGAAAACTTCGATCCTATGGGGATTCACACCGGTGACTCTATCACGGTGGCACCAGCGCAGACCCTGACCGACAAAGAATTCCAGATTATGCGTAATGCCGCCATGGCGGTTCTGCGTGAAATCGGTGTGGAAACAGGTGGTTCTAACGTACAGTTCGGTGTAGACCCACAAACCGGCCGCATGGTGATTATCGAGATGAACCCCAGGGTGTCCCGTTCATCTGCGCTGGCCTCCAAAGCGACCGGCTTCCCCATCGCTAAGGTGGCGGCCAAGCTGGCGATTGGTTATACCTTGGATGAGCTGGCCAACGACATTACCGGTGGTTTAACCCCGGCATCGTTTGAACCGGCTATCGACTATGTTGTGACCAAGATCCCACGTTTTAACTTCGAAAAATTCCCTGGCGCCAATGACCGCCTGACCACCCAGATGAAGTCGGTTGGCGAGGTGATGGCCATTGGTCGTAACCAGCAGGAATCCTTGCAAAAGGCCATTCGCGGTTTGGAAATTGGTTTCCATGGCTTTGATCCTGTGGTGGATATTCAGGACCCCGAAGCCAAAACCAAGATCGTTCGCGAGCTGCGTGAAGCCGGTGCTGAGCGTTTGTTCTATATTGCCGATGCAATGCGAATTGGCATGACGGTAGACGAAATCTTTGCCCTGACCAATATCGACCCCTGGTTCCTGGTGCAAATTGAAGAGTTGGTGCAACTGGAAATCGATGTGACCGAACGTGGTTTATCCGGTATTGATGCTGATTTTATGCGCAAGCTTAAGCGTAAAGGCTTCTCTGATGCACGCCTGGCCGCGCTGACCAATGTGGCGGAAGCTGATGTGCGCGGCAATCGCCATAAGCAAGGCGTTGTGCCGGTATACAAGCGAGTGGATACCTGCGCAGCAGAATTTGCCACCAGCACTGCATACATGTACTCCAGTTACGATGAAGAGTGTGAAGCCAATCCATCTGACCGTGACAAGATTATGGTATTGGGCGGTGGCCCGAACCGTATCGGTCAGGGTATCGAATTTGACTATTGCTGCGTACACGCGGCGCTGGCCATGCGTGAAGACGGTTATGAAACCATTATGGTTAACTGTAACCCGGAAACCGTTTCCACCGACTACGACACCTCAGACCGTTTGTACTTTGAACCCGTGACGCTGGAAGATGTACTGGAAATCGTGCGGGTTGAGAAACCCAAAGGTGTGATCGTGCAGTATGGTGGCCAAACACCATTAAAACTGGCTCGCGCCCTGGAAGCAAATGGTGTGCCCATTATCGGCACCAGCCCGGATGCCATTGACCGTGCAGAAGACCGTGAACGTTTCCTGCAGATGGTGCATAAGCTGAACCTGAAACAACCGGCCAATGCCACGGTCAGCAATGTTGAGCAGGCCCTAGAGCAGGCCGAGCGTATCGGCTTCCCACTGGTGGTTCGTCCTTCCTATGTACTGGGTGGCCGCGCCATGGAAATTGTCTACGACATTAAGGATCTGAAACGCTATCTGAATGAAGCGGTGAAAGTGTCCAATGATTCCCCCGTGCTGCTGGACCGTTTCCTGGATGACGCCATCGAAGTGGATATCGATGCCATTTGCGACGGCGAGAATGTGGTGATCGGCGGCATTATGGAGCACATTGAGCAAGCCGGGGTGCACTCAGGTGACTCTGCCTGTTCACTACCGCCTTACAGCCTGGATAATGCCATTCAGGACAAAATGCGTGAGCAGGTGAAGGCCATGGCCCTGGAACTGGGTGTGGTAGGTCTGATGAACACTCAGTTTGCGGTAAAAGACGGTGAAGTCTACCTGATTGAGGTTAACCCACGTGCCGCCCGTACCGTGCCTTTTGTGTCTAAAGCCACCGGTGTGGCACTGGCCAAAGTTGCCGCCCGGGCTATGGTTGGGCAGACTCTGGTGCAGCAAGGTGTCACGGAAGAAATTATCCCACCTTATTATTCGGTTAAGGAAGTGGTGATCCCCTTTGCCAAATTCCAGGGTGTGGATCCACTGCTTGGCCCTGAAATGCGTTCTACCGGTGAAGTCATGGGCGTAGGGGATAGCTTCGAAGAGGCCTATGCCAAGGCTAATCTGGGTGCCAGTGCACCCTTACCTAAACGTGGTAAGGCGCTGCTGTCGGTGCGTGAAAACGATAAACGCCGTCTGGTTGAATTGGCTAAAGCCATGCTGGCCAAAGGCTTTAAGCTGGAAGCCACCAAAGGCACTGCACAGGTGATTACCGAGGCGGGATTGGATTGTGCGGTGGTGAACAAACTGTCGGAAGGGCGTCCGAATATTGTGGATGCCATTAAGAATGGTGAGTACTGCTATATCATCAATACCACCGAAGGGCGTCAGGCAATTAACGATTCTGTGTACATTCGTCGCGAAGCACTCTTGAATAAAGTGGCGTATACCACCACTATGAATGCAGCGTTTGCTACCATGCATGCCCAGGAAGCCGATGATCGGGCCAGGGTAAGCTCAGTACAGGAATTACACGAGAGAGTAAGTCGTTAATGCAACAGATACCCATGACAGCCAAGGGCGCACAACAATTGCGTGAAGAGCTGAATCATCTGAAGTCGGTAAAACGGCCGCAGATTATCCAGGCCATAGCCGAAGCCCGTGAACACGGCGATCTCAAAGAGAATGCCGAGTACCATGCTGCCCGTGAGCAGCAGGGCTTTTGCGAAGGCCGTATTCAGGATATTGAAGCCAAGTTATCGGTGGCGCAGATTATTGATGTCACCAAGATGCCTAACAACGGTAAGGTGATTTTCGGTGCAACGGTAACCCTTTTAAATCTGGATACCGACAGCGAAATTACCTATCGCATCGTGGGCGATGATGAAGCGGATATTAAAAATAACCTGATCTCGGTGAATTCGCCCATTGCCCGCGGCCTGATTGGTAAAAGCCAGGATGATGTTGTGAATATCCAGACGCCGGCAGGGGTTGTGGAGTATGAAATTATCGAAGTTGAATACCTGTAATTTGGTAGGTAACTGATGATGAGAAAAGGGCCTGATGGCCCTTTTTTATTTTAATCATGCGGCGTCTTTATGTTCTGTGCTACATTCAAGGAGCATGAAATCGCCCTTTCTGTACCTCATTATCGGGCTGGCCTTTACGGTCACAGCCGAAAACGAAAAGCCAGTCCTCAAATTCGGCTATACCGAAGCTTGTCCGCATATGTGTCCAAATGAAGAAAATCAGGGATTTACTACTGATATTGCGCGAAGTATTTTTGTCGAACAATTTGGCTACACCGTGGAGTTTTATGCTTTGCCCTGGGCGCGCGCGGTGGCCGACGTGGCTAAAGGGGAGTTGCATGGTGTACTGTCAGCTGGTAAAGACGAGACCCCGGAATTGTGGTTTCCCGAGCGTGAAATAGCGGTACAGAGTGATTGTTTTATCGGTCTTGCTTCCGATAATTGGGTGGCTGGTGATATCTATTCCTTTCTCAACAGGCGTACCATCGTATTTAAGGGATGGGCAAATGAATCAGCTTATCGGGCTGCCTTAGGGAGTAGCCAGTATGAGGAACTGTTTGACGATTTCTCAATTGATAGTCGCTACATGGAGAGGGTGGTGAATATGGTGAAATTAGGTCGAGCCGATGCATTCTGGATGGACGTCAATGTCTATGCCTATTATCAACAGCGCTACCCACAACTGTTTGATGCACAGTTAAAAAACTTAGGCTGTATTAAGTTTCAATACCTTTATCTGGCTTTTTCGCCAGCCTTTGAGCAGCTTTCAGCACAGTTAATGGCCGAGTTTGATGAGGGGATGCAACAATTACGAAAAACCGGAGATTTGGTCAGTATTTTACAGCGTTATGGTGTGCAAGACTGGCACTAACTAGGCTACTTTAACCACCAATATCTTGAAGCCGTTTTTTGCCAAGCCATTTCCTGATATAGGAAATGGCTTGCCAGATCGTCATGGCAAAGCCAGCCATTTAAGATAATCAGACTTTTACAGACTTTGAGCGGGAGTGAAGAAATGGAAGCGAATTTTTGGCAGGATAAATGGCAAAAGCAGGAGCTGGGATTTCATTTGCCAGAGCCGCATCCAAAGCTGGTCAGGCACCTCGCCAGCTTGAAACTGGTGCCCGGTGACATTTTGTTTTTACCCTTATGCGGTAAGAGCCTGGATATCGCCTGGCTGTTAAACCAGGGTTTTCGCGTGACCGGGGCAGAATGGGTGCAAAGTGCTGTGGAGCAGCTTTTTGCTGAGCTGGGTGTCAGACCACAGATCACCGAGCTTGGCCAGGTTAAGAAGTTTAGTGCTGACAACCTGGATATCTTTGTTGGCGATATTTTTGCACTCCATTCTCAGGCTCTGGGGCCTATCGATGCGATATACGACAGGGCTGCATTGGTGGCATTGCCACCCTCAACCCGTCGTCTGTATAGTCAGCACCTGATGGCGCTGACGGGGTGTGCACCGCAATTGCTGATTAGCTTTGATTACCAACAGGAGAGGTTAGCAGGGCCACCTTTTTCGGTGGTGGAGGAGGAAATCAGGGGCTTGTACGCCGAGAAGTTTGCGATAAGCTTACTTGAATCCAAACCCATTAAAGATGGATTAAAAGGCAAGTGTCCGGCTGACGAGCAAATATGGCTGTTACTGCCAAAACAGCTGGGCACTCAATAGCGTCAGGATGATTATCACTGACAACAAAGGACCTGTTTTATTCCGACAGGCAAGGAGGCTGAATTTATGTTTTTTACGAAAGTAGTGACCCTTTGGATCGAGCATCCTGCAGAAGCCGATGGCAAACAATTAACTCAGGGCAACTGGACAAAAGTACGTTACCTGGCATTTGAGCTGTTTAGTCTGCCATTAATGTTGCTGTCGGTTTCCCATGCTGTGGCGCCTAGGTCCGTTAGTTGGCATGAGCAGCGACAACTGCCGGCAAGATACCTTAAATACTATCTCGGCAGCCGCTTTACAGGGTTATGGCTGATTATGCTGGCATTGATGTGCTACACCCTGCATCTGTATCAAACACAACAACAATACCAGCAAATAGTGTCTTCACCGGCCGCGGGCGATCTCTATTTTATGGATTTTAGTCGGTTACTGGATGACAATGCTCAGCCGCTGATACGTCACAGTGCCCGGCTTAACTGGGATCTGTACCAGTATCCCTTTGGTATGGCCAGGATTGAAGAAGTGGATGGCCAGGTCGTAGTCTTGCGCGTTGGCAATATTTTCTATAACTATGCGGCTTCCCCACAGCGTCAGTTGCGCCAATGGCCCTACAACGATAAAAGTCAGGAATCTGCTGTACGAATAATGGTCAGTTTCAACCAACTCAGCCAATGGCTGCAAAGCGGCGACATATATGCTGTTAAGCGCCCGTTGAATGGCCAGGTAGACGGCTTATATCTGCGCGATTTCAGTGCTTTGCAACGACACAGTATCCGCTACGAAAAAGCCGGAAAGTGGTTGGTAGATTAGAAGTGGAAGGATTGGCTAAACGTTATCTACAGATTAATGGGAAGTGGCAGGACCATGTTTTAAGTGCAAAGCTTAATCCACTGACCATGCCCCCAACAAAGTAGACAGAGATTTACCATTCATTGTTGTTGGACTAAAGGTCACCTCACAGTGGGTTGGACGTGAGTCCGACGTTTTTTGAAATTATTTTTGGAGCAGACAGACGACTGAATTCCCACCTCGCCAGATACTTACCTGCAACTGTAAAAGCAACTGAACAATTTCAAACGGCACCTGGCTTGCAACCCCGAGCAATTCAACTACGTTTACAGCCCCGAGATCATCAAGGAGCCTGCCTTTTTCTGTCACGGAGACTTCTTTGCCGGATGCAATGCTGTCGGGACATTCAGTTTATTAATACGGAGGTTAATCCTATGAAAAAGTATTTAGTTTCTGCTGTCAGTTGTGCGCTGCTTTGCAGTGCCGTATCCAGTCATGCCACCCCCCCATTCAAACCCGACCTGGTCGCAGAAGGTAATCGCTGGACCATTACCTTTTATGATGACGGAAGCGGCACCCACAACCAATGGGCCACCCAGGGCCTGTGCTTTTATTATGCCGGAACTTACGGGTCCCAGCAGCGATATCAGTGGGTGTCTGACACCTTCCCAGACTGGAACGGGCTGGCAACGCAGGAGGGCGATCAGATATTTATGCACGGTGATTATGCCCAGGATGTAGGACATGACGGTATGGAGTGGGAAATCGTGACCCGTTCCCGCAATAATATGGGGGCTGGCCATTGGAAAGAATGGCGTGAAGACAGTCGTTTTGGCCGCACTATTGGCTGGGGTAATGCCCGATTTGAACGAGTCGGTCGCTGCGAGCCGGGCAGTGCCGAAGAGGCCTGGGAAAAATATCGGGACATTGGTTATCCCAGAGACGACAAAGGTCGGGAAATGTACCAACCTATGGGGAATCAATCCGATAATCAGTAAAGTAAAAAAGAAAACAAGCGGCTTTAGGCCGCTTGTTTTATAACTATAACGAGAAAATAAGCAATTTTGATACAGATGAATTTCAACTATACTAATAAGCTTTTTTCTGACTTAGTTCGAGTGGGCTCTCCTTCTACTTGATAAACTCTTGCATTCATTTGATTTACTGTATACGTCATAGTGCGGGGATTATGTTGAACCGGCTCTTCTTTTTCAGCGGTCGATTTTACATATTGGGCCATCAGCTGCTCCTCCAATTTGGATAATAACGACTGCTTCTCTGCAATGCCAAGATCTAGAGAGTTGCTAATATCCTTTTTAATCTGTATTAAGTCTAAGGTAGCCCGATTGTTTTTAGACTCATTCTTGTTTGCTTCAATATTCACAAAGTCCAAATTATCGTTGGAATCAGAGGGAAGCTGAAATGTACTAAATGTTGAAACATATACAGCTGTATTTGGAGATGTATCATCAATTTTCATGTGATTTTCCTCTGTAATTGGCATGCCAAAGCTTACGTTGACAAGTTATCTAGTAAATATTGGTGTTTCAATGCAATATTCCTGCCAGAATCCTTGGTAGATAGTCATCTTGAATAATAGGGGGTTCAGAGTAATCATTATAGAATGCCGATTTTTTCGTGTTAATAAACGGAAAAAAATTACCGCCCAGAGGAAATTTTTTGCCGTGGAAATCCCTATCATAAAAAATTGATGTGTTTTGATAGGTAATTGCTATACCTTCATTCATAACAAACTATCTATACTCTCCTTAAATTAAAGGTAGATGATATAACTTAACCATGTAATCCGAAACTAAGGTTAGGTATATCGGTATGCCTGATAGTTAAGAAAAATACAAAGAAGACACTAAAAATCTACTCAGGTTTTGTAAAAAAACATAATGCTGTTTGACACAAAATGTCACAGAAATATCATAAAATATGATTTATAATTTACTGTTTGGTGCGCTAATTCGGAGCATCAGTTGCCCATGAGTATGTGAAATCGTCGTTCCAGTATAGCTGAATTTATTTAACATTGGATTTTTTAAAAGGCTACCAGGCAATCCTTGTTTAAGAAGTGAAAAAATGAATTTCAAAAATAATAACCAGAACTCCATTCTTTTGGTTGAGGATGATACTGAATTGGCTAACCTGATAAGTGAGTTCCTGAGAGGTTACAATTTTAAAGTTGACATCATTTCAAACGGTTATGAAGCAGTTAGAGTGATACAGGAAATAAAGCCGGATTTAGTCATACTGGATATAATGCTTCCAGGTATCAATGGCATGGATGTGTGCAGAATGGTACGGAAAAACTATGATGGCTATATATTGATACAAACTGCTTTAGACGATGACGCAGATCAAATGACTGGACTAGAAATTGGTGCAGATGACTACATTATTAAGAAAGTTAAACCTCAGCTACTGCTTAGTCGAATAAATGCGTTATTAAGAAGATCAACTAGAAATATATCCGAAAAGAGTAAAGATTCATTAACTTGTGGGCCACTTAAAATATGTATGAATAGGCGGACAGTTGAAATTGATAACGTGCAAATCGAGATGACAAGTGCAGAGTTTGAATTATTAGTACTACTCGCAAGGTCGGTAGGAAAGGTCGTCTGTCGAGAAGAGATAGTAAAGAAGATTAGAGGTTTTGAATATGATGGTCTGGATAGAGCTATCGATCGCAGAGTTTCAAGATTAAGGAATCGGCTTAAAGTATATAAAGGAACCGAACTAATAAAAACCGTAAGAGGCGTTGGCTATCAATTATGTATTTATACTGAGAGAGAAGATAATGTATAAATCACTAATAGGATTATGGTTTCTAGTTTTTACTCCATTATTTTTCTTGCTTTATCCTAGTCACTTTAATCCAATAGTTAATTTTAATGAACACGTGGAAGGTACTCGTTATATTGAAATATACAAGGGTACCTTTCATTTGATTGAATCAAGACTCAAGAGGAAGCCTCTCGCGTATTGGAAAAATGAAGTCGAGACTATTTCCAAAAATTTTGGATTTGACATAGAGTTAGTCGACATTGGACTTGATGAATATACTAATGGGAGCGAAATTCAGTTTTTCAATTCAGAACCTGAGTATTTAGTTAAGAGAGTAAAAGAAAGTCAATGGGCTGTTAAGGTCTATGTCGATTTTTCCGCATCAGAGAAGATACGAAGAGGCGCAATGGGGACAGTGTACCTGCTCCAAAGGGAATTCAGGGATGCAGAGATGAAAATGTGGCCTAAATTGATTGATGAGCTATCTAAGGATTTCCCATATAATATGAGACTTGAAGAGATCGAGTCAATTAATATGAGTAATAATGAAAAAAAAGAAATGCTTAAATATTCATTTTTCTGGCGAGAAAATGACAATGAAATAGTTTTCTATATATCAATCGGCGACAGTAGCTATTTACTTGCCTGTGATGTTGTCCCTCTATCTTCTGTTGAGCCATCGGTGGTTCTATTCCTTATATTTATCTTTGTTCTCATAATATCGGCTTGTCTATTTTTCTGGGTGTACCCTCTCTGGCGTGACTTAGAGAGTTTGGCTGTTGCAACATCCGGGTTTGGAAAAGGAGATTTTACTGTTCGTGCCTCAGTCTCAAAAATATCGATAGTTACTAGACTCAGTGAAGCATTTAATGGGATGGCTGAAAGAACAGAGCAGCTAGTTAAGCGTCAACATACACTGACTAATGCAATAGCTCACGATCTCAGAACTCCGATATATCGCTTGAAGTTTGCAATTGAAATTTTAAAAAAATCCATTTCATATGATGAAAATAAAAAATACTTTGACTCTATATCCAGTAGCATTGAAGATTTGGATGGTTTAATTGATCAAACATTGGCGCTATCTAAATATAGTAGCGATAAAAAAGACAAGTCCTTTGCGTATCATGATCTAATAAAACTAACTAAAGACGAATGTAAAAAAGTTTTTCAGCTGTATGAAAATATCAACTATGATTTAATTTTTAAAATTGAAGATGGAAAAGAAAGAGCTTTTTTTGATGATGTTGCAATAAGGCGAGCTCTTTCTAATATCTTAGTCAATGCATGTAAATTTTCAAAATCATTTGTGTTGGTGGAAGTCTTCTACGATAAAGTGTTATCTGAATACATTATAGATGTTAGTGATGACGGAGTTGGTATTGCTGAAGACGATGTTGAAAGGGTGTTTTTGCCTTTTGAACAACTTGATAATAATAGGCAAGATGTTTCGAGTGGTCACGGTTGTGGTTTGACAATTGTCAGGTGCATTGCCCAATGGCATTCAGGAGAAGTGAAAGCGGGACCGTCAAAGATTGGAGGGGCTAAGATCTCATTTCGTTGGCCGATATAAGCTAGTTTTAATTGGCTAGTCTGTATGTATCTTAATTAGGAATTTTAAATATGACTTTGGAGCGTAAGTTAGCGAAGATATTCATGCTGGATGATGATGGATGGGAAAGGCATGCTAACCCTTTAAGCGTTTGGACCCGTTATTCAGTTTTACCAATTTTTGCTTTTGCTGGATTTTTGAGGGAGTGGAATGTCTGGATGTGTGGGGCGTTGATAGTTATTGCATTGGCTTGGACATTTTTTAATCCTATTTTATTTAGTAAACCAAAAAATTATTCTAGTTGGGCGTCAAAGTCTGTACTAGGAGAACGGATATATATCAATAGAGATATCTATAAATTGCCAGAACATCACAACTCACCAATATTTATGGTGCTTAATGCCATTTCAAGTGCTGGTGTAATGGCATGCTTTTGGGGCGTATATAAATTTGATGCGCCAATATGCATGTTAGGAATTTTGATAACATATCTTGCCAAAAGTTGGTTTTTAGACCGTATGGTTTGGTTGTTTAATGATGTTAATTCCGACAGAGGTTAAGATTTGTGAAGTCCCACACTGTCACAATTGGTCAAAATTCGTCACGATAAATTGATACTACAATTTGACTTAGATAGATAAACTTCATACGAAGTGAATTGATGAGGTTTATCGTATTATGCAATCCATTCGGCAGAAAATTCTAGCAATATTGCTACCATATATATTGTTAGGCTGTGGCGACAACCGGCTTGACGATAGCGATCAAGGATATTGGGTATCGGAATCGCATGGTTCAGCCTTACAAGTTATTTCTAATACTGTCTTTTCCTATGAGTTTACTGATGATTTCTGTTTGAAAACAGACGTCGAAGAGTTGACTAAAACTGAGTTTAACTTGCGATACAAGCAAGAAACTGATGGCCTGTTTGTTCCTACTTACCCAGGAATACCGGAAAATGAGGATGATTATGGAATACATTATGCCTCTGTGAATGTATTACCAGAAAGTTGCTTAAACGGTTTAATTGACTTGACGTCAGATGGCAATTCGCTAGATCCGGAAGAGAACCTAGAACTATTTTTACAAATATTTGAAGAATATTACTTTAGCTTTGAATCTGCAAACGTTGATTGGACAACAGTCGCCCAAGCAGCGAGAAGTAAAATATCATCAGTAAGTACTCGAGATGAAATATTTTCTGCTATGAGTGAGGCCATTAGTTATTTGCAGAATGGACATGTGTACATTCTTGACGGTGACAAACTTGCCAGATATCGTCGTGCAGACAAACCAGTCTTGATAGACCGTTTGACATCGGAGTTTCTTCAGCAGCACAGTCTGAGCCCGCCTCTTACAAAAGAAGATAATCAAAAGCTAAATGAGTATATTGAAGATAATGAAAGCTTAATCCAAAAATCTATTATTGGATATTTGAACTACTCACAACTGTCTTATGCCGCCAATAATAATATTATCTGGGGAAAGCATAATAATATAGGGTACCTGCATGTTGCTAGCTTTAATGATTTCACAACAGGCAGCGATGGTCATGCTGAAACATTTAGAATTATGCATGAGAGCATGTCTAAGGTATTAGAAGACTTTTCTGACACCGATGGAATAGTCATTGACCTCAGATTTAATGGTGGTGGTTATGCCTACTTAGCAAAAGCTTTAGTTGAGTATTTTGTCGAAAAAGATACAACGGGATATATAAAGAGTGCTAAGTTTGCAGAAGGTTTTACACCCGAAGTAAATATTGAACTAAGTCCAAAGGTTTCAAATTTTGTGAGGCCCGTAGCAGTGTTAACAAGTAATTCTACTTCGTCTGCCGCTGAGTTGGCGGTTTTAATGCTAAGTTCACTAGAGCATGTCACATTAATCGGTGAGCGAACTCAGGGAATGCTTTCAGGTAGTCTTCCTAAATCTTTGGCGAATGGATTCAAAGTTGGAATATCTAATATGAAGCAGCTATCTAGTGAGAGGCAGCTGTTTGAGCAAGAGGGAATTCCAGTTGACATAGAAGTATCATTCGCTTCAATGGAGGATAGGAAGCTTGGTAGGGATAGTGGTCTGGATGCTGCGTTTTCTTTTCTTGAGAATAATTAAAGTATGATTCTTAGCCTAAATAAAAAAGGCGGCGGTGTTATCTACATTGAAAAACTACTATTAATTTATTTTCTAATATGTTTTTGGGTGGGTTATGACGCATAGATTTAAATGTCGTTGTGGATGTTTTCAAGCTATTGTTCTAGGCGGATACACTAGTAGAGGTATTATTTGTTGTTGTTCTGATTGTCGTGCGTTTGCCAAATATTGCGATGAGTCTATTCTGATTGATGGTGGTGGAATACATTTAATTGAAATTCCTCAAAATCGATTTAATATCTTAAAGGGAAAGAATAGGGTAAGAGCTTTGAGATTTAGTGATGGTGGGCTTATTAGATGGTTTTGTGACTGCTGTTATACCCCTATTGGTAATACTCGAGATAACTCGATTTTTTCAATGTTAAGTCTCATTAATTTCTTCCCTGAAACGGGATTTATTGAAAAAGATTTTAGATTCTTTACTTCAATAATAGGAAGAAAATCGGTTAACCAAGAAATGAAACTACGTGAACAAGATAGTTTTGTAAACTGGTTAGGTAAAATGGCTAGGATGCTGGTTTATGTGATAAGTGGAAAAGACAGAGTATCGCCATTTTTTTATGCTGACGGCAAGCCAATTTCAGAACCATTGATCGTGAGTTCAGAACTTTTATATTTGTTAAAAAATACGTAGCTGAATATTGATGGACATATATTTTAGTTAAGGATTTAGCTGCATTGAGTGGATCTATAATATGAAAGGAGAGTGAGATGGAATTAGATGGTGTTAAGTTTGTTACTAGCCAGCCGCATTCGGATGTAGATAACTTATTAGAAGCTACTGATAACAATAAGTCTTTTTCGAAATTAATGCAAAAATATACAGGTGAAGAGTTTTCAGAACCGAATTCTAACAGTATAGACTTTACAAACTCTACTCGGCTTGAATTGTTTAACTGGATGAATGGGAAAATAAAAAGTGGAGAGATGACATTGGATCAAAGTTTTCCTTTTATGGCAATGACACTTAAAATGCCCGCTTCAAACAAGAATTCGGTAGCCATGTTATCCGACGGTCAAAAAGTAAATTTTATAGACAAGGCTGAAAATGGTCTTAAAGCTGCTGAACTTCGCTGTGATGGAGTATCGTTTGAGATGCTTAGTTCGGCATTGAAGTTAATGAACGCAGCAAATTCTAGTTGTTGATAAATTGATATTTTTATTGAGTTGATTTTTAAAAATTATGTCTGTTTGACTACTTAGTAATTTAGGGAATGAATAATGAAGTTTAAATTCACCTTGCTACTGATTGCTTATCTTCTTCTAGCTGTATTCAAGACGGCAATTGCTGCTACTTGTGATAGTTATCCTGAAGAAGATATGCGTTACAATAACAATAATCCTCAAATTGCATTATTGGGCGAAAAGTTAGTTGTCTTGCAATACGGTAAAGTCTTCGATGATCCAGGGGCTATTGCTCGAGATTTGGAAGACGGAGAATTAACGGATGATATTATCACTTCAGCTAGTATTGATAGCCTAGTCGCTGGGCGTTACGAGATTGTGTACTCTGCAACTGACAGCGCTGGAGCAACCAGCAGCATTACTCGTATTGTAGAAGTCCTAGAGAACCAAGCTCCAGTGGTCATACTGAATGGTGCGAACACTATACAATTGTATGTTGGCGATACATTTGTTGACCAGGGCGCTACGGCCTTTGATTCCGAAGACGGCAATTTGTCAGAGTATATACATGTCTTTTCTAACGTAGATACATCCAGAGCGGGTAACTACGAGATCCACTATTCTGTTACGGATATGCAGGGTCTTACTACAAATTCAATACGAAATGTTAATGTTGTTGAGGTTCGTAGTGATAATTTTAGCGTAGCATGGGAAGATACCTATACGCTACCGGAGCAGGATGAAAATGGCTGGTCAGTACTGCGCCCCTCCGAAGATTCACACGTCATATATGTTTCCAGCACTGACGGCAATGATGATACTGCAATAGTTTATGATCTGACAAAAAGTGAGCATGCCGCTGTAATTGGTGACAACCCATATGCCCCGATAGGGGAAGTGAAGCCATATGCGTCTATTAAATCTGCATTAGCTAAAATGCGTAAAGGCTATCCCGATTATGTACTCCTCAAGCGAGGTGACAGCTGGGAGAACCCCAGCGTAAAACTAGAAGTGTATGGGCGTTCGGCATCTGAGAGAGCTGTGCTGGCTAGCTATGGTGACAGTCCAACTCGTCCATTAATTCTGAATTCAGGGGTGTTTCTAAATAAGAGCGGTTATTTAGCGGTTGTTGGTCTTCATTTTTATGCGTCAAAGCGAGACCCTTATTCACCAGATTTTATTGGCTTCGATCAAGTAAATAATGATAAGGGAATAGATGCAACTCTCTATAATGATTATGGTGGGCTTCTGATTGAAGACTGTTGGTTTGAGTGGTTCGGTAATAATAGCATTCAGTCCCATAGTTTTGATGAAGATGGTAGAAAGAAGCTCATACCGGATGTGATTGTAAGGAGAAATATTATTAATAATAATTATTCCACAATTGCCCATTCTCAAGGCCTTTATTCGGCCGAAGTATCAATGCTATTGGAAGAGAATATTTTTGATCATAATGGCTGGTTTAAACAAGGTAATGATTCCAAAAAGGAACAAGGAAAGGCCACCATGTTTAATCACAATACCTACTTTACTGAAACAAAAAATACCATATTTAGAAATAATATATTTCTAAGAGCATCTAGTATTGGTAATAAATTTACATCTAACTCGACTGATGGCGAGGGTGCAAACACAATAAAAGCTTGGAATATTTTGCTGGATAATAATTTGTATATCGAAGGAGAAGTTGGTATTAGCCTTGGGGGCAATAAAGATCAGAATGATGGTGCCCGCTGGAGGGATATTTATGTAATTAATAATGTCATGATGCATCTTGGTCGGACCAAACCAACTGGTAGAGAATTGGGTTGGGGACTTGGTGTATCTGACTGGCAAAGTGGCTTGGTTAGAGGAAATGTTTTCAAAAGCTGGGGTTCACCAGAAAATAAGAATAACTATGCTATTCAATCGATAGGGCATACAGTAAATGTCCAGTACAGCGAAAATATTATTTATGATGTGTTAAGTACAAACTCATTAGTACAATTTAAGGATTACGATATTCAGCACGGAATTGATTTTTATCATAATGAGATTCAATCTAGTGTCGATGCAAATATTTTTCGCAGTGGGCGACTGTTAGATTTCAGTCTTTCACAAAAAGAGGGATTCTCTGATAACTATTTTTATTCGAAAAGCAATCAGGATGCTTGGTTTTCTGGACAAGGAAGGCATTTTCTCAATATAGATGAATACAGAAATTATTCTGGGGATACAACTTCGCTGTTAGAAAAAAGAAGCTATATTGATCCAGAGCGATCAATTGGTACTTATCTGGATTTGCTTGGCTACGATAGGGACTTAGATAGTTTTATTAATAAACTGAAGCAACAATCAAAATTTAGTTGGGATGTATCACTAACCGCAAGAGCTATTAATAGTTACATACGGACAGGATTCTGCATTTCAAACAGCACGAATTGCCGTTAACTCTTGGTCCAATTGGAAATGTCGGTTTACCGGCATTTCTAACTTGTCTATAAGTAGTATTTTGATTGTAATTAATATGATTAATCCATTTTTTGAATAATGTGTATGTATAGTTTTGAAGTAGCAAGCAAAAAACACAATAGTTCTGTTCAGAGGTTACTGCTCCAACTTGGCTATAGTAGTGTTGAAGAAGATATTATTAAATTCCTTGAACTTCAGAACAGTAACTCTGAGGTTTTAGTGATAATTTTTGATTCACAGGTGGTGGGGTTAATATCCCTTGTCTACTATGATTATTTTCCTCTACAAAGAAAAATTTGTCGTATCACTTCGGTAGTTATTGAAGAATCATTCAGGGGGAAAGGTATAGGGCGGAAAGTAATGGATTTAGCATGCGAACGCGCCAGAGATAATGATTGCCATAAGTTGGAAGTTACGACAAGTTTGGCGAGAAAGAAGACTCATAAGTTTTATGAATCTTTCGGTTTCAAGAAATCGTCATTTAGATATGCTATTGACCTATAGAGTTTTTTTAAATTTGGTGAAAATATAGATAATAGAACTTGTTAGATTAATATTGAGGCTGGGTATTATTATGATAAACATTATTGATGGAGTTGATAGAATGTTACCGATGAAGGATAGTGTTAAAGATAACTATTCTACTGAGAGGCATTTAGAGATTACTTTATCGAAAGAATCCTCATCAGATTCGGTACAATTGGAGCAGTCCACATCACTTCGAGAGCTGGCGAGAGACTATGATGTCAGAAGTATGTCCCCACAAGAGATGTCTATTATGAGTCAGAAGCTATTTAATAGTGATCACATTTCGTTCAGAGAGCACGCTTTATTATCATTTCAACCTGAGCTTGGGGTAGGCTTTAGAGGGAATAGAAATCTAGCGACTGAGAAGAAAGACTTTATCTTACATTGGGAGAATCAGTTAGAACTTCATGAGAAGAATGGGGAAAAAGCTTTTGCAGAGAATGACAAAAAAATTTTAAACATTCTAAATAATCTTCAAGCTATTCATGACCAAAATGAAATGGCTCAGACCAAATCTGACGGTTACTAATTTTGTTGTGTCAGCGCCAGATTAGGTCTAAGTAATTAATTGAATCAATATTTTGTATAGAGATTATGCGATATTGCTAAAACATAGACTCTCGACACTATATCGCATTTTCTACTATTTTGTAGGCTTTTTAGTCTTTATTATTCTGAAATGATTCAATTGCATCTTCCAGAACAGTATCCCTTCCTTCTTCTATCCCTTGAATATCTAATGGTATCATTGGAATATCTGGAGTTATTCCTAAAGTTTCAAATGTTTTTAGCTGAGTATCTACGTAAACTTCGTTTGATAGACCTACAACCCAACCATTTGGTAATGTTTTATCTAATACATCTGAAAGGGCGCCAAAACTAGCTTCCCCCATAATTTGTACATGAGGTAATGCTTTCATCATTACCAGGAACATTTCTCCGGCACTAACGGTGCTACCGCTTGTGAGTATGATAACAGGTTTTGTATATGGAAGTGAGTTGGGCGATGCAGGAAGTTCAGCCCATTGTATCGGACTATTTCCGTCTATCGTCTTTGTATATTTCCCTACTACTCTTTGATTCACGGTGTTAAAACAGCTAGCTATTGCCATTGATACAGCATCCAGTCCACCTCCGTTGAAACGCATATCAATAATAAGATACTGTGTTTCAGATATGCTGTTCATGACATCTTTCATTACCTTTTTAGCATTTTCAATCCATTTTTGCGTGTTTTCTGGGTCATCTGGGTCCAGGTCTAATGCCATCAAGTTTATTCTAAGATAACCTACATCTCCCTGTTGTAAAGTTCCCCATACTACACGCTCGAATCCAAATGGTGGATAGTCAAAGTTACCGTTAATAACGTGCGTGCTATCTGGATCTAAACGAGTTTGATGAATCGAGGATATTTGGCTAAACAAGCTTTTTGAAAACTCGTTGTAGTCTTCTTGTTCTGTCTGCAAGTCAAATAAGGTCTCAAATATTTTAGTTACACCCTTTGATGGAGCTGGAGAAAATTCTAAGTCTTCAGACTGAAGTGACACATGATAATCACTAAAGTCCTTTAAAGAGGTTTGCAGTGCTGAAAATAGAGCCACATCACTTATGTTATCATCTAATTCTGATTGTGCTTCAGCATACACCTCATACCAGTCCACTTTTCTTTCTTCAAAGAAAGCATAATATTCATGGAAGATTGACCAGAAATATTCATATATTTCAAGAGGCGAACTAGAAGAGGTTAAAAGCTTATTTTCCCTACAAAGATAGGGGAGCTCTTCCAACCGTTCCAACTCCATTGCAAAAGGTGACCCTTCTGTTTGAATGGAAAGTCGTAAACCTTGATCCGAAACATTAGCGCTGTTTAAATATTCTAAGTTGGCTTCCTCCAAAGAGTATGTCTCGGCAAGTACGCATGCATATTGAGTTAGTTGTAATCTCTTTGCCCCATTATCTGAAAATACATATATATCACCATAACCTCGATGTTCCCATATACCTAGCTTTGAAATATCATCAGTATTGTTAGTAAGTTTATCTGCTTCATTGTGGCAAGCTGCAGTCATGAAAATCATTCCACATGCCAACACACTGTGCTTAATTAAATTTATTCGTATCATTACTTTCCTCGCTATAATAATTATTCTGGGAAAGTATAAGCTCAGAATGTAACAGACTCTGTCATTAAATGTTCATTGCTCTGTTAAGAATTTTCGTTAGGCTGTCTTTAATCTTTACCTGCTCAAGAAATATTGTATGGTATTTCGAACAAAAATCCGGCTCCAGATAATGTTTCGCCTGACTCTTCATTGATCTTACCTTGATGGAGTTGGACTATTTGGTTTACTATAGCTAATCCTAGGCCAATACCTTTATTGGTTGATGTTGAGGCGGTGTAAAAAGGCTTGAATATGTTGGCTCGGTGCTCAGGCTCAACCCCTTTCCCATCATCTGAAATTAAGCAGCGCCAATGAGTCTTGCTTGCATTTTCAATAGAGATGACTATTCTGCTTCGAGCATGTTTGATAGCATTATCTAACAAATTATTGATCATGCGCTGAAACAAATGTTCATCTACTTCTACTTTTCGCTTTAATTGAAAGTCTAATTCTATTCTCACCGATGTTTTTTTTCTCCAATTTTGAAGCAGCTTAGTCATCCACTTATTTAAGTCAATTCTCACAGGGCTAAGCCTGAAGCCGGGCTGTTCTGTTTTCGCATAATTCAGCAGTTCGTTAACTAAGCTTTCCATTGCTTCAGTTTCTTCGATAATTGCAATTACTCTACTTGATGTTTCGGTCTTTAGCTCTTCTTCTGCCAGCAGTTCAGCTTGCCACTGTATATGAAATATAGGGGACCGTAACTCATGGGCTATTGTGTAGGTTAGAGACTTATTAGCGGCCATTAGATGTGTAATTTTTTCGGCCATTGAATTAAAGCTTAGATTAAGTGAGCCTAGTTTATTTCTACTATCTAGTAGTGCACGTTGTTGAAAATCCCCGTCTGCAAATGATCTCGTGACTTCTTCAAGTCGTCTGACACGGCGATTCAATAACCAAACCAGAACAAAACAGTGGGTGCAAAAACAAAGAAATATCATGACGTAGCCTATGTTGTCATTCTTATCTATCGCTTGTAAAACTTCTGAATCGGTATTTTCTTTTAAGCTGTAGAAGCCGGATGTGTGAGGAAATCTGAACCAAAAAATTCCTTCTTTTTTATAATGGTTAAATTGAACGTCTTCCGCTTTAAAATAACTTCTAACCTCATTAGGTAGTATGTCTTCTGAAGGATACTTCAAAAGGATGTTATGAGAGTTTATAGCATATTGTTGCAGCGCACTTTCAAACTCTTCTTCATTAGTTCGCTCTTTGAGTAATGACAAAATTTTGTAATTGGCAATAACCCGGTCATGTTCTAGTATAGAGTCATAGTCGAAGCTTAATATGTTCTCATAGAAAATATAAGTGGCTACGGTAAGCGAAAATAAGAAGACTAATGCAAGAAGAGATTCTAAATAAAGTCTGATCATGAGCTATTTATCTACTTTAAGTGAATTTTTATTTGCATTTAGTTGGGCGAAAATACATATCCTTGACCTCTGATGGTCAGAATTCTCCTTTGCTCCATTCTTTCATGTAGTTTCTTCCGTAATGACATGACTTTATTGTCTATTGAACGGTCCAAGCCATCATATTCAATACCTTTTAGTTCGAGCACGAGTCTATCTCGGGATAATATCTCGTCTGGATTCGACGCTAATAACCACAACAGCTTAAATTCACTTTGGGTCAATATAATTTCTTCACCTGCAAAGTGGCACGATTGGCGTGAAGAATTGAGATGCAGTTGACCAGAATCTAGTATGTGAGCTTCTCGCTGTGTAGGGGACTTCGCGTGATGGCGCAGCATGTTGCGTATCCGGGCGAGAAGAACTCTTGGTTTGATAGGCTTGGTTATAAAGTCATCAGCACCGATTTCTAATGCGGATACGTGGTCAAAATCATCATCGCTTGCGGTTAAAATCATAATTTTTCCGCTATACCTATGTCTCACTTTTCTACAAACGCTTAATCCATCTTCACCTGGTAGCATTAAGTCTAGTAAAACAATGTCAGGCTTTAGAGCAATAATTTTTTTGCAGGCTTCCTCGCCATTGCTTACTGACGTGACCTCAAATGATTGTTGCTTGAAGTATTCTGTTAACATCGCGTTTAGCTTTGGCGAATCTTCCACAATCATTAAGTTGTGTTTTTGTTGCATTACAGCGTCCGTCACTTTTCAGCTTTTGATCAAAAAAGACAAACTATGCATGAATTGCCTTGTTAGGGCTATGGGCTTATTGTCTCTTTTTGTCATATCAAAAAGAGCATTGTCTCCATGTTGTCGTTAGTGATTAGTTGGAAGGGTCTCTGCGGTATACGGTGGATTCGAGTCTTGTGTCAGTTATAAGTTGCTGTTTTGAGGCAACTAAACTTTTTTTAGTGGCGTATTAAAGGGGCAATGGTGTGGATGCTCAAGTGATGAAAAACAAGCGGCTTTAGGCCGCTTGTTTATTTCAGTGTTTAAGCTCTACAGCTTGTATTCCACTACTTTCTTACCCAGTTTTTCCAGTTCTGGTTTCAGTGTCTTGGCGTCACCTACCACCACGGTCAGCATTTCATCCAGCTTAAGGTGTTTGGCGGCCAGCGCGTTTATCTCTGCCTGACTGATGCTGCTGACGATACCAGCCCGCTCCTTAACAAAGCTGGGCTTAAGGTCGAATTCCAGAATCTGCGCTAAGAAACCCAGCTTGGCTGACGGCGTTTCGTACTTCAGAGCATCTTTCTGGTTAATCGCCAGGCGCATAAAGCTCAGCTCATCACTGCGAATACCGCCTTGGGCATACTGTCCAATCTCTTTATAGATCTCTTCCAGTGATGCTTTGGTGGCATCGGCCCTGACGTCGGCAGAGGCTGAGAAAGTGCCAGAGTATTTATCTCCCCAGAAACCGGTCCAGGCGCCGTAGGTGTAGCCCTTGTCTTCACGCAGATTCATATTGATTCTGCTGTTAAATGCCCCGCCCAGTGGGAAATTCATCAGGTTGGTACGATAAAACTCGCCAGTAATGTCCTGCACTAAACCCGGTTTAGCCACCCGAATGGCAGATTGGGCAGCTTCGTCCTTGTTTACCAGGTAGATAACACCAGGTTCAAACTGCGCTTTGCCGATACTAGGCGCAACGTCAGGGGCGCTGCCTTGCCAGGCGGTTAGTTTAGGCATGGCGGCAAACACTTTGGCTTTATCCAGACTGGATACCAGGATCATCTCGCCACCTTGTGGTTTAAACCAGGTGTGGTAGAAGGCCTTAACATCATCAAGGGTAACATTGGCAAGGGTTTGCTCGGTGCCACCGTCAGGCAGCCCGGCAACGCTATGTCCATACATCAGTGCACGGGTGGCTTTGCTGGCCAGATAGCCGGCATCTTTTTGTGCGTTTTTTACCCCTTCAATGCTCTGCTTCTGAATGCGAGCAAAGTCGTCCTGCGAGAATGCCGGTTCAAACAGGTATTCTTCCAGCAAGGTCAGGGTGGCGGGCAGGTTTTCACTCAGGCTGTTAACAAACACGTTCATGGTGTCATCTTTCGCTGAAACGCGAATGCTACTGCCGAGTTTTTCCAGCTCACGCGCCATCTGTTCGCTGCTGCGGCTCTTAGTGGACTCGGTGAGCATCGCGGCCAGAATACTGGTCACCCCGGCTTTATCCAGGTTTTGCTGATAATTGCCACCGCGAATCTTCAGCAGCAGGGACGTGGTCGGCGTTTCATCATTATGTGTGCCCAGTACTTCAATACCATTGGCCCAGTTTTCCTGCCAATACTGGGGAACATCCACCGCCGGATTGGCGCCAGGGGTTGGGCGTACGGAGCGGTCAAAGTTGTCCTTGGCGACACGCAAGTGTAAGTCGTCTGCCGTAGTGGTGGAGGGGCCCATTTCTACCGGTGCTGGCAAGCTGAAGTTATCAGCAGCAGCGACAAGCTGTGTTTGGCCTTTGGGTACCACACTCATCACCACAGAGGCTTTACCCTTGATGTATTTTTCATACACCCGCATCACATCTTCTTTGCTGACACGACGGTAACGCGCCACTTGCTCGTTAATATAGTTAGGGTTATCTAACAGGGTTTGATAGTTGGCCAGTTGTGCAACCTTGCCATGCACTGATTGCAAACCAAAAATGGCATCGGACAGCATTTCTGCTTTGATCTTGGCCAGATCATCGTCGGTGACGCCGCGTTGTTCAAACTCAGCCAGGCTGTTTCTGATCACCGCTTCCATATCTGCCAGAGTTTTGCCGGATGCAGGATGTGGCAGCGCATACAGGGCGAACTGACAGGCCAGCTCTGAACAGCCATGGCTGGCCGCCGCTTGCACGGCAAGCTGATTTTTCACCAGATTCTGATATAGCAGTGAATTGTTGCCAGAGCCGATAATTTGCATCAGCACATCAAGGGGGGCTTCATCTGCATGGAACAGATGCACGGTGGGGTAGGCAATATACACCAGTGGCAGGTGCACGTTATCTTCCATGGAAATGTAGCGGGTTTTGTCCAGGCTCACGGTAGGCTTGGCCATAGGCTGCACTTCCGGCCCTCTTGGGATGGAACCGAAATATTTCTCGACCAGGGCCAGCACTTCTTCAGCTTTTACGTCACCACCTATGGTCAGGGTGGCATTGTTCGGCCCATACCAGCGCAGGAAGAAGGCTTTCAGATCGTTGACATTGACCCGGTTTAAATCGTCCATCCAGCCAATCACCGGCCAGGAGTAGGGATGACCTTCTGGGTACAAAGCCTGCGCAACCCGTTCGCCCAAACGGCCATAAGGTTGGTTGTCAATGCGTTGTCCACGTTCGTTTTTGACGGTTTCACGCTGAATTTCAAACTTTTCCTGGGTCACTGCATTTAGCAAAAAGCCCATTCTGTCGGCTTCCAGCCACAACATGGTTTCAAGCTGGTTTACCGGCACGGTCTGGAAATAATTGGTCCGGTCGGAATTGGTGGTACCGTTCATGGTGCCACCGGCTTCGGTGACTATTTTAAAATGCTCGTCGTCACCCACATGTTCTGAGCCCTGGAACATCATATGCTCGAAGAAGTGAGCAAAACCGGATTTGCCCAGCTCTTCGCGAGCCGAACCCACATGGTAGGTCACATCCACGTGCACCAGCGGGTCGGAATGATCCTCATGTACTATCAGGGTCAGGCCATTAGCCAGTTGAAATTTCTTATAGGGGATAACCAGTTCGTTGCCAGCGGCACTGACCTGTTCTACCAACTGGCTGCCAACCGGCTGGCCGGTTGGGGTACTGCTACAGGCAGCAAGGCCTGCTATGGATAAGGCGATAACGAGTCTATTCAGTTTCACTTATTGTTTTCCTATTTTGTGATGCGGCTTCCGTTGCTGTCCGAAGCATGCTGCCGCCAGTGCAAATTCCAACTGTACCGGGTTGAATGTCGGCATGTGGCCAATGGAACTATGTAAAGTCTTGAAACCTTTTGCAATAACTTACTTGTTAACAAGCGTGACAAATGGTGGCTTTTTAAGCGTAAAGACAAATAAACAAAAGGCCCTGACCGGGCCTTTATAAGTTACATATTCGGGTAATTGGGACCACCAGTGCCTTCAGGAACCACCCAACGAATATTTTGGCTGGGATCTTTGATATCGCAGGTTTTACAATGCACGCAATTCTGTGCATTGATCTGCAGCCTGGGGCCATCACTTTCTTCGACAATTTCATAAACCCCGGCCGGGCAATAGCGCTGAGCGGGTTCATCGTAACGGGCCAGGTTTATATTTATCGGAATACTGGTGTCTTTCAGTTGCAAATGGCAGGGTTGATCTTCTTCGTGGTTGGTATTGGACAAAAACAC
Source organism: Bowmanella denitrificans (assembly GCF_002887595.1). Classification (GTDB taxonomy): domain Bacteria; phylum Pseudomonadota; class Gammaproteobacteria; order Enterobacterales; family Alteromonadaceae; genus Bowmanella; species Bowmanella denitrificans. Next base: position 138,667 of record NZ_PEBU01000002.1, read on the forward strand.
CGAAGACAACTTATCGAAACTTAATATGCCATCGGGTTTGGCATAGCTGAGTTTTTGGCTCTTATCCTTGTCCTGCAGTTGTGCATAATCCTGAGTGTCGTCGCGCAGGGTCACTGGCAACTTACCGCCAAACCAATTCTGCTCAATAGTGTTAAACGCGCCGCCCCAGAAGGTGCCGAACTTGTGCATGGCCGGGCCAAAATTACGCGAACGATACAGTTCATCATATAGCCAGGAGGCCTTAATTTTGTCCTCAAAAGCAGTAAGGTCTGCACCAACGCTGCCGGTCTTAACTGCATCAAACAGGGTTTCTGCGGCCAGCATGCCGGACTTCATGGCTGTATGGTTGCCTTTGATTTTAGCAAAGTTCAGGGTGCCGGCTTCACAGCCTACCAGCAAGCCACCCGGGAAACTCATTTTGGGCAGGCTGTTCAACCCGCCTTTGGTAATGGCCCTGGCGCCATAGGCAACGCGTTTGCCTCCCTGCAAATATTGTTTATACACCGGGTGGTGTTTTAAACGCTGGAATTCGTCGAAGGGGCTTAAATAGGGATTGCTGTAATTCAGATCAACAATCAGGCCCACCAGCACTTGTCCGTTTTCGGCATGATATAAATAGCCGCCGCCGCTGGCCTCATCCAGCGGCCAGCCACCACTGTGCACAACCAGGCCCGGCTGGTGCTTATCCGCGGGCACATCCCAGATTTCCTTAAAGCCAATAGCGTAATGCTGTGGCGAGCGGTCTTTGTCCAACGCATATCTGGCGATCAGCTCTTTGCCTAAATGGCCGCGGCAACCTTCGGCGAATACCGTATATTTTGCCCGTAATTCCATGCCCGGCATGAAGCCGTCTTTTTCTTCGCCTTTGGCGTCCAGGCCCATGTCGCCGGTGACAACGCCTTTCACCACGTCGTCTTCAATAATCAAACTGGCGGCAGCAAAACCTGGGAATATCTCCACCCCCAGCGCTTCTGCCTGCTGAGCCAGCCAGCGACACAGGTTGCCCATGCTAACAATGTAGTTACCATCGTTATGCATGGTTTTGGGCGTCATAAAACTGGGCAATTTGCGTCCATCTGCTTCGTTCTGCAGTAAGTAGATATGATCTTCTGTTACTTTGGTGGACAGCGGAGCGCCGTTTTCCTGCCAGTCCGGGAAAAGCTCATTCAGTGCCCGTGGTTCAAATACGGCACCGGAAAGAATATGTGCACCTACTTCAGAGCCTTTTTCCACCACGCATATCATTAATTCCTGATTATGCTCGCGGCCAAGCTGGGCAAGACGGCAGGCGGTGGAAAGTCCGGCTGGTCCGGCCCCAACAATCACGACGTCAAATTCCATCGATTCTCTTTCCACTGCAGACTCCTCAATCTTTCTGGTTACTGGTCTATGCTTGCTTTGAGCACTTAGCTAAAGCTGTAAGCTATAGCTGTTCTAGGTTAATAAAGTATCAGCCCGGCATTAATATGTTGTAAATTTATCTGCCCGCGGCAAAGGGTAGTGTTGGTTGACGTTTACGTCAACAGGAAGTACATTTTTGCCCATGAATGGAATGCTCCTACTCGGGCTGCGTTGCCCTGTACCCTAAAAAAGGTGTCAATAATGAAGATATTAGTGCCAGTTAAGCGCGCCATCGACTACAACGTCAAGGTGCGGGTTAAATCTGATCAGTCAGGCGTGGATCTCGCCAACACCAAAATGGCCATTAACCCGTTCTGCGAAATCGCCGTGGAAGAGGCGGTGCGTTTGAAAGAACAAGGCGTGGCGCAGGAAGTGGTCGTGGTGTCCATCGGTGACAAGGCCTGTCAGGAACAGATTCGCACTGCTTTGGCGTTGGGGGCCGACCGTGGCATCCATATTGAAACCGATTTGGCGCTGGAATCATTGCAGATCGCCAAGCTTTTGCAAAAGGTGGTGGACGAAGAGCAGCCACAGCTGGTTATTCTGGGCAAGCAGAGTATTGATTCAGACAACAATCAGACCGGTCAGATGCTGGCGGCGTTGTGTGGTATGGGGCAGGGCACTTTTGCCTCTAAGGTGGAAATTGACGGCGACAAAGTCAAGGTGACCCGTGAAGTAGACGGTGGTTTGCAAACGGTTGCGCTGGCATTGCCAGCGGTGGTCACCACCGACCTGCGTCTTAACGAACCTCGCTATGCTTCGCTGCCTAATATTATGAAAGCCAAACGCAAGCCGCTGGATGTTAAAGCTGCTGCTGACTTTGGATTGAATTTAGCGTCCAAGGTGAAAGTGCTGAAAGTGCAGGCACCAGCCCAGCGTCAGGGTGGTGTAAAGGTGGCCGATGTGGCTGAATTGGTAGCAAAACTGAAAAACGAAGCAAAGGTGATCTGATGGCTATTCTGGTTTATGTAGAACACGATAATTCCCACCTGAAAGCCGAAAATCTTAAGTTGGTGGACGCGGCCAATAAACTGGGTAGCGAACTGCATTTGTTAGTGGCGGGACACCAATGTCAGGCCGTCGCTGAGCAAGCCGCCAGGCTCGCCGGGGTGACCAAGGTATTAGTGGCCGATGACGCGGCGTATGAACATCAACTGGCTGAAAATATTGGCATGCTTGTTAGTGAGCTGGGCAGGAACTACAGCCATATTCTGGCCGCCGCCACCACCACAGGTAAGAACTTTATGCCCCGCGTGGCAGCGCTACTAGATGTGTCACAGATTTCCGACATTATTAAAGTGGAAGGCACGGATACCTTTGTCCGCCCCATTTATGCTGGCAACGCCATTGCCACAGTGCAAAGTGAAGACACCATCAAAGTGATAACAGTGCGCACCAGTGCCTTTGATGCGGTGCAGGAAAGCGGTAGTGCCGCTGTCGAAGCCATTAGCCTGGTTAAAGAAAATAGTCTGAGTCAGTTTGTCAGCGCAGAACTGACAGAGTCAGAGCGTCCTGAGCTAACCGCAGCACGGGTGGTGATTTCCGGTGGTCGCGGTATGCAAAACGGCGATAATTTTAAGTTGCTGGAAGGTATAGCCGACAAACTGGGTGCGGCAATTGGCGCATCCCGTGCAGCGGTGGATGCCGGCTTTGTACCGAATGATATGCAGGTCGGGCAAACCGGTAAAATTGTTGCCCCAGAGCTGTATATTGCGGTGGGCATTTCCGGTGCTATTCAACACCTGGCAGGCATGAAGGACTCCAAGGTGATTGTGGCGATCAATAAAGATGAGGAGGCGCCCATCTTCCAGATTGCCGATTACGGCCTGGTAGGGGATTTGTTTCAGGTCCTGCCGGAACTGGAAGCCAGCCTCTGAGCAATTAAATAAGCCGCGAATGCGGCTTATTTTTTACGTTATCAAGATTCGGACGGTGTCGCTGGTGGATCAGGTGGTAGGGCTTTCAGCCAGTGGCGTTTGGCCATCTTATCGCTGATGTCGTGCAGACGTTGTGCATTGGCTTTAGATAGCGACTGGCTGGATAATTCATTGTGCAACACTTCACTGGATGCACGCTTGTGCTCTCTGGTGCCAGCTTCCACCATGCATTGCAGCAGGTTAATGCTAAAAGCGGCTTCTTCGGGAAACAGTAAGTATGCCTGGTAGAAGTCGTCAATGGCATCAGCAAATAGTTGTTTTTGATAGAATTCCAGACCTTGTTTATTGAACGCCAGAGCGCGTTCTTTTTTATCCCCCAGCGTTTCCTGATTTTTAACCAGCATCAGACTGCCAAGGGTTTTCTCATTTTCATCCGGCAGCTTGCCCAATTTGCGCTCCAGTTCATCCAGAAGCTCTGAGGCTTTAGCCAAATCCCCGACACCATGCCAGGCATGCACGGCATCGGACAGGGTGGGAATATCCATGTCGCCGGCTTCCAGCATGCCTTGTAACGCCAGCAGTTCCTGGGCCTTGCTTAAGTCGCCTTCCAGCACATTGGCCAGTGCCGTCATATAGTTGCGTTTAATATCTATGTCCTGACCGTGAATATTGCGACTGGCGCTGCCGATCAGAAAGCGCGCCACCTGCAGGTGTTTGGCTCGCTCAGGCGCCGGTTTACCCTCTGCCTGGGTGAGGTAGCAGCGGGCCAGATCCAGGGACAGTTCGTTAAATCGTTCACGAATATTGCGATTGGACTCACGCTTTTTCTCCAACAGTGCAATGGCATCGTCCATGCGATCCTGCACCTGGAACAGATAGGCCTTGAGCCGGGCGGCCGACAAAGACAGTTCCCCGTCTTTTATACGCTCCATATATTGCTGGGCTTTGGGGTAATCTTGTTTTTCAATGTTAATCCGGCTTAACCATTCACAGGCTTTGTCATTGGTCAGATGCGTATCCAACAGGGCTTCCAGCATGGTTTCACTCTTTTCCGTGTCACCTGCCAGGTAGGTACTTTGGATCAGGCCCCATTTGGCCCAGATGATTTTGTCTGAGGCCTGCAATATCTGGGTGTAAATTTCTCCTGCTTCTGTGTGGCGGCCCAGTTTAGTCAGCAATCTGGCTCTGAGCTTAATCATATTGGTTTTCGCCCGGGGCATTTGGTTGCCCTGCAACAGCTCATCCAGCGTGTTGAGGGCCGCATCAAATTCGTCATTGTCCATCAGCTTTGATACCGGCGACAAATAGCGGTTAAAGGCAATACAGGCGGTCAGGGTTTTTTCCAGATTGCGAATGGTATAAGGCTTTAATACCAAAGCGTCGGGGTGCACATCGACAATCTGACCGATAATCATCGGCATGCGATCTGAGGTGACAAAGACCAGGCTGGTTGAGGGTTTAATCAGCCCCTCTTTTTGCAGTTCGTTGACCACTTCCACCCCGTTTTTATGCAAGCCCAGATGAAAGTCCATCAGGATCAGGTCGAAGTGCCGCTGCTTTAGCACAGGTTTAAGTTCACGTCCGTGGCTGTAACAACCAATATCGGCATAACCCATTTCCATCAGGTGATTACGTAGGTTAAGGCGGGCAACGCCGTTGTCCTCAACAATGGCGATATTGATAAGTGGATTGGCCAAACGGGCTCCAAAAAAGTCGATGCACTGCAATCAGCATAGCAAAGGCATCGTTTAAATCGATAGAAAATCCATGTATATCAAATAGTAGGCAATAAAAGACAGGAATTGTCAGGCTTTGCTGGCGGCACATGACAATCTGGCTAACCTTGTACAGAGAAGTTGTCATGGCGGAGGATAAATTTTTACAAGTTTACGTTAACGTCAAGGTAAAAACTCTGCTAAGGTAGCTCACACTTCATTAACAAGCTGTTCCAGTGGTGAACAGCCCGCAACAGATGGATGTCATATGAAACAGATACCCTTGCTAATCAATGGTGAGTTTGTTGCTTCCCAGTCGTCACAGCTTATCGATGTGACCAATCCGGCCAACAACAGTGTTATTGCCCAGGTACCTTGTGCCACCGAGCAGGAAGTGCAGCAAGCCATCGCCTCTGCCAAGGAGGCATTTACAACCTGGCGCAACGTCGCGGTACCCGAGCGGGCCCGTCTGATGATGCGTTATCAGGCACTACTGAAACAGCACCATGATGAGATTGCCGAAATCCTCAGCCAGGAAACGGGTAAAACCTTTGATGATGCTAAGGGCGATGTCTGGCGCGGTATTGAAGTGGTGGAACAGGCCATGAATATTCCCGCCCTGCTGATGGGCGAAACCGTGGAAAATGTGGCCCGTGGTATCGACACCTATAGCTATATTCAACCCCTTGGTGTGTGCGCCGGTATTACCCCTTTTAATTTCCCGGCCATGATCCCTCTATGGATGTTCCCGCTGGCCATCGCTGCAGGTAATACCTTTGTGTTAAAACCGTCTGAACAGGACCCAATGACGCCGACCCGACTGGCAGAGCTGTTTATTGAAGCCGGTGCGCCCAAAGGGCTATTAAACATTGTGCATGGCGGTGCCAGGGAAGTGGATCAATTGCTGACCCACCCGGACATTAAAGCCGTGTCTTTTGTCGGTTCTGTGCCTGTTGGTCAGCATATTTATAAAACAGCCACAGACCATATGAAACGGGCTCAGTGTTTCGCAGGTGCCAAGAATCATTCGGTAATTATGCCGGATGCCAATAAAGCCCAGGTGCTGAACAATTTGGTAGGCGCTTCTGTAGGCGCGGCCGGACAACGCTGTATGGCTATTTCTGTGGCAGTATTTGTGGGTAAAGCCAAAGAGTGGATCCCAGAGCTGGCCGAGATGATTGGTAAGGTTAAACCTGGCCTGTGGAATGACAAAGAAGCCGGTTACGGGCCGCTAATCAGCCCCAGAGCCAAACAACGTGTGCTGTCGCTGATTGAACAGGGCAAAGCCGAGGGCGCGACCTGTCTGGTGGACGGCAGCGACTTTAGCCTGGCCGGTCATGAAGAAGGTAACTGGGTGGGACCGACGGTATTTACCAATGTCACAGAAGAGATGACCATTTACAAAGAAGAAATCTTTGGTCCTGTGCTGTGCTGTATGGAAGCCGACGAGCTGGAAGATGCCATTGCGCTGGTGAACCGCAATCCCTTTGGTAATGGCACCAGCATTTTCACGGCCTCAGGTGCGGCGGCGCGTAAATATCAGCATGAAATTGAAGTAGGGCAGGTAGGTATCAATGTGCCAATTCCTGTGCCACTGCCATTTTTCTCTTTTACCGGCTGGAAAAACTCCTTCTATGGCGACTTGCATGCCTACGGTAAACAGGCGGTGCGTTTCTATACCGAAACCAAAACCGTCACCAGTCGCTGGTTTGAGGACGACATTCCCCATGGTCCGAATATGACCATCAGTTTGCGTTGATAACCTAAACCACTTTGGCACTGTGTGCAGCGCGTCGTTAATCCAATGGATTAGCGACGCGGTCGTTTGATGTGTCTCAGTGCTTGTTTAACTAAATTTCGTTGGACGGACAGCGTCCATCATCAAACATGAACATCAGAGGTCACCAAGGTGAATTTTAATCTTACCGATGATCAATCCGCATTTGCTGAAACCGCCCGTCAGTTTGCCGAGCAGGAGCTGGCGCCTAACGCCGCGACCTGGGACAAAGAGCACTTTTTCCCTAAAGCGGTGATCCAAAAGGCCGGAGAGCTGGGTTTTTGTGGTTTATACACCCCAGAGGACGCCGGTGGTCTTGGGTTAAGTCGACTGGATTCTTCCATCATTTTTGAACAGCTAGCCATGGGCTGCACCGCCACAACGGCGATGATGACTATTCACAATATGGCCGGTTGGATGATTGCTAAGTGGGGCACCGAAACGATTAAGTCCCAGTGGTGTGAACAGCTGGTGACGGGCCAGAAACTGGCGTCTTATTGTCTGACCGAGCCGGGCTCGGGCTCGGATGCGGCATCACTGCGTACCAGTGCCAAACAAGACGGCGATCATTATGTGGTGAACGGCTCGAAGATGTTTATCTCAGGCGCCGGTGAAACAGACGTACTGGTGGTAATGGTGCGTACCGGCGAACAAGGACCTAAGGGCATATCGGCGCTGGTGATCCCGGCAGATGCCGAAGGCATTATCTATGGCAAGGCCGAAGAAAAAATGGGCTGGAATGCGCAGCCAACCCGGTTGGTGACTTTTGAAAATGTCAAAGTGCCGCTGGACAATCTGTTGGGCGCTGAGGGCGAAGGCTTTAAATTTGCCATGCAAGGCCTGGATGGCGGCCGCATTAATATCGCCACCTGTTCTATTGGTACCGCTCAGCAGGCCCTGAATACGGCCCGTGATTATATGCTTGAGCGCCAGCAGTTCGGTAAACCGCTGGCGGCTTTTCAGGCCCTGCAGTTTAAGCTGGCCGATATGAACACCGAACTGGTGGCAGCCAGGCAAATGGTGCGTCTGGCGGCATTTAAGCTGGACAATAACGACCCGGAAAAAACCGCTTACTGCGCCATGGCGAAACGTTTTGCCACCGATGTAGGCTTTAAAGTGTGTGACGACGCCCTGCAGATTCACGGCGGCTATGGCTATATTCGTGAATATCCATTGGAGCGGCATGTTCGCGATGTTCGGGTGCATCAGATTTTAGAAGGCACCAATGAGATTATGCGCTTGATTGTCGCCAGGCGGTTACTGGCGGAAGGTGCCACAGAGATCCTGTAGGAGATGACTATGCAAGAGCAAAATGCCTTGGTGCTGGCCAGTGAACTGACTACCGCCAACGGAAAGAAAATCGGTCATGTCACTCTGAATAAGCCCAAGGCCCTGAACGCCCTGAATCTGTCGATGATTCGTTTGTTAATGCCACAAATGCTGGCCTGGCAGCAGGACGATGAGGTGGTGGCGGTGATCCTCGATGGTAGCGGTGATAAGGCCTTTTGTGCTGGTGGTGACGTGGTGGCCATGCATAACGCCATGGCTGAGAAGCCTGGTAAAGTCCCCGAGCTGTTAAAAGCGTTTTTCGCCGAGGAATATCGTCTGGATTATCTGCTGCATACCTTCAACAAGCCGCTGTTGGTGTGGGGTAACGGCATTGTGATGGGGGGCGGCCTGGGGCTGATGAGCGGTGCCAGCCACCGTATTGTGACGGAAAGTTCGCGTATCGCCATGCCGGAAATCAGTATTGGCCTGTATCCCGATGTGGGCGGCAGTTGGTTCTTAAATCGTATGCCGCAGGGCTGTGGCCTGTTTCTGGGACTGACAGGAGCCAGCATTAATGCAACCGATGCCCTTTACGTAAAGCTGGCCGACCATTTTATCAGCCATGAACTTAAAGACGATTTTGTTGCACAAATGCTGGCCCTGAAATGGGGCGGCACCCAGACTCTTAATCACGAGAAACTCACCAGCTTGTGTGCCCAGTTTCAGCGTGATAGCCAGAGCAAGTTGCCTAAAGGCAATATCAAAGAGCACCAAAATCTTATTGCGGACGTGACAAGTCACGCCAGTTTGCCGCAAGTGGTTAGCGCAATTCAGGCCCTGGAGCCGATGCAGGATAACTGGCTGGCCCGCGCCGTACAGACGCTTAATGGCGGCTCTGCCATCAGCGCCCATCTGGTCTGGCAGCAGCTTGCTCGTGGCCGTAAGTTGAGTCTGGAAGATTGCTTTCGAATGGAGCTGAATATGTCCTGTCGCTGCGGCGAATTGGGTGAGTTTCAGGAAGGGGTCCGGGCCCTTTTGATTGATAAGGACAATCAGCCAAAATGGCGTTATGAAAGTGTGAGTGATGTGCCACAGGCTCTGATTGAACATTTTTTCTCGCCGCTGTGGAGCGCCACAGAACATCCGCTTGTTGAACTGGGTAAGGAATAAGGAGCGACTATGCGTATTGCATTTATCGGACTGGGAAATATGGGTGGCCCAATGGCCGCCAATCTGATTAAGGCTGGCTTTGGTGTGCGGGTGTTTGACCTGATGCCGGAGCATGTTAAAGCCCTGACCGAAAAAGGTGCCGAAGCGGCAGGCTCAGCAGTGGAAGCGGCCAGTGGCGCCGATGTTGTGGTGTCCATGTTACCGGCAGGTAAGCATGTGCGTCATCTGTATCTTGGCGAGGATGGCCTGGTTGAACATCTGAAGTTCGGTGCACTGGTTATTGATTCGTCCACCATTGATGCACAAAGTGCCAGGGCAGTGGCCACCGGATTGGCAGACAAAGGGATTGAATTTGTCGATGCGCCGGTGTCCGGTGGGGTGGCCGGTGCACAAGCCGGCACGCTGACCTTTATTGTGGGGGGCAGCCCGGCCCAATTTGCCAAGGCCAAACCCGTGCTTGAAGCCATGGGTAAAAATATCTTTCATGCCGGTGAACATGGCGCCGGGCAGATTGCCAAAATTTGCAACAACATGCTGTTGTCGGTATTGATGGTGGGAACCAGTGAGGCCCTTAAGCTGGGGCTCGACAATGGCCTGGATGCCAGTGTGCTATCGGATATCATGCTGCAAAGTTCGGGCTGTAACTGGACGCTGCAAAAATACAATCCCTGTCCCGGTGTGATGGACAATGTGCCAAGCAGCAATGGCTACCAGGGTGGCTTTATGGTGGATTTAATGCGTAAGGATCTTGGCCTGGCCATGGATACTGCCCTGCAAAGCCATTCCACTACGCCCATGGGCGCGCTGGCGCAAAGCCTGTATGCCATGCACAGTTTGCATGGCAACGGCACAAAAGATTTTTCCAGTATTTTTGCCATGTTTGGCCAACAAGATAAGTGAGTGAATGTATGCAGTTGCAAGATCAAGTTATTGCCATCACCGGTGCTGCACAAGGACTGGGTCTGGCTATGGCAGAGTTTCTGGCGGCCAGGGGCGCTAAAATCGCATTATTGGATATGCAGGCCGATGCGGTCAATCAGGCCGTGGACAAATTGACTCAGGCGGGCTTTAACGCCAAAGGCTTTGTGCTCAATGTGACCGATGAACAGCAGGTAGAGCAGACCTTCGCCGACATTGCTGCGCAGTTTGGCCGTCTGAATGGTCTGATAAACAGCGCCGGTATTATGCGTGATGGCATGTTGCTGAAGGTAAAAGACGGGCAGCTGGTGGACAAAATGTCATTGAGTCAGTTTCAGTCGGTGCTTGACGTTAATCTGACCGGCACCTTCTTATGTGGTCGTGAAGCCGCAGCACAGATGATTAACACCAACAGCCAGGGTGTGATTATTAATATTTCCTCAGTATCCCGAGCTGGCAATGCTGGTCAGAGTAACTATTCGGCGTCTAAAGCCGGGGTAGCGGCCATGACGGTAACCTGGGCAAAAGAGCTGGCACGATTTGGTATTCGTACCGGCTGTATTGCCCCTGGCTTGGTGGAAACTGCCATGGCGGCACAAATGCGCCCGGAAATGCGTGAACGTTTTCTTAGCACCGTGCCGTTGCGCCGTTTGGCCGATCCGCAGGAAGTGGCCCATGCCGCAGGCTTTATCTTTGAAAATGACTACTTTACCGGACGGGTGCTGGAGCTGGATGGTGGCACTCGGGTGTAAATTGGTTTAGTCGAACACGATAGAAAATGGCTAAATAACTGACGCTAATTATGCGTCCACTTCTGCCAGTCCATGGTTGTTACCGGGAAATGGGCTGGCAGCCATCACAAATTGTCTCACATGCTCTAGTAAGTCGCTCAATCCATCGGCATTGGTGATTCAACGTTGTCATGCAATGCATTCCATAGTCTCTCGACTTGGTTGTCCCAGGACTGTATACAGGCTAGAGCAGCAGTTTGAACGCCGGATCTGTCTAAATAAAGCCTGGTTTTTTCGGTTCTTATGAGTGCTATTTCACTTTTATTTGTCTTCAAATGAAATGTATAAGCACCAAGCGAGTAATACGTAAATAGACATATTTTTAAAGTCAAACTGCCAGCCTAAAATATATGTTGTGACGCAATAATATGTTAGTTCGCATAGTGCTAAGTATGTAAAAAAAGTCTTGTAGTTGAATTTCATTTTTTAAACTGAAGCTCCAATATAAAACTCTAGAATTATGAAGGCATTTTATTGCAGGTGTTTCCGCAGCGACGCTAAGCATCAATAGAGTCAATGGAACTGGTGTTGGTGAGGTATTGTCTGAACCTTCAGGTCTTATGCAGGCAACACCACTGGATGTTTGTTTATATCCTGCATAAGTCAGATTCAGTATTAGAGATAAACTATTGAATCCATACTTAGATTTATTCACTTGACGAGTATCAATCCCTGACAACACTAGTGTTTTACTTTACTTATGTTGCAGAATTATTAATAAGTCGCCCAAGTTTTGTCGGATTATAAGTTGGGCAAGTTGGTCGTTGTGCAAAAGATATGTATGGGCATAAGAGACCAAGTTTGTTAACCAATCTGGGTGAGCTGCAAGAAAGCGCAATGAAAACGCTAATTCTGTTATCCTCTTTCCCCTCGCGCAGTTATTGAGTCGTTCTATGCATAAGGCACTGTTTCTGGACCGGGACGGGGTGATTAATCTCGATCATGGTTATGTGTATAAGCCACAAGACTTTCAGTTTGTTGAAGGGATATTCGCGCTATGCCGGCGCTTTCACCAGGCGGGTTACCTGCTGGTGGTGGTGACCAATCAGTCTGGTATCGGCCGGGGCTATTATAGTGAAGCAGATTTTGCCCAGCTAACGGAATGGATGAAGCAGCGCTTTATTGAACAGCAGGCCCCGCTGGCTGGTGTGTATTACTGCCCCCATCACAGTGAAAGTGCTCAGGGCCAATACAAACTGGCTTGCGACTGCCGCAAACCCGAGCCCGGTATGTTGCTCCAGGCCGCCAAAGACTTGAATATTGATCTTAGCCAATCGGTGATGGTGGGGGATAAAGTCTCAGACATGCAGGCGGCCGAGCGGGCCGGGGTCAAAAAGCGATATTTCTTTGCACACACGGTTACTGAAGGAGCACCCCAAGGCAGTGTAGTAATTCACAAGCTGACTAACATTCCCTAGCAAAACCTAGGCTTGAACCCTAAACAGCTTCTAAACAAAACCGACAAATTGTCGGCTTTATTTTGTTGCGGGTTATCGATGTTCAGCAAAGCGGCTCAGATGTTTAATCGCCTGGCTGAGCCGGCTCATATTCAAACTGTTGGGACTTTGTTCACCGCTTTGCAAATCATAGATTTTGTAGTTGCCCTGCGGATCGACTTCTACCCGCTGGTTGTCATCCAGCAGCACCAGTTTGCCGTTATTGTTACTGATCAGCCAGTTGCGCTGCACATTGGTCAGGGATTGGCCGGTACTGTAATTCAGGCTTGGCGCATTACAACCCAACAGTCCCATCAAGGTGGGTAATAAATCTTCATGACTGGATACTGTGCCGTTTAACGCCATGCTGCTAAACAAGCCAACTTGTTGATTGGGGCGCATTTGCGTTAGCAGCAGTTGACTGTGCTGGTGCAAATCGCCGCTCATTAAGGTGTTCAGTTGCTCAGCATTGACAAAGCCTATTGCCAGCTTGGGACCAGGCTGACTAACCTGATTGAAAAACTCTGGCCAGTCTCTACTCAGACTTTGCACTCCCGAGGGCAAACGTTGTGTTGAATAAATCAGGGTAGGTAAACCCAGTTTATGGGTTAAATCCAGCGGAACCGGCCGCTGGCCCTGCAAGGCGGACTGATACAGGGACGGCAGACCATAGAGTACCGAGAATCTGGCCGCGGATTGTTCGGCGGCCACATCAAAATGTTGTGGGTGATGCTTAAGGGCCAGGGCTGAACCCAAATGCCCCAGTTGCACGGGCTCAGTTGCCACCAACAGTACTAGGCTGGCCTGGTCACGAATACCACAGTATACAGGCGCAGCCGGATAGGTAACGGCATTAAACTGGCTGTCCAGTTGCAGTTCTTTGCGACGTTGGTAACTTTGAATATCCAGCAATCCATACTTGGACATCAGGGTTTTGGCGGTGGCCGGATACGACAAGGGGAACATGTCGTCCTGCTTAATAATGGGCTGATACAAGTTGGCATCGGCCCAGATATGGCTGCCGTGACTGCTGACAAAACACAACACAAAAAAGCTCAAAATAGGTAAGCCAATGCGCTTCTTCTGAAAGCGTTCAATGCGCTTCCACAAGGCATTTGCCATCATTAACTGAAAAGACAGCCACACAACAAACAACAAGCCCAGATAGCTCCACTGCTGCCAACTAAAGTTCATCATGGCATTGCGGGTTTCCGAGCGAATCACATCGGCTGAGCCCAGGCTCAGATGCAGGCCATGTTTGTTGTAAAGCAATGCATCAAAGGCAAGTAATGCCAGCCCCACCGCGGCAAACACGGAACTGATGCCCTTAACGGCCCTGACATTGGGCAGCAGGTAGCACAAGGGCAAGACAAACAGGATAAACCCCATAAAGGTCAGAAATGCGATATGGCTGAACCAGTTACTCAGCAGGTAAACCACGCCTAAGCCGGTTTCCGGCATGGGCGAGTTGAATACGTAAATTGACGCAATCACAATGGCTATCAAGATATTGCTAAGCGCAAACCAATGGCCCCAACTGACCAGTTTGGTCACGCGTTGCCTTCTGGGGGTATCACCAAGTATCATATGTGCTGCTTTATTCCTTGTGCGCGGCTTGATTCGTGTCGATGCTTTTGAGCAGAATCTGGCTGAATTGTTCAGCCATGGCCTGGCGATTTTGTGGCGCAACCTGGTGATTGAATACATTCGTCACCAGATTGCCTAATGCCATTAACGAAAGATCGCGACCGGCCTGGTGTTTTTCCAGTACGGCAATCAAATCCTGGGTGAGTTGGTCGAATTGTGCATCTGAATATTTGGACTTTTGCGGCATGCTGTCATTCTTTGAAATTGTCTGTGCCCAAGTTTACCAATCCGTTGCCGCTATCGCTACGACAACTGCTTAATTTATAACTATTTGCTAAAGGCTGTTTGTATTCATGAGTGCTGTTATTCAAGATTTTATTGTCCATCAACTAAGAATCAATGCTGAGCAGGAGCTGGTCTTGGTGCCTAAGGCAGCCTGTTTTTCCATCAGTGCGCAAATAGAAGAGCTGGCCCAGCAACTGCACCACAGCTATAACGCCAAACCTGGTAAAGGGGTAGGCGCATTGAGTGATGAAGAGCATCCGGATTTTGCCCAGTTGCTCGCCCAGCTACAGGGCGAGCAGCTGGATTTTCACGCATTCAGTGTGAGCATTGCCGAGTTACTGAAAAAGACGCTGCTGGACTTTGCCACCCCAGAAAGCGGTTTTGTGATTTTCAGCCGCTATCAGTTTCTTGCCACCGATTATCTGCTGGTGGCACTGGTGAACACTAAAGAGCACGTAGAAATCAATCATGAATTGGAACTGGCCTATAGCGATCACCTTGACCTGGCTCGTATGCAACTGGCTGCCAGGGTGGATCTGACCGAAATGCGGGTCAATGCTGACAAGCAGCGTTACGTAAGTTTTATTAAAGGTCGGGCCGGGCGTAAAGTCTCAGATTTCTTTCTGAGTTTTCTCGGCTGCCAGGAATTAGTGGATATCAAGCAACAGAACAAACAGCTCGTGGCGTCAGTGGATGAATACCTGGCGTCCGAGCAGTTAGCCCCGCAAGAGAAGCAGCAAAGCCGTCAGGCGGTGGCAGAGTATTACAAAGAGAAACTGGATTTGGGGGAAGATATCAATATCCAGGAGCTGTCCGGCCGCTTGCCCGGTGATGAAGGCGGTACTTTCTATGATTTTGTTAAAACCGAGATCAGTGAGAGTCCATTGGAAGAGGTCTTTCAGGCTGATCGCGGCGCACTTAAAGGTCTTAGTAAGTTTAGCGGCGCAGGCGGCGGCGTCACTATTAGTTTTGATCGCGGCTTATATGGGGAACGGGTTCGCTACGATATCAATACCGATACCCTGGTGATCAAGGGCATTCCCCCCAATCTTAAGGATCAGTTGTTAAAGCAGGCTAAGGAATAAGGTCTGGCGACAGACGCAAGCCTGTGCTTTTACATTGGCCCATTTCGGGCCTTATAATACTTACTGATTTTTTAAAGTGTCCTTCCTGATGCAACTATTCGTAAATGACCTGACTGTAATGGATTTTTCTTACCTGTGCCCACGACGTGGCATGGTAGGAGAAAGCTGGATTGTTGATGTAATTCTGGACGGTGGTCTGAATGAAGAAAGCATGGTGCTGGACTTTTCCAAAGTCAAAAAGCAGTTGAAGCGACTGATTGATGAACATGTGGATCACAAGCTATTGGTACCCGCTGAGCATGAATTTGCCAGGGTCAAACACGACCCGCTGACCGACCAGGTTAACCTGGACTTTTTGCGCCCGGATGGTCGTTCTATCCATTTGCATTGTCCACCTGAGGCCTATGCCTTTATCTACTCCGAAGAAGTGACTATGGCGTCGGTCAGTCAGTATCTGAAGGAAATCATTGCCACGGAGTTACCGGATAATGTTCAGGGCCTGACGCTGATGCTGCGTGAAGAGGTGATTGACGGCCCCTACTATCACTACACCCATGGTCTGAAAAAACACGATGGCAATTGCCAGCGTATTGCCCATGGCCATCGCTCCAGGGTCAAGGTGGTCAAAAACACCCAGCAGGATATCCAATCAGAGCGTTATTGGGCAAAGCGCTGGCAGGATATATATATCGGCACCCGTGAGGATTTGGTATCTCAAAGCCAGTTGCATCTGTCAGAACATGCTGGTGAACTGGACTTTTCTGAGCATCATCTGTTTGCTTATGAGTCCTCGCAGGGCTTATTTGAGCTGATTATTCCAAAATCAGAATCCGATCTGGTAGATACTGATTCCACAGTTGAGTGTCTGGCTCAGTTTATGGCCGATGAGCATAAACGCATGGAGCCTGATGCCGAGTTTCAGGTATTTGCCTTTGAAGGCGTGGGCAAGGGAGCTATCGCCTATGCCTAGGATGCTGTCTGCTCTGCTGTTGATATCCGGTCTGGCGCAGGCTGTTGAGCTAGAAGGGCAAATGGTACAAGGCACGTTGTTGCGTGGCCAGGTGGCGCCCGGTACCCAGGTGCGTTTAAATGACAAGCCGATTAAGGTCTCTGCGCAAGGCCATTTTGTTTTAGGTTTTGGTCGTGATGCGGCACTTGAACATCAGCTCAGTCTCATCGATAGCCAGGGTAGCAGGCAGCAGACCATTAGCCTTAACGCCAGAGAATACGATATTCAGCGTATTGAAGGGGTGGCGCAAAAATACGTCTCACCACCCCAAGAGGTTACTGAACGTATCGCCAGAGACAATCGCCAGATTGGCGAAGCCCGTGCGATAAACAGCGACCGGCTGGATTTCCTGCAGGACTTCATCTGGCCTGCCGAAGGCAGAGTTTCCGGTGTATACGGCAGCCAGCGGGTGTTTAACGGGGTCCCTAAACGGCCACATTTCGGTCTGGATGTCGCTGGCCCCATAGGCACAGCGGTGGTGGCCCCCGCCGATGCTGTGGTGACCTTATTTGTACCCGATATGTATTATTCCGGTGGCACATTGATTCTGGATCATGGTTTTGGCGTGTCCTCCACCTTTATTCATTTATCCAAAAGTCTGGTTAAGGCTGGGGATGAGGTTAAACAAGGCCAGAAGATTGCCGAAATAGGTAACACCGGCCGGGTGACAGGGCCGCATCTGGACTGGCGTATCAATTGGTTTGGCGAGCGCATTGATCCTCAATTGTTAGTGCCTGAACGTCACTAACTTTCATTGCTTGTTTGCGTCGTGATCCTGCAGAAAATACCAATGACTAAGAAAGTATTTTCTGTACTCTTCCAACCACACCGGATTCAAGCCGGACTTTAATGCCATGGGGATGATTGGGCGAATTGGTCAGTATTGCCTGCACCGCACCCTCGGTCAGTTTGCCGCTACGCTGATCTTGCTTTTGCACGACCGCGACCTGCAGCCCCTTACGGATATTACTTCTGATGTGCCCGCTCACAGACGGCTCCCTGGTTAGTTGGTTTCTCGGCCACCGTGACTGGCAGCCAGGTCATCCAGCTCGCTGCTGGTTGCATCAAAGCCCTGCTCCTGGTAGCGGTAACTGACCCTGACACTGCTGGGGCCACGATGAAATTTAGCCTCAACATCGGCCACTGACCAGTGTTTAAGGGCATTCAGGAAGCGATAGGCATCCTGTTCGGTATCAAATTGATAAGCTAACTGTACTTGCATTGCATCTGTTCATGGTTAACGGCTGTCGCTGGCCAAACACCAGCGACAGGTTTAACACCAAAAGGCTTACTTTTGGTGCGGTGATTATCAGCCAATAATGTTTTGCCACAGCATACTGCGCTGGGCATCTGTTTCCGTCAGCTTTACCACATATTTGGGGGCTGGCGCTGGCACGACCTGCAAGTTTAACAGTTGTTGGTTCCGAAACAGATGAATTTCGACCTGTTGGCCAGCCGGTTGATTTTGCAAAATATTCGCCAGGTTAGTGTTGTCCAGCTTCTGCTTGTCCAGTGCGATAAGGATATCCTTGGGGCATAGGCCCGCTTGTTCCGCAGGTGAATCCTGCATCACCGTCTGAATTTCCACGCCCAGTGCATGAGAGCGGTATTGAAAACCCAGCCAGGGATTATGCGAGTTTTCTTCTGCCTTCAATAGATCGCTAAGCTGTGGTGCCTGCAATGTCAGTTCAATGCCAACTTGGTTTAGCAATGTGGCTAAGGGGATGCGCTCGGCGTTATGCAACAATGCCTTAAAGGCCAGTTCCTGATCCTGGCCGCTGAATTGGCTTAACAAACGAATAAAATCGGCTTCGCTGGTGCCCTGGCCACTTTGACCGAATTGTTGCCAGAGCGCTCGCATCAGATCGTCCAGACTGTGTTTGCCATGGCTCCCTAACCGGATGCTGAGGTCCATCCAAAGGGCGACCAGGCTGCCTTTAGTGTAATAACTGACAATATTGTTCGGCGCGTCTTCACCTTGCTGGTAGAAACGGGTCCAGCTGTCAAAACTGGAGTCAGCCACCGACTGTTTTAATTCGCCCTGACCGCGCAATACCCTGGTATAGGTTTTAGCCAGCAGTGCCAGGTAGTCCTGAAAGCTGATCAGGTTGCAGCGGTACAGGCTGAAATCATCGTAATAGGAGGTAATCCCCTCAAAGGCCCATAACTGGCTGGTATGGTTTTCCCGGCCAAGGTCCGGATTATGCAGCTCCTGCGGCTTAATGCGACAGACATTCCAGGCGTGGAAATATTCATGGGATGCCAGAGACAGGAAGGTTTTATAGCCGTCTGACATGTGCTCGGGGCGGTTTGGATTGGGAAAGTCAAAGTTTGAGCACAATAACGCGGTGGAATTTTTATGTTCCAGTCCGCCAAAACCGTCAGGCAGGATATTAGTCAAAAACCAATACTCGTTGAAGGGAGCTTGCCGGGATTGGGGTTCAAACAAGCGGATATGGTGTTCGCAGAGCTTGGCTAAATCTGCACAGAGCCGGTGCTTATCCGCATAATGTTTGCCGGTCAGGATCAAATGATGGGGAATACCCAATACATCAAACTCGAATGCGTCGAAGCAGCCGATTTCCACCGGGCAGTCGATAAGCTCTGCATAATCTGTCGCCAGGTAATGGCCAAAAGCATATTTCTCTGTATTCTGCTGGCGGGTAAGGCCGGTTGCCACGCGCCACTGATGTTTTTCTGGCGGGGCCAACAGTTCCAACTGATGAGGCAAATGGGCCATGCTTTCAATTTTCAGAAACACACTGGTGCCATTAAAAAAGGCCCGCTCATCATCCAGGTAAGCGGTGCGCACCGAGCTGTCAAAAGCGTAAACCTCATAGCACAAGGTACAAGCCTGACCATGAGTGGTTAGCAACCAGTTTTGCTTATCTATTTTGACCAGTGGCAGAGGCGTCTGCTTGGCGGTGCATTTCGCCTCTATTTTGACGATATGCCTGGCAAAATCACGAATCATGTAAGAGCCAGGGATCCAGGCCGGTAAACTGAGTTGAAGCTGCTCAGGCTGGTGAGCCGGGATACGCAGCTCAATAGTGAACAGGTGGCGCTTGCGTTGGGTCAGATCAACCCGGTAATCAATATGCATGTTTAAACCCTGAATCGATTCTTTTGTGACAATGTTGTTGCCGATGAAGCGTTGTGTTTGCTTCAACATGCGGCTACATTGTGCATACACCAGCGAATTATTCGACTTCGCCGGTATTATGCTTGCTAAATCATAAAGATAATAATGATAACTGGATTGCCCGAACGGTTGAACACATGGCGATTTTAAATGAAAAAGTAGGGCTCTCGAATTCCGATCTACGCAAGTTGCGTTCTATGAGACCAGGCATGGTCCTCGATATTCAGGTCAAGTCACCCACTGCAGCCAAACGAGTCCGCACCGAGTTTGTTGGTATGGACGGTACCCGCTGTATTATTTTACGTTATCCCGACGAAGGCAAATGGGGTAACCTCAAAGACGCTATTTATGCTGACAACAGCATGATCGTGCGCTTTATTTTAGAAGATGAGACCGGCGAAGTCATCGCCTTTAAAAGCCGGATCTTGCTGGTCGCCACCAAGCCCACCCAACTGGTATTTGTCACTTTTCCTATGGCGATACAAAACCAGGGACTGCGCAGCGACAAGCGCACCAGTACTCGTACCCCGGTGGAATTGTCTGATGGCGAAAACGGAGCACCGCTGTTTGACGCATTGGTTCTGGATATTTCCGCCAGTGGCTGTCGGGTGGGCGTCAAGCGTTCAGTGCAAGGTGGCGTGAAGCTGACCGGCAAACATTTGCTCTTGTCCATCAGGCCGGTCAAAGACAATGTCTATCGCCTTAAGGGGCAGGTGATGAACCACAAGGCCGATGAAGAATACAATTACTACGGAATCAAGTTTGAGCAGGGTGATGAACAAATCGCCCCGCTGTTGTCGGAAATACTTATAGACTTCTAGGTAGACCATGGAGCTACCGCCATAAAAGGAGCGAGACAGATGCGACAGATTGATGCGTTGTTAAATGAATATGGTGAAAGCCATACCAACAAAACCAATATCCTGATCCATGCCATTGCGGTGCCGTCCATTTATTTCGTCACTGTGGGGCTGATATGGTCTATCCCGGTACCGGATTTTATTGCTTACTTCGGTGCAACCTGGGCCCATGTGCTGATGATTCCCACCCTTTACTATTACTTCAGATTGTCAGGGCCGATAGGGGCAGCGATGACGCTGTTATCTATTCTGGTATTTCTGGGCATCAGGTTGTTGGTGGTTTTAGATATTACCGTGTGGCAGTTTTGCCTGGCGCTGTTTGTACTGATGTGGATCCTGCAATTTGTCGGTCACCATATCGAAGGTAAGAAACCCTCTTTTTTCAAAGACCTTCAGTTTCTGCTGGTGGGACCAGCCTGGTGGTGGGTGCATTGGCTGAAAAGAATGAATATCAGCTATTGATGGCAAATTCACTTACGCCACCTTAACCAGCATTGCGGCGGATGACGTAAGGCTTACGACCAGCAGCCTCGGGTCAATCCGTTAAAGCCGTATAATTCAAATGGTTGTTATCTCCTGAGAGTTAGGTTTGATCCACTGGCTGAAAATGTTTGACGACAGAGAGCGTCAGTTTTGGTTGTTGCACACAGGTGGCTGGGCCGGCTTTGCCCTGATCTATTATCTGGGGTCTTTCCTGCACGATATGCGCAGTATCTGGTTGTTTGTGATACTGCTCAATGCCTATGCCGGCTGGTTGATTACCATTCCCCTGCGCTATGTGTTCCGCCGTTTATGGCGTTTACAGACCTGGCAAATGGTACTGTCAGCGCTACTGTGTTCCTATTTTGTTGGGGTACTGTGGGCGGTGATTAAGAACATCAACTATTGGGAAATCTATAAACACGGTTATCGCCCGGATGAATGGATTTATTACTTTAGCAACAGCGTTAACAGCTTTTCTGTGATTGTGTGCTGGAGTGGTTTGTACTTCGGTATTAAGTACTACCAACTTATGCAGCATGAAAAGCAAAATGCTTTGAAGGCCTCGACCATGGCCCATCAGGCCCATCTAAAAATGTTGCGCTATCAGCTTAATCCGCACTTTTTGTTTAACACCCTCAATGCTATTTCTACCTTGGTGCTGATTAAAGAGAACGACACCGCCAATGCCATGGTGTCGAGGTTAAGTGATTTTCTGCGCTATTCGCTGGACAAAGATCCTATTAAGAAAGTCCCTCTTGAGCAGGAAATTCAGGCCATAGAGATGTATCTTGATATTGAAAAGGTGCGTTTTGAAGACAGGTTGACGGTGCAGTGGGATGTCGCCGCTGAGACGCGTGAAGCATTGGTGCCCAGCCTTATTTTGCAGCCACTGATAGAAAATGCCATTAAATACGCCATCGCCCGCACAGAGCAGGGCGGCTGTATTGCTATCAGTGCTAAAGCCTTTGGTCGTGACCTGCTGATTGAAGTAGCAGATAATGGGCCTGGTGCTGATATTGTGAACGGCCAGTTACAACGAAATGGTGGCGTGGGCTTGCCCAACATCCGTGAACGATTGCAATCTTTGTACGCTAATAATTTTTCCTTTGTGATCGCCCAGAATCAGCCATCTGGGGTCAAAGTCAGTATCAGAATTCCTTATCAGGTAGGTCAGGATGCAAACCAAGATTAGAACTATCATTGTAGACGACGAACCACTGGCGAGACGCGGTCTGGCGGTTCGTTTAGGCGACTTTGCCAATATTGAAGTGCTGGACGAATGCAAGAACGGCCTGGAGGCTGTGGAGAAAATAAGCAAGCTTCAACCGGATTTAGTTTTTCTGGATATTCAGATGCCTGGGCTGAACGGCTTTCAGGTTATCAATCAGTTGCGGGAAAAAAGCCGTAATCTGCCGTTGATTGTTTTTGTTACGGCCTATGATACCTATGCTATCAAAGCCTTTGATGTACATGCACTTGACTATGTGCTTAAGCCAGTGGACGACAAGCGTCTTAAGGCGGCAGTGGACAAGGTTTGCCAAACGCTGGAATTGCGCCAGGAAGGCAGTCGTAAAGACAAACTAGCCCGTTTGGTGGCGGATATTATCGGTGACGATTGCGAAGAAATTTTACGCCGCCTGGCAGACGGAGAACCTATCAGTCAGTATCCGGATATTCTGGCGATTAAAGATGGCAATGAAGTCACCCGGGTGCCGGTTACGGATATTCAGTGGATTGACGCGGCCGGTGACTATATGTGTGTGCACGCCGGCGATAGCACCCATATTATGCGGCGTACCATGAAAGAACTGGAAGAAGAGCTGGACCCACGCCGGTTTGTGCGCGTTCACCGCAGCGCCATCGCTAATATCCAGTTTGTCAGTAAGCTGGTAAGTCACGTCAGTGGTGAATATCACTTGGTCCTGCAAAATGGTACGGAACTGAAAGTCAGCCGCAGCCACAGGGACAGAGTGAAGAATATGATTCACCAATGATATGTCAAAGCCCTTATTACTGGCCGCCAGGGGAGGCGGCTGCGCAATAGTGGAAGCGCAATGAATTAAATTGGAAGATTAAGGCGGCTAACAGCTAACACTGTCCTTGTCTGTTCATCATACCGCTACCCATGCCGATCACGCGCTTTTTTACCTTTGCTTTATGTTTCACTTTTCCTCCATTAACCTTTTGTAATTCATTAAGTTAAGTGTCAAGTCATAGGTGTGGTTTGTTTGGTATTAAAACATATACATAGGTGTCAACCTGGTGGTAGGTAAAAACCATGCGCCTCTGTATGATTCGCGCCGTCAAGATTTACAACATTTTTTAAGAGGCTGTTATCCATGAAAAAATCTGCTGTTACCCTGTTTGGTTTGATGACTCTGGCTGTATCCCCACTGAGCTTTGCTGATATCAACGAAGATCTGCAAAACATCTGCACTATTGTAAAGAACGATGATAAGTCTGAGTTGCGCAAGAAAATCAAACAAGTACAGGATGATTACAACCTGCGTCTGGGTGACTACTACGACGGTATCAGCTGTGGTGGAAGCAGCCTGATCCGCTACTCGATGGAAAACAATGCAGCTGAAGTTGGCACCTTTATGATCAAGAAGATGAGCAAGTCAGACCTGCAAAAAACCGAAAAAGACGGTATGGCTCTGCAGCAGTGGGCAGAAGCAAATGGCCATATGGCTGGTGCAATCGGTCAGGAACTGATGTCACGTATCAGTTAATGCAGATAAATTGAGTAAAGCATTTGGGCGTCATTTGTCTGATGGTTTTGACGCCTCTTAAATCAGATAAATGACTTTGCCCAATTTTTCCCTTAGCCCCGCGAAAGCGGGGTTTTTTTATGGATTATTGCTATTTTTTTCCAAGTCAAAGGTTTCCTGCTGGATGTGCAGTAGATAAGGATCCAGGGCTTTGGCTTGGTTCCAGGTATCTTGAAACGGTACTTCCACCATTTGCTGATTATGTTCGCCAATCATAATACCGGTTTTACCTGCACGTGCGGCTTCCACAGCATAAACACCTAACTTTGACGCCAGGATCCGATCAAGGCTGACCGGTGAACCCCCTCGTTGTACATGACCCAGAATAACCGGGCGGCAGTCGATACCGGTGCGCTGGTGCAGTTGGTCAGCTAAGTCCATCACCCCACCTGGCCAGATGTTTTCCGACACCACCATAATATAACTGCATTTGCCACGGATCTTCTGGGCAGTTTGAATATGCCCGGCCAGGCTGTCCAGGTCCGGTAGGTTGTCGGTGAAAAGCTCGGGCAGCAAAACCTGCTCAGCCCCGGAACAAACGGCTGCACTGAGGCCGATAAAGCCAGCGTGACGGCCCATGACTTCAATTAAAAATATTCGTTCAAAGGCATCGGCCGTATCCCGGACCCGGTCAATGCTTTCCAGCGCCGTATCTATGGCTGTGTAGTAGCCTATGGTGGCATCAGTGCCATTAATGTCATTGTCAATGGTACCGGGCAGGCCCAGAATCTTGCCGGACCAGAATCGACCTAAATGCACGGCACCGCGGAATGAGCCGTCCCCACCGATAATAATTAATGCGTCTATCTTAAGGGCTGTAAGGTTGTCTGCCGCCTGACGCCCGCCCTCGTCAGTGGTAAATGCCTGGCAACGGGCACTTTTTAAAATCGTACCGCCGCGCTGAATAATGTTGTTGACGTCGCTGCTTTGCAGAATTTGGTATTCCTGCTCAAGCAGTCCATTAAATCCATGACGGTAGCCTATCACCTGCACGTCAAAATAGTGACTGGCTAGTACCACCGCTCGAATGGCGGCATTCATGCCTGGGGCATCGCCACCAGAAGTCAACACTGCTATGCGTTTCATCCCTTGTCCTTCTTTTCGCTGCGACACATGGCTAGCTTATACCCGGCCTTTGTAATTTTTCCACTGCTCAGTTTAAATTTCCGTAATAACTTGGTTATTGCCTAAGATCAAAGCCTTGTTACACTCGATCAAAATGGCGTATCAGGGAATCATGCATGGTTAGAATTTTTGCCGCGTTACTACTGGTTTTAACGCTTAGTGGTTGTTCAACTACCTTCGTATACAACAATCTCGACTGGTTGGTGCATTGGTATATAGACGATTATGTCGAACTCAATAAAGCGCAAAAAAAGCAGTTTGACCATAAAATGCAGGACTGGTTGAAGTGGCACAGACATCAGCAATTGCCCAGATACCGCGATGACTTGGTGGCCTTGAAACAGCAGTTTGAACAGGGACAGATGACTCAAACTCAGTGGCAGGAGTTTTTTTCCAGGGTGCGTGGCCATTGGTATTCGCTGATCAACCATCTTGGTCCGGATCTGGCCGAGCTATCTCTACAGCTTAATGATCAACAGATAAAAGATATGTTCGCCACTTTTGAAGAACAGCAAAAAGAGCGTGAAGAGGAGCGTAACGAGCTCGATGAACAGGAGCGTCTGGAAAAAAGCAGGGAAAACTTGCACGAAGACATGCAGGAGTGGACTGGCAGACTGAGCGCTGAGCAAAAGGCGCAACTCAATGAATGGGCCGAAGGGTTTGCACCAACCTACGAGTTGAGACTTAAATACCGCCGAAACTGGCAGCAGGCTGCGATGGACAGTTTGTTGGGGCGAGTGGATACGAAAGCGTGGCGGGATACTTTCACGCTTCTTCTGGTGCGTCCTCAGGATTACCAGTCCGATGCCTTGCGGGAAGCTGATCTGGCCAACCGCGAATACTATGCACGTATGCTTGCTGAACTGACCCCAGGTTTGAGTGATAAACAAAAGCGTCATGTATTACGCGAAATGCAGCAGCGTATTGACGACCTGAACGACTTGATTGAGCACTGATGTTGGGTAAAACCTATGACCTGATTGTTGTGGGGGCCGGTATCCTTGGTGCCGCCTGTGCCCGGCATTATTTGCAGTGCCACCCAGGTAAAAAAGTTCTGATAATTGAAAAGGAGTCAGCACCGGCACGCCATCAGACCGGACGCAATTCGGGGGTGGTGCATGCTGGCGTGTACTACGCTCCAGGTAGCCTCAAGGCCCAGTATTGTCGCGAGGGCTTAAGTGAAACGCTGGCCTTTTGCCAGGCTGAAGACATACCTCTGTTGCAGTGTGGTAAGTTGATTGTGGCCACCGATTCGCAGGAAGAAATTCGTCTACAGGCACTTTATCAGCGCAGTCAGGACAACGGGTTGCATCCGCAGTGGATGAATGCCAATGCCTTGCGCCAAACCGAGCAGGCGATTAGTGGCAGGGCAGCCATTCTGGTCAGGGATACCGCCATCACGGACTATACTGCCATTACCCGTCGACTGCTGGAAAAAGCCATTAAGGCCGGGGCAGAAATTGAATACTGTGCGCAAGTCAGCGACATTCACGAAACAGCACATGAGGTGCAGGTGTCTTTGCATGATGGACGGCGGCTGCTGACTGAAAAGTTACTCAACTGCGCGGGGTTGATGGCTGATCGTTTGATTCAGATGCAGGGCCTGAGCACGGATTTTCGCATTCTGCCGTTCAGGGGCGAATATTATCGTTTGCCTGACAAGTACAATGCATTGGTTAAATATCTGATCTACCCGGTTCCTGATCCGCAGTTACCTTTTTTAGGTGTGCATCTGACCCGCATGATAGACGGCAGTGTGACGGTTGGTCCTAATGCGGTACTGGCGCTGGCCAGGGAAGGTTATAGTTGGACGCATATCAACTTTAAAGACTGCTGGGAAAATCTCAGCTACAAAGGCTTTTGGCCGTTAGCCAGACAATACTGGCAGAGCGGCCTGAGCGAAGTACGCCATTCGCTGTTTAAATCGCAGTATTTGAAACTGGTGCAAAAGTACTGTCCGCAGATTCAACTGCATGATCTTCTGCCATACCGTCATGGGGTGCGGGCTCAGGCGGTAACCCAAAGTGGTGAGCTGCTGCATGACTTTCGCTTTGTGCACAGTGAGCGAACCCTGCATGTGGGCAATGCCCCTTCGCCAGCGGCCACATCGGCCATGCCCATCGCCCGGGCTGTGGTCAGTGAGTTGGAAAAATAGTTCTATTTAATCGAATATATCTGCGTATTAATTGCGCTTTATGTTCTCTTCCTTCGGTGGTTCAATCAGCACATCACTTTCCAGGAGCACAACCATGGCTAACAGACAGATTATCCAGACCCTAAGCGGCATTCGCACCCAGGATGGTGCTGGTGTGGCGCTGACAAGACTGATAGGACAACCCGCTTTGCCGCGCCTGGATCCTTTTTTAATGTTGGATGAGTTTGGCTCTGATCAGCCAAGTGACTATCTGGCCGGATTCCCGCCACACCCTCATCGGGGATTCCAAACTGTTACTTATATGCTGGCGGGTAAAATGGGTCACGCCGACTCTGTGGGGAATAAAGGCGTTATCGAGACTGGCGGCTTGCAGTGGATGAATGCCGGAAAAGGAATCATTCATGAAGAAATGCCACAGCAGACCCAAGGGGTAATGCGAGGCTTTCAATTATGGGTGAATTTGCCGGCCAGTGAGAAGATGTCGGCGCCGGGTTATCAGGATATTGCCTCTGATAAGGTTACCGAAGTTTCGCCACAACCGGGCATACTTATCCGGGTGTTGGCCGGAGAGCTGTTTGGCGCAACGGGTCCTGTCAGTACGCAGGCTGTTAAACCGCTGTTTGTGGATGTTCAGACACAGCAGGGCGGTGAAATAGACATTCCATTGCCTCAGTATCACAACGCCTTTATTTATCCCTATGAAGGGCAATTAAGCGTTGGCGACAAGCTGCTGAAAAAAGGGCAACTAGCCGTATTGGGGCATGGGGAGAATCTTGGACTTAAGTTGGCAACTGATACCAGATTTATTCTGGTGGCAGGCGAGCCTATCGGCGAACCTGTGGTGCAATATGGGCCTTTTGTTATGAACACAGAGGCCGAAATCAAACA
Organism: Bowmanella denitrificans; assembly: GCF_002887595.1. Classification (GTDB taxonomy): domain Bacteria; phylum Pseudomonadota; class Gammaproteobacteria; order Enterobacterales; family Alteromonadaceae; genus Bowmanella; species Bowmanella denitrificans. Next base: position 166,411 of record NZ_PEBU01000002.1, read on the forward strand.
GGCTATCAGTGATTATCAACAAGGACGGCTGGCTTAGAGCCAGCCTCTTCAATTGACTTACTGCTTTGATTCTTCAGGCTTTCTTGGCTCGCCAATGGCGCGCTCGTCACCTTTACAGATAGTGTCATACTGATCGCGATAGTAGCGTAATTCCAGACAGGCTTCCTCATACCGTTTTTTCGCTGTCAGCGCCTGCTGAGGATGTTCCTTATCCATCATAACCTTGCGCCACTCTGCGCACTGCTGTTCCTGTTGCTTCACTTCAAGAATTCGCTCGCAAGGATTGTCAGTGCTGGTACAACCTATTGCCAGACTGGCCAACAATGCGGGGATCAGTGTGTGCTTTTTCATCTGTGCTCCAGATAGCTTTTAACGTTTTCTTTTATACTGTCAAACTTGCTTTGATGACTTTCCGGCAAACGCATACCATCTACCATTCTGTAGGTTTGTCGGCATTTCATCAGCAGTTGCTGGTCGGGCTTGGTCATTTTTTCCATCAATTTAAGCAAGCATTGCAGCAAGTTCAGTGCCACCCCGGTGTTCATGGGGGCCAGTTCCTGCGCCTGCAGAAATGACTGGTAGGCGGCCTCGTATTGACCTTCCGCATATTGCGAAATACCTGCTCTGTTGTGCTTATTGTAGTTCTCTCTGACCTCAGTTTGTCTGCGTTCAATATTACCAATTAAATATTGCAGATTGGGATCCACCGGCAGGTTGCTGCTTTTCAGTTCACTGAGCAGACGATTCGCGTCTTCAAATTCCCCCAGATCGGTCATCAGTGTCAGGGAATCCGGTGCCAGCGCCATGGGATATTCCTCAAAGCGGCTGCGCAGTTCAAACTGGGTGGCATTTAAGGTGCGTTTGGCTTCCAGCAGCTTGCCGTCAATCAGGTTTATTCTGGCCCCAACCAGATCTTCAAATATATTGTAGTCAAAGCTTTCTCTGGTGCGGCTTAACAATTCATCGTTGCGGTTACGTTGCAACACCAGCATGGCTTCTTGATGGTAACGGTTGCGCAGTTTCTTATCTTCGGCTTGTTCCGCAGCGTCCAATATACTGCGTACATAGTTGCACAGGTGGGTGACACTGCGATGAACCGACTTTTTGCTTTGCTCTAAGATGGCTTGGCAGCAGTTTTTGGCTAACTCAAAGTCGCCGGCCAATCTGGCGATCTCGCAGCCCAGGAACTGTCGGGTGAGAGAAAATGGGGCAATATTCAGGGCTGCTTGTATGGTTTTTAGTGCGTCATCCAACTCGTTTCGCTTAACCCGGCACTGGGCCATGATATCCAGGCCTTCCACGGCATAGAGTTTCTGTGCTGCGACCCGGCTGGCAAGCAGCATGGCATCAGGAATATTACCAAGGTATAAATGTGTGCGTGCCAGGGCAATGTTTACCCAGGGCAGGGGCTTTGCGTCACTGATAGAGTTGAGTAGTTGCAGGGCTTCTTCATTGCGGTTCTCCCGCCACAGTAAATCCAGCAGGATGGACAGACAGTATTTGCTATATCTGTTACCGGAACGGATGAGTTTGCGGCATTCCTCAATGGCAGCCACATTTTCACCGTCCATCACTTTCTGATAAACGTCTTTGAGCGTGTGCCGTTTGTGGTAGGCACGGGACAATCTGCTATGTAACTGCGATTGTGAAAACGGCTTGATAATGTAACCGTCAGGTTGTTTTTCAATGCTGCCCAATACCATTGGCCGGTCACTGTCGGCACTGACCATCATATAGATGGTGGTGGACTTAATCAGCTTGCGTACCCGCAGCTCTTCGAGCAACTGATAGCCGTTTTTTTTGTCACTGCCAAGATGCAGATCGGAAATAATAATATCGAACTTCTCCTGGCGGCAGGCCGCCACGGCAGACTCACCGTTTTGCACCACGACAACAGAAGTGGCACCCAGGTTGTTCATTATGCCGCGCAACAGGATTAGAAAGGGTCGTTGATCATCAACGACTAATACGCGTTTATTATGGTAGGACAGGGTCGCCATCTTAGCCTGAGTTTCGTACATCCAATAGTTACTGCTCCAGCCATCTTCTTTGAATCACCGCCACAAAGCAAACTAAAGTTATGTGCTGCGTAAACGATAACCAAGTGTAGCTGGAAGGTGGGGAGAGTATGCGCAATATCGTCAACGATTTGGAGTTCAGTGGTAAGCTAAGCCAGGCCGCCCGGCCGGGCCAGGGCCAGACCTTCAGTCTGCTGCTGAGTATGCTGCAACAAAATCTGCTTGAACGCCTGCAGATTGCCAGCGAGCCGTCTGTGGTGGCGTTGCCTGAGGCCCCCGAAACCCTGACGGGGGCCCCCGCCTTTCCCCTTAAAGCAGATATCGAACATTGGCGACAGGCCGAGATTCAGGCGGCCTATTTTCAGCAACAACTGACTGATTCCGCGCGCCTTTGGCAATGTCTGCATCCAGGTCCTTTGTCATTGCACAATGATCCTGGCTATATCGACCCGGTTGTGATTGAAAATTGCGACTGGCATACCCGTCAGCGCCTCAGCGGGAAGCAACAAACCGATCTGGAGCCGGACGAAACCGCCTTGTTGGATATTCTTGATTCGCTTCATCAAGCCGCCTGAAATCTCATATTTTATGGCCGAATTTGCACTTTTGCGTCCTTTCGGTCAGTGTTGGGCATTGTTATAGTTGCTTAAAACCTCAGGTGGAGCAGCCAATGAAGCAAGTGGGTATTTTTATTTATGAGCAGGTGCAAGCCGTTGATTTAGCCGGTGCTTTAGATACCTTTGGGCAGGCTAATGAGGAGCTGAAAAAGCTGGGGCGCCCGACGTTTTATCAAATACATCTGCTGGGTTTGAATACGCAACCGGTCAGGGCCGAAAACGGGCTGAAACTGATGGCAGACGTCGCACTGAATGATTGTCCTGCACTGGATTATCTGGTGCTGCCCGGTGGCAGCGGTAACCAGCAACTACAGCAGAATTCTGTGTTTTTGGACTGGTTGCGCAGCCAGGATAGTCAGCTTGAAAAACTAATCAGTATTTGCACTGGGGCATTCTTACTGGCTGCCAGTGGTCTGGTGAATGGCAAAACCTTGTCTACTCACTGGCGCTTTGCTCAGCAATTGCAGGACGCCTTTCCTGCCGTGCAGGTTAATGCTGAGGCCTTGTATCACAAGGAGGATAAATACTATTCCTCTGGCGGTATGACGGCGGGTATTGATTTGTGCTTGACGATATTGGAAGAAGATCTGGGGCTGCATCTGGCCCAAACCGTGGCCCAGGAGCTGGTCATGTACCTGCGCCGCAGTGGCAATCAAACCCAGTATTCACGACCACTGACGGTGCAGGCCAGCGAAGAAACCCGTTTTATTCAGCTACAACAATGGGTGCTCGACAACTTACACCGTCCCATCGGCCTGGCACAAATGGCAGATAAGGCCTGTCTGAGTGAGCGGCATTTCAGGCGCATTTTTACTCAGCGATTTGGCCTTTCCCCCAGCCGTTACCTTGAGCAGTTGCGTCTGGATCGGGCGCGCAGTCTGTTACTGTGTGACGGTTATAATCTGGAGCGGGTGTGTCAGGAATGCGGATTTAGCGGTGCCAATAGCTTTGGTCGTTTGTTCAAGTTACGCTTTGGTTTTACGCCTATGGATTACCGGACACATTTTGGTGGCTAGTCGGCAGATCATCGTATTTGATGGGGTATGCAATCTGTGTCATGGCGCAGTGAATTTTATCATCGCCAGAGATCCTAAGGCTGTGTTTCAATTTGCCGCCATACAAGGGGAAACGGGGCAGCGTTTGTTGAACGAATTTGCTCAAAACGCGCTTGCGCCAGACAGTTTTTTACTCGTTCAGGACCATCATTGTCTGACCATGAGTGATGCAGCATTAACTATTGCTGCACAGTTACAGGGCTGGTCACGTTGTTTAGTGTTGCTTCGTATGCTGCCACAAGGGATAAGGGACTGGCTTTATCGCTGGGTGGCACAGCATCGCTATACTTTATTTGGACGACAACAATGTTGGCTGCCAGATGAGGACCTTTCCCATCGGTTTCTGCCTTAGTTTGGGGATGAACATGCATATAAAACGGCTGACTTTGCTGGCGACAATGTTACTCTGCGGCTTGGTGCAAGGGCAGGAAAGTACCACAACAGTCGAAAAGTTTATTGGCGCATTTAACCGCCATGATGTGGACGCCATGCTGGCACTGTCTGCGCCTGACATACATTGGATGGGTATTTCCAGGCAACAGCTTGCAATTGAAACTTCAACTCAGGCATCACTTCGCGATGCTATGGTGAGTTACTTTGAGAGTATGCCCAGCGCCCGTTCCAGGATCCGTTCAATACACAGCAGTGGTGAATTTGTCTACACCCTTGAACAAGCCGTTTGGCAATCCAATGGTGTTGAGAAGAGTCAATGCAGTGTTGCTGTATATGAGTTAAGGGAGCAGAAGATTGTGCATGTCTGGTATTTCCCTGCGCATCGCTGCACCGGATAATCTACTATGCTGGCGGTTACCAGCATAACCGATGTTTTTTGCCATCCCACTTCATTTAGTGCCCCACAAGTTTCGACATTCACATACAACTTTGCCACAAGCCTGATCGGAATTCAGGCTGTCCGCTTGGCATGCTGTTGGCCACATCACCAACAAAAGGATTGAGTATGTTACGACTATTTTGTTTATCTGCTATTGCATTGGGGTTAGCCGGCTGCGGTTCAGACAATAAGAAACCCGTTAGGCCGGTTGAACCGACTGTATATCAGCAGGCACAAGGGGCATGGGTACAAAAAGGGTATGGCCGCTATTTGCAGGCGGACAGCCAGGGACTGCGCATTTTTGAGGCCAATCAGGTCGGCTGCCTGCCATTGATGAACGTACCAATGGCGCAAGCTGATAACACTTTTGGTGACTTCTCGTTGCCCGGCGCCAATCGATTGGAGTTTGATCTCATTGAGTATGGCCCTTATTACCGCTTTTTGTTTGAACGGGTCGATTCATTGCCTTCGGTATGTGCGGATGGCACCGACGAAAGCCAGGACCCGGTAGCGAACTTCGAATACTTCTGGCATAAGTTTAACGAACTGTATGCTTTTTTTGCTTTGCGTGAAGTGGACTGGCAAGCCATCTATGACAGGTATCGCCCGCTTGTTAATGCGTCCACTACGGATGAGCAACTGTTCGATATCTTTACCCAGATGGTTGAGCCCCTGAAAGACGGCCATGTGGTGCTGTCTGCACAAACCCTGGACAAGGAATATGCGCCTACCAGTAAAACAGGCCAATTGTTTAAACAAATTGGGCAGGCGCAGGTTAGTGCCTTTATGGATGACCCCAGTATTAGCAAAGCGCAATTGGACGCGTTGCAGGAACTCTACATTAACGAATACATACAGCGCATTCGTAGCTATATCGTCGCCGATAGTGGTGGTGAGCTGGGCGACTCTGGTATGCCTGGCATGATTTGGGGTAAAACCGCACAAAATGTCGCCATACTGGTGGTGACCCGCATGTACGGGTTTAGTGGTAAAGGTGCCCCGGAAGACTTGGCGGTACTGGACGAAATCATGCCTGAAATCATGGCAGATTTGGCTGACACTAAGGGCATGATTGTCGATATTCGCCTGAATGACGGCGGATTTGATCCGCTGGGACTAAAGATTGCCTCTTACCTGACCAATGAACGGCGACTCGCCTTTACCAAACAGGCCAGAAACAAGCATGGAAACTCGCCAGTCGGTGAGTTCTTTATCGAGCCGGATGGCGACATATTCTACAATAAACCGGTTTATCTGCTTGTCAGTGAAGATACTGTCAGCGCTGGCGAAACCTTCACCCTGGCCATGTCGGCTCTGCCTCAGGTGACCTTAGTCGGGCAATCAACCTGGGGCGGGTTGTCAGACAAATTACCCGGAAGTTTACCTAATGGCTGGGACGCTGAGCTTTCTCATGAATTTTACTGGGATCACCTTGGCCGCCATTTTGAAAAGAGCGGTATCCCGCCCGATGTGTATCTGCCAACTTACAGTCTTTCCGGTGCGCAGTTTGGCCGCTTCAGTAGTTACGATTATGTACTGACACAACTGGGTGGAAAACTGGCACCAGCGAGCAGTGAAAGCGAGTTGGATAACAATATTGAGACCATACTGGCCGACGTTAACCTGGTGGGCGCCAGTATTGCGGCAATCAAACAGGGGCAAATTGTCTGGCAGGGTAACTATGGTCAGGCTGATGACAGCGGCCGGCCTGTGACACTGGATACGCCATTCAAGCTGGCTTCAGTGAGTAAGACCTTTCTCGGGACAGCACTGGCTCATGCTCAGCACGAGCTGGAACTGGACCTATCTGCACCGGTGCAAAACTGGTTGGATTTTCCATTGCAAGGCATATCACAACAGGCCAGTTTCGCGCATCTGGCCAGCCACACTTCCGGTATAACGGATGCTTCCTATCTGTGTGCTTACTACGCGCTGGATGACAGTCGCTCTTTATACAACGAGCTTTATGCCAGCGACAGCTGTCCGGACCCGGTAGAAACCGATTTGGGAAGATTTTTAAAAAGCTACCTTGTTCCCGGAGGAGTGTTGTATCAGCAGGATAACTATCTGCAACACCCGACTTTTGAGCCTGGCATGTTCAGTGAGTACAGTAACCTGGCAACCGGATTGGCTTCCTATGCCTTTGGACACTTTTTACACCAACAGGGCTATGTGGACTATTTTGATTATACTCAGCAGCGTTTGTTCACGCCGTTAGGCATGCATAATACCAGTTGGGATCCGGCTTTGCCTGATCAGGCGACGCTTTATGGTGATCTGGATGGCGACGGTGTGAATGAGCCTATTCCACAATATAGCGGTGTGACCAGTGCCGATGGCGAGTTGCGCTCATCTGCACGGGATCTTAGTCGTTATCTCGATGCTATGATGCATCAGGGCAAATTGGGGGAGCAGCAAGTACTGAATGCCAATGCCGTGAAATCAGCACTAACAGATAACCCGGCCTTGTTTGGGCAACACGGCTTATTCTGGGAAGTGGACGGCAGCTACATTCGTCATAGTGGCGGCGACCCTGGGGTATCAACGGAAATCATCGGTGATTTACAAAACGATATTGCCCTGGTGATTTTAACCACTGGCGGTGATCTTGAAGGTGATGCCTCTGCCCAGGCGTTAGTGACCATTGAACAAGCCGTATGGCAGTATTTGTTGGGTTTGTGAAGCCGCAAGAGCATACAAAGGGAGTCGCGTTTATTCGCGCTCCCTTACAATAATCACCAGCACACCGTTATGTTAGCAAACACAGTAGGTCGAACTTCAGTTCGACAAAACGGCTAAAGTGCATCGGCGTATGCGAATAGGGCTGGTGCCCCACCGGTATGCCAGAACAACACTTTGTCGTCTGCGTGGAAGTACCCTTTGTTAATTAAATCCAGCAATCCCGCCATGGCGCGTCCTGTGTAAACCGGGTCCAGCAATATGGCTTCATTTTTCGCTAAGGTGGTAATGGCCTGACGTTCAGCATCACCAATGACCGCATAGCCGCCCCCCAGATAATCCTCACTTAACAACACATCCTCTTTGCTAAAAGCTTCCAGGGCCAAATCCGCCGCAACCTCATTGGCCAGCTTCAAGACCTTGTCAGCAAATGGCTGGTCCGGGGCGTCCAGTTTATCAATACGAATACCCAGCACCTGAGCCGTTAAGCCTACCAACCGGGCGCCAGCCAAAATCCCGGCGTGGGTGCCGCCGGACGCGGAAGCGAAGACAATATGGGTAAAACGGGTTTCGCTTTGTTTTACCAACTCCAGTACGGCATTGGCATAGCCCAGGGCACCCAGCAGATTGGAACCGCCGTAAGGCACGACATAAGGCTTTTTGCCCTGGGCCTGAAGTTTTTCCACCAACAACGGAATATCTTCACCTTTACGATGATCACCTGCCCAGTGAATTTGGGCGCCCAGCAATTTATCCAGCAGCAGATTGCCGTTACAGGAGCCAGGTTCATGGCCGCCCAGCACCAGATGACATTCCAGCTCCAGCATCGCTGCCGCGGCGGCGGTTTGTCGGCAGTGATTGGACTGAATGGCGCCTGCTGTGATAATGCAATCCGCACCTTGTTGCAGCGCTTCAAACAGCATGTACTCCAGCTTGCGGGTCTTATTGCCGCCCAGCGCCAGACCGGTAAGATCATCACGCTTGATCCAAAGTTCAGGCCCGCCTAACTTGTCAGACAGATTCTGCATGGGCTGAAGTGGGGTAGGCAGGGTGGCCAGTTCCAGCCGGTTTTCCAGACTCATGGTTGTTCCTCCGCTCGCAAGGTTAGTATTTCCACGCCGCTGTCGGTGACGGCTACAGTATGCTCCCACTGGGCAGACAACTTGCCGTCACGGGTCACCACCGTCCAGCCATCTTTTTTGGTTTTGGTGCGATAACCGCCCTGATTGATCATCGGCTCAATGGTAAAGGTCATGCCCGGCACCAATTCAACCCCGGTTCCAGGCTCGCCATAATGCAGCACCTGTGGTCCTTCATGCATTTCTTCGCCAATGCCATGGCCACAATAGTCCCGCACCACGGAATAACCTGCCGCTTCGGCTGTTTTCTGAATGGCGTGACCAACATCGCCCAGAGTCGCACCGGGTTTGACAGTGTGAATACCGGCCCACATGGCCTGATAGGTGGTTTCCACCAAACGCTTTGCCAATGGGGTAACCTGACCAATCATATACATCTTACTGGAATCGGCCACAAAACCATTTTTCTCCAGGGTGATATCCAGATTAACAATGTCGCCCTTTTTCAGCTTCTGCGTGGCCTTGGGCATACCATGGCAAACGACCTCATTGATAGAGCAGTTCAGAACATAGGGATAGTCATACTGGCCTTTACTGGCCGGGCGTGCCTTTAGTTCATTAATAATAAAGTCTTCGACTTTATTGTTGATGTCCATGGTACTGATCCCGGCCTGCACATAATCATCCAGCATCGCAAATACGCCCGCCAGAAGCTGGCCAGAGTGGCGCATCAGTTCAAGTTGTTCCGGGGTTTTCAGAACGATTGACATTAATCAGACTCCAGTTGCTCGGCTTTTTGCGGTAAAGATTTGGCGTGTTCGGGCAGTTTAATCACCGGGGTTTGTAAAATCAGGCTGTTGGGGTAGGTAATCAGCTCACCCTGGTCGCGGCGAATCAGTACATGAAAGGTGGTAATTTCCTCAATTACGCCCGACATATCAAAATCTTTATTGACGATCATAATGCGGTCGCCAACCCGATAGGGGAAATTGAAGAAGATCAGAATGCCGGCGGTGATATTGGCCAGAATCGACCACTGGGCAACCAGCGCCACGCCCAGGATGGCGAAGGTGGAGGATAAAAACACCATCAGATTGGCATAATCAATGCCCATGGTCACCAACGCTGCAAACAGGAACACCGCCAGATGAGCGGTGTTCAGAAACTTCTTAATCATGGCCTTGCGGGTCAGTGGGGCATCTTTCATTTCCACCACTTTTTGGATAAATAACTGAATACCGGCGCGGCTGACAAAAAACAGCACCAGTAACAACAACAGTATTAAAAATTTGGTTTGCATCGGCTTCCCGTTAGCTGATTGATTTATTAAGTTTTACTTTGTTAGCCTGCTGGCGCTTGCGTATCCGAATATTCAGCACTTCCACTGCCACCGAAAATGCCATGGCGAAGTAGATATACCCTTTTGGCACATGCACATCGAATCCTTCGATAACCAGGGTAAAGCCCACCATTATCAGGAAAGAGAGTGCCAGCATTTTAATGGTGGGGTGGGCGTCGACAAACTCACCGATGGATTTGGCAGCAAACAACATGACCAAAACCGAGGCCACCACGGCAATCACCATAATGGACAGGTGAGACACCAGGCCCACGGCGGTGATCACCGAGTCCAGCGAAAACACCAGATCCAAAATGGCAATTTGTACCAAAATGGCGCCAAAACTGGCAGCGGCACTGCCTTGTCCCTCTTGTGCATCCCCTTCCAGACTGTTGTGAATTTCATGGGTGGATTTTGCCAGCAGGAACAGGCCACCTAAAATTAAAATCACATCCCGTCCGGAAATCTCATTGCCCAGAACACTGAACCAGGCGTTGGTCAGGCCCATCACCCAGGTAATGGAAAACAGCAGCGCCAGGCGGGTCAGCATTGCCAGGGCGATGCCCAGCTTACGTGCTTTGTCTCGTTGCTCTGGGGGTAATCTGCCGACCAGAATGGAAATAAAAATGATATTGTCGATGCCAAGGACGATTTCCAGGGCCATCAGGGTGCCCAGGGCAATCCAGGCTTCGGGGCTGGCGATCCATTCAAACATAGTGGCTCCTGCAAAAAAACACGGCCAGTATAACTGGCCGGGCTGACGTGGCGTTAGGAAAAATGTCTTGGATTATTTCTTAACCCATTGACCATCAAGCAATATGTAATGCCCAGGTTGAGTTTTTTCAACGGCTTTTTTACCGGCCAGGGCTTCCACTTGTGAAAGGGCAATGCCATTTTTTTGCGCCAGCTCCTGATACTTGGCTTTGCGTTTGCTGTTGACATCCTGCACCAGCTCAGGCACTTGCGGGGCACTTTTGACTATTCCCAGGTAGCCGTCGGTTTGTTCACCCACCAGGCCCTTGTCTTTAGCTTCGTCCAGCTCTATGGCCAGGGCTGGTAAGCTCAGCAACAGGGGCAGCGCGAACAGGGCAGATAATAGTCTGTTTTTCATCAGAATCTCCTTAGAATAATTCGCTGTCTTCGCTGAACAGGCTGTCCAGCTCTTTATCAACCTTAACGCGGATCTCATGGTCGACCTTGACATTAAGATTGATGGTAATAGGTTCCTTGGTTTCCACCTGTACCCTGTGGGTGCAGGCGCCAAGTGATAGCAAGGCTGACAGTAACAATAGGCTTCTCACAGCGTTTTCCTCATTTGACTTTTTCTTGCACTTTTTTCTGTACCTCATCCCCTAACTGCAGGGCCCTTAACAGGGTAAAGAGGTTCTCTTCATGGGTATAGTTAAAATTTACATCCTGTTTCTTGCCAGGATTGTGGCCCTTTATCTTCATATCTAAAAGTAACCAACCATCAGGTTTCAGGTTCACTGTACTGGTCAGTGACGAAATATCCATGTTCTTCAATGCCGATAAACTGGGGGCCAGGTTGGGCTGACTGGCCAGCAGGCTGTCAAAGGCTGCGTTGTCATAAATCAGCAATTTAGCCGGACCTTCGTTATATAGCTTGCCGTCTTTTACTTCTACCAGTTTGCCATCCAGTTTGATGGGGACATCAGCTCCCACCTTGCCACGCACTTCTATGCCTGAATCTTTGCCCAGTTTAGCCAGTTCACCGGCATCAAGATGGCGTAGCGCCAGTGTCATTTGCTGTGGCTTGTTATCCAGGCGCAGCTGCGGCAGGGAAAATTCGCCACTTAGCAATTTGCCATTTAATCCGCTTAGCACCGGTCCATTGGCATCTGTGCCAAGTTGGGTGCTGATATCTGTAATGGGCAGGCCCACATTTACCGACTTGATGCTCAGAGTAGCGGGGGCCAGATGAAGGTTACCTGAATACCAACTGATGTCGCTGTTAACACTGATATTTTCAACCTGATAGTCCTGATAGCTAAGTGATAAGGTTGAAACGTCAATATTGGCATTCAGTTTACCTGTGTCCAGCGCATACTCGGCGCTGGCGGCCAATTGACCGGCCGTCAAGGCCAATTGTGGCAGCAGCGGTTTAAGCAACGGGGTGAATTTATTGCTGCTTTGCGCAGGCAGGGTCAGATTAAACCTGTTCTGCTCCTGATTAACCTGGCCATGCAGACCCGAGGGCAGTTGCCATTGATGTACTGAGCGGCCCTGCAACGGCTCGCTTAAAGGCATGAACAATTCATGTTTGAAAGCCAGCTCATTAAGCTGCCATTTTTGGACATCCAGTTTTTTCAGATTAGTGTTACCAAGGATTGTGACCAGCCCTTGCTGAACATTGAACTGATGCTGGTGCATCAGGCCAGTAATTTTGCCATCTGGGCTTGCCAGATTATCCAGACTCAAATCCGTTTTGCCTGTGACATTTTTGAGATCTTGTGATGCCAGACTAATTGTGGTTTTTATTGCGCCCAGCCGGATATCTTTATTCAAAGCCTGTGCCGCCTTAACCTTCAGTTCGGCCTGCAGGCCCGCCTTGCTATCCAGCGTGAATTGGCTGTTGAGCTGAAGCTTGTCGGCCTGCCAATCCGCGACACGCCAACTATCTGCACTCAGTTGCCATTCCTGTCCTGACAGCTGATAGTCTGGTGTCTGGCTATCCACGCTCAGGTGAATTTGCCCTATACCCTGCAGGGCCAGCGGGAACCACTGCTCTGAGGGCTGGGCCGGTACCAGTATGCTGTTAAGCTGATAACTGGCGGTCAGCGGCTTACCTGTCTGCCAATCAATATGATTTAACGTCAGCAGGCCCTGCGTTTTACCGGTGAATTGCACCTCTGCACTGGCTAGCTTCAGGCTTTGCAGGCTAACTTTGGCGATGTCTGGCAAGTTAATTGTTATTTGTGCAGGCTTATACAGTTCTGCCGCTGGATTGGGTATTGGGCAGTGCTTTAAATCCAGCTTAATTGGCAGGGCACTGAGGTCCACATCGGCTTGCAGAATCGTGGTATCCAGGCGTAAGGCCAGTTCACCCGTTACAGTAATTGGCATCTGACATTCCAACGCCTCTATAGGGTAGGAGAACTGCGTTGCTATTTGGTTGGTGGCAACCAGGTTCTGGCCATCAAAACTGGCCTGTGTGTGTATGGGACTGTCGAGCAGCGCTGCGGGCAGCGCTTCTGGTAAGCGTAAATAGTTGGCTAAATCTGCCAGTTTCCAATTCAGTTGTAACTCGGCTTGGTTGTCTTTAAGGGCAATATCTGCCTGCCATGGGCCGTTTAATTGCAGATTGCCCTGTTGATAGCGAACGGCCATTTCCAAAGGTTGGCGAAGCAACGGGCTTTGCAGTTGTAACTTATCGATGCTAATCGCTGGCAAGTCAGGGAGCTGCCAGCTGACAGGTTGATTTTCCTTACTGTGGGTGGCGGCATTGTCTGGCTGGTGCACAAGTTGCAGGCTGGCCACCTGCAACTGAGACAAATCGAATAGTGCATTTGCCGCTTCGGCGCGAAAGCCCGGACCTTGAACACATACACTGCGGGCCGAAACCTGCCAATCCAGATTGGTTTGCAGGTGTAAATCCCATTGCAGGCAGCTTAGCTGTACTTTATGGGGGGCCAGATAGTGATTGGCCAGCTGTAAGGCCAAAGGCTGGCGAAACCACCAAAGTCCCGCCACACAGACAAGCAGTGCCAATAATGTCCAGACAACAACATTCAGCGCCGTTTTCATCAAGTCCCTGTTTTACTGCGCACAAAGGCCATTAGCTTAGCGCAAAATAGCCAGCCTTGAGAATCAGGATTGGGTGATTTGCACCTGCTGTCCGTCGCGCAGGCGCTCTGCGCCGCGTATGGCTACTTTATCCCCGGCTTTTAGTTGCCCCTGTTTGATACTGACCCATTCTTTCTGGCCCTGACCAACTTCGATCTTTTCCCGGTGCGCACGGTTTTCTTTATCGATACGCACCACATAAGTGCCATCCCGACGCAGGATCAGGGCGTCGCGGTGCACGGTAAGGGCCAGGCTGGGTGATTGTATGGGGACGGTGGCGGTCACCAGTTGTCCGGCGGTCCAGGTTTCACTGGCTTGTTCCGGTAAACTGACGCGTAACTCAAAGGACTGCGATTGCATATCAGCAGCGGGAATAATGGCCTTAACCCAGGCTTCCACCTGTTGTTCACCGGCTTTGAGCACAATCGACTTACTCTGGCGCAAAAATGCCAGGTATTTAACCGGTACAAAAATACGCGCTTCCAGGTTTTCGGTATCCAGCATGGTCACCAGTTCTTCGCTGCGATTGACATCACCACCGGCTTCACGCAGCCTGTCTGTGACTACCCCCTGAAAAGGCGCGGGTACTTTAGTGCGGGACAACTGATCGTCAATCTGCGCCAGGCGTAGTTTGGCAATTTCCAGGTCAGCCTGAGCCAATTCGAACTGGGACTGAGTTTGATCCAATTGAAAGGCCGACGCGCTATTGGTCTGACGTAGCTCCTGAAGACGCTGCAGTTCACGCTGCAGGTAATGCAGGTTAATTGTGGCGCGTTTGATTTGCGCTTGTTGTTCGGCCTGTTGCAAGCGTAAGGGCAGGGGATCGATCTGCGCGACCGTTTCGCCCTTGGCCAATACGCTGCCAGGTTCTGCCACCCATTCCAGGCGACCTGCCACCCCGGCGGTCAGTTTGACATTGTGGCGGCTGAAAATACTGCCAACCAATTCCACGGTTGGAGCAAATTCACTTTGCTTAACCTCATCAACCCTGACCGGGCTCGGTGGTGGCTCATTAGCGAAGGCGCCTTGGCAGCTCAGCAGGACAAGGGTAACTAAGGTGGACTGGAATTTCATATCAGGACTCCTGAATAAGCTGTACGGTGTCAAGTTGGGATTGGCGCTGCCCCTGTCCAAGTTGCAGTAATGCCGGCAGTAAAATCAGAGTAAACAGGGCACTAAAGGCCATGCCGCCGACGATAACAGTGGCGAGGCCCCGGTAAATCTCCGAGCCGACCCCGGGCACCAGCATCAATGGCAGCATGCCGAATAAGCTGGTTAAGGTACTCATGTACACCGGGCGAGCGCGGATTTGCACGGCCTGCGCTACTGCATCGGTCAGGGGCAGGCCCTGACGCTGACCATAACGGGTCTGATCTACCAGTAAGATGGCATTATTGACCACCAGACCGAGCAGAATAATAAAGCCAATCATGGTCAGCAGATCCAATGACTGGAAGGTGAACAGATTCAGCAGCCACAGTGCCAGTACCCCGCCCGCCACTGCCAGCGGCATGACCGTCAGTACCAGCAGGCTGTCATAAGCCGAGCGGAATAATGCGGTCATCAGCAGGAACAGGATCACTATGGCGAGCAGGAAATTTTTGCCCATATCCGCGATGGCCTGCTGCATATCATTGGCATTGCCGCTGATCTGTATGCTGGCATCCAGTGGCAGTGCCTGACGAATAACGGGCAACACATGTTCGTCCAGTTGCTGCATGGCGTCTTGCAGAGACAGATTCTCCGGCGGATTCAGAATAATACTGACGGTACGCTTGCCATTTACCCGACGCAGTTGTGTCGGTCCGACCGTTCTTTGTACCTGCGCCAGTTCGCCCAGGGTTTGCAGCCCGGCTCTTGGCGTGTGTACTGGCATGGCTGATAACTCGTCTGGTGTCTGCCATTTGTCACCCCGCAAAATAAGGTTCATCCTGTCGTTGCCGTCGAAATACTCAGCGATAAACAATCCACCGCTTAAGGCTCTGACCATGTTGGCCACATCACCGCGATCCAGCCCGGCCTGCGCAATACGCCGGTCATCCGGTAGCAGGCGCAGTTCGGGTTCCGCCAGCATTAAACCTGGCACCGGCTGGGCACTCACCCCAGGCATATGTTGATTGATGACGGCAAGGCCGGTCTGGGCCGCGTTCATCAGGGCTTCCACATCCGGTCCCTGCAGATCGATATTTATTGAACGGCCGTTACCGCCACCCTGCACGTTAATCATCGAACCACGGAACATAAATACCTGGGTATCGGGTAAATCGTTAAGCACCTGGGTTCTGACCACCTGCATCAGTTCTTCTACCTGAGTTGGGTCGTCGGCATACACAAAACCACCACTGGCGCTGGGGCCAAAGGTATAGAAGTTATAGCTCTTTATTTTGGGTTGTTTGCTTCCTTGCAGATAAGGTGCCAGGCGCTGTTTAACCCGGTTGGCCAGCTCTTCCTCCAGAAAACTCAGACTGCCGCCCGGTGGCAGGTTAAAGGCGTAGAAGAAACCATCAATGGGAGCGCGTGGCATAAAGTCGGTTCTGGGGAGCAAACTTAGCGTTATCACCAGTGATACGCCCAGTAAGCCGCCAATCCAGGCTAGTCGCTTGCCCTGATGGCTGGTAAGACGCATGACCATGTTGCTTAGTTTCTGCCACAAATTTGCCAGGTTATCCTGCGCTGGCAAATCG
The DNA here is from genome assembly GCF_002887595.1 of Bowmanella denitrificans. Classification (GTDB taxonomy): domain Bacteria; phylum Pseudomonadota; class Gammaproteobacteria; order Enterobacterales; family Alteromonadaceae; genus Bowmanella; species Bowmanella denitrificans. The sequence continues at coordinate 182,518 of NZ_PEBU01000002.1, forward strand.
CGAAGCAGGTAGTGGCTGGCCAGCGGAAGCACTGTGATAGCCCCCAGCATGGAGGCCATCACAGATACCGACAAGGTCAGGGCCAGGTCGGAAAACAATTGTCCTTCCACTCCCTGCATAAACAGGATAGGCAGAAAGATGGCCACGCTGGTGGCTGTGGAGGCAAACAGCGCGCCGGTGACTTGCCCGGCGCCGCGCAGTACCGCCTTTTTACTGTCCAGGCCTTCGGTGCGCAGCCTGACAATATTTTCCTGCACTATGATGGCGGCATCTAAAACCAGCCCCACCGCAAAAGCAATGCCTGCCAGGGATATTACGTTTAAAGAGCGATTCAGCAGACCAAGGGCCAGAAACGCCACCATAATGGAAAACGGGATAGTCAGGGCAATGATCAGGGTGGCCCGCCAGCCGCGCAGGAAATACCAAAGTATTGCCAAAGCCAACAAAACCCCAAGGCCGAGATTGCTCTTGACCAGAATCAGAGCATTGCGAATATGTACTGAGGAGTCAAAACTCAGATCGATCATCAATCCCTGCTCGGCCAACGGGCCAGCATTGAGTTCATCAATGGCCAGATTGATATTGTCCAGTAGCGCGACCGTGTTGGCATCGCTGTCTCGGCTGATAGTGATATAGTAGGCTGGCGCGCCGTTTCTAAGCGTAAAGCCAAACCTGTCTACCAGGGTGTCTTCGATGCTGGCAATATCACTTAGATAGACCGGCCGTTCATTACGATAGGCCAGGATCATGTTACCTAAGTCGCTGACCTGATACTGACCGGCAAAACGTATGGTGTACTGGCGTCTTCCCACATCAGCAAAACCACCAGACACATCGGTGGAGCGGGCCACGGCCCGACTAATATCGCCTATGGCAATCCCCAGTGCTGCCGCTTTGTAGGGATCAAAGCTGATACGCAGCTCCCTGGGACGTTGACTGTTAAGATTTACCTGGGCGACGCCGGGAATGCGGGCCAGACGCGGCTCTACCACATCTTCAATAAACTGCTGGTACTGGGAGATATCTTCGGCGTCATTGCCTGGTGCCGTGCGCACCAGTAAGGATGCGGCATTCGGACCATTTTGCCCGCCACCGGCTGAGACAACAGGTTCAAAGGCATCCAACGGCAGCGGCGGTGCCTGATTAAGCCGGTTGATCACCTCCAGCATGGCCCGCTGCATATCTGTACCGACATCGTAGGTTAAGGTGATATTGCCAAAGCCGCGCTGGACACTGGTGGTCACATCAATCACCCCAGGCGCATTTTTGACGGCGTTTTCCAAAGGTTCAATTATCACCGATTCCATTTCTTCCGGTGCGGCGGAGCGCCATCCCGTGCCTATGCTGATTTGCGGCTGTTCTATGTCGGGTGTTAGCTGTATGGGCAGTTTTAGGGCAGCCAGCAGGCCAAACAGGCAGAGTAAGGCTGCCAGTACCAGCACGGCTGCCGGATTTTTTACGCTGGTTCGGGTCAGATTCATTGTTTTTATCGGGTGCAAGACAAGGTGTTCCGCTAAGCCTAGAGCTTGCTTAGTTTCAGGCTATGGCTGTTGCGACCAATTGCGGGTTGTTGCGATAAAAACTTGTGCTGTTAATGCTTTGTTACAGGTTGCAATATCTGCCGGGATGATTGGTTACAATTGATGGGCGTGAGGCGTGAGGCGTGAGGCGTGAGGCGTGAGGCGTGAGGCGTGAGGCGTGAGGCGTGAGGCGTGAGGCGTGAGACGAGAAGGACGTCGGAATGAATTCCGACCCACTGTGGGTTGGGCTTTAGCCCAACAGCGGCAGGCCACCAATCTCAAGTAAACTAACTGGCGGCCGCTCAGATAACAAAAAAACCGCCGGATGGCGGTTTTTTAAAGTCAGGCACTGATTATTTTTTCAGCGGCTGATATTTACGGGCATCATGGCCGGTGTACAACTGACGTGGACGACCGATTTTCTGACCTGGCTGGCTGAGCATTTCATGCCAGTGTGAGATCCAGCCCACAGTGCGCGCCAAGGCAAAAATACAGGTGAACATGTTGGTTGGAATACCAATGGCTTTCAAAATGATGCCAGAGTAGAAGTCCACATTGGGGAACAGCTTCTTGTCTTTAAAGTAAGGGTCTGACAGCGCAATGCGCTCCAGTTCCATGGCCACATCCAACAACGGATCCTGAATGTTCAGCTCGGCCAGTACTTCGTGGCAGCTTTCACGCATAACCGTTGCACGCGGGTCGTAATTTTTGTACACGCGGTGACCGAAACCCATCAGACGGAACGGATCGTTCTTGTCCTTGGCGCGCTCGATAAACTCAGGAATTCGATCCACTGAACCGATTTCTTCCAGCATGGTCAGGCAGGCTTCGTTGGCTCCACCATGTGCAGGGCCCCACAATGAGGCCACACCCGCTGCAATACAAGCATAAGGGTTGGCACCAGAAGAACCGGCCAGACGCACGGTACTGGTGGAGGCATTTTGTTCGTGGTCTGCATGCAAGGTGAAAATACGATCCATGGCGCGTACCACGGCAGCACTGGCCTGATAAGGTTCGGCCGGAACCGAGAACATCATATTCAGGAAGTTGGCCGCGAACGACAGGTCATTGCGCGGATAAACAAAGGGCTGACCGATGTTGTACTTGTAGCACATGGCTACCAGGGTCGGCATCTTGGCCACCAGACGATAACCACTACGCAAACGTTGTTCCGCATCGGAAATATCCAGGTCGTCATGGTAGAAGGACGACATGGCACCCACGGTACCGCACAACATCGCCATAGGATGCGCGTCGCGACGGAAACCGCGGAAGAAGTTGTTTACCTGGTCATGCACCATAGTGTGACGGGTAATGGTATTTTTGAACTGAGCATACTGCTCTGCATCTGGCGCTTCACCGTGTAGCAGCATGTAGCAGACTTCCAGATAGTCGGCATCACGTGCCAGGTCTTCAATAGAATAACCGCGGTGCAACAGGACGCCTTTCTCGCCATCTATATAAGTGATGGACGATTCGCAAGAACCGGTTGCCATAAAACCAGGGTCAAAAGTGAAGTAACCATTGGCGCCCAATGACCGAACATCGATCACATCATGGCCTGCTGTTCCGGATAGAATAGGGAGTTCGATTTCCTTGTCGCCTACCTTCAAGATGGCCTTTTGATCTGCCATAAGATGCTCTCCTTCAGATTGCTTCTGTGGTGGTGTGTTGGAACTTTCCCTGACTGATACGCAGGACGGTGACAGCCGGATTAAAGAGCGGAAAGTTCACACAGGCGTTTAAAAAGTGCCGCTATTTGTACTGATATTAGCGTGACAAGTCAATTTTAATGCGTTTATGGTCGATATCTATTCAACTAAAGTTTAGTGGTCATCGGCAGATTGTCGCCATAACCTAGCTGCAACGCTGTTGGCGTCATTCGAATATCAGCAGCGCCAGTCAAGTTTATGCGCCAGTGCGGTTGGTTGGCAAACTATTGGGTTTGTTTTATGTGGCAAAACTCTGGGGTGTTCCAGTGTACTGAGATGGCATGTGGCTTGTCTGAAAGGCCCCTTGAAAACTTGCAGGGTGGATTTCCTGGGCATTGGGTTAATTGGCTATGACTTAGTCCGCATTAATCTATTGAACAGGAAATAATCAAAATCCAAACAAGACGTTAGGGCGTAACAAAAATTGTAATTATGGCGCGGGCTGGATATACTTTGCGACGTTTAAGTAGCGGTGTTTGTAGCATTTTTTTAACAAATTTGGTGCGACACCCCGTCATACAAAAAGACAGCTTGAATCTTGAGACGGTTAATTTTGCGCAAGGCAGAATTAGCGACGAAGAACTCAACCCTTCCGGGGGTGTAACGGGCAACAAATCGTGAAAAAACAAAGACCAGTAAATTTACAACTCAATACGATTAGTTTTCCTCCATCTGCCATTGTTTCTATTTTGCATCGGGTAACAGGTGTTGCCATGTTCTTTGCCCTGATTTTCGTGATCTCGGCTTGGGCGGTATCCCTGACATCTGCAGAAGGTTTCGACTGTGTGGTGGAATGCATGAATGGCGTGTTGGGTAAGCTGATTGCCATCGGCACTATTTCTGCCTTCATTTATCATCTTCTGGGTGGCTTGCGCCACGTGGTGATGGATATGGGGCACTGGGAAGAACTGCAATCCGGTAACGCCAGCGCTAAAGCGGTGATTGCACTTTGGATTGTTCTGACAATCTTGGTGGGAGTAGTACTATGGTAACCAATCAGGCAAGTCTTAAACGAAACGGGGTGCAGGATTATCTTTCCCTGCGCACAACCGCCGCTATTATTGCCGCGTTCTTCCTTTATATGGCGTGGTTCTTTATTGCAACGCCACAGATTACCTATGATGTATGGCATAACCTGTTTGCCGGACTGGGGATGAAGGTCTTTACCCTGGCGGCGCTGGTTTCCATCATGATCCACGTACGCATCGGCCTGTGGCAGGTTCTGACCGACTACGTTAAGGCTCCAGCCTTGCGCGGTACTATTCAGTTCCTGTTGAATTTGTTGGCTTTTGCCTACGTTGCCGTAGGTCTGTTCGTATTGTGGGGTGTGTAAGTGACTATTCCAGTACATGAATTTGATGCAGTGGTAATCGGCGCCGGTGGCGCAGGCATGCGTGCCGCCCTGCAGATTTCCCAGTCCGGCAAGTCCTGTGCCTTGCTGTCCAAAGTGTTTCCAACCCGTTCCCACACCGTGTCCGCTCAGGGCGGTATTACGGTTGCACTGGGCAATGCCCATGATGACAACTGGGAATGGCATATGTATGACACGGTGAAAGGCTCCGATTATATCGGTGACCAGGACGCCATCGAATATATGTGTAAGACAGGCCCCGAAGCCATTATTGAGCTGGAAAATATGGGTCTGCCTTTTTCACGTTTTGAAAACGGTAAGATTTATCAGCGTCCGTTCGGCGGCCAGTCCAAAAACTTTGGTGGCGAGCAGGGCGCACGTACGGCCGCAGCGGCTGACCGTACCGGTCACGCTCTGTTGCACCTGCTGTATCAGCAGAACGTAAAGAACAAAACCAAGGTGTTCAGTGAATGGTATGCCCTGGATCTGGTGAAAAACCAGGACGGTGATGTGGTGGGCTGTACCGCCATTGATATCGAAACTGGCCAGGTGGTGTACTTCAAATCCAAAGCCGTAGTATTGGCCACCGGTGGTGCGGGCCGTATTTACGCCTCTACCACGAACGCCCATATCAATACTGGTGATGGCGTGGGCATGGCCCTGCGTGCTGGTGTTGCTCTGCAAGATATGGAAATGTGGCAATTCCACCCCACCGGTATCGCTGGTGCTGGTGTATTGGTTACCGAAGGTTGCCGTGGTGAAGGCGGTTACCTGCTGAACAAAGACGGTGAACGTTTTATGGAACGTTATGCGCCAAACGCCAAAGACCTGGCTGGCCGTGACGTGGTTGCCCGTTCCATGATGACCGAAATCCGCGAAGGTCGCGGTTGTGATGGTCCCTGGGGTGTGCATATCAAACTTAAGCTGGATCACCTGGGTAAAGAAGTGCTTGAGTCACGCCTGCCAGGTATTTTGGAGCTGTCCCGTACCTTTGCTCACGTCGACCCGGTTAAAGAGCCGATTCCGGTTATTCCAACCTGTCACTATATGATGGGTGGTATTCCCACCAATGTTGATGGTCAGGCTATTACCCTGGATGCCAATGGCAACGAAAAACTGGTCAACGGTTTGTTTGCCTGTGGTGAAATCGCTTGTGTATCCGTACACGGTGCTAACCGTCTGGGCGGTAATTCACTGCTAGACTTGGTGGTATTTGGTCGTGCAACCGGTCTGCACCTGGGTAAAGCGCTGGATGAGATTGCCCCCAGCCGTGAAGCTTCTCAAACTGATCTGGATGCGTCGCTGGCACGTTTCAATCGTTGGGAAAGTTCTGAAGCCGGTAAAGGCGAAGATCCAGTACAAATTCGTAAAGACATGCAGAAGTGCATGCAATTGAACTTCTCTGTATTCCGTGAAGGGGATGCCATGGCTCAGGGTCTGGTTGAACTGAAGGAAATCAGGGAGCGTCTGCAACATGCTCGTCTGGATGACAAGAGCAGCGACTTTAATACCCAGCGTATCGAGTGTCTGGAGTTGGACAACCTGATGGAAACGGCCTATGCCACCGCAGTTGCCGCCAACTTCCGTACCGAGAGCCGTGGTGCCCATAGCCGCTTCGACTTCCCGGACCGCGATGATGAGAACTGGTTGTGCCATTCCATCTATCGTCCAGACACAGAGTCCATGAGCAAGCGTGAAGTGAACATGTCGCCTAAGCTACGTGAAGCCTTCCCGCCTAAAGCCAGGACTTACTAAGAGGAGCATGAAGTAGATGAAATTGAATTTCTCAATTTATCGTTACAATCCTGATGTGGACAATGCACCTCGGATGCAGGATTACCAACTGGAAGTGGAAGAAGGTCGGGATATGATGGTGCTGGATGCACTTATCCAGCTTAAAGAGCAGGACCCAACTCTTGCATTCCGTCGCTCTTGCCGTGAAGGGGTCTGCGGTTCAGACGGCCTGAATATGAACGGTAAGAACGGCCTGGCCTGTATTACGCCATTGTCTGCACTGGGTAAAGGCAAGCTGGTACTGCGTCCATTGCCTGGTCTGCCCGTTGTGCGTGACCTGGTGGTTGATATGAGCCAGTTTTACACACAGTACGAGAAGATTAAGCCGTTTTTAATCAATGACGATAAGCAGCCACCGGCCCGTGAATTCCTGCAGAGTCCCGAAGAGCGTGAAAAGCTTGACGGTCTGTACGAATGTATTTTGTGTGCCTGCTGCTCAACATCCTGTCCGTCGTTCTGGTGGAATCCTGACAAATTCATCGGCCCGGCTGGTTTGCTGCATGCCTACCGCTTCCTGGCCGATAGTCGCGACACGGCTACCGAAGAGCGTTTGAATGACTTAGATGATGCCTTCAGTGTATTCCGCTGCCACGGCATTATGAACTGTGTGAGTGTATGCCCCAAAGGATTAAATCCGACCAAGGCCATTGGTCAGATTAAATCCATGCTATTGCAACGGGCTGTTTAGTTAGACCGATTTCCTGCTGACAGGAGTTCGGTTGTGTGGAAGCTAAATAGCCATCCGTCAGGGATGGCTATTTTTTGTTTGGCGCGGTTTGCAGCAAGAGATCGGGCCAACGTCTCGGGAAGAGACATGTAAACTCAGGGACGATAGCAGTTTGTCGCAAACTGTACCGCCGTCAGTAGTGACGGACCTTTGGCTGGCACAAGGGTGCCAGTGTTGTAATTTAATTCCGGTCTTTTTGATTAAGGGACAAAAATGCTAGAAAGCGTGATGAAAGCATGGTGGGAATCTTCCCACATGGCTGGTGGAAACGCTGCTTACGTAGAAGAGATATACGAAGCATATCTTGACGATGCGCAAAGCGTATCGGAAGAGTGGCGCGCGATTTTTGACCAACTGCCCAAGGTAAACGGCGTTGAGCTGGAAGCCAAACACAGCCAGATCCGCGACCAGTTTCGCCATCTTGCCAAGCTAGGCCCGATGGGGCGTGTCGCCAAGGCCGTATCGGCTGCCAGTGGCGGTGACGAGAAACAAGTCAGAGTATTGCAACTTATCAATGCCTTCCGTTTCCGTGGCCATCAACATGCTAATCTGGATCCTCTCGGCCTGTGGCAACAGGAACGGGTGCGCGATTTGGAATTGTCTCATCACGAGTTGTCTGAAGCGGATTTTGAGACCACTTACAAAGTGGGTTCTTATGCTATCGGTCAGGACAGCATGCCGCTTGGCGAGTTGTTCAAGTCCCTTAATCGCACCTATTGCGGCAGCATTGGTGCAGAATATATGCACATTACCAACACCGAACAAAAGCGTTGGATTCAACAGCGTTTTGAATCGGTGCAGGCCAAGCCTGAATTTGACCGTGACACCAAGGTTAATATTCTGAAAGGCCTGGTGGCAGCAGATGGTATGGAAAAATACCTGGGCTCCAAATTCCCCGGTGCCAAGCGCTTCTCGCTGGAAGGTGGCGATGCGCTGATCCCCATGCTCAAGCAACTGATCACCCACGCTGGTAGCAACGGTGCCAAGGAAGTGGTCATTGGTATGGCGCACCGTGGTCGTTTGAATGTACTGGTTAACGTACTGGGTAAAAACCCTTCTGTGCTGTTTGACGAGTTTGCCGGTAAGCATGACGAGTCACTCGGCGCCGGTGACGTAAAATACCATGCTGGGTATTCATCTGATTTCGCCACCCCCGGTGGCAATGTGCACCTGGCGCTGGCATTTAACCCGTCGCATCTGGAAATCGTCAACCCGGTGGTGATGGGCTCGGTCAGGGCGCGTTTAGATCGCCGTGGCTGTAAAGACGGTTCCTCGGTGGTACCGGTGACCATTCATGGTGACTCGGCCATTGCTGGTCAGGGGGTAGTGCAGGAAACCTTTAATATGTCGCAGACCCGCGGCTTTAAGGTGGGTGGTACGGTACGTATCGTGATCAACAACCAGGTGGGTTTCACTACCTCTAAAACCGAAGATACCCGCTCCACCCAGTACTGTACCGATATCGCCAAAATGGTGCAGGCACCAATATTCCATGTGAATTCCGATGATCCGGAAGCCGTGGTGTTTGTTACCAAGCTTGCCATGGATTACCGCAATACCTTTAAGCGTGATGTGGTGATTGACCTGGTCTGTTATCGTCGTCATGGACACAACGAAGCCGACGAGCCGATGGTAACGCAGCCGTTGATGTACCAGAAAATTAGAAAGCATCCGGTACCGCGTGAAATTTATGCCGACCAACTGACCGCTGAAGGTGCGATTCAGAGCCACGAAGTGGAAAAACTGATCAGTGACTATCGCGCGGCATTGGATCACGGTGCCTGTGTGGTGGAAGAATGGCGCCCTATGACCGAACATTCAGTGGATTGGTCCACTTATCTTGGTCATGACTGGACCGTGCCCTACGATGGCAGCCTGACCGTGGATAAGCTACGCGAACTGGGTGATAAGCTGTGCAGCTATCCGGATAGCGTTAAGCTGCAAAGCCGGGTCAACAAGCTGTATGAAGATCGTAAGGCCATGATTGCCGGTGACAAACCACTGGATTGGGGGTTTGCCGAGCTACTTGCCTATGCCAGTATTGTCGAAGCCGGTACCCGTATTCGTATGACAGGTCAGGATTCCGGCCGTGGCACTTTTTTCCATCGTCATGCGGTTTTGCATAGTCAAGGCGATGGCTCTACCTATATGCCCCTTGAGCATGTGGGCGAAAGTCAGGGCCCGATTGAAATTTATGACTCGGTATTGTCAGAAGAAGCGGCCATGGCCTTTGAATATGGTTATTCCACTGCTGAGCCGGGCTGTCTGAATATCTGGGAAGCACAGTTTGGTGATTTCGCCAACGGTGCGCAGGTGGTGATTGACCAGTTTTTAAGTTCAGGTGAAGCCAAGTGGGGGCGTCTGTGTGGCCTGACCCTGCTGCTGCCGCATGGCTATGAAGGACAGGGACCTGAGCACAGCTCAGCCCGTCTGGAGCGCTTCCTGCAACTCTGTGCTGACCACAACTGGCAGGTGTGTGTGCCTTCAACCCCGGCGCAGGTATTTAATATGCTGCGCCGACAGGTGGTACGCCCTATGCGTAAACCGCTTATCGTCATGTCACCTAAATCCTTGCTGCGTCATCCGCTGGCCACATCCAGTCTGGAAGAGTTGGCCGATGGCACCTTTAAAAACGTAATTGGCGAGATTGATGACATTAACCCGGCCAATGTTAAGCGTGTGGTGTTGTGTTCCGGTAAGGTGTATTTCGACTTGCTGGATCAGCGTCGTAAGAGTGAACAAACCGACGTGGCCATTGTGCGCATTGAACAGTTGTATCCGTTCCCCCATGATGAACTGGCTGAAGTACTCAAGCCATACAGTCATGTGCAGGATTGGGTATGGTGTCAGGAAGAGCCGCAAAACCAGGGTGCCTGGTATTGCAGTCAGCACCATTTCTGGCAAGCCATTCCAGATGGCGCCAAGCTGAGCTATGCTGGCCGCGCTGCATCTGCTTCGCCCGCCGTGGGCTATGTTTCTGTACACAACCAGCAGCAAAAAGCCCTGGTTGATGACGCATTATCGATTAAATAAGGGACCCGTATGAGCATTGAAATTAAAGTACCGGTATTGCCCGAGTCTGTGGCAGACGCCACTATCGCTACCTGGCACGTTAAGCCCGGCGATAAGGTATCTCGCGACCAGAACCTGGTGGATATTGAGACTGATAAAGTCGTACTCGAAGTCGTGGCCCCGGCCGATGGCGTGTTGGCTGACATTCTTGAGGAAGAAGGCAGCACGGTATTGGCGGAACAGGTTATTGCCAAGCTGGAGGAAGGTGGTAAGGCTGCCGCAAAACCAGCCGGTGATGACAGCAAACAACAAAAAACCTCCTCCAGTGAAAGTGCCAAAGGTGAATCTGTGGAAATAAAAGTACCCGTACTGCCAGAGTCGGTGGCCGATGCCACCATTGCGACCTGGCATGTGCAGCCAGGTGAAGCGGTATCACGCGATCAAAACCTGGTTGATATCGAGACTGACAAAGTTGTGCTTGAAGTCGTTGCCCCGGCTGATGGCTCTCTGAGCGAAATCCTGGCCCAGGAAGGTGACACCGTGACCGCTGAGCAGGTGATTGCCAAGTTTGTGGCTGGTGCCGCCGCGGCCCCGGCTAAGGCCGAAGAAGCCAAAGCAGAAGCCGAAGATGACAATGACGCATTAAGCCCGTCTGTACGTCGTCTGCTGGCCGAAAAAGGTGTGGACGCCGCCAAGATAAAAGGTACGGGTAAAAATGGTCGTATCACCAAAGAAGATGTTGAGCAATTCCTGAAAGCTGGCGATGCGCCTGCTGCAAAAGCGCAAAGTGCCGAAGCACCTGCCGCCGCTCCTTTGGGTGAGCGCACCGAAAAACGTGTACCTATGACCCGTCTGCGTAAGACTATTGCGAATCGCCTGCTGGAAGCGAAAAACTCCACGGCCATGCTGACGACGTTCAACGAAGTCAACATGAAGCCGATTATGGACTTGCGTAAGCAATATCAGGACGTGTTCGAGAAGCGTCACGGTATTCGTCTGGGCTTTATGTCTTTCTATGTAAAAGCCGTAACCGAAGCTCTGAAACGTTTCCCTGAGGTGAATGCCTCTATTGACGGTGACGATATCTGCTACCACAACTATTTTGATATCAGCATTGCTGTGTCTACCCCACGTGGTCTGGTTACGCCGGTACTGCGCGACTGCGATCAACTGTCTGTGGCGGATGTGGAAAAAGGTATTAAAGATCTGGCTCTGAAAGGTCGTGACGGTAAGCTGTCTATGGCCGACCTGCAAGGTGGTAACTTCACCATCACCAACGGTGGTGTGTTTGGTTCACTGATGTCTACGCCGATTATCAATCCACCGCAAAGCGCGATTCTGGGCATGCACAAAATCCAGGACCGTCCTATGGCGGTAGATGGCAAGGTGGAAATCCTGCCAATGATGTACCTGGCCCTGTCTTATGATCACCGTATCATTGATGGCAAAGAGTCTGTTGGCTTCCTGGTGACTGTGAAGGAACTGTTGGAAGACCCGACACGCCTGTTACTGGACGTGTAAGCGCCAGTCAGGTTTGAAGTATAAGAGGTGAGGGGGCCGCGAGGCGTCCTCACCTTGGCGCTTCTGGAACGTGGATTGGGGTGACTCAGTCCTTTTGGCAGTGTCCCGTTGCAGGGGCTTTGCCGCAAATGCCTCCGGCAAGCTGATTGCCGGATAAGCGGTCGGAACTCAGGTTCCGGCGAATTCGTACTGCAAAAGCAGTTTTTTCTCAAAAAACGGAAAGAACACCATGAACTTGCATGAATATCAGGGCAAACAGCTATTTGCCGAGTATGGCTTACCCGTATCTGAAGGGTATGCTGCCGACACCCCACAGGCAGCAGTAGAAGCTGCCGAGCGCATTGGCGGCTCCGAGTGGGTGGTCAAGTGTCAGGTCCACGCCGGTGGCCGCGGCAAGGCCGGTGGTGTAAAGCTGGTTAAGACCAAAGACGAAATCCGTAACTTCGCCCAAAACTGGTTAGGTAAGAACCTGGTGACATACCAGACTGACGAGCATGGTCAGCCGGTAAACAAGATCCTGGTTGAGTCTTGTACCGATATCGAACAGGAGCTGTATTTAGGTGCGGTAGTTGACCGTGCTACCCGTCGTATCGTGTTTATGGCTTCTACCGAGGGCGGTGTGGAAATCGAGAAAGTGGCCGAAGAAACCCCTGAGAAAATTCTCAAGGCCGAAATCGATCCACTGGTAGGCGCACAGCCGTTCCAGGCCCGTGAAATTGCCTTCAAACTGGGCCTGCAAGGCGTACAGATCAAGCAATTCACCAATATCTTCCTGGGTCTGGCCAAGATGTTCGTTGACCTGGACATTGCGCTGCTCGAAGTTAACCCGCTGGTTATCAAGACTGACGGCAACCTGCACTGTCTGGATGCCAAAGTGGTGATCGACTCCAACGCCATGTACCGTCAGCCTAAACTGCGCGACATGCACGATCCATCTCAGGAAGATGCCCGTGAAGCGCAAGCTGCCAAGTGGGAGCTGAACTACGTTGCACTGGACGGTAACATCGGTTGTATGGTGAACGGTGCAGGTCTGGCCATGGGTACCATGGACATCGTTAAGCTGCACGGCGGCGCACCCGCGAACTTCCTGGATGTGGGCGGCGGCGCCACCAAAGAGCGCGTCACCGAAGCATTCAAGATCATCCTGTCTGACAGCAACGTACAAGCCGTGCTGGTGAACATCTTCGGCGGTATCGTTCGTTGTGACATGATTGCCGAAGGTATCATCGGTGCCGTGGAAGAAGTCGGCGTAAACGTACCTGTTGTTGTGCGTCTGGAAGGCAACAACGCCGAGCTGGGCGCCAAGAAACTGGAAGAATGTGAACTGAACATCATTGCTGCTGCCAGCCTGACTGATGCAGCGCAAAAAGTGGTAGCCGCAGCCGGGGGTGCAAAATGAGCGTTTTGATTAACAAAGACACTAAAGTCATCTGCCAAGGCTTTACTGGCGGTCAGGGCACATTCCACTCTGAGCAAGCCATTGCCTATGGTACGCAAATGGTGGGCGGTGTTACGCCTGGTAAAGGCGGTACTACGCACCTGGGTCTGCCGGTATTTGATACCGTTAAAGAAGCGGTTGCTGCCACTGGCGCCACGGCGTCTGTTATCTACGTACCTGCGCCTTTCTGTAAAGACTCTATCGTTGAAGCGGCAGATGCCGGTATTGAGCTGATTGTGTGTATCACCGAAGGTATCCCCACTATCGATATGCTGTTTGTGAAGGAGTACATCACGCAGAAAGGTGTACGTATGATCGGTCCAAACTGCCCAGGTGTGATCACCCCTGGAGAGTGTAAGATTGGTATCATGCCTGGTCACATTCACAAGCCGGGTAAAGTGGGTATCGTATCCCGTTCAGGTACGCTGACCTATGAAGCGGTTAAACAAACCACTGATGAAGGCTTCGGCCAGTCCACTTGTGTGGGCATTGGTGGTGACCCTATCCCAGGTTCTAACTTCATCGATATCCTGAAGTTGTTCCAGGAAGATCCGCAAACCGAAGCCATCATCATGATCGGTGAAATCGGCGGCACGGCTGAAGAAGAAGCGGCGGCATTCATCAAAGAAAACGTCACTAAGCCAGTGGTTTCCTACATTGCCGGTGTCACTGCACCTCCAGGCAAGCGTATGGGCCACGCCGGTGCCATCATCTCTGGTGGTAAAGGCACGGCGGATGAGAAATTCAAAGCCCTGCAAGACGCTGGTGTGACTACCGTGCGTTCTTTGGCCGATATCGGTAAAGCGCTGCGCGAGCGTACTGGCTGGTAAACAGCAGTTACGCGCTTCGGGCCGCTAGATGCGAGCTTCAAGCTAAAAGTCAAAAACCCGCTTCGGCGGGTTTTTTTGTTTTTTACCGCTGCGGCGCTGTGAGCGCTGAGATTTTAATAGCATTAATGGAAAACCACAGAGGCACAGAGGGCACGGAGCAGGGCTTTTTGAGGCTTTTAACTCTGTGTTCTTTGTGCCTCTGTGGTTATTATCGTTTTGTTGGGCTGCGGGTCAACTGACGCTGTTCAATCTAAAAGTTTCACCAACAGGAAACTTTTCTCGCAGAGCCGCTGAGAACCCAGAGGCATTAAAAGCACTAAATACCTCGGCGAGCTTTTCTCTGCGCCCTCTGCGTCACCGTGAGAGGTATTCCAACATCGGCCGAAGGTTGGCTTGTGTCTTTTCGTGTAGTTGGTGGTCGTCCATTTTATTAAAACGAAGGGCGATGGAGATCGCCCACTCTTCGTGTTCTTCTGATCTTCGTGGTAGAGCGATAGTCACCTGTGAAAGGCTTGGATACCTTACGCCCCTGTCATATATGAAACGCCGTTCGTGGCGCGCCAGGTGAAGCTGTTCAATCTAAATAGTTTCACCAACAGGAAACTTTTCTCGCAGAGCCGCTGAGAACTCAGAGGCATTAAAAACACTAAATACCTCGGCGAGCCTTTCTCTGCGGTCCCTGCGTCACCGCGAGAGGTATTCCTAAATCGGCCGAAGGTTGGTTTGTGCTTCTTTTTGTAGTTCGACCGACCGGGAATTTTTTAGCGGGGGTCAAAGCGCCCCCTGAAAAGGAGTCATAGTGAAAACAAGTGGATCAGATTTCAATTGTTGGAGTGGATCAGTTTTGCATTGTTGGTAACAGTATTCTTCTGATCTTCGTGGTAGAGCGATAGTCACCTGTGAAAGGCTTGGATACCTGACGTCCTTGTCTTATATGACACGTCGTCCGTGGCGTGCCAGTCCCATTTCTTTACTGCGCGGTAAATAAACGAGACGCAAAGAAAGCGCGCCCGCTGGATTCCCAACTACGTCAGTCCAGGGCACTACTAAAAGGCGGTGTGAAAAAGTTTTGATTTACGGCTTCCTGCCTTCAATCAAAAGTCCACTTCGGGCATCCTCTGCCCTCTCGATAGCATCTGAATTTGCTGCGCGCTCTCGCAGATTCCGGGCGATGCCATCCCAGACGCGTCTTCCACTCAATTTTCTCCCAGCAAATTGCCCGCCTTTTAGCAGCCCCCTGAACCGACTGGGAATTTTTTAGCGGGAGTCAAAGCGGCTCGGGCCGCTTAGGGGGATACAACAGTTGATGTATCAGGCATTGATATTGTTGTTCAGTTGCACTGGCGGTAGTGACAAATCGTGTAAAAACAAAGCATTCCATTAGAATACAATTTCCATTAGCATCAACCGGACCAAGAACAAGATCTATCAGACCGTCCAACAGACGTTTATCTGTCACGGACGACATGACAGATAAAACGCTAAACTATTAGGCATTTCAAGGAGACACAATCCTATGTCAGATTATTCTCTCAATCTGTCGAAGGAGCATCTAGCATTCGCGGCCACGATGCTTAGTCTTGCATGGGCAATATTTTCTTGGACGTACCAGAATCGGTCGGTTGCGCTACGAGACAAGATCAAGTCGGATCTAGAGATTCTGGAGAAGTTGAAAGTAGCGTTTGGTGAAGGCCATGAAACTACAAAGCAGGCAGAGCAATATGTGCTTGGGTTGCTTGCGCAGCAATATGCCAATGACTCATCTAGACCGGCAGTATTTATCTCGTGGCCGGATCTAGCACTAGGAATTTTTCTACTGGTTGTCGCAGGAGTGTGGGCCAGCTTAGGGGAAATGCAAAGTTGGCATACTTACGTTGCTATCATAATGGTTTTTGTGGCTTTTGGTGCATTTCTTAATGCTTTTGATCGTAACGCACGGCAATGGCGAAATGCCTAACAAGTGCCATCAAAAACACGCCCTTTGGGCGCTCGACTCGCTACACGTTGCTCGCGTTTGTGGCGGGCGTTATATTTCATAGGTCCGCATGACGATCTTTTTCTATACAAAGACAGATGAGTTTGGCGAATTCAGTAACTTCTCAAAGTTCGGTGTTGAGATGGACGGGGTTTGGTGGCCTACTGTAGAACACTACTTTCAGGCTCAAAAATTTGAAGATAAAGAATACCGAGAAAAAAATCAGAACAGCCCATACCTCTAAAATTGCTGCTGAACTTGGCAGGAGCCGGAAAGTAGCCATAAGAACTGATTGGGAACAGGTTAGGATAACATTATGTATGAAGCAGTCCTGAAAAAATTCCAAACCCATCCTAAGCTCGCCGAGTTACTTAAGTCCACAGGAGCTCAAGACATCGTTGAGAATGCGCCGGGTGATTATTACTGGGGTTGCGGTCAAGATGGGACTGGCAAAAATAAACTAGGAAGGATTTTGGCTAGGGTTCGCGATGACATATAACAAGTTGTTGTTATTCGTTACGGCCACAAAAAGCGTGGCGTCCACCGGACGCGCTAACGCGCGCCGCAAAGCAAAGCGTTAAGCTTTTAAGGAATCGAGAATGTGGCCATTTAAAAAGAAAAACCAAAAATCAATTGAAGATTTAAATTCTGATGATCATTCATGGTCAGTATTGGAAGCCTCTGGAGAAACTGGGCCCATTATAATCCGGTTGAATGAATCGGCTAAGGAGTGGGCAAAGCATCCAGATTTAAATATTCGTGTCGGGTTTGCAATTCCTTTAAAAAATCCGAATCCCGATGGTATGCCAGACCCAGAAGAGAATGAGAAATTTGCGGAAATTGAGGATGGAATTACAAGTTTGGTTTTGCTAACTGGCCCTTCCATTCAAGTATTGGCTATAACTACTGGCACATTCAAAGAGTTTGTCTTTTATATCCAAAATGCTTCGGGTATAGAAAATGCACATAAACAAGCAATCGAAAAATATCCAAACTATGAAGTACAGTGTTACGGCGAAAATGATCCTAAATGGGTTGGTTATTTTCAGTGGCAAAAAGCTTAACCAGGTAATGTTATTACGCGCTGAAAAACACGCTTTGGACTGGCTTTACGCTGCGCTCCAAGCCAGCCCCAAATTACGGCGTTAAGCGTATGGTGAAGTTAGTGCTAACGTCATTGCTCTTGGCTTTCTCGCTGGCTAGTGAATCTTGTCCTATCAGCCCATTTAAGCGAGTTACTATGGAGCATGAAAGATTCCTTGAGGAATCAAATATAGTTTTTTTTGGCAGCCTGGATTCTGAAGAGATAGACGAAGAGGCAATGGAGCAAGTAGCAACGTTTACCGTCATCAAATCCTATAAAGGTAATGTCAGCGGAAAAGTTACTATCATAAATAAACTTAGCAGCAGTTGTTCCCGCACATTCCAGGCGCCAAAAAGTGCATTTTATGTTTATGCCAAGGCGACCGAGCAACGCGCTATTTATCAAATTTCGGGGTTTGCTTCGTTTGTGCCATTAAGTAACGCACAAGAGTATGAATGGTCACCGGAGTAAAACGCTTAACAAAGCGTTCAACCCCCGCTAAAAAATTCCCGGTCGGTTCAGGGCGCTGCTTAAAAGGTGGGCAATTTGCTGGGAGAAAATTGAGTGGAAGACGCGTCTGGGATGGCATCGCCCGGAATCTGCGAGAGCGCGCAGCAAATTCAGATGCTATCGAGAGGGCAGAGGATGCCCGAAGTGGACTTTTGATTGAAGGCAGGAAGCCGTAAATCAAAACTTTTTCACACCGCCTTTTAGTAGTGCCCTGGACTGACGTTGTTGGGAATCCAGCGGGCTTGTTTGAAAGCTACCTCCCTGTAGCTTTTCCTTCGGACCAGCGTAAAGCTGTCCAAAATCTTTCCCTAAGATTTTGTCTTTTGGTTACTTTGATTTGCTCTGTAAAGACAATCTGATCTGGAACCAGATTGAACAGCTTTAGCTGGCCTGAAAGGCAACAGGCAGGATGTCTGTTGTAAAAGTGACTGGCGCGCAAGGGATTGCGTGTCATAAAGGACAAGGAGGTCATGCATTCAAGACCTTGCCATAGCGGTCTTCGCCATGGATACTAAAACCGCAATTTGGTTAATCAATGCCATAGTTATAGTTAAATCCTGACATGGACAGTTCTCCCCAATAGTTGTCACTTAAGTTTGGCAAAACTCCGGAAATAGGGGAGTCCATTTCATTCGTTTTGTTTTCAGGTAAGTATGGATACAGTTGAAATTATTTTAGGCACTTTATTGATTCTTTTTTTATGCTTTTGCGGTGTGTTTGCTCCGATGTTGATGCCACTGTTTGTAAAAGAAGAATTTAAAGGTAAATTTCCTCGCTACATGGATGCAATCCAACCACCGTACGTCTACCAATCAAAGTGGTTCAATCCTATAGGCGTCATACTACAAAGGTTGGCACTTTTAGTTTGGATACCCGCATTAACACTCTCTGCGCTCGGCATTATATCCAACATGAACGTTAAGAAATTCCTGTATACCCTCGGCTGTCTTCACCATAGATACTGAAATTCGGATTAGCTTAATCCAAACCAAAGAAGCAGTTTTAAAACAGACATGGACGGTATCCTCAATGGTTACCAGTGAAGCGTGGCCAAACTCCGGGGGAGGGGGAATTCATATGCAAAGACACTTTGTTACAACCTATAAGTTGCATAACAGTGATCTTTTGTAGAGTCTGAAGTCTTTGATTTTAATGTCTTTAATTAGGGACCATTAATGAGCAAACTGTTTGCAGCATTGTGCTTCACCATGTTTATTAGCAGCTGTACGCAAGCGCCGACAACAGCAACTCAAGGTGTAAATAGCCCCGCTGCGCCAAAGCTTGAAAAGAGCGCGCTAGACAATGTGCTAAACCGATATAAAGACTCTCAGCATTTTATGGGTAGCGTGGCAATTTATCAGTCTGGAAAGCCGGTTTACAGCTATGCATCAGGCTATAGTAACGTTGAGAACAACACGCTATCAACACCTGAAACACGTTATCGAATTGGTTCGATAACCAAATCCTTTACTGCCCTGCTAATACTTATGGCATATGAGGAAGGCAAGCTAACACTGGATCAAACACTAGATTTGTTTTATCCGGAAATTGCAAATGCCAATAAAATTACCATAGCGATGTTGTTAAATCACAGCAGCGGTGTAAAAAACTACAACAGTATACCTGCTATGCAAACGATGATGTATAGCGGAGTTTCAAAGCAAGAGTTGGTCTCACTAATTAGCAACTTTGATAGTGAATTTGAACCAGGCACACAAGAGCGTTATAGCAACTCTAATTATATTCTGCTTACCTTTATTTTAGAGAGACTTTATCAAGCAACCTATGCGCAACTGATTAGCGAGAAAATAGCAACACCATTAGGGCTAAAAGACACATACTACGGACAGAAAATTGATGTTGAAAAAGGGGAGGCATACTCCTACATAAATGAAAATGGCTATGAGAAAGCCATAGAAGCAGATGGTTCGGTGATGCTTGGTGCCGGTGGGGTGATATCGACGACTTTGGATTTAGCTAAATTGTTTGATGCGCTATTTGCCGGTAATATTTTAAAGGCCAGCACCTTAGATAAGATGCTGGCGATTAATTATAGCTTTGGCTTGGGAGTCCAAAAATTAACTTATGGCGGCAAAGTCAGTTACGGCCACCGTGGTCATGTTGATGAATTTCACTCTGTGGTTTTACATATTCCTGAACAGGGTATGACGCTCGCGATA
Source organism: Bowmanella denitrificans (assembly GCF_002887595.1). GTDB lineage: Bacteria > Pseudomonadota > Gammaproteobacteria > Enterobacterales > Alteromonadaceae > Bowmanella > Bowmanella denitrificans. The sequence continues at coordinate 202,172 of NZ_PEBU01000002.1, forward strand.
TTGGAAAATGGCAGTTTTAGCGAGCTACCGGATATTGTCAAAGATATTTATTACGCTTATTTCAGTATGGATGAGAAAGCCTCACAGGCTTTGTTAAACAAGTTTACCGGCCGATTTCAAGAAGCGACAGATCCCGAACATATTGCCGAGTTTAAAGTAAAAGATGATCAACTGATATTGGTGATTGGTGGCGAATTTGAGGAGCCTTTGCTTTATACCGGTGGCACCGATTTTCTGTTTGATCAGTCTTACTCACCTGCTATTACCTTTACCTTCAAAGACGATGGCCAGTCATTGATCTTTAAGCAAGAAAAGGTGGAAGTCGTGATGAACCGGATCCAGTAGGCTGTATTGTTGAAACATCAATAAAGGGGTCAACTGAGCCAAAGCTTTGCCCCTAAGCGACCCGAGCCGCTTTGTGCCCTCCGCTTAAAAATTCCCGGTTAGTTCAGCGCGCGGCTAAAAGGGGGGCAGTTTGCTGGGAGTTGATTGAGTGGAATATGTGTTTCGGGTGACCTTGCCCGGAATTATAAGTCTATTTTTACGAATCTGACGGCAAACCCCATATCCGGTTTTATCGAGTAGTGATTTTTTCACCACGAAGATCAGAAGAGCACCAAGAATCAACAATCTCTATTGTCCTTCGTGTCCTTCGTGTCCTTCGTGTCCTTCGTGTCCTTCGTGTACTTTGTGTTCTTCGTGGTGATGATGGGAATAATAGTGAACAACAGACAGGACGCTCGAATGGTACTCCATGGAGGGTGTGTAATAAAAGAGAAGGAGGTCATGTTATTCAAACCTTGCCATGGTGCACTTCGCCGTGGATACTAAAACCGAATTTGGCTAAACAATGCCATAGGAATAGTTAAAACCTGACATGGGCAGTTCTCCCCAACAGTTTCCAATTAGGTTTGGAAAAACTCCGGAAATAAGGGAGTCCATATTATTTTTTAGCGCAACTCAGACAGAAGATCATATGAAGTTCTCGCAATTTTTATTTTTATCAATAGGGCTTTTTACATCCTTAGCTAATGCAATAGTCATTCGGCATGATGTTTCCGATGAAAAATATTCCGCTGTTCCATCTGACTTCCCTCCCTTAGCAACCTTATATAATATCGGGGTTCACGGTACATTGATTCACCCTCAATGGGTTGTCACCGCGGCCCATGCTGTTTTTTGCATGAACCCCGGGCAAAAAATTAAAGTTGGTGAAGAAATAGTATCTGTTTCTAATCGGTATAGTCACCCTGAATATCACTTGGGAGGTGAACACGACATAGCTTTAATTAAACTTGAATCCAGTATTAAAGAAATTGAACCTGCAGAAATGTATAACAACAACGACGAAAAAGGTGCTGTCGTTTGGTTTATAGGTATCGGCGGCACAGGAACTGGTACTAAAGGGCAGACAGTTGGCTATAAAGAAAATAATGGGAAGTTAAGAAAAGCTCAAAATAAGGTCGTTAGAACAACAGATACGGATATAGTGTTTAAATTTGAGGAAGGCTCTGCCGCAGAAGCACTGGAAGGCGTTTCAGGTAATGGTGATAGTGGCGGCCCTGCCTATAAAAAAAACGGAGATAAATATGAATTACTCGGTATCAGTTCACGCACCGACTCATGGTTTTATGGTGTAGGAGAATACGGCGTTACAGAGCTTTATACTCGTGTTTCATCATATAAAAGCTGGATACAAGATGTCATTTCAGCGGATAGTGACTTAATTAGGAAAAAAATTTCAACCCAAAGCCCTTTTCTGCATGATGGTATGAAACCGGAAAAAATGAATGATTTATGTTCTTCCATTGAGGTAAGGTAATCACAGGCTCTTTCGATTTCTAGAAAACAATTTTTATCTACCAATAGATTTTTATTGAGAGGCCAATGTGCAAAAAGCAAAGGTTCGACGCGATTTTGGCCTGACCTGGAAGTCTCGTCTTGAACAAGCGCGTTTGCGTGCCGCTACACCAGGGCCGCAATTGACTGATCAGCAGATAGCGAGCTTGCAACATACCATTTCACTGCTGGATGTATCCTCACCGCATAACAAAGCGCTTTTATGGTCTGGCAAAGATGTTCCGACAAGTGTCCCAATCAACGAGACTGATCCTAACGGCCCGATGTGGTGGGATAAGCTTGCTTGTCTTGAAGTTGATGTGTTTCGCGGACTTGGGCTGGCATTTAGCCTGGAGGATACGCAAGGCGGACGGTTTTTGCACGACTTACAGCTAAACTACCCGCAAAATGATCCGCTTAGTGTGGTAGCCCGAGCCTTGTGGGATAGGCTTTCCTGCCGTTTTGCTGCTGCTGTGACGGGTTGTATTGAAGTCATTGCTGAGGGCGCGTTTGGCGATAGCGTATTTCGAACAGTTGAGCTCGAAGCGGTTCTTTCTAACGACAAAATTACAACAATCAATGGACTGGCGAGAAGATACTTTCCATCTGGCTGTGACGACGCTTATTTCCTCCTGCGTCGATGGGATGTTGAGCGTAGCCGCAGATATTATGAGTTTATTACCGCGTGTGCTGATGCAACATCTTATGAACGGGCAACGGCCCTTGATGACCTGCGGGAAATTCAACTCTGGTATGAGCAGGATTTTTTCAGTCACCTAGGGCCAAATCGGGAACTACCTGGTTTACCTGACGGTATAGCTGAGGCATCAGACCAAGCCCAAGTGGTCGGTACCTGGAAGTATTCAGCAGCGTGGCGTGAATTCATTCAACAGACTGAAGTTGAATGTCGCAACAGCTTGAGGTAGCTGAAATGTAACCGGGCTGCTTGTTTTAGGGGAAGCCATATCTTTGGTAGTGTAAAGTGCTATGTGGGAAGTGATATTTAGCGTTAGTGATTCAAAGTGGATTGTTGAGAGCCTTGCATTTTCTGTCCCGTGGCTGGCTTAAGTATTTTTTGTATAGTCAGGGGAGGCAGCGCTAACACCTCATAGGGAACATCGGAACATATGGAAGAAATTAATTATTTATTAATTGTGATATCGGCGCTGGCGGCAATAGCCAGTCCGGGACCGGCCACCCTGGCGATAGCGGGAGCTTCGATGAAGCAGGGGCGCCGTGCGGGTGTTTGTCTGGCATTTGGAGTGCTGAGTGGTTCATTGTTTTGGTCAACCTCTGCCGCCTTTGGGCTGGCGGCCATACTGCACACCAATGTCTGGCTTTTTGAAGTGTTCAGATATTGCGGGGCGCTTTACTTGTTGTATCTGGCGGTGAAATCGCTGCGTAGCGCCTTTTCCACCGCTCCACTTACTCTGCCTGCCAACCAAGCCATGACAGCCAAGGGCTGTTACTTAAGTGGTTTGCTTATTCATTTAACCAATCCCAAGGCTATTTTGTTTTTCGCTGCCTTGTATTCAATCGGGGTGCCGCCAACTGCCAGCCCGTTGGCATTGCTGTCGGTCATCCTGGTTGTTGGCGCGCTAAGTTCGCTGATATTTCTGGGCTATGCCGTGCTTTTTTCCTATTCAGGTGTAAGACGCATCTACCTCAAATCCAAACGGGTCTTTGAAAGCGTGTTTGCGGTGTTTTTTGGCGCTGCAAGTTTAAAGTTACTTATCAGTGGGGCCGGTAAATAGGCGGGAAATATTACAAGGGACAGTGATGGGCAAAGTTCTATCTGTTGTATTGGTGGTCTTCAGTGTATCGGTATCAGCAATAGTGGTACGCCATGATGTGCCCGATAAGGCCTATCTTGCTGAACCAGACGACTTCCCGCCTTTGGCTACCTTCTACATTGACGGCGCTCACGGTACCTTGGTTAAACCTGACTGGGTGGTGACCGCTGCGCATGCCACATTCTGTGTTAATCCCGGCAGTTATATAGCCCTAACCAATGGCTATCACAGAGTTGAGCGAGTGTTTGTACATAAGGATTATCAACCAGGCAAAAGCCACGATATCGCCTTGATAAAACTTGCTAAGCCAGTGAATGACATAGAGCCTGCAAGGCTTTATGAGCAAACCGATGAACAGGGTAAGCAGATCTGGTTTATGGGCATAGGTGGTACCGGGGATGGCCTGAAAGGCCAAGTAGTGGATAATTTTGCAAACGCCGGAATACTGCGAAAAGCCCAGAATAAGGTCGAGCAAGCCAGCGGACCATGGCTAAAATTCAAGTTCGACAGCGGCGCTGCCGCTTTGCCCCTGGAAGGCGTTTCCGGTGGTGGCGATAGCGGTGGTCCGGCCTACCAGATTCATCAGGGTAAGCCATATGTACTTGGTATCAGTTCCAGGTTCGAAAGCGGTGGATTGGGCCGGTATGGTGTTGTTGAAGTGTATTCCCGCGTGTCTTTTTTTAAACCCTGGATTGAAAAAATCACAAGTGGTGAGGAAACTGTGCAGGCACAGTTGGCAACCCCCGCATTAACTAGCTTGCCAGGTGGGCTGACTACATCAATGCTACCTGACGTTTGTGCAGATATCGGCCTTAAGCCAAGCACAACCTGGCAAGCTGCCCCGTAACAACGGCAAATTAAAGCGCGCAAACAATAATAACCAAGGAAAACAGACAATGGCACATCCACCCACGAGTTTTGACTATCTAAAACTCTTTGTTGAAAACGTATCACTGTGGGAAATTGCCGCACTGCTGATTGTGCTTTCCGTGCTGTTTCGCCCGGATCTCCTGAAGCGGGTAAACCGACTAAAGTTTGGTGACTTTGAGGTTGAACTTGAACAACTGCGCCAGGAAGTGTCGGAGCAGAAGCAGGAAATCCGTGGGCTGGAAACCGCTCTGGAGCAGGAACGCCAGGTATTTGCGGAAATTCTGCAAGGGTTTGACCCCAATGCGCCGGTCAGTGCTCTGGCTGAAACCCGCGAGCGACTCAAAGCTTATGCGAAAGGTCTGGAAAATCTGGAACAGATCACCGATGGCCTGTTGCTCAGCTCCGGCCCGGAGCAGCTCTACGCTGCCGCCGTGATGTTTAAGGAGCGGCGGCCCACCCAATTTGTGCCACAACTGCTAGATTGTCTGGCGTCACTGGCGGCCGACAAGAACCTTTGCGGTGTTCGCTTAAACACGGTGTGGACCTTAACCAGCGCGCTGCATTTCACTCTGATCGCCTCGGTACGTGACGGCATTCGCCCGGCGGTTAACACCGCAGATCTCAAGCGTGTCCTGCTGGTACTTGAGCAACTGGAACAACATCCACGCATTCAGGATGACCGGCCAGACAACCCGGACAGGGGCATACGCGGCCCGATTAAGCATGCCAGAAACTGGGCGCAAAAAGGTTTGGAAGGGCAAAGCTCGCCAGACAAATAAGCTCACAATCGCTTTGGCATTTTACAGCCTGGCCTGATACAAAAAAGCCACACAGCAAGCTGTGTGGCTTTCTCACTAAACGACTGGCAACACTATTAATAGAAGTTCATTTTAAACTCTACACCAACAATCCGCGGTTCATTCACAAACACGGTATTGTTGTTAAAGTCGACTGCCCCTTTGATATTGTCCTCATCGGTGATATTGCGACCAAACAGGGCAACACTGTAATCGTGGCTGAAGTTTTCATAACCTATGCGCAGGCCGCCTTCAAAGTTATCTTTAGTGCGAAATTCAACGGCGTCATACAGAAACAGATTGGTTTCGCCCTGGAAGGCCCAGTCGGTGAAGACAAAGAATTCCCCGTCATCGCCCATCGGCACCGCGTAACGGGCGGTGAAGTTAAAAATCTGCTTGGGGGATTGCGGGAAAGGGTTGCCGTCAATCAGTGCTTCACCATTGACCATCCTGTCCACCACAGTACATTGGCCCGAACCGCAAGGGGCGACGGTTTGGTCAGCGTCCTGTAATTCGGTATCGCTCAAACCATAACCCGCGGTCAGGGTCAGGTTGTCGGTGGCCAGAAATTCCAAGTCCACCTCAAAGCCTTTACCTACGCCTTTATCGGCATTAAGCAAGCTGTTGCCCTGTGCTTCGCCACCGATGGCAGATATTTGAATATCATCAATTTCATAGTAGAACACCGCCACATTCAGGCGCAGTGTATCGTCAAGAAGATCAGATTTCATACCCACTTCAAACGAGGTGATGGTTTCCGCATCCGCGGTGGTGGGGGCGCCTTCAAATGCCACGTTACGGCCCTGAATGGTCTGCGCCCTGAAGCCACTGGCAACCCGGCTGAATAGGCTTGTGTCATCGGTCAGATTGTAGTTCAGGGCCAGCTCCCAGCTTACCTGCCCATCATCCACATTTATGTCCTGATAATCCTGAATCTGACATTCCATAATGCCGTCACCATTAAAGTCGGCAATCAGGCAAAAACCGTCAACGTTTTGGGCGCCAACCCTGAAGTCTTTTTCGTCATAGGTGTAGCGTAAGCCACCGGTCAGGCTGAGTTTGTCAGATAAATCATATGAGCCCTGGCCAAATATTGCCCAGGTGTAGTTGTCATGATAAACGGTGCTGGCACCATACAGGCCATCGATGCTGGTTACGCCAAAAGAAGAGTCAAAGTAAAAAGCACCAAACTGCCAGTCGTAACCGCGGGTGCCTTCACTGGCGATACGCAGTTCCTGGGTAAATTGCTTTAGATCTTCCAGTCTGTCTTCGGTCACTGCATCAAAGGGGATAAAACCAGGGCCAGTTCCCGCAACGCCACCGTCAATATCGCCTTTGCCACGGCCATCCGCTGTATCGTAGGCGGTAATCGAGGTCAGGCTAAAGCCGTCAAAGCCTTTTTCCAGTTTCAGTGAGGCACCATGGCTGCGATATTTCTGGAAATTATTATCGCCTTTGTCATAACTCACCGTATCTCTGTCATAGTTGGCATTCAGCTTATTGCTGCCTTTGCTGACGGCGTTGGCGCGAAAGATAGAGGCAGTACCGTCCAGATCCCGGGTATGCAGATTAAACAGGGCGCTAAAATCGTTGTTTTCGTACATTAACTGCAGACGCGCAGCATTTTCATGAAAGCCACCCATAACGTCTTTTTCACCGGTATGGGCGTTGGAAATCCAGTCATCGCGGTTTTGCGATAAACCCGACAGACGGAATGACCATTCATCGTTAATGGCGTTACCTACCGCACCTTCCAGATTCAGGGTGCCATAGCTGCCACCGGCGCCTTTCACATAGGCATCAAAACTCTGGCCCGGCTTGGCGGTATCGAACTTAACAATACCTGCCGTGGTGTTGCGACCAAACAGACTGCCCTGCGGACCACGGATCACTTCGACCCGTTGCACATCAAACAATGGGAAGCTTTTCAGGATCACATTTTCCATAACCACATCGTCCATAATAATGGACACGGGTTGCGATGCGGCTAAATCGAAGTCGGAGTTACCTAAACCACGAATGTAAAAGCGCGGAGCCACCCGGCCATTTGACGACTCGGCATAAAGGCCTGGAATACGATTGGCCAGAGCCTGTACATCGTCGCCGGCGGAAAAAATGGCGTCAAAACGTTCGCCACTTAGCGCGGCAATAGAGATAGGCACTTCCTGAATACTCTGTGTGCGCTTTTGTGCCGTGACCTGGATTTTTTCCAGTGCCTGCGCCTCTTTTTTGGCTTGTTGTTCCTGAGCCAGAAGTGGTGATGATATCAATGCGGCCTGTACGGCCATAGCCACAAGGGCTTTGTTCAGTGTGTTCATTGTGGTTACCGGTTAGTGTGCGTATTTTTTTGGGCTTTTATTGCCAGCTTATTATTTCTTAGACGAAATACCAGGTAGCGCAATGAAATCTCGCCTGGTTGGCTAATTTTACCACCCATAGGCCAAGTTGTTTGTTTTGTATCGCAAAAAACGCCTTGATTGAGAATTTCCGGATGATTGGATGATCAAACTTTCATAAGCGCGTCTTTTCTGAAATATTTTTGCCATATTGCCCCAAATCAGGGCAAGTTAACGCAGTTAAAATCGCCCTTGTTCAGCATGAAACGATTAGTAGAACATGCCAGTTATCTTTTAATCACATTAATAGATTGAATCGTTCTTTTTTAATTGTTTTATTGGGGGCCATGGCTGGCTTACGCTTCGCTCAGATATAGATTCTGAGGCTAATACCATGAGCAAAACCATCAGCTTCGCCATACTGCACTTTAGCGTGGCTTTTACTATTACTTATCTACTAACCGGCGATGTGTTAGTGGGTGGACTGGTGGCGCTAGTTGAGCCCACCGTTAACACGCTGGTATTTTACTGCCACGAGAAGGTCTGGAAACGCATAGAGTTGCGCGCCAGTTCAAAGGGATTTTCATCTAATGTTTATGATGCTCCAGCCAGGCTTTAAGGGCCGCCGGTTTAATGGGCTTGGCCAGAAAACTCACACCCATGTTTTGCGCCCGGATCTTCAGGCTTTCATCTTTGGCGGCTGTGACCAATAAGGCCGGTAAGGGCGATTGCCACTGATGGCGCAGCTTCTCAATCAGGACCAGACCGTCGGTGTGCTCCTGATCCAACTGATAATCAATAATCAGCACATCCGGGGCCGGGTGGCTTTGGGCATGGGCCAGGGCGTCGTCCACAGACTGTAAATATTCACCCTGACAGCCCCATTTACCCAGCAGTGTTTGCAGTGCATCCAGGTTGGTAGGGTTATCGTCCACACACAGGGCCACCGTGCCATTGAATTGCTGTTGGGTATTGTCTGTCTGACTCTGGCTTTTTAGCATCATGCTATTGCCCAAAGGCACCATCACACTGAAACAGCTGCCTTTGCCTGGTTCGGATTGTAGTTGAATAGGGTGGTGAAGCTGTTCGCTCATTTTTTTCACGACACTCAGGCCCAATCCCACGCCTTTTATCTCACCGCGATGGGCGCGGTAAAAATCGCTAAATACGTCGGCCTGTTCGGCTTCACTGATGCCAAAGCCGTTATCCCAGACCTGAACCAGCAAATGCATGCCACGCTTACGACAGCCCACCAGCACCCGGCCTTTAGGGCTGTATTTAATGGCATTGGAAATCAGGTTCTGCAAAATACGGCGTAAATAGGTGGGGTCGCTGTACACCACCGCTGCACAAGGGCGAATCCGCAGGCTAACCTGATTAAGCTCGGCCTGCATACGAAACTCCTGTTCCAGCGGCCGAATTAATTCCATCAGGCTGATATGTGACAGGGTGGGGGTTAAGGCACCTTGCTCGAGCTTGGCGATTTCCAGCAAGGTGGAAATCAACTGCTCGCTGGAGGTTAGCGAAGAACTGAGTTTATGCACGATCTGTTGATTGTGCTCAGACAGTTGCTCCTCATCCAGTGACGACAGATATAAGCGAGCGGCGTTTAGCGGCTGCAGAATATCGTGGCTGGCCAGCGCCAGAAAACGGGTTTTTGACTGATTGGCCTGTTCGGCGGTTTGCTTGGCACGTTTTAGCTCGTCATTAATTTCCCGGATCTGCCGGGTACGATGATCAATGCGTTTTTCCAGATCAATATTGGCGTCTTCCAGGGCTTTCTGGATTTCTACGTGCTCGGTAATGTCATTAAAGCTGGTGACGAAGCCGCCACCTGGTAAGGGGTTACCATTCATTTCAATCACCCGACCATCAGAGCGCCGACGGATAAAGCGATGAGGTGAGCCCTGCTGCATATGGTCAATACGCTTTGCCACCAACTCGTCGATATCACCGGGACCACATTCGCCATTGACGGCATTAAAACGCACCAGATTCTCGATGGGCTGACCAATTTCCACCATGCCCGGCGGATAGTTAAACAAGTCCAGATAGGCTTTATTCCAGGCTACCAGTTTCAGATCTTTATCCACCACACTGATGCCCTGGCTGATATTTTCGATACTGGAAAACAAGATAGCCTGATTGGTCTTCAGGGCTTCGGTGGTGTCTTCAAAAAAGGTGAAGACTTCTTCCACATCCATTTGCTGACCAGATACCAGCACTTTAATCAGGGTGCGGGACGAACTGCCCCCCAGCACTCCGGCTAAGGAGCGTTCACAGAACTGAATAAAATCGTCACTGGGCAGACTGCCACCATCCAGTGGTTCCTGATGATCCCTGGCATAGCGTTCCATCAGTTGTGCCGTTCGGCTTTGGCCGATAAAGGTATTCAGCAGCTCCTTCAAATCTGCCACCCGGATTTTACTTTGCGCAGTCACGCGCCGGGTTGCTGGCGGCAGCGCATTGGGGGTAACAAAGGCACTGGCTTGCATACGTTCCAGTAAACTGTGACCGGCACTTAAGGAAAACAGCAGGTAGCCGGCCAGATTGGCCAGCCAACTGATGACCACCCCCTGGGTGATAATACTGATACTGCTGTCGCCGCTGTGCTGCTCCGCCAGCGGGAACATCACAAACAGCACCCAGCAGCCGATCCCCAGCGCCAATCCGGCCAGAACTCCGCTGGCATGGCCCTGACGCCAATACAGCCCGCCGAGAATCGCTGGCATCAGTTGCACGACCAGCGAAAATGCCAGCAATCCCATGCTGGACAAGGCGCTTTGATCAGCCCAGTTGCCAAAGTAGGCATAGGCTAGCAGCAGGATCAAAAAGATCACCAGACGGCGAATATTCAGCAGTTTCTGCTTGTAGGTTTTATCTTTCAGCCAACGCTGAGGCTGTTTGCGCAGCAGCAGCGGCACAATCACATCGTTGGTCAGCATGGTGGACAGGGCCAGACTGGAAACCACGATCATGGCGGTGGCCGCAGAAATTCCACCCAGGAAAATCAATAAACTGAGTAAGTGTTGCCCCTGTGCCAGCGGCAATTGCATTAAAAAAGTGTCCTGATCCACGCCGCTGCCAGCAAACAATAAATTACCGGCGATGGCCACCGGCACAATGGCCACGGCCGTTAACAGCAAATACAGCGGGAACAGCCAGCGCGCCATGGCCAGATGCGACATCTTATGGTTGTCGACCACCATCACATGGAACTGCCTGGGTAGACAGAATATGGCCGCCGCCGCCATCAGGGCCTGAACCACAAAATCAAAGGCTGAGCCCTGCCAATCGTGCCACTGGGCCATTTGTGCCGACACGCCCTGGGTCGATACGTCCGGGCCGGTCAGTAAGGCAAAAGCGAAAAGGGCAGCGCAGCAAAGGCCGAATAATTTAACTAATGATTCCGCGCCTATCGCCAGCATCAGCCCCGAGCGGTACTGGGTAATGTCTGAATGGCGCGTACCAAAAATGACCGCAAAAACCGCCATAATCAAGGTGGCTGCCAGGGCTTTGTAGTTGCCTTCACCATCGGCACTGAGGCTGGCAAACACACTAAAACTGGCATCCACCGCTTTAAGCTGCAAGGCGATATAGGGAATGGTGGCCAGGGTCATCAATAGGGTAACCACCACTGCTATACTGCGTTTTTTGCCATATCTGGAAGAAATAAAGTCGGAAACCGAGGTGATATTCTGCTTTTTACTGACCAGCAGCATTTTTTGCAGCATGGGGTAACCAAACAGAAACAGCAAAATCGGGCCAAGCAGAATCGGCAGATACTGCCACTGGGATTTAGCCGCCTGGCCGACCGCGCCGTAGTAGGTCCATGACGTGCAATAAATACCCAGTGCCAGACTGTAGATCACCGGCTGGCGCGCCAGGCTGTTTGCCTTTGAGCCGGATTTGTCTCCTTTTTGCGCCAGCCAGAACAACAGTCCTACATAGGCAAGGGCGGCCAGGATCCAAAATATTGTCATGAGTCACTACGGTCTTGATTGCTTTTTTGCAACTCTAGCATGGTCAGCAGGGTTGGTCCCTGTTATTCGACCAAGGTCGGTGTTCGACTAAAGTCGGGCTAACAAGCCGTATTGTCGCTGCTAAATTAACAACTGTTTTACAACAAGAACGATAGGAGTAAACAAATGGCGGACGACAAGAATATGGCTCAAGCCTACTGGCAGGCCAATTTACGTTTGATCGCCGGCTGCCTGGTTGTATGGGCACTGGCGTCCTATGGATTCGGTATCTTGCTACGCCCCTTATTAGCGGGGATCAGCGTAGGCGGAACAGATCTGGGGTTTTGGTTTGCCCAGCAGGGCTCAATTCTGACCTTTATTGCATTGATCTTCTTCTATGCCTGGAAGATGAATCAATTAGACAACAAATTCGGCGTGCATGAGGAGTAAGGCAAATGAGTCAATTTGCAATTAACCTGATCTTCGTCGGCGCGTCGTTTGCTCTGTATATTGGCATCGCCATATGGGCAAGGGCTGGTTCGACTAAAGATTTCTACGTAGCGGGGGGCGGTGTGCACCCTGTGATGAATGGTATGGCCACTGCCGCTGACTGGATGTCGGCGGCGTCTTTTATTTCCATGGCGGGATTGATTGCCGCCGGTGGTTACGCCAACTCGACCTTTTTGATGGGTTGGACCGGCGGCTACGTGCTGTTAGCCATGTTACTGGCACCTTACCTGCGTAAATTCGGTAAATTTACTGTGCCGGATTTTATAGGCGATCGTTTTTACAGCTCCGGTGCCCGCTTAGTGGCCGTGGCCTGTCTGATTATCGCCTCTGTAACCTATGTTATCGGCCAGATGACCGGCGCCGGTGTGGCGTTCAGCCGCTTTTTGGAAGTCGACAGTAATACCGGTCTGATGATAGCCGCGGTGGTGGTGTTCTTGTATGCCGTATTGGGCGGCATGAAGGGGATTACTTATACGCAGGTGGCACAGTATGTGGTGCTGATCATTGCCTACACTATCCCGGCCGTGTTTATCTCCTTGCAATTAACCGGTAACCCGATTCCGGCACTGGGACTGTTCTCTACTCATACTGAATCCGGACTGCCGCTGTTAGCCAAGCTGGATATGGTGGTCAGAGAGCTGGGCTTTACCGACTATACCGCCGATGTGTCCAACAAGCTGAATATGGTGCTGTTTACCTTGTCACTGATGATTGGTACTGCTGGTTTGCCCCATGTCATCATCCGCTTTTTCACCGTGCCTAAAGTAGCGGATGCGCGCTGGTCTGCTGGTTGGGCGCTGGTGTTTATTGCATTGTTGTATCTGACGGCGCCTGCCGTGGCATCCATGGCACGCCTGAATCTGCTCAACACTATTTATCCTGCCGGTCCTACTGCTGATGCAATCAAATATGAAGAGCGGCCTAACTGGGTACAAACCTGGGAGCAGACCGGCCTGATTAAGTTTGAGGACAAAAATGGGGATGGCCGTATTCAGCTTTACAAAGAATCGCCAAGCTTTGCCGCGACCGCCGAAGCGCGGGGTTGGAAAGGTAACGAGCTAACCGTAAACAACGACATTCTGGTGCTGGCTAACCCCGAAATCGCTAATTTACCCGGCTGGGTGGTTGGCCTGATTGCGGCTGGTGGTCTGGCGGCGGCGCTGTCCACGGCGGCTGGACTGTTACTGGCCATATCGTCGGCGGTGAGTCATGACCTGATTAAAGGCTCAATCAATCCGCAAATCAGCGAGAAGAAGGAACTGTTGGCGGCACGGATATCCATGGCCGTTGCCATTGTCGTAGCGACCTATCTGGGCATGAACCCGCCCGGCTTTGCCGCGCAGGTGGTGGCGCTGGCCTTTGGTATTGCCGCCGCATCTATCTTCCCGGCACTGATGATGGGGATATTCTCCAAACGTATCAACAATAAAGGGGTGATTGCCGGTATGTTGTCCGGACTGGGATCAACGCTGGTATATATCTTTATGTATCTGGGCTGGTTCTTTATCCCTGGCACCAACTCTTTGCCGAATACACCTGACAACTGGTTGCTGGGTATATCGCCCCTGTCGTTTGGTGCAATCGGAGCGTTGATCAACTTTGCAGTGGCCTTTGCGGTATCTGCTGTGACCGAAGAGCCGCCAGAAGGTATTCAGGACCTGGTGGAAAGCGTGCGCTATCCACGCGGTGCAGGTACGGCGGTAGATCACTAAGCGGGCTTGATAAAACCCAGGTGGCGGGTCTGATGACCCGCCTTTTCGATGAAGTAGAAGGAATAGCCTATGATGTGGGAATTGGTGGCAACGCTGGTGGCCGGTGTAGGTGCGGCAGGTATCGCGCTGATGATCCGAAAACTCAGCAGAAACAAATCACCCAAGTGGCTGATACCGGTATTTGCAGCCCTGGGCATGCTGGGCTTTCAGGTGCAGGCTGAGTACAACTGGTATAGTCATCAGAAGGGCTTGCTACCTGATGGCGTGCAGGTGGTGCGTAAAGTGGATGAACAGGCCTGGTACCGTCCCTGGAGCTTTATCTGGCCGCAAACCGTGCGTTTTATGGCAGTGGATACCAATAATGCGGCGGTGAATGAGCTGGACCAGACCCTATTTTTAGTTGACCTTTACCTGTTTGAACGGCGGATGGCGGCAAAACGGGTTTCGCAGGTGGTAAGCTGTGAACGTCGGGCCATGGCCAGTTTTACCGACACCTTACCCGGCGACGGCGAGAGTGCCGAAATTGAGCCAAACTGGATACCGTTGCCAACTGACGACGCATTACTGAGGATCCTCTGCACGGAATCACTATGACCGATTCAACTCTGGGATTTTTGCGCCGCTGTGCGCCATTTGACCAACTCCCTGAAGCGCTGCTGCAGTATTGTCAGCGTCATCTTAGCTTGCACTATTTATGTCAGGACAATGTGCTGGATGTGGTGCCCCGTGATAAACCCCAGTTGTACATTATTAAGCAGGGCGTATTTGATTTAACCGGCAGCAATGGCCAACTGATAGAACGTCTGGAGCCAGGGGACTTGTTTGGCTACCCGTCGTTAATGACCAAACGTGCCATAACCAACAGCCTTAAAGTGCTGCAGGACGGTTTTCTGTTTGCCTTAGGTCAGGCTGAGTTCGACTATCTTTGCCAGCAGGACCGTCAGTTTGCGGATTACTTTGCCAGGGCGCTGGGCGACAGATTACTGACAGAAACCCGCCGGGACATCAGCACGGACTGGACCCAGCTTGCCATTGCCGACATTATCGAAAGGCCGCTGATCAGCCTCGATGGTCAGCAAAGCATGGCCGATGCGGCATTACTGATGACAGAGCAAAAAGTGTCCTGCCTGCTGATTTGTGAGCAGGAAGAACTGGTGGGGATTGTCACCGACCGCGATATTCGCAGCCGGGTGGTGGCGGCTCGCCAATCATTCGACTTACCTGTGCGCCAGTTTATGACCTCGCCGGTTATCAATATTGATAGCCAGGCACCGTTGTTTGACGCGATGCAGCTCATGACCAGCCATAATGTGCATCATGTGGCTGTGGTGAGCGGTAATCGCCCTTTAGGTGTGATCACCGCCACTGACTTAATGCGCCAGCAGCGCAGTGAACCGCTGTTTTTGATTAACCTTATCCGCAAAGCCGAGAGTGCAGAGCAACTGGCTGCCATTGCCAAGCAGGTACCTGAACATCTGAATCAGTTTGCCAACCGGGTGGTGGATGTGCGTCTGGTGGGGGACATGCTGGCCACCTTTACGGATGCGTTTAATATCCAGCTAATCCGCTTGTATTTACGTGAACAGGGCCCGGCGCCATGTGCATTTGTATGGCTGACCTTTGGCTCGCAGGCCCGGCGTGACCAGTCCCTAAGCTCAGATCAGGACAATGGCCTGCTGGTGGATGACAGCGCTGATGATTCAGCGATGCAGTGGTTTGCCGATATGGCAGACTTTGTCTGTCAGGGGCTGGCCGCTTGTGGCCTGAGTCTGTGCAAAGGCAATATTATGGCCAGCAATCCCGAACTGCGCCTGCCTTTGGGTGCCTGGTTGAAGAAGTTTCAGCATTGGACTTTAGAGCCAGAGCCGCAGGCACTGCTGCGCAGCAATATCTTTTTTGACCGGCGTATGCTGTATGGGGACAAGCGGCTATTTGAACAATTCGACAAGCAGATTGCGCACCTGGCCACTAATCAGATTTTCCTCGCCAATCTGGCCGCCAATGCCGCCGATTTGGCCGTGCCTATCGGTTTATTTAACCGCTTTCGCACCCATCGCATCGGTGAGCATCGGGAGGTGCTGGATATTAAAAAAAGTGCCATTGCCATTATCAACGACATTGTACGTATTCATGCCCTGCACAATGAAATCAGGCCCTGCAGTACGCCGCAGCGATTGCAAGTTCTGGCTGACAATCCGGCTATGAATAACAAGGATTGCCTGGATTTATTGGCGGCCTGGCGCTTTTTAGTGCAGTTAAGGTTGCAGCATCAGTTGGGACAGGCCGAGCCGGATAACCTGATTGCTCCAGACGCACTGGACTCATTGGCCAGGCGCCAACTTAAAACGGCGTTCAGGTTAATTAAGGATGCGCAGGAAGGCCTGGCACTTAAATTTTCCAGGGGCGCATTTTGAAAGCCGTGGCCAGACGCCTGCAGGATTGGCTGAAACCTAAGCCGAGACTGGAGGATTGGCGTGAATATCGTTATCTGGCGGTGGATCTGGAGTTATCCAGTCTGGATCCTAATCAGGGGCAAATCTTATCCATTGGCTGGCTACCGGTTAAACCACCGCAGATTTGCCAGGGGCAGGGGATGGAACTGCTTATCAAAAACTCTGGCGATCTCGGCCAGAGTCCGGTTATTCATGGCCTGACCCAACAGGAGCTGGCCAAAGGTATAGGCTTAAAACAGGCGTTGTTACAGTTGTTGGAGGCGTCCCGCCAGCACAGTGACAATATCTGGATACTGCATCACAGCGCACTGGACATGGCCTTTATTCAAAAAGCTTGTGCGGCCTGTGATATAGAATTTTGCGTCCCGCGCATTGTTGACACACTGCGGCTGGAAAAACGTCTGCTGACGCGCCAGGGTAAACACCCGCAGTTCGAAGGTTTAACCCTGGATAAATGCCGGTCACGTTATGGCCTGGACTCTCATCCGGCCCATGCGGCGCTGGAGGATGCGCTGGCCACCGCAGAGCTGTTTTTATGTCATGCCTACCGCCATTTCGGTGGGCGGGACAGTTCCTTATCTTATTTGCTGTCACCTTGAATTTTTGCTGTGGTGGCGGACAATTAGGCAACGACTCATCTACCCTGGACTTGATTATGACTGTTGCTGCCCATCAGGCTGACCTGATTGGAAATACGGATTTGCTGCGCATCGATTCATTGTCACAGCTGACCGGCTGTGAGATTTTTATTAAGTGCGAATACCAGAATCCCGGCGGTTCCATAAAAGACCGGGCCGCGCTGCAGATGGTGCAGGACGCTATGCAAAGCGGTCAGTTAAAGCGTGGCATGACCATAGTGGAGGGCACGGCTGGCAATACCGGGATAGGATTGGCGTTGGTGGCAAAGTCATTTGGTTTGCAAATGCTGGCGGTAATGCCCAATGACCAGGCCAAGGAAAAAGAACGGGTACTGGAACTGTATGGCGCCAAGCTGATGACGGTGGATCCTTGCCCCTTCAGTAACCCCAATCATTTTTATCACAAGGCGTGCAAGCTGGCGGCGCAGCACAAAGACCACTGGTGGGCCAACCAGTTTGAAAATACCAGCAATATGCGCGCCCATTATCTGCATACCGGGCCGGAAATTTGGCAACAGATGCAGCACAAGGTGGACATTTTGGTGGCATCTGCCGGTACCGGCGGCACTATTGCGGGGACCTCTGTTTACCTTAAAAAGCAACATGCTGGTCTGCAGGTCTGGCTGGTGGACCCGGATGGTTCAGGTTTGTACCAGTATCTGAAAAACGGTGAGTTTGCTAATCACGGCAGTTCAATGACCGAAGGTATCGGGATCATGCGTTTGGTGGAAAACTTTCGTCAGGCCAAAGTCGACAGAGCGATAAATCTGCCGGATCGGGATCTGCTGACGTTGTCCCGTTTTGTGCGCAATAAAGACGGTATAGTGCTGGGCAGCAGCAGTGCCCTAAATGTAGCCGGTGCGTTGGCTGCGGCTGTCACATCGGGGCCGGGTAAGCGTATCGTCACTTTTGCCTGTGATTTGGGGGAGCGCTCTGCATCCAAGCTTTACAACCCCCAATATCTGCAACAACGCGGCTTGCTGGACTATGACAAAGACATTCAGCATCTGTTGGCTCGTTACCGCAGCGATGCATTCGCTATGTCTATTGTTGGCAAATGAATGTGATTAGGCGTCATCGCGGATTTTCGCTATTATCCCCAGCCTTGATGCAGTGACGGAGCCATAATGAGCATTGTGTACTTGAACGGGCAACTGATGCCGATGCAAGACGCCCGTATTTCGCCTATGGATCGCGGATTTTTATTCGGCGATGGTATTTATGAGGTTGTACCCTGTTTCGCCGGTAAGCCTGTAGGGTTTAAGCTGCATATGCAGCGCATGCAGCAGGGGCTGACCGAGCTGGGCATTGCACAGCACTTTTCAGACGCCCAATGGCAGGACATTGTTGCGCAACTCTTGTCGGCCAATGGCGGCGGCAATCTGGGGGTGTACCTGCATGTCAGCCGCGGTACACAGATGCGACGTGTCCATGCTTATCCGTCGGATGTGACGCCGACCGTATTTGCTTTTACCTTTGAGATTGGTCATGCACCAAGCGCCGACCCTACCCAAGCCCGCACCTTCAAAGCTGTGACCGAGCAGGACCGACGTTGGCGTCGCTGCCATATTAAGTCCACCGCTTTGCTGGGTAATATAATGCATTATCATCAAGGCCAGCAGCAGGGCGCCGATGAGGTACTGCTGTTTAATGAACAGCAGCAATTAACCGAAGCCGCATCCTGTAATGTGTTTGTAGTAAAAGACGGGGTGATAGCCACGCCACTGCTGGACCATCAGATTTTGCCTGGCATTACCCGCTATATCCTGCTTGAGGTGCTGCGCAGGCATAGCCGCTTTGATGTGCAGGAACGTAGCATCAGCCGGGCCGAAGTGCTGTGCGCCGATGAAATATGGCTGACCAGCTCAAGTAAAGAAGTGGCGCCGGTTATTGAATTGGATGGCAAGCCGGTCGGACGGGGTGGGATTGGTCCTTTATGGTCTGAAGTACAGGCATTATTCAGTGCACATAAATACGATTTTTAATGGCTATCAGACTGCTTAAATAAAAAAAGCTGCCACGGCAGCTTTTTTTATTGAGATGCGGCTGTTTTACAACATACCAACCATCGAAAAATCTAATGGTTACATGTCGTCAGGATTGCACTGTGGCTCGCAATAGCCATATAAGTACAAACTGTGATGCGTCAGCTTGATGTTGTTCTTCTTGGCCACCTCGGCCTGACGCTGCTCGATGATCTCGTCTTCAAATTCAACCACTTTGCCACATTTCAGGCATACCAGGTGGTCGTGGTGTTTTTTATGGCCAATTTCGAATACCGACTTGCCGCCTTCAAAGTGGTGACGATCCAATAACCCGGCGTCGTCAAACTGGTTCAGCACCCGGTATACGGTAGCCAGGCCAATTTCCTCGCCCTGGTCCAGCAGGATCTTATACACGTCTTCGGCACTAATGTGCTGGTTCCGGGGATCCTGCAGTATCTCCAGGATTTTGATACGGGGCAAAGTGACCTTCAGGCCAGCTTTTTTCAATTCTTGGTTTTGATCCATGCAACATGTGCCAACATTATTCTCGGTGGTCTCATTATAGGGAAGTCGGGCAAGATGAAAAGCCATTCCGTGGTAAATGTACAACAATTCGGCGTGCCTGTTTACACCGCTAAAGTTTGCCGATTCCACGTTGGCAAGATGTAAACAGCCTGTTACCATTCTGGTCAGACCAGGAAGAAGCCTAAACAGTCTGTTAGTCATTCGTTATTTGCTGCTTCATGGGCTATATAAAATAATTAAAAAAGAGGACGTGAATCCTCATATATTCAGGTAGTTATCCATGCGAATAACGGTTGTTGGCAAGATTGTCGCCGGGTTTGTGCTATTCGGCTTACTGTTGCTTTGCACTAATGTACTGTCCTATTGGGGACTATCCAGTATCCGCGACTCGGCGCTACTGGTTGCCAAAGAGAAAATGCCGGTGCAGGCCAGGATGCTGGCTGTGCAAACCCAAATCCTGACCCTGGCAAAAGTGTCTTTGCAGGGCTATTTCCTCAATCAGGCTGATTCGTTGGCTGGCAACACTGAGGAGTTCAAGCAGCTTTCCACGCAATTCAGGCAACAACTGGATGATGTCGCCAAATTGCCACTCCTGGAAGGTGACAAACAAATGTTGAGTCAGGCCATTGAGGCTTCAAAAGGCTATCTGGATGAGTCTGGTGCCATGTATGCCGCCAGAAGCCAGTCTCTGACCGCCCGCGGAAAAATTAGCGCACTCTATCGTGAATGGCAGTTTGCCGGAGGCGATGCCGGGGCTAATTTACTGGATATGGCCGAACTGGATGGTGCAGAAGAAGGGCGTCTGGCGTCTGTGGTTGGTGCGGGTGCCAGGGTCGATAATATTATTATTACCCTGCTCAACGCTGCTAAAGAATATATCGCCGTCACCGACGCCGAGCTGAGCGTCAATATTGAAGAAAATCTGGTACTGACCATGGGGGACTTGACCAACAATGTTGAATATATCAACAGACTGGCCGAAGGGCTTGAAACCGACGGCTTGATGGACGCCTTTAACAGCCAGTATCAGGAGTTTGTCAGGCAGTTTCAGGGCCCGGGCGGGGTGCTTGAAAGCCAGCGACAGCGTATCGAACTGGTAAAACAGGCTGATGCCCATATGCAAAATGCGGAACAGCAACTGAATACCGCCAGACAACACCTTGCCGCGCTGTTTGCCAAGGTGAATACCGATACGCTGGATGGTCAGAATGCCATTTTGGATGCGGTACAAAGCAATATTGTCAAAAGCCTGGTGATACTGTTACTGGCCCTGGTACTGGTCGGCTTTATCGGTGTGGCAGCGGCGCGCAGTATTTCCCGGCCGATGGAAAAGATTCGCGCCAGCCTGAGTATTATCAGCAGCGGCGACCTTACCCATAAGGCCGACAGTAACGGCTCGGATGAATTTGCCGCACTGGCCGCCGATGTGAACCAACTCTGTAATAGCTTACATGCGGTGGTGGAACAGATTACCCGCCAGGAAACCTTACTGGAGGAGGCGACTCGTACCAGCGAGGGACTCGCGCAAAAGACCCTTAAGCAAGTGCAGCAGCAAACCTCGCAGGTGCGCCACACCGCGGACAATACCGAACAGGTCAGACACACCAGTAAAAGTAACCTGTCACAGGTGCAGGCCAGCTCCAGGCAGCTTGACCAGGTATTGCAACAATCCGCCAGCGCCGGAGATCTGGTCAGCGAGTCGCGTCGTCAGATTCAGGCTCAGGCCGAGCAGGCTGAGCGCTCCGGACAAATTATCAACCGACTGGACGATAACAGTCGCAACATCGGCGGCATTCTGGATGTGATTAAGACCATTGCCGAACAAACTAACCTGCTGGCACTTAATGCTGCCATTGAAGCGGCCAGAGCCGGCGAGCAGGGCCGTGGGTTTGCGGTGGTAGCCGATGAAGTCAGAACTCTGGCTAACCGCACTCATCAGTCCACCGAGGAAATCGAGCAGATGATTGCCAGTTTGCAGTCCGATGCCAAACAAGCGGTCGTCGCGATTGAAACGGGTCAGAAACAAGCGCAGGGAAGTGTGGGTTTAATTGCCAAGGTGAACGAAGAAATCAGCGCCATCCGTCTGGTGGTGGAAGAACTGGCGGCCATTAATACGGCCATTGTCCAGGACACCGAGGAACAGGATGCGTTACTTGAAGAAGTGACGCACAGTTTGCAGCGTATTGTAGAACTGGCTGAGCAAAGCGGTGATTCCACCCGCCAGTCAGGTGATGCTATTGCTGAGGTAGGTCAATTAATGCGACAACTGAGTAAAGCGGTATCGCGTTTTAAACTTTAGGCACAGAAAAAGGGGCGCCGGACAGCGCCCCATTGTGCTTAAAAACTGTAGGTCAGCCCTGCGCCATAAGTGGCTGGTGCGCCTACCAGTCTGGCTCCGGCATTCAATTCCAGAAAATACACCTTATCCAGAATATTGCGCCCATAAGCATACAGGGTCAGGCCGCTGTGTAAGGCCAGCTCCAGACGCAGGCCCAGTAGAGAATATGACGGTGTCATATTACCCTCACCGGCATTCAGACGATTTGACTCTTCATCATGGTAGCTGTAATCCAGTCGGGCTCTGAAATGGCTGTTGGCCAGCTGTTGCTGATATTGCAGGGCCGCATTACCACTTAACTTGGGTGAGCCGGGCAGGGGATCGCCCAGGGTGTTTTGTACGTCATTGACCCGATTGGAGTGAAACTCGGTAATCTCTGAATCCAGATAGGTGATTGATGTATCCAGACTGATGACGCTGCTGTCAGCTTGCCATAACGGCAGACTCAGTGCACCTTCCACACCTTTGACCTCAGCTTTACCCACATTAGTGCGGCCGTTGGTGTCATTGGCCAGACGCGCGGTGGCCTGCAATTCCTCAAACTCGTAAGCGAACAGATCCAGGCTCAGGTTCAAGCCATTTTCATTTACGTAGCGTAGCCCTGCTTCATAGGCCAGCACCTCTTCAGAATCAAAGGGCTGGGTTTCTTCCAGGGTAAATATAGAAGTGCCGTCAAAGCCGCCACCACGGTAAGCCGTGCCAATGGAGGCAAACAGATTTAACTGGTCATTGACATAATATTTGGCAGACAGCTTACCCGACAGATTGTTGTCGCTGAATTCCCTGTCCCAGGCAAAGTTGGAGGGGGATTTAAAGTAGCTTTCGTAGGTGGAGACACCCCAGGGGTTGTGGTCAATATTGCTGCCGCGGAATTTTACTTTGTCCGTGGTATAGCGCAGCCCGCCGCCAAGGCTGAAATCGTTACTCAGATACCACTCGGCGTTAGCAAACAGGGCGACACTATTACGGCGCTGGTTGTAAGGCGAGCTGTACTGGGACATCACCGCGTAGCTGGTCCAATCGCTGACAAAATCCACCGAATCGCTGACCATAAATACGCCAGCCAGCCAGTCTACATCGCTGCCACTGTTATTGCTCAGGCGCATTTCCAACGAACTTTGTTCCAGGGCCTCGTCAAAATCATAACGAAATTTGGGAAAAGATGTGCCGTCGCCATTGCCGGATACGTCCCGTTCGCTCTTTTGATACCCCATCAATATATCCAGATTCAAAGCATTGGATAGCTGATGAGAGAATTCACCATGCAAACCGCTTACATCAATTTGATGGGAATAGTACTCAGAGGCGTAAAATTTCAGCGGATCACTGTCTTCACCGGCATTCAGCGCCGGGCTGTCTTCATTCAGGGCAATACGGTCATACTGGCGGGTATCGCCATTGTCCTGACTCATAAAATAGCGCAGGGTCAGCTCGGTTGTGGGGGCAAAGCTATAGTTCAAGGTACCGCGCAGGGCGAATAAGTCTGCATCGCCAAAGCCATCGCGTTTACCCGGATCGGCGACAGGCGGGATCACCCCTTCGAATCCTGCTGGTACAAAGCCGGTAAAGTTGCCAGCTCCCTGGCCGTCCATAAAGCCGCCGCCTTGTTGCATGGTGACCGCCAGCCTGGCGCCCAGTTTATCTGACAACGGGCCGCCTGCCGCAAACGTGCCTTTCACATGGTCATAGGAGCCATACTCAACTGTCGCATAGCCTTCTAATTCCTCGGTGGGTCCCTTGGTAATGGCGTTGATGGCACCGGCCGTAGTATTGCGGCCATATAATGTGCCTTGCGGTCCTTTCACTACTTCGATGCGTTCCAGGTCAAACAATGGCATACCCAGATAAGCATTGGACGTCTGATAAATGCCATCAATATGCAAGGCTACCGAGGGGTTGCCGTTGGGTTTGTAGTCATCCGCCCCGCCAATCCCCCGAATGGTAATAAAACTGTTCTGTGGCCCGCCAAAAGCCGAGTTAATGGATATGCCGGACAGGCTGTCGACCAAATCGGTAAAATTGTTGATGCCTTTATCGCGAATGGCCTGACTGCCCAGCACTGACAATGCCACCGGGGTATCCTGCAGGGTACTTTCACGTTTCATGGCGGTAACGACGATTTCATCCATGGAATTTAATGTGGCGCTGCTTTGCTTATCCTTCGCTGCTTTAACGGCTCTGATGACTAAGGCGCCGTTTTGGTCCTGGTAGGCTTCAAGGCCTGACCCTTTCAGCATCTGCCTGATTGCATCAAGGGTTGACGCGCCCTGTTGAACGGGGGCGGCAAGTTTGTCTCTGACCAGACGGGTGGGGGCGATAATCACAATATCCAATTGCCGGGATAATTGATTCAGCGCCTGTCCCAGCGGTTGACCGGCTAAATCGTCGGTGTCAGCCCTGGCATAGTTGCTGTGACTGGCGAGTAATGCCGAAGCCACGACTAGCTGGCACAAAGTGCGTTTAAAAAACACCGGTTTGGTTTTCATCTAAAGGTACTCCATTGGGGTTATCTGACGTTGTGTGTCATGCCAAGGAGCCTGGTGCGTTTCAGATTTTCCAGAGAATCGTCAATTGTCATGGAAACTTCATATAACTGCTGATTATTCAAGCGGTTTAATCAATAACCGGGCCTGACGCTTCTCCAGTTGCAAGTCGTTGGCCAGTAACAATCCCTGCAGGATCTGCTCGGCCTGGTCAATACGACCCGAAGCGGTGATCAGCAAGGTATTCAGATTGTCTGCGTCGATTTCGACGGGCTGGCTCAGGTAACGATTTAACTCCTGAACCACGTCTGCCAGAGGTGTGCCGTCGTACTCCAGCCTGCCTTGTAACCAGGACAGCGCTTGTCGGCTATCAAAAGTTTGCACGTTACCCAGAAAATGCCCCGCTGCATCAGCCACAAGCTGTTGACCGGCGGTAAGTTGTGCCTTTTGCACAACTTTACCCTTGTCCAGCGCGGTCATTTCAACCCGGCCTCGCTGTACCGACAAGCGCAACTGATTGTGTGTCAGGCTGATTTCAAATGCGGTACCCAGCACTTGTACACGTGAACCGCCGCTGGTAATCACAAAGGGCAGTTCAGCATTGTGGGCAACATCAAAATACAAAGTGCCTTGGTGCATTTGTAGCAGGCGTTGCTGTGTGTCCTGCAGGTAACTGAATCTGGCGCTGCCCGCCGATATCACCTGACTGCCATCCTCCAGCGTCAGTGTGGTGTTCATCTTTGCCGGAGTGGCAAAATGCTGAACTTGCGCAACCGTCACAGGGGCGGAAAAAGGCAAGCGCTGCCAGCCTAACACCACAATAAGCAGCGCCGCGGCCATACCAAGCCAGGTGGCCAGGGCAACACCGGGCTGCTTCAGCGGTTTCGCGGCAGGCTGATTTGCGGTGAGGGCCTCAAGATTGTCCAGCAGCCCTAATTGACGCCACAATCTGTCAATGCGGGAAAAGGCCTGTTTGTGCGCATCTGACTGATTTAACCAGCGGCTGAATTGAGCCTTTAACGGTGCATCAGGTGCTGCTTCCTGTAAACGTATCAGCCATTCTCTGGCTTCGGTGTCGAGACGTTTTTGTTGTTCTGTCACAATGATTAGTCCTGTTGCTGGCTGCTAGCCAGGTGCGCCAATGCGCTGTTTAACTGACGGCTGATATCCGCCAGGCTCCAACCTGTTTGTGTGGCAATGTTGGCGTAGGTTTGGCCTTGAATGCGACAGCGAATCAGAATGTCACGCTGCTTATCTGTCAGGGCTGTCATGGCCTGCTGCAAGGCGTGCAACTGCTGTTGTTGCAGCAACTGGCTTTCCGGACTGATGTTGTGCATGGCAACATCCGGATCATCCAGTTGTTCGGCCAGAAACTCGCGGGTTTTTATCACGTGGCTGATGGAGCGCAACCCCAGATTAATGGCCACTTTGTATAAAAAGGCTTTAGGGTTCTGAACGTGCTGCAGGCTGTCCATTTGCGATAGCTTGGTAAAGGCATCCTGGGCAATATCCTGAGGATCTGGCGGGCCATTGCCGTAGAGTTTACGCAGCCGCGTACACAGCGATGACCAGCAACTATGGTAGAGCTGCTCAATCAATCGGGTTTGCCGCACCTTTTGCAATGAGGTTGATGGGGCTGCTGGATTTAGCAACAGGTTATCGGGGCAGGGCTCTGCCTTGTTCATTATGCATACACAACTGAGCATGGGATGCGAACAATAGTGCGAAGTTGTTACAGATTTATGGCGACGTTGATACAGGTGGCGGATTGCGCCAGTCATTCACCATGCAGAGACATTAAAAAAGGGAGTACACACTCCCTTTTTTATCGATTGCGAAATATCATTCCAGTTCCGCCAGACACATCTCTTCATGTATCTGTTTGCACCAGGCTTTAACGCGCTGCTCAGTCAATTCTGGCTGGCGGTCTTCATCGATGCCTAAGCCAACAAAGTGCTTATCATCGGCCATGCCTTTACTGGCTTCAAAGTGATAGCTTTCGGTGGGCCAGTGCCCCACGATAATGGCGCCACGGGCTTCCACTATGTCACGGATCATGCCCATGGCATCAAGAAAGTATTCTGCGTAATCTTCCTGGTCACCACAGCCGAAAATAGCGACTAGCTTATCGGTAAAGTCGATTTCTTCCAGTTCCGGGAAAAAGTCATCCCAGTCACACTGTGCTTCACCGTAATACCAGGTGGGAATACCGAACATCAGCAGGTCAAAGTTGGCAATGTCTTCTTTGCTGCTTTTGGCGATATCCTGAACATCTATCAGGTTTTTGCCCAATTCTTTTTGAATCATCTTGGCAACATGTTCGGTGTTGCCTGTGTCGCTACCGAAAAATAGTCCCACACTTGCCATATGTTTTGATACCTCTGTTTGACGCGGTTAGCCACCCACGCCGGATGATTGCCAGAATACTTGAATCAGCCCTTTTGCCAGGAAACCTGCTGCGCCGAGAAACAACACCAGATAAACCACAGCCCGACCAGCCATGGGAACATTGTTTTTCTTCAGCACATCGTGCACTGCAAAACCCATTAGCAGGAACAGGGCCACCAGGGTCAGGTTGAGGACAATAGTTTCAATCTGCTCGTAATACTGACTCAACATGGCTCTGATACCTCTCAAAAACGGCGCGGACTATAGCATACCGACGCCTCAAATGCTAATGAGTCTCATCTGTGCGAATAAAGTCGCGAACAATTTTACCAAAGGCGGCGGGCTTCTCTGCATGCAACCAATGTCCCACATCTGCAATGATGCGGCCCTGGCTGCTTGGAAACTGCGCCGCGATTGTATCCCTATATGCCGCCTGTAGATAGTCCGAACGACCACCTTTAATAAAAAGTGTAGGGCCATTATAGCTCAGGCCTTTAAATGGCCAGTCTATTATATCGCCGTAGCATTGTTGCAGCAGTGCCAGGTTAAATCGCCACTGCCAGGTATCTTGTTCATACGTCAAGCTTTTAAGCAGAAACTGGCGAACCCCGGCTTCGTTGATATGGGTTGCCATCTGGGCGTCAGCCTGGCGTCTGTCAGTGAGATTGGGCAAATTGACGGCATTCAGTCCGGCGAACACCTGGCTGTGACGGTCGTTGTACGCCACAGGTGCAATGTCTGCCACGATCAGGCGGCTAACCAGGGCAGGGTGGTGCAACGCTATGGTCATGGCCACTTTGCCACCCATGGAATGGCCAAGCAGAATGACCTGTTCTAGGCCCAGTTGCTTACATAAGGCCAGGATTTGATCACTGTAAGCCTGGTAGCTGAACGTCTGGCTATGCGCAGAGCGACCATGGTCAGGCAGATCCACAGCAATAATCTGATATTGGTCTTCCAGCTCCCGTCTGATGCCGCCCAGATTTTCCAGGCTGCCAAACAGGCCATGTAGCAGGACCAGAGGCTGTCCTTGTCCACTGATTTGATAATTCAAATTCATAAGTGTTGAGATTTGCCCAGTTTTTAATGGGCGCCGTTATAACAAATGTGTCATTAAAATGGCAATTGGATTATGGCACTGTACCCGGCAGCCTGGAAAAGTATAATGATGCCCAGGTGAATAATCAGCAGTACTAAAAATGAAAACTATTGAAATTGATGAAGAGCTGTATCGTTACATTGCCGCACAAACTCAACATATCGGCGAGAGTGCTTCGCAAATCCTGCGTCGATTGCTATTTAGCCAGGCTGGCATTGCCATAGAAGCGCAACCGGTTGCAAAGCAAGAGAAGAAAAAAGAACAGGTTGCCAAATCGGTGTTACCGGTTCAGGAAGGTGCCCTATTTGATTACCTTGAACAGTCTGGCGTCAGTGACATGGGCAGCGCGGTTGAGCGTTTTATTGAAGTGCTGGCGGCCCTGGCACGTTTTCAGGGTAAAGAATTTGCCAAAGTGCTGGAACTGAAAGGGCGTAATCGCACCTATTTCGCCACCACTAAAGAGGCGTTGCTGGCGGCAGGTAGCAGCACCAATCCCAAAATGTTGCCAGGCAGTTGCTATTGGGTCGTGACCAACAACAACACCCGTAAAAAACTGACAATGGTTCTGGAAGTGGCCAATTTACTGGGATACAGCAATGAGGATGCGACCAGGCTGGCTAAGTATCTGGATCCTGAATTTGTCGGCGACACTGAGTAACTTTGATTAACAGGTTTTGAGAAAAAGGAGAATCGATGGCACTTCATCCCCAGGCAGGACAACCAGCCGACCTTGACAAACTGGCAAATATCCCCAGGCTGGTGGCAGCCTATTACAGCAATAAGCCGGATAAGGCTGATCCCGCTCATGCCGTATCTTTTGGCACATCCGGGCACAGAGGGAGCGCTTTGTTATGCACCTTCAACGATGCACATATTGCTGCTATCTGTCAGGCGCTGGCTGAATACCGCCTGGCCAATAAAATAGATGGTCCGTTGTTTATGGGAATGGACACCCATGCCCTGTCTGAACCCGCCTTTATTACCGCTGTAGAGGTACTCAGTGCCAATCAGGTGCAACTGGTGGTGGAAGCAAATCGTGGCTATACACCCACCCCGGCTATTTCCCTGGCCATTCTCAGACACAATGTCGGGCGTAGCAGTGGGTTTGCCGATGGCATAGTCATCACTCCTTCCCATAATCCGCCCGAAGATGGTGGTTTTAAATACAACCCTCCTCATGGTGGTCCGGCCGACACCCAGGTGACCGATCAGATTCAGACCCGTGCCAATGACCTGATTGCCAAAGACCTGCTGGGTGTTAAACGCATGGACTTTGCCCTGGCATTGCGCAGTGGCTATGTGCATGAACGCGATTTTGCTCAGGACTATGTGGAAGAGCTGGATAAGGTGGTGGATATGCAGGCCATTGCCGCTGCCGGATTAAAGTTGGGGACCGATCCGCTAGGGGGCGCAGGTCTGGCATATTGGGATAGAATCGCCGAGCGGTATAAGCTGGATATTGAAGTGGTCAATCGCCGTGTTGACCCGGCCTTTTCCTTTATGCACCTGGATAAAGACGGCAAAATCCGTATGGATTGCTCCTCACCTTATGCCATGGCAGGTCTGATTGCCATGAAAGATAAGTTTGACCTGGCCTTTGGCAACGACGCCGATTTTGATCGACACGGTATTGTGTGCAAATCGTCTGGTTTGATGAACCCTAATCACTACCTGGCTGTGGCCATTGATTATCTCTATCGTCACCGTCCGCAGTGGAACGATAAGCTCAAAATCGGTAAAACCCTGGTCTCGTCCAGCATGATAGACAGAGTGGCGCATGCCCTGAATCGGCCACTGGCCGAGATGCCGGTTGGGTTCAAATGGTTTGTACCGCATATGCTGGATGGCAGTATGGGCTTTGCAGGAGAAGAAAGTGCCGGAGGCATTTTCCTGCGTCGTGACGGCAGTGCCTGGGCAACGGATAAAGATGGCATCATTCTGTGTTTGCTGGCGGCAGAAATACTTGCCGTAACAGGTCAGGATCCCGGCCAGGCTTACCAGGGCCTGACTCAGAAGTTCGGGGCCCCCAGCTATAAGCGTATTGATGTGCCTGCTACTGCGATACAGAAGAAACGACTATCCAGCATGACACCTGATGTTGTTAAATCCACTCAGCTTGCCGGGGAAAATATCGACACTATTCTGACCCGGGCGCCCGGCAATAATGCTGCCATTGGCGGGTTAAAAGTCAGTACCGAGAACGGTTGGTTTGCGGCACGGCCATCTGGCACGGAATCTGTGTACAAGATATATGCAGAAAGCTTTAACGGAGATGACCATCTTTCGTCATTGATTAACGAAGCACAAAGTCTGGTTCAGCAGGTGTTTGAAGCGGAATGATCTATTTGTGATCTTTTGATGTTGTAATTATGTTACATGATGATTGAAAAATGCCCGGTTATGCCGGGCTTTTTTATTTGTTAACGAAAAAACAACAAAAATACCATTTTAATTCCGGGTAAAAACAGTAAACTCAAATTTGCTTTGTAATTAAATTACAAAATGCGCCATGTGGAAACAGTTCGACTAGACTCTTTGAGTCGGTTCCACTCATCAGGGTGAATCAGGGTAGATAAGCGGATGGCCAGGAACGGCGACAAATTTTGACTTTGAGTAGGCCCATGCGGCATACAGATGCGGTGGGCACCCGGAGGGCTTAAAAATGAATAAGGCTGTGAAAGCGCCATTGCTAACGCAAAAATCTGTGACGGATCTGGACAAAAACGACATTAAACAAGCCATTATCCGGCACTTACATTGCACTTTGGGGACAGACGAAAACAAGGCCAATAACCATGCCTGGTGGAAGGCAACCTGCGCGGCAGTGCAGGAACAGGTGATGGAACGGCTGCGTACCACGCAAAAAACCCACTATATGAATGACACCCGGGCGGTGCACTATTTTTCAGCCGAGTTTCTGATGGGAAGGCTGATGTCTAACAATTTGCAGAATTTAGGCTTGTACGAGAAAGCCAGTCAGGCGCTGCTGGAATTAGGTGTCGATATTGCCGATGTGATGGAAGAAGAGCCAGATATGGCGCTGGGCAATGGCGGTCTGGGACGACTGGCTGCCTGTTTCATCGATTCACTGGCAACACTGCAGATGCCGGCAATTGGTTATGGCTTGCACTACGAACATGGCTTGTTCCGCCAGGAAATTCAAAATGGCGCGCAGATAGAACGTCCGGATACCTGGCGAGACTACGGTAACCCATGGGAAATTTGCCGCCCTGAATCCATTCAGGAAATTCCACTGTATGGTTATGTGGAAACCAAATACGGTGAAAAAGGCCAGATGCGCAAAGAGTGGCACCCTGGCTCCATTGTAAAGGGCATTCCATGGGATATTCCGGTGGTCGGTTTTGGCGGTAAAACCGTTAACGTCCTGCGATTATGGGAAAGCCGGGCATCAAATTACTTCAACTGGGATGTATTCAACGCGGGCGGCTATCTGGATGCCCAGCGGGAAAACGTGCAGGCCGAAACCATTTCCAAGGTGCTTTATCCCAATGACGAAACCGAAGCCGGCAAAGAGCTGCGTCTGATTCAGCAGTACTTTTTCTGTGCCTGTTCTTTGAAAGACATTATTCGCCGCTACAAGCGGGCGCACGGTGATGACTGGAGTCGTTTTGCCGACCAGGTGGTGATCCAACTTAATGATACCCACCCGGCCATTGCTATTCCTGAGCTGATGCGTATTTTGGTGGACAGAGCCGAAATGGATTGGGACAAGGCCTGGGCCATTTGTACTAACACCTTTGCCTACACCAACCATACCTTGTTACCCGAAGCACTGGAGCGCTGGCCGGCAAGAATGCTGGAAAAGATCCTGCCCCGCCATTTAGAAATCATCTATGAAATTAATCATAGGTTTATGGAGTTGGTAGACAAAACCTGGCCTGCCAATGACAGCATTAAACGCAAGCTGTCGATTATTGAAGAAGGCAGCGAGAAAATGATCCGCATGGGCAATCTGTCGGTGATCAGCTCTTTTGCCGTTAACGGTGTGGCTGCCATTCATTCCAAGCTGGTTAAGGAGCAGTTGTTTCCTGAATTTGATCAACTGTGGCCGGGTAAACTGACTAATGTGACAAACGGCATCACGCCAAGACGCTGGCTGAAGGCCTGTAATCCGCGTTTGGCAACACTGATCAGCAGCAAGATCGGCGATGACTGGCCGGTGCATCTGGATAAACTGCAAGGGCTGGCGAATTATGCGGATGACAAAGAATTTCAGAGCCAGTTTATGCAGATTAAGCATCAGAATAAGTTGGATCTGGCGGCGGAGGTGAAACTGCTGACCGGCGTGGAATTAGATGCCAATATGATTTTTGATGTGCAGATTAAGCGTTTGCATGAATATAAGCGCCAGCATCTGAATTTGCTGCATATTATGGCTTTATATCGCCGACTGCTGGAAGATC
This sequence comes from Bowmanella denitrificans, assembly GCF_002887595.1. Taxonomy (GTDB): domain Bacteria; phylum Pseudomonadota; class Gammaproteobacteria; order Enterobacterales; family Alteromonadaceae; genus Bowmanella; species Bowmanella denitrificans. The sequence goes on from NZ_PEBU01000002.1 coordinate 234,324, forward strand.
CGGATTATGATATGCATCCCCGTGCGTTTCTGTTTGGTGCCAAGGCGGCACCCGGTTATAAACTGGCCAAGGATATTATCTATGCCATTAACAAAGTGGCAGATAAGATCAACAACGATAAGCGGGTGAATCACAAACTACGCGTTGTGTTCCTACCTAATTACCGGGTCAGCCTGGCGGAAAAAATGATCCCGGCTGCGGATATTTCCGAGCAAATCTCTACGGCCGGTAAAGAGGCCTCCGGCACCGGCAATATGAAACTGGCCTTAAATGGGGCGGTCACCGTTGGCACCCTGGATGGCGCGAATATTGAGATTGCCGAAGAAGTTGGCGAGGAAAATATCTTTATTTTCGGTCTGACAGTGGAACAAGTGCACAAAATGCAAAAGGCTGGCTACAACCCCTATGACTACTATGATACCAGCCGCGAAATCAAAGCCATTCTAGACTGGCTGGAAACGGACTACTTTACGCCAGGCAAGCCAGGTGAACTGGTTTCTGTAAAGCAGAGTTTACTGGATGGGGGCGACCCCTATATGGTACTGGCTGACTTTGATGCCTATTCACAGGCTCAGAAAAAAGCCGATAAAGCTTACCGGGACAAGGCTGGCTGGGCCAGAAAAGCCATTTTCAACACTGCCAGAATGGGCAAATTCAATTCCGATCGTTCTATTCTGGATTATGTTGAAAAAATTTGGCGACTATCGCCTTGCACGGTAGACTAGCGCCCGCTACGGCCAGGGTAGGCCGGGCTTAGCTTTTTGACAGGAATACGCCACCCAAATACGTGGGCGGTCTAAAGCCCCCATTTGGGCTTTTTTTTTATCGCGCAAACAGGATAAACTTTGCACGGTAAGCAGAGGTGTTGCAGTACTCAATGAGTGTTTTTTACCAGTCCCTGGCCACCATTCCCAATCGCTATGCGTTTTTTGAACGTATTGAGCAGGCTGTTAGCGAATCGCCTGAGTTGTCGCTGCTGTTTATTGATGTGGTGCGTTTTTCCGACGTCAGTAGCAGTTTTGGCTACAAGGTCGGAGATATGATCCTCGAAGAAGTGGCCCGGCGCATTAAAGCCTTGTTCGGTAAGCAATGCCTGCTGGGGCGTATCAGCGGCGATATTTTCGGTCTGATGCTACCCGGATGCCATGGCGATACCCAACTGCGCGGTTTTTACAGTCATCTGGTTGAACACTTTAAGACACCCATCAGTTTTGACGATAATGCGTTTGTGGCCGACTTTAATGTCGGTGCGGTAGCCAACCTGCCGGACAATCGCGACCCCAGTCGACTGTTTTCCGGCGCTGAGATGGCGCTTAAACAGGCTAAGCAGAATAAGTACGACAATTTCCAGGTCATTCGACTGCAGGAAAAACCTGAGACCGGCCGGTCACTTGCCCTGAAAGCCGACCTTAAACGCGCCTTTGCCAATGATGAACTGGAGTTATATTTTCAGCCCAAGGTGGATTTGCACAGTTTCAAGATAGTTGGTGCTGAATGCCTGTTACGCTGGAATCATCCCCTGGACGGCATCATTGTGCCTGGTAGCTTTATTGAAGCTGCTGAGTCGTACAATATGATGAACGAAGTCGGATACTGGGTGCTGGAAAGGGCCTTTTATAGCGCCATGCTGCTGGAGGGGCTGGGACTGGATATTCAGGTTTCTGTGAATATTTCTCCCACTCAGCTTTATGATTCAAAGTTTGTTGCCAAAGTGAAACGGTTGGCCGGGTTGTATCGGGTCAATCTGGCCAATATTGAACTGGAACTCACCGAAGATGTGGCATTGTCGAATTCGTTGTTGGTTAAACGCCAGTTGGGACAAATAAAAGCCTTGGGTTTGTCCATCGCTGTAGACGATTTTGGTAAGGGTTACTCTAATCTTGCCTATATTCGCGATATAGAGCTGGATACCATTAAAATTGATAAAACCTTTGTGATGGGGCTGGATCGCAATCCGGTCAACAAGGCCATTATTCAGGCGTCGCAACTTATCGCCGGTGCGTTAGGCTGCAAAGTGATTGCCGAAGGAATCGAGTCAGTGGAACATCTGCATGCACTACGTGAGATTGGCATAGATAAAGGTCAGGGTTTTTTGTTTTCCAAAGCGGTGCCGTTTGAACGTTTGGTCGAGCTGATCCATACCGACCTGATGGTCGGGGATTCACTGGCATATCGAAACCGGACAGGGTGATGCACCGCGCAGCCTGCTTCTGCTAGAATAGCGGCCAAAAGCAGACTCCTCAGGATTTCTATGCCCCTACAGCAATTGCGTCAGCATGGCCAGTTTCTGGCCTTAAGCCGCCAACAGCCCAACCTTTTTGCCAGCCCGATCGAATTTAGCCTGGACGATGGCACCCAAGTGTATATTCGCTCCCCAGGTATTATCAGCTTTACCCCAAGTAAGCCTGAAGGTAAGGATATTGTGCTTTCCAGCGGGGTGCATGGTAACGAAACTGCCCCCATAGAAATATGTGATGAACTGGTACAAGGTCTGTTGACAGGGCAGTTTAGCGCGCGTCATCGGGTATTGTTTTTATTTGGCAACCTGCCGGCCATGGATATTGGTGAGCGCTTTGTCGAAGAGAACATGAATCGACTGTTTAGTGGTGCCCATTCTAAAGGGCCGGGTCTGGTTAACGCCGAGCGAGTCAGAGCCAAAGAGCTTGAGGATGCCGTGGCGGATTTCTACCAGCAAGGCGAGTGGATAGGGCAGAATTATCGCTGCCATTATGATCTGCATACTGCCATCCGTGGTTCAAAGAATGAGAAGTTTGCCGTTTACCCATACCGTCACGGGCAGCCATGGAAAAAGTCGCAACTGCAGTTTTTGTTTGCCTGCGGTGTGAATACTTTTTTGTTGTCAAATGGCCCCACCACGACCTTTAGCTATTACTCTTCCAACGAATTTGGCGCCGACGCCTTTACCGTCGAACTGGGTAAGGTGGCGGCCTTTGGCGAAAATGACATGTCGCGTTTTGCACAGGTCAGGGAAACCCTGTTGGCGCTGATCAGTCAGGACGAAGTGGCTTTGCCCGGGTACGATCCAAACGCACTGCATGTGTTTAGAATCAACCAGGTGATCAATCGCACTAAAGAAGATTTTCGCCTTAACTTTGCTGACGATGCTCCCAATTTTACCGATTTTCCCCTTGATTATGTATTAGCGGAGGAGGAGGGCGTGCAATACAAAGTGCAGGAACAAGGTGAAGCCATCGTTTTTCCTAATGCCAAGGTCGCCATTGGTCAGCGCGCGTTGCTCACGGTTGTTCCCACCAGTTTGTAAAGATTGTTCGCAGTCTGTGGCGACAGTGCACTGGGTGTGCAATCGATACTTTGTGGTTGTGCCAATTATGGTTGAGACAATTGGAATTGCTGTTTTTGCAACGATTGTCTCAGGGCCTCCACCAGGCTGTCATTAGTGTTTAAGCTGGCCGCCAGGTAGGTGAGTTGCTCAAGCTCCGGGATCATATAAGCAAAGCGCACATCGGAAGTTTTAAGTTGCATGGATTGCAGCATATCGTCGATGGCGTCTGGGTCGTCTATCACCAGATCGACTTTGTTTTTCAGCAGAAGGGTCCAGGATTGCTGAATATCTGCAGTCACCAGTAATTGCTTGCCCTCTTCAAAACCATGTTGTTTCAATACTTCCAGTGCCACATCCTGACGTTGCACGGCTATCATATAGGCTTTGGCGTCTTGCAGTGTCTGGATTTTTACCGGCTGATTGCGGCTAAGCTGCATAAAACCAAGGGCATAACGCCCTACCGGACCTATCCATTTAAACAGCGCTTCACGCTGAGGCGTTCTGGCCATCGCATAGATAAGGGTGTTGGGAGTGCTCAGGGCCAGGTCGTAGGCGCGAGCCCAGGGATAGGCCCGGATCTGAGCCGCTTGATTGGCATCGGTTAACACTTTACGTACCCGTTCGGTCACCACGCCTGACACCTGGCCGTCGACCAGGGTCTGTGCGGGGGGCGATATTTCCGTTACCACCTTTAATGGCAATGCCCGGCTTTGCAAAGGCATGAGTGATGTAGCCAGCGCAATTAGCAGGCAAGCGGCAAGTGAAATCGGAAATGGATTGGGCAGTTTGTACAACTTTAGGTTATCTTTGGTGACTACAACCTTCAGGCTAGCTACTTATATTCTATGTTTCAACTGGATCCCCGACTTAATCAGGATTGCCATCTGGTTACCGAACTGCCTTTATGTCTGGTACTTATGATGAATGACAACCAGTATCCCTGGATGATACTGGTACCCAAGATAGAGGGAGCCAGAGAGATTCTGGATCTATCCATTGCTCAACAACAGCAACTTTGGCTTGAATCCTCACGACTTACCCGGGTGATGCAGCAGCGTTATGCGCCCGATAAGATGAATATTGCTGCTCTTGGTAATGTGGTAGAACAGTTGCACCTGCACCATATTGCCAGGTATAAAAAGGATATCGCCTGGCCTGCCCCTGTGTGGGGAAAATATCCCGCTAAAGGATACGATGCGGCCACAGCGCAGCAGGAAATAATGGCAATGAGTGAATTATTAGAGGACATCAAGGCATGATTATCAGTACGACACATCATCTGGACGGTAAGGAAGTTGAGGCTTACCTGGGCATTGTGGTTGGCGAAGCGGTGATGGGGGCGAATCTGTTTAGTGACCTTTTTGCCTCTATTCGTGACATAGTGGGTGGACGCAGTGGCTCCTATGAGGATGAACTGACCAAAGCCCGTAAAATTGCCTTTGCTGAACTGGAAGCTGAAGCCAGAGCGTTAGGCGCGAATGCCGTTCTGGCGGTGGATATTGATTATCAGGTAGTGGGCAGCAAAGGCAGTATGCTGATGGTGAGTATCAGCGGCACTGCGGTGCGCTATCGAGGTTGATGCGCATTTCTTAATCGTCTTTATCCCAATCTGGGTTATTGCCCTGCTGTTGTTTGTCCTTAAGGCTGGGCAGTTTGTGCTTGGCGCTTTGTTTCAGCAACAGCAGATTGCTGACAATTACCCCCAGTACCAGGGCAATGATCAGGGCGACAGTCCAGCTCATGTTTTTTCCTCATCGGGCAGTTGAACGAATCGGCGGTAAATGTCCGGCAGATGCTCAAGGATCACCCTTTTGCCCTCAATATTCAAGGCCTGTATGCAATCGCTCAGGCAGGTCAGACTCAGCTGTTGCTGCATTAATCTCGCCGATGCTTTGTGGCTGAAATGCCAGGGCTCAGGCGCGACACCGCCTTGATATTTCGCATAAGGACGGAAAAAACCGAAGTCTTCTGCATAGCTGTCCAGCCAGCAGCACAGCGCATAACATGGGCCTTCAGCAGCATATTCTTGCGATACCAACTGAAAAGTACGGCCGCTTTGCTGTACGGACGCTTTATCATAAAGATCCATATCTGTACCCCAGTGGTGGCGACTGGCACCGGGCAGGGCCGACCAGGTCAGAATGGCATAGAGCTTTTGTTTATCGCTTAATGATTCCATTGGCAGCACCTGGCTGTTGATATCCAGCACCGGTCGTTGCCCCAGCCACTTTGCATTCCAGATGGCCAACTGGCGCTGACAGTCCCGGTAACTGCTAACTAAGTCCAGTCCCACACCATCGGCCTGGGCGGCCTTCTGCATTTTCTCCAGGGCTTTTGCTACATCTGGTTGCAGCCAATGGCCGGGACGCCATTCAATCAGATGACTGGTATCCCGTCCTGTGAGCTGCAACGCCGTTAACATAGCAAACCTTCCAGCAAGGCTTCATAGGTGTCTGCCAGTTTATACAGATCCTCGATTTTGACACATTCGTTCACTTTATGAATAGTGGCGTTAACCGGTCCAAGCTCAATGACCTGCGCACCGGTTGGAGCGATAAAACGACCGTCTGAGGTACCGCCAGCGGTGGATAACTCGGTTTCCAGCCCACAGCCCTTGCGAATGGCGATACGGGTTGCATCCACCAGTTTGCCGCTGTCGGTTAAAAAGGGTTGGCCGTTAAAGGTCCAGTCCAGCTCATATTCAAGATGGTGAGCATCCAATATGCTGCGGGTGCGTTCAATCAGTTGTTGGTCAGTGACTTCGGTGCTGAACCTAAAGTTAAATTGCACCGCCAGCTCTCCTGGGATCACATTACCGGCGCCGGTTCCGGCGCTGATGTTGGAGATCTGAAAACTGGTGGGAGGAAAGGACGCGTTGCCTTTGTCCCATTGTACCGCTGCCAATTCAGCCAATGCGGGGGCTGCCTGGTGCACAGGGTTGCGAGCCAGGTGCGGATAAGCCACGTGCCCCTGAATACCTTTTACCTGCAAATGGCCGGTGAGTGAGCCGCGTCGGCCGTTTTTTACCACATCGCCTACCTTGGCGGTGCTGGAAGGTTCGCCCACCAGACACCAGGTGATCTTTTCGTTACGGGCTTCCAGGGTGTCAATAACCCGGGTGGTACCGTTGATAAAGGGACCTTCTTCATCACTGGTAATCAGAAAAGCGATGGAGCCATTATGTTGTGGATGCGTTTCCACGAAACGCCGGGTGGCGACTAACATGGCCGCCAGACTGCCTTTCATATCGGCCGCGCCCCGACCATATAAGTAACCGTCTTTTTCGGTAGGCTTAAAGGGGGGGAATTGCCATTTATCCAGGGGGCCCGGGGGAACGACATCGGTATGTCCGGCAAAGCAGAACAGCGGCCCTTGCTTGCCTTTTCGTGCCCACATATTCAGGGTGTCTTCAAACGGTAGCATCTCGATATCAAAGCCAAGTGGGCGTAAAAATTCCGCCATCATGGTTTGGCAACCCGCATCGGCTGGGGTAACAGAATCCCGTTCAATCAGGGCTTTGGCCAGTGCCAGTACGTCATTTTGCATGGAACAGGCTCGCATACTGATCGGCCTTAAAGCCAAGGTGGTATTGTTGATTATGCTGAAGCAAGGGGCGTTTAATCATGGCGGGAAACTCGCACATCAGGCTCAAGGCTTTGTCCATATTCATATCGGCTTTTTGTTCGTCACTTAACTGACGATAAGTGGTGCCGCGGGTATTCAGCAGTGCTTGCCAGCCCAGACTGCTGGCCACTTGATGTAGCCAGGTTGGATCCAGACCATCTGCACGGTAGTCATGAAATTCATAAGCAATACTGTGCTGCTCCAGCCAGGTTCTGGCCTTTTTGATGGTGTCACAATTTTTAATGCCAAACAGCTTGGTCATGGGCGTTATTATCTGAGTGAAAGTGGGCTGCAAGCTTAGCTTAAAGTCATACTGGTTTGAACCGTTCGCGGTTGAGGTTGCTATATCATTTGTTTGCCGGAATATGGAACTGGTTATCGAAAGTGCAGCGTCATGCAGGGCTCCTGACAGGCCAGCACGCTGTGGCAATGTGCCTGAATAGCACTGAGTTTTTGTGTTTGTGAGGTCAGGACCAGGCAATGTGCTGAGCGTGCCCGGTTTTTCAAAAGCCTCAGGTCAAATTCCAATAAGGTATCTCCCTGACTGAAACTACCAGTTTTGGCCGACTTGGACCGAAAACCTTGGCCCATTAATTTATGGCTGTCTATGCCCACTTGAATGAGCAATTCCAGTCCCTGACGGCTTTTAATCCGCAGGCACTCGCCGGTGACAGAATGGTCCAGCCATACCCCATCGAACGGTGCCTGGATCTTGTAGCCACTGAGATCAATGGCAATACCCGCACCAAAAAGGCCATTGGCATAGGCCGGACTGGGGACTTCATCAAGCAGGCAGACTCTGCCGCTCACGGGTGCCAATACCGGCAGTTGCAGGCGTGATACCTCGGGCTGCTCGTGGATTACAAAACGGCGGATATTCCACATCTTTATCTTATCTACCTTGCGGACGTATTTTGACGAATGTCGGCTTATGCCATGGTTGCCTATTCTGCGTAAGGCCTGTGAGACCTGCAAGTTAACAGATCCGTCGATCCTGACAAGGTTATCCACTATATCTGTGGATAACCTTGTTGAGTTCTCGTTATAAATGACATAACTTTATGAAATAAAAGAAAAAAGATATTCTGTTCGGAATTTCTACAGCGGTTAATTAATGCGCTTATTGTGCTTAAATTTACCAATGTCAACGAAAATTTTGCCGGAAATTGCCCTTGACGGCGATCATTTCTGCCCGTAAAAGGGGCCAACTGTGAATAACACTTGCTAAGGACTGAGAATGTCTGTGTTGCAGCTGTATGCCGGACCATCGGCCCTAAGCCGTATTCAGGAAGAGGGGCTGCACTCTGAGCTGTTTGACTACATGTTAGGAGCATCGGGTGGACCCAAGTGGTTTGTATTAGCCGGACTGGACAGAGTGATCTTTCCGGAGTTGTTTAAACAGCGGCGGCGGCCATTGCATGCGATAGGGTCGTCAGCCGGTGCTTTTCGTTTCGCTTGCTTTGCCCAAAATGATTCTCTGTCTGCCCTGAACCGCCTGGCAGAGCGCTATTCACAAACGGTTTATTCTGCCAAACCTGATGCCAGGGAAATCAGTGATAAGGGCCGACAATTGCTTGATTACGTGCTGGGTGAAACGGGCGTGGATGAAATCCTCAAGAATCCGGTGATCAAAGCACACTTTATTGTTGCCCGTTGCCGCCATCTGCTGGCCAGCGAAGGTCGCATGGCGCAGATGACTGGTTTGCTGGCCAGTGCCGGTGCAAACTTTATCCGGCGCAACTGGTTGGCGGGTTTCTATCAGCGATTCAGCTTTGGTGCAGTGGATGCAGGCCTGCATATTGCGGATCCATGGGGAATGTCTTGTCAGCAAATTGCGCTGAGTGCAGAGAATCTGCACAGTGCACTAATGGCGTCTGGCTCTATTCCGCTGGTATTGGAGGGGGTAAAAGATATCCCAGGTGCGCCACCTGGTATGTACAGGGATGGGGGGATTATTGACTACCACTTTGATTTACAGTTTGGTCCAACCAAGGGACTGATTCTGTATCCCCACTTTAACGCCAGACCTGTACCTGGCTGGTTTGACAAATCCCTGAAATCTCGCAGACCGGCAGCAGCCAGTTATGACAAGGTGTTGATGCTGGTGCCTTCTGCTGAGTTTGTCGCCGCATTACCCTTTGCTAAGATTCCGGATCGCAAGGATTTTGAAAGCATGCCTGCGCCACAACGCATTGCCTACTGGCAAAAGGTGTTGTTGGAGTCAGACAGATTAGGTGACGCCTTTATGCAGTTAATTGACAAGCGGGATATTGCTCATTTGGTTAAACCTATTGATTTTTGCCGTACATAAGCCATTTGCTTGAGGGAGCTTTGAAGGAAATTGGAAATGGAAAATGCAGTGCAGGCGCGTTTCAGTGATTACCCTGAACTGGCTCGCCAGAAACTTAGTGAACTTCGTTGCTTAATTTTGCAATGTGCACAGGAGCTGAAACTGGGGAAGGTTGAAGAGTCGCTGAAATGGGGCGAAGCCAGTTATAAAGTTAAATCAGGAAGCCCTATTCGGATCGATTGGAAAGCCAAAACGCCTGAAGAGTATTACGTGTTTTTTAATTGTAATACCAAGCTGGTGGATACTTTCCGAGAATTGTATGGTGATGTTTTGGCGTATCAGGGCAACCGGGCGATAGTATTAGGGCTGACAGCGCCATTACCGCTAAATACGCTCAAACATTGCATTCAACTTGCCTTAACCTATCAACAGATCCGGCATTTGCCGCTGTTGGGGGCTGCACCGACAGGCTAGTCAACACCATTGCCCGTAATGGGCACTGAGCATAGGGGCAAATATTGTGGCGAGCGTTATGCAACCAAGACAGATTGTCGAACATTGGGTTGAAGCCTTTAACCAGGCAGATGCAAAAAGGCTTTCCAGCTACTATGCAGAGAATGCGATTAATCATCAGGTTGCCAACCAGCCAGTCTGTGGTAGAGATAACATCTATGCCATGTCGCCTGATTCACGGATTGGAACACAATGAATCTCATCAGCTTAATTCGCCGCAAGTATGTGGAACTGACGTTCAGACGCTATGACCTGCGTATTGTTGAGGCTATTGGCGCACAACAATTTGAACATATTATTCAGGTCTACCGGAACAGTGGTTGGGAAATCACCGACGCTTATCAGGCCTTTTCACCCGACGCGGAGCGCTGGCACTGTAAGTTAAGAAAAGGTACCAGTGTGCTGGAGTGTGAATGGCAGCATCAGCGATTTGGCAGTATTAGCGGCGCGGCCAGAATCATTAACGCACTGGCTAACGAGTTCGAGCTGGTTGTGCTCGAATATCCCACTTGGCAATAGCCCCAGCTATACGATTAATCAGCTTTTTGCGTGGCCAACAAGGTCTTAATCAGGCGTTTTAGCGCACCGGCCTTAACCGGCTTATGCAGAAAGCTAAAGCCTGCCTCGATAGCGCTGGCGCGAATTTCTTCATCATGATTGGCGGAGTTGAGTATCGTGACAACTTTGCTGCGCCAGTGATGATAAAGCTGGTGGGCAACCTCAGTACCAATTTCACCCTGGTCCAGATGATAATCCATTAACAACAGATCCGGCGCATCAGGCGTTTTTAGTTTTGCCTGTTCGGCAGTGGCCGCCACTTCAATGTCAGCCCCCCATTGGCTGAACAACTGCTGCATGGCCTGCAAAATCTGTTGTTCATTATCTACCACCAACACTTTCTTACCTTGCAACCACAGGCTGTTATCTTGCTGTTCAGGCGTCATTTGTCGGGGTAGCATGGGCTGACGTTCCCCCATAGCAATTTGCAAACCAAAACAGCTGCCTTTACCCGGCTGTGAATCCAGATGCAGAGTATGTCCCAGTAGCTGACTGATCTTGTCTACTATGGTTAAGCCCAGGCCAAGACCTTGTTGATTATGGCTTTGTAACTGATGAAACTCGGCAAATATCTCCGCTTGCTGGTCTTTGGCGATGCCCGGTCCGGTATCCCAAACTTGCAATACCAACTGGCCCTGCTTGCGCCTGACGCCAACCAGTATCTTGCCTTTATCGGTATAACGTACAGCATTGGAAATAAGATTCTGAATCACCCTTCGCAGTAGTTTTTTATCGGAACAGACACTTAAGTGAGTCGGCCGATAGTGTAAAGTAAGCCCTTTTTGAGAGGCCAACAGACTAAACTCCGCTACCAGCGCATCAAGTATTTCCGCCAGGGCAAAGGTTTGCTGATTCACTTTTAGCACACCAGAGTCCAGCCGTGTCATATCCAGCAGGGTAGTCAGCAGCTCTTCCGCACTGTTCAATGATTGCAACAAGCCACGAGCCAGTTCTTCAGTGGGCTGTCCCTTGCTTTGCTGAGCAATCATGCCGGCAAATAATGTGGCTGCGTTAAAAGGCTGCATCAGATCGTGGCCCGCGGCGGCCAGAAATTTGGTTTTGCTCTCGTTGGCCCTGTCTGCATCCAGTTTTGCTTGCTGTAATTGCACAGTGCGCTCTGCGACCCGTTGTTCCAGGCCCGATTTGGCGTCCTGCAAGGCACGCTGAATTTCAACGTGATCGGTAATATCGGCATAGGTGGTCACAAAACCACCGCCCGACATGGGATTACCCTGAAGTTCAATGACCCGCCCATCGGGCTGGCTACGCAAATATTTATAGCTGCTCCCCTGGCGAATAAGTGCAAGGCGTTTACCTACCTCGGCATCCACATCTACGGTGTCGCCGAGCATACCGCGCGAAGCGTTAAACCTAAGTAAATCCTCCAATGGCATGCCTGCATGAATAAAGCCTTGCGGGTAGTTAAACAGGCTGATGTAGCGGCTGTTCCAGGCCAACAGTTTAAGGTGTCTGTCGACCACACTGATGCCCTGCTCAATATGCTCAACAGAGGCCTGCAGTAATTCATGGTTAAATTGATAGCTCTGGCTGGCTTCTTCCACCAATCCCACCAGCTCATCGATCGGAACACTGTGCTGCTCTGTTAGCGCCGACAGTAAAATACGCGCCCCGGCGTTGCCAACCTGAGCGGCCAGTTCCCGCTCCACTTTTTGAATCAGCAAGCCACTGGCATAAGCTTGTCTGTCTGCATCAGCCAGGCTTTTCTGCAGTGTTGTTTGCTGCGTGTTGGGCAGGATCCGCTGTGTCACAGCCAGTAAGGTGCCAATGCGAATGGTGGGCACTGAAGGCTGCGATGCCTCAAGCATGCTGCTCGTTTGTTTAAACCTGCCACGCAGCCAATTTACCAGCATAAAGGCGATGAGATTGATGCTGAGACTAGCTACCACCCCCTGACTCATCATGTGATCGCTGGGCACGGCCTCAAAGTAATAGCTGGCTTTAATACTTGGCCATAACAGCCATACGACCCAGCCCCAGCATCCGGTTACGATGCCACAAAGCGCCGCCAGACGACTGCTGTTCTGCCAATAAAGTGCAAACAGCATGGCTGGGGCAAGTTGAGCCAGCAGCGCCATGGCGATAATGCCGCTGTTGACCAGTGGGGCGGCCTGACTTAAATATTGGGAATACAGGTAAGATAAGCCTATTACCAATACTACGGTAAAACGGCGAATATTCAGCAGCACAGAGGGGCGCAGTACCTGGTGCTGATCGGCGCGAAAGTGTAGTTTCAGCCACAGCGGGGTAATCAGGTTATTGGCGATCATGACCCCCATGGCCAGAGTTGCCACAATGATCATACTTGATGCGGCAGACAGCCCACCAATAAATGCCACCAGCGCTGACCAACTGCTATTGGCCAGCATGGGCAAGGCCAGTACATAGGTATCGGCATTGGTTTCGGGCAGCAATAACTTACCCGCTAATGCAATGGGCAACACAAACAGATTAATGCTCAGCAGATACAAGGGGAACAGCCATCTGGCGCGTTGCAGTTCTAATTCACCATTGTTTTCGATGAAGTTCACATGAAATTGCCGTGGCAGGCAGAACATGGATAAAAAGCCCAGCAGCATATGGCACAGGTAAACCAGAGGGGCCGACTGGGTACTGGACAAGATCTGCCGGGTGTCCGGGTTAACTTGTACTTGTCCGAGCAGATCCAGTATGCCATCAAACATCTGATAGCAAACAAACAGGCCTACCAACACCAAAGCCAGCACTTTTACCAAGGATTCGAACGCAATAGCCAGCATCAATCCTGGGTGTTTCTCCGTCAGGCTCAGGCTGCGGGTACCAAACAAAATGGCAAAGATAGCCATCAGCAGTGCTACATAAAAACTGATGCCACCAGGCCATTGGGTTTGATCATTGGCCAGCAGGCTGACACTGGTGGTCACGGCGTCCAGTTGCAATGCCGTGTAGGGCATCACACCGATAAGACAAATCAGGCTGACAAAGGCCGCAATAAAATGGGAATGTTTATACTGGCTGCCCATAAAATCGGCCAGCGAACTGATATTGTGCTGCTGACATAATCGGATAATACGCACCAGCAACGGGTAGCCCAGGGCGAAAGCCAGCACACTACCCACATAAGTTGGGGTAAAGGCCCAGCCATAAGTGGCCGACTGGGCGGTAGTGCCGAAAAAGGCCCAGGATGTGCAATGCACCCCCAATGCCAGACTGTAGATAACGGGTCGTTGTCTTTGGCCCGCAGAACTGTGGTAACGGTCGCCCCAGAATCCTACCGCAAACAGCAGGGCCAGGTAGATTACCGCTAGCAAGGTCAGAAGCCAGATACTAAACATAAGGCAACAACATGAAAAATAAGGGCTTTGTTACTATACGTCGGAGTATTGGGGATTACCACAGCACCAAGGTACAACTAAACTGCCAGGTTTAAGTAACGGGTTGGCGTGATATTTGCGTTGTTGAGCTGAGATAGCGAATAAAACGTTGGTCATATCCTATATGAAACCTCTAGTCACAATGTGTTGCCTTGTCCTAAGCCTCTTTATGCTGGCGGGCTGTGCTAACAAAGCGGCACTCAGCACGCAGAGTTACGCAGACCAGCAAGATAATCTGCATCTGCACGTGGAACGTATGATTCGACAAATGTTTGACACTGCCGGGCGCATACATCCAGGCTCGCCACTGGCCATCGGCACGATTCTGCCCGCCCAGTTGGAAGGTGGCAAAAGTTTGCCGGAGCACCGCGCTCTGAGCCTGCAGATTCAAGAGAGTCTGGTTACTTTTGCAACGCAGGCCGGACTGAGTGTGATCGAGTTTAAAACCTTGCCAGCGGTGCATATCGAAAGCGGGCGGGACCTGATGTTGTCCCGTGACGTAGAAGCGCTCAGCGAGCAAGTAGACCTGCAGTATTTTTTAACCGGTACTTACTCGCAGCAGCAACATAGCCTGATGGTTAACCTGCGCCTGATTGAATTGCCAGCCAAACGGGTAGTGGCCGCCGCCACGGATTACCTGCCCAATGATGTGGCCTGGCCGCAGGGCAAGGTCGTCAATCGAAATAATATGATCTACCGCGGCCAGTACTAGGGGGCATGATGAAAACATTGATTCCAGTTGTGGCGTTGAGCTTATTTCTGAGTGGATGCACGACATTGGCTGACAACGAGCAGGAGCAAGCGCTGTCAAAGGCACACCAGGCCAGTTTGGGGTTTGGTCAGCAATATCGGCCGCAATTTCAGCAGCAACCGGGGCAAAATACCGAGAAGCGGGATCCGCAGTTGCACAACATCAATCACTACGTGCGCGGCATCATGCAGGATTTAGTCAATAACCTGCAGTTTGTCAGTGCCAGAACGCCAGTGGCGGTAAGCAGTTTTGTTTTCCTGGATGGCCCTTTTGACCAGGCTGATTTGTTGGGCAATCAGATTGCTGAGAGTTTTATGCATGAGATCCATCAGTTTGGTATTCCGCTTATTGATATTAAGACCAGTGATTTTATCCGGGTCACAGAGCAGGGCGATTTTGTCCTGAGTCGCGATTATCTGGAAGTCTCACCTAAGCAGCCGGTTCAATATGTGATCACCGGCACCTTGGCAAGGCATCAGGGCGGGTATCTGATTAATGCCAGGGTGGTGGGTATGAAATCCAAGATGGTGGTGGGATCAGCGCAGGGCTTCTTGCCAGCTGATGTGGCCAATGCGTTGTTAAACAGTGCCAAGCCCGCTGAAGGCGTTAAGTTACTTAAGGGGTGAGCCCTTTTTCTGACCAGGAGTGTCAAGCATGCAAATTCAATCTGGCCTGAGCCTGATGGATTATCTTAATGATCCGGCCAAATCTCAGGAAGCGTTGGACAGAGCTGTGCAGTCTCAGAAGCAGAACCTCGCCAAGGATCTGCTTGAGGTAGACAACAGCCTGGATAATGCCAGTGACAAGCAAATGGATGAAACCCTGAAAAAAATGGAAGAGGGGCAGACCACGGTCAGTTTGCAAAGTCTCGACAATATGATTTCTTTTCATATGAAACCTGTGGCAGAGCAGTTGCAGGACCTGGCCAAACGCTTCGATGTGAATCAGTCCGTTGAGATAAAGCTACAGGACGGTAAATGGCAGGTTGAAGGCGCCGATGCAGAGGATGCCGAGCCGGGATTAAAGCGTCTGCAGCAATACCTGGATGCCGACCAGGGCCTGCAGAAGCGTATGGATCAGTTAAACCGTTTGTCAGAGTTTTATGAATGGGGCAATACCCGCGAGTACGCAGCCCAACTTAAGGAAGCCAAAGTGTCGCAAGAGGACGTGGTGGCGTTTTTAAAGACTAGCCGCACACACATTATGGGGCTGGACAGCTTTTCGGTATCGAGCGCTGAAGTCAGTATCAACTCAAGGGGCGAAGCCCTGAAGCTATTAGAGGCTGCACAAAAATCTTTGGGCGTAAAGCTGACTGACTCCTGATAGAGCCCTTTTTTAAAGGGCTTGCCCGTTGAAATCGCCCACCTGGCACAGGTACTGTCGTGCTTTCAAACGTTGGCACAGCGTTTGTGCTTGTTCGGCGCTGTTGAAAGGACCCACCTTCAGGCTGTATAGAATTTGACGAGATTTCTCAATCTTTTCCAGTCTGGCTGACAAACCCTCCAGCAGATTACCATCGCGGCGTTGAATCAGATACCAGCCAAACTGGGCACTTTGCGGTTTAAGAAATGAGGCCAGGTGCAACCCGGTATTGGCTCCCGCTGTACTGTTAATTTCCCCATCTGATGAATAAGTTTGATGGGCTTGCTGGTCATGCAGCGAAGCCGGAGCCCTGTCAGGCAGGCTATTGACGGCCATGCCTTGTTCAACAGGCTCAGGTGCACTGTATGGCTCAACATCGGCGACCAGAACTTGATTGTCGACTGGCTCTGCATAGGGTTCAGGAGCAGTATTAAGTTCTGAAAGCCGGTTGATTTCTTCGATCAGGAAGGCCAGGTCTGACTCCAACATATTCAATCTGTCTATGCCTGGTTTGGCTTCCTGCCATTCCATAACGTATTGGCGAAGTGTTTCGTCCGTCATTAAAACGGCTTGTTGTCCCTCAGCACTTGTGGCAGCGGTTGACTCTGGCTGCAAAGTCGAACAGGCAGTCACAGTCAGTAGTATTGGCAGGATGATGCTGAGTTTTGTCGAAGTCATAGTCTAAGGGGTTAAACCTTGTGTATTCGGGAGTCAATAGGTTGCCACTTTCAAAGTGACCGTGCTTTTGTCTCTGATAGTTAGCATTTTTAATGCCATATGATTGGTGGCTGCTGGTTAAAATATTTGTGGCGCGGAATTTGCTCAGTATTTGCTATGACTAAACTTAATAGCATCACGCATTGACGGTGAGCAAGTCAGAAGTGCCACAATGGTGTTATCAAGTATAGAGGCCGATGAAAGTAGTAAATGATAAAAGATCTGCTGTTCAGAGGACATCAGAATGGCTGATAAGCCGGAAAACTTATTAGGAGAAGGGTGATGAGATCCTGTCTTTTCATTGCCGTGTTGGCGGCAAGTGGTTGCCAGATGATGGAAGGAATGCCACCACAGGCCGAGCAATCTAAGAGCGTTGAGAATTTTCAGCCTGCTACTTTTTCAACTCACCGTCTCCCGTCATCCCAGGAGACGGTGCATGACCATGTGCGACTGTTAATGAATGATATGGCCATGACGATGCGTGATGTGAATGAAAATACGACGATAGTGGTGGCTGATTTTGTTTTCGTGGACGGACACTACGACAAATCAGAGTTACTGGGCAAACAGATTTCTCAAAGCTTTATTTCAGAGCTACATCAGTTTGGCATTAAAGTGCTGGACTATAAGATGACTGACTATATCAGGGTGACGGCCGAAGGGGACTTGGTACTTAGTAGAGACTACAAAGAGTTAAATCCCAATGTTCAGGCTCAATATGTATTAGCCGGTACATTAACCAAGCATCGGCAAGGGGTATTGGTACAGGCCCGTATAGTGAACATGTCGGGTAAGGATGTGGTGGCTGCAGGACAGACACTTATTCCGGCTGCGCAGATCAATGCACTGCTTCCCAGCCAAACCGCTAACGACATGCTTTGAGTGTTAGCATAACGAGGAGGTATCTATGAAACGGCTTTTACCTTGCTTACTGGCTCTGACTGCATGCCATGCGATGGCGGATGCGGTGGCTGACATGACTCACGAACAGTGGCAGACAGAGGGGAAGCGTTTTGTTCCCCCTTATCATCATAAGCGCTTGGCCGACTACGTAGAACAGATGGTATTTGATATGGACCAGCATGCACTGGCGGCATTGGAGGGCAACATATTGGTTGCCTCATTTGTCGATTTGGATGACAGCCTGAGCAGCACTAGTATGCTGGGTAATCAGTTGGCTGAAAACTTTATGCAACAAATGCGCAAGCAAGGCTATCCTGTCGCAGAGAGCAAAGCGACGGGAAATGTGATGATTACGCAAACAGGTGATTTGGTGTTTTCCCGGACCGCTCGCAAGGTGCGCCAGGCTGAATACTGTTGTGTCTTATCCGGAACCTTGATTTACGGGCCTTCAGGTATTGAAGTGAATGCCCGTGTATTCGAACACAATAGCCAGGCTGTGTTAGCCAGTGCGAGCGGTTTGATCCCTTATTTTGTGGTCAGTCATTTAGGGCAGTTGCAGTAATTCACTGTTCCAGTCCAGTCAGCGGAGCTGCGTGGTATTGGTTAACAATACAGCTCAGCCCCTGTGCTTTTAGCGCTGTGCAATGCTTGGTTGCTGCCTGTTCGGTAGTAAACGCACCAACCTTCAGCCTATAGTAGTCAGTGTTCTTAACCTTCACATGTTCATAGTTAGCTGGCATTTCGGCCAACAGCATAGGATGTTTATTGCGGAGATCCTGCCATAAGGTTTTCAATCGGCTTGGAGAGGTGACAGCAGTTAGCTGCAGGGCATATTGCGGTGTTAAATCACTTTCCAGGCGAAACTTTTCAGCAGTTGGTATAGCGGAGGACGACTCTGCCGATTCACTTTGCGGCGCTCGTTGTTCTAATGCCTGTTGGTCGGATGTTTTTTGTGCGGCTACCTGAACTGGTTCGCTGCGTGGTTTTGCCGCTTGGTTATCTTCTGACATCGTCATTCTGTCCAATTGCTCAATGAGCAGACCCAGTTCCTCTTCTACAACCAGTAGCCTCTGTAAGCCTTCTCGCATGTCCTGCCATTCGTCAACCACTGCATCGTATTTCTGTTGTTTCTGTTTGAGGATGGCAAGTTCCGCTTTCAACTGTTCCTGCTCGGCATTGGCGTCATCGGGGTGTGGACTGGGGGCCGACTGGCAGGCCATCAGGGTAAATATGCCAACCAAAGGCAGCAGAGATAAGTTATTGGGCCTGATTTTCATTATCCTGCTCCGGGTTAGTAGGTGAAATTGTGGTATTCCACGTGACAGGGAATGCTCAACTGTTGAACCTGTTGGCAAAGTGTTGCGATACGCGTGGACGCATCTTTGTCGCCTTCCAGGTACGCCAGGCCGAGTACATATTGTTCACTGTCCTGTGATTTAATATAAAATGGGGCTTGTCCGGTGACATCGCCCAGCCGCTTTTTCAGCAATTGGTAGTAAAGCTTGAGAATGCCGGGTGAATGAAACTGCCCCGCACTGGCGACGTAGCCACTGGCGGTTTCAAGCGGGGCCAGAACAAAATCAGCCCCTGAAATCAGGTCACCGCGACTGGAAAATCTGACTAATTTGCCTCGGTCCTGCTTTAATCCTTGCCTGTCGAGGAGCGCCTGCTCTACCTGAATACGGTATGTTCCTGGTTTTACTCCTTCAAACAAGTAGTAACCATCATATTCGCTTCTGCTGCTTGCTACGACATCACCCTCCTGATTAACCAACTGTAGACGCATATGTGCAGCGGGTTGCTCAGTGCCATCGGTATCCTTCAGATATACCATACCGTCTAATTCACCGGCCTTGAAGACGGGAATATCTACTTGTTGAACAAATCCTCGCCTGGTTGCAATCGCGACGCCGGTATTGCTGGGTTGCATTGACGGGTGATAGAAGCTGCCCCTGTCAACTACAATGTCTGTTCTGCGATTATTGGGTAAGGATGTAAGCATGGCGACCCCCGACGAATTGGTCACGCCTTGCCGATAGGCTTGTGCCGCTTTTACCCGCACATTTTCAAGCAGCGGTTCTCCTTCGTCATACTGTTCATCCAGATCCAGATCTTCGAATACTCTGACAGCCACCGCGCTGGACTGCGCCATGGCCCGCGACGAGCCAAACACGTTGCCTTCTGCCGGGTCGTAACCAAGACTAAATCTGGCGGTCATATTGACAGACCAACTGTCTGCATCTGAATAGGAGGCAGCACTGCTTAATGTAAAAAGTGCTTTGCGCCAATTAAGACGCAAATCATATTGCGAACGGTCGAACAATTTGTCATGGGTATAACGCAGTTCTGAATTGAGGGAGGTTGACCAGGGGTAAATGACTGAACCACCGTACGACTGTAACTCAGCGTCGGGTTTGATACCGTAACTTGCAAACAAGCGGGTGAAAAGTTGGCCAATATTTCTGCGATAAACCAAGTTGCCCGTTAGGGTTGTATCGTCGGCAACATCTGATGAGCTATCTTCCAGGTCAGATTTTTGCCAGATCAAGCCGTGTGAGATTGCACCAAACCGCCCGTTGATCCCCAGAGAATTCTGTATGGTCTGTAAACTGTTACCACTTGCATAACGGGCATCTATCCAGCTGTTTTCGTAACTTATTGGCAGGCTACTTTGTTTAAACAGCTCGCCACTCATTCTTAGCGTGTAAGTATTGGTATTGCCCAAATCAGTGCCGTTCTCATCCGTGACCCCGTCCTGTTTGAAGCCGAAATCTAATGCCGTACTGCCTACGCGAGTACGAAACGTATGCGCCATACTTTGTCTATTGTTTTCATCCACTTGCATAATACTGTTTAACAGGCCAATTGACGGGAACGCGACATTTGCCCGCAACGTAAACTGCTGCTGTGTCTGCCCTTCATCAGGGCGAAACCAGGATACCCCTGCACCAGCCGATAACCAGTCGGTGATACCATAGTCAAAAACGGCACTAGCATTTACCCCCAATTGACCGGGGTCGTTTATCACATCATTAATGCCAAGTAGAGTTCGATTAGAGTCAACCAGCGAGAATTGGTAAAGCCCCTGGCCGGTGGCTACCGAGTTTGCATTAACGGTATAAGACTCTGTGCGTGTTTCTATTTGTCCCTGCGGACCATAAAAGACCAATTCAAAGGCATTGTTGCCGAATGACAATTCGACATCATTGAACTCATACCTTCCGCTGTCTACTGCCAGCCTTCTGTCTATCAATACACCATTTCGATAAAGCTCGATATCCCATCCAACCTGAATTTCTCCGGTTAAATTTACCCGGCGATTGTCTGCTAACTGGCCCTCACCTGCATTGGTCATGCTGAAACCGCGACTGAGCCCTTGTGTTGACCCCACACCGATGTTGACTGGAGTAATGTCACCGAAAGAATATTCACTGGCGCGAAGCGGGCCGAGTAAATCCTGTTTATCGGATTGGCGTGATAACCTTAGCCTGGCTTCTTTTAATAAATCACCATTCACACCAGCCAGAAACACCTGACTGTTGAAATACGCCAGATCTTGGCTGGACAATATGGAATAGCTGCCGGATGAACCGCTATTCGCGCGCTTAGCGGAAAGCTGAACATCCAATAGTGGCGGTGAAAACACCTGATAGCCTGACGGCTTTAGTGGCATAACTGACTCAAAGGCACTCTGGCCAGGAGGTAAGGCTCTATTTTGTCTGGCCAGACGCTGTTCAATCGGGAAAGGGCGGTTTGAATTCAGGTCCAGCGTTAATCGCCCCTCATTAATTTGATAACTAAAATCAAACCACCTCGCCAGATTCTCAAGTTCTACAAACAGATCCCCATACAAGGCAATATATTCGTCTTCACTCAAGGATAGGCTTTGGTTATTGAGGGAGACTTGCAAAGTACCTTGTTCAGATGGCGAAATTCTGAATGCTGTCTCTTGTGTTGGATACCAACCTTGCGCAATACCTGATTCGGCATCAACGGTAATTGCCAAGTCAACAACCTGGCAAAATTCACTCAGGCCCAACTTGTAACCCGTTTTACTTTTATAGGCCAGCACGTCGGTCAGATTAATACCTTCAACTGACATCGACAGCAGCAATTCCTCTCCTTCTGCGAATCGACTTTGCTCTGTGCTTTGTTGTCCATTGGTAGCCAGGGCAGTGGACTGAGGTAATTCATCTATTGGTATGGCTGTTTCTACGCCTGGCGCTTTGGTTTTATATGCTGTGTATTTGCTTCGCAATTGTTTGAGCAATTGCTTGGTCTGTTCGGATGCTTGCAAGGCAATCGCAGCAGAAGGTAAGCACAGTGACATCAAAATGGTGCCGCTTAGCAAGGCCGCTCTTAGTGATTCCCCATGATTTGCCATTTTTTATCTTTCTTCTTTCACTGGCGCGTTATCAGATAGTGCTGCAATTTAACGAGTGTAGCGGCTTAGCCGGTTTGTCCTCACACAAAGACGCCTGTAAGCGTCATTGTGTAAGTTGAATAATATCTGTTTTTTTAATGTTTATGCTCTGATTGATAAAGGATTGCCCGGAAAACTCACGTACTCCTTTATATTCTATACGAAGGGTGCCGTCAGCGGCTGTGAATTCGTTGTTTTGCCAGCCCAGGTTAACATTAAGTTGGCTTAATTCTGCCCACATGCTGAAGTCACTGGCACGGGCCAGTAATTCTTCCTTGCCACCACGGGGTTGCCAATAGGCATGTATTTCGCCCAATACTGAATGTATTCCCTGCTTTTGCAGTTGCAATAACACCTCTCCCGAGGTTTTGTTGGCGTTAAGTTTTATTTTTGCGTCAGAGACATTTAGGGTGGCATCCAGTTTGCCTATTTTAACTGTGACAGGAATGGCAAAGCTCATTACCAGATTTATTTTCATGCTGGTTTGGCCTGTTTTCTCTGCTGTGGTTGGTGGGGGCAGGGCTTTAAAATTTAAATGTGAGCGGAACTCTCCATCCGCCAGGCCTCTTGGGCGGCGGATTGAAAGCTTGACGACTTGCCGCTCGCCTGGCTTCAATGTGACCTGGCGTGGCGAGTAACGTAACATGTTGCTGGCAATCGGAAATGATGACGCTTCTTCTGCGGTCAGGTCCACATAGCCACCCTCAGGTTTCGCGCGTTTTTCCATCCATTCCAACCTGTACGTATTGGTGGTCTTGGAAGTATTAGTGAGGGTAATTTCTTTAATTCTGTCATTTTCACCGAATGTTACTCTGGTGGGATAAATAAGCAGGTTGGCTTCGCTGGTAAATGCGCTACTCAGACAGAAAAACAGAACCACAAGCTTACTGAGAGTGTTGAGGAAATTCATCCACTAATCCTTTGCTTAATAAGTAATATTTATATTTATTACAATCATATAGTCTGCCGGGCTGACATAACTTCCGCCTGTTCCTGATGTGGCAATTGTCCCCCCCATTTTAAATTGCACTGAGCCTGTTGCGTCTGCTTTAAGCGTTGAAGGTATGTCCACCGCCGTGATAGTAAACTGCTCGGTACCTGGCAGAGGAGAACTTGAAAATGCAGGCACATCTGCAGATACGGAGACATTGGCAAATGGTGGTAAATCCGTCAGGGTATAAACGCCCGGCTGGCCGGGTTCTATGACCAGAATATGATTGGTTGAGGTTTGATTTCCGTTAACGGGCACTGTTGTTGTGCTCACAATGGAATTATTGGTAATAGCGATACGGCCAAAATAAAAATTGGCATCTGTTAGCAAATCAGCCTTAAGACCGCTGCTAAAAAAAACAAGCAGCCAAAGCGGCCCCGAGAAACGTGAAAGCATGATGCTCGTTATACCTTCGACCTGATACGAAGGGCTCTCAAATGATAGCCTTCGCTCAGGTCGAAGCAATAGCTTTAGAATGCTACTTGAACATCGAAGTTGCCAGTATAGGCGGCATTTTCATAGGCAGATGTAGTGGGTGTGCCTGGATCAGTCAGCAGGGTGGCGCCAACATTGAATGTCGCATTACCTGAACCATCAACCTGCACTGTGGTAGTCACAGCCGCAGGTGTGCCAGAGGTTCTGTAAGCGGTAAAATCAACCAGACGGAAAATTGGAGAGCCAGCAGGGGCAGTGGTCGTCAGATCTACTGTAGTCGGCAGCGTCAGTGTCAAGGTGGTAAATGCTGCGACACCGGCAATAGAGAATTCTGGGCGGGTAGGTGTGCCACCAACTGCTTGCAGAACAGAGGTACCTGCAGCGGTACAAGCGACCGCGCCAGCTGTACCCAGTGTAGCATTCAGGGCCAGTGCTGGGTTGGCTGGCATAGTCAGGCCAACACAGTTGGCCGCGGTAGTGTTATCTGGCGTCGCACGTACTGTACCGAAGTCCAGTGTACCGGTGGTGGTAAAATCGATAGTGTTGTCTACTGTCAGCGTAGCAGGAACGTTTACGGTTTCTGCAAATGCAGTGCTAGCACTGGCCAATAACAGAGTTGCACCCAAACCTTTTGCTATTGCGTGAAGTTTAGTCATTTTCGTGATTCCTAAAGGTTATCTGTTTGTTATCACACCGCGGAATAATCTGGATTCCGGGATGCGTCATATTTATCGGCCAAATGAATAAAACATTAATTTTTTATTCGGTAAAACAGTTTGTTGAACGTTAAGCTTTGCTCCAACGAACACTGTTCCTTATTCCTGCTCCGAATGGCCCAAAAGGCATCCCTATTGAGTAAGAAAGTAACAGTATCTGCGTGAATAGCAACATTTATTCACATATGAGACTGGATTTAATACGAAATGATGGGTGGTTTAAAAGGTTTATAAAATCAAAAAGATAGGTGTTCTTTAGAGGCGCTTGGTTCGGTTGGGAAGATGATGGAATAGTTATATCATTATTTCTGCTTAAATATGTTTGTTTAAAAGTTGAACGATTCGGTGTTTAAGAAAATGCGTTAGAATGGAAGGGGTTACTTTCTTAGTTTGATTGACTGAGGCCATTTTTTAAGTATGTCGCCGTATAAGTAACTTGATTAAATCAATAGGAGAAAAATAAGTTGATTATTAGAACCTTAGCCTTGTGCCTGACCTTGTGCGCTTGCAGTAACTCAAATCTGGTGGATTCAGAGACTTCACAGTCTCAACTTTCTGGAAAATGGCAACTGGTCGAATTAAGCGGGCAGAAAGTGACCCTGGATGTACCACCTCATTTGGTGTTTAACGACGACGGTAAGGTAAGTGGTTTTGCTGGCTGTAACCGCCTGTTTGGTGGTGCCGAAATAGGGCAGGGAATGCAAATCCGCTTTAGTAATCTGGCTACAACTATGATGGCCTGCCCACAGTTGACACTGGAAGGGCAGTTTATGCAAATGCTGGAAAAAGTGGACAACTATAGTCTCAGTGGCGATAGCCTGAGCCTGAATAAGGCCAGAATGGCACCTTTGGCCAGATTTAAGCGGCTTAAGGAGTAAAAGCCGCTTTGTTTTAAGTTCGCTTGGCCAGTATTGCCTGCGCAACTTTAGATTGATTGTCGCGGCCCAGTGCCTGGGTAATGGCGTGCCCGGCGTCAACCAGCTTATCCAGATCAATGCCGGTGTCGATGCCCATACCTTGCAACATATAAACTACGTCTTCGGTTGCCACATTGCCTGATGCGCCTTTGGCATAAGGGCATCCACCCAGACCGGCCACCGAGCTGTCCAGTACCGCAATGCCGTGCTGTAAGGCGATCAGAATATTGGCCAGAGCCTGGCCATAGGTATCATGGAAATGCACCGCCAACTGCTCCACCGGGATCTGCCTTACCAGCAATTCCAATAGCCGGGCGGTTTTTAGTGGGGTGCCTACGCCGATAGTATCGCCAAGCGATACCTCGTAGCAGCCCATCGCCAATAGCTGCTTGCTGACGTTTAACACTTTTAGTGGATCAATATCGCCTTCATAAGGGCAACCCAGCACACAGGATACATAGCCCCGTACCCTGAGCCCTTTATCTCTGGCAGCCTCCATCAGCGGCGCAAACCGTTGCAAGCTTTCTTCAATGCTGCAGTTGATATTCTTCTGGCTGAAACGCTCGGAGGCAGCTGCAAAAATGGCCACCTCATCCGCCCCCGCTTCAAGGGCCGCATTAAATCCCTGCATATTTGGGGTTAAAGCGGAATAGACCACGTCGGTTTTGCGACGAATTCCTTTAAACACCTGGGCACTGTCGGCCATCTGCGGCACCCATTTAGGTGACACAAAACTACCGGTCTCTACCATCGGCAGGCCACAGTCGGCCAGACTCTCCACCAGGTGGATTTTATCAGCAAGGGCAATAGTGCCTTTCTCATTTTGCAGGCCGTCGCGTGGCCCTACATCTACGATTTTAACTTTTCTTGGGTACATAACAGTTTATTAATACACCGTAATCCAAACGCACAGAGATGGCACATAAGAGCATGCGGCATCTCTGTGATGTCAGCAGCCATGTGATTAGTTTTCACTGGCCTCAAAATTAACCAGCTCCGCACCGCCATCCACCAGTTCGCCTGGCTGATAGAAAAACTCCACCACCTTGCCGGCAGAAGGGGCTTTGAGGCTATGTTCCATTTTCATGGCTTCCATAATCACCAGTACCTGCCCCTTGCTCACCTGTTCACCGGGCTTAACCATCAGATTCACAATAGTGCCGTTCATTGGCGCCGTCAGACCTGTGCCATGGGCATCACCGTCCAGTAAGCCCAGGTCTGGCAAAATATGGCGAAAATGCAGCGCACTGTGTTGGGTGTACAATGAGCATCCTTCCTCGTCGTCGGCACCCTGGCTGCTGAAGGTGACTTTTTGCCGGTGCCCATCAATGATGGCGGTCAGCATATCCCCTTCAATATGCCCCTGACACTGAACCGAGAAGCCTTCACCACTGATTTGATAAAGTGACTGGGCAGCCGTATTCAACTGCAGAACTTTAACCTGGTGCAAGGTATCGTGGATCTGAATATCCAGTTGCTGTTCATGGCTTTCGTTGGCGCGCCAGGCACTGAGACTTTGCCAGGGACTGAAAGGGTCCTGGCTGTTCTGCGTCAAAGACAGTTGCCTATGTTCCTGATTCAGCACCAAATACAGGGCCGCCAAAGGCAGTAAGCTGGCAATGTCGCCCTTATCTTTGATAAAGATTTCGCTCTGGTTTTTATCAATAAAACCGGTATCCAACTGTGCCTGCTTAAAGGCTTTGGTATTGGCCAGGTTGTACAGAAAGTCGATATTGGTGGTGACGCCCCTGACCCGGTATTCAGATAAGGCCTTAACCAGGCGCCGCAGCGCTTTGGGGCGATCTTCATCCCAGACGATCAGCTTGGCAATCATCGGATCATAGTACACCGATACCTTGTCACCCTGGCGCACCCCGGTATCCACTCTGACATAGTCAGATTCATCCGGTGGCTGTAAGAAGTTTAGTGAACCCGTGGCGGGCAAAAATTCGTTGTCCGGATCTTCTGCATACACTCTTGCTTCAAAGGCGTGGCCGTTAATCTGCAGTTCGCTTTGCTTCAGGGGCAGCTCTTCACCACTGGCTACCCGCAGTTGCCATTCCACCAGATCCTGGCCACTAATCATTTCGGTAACCGGGTGTTCCACCTGCAAACGGGTGTTCATTTCCATAAAATAGAAACGACCATCGGTATCCAGCAAAAACTCGACGGTACCCGCGCCCACATAACCAATGGCCGCAGCGGCTTTGAGCGCTGCTTCGCCCATGTGTGTGCGCAGCGCTTCGGTCATGCCCGGTGCGGGGGCTTCCTCTATGACTTTTTGATGGCGACGCTGTACCGAGCAATCACGCTCAAACAAGTACACGCCATTGCCGTGCATATCACAAAATACCTGGATCTCCACATGGCGTGGCTGCGTCAGGTATTTTTCCACCAGCATATGCTCGTCGCCAAATCCGGCCATGGCTTCACGCTTAGCGGCGGCCAGCGCATCATCAAAGTCTTCGGCGCGATGAACCTGGCGCATGCCTTTGCCACCGCCCCCTGCGGCTGCTTTTAGCAGCACCGGATAACCCATCTTATCGGCATGCTGTTTAAGTAGCGCCGGGGACTGATCCTCGCCATGATAGCCTGGTACCAGCGGTACACCTGCCGCTTCCATGATCTTTTTAGCGGCGGATTTTGAGCCCATGGCATCAATGGCCGGCACGGGCGGGCCGACAAATATGATCTGGTTGTCTTCACACAAACGGGCAAACTCGGCATTTTCTGACAAAAAGCCGTAACCCGGGTGAATCATGTCGGCGCCCACCTTACGGGCCACTTCAATAATACGTTCGGCCTGCAAGTAACTGTCCTTAGAGGGAGCAGGGCCGATATGCACCGCTTCATCTGCCATTTGTACATGCAAGGCATCGGCATCGGCATCGGAGTAAACCGCCACCGTATGGATGCCCATGCGCTTAGCGGTTTTGATAATGCGGCAGCTGATTTCACCGCGGTTCGCGATTAAAAGTTTGATCAGCATATTCACTCCTGATACCAGTTAGGCCGACGTTTTTGCAAAAAGGCCTGCAGCCCTTCCTGTCCATGTTCCGATACTCTGACGGTGGCAATACGCAGACTGGTTTTTTCCATCAGTTCTTCATCGTCACTGGGTTCGGTAACGTCAAATATCAGCTGTTTGGCGGCTGCCACAGCATCGGGACTGTTATGCAGAATATGGCTAACCAGGTTATCCACGGTTTCATCCAGTTCTTCTTCGGTTACCGCTTCGCTTAAAAGACCAAGGCGTCTGGCCCGACGGGCCGAAAATACTTCTGCGGTGGTGAAATAGCGTCTGGCTACCCGTTTGCCCATGGCATCAATAACATAAGGGCTAATCGTGGCTGGAATTAAGCCAAGCTTTACTTCACTCAGACAAAACTTACTGAGTTTGCTGCCAATGGCCATATCACAACAGGCTATCAAGCCTACCGCGCCGCCGTAGGCTGCCCCTTGTACTTTGGCGATAGTGGGCTTGGGCAAAAAATTCAGGGTATGTAGCATCATGGCCAAAGCTTTGGCGTCGGCGACGTTTTCCTCAAAACTGTAGGACGCCATGCGCTGCATCCAGTTGGCGTCGGCACCGGCGCAAAAACTTTTGCCGTTGGCTGCCAGTACCACCACCCGTACCTTGGGATCGTCGCCAGCCTGCTTAAAAAGCTGGGTAAGGTGGTGAATCAGCTGATCGTCAAAGGCATTGTGTTTTTCAGGACGATTAAGGGTAATGGTAGCCACCCCTTTGGCATCCAGATTGTAGAGTACATCAGACATATCAGCCTCCTTACATACGGAACACCCCGAAACGGGTGTCCTCCACGGGGTTGTTTAATGAAGCGGACAGGCATAAGCCCAGCACCTGGCGGGTATCCGCCGGGTCAATTACGCCGTCGTCCCAAAGCCTGGCCGACGCATAATAGGGGTGACCCTGATGTTCATAATCATCAATAATGGGTTGCTTGAAGCTTTGTTCTTGTTCTTTGCTCCAGCTTTCACCATTGCGCTCTTTCTGATCGCGTTTAACCTGCGCCAATACGCCTGCGGCCTGTTCACCACCCATCACCGAAATACGTGCATTGGGCCACATAAACAAGAAGCGAGGATCGTAAGCACGGCCACACATACCGTAGTTACCCGCACCGAAACTGCCGCCAATCAGGATGGTGAATTTAGGCACCTTGGCACAGGCCACCGCGGTTACCATCTTGGCACCATGTTTAGCGATACCGCCTGCCTCGTATTGTTTCCCCACCATAAAACCGGTGATATTTTGTAAAAACACCAAGGGGATTTTGCGCTGGGCGCAGAGCTCAATAAAATGCGCACCTTTTTGTGCAGATTCACTGAAAAGTATCCCGTTATTAGCGACAATGCCTACCGGATAGCCGAAGATGCGCGCAAAACCACAAATCAGTGTGCTGCCGTACAAGGCCTTAAATTCGTCAAATTCTGAACCATCGACAATTCGGGCAATGATTTCGCGCACATCATATTGCTGACGACTGTCTTTGGGGATAATGCCGTAGATGTCTCTGGCGTCATAAATGGGATCTTGTGGCTGACTCAGATTCAGGCTCACTGGCTTGACCCGGTTCAGCCTGGCCACCGCATCGCGGGCCAGTTTCAGGGCATGATGATCGTTGTTAGCCAGATAATCCGCCACCCCTGATGTGCGGCAATGCACGTCGCCGCCGCCCAGTTCTTCGGCCGTCACCACTTCACCCGTAGCGGCACGAACGAGTGGTGGTCCACCCAGAAAGATAGTGCCTTGCTCTTTGACAATAATAGATTCATCCGCCATGGCAGGTACATAAGCACCACCTGCGGTACAGGAGCCCATCACCACGGCAATTTGCGGAATATTGGCCGCCGACATGTTGGCCTGGTTATAGAAAATACGGCCAAAATGGTCTTTATCAGGGAACACCTCATCCTGGCGTGGCAGGTTGGCACCGCCACTATCCACCAGGTAAATACAAGGTAAGTTGTTTTGTTCGGCAATGCTTTGGGCGCGTAAGTGCTTTTTCACCGTCAGCGGATAATAGGTTCCGCCCTTTACAGTGGCATCATTGGCCACAATCATACATTCGGTGCCAGACACCCGGCCAATTCCGGCAATAATGCCAGCGGCAGGGACATAATCCTCATAGACGTCCAGCGCCGCCAGTTGTGACAGCTCCAGAAAGGGCGCGCCGGGGTCAAGCAAAGCATTAATACGTTCACGGGGCAATAGCTTACCGCGATCGGTATGGCGCTTATTGGCCTGTTCACCACCCCCCTGGCGGATTTGTGCAATTTTTTCACGCAGCTCGTTTACCTGAGCCTGCATATGCTCGGCATTAACGGCAAATTCCTGGCTTTTTGTGTTTATTTTCGATTCTATCCTGGGCATGTAGCCTCTCCCTCAGTGGGTCGGGGGTTAACCCGACAGCCAGCCAATGATTCACTTGCGAGCCGGAGGTTAATCCAACCCATACCGGCAAAGGTTGCAAAAATGAGCAAATCAATATTGTGGTGTTGGCCTCCGACCTACATAGATTCTTTAAACAGCTCGCGACCAATCAACATACGACGGATCTCGGACGTACCGGCGCCGATTTCATACAGCTTGGCATCGCGCAGTAGCCGGCCCGCCGGAAACTCATTGATGTAACCATTGCCGCCCAGCAACTGAATGGCATCCAGCGCCATTTTAGTGGCCAGCTCTGCCGAATAGAGAATAGCACCTGCGGCATCTTTGCGGGTGGTTTCACCCCGATCGCAGGCCTTGGCTACCGTGTAGACATAGGCGCGGGCCGCATTCATCTGAGTGTACATATCGGCTATTTTGCCCTGCACCAGTTGGAACTCACCAATACTCTGGCCGAATTGCTTGCGGTCATGAATGTAGGGCACCACCAGATCCATACAAGCCTGCATAATGCCAAGGGGGCCACCGGACAGCACCAAACGCTCATAATCCAGGCCGCTCATCAGCACCCGCACGCCGCCGCCTTCCTGGCCCAGAATATTCTCTGCCGGTACTTCACAGTCCTCAAACACCAGTTCACAAGTATTGGAAGAGCGCATGCCCAACTTGTCCAGCTTCTGAGCCTGGCTGAATCCTGGTGTGCCACGTTCCACAATAAAGGCGGTAATACCTTTAGGTCCGGCACTGACATCGGTTTTGGCATAAATCACAAAGGTATGGGCATCAGGTCCGTTAGTGATCCACATTTTGTTGCCGTTAAGAATGTAGCGATCACCTTTTTTCTCGGCGCGCAGTTTCATACTCACCACGTCCGAGCCGGCATTGGGTTCGCTCATAGCCAAGGCGCCAATATGTTCACCACTGATAAGTTTAGGCAGGTATTTTTGCCGTTGTGTGTCATTGCCGTTTTTATAGATCTGGTTAACACACAAGTTGGAGTGAGCGCCGTAGCTCAGGCCGATACCGGCGCTGGCCCGGCTGATTTCTTCCATGGCCACCACATGTGCCAGATAGCCCATGTCGGCACCACCATATTGCTCAGAGACGGTGACGCCCAGTAAACCCATGTCACCCAGCTTGGGCCAAAGCGCGTTAGGGAAGGCATTGTCTTCGTCTGCCTGGGTGGCCAATGGGGCAATTTCACCCTGTGCAAAGGCATACACGTGATCGCGAAGCATATCGATGTCTTCGCCCAGGCCAAAATTCATTGTAGGGTAGGGGGCATTCATGCGAGTTTTCCTCTTAATTGTTGTTCCAGCTCGGCGCGGCAACGTTCTTCCAAATCATCCAGTTCGTTCATCAGCATACGAATATCTTCCAGTTGCTGATTCAATACCGCGCGTTTGTCAGTAATCATTTCCAGAATGACCTGATTCTGCGCTTTAGAGTTCTGATCACTGTCGTAAAGGTTAAACAGGGTTTTGGTTTCTGCCAGGGAAAAGCCCAAACGCTTACCGCGCAGAATCAGTTTAAGCCGCACCCTGTCTTTATTCTGATAGATGCGTACCTGGCCGTTACGGTCGGGTTCCAGCAGGCCTTGCTCTTCATAAAAACGGATGGAGCGGGGCGTAATGTCAAATTCTTTTGCCAGTTCGCCAATACTGAATGTCGGGTTGGTGGTCATGCGACTTTACGTTTACGTAAGCTGTAAGTTAACCTAAAGGTAAAGTAACAGTAACAAGGCGTCAACAACCGCGTGCCTATCATCGGGGTGATGACGCCAGACGATATTGTTCAGTTAGCTGTACGTTAGACTTATGGCAGCCCCGTCTGCCGGTGCAGTAAACTGAGCCAGATATACACCGCTATGCAGAAAAGAGGATTAAACATGAGCCAGGATTCAATCGTTATCGTTGCTGCTAAACGCACCCCTATGGGGGGATTTCTTGGCAGCCTGTCAGCCCTAAGCGCTACAGAACTGGGTGCCAATGCCATTGCTAGCGCCGTTCAAGGTGTCGGCGCTGAGCATGTGGAAGAAGTGATTATGGGCTGCGTTTTACCAGCGGGTCTTGGCCAGTCACCGGCCCGTCAGGCGGCTATCAAGGCCGGATTACCGCTGTCTGCCGGTGTCACCACCATTAACAAGGTATGCGGCTCGGGCATGAAAGCGGTGATGCTGGCGCACGACCTGATTAAAGCCGGTTCCATTAGCACTGCCGTGGCCGGTGGCATGGAAAGCATGAGTAATGCCCCTTACCTGCTGCCCAAGGCCAGAAGCGGTTATCGCATGGGACACGGACAGGTGTTAGACCATATGATGCTGGACGGTCTGGAGAATGCCTATGACGGTAAGGCCATGGGCTGCTTTGCCCAGGACACCGCCGACAAAGAAGATCTGACCCGGGAAAAAATGGACGCCTTTGCTTTGTCGTCATTATCCAAAGCCAAGCAGGCCATTGAGTCAGGTGCCTTTTTGCATGAAATCAGTGCGGTGACTGTCTGCACCCGCAAAGGCGATATTGAGGTGAGTCAGGACGAAGGCCCGGGTAACGCTATGCCGGAAAAAATTCCTAACCTTAAGCCGGCTTTTAAAAAAGACGGCACGATTACCGCTGCCAACTCCAGCTCTATATCGGATGGTGCAGCGGCATTGGTGGTGATGAGCGAAGCCAAGGCACAGTCGCTGGGCTTAACCCCTTTGGCGCGCATTCTGGGCCATAGCACTCATTCCATTGAACCGGAAAACTTTACCGTTGCCCCTGTGGGCGCCATGCAAACGTTGCTGGATAAGCTGGGCTGGCAGGCGAGTGATGTGGACCTGTTCGAAATTAACGAAGCCTTTGCCATGGTGACCATGCTGGCGGTTCGCCAGTTGCAATTAGACGAGGCCAAAGTGAACGTTAACGGTGGTGCCTGTGCGCTGGGTCACCCCATTGGCGCTTCCGGGGCCCGTATTCTGGTGACCTTGATTCATGCCCTGAAAAATCGTGGGCTGAAACGCGGTATGGCCTCGTTGTGCATAGGCGGTGGCGAAGCCACGGCCATGGCCGTCGAGCTCTGCTAAATCCTGACAGCGGAACTAAGGCGGAGCCCAGGCTCCGCTTTTTTATGCAGCTATTTTAAATACTTACCTACAAATTCTCTGTAATTACAGCAGACAGCGCTATACTGGGCAGCATAATTCCCTGGCTTTGGAGCGCCGATGAAGTTTCGTTTCCCCATCGTTATCATTGATGAAGACTTTCGTTCTGAAAATATCTCCGGCTCGGCGATTCGCGATCTGGCGACCGCCATCGACAAAGAAGGCATGGAGGTGGTGGGATTTACCAGCTACGGTGATTTAACCTCTTTTGCTCAGCAGTCCAGCCGCGCGTCCTGCTTTATTGTATCGATTGACGATGAAGAATTTGAAGACGGCACAGACGAAACCGTTGCCAAGGCACTGATGGCGATTAAAGGCTTTATTCGTGAAGTACGTCGCCACAACGCGCATATTCCCATTTTTCTGTATGGTGAAACCAAGACCGCCAGGCATTTTTCCAATGATATTTTGCGCGAACTGCACGGCTTTATTCATATGTTCGAAGATACGCCGGAATTTGTGGCCCGGCATATCATTCGCGAAGCGCGCAAATACTTAAATGCCCTGGCGCCGCCATTTTTCAATGCCCTGATGGAATACGCCAGCGACAGCTCCTATTCCTGGCACTGCCCAGGTCATTCCGGTGGCGTGGCATTTTTGAAAAGCCCGGTGGGGCAGATGTTCCATCAGTTCTTTGGTGAGAATATGTTGCGTGCCGATGTCTGTAATTCGGTGGATGAGCTTGGCCAGTTGCTGGATCATACCGGCCCGGTGGCCGCCAGTGAGCAGAATGCGGCGCGGATTTTTGGCTGTGATCATCTGTTCTTTGTGACCAACGGTACCTCGACTTCCAATAAGATTGTCTGGCACAGCACGGTGGCGCCGGGGGATATCGTGGTAGTGGACCGCAACTGCCATAAATCGATTTTGCATTCCATTATTATGACCGGTGCCATTCCGGTATTTTTAATGCCGACCCGCAACCACTACGGCATTATCGGACCCATTCCCAAGTCAGAGTTTTTGCCTGAAACCATTGCCAAAAAGATTGCCGCCAACCCTTTTGCCCGTAATGCCGCCAATAAAAAGCCGCGTATTTTGACCATCACTCAAAGTACCTATGACGGCATTGTGTATAACGTGGAAGAGATTAAAGACGTACTGGGCGACAGTATCGATACCCTGCATTTTGACGAAGCCTGGTTGCCCCATGCGGCGTTCCACGAGCTGTACCACAATATGCATGCCATCGCTCAGGACCGGCCGCGCTCCAGCGATCCGCTGGTGTTTGCCACCCAATCCACCCATAAGTTGCTGGCAGGTCTTTCCCAGGCATCACAAATTCTGGTGCAGGACAGCGATACCCGTAAACTGGATAAACACCGTTTTAATGAATCCTATCTGATGCACTCCTCTACCAGTCCGCAATACGCCATTATTGCTTCTTGTGATGTGGCCGCGGCCATGATGGAACCGCCAGGGGGGCGCACATTAGTGCAGGAATCCCTGACCGAAGCCATCGATTTTCGTCATGCCATGCGTCAGGTGGATGACGAATTTGGCGAAGACTGGTGGTTTAAAGTGTGGGGACCAGATGAGCTGCCCGGTGACGGCGTACCCAAACAGGAAGACTGGGTAATTAAGGAATCGGATGAATGGCATGGCTTTGGTAATATTGCCACCGGCTTTAATATGCTCGACCCCATCAAGGCTACTATTATTACCCCCGGACTGGATATGGACGGGCGCTTTGATGAAATTGGTATTCCGGCCGCCATCGTAACGCGCTATCTGGCCGAACATAACATTATTATTGAAAAGACCGGTCTGTATTCCTTCTTTATTATGTTTACCATCGGTATCACCAAAGGTAGGTGGAACTCGATGGTCACTGAATTGCAGCAGTTCAAAGACGATCACGACCAAAACCTGCCACTTTGGCGGGTTATGCCGGAGTTTGCCGCCAAACATCCGCGCTACGAACGGGTAGGGTTGAAGGATCTGTGCCAGCAAATCCATCAGGTATATAAAGAATTTGATGTAGCCAGGATCACCAAGGATATGTACTTATCCGACTTTATACCGGCCATGACCCCAGCCGACGCCTGGTCACATATGGCCCATCGTAACGTTGAGCGGGTATCTATTGATGAGTTGGAAGGGCGTATTACCGCCATGCTGGTAACGCCGTATCCTCCGGGTATTCCGCTGCTGATTCCCGGTGAATGCTACAACAAGACCATAGTCAATTACCTGAAGTTTGTGCGCGAATTCAATCGTCGCTTCCCGGGTTTTGAAACCGACGTGCATGGCTTGGTGCGTGAAGAAGTGAATGGCAAGGAAGAATACTTTGTTGACGTGGTGAAAAACCCTTAAGCACAGCACAAGGACGTCAGCAATATGCAGTTACAGTGTGACGTATCAGCAGCCCGTAGCGATATGGACAAGCTAGGGCGGGTTCGGTTACCTGCTGTCTTAACACAGCAGGACTTAGCAGCCCTGCATCAGGAAATTGCCCGGATAAACAACTGGAATCTGGTCACCCGCATGCAGGGACGACATCTGGATTTGGATGCCAATGCTATGCAGATGCTGCCACAAGCGCAACTGCATGAGTTTCAGCAACGCCTGGCAGAGGAGCCAGGCTTTACCTATTTATTTGAAAACTACCCGGTGTATGACAAATGGCATGCCGGGCAGTTAGCTGCGACCCCGCAGCTGGCGCGGTTATTCAGTAGCCTCAATAGTGATGCTTTCTTAAACGACATGCGTGAGCTTTTACAAGCCCCTGACATAGGTTTTGCCGATGCGCAATTGACCTGTTATCGCAGTGGCCATTTTCTTGAGCTGCATGATGATGCGATAGAGGGAAAAGCCAGGGTGGCAGCCTTTGTCTTGAGTCTGACCGATAACTGGCAGGAAAGTTGGGGCGGTATGCTGGAGTTTTATGACCAGGATGGGCAGGTCACCGAACGATTTTCTCCCGAGCTAAATTGTTTGTCGCTGTTTAAGGTGCCGATACCTCATGCGGTATCCCGCGTACAGCCGGGCATTCCCAACAGTCGCATTTCAGTGACCGGATGGTTAAGAAGTGGCAGGGACCCAGGCCCCTGAGCATCAGGGAAAGGTGATGGCTGGCAGTCCTGCACCTATGGCAATGTTCCATGGTCGAACTTGCCAGGACGTCACCAATCCCGCGACTACATAGGGATCCTGTCTGGCAAATGCCTCAGCCACTTCAGCTGAATCACTTTTAAATAGCAGCACGGCCTGATCCACTGGCTCAGCAAGCGCACCGCCAGCCAGCAGCTGGCCCTTGCTGGTGGCCTTTTTAGCCAGGGCAATATGGGCATCACGAAACAATGGGCGACGCTGCAAGTAGTCGTCAGAAAGCTGATAAATCAGTAAGTAGTACATGTTTTACCCCATTGATGCCAGCGCCGGCCTTTGTTCCCGTTGAATATAGGCCAGACGCCAGCCTAAGAATACCGCTGCCGAGGTCAGACCGACAATAAAGCCAATCCAGAAACCGCTGGCGGCCATATGCGGCACCAACCAGTCTGTCAGACCCAGAATACAGCCGGTGCTAAGGCCAATCACCCAGTAAGAAACAAAACTGATTAAGAACATGGCTTTGGCATCTTTATAGCCACGCAGGGCACAGCCTGAAATGACCTGAATGGCATCTGAAAACTGAAAAACCGCGGCCAGGAACATCAAATCGGCGGCCATTTCCACTACTTGTCGGTCGGTACTGTACAAACCGGCAATTTCATAGCGTAAGAAAAACGACAGGGAAGCTGTGAGTATCGCTGAGCACATACCCACCAACCAGGCACCCTGTACCGCGCGTTTGGCGTTTAATGGCTGCTCCTCTCCCAGCAGGAAGCCGACCCGGATGGTTAAAGCAAGGCCAATACTCAGTGGTGCCATAAACATTAATGAGGACAGGCTTAGCGCCACCTGATGGGCTGCCACCATCGTAGCGCCATAGGGGGCCAGCAACAGGGCAACCACCGCAAACAGTGACACTTCAAATAATATGGTCAGCGCAATGGGCACACCCAATTTCAGTATTTCGCTGATTTCCCCCAGACGCGGTGCATACCAGGTTTGAAACAGATGGAAGCGGCGCATGGACGCTGAATAGTGCGTATATAACCAGGTGCTTAGCATCATGGCGGCAAACACCAAAGACGTGGCGATACCACAACCGGCCCCACCAAATGCGGGCACGCCTAACTTGCCGTAAATAAATACATAGTTGGCGGGAATATTGACCAAGAGGCCAATGGCCATAATCACCATGCTGGGGCGGGTAACAGACAGACCTTCACAGTATTGCCTGAATACCTGATAGGCGGCAAAAAAGGGTGCGCCCACCAGTAAATACTGAACGTATTCCAGGGTGATGCGCTGAAGCTGTGGCTCCATATTCAACTGCCCCTGCAAATTAGGCACAAATGGCGCTGACAAGGCCAGTGGCAGGGACAACATCAGGGCCAGCCATAATGTCTGCTGGCCTTTTTCCGGGATCTCATCCAGTTTGCGGGCCCCTCTAAGCCTGGAAATAATAGGTGGCAGGGCCAGAATAATACCCTGCAAAAAGAACAAAATGGGCATCACCACACTAGCAGCAATGGCCACTGCCGCCATATCGGTCGCCGACACCCGGCCAGCCATAATGGTATCCGACACCCCCATCAGTGTTTGGGTGACCTGGGCAATTAACAGCGGCCAGGCTAGCTTAACGAGTTGGCGGATTTCGTGGTTCAGGCTCATTTGGGCAGATCGTCAAATATCGGAGCGTTGTTATACCACATTCGCCTCCCAAGCATGCCGGGCTTTAATTGAGAAAATCCCCTTTTTGTCGCATTGGTGGCATTGTGTGCACCGAACTGGTGCGAAAGCGTATGGAATCTATCGTTAATAGCGTTACTTTGGTGGAAGAATTGCCTTAGCACTATGATTTTAAAGACTAAAAACAAAGTGGTGCGCATTTTGCGAAGGCCTCACTACTATTTTTCAGTTAATCATATTGAATGCCGTCAAGCGATGCGTGTTTAGAAAAACCACTGGATATTCTGCTGATTGACGATGACTTGGACAGGGCAGCCGCCTTTCGCTCCGCATTGGATAAATCACGTTATCAGGTGTCGCATCTGGTCAGCTCCCGCACCGCCTTGCTAAAAGAGGTGGACAGGCTGAAACCCGATATTATTGTGATCGATATTGAGTCACCGGATCGGGATATTCTGGAGAGCCTGAGCACCTTATCCAACTTCAACCCCAAACCAGTGGTGATGTTCTGCGATCAGGAGGACACCGGACTTATCAATCAGTCTGTGCAATCCGGCGTCAGTGCCTATGTGGTGGGAGATGTCAGTAGCAGCCGGGTGCGCTCAATTCTGGATGCGGCGGTCGCGCGCTTCAACCAGTTTCAGCATCTTAAACAAGAGTTGGACGAAACCAAGCGTAAATTGGACTCCCGCCGTTTGATAGACAAAGCCAAACACCTGTTAATGACACAAAAGTCCTTAACCGAACAGCAAGCATTCAGCAGCCTGCGCAAAATGGCCATGGACAGCGGACAAAAAATGGAAGATGTCGCCAGAACATTGATTTCTTTATTTAACACATTGGATTAAATAGATGTCTACAACTGACAAAGCGCCGCTTGAAATAGGTTTTATGCCCTTAACCGACAGTGCGCCATTGGTCGTCGCCAAGGAACTGGGTTTCTTTGCGCAATGTGGCATACAGGTTAACCTCAGGCGGCAAAACTCCTGGGCGACCTTGCGGGATAAGTTGCATGCAGGTGTGCTGGATGCGGCACAGATGCTTGCGCCGATGCCACTTGCCAGTCGGCTTGGGTTGGGGGGCACGCAACGCCAATTTATCACGCCGTTTGTGCTGAGTTTCAACGGCAATGGTATTACGCTGTCCGAGCGCTTGTATCAACAGGTTACCAGTCTGAATGCAATGTCCTGCCGAGCCCCAGCTATGCCGTTGCCAGCCGAAAGCTTGCGAGCCGTGATCCGTCAGCGGCAAAAAGCCGGGCAGAGTAAACTGCGTTTTGCCACGGTTTTTCCCTTTAGTTGTCATTTCTATCAGCTTTGCGACTGGCTGCGCAGCGGGCAAATTGTACCTGGGCAGGATGTGGACATTCAGGTGATCCCGCCCACCAGTATGGTGGCTGCTTTGCATGAAGGCAGTGTCGATGGTTACTGTGTCGGTGGTCCATGGAATGCCAAGGCCGTCAGGGTAGGGTTGGGGGTCACGGTGGTCACGTCCTGTGATATCTGGCCGGATATGCCAGAAAAAGTGTTGGGGATGCTGCAAAGCTGGCAAACACATAATCCCGACAGTTGCCAGGCCTTGTTACAGGCATTGGATATGGCCTGTCGTTGGCTGGCATTAGTGCCCAATCGCTTCGAAGCTGCGCGAATACTGTGTGATGAGGCATACCTGCATGCCGATCTGGATGTCGTGGCACCCGCTTTACTGGGCAGTTGTTTGGTGCAGGAGTCGGTGGCGCCCAGGTATATACCGGCCTACAACCGGTTTGCTAGCTCTGGCGAGACGCCGGACAATTGTCCCAACCCTGGCTATGCAGAGTGGTTTTTGTCTCATATGCAGTCATCTGGACAGCTGCAACAGAATATTGCCGGTCAGAATATTGCGGCCGAGGTGTACCGGGCCGATCTCTATCAAGGAGTATTTGCCGACAAGCTGAACGCTTGATTGCACTGACGCGGGGCAAGGTTGCACTCAAACCGACAAGTTGCTCCCTAACCTGTGACAGTGAATTATTATAACTTTATGATAAATATACAAAAAATATTCTGGCATTCAATCTGCATTAGCTGTCAGGCAACAAGTGGAACGGTACAACTCCGCCAATGGGAATTGCCGGACATGGCACTGGTATCGCGGCAAAGACGCTGCAACGGCAACAATAATAATCAGAGCCGCCAGGCCCAATAACAATAAGATACCGCCACCGCCAATCAGGCCCAGGTCTGTTGGTTTAACAACTTAGTGAGTCGGTCGTTTGGCAATGACGCCTGCCACCGACAAGGCAACGAAGCCCGGAGCGCTGTGCATAGCACGGCCTCTGGGCTTTTTTTTGAACTCAATATAGCCGGGCAGCCTGGGTATGGCGGGATGCGGGAGTGAAAAATGACATCAGCAGACACATTTAACTTATTGTCGTTCAAGGGCAGGATGAAGATATTACATCTGTCCTGGATGGCTTTTTTTATTACCTTCTTAGTGTGGTTCAACCATGCGCCCTTGTTACAGGCCATTGCTGTCGACCTGGGGCTGGACAGTCAGCAGATTAAAACCTTGTTGATCCTGAATGTGGCGCTGACCATCCCAGCCAGAGTCGTGATAGGCATGCTGACCGACAGGTATGGGCCAAGACGGGTGTACTCTGTATTGCTGGCGGTCTGTTCGTTACCTTGTCTGGCCTTTGCCCTGGCAGACAATTTTATTCAGGCCGCCATTGCCAGATTTTTGCTGGGCTTTATTGGCGCCGGTTTTGTTATTGGCATTCGCATGGTCAGTGAATGGTTTCCCAGCCATGAGTTAGGCACAGCCGAAGGGGTGTATGGCGGTTGGGGTAACTTTGGGTCGGCCGCCGCTGCTTTCAGTTTACCCGCGTTGGCCTTGCTGTTTGGCGGCGATGCAGGCTGGCGTTATGCCATCGGCCTGACCGGCCTGCTGAGTCTGGTTTTTGCCTTTGTGTATTATGCCAATGTCTCTGATACCCCCAAGGGGGCAACGTATTTTAAGTCACGCCAAAGTGGGGCCATGGAAGTGACCAGTCGGCAGGATTTTTTTCTGCTGCTGATTATGAAGCTACCTATGTATGGCGCATTGGCTCTTTTGATCTGGAAACTCTCTGCCAGCGGTGTTGGCCTGCTGCCTGACAGTTTTTGCCTGCTGGCTTATCTGGGGCTGGGGGTATTGTATGGCATCGAAGTGCAGCAAGTCTGGCGGGTGAATAAGTCGGTGTTTTCAACCCCAGTGCCGGAATTGCACCGTTATTCCTTTAAACAGGTGGCAGTGTTGAACATCCTGTACTTTGCCACCTTCGGCTCGGAGCTGGCAGTGGTGTCCATGTTGCCGTTGTTTTTTGCCGAAACCTTTGCCTTGGCGCCGTTAGTGGCAGGTATGGTGGCATCGGCTTATGCCTTTATGAATTTGATGTCCCGACCTGCCGGCGGTTGGTTGTCAGATCGTTTTGGCCGAAAATCCGTCTTGCTGATCCTCACCGGCGGACTGGCGCTGGGTTACCTTATGATGAGCCAGGTCGATAGCAGTTGGCGGCTGCACTGGGCCATTCTGGCGGTTATGCTTTGCTCTTTCTTTGTGCAATCTGGCGAAGGCGCGGTGTTTGCTGTTGTGCCGCTGATTAAGCGCCGCCTGACCGGCCAGATAGCCGGTATGACAGGTGCCTATGGTAATGTCGGCGCGGTTACCTACTTAACTGTGTTGTCGCTGGTGGATTATGCCAGTTTCTTTATGGTGATTGCGGCCACGGCAGTATTGGGGTTTATGGTACTGCTGCTGATGGATGAACCTAAAGGACATATGGCCGAAGTTCGTGAAGATGGTTCGGTAGAGTTGATCACCCTGTCATGAGCAACGCACCTGCAGTGAGCCTGGCTAACCCCGAGAGCCAGGCTAATACAACTGGCAAGTTGGACTTGTGTTTTGGTGGTGCCAGCCTAGCCGGGCAGAAAGTCATCAACGACGATGCCTTTGCCGCCCATTTACCCAGTGGCTGGTTGCTGCAAATCAAAGGTGGGGTGGCCTGCATTGCCGACGGGGCCAGCCATACCGGGCAGGGCCAGCAAGCGGCACAGTTAAGTGTGCAGCATTTTATTCAGGACTATTTGAGCACGCCCGACAGCTGGCCGGTTAAAACCAGTGCCGCCCGTATTCTGACATCACTGAATAACTGGCTGTATCATCATGGTCGCCAGGCACCAGGTCAGATGGGCATGTTAACCACTTTCAGCGCCCTGATTTGTAAGTCCAATACCGCACATATGCTGCATGTGGGAGACAGCCGTATTTACCGCTACCGGGGTGCGGAGCTTGAGCTGCTGACAATTGACCACCGGCTGAACCGGCCACCTATGCCGCTGTGCAGGGCGCTGGGCATGGACAACTATGTGGAAGTGGACTATCGCCAGACCGATCTTAAGCCAGGTGACGTATTCCTGCTATGCACCGATGGGGTGCATGATGTCTTGCCGGATGTGCGCCTTAAAGCGCTGCTTGGCAATCTGCAAAGTGATCTGGAAGCCGGGGCGCAGAGCATAGTGGACGCCGCGCTGACGGCCGGCAGTGCGGATAATATCAGTGCGCTGTTGCTGCGGATTAACAGTCTGCCACAGCAAGATGAGCAGGAAATATTGTCTCAACTCACCTCGAAGGTTATTCCGCCGGTGTTACAAAAGGGCATGACGCTGGATGGTTTTGTGGTGCGCCAGGTTTTGCATCATGGTATGCGCAGTCATGTTTATCTGGTCAGCCATAAAGACTGGCCTTGCCCTTTGGTGCTTAAAGCGCCGGCACTTAACCATGACGACGATGCCGTCTATCTGGATAGCTTTATCAAAGAACAATGGGTGGCGACAAGGCTGCAGCACAAAGGCATTATGAAAATGTACCCCGCACCGCCCAGTCGTTTTCTTTACCATCTTTGCGAATATCTGCCGGGGCAGACACTGCGCCAGTGGATGCAAGACCATCCCAGTCCGACCTTAGGGCAAATCAGACCAATATTTACGCAACTGGTAGACGTGCTCAGAGTCTTGCAAAGACAGGGGATGGTGCACCGGGATTTACGCCCGGACAATATCATCATCGGTGTGCAAGGCCAGTTAACCCTGCTGGACTTTGGGGCTGTGCAAGTGGCGGGCTGGCAGGAAGCCGGAGCCGCTGTGCGAGCGGACGAGCCGCGGGGCGCGATGGAATACAGCGCACCCGAATGCTTATTGGGGCAGCAGGCGAGCATGTATAGCGATCAATTCTCGCTGGCGGTACTGCTTTATGAACTGTTTAGCGGCAAGCTGCCTTTTTCCGCCCCCGCACTGTCTCGTAGCAGCCAGGACAAAGTCACGTCGCGACGTTATCACAGCCTGACGGCACACCGGCCGGATCTGCCTGCCTGGCTGGATTTAGTCCTGCAAAAAGCCACCCGCTTTGAACCGCGCCAGCGTTATGCCGCTCTGTCTGAATTTGCACAGGACCTGACTCAGCCCAGTGGCCGACTATTGGCCAGACAATCCAGCTTGTCCCTGCTGGAGCGGCAACCTGTGCGATTCTGGCAGGCGGTGTCGGTGCTATTGGCGCTATTGCTGGTTTGCCAGTGGCTGATATAAGGCATTTTTGAGGAAAAACGTAGGGTGCTGCACCAGTGAAGTGCAGACTTGCACCCAAGTGGTTTGCGATGACCTTGTTCAGGCCCGCTGGTTTCTTGTAATGCGTTGATAATTATGGAGTTAATAAGTTGGCATTATGTCTGCTTAATGGTTTTCAGCGCTAAGGCCCGGACGCTTGGCCGTCCACGGACAGTTAGATCCACCCGGCCTCTAAAGCCGGTGTATAACAGGTCGTCGCCGCGTTAATACAATTTGT
This sequence comes from Bowmanella denitrificans, assembly GCF_002887595.1. Taxonomy (GTDB): domain Bacteria; phylum Pseudomonadota; class Gammaproteobacteria; order Enterobacterales; family Alteromonadaceae; genus Bowmanella; species Bowmanella denitrificans. Next base: position 278,353 of record NZ_PEBU01000002.1, read on the forward strand.
CATACGACCCGCACAGACGATGAAGTCTGCTGCCGGGCCGGGCAACGAAGCCCACAGATACGCATCCCATCAGGGATGGACGGTCTGTGGGCTTTTTTATTTTGGGCCAAAACCCATGGAGTTGAGCATGAGCAACACAAAGAAAATACTGGTGGTAGGCAACGGTATGGTTGGCCACCATTTTGTTGAACAACTGGTCGGTGCCTGTCCGGGCGCAGAGATTACGGTGCTAAGCGGTGAACCCAGACTGGCGTATGACAGAGTGCATCTGTCGGAATTTTTTGCCGGTAAAAGCGTAGAGGATCTGATGCTGACCAGCGAATCCCGCTATCAGCAACTGGGAGTTCACTTTTTTTGCAATGCCTGGGTGGAGAGAATTGACCGCCAGGCCAAGCAGGTTTGGCTGAAAGACGGGCGCCATCTGGTGTACGACAAGCTGGTTTTGGCCACCGGATCTTATCCTTTTGTGCCGCCCATTCCTGGCAATGATCAGCCCCATTGCCTGGTGTATCGCACTATCGAAGATCTTGAGGCCATTCAGGCGTCGGCAGCGCAAAGTCGCGTCGGCGTGGTGATAGGCGGCGGGCTATTGGGGCTGGAAGCCGCCAATGCCCTGAAGCAAGCCGGGCTGCAAGCCCATGTGGTGGAGTTTGCCCCCCAGCTAATGGCGGTGCAACTGGATGAAGGCGGCGGTAAACAACTGCGCAGCAAAATTGAAGCGCTGGGTGTCAAGGTACACACAGATAAGGCCACGCAGCAAATTGTGGCAGGTAAGCACTGCCGCTATCAGTTGCAGTTTAAAGATGGCGAGGCACTGGAGGCCGATCTGATATTGTTTTCCGCCGGTATTCGCCCGCAGGATTCGCTGGCACGTCAGGCAGAGCTACAAACAGGCGAACGCGGCGGCATTATTATCGATGACCAGTGCCGCACCTCAGATCCCGATATTTACGCCATTGGTGAATGCGCGCTGTGGCAGGGCAGGATTTTTGGTCTGGTGGCCCCCGGTTATCAGATGGCCCGTGTGGCTGCCAGCCATATCAGCGCCGGGGAGCTGTGTTTCCAGGGCGCAGATATGAGCACCAAGCTCAAATTACTCGGGGTTGAGGTGGCCAGTATCGGCGATGCGCATGGGAAAACCCCTGGGGCCTTGTCTTACCAGTATCAGAACCAGCCGCTGGGCATTTACAAAAAACTGGTGGTAGATGCCAGTCAGCAAAGATTGCTGGGTGCGGTGCTGGTGGGTGACAGCTCCGATTACGATACCTTGCTGCAATATGCGCTCAACGGTATGGATCTACCGGAATTTCCGGAAAGTCTGATTCTACCCTCGGCGGGCAGCAAACCCGCATTAGGTGCCGATGCGCTCCCCATCACGGCCACTATTTGTTCCTGCCACAATGTCAGCAAGGGCGATGTTCTCAGTGCCATGGATGCGGGCGCTTGTGAACTTGGCGCGATTAAAAGCTGCACCAAGGCCAGCACGGGTTGTGGTGGCTGCGCCGGGTTACTGAAAACCCTGGTGGACGGTGAATTGGCCAAACGTGGCGTGGAAGTGAAAAAGGATATCTGCGAACACTTTGCCTATAGCCGCCAGGAACTGTTCCATCTGGTGCAGGTGGAAAACATCCGTACCTTTGAGGCGTTGCTGGATAAGCACGGTCAGGGATTGGGCTGCGATATCTGTAAGCCGGTAGCGGCGTCGATTCTGGCCTCCAACTGGAATGAGTTTGTGCTGGCCACCCCGCATGTGGGCCTGCAGGACACCAACGACACCTTTTTGGCCAATATGCAAAAAGACGGCACCTATTCTGTGGTACCCAGAGTGCCGGCCGGTGAGATTACCCCGGACAAGCTGATTGTGATTGGCCAGGTGGCGAAAAAGTATCGGCTCTACACCAAAATCACCGGCGGTCAGCGTATTGATCTGTTTGGCGCCAGAGTCGAACAACTGCCGGATATCTGGCGGGAACTGATCGCAGCTGGCTTTGAAACCGGCCATGCCTACGGCAAGTCGCTGCGTACGGTGAAATCCTGTGTCGGCAGTACCTGGTGTCGTTATGGGGTGCAGGACAGTGTTGGTACCGCCATTGATATAGAAAACCGTTATAAAGGGCTGCGCTCTCCGCACAAAATCAAAATGGCGGTATCCGGTTGTACCAGGGAGTGTGCCGAGGCGCAGAGTAAAGATGTGGGGGTGATCGCCACCGAAAAAGGCTGGAATCTGTATGTGTGTGGCAATGGTGGCATGAAGCCCCGCCATGCCGACCTGTTCGCCCAGGACCTGGATACCGACACCCTGATCCGCTATATCGACCGCTTTTTAATGTTCTATGTGCGCACCGCAGATCGCCTGCAACGCACCTCGGTATGGCTGGAAAGCCTGGAAGGCGGCCTGGATTACCTGCGAGAGGTGATTATTGACGATTCTTTGGGCCTGGCTGAAGCACTTGAAGCACAAATGCAGCAAATCATTGGCAGCTACCAATGTGAGTGGAAAACCGCTATCGGCTCTGAACAGAACCTTAAGCGTTTCCGCCAGTTTGTGAATGCTGATAAGCCCGACAGCAATATCCAGTTTGTTGAAGAGCGCGGCCAGTGGCGCCCCGCCAGCGAACAGGAAAAGCTCGCTTTCGCTGCTATTGATGTCCGCCAGATAAGCAGTGAACCCCAAAATGCCTGAGGAGCGCATGATGCAGTGGATAACCCTTTGTAAACTCGACGACCTTATCGACAATTCAGGCGTATGTGCCTATTTACCCGATATTGAAGGGCAGGGCAGGCAACTGGCTTTGTTTAGCCTTAGGCATGGCGATAAGCAGCAGCTGTTTGCGGTGGGAAACTGGGATCCTATTGGTAAAGCCAATGTGATCAGTCGCGGTATTGTGGGCAGTATCGCAGGGGAGCCGGTGGTGGCCTCGCCATTGTATAAACAGCATTTTTCGCTGCTCAGTGGCCAGTGTCTTGAAGACAACAATATCGCGCTACCGGTGTTTGCGGTCAGGCTCAGCGGTCAGGATGTGCAGATTGCTAATCCGTCTCAGCCTGTGACAAAAGGAGTGTGCTGATGCAAGCGGCCGCCCGCCTTTGTGCCACCACCTGTCCGTATTGCGGTGTCGGTTGCGGCGTGGATGCGCAGCTAAGTACCGATGCACAAGGGCAAAAACACTTGGATGGCGTGCATGGCACGCAGAACCACCCCGCCAATTATGGTCGGCTATGTATCAAGGGTAGCAAGCTACCGGAAACAAACGGCCTGCAGGGCAGACTCCTCAGCCCGACGATATATGGCCAGCCAACCAGCTGGCAGCAAGCTATCGACACCGCGGCGCAGGGTTTTACTCAAGCCATACAAAAATACGGGCCGGATTCGGTGGCCATGTATGTCTCGGGCCAACTGCTGACCGAAGACTATTACCTGGCCAATAAGCTAATGAAAGGCTATATCGGCAGCGCCAATATTGATACCAATTCAAGGCTTTGTATGTCCTCGGCGGTGGCAGGCTACAAACGTGCCTTTGGTGCCGATGCCATGCCATGTTGTTATGACGATCTGGAACAAACCGAGTTACTGGTGCTAATTGGCTCCAATGCTGCCTGGACCCATCCGGTGCTGTATCAGCGCATGGAGCGGGCCAGGGCCATAAATCCGGCGTTGAAACTGGTGGTTATCGACCCCAGAAAAACCGCCACTGCCGAACAGGCGGACCTTTTTCTGCCGATTAAAGCCGGTACCGATGTGGCGCTGTTTAATGGTTTACTGGCGTATCTGGCCGAACATCAGGGGCTGGATCAGGCCTTTATCCGTCAGCATACCCAGGGCTTTGCAGCCACATTAGACTGCGCCCGTGACTGGACCGTGGCAAAAGTGGCGCAGCTTTGTGAACTGGACAGCCGCGATATCCGCCTGTTTTATCGCTGGTTTTGTAACAGCCCAAGCGCGCTCAGCTTCTTTTCCATGGGGGTAAACCAGTCCAGCAGCGGCACCGACAAGGTCAATGCCATTATTAATTGCCATCTGGCCAGCGGCAAAATTGGTAAACCCGGTAGTGGCCCGTTTTCTGTTACCGGTCAGCCCAATGCCATGGGCGGCCGTGAGGTGGGTGGGCTGGCCACCATGCTGGCTGCGCACCTGGATATTCAGTCCGAACAGGACAGGCAGCTTTTACAGCAGTACTGGCAGTCCCCTGCCATGGTCAAAGCCCCTGGTTTACCTGCGCTGCAACTGTTCAGCCAAATGGCCAAAGGCAAGATCAAAGCACTGTGGATTATGGGCACTAACCCCATGGTCAGCCTGCCGGACCGTCAACTGGTGGCGCAGGCGCTAGGCCAGTGCGAGCTGGTGGTGGTATCAGACGCTGTGGCCAATAATGATACCCTGGCCTTTGCCCATATTGCGCTTCCTGCGTGTCCCTGGTCGGAAAAAGACGGAACGGTAACCAATTCCGAGCGACGTATCTCCCGTCAGCGAAGCTTTTTAGTGCCTGCCGGTCAGGCCAAGCCCGACTGGCAGATCCTCTGCGAGTTTGCCAGGGCCATGGGTTTTAGTGGTTTTGATTACGCCCACCCCAGTGACATTTTTGCTGAATATGCGCGGCTGACCGGGCTTGCCAATCAGGGACAGCGGGCGCTGGATATCAGTGGCCTGGCGGGATTAACGCAGCGTCAGTATGAACAACTGTCTCCCATACAATGGCCGGTGAATAGTCATAATCCGCAGGGTTGCAAACGTTTGTTCAGCGATGGGCATTTTTACACCCCAAGCGGCCGGGCCAATTTTGTGCCACTGACATACCAGCCGCCCAAGCAACTGACCAACGAGGCTTTCCCATGGGTGCTGAATAGCGGCAGAGTGCGTGACCAGTGGCATAGCATGACCCGCACCGGCACCGCGCCCGAATTGCTGCAGCATCAGGATCGCCCCTGGCTGGCCATGCATCCCGAGGACGCCGCCGTCATGGGTTTACAGGAAGGGCAATTGGTGAAGCTAAGGTCAAAATGCAGTGGTGAGGCACAGGTGATGCTGCAAATTAAGCTGGAAAGTAGCCAGCGGCGCGGTGAATTGTTTGCACCCATGCACTGGAACCAACAGTATTGCAGCCACGGCGCTATTGGCGCCCTGTTTGCCGCGGTTGGCGATCCTTTGTCATTTCAACCCGAACTTAAACACGCGGCAGTGGCGGTATTGCCGCAGCACTTCAGCCAATACGCCATCCTGCTGTGTCGCAATACTCTGAGTGCCGTGCAGTTAAATCAGTTGAGCCAATACTGGTTGCGCCTGCCCCTGGCTGGTGGGCAATGTTATTTGCTGGCCGGTAAAGATCGGCCCGATTGGCAAGGCATGTTGAGCGATTGGCTGGGCGCAGAACAAGGACTGGGGCTGAGCGGCCAGCACACCGGCTATGTGGCCCTGCACGGCCAGGCACTGCACTGGGCCTGGCAGATAAGTGAATTGCCCTGGCCGGTGCTGCCAAGCGCCTGGCTACAAAGCATGCTGGATAACGATGCGTTGGATGACTCTGAGTTGTCCGCCTGGTTAAGGGCGCAGCCCCCCGCGTCTTTTATGCAGGGCAGGCAAGTCTGCAGCTGTTTTAAGGTGCATGAACAGGCTATTTGCCAGGCCATAAGTGATGGGCATAACAGTGTGCAGAAGCTTGGCCGGTACCTTGGCTGTGGCACAGGTTGCGGCTCCTGTAAACCAGAGCTGGCCAAGCTGTTGAGCAGTCAACAGCCAGCCTCAGCCAGCCGTTTGGCGCTGGATACACAAGCGGCGATTATCTTTCAGGAGGCTATATGAGGTTGTCGTTGTTTAAATCCCTGCCATTTTTACCCCAGGCTATACACCGACGTTGGGGCTTTCGCATGCTGCTACCTGGCAAAAGCCAACAATCTGGCAGGGTCTACCTGGTGGGTGCCGGACCTGGCGATGCCGAGTTGCTCACCCTCAAAGCCTGGCGATTGTTACAGCAGGCCGATTTGGTGTTGTATGACGATTTGGTCAGTGACGAGTTACTGGCCATGTTACCGGCAAAACTGGATAAACGTTATGTGGGCAAACGCTGTGGCGTCCACAGCCTGAGTCAGCAGCAGATCTGCCGGTTGCTGGTTACCGAAGCGCAGGCAGGCAAATGCGTTGTTCGTTTAAAAGGCGGCGATCCCGCTGTGTTTGCCCGTAGCGCAGAGGAGTGCGCGGCCCTGGAAAACGCCGGAATCGCTTTTGCCATTGTGCCGGGGATTACCGCCGCTTCGGGTTTGTCGGCATGGTGTGGTATCCCCCTGACGCACAGAGACTGCGCGCAATCGGTACGCTTTATTACCGCCAGAATGAAATGTCCGCAAAGCGAACCCAACTGGGCCAATCTGGTGCTGGGCAGCAAAGAGGGGGAAACCCTGGTGTTTTATATGGGATTAAACCGACTTGATTTAATCTGCCAGCGATTGGCCGGGCATGGCATGGTGGCGGATATGCCGGTGGCGGTGGTGGAAAACGTCAGCCAGCTTAATCAGCAAAGGGTAACCGGCCAGCTTGGTGATATTGCCGCTAAGGTGGCGGCCAGACAATTCCAAGGGCCTGCCCTGATTGTGGTGGGCGAGGTCGTCAGGCACAGGGTAAAGGTCAGTCCGGCGCTGCTGGATCAAGCCGCTGCCTTATCAGGCTACAGGGGGTATTGATATGCCATGCAGGGTTTTATCACTCCGCTGGCGACCTTGCATAAGTTTCAGGGCTTTGCCGATAAGTTTTTGTCTACCCCGGCCGGGGGCATAGACGACCAATGGCTGAAACTGGCAGCTAAGCTGTCTGATATAGAGCTTTCATTGATCTATCATAGCTTTAGTGCCGCCAATGGTGGGTTGGACTATGGACGGGAATGGGACGCCCAGGCCAGTGTCTGGTATAAACGGCATTATCAGTTTCTGTTAAAACTGGCCCGCTATCAGGCCGATGGTTTTGCTACGGATACCAGTAAACTTTGGTTGCAAATGAGCGTGGTTTATTAGTCAGGATGCATAGATCAACCGATGCGGGATCAGCTATGCTGAAGGCGTTTGCAACTATGACCGCCAAACCCCGGTCAGGATAACAGACAATATTAACTACCGAGCCGTTACACCTAAGCCAAAGGTATGGTGTGACGGCCGCAGGTCAACATGGCCTGCCAGGGTTGCAAGAGAAATCGACCAGCCTCCCATATTTGGAAAGGTAAGATGCAAGAAAACAACGCTCTTATAGACAGGTACGGGCGCAGGTTTCGCTATCTGCGGCTGTCGATTACCGATGTCTGCAATTTTAAGTGCAGCTATTGTTTGCCCGATGGTTATCAGTGCGACAGCGAGCGGGATTTTCTTCGGCCAACTGAAATTGCTACCCTGGTCAGCGCCTTCGCCGGCCTGGGTACCCGTAAAGTGCGTATCACCGGTGGCGAGCCGTCGCTACGCAAAGACTTGTCAGAGATTATCGAACTTTGTGCACAGACACCGGGTATTGAGCAGGTCGCCATGACCACCAACGGTTTTAAGCTCAAACAGCAGGTGGCCTGTTGGCAACAGGCCGGGCTGACAAAGCTCAACCTCAGTATCGACAGCCTGGATCCGCGCCAGTTTAACGCCATTACCGGCCATAACAGTTTGCAAGACATACTTGCAGGGTTGGAAGATGCGCTGGCGCTGGGACTTGAGGTTAAGGTTAATGCGGTGCTGCTGAAACCCTATAGCGAAGGGCAAATGCACAGCTTTATGGCCTGGCTTAAATCCATGCCGGTGACCCTGCGTTTTATTGAATTAATGCAGACCGGTGATAATCAGCTTTACTTTAAACACAATCACCTGTCCGGCCAGCCGATTAAACAGCAATTGCTGGAGCAAGGCTGGGTGCAGTTACTGCGCGATAATACCGCCGGCCCTGCACAGGAATTTTCCCATCCGGACTATGCCGGTCGAGTTGGGCTAATCATGCCCTACAGTAAAGATTTTTGCAGTAGTTGTAACAGGTTGCGCGTATCAGCCCTGGGCAAACTGCATTTATGTTTGTTTGCCGAACAGGGGCTGGATTTACGCGCGTTGATTCAACAGGGAGACGTGGCAGCGCTGCAACAGCAACTGATGGACTTATTAGGCCATAAAGAAGCCAGCCACTGGCTGGATCAAGGTTATACCGGCGCTACCCGTCACCTTGCCATGTTAGGCGGGTAACGGAGGACGATATGTTAACAGGAATGGTACTGGCGGGCGGGCGTTCAAGCCGCATGGGCCAGGACAAAGCCATGATGGAACTGGGCGGGCAAACGTTGTTGGCCCGGGCCACCATGTTACTGGAACACACCGGTTGTGACGAAGTACTGGTCAGTCGTAACCAGCCGGGTTATGTGCAGGATCTGGTCTGTGAAGCCGGGCCACTGGGTGGTATCTATACGGTGCTGCAGCAAATTCCCAGCCGTGGTGGCCTGCTGATTGTACCGGTGGATATGCCAGCCCTGAGCACCGGTTTATTGCAAGCGCTGGTGGAAGTTGGCCGCATCAGCGGGCGGCCCTGCTGCTATCAACATTGCTATTTGCCTTTATATTTGCCGGTCAGTGCCACCACCTGTGCCATAGTGCATCAGGAATTACAGGAAGGCGGTGGTTCAGTCAAATCCCTGCTTGATCATTTCGGCGGCATTCAACTGGTGTGCCAGCGTCCCAGCCAATTGCAAAATATTAATTGCCCAACAGACTGGCAGGGTTATACCAGCCAGTTCGCCCCAACCGAGAAGGAAGCCATTCGACCATGAGTCGACTTAGTCATATTAATAGCCGCGGTGAAGCCAGTATGGTGGATGTTACAAACAAAGCCGTGACCCAGCGCAGTGCCATGGCCGAAGGCTATATCTGCATGTCAGATGCCACCCTGCAAATGATTAGCCGCGGCGAACATGCCAAGGGGGACGTATTTGCGGTGGCACGTATTGCCGGTATTCAGGCCGCCAAGCAAACCGCCAACCTGATCCCCTTATGCCATCCATTGATGTTATCCAAAGTGCAGGTGGACTTTGACCTGCAGCCGCGGCATGGCCGGGTCAGGGTCAGCAGCTTATGTAAGCTGGCCGGTCAGACCGGCGTGGAAATGGAAGCCCTGACCGCTGTGTCGGTGGCGGCCCTGACCTTATTTGATATGTGCAAAGCGGTGGACCCGGCCATGTGTATTGAAGGGATCCGGGTACTGGATAAACAGGGCGGCAAAAGCGGCCACTGGCAGGCGGAGCAACTGGCATGATTAAGGTGTTGTTTTTTGCCCAGCTGCGCGAAGTGCTGGATTGTGCCAGTCTGGAACTGGATACCAATGTCAGCAGCGTCGGTGAGCTACGCATAGCGCTGATGCAAAAGGGCAGGGACTGGCAGGAATTTCTGGCTGCGGATAAGGCCCTGGCGGCGCTGAATCAAACCCTGGTGGCAGATGATGCAAGGCTTAAAAGCGGTGACGAAGTGGCGTTTTTCCCGCCTGTCACGGGTGGTTGATAAGCTCTGGCAGGGCTTGGTATTGGGAAAGGGCACAGATGAGTCGACAGATGGGTGTTTACTGTGGCTAAGTTACAAGAGCAAGACCATATAGCGGTGCAAAATCAGGACTTTGACCTGGCATTGGAATACCAGGCGCTGACCGAGGCTAACCAAAGCGATGGTGCGGTGGTGCATTTTGTCGGCCTAGTGCGGAATAACAATCTGGGCCGCCAGATACAAGCTTTGGAGCTGGAGCATTATCCGGCTATGACCACTAAGGCGCTCACCGAACTGGTGGCCGAAGCGCGCCAGCGTTGGCAATTGGGCCGAATCAGGCTGATTCACCGGGTGGGTAAGCTGAGCCTGGGTGAACAGATTGTGTTTGTCGGGGTCACCAGCACACACCGTGGCAGCGCCTTTGCTGCCTGTGAGTTTTTAATGGACCAGCTGAAAACCCGGGCTCCGTTTTGGAAGAAGGAATATACCAGCGAGGGGGCGCATTGGGTGGCTGCTCGGGATTCTGATCGGGTTAAGGCTGGGGAGTGGTAGGTATCGTTTTTCTGGTTGTTACGCTGAATACTTATTTACCACGAAGGGCACGAAGAATACGAAGGGAGATAAGTAAACCTTCTTTGTGTTCTTCGTGTGCTTCGTGGTGGAACATGACATCTCTTTTCTTAAGACGCATTTTCTACTCATTTGCTCCCAATAAATTGCCCGCCTTTAGCAGCGCCCCGAACCAAATTCTCTGTGTTCTTTGTGGCTCTGTGGTTATTTATGAGTTTTGGGACAGATTTTTTCACCACAGAGGCACAGAGGGCACGGAGAAGGGCTTGAATCATTTGGATATCTTTGCGGTGAGAGGTTTCGTGTTTTTTCGTGCAGTTCGTGGTCAAAGTGTGTTTAGAGGCTAGATCACCACGAAAAACACGAACGGCACGAAAAGGTTTCTCGCTGTGACGCTGTGGAAAACCATCAAACTACTATTTACCGTGGAGGCGCAGAGAGCGCAGAGTTTTTAAAGGCATGGATTGAATTGGCTCCTGCTTTTCTCTGTGGACTCGGTGGCTCTGCGGTGAGGTTTCTCGTGTTTCTTCGAGTGGTTCGTGGTGGTTAAATGGTCACCTGTGAAAGGCTTGGATACCTGACCTCCTTGTCTTATATGACACGCCGTCCTTGGCGCGCCAGTCCCATTTCTTTGATACGCCTCAAAGAAACGAGACGCAAAGAAAAGGCGCCCGCTGGATTCCCAACTACGTCAGTCCAGGGCGCTGCTAAAAGGCGGTCGTGAAAACGACGTTCCAGACGCGTCTTCCACTCAATTTTCTCCCAGCAAATTGCCCACCTTTTAGCAGGGCCCTGAACCGACCGGGAATTTTTAAGCGGGGGGCAAAGCGGCTCGGGCCGCTTAAGGGGATACAGCAGTTGATGTATAGGGCTTTGTCTTCAGGCATTGATATTGTTGTTCCGTTGCACTGGCGGTAGTGACAAATCGTGTAAAAACAAAGCATTCCCTTAGAATACAATTTCCATTAGCATCAACCGGACCAAGAATAAGATTTATCTGACCGTCCAACAGACGTTTATCTGTCACGGACGACATGACAGATAAAACGTTAAACTGTTATAAGTCTTAAGGTTGGTATGCCAATATTTTTCCAGGCGCTACTATTTGTTGGCTTTACGTGCATCATAATCTCGACGGCACTGGTATTCATTTTTAAGTTACCGGATACCAGTGCGCTTAACCTTTTGGCTAAAGGCAGTTTCGTTTTTCGTAACTTGCAGGACCACGTAGCTGTCAATTGGATAAAACCAATATACTCAATCACTTACATTGGTTTAAGTTGTATATTAATAGCAATGTTGGGCTTGCTGATAGCCAATGTATAAGACTTATAACAAGTTAAACCATCGGAAAACCACTCGCTACGCTCGCGTTTTCCGCTGTTTAAAGCGTTAGATGCCATATGACAGATTTCCCCGAGAGTGTAAGGGTCGCGATGGACATAAAGTTCCATCAGCCAATGACCGTTTACTGCCTTCAGCGGGATGGCAGGTTTCCTTTGGCCTTTGCCTCCGCCTCAATGATTCTTGTAGATCGCAACATCATCTCTACAGCAAAAAGCATTTTGTCCGGGAGTGAGCGGCACGATATCGCTGCGAATAAATGGTGGTTCAACTTCGTAAATAACAAGCGCTACACCTTAAACCCAATTCTTTGTGCTATTGAGGGTAGCAAGGGTGGAGCGCCGTCTTACCAGCACTTCGTAGCTGAGTTCAACGAAGCGCAGAAAGTTCTGGGTGAGGCGTTCCCTGAGGCGAAGCTGGTGAACTTTGAAGAGCAGCACTTTCAAGCCAGCTATGGGATTGTTCGCGGCCTCCAGCAAAGATATGAATCGGACATTGCATTTTTGTTGAGCGTTTCTAAGCACCTTCATGCCATCACAGCATCGCGCTTGCTCGAAAAAGTTGAAGGTGTACTGTTTGAATTATGCGCGAAATTAGATCCAAAGCCGTCTCCATTTGTAATGTTAGCTGCACTCTCTTCGCTATACGAAAGTGCGAGCGGAGAACAGCCCAGTATTGGAAGGAGCATTATCAAACCAAAGCCACAGTACGCAACAGCTGACGCGCACAATGCAGTATCAGACTTGAGGTCGTTAGAACTCCTTCTATGCACTTTTCAGTTTCAAAGTCCAGCCGCCACGTTCTGCACACGGGATAAGGCATTAACCGAATTTTGGGTTGCCATTAAGGCATCCGAGGTCTGTAAGAGCGGGACTGGGATTTCATTCCATGCCAAATTGGAGCCTGAGCTATTCCCGCGTCTACCGGTGGAGCGTTTGGGACAGTTGGCTGAAAGGTTGGTGCAGAATGGCTTCTAACAAATCGCTGCAGCTGACATTTAACCTGCCACCTACTTTTGCTACCGCAAAAGCAGGCATCGCCTCAAATGCAGCTGAGCCGAGGCGTTCTGTGGCATGGAGTGGCAATTGAACATCGGAAAGGTCTTTAAGTTCGCTGCAATTCTATTTCTGGTACAAGTAGCTGTTAGTACCGCGGTTACTCTCATTACAGGCCCAGATAATCTGAGTAGCTCCGGAGTCCAGGAATACATGCTGTTCATGCATCTGCCAGTGTTGCTCTTTTCTGTGTTTGTATTCGGCGCTTTTGCCTCAAAACAAACTGAGAAGTTGTGGTTGCATGGCTTAGTGATTCTTATCCTCTCGGAGAGCTTTGGCTTTGTGGCTATTTCCCTACTCATGCAGGAAGTTTATCTGGCTCCAACCTGGCCATTTGAATTGTCTGTATTGTTAATTGCTCTCATTGATCAATAGGGTCAGTGACATTGATATTGGTAATTGGGCAACTGAGCCAAAGCTTTGCCACTAAGCGGCTCGGGCCGCTTAAGGGGCATCATCGGTTTATTTAACTGACAATTGGTCTTCCAACAGCCAACCAACTTTTTACCGCTACAAGTGCGAGGATTTCGGCGCATATGGCACCTTGTGATAACGACTTTAAGCTGTGTGTTGATAAAGTTCCGGATGCTGAGCCGAATGACAGCAATGGCGCGGAACACGTCCGCTTTGCCCCGGCAGCATCCTGGGGCAGCCTAAAAAACTCTTGCTAGGCAACGGGTTATAAGCATGCTAAAAAATGACTATGTAAAAGTACGGCGAAACGCCGTGTTTAAACACGGCGCTTCGCCGTCTAATAATATTGTTAGGAGTCAATTTGAAAGTCCATCATATACTTGAAGACCTCAAAAGAGCGTTCGAGATGAATGAAGAGTTTAAATCTTTTGCTGTAGGTTTTGCCGAGTATACGGAAGATAAAGATGGGACAATTTATCTTAAGGATATCGAGGCTATTGACTGGGATGAGGACGAAGAGTTCTTTTTGATACCATCAGGTATTGCGAAGCACTATGCACTTCAGGCTAAAAATTATACTGCGATCGGTCTTTACGAAGAGTTAGTATCTTTACCTGATATTCATGAGTACGTCGTATTTGCTCGCTCTAACACAAAGGTTGCAAAGGACGGTACGGTTGCATCAATTAACTCGCCTACTTGGGCAACAAATTATTTAACTAAAGACAAAATTATATATTTTCAGCATGGTGACAGCCTTGACTCCTAACAAGCGCAGTCACAATCGGCCACTGCGTGGCCTGGACCTCAACCGCTGCGCGGGTTTCGGCCTGTGCTGCGAGCGTTATACAGAGAAACTGGTAAGATATGGAAGCTAATATAATAGAAGAAGTAAAAACCCTTGAAACAGAAGTTAAAGAGTTTGCTAATTCTCAACCGTATTGGGCAAAATATCTGTGTTCTGAAATCTTAGCAGGCAATGAAATTACAGATACCATAATAAATACTTCGTATTCTTATTTGCTTGAAAAATTGGGTCTTAAAGAAGAAACCGACAAGGCCGAAATTTCCATTTCCTACAACCCAAATGCTTCTGATGACTTTAAAGAAAATTTATACTTTGTTTCTCTGACAAATGTTGAAGGCGTTAATGCACTTACCGAAAACCAAACCATTGAATTAACACCTAGTCTAACTATCATTTATGGAGCTAATGGCGCAGGAAAGTCTGGGTATGTTCGACTTTTGAAAAATGTTTTTTACTCAAAAGATAAGGTAGACATTCTTCAAAATATCAATATTGAATCAGGGCACAAACCAATTTCTGCAACATTTAATTTTTCTACAGATGGAACTAGTATTTCATTGAAATATCCTGGCGATACTGGAAACGGGATATTTAATCAATTTGCTGTTTTTGATGGAGATGTTGGTAAGAAACATCTTAGTATAAGAAATGATTTTAGTTTCCGTCCTGCTGGCTTGCAGTTGTTCAATGAATTTAATGCAGCTTTAGAAAAATTAAACGCAAAGCTTAACAGCGATGTTCAGAAAATAAGTATAGCAAACCCGTTTGCCGATGATGATATTTTTCAGGGAGAATCTGAAATCAAATCTTTTTTAACTCAGCTTTCTCATAACTCAAAGCTGGAAGAGTTAAAAGCACACTTGCCTTATACGGATGAGGAAAAAGCAAAGAAAACTCAACTGGACAAACAATATGACGACTTAAAAGTCGCTCTCGCTCAAAAAGATAAAGCACTCAAAGAATTGCAAAGCATAAAAACGCAATTAGCAGATCGAAAAAAGAATTTAGAAACTCTAAATTTATGGTTCAATCAAACGCAGTTAGCTGCGGTAGTATCAGCCATCACTGATTGCAAAACAAAAGAAAGCAGCGCCAAAAAAGAAGGTATTGAAAAATTTAAAACCGATAAAGTTCAAAATACCGGCTCTACAGAATGGAAACAATTCATTCAAGCGGCTGAAAAATTTGCTTCGACTCAAGGTGAACGCGAATATCCTGAAATTGGAGACAACTGCTTGTTATGTCATCAATCAATCAGCGATGATACACCTAAAAACCTGATACGCAGTTATTGGGAATACATAAAAAGTGTGGCTGAACAAGAAGCTAAAATAGCGAACGAAAAGCTTGCTAAATTTAAAAATGGCTACGAAAAGCTAGACTTTAATCAGTTTCCAGAGACTGACACACTGACTGTTTGGTTAAAAGAAAAATTCGAAGCTGATTTAACAAAGCTCAAAGAAGAACTAAAAAATCAAGCAACAATTAGCCAAGCGCTTATTTCAAACATCAATGCAAAAAAAGACTTACCACAAGTAGAAGTACAACTCGATTTAAGTCTATTAGATGTCATCAGTGTAGAGGTTGATAAAGACATTAAAGCGTTTGAAGAAGATGAACAAACTAGAAAATTAGCAGAACTGCTAAAACAAAAAACATATTTAGCTCATAAAGAGAAACTAGAAGCCAGATATACTGATATTGAAAAACTAAATAAAAACTTAGTTTGGGTAAACAAAGCCAATCAATTCAACAAACAAAGCTTTAAGTCACAGTCAACCAAAACAGAAAAGCGTTTGTCAAAAGAATATTTCAACACCGATTATATCAACGCATTTAATGATGAATGCGAAAAACTGAACGGAAAGTTCGGAATTGAAATAGATGCAAAAAGCTCAGACGCGCAATCAAACCGCCAACTTTTTCTTAAAGGGAAAGACCCTTCTGCAATTTTGAGCGAAGGAGAACAAAAAGTAATTGCACTTGCCGATTTTATTGCAGAAACCAATATCACCCCAATCAATAAGGGAATCATTTTTGACGATCCTGTTAACTCTCTTGACGAAGAAAGGAAAAGTGTTATTGCTGAGCGGCTTGTTTATATTTCCAAAAAAAAACAGGTTGTCATTTTTACGCATGACTTAGTCTTTGTTTCCAGTTTAATTAATTATTCTACAGATAAGAGCCTTCTGCATGAATGTCACTGGATTGAAAATAGAAATGGAAAGCCTGGGCAAGTTTGGTTGAGAAATTCCCCAACTTATGAAAAAGTTTACCGCAATGCTGAACCTGTAAAGAAACTTTATACTGGGGCAAACAATGATGAATGCGCTCCCGAACAAAGAGAGTTTTTGGTAAAAAGTGGATTCACCGCTTTACGTACTTGCTATGAGGTATTAGTTATTAATGATTTATTCAAAAATGTTGTTCAGAGATACAATGAACGAGTAAGTGTTGATAGTCTTTCCAGTGTCTATTTTGACGAGACGTTGATAAATGAACTCCTTGATAGTTTCGCTCAATGTTGTAGATATATGGAAGGGCACACCCATAGCGACAAGTATGCCTACAAAAAGCCAGAGCCTTCTCATCTCAATGAAGAGATTGAGAGGTACGAAACTATAAGAAAGAAAATCAGGAAATATAAAAAAAATGTATAACAAGTCACAGCAGCGGAACGCTAACGCGTCCGCTGAGTGAAGCGTTATGCATTAATTCGGAGAAGTTGATGTTGTCAGAGTTGGCGGCAGGCATTGTCGGTATTTTGATAGGCGGGCTAGTTGGAAATCGACTGGCTATCGGGAGAGATCGGCGCAAGGAGTACAACGAAATTGCCGATGCGCTGCACGAGAGGTTGGAGAACCAAGCTTTGACTGCTCAGAAAGGGCAGTTTCCTAATGATGCGAACAGTCTCGATAATGCTTCCTTTATCCCATTGCGTAGGAAGCTTTCGAACCGGCAAAACAGGAAACTCGATGCAGCAATTGAGGATTACGCATCATCAAAGCAGCAATGTGGGTATATTGAAACAGGTTTATATCAGTTTAATAAGCCAGAAATCCTGATAGCAGCTATCCGTAAGTTGCAATGTTTTGTCAAACAGCGCTGAGCATGATCAATGGCGATCAATGGATCGATGGGGTCAGGATCAATGGGGTCAGGATCAATGGGGTCAGTGACATTGATATTGGTAATGTGTCAACTGAGCCAAAGCTTTGCCCCTAAGCGGCCGAGCCTGCGTTCGGTCGAAATTGGAAAGCTTCTCGCTGTGACGCTGGGGGCGCAAAGAAAAGCTCGCTGAGGTATTAACTGCTTTTAGTCACTCTGAGTTCTCAGCGGCTCTGCGAGAAGAGCTTGGGTGGTCAGGGTACAGATTATGCCGCTATGACTAGCCTGTTATACAAGTGACTGGCGCGCAGCGGATCGCGTGTCTTACCCAGTATAAAAGTTAAGCAACTTCTGTCTTGCCATAGCGGTCTTCTACATGGATACTAAAACCCAACTTGGCTAAACAGTGCCATAGTTAAAATAAGACATGGACGGTTCTCCTCATTAGTTGCCACTTAAACGTGGCATAACCCTGGGAAAGGGGGAGTTCATATGGATCAATGGGGTCAGTGACATTGATATTTGTATTGGGTCAACTGAGCCAAAGCTTTGCCACTAAGCTGCCCGAGCCGCTTTGATTCCCGCTTAAAATTCCCGGTCGGTTCAGGGCGCTGCTAAAAGGTGGGTAGTTTACAGAGCGAAAATTGAGTGGAAGACGTGCTTTGGGGGACATCGCTAAGCATAATTCGTCTATTACTACTTGTCTGATACAAAGAACCCATTCCGTAATGCTTTCTCCACCACGAAGATCAGAAGAGCACGAAGTGTGGACGACCTCTATTGCCCTTCGTGCTCTTCGTGGTGAAACATATTTTGGGAAAAAGTCCTGACGGGAACTAGATTGATCAGCTTTAGCCGGCCCGTAGGGCAACTGGCTGGATGCTCGAATGGGACTGGCGCGCCACAGATGGTGCGTCATATAAGACTAAGGAAGTCATGTATTCAAATGCTTGCTATGACACCCACCACCATGGATACTAAAACTCAGTTTGGCTAAATCAATGCCATAGACATAGTTGTAATCAGACATGGATGGTTCTCCTCAATGGTTGCCAGTTAAGTTTGGTAAAACCCCGCGAAGGGGAGTCCATATTATTTGTTACGCAGAAACGTTTTTTTACGCACAATTGTATTTTGCTTTATTGACACTCGAAAATAGGATGTTTTTGATGATGGAGGCAGAGTGAATTTAGAAACGATAGCCGGAATTGCTACAATAGTAAGCTGCGCATTAGCATATTTGACTTACAGGATTCAAAGAGGGCGATCTGACCTAGAACAAAAGGAGATGATTCAGGATAACAAATCCAAAAAAATTTATACTGAAGAAAAAGTCTCAATATTTGAATCTTCCGGGCGTGACAAAAGCAACTTGTTTAAAACTCACTCTTTAAGAAAGGTTCAAGAGTTTTCAGTGGCTAAGATTCCATTTTTTGCAAAAAACAAGTTTGAAAAGCTGGTAAGTGTATTTATAAATACAGAAAAAAATAATAGCGGTCTATATCGGTGGCAAGGATATGGTGTTAATGTCGTGCAGTGCGTTTTCGACAAAGTCTTTACTAGTTGTGATTGTCATTTAGCTGTGAATGTATGGAGCAAAGATTATGGGCGGGCGATTAAGAGATTAGTCGGTGACGCTGAGCAATCGTATACCACTGTCTTTTTACGCGTCTCTTCTGACGGTCATCACATAGTGTTTGGTAATGGTAAAGCTCTGTATTATTCTCAGAATCTATCAAGTCCAATTAAAATAGAAATCTCTGAGTTTGACTTCGAATCAGCCTTTTTTAGTGGTAAAGACTCATTCTGTTTTATACATAATAATGCGGGAAGTGTATTTCTGAGTGAGGTTTGTTTTAAACAAATGCCCTCACCTAAAATTAATCCTATCTTGGATGTTTCCGAAATTTATAGAGATGCATCTGGAATATCAGTAGATCAAATGTGTAATTGGAATGACATGGAGCTTTTGTGCGTATATAGAAAAAGCCCTTGGTATACACCAAAAGAATTTAGTAAATTAATAATATATGATAAGAGAGCCAAGGAAATAGTTTGCAAGCATGAGATATATGGTTTTCAAGATTTGCAGATTGATCATTCAAATAAAAAGATATACGTTTTGTCCGATAAGATTTCTGTTTATAACGACCAGT
Organism: Bowmanella denitrificans; assembly: GCF_002887595.1. Classification (GTDB taxonomy): domain Bacteria; phylum Pseudomonadota; class Gammaproteobacteria; order Enterobacterales; family Alteromonadaceae; genus Bowmanella; species Bowmanella denitrificans. The sequence goes on from NZ_PEBU01000002.1 coordinate 297,279, forward strand.
TTAAAGTGGTTGGGAACTTTGAGCTGGAAAAGAGATGGTCTCAAACTGGATCCTGGTCCCTTGGGGCAATAGCCGCTCGCCCATGCGGCGAAATCATTGCTTACTCAATATTCAAAGATGGCGAGATTATTCTATGTGATTCTTCTGATTTTAAATTAATTAGAAAAATTAAAAGTATAGGAATTTACAATTTTTATTTGAAGTGGTCTCCTTCTGGCAGATATCTAGCCTACTTGAGTTACGATGAAGATAGCAGAGACTATCTCTACACTGTATATGATTACAATAGAGATGAAGATGTATACAGGCAAGTCACATATTGCCCATCGCGCGGAAAGCCAATATTGGAATGGTCGAATGAGAGGTATCAAGACGAGTTGATGGTGTTGAAGGATTCTAGCTTACTAGAGTGGATCAGGTTTCGTTGATATATTCTAAACGTAAAAATGCGGCTAAAGGATAATGCGTGCTTTGCCAGTTTACAGTTGGAGCTTGTACGGCCAAAACGCTTGATCTGCTTGATCTGCTTGATCTGGGATCAATGGGGTCAGGGATCAATGGGGTCAGTGACATTGATATTGGTAATGGGGCAACTGAACCAAAGCTTTGCCACTAAGCGGCCCGAGCCGCTTTGAATCCCGCTTAAAATTTCTGGACTAACGTTGTTGGGAATCCAGCGGGCGCGCTTTGAAGGTCACGTCCCTGTAGCTTTTCCTTCGGACCAGCGTGAAGCTGTCCCAAATTTTTCCTGAAGATTTGGTCTTTGCGTCTCGTTTCATTATCGCCCGGTAAAGACAATCTGGTCAGGAACCAGATTGAACAGCTTTAGCTGGCCCGCAGGGCAACAGGCAGGACGCTCGCAAGGGACTAAGTGTCATATCCAACAAGTACGTTAAGCAATTACTGTCTTGCCATGGAACTTCGCTAAAAGCTAGACGGTGCTCCCCGGACGCTTACAGATTAACTCCAGCAATACCAATAAGGAATTGCGTTTATCTGTCCGACGATCCCAAAAAGTTTTCCGCAAAGTGCAGGATCTCTGCTCTTCGTTATGCTTGTTGACCGCACCTGTTAACAGGTGCTATTAATGGCACCTGATGGTTGATTAGGTAATCACTATGCCAGTGAAATTTTCAGAGGACGTAATCCCTCTGTCTGACTTAAAGATTAATCCCGGAAAAGTTGTTGGTCGGGCACAGGAAACGCATCGTCCTATCCTGCTGACCAGTCGTGGCCGCGGCATCGCTGTTGTTCAGGGACTTGAGGATTACGAAAAAACCGCTGAGGAATTGCGGTTTGTAAAGGCGGTGGTGCAGGGGTTGTTGGATGTTCGCGACGGCAACACCCTATCTTTAGAGGATGCCAAGAAAACCCTCGGTATCGAGTAAATGGAATTACGCATTGCGCAGTCCGCTCTTGAGGACCTACAGGCTATTCAGGCTTACTACACAGAGCAAGACTTGGCGCATATTGGTGATGACTTCGTCGCGGCTATCCTTGAGCATTGTGAGATACTGCAAACTCACCCTGATGCGGGCCGAATGGTTCCTGAGTTCAACCTGAAGCATATTCGCGAATTGATTCATGCGCCATTTCGGGTTGTCTACCTTAGGCAGGCTAAAGAGCTTGTACTTATTAGAGTCTGGCGGAGCTAGAGACAGCTTGAAATATAAGAAGATATTTCGTAAATGCGGTAAAAGGGCCCACTAGATCTGCAGCCCGGCATCGAGATAAAAACGGGCTGGATTTGAACAAAGTCTATAAACAAAAGGCAACAGGCCCAGTGGATCACCTATGTCACTATCACCCTTCCACTTAGCCATTCCAGTCTATAACTTGGCAAAGGCTGGTTGAGCGTTTGCAACAACAAGTTCAGGTTCATTGATGTGGTCAACTGAGCCAAAGCTTTTGCCCTAAGCGGCCGAGCCGCTTTGACCCCGCTAAAAAATTCCCGGTCGGTTCAGGGCGCTGCTAGAAGGTGCGAACCTGCCTTCGGTCGATATTGAAATGCTTCTCGCCGTGACGCAGGGGCGCAGAGAAAAGCTCGCTGAGGTATTCACTACTTGTAATTGCTCTGAGTCTCAGCGACTCTGCGAGAAGGTGCAGTTGTGGCTACTACTGGAGGGGCTGCAGCCTTGTTAGGCTTAGACGTGCTGGTCCACATCCATACTGTTGTAGAGGATGCGGATTACAACGAACCTTGATTCTGTACCGGCTCGGTAGAAAATGATATGGCTGCCCAGACTGAATTTTCTGTGGCGTGGTTTTATGGTATCTGCATCGCGGCCAATATCAGGTTGGCGAGCTAGCAGCTTAAAAGCATCGTCAAGCTGTCTGAGGTATTTATCGCGTTGGCACTTCCCCCATTTTTCGGTGGTGAAACGGCCTATATCGATAACGTATTTTCGGGCAGCGGCAGTGAGTAGATATGGACGCATCAGTTAACTTCGTTGTCCAGTTCCGCCATAACGCTTTCAAGGGAATAGTCTGCTATGCCACTTTGCTCGCCTTTATCCAGGAGACGTCGGAGCCGTTCGAGCTTACTTTCCGTTTCTTCAAGCAAACGCAGTCCGGCCCTTACTACCTCGCTCGCCGAACCATAGCGACCATTTTCAATCTGAGTGGCTATAAACTCGTCAAAGTGGGGACCAAGTGTAATGCTGGTATTTCTGGCCATTGGCAGTCTCCTGTACCAAATATTGGTATATTGTGCCAAAGCATCCATGCAAGGCAAGGCAGCTCAACGTGATAAGGCCGCGCGGCTGCTTTGAGCATAATCAGAAGCTTATTGTTGTGTGCCTGATACCAAAACCCATCCCGGTCTTTTTAATTAATTCTCTTTCCACCACGAAGATCAGAAGAACACGAAGTGTCGATGACCTCTATTGCCCTTCGTGCTCTTCGTGCCCTTTGTGGTGAATAAAATTTTGGAAAAAAGCTTGGTCTGGAACCAACTTGAACAGCTTAAGCTGGCCCAAAGGGTAACAGGTATGCCGTAAATGGGAATGGCAAGCCAAGGAGGGCATGTCATTCAAACCTTGCCACAACAGTTTTCACCATGGATACTAAAACTAAGTTTGGCTAAATCAATGCCATAGACATAGTTAAAATCAGACATGGATGGTTCTCCTCATAAATTGCCACTTAAACGTGGCAAACCCCCGGGAAGGGGAGTCCATATCATTTGTTATATGCCTAAAATTCCAAGGACAATATGTCTTACAAAAGCCTTAGTGCGCGGATACCTGCCTACAAATTACACTTTGCAAGTGGTGAATTGCAGAGAACGTACCAAGACCTTGTATCTGTCGTGCAAGGTCTCAGAACTGAATTTTATAACAAGTATAAAGGGCAATTTACGGTTGCAAAGGTATTGCACGGTTATATTGATTTCACATATTTTTACCTACAAAACGATTATCTTAAAAAGCATAAACTCAAATTAGCCATTGTGTTTAACCATCAGCGGGTGCAATTTGAACTTTGGCTTCTTGGGCAAACAAAGGATGTTCAGATTAGTTACTGGAAAAAGTTACAGGGTGTTAAGTGGGTGAACAAAGATGCAATGCCAGAATGGTCAATCTTTGAAATTTTAATGCTTGCAGACCCTGATTTTGACGATGCCAGGGCACTATCCGAGTCAATTTATAATGCTTTCTCTGCGCTGTCAGTGGAGATTTTTAATATATTGACGGTATACGAATAATGCATATACAAGTGGCAGCAACGGGATTTTTAAAAGCCTTGCTTAAGCTAAATGCAAATTTGCTATTGTACTTTTGCCAGGGATAAGGGTATTTGTTGTTTGCAAAGTAAAAGATAATAACAAGGTTGGCTATGAGTGACGCTCTACAGTTGTTGGCGTTGTCGGGCAGTTTGCGCCAAGGGTCTCATAATACCGACGCGTTATTGGCCCTGACAAGGCTGGCACCTGCTTCGGTACAGATTGAACTGGGATCGATCGCTGACTTGCCATTGTTTAACCCCGATTTGGAAGGTGAGCCGCTTGGTGCGGTAATGAGGTTGAAATCTGCCGTAGCACAAGCTGATGGAATCATACTGGCAAGTCCAGAGTACGCTCATGGTATCAGCGGTCCAATGAAAAATGCCTTAGATTGGCTGGTCAGTGGAGAGGAGTTTCCCAACAAGCCGACAATGTTGATCAACACCTCTCCCAGAGCTCATCATGCTCAGGATGCGCTCAAAGAAGTGTTAATCACTATGTCTGCGCGGATTGTTGATGCTGCTTTTGTCTCTATTCCCTTGCTTGGCAGCAAATTAGATGTGGATGGAATACTGTCTGACCCATATTTGGTGAAGGCACTACAAGATGGTTTACGCCAATTTTGCCAAGGGATATGTTCGGACCAGGCACCCTAATTAATGGCTTGGTTTGTTAAGTCAGCACTGCTGACACGCGGACAAAGTTAGCAGTAAGGTTGTAGATGATACTGGCATCCATGGCGAACATGGCATAAAAGACATGGATATACAGCAATAACTAAGGATCGTCTATGTCACTATCACCCTTTCATTTAGCCATTCCAGTCTATGATCTGGCCAAAGCCAGGCTGTTTTACCGCGACATCCTGGCGCTTGAAGAAGGCCGTAGCAGCGAGCAATGGGTGGATTTTAATTTCTTCGGCCATCAACTGGTGATCCATCTGCACCCGCAAACCGAGTCACAACAGCAGGCGCATACCAATGCCGTGGACGGGCATAATGTACCGGTACCGCATTTTGGTGTGGTATTGCCCTGGCAGGACTGGCAAAGGCTGGCGGAACGTTTGCAACAACAAGGTGTTGCGTTTGTGATTGAACCTTATATTCGCTTTAAAGGGCAGGTTGGGGAACAGGCTACCATGTTCCTGTTTGATCCTTGCGGGAACGCGCTGGAATTCAAAGCGTTTAAGGATATTGGCCAGCTATTTGCCCGCTAAGCAATGCCTTGGTTGATTATGGCTTGATTCTGATTGCCCGCATTAATGTCAATTTATTCGCGGGCCCGTATCATTGACAGGCCCGCCTGCTGTTTAGAAGCTGTAGGTAGCAGAAACACCGACATTACGCGGATCTACTACAGACACATAGCCTGTTGGATATCTGCCGCTGGCGGGTTCCTGGCTCAGAAATGCTTCTTCGTCCAAGACATTATTAACGAAGGCCGATATCAGCCAGTTGCTATTCTGGTAGCTGGCGTACAGACGAACCAGGTTATAGTCACCGGCTATGCGTTCTTGCGTATTGGCGAAGTCACCATAGTACTTATCCACATGACTGGCCGATACACCGACGTTCAAGGCATTGGTTAGCCAGTATTTGGCACCAATGTTGGCGGTGAGCTTTGGTGCGGAATTCAGCTCATTGCCATCTACGTCGGGATAGTCTTCACCGGCATCTTTGATATCTGTTCGCAGTAAACCCAGACCGGCACTAATCTCAAGCTCTGGTGTTAGGTTGGCCGACAGTTCCAGCTCGGCACCGTACGTGGCAACATCCTTCATGTTGACAATAAAGCGGTTGGAGCTGAGCGCCTGATAACCTTCATAATCGTTGTAGAACAGATTGCTGCGCAAAAATACGTGTCCGTCGGCAAAACTGCTACGGGTGCTGAATTCAAAAGTATTGACCTTTTCTTCACCGAAGTAATAGTACTCCTGTGCCGTGAAATTGAGTGCACCACCTGCTGCGTTATAGCCTTTTCGCGCACTCAGGGCGATGGTCGTGTGTTGTGCAGCCTGATACTGCAGGACCAGTTTGGGCAGGAAGATATTGGTGTCATTGTCCAGATCTGAATCAATGGGGCCGTAAACAAAGTTACGTACCTGAGACTCGCGCTCTAGTCTGGCGCCGAGAATCAAATCCAGACGTTCAGATAAAGCGAAGTCCACCTCACCGTATAGCGCTAGTGAATCACTCTTGTCATCACCCTGATACAAGTAGGCACCGGTACTAACGACATCGTGATCCCGCTCAAAGTACGCCAAGCCAATAAAGCCACTGAGGTTGTCACTTTGCAGACCAAAGTTGAGTTTGGCATCCAGGGTTAAGTTGTGCTCGTCAAACGACAGTTGCTGCTGTGCCTCTGGCGTAGGCTCATAGCCGTCAAAACCCCATTCGTAGTCCATATATGCCAGCAGTACATCCAGTGACATATTTTGATTGATCTTATAGTCAGCTCTGAGGCTGGTTGTCGCTACATCCGTCTCGATATTCCTGAAGTACAAGCGACTGAACTTCGACAGATCGTCCGCCTTGTAATATACGCGGCCGGTGTCGCCCTTTTCATTATTGGTGGAATGAGATAACAAAAAGGTTAAATCATCCTGTACCGTCCACTGTAACTTGCCTCTGAAGCGGCGGGTTTTGATCTCATTCAGGTCATAATCTGGGGGATTACCGACATAACCGGTATCATCGGTAATGGTATTGGCGTCCAGCATTTGGGCACTGACACGAAACGCCAGGGTATCTTCAATCAGTGGCCCGGATATGACCGCAGAGGTATCAACATAGCTGTCCTGATTGCGGTAACCAACGCGTACTGCGCCTTCCCATACCTCACTGGGATCTTTGGTCTTGATATAGATTGAACCGCCAATACTGTTGCGGCCATTACTGGTGGATTGCGGCCCGCGATAGATTTCAATCTGTTCCACGTCCCAGATCCCTGAGTCTCCGGTCAGATCAGCGACAAAGGGTTCTGCTACGCCGTCAATCAGAGTCGATACACGGCCTTTGGCGCCGCCAGAGATAGAATTAAACCCACCAGCCGCGCCGTTGCCCGATACGCCGCGAATATCCGGCACGGCGCCCGAAGGTGCGACGATATTGGGAATGTCGGAAATGGCTTCGGTGATAGACTTAAATTGTGTACTGTTTAATGCTTCTTCTGATAATACTGAAACCGACGAGGTGGTGTCTTTCAGGGGGCGATTGGTTTTCTCACCGATAACAACAATAGTTTCAAGTTTCTTATCGGCTTTGTCCGGCGTCTCTGCGGCGCTTGCCATTGGGCTGGCGAAGCAGGCTGCAATCGCCGCAGCCAGCGACAGGCATTGCTTGTTACCAAGTCTGAACATGGTGTGTATCCCTTGAGTAGTTTAAGAACATTGCGTTTGGCAATTTGCCGGTGTTTGACATCCGTGTTCGGGCCGTAAATCAATGGCCTTCATCTTAGGAAAAATTCGCCGCTCTGCGCTTATTCCCCTTGGCTCTTCCATGCAAAAATAATCAGTGTGAATTATGCCCATACATTGTCTTGTGGGATCTGCGCCTGCCTGTTGCACAAATGCCGCCAGGTCGCCATGCAGGCTACCGCTAGTAAGCTACAGACCATACAGAAGGTAAAATCCACCCCAGCGGTTTGACTGCCGTCTAGCCACCAAAGAGTGGATAGCACTAGCAGTGTCAACAAAGCGCATAAGATCGCCAGCAGATGTTTAGCAGCGACAATTGGCTTTAGGAAAAAAGCCAGCAGTAGACAGGACAAGAACCCCAGATAATAGCCCGCTTGTTGCCATGTACTGATATCCAAATGTTCGCGGGGTAGCCATTTAGCACATAGCAGTGACATTGCTACACCGATAAGAGTGCCAAGTGTCACACCCACAGTCAGGCGCGCCATAACTTTTACAGAACGATTTTGCTGTGTTTGTCCTTCGGTTTGCTGCTGTTTTTTACGCCTGGACTCTATCCAGATGATATTCCCGGTTAAAAACAGCAAAGCGCCTGACAGGCCAAGGCCAAAATACAGCCAGTGCACCAGACCACCGCCAAAACCGCCGAAATGCAAGGTGAAAAAGCCATTGACCACTTTACCCATAATGCCCGAAACACTGGGCAGCATTGCGGTATATCCCGGCTCGGCATTGTAGGGATCGCTCAGTACATACGCGTATTTAGGTCCTCTGACCCATTGTCCCGCTAGTTCACCACCAATCAGCACTCTGGCAGCAGGTGTACCCAAGGCGGCAAAGTTCAGCACCGCAGGTTGAAACTCAGGTTCAATGGCTCGCACCGATTGTTCTAATTGCTGGATACTGGCTAATGACGCTATGTTGCGGTCACTCTGACTGGGAGCAGGGCGGGAAAATATCGGGGTGTCCTTGTAAACCCACTGCTGCATTGAGGCGTACAGCAAATCATGGTACGCGAAAACAATGGTGGTCAGGGCGATGATCAGGTGAAAAGGCAGGGCCGTAATGCCAAGCACATTGTGGAAGTCCACCCAGAAACGTCGGGTATTTTTTTCTTTTCTGATTGCCAGCAGGTCTTTAAACCAGCTTGGCAAAAAAATGATCAGACCCGAGACTATGGCTACGACATACAAGATACAGACCAGTCCCATAACAAAAATGCCGTAGGCATCGTGATCGTCGCCGCCAGGAATACCGGCGGTACGATGTAAGGTGTCAAGGAAGTCACCGATAGCTGAAACCTGGGTTTGGGAGGTGATCAGTTCACCATGACTGTCCAGACTGGCATGCCAGAGGCTGGCAGCGTGGCTGATGCTATCTTCAACTACCCAGCTAACTGGTGCGTGCTGTGGTTGTGTGGAGGGTAAATAGACGGTCAGATCTTTTGCTGCATCAGGATAGGCAAGCAGCACTTTTTGCAGCAGAGCGTCGTATTGGGTCATGTCTATTTGGGGCAGCCGGGCCTCTTGTTGTAAGGCCCATTGGTTTAGTGGGGCTTTAAACATGGTCAGGGCTCCTGCAATGAAGCAGATATAGAGCAATAATCCAGAAATGATCCCTGTCCAGATATGCACTTGCTGATAGCTTTTATAGAATTCCAAACGCATAACTTAGCCTCCAATACCAACTTGCCCGAGCACCCCATATAAACAAGCGCTCAAAATCAACAAGCTTAAAAATACCCGCCACGGCTTATGGGTAAAAAAGATAAAGCACAAAGGCATCAGCCAAAGTGGCGTGATCATCCACATAATAAACTGCGCTCTTACATCTGCCGCTTCACTGACGTCGTAGGTCAGCCCTATCAGACTGCTGGTGAACAGCGCCAGGGGAAAACCCAGCACCAGTGCCCCCAAAACTCTGCTCCACCATTTGGTCTGGTACTCCGCATAGCTTTTGCTTCTGACTAAGGTGGACTTCCCACCTTTGGTACTGGGTTTGCTCAGCTTGGCGGTAAAGGGCAATAGTCCGAGCAGCAACATCAGGGCAGTGAAAATAGTAAATACGGCGGAGAGGCCGGAGAGGTGAGAGCGCAATAGCCACCAGGCGGCGCATAGCAATATCAGACTTAGCAAGAGTGCAGGGTAAAACTTGATATAACGCTTTTTAAACCATTGTTGGTTGGGGCTGCCAAGATAGAGCAGCAGGGCTGACAATAGGCTTAACACTAAGGCGAGACCGCTTTGCCAATATACATTCATTGTGTCAGAGCCTGTTTCCCACTGCGTAGGCACGCTATTTACGTAAACACGATGCCGAAACTGCAGTCTGAATTATAAGTTAGTGCAAATGATAGTGATTATTGATAACTTGTTCAACAGGTTTGTCCTGTGGTTTCCGCTGCTACGTGTTCAGTTAACTGTGAAAGGAAAGCCGGGCGGAGCCCGGCAGTTTACTCAAATATCCCACTGCTGGTAAACGGCAGTCAGGCTCAGACTGTTTACCAGGCCATGGCCAATTACCAAAGGCCATAGATTGCGTTTGAAGAGCAGAAATAAAGTCCCTAGAGTCAGGCCGATAAAGCCGGTAATAATCAAACCTTGCAGGCCCTGATAGTAGACATGTACTAAACCGAAAGACAGCGCCGGGAAAAACACAGACAAGGTGCGCTGAAACTTGACCCCGTTGAAAAGGGTCAACATACGGGTAATAAGAAAGCCACGAAAAAACATTTCTTCACACAGCCCTGAGCTTACCCAGATCAATCCAAGCCACAGCAGATACATATTCAGGTTGCCAGGTACGTCGGCCAGACGCTCGGCAATGCCCGCATTGTCTTTCACCAGATCCAGGCCCAGCAGTTCACCGGTTTTCGCCACGGTCACACCGGTAAGAATAATGGCCGCAGCGGTCAGCAAGCATTTGGGTAGGATCATCAGCCTGGATTTCAACCCGCCAGGCACGGCAAAGCCAATCCCGGCTAGTCCTTCACCACGACGGTGTAAATAAATGGCCAGTATCAGCATGGAGCCGATCAGGGTAATGGGGCCGGAAAATTTCCAGGTTAGCGGGTCGACCAGCAGTTTAGATATCACCACCAGGCAACCGAAGCCAATGACTTCTTTCAGGGCCAGGGATTTGTCAGCAGATAGCATGGAAAACGCTCTTATCATGTAGTGAAGGGCGATGATATGCAGCCCAACGGCGCCGTTATAGAACGATTGTGCAAGCTGATTAAATATCTGTTACTGCAACAGCGCCTTCTGCCATTGCCTGGGGGTCATACCGAACGCTTGTCGGAACTGGCGGGTGAAATGACTTTGGTCGGCAAAGGCACAATCCAGCGCGGTATCGGCCAGTGAGCGCCCCTGAGACAGCATCGTCAGCGACTTCTGCAAACGACGCTGAATCACAAATCGATAAGGGCTAGTGCCCAAGAGTTTGCGAAAATCACGACTCAGTTTAAAACGATCCTGTCCCGATACCTGTTCCAGTTCTTCCAGTTTCAGGTTGTATTGCCAGTTTGCAAGAATATATTCCCTGGCTCTGAAGGTGGCCTGACTATCCACCGGGCTGGCTTTTTCCCGTTGCCCTGCGGCTTGTCTGAGTGCCTGGCTTAAATCGAAGACGATATCCTGATGTTCCAGTTTTTCCAAAGGCCTGGACAGGTCTGCCAAACCGCGGTGCAGGGTTTGCAGCAACAAGGTATCGCGGCAGATTCCACCTTCAATAAAGGGCAGTGGCGTTCCGCCCAGGCATTGTTGCATCTGGTGAGGGTCAATACTGATGGAGCGGTAAATAAACCCCTCTTCGGTCACGGTTTTACCATCATGTAGCTCATCGGGGTGCAAAATTACGGCTTCTCCCGGCAGGGATTGTTGGCGGGCGCCGCGGTAGTTGAAACTCTGCACCCCTTTTAAGGTGAGGGCCAGGGTGTAATAGTCATGGCGATGGGGAGTAAAAGCGGTGTCCTGCAAGCGCGCCTCAAAGCGAATATCGTCGCCTTCTGCCTTGCTGATACTCAGATGATGGTTGCGCATGCATGAATAGCTATATTGTTCAGTCGCACCAGCTTAACATTCAGATACTACAAAATAACCGCTCAAGTGTTACTAAAGGTAACGCCATCTAAGTCGGTAAAATCCTCTGGTCAACCTTAGTGCACAATACTACTATGTAATACAACGTGCTACAGCTATCGGTGAAGATATGAGCATTACCAGTATCAGGCTTAATAAAGATGTCGATAAGCCTTTAGAGTCTTTGGCTAAGAAACTCGACAGAAGCAAAAACTATCTTATCAATCAGGCAATTAGGGAGTTTCTTGCCAAACAGTCGCTGGAAGAGTCGCGCTGGCAGGACACGTTGGAAGCGATGGCGTCGATACAAGCAGGCAAATCGCTTGACGAGGACGATGTCAACGCCTGGCTCAATTCCTGGGGAACAGCAAGCAGGCAGTCTAAACCGCAAAAATGAAAGTAAAATATTCGCCTGAGTCGATGGATGACCTGCAGCGCGTGGTTGAATTTATTGAAAGCAAGAATCCATATGCAGCACGCAGAATGGCTATTGATCTTCAGGAAGCGGTAGATCGGTTAAAAAAGTTTCCAGAAATAGGCTTGCCCGTTTTAAAGGCCAGCGACCCGGAAAAGATTCGTGATCTCTATGTAAAAGCCTATACCCTCCGCTACTTCATTCAGAATGACCACATTTATATTTTGCGGGTTTGGCACAACAGGGAAAACGAGAGAAGCCAGTAACAAGGTCTGTTAATACGAACCCGCATAAATCTCTGCGCTATGCCTGTGTTCTTAGCGTCTCAGCGTTGAATAATGCTTCCCGAAAAATTGACCGCATTTCCCCGTAATTTGGCCGTGTGTGGCTGTGCCCCTTGGCTATTTTTATGGCACAAAGGCAGTTTGGCTATGATCGACCCGGTCTGGCATCATGGACGCAAAATAAAACAACAGATAACAATAAGAGGCAACACAGTGACAACAGGCAAACTCACCCCCATCGCCCTGGCCCTGGTTTTAGGGCTGGGCAGTACATCCTTGCTGGCCCAGGACGACAAGGCAGACACCAGTAAAAAACCGGATAAAGAGCAAAAGTGGGATGTGCTGAATCCGCCGCTGGAGATGACCAGTGTCAGCATCAATACCAGCGAAACCACCTGGTCCAGCCTGGATATCAGCCCCGATGGCAAACAATTTGTGTTTGATATGCTGGGCGACCTGTACGTCAGCGATATCAAAGGCGGCAGTGCCAAGCCACTGACCAATGATATGGCATTTAACTTTCATCCGGCCATCAGCCCGGATGGCAAACGCATAGCATTTATCTCTGATCGAGACGGCAATACCAATGTCTGGACCATGCAACGGGACGGCTCGGACCTTAAGCAAATCACCAAGGTAAAAAGCGACCTGGTGCATTCGCCCAAATGGAGTCCGGACGGCCAGTATATTGCCGTGACTATCGGTAAAGTCTCAACCCGCAGTATTCCGGCCGGGGAAATCTGGTTATTCCACCATAGCGGCGGCACCGGCCTGCCGGTTAAAGAGCGGGATAACGGTAAAACCGAGCAGCAGAATCAGGCCGATCCGGCCTTTTCACCCGACGGCCGCTATATCTATTACACCAAGGATATGAGTGCGGGTGGCTACTTTGAATATAACCGCGACCCATTAAAAAGTGTGTTCGCCATTCGCCGCTATGACAGACAAACCGGCGAAGACATTACCCTGGTAAGTGGTGTAGGCGGTGCGGTGGTGCCAACTCCATCCCCGGACGGTAAACAGCTGGCCTTTGTACGCCGGGTGCGGGAAAACACCGGCTTATTTGTCATGGATCTGGCCTCGGGCCGCGAAACCCTGCTAACCGATAAGCTGGAGCGGGATATGCAGGAAGGTTTTGGGTCGGAAGGGTACTTTGCCTATTTCGACTGGACGCCCGACAGCAAGCAGATTCTGTATTGGACCGGCGGCACCTTCCATCAAATAGATATGGCAGGTAAAGAAGTGGCCAAGGTCGGGGTTGAGGTTAAGGTAGATAAGCAGATTGCCAAGGCGCTGCGCTTCCCTGTGGATGTAGCGCCGGATGAATTTGATGTGAAAATGATCCGCTGGGCACAAAAATCGCCGGACGGTAAAACCGCCTTGTTCCAGGCGCTGGGTAAGCTTTACATCAAAGACATTAAAACAGGCAAGCTGAAACGCCTGACCAGCCAGGATGAGCACGATGAGTTCTATCCGCGTTTTTCCAATGACGGAAAGTCCATCGTTTATACCACCTGGAACGACGACAAACTGGGCGAGGTCAGGGTGATTTCCGCCAAAGGCGGGCGTAGTAAGGTGGTCAGCTCGCAGCCCGGGCACTATGCCGAACCCAGCTTTAGCCTGGATGGCAGTAAGGTGGTGTACCGCAAGTTTACCGGTGGTTACCTGCTGTCTCCGGAATGGTCGCTGGAGCCTGGCATTTATCTGGCGGATATAAAAAGCGGCGAAAATCGCAAACTGGTAAATAGTGGCGTTGCCCCGCATTTTGCCGGTGATGACAGCCGCGTGTACTTTACTGAGCCGTCTTCTACCAATACCAAGCTGGTCAGCGTCGATCTAAACGGCAAAGACCGGCGTGAACATTTGGATGGCGGGGATCAGGCGGTGGAATTCCGTTTGTCGCATGACCGTCAATGGCTGGCTTTTGTTTATCAGTACAATGCCTATATTGCGCCTTATGCTGAAACCGGCAAGCTGTTAACCGTGGGCCCAACCATGAGTTCACTGCCGGTGACAAAGGTATCCAGCCGCGCCGGGGAGTTTCTGACCTGGCGGGCCGACAATCAGGCTTTGAGCTGGCACCATGGCGCGCTGCTGTTTGAACGTGAACTGAAAGACGCCTTCGCCTTTATCAACGGTGCCCCTGAAACCCTGCCAGAGCCCTTGAGTGAAGGACTGGATCTGTCGTTTAAGCATAAAGCCGATAAGCCTGGTGGTATGAAAGCGCTGGTGGGCGGCCGGTTAGTCACCATGCGTGATGCCGATAATCGCCAGGAGGTGATAGAAAACGGTGTGGTACTGATTGAAAACAACCGCATCAAGGCCATAGGTAAGCAAGGCGAAGTGACAATACCGCGCAGCGCCGAGGTGCTGGATATCAGCGGCAAAACCGTGATCCCAGGTCTGATTGATGCCCATGCCCATGGCTCGCAAGGCAGTGATGAAATTATTCCGCGTCAGAACTGGCGTAACTTTGCCGATGTATCCTTTGGCGTAACCACCATTCATGACCCGTCCAATGATACCTCAGAGATCTTCTCGGCAGCCGAATTGCAAAAAGCCGGAGAGATTATCGCCCCGCGTATTTACTCCACCGGCACCATCTTATACGGCGCCAATTCGCCGTCCTATAAAGCCATCTTTGATGATGCCGACTCGGCCAGATTCCATCTGCAACGCTTAAAGGACGTGGGGGCTATTTCGGTGAAAAGTTATAACCAGCCACGCCGTGACGTCCGTCAGCAGATTATTGCAGCGGGTAAAGAACTTGGCATGATGGTGGTACCGGAAGGCGCAGGGCGTTTCTTGTATGACCTGACCATGGTGGTTGATGGTCACACCGGGCTGGAGCATTCCATTCCCTTATCCCACGGCTATTCCGATGTGACCCAGTTATGGGCCGCCTCGCAATCCGGCTATACCCCGACCTTTGTGGTGACCATGGGCACTATTATGGGTGAGGAATATTGGTACGATAAAACCGAGGTGTGGAAGAACGAACGGCTGCTGCGCTATACCCCGCATTATATGCTGGATAGCCGCGCCATTCGCCGGCCCACCGCGCCAGATGAGCAATACCACCACTTTGATGTAGCCGCCTATGCCAAGAAGCTACGTGACAACGGCGTTACGGTGCATATCGGCGCGCATGGTCAGCGTCCTGGCCTGGGTGCACACTGGGAATTATGGCATATGCAGCAGGGCGGTTTTACGCCTTGGGAGGCGATTCGCGGCGGCACTATAGACGGCGCTAAACATCTGGGCATGGATAAGGATATTGGTAGCCTGGAAGTAGGTAAGCTGGCCGATATGGTGGTGATTGACGGTGATGTACTAAATAACCTGCAACGTTCAGAGTATGTTGATTACACCGTACTCAACGGCCGCATCTATGATGTGAAAACCATGAATGAAGTGGGTAGCAAAACCAAACGTAAGGCGTTTTTCTTTGAACGTTTAAATGTACAAAGTATGCCTGAGCAAACCCAGCAGAGCCTGGAAGCCAAGGCCGAAACCCTGCACTGGGTGCATAAGCACTAAGCGACAAGTTTAACCAAGGCGGTCAATTGGCCGCCTTGGTTATTTTCGGGGGCTTACAGGCGTGTTACATTTTTGGCCTGCGGACCTTTGATGCCTTGCTCAACTTCGTACGAAACCCGCTGACCTTCTGTCAGGGTTCTGAAGCTATCACCGGTAATGGCATTGAAATGCACAAAAACATCCTGGCTACCGTCTTCAGGGGCAATAAAACCAAAGCCTTTTTCTTCGTTAAACCACTTAACTGTGCCAAATAATGTAGACATAAAATCTCCGTATATAAAAATTGTCGATGTACCTACGCATCGTTTGCCTCAATGACGGAATATCATCACCTTAACATGGCAAATTTTCAGTAACAGGAATGCAAGGGAGGGCAAAACAAGGTAAGCGCAATTCCTTTGCAAGATTGTTAGCTAAACGTCTCAAGGCTATGAATACCTTAGCAATGTTTGCTGGGATGTACAGAATCTGTGGCCCAAATATGCTTTAATGGCTTAGTTGCGTTAGGCAGGAATAGCGTTAACTTGCAAAAACTAAGCGGCGTTTGGCTATTCCAAAAGGTCAACGTGGGTTGTTCGTATGATATGGCCGAGGATGTTTTTATGGCTTATGCAAAATTCTTATCCACCATCAGCTTATTATCTGTGCTGGGCACGAGTCTGGCGGTGACAGCTGATACAGTGCAAAATTGGCAAAACTACCCTAAGGCGGCAGATATTCCCGAAGGGCAGGTGCGTCTGTTTAAGGTGGCAGAAGGCGTTTGGAGCCATATTGCCACCCATGATTTTAATGGGGTGTTATTTCCTTCCAATGGTTTAATCGTCAAAGACGGCGACGAACTGCTGTTAATTGACACCGCCTGGGGCGCAGACAATACCCGTGCTTTGTTGCATGAGATAAAAGCGCAGATTGGATTACCGGTCACTCGTGCTGTTTCCACCCATTTTCATGATGACAGGGTGGAAGGTGTGGAGGTGCTTAAACAAGCCGGAGTGCAAACCTATGCCAGTGCGCTAACCCGTCAACTGGCCGAGGCTGAGGGCAATGAAATCCCCGAATATAGCTTGCAGGCTCTTGTTGCCGCTGGAGATGCGCTATCTTTCGGCCCGGTAGAGATCTTCTATCCGGGACATGGTCATGCACCGGATAATCTGGCTGTCTATGTACCTAAGGCAAAGGTTCTGTTTGGCGGCTGTGCGGTGCATGAACTGGCGCGTCACAATGCCGGCAATACCTCGCATGCCGATCTTGCCCAGTGGCCGGTGTCGGTAGCAAAGATTCTGACCCGTTACCCAGATGCAGAGACCGTGATCCCCGGCCATGGTTTGCCCGGCGGCCAGGAACTGTTGACCCATACCATCAAGGTTGTTGACGCGCAGCCGGGTAATACTGCGGCAAAATAACTATCTGCGCTGTCAGTTGAAGGATGTTGTTTTGCAAATCAGAAAGTTAAATAGCCTGCGCGGTTTGGCCGCGCTAATCGTCTTTATTACCCACTTTAGCGATATTACTGGTTGGCTGGGCGGCAAGTTGGGCGGTGCTGCGGGCCAATATGGTGTGATGCTGTTTTTTCTGCTCAGTGGATTTTTGATGTCCCACTTGTATTTTGACAGAGGATTTAACCTGCAAAATATCCAAGGTTATATTCTGGCCCGGATGGCAAGGATTTTGCCACTGTATCTACTGGTGGTATGCGCCTCCTACCTGCTATCAATTAACGGTACAGAAGGGCTGTATGCCATTAACAGTGCTGACGCACTTATTTCGCATCTGCTGTTTCTAAGCGGTGAAAGCGTGCTTTGGACGATTTCACCTGAAGTACAGTTTTATCTGCTGTTTGTGGGGTTCTGGGCTTTGGCGGCCAAAAGGGCGGGATACATTTATGTTTTAGTGGTGGCGGTTTTAATCGCGCTGTTTTTTGCTAACTTCCCGCGTTGGGTTAGCGAGTTCTATGGTGTGCCATACAACCTGTTCCAGGTATTGAGAAGCCTGCCATATTTCTTTGTGGGTATGCTGTTTGGTATGCACTACAAGCACATCAAGGTGCCGGATTATCTGCAAAAGCATGGCTTTGTGTTGGTGTTAGTGTTGATTCCGCTGATGTTCCCGGCGTTTTCCCCCATTGCGTCCGATGCCAAGACCAGGATGTGGTTAAGCTATGAAGTCCTGCTGGTTATGAGTGCGGTGTTCTTCTGTGTGGTGTTTCTGGTACCAAACAACAATATCTTGCTGGCCAATAAGTTTGGGGATTATGTCGGTCAAATATCCTTTTCCCTGTATCTCTTACATATGCCGATTATTGCCAAGGTAAACCTGTATGAATTGGCGATTGAACTGAAGTTGGTGGTGTCTGTTGCGCTGAGTTTGCTGGTAGCATCACTTTGTTATCGGTATTTTGAGATGCCAGCCGCCAGGCTGATACGAAACTGGGCCAATACTAAACCTGAATCAGGGCCTGTAAAACAACCCGATACCGCCTCTTAGATTATGGGGATACAGCTATAGTGAGGGCGCTGTGCATGTACAGAATCCGCATATCTTCCTGCCGCTGGCGCTTGAACAGTACGCCAAATTCAGAGACACATTGCTGCTAGATGGCGCATCCATCTAAAAGACTGTGTTAACCTAAGATTCTCATGTTGGTAAAGGAAGTTACTGATGACAGTCAAACGAATCGTCGCCAATATTCGTGCTGAAGATCCTAATGTGGCCAGCGCCTTTTACGCCGCTATCTTTGAGCTTGACCTGGCGATGGACCATGGTTGGATCAAGACCCTGAGTAGCGGGCAAAGTATGACCACACAGCTGAGTGTTGCATCTGAAGGTGGGTCGGGAACTGACGTACCGGATCTGTCTATCGAGGTGGATAATCTGGACCTTGTCCTAAGCCGGGTAAAAGCGGCGGGGATTACCATTGAATATGGACCAGTGTCGGAACCCTGGGGGGTAACAAGGTTTTATATTCGTGACCCGTTTGGCACGCTGATTAATGTGTTAGCACATCAATAAGTTTAGGGAATGGAGATGAAGGAAACGCAAGGGCCGATTTTCTGGCGCGATCCACGTATGCCTTTTCTTGAGCTCAGGGTGGTAAGGGAGGGGCGTAAAGTCTGCTATGCGCCTCATAGTCACACCCAATGGTCGTTGGGGGCTATTACAGAGGGATGCAGCACCTTTGTATACCGGGATACACAGCAGCAGGTCAGTGCCGGTACCTTAGTGATGATGAATCCCAACTGGGTACATGCCTGCAACCCAATTGACCAGCATCCCTGGGCTTATCTGATGCTGTATGTGGATACTAAGTGGCTGACCCAGCTACGCCATGAAGCCGGGCTGCTGGCTACTCCGCAGTGGCAGGATATTTCTACCTCGGTCATCACCGACCCCAAGTGGTATGCAGGCTATTGCCAATTAGCTGACTGTTTGCTGGATACAGATAGTGCGCTACTGGATAAGCAGGTCGCGGTAATTGAGTATCTGACCGCCTTACTGTGTGAATTAGCTGATAATCAGATGCCTTTGGTTGCTGCTGCGCCGGAAAATATGCAGGAACTGGCTGACTATATTGCTGCGCATGCTGATGAGGAGATTTCCCTGGACGGGCTGTGTGAACGTTCAGGTTATAGTCCTGGCCATTTAGTGCGGGCATTCAAGCTGTACTTCGGACTGACGCCGCATGCCTATTTAGTTAATTGTCGTATCCAACTTGGCCAGCAGGCCCTGAAGCAGGGCCAGCCTATTGCTGAAACGGCTTTACAGGCCGGGTTTGCTGACCAGCCGCATTTTCAGCGTACCTTTAAAAAACTGCTGGCCGCCACGCCCCGGCAATATCAGCAGAGCTTAGTCAATCAGCAGATACAGGGTGCTGAGCGCAAGTAATATGGCCAGGCTGCGGTTGATGATAATCAGCGTGCCGGGTGTTTGCATAAAACGTCTTAAATAGGCCCCGGCATAAACCCAGCAACTCAAAGACAACCAGCATACTGGCAGATAAATCGCAGCAAACAGCAGGATATGCTGCAGGTCGTTGTTGGTGTAAGCGCCGATACCGGAAGCCGACGCCAACCAGGCTTTGGGGTTTAGCCACTGCATTATCGCCCCTGTCATAAAGCCCGGTCTGTTGCTGTCCTGTTCTTGCGTAAGCTGACCGTTATCTTTGAAAAGCTGGAAACTGAGATAGAGCAAAAAGGCGATGCCCAGCCATTTTAAGGCGCTGTTTAGGCCAGGGAGCAGGCTTAACACAGAGTAAAGCCCCAGGCCGATGGCAATAAACAGCAATATGAAGCCAAGGGTGGCACCGCTGACAAAAATCAGCCCAGTGGCGATGGGATGACGGGTACCGCTGCTAAGACAGACCAGATTGACCGGACCGGGGGAAATCGACGCGGCCAGGGCAAAGGCCATCATAGGTAGAATCAGTGAAAATGACATGGTAAAAAACGTATTGATTGGGGTGGCGTTAGTCTGTGACAGACAAGACGCGCTGTATTGAACAAAATTGCTCTGGTAACGTCAGTATGGAGTATGACCGTGTTATATAGCCGCTGGTCTTTTGCGGTAAACGAAGATGCCAGCACTTTGGTATTGCCTGACGGTTGTCGGGATCTGATTGTGGTTCGCCAAAATGGCAAAGCAGACAGGTGGTTTTTTAGTGACTGGGATTTTTGCCCCAGACAGGTTTGCGTTGCGGCGGGTCAGCAGTTTTTCGGCTACCGGCTGCGTCCCGGTCTGGTATTAGAGCATCAGGCACTGCAAAGTATTGAGCACGAAACTACCGATTTACACGGCGCCATACCTGGCCTGCTTAAACCTGACTGGGACCTTCTAGGCGCCATTGATGCGCTAAGCAGTGGGCGATATTCGGTTCGTCAGGTGGCGTTGCAGACCGGTGTGACTGAACGCACTTTTCAGCGATATTTCAAGCGGGCCGCACTGCCAACGCCTGAATACTGGCGGTTACTTGGCCGGGCCAGGCGTGCCGCTGCCAGGCTCAATAGCAGCTCGTCCATCACTGACTTGGCTGCTGAGTTTGAATACAGTGATCAGGCCCATATGACCCGTGACTTTAAGCGCTGGTTTGGTAAAACCCCAAACCAGCTAAAACAATCACCGGAGGTGCTGGCGATGCTTTCTCATGCCGGGTTAGGCAACTGGACCGGCGAACATATTTCCACCAGATAACCGTTGGGATCGCGCACATAGGCGGTGGTTTGTCCCCAGGGTTCCTGTCTGGCGTCCTGCACTAATATGGCGCCTGCCTTAAGGGCGCGAGACAGGGCCTCTGGCACATTGTCGGTTTCCAGTGCGATTTCAAACACCGGTCTTTGCGGATCGGGCTGTTGCGGGTTCTTACCCAGGCTACGCATCAATTGCTGAGAGGAAAAGGCCAGTTTGGTGTCACCGGTTTGCAGTTCGCCGTAATCGCCGCTTTCATGCAGAAAACCTGTTTTCAGGTTAAATGCCTGCTGATAAAACCCCAGCGTGTCGGCCACATTCTCAACATATAGGATGGTGTATCGGAAAATCATATTTTTGCTCCTGTTTTTCTGCCATCTTCCTGCTTTTCAGTGGGCGGGTATTGAATAAATGCGACAGGTCGTCACACGGCTTTTTGATACCATGCCTGCACAATTAACGATATGCTCTTAGGCCAATCACTTTCACTTGTGGGCAGTTCTGGCCCGGTAACGGAGATAACGATGAAAAAAGTGGCAATATTACTGGCTTGCAGCGCCATGTTAACGGCTTGTGCCCCGGAAGTGGGTAGCAAAGACTGGTGTGAGAATATGAAAGAAAAACCCAAAGGTGACTGGACAGCCAATGAAGCCAAAGATTTCACCAAGCACTGTATTTTTAGCAGTGACGAAGAATAGGTTGGCACAAATTTGAACCGTAGCCGGGGATGCCCGGCTTTTTTGTCTGTCAGCACAGCATATTCAGGTCTGCAGAACTTAAGTCCGGCAGCAACCCGCCAAAGGTTTGGCATGCCACTGAAAACTTATTCCTCGGTTAATCTGTGTAAAATCCCGCATTCATCAATTCTGTTGCGTTTGCAGCTATTGGCAAGCGTCGTCAGGCTGTGCTCCAGCTTTTCCAGCTCCTGTCGTGCCACCTGAACCCGCGTTAATTGCTGCTGAATAATCTGGTCTACCTGCGCGCAGGGCGCGCTGTTATCTGCCTGCACCGCCAGCATCTGTCTGATGTCGTCCAGTGAAATTTGTAAATCTCGGCAGCGGCGGATAAACACCAGCCGGTGCACATCGTCAGATTTGTATTGACGGTAGCCATTGGCGGCACGTACCGGCGGATTAAGCAAGCCAATATCTTCATAATAACGAATGGTTTTGGCCGGTACGTCAGCTTGTTTAGCCAATTGATTAATTTGCATCTTGACCTTCCAGTTGCTGGAACCTTTATTCTAGGGTACATGGACTTTTATGTTTTACAAAGGAACCCTTATGGCAGGCTGTTGTGCCCCGAATGCTGCAGATGATCAACAACGTAAACTTTTATGGCTGGTGCTGGTACTCAATGCACTGATGTTTGTAGTGGAATTTATCGCTGGTTGGCTGGCCAGCTCCAGTGGTCTGATGGCTGACTCTCTGGATATGCTGGCGGATGCGCTGGTTTACGGGGTCAGCCTGTATGCGGTGGGCAAAGCCATGAGCTATAAAGCCAGGGCAGCCATGTTAAATGGTACGCTGCAATTGATTCTGGGTGGCCTGGTGTTGGTGGATGTGGTAAAAAACATCTGGCTCGACGCCAGCCCGAATGTGAACCTGATGTATTCTGTCGCGTTTCTGGCGTTGATGGTGAACGTACTGTGTTTTTCATTGCTGTATCAGCATCGCAGTGGCGATATTAACCTGCGAGCCAGTTGGATTTGTTCACGTAATGATATGCTGGCCAATGGTGGTGTGTTACTGTCAGCCGCGCTGGTGACCTGGCTGGGTAAAGCTTGGCCGGATTGGCTGATAGGCAGCCTGATTGCTCTGACTATTATGCTTTCAGCATCCAGGGTAATCAAAGACGCCAGGCAGATCAGCGCACAAAGTAAAGCAACCTGTTGTCAGGTGTAAGAGGCAAGGATGAAGGCGAAACAAATTATCTACGCGTTACTGCTGATAATGACACACAGCTTTTTTAGCTGTGTGGCGTCGCCTTTTCACGTGCCGGATCCTGAACATCCGGGCTATACCCACTTAAGTCATATGGAGGCGCCGGACTATCACCAACCTGGCGCCGATGACCCCGGTACTGACCATCAACACCAAATTCACGTACATTTGTCCTGTCACAGTGGCTATGAGACGGCGCTGAACTTCCCGGTTTATGCGGCGGGAAATGCGCTGTACTCACCCAGACATTATCTCAATCTGTATTACCAACCGCCGGTACCGCCCCCCAATTATTTGCTCTGAAATCCATTTAACCGGGCCTTTTGGGCTCAGATAATGTATTGAAATAAGAGAGCAAATTATGAATTTTGAGAATTTCCGCGCCCGTATTGCGGTGGTGGGATTATTGTGTCTGCTGGCCAGGCCTGCTACTGCCGCTCTGGGACAAAGTGCGTTGTCACTGAAGGATGCCCTGCAAGCCAGTTTGAAATATCACCCGACCCTTAGCCAATACCCCTATGAAATACGGGCCATGGAGGCCGAACGCCTGCAGGCAGGATTGACGCCTAACCCCAATGTCAGTGTCGAACTGGAAAATGTGCTGGGTAGCGGCGACAGCCGCGGTTTAGCGGGGGCTGAGTTGACCCTGACATTCAGCCAGTTGGTTGAAATGGGCGACAAGCGTGACATGCGGCTGGCCCTGCAAGACCGGCAACAACAAAGTACCACGCTGCGTTATGAATGGGATCGTCTGGAGGTACTGGCCGACACGGCGGAAAAATTCTACCAGGTACTCAGATACCAGCAGTTGCGATTGTGGAATCGCCGCCGTATTGAGCAAATTGCCGATTCACTGAACGTAATACGCCAGCGTGCGGGGGCGGGGGCGGTGTCCGATGCTGATGTATCACGTATGGCCTATCGTCTGGCCGAAGTGGAGCTGGAGCAGGGCCGTCTGGACAGTCAATGGCAGGAGGCACGTTTTGCCCTGAGTCAGTTGTGGCTGCAAGCACCGACATTTACTGAGGTTGCAGGGGATATGGCGCGTTTACCGGCGTTGCCAACGCAGATCGCGCTGGACCAGGCGGTCAACAGTGCCCCTGAATTGCGGCTATTGCAACAACAATACCTTGTGCAGCAAGCCCGGCTCAATCTTGAGCAAGCCAATGGTCAGGCAGATATCACACTGAATGCTGGTGTGCGGCACAATCGTGCCAATGCCGATACAGGGCTGGTATTTGGCCTGTCCATGCCGCTTAACTGGCAAAACCCAAACCAAGGCAATATCGACGCCGCTCTGGCCACAATGGATGGCCTGAACATGCAGCAGGCGCAGCGCCGCCAGAGACTGCGCACGCAGTTACAACTGTTGTTAAGTCAGGCTAAAAGCAGCGAAAAACGCCTGGCGGAACTGCAAACCAGACTGCTGCCACAGGCCCAACAACTTTTACAGGCAAGCCGGGCAGGCTATCAACATGGGCAAATCTCTGTGCTGCAACTGCTTGATGCCCAGGAAGTGTTGTTCGGTGCCGAGCGGCAGCGACTAGACGCC
Source organism: Bowmanella denitrificans (assembly GCF_002887595.1). Classification (GTDB taxonomy): domain Bacteria; phylum Pseudomonadota; class Gammaproteobacteria; order Enterobacterales; family Alteromonadaceae; genus Bowmanella; species Bowmanella denitrificans. The sequence goes on from NZ_PEBU01000002.1 coordinate 321,409, forward strand.
CAACTTGAGGTGTTTGAACTTTTACTGGCAATGCAGCGTTTAAGCGGCCAGCCGCTTATTGATACGCCAACCCTTGCTCTTGTCTCAGACGCTGCAATTCAGCAGCAACTTAGCGGAAACGTAAAATGAACAATCTGATTATGCAACGACTCGCCGCGATTTGTCTGGCATTGGCTATGTTATGGATCCCGGCCAGTATGGCGTCTGATGACCACGGTCACGGGCCGCAACAAGAAGCACCAAACAACACCGGGCCTAATGGGGGGCGTTGGTTGGAAGACGGCCCGCTGGCCCTGGAAGTACTGATATATGAAAATGGGCTGCCCCCCGAAATGCGCATATTTGCCTACTGGCAAGGCAAGCCGCTGGCGGTGCAGGAGCTAACCCTTGAGGTACAACTGCACAGACTGGGGGAACCCATAGACAGCCTCGATTTTATTGTTGAGGGGCGCTATTTAGTGAGTAAACAAAAGGTTGCTGAACCCCATTCTTTTGAGGTGGAGGTCAAAGCCCGCTTCGAAGGTAAAGACTATCAATGGCATTACGACAGCGTTAGCGATCGTACCGAATTGTCAGACCGGGCCATCCAGGTAGCCGATATACAGACCGATGTGGCCGAATCAGGAATACTGAATTTCAAGGAAAGCTTGTTTGGTGTGATCAGTCCCACTATTGACCGGCGTTTTTCCCTGATGGCGCCGTATCCCGGCGTGGTGGAGGCTTTATTGGTACAGGTGGGGGACAAAGTGGAAAAAGGTCAGCCATTGCTGCGTATTCGCAACAGCCAGACCTTGCAAAGCTACCATTTACCCAGCCCGGCCACGGGCGTGGTCACCGAACAGTTTGTCAGCCTCGGGCAGTTAGCGGCAGCTCAGGTCCTGATGGAAGTGGCAGATTTGACGAAGGTGTGGGTGGAATTATCGGCCTTTCCAGAAAACATTGAAAAAATGCAGGTTGGTCAGCGCGCCCTGGTGCAGGACCTGCACCAGCATCTGCAGGCCGAAGGGCAGGTCTTTTACATTGCCCCGATGATGTCAGGCGGGCATATCGCCAGGGCGCGATTGCTGATAGACAACCAGGATGGACACTGGCGACCAGGCATGCATGTAAAAGCCGATGTTATTACCGGGAGTCGCGAGGCGGAGGTGGTTATCAGCAGCGACGCCCTGGTGGACCTGGAAAGCCGCCCTGTGGCCTTTGTGCGGGTTGGCAATCAGTTTGAAGCAAGGCCCCTGGTGCTGGGCGAAAATGACGGTCAGCAGGTAGAGGTACTGTCTGGTCTTAGACCGGGAATGCAGTATGTGACCCGCAATGGCTTTGTACTTAAGGCCGATATTCAAAAAGCCGGCGCAAGCCATGCGCATTGAGGTGAACTATGGTTGATGCAATGATCAAGTTCGCCATTGAGCGACGTTTTCTGGTGCTGGCGCTGACCTTGTTGGTGGCAGGATATGGAGTCTATAACACCCTGCGTTTACCCATTGATGCGGTGCCGGATATTACCAATGTGCAAGTGCAAATTAACACCAAGGCCGATGGTTTTACCCCGCTGGAAGTTGAACAGCGGGTGACCTATCTGGTGGAAACCGCCATGGCTGGCATTCCCCGCCTGGACTATACCCGCTCTTTATCCCGCTACGGACTGTCGCAGGTGACCGTGGTGTTTGAAGAAGGTACGGATATTTACTGGGCCAGGCAACAAATAGGCGAGCGCCTGCAAAGTGTCAGTGCCGAATTGCCGGACAATGTTGAGGCCGCTCTTGGTCCCATTGCCAGCGGATTAGGCGAAATCTTTACCTATGTGGTGGAGGCCGAACCAGGGGCATTGCGCGATGATGGTCAACCCTATAGTGCTGAGGATTTGCGTACCTTACAGGACTGGGTGATCCGGCCGCAATTGCTCAAGGTCAGTGGCATTACTGAGATCAACAGTATTGGTGGCTTTGAACGCCAGTACCAGGTCGCGCCGATCCCCGGCAAGTTATTGGCATTCAAGTTGGGTATTGTCGATGTCATCGACGCGCTGCAACGAAATAACCTCAACAGTGGTGCCGGTTATATCGAGCGATTGGGGGAGCAGTATCTGGTGCGCTCACCCGGGCAGCTCAAGAGCATAGCCGACATTGAACAGTTAGTGGTGGCTAAACGCGATGATGCGCCGGTGCGTATCAAGGATGTGGCCAGGGTTAGTCTGGGCCGGGAACTGCGCAGCGGGGCAGCCAGCCATAATGGCCAGGAAGCGGTGCTGGGCACGGCCATGATGCTGCTGGGCGAAAACAGCCGCATCGTTGCCCGGCGGGTAGCCGATAAATTAGTTGAGGTGCAGCAGAGTCTGCCGACGGGCGTCAAGGTTCAAGCCGTGTACGATCGAACCAGTTTGGTGGATAAAACCATCAAAACGGTGCAAACCAACCTGTTTGAAGGGGCGGTGCTGGTTATCGTGGTGCTGTTTCTGCTGCTGGGTAATATTACGGCCGCCCTGATTACCGCTTTAGTGATCCCGCTGAGTATGTTGTTTGCCATCACCGGCATGGCTGCTAACCGGGTGTCTGGCAATCTGATGAGCCTGGGCGCCATTGATTTTGGCATTATTGTCGATGGTGCGGTGATTGTGGTGGAAAATGCCCTGCGCCGCCTGGGCCTGGCCCAGCATCGGGCCGGCAGATTGCTAAGCCTGCAGGAGCGGTTGCAGGAAGTGTACTTAAGTACCAGGGAAGTGTTTAATCCCGCGGTTTTCGGGGTGATGATCATTATGCTGGTGTATTTGCCCATCTTTGCCTTAAGTGGTGTGGAAGGCAAGATGTTCCACCCTATGGCCTTTACCGTGGTCGCTGCTCTGCTGGGGGCGCTGGTGTTCGCCATTACTTTTGTACCGGCCGCCTTGGCGGTATTTGTGCGCGGTAAAGTGGTGGAGCAGGAAAATCCTCTGATGGCCGGGGCGCGTAAGCTGTATCTGCCGCTGTTGAGATTATCCTTAAAACATCCCCTGAAACTGGTGTTGATGGCGCTGGTGTTAATGGCATTCAGTATCTGGCAGGCCAGCCGGCTTGGCAGCGAATTTTTACCTCAACTGGATGAAGGGGATATTGCCATGCACGCCTTGCGGATCCCCGGTACCGGTATGCAGCAATCTGTAGCAATGCAATTACAGGTAGAGCAGGCCATCGGCGAGTTTGATGAAGTTAAAGAGGTGTTTTCCAAGATTGGTACCCCGGATGTGGCCAGTGATCCGATGCTGCCCAATGTGGCCGATACCTTTATTATGCTTAAGCCAAAAGCGCAGTGGCCTGATGCCAGCCTCAGCAAAGCCGAACTGGTGCAGCGTATACGCGAACGGGTAGAGGATGTACCCGGCAATAACTACGAGTTTACCCAGCCCATTGAAATGCGCTTTAACGAACTGATTGCCGGGGTCAGAGCCGATGTGGCGCTGCGCATCTATGGTGATGATCTTGAGGTGCTGAAAGACAGCGGTCAGCGCGCCGAGACGCTGTTGAAAAAGGTCAGCGGTGCAACCGATGTCCGCCTTGAGCAGTTGTCTGGCTTGCCGACCTTGTCGGTTATTCCGCAACGCGACCATATGGCACTGTTGGGCTTGACTGTCGCTGATATTCAACAGGCCGTTGCCGTGGCAGTAGGAGGGGTGCAAACCGGGCTTATCTACGAAGGAGACCGACGTTTTAAATTGCTGGTCAGAATGGATAAAGACCTGGCATTGGATGTCCAGCGCTTAAAGCAAATTCCGGTCACCCTAAATGCCAGCCAGAATGCTGAGCTGGCCTATGTGCCATTGGGGGAGGTGGCTGACATTTCGTTGGCATTAGGGCCAAATCAGGTCAATCGGCAAAACGGTAAACGCAATGTGGTGGTCACCGCCAATGTCGAGGGCCGGGATTTAGGTGGTTTTATTGCCGAGGTCCGCACCTTGATGAACAGCGAATTAGGCCTTGAGCCGGGATACTGGCTGGAATATGGCGGCACCTTTGAGCAGTTGCAGTCTGCCAGTCAAAGATTAAGCCTGGTGGTGCCAGTGACCTTGTTGTTGATTCTGGGCCTGCTGTTTAGCGCATTTGGCTCGCTGCGCGATGCGCTGATTGTTTTCAGCGGTGTGCCGCTGGCCCTGACCGGCGGCGTGCTGGCGCTCAGCCTGCGCGGTATGCCTTTATCGATATCCGCCGCGGTGGGTTTTATTGCCTTATCCGGTGTGGCGGTGCTAAATGGTGTGGTGATGCTGACCTTTATTCGTCAGCTTAAGGATGAAGGTAAGAGCATCTATGACGCCATTTGGCAGGGCGCCAGCCAGCGTTTACGACCGGTATTGATGACAGCACTGGTGGCCAGTCTCGGGTTTGTGCCCATGGCGCTAAATACCGGCACAGGGGCTGAAGTACAAAGGCCGCTGGCGACGGTGGTAATTGGCGGGATCATCAGTTCTACTTTGCTGACGTTACTGGTGCTTCCGGCACTTTACCGGCTTGTGCATCGACGCACTGCAAATAGCCTGATGTGGGGCGCCTAAGCGCCCCTATTTCACCAAATTATCATATGCCCGCTGCCTATAGGTGGTTATGATAAGCCGCCGAATCTTATCAAGGACGTATTATGCGTTGCCCGATTAAATCGCCTTTTGTCCGCTATCTTGAGCAACTACAGGGAATTTTGCACAAAGTGCCGGACAATCTGTTTGCTGAAAGCTTGGCCGCGGGCATGTTGCCTCTGGGCGTACATGCCAGGGTGGCAAGTAACTTTGCCTTGCGGGGGTATTGCCCATTAGTTGGTAAGCCGGTGGTAACCTTTGATCGTGACAGTATCGAGCGACAGGCCATTGAACGGCAAGTGGCGCAAACGCTGGCTTGTCTTGAGCAGCTACCTGACGCGCCAGTGCTGGACAACGAAATTCTGCATGATGATAAGGCTGGATTTACCCTGCTGAGTTTACCGCAGCCCGAGTTTATTTATCACTATATCCTGCCAAACTTCTTTTTTCATATCAGCATGGTATATGCCATCGCCAGGACAAAAGGTGTTGAAGTCGGCAAGGGGGACTTTGACGGTTATCACAGTTATCCGCAGGGTTTTTACTTTCCGTCCTAGATGGCTCTGACAACGTTAAACACGGCATTATCTTTTTGCGGTCAGAGGAGATGTTATACCTCTTCTGACCGCCTGGGACTATACCACTAAGGCTTCAGTCAACATGAATTTGCCGCGGATGTGCCATTAGAAGCTATGATGCAGACTCAGGTTGACACTGCGAGGGGCGCCATAACGATACTGACTGAAAAAGCCAATCTGACTGTAGTAGGTTTCATCCAGCAGGTTATCCACGTTCAACTGTAAGTAGGTGCTGTCCAGCAACTGATACTTGGCCATCAGATTAACCAGGGTGTAGGCACCCTGACGTAACTCAACCGGACCGTTGATGGAGTAGGTTTTGTCCTGCCAGTTGGCACCACCACCCACGGTCAGTTGTGGCAAACTGTCAACAAACTGATAAGTGGTAAAGAGCTTAAGCTGTTTACGCGGGTGGTCGGTGTTAACGTCTGCACCCGCGGCATCCTCTGCATCAAACTGAGAATAACCGGCATGGATATTCCAGCCTGCTAGCGGACGACCCACCATTTCCAGCTCAAAGCCTTTACTGGTGACGCCCTGCGCAGCAACATAAGCCTGCTTGGTTGGATCGCCATGAATAAACTGGCCAGGGTCGACCTGACCGAGGTTGTCCTGCTCAATCCGAAACAGTGCCACTGTGGTATTTAGCGCATCAGCAAGAAAGCTGCTTTTTAGTCCTATTTCGTAGCTTTTCCCTTCTACTTCCTTTAAAAATTCGCCATTTTTATCCTGCAGATTCTGTGGCTGGAAGATCTCTGTGTAGCTGGTATACAGGCGATGCTGATCGGTTATATCGTACAGCGCGCCGGCATAAGGGATCAGCACATCATCGTTACCAAAGTCGGTGGCTGTGCCGTAACTGACACCGGTGCGTTGCCAACTGGCCAGCCGTGCACCGGCAATCAGTTTGAAATTGTCACTGACCGACAAACGGGTTGCGCCGTACAAGCCTTTTTGTTCAGTGTCCATGGCCTGAGCCACGCTGGGTGTTGTTCCCCATTGTGGCTCGGCAAAGCTGCCATCCCACTCATAGAAGTTATCAATAGGGGCAATAGCACCTGGTAGCACATCAAAGGAGTATGTGTCGGCGTCCTGTTCGCTGTACAAGTAACCTAATACAAAGTCATGGGTTTGCCCCAGCAGGCCATACTGGCCTTTGAGCTGAATATCAAAGCTGTCCTGTATGCTTTCGCCACTGCTTTTGTAGGACCAGGTGGTTAAGCCCGCACCGCTGTCTTTTTCCAACACCCCGGAAATGTATACCAGCTTAGTGTCCTGCTCGTACTTCAACCTGTTGTAATTTGCCACCAGTTCCCAGCCATTGGATAACAAATGATGGACGTTTGCGAACAGGTTAGTATTGGTGGTTTCCCATTTAGTCCAGTCCGCCGAGGTGGAAACAGACCTGTGCCAGTCTGTTGCTGTGCCGTCACTGAAGAAGCTTGGCAGGGCGCCCCAGGTGGGGGAGGTCGGATCGTTGTTTTGATAGCTGGCGCCCAGGCGCACTAATGTGTTGCTAGTCAGATCACCTTCTATTACGCCATACAGCACGCTGCTTTGGGTCTCAAATCTGTCTTCATGGCCGTCACCTTCTTCATATTTGGCCACCAGCCTGCCGCGCAACGTACCGCTCTGGTTAAGGCCTGAAGCCAGATCCGTGCTCAGTTCGCGGTTGTTTCTGCTGCCTATCGCAGCATTCACATAGCCGCTGAAATCCACCGCATTAGCATGCTTACGCACCAGATTGATAGACGCGGATGGGTCGCCCGCGCCGGTTAACAAGCCTGTGGCACCGCGCACAAATTCCACCCGCTCATAGATTGCTACATCGGCAATGGTTTCACCCGAATCACCGGCTAAGCTCCAGGACAAGGGCACGCCGTCAATCTGATAGTTGCTGATATCAAAGCCTCTGGCTTGCAGTGTGTTGCGCACATTGTCGATTTCTTTACTGGCTACGCCAACGGCGTTGATGACCGTATCGGTAATGGTATCCAGGGCCTGATCCTGGATACGCTGCAAGGTTATCACGCTGACCGACTGTGGTGTTTCGCGCAGTGTTAAGCCAAGGCCGGTAGCGGTATCTATCACTTCGGCCACGGTGTAAGAGCCGACAACCTGGACTTTTTCAATGTCTTCCCTGGCGCTTGCTTTTTCCTCAACTTCCTGAGCTGTTGCCTTGGGGGCCGTGGCAAACAGGGCAAACGCCACAGCAGCGGTCACTGGCAAAGTGCGGAAAGTGGGATGAGTGGACATGTCAGACTACCTCGAAAATATTTGGATTAAATAAAACAAATGATAAGGGTTATCATTTGCTTGAATGTTAGCTCAGATTTACCATGTGGGTAAAGCGCTTACACGGGCTGGGTATAAAAAAAGCAAAGTTTTCCTCACATCAATGGATACCAATGATATGATCTCGCGCCGAAAAAGGATGGGTTGGAAGGGGATTCCGGCCCCGGAATGCTAGGTGGTTTATGCGTTTTCTTTCGGTACTGTTTGTTATTTTTTCTTGCCTGAACATGCATGTAGAGGCGAAAGAGGTGATTCGTTCATCGGTTTCCCCTGAGTTTATGCAGGGGCTGCATGCCAAGTATCTGCAATATATTGCCAGTCAGATGGATATGCAGCTGGATCTGAGCCCCATGCCCTTTGCCAGGCGTTTACTGGCGCTGAAAAATGGCGATATTGACATTATGGTGGGGGTGACCCGCGATAGTGAAAAGCAGGATGAATTTATCTACCTTAGCCCCAGTTACGAGCAACTGCGTCACACCTTTTTTGTTCGCAAGAAAGATCAGCAACGTTTATCCAGTCTGGATGACCTGGGTAATATGAAAGTGGGGGTGACAATTTATGCCAAGTATTTTGACAACTTTGAGCGTAAACAAGATTTTGCCCTGGTGGGGGTATCCACCCTTAAGCAAAAAATCCAGCTATTGATGAAAGGCCGCATTGATACCTTTATCCATTATCAGGAGAGCACCCTGCCACTGCTTGATAAAATGGGTCTGAAGGACGAGGTGGTTAAGGCCAGATACCAACCTACCCATTACAATGACTATTATGTCACCATCAGCGCCAATTCCAGGCTGCTTTATCTTAAGGACAAATTTGCCGAGGTTATCGCCCATGGTGTTGAAACGGGGGCCTTTACCCGTATTCGTGAAGCCCATTATCAAATAGAAGAATAACGCCAGCCGCCCATTCGGCTATGCCGAATGGGCTCTACTGACTCAGGACGCTAAGCAGCGATCCAGCAATAAGTTGGCGCTGTGTGCACTACCTATCACCATTTCCTGTTTAACTTCAGCCAGTTGCCATAAGATTTGGCGTAACGTATCGGCTTTTTCCTTAGGTATTGGGCCTGCCTGACACAGTTTGGTGATATCCAAGCCCAATGTCAGACTGTGTTCGATATCCTCTATCAGTGCCGCAAGCGGCTTAAGTGCTTTATGCTCAGCAATCAGCGCTCTAACGGCCGGCAATTGCTTTTGCCAGGCAAGGAATTTTTGCTCAACCTGTTGCAATGAGTTGCGCTGACCTGGCGATTGTTTAGCAATCAGTTGATTCAGCGCAACCAGTGCCAGGCTTTCGGTCGGTAAATAGTCGACAAAGCGATCCAACCGCTCGCCATGGTGATAGGCATCGGCCTGAAATTTCAGATGATGACGGGTGTAATACTGTGCCTGCTCCAGAAGATCCGCCAGGGTATACAGGGGCTGGATATCACCCGGTTGGTCCAGCAGCGCCTGAAAACCGTCCCGCTGTTGCGACTGATGAGCCAGGCCCACCACAGTGGCAAAATCATCCATCACCTTTAGCCGCTGGTACATGGCCTGTTCGTCGGTCAGCGTCTTGACCGACCACAGGCGTTCTGCAATAGCGTACAGTCTCGGCCACACGCGTAAGTCCAGGTTGTCGCCGGTGATCATTTCGGACCAGATGGTGGCTTCCCCGCCCAGGATATTCTCTGCAAAGGCCGGGGCAAAGTGGCTGGGTGCCGTGACAACCGGGGTATTGGCCTTGCCCTGGTCGGCCGCCAGCTGTGTTCCGGTGATCTTATAGGGACTGTTGCCAATCAGTATACGCCCCTGGAGCTGGGTGCTGTCGCTGAGATCCACTTCAAACTGCATAGGACCCATCCACGTATCCAGCCAGAAACGCGTCAGTTTGCCTTGTTTCGTGACGTCCTTGAGCATACGGGTTTGCTGCTTGTTCAGACGCACATAGCCTTGTTGATGGCCATCGGGCTGTTCAATCAGCACTAAATCGCCGCTGACAGCGGCGCCTTTGAGTCTGGGCATCTTAAACTGCCAGTGTTGCCATTGGCTCTTTGCATGCCAATCTGGCCCAACAAAATCATTGGCAGGCACCGGCTCATTACGATAGTGATAGGCGGTTTTTTGCGGCTGATCGATATAAAAACCGGTGGACAACAAGCCCTGATAACCCGCCATGGCGGTTTGCGCTAAAGAATCCAGTCCCTGCCAGGACTGAATCATAATGTCCTTGGGTAAATCGGCATGGAATATCTCATCCCAGCCCATCATTTTCTTGCCGTGTCGGGCCAGGATTTTTTGCACTTTGGCATTGAAATGGGTATGCAACTGATGGTGGTCTTCCAACCCATGTGCCTGCATATAGGCCTGTATCTTTTGACTTTGCTGCCACTGCGTTGGATTGATTTCATCGCCGCCTATATGCAGGTAGGGATCAGGGAAAAGTTCGGCGATTTCTGCCACCAGGGTATCAATAAATTGATAAACCTCTGGATTGCTGGGATCCAGCAGAGGTTCAAATACCCCCCAGTGGCGTTCCAGTGCATATGGACCGGGTTGGCTGATAAGCTCTGGGTAGGCCACCGCAATGGCCGTTGCATGACCAGGTACATCAAATTCCGGGACCACACGTATGCCCAGGCTGTTGGCATAGTTAACCACCTGGCGGATCTGTTCGCGGCTGTAATACAAACCGTCTGACGCCAGCTGCTGCAGCTTTGGATAGGCTGTGGATTCCAGCCGCCAACCCTGATCGTCGGTCAGATGCCAATGAAACACATTGAGTTTGGCTGAGGCCATACCGTCCAATTGACGGTAAATGGCCTCAAGAGGCATAAAATGCCGGACGCTGTCGATCATCAGTCCGCGCCAGGGAAATCTGGGACTGTCCTGAATGTGCACAAAAGGTAACTTACCCTGATGGTCAAAGGCCAACTGGCGCAGGGTTTGCGCGCCGCGTAGCGCGCCGAGCTCGGTTTGCGCTTGTATCAGGATGCCATCCTCGCTGATACCTAACAGGTAGGATTCATCTTCCCCCAGTGCTGGGTAGCCAGGTGTGGATTGCGCAATCTCAATCTGCAGCTTTTGGTCGCTGTGGCCAAAGGTCACACCCAGGCTGGCCTGCAGCTGTTGCTTCAGCTTTGCTGCTCTATTCTCACTGAGGTTTTGCACTGTTAAGTGCAATTGAGTGGGCAGGCGAAAGTAACCAGACTGTTGCTCTAACTCAGCAGGGTAGGGCATAAGTGCCAATGGCGATGTCTGCCCTAGACCTGGCAGGCTTATGCCCGCAATGAGCATTGCCGCCAGTATCAGTTTGTTTTTCATCATATTACTCCTTGATGGGCATCAGGTCTTGCATCGCCTCTGCGGCAATAATGGCACCGGGGTATTGAATCACTCTTGCTGCTAACCGATGGCCGGTGGTCACCGCGGTTTCAACATCTACACCGCACAGCCAGGCGCTCAGAAAACCGGCGGCAAATGAATCTCCGGCAGCGCTGGTATCCACAACCTTAGCTACCCGCTGACCGGCAACATGGCTAAGCTCCTTACGACTGCGAATAATGCAGGGCTGTGCGCCACGTTTGATCAGTACATAGGGAATATGGGCTGTACGGGCGAGTATGGCATCGACACTATCACCGCCATACAGTGCGTACTCATCCTCATCGGTCAGCAGCGCCAGGTAGGCCAACTGCATGGCTTTTTCGTACCAGGGTAACGGGTCATCACGCCACAGCACCGGGCGAAAATTATTGTCAAAAATCAACTTGCCGCCGCTGCGGCAAAATTCAGTCAGTGCATCCAGCAAACGTTGTCTGTGCTCTGGGCTGAGAATGGCCAGGCTGATGCCGCTCAGATAGACATAATCGCAGCCTTGCTCTTTTAGCAGACTAAGCAGCGGATTGTTCGCTTCACGCAGGTAGTGACGCGCGGCGCTGTCATCGCGCCAATACTGAAAGCGGCGCTGGCCTTTGTCATCTGTATAGATGCGGTAGCGTCCGGGGAGCTTGTCGGCAAGTTGCAATACCAGCGCGGTGTCCAGTCCTTCTAATTGCCAGTTTTGCAGTAAGGTTTGGCTGTCTGCATCATCACCCAGTGCAGTAGCGTAACGTACCTGTAGTTTTCCAGGCTCGGCCATTCTGGCCAGATACAGCGCCGTGTTGAGCGTGTCGCCGCCATAACGAAACGCACCGCTGTCACAGTGCTCCAGCATACATTCACCAAAAAACACTATGCGCATTTATGACTCCTGCGCAGCGCTATTGAGCACAGGAGCAGGGCTTTCCATCTTCTGCCGTTCTGCATCTAATATAGCCAGGGCTTGCTCGCGGCTGATCTGGCAGGCCGGCGTGAGCAGACTGACCAAGACCCCGGCAGTCAATGCGCCGAACAGTGAGGGCAGCACCGGGTTGCCAAACAGGCTGTTTAATGTGGGTGTCAGGCTGATATACAGTGCTGTAGCGGTGCCTGTCACTAAGGTGGCCAGCGCACCTTGCCAGTTGTAACGCGGCCAGAAACGCCCGAGTAAACCGCATACGCACATGCCGGACATCAGAATCGCGATCATTTTAGTGATATAAGCAATGATATCGTTGGAGGTCAGGGCAAAACCCAGCGCCAGGCTGATGGTCAGCACCAGGGCAAAACGTGATAGCAGCACCACCTTGTGTGCCTGGGGCATCTTACCTGTTACCAGTACATAGAGATCGCGCAGTACCACACTCACTGCAGCAATGGCGTCAGAGCTGGCGCTGGATAAGGTGGCGGAGATACCGGCGATGATTATTAGTACCCCCAGTCCAAGTGGCATAAAGTGCAGAGCAATATGCGGGAAGGCGAACGACGGATTGTCTAAGTCTTTTACCGCTGCATAGGCTGCCATACCGATAATGGCGGGAATACAGGAAAACATCAGATACAGAACGCCGGAATACGTAAATGAACGGCGTATGGAACGCACATCACTGCCGGAGTAAATTCGCTGGCGGAATGAAGGGGTAGCCAGGATCCCTACCAAAATCGCCAATGACAGAGAGATAGCCGGTAACAGGCCAATGTTGTCTATGGCAAACCAGGAAAGGTTGCCTGCTGGCTGGGCAGCTAACATCGCATCCCAGCCTCCTACCTGATGCAAGGCAAAAACCGCCATCAAAATAAAACCGCTGAACAGAATCAGCGCCTGAATCGAATCGGTCCACACCACGGCGGTATAGCCCCCGATCACCACGTATATGGCAAAGCTCAGTGCAATCAGTACCTTGGCCCATTGAATATCCATACCCGTCAGCCACGACAGGTACATGCCGCCGCCAATAATATGGGCACCCAGCCAGCCAATGCTGGCGATAAAAATGACCAGAGCAATCAGATTTTTTATCAGCGGATTGGCACCCACATAATAAGACAGCTCTTCACTCATGGTCATAAACCGCAATTTGCGTACCGGTGCAAACCACCAGGCCAGTAACAGAATGCCGATGGCACCGCCAATACCATATAAAGTCCCGGCCCAACCGTTCTGATAGGCAAATCCCACGGCGCCCATGGAACTGCCGGTGCCGACCATAGTGGCAACGGTGGTGCCCAGGGTCAGCAACAGAGGCAGGCTGCGCCCGCCCAGCAGAAAATCTTCGCCGCCCTGACTTTTTCTGGAAACAAACCAGCTCAGGGCAATCATACCCAGCAGATAAAGGCCAAAGGCCAGCATAAAGGTCATTTGCATGGTGTTGAATACCTCAGAAAACAGGGGCGGCTGTGACACCGCCGGAAAAACGGGCGGTACCCGGTTTTAGGCGCCTTTGTAGCAGGTCACGTCCACTTCTACTTTACAGTCCACCACCAAATCGGCCACGGCGCAGATACGGGCAGGCGGATGCTCACCGAAAAATTCCTTGAAAACCTTATTAAAAGATTGGAAGTAGCGGGCATCGGTCAGAATCACTGAAACATGCACGACATCCTGCAGGCCATAGCCCGCTTCCTGCATAATGTTCAGGCAGTTTTCAATGGCGATCCTTGATTGCTCAATAATACCGCCTTCTACCACCTCGCCGTCGCGCATGGGAGTTTGGCCGGACACATACAGCCAACCACCGGCTTCCACTGCTCTTGCAAAGGGTAGATGTTGTCCGCCTGTACCTGTGCCGCCACTGATGCCAAAACGCTTAATTGTCATGCTTGTTTACCTGTATGTTGAAGAAACTGGCCGGCCCGCAGCCCGGTCAGTGTGGGTTGTTGAAAATTTTCGTAGCTCAGTTGGCCGTTGACCCATACCTTGAGAATGCCGTCACTGGCTTGTTTAGGTTCAATAAAGCTGGCTTTGTCGCGGATTCTGGCAGGATCAAACAACACCAGATCAGCCTGGTAGCCTGGTTTAACCTGTCCGCGACCGTGCAGCATAAATTCCTGAGCGGATAATCCGGTCATTTTGTGTACCGCCAGTGCCATTGGCAGTAACCCCTTGTCTCTGGCGTAGTGGCCCAGCACTCTGGGGAAACTGCCCCACAATCTGGGGTGAGGGCTTGGATCACAGGGCAAACCGTCTGAACCAATCATACTTTTAGGGAAGCGGATAATGTTCTGCACATCCTGTTCATCCATGCCGTGGTAAACCGCGCCAGCGGGTTGCAACCTTTCTGCCGCGTCCAGCAGTGAACATTGCCAACTGTCAGCAATGCTCTGCAGCGTTTGCCCTGCCATGTGCGGATGCGGATCTGACCAGGTGATAAATATCTCGAAATCGGTGGTGACCTGTCCTAAGTCCAGGGTGCTGGAACTGGCACTGTAAGGATAACAATCACAGCCCACATGCTGATGTGCCTGAGCGGACTGTAAATGCGCCAACACTTCGGTGGAACGCCCCCAGTTGGCTTTACCTGCACACTTCAGATGGGAAATAATCACCGGCACCCCGGCTTTTTTGCCCGTGGCAAAGGCTTCATCCATGGCATCCAGAATGCCGTCAAATTCGGTGCGAAGGTGGGTAGTATATAAGGCGTCATATTCAGCCAATAGCGCCGATAATGCATCGATTTCCTGTGAAGGTGCATGAAACGCGCTTTGATAGGCCAGGCCGGTACTCATGCCTTTTGCCCCTTGCTTGAGGGCCAGCGTCAGCATATCGCGCATCTGCGCTATTTCTTTATTGCTGGCCGGGCGGTCAAGTCTGTCCATTACCTGGGCGCGTAGCGCCGTGTGACCGACCAGAAACGCGGCATTTAACGCAGGTTGAGCTTTTTCAAACGCCTGTCGGTAGGCGGCAAGGGTTGGAAAACAAAACTCATCGGCCCGGCCCAGCAGGTTGAGTGGGTCCGGGACAGTGTCAGTGACCGCCACCGGCGCGGCGCTGATCCCGCAATTGCCGACCACTACTGTGGTAATACCCTGGCTGAGCTTGCTCAGCATGCCTGGGTTACGGATCAGCTCAATGTCATCATGGGTGTGTACATCGATAAAGCCCGGTGCCAGGGCCAATCCTTCGGCATCTATTACGACATCTGCCGACCATGCGTCCAGCGTGCCTATTGCTTCAATCTTGTCGCCACGGATTGCAACGTCTTGTTGCTTGGGTGGGGTTGGGGTGCCGTCATACAAACAGGCATTGCGAATCAATATATCCGTGGCGTGCGACAAATTAATCTCCGAGGGGTAATCGTTCCGAGCCTTTGCGGTGCTCATCAAGGTGGTGTTTTAAACGCCGCAGTTTTTCACGGCACTTACGTTGGTTTTTCACTGCCACTTCGCCAGCCAGCATGTCAATGGCCGCCAGCATCACGTATCGGGAAGCACTGGGGTTGAAGATGTAATCCGCTTCACGGGTCTGGATGGGCAGGTGAATATCCGCCACGGCAGCCAGCGGGCCCTGGGGACAAATGGCCACAACATGGGCCTCATATTCTCTGGCAATTTTCGCCGCCGCTTGCACATCCGGGCTGACGCCGCTTAACGACAGACAGATCAATACATCGCCTTTATTGACGGTGGATGCGGTCATGCGCATCAGCATCGGGTCAGAATAGGCGTTGCTTTTTACTTCCAGGCGGAACAGCCGGTTGTGACATTCTTGTGCCATCACGGTGCTGCCGCCACCGACACCGAATACCAACACATGATCGGCCTGGGTAACCAGTTGGCTGGCGGTCTCAATATCTTCATCGCGGATCAAACCGGCATTCAGATCGAGAATTTCGTGAATAGCCTGATAAATAGCTGGCATATCGGTGCGCTGCACCGGCTTGTCATTAATAAAACGTTCACCCACAGCGGCGGACTGTGCCAGCAGCAGTTTCAATTCTCGCACATTAGTGCATTCCAGCGCTCTGGCCAGTCGGGTAATACTGGCATGGCTGACCCCGGCCTTGTCGGCCAGTTCATTGATAGGAGCACTGGCTGCAAAATTCAGATCGCTTAAAATGTAGCGGGCGACCTTCTGTTCTGATGGTCGAAGGTGGGCCAGGCGGCTGTTGATACGAGATACAATATCCAATCTTCACTCCCTAAGGCGTTAAAAGCAGGTTTGAATCAATTGCCGGATGCGATAGTCAGCATCGACAATTCCCAGGTAACGCCATTTATCCATGGTTAGGCAGGGATGTGAAGTGGAAAAACACAAGATATCGCCAACAGTTAACTTATCTTCGGCAGAAATCTTAAGCATGGCGTGCTGATCCATGATGCGGGTCAGTTGCCAATGGGCCGGTGTCGGCACGGGAGCCTTATCGCCAGGACGGTAATGCAGCATCGGGGTTGGCAGACCGGCATCAAAGGCGGCATCACGTTTGCCAAGACCAATAATGGCCATACCTGGCTCGGGCACTGATTGTACATAAGCCCATACCTGCAGGCTGCTGACAAGGTCGCCCTGAATATCACAGGCCATACGACTTCTGCTTTTTACCCCGGCCTGGGCATCCTGATAAATACCGGTATCGTGAATCAGGTAACAACCAGGGCGGATCACCACCGCCATATCTTGCGGCAAACTGTTACTATCCATTTGCTCAGCAACCAGATCGTACCAGGCAGAGCCGGCACCGGTCAGAATAACCTCGCCTTCAGCAAAGCGTTTTTGCTTGTGCCAGGTTAAGGCCATGGTGCGGATGTCACCAACAAAACGGCGAATTTGCTGTGGGGCATCAATGCCATGGATAACCCCTTCATAAAAAGCGACACCGCGCAGGCGCAGCGCCGGAAGGGTTGTTATTATCTCGGCGAGGGCATCGGCTTGTACTATTCCTCGAACACCGCAGCGGCCACCGCTAACGCCTATCTCCAGCAATACGTTGAGTTGTAAGCCGTGCGCCTGGAAATATTGATTCAGGGCGTTGGCATTGTCGATGGAATCAACGAAACAATAGAATTCCAGGCCTTTTTGCAGTTGCCCGGCAATCAACTGCATGTTGTGTTTACCCACCAGTTGATTGGCCATAATAATGCGCGACACGCCAGCAAGGCTGGCCGCAACGACCTGCGGCGCGGTGGCAAGGCTCATGGCCCAACTGCCGGACTGCAACTGCAGGGAAAACAGCTCAGGGGCCATGCTGGTCTTACCATGCGGAGCTAAACGCACACCGGTCCTGGCTGCATACTCCGTCATCCAGGCCTGGTTATTTTGCAAGGCCTGACGGCTTAATACCGCTGTTGGCAGGCTGACTTGCTCGGCCAGTATACTCCAACCCTGATCAAGGCTTTGATGGTCGCCAGTGCCTTTAGTAAAGGCGGCAACGGTCTCGGATGACAAACTCATGCAGCAACTCTCTGTCTGTTTAACCTTGATATCCCAGCATTCGCGTTTTGCTAAAAAATAACCATTGCATGCGTAGGGATAACAATGTTAAAAAATACCTGTCTTCTGTAAATTGCATTGGTAAAAAGTAACACGCCAGGCAAAGTTAATCATCCTTACTAACTTTGTCAACCCAAGAAGTGAGCAAAACAAAAACAGGAGACCAACAAATGAGACCACAAAGGTTTAAGCAACACCTGGTGGCGGCCAATATTTCTCTGATCCTCAGCGGAATGGCTGTGCCTGCCGCGCTGGCGCAGGAGCAGGTGGCGGACGATGTGGAGATATTGGAAGTACGTGGCATAGCAGCCAGTCATAAGCGTAATCTTAACGAGAAGCGCTTTAGCGACGGTATTACCGACGCCATTACTGCAGAAGACATCGGTAAGTTACCCGACGTGACTATATCCGATACCTTGCAGCGTATCCCTGGTGTACAGATTCGCCGCTCGGCCGGTGAAGGTTCAACGGTGAATGTAAGGGGGATGCCACAGGTCACAACCCTGTTAAATGGTGAACAACTGCTAAGTGCCGGCTCCATTACCACAGTGCAACCTGATTTCAGTGATATCCCGGCACCTTTAGTGTCGGCCATTGCTGTGCATAAGTCTCCTACCGCCAGTCTGTTAGCCGGTGGCATTTCCGGTACCCTGGACTTGCAAACGCTGCGTCCTTTTGACCTTGAGCAGGGAATGACCCTGAACGGCGTGGTGGAAACCACCCGTGGCAGTTTGTCCAAGGAAAATGATCACAAACTGGTGGCCTTTGCCGGTTATCGTGGTGACGATATGGGTTTAATGTTTACCGCCTCATACGACACTAATACCCTGGCTAATTATCGCTATGGCACAATTTTGACCTCGTTCGATCTGCAAGGCGAAAATACCGGTGACAAGCGTGACTTCAATGCTGATGGTGACAATAACGACAGCTATCTGAGCCAGCGTTTTCACGGCATGATGGACAAACAAACCGAACGCGATCGCCTCGGTTTAAGCGCCAGCTTTCAGGCGATAGTCAGTGACAATCTGGAATTCATTGCCGATGTGTTCTACACCGATATGGATGATGCCGATCGTCAGCAAGGGCTGATGATTGACAACGCCCGTGGCAATATCTGGGCCTATTCCGATAACTTTATTGAGCGTGCCCCGGGCCCGTTAGGTGGCAACATATATACGGTTAACCAGGCCGAGCTGTTAGTCCGCAGGGTCAGCTCGTATTCTGAAAGTCTGACCAATGACCGTCAGTCCACGAATATCAATTTGCAGTTGAATTACTTGGGTGATGGCCCGCTGAGCGGCTCGGTAAGGTATTTACGTGGTGATGCGGAACGTTCACACACCGAAAATGTGGCGCACTCCTACCTGACCAGTGGTGCCCAGCACGCAGCCTTTACCAATAACACTGGTACGGCGACTCCGGTCAACCCTAATGGCTATGGCCCGGATCCCATCAAGGTTGACTTTGACCGCACTGGCGAGTACATCACCCTTGGTTATGATCAGGGCTTTGGCTCTGATGTGAGCAAGTACAATCTGGTATCAACTTATTCAGAGAATAACTTCGATGAAGAGGCGACACTGGATGTGCTGCGCGCCGATGGTACCTATGAGTTCCAGGGCGATCATCTGGCCAATGTGGAGTTCGGGGTACGCTGGGGTAAACGTGATGTTGAGCGCGACACTTATATTCTGGTCGCCCCCATGACCGGCGGGCAGTTTACCGCCGATGTGATGTGGAAAGATTCCAGTGCCGCATTAGGTGATACTAACGGCGACGGTACGGTAAATGTGTCGCAGGGCGATCTGACCATTGGCAACACCAATTTCTTCACCGATTTGCCCGAAGGCTGGGTACATAAGGTAGACGGATTCGGGCCAGCCAGTGGCGACAGCTTCTATATGATTAATCCCAAAGTACTGGATGATCCTTTTGCCTTCCAAAATGCCCTTTACCCCGGCAATAAGCACTTATCCAGACCTTCTCGCTCATTTGATATCAAGGAAGTGACCCAGACCGCCTATTTGCAGGCCAACTTCGACGGCATGCTATTGGGCATTCCATACAAAGCCAATGTGGGCGGCAAATACATCAGAACAGAATTGGATATTGGCCAGTATATTATTGGCGATGGCCGACCTTGTTCGCTCTGTACCGCTGCCAATAGCACCGGCTATGAAGTGCTGGAGCGTAGCTATTCTGACTTCCTGCCTGCGGCAAATATTACCTTTAATATTACCGATGATTTCCTTATTCGTGCTGCCTATGGCAAGACCATGACCAGTCTGAACATGAGCCAGTTATCCGGCGGTATCAGTGTCGGGCGCACCCGCGCTGGGGACGTACTGGCGGCTGAGCTGGGTGTCAGCCCGGATCTGCTGGTGGCCATCAACGGTAGCCGCAATGGTAACCCGGATCTGGAGCCGTGGCGTGCCAGCAACTATAACCTGTCGGCAGAATGGTACTTTGACGATTCCAGTCTGGTCAGCCTGGGCTTGTTTAAGATGGATATCGAATCCTTTATTGAACGTGGTCAGGTGATTATGGGCTTGCCGGATATCGACGGTGTGGTGCGCCGCGAAGTACCGGTAAACACCGAAATCAATGGTGAAGGCGGCAGTATTGACGGTGTGGAACTGGCATACCACCAGGCCTTTGACTTTTTGCCGGGCGTGTGGGGTGGCTTTGGCACTACTCTAAACCTGACGTATGCGCCAAGCGACAGTGCTAACGTTGATGTCTATGGTGGAGAACTGCCGATTCAGGATAACTCCGAGCGCTCCGCTAACGCTATTTTATGGTATGACCAAGACGGATTGCAGTTCCGACTCGCCGCTAACTACCGCAGCGATCGTCTCGACAGCCTGGGCTTTGCCGTGGGTGAGGGCGTATTGCCGGTGTGGGCCGATGACACATTGTATGTGGATATGTCAGCCAGCTACGATATTTCAGAGAACCTCAGCGTATATCTACAGGGCAGTAATATTACCGAAGAGTTCGAGAATATCTATGCACAGTGGCAGGATAACGTAGTCACACAAAACGTGTATGAACGTCGCTGGACATTGGGTATTCGCGGTCGTTTGTAATATGCATGAGCCCGGTGTCACGTTGATGCCGGGTTAATACTATTTGTGATTCAGGCATTGCGTTTACGCTTCAGGTATTGCCCTGGAGTTAACCCCACCACCTGCTTAAACTCATGAATAAAGTGTGCCTGGTCATAGTACCCGGCTTGCAAGGCCAGTTCGGTCAGACTGGCTGGCCCTGCTGCTTTAATCAGCTGTCTGGCCAGTTGGATTCGTTGAAGTTTACTGTATTGTTTTGGCGAAAGTCCCAACCAGCGACCAAACTGGCGCTCTAACTGGCGCTGACTGATATTCATGTCCTGGGTCATGGCCTGAATATTCTGCGAGCCGTTGCTTTGCTGGATACGGGTCAGCGCGTAAGTGAATGTCTGTTGTGCACCCAGATCCATGCTGAGTAAATGCAGCAGTTCCTGATCCAACCGTTTGATTCGTTGCGCAATAGAAAGTGGCGCCAGACGCTCTGCAAGTGCCAGCCCCGGGAAGCTTGGAATAATGTCCAGTGCGGAAGCTTGAATATCCAGAACATCACTGAGCGGTAAGCCAAATAGCGCCATGCCTTTACCTGGATTAAATCTTACGCCTAGTGCATCCACCTGTCCGGTTATATGTAATCTGGTGGTCTGCCGGGTAGGTCCGGTCAACAGACAGGGACTATGGTAGGGCTGGCCGTCAAACAGCAGTGCATCGGCAAAATTGAAAATAACACCGCAGCCTCCCTCAGGATGCATAAATTCGGCTTGAGTCGGATGCGGGTCAGCGGGCGCCTGCATGGTCCAGTAACACCTGATATGTGGCTGCAACTGTGGGCAGGGGGGATGAAGTTTAAAGCCCAGATGGGCAAGGTTATGCATAGTGATGTACCGGCTTTGTTGTCAGCTCAGTGTACTGGATCCGGTTAAGTCCTTACCACCCCGCCAGCCAAAAGAATACCGGGTCGAATTTATACAATTTTTTTCAACCAACCCAGGTTAGCCTGCATAGCGAATCAACTGCAAATTGGAGAGATGTGATGTCACTACGCGTAAATTATTATCAGCAGGCGCCGGGTGCTGTTCAGGCTATGATGGCATTGGAAAAGTATCTGGCGACTATTGCAGATCAACCGCAGGGCCTACCTAAAACCTTATTGGAACTGGTTAAGATGCGGGTCTCCCAGCTCAACCGCTGTGCCTTTTGTGTGGATATGCACAGCAAAGATAGTCGTGCCGCTGGTGAAACCGAGCAGCGCCTTTACTTGCTCAGTGCCTGGCGTGAATCCCCTTGTTATACCGAGCAGGAGCGTGCCGCGCTGCAGTGGGCCGAGGTATTGACGAATTTGTCGCAAACAGAGGTGAGTGATGCCTGCTATCACGAGGTAAAACAGTGCTTTTCCGACAAACAAATGGCGGATCTAACCCTGGCCATTAACGCCATTAATGGCTGGAATCGATTCTGCGTGGGTTTGGGGGCTGAGGTGGGCTCCTACCAGGTCGGTCAATTTGACTAGCTGGACTATTTAACCCATGCACAAATAAAACAGGGCTGCCACAAGCAGCCCTACTTATCTACCACGCGAAGCGAGGCGATTTCTTCATTGAGTTGATATTTTTTGTCTGTCACTATGGCCTCCAACACTTCCAGGCGTTTCTTAACCCCGTTCAGTTCTTCTTTTAGGCCCTGCTTCTCTGAGTTATCTAATTTAGCATTGGCCTTGGCCATTTCTTTCTTATGTCCCATCCACATCGCGGTAAACACAATGGGTAAAACAAACAAGAATAAAATAATCAATACAAATTCCGGGCCTTCCATTTTTTAATCCTTCTTATGAAACGTCAGTGCGAGATTGGTGTATAAACTAAGGTTTACACAGAGTTATTTGCCAGCAATATTTACACCACTATTTTTTACTTTTAAAAACAGAAGGTTAATACTTCTGTTCGGAACTGTAATAGCCAGGATTTAGCCAATGAAACTAATAATTCGTTGAACTCACTAATGTTGATTCTTGCACTAAGTGGGAAAATGAGTAGATTGACAGTATGCGCCCATCAATAAGGTCGGCCTGATGCATCATGTCTTACTGGTAATATGTTTATTGCTGACTTCGCTGGCTGTAATTGCCGAAGAGCGGGTCAGGATTGCGGTGTTTGATGAGCATAGTGAGTTTCTGGTAACCCATACAGGGTATGGGCTTGCCTGGGAAATTCTGGAACTGGCCGCTGAACAAGCCGATATTGTACTTCTGCCGCAGGAAAGCTCATGGACCGGTGCATTAAATCGGTTGCATGCCGGCAAAGTCAAAATGATATTTGGGGTATTAAAGACCAAGGAACGTCAAAGCTGGCTGCAATTCAGCCTGCCCTTGGGGCAGGATAAAATCAGGGTTTTTACTGGCCCTGAGAACATCATCAACCAAGTCGAAGACATTGATTTTACTACCGCCAGAGTCGGAGTATCGGCCAAGTCAGTCAGTGAGCAACATGCCAGAGCATTAGGGTTCAAACACATTTATGCGATTCGTGAGCGTGGCAATCTGTTTCAGATGCTAAGCAGTGGACGTCTGGATTACCTGATTTTTGGTGAAGCTTTTGTGGGGTATTTTTGTAAGACGGCAATGGCAAATTCATCGTCATGTCTCAAACCTTTGTTACCGGTATTGCAACATACGGATATTCGTTTTGCCGCTCCCCTGGATAACCCGGACGCCGTTGCCCTAAGTCACAGAATCGATCAGCAGATCCGGCTGTTAGCGACACGCCCGGATATCAGGCAGTTATTTGAGCGTTATCGCTATTCTGAACAAGATTATCAAACATGGCTGGATAGCTTACCGGTTGAGAACCGGTAAGCCAGGTAAACAAAAGCTAGGGGCTGTTTGTCTTTCATGTATAGGTTTTGTTCAAATCCAACCGCTTCTGGTCACGACGCCGGGCTGCAGGCCTGATTAAACGGTTCTGGTGGCCATCGCAGGGGAGATAGCGGCGGCGCGCTTGGCCGGCCCCAATACCGCCAGTAACCCTACCAAGCAAAGGGCCAGCATACCTATTGGCAGCAAGTACCAGTGCAGACGGGTGAGTCCGAGAGACTCTACCAGAACAACATTCAGTCCAAGGCTGAGTAACGCACCAAGCAGCACACCGACTGAACTGATGATGAAATTTTCCAGCATAAAGTAACGCAGAATGCTGCCCTGACTGGCGCCCAGCGCACGGCGGGTACCTATCTGTTTACGTCGGCGATTTACACTGAAACTGGCCAGACCGACAATTCCCAGGGCCGTCACCAGCGTCAGGGTTATCATTACCGTGCTAAGCACTTTGATCATGGCCTGATCGCGACGATAGCTGCGCTCCCGGGTCTCATTCATGCTGCGCATGCCCCTTACCACCCGACCTTTATTGCTGTCAGCCAGCAGTTGTTCCACTTTGGGCATCAGTTCGTCTAAGCGTCCTGGTTCGGTACGAATGATATAGGTACTGGTACTGAACAAGGTTTTTTCCGGAGACAGCATGGCATTTTCAACCCGGTTCCAGCCCACCCAGGGAGCCTGGAGTTTATCCACTATGCCCTGGATCAGTATGGGTTCGTCGTCGTTGATATATACGGTTTTGCCAACAACATCCTGATATTGCGCATCGGGGAACAGGTTCTCCGCCAAGGCCTTGGTGACGATGGTCTGCGCTGGCCAGTCACGCTGGGTACCCTGACGCCAGCGAATATCGGTGTCCTGGAAGGGCTGACCAGCAATCAGCTCAAGGTCCAACGTCTGAAGTACGTGCTCGTCTACCATGTAAACGGCGGTACCGACACCATCAAATTCAGTACCCGGTTGGGTTTGCAGTCCCATCGACCAGCCACCACCGCTAATGGGTATGGCATTTATCTGCATGGCATCCTTAACACCAGGCAAGGCACGGATAGCATCAAGATCGGTTTGGATGGTGACTTGCTGATTAAAATCAGCGGCAAATCCGGTACTGCTGATATAGAAGCTGTTGGCTTCGTCTATACCACTGTCCCTGGCCATCTGAGCTCGTCGTTCCAGTAGAATATGTACTGCATTAACCACAATACACAGTGTCACGGCAATTTGCAGGGCGATGAGTAAAGCACTGACCTTATTGCGGCTTAAAGCACGAAAAATGGGACCTATTTCCAGACAAGAGAATGCTTGCATAATCATGTTCCTCACTGGCTTTTCAGTTGACTGGCCGGGGCGATATTGCAGGCCCGCCAGGTGGGGTAGAGACCGGCCAATATGCTGCAGACCAAAGACAGCAGCAGCGCAAATACCACCATATTCAAATCCAGGCTGGTAAGATTGTCGGCAAACTCACCATACAAACTGCTGATCCCCATCAGGCCCAACAACGCCAGCAACAGTCCGGCAATCCCTCCTGCTAAACCAATACAGGCGGTTTCCACCAAATGTTGGTAAAACAAGGCTGTTCTGGACGCGCCTATGGCCCGGCGCAGACCAATTTCCGATGATTTACCGCTGAATTTCGCCAACAGCAGACCAATGGTATTGAGCAGACACACGGTTAAAAACATCAAGCTCAGCCACAGCATGACTTTGGCATCATCTGCTACCACTTGCTGGTTTTCCATCCATTGCATCACGTCAGATAAGCGGTTATTCAATGGTCGGGGGAAGCGCCCCAGGGCTTTTTGTTCATTGACGTAATGGGTCAGAAAGGTCAGATAATCCTGTTTAGTCTGGGTATCTGGTAGCTCTACCCACATTTGGTAGTTAACGCATTCTGAACGCAGAAACCCTTCAAAACTGTCCTCTTCCGGGGTTTTCCAGCAACTGGTATTGCCGCCATTGGGTAGCTGCAACGCTTGCTTGAGTAAGAAGGGCATAAACAATTCTTCCGTTTCGTGAAACGCACCGGTGGTGACGTCATAAAACCTGGGTACCGGCTGCCAGTCAGCCAGTACGCCGACGACAGTAAATTGGCGTCCGGCAATGCGCAGTGAACGACCAACCGGGTTTTCACCACCAAACACCTTGTCATTGGTTTCGCGACTTAAGATTACAACCTGTTCTTTGTTTGCATCCTGCTGAGCATCCCAGGGTCCACCATACAAAAATGGCGTATCAAACATGCTGAAAAAGTCACTGAAAGTAAGGCGGATACCAGCGTTAAAAGGTTTTGCATCCTGATCCGGGGGCTCCACCACGGCAGCAGAGGAAGCCATGGCTGCTTGGCGCGGTGCTTTTTGGGCGGCCATCAGGTTGGTGGCATCTGTCCAGGTCAGTTGGTCGGGGGGCTCATTGGGTTCTTCGGCCGGTTCATTAGGATCCCAACTGTCCACTTGTACATAAAAAAGTTGTTGGCTTTTATGCGGAATCGGATTGGCCGACATCAGATAGTTCACTGTTATGGTGGTCATACTGGCGCCTATGCCGAGCGCAATAGCCGCTACCATCAAGGCGCTGAGTATCGGATTACGGCGGATACTTAAATAAGCCAGTCGCAGATAATAACTAAACATGTCGGCCTCCCTAGTCCGCATTTACCGCTTGGGCGGTGAAAATCGCGGCTGTGGTAAGGGATGGCAGCTCACTGACTTTGCCGTCTTTGACATAAATATTGCGTTTGGCTTGTTGGGCCAGCAAAGGGTCGTGGGTGACCATCACGATGGTGGTGCCCCGGTCGTTTATGTCTTTAAGTAATTCCATCACGCTATGGGCCATCTTACTGTCCAGATTGCCGGTCGGTTCGTCAGCCAGCAAAAACCGGGGTTCACCGGCCAGTGCCCTGGCAATGGCGACCCGTTGTTGTTGCCCACCGGATAATTGCGAGGGGAGGTGTTTCATTCGATTAGCCAGGCCGACCAATTCCAGACAACGCTCGATGCGGCGTTTGCGCTCGGCACTGTTAAAACCGCGATAGCGCAACGGTACATCGACGTTATCGAAAAGGTCGAGGTCGGGGATCAAGTTGAAACTCTGAAAGATAAAGCCGATTTTTTCATTGCGTAATCTACTGCGTGCTTTATCGCTAAGGCCGCGCACATTCTCGCCATCCAGGTTGTATGTTCCCTGATCGAAGGTCTCCAATAATCCGGCAATATTTAAAAAGGTGGTTTTGCCAGAGCCGGAAGGGCCGGTCACCGCGACAAAGTCGCCTTCTTCAACTTGCAGGTTAAAGTTGCTTAGGGCGTGGGTTTGAACCAGTTCGGTACGATAGGTTTTGGTCAGTTCTTGCATGGTCAGCATGGGATATCCTCGTTGCTGTTTTTTTACTGTTATTGGCTGGCGAATTTGTGTCGTCTATTGGGTAATTTGCACCCACTGGGCCCCGTCAAACTGGTCTGTGCCCGAAACAATGATGGTGTCGCCGGGACTCAAGCCTGCCAATATCTCAACGTTGGATAGGCTGCGAGCCCCGGTTTCTATACGTTGTCGTCTGGCCATGCCGTCTTTGACTACATAGGCAATTCGGCCATTGCCACTCTCCAGGAACTGCCCCCGCTGTACCATCAGGACATTAGGTTTGTTTTCCATCAGAATGCGGGTGGTCAGACGCTGGTTTTGGCGCAGGCCGGATGGGGCGGTGGTGGCAAAACGCACCCGCCCGGTCACCTGATTGTTCTCAATTTCCGGGGAGAGGGTGACCAGGGTTGCGGGGTGCGTTTCACCATTAAAGCTGACCTGGGCATCCATGCCGATGGCCAAATCATCGGCGTAGCTTTCTGGTATCGCCACTTCCAGTTCAAACTGGCTGAGATCCACCACTGATAGGATGGCTTGATGACGGGTAACCTGGTTTTTATCCTGTACGGCCAGGTTTCCGACTATACCGTTCACCGGTGAGCGCAGGGTCAGTTCATCCACTTTGCGTTGTAGTTCCGCTACCAACAGGGTTTGACGGTTTACCTGCAACTGCTGTGACTGAATATCAAAGGCCAGGCTTTCTTCATCCAGCTCTGCGTCCTGAATGGCATGCTGATAGACCAGCCTGGCATTCTGTAAATCATCCTGTGCTTTTTCATAGTCTATCTGACTGATAGTACTGCTTTGATAGGCTTTGTCGGCACGGCGTTTTTCCCGGTCAGCAGCCGTCAGGGCGACCTTGGCCATATCCACTGACTTCTGATTTTCAAGGTGCTGGATCTTGGCCTGAATACGCTTTCTGTCCAGTTCCATCTTCTGTTTCTGTAAACTGGATTCCTCCTGTTTCAGCTCATTGGTCAGTTCCGGACTATCGATACTGGCCAGTACCTGATGCTGCTGAACCTGAGCACCCGCGTCTACCGCAAAGCTAATGGTGCCCTGAGCAGGGCTATACAGCCTTGGACTGACGGCGGCGACCACCTGCGCCTGCACTGACAGATCGCGAACGAAATCGCCCTGGGTCACCTGTGCCAGTCTTAAGCGCTGCAATGGCACTGAAGCCTGCGCACTGGACCAGTTGCTTAATGTCGGCATCAGCAGTGCGCCTGTGGTTGTCAGCAACAACACCGCCGCCAATACATAAAGCGGTTTGCGGCTTTTGCGTGGCGTTAGCCTGACATCCTGGCCGCTGGTATCAGTAATCATCATGTTGTTTCCCCGTTGAGTTTGGCATAAGAACAATCACTGCCTAAGTCGAGCCATAGAGGAAAATGGTTGTTATCCATGTTGTAAAAAAATGTGTTTTTGTTAATGCTGTTAAAAAATTAAGTGGGGAAACAATATGATTACGCTGTTCTATGCCGGATGGCTGGTGCTACTGGTGGTCACCTTGTCGGTTAAGGTGATTCGTCTGCGACGACAGCACCAGGTTGCCATCGGTGACGGTGGCCATAAAGACCTGCAACTGGCGATTCGTGCCCATGGCAATGCGCTGGAATATCTGCCTCTGGCGTTGCTGATACTGTTTATGTTGGAGCAGGCTAATCTGGCATTTTGGGTGATCCATGGCCTGGGGGGATTGTTACTGATCGGGCGCTTGATCCATGCTTACGCCATTCCGAATCGTAACCTCAAACTCAGGGTGCTGGGCATGGCAATGACATTCGCCATGCTGCTGGCCGGTGCGGGAATGGGTATCGGATTGGCCATAGGGCGCTGGTAAAATGGTTGTTCTGGTTGGGTTGCTGAAGAAGTGTAACGAGTATCTCCGTTTGATGCTGTTTATGGCTGCACTTCTGGCCGGTGTGCAGCTTCCAGGTTTTGTTCAGCAATATGAAGATGCGGTGTTAGCCCATCTGGCAGAAGCCAGACTGGCGTTGGCACCTTTTGAAAGAGATGCCCGAATTCATACTCAGGGTGATGTCACGGCACTGATAAAACGCTATCAGCAAAACAGTGATGCGGCCGTGCGGGATGGTGCGGCCAGTATTCAGCAGTTGCAGCAGCGGGTCATATACCTGGAGCAAATGGCCGAACAACTGCAAGCCAATGCATTGGTCCGTGGCTGGTACGCTTTATTACAACCTGATTCTGAGCTATTTGCAGAAGTACAAAGTTACTACGATTACAGGGTGCCTTTAAACCTAACTGCTATTATCTGGGGACTGACCTGTGGCATTCTGTTTGCCGCCGTGTTTGATTTTGTGGTTGCTTTACTGGTCTGGATGCTACCTAAGCGCCGCAGTAAATCTGGAGCATAGAGATGATAAAAAAGGCTGTCAGCTTGGTACTTTTGTATGCCTGCTGTTTCCCGGCGCTGGCAACCTCTGTCATGTTTGTTTCGCCCTCTACAGCTGATGATCCCTTCTTTAGTCGGGTTGAGCTTTTCACCCGTTTGGCGGCGCAGAGTCTGCAGTTAGATCTGACCGTTGTGTATGGCGATGCACACCGCATTTATCAGCACGCAGAATTGGAAAAACGTCTGGCCAATGAACAGCCTGATTATCTGTTGGTGCAAGTCTATTCGGGATCTGGAAAGGCTCTGTTTGATCTGCTGAAGAAATACCCAAAAGTTAAAGTTATCAGCCTTGAGCACTTATTGCTGAATCATGAGGCTGAGGAAGTGGGACGCCCTGGTGAGCAATATAGCAACTGGATCGCCGAAATCACCTTTGATAATCAGGCCGCCAGTGAATTACTCAGTCATTATCTGCTGCAGAGCTGTGACAAGCTGGCTCAGACTGGACGACACGGGGTGGTAGGTATTAATGGTCTGCATGGTCAGGAAGCCCTGCAAAGGCAAGCTGGACTGGTTGAGGCTGTGGATCGAAGCCCTGTTTATGAGTTGCACCAAGTCGTCAATGCCAAGTGGATGCGTGACGTTGCTCAGCAGCAGATCAGGGCATTACTGGGGCGTTATCCGGACACCAGCGTTATTTGGTCTGCATCTGACTGGATGGCGTTGGGTGTGGCAGATACCCTGGCTCCCCTGATGCGGGAAGGCCAGCCCTTTTGCATTGGTGGATTTGACTGGTTACCTGAAGTGGTTGGCGCTATTGAAAGCGGCCAGCTTACTGCCAGCGTTGGTGGTCATTTTATGATAGGCGCCTGGGCCATGGTAATGGTTTATGACCATTTGCATAAAGCTCTGCCTGATAGCGTTAAGGGAACTAACCCACTTTTCAGCCTGGCCTTAATGCATAAGGATAATGTCAATCAGATGGCCCCGCTGTTGGATACGCCTGCCTGGCAAAATACAGACTTTCGCAAATACAGTCTGTTTCACCATCCTGAGCAAAAGGAATATCGCTTTTCGCTGATTTCCCCTTAATCTTTGTTTAGGGCGTGAAATTGCATACTTTTATCAATGGCTTTATGCAGCTTTTTACGCTTAAACAGCGCCAAGCTGCCGTGCTTAGGAAGCAGGGCGCCGCCCAGGTTAATCCCCACAACGTTGCCTTTTGACCATATCTTACTGGCAGGCTCACCGCCTGTCACAATACAATCAAACTGGTCATATCGGCGTCCTTTACGGTGAGGCACAGAAGGGTTGAGCAGGCAGTCGAGCAGTTCACGTAAGCTTGCCAGCTCAAATCCCTGCTGACTGAAATCATCCAGGGGATAACGACTGACTAAGCCAATGGGGGAGTGCTTTTTCTGCCTGACAATCATAGCAATAGGAAGTTTAGCCAATGCTTTGCAGGCTTTGCCAAGATCCCATTTTAACCTGATATCTTCATCAAAGGCCCAGTGGCCGCCAGCCACATACCAGTTCAGATAATGTCCCCGTTGAAGGGCATCCAGCATCATCAGTTCATGCAAGCCCAGCACCGGGTAAAACCAGTTTTCACTGAGCAATTCCAGTACCTCCAGGCTCTCCTGACCGTGGTCAATCAGGTTGCCAGTACAAAAAAGCCTGTCCTGCTGTGGATTAAAATCGGCTTTGTGCATGGCCCGCTGTAGCAGGCTGAATTGCCCCGCCAGATCACCGACAAAGTAGTCCTTGCCGCTTTCATTGGCATCGAGGGTCTGCAAGCGTGTAAAGCCTGACAACAGTCTGGCCAGATCCATCTGCTTCATAAGTGCATTTGCCGGCTGGTCATGGCTGTCCAACTCGCTCAATTGCCAAGCTATAAATAGCTAAGCTAACAGCTGCTTAGGCTTAGGCAATAGGTTCATAAATATTTAATATTTAAGGCCTTACTTGTTAAATACCGGGTCGCCCATATCAATGGCTGTTTGTATCGGGAGATAAGCGACATGAAACCAGCAAACACAGAAATTGAAAGCCACAGACTAAAGCTCAGACGCTTGCAACATCGTGATGCTAAAGCCTTGTTTGGCATTTTTTCCGATCCCCGGGTTATGACGTATTGGCACACACCGGCATGGCCATCCGTTGAGTATGCCCAGAATTATATTTCAGACGAGCAGGTCGCCTGGGATGAAGGTAAGGCTTTTACTTTTGCTATTGAACACCGCCACAGTGGTGAAGTAATGGGGAAATGTCTTTTGTGGCATTATGACGCTCAATCCCGGCGGGCTGAAATCGGCTTTGGGCTCGGTCCTGATTATTGGGGACAAGGGTATATACAGGAAGCCGGAATGGCATTGTTGCAGTTTGCTTTTAACCATCTTGATTTAAATCGACTGGAAGCCGAGATTGATCCGGACAATAAGGCCTCGGCCAAGGCCTTGGAACGGCTGGGGTTTAAACAGGAAGGCTATTTGCGTCAGCGCTGGATTATAGCCGGGCATAAGTCCGACTCTGCTTTATATGGCCTGTTACGAGAGGAATTCTTGTCCATAGGTATTTAACCCTGAATATTGGACCCAATATAAGTCAGTAAGTAACTGATTATTGGAACGCCCCATGTTTGCATCTCGTCCATCTGCCGGTTTAGGGCAATCTATGTTGATGGCCTGCCTGTTTTTATGCCTGTTATGGTGGGTTAAGCTGGCAGAGTCATTTCTGGGGCTGGATTTAAGCAATCTGGCAGTGGTCCCTCTGCAACTTAGTGGTTTGCTGGGTATTATCACGGCGCCATTGGTGCATGCATCGTATTTGCATATATTCAGCAATAGTTTGCCGGTACTGGTGCTAGGCACCTTACTATTTTATGGGTATCCGCGCTCCTGCAAACCGGCACTATTGCTAATTTGGCTAATGTCAGGTTTGGGAGTGTGGTTATTTGCCAGACAGGCTGCTCACGTGGGGGTCAGTGGCGTGGTGCACGGCATGTTTTTTTATCTGCTACTGTCCAGCATTCTGCGACGGGACAAATTATCCGTCGCCCTGATGATGGTGGGGTTCTTTTTATATGGCGGCATGCTGATGACCATTTTCCCCAGAGAACCGCAAATCTCATTTGAGTATCACTTTTTCGGTGCCGTGGCCGGTTGCGTGGCATCGGTGTTGTTTCAACACCGCGATCCCAAGCCAGAAGAGAAGACCTATCAATGGGAAAATGAAGAAGACAGCCAGGACCCGCTAATTGGCGATTTATGGCAGCAGAACCCACAACACCCATATTCCGATGGTTCCCAGACACCACATGAACACCGCGATACAGAGAACAAATATTAATCCCATCAAGTACTTGCTTCTCATCTGAGGATTGTGTGGCTACAATGGGGACCTTATTGATGCAACAGGCTCGAGAGATTGATGGCCACAGGCGTATTACGTCTTATTGGTGTGTTGGGGGGCATTTGCTTACCCGTAGTGACCGCTGCCCAGCCGGTGGCAGTGGACGAACTGATCCGCTCTCTAAAAGCGGAGGGTTATGAATGTCCGAGTGACCAACATGCCAGGCAGATTGACTCATTTATTGGCCAGGCATTGCCGATTCAGCAGGCATTCTATCTAAAAGTTCGTAAGGCGCAGTATCTGGCCTGTGGTGGGCGTTTGGAAGAGTCAGCAGAAATTTTGGATGCGCTTCTTAGCGTGACATACCCATCAGATGATAGCGAAAATCTGGCCTACGCCCTGTATTTAGCGGGCATTGTCACCAGTAACGCCGAGCAAACCCGCAGATGTGATTATTACCGGGCCGCAGAGCAGGAGGCGCTGCGCGTCGACGCCCCGTCGATTTTGCTGGGGGCCCAACTTGAACTGACCTCAACCTGTGATATCGACGAGGACAACATCGACAAGAGTCTGGCTAAACTCTATGCCTTGTTGGAAAAGCATTCGTCAGTGGAAGATCAGGCGATTCGCTCCGATATATTCAATAATATCGGCAACCTTTACGCCATTCTGGGGCAGCATGAACTGGCAGGTGATCAGTACCTTAAGTCCTATCAGATGTCGCAAGGTAATTACACTGGCGAGACATTGCTGACCCCACTGTTTAATGCCGTGACCGCTTACCTCAAAAGTGGTCGTATTGATCAGGCGCGTAGCGCGATGGACGAGCTCATTCAGCAAAACGCTCAGGTCAACACCCCCTTAACCAACGCCTGGGTGCAGCAGGCACAAGCTATTTATGCACTGCATATGGGAAATTTTCAGTTGCTTAAAGACAGTTTGGTGAAATGGGCGGTCTTTTTACCTGATCTTTCCCACCCGGATATGGATACTATGTACCGTCGTATGCAGGCACAAGCCTGTCTGCATGAGCGAGACGAACGGTGTTTAAAGGATTATCTGACCTTTGAGTTACAGGATCATCCCTTTGAACAATCTGAAGATCTGGCATACCTGCGTTTATTGATTCAGAGTTATCGCCTTCTGGACCAGCCAGAAAATGCACTATTAGTGTTTGATCAATACGACAGAGTCAATAAACACTTAATTGAAATGCAGCAATCATCGTCGAAAATATTGGGTGTAGCACAAATGCTGTCTGATATTGTCGAGCTCGAATCAAACCTTGAAAAGGCCCGGCAGGAGAAGGCTCTGGCGACCATGCGTCTGGTCTTCGCGTTGGCATTGGTGGGGGCATTACTCGGCCTATTGGTCTGGCTTATATACCGTCGCCAGCGTAGTCATTTTAAGCGGGATCACCTGACGGGATTGTTCAGCAGCAGTGCGGCAGTGGAGCGACTCAAACGCTTTGGTCGGCCGTCGGTGCTGAGAGTGCATGCCTTAGCCCTGTTTAATGTGGATGGTATTCAGGCGCTTAATCCTGAATACGGACCCGGCAGCGTCGAGGTGGTGTTGCAGCAGGTTGCCGAGAAACTTCAGCAAGCCAGTCAGGCTGGCGATGTAATAGGCAGAATGGGCAGTCAGGAATTTTTGGTTTGCCTGTATGACATTGACGAAGTTCGTGCCAAGAATCATCTTGAACGCTTGTATTTGGCGCTGACTGAGTCAACTTTTGATACGGTGTCAGGGCAGGGGGTCAATTTATCGGCCCAGTACTCGGTGATGATACTGGATGAGGCGCCGGATGATGTAATAGCCCTGTATCAGGGACTGGTTGAGGCGATGGCACAGGAGCGCCGTATGCAAGCGGCCCAGCAGCGTTAAGTTTCTCTTAAGGCTTTTCCTCTACTCTGTATCGCAGATTTTAAAGAGGAAAGGTTGATGTTCAGGTGGCCGGTTTTTCTGATTCTCGTCATTGCAGGTGGTTACCAGCAATGTGCCTACCCGTCTTCAGAGTCGGCCTTGCTGAATAAGCTGTCAATACTTTTGTCCAGTCATGATAACACTACAATACTGAGAGAGCTTGCGTCCTTACAGCATGAAGCCCGGCAATTGACATACCAGTGCTCTGAATGCCCATTCGATTGGTATGTTCTTGGAAGAATCGAGCATGAAATTGCTCGCAAAAGTGGTGGGCTGGCGCAGTTGAAAGCGGCACGGCTTGCCAAAAATGCATTGACAAGAGCAGCAAGATTGGACATCCGTGTGGCTCAGGGCGATGCCCTGGCAAATCTGGCCCAGCTTTACCTTGAAACGCCCTCCTGGCCGCTGTCATTTGGCGACAAACATAAAGCCAGGCAATTGCTTGAAGAGGCATTAGTGATTGCACCGCAAAACATTAGTGTTTTGTTAGTGGCCGGCCAGCTTTATCTTGAACTGGGGCAAACAGACAAAGCCAGACGATACCTGCAAATGGTGGTAGATACTGAGCCGATGAATAACGCTTTAACGCACCACTTGAAAATAACGCAAGCCTCAACCATGCTGACAAAAATTAATAATAAGTTATTGGAACAATGAGACTTTTACTTATTGAAGACGATAGTCAACTGGCCAGTGCCTTGTCTTTGGCGTTGCGCAGTGAAGGTTTTGCAGTCGACCATCTTAATCGTGGGCGTCAGGGATTATCCGCCTTACAGGCCAAGCAAGCCGATATGGCTATTTTAGATCTTGGCTTACCGGATATGGACGGCATTGAGATACTAAAAACTGCCAGGCAGCAGAGACTGGGGATACCTATTTTGGTGCTGACCGCCCGGGACAGCACCGCCGATAAAATTAAAGGTCTGGATCTGGGCGCCGACGATTATCTGGCCAAACCCTTTGAGGTTGAGGAACTGCTCGCCCGTATCCGGGTGATTGCCCGTCGTCTTGGCACCTCAGATGACGCCAGAGTTAAAATAGGTGACGTAGTGCTGGATACGCTGGCGCATAAAATTCTGGTGGAAGGTGAACAACTGGCGTTATCCCGTCGGGAGTATATGCTTGCCAAAGCATTGATGGAGAATGCGGGGCGGATACAATCCCGCGAACAACTTGAAACCCGTTTATATGAATGGGGAGAAGAAGTGGCCAGTAATGCTATTGAAGTGCATATTCATCACCTGCGCAAAAAACTGCCGCAGGGCTTTATACAAACCATTCGTGGCGTAGGTTACACCGTAAACAAATGAGTTCAATCCGACGTTATCTGGTGCTACTGCTGTTATCGGTGATAACTATTGTACTGTTTTTTGCTGCAATCAAGGGCTATAAAAGCAGTATGGAGCGTGCTACCCGTTTGTTTGACAGCCAACTGGTGACCGTGGCAGATACTCTGGAATCGATGCAACTTACCGGTAACGTCGGGCAGTTGAATCAGGATGCCGAGATGATTTTGCAAATCTGGCATCAGGATGAATTGCTGTTACATTCGATCAATGGTCCCCTTACTCCTATTACGTTACAGTCTGAGGGATTTCGTGATGAAAATCTTGCCGGACAGCGCTGGCGTACCCTGGCACGTTACTACCCGCAATCCGGACACTGGCTGATGCTCGCCCAGCCCCTTAGCCACCGTTATGAACTGACCGAAGAGCTGGTACTGGCAGCAGTGCAGCCTTTGGTATTCAGCCTGCCGGTTCTGGCGCTGCTGATTTCCCTGGCGGTTAAGCAGGGTTTACGCCCATTGGTGTCACTGTCTGATGCACTGCGCCAGAAACGTGCTGACGACTTGCGCCCCATCAGCCTGAAGCGTACCCCGGCAGAACTGGAAGCGGTGGTCATTACCATTAATCGCCTGCTGGCCAGGCTGGATGCGGCGTTTTCCCGGGAGAAACGTTTTGCTTCAGATGCCGCGCATGAGCTTCGAACGCCCTTGAGTGTGCTTAAAATCAACAGTCATAATCTGGCCCTGGAATTAGGCAAAGAATCTGTCAATCTGAACTTACTCAAGGATGGCGTCGAGCGAATGAGCCATGTGGTCGATCAGATTCTGCTGCTCAATCGCACCAATCCTGAGCATTTCAGCTTGCAAATGAAACCCTTGGATCTTTACGTTCTTTGCCAGCAATGTATTGCCAGTCTCTATCCGCAGATTCATGCCAGGCAGCAGGAAATCAGTCTCAGTGGTGAAACCTGTCTGTTGGCAGGCGATGCGTTTTCATTGAATGTGTTGTTGCAGAACCTGATTTCAAATGCCAGTAAGTACAGTCCACCAAACAGTCAGATTGAAGTCAGCATTGCTCAATCGGCAGAAAAAGTGGTGTTATTGGTGGAAGATTCTGGCCCAGGATTGGAAGAGTCTGAATATGAAAGGGTTTTTGAACGATTTTATCGGGTCGGCGGTGACCGGCACCAGTCTGGTGTCAGCGGTTGTGGCTTAGGGCTGGCAATCGTTAAGCATATTGTTGAGCTGTACGATGCCAGCATCAGTCTTGGCCGCGCCGTGCATCTTGGTGGTCTCAGTGTCAAAGTGGAATTCAGCAGGCAAGGGAGAGGGCATGTCAAAAACCAGCATTAAACTGGCAGTGCTGATGTTACTGGCTCTGCCCTGCAAAGCCGAGGTGGAAGAATTTGAGTTAGTGCTGAAATCGCATTTGTTTTATCCGTCAAAACTCGAAGTACCCGCTGGCCGTAAAGTTAAACTGGTTATTCATAATCAGGATGATACCCCCGAAGAGTTTGATAGTTTTGATCTCAACCGTGAGAAAGTCATCTTCCCTAACCGTAAGGCCACTGTCTATATCGGGCCATTAAAACCCGGTGTATATGAGTTTTTCGGTGAGTTTAATCCCAATAGTGCCAGAGGCCAGGTAGTGGCCATCGACAGGGAGGGCAATGGTGCTGATTAATTCGGTGATTCTGTTTTTGCGTGATGCCTTACCGGTATTCGTTCTGATCAGTCTGCTACTGGCTTTTGCCAATTTTGCAGGACGACGCTGGTATTGGCTGGGCGGTGCTTTACTAATGGGACTGGCGGGCAGTATGTTGCTTACCCATCAGGTCGACAATTTAAGCGAATGGTTGGAAGGCGCGGGCGTAGAGGTGTTTATCTTTACCTGTCAGTTGATAATCTATGCGCTGCTGCTGACAAATTTACATTGCCAGTTTAAAGGTTATCAGAATGCCTGGGTTGCCACTGCTGTGCTCATGGTTGGGTTGGTGCTGACCCTGGATGGTGCCAATTTTCTGGTTTATCTGTTCAGTTACTGGTCGCATGAGCAAACCCCGATGGCCCTGGTTATGGGCACTATTCTTGGTGGTACGGTTTGCATGAGTCTGGCCGTACTGCTTTACATTGGCTGCCAGCATTGGCTGGCCAGCGGTTATCCATTGCTGTGTGCACTGTTAATGTTGCTCTGGGGAGCGGGGCAACTAAGTTACTCCCTGAATTTACTCAGTCAGGTTGATTTGCTGCCGCCTATGCGACCTGTTTGGGATACCTCTGACTGGATTGCCGATAATTCAGAGCTGGGACACCTGCTTAATTCATTAATGGGTTATGAAGCCGCACCGGGGTTATTGCAAATTATTGTTTATATGCTGGCTGTGCTATTGCCATTTATCTGGCTGTACCGCCTGAATCGTCACGCTTACCCGACGCCCGCGGTTAAGGGGGAGGTATGAGAAAGTCACTTATTGCCACTGTAGGCTTATTGCTGAGTCTCAACGTGCTGGCAGATGGTTATGTGGTAGACAAGGTTTATCACCCTATAGTGTTACCTGGAGAGCAGCGCCTGGAATGGCGGTTTATGTCGCGCCAGACGGATGACCGTAATGTGCTGGCACAGCGTATCGGGTATGGGCGCTCGTTGTCTGAATATGTGACTCTTGAAGCCTATGTGGTGGGGGAGCGCGATCACGAGGATAACTTTGGCTTGCAGGCATATGAGCTGGAAAGCCGCTGGATGCTCACCGACCAGGGTAAATACTGGGCCGACTGGGGATTGGTGTTTGAGCTGGAAAAACAGCACAAGCAGGATGCGTGGGAAGCCACCTCCGGCCTGGTGATGGAAAAGGAGTTTGGCCGCAATAGCTTAACCATGAACTGGTTCCTGGTATACGAATGGGGTAAGGCGCTGCACGATGAATTTGAAAGTGAATTTCGCCTGCAATACCGGTTCCGCTGGAAGCCTCAGGTGCAACCCTCGTTAGAAATGTATCTGGGAGAAGACTTTGTTGGCATTGGACCTGCTCTGATGGGGGTGCAGCGCTTTGATGGCCAGCGTCAGCTAAAATGGGAATTGGGTTTTATTTCCGAAGTCAGCGGCATCGCGAAAGATCATACGCTCAGATTTGTATTGGAGTATGAGTTTTAAGGGCAGACGGGACAAGGGCTCTGGTTAGCAGTTTGAACCCACAGCCCGGCCCGTCGTTTGGGCCAGCTAGGGTTTTCCCGGCAGCATACGTTTAAGCGTGTTATCTCTTTTCACATAGTGGTGCCACAGGGCCGACAAGGCGTGTAATCCAATTAGGCCATAACCTGCCTTGCCAATGCTCTCGTGCCATTCTTTAATCATGCCTGCCAATTCCCGATTCTCACTGATCAGGGGCGGCAGACTGAACGAAAAAAAGGGCACAGGTTTGCCCGCCGCACTTAATATCAGCCAACCAGCCAGTGGCAAGCCCAGCATCAGCAAATACAGCAGTACATGCATCAGGCCTGCTACCTTGCTCTGGACCGCAGAAGGTGGCGGTTGTATGGCCGGAGAGCGTATTGTCAGTCGCCAGTAAAGGCGCAAAACAACCAGTATGCCAACCAGTAACCCCAGCATAAAGTGCCATTGTTTGAGTGCTTCACGGGGATCACTGCCTTTCGGGTAGAGCTCTCTTAACTCAATACAGGCGTACACCGCGACGATCAACAATAACATCAGCCAATGCAGGCTGATGCTAACCGGATGATACTTCTCAGACATAACGAGGCTCCTTTTTACTTACTCAGACACAATGGGATTAGGCTGCGCTCTTCGGCGGTGAATATTGTGCAAACTTAACGCCATCTGGTGACGATAATCGGCATAAAAACACCACAAACTGCGATAAAATTTTACGTTAAAGGTTTACCCACCCTACCTGATCCAAATCAAGCTTGGTATGAATTGGCAGGCAGCGGGGGCGCATCATTTTGTATGCTTTTACTCTCCGGAAGTTTCCACAAATTGGTTGGGGCAGGATAAAAGCGGTATACCAATGCTGCATTGAGGCAGCATATGCCCCAACTGAGCAACATAGACACCAGGGTGTGGCTGAGAAAATGATCACCAATCAGCATTTTATAGCCGCCCATCAACCAGCCCAGTGACAATGCGCCTACTATTGCCCACTGCCTGGCTCGGTCGGTAGGCATCAAAAATATCAAGGCAAGCAAGCTGAATCCGCCGCTGGCATGTCCAGCAGGAAAGCACTTTTGCGGTGCTGCCGGGCGTTTGTCCGCCGGATAAGCGCTAAACAATGGCACATGTTCAACCTTACCGCCGAATTGCAGCAGATTCACCGGACAGGCCATATTAGTGGTGGCTTTAAGCAGACCGACAGTGGCAGGGACGGACAGCATCGATAGCATGACAATGAGTAGACCCGGCCGTAAAGGTTTGATGGCATGTTTGATAAAACTGACAACAAACATCAGTAGCAAGCTGAGAAAAAACACCAGCAGCACCACTTTGATGCCGTCGTAAAACAATAATCTGGCCCAGAATTCCTGCTTGTCCCACCACCATTGATGACTGCCTTGGTTATACAACAGTTGTTGTATTTGCATATCCAACGCGGTCAGCTCAAAGATCAGGATGCACAATATCAGGGCCAGGCAAGTTACCAGCAGATGGCGGGCTAAGCACTTATTCATCACGATACACGAAGTAAGGAACACAAGGAGTGTTGCCAATGATGTGGCTATCAATTTCAAATGACTGCAATAAGCTGCAACTGAA
The DNA here is from genome assembly GCF_002887595.1 of Bowmanella denitrificans. Classification (GTDB taxonomy): domain Bacteria; phylum Pseudomonadota; class Gammaproteobacteria; order Enterobacterales; family Alteromonadaceae; genus Bowmanella; species Bowmanella denitrificans. The sequence continues at coordinate 361,576 of NZ_PEBU01000002.1, forward strand.
ATCATCGTGGCTATATGCCTGGTGCGTCAATCCTCTGGATGGCTCAAGCAGAATGTCGGAGCTTTCACCCACCCAAACCAGAAAAGGCACATGTGTTTGGGAACGGGGCGCTAAGAAGTAAGGCATACCGTGCAGGTAAAGGCCATTTTCCCCAAGTGATTCACCATGATCGCTCATGTACAGCATCGCGGTTTCAAATTTGGGAGTATTGCGTTTGAGCAGTTCTATGACCTGATTGAGAAAATAATCGGTGTAAAGAATGCTATTGTCATAGGCATTGATGATTTCCTGTGTAGAACACTCGGCCAACTCCTGGCTTTTGCAGGCTGGTACAAAGTGTTCAAAATTTGCCGGATAGCGTTTGTGGTAAGCTGGCCCATGGCTACCCATTTGATGCAGCACTATTAAAATGTCGCCTTGCTGTTGGTTAATATAGTCCTGCAATCCAGCCAGCATGCCGATGTCCCGACATTCGGTTTTATCGCACTCCGGGTTGTGGTCTGGCGAGCGGAAATCTTCATAAGGCAGCCGGGTAGCGACGCCTTTGGAGTCCGAATTATTATCCCGCCAAAGCACGTTTACGCCGGCTTTATGCAATACATCCAGCACGTTCTCGGTGTATTTGGCACTATCCAAATCAAAAGCGTCACGGTGACTGAATGAAAACAAACAAGGGACAGAGACGGCGGTAGAAGTGCCGCATGAACTCACATTGGCATAGCTTAGAAGGTTCGCCTGTTTGCTCAGCATAGGATTGGTCTGGCGGCTGTAGCCATTTAAGGCGAAGTGATCGGCCCTGGCGGTTTCTCCCACTACCACAATTACCAGTTCGGAGTGGCCGGTTGGTTTGGGGGCGAGGTGCTCACCCGTCAGCTTCACCAATTGCTTATGGGCTGGGTTTCGCAACTGCCGGGCCACAAGGTCCACCGCCGAATATATTGGGTAAATAGGGTTAGCGTGATAGCGAACCGACTTATGTTCACGGAAAAAGCTGGCGTATTGGTCACTAAAAGGCAGCATACTTGGCAACGTCAGGGCGAAGATGCTGCATAGGGAAATAACCGACGCTTTTATAGCCGGGCGCTGCAGCCCTTTGCTGCCTGAAAGCAGCAAACCAGGCAGCACGGCCAATAACATGATCCGCCACACTAAACCGGCACTGAGTAAATCTTTCGCTTCGTCAGGGTTAGTTTGCAGCACATTAGTGAGCATAATCCGATCAAACACAGTACCCAGTTCATCGGTGAAATAACCGGTAATGGCGGCTATCAACAGTAATATTGGGTACAACCAGCGAGGTGTAATCAATATGCTTAGAAGCTGGATCATCAAAAGCAGTAAAAAGCCAAGCAGCAACGCCACTGAGAGCACAAAACCCAAATGCTGCGGCAGAGGATAATGGGCGGTTAACTCAGCAAAAAAGCTTAAGTTGGCGCTGATAAGCAGGAAAAACACCAATAAAAGTTGGCTCTGCCATGGCCTGATTCGTACAGAAAACATATCAGAATGCATGTTTTACCTCTACGCGAAACTCCAGGCCGCTAACATCGTCCTGATCTGAAAAAGGATGCACGAGATCCATATGAATAACCTGCCGGTCACTGGAATGAGTGGAGTAAAAGCGGGCACCAATACCCACGCTTTGCAGTAAACCGCTATCTTCGTTGGCTCTTGGGGTGTCGCCGAAGCTCTTGCCCACGTCATAAAAGACCGCACCGCCCAGTTCGAAAAGTTTGAACAGGTTAATGCCGGGGTAATAACGCAGCTCGGTGCTGAGCAGCAGGTTCTGTTCGCCATACTGATACTGCAGTGGATAGCCGCGCATACCCGTATCGCCGCCCAGATTTACGGGGTTATCCAGGGTCGGATTATCTGAAAATTGCCAGGCTGCACTGGCATACCAGGCGAAACGTTGATTGAGGCGATGGATAAGTTCACCGCTGAAACGCCCGGTCAGGGAGCTGTGATCTTGCGCACCGCCGTTAAATCCTCCGGCCTGAAAGCGCCCCAATAGCAAGGTATCAGCATTCCAGGCCAGTCCCTTGCTGGCCGACATATTCCATAGCCAGGCACCTTGTTGCGGCCCGCTGACCAGGTTATGGCCCAGATTAGCCTGTATATGCCAACCAAGATTAATGTCTTCTTTTTGTTCGATAAGATGCAAATTGCGCAACGTAACATAGTCGTCCTCTAACCACTCAACGCCAACCCAGGGATAGTTAAATCGCCGATCGGTGGGAAGGTAGTCGGATTGCGGCTCACTAAAGATGTGTTCGTCTTTGGTCCAGCCCGCCAGTATGCGCAGATGCTGATCATCCCAGTTGCCGATTTTCCAACCCAGGTTCAGGGTTTGGTAATTAATCTTGTGTCTGAACAGCAATTCATCCTGACTATTGTGGAACAGCGTATCTACTCTATCTTCGCGGTTAAAGCCCACGCTGCCGCCAAAATTGCTATCCACGCTGACCAGGGGTTTGTCCAGAAATACACTGCGCTGATAGCCGTCTGGGCTGTCTATCAGGCGAATGCGGGCGTTGCTGTTGTAACCCAGAAAGAGCGGGAACTCGGTATCCAGCTTATATCCACTGCGCTGTGGATCGGAAAAATAGGCAAGCTCTGCATCCACTCCCAGGCCGAGCAAATTGCGGTCCTTTAAACCCAGTTCAAAATGGTTTTTACCGCCTTTTCGGCCAAAATCGAGGATCGGCATTAATGACCAGGTATCCCAGGTGTCGATTTGGATACGGGATTGTTGTTCGTTCTTAACCAACTGCACTTTGGCATCACGCAGATAGTTACGGGCACGCAGGTGTCTTTCCACCTCATACAATTTGTCCGGATCTGCCTCACAAGGAGATAAAAACGCCAGTTCATTCTCTAGCGTTGCTTGTTGCGTATCCACATGCAGGTTATTGGCCAGTTTATGTAGCCAGGTGGTATCCGGGTCCTGTTCATCAAAAATACTGTGAATATTGAGCTCAATCTCAGTAGGTTGCTCACAGGCGATTGAGGCGCTACAGGCCAGTATAATGCTCAGACTAAGGGGGATTGCCACCCGGCACTGGGATTTAGAACGCATGGCATTTCCTGAAAAATACGGCTTGTTTTAAGACTATTGCCTGAACCTTAAGGAAGTCTGAAGGTGGGCATTTTTTTTGGGATGATGTTGGCTGTTTACTTTGGCGTGCTAAACGGCGCTGAAACAGGGGCGACTATTCGCCCCTTTGCTGGCCCGGATAGAAAATCGGCAAGGTTGGTGAGGTAATCTGACAATCTGCTGTTCTGGCTGACTGGTCCAGCAGTAACCAGTCCTGACGATGGGCAAAACCCAGATCCAACCCTTTGTTCAGGTCAAAACAACTTAGTGCTTCCTGACGGGCGACCAGAATTTTGCCCTGAGGATGGTCACTCAGCCACTGCCAGGCCGATTGTTGCTGTGCTGACATGGGGCTGTGATAACCAAAATGCCCCATTGAATATGGCCAAAACAGTAGAAACTGCTCTTTCAGGCCCAGCATTACTAGCGGCGTATCGCGTGTTACATGCAATTGCAGGTTTTCCACTACCAGTTTAGGGGTTTTAACCGGCGTCAAGAGCACATAACCCCAGGAACTGTAGAGTAACCAGAACGAAGACATAAAAAGCAGCCAACTTAAGTGCTGACAGCGTCGGCTGACAAATAAGCTAAGCAGACCGAAGACGCCGATACAAAGTAAAAACCACCAGGGCTGTACAGGGTAATCCAGCACCAGTTGCTGAACCTTATCCAGGCCAGCCAGACCGGCAATAGCTAATGTGATAAACACCAGGGTAAATAGGGCAACAGTGGCGATTATCAGGCGGTTTGGCCAGCGCTTTTGCAGAATACCTTGTACAAAAGGGGCACTGATAAGCGCCAGCATCGGCAGTGCAGGTAAGATGTACACACCACGCTTACCTGGGCTCAGGCTGAAAAACAAAACCACCAACCCGATCCAGACAAGAGGCAGTAAAATGCGTCTATCGCCAGCTTGAATGGCACGCCACCAATTGGGGATGAGCCAGGGCAACAGTAAACTCAGGGGCAGCCAGAACACTGGGATCACTGAGGTGAGGTAATACCAGAATGGTTTAATATGGTGCCAGGAATCGGCATAGCGTCTGGCAGTTTGTTTAAGCAGAATATTATCCCGGTAAACCTCATAAGCACCATCGGCCTGGTTTGCCACTAGTATCAGCATGGGCACAAACCACAGCGCAATCACCAACAACATGGTTAGAGGGCCGGTCCACCAACGCCAATTACCCTGGATTTCATCAGGCTGAGTCTGGAAGTGCCTGGCCAGGAAAAACGGTATCAACATCAGCAGTGGTAAAAAGCCAACACCTTTAGTAATCACTCCCAATCCCATGGCTGCAAAGCCCAGGTAATACCAATGCCAACCGTCTTTACACAGAAGATGGCGCAGTAAGCCATAACAACCCAGCGTGATCCAGGCGCACACCATCGCATCGATTTGGGCGGTTTTGGCCTGCAGAGTAAATTGAAAGCTTAACAGCAATAACGCCGCTGCCAGCATGCCGGTCTGTTCATTCCACAAACGCTTACCCAGATCGTAAACTAAGTACAAGGTAAGCAAGCCACTTAGCGCTGAAGGAAGCATGAAGGCCAGTTTAATGCTGCCCAACAACCAGTAAAACAGGGCAATACTCCACATAAATACTGGCGGTTTATCTGGATACAGCTCACCTCCACGCATCGGGAAAAACCACTGTCCTGAGTCCACCATTTCGACAGCGATCTGAGCAAATCTCGGTTCATCGGCAGGCCAGGGATCGCGCAGTCCCAAACCGGTAAAAAGCAGCACAAATGCCAGCAGCGCCAGTTTGAGCCTGGCCTCATTACCTCGTAACGACAACTTAAACATGGGCATGAATGTCCTGCTGCGTGGCGATTTCCTGTTCTATGCGGCTACGTCGGTAAAGCCAGGCGCCCAGTGCGCTGGAGATAAGCAGCAATACCACGCCAACAACGATTTGCAGTTGGGCATTAAATTTTAGTCCGCTGCCGGAGAGGGCAAACACCAGCATTTGCGGTAAGTAGCCGATAAAGGACCCCGTCAGAAAGGCCCATAAAGGCAGGCGAATCAACCCGGCCAGCAGATTCACCGCCAGGTTGTTGCCTATGGGAAACAGCCTCACCGCAATCGTGGCCTTAAAGGTATTATGCGAGAGAAACTGACGCAGTCGCAGACCCGGCAAGCGTTTATGAATAACGTGATCACCTATTAGCCGGATAGTGAGCAAGGTGATACCCGCGCCGATGGTAACGGCCAAGGTTGACAATACAACACCGGCCAGCACACCAAAATAGTAACCACCGATAAAGGCCGGTATTTGCCTGGGTAAACCGACCGCACTGAGTCCGGCAAACAACGCCACAAACAGGCAGGCATCCAGATACAGATTACCAGTTAAATACTGGCCGAAGCGTGCTGGTTGCCATTCGCTCAGCCATTGTGACTTGCCGACAAACCAGCCAACAGCAAGCAGTGCGGCAAGCCATAGCAGGGCTGGAAGCAGGCTCTTAGGTAAACATCTATGCGCCTGACTGGTCATGCCGATACTCCCTGCATTCGGTAGTCAGACGATTGCGGCGCTGTAGCCACATCACACCAAACAGGTCAACCAAACCCACCCAGGCGCGATTCAGCATGCCGTATTTGGATATACCGGCCATTCTGGCGCGGTGATTAACCACCGAAATTTTTACCTGCCCGCCGCATCGTTGTACCAATGCAGGCAGGAAACGATGCATATGATCAAAATAGGGCAGTTTCAAAAAGGTCTGGCGTGGGAACAGTTTAAGGCCACAGCCGGTGTCGGGGGTGTTGTCGCCGAGCAGGGTGGCGCGGATCTTATTGGCTATGCGACTTTGGAGCAGTTTCCAGGCACTGTCATGGCGGTTTTTACGATAGCCCGCAATCAGGAAATCCTGCTCTGGTGCAAAATCTTTGGCCAGCGTCAGCATGGCAGGAATATCGGCCGGATCATTCTGGCCATCGCCATCCAATGTGGCAATTAACCTGCCCTTGGCGGCGTGAATACCCAAATGAATTGCGGTGCTTTGGCCTCTGCTGTGCGGGTTTCTTAAAATCCGTAGCGCAACATCGCCAGTTTGCTGCAGGCTTTCCAATATCTGAAAAGATTGGTCATCACTGCCATCGTCAACGTAAATGATCTCATAGCTGATTAGACCTTCGAGATTCTGGCAGATCTCTCTAATAAGGGGATGGATGTTGTCTTGTTCGTTTTTTATGGGTACGACGACGGATAGTTCGATCATTGCAATTCATGCTGAAATATTGCCTGTTTGCTCAGCATAGAGGCGCTAACTTAAGGTTTTCTTAAGGCACAATAGCTGAAGGATAAGAAATGCCTGGGCCTTGGGCATTTATCTGTAGAAGAACAGTGAAAACGGCATACATTCAGGCAAAAGTAAGCTACACTGCGCCGCTTTTTTGTTCGGCCCTTTCGGCTTTTATCTATTTGCTAACAGGTTTCTATGATCGCTACCGCCAATATCACCATGCAGTTCGGCGCCAAGCCGCTATTTGAAAATATTTCCATCAAGTTTGGCGGCGGTAACCGCTATGGCCTGATTGGGGCCAACGGTTGTGGCAAATCCACCTTTATGAAGATTCTGGCCAACAAGCTGGAGCCGTCGGCAGGCAATGTGATGCTCGACCCGAACGCCAGAGTCGGCGTATTGGGGCAGGATCAATTCGCTTTTGAAAACTTTACTGTTATCGATACCGTGATCATGGGCCATAAGGAATTATGGGAAGTGAAAAAGGAGCGTGACAGAATTTATTCCCTGCCTGAAATGAGCGAAGAAGATGGGATGCTGGTAGCAGAGCTGGAAACCCAGTTCGCGGAAATGGATGGCTACACCGCGGAGTCGCGGGCCGGTGAGTTATTGCTGGCGCTGGACATTCCGGTTGAACAACACTTTGGCCTGATGAGCGAAGTGGCACCAGGCTGGAAATTGAGGGTTTTACTGGCCCAGGTATTGTTTGCCGAGCCGGATATCATGCTGTTGGATGAGCCGACCAACAACCTGGATATAAACTCAATCCGCTGGCTGGAAGACACCCTGGCACAAAGCAATGCGACCATGATTATTATTTCCCACGATCGGCATTTCCTGAACAAGGTCTGTACCCATATGGCAGATTTGGATTACGGTGAGCTGCGCTTGTATCCTGGTAACTATGACGAGTATATGACGGCCGCCACCCAAGCCCGTGAGTTGTTACTCAATGAAAACGCCAAGAAAAAGGCCCAGATCGCGGAACTGCAGACCTTCGTCAGCCGCTTTTCGGCTAACGCGTCCAAGGCTAAACAGGCCACCTCCAGAGCCAAACAGATTGAAAAGATCGAGCTGGCAGAAGTTAAGGCCTCCAGCCGCGTCAGCCCGTTTATTCGTTTTACCCAGCACAAGAAGTTATTCCGTAATGCCCTGGAACTGGAAAATCTGGGCAACGGCTACGACGAATTGTTATTCAAGCAGTTTAATCTGATCCTTGAAGTGGGTGAAAAAGTGGCGGTGATTGGTGCCAACGGTATTGGTAAAACCACCTTTCTGAAAACTCTGGTCGGTGAGTTACCGGCTAAAACCGGTACGGTTAAATGGTCGGAGAATGCCAGTATTGGTTATTATGCCCAGGATCACAGCAGTGACTTTGCCAAAGACATGACGCTGTTTGACTGGATGAGCCAATGGAAAAACCCGGGCGATGATGAACAGACCGTGCGTGGCTTACTGGGCAGAATGTTGTTTTCACAGGATGACATTAAAAAGTCAGTAAAATCGCTCTCTGGTGGTGAAAAAGGTCGTATGTTGTTTGGCAAACTGATTAATCAGCGTCCCAATATTCTGATTATGGACGAACCCACCAACCACCTGGATATGGAGTCTATTGAAGCCCTTAACCTGGCACTGGAGCACTTTGAGGGGACCCTTATTTTTGTCTCTCATGACCGCGAATTTGTTTCGTCGCTGGCCAGCCGGGTGCTGGATATCAAGGCTGACAGAATCATCGATTTTCAGGGTCCTTACGAAGAATATCTGGCCAGTCAGCAGGCCTGATCCGAAATATGCTACGGCGCCCACAGGCGCCGTTTTATTTCCGGGCCCGGACGGGGTTAGTGTGAATGCTCGCAGTGCCCATGATGGTCGTGTGGTGTGGGCTCCTGGTCCCGACAGGTTTCCTCAGGATGTTCAATTTCAATGGTGGTATGGGCCAGCTCAAAAGGTTTCAACTGGTCATTAACTGCCTGTTTCAGGGCTTGGTATTGCGTGGCTGATAACATCTGGGCACTGACCAGGTGTACGGTCAGCACATGTTTTTCACCGTCCAGTGACCAGAAATGCAAATGATGAAATCCGGTAATCTGCGGCAGAGACAGCAAGGCCTGTTCAACCTCTTGCTGCATTTTGACATCCGGACTGCGTTGCAGGAACAGCCCCAGGCTGCTGGCGGTATGGCGCAGCACATTAAATAAAATAAACAGGCTGAAACAAATGGCCAGCAGCGGGTCAAGTATTGGCAGCTCCACAACCATCATCACCAGACTGACAATCAGTACGGCGACCCAGCCGAGCATATCTTCCAACAGATGCCAGTTCAGTACTTTCTCATTCAGGGTTTTGCCCCCTTGCATACGCCAGGCGGCATAACCGTTCACGGCAATGCCCAATATCGCCAGACCCAGCATACCTGCGGTATGGGGCATTTGTGGGTCCCACAAACGGGGGATAGACTGATACAACACCCAACTGGTGCCCGCTATCAGCACCAGGCCGTTAATCATGGCTGACAACAGTGACAGGCGCCGGAAACCATATGTAAAGTTGCTGTTGGCCGGGCGACCTGAGACATTACCCATCAGCCAGCCAAATCCGATGGACATGGCATCACCCAGATCATGCACAGCGTCAGCCATAATGGCGGTACTGTTGGTCAGCAGACCACCAATAAACTCAATAATGGCAAATCCAAGGTTAAGAAAGAACGCCACAGCCATGTTATCTTGACTGCCATGGGCATGATGGTGGTGGTGATGGTCGTGCATAGCCTGTCCGGCAATTAATCTCTGCTACCAGACTACCTGCAAACAGCTGCCTGCGGCAAGTAAGCCGCCTGGATAACAAAAGGGTATAGGGAAGATAAACTTAGATGCTCGCCAAGGCTGTTAGCTGAATGTTAGTTTTTGCACTTTTGAGTAAATAGGAGCGCAGGTGTTGAGCAGAAATCTTGCAACCTGGGGATTTTTATTGCTGGCGCTGATGGCCGCCTTGTACGCCAATCAGGCCCAGCATCCGGTATGGAAAGAGCAAAGTTACCTGTATGAGACCTTTTATACCGCCGAAGGCCGTCTGATGTACCGCTATCAAGGTGAGGTGCTGCCGGTGGATGGCCTGGTGGCTTATGAGGATTCACCGCTGCGACAAGTCAACCTGGACAGGTTGCAGGAAGAGCCTGCCGTTAAGCGTCAGTGGGTGGAAAAACAAGACGGCCAAATCATGTTGTTACAGGCCGATTTTCATTATGGCATCTGGTCCTTATTGCCCGCCTTTGTCACTATTGCCCTGTGCCTGATCTGCCGCGAACCCATAGTGGCGCTATTAGCCGGTATCGTCACAGGTGCATTCTTAATCGGTCAGTTTGATATAGTCGATAAGGTGTTAATTCCTAGTCTGGGCACACAAAGTGCGGCCGCCATTTTAGTCTTGTACTTATGGTTGCTGGGGGGCTTAACCGGCATCTGGGCCAAAACTGGCGCGGCACAAGCGTTTGCCCAAACCATGACTCGCCACTTTGTCAGAGGCCCGCGCTCTGCCAAATTAGTTACCTGGTTGTTGGGGGCGATGTTTTTTCAGGGCGGCACCATCAGTACCGTGCTGGTAGGCACGACCGTCAGGCCGATTGCCGATAAGGCCGGGGTCAGCCACGAAGAATTGAGCTATGTAGTGGACTCCACCGCATCGCCTATCGCCGTTGTATTGGCTTTCAATGCCTGGCCCGCCTACGTGCAGGCTTTTATTTTTGTGCCAGGCGTGGCCTTTTTGGCCACCGAGGCCGATCGCATTGCGTTTTTCTTTGACAGCATTCCTTTCAGCTTTTACGCGATTTTAGCGGTACTGGGTACCTTGTTGATGAGCTTAAATATTTTCACTTTTTCGGGGAAACGTCTGAGAAAAGCCCATGAACGTGCAGCTAAGACCGGACAACTTGATGCTCCCTCCGCCAGACCCATGAGCAGTGGCGAGCTACATAAAGTGCAAGTGCCAGCCCATTATCAGGCCAATATGTGGGAGTTTTTGTTACCACTGTTACTCTTGCTGGGCATTGCGGTAGGCACTTTTATGTGGCTTGGCAGCCCTAAGGTAAACTGGGCGTTTGGCACAGCCCTGGTGGTGGCATCAGCCATCGCCTTATGCAAAGGCATGAGCCTAGAGAACCTGCTGGATGGTTTTGGTGATGGCCTAAAATCCGTGGTGGTCGCCTCGGTGGTTTTGATGCTGGCGATTACCATAGGGGGGATCAGTAAACAGATTGGGGGCGGACTGTATCTGATTGACTTATTGGGAGAAACAATACCCTTTTGGGCGCTGCCGGTGATTTTGCAATTGATTACTATGGTGATTGCATTCTCGACAGGTACCAGTTGGGGCACCTATGCCATTGCCTTTCCACTGGCGATGCCGCTGGCCTGGATGATTACCCAGGATCAACAATTAGCCAACCCCGAATTGTATATGGCCATCTGTTTTGCCACCGTACTCAATGGCAGTGTTTATGGTGACCAATGCTCGCCAATTTCAGATTCTACTATACTCAGTTCCATGACCACAGGTTGCGATTTGATGGACCATGTCAAGTCCCAGTTGTTTCCGGCTGGACTGGCTGCCAGCGCGGCAGCCTTGCTTTGGACCTGCGCGACATTCTTCGCCCTTTAAGTCTTTTGTAACGGATACGCTTTGATAGGTTTATCCGTTTTTTCAACTTGTTAAATATCGGTTCAGGTTATATGTTTGTATCGTTAGATGGGTGATTTCATGCGTTTATTGACGGAGATAATCCGTCTGGAAGCATAGTTTATGCCGCTTTCTTGATTGTTACTTTTCCTTAAGTTTTAGAAAGAGATAGCACAAGAAAAAACAAACAGGCAAGGAATCATCCAAACAACGCTCAATAATAAATCGCTATTTTGGTGTAGCAGTGCACCAGAGGCGATGCAACAACGGAACTGTGCATGATTTTCACCCTTGAGGTGAAAGCAGCAAGTAAAAATAACAACAAGTTGGAGAAGGTTAATGCCTACCCATATCAATAAGTTATCTAGAAGTATCAGGATTGCACTCACATCAGCAGCGACAGTGGTCACCACCTTTGGTGTTAACGCTCAGGATCAATCTCAGGGCGCAGATACCGACGCGCCGGTAGAAAAAATTGCTATTGTCGGTACCCGTGCAGCGCCCCGTTCGGTAGGGGATTCTGCGGTACCACTGGATATTGTCGGCGGTGACGATTTTGCCCGGCAAGGAGCTACGGACATCGACAAAATGATGATGTCGGCGGTCCCGTCTTTTACCGTAAACGAACAGCCGATCAATGATGCCTCTACCTTGGTTCGACCGGCTAACTTGCGAGGTCTGGCTTCTGACCAAACGCTGATTCTGGTCAATGGCAAACGTAAAAATCGCTCGGCTGTCATTACTTTCCTGGGCGGCAGTTTATCGGATGGTGCCCAGGGACCGGATATTTCCACTATTCCCGCCATTGCGCTGCGCCAGATAGAAGTGTTGCGAGACGGTGCTGCGGCACAGTACGGCTCAGATGCCATTGCCGGGGTGATTAACTTTTCACTGAAAAATGACAGTGATGGTGGCCAGTTTGAGGCGCGCTACGGCTCTTATTACGAGGGCGACGGCGATATGATGCAGTACTCAGGCAATGTGGGGCTGCCGCTCACCGATGATGGTTTTGCTAATCTGAGTTTTGAATACCGTGAAGCCGACCCCACCAGCCGCAGTATTCAGCGTCCCGATGCTGCCGCTATTGCTGATGCGGGTAACGAGTTTGTTGCTAATCCGGCACAAGTCTGGGGTAACCCGGAAATTAAATATGACTATAAGATGCTACTGAATACCGGATTGGATCTGGGCAATGACAAGGAAGCCTACATGTGGACATCCTGGTCTGAGCGGGAAGTTGAAGGTGGTTTTTACTATCGTCACCCTCATACCCGTGGCGGAGTCTATTCCAACGATGGTGGTGAAACACTGCTGGTGGGGGATTTGACCCCTAATGATGGTATTGATTGCCCTGTTGTACCTATTACTGCTAACGTCCTGACGTCAGCGGCTTATCAGCAGGTAGCAAATGACCCCAACTGCTGGGCATTCAATGAGATGTTCCCGGGTGGTTTTACTCCTAGTTTTGGTGGGGTGGTATTCGATGCTTCTATTGTGATGGGCACTAAGGGCGAGCTGTCCAATGGTATTATGTATGATGTCAGCGCCTCGTTTGCCCGCAGTGAAGTAGAGTTTTCCATTAGCAACACCGTCAACCCCTCGCTCGGCCCAGACACGCCTAATAGTTTCAGTCCTGGTCAATATAATCAGACCGAAAAAGGCTTGAACCTGGATCTGTCTTATCCGATGGAGGTAGACGGTTGGGACGAGCCAATTAATATAGCCGGTGGCTTGGAATGGCGGCGTGAGTCATTTGAGATTCAGCCTGGCAATCCGGCTTCCTATGAAGTGGGACTGTTAGCCTATGATCCTGCCACCGGGGAGTCCCAGGGTTTTGGCATTGGTTCAAATGGATTCCCTGGATTTAAACCCGAAGATGCTGGTACCTGGAGTCGTGGCAACGTGGCCGCTTATGTGGATGTGGAAGCCTACCTGAGTGACAACTTTATGGTAGGGGTTGCAGCCCGTTATGAAGACTACACCGACTTTGGTTCCACTTTTAACGGTAAGCTGGCAGCCAGATGGCAACTGAACGATGACTGGGCATTACGTGGCGCAGCCAGTACAGGTTTCCGTGCACCATCTGTTGGCCAGAGTAACGTACGCAACGTGACCACCGCCTTTGTTGGTGGACGATTACAAGATCAGGCTACTTTACCACCCACACATCCTATTTCGTTGCAAAAAGGCGGTAAACAACTTGAGCCTGAAGAGTCTGTTAACCTGAGTTTTGGTTTGGTGGGTGAGTTTGACAATGGTCTGTATATGACGATTGATTATTTCAATATCAAAGTCACAGACCGGATTAGCCAGACTTCCAGCCTGACCTTAACGCCAGCAGATATCGAAGCATTATTGGCATTGGGGCAACGTGATGCTACCAGTTTCACCAGTATTCGTTACTTTACCAATGACTTCGATACCCGCACGCAAGGGGTTGATTTGGTGATGAACTACAGTATGGACATGTTTGGTGGTGACACCAAGCTGTCGCTGGCTGCCAACTATACGGATACCGAAGTGTTAAATGTCGGCCCTGATGGAACCGTAGGGAACATTGGCGCCAACAAGGTTATGATGCTGGAGGATAACCTGCCTGATACCCGCTTCAGTGTGACGGCCGATCATACCAACGGTGATTGGCGCTTCCTGGCAAGAATCAACTACTTTGGTGATTACTTCGAAGATCACGTGGATGATGGTACGCCGGATGCCAGAATTTACCCGGGAGCAGAGACCACGCTGGATGTGGAAATGGCCTATAACTTTACCGACAATTTGAGTGTGGTGGTTGGCGCCCAAAATGCCCTGGACAACACTCCGGACGATAACCCGTTAGCGGATTGGGTTGGCTCAGCTTACCCAACCACGGCACCTATGGGAATTAACGGTGGTTTCTACTACATCAGAGGCATCTATAATTTCTAACTTGTTAATTTAATCTCAGGCCGCTTAATGCGGCCTTTTTTATTCTCTGCTCATAAACTAAACATTCAATCTTGCCTAATTGGCATTCCTTAACTGGCTCTTCTAGCTTTAGATAGGGTCAATCGAGCAGTCAGGTTTATACAACTTGATGACATATTGACCTATATAAAAATATAGGAGAAGCATCATGGACACACTGATAAAACCCTTGGTCACCACTATTCGATATGCACTTTACGGCATGCTGACATTAGGTGGGACTCAGGCTATAGCGCAACAACAACAGAATCAGCAGGAACAGGAGGAGCAGGACGTAGAGGTGATTATGGTCACCGCCACCAAACGCGCCTCTACCTTGCAGGAAGTGCCGTTTTCCATTAATGCCCAATCCCAGGCGGATATTGAAAGGGCCGGGGCGACAAATTTAGAAGAGTTGTCCAGGAATGTGGCTGGGTTATCGATTCAGAATCTGGGGCCTGGCCAAAGTCAGGTGGCTATTCGCGGTGTATCCGCCGGGCAGGTGGTGCGTGACCAACCGGGGGTCAAGGAACAAGTGGGGGTATATCTGGATGAGAGTGTGATTTCACTATCACTGTTTACCCCGGATTTGGATCTTTATGATTTGAACCGGGTCGAGACCTTACGTGGCCCACAGGGCACCTTGTTTGGCTCAGGCTCTATTGGTGGCACTATCCGCTACATAACCAATCAACCTGAAGCAGATGAATTGACCGGCAGTCTGGAGCTTAACCTGAATACTCTGACCGACGGCGATACCGGCGGGCATGTTAAAGGCATGGTGAATCTGCCGTTAGTGGATGACAAACTGGCCATGCGCGCGGTGGTTTATACAACAGAATATGCCGGGTTTATTGATGCACTGGGTGAAAATGGCAGTCGCAAACAGGATGTAAATGGTGGCAATCGCACCGGCGGGCGACTGGCTCTGACCTGGTGGGCGACTGACAATTTGACCATCACCCCAAGGGTGGTATACCAGGAAATTGATGTAGATGGGTTTAACCGTCAGGAAGTCTTTAATCTGTTTGCCAATCCGTATACCACGACCCGTCCGGCCATACAGTTAGGCGAGCGGGAACAATACTTGCTGCTGGATGAAGGTTTTAAGGACGAAACACTGATTGCCGATATCACAGCAGAGTGGCAGTTAGACAGTGTGGATATGACCTTTGTGTATAGCTACACCGACAGGGACATTCTGGTGAGTCGCGACGCCAGTGCGCTGTCCGGCAGTGTTAGCGTGGACCTGGGCTTCCCCGAGCAAGCAGTATTGTTGCCGTCGAACCTGCATGATCGCACAGAAGTTGAGCAGGACACCATGGAACTGCGGTTTAGTTCGAACACTGACCATGCACTGCAGTGGCTGGCTGGGGTGTTTTACTCTGATACCCAACGTCAGTACAGTCAACGTTTGCCGACTCCCGGTTATGATGCTTTTACCGACGCTGTATTAGGCGAGGGGCAAGCCGCCGCTGCTGCAAATGGTTTTGGCCCGGATTCGCCGTATAACGCGGATTTACCCTACGACCTGACACAAAAATCGGTGTTTGGTGAGCTGACTTACGATGTAAACGATAAACTCAATCTGGTCCTTGGCAGTCGTTTTTACGATTATGAAGAAGAGCGGCGTTTTACCACCGGCGGGTTATTTTCAAACGCGGATGACCAGGTGGATGCCACCTCATCAGATGGTTTTACATCAAGGTTTATTGCCAATTATGAGCTAAACGAGACGGTGAATCTGAATGCGCAGATATCGCAGGGCTTCCGTTTGGGGGGGGTCAATGACCCATTGAACGAAACACTTTGCCAGGGCTCAGATCTGCAAACTTTCGGCAGCTTTCAGAACTACGATGATGAAAAGCTGGTTAACTATGAAGTGGGTATGAAGGCCAATGCCAGGCGCTGGAGCGCTAATATGGCTGTGTTCTACACTGATATCAGTGATTTGCAGGTGACATTGGATGCCGGCTCTTGTTCTTCGCGCATTTCCTTTAATGTGCCAGAGGCGCATACGGTTGGATTGGAATATGAACTCACCCGCCGTGCTACCGATAATCTGTTTGTCACCTTGTCTGGTAGTTTTGTAAAGGCCGAATTTGACTCCACCGTGCGTGACGGTGACGGCAATGTACTAGGCGGGGTAGAAGATGGCAATCGTCTGGCATCGGTGCCTGAGATTCAGTTTGCCCTGGCAGGCACCTATGACTTTGATACCGCCATATTGGGTGCCAATGACACATACCTTTCTGCATCCTTTCAATATGTGGGTGACAGAATTACTCAGCCCAGTGATCAGGTGGCGGGGGCGGGCAACTTTGTGTCCGGCTTGCCCTTTGGTGGTGCCTCGGGTAATGAGCTGACGGCCTTGGATCTGGAACTGGATGCCTACAATACCCTGAATCTCAGCGCAGGTTTGGTTTACGATACCTGGGAAGCGGTGTTGTATATCAATAATGTCACGGATGAAAATGCCAATCTGTCCTTTGACCGGGAGCGGGGAGGGCGTGCCAGGCTGGCGTATCGTACCAATCAGCCACGCACCTTTGGTGTCACTTTGCGGGCAAGGTTTTAATCAGAATAGCCTGATGATAGGGCGATGATTCAAATCTAAACGCTGCAAAACAGGCCCGCTAACGGGGCCTGTTTTCCTGCTGCAACATCGGGTTAATATTATTGTCAGTCAGCATTAAATCGTTGTGCGAGTGGTATTGATGAAACAAGTGCTTTTATTACGCCATGCCAAATCCAGTTGGAAACATGTGGTGGACGATGAGTTTCGCCCTTTGAATGCCAGGGGTTACCGGGACGCGCCAGTGATGGCAGAAACCTTGCGAGGGCGGCTACCGGATAAGATTTTGTGTTCACCCTCGATTCGCACCTACAGCACTGCCATGTTTTATCTGCGTAACCGGGATATGCCACTCGAACTTCTGCATCTGGACTGGGCGCTTTATGAGGCCAGTGGTGACAGGTTGATGCGTTATCTACTGGCGCTGGATAACAGTTGGCAAAGTGTTTGGTTATTTGGCCATAACCCAGGTCTGAATGAATTGGTGGAACTGGCTACAGGCCAAGCCGTAGACAATATTGTGACCGGTGCCAGAGTGCAGTTGCAATGGCCGGTGAAAGACTGGCAAGCATTGCAAGATGGCCAGGCCCGTTTAATAGGGATTGATGCTCCGCAAAAGCAATAGCTTAGAGGAGCAGGCAGCGCTATGCGCTGCCTGCTTTTTTGACAAGCTTACCAGCCGCACTGACGGCCCTGGTTTTGCTGATCCAACCAGGTTTTCAACGGAGCAAAGTAATCAAGAATAGCTGTGGCGTCCATCTGGTTTGACCCCGTCATGGTTTGCAATGCTTCCTGCCAGGGTTTGCTCATACCCATTTCCAGCATATCATTCAGCGCTTTACCTGCTTCTTTGCTGCCGTAAATAGAGCAGCGATGCACAGGCCCCTGATCACCGGCAATTTCGCATAAGGCCTTATGGAACTGGAATTGCAGAATATGGGCCAGGAAGTAACGGGTATAAGGTGTATTGCCAGGTACGTGGTATTTTGCACCTGGATCAAAGGCATTAGCATCCCGCGCTACGGGTGCCATCACACCCTGATATTTTTCACGCAGTTCCCACCAGGCCTGGTTGTAATTTTCCGGTGTCACTTCCCCGGAAAATACCTTCCAGCGCCACTGATCCACCATCAGGCCAAAGGGCACAAACGCAATTTTATCCAGTGCCACCTGTAACAGCATACCCAGGTCATTGGATTCATCCGGGATCTCATTGATTAAGCCAATTTGCTTGAGGTACTTGGGTGTAATAGACAAGGCAATCGTATCGCCAATGGCTTCATGGAAGCCGTCGTTCGCGGAGCCGCGGTACAGCAAAGGTTGGTTTTTATAGGCACGCTGGTAAAAGTTATGTCCCAATTCATGGTGGATAACATTGAACTCTTCACCGGTTTTCTGGATACACATTTTAATCCGTAGATCGTCTTTGTCATCCAGATCCCAGGCAGATGCATGGCAGATAACGTCTCTGTCCTGCGGCTTAACGAATTGCGAACGTTCCCAGAAAGTTTCAGGCAGGGGCTCAAATCCCAGCGAGGTAAAAAATGATTCGGCTTGCTTGACCATTTTTATTTCGTCATAGCCATGCTTTTTCAGTGCCGCCGTGACATCCGGCACCTGCATTTTCTGCTCAGGCTTAACTAAATCATAAATATTCCCCCAGCTTTGTGCCCACATATTTCCCAGCAAATGCGCGGGAATGGGCTTGTCCTGCGGAACAACGTCTGTGCCGTAGTAATCACCGAGCTTGGCGCGCACATGGCAGTGCAGTGCTTCATAGAAAGGTTTGACCTGTTCCCAGGTACGGTCCAGTTCTGCAGAAAAATCCTTGGCCGGCATATCATATTTGCCACGCCATAGTTCGCTGGTATCGGCAAAGCCCAGTTCTTTGGCGCCTTCATTGGCCAGTGTGACCATTTCTTCGTACAGGGGCTTCATAGGCACAGAGATTTGTCGCCACCCTTGCCAGATTTCCAGCAGCAACTCGTGATCCCGGCTTCTGGCCATCTTGGCGGTCATCTGCCCCAGATCCCAACATTCCCCGTCCTTACGACAGTACTCACCTTTGCCATACATCCCGTCCAGTTCCGAGGATATCTGCGACAAGCGCTCGGATTTCTCTGGCGCTGACGGAGGGGCAAGGACAAAGGAGTTAAGCAATAAGTCCAGTTGACGACGGGTATTTGCATCCACCTCAACATGGTTGAATTTGGCTGCCTCCTTGGCCAGTTCGGCAGTGCGGACTGACAGTTTTTCACTCAGGTAGGCAGACACTGCGGCGGTATCCTGATTGATATAGGTGGCATAGGCCCAGGCAGCCTGAGAGGCAGGAAACTGCAGTTTTTCCATTTCAGCCTGGGCACTTTCGATAAAGTCCCTGGCGTCCTGCGCACTGGGGGGGGCGGCTTGTTCTACCTTGGCCGGGCTTTGGTTGCTAGCGGCCTGGTCTTGCTGACAGGCTGCCAGGCTCATAGAAAGTCCTACCATAATGGCAGACAGGGTAAGTTTATTTGGCATGATTGTCCCTTTTATTGTTCGTTGTTGGCCCGTTTATTCTTAATTGAATCGCTGGTTTTCGGGGTCTCTCCATTATAAGAGTTCGGCCAGGTAGAAGATACCCTGAGACACATTTAGCGGGAACAACATAGGAGCAGCTAATAAAAAAGACCCGGTTTCAAAAAGCGCTAGTGAAATCGGGTCCAGGGAGAAGGGAAACAAAACTCTCATATACTCTGACTGTCAAAACCTAAGCAAGTTCCCAATTCGTCGCATTAAAAAATCTCTTTAAAAATCATGTGTCTGGAACACTGTAGCAACTAGTACTTGAAATTCCCCTGATTTAAACATAGATTTCAAACTGTTGTTTGAATTGGTTGTTTGATATGAGCGCAGAAACCAAAGTACAAATTCTGGATGCCGCCGAGCGTTTGTTCGCTGAGCACGGTTTTGGTGATACCTCGTTACGGGCGATTACCACGCAGGCCAAAGTTAATCTGGCCTCGGTTAATTACCATTTTGGTTCCAAAAAGCAGCTTATTCAGGAGGTATTGCAGCGTTACCTGACCGTGTTGATGCCGGCCGTGGATGATGAATTGCAAAACTTGCTGAGAAGACAGCCGAGTCCTGATGTGGGCCAGGTATTTTCCTGCCTGGTTAAGCCATTGTTGAGTCTTAATCTGGTGCATCCGGATGGTACGGCAATTTTTGTCCGTTTGCTCGGCCGTGGTTACTCAGAGTCCCAAGGACACCTGCGCAAATATATCACGTTTCATTATGGAGCGGTGCTGCGTGCGTTCGTGCATGCTGTGCATCTTGCCGTTCCACAGTTATCGCCGGCGGAAATCTTCTGGCGTCTGCATTTTGCCATCGGCACTTTTGTGTTCACCATGGCATCCAGTAAGGCGCTAAGTGAAATTGCCCTGGCTGATTATGATCAGGAAGTGACGGTTGAGGGCATAATCGCCCGCCTGATGCCTTACATCTCAGCAGGTGTTGGTGCACCCGGAACCGAAGTTTCCCCACATCCTTTAATGGATATTGCTTAATAGAAGGTGTAGTCATGTCTATTTTATTGATTCTGCTGGTAGTTCTCGCCGTTGTGCTTGGCGTGACAGATATCAGGCGTAACCTGATCACCAAACCGGTGTTCCAGATCTTCAAGAAGATTCTGCCACCCATGTCCACGACCGAACGTGAAGCCATGGAAGCTGGCTCTATTTGGTGGGAAGGTGAGCTGTTTTGCGGCAAACCGGATTGGAACAAGCTGCACGGCTATGCAAAACCTGCGTTAAGCGAGGAAGAACAAGCCTTTATGGA
Organism: Bowmanella denitrificans; assembly: GCF_002887595.1. Lineage (GTDB taxonomy): Bacteria > Pseudomonadota > Gammaproteobacteria > Enterobacterales > Alteromonadaceae > Bowmanella > Bowmanella denitrificans. The sequence continues at coordinate 381,936 of NZ_PEBU01000002.1, forward strand.
CAATCAGGTGGAAACCCTGCTGAAAATGCTGGATGACCACAAGATTGTGCATGAAGACAAAGACCTGCCCAAAGCGGTATGGGAATATCTGCGCAAAGAAGGTTTCTTTGCCATGATTATTCCGAAATCTTTTGGCGGACGTGAATTTTCGGCGATTGCCAATTCCACCATCGTGTCACGCATCTCCACCCGCTCCTTGAGCGTGGCAGTTACCGTGATGGTACCCAATTCTTTGGGCCCAGGTGAGCTGTTAATGCATTATGGCACCGAGCAACAGAAAAATTACTGGTTGCCGCGCCTGGCCGATGGTACTGACATTCCCTGTTTCGCCTTAACCGGTCCTGAAGCGGGCTCTGATGCTGGCGCTATTCCAGATACCGGCATCGTGTGTAAAGGTGTGCACGAAGGTAAAGAGGTGCTAGGCCTTAAGCTAAGTTGGGACAAGCGCTATATTACTTTGGCACCTGTTGCTACCGTATTGGGGCTGGCATTTAAGATGTACGATCCCGATGCTTTGTTGGGTGACAAGAAAGACCTTGGTATTACCTGTGCCTTAATTCCCACCAGCCACCCTGGTGTTAACGTAGGTGATCGTCACTTCCCAGTGGCAATGGCCTTTATGAACGGCACCACCACGGGTGAAGAGGTGTTTATCCCCCTTGATTGGATCATCGGTGGCCCGGATTACGCTGGGCGTGGCTGGCGCATGTTGGTGGAATGCTTATCGGCAGGACGGGGGATCTCATTGCCGGCCCTGGCAACGGCCAATGGTCATCTGTCGGCTCGCACCACGGGTGCTTATGCGGCGGTGCGTAAACAGTTTGGTTTATCTATCGGTAAGTTTGAGGGTATTCAGGAAGCCATGGGGCGTATCGGTGGTCTGACTTACACGTTAGAAGCCATGCGTACCATGACGGCTGGCGCCATTGACTTGGGTGAAAGCCCGTCAGTAGTGACAGCGATTGCCAAATACCATATGACGGAAATGTCACGCGAAATCATTAACGATGCCATGGACATTCATGCTGGTAAGGGTGTACAGCTTGGTCCTAAAAACTACCTAGCGCATCAGTATTTCGGTACCCCTGTGGCAATTACCGTGGAAGGCGCCAATATCCTGACCCGTAATCTGATGATATTTGGTCAGGGCGCAACCCGTTGTCACCCTTATGTGTTTGACGAAATGGAAGCGGCGGCCAATCCCGATACTGAGCAAGGCCTGAAGGACTTTGACCAGTTGCTGGTTAAGCATGTGGCTTTTGCTACCGGCAATTTCTTTGGCGCGTTGTGGCAAGGGCTTACGGCCGGTGCCTTTAATCGTGCCCCGGTATCAGGTGAAACGGGTGAGTATTATCAGCAGCTTTCACGTATGTCCAAAGGGCTGGCACTCTGTGCAGACTTTTCCATGCTGATCCTGGGCGGTGATCTTAAACGTAAGGAGATGATTTCGGCCCGTCTTGGCGATGTGCTCAGTCAGTTGTACATTGCCTCGGCTGTGCTGCGTCGCTATGAATCTGATGGTCGTCAGGTGGCCGACTTACCCTTTGTGCATTATGCCGTGCAACGTTGTTTGCAGCGTATCGGCGTAGCCTTTAACGGTTTCTTCCAGAACTTCCCCAATCGACTGGTAGCTGTGATGCTTAAACGTGTGGTGTTCCCCTGGGGGATCAACTATCGCATGCCGCATGACGATATTACTCAGCAAGTGAGTGACAGCCTGATGCAGCCTGGTGTGATGCGTGACCGCCTGACCCACCTGTGCTATATCGGTGAAAAAGCTGATGATCCGGTTGGAATCGTCGAAAACGCCTTTATTGCCATGCATGATGTCGTGCCAATTGAGAAGAAAATTCTCAAGGCGCAAAAACAAAAAGTAATTCCACGTAAGTTGCCTTTTGCGACCATGCTGGAGCTGGCTCTTAAGGAGGGTATTATCTCCGAGCACGAAGCTGAACAGCTTAAGCGTACGGATGTGTTGCGCAAAGAAGCCCTGAGTGTGGACAGCTTCGCGCCCGGCGTGCTGGAAGGACATAAGGCACACACGCAGAAAGACAAATCTGTGGCCTAACTACCTTGCATGACAAAAAGCCGGTCTTCTGACCGGCTTTTTATATCCAGGGATGGATGGTATGTCGGCGTTGCAGGAGCATTCGCCGGGGTTATTGCAGTCTCGGCATATTCTTTTCAATATAGTCGGCTATAAAGTCCCTAAGACATTTCGCCCGTTCACTCAATAATCTGCCACTTGGCCATACCAGATAAATATCACGTTTGTCCCCTTGCCACTGTGGCAGGACTCTTACCAACTCACCGTTTTCCAGTTGTGGCTGCACTTCGGTCAGGGGTAACAGGCTGATTCCCTGATGATCACAGGCTAAATGTTTCATCATCTCGGTGTCATTGAATGTGGCGTTAAAGCGCGGGAATAGCTCCTGCACAGTGCCAGACTGGTGGACAAGTTGCCATTTGCTCCACAAGGTAGTGCCAACGAGTCGGTGCTCTTTAAGTTGTCCTGGATGTTCGGGTATGCCGTTTTCAGCCAGATAGTCAGGGGAAGCTACCAGCAGTTTGGGGATTTGCCCCAGTTTCTGCTGGTATAGCAGAGAGTCGGGCTGCGGTCCTACCCGCAGTGCAAGCTCAGCCTTGCTGTTAATTAAATCCTCGCGCTGATTAGCCAGTATCAATTCAAGCTGAATCTGTGGAAACTGCCGGCTAAATCCCAACCACATAGGGCGCAGAAAGCCGTGGGATATATTGATGGGCGCCAGCACCTTGAGTTTGCCGTGCAGCAATTTATGCGATTCGCTCAACTGCTGTTGTGTCTGTTCAAATTGGCTGACCAAATCAGCGTAGGCTTGATAGTAGATTTCCCCTTCCTGGCTCAATACGCATTGCCTGGCAGAACGATGCAATAACTGGCTGCCTAACTGTTGTTCCAGTTTTTGCAATCGTCTGGTTACGGTTGCGGCAGGTAGTCCCATAAACTGGGCCGCGCCAGAAAGCCCCCCTTGCTGCACAATGTGCACAAATAAGCGAATGTCATCGAACATGATTTCAAATATGCAATTTAAGATTGAAAAAGTGCTTATGTTTTTATTTTGGCAGGTGAATTATGATGCAGCAACTTAATTCGGCAAGGCCAGTTTTAGGTGGCATTGCCGGGAATATCAACCGTCTCTGGAGCGTATCGATGATTCATCCCAAATATACCCAATACGTGTTCTCCTTCTTCATGGCATTGCTGATGTCCTGCATTATGTCATTGGTGATTACCGTCTTTAACGTGGGTGCCGTCGACGGTTTGCTGCTGATGTGGCTAAAAGCCTGGTTGTTTGCCTTTGCGGTGGCGCTGCCCACCATTAATTTGGTGACACCACTGGTAAGGCGTCTGGTCGGTATGGTTATTCGTCAGGAACACATGGCCTAAGTGCAGGGATAATGAAAAATGCAGTATATAGTTGATGTGTTACTGATTGGCATTGGCGCTACCCTGGTAATGGATTTGTGGGCGCTGCTGTTAAAACGCGGATTTAATGTCGCATCGTTGAACTTCTGTATGGTCGGGCGTTGGCTATGCCATATACCAGATGGGCAATTCTACCATCAGGGAATTGCACGCTCAGCACCGAAGAGTGGCGAATGTGCGGTGGGGTGGACTGCCCACTATGTTATCGGCGTTGCCTTTGCGTTGGTATTGACAGGCGTGCCGGATTGGCTGAATGCGCCAACCCTGCTTCCCGCTTTGGTATTTGGCGCGATCACGGTGTTGATTCCTTACTTGGTGATGCAGCCTGCGCTGGGTATGGGGATTGCGGCAGCCAAAACCCCTAATCCCATGCTGGCCAGAGTGAAAAGCCTGATAACCCACCTGGTATTTGGTGCCGGACTCTACCTGTCTGCGCTGATTGTCAGGGCTGTATTTTAACCTTAGCCTGTTGCAGCAGGTGTTGGTATAACAAAACATCATGTACCCGGCTTCTTTTTAAGTTGATTAGCAATTCGTTAAGATCAGTCAAACTTTGCCCGCTGATATTCGGTCAGGCTGTGGCTGAGCATATTATCCAGAAAGTCGGGGTAGGGCGGTGGATTTTTATCATAAAAGCCGATGCGTTGTTTGCCTGTCAGCTTACTTTCATATTCAGCTAAGATGCTCGCATAATCATGGCTGGTTTGTACGCTGGCAATGGCAGCGTTAAGGAGCTTGATCAAGTCCTGCTTTTCTTTTCCCTGTGCTTCATAGTTAGATATTGCGAAATAAAAGTGGCAGCAGTTTAGCCGACTCTTTTGTGCCATTCGAGTGTTATAAGGTAGGGGAAAAGCAGACCGGCTTAGCACCGGTCCGCTACCTGTTACCCAGTGTTACGCATTCCCACAGCGATACCGGCAATAGCCACCATCATTGCCCGTTCCAGGGTTGGGTTTTCACCTTGCTGCTTACGCACCCGGTCCAGTAATTCTATTTGCAACAGGTGTAATGGCTCCAGATAGGCAGCACGGATTTGCATGGATTCCTTGCCTTGTGGGTCCTGCTCCAGCGCACTGCTTTGTTTCATCAGTTTAAAGATCATCGCCTGACTTTGCTCAAGCTCTTCGCGTAGCGCTTTGCCGAAGTACTGCAGCGATTCGGGTACCAGGCGTTTGTCATACTCAGCGCTGATGCGAGCATCCGCCTTAGCAAACACCATGTCGAGCATCGACAGACGGGTTTTGAAAAAGGGCCAGTCGCTGATCATCTCATCCAGTATTTTCTGCTGTGTGCCATTGTCCAGCGCATATTTTACCGCTTTCATTACACCTAACCATGAAGGCAGCACCAGACGATTTTGTGCCCAGGCAAATATCCAGGGAATAGCGCGCAGGCTTTCCACCCCACCGTCGGGTTTACGCTTGGACGGACGACTGCCAAGTGGCAGCTTGCCTAATTCCTCTTCAGGGGTGGCCGCGCGAAAGTAGGGCACAAAATTGGCGTCTTCACGCACTACTGCACGGTAGTTATCACAGCCTTGTGCGGCCATCTCGTTCATCAGGTTGCGCCATTCAGCTTTTGGCGCTGGCGGCGGCAACAACATGGCTTCCAGAATGGCGCTGGCATAAAGTTTCAGACTGCGGTTGGCCAGCGCTGGCATGCCAAACTTGTAGCGAATGGTCTCGCCCTGTTCGGTGACCCGAAAACCGCCTTTTAGTGAACCTGGCGGTTGGGACAAAATCGCTGCATGAGCCGGCAGGCCGCCCCGACCGATAGTACCGCCCCGACCATGGAATAAGGTCAGTTCAATGCCTTTGCTATCGGCCAGCGCCACCAATTGCTCCTGAGACTGGTACTGCCCCCAGCCAGCGGCTAGCGCTCCGGCATCTTTGGCTGAATCCGAGTAGCCAATCATTATGTACTGTCGACCCTGGATATAACCGCGATACCAGTCAATATCCAGTAGCTTACCTGTAACGTCTGCGGCGTTATTCAGGTCATCCAGGGTTTCAAACAAAGGTGCCACCGGCATTGGCCAGTTGATACCCGCTTCTTGTAGTAGCAATTGCACTGCCAATACGTCGGAGGGCTGACTGGCCATGGAAATAATGTAAATGCCAAAACCATCTTTGCTTTGCGATGCGATAACCGCACAGGTATCCAGCACTTCCTGCACTTCTTTACTTGGTTGCCATTTGCGTGGCAACAGTGGGCGACGCGACGACAATTCCCGTAACAGGAAGGATTGCTTGTCTTCCTCACTCCAACTTAAATAATCGCCGATGCCAAGGTAGCGGGTCAGTTCACTTAATACCTGACTGTGGCGTTCTGAATGTTGACGGACATCCAGTTTTAGCAAGTGAATACCAAAACAGTGGGCTCGGCGAATAGTATCCAGCAGCTCAGCGTTGGCAATACTGGCCAGGCCGGTGTCCACCAGCGACTGATAACATAGCAGCAATGGCTCAATCAGCTCCGCCTGACTGTTTACCCAAGTGGCAGGTGAGCCGCCCTGATCGTTAATAAAGGCATCAATACCATCATGGGTTGCCTCCAGTTTATCGCGCAACTTGCGTAGGATATGACGATAAGGCTCCCTGTGATGCTCGGCAGCTTCCATCAATGCCGGTGTGCCGTGGCTCATTGACAATTCAGCCTGGAGCTTATTCAGATCATTGAAAAACAACCTGGCTGCGCGTTTTCTGGCCAGCAACAACACCTGTTCGGTCACTTTGGCCGTGACAAAGGGATTACCATCTCTGTCACCGCCCATCCAGGATGAGAACCTTACCGGGCAAGCATCCAACGGCATGGGCTGGTCAAACTCGGCACGAAACTTATCATCCATTTCGCGCAAAAACTGCGGAACAGCGTCCCACAGGGAGTTTTCTATAACCGAAAATCCCCATTGTGCTTCATCTACCGGGGTAGGTCGTACCGAGCGGATTTCTTCGGTATGCCAGGCCTGACAAATCAGTGCTGAGATTCTTTTCAACAGTTTGGCGCGGTCCTCGCTGTTCAGATCATAACCATGAATAGTGGCCAGACAGTTGGCCAGTTCACTGTATTTGTGAATCAGGGTGCGTCGCGTCACTTCTGTGGGGTGCGCGGTTAGTACTAAATCTATTCGCAGTTGGGCCAGCGCTTGCTGGAAACTGCGCCCCGCCATGCTGGTGCCTTTTAGTTTGCTGCTAAGCTGATCCAGTGGGTCTTCCGACGGCTGGGAGCTGTTAAATTCCTGCTCGGCAATATTGGCCAGGTTCAGAAATTGGGCGAAAGCACGGCCAACAGTGAGTAAATCTGTGTCTTCAAGCTCGCTGAACAGCGACTGCAATTCATGTCGGGCCTGCTCATCGCCCTGAGACGAACTGCGCCCTTGCTTGCGAATTGTTTCGATCCTGTCTAACCAGGTTTTGCCCAATTGGGCTTCGATGGTTTCACCCAGAATACTGCCTAGTTCTCTGACAGTTTCCATCAACTGATGATCGATTGGCGCTGACATGCGGTCCTCCAACTTGTTGCAGATTAAGCGGGTCATCCCGTCTATTTTGTAATTTAATTACAATAACCCGAATCGACCTACTTGTCGAAACTTTGCCTGATATGTTGTGCAGAAAATAAAATAACAGGAAGGGCTACGGGATTGCAGCCCTGGTGGGGAAACACTTAATTCATACTGAAATCACAGAGTTATCTTCCAAAGATAGCGGCGAGGGCACATAGGTGTCGGCATCCCAGTCGTTCTCCCATGTTTTGTCATCCAGCAGATAGCGAAACTGATATTGACTGTCCTTAGGCAAATCAAGAGTAGTGGTAAAGTCACCGTTCTTCAGCTTTTTCATGGGCTCAGCACTGGTGTTCCAGGCGTTAAAGTCACCCAATAACCGAACCCTGTCAGCATGTTGGGCTTCTTCTTTGGACAGCTTAAAGGTAACTTTGCATACAGGTTTGGATTTGAGATATTGCTTTTTAAAACTCATCGCGGATGCTCCTTTCTTTGTAATAAAATTACATTTGTTTGCTGTATCCTTATCATCTATACCAGAGTTGAGCGAAATTACAGCAATTTAGAATGAATAAGGTTAAAACTGATGGCTATATACTTAACGTCGTGCACATAGCTGACAGTCAATAATGGCGAAGCTGAAAACTTAACAAAATCAATAGCGCATTCGCGTTATTAAGCAATTAAACTAGCGTTTGTATCGTGACTTATTACAAAGGGTTGTCCATGAGTAGTCGCTTGAAAAAGGTGGTGTTACCTATTGGTATTATTCTGCTGGCCGGGGTTGTGGCAGCCATTATGATCTTCAGCCGTAAACCACCGGCAAAAGTGGCACATGAAACGCAGGCGTTTCTGGTAGAGGTGATACAAGTCAGCAAAAGGGATGTGGATTTTCAGGTTAAATCGCAGGGCACCGTCATCCCCAGAACCCAAACTATGTTGAGTAGCCAGGTCAGTGGCAAGATTGTGGAATTATCTGCTGACTTTATTGAAGGTGGCTTGTTCAACAAAGGTGATGTGCTGATCAAGTTGGAACAAGCCGACCACCTCACGGAACTCAAATCTGCCGAAGCACAGCTGGCCAGTGCTAAGGCAGCGTTGCAGGAAGAACAAGCCAGGGGCAAGGTGGCAGCGGAGGATTGGAAAACTGTTAAAAACAGTATCGCACCGGAATTAGGCCTCAGAAAGCCACAGTTGCAGAAAGAAAAGGCTAATGTCCTGGCTGCTGAAGCACAATTAGAGCGGGCCCAACGCAATCTTGAAAGAACATTAATACGCGCACCTTATGATGGCCTGGTAAAAAGTAAAACGGTGGATATTGGCCAGTTTGTTGGTGTGGGTACCCAATTAGGGGTGATTTATGGCACTGATGTTGCCGAAGTCCGTTTACCCCTGAGTGACAATGACCTGGCCTATCTGGCGTTACCTTCACATCAGGACGTATCAGAAGTGAGTTTGACATCTGTCGTCGCCGGACAGCCACTTAGCTGGGAGGCAAAGCTGGTGCGCAGTGAAGGGGTATTAGACCCGCAAAGTCGGGTTATTTACGCAGTGGCTGAAGTCAGCGATCCCTACCTTAGAAAACAAGAACAGCATGCTGCAGCGCTTAAATTCGGGCGTTTTGTCTCGGCCACCATTCGCGGAAACCATGCCAGAGACCTGGTGGTATTGCCACGTCATGTTTTACGGCTTGACGGCACGGTTCTGGTGGTGGACCAAGAGCTTAAGCTGCAAATACGACCGGTTAACATAGTACGTGCAGACGAACGCCATGTGTATATCGACAACGGGTTGCAGGAAGGTGAAAAGGTCACCGTGAGTGCTGTGCCCAACCCGGTCAATGGCATGCCGGTCAGATTGAACAGCGATAAAGGATCTCAGGCGGAAGATAGCACGGCGCCTGGTGGAGACGGGCAATGAGTCGTATCGACACCCATAAAGGGGTTATTGCCTGGTTTGCACGCAATTCTGTGGCTGCCAATCTGTTGATGCTGATTATCATCATTGGCGGATTAATGGGGGCGTTCAGCATCCGTAAACAGGTTTTCCCCACCTTTGAATTTAACATTGTCAATGTTCGTGTGCCTTATCTTGGTGCTGCGCCACAGGAAGTGGAAGAAGGGGTGTTGATTAAGATTGAAGAAGCCATCAAGGATATCGAAGGCATTAAAAAGATTACCGCCACCGCCACCGAAGGGATGGGCACAGTCAGTATTGAAGTGGAAGAAGATTACGATCCGCTGCTGGTGTTGGATGAGGTCAAAGTTCAAGTAGATGCCATTCCCAGCTTTCCAGAGAACATAGAAAAACCTGTTATTTACCGGCAAAAATCCACCCAGACAGTGCTGTGGGTGGCTTTGTACGGTGATACATCCGAAACCATATTAAAAGAGCTGGCCAAGGGGCTACGTGACAATATTGCCAATTTGCCCGGTGTGACAAATGTTCAGGTGGTAGGAGCCCGCAATTACGAAGTGTCAGTGGAAATATCAGAGTTGCAACTACAGCAATACGGTCTGACGTTCACAGAGTTAGTCAATGCGGTGCGCCGCACATCAATTGATTTACCCGGTGGCAGTATTCGCTCTGAAGATGGTGACATTCTGCTGCGGGCGAAAGGCCAGGCCTACAATGGTCGGGACTTTGCCGAAATTGTGCTGTTAACCCGCCCGGATGGTACCCGTTTAACCCTGGGCGATATTGCGACGATTCGCGACGGTTTTGTGGAAGATCCTAATTTTGCTGAGTTTGATGGTAAATCAGCGGTGAATGTCAGGGTTAATGCCATAGGTGATCAGAATGCCCTGAAGATTTCGGAAACCGTTAATGCGTATTTAACAGAGCAAAAAGACAAATGGCCGCCCGGTATCAGTGCAGATACCTGGGGTGACAGCTCTTTTTACCTGGCTGATCGCCTCAATATGATGCTGAGCAATATGGCCATGGGGGCGTTGCTGGTGTTTTTGGTGTTGTCTTTGTTCTTAAAGATTCGCCTGGCCTTTTGGGTCATTGTGGGTCTGCCGGTGTGTTTTCTGGGCACGCTGCTGTTAATGCCATCCGCATTCTTTGACCTGTCTATTAACATGATCAGCTTGTTCGGCTTTATTCTGGTGCTGGGCATAGTGGTTGACGATGCTATTGTGATGGGGGAGTCGGCCTACTCAGAGATTGATCGCAAAGGACACAATGCCGGCAATGTGATTGCCGGTGTGAAAAAAGTCGCGATGCCTGCAACCTTCGGTGTGCTAACCACTGTTGCGGCTTTTACGCCGATGTTAATGGTGCCTGGCACCTTTGGGGTGATTTGGAAAACTATTGGTTGGGTGGTGATTCTTTGCCTGTTGTTTTCTTTAATTGAATCCAAGCTAATTCTGCCTGCTCACTTGGTGCATATGAAAACCACCCCATATGACCCGGCCAAGGCCAATCGTTTTCAACGATTCCGCGACTTTTTTGCCGAAGGTATTAAAGGTTTTGTACAGCATCGCTATCAGCCCTTGTTGGAAAAGGCCGTGCGCAACAGGTATACCACGCTGGCTTGCTTTATTGCCGCGCTGATTTTAACCGTGGGGCTGTTTGGCAGTGGACTGGTCAGGTTTGTATTCTTTCCCACCATTCCAAGCGACTTTATGTCGGCCACAGTGCAAATGGAACCTGGTTCATCCATTAGTCAACGAGACTTGGCCATCCGCAAAATTTTGGATGCCCTATATGATATGGACAAAGCCGTCGCTGAACAAAATGGTGCCGGTGTGGTAAAGCACTCCATGGCGTTTGACCAGGGTAATTTGGGCGGCCAGGTGTTTGTGGAGCTGTCAAAAGGGGAAACCCGGGAACTGGACGCCTTTGCGATTCAGGATAAATGGCGGCAATTTATTCCCGATCTGCCTGGGGTTAAAAACGTCGATGTGGGCGACCCAGGAGGGCCGGGCGGTGGCTCTGATATTTCACTGCAATTCAGCGGCACCAATCTCATCGAACTGCGCGCCGCTACTGAAGAAATCAAGCAACACCTGGCAAGCTATGACGGTGTCGTGGATATTCAGGACGATTTTTCCGGCGGCAGTGATGAGATCCGTTTGCATATAAAGCCCCAGGCCGAGGCTATGGGCTTGAGTCTGGAAAATCTGGCACGGCAGGTGCGCTACGGTTTTTATGGTGCTGAAGCACAACGTATTCAACGGGGCGATGAGGAAGTCAAGGTAATGGTGCGCTATCCAAAGGATGAACGCAGCTCCATCGGGCACTTGGAAAATATGCGTATCCGCACCCCAGATGGACATGAGGTGCCATTTTCTGAGGTGGCAGAGATTGAACTGGCGCAGGGCTATGGTTCTATTGTACGTATTAATGGCGTGCGCTCAATTACGGTATCTGCAAAAGTGAATAAAGCCGTGACTGAGCCAGGTAACGTGGTGAGTGAGGTTACCAGTCACTATGTGCCTGGATTGCTGGAACGCTACCCGTCAGTGTCTTTTGGCCTGGAAGGCGCTTCCAAGGAAGAAGGCGAGGCCTTGATGAGCCTGGCTCAGGGCGCGATTTTCGCCTTGTTTGCTATTTATGCCCTGATGGCCGTACCACTTAAATCTTATTCGCAGCCACTTATTATTATGTCGGTCATACCTTTTGGTATTGTCGGTGCCATCGTTGGCCATTTGTTACTGGGGCATGCGGTGAGTGTTTTATCTTTATGCGGCATTATTGCCTTGTCTGGGGTGGTGGTGAACGACAGCCTGATTATGGTGGACTTTGTTAATCGCGCCAGAGCGGAAGGGCACTCATTGCTGGAATCTGCCATTCAGGCTGGAACTCAACGTTTCCGTGCTATCGTCCTGACCTCACTGACGACCTTTATGGGGTTAATGCCTATCGTGTTTGAACGCAGTTTGCAGGCGCAGATTGTGATTCCCATGGCGATTTCACTGGCATTTGGGATCTTGTTTGCCACGGTTATCACCTTACTGCTGGTGCCTTGTTTATATCTGATTCTGAATGATATACGTAGCGTGTTCAGTCGGAAGTCTGCTTATGCGGTCTAGATTCAACATCTAAGACGCCATACCGCAAAAAATAAAAAAGCCCCGAACAGGGGCTTAATTTTACGCAGTTACCCGAAACCAGGGTTTCGGGATTCACTTCCTTGTATTAGAAGCGACCACGGCTGTTAGAGTGACCACCAGTTCTTGGCTTAGGTGGACGAGCTTCGTTAACTACCAGGGCACGACCGGAAACTTCTTTACCGTTCAGACTCTCGATGGCAGCTTCAGCCTCAGCACGATTTTCGAACTCGACAAAACCAAAGCCTTTAGAGCGATTGGTTTCACGGTCTGTGATGATTTTGGCGGAGCTAACGGCACCGAACGCAGCAAAAGCTGCTTCCAAATCAGCGTCTGTCATTTGATATGACAAGTTTCCAACATATAGTTTCATTGCAAGTTTTCTCACGGCTGTTAAGTATCTACGCCATCAAGGGAGCCAACAGCCAGAATCGCCCGATGTCGCGTGACCGGCAACCATTGCCTGCCACTTGGTTCATTTCTAGTTTGAGGCAAACAACCACTAAGAGCAACAAAGATTTACGCAAAAATTGATTATTTCCTGTTCAGATTCAAGCAATCACGGATTTCTGTCTGCTCAAACACTCACTTTAGCGCTCTGAACCCTCTATGACTTCGTTTTCTGCCCGTGCATCCTCGTACCATTGTCGCATGGCATGCAGAGACAGTATCTGTTCCTGATAGCGTTTAATTCTGGCATTTCGGGGTGCCACGCCATAGGTTTTAAAGCGGGTGACAACCGGTGCATACATGGCATCGGCAATGCTGAACTGGTTGAACAGGAAAGGGCCGTCGTGGCATTCAAGGCAGCTCTGCCAGATATCCTGCACCCGTTCGATGTCGGCAGCCAGCGCTTCGGTGATATCCACATGTACCGCCACTTTTCGGCAGTTCATCGGCATTAACTGGCGCAGCGTCGAAAAGCCGCTGTGCATTTCCGCACTGATACTGCGAGCCCTGGCTCTGGCAGCCTTGTCTGCTGGCCAGGCATGAATCGCAGGGAAGGCTTCAGCCAGATATTCCATAATTGCCAGGGAATCCCATATCAGCAGGCTATCCTGTTTCAGTACTGGCACCAGGCCTGCAGGCGAGCGCTGCAAAAGCGCGTCTTTACTGTTGGGTTGGTACAACGCGATGCGTTCTTCAGCAAAAGCAATGTCATTGACCTTCATCAGCAACCAGGGCCGTAAAGACCAGGAGGAGTAATTTTTGTTGCCGATAACCAGGGTGAGTCCAGCCATGGGAGTCCTTAAATTAACCAGTCAGTAGAGGGTATCAAGCTAACCCTAACCGCACATAAAAGGAAGTCAGATATGAACGCAGAAATGCAAAGCAGATATCAGTGTCACGATTAAATAATTGTATAGACACTTTTACCTATAATTAGCTGACAAACTTTAGGTTGATCATGTAGGCTTCTTTTTGAACAAATGGTGATATGTGCAGTTTTCATCATGGGGCATTGGATGTGCCCCGGGTGGTAACGATGCTTACGGAAAGCATCCATGCGACGACTTTGTGCGTTTGCTGACTGACAAGATCATTAGGTTGTTTCTGATGCAAGCCAATTCTCCGTTCCATTCTGATTTTCAGCAGTTTATCCACCGCTCTACGGAACCTATGTTGTTACTAAGGGAAGGGCGGGTGGTGCAAGCTAACCAGGCGTTGATTAAAGCACTTGGTTATCAGAACGATACCGCACTTCAACACATGGCCCTGACCGAACTGTGCCAGAATTCTGCGGACGACATGGATATTGCCCTTAGCCTCAAAAAATTTGAACAACATGGCCAGGGGAAGGGGCAATGGGAGTGGCTGACCTATGGCGAAGACTGGATTAATGTTGAATGTCACTTCACCCGTATTCAGTTGGCGGATGGCGACTATCTGCACGCCAGTTTACGTATTCTGGACGAGTTTGGCCCCAGCGCGGCATTGCAACTGCAACTCTATCAACAGGTTTTCGACTCTTCCAGCGAAGCGGTGATTATTACCGACAGACATCAGCAAATTGCCTATGCCAACCGGGCCTTTTGTGAAATGAGCGGCTACAACACCAGCGAATTGGTGGGGAGCGACATTCGAATTCTGCGTTCAGATAAACAGGATGATCAGTTCTTTCTGGATATCACCATGCAATTAATGGAAAAAGGTTTCTGGAGTGGTGAGTTGTGGGACAAGAACAAGCAGGGCGTGGATTTTCTCTGTCAGGTACGGTTAAGCGCCATTGTGGATGAATATCGCCGCCCCTGTTATTTCGTTGGGGTTTATACCGACATGGCCACCCAGGACAGCCGTCTGCATAAACTGCGGGAAATGGCTTACCAGGATGAACTAACCGGGCTCCCTAACCGCGCCCTGTTAATGCAGTTAATTCCCCATCAGATTAATCAGTGCCGACGCGATAATAATGGCTTTGGCCTGATGTTTATGGACCTGGATAAATTTAAGCAGGTCAACGACACCCTTGGCCATGAAGCAGGTGATGAATTGCTGCGTCTGGTCGCCAAACGCTTCTGCAACGTGCTGAGAAACAGCGATACCGTGGCTCGCTTGGGCGGTGATGAATTTGTGATTTTGGTGGGTAATGCTTCGGGGCCTGAATCCATGGCCAGAGTAGCCGAAAAACTGCTGCAATGCCTGGAAGAACCCTTTGTGATTAAAAATACCCCGGTGGAAGTTGGCGCCAGTATCGGTATCAGTTTGTTTCCTTACAACAGCGAACAGTCAGAAGAACTCTTGCATCAGGCCGATATTGCTATGTACCGGGCCAAAAAAGACGGACACAGTCAGTTTGTCTTTTATTGTGAGGATCTTAATCAGGAACTGGTGTACTACAAGGAAACCGAACAACAGATTAAAGATGGTCTGAAACGCGGCGAGTTTATTCCGTATTACCAGCCGCAGGTGGACAGCCTCAGTGGCGACATTGTCGGGGTGGAATGTCTGGCTCGCTGGAAACATGCCAAACGCGGTATAGTGCCACCGGATCAATTTATTGCCGTGGCAGAACGTTCAGGGCTGATACAGGAAGTGTTTTTACAGGTACTGGCACAGGCGCTGGCCCATATCAATCTATGGAAAAGCCTGTACCAAAAGGAGATCCAGGTTTCAGTGAATATTTCCGGTTATCAGTTTTGCGATCAGCAGAATATTCAGCAGATGTCTAACTTGCTGAAAGACTCGGGCCTGCCAGCTAATATGCTCAGAACTGAAATTACCGAAAGCTCACTGATGGATAGCGGTCAATATTTGCTGGAACGCCTGGCCTGGGTGAAAACCGCTGGTTTCAGTATTGCGCTGGATGAATTTGGCAGTGGCTACTCATCGTTACGGCAACTGAAAATATTGCCGGTAGATACACTCAAGATAGATCGCTCCTATATGTCCAATATGGACGACGAGCCCAGAGACAAGATCATTATCAAGGCGATTATTCAATTGTCTAAAACCCTGGGCATTGGTGTGGTGGCCCAGGGCGTGGAACGAGAAGATCAGGTCAGGTTTCTACAAGAAAATGGCTGTCATTTGATGCAGGGCTATCATTTCAGCCGACCCTTGCCAGCCGCTGACTTTGAGCGGTTGCTGGCCAATCAGAACAGCTCAGCGGCGAAACTCTGAGCGATACTTATCCACCCACATGGCCGTGGCACCACAAATTGCTACAGGCATAACCAGAAAGTTAACAATAGGAACCATGGCAAACAGGGTGACAGTAATGCCGAAACTAAAGGCACTGCCTTTGTTTTGCCCCAGTCTTTCGCGCATTAGTGGAAAGGCCACTTTGTGGTTGTCAAAGGGGTAGTCGCAATATTGAATGGCCATCATCCAGGCGGTAAACAAAAACCAGATAACCTGACCAAATACCGGTAGCAGAAAAAACACAATCAAGAAGCCCAAAGCACGGGGAATATAGTAAACCAGCTTGGTCCATTCGCGGCCCAGCGTGCGGGGAATATCTTTGATGACCGCCAACATACCGCCATCATCAAGGCGTTGTCCGGTCAGGTGTTGTTCTACTTTTTCTGCCAGCAGGCCATTAAATGGTGCTGCGAGCCAGTTAGCGATACTGCTGAAAATAAAGGAAAAGGTGACCAATATTACAATCACGGCCAGTGGCCACAAAAAGAAGCTTAACCAGTCTCTTAGCCATGACAACCAGTCTGGCACCTGATCCATCAGCCACAAGATGGCGGTGTCAATTTCCTGCAACAGAAAATAAAAGGCCAGAGCGAACAGCATCAGATTCACCATCAGCGGAATGAACACAAACCGCTTCAGACCTTTGGTTTGGATTAACTGAAATCCCTGAAAAAAATAAGCAGCACCGCTTTTGGGTTGTTGGCCTTGCATGACACTCCAGGCAGATATGGGTTTTAGCACAGAGTAACGTAATTGTGCCTGGGGAGAAAATTCCTTAATTGTTACACTTATTGAGTTTTGGTACAGTCGATTCGCGCCCACGACGTGACAACTATAACAAGGACCCATGCGCTTAAAGAAAATTAAACTGGCCGGTTTCAAATCCTTCGTGGATCCCACCAGTATCCCTTTCCCGGACGATATGACAGCCATTGTGGGTCCCAATGGCTGTGGCAAGTCCAATGTGATTGATGCCGTGCGCTGGGTGCTGGGCGAAAGCTCAGCCAAAAACCTGCGTGGCGATGCCATGACCGACGTTATTTTTAATGGCTCCACTGCCCGAAAACCGGTTTCTCAATGCAGTGTTGAGCTGGTATTTGACAATTCCAGCGGTCGTATTCAGGGTGAATATGCCAAGTACAATGAACTCTCTATTAAGCGCTTGGTTACCCGTGATGGCCAATCCAACTATTTTCTGAACGCCAGTAAATGTCGCCGCCGCGACGTCACCGATCTGTTTCTTGGTACCGGCCTTGGGCCACGCAGCTATGCCATTATTGAACAAGGCATGATTTCCAGATTGATTGAGTCAAAGCCCCAGGAATTAAGAGTTTTTATTGAAGAAGCGGCGGGTATTTCCAAATACAAAGAGCGACGTCGGGAAACGGAAAACCGCATTCGCCATTGCCGTGACAACTTGGAACGCCTTGAAGATGTGCGCGGTGAGTTGGGTCAACAATTAGAAAAACTGCAGCGCCAGGCCGCTGCCGCCAAGCGGTATAAGGAATTAAAAGCCCGCGAACGTAAGCTCAAGTCTGAACTGGCCGCGCTGCGCTGGCTAAAGCACTCTGAACATATTAACGAACTGGAACAAAGTATTGCGGCCAAAGAGGCTGAGATAGAGGAATTTATCGCCCGCCAACGGGGCGATGAGAGAGGCATGCTGGCCTTTCAGGAACAAGTGGATGACTTAAAACAGCAGTCCAGTGACCTGCAGAATCAGTACTTTCAGGTGGGTAATCAGATCAGCCGTCTGGAACAAACCCAAATTCATGCCCGTCAGCGTAAGCAACAGATAGAACAGGAACTGGCGCAACTGCAAGAAAACCTGGCCAGCTTAGAAGTCGAGCAGAGTGAAGAAACACAGCGACAGGAAAGGTTGACCGAGCAATTTGACCAGCTACAGCCAGAGCTGGCGATGCTCGAAGAGCAGCAACAACAAGCCAATTTTCTATTGCTTAGTGCTGAACAGCAGTGGCAGGACCAGCAGGATCACTGGCGGCATCAGGAGCAGGGCCTGTATCAGTTAAAACAGCAGGTGCAAGACAGACAAAGCCAGATTCAGTCGTTACAGACCATGCTGGAACGGGACAGTTTGCGACTGGAGCAAACGGTACAGGAGCTGCAGGCCCTTAACAATCAAAGCCTTCACCAGCAATTGGTGCAAATGCAGGAAGTGCTGGCAAGCAAGCAAACTGAACTTGAACAAAGTAAAGAAAAGCAGGACCTGGCCAAAACCACGTTGGAAAACGCCCGGCTCGCTCTGGAAAACCGCCAGCAGCAGCAGTTGCAACTAAAAGGTCGTTTGCACCAGGCGCAAGCCAGCCTGCAGGCGCTCAGTCAGTTGCAGGAAAACAGCTCAGACAGAGCCAGCGCTACCCAGCAATGGCTGGCACAACAAACTGTGCCACCTAAGTCTGCCTGGCAGTGGCTCAATGTCGACCCTGAATGGGAAAAGGCGGTTGAAACCGCGATGTCCGACTGGTTGGCGGCACTGGTGCTTGAGTCTGGTGAGTATCCACTGATTGACGGCACGCTCTGGTTGCTGGCTGAGCATATGACAAGCGAAAAACCTGTCGGTACCCTGGCCACCAAGGTCAATGCCGACAAGGTACCAGATTGGCTGACCAGAATAAGGCTCAGCGATGAGAATATGGCGCTGGCACCACAGCTTGATGGATTAGCAGAGGGGGAAAGCCTGATTAACCGGCAAGGTCATTGGCTGGGACGGGGTTGGGCCTGTTTAGGCAGTCAATCCGGTCAAAGCGGTGTACTTGACAGAGCCAGACAGATAAACGACCTGAGTGGGCAATGCCAGGTGCTTGATGAGGAACTGAACCAATTAGCTGAACAAATCGCTGCTGACCAGCACGCCCTGGCGACGGCCGATCATGCCTGGCAACAGGCTGGAGAGGATGTCAGGCAGTTGGACAGACTGTGTATAGAGTATCAGCAGCAGGTTCTTGCCCTTCAGCAGCAGCAACAACAACAAATGCAACAGATTGACAGATTGCAGACCCAAGTTGACCAGCAGCGCCAACAGGTGGAAGAAGATCAGTTGCGTCGCGAGGAGCTGGCTGGCGAGCTGGAAGAATTGCAGATGCGTCTGGATGATGAGAGCGACGCCATGCAATCTATTCAGAGCCAGCGAGAGTCATTACAACAAGACCTTAGCAGCAAGCGCGCCCAGCATGATGCCCTGCGCAATCGCTGTCATCAAATGGCCTTACAAGTACAAAACCTGCAGAATCAGGTGCATGCTGGTAGTCAGCATCTGCAACGTCTGCAACAGTCGCTGCATAGCCTGAAAGAACGTTATCTGCAGCTTCAGCAGGAACAAGGGCAATGGCAATCACCCATAGAGGAACAGGGGGAGCAACTGCAGGAACTGTTGGCCCAGCGTTTATTGCTGGAGGAACAGCAAAGTCTGATCCATAGCCAGTTGCATGACGCTGAAGAGCAACTTCGACAAAGTCACAAAGGACAGCAAGGTATTCAGGAGCAGATTCAAAAGATGCGCGACCTGCAGCAAAGCCTGAAACTGGAAGCCGAAGGGGCCAAGGTCAGAGCCAGCGCCGTACTTGAGCAGTTGCAGGACATGAATCAGCCCTTGAAGCCAGTGCTGGAGAGTCTGGACGAACAGGCCGAGGAAAATCTGTGGCAGCAGGAGCTGGATAAAACTCAGGCCGCAGTATCGCGTCTGGGGGCGGTGAACCTGACTGCGGTGGAAGAGTACGATATTCAGGCTGAGCGTAAGCAGCACCTTGATGAACAGCATGAAGATCTGGTGGGTGCCCTGGACACCCTGGAAAGCGCCATTCGTAAGATAGACAAGGAAACCCGCAGTCGCTTTCGCGATACCTTTGACAAGGTCAACGATGACCTGAAAATGTTGTTTCCTAAAGTCTTCGGCGGGGGGGCGGCATATCTGGAGCTCACCGATGATGACCTGCTGGAAACCGGCGTCACCATCATGGCCCGGCCACCCGGCAAGAAAAATAGTACCATTCATCTGCTTAGCGGTGGAGAAAAAGCCCTGACCGCTTTATCATTGGTGTTCGCAATTTTCAGGCTGAATCCGGCGCCTTTTTGCTTGCTGGATGAAGTGGATGCACCTCTGGACGATGCCAACGTTGGCCGGTTTTGTAAGTTGGTATCAGAAATGTCCAAGACAGTGCAGTTTATTTATATCACCCATAACAAGATCGCGATGGAAATGGCAACCCACCTCACCGGCGTGACCATGGCTGAACCTGGTGTTTCGCGCATGGTCGCTGTGGATGTGGACGAAGCCGTCGCTCTTGCAGAATTATAAAAAGATAAGATGGAAGAATTACGTCTGACTTTTCTCATTTTTGGTGCCCTGGCCATTGCAGGGATCCTGGTACATGGCCTTTGGACCGTGCGTAAGAAGAACAGCAAAAAACGGCAAAGCAAGCCCGCCTATCTGAATCATCGCCAGCAGCAGTCACAGGACCAGGTGGATGAAGATGATTCTGATTTTGCCCCGCACAAGCGCAATGAACCGCAATTTAATGATTTTGATGAATTGGGCCTGGGACCGGTTCGGGTGGTTAAAAACCAGAGTAAAAAGGCTGATGAGCCGTCACTTTCTGCCGATTCAAGCGAAACGTATATTGAACCCGCGGTTTGTGAGCCGCAAGGGAAAAGCCCGGAAAAACGTGAAGAGCAACGCGATGTCAGCGCTGTTGTTCCCGAGCCTCCGGCTTCCTTATTGCGTAAAGATATGCCACCTGAATCCGCGCAGAGCAGTCAACATGCCGAATCGACAGATTCTGCGCCAACAGCGCCTGCTGCTCAGCCTGTCAGACGGGAACCAAGCTTAGATGAGGTGCCGAATCAGCAGGCGACACCAACAGCGAACGCGTCGCTTCAACCTGAACCTCGCCCTGGTCTGGCGGAGCAGGCAAGAAATCTGGTGATGGGCAAAAAGCCGGATGCTCCCAAACGCCGTGAGCCACAAATGCGTGGCAGTAAAGTGCGTGAAGATCAAATGCGCATTGATTTTGACGACGAACCTAAGCTGGAAACGCCAGCACCGCAGGCCCCCAAGGAAACTAAAGACAGCAACAAAGCGGTTGGCCAGGAAGTGTTAGTGCTGAATATCAAGTCGCCTGATAATAAACCGATTTCCGGTGCTGCCCTGTTACCGGCTTTGCTGACCTTGGGGTTTAAATTTGGCGACCAGGATATCTTCCATCGACATGTAAACAGCAATGGTAAAGGCCCGGTGCTATTCAGTCTGGCCAATATGTTTAAGCCGGGCGTGTTCGACGTCGACAATCTGGAAACCTTCTCCACTCAGGGCTTGTCACTGTTTATGATCCTGCCTATCGAAGGGGATCCCCATCAGGTTTTTAATATGATGCATAACGCGGCGCGAAAGCTGGCAGATGAATTCGGTGCGCAGGTACTGGATGGACGCCGCGCGGTGTTAACTAAGCAAAGTTTGCAGCAATATGTAGAGAAAATTCGCGAATTCGAGCGAAAGCGCATGATTCGCAAGGCGTAGTAGAAGCATGACCCAATCCGCTATTATTGAACGACTGGCCACACTCAGGGCCGGTTTGAACGAATATAACTACCAGTATTATGTACTGGATGCCCCTACGGTTCCCGACGCCGAATACGACAGGCTGATGCAGGAACTCAAGGCGCTGGAAAGCCAGCATCCGGATCTGATTACCCCTGATTCACCCAGCCAGAAGGTTGGCGGTGAACCTGTGTCAGCCTTTGGTGAAGTGGCACACGAAGTGCCGATGCTGTCGCTGGATAATGCCTTTGACGATGATGAGTTTCATGCCTTTGTAAAACGCATGGGCGACAGATTAAAACGTGATTTACAAGGCGGCTTTTGCTGCGAACCCAAGTTAGACGGACTGGCGGTCAGTCTACTGTATGAACATGGCCAACTGGTGCGCGGTGCCACCCGTGGAGATGGGCGTACCGGCGAGAATATCAGCGCTAATGTAAAAACCATCGCCAATGTACCCTTAATGCTCAGAGGCGCAGGTTATCCGGCCAGGCTGGAAGTGCGCGGTGAAGTGTTTATGACCCGCAGTGGTTTTGAAAAACTGAATCAAAGCCAGGTCGAGCAGGGTAAAAAAGTGTTTGCCAATCCGCGTAACGCGGCAGCGGGCAGCTTGCGCCAGTTAGATTCGCGGATCACCGCATCCAGACCCTTAACCTTTTATGCCTATTCGGTGGGATTGGCTGAAGGCGGTGCCTTGGCGGATAGCCATTATGGACGTCTGCAACAACTGAAAGACTGGGGACTGCCCCTTTGCCCGGAAATTCGTCTGGTTGAGGATGCCAAAGGATGTACCGCTTTTTATCAGCAAATCCTGCAAAAGCGCGACAATCTCGCCTATGAAATTGACGGTGTGGTAATCAAACTCAATGATCTGGCACTTCAGCAGGAACTGGGTTTTGTTGCCCGCGCGCCGCGCTGGGCTATTGCCTGGAAGTTTCCTGCCCAGGAAGAAATGACCGAGCTGCTGGATGTGGAATTCCAGGTTGGCCGTACCGGCGCTATTACCCCTGTTGCCCGTTTAAAACCGGTATTTGTCGGCGGGGTAACAATGTCTAATGCCACGTTGCACAACCAGGATGAGATACAACGCCTGGGGATTAAAGTCGGCGATACCGTGATTATTCGCCGGGCTGGCGATGTGATCCCGCAGATTGTTTCTGTGGTCGAAGCCAAGCGCCCCGAACATGCCAGGGAAATACACTTTCCCGAGCGTTGCCCCATTTGTGATTCACAAGTGGAAAAACTGGCTGCAGAAGCGGTGGCACGTTGCACCGGCGGACTGGTTTGCGCTGCGCAGCGCAAAGAAGCCCTGAAGCATTTTGCCTCGCGTAAAGCCTTAGATGTGGATGGTCTGGGTGATAAGCTTATTGAACAACTGGTGGATATGGATTGGATCCACACCCCGGCAGATTTGTTCCGGCTGGATTTAGCCAAGCTGGCCAGTCTGGAACGTATGGGGGAAAAATCCGCCGCCAATCTGGTCAACGCACTGGATAAAGCCAAGCACACCACCTTAGCGCGCTTTTTGTATGCGTTGGGGATTCGGGAAGTGGGGGAGGCCACCGCAGCCAATCTGGCCCAGCATTTCCTTACTCTGGAAGCACTGCGCCAGGCGGATATGCAAGCCTTGCAACTTGTGCCCGATGTGGGTGAAGTGGTGGCCAGCCATATTGTTAACTTCTTTGCCGAGCCCCATAACCAGCAGGTGGTGGATGAACTATTGGACGTAGGCCTGAGCTGGCCGCAAATCGAAGTCAAAAACGCACAGGAATTGCCATTGGACGGTCAGACCTATGTCATTACCGGCACCTTGTCCAGCATGGACAGAAATGACGCCAAGGCGAAATTGCAGCAATTGGGCGCCAAAGTAGCGGGCAGTGTCTCGGCCAAAACCCACTGCCTGGTGGCCGGAGAAAAGGCCGGCTCCAAATTGGCCAAAGCCAATGAATTGGGAGTACGGGTGATGAGTGAAGAGGAAATGTTAGCGCTGTTTAGCCAGCACAATATTTAATCCTGTTACTTGCCTAACATCGTTATTCAGAGAGTGTCATGCAGGATATTCTGTTAAAGCTTACCCACCTGTTGCAGCCTTACTATATGGAAGTGGCCATGACCTTGGTGGCCACATTGCTGGTAGTGTATGGGGACGTGGTAAATAAACATATCAAACGTATGCTCAGCCCGTATCATTTTGTGCTCAGAACCCTGGTATTTGTGCTGATCTGCGCCTTTGGCTATGGTGCCTTTATTCTTTTTGTCACACCCTTTACCAAACAGCTGATCCTGATGCTGCCGGCCATGTATCAGGGCATAGTCATAGTGTCAGTGTTTCTGCTGCTGGGCTATCTGGCCGAACAGCGCCGTTATATCTGATGGCAAGCACGCGACCCATTCTACCCCTTAAATTTTACGATAATGAGGGGCGAATCAAGCCCACCTGGCCGCTGTTGGCCAGCCTGCTGGTACTGTTGCGCGCGTTTCTGGTGTTTATTGCCTCCATTAGTTACCGGCCTGACACCAGCCTGTTATTAGGGCTGTTCTATCCGGATCGGCACTATTTTTATCTTTGTCTGCTGGTTGGCCTGCCAGCCTTACTGGTGATGACAATGGTTATCTGGCGGCACTGGCTAAGGGAGCGCTGGACAGGATGTTTTTATCTGATCAAGCCTTTGGTGATGCTGGCTTTGCTGGCTGATATTGCTCTGCACCTGCATATGGCCAATCACGGCCACTGGGTGTTTTCCTGGATCATTGCCCTGACCTTACTGGCGGATATGCTGATGCTGCTTTACTGGCTGCGTAGCCGTACTCTTAAGTTAATGCTTCAGGACTGGCGCAAGCCCTAAAATTTGTGCCAAGGAGGGTGGCGCTGTCTGTTGGTGTCTACTAGTGTTTAGCTGCAATGTGTGTTGTGTTTGTCGGCCATCTTTGGTTGAAGCCATTGTGCGATTGGGTCTGTTGAATCCTGTGGCAGTGGCTTGACGGATCTTAAAATAACCATGTTAGATAAGGATATCCGCTATGAACTTAGCGATTCACCCTTCAGTCGGTGTTGCCCGTTTAGGCAACAGTCAACAACAATTCTGTCTATCTCCTGTGACTATTGGTGGTTTGCCCTTTGAGGCGGACAGCCAGGGCAACAGACTTGGCCCTATCGAGCAGTTTAAAGACCCAGCAGGTCAAATTCGTCGCCAGGGACAGCCTTTCAGTATCTTCGACAGTGACGGTACGGAACTGACATTGTCGTCAGCCAATGTGGCGGCCATCACCTGGACAGTGCATCTGGCCAATAAAAAAGCCGCCTGGTATCAATACAGTGAATTGCAGGGCAACCTGCTGTATGGCGAACAAAACAGCTATGCGGCCCGCGGTACGCCCTGGCGCAACCCGGACTTAACCGGTGACGTTGCGCGAAGGCCACTGATTGTTGACCCGGGGCCGCGTACAGTTAGTGGTGCCGGACAGCACATCGCGTTTGATAAGCAGAACATTCCCAACGGTTATCCGGCGTCTTTCCCACCCGAACAGGTAAAATATGGAACTGCAGTTACTACCCTGGGCGATTTATACACAGACGATGAAGGCCGTCTGATTGTGCTGGGTGGGTACGGTCATGCTGGTGGCGATGAACCGCTGACCAGTTATGGCGGTTCCAATACTTGGCACGACGATATCGCTGACGGTCCGGTTTATTGCAAAGTCCAGTTTAATGACGGTTCGCCTGAGGTAAACCTACAGGCTTGGGTCATTGTCGGGTCACCGGATTTTGCTCCGGAAATCGTAAATATTTCAACCCTGAGCGACACGATGTTCGATGTGGGGATTCGTCATTTTCAACTGGATGCAGAGATGTACGCCAATGGCGGCTATAACGCCTCTTTTCAGGCCAACTTCCAGCGTGACATTTTGCCGATTATCCAGCGCATAGGGCGTTATCAATGGGTGGCTAATGTGCAGTCCATGAGCGCGTTTTCATCCAATGTTTTTGATTTCAGCGACAACAGTGAAGCGAATAGGGCAAACCGCGAGAATTATTTTAACTACTTCAGGCAGCCGGACGATAAGTCTAACCCATCACCAGATCAGCCACAGCAGCAACTGTTTGTTGAAGGGGCATCTGGCACTTTGCCGGGCATGCCGCTGAACTCCGGTAGTAACTCGGTCAGCAATCAGACGGTGGAGAAATTTCTAGCCCTGGACGAAACCCAGTATTTTCTGCTCAGTCAATGGGCTAAAGGCCAATTTAGCAGCGGTAATGACACTCCGGCTTATCAGGTCAATGCCATGGATCAGGCTAGCGTTGGTAACTGTGTTGGCCTGCCTATGTGTCCGGGTATTGAGGTCACCTGGAGTTTACAGAACGCCAATTTGTACAGCGCCCCTTATGTGATAAACGATCAGGCCGGCCCCAACGCCTACAACAGCAGTGGTTTGTCTCCCTCCAGAGATGAATGTGAGGGCGGCGGATGCCAGCCTGGCGATTTGACCAAACGTATGGCCTGCCCCTGGCAGGCGGATTTCTTTCAGTGCACCATACAAACGGTTAACTTCAGCGACCCGGCCGTCAATAAGGTGGATGGCATACCCAAACCGCCCACTTATTATGCATACTGGTGGCCGCCACAAAGCCCATGGGATGTGCTGACCGGAGAGTTAACCGCAGAAGGACAGGCGGTCTCTCATCTACCTGCCGGCCAGCAAATGAACTATGCGCGTGGTATCAATAACTTTGTGCAAATGGTGGAGCATTGGTCAGCCCTAGCCTTTATCCGCGATGCGAATGCGGGAGACAGCGGTTTTCCGTATTTTACTGAAACCGAACGCAACAATGAGCTATTTGCCTTCAAAGAAGTACCGGTCAGCCAAATAAGTGGTAACCCGCAGGATGAAGAAACCACCATTCCGGTGTTTTATATTGAGGAAAACACTGAAGCAATTCGCAGTAAAGGACTGCGGGCGCAAAAGATGGTGGACTTTCTGGAGAAGCGGGCCTTTAAAGCCATTAAAGTGGCCAAAGGAGGATTGGGTATGCCGCGTTCCGGCACCCGGGCAAGGCGCTAAACTATGTCAGCACATGGATGTGATGTGGTGATATTCGGCGCTGGCCCTGCCGGGCTTAGCGCCGGTATTACCCTGCTCAACCATACACAGCTTTCAGTATGGATAGTTGAGCAGTCCAATCTTCAGTCTCTACGGGTGGGAGAAAGCGTTTCCGCCAGCATTTTCAGTCTGCTGGACTATCTGCAGTTATCTCGGGATGAATTTCCGCCGACCTGTTTTTTACCTACGTATTCCAGCACAGCATACTGGGGGAGCGACAAGCCCACCAACAGGGAATCACTGTTCAGTGTTGAAAGCCAGGGGTATCAACTGGACAGGCAAGCCTTTGATTTTTCGCTGATGGAAAAATTTACTGCGCTGGGGGGGCACTTGCTGCCGCGCTGCCATATTCAACAGATGCAACCCACAACACAGGGTTGGCAGCTTCGATTTGACCACGTTGAGCAAGGGAGCTTGTCGGTGGAGTGCCGATTTATATTGGACGCCAGCGGTCGTCAGACAAGTTTGGCGCCAAAGCTGGGAATACGATACCGCGAAGTAGATCGTCTGACCGGCGTTGGTCTGTTTATGCAACCGCCAGCGGGACAAAGCCTGGTTCAGGAACAATGGATAGAGAGTACGGAGCTGGGCTGGTGGTATTGTGCGGCTACCCCTGGTAATCAGTGGGTGGTGACGTTTTTTTCTGACGCCGATTTGCTGCATCAGCACCGCCTTAACAGATTGGATTGCTGGCTAAGCTTGCTGGCATCTACGCATAAAATGAAAAATAAGTTAGCCGGTGCCAGAACGTGTTCCTCCAAGCTATGGTTAAAAAGTGCCGCTTCCAAATGCTGCTTACCTGCTTGGTTGAGCGGCTACCTGCCCGTAGGGGATGCCGCCCTGGCCTTCGACCCTATTACTTCCATGGGGTTGGGATTTGCCATGACATCTGGCGCAGAAGCTGCTCGGATCGTAGCATCGCTACTGGGCGGACTGGGTGTCGACGTTTCACCTGACTACTGGCAGCAACTCAACCAGCATTTCCAAAGTTATCTGAAAAATCGCCAACAGTTTTACACCCTCGAACAGCGTTGGTCTTCGGCGCCTTTCTGGCACAGAAGGCATGGGGAAAGCAAAGAACCAGCATCAGACACAGCCCAACCCCATCTTTACACCTGATTTACAAAAACTCTGCATCTTAAAAGGTAAATCCTTGATTTGCTGCTAATAGTTAATTGCCATTCAGGCAGATACGTGGAATTCACAAAAAAGGACATTTTATGCAGAAGCAAAAACTATATACCGCAGTATTGACCTCACTCTTCACCAGCTTACCAAGTTCAGCATTGCTTGCTCAGCAGGATACCGGTATGGAATCACTGGAAAAAATTCAGGTGACTGGCTCAAGGATAAAGCGCACTGATATGGAAGGACCCAGCCCGGTTCAAAGCATTGACCGGGCGGATATTGAACGAACCGGTTTTCAAAACTTACAACAATTATTGGAGCGGCTGCCGGTTAACGGCGCTGGCACATTTTCAACCCGCAATAACAGCCAGGATTCCACCGCCAATGGTGCAGCTGCCGTAAGCCTGCGTGGGCTTGGGCCGGATGCTACCCTGGTCTTGATTAATGGCCGGCGGGTAGGGATCAGTGCCTTTGCCGAAGGCGTGACCAACTCTTTTGTGGATATTAACAGCATTCCTGTGTCGGCTATTCAGCGCATTGATATCTTAAAAGATGGTGCCTCAGCGATTTACGGCTCTGATGCGGTGGCTGGCGTGGTCAATATCATCCTTAAACAGGATATTGATGGGTTGGAAATCGAAGCCTCTTATGGACAGACCAAGGGCGGCGATTATGATGAGAAACATGTCAGTATGGTCTGGGGCACTGGCGAGGGAAAAAGTCGGGCATCAGTGATCTTTGATTACTTTAATAACTCAGAATTAAGTAATGCAGATATGGGGCGGTTTGGCACGGCAGATCAAACCCCTTATGGCGGCATGGATTTTCGTTCATCCCGCGGATTTCCCGGCTATTTCTATGTGAACGGAGTAAAAACCGTTGATCCAGCTTGCCCGCCTGAGCAATTAAATGTCGAAAACCAAAACTGCTACTATGACTACGGGCCGGCCAGTATCACTATTCCCAAAGCTGAGCGGCTGGGGGCCATCTTTATGCTCAATCATGAATTTGGCAATGATATTGAAGCTTTTGTGGAGGTGGCTGTACAGCACAATACTTCCAATGCCGGTGGCGCTGCCACACCGCTGGACGAGTCGGCCGGGCTGACGGTACCTGCTTCCCATCCCAATAACCCCTTTGGTCAGGATATTGATATTGGGCGCTTTCGCCCGGTTGATGGTGGCAACCGCCGCTGGGATATTGAATCCGACACCTTGAGAATGCTGGCAGGGCTAAAAGGCGAATTTAATCAGTGGCTGTGGGAAGTGTCGGTGCAAAAAGGTCGCAGCGAATCACAGCAAACCGGTAATCAACATCAGGGTTGGGTAAGGGTAGATTACCTGCAACGGGAAATTAATGCCGGGCGCTATAATCCGTTTGGCGGCACATACAATGATGCCGATGTGGTTGCCGACATTACCACCAGTCTGGTGCGTCTGGGGGAATCAAGGATCACTGCAGCGGATATTAGTATCAGTGGCGACTTGTTTGAGTTTGAACAGAACAGGGTGATGATGGCGGCAGGGCTTGAATATCGTAAGGAGCAGGTGTCGGACATCCCTGATGAACAGTTCCAGCAGGGGCTGATCTTCGGCACCGAAGCGGTATCTGCAGCAGCCAAACGTAGCCAATGGGCTGCCTACCTGGAGTTTTCTGTGCCCTTTGGCGATGCGCTGGAACTGCAGGCGGCGGGCCGTTACGATGACTACAGTGATTTTGGTAGCACCTTTAACCCCAAATTCGCCATGCGCTACTTAATTAGTGACGATATTACCCTGCGCGCGTCCTGGGCACAGGGCTTCAGAGCGCCGTCATTGGCGCAAGTTGGTTTGGGCCCCTCTGAAATATCCGTATTCTTTAAAGACACCTATCGCTGTCTGGCCATGGGGCTGGATCCGGATACAGAATGTGATGTGCTGGATTACAATGTCGAGTTTCGCGGTAACCCAGATTTAAAAGCGGAAGAATCTGAGTCCTGGAATATCGGTATTTTCTACGCCAATGACACAGGGTTTGATGCTGGCTTTGATCTTTGGAGTATCACGCAGGAAAACAAGATTGAGGTTTTCCATGAAGATGTTTATCAGGCCCAGTGTAACCAGCAGAACAGTCCCTTGTGTGAGCGTAATCCACCCCAAGCCGGTGAGTCACTGGGGGTGTTGTCCAAAGTACACGGCAACCTGCGCAATGTCAGCAGTCAGGATGTGGCCGGAGTAGACCTGTCAGCCAACTACAGGTTGGATATGCAGGAATGGGGGGAAGTGAAATTTGGTATCCAGTGGACCGCCATGCATAAATTTGAGCGTGGTGGCAGAGACTACCTGGGGGAATATGAATACCCTAAACACCGCTGGGTGGGTACAACGGACTGGCGGCTGGGTGATGTTGGGGTCAGTTTGATCTTCAGTTACATTGGCGAGTTCGAAGATACCCCGGATATAGACTTTGACGGCAATCTTGATTTTGACCAGAATCAAAGTCGTATGGTGGACAGCCATTTGTTAACCGACCTGCAACTTACCTGGCAGGCCAGCCAGCCGCTACGCCTGACATTGGGGGTAAACAATCTGTTTGATAAGGAGCCGCCCTTTGCCATTGGCAATGGCGATGACGATCTGTTTGGTTATGTTTCAACGGTGCATAACCCCAGAGGCCGACATTTGTATGCCAAAGCGGCATATCGCTTCTAATATTGCGAGCAGCGCCGCCATGCTAGGCGGCGCATTTTGTATAGAGAAGGGCCATTTAGCTTGTGAATATAAAAAGCTGTTTATAGTTTGTTGGATGTACTGCCTAACTTATTGGGCATTGTTGCTAATTGCCTGATCAAAGTAATTTTTGACGCTGATCTGACTGTCGTTAGCCAGTCGCTGATAACAAATACCGGCAAAGGCATAGGTGTGGCCAGCGTATTCCAACACCACGTAAGGGGCATCTGGGTTACTGTTATCGTAATGCCAATGGCCGCCCACCAGTTTACGGAAAATCTCACCAATGTATGCGCCATACAGATTGCAAATGGTAAATACCGCAGCATTTTCCAGGGCTGAGTCACTGTATTTTTCCAACCATTTAAGAATGGCCACATCCACCAGCGCCACACTCTGTGGGCTGTGGTCCAGTTCAATGCCAAACTCTTCACGGGTTGTCAGCACCGCATTGTGAGCAGTATCTGACATCAGACTATGCAACTCTTCACGGGTCATTTGCATCAGTTTTCCTCTGGTCTTTGGTCTCGCTCGGCACACTCGTTATGTATCTGCCGGTGTGCGAGAATCAATTCTGATAATAATTTACTTCCTGGTCCGAGGGTATCAGGGTTGGGATGAACTAACCATGCTACCAGCTTACGAAAGGTGCTACCCTGAATTTCAAGCTTGACCAGATCGCCACTAACAATATGTTGTTCTACCGTGTGGGTTGGCAGCCAGCAAAATCCCTGGCCCTGCAGCATCAGTTCAATGGCGGTATTAAAGTGGCTGACTGTCCAGCGCTGCTCTGAACGCAACCAACCCTGCTTTTCATTGGGGGACTGGGAGGTGTCTTTAATTACCAGTTGCAGATGGTGCAGTAATTCATTGGCATCAATAGGGGAAGGCAGCGCCGCCAGTGGATGTTCAGCGTGGCACACCGCTATAAAGTAAAGCTCGGCAATGGGTTCGCCCAGATAACCTTTGGGCACGGTGCCGGTAATCACTATGTCAGCCCAACCATCGGTAATGGCCTCTTCGGTGCCGGTTAGCACAGTGTCGATGATTTTCAGGCGACTGCCGCGGCTTTGTGGGTAAAACGCCTTTAAGGCCGGATAAAACAGTTCTCTGGGGTAAGCTAAGTCTAAGGCGACGGTGATTTCAGGCTCCCAGTCCTGATTGATATTCTCTGCCAGGAACTCAAGCTCCTGCACATTCTGGGTCAGGTGCCGGGAACGGCGTAGCATGACCTCACCGGCTTCGGTCAGAAAAGCTTTGCGTCCCTTCACTTCCAGCAATTGCACATTGAGCTGACTTTGCAATTTCGCTACCGCGTGATTTAACGAAGATTGGCTTTTATTCAGCTTAGCGGCGGCATGGGCATAGCCGCCATGGTCGACCACAGCCTGTAAAATTCGCCATTGTTCCAGGGTGGTTTTAGGCCTGTACATTGTGCTGATATTTCTATTTTTTCGATAGGTTCCTATGCTAGTGCCGGGGCAGGGGAATTGCAACGCTGTTAGGTAATCAGCTCATATTAACTGCAAGTAATCCCCACATCTCCAGATTCACTGCCTGGACGCACAGAATGCAGCGTTTTCAACAATATATACTGAAAGCGCTGCGTTTCTCTGCGTGTTCTCTGCGGCTTTGCGAGAGAGTATTTTCTGCTCGTTAGTGGCAATCAGGGCTGCGGCAAAGCAGAAAAGTCTACTAGTGGCTGCTGACCGTTAGGATTGCGCTCAAACCGGCTATCAGCTTGAGTTGGCGGATAAACAAAGCCACCGTTTTTCAGAATAAAACCGTTGTCATCACTGTCACCCTGGAAATCCAGACGATCTTCGTCCCGTCCGGTGCCGTCCACCGTGAAGCGGGCCTGGGTTAATTCATGCCATTGCCCTTCGGTGTCCATGGCCCATTGATTCTGATACCAGGCCCAGCGGCCCTGATCGCCATATTGGGTCAGAAAATTCTCTAAAAAGCTGTGCAGACGGGTGGCATAGGTATCGGTCTGTGGGCGTTTAAAGCTGGCGATAAGTTGCCAACTATCTTGTGCTTTAGGCTTAAACCAGGCTGTATAGTCTGTACTGTTATCCCCGGCTGGGGTGACCTTTAATAAAAAGCTGTAGGTGGTATCGGCCTGCCATGTGTATTTCAGGTAGCTTTGACCTCCCGAACCCTCGTTACCAAATTCCCCGGTATACACGCCATCGCCTTTGCCAAGTAACTGAATGCGCTGCTCGGGGGGAATTTGACTCGGGTCGTCAGTTTGAAACGGGCTCCAGATAGAAAACAGCACCCGCCTTTCTATCTCCGAATTGACCTGAATACCAAAATAGCCTTCCCCAAAACCATTGGCCATATAGTAAGAGCCGGGTACATCCTGACCACCGGGAACAGTGATCTCGCTGTAAAACCACTCGATGTCACGATTAACTGGCATATCGTAGCTGAAATGCACAGAGGGACCACGCCGTCCCCAATAAGGATTGCCTTCATCCAGATAATACAGCGTCGTGGTGCTGTCTTTGGGCCAGACGGCCAGGCTATGTAACCTGGGCAGGTCACCACTCTGGCCATTCAAACTGCGAATTTTAAGCTGCTGATAGCCTGCGCTGCCCAGTGTGACCTCAAACAACGGGTAAGTATGTTGCTGGCCTTTGTCCAGGGTCAGTTCAACTTCCTGATCGCCCAGGCTAACGGCCAAACGCTGAGAGGTGTCAGTGCTTGCCGTCAGGCCAAGCGTCAGGGTATCAGCTCTATCCAGAGCAAAATAACTTAGCAGGCTATGTTGATTGTTTTGCCAGTTAAGCGTAGTGGCGTCTTCATTGGCCACCAATGCCAGACTGGCAGCCGGGTTATCTTGCACCCAGGTATTAAAGCTCAATGGAATGTCCACCGCCTGACTGCTGGGCAAGGTGAGAATGTTGGCATCAGGCTGCTGGGTTAGCTGTGGTGCATTGTCGCTGCTGCCGCCGCAACTGCATAACAGCAATAATAGCGGTACTGTGAATTTATGTTGATTAAGCATGGCACTATCCGTTGCTAACAGGTTGAAAGAATTGCCGCCTAAGGACAAGGCGGCAATGGTCAGGTTTAGAATTTAGCTCTGACGCCCAGGGAAATCTGGCGTCCAAAGCGGTTAAGTAGACTCACCTGATCTTCCACCTTGGTGTAGGCCCAATAACGTTCGTTGGTCAGGTTGCTGCCTTCGGCAAAAATGCTGATTTTGTCTGTGACATCATAGCTCAGGCTGGCATCCCACTGACCGTAGTCAGAAATATAAGCCGGTCCGCCCCAGGCTTCAGGGTCATACATATATTTACCACGCCAGTTATAGGCAACACGGGCCTGAATGCCATATTGCTCATAATAGACCACCGCGTTGTAGGAGTTTTTCGACATACCTTTAAATGGCAAATTTTTGGCTTTGCGCTCAGGATCGTCGTAGCTGCTGTCCACATAGGTATAGTTAAACTGAAAGCCCAGGCCGTTAAAGGGCTCGGGCAACCATTCATCAAAAGATTGCTGGTAAGCAAATTCAAGGCCTTTGATATTAGCACCATAAGGACTTTTAACTGTACGGTTACCATGATAGGTGATGCCGTTTAGGGTATAAGGTCCTTCCACTTCTTCGATAAAGGACTTGATATCCTTAACAAACAGACCGCCGCTTAAGGCGCTGCTGTCACCAAAATACCACTCCAGGGTCATATCGGCCTGATTGGCTTCTTCCGGCGTAGAACTGGGATCGCCCATATTCAGGGTCGGCAGACCATTCTCCTTGCTTTCAAAACTCACTGCTTTCCAAGGGCGCAGGTGATTGAGACTAGGACGGCTGATGACTTTGGCGGCCGAGAAACGGAACAGCAACTCATCGGTCAGGCTCAGTTTAAAGTTTAAGCTGGGGAGTACATTGGAGTAATCGCTGGCAAAACTGACATCCACCGCTTCATTCCAGCCGTTCTTAATCGGATTTTTCGTATCATCAAGGACAATTTTATCCAGCTGGTAAACAGCACCAATAGAGCTGGTGCTGGTTTGCGATGCTCTGAGGCCCAGATTCAGCTTATACGGCAGAGAAAACAATTCATCTTCAAAGTAGGCCTGCACATAAGCGGTTTTTACCTCTTCTTCGATGGTGTAGCTACCAGCACGGCTCTGTGAGGCAACAATGTATTTGTCAGCCGCCTCGGCATTAATAGTGCGATAAAAGTCCAGCAGCTTATCGTAGTCAAAGCTGGGCCAGGGCTGTGGCATCTGACCGGCTTCACCGTCCATAAAGTTGTCAAAGTTGGCGGCCTGGAACACATCCGATGGAATGCGAAATAAGGTGAAGTCGCCATTGGTAAATACGGAACTGTTGTCGTAAGGAAGCTTTTGTCCTTCCAGGTAGTGGCCACCACGACTAAACATACCGGGGGCTAAGGACGCATATTCACTGCGGGCTTTTGACTGTTTCAAATAGGTCAGGCCAAATTCCACTTTACTCAGTATGCCGTCTTCAAAGCGGTATTCACCGATAAGCTTGGCATCATCCACCTTGTCTTCCACCCCGACACCGGTGTTGCGGCTGTAGTGCGCGCCGTAGGTTTGTTCGGCATTCAGTCCTGGTGACATCACCACATCAGGCAGCATATTGCCGGTGTTATGGTCGATGCGAATGCTGTCGATAAAGCCCCGTGCGACCACAAAGCGGTTGTCACCGGCGTTTTCATTTTTGGCCTTGGACGTAGCCAAGTCGGCGGTGACCGTCAGTGCGTCACTGGCATACCATTTAGTATTAAAGGCAAACTGGTAAGTATCGGTTTTTCTGGGTTCGGTCAGGTTAAGCAGTTCTACCATGGTATTGCCTGTTTGCGTCATGGCCACCACACGGCCCTGATCGTCAAAGGTGGCATCGGTAAATACCGGCGTACCAGGTGTCCAAGATTCATCATAGTTAACAAAACCAATCTGATAGCGATGGCCGTCGGTATTGTAGCGCGAATACAAGCCGTCGAAATTTACATCCAGTGCTTCAGTCGGCCGCCATTGCACAGCCACCGTTCCGCCGATACGGGTGCGGGTATCCTGAGCATTATTGAAATACATATAGCTGGGAATTTTTGATGCGTAGGTTTCGTTTTCATCAATCACACCATTGCCATTGGTGTCCACAGGCACGCCCGCGCTGTCTTCATCCCAGCCTTCATCCGGGTCAAAGAAACCGCCGGCGGAATACTCGTCTTCACGCAGGGTCTTCTTTGAATAAGCACCGGATATCAGCACGCCAAAGGTGTTGTCGCTGTTCACATCACCAATGATAAAAGAGCCGTGTGGGTTAATATCTTCAGAGCGGGATTCGTAGATGCCTTTTCCCGACAGGCTTAAGGTAAAGCCTTCAAGATCAAGGGGTTTACGGGTCTGGATATTGACTATTGCGCCAATGCCACCTTCGGTAAGCCTGGCTTCTGGCGACTTATACACTTCCAGTACGTTTACCAGTTCCGAAGCGATAGTGTCATAGTTAAAATCACGCCCGGCATTGTCCGAAGCCAATTTGCGGCCATTCAAGGTGGTGATGTTGTAGCCGTCACCCAGCCCCCGTACCAGAATATTCTGCCCCTCACCGCCATTGCGGGTAATGGTAATGCCGGGAATACGTTGCAGTGCTTCAGCCAGGTTTTCGTCGGGGAACTTGCCGATATCGTCGGCGATAATCAGGTCAACCACACTGTCTGCGTTTTGTTTTTGAAACAGTGATTCAGTGATACTGCTGCGCAGGCCGCGAACCTGAATCTTTTCAACGTCCTGGCCTTTAACGTCCTGGCTGTCTTCTTGGTTTTCTTGTTGTTGCGCCAGCGTTGGCAGGCTGGTACCCAGCAGTGCCATGGCCAGACACAGCGATAATTTACTGTACTTGGTTTTCATTGTTTTGTTGTCCCCTCGATTTCACTTGTGCAAATGGTCTTTAAACGAAAGCAAATGAAACTTGCATATGTTTGCTTCGTGTTAAATAAAACGCCAATCCTGTTAAATGATCAAGAAAAAATGAAAAAAAACTTTTAATATCTTTCGAAGTTGTGCATGATGCTAGCCAATGA
This sequence comes from Bowmanella denitrificans, assembly GCF_002887595.1. Classification (GTDB taxonomy): domain Bacteria; phylum Pseudomonadota; class Gammaproteobacteria; order Enterobacterales; family Alteromonadaceae; genus Bowmanella; species Bowmanella denitrificans. The sequence continues at coordinate 418,164 of NZ_PEBU01000002.1, forward strand.
AAGACACCAATATCCCTTGGGAAAGTTGGTTAACTGTTTGGGATATATAAGGTTTTTGATATGTGGCAGGGGGTTTGTCTGAGCTTTCAAAGTCTTTTGAATGTATTCGATGCCATGCTAGATTTTGTTCCTCACTTACAAAGGGGAAACAAACGTGGATGCATTTAACAGTATTGAGAGACAGCAGGAAATCCTGCGCCAGACCCAGGCCCAGGGCAAGGTGTCGGTTAAGGCACTGGCTGAACAATTTAAGGTGTCGGAAGTCACCATACGCAACGATCTTAGCGTGCTGGACCGCAAGAAATTACTGGTGCGCTCGCGGGGCGGCGCCATGGTCAACAGCCAACTGGGTCGTGAGTTGTCACTCAAGGAAAAGAGCGGGCAGAACTCGGCACTGAAACAGGAACTTGGTGCACTGGCTGCCCAGCTGGTTGGCGAGGGCGAACGAATTTTGCTGGACTCCGGCACCACCACGCAGGAAGTGGCGGCCTGCTTAGTGGATAAGGAAGATCTGGTGGTGATGACCAATGGCTTGAACATTGCCACCGAGCTGGCGCGTTCCGACTCGGTGGAAGTGATGTTGACCGGCGGTACGCTGCGTAAAAAGTCTATGTCGTTTTATGGTGCTATCGCCGAGCGAAGCTTACAGAACTACAACTTCAGCAAGCTGATACTCGGCGTGGACGGATTTGATTTGCGCACTGGCATTGGTACGCATTTCGAGAAAGAAGCCATTCTCAACCGGCTGATGTGTGAGATGGCAGAAGAGATAGTGGTAGTGACGGACTCGTCTAAGTTTGAACGCCGGGCTTTTCATGCAATCTGTGCCATTGCGCAGATCCATACGCTGGTGACCGACTCTGGGATTCCGCAGAACTACGTAGATGAACTGGATAAATTAGGTATCAAACTGCACTTGGTGGACCGACATACCGAGTAATAGGAGCAATACATGTCTGAATTTAATCGTCGATCATTTCTTAAAGCAGCAGCAGCGACTGCTGCAGCAGGTGCCGTGGTGGCATGCAGCAGCACGGGGCAGGGCGCGGGCGCACCCAGGGCATTGGGTAAATCAGTGATGGGACTGACTGTTGCGCCCATGCAGGTTGTCAGAGCGGCGATTATTGGGGTAGGTGAGCGTGGCGTTGGTTTTGTCAGCCACCTGTGTAACCTTGACGGCGTTGAGCTAAAAGCCATTTGCGATATTGACCCGCAAGTCACGGCCCGAGCTGTCAAGGTGGCCGAAAAACATGGCCGGCCCAAGCCAGATGTGTACGGCAAAACCGACAAACACTATCTTGATATGCTGGCCCGCGATGATTTAGATATTGTCATTATCGCCACTCCCTGGCGCTGGCACCATCCCATGGCAAAAGCCACGATGCTGGCGGGTAAACATGCCTTTGTGGAAGTTCCCATGGCCACCACTATTGAAGATCTGTGGGATCTGGTGGACACCTCTGAAGCGACGCAGAAAAACTGCATGATGATGGAAAACGTCTGCTACGGGCGTGACGAGCTGATGGTGCTGAATATGGTGCGCCAGGGTGTGTTTGGTGAGTTGCTGCATGGCGAAGCCGCCTATATTCATGAGCTGCGCTGGCAGATGAAAGAAATTGATCGCAAGACCGGCTCCTGGCGCACCTATCACCATACCCGCACCAACGGCAACTTGTATCCCACCCATGGTCTTGGCCCCGTTGCCCAGTATATGAATATCAACCGCGGTGATAAATTTGACTATATGAGTTCAATGAGTTCACCGGCGCTGGGGCGTGCAGCCTACGCTAAACGTGAATTCCCGGCCGATCACGAGCGTAACCAACTGCACTATATTACGGGTGATATCAACACCAGTATTATCAAGACGCACCTGGGGCGTACCATTATGGTACAGCACGACACCACCACGCCGCGCCCTTACACCAGACTGAATCTTATTCAGGGTACCAACGGTGTGTTTGCCGGTTTCCCTAACCGTATTGCATTGGAAGAAGGTGGCAGCGGCAGTTTCCATGAATGGGACTACGATATGCAGAAGTGGTATCAGAAATATGACCACCCGCTGTGGACGCGTATGGGGCAGGAAGCAGAACGCAATGGTGGTCATGGCGGGATGGATTTTCTGATGGTCTGGCGCATGATTTATTGTCTGCGTAATGGTGTACCGCTGGATCAGGATGTCTACGATGGGGCGGCCTGGTCGGCAGTATTCCCACTGTCTAAAGCATCAGTAGCCGATCGCGGTAACTCCAAAGACTTCCCTGACTTCACCCGGGGACAGTGGCAGCACGGCAAACCACTGGGCATCGCCAGCTAGCATATACGGGGCTGAGGCTCCGCCTATGCGCCTTTCAAATGATAATTGAGAAATGGCGGCACAGGTTGTCCGCCAGTGTGACTGATATTGTGGATGAGGAGCCAGTATGCAGCATCTTCAAGATATTTTTGCCGCCAACCGCCGTGGCGAGCCCCGTGGCATTTATTCGGTATGTAGTGCCCATTCGTTGGTGCTTAAGGCTGCCATGCAGCAGGCTAAAGCAGACAACAGCCTGTTGTTGGTGGAGTCCACCGCCAATCAGGTCAATCAGTTTGGCGGCTACACCGGTATGCAACCGGCAGATTTCATCGATTTTGTCTGCACCCTGGCACAACAAGTTGGCCTGGACAAGCAGCGTTTGATTTTTGGTGGAGATCATCTGGGGCCGGTCTGCTGGACCGATCTGCCTGCGGAGCAGGCTATGCTCAGATGTGAAAGTCTGATCCGCAGCTACGTACAGGCAGGATTTTGCAAGATTCATCTGGACACCAGTATGCCTTGTGCTGACGATGCGGAGCCATTAACAGACGATATTATTGCAGGCCGGGCGGCCAGACTCTGTGCGATTGCAGAGCAGGAATCAGCCAGGTTAAACCGGCAGTTGTGTTATGTGATTGGCACCGAAGTCCCGGCACCTGGTGGTGTCAATGAACTGGAAGATCACCTGGCGCCCACGCCGGTGACCAATGTACTTTATACCCTGCAGGCGCATCAGCAGGCCTTTGCTGCGGTTGGTCTGGATGATAACACCTGGAACAAGGTGGTGGCGGTGGTGGTGCAGCCGGGCGTCGAGTTTGATAACAGTAAAGTACATGAATTTGCGCCGGCACTGGCGGCTGAACTGTCTGGTGCCATCCATCAGGTGCCGAATCTGGTTTATGAAGCCCATTCCACCGATTACCAATCCCCGCAGGCGCTGGCGGCTTTGGTGAAAGGCCACTTTGCCATATTGAAAGTCGGCCCGGCGCTGACCTTTGCGCTGCGCGAAGGGGTGTTTGCCCTGTCGCATATTGAAGATGTGCTGATTGAACAGTCCAAACGTTCTGGGCTACGCGAGCTTTGTGCAGAGGCGATGCAGCAGCAGCCCAAGTATTGGCAGAAGTTTTATCCCGACGCAGAATCACAGCCCTGGTTAGCCTTTTTCAGTTACAGCGACCGGATCCGTTATTACTGGAATCAACCGGCGCTGCAGGCTGCGGTAGACAAGTTGTTAGCTAATTTGTCAGAGCTTGTGATTCCCTTGCCACTCGTTAGCCAGTATATGCCAATGCAATACCAGGCCGTGCGTCGCAAGACCATCAGCTCTGACGCCGAAGCGCTGTTACTGAATAAAATTACCGATGTACTGGCAGACTATGCTCAGGCATGTGGTCTCACTGAACACTAAGGAAACGCAATATGACCCACCAGGTTTATCTTGGACTTGAGCAAGGTACGCTCGAGCAGAAAAACGCATTCTGGACCGCCAGGGAAATCAGTCAACAGCCCAGTGTCTGGCAGCAACTGCTGGCGCAGATGGTGCAGGAGCAGGGGGAGTTGCAGGACTGGCTTAAGCCGGTTTTGGCGTTACCCAATCTGCGCATCATTCTGACCGGCGCAGGCACATCTGCGTATATCGGTGAAGCCTTGCAAGCGCACCTGAATGCCAGGATGACACTGTCGGCCGGACAGCGGGTGGAGGCAATCAGTACCACAAATATTCTCAGTAACCCCGGACTGCAATTGCGTAAAGACGTGCCAACGCTGCTGGTATCTTATGGTCGTTCCGGAAACAGCCCGGAGAGCCGTGCCGCCGTTGAGCTGGCGGATCAACTGGTGGAGGACTGCTGGCATCTGGTGGTGAGCTGCAATCCTGAAGGTGCGTTAGTCACAAGTGCTAAGGACAATCCACGCTACAAAGTCTTGTTGATGCCGTCTGCGGCCCATGACCAGAGTTTCGCTATGACCAGCAGTTTTACCAGTATGATGCTGGCTACGTTAACGCTGTTTACTCCGGACCAAGCACAGTATGACAAGATGCGCCTGCTGGCCGAGCAAATTCTGCTGCGCGACCTCGACAGTATAGAAACCCTGGCGGCGCTGCCTTGTCGTCGTCTGGTATTTTTGGGTTCTGGACCCTTACTGGCGATTGCCAGAGAAGCGGCCCTGAAAGTACTGGAACTCACCGCTGGTGGTCTGCCCAGCTTTTATGAAAGCCCGCTGGGCTTTCGCCACGGCCCCAAGTCACTGATCGATAACAGTACACAGGTACTGTTGCTACCCTCTGCTAATAGCTACACCGGGCGATATGACGCCGATTTGCGCCTGGAGCTGCAAAAAGATGCTCAGGCGTTACATATCAGCGCGCCAGTGGCCCTGTCGCAGATTGCTGGCCTGGAGGATGTCTGGTTAGGCTTTCCTTATATTCTGTATTGCCAGATGCTGGGCTTTTTTAAGGCACTGCAGTTTGGTATCAGTCCGGATAACCCTTGCCCCACCGGTGAAGTGAACCGTGTGGTGCAGGGGGTGAATATATACCCTTACAGACAGGACTGAGTATGCACTACGGGCTGGATATTGGTGGCACCAAGATGGAACTGGCCATTTTTGACAATGACTTTACCTGTCTTGAAAAAACGCGCTGCGCGACGCCGACTGCCGACTATCCGGCCTTTATACGCAGTGTTGTTGAACTCGTCGAGGAAGCCGATAGCCGATATGCCATGCGTGGTAGCGTGGGATTGGGCTTACCCGGTGTCGTGACCGGTGATGGCAGGGCGTTATCCAGTAATGTACCTTGCCTGACGGGGCAAAGGGTGGGAGCGGATCTGACCCTGGCACTGAGTCGTCCCGTTGCCCTGGGCAATGACTGTCGCTGCTTTGCCCTGTCTGAGGCCAGCTTAGGTGCCGGTAAGAACGCACAGCGGGTGCTGGGTATCATCCTTGGTACCGGGCTGGGAGGCGGACTTTGCATAGGTGGCGAGCTTTATGCGCCAGACAGTCAACTGGCCGGGGAGTTTGGTCACCTGGGTTTGCATCCCAAGGTGGTGCAGCACTGGGCGCTGCCCTTGCTCAATTGTGGCTGCGGCCTGAGCGGCTGCGCCGAAACCTATGTGTCTGGTGCGGGCCTTGCCAGGTTATATCAGCATTTCAGTCATCAGCAAGCCGATACCTATGTGTGGCTGGAACACTTTCGCCAGGGACGTCCAGAGGCCATCAAGACCTTTGACTGTTTTATGGATGCGCTGGGCTCAGTAGTGGCGGGGCAGGTTTTGGTACTCGATCCAGACATAGTGGTGTTAGGTGGTGGTCTGTCTGCCATTACAGAAATACATCAGCATCTGGCCAGGGCAGTGGCGGCGCATTTATTTAAAAACGTCGCCATACCAAAGATTGTGGTAGCTGAAGGTGGCCCCGCCAGTGGTGTGCGCGGAGCCGCGCTGCTGGGTGCGAAAAAAGAGGCAACAATATGAAAGCCCAGAGTTATTGGCTGGCCTGTGACACTGCTTTTATCGGTAAGCAATGGCTGCAACCAGCTTATTTGCACATTCAGCATGGTGTTATTGCACAGGTCTGTGAAACGCCGCCAGTCGGACAGCCTCTGGTGAATGCGGGCCCAGGCATGGTGGTGCCCGGTTTTATTGATGTGCAGGTCAACGGTGGCAATGGCGTGCTATTGAATGATTGCCCGACGCTGGCAGGCCTGAGAAACATCTTTGCCGCCCACCGCCGTTTTGGTACCACCGCCATGTTGCCCACCTTGATTACCGACAGTCTGGATTGTATGCAGCGTACCGCTGATGCCATCGCGCAGGCGCTTACAAGCGGTGAGCCTGGCATTGTCGGTGTGCATTTTGAAGGGCCGCATATGTCGCTGGCCAAGCGTGGCGTGCATTCACCACAGTATCTGCGCAGTATCAGCGCGGCGGAAATGGCCGTATTTGCCCGGCAGGATTTGGGTGTCAAAGTGATTACTGTGGCGCCAGAGGTCGTCAGCCCCGCCCAGATCCGGGAATTGGTGGCCATGCAGGTCAAGGTTTGTCTTGGCCATTCCAATGCCAATGCTGAGCAGGTCCAGGCCGCGCTTCAGGCTGGTGCCAGCGGCTTCACCCATTTGTATAATGGCATGTCAGCCTTAACTTCCCGTGAGCCGGGGATGGTGGGTACTGCTCTTGCTGACGAGCATAGCTGGTGTGGTTTGATACTGGATGGCCACCACCTGCATCCGTTGTCAGCCAGGCTGGCAATTCGTGCCAAGGGCGTGGACAAGATTATGTTGGTTACCGACGCCATGCCGCCGGTGGGAACGCAAGATACGGAGTTTGCTTTTTATGGTGAAAAAGTCAGACGCGAGGGCAGTAAACTGCTGGCACCCAGCGGCTCGTTAGCTGGCTCCGTGCTGGATATGGCCGGTGCAGTACGCTATGCCGTTGAGTCATTAGAGGTCGGCCTGGACGATGCCTTGCTGATGGCCAGTCACAGTCCGGCGACATTTTTAGGCATACAGGACCACCATGGCAGCCTGCAGGTGGGACGACGGGCCGATATGCTGCTGCTGGATAAACAATTACAAGTACAACACGCCTGGCTGGCTGGTCAACCCTGGCAATTGGAGAACAATGATAATGAACATTGCTGAACCTCAACATAAAGGGGATAGTGCCAGCGGGGTGTGGCTACCCATGCTGGTGATTGCCATCTTGTTTTTTCTGTTCGGTTTTGTCACCTGGCTGAACGGCTCACTGATCCCGTTTTTACGTATTGTCTGTGAATTGAATGAGTTTCAGGCTTTGCTGGTAACCTTTGCCTTTTATATCGCCTATGTGGTGATGGCGCTGCCGATGTCTGCAGTGTTGGACAGAATTGGCTATAAGAAAGGTATGGTGGCCGGTCTGGGGATCATGATCATCGGAGCACTGGCCTTTATTCCGGCCGCGCTGATTGCCCATTATGGCTTGTTTCTGCTGGCCTTGTTTGTGCTGGGCAGTGGTCTGACTATCTTGCAAACCGCCTCTAATCCTTATCTGGTATTGTTGGGACCACCTCAAAGTGCGGCCATGCGCATCTGTATTATGGGGCTGTTAAATAAAGGCGCTGGTTTTATTGTTCCTTTGGTTTTTACGGCGATTATTCTGACCGGGATGGACAGTTATTCTGCCGATGCTCTGGCAGCGCTGCCTGAGGCAGAACGCCTGAGTCAGCTTGATGCGCTGGCACACAGACTGGTGACGCCTTATTTATGGATGGCGGCGATGTTGGTGCTGCTGACCCTGATGGTGCATTTTGCCCCTCTGCCGGAGCCAGGTGAAGCGCTAAGAGGTGGTGCCCATGAGGTTCGCCGCCGCGAGGTGCTGGCGCATCCACAGCTGGTACTGGGGGTCTTGGCCCTGTTTTTCTATGTCGGCGTGGAAGTAATTGCCGGTGATACCATCGGCTTGTTTGGTCAGCAATTGGGGGTTAAGCACTTTGGTGCCCTGACATCCTACACTATGGCCTTTATGATGCTGGGCTATCTGCTGGGTGTACTGTGTATTCCCCGCTTTATCAGTCAGGCTCAGGGGTTACAACTGTCGGCCATCGCCGGGGTAGGTCTGAGTCTGGCCATCGTTATGGGCGACCCCACCAGTGAACAGGCTACATCCATGTTGCTGGGGTGGGCTGGCGTGCCCTTAGTGCCTGATCCTGTGCTGTATGTGGCACTGCTGGGCTTGGCTAATGCGCTGGTCTGGCCAACGGTCTGGCCTCTGGCCCTGCAAGGGCTGGGTAAACATACTGCAACCGGCTCAGCACTGCTGATTATGGGAATTGCCGGTGGCGCATTATTACCACTGTTATATGGCTACCTTGCCCATAGCTGGTTGGACAGTCAGTCGGCTTATCTGCTGTTGATCCCTTGCTATGGCTTTATCCTGTTTTATGCCTTTAAGGGACATAAGCTACGTCATTGGTAATGGCAATCGGGGCAGGGCGAGACTGCCCCTAATCTAAATTTATAATCTGTTTGATTGAATCAATTAATTATAAAGATTAACTGTCATTGACTACACTTCTCCTCGTCTTCCAAGGCAACCTTTTAAATCAATGGAGAAAATGTCAATGAGTCAATCACTTATCAATACTAAAATCCTGCCGTTCAATGCCACCGCTTATCACAATGGCGAGTTTGTGCAGGTATCTGACAAGGATCTGCAGGGCAAGTGGGCGGTAGTGATGTTCTACCCTGCTGACTTTACCTTTGTTTGCCCCACCGAGTTGGGTGACCTGGCTGACTACTACGACAGACTGCAAGCCATGGGCGTAGAAGTGTACTCGGTGTCTACTGATACTCACTTTACCCACAAAGCCTGGCATGATGCGTCTGAAACCATCAAGAAAATCAAGTTCCCTATGATTGGCGACCCCACAGGCCGTATCAGCCGTAACTTTGGTGTGATGATCGAAGAAGAAGGTTTGGCTCTGCGTGGCACCTTCGTTATCAATCCTGAGGGCGAAATCAAGGTCGCTGAAATTCACGATTTGGGTATTGGCCGCAGCGCATCTGAGCTGTTCCGTAAAGTACAGGCCGCCCAATACGTTGCTAGCCATGACGGCGAAGTATGTCCGGCTAAATGGCAGCCAGGTGAAGAAACCCTGTCTCCTTCTCTGGATCTGGTCGGCAAAATCTAACATTGAGGGGCCTGAGTCCAGGCCCTTTACTTCTTGTTCAATTAATACTCCGTGCTGGCATGTTGATGCCGGTAACGGGTGAGCTTTGCCCAGCGTTTGTCGAGGTTAAAATGTTAGACAACAATTTGAAAAGCCAACTGAAAACCTATTTAGCCAATCTGAAGCGTCCCGTTGAACTGGTTCTGGCCACTGACGACAGCGACAAATCCCAACAACTGTTGGCGCTGGCGCGGGATATTGAAGCGTTATCAGATCTGGTCAGCTACAGCCAAAGTGAGGACAAGCAGCGTGTACCTTCTATGCAGGTGCGTAGCCAGGACACCGGCACCAGTATTGAATTCGCTGGTTTACCTATGGGCCACGAGTTTACCTCATTGGTACTGGCATTGCTGCACAGCGGTGGTCATCCCATTAAGCAGGAACAGGCCATTTTAGAGCAAATCAAATCGCTGCCCGGTCCGTTGCATTTTGAAACCTACGTGTCTTTAAGCTGCCAGACCTGTCCTGGTGTGGTGCAGGCGCTTAACCTGATGGCGGCGGTAAACCCAAATATCACTAACGTGATGATAGATGGTGCATTGTTCCAGGACGAAGTCAGCCAACGCAATGTGATGGCAGTGCCTAGTGTGTATCTGAATGGTGAAAGCTTTTCGCAGGGTGCCATTACCCTGGAGAAAATTCTCACTAAAGTGGATGCCACTGGGGCTAAACATCAGGCCGAGGCCCTTAAAGACAAACCCACCTTTGATTTACTGGTGGTGGGTGCTGGCCCTGCCGGGGCATCGGCAGCCATCTATGCGGCGCGTAAGGGGATCCGCACCGGGCTGCTGGCTGACCGCTTTGGTGGCCAGGTGGCCGACACGGTGGGCATAGAGAATTTTATTTCAGTCAAGCATACCGAAGGGCCGAAACTGGTGGCCAGCCTTGAAGAGCACGTACGTGACTACGAGGTGGACATTATGGCGAATCAACGCGCAGTTCAGGTGCGTGAAGGCGATACCCTGGAAATTACCCTGGAAAACGGCGCGGTACTGAAAAGCAAAAGCCTGGTGCTGGCCACTGGTGCGCGCTGGCGCGAGATGAATGTGCCAGGTGAGCGTGAATACCGCGGTAAAGGGGTGGCCTATTGCCCCCATTGCGATGGGCCTTTGTTTAAAGGTAAAAAGGTCGCGGTAATAGGTGGCGGCAATTCGGGTATCGAAGCGGCTATTGACCTGGCCAATATTGTCGAGCACGTTACCGTACTGGAATTTGACAGCAAACTGCGTGCTGACGATGTGCTGGTGCGTAAAGCCCGCTCAATGGCCAATATTGAGATTATCCTTAATGCCCAGACTCTGGAGGTTAATGGTGATGGTTCTAAGGTTAATGGGCTGACCTATAAAGACAGGGTATCGGCTGAGCAGCATCATATAGCGCTGGCCGGCATCTTTGTGCAGATTGGTTTGGTACCTAACACAGAATGGTTGAAAGACAGCGGCATTGAGCTGACCCCACGCGGCGAGATTGTGAGCGCAGCCAATGGTGAAACCTCAGTAAAAGGGGTGTTTGCTGCCGGTGATGCGACCACCGCACCCTTTAAGCAGATTATTATTGCCATGGGCAGCGGCGCCACCGCCAGCCTCGGAGCCTTTGACTACCTGATGCGTTCATCGGCCCCCGTTGAAAGCCACCAGGCTGCATAACCTTTGGCTACACAGGGATGTGTGGTGAAAATTTGAACGTTGTGCTAGTATGCGCGGCAATTAATGTTAGTGCTGAGTTTATTGGAGAAGTTAAATGCAGCGATTAATTGCCCCTATTCTGTACGCCTTCCTGTCCCTGTTGTTTGTTGCAAATGCCAAGGCCAACTTAATTATCAATGGCAGTTTTGAAGACAACCAAATTCAAAACGGCACCTGGAAGCTATTTTCCGACCAACAGCTTTCTGGATGGCGTGGGAATAACATGGAAATCTGGAACAACTTCGGTGCCATCAATATGTTTGATGGCAATCAGTTGTTAGAGCTTAACTCACAGCTGTACAAGGGGCAGTTCACTGGGATCAGCCAGAGCTTTGCCACGGAAATTGGCCAAACCTACGATATCAGCTTTGCTTATCGTGCCAGACACAGCAATAGTGAAAGTTTTAACATGCGTCTGGACTCCGGTCTGGGTGAGTTGTTCTCCAAAGATTTCGATGACCACGTTACCGGTAAGTGGGCAACCTATCATGGCCAGTTTATCGCTACTGACACCACCACCACCTTGCATTTTAACCCCTTGATACCGATAAGAAGCACGGTGGGTAACCTGATCGATAATATTGTGGTGGAAAAACGCAGCAGCATGGCTGTGGCCGAACCACAAATGCTGTTGATGCTGGCGTTGGGTCTGGTGCTGTTAACTGTGGTGATTAGGCGTCGTTATGCCTGATCCTGTTGCCAGCTATCATCACGATAGTCGGTTTGCTGTTAAGCCGGACAGGCATCAGCGCTGAACTTACGCATCAGGCTATTTGCAATAATCCCCCTGCATTTAGATTCTCACGATTTTTTACAGTGCTGTCAGAAAATTTATCAGTTTTGCCGGTTTTACCCGGCAAAGTTTTCTGGTTTCACCTTTCTTAAGCGTAAAAAATAAACAAATTCATTGAGTTAAAAAAACTGGCCTGCAAACTGCTATCTCCTTATTACCAATGTGAGTTTTTAAGGTGGTATTAAATGAAGTCTGCATTGCGCGTGTTAGTGATGTTTTCTGCTTTAGTGGTTGCTCAGGTGGCAGAGGCTAATCTGATTGTCAACGGCGGTTTTGAACAACCTGATGTTGCTCACAACAGCTGGAAATGGTTTAGCTCAAGCCAGGTTGATGGCTGGCAGGGCAGCAACCTTGAAATTTGGGATCACTACAATGGCTTCACCGCGGCTGAAGGTCAGCAACATGCTGAGCTGAATGCCCATGCAGGCTCGGGAGGCGCATTTTCCATCTTCCAAACCTTTGAAACCGAAATCGGCGCTGTTTATGATCTGAGCTTCTTTTATGCGGCCCGTAGCAGCAATGATGAAGCCTTCCGACTGAACCTGACGTCTGGTGCTCAGGATATCTTCAATCAACTGTTTGACGATCATCTGGTCAGACAATGGCGCCAGTTCAGTATGACGTTCACAGCCATAGCGCAAAGTACCACCCTCAGATTTACCTCTGTTGCACCCTATGCTGGTACTGTGGGTAATTTCCTCGACAATGTGGTTGTGCTGAAACAGCCGTTATTGCCTTTAACCGGTCCTCAACAACCGCAAAGCGCTCAGCCAGCTCAGGTACCTGAACCTGCCGGAATTTTGTTGACCGCACTGGGGTTGTTGTTTGTGGCATCAGGCAGAATGTTTGTCAGCCGTTGTAAATAGTTCCCCCTTTGGCCAGGTAGTCATCTAATACCTGCCTGGCCTTATCTCGCTGCAACTCGCGCACTATGTCGACACCCGTGTTCTTTAAGTAGGCATAGCTGGCTTCAAATACCGGCCCCTCATCAAAGCCAATAGCTCTGGCATCTTCGCCAGTGGCTGCACAGACCAGACGCTTTACACCGCTCCATAAAACAGCCCCCAAGCACATGGCACAGGGCTCACAGGAGGTGAACAGTTCATATTGACCATCCTCGGCAGACAAGCAAAAAGTGTCCAGCCGTCGTTGTGCCAGCATGATGGCCATCATTTCCCCGTGCAGACAGGAGTTTTTGGCTGCCATGACCTGATTGACCCCTACGGCTATCAGTTGATGACTGTTGGCGTCAAATATGGCGCTACCAAACGGGCCGCCACTATGACGTTGTACATTCTGAGCCGCAAGTTCAATGGCGAGAGCCATCTTGGCGTTATCGCCTGAATAGGTGGCCGCCCAATCTGGAATTCGCATCACCCAATCGGGCAGGCTGATTTCAAGTTGTTGCAGCGCTGATGGTTTGATTGTTGATCTATCGCACATTGTTAATCCTCTATGCGGCGTAAACTTGCTGTAACTGTATTATGTCTGCGCTGATGTAGCGAATGATTGAAGTGTTTTCAACCCCGAAGCATTACTGCGTAAATCGTGCAAAAGTGGCATAATGCGCGGCCAAATTTGCTAAGAGTATTTACCATGTCTATAGAACAAGCCTTGAATGACCGCGCCGGCGGCCAATGTGAACTTTGTGCAGCACAGGACAATCTGCAGGGCTTGGCTGTGCCACCTATTGATCAGGTTAGGGTAGATAATCACATTCTGGTATGTCAGACCTGTCAATCTCAGATTGAAGGGGCTGAACTTGATACCAATCACTGGCGTTGCCTTAACGACAGTATGTGGAGTCAGGTGCCTGCTGTGCAGGTCATGGCCTGGCGCATGCTTAAGCGTTTGTCTTCTGAGGTATGGGCACAAGACTTACTGGACATGCTGTATCTGGATGAAGAAACAGCCACCTGGGCACAAAAAGGGGATGACTCAGATCGTGAGCCAACCCTGGACAGCAATGGTGCTGTATTGAACAGCGGTGATACGGTGGTGTTGATTAAAGACCTGGATGTAAAAGGCGCAGGATTTACCGCCAAGCGTGGCACCGCGGTGCGCGGTATCAGCCTGACCGATAATCCTAAGCATGTGGAAGGGCGGGTCAATGGCGTGCGAATAGTGTTGGTGGCCGAGTACCTGAAAAAATCCTGACTAGTTTTGCAGCCGGTTAACCGGCTGATTGCTACTGTCTTCAAACCACTGGAAGTATTGTTCTGCACCTAATATACCTTGCTGAAGCAGCATCTGTTTTTGCTGCTCAGTAAGGTCAAAATCGGTGCTGCCCACCTCTTTGGTATTGATATACAAAGTGCGCTGCCAGTCATCGCTGTGCAAATGTTGGTTTTCCTGGACTTGCATCAGTGCGGTAATCAGCGCCTTGGCATACTGGCTAAAATTGTTAATGGCTTTGCCTTTAGGGGGCTCGTCGTAACGGAACATGGCCAGTTCATCTTCTTTGTCGAGGCGCAGCCCGAGGGTTTGGCGGTTATAAATATAAGGGCTACGGCCGGGACGTTGCAGCAGAAACAAGGCGTTTTCCTTGTTGTAATAGGCTGTATTGCGTGACGCGTCTGATTCGTCTTCATCAATATACTTTTGCCTGTCAAACAACTTGATTGGGTAGTTACGCATAACCCCACCATCTACATACAGATCCTGTTTGGGGCCATGGCGGACGGCCGCAAAAAACAGCGGTATCGACATACTGATACGTATTGCCTGGACCAGCGGCATCTGGGCGTGACGTTCAACCGAAAACACTTCCGAGTAACCGTTAGACAGATTGGTGCCGGTAACATACAACGCCGGGCAAGCCTGCTTTTGTAAGTCAGCAAAGGTGGCCATACCATGACCAAGTTTTTCTTCAATCAGGCTCATCAGCCAAGTGGAAAAATAGTCTCCCTTGTGCCAGCCGAAATCTTTTGCCAGGCGGCGAATGTCGCGGATCAGGCCGAAGGAGTCATCCATAAAGGCTTTAAAATCGGTTGACTGCAGAATTTGTAATTGGCGGGGAATATCAAAACCCAGAGCAAATAACAGTGCGTTGATGGCACCGGCGCTGGTGCCACCCACCCGGCGGATAGCATGCAGATAATCGCGCTGGGCCATAACCTGCATGGCGCCAACATAGGCAATGCCCTTAACACCTCCGCCTTCAAAGATCAGATTTCGAAACTGGCAGGTCATGGCATTTTGCTCCAGCAGCAACCGAGGGGAAGAAGTTGCTATAACACTAGCTGATGCAAGCTGAAGCGCAAGGTGGTCTAAATCGTTCCTTCTTCAGATTGAACTTCTGTTTTTGGCAAGTGATAGTCAAACAAATAAAAATGTCTGCCACTGTCGATACGAATGGTCATACTGCCGCTTAAGCCAGCCAGTTCGCCTGTGGCGGAGTCCGGTACCACTTCCAGTAACAAATGTTGGCTGGGACCTCGCATGGTACCAAAGTGCTGCAACACAAAACTGCCGCGGCGACCAGCCAGCGTTGCGCTGACTTGCTCTATGGCCACATAACCGGCCGAACTCTTATTCGCTGACTTGGCACTGAGCATTTCACCTTTACTGATGCCGTCAATATCTCCGCTAAAGGTTTTGTCAATGGACAATCTGCCCAGGCTGACGCCGTCTTTGCCTTGGGCGTAGCTCGGCATTTGCTGGACCCTGACTTCAAATTCCCCTCTGGCTTGCATGCTGGCTTCCTGGATTTTTTGTTGTTATCTGTGGTGGTTGAATAACCATGTTATCAATGCCAGATAAGAATTTCACAGTATTTCAGTTGCTACTTGCCCCGGCCCTTGGATTCTTCCTATGATTCATGCAGACCAGAAGAACGAGAAGCAAGAATGCAGCATGTGGTGTTTGGTGCCGGACTTATCGGTGGTTATCTGGGGGGCGTATTAACGCATTTGGAGCAGGATACCCGTTTAATCGGGCGCGACAGTACTATGTCACGTTGGCAGCCAGGGCTTCGGCTCAGTGACTACCAGGGCCATCAGGCCGGTCCGCTGAAATTGCAGATACAAGGCAGCGACTGGCGGGAAACGGCTGTGCCTTGCGATGTGTTGTGGCTGACGGTTAAGTGCACCCATTTGGCACAAACGGCAGTCGACATTGCACCGCTGGTCGGTGAAAAAACCGTGATTCTGTGTTGCCAGAACGGTATTGGTAGCGATGCCCTGATAAAGGCTATCTTCCCGCGCAATCAGGTGCTGAGGGTGATGGTGCCCTTTAATGTGGTGGAAACCGTGCCTGGTTGTTTACACCGGGGCTCTGAAGGAAAGCTGACGCTGGAATCTGATGCATCAGGCCTGGTGCGGGCATTGGTCAGTCTGCTGGATTGTGATTTGATGCCAATTGACTGCACTAGTGCCATGACGCCGCTGCAATGGGCAAAACTGCAACTGAATCTGGGTAATGCCGTTAATGCACTGGCCGATATCCCGGTTAAATCCATGCTGGAACAACGGGGGTACCGGCTGGTTTTGGCGGCATTGATGGATGAGCTGCTAACACTGTGCAAGGTAAAAGGCATTAAGCTTCCCAGGCTCACCCGGGTACCAGCTAGCTGGCTACCCCTGGTGCTGCGTTTGCCGGATGGGCTATTTTCGCGCCTGGCCAGGCAGATGCTGGCAATCGATCCACAAGTGCGTACTTCTATGTGGTGGGATCTGAGCCAGGGTAAGGATACCGAAATTGCTTACCTTAACGGTGCTGTGATCGAACAAGCTCTTAGTTTGGGGCTGGATTGCCGGGTCAATCAGGCCATAGTGGCACTGGTTCATCAAGCCGAGCAGGGCAGGCTTAAACCGGGATTATCTGCCACCAAGCTAATGGAACGGGCGGGTATAATACATTAGCGTGCGTTGAACTTTGCTTGTGGCTGATCAGATGTCACACATACCGTTATGGCCGGTACCATAAGTTGTCCTGTTCTAACGGCGTTTGGGCAGGCAGCAAGGGGTTCCACAACGGAATAATGGTGCGCTGGTGCAGTTTGGCTTTTTCCAGATCTTCGCCATGGTATTGCATAAATAGCCGGTCAAATTCACCGGTTTCCAGCAATCTGCGCAGACCTTTTTCTACCTCGTTAGCCAGCGATGTGTCAGAGGGGCGAAAGAAGTAATAGAGGGCTGTGGGGTAATACAATACCAAATGCGTCTCCACCGCGAAGCGGCCCTGGTGGTAGTCATGTTCACGCCAGATTTCCAATACCGAACGGGGAAATGCGATACCCCGTTGCCGTTGCAACATGTCGAATAGGTCTTCCGTATGTGGTGTACCGGCAACCCGCACACCATTGGCTTGCAGCACATGTGTATCCGGCCAGCCACGCCCCTGGATCAGCGTCAGAGCGGTAAGATCAGACAGATTGTTAACCTGGGTAAGTTGTACCTGGGACTCGGGCTTAATCATCAGCAAACGCCAGCCATACAGGCCTTTATAAATGGGAATACGTACGGGTTGCAGAGCACTTTCCCGCTCGGTACTGGTCATTGACCAGGCCACATCGATACCGTCTCCCAACTGCAGTTGCTTTAACGCACGACTTTGCACCAGGGTTTCCCGGGACGGTTGCAATGAATGTTTCAGCCCGGCTTCCTGTAAAGCCCTGCTGAGCAGCACCACGGCATAATCTGTATCAACTGTGTTTTCCATGGCCTGGCGGGGATATATCAAGGTTGATGAGACAGCAACGGCTGTCTTAACACCCACCATCAATCCCATCAGTATCTTCAGTAACCAAAGGTAGCGCATGTCCTGTCCCTCGCATTTGGGCACGCTATATAAAGTGCCCCTTGATGGCATTTCCTGACAGTTTCCAAAGTGCTGCAATTGCCGAGCGTAACGAGTTTGCGTAGACTCCGCACACCTTTAACAAAAGCATAATTAAACGGATGAAACAAGGATTCAAGGTTCCTCATACATTGGTATTGCTGCTTGGCATGATGCTGGTAGCGTTACTGGCCACCTGGGTTGTACCGCAAGGTTTCTTTGATACGGTAACCGCTGACAATGGTCGGCAGACGGTGGTGCCCGGCACCTATACGTTGAGTGAAAGCCGTCACTTTCTTACGCCCTGGGATTTTTTGACCGCCATTCCGCGCGCCTTGGCTGCGGCTCAGGATGTGATTTTCTTTGTCTTTATTGTCGGTGGTGTACTATCTGTTGCCCGTGCCACAGGCACTATTGATGCCCTGATTGGCCGTTTGCTGGAACGTTTTGGTCATAAACCCAATGTGCTGATTTTTATGGTGGTGTTTTGCTTTGCACTGGCATCGGGAGCAATTGGCACGGCCGGCGAGTATATACCTTTTGTGCTGATTCTGGTGGCCTTGTGTAAGGCAATGCGACTGGACGCCATGACCGCAGTGGGTATGATCATTGCCGGTTATGGCATCGGCTATGGGGTGTCGGCCTTCAATCCCTTTACCGTGCTGATCGCACAGCAAATTGCCGGTGTGCCGGTGTACTCTGGGTTAGAATGGCGACTGGCGATTTTTGTGCCTTTTGTGCTGATTGGTTTTCATCATGTCTGGTCTTACGGCAAGAATGTGCTGGCGGACCCGAATGCCTCTTTGACCCGCGACCTGCCTTGTCCGTTAAGCGGCACCAACCAGGGTGAATACCCAAAATTGAACGGGCGCCATCAGGTTATCCTGCTTGGATTTGTGGCGGCACTGGTTATTGCTGTATGGGGCATTGCTACCCGACATTGGTATCTGTATGAGCTGGGTGGGGTGTTTATCGCCTGGGGTATATTTACCACCCTGGTGGGTAAACTGGGCGCAGACAAAGCCGCCGGACAATTTATTGAAGGGGTGAAAGATCTCGCCACTACTGCCATGCTAATTGGGGTGGCGCGCGGCATTGCCCTGATTCTGGAAGACGGGCAAATCCTGCATTCCCTGGTATACGGTATGTCGCTGCCGTTATCACACCTTGGTGCTGAACTGGCGGCGGTAGGCATGCTGGTGATCCAGACCATACTTAATCTGTTTATTCCCTCTGGCAGTGGCCAGGCCTATGTAACGATGCCACTGATGGCGCCGGTTGGTGATTTGATTGGCGTCAGTCGTCAGGTGGCGGTATTGGCTTATCAGTTTGGCGATGGTTTCTCCAATATGATTGTGCCAACCAACGCGGTCTTGATGGGGATTATTGGTATGGCCGGAGTGCCTTATCATCTGTGGTTCAGATTCTGCCTGCCATTGATGATCAAACTGATGGCCGCCGCGGCCGTGGTACTGGTATTGGCCGTCAGTTTTGGCTACGGCGATGATGTGCAGCCCAAAGTAGCAACAGAAGTCAGCCAGGGCGCGGAGTAAAACGGCAATAAAAAACGGGTGGTGACACCCGTTTTTGTTTTTATCTGGTATTTCATGCTGTTAAGTCAGCGCATTTAGTTCAAGTTTAATTGTTGGGCTAAAGCCCAACCCACAGCAATCTGACTTGAACCCGGCGATGTCATTAAACAGCCCCTGGTGTAGGTCGGACTTAAGTCCGACGTTTGAACCACAACTCTAACATGGGTTGAATCTGAGTCTGACAATACAGCCGAAAAAGATCGCAACACAGATGAACACTTGGGCGTCATTAATGTTGTTGCGGCGCAGCCTGTGGGGCGTAAGCAGCCAGTCTGGCGACTTTGGCTCTGGCGTCGGCCAGGCTCAGTTTTTCCTGCATGCTCAGCGGAAAGAAGATAAGTTTTAATGGCAATTGCCAAAGCTGAGTTAGCCAGCCGGAGTCTCGGCTATAACGTGCTTGCAATGACGCGTCATTCAGCGCACCGCGTTGCTGCAACGCCATAAAGATAGCCTGGGCCTGCTGTGGATGACGTTGGTCATCCACATGTTCAAACATATCCAGCAGTTCTTCTGTTGATAATGATGTTAAATTGGCGTCTGTCATCCTTTATCCTTGTCGCTTAATTATTGCTAACACAGTTCAACATTAGTCTCAGTCCCTGCGCCTTTATAACAAATTTTTATTCAGGCTTATCATCGGCCTCGGGTTGTTGCGGCTCATGCATCACTTCGTCCTGGTCGTCATCCAGTACTTCGTCGAGGGGTTTTCTGGGCTTGCGCTTAATTAACATCTGATCGCCTACGTCTACCCCGGTCATAGTGTTAATCCGCTTTTTCTTGGGCTGAGCCTGCTGCCAGACGCTGTCGCCACGTCCGGATTGCTGATCTTTTGGCTGTTTGCCGGGCTTGCGGGCCGGTTTAAGACCTTTGAACTTACCTTGCAAGCCTTCAATACTGGTAAAGCCGATTTGTTGTTCCAGCAACGCGCGAATTGCCACAAAGCTTTCCCAGTCTTTCGGACCGACCAGAGAAATGGCATTGCCTTTATTGCCGGCGCGCCCGGTGCGGCCAATACGATGCACATATTCTTCGGCCAGCTTAGGTAAATCAAAGTTCACCACCAAAGACACTTTCAACAAATCCAGACCGCGAGAAGCCACATCTGTAGTCACCAGAATCTGATGATGGCCGCGTGCAAATTCATTCATTATATTGCTGCGCTGCGACTGATTCAGCTCGCCAGACAAGGCAATACTGGTCAGTCCCCAATCCTGCATCAGCTTGGCCAGCCGCTCGGTATCGGCGCGGGTGGCAGTAAACAAAATGGCCTGGCGAAAATCCTGTTTGTCCAGCAGGGCTTTAAGCAGGGCTTCTTTGTGCTCGATATGGTCGGCCAGAATAAATTGCTGTTCTATATCCTGGTGCTGTTCCCCGGCACTGCCAAGACTGATGCGCTGCGGTGCTTTGAGCAGGGTTTGGGTCAGGTAATGCAGCTCGGCGTTATCCAGGGTGGCAGAGAACATCATGGTCTGACGTTTACGGTGATCGGCACGGGCATGAATATGTTTAAGTTGCGGGGCAAAGCCTAAATCCAGCATGCGGTCTGCTTCGTCCAGGATCAGCAATTCCAGCCCATTTAGGAACAATGACTTGTCCGTCAGGTGGTCGGCAATACGGCCCGCCGTGCCCACCACAAACTGCGGATTGCGTTTCAGCGCTTTAACCTGATCATTAAAATTCTCGCCGCCCAGAATCAATGCCACATTAGCACTGGGACCATCCAGCAAGTTGCGTAACTGCAAAAATACCTGCTTGGCCAACTCCCTGGTAGGGGCCAATATCAGCACCCGGGGATCTTTTTTCGACAACGGCCGGGTTCTGAGTACGCGCTGAATAGCCGGCACCAGATATGCCAGGGTTTTACCCGAACCTGTCTTGGACGACACTATCAGATCCTTACCCAGCAAGGCATGAGGTACAGCCTGGGCCTGAATGTCAGTGGCCTGATTAAAGCCTTTCAGGGTCAGTTTATGGAGCAGTTTATGGTCAAGGGGCAGGTCGGAAAAAAGCAATGAAATGATCCGCTGGCAAATTTGCCGCAAGTATACGCTGTTGGGCCGCTTTGAGCCAGAAAAGGCCTACCTGTTTGTTTGCCACGAAAGTCACGAAAAACACGAAAATGACCAGGTCAATTCTCGCAGAGCCGCAGAGTTGGTAACAAGACAACCACAGAGTCACAGAGCACACAGAGTTGTTTAAGGGAAGAATCACTCTGGGTGTTTTCTTAGCGCCCCCTGTGTCTTTGCGAGAGGGATTCGGTATCAGCCGCAGGCCAGTTTGTGTTTTAGCAATAAACCAATGGCACAGAGCAATGCGTATTTATGCTTAGTCATTCTCCGTGTTCTCTGTGCCTTTGTGGTTAATATGTATTTGGCTTTGCTTACACCATTTCGGCTTTCAGAAAGGCCAGAAAGGCTTCGCTGACTTTCGACAGGGGGCGGTTTTCCAGATACAAGCCGTTGATTTTAAAGGTCAGAGGCGGAGCAAACGAAGCCATACCCACTTTGTCAGACAAATTGCCCAATGCAGTAAACTTATCAATAGTGCAGCAGCCAAGCCCCTGTGCCACCAGGCGGGCGGCCACATAATAAGAAGTAACCTGCAAATTGCTCTGCACTTCCACGCCATCATTACTGAGCCTGTCATAGGCCAGTTCCCCTAATGGGCCACTGTCCCAAATCCCAATCAGTTCGGTCTGGGCCAATTGCTCGGCGGTTAGTACGGTTGGCTCTTCGGGAAACAGCGCCTTGGGGTACAAAATGACAATCTCGCCCTCACCGCATTCAATTTTGGTTACCCCCGGCATCGGCGGAGAGGAATACAGCAATGCCAGATCGCAGCGATGCTCGGTCAATGCCTGCAAGGCCTGATCGTTATGGGTGGTTTCCAGATCAAAGCGGATATTGGGATGGTCCTGACGGAACTTCGCCAGTGCCTTAGGCACCACCTCAAATCCTAATGCCGGGGTAAAGGCCAAGTTAATCTGGCCAAAGTCATTACGTTTGATATTTTCCGACATTTTGCGGATAGAACGCAGTTGCCGATAAGTTTTATCCACCTCGGTGAACAGCATATCGGCTTCCTGGGTAGGAATTAACTGGCCCTTATTGCGGTGAAACAGCTGGAACCCCAACTGCATTTCAGCATGGGCCAACACTTTGCTGACCGAAGGCTGTGACACAAAAAGAAGTTTCGCTGCGCCAGTGATGGAACCCGTGGTGTAAACCGAGTGAAAAACTTCGATATGTCTGAGCCGCATGCTGATTCCTCATTGCTTAATGCCAGTCACTGGGCGGGGCAGGCTAGCACCATTATTGTTTGTGTCGGTGTAACGAATGTATTCAGCCCTATAAACCAGGGTTATGGGCTTACCTGATATTACCCCTTATTTCCTATGGAAAGCCTGACATTTAACCTGTTATCTCGACAGTTTGGCGCGTCAAGTGGTTGCCTGGTGTGCTCTGTGGCATAGTTCGCTGCCGCCGGATAACGGCATAACCACAGGTTATAAGATGGGTATTTTCTATCAATTGCACCCTAGCGGTTTATTCATGAATGTTTAATGGAGTGGATATAGCGACTCAACACAACAATAAGGCCCTGGAACCGGTGGCCAAACTCAAATGGGGATAGTCATGAAAACATCCAACAGCAACAAGTGTAAATTGAGCCCTGTGGCTCTGTGTATTGTCAGCGCTCTTGGCAGTAATCTGGCGCTGGCACAGCAAAACGATGTAGAGCGCCGTCAAGTGGCCGGTGCCCAGGTACAAAGCGCCGAATCCACCACCGAGAAACTGCAAAAAGAGCAGGAACAGGATCTGGAGAAGGTCATTGTGGTGGGCTCCAGTATTAAAGGCCTGAATGTCACGGGTGCCTTGCCTGTTTCCCTGATGGATCAAAAAGATATTGATGCCATTGCGGCCACATCCGGGGCCGATTTATTTGCCGCCATCCCGTCTAACGGCAACGTGAACTTTAATGGTAACGACGTGGTCAGCGGCGTATATGCCTCACGCGGTGATGTGGCGTCTATTAATCTGCGCAGCATTGGTACCGGCAATACCCTGGTGCTGTTAAATGGCCGCAGGCTGGTGCAGCATCCTGGCTCACAAACCGAAAACTCTGTGCCTGTTACCACAGTGAACATGAACGCCATTCCGGTGATGGGGATTCGCCGGGTGGAAGTGTTACATGACGGTGCCGCCGCCATTTATGGCTCAGATGCGGTGGCCGGGGTGGTGAACAGTGAAATGCGCAGCGACTTTGACGGCTACCGATTTGATGTGCAGTACGGTGATGCGGAAAACATCAGCCGTAATAAGCTCAATGCCAATATGCTGGGGGGCTGGTATTTGAATGATCAGGCCACCAATATCACGTTGTCGATGAATTACTATCATGCCAGTGAAGTGATGGCCTCTGAACTGCCGTACTCTGCGTCATCTGACTTACGCCCTTATCTGCAAGGCTCCAGTTGGGAAGGTGATACCAATTTCCGCAACACGTCCAGTACCACACCCTGGGGACGTTTTGTTGCCAGTCAAAGGGTAGCCGGCTTAACCACGGCGGCCGGCCAGTTTCATATCGAGCCGCTGGACGGCAGTGACGCTAACCAGCAATGTGTGCTGGCCAACGGTTTGTGTGTAGACAGCGGTTCGGTGAGTGCCGATCAGTATTTTGATACCAACGGCAGCCGCACCTTGCTACCTGAAACCGAGCGGGCCAATGCCTTTATGTTTATCAACCATGAAATGGACAGCGGCACCGAGCTTTATGGTGAACTGAGTTACTACTGGGCGGAGTCTAATTCACAGCGGGCCGAAACCGCTACCCTGACGTCAGCGCCTGTGACCATTAGCAAAGATGCTTACTGGAACCCGCTGGGTTCAGGGGTGAACCGTCTGGCGGGTTATGACATCCCCACCGAAGGCCTGGATGTGACCGTGGATGCCTATCGTGTGGTGGATGCCGGTGTACGTAAGATCAATGTAGTGAACCAAACCTATCGTTTGCTGGGAGGCGCCAGGGGCAGCTTTGGAAACTGGGACTGGGACAGTGCGGCGCTGTATTCTGCGGCGAAAACCGATGACACCACCTACAACCGTACCAGTCTGACTAAGTTCCAGCAGGCTGTAAACCGCCAGGACGACAGTGCCTATAACCCGTTTTGTGGGGCCAGTTGTAACAGCCAGGCCAGCATCGATGCGTTTCTGATTGATGTCAGCCGGGTCGGGGAAACCGCCCTGGCGTTGGTGGACTACAAGTTGTCAAACGCCAATTTGTTTAGCTTACCTGCCGGCAATGTCGGTGTCGCCATCGGCACCGAATGGCGCTATGAAAGCTTTGAAAATGACTATGATGATCGTCTGGACGGCACCATCGCCTATCAGGATGCCGTCACCGGGACCTTGTACGAAACCGATGTGATGGGCTCCAGTGGCCAGCCTGATGCCGACGGTTCGCGCAATGTGTTTTCAGCCTTTGTGGAATTGGCGGGCCCTTTGATTAGCCCTGATATGGCGATCCCACTGGTAGATAAACTGGACTTCCAACTGGCTGGTCGTTACGAAAAATACAACGATGTGGGTAGCGTGTTTAAGCCCAAAGCAGTGCTGTCCTGGTACCCGGTGAAGAGTCTGCAGGTGCGGGCGTCGTATGCAGAAGGCTTCCGCGCCCCGAACCTGGAGCAGTTGCACACTGCGCGCACCAACAGAGTGAACTATCCGGTGGACTACTATCGCTGTCAGGCCAGGGTGAACAAAGGCGAAATCGACAGCCTGAGCGCCTGTAGCGGCACCGACAGTATCGAGAATATCCGTCTCGGTAACCCGGACCTGAAGCCAGAGAAAGACTACAACTATGGCGTTGGTATGGTGTATACCCCGGCTTTTGTCGATAACCTGACCCTGACCGCAGATTTCTGGCGCATAGAGCAGGAAGATCTGGTGGGGATCCGCTCTTATCAGAATATTGCCGATCTGGATTACTACTATCGTATGAATGGTTCGAGCAACCCCAATGTGATTCGGTCCGCCGCCACCGCCGACGACATAGCCTTTTTTGCCGGCTCTGGCCTGGAAGCTGTGGGCGATATGATGGATATCTACGGCCTGTTTGAAAACCTCGATTCACGCACCACCGAAGGGCTGGATCTGGGCATTTACTACAAGCTTAATCGCACCGCCTGGGGTGACTTTGATTTTAAACTCAACGGTGCCAAGCTGTTGAAAGCCTATCAAAGCGTGGACGAAGAATCTGCCAAGCTGGCCAGTCTGGGACTGGCCCTGGATGACGTGGGCGACATGATTGAAATGGATGGTCGCCCCGAGTGGCAGGCATCCGGCACTGTGACCTGGCGTTATGACAACTGGGGTGCTGGCATGCATGCCAAGTATGTGGGGGATTTTTATGACACCAGTGCCGTGCATGACGAAACCGGCGAATACTGGCATGTATCTTCCTGGAACACCCTGAGTCTGTACGGCCAGTACAGCTTTGATGAGGGTGCGATGGACGGTATGCGGGTGCGGGTCGGAGTCAGGAATCTGTTTGACCGCGAGCCGCCACTGGCTGATGAAACCTACGGTTATGACGCCAGCCTGCACAGTTCCGAAGGGCGTTATTTCTACGTCTCGTTACAGGCAAACTTTTTCTAATCTGATGTTATCCGACAAGGGCGAGTATTCGCCCTTTGTTTGTTTGAGGAGTACTCCTATGCTCAACAAAATTTCGCCACTTGGTGTTGCTATTAAAACAGCGCTGTGCGTGGCATGGCTGGCCGCTGGCGGTGTGGCCAGTGCCGCTAGCGTGGATTATGTGATCCACAGCAATGCTATTTATCCTGGTGATGGCAGCGGCCCCCTGGCCGGTGTGGTGCTGGTGGATAAAGGCAAAATTGTTCAGGTGGCTAAACGGGAACCACAAAACACGCAGGCACGCCAGCGTATTGACGCCAGCGACTTAGTGGTTGCACCGGGTTTTATCGACCCGCATACCCATGCCTGCAA
Source organism: Bowmanella denitrificans (assembly GCF_002887595.1). Classification (GTDB taxonomy): domain Bacteria; phylum Pseudomonadota; class Gammaproteobacteria; order Enterobacterales; family Alteromonadaceae; genus Bowmanella; species Bowmanella denitrificans. The sequence goes on from NZ_PEBU01000002.1 coordinate 444,023, forward strand.
CGACTTTGACAAGGGCCAGCCCAATCTGAACGCCAATTACCTGACCCAGGGGGTTACCACGGTATTTTGCGGCAACGACGGTGGTGGCAAGATTAATGTCGGTGAGGTACTTGACCGCTACGAGCAGCAGGGCATTGGCAGCAATGTGGCGTTGTACGTTGGTCATGGTGCGGTTCGCACCGCTGTGATGGGGCGTGAAAACCGCCATGCCAGCACCGAAGAACTTAAGCAGATGCAAACCCTGGTGGCAAATGCCATGCAGCAGGGGGCGCTGGGGCTGTCTACCGGGCTTTACTATGTTCCGGGTAATTATGCCGATACCGCCGAAGTGGTGGCACTGGCCAAGGTGGCCGCACGATTTGGCGGGGTGTATGACAGCCACATTCGTGATGAAAGCAGCTACCATGTTGGCTTGGTGGCGGCAGTACAGGAAGTGCTGGATATCGCCCGCGATGCACATATTCCGGTGCATCTGGCGCATTTGAAAGCCCTGGGAGTGGATGTTTGGGGGGAAAGTAAAACCATTATTCAGATGGTGCAGCAAGCCCATGCCAATGGGCTTATTGTCACGGCTGATCAATACCCCTGGAAAGCCTCCGGCACCAGTGTGGCCGGGGCGCTGATGCCGCGCTGGGCACTGGCTGGCAGCAAGGAAGAATACCACGCCAGGCTTAAAGACCCTGCCCAGCTACCGGGTATCAGGGTAGAAATGCTGGATAATCTGCGTCGCCGCGGTGGCGCTGACTCTTTGCTGATTAGCGACCCGACTGCCGGTGAGTTACGTGGCAAAACCCTGGCTCAGATTGCCACTGAGCGTGGTGTATCGCCCATAGATGCGGCATTGCAGATTATTCTGGGCGGTAATGCCAGGGTGGCCAGCTTCAATATGGCGGATCAGGATATTGAAGCCTTTATGCGCCAGGACTGGGTGGTGACTTCATCCGATGGCAGCCCGGGACACCCGCGCAAATACGCGTCTTTCCCGAAAAAGTACCAGGACTATGTACAGGGCAAAAAGCTGCTGAGCCTGGGGGAATTTATTCAGCGCTCCAGCAGCAAAACTGCGCAGATCTTTGGCCTGACAGGACGCGGCCAGATTGCCCCCGGCTATGCTGCAGATTTGGTGCTGTTTGATGCTAAATCTTATGCGCCTAAAGCCGATTATATGCACCCTGAAGTATTAAGTCAGGGTGTGCAGTGGCTGTTGGTGAATGGTCAGGTCGCAATTCAAGAAGGTGAACTGACCGGAAAATTGGCCGGTCAGGCGTTACGTAAAAAAATATAACAGAAGCAGAGCAATGATGTTGAAAATCCGATTTACCCGTACCCTGAAGCTGGGCCTGCTGATGGCAGGCGCGGCGTTGTGCTGGCATGTGGCAGCAGATGAACGGGACCAGCAGGCCTTTTATCCTGAGGATGTCAGTTTTAATAGCGCTATTCCCACCCCTGAGGCATTTCTGCAGCACCCCCTTGGCCAGCATATGGCCCGCAATGATCTGATGGTGGCTTACCTGAAACTGCTGGCGGAAAAATCCGACCGGGTGCAATACGAAGTGATTGCCCGTAGTCACGAAAATCGTCCCATCGTAACCCTGACTATCAGTAGTCCGGAAAATCTGGCCCGTCTTGAACAGATCCGCCAGCAGCATCTGGCCCTGCAACAGCCTGGCAGCAAACAACCAATTAATGACGATATGCCGGTGATAAGCTGGGTGAATTATGGTGTTCACGGCGGTGAAGTCAGTTCTAACGATGCCGCAATGCCGGTGGCTTACCATCTGGCGGCCGCCCAGGGCGGGCAAATCGAGCGTATTTTGCAGCATAGTGTGATTCTGCTCACCGCCAGCTTTAACCCGGACGGCAACAGCCGCGAATCGGCCTGGAACTGGACCTTTGCTGCCAACACGCCGGTTACCGACCGGGTCAGTGCATTGCATGGCTCACCCTGGCCGTCGGGGCGTACCAACCACTACTGGTTTGACTTAAACCGTCAGTGGATGATGCAACAGCACCCCGAGCCGGTTGGCTGGGTGGCTAAGTTTCATCAGTGGCGGCCGAACATGGTGGCCGACTTTCATGAAATGCAGTCGCACAAGTCCTATTATTTCCATCCTGGTGCCCCTGATCGGGTCTTTCCGCTAATCGGTAAAGACGCTATGGCGCTATTGTCTGATGTGGTACAGGGGCCGCGTGATTTTATGGACAGCGAAGCGCGTCTGTATTTTAACGAAGAATCTTACGACAACTTCTATATTGGCAAGGGCGCAACCTATCCGCATCTGTATGGCAGTCTGGGTATTTTGTTTGAACAGGCCAGCTCGGCCGGCTTACTGGATACCCCCCGTGGTTTGTTGTCGTTCAGGGACAATATTCGTACCCAGTACCGGGTGGGTATTGCGCTGCTGGACAGCGCTGTGTCAAAGCGTCAGGCATTGCTTAGTTTTCAGCGCAAGTTTGCTGATGCCACCGAACAGCTTGCCAGGGATGATAAAACCAAGGCCTATGTGTTTGCCGTGCCAGGCGATGAGGCACGCGCCTTTCACTTTCTTGAGCTGCTAAGGCGTAATCAGATTGAGGTTAAACGTCTGGCCCGCGACATAAACGTTGATGGCAAAACCTTCCTGGCAGACAACGCCTATGTGGTGGAAACCAACCAACCAACCTATCGTATGATCAAGGGCATGTTCGAGCGTATTACCCGCTTTGAAAACAATACCTTTTACGATGTGTCCGGCTGGACCATGCCACTGGCGTTTGGTGTGGATTACGCGCCGTTAACCAGCCGTTCCTACAAGACCGCCGAAAAGGTTGAGGCCAGTTTCCCGGCCAAACCGGCCCCGGCTAACGCGCAGGTCGCCTATGTGTTTGACTGGCGTAACTATTATGCACCGCGCGCCTTGTATCGTCTGCTGGAGGCTGGCTATCGCCCCAGAATCACCACTGAACCTTTGGGCACCAACAGTGACAAAGGCAAAGTAACACTGGGACGTGGCAGTGTGGTCATGCCGGTGGGCTGGCAAGGCGGGGCAGAGGCAAGCGCCTTGCATCAGCTGATGACAACCATTGCCCGTGAAGACGGCATCGATGTGTATGCGGTGGGCACCTCTTATACCGATAGCGTGGGCATGGATCTGGGCAGCAATATGATGCTGGAAGTAAACCAGCCTAAGGTTTTGCTGGTGATAGGCGAGGGGGTTTCTCAGTATGACGCCGGCGAAGTCTGGCACTTGCTGGACAAGCGTATGCACATGCCGGTGGTATTACTGCATAAAGACAAGCTGGCCTGGGTCAATTTAAAGGACTACAGCCATTTGATTCTGGTGGGCGGCAGTTACAGTGATGTGGCTGACAAAACCGTGCAGAAAATTGATGGCTGGGTAAAAGACGGTGGTACCGTGGTTGGCATTCGTGACGGCGCAAAATGGGCCGGACAGAAACTACTGGATCTCAGCCCGGTCAGAATCAGTAAAGGCAAGCTGGCCAGTGCTCCGCGTATTGACTATGCGGACAAAGAACATGCCGAAGCTCAGGATATTATTGGCGGCGCCATTATGGCGGGCGATCTGGATATCAGTCATCCCTTAGGCTACGGCTATGCGCAGCGCCTGATTGCCAGTCAGCGCAATACCCTGCTGGCCTTTGAGCCGCCGAAAAATCCCTTTGCCACGGTAGTCAAAATCGCCGACAAGCCTTTGCTAAGCGGCTTTGCCTCCGAGGAGAATCAGCAACAATTGGCCGGTAAAGCCATGTTGGTGGCGGAGCCTAAGGGTAAAGGGGCGGTGATTCTGTTTGCCGATAACCCTAATTTCCGCGCCTATTTTTATGGCACCGAAAAATTGTTTATGAACAGTTTGTTTTTCTCCGGGGCGTTTGAGAAGCCAAGGTCCTGACGACATCCATCGGCCTCTGTAAATCAGGGGCCTTTTACGTTTAAATCACACCTGTTATTCACAACATAGACATTAAGACATTCCCACCTTGCCACCGTGGTCTTCAGCATGGATACTAAACTCGGCGTAGTTAAGCAAGACTGACTGGTCTGATTTGGCAACCATGCTGAAAAAAGAATTCAGTTCATATATTCACCGTACAAGGAGCGTTCGATGTTTAAGTATTTGTTATTTTGTGTGTTTTCCTTCTCGTTAAGTGCATCTGAAAATCAGCCTGACCCTATATCGACAGTCAAGGCCCATCAAGATTTATTGAATAAGGGTCACAATGCCGCGGCATTGCAGTATTGGCTGCCTTCCAAACGTCATCAGCTAAGCGGCATGGGGTTTTCTGTTATTGAAGATTGGTTTTCCGGAGTGGAATTGACTGACGCTGTGTTTGAGCAAAGCTGTGAGCCAAATGAATGTGTTATTACTACCCTGGTAGCCAAAGACGGCGAGCATGTTAACCTGACATACAGATTGAAAAAGCTTGATGGTGTTTTTTACCTGTCTAATATGCAAAGTAAAAATGCAGCAAAATAAAATTTATGCGTGCCTGTCTTTATTAGCGAAAAAAATATATTAAGGAATATATCTTGGCAGGACGAAACAGAACAGGTTACCCCGTTTTTTGCCGAACAATTTTATACAGAAATACGGTGAGCATTGCGGGAAATACTCACCGTTACGGTTTGTTGGCGGAATCCTTTTTGTATTGATTCTACGCTGACGCTTTGTCTTCGGTTGCCGATTTTGTTATTGGGAAAAAAACCTCTTCTATACGCAGGTTAAACTGACTGGCAATATCGAATGCCAGTTGTAATGAGGGATCGTGTTTGCCTCTTTCCACCGCGTTTACCGCTTGTCTTGATACACCGAGCTTGTCTGCCAGTGTCTGCTGCGACCAATCCCGCTCAGCCCGGAGTACTTTAATTCGATTGTCCATTATCTTTCCAAATAAGAAGCTGCAGGATCAGACCATGACCACCAAAAACCACCGGTAGCACCAATGCCAAATTCACTGGGGGCAGGGTAAACTTCATGGCCAGCATACCGTAAATAAATGATGAAAAGCAGAGTATGCCAATCATCCATAAAAACGCCTCGCCGGTCAGGGCTTTCATATATTCATCGAGCGCACGGTAGCGTTCCCGGAATAAAACAAATGCCCAAATAAGTGGCGTAACAGGTAGTAAGGTGACAACCACCTGCAGCCAGGTCGGCATGTCTGCCAGTTCCAACGAAAACGTCTGTATCGCTATCAGAACCAGAAATAGCGCCATAGCAGCCATAAAGCGCTTACTGAACGATGTATCTCGAGACTTTTCTTTCATCATATGTTCCTTGGTGAACTTGCTAAATTGGCATATAAAGTGACTCAATAACCTGACAATATGTAAGGTGTGTTTTACATATTGTCGTGATAACTTGATTATGTCAAGTCAACCTGACAATAAATGAAAAAGTCGCCAGTAAATTAACGCCGTACTATGGGAAAGCATGTCGACCAGCGCTCTGCTGAGAAAAACGAAGGGCTAATAACGGGCAGCCATGGGACATGGATTTTGCATGTCCTCCAATGGTTATTTTGTCCTCAGCCCTTAGGCAGCATATCCGCCAGTAACAGGGCAATGCCCAGAAACGACATAAAACCGGCGATATCCGTGATGGTAGTCAGCACGATGGATGAGGACTGAGCCGGATCCAGCCCGGCCTTTTTCAGCACAATAGGCACCAGTGCCCCGGCGCTGCAGGCGATCACCAGTGAACTGACCATGGCCAGGGCAATGACCAGCGCCAGGCCAATGGACTGACTCCATACATATACGCCAATGGCGCAGGTTATGGCGATCACCACCCCGTTCATGGCACCGGCGGCCATTTCCTTAAACAGCACTTTACGCCAGTGTTTGGTGGTGATTTCCCTTAACGTCAAGCCGCGCATGGTAACCGCCAGGGCCTGCGCTCCGGCATTACCGGACTGCCCGGCAGCCACCGGCAGCAAAATGGCCAGGGCGGTGACCTGGGCAATCAGGCCTTCAAACGCGCCTACTACCGCGGCCGCGGCAAAGGCGGTGAGCAGGTTAATCTGCAGCCAGGGCTGGCGTTTGCTAAAGGCAAACCAACTGCTGGACAGGGCTTTTTCTTCCTTACTCACACCCACCATGGTTTGCAGGTCGGCGGCTAAGTCTTCTTTGGTGGACTGATACACATCAAAGTAGCCAATACTGCCGATTAACTGGCCCTGTGGGTCCAGCACCGGAATATTGCGACAGCGAAAGCCCTCAAAGCGCTCTATGACCATGTCTTTGTCATCCAGGGCGCTTAAGGTGGTACGCAGCGGTTTGGCCAGGTCCATCATCTGGCTGTTGGGCGGTGCCAGGATCAGCTCCTGTATCGACAGTTCGCCACTGGGCTGCTGATTGCCATCCAGTATATACAGGGTATCCAGGGCTTTAATCTGATTACGCCGTAAAATCGCCAGGGCATCGGATGCACTAATATCGCCGGAAAACGCCTGCACTTTGGTGGTCATCATGCGCGCGGCGGTGTCTTCCGGGTATTCGAGCAGGCTTTGGTATTCACTGACCAGGGTGGCGTGCTCGGCTTTAAGGTCTTCCATCAGAGCCTGGCGGCGTTCTGTCTCCAGGCGGCTTAACAGGCTGATGGCCAGATGGCTGTCCAGATAGGCGATCAGCCTGGCGGCCAGCGGCTGGGGCAGGGCGCTGAAAATCGCATCCGAGGTGCCGGCCGGCAGGTATTTCCATAGCCCGGCAATCACATGCAGAGGCTGGCTTTGTAACAGCTCTGCGGCTTCTTCGGCGTCCAGCGGCTCTAAATGACGGGCGCTTTTTTGCGGGTAGTTGGCCATAAAGGTTTGGCTAAGCTGCTCAGCGGCGCTGTCCAGGCGTTTTTCCAGTGCGTTCATTTTGCCTCCTGTTTGGTCGCTTCAATCGGCGCAATTAAATCGAGCAGGGCATTAATTGAGGCACCATAAGCCCCCAGAATATCGCCAGGTAAAGGTTCAAGCGGGGCGCTGACCGCAGAGCGGGTTAAGGCATGGCGCAACTGGTGGTGGTGAATAATCCCCAGCAGCTCCTGTTGCTGGTTAATCACCGCTACGGTGTCCTGGCGTTGCCAGATGTCCAGTTTAAGGGCGGCAGAAAGCTCGGTAAAACCACTGACGCTTTGTTCTAACGGTTGCATCAGTCGGTGCACTGGCTGGTTATTGGCGGCGCGTAGCAGCGCATAAATCGACAGCCTGCCGCGAATCTGGCGTTTGTCATTAACCACATAAATATCGCCGGTTTCCGAAAAAGCACGTTTTTTCAGCCTGAGCATGGCATCGGCCACATCCATCTGTTCATCCAGTACCAACAGATCGGTCTCGGTCCAGGCCCCCAGCGTGTAGTCGGGGTAACTTAACAGCAATAAACAGGCGCTTTGTTTTTTTAGTGGCAGCAGCGCCAGTTGTTTATGCCGGTCCTTCTCTGCAAGCTGGCGCAGCAGCGCAGCAATATCGGCGTTGTTCAGTACCTTTAACAAACGCGCGGCTTCTTCCGTGTCCAGTGCCAGCAAAACCGGCGCAGCAAAGACCGGTAACATGGCAGCGAGCACCCTGGCCGCCACCTGGGCCGGGGCCTTTTCCAGCAGGGCGGCAATATAGTCGGCATCCTGCAGTTCCAGCTTACGCGCGGCGGCCTGCGGCTCTTCTTCCAGAAAATGCAGGGCCAGCGCTAATTTGGCATTATGCATCCGGTTTTTCCCCCGCTGGCTGGGTGGTACGATTTTTCAGCACACAACTGGCTTGCTCCAGCCAGTGCCGGGCCGGGATCAAATGGCGGCCTTGCTCGGTTTCCAGCACCAGCATGGTGTCGGTCACTTCCACCAAAGTGCCGCGGGTTTCACCAATCTGTACCTGGTCGTGGATATGGCAATGTTTACGTGCCTGGCGTGCACCCACCACATTGGCGATAAGATCGCGACTGCCCAGGCCAAATGCCAGTGCCAGGCCAAAGCCCAGCACCCCGGCCAGTACGATCACTAAGGTGGTGATAAAGTGAATATTAATGCCAAGCTGTTCAATACCGATAACCAGCGCAGTGAAAATCACGGCAAATTTGGTTGATGCCGCTATCCACAAGGCCCGGGGCAGCCCGGCAGATTCGGCGGTGGCGCGGGCCATGGTGCTGAGCAAATTGCCCAGCAAATAGCCACCGAGAATAATCAGCAGCCCGGCCAGTAGCTTTGGCAGATAGGCCAGCAGGCCACCCAGCCAGGAAGCAAACAGATCCAGCCCCAGAATCGAGGTGGAGGCGGCGACAAAGAACAGCATCACCAGCCAGAAAATAATCTTACTGGCCAACTGTGAGTGGTGCCCCTTAATCTCCAGGCCCTTTTCGCGCAAAGAGGCCGGGGTTAATACCGTCAGCACTCTGTTAAGCAAGCGGATCAGCGACAAGGTAAAGCGTGATAGCAACCAGGCTACCAGCCAGCCCGCCAGCACCAGAAGTACAGCGCCTAGTAATTGCGGCATATAAGCCACCAGGTAATCCAGTAGCTGGGCATACAGGCCGGTAACGGCAGATTGCAAATCAGTTGAGACGTTTTGGGTCATAGCGGCTTCTCTGTCGTTGTCTGGTATCAGTTTATACTGCCGATACCATTTCGATTTCCATGTGTTTGTATTCTAAGTAAAGTATGTGTCAAATATGCAGCCGCAGGAAAGGTTTTCATGTTCAGGAGTGACAGGTGACATCGTCTAAGGTTGATTTGTGGCTGGACAGGTTGCGCCAGTCTAACCACGCATTGGTGCTACTGTTTTTTCTGTCCATGCTGGAAGCCATTATTATTCCCATCCCCCTGGAGCTGATTCTGATCCCTTATATGCTGCTGGAGCGCGAGCGGATCTGGTTGCTGGCCACGGTGGCCCTGGCGGGTTGCATGGCCGGAGCACTGATTGGCTATGGGGTAGGGCAATTGCTGTTTGACTCGGTGGGCCACTGGTTTATTGCCCAGCTTGGCGCGGCAGAGGAATTTGAAGCCTTTAAACAAACCTTGCAGGACGACGGCTTTTTAGCGGTGTTTATGGTGGGGGTCACGCCGGTGCCTTTTCAGGTGGCAATGTTGGCCGCCGGAGTCACCGGCTATTCGCTGAGTATGTTTATACTGGCGTCCATGCTGTCGCGTGGCATTCGGTATTATGGGCTGGCGGTACTGGTATTGCTGTTTGGCGAACGGGCCAGCCGCTTATGGCAGCGCCATGCCCGTACGGTGGGCGCGTCATTGCTGGCGCTGGCACTATTAGTTGTGGGCTGGCAGTACTTCGGCTCGTGAAGAAATAGCAGAAAAACCACAGAGGCACGAAGTACACAGAGAAGTTAAAAGCGTAGAGCCACTTGCCCTAGTTATAAACGCTCCGTGCGCTCTGTGTCTCTGTGGTGAAGTAAGATTAAAGGAAGTGAAATGGAGCTGAAGATTCGCGGCTTTACAGCAGAGGATGCCAAGGCATTAACAGATATTTTTTATGATGCAGTGCATGGTCCGGCGCTACAGTATTACAGCCAGGAGCAGGTCAATGCCTGGGCGCCGCTACCCAGGGACTACCCAGCCTGGCAAGCCCGTTTAACTGCCAAACCGCCTTTTGTGGCGCTGTTTAAGCAAACCCCGGTTGGCTTTATTACCCTGGAAGCTGACGGCCATATTGACTGGACTTACACCCACAAAGATTATCAACGCCGCGGGATTGCCGGGGCGCTGTATACACATCTTGAAAAGCAGGCAAGGGCGCAGGGTATTGCACAGTTATATGTGGAAGCGTCTTATCTGGCCAGGCCCTTTTTTGCCAAACAGGGCTTTGTACAATCCAGTGAAAATCAGGTTGAGCGCCATGGTCAGATACTGGTGAACTTTTCCATGTATAAATCGCTGGAATAACTCTGGATGGCAGAGAAGCCTATACCCAGGCAAAAGGGGATTTTATTCAACAGGTCTTGGCGCAATATAGATAACCGTCACCCCATAAAATTAAAAATGGAGACAGCTATGCAAAGGAAATTCATCACAACAGCTGCATTATTACTGGTATTGGTATTAGGCGGTTGCACCACTAATAATGCCAGGCAATTTGCCTGTGATGTGGCAGAAGGCACAGTAGAAAGTGCCAAAGATAAGCGTCATGAATCGGACGAGGGCATCAACGATAATGATCTTGCCAACGGGCTGTTTACTGCCACCTTACGCGGTTTAATTGGGCTGCTGTCATCAGAAAAGCCGAAACGGGCCTGTACATGAATAGCAAGGCGCCAAACCTGGACAACTCAGGCGTGTCATTTTTCACAAATAGTTAAGGTAGTTTATGTCAGAACTGCATTATGTGGGTTTTTGGGCGCGCTTACTGGCCGCCCTGGTAGATAGCGTGATTATTATGGCCATTACCTGGCCGATTCTGGTGTATTTATTCGGCTGGCAGGCCTTGCTACAAGGTGGCCAGACTATGCTGGCACAATCGGTCAACTTCCTGTTGTCCTGGGTGCTGCCTATTCTGGCCATTCTCCTGTTCTGGGTTTATCGCCAGGCCACCCCCGGTAAAATGCTGCTAAATGCCCGGATTGTCGACGCCAACACCCTGCAAAAGCCGTCTAAGTCGCAGTGTATTATTCGCTACCTGGGCTATTACGTTTCCACTATCCCACTGGGGCTGGGCCTGATTTGGGTGGGCATAGATGCCAAAAAACAAGGCTGGCATGACAAACTGGCCGGTACGCTGGTGATTTATACCAACAAGCCCGAATGATACTGCCGCTTTATGTTAGCAGCCATACAGTTAATATGGGCAACGGGCAAAAGCGGTAAAGCGATATAGAAGATAATTCTGACAGGCTCCGTTCTTTAACTGTTTATTTGTACAGTGTTTTTGTGTATGTTCTGCCAATCTGAACAGGAGTCACACAACATTATGCTAACGATTAAAGAACAGCCGCCCAACGCGCAGCAATATTGTGATTTGCGCATTGTCGCCGGTTTATCCGCCAAGTCCCTGCAAGCCGCCCTGATTGGGCTGCCCAATTCCTTATATGCGGTGTGTATTTATGACCACCAGCAGTTGATCGCCATGGGCCGGGTGGTAGGGGATGGCGCCTGCAATTTTGAAGTGGTGGATATTGCGGTGGATCCGCATTACCAGGGGCAGGGGCTGGGCAAACAGGTAATGACCTATATAGACCGCTATCTGGCAAAGGCAGCGCTGGCCGGCTCTTATGTCTCGATGATTGCCGATAAACCGGAGTTTTATCAAAAACTCGGCTACCGGCTGGTGGCCCCCAACAGTCAGGGCATGACTAAAAAGTTTATACCCAGGGCTTAGGTGCCAAGCGCCCGCAACTGGCTATAGTCTAAGCGGGCTTGAAAGCCAAAAATGGAGATTCGCTATTGCCTTTGACTTTGTTGACGGCAGCCGCGGCCGCTTATCGGTGGAAGAAATCCTGCTACATTTATTAACTCACGGCAGCAATCATCGCGGTATGGCATCCAGGGTGCTAGCCAGTAACGGCCTGGATCGCCCCGGTGATACTTTTACCCGTTATTTGCACCAAGTTGAGCCGGATAGACGGGAGGTATCAGTTGGCTGATGGCAGTAAACAGATGCTGAATTAGCCAGTGCCTCCGCTTAACATCAATAGTGCACAACCAATCCACCTTTCACCAACAAAAAGTTAGTGCAATAGAGAAAACTCTTGCTAGGCAAGGGGTTAGAAGCGTGCTACAAAATGGTTGTGCAGGAGTAAGGGCAGCCGCCTTGTTCAAACACGACTCTTCGTCATCTAATAATATTGTTAAGCATCAGGATGAACATGGATACTTCTCAATTGGAAAATGAAGCAGAAAGTTATATTAGTAGCAGGTTGGCAAATGCAGGATTATTAGTGGCGAAGCCAAAATTTGATCATTTGGGAACTGACTTGTTAGTATTTTCGGAAATGAACGACGGCCTAAAATTCTGCAGAATTCAGTGTAAGGGGCGTTCTTTTAAAGCTAGTGATAGTACAAATATCTCAATACCAACTTCATACATATCGGATGCTTTCATAGTGTTCTTATATATTGGTGAGCCCAAAAATGAACCGCTTTTATATTTGTTCTTTCCCAACGAAATAAAAAAATGGAATATAAAGAAAGGTAGCTATCAACTTAATCTTTCAAAGAATCATTACGAAGAAAAGCTAAGTCAGTTTAAGGTCACAAGTCTTAAAATGACTGCACTCAAGAAAGTTATTGAAGCTGCTAACGTAACAGGTGAGTTTAAACAGATGATCGTTTCTGAAGTGAATTTTAGTATACCGGGCCCTAAGTTCTCGATTCATGCATCAGTGTCTACAGGGAAAAATGATGATTAGATACGCAGATCAGGACCAAATTAAACGTAAGTTGTTAGACAGCACACAGTATCAACCATACAACCGCAAAATCCCACCCCTAAGCGGCCCAGCCGCTTTGACCCCGCTTAAAATTCCCGGTCGGTTCAGGGCGCTGCTAAAAGGTGGGCAATTTGCTGGTAGAAAATTGACTGGAAGACGCGTCTGGGATGGCCTCGTTAGGAATCAGATGTCTATTGTTGCGTATCTGATTTCAAAAACTAATCCGTTTTTTCTCAAGCAATTTTATTTCTACCACGAAGGACACGAAGCACACTAAGAGTGGACGGTTTTTATCGCCCTTCGTGTCCTTCGTGGTAATACTATCGTTCGATCTAATTAGCCTGGATGAACAGCTTTAGCTGGCCCGCAGGGCAACAGACAGGATGCTTGTTGGAAATGGGACTGGCGCGCAATGGACGGCGTGTAATAAAAACAGGGAAGTTATGTATTTTATACAAAATTTGCAAGATACTTGGTGACTTGTCATTTAGGAAAAGCTAAATCATTTTTTTCAAAAAAAGGATAATTTGTGAAAAAGGTCAGTATTCAAACAACACTACTCTTATCCACAGTTCTTATATCCGCCATTAGTCAAGCCAAAGATATAAGCCCAGTCTCTAAAGCCCTCTATTTAGGCCAAACACCCCCAGGCCTAACCCCACAACTATTTGCCCCCGGTATAGTCGCTACCGAAGACTATCTGGAAACCGAAGTGCTGTTTCTACCCGATATGAGCGAGCTGTCGTTTACCCGCTCCGGTGGGGACTATAAAGAGTCCAAATGGATTGTAATGCAATACCAGGATAATCAATGGCGCGAGAAGCAGATTGCCTCTGAAGATATTCGACAGTATAAGCAGCGCTTTAGCCCCAGTGTAGCAGCGCTTAAAAGTCTTGAACCTTTTCAGGACATTCCGGTTATTGGTTACACCACCGCAGCTAACGCAACCCAGTATTTTTATGTATTGGACTTTAAGGATGGTAGCGGGCATTTAAGCTATTCGAGGCTGATTGATGGCAAATATGAAACGCCGGTTAAAATGAGCGCGGCGGTAAACCAGGGAAAATATATTGCCCATCCCTTTGTTGCCCCGGATGAATCCTATTTAATGTGGGATGCCGAGATGGAGGGCGAAAGCACCCCGGATATCTATATCAGCTTTCGCCAGCAAGATGGCTCCTGGGGCGAGGCGATTAATATGGGGGATACCATCAACACCTCATTGTATGAACAGCGCCCCAAAGTCACGCCTGATGGCAAATATCTGTTTTTCTGGAAGGGCGATGTGAAGACCCGCGACGATGGTAGCCGCTATGTGGTGGGCAGCCCCTATTGGGTAGATGCAAAAATTATTGAAACGCTTAGGCCCAAAGACTAACGGTTTAGCCCAAACCGGGACTCAGCACTAAATCCTTAGCCGTAATAAAGGACAAAGAGAAGTATATGCAAACAGTAAAAGGTACCTGCCACTGCCAGGCCGTGGAGTTTGAGGTGGATTTGATTGACGGGCATCAGAATATCCGTCGTTGTAACTGCTCTATTTGCAGTAAAAAAGGCGCGATTATGGCGGGGGTGACCTTGGATCGTCTGCGTGTTACCCGCGGCGAGGATAAGTTAAGCCTGTATCAATGGAATACCAAAATCGCCAAACACTATTTTTGCAGTCTGTGCGGCATCTATACCCATCATCAGCGCCGCAGCGTGCCCACCGAATACGGCTATAACCTGGCCTGTATTGAAGGGATAGACCTGGCATCTTTTGAAGTCGGCGCCAGTAATGGTGCAGCGCAATCACTGGTGGAAGCATAAAGGTTACGAGGGAATGGCGCGGAGGACCTGTTATAGCCAGTTGCCCGGAACCTCGTTGTTACAACCTTATGGTGCTACAATGCTATAGCGTTAATTTAGAGGTGGTTTATGAGCACGTTATCCAAGCGTTCAACGATTTATTTTGAACCTTCTATTCATAAGGCGCTTAAACTTCGGGCAGCATCATCCGAAACCTCGATATCGGAATTGGTTGATGAGGCCGTCAGATTGCTGATGCGTGAAGATCAGGCAGATCTGGCGGCGGTCAGACAAAGGGTGAATGAGCCAGAAATATCGTACGAAGCATTACTAAGCAGCTTAGAAGCTGATGGAAAAATATAGAATCAGCTTTAAGAAGTCCGTTATTAAGGACTTTAAGACAATTTCAAAATCTGATGTCAAAAAAATACTTGCCAGGATTGATAGCCTTGCTGACGACCCTCGTCAGGACGGTGCTATCAAGTTAAGTGGTCACGATTTGTATCGGGTACGGCAGGGGCTGTACAGAATCATCTATGCAATTAGAGACAATGAACTGATTGTTCAGGTGATAAAAGTTGGGCATCGGTCAGACGTTTATCGGGGTAGCACAAGGTAGAATTCAACAGCATAATCCAGTCACCTGTTTGTTTACCCATTTGTAGTAGGAAGTAAGAGATCTAAATGGAAGTTAACGCCTTTTTAGTCAATGCCTTTACCGCTAATGACCGCGGCGGTAACCCGGCCGGGGTGGTACTTAACGCCGATAATTTATCTGACCAGGATAAACTGAAAATCGCCCAGGCTGTGGGGTTTTCCGAAACCGCCTTTGTCTGCCAGGATGAGGAAGTGGATTTTGCCCTGTCCTTTTTTACCGTTACCGATGAAGTGGATTTTTGTGGCCATGCCACGTTAGCGACTTTTTCAACGCTCTATCAACAAGGCCTGATTAGTGAAGGGCGCTATATACAGCGAACCAAAGCCGGTTTATTGGGCGTAACGGTGACAGCTGATGGCCAGGTTGTGATGGAGCAAAAGTTACCTGATTACCTTGGCCTGATCGACTTCCAGCCCATCGCCGCAATGATTGGCCTGGATGCCGCAGTGCTGGCCTTGACCGGACTACCTGTTGAGATTATTTCAACCGGCTTACCGGATATTATTGTGCCTGTGCCTTATGGGTATTTGGATAAGATCCAGGTAAACAACGCGCTACTCAGTGACTATTGTAAACAGCATAACCTTGTTGGTATTCATGCCTTTGAGCTTTGCGATAAGGGCAGCGGGCTGACCGCCAGTTGCCGGAATTTTGCACCGTTATTTGGTATTCCCGAAGAGTCGGCTACCGGCAGCGCCAATGGTGCTTTGGCCTGTTATTTAACCAAGCATTTGGGCGATAAGCTTGGCAAGGCTTTTACCTTTGAACAGGGCAGGGCCATGGGCTGTGTATCTAGCATTACTGCCTCAGTAGAGTCAAACGAGCAGGGTATAGCAAAAGTCAGCGTTGGCGGCTTTGCCCGCGAGATAGGGCAGCAATCAGTATCTTTATAATTGTAGTAGCTATTATTGCCACCTATTTAACACCTGACATGCAATGAAGATGGAGAGAAGTTTGAGCTTAAAGGAAGATGGATTTGAGATTCATACTGACTTTCTACGCAGAGACTATATCAATGAGATTCTAGCTGAAATTGAAGCGTTAGGTTCCGCGCTTGCAAAACACGGAATTCGTAATGCAGAGAAAAAGCTTGTCTCGGTAAACAATCTTGTTAAATCAAATTTGCTTTTGGAAAAGGCCAGTCGCTACTTGCCTGGTAAACCAGAAGTTGTTCGGGTTATCGTTTTTGATAAAACCCCGGATAAAAACTGGCTTGTTAGCTGGCATCAAGATAAGACCGTTTCAGTTAGCGATAGAAAAGAGGTGGAAGGCTGGGGTCCCTGGACGTTGAAGGAAGGTATTCATCATGTTCAACCTGAATTAAAAGTCTTGGAGGAGATGGTGACTTTCCGCATTCACCTAGATGATGCAGATGAGACTAATGGCTGCTTAAAAGTGATACCTAAAAGCCACCAGTTGGGGATTCTGAGCAAAGAACAACAAGAACGCATTGTAAGGGAATCGCAAGAACATATCTGCTTAGCTAAATCCGGGGATTTACTGGTGATGCGACCATATTTACTGCATTCTTCAAATAAAGGCACAGAGCCAAAGCACCGTCGCGTTGTTCATATTGAGTACAGCTGCTTTCAACTGCCCCAAGGTTTGGTTTGGGCGTAACGTTGCAGGTTGCAGGTGCTGGCAAATAACGCCCATTACTGTCAGCTAAACCTGGCCTGAAAGCCAATCAATACCGCTAAGCCAGGATCTTTTCTAACCACCCGAATATCGCCGCCCTGTGCCAGTACCAGCTCTTTTACCAGAGCTAAGCCAATACCGGTGCCGTTGGTGGTGCGGGTCAGCTCATCGCCACCACGATAAAACAGTTCAAATATGTGCTTTTGCTGCTCGTTGCTAATGCCCTGGCCATAGTCGCGGATCTCCAGCTCAATCATCTGGCTGTGTTTGGCATGGGGCTTGAAGATAAAATCAAGCTGCTGTCTTTGTGGATTGGCGATGCAGGCTTTATCAAAGAACTTAATCGCATTGTCGGTAAGGTTAAACAGAATTTGCACAAAGGCGTCGGGGTCGATAAACACGCAAGTACCGGCGCTATCTGCAAGCTCAATCTTGCTGTTTAGCCTGAACTGACTTTTTTCCAGCATGGCCGCCACTTTGTTATCAATCATTTCTTCCAGTCGGGCCAGCTTGGTATACGCCGGGCGCACAAATTGCTGCTGATGGCTGATTTGGCTTAACTGCAAGATATTGTTGATTAGGCGGGTAAGGCGCTCACTTTCTGCAAAAATAAAACCGTAGTAATCCTGCCTGTGGGCTTTTTCTGTGATCATGCCGTCTTTAAGCATCTCCGAATACATACGAATGGAAGTGAGTGGGGTTTTAAGCTCATGGCTGACCGATGAGACAAAATTCAGTTGCTGGCCGGCAAGCGCCAATTGCTTAATACCTAAACGATAAAAGCCGTAACAGGCCATAAAAATAGCCGCCACCAGGCCAAGCATTAAGATGCCGCTATACAGCATATTAGTGGTAAGGGGCAGATTGGCGGTACTCAGCGACACCGAATAATCCTGATAGGGATAATGCAATCTGCTGGTTAAGATGGGTTGCTGTATAAAGCGCGGGTTCGCCGCGCCCGGGTAGCTGACCTGTGACTGACCATTGGCTAATTTTTCATACAAAAGATGCAGGGCGTTGTCAGGCTGCTGGGTGTCAGTTATCTCAATCAACACTGAGCTTCTAAATGATTTCAGCTCCAGAATGTCGCTAAATGCCTGTTGCAGATAGGCTTGGCGTTTGACCAGGTAACCCTGAATACGCTTTTGCCCGGCTATATCCACGCGGCGGGAAAAAATAAAATAGTCCGGGCTGTGCAGGCTAAGAGTAAATAACCCACTCTCGTTGTTTTGATGTGCCCGCTCCAGCGTGCTGAAGCTGTCTGAGGCGCTAAGAATGTCAAAGATATGGCTGGCGATGTTTTTGCGGGTGATAAGTTCTGCGGATAGTTGCGTGTTGTCTGACGGTTCAGGCGCTTGGGGCAGCCTGTAGGGCCAGATAGGGCTGTTGAAGCGGCCCTGCTGATCCAGTTGAAAATAGCCTACCAGGCCTGGGCTGTCCTGCAGGCTTTGCAACTGTGCAAGGGGCGACAACAACTGCTGGGGCGAGTTGGTCAGCGGGTTATAAACCTGCTGATAATAGTCAAAGGCGCCTTTGTCCAGAGTGTTGGTTAAGGTGAGCTTTTTAAACAATTTGCGGTTAATGGATTGCATCAACTCCGTGGCGTCGCGCTGATAATCAGCCAAATGCTGACGATCTAGCTGCTGATACGCCAAGGCCAGTAAAATACCCACGGGAATCAGCAGGGCCAAGAGGCCGAGCATGGCCACCATACGTAAACGGTGCAGTCTTTGCTGGTAATTCAGCAGCGGCTTGGTGGAAAACAGCATAATGTACTTTTACTGACAATACAGCTGGTAGCCTTCACCACGATGCGTGGTTAAATGCTGAGGTGATTTAGGATCGCGCTCAATCTTCTTACGTATCTTGGCAATATGAATATCCACGGTGCGGGTGTCTACCTCATCGGTGGTTTTATACCCCCAGACTTCTCTTAGCAGTTCCTCGCGGGAGACCGGCTGGTTTTGCCTGTGCAGGTAGCTCAGTATCTGTACCTCGCGGCGGGTGTATTTTACCTCTTGTTGATAGGAGATGCCGGTCAGGGTTTTGCTGCAAATCGTTACCTGACTACTTAGGATGATACTCAGATCGGTGCCAATCCAGCCAGCGCGACGCACTAGTGCATTAACCCGCAACACCAGTTCTGAAGTGGAAAAGGGTTTGCCCAGGTAATCATCTGCGCCCAGGGTTAAACCGTTGATAATATCCAGTTCGCTGTTTTTGGCGGTCAGCATCAAGATGGGCTGGGTGCGGGAGCGTTGCCTAAGCGTGCTGCAGATATCAAAACCACTGACAGAAGGCAGCATCACGTCCAGAATAATACAGGCAAACTGGCCTTCAAGGGCGCGATTCAGGCCTTGCTGGCCGTCACTTTCGCTTTCCACCTCATAGCCATGAAACACAAACAAATCGGTTAAACCACGCAAAATACCGGGTTCATCTTCCACTATCAGTAGTTTTGGCTTAATACTCACAGGCTTCCTTCAGGCCACTAAACCAGACGTGGCACTATACCAACAACCTCAGCCAGGGAAATGCAAACTTTTGTAAAGTTTTACCCCTGGCATTTTTACCTTGCCTGTCTGTTTGCAGCCGCCAGCCACTTTTACAGTATCGCCATATTCACCCGCAGCAAGTCTGCGCATTTATCAGGTTGTGTATGGATATTGTTCAGTCAAAAAAAGCCCGGCGTATGAGTCGCAAAACCACCTTAAGTCTGGTGGCCTTATCGGCATTGGTGGCAGCTGCGCTGCTGCTGTTTAATACCGACAGCGCCGCCTACCTTGCCGATCGGAACAGCCTGTTGATTGATACCGTGCAGCGCGGTGATTTGCATGTAAGGGTGCGGGGTAACGGCGTGCTGGTACCCAAAGATATTCGTTGGATCACCACCGATGTGCCGGCACGGGTGGAGCGGATAGTAAAGAGAGCCGGCGCTAAGGTGCAGCAAGGTGACGTATTGATGGAACTGGCTAACCCACAACTGCAACAGCAATTGCTGGAAGCGCAGTGGGAGCTGCAGGCGCTTGAGGCTGAAACTCTGGCGCGCAGAGTGTCGCTGGAGTCGGACTTGCTCGATCAGGAAATTGCCGTCGTTAATGAAAGCCTGAATCACCAGCGTGCTCGCTTAACTCTGGAAGCGCAGGAAGCGCTGTTAGGGCAGGGGATTGTGGCCATTTCTAAAATTGACTACGAAGAAGTCAGGATCAATGTGGCGCAATACAAGCAACAGTGGGAGTTGGAACAGAAACGGCTGCAAAAGCGTCAGGAAAACCTGCAGGCGCATATGCTGGCCAACGAAGCCAGGCTGAGCAGAATGCGCAAGGTGGTGCAACGTATTCAGGAACAGGTAGACGGCTTACGGGTTAAAGCCAGTATGGACAGCATAGTGCAGGATATGCCGCTGGAGCTGGGCCAGCAGGTCAGCGCAGGCAGTAATCTGGCGCTGCTGGCCAGAAGCGATCTGTTTATTGCCCAGCTCAGGATCCCGGAAAAACAAATCAAAGATGTGCTTATCGGCCAGCCCGTCACCCTGGATACCCGCACCAGCCAAATTCAGGGCAAGGTACTGCGTATCGACCCGGCAGTGGTCAATAGCTCAGTGCAGATTGATGTTGAGTTATCGGGCGAGCTACCCAAAGAAGTGCGCCCGGAACTGACCGTAGACGGTGAAATAAACATTGCCACCATACCCGACACCTTATTTGTACGCCGCCCCATGTACGCCAGCAGTTTCAGCCAATCCACCGTCTATCGGCTCGACCCACAGGGCCAAAACGCTAACCAACAACCGGTGACCTTTGGCCATATGTCCAGCCAGTTTATTCAGGTGCAAGCGGGCTTAAACGAAGGGGACAGCATTATTGTGTCGGATGCCTCTGGCTGGGCGCAGCATCAACAGATCGGCATTAACTAGGAAGCCACTATGCAACCAACAAATAACCATAAAAACGCCATTATCGAACTACAGGGGCTGAGCAAGGTGTTTGCTACCGATAAGGTACAAACCCATGCACTGAATCACATCGGACTGCGCATTTATCCAGGCGAATTTGTTGCCATTACCGGCCCTTCGGGCTGTGGTAAATCCACTCTGCTGTCGTTACTAGGCTTACTGGATGCGCCAAGCAGTGGCCAATATCGGCTGGCCGGTCACGACGCTTCCAGCATTGATACTGATGAAAGGGCCAGGATCAGAAACAAGGAAATCGGCTTTGTGTTTCAGTCTTTTAACCTGATCAGCAATTTAACCGTAGCGGAAAATATTGAACTGCCACTGACCTACCGGGGGAATTTAAGCAAAGCCGAGCGGCACAGTATGACGCTCTCTGCCCTTGCACAGGTGGATATGGCCCATAGGCAACAGCATTACCCTGCCCAGCTTTCTGGTGGTCAGCAGCAGCGTGTGGCGGTGGCCCGTGCCATTGCCGGCAACCCGGCCATTATTCTGGCCGATGAGCCGACCGGTAATCTGGACTCTAAAAATGCCGAAGCCGTTATGGCGCTGCTGGAGCAGTTAAACCGGGGCGGTACCACCATCTGCATGGTGACCCACGACAGCGCTTCGGCGGCCCGTACCAAACGTATCGTGGAAGTGTTTGACGGGCAGATCGTTGCCGATAGGTAGGTTACCCCGCTTTGCGGCATGACTGCCTGATATTAAGGAACGCATATGTCTTACGCCATTGAAATCAAATATGCAGCCCGGCTGCTGCTTAGCAAGCCCTTATTCAGTGTGACCGCCATGTTGATTGTGGCGGTGGGCTTGGGGCTGACCATTTACACCTTCTTGCTACTTAATCAGCTGATTTTTAAGCCCATGACCCTTAACGGTGATACCCCGCTGGTGGCCATTGAGGGGGAGTTTCAAACCAGCCAAGGGCGTGGGCAACGCGCCGATATTTATCACCTTAATCAGATAAGTGCCGATTCGCGACTGTTGCAGGGCATGAGCCTGTACAGGCCGGGTGTTCAGACTATTGCTGGGGTAGGGGAACTGGGCAATGCCAAGATGCTCAGTGCTGCCCACAGCCAATGGAATCTGTTTGAAGTATTGGGCGTTCAGCCTGTGCTGGGGCGTGGCTTTGGTCCGCAGGATCAGGACCAGGGCGCACCGCCGGTCAGCGTGATTAGCCATGCACTGTGGCAGAAGCATTTTGCTGCTGATCCGCAGATCATAGGCAAAGCTGTGCGTATTGATGGTCAGTCCCGCACTATTATT
The DNA here is from genome assembly GCF_002887595.1 of Bowmanella denitrificans. Classification (GTDB taxonomy): domain Bacteria; phylum Pseudomonadota; class Gammaproteobacteria; order Enterobacterales; family Alteromonadaceae; genus Bowmanella; species Bowmanella denitrificans. Next base: position 465,677 of record NZ_PEBU01000002.1, read on the forward strand.
GGGGTGATGCCGGCGGGCTTTGCGTTCCCTGTCACGGCCCAGATTTGGCAGCCCATTCCCCTTACAGGGTTATCGCCTAGCGAGCCTTCCACGGCGTATGCCGACAGTTTGTATGCGGTTGCACGCCTTAAGCCTGAGGTATCTTTAGCGCAATTTCAGCAGGAATTAAAACACATACTGCAGCGTCACTTTCAGGCCTTACCTGCAGAGTTAGCCTGGCGGGCCGCATCACCCGGCGGGCATATCCGGGCCTTTCCTTTTAAGCTGAGTCACGACAGCGTTGCGCAGCATTATGCGGTGTTTATGGCCATGCTGATGGTGGTGCTGTTGATCCTGCTGTTAACCGGCATCAATGTGGGTAATTTGTTGCTGGTACGGGTAAATGAACGTATCAAGGAAGTGGCCATCCGTATTTCTCTGGGCGTGCCAAGAAAGCGCCTGATTGTGCAAATGCTGCTGGAAAGCACCTTGATATGCGCCTTGGGCGGGCTTGTGGCACTTGCCCTGGCGGGCGGCGGCGTGCATCTGACCAACCTGGTGTTTGAAGAGATTTTTGCGGTAACTCAGCAACGGCCTTTCTGGTGGTATGTGCAGCTCGACCTTGAGGCGATTTTGCTGCTGCTGGCTATGCTGGTGGTAATGGTCATTGTCACCGGTTTAATCCCTGCCTTACGTGCCCTGAGCAGTGATGTTAATGCGCTGCTTAGGGATGGTACCCGCGGAGCGCTGAGTAAAAGAGCCCAGTGGACCAACAAAGCCCTGGTGGTGGCTGAAATCAGTCTGTCCTGTGTGGTATTAAGCGTGGCTACCATGTTGCTCAGTACCAGTTATGCATCGCAGCAGGCAGATTATGGCGTCACCACCGACAAGCGCATCACCGCAGATATTGTACTGCCGTCGGGCACCTATCCCTGGCAGGCAGGTGATTTAGAAAGCAAGCTAAAGCGCAATCACTTTTACTATCGGCTGAAAGACGAGCTGGAAGCCTTGCCGCATATTCACAGTGTGGCGTATTTCACCAGCCCACCGGGTACCGGCGGCGGGGTTTCTCACTTTGAGATCCGGGGCCGCGCCGCACAGGTATATAACGAAAATCCGCAGTGGAATTTTGAAACCGTTAGCAGAGATGCCTGGCATACAGTGGGCATCACCCTGATTGACGGGCGCAGTTTTACTCTTGATGATGCGGCCATCGAGCGGGTTGAAGCGGGTGAACAGACGCCGCCGGTGGTGATTAATGCCGCCATCGCCAGAGATTTGTTTCCTGACGGCGATGCCATCGGCCAGCAGGTGCGCACGGTGACAGAGGATTGGCACAGTGAGTGGCGCACTATTATCGGGGTGGTGTCAGATACCGTACACGGCCCGACTATGCAGGCCACCAGTGCCCGGCATACCGGCTATGGGTTGATGGACCTGCGTCCCTGGCTGATGACCATAATCATTCATTATTCAGGCCCGCAGGGACAGGCTGAAGCGGCGCTGCGACAAGCGATTAATCGTATCGATGCAGATGTAACGCCGCACAATGTGCAAAGTTACGACAATCTGGTTAAACAACCCATGAAACTGGTGGATGCAGTGAACCGCATCTTCCTGTTAGCGGGATTGGTGGCCCTGGTGCTGGCCGGTTCCGGGATTTATGCGGTGTCGGCCAATACCATTATGCTGCAAAGCCAAGAGATTGCTACGCGCCGGGCGTTAGGAGCACGCAACGGTCAAATTGTCGCGCTGTTTTTAAAGCAAGCTGCAGGGCAATTACTGCTGGGTGTTAGCGCAGGGCTGCTGATATCGCTTTGGCTGGTCGGCCAGATTACTCAGTCCATTGTGTTACTGGGCAACAGTTACCTGATGGGTTTATTGGGGATCCCGGCATTTATTGCCATGCTGGTACTGCTTGCCACCTATTTGCCAACCCGCAAGCTATTGCAAGATGAACCGGCTGCGGCGCTGCATCAGGTGTGAGCTTTTTAGCGAGGATTGTTGGTTTATAGGTATATCCCATACTGGTGGCAGTGGCCTTGCCATTGTTACCAGTAGGAGGCGGAAACTGTGCTAACACAACGTATCAGATTGCCGGTTAAGGCAGGCATCAGAGTCAGTTGTTACATTTAGATCAATATTGTTCCAATTGTTGGCCTTGTCATGACAATGCTCAGGCGGCACAATCGCCTGCTTACCTGATAAAAAACGGCGGTAGAATCGAGGCCCTTCCTCAAAAATCTCTCCAGGTGTACTGCAAAGCAATACCAGCAACAATCGCCGGTCAGCCACTTTTCATCCCACGCTAACGCCAGACCAAACAAAGAGGTGTCACTATGACTCAAGACGACATTCGCAATTACTTAAGTGCTAATCAATCTGTGTATATTCAGGTGGCAAGTCTACAAGACGGCTCGCCTGAAGCAGCATGGGGAGACACCTTTGTCTTTTTAAAGCGCAAGAATGGCGAACTAGGCAAAATGCCTTTTATCACCATAGTGACCAGTGACTACGAAGGATTTGACTACGAATCAAATCTTGATCGTCCGGATATCTTTCGCCTTAATATGGATGTTGGCAGGGAAAAATTTGCTGAACTCTTTGGCTTCACTCCCAAAGAGTTCAGCGCAAATCGCAGTAAATTTGATTTCTCCGCCAGCGATGTATTGTTTCCTCACCCAGTGTATGGGGAATATGGATGGGCATCGGTGATTAGCCCTCGGCCTGGCTCGGTTGCCATGGTGAAATCACTTTTAGACTATTCATTACACCGGGCTGGCGCTGATACGGCAGTATAACGTTGCGCTTGCATAGCTTTCATACCTGTGTCTGTCATGGCTCATGTTGTTGAACGTGGCCTGAGGTTTGAAAACGTCAGATCGAGATTAATTTGCCAGACAGGGTTCTGTTTTAAGACAAGGTAGAGATTTAATACAAAGGGCTGGTCATCGCTTTCTGGCGATGGCCTTCAGTATAGCTATGCAGCATCGCATCGACTAAGAACGAACCATTTTGGCCAAGAACTGCGTAGATGGCCTGCGTTTATAAGGATATGACCATGGATGTGACCGATATCAAAGCCTTTATTCCCAGTAAGGATTATAAGGTTTCCCAGTCTTTTTATACCGATATCGATTAACTGCGGGGACCGGTAATAATTTTGTTAAGTACGCCGTTGTGAAATTCCAGGATTTTTAAAAACCTACCTTCACCCGGGTCATACATATACCGCACAACATTAATGTAGGCGTCATCAATCTTTACATATCCAACGGTTTCTTCTTCATCGGGCCCCCCACACTTTTGTTTCACTTCCAGGGTAGTGTCACCCTCCATAACTAACTTTTGATTGCATCTAAAACTATCTGCTTTTGCTGGAGTACCGGATAGTAAGAAGCATACCAGCGCCAGTGCTTTCGAATTAGATTTACGTTCCATTGCATTTCCCTAATGAGTCCAGTTGCCATCCACCAGTAACAGCTTATGCCAATAGGCCACGAATATCATTGGCCTTATCTATGTGCTGATGACATTTCTGATAATCCTATTAACTTTCCATTGTGGAAAATAATAACTTGCCATATTGGAAAGTTACTGTCTAAACTTACTTTCCATGGTGGAAAGTAAGGATGAGAAATGAAACAACGAAATACGTCTACGGCCAGCGCGAAAGGGGCGTTGGATACAATGCGCAGCAGTCAACAGGCTCTGCTGGAAGGTTTTGTGCCGTCAGTGTGGATAAGACTGGTTATGAGTCTAAGCCTGGGGGCGATACTCTTTGGCTATGGTATGACGGAACATGAAAATAACTGGGCGCTGGCCATCTGGGTTGGCGCGTTAGGCTTTGGCTTGTCATCGGCCCTGTACGCCTATACTTATCGGTTACAAGGGATCCGAATTCGATTTTTTCCGCGCTTTTATCAGTCTGAAAAAATCCATATTTACACCGGTGTTGGTTTTGCCACGCTGGGCTTTGGCAGCCGCTTTTTGCGCACCGAACTGGGTATGGAGTTTGGGCCTTATCTATGCGCCACTGCTGCGGCTGTGTTGTTTTTCTGGCTACAAAGACGATTCCCAACAGGAGAAGTCGGGATTAAGGGCGTTTAAATGGCTGAGCTGGATCTTGTTATTCATGCACCCAACAGGCTACAGATTTGTGCCATGCTGGCGACCAGCGCAGAGCTGGATTTCAGGCTGATTCGCGAACAACTGGGGGTGACTGACTCGGTGCTGTCCAAGCACCTTAAAGCGCTGGAGAATGCGCAGTATATTCAGTTGAGAAAGCGCAATCACAATGGCCGCCCCCGCACCTGGATTGCCTTAACCCGTCAGGGCCAACAAGCATTTGAACACCATGTGCAGGCGTTAGAAGCCATTATCAATACGGCGGGGCAAGCTGATTAAGCTTTGTTGGCAGCAAAGCTGCCTTAGTGGCTATAGGCGGTTAAGCAAACGGCAGTCGCTAAGGCGTGGGTCTTTAATCCATTATCTTCAGCACCTCGTTCTGATATATATCATCGGCTAGTTCCGGGTAGGGGTTACGTACGCCCCAGCGTTTGGTCAGCGTCTGAAAAAAGGGCTTGGGCCGGTCTCTTATTAACAAGTGATTGATATCGGCTATGACTTTCTGCATCGCTTGCTGGCAGCGAATGGCCGCCAGGCCATATTGTCCGGCGGTTTCAGATAATGACAGCATACGGAAACTGTCGTGCGCTAAGCCCAGGGTTTTTGTGGCGAAGGCCATTTGCGGGTAATAGTCAATCAGATAGTCCAGGTTGCCTCGCTGCAACATGCTGTACAGGCCATTAAAATTCTCGGCTGAGCGTTCAATGAAGTTCACCGGTTGACCGTTTTTTCCTCTGAATGCGCTGTTTTTATGATGCTCTTGCAATAACTGATCGAGCTTTTGCCCCAGCGGCCGGCCGGCCTGAATACCGAGTTTCAGTTGTGGCTGTTGCAACAGTTCCGCCAGGGACTCCTGTTCGGCAAAGGCATATTTGCTATGTTTGGCAACCACCAGACTGTGCATAAAAAACACCGTATGCGGGGCACTTAGCAGCCACGGTGTATCTTCGCGCAGCTCTGGTGGTTGATAGAATGCTGCCGCATCGCAGATAGGGACACCATTGGCCGCTTCGCGCTCCATTCTTAAATAGTTGGGAAACACCACTCGCTGATGCTGATAGGTCGGCAGTGCGGATTCCTGGTAATCAATTAATTTGTCGGTGTAACCCTGGCCCTGAAGCTCGCCTTTAAGGATATATAAAGGCGGAAAGTCAAAGTTAGCCCAGATGATCTTTTGTGGCGGCTGTGCTTGGGCTGGGAAAAGTACCAAGCACAGTAGCCAGCCACTTAGGAACAACCAGATGCTATGTGTTGTTGCCTTCTGTACTCGCCTGACCATCGGCAAAAACCGCCCGCAGTTTATCATGCTGTCATACTATTGCTGCGCCGCTTTGGCAGCAACGACCATTTCACGTACATCAGCCAGCAAGGCTTTGGCGTCATACACAATGCCGTCTTTAATGCTGTATTTTACCCCACCGACACGGGTGGGACGATTATTGTCGTCCAGCTTAAAATGGCCGGTGCCATACAATACTTTAAAGTTGGCCAGTGGGTTTTCCTCTACAATCACCAAATCGGCCAGTTTACCAACGCTGACGGAGCCTATCTCGTCTTCCAACCCCAGTGCCTGTGCACCATTTAAGGTGGCGGCTTGAATCACTTCCAGGGCGTTAAAACCGGCTTCGCGCAACAGTTCCAACTCGCGGATATAACCAAAACCGTAGATTTTATAGATGTAGCCTGAGTCTGAGCCGGTAGTCACCCGGCCGCCCTGGTTTTTATAGTCGTTTAAAAACGCCATCCACAGCTGGTAGTTTTGTTTCCAGGCAATTTCATCGTCTGTGGTCCAGTCAAACCAATAACTGCCATGGGCATAGCGATTGGGCTGAAAAAATTCCCACAGGGTCGGCAGCGTGTAATCCTGATGCCAGATAGCCTGCTGTTCGCGCATCAGGTCGCGGCTGGCTTCGTAGATGGTCAGGGTGGGGTTGAGGGTAAAATCCAGTGCAAGTAATTCGTCGCGCACCTGACGCCATTTTTCGCTGCCGGGTTTGGCGGCCTGTTGCCATAAGCGACCGGCTTCGGCAAAACGATGCTGCTCATTATTGTAATTGTAGTTGGCCGGGTAGTTCTGAATTCGCTGTCCTTCAAACAGTGCTTCGGGTAAACCATACCAGTGTTCCATGGTGGTCAGACCCAGTCGGGCGGAGTCCAGTACATTCATGCTCATTACGTTGAGCTGGGCATGGTGCATGGCGCTGCCAAGCCCTTGTTTTTTGGCTTCTTGCAATGCGGCCTGCATGATTTTTGGCGCCGCACCAAAGAACTTAATGCCTTTGGCACCGTGTTTTGCCGCCCATTTTACCCAGTCCCGTGCCTGCTCGGCGGTATAAATGGGGGATTCACTGCCCAGACCAAAACCAAAATAAGGGATGATTCGGGGCGCAACCACCTGGTTCTTGTCGCTGCGCCTGACATGGTCCAGTACCCAGTCCACGCCGTTAAAGCTGCCGGGTTCGCGCACAGTGGTAATGCCATGAGCCAGCCATAGCTTAAATACGTACTCGGCTGGAATATTGTCAGCCGAGCCACCAATATGGCCGTGCAAATCAATAAAACCGGGCAACACGTAATGGCCTTCAAGAGCTAGTTGCTGGTCACCTGGCTGTGCTTTGGGACGCCCTTCGGCCAGAATCGGCACACCGGGATTGCCGACATTGTAGATGCCGGCGATGCGATTTTTTTCGATAACAATGTCAACCGGACCACGGGCTGGCGCGCCTTCGCCATTGATCAGAGTAACACCGCGCAAAATCAAGCGGGAGTACGGGCCTTGGCCTTCATCTGCGGCCCGCTCGGGGGCACTGGCACCGGGTTTGGCCCAGGTATGCAAACTCAACAAGGTGCCTAACAGCAATGCTTGGAATTGGCGTATTTTCATTATTTTTCCTTTACTTATTTTCGTGGCGCGCAGTTGCCCGGGCAAAAAGGTCAGCAGCCTGCAGTAAAAGCCCTGTGAAAAGTTAAGCATATGTTATAAAAATACTTTGTGGCGTTGGAATTTAGGGAGAACAACATGGGAATCATAAAAAAAATTGCTCTTGGGTTGGTGTTGCTGGTTGTACTGTTTTTTGCGGTGGGCTTTATGTTGCCCTCTGAGTTCAGGGTGGAGCGCTCTATTACCATTGACGCCCCCGCTGAAAAAATTTACCCCCAGGTGGCGGACTTACAAAAGTGGCAGGACTGGGGCGTGTGGTTTAAGCGCGATCCCGCCATGCAAGTCCATTACGATGGCCCTACAGCTGAGGTGGGAATGCGTTCAGAGTGGATAAGTGCACAGGAAGGCAGCGGTGTGATGGAGATTATCGCCGCCGATCCGGACAAGCGCCTGGTGTACAGCCTGTATTTCCCCGAATTTGAAATGGGTAGCACCGGTGAAATTATTTTGACCGACGAAGAAGGCAAAACCCGTGTGCAATGGGTGGATTATGGTGATGTGGGCAGCAATCCCATCAATCATTATTTTGCGGTGATGATGGACTCCATGGTCGGGCCGGATTTTGAAATGGGCCTGGCCAACCTTAAGACCCTGGTTGAGAACAGCCGTTAGTGGGGTCCGTTGGTCTTATGAAAATAGAATTTGGTCCCGTGCCGGTTGATTCGTTGCACTATGACTGATGCACTAGCGGAAGTTACAGCGAGTTAACATCTATGTCGAATCAGTTAAGTCGAATGCTGGCCCATTGGCAGGCACAAAAAGACCAAATGCAATGGGTGCTGGCCACCATTATTGAAACCGCGGGCTCCAGCTATCGTAAAGCCGGTGCCATGATGCTAATCAACAGTCTGGGCCAGTATCGTGGTCTGCTCAGCGGCGGTTGCCTGGAAGCGGATATTCTGCGTCAGGCCAGGCGCTGCTGGGACAGCGGCCATAGTCGGATTATTCAATATGACCAGCGGGACGAGGACGACTGGGCCTGGCAACTGGGCATCGGCTGTGGCGGTATGGTGCGCATACTGCTTCAGCCCATTGATGCACAAAATCAGTACTTGCACCTGGATGCCTTGCTGGATGAACTGAACCAGCAGCGCGGCGGGTATTATTCACAGTCTTTGGACGATGGGCGGCCCGATAATCAATTGCTCACAGCGCGCCCCCAATGGTTAGATGACAAGGCTTGCTGCGGCCAGTTTGATCTACCCCAGGGGCGGATCTTTACCCAGTATATAAAACCCGCTCCGCATATTGGTGTATTCGGTGGTGGCCTGGACGCCAAACCGCTGGTGGCGATGGCCAATGAACTGGGCTGGCGTATCAGTTTGGTGGACCCGCGTCCAGCCAATGCCAGGGCTGAGTGGTTTCCTGCGGCCAACTGTATACGTGAACCCATTAGCCAGCTTGATCAACAGCCCTGGCTGGATAGTCTGGATGCCGTGGTGTTAATGGCTCATCATGTGGAGCTGGACGCCCAGGCGCTGTCTGTGTGTCGGAATTTGCCTCTGAAGTATCTGGGCATCCTCGGACCTGCACATCGCACCGAGCGGGTATTGAAAGTTGCCGGCTTAAGTCAGCGAGACATTGTTGCTCCGCTATTCAGCCCTATAGGACTACGCCTTGGCGGTGAACTGCCAGAGTCCATTGCGCTGGCCACGCTGGCAGAGATCCATGCGGTGCTGGAAGGCAAAGATGGTCTGTCCATCAGTGGTGAACTGGCTCAATGAAAGTGGCGGGCGTGATCTTAGCGGCTGGCAACGCCAGTCGCTATGGCGGTATTAAACAGCTTGCTGCCCTTGATGGGCGGCCGATGCTATTGCATTGCTTGTCTGCTTATCAAGACCTTGGTCTGGCACAGACCGTGGTGGTGCTGGGTGCTTATGCAGACAAAATTGAACCCATCATGCCTGATTGGGTGGATATGGTGGTGAATCCGGATTGGCAACAGGGCATGGGCAGCAGTCTGGCCAGTGCCATAAAGTGGCTGCATTCAGATATCAGCCATGTGTTGGTGGGGCTGGCTGATCAGCCCGATATTAGCGCCTTGCAACTGGCGGCGTTATTAAAACGGGCCAAACAGTACAAAGATTGTCGTATTGCCGCAGAGTATGCTCAAGGACCTGGTGTGCCAGCGATATTTCCAAGCATTGATTTTGCTGCGCTGGCAAAACTTAACGGTGACAAGGGGGCAAAAGCACTGCTATTGGCAGAACCGTCCCGACTCAAAACCCTGCCAATGGTGCAGGCTGCAACAGATATTGATACCCAAGATGAATTAAAACAATGGCAACAAGCCAGGGGAAAAAGACCATGATGAATTTCACCTTAAACGGCAAGGTCGTGTCAGTGGATGCCGAGGGCGACATGCCGCTGTTATGGGCATTGCGGGATATGCTGGGCATGACCGGCACTAAGTACGGTTGTGGGATGGCCTTATGTGGCGCCTGTACCGTGCATCTTGACGGCCAGGCGGTAAGAGCCTGTACCTTGCCCATGTCGTTAGTGCAGGGCAAAAAAGTGACCACCATTGAAGGCCTGGCGGTGGATGCATCTCATCCGGTGCAGCAGGCCTGGAAAGAGCATAATGTGCCGCAGTGCGGCTATTGTCAGTCCGGGCAGATGATGAGCGCAGCGGCCCTTCTGGCTAAACACCCTAATCCTGATGACAACACCATTGATGAGCAGATGCAGGGCAATATCTGCCGCTGTGGTACTTATCCGCGGATTAAGGCCGCGATTAAAACGGCCGCTAAGCTAGGGGGCAAATCATGAGCCAGATAGCCAACGTCAGCCGCAGACAGTTTTTAAAAATAACCGGCATGGGTGCCACCGGCCTGGTGCTGGGTGGATTGCTGCCCGGATTCAGACCGGCCTGGGCCAAGGCCGGGGATGCCGTTAGTGAACTGAATTTGTTTGTTAGTATCGGCAGTGATGATCTGGTGCATATCATTTGCCATCGCAGTGAAATGGGTCAGGGGATCCGCACCGGCTTGCCACAAGTGGTGGCCGATGAGCTGATGGCTGACTGGCAAAAAGTGCAGGTGGTGCAGGGGCTGGCCAATGCCGAATACGGCAGCCAGAATACCGACGGCTCGCGCTCGGTCAGACGTTTTTACCAGATTATGCGCGAAATGGGGGCGTCAGCCCGGGCGATGCTGGAACAGGCTGCCGCCAATCAGTGGCAGGTCCCACTGGAAGAAGTACAGGCCAGGGATCATCAGGTCTGGCACCAGAAGTCGGGCCGCAGTTTGCGTTTTGGCGAGCTGGCAGAAGCGGCCGCCGGGTTAACCCCACCGGCCAAAGACCAGCTTAAGCTTAAGTCCCCTGATGACTTTAACTACATAGGTAAAGACGTTCCGATTGTGGATATGCCCGCCATTCTGAGTGGCCAGACGGTATTTGGTCAGGACGTGCAACTGCCTGACATGTTATACGCCAGTATTGAGCGTACTCCGGTGGTGGGGGCCAATGTCAAATCAGTAGACAACAGCGCGGCATTGAAAGTTAAAGGCGTGGTCGACACCTTTGTGATGCCAGAGCAAAGTGAACCTGTGCTGTTTAAACCTTTACCCGGCGTTGCCGTACTGGCGACCAATAGCTGGGCAGCGATGCAGGGGCGTAAGCAACTGCGTATTGAATGGACCGACAGTACCCACAGCCAGCACGACTCGGACGCCTACCTGGACGTGCTGAAAGGCCGGGTAAAACAACAAGGTAAAGTGATACGCAGTATCGGTGATGCCTATGCCGGTATGATGAACGCGGTGGACACTTTTGAAGCGGGCTACAGCGTACCTTATCTGATTCATGCCCCGATGGAGCCGCCTGCAGCAACGGCAGTATTTAAAGACGGCACCTGTGAAATCTGGGCTTGTACCCAGACACCACAAAGCACCCAGCAAAATGTGGCGGGCGCGCTTGGCATTGAGCCTGACAAAGTCAAAGTCAATGTGACCTTGCTGGGCGGTGGCTTTGGCCGTAAATCCAAACCGGATTTCTCGGTAGAAGCGGCTATTCTGGCTAAGCAGACAGGTAAGCCGGTTAAGGTCAGTTGGAGCCGTGAGGATGAAATTCGTCACGGCTACTATCACGCCGCCGCCGCGATGCATTTTGCGGCGGGCATGGACGACACCGGCCGGGTGGTCAGTTGGTTACAGCGTACCGCGTTTCCCAGTATCAGCTGGACCTTTAATGGCACCTCAGATGAGCCATCCGGCTCGGAGCTGGATTTGGGCTTTGGTGACTTGCCTTTTGCGCTGGATAATTTGTCCTGTGAGGTCCAAAAGGCGGAAGCGCATTTGCGTATCGGTTGGGTGCGTTCGGTCAGCAATATCCAGCATGGCTTCGCCATTGGTTCTTTTGTGGATGAACTGGCGCATAAACTAGACCGCCGACCACGGGAACTGTGGCTGGAGCTGCTGGGCAGTGATCGCCTGGTCGACCCTGAGCCTGAAGGCTTTAAATACGGCAATTATGGCGAATCCAAAGCGGTTTTCCCCATTGATACGGCCCGCATTAAAGGGGTACTGAATCTGGTGGCGGATAAAGCCGGGGTCGACAAACCCACGGCTAAAAATGAAGCCTGGGGACTGAGTGTGCATCGCAGTTTTGTCAGCTATGTGGCGGTGGCCACCAAAGTCCGGGTGGATGGAAATAAAGTGCAGGTACTGGAAATGCACAGCGCCATTGATGCTGGCACCGTGGTGAACCCCGACAGGGTCAGGTCGCAAATGGAAGGGGCCATGATCTTTGGTCTGTCGCTGGCGATGATGGGGGAAATCAGCGTAAAAGACGGTGCGGTGGTGCAGTCTAACTTCCATGACTACCCGCTGCTACGCATTAATCAGTCACCGCAAATTCACAGTTATATTGTCGAGTCCAGCCAAGCGCCTGGTGGGGTGGGTGAGCCCGGTGTACCGCCGGTGGCTGCCAGCCTGTGCAACGCTATATTTCGCGCAGGCGGCAAACGCATTCGCGACTTGCCTATAAGCAAGCATATGCAGGTGTAGATGACAGGGCGGCTCAGGCCGCCTTTTTTATGCGCAGATAATGTGAAGCAAGATCAGGTGGGCGGAGTGTGCTCAACCAGTTCAGATTGAATAACGACCGGGCCACTTATGGTGCGATGCAGGGGGCATTTGTTGGCAATCTCCAGCAAACGCTGGCGCTGTGCGTCGGTTAAATTGCCGCTCAGCTCAATGCGTCGCTGAATTGTTTCCTGCTGGGTGTGATTTGCCCCATGATTGTCAGACTCGCGATGCAGAGAAAGGGCAACCTTGATATGGTCCAGTGGCAGCGCTTTACGCGTTGCGTACATACGCAGTGTGATGGCAGTGCAAGCGCCCAGCGCCGCCAGTAAATGCTGGTAAGGATCGGGCCCCAGATCGTCACCGCCCAGGTTTTTGGGTTCATCGGCCAGCCAATGGTGATGGGCGCTACTGATCCTGACGGTAAACCTGTGATTATGTTCCTCCACCCAAATCTGTCCGGCCGGTGCCCCAGGTTGTTTATCCACTTCCGGCAGGTAACGGCTTGCCCAACCAGCAATGGTCTCTGCCACATACTGAGCATCGCAGTGCGCTGTGAGCAGATGGTCAGCCTGGTCCAGACTGATAAAACTTTTAGGATGACGGGCATCCTGATAAATCTTTTCTGCCTCGTTTATGGCCACCGTGCTATCCAGCGGTGCATGCATAATCAGCAAGGCTTTATTCAGTTCACTTAGATAGGCGCCCTGATAGGCATTGATATCATCCAGAAACTGCTTCTTAATCAGGAACTCTCGTTCGCCCAAACTCACACTGGCCTGACCCTGCTGATGTATATCCAGCAGCGAGCTGCCAAAGTGCTGCACTACATGGGCGGCACTGTGCGGCGCACCAATGGTGATGACGGCTTTAGCCTCTTTAACCTGCCCGGCCATGGCCAGTACTGCCGCAGCGCCAAGACTATGGCCAATCAGCAGGGCGGGGGCCTGATACCTTTGGCGCAAAAAACTGGCGGCCGCCAGTAAGTCATCCAGATTGGCGCAAAAGTGATGGTTGGTTAAATCACCGTCATTGCTGCCAAGTCCGGTAAAGTCAAACCTGAGCACGGCAATGCCGCTAGCCGTTAAGGCCGATGCAATGCTGGATGCGGCCACGTTGTTGTTTGCGCAGGAAAAACAATGGGCGAACAAGGCAAAACAGCGAATGGGCTGCTCTGGCCATTCCATTAGCCCCCTGAGCTGATGTCCCAGTCCCGGAAAATTAATTTCTTCTCGCATAACAGACTCCAGTGTATTCATCCTTAACCATGCATGGTCAGTTGTGCCGGGCCGAAACTGGCAGCGATTCACCGATACGGTGAATAAACGTTACAAGTGAATGACACTTAGTGCAATAAACTCCCATTGGGTCAACCCGGTGGCATATACGAGTTTTTTGAGATGACCTTTAATTGTTGTTCAGGGCAATGTCACAGAGAACTTTTGTACTGCTTGTAAACTCCCTGATTTCCTCCTGTAGCCATTGGCTGAAGGCTTGGATCCTGGGATTGCTAATGTTGACGTTGCTGCACAGCAGGTAATAGCCGTAGTCAGTAATGCGCCAAGGCATAAGAATACTCAGCTGCTGCCGCTTAATTGCCTCAAATGCAAGGCTCAAACGTCCAATACACAGACCATTTCCGGCTAAACAAGCCGATAGCGCTAGTGCACTGTCTGATACCGATAGGGTATTGTGCTTTGCCTTATTGACTCTGGCTTCTCGTAACCATGGCGACCAACCCATCCAGGGTTCGTCCGGATTCAAATTATGCTCGGCAAGCAGCAGTTCAGTTTGTAGCAAGGTTTTGCGATCAACAGCGGCATACTCAAGTTTGCTGGTGGACACTAGTGGCGCGGCAGCATCTGACATTAAAAAAACACTGTGCAGTCCGGGATATTGCCCCATCCCAAATCGCACGGCGACCTGTGCTTTGTCTGTACGCATATCGCAAATATTATTGTCTGCCTTAACCGTCAAGCGCAGCTGCGGCATTGCCGCCCGCAGTTTTTGCAATCTTGGCGCCAACCAGAATTGACAAAATGCGTGCGGTGCTGACAATTCAAGGGGACCGGCGATATCAACGTTTTGCAATGAAAGTGTTGCCTGCCCAAGTAGCCTGAACACTTCTGCCACATCTTTATAGTAGCGGTTACCCGTTTCACTCAATATGACCCCTCTGGGTCGACGTAAGAACAATTTTAGATTGAGCGTTTGTTCTAACTCACGTACCTGATGACTAATGGCGGCAGCGGTAACGTGCAATTCTGCAGCGGCTTTTACAAAACTACCGTGACGGGCAGCGGCCTCAAAGGCTCGTAAACTATTCATTGGAGGAAGACGCTGTGACATATTGGCTTAATATTTTTTGGTCATAGGCTAAGAATAACTCCGTTGTGACAAATTATTCTACTGCTCATACTGGACACTTCAAAGCAACAGGGGGATGTCCCATGTATAAAGCAGAGCAATTATTTCGTCTTAGCGCATTCAGCGATAGTCCGCACGGGGGCAATCCGGCCGGCGTCTGGATAGGTGAACAATTACCTGATGCCGAAACCATGCAGCGCATTGCCGCTGAAGTGGGCTATTCGGAAACAGCCTTTATTGCGCCAGGCACAGGGGCAGAGCGACAGATTCGTTACTACAGCCCGTTGGCCGAGGTATCATTTTGTGGTCATGCTACGATTGCCACTGGCGTGGTGCTGGCAAAAACCAGCGGAGCAGGAACCTACAGACTGCATACCTCAGTTGGAGAGGTCACCTTGGAAACCGAGGAACGGGATGGTAAGGGCTTCGCCAAATTAACCTCGGTCGCCACAGAGCAGCGGCCGATTCCAGCGGCCAGGCTTGCACAATATCTGGATGTTATCGGTTGGCATTCTGATGAGTTGGATATGTCGCTTCCTGCAATCTTCGCTTTTGCTGGGGCCTGGCATCTGGTCCTGGCATGTCAAAGCCAGAGCAGACTGGACAATCTAGCTTATGATTTTAATCGCTTACAGACCCTGATGCTGGAAGATGGTTTGGCTACCCTGCAATTGATCTGGCGTGAACACAGTGGCTTATACCACAGTCGGAATCCTTTTCCGGTTGGTGGGGTGGTGGAAGATCCCGCCACAGGTGCAGCAGCAGCGGCGCTGGGGGGCTATTTGCGCGATCACGGACTGATTAAGGCGCCCATGCAATTTGAAATTCAGCAGGGGGTTAGGATGGGGCGTCCCAGCCAGCTTAATGTCAGTGTTCCGGTTACCGGAGGGGTGTCGGTTACCGGCACCGCGGTGGAATTGGCCGGGGATTAAACCGGCCATTGACCTGTTATAGCAGTGCTACCAGTTGTTTCAGCATGGCAGGATGAGCGGGCCATGCCGGGGCGGTAACCAGCTTGCCATCGGTGATGGCTTCATCCATCTGTAATTCTACATACTCGGCACCTGCCAGTCTGACTTCTGGTGCGCAGGCTGGATAAGCCGACACCTTTTTACCTTCAATCACATTGGCGGCGGTTAACAGCTGGGCACCATGACAGATTGCTGCCACTGGCTTGTTGCTGGCCATAAAGGCTTTGACAATGGCCAGTACCTTGCTATCCAGTCGTAAATACTCTGGCGCACGGCCCCCCGGTAAATACAGAGCGTCATAATCTGAGGCAGCCACATCGTCGAAGTTGGCATTCAAGGTAAAGTTATGGCCGCGTTTCTCGGTGTAAGTTTGCTGACCTTCAAAATCGTGAATACAGGTGGCAATCGTTTCATTTTTGCGCTTACCCGGGCACACAGCATCCACTTCATGGCCCATAGCCAACAGTGCTTGAAACGGTACCATATTTTCGTAATCTTCGACAAAGTCACCGGTAATCATCAGTATCTTAGCCATCAGTTCCTCCTGGAGTGCGATTAATAAGCTAAGAGTACGCTGCTATCCACCAACTGAAAAGTCTCTTTGCCTAACCTGATAGAAAACCAGACATTCTATCGGTTCAGGATTGTTCCTCGGCAAAGGATTGATCCATGGTTTCAGCTGGGCATTCGCAGTTGGTGCGGCCCACTACTTTGGCAGGTACACCCACCACTGTGGTATGCTCTGGGACGGCGTGCAGTACCACAGAGCCAGCCCCTATCTTAGCACCTTTGCCCACTTCGATATTGCCCAGTACCTTGGCGCCCGCGCCTATCATCACGCCTTCACGGATCTTGGGATGGCGGTCGCCACTTTCATTACCTGTGCCACCCAGGGTGACGCCCTGAAGAATTGACACATTGTCTTCAATCACGGCTGTTTCACCAATCACAATCCCGGTGGCGTGGTCAAACATGACTCCTTTGCCAATTTTACAGGCGGGATGGATATCGATACCAAACACTTCGGAGTTGCGACTTTGAATAAAGCGGGCCAGATCGCGACGATTCTGTTGCCACAAACAATGGGCCAGACGGTGTACCTGAATGGCCTGAAAACCTTTGAGGTTAAGTAGCACGGTCAGGTATTTATCAACGGCGGGGTCGCGGTCAATCACCGCTTTAATGTCGCAACTGACATGGGTGAGCATATTGTCACAATTAACAAAAGCCTGATCGAACAGCTCCCGAAAGGTAAAGGCAGACACCACACCATCCGTCAGCTTGTTAGCAACAATAAAGCTCAACGCACTACCCAGACAGCTGTGATTTAAAATGCACGAGTAGACATGACTCGCCAGCAGGGGTTCAGTGCGGATCAGATCTTCCGCTTCCAGTCGAAGTTGTTGCCAGATTTGGTGACGCATGAAAAAGCCCGGATATTCAAGGGTGCCGGCTATTGTACGCATCAACGCCCTAAAGGTCTTGTAATTAAGGGGAATGGCTCATTGCAAAAGCGTATTAACCGATTTAATACTGACCTTTGAAAAACGCCCCTTTCGGGGCGATGTGATTATTCAGGGATAATGCGGCCGACCAGGCGTTTACTGTCAGTAATCATATTAACCGTGGCACGGCGCAACTTAAGCAGCCCTAAGTATGTCAGGGGTAATAAGAATAAGCTGGTCAGGGTGGAAAACAGCAGGCCGCCAATGATGGCAATGGCCATCGGAGCATAAGGCGGGCCGTCACCGCCAATTTGGGTGCCGCCCAGCGCCAGGGGAATCAGTCCCAGTACCGTGGTGGCGACGGTCATCAGTATCGGCCGGGCACGGCTTAAACAACCATCCAGTATGGCCTGATGAACGCTTTCCCCCTCGCCAATAAGCTGATTAATTCTGTCAACCAGTACGATACCGTTGTTGACCACTATCCCCATCAGAATCAACATGCCAATCATACCAATCACTGACATATTGGTGCCGGTGACCAAAAAGGCCCAGAATACGCCCGTGAAGGAAAATAGCAGTGACGTGATAACGGCGGTAGGCAGCAGCAGGGATTCAAACAGTGCAGCCATGACCAGATAAATCATGCATACCGCCAATAGCATATTAATTTGCATGACGGCTTCTGATTCATTTTGGTTACGGAAACTGCCATCCAGTGTCCAGCTGTAGCCGCTCGGTAGCGCGATATTGGCCATGACCGTTTCTATCCGCTCGCGGGCCTGCTCCAGAGTGGTGCCTTCTTGCAGGTTAGCTCCCACGCCCAATGCCGTTTGCCGGTAATAGCGACGGATCTGCGACAAACGCGGTTTAATGCTGATGTCGGCCACCATATCCAGAGTGATATTCTGTTTGTCATCGCGCTTGATGGTCAACCGTTTCAACTCGTCCAGTGAATGTTGCAATGATTCGTCAAACATCAGGCGAATATCCATTTCACCGCTATCCCCGTGGCGGAAGGTACGCAAATTGGCGCCTCGCAATGCGGTTGCAACGGTATTGGCAACGGTTTCGGCAGACAAGCCAAAGCGGAAGGCTTTTTGTCTGTCTACGCGGATTTGCAACTCTTCCTTCTGGCCATTGATATCTGCTCTGACGTCGGTCAGTCCTTCGACCCGTTCCAGCACCGGAACAATTTGATCGGCAATACGCATCAATGTCTCTGACGATTGCCCAAGCAAGGTCAGGCGCACACCACCTTTACTCTCGTTCCAGCGAAAGCTGGGCTGGCTGCGTACAAAGCTGGGCATATCCTTTTTAATCATGTCTTTCAGTTCTGCCTGGCTGATGGGCAGGTCTTCATTCAGGGTCAGCCCGGACACGGCATGACCGGGGTTGTAATAGCTGTACACCTGTTTAATGTGGAAGCGCTCCTGATTGGCATACAAATACTGCTCCATCCGATTGACTTCTTTTTCAACCTCATCAAGGCTGTAATTACCGTCAATATTGTAGTTAAGCCAAAGTTGATTGTTTGGGTTGTCGTTGTCCCCGTCATTGGTTACCACACCCATAGGAATCGCAGTGGACAGCAGGATAAGGATGGCAATTAACGCGGTTTTGCCCTGATGAGCCAGGGTCCAGCTCAGCACACGCTGATACCAGTTGGCAAACTTACCAGCTTGGCTCCTGGGTTTGCTGGCCTGGTATTTAAGACGAGTGGTCAGTAACGGGATCAGCGTCTGGGCAATCAATAGTGAGGCAAACAGTGAAATGCAGATGGCGATGGCCACATGCTCAAGGAACACCGTGACTTCCTGTTTTTCGCCAACAATGTTAGGTAAAAACACAATGGCGGTGGTGGCCGTACCGGCTATAACTGCCAGACTGACCTTACTGACACCGGCTTTAGTGGCTTTGATCGCATCCGGCTGGGTTTCACGCTCGTGGCTGATACTTTCGGTGACTACCACGGCATTGTCCACCAACATGCCAATGGCGAGCATTAAGCCCATCATGGACAGAATATTCAGGCTATATCCCATAAAGTACATGAAGCCTAAGGTAATGCAGATGGCAAAGGGCACAGACAACACCACAATCAGGGTAGGGGCCCATTGGCGCAAAAACGCATAAAGCACAATAACCGACAGCAGTGCCCCCAGCATACCGGCGCTGAGCAGGTCACTCAGTGATTGAGTTACGCTGGTGGCCTCATCCTGCATGATATACAGATTAATACCATTGAATGCCGGGCTTTCATTAGCTTCGTCCACTACCTTTAGCACCGCCTGGGAGACTTCCACCAGATTACTGCCGGATTCACGATAAATATTCAACCCAACTGCGTAAGTTCTATCCAGATGACGGCCTTCAGTGCGTCTGGGTGTTTCATAGCGAACCTCGGCTAAATCCTTCAGGCGAATACCTTGCTGAACGATCAGATCTTCTATTTCCTCTTTGCTACGAAATTCCCCTTGCGGGTTCACGGTGATTTTCTGGTCCAGCTCAAAGAAATGACCGGCTGTCATGGAAAAGTTAGCGTCTTGCAGCACATTGTACAGTTTGGTCAGGTCGATATGCAGTGCAGCGATACGTTGTGCATCCAGGCGAATGGCAATCTGTTTTTTCATCACCCCATAAAGCTCTACCTTGGACACGCCGGCGACCCGTTCTATGGGCATCTTCAGATTACGTTCCAGAAGATCATAGGCATTAGACAAATCCCGATCACTGGAAACCCGCAACTGAAAAATGGGTAAATCGGCGGTATTAAACTGATACACCATAATGCGCTGCACATCCGAAGGCAGCAGGTGGCGGATGGCATCGATTTTCTCTCTGGCTTCGATGCTTTTGGCGTTTAAGTTTTCACCCCAGTTAAATTCCAGCTCTATCTCCGCGCTGTCCTCGTTGGAACGCGATGACAGGCGTTTAACGTCTGACATAGTGGCGAGCGCTTCTTCCACTGGCTTGGTGATCATCTTTTCCACTTCGGCGGGCGTGGCATCCTGATAGGGCACCACTACCACCATTTGTGGGATGTCGATACCCGGAAATTTCTCCAGGGGCAGCAACCGGCTGGCCATCAGGCCAAGCAGCAACATGGAAAAAAACAGCATGCAAACGGTAACCGGTTTGCGAATGGCAAAGTCCGTCAGGGCCACGCTCATATTATCGAGCTTGTTCATGACCCACCTCCAACGCTGTCTGACTGGTTTGAGTAAACTGCTTACGATCAAACAGGCTATACAGCACCGGGATCAGCAGCAAAGTCAGTACGGTGGCAAACAATAATCCACAGATAACAGTGACAGCCATGGGAGTACGGATTTCCGCCCCTTCACCCAGGCCAATGGCCATTGGCAATAAACCTAGGGTGGTGGTTAATGTCGTCATCAAAATCGGGCGCAGGCGGCTGCTTGCTGCGGCAAATATGGCGTCATGTTTGTCACTGCCGCTTTCACGCAATTGGTTTATACGGTCCACCAATACGATGGCGTTGTTAACGACGATACCTGCCAGCATAATCAGGCCGATAAACACCACTACGCTGATATTGGTGCCGGTAATATACAGCCCGTAAATAGAGCCGGCACAAGCCAGGGGGACGGTGAACAGGATCAGGAAGGGATGCAGCAGCGATTCAAACTGGGAAGCCATGACCAGGTACACCATAAACACCGCCAGTAGCAGAGCAAACTTCAGCGAATCAAAGGAAACCTGCATTTCTTCATTTTGACCAGCAATACGGGCCTGCATGCTGAGCGGTAAATCCAGTTTAGCCAGCAGCTGTTTAACGTCAGTCACGGCTTCGCCTAAGTCACCATAGGCCAGGTTAGCACTTATCAGGGCCACACGCTCCTGACCTACCCGGGTAATCTCACTTGGGCCAACCGACATCTGGATATCGGCAACCGCTTCCAGGGGAATCGCCGGACTGCCCCCTGGGTTGACTGTGATACCGGCAATATCCTGTACTGAATCGCGCTGTTGCTCCTGGGTGCGCACCAGAATGTCGACTTTGCGATCATCAATGGCATAACGGCTTGCCACTTCACCACCAATTTTGGCCGCTATCAGTTTTGATACGTCGGCGGCACTCAGCCCCAGCTGTGCTAACTTGGCATGGTTAAAGTAGATTTTCAGTTCGGGGTGACCGGCACGCAAGGTGGATTTAACATCAGCGAATCGGTTATTTGCCTCAAGTAAACTCACCAACTCATTGGCATAACGGCTCAGCAGACTCAGATCATAACCGCTAAGCTGGATCTCCATTGGTGTAGAGAAACTAAACATTTCGGGTTTGCCAAATTTGGCGGTGATACCTGCCTGGGTACGCAGGTAGTCACGCATGGCGTCCATGGTGTTGGACTCGTCAGTGGCGCTGCTGCCAGGTTTCATCACCACATTCAGTTTGCCCCAGTAATCGCCTCCCTGGCTGGGGGATGCGTTCATTAAGCTACCGGTGCCCGCCAGTGAATAGGTGCGTTGCACGTTGGGTAATTGCTGGGTGAACAGGGCCAGCTTTTCCAGTACCTGGTCTGTATCTTCCAAACGCGCCCCGGTAGAGAGGTTTACTTCCACATGGAATTCGCCCTGGGACATAGGTGGAATCAGCTCCATCCCCAGACGTGGGATCAGCGCCAGTGAAAGCAGCGACACAGCCAGGATTCCACTTAAGGTCAGCATTCGTTGCCGCATGGCCGCGCGTAGCATCACCTGATAAGCATGTTCAAGGATATTAAAACCCTTCTCAAAGCCCCACAGAAAAGGTCGCAGCAGCAAACCGAACAGTCTGCGTAGCAAACGGGTCAACATCACGACCGCACTACTAATGAACAGCGACAGCGCATAGATCAGCTTACCGACTGCTTTGATCAGCATCCTGAACGGCCAGGCCAAGACATACAGCGTTCTAGCCGCTATGCCGCTGGGCGGTGCAACAGCATCATCCGGTGCCGAATCAAGCTCCATAGACGGCGAAGTCTGACCCGGCTGCTTTTCTCTGGCCGCCAACATAGGGATCAGTGTCAGTGCGACAACCAATGAAGCCGCCAGAGCAAACGTCACGGTCAGGGCCTGGTCGCTGAACAACTGACCGGCTATGCCTTCAACAAAAACCAGCGGGAAGAAGACTGCCATGGTGGTCAACGTCGAGGCGATGATGGCGTTACTCACTTCTTTGGTGCCTTTAGCGGCCGCATCGTGAGGATGGCTGCCCAGTTTTTTGTGGCGGTCAATGTTTTCCAGCACCACAATACTGTTATCCACTAACAAGCCGATGGCCAGTGCGATGCCACCCAAACTCATGATATTCAGACTGATGTCGTTACCATACATAAGGTTAAAAGTGGCAATGATGGACACCGGAATGCTGATGGAAATAATCAGGGTGGGCCAAATGTTTTTGAGGAACAGATAGAGTACCAACATGGCCAGAATACCGCCAATAATGGCCGCTGATTTGACTTCGTCAATGGCGCTGGCGATAAACAGAGATTGGTCATACACCAGTTGTAACTGATACTGGGCGGGAATGTCTTTTTTGATCTGCTCCAGACGTCGTTTAACATTCTGCGCGACTTGTACGGTATTGGCGTCACCTTCTTTGTAAATGGCGACTTCCACGCCTTCCAAACCGGCGAAGCGGGTAATAGCATCTCTTTCCTTATGGCTGTCCAGCACCTCAGCGATGTCGCCTAATCGGATATTGCGGCCTTCTCGACTGGCAATAAAGAGATCGCGCATTTGCTCAAGATTCTGAAATTGATTGAGTGTGCGCACCAGATACTCACGACTGCCGTCTTCCACCCGGCCTCCTGAGGTATTCACGTTTTCAGCCTTAAGACGGGCGATCACTTCTTCCAGTTTAATATTAAGCTGACTGGCTTTGTCCTGATTGATCAGAACCTGGATTTCATTTTCCAGGCCACCGCCGACTTTGACTGAAGCAACACCTTGCACGGACTCCAGCTTACGTTTGAATTCCTCCTCGGCATAGGTCCGCAGTCGTTTGGTTGCATTGGCATCCATATTACCCTGTGTAGCCCCCAGCCCCATGCGCAGTATGGGATCCATATTGGGGTTAAAACGCAGCAGTAGCGGCTTTTTCACATCCAGTGGTAACCAGATCACATCCAGCTTTTCGCGTACATCCAGGCTGGCCAGATCCATTCTGGTGCCCCATTCAAATTCCAGCACCACATCAGACTGACCGGCTTTTGAGGTAGATGTCACGGTGCGTACACCCTTCACCACACCAACGGCTTCTTCTACCGGTTTACTCACCAGCTGCTCGACTTCACCTGGGGCTGCACCGGGATAGTCGGTGCGAATGGTCAGGGTAGGGTAGGACAACTCGGGTAGCAGATTGAGTGCCAGTCGAGACAGTGACACCATGCCAAATAAGATAATGGCAAAGGTGAACATCCACACAGTAACCGGCCTTTTAACAGCCACATCAACTAAGCTCATGATAATCTTCCTTCTGCTTAGCGCTTGGCCAGTTCGAGGGTATTGACGATTTCTACTGGTGCCTTGTCTTTTAAATTGTGATGGCCTGTGACGACCACCTGTTCGGTGCCAGAGAGCCCGTTAAGCACTTCTACCTTATCGCCTTCGGTATAGCCGGTTTGCACCTTGATTTTTTCTGCCACACCATCGCGAACCACAAATACGCTGCTTGTATCGTCAATATTGATAATGGCCTGACGGGGTAGAAGAGTGGCATTTTGATGCGTGTCGTAGTTGAGTTTCACCTGAGCAAACATCCCGGTTTTTAAGCGGTTATCTTCATTGGGTACACGCAAGGTAACTTTGAAAGTACCGGTTTTGGCATCTATAACCGGGCTGATGCGTTCCACAAAGGCTTTCACCTGGTTGTCATTGGCTGCGGTAATATCCAACTGTGCAGCTTGGTCGACATGCACTTTGGACAGCTCTTTTTCAGGCAGGTGCACAACACCGTAAAGTTGTTTCTGTTGCACAATATGGAACATGCGTTCACGCTGGAATGACTCTGTCAGGTTACCTACTTTGGCATTACGTTCAGCGATAAAGCCGGCAATGGGCGCTTTGATGGTGGTTTCTGCCAGGTCCAGCTTAGCGAGCTCCAACTCCGCTTTGGCTGCATCATAAGAGGCGCTGAGTTTGTCAAATGCATCATCGCTGACCAATTTCTTGGCGTACATGTCACGAACTTTATTCAGTTCCTTTTCTATTCCGGTCAGATTGGCTTCTGCGCGTCTGAGGTTAAGGATATAGCGTTCGGTTTCCAATCTGGCCAGAACCTGGCCTTTTTCCACATAATCGCCTTCTTCCACCAGGATCTCATGAATAATGCCGGATGCTCTGGCTACCACAAACGCTTCTTCTTTGGCTTCGAGAATGGCTGTGGTGGCGTAATTAGAAGAAATATCTCCCTGACTCAATGCGGCGACTTCAACCGGAATGGCGATAACCTCGGCTTTTTTTTGCGCGCTATCAACGGTTGCTTCGGCACCGCCACAGCCACTTAACAGAGCGCTGGCAGCGAATATGGAACTGGCGATGAGTGTTTTTACGAACCTGGATTGCATGGATTTTCCCCGGAAGTTTATCGTGTGGTCACAATGTCCTGTGTTATTGCACTATGAAGCACTCACCGTGCCAGTGTAATAAGTTCAATAAAAACAAATAGATATCTTTTTTCTTATGTTCGAGGTTTGTTGGTTTGCGTATAAGTTGGCGATTTCGACCAATTGTTGGTTACTTGTGTCAAAAGTTAATGTTGCGTCAACCCTGATCACTTAATGTTAGTGGTTTAGCAAAGGCTACCGAGATGAAATTTGTAAGTAAGTGTGCTGAGGTTGTTTGAAAAGAGAACCATGCGGGTAGGCTTGAAAGGGAGGGGGATACAAAAGTAGCAGATCAATTTTTACCGCAGCATTGCTTAAACTTTTTATTACTACCGCAAAAACAGCTGTCATTCCGACCTAACCTGAGTTTGCCACAGTCATCTAACATCTGCCCATCCACATAACGCCAATGACCTTCTTCAATAATAAAGCGGGATAGCTCATGTAGTTTATACAATTGGCCATCGTAACGATAAAAGGCACTAAATTGTACGGTGGCCCCTGGCTCGGTTAGCTGATGAGACTCTACCTGCAATGCCAGCCATTGTGTTTCATTGGCATCTTGTTGCAACACTGCCAAAGACAAGTCCCGGCGTTTAGCCTGACTATAAGTGTTCAAAATATATTGGAAATCACCCAATACATAGGCGCAATAACGTGAACGCATCAAGGCTTCGGCGGTTGGGGCCAAAAGCTTACCTTTAAGCAGTGGCTCACAGCAGCGTGCGAAGGCAAGTTTACTATCGCAATAACAAAGTGTTGTCATGGAAAAAGTCGAGATCGGCAGCAGTAAGCCCATTACCATGGCCCAAAGACAAGATTGTTGTCCAGGCCTTTTTCTTTACTTAAGCTTACCACTGTAACGCCAAACTGACGACAGAGCTGTTCCAGGCGCTTACGGTTTAATTCATCCAGTACTAACTCTTCTACAAACAGTGCGCAGGTTTTTCCGGCACTCATCAGCTTTTCCAGCCATTCCAGAGTCTGTTCTGCTTCAGGACGAGGTAACTGCTGGCTATGGTGTTCTGTCCGCTTAAATCGCAGGTTGTTGGCCAGCAAATAAATCCATTTATTCTGTTGCGTAAAGTGTTGCATCAGGCTGCGAAGTTGCGACCCCTGGTAAATGGACAATTCCATTAAGCCTGGTTGGTGGCGAGACGGAAGCAATGCGTTAACGGCCATAACAAAACCTTGTTTATTTATACAGTAGTTATGCAAACAGTAGTACTGTATAAATAAACATGCAAGTGTTTTTTTTAAACAATTTTTAGTGGATGCATCTGTTTAGCATGCTGACTTTAGTTAACCCTTGTTCGTTACTGCTTTTGCTTTATGTCTGGTTCCTTTCCTAGCGCAACAGGTTTGCCGCTATCATGGCCTGAATCTGTTCGGGTTGCAGACCAAACTCTATAAGCACGTCACGGCTGTGTTGGCCTAAGCCAGGTGCGGAGCTAAAAGGCGGGGGGAGATGGGCACTCATTTTAATCACTTGCCCTAAATGAACATGTTGCTTGTGATCGGCCGAAGTATCTTTTTTTAGTGCGCCTCTGGCCATGACTTGCGGGTCTTCCAATGCTTGTTGCAGACTGTTTACCGCGCTAAGACAATATTCCTGTTGGTCAAACTCCTGAAGCCAGGCACTTCTGCTTCGGCTTAAAAATAACGTTTCCAGCGCTTTACATTGATCCTGGTAGTTAACTAGCTCAGCGATAAAGCCGTGCCCGGTCTTATGCAAAAAAGCCTGAAAGTAGCGTTGCTCACCTGCGCCAAAGTACAGGAAGTTGCCACAGGCACAGGCATAGATACGGTTTCTTGGCCAATTACCCTGTAAAAATGCCTGTCCTTGTCTGGGTAACGTGGTATCTAGCAACTCACCAGCACTTGGCGCTTGCATGGCCATTAAGGCATCCAGTACAGCTACATCAACCAATTGCCCTTGTTGACTTTGTTGCCTGTGATACAGCGCAGCCAAGATGCCACTAAGTGCGGTATAACCGCCAACCAATGATAGTCCGGGTGCCAGTGAGGGTCGGTTGTTTTCTGTACTAAAGCTGTCCAGCAGACCGCTGAGTGCGCCAATATTGCCTTCATGTTGCATCTGGCTGGCACGCGGTCCCGTCAGGCCATATCCGGATATGTGACAATAGATAAGCCGTGGATTGATTTTGTGTAAGTCGGCATAGCCCAGCCCCCACGAGTCCATGCGGCCAGGCTTAAATCCTTCAATCAATACATCGGCCTGTTTAAGCATGTCTAACAAAGCACTTTTGCCTAATCCTTTGCGAAAATTCATAGCCAGCGAGCGTTTATTATTGTTGATGGCCTGGAATGCGGCATTGACCTTCTCACCCTGTTCTTCGGTCTGACCAAATGGGGGCATAAACCTGAACATATCGCCGCCTTTAATCGGCTCTATCTTAATCACGTTGGCGCCAAGGCTTGCCAGTAGAGCACCGCAAAAAGGCCCGCTGCCCATAAAGGCCAGTTCAATAACCAGTATGTCCTTAAGTATCGGGAATTTTTGCATGTCAGTAATACCAATCGGTGCTGAAGTGGCGATACATATCTCCTTGATTATTATGCGCTGTCATAACCTGAATAATATTGATGCTATTTTTGCTTGTGAGCCATTCATGCATTTGCTCCGGGTCGAACTCTATGATGCTGTGCTGGGTGATCTTTACACCAGCATGGTAAAAAACAGCCGGTGACTGATAAAGGCTCAGGCTATTCATTTGTTCACCGGCATGACCCAACAAGGCTCGTTCCTGATAAGTACGCACCATGGACAGGCTGTTATTGACGAAGATAAACAATGTGGCACTGCCGCGTACGGTGGATTTGACGCCACGTAGGTTTTTAAGTAGAAAAGGCAATATATCCGGTGCCAGATTACGGGCTCCATCGCCAACAAAGGCCACTGTGTTGCCTGGATTTTTCAGTGCCACTAAAGGAAAGGCCATAAGCGCATCCCCCATGCAACCTCGGCCATAGATGCTGGAAAAACCTGGGCCGGTGCGAGGCAGGCTACCCAGAGCGCTAAATCCGCACCGCCCAGCATCAAATAACCCGGTGTAGCGGTATGCCTGTTTTTGGATCAGGGCTTTGAGCAATTCGCTGAAGCGGTAGAAAAAATAATCCGGACTCATTGGACAGCTTGGCAATTGACTTAACAATCCCGCCGACAGTGATTTGGCCCTGGCAATTTGTGTTTGGCGGTATGCCAGTACTTGAGGATCGACGGCTAACTTTGCTTTTATCTGCAGTAGAAAATCAACCAGCTTCATACACAGCCCCTGGCTGGCATGGGGAGCGATATGCGCGGCATTTTCTGTAACTTGTATGGTTTCGAGCCGGTGTTTGAAATTACCAGGTGGAAATGGGCTGGAAGGTTGCCCAAGTCGGCTTTTTAAAAAAAAGATAACCTGATCTTGTTTCGGGTTAAGCTCGCCGTCCTGGTAAAGATAACTCAGTAGTTCCCGACTGGTACCATATACTCCAAGCGTCCCCAGATATTGTGCATTGTAGTTACCCTCAGGATAGGCACTCACACAGCCTGGGCGTTGTACCGAATCTGCCAGTGCGATTCCTGCTTGCCTGGCAATATCCATCAGCAGGGTACGCTCCTGCGCCGACAACGGGCTGTCTACTACCCAAAGGAGTTTGCGACTGTGTTGGTTTAACAGCGCCATAATATTATCCGGTAGTGACGGTATGGCTTGTGAAGCGGATTTTTTAACCGGTATGGGCGCAATGACTGCACTGGGTAATGAACGGCAGCTATCCAATACTCTGGGCGTCGCTAATAGCACCACCGGGCCTTGATCTCTGTCATACAGGTTTTGGGCCTCAATCAGGTCATGCTCCATCTGTTGTGGATCACACATATACACCCAGGCTATAGCCATGCCATCAAGAATGCGGCGGATATCTTCCTCAGCATTCATCATGCCCTGTGCGGCAAACCAGTGGTTCGGTTCACCTTCGCCACAGACGATAAAGCCTCTGGCGCGACTGCGTTTGAGGTTGAGCAGCGTCCCTTTGAACTCCAGCATCATGCCGCAGGTGACAGTGAGCAGAAATGGTGACCGATATAACTGCCAGTTGGCCAGTGCACTGCAAGCCAGACTGTGCTCATTACAACCATTGATGATTGTGATCTGGCGCTGCGCCAATCCCTGCTCTAAGGCATCAATGAACGGTGCAATGACCGACCCTGTGTAATAGCCAAATAGCCAGTTATCATCCGCACGCGCCGTGAAAAATTCCAGCATAAAGGTGGCAAGACTGATAAACCGCCTGCCGTACTCTGTAACGCCCTGAATACGGCCGGCATGTGGTAGCGAACGTAGTTTTCTTGCCAGTAGCGGATTGCAGTAATAACGCAGCAGAAACTCCATGGTGTCCACTATGGATTGGCTGGCGATGATGGCCTGCCAATGGCTTTGTTGTTTGTGCACATAGTGTTCGACACTATTGGCAAGGCTAAACACTAAGCCATGGCTTGGTGGTGAGGTGAAGTAAACCAAAGATAATGGACTGCGAAGTCCGCTAATTTTGCGCTTTGACAGAGCTGAGTAAAAACTGTCGAGACGTTCCTGTAATTGCTGTGCCGATATGCCAAGCTGATTGTCATAGAACAGCAGATCCAGTGAATCTTGTTGCTGCTCAGTGAGTTGATGACAGAGTTGTTCAAGACTGTCAGCCACATACAGGCTGACATTAAACGTCTTTTCCAGTCGCCCTATCTGGTTGACGGCTTTGTTAAGCAATTGCTGATGCAGTGGCAACACAGAAACCGGACTGAGAGGTATCGCCGATTCATTGCGAATACGCAGGGTGGTTACCGACAAAGGTTGAAAAAGCTGCTGTATTCCAAAAACAATTGCAGAGGTTAACGCAGGGTCTTTGCTGACGATACCGATCCCTGGACAATACATAGATGTATCCCTTTGATGAATTATTGATTGTCCGTATTTTAGCCACTGGTTCAAGTCTGAATATTGCGTGGAAGGAATAGTTGTCCATACAGTCTGGAAGCAAATTCGTCCGTCATCCCTGAGATATAATCAGCGATAACCCGTTGTTCCTGCCCCTGAGCCTGTCCTTTCAGCCAGCGCTGCTTGGTGTTTTCCGGTAACAAACGCATAGGGTCGGAACTGAATGCTTCAAATAAGGCCATCACCAGTTGCTGGCCTTTAAACTCCATACGCTGTACGTCGCTTTGACGAATGACCCATCGGTATACATAAGCTTTAAATTCGTCCAGGGCCTGACTAAAGCCTGATGGAAGCTGGGCGTTATTGGCGAGCAGAGGGTGTTTGAATTGGTTATCCGTAGTGCCAATTTCAACGGCAGTAATAAAGGCGTTAACCAGAGCACCAATGGCGTCTTTACGATCATAGTGGGCCTGGCTGAACAATTTGATCGCAAGGTGCTGTATGTTCTGGCTAAGCCAGACAATGTCGAGTTGGCTGATGGGGTTGGCGACTTCTTCAATAAAACTATCCTGACTGACAATACCTGTCACTATGGCATCTTCCAGATCGTGAATGCTGTAAGCAATGTCGTCGGCAAGCTCCATAATAGAGCAATCAAAGGACTTAAAACGGGTTTTGGCAAGCTGCGCATTGTGTGGGGCAAAGCTACAAAATAGCGCTTTGTCTTCGGCTTCCAATGGTGACAGCAACCAGTCAAATACGTCTTTGTCGTCATCAAACAAACCTTTAGCCGGTTGCCAATCCTGTAAACGCTCTGTTGTCGGACGGGTGATTAATAACTGACTTTGATAGTTCGGGTATTTCACCAGGCCCAACAAAGTTCGGCGGCATAAGTTCATACCTGCGTCGGGTGTATAGGGCTCAAGCTTGGTGACAATGCGAAAAGTCTGCCCATTGCCTTCAAAACCCCCATGCTTGCGCATCATATAGTTCAGTGCCATTTCGCCCCCGTGGCCGAAGGGCGGGTGACCTATATCATGGGCCAGACAGAGTGTTTCGATCAGATTATCGTTAAGGTCCAACGCATGACTTTGCTGTGGGTACTTCTGCCGCAGTTGGGATGCAATGCCATGGCCAATTTGTGCGGCCTCCAGCGAATGTGTTAAGCGGGTGCGATGAAAATCATTCACACCCACGCCAAGTACCTGCGTTTTGGCCTGCAAACGGCGAAAAGCGGCAGAGTGCAACACCCGGGCTTTATCGCGCTGGAAGGCTGAGCGGTGGTCCCCCTGTCGTTCGGGTTGCATCTGCTGTCTTGCAAGCCAGGGGGACATAGATTACTCCTGCGTGATTTCGTCCAGACTCAAAGAGAAACTGGGTACATAGGCCTCAAGGAAATAATTAACTTCCTCTGATTGGTATTCCTGCAGAATTTTATCCAACCGTCGTTTTGCCAGTTCAAACTCATGGTTGCCGGCGGATAGCTCTTCAAGGGTTTTAAGGTAGGCGCAAATAATATCGGCGGCCTTAATAATAAATCGCTCATCGTCGGTGTGATATTGCCCGTCAATTAACTGCGCGTAATCCTGGCGGAATGCATCGGGGGCCATTTCTATCAGCTTTTGCTCGGCGATTTGCTCAATCTTTTTGTATTCCTGCTGAATCGCCGGATTGTAATATTTCACCGGGGTAGGTAAGTCACCGGTCAGAACCTCCGATACATCGTGGAACATGGCCAGGGTGGCAATGCGAAAAGGGTCCAACTGGCCGCCATAAAACTTATTGCGGATCATGGCCAGGGCGTGGGCAACCATGGCCACCTGCAAGCTGTGCTCCTGCACATTTTCGGTACTGACATTGCGCATCAGCGGCCAGCGGTTAATCAGTTTCATGCGTGCTAAATGGGCGAAGAAGTGACTTTGCGGCACACTCATTGACCATTTTCCTGACGATAACCAGCGAAGAAGCGTTCCACCTTGCCAAGGGCCGTTTGCAACTGGTCGGCGTGAGGTAAAAAGACCAGCCGGAAGTAGCAGCCCTCTTTAAGGTTAAAGGCGCTGCCGTGCACCAGCAATACTTTTTCCTGGCGCAGCAGGTCAAGAATCATTAATTCATCATTGCTGATATTAAAACGCGTGGCATCCACCCTGGCGAAGCAGTACATGGCCCCCTTGGGTTTCACACAGGATATGCCGGGGATCTGCTCCAGTAAGCGCCAGGCCGTGTCCCTTTGCAGACGTAAACGGCCGTCGGCCTGTACCAGGTCATTAATACTCTGATATCCGCCAAGGGCAGTTTGTATGGCGTGCTGGCACGGCACATTGGCACACATCCGCATAGAGGCCAGCAAGTTCAGGCCTTCCATATAACTGCGCCCTAGCTTTTTATTGCCACTTAACAGCATCCAGCCGGCGCGAAAACCGGCCACCCGATAATTTTTCGACAGGCCGCTGAAGGTCACAAACAATAAATCGTCCGCTAAGGAGGCAATGCAGGTATGTCTGGCTTCGTCGTAAAGGATCTTGTCATAGATCTCGTCGCTGAAAATCACCAGACCGTGCGTACGGGCCAGTTCAATCACTTCCAGCAGCAGTTCTTTGCTGTATACCGCACCGGTAGGATTATTCGGGTTGATCATGACGATAGCCCGGGTATTCGGTGTGATTTTACTCTTTATATCCTGAATATCCGGAAACCAGCCGGCCTGCTCGTCGCAGCGATAATGTACTGGTGTGCCGGAAGAAAGCGTTACAGCGGCCGTCCAAAGTGGATAATCCGGAGAAGGCAGCAGAACTTCATCGCCGACATTCAGCAAAGCCTGCATGGCCATCACAATCAGTTCGCTGACGCCATTACCGATAAACACATCTTCAATATCAATGTTTTTGATATTCTGCTGCTGATAATACTGCATCACCGCCACGCGGGCAGAATATAGGCCTTTAGCATCGGCATAACCCTGTGCCGTAGGTAAATTGTGGATGACGTCTTTAAGAATATCGTCCGGCGCTTCAAAGCCGAAGGGCGCAGGGTTGCCGATATTCAGCTTTAACACCCTGTGTCCCTCATCCTCCAGCCTTTTTGCCTCGGCCAATACGGGGCCGCGGATGTCATAACATACGTCGTTGAGTTTGCTGGATTTTACAATCTGTTTCATGCACTGCTGGGGTTTGAAAAACGGCCCTACAGGGTAATACAGTCACCACCGTCTTGTCTGCATGGCTAAGGAGATATTTTGCTAAAAATATCCTGACCTTGAAGTTATGACACATCCCTTTACATTGCCGCGATTGGCGAAATCGCCACAGCCTGATAATTATTATCTGAAAAGCTTGTTCAGGCACTGGGAGTATAAGTATGCCGATACCTTTGGTTTGGCTTGGTCTCGGACTTGGAGCGCTGGCGGCCGGGCGGAGTTTGCATAAAGCGTCACAGCAATCAGTACTGCACCACCCTGGTGATTTTACCCAGACGGTGATACCCCAAAACGGCGCGGTGGTGTGCTGCGGCGTCTTCGGTATTTTTGACCACACCGGTATCTGGATGGATGGCAGCATCATCGAACTAAATGGTAACGGCCTAGTAAGGGCTATTTCACCGCAGCGTTTTTTAGAAAATCGCAGTGGTGACCTGATTTACGTAGCCTGCGCTGACGATGGCACTGTGTTAGGGGACGAACAAACCGCCAGCAGAGCCGTTGCCAGAGTTTTTGAGTATGCTGACTACCATCTTTTGCGTAACAACTGCCACCGCTTTGTGCTGTCGTGCTGTGATCCTTTGGCTGAGCACATCACCTTATTTAGTGAGTTGAATCAAAATCTGACCCGCCACTATGCACGCCAGATAAGCTGGCGCCCAGCCTTAATATAACACGTCGGAAACAGGTTGAGCTTGATAGAATCAACCCTCAAAACATCAACAAGCCTCATAGGTATAAGTTCTAAAAAATATTTTCTGAGACTAGTTTTATATAACTACGGGCAGATTGGATTATGTCTGCATAAGCTAAAGATGGGCCGCTTGCCGATTATTAAGGTCAGGTCCACTTTGTGCGCAGAAGAAAAAGCCATCCCCGGAGGTGTTATGTCTCATTCATTTAAAGAAACTCCCCACAATGCGATTACCGACAGTGGTATTGCCAGGGTCATTCCTTGTAAGGAGCTGGATTTGGGCGACCCGCTCAAATGGCTGGCCCTGGGCTGGCGGGATTTGGTCAGGGCACCGTTACTCACCGCATTCTACGGATTGATCTTTGCAGCCATTCCCTGGCTGATTACTTATTTGGTCAACCTGACTGGCTGGCACCTGGTGATACTGCCGTCCATCGTATGCTTTATGCTGATTGGTCCCTTTCTGGCGGCAGGTTTATATGATGTCAGTTGGGAGCTTGAGAAGGGCCATAAACCGTCGTTGTGGCACAGCATTAAAGCCATCAAGCGTAATGCTGTAAATGAATGGGCGTTTGGTATCTTGCTGCTGGTACTGATGATCTTCTGGCTCAGGGTGGCATCTATTATTCATGCTCTGTATCCCCCTTATCTGGAGGACAATCTGGAAAACCTGTTACCTTTTCTAGCCTTAGGTACCGTGGTGGGAGCTGGCTTTACCATGCTGGTATTTTTTATCAGCGTATTTACCCAACCCGTGCTGATGGAAAGGCGCATAGACCTGGCATCTGCGGTACTGACCAGCATGAATGTAGTCTGGACCAACAAGTTGCCAATGATGATTTGGGGGTTGATTATCGCCACAGCGGTTGGCATAGGTTTTGTGACCGGTTTTGCCGCTTTTGTGATTTTAATGCCGCTGATTGGCTACGCCACCTGGCATGGTTATATCGATAGTATTGAGTTAAAGCGAGAGCGCCATTACGAATAAGGCAGCACTGTGCACTGGCCAATCAGCCGCCTAGTTTCAGTTTCAGGTCGGACTTAGCCACGCAGCAGCAAGGCAGTATTTCATCGTCATCAATAAAGGCCAGGGGATCGGTAAGGTAATCCACCTGGCCTTCAATCAATTTAGTGCGACATGCGCCGCAGAAGCCTTCTCGGCATTGAAAATGAACCTCCACCTGATGTGCTTCAAGACTCTCTAACAGCGTTTTGTCTTTAAGGCAGGCCAGGCGGGTCTGATCATCCAAATGGATTATAAACAGATCGTCCATTTTCATTGGCAGAACATCAGAGGTCGAAATCTCCGAAGTCATCGCCGCTGACTTCCGAGTCGATTTGTCCAACCAAATATGAACTGATTTCTGATTCCTGAGGCGCCACTTGCACGTTATCTGAATTAAGGTAATTGTTCATCCAGGGCAGGGGGTTGGACTTCACTTCAAATGGTGTATCCAGACCAATGGCGGCCATACGGTGGTTGGCAATAAACTCCACATACTGACAAAGAATATCTTTATTCAGGCCAATCATGGAACCATGCTGGAACAGATAGGTTGCCCACTGTTTCTCCTGCTCCACCGCATTCATAAAGATTGCCCTGGCCTCGTCGTGGCACTCTTCGGCAATGCTGGCCATTTCCGGGTCGTCTTTGCCCTTAGCCCACAGATTCAGAATGTGCTGGGTTGAACTTAAGTGCAGCGCTTCGTCTCTGGCAATCAGGCGGATGATCTTCGAGTTGCCTTCCATCAGCTCCCGCTCGGCGAAGGCAAAAGTGCAGGCGAAAGATACGTAAAAGCGGATAGCTTCCAATGCATTGACCGAATTCATACACAGGAATAACTTTTTCTTTAATTCGCGCTGGTTAATGGTCACCGTCTGGCCATCTACCAAATGCACACCTTCTCCCTGGGTTTGCCAGACCTGAGTGGCAAAGATCAGATCATCATAGTATTTGGAAATATCGGTAGCCCGACGTTTGATTTCCTCATTCAGCACGATGTCCTCAAACACGGCACTGGGGTCGGCAAACAGGTTACGCAATATATGGGTATATGAGCGTGAATGAATGGTCTCAAAGAAAGACCAGGTTTCAACCCAGGTTTCCAACTCTGGTAACGAGACGATAGGCAAAAACGCAATATTCGGGCTGCGACCTTGAACAGAATCCAGCAGGGTCTGGTATTTAAGGTTGGAGATGAAAATATGCTTTTCCGGCTCGCTGAGCTTCTGGAAATCCACCCTGTCTTTGCTGACGTCCACTTCTTCTGGGCGCCAGAAAAAGCTGATTTGTTTCTCAATCAATTTTTCGAAGATCTGGTGTTTTTGCTGGTCGTAGCGCGCCACATTCACCGGATTGCCAAAAAACATCGGCTCGACAAGGGGATTGGTACTTTGCTGGTTAAAGGTGGTGTATTTCATTGGCTCAAGTTTCAACGGTTGTTTAGCGCAAAGGCCGGTCTGGGACCGGCCTATTATGATTATATTTTGCAGGCGCCGCCGGCGCAGTCGTCATCTTCTTCGACCACGGCTTCCACTACAGGTTGCCGTTTGCTGACAGTCAGCTCTTCCTGGGTGTCTGCAGCACCATCACGGGTATTATGATAGTAAAGCGTCTTAACCCCCAGTTTGTAAGCAGTAAGAAGATCTTTAAGCAACAGTTTCATTGGAACTTTGCCACCTTCGTATTTGCCTGGGTCATAGCTGGTATTGGCAGAGATGGTCTGATCGACAAATTTCTGCATAATGGCGACCAGTTGCAAATAACCGTCGTTGGAGGGGATGTCCCACAGCAGCTCATACTGTTCACGCAAGCGTTCGTATTCCGGTACCACTTGCTTAAGTACACCGTCTTTACTGGATTTAACGCTGATATGACCACGAGGCGGCTCAATGCCGTTCGTCGCATTGGAAATCTGCGAAGAAGTCTCAGAGGGCATCAGGGCTGACAATGTGCTGTTACGCAGGCCGAACTCCTTGATATCCGCACGCAGCGCTTCCCAGTCGTATTGCAGCGGCTCATTGCACACTGCATCCAAATCCTTTTTGTAGCTGTCGATAGGCAGGATGCCTTTGGCATAAGTGGTTTCGTTAAACTTCGGACATGCGCCTTTTTCCTTCGCCAGTCCCACTGAAGCCTTAAGCAGGTAGTACTGAATCGCTTCAAAGGCTCTGTGCACTAGGCCATTGGCGCTGCCGTCGGAATATCGCACTCCGTGCTTGGCCAGATAGTAGGCAAAGTTGATGACCCCTACACCCAGTGTACGGCGGCCCATGGTGGCGTTATATGCTGCAGGTACTGGGTAGTCCTGATAATCCAGCAAACTGTCCAGTGCGCGTACGGCTAAATCCGATAGCTCACCCAGCTCATCCAGGTTTTCGATGGCACCCAGATTAAAGGCCGACAGGGTACATAGCGCAATTTCGCCATTTTCGTCGTTCACATGCTCCAATGGCTTGGTTGGCAAGGCGATTTCAAGACACAAATTGCTTTGACGTACCGGGGCCACAGTCGGGTCAAATGGGCTGTGGGTATTGCAGTGGTCAACGTTTTGCAGATAGATGCGGCCAGTACTGGCACGCTCTTGCATAAACAGACTGAAAAGCTCGATGGCTTTGACCTGCTTCTTACGTATGGCAGGGTCCTGCTCGTACTGGGTATAAAGCGTTTCAAACTTGTCCTGATCAGCAAAGAAAGCATCATACAAGCCCGGTACATCCGAGGGGCTGAACAGGGTGATGTGCTCATCTTTAATCAGGCGCTGATACATCAGCTTGTTAAACTGCACTCCATAGTCCAGGTGACGGACTCGGTTTTCTTCCACACCACGGTTATTTTTCAATACCAGCAGGGACTCGACTTCCAAATGCCACAACGGGTAGAACAAGGTTGCTGCACCACCACGCACACCGCCTTGCGAGCAACTCTTTACCGCGGTCTGGAAATATTTATAGAACGGCAAGCAACCGGTGTGGAAGGCTTCGCCACCCCGGATGGGGCTCCCCAAAGCTCGAATACGGCCGGCATTAATGCCAATGCCTGCACGTTGGCTCACATACTTAACGATGGCGCTGGCGGTGGCGTTGATAGAATCCAGGCTGTCGCCACACTCGATTAATACGCAGGAGCTGAACTGACGCGTCGGCGTGCGCACCCCGGACATGATCGGGGTCGGCAACGAAATCTTAAATTTGGAGACGGCATCATAAAAACGCTGGATATAATCCATGCGTGTTTGTTTTGGATAATTGGCAAACAAGCAGGCGGCAACCAGCATATACAGGAACTGCGCGCTTTCATAAATCTCGCCGGTAACCCGGTTTTGAACCAGATATTTACCTTCCAGTTGCTTCACGGCAGCATAGCTGAAATCCATATCACGCCAGTGATCAAGATAGGCGTCCATTTGTTCAAATTCAGCCTGGCTGTAGTCTTCCAGTAGATGCTTATCGTACTTGCCCATGTCCACCATGCGTGCAACATGGCTATATAAAGCCGGCGGCTCAAACTGTCCGTACGCTTTTTTACGCAAATGGAAAATGGCCAGTCGGGCGGCCAGGTATTGATAATCTGGACTGTCCTTGGAGATCAGGTCTGCGGCAGATTTAATCAAAGTCTCGTGGATATCAGAGGTTTTGATGCCGTCGTAAAACTGGATGTGAGCCTTTATCTCCACCTGGGACACAGATACATTGTTCAGGCCCTTGGCAGCCCAGGTAATGACTTTATGGATCTTGTCGAGATCGATAGGCTCTTTTTCGCCGGAGCGTTTGGTAACGAGAAGCGTATTGTTCATGCCGATAGCCGTCTTATTGTTATCAAAATTAGCGCAAATTGCCCGCAAACAAGCCCTTGTCTGCGGGACAGAAAAACTGCGAATCTTTGCCTTAGCAAGCCGTTCGCTTTGGCACAAGATAGTGAGGTTTTAGCCTTTATGCAACCCAATATCTGGTGGTTTAATGGCCGAACAGAAGGCGCTGGATAATGAGGTTAGTGTCGACTCACCGAAGAGTCACCATCAAGACTTCGGTGATAGGAATGCAAGGAAAATTTAGATCATTTTAAAGCAGATAAATTTTTTATTTCTTAAATGTGGCGCCGTTATTATTTAACGACATATGGTGTTTGTGTTGCACAAAAAATACTAGATCTTGTGTTTGAACCTGTTGGATATTTCAACTGGGTGAGCGATGCGTTGGTCTACCTGCCAATGTTGCGGTTGTTCACTGGGGCAGATATAGCCATATTCGGCCAGTACAGCCTGCATACCAGCGGATTTGGCTGCCAGCATGTCACGTTCTGCGTCACCCACATACCAGCTATGCGGCAACGCCAGGTTTAGCTGATTGGCGGCATGGAAGAGCGGTTTGGGGCTGGGTTTTCTATCTGTCAGCGTATCCCCACATACCAGTACAGCGGCTTTTTGTAATAGTGGAAACTGTTCTAACAGGGGCAGTGTCAGGTGTGTTGGCTTGTTGGTCACAATACCCCAGGGGATATTGTTGTCATTGAGCCATAATAGCAATGCCTCAATGCCGTCAAACAAGCAGGTATGCTGGCACAAGGTGTTACGGTAATGGTGTAAAAAGCGTTGGCGCAGTGCTTCGAACTCGCCATCATTGCGACAAATTGCGAAACCCAATTTCAGCATGCCCATAGCGCCATGAGAAGCAATAGGCCGATATGACTGATAGCTTTGCTGGACACGACCTTCTTCAGCAAGCAACATATTTAATGCATTGCCCATATCTCTGGCGGTATCCAGCAGAGTACCGTCCAGATCAAACAGCAATCCTGCCCGGGGTTTAGTCATTTTCCGGCCGGTGGCAATGCAGCAGGTAATTCACATCCACATTGCTATTAGATAAATAGTACTGACCGCTAAGCGGGTTAAGGTGCAGTCCTTGAATATGACGGCACAGCAGGGGGGTGTTATCTATCCATTGCATCAGTTCAGAAGGGCGGATGAATTTACTGTGTTGATGCGTGCCTTTGGGCACCAGACCCAACACGTATTCAGCTCCCACAATGGCCATCAAGTAAGACTTAAGGTTGCGGTTCAAGGTCGAGAAGAATATCTGCCCACCAGGCTTAACCAGTTTCGCACACGAGCGCACGATGGACTCGGGATCCGGCACATGCTCCAGCATTTCCATGCAAGTCACTACATCAAACTGACCCGCCCGTGCCTCGCTGAAAGCTTCAACCGTGATTAGCTGATAGTCAACATTAATGCCAGACTCCAAACCATGTAATCTGGCTACTTCCAGTGAGTCTTTGGCCATATCGATACCGGTGACATTGGCCCCCATTTTTGCCATGCTTTCAGCCAAAATACCGCCACCACAGCCGACATCTAAAACATTCTTACCAAATAATCCCTGGCAATGCTGGGCGATAAAATCCAGACGCAAGGGATTGATTTGATGCAGAGGTTTAAATTCGCCCTCCAGATCCCACCATCGACTGGCCAGGGCAGAAAACTTGGCAATTTCCTGTTCATCTACATTGTCGTGGTGGTTTTGCTGGATGAGTGTTTGTGACATGAGTATGGCTTTGTTTTGAAAAACTGCGGCCTAGTATAATCAGCTCATTGCCGAACACCAACGCTGTTTTATAACAATGGCCTCAGGCTGGTGCGAATGCCGTTTATATGAGCAAGCTGCGGCTGTTTATTTGTTTATTTAAGTGGTAGGATTGTGCGGTTAATAAACCTCTAATAAAGCTTGAATTCCCGGGTTCTGACTGATTTTTTGATGTTCAGTGTAAACCCGAATGGGAAGACGTAGATTAAAGAAGGGAACAGGGCTGTATATGACCGACCGCGCCAAAGAAATTCTCCCCATTAATATTGAGGAAGAGTTGAAAAACTCATACCTCGATTATGCCATGAGCGTCATTGTGGGCCGTGCCCTGCCAGATGTGCGCGACGGCCTCAAACCGGTACACAGGCGTGTGCTG
This sequence comes from Bowmanella denitrificans, assembly GCF_002887595.1. GTDB lineage: Bacteria > Pseudomonadota > Gammaproteobacteria > Enterobacterales > Alteromonadaceae > Bowmanella > Bowmanella denitrificans. The sequence continues at coordinate 505,942 of NZ_PEBU01000002.1, forward strand.
TTTGCGATGAACGAGTTGAAGAACGACTTCAACAAGCCCTACAAAAAATCTGCCCGTGTGGTGGGTGATGTCATAGGTAAGTACCACCCGCATGGTGATTCTGCCGTGTATGACACCATCGTCAGGATGGCCCAGCCCTTCTCATTACGTTATATGCTGGTTGATGGACAAGGTAACTTCGGTTCGGTCGATGGCGATTCTGCAGCTGCGATGCGTTATACCGAAGTACGTATGGCCAAAATTGCCCATGAGCTGTTGGCTGACCTGGAAAAAGAAACGGTTAATTTTGTGCCTAACTATGATGGCACGGAACAAATACCCGAAGTACTGCCTACCAAAGTGCCTAACCTGTTGGTAAATGGTTCTTCTGGTATTGCCGTGGGCATGGCCACCAATATTCCCCCGCATAACCTGACTGAGGTGATCAGCGGCTGTATTGCGCTGATCAACAACCCTGACATCAGTATTGAAGAACTGATTGAGTTTATTCCTGGGCCGGACTTCCCTACAGCGGCAATGATTAGCGGCCGTAAGGGAATAGAAGAAGCCTACCGCACGGGGCGCGGAAAGATTTATCTGCGTGCCAAAGCTGACATCGAGACAGAAGATAACGGTAAAGAAACCATTATCGTCAGCGAAATTCCTTATCAGGTTAACAAAGCCAGATTAATCGAGAAGATTGCCGAGCTGGTTAAAGAAAAGAAAGTTGAAGGCATCTCTGCGCTACGTGATGAATCTGACAAAGACGGTATGCGCATCGTTATCGAAGTGAAACGTAACGAATCTGCCGAAGTATTGCTCAACCATTTGTATGCCCAAACCCAATTACAAACGGTGTTTGGTATTAATATGGTGGCACTGGATAACAACCAGCCGAAGGTCTTCAACTTAAAGGAAATGCTTGAAGCCTTTGTGTTGCACCGCCGCGAAGTGGTGACACGCAGAACCGTATTTGAACTTCGTAAGGCTCGTGACCGCGCGCACATCCTGGAAGGCCTGGCCGTGGCGCTGGCCAACATTGACCCGATCATTGAGCTGATCAAGGCTTCACCCAGCCCGGCCGAAGCCAAGGCCGGTTTGGTGGCACAAGGCTGGTTGTTGGGTGATGTGTCTGACATGCTGGAAAGAGCCGGTGTCGATGCAGCGCGCCCAGACTGGTTGGAGCCGCAATTTGGCATCCGCGACGGCAAATACTATCTCACCGAAGCGCAAGCTCAGGCCATTTTGGACCTGCGCCTGCACAAGCTGACAGGCCTTGAACATGACAAGATTCTGGCCGAATATAAAGAACTACTGGAGCTGATCGCAGAGCTGATGCATATCCTGGCCAGTCCAGAGCGCTTGATGGAAGTGATTCGTGAAGAACTGGAGAAAATCCAGGCCGAGTACGGTGATGAGCGTCGTACTGAAATCACTGCGGCCAGCCACGATATTGATATAGAAGATTTGATTGAGCAGGAAGACGTGGTCGTCACACTGTCACACGAAGGCTATGTTAAGTACCAGAAACTCAAGGAATACGAAGCCCAGCGCCGTGGTGGTAAAGGTAAGTCAGCCACCAAAATGAAGGACGAAGACTTTATTGAGAAGCTGCTGGTTGCCAATACCCATGATTATATTCTGTGCTTCTCTACCCGTGGCCGACTGTACTGGATTAAGACCTATCAGTTGCCGCTGGCCAGCCGCAACGCCAGAGGTCGACCTATTGTCAATATACTGCCTTTGGAAGAAGGTGAGCGGATTACTGCCATGCTGCCGATTGCAGAATTTGTGGAAGACAAATTTGTATTGATGGCGACCGCATTTGGTACGGTGAAGAAAACTGACTTAACTCAGTATTCGCGCCCAAGAGCCAACGGTATTATCGCTGTGAATCTTAATGACGGTGATGAGCTGATTGGTGTTGCGCTAACCGACGGTCAAAGCGACATCATGCTGTTCTCTGATGCGGGTAAAGTTGTGCGTTTTAATGAGAAACAGCGCGACGCAGAAACCGGTGAAGTGAAACTTGATCCGGAAACCGGTGAAGAGATGCTGTCACTACGCCCCATGGGCCGCACGGCCACGGGTGTGCGCGGTATCCGTTTGCAGGATGAGCAAAGAGTGGTGTCCTTGATTGTTCCACAAGGGGATGGCGCGATACTGACCGTCACCGAAAATGGTTTCGGCAAGCGTACGCCGCTGGAGGATTACCCGGCTAAGAGCCGTGCCACGCAAGGTGTGGTATCTATCAAGGTATCCGAACGTAATGGCGCAGTGGTAGGCGCTGTTCAGGTCGATGAGAATGATGAAATCATGCTTATCAGTGATCAGGGCACGCTGGTACGCACTCGTGTGAGTGAAGTATCGGTTATTGGCCGAAACACTCAGGGTGTTCGCTTGATCCGCACCACAGAAAATGAACATGTAGTTGGACTGCAGCGCATCGAAGAGGTGGAAGCTGAAGACGACTATATGCTAGAAGACGGGCAAGAACCCGCGTTACAGGCAAGTTCGGACGAAGGCCAGGTGCCGGGCGACGACGAATAAACGACAGAAATCCAGTCGAGAGACAGCAATGTCTCTTATAGTCTGTACAGCGACGAGCGGCCTGAGATAAACCTTAAGCCGCTCGTTTGCTTTTGAAGAGTGTAAAAATGAATAAGGTGTATAACTTTTGTGCTGGTCCCGCCATGTTACCGGTGGAGGTAATGCAGCAGGCGCAGGCTGAATTTGTCGATTGGCAGGGGCAGGGATGCTCAGTAATGGAGCTGAGTCATCGCAGTAAGGAATTTATTCAGGTGGCAGAGCAAGCCGAAGCGGATTTGCGGGAACTGCTGAGCGTGCCAGCTAATTACAAAGTGCTTTTTACCCATGGTGGAGGACGGGGACAGTTTTCGGCCGTGCCACTGAATTTAGGTGGCCAACGAGACCAGGCCGATTATCTGGTCAGTGGTTCCTGGTCATCCGCAGCAGTGGATGAAGCCAAACGATACCTAAAGGCCAATGTGGTGGCCAGCAGCCGCTGGGAGGACGGGCTTTTAGTTGTTCCGGGACAAGAAGAGTGGCAATTAAATCCCGAGGCAGCCTATTTGCATTATTGTCCCAATGAGACAGTGGATGGTGTCGAAATGTCAGACATCCCAGATATTGGCGCGGTCCCTTTGGTTGCTGATATGTCATCCAATATCTTGTCTAAACCTGTTGATGTGTCGCGTTTTGGTGTGATTTACGCTGGCGCACAGAAAAATATTGGTCCATCGGGTTTGTCAGTGGTGATCGTGCGGGAAGACTTGCTGAACCAATCTATGGCTCACACTCCTTCGATTCTGGACTACAACATCCTGGCGCAGCAGGGCTCTATGTTTAATACGCCACCTACTTACGCATGGTATCTGGCCGGGCTGGTGTTTAAATGGCTTAAAGCGCAGGGTGGGGTGGAGTCCATGGCGAAGCGCAATGCCGATAAGGCCGCGTTGCTGTATAGCTATATTGATAGCAGTGATTTTTATCATAACCGCATTGCACCTGCATTCCGGTCACGTATGAATGTGCCTTTTCAACTGGCAAATTCGGCGCTGGACAAAGTATTCCTGATGGAATCTGAACAGGCGGGATTTAAAGCGTTGGCAGGACATCGCAGTGTCGGGGGCATGCGCGCCAGTATTTATAACGCTATGCCCATTGAAGGGGTAAAAGCTTTGGTTGACTTTATGGCTGACTTTGCCAGGAGAAAGGGTTAATGGAACAACTTGTACTGGAACCTATCAGTCGTATTGATGGAGAGGTGAACCTGCCCGGCTCCAAAAGCCTGTCGAATCGCGCTTTGCTATTGGCGGCGATGGCGCAAGGCAGAACCGAGCTGACCAATTTACTGGACAGTGAAGATATCCGGCATATGCTCAGTGCCTTAACTCAACTTGGGGTGAGCTACCAATTGAGTGCAGATAAAACCCGCTGCACGGTAGAGGGACTGGGGCAAGCTTTTAACGTGGCGGCCAGGCAGACATTATTTTTGGGTAATGCCGGTACGGCCATGCGTCCTTTGTGTGCCGCGCTGGCGCTCTCTCAGGGTGAGTTTGAACTGACTGGTGAAACACGCATGGAAGAGCGTCCTATCGGAGCTCTGGTTGATGCCCTCAAACAAGCTGGGGCAGATATTCAGTATCTGAAGAACCAAGGGTTTCCGCCACTGCTGATTAAAGGCCAAAGGTTATCCGGTGGTACCATTCAGGTGGATGGCAGTGTATCCAGCCAATTCTTAACCGCCGTGCTAATGGCGGCACCGCTGTTTGATGGTGATACACATATTGAAATTGTTGGTGAGCTGGTATCAAAACCCTATATTGATATCACTCTGGATACCATGGCCAAGTTTGGTGTCATGGTGGAAAACCATCAATATCAGAAATTTGTAGTGACCGCCGGGCAGCATTATCGTTCCCCCGGTTCCTTTCTGGTGGAAGGGGATGCATCATCTGCGTCCTATTTCCTGGCTGCTGCTGCAATTAAAGGCGGTACAGTCAGGGTGACCGGCATTGGCAGAGATAGTATTCAGGGCGACAAAGACTTTGCCCTGGTACTGCAAGCTATGGGAGCAAAAGTTAATTGGGGAGCCGACTTCGTTGAAGTGGAAGGAAGTCCACTTAACGCGGTGGATATGGATATGAATCATATTCCTGATGCTGCCATGACGATTGCCACCACCGCACTCTTTGCAAAAGGCACAACGGCCATTCGCAATATTTACAATTGGCGGGTGAAAGAGACCGATCGCTTACATGCTATGGCAACTGAGCTTCGTAAAGTAGGGGCGCATGTTGTGGAAGGCGATGACTTTATTGAAGTCACGCCACCGGCAAAATTGCAGCGAGCTGCCATTGATACCTACAATGATCACCGCATGGCAATGTGCTTCTCTCTGGTAGCGCTTGGCGATACTCAGGTTGTTATTAATGACCCAGGTTGCACGGCGAAGACATTCCCGGATTATTTTTTGCGTTTGGCGGATATCAGCCATCGTTAATTTATCACATAGGGCAGCAGGCCCTTATATTGGCGTAGGTTGCAGGGCTACACTAAGCTTAAGTCCCTCCGCCGGCATAGGGCTTTCGTTGCTTATCCCTGCCTAAAGCGTATAATTGCGCGCGTTTTTTTATATGAAGACAGTTTTGGAGAAGCGATGCAAGTAGCGCCTGTCATTACCATCGACGGACCGAGTGGAGCAGGAAAGGGCACCATCAGCGCCATGTTGGCTGAAAAGCTGGGCTGGCATTTTCTTGATAGCGGTGCCATATATCGTGTATTGGCCGTAGCGTCTCTGCATCATCAAATTGATGCATTGGACGAGATGGGGTTGGTGCCATTGGCGTCCAGTCTGGACGTTAGCTTTGAAACGCAATCTGGTGGGACAAGAATTATCCTCGAAGGTGAAGATGTCACGGAAAGTATTCGTACCGAAGAAGTCGGTGCCGTTGCTTCTCAGGTGGCGTCACTGCCGAGGATTCGTGAAGCCTTACTCAGAAGGCAGCGAGCGTTTCGGGAAGAACCCGGGTTGGTCGCCGACGGAAGAGATATGGGCACCGTGGTTTTCCCCGGTGCACAAGCAAAAATCTTCCTTACTGCCAGCGCTGAAGAGCGGGCGATGCGCCGTTATAAGCAGTTGAAAGATAAGGGGCTCGATGTTAGCATTGAGCGCCTTTTGACCGATATACAGGCGCGTGATGAACGAGACATTAATCGTTCGGTTGCGCCACTGGTACCGGCAGAGGATGCATTGGTGTTGGACTCAACGCAGTTGAGTATCACCCAAGTGCTTGAAACCGTTATGCAATTTGTTGAAGACAGATTGCAAAATAATTGATGAAACTGCTCGAAAGTAAGGATGCTGCGAGCCAATTGGAACAACCCCACATTAGCGGGACTGCTGAGTGGATGTCAATACTTGAATAATCACACTATGACTGAAAATTTTGCTCAACTTTTCGAAGAAAGTTTAAAACAGCTTGAAACTCGCCCAGGCGCTATCGTTAAAGGTACTGTTGTTGCCATCGATAAAGACATCGTTCTGGTTGATGCGGGTCTCAAGTCTGAAAGTGCCATCCCTGCCGAACAGTTCAAAAATGCTGAAGGCGTACTGGAAATCGCAGTAGGCGACACTGTGGATGTAGCACTGGACGCTGTGGAAGATGGCTTCGGTGAAACCATCCTGTCCCGTGAAAAAGCCAAGCGTCATGAAGCCTGGGTTGAGTTGGAAAAAGCATACGAAGAGAAAGCGACCATTAAGGGTATCATCAATGGTAAAGTCAAAGGTGGCTTTACGGTTGAAGTTAACTCTGTACGCGCTTTCTTACCTGGTTCTTTGGTTGATGTACGTCCAGTGCGTGACACTATTCACCTGGAAGGCAAAGAGCTGGAATTCAAAGTTATCAAACTGGATGCCAAACGTAACAACGTAGTGGTATCACGTCGCGCCGTTATCGAAGCTGAAAACAGTGCAGAGCGCGAACAGTTGCTGGCCAACCTGGAAGAAGGTTTGGAAGTGAAAGGTATCGTTAAGAACCTGACTGACTACGGTGCATTCGTAGATCTGGGCGGTGTTGACGGCCTGCTGCACATCACTGATATGGCTTGGAAGCGTGTTAAGCACCCAAGTGAAATCGTCAATGTTGGTGACGAAATTCAGGTTAAAGTTCTGAAGTTCGACCGTGAGAAGTCTCGCGTATCGCTTGGCATGAAGCAAATGGGCAGCGATCCTTGGAGCGAAATCGCTCAGCGTTACCCAGAAGGCACTAGACTGTCTGGCCAGGTGACTAACCTGACTGACTACGGCTGCTTCGTAGAAATCGAAGATGGCGTTGAAGGTCTGGTACACGTTTCTGAAATGGATTGGACCAACAAAAACATCCACCCATCTAAGGTTGTTAACCTGGGTGATGTGGTTGAAGTGATGGTACTGGAAATCGACGAAGAGCGTCGTCGTATTTCTCTGGGTCTGAAACAGTGTAAAGCCAATCCTTGGGAAGAGTTTGCCAAGACTCACAACAAGGGTGACAAAGTCACTGGTAAGATCAAGTCAATCACTGATTTCGGTATCTTTATTGGTCTGGACGGCGGCATCGACGGTCTGGTTCACTTGTCTGATATTTCTTGGAATAAAGCTGGCGAAGAAGCCGTACGCGATTACAAGAAAGGTGACGAGATCTCTGCAGTTGTACTGCAAGTCGACCCTGAGCGTGAGCGTATCAGCCTGGGCGTGAAGCAAATCGAAGAAGATCCTTTCAATAAGTATCTGACAGATAACAAGAAAGGTGCTATCGTTGTCGGTAAGGTTACCGCTGTTGACGCTAAAGGCGTGACTGTTGAGCTGGCCGAAGAAGTTGAAGGTTACATTCGTGCCACTGATCTGATGCGCGACCGCGTTGAAGATGCTTCTGAAGTCGTCAAGGTCGGCGAAGAAATCGAAGCCAAGTATGTTGGTGTTGATCGTAAGAACCGTATCGTGAATCTGTCTGTGAAGGCGAAAGACGAAGCGGAAGAGAAAGAAGCGATCGACAAAGTAAACCAGCAGGAAGAAACTGGTTTCGTCAACGCTATGGCTGAAGCTTTCAAAGCAGCGAAAGGCGAAGAGTAAGGAGTCGGGGAGGCCGACTGGCCTCCTCAACAGATCGGTAACTGTATGATTTGTCCATGATCACGAGGTTAATATGACCAAATCGGAACTAATCGACAGACTTGCTGATAAGGCCCGTCACATTCCCGCCAAGGAAATGGAAGCGGCGATAAAAGAAATGCTGGAACAGATGGCGCAGACCCTGCAAAAAGGGGAGCGTATCGAGATCCGCGGATTCGGCAGTTTTTCACTGCATTATCGTGCTCCCAGGGTTGGACGTAATCCCAAGACAGGTGAAACGGTAAAGCTGGACGGTAAATACGTCCCCCATTTCAAACCTGGCAAGGAGTTGCGTGAAAGGGTGAATGACGGGATGACTCACTGATTATATAAAGGCATCCACATCGGATGCCTTTTTTGTCTTGTCGTATCAGCCACCTGCATACTATTCCTTTGTCCCAAATGGGCATGTTAAGACTGTTCACAGCGGTCCCTTATCTATTACAATGGTCCAATTCATTGCTTGGGAGAGCGACTTGAAACTGATTTTGAGCCTGCTATTGGCATTGGCACTGTTTCTGCTGGCCCTGGCCATTGGCGCACAAAATGATCAACTTGTTCAGGTTAATTATCTTATTGCGCAGTCACAGCTGCGGCTGTCTAGTTTGATGGCGGTCATGTTTGTTGCCGGGGCGTTATCTTGTTTGCTGCTTTGTGTTCTCTGGTTTATCGGATTCCGTTGGCGTGGTCGTCAGCGTAATAGTCAGGCCACCAAGCCAAGAGATAGCTGAACTCCATGTTAGAGCTGCTTTTTCTTCTGCTCCCTGTCGCAGCCGGTTATGGATGGATAATGGGCCGCAACAGCCTTCGTCAAGCGCAACGTAAGCAATCCAGTATTCTTTCCAAACATTATTATAAAGGGCTGAATTTCCTGCTGTCTGATCAGCCCGATAAAGCTGTTGATACCCTGATCAAAATGATTAACGTTGACAGTGATACGGTGGAAACGCACATTGCTATGGGCAATTTTTTTCGTCATCGTGGGGAATTGGACAGAGCGATACGTATCCATCAAAACCTGGTCGACAAAGAGCAGGTGAATGACTCGCTAAAGCAACAAGCCCTGAAAGAACTAGGTCGGGATTATATGTTGGCGGGCTTTTTGGAAAGGGCTGAAGCGGTATTTTTACAGTTGCTGGACAGTGACAAGTATTTTCTCGATGCTCAGCAGCAGTTATTTAATATTTATCAGAATACCAAAGAGTGGGACCGGGCCATAGAATTGGCAGAACGCATGGTCAACTGTCATGGTGACAGCCTGGAATTATGTGAACGGGTCGCACATTTCTATTGTGAGCAGGCTGCAATTCATCTGAAGAAGCAAGAATTTGAATTAGCAGAGAAAAGTCTGCAAAAGGCGGTACTGTCTGATGAACATGCGGTACGTCCCTGGTTGATGCTAGGTCAGATGGCCATCGCACAACAAGATTACCGTCAGGCACAGGAATACCTGCAGCAGGTTCCGGTCAGAGACGTTACCTGGTTAAGTGAAGCTGTTCCCTTATTACAGGAATGTGCGGACAAATTGCAAGACAACAGTATTTTAGAGTCGCTTTTGGACGAATATCACCAGCAATGTGCGACGGCCTATCTGGCCAAAGTGAAATTAATGGCCAATCAGGGCAGGGGCATTCAGGCGGCCGAATTTCTGCTACAGCAACTGCGCAAGAAGCCCACAATGAAAGGCTTTGAAACATTAATGCATCTGTATCAACAGCATAGCAATGAGAAGCAGGTTGGAGACAGCTTAGCTATGTTACAGGAACTGGTGCAGGAACAAATTAAGCAAAGACCAAAGTATCGCTGTACTGCCTGTGGCTTTTCCGGGCGGCAATTGCACTGGTTATGCCCTTCCTGTAAAAAGTGGGGGTTGGTTAAACCCATTAAAGGGTTGGATGGAGAATAGATGAAAGATCCTAAAGTTGTCGTCGCCCTGGATTTCGACAATCAAAAGCATGCACTTCAGTTTGTTGATCAGATAGATCCAGGTAGTTGTCGCCTGAAAGTCGGCAAAGAAATGTTTACCTATTTTGGTCCGGACTTTGTTAAGCAGTTGATTCAGCGCGATTTTGATGTGTTTCTGGATCTTAAGTTCCATGATATTCCCAATACTGTCGCTAAGGCCTGTGTCGCCGCTGCAGAACTTGGTGTGTGGATGGTTAATCTACATGCCAGTGGTGGTACAAAAATGATGGAGACCAGTCGACAGGCGCTGGAACAATTTGGCAACGAAAGACCGTTACTGATTGCGGTAACCGTATTGACCAGTATGTCTGAGACTGAATTGCGTGCAACGGGGGTAGATAAGAGCCCCGCAGAGCAGGTATTGCATCTGGCTAAGCTGACCAAGCATGCGGGGCTGGATGGCGTGGTATGCTCTGCTCAGGAAGCACAGATGTTGAAACAAGCATTAGGCAGTGAGTTCAAGTTAATCACCCCGGGAATTCGTCCGGCTGGAGCAGATATAGGGGATCAGCACCGGGTAATGACCCCGGAGCAGGCCATCAAGGCAGGGGTGGACTATATGGTGATCGGACGTCCTATCACCCAGGCCAACGATCCGGTCACAGCACTTAACAGCATTAACCACTCGCTTGCTTAGTTAGCTTGTCCCTGTTTGCAAATCGAAATAAGAAAGCCGCTTCAATGAGCGGCTTTTTAGTTTGGTTTAGATACCTTTAGCTGAATCGCTATTTGCTGACTTGTTATGCCGACGTGCTACAAGCTCACGTCGGCAATCTGATAATGGTCAGTCAGCCAGGCTTTCGGGCTTAGTTGTCGGCGCATCTGCCTTCGTACTGAAGCTTGAGCGTGCCGCCGCTTTACCTGAGGTTTTAAGTTCAGGACGGTTTGTTACCGCCAGCGCCTGGATTTGAATTTCGGTAAATTCTGCAGGCAGGCTCACGGGCGTAGCCATGGGCGACGAGGTAAAGTGAAACTTTGGCCCTTTGGCCAGCGGCGTAAGCGCCTTGGCTTTCTGGGTCACAGGTTTAACATTTTTTACTTCAGCTACTTCAGCTACTTCAGCTACTTCAGCTACTTCAGCTACTTCAGCAGACTCTTTTACTTCAGGTTTAGTCGATTCTGCTTTGGCCTCTGAGCCATCAACATGACCTTCCTCTAAGGCAATTTCCACCTGCTGCGGTGCTTTGGTACGACGTGTTCTGCGTTTAGGCTTCTCGCTCTTAACCTCTTCCACATGGGCTTCATCTGTCTGCTGTGAATCACTTGCATCATTCTCAGCGTTTGATTCAGATTGCTCAGATGCTTTCGCTTTGGTCTCAACGTCATTATTTTGTACATCAGTACTAAGGTCGTTTCCAACTTCGGACTCTTCCACCTCAAGTGCCAACTGGTCCTGTTCGGGGGCCGCACTTTCACTGTCCTGCTCTTTACGACGTTTTTGTCCGGCAGCACGAATATGACGTGGAGAACGGCGACTGCGATTGCGAGTTCCTTCCTCTTTATTTAATTCTTTATCTACCTTGGACTCGTCACCTTCTGTCCTGTCCTGCGCTTCTACTTGAGTTTCCTCAGTTTGCTCTGGCTGCTTAGCAATGGGCTTAGTAACTTCCTGCTTAACCGGTTCAGTGACTTTCACCTCTTCTGTAACTGCTACCTCATGTGCAACCTGTTGGTTGGCTTGCAGTTCGAGATCCTGACCTTCAGTTGACTGAACTCGCACTGAGCGACGTTTGTCACGACGTTGACGGCGCTCTGCTATTTGCTCCTGCTTAGGCTGGCGAGGTGTTTGCTGTTCTTTACCTTGCTTACTTTCTAAGGCCTGAGTATCCGCTTCGTCATTTCTGTTGCGATTACCACGAGCTTGCTTACGTTGATCGCGTTGCTCGTCACGACGGCTATCCTTGCGGGCATCATCACGATTACGCTGGTCTTCACGGCGCTCATCGCGTTTATCATCCGGACGGGCACGCTTATTATCGCGGCGACCGTCATCCTGACGATTTCCACGCTCATGGCGTGGCTTTCTGCTACGCTGTTGGCGGTTACCGCGGTTGTTGTTTTCGTTCTGCTTCGTTTGCGGCTGTTCAGTTTTAAACAGCTTGGCAAACCAATTGCCCAGTTTTTCGAACAACGACGGAGCTGGTGTCTCGGTTACTTTACTGACCGGTGCTGCTTTAGGCGGGGCAACCAATGTCTTCAGGGCCGGCTCTTCTCGGCTGGGTTGTTCCTGCCCAACTTTGGGAGTGTCAATGCTCTTGGCTTCATCCAACGTAACGTTGTAACTTACATCACTGATAACATCATCAACCCTGTGCCGCGTTACGCGGTAATGTGGGGTCTCCATATTAGGATTGGGAATGATCAGCAAACTGACCTGATGACGTTGTTCGATACTGCGCACCGAACTGCGTTTTTCGTTCAGCAAATAGGTTGCTACGCTAACTGGAACTTGTGCTTCGATCTGTCCGGTGTTGTCCTTGATGGCCTCCTCTTCCATGATCCTAAGCACAGACAGCGCCAGCGACTCCGTGCCACGCACTGTACCTACACCATCACAACGCGGGCATACATGGTGCGCAGATTCACCTAGGGAAGGGCGCAAACGCTGACGGGACATTTCGAGTAAGCCAAAACGGGAGATACGGCCTAACTGGACACGTGCACGGTCAGATTTGACTGCGTCGGCCAGACGCTTTTCCACCTCTCGTTGATGACGAACCGGTGTCATGTCGATAAAATCAATAACGAACAAACCACCCAGATCGCGTAAGCGCAACTGTCTGGCAATCTCATCTGCAGCTTCCAGGTTGGTATTGAGGGCTGTTTCCTCAATGTCACCACCTTTGGTTGCTCTGGATGAGTTGATATCCACCGACGTTAGTGCTTCGGTTTGGTCAATAACGATGGAACCACCAGAAGGTAACCGTACTTCACGCTGGAAGGCTGATTCAATCTGGGTTTCAATTTGATAATGACTAAATAGCGGTACATCGCCTTTGTACAGCTTGATTCGATTCAAAAAGTCTGGACGAACCAATTCAATGTGTTGTTTGGCTTCATCAAAAATACCCTGGTCATCTATCAGTATTTCTCCGATATCACGACGCAGGTAATCCCGGATTGCCCGAACGATAACGTTAGATTCCTGGTGAATCAGGAATGGGGCAGGGCGGGATTTAGACGCTTCTTCGATGGCTTGCCAATGGGTCAGCAATACGCCTAAGTCCCACTCCAGCTCTTCAAAAGATTTACCTACCCCTGCGGTACGCACAATCAATCCCATACCATCGGGCAAGTCCAGTTTATTCAGGGACTGTTTAAGATCGGTACGCTCATCGCCTTCAATACGCCTGGAAATACCACCTGCTCTGGGGTTATTTGGCATTAGCACTAAGTAGCTGCCAGCCAGACTGATAAAAGTCGTTAAGGCAGCACCTTTTTGTCCACGCTCTTCTTTATCTATTTGTACAATAACTTCCTGGCCTTCCTTAATCGCATCTTTGATGTTGGGACGGCCTTCAAAGTTGTAACCTTTTGGGAAGTAGGTGCGGGCAATTTCTTTTAGCGGAAGGAAACCGTGGCGTTCTGCACCATAATCGACAAAGGCGGCCTCTAGGCTTGGTTCTACCCGGGTGATGCGACCTTTATAGATATTGGCTTTCTTTTGTTCGTGTCCTGGACTTTCAATATCCAAATCATACAGCTTTTGCCCGTCTACCAGGGCAACACGCAACTCCTCGTGTTGAGTTGCGTTAATCAACATTCTTTTCATTTTGTGACTCGATAGGTATCGATCACTATCGAAAGACAAGAACCCCCAGTTCTTAAAGGCACAGTCTCCCGACTGGATGGTGGCTCAAGCCAAATCAAATTGTGTATGTTCTCAATAACTGACTGGCTTGTCAGGCTGATATATTGGCCTGACAGGCATTCAAACTGGTCTAATACTTTGCTTCGATAGCAATCTGGATCTTAAAAATTTGTTTCTTTGCCCAGGTTCTTCCGTATCCGTTAAACACGAACTTTTACACTCTTCGTGCCGGACAGGTCCGCTTACTCATCATTTTGATGAGGATCTGTTCTTAGCGTTCAGAACCCTATCTGCATTTAGGCAGATTTGACCATATTTTTTAGTTAGATCAAAAGCCCTTTGATTATCGCACTAAAGCAACTTTACAGGCAAGGCAATTCATTTTTTATGTTAGAGGCATATTTTCAGCGGTTTGCCAATCCTTACCAAGATTAGATCGAGGTTAAAAGGGCTCTCGCTATCTTACCGTTGCGGCCTAACTGACATTTCAAATATGACTAAGTTAGAAATTTTCATCTGAAATAATCAATCCTGTTTTATCTATTTAGGGTAAAATAGCACTCCTATGACAGAACAAACTTCACTAAAAGTACAACTCATCCAAGTGGATCCTGAGCTGGAAGGGCAAAGAATTGATAACTTTTTGCGCACTCAGCTTAAAGGTGTTCCTAAAAGCCTTATTTATCGTGTTTTACGTAAGGGCGAGGTACGGGTTAATAAAAAGCGCGTTAAGCCGGATTATAAACTGCAAGCCGATGACCTGGTGCGAATTCCGCCGCTAAAAGTAGCAGAAAAAAGCGATGCACCATCGGTTAAGCTGGATAAAGTCGCAGGTCTTGAACAACATATCTTATATGAAGACGAGCTGCTTATTGCTATCAACAAGCCATCCGGTATGGCGGTACATGGTGGCAGCGGATTAAGCTTTGGGGTCATTGAGGCCTTACGAGCGTTGCGACCGCAGCAGAAATTCTTGGAACTGGTACATCGCCTGGACAGAGACACGTCGGGCTGTCTGTTGGTTGCCAAGCGTCGTTCCAGCCTTAAAGCCTTGCATGAGCAGTTGCGTGACAAAACGGTAGATAAGCGCTATCAGGCGTTAGTTGCAGGGCATTGGCCAGACAGTCGCAATAAGGTCAGAGCGCCGCTTAAGAAAAATATCCTTAAGTCCGGCGAGAGAATGGTATCGGTGTCACCAGATGGCAAGGAATCAGAAACCCGCTACCAAATTCTTGAACGCTTTCAAAATGCGACCTTGGTCGAGGCATTTCCGGTGACTGGACGAACCCACCAAATCCGTGTGCATTGTTTGCATGCGGGCCATGCTATCGCCGGCGATGACAAATACGGCGATGAAGAGTTTAACCAACTGACAACTGGAATCGGTTTGAAACGCCTGTTTCTACATGCTTTTACTTTGTCTTTTGTGCATCCTAAAACAGAGCAGACTATGCGCATTGAAGCGCCGTTAGCCCCTGAATTGCACGCCGCGCTGGTCAAAATGCGGGAGCGTTGATGTATAAGTTGGTAATATTTGATTGGGACGGTACCTTGATGGACTCCGGGGCCAGAATTGTCTCAGCTATGCAGACAGCAGCCCAGCGTGCTGGATTGCTGGTACCCAGTGATGAAGCAGTAAAGGATATTATTGGTATCAGTTTATTGCCTGCCATGCAGATCTTGTTTGGGGACATGGACACTGAAACTGAACAGGCCCTGTTGACATTTTACAAGCAAGAATATGTAGAACGAGATCTGACTCCAACCCCCATGTTTGAGGGGGCGTTAAGTCTACTTAGTGCATTGCGAGAGGACCGACGGCTACTCGCCGTGGCCACGGGCAAAGCCCGGCGTGGTTTAAAGCGAGTCTGGCAGGAAACCGCTACAGAGCACTTTTTTCATACTTCGCGTTGTGGAGATGAAGCAGAATCCAAGCCTTCTGCTGATATGTTGCGACAAATATTGCAGGAATTACACATACAACCATCACAAGCAGTCATGGTTGGTGATACGGTTTATGATATGCAGATGGCAGAGCAGCTTGGCATGGACCGCATCGCCGTCAGTCATGGCGTGCATGACCGGGCCAGATTGTTAACTCACCAGCCGGTAGCCATGATGGACTCGCTAAAAGAGCTGCAAGCCTACTTAGTCCGTTAAGGGAAGATAGGCTTGGCAAATGGGCTTTATTTATGCTCAGGCCAGCGGGTCCAGGCCTGCCTGGTGCAGCATATCCACCAGGGCAATCAGAGGTAGCCCAACCAGGCTATTTGGATCTCGCCCTGTCAACTGTTCAAACAGACATATGCCAAGGCCTTCGCTTTTAAAACTGCCAGAGCACTGGTATGGCGTTTCCTTGGTTAAATAGGCTTCAATCTGTTGGTCAGTTAATGGTCTGAATTGCACATCAAAGGTTTCTACTTGAATCTGACTCTCCATGCTTTGACTGTTATACAGGCAAAGCCCGGTATAAAATCGCACTAATCTGCCACTCGCTTGTTGCAACTGAGCAAATGCCTTTGCATGTGTCAGTGGCTTACCAATGATTTGGCCGTCCAAACAGGCAA
Organism: Bowmanella denitrificans; assembly: GCF_002887595.1. Taxonomy (GTDB): domain Bacteria; phylum Pseudomonadota; class Gammaproteobacteria; order Enterobacterales; family Alteromonadaceae; genus Bowmanella; species Bowmanella denitrificans. The sequence goes on from NZ_PEBU01000002.1 coordinate 521,936, forward strand.
CTTGATCAGACCCTATTACCAGACTCGGGGTACTGCACTGATGAGCAACAGATTCGGCTTTCGCTCTTGCTAAGCGACTGACCAACATGTCTGGTGTTTCGCCCGCCATAGCGGTTTCGTCAGTATCCGGTGCAATGCAGATAAACTCTAATCCCAGTTTTTCCAACAAGGCTTTCCGGTAAGGGGAGGTGGAGCCAAGGACCAACTGCATAATGGTTATTCCTGTCTTTCTAAAAAGGAAGGGATTGTAACCAAGTCTTGAGCACGAACCCAAGGCCTTGTCAGCATAGATTTTCTTTGACTAAGCTTGTCCGTGGCTATATCATGCGCGCCCTATGCAGAAAGTGAAATTGCCCAAGCAACTGGATCCAGCCAAAAGCGCCATGAAGCGCTCCGAGTATATTGGAGTGATGATGGCCAAGGATATGGTTCGTTTGCAACAGGCAGTCGCTGAGGCAAGTCAGGATATTGAGATTGAGGTCAGATTTAATAAAGACGCGCAGGGTCTGACTTTTTTCGAAGGAACACTGGCTACCGATGTATCGCTCGTCTGCCAAAGGTGCAATGAAACCTTTGCTCATCATTTGGATGTGTCATTTTGTTTCAGTCCCATAAAGCCTGAACAAGACACAGATGAGATACCGGAGGCTTATGAGCCGGTAGAGGTCGATGACCATGGAGAAGTCAATTTACTTCAACTCTTTGAGGATGAACTTATTTTAGCCTTACCAATTGTGGCTTTTCACGCAGAAAAAGACTGCAAAGTAGGTGAGGAAGAATTAAGTTTTGGGGTGATTGAACCGGTTGCTGAGCGTCCAAACCCCTTTGCGGTGTTGAAAGAACTTAAGCGAGATCAGGAGTAGGTAATGGCGGTACAACAGAATCGTAAAACCCGTTCTAAGCGTGGTATGCGTCGTTCGCATGATGCTTTGACTGCGGAAACTTTGTCTGTAGATTCCACGTCAGGTGAGACGCATCGTCGTCATCATGTAACAGCTGACGGTTACTACAAAGGCAAAAAAGTCATCGCTAACTAAGCGAGCTGACTTTGACTAATCTAACCATCGCGTTAGATATGATGGGGGGCGATCATGGCCCCCCTGTTACTATTGAAGCCGCAGTTCATGCGGTATCTGAATTTCCTCATCTTCACTTAATACTTTGTGGCGATCCTAAGCAGTTGAGCGATGGGCTGGCTAAGTACCCCCAGGCGCCTTCTGACCGACTTCAGGTCGAGGCGACTGAGCAAGTGGTGGGTATGGATGAGCGTCCTAGTGCGGCATTACGTAGCAAGGCCAAATCTTCCATGCGCAGAGCGCTGGAACTGGTTGAACAAGGGCGTGCTGATGCCTGTGTCAGTGCCGGTAATACTGGTGCTTTATTAGCCATGGCTTACTATGTGCTAAAAACCTTGCCAGGGATTGACCGACCGGCATTGATTTCTTCCTTGCCTACTGTCAGCCATCAGAAAGTGTACTTGCTTGATTTAGGCGCTAACGTCAATTGTGACTCTGAGATCCTGTTTCAGTACGCTGTTATGGGGTCGGTATTAGCCGAACAAGTGGAAGGCCTGGATAGACCCAGAGTGGCGCTCCTGAATGTGGGAGAGGAACAAATTAAAGGTAATGATCAGGTCAAACATACGGCGCAGATTCTCTCATCCGTTCCGGGGATCAATTACATTGGCTATATCGAAGGAAATGATATTTTTGCCGACAAGGCTGATGTTGTTGTCACAGATGGCTTCGTTGGCAATATTGCGCTTAAGGCATGTGAGGGCCTGGGCAAGCTGATCATTACAGAAGTAAAACGCGTCTCAGGTAAAAATCTTCTTACCCGTGTAATGGCTCGTATGGCGTTGCCGATCCTGAAAAAGATCTACGCCAGAGTGAACCCCGACCAGTACAATGGCGCGAGTCTGATAGGATTGCGCGGAATTGTCGTCAAGAGCCACGGTAATGCCTCAAGTGAAGCCTTTTTGTATGCTATCAGAGAAGCGATGCAGGAAGTTACCAGACAGGTTCCGCACAAAATAAAACATAAAATAGAAACACTTCTAATGGAAAGGCCTTAACCATGTATTCGAGAATCATCGGCACCGGCAGCTACTACCCCAGCCAAATTCGTACCAACGCCGATCTGGAGCAAATGGTCGACACCAACGACGAATGGATTACTGACCGAACTGGCATCAAGGAAAGACGCATCATAGGTGACAACGAAACAGTTGCCACAATGGGAGCCGAAGCATCGCTGAAAGCTATTGAAATGGCGGCTATTGATCCGCAAAGCATCGATATGATTGTCTGTGCAACCACCAGTCACGACAAAGCGCTGCCAAGTGCCGCCTGTGATATCCAGAAAATTCTGGGACTGGATGGCATCCCGGCCTTTGATGTAGCGGCCGCTTGCGCGGGCTATTGTTATGCCTTGAGTGTGGCAGATCAGTACATTAAATCTGGCATGGCGAAACGTATTCTGGTGGTGGGCTCAGATTGTTTAAGCCGACTGGTAGCTCCCTCTGATCGCACTATGGTGATTTTGTTTGGTGATGCCGCAGGTGCCACCATTTTGGAAGCCAGTGAAGAACCCGGGATTTTATCCACCCATATTCACGCTGCAGGTTCATATAATGACTTGCTCTATGTTGGCAACCCTACACGCGGAAAGGAGCAATCCGTGCACGACAACTGGGGCGTGATGAAAGGCAACGAAGTTTTTAAGGTGGCCGTGACCAAACTGAGTGAATTGGTTGAGCAGACCCTTGAAGCGAACAATATGAAAAAGTCTGACTTGGATTGGCTGGTGCCACACCAGGCAAACTTTCGGATTATCAAGGCCACCGCGAAAAAGTTGGAAATGCCAATGGAGCGGGTAGTGCTGACTTTGCAAGACTACGGCAACACATCGGCGGCCACAGTGCCGACTGCATTGGATACGGCCATTCGTGACGGACGAATCCAACGCGGCCACAACCTTCTGCTGGAAGCTTTTGGTGGCGGCTTTGCCTGGGCTTCAGCCTTGGTCCGTTACTGATTATTCTATCTACCATTGTAGATCGTATGTCATTCCGACAACCTAGGTCAGGTTGTCGGAATGCTGTCTGACTTACATAGTTATCTCAGTGAGTATCTGTAAATACTGACTTTTCCCAAGCGGAGAATTTCTAATGACTAAATTGGCTTTTGTATTTCCGGGACAGGGATCGCAAACTGTTGGCATGTTGGCTGAGTTGGCGGCCAGCTATCCTCAAGTACAGCAAACTTTCGCCGAAGCCACTGATGCACTCGGTTATGACTTATGGAAACTGGTGCAGGAAGGTCCGGAAGCTGACCTGAATGCCACTCATCGTACCCAACCTGCACTACTGGCCGCCAGCGTAGCCATCTGGCGGGTATGGCAGTCGTTAGGGGGGCAACAACCCGCTATTTTGGCTGGTCATAGTCTGGGAGAGTATTCAGCATTGGTGTGTGCCGGTGTGATGGATTTTGCCGATGCTATCAAACTGGTACAACTGCGTGGCGAATTGATGCAGCAAGCCGTCCCCGCCGGTACCGGAGCCATGTACGCGATTATTGGCCTGGATGATGATAAGGTTATTCAGGCTTGTGAGCAGGCGGCGCAAGGGAATGTAGTTTCTGCGGTGAATTTCAACAGTCCCGGACAGGTCGTGATTGCCGGTGAAACTGAGGCAGTGGCCAGAGCCGGTGAAGCTTGCAAAGCCGCGGGTGCTAAGCGCGCGCTGCCACTGGCTGTCAGTGTGCCGTCTCATTGCGCCCTGATGAAACCCGCGGCAGAGAAGCTGGCTGTGGCGTTGGCAAATCTTGAGCTTAATACACCTGTCATTCCGGTAGTAAATAATGTCGATGTGGCTATGCCCACCGAACCAGAACTGATTCGTGATGCCTTAGTGCGACAACTCTACAGTCCGGTACGTTGGACCGAATCGGTACAAAAGTTGGCTGAAATGGGGGCTGAAACTGTATTGGAAGCCGGACCTGGAAAGGTGCTTGCCGGGCTAATTAAACGTATTGATAAGAACCTGCAGGTTGATGCTATTAACACGCCGGATTCAATTAAAGCATTCGTATAAGAAGGATGATCAAATGTCTGAATTACAAGGCAAAGTTGCATTAGTAACGGGCGCCAGCCGTGGTATAGGTAAAGCCATTGCCGAAAAACTGGCGGCCCAAGGGGCTACAGTGATCGGAACGGCCACCTCTGAAAGTGGTGCGGCAGCCATCAGCGAGTATCTGGGCAGCAGCGGCAAGGGGCTGGCGTTAAATGTCACTGACACTGCCCAACTGGACGCCTGTCTGGAACAAATTCGCAGCGAATTCGGTGAGATTGATATTCTTGTCAATAATGCCGGTATCACACGCGACAATCTGCTGATGCGCATGAAAGACGATGAATGGCTGGATATTATGGAAACCAACCTGACCTCTATATTCAGGTTATCCAAAGCCGTAATGCGCGGTATGATGAAAAAGCGGGCCGGGCGGATCGTGAATATTGGTTCGGTAGTGGGTAGCTCTGGTAATCCTGGTCAAGCTAACTATGCAGCGGCAAAAGCCGGTGTTATCGGTTTTTCCAAGTCCCTGGCCCGTGAAGTGGCGTCCAGAGGTATTACAGTCAACACCGTGTCGCCCGGCTTTATCGACACAGATATGACTAAAGCCTTGACGGATGAACAACGTGAAGCCATCTTCAAGGATATTCCGGCCAATCGTCTGGGAAGTCCGGAAGAAATTGCGGCTACGGTAGCGTTTCTGGTGTCAGATGGCGCTGCGTATATCACAGGTGAAACAATTCATGTCAATGGTGGCATGTTTATGGCTTGATTATGTAGCCAACTGCAGTAATCTTACGTATTTGTGCAGGTAACTTTCCTGTACCTGTTAATGTTTGTTAATTGAGCGCATTTGTGGTTTGACCAGAAAAAAACTTCATACTCTTGCTTGCAAGGCCTGAAGTTGCAAAATAAACTACTGCCAAATTCACATCTAGCCTCACTTTAAGGGAAAACTAGAATTATGAGTAATATCGAAGAACGCGTAATTAAAATCATCGTAGAACAATTGGGCGTTAAAGAAGAAGAAGTTAAGCCTGAAGCGTCCTTCGTTGATGATCTGGGTGCGGATTCTCTTGATACCGTTGAGCTGGTGATGGCACTGGAAGAAGAGTTTGATACTGAGATTCCAGATGAAGAAGCTGAGAAGATCACTACTGTTCAATCTGCTATCGATTACATCAACGCTCACAAAGACGCGTAAGTAAATTGAAATCAACGGCTCGTTCAGAGCCGTTTCTTTTCCTACCATATAAAGACTATATCCCCTGCGGAGGCCATAGTGTCAAAACGTCGTGTTGTAGTAACAGGTCTTGGCATGCTTTCTCCTTTGGGTCTGGATAGCACTTCTACCTGGAATGCCCTGCTTCGGGGTGAAAGTGGTATCGGCAATATCGAAAGCTTCGATGTAAGCAGTTTCTCCACCCGTTTTGCCGGGGCGGTGAAAGGATTCGATGTTGAGCAGTACATGCCCAAAAAAGAAAGCAAGAAGATGGATCTGTTTATCCAGTATGGAGTCGCTGCAGGAATGCAGGCGCTCAAGGATTCAGGCTTGCAAATTACCGAGGCCAATGCTGGTCGGGTAGGGGTTGCGGTGGGCTCAGGCATTGGTGGACTGGGATTGATTGAGGAAAATCACAGTAAACTGCTGGCATCCGGGCCGCGCAAAATATCACCCTTTTTTGTGCCATCTACCATCACTAATATGATTTCGGGCTTTCTGTCTATTATGGAAGGTCTGAAGGGCCCCAATCTGAATATTGTGACTGCCTGTACCACAGGCGTACATAATATTGGTATTGCCTTTCGCACTATCGCTTATGGTGACGCCGATGCCATGTTGGCCGGTGGCGCCGAAGCGGCCATCACGCCACTGGGATTAGGTGGCTTTGCTGCAGCCAGGGCACTGTCGTCCAGAAATGATGATCCCAAGGCCGCCAGTCGTCCGTGGGATAAAGACCGGGATGGTTTTGTTATGGGAGATGGTGCCGGCGTGGTGATGCTAGAAGAATATGAGCACGCCAAAGCCCGTGGTGCAAAAATTTATGCCGAACTGGTTGGTTTTGGAATGAGTGGCGATGCTTACCATATGACCTCACCACCTGAGGAAGGCCAGGGCGCTGCGGCTGCCATGGTGCATGCATTAGCTGACGCCGGTGTCAATGCCGAACAGGTTGGCTATATCAATGCTCATGGCACCTCGACACCGGCAGGCGATGTGGCAGAAGCCAAAGCGGTTAAGTCAGTGTTTGGTGCTGCAGCCAACAAGGTTCTGGTGAGCTCTACCAAGTCCATGACCGGCCACCTGTTAGGCGCAGCGGGCGCAGTAGAAGCGATATTTACTACTTTGTCCCTGGCGCACCAGGTGGTGCCACCAACCATCAACCTGGATAACCCGGATGAAGGCTGTGATTTAGATTTTGTACCTCATACCGCAAGAGATGTGCAGATGGATTATGCCTTGTGTAACTCATTTGGCTTTGGCGGTACAAACGGCTCTTTGCTGTTTAAGAAAATCTAAGCGCTTAACAAGTTAAACAAAGCCTGTTAGTTTCTGACAGGCTTTTTTTTTGCTACAGGTAATTGATCCCGCTATGACAGCCAACATGCTGATTAACGGTCAGCCACATACCCACTTACCCGCTGCCGATCGCGCCTTTCAATATGGAGACGGCGTTTTTACCACCATAAGGGTAAAAGAAGGCATGCCTGAATTCTGGCCACTGCATAAACAGCGCCTGCAGCAGGGGCTTGAGCGTTTGGGTATGGTATTTAGTCAATGGCAGCAAGTGAGTCAATCTGTGCATGACCTGGCGAGCACTCATGTCGGTGCTGTGGTGAAAGTGCTGATCAGTCGCGGAGAGGGAGGACGCGGCTATCTGCCGCCACAGCAGATGCAGGCAAATTGGATAGTCAGCCAGCATCCTTTGCCCGAACATTACGCTGATTGGCGCTTACAAGGTATTAGCTTGGGCCAGTCTGAGATCCAACTGGCGAGACAGCCACTTCTGGCTGGCATCAAACACTTAAATCGTCTGGAGCAGGTGCTGATTCGCCAGCATGTACATCAACAGGGATGGGATGACGCACTAGTGTGCGACACAGATAACATGTTGGTGGAAACCTCAGTTGCCAACCTGTTCTGGCAGCTTGGTCATTGCTGGTATACGCCGGATCTGCAGTTTGCCGGCGTGGAGGGCGTGATACGCCGACTCCTGATTGACCATCTGCAACATAAAGGGCATCAGGTTCACCAGGTTCGCGCAACATCTCAGGTACTGATGCAAGCCTCTTCTGTGTTGATATGCAATAGTTTGATGGGGATTGTGCCCGTCAGGCAAATTGGTGAGCAAGTATATCCAATGGATACCGCCAGGCAGCTAAATAAGGAATGCTTCGGTGAGCAGAATTAGCATTTTTACCAAGGCCGTTGTTTTATCTGTCGTCTTTGTGGCGGTAGTCTGCGGCTATTGGGGATATCAGCAATTTATCCAAACCGTCCACCAACCGCTTAATATCAGTCAGCCAAGTCTGTATCAGCTTAAGCGTGGGCAGCATCTTAACCACTTGGTGAATCAACTTCAGCAATATGGACTGGAGCAGCAATGGCCGGTCAAAGTGTTAGTTAAACTGCAACCAGAATTGGCCAATATTAAAGCGGGCACTTACGAGTTGCTGCCCGGCATGAGTTTGCATCAGGTGTTACAACTGTTGGCCAGTGGCAAGGAAAAGCAGTTTGAGCTGCGTCTGGTGGAAGGCTTTCGCTGGCGGGACTGGCAGCAACAGATCCAACAGCACCCGCATTTGTATAGCGATAACATAGATAAGTTAACCGAGCGGTTATCGCCTCAGGGCGCTAGCCTGGAGGGTTGGCTGATGCCTGATACCTATCATTTCACCCATGGTACGGATGCGACTACGCTGGTCAAACGAGCGTACCAGCACATGCAGGATTTCCTGCAACAGCAATGGCAAAACCGCAAGGCAGATTTGCCATATGCCAGCCCTTATGAAGCCCTGATAATGGCGTCCATCGTGGAAAAGGAAACCGGGCTTGCTGCCGAGCGCCCCAGAATCGCAGCGGTGTTTGTTAATAGGTTAAAGCGCAATATGCGCCTGCAGACAGACCCAACGGTAATTTATGGTATGGGAGATCAATTTGATGGCAATATCCGCCGCGAAGATTTACGCACGGCCACCCCTTACAACACTTATGTGATTAAGGGCCTGCCACCTACACCTATTGCCATGGTCAGTCGTGAAGCCCTGATCGCTGCGCTGAACCCAATAGAAAGCGAGGAGTTGTACTTCGTGTCACGCAATGATGGTAGTCATGTGTTCTCTACCAACCTTGCCGATCATAATGCAGCAGTGCGACAATACCAACTGAACCAATAGGTTGAGCATAAGCTGACTACCTACAAACCAAATGAGAGCCCATGTCAGGGAAATTTATTGTTATTGAAGGCCTGGAAGGGGCTGGTAAAAGTTCGGCCATCAAGGTGGTCAAGCAGTGTATTGAGCAGGCTGGCCATTCCCTTGTTTGTACCAGGGAGCCAGGTGGTACGCCCATGGCGGAAGCCATTCGTGAAGTGGTAAAACATGACTGGCAGGAACATGTCACCACAGAGGCTGAGCTATTGCTGATGTATGCTGCCAGGGTGCAATTGCTGGAAAATGTAATTAAGCCGGCGCTTAATGAGGGGCGCTGGGTGTTAGGAGATCGCCATGATTTATCATCCCAGGCCTATCAGGGCGGCGGACGACAAATTCCAGACAGTTTGCTGCAAAACCTGCGCGCCATCAGCCTGAAAGACTTTAAGCCTGCATTGACCCTGTATCTGGATGTTGATCCAGCCATTGGCTTGCAAAGAGCCCGCGGGCGGGGCGAGTTGGATCGCATCGAACAGTCCGGACTGGAATTTTTTACCCGTACCCGGGCTAAGTATTTGCAACTGGCCTCTTTGGACAACAGTATTATTGTCATAGATGCCATGCAAGCGATGGCCAAAGTGCATGATGATATTCGACAGGCCGTAACTGGCTTTTTATCATGAGCTATCCCTGGTTTGACACACTTTTTCAGCAGCTAACCGACAGAGCGAGGCATGCACGTTTGCACCATGCTCTGTTGATGCTGGGCCCCAAAGGCTTGGGTAAAACCGCGCTGGCCAGAGATTTTGGCGCTTATTTGCTTTGCCAAAACCCGCAGTCAGAACGCTGTGGCCAGTGTCAGGCATGCCATTTGGTTGATGCTGGCAGCCACCCGGATTTACACCAAATTCAGAGTGAAAAACAAATCGGCGTTGATGATATCCGCAGTGCAATAGAGAAGCTCAGCGGAAAATCGCAACTGCGTGGTGCCAAAGTCCTGGTCATTCATCAGGCTGACAGTATGACCGAGTCTGCCGCCAATGCTTTACTGAAAACACTGGAAGAGCCAACCCCACAAACTTATATGCTGCTGACGGCCAGCAGTGCCCAGCGTCTGTTACCAACGATTAAAAGTCGCTGTGAAAAATTGCTTTTACCACAAGCGACGCATCAACAGACCAGTCAATGGATGTCCAGTCAGTATCAGGGCGAGATAGAACCACAATTGTTAGCCATGTATGGTGCCTGCCCGTTAACCTTGCTTGAATTGTTAAACGAGCAAGGGGGCAACAGGTATGGCGAATTTATTGACAATTTACAACAGGTTATAGAGAGCCAGCAGAGTAGCCTGGAGATGGCTCAGCAATGGCAGGAAAATCCGGGCAGATTGCTGGAGTGGCTGCAGCACTGGCTGTTAGAAACATTGAAAAACGGCAAGATACCGCAGGACGCTGCCTGGACTTTGAATAGCCGGTGCTTAGCTGCCTGCCGCGCTGTTTCCAACGCAGGTTTGAACAAAGTATTAATGTTGTCTGAACTGCTGAGCGCATTTCGAATTCTGAGGAGTTAACGTTGTTTATCGATTCCCACTGTCATCTGGACAGACTGGATAAGTCACCACAGCAATTACAAGAACTGGTGCAGCGTGCCAGGGACCGCGGTGTTAAGCATTTTTTATGCGTTTGTGTGGCCGTCAATGAGTATGAAACCATGCTAGAGACGGTGAAGGATTTTTCTGATGTGTCGGTATCATGTGGAGTGCACCCGCTGCATCAGGAAGACGTTTGCAGTTACGAAGAGTTACTGAGTATGGCCAGTCGCGAAGAGGTGGTGGCCATTGGTGAAACCGGCCTGGACTACCATTACAGCCCGGATACTAAGGCGATTCAGCAACAGTCTTTTATTGACCACATCAAGGTAGCAAACAAGCTGAACAAGCCGCTGATTATTCATACCCGTGATGCCAGGCAAGACACCATCGCATTGCTAAAACAATACAAAGCGCCGCATACCAAAGGGGTGTTACATTGTTTTACCGAAGATCTAGCCATGGCCCGGCAAGCAATAGAATTGGGCTTGTATATATCGATTTCCGGGATAGTCACCTTTAAAGCCGCCACTGAACTGCAGGACGTGGTCAGACAAATACCGATGGAGCGATTGCTGATTGAAACAGATTCACCCTGGCTGGCACCTGTGCCTTATCGAGGCAAACCCAACGAGCCAGCGTATGTAAAAGAAGTTGCCCAGTTTATTGCCGATCTTAAAGAAATTCCTGTGCAGACATTGGCAGATGCCACTACCTACAACTTCTATCAATTGTTTGAGCGTATTTCGGCCACTTGATAAGCGCACAGCAACACACCATATGCATCTTAGCCATGGATGGCGGTTGGTTTTTGTTCCTGCTCTTTTAGCCACAAGACCATAAAGTTATTTTTCTTGTGCTGATTAAAAATAAATAACCCGAAATTTAAATCATGTCGTTTATAGGGGGAAAACCCATGTTAAAGGACATCAATGATGAGAGTTTCCCCAGTATCTTGTGCAATGGCAATTCTGTTAATTAGTGCTTGTGCCAATGAACCAGAGCAGCCAGAACAAGTTAACCAAACAGAGCTGGCTCAGCCAACCAAAGTGCCACTGCAGTCCAGGCATCGTGCTGAACAGAAAATGGCGGTAGCCGGAGCAATGATGCATGACATGGCACTGTCACAACATCTTTACTTGCCACCGAATAATGTCATTACTGAGAAATACCTTGAAACACCGGAAAACGGTCTGTTCGTTACCAATGAACAGCCAGTTTCGACCTTTTCCATTGATGTAGATACCGGTAGCTACACCAATATCAGAAGAATGCTCAATCACGGCCTGTTGCCACCAGCTGATGCTGTGCGTGTCGAAGATTTTATCAATTACTTTGATTACCACTACGCCCCGGCCGCATCAGGGCAGACCTTTAATCTGGACACGCAATTGGCCTTGTCACCCTGGAACAACGGGCGGCATTTGCTGAAAATCAGTCTGATGGGCAGTCAACCCGAAGCGCAATGGCAAAAGCCTGCTAATCTGGTCTTTCTGGTGGATGTTTCCGGTTCAATGAAGGCTCCGGATAAATTGCCGTTGCTGATCCAGAGTCTGCGCCTGCTGACCAGCCAATTGGACAAACAAGATAAGGTCAGCATTGTGACCTACGCAGGGCAGAGTAATACCTTGCTGGCGTCGGCTTCGGGCGACCAACAGCTGCAGATTATGCAAGCGTTGGACAGCCTTAGTGCTGGCGGTTCGACCAACGGTGAAGGTGGTATTCGTCAGGCCTATCACCTGGCCAGAGCCAACTTTATCCAGGAGGGTGTTAACCGAGTGATATTAGCCACCGACGGCGACTTCAATGTGGGAATATCGGATCTTGAGCAGCTTAAAGACCTGATTCGTCAGCAACGACAAAGTGGTGTGGCCCTTACCACACTAGGCTTTGGCAGCGGCAATTATAACGATGCCCTGATGGAGAGCTTATCCAACTTGGGCAATGGTCAGCATGCCTATATCGATAACATTAATGAAGCCCGCAAAGTGCTGATAGATGAGCTGTCTGCCAGTATGGAAATCATCGCCAGTGACGTAAAAATCCAGGTGGAATTTAACCCTGCCGTCGTCGCAGAGTATCGCCTGGTGGGCTATCAGAATCGTATGTTGGCCAGGGAAGATTTCAATAATGATCATGTTGATGCCGGAGAGGTGGGGGCTGGTCACAGAGTCACCGCTTTATATGAGCTGGCGCTGACCACGTCAGATATCCGCCAGGTTGACCCGCTTCGCTATGCAGAAAACAATCAGGCGACATCCTTTTCCAATGAGCTGGCACAGATTAAACTCAGATATAAGCAGCCCGGCAATAATGCCAGCCAACTGCAAAGCACTATTGTCTCTCTGCAAGACCACAGTCGCGAAGTCGATGGCGATTTTGCCTTTGCCGCCGCGGCGGCGGGTTTTGCCCAACTGTTAAAAGGTGGCAAATATATGCAGCACACCGGTTTTGCCGATATTCTGCAGCTTGCTGAGCGGGGAAAAGGGCAGGATAGCCACGGTTACCGCAGTGAGTTTATCCGTCTGGTACGCAGTGCCGACGCTCTGACGACATCTCAGGCTGGCACTTTATAGAGACAAGATATGCAATTCGCCCGTAGTACTGCCAGTCACAATCCGACGCCGATTCAGGTTCAGTCCGATGAGCAACTTATGCTGGCCTACGGGCAGGGGGAAATACAGGCTTTTAGTCAGCTTTATGCCAAACACAAAGACCCTCTTTGGCGTTTTTTTATACGTCGTGGTATGCCTACAGACTGCGCCGAGGAGTTAATGCAGGAAGTATGGCAGCGGGTGATTCAATCTGCTGCCCATTATCAGGCCAATGCACGTTTTACGACCTGGCTTTATCAGATTGCGCGTAATCTACTTATCGATAAGCATCGCTTGGCGCATCGCCAGTTCAAATTGGTCACCGAACATTTTGACGACGAGGACTGTTCCGCCAATGAACCTGAACAGTTGGTACAAAGCGCCAGGCAGGCCCAAATGCTTAGAAAATGCTTGGCTAAGTTACCCGCCTTGCAATTGGATACCTTCTTGCTGAAAGAAGAAGCAGGACTGAAATTAGACCAAATAGCCCAGGTGATGGACTCTGCAGTAGAGGCTTGTAAGAGCAGAATGCGCTATGCCGTGGCAAACTTGATTGCATGTCTGGGAAAACACGGTGAAAAATCATGACAGTGCAGGATGAAAAACAGCTGACTGCTTTATATCAGATGTTAGGCAAAGAAAGCTCCCCCGCTAAACTGGACAGTAAAATTCTGGCCATGGCCGAAGCGAATCTATCTGACCGCTCTGACACCCAAATGAACATTACAAACAGGCCTACATTTGGACGCAAGTGGCGCTGGCCCCTGTCAGGTCTGGTAACGGTTTTGTTGGTGAGCGTAATAATGGTTCACCAATACTTTTCTCCTTTGCAAAAAATACCGCCGCATATGGAGTCGGCTCAACCAGCCAGCCCAGGTTTCATGCAAATGCCTGCCTTGATAAGGGAACAAGATCCGGTTGAGTCAAAACGGCAAAGATTTAGCGACGTTGAAGCAGAGGCGCAAAGTGCAGGGGACGTGAATTTTCATGAGGATATGCATGCTAATAAGGTCGAGATAATCCAAAACGCCGCACAATGGCGGATTCAATTACAAGCAATCGACAAACTGCTATCTGATGGAAAAACCGAGGAGGCCAGAACAGCGTTAACCAAGCTTGTCTCGCAATCGCCGTCTGTTGCAGCACATTTGTCAGACAGGCATCTTCAGCTACTTGATAGGCCAAGATAACGGATCTACGTATGTATTTATGCACAGCACGGGATAACGTTTGTAATATTTGACTGATAAGTTGATGATGATTTGCTGAAATTCAATTGTTTAAAAGGATAGAAACACTTATGAAGAAATTATTCCTGACGGTTTTCTTTACTGCGTCTCTTAGTGCCGCCCCCCAGCAGTTGCCCAATAGCCAACTACTTGTCGACAACCCAGGTGTTTGGCAACACTATGAAATGGATTTAGGTCCGGTATTTGGTCGTTCAGATGTGTTGCTAGATGATACTGGTGAGAAAGTCATTACCTTTATGACGCTGCCCAGCAATGTTGACCCTGGCAAGTTGCATCAGATGCTCAATGGCATGCGTGATAGCTTTAAGGCACAAGGTGCAGAATATACCGATCATAAGTTAATGGTTAATGGGCAAGAGTTGCAGATGCTGAAAACGGTGATAAGCGCAGAAGGCGGGGTAGATCATAGAGTTTATGTTTTGCATGACAAACTTATGACCCTTATTTTGTTTCAAGTGGGCGACACCGATATTGACAAACCTGTATATCGTAACTTGATTGCGTCCTTATCCGCTCTGAAGTGACCATAAGCTGAAGGCTCAGAATACCCCTTTTATTTCAGGGGTATTTTTTTTACAATGCGCGCCGTTCAGAGCATCAACGGATGCTATTGGTTTAAGCTCCGGATTTACGTTCCGGCTCGCTGGAGAAAAGTTACATGTCTCAAGTCGTTGTCTGCGCGCTGTATAAGTTTGTCAGCCTGGAAAACTACCAAGAAATTCGCCAACCCCTGTATCAGTTTATGGAAAGTCAGGGGATCAAAGGCACCTTATTACTCGCTCACGAGGGCATTAATGGTACGGTATCCGGTAGCCGGGAAGCCATTGATAACTTGCTGAGCTGGCTAAACGCCGATGAGCGTTTGAACCCTATCAGTTATAAAGAATCCTTTGATAGCAGCCAACCGTTTCATCGAACCAAGGTTAAGTTAAAAAACGAAATCGTCACCATGGGCGTAGAAGGTATCGATCCTCGCCATACGGTGGGCACCTATGTAAAGCCGTCAGAGTGGAATGCACTGATTAGCGATCCTGATGTTATCACTATTGATACTCGCAACGACTATGAGATTGAGATTGGCACGTTCAAGCATGCGGTTAATCCCAACACTGAGACTTTTCGCGAGTTTCCACAGTATGTAAAAGAGCATCTGGACCCGTCTAAACATAAAAAAGTGGCGATGTTCTGTACCGGCGGTATTCGCTGCGAAAAATCCACGGCCTACCTTAAGGAACAAGGCTTCGAAGAAGTGTATCACCTGGAAGGCGGCATTCTTAAATACCTTGAAGAAGTCCCCAAAGAACAGAGCCTGTGGGAAGGTGACTGCTTTGTATTTGATAACCGTGTGGCGGTAAATCATGATCTTGAACGCTCCCACTATGATCAATGTTATGCCTGCAGGCTACCGATTACTGAGCAGGATAAACAAAGTGACCTGTACGAGTCAGGTGTCAGCTGCCCTAAATGTTATGGTAAGCACAGTGAAGAGCAGCTCGAACGTTTTCGTGAGCGCGAGAAGCAGGTGAATCTGGCCAGGGCCCGCGAGGAGGAGCACGTTGGTTCTGAAGCGCGTCTGGCGATGGAGCAGCGCCGCAAACAAAAGGCCGATGAACGCCGGGCCAGGGCATTAGCTGCCAATGCTGCCAGGAAAGCCGAACAGGCATAAAGTCTGGTTGTGGCAAAAGCAATTACAAGGGTAAACTAGGCCGATATGGTCCTAAACCGAGGAAGTGAAATGTCAGGACAAGCCTTAACCGAAACCCAGATTGCCGAAGTCCGCAAGGAGTTCGATTTTTTTGACAACGATCATAACGGCATGATTGATTTGGGTGAATTTATCGAATTACTTACCGTGCTTTCCCCCAAAACTAAGGTCAAGGTTGTGGAAGAGGCATTCAGTTTGATTGACGAGAATGCAGACGGCCATATTGATTTTGATGAATTTCTTGCCTGGTGGCAGCAGGGGTGGTGGGAATACTAATCCCTTAACTGATTAACACTGATAAAGGCGCTTGATGCGCCTTTTTTATGCCTGACAGAATGAAGCTTAGCAAATAGATTCTTAACGCGTTTTTTGACAGAGGGCGCTAAAAGCCTGGTTGGAGTATCGATCTGCCTGCAGAAACACTCTCTGGTAAATCAGGGAATCGGCATAAGACCTTGGTGGATGACGTTAGCTTAGTTAAGATACTGGCAACGCCCCCTATCTATTGAGTCATTTGGGAAAGATGTTAGGCATGGAAAAGGCAGTAAAGCGTCAATCATCTGTTCAACATTCAAACAAATTAGCTATTCCGTTAATACCCTGGCTGACGAGTTTGGCCCATTCGTTTATTGCTACGAGCACTAAATGGATGGTTTGGTGGTGAGTCAACTGGCTTTTTTCCTGGGACCTTGGTTAGTTGACCCTACGACAAACTGTATTAGTCAGCAAGAACGTTTGGTGCAGTTAGAGCCCAAAGCCATGGATGTTCTTCTTTGTCTCTGCAAGGCACAAGGCCAGGTGATAAGTGCCCAACAAATAGTGGTTAATTGTTGGGGTAGCAACGAAATTGGCGACAACTCGCTACATAAAGTGATTAACCAGTTGCGTCGAGCATTGGATGATAGTGCCAGTGCTCCCAGATTTATAGAGACAATTCGCAAACGGGGCTATCGTATACTGGCTGAGGTTCGTTCAGAGCAGCATGTCGCTAATGCACCTAAGCCGGAAGCCTGGCAGGGGGGCTGCCCATATCCTGGACTGGGTGCATATTCTACAACTGAAAGCAGCATATTTTTTGGCCGCACCAGGCAGACTGCCGCAGTACTTGACAGTGTTTCACGTCAAGTCGCACTTAACAAATCTCTTTGTGTCATTTTAGGGGCCAGCGGTACAGGGAAGTCATCTCTGATTAATGCCGGAGTGATACCAGTATTGCAGCGAGACCATGGGTATCAGGGGATTCGGGTAATGTCCTCTGCCACTCTGGATTTTGCCGAAACCTCTGCCTCAAGACTGTTTCTCGATATAGCTAGTGCGATGCTGGACTGGGAAATAGACGACAAACCAGTACTGTATGATAAAAGTGCACAGTGTCTGGCTGAAAGTTTAGTGTTGCATTCCTCTGAATTTCTTAAGGAATGTCAGCAGGTATTGACGGCTTCTGAGATCCAAACTGACAAAAAGCGTCTGCTTTTGTTTCTTGACCGTATTGAAGTATTGCTGTCACGGCCGGAATTCGAATCGTTACGGCAGCAATTTTTTGATGTGGTTAATTGGTTGGCATGCTCAGGACAACTTATTGTCATCTGTGCCTGCCGCAACGATTTCTATCCTTTACTGGCAAATCAACCTGTATTGATGTCGGTGAAAGCGTCAGGCGGCCATTTTGATTTGTTACCTCCCACCCGCTCTGAGCTGATGCAAATGATCAGAATGCCTGCCATGGTGGCTGGATTGAAATGGCAAACTGACGCAGGAAGTGCAATGTCTCTGGACGAAATGCTCTGTAATGATGCGGCGTCCCACCCTGATTCCCTGCCTATGCTTCAGTATAGTTTGCAGGAATTGTATCTTCATCGGGATAATAAAGACTGTATGTTGCTTTCGGTGTATCGGGAGTTGGGCGGTATCGAAGGCGCTATTGGCCGCAAAGCGGAGGAAGTTTATCAAAGTCTGCCCCAAGACCAACAACAGGCACTGGGATTTGTGCTGTGGCAACTGATTAGTCTCGGACAAGATGCCAAGACCGTCACCAGCCGCGCGGCGTTGTGGGGGCAGTTAGCCAATGGGCATCAAAAGGCCCTAGTCCAGGCTATGGTAGAAAGCCGTCTGTTTGTTTCCCACTTACTGCATCAACAACCCAGTTTCAGCCTGGCTCATGAGGCGTTGTTGCGCGGTTGGACAAGAGCAAAGGAATGGATTGCTGCGCATACCGACAGCCTGGTTGTGTTTTCGCGTTTGCAATTACAGGCAAGTCGTTGGCATAAAGAGCATCAAAACCCAGCTTTCCTTCTCCCTTCCGGCAAGCCCCTGGATGAAGCGTTAGCTTTGCAAGCCAATAGCTTGTTTAAACTGGATGAACCAAGTAAGGCCCTGATCAGGGCTTCGAAAAAACGTCAAACCCGTGGTCTGTGGATGGTACGGGCAACGTTGGCGATGTTTTGTCTGTTAACTCTGACATCCTTGTGGCTAAGCGTAAAAAGCCATAGAGCCGAAGAGTTGGCCATGCAAAGACGGCTAGAGGCCGAGAATCTGCTGGGTTTTATGGTGGGCGAATTTGCCGACAAACTGCGCAGTGTAAAACGTATGGACCTGTTGGACGGTATCAGCAATAAGGCCCTGGAGTACTTTAGTCTGCAGGCGGACATACCATTATCTGATACTCCCTGGCTGCGCCTGCCTGTATCCCAGCACAGCACAGCCAGTTTGCAATATGCAAAAACCCTGATGGCAATGGGGGAAGTGGCCTATTACCGGGCTAAGGAAGAAGAAGCCAGACAGGCTTTTAGTTCGGCACAAAAACTCTTTGTGAGCTTATTGGAACAAGCTAAAGATGTTCATTTGCTAAAGCAAGCTGGAGCGAACGCATTTTGGCTCGGTCAACTAGCCTATGATGCTGGCGAATGGCAACAAGCCGAGCAGCATTTTATGCAATATCTGCAATACAGCCAGGATATGCAGGCGCTGTCCCCCGGAGACCCGGATGCCTGGTTGGAACTGTCTTATGCACATAACTCACTTGGATCTTTATTGCTGGAGCGACACGACTACAAACAAGCTCAGACACATTTTGAACAGTCCTTAAAGCTGAAAGAGCGTGCTCTGAAGCTGTTACCTGATGATGCAACAATATTGATTGACCGGGCCGATACACTGTCCTGGTTGGCAACCACCCAAGAACACCTCGGTAAAATTGAAAATGCTATCGAACTACTGGAGATGGCGCAGCAAACCCTCAACTTGGTATTAACCTCAAGGCCTGATGATGCCGCAGTCATGGAAGGTTTGCTATATGGTAATCTCAAGCAAGCTGAGTTGCAGTCCTTTAAGGGGGACTTATTAGCATCATACCAGTTTGGTGACAAGGCCCTGCATTATGTCGAGCTGATGATTGAGCAAGATTCTGAAAATATGCTTTGGCAACAAGAGAGGCAATATTTATTGGCTATGCAACTCAGAAATGCAGCTGAAGGGAATTTTCAGATACGAAATGCCAGTGCGCAGGTATTCGCTCGCTCTTTACAAGAGGCTGCAGCTTCTGACACAGAGCCAGTTGCAATGAGATTAACCACTTGGTTAGAGGCAATACAATTTATGCAGCTTTCGGGTTTTTGGTCAGAAAGTGGAAAACTGATTGAGAAAGCCAGCGTTTTGGTTGTCACGGAACAAAACATAGAGAAGGCGTCAACCCTTCAGGATGTCGCCAAGTTGGCACTGTTAAAAGCCAGTCAGCACAAGCATTTCGGGCAAATAAACATGCAGAAAGTGGCCTGTGATGACGCGTTAAAGCTGTTAACTCCACTGGTTAGTAGTAGCAATCAAACCAGTCTTTTATGGCCATATGTTCAAGCGCACGCTTGTTTAAATAGCCTTGACCAGATTGCAGATAAAGTCTCAGAGTTTAATGAAATGAGTAATAGAAAATATCTTTTTTAACCAAAACATCAAGGAAATACCGAGTATGCCTTCAGCACCGAAATTTGTGTTTACACTGGAAGTTACCGTTGAGGATAACAATGCTACATTTTCATTTTTTGATGAAGGTGGACAGCCCAGCGATGGCTCTGTTGTTGTGACCATTCCCAATACCCAAATAGATTATGAGTTAATTAACAGCAATGGTTTCGTCTTTACTGCGCCAGAAATTACCAATGACGAAGATGGCGATCTAACCTGGCAACTTACCGAAGACAAACGCAAGATAATGATCACCGACACTGATGCTGACGATGAAGATATATGCTTACGTCTGGTGGTAGCCAAACAAGACGATCCTACTACAACCTTTATCAGCCCTGATCCACAGATTAAAAATCGCCACAGATAACACGTATGAGCCTCTGTTCTCTGCCTGAATGGAGGCTTCCTTTACCTGGTTGTAATAAATATCTTATTTTACAAAGGGTTATATTGGTAAGGTTGTCGGAAGGATGGGATTTCTATTTTTCGTTAAGGTGTTCAAAACCTAAACTGATAAATGAAATGTCATGTCCGATATCAGAAATGTAAATCAGGGATTGTCAGTCAAGTCTGATCATCAGACCCCGCAGCAGACGAATTCTCGTTTCTCAACACAAACCGATATTCAGTCACTTGAGCGGAATCTACTCAATCTGCATCAGTTTGTTAATGCCATTGCTGAGGCGGTATTTGTGATTAATAACCAAGGCGTAATTGAGATGCTCAATCCTCAGATGGCTTCCGTCTTGGCCCAGCCTAAGCAGAATCTTATTGGCCAGAAATGGCATCATTTGTTGCATGAAAACTATCGTTCCCAGTATCAACAACTTACGAATAGTTGGCAGGGAAGAAATACACTACCAATTACGCACGGTCCGGCAGAAGTTGTGTTAAATCGGGCGACAGGAGGTTGCATTGAGATTGATTTATCACTCTCCGTACTGCCAACGGAAATCTGTGCTGGTGAGCGTTTAATTCTTGGGGTGGTGCATAATCTTTCGCATTATAAGGCACAATATCAAGCTCTTAGAAAGCAGGCTTACACTGATTGTCTGACCGGCTTGGCAAATCGCCACCATCTGCAGGAAAGCCTTGCGCTAATCTGGGGCGAAAGTGTCTCAAACCAACAGCCACTAAGTCTTATCATCATAGATATTGATTATTTCAAAGCTTTTAACGACAAATATGGACATGTTAATGGTGACCGCTGTTTGAAAAGCATCGCTCAGGTAATAAAAGCGCAACTTCCAGCGAGAGACTGTCTGGCAGCAAGGTACGGCGGTGAAGAGTTTGTTGTACTGATGCCACGCTGTCATTTGCAGGATGCTGAGTTGCTGGCAAAGAACATACAAAGTGCCGTGAGCCGACTTGAGTTTGCCCGGTTGGGGCTTCCCGCATCAACCCAGGTGACTGTAAGCCAGGGGGTAGCTTGTGAGTTTAATGGCCAATTCCGCACTGCGGAAGCATTGTTGTGTGCTGCAGATACCGCGCTTTACAGAGCAAAAAATGAGGGACGTAACCGTATTAGCTTATGTTTCTGATGTGTCTGACTTAAGCCTCCACCGGCACGGCAAACAATACCACTAAAAGCATTAAAACCGCCAAACAAAGAAACGCCAATGCTTGATTGGCTTTTTTGGTTTCGTGGCTTGCCAAGCGGGCGGCAATCAGTGCCTGTAGCATATAATAAAATGCAAAAGCCTTTGACGCATAGGTAACTAGTTGGAATATGTTACTGCTCCATAGTAATGCAATCGACAAGGCCGTAATAACCGGGTAGAGACGTCGGGCGGGTAGATGGTGGCGGCTTTCTTTCTCCACCACGCCGCCGGCACCAATAGTATCAGCAATAGCGGCACTGAACTGACTCATGGCTGCAGCAATCACTAATAGTACTGGCAGGATCAGGGTTATTTGACCTGACAGCGCTATAATGGCGGTTTCGTTGGGTTCGCTGCCAACAAACTGGCTCATAAGCGGCATCGCCAATACCACAAAACTAATGTAAATGGCTGCCGCCAGTCGCTGGGCTAAAATCATGGACTGCATGCGAACCTTGGCAGGATACTCGGAACCAAGATACTTTGATGTTTCAAACCCTTGCACAATCAATAGCATACCACCTAACTGCGCGAGGGACTGAGCCAGGTTTTGATTGGGCGCAGTAAGCCCTGCCAGGCTGTACCCCTGGCCAATATCATGCCAGATTAGTCCAGCCAGCAGGGCAACAATAATGGCCAGCTTGATACTCACTGAATAGGTTTCTAACTTCTCCAGGCCGTGCAAGCCTTTAAACAGACCGTATATGCCAATCCCGGCAAGCACCAAAGTGGCCAACACATCGGCATTAAATTCGCTGTAGATATCCAGGCCGGTGAGCACAAAGCCCGCCATCAGGCGAATATAAAAGGTGATGGAAATAACATATGCAAATGCCAGGGCAACATCGGCAAAACGGTCCAGACCCATACGCAAAGGGTCGGGCGGTTGAGCCTGACTTTGTGTTTCCTCCCATTCCATCGTAAAGCGCATGGCATGGCCCAGCCACAGTGACAGCAAACAGATGACAAGGATGGCCAACCAGGCCCAATGGCCAGCAATATTGGCCAGCAAGGGTACGACCACCAAAAAGCCACTACCAATAATAGAAGCCAGAGGTGTGACGGTGGCTTGCCAGAAAGTGGATTGTCTGACGTTAGGGCGAAACATCAGGTACAACAATATGGCTGTCAGTACAATCAACACAGCGTCCAGTAAACTGAAATCTCTGGGCTGGATGCTTGGCATGCCGCACTCCCTGGAACTAGTGGGGGAAAGGTTAACGCTTGTATAGTACTTTAATGAGATGGTAACCAAACTTGGTTTTTACCGGACCTTGTACCTCCAGCTCAGGACCATTAAAAACCGCTTTATCAAAAGTTGGGGCCATTTGACCCTGGTTAAATTCTCCCAGGTCGCCGCCACGCTTGGCCGAAGGGCAAAGTGAGTGTTTCTTGGCTAATTGTTGAAAGTTGGCACCTTGTGCCAGTTGCTTTTTTAAAGCCAGGCATTCCTGCTCAGTTTTGACCAGAATATGCAATGCGGCGGCTTTTCTTGGCATGCTGTTTCTCTTTTATTTAAGCTGTGGCGGCGATTATCTATTAAGGTGGATAGCAGATTCAAATGTCAGGCTAGATTCTTACAACTCTGCAGCAGCTCCGCCAGCAGTGAATCGTCATTCAGCGCACGGCCAATGGCAACACCACCGACCATCAGTACGGCTTGCTGCAGTGCCTTCTCACGATCTAAGCCCGATGATTCCAGCATATTGATCATGCCCTGGAAAATGCGGGTATAGGTATTTTTAATTTGTTCGTCTTGTTTGCCAATATCTGTGACCAGAAACGCCAGCGGGCAGCGACGATTAAGTCCTTTTACATGTTCCTCAGATAAATACGCACTGGTTAACTCACAGGTACTAAAACCATTGGGCAAACTGCGAACGCTGTTTCTGGCTGAGGCAAGAATTGCCTCGCTGTAAAGCGCTGACTTGGAGGTGAAATGGGCGTAAAAGGCGCCTCTGGTCAGATTGGCATTGTGCATGATCTGGTCAATGCTGACCTTGTCAAAGCCCTCTGTGGTAAAGAGTTTTGCTGCGCTGCTCAAAATGCGCTCTCGTGTTTGCTGCTTATGCGTTGGTTGCCAGGCCATAGTGATTCCTTGCCATAAATATGTTCTTGAACATATTTATGGGTTTTCTAAGCTGATGCAAGGTAATCAACAACAAGGAATCTTCATGACACCCGTACATATTTATTCTGTGCCATTCAGTAGTTTTGGCCGTGTCGTACAATTGGTCTGCGAGCAAAAAGGCATTTCCTACAGCATGGGGTTGGAAGTGGCAGGTATGAATGTAGAGTTTAAGGGTGAGCAACATGCTAATTGGCACCCTTATAGCAAGATGCCGGTACTACTGATTGGCGATCAGGTGTTGTGCGAATCCGCCACCATCATACGTTATCTTGATAATGCCTATCCCGGTCCCGAATTGCAGCCCACTGACCCCTGGCTACGAGCGAAACTGGATGAGAAGGTGCAACTGCTGTCTACCTACATAAATCATGCCCTGATCAAAGACTATATTTTGGAACTGATTTTCCCCAAAGGGCAGGACGGTGCACCCAGATTGGATGTAATGGCAGCCAACAAACCTGCAGCATTAAAGGCACTATCTTTGCTGGAAAGCTGGTTGGCGGAGGGCGACTATCTGTTTGGCAACAGTTTCAGCTTGGCTGACGCCATGGCACTGCCGTCGCTGTACTATGTAACGCAGTTGCAGGAGCCGTTCAATCTACTATCTGCCGACAGTGTGATAGGGCCCTATGTGCAACGTATGAAAGATAAATACCCTGCTTGTCAAAAAGTGTTGGTGCCGAAGCAGCCATCCTAATTCAGCTGTACTTCCAGCAACAAAAAAGGCGCTCATTGAGCGCCCTTTTTATCAGTATTTAACTGACATTATGCACCTAACGCGGTGCGGGCATCGGTATAGGTCAGTCCCAATTTACTACCCAGGGCATCAACCACCGCTTTATAAGTGACTTTGCCTTCATGCACATTCAGGCCGTTAAGCAGGTGCACATCGTCCAGCATGGCTTGCTTAGGACCTTTGTTGGCCAGTGCCAGACCAAACGGCAGGGTCGCATTGTTCAGTGCCATGGTGGATGTACGCGCAACACCGCCTGGCATGTTGGCCACACAATAGTGCACAACACCGTCAACGACATAGACGGGATCCTGGTGGGTAGTGGCACGGGCGGTCTCGAAGCAGCCGCCTTGGTCAATCGCCACATCTACTACGACTGAGCCTTCTTTCATATTGCGAATATGCTCGGCCGTCAGCAATTTAGGCGCAGCGGCACCAGGAATAAGCACGGCACCAATCACCAGATCGGCCTTAGATGAATAATGCTCAATGGCATCGACGGTGGAGAATACGGTTTTTAACTGACCACGGAAGATATCGTCCAACTCACGCAGACGCGGTAAAGAGCGATCCAGTATAGTCACATCGGCACCCAGGCCGATCGCCATCTTGGCAGCATTAGTACCAACCACGCCGCCACCTACAATCAACACCTTACCCGGGGCAACACCTGGTACACCACCAAGTAGCGTACCGCTGCCGCCGTGGGCTTTTTCCAGATAATGGGCACCGGCCTGAATAGACATTCGGCCAGCAACTTCAGACATAGGCGCCAGCAATGGCAAGCCATTGCGTGAATCGGTTACGGTTTCATAGGCGATACAGGTGGCACCGGAGGCAATCAGCAGTTCTGTTTGCGTTGGATCAGGTGCCAGGTGCAGATAAGTGTATAGCGTTTGCCCTTTGCTCAGCATTTTACATTCGTTGGGCTGAGGCTCTTTGACCTTTACGATCATCTCGGCTTTGTCGAAGATACTCTCTGCGCTATCGCTGATGGTTGCGCCTGCGGCAATATACTGATCGTCGGTAAAGCCAATGGCGGTGCCCGCATCTTTCTGCACCAGCACAGCATGGCCGTGGGTAACAAATTCTTTCACTGCGGCTGGCGTCAGGCCAACACGGTATTCATGGTTTTTTATTTCTTTAGGTACACCGATCAACATAATTCTGTTCAACCTTTGCGGGAAAAATAGGTTGTGAAGTATATGCAAAGATTTACAGAAGAGTGTGCTGAAGAATTGTTAACGGCAGGATATAATGCTGCGAAAAGTGCAGTGAGAAGATAATCGTATGCTGGTAAAAACCCCCAAACACCTGGATCGTATCGACCGTAATATACTGGTTGAGTTGCAAAAAGATGGCCGACTTTCCAACATTGAACTATCCCGCCGGGTCGGTTTAAGTGCCACCCCCTGTTTAGAGAGGGTAAGGCGTTTGGAGCAACAAGGCTATATTAGTGGCTACCATGCCAGGGTGGATCCCACCAAGCTGGGCGCTGCCATGTTGG
Organism: Bowmanella denitrificans; assembly: GCF_002887595.1. Lineage (GTDB taxonomy): Bacteria > Pseudomonadota > Gammaproteobacteria > Enterobacterales > Alteromonadaceae > Bowmanella > Bowmanella denitrificans. The sequence goes on from NZ_PEBU01000002.1 coordinate 547,451, forward strand.
TGTTTGTGGAGATTACCCTGACGAAAACATCCACCGATATCTTTGCAGAATTTTCTTCTGCGGTTCGTAAGTTGGACGATATTCAGGAATGTCATCTGGTGGCAGGAGATTTTGATTTTTTGTTAAAAGCCCGGGTGGCAGATATGTCCAGTTATCGAAAGTTGTTGGGAGATACCTTGCTGGGGCTGCCTGGCGTTAGTGAGTCACGTACCTATGTGGTGATGGAAGAAGTGAAACATACCGGTGCGATTAAAATTAACCTGAAGTAATGGCTGTATCTGCCAGTACTTGTTGGTATCTGACGACATCTTGAACAAGATTTGCGCAGCAAATAAAAATACTGGCAATAAAAACAGGGTTTATGTACTGCCAAGCTAGGATTTTAGCAACGTGGCTGGTATCTTTGCACAGTGTTTGCAGTGGCAATTTTTATAATAAATAGATGATGATGGCGCGACTCTCTGGTATCCAAAGGATCATGGAAGTGGGCATGATAGTGTGCAGTATGTTTGCACTCTACCTGTTGCTCGCTTTGGCTTCGTTCGACCCTGCTGACCCTAGCTGGAGCCAGGCAGGGTTTCGCGATGACGTACAAAATGCAGCCGGAGCCATTGGTGCCTGGTTTGCTGATATTCTGCTCAACAGTTTTGGCTATATTGCCTATGTGTTTCCCTTCGGTATTGCGCTATTGGGCTGGTTTTTGTTCCAGCAAACCAAGAACTTGCTCGAGCTGGACTATCTCACCATCGGCTTAAGACTGATTGGTTTTATTCTTTCCATTGTTGGCGCTACCGCGCTGTTCAGCCTGAATGCCGACGATATTTACGTGTTTTCTGCCGGTGGTTTTGTGGGTGATGCTATTAGCGGTCGCTTGCTCCCTTACTTTAACCTGGCGGGTACAACTCTGTTGTTGTTGTGTTTTTTATGCACCGGCCTGACGTTGATGACGGGTATTTCCTGGTTACTGCTGATTGATCACTTGGGTGACTGGGCGATAAGCGGGGTCAAATGGCTGGGCAGACTGCCCTCCATACTGCAGGGCATGCAGGTGCCAACACTGCCTAAACGTAAACACAACGATAACGATATGGTGGAGATGGCGGACAAGCCTAAATCTGAGTCTGTTGCTGAAGAAGCGCCTCCCTGGGGAGCGACACCGGTCCCGCGACGTGAGCCGGTTATTGAACCGGTATTCAGTCTGGATAATGACGAAGACTTTGATATGGGGGAGGTGCCATTGTTTGACGAGCCGGCTCCTGCACCCAAGCCCGCTCCAGTGAAAACCAAGAGCGATAAAACTAAGCCCAAAACCCTGGCTGAGCTGGAAGAAGAATTCGCTGTGGAGGGGGAAAGGCCGTCTTTTATGCTGCTCGATCGCCCGGACAAGGTGAAAAATCCCATTTCTCCGGAAGAGTTGGAAGCGGCATCCCGGTTGGTGGAAGCCAAACTGCAGAACTTCAGCATTGAAGCTAAGGTGGTTGGGGTGTATCCCGGCCCGGTGATTACCCGATTTGAATTGGATTTAGCGCCAGGGGTGAAGGTTGCCAAAATCTCTTCCCTGGCCAAAGACCTGGCCAGGGAGCTTTCCGCTATTTCTGTGCGCGTGGTGGAGGTGATTCCGGGTAAGTCTGTTATTGGTCTTGAGCTGCCGAATAAGCATCGTGAAATGGTGCGATTATCCGAAGTAATCGAGTGTGATGTGTTTCAAAACTCCACGTCCAATCTGACCATGGTGCTGGGCAAAGATATTGCCGGTAAACCTGTGGTGGTGGACCTGGCCAAGATGCCACACCTGCTGGTGGCAGGTACCACAGGCTCAGGTAAGTCTGTTGGGGTAAACGTCATGATTCTGTCGTTGCTGTATAAATCCAGCCCCGAAGACGTGCGGATGATTATGATCGACCCGAAGATGCTAGAACTGTCTGTATATGAAGGCATTCCTCATTTACTGGCCGAAGTGGTCACGGATATGAAAGAAGCGGCCAACGCCTTGCGCTGGTGTGTAGGGGAAATGGAGCGGCGTTACCGCCTGATGTCTGCATTAGGGGTGCGTAACCTTAAGGGCTATAACACTAAGATCGCTGATGCCATTGAAGCAGGCGAGCCCATCAAAGACCCGCTCTGGAAACCCGAGCAGAGTATGGAGCCTGAAGCGCCGGATTTAGAAAAGCTGCCCAGCATTGTGGTGGTGGTAGACGAATTTGCCGACATGATGATGATCGTGGGTAAGAAAGTCGAAGAACTGATTGCCCGGATAGCGCAAAAAGCCAGGGCTGCGGGGATTCATCTGGTGTTGGCAACACAGCGCCCGTCAGTGGATGTGATTACCGGTTTAATTAAAGCCAATATTCCCACCCGTATTGCATTTCAGGTTTCATCTAAAATTGATTCCCGCACCATTTTGGACCAGCAAGGTGCCGAAGCCCTGTTAGGGCAGGGCGATATGCTGTATCTGCCCCCCGGAACCGGCGTACCGACCCGCGTACATGGCGCCTTTGTGGATGATCATGAAGTGCATGCCGTAGTGGCAGACTGGAAGAAGCGCGGTAAGCCTAATTACATTGATGAGATTTTAAGTGGCGAAGGCAGTACCGAAGTGCTGTTACCCGGTGAGCAGGCCGAAGGCGAAGATGCAGAATCCGACCCCTTGTATGACGATGCGGTATCTTTTGTGACGCAAAGTCGCCGGGCTTCGGTATCCAGTGTGCAACGGCAGTTCAGAATAGGCTATAACCGGGCTGCCCGTATCGTCGAACAAATGGAAATGAGTGGTGTGGTCAGTGCCCAGGGGCACAATGGCAACCGGGAAGTATTGGCACCACCGCCAGTATGAACCAATTTAAACCTGTCAGGACCCGATTAATGACCTGTTCAGTTTAAGCTCAACCAGGATCAGCAGACTGATTTGGGTGTTTATTATTTCTTAGGATGTTATGAAGAGACTTCTTACCATTGGTTTTTGTGTATTGGCGTTTCCCACTTTGGCCAACGAGGCTGCGAATAGTCTGAAGAGCAAACTTAGCCAGTTGCATAGTTTTCAGGCTGATTTTGAGCAACAGGTGACCGACGGACAAGGACAAGCCGTTCAACATGCACAGGGCACTTTACATCTGCAACAGCCTGACAAATTGCGCTGGGAGTTGAAAACGCCGGATGAAGCCTTGTTGATAGCCGATGGGCAAACGGTTTGGCATGTGGATCCTTTTGTCAGCCAGGCCATTGCACTTGACCAACAAGGCGCTATTGAAAACAACCCGCTCATTTTATTGGCGCAACCAGATAGTCACCTATGGCAGGATTTTACGGTGAGTCAGGAAAGCAGTGGCTATCTTATCCGCAGTAAGTCTGACAATAGCCAGATTGATACTCTGACTTTGACTTTTGACGGTCAAACACTTTTATCACTGAGTTTGCTCGACCGGCAGCAGCAAAAAAGCGTGCTGAATTTCAGAGATATTAAGCAAAACATCGACCTGCCAGCAGCATTGTTTAAGTTCACCTTACCTGAAGGTTATGAGCTGGATGATCAGCGTCAGGTGCAAACAGGTAACCTGCAAAAACCATGACCCAGCAGCTGGATTTCGGTCAGGATAACCCCTATCAACCGCTGGCTGCTTTGCTCAGACCGCGTCGTCTTGAAGACTATGCCGGTCAGCAACATATTCTTGCCCCCAATAAGCCATTAAGACGAGCCATTGAGCAGGGCAAAGCTCATTCGATGATTTTATGGGGCCCGCCCGGAACAGGTAAAACCACACTGGCCGAATTAATTGCCAATTACTGTGATGCGCATGTGGAGCGTATATCCGCAGTAACATCCGGTGTTAAAGACATTCGCCAGGCCATTGATAATGCCCGTCATCAGGCCCAGTCCCGGGGGCAAAAGACCCTGTTATTTGTGGATGAGGTGCACAGATTTAATAAGAGCCAGCAGGACGCCTTTTTACCCCATATAGAAGACGGTACGGTGATTTTTATCGGTGCCACGACAGAAAACCCATCTTTTGAACTAAACGGTGCGTTACTGTCGAGGGCTAGGGTATATGTACTGAAAAAGCTTGAACAGGCCGACCTTGAATGGATGCTGGAGCGGGCTTTGCGTGATACCCGTTTTGCTGATATATCCCTGGCGCCAGAAGCCAGAGCTTTACTCACCCAAATGGCTGATGGTGACGGGCGCAGGCTGTTGAACTATTTGGAGCTTTCCGCAGATTTTGCTGAGCAGGGCGTTATTTTATACAGCACTGTACAGGAAGCGGTGGGCGGTAAAGTGGCGGCCTTTGATAAGGGGGGAGATCAGTTTTACGATATGCTGTCGGCGCTGCATAAGTCGGTACGTGGCTCTTCACCGGATGGCGCTTTGTATTGGTTTGCCCGCATGTTGGAAGCTGGTTGTGATCCCCTGGTGGCAGCCAGACGCTTGTTGGCCATCGCCTCAGAGGATATTGGCAATGCAGACCCGCGGGCCTTGCAGGTGTGTCTTAACGCCTGGGATATTTTTCATCGTGTCGGGCCTGCCGAAGGTGAGCGGGCGATTGCTCAGGCGCTGGTTTATTGTGCCTGCGCAGCAAAAAGTAATGCAGTGTATGTGGCGTTTAAACAAGCCAGGCGCGATGCCAGGGAACTGGCCAACTTTGCGGTGCCGGTACATTTGCGTAATGCACCCACCAAGCTGATGAAAGAGCAGGGCTTTGGCCAGGACTACCGTTATGCTCACGATGAACCTGGCGCCTATGCCGCAGGGGAAAGCTACTTGCCACCAGAGCTGGCAGAACAGCGGTATTATCAACCCAATGAACGCGGTCTGGAAAAGCAAATCCAGGCCAAGCTTGAGTACCTCAGCCAATTGGACCAACAAAGTGACCGCAAACGTTATAAGTAACGGCCTGGCCTTGTATGCCACAATTGCCGCAGGCGGCGCAATGGGAGCCTGCTTGCGGTATTTTATCTCGCAATTGGCGATGCAATGGTTTGGCAAAGGGTTTCCCTTTGGTACACTGGCGGTGAATATTCTCGGCTCTTTGATGATCGGCATAGTGTATGGTTTGATAGAGAGCGAGTATGTGGCTGGCCATCCCTGGCGAACCTTTCTGAGCATAGGTTTTATTGGTGCCCTGACCACCTTTTCTACGTTTTCCCTGGATACCTTGTTGCTGATTCAGCAAGGTGCCTGGCTGAAAGCAATTGCCAATATTTTGTTGAACCTGCTGTGTTGTCTATTGGCAGCCTGGCTGGGAATTAAATTGATTTTGAACAAAGGTTAATCACACAGCATGCTAGACCCGAATTTTTTGCGCAGCGACATTGAAACAACGGCCGAGCGCCTGGCCTCACGCGGTTTTACCCTGGATGTGGCGACCTTCAAGTCATTGGAGGAAAAACGCAAAGCGCTGCAAGTTCGCACACAGGAATTGCAGAATGAGCGTAACGTGCGCTCTAAGAACATAGGTAAAGCGAAAGCATCGGGTGAAGATATCGCACCTCTGTTGGCCGAGGTTGGCAAGTTGGGTGATGAACTGGACGCTGCTAAAGCGGAACTGGATGCATTGTTAGAAGAAATCAGCCAGCTGTCTCAGGTCTTACCTAATCTGCCACATGAATCCGTGCCTGTCGGCCGGGATGAAGAAGAAAATAAAGAGATCAGTCGCTGGGGGACACCCCGCCAGTTTGATTTTGAAGTAAAGGACCACGTTGACGTCTCTGCTGCTCTGGATAAAGGCCTGGATTTCGAAGCCGGCGTCAAGCTCAGTGGTGCGCGTTTTGTGGTGATGCGCGGCAAAATTGCCAGACTGCACCGGGCATTGACCCAATTTATGCTGGACCTGCATACCAATGAACATGGCTACCAGGAAATGTATGTGCCTTATCTGGTTAATGCAGACTGCTTGTTTGGCACCGGACAACTGCCTAAGTTTGGTGAGGATCTGTTCCATACCAAACCCGCCACCGAAGAGGGGCAGGGGCTTAGTCTGATCCCGACTGCGGAAGTGCCGCTAACTAACCTGGGGCGAGATGAAATATTCGCTGCTGACCAACTGCCTGTTAAGATGACCGCCCATACACCTTGTTTTCGCAGTGAAGCGGGCTCTTATGGCCGGGATACTCGTGGGCTGATCCGTCAACATCAGTTTGATAAGGTTGAACTGGTGCAACTGGTGAAGCCAGAGGCGTCATTTGAGGCACTGGAAGAATTGACGGAACATGCAGAGAAAGTGCTGCGCCTACTTGGCTTGCCTTACCGTAAGATGTTGCTCTGTACTGGTGATATGGGCTTTGGTTCATGTAAAACTTACGATCTGGAAGTTTGGCTGCCGGCACAGAATACCTACCGCGAAATTTCTTCTTGTTCGAATATGCTGGATTTCCAGGCCCGTCGTATGCAGGCCCGTTATCGTAATCCTGAGACCGGTAAGCCAGAGTTGCTGCATACCTTAAACGGTTCAGGGCTGGCAGTGGGGCGTACCCTGGTTGCGATTTTGGAAAACTATCAACAGGCCGACGGTAGTGTGGAGATCCCGGATGCCTTGCGACCCTACATGAATGGCTTAGATCGCATCAGCTAAGCGACAGTTGTAAAGCAAGCGGGCCGCCAAGGCCCGTTTTTATTGGCCAATTCTGACCTGAAACTTTCATAAACAGAAATTTGTGCTTTACTTTCAAAAGTTAAGCTGATTTTCGCTGCGTATGAAAGCTACAGCCGATGTGCGCCTGCTGATGAAGGTGCTCTACTATGTTACTCTGGTGATTACACTGGGGATGGTGGCCTATCTGTTCTGGCTGACGTTTCTGACGGTGTATGAAGGCCTGATAGGATAAATGTTGTTTTTCTACAAACATTTGGCAGGCTTGGGTAGCCCGGCCAGCTTAGTAGCTTGCTTTGCCGGACCGTCCGGAAACAAACGTTGCAGATAACGGCTGTTACCTTTCTCAGGGCCAAACTTCTTTTCCATGGCTTTCACCAGTGCCCGTATTGCCGGGCTGGTATTAAAATCCAGATAAAAATGACGAACAAACAGTACCACTTCCCAGTGCGCTTCTGTCAGTTCTATGCCTTCACGCTGCGCAAGAAAAGACACCATGGTCTCATCCCAGTCCATATGATTGAGTAGATAGCCGGCTGAATCTGTGACTATGTCACGGCCGTTAAATTCAAAAGAATGTTGCATTACCAGGTTACCACTTGGTCGAATGTGAGGGTTAGGGTGACAAATTTGCTGTAATCAACCTGCTCTATAAAGCTAGGACAATGTGAAAGACCGCGCGCCTGCATGTCTTCTTTAAGGATATAAATGCCCTGGCGCTGTTGGAGTTGTTCAAACCAGGGCTGATCTTGTCCCTGCAAGGCATAGACGGCGTCTTGCATTAACAGTAAGCCGTCATCTTGGTCCATCAGCGCAAGGCTTTGAGCTATGTCGAGCGCGCTAAAAGGGCTGCTGCGTAACAGATGCAGAATCATTAAAAGCTCACTATATGCTGAAACTGTTTCAATCTGGTTGTAAGGGCTGTGGGGGAAAGTAACTCCACTGCAACCGACAAATCATCTTCCCCTAATCCACGCTCCTTTAAGCTATCCTGGCAGACAATAATGGTGTTGATATCGTAGAACTCCAAGGCAGCGAAAGTCTTGCTATAGTTTTTGCGCAGAATGGTTTCAGGCTGTTGTTGCCGAAGCAACTGAAATACTCCATCGCCGATAAAAAACAGTCCGACTTCCTGGCCGAAACTGCCTGCTACCAGCGCCAGATCCAGGGCTTCCTGTCCGTGGCTGCTGCCGTGTGGCGCATGGCGATTAATGATGGCAATACTTTGCATCAGAACTGCACCAAACGATCGCTATTTAGCAGCACCATTAACTGCCCCAGACCACTGGCCAGCACCGGCTCTTGAAGGTTTGTGCCACTGAGGTTCTTTGCCTGGGCTTCATCGGCGCCGAGAATACCCCGCCTTGCTGCTGCGGTTGCACAAACATGTAATGGCACGCCAGCCTGATGCAAGGCAAGCCATTCCTGGTGTAACTGCAGTTCATCGGCCGGTGGTGATTGCCAAGCACTGGCGTTAGTGATCGCGGATTGATAAAAGAAAACGCCTGAAATGCTGTGACCTGATTCAATTGCAGCGCGAATAAATTGCAATGCACTGTTGCTGCCTTGACTGTCAAATGGGGCAGAGGTCACCAGAATGGAAAATGTTGCCATGAAAAAAAGCCCTGCTTTAGCAGGGCCTTAGTGTATCAGTCGTCGCTTCCAAACGCACCCAACAGATGCAATATCGACGTGAACAGGTTGTAGATACTCAAATACAGTCCAACGGTCGCACGAATATAGTTGGTTTCACCGCCATTGATGATGCGGCTGGTATCAAACAGAATAAATCCAGACATAATCAGTACAATACCTGCGCTGATAGCCAGGCTCATGGCCGGGATTTGCAGGAAAATATTAGCAATGGCAGCAACCAGTGCGACTATCATACCAATCATTAAAAAACCGCCCATAAAAGAGAAGTCTTTCTTGGTGGTTAGCGCATAGGCCGACAAACCAAAAAACACCAGTGCGGTGGCGCCGAAAGCCTGCATTATCAGTTCAGGGCCATTTTGCAAACCAGCGTAAAAGTTCAGGGTGTAACCCAGAGAGCCGCCCAGTAAGCCGGTGAAGGCAAACACCCAGAAAATGCCGGATGCACTTTCAGCTTTTTTGTTGACAACAAACAGCAGCACCAGGGCACCGATGCTCATGGAGATAGCGGCAACAGGGCCAATACCGACGGCCATGGTCACACCTGCACACAATGCACTGAATACCAAGGTCATGGCTAGCAACATATAAGTGTTGCGCAGTACTTTGTTTGTCTCCAATACCGAGGTTTGTGACGAACTGCTATAAAGGGTTCTTTGGTCCATTTTTCACTCCGAAGTTTAACCAGTTAAACACTAGCTGATTACTTTGGCTATTTTTATGGGCTTTAGTTCCGTTTTCAAGGAATTCCGCTCGCCGCTGATATGGTTTGCGCTAAATTGCTGGTTAAAGCGTCAAGTTGCTCAATCTGTCATCATTCAGTAATTTAAAGGAAAAATACCCTTTACAAGGTACAAAAACCTCATTAGTATGCACGCCACTTCTCGGAGAGCTGGCAGAGCTCGGTTGAATGCACCTGACTTGAAATCAGGCGAAGGGTTAAACCTTCCGGGGGTTCGAATCCCTCGCTCTCCGCCATATAAAGAAAAACGGCCCTGTTCGAAAGAACAGGGCCGTTTTTCTTTATATCCTGGTGATAAGGGGGTGAAAACCCCCTTGGGTTCGACAAAAACGCCTGGAGCGTTTTTGAACGTCGCGTTGTCAGCGGCGGCCCGCAGGGCGAAGGGCAGGAAGCCCGGAGTCATCCCCAACAGAATAGAGTATCGCCAGCCATAGTGCTGGAAACGTACACTTTGATGTCATTAGCGTTCAAGCGCTTAGCCTTTAAGATGGCCCCCGGCCTGCAGAGCGAAACACAGGACGTGTTTGGTAATCCCTTGCGTAGATACAGCTCTTCTCCAAACATCTGTTCAGATAACGGCTTTAAATCAGTTTATGGGAAATGAGTAAAAGCACTGCATGTCGACAAATGTGAACATCCTGTCTACAGCGATGGCCCGCAGTCACTCATAGCATACCCCCTCTAAATCTCTCCATATTAATGTTAACCTTCTATGCCGGAGAGAGCCGTAACCGGGTTAGCATGGTAGAAATAACCGCAGGGTTTGGCGTATAACGCATAAACCCGGGTTATGCGTAACCGTCTTGGGCGGCGTATATATCAATATTCTGGTTTTGTGGTTGTTTGAGGCTGTTGTAAGGCAGGTATGCTTATCTGGCAACGCATAAAGAGCTGTTGCCACCAATTAACATGGCGACGCAGATTGGTTTGAAAAGCAACAAATTCCAATTCTTGCTGTTCTAACCATTCAACCACTGGCACTGGACCGCTTGAATAAAGAGCTGTCAGCAAGGGTAATAACTCGTATTGATAGCGGTTGATATTTGCTGCCAATGGTTGAATCTTTTCAATAAAAAAAATTCTGAATACATTGCTAAGGTACGTGATTTCTTGTTCATCCTTGTTGCAGTCCAGCGCTTGTTTCTCCAGCCATGGGGTAAGCTGAGCAAAAAATACCGTTATCTTTTTTCTTGTCCGGAACACTCTGGCAGGCAGTTGCCCCTGATGCAATATTTGCAGATGTTGTTCCAGGTGCTCGGCGCCGTTTCCAGACTCCTGAGGACCAATACCTGACAAGTAAGTCAGTGCAGCCCGGGTAGCCTGAAATAGTGCATTTTCATCCGCAGATAGTTTGATTTGATGGCCAGCCAAAGCGCTACGCATCTCTTCACCGGCTAACAGCTTTTGCCAGGCGAGAAGTAAATCCATACGCTTCTGATTTTGCCAAACCTGCATTTGACTGCGTAAATCATCATTTTCGGTATTTTGGATGCACTGCTGCAGCGCTGACAGAAAGTGCCTCTCATAAAGATAGCGTTGTGATGGACCCTGTAACTTACCTAAGGTGGTGTTGCGCTGTGCAACCAAGTTATACAAAGTACAATGTCTTAACTGATAGAAGTCTGTCAGACTGATATTCAGCTCTGGAGCGCCGGTGATTGATAACGCAGGAAATCCTAATGCGGTGGGGGATAGGGTCGCTGGGGCACTTACATTGAGTACATTGGCTAGCCTGGCTTGATAATTGGCCAGATCATTATCAATAGAAGGCTGGCAGGCAGTTAACTGGAATAAAATACAAAGCCAGAATATAGCTGGAATATTTTTCAGGCTAAACAAAGTGTCTCAGTAATACTGTTCGTCATCGGCACCAATTTTATACACCAGTTTCTTATTTACTTCATCCACATGCAGACTTATTCGCATTGGGTGACAGCAATTACTGCAATCCTCGTAGTAGTCCTGATCCCCCAAGCTGTAATCTAAAAGTAAATGCATGGAATGGCCACACTGGGGGCAATTGGCCTGAACTGATTTGGCTTTCATATTTCTCCTTAGCGCTGTGAGATTATGCGCCGGTTAAACTCCGCCCTCCATCGACGGTCAGTACTTGTCCAGTTACATACTTCGCTTGCAATAAGTACTCAATGGCATTGGCAATATCCTGGCTTTCGCCCAGTCGTGCCAATGGGATCTGTGCCAGAATTTCCTGTTTTTGCTTCGTTTCCATATCCTGTTCCGGCCATAAAATGGCACCGGGGGCGACGGCATTTACCCGAACATCAGGAGCCAGTTCAATGGCCAGTGATCGCGTCATGCTGACCAGTCCGGCTTTGGCCAGACAATAAAGGCTATGGCCGACTAAAGGGCGAAATGCATGAATGTCTACCATATTGATGATAGTCCCTTTACGACGTCTTAGCTCATCAGCCAGAAAGTGGCAGAGAAACAGTGGTGCCTGCAAATTCGAACCGACCAATTCACGCCACTGCTCAAGGTGGATGCTTGACAAGGGCGTGGGATAAAAACTGGAGGCGTTGTTTACCAGTACATCCAGTCGGCCAAATTGCTTAATAATATCCGCAGCCATGGAAGAAAGATTGCTGGTGTTGCTTAAGTCGCCCCGAACCAAAGCCGCTGAGGCGGGGCGTCTGTTGTTAAGACAATCCAGCAATTCTGCAGCTTGTTGTGCTGACTGGTGACAGTGCAACACCACCTGATATCCCAGGGAATGCAGATGTGTCGCCGTGTGGGCACCTAGACGTTTGGCACTGCCACTGATAAAAGCCACTTTATTCATAACATACCGATTTAATAATGCTTATTGCCAGTATGCTTTTTTCACTCCTAGCTATCCAGATGTTGCAGGTGTAGTTTTGCGGTTTGAATGTACTGACCACCAAATAACAAGGCATGATTGAGCAGATGGTAGAGTTGGTAAATGGGCTTGCGATACTGGTAGTCCTGGCTGAGTGGCCATACCTCTTGATAGCCCTGATAGAAAGGTTCAGGAAACCGGCCAAACAGTTCGGTCATGGCAATATCCGTTTCCCTGTCACCAAAGTAGAAAGCCGGATCATATACAACCGGCTGCTCTTTCCAAAAACCTGTATTGCCCTGCCATAGGTCGCCATGCAATGGCGAGGCCGGCGGCTTATGCCCGGATAATAACTGGCTGACAGATGAAACGACTTTATCAATGGGCACCGTCAGAATGTCTTTCTCACATAAAAGCTGCAACAGATAACCAATGCGCTGCTCGGCGAAAAACTGACACCACTTTTTCTGCCAGCTGTTAGGTTGCAAAGTTGCTCCAATATAGTTGTCTTCTTGCCAGCCATACATGTCCTGGTTGTTGGCAGCATGCAATCTAGCCAGTGCCTGGCCAAACTTAAACCAGAGCGGCGCGGTACCTTCGCCTAAATTAATATATTCAAGAACTAAAAAGCTATGCTGGGATACCCGTCCCGAGCAAACCACGGCAGGTAGCTTTATACACTGTTCCAGTTTTAGATGTTCAAGACCATGCGCTTCGCACTCCAGCCTCGTTAGTTCACTGGCCTCTGCCACCTTGATAAAGAATCGATGACGGCCATCTGAAATCCGAAAACTGCGGGTATGAAATTGTTGGTGGACCTGGCGGATATCATCGCAGATGAAATCCTGGCCCAGCTTTTCACTGATTTGTTCGCTGATAAAATGCCACATAAGAGACGAATGGATTGCCGCAAACTTTTCTTAGTATGGAACAGCAATGAGATTTGTTAAGGGTTGTTGCTGATTTTTGTGCTTAACGCGGTATTGGGCTCTTGGATGCCAACAACTTGCCCTTGCTGGTATTGGTCTTTCAGTAGTATCTGACGCAGTCTCACAAATGTGGAGAATGTACCATCCATTCTGCTGGCTTTTGTCGTTGATAAAGTCGAACTTGCTGACGCTCTTTGGCTAAACTCCAGCCATCAACCAAACTGTCGCAGTTTGTGGCATTGGCCGCAAAAGCCTGGCTTAGCAGCGCGGTTAACCCCAGGATTGGAAATTGCATCTGTTGGCTTAAATAGATATAGTTGCCCTTGGTCTGATGGTAGCAGACCAGCGAATTTTATCGGAACACCCACTGAGGGTGTTTTTTTGTGTTTTTGAAAGACACGTGGCGCTTGGTTTGCGTCACCACTGTTAAGGAATTTTCATGCCTGTTATTACACTTCCCGACGGCAGTCAACGCCAATTTGATAATCCTGTGTCCGTGATGGACGTTGCCAATGATATCGGCCCTGGTTTAGCTAAAGCCACCATTGCCGGCCGCATTGACGGTCGTCTGGTCGATGCCTGTGAGACTATCAGTACCGATGCGACATTGCAGATTATCACCGCCAAGGATGATGAAGGCCTGGAAATTTTGCGCCACTCCTGTGCGCATTTGTTGGGTCATGCCATCAAACAGCTGTGGCCAAATACTAAGATGGCTATCGGGCCGGTGATTGATAATGGCTTCTACTATGACGTCGATATGGAACATGCGCTGAGCCAGGATGACCTGGACAAATTAGAGAAGCGCATGCAGGAACTGGCAAACACCAGTTATGACGTTGTGAAAAAGGTGGTGAGCTGGCAGGAAGCGCGCGATGCTTTTGCGGCACGTGGCGAGTCATACAAAATTGAAATCCTGGACGAGAATATCAGCCGTGATGATCGTCCAGGCCTGTATCACCATGAAGAATACGTGGATATGTGCCGTGGTCCGCACGTACCGAATATGCGCTTCTGTCAGCATTTTAAGATTATGAAAGTGGCCGGTGCGTATTGGCGTGGTAATAGCGACAATAAAATGTTGCAACGTATTTACGGCACAGCCTGGGCAGATAAAAAGCAGCTCAAAGCCTATTTACAGCGTTTGGAAGAAGCCGAAAAGCGCGATCACCGCAAAATTGGTAAGGCGCTGGATCTGTTCCACTGGCAGGAAGAAGCACCGGGTATGGTGTTCTGGCATAACGACGGCTGGACAATTTATACAGAGCTGGAGCGCTTTGTACGTGACAAACTGCGTCGTTACGATTACGGCGAAGTGAAAGGGCCGTTGATGATGGATCGCACCTTGTGGGAAAAATCCGGTCACTGGGATAAATTTGGTGACGCCATGTTCACCACAGAGTCGGAAAAACGCGAGTATGCCATTAAGCCTATGAACTGCCCGGGCCATGTGCAGATTTTCAATCAGGGCTTGAAATCATACCGCGACCTGCCGCTACGTATGGCGGAGTTTGGTTGCTGCCACCGTAACGAGCCGTCAGGTGCCTTGCATGGCCTGATGCGTGTGCGTGGCTTTACCCAGGATGATGCGCATATCTTCTGTACTGAAGAGCAGATCCTCAGTGAAGTTGGCGGTTGTATCGACATGATTTACGACACTTACAAGACTTTTGGTTTTGACAAAATCGTCGTTAAGCTGTCTACCCGCCCGGAAAAGCGTGTAGGTTCTGATGAAGTGTGGGATAAGGCGGAAAAAGCCCTGGCTGAAGCGCTGGACAGTAAAGGTATAGAATTCCAGTACCTGCCTGGTGAAGGTGCCTTCTACGGACCGAAAATCGAATTCACGTTGCATGATTGCCTCGACAGGGCCTGGCAGTGCGGTACCGTACAGCTGGATTTCTCTATGCCGGGTCGCTTAGGCAGTACCTATGTGGCCGAAGATGGTGAACGCAGAGTTCCTGTTATGATTCACCGTGCGGTGCTGGGATCATTGGAGCGCTTTATTGGTATTCTGACCGAAGAATACGCCGGATATTTTCCACTTTGGCTGGCACCAATGCAGATGGTGGTGATGAATATTACCGACAATCAGGCAGAATATGCCAACTCTGTGGCAAAAAGGTTACAAGAATTCGGCTTTAGAGCAAAGTCTGACTTGAGAAACGAGAAGATTGGCTTTAAAATCCGCGAGCACACTCTAAGGCGTGTTCCTTACATGTTGGTTGTCGGCGACAAAGAAATGGAAGCCGGTGAAGTGGCAGTAAGGACTCGGAAAGGCGAAGACCTGGGCAAATTCTCCCTTGAGGAGTTTATTTCTAAAGCCAATGAGCAGGTCATTAGCAAAGTAATTGATAATTCTGGAGGAAGAACACATTAAAGGCGCTAACACTCGGGGCCAAGATTCAGCGAAAGCCCGTATTAACGAAGATATAAGAGAAAAAGAAGTTCGTTTGATTGGCGTGGAGGGTGAACAACTTGGTGTTGTCCCTCTTGCCCAAGCATTGGAGTCAGCTGCTGCGGTAGAGTTGGATCTGGTTGAGATTAGCCCAAATGCAGAGCCGCCGGTCTGTAAAATAATGGACTACGGCAAGTTCATATTCGAGAAGAGCAAGGCTCAAAAAGAGCAGAAGAAAAAGCAAAAGCAAATTCAGGTCAAGGAGGTTAAATTCCGCCCTGGCACTGATGAAGGCGATTACCAGGTCAAACTGCGCAACCTGCGTCGCTTTCTTGAAGGGGGTGATAAAGCCAAAGTCACGGTTCGTTTCCGCGGACGTGAAATGGCTCACCAGGAAATTGGTATTGATCTTCTGAACCGCATTAAAGGCGAGCTGGAAGACATTGCCAACTGTGAGTCTTTCCCCAACAGGGTGGAAGGCCGACAGATGATCATGGTGATGGCCCCCACTAAACGGTAAGTAAGGCTCATCAAGTGCTTTGATGACTGCGCATCAAAGTCGCCTTACTACTTGGTTGTAACTTAAACAATGCGGAGTTTTAGCAATGCCTAAAATGAAAAGCAACAGCGGTGCCGCGAAGCGTTTTAAGAAATCTGCTTCCGGTCGCTTTAAAAGCAAACAGTCTCACTTGCGTCACATTCTGACCAAGAAGAGCTCTAAGCGTAAACGCCACCTGCGTGGCAAGAAACTGGCCCATGACTCGGATACTGCGTTGATCCAACGCATGTTGCCGTACGCTTAAGCTAAGGAGACTGAAACATGGCAAGAGTAAAACGTGGTGTTATTGCACGTGCCCGTCATAAAAAGGTACTGAAGCAAGCCAAAGGTTACTACGGAGCCCGTTCACGGGTGTATCGCGTAGCCGTACAGGCGGTTACCAAAGCCGGCCAGTATGCGTACCGCGACCGTCGTCAGCGTAAGCGTCAATTCCGTCAATTGTGGATTGCACGTATCAACGCTGCGGCCCGTCAGAATGGTTTGTCATACAGCCGTTTTATCAACGGTCTGAAGAAAGCGTCTGTCGAAATCGATCGTAAGATCCTGGCTGACATCGCTGTACATGACAAAGCAGCTTTCAGCGCACTGGTAAATGCTGCCAAAGGCGCATTGGCTTAATATTTAACTATTAAGCTTGAGTTCTTTCAGAGAAACGGGAAGCCGGATGCTTCCCGTTTTTTTATGCGTTAACAAACTGCTTCAATTAATCAAACTTGTCTTATCGATTCGGGTCAGCGCATAATGCTCAGCGTTTCGGATTGGTTCCCGCTGTCTAGGGATGTTGTATTAAATGGATCGGCAAGACGTTCAACAATTATATCGTAGTCATCATAGCTGGATGAGAAACTTGCTGGTACGCAGGCTTGGTTGCCCTGAAGATGCTGCCGATTTGGCACAGGATGCTTTCGAGAGATTGTTAAGAAAGCCCATGCGTTTTGACAGTTTATTGGGGGGGCGTCATTACCTCAGCCGTATTGCCCACTCACTTTGCATCGATTTATGGCGCAGAAGGCAAATCGAGCAGGCTTATCTGGACAGCCTTAAACAGCTGGATGCTGCGCACTTACCCGACATCGCTGAACAGCAAGCCATCGTTGATATTATTGTCAAAGTTGACCAAATGCTCAGCCGATTACCACGCAAGGTCAAACGCACTTTTATTGCGGTGCAGGTCGAAGGCCTGACCTACCAACAAGTTGCGCAGCGCGACAACATCTCCGTCGCCAGTGTTAAAAACTATTTGGCTCAGGCCATTGTCAGAATGACTATTTTCAGGGAAACCCATTTTGAGTAGTTCAAGGATTGATCCGAACAGCCTGCAAAGTGCTGCCAGTTGGTTTGTGGAAATGCAGGAACAAACACCGACAACGGCAAGCCGAATCAAGTTTGAAGCTTGGCTGGCGAGCCCGGCTAATCGCCATGCCTGGCAGAAGTTGCTGGAGATGCATAGCACCTTTGAGCAGTTTAGCCGTCATCAACAGCAGCACCCTTCTTTGCATGAGCTATTGCAACAACCGGTTATGTCGAGACGTGCAGTGATTAAATGTCTGGCCCTGTTCGGGGTGTCATTTATGACTTATCTCAGCGCCAGGACGCCAATTGCAAGGTCCACCTGGTATCAGATGGCTGCAGACCATAGTGTGCCGGTGGGGCAATCCGAACATATTCAATTAGCCGAGCATCTGCAGTTATGGTTGAATACCAATACTGCCATAGATACCAGGCAAATCGGTGCCATTCACGAAATAACCCTTCTACAAGGCGAGCTTTTTGTTGAGCACAATGGGCTTGGTCAGTCAAAGGCATTGCGCATAAATACGAACTGGCAGGCACAGGAGTTTGTTATCGAATCTTCTTTCGGCCATTTAAACCTGTATAAGCAGGACGCTGGCTGTGAACTCTGTATTTTTCAGGGGCAAGCGATTTTGCATGGGGCAGGAGAATCAAAAACCTTGCAGGCTGGCCAGCAGATAAGCTGGACGGCAGGTGGCTTTTCGGCCCTTGGGACGGTGACAGATTTACCCGGTTGGCGCGATGGTAAACTTATTGCAAAGGACATGTCACTGCAAGCTTTCGGCATTGAACTCAATCGTTACCGCCAGGGATTTATCCGTGTTGCCCCCGAGGTGCAGAATCTGAGCATAGACGGTGTATTTCCGGCTTTTGACAGTGATAAGACGCTGGAAATGCTGGCCCTCAGCTTGCCAATTTCCGTCAGTAAAGTGGGACCATGGTGGGTGCAAATTGCACCAGCTTGACGGAACCGTTGCAGAGCTTACCTATTTTGACTTTAGTCTTACGTAAAAGCAGGCTTGTCGTATTGCTGTTGCCAGTGACTTTGGCGCTTACCTTGGCAGCACCTGAGACAAGGGCAGCATCGTTTTATCAGTTCGATTTGCAACAGGGCAGTCTTAGTCAGTGCCTGAATACGATTGCCCAGACAGCTGATATCTATATCGCTGTTGATAGCCGACTTATTGCGAACAAAGCCTGTACCGGCTTTTCGTTGAGCCTCAGTGCCGAGCAAGCCCTGGCAAGAGTACTATCCGAGTCTGGGCTTTACTACCAACAGATGGGTGACACTCATTATGTGGTTAAGGGCGAGGATGGCGCATTTCAAGAGCAACCTGGCCCAACTGAAATTCGGGTCAGCTTTTCTTTGCCGGATAAAAACACCACGCTTTTTACCCCTTTACCTGATTGGCAAGAGGTAAAAAGCCAATCATCAGGTATCGGGCAAAGTGTTAAACAGACTCCACAGACTGTCTCTTTGCTCAATCCCAAGGTATTTCAATCCTTCAACCAGACCGATTTGGGTGAGGTGCTGCGCTTATCGCCAGGCATATATAGCACTAGTAGCTCCAGAACTGGTAACCGCGAATTTCGCGCGCGGGGTAATATACTTAATCCGTTTTTGATTGATGGTCAGCCCTTTGCCGACGCTAACTTTGCGGTATCTGAATTGGACTCCGCATACTTCCATCTGTTTGAAGTAAACCGCGGAACAAATGGTATTCAACAGGATAACGGTATCAATTCCGCCTCGGTTAACTTACTGCCCAAACCCGCCATAGACAAGGCACTGGTCGATATATCGGCCAGCCATGGTGAATTACTCAGTCACCGACTTAGTGCCGATCTGGGAGGTTCGTTAATAAGCAGTGGTGCTCTTCAGGGACGCCTGGTGTTGGTTGAACAAAAAAAACAGGATGCTGCCGAGCATTCCAATCGGTTACGCCAGGGCGGATTTGCAAGACTTGGCTGGCAACTGGCGAACATGACAAAACTGGATTTTTATCATATTGAGCAACGCGATACGCAGCGACAGCAGTCTACAATTCGCCCATTACTATATTCCGATACAACGCCTTATGATGGGCCATTATCAACCAATTTCTGGCCAAGCTGGTCGGGGAGAAAGCAGCACCTGGTCTTTTCACAAGTGGCTGTTCAGCATCAACTTTCGGCAAACTGGCAGGCGAACTTGGCTCTGAGCAAGGGTCGACAATACTCTAGTATGTTGTTTACCGAACCCTATGGTTATCCTGATGTGCAAAGCCTGACCATAGCATTTGGGGCATATCGTCAGATACTGGATTTTCAAGCTGACAAAAGTGAATTGGCGCTGACCGGTAAGGTACTGTTATACACATTGCCGATGGATCTCAGCGTGGCCATGAGCAGCACATCCAATCACAGCCAACAGCATATTGACTTGATGGAATATGATGGTCTGTCAAGCATGGAGCCTGGCAGCTATAAGGTGAAAGAACGTGATCAGAGCGCGCCAGAGACTGTTCTTGATCGCTATATCAACGTTCTGCGCTATCAGATTGATAGCGTTAAACTGGCCAGTCGTATCAGTCTGACCGAATCCACCCAATTGTCTGCATCGGTCAGGCATAACCGCAGTCGTTACCACGTCGACAGTACGTTGTTGGTGGAAAGGGATAGCAGTAGTTACAACAACCTCTACCTAGGGATTAGTCAGTCCATAGGTGATGCACAGCTTTATGCCAACTATGCTGACATTGTCGATTTTCGCAGTGGATATATCTCTATGTTGGACATTATTTTGTTACCAAACCGATTTGTGTCGACAGAATTGGGTATTAAAGTCGACCTTTGGCAGCGCCAGGGCCAGCTCAGCATCAGTACTTATCAGAGCCAGCCAAAAAGATTTGGTTTTACCACCGACCTGGGCTATGCCAAGCAAGCAGGGTGGGAAGCAGAATTGACCTATCAGAAGGATGCGTTGCAACTGAGTCTGGCCTATGCCCGCCAGCACTCGACAGAGCTGATTAATACCAATGTGCAGTTTCCTGAAAACCTGTATCGGTTGACTCTTGGTTATTCCCTGGCTTTTTTATCATACGATATGATGCTGGGTGCAGCGGTAGAAGGGGAATCCCGGCAAGACTATCTGCTGCCGTCTTATGTTGACAGGAATCAGATTCCGGTGTCTCAACCTGCCAGTTGGCGGCTTAATGCCTATTACAAATGGCAAGTCAGCCCAAACACTACTTTGACCTTTAGTCTCAAGAATGTGTTGGACAAAGGCTATTTCGACGGTGTGGATGTCAGTCGGGGCTGGGCGTCCTACGGGGCTCCTAGACAACTTACCCTGACCTTTGATCAACATTTTTAAAAAAACTTTAGCTGTTTAGCCAACCTCATTCGTTTCCTTATTATCAGCAATTCCGCTGTCAGCAACTTCGCAACATACACAACAGCTAAAAAGCGAAGTGCGTGCCTAAAAATAAGGAAATCCAATTGAATACCCAGTTAAAGGTGATTGCCACCTGCATATTTATCTCGCTATCTGGTTGTGGAGGTGGTGGTAGTGATGCCCCAACCGTCAATGTAAAGCCCAATCAGCCTCCCATGGCTAAATTCGTTGCCAGCCAAAACAGCATTGAAGTAGGGGAGTTGCTCAGCTTCGACGCCAGTAGTAGCAAAGATCCTGAACAGTCAGCACTAAATTATCTGTGGCGCATTGACGATGCCAATGGTCAGGCCCTGACACTGAGCGATAACAGTAGTAAAACCATTGAGTTTAGTCCGCAACAGCCTGGCAGCTATCAGGTTAGCCTGACAGTTACGGATAGTCAGGGAGCCACAAGCAGCACCAAGTTAGTGATTGAAGTGACTAAAAGTCAGCGTCATACCTTGTCTATTAAGACCGCCAAAACCGCGAAAGTAGGGGAAAAGGTTGCCCTGGAAGCGGTGTTTACGCATATGCTCAGCGAAAAAGTCACGCCAAAATATCATTGGACACTGATTGCAAAACCGACGGCCAGTCAAGCCAGTATACAAGCGCCAGAACAGATCCAGACCTATTTTCTGGCTGATGAGGTGGGAGACTATGAGATTCAATTGTCGATGCAGTTGGGCAATATTATCAGGCGGGACGTCAGACAGGTCATCAGCGCGCATAAAGCAGGCAATGTGCCACCGCAGGCAATCATAGACACGCGTCATATTACTCAGCTATGGAAAGGTGATCGCTTAACCCTGACCAGCCTTAGCGTCGATGCGGACAATGACAGTTTGAGTTATCAGTGGTTAGTAAAAGGCGGGAATGTGCAAGCACACCCTGACAATCTTGAATCCTTTGAATTTGAGCCGCTTGATTTGGCAACCTATCAGGTGTGTTTAACTGTCAGAGATGGCAAATATCATGACACTGACTGTGTAGATATTCAGGTTATCAAGGAAAATCGTGCGCCTGTTGCCTCATTTGATTTGGCCCTTGGCGTGGATAGCAGAGATCTCAGGCCAAACAACAAAATTGAATTGCTGAGTGATGCCAGCGATCCAGACGGAGACCTGCTGGAGTATGAGTGGCAAGTGTTGTCTGCGCCAACGGGGAGCCAGTGGACGCTAGACACAAAAAATGGCAAAGCACCAGTATTTCAAGCCAATATGGCCGGCGAATACCAGCTACAACTCAGAGTGTATGACCAAAAGCTGTATTCCGAAGCTTTTACTAAAGTCATATCTCTGACTGAAGTCACCTTGCCCCAGGTACAGATCACCAGCCTTGAGACAAATATTTCTATCAACCAATGGGTAACTCTAACCGCGAATAGTAATACTGCAGCCGAGCCGGTGAGTTACTCCTGGTCCTTGATTAAGCAACCGCAAGGCGCAGATGGCCAACTGGATGGCAGCCACCAACGTTCGGTGCTTTTTAAGGCAGATAAAGAAGGTGAGTACCTGATTCAATTGGTAGGCACAAACCCTCAGGGGCAATCTGAGCCTGCTACCATCATATTGACGGCTGACAGTAACCTGTCTCCCATTGCCAGAGTTGCTGGACAGACAAAGCGGAATGCTCTGGTTGGGGACACCGTGCATTTTAATGCTGCCATCAGCTATGACCCAGAAGGGCAACCGCTAAGTTATAAATGGCGGGTGTTTGAGGAAGCAAATATGCAAACGGTTGCCACTCAGTCCGGCACCGAGCATTTTAGTTTTAGTCCCAAGTACGCCGGTAGCTATCGTGTGCACCTAACGGTCAGTGATGGGGTCAAAAAGGGGGAAGCCAGCTACTTAATTCAGGCCGCCACTGAGCTGGAGGAACAGCTAAGGTTAACCGGCACTCTGCTGGATGCAACAAACCAGCCTGTTAGCGGGATCAACGTGGCAACCAGCTATATTAAAATCCGCCAAGGCTATACCGGATTTTATGAAACTTACACTGATGAATCAGGGCAATTTATTCTATCGTTTGATCGCCCTCAGCAAGGAAATTGGGAACCAGGTTTAAGGGTTGGTGCACACCTAAGATATGGATATCAGGATTTGGCCCTGGAATTAGATGAAGGCAATTCAATTGAGTTGGGAACCAAGAAAATCGCTACGTTGCAGGATGTGGTATTTGAAGCGCGTTTTTGCGACAGCGTGTCAGACAAAGAGTACAAGACAATCTTGAGGGGGCATTCCGATAATACTGACTTTAGTGTTAAGGCAATGGCATTATTGTCCTTCAGCCGGGCATTACCCAAAGTACAAACCAAATTGTTGGCCCCAGCGATATTTGCTTCTCTCAATGCGCACATTACATTTAATGGCAGCAGGCAGTTCGAGCATCAGCCAGATGCCAGTGGTACGAATACCTTCTATGTAGATATTTGTGAGCCGTAAACACTTGCCCAGTGGAAAAAGCCGGATGCAGATCCGGCTATATCAGAAAGAAAACGCCGGCTTTCGCCGGCAAGGGCGCTTCAGGCGAGAGGGGGCCTAAAACGCATACTTGGCAGAAAACTGTAATCTGTCCATATCACCATCGTTACCATTTTCCAATTCGCGCTCGGCGTGGGAATATTCCAGGCCAAAGCTTAAGGCTTTGGTGGGGGAATAGATGGCATTCACCCTGACACTACTGGTGGTTTCGGTAACCCCCATTCCGGTCAATGCCACTTCGTTATCAGCTTCAAACCAGGAATAGCTGATGGTGGAACGCCATTGGTCATTCCAAAGGTGTCGATACGCTATCAGGCCACCGCTGGAGTCGATAGCTTCCAATTCGCCATTGGCATTGATCACGGCACCATTGGCAGTGTTGATACCAAGGTAACGTCCCATCCCAGCGCCTGCGTTGTACATCAGCTTGATATCATCTTTGCCAATATTGAACTTCGCTGAAATGCTGAACGATGCAGCCGTTTCGGTACTGTCGATTAATCCACCGTCATCATATGCAAGTTGACGCACCAGAGCCGCACCAGAAACATGCCCCCAGTCGGCTTTATGGGTATAACGCAGCACTAAATCCGGTACAGAGTTGTCGTCAGTAACAATGCGACCGCCGCCGCCATAAGGGGTTACGGTAGTCTCTGGGTTTTCCAGGGCAATCTGGAAGCCACCATTGCTATAACGAATCATGGCCTGACGTACGAAGATAGTGCCATCAGTGGCGCCAATGAAGTCCAGGGTGTCCGGCAGCACGGCAACATCCTGGAAGGTTGTCCAGGTCTGACCAAACAACCAGCCATCATACTCTATAGTAGCGATGCGCAGCCTGGGACTGTATGAGTTACTGACCCGTTCATCGCCATTAGGTGTGGCCATAAAGTCCAGCTCTATTTTAGTTGCCAGGCTTTTGCCATTCTCCAACTGGGTTTTGCTGGAAAAATTAAAGCGGGTTTGTCGGGCATGCATATCAAAAGCCGTGCCTTCGTCATTACCGCCAACGGGAGTGAGTCCGGGAATATAAAAATCACGGCCAATATTGCCCGACGGCAGGGTGCCATCTGAATAGTTGCTGGCAATGGCATCGAGTTTGACATAACCACCAAAGTTAAATTTGGTGTCATCCAGTACAGATGCGCTGGCAGCGGAGGCGCTCAGCAGGGTGCCGATCAGACAAGCAAGGGGGGTTCTCGTTATGGTTCTCATTGCAGATCCTCATGTTCAAAGTCTGCTTAACAATTGTTCAGGGGCGCGAACTGCTCAATCAGACCATGGTCTAAGCGACCAAGGTCGCAGCCTGTCCTCAATGGGGCGGGAAGCTTATTGTTAAAGGGGTGTAAAGTCTGTTTTAATTCGGTGTTAATCTGGTCTGCTACGACCATGGTCTAATACTTTAGCCGGGCTGGCCCCTTAGTATTGCAACGAAAATTATATGGAGATCTGACAATGTCGCATGCAATTTATCCTGTTTCATCTTATCCACCTAGGGCTGCTCATGCCGACAATGCCGAGTATCTGCGCCTGTACCAATGGTCGGTGGAAGATCCGCAGGGCTTCTGGGCCGAACAGGGCAAGAGACTGGATTGGATAACACCATATACCAAAGTGAAGTCAACCAGCTTCGCCCGTGGCAATGTGGATATCAAATGGTTTGCCGACGGTCAGCTTAACGCCAGTTATAACTGTATTGACCGCCATCTGAAAACCAACCCTGACGCCACCGCCATTATCTGGGAAGGTGACGATCCAAACGTCAGCAAAACTATCAGCTATCAGCAGATGCATGATGAAGTATGCCGTCTGGCCAACGCCATGAAAAAACAGGGCGTAGGCAAAGGCGACAGAGTGATTATCTATATGCCGATGATTCCTGAAGCAGCCTATGCCATGCTTGCCTGTGCCCGCATTGGTGCAGTGCATTCGGTGATTTTTGGCGGTTTTTCACCCAATGCTATTGCCGACAGGGTAGAAGATTGTCAGGCCAAACTGGTCATTACCGCTAACTACGGCCGTCGTGGTGGCAATAAAGTGCCACTTAAAGCCAACGTTGATAAGGCCTTGGAAAAAGATACAACCGCCTGTATTCAAAGTGTGATTGTTTATCAGTTACTGGATGAACCTACTCACATGCAAGATGGACGCGACGCCTGGTGGCATGAAGCCACAGCAGATTGTTCAGCCAACTGTGAACCTGAGGTAATGAGCGCAGAAGATCCTCTTTTCGTGCTGTATACTTCTGGCTCAACAGGCAAACCCAAGGGGGTTGTACATACCACCGGTGGATACCTGGTATACGCCGCCATGACACATCAGTACGTATTTGATTATCAGCCTGGTGATGTGTATTGGTGTGCCGCCGATGTTGGCTGGATTACCGGGCATAGCTATATTGTTTATGGCCCCTTTGCCAATGGGGCTATTTCACTGATGTTTGAAGGGGTGCCAACTTATCCTGATGTTCGTCGTATGGCACAGGTCGTCGATAAGCATAACGTCAACATTCTCTATACAGCGCCGACGGCTATCCGTGCTCTGATGGCCAAAGGCGATTTTCCTGCCGAAGGCACTAGTCGCAAGAGCTTGCGTCTGCTTGGTAGTGTGGGTGAACCTATTAATCCGGAAGCCTGGCAGTGGTATCACGATAAGATTGGTGATAGCCGTTGCCCGATTGTTGACACTTGGTGGCAGACCGAAACCGGCGGCATTATGATTACACCACTTCCCGGTGCCACTGACCTTAAGCCTGGTTCTGCAACCCGGCCCTTCTTCGGTGTACAGCCGGCCCTGGTGGATGCTGAAGGCAACTTCCTGGATGGTGCCACAGAAGGTAATCTGGTAATTAAAGACTCCTGGCCCGGCCAGGCCAGAACCGTCTGGGGCGATCACGAGCGTTTCGAACAGACCTACTTCAGTACCTACAACAGCCTGTATTTTACCGGTGATGGTGCCAGACGTGATGAAGATGGTTACTACTGGATCACAGGCCGGGTTGATGATGTGTTGAACGTGTCAGGCCACCGTCTGGGAACGGCCGAAATTGAAAGTTCTCTGGTCGGCCATCCTGCCGTAGCTGAAGCTGCGGTGGTTGGTTATCCCCATGATATCAAAGGGCAGGGTATCTACGTTTACCTGCTGCCAACCGATGGGGTTGAAATCACTGAAGAGTTAACTAAGCAGGTTCGTCAATGGGTTCGTGATGATCTCAGTCCCATTGCCACACCGGATTTTATCCAGTGGACCCATGGCTTGCCGAAAACCCGCTCAGGCAAAATTATGCGCCGTATTCTGCGTAAGATTGCCGCCAATGAGTTTGAAAGCCTGGGTGATACCTCTACCCTGGCCGACCCTTCGGTCGTCGACTCACTCATAGATAAGCGTTTGAATCGCTGATAAAACTGGTGTCGATCTAGAAAATGACCGACACTGTGAAAGGCCGCCTGCTGGCGGCCTTTTTGTCAATGTCACAATGGAGTCGCCATGGCTAAGTTTCTGATTGCCGATGACCATCCCTTATTCCGAGAAGCACTGGCTGGTGCTTTGCAATTGAAATTTGATGCACTGACATTGGTTCAGTCAGACTCATTGGATTCCACCTTAAAGGCACTGCAGGAACATGATGATGTGGATCTCATCCTGCTGGACTTGCATATGCCGGGGTCTGGTGACCTGTATGGCTTAATCCGCGTCCGACAGGATTTTCCCACTGTCCCCGTGGCAGTGATATCCGGTACCGATAGCCTGGAAGTGGTGTCACGGGTAATGGGGTTCGGTGCACTGGGTTTTATTCCCAAGTCGTCATCTTCTGAACAAATCGCTTCGGCGATTAACAGTATATTGGAAGGAGATAACTGGGTACCTGATGCATTAAAAGACAAATTACACAAAATCAGTGATGAAGACAGAGACCTTGCCCAAAAGGTGGCAGATCTTACCCCGCAGCAATACAAAGTGCTTTATTTGATTCACAATGGCCTGCTAAACAAACAAATCGCCTATGAGCTGGGCATTACAGAAGCCACTGTAAAAGCCCATGTCACTGCCATCTTTCGTAAACTGGACGTATACAGTCGTATTCAGGCGGTATTATTGGCTGAGAAGCTGCAACTGGAGCCGCCAGGTAAAAGTTAGTCGTTGGCACCATGTTGTATCTCTCTGAATATTTTGTGCTATATCAAATGGGAGCCTAAATACAACAAGGAAAGCGATATGAAACTTCTGTCTCTGATGATAGCTCTGTTCTGTTTGAGCGCTTGCTCAAAACTCAATATGGGTAACTACGAACAGTTGGAAACCGGTATGAGTTACCGTGAAGTGATTCAGGTTTTGGGCAACGCCGATCAATGCGAAGACGGTGTGGCAAATCAGGAATGTATCTGGGGCAACAAAGACGGGCGTCATATTCAGGTTAATTTTGTTGCTGGTGCCGTGGTTTATTTTAACCAGCAGGGCTTGTAGCTACCCCGCAGAAGTACCAGTTGGGCTGGTCTCGAGATAAGGTCCGCCTATCTGTTCAACGGCAGTTAGCCAGGATTCATAAAAGGTTCAGTCAGCATCGGCATACTGGCAGCAGCTTTATTCATTAAGGAAATTCTATGAGAAAACTGATTGCTATGTTCATGCTTGTTGGTGCGTCACTCACGGCTGTTGCTGACGACAAAACCATTAATGTGATGGGGCAGGCGAATGTTAGTGCCGTGCCGGATCTGTTCCAGTTTAGTTTGTACATAGAAGAAAAAGGCCCGGTGGTATCCAAGCTTAACGAAACCGTGACAGACAAAACCAATAAGTTGGTGAGCTTCTTGCTCAAACAGGGGGTTAAAGAACGGGACATTCAATCTATGCATGTCCAGCTTTATCCCTGGTATGAACACCGAGACTCAGGGTCTGAGCAAAAGGGCTTTGTGCTGGCCAGGCAAATTCAAGTCAGTCTCAGGGAACTGGCCCTATATGACAAAGTTTTGGATGGCGTATTGAAACTTGGTGCCACGCGCATCGACGGTTTCCAGCACAATGTTGAGAATCAACAGGATTTATATCTAAGTGCGCTGGAATTGGCGGTAAAGAACGCGCAGCTTCGCGCAGAAAAGCTGGCTAAGAGTTTGGGGGCAAAAGTGGGCAAAGTGGTGTCGGTTAGTGAATCCTCGGCCTATCGCCCAATGGCCATGGCGATGGAATCGAGAATGCTGATGAAAGATGCATCTGGCAGTATGGCTGGCCAAATGAATATTGATGCTCAAGTGCAAGTGACGTTCGAGTTGGTTCAGTAATCATGTATAAAGTGGCTGGGTTTGCACAAAATCTGGCCACTTATAACCAAAACCCTTGCCCATTTGAGTTGATGAGACAAATGACCCCATAAAGGGGTTTTATTTTTTCTGGAATAGCAGTACCTTGTGCGCCTTTAGTCACAGGATTTCAAGCCTACATGCCGAAAGTCAAATCAGAGCTCTACCGGGAAGTCGTTCAGCAAGCCAGTGCGCTGATGGAAGGGGAAAAGGATTTGATTGCCAATCTGGCCAATATCAGTGCGTTGTTGTGGATGCACTTACCCGATATTAATTGGGCTGGCTTCTATCTGCTTAAAGACGATGAACTCGTGCTGGGTCCATTCCAGGGTAAGCCTGCTTGTGTCCGTATCCCGATGGGACGAGGAGTCTGCGGCACTGCGGCAAAGCTTGGACAACCGCAATTAGTCGAGGATGTACATCAGTTTGAAGGGCACATTGCCTGTGATGCCGCATCCAATTCAGAAATTGTCCTGCCATTTTATCAGGGAGCACAATTAATGGGGGTGTTGGATATTGACAGCCCAAGCCAGGCCCGTTTCGATCAGGAAGACCTGCAGGGACTACAAAATTTAATATCGGTACTTCAGGAAGCGTTAGCGTGAAGTCCAGTATTGATATCCATGTTGTACTGGCGACGCCAGCCGATATGGAATTTTGGGAAGATCAGGCGGTGGATGCCGCAGATCGCCTCAACGAACTTTTACATTATCTGTACAGCCGTGTTGACGATGATATTGACAGCCATCAGTTAGAGCTGATGCTGCAACATATCTGGGAAACTTGGCATCAGGACCAATATTTATTGGATATTGACGAGCCGGAGCTCTATGACTGGGTTGACCAACTAGTGGCAACTTGGGATGATGAGCATTCTGGTGCACACTTAGATTAACCCTTAGAACGTAAGCGAATGGATAGCCCACAGAAGTTTTCAAACAGCAAAGAAGTGATTGCTTTTTTAGCTGAAACCTTTCCCGCCTGCTTCAGTATTGAAGGTCAGGCAAAGCCCCTTAAAGTTGGTATATTTCAGGATCTGGTCGAACGCCTGGAGAATGAAGAGCGGGTTAGTAAAACCCTGCTGCGCGCATCGTTGCGTCATTACACCAGTAGCTGGCGATATTTGCATGCCGTAGTTGAAGGGGCGCATCGTGTCGACCTGGATGGCAAAGACGATGCAGTAATTGAAAAGCAACATGCCGAGCATGCCCAGCAACAGTTGGCTGAAAGCAAGCAACGCGTGGCTGAAAAACGCAAAGAGCAGGCTAAAAATCGCCCCGATGCAAAGAATCGTTACAAAAAGTCTGCAGCAAACGCGGGCCCTGCTAAAGTTGACAGTAACGGGGCTGAAAGGCCCAAAAGTGGTGGTAAAGCGGCTGGCGATGGAACTAATTTCCAAAAGCCTAAACCAATAAAGAGATCCCCACCGGAAAAATTGAGCGATACTGATCTGGTAGCCGGTACCTTAGTGACCGTCAAAATTGGCAAAATGCCAATGCCAGGTACCATCAATGAAGTAGGTAAAGAAGGGGTGCACGTTCAATTGAACACAGGCATGGTGGTAAAAGTACCAGCAGAAAGCCTGAGGTTAGCCCGTCCCAAGAGGTAAAACATGAAGAATGCGATTCAAGTCTCAGTTGCCGCGGCATTGCTTGCTGCTACATTTGGTGCAAGTGCGGTTGCCACCGCACCCAGCGCTCACGATTTACCCAATCTGGAACAAGAATCGCAGCATGCTGTAGCTACCAAACGAATATCCTCGTTGTTCAGCCGGGCGCATTATAAAGAGATTGAATTGAATGATGCGCTGTCCGGTCAAGTGTATGACCGTTTTATTAAGTCCTTGGATCCCAATAAAAATCTGTTTATCGCCGCGGATATCAAAGCTATGGAGAAGTACCGCCAAAGCTTTGATGATGCACTTGAACGGGGCAATTTGGCAGGTGCTTACGACATTTTCACAACCAACCTGAAACGTCGTGTTGAACGGTATGAGTTTGCATTGTCTCTGTTGGATAAAAGCTTTGATTTCGAAAAGGCTGGCGATGTATTTCAGTATGACCGTGAAGATGCGGCCTGGCCAAAAGACGATGCAGAGTTGGATGAGCTATGGCGTCAGCGTGTCAAGTATGACGCGCTTAACCTCAAACTTGCCGGTAAAGATGACGCTGGCATTAAAGAGCTGCTGACCAAAAGGTACGAGCGCGCCATTAAGCGCTTGCAACAAACTGAAAGCGAAGACGTTTTTCAAACGCTGATGAACTCCTTTGCCCGCACTATTGAAGCGCATACCAGCTACCTGTCACCACGAAATGCTGAGCGCTTCCAGATGGAAATGAACCTGTCATTTGAAGGGATCGGCGCGGTATTACAATCTCAGGATGATCACACAGTGATCCGCTCCATCGTGCCCGGTGGGCCGGCTGACCTGTCTAAGCAGATTAAGCCCGAAGATCGCATTATTGGTGTGGCTCAGGATGACGAAGAATTTGTTGATGTGGTGGGTTGGCGACTGGACGAAGTCGTCGACCTGATTAAAGGCCCTAAAGGCAGCATCGTGCGTTTGCAGGTACTTAAAGGGTCTGCATCGGACAGTGGCACACCTGACGTCGTTAGCCTGACCCGCGATAAGATCAAGCTGGAAGACAGAGCCGCCAAGTCTAAGGTGTATGTTCCCGAAAAAGGCCCGAATCAAGGTGACAAGCTAGGGGTCATTACCATTCCGTCTTTCTATAATAACTTGCACGATGATGTAAAAAAGGAACTGGATAAACTCAAAGAAGAGAAAGTCCAGGGCATCATCATTGATTTACGAGGTAATGGCGGCGGTTCGTTAACGGAAGCCACATTGCTGACAGGGTTGTTTATAGACAAAGGTCCTGTGGTACAAATTCGTGACAACGCCGGACGAATCCGCGAAGAACGGGACACCGACGGCGTGGTGTTTTATGAAGGGCCGCTGACGGTATTGGTTGACCGGTATAGCGCATCTGCTTCTGAAATTTTTGCCGCGGCCATGCAGGACTATGGGCGAGCGCTGATTGTTGGTGAACAAACATTCGGTAAAGGCACGGTTCAACAGCATCGTGGTCTTGGGCGGATTTATGATTTGTATGACAACCCGCTGGGTAGTGTGCAATTCACGATAGCTAAGTTCTATCGCATAAATGGTGGCAGTACCCAGCATAAAGGCGTAGTGCCAGACATTCTGTTCCCGTCACCTATTGATCCTGCTGAATGGGGCGAAAGCCGCGAAGAGAATGCATTGCCATGGGACAGCATTCCCAGAGCCAATTACACCACTTTTGGTGACACCAGTGCCACCGTCAGGGATGTCGCCGGTCGCCATGACAGCCGTATCATGCAAGATCCTGAGTTTGCTTACATCATGCAGGATATCAGTGAATACAAGGCGCGTAAGGATGATAAAACCATTTCTTTGGTAGAGTCAGAAAGACGCAAGGAAAAGCAGGAAAACGAACAGCAAGCACTGCAGCGTGCCAATGAACGTTTAGCCCGTATGGGCCTGGAAAAGGTTGAAAACCTTGACGACCTGCCTGAAGCACTGGAAAATCTCGACCCACTGCTGGATGAAGCTGCCGCCATTACTTACGACGTGGTGGGAACAGGTAAATACGCCATCCACAGTAAGTAACGTAACTCACCGTTGCACCAACAGGGCTATGACATCATAGCCCTGTTTGTATCTGGCGTTTAGAAAGCGTGCCAGGACGGCAAAAAGTCAGCATAGACTGGCCAACTTGTCCCAGGTGGATGAGATTGATAAGAACACTATAACAATAACTAAGGTTGAAAGATGAGTGTAAGAGGGGAATTTTCTTCCAGGCTGGGATTTATTCTGGCCGCCGCAGGGTCGGCAGTGGGACTGGGGAATATCTGGGGCTTTCCGACTCAGGTTGCCAGTAATGGTGGTGCAGCTTTTGTCCTGATGTACATGTTGTTGGCCTTTGTGCTGGCATATCCGGTGTTGATGGCCGAGCTTCTTATTGGCCGGGCCACCCGTTCCAATATGGTGGATGCGCTAGGTCAGATCTCCGGCCACTGGTTGGGACGAGCCACGGGTTTGTGGGGCATTGTCACGGTTTCACTTATTCTGGCGTTTTACGCCATTGTTGGCGGTTGGATGCTGGCGTATGGCGTGGAGGCTCTGGCCACTATTGCCGGGATGACCGCTTTTGCCACTTGGCTGACTGAGTTTTCAGTGGTGCGAAACCTGATCTGTTGTGGCCTGTTTATGCTGTTAACCGCGGGTATTGTTACAGGTGGTGTCAGTAAAGGCATAGAAAAATGGTCAGTGCGACTGATGCCAACCTTATTCGTGATTATCCTGTTGCTTATCGCCTATGTGATGACCCTGGACGGCGCTATGCAAGGTCTGAAAGTTTATCTGGTGCCGGATTTTTCTAAGGTATTGAGCCCGGATTTATTAATCAGTGCTATGGGCCAGGCATTCTTTTCAATGTCGCTTGGGGTAGGAACCATGCTGGTTTACGGCTCCTATGTCAGCCAGCAGGAGAAGCTGCCAAGTCTGGGGGCTTCGGTTGCGCTAGTGGATATTGGCGTGGCCATACTGGCCGGTTTGTTGATTATTCCGGCTATGTATGTGGCACTGCATAATGGTGTGCAGATTTTTTCCGACGCCGGTGAGCTGATAGACGGCGACACCCTGATCTTCACCGTATTACCGGCCTTGTTCGATACTATGGGTGGGGCAGGTAACCTGGTCGCTATGGCCTTTTTTGCTTTGATGATTATTGCCGCTTTAACCTCTTCCATCTCCATGCTGGAAGTACCGGTGGCCTATGTAGTGGAAAATAAAGGGATTGCGCGTAGAAAGGCGGTATGGATGATTGCTACGGTGATATTCCTGTGTAGCGCCATTATTGCGTTTAACTTTGGCAGTTTGTTCGGTCTGGTGATCTCACTTACCACTGAGTACAGCCAGCCATTGCTTGGCATGGCATTGTGCATCTTTGCTGGTTGGGTGTGGAAGCGCAATGAAATCCTCAAAGAGCTGCAAAGCAGTGATCCTGATGCTCATCAAGGCCTGTTCTGGAAAGTATGGCCCTGGTACGTGCGTTTTGTCTGCCCCGTGATCATCATTTTGATGTTCTATCGCTCGGTGCAATAATCACCTTTTAACCTTTTCGTTAATCTGGGCGGCGAAACGCCGCCTGCATACCCGATTTTGTTGTTTTAACCAGTTTTGCAGCAAGGTCAGGTGCCTGGAGTAATAATTAGAATGTCAAAGCCAAGACAACCCTCCTTACTCGATGCCATGATCCCTATAGTGGTATTAGTTGCCCTGTTATCGTCGTCCGTCATTCTGTTTTCGGATAACTCATCCTATGGCCCGAATCAAATTGCATTATTGATCGCCATGGGCATTGCCGCTTTGATTGGGATCAAAAACGGTTTTACTTGGAAAGAAATTGAAGAAGGGATAGTGCATGGTATCTCACTGTCATTGGGAGCCGTGTTGATTCTGCTGGCTGTGGGCTCATTGATCGGCACCTGGTTACTGGCAGGTACCGTACCAACCTTGATTTACTATGGTCTTGAACTGCTTAATCCATCGGTATTCTATGCGGCCACTTGTGTCATTTGTGCTGTCGTTGCTATGAGCATCGGTAGTTCATGGACTACTGCCGCCACCGTAGGCGTGGCGCTAATGGGTGTATCCAATGGTATGGGTATGTCAGAAGCGGTTACCGCCGGTGCGGTGGTATCCGGCGCATACTTTGGTGATAAAATATCGCCTTTGTCTGAAACCACCAACCTGGCGCCTGCAGTTGCCGGTACTGAGCTGTTTGAGCATATTCGCTATATGCTATGGACTACCATTCCCAGTTTTGTGCTGGCTTTGATTCTGTTCCTGGTGATTGGTCTGAATGCGTCCGGCGATGCATCCATGGATAAAATTCAGCAGATGCAGACGTTACTGGCAGAGAATTTTAATTTGGGTCCGCTGCTTTTGGTGCCACTGGTGGTGTTACTGGCGTTGGCTATTCGCAAAATGCCGGCGTTTCCGGCGGTTTCTATCGGTGCCTTACTGGGGGGTATATGGGCAGTCATATTCCAACCTGAGCTGATTACAAAACTGGCCAGCGAAGGCAGAGAAGGGTGGCTGGCCAGTGTCACCGTTGTCTGGCACGCACTATATGACGGTGTGAGCCTGGATACCGGCAATGCTGACCTTAACGACCTGCTCAGTGGTGGCGGTATGTCCAGTATGCTCAATACCATTTGGCTGATTATGTGTGCCTTATCCTTTGGCGCGGTATTGGAAAAAACCGGATTACTCAAGCGTGCCGTCGCTACCTTGTTACATGGCGCAAAAACTGCCGGAGGCATGGTGTCCAGAACCATCCTGACATGTTTTGGCACTAACCTGATTTCTGCGGACCAATATATGTCCATTGTGATGCCGGGACGTATGTATAAAGATGAGTTTGCCAAACGCGGCCTGCATCAGTTGAATTTGTCCCGCAGTCTGGAAGACGGTGGCACCATTACGTCGCCCTTGATCCCCTGGAATACCTGCGGTGCTTATATGCATTCTGTGCTAAAAGTCGACCCATTGAATTATCTGTTCTATGCCTTTTTCAACCTCATTAGTCCGGTACTAGCGATTATTTATGCTTACCTAGGCATTAAGATTCTGCGTATTCCAGTACCACAGGAAAATAAGGCTTAAATTTATTCCATCCTCTAAACCTCCGCCTCGCCTGGCGGAGGTTTGCTATTCTCAGTATCAAAATACATCGTTCCAAGGAGGCGTTATGTCTGAGTCCCGTGCAAAGGCCATGAGACTGGCTGATTATCAACAACCAGATTTTTTGATTCCTGAATTGTCTCTGGAGTTTGAGTTGGATGACCATCAAACACAGGTAATTGCCACCAGCAAGATTGTTCGCCAGGGAGATCATGACAGGCCATTGGTGCTACATGGTGAGAAGCTCGAGCTGACGGAGGTACAGATTAATGGCCAGGCTGTGCAGCCACAGGGTAGCGACACGGATTTGACGTTTGCGTCAGTGCCTGACGAATTCACCTTGCGTATTGTGACCCATATTGACCCGGCCAATAACACTTCGTTGGAAGGGTTGTATAAATCAGGTCAGGCATTTTGTACTCAATGTGAGGCTGAGGGTTTCCGCAAAATCACCTACTTTCTTGACCGGCCAGATGTAATGGCCCGATACCAGGTCAAGATTACCGCGGATAAAGCCCGTTACCCTTATTTGTTGTCCAACGGCAATAAAGTGGATGCTGGTGAGCTACCAGACGGTCGTCACTGGGTACTTTGGGACGATCCCTTTTTCAAACCCAGCTACCTGTTTGCCCTGGTCGCAGGCGACTTCGACTTGCTGGAAGATGAATTTATTACGCAAAGTGGGCGAAAGGTAGCATTACAAATCTTCGTTGATAAAGGCAATCTGCATCGGGCCGGACATGCCATGACGTCATTGCAAAAAGCCATGGCCTGGGATGAACAAAAGTATGGTCTGGAATATGATCTGGATATATACATGATCGTCGCCGTGGACTTTTTTAATATGGGGGCCATGGAAAACAAAGGACTGAATCTGTTCAACAGCAAGTTTGTGTTGGCTGACGCCGCAGCGGCCACCGACGAGGATTACTTTAATATTGAATCGGTGATTGCCCATGAATATTTTCATAACTGGACCGGCAACAGAGTTACCTGCCGGGACTGGTTTCAGCTCAGTCTGAAAGAGGGGCTGACGGTATTTCGCGATCAACAATTCAGCGCGGATATGGCTGACCCGGCAATTGTGCGAATCAAGCAGGTTAAGGTCATGCGTGAGCATCAGTTTGCCGAAGATGCAGGACCGATGTCACATCCGATTCGCCCGGCTGAAGTCATGGAAATGAACAATTTTTACTCCGTGACTGTGTATGACAAAGGCGCTGAGGTGATACGTATGCTGCATACTTTGCTGGGCGAGCAAGGCTTTCGGCAGGGTATGGATCTGTATATTTCCCGTCACGATGGTCAGGCCGTGACCTGTGACGATTTTGTGCAGGCCATGCAGGATGCCAATAACGTCAACCTTGAACTATTCAAACGCTGGTACAGCCAATCCGGCACGCCAGTGTTAAGAGTCGATGAGCAGTACGACACGCAAAGTGGGCAGTTTACAGTTGCCCTGCATCAGCACACACCGTCAACCGCGGATCAGCCGCATAAACAGGCATTGCATCTACCCATCGCCCTTGAAGTGTTAGGTACGCATGGCAGCAAAAGTCAGATACTGTCATTTACTAAAGAAAGTCAGACATTTACACTTGGGCAGTTTGAAACAAAGCCGCAATTGGCTGTACTGGTAGGCTTTAGCGCACCAGTGAAACTGGATTTTAAGCAAGATGAGCAAGGGCTGCTGAATACCGTACTCTATGCACAGGACCCATTCTTACGCTGGGATGCCAGTCAGCAGCTTATCAGTGAAGCGCTGCATCGGGCGGCAGAACAAGGGCAAACGGTACTATCAGACAACCTGCAACGCCTGTTTGAAGGTGTGTTGGAATTCGCTCCTGAACAGCGGGCGCTGGCCGCCGAAATGCTTGAACTGCCCAGCTTTGAAACCTTAGCTCAGCAGCGTCAACGTATTGATGTGGATGCTTTGCTAAATGCCAGAAACGCGTTAAAGCGGTTACTGGCCGACAGGTTCCATCCACAATGGCAGGCATTAAGCGCATCGTCTTCACAGTCTTATATCTACGAAGCTGACCAGGTGCAGAAACGCCGCCTGCGCGCTGTGTGTCTGGGCTATCTGGCGCACAGACAAGGCCAAAGCGCCTTGCTTCAGAGCGCCTATACCGCCAGTGACAATATGACCGATACCCTGGCCATACTCAAAGCTTGTCAGCAGGCCGACCACCCGCTGTTTTCGGGGTTAATGCAGGATTTTGAAAGCCGTTGGCAGGCAGACAGTCTGGTGATGGACAAATGGTTTGCCTTACACGGCAGTCATCAGCATAAAGACAGCCTGGCAAAACTGCAACTGCTGACCAGCCATGCTATGTACAGTATTAACAACCCTAACAAAGTCAGGGCATTGATTGGTAGCTTTGCCTTTTACAATACGGCAGGCTTTCACGCGCTTGATGGCAGTGGTTATCGCTTCGTTACGGACTACTTGCTGAAGCTGGATGTGGTCAATCCGCAGGTGGCATCGCGATTGATTACGCCGATGCTGGGTTTTGCCCATCTGGATGACCGTCGGCAGGATTTGCTGACTCAGCAGTTAGCCAGATTACTTGATAACAAATCCTTAAGCCGTGACTTGTTCGAAAAAGTCAGTAAGGCCCTCAAGCTGAGCAGTTAGGAAAATGCAGGTTGAAAACCTATTTTTTTAATCTTCGACTAAGCTACGAAGAGTGCCGAGCACTGTATGACGGTACCGTGCAAAAGCTGATTATGTACGCTGAGAGTGGTGAAAGGGTGCAGTTGCCGGCTGGTAACTTGCGCCCCTTTATTAATCATCTTGGCATTCATGGGCGTTTCAGGCTCATAACAAATGAGCATAACAAAATACGATCATTTGAACGTGTAAGTTGAATTTTTGCTCGATTTTTTGTTTGCAACGTTTTGATAAATAAAGGGATGTAGACTACTCTCAACTGGTACGATTAGTTCTTGATAATGAGCTGAAATGATGTAATCATTTTGTAAAATGTCGGTAACCAAACTGACAACCAGCTTACGATCTGCGGACACTCAACCTCACTGCGGATACAGAGGAGTATAAAAACGATGAATAACGGGCCTCGCATTTATAAAAAGTCAGCCTTGGCCATAGGGATTGCGGCACTGCTGGGGGGCGCGAGTGCCCCGGCGCAAGCTGTAAACTGGGAAGAGGGGGATTGGTCTATCAGTTTTGACTCCAGTTTCTCTCTGGGCACCAGCTACCGCATTGAAGACAGAAACTGGGAACTTATCAGTGCCAGTAATTATCCCTCTTTGAATTGGAATGGTTATAACGGTACGACTAATACCGGTATAGATCCGCTGTCCCTGTGGGGGCAGATTAATGGTGGTTATTCTGCCAACGTGGATAACGGCAATCTGAACTACGACCCGGGTAAAGCGTTTTCCACCCAGTTCAAAGGCACACATGACCTGGATATTCGTTATAAGAACATGGGCTTTTTTGCCCGGGGCATGTACTTTTACGATTTTGAAATGATGGACGGCGATCGCCCCTGGCGCAATCCCGTATCTTCACAGGCAGGCTTTGATAAGCCATTCGATCCTTGTGAGGATAAATACGCCAAGGAAGAGCTTTGTGCTGATATTCGCCTGCTCGATGCATTCTTTTACGCTGACTTTGATTTAGGGTCTGTGCCTGTTTCCATTCGAATTGGTGACCAGGTGGTCAGCTGGGGTGAAAGCACCTTTATTCAACATGGTATTAATACCACCAACCCTGTTGATGTTACCCGCTCCCAAGCACCAGGTGCTGAATTAAAAGAAGTCTTTATTCCTGTCGGTATGGTATATGCCCAGTTTGGTCTAAGCGAAACCCTCGGTTTGGCGATGTACTACCAATACGAGTGGGAAAAAAGCCGCCTGCCGCAAAATGGCAGCTACTTCTCCACCAATGACTTTGCCGGGGAAGGGGGGCAATCAGCCAACATTCAGTATGGGTTTGGCGGTGCGGCCGACCTGGATTTGGATTTCTTACTGCTGAAACTGAACGAGTTAAGTTCTGCCCTCAAAGCCGGCGCTAATCCCGCAACCATCAGTACTGCCTACCTGGCTTACCCCACTAAGGTGGCGCTGCGGGCTTACAGTGATTCAGCCCATGACGATGCCGATGATCAGGGTCAATACGGGATCAAGTTGTCATATTATTCAGAAGCGTTAAATGATACGGAGTTTGGCTTCTATCACCTCAACTACCATAGCCAGAGGCCACTGATTTCCGGTCGTACCGCAAACCTCACGCAAGCTGGTGTAGGGAAAGATATCGCCTATCTGGCAACTGCCAGTGAGATTACCAAACACAATGTCACGGATTTAGTAGCTTTTACCGAAGCCAGATTTGTCTATCCGGAAGACATTAAGTTATACGGCCTGAGTTTTAATACCAATATTGGTGAAACAGCCGTTGCCGGTGAATTTGCCTTCCGGCAGGATGAGCCTCTGCAAATAGATGATATCGAATTGTTGTATGCCGCGACTCCGCAACAGGGCGCCAGGTCAGATATTCCTGCCTTGGCGGCCCGATATGCGGGCTTAGAGGATATTTCTCAGTTTAATGATTATCTTGGCTATGTTGTCGGTCCCGGTGGAACGGCCGTTGGCCATGTATTAAGCGATACGTCACAGGTGCAGGTCTCTGCTACCCATTTGTTTGGCCCGGTACTGGGTACCGATAACCTGACAATTCTTGGTGAAGTGGGCTATGTGAAAATTCATGATATGCCGGATCCTAATTTGCTCAGGCTGAATGGTCCCGGTACCTCCAGAAGTGGCCCATTACCCGGTAAAGAAGGGCTGCACACATTTATTTCCAATGGTCCGGAAACCAATCCGTTTCCTACCGATGACGCCTGGGGCTACAGGCTGTTGGCCAAGGCCGACTTTAACAACGTGTATGCGGGCATCAATATGTCAGTCAGGGCGACCTTTGCTCATGACGTAGATGGCATTACCCCGGACCCTCTGTTTTTGTTTATTGAAGACCGTAAGTCTTCAAGTTTGTCCGTAGATTTCGATTATCTGAGCAAGTGGTCTGCCAGTGTTTCCCTGAATTCCTTCTGGGGCGGTGTAGGCACAACGAACGCATTGTCGGACAGAGACTTTGTATCCTTTAACATTAAGTATTCAATCTAGGGAGTAGTGATTAATGAAAAAATTAACCCTAGTCGCAGCAGCTATAGGTTTAAGTCTGTCGACGGCATTAGTACAGGCTAAAGTATCAGAGGCCGAAGCGGCCAAGTTGGGCACTGAGCTCACTCCGTTGGGTGGCCTGAAAGCGGGAAATGCCGACGGCAGTATCCCTGCCTGGGATGGCGGTATTACCACACCACCTGCTGGTTATAAGGTTGGGGATCACCATCCCGATCCATTCCCGCAGGATAAAGTGTTATTTGAAATTACTGCCGCCAACATGAGCCAATATGCCAATCTGCTTTCAGATGGGCAAAAGAAGCTGTTTGAAACCTATCCGGAAACCTTCAGGATCCCTGTTTACCAAACTCGTCGTACGGCCTCAAATCCGCAGTTTGTTTACGATGCCACCAAAACCAATGCCACCCGGGCTGAACTGGTAGAAGGGGGTAACGGGATTAAAAATGCGGCAATGGGCGTGCCTTTCCCAATTGCACAAAATGGTTTGGAAGCCATATGGAACCATATCCTGCGCTATCGTGGTCAGGCCATTCAACGCTATGGTGGTCAGGCGGCACCTACGGCGTCCGGTGATTTTAACGTCATCGGTTTTGATGACATCCTGATGATCAAGTATGCAGAAGACGGTGTAACACCCGAAAAGCTTGAGCAGGAAAATGTGCTGATGAAGTTCAAGCAGAGCATCACTGAACCTGCCCGTTTGGCCGGTACCGCTTTGCTTGTGCATGAAACCATGGACCAGGTAAAAGAGCCTCGTCAGGCCTGGACCTACAACACCGGGCAGCGTCG
This sequence comes from Bowmanella denitrificans, assembly GCF_002887595.1. Taxonomy (GTDB): domain Bacteria; phylum Pseudomonadota; class Gammaproteobacteria; order Enterobacterales; family Alteromonadaceae; genus Bowmanella; species Bowmanella denitrificans. Next base: position 588,304 of record NZ_PEBU01000002.1, read on the forward strand.
TGTGCGCAAAGCGCCAAATATTGCTTATGACGCACCAGGTACGGCGGCAGATGGTCTGCGTACTACAGATGATTTCGACATGTTCAACGGTGCACCGGATCGCTACAACTGGACCTTAAAAGGGAAGCAGGAATTGTATGTTCCATATAACAACTACAAACTGCACAGTGATCAGGTCAAGTATGATGATATCCTCAAACCTGGTCATATTAACCCGGACTTAACCCGTTTTGAGAAACACCGTGTATGGGTGGTAGAAGCCAACCTGAAACCGGAATATCGTCATATTTATCAGAAGCGGGTGTTCTATATTGATGAAGACAGCTGGCAGATCCTGGTTGCGGATATGTACGACAACCGCAATGAGCTGTATCGAGTTGCGATGGCGTATGCGGTGAATTATTACGACGTACCAACGCTTTGGTCTACACTGGATGTTTACTATGATTTGAACTCGCGTCGTTATCTGGCACTGGGCCTGGATAACGAGACAAAGATGTACGATTTTACCATTAAGCCGGATGACAGCGAGTTCACTTCTCAGGCGCTGCGGCGGGAAGGCCTGAGATAACAGCAGTAAAACGGTTGGCACTGCCAGCCGTTTTCTTTTGCACCCTAAAGCATGCCCTAACTAATACATCAAACCTTGAGATAGTAACCACATGAAGTTGCCTGTTTTCCTGATGCTGGCCTTGTTGGTAGGCCCGACAAAGGCTCATTCCACACCGGCTTTTGTGGCACCGCTGGCCGATCAATCTTTGTTACTGGATGTGGCCGCCACCGCCGAAGGTATTATTGCTGTCGGTGAACGTGGTCATATACTGCTTTCTTCCGACGCTTCCAATTGGCAACAGCAGACCGTACCCGTTTCCTCAACGTTGACCTCGGTTACCGTGCAAGGACAGCGGATCTGGGCGGTCGGCCACGATGCTGTGATTATAGCCAGTGTCGACAACGGTCATAGCTGGCAAATACAAAATTATCAGCCGGAATTGGAAAAGCCGTTAATGGATGTACTGTTTCTGGATGAAAATCATGGACTGGCGATAGGGGCATACGGACTTTTTTACCGAACCACCGATGGTGGCGCTAATTGGCAACGTGAACCGCATATTGAGTTGCTGGACGAGGACGACATTCAGTATCTGCAGGACTTAAAGCAAGAAGATGAATCTTTGTACGAACAGGAGCTGTCATCTATTTTGCCACATTTCAACCGCCTGTCCCGCGCGGGCGAGACCTTGTATTTAGCTGGTGAGGCTGGCTTACTGGCTGCTAGCCAGGATCAGGGGCGTAGCTGGCAGCGTATGGAAATTGATTACTACGGTTCATTCTTTGATATTCGTCAGACCACAGATAATCGCTTGCTGGCGGCCGGATTGCGCGGTCATTTATTTGAGTATCAAGCGCAGGACGGCTGGCAAGAACTGCCCACCAATATGAAGTCTTCGCTTAACAGCATTGTGCCGCTTGCCGACGGGCACACTTTGGTGGTGGGCAATAATGGCTATTTAATCTGGCTGAATGATGAGTTGCAGGTGCAACAGACCGAGGAAGAAAAAGCGGTGCTTAATGCATTGCCTGTGGGTGACAAAGTCATTGCAGTGACCGAAACCGGCATCAGATTTTTACAGAAGTAGATGGGACTATGACCAGGTTAATAGATATTCTCGAATTAGTGTTTTTCCGGCACCGAAAGTGGGTCATCATTCTGTTTGGTCTGCTCAGTGGTTTTTTGCTTTGGCAAGCCACTCAATTAAAGCTAGATGCAGCCTTTACCAAGAATATTCCGCTTAATCACCCGTATATGCAGAACTATATGAAGCACCAGAAAAACTTTGGTGGTGCTAATAGTATTCTGGTGTCGGTCTGTCAGCGTGACGGCAGTATATTTAATCAGACATTTTTTGACCGTCTTAAAGATGTTCATGACCAGCTATTTTTTATTCCCGGCGTGGATCGTTCTCAGGTTAAATCGCTTTACAGTGCTTCCACCCGTTTTACCGAAGTCGTAGAGGAAGGGTTTTCTGGTGGACCGGTGATCCCGGCCGATTTTAATTCAGCCAATCCGGCGGCCCTTAAATTGGTGTCAGAGAATATCGTAAAAGCCGGCATTGTCGGTCGTATGGTATCCGATGATTTCAAATGTGCCATGGTGACCGCGCAACTACTGGAGTTGGATCCACAAACAGGTGAAAAACTCGATACGCTGGCCTTTGCTGCCAACCTGGAAACACAATTAAGAGGTCAGTACGAAGACGATAAAATCAGTGTGCACATTATCGGCTTCTCAAAAATGGTCGGTGATGTGGCTGACGGCGCAAAAGATGTGCTGCTGTTCTTCGCCATTGCCATCGCCATCACCGCCGTCATGGTATATCTGTTCTGTAAATCCGCTTTGTTGACGGTGTTGCCACTGCTTTGTTCTATTATTGCGGTTATCTGGCAAATGGGCTTGCTCACCCTGCTTGGGTTCGGTCTCGATCCCATGTCGATTTTGGTTCCGTTTTTAGTCTTTGCCATCGGCGTCAGCCATGGTGTGCAAATGATTAACTCGGTAGGCAAGGAAGTGATTGCCGGTAATACCGCTAAGCAGGGAGCACAAAAGGCCTTCAGAACCTTACTGGTTCCTGGTGGGATTGCCTTGTTGTCTGACACCGTGGGCTTTATGACCTTGCTGGTAATCGACATTGGTATTATCCGCGAGTTGGCAATCACCGCCAGTATGGGGGTCGCGGTTATTATTTTGACTAACCTGGTGTTGCTACCGGTACTGATGTCATACGTTAAGCTGGGTGACGGCTACAAATCCCGTTTTGCCAATAAAGAACAGCGATCTGATCGTTTCTGGAATCGCATTGCGCATTGTTCAAACCCTGGGGTTGCTAAGGTCATTCTGGTGGTGGTGGCGCTGCTGTTTGCCTTTGGCTGGTATGAATCTGAAAAGATGAAGATTGGCGATTTGCATGCTGGCGCACCGGCCCTGCATGAAAGCTCCAGATACAATCAGGATACCTTCCTTATTACCGACAAGTATGCCATTAGTGTCGATTACATGTCGGTATTGGTAGAAACCACGCCTTCGGCCTGTACCTCTTTTGAGGTGATGAATGCCATTGATGAGTTCCAATGGAAGATGGAAAACGTTGAAGGGGTGCAGTCTGCGGTCAGTTTGGCCTCCGTTGCTAAGCTGATCAACGCAGGTTATAACGAAGGTAATCCTAAGTGGCGGGTGCTGCCACGCAATCAGCAATCTCTGGTACAGAATATCTCCAGGGTAGACACCTCTTCGGGTCTGCTTAACGGTGACTGTTCAGTAATGCCGGTGATCCTGTTTATGGCCGACCATAAGGCTGAAACCATTAATCGGGTGGTGGATGCGGTCAAAGCATATCGTCAGCAATATGAACGTGAAGACCTGCAATTCAAGCTGGCATCTGGCCCTGTAGGAGTGATGGCGGCTACCAACGAAGCGGTCAAAGCGGCGCAGGCTCCCATGATGTTATACGTGTTTGGCGCCGTGATTCTGCTGTGTTTGCTGAGCTTCCGCTCACTGCGTGCGACCCTTGCAGTAGTTTTACCCTTGTATGTGGTATCCGTATTGGCCCAGGCACTGATGACAAAACTGCAAATTGGCCTGACGGTTTCTACCTTACCAGTCATCGCACTAGGGGTGGGCATTGGGGTGGACTATGGCATTTATATCCTGTCGACCATGAGTCAGAAGCTTAAATCCGGAATGGCCGTGCGCCAGGCGTATTTTGATGCGCTGAAAGAACGGGGTAGTGCGGTACTGTTCACCGGTATTACTCTGGCTATTGGGGTCAGCACCTGGGTATTCTCCAGCCTGAAGTTCCAAATGGACATGGGCATCCTGCTAACCTTTATGTTTGTCGTCAATATGCTGGGGGCGGTCGTAGTATTGCCTGCTTTAGCAGCAGTATTCTGGTACAAGCAAAAATAATTTCTTGCATAGTTAATAACCTCCGGGCATGAAATAGCGCCATAAAATTCCAACAGGAGTTTTATGGCGTTTTTGCTTGTTACGGGTAGTTAGCTGCTTTTCGCTGTTTTTTCCTTGCAGTTCATTCATGTTGTAGCTACATGATTATCGCCCTGACAGACTGGTCAGGTTTGTCATTAGAAATTTTTATTAAACCAGTATGAATATGTATCCCAAAGGCGGGTCATACCAGCCTATTTAGCCCTTTCAAAGGTCGGCGGAATCAGCGAAAATACGCGGAATTTGTATAGAACTCAGTTCTTTATTACTGATTCCGCTGAGCGAAAATAAAACGAAAAGTGAATTGGTATACTAAAATTCGCCCTACAAAAGCCCGCATGACAAGGTATAAAAATGACGGTTGCAAATAGCCAGCACTCTGTACTCCTCGAAAATGTGTATACATTGATCCGCAAAAAGGTCGACAAGGCTCAGGCCCCGTTAGTCGAACAATTTGCCCAGATCCTATTTAAGAATATATCCAAAGACGACTTACAAAACCGGGTGGACAGCGACCTGTACGGCGCTACCTTAAGCCTGTGGAATGAGTTTGTGGACTATCATGACTCGGAACCCTTTATCCGGGTATTCAACCCGGAAATAGCCAAACACGGTTGGCAGTCATCTCATACCATTATTGAAATTATTGTGGATGATATGCCGTTTTTGGTGGACTCCGTGCGCATGGCGATTAACCGCCTGAGTATTACCGCCCATCTGCTGTTACATAGCCCCATCGCGGTGAAACGTGGTAAAGATCACAAGCTTGAAACCATGCAGGATGCTAAGGCTAAAGGGCCCAGCAAGCAAACCGTGTTCCTGGTGGAAATCGACCGTCAGACCAGTAAAAAAGCCCTGGAAGACATTGAAAAAGAGTTGCACTCTGTTCTGGATGAAGTGCAGTTAGCTGTGTCTGACTGGATGCCGATGAATGAACGACTGGATGCCATTATTGCCGGGTATGACAAACAACCTTGTCCGGCTGGCGATGCAGCTAAAAAAGAAGTACACACCTTCCTGCGCTGGATCCGCAACAACAACTTCACCCTGATGGGTTATCGCCATTATCAGGCTAAAGCCGTAGAAGGCGACCATCGCTGGATTGCTGATAACGACTCCAGCCTGGGGCTGATGAAAAACTCCAAAAGCAACCGCGACAGGCTGTTGTCCCGCCTGCCATTATCGGCGCGCCAGGAAACACTTAGCCAGAATCCACTGATCCTGACAAAAACCAACAGTAAATCCCGGGTACACCGTCCAGCCTATATGGACTATATCGGTGTTAAAGAATTCGACAAAGATGGGAATGTCATAGGGGAACATCGCTTTATTGGTTTGTTCTCTTCTGCGTTTTACAACGCAGGTGCAGGTGATGTACCGGTACTGAAAGAAAAAATTGCCCGTATGTGTGATAACTCCGGGTTTGACAAGTCTTCACATGCCTACAAAGCCTTCCTGAATATTCTGGAAACCTATCCACGTGATGAGTTGCTACAGGCCAGTGAGCAGGAATTGGGTCAGATTGCTCTGGGTATTTTCCAGATGCAGGAACGTGGTATTTCCCGTTTGTTTATGCGTCGCGACGTATTCGGCCGCTTCTATTCCTGTATGGTGTTTGTACCCAGAGAGCGTTACAACACCCAGTTGCGTAAAGACACCCAGGCCTTGCTGAAAAAGTCCTTCGGCAGCGAGCAGGATGTGGAATTCACCACTTTCTTCTCCGAATCTGTTTATGCCCGCACCCACTATATGGTCCGGGTTAAGAATAACAACGTGGAAATCGACGTGAAGGAAATTGAAAAGAACATTATCGAGCTGTCCAAGAGCTGGAATGACAAGCTCAGCAGTGCGTTGCGTGCCAGCCACGGTGAAGCTCAGGGTAAGAAGCTCGACCAGAAGTACGACAATGCCTTTACCCGCAGCTATAAAGAGCAGAATCTGCCCACCACCACGGTGGTGGATATTGAGAAGCTGGAAAGCCTGGATGATGTTCGTACCCTGGATATGTTGTTCTACCGTCCACAGGAAGAATCTGATGACAGCGCGGTAGTTAAACTGAAGCTGTTCCATCGCAACCAACCCATTCACTTGTCTGCGGTATTACCGATGCTGGAGCACTTTGGGTTACGCGTAATCGATGAAAGCCCCTATCAGGTCAAGGCCAGCGACGGAACCGTTAACTGGATCATGGACTTCTCCATGTTGCACAGTTCCAGCAACAAAATGAGTCTGGAAAAAGCCCAGGAGCTGTTCCAGGATGCCTTCTCTAAAGTCTGGTATCAGCAACTGGAAGATGATTCTTTCAACCGCCTGGTGCTGGGAGCCGGAATGCCTGGCCGCAAAGTGACCATTTTACGTGCTTATGCCAAATATATGCGCCAGACCGGTAGTTCTTTCAGTCAGGATTACATCGCCAGAACACTGGATAAGTACCCGCATATTGCCATTTTACTGGTGCAATTGTTTGAGCAGCGTTTTGACCCGGCGGTTAAGCGTTCTGAGAAAAAAGAGCAAGCACTGCTGGCGCAAGTAAAAGAGAGCCTGGACAACGTGTCCAACCTGGATGACGACCGAATTATTCGTCGCTATCTGGATATGGTCATGGCCACTTTGCGTACCAACTTCTACCAGAAAGACGAGCAGGGTAACGACAAGCCGTATATCTCATTCAAGATGCTGCCTGAGCTGATCCCTGAAATGCCGCTGCCACTGCCTAAGTTTGAGATTTTTGTTTACTCGCCACGAGTGGAAGGCGTGCATTTGCGTGGTGGTCGAGTCGCCCGCGGTGGATTGCGCTGGTCAGACCGTCAGGAAGATTTCCGTACCGAAGTACTCGGCCTGGTAAAAGCCCAACAGGTAAAAAACACCGTGATTGTTCCGGTTGGGGCCAAAGGTGGTTTTATCTGTAAAAATCTGCCCACGACCGGTGGACGTCAGGCTTTCCTGGAAGAAGGCAAAGAGTGCTACCGCATCTTTATCCGTTCTTTGCTGGATATCACTGACAATATTGTGCAGGGTGAAATTGTCCCGCCCAAAGACGTGGTGCGTCTGGATGAGGATGATCCCTATTTGGTGGTGGCGGCAGACAAAGGTACCGCAACCTTCTCTGACATCGCGAATGGCATTTCCGAAGAATATAACTTCTGGATGGGCGATGCGTTTGCGTCTGGTGGCAGCGTTGGTTATGACCACAAGGGCATGGGCATTACCGCGCGTGGTGGCTGGGAATCGGTTAAACGCCATTTCCGTGAAATGGGCATAGACTGTCAAAGCACAGATTTTACCTGTATCGGTATTGGTGACATGGCCGGTGACGTTTTCGGTAACGGTATGTTGTTGTCCAAGCATACCCGTCTGATAGCGGCCTTTAACCACATGCATATTTTCTTCGATCCTGATCCAGATGCGGCCAAGACCTACGAAGAACGCTTGCGTTTGTTTAAAGACCCAAGCCTGAACTGGGCCGATTACAACAAAGACTTGATTTCCAAGGGCGGCGGTATTTTCTCTCGTTCTGATAAGGCCATTAAGCTGACTACCGAGATGAAGAAATGGCTAGGCACTAAGCAACTGACCATGACCCCAAGCGAGCTGATTAAGAATATTCTTAAGATGCCGGTGGATTTGCTGTGGAACGGCGGCATTGGTACCTATGTGAAAGGCAGTAAGGAAACTCATGCAGATGTAGGTGACCGTGCCAATGACGACTTACGCGTTAACGGCAAAGATGTTAAAGCCAGAATTATCGGTGAAGGGGGCAACCTGGGGTGCACTCAGCTTGGCCGCGTGGAATACTGTGCTGCTGGCGGTCGCATGAACACCGACTTTATTGATAACGTCGGTGGGGTGGACTGCTCAGACAACGAAGTTAACATCAAGATCTTGCTTAATACTCTGGTACAAAATGGTGACCTGACGATTAAGCAACGTAATAAACTGCTCTACGATATGACCGATGACGTGGCACAAATCGTTCTGCAGGATTGTTATCGTCAAACCCAGTCTATTTCTATTACCGAGATCGGTGGTGGTTCCAGGCTGAAAGAGCAGTTGCGCTTTATTCATGGTCTGGAACGCGAAGGGCGATTGAACCGGGAGCTGGAATTTATTCCCAGCGACGACGAACTGTCTGAACGTCAGGCATCTGATCGTGGTTTGACCCGCCCTGAACTGGCGGTGCTGATGGCTTACGGCAAAATGGTCCTGAAAGACAAGCTGAATATCCCGGAAGTAACCGAGAACCCGTATCATGCCAGATTGCTGATCACCGCCTTCCCGAAAATGCTGCAGGACAAGTTTGCTGAGCAAATGACCCAGCACCCGCTGAAAGGGGAAATCATTGCCACCAAGTTGACCAACAATATGATCAACGACATGGGCCTGAACTTTATGCATCGTCTGCAGGAAGAGACCGGTGCCAATGTATCAGAAGTGGTCAATGCCTATTCAGTGGTAAAAGGGATCTTCGGTATGGAGTCAGTGTGGCGTGATATCGAGAAGCTGGACAATAAGATTGACGCCAATATGCAGTTAGCCATGCTGGATGATATGCGCCGTTCTTTGCGTCGCGCGTCGCGTTGGTATCTGCGTCATGGTAACAAGTCGTTGTCCATTGATGAGGCCATTGCCTTCTATCGTCCGACCATGGATGATCTGAGCAAAAACCTGCAGGATTATCTGGTCGAAGCCGAGTATAAGGAACTGGAAGAAAAAACCCGTGTGCTGACAGAAGCCGGTGTTGCCAAAGACATTGCTTACAAAGTGGCGAGCCTGAGCAACTTGTTCTCCTGTTTGGATTTGGCACAGATTTCCACCCAGGAAGGCAAGAAAGTCGCCCTGGTGGCCAGTTTGTACTACAAACTCGGTAATAAACTGCAACTGCACTGGTTCCTGGACCAAATCAACCGCCAGTCCGTTAGCAACCATTGGCAGGCACTGGCCCGCGCGTCTTACCGTGAGGAACTGGATTGGCAACAGCGTTCACTGACATCAGTGCTGCTGAAGTTCGATCCTAAGAGTCAGGATGCCCAGGCAATTCTGGACAGCTGGATCGAGACGCATAACGAGTTGCTGGAGCGCTGGTATCACATGATGTCAGAGTTTAAGACCAGCGGAACCCACGAGTTTGCCAAGTTCTCGGTGGCGCTGCGTGAGCTGATGCTGTTAAGCCTGAACTGTAGTAATTCAGCGGTTCACTGACATCCTCCCCGCCGATGAGCGGGACAGGGTACTGAGCATCCTCTATAATGCCCCGGTTTAGCCGGGGCTTTTTTATGTTTATGGAAAAATATCTGCCAGGATTGCAGGGAAATGCATTGGCAATCGCCTGTTAATTAGCTGCCACAAAGGAAATTTCGCCACCATGTATTCGTTATTAAGAGATTTGCTATTCACACTGGATGCAGAACGTTCTCATGATCTCAGCCTGGCCTTCTTAAAAGCCAGCCAGCGCAATGTCTTAAACCGCTTATATGGGCAATCGCTACCAGACAAACCCGTTGAGGTGTTGGGTATGCAGTTTCGCAATCCAATTGGCCTGGCGGCCGGGCTGGATAAAAATGGCGAGTGCATTGACGCCTTTGCGGCCATGGGCTTTGGTTTTATTGAAGTGGGGACTGTGACACCTAAGCCACAAGGCGGCAATGACAAACCCAGATTATTCCGCTTGCCTCAGTCGCAGGCCATTATCAATCGCATGGGCTTTAACAACAAAGGCGTCGATTATCTGGTTGAGCAGGTAAAACGTGCCCAATACAAAGGCGTGTTAGGGATTAATATCGGCAAAAACAAAATTACGCCGGAAGAGCAGGCGCTGGATGATTATTTGCACTGCCTGGATAAAGTCTACGCCCACGCCAGTTATGTCACTATCAATATTTCCTCTCCCAATACACCTGGATTACGTAATTTGCAGTACGGGGAAGCTCTTGACAATCTGCTCAGGGGCTTAAAGCAGCGCCAGCAGCAACTTAGCGAGCAACATGGCAAGTATGTACCGGTGCTGGTGAAGATTGCCCCGGATCTGAGTGACGAAGAAATTGTCGACATTGCCAGGTCTTTAGTGCAAACCGGTATGGATGGCGTGATTGCCACCAACACCACCTTGGATCGCAAACTGGTGCAAGGCCAGCAATATGCCAATGAGGCAGGGGGGTTGAGTGGCTCGCCACTTACTCAGGTTAGCCAGAATGTGGTGGAGAAACTGAGTAAGGCCCTGGACGGGGCCATGCCAATTATTGGCGTAGGCGGAATAGATTCTCCTCATGCTGCCAAGGTGCGGATCGCGGCAGGATCGAGTCTGATCCAGATCTACTCCTCGCTGATCTACCAGGGACCGGATTTGATCAAAGAGATCCTCGAATCCTTATAAAGATCCTGGCTGGATCGCAGTCCGCTATGCGGAAAAATTATTAATAAAAAGAATCGCTTGGGTATAGTGTATAGAAATGGGGCGGGGCATTTTGCCGGCCCCATTTGTGTTTTCCATAAGGATGTTTTGTATGTTACAACCTGATAGCAACTGGCGCTGGTATTATGACCATCAGCATGACCGCCTGGCTCTGCTGTTAGGCGACATGTTGTTTCTGACACCCTATCGCACCAAGCATCTGGCCTACACTGTCAGCGGTGAAGAATCATTTGATTTGCAGGACCTGGAAGTTTATAGCCAGATTGCCAATCAGCTTGAACATTGCTGTCTGCCATTAAGTGCGGCACAGCAAACCCAGCTTGCCATTAATGTTTGCGCCGTGCAGCGCTTTCATAAACCACTGATGCCCAAAAGTTGGTTTTTTACCCGCAATGAAACAGGCGGTCATCATCATCGACTGGCCTGGTTAAGTACCGCAGAACACCGTGCCAAGGTATGGGTGGTGGAAGACAATCACAGCAGTTGTCTATGCCTGCTGCTGGATGACCAACTGCCGCTGGGAACCGGTAAAGCCATGGGGCAGTTTGAGGCCATCAGGGTAATGCCGGATTGCCTGGAGCCCTGTTTTGAGCAGCAACCATTGCGCAAGCTGGCTTGACTGATTGCCTCTTTACGCCTTAATTTGACAAATTGATCCATACAAATCAGTGCATTTCCCTTATAATCCCAGCCTTTCATTTTTGTCTGGCTTGGCATGTACGCATTCGTTATAACCACTTCTAAAGGCCTGGACGATCTCCTGATGCAGGAGATTGGTCGGCTTTGTCCTCATTTGCAGTTAAAAAACAAGCCGGGGCAGGTACTGTTTGACGGTGAGCTGAAAGACGCATATTACCTTTGCCTGTGGTCCAGACTGGCCAACCGTGTACTGGTCAAACTGGCTGAAGGAGATTGCCAGGACGCCGAGCAGTTGTACCAACTGGCTTCCAGTATTAACTGGGCGGCCCAGTTTAATGTTACCGACAGTTTTGTGGTGGACTTTATCGGTACCAGCAAAAGTATCAATAACAGCCAGTTTGGTGCCTTAAAAGTCAAAGACGCGGTGGTCGATCAGTTCCAGGAATTGTATGAACGACGCCCTAATGTCAGTAAGGAAAATCCCGCCATTCGTATTCAGTGCCGCTTATGGCGCGATAAACTGGGTATTTACCTGGATCTTTCCGGTGGCAGCCTGCACCAGCGACACTACAGATTAAAAGCCGGTCAGGCGCCGGTAAAAGAACATATTGCGGCAGCCATGCTGTATCGCAGTGGCTGGACGGCCGATATGCACCAGCCACTGGCCGATCCAATGTGCGGGGCGGGCACTATTGTGATTGAAGCGGCCCTGATGGCTGCCAATCAGGCCCCCGCGCTGCTGCGCAGCCAATGGGGTTTCAGTCACTGGAAAAAGCACCAGAGTGACATCTGGGAAACCTTGCTTGGTGAAGCCGAGCAAGCGGTGGTCAGCCCAGCCAGACAGTTTTACGCCAATGATATTGACCCTGCCATGGTGCAACTGGCACGGCAAAACGCCGGTGCAGCCGGCGTCGCAGATCTGATTCAGTTTTCCAATGCGGATGCCAGTAAATGGCAGTGCCCCTCTGCGCCTGGTTATCTGGTCACCAATCCTCCCTACGGTGAACGGCTGGGTGAGCTGACCGAGTTGCTGCCGCTGTTTAATGACTGGGGGCTGCAACTAAAACAACAGTTTGCCGGTTGGCATTTGTCAGTGCTGACCTCTAATCGCGATTTGCTGCGACAGATGAAGTTAGTGGCGGGCAAGGAATACCAGATATTAAACGGTAAGCTGGAATGCCAGTTGGTTAACTTTGTACTGGATGAAAAGAACTGCGAAATTCGCGAATCCAGTCAGGCCGGGCAGGATTTTGCCAATCGTCTGAGCAAGAACCTGCAGAAACTCAAAGGCTGGATCAAGCAACTGGACAGCAATTGTTACCGTATCTATGACGCCGACTTGCCAGAGTATAATCTGGCTATTGATCGCTATGGCGATTGGGTGGTAGTGCAGGAATATGCGGCACCTAAGAATATTCCCGAAGGCAAAACCCGTAAACGGTTGATGGATGCCATGCTGCAGTTACCCAAAGTACTTGGCGTGGAGCACGATAAGATTGTGCTCAAGGTGCGTCAGCAGCAAAAGGGTAAGGAACAGTATGAAAAGTTTGCCAGCGAAAAGGAATTTATCCAGGTCTGGGAAAATGGCGCGCGCTTCTGGGTTAATCTGAAAGATTACCTGGATACCGGCTTATTCCTGGATCACCGCAGCACCCGCCAAATGGTTCGTCAGTGGAGTAAAAACGCTGATGTGCTTAACCTTTTTGCCTACACCGGTTCGGTGTCTGTGCACGCTGCCCTTGGGGGGGCAAAAACAGTTACCACGGTGGATATGTCACGAACCTATCTTGACTGGGCCAAACGTAACTTCGAGCTGAACAAGCTTAACAATGTCTATCAGTATCGGTTTTTGCAGGAAAACTGCCTGGAGTGGCTCAAAGGGCATCACCAGCAATATGACCTGATATTTATTGATCCACCGTCGTTTTCCAATTCCAAGCGAATGCAGAGCACCTGGGATGTGCAACGCGACCATCTGGCCATGCTGGCAGACGCCAAGCGCTGCCTGCGTAAAGGCGGTAAACTGGTGTTTTCCAACAATCTGCGCCAGTTTAAGCTGGATGAAAAAGGTGTCACCGAACTGGGACTGCGCTTTGAAAACATCAGTGCCGATACCCTGCCGGAAGACTTTAAACGCAATCCGAAAATTCACCACTGCTGGCTGCTGACCCATGCACAGTAATTTAGTGTTATACGGCACGGTGGCCTGCCATTTATGCGAAGAAGCCGAAGCACTGGTGAGGGCCCATGCACCAATGTGCGCCCTGCAAAAAGTGGATATCATGGACGATGATGCCGTGTTTTCCCAATACCGTTACAGTATTCCGGTGTTGAAAGACAGTCAGGGCAGGGAACTGTGCTGGCCCTTTGATGCCACCCAATTAAACGAGTTTTTGTCTTGAGTTTGTTACAACTAAAAAACGCCCAACTGGCGTTTGGCACGCATACCTTGTTGGATAAAGCCGAACTGGTCATTCAAAGTGCTGAACGTTTGTGTCTGGTCGGTCGCAATGGCTGCGGTAAATCGACCCTGCTGAAAATTATCAACGACGAGATGCAACTGGATGACGGTCAGCGTATTGTCACTGGTGGCACGGTGATCGCCAGACTGGAACAGGACCCACCGCTATTAGCCGACCAGAGCATATTTGATTATGTGGCCGAAGGCCTGGCTGAATCCGGTGAAGTGCTCAAAGCCTATTTTCACCACACCCATCTGATTGCCAGCGACCCGTCTGAAGCGAATCTGAATAAACTGGAGCGTTTGCAGGCAGAGCTGGAAAGTCTGGATGCCTGGCGACTGGAGCAGCGTATTGAGCAGGTGCTCAACCAACTGTCATTGCCAGCAGAACAATCCCTGGCCTCGTTGTCCGGTGGCTGGCGTAGAAAAGCTGCGCTGGCGCGCGCTCTGGTGACTGACCCGGACATACTGCTGTTGGATGAGCCCACCAACCACCTGGACGTCGCCAGTATTCAATGGCTGGAGAAGGTACTGTTGGATTTTAAAGGCACTGTGGTGTTTGTCAGCCATGACCGGGCCTTTATCCGTGCCATTGCCACCCGTATTATCGATTTGGACCGCGGTAACCTCACTAGCTACCCGGGCAACTATCAGCAGTATCTGGATAAGAAAGCCGAAGATCTGCAGGTGGAGGAGGCGCAAAACGCCCTGTTCGATAAGCGCTTGTCAGAAGAAGAGACTTGGATCCGCCAGGGCATTAAGGCCCGCCGTACCCGAAATGAAGGAAGGGTCAGGGCACTTAAAGCGCTGCGCAAAGAACATTCCGAACGTCGCAATCGCCAGGGCACGGCTAAAGTCAGTCTGGCCGATAGTCAGGCGTCGGGTAAACTGGTGTTTGAAGCCCAGCAATTATCCTATGCTATCGACGGCCATCGTATCGTGGATAATCTCGACCTTAGCGTGTTTCGCGGCGACAAGCTGGCGCTGATTGGTCCTAATGGCTGTGGTAAAAGTACCTTATTAAAATTATTGCTGGGGCAACTTAAACCTGATAGTGGCTCGGTACGCATGGGTACCGCGCTGGAACTGGCGTATTTTGACCAGCACCGCCAGGCGCTGGATCAAAACGCCACCGTGATAGATGCCGTGGCCGATGGTAAAAAAGATATCACCATCAATGGTCGTACCCGTCATGCTATCAGTTATCTGCAGGACTATCTGTTTACTCCGGATCGCATCCTGGCACCGGTCAGTTCTCTGTCTGGTGGGGAGCGCAACCGTTTGCTGCTGGCCAAGCTGTTGGCTAAGCCCAGCAATTTACTGATTCTGGATGAACCGACCAACGACCTGGACGTGGAAACCCTGGAATTGCTGGAAGAGACCCTGAGCCAGTATCCGGGCACAGTGATTCTGGTCAGCCACGACCGGGAATTTGTCGATAACGTGGTCACTTCCAGTCTGTTTTTTGAAGGCCAGGGTAAAATCCACGAATTTGTCGGCGGTTATGCCGATGTAATGGCCTGGTATGCGCAACAAAATCAGGTCAAGCAGGAAACTAAAGGACAAAACACCAGTCAAACTGCTGCAGCAAAGACTTCTGCACAGAAAAGCAAAAAGTTATCATACAAGTTGCAGTTGGAACTTGAGCAGTTACCCGCCAAGATAGAGGCCCTAGAGGAACAAATCCAGGCGCTGGAAACCCAGGTCAGTGATCCGGACTTTTTTAAACAGGATCCCAAGAATACCGCCACCATGCTGGATCAGCTTGCCCAGGCCCAACAGGACCTGGAGCAGGCGTTTGCCAGATGGGAAGAATTAGATAGTATGTCGTAGCACATCAGACAAGTGCTTGAAGTAAAACAGGATTTCAGATGAATAAAAACAGCTTATTGCCACTTTCCGCCTTGAGTCTGGCTATTTTCGCTTCCGGCGCTTTTGCCGCCAGCTACCAGGTTGTGCCGCTGGATGCCACCGACAAGGGGCAATACACTTTTGCCAGCGGGATAAGCGGCGATGGGGATGTATTGCTGACGTTGGATACGCCTTACAGCCCATTGATTGATATCAGTTTGCTGGATCTGGACAATAACGAAGCACTAAGCAATCTGCTTGAATCACCTGATGATGTGAAAAATGGTGTTATCAGCAAGAAAGACCTGGCGGTTTTGTTTGCTTACGTCAACAGCCAGGCCGATAGCAGCCCGTTGGTTCAAAGAATTGCCCGGTATGTTGCTTATCTGTCAGATAACGACGGCAGTGAAAAACTCACTGGTTTTGATGTCACAGACAGTGATCTGGGTGATTTAACTAATAGTGTCACCGTTTCGCCAGGCAAGGTTAATACAGACGGCGTAGTGGTGGGGACCAGTTCTGCGCCTTACCTGAAATTAGCCTACACCAATGAATCCGATGACGAGCTCACCTATCTTATTCGTGACTTTGCCAGTCGTGGTTTTGTCAGGATTAACGGTCAGACCGTCGCACTGGTACCGCAGGAAGTGACATTAGGCGGCTACAGCGAAGCGCTGGGGGTTTCTGATAATCTATGGGTGGCGGGGATTAGCTCGGTAGATAAGCCCGAGGGCATGGACACCGCCATTGCAAACTGCGATGACGATGAAAAACGTCCGGATGTACCAGTGGAGTATTGTTACAGCAATGCCAGAAGCATTGGTTATATGAACAAGGCAACACTATGGAAACTGGATAATCAGGGTAATATGCTGGATAGCAAAACCTTTGATCTTCCTTTTACTCCCGCAGAAGATGACCCCAATTTTTACCCATCCCGGGCGGTGGATGTAAATAACGCTGGTATTGCCGTTGGCACCAGTTTTGATCGCTACCCGCAAAACAATGATGCCACTCGCGGCTTTGCCGCCGTGTTTGCGGACGGTAAAACCACTGTTTTTGCCAATAACGAAGGTTACACTAATCAAACCCTACGCGATAATCCTTATCTAAGTTGGGCTGCTGCGATTAATAACCACAATCAGGTGGTAGGCCAGACCCTGAAGTTAGTGAATGGTTTTCAGCGCACCAAATTCTTTGTGTATGACCTGGATGAACAAACTCTGGAATACCCGGATGACTTCTTTCCGGGTTCATCCAGTGTCGCCAGAGATATTAACGATGCCGGCTTGGTGGTAGGTGACGGTGAAGTTGAAACTACGATTGGCAGCGCCAACCGCCGCCGAGCTGCGTTTTTATATGATCTGAACGATAATCAGTTCCGCAATCTGAATGATTTAGTCGCCTGTGACAGTCCTTATACTCTGGTACAGGGCAATGCCATTAACGAAAATGGTGAAATTGCTGCCACCGCCTTATACAAGCGCGCAAAGCTGGATATTGTCGGTGAACCCTTGCTGGACGATGCCGGTAACCAGATTATGGAAGAAGCCGCGGTAGCGGTGAAACTGGTGCCTATTCCGGGCGGCAATATCGATGACTGCAGTTCAGATGACGATAAGATTGAGCGTCAGGGCGCCAGCTTTGGCTGGTGGATGCTAGGTCTGCTTGGGTTGGGTGGTCTGATCCGCAGACGTTAATGCTGATTTAGTGCATTCAATGGGCGTTAATGGCTCATTGAATGCGCAGTCTGTTGTACTGGCACTGTGTTCCTGCCAGACATTCTCGCTCAAGGCTTTTCACTTGATGCTCCCCCGAGCTGCCCGCAGACAGGCCTTTATGCAAGACAGGTCAGAATATCTTCTTAATATGACAAAATGATGTAAGAAAAATTTCAACTGATTTCATGCGCTTAAAAATTTCAAGTGGATGAGTGCACTAAGTATGGTTGAACCATCAGGCCGAATTCGATATCACATACAAGTGGTCGCAAGATCACATTGTTAAATTACGGATGAGGTATCTAATGAAAAGACAGAAGAGAGATAAACTTTCCCGTGCCCATGCAAAGGGTTATCAAGCCGGCATCTCAGGTCGTTCCAAAGAAAATTGTCCTTATCAAACTACAGATTCCCGTTCCCAATGGTTAGGGGGTTGGCGAGCGGCTCAGGAAGATAGAAGTACTGGGTTGGCGAATCGCTGACATGGTTTAACTTTGCCGTTTAGCACGGCCTCAACCAGATAAAAAAAGCCCCAGACGGGGCTTTTGACGTTTTAGTAAAGCAGGGGCCTTAGAAGTTACTGGTATCCTGAAACAGGCCAACTTTTAAGTCTTTTGCTTCATATATCTTACGGCCATCGACTTCAACACAGCCGTCCGCCAATCCCATAAACAGCTTACGCTTGATGACGCGTTTCATATCAATACGGTAAGTCACTTTTTTTGCGGTAGGCAAAATTTGCCCGGTAAATTTGACTTCACCCACTCCCAATGCCCGGCCTTTGCCGGGGCCATCAGACCACCCCAGGAAAAAGCCTACTAACTGCCACATGGCATCCAGCCCCAGACAGCCAGGCATAACCGGGTCGCCAGGGAAGTGGCAGTCAAAGAACCACAGGTCCGGCGAGATATCCAGTTCGGCCACAATATGACCCTTGTCGAAGGCACCACCTTCCTCACCTATACTGACGATTCTGTCCATCATCAACATGTTTGGAGCGGGGAGCTGGCTGTTACCTGGTCCGAATAGTTCGCCACGGCTACAGGCCAGCAGGTCTTCTCTGGAGAAACTGTTTTTTCTGCTTGTCATAATTCTCTTGAAGGTTGGTGCAAAATCAGCGGCTTAATTTAGCGAACAGTCGTACGCTAAACAACTCTGAACAGTAAGATTTAGCCGAATTTTTCATTCATGATTGGAGTTTACCCACAAACCTGAATATCAGATACTGTTGGCAGGACCTGTTCACAAAAGTTTCATCATGCCAAACAGCAGTAACCCCAACGCAGATAAACAGAAGCGCTTTCGTGAAAGGCAGCGCGCCAAAGGTAACAAAGAAGTACGTGGCTATGTGACTCCCAAAGGCATGCAGTGTTACAAGGAACTGTCGGAGAAAAGTGGCTGGACAGACGGTGAATTGCTGAATAATGCGTTACGCATAACCTATGCCGCCTATCGCTGTGGACAGATTAAGCTGTTAAACGAGTGGCTTAAAAGTAACGACTGTTAGCTTGCCAATATTGGCGGATGCTGGCCACTCTCCAGAATGCGGCGCTGGCAGCGCAGACAGGCGCTCAGGCCCTGCAGGGCTTTTTCCAGTATGGCGGCATCCAGATGCTGGCTCATACTGATGCGAATCAGACGGTGACGCAGTTGTTTATAGCTCTGATTTAATGCCTGCCAGGGCGTATCCAACCCTTCGCTCATCTGGCGTTGCAAGTCAGCAAAATGCTGTACCTGTGCAAGCCAGTCCTGCACATCTTCTGCAAAAGGCGTGGCGGTCAAGGCATCGGCCTGTGCAATAAAATCCAGATACGCTTCAAGGGCAGACGAAAAGCCATGCAGGTCAGCCATGGCCTGCTCAAAATCTTGTCCTTGTTGCTCGGTAAGCGGGTTGCGGCTGGCTTTGCTGATAAATTCGCGGATCTCATCCACCCGGCCCTGCAACCTGTCCAGTTTGACGTCTGTTTGTTGTGCTTGCGGCAATTCGAGAATGGCTAATCGCAGCAAGGCTGTCTCTCTTTGCACCGCGCCCAGGGCCAAATCGGGTATGGCTGCCAGGTTGGTATCCAATTGGGTATAGCGGTTAACCCGACGAAAACGGCTTAATAGCCAGGCGGACATTTTCGGCTCCACCGGTAACATCAGCATTACGCCCAGTAAGTTAAAGCCACTGTGAAAAAGGGCCAGAAACAATGGCATATGACTGGCCGTGCCCAACCAGTCTGCCAGCCCCCAGGTCAGCAGCGGAAGCAGACACAACGCCACCAGTCCGGTCAGCAGATTAAACAGTACATGGGCCATAACCAGGCGTTTAGCTCCTGCTGAGGCGCCCAAACTGGCAAGTAACGCCGTGGAAGTTGTACCGATATTGGCACCAATCACTGCCGCTGCGGCTAATTCCCAGTCGCCCATGCCTGACGCCGATGCCGTTAAGATTATCGCAATGGCGGCGCTGGATGATTGCGTTAGGATGGTAAGAATCACCCCCAACCCCAGGCCCACCAGTAAAGGGCTGTTTATCCATTGGGTCAGGCTGGCGGGGTCAAACTGTACGGCGGAAAAGCTGCTTTGCAGCGCACTGATGCCCATAAACAGTAGGCCAAAGCCTGCCAGCGCCATACCCAGGGATTGTCCCCGTACCTTTGGCGAAAACACCTTAAGGAGCGCACCAATGCCGATAAGGGGGTAGGTGAATGCAGCCATATCCAGCTTAAAGCCGATGAGCGTTACCAACCAGGCGGTAAGGGTGGTGCCGACGTTGCTGCCGAAAATCACCCACACCGACTGGGCAAAACTCATCAGGCCAGCATTGACAAATCCAATGGTGGCAACCGTCACAGCACTGGAAGATTGCACCAGCCCGGTTACCACCACCCCGGCCACAAAGCCGCGCCAGCGACTGCTGATCCATTTTCCCAGCATATGTTCCAGGGCTTTACCACCAGCTATTTTTAAGCCTTCGGTCATCAGCCACATGCCCAGCAAGAAGAGTCCCAGCGCACCTAATAACTGCATGTTTGGTTTTCCTAAAACACCATGGATTGATGTTGTGACGGCATCTCAACCGCTAAGGTCTGTTCTTGCCAGAGTCGTTGCGCCAGGGCCTGCTGGGCCTGTGGCTCACCATGCACCAGAATTACTTTGGGCTGAGGTTTGAACTGACCAATCCATTTAACTAAACCAGATTGACCGGCATGGGCGGAAAAGCCCCCCAGAGTCTCTATGCGGGCCTTAACCAGATAGGGTTCACCGAAGAGTTTGATGTGCTTGGCTCCGTCTACCAAAATACGCCCCAGGGTGCCACGGGCCTGAAAACCCACAAATATTAGGGTGTTGTTTTTATTCCAGATACGCTGCTTAAAATGATGGCGGATACGGCCACCGTTACACATACCGCTGCCGGCAATAACAATGGCGCCCCTGGCCACTTTATTGATAGCCATGGAGTCTTCTGGCGTGACCGCCATAAACAAATTGGGCAGAAAATCTTCCAGCGGTTTGCGGTGATCTAACTGCAGGTGCGCAGTATCTTCTTCTGATAACAGCGCCACCCATTTTTCATACACCCTGGTCACTTCGATGGCCATTGGGCTGTCGAGAAAGATTTGCCAGTTATCCAATTTGCCCTGCTGATGCAAGCAACCCAGATAGAACAACAGTTCCTGGGTGCGCCCAACCGCGAAGGAGGGGATCATCACGTTGCCGCCACGCTGCCAGGTCTCGGCCAGAATATTTTGCAACTGCGCAAGGGTGTCGGTTTCGTTGCGGTGTTCGCGATCGCCGTAGGTGCTTTCCATCAGTACCATATCGGCATGTTTCAGATAGCTGGGGTCGTTCATCAGTACCGCATTGCGTTTACCTAAATCCCCGCTGAAAACCAGACATTTATCGCGACCACGCTCCTTGAAGTTCAGCTCAACAATGGCAGAGCCAAGAATGTGCCCGGCATCATGCAGGGTAAACGCGGCATCCTGAGTCAATTGCCTGCTTTGCAGATAATCCAGACCTTCACACTGGTGTATGGCTTGCTCTACATCCTGCAGGCGATACTGGGGCTTGAGTAGTTTTTTGCCCTGGCGCTTGCGCCTGAGATTTTCCCGTTCCAGATCCCGCTCATACAGCCCGGCTGAGTCCTTTAGCATGATCCTGAGCAAGTCCACCGTGGCCTTGGTACAGAAAATCGGGCCGTCAAACCCCTGATGCACCAGCCTGGGTAACAAACCTGAGTGGTCCAGATGCGCATGGGACAAAATCACCGCATTGATGGTTTGTGGATTGAAATGAAAGTCATCAGACTCCAGGCGCTCAATAATATCGCCGCCCTGATGCATGCCACAGTCCAGTAGAATGCGACCGAAACTATCCGATTCGAGTAAATGACAGCTGCCGGTCACTTCCTGTGCTGCGCCGAGAAAACTGATGGTGGCCATATGTTTATTCCTTGTTGAATGCTCAAATGTAGCGCGATTTTTTAACGTTATCACGCTCTGGCCATACATGGATTGATATGGATCAGCGCCAAGGAAAGGAGAAGGCCGGTCTGCACCGGCCTGAAAATATTTAACGTCGAATCACCGCTTCCTGGCGATTCAGCAGGTCAATCAGTGGATTGTCGCGCAGAATTTTTGTCTTTAACCACCCGCCAATCAACAAACCAACGACAAAGCCTCCAATATGCGCGCCATAATCAACTTCGGACTGCCCAATCAGCATGCCAAACAGATTAAAGGCCAGCCAGATACCGAAAAACCAGGGCGCAGACAGCTTTTTCTGGTAGACCACAATCATAAAGGTCAGACTGGCATGACGAAACCACAGCAGATACATACCAAACAGCGCAGCAATCGCCCCGCTGGCACCTACCGACGGAATATCGCTGCTGCTACGCAATAACGCGCCGGCCAGACTGGCGGCAATGCCGCACAGCAGGTACAAGCCCAGATACCGCCAGTGACCAAGCGCCTCTTCCAGGTTGTCGCCAACCACGTATAAAAAGTACATATTGCCCAGCAGGTGCAGCACCGAGCCGTGCAGGAAAATACAGGTCAGCAGCGTCCAGCTTTGCTGGCCGGCCAGTACTTCGTTGGGCACCGCAGCCAGGTGGCTGAATACCCAGATAAAACGGCCTTCATCGAAAAAGTAGCCGGCGAATATCAGCACGTTCAGCGCAATCAGGGTCCAGTTAACCCAAGGGCGGCTTTTACTTTTCAGGTTGTATTCCACCGGCATTTGCGAAAGAAACTGGAACAGATAGGTTTTCCAGTTAATTTTCTGGTTCAGCTCGGCCAGTGCGCTGCGCAGTGCCGGGCTTTGCTGCACACCCTGTAGTTCTTCGCGGTCGACCCAACTACCGTCACAATGATGGCAATGATCGATTTCGGTGTGATAGTCAGCCAGTAAATGATAACGCTGCAATTGCCGTTTACAGTCAGGGCAATCCAACTCACTGTCGCCCAGCTTTTCACCAAAATATTGCTGATAATTATCCAATGGGCTGTCGGGGTGAAGTTCATCAATCATGCGATTAACTTCATCTTTTTCAAACCATAATCCACCGCAGGCCTGACAAACGTCGATTTCGTCGCTGCCATAGGTGGTCGGGGTCAGCATCTGGTGCTGACATTTTGGACAAGGCTTAATGGGCATGACTAAGCTCCTTTAACCCACCGATGTTTACCCCTTCTTCTGCCAGCGCCTGCTTAAGTTCAGTCGCGCTGCCAGCCAGGGCAGGGAGCACCTGTTGTTGAATGTGGCTGCTGAGCTTCAGTAGCTGTTCTGCACCATAGGCCGAACCCAGACTGCGCTTTTCTACCTTGTCCATCAGTACCCGGGACTGGCTGTAAAAGCGTCTGACTTCGGTGAGGATCTCACTGGGTGTTTCCAGGGTCGAAGGATGAAAACGCATGGTTTCCCAGACATACAAGTCCATGGGCGGGCGACTGTCTTTAATAATTTGCAGCGCCGGGCTTTTGGCCAACACCTCGGTGGCATACTTTTCCACATCCCGAACATTGTCCTGCAATTCATCGTACAAAGACATGCGCAGATAATAGTTGTCTTCCATCTTGCTATACGTATCGAACGTCAGGGCTTGCTGCAAACCACTTTGAGCCGCCAGGTAAACCCCAACAATGGTGGAGACAATCATAAAGATCTGGTTCAGCCAAAAGCCGGTTTTACGAAGTTCCTGATTATCCAAAGGAACTTTTCGCTGATGATTGAGGGCATCGGCCGTAGCCTGATTGATATCGGACTGAGACAAAACATACATCCTGTAGTAAGTGAAAAGGGCCGCAATAGTAGCGGATCATCCGGCCACTGATAAGCATCACGTTCGATGTGCACAATGACCTGATAGATAAGGTAAAAATATACAGGCCAGGCCGCCAGTTTTTACCTAAAAGGCCAGCAGAATTGTGTTAGATCAATACCACTGCATCTGTGCACCGATACACTGGCTGTATTGCTGATGACAGAGAAATACCATGCCAGGCTGGGATCCCAAACTTATTGCCAAATACAATATCAACGGACCACGTTATACCTCTTATCCCACCGCGCTGGCACTCAGTAGCGACTTTGACCCGGCCACAGTGCAACTTGCATTGGATGGCTGCCGTGCTGATCTGAGCCTGTATATTCATATTCCATTTTGTCATCAGCTTTGTTACTACTGCGGTTGTAATAAGGTGATTACCCGTCATCAGCATAAGGCTGACCGTTATCTGGATGCGCTGGAAGCGGAAATGGCCATATATCAGGGTAAGCTGGGCGGTAAAGGCATACATCAGATTCACTTAGGCGGCGGCACGCCAACCTTTCTGACCGAAGCGCAGTTAAGCCGCTTAGTCTCAGCACTGCATCAGCACTTTTCTATCGCACAAGATGTGGAACTGAGCATTGAGATTGACCCGCGCTCCTGCAGTGACGATAAACTTCGTCACCTCAAAGCCCTGGGATTCAACCGGGTGAGTTTTGGTGTGCAGGATCTGGACAATAAAGTGCAGATTGCCATCAATCGGGTACAGGCCACAGAGCTGATTCAGCATCAGGTGGCGCTATGCCGGGAACTGGGTTTTGCCTCAGTGAATCTGGATCTGGTCTATGGCTTGCCGTTTCAGCATCCCGACAGTTTTGCCCAGACGCTGGCGGAGATTGTCAGATTAAGTCCGGATCGCATTTCTTTGTTCAGTTATGCGCACTTGCCAGCCCGTTTTGCCGCGCAGCGTAAAATCCCAGCACACAGTCTGCCAGATTCAGTAACCAAGCTGACACTTTTGCAGCAGGCTATTGAGGCATTCAACGCAGCCGGTTATCAGTTTATTGGTATGGATCATTTTGCCAAACCCGACGATGCGCTGGCGAAAGCGCAACAGCAAGGGCGCTTGCAGCGCAATTTCCAGGGTTATACCACCCATGGACAGGATGCCTTGATTGGCTTGGGAGTCTCGTCCATCAGCCAGGTAAATGGGGTGCTCTGGCAAAATGCCAAAGAACTGCCAGCTTATTACCAGGCCCTCGACGCTCAGCGTCTGCCGCTGGACAAAGGTTTTGCTCTGAGTCAGGAGGACAAATTAAGAGCTGCGCTGATCAGTCAGCTTATTTGTCACTTTCACCTGGATATTGCTGCGTTTAGTCAAACGTGGCAGTTGGCTGACTTTTGGGCACACTTTGCCGATGCGGCACAAGCCCTACAACCCTTTATCCAGGACGGCCTGGTCAGCGCTACAGACCAGCATCTGCAGGTATTGCCTAATGGCCGTTTTTGGGTGCGCAGTATTTGCGCTTGCTTTGACGCTTATCTGCAGCAGGGCCAGCAGCGTTATTCAAAGGTGGTGTAACGCCGCGTGCTATGCCAGCCGTCAGCCAGCAAGCAAGCAAGCAGATCATTGGAACTGTGGGTCGCAATTAATTGCGACAAAATAGCCGTAAGTCAAAACTGATGACGGCAAATCTGTCGAATTAAAATTTGACCCACAGGCTAAAAGGGTTGGATGTGTACCCGTTCCCCTGGCTCTACGTTGCCGCGCTCCTGTTCAAGCACAATATAGCAATTGGCCTGGCCAATACTGGTCAGCACCCCGGAACCCTGATTGCCGGTACTTTTCACCTGTAACTGGCCGTCTTCGTTCTGCCAGTAAATGCCGCGCTGAAGATCCATGCGGCCTGGGCGCTTTTTTAAGCTGACAATGGTTTCAGCGCTAAACTGCCTAAAGTTTTGCCGTTCTTGCCCTGCCATCACCGCCAAAGCCGGACGAACCAGATAATCAAAGGTGACATAAGCTGAGACCGGGTTACCGGGCAGGCCAAAAAACACACAGCCACCGAGATTGCCAAAAGCAAAAGGTTTGCCCGGTTTTATCGCCAGTTTCCAGAAACCTATTTCGCCCAGCTCAGCCAGGATCTCTTTGGTAAAATCCGCTTCACCCACCGACACACCACCAGAGCTGATCAGCGCATCACACTCAGCCGCGGCCTGACTTAAGGCCAGCCGCAATGCCTGCTTGCTGTCCGGGACAATACCTAGGTCCAGTACATCAATACCCAGTTGCTGCAACTGTGCCCGCAGTACCGCCCGGTTGCTGTCGTAGATCTGCCCGTTGGCCAGCGCTGTCCCTGGTGCAACCAGTTCATCGCCAGAAGACATCAATGCCACTTTGAGCGGCTGATATACATTCACTTCGGCAATACCTAAAGATGCCAGCAGTCCCAGATCCACCGCGCGTAATCGGTGCCCGGCACTGAACAGAATCTGCCCCGTGGCAATATCTTCACCTTGCCTGCGAATGTTCTGACCTTTAACAGGCTGGCTTAAAAAGTGAATTTGCTCGCCATCCGCTTCAGTTTGTTCCTGCATCACCACGGCGTCGGCCCCTGTTGGGATAACAGCGCCGGTCATAATACGTACGGTTTGGCCCTTTTGTACTTGTCCGGTAAAAGGTGCGCCAGCAAAACTGCTGCCAACCAGTTGCAGACTATCTGTATCTTGCAAGTCTTCTGCACGCAGGGCGTAGCCATCCATGGAAGAGTTATCATGGGGAGGAATAGCCAAAGCGGCCAGAATATCGTCGGCCAGAATTGCACCTAAGGCAGCGTCCAGTTGTATTGGCATTTTGGCCTGCTCACAGCGCAGCGACGCAAGCATCAGGTTGATGGCCTGTTCAACCGGCATCATCGTGGATGCGTTATCACAAGGGCTGCTATGGTTTTCGCTCATGAAAGACTCCTTCTACTAATCTGCGGTTAGGGTAACCAGTTGACGCGTTGATGCCAATACAACTCTTTTAGTAGTTTATGGAACTGACCTGCTTAGACAGCTATATTTGAGCTCAGTAAATACCGAGTCAGTAGGTAATGTACTTTTAATATCCAATATTCAAAGGAGGAATATTACAAATGAAATTCGAGGAATTATGGAACAATCACCCGACAATTAAATCATCGTGGTTTGATGATGATGCACCGTGCATTGTTGATGGTGAAAGAGCATTTGAAAATCAATGTGCAATACGCATGGGTGTATGCTTGACGGAATCCGGTGTAGATCTTAGCAGTTTTACAGGCGCACGTTGTTGGCACAATCATAATCCATCGCACATTTTAAGAGCCCAGGAACTGGGTGATTGGCTTAGAAGCTCCGCGTCACCTTTCAAGCGCTATGAAGAGTTCGATGCTAGTGCTGGATTCAGCAATATTGGTGGTAAAAAAGGGATCATCTTTTTTAAGAATTACTATGGCCCTGGCAATCAGGGTGATCACATCGATCTGTGGAATGGTTCCAGGCTGACAAGTTTAAGAACTTGGTTTGAGTTTACCGTCCGAGGCGGCAGTCATTATGAAAAGGCTAGCGTAACATTCTGGCCTGCAGAATGAGAGGGGACAGATTTTGAATAATGTAATTCTTATACTGTTAATTCTCTTAAACCTTGGCTGTGTTGATGAACAGCGTCCTTCCTACCAAACTTTGGAAAATAGGTTACCCGAGGGGGGGCCGCAGATAATTTATAGAGATAATCAATTACAGAATGTGGCTCAGATCAGCCAGTCGCTGGAATCTCAACATGCCAGTATCTTTGAACGCTCTCTAGCTTGGTATGGCACCGAATCTGACTTTTCCCTGGCTAAGCTGGACGGGAAGAGTGCCCGACAAGTAGTTGAAACGGTAAATTGCTTGAAAGCCAAAACGGACAAAAACGACCAAGCGCTATGCTTCTAGTATTGCATTGGCAGAACGAAGAATTTACTGGCCAATTCTAAAAACGTGCTGTGGCGGGATTTAACTGCCACAGCACGGCGATTATTGATGCAATGCTGTTTTAAAAACGGTAATCCACCTTAGCCCATAAAGTACGGCCTGGCTCATTTACCCGACCACTGACAATATACCCGGGGATATCGGCGGCACTTTTACTCAGATATTCCTGATATTGCCTATCCAGCAGATTGTCTATCCCTAGACTGATTTGCCATTGATTATCCGGTGACCACATGGCATTGGCTGACAAAATGCCAAAGCCTGCGGTAGGAAGGGTGTCCAGCCCCACTATGGTGCCCTGATTTTGTGCTACCTTATCCTGGCTTTGCACCAGGCGCCACAGGGCGCCAAACTGCCAGTCCTGCCATTGATAGGCAGTACTTAAACGCAGCTCCACAGGTGGTTGCTGAGCAAGTGGCAGATCGTCGCTATCGTTGCTACCGCGGCTAACCGCCAGACTTGATTCTACACGCCACTGCGTGGTGGCCTGCCAGGTCAGGCTGGCTTCGCCCCCGAATGTGTGAGCGTCGATATTGCGCACGGTTTCCGGCAGCATTGGATTATGCTTGTCGAGCAATATGAAATCGCTGATATCGGCATAGTAACCGGACAAACTCAGTCGCAGGTCCTGCCAGTGACGGATCCAGCCTATGTCCAACTGATGGGTAATCTCAGCATCGGTAGCAAAAGCTGAGGCGCTATCTTCACCGCCGCGATTATTACCCAATAGTTCCCAGTAGTCGGGGAAGCGTGCCGCCCGGCCAATACCGGCATACCAGGTCTGATGATCACTTTGCTGCTCCAGGCGCACAAACCCGCTGGTCAGGGTCTCAGAACGTTTTTGCCCGAAGCTGGGGTTCGGTATGGTCATCATCATGCTTTTACGCAAACTCTTGCGACTGTCTTCGGCTTGCCAGTCATCCACTCGCACACCGCCGTGCAGGCTTAGGCTGTCTGAGTAGGCATAGCTCAATTCGCTAAACAGGCCCCACTGTTCAAAGCGACCATCTTCCAGATAAGGCATATCCTCAAAAGGCATCATTGGCTGGTTCATGCTCATGCGGTTGCGATGGGTATTCTGACTGGCATCGACGCCCACTTTAGCCTGCAGTTTGCCCAAGGCCAGATCAGCCTGAATACGGCCGCCGCGGTTATAGCGGTCCGGGTTCATGGCGGCAGGAGTTGGCATCATCATACTGGGAATAAAATCGCGCAGACTGTAGTTATCCATCACATGATCAACATGGTTAAAGTACAACTGGCCCTCCAGGCGGGGCAACCAGTCGGCAAGATTGTCTTTGCGGCCTTTCAAACTGACCTGACGGCGGTCAAACAGCGATCCATCCATGCTGCGATCCGCATAGGCGGCTTCTCCGTCACTGCTCCCCAGGCTGAGCATCAGCAAGCTATCGGCATCCGCTGTCCAGGCAAGCTCGGCGTTAGCGCTCCACCTGTCGTAATGGCTGTTAACTTCGTTACCGTCACCGTCTTGATAATTATCCGCCTTGGCCTTAGCCGCATTCACTCTGACAAAACCACGCTGATTACCCAAGCTTAAGTCGGTATTCAGCTCCTGCCGTCCGGCACTGGCCAGGGTCAGGCTGGTGTCGGTTTTAAAGCCACTTTCGCTTAGCTGATAGCTGTTTCGTTCAAACAGCACGGTAGCGTTAGCGGGCAAATGCAACACCGATTGCGGCCCTTTAATTACCCGGATTTGATCAAAGCTCTGTGGGGATAAATAGGCGGTGGGCGGGTCCATGCGGCTGCTGCAGCCACCAAAGAGTAAGTTACCGTCATTTAAGATGGTTAAACGCGACGCCGCCATGCCGCGAAATACCGGATCGCCACTGGCGCCACCTTTACGCACCATGGAAAAGCCGGGGATGGTTTTCAGATAATCGGCGCCATCATGGGCAGGTAATGGCTGACGAGGTTGCTTGGCATCGGTAATCACCTGATTAGGCAGGCTTAAGGCTTCACCGTTGACGACAATAGTTTCAACAGCGTTGTCTTGCTGCTGCGCGGTGTTGTCGGCATAGCTAAATGCACTAAGCAAAGCCAGGCTCAGGGCACTGGCTCGAAAAGCAGTGTGTTTGTTCATTGTATTGATTCCGTTTGCTATAGGGGCACGGCGAGTCACCTGTGACCCATAAATGTCTATTTGTTGTTAATTAGGGAATCAAACGGCGGGCGGGGCGCGGGACAGAGCTTTGGCGTACTGGGCTTGTAAATATGGCGTAGCGAGACGCGGGTTAAGCAGGTCGGGGTAGCTTAACTGGGCGATGGTGAGCGCATGGCTAACTCCGCATGTCTTGAGATCCTGGGCAAACAAGTCGCCACATTTTAGGGTTTTGAGTTCCTGCGGAAGATCTTTTGGTGCATCGACGAACACAAACGTGCCCGCTTGCCAGGAAGCGGACATCGATACCCACTTCATATCACGCCCGGTACAGATCAAGACTTTATCGTTATCACTGTATGCCAGGGCCTGGGCCAGGTGTTGAGACGCCGCAAACGCCAGGCTGAGGTTGTTGAAGATAAACATCAACAGCAACAGCGGCATTAACCAGGTTTGAGTGCGGCGTTTTAACAAGTGCCTGTCCAGATTGGCAAAACTGACCTTAGTGTAAAAGCAAGCAAGCCTGTGGACAATATCTCTTTAGGGGGATCCTTTGCGCTGGATCAGGGTAGTTTAAATACTCCGGGTAGTAATGCATCCACCCGCCATACTTTCATCTGTTCTGTGTCACAGGTGGCATAAATCAGCGCGTCTGCGGCAAAAAACTCTACAATAACCTGGCGGCAGGCGCCGCAAGGGGAATAAAGAGAATCGCCCGGCATATAAATCAGCAGACTGTCAAAGTCGCAGGCCAGCTTACCCTGGGCAATGGCGCTGAAGATTACCGTACGTTCGGCGCAGTTACACAGGCCAAAGCTGGCGTTTTCTACATTGCAACCCTGCAACATTGTACCGTCTTTCAGCTTAAGTGCGGCGCCAACAGGGAACTGGCTGTAAGGCGCATAGGCACGCCCGGCGGCCTGCCGGGCTTGCTCGTACATAGGTTCAATGGCCTGAATTCGCTTGCTACTGTCACTCATAATGCCACCTCGTCGCCTTCATTTAAGATAAGTAAAGGCACCTCTGAGTTTAAGCGCGGGTACATAGCCAGCAATCGTAACAGGGCTGAATGGGAGCTGAGATCCCCCATGCCCCAACTGGCATTGCCATAACCCCAGGGGATCATGACCTTGCAGTTTAGTTCGGCGGCTGCGGTCAGGGCATCCTCTGGCGTGGTATGCACATAGCGATACCACTTGCTGTGCTCTTCGTGATGATAGGACGCGATGGGGATCAAACAGATATCAATATCACCAAAACGCTGGTGGATATCGTTAAAATGCGCCGAATAACCTGTATCACCAGCAAAAAATAAGGTCTTACCCTGATACTCTAAAAGCCAGGCGCTCCACAAGGCCTTTTCATTATCATCGTATATAAAGGGTACCCAGATTCGGCCGTTAAAATGATGGGCAGGTACCGAGTGAATGGTCAGCTCGCCCAGCGATTTACTGGCATACCAGTCCATCTCGTTTATCTTGTAGCCGCCCTGGTCAAAGTAGTCGCCACTGCCCAGCCCGACAAAATACTCAGCCTGATTGCCAATCTCGGCAATATCCGCCTTGTTAAAGTGATCATAATGCAAGTGCGAATACAGCACCGCGCTGGTCTTGGCTAACTGCTCACCCTCCAGCCACAAGCCAGGTTCACGATGGGTATCGGCAAACCAGTCAGCGGCCCAGTCTACCGGCCAGTCGAACTGCTTGCTGACCGGGTCCAGTAGAATCTGCTGACCATCCGGTGCCTGGATCACAAAACTGGCATGGCCCAACCAGCGTACAGTAAAACCGCTGTTCAGCTCTGGCGGTGTTTGCGCACCGATGTACTGGCAATGTTCTGCGGATGTTTCACATTGCACATCAGGGTGGGGCGGATAACAGTTTTCCTGGCAGGTGACCGGGTAGGTCTTGTCACCCGGATACAGATTGCCGTAGCGGCCGTCTTCCAGCAATTTAGCCACCGGAGTATCCGCAGTGATACGGGTAATGTAATTGCTGCTGCAGGCCGACAGCAAGCCGGTCAGACAGACAAGAGACAAGGAGAGATTGATTTTCATCGTTTGTTGTTATGATTTTTTTGGCCCGACAGTCTATTGGCAACACCACCGACTGCCAAGGCCAAAGACATATAAAAATGTAACAAGGGGCTTGATTAAGCCAGTACCGATGGCCGCCCGTTTATAATTCCGATGTAGGTTATTTAGCCTTGGGCCGAAACGCTTTGATAACCGATTCATTGCACTGCAAGTCAGGACCCTCCATCAAATCAAGACAATAGGGCACGGCCGGGAACACGGCGTCCAGGCATTGGCGGATCGCCTTTGGCTTACCGGGCAGGTTGATAATTAATGATTGCCCCCGCAAGCCGGCAGTCTGGCGCGACAAGATAGCCGTCGGCACATATTTCAGGCTTTCCATTCGCATCAGTTCGCCAAAGCCGGGCATCATACGATCGCATACCGCTTCGGTTGCTTCCGGAGTGACATCCCGCTTAGCAGGCCCGGTACCGCCTGTCGTCACCACCAGGGCGCAGCCGTCTGTATCTACCAAGGCTTTCAGCGCCTGTTCAATCAGGGGCTGTTCATCTTCTACCAGACGATACACCGGCTCCCATGTGCTGGTTAAGTAGTCGTTCAGCGTGTCGATAATGGCGGGACCGGACAAGTCTTCGTACTGGCCACGGCTGGCGCGATCGCTGACGGTCAGAATGCCGATTTTGGCAGGTTGTGACATAGAGCCTCCTAGAATACATGGGCCGCTAAGCTTACCCATGACGACACGACCTGCCAATAGTCAGCTTGTTATCTTATTTGGCGGACAGCACCATGGATGTGATCTTATTAGCCAGATGACCACTGGGAAAATCCTCTTCATTGGACAACACCACCACCACATAATCGATGGATTCACTGCGCAATATATAGGTGCTAAAGCCTTCAATACCGCCGCCATGCTGGTGGAATTGATCGCCATTGACGTTGTAGCTGATGTTCCAGCCAAGGGCATAACCGGCTAAAGCCGGAGTGTACATTTGTTCGGCCGATTGGTCTGAGATTAGCCATCGCTGGCGTAGGGCATTATGCCAGATAAACAAATCTTCTACGGTGGAGGCAGTGCACCAGCGGCATAAGGAACACTCATATTCAGCATTGGTGCTGGCTTGCCATCACCATACCCTAGCGCAAATTGCTGATTCGGCGCATCATAACCATAGCCACTGTTGTACATACCCAGAGGCCTGAAAATTTCCTGATCAATAAAGTCGGCATAAGACATACCAGACACCTGCTCGATAACAAAACCTGCAAGTACATAATTTGAGTTGGAGTATTGGTACTGTGTACCAGGTTGTGCATTTTTCGGCGGCTTCCTGGCCCAAGGGGGCCAATACTCGACATGGATTGTTGTGAATATGGCAGCCGCGACGTAAGCTAACCGAGTGTTTGCCGTTCCCGGTCTGGAATCTGCCATGAGTAACAGTAAAAATATCAAGCCCTACTCGGGCCCGGCGGCGGGCTGGGGTGCACTGAAGAGTGTGACTAAGGCTTGGATCAGCAGTGAAAAACCACTGAAAAATCTGCGTGCTATGCTCAGAACCAATCAGGACCAAGGTTTTGACTGCCCGGGCTGTGCCTGGGGAGAGTCGCCAGATCAGCACAAAATTAAGTTTTGTGAAAACGGCGCCAAGGCGGTCAACTGGGAGTCAAGCGGGCGTTTGGTCACGCCAAGCTTTTTCAGTCAATACAGCGTCACGCAATTGCGCAAGCACAGCGACTATTGGCTGGAATATCAGGGCCGTATTACCCACCCGATGCGCTATGACGCCCTGACCGATCACTATGTAGAAACCAGCTGGGATGAAGCGTTTGCCTTGATTGCCCGACATCTGAATGGCCTGGAGTCGCCCAATCAGGCCGAGTTTTATACTTCGGGCCGCGCCAGCAATGAAGCGGCCTATTTGTATCAGCTGTTTGTGCGTGCCTTTGGCACCAACAATTTCCCGGATTGCTCCAATATGTGCCACGAAGCCAGTGCCCAGGGCATGGTCAGCACCATAGGGGTGGGGAAGGGCACGGTGGTGTTTGAGGATTTTGCCAAGGCCGATGCCATTTTTGTAATTGGCCAAAACCCCGGCACGAACCACCCGCGCATGCTCGAACCACTGCGCGAAGCGGTAGCACGTGGCGCTCAGGTAGTGTGTTTTAATCCACTGAAAGAACGCGGGTTGCAGCGTTTTCAGCATCCACAGCATCCTTTTGAGATGCTTAGCAATGGTTCGCAGCCCACCAATACCGCGTATTTTTGCCCGGCACTAGGCGGTGATATGGCGGCCCTGCGCGGTATGGCCAAATTTTTACTGCAGTGGGAACGCGAAGCCCAGACGCAGGGCCTGGCACCGGTATTTGACCATGACTTTATCCAGGCCCATACCCAGGGACTGGACGCTTACTTAGCCGAAGTGGACAACACATCCTGGCAGCAGATTGTTGAGCAGTCGGGGCTTGCTAAGGCTGATATTGAGCTGGCGGCCAGCATGTATCGACGGGCCGATAAGGTGATTATGTGCTGGGCCATGGGCATTACCCAGCACAAGCATTCCGTTGCCACCGTGCAGGAAATCGTTAATTTGCAATTACTGCGAGGCAATGTTGGCAAACCTGGGGCGGGATTGTCACCCGTGCGCGGGCACAGCAATGTGCAGGGCGATCGCACTATGGGGATTAATGAAGTACCGCCAGCCTGGTTTCTGGATGCCATTGAACAGCGTTTTGCCTTTCAGGTACCACGTAGCCGGGGCCATAATACCGTGCAAGCCATACAGGCCATGGAAGGCAAACAGGCCAAAGTCTTTATTGGCCTTGGCGGTAATTTTGCCCAGGCAACTCCCGATACGCCGCGTACCCATGCAGCATTGCAAAACTGCGAGTTAACCGTACATATCAGCACTAAGCTCAATCGGTCACACTTAACTTTGGGCAAAGACGCGTTGATTTTGCCTTGTTTGGGCCGCAGTGAAGAAGATGTGCAGGTCAAAGGCAAGCAAGGCATTACTGTGGAAGACACCTTTTCCATGGTGCATTTGTCCTATGGGCAGTTGCCGCCTTGTTCAGATGCCCTGCGCTCTGAGCCTGCCATAGTGGCGGGCATTGCAAAAGCCACGCTAGGCAATCAGCCGGTGGACTGGGATGATCTGATTGCCGATTATGGTCGTATCCGCGAACTGATTGCCGATACCATTCCCGGCTTTACCGACTTTAATGTCAGGTTGCAACAGCCCGGCGGCTTTTATCTGGGCAATGCTGCGGCACAGCGACGCTGGCGCACTGCCAGTGGTAAGGCACAATTTGCCTGCGGCCCATTACCCACACAACTGCTAAATGAAAAGATCCTGGCCAGCGGCGAAAAGCCTGATCTGATCCTGCAAACCCTGCGTTCGCATGACCAGTACAACACCACCTTATATGGCCTGGATGATCGCTATCGCGGCGTTTTTGGGCTGCGCGAAGTGCTGTTTGTCAACAAGCTGGATATTCAGCGCCTGGGTTTTGCCGCCGGTGATAAGGTCGACATTATTTCATTATGGGAAGATGGCCTGGAGCGGCGCATCAGCGGCTTTGAACTGGTGGAATATGACACGCCTGGCGGACAGGCCGCCGCCTATTATCCCGAAACTAATCCCCTGGTACCGCTGGAAAGCTATGGCGATGGCTCTTATACGCCTACCTCAAAATTTATTGCAATCAAACTGGAAAAGGCCAAAGCGGATAAGCAAATCGCCGCAGCCATATTATAAGGTAGAGCAGGGCGGTGACAGCTCTCACCTTTCGCCCATCCCACTTTATTTGTCATTTGCTGGACTATACAGCCTGGGCGCACTTTGCCGTGGCAGATGCAGCAGATTCAGGTTGTAACGCCTCGCCCAATCTACGCTTAAGGCCGTAGGGGCTGCTAAGGTAACCAGGGTGCCAACCTTAGCACGCACGGCCTTCTGCACCAGCTCCAGGCTGCCGCGACTGGTGAGCACCACCATGCCGGTATGCGGATTAAGCTGTTTGCTCAGTAGTGCGCCAATTAATTTATCCAGGGCGTTGTGCCGACCAATATCTTCACGGCACAGCTGAATATGTCCATCGCTATCTAAATAGAGTGCTGCATGCATAGCGCCGCTGCTACGGGCTTGTTGCTGCACTGCGGTGATTTTGCTGCGCAGGGCCAGAAACAGTTCCGGAGCCGGTAAAGGTGCCGGTGTCAGTGGATTTAAGGCTGGCAAAGCTTGCTCAAGGGCTGCCACGCCGCAGATACCACAGCTGCTGGTGCCAGCCAGTTGCCTGCGGCTTTGCTTAAGAGTCCACAGCGCTTTATTGCTTAAGGTAACATCTGCCAGGCAGGCCCCATCCGATTCGCTAACAACCATGTCGTGAATCTGTGTGGCGACATCAATAATGCCATTACTCAGGCTAAAACCCAGTACAAAATCCTCTACATCGCCGGGTGATACCATCATCACCGCATGGCTGATGCCGTTATAGCTAATGGCCAGGGCGGTTTCTGCAGCGAGGGGAAACTGCCCGGTATTTTGATTGTCGCTAACCTCCTGGTATTGATAGCACTCAGGCTGTTGCGAGGTATTGGTATGATCCTGCGCTGACATATCTCACTCAAAATTCTGGCGGTTAAGCCATAAGCTGGAAAAAGATTAACATGTCACAGCTTGGCATATCTCGGCGTATTCTCATATTACTCCTTAGTCTTTGCTGTTAGCCTGTCCAGAACCTCAACGAGGTAGTCGGTAGATGCAGGAGCGAAGTCGAATCCGTCGGCGGATTTTGATTTCATCACATTTGACACAATGCCCACTAATTGCATGTATTCGTCAACAACCGGACTGCCACTTAACCCTCTTAGTTTAGTTGGCTCCATGTTGGCCATTTTTACGCGTAAGTTATTGTTTTCCTTGTTAAGAAATTCGCCAGTGTAGGTGTTTTGCAAGCAACTGGCTTGATTTAAATAAGTGCAGCCGACCGCGGTCAGCATTTCCCCCGCAGCAATTGGCGTACGGCGAAGTAACAAGGGCGTTAAGAACGTTGGCTGCTGAGGCATTTCGAAAACCAACCAGTCTTTTTCCAACACTGCCATATCCAGCTTTTCGCTGGGGTCTTCATTGAGTAGTTTGCCCAGTATAATGGGGGCATGGTCAGCGTTGTTGGCACTGATTTGCCATTGAGCAATATGATCTTTTATTGACACACTTTGCATGTCGGGGACATTTGCTTCCAGCAATACATGTTTAACTGTTAGTGCGTAGACTTTATCTCGGTATTGAAGCAAGAACGCGTTGCCGATAAATGCATGGTTGGATTTAGCATTGTGGAAGGTTAATTGGTTGACTCCTGACAGTTGCTGAGCATAGGCAAGCACCGGGATAAAGAGTAATAGGGTAAACAACCCCAATGTGACGGAAGGCTGATAATATTTCACTGTATCTCCATGCGTAGCTGTTTTGGTTTAACACAACCTACCGATTGGTGGCCCACATTGTGTTAACTTAACCTGAGATTTACAGCAACTTAGAAACGATTACTTACACTGTCACCAGACGTGCATGATGGATTTCGCAATGAATCACACCTTATTGGGGCTCATTTATTTTATGGCCTTTAGTCACAGCTTGATGTTGGCCATTTCCCTGTGGCATAGGTCCGCTAAACAGAGCTCTGGTCGTTGGCTGGCATTATTAACCTTAATTGTCAGTTATAAGTTGTTCGAAGGCGGCGCACTTTATACCGGGTTGTATCCGTTTCTGGCCCATAGCATGGATTTATTGCCAGGCGAAATACTGGTGATTGGGCCGCTGTTATATATCTATAGCATCGTAGTGGTGGGTAAAAGACCGGCCAGGAGCGCGCTGTTAAGTTGTCATTTTATTCCCGCCTTGGCCATCTGGCTGTTTAATTCACCCGCGGTATTTCGTGGTACTGATGCGAAAATTGCGATGTGGGAAACGGTAGCGACATCTTCCGGAGGAGCACCCCTGCCAATATACCTGGTGATATTATTGTTGGGCATGAAAGTACATCTGAGTGTGTATTTATACTTGAGCTGGCGTGAAATACGTTTATTCGAACACGCTTCAGCTAATCTGCGTTCTGACAATAGTCAGCAGGTTTTAGCCAATATCAAAAGCCTGATTGCGGCCTTTTTTGTGTTAGAAATGCTATGGGCAGGGCTGTTTATCGGGCAGCAGTACTTTGGCCTGGATAGTTTGACCAAAGTCGGTGAAATCTGGTTATTGTTAGTCGCTGCATTGATGTTAGGCATTGGCTATATCGGGCTGCAAAGACCAGATCTTATTTTCACCAAGGAAGAATACACACTGGCCCAATCACGGGCTGACAGTAATACGCAGGACAAGACAGACAATATTAAGTATTTTCACTCAGCACTGCCGATGGAAACGGCTGAACTTTTAGCTAAGGAGCTGGAACATCATATACAGGCTAAACAACTATATCTGGACGAAAAATTGAGCCTGACAGACCTGGCCAAGGCGACTGGCATTAAAGCCCATACGCTGTCGCAGGTGATTAATCTGACCATGAAAACCAGCTTTTATAAGCTGATTAATACCTACAGAATTCAGCACGCGATAGAATTAATCGACAATCCTGCCATGAACTGGACCCTGGAGCGAATCGCATACGAGTCTGGTTTCACTAATAGGGTGACGTTCAGTAAAGCCTTTAAAGAAGTTATGCAATGTACGCCGTCTGCGTACAAGAAAGAAAAAGTCAGAGTCTCATAACGTAAGTACTATTACCGCTGGCGCACAAGTTGCGGTTAGTTAAAAACAGTGGCGCTTAGTGGCAGCTGTCTGACACGAATTCCGGTTAGGTTAAATACAGCGTTCAATACTGCCGGTGCCGTATCTGGTACGGCGGCTTCTCCCACTCGGTTTGGTGGTCGATGGCTGTTAACCAGTTGAATATCAATCACCGGTGTTTCGGCCAGGCGCAGCACTGGATAGTCATGGAAATTAGACTGCACTACCGCGCCATTTTGCACCGAAATCGCCGGGTTCAGCACAGCAGATAAAGCCCAGATGATAGAGCCTTCTATTTGTGCGTGTACCAGCTGCGGGTTTACAACCTTGCCACAATCAAACAGGCAAACCACTTTGTCGACTTTGATCCCTTTATTGCTTTGGCTGACAAAAGCCATTTGACAGACGTAGGTGCCATAGAAGTAGCTTAAAGACAGCCCTTTACCTTGATTGGGCTGCATTGTCCGATTCCATTCCTGATTGTCAGAAGCCAGATTAAGCATTGCTAAGAGACCCGCTTGCACCTCGTTTCTTTTTCTTACCGCCTCAGGCTTGAGTTTTTCACCCTGAAAGTGAGCTGCCTGCTGAGATAGCCACTGCCGCCTGATGGCAATAGGATCGACGCCTAACTTGTCCGCCACCTCATCGATAAAACACTCTCGCGCCAGGCCTTGTGGATGCGCATCTACACTGCGCCAAGAGCCGGGCAGAAGCACCAGACTGTCACTTTCTGCATGCCGACAACGCCGATGGATGGTAGCGCCTGCGTAGTAATCCAACATATTGTTACGCGCCAACCAGCCGTAGTTATTGCCACTCCTGGTCAGACAATCCCAGGCAACCGGGTTGTTTTTTGCATCTAAAACCAACCTGTGTTGATCAAAACGGGCCAGGTGATAACGTCCATGGCGCATGCAGTCTTCACGACGCCATGTGACCTTCACCGGTTTTCTTATTTGAATTGCCAGATAGGCCGCTTCGGCAATGAAATCAAAGAAATAGCGCCGACCAAAACCACCACCTGAGCGCATAGAATGAATTTTTATGTTACTAACAGCGACTCCTGTCACTTCTGCCACATAGTAAAGAGCCAGGGTAGGGGACTGACTTCCGGCCCACAGTGACAGTGTTTTACCGTCATACTTTGCCACGGCACTTAACGGCTCAATATGGGCGTTTTCCTGGTAAGGATTAAAATATTGGCTTTCAAAAAGCGACGTCGGCGTAGCCTTCGCTATTTCCTTGTCGACATCACCGGATGACACCACGTCGCGAATGCGCTCTTGCGGTATTGATAGCAAAGCGTCTTTTATTGACTGATCGTCCTGTCCTGTATAACGACTTTCACCCCATGCTGTTTTAAGTAAACGACGACCTTGCAAAGCGTGCCAGGTAGAAACGGCTATCACCGCCACGCCGCTTTTGGTGCCGCGGTATTTTTCCTGCCACTGGTTACTCTCGTCGGTTTTGTATGGAAATGCCGGCAACACAATGGTTTCCAGCACGCCGTTAAGTTCCCGGCATAGTTGGTCGTCTACAGATACCAGCCTGGCATCTGTTGTCGGGCTGCGCTCTATACTGGCGTGCACCATGCCTTCTAAAGCAACATCAATGGCATATTCTTGCTGGCCAGTCACAATATCCTGATTTTCCAGGATAGAAACGGGGGCACCAATGAGCGTGAGATCTTTGTCGGATTTAAATGCGGCATTGGTTGGCAGCGGCCGACCAATAACACCTCGAAACAACGCACTAAAAGCAATGGCTTGCGAAGTAGCAAGCCGATGGACTTTGCCCTGGGAGACAAAACAGTCTTCAGGTGAACAGCGCCATATATCGCATGCACATTCGATAAAAACGTGCCGCACATTGGCTGCAGCCTGACGAAGCGGAAGATACGCAGCCAGCATACCGTTACTACCTGCAGAGGATTCTAATGAGTGCTCAATGGGCATCTCAGTGTTTAGAGGAGGGCGTTCAATAATCAAACGTTGCCAATCTGCCCCTAATTCATCGCAAGCAACCATGGCCAGCCCGGTCGAAATTCCCTGTCCCATTTCAGGTTTAGTGTCCCGATAAGTAATGGAACCATCCATGTTTAAGCGAAAATACGCGTCAAACTGATGATCAGCACCTGTCTCCTGGCTACAGGTTGGCAGAGTAACTGCAAATAGCAGCCCACCTCCTGACACCAGGCTTAGCTTAACAAACTGTCGTCTGCTTATTTCCATAGGGCCTCTTTGATGCTTGCTGAACCGAACCTTCCTAAAGGCAACGTGATTGATCATTTAATCAATGATGCAAAGCTCCACGGAGGTTTACATATTCAAAGGTTCTTAATGTAGCTGAGCAACGCGCGGTATAAGTCAGTACTCTTCGCGCGGATATCTTAAGCGTGACATGTCACACTTGATGTGTGTTCAATCATTCAAGACAAAGTTGCTGGAAAGACGTTGAGTGTAATAACGAACTCAACTGTTACATGGTGAGTGACGTAAGCCTTTCTACGGATTAATGGCCAATCCCAATTAACGACTAAACTGGTCACTACCATGCCGTTTGTGGTGCGCGGGATAACGCACTCTAAAACCAGGACTGTTGTTTTAGAAGCGGCCAGGCATCTACACCATAGGTTAGATTTTTTAATCCACTCAATACAGTACCTGCTGTGATGTGACGCAGCTCCAACTCTGCAGCACAAGGTTTTCTGGGTTATCTAAGCTCACTGACCATGCATCTGACTGATGACAATATAGATCTTGTTCGAACGCTCGTTGCAAACAATACAACCAAACCAATCACCAAATGGTGGCCTGAATGCCCTTTACTCCCACAACATTGTTGTTCTCATAATGTATATTATGTTAAATGGTATTCATTGTTTAATATGCCCTTAGCTGAACGCTGGTATTTACTTAGTTTTATCCCCTGCTTTTGATTTCTGGTTCAAACCTTTTCGATGTGGCGGATTTTGGCGATGGCTTGTTGGAGTTTTTGTGGAGCTTTTACTTGGTGCCGCTACGTAAAATCTGCGTGAGTTTGGTAGTGTCTGCCTTGCAGATTTCACCACGGCGCACTTTGTTTGCTCTGCAGCCTATTTCAAATAATTGGCTAGGTTTTTGTTAGTTTTTATAATGAATAAGGTTTGGGATTGGGAATTCATCTTTTAACTGAATTGACCAAATCGTTCGATTTGACTAGTCTTGAGGCCAACACTAAAGCGGAGTTATTCATGCAATCTTTAACCGCCAATGAAGCCAAAACCAAGTTCGGCACTATGCTGATCAACGTTCAAAACGAACCTGTTGAGATTCTGAAAAACGGTACGCCCGTAGCCGTTGTTATGTCACTACGCGAATATCAAAGCCTGGAAGCGCTTAAAATGGAACTGGTTAAAGCACGGTTTACTAATACAGATGATAGTGATCTCGTCGATGGTAAGTCGTTTTTCCAAGAGCTTGATGCTGATACCCTTTAATAGTGGCCAACGTACCAGTACCCTTCTATTTCAAAAGTTATGCCCGTGCTGATTTGGTAAGTATTCGCCAATACACTATAAAGCAATGGGGTCAGGCACAGTGGCTCACCTACAAAGAGGCTTTATTCAATACCTTTCAAACTCTAGCGAATAGTCCAGACATTGGCATCACGCTAAATGAGATTTCGCCAGATGCCTATCGTTTTCCACTGAAAAACCACGTTATCTACTATGTCAGGAAGCCGGACAAGATCATTATTGTCGGTGTTTTGTCTTCGGACATGGCTCCCGAAAAGCATCTAAGACGTGAAAAAGCCATTTCAGACGAACTCTGAAGCCAGGAAAAGTAGCTCAGGAACTAGCTTTTCAGTTCACGCATAAAGTCTTCGCAGGCCTGGTCTCGGTGTTTATCGGTGCGCTGTTTTGCTGCTTTACAGGCCAGCCAGCCATGGCCAAAGGCATGCTCTAACTGGCTGTATAAATAGCGCTGGCTGCTGGGCCTGAGTTTAAGTTTTGCTTGTAGTAATTGGCCCTGGTCCTGAGTGTTTAAGCCACTTGGCAATTCAGCTACCGCTTGTTTAGCGCTATCTAGGTTTTCTTCGGGGTCCAACAAATATTCCAGCACCAGGTCGTAGTTATCCCCATCCAGCCCCGCCTTGGCGGCCAAGGCTCTAAGCCGGTCCAGGGTTTCGGTCTTAATGGTTAAACTGGTGAGATTGCTTAAATGGCGCTGCTTATACTTACGCCACTTGGCATTTAAGCGTTTATAGCAATCCGCCACTATGCTGTGCTTAAGCAACTTCATGGCCTCGCTGGCACTTAGCTGAGTAAAATCCGGCAATACCCTATCC
This sequence comes from Bowmanella denitrificans, assembly GCF_002887595.1. Classification (GTDB taxonomy): domain Bacteria; phylum Pseudomonadota; class Gammaproteobacteria; order Enterobacterales; family Alteromonadaceae; genus Bowmanella; species Bowmanella denitrificans. The sequence goes on from NZ_PEBU01000002.1 coordinate 630,911, forward strand.
GGCTTAATCAAATCCACCGGCTTAATGGCTTTTTCAATTAGCCCGCTTTGCACAAATTGTTGCCAGAGTGCTTGGTTGGCATCCTGGGTGGATGGGTTTGACGTGTTGTATTTTGAACTCAATTGCGTGACCTGTCACAAACAAAATGTATGCAGCCCACTCTATTCGAGTTGTTGATTGGTTGCAATATCACTACTGTGACATGTCACGCTCTTGCTGCCACACTATTCGTCCAAAGGTGGCCACTGACGCGCGGCATGGAGGATACGGAGAATCCGGATCAACTCGGGTGTGCATTGATAAACTACAATATAATTTGCCAGGGCAACTAATTCCCGGGTATTTGCAACTCGGCCAGTTCTGCCCATTTGTGGAAATGAGGGTAACTTCTCTACTTTTCCAACAATATCGTTAATAAGGCTTTGCGCTGCGTCGGGATTATCCTCAGAAATGTACTCGACAATTGCACTCAAATCAGCGTGGGCTAATTTGGACCATGCAATTTTAGGCACGGCGTTTCCTGTTAACTAGCGCTTGTAAGTCGTTAACAACCTGATTATGTGGCACATCCGCCTGATTGCTGGATAGCGCTTCCTGAACTTTGGCTCTAAACCACGCATCATGTGCATCAGGATCAACGGTCAGGCCAGCCGGTAATCCCCCTTCTTTGCTTACCCGAGTGAGCAATATGCGCACAGCATCTGACAAGGTAAGACCCACATTGGCCAATTTTTCTGTTGCATCTGCTTTCAACTGGCTATCGATACGAACGTGCAGCATTGATGTTTGCGCCATTTCCACCTCAGGCTTATCCTCGTTCACTTAAGTATGTATATCAAAAGCGATACGGTCAACTGGTAAGCTGCTGCCGTTTGAAAGCGATAGAAAAACGTTAGTGACAGCTGGACTTGTACTCGTCATACGCCACAGTCATCGCCTTATCGACTACCACTTTTCGAATCTGTTCTGTTTCGGCAAGGAATTGCCAGACAATGATGGTTTCGCCCTGTTCAGTCACTTTTAGATGCGAATCGGCACCAACCAGTAAATCACAGCCAGGTATGGCTTTGCTGCTCTCCAGCAAGGCAACTTCTTTACCTATCAGCTCTTCAGCGTGGTAGGTGTTGCTGGAATCCTGATACCAGTAGCCGAGTATGAATCCGAGGATGAGGAAAACAGAGCCAATGAGCCATTTATTCATAGTTATTCCTTATAAAAAACCACCCTACTCTACTTATATGCTGTCTGGCTAAAAGGCATCCGGCAGAAGGGCAAATGCCATCGAATCCAGCCGTTCTTTGGTCTTTTCCCACTTTGGCATTACCTGGTTCATTAGCCTATAAAACCGCTCGCTATGGTTATGTTCGGCAATGTGACAAAGCTCATGCAAAATCACATAGTCGATACAGTCGCGGTGAGCTTTGACCAAGTGAGGGTTGAGGGTGATGCAACCGTTAGGTGAACAGCTACCCCATTGGGTTTGCATGGTCAGTATGCGCAGCGGTGGTCGTTCTTCTACCCAAAGGGCTTGCTCCAGCATGGCATCCAGGCGTTTGGCAAAAATTTCTTTAGCGCGAGCTTTGTACCAATCCGTCAGCAGTGCTTTCACTTTATCGGCTGACTTCGTTCTTACAGACACTTCCAGTTTGCCACGTAGCAATTTTACGCCTTGAATCTGCTCAGGTGCCTCAATCACTTTCAGCAGATACTGTTTCCCTAGATAGTAATGGCTCTCGCCGCTGATGTACTGACGTGGGAAGGTAAACTCAAGCTGTTTGCGAAAATCCCTTAACTGTTCGTATATCCACCGGCCACGCTTTTTAACCGCCCATAGAATCGCTTCGCTGTCAGCGTCTTCGGGAGCGGATGCGATTACCCGGCAATCGGGATACACCTTGATCAATACTTTGCTAGTGGCTTGCGGGCGCTTGACTCGCTTAAACGTAATCTGCTCGTCACCGTAGCGAAAGCTCATGGTCTCGCTCGCTTTGGTGGATCTAGGTTTAATCGGCACATTCATTTGGTTAAACCCACTCAAGCACCGTTTAATCCAACCCGGGTGATCTGAACAATCATCTCAACTATCTTCTTGGCCTGATCCATACCGCCACCAATGGCTTTGCACTCCTGGAATATTCTGGGAAGTAGCTTTTTACGAATATCGGCTTCGATGTTCTGTGGGTTGATGGAGTTTTCCGCGACAGAGGTTTCTACCGCCAGGTCAATTTCAAAAGCAACTTTGACCCACTTGTCCTGAACCTGGCTGTCGGGTACAGCCAAAGCTTCAGGCAACATTTTCTTGAAAACACCAAAATAGGCCTGGGCATGACGATTACCTGCAAATGCATCTGGTATGTCATGCAATCGTCTGTCCTGTACTTGCTGTTCAAATTCACGGAACAGCATGTACTGTTTCAGTGGGTGGTCGAATAGTTTTTCGGCATCGATAATGGCCTGGCGCAGCAGCTTGGAAAATGCTTCCTGAGCATAAGGGTCATCCCGCAGCTCTTGCTCGATCATGCGGGTAACGCGGGTTTTAATAATGTCGGTTTCGTTGCGGGTTTTATCTTCGCTCCAGTCTTGCGGCTGTTGCTTCTGGCCCATCTTGCCCACTTCATACACGCCACCGGGCTCTTTCACCTCTACCCCTACCACATGCTTATCCAGCAGCTTTTTTACTTGTTCGGCGTATTCGTCGTAATCAATCTTCTCGCCCGCATCTTGCTGCACCAGTTGGCGCAGACTGGAAAATTGCTTCACTGTTTCTTTGTAGTGGCGGCGATCCTGATCGCTAAAACTCTTATCTTCAAAGAAGGTGGCTGATTGCAGTGCAACTTTCAGGCAGCTGGCGAAGGCCGTCAGGGCTTCATAAAAGTCCTCTCGTACTTTCAGGTGCACGTCAACCAGCTCGCCGCGCTCTCCAGGCACTAAAGGCTTTTGCTCTTCAATCTTCGGTACCAGCACCTGACGCAACTGCTCTATGTCGTTCTTGTTTTTCACCCCATCGAATATGGCCCATAGCTGCTTATAAAGCTGTGGCAGGCGCTTGTACTCGGTGCTCATCTGGTTGTAGAGGCCAGCAATATCATTAATGTCATAACCGCCCTGAGTGCGGGAGGCCAGATCCTGGTATTTCTGAATGGTGGTATCCAGTTCCGCCAGAATGCCGCGATAGTCGATAAGTAAGCCAAATTTTTTCTTTGGGTGCAGACGGTTTACCCGTGCAATCGCCTGGATCAGGTTGTGCTCTTTCAAGGGTTTGTCGATATACAGCACAGCGTTTTTCGGCTCATCAAAGCCGGTGAGCAGCTTATCAACCACGATGAGTATCTTCAGTGAGTCATCTTTGTCAAAGCGTTCAATAATCTGTTTGGTGTAAGCCTGTTCATCCTGGCTGCCAATATTGTCTTTCCACCACTGGGTCACTTCGGGTGTGGTAGCCTCATCGACAGCAGTGTTACCTTCACGGCTATCGGGCGGGCTCATCACCACCGCAGATTCAAACAAGCCTGCTTCATCCAAGTACTTTTTGAACTTAATGGCAGAGGCTTTGCTGTCGCAGGCTAACTGGCCTTTTAAGCCCTCGTCGATGTTCTTTACAAAGTGGTTGGCTATATCCAGGGCAATCAAACGAATGCGATCATCCGCACCGTAAACCTGGCCTTTCTTGGCAAACTTGCGCTTTAGGTCTGTCTTTTGCTCGTCTGAAAGCCCCTCGGTAATACGCTCAAACCAACTATCAATGGCGCGTTCATTCACATCCAGATCGGGAATACGCTCTTCGTACAGCAGCGGCGTCACTGTCTGGTCTTCCACCGCGCGCTGCATGGTATAAGCGTGCACAATGGGGCCAAACTTATTGGTGGTCTTGTCGTCTTTCAACAGTGGTGTGCCGGTGAAGGCGACAAAGGCGGCATTGGGCAGCGCCTGCTTCATGCGGATATGGTTTTCACCGCCTTGGCTGCGGTGGCCTTCGTCGATCAGCACAATAATGTCAGCGCTGTGGTTTACACATTCAGGCAATTTGGTGGCGGAATTAAACTTCTGGATAAGCGAGAAAATAATCCGCTCAGTACCTTTGCCAATTTGTTCGGCCAATCGTTTGCCAGAGGTGGCCATGGCGGTCTCAACGTCTTTCTTGCCGGCCAGTTCGCCACCAGAGGCGAAGGTTTTACTGAGCTGGGTTTCCAGGTCTACCCGGTCAGTTACCACCACAATACGGCATTGCTTCAGGCTTTCGTGCAGGATCAGCGCCTTACTTAAAAACACCATAGTGAATGACTTGCCCGACCCAGTGGTGTGCCAGATTACACCGCCTTCACGGCCGCCGGTGCTACTTCGGGTATTGATGCGTTCAATCAGGCGCTTAATACCAAACACCTGCTGATAGCGGGCGACGATCTTGCCTGCTTTTTTATCGAATAAGGTGAAGTAACGGGTTATCTCCAGCAACCGGGCAGGGCTTAACAGGCTGATCAGCAATCTATCCTGACCGGTCACTGCCAGCTCGCCGGAAGCTAACAAGCTTTGATACCAATCCAGATCTTTAGCTGGTCGGTGGCTGAACAGGCTGGTTAGTTGTGCATTGTTCAGCGTTTGGTTTTTAATGGCGTGCATCTCAGCGTCGGAAATATCCTCTTCCCGCCAGGCGGCCCAGAACTTAGCGGGCGTGCCACAGGTACCATAACGGCCTTCGTTACCGTTTATAGATAGCAACATCTGGCTATAGGCGAACAGCATTGGGATTTCATCATGGCGCTGGTTACGCAGGCTTTGTGAAATGCCTTCGTCAATGGTGGGGCCGCCCCCTTTTCCGGTTCGAGCCTTGCCATCCGGGCGCTTGGCCTCAATTACCACCAGAGGAATACCGTTTACAAAGCAGACAATATCGGGCCTGCGCTTGTCTTGAAATGAAGAGCCGACTCCGCCCGAGCGGGTAACAGTAAACTCTTCGGTAAACACAAAGCTGTTATTGGCCGGGTTCTGCCAATCAATCAGCGCAACGGTCGGGCTGGCCTTTTTACCATCGACAAACTCAGTGACGGAGATGCCATACAGCAAGTGGTTGTACAGGCGCTCATTGGCCGTTAACAAGCCTTCGTTAAGCGCCGGGCTGCATACCTCGTCAATCAAGTTGTCGATAGCCTTTTCAGACAGCGGGTAACTGTTACCAGCAAAGGTAAAAGTGCGCTTTTGAAGCTCACTGCGTAGCACCTGGCGTAACACCACTTCATCAGCTTTACCACCACGGGCGGCTAATGCAAGTTCAGGAGAGAGGAACGACCACCCAAGGTTGGTCAATAACGTCAGCGCAGGTAACTTGGCACTGTATTCTTCCTGAAATTTGGGTGTGTATTGTGTCATACGCTGTCCTTACTTACTCGATGTCTGCCGACGCCACCATTAAATGCATAACTGACTGTCAAAGGAACTTTACCAATTTTATTTCCGGTATTTTGCTGCTTCTGGTTGTCAGCCATAGTTAGCTACTCCCCAACGCTTAGCTGCTTACTGGCAGACTCCAGTGCCCGGCCCTGATAATCATGCAAGGTCACGCCCTGCTCTGTTTTCCAGTCCAGCCAACCGTTTGATGTACCCAACAGCAAAAACATCGACGCCCCGCTGGGGGTTTGAAACAAGTGATCGCGTTGAAATACAAAACGTTCTCCCTGCTCTGTAATCACGCCTTTGGCCAGCAGTTGGTCGCGTTTATCAAAGAAGCGCTGCTCGGTTTTGCGCTTGGTGGTCATCGGCGCTGAAGAGCCTTTTAGTACCACCATACCCTCATTGGTATAAATACCTTTGGCCTCAACCCCGGTGCGGCTGCAAATAAATAACGGTTCGGCGCTTGCCTCAGTCGGCCCGGTAAGGGGTTCAAATAACGGATAGCCAAGGGTGGCCAATAATAAACTGCCAATGTCATGCAGCTCATCACAATCGGCTTTTAGCGGCACAGGCGTATGCGGTTTTTGACCGCCATTGCCATTTAACAGGTTATAACGCTGGCAGCTTTTGGCTTTTTCAATAGACAGCGATTCTAAATACAATACATGGGTTTGGGTCAGGTTGTTGGTGAGTGACACCAACACCAGGGCACGCTCCCAATCTTTATTTTCATCTTTATGGTGCTGCATCAGGCGGCTACCTACCGCGCCCGACTGGCCAATATACAATTCGTCTTTATTGTCACCAGAAAGCAAAAAATACAGCCCCACCTGTTTGGCTTCGGGCATAGTGACAAACTCGGCAATATCACTACGAGGCACTTCAATCAGGCGGATAATCGAGGTTGTTTGTTCGGCAATACGAATACCGGCAGGATCGCCGCCAGGCAGAAATATCTGAATCGTACGGGGGCGCTTTTGTATTGTCATACCAGTTCCTTCGCCTTTGCTGTAGCGGAATATTTACTGGTAAATTTTTGCTGAGCCTTAGGTGTGTATTGTGTCATTCGTTATCTCTCTTCAATCCCTGGCACCCGAGGTGCAGATATTTTTAAGCCGCTATCCAATTGCGAAGTATGTTGGCAACGACAGGTGCGAAAGCCTCTAACTTACCGTCTTTAGGCGTCATAAGATCATCTATAACGGCGAGCAGTAACTCTTCGTCTTCGAGACCATCGGCAGGGTCAATTCCATTACTCCACATCAAACTGTGTGAAAGTTGCTTGCGTTTCTCAATGAGAGATTTGTTATTTACTTCATTTTCGCCAAGGTTCAGCACTCGGATTGTTTCGCGTGCTCTATCTGTTAAGCCTTCAACGCGACCACTGATTTTAAATTTCAATTCGGTTTCACATTCTTCCATCAGAGGGGTTAATGTAAAAACTTGTCTTGCATGTGCGTTATCACATTGGTTCTTCGTCTTACAGCTAGCAACAATATTGGTATGTTCTAAGCTTCGTCTTGATGCTACAGCTCGAGCTTCTACATGTTCGTTGACTGTATCGGCACTCTCGCCAGTAATACAATCACAGCAATAAGCACACAAAAAAAATTGCTCCGCTGCATTGTGGCGACTTAAATCTGACACTACTTGCCATTGTTTTTGCTCGTACAGCGCTTGAAACCATTGGTTTTCGTCCTTATTTTTTGGCTTTCGTCTAACCCAATCTGCAAAGCTTTCTGGTGGCTCGCCTTTAGTTATTTTGCGCATATTTTAGCTCCTGCTTACGCAATAACATTTTTGCTTTGACGATTTCCAAGTGGTTCGACGGCAGTTCTTTTTCTAGCTTATTGAGTGCTTCTTTAGCTTGTGACACGGAACTTGAATCGTTGGTTTGTTGAATTAAATCCAGTAAATCATTTAGCTGCGAAGCAATTTTCGCGTTTCTAATGTGTGTATCCATCACATTAAGCAACACGCTGTTTGCATCCTCTCCATATTGCGATGGCACCCGACTTACCTCGCCGTCATCTAACGAATAAATCAGTACATTTTTATAATCACTAATCACTAAAGGTGAGTGAGTGGTTAAAACAAATTGGCAGTTAGGGAAGGTAGACGTTAATCGCTCAATAATGCTGCGCTGCCAAGTGGGGTGCAGGTGCATGTCAACTTCATCAATAAGCACAACACCATCGCCATGCAGCGGGTTTTCAAGCGCTGGGTTCATCATCGCTAAACGGCGGGCGACATCACCCACAAGCGCCATTAGAGATTTTTCGCCTTGTGAAAGTTGTAATACGTTCAGCGTTTGACCATTTTTATCAATCGACATATGTAAACGTGGCTTACGGCGAACGCGTAAATTGCTAAAGCCTGGCATAAAGTTGCTAATGGCCGTACGTACAGCAGTCAGCTGTCTGTCACGTGAAGACGCCATTAATGACTGCAACTTGTGCCAAACGTCGTTATTATCACCCAGCGTTTCTAAGAGCTTATCCATCACATCTTGTGGTAGCCCTGATTCATTTTCTGAGTCTTCTCGCTCACGGAACCACTCAAAGAAGCGCCTAAAATCTACCCCCTGATTTAATGAATTGTCGTAGCCATCTACTTGAAGAAAACTATGCCGTTCCTTAATTTTTAATGGCACATCTAAAACAACGCGTTCTACAGGGTAAAAGGCGATAAGTGGCAATCCAAGTTTCTCATTCTGAGTAAGGGTTGTTCTGTAAAGATCGGCTAAACGGCTGGCATCGCTTAAATTAGAATTAAATTTGGATTTTTTGCTCGTCTGGGTTTTTGCTAACGACCAATGATAAATCGCATTATCACTCTCCAAATCTGGATTACTTAGCTGTCCATGACCGTCAAGCACAGAGACATCAATCAATGCGGAAGCTTGACCATTTAAAATAACTCCCTCAGGAATCGGGCTGCCACTGCCTTTTTCACTACGCAGCCGCGCAACAAACCAACTTAAACTAGTGGCAAGGGCTTTTAATATTGAGGTTTTACCCGCGCCATTATTCCCAATAAAAACAGTAACGTTACTATTTAGCTCTGGTGTTGGCGCAAGCTCTGCTTCCAACTCACTGAAACGCCCCAGATTAGTCAGGCGAAATTGTTTAATTTCCATAAGTTGCGGCCTTAGTATTTTGTTCGGTTAATTGTACGCGGCGCTTGCCCGTTAACAACTGCTGCATCAGCGCTTTCTTTTCTTGCTTTAGTGCGTCTAGTTTTTGTTGTAGCTTACTGATAGTGTCGCTTGATGCATGAATAACGTCGGCAATCCGTTCCTGCTCATCGAAACACGGTACAGGAACTTTGGTAATCATAAACTCAGCAGGTTTAATATTCAGAAGTCCGTTGTTTCTGACTCCCGTATTTACCAAGGCACCAAGTTGAGGTTTAAGATAGTCAGCTTCAAAAAGGTACTTGAAATAGCGGTGGCTAAGCCCTTGATGAAGTTTGAAACACACGTACACGTGGGGTACCAACCCCGATTTATGACTATCAAGATCAAAAATGCAGCCAAACTCGTAGGTTTTTGAGTTTCCTTTGTTGTATGCAAATTCACCTTTTTTCAAAAGGATGTAGTTTTTTACACTCTCGCCAGCCATATATCTGCTGTAGCGTTCATCCTGCCTAACAAATCCAGATAAAGATGAAATAGTGAGAATAGGATGATCTTCACCATCGGATTTACGCTGGATTCTTTTGGAAATTTGACTAATGCTCTGGAATTTCCACTCCTCACTAAACCTAACCCCATTCTTATTCAGCAGGCGTTTTTTGCCAGTAAGAAGTTGTTGCATTAGGGCTTTTTTCTGCTGCTGACTGTTGGCGAGCAGTTGTTCGGTGGTGGTGATAGCTTTGTCCCAGGTGGAGAGGATTTCGGCGATTTTTTTTTGTTCTGAAAATGGTGGAAAAACACATTTCACACCATGTACGTTGTTTCTGTTTAAGGTTGGAACTGATGAAGCCTCATCAAACCTTTCAAGTCGCAGGAACCTCAGGAAATATTCGATGTACTTAATGTCATTACCTTTGAAATCCTTTACCCACAAGGTCGTATCATGAGGCCAAAAATCTTCATTGATTAGGTATACTGGTCCTACACTACCTTTCCGACCAGTTACAATTCCAGGCCCTCGAACTTTTGATTCGTTATGGAAGTATGCTAAACCAGAAGACGAATAGACAGGAATATTGCCATCAACTGCTTGTTTTGCAGTTAAATCGAAGCCTCTTTGTAGAAACAAGAAGTCTTGAACTTGTCCTTCATTCCAACCATTAGGCACCATTATTCTTCACCTCCGGCACCCGCCGCTCCTGCGCATCCCTGCGCTCGCGGCACTTGTGCTTCCTGCACATCGTATCCCAACTCCTCCAGATACTTAGCCATCTTGGTTTCCAGCTCAGTCAGTTGCGCTTTAAGCTGCTCACGCTCGGCACGCACCGCCATCAAGTCAATTTCTTCCTCTTCTTCAAAGGTATCGACGTAGCGCGGGATATTAAGGTTGTAGTCGTTTTCTTTGATCTCTTCGAGGCTGGCAAGGTAGGCGTATTTTTCCACCGTGTCGCCGGCCTTATAGGTGGCAACGATCCTGGCTATATTTTCGTTAGTCAGCAGGTTCTGGTTTTTACCGGCTTTAAAGTCACGGCTGGCATCAATAAACAGCACCTTATCGTCGTATTTATCCTGACGAAACAGTAAAATCGCGGCCGGGATGCCGGTGCCGTAAAACAGTTTTTCCGGCAGGCCAATTACGGCATCTAACAAGTTCTCATCGATCAGCTTTTGCCGAATTTTGCCTTCGCTGGAGCCACGGAACAGTACGCCGTGCGGCACTACCACGCCCATGCGGCCGGTTTTTGGTTTGAGGGTTTCAATCATATGCAGGATAAAGGCGTAGTCACCCTTGGTTTTGGGTGGTACGCCACGGCGAAAGCGGCTGAACTTGTCATGCTCGGCTTCGTCATGGCCCCATTTATCTAAGGAAAACGGCGGGTTGGCAGTCACGATATCAAACAGCATTAAATCGCCATTTTTATCCAGCAGCTTGGGGTTACGAATGGTGTCGCCCCATTCGATTTTGTGGTTGTCTTCACCGTGCAAAAACATATTCATTTTGGCCAGCGACCAGGTTGAGCCAATGGCTTCCTGACCGTACAGGGCATAATTTTTACTGTGGTGCCTGCTGCGTATTTTGCTGCCGCACTTCATTAATAATGACGCAGAGCCACAGGCCGGGTCGCAGATGCTCATGCCTGGCTGTGGATCTAACAGCTCGGCAATAAGATCTGACACCTCTGGCGGGGTATAAAATTCACCGGCTTTCTGGCCACCGCTGGCGGCAAAGTTTTTGATCAGGTATTCGTAGGCGTTACCGATGACATCCAGGGTGCCAACACGGCTCGGCTTAAGGTTAAGCTCGGGCTTGGCGAAGTCTTCCAGCAGATGGCGCAGAATAGTGTTTTTTTGCTTTTCTTCCCCCAGTTTGTCGGTGTTAAAGCTAATGTCCTGGAACACGCTTTTACCGGCGTCTTTGAGCTTGGTACCATTGGCTTCTTCAATGGCGTGCAGCGCCTGGTCGATGCGCTCGCCGTTACCGGGTTCGTGGCGGCGTTCAAACAGGGCATAGAAACCGGCCGCCTTAGGCAGTACAAAACGCTCGTTTTTCATTAGTTCTTCGAGCAGTTCGGGCTCATCACCATGTTCGGCCTGATAGGTTTCAAAATGGTCCTGCCATACATCGGAGATATATTTCAGGAACAACATGGTCAAAATAAAATCTTTATAGGTATCGGCGCTGATGGTGCCACGGAAGGTGTCACAGGCGGCCCACAGGGCTTTGTTAATGGCATCCTGACTGATGGTGTTCTTAGTGGCCTGCGTGGCTGACTCTGGATTCATTGACTCTCTCGTTGTTCTTTATCTGTTAATGCGGCTTGGCAGCACTGACCAAATGGCCCAACACCAGTTCCACCGCTTCGCTTTGTTCCATACCCTCGGCCATCAGTGACTCCACCTTGTCCACCATGGCTTTTTGGCCTTCTATATCCGGGCTGTTGGCGAGCACAATACTTAAAACGTCGGCTAAATCCAGTTCAAACATGCGGTTTCCTTGTTGTTTGGTTATTTGTTCTTCATCAGCGGCAATCTGCACTTCAGACTTATAGCCCTTACCCGTTTTCCAGTAACTGCAACATCGCTCTGTTCGGCCAAATACAGTCTTTCTGACCTTTTATGTTGTAGGGACGTTCAGATAACCAGGCGGCGGTTTTGTAGGGTGAACACTCTGTGATATTGACACTGTCGTACCACAGCATGTGTTCGATATTGCCAGCCATAAGATTTAGGGTGCCCTGTACCGAGCGATCGCTGGTTTTTTCAATACAAAGTGGCGCAAGCCATGTCTGAGCAGTGTTGAGTTGTTCGTTGTTGGCCCCAATTTTCAACAAGGTGTTAATAAAACAATCGGCAAAATGATAGTCCAGGGCTGCAAAGTCCGGTTTGGTCAGGCCAATCATAAACAGAGGAAAGCGCGTCTGATTATGCACCAGTAGCATGCAGTTACGTCGATGTAATATGACTAGATTGGCGTGCCAGCCTGAGAGCGGATTGTTATCAATCTGCTTTGACAGACTATTTTGCCATTTTCCGCCCTGTGGTAATGCCCCGCCTTGCACCGGTAATTTGGCGATCAGCTTTTGTGTGCAATGTAACTTAATCATTTATCTGTCCTGAACAATTGCTTGGCTGTTTTCATTTTCCATACCCAGGGGCGATAGCCAGATTCTCAGCGCCATACAGGCTTTGCTGGTTTTGTAGCCAGAGTTGGTATTCCCCTCCCCTTAGGCTGGCGTTTTCGGTGCAATCCACATTCCAGCGCCTGAGCAGATAACCGGCCAGGGCGGCGCGTACGTTGAGTTCCAGCGCGCCGTTTTGCATACCGTAGTCCAGTTCAATGGCGGTGGGGTGTTTAACATTATGCGGATGTGGCACCAGTTTGATCGGCATCTGGCGTTGCCACTGATGATCTTCGCTTGGCTCTTCATTGGGCTGCGGGGCTTTATCTAACAAGGTGACGGAGCTTAAGCGGGTCAGTACAAAGTCGCGAAAGGTCTGGGTTTTACGGTCAAAGCCACGTACATGCCAGCGCAGGCCGTTATCGATAATGCTGTGCGGTACTATCTCGCGCGCCGCCGAACCGCTGGACAGCGAGGTGTAGATCACCTTGACCGCCCGGCCATTTAAAATGGCCTGAATAATACGCGCCACCACAAAGATATCCGGTACATTAAGCTGGCTGGGCGCTTCAACCGGAAAGCTAAGATCGCCAATGGCATCAAAGCCGTCGCTGATATCGGCGGCGAGCTTGGCCAGGGTCTTTTTGGCATCATGGGCAAACAAGGGTTTAAAGCCCGGGGTTTGAAAATACTGCTTTAGGCGGGTGTCGTAATTGATGTTATTGGGGGCCAGTTCTTTATACAGATTAAAATCGCGGGTACCGGCAGATAAGCCCACCTCAAAGCGGTTAATCAGATCCTGGCGGGTCAGATGGCCCTTAAACAGCAGCACAAAATCGATATAGGCCAGGCGCTGGCGCTGGGCAAAAGGGATATCCTTTAAATTCATGTAACACCTTGATTAGGCTTTTATACTTTTCGAGTGTGCTTTATTTTAAATTGGATAACAAGGCGTATTTTCAGGCACTTGGGGTGCTTGGCATTGCGTTTAAGGCGATGCTAGGATGGTGCCGTCTTTTCAGACTGACTAAAGGCTTGGGATAATCGCCACTATGACGCAACTTCTTAACGTAAAACATTGGCCTGTGCAGCTTGGCAGCAAGGACGTGCTGGCCCCGCTAGTAGGCTGGTGTGGATTTGTGCTGGTGTTAACCTGTTATTGCCTGGTTTATAAGCAGGTGCTGTTTGCCTCATCCTTTAACTTTAGTTGGGCGGTAGCCACTGAAACTCTGATGTGGGCCTGTCGTGAATGGGCTGTCTGGATGGTGCTGACTCCGTTGGCCTTTGCCTGTTTTCGTCTGAATCAAAAGGTCATTCAGCCACAGCACAAAGGTTGGCTGTGCTGCGGTGTATTGCTGCTGATTGCATTACTGGCCAAATTGGCGATGGAACTGCTGGCCAGTACAGGTGATGCGTTCAGTAGCCTGGTGGTGCTATTTCCCCGCTATCTGGCTGCATCGTTAGTGGTGATGTGGGTATGGCGAAAGTATCTGCGCCCCTGCTCTGCCCAACCCAAACAACCAACACTGGAGCCAGCCGGTCCCAATGAAAATGCCAGCATTATGGTTAGCAAAGGCAGTGGCCAGGTGTTGCTGGCCCTTGATGCAATACAATGGCTTGCCGCCAGTGGTAACTATGTTGAAGTGCATACTGCTGATGGGCAATATCTGCTGCGCGCGACCATGCAGCAACTGCAAGAACAGTTGCCCGCGCGGCTTTTTTTACGTATTCATCGCTCCTATATGGTGAACCTGGGCGCCATTGACTGTATTCAGCATCTACCTTCCGGTAGTGGTAAGGTATTGCTCAAAAGTGGCCATACCCTGGCCCTGAGTAAATCCTATCGTAAGGCACTACAGCAATTTAAGTTTCAGGCGGTGTCTTAGCGGCCACCAACTCGATGGCCTTGCGAATTCTGGTGTAGGTACCGCACCGGCAAATATTACTCATATGCGCATTGACTTGCTCCTCGCTGGGATCGTTCACCTGCTCCAGCAAAGCCACGGCCGCCATTATTTGCCCGGCCTGGCAATAGCCGCATTGTGGCACATCTTCATCCAGCCAGGCCTGTTGTACGGGATGCAGGTCGGTGCCAGACGCCAGCCCTTCAATAGTACGAATAGCACTGCCCTGCAATTGCCCCACAGGTAAAAGGCAAGAGCGCACGGCCGAACCGTTTAAATGCACGGTACAAGCACCACATTGGCCAATACCACAGCCGAATTTGCTGCCGGTTAGCTGCATTTTTTCACGCAGGAACCACAACAGTGGCATTTCTTGGTCTTTCTGATCGAGGTTAACTGGCTGACCATTAACGGAAAACTGAATGGGCATGGTGGCTCCCTAAATATTGATATGTTCTGCAAATGGCATACGGCGTAAACGTAAGCCGCTGGCCGCATAGATGGCATTAGCCAGGGCCGCTGGTGCGGGCGCGACAGGCGGTTCTCCCACACCAGTTGGGCTTTGGGTGCCCTGTATGATGTCAATTTCAATCTGTGTTGGGGCTTCCTGCATCCGCATCCAACGCAGTCGGTCAAAGTTAGTGGTGGCGACAATACTGTCCTGTACTGTCACCTGGTTAAACAAGGCAGCGTTTAAGCCGTCAATAAAACCGCCTTCCATTTGCGCGCGAATATGGTTGGGGTTAACGGCCAGACCACAGTCGATAACGCCCCAGGCTTTTTGTAATTGCAGCTTTCGGTTTTTATCCACTTGCACCTGCAGAACAAAAGCCACATAGGTACCAAAAGTGAAGTGACCGGCAATTCCCAGCCCCTGCCCGTTTTTTAATGTTCTTCCCCAGCCAGCCATCTTTGCCGCCAAGCGATAGCAATTAGCCATACGACCTGAGTCGATTTCGTTGGCGGCCCAGAAGTTGATTGGGTAAATCTTCGCTGGTCCCATCAGCGCTAACCGAAAAGTCAGCGGGTCGCTGCCTTTGGCATAAGCAAGTTCATCTAACATGGACTCCACCGCAAAGGCTTGCTGCATTTGTCCGGGACCACGCCAGGCACCTAAAGGAAATGGATGATTTGCCGTAAGGCTTTCTATCCTGCAATCACTAATCAGATGGGCAGGAAAACCATGTGACTCCGCCTCGCCGCCGGTTTGCGCCTGGCGCATATGCCAGCCCTGAATGCGCCCTTGCTTTAACCCGGCCTTAATTTTTACCGCAGCTGCGGGAGCAAAATAATCGCGCTGCATATCGTTTTCGCGGGTCCAGAGCACTTTAACCGGCTGGCCGACCTTATGACTGAGCCAAATGGCTTCACGCAGAAAATCTGTTTCACCTTTGCGGCCAAAACCGCCCCCCATACGTTTGTTGCGTACTTCTACCCTTAAAGCATCTATACCGGTTAGCTGTTCAACTTCCAGGGCCACCTGGTGTGGCCACTGATGGCCCACCACCACCACGGCATGATGTTTTTGAACATCAGCAATACAATTCAATGGCTCCATACAAGCGTGACTTAATAACGCCCGTTCGTAGGTGTGCTCTAACACTTGTTCTGCCTGCTCAAAAGCTTGCTCGACATTGCCGTCATCCCGGTGGCGCTTGCCGGGATTCGATGATTGTGCCAAAGCATTGAGAGCAGTTCTGTGCGCTGCGCTGTTCAGGCCAGCGTAGCGATTGGCATCTGTCCAGGTGGTGGCCAATGCGGCTTTACCCTGCAGGGCCGCCCAATGACTGTCTGCCAACACTGCCACACCAGCTGCACATATCTGTGTTTCACCACCTGGCCAGTGTGGGCCGCTATGATGCGGTGTTTCGACTATCTGTTTGACACCAGGGATGGCAAGCGCAGCCTCACGGTTATAGCTGGCAATTCTTGCGCCCATGGCTGGTGCCCGGTCAATCACTGCGTGCAATGCATTTGGGTAGTTTTCATCAATACCAAACAACGGCTTGCCGGTAACTATGTCTCTGCCATCAATAGAGGCTTTACTGCTGCCTATAATACTGAATTGTGATGGATGTTTGAGCTTCAGTTGGCTTAAGTCCACGCGGCGCGTTGAGGCTTGTTGCGCCAGTTCGCCATAGCTGAACTGACGAGAGGATTGGCTGTCGATAATCCGGCTGTTTTTGGCAGTTAACCTGGCAGCCTCGCAGCCCCAGCGTGCTGCGGCTTCTTCGATCAGCATCTGGCGTACAATGGCACCGGCGGTGCGCAGGTACGACCAATTGTTCTTCAGGGTCTGGCTGCCCCCGGTACCTATTTGAGCATGGGCATAGACGATATTATTTTGCTCATCGCGACGAAGAAACGTAGGCATAGTGGTGTCGAATTGGATCAGCGACCAGTCCAGATCCATTTCATCCGCCAGGATCATAGGGCCGGCGGTACGCATAAATTGTCCCATCTCCATAATGGGCGATTGCATACTGACCGAATTGTCACTGTGAATGTGCACATAAACACACCATTGCGATAATTCGGCCTTGGCATTTGCACTGCCTCTTACCTGACCAGGAAGAAGGATCGATATCAGCATAGAGCTACTTACGATTGCCGATACTTTTAGAAATTCCCGCCGCTTGGGGTCCTGAATCATTACCCATCGCCTTTATGTTGCCTTGTTACCCTGAACAGCAATCTATGCGTCGAAGAGCCCGGAAATACAGCAGATTGGGATAAATGGACGAATTCCGTGCTGAGTGCACCGGAGCGTATCCGTGGCTTGATGCGAGTTAGTGCATGATGAAAACCACAGAGGCACAGAGAACACGGAGTTATCGACAGCTTGTACTCTTTTGGAACCGTGGTTATTCTGAATTAAGACAGAAAAGCTCGAAAGCAGTTTTCATCTTAGAAACGCGAAAACATGGCGTTTTAATGAACAAAAACACTCTGTGCCCTCTGTGTCTCTGTGGTGAAAATCTAACTGCGCAGAAGGATAAAAAACCACAGAGGCACAGAGAACAGGGAGTTATTGATAGCTTGGACTCTATGTACCCATTGGGAACGGTGGTTATTCTGAATTCAGGCAGAAATGTCCAAAAGCACTTCTTGCAGTAGAAACGCGAAAACATGGCGTTCTATTGAACTTAAACGCTCTGTGCCCTCTGTGTCTCTGTGGTTTATTTGATTTCGGATTACAGAATCCCAGCGTCTTTGCGAGAAGCCCATAAAAAAGGCCTGCATAAGCAGGCCAATACAGATTAAGCACCCAATGCTGAAGCCAGCTCCTGCGGCGGCATGGCGCCGGAAGGCGCACTGTCTTCAATCAGCATCAACGACGCATTGCCGCCAATGGCGGTGGTATTGACCGTTAAGGTCTTCTCCAGCCACATACGCTGCAACAAGCGCTGACCGCCAGGTTCGCAAATAAGCGGCAACAAGGCGCCAGGGCGCGTGACCAGCGCTTGTTGCACCAGGGCGTTATAGCCACAATCCGGGCTGCTGATCACCCCGCTTAGGGCCGGATGGGCCAACAACGCGGGGGTAAAGCTGACTATCTGCAGCGGTAAAGCAGATTGCTGCATGGCCTTTAGCCACTCGGGCGTATGGCCAAAACAAGCGATAATCAGCCCATTACCACTGATAAGTGCACTAAGCAGGGCCTGATAAAGATGCCTGTGCTGTCGACCGGCTACTAAATACAGCAACCAGCCGCGGGGCTCAAAGTGCAGTTCATTGCGCTCCCCTGTTGGCCCTGGCAGGCTTAAGGGGCGGGCCAGCCAGGTTCTGGCCTGGCTAAATAGCGTATCGGCCAGCCGCTCCAGCTCTGCCCTGTCTTCGCCCGGCAACTTAAGCATGGCCAGCACGCTGCGTAACTGGCGCTCGCGCTCGGCCAGTGTCACTGTCTGCCAGCTTTGCAGTGATCGGCTATCCACCGTTAGCGGCGGCTGTTCAGCCACCGCCGGCCAACAGCTTTGCATACTGTGCGGCGTCGCCGCAGGCTTTTGCAGGCGACTTAAATACAAGGGCCCACCGGCTTTGGGGCCGGTACCGGATAATCCGCGCCCGCCAAAGGGTTGTACTCCCACCACCGCGCCGACCATATTGCGGTTTATATACACATTGCCGACCTGAAGCTGGCGGGCCAGTTTGTCTGCTCGCTCGGCCAGGCGCGAATGAATACCTGCGGTTAAGCCAAAACCTGTGCTGTTAATTTGTGCCACTACCTGGTCAAGCTCGGCGGCGGCAAAACGGACCAGATGCACACAAGGGCCAAAAACTTCTTCGTTTAGCTGGCTGATGGCGCTGATTTCATACAACCTGGGGGCAAAGAAAAAGCCCTGATCTTTGGGCAGATCCGGCTCAATTTTAGCCAGTAGCCTGGCTTGTTTGTCCATACGCTGGGCATGGCGCTGCAGGCTGTCCAAGGCTTTGGCGTCAATCAGCGGGCCAATATCGGTAGCCAGCAAAGCCGGATCGCTAACACTCAATTGCGCCATTGCCCCTTGCAGCATGGTGATCAACGCATCGGCAATATCTTCCTGCACATACAATACCCGCAGTGCCGAGCAGCGCTGCCCGGCACTTTTAAAACCGGATTGGATCACATCGTCCACCACCTGCTCCAGCAAGGCGGTGGAGTCGACAATCATGCAGTTCTGCCCGCCGGTTTCGGCAATCAGTGGAATTGATTCTGCGCGTTTGGCCAGTTGTGCGGCAATATGTGCGCAGGTGGCATTGGAGCCGGTAAACATGACCGCCTGAATTCTGGGGTCCGGCAGGCAGACTTTGCCTACCACGGCGCCTCTGGCCAGCACCACCTGCAGGGCATCGGCAGTTAAGCCGGCCTGATACAGCATATCGGCCGCGCGCAAGGCAATCAGACTGGTTTGTTCGGCCGGCTTGGCCACCACGGTATTGCCGCAGACCAGTGCAGCCACCACCTGGCCGACAAAAATCGCCAGCGGAAAGTTCCAGGGGCTGATACACAGCACGGTTCCCAGCGCATTCAGATTGGGCTGTTGGTCGGCAAGGGCCTGCTGTGCGTAGTAGCGGCAGAAATCCACCGCCTCGCGCACTTCGGCCACCGCATCGTCCAGGGTTTTACCGGCCTCTTTTAAACACAATCCCAGTAGTTCGGTTTGCTGTTTTTCCATGCTATCGGCAAAGCGCATCAGCACCGCGGCCCGCTCGCTTAACGCGCAGGACGACCATGGGCCAAAAGCCCCATCTGCCCGGCTGATAGCGCTGGCGATGTCGTCCTCGCTATGGGCTTTGAGCCAGGCCAGTACCTGCTGGCGATTGGCGGGGTTTCGCACTTCCAGATACGCTTGGTGGTCATCCTGCTGCGGCTCGTTAAGGCGCTGCTGATGTTGCTGCCACCAGTTATCCAGGGCGGCATCCAGGGGCAGTAAATCGTTATGATGATGTACATCCAGCCCCTCGGCATTGTTACGCTCGCTGCCGTAAATGGCCTCGGGCAGCACAATATGCGGATTGCGCTTATCGCTCAGTACCAAAATGGCATCCACCGGGTCGGCCAGCAGACTGGCCAGATTCAGCTGTTTGTTTTGCACCAGATTCACAAAGGACGTATTGGCGCCATTTTCCAGCAGGCGGCGCACCAGATACGGCAGTAAGTCTGCGTATTTACCTACCGGCGCATAAATACGGCAATGCAGTTTATTGCTGGTCACCAAGGGATCGTACATGGCTTCGCCCATGCCATGCAGGCGCTGAAACTCAAAATCCCGTTGCTCACCGGCCATTTCCAAAATACAGGCCAGAGTGTAGGCATTATGGGTGGCAAACTGCGGGTAGATCCATTTGGCCTCAAGCAGCGCTCTGGCGCAGGCCTGGTAGCTGATATCGGTATTTTGCTTACGGGTAAACACCGGGTAATCGGCCAGACCATGTTGTTGCGCCAGCTTAATTTCACTGTCCCAATAGGCACCTTTTACCAGCCGCACGTTTAAGCGGCGCTGGGCTTTGGCGGCCTGGGCCGCCAACCAGTGGATCAGCGGTAAGGCACGTTTCTGATAGGCCTGTACCGCCAGGCCAAAGCCGTCCCAGCCCTGTAGTTCAGGGGATAAAAAAACCGCTTCAATGACATCCAGCGACAAGTCCAGCCTATCGGCCTCTTCGGCATCCACCGTCAGACCAATATGCTGGCGTTTGGCCAGCACTGCCAGTTGCAACAGCCGTGGCACCAGCTCGCTCATCACCCGGCCTTGCTGTGCCAGTTCGTAGCGGGGGTGAATGGCCGACAGTTTCACCGAAATGCCGGGACTGGCCGCCACATTCCCTGCAATGCCCGTTAGCGCCATAATCGCATGCTGATAACTGGCAAAGTAACGATCGGCGTCGTGCTGGGTGCGGGCACCCTCGCCCAGCATGTCATAGGAATAACGATAACCACGTTGCTCCTGGGCTTTGGCATGTTGACAGGCCTTTTCGATACTCTGGCCGGTTACAAACTGCCCGCCCAGTAGCGCCATGGCAAAGCGCATGGCCTGGCGTACCAGCGGTGCCCCCAGGCGTTTCAGCAAAGCCCCAAAGCGCTTTTGGCTCTGTTTAGAGGCCAGCATCGACTTACCGCTGACCAGCCCCAGGCTGGACAAATTAACAAACAGTGAATGGCTGTTACCCAGGTGCGAATGCCAGTTGCCCTGCCCTAATTTTTCTGCGATCAGTGCGTCGCGGGTGGCGCTGTCCGGAATGCGCAGCAGCGCTTCGGCCAGACACATTAAGATTACCCCTTCTTCGCTGGACAGCGCGTATTCCTGTAGCAGGCTTTCCATCATACCGGCCGCGGCCTGCTGCATATGGGTAACCAGTTGATGGGCCTGGCATTTGGCCTGGGCCTTGGCACTTTCATCTAAACTGGCCAGGGCAATAAGCTGATTGATAAGGCCTGCTTCATCGCAGTGGTAATGATCGCGAATTTGCTGGCGCAAGGCGCAAATCGGCGGCAAGGGCGTGGAAAATAACATGGCATTCACCTCAAACGAATAGTCAGAACTAGCGCATGGCAGCAGCATGAGCTGCCGGGCGCGGTTTATCTTGGCTCAGGGCGTCGGATGTGGCGGCGTTTATCACCTCCAGGATGGCTGCACTGCACACTGGGCAAAAGGTATTGTGGCCGCCGTCACGAAACATCAGGCAGTTCAGGGCCGGACGGTAAAACTGCGTAGGGCTGTAATTGGCACCCACAAAGGCCCCTACCTCATTGGCAAAGGGCTGGCTTTCAAGCCAGCGCTGATCGCTCTGCATACTTTGCATAAAGCGCTCGCGGGGCCAGGGGGTGGGAATGGGCGTGTCTGCTTTTACCCATTTTGCCCATTTCAGCTTGCCGTCCTGTAAGGCGGTGACATTGGGTTCGTGGGGTTCAATCACTTGTGTGACCTGAGCATAGCCAGGGGTGTCATGAAAATACTCATCGGCCAGCCCGGCCAGGTGATGGCCAAGTTCATGCACCAATAGAAAGCGCAGGCGTGGCTCAAAGGCCGGCACAACAGTGTAGGCACCAAAAATGCCACTGGCGCTGTATTTGGCTGAGTTAGTCAGAATAACAATATTGTCGTACGGCGCATGCATGGCGATATTGCGCAGCCGCTGATTTTCCAGGGTCAGGGCGTAGCGGGCCATGCCCAGGGCATTGGGATTCACCTTCAGGGCCGTGTCACCGCCAAGACCAGAATCATTGGAGGCAACAAACAGCGCCCGGACATTAAAGGCATGTTGATGGCTTTGGTAAGGCTCGGCGCTAAACAGCGCCTGCATGGCTTTTTGCGCCGCGGTAAAGAATTTGTCCTGCTCGCCATCAGTAAAGCCTTCGGCAATAAACAGCAGGTCCAGCTTTTGCTGCGGCTGGCCATTCTGCAGCAGGTCGCGTACTACCACAGGCGCAAAAGCCTGGGCCATTGGCGGCTCGTTTGATGTGGCAGCCTGGATCTCGGTCTGCCAGACTGGCACAAAGGGCTGGCCGGGCTTATCTAACTTGCGCGCAGAGATTACTAAGGTTGCATCCTCTGTTGGCGCCGGAAAACGCACCGATTCCTGAAACTGGCCAGTTTGCGCTTTGGCCGCTACGCCGCGGGCCCAGTCTGAATACACCGAGTTATAGCTTTGCGAAAACCAGGCGCTGGGCTGGCCTTTAGCAAAGAGTTCCACTTTGTAGTCGCCACGCAGCAAATGATCAAACCAGGGCGACGACCACTGCCCGGGTTCACGCACGAGCGCCGGTTCGGTAAAGCCTTCTTTTGCACCATGACCGCCAGTATGTATAAAATCCAGCCGCCATATAGGCGTGGCGCTGGCACTGCTGATAAACGCCATAACAATAAGACTGAGCAATATGCGCATAGAACTACCTTGAAATTCAAATTCAGAGCGCACGCTAATCAGTTCATTTGCCGGGAACAATGCAACTGGCATCAGGTGGTGGGAATTGGGGCATGAACGCACCGGATGCGGTCATTAAATATCAAAGCAGCAAAGCCAATCCAACGGAGCTGTTTACAACTTATTCAAATGGGGTTTTCGGTTTATACCACCGAGGGTGACATTGGATACAAGCATTCTGCCATTCATGCCCATCAGCGTTTTTATTGTGCGGCAAATGTTATCAAGTTGTGATGCCAAGCCTGTTTCCGTCATCAATAAAAGGCAGGCACGTGATAACAACAACAGGACAACACAACATGCATCAAGTGAGAGATAACCATAACGCCGCCCCTTTTCGCTATTCGTTGCTGGCTTTGTCGGTGCTGGGTCTGGTTCCGGCTGTGCAGGCTCAGGCACAACAGACCAGCGAACAGAATATGGAAATGGAGGTGATTGATATCACCGGTAGCCGCATTCGCCGCACCGATATTGAAACGCACACCCCGGTGGTCAGCTTCAGTGCCGATGACATTGTAAAAACCGGCACGATCAATATTGGTGAACTGCTCAATGAGCTTCCCAGCATGGTACCGGCCGGTGGCACCGAAACCAGCAACGCCAATGGCTATGCCGGGTTAAGCCGCCAGGATCTGCGTGGTCTGGGTTCCACTCGCACTCTGGTGCTGGTCAACGGTCGTCGTCATGTGCCCTCCGTACCTGGCACCAGTGAAGTAGATGTGTCGTCGATTCCCACCGCATTAATTGAACGCATTGACGTACTCACAGGCGGCGCGTCTTCGATTTACGGTGCCGACGCGGTGTCCGGGGTAGTGAATATTATTCTGAAAAAGAATTTTACCGGCACCGAAATAAGCGCCTCCTATAACAGTACCGGCGAGTTTGACGGAAAACGCTGGTACGCCACTATGACTCACGGCCAACCCTTTGCCGATGGCAACGGCCATATTAACTACCATTTAAGCTATCAAACCTCAGATGAAGTAGAAGCCCGTACCCGTGGCTATGTGGCCAATGATCTGACCTTTATCGACAACCCCAATGCCGATGCGCCCGGGCAAGTTAAACGCATCACTGCCCATCGCTCTCCGCTGTACGCCAGCAGTCAGCGCCTGTTTTTACTGGATGGCCGCCCATTTGGGGTCAATCCGGACGGCAGCTTAAAGCCGATGCTGGCTGACGGACAGGAAGTGTATGGCACCAGCACCACCCAACTTGCCGCCCTGACGGTGGACAGCAGTAATGACAATTTTTATACCCGTTATCAGTGGGGGCGCCTGGCGGTGCCGGAAGATAAACTCAATGCCAACTTGAATCTGAATCGCGAAATTGCCGATGGCGTGGACTTCAGCGCAGAGCTGAAATACGTTAAAACCAAATCAGAGAGCCGCACCGAGCCCCTGGCCGAATACGGCGTGACGCCCTTGCCTGCAGACTACGCATTTTATACCGATGCACAGCGCCAGGAGGTTACGCGTACCGGTCAGGGCCTGCTATTTGGCGGCTATTTCCCGGAAATGGGACGTCAGGGTAGCGACTATGATTATGGCCTGTATCAGGCGGTGTTGGCCCTGGAGGGGCTGACCGACGATAACTATCGCTGGCAGCTTAGTGCTCAGCATGGCCAGACTAAAGTGAAAACCACCAGCATCAATGATTATTCCCAGGAAAACTGGGAAAAGGCGGTGTGGGGTGGTTATCAGGACCCTGAGACATCCGAGTGGCGTACTTGTGATGCCAACTGCGTGCCGGTCAATGTGTTTCAACCCCTCAGCCAGGATGCAATTGATTATCTGAAAATTGCCCCGCACCAAAGCAGTGCCAAACTCACCCAATCGGTATTCGCCGCCAGTCTGGATGGCGAACTGTTTGAATTACCTGCAGGTTTTATGGGGTTTGCCATTGGTGCTGAGCATCGACGCGAGAAAAGTGACAGTACCCCTTCCGATGTACAACTGGCCGGATTGGGCGCCTTTAACTTTAAAGCCAAACCACTTAGCGGCGATTACCATGTCAGCGAAGCCTTTGCCGAGTTGCGGGCTCCCTTGCTTAGCGACGTGCTGCTGGCCAAATCGCTGGAATTAAATGGAGCCTGGCGTACGGCCCGTTACAGCACGGCTGGCACTAACCATAGTTGGACGGTGGGTCTGGACTGGATGCCTACCGACGAGCTTAAGATTCGTGCCTCGCGAGCCAAGGCCGCCCGGGCACCCAATATCAATGAGATCTACCAGAGCGAAAGCCAACGATGGAACTA
Source organism: Bowmanella denitrificans (assembly GCF_002887595.1). Lineage (GTDB taxonomy): Bacteria > Pseudomonadota > Gammaproteobacteria > Enterobacterales > Alteromonadaceae > Bowmanella > Bowmanella denitrificans. The sequence continues at coordinate 655,616 of NZ_PEBU01000002.1, forward strand.
TGTGTATGAGGTGTGCTATTCGTCCTACCGTAAAAACGGCTCAGAGTACCGCGAAGCCAATTGTGATGCGCGTGGCCTGAATGATCCAGCCAATTACTATAACAACGCGCTGATCATCACCTCTGGGAACGAGGAGCTGAAAGCCGAGCGCGCCTATACCTTTACCGGCGGTTTGGTGTATGCACCGGAGTATATTGATAATCTGAGTCTGACCGTGGACTACTGGGATATCAATCTGGTGGATAAAATAGGCACCCTGGACTGGTCGCAGATTTATCCTAACTGTATGGACAGTGCCAGTCTGGATAATATTTTCTGCGACTTAATTGAATATCAGGACGGTTACACTCAGCTTAATGTGTCGTACCTGAACCTGGCCATGCATGAAACCCGCGGCGTTGATTACGCACTGGACTACCGCTTCAGCCTGCCGGACAGCGGTGTCAATCTGTCGCTGCGCAGTAACTGGAGCCGCATGTTACAGCGTGATTTGCAGTCAGATCCCAATGCCGAGATAGAGCAAACCCTGGGGGAAATGGCCTTCCCTAAATGGCGGGGCCGTACCACATTTACCGCCCAAGCAGAGGACGTTACGCTGACCCTGACCGGCCACTACATTGGCTCACAGGTGCCTGACTTGTCACGCGATCCGGCTGATTACTCGGTGTATGCCACCGGACGGCTTTGGTATCTGGACTTCGGTTTGAACTACCAGTTCAACAACCAGACCAGTGTAAACCTGTACGTGTCGAACCTCAGTGGCCGCGAAACCCCGCAGATCCCCGGCGCCAATACCGGTGGTGCGAGCTGGGAAATGGGCTACACTGCTGGCTTGTACAGTACACTTGGCCGCTATTACAGCCTGAGTGTCAATCACAGATTCTGATAAGTAAGATGCCCGCCAGTTGGCGGGCTAACTGGATAGTCAATGACGTACCTGACTTTTCTGCGCGGCAAACTGCTGGCGCTGTATAACACCATTAGCTGGCGCGATCTGGTGGTGGTGTTTTTGCTCAATACCATGGGGGCGCTGCTTAACGCCCTGCACTACCTGATTGCCGATGGGGCCGGTTTTTCGGCGTTTTACGCCAGTATCAGTGAATACATTAAGGTGTATAACCTGTTGGGCTTTGCCCTGATGTTTTCATACCTGCTGCTGTCTCCTGGCCCTGATGCCCGGCTTGGATTCTTCCGGGTTTTGTCTATTGGCGGGTTGGCCTTTGCCATCAGCCTGCCGGTCAGCTTTTTGATGTTTGGCTGGCAGGGCAAAACCGTTCATCCGATATTAGCGGCTTCCACCTATTTGCTGGGTAATCTGCTGCTGGCGGCCTGGGCGATTTTTGTGATTATTTATATCAAAAGGCGGGAATCGCAGATTCAGTTTCAGAATCTGCGCAACCAAATTGCACAAACCGCCCAGCAGCGCGACAAAGCCGAGATGGAGCTGCATTTGCTGCAGGCCCAGTTGGAGCCACACTTTTTCTTTAATACCCTGGCCAACCTGCACAACCTGATCGATATCGACGGCGAGCGCGCCAAACACCTGCTGGAAGAGCTGACCCGGTATCTGCGCTCAACCATTCCGCAGTTTCGCCAGCGCTTTATCAAGCTCAGCGAAGAACTGGAGATAGTGCGCCGCTATCTGAATATTCAGAAGATCCGTTTTGGCGACAAACTGAATTTTAGGATTGAAAGCGACGACAGTGTGGCCGCCTGCCCGGTGTTGCCCATGTCGGTACTGTCTCTGGTGGAAAATGCCATAAAGCATGGCATCGAAAAGACCCGGCGCGGTGGCACGATTCAGATCCTGGCCAGGCAGCAAGGCGAGCAACTGCTGTTAACCGTGAGTGACGATGCCAACCTGCTACAACAGCAATCTGAAGGAACCGGCCTGAGTAACCTGATTGCCCGCCTGGATACCGCCTATGAAGGCCGGGCCAGATTCAGTATTGCCTGCCAGTCACCGCTGACACTGGCCACATTGGAGTTGCCCCTGCATGGTTAATCTGATTATTGCCGACGACGAGCCCATTTTACTCGACAGCCTGGCCGCCAAGCTGACCAAATTCTGGCCCACTGCCAACATTGTGGCTAAGTGTCAGTCGGGTGAAGACGCCCTGGATGCCATTTTGGCCAATGACGTACAGGTTGCCTTTCTGGATATTCAGATGGGCGATCTGACCGGTATTGATGTGGCCCTTAAGGCCAGTGGGCAATGCCATTTTGTGTTTGTCACGGCCTATGACCAATATGCCGTATCAGCCTTTGAAACCGACGCCATTGATTATCTGTTAAAACCCTATTCCGATGAACGGTTGCAGGACAGCATCTTGCGGGTCAAAGCCAGGCTGAGCAGTCAGCCGCTGGATATCAGTCAGGCGCTGTTGAGTTTGCAGGGCGACAGCCGCCAGTATCTGAAGCGCATCAAGGTTCAGATAGGCACCCGAATCTGGTTAGTAGCGGTGCAGGATGTGCTGTATTTTCAGGCCAGCGGCCGCTATGTCAAAGTGGTGACCAAGGCCCGGGAAGCACTGGTGCGGATGCCGCTGAAGTCCTTGCTGATGCAGCTTGATCCGGACTGCTTCTGGCAAATTCATCGCAGTATCGTCATCAATCTCAATCACCTTGATCATGTCAGTGCCAGTGAGCCGGAGCAATTACAGGTGTTTATGCAGGGCGTCAGTGAGCCCCTGCCGGTGAGTCGCAGCTCACAACATCTGTTTCGCAGTATGCCGTCGGAGTAAGCATGTTTAAACGTCTGTTACCTTTAGTCTTGATGCTGTTGGCAGGTTGTGCAGCCAAACCCGAATTTCAGCGCCCCAGTTTGCTGCAAACCCAGCACCAGCGCACTGGGGTGTTCTTCACCACTGAAACCCGGCCATTAACCGTATCACCCTGGGATATCCGCTATCAGAATATCGGCTTTGAACAGGACCCTAAATTGCTCAATTACCTGGCCCTGTTTGAGCAGGAAATTGCTAAGCTGCCACCCGCCGTGCTGCATTTGTCGGGCCTGGATAAAGTGGCCTTTGTACGGGCCTTGTCGGTAGGGCCCCAGCCCCGCGCAGCGGTGCCGGATTATATTCATGAAGTGCTGTATTACGATGTGGATGCCCCAGGTGATGCTTACCTGCGCCATGTGGTGCATCACGAGTTTTATCATATGCTGGAGCAGCAGTTATATGGCAGCGCCTATTATAAAGATCCGCTTTGGCACAGCATGAATCCTGAAGGTTTTGTATACGGTAATGGCGGGGCCTACGCCAGGGACAGCAGCGTGTCTGTGTTCAGTCACCCTCACCCAGGTTTTGTCAATGGTTATGCCATGAGTGGCCTGGAAGAGGATAAGGCCGAGATCTGGGCGATTATCTGGGCGCAGCAAAGCTGGCAGGCCGTCGAGGCTCTGGTGGAAATCGACAGCATACTGCAGGCAAAAATTCGGCTGCTTACCGCCCAGGTGCAATGTCAGGCACCAGAGATGGCAAATGCCTGGCCTGACTATATTCAGCGGTATCTCACTGCGCTACCGGCCTGTGAATTTGTTAACACCATTCGCGCCGCTCCAGCCGCAGTTGAGGGTTCTTAACCTGCCGCTGGTAGCCAAGCAACTGGTTAACAGGATGTAAATACCGCAATCTGGCCATCACCATTCCCGGTCAGATAGAAGTGAAAAGCGATGATAAGCAGGCAACAACAAGAACCTCAGCAAGCACCACCGTCTCCCGAGCAAGGCTATCGATTTACCCTGGCCCAACTGGCAGTATTGCGGGCACCTGAACAGGAAACCGACGCGGGGGAAGAGCAGGACTGCGTTGGTTTTGTGCGTGGTGAGAATTAAGGTGCAGCAGTATCTCGGCAATGATGATTATGTAACATAATCATCAGTTTTCATCGCTTTGGGCCTCAGTATTGAATGTCAGCATAACCTGGCGATTATCCAGATCCTGTATCTGCACGCTTGATTGCAGTTGCTGGTAATCGCGTTGCTGATCCAGGTGAGCAATCAGGCTTTCAATTGCCCCGGCATATTGTTGCGGTATCCGCTTCACCAGGGTCTTGCCCCGTTTAGCTGGCCGCCCTGCCCCTGGTCGGCTGCCTCCTCTGGCGGCCTTTTGTTCCAACCAGTCTAACTGCACTTCTTTGCGAATAACCCGGCGCATATCAGTTGATTCCGTTACATAATCTATTTTTAGTTTGTCTATATTAGCCAATAATTATGTAACAAAATCAAGAGGAAGCCTGTCTGGGTCTAGCTGTTATTTTTGTTACAGAATCAAATGTGAGGTTACTTAGCGGTACTGCTTTGCCAGCGAAGCGGGCTGGCAAAGGAATGTTGTATGTGCAACTTATCCTGTGCAACCAGCTGTTGAATTTGCTCAGAATCAATGCTGCTGAGGGATATTGAAGGGTCAGCAGTGATAGCATCCAGCCCGACCCAACCGTTCCGGCCAGAATGTTTGGCGGCGTATAAACACAGGTCCGCCAGCTTTATCAGTGTGGCCCATGGATTGTGCTCTGCAATGGCCAGGGGATAGCAAACATAACCGACCGAACAGGTTAACCACAATGGCTCAGTGCCTTGGGGAGAAAACGCGCTATGGCGAATACTTTCAACAAAGCGCTGTGCCAGTGATGTTGCATCTTCCCTGTGTATAAACCGGGCCACGGCAACAAATTCTTCCCCACCCCAACGCACCAGATAATCAGAATGGCGAAATACCTGCTGCATGCGTTGTTTCAACATACGCAGCACGTCATCGCCGACATTGTGGCCGTATTTGTCATTCAGGGCTTTAAAATTGTCCAGGTCGATAAGAAAGACCACCAGGTCAGCGCTCTCAGGTTTGCCGGTCTTGCCTCTTTGCCAGTCCTGATAAAGACGCTGACTGTGGATCAGATCGCTTTCAATATGGCTTTCCAAAAAATGGCGGTTATGCAGGCCGGTGAGTTTGTCGGTCAGGCTGATGGTTTCCAACTGTTTATAGGCGGCCTGCAATTCCAGGTTTTTATCTTGCAGCTCTTCTGTTCTGCTTGCCACTTGCTGTTCCAAACGCCGGTTAAGACGTTTTTGATTGTGACGATGGTAAAGCATTAATAGCAGGGTAAAACCTGCGGCAAGTCCCAAGACCCAAAAGTTGCGATACAACCTGTGTTGTTCAACCATGGCTTGCTGCAGCGCCTGTTCTTTTTTCAACAGCTCTATCTGATTTTGCTGACGGGTAAAATCCGCCTGCGCTTGGATATTGGCAATGGTTGCCGCTCTTTGCGCATTGAATAGCTCATCATCCAATTGTTTTTGATGCTGCAAAGCGGCCAGGGCTTCACGTACCGCGTCCTGTTTAACCAGCACCTGCACCCGCAGTTTTTCTAAAATGGCTTCATCGGCACGTTCATTATTCAATCTTGCCTGGATCACACCGGCTTCGATGTAACCCAGCGCAGCACCGTATTCTTCCTTCTTAATGGCCAGTTCCGCCGCCAGTTTATAAGCGTCAACCAGCAGACTTTTATATTCCTGTTTCATTGCCCTGGCGATAACACCATCGAGTAATTGCTGTGCTTCATTGTAATGACCTTGGTCCATTGCCAATTTTGCTAAAGAAGTGCGCGCCCAATCCGCATCCCGCGGCGCGTGAATCTGTTCAAATAACGCCAGGGCCTGGTTAAGGTGTATGGCTGACTGCGCAAAATTGCCCAGTTCACTGTATAAGAAACCCAACTTGTTGTGGCTGTACGCAATGTTTTTCGGATCGCCGACAGCTTGGTCCATCTCCAGCGCTTGCAGGAAGTAGCTCAGGGCCTTTTGTCTATCGCCCATGGTACGGTTGAGGTCGCCCAGATTAAAAATAGCGCTGGCGATCCCCTCCTGATCGCCTGTCTGGTAATGTAAATCCAGGGACTGTTGATGCGCCTGCAACGCTTGTTCGAATTGGCCCATCTTTTCCAGAATTGTACCAATGCTGTTGTAAACCGAGGCCATCGCCCTGGTGTCTTGCTGCGTTTGGTAGATTTGCATCGCCAGATAGACGTTATCCAGCGCCTGGCCGTAGTCACTTTGATAACGATAGGTCAGCCCAAGCTGGCGGTACGACTCTGCCAACAGGCTTTGCTGGTTGATGTCCAGAAACAGACTAATGGCCTGTTGAAGATAGGCTTTGGCATCGGGGTAACGATTTCGCTCCATGGCATTTCTGCCGAGGTTGAAATAAGCCCGGCCCTGTTCAAGCAGATCGCCGCGTTGATTGGCCAGGATCAGATATTGATTGGCAAGTTGATCGGCATTGTCCATCTGGCCTTGCTGCCTTGCACTTTCAACTTGCTCCCTCAGTAGAGTGAAATTGTCCTGCTGGGCCAGAACAGATGCCGAGAATGCGCATGACAGCAACACCGCCAGGTTAAGAAAACGCCGCAAAACAGCAATCCAAAAAGTCTAAATCGACCAAGAAGGTAACATTAAAGGCGATGGATAACCATCGCCTCAAGGCGCTGTCAAACTATTCAGACTAGCCTGGTACTCTTACCCAACCTTCCATCAGCACACGGGCACTGCGGCTCATAATGGCTTTGCTAACCTGCCATTGGCCATCTTGTTGAATCGCCTCGGCTCCAACCCTCAAAATGCCGGATGGATGACCAAAGACCACCGCTTGTTTGTCATCGCCACCGGCAGCCTGATTAACCAATGTACCGGGAATGGCGGCTGCGGTGCCAATGGCCACGGCAGCGGTACCCATCATGGCATGGTGCAATTTGCCCATGGATAAGGCCCGTACCAGCAAATCAATGCTGTCTGCGCTGACCGCTTTACCACTGGACGCCTGATAGTCTTTAGGCGGTGCGACAAAGGCAATTTTCGGGGTATGGGCGCGGCTGGCCGCTTGGCTGATATCTTCAATCAGGCCCATTTTCAGCGCACCATAAGCGCGAATGGTTTCAAAGCGCGCTAGCGCTGCGCTATCGGCATTAATATCGTCCTGCAATTCGCTGCCGGTATAGCCAATATCCGCAGCGTTAACAAAAATGGTGGGAATACCGGCGTTGATTAAGGTAGCTGGAAAACTGCCGACGCCAGGCACATCCAACGTGTCGATAAGATTGCCGGTGGGAAACATTGCCCCGCCCTCACCGTCTTCGTCGGCGGCCGGATCCAGAAATTCAATCTGTACTTCGGCGGCTGGAAAGGTCACACCGTCCAGTTCAAAATCGCCGGTTTCCTGTACTTCACCGTTACTGACTGGCACATGAGCAATGATGGTTTTGCCGATATTGGCCTGCCAGATCCGCACTACACAATGACCATTGTGGGGAATACGATCGCTTTTGACCAACCCATTGCTGATGGCAAAGGCACCCACTGCGGCAGTGAGATTACCGCAATTGCCACTCCAGTCGATAAAGGGCTTGTCGATGGCCACCTGGCCAAACAGATAGTCCACATCGTGGTTGGCTTTGGTGCTTTTGCTTAAGATCACGGTTTTTGAGGTGGATGATGTCGCCCCGCCCATACCGTCGGTATGCTTGGCATAAGGGTCCGGACTACCGATGACCCGTAGTAACAGCGCATCCCGCTCCGCCCCAGGCACCTGCGCCGCCACCGGCAAATCATCCAACTTAAAAAACACGCCCTTAGAGGTACCGCCACGCATATAGGTGGCTGGAATACGAATCTGAGGCTTAAACATAATAGACTCCAATTTATTCAACCACAGAGACACAGAGGGCACAGAGGTTCAAAAATCTAAGCACTCTGTGTTCTCTGTGCCTCTGTGGTTAATTTAGGCTTTTTGGATTCCAGGAGGTTCTGGACAGGTCTCTGTAATATACAATCCGCCACGCATATAGGTGGCTGGAATACGAATCTGCGGTTTGAACATAATAGCTTCCAATTTTCTTCAACCACAGAGACACAGAGGGCACGAAAAATAGCAGGAGATCTTTCAATCGAGGCCTTCGCAATCTCAGCGTTCTCTGCGTCTCGTCGTTTAATGAACTAATGTCTCTTACAGTAACAATACCTTCAACCACTCTGTGTTCTCTGTGCTTCTGTGGTTATCTATCATTCTGTTTAGATAAATTTCACCACAGAGACGCCGAGGGCGCAGAGCGTTTAGTACTGGCTAGTCTGTATTCTTCTGTGCCTCTGTGGTTAATTTAGGCTTTTTCCGATTCCAGGAAGTCCTGGGCGAAACGCTGCAGCACGCCGCCCGCTTCATAGATAGACACTTCCTCGGCGGTATCCAGCCGGCATTTAACCTGCACTTCTTCACTGTGGCCGTTTTGGCGCTGCACTACCAACGTCAGCAGCGCACCGGGCTCACGTTTGCCTTTAACATCAAAGGTTTCGGTGCCATCAATGGCCAGCGTATGGCGGTTGGTGCCGGCTAAAAACTCCAGCGGCAGTACCCCCATACCAATTAAGTTAGTGCGGTGAATACGCTCAAAGCCTTCTGCCACTATAACTTCCACCCCTGCCAGGCGTACTCCTTTGGCGGCCCAGTCACGGGACGAACCCTGACCATAATCGGCACCGGCAATAATGCACAATGGCTGTTTACGCTGCATATAGGTTTCAATGGCTTCCCACATGCGCGTTACCTTACCTTCCGGCTCAACACGGGCCAGCGAACCTTGCTTAACCTTACCTGCTTGGTCTTTGACCATTTCGTTAAACAGCTTAGGGTTGGCAAAAGTGGCGCGCTGCGCGGTTAAATGGTCACCGCGATGGGTGGCATAAGAGTTAAAATCTTCTTCCGGCAGGCCCATTTTGGCCAGATATTCCCCGGCAGCACTGTCCAGCAAGATAGCATTGGACGGCGACAGGTGATCGGTAGTGATATTGTCCCCCAGTACCGCCAGCGGTCTCATTCCTGTCAGGCTGCGCTGCCCGGCCAGCGCCCCTTCCCAATAAGGTGGACGGCGGATATAGGTACTCATTTCACGCCACTGATAGAGGGGATCAATATGGCTACCGTAGTCGACAGTTAAGTCGAACATCGGGTCGTAAACTTTGCGGAAATGCTCGGGCTTGACCGATTTGGCAATCACCGCATCAATTTCTTCATCACTTGGCCAGATATCCTTTAAGGTCACAGGCTTGCCTTGGGCATCCAGCCCCAGTGCGTCTTTTTCAATATCGAAGCGCACCGAACCGGCAATGGCGTAGGCAATAACCAGCGGTGGTGAGGCTAAAAAGGCCTGTTTGGCATAAGGGTGAATACGGCCGTCAAAGTTACGATTACCCGACAGCACCGCAGTGGCGTATAGATCGCGCTCGATAATCTCTTGTTGAATCTGTGGATCCAGTGCGCCGCTCATACCATTACAGGTAGTACAGGCAAACGCCACTATGCCAAAGCCCAACTGTTCCAGTTCCGGCAGCAAACCGGCTTCTTCAAGATACAGCTGCACCGCTTTGGAGCCTGGGGCCAGCGAGGTTTTCACCCAGGGCTTACGCACCAGGCCCATGGCATTGGCCTTTTTGGCCAGCAGACCAGCGGCAATCACATTGCGCGGGTTACTGGTGTTGGTACAACTGGTGATAGCGGCAATAATCACGGCGCCATCTGGCATTTTGCCTGACTCTTGCTGGTAATCAGCGACAATCCCTTTACTGGCCAGTTCATTGGTTGCCACCCGTGCATGGGGGTTAGAAGGCCCGGCCATATTGCGCACTACTGTGGCAAGGTCGAATGTCAGCACCCGTTCGTACTGCGCCTCGGTCATGCTGTCGGCCCACAGTCCGGTGGTTTTGGCATAGTTCTCCACCAGCGCGATTTGTTGGTCGTCACGGCCAGTCAGGCGCAAGTAGTCAATGGTTTGCTTGTCGATATAGAACATGGCCGCGGTGGCGCCATATTCCGGAGTCATATTGGAAATAGTGGCGCGATCGCCCAGGGTCAGACTGGCTGCCCCGGCCCCGAAAAATTCCAGATAGGCCCCGACTACTTTTTCTTTACGCAGAAATTCGGTGATGGCCAGCACGATATCGGTAGCGGTAATGCCGGGCTGTGGTTTGCCGGTTAGCTCAACGCCGATAATATCCGGTAAGCGCATCCAGGAGGCACGCCCCAGCATCACGCTTTCGGCTTCCAGGCCACCTACCCCGATGGCAATCACGCCCAGCGCATCCACATGCGGGGTATGGCTGTCGGTGCCAACACAGGTGTCGGGAAACGCGACACCGTCTTTAACCTGGATCACCGGCGACATTTTCTCCAGATTGATCTGGTGCATAATGCCGTTACCCGGAGGGATCACATCAACATTTTTAAATGCCGTTTTGGTCCAGTTAATAAAGTGAAAGCGATCGTCATTGCGCCTGTCTTCTATGGCGCGGTTTTTCGTAAAGGCGTCTTTTTCAAAACCGGCGTGTTCTACCGCCAGGCTGTGATCGACTATCAACTGGGTGGGTACTACGGGGTTAACTTTGGCCGGATCGCCGCCTTTTTCGGCGATAGCGTCACGTAAACCCGCCAGATCGACTAGTGCGGTCTGGCCAAGAATATCGTGGCACACCACCCTGGCCGGAAACCAGGGGAAGTCCAGTTCGCGTTTGCGCTGAATGATTTGGGTTAGAAACGCATTGAGCTTGGCCGGTTCGGCGCGTCTGACCAGATTTTCGGCCAGGACTTTGGCGGTATAAGGCAATTTGGCATAGGCACCAGGCTCAATGGCCTCCACTGCAGCCTGGGTATCGAAATACGCCAGGTTGGTGCCGGGCAATAGCTGTTTAAATTCGGTATTCATATTTGCACCACAGAGTCACAGAGCGCACAGAGAATTGGATAGATAAGAAGCTGGTCTTTCCCAGCGCGCTTTAGTTGTTTGCTGTCATTATCCACAGAGACAGAAAGAGCATATTACTTAGTGCCCTCTGTGCCTCTGTGGTTCTTTTTGATCTTACCGCTGGGCGATGGGAGTGACTTTACGTAGCTCTTCGCCGGTGTATTCCGCCGATGGGCGAATAATGCGGTTGTCGGCGCGCTGTTCCATCACGTGGGCTGCCCAACCGGTTAAACGCGACATCACAAAAATCGGGGTAAACAACTTAGTCGGAATACCCATAAAGTGATAAGCCGAGGCATGGAAGAAATCGGCATTACAGAATAGTTTTTTCTCACGCCACATCACTTCTTCACAGCGCACCGAGACCGGATACAATACTTTGTCGCCCACATCATCGGCCAGCCTGGCCGCCCAGGATTTGATAATGGCATTGCGCGGGTCAGACTCTGAATAAATGGCATGACCAAAGCCCATGATCTTTTCTTTGCGGGCTAATTTACCCAGCATTTCCTGCTCAGCATGCTCTGCAGAGGTAAAGCCTTCAATCATTTCCATGGCCGCTTCATTGGCCCCGCCATGCAATGGGCCACGCAGTGAACCAATGGCACCAGTGATACAGGAATGCATATCTGACAAGGTGGAGGCGCAAACGCGGGCGGTAAAGGTGGAGGCATTAAACTCATGTTCGGCGTAAAGGATCAGGGAAACATGCATCACCTGCTCGTGCAGTGACTTGGGTTTTTCACCATGTAACAAATGCAAAAAGTGCGCGCCAATGCTGTCATCGTCGGTTTCTACCTCAATGCGCACGCCGTCGTGGCTGAAGCGATACCAGTAGCAGATGATGCTGGGGAAGCAGGCCAGCATGCGTTCGGTTGCGTTTTGCTGCTCAGAGAAATCCAGTTCTGTTTCCAGATTGCCCAGCATTGAGCAGCCGGTGCGCAATACATCCATGGGATGAGCTTCGGCAGGAATACGCTCTAATACATCTTTTAATGCCTGTGGCAGCGCGCGCAGGGACTTAAGTTTAGCTTTATACGCATCCAGTTCGGCCTGATTGGGCAGTTTGCCTTGCAGAATCAAGTAAGCCACTTCTTCGAACTGGCAATGCTCGGCCAGATCTTTAACATCATAGCCGCGATAGGTAAGCCCGGAACCGGACTTACCCACGGTAGACAGCGCTGTTTTACCTGCCACCTGGCCGCGCAGACCTGCGCCACTTAATACTTTACCTTGTGCCATTGGTTATTCTCCTGATTTTTATAGGGTTCATTTACTGGTTTAATCAAGCATAGAAATGCCGCGTTTTTATGACGAATTTATTGCAGCGGCTATTCTCGTTCTATGCTGACGTCAGGCTGATTCAGTGCCTTTGCCGCAAAATCGGGACTATTACTTGTTTTTGCCCTGGGCAAACAAGGCGTCCAGTTTTTGTTCGTAGTCGTGGTAACCCAGGTAGTCATACAGCTCCATACGGGTTTGCATACTGTCCAGTACGGCTTTTTGGTCACCGTCGTTAAGAATATGCCGGTACACGTTTTCTGCAGCACGGTTCATGGCCCGAAATGCGGATAACGGATACAGCACCATATCCACGCCCCACTGGCCTAGCTCGGCTTTGTTCCAAAGCTCGGTCTTACCAAACTCGGTGATATTGGCCAGAATCGGTACGTTCAGCGCTTCGCTGAAAGCCCGATAATGGGCTTCGGTTTGAATAGCTTCTGCGAAAATGCCGTCGGCACCGACCTCAACATACGCCCTGGCACGTTCAATGGCGGCTTCCAAGCCTTCCTGTGCAAAGGCATCGGTGCGGGCCATAATAAAAAAGTCAGGGTCGGTACGGGCATCCACGGCGGCTTTGATCCTGTCCTGCATTTCTTCCACAGAGACAATCTCTTTATTGGGGCGATGGCCGCAGCGTTTTTGCGCCACCTGATCTTCCATATGCACCGCGGCCGCACCGGCCTTTTGCATGTCTTTGATGGTTTTGGCGATATTAAAGGCTCCGCCCCAGCCGGTATCAATGTCGACCATCAACGGCAGGTCGCAGGCAGCGGTAATACGCTGCACATCCACCAGCACATCATTCAGCGAGGTCATACCTAAATCTGGCAGGCCATAAGAGGCATTGGCCACACCACCGCCGGATAAATAGATAGCCTGATGGCCGATGTGTTTGGCCATCATCGCGGTATAGGCGTTAATCGTACCGACAATCTGCAAGGGTTGATTGTCGGCCAGCGCCTGGCGGAATTTTTTTCCTGCACTCATGCTTGTTCTCTCCTGTTACCGGCATCAGTGGCCAGTTTTTGTTCAATATTGATTCTTGAATAGGTGATATGACGGCGCATCAGCATTTCCGCCAGTTCTTCATCACGATTAGAAATGGCTTTAACAATATGGCGGTGTTCATCGAAGGCCGTGGTGACGCGCGGTCCGGCCATTCCCAGCTGTACGCGGTACATACGCACCAGGTGATAAATACCGTTGGTGAGCATATTAATCAGATGGCGATTTTTGCTGCCCTGAATAATGCGGTAATGAAAGTCCACATCTCCGGCTTCCTGATAATAAGATTCGCCGCCCTTTACTTCCTGAAAATGCTGGTTGAGTAAGTCATTCAGTGCGGTTATTTCCTGCTCTGTCATATTGCGTGCCGCCAGGCGTGCAGCCATGCCTTCCAGCGCTTCGCGCACTTCATACAGTTCAATCAGGCCCTGGGGACTCAGTGCCACCACTCTAGCGCCAATATTGGCTTTACGCTCAACCAGGCGACAGGATTCCAATCGATTGATGGCTTCACGTATGACGGCACGACTGACGGTATATTTTGTCGACAATTCTGTTTCACTCAGCTTGGCGCCTGATGCAATCCCCCCTTCTACTATGTCCTTTCGCAGCAGGAAGAATGTTTTATCGGCCGAAGTTACGGCCTGTTCACTGAGTAAATTCACGGGGCGTCACACAGGATAAGCTTATTAAAGTGTCGACAATATAGACCCCGAACCAGGGAAGATCAAATGTAAATGCAATAATTGTCGACAATAGTCGTAGATAGGTTAGCGACTAAGAGCCATAGATTTGATTTGCGCGAACAGCGACTGGCCTACTTGCAGATGCAGGTGCTCTGCCGAGCGCAGGCTGATCTTGGCCAGCAATGCTCCTGCATTGCTGCTAAGTTCAACCATTACTGCATCTTGCACAGTATTAACGCTTTCTACCCGGGCCGGCAGTCGATTGAGAATGCTGGAGTCATTGTGATTACCCAGGCTCAGGCTGATATCCCTGGCCAATATATGCAGGCGCAAAGGCTCTCCTACCTTGAGGCCAGAGTCTGGTAGCCATAAACTGGCCGACTGACTTTGGGCACTGACCAAATGCCACTGTGGATGGGATGCTGTGACCACGGCGTCAAGCACACAAAAAGGTGCATCAGGATCCGCCAGCCCCAGCTGGCGGCTCAGTTCGGCAATACTGCCCTGTGCCTTCAACTTACCCTGTTCCAGCATCAGCACGTAGTCAGCCAGGCGGGTCAGCTCTGCCAGAGAATGGGTGACATAGAGCACCGGAATCGCCAGCTCCTGATGCAAGTTATGCAGATAGGGCAAAAACTCCTGTTTACGTTTTTCGTCCAATGAAGCTAAAGGCTCGTCCATCAACAACAGGCTGGGATTAATAAGCAGTGCCCTGGCAATCGCCACCCGCTGGCGTTCGCCGCCTGACAGCGCATCGGGTAACTGCCTAAGCAGCCCGTCAATGCCCAGCAGTTCGACAATTTGTGGATAGGGTATGCCTGTGCCAGGCCAGGCCCGTTTGCGCGCATAATCCAGATTGCCCTGCACAGTTAAATGAGCAAATAAGCTGGCCTCCTGAAATACATATCCCAATGGCCTTTGATGCACGGCCAGTTTTTGCTTGCCTTGCTGCCAGATTTGTCCGGCTACAGTTAAAGAGGCACCAGCACAAGGCTGAAGACCGGCAATAAAACGCAGCAGGCTGGTTTTACCCGAGCCGGAATGACCGAAAATGCCGGTAATGCCCTTGCCCGGCAACACGCAATCGAGAGCCAGATTGAATTGTTTACTTAATTGCAGATCCAGGCTGATTTCAATCTTATCCATGACCTTTCCTTTGCGTGTTTTGTCTTGAAACTCCCTGTACCAGCAATAACACGATAAATGAAAAGACCAGCATTAATGCCGACAAACTATGGGCCTGACTGTATTGCAGCGCTTCAACATGATCGTAGATTTGTACCGAAACCAGGCGGGTTTCGGCGGGAATATTGCCACCTATCATCAGCACTACACCAAATTCCCCCACCGTATGGGCGAAACCAAGCACGGCGGCGGTAATAAAGCCGGGTCTGGACAGCGGTAATACCACAGTGATAAATCGGTCCCAGGGACTGGCGCGCAAGGTGGCCGCCACTTCCAGAGGACGCAGACCGATGGCGGTCATGGCGTTGTATAAAGGCTGTACCACAAAAGGCAGGGAGTAAAATACCGAGCCCACCACCAATCCCCAAAAGGTAAAAGGCAGCAGGCCCAGCCCAAACCACTGGGTAAACTGTCCGATCGGCCCTTGCGGCCCCATCGCTACCAGCAGATAAAAGCCAATTACAGTGGGAGGCAAAACCAAGGGTAGCGCCACTAACGCTGCGACAGGCCGTTTAAACCAACTTGTGGTCTGGCTTAACCACCAGGCGATAGGTGTCCCTATCAATAACAGAATCACTGTCACCGTACTGGCTAGCTTTAAGGTCAGCCAAATGGCCGCTAAATCGTCATTGCTAAGCGGCATTATTGGTTTTGCCCAGGTAACGCATAACCAAATGAGCGGATAATTTGCTCTGCATAGGGTGATTGTAAAAAGGTAAGGAAGGCCTGTGTATCAGCACGCTCATGGGCATCTCTGATCACCACTCTGTCCTGGTATATGGGCGGGTAAAGATGGCTGGGTACCAACCAGGTATGCTGAGTATCCAGTGCGCCGTTGTGCATCAATTGTGACAACGCCACAAAGCCAAGTTCGGCATTGCCGCTTTGCACAAACTGGTAGGTCTGGGCAATGTTCTCTCCTTGCACCCAACGGGTTTTACTGCTGTGCAGCAAATTGAGCTGGGTTAAAACGCTTACCGCTGCACTGCCATAGGGGGCGAGCCTGGGGTTAGCCAGGGCCAGTTTGCGATACGGGCCGTTTAGAATCTTGCCCTGCTGTGGATCCTGCCCGGGTGACCATAACACTAACTTACCTATGGCATAGGTTTGCTGACTTCCTGCTTGCGCGATACCTGCGTCCAGCAGGGCCTTAGGTTTGCTCTGGTCTGCACTGAAAAACAAATGAAAAGGTGCACCGTGGGTGATTTGCGCAACAAATTTGCCGGACGCGCCAAGAGCAAGACTAACCGGATAGCCGCTTTGTTTCTCGAATTCGTCGGCAATGGCCTGCATGGGTGCAGCAAAGTTAGATGCTACCGCCACTTTCAGTGGTTCAGCCTGGGCAGATATAAATATCAGCGCCAGTAACGCCACCAGTGCCCTCATATCGTTTCCTTATCTGTTCGCGCTTGGTGTTGAATCTTAGCCTATTGCAATAATCCATTGAAGCTAAAAGGATTTCATGACTCGTCATGGTCACCGGACCTGCAATGTCACATTAATTACACAATGCCTTGTTAGCTTGAGCGCAGTTTACCCCAACTTAAAACGATTGCAGTGAATACCCTGAGTAATGTAATGACAGCGCCGCGCTCCGGCAACCAGCTATCCAGACTGAGCTTGTTCTTTATTGTGCTGATGTTGGTAACGGGCGGCTATTTCCTTTATTGGGGATTAGGCTATACCCACAATAACCACAGCCTGCTATTCGTATTGGCTACGCTGTTTGGCCTGTTTATGGCGTTCAACATTGGTGGCAACGATGTAGCCAATTCCTTTGGTACCAGTGTTGGTGCCGGTACCCTGACCATTAAACAGGCCTTGTTTATCGCCGCTATTTTTGAGGTCAGTGGTGCGGTAATTGCTGGCGGTCAGGTAACAGAGACTATCCGCAAAGGCATTGTGGATATGAGTCAATTGCATATGGACCCGATGCAATTTGTTTATATTATGATGTCGGCACTCTTGTCTGCGGCCCTTTGGTTGTTGTTTGCCTCTAAGCGCGGCTATCCGGTCTCTACCACTCACGCCATTATTGGCGGTATTGTCGGTAGTTCTATCACCCTCGGTATTTTAATGAATGGCAGTGATTCTGCCTTTGGGTTGGTGCATTGGGATCAGATTGGTGAAATTGCTATATCCTGGGTGTTGTCTCCCTTGTTAGGTGGGTTGGTTTCCTACCTGTTGTTTGCGGCCATTAAAAAGCATGTACTGCATTACAATGATGAAGCAGAAAGCCAGCTGAAACGCATAAAAAAAGAAAAAAAGAAGCTAAAAGCCCAGCATAAGCAGGCATTTGAGCGCCTAAGTGAAATTCAGCAGATTGCCTATACCGGTGCCATGGCGCGTGATGCTCATGTGTATGTTGAGGGAGACTTTGGTCCTGATGATCTGGAATCTGACTATTACCGCAGCTTGCATGAAATTGACCAGAAGAAGCAGGAAGTCGGCGCACACCGAGCCCTGGAACACTGGGTGCCACTGATTGCCGCGTTGGGGGCCATGGTGATTTCTGCCATGCTGCTGTTTAAAGGCCTGAAGCATATGAATCTGGGCCTGACAAGACTGCATAACTATCTGATTATGATGATGATTGGCGCCGCAGTATGGATGGCAACCTTTATCTTTGCCAAAACCCTGAAGGGCAGTTCACTGTCTCAGTCAACTTACTTAATGTTCAGTTGGATGCAGGTTTTTACCGCGTCAGGCTTTGCCTTCAGCCACGGCTCCAATGATATTGCCAATGCCATTGGCCCTTTTGCCGCCATATTGGATGTACTGCGTACCGGTGAAGTGGGCGCTACGGCGGCGGTCCCCACTGTGGCCATGGTGGCCTTTGGTATCGCCCTGATTGTCGGTCTGTGGTTTATTGGCAAAGAAGTGATCCAAACCGTAGGTCACAACCTGACGCAGATGCACCCTGCTTCGGGTTTTTCTGCGGAATTAGCCGCCGCAGCCGTGGTGATGGTCGCCTCTTTAATGGGATTACCCGTCTCCAGTACCCACATACTGATTGGTGCAGTATTAGGCATAGGCCTGGTTAATAAGCAAACTAACTGGGATTTGATGAAACCCATTGGCCTGGCCTGGATCATCACCCTGCCCGCTGCAGCACTGCTGAGTGCCGCCTGCTTTATGGTGCTACGCGCCACATTTTAATCTTTACAAGTGACGCCGGCCGTAAAGCCGGCGTTCTGTATTCCAGCCGTTTGTCGCAGCCTTTCTGCTTTTCATATCAATACATTGCTGGTTGCTGGCGCAACGTCAATGGCGTTGCCTAAGCTCAAACTGACCTTTTCGTTTACATTGGTTATATATTTATCGATATCGATTCCTTTAAGGAATATAAAATTAAAATCAGAACTTGGACCCGTTATAAGGTCCTGGCTAAAGTGCGGTGGCACACACAAACACGCAGGAGCGACACATGCAATTAAACAAACTTGCTTTTACCCTTAGCCGTCAGCTTGGCACTGGACTGCTTGCGTTGCCTTTGATTACCATCAGCAGCACTGCCGCCTATGCGCAGGATGGTGCCAATGAGCAACTTGAACAGATTATCATCACAGGTACCAGACGCAGTGACAGAACCGTGGCACAAAGCAATGTGCCCATTGATATTCTGGATGCCGATCAACTGACCTCTTCCGGCCAATTGGAAATCAGTCAGCTTCTGACCAATCTGGCCCCCAGCTTTAATTATCCCCATGCCACTGTTACCGATGGTACTGACCATGCCCGTCCTGCTGTACTGCGTGGTCTCGCACCGGATCATACCTTGGTGCTGATTAATGGTAAGCGCCGCCATGCCGGTGCGCTGCTAAACCTCAATGGTTCGGTTGGCCGTGGTTCCAGCGCGGTAGATATGAATATGATCCCGGCCGCCGCCATCAAGCGCATTGAGATCCTGCGCGATGGCGCCGCATCACAATACGGCTCTGACGCTATTGCCGGCGTGATTAACATCGTCCTTAAAGACAGCGATGATGAAGGCACTGTTGCCCTGACCTTTGGTCAGCACGATACACAAATGGCCGGGGTACCGCAGTTGACGGGCGTCTCCGGTGACGCGGCAGGGAATCTGCAGTTTAGTACTGGTGAGGATAGAAAACGCAGTGACGGTGAGACCTGGAACCTGTCGGTCAACAAAGGTTTAAGCATCAGTGACGAAGGTTTTATCAATCTGACTTATGAGTATCGCGACCGTGAGCCCACCAACCGTTCCGGCTTCGATCCCCGTCGTCAATATCCTTTGCAGGCCAGCGGTTTACTCGACCCAAGAGAGATGGAGTTTGACCGTTATAATCACCGGTTTGGCAAGGCTGCTCTTGAAGAGCACAGCCTGATCCTTAACGGTGGTTACACGCTTGGCGAGGTAGAGCTGTATGGCTATGCCAGCTATGGGGTGCGGGACGGCGAAAGCGGTGGTTTTTACCGACGGGCCAGTGATAGTCGCAATGTACCCGCCATCTATCCTGATGGCTTTTTACCCTACATTGTTTCAGATATTGAAGACCTGGGCGGTACTCTTGGTGCCAAAGGCCTGGCAGGCGAATGGCAATGGGATGTGAGCCTGACGCATGGTTGGGACAGTTTCAACTTTAACGTGGAAAACAGTCTGAATACCTCAATGGGTAATGCCAGCCCGACTAAGTTTGACGCTGGCACCCTGGAATATGCGCAATCTCTGCTGAATCTGGATCTGTCCCGCTATTACACGCCAAATTGGCTTCCCGACAGCCTGCTTGTGGCGGTGGGCGCCGAATACCGGCGGGAAAACTACCAGATTAAAGCCGGTGAACAGGCATCCTATCTGACGGTGCTGGATGAGCAGGGCAATCCGGTGGCGGCCGGTGGTTCACAGGTGTTCCCTGGTTTTTCCCCCATCAGCGCTACCGATCGCAGCCGCCATAACTGGTCACTGTATGTAGACCTGGACACCAATCTGACCGAGCAATGGAATATTGCCCTGGCCAGTCGCTATGAAGACTACAGCGATTTTGGTTCAGATGTGAGTGGCAAACTGGCCAGCCGCTACCAGTTGACAGACGGCTTGGCGATTCGCGCCTCAATCAGCAACGGCTTCCGTGCTCCCAGCCTGGCGCAATCAGCCTTTACCACCGTCAGTACGCAATTTGTTAACGGCGTGCCTTTTGAAGTTGGCACCTATACCGCGGACCATCCCGCCGCCTTAGCTTTGGGCTCGCAGCCTTTGCAGGAAGAGCAGTCCTTGAGCCGCTCCATTGGTTTGACCTACCAGGCAGGCGGACTGAGCCTGACGTTGGATTGGTATCGCATTAATATTGACGATCGTATTGTGTTAAGTGAAAGCCTGAGCGGCCCGGCGGTGGTGCAAATTCTTAACGACGCCGGTATCAGCGGAGTGCAACAAGTGCGCTACTTCACTAATGCCATAGATACTCGCACCCAGGGTGTCGACCTGACTGCCAGTTATAATCTGCCACTGCATGAGTATGGCAGTCTGAATCTGACCGCAGCTTACAACCGTAACGACACTGACGTGGAACGTATTGCCGCCAACCCGCCAGAGTTGAATGCACTGGATCCGGACCAATACACCTTATTTGGCCGCCTGGAAACCAAACGCTTTGAGCTTGGTACGCCAGACTCCAAGCTCAACCTGTCAGCCACCTGGCAGTATGACAGAAGCAAAGTAACTTTGCGCGCGGTACGCTATGGAGAGGTGGTCGATGCCGGCAGCACAGCAGCAAATGACGAAGTGCTGGATGCTAAATGGATTACTGATCTGGATGTGGCCTATGAGCTGACGGAGCAGTGGCAAGTATCTGTGGGAGCCAACAACCTGTTTGATCAGTATCCCAGAGATACCATCAGCACTATGGGGCAAACGGACTTTAATCAGATCTTCCCCTACTCTGGTTTTTCCGCTTACAGCATTGATGGACGCTACTGGTACGCCAAGGCACAGTATCGATTCTGACAAAGATAAGGAGCGCATTGGCGCTCCTTTTTTATTCGGCGTTAAGGCAGTTGCACTAAAGGCGCAAATCCCCCCCAGAACATACGCATGGCATCAAAGGGCATATCTTTGGGATTCATCATGTCGCTCAACCTTGGGTCGGCCATCACCTGTTCGTTGATTCTGTCCCTGTCCTGCCGTGAGGCATAGGTGATCCAGGCAAACACCACGATTTCATCGTCTTTTAAGTCTACCGCCTGAGGAAACGAAGTCACCTTACCGGGTTTGACGTCCTCCGCCACCCATTCACGATATTCCAGCGCACCATATTCTATCCAGACGTCACCGGCCTTTTGCGCCAATTGTCGGTAACTGTCCAGCTTGCTTTTAGGCACGGGCAATACGAAACCATCAACATAATTCGCCATCGGGTTTTCTCCTGTTTTGCAGAATGAAGCGATAATCGTCCTGTGACGATAATATATAGTCGCTATGCCCGGCATCGTTTCGACATCTGCCTTGAAAATGCGCCCAATAGCAAAAGGGTCAACACATGTTGACCCTTTATATGGTGATTTTGCTAATTATGGCGTTTTACCAGCCAGTTCCACCATTACCGCCGTGTACATTTGCAGATTCAAACGAAATTGTGCGCGGCTGATAAATTCATGCTCTGAGTGACCGGTGTATTCCACCCCTGGCATTGACGGCCCGAAACTGACCGCATTCGGAAATAAACGGGAATTTGTACCACCACCGATTGCGATGGGCTCAGGGTTTTGGATGCCGGTGAAATGGGAAAAAACCGCCAGCAGCGTATCAATATGCGGCGCACCGGTTTGTACAAAGGGTTCACCGATATAGTTATGCCGGGCTGCCAGGGTGACACCACTGGCTATCTGCCAGGCATCCAGCGCCTGATTAATCTCAACATCAAGCTGTTCAGCCGTCTTGCCGCGGGGGCGACGAATGTTGATATTGAGCTGCACGCCATCATCCACCCCCTTAATCACCGTCGGGGAAACCGTCATTGGCCCCATAAAATCATCTGCATACGCAATATCACCAAACTTGTCACCATATAGCCCGGTTCCCAACTGGTCATTGATAAAGTTCACCAGCGAGCCGGCGGCGTTATTTGGCCAGCGCTGACCATTAAGCAAGGCGGCCAGATAGGAAATCGCATTCACACCATCATCTGGCTTTGATGAATGGGCAGATTTTCCTTTGGCCTGAATCTGTAAAGCATTCCCTTGCTGGTCAAATTGGAATTGCATGTTGTTGTATTGTTTAGCCTGGCTCTTTAGCTGCGCAACCAGGGCATTATCAGCATGTTGGATCACCGCACTGGCATCTTCGGGGATTTGACTACCAAAGAAACCACCGGAAAACTCAGACAAATAGGGCTGCGAAGTATCAATGGGCTGATTAGCAAAGGTCATGCTCAGGGTGCCGTAACCTTTTTCTGCAGTTACAACCGGGTATTCTGCATCAATCGTGATATTCAGATCCGGCAGGCTGTTGGCTTTAACAAATTCCTGTAGAGGACCCCAATCCGACTCCTCAGCCATATACACATAAAGTTCAATCCGCCGGTTCAGCTCAATGCCTTTGTCCTTAATCGCTTTCATAGCGTACAACGCGGTGGAAATGGGGCCCTTGTCATCTTCTGTACCACGACCAATCAAGCGCCCTGGCTCGCTGGTTTCATCCAGTTCAAAGGGAGACTGTGCCCATTTTGATGGGTCGACGGGCTGAATATCACCATGTGTAATCACACCTAATCGTTTTTCTGCCTCACCGAGCGCAATCACCACCACATAGCCATGATCCTGAAAATCCAAGCCTAATCTGTGGGCTTGCCTGGCCAGCGCCGCTTTAAATGCCTGATGGGCTGGATTATCCAATGCCGATAGCCCTTCTACCGCCACGGTGTTGTGCTTAACCAACTCGCGAAGGCTGTCGACCATAGCGGATTCATAAGTTTCTACTGCATAAGCTGCAATCTGCTGGGCGCGTATATCCGGTGTTTGGGCAAAAACCACAGAAGTGAACAGCAAAGGGATGGCCACCAGTGACCTGCGCATAGTTATCTCCAGTACATATAGGGCCTTCAACCTATCAATTTATTTATTTTAAAACAACAAGTTATCAGCGGTGCCCGGCATCTTTCAGGAAAAGTATTATCTGCTCTGAATTTCCGACCATTCTGCTATGATGGTGACAATGCAAAATGGATTGAGTAGGTCGGGTTGCGCTGGACGATGAATTTGCTGTGGCGGCTATTGGCAGTCGCCTTTGTGGTGATTGGTTTAATCGGTGTGGTAGTGCCAGGCCTGCCTACTGTGGTCTTTTTGCTGATTGCCGCCTGGTGTGCGGGTAAAGGTTGGCCTGCTCTTGAAATTTGGTTACTGAACCATCCTCGCTATGGCTTGCCTATCCGCAATTGGCGCCAGTTCGGGTCCGTACCGCGAAAAGCCAAAGTGTTGGCCACTCTGATGATTTCCTGCAGTGCTCTGTTACTTTGGTTTTTTTCACTTCATCTGTACCTTAATGTGGCCATTAGTATTGTGCTGGTAGCAGTAATGTTGTGGTTATGGTCACGCCCTGAGCTGTCCCTGGACAGATAAGTCAGCTTCTGTCTTTCCTTTGATTTAGATTAAATCTTGGCAGGCATGCTTCGGATATTCTGGCACTCCCTGGTGTTTGGAGCCCGACACATGAACAAATTCATTACCCGTTACTTCAGCGCCAATCAGCAGCGGCTGGAGCTACTGTATATCGGCTTTCGCAAATACAAGCGCAGCAGCCCAGAGCATGCTCAAAGGCTGTTTAAACTGTTTAGCCATGATTTGGCGCAGCATATGCAGTGGGATCAGAATCTGATATTTCCATTGCTGCAAGCATTTGGCGAACCCCCATTGGATGAACTGATCCATAAAGCCAGAGCCGAACAGCAAAAAATCCGCCAACAGGTAGACGCTGTAGAGCACTTACTGCGAAAAGGACAGGAAAGCCATGACGATGAACAGCGGCTGGAATATTTGTTATCAGACCACTTTGAAAATCAGGAATTTGACTTGTACCCGGCTTGTGACCGTTTATTTGATACCGACACCGTCACCAGATTGACAGAAAGTTTGTCTTCGTCACCACGCTAGGGGCTCAAATATATCAGAGTCTGCTCTGCCACTGAGCGGGTTCACTACCAAGCTTGATAGCACTTATTTGTTGCCTCAATAACAATACAAGCTTTTGATTATCAAGGCTTACCTCTATTATTCTATGGCTTGTTTGTTGAACTGACGGATTTTCTGCTGATGGATTTTATCTGGGTATTGTTTGCCTTCGTTTGTGGCCTGGGCGTGAAGATGTTCAATCTGCCGCCACTAATAGGTTTTCTGGCGGCTGGCTTTTTACTGAATTTTATTGGTATTCGTCCCGCCGAGAGCTTGGAAACCCTGGCAAATCTTGGCATTACCCTGATGCTGTTTACCATTGGTTTAAAGCTGAACATTAAAGACTTGCTTAAACGGGAAGTCTGGGTGGGAACCGGCGTACATATGTTGGTGTGGTCCAGTTTACTTGGCGCTTTGTTAATTGCTCTGGGTAGTCTGTCTTTAGCTTATTTTGCCGTCCTTGATTGGCAGACCGCCGCCCTGCTTGGTTTTGCACTGAGTTTCTCCAGCACCGTGTGTATTGTTAAGTTGCTGGAAGAAGCCGGTGAAATGAAAACGCGGCACGGTAAACTGGCCATCGGCGTATTGGTTATGCAGGATATTCTGGCGGTGTTATTTCTGGTGCTTGCCACCGGCAAAACGCCATCGGTTTATGCCTTTGGCTTATTTGCCCTACTCTGGGTAAAGCCGCTTTTGAAGCGCCTGGTACAGTTATCCGGACACGGAGAGTTACTGCCGCTAACCGGCTTCTTTTTGGCCTTAGGTGGCTATGAGTTGTTTAACCTGGTGGGTATTAAAGGCGACTTGGGGGCCCTGGTCATGGGGATCCTGATGAGCAATCATGTCAAAGCCGCCGAGCTGAATAAGGCCTTGATGAGCTTTAAGGATCTGTTCCTGATCGGCTTTTTCTTATCAATTGGCTTTACTGCGCTGCCGGATATACAGATGGTGGGGCTGGCACTGCTGTTATGCCTGCTGTTACCGGTAAAATTCCTGATGTTCTTCTTTTTGTTTGCCAGTTTGCGTTTGCGCGGACGAACTTCTTACCTGGCCGGATTGGCGCTGAGTAACTTCAGTGAGTTCGGATTGATTGTGGTGGCACTCTGTGTGGAATCCAGCTGGCTGAGTAAAGAATGGCTGGTGATTCTGGCTCTGGCGGTGTCTTTTTCCTTTATTCTGACCAGTGTTATCTATCGTTATGCGCACTCGGGGTATAGCCGCTATCAGCAGCTTATCAAGCGCTACGAAAAATCCAGGCGCTTACCCGAAGATGTTTATCAGCAACCAGAAAATGCCCAGGTGCTGGTGGTGGGTATGGGCCGGGTCGGAAAAGGAGCCTTTTTAGCGTTACGGGATGTTTTGGGCAATAAAGTTTGGGGTATGGATGCCGACCGGGATCGTATCGAACGACAAAAATCCTTGAATTTGCAGGTCATTCTGGGTGACGGTGAGGATGCAGACCTATGGGATAATATGGATTTTTCCAGCGTTGAGCTGATTCTGCTGGCCTTGCCCTCCACTGAGGATATCCGTCATATCCATGATCAATTGCGCAAAGCCGGTTATCGCGCTCAATTAGCGGCCATTGCCCGTTACGAGGATGAACGGCTGGAATTACTTCGCTATGGTATCGATCACGTATTTAACTTCTATACCGAAGCAGGTACCGGTTTTGCGGAGGAAAGCTTATTGCTATTGGATAAACCAGCTTAAAATCGTAGCTATCTATGGGGCAACTTGTCAGCGGCTGTGGGTATAAAAATCCCACTGCCGATGCAAGGCCTGGCCATCATCCCGTTTCAGATTAAGCACCAGTCGCCAGTGCATTTGCGGTTCTGTGCAACTCCCCAGGAAGCTGACAGCTCGGTGATGCCTACCTTCAATATGCTCAACGATGACAGGAATACGCCCCATAAACATATTCACGCCTTCAATATGAGCGGCCTGGAACGTTACCCCTGCGGGTAACAGTATGGAAATATCAAGCTCTTCTTCAAGGGGAATGGGTTTAGGCATGATACTGATTTTGCCATCCTCGTCTCCCAGCGGGATAGCGCAGTCTTGTTTATCCAACTCACAAACCGATGCGGATTGTTCGCCGAAGTCTGAACGCCCCAGCCAGTTGGCCATCAACAGGATGATGGCCAGGAATAGCAGACTAAACAACCAGTTATGGGAAGTATTGGGCAAATCAGAGCTCTTTTACCGACGTGACTGGGCGGCCAGTGTGAATCATTGACCAGGATCAATCAAGCAGCGTTTAGGCTATCTTTTACGGTGCAAAAACCTTATCATTCGCGCCCGAAGCCCCGCCAAATATAAGTTGTGTATCAAGCCTTTATCGGTGATGAATTAACAACCTTGTACTGGCGGTTTCGGGTTTTTTACCTATGTTTAACGGGTAATAAAACATTCCAACGAGCAGCGGAAGAACCAAGACGATGAGTGAAACCAGTCGAGCACATCCCGAATACAATTATAAAGTAGTGCGACAATTCGCCGTCATGACGGTGATTTGGGGAATTGTCGGCATGTCAGTGGGCGTATTGATCGCCTCACAACTAATCTGGCCAGAGATGAATTTTAATACACCCTGGCTTACCTACTCGCGATTAAGACCATTGCACACCAATGCGGTAATTTTCGCATTTGGTGGCTGCGCTCTGTTCGCCACATCTTATTACGTAGTACAGCGCACCTGTCAGGTGAAGTTGTTCAGTGACAAACTGGCAGCCTTTACCTTCTGGGGCTGGCAGGCCGTTATTGTGGCCGCCGCGATCAGCCTGCCGCTGGGCTTGACTTCTTCCAAGGAATACGCGGAACTGGAGTGGCCCATCGACATCCTGATTACCCTGGTATGGGTGGCGTATGCGATTAACTTTTTCGGCACGATGGTGATCCGAAAGACATCGCATATCTATGTGGCAAACTGGTTCTTCGGCGCCTTTATCCTGACGGTTGCGGTACTGCACATTGCCAACAGCATGGCGATTCCGGTCTCTTTCACTAAGTCATACAGCTTGTATGCCGGTGCAGTGGATGCCATGGTGCAGTGGTGGTATGGCCACAATGCGGTTGGTTTCTTCCTGACGGCAGGTTTCCTCGGCATGATGTACTACTTTGTACCTAAGCAAGCCGGTCGCCCCGTTTATTCTTATCGCTTGTCTGTGATTCACTTCTGGGCATTGATCTCCCTGTACATCTGGGCTGGTCCGCACCATTTGCACTACACTGCTCTGCCAGACTGGGCGCAGTCTGTGGGTATGGTGATGTCTGTGATTCTGTTTGTTCCCAGTTGGGGCGGCATGATCAACGGTATCATGACCCTGTCAGGTGCCTGGCATAAACTGCGTACCGACCCCATCCTGCGCTTCCTGATCGTGTCCTTATCATTCTATGGCATGTCCACATTCGAAGGGCCAATGATGGCAATCAAAACGGTTAACGCCCTGTCCCACTATACAGACTGGACAGTGGGCCACGTGCACTCCGGCGCCCTGGGTTGGGTGGCAATGGTGTCTATCGGCTCAATCTACCACCTGATCCCAATTCTGTTTGGTCAACCTAAGATGTACAGCACCAAGCTGGTGAACGTGCATTTCTGGCTGGCAACCATTGGCGTGGTGCTATATATCGTTGCCATGTGGATCTCTGGTGTTATGCAAGGCCTGATGTGGCGTGCGGTGAACACTGACGGCACTCTGACTTATACCTTTATTGAAAGTATTGAAGCCTCTAAGCCGTTCTACTTTGTGCGCTTCCTGGGCGGTGTCTTCGTCGTTACAGGTATGCTGATTATGGCCTACAACTGCTATCGCACCATCCGTGCGCCTAAAGGCAGTTTGCAGGCAGAAGCACAACCGGCATAAGGGATGCAGCAAATGAAAAACGTACATGAACTAGTCGAAAAAAATACCGGCTTAATGGCGATCCTGATTCTGGTGGTTATCAGCTTCGGGGCCCTGGTGGAAATCAGTCCATTGATGTTCCAACGTCAGACCACTGAGCCGGTTGAAGGTTTGAAACCTTATACTGCCCTGCAATTGGAAGGCCGTGATATTTATATCCGTGAAGGTTGCGTGGGCTGCCACAGTCAGATGATTCGTCCGTTTCGCTCCGAGACTGAGCGCTATGGTCACTACTCTGTGGCAGGCGAGACAGTGTGGGAACACCCATTCCTGTGGGGATCGAAACGTACAGGCCCGGATTTGGCCCGTGTTGGTGGTCGCTACAGTGATGAATGGCACCGTGTCCACCTGACCGATCCCCGTGCAGTGGTACCAGAGTCGAACATGCCCGCATTCCCGTGGCTGGCAGAAAACACCCTGGATGGCAAACTGACCGCCAAGAAGATGGAAGTCTTCCGCGATTTCGGTGTGCCCTATACGGATGAAGATATCGCTGGCGCTCAGGCTGCCGTGAAAGGTAAAACCGAAATGGAAGCCTTGATCGCGTATCTGCAGTCCCTGGGTACGGCACTGAAATAACATGGACCATGTAACAGTTAATATCATCTGGACGTTGGCCATATTAGTCATATTTATTGCCATCGTGCTGTGGGCTTACAGTAAGCGCAGCCAAAAAGGCTTTGAAGAAGCGGCAAACCTGGTGTTTGACGACGAAAAGCCAAAAGCCGAGGCAAACAAAAAGCGGGAGTCATCTAACAATGAGTAGCTTTTGGAGTATCTGGGTCTCCGTTATTACCCTGGGGACCATTCTGGGCTGTTTCCTTCTGTTACGCTGGTGCTTGAAAAACAAGACCGGCGTGGAAGAAGGCGACGATATGCATCACGAGTTCGACGGTATTGTTGAGATCAACAATCCATTGCCTCGCTGGTGGACCATTATGTTTTACGCCACTATTGTTTGGGGCGTGATTTACCTGGCTCTGTATCCTGGTCTGGGTAATTTCGCCGGCCTGCTTGGCTGGGAAAGTTCCAACCAGAATATTCGCAGCCTGGCAGAATCCAAGCAGGCACATGCCGAAGATCTGGCCAATGGCAACCTGAATGAATACAGTCGTTCCATTGCCGCAGCCGAAGAGCGTTTTGGCCCTATCTTTGAAGCCTATGCTAAGCGTAGCGTTGAAGATCTGGCCACCGACCCTGAAGCGCTTAAAGTTGGTCAGCGCCTGTTTCTGCAGAACTGTTCGCAGTGCCATGGCTCGGATGCTCGTGGTCAGCGTGGATTCCCTAACCTGACGGATAATGACTGGTTGTACGGTGGTAGCCCGGCGCAAATCAAAGAAACGCTGAGAAACGGTCGCATTGCCGCCATGCCTGCCTGGATTGATTCTTTGGGCGAACAAGGCGTAAAAGAAGTGGTGGCTTATGCACTGTCTTTGAGTGGCCGTAAGGTTGACCCGGTTCTGGCTGAAGCCGGTGAGAGTCGCTTTGCCATGTGCGCGGCCTGTCATGGTCAGGACGGCAAAGGTAACTATGCCTTTGGTGCGCCGAATCTGACAGACAACATCTGGTTGTACGGCGGTAGCGAAATGGCCGTAACCGAAACTGTTACCCACGGCAGAAATGGCGTAATGCCAGCCTGGAAGGACATTCTTGGTGAGAACAAGATCCATCTGGTAACGGCTTACGTGTATAGCTTGTCGCAAGAACAGTAATTCATCGCAAATTTGTGCCAAAGCCCTGCTTATGCGGGGCTTTTTTGTATGCCAAGGGCAGCATTTTTTAGCTGACAAGGGTAAAATGCCACTTTTATTGACCTGGCGCATGATCAACATGGCCACGGACCCTAAACTGGCACCGCGTTTTTGCAGTACAGCCTGGACTATTTAGAGACGTTATGAGTCAAACACCTCCCCCCTGGTATAAACAATTCTGGCCCTGGTTCCTTATTGCCATTCCCGTTACGTCTATCATACTCAGCACCAAAATGCTGATGCTGGCTCTGGGCGGCGAGGACAGCATGGTGATTGATGACTACTACAAGGAAGGCAAAGGCATTAATATGAATCTGGAGAAAATCCAGCACGCCAGGGATTTGGGTATAGATATACGTCTGCAATTCAGTGATGAAAGCTTGCGTTTGGAATTTGTGCAGGGTGCCCCCAACACCGGTGCGGCTTTGTCCATGCACTTTCAGCACCCCACCCTGGCAGATAAAGATTTTAATTTGTTGCTCACGCAAAATGCAGACGGGGTATTCAGCGCGCCGCTGGCACATCCACTGAAAGGTAAATGGAAGTTAACCCTGGAGCCGTTTGACAAGCAATGGCGTATTTTACAGGATGTAGGACTGCCTCAAGCTTCCCCTATTATTTTTCGCCCCTAATTAATGCAGGCAATGTCGTTGATCTGTTTTCACTGTCATCAGCAGGTAACGGAAATCGGCCGTTACCAGACCCGTATATTGGACGAGATGCGACCTATGTGTTGCCCCGGTTGTCAGGCGGTTGCAGAGGCCATTGTAGCCAACGGCCTGGATGACTATTACCGCTTTCGCACTGAGCCTGCAGAGAAAGCCGACAGTATGCCCGATGACTTGTTGGAGAAACTGCGGCTTTTTGACCAGCCAGAATTGCAGGAAGAGTTTGTCATTCATCAGGGCAAAACCAATCAGGTACAATTAAGCCTGGATGGTATCAGCTGTGCTGCTTGTGCCTGGCTTATCGAAAAGAAACTGGCCAGGCTGGCCGGTATTAAGCAGATTGCTGTGAATGTCAGTGCCAGACGAGCCATTGTCAGTTGGTATCCGCAACAAGTGGCGCTGAGCGAGATTATTAATGCCATTGAAAAAATAGGTTACCACGCTCAGCCCTTTCACCCCCAGCAGCAGGAAGAAAACTTTAAAAACACCGACCGAGCTTATCTGAAACGTATCGGCCTGGCGGGCTTAATGACCATGCAGGTCATGATGATTGCCATTGCATTGTATTTCGGTCTATTCGGCAATCTGGATGAGGATATCCGCGAGTTTATGCACTGGGTAAGCCTGGGGCTTTCCATACCCGTCGTGTTTTATTCAGGGGCGGTCTTCTATCAGGGCGCTTGGCGGGCCCTGCGCAGCGGCGGTGTGAATATGGATGTGCCGGTCAGTATTGCCATTTGGGTGTTGTTTATTGCCAGTGCCAAGGCCACCGTTCTTGCCCGTGGCGAAGTGTTTTTTGAATCTGTGTGCATGTTTATCTTTCTGCTGCTTATCAGCCGTTTTCTGGAGCACCGGGCAAGACACAAAGCCGCGCAAATCTCTGCCAATATGAGCAAATATATCCCGGTCACTGCCACCCTGGTAGAACAAGGTAACACCCGGGATATACTGGCCAAACTACTTAAAACGGATCAGACCGTGCTGGTTAAGCCAGGTGAAACGATTCCGGTGGATGGCCAGGTGCTGGATGGTCACAGCCATGTTGACGAATCCATGCTGACCGGTGAGTTTGAGCCGGTGACTAAAACACCAGGGAGCGAAGTGTATGGCGGCGCACTGAATCAGAGCGGCACATTAACCATAAGGGTATTAAGGCCACTTAAAGAAGCCATGGTAAACCAGATCCTGCGCTTGCAGGACGAAGCGCTGCTGAATAAGCCAGCTATTGCGCAATTAGCAGACCGAATTTCCAGCTATTTTGTACTGGCGGTATTGCTGATCTCTGCCCTCACCTTCTGGTTCTGGCACGCGCAAGGCAATGCCAATGCGTTCTGGATTATGGCATCTGTGCTGGTCGCCACCTGCCCTTGTGCTCTGGGGCTTGCCACGCCTTCGGCCCTGACCTGCGCCATGGCCAGATTAAATCGCCAGGGGGTTTTATTAAAACGCGCAGATTTATTAGAGGCCCTATGTGAAATAGATACCCTGGCTTTTGATAAAACCGGGACCCTCACCGAGGGGAAATTTAGTTTGCAGCAGACCATTAATCTGTCTGCGCACAGTGACGAAATGTTACTGCGCTTAGCCGCCGCGCTGGAAAGCTATTCTGAGCACCCACTGGCTAAAGCTTTTGCCCCTTACGCCGGAACACTGGCCGAAAACGTGCAGGTCACGCCTGGCTTTGGCCTGGTCGGCTGGATTGATGGTCAGGAATACCGGATTGGTAGCCAGCACCTTATGTCTCACCCTGTGCCGGATAGTCTGAGTGCATGTAATGTGTTGCTGGCCGACCGAAATGGCATTTTGGCGGGCTTTGTCTTGACCGACCAGATTCGCCCCGATGCTGCTGCGATGCTAAAGCAACTCAACCACTATCAACATTGCATTATCAGTGGTGACAATCAGCAAAATGTTGCCAAAATTGGCCAGGCATTACAGATTGATAAGTTATATAGTCAGTGCAAACCAGAGCAGAAACTCAAAAAGATGCAGGAATTACAGCACCAAGGACAGCATGTGCTGATGATGGGAGATGGCATTAATGACGCCCCAGTGCTGGCCGCTGCACAGGTTTCAGTAGCCGTTGGTGGTGCGACCGATTTAGCTAAAAATGCTGCTGATGTTATTTTAATTAAGCCTTCTTTGACCCTGTTACCGGTGTTATTCAATATGGCTAAACGCAGCAGGACCAAGATAAAGCAGAACATGGCCTGGGCATTGGGTTATAACCTGTTGGTGCTGCCACTGGCCGTTTGCGGCTATTTAACCCCTTGGTTGGGGGTGGTTGGTATGTCGCTAAGCTCTATTATTGTGGTAGCCAATTCTGTTCGACTACTTAAGGCCGATTCCTAATGGGCATTTTATATATCCTTATTCCCCTTGCGATTGTGATTGTCACTATCGCCATCGTGATTTTTTTCTGGGCAGTAAAGTCCGGACAGTTTGACGACCTGGAACGTCAGGGCCACAACATTCTGTTCGATGATGACAAACCCTCGGGCGGGGATAAAAACCAGCGTGACTGATCTGACGCTGCTTTCTGCACTTCTTATTGGTCTGGCAGGCAGTGTGCATTGCGTTGCGATGTGTGGTGGCATTGTCGGTGCACTGAGTTTTTCTATTCCCAAAGATCGTTCCCCTTTGCCTTTTGAGCTGGCCTACCATAGCGGTAGACTTGCCAGTTACAGCCTGGCTGGGGCGATAACCGGCGGACTTGGTCAGCTTTTCAGCCATCAGATTGCGGGCGGCATGGCTATTTTGAATGTGCTCAGTGGCTTGTTTCTGCTGGCCCTGGCGCTGTATATCGGCAATTGGTGGCGCGGCTTGTCCTGGTTAGAAAAACAGGGAGCTAAGTTGTGGCGGCCGGTTGCACCGCTGTCTAAACGCTTTATTCCGTTTAAAAGTCCGGCATGGGCGCTGCCTTATGGAATAATCTGGGGGTGGTTGCCCTGTGGTTTAGTGTATTCCAGTTTAACCTGGAGCCTGGCAGCCGGCAGCGTCCATCAGGGCGCACTGTTGATGCTGATGTTCGGGCTAGGAACTCTGCCAGCCCTGCTGACCCTGGGGCGTTTTAGTCAACAATTACGGCCTTTACTGGCACATCCGCGTAGCAAACAGATTATTGCGGTGTTGTTAGCGATCAGTGCCCTGTGGCTGCTTTTATCGCCCTATGTGATGGCAGTTAAAGCCTGACCCTGAAGTTAGTTGATTTCGCTTACACCTATGCCAAAAAATGCTAAGCTAGCCATCTGTCTGGCCATTTATCTATAGCCACAATGAATCAACACCGCGAATGTACCATCAGCTGTCAGAATTGCAGCATCAGTCAGTTGTGTTTACCTTTTACTCTGAATGAGAAGGAACTGGATAAACTCGACAATATTATTCAGCGTAAGCGGCCATTTCAGAAAAATGAGCGATTGTTCCAGTCCGGGGATAAGTTAAACAGCTTGTTCGCGGTGCGCTCCGGCTCTTTTAAGAGTTTCGTATTGGCCCCTGACGGAGAAGAGCAAATTACTGCTTTCCATTTACCGGGGGATATCATTGGGTTTGATGCTATTCACAACCAACAACATAAAAGCTTCGCGCAGGCGCTGGAAACCTCGATGGTATGTGAAATCCCCTTCCAAACCATGGAAGCCTTGTCTGGCGATTTACCGAGGCTGAGACAACAGATAATGCGCTTGATGAGCAATGAAATACTTGCAGATCAAGATATGTTTATGTTGCTTAACAAACGCACCGCTAACCAAAGGCTGGCGCATTTTTTGGCGCATCTGGGGGATCGTTACCATCAACGCGGCTTTTCCGGCAGCCAGTTCCGTCTCAGTATGACCCGTGCGGAAATTGGAAATTACCTGGGTTTAACCGTAGAAACCATCAGCCGCCTGCTAACCAAGTTTCAAAAGCAGGGCCTGATAAAAGTAGATGGCAAATTTATTACCCTGGTACAACCTGCGCAGCTTAAGGAAGTGCAGGACAGTTCCGCGACGACTAGTTAAAAACTTTCCCCTTCGGACTTGATCTAACGCAATCATACTGATTGGATAGAAATGTAGTTTGTACATAGACTCAAAAGGTCAACACGCTCTATCATTGGATCTGCCGGAGGAGATGGATGATTAATTATAAAAAATTGCTGGTCGTCATTGACCCTACCACTGAACAACAGAAAGCTTTAAAAAGAGCGGTACTGATAGCGGGTAAAACCGGCGCAAGCATTACTGCTTTTCTGTCCATTTATGATTTCTCCTACGAAATGACCACTATGCTGTCGGTGGACGAACGCGAAACTATGCGTCAGGCCGTGGTGGACGACAGAACGGAATGGTTGACCGAATTGCTGTCGGAGCAGATAGACGACCCATCATTGGCTGTTGATGCAAAAGTGGTATGGCACAATCGGCCATTTGAAAGCATTATTTATGAGACCATTGAACAGCAGTATGACCTGATCATTAAAGGTACTCATCAACACAGCGGGTTAAAGTCAGTGATCTTCACCCCTACCGACTGGCATTTAATGCGTAAAGCCCCCGTTCCTGTATTGCTGGTTAAGGAACATGACTGGCCTGAACAGGGACAGATACTGGCTGCGGTCAATGTTGGTTCAGTAGACACAGAACATGCTTCTTTGAATCAGAAGGTTACTCACACGGCGTTAGATTTTGCCCGCACCCTCAACGGTCAGGTTAACCTGGTGAATTCTTATCCAGGCACGCCGGTAAATATTGCCATCGAAATTCCTGAATTTGACCCTGCCAGTTTTAATCAATCGGTGAAAAACCACCATATCGATGCGATGAAAACCTTTGCCAGTACGCATGGTATTGATATGACCCATTGTTATGTGCGCGAGGGCTTACCTGAAGATGTGATCCCCACTGTGGCAGAAAAACTGGATGCTGAATTGGTGGTTATTGGTACCGTAGGACGACATGGTATATCTGCAGCATTGATTGGCAATACCGCTGAACATGTTATCGATATGCTCGATTGCGATGTTCTGACGGTTAAACCTGACGGCTTTGTCAGCCCATTGCAACAAAAGTAAGTTAACCTTCCCGACAGCCCCATTGTTGTATGCACAGCAATGGGGTATCCGATTCCTGCTGCTTGGCAGCGTCAATTTACAGCCCGCTACTCAAGATAGGTTGAAATTAGAATGGCGTCGCAAAATCACCAGCGTTTACTTAAAAGTGCCAGATCCTGGGCCAATTGGAGTGACAGTGCATTCAGCTTATTTGGTATCAGATTCGGCTGGGACTTTATTATAGGACTGATCCCAGGTCTGGGTGACGTTATCAGCGTGCTGATTTCAATGAGACTGTTAATCGTTGCACGCGCACTGGGTGCCCCGCTGCGTTTGCAGCTGCGCATACTGGTGAACTTATTGTTAGACTTTTTTGTCGGTCTGGTACCTATCATTGGGGACGTGCTGGATGTGTTTTTCCGAGCCAATCAGATGAATCTGCGGCTACTGGAGAAATGGTATAACACCAACAGGATTGCCCAATCCAAGATGTAAGCCAAGCATCAGCAGAGCTGTAACTTGTGCGTTATGCAGGTATAATCCCGGCCTCATTGCAGAGGTACCCCATGACGCGATTAGAAGATTTAACCGCTAAACAGAAATACGCTTTCAATAAACTCCAGAAACGACTGCGCCGCTGCGCGGGGAAAGCCATTGACGATTTCAATATGATTGAGCATGGCGATAAAGTTATGGTGTGTTTGTCTGGCGGCAAAGACAGCTATGCTATGCTGGATATTCTGCGTTATCTGCAAAAAGTGGCACCTATTCAGTTCGAACTGGTGGCCGTCAATCTTGATCAGAAGCAGCCTGGATTCCCTGCTCATGTATTGCCGGCCTACCTGGACAGCCAGGGCGTTGACTATAAAATCGTCACCGAAGACACCTACAGTATCGTTAAGGAGAAGATCCCCGAGGGCAAAACAACCTGTTCGCTATGTTCCAGATTAAGACGTGGCATTCTTTATCGTACCGCCACAGAGTTGGGCGCCACCAAGATTGCCTTAGGACACCACCGTGAAGACATGCTGGAAACACTGTTTCTCAACATGTTTTATGGCGGAAAATTAAAGTCTATGCCACCTAAGCTGGTTAGCGATGATGGTAAGCAAATGGTCATTCGCCCTCTGGCGTACTGCGCTGAAAAAGACCTGGCGCGATATGCAGAGTTAATGGAATTTCCAATTATTCCCTGTAATCTTTGCGGCTCTCAGGAGAATCTGCAGCGCAAAGTCATCAAGCAAATGCTGCAGCAGTGGGATAAACAATATCCCGGCAGGATTGAGAATATGGCAAGAGCGTTGCAAAGTGTCACGCCGTCACACTTGGCGGATCCTGCGCTGTTTAACTTCGCCGACCTGAAAACTCAGGAACATCCGTTTGAAGATGGCGATATTGGCTTTGATCAGCCAGACATTAGGCCACCTCAAAATCCTGTAGACATAGATGAAGAACAAATAGTTCAAATCGTACAGCTAAGCTAATGTGCTTGTTTGGGAAGGGGTGCCCTTCCCTTCTTTACTCGGTTATCGCCGTAATGCGGTATGGCCTTACAGGTAAACGCAACTGACCTTTGTTTTCCAACCAGTCTTTACTTAGACGTAGCTCGCCTTCGCGTATAGACAGCTCAGGTTGTAATTTGTCGTTCAGCCAGATAGCGTCAGACGCCATATTTTTATCAAAGTGAAGCACCAATCCCTTTACTGATGGCATCATAAACGCCAGAAAGCTGCCCATGGAATCAAAAAACTCGGTGTACTGGTCATACAGCAAAACTAGCTCCTGCAGGTCGTATGCTGTTTTCAGGTACTCTGCTTTAGTTTCCAGTTGCACTGACATGTCACATTGATTTACCGGTTCGGTTAATTCAAATCTTGCAACGGCTTTAGCCAGGCTGAGAGCTTTTTCAGAAGGTACCGTGAATCTTTGTTCTTGCGTTATCTGCAAAGGAATATCCTGCTTTTGGGTATGCAGATAAGCGGATTCAAGGTGACACATTTGCTTGCTTTGGTGATGCATAAAGCCAAAGGCAAATTGCAAGGCCGACAGTTCGTCCTTATCCAGCTTGCGTGTATGGCTATACAATGTAGCGTAATCCAGTTCCAGTGACTCAGACGCTAAAGCTGCACCGGAGAAGGCCATAAGACCAAGAAAAAGCATTCTCATGAATTTAAATATTTCCTGTTAACTCGAATCATCTGTAACAACTCATCAATGTAATCCTGGCCACGTTCGGAGTACCCCATCAGCCCCTCCACCAGGTATTCAGCAGTAACGGTTTGCTGATTACGACGTAAACCCGCCCGGATCCCACGCAGTTCG
Organism: Bowmanella denitrificans; assembly: GCF_002887595.1. Lineage (GTDB taxonomy): Bacteria > Pseudomonadota > Gammaproteobacteria > Enterobacterales > Alteromonadaceae > Bowmanella > Bowmanella denitrificans. The sequence continues at coordinate 693,362 of NZ_PEBU01000002.1, forward strand.
CTGTAGGCATAATGACTGTTGATATTAGTGAGATAGGCCTGAACAGCATGAGATAAATCGCGGAATCGGGCTACTTCATGGCCAGCATCTTCTTCCCGCTGTCGAGGTACAAACCCGCACCCTTTTCTAAAGCACCACATACCGAAAAAATTGTATCCCTGCCGGGCAAACCTGGAGGTTCCCCAAGCGGATTCATTAGCGGCCTGCACCAACACCAGTTCTACCGGAACGATATCTACCCGCCTTAACAACCGGTTGATACTGTCTATATCTGTGGGCGCTTTAGCCAGCTTGTATGTTTGACTGAGTTTTTCCAGTTTGCGCTTCTGCAACTGGGTTAGCGGTTGCCCGTCAATCATTTTTTGCCGAATAGCCTGCAACATATTCCTGTCATGCAAGATGAGCTGATTGTGGTATTCCACCGCTGGCCGGAGATAATCGAAGAATGCCTGTTTCTTTTCTTCGACATTTTCAAAAGCATTAAAGTCAGGCACCGGCATGGCCAATTGCTTGGGCTCCGGCAACAGTCCTTGTTCCTCTCTGTGTAAAAATGGATAGACTAGCGCAAACCCAACGACTGCAATGAAGACTGCTCTAATTACCCAGCCAGCATCAGGCATGGAAAATTGATTCACCATTTTGAGAATCTCCGCTTTGTCCGGTCAGGCGCACTGCCACACCGAATATCTCTCTGTATAGCACGCCTTTGGTGTTGTAGTAAAAGGGGGCAACCCAGATCATGGCAATACCAAAAGTCAGGACAACCAATACAAACAACAAAGCAAACAACAGATAGAGCAGGATAAATTGCTGCCACTTAAAGCTGACGACCCGAATGGACACATAGATCGCCCGTAGCGGCGTCATGCCTTTTTCCACCACCAGTGGTAGCACGAAACTGCAGGCAATCATGAGGTAAAGTCCAGGAACAATCATTAATAGCAGGCCAATCTCCACAATTAAACTGACCATTAAGGCACTTAATGAGAGCAACAAGGCTTTGGACAAAAAATGAAACAGATGAGATGGACGGGAACGACCGCCAACAGCATGATTGACCCCCATCATCATTAGGCCGGTAATCAAAGGTGCGGTCAGTAAGGTAAGAAGAATCTCTGTCATCAACTGAACATTTGGAGCCATTAAATCCAATCCCTTTAGCTGAGCAATCTGGGCAAGCACCATCACTGCCAGCAAAGCTAAAGAGAAAACCAACAAAATGGCTTGTACCATCACCCATTTTGTTACATGGGTGATATCCCATGCCTCCTTCAAGAGACCTTTAAGATCCAGGGTGAAATCACCTGCCATGGCCTTTGCCAGACTACCGCCGAGAATGAGTGATTTGTTTTCTTCCAATGTTTAAGACCTGAAGCATATACAACGGGCATATCATACCAGTTCAGAACCGGAATAAGTGAAATGCTTAGGAGAATAGGTCCCAACAGACCAGAAATTAGTCTCTGAGGGCTGATTAGTCCGCTTGAGATTCATTTTCAGCTAATTTCCAATCAGTAATTTCACTGCCAGTAAAATTAACAATATACCCATTAAGCGATCAAACCAGAATCCCTTGCTTTGCAGGAAACGTCTGACAGGTTGTGCGGCCAATAAGAAAGACAGGGCAATAAACCAGAGTCCCGTTGCAAACGCCAGGTATACACCATAAAACAGCTTAACCTGCATAGGGGTTGTAACAGAAATCACTACTGCAAACAGGGACAAAAAAAACAGCGTCGCTTTCGGATTTAATCCATTTGTGACGAAACCAACAACAAAGGCCTTGCCGTCTGAGATTTGCCCTTTTTGCGCATTGCTTGCTGATTTACCGGCAGCGCTACTGCCAATAGCTTTAAATCCTATATACGCAAGATAGGCTGCCGCTGCATAACTAAGCACATTAAACAACCAAGGCGTAGTTTGGATCAGCAGGCCGATACCCAATAACGAATATGCAACATGTAAGAGAATAGCCAGTCCGATACCTATGCTGGTGTATATTGCGGCACGTCTGCCGTAGCTGACACTGTGCTTTAACACAATCGCAAAATCAGGACCCGGGCTGGCTACCGCTAACAGGTGAACGGTAGCAATAGCTAAAAACTCCAGCCAGTATGGCTGCATTTGTTCCAACATCAACAACACTCTATTGGGAATACGGTAATAAAAGTTCTTCAACAAACCTAGGGACTATCTTCGTTGCCCTACCCTGTCGTTTCTCAATAAACAATCCGTCACTGGCATCCAGATTGAGTTCGACTGTATAAGCCCCCGCCCAACTTGCTTCGGCAACAAAACCCGCAGCAGGATATACCGTGCCTGAGGTGCCGATGGATATAAATAGATCTGCCCGGGCTATCGCCGCTAAGATCTCATCCATAAACAATGGCATTTCACCAAACCAAACAATATGGGGGCGCAGCGCACTAGCCGGGTAACAACAAGGGCAACGATCCTGTGCGTTGAAACTTGCAGTCATTAGGTGCACCTGACCGCTTCGGGTACATCTGGCTTTAAGTAACTCGCCATGCATAGATAGTACCCTTTGGCTGCCAGCAGTTTGATGCAGGTTATCGACGTTTTGGGTGACCAGCAGAAAGTCACCTTCACAAGCTTGTTCCAACCTTGCCAAGGCAAAATGCGCAGCATTGGGCTTCACAGAGCCATCAAGAAGTTGCTGACGTCTTTGGTTGTAAAAGCGGTAAACCAAATCAGGATTTGCCTTGAAAGCTTCAGGTGTAGCCACGTCCTCAACCTGATGATGTTCCCACAAACCATCATTGTCGCGAAAGGTTTTCAATCCGGATTCAGCGGATATACCAGCACCAGTAAGGACAACAATATTTTTGTATTTCATGCAGTTTGACGTTGTGTGGATTCTCTGATTACCAACTCCGGCTCAAAATGCTGGTGAACGGTTTCCAATTTACCCTTACCTGATCGCTGAATCATAATTTGTGAAATAAGCAGACTAGCAGCTTTTTTGGCAATTAAATTGGTGGGCTGTGCTGCAGTAGTGAGCTTCGGCCAGGTTTGGCGCGAAAAGGGACTGTCCTCAAAACCTGCAATGGATACCTGCTCCGGCACCGAAACATTACTCAACCGTGCTGCAAATAGCGCACCCGCTGCAATTTCATCGTTACAGGCAAAAATGGCGCTGGGCGGTTTGGCCAGCGACAGCAAGTGCTTCGCGCCTTTTACACCTGACTCAAACGAGTAACGGCCATCATAAAGATAGTCAGGATTAAAGGTGATGCCAGCATCTTCTATGGCCGCCCGATAACCATTCAAACGCTCGTCGGTAGAACGGTGACCTTTATCACCACTGATAAACGCAATATCCCGGTGGCCTAAATCGATCAGGTGGCGGGTGATTTGATAGGCCGCTTCATGGTCATGCACAAAGATACAGGGTGTTTTCTCCGGTTTATGGCCTGAGCCTGAGATAATTCGCACAAACTGGATATCCATTTCACCCAATGCATCCAACACGTCAGGCATTTCCGATAAAGGCGGAGAGATCACCAGCCCGGCCAGTTGTGATTTGGTGATCATGGTTTTCAGTTCATCAACTATCGTGGGTGAATTTGCATTGCAGGGGTGAATAATCAGCTCATAGCCCTTGTCACGGCACTCAGCCAGAATGCCATTTTGCATATCGATAACATAATACGCATTGGGGTTGTCGTACACATACCCCATGGTATAGGAGCGAGTTCCTGCCAAGTTACGCGCGGCCAGATTTGGCTCGTACTGTAACTGCCGAATGGCATCGTTGACCTTCTCAATCGTGTCAGCCCTGACAGCCGCTTCTTTATTAATCACCCGTGACACCGTCTTAATTGACACTCCTGCCAATTGGGCCACGTCCTTAATAGTTGATTTCATTTGGGTTCTCTCGACTCAATTGGCAGTTAGTAAACATGATGATTAGCATAAATGCCAGTCCTTTACTTATGGATGTTGCAAATCCTGCGATGTCGTATGCCACTAACAACTGACTAGCGTAAAAAGTAACATCCATTCAGCACTACTCAACCCAGCCAGACAGACAAGTTGTTACAATTGAAAGGTAACACTTGTAATTTCATTGTAAGAAACACATTGATAGTTCATTAACTATGCGGTAATTTCGCACTTAATGACAGCGTTGTCATGATGTGATAACGGCGCTGTCATTTTTAATAACAGCAAATGACAACGCTGTCACTCACACAAAACAATTCATGAGAGGGCATCATGACTTCAATAAGACTGAACAAAGTAACACAGGGCTTGTGCTTAGTATTGGCACTTGGCAGCACTACAGCCAGCCAAGTGGTAATAGCTCAGGAATCAGCATCAGGCGCAACGGATTCGGTGGAAACCATTCAGGTTCGTGGCATCCGTCGTTCTCTGGAAGCGTCGATGAATACCAAGCGATTCGCCAATACAGTGGTTGACGCCATAACATCAGAAGACATCGGTAAATTTCCAGATAAAAATATTGGTGATGCGCTTCAACGTATCTCTGGTGTAACAGTGGATCGCCAGTACGGCGAAGTAAGCGGCGTAACCATTCGCGGCACTGCACCTGAGCAAAGCAGAATTCTGCTGAATGGCAACACGGTAGCCAGTACTTCCTGGTATGACTTAGGTCCGGCGACACGTACTTTTAATATGGAGCTGTTGTCCGCGGAGCAAGTGTCTGCAGTTGAAGTCCATAAAACCCCAGAAGCTGCATTAGAGGAAGGCGCATTAGGTGGCACAGTAAACCTAACAACCCGCAAGCCCCTTGGGCTGGATGCAAACACCTTCATGATCTCTGGTGAATTAGCGCGTGGTTCTTTATACGATGAAACTGATCCAGGTTTGTCAGGACTGGCCAGTTGGAAAAATGAAGCGTCCTCTTTCGGTGTGCTAGCCGCCTACTCCATTGAGCAACTTACTTCAGGGCGACATGTACTTGAGTCATTGAGTGGCTATTATGAGTATTTTCCTGAAAATCAGGACACCGGCCAAGAGTCTACGGTTGGAGCCTGGGGCATTGGTTCACAGGCTTTTAAAGCAGAACGTGAAAGAACCAGTGCTCAGGTTACCCTTCAATTTGCACCTACAGATTCTGTTGATGTCTCACTAGATTACTTTAGATTCGAGTTTGACAATCCTCATGTAAACCACAACTTCCTGACGGTTAGTGCTCGTGGTGCTGGAGCCACAGATGTGCAAAACAATGCTAAAGGCGGCACTGAGAAGGCAACAATTCTTCCGGCATATGCCTCAATTATTTACAACCCGGTTGTCCGCCATGCGGTCAATATGAAGGCTGATGTGCTAAATCTGACTCACGCTTATACTGGTGACGGATTCAAAGTCTCCGGCACTATTGGTCGCTCTACGTCTGAAGGTGGTACACAAGGAGGTTCTTCATCCTGGTGGATCCCTGCGACGGATGAAGGCGACAGAATCGGCGATCCAGCTTTTCCAAATCAGGGCAGCGTAGACGGTGGCTTCACCTATGATGCAACAGGACCATACCAGGTATGGTTAACGTCCTTAGATGCAACAGATGCCAGCCAGTTAAAACATGCGCAAGAAGCCAACTATGAGACCACTGTGCAGAAGCACGATGTCAACTATGCGCAATTAGACTTGAGCATCGATCTTGAAGATGGATTCTTCACTAAAGTTGAAACTGGCGTGAAGTTCAACAGTAGTGATTTCGCCAGAACAGCATTTAATCGTAATCCTGCAGAAATCATCGGATTCGTACCCAACGGTAACCTGAGTAACTGGACAGGTGGCATACTGTCCGGATTGCACTCACAAACATCGGGCCACACTCTGAGCAGCTACGCTTACTTAGATGAAGACAGATGGTGGGATTTCATCAGCCAGAAGTATCAAAATGGTGAGTTAGTAGAAGTCGCTAATCTGGGAAATACCTTCGAAATCAACGAAGACATGCTGGCATATTATGTTCAGGCTGACTTCGCAGGGGAAAACCTTCGCGGTAATATCGGTCTTCGTTACGTAGACACCGATCAGGCCTCTCGTGGCTTTGCTGGTGGTCAGGCGTTTTCTGATGATGTGAGTTACGACAATTGGCTACCCAGCGTAAACGTTGCCTATGATTTGACCGATGATGTGATTTTGCGTGCAGGCGCTTCCTCGGTTATGGCTCGTACCAACTATAGCGATCTGAAGCCAGGCCTGGCGATAGATGCAAACATTGGTAGTGCGCAAGGCGGTAACCCCAGCCTTAAACCCTATGAAGCTGACCAGATAGATGTGGCGGCAGAGTGGTACTTCTCGCCCTCCTCTATGGCCTCTGCGGCGTTGTTTTACAAAGATATCGCCAATGTAGTTTTCAATTCGGAAAGCATCCAATTTGTTGAAGGTTGTGGTGCATCAGAAGCCGATTGGGACAAGTGCCGCGTCACTCAGCCACAAAATGGCGGTGAAGGAAAAGTCACAGGTCTGGAACTTCAGTTACAACATACTTTTGACAATGGTGTTGGCTTTATAACTAACTATACCTATGTGGATAGTGAAACTACCCGACCTGATGGTTCCAAAGAAATGGTACCAGGCGTTTCTGAAAATTCATTCAACGGTTCAGTATTCTTTGAAAACGAATTGTTGAGTGCCCGCCTGGCGTATAACTGGCGTTCTGAATGGGTTGGCGTTGGTGCCGTACAGTCTGTAAGAAACGACAGTTACCAGCAGGTGGATGCCTCTGTAACCTGGCATGTTACGGAAGCGCTGGATGTAACATTGGAAGGGGTTAACCTGACGAATGAAACCATTGAGTCGTATGACATCAACTATGACCTGACGCAAAACACCATTGAATTTGGCTCTCGTTACTATTTAAGTGCGAGCTACAAATTCTAACAGGGTTTAGGCCGACCGCTGGTCGGCCTTCTTTATTGCTACAAATATGAGAAGAAAAAAATTAATCGTGGTTGGTGGAGGTACTGCCGGTTGGATGGCAGCCTGTGCCGTCGCTAAACAGCTTCCCTACCTGGATGTGACGTTGTTGGAATCGCCGGCAATTCCTCCAGTGGGTGTAGGGGAAGGTTCTACCCCGCACTTTAAACGCTTTATGGCTCTGCTGGGGATTGACGAGTCAGTCTGGATGCCCGCCTGCGGCGCGACGTATAAGAATGGAATCTTTTTTCGCAATTGGAATGGCAAACAGGACCAATATTTCCATCCATTTTATTGTAAAGATGACGTTAAACCAGCAGAGGTATTTTTTTATTTGGCAAATCAACGCCGCCGAGGAATGCCGATTGACGTGGATATTTGTGATTACTTTATTACCGGCCATCTGGTCCGGCAACACAAAGCGCCGGTATCACAACAAAAAGCGATAAACACCGAGTATGGCTATCACTTTTCCGCTGATCGACTGGCCGCATTTCTGAAGGTAATTGCCCTTGGTTTGGGCGTGACGCACAAGCTTGGTATGGTTGACAGAGTCACATTGGTGCCCGAAGGTGATGCGGTTGCATCACTAATATTGCATGACGGCCAGCGCCTTGAAGCGGACTTGTTTATTGATGCCAGTGGATTTCAATCAATATTGCTGGGTAAGGCACTGAAAGTGCCATTTATCCCCTTTTCTGACCAACTATTAACTAACCGCGCCGTTACCCTGGCAACGAAACAGACGCCGCCTTTCACCTTCACAGATTCTATTGCCATGAATGCAGGATGGCGCTGGCGTATTCCCCTGCAAGATCGCATTGGCAACGGCTATGTTTATGCTGATGCCTTTATTTCCCCTGAACAGGCCGAACAAGAGCTGATTAGTGAATTGGGTGAAAACGTGGTTGATGGCAGTATTCGTCATCTGAGCTTTACCGCCGGTATGCGCCAAAAAACCTGGGTGGGTAATGTACTGGGTATCGGTTTAGCACAGAGCTTTGTCGAGCCGCTGGAAGCGACATCTCTAATGGTGACTCAACTGTGCATAGAATTTTTCATCCATCATATGCATAGCCAAGGCGGAACATTGCAGGATAAACAACAACAGTTAAACCAGCAGGTCAGCAGTCTTTTGGCAGGAATCAAAGATTACATTGTCTGCCATTACGTCACTAGTCAACGAACGGACACCCAATTCTGGCAGCAGGCTTCCCAAGTTAATAAAGGTCGTGTACTAGAAGAAATCATGCACACTTGGAGAGTCGGGCAAGATGTTGATGAAGTGCTACATACTCGAGACAAAGAGTTGGCTTACTTTCGCCCTTCCTGGTACGCCATTCTAAACGGTATGGACTATCACGCTGATAATACTGCGACTCCAGGTGATGCTTTACCAATGAGTTTGTTAGATCAAGCCAAACGTTATAATCAGCATCTGTGTGAGGAAAACTTCATTTCTCAAGAAAAGTTACTGTTGGAATTTACCCGAACACACTGATTTTTTTGCCAAAGTACGTTACAGAATAAGGGTTTTAAGTACCTTGTATTAACAAAGAAAACCCAACGAATGTTACCACATTGTAAAAAAACTGGTTGCTAAGCTTTCGATTGTGCGGTAGGTTTACAGCATGACAACGCTGTCATCTGGTTGTTGCAGCGCTTGTCATTTTAAATAAAAACAAATGACAACGTTGTCATTCACACAATTCAGCTTCATGAGAGGGCATCATGACATCAACCAAACTCAATAAGATCACGCAGGGGCTTAAGCTGGCTCTGGTCGTGGGCGCAACCTTCAGTTCACAACAGTTAATGGCTCAGGAAGCCGCAAGCGGTGCGGATGAAAACCTCGAGGTCATTCAGATTAAAGGGCTTAGAGCATCAAGTGTTGCATCGATAAATGCAAAACGCTTTGCGGGTTCACAGGTAGACGGTATTGCGGCAACAGATATCGGTAAGTTGCCTGATGTAACGATAACGGATTCACTGCAACGTATCACTGGTGTGCAAGTTCAGCGTGTCGCAGGTGAAGGTGGACCTGTACAGATTCGTGGTTTACCGCAAATAGATACCATGTTTAATGGTGAAGTATTTCTGAGTGCCACCACTATTGACCAATCAGCAGCAGACTTTGGTAACTTGCCTGCACAGTTGTTTTCGGGCGTTGATGTCTATAAGTCTGGTGAAGCCAAGCATAACGCTGCGGGTATCGCTGGTGCAATCAACCTGAAAACCAGACGTCCATTTGATATGGAAGAAGGTTATACATTTAGTGGTGGTGCAGAGTTAAACCGTGGCTCAATCAGTAAAGAAAATGATCCTATGTTTCATGGCTTGGCCAGTTACAACAACGGAAAGTTCGGGGTATTAGTTGCCGCAGTGACTACCGATGTTGTTTTGGCTACCGACTACAATGGACACAACGATACGTCTGAAAACGGTGGTGTGGGTTGGACATTTAGCCAAGACGAAGTTGGTTCGGATGGCAAGTCATACCGGACTATTGCGCCTCATGGTTTTACTGCGTTCCATAAGCAAGAAGAGCGTGAGCGTCAGGCATTGCAGTTCTCTGCGCAGGCCGATTTGGGTGAAGGTTTTACCTTGACCGCTGATTATTTCTATACAAATCAGGACAGATTTAATAACCGTAGTGGTTTTAACCATAACAGCCGTTGGCAAGGCAATGATATCTACTCAATTCCAGTAGGATTCACTGGAGACACCTGGAAAGGCACCGACGGCGCAAACTGGCGTGCTGCCAATGCGTTCGATCTGGTTCCTTACCGAATGCAGACGTTTACTCAGGTAAATATCAACGAGGAAAAGTCACAGAACTTCAACCTGCAGTTGGATTACGACAATGGTGGTAATTTGACGGGTCAGGTGCGTGCGACTCATGCCAAAGCGACGGCGAAAATGCGCCACGGTTATGGTGAAGGCGACATCATGAGTATCGACCAGGGTTCCTTGGTTACAGGGCCCGGCGGACTAAATCCCGCATCTTACTGCACCAATGGTGAGGAAATTGTTGGGGATCTGGGTGGATGTTATGCAAACTACTCTACCGGTATTCAGGACAGTGACTTCTTAATTCGCCACGACGCTTCAGGTGAATTCCCTGTGTTCTCCGGTTTTGATCAAATGGTCAACGGTGGTAAAGGGGTTAGATCTGTTGCGGATTACATGGCTGACATCGATTCATATCATATCGGTGCGTTTTCCTCTGAGGGAAATACTGATGATGAAGGTGAAATAAGCACATTAAGTACAAAATGGAACTACAAGCTTGATAATGACTACATCACCAGCATCGATTTTGGTGTGAGATATAGTCAGCGTAAAGTGGATCATGATCAGTTCACCTACACGTCAGACTTTGGAGATGGTTGTGATATTGCACAGTGGAAAGCGGTAGACCAAACATATAATGGTGCAGCCGAAGGTAGCCCTTGTTATGAAGTCGATGGAACGGGTGAGCACGTCAATGGTGTTTGGACTCCCTATACTCTGTTAGCTCCGACTCGTTTGGATCAATACACCACAACGACCTGGCAAACTAATTTTGGTGATGTCAGAGGTATTCCTGGTGTTTGGGTAATAGACGCAGAAAACTTCCGCGATCCCCGTGCATTCCACGAACGCGTATTTGGTAACGTTGCCCGTGTGGAAAACGGTGGTGCTACCTATGATGTGGGTCTGGATGAGATTACCTATTTTGTTCAAGCTAATTTTGAGGTTGATAAACTAAGAGGTAATGCCGGTATTAAGATGGTTGATACCGACCTTTATGTTAAACAAAACCTTGTCGGTCCAAACCTGCCCCACTCTGGTCTGGGACCAGATATTGGTGACGCGGTAACAGATCGTGGTTACAGGGATTACCTGCCTTCTGTGAACCTGGCGTATTCAGTGACAGATGACATCATAGTGCGTGCCGCCTACTCTAAGAACATGCAGCCACTTAACCTCTCTCAATGGGGTGAAGGAAAAGTTGTGGGTATGGTCTTCAACGAAGCCTGTAACTGTATGCGCGTTGAAAACGGTAACCTGAATGGTAACCCTCAACTGGATCCCTGGAGATCCACCAACTGGTCATTGTCAGGTGAATGGTATATCGGCAGTGCATCAATGGCTTATGTCGCTACCTACAAGATTGATATCGAAAGCTTTACCTTTAGAGATACCATCTATGTAGAAGAGCCTGATTCTGATGGTGTTGTGCGCGGAGAAGGTGATCCGGCCGTGGACGGTGATGTAGGTCATCCATTCACAGCCAGTGTGCAAGGTGAAGGTGGTAATGTAACCGGTTATGAAATCGGAACCAAAATTGCACTAAGTGACTTTGTCTCTGAAGACAGCATTCTGAGTAATTTCGGCTTGGATGCTAACTATACTTACAGCGACAGTGAGCAAGACAAAAAAGACATCTTTGATAAAGACCTGCCCTTTGAAGGCATGTCTAAAGATACTTATAACTTAGTATTGTGGTACGAGCAGGATGAGTTTTCTGTGCGATTGGCCTGGAACTCCAGAAGCCCTCGCCTGATTACATCCAGCTCTAGCGGTACTGCGTTGTATCAAGATGACTATTCTCAACTTGATTTCAATGCAACCTATAACTTTAGCGATAGTGTGAGCTTCTATCTGAATGGTTCAAACATCACTGAAGAATACCAGCAAACCTACATTGAAGTTCCAGCGCAAAAAGCGTTCCAGAACGTTTATGAAGCACGTTGGACGTTGGGTACCCGTGTAACATTCTAAGGAATGTAGCGCAGCATGGCTGAAAGACCGCAGTGGTTAACACTGCGGTCTTTTTTTTCATAATTTAAGATGATAATAATGGTTTGCATGTTGTTGAGGAGTAGAGACTTTGGCTGAAACATTAAACGTTGCCTCAATTGCTATTGTAGGTGGCGGTACCGCTGGCTGGATGACAGCGGCCGCATTGAGCCATCATTTTAAGAATCAGCCCGTAGATATAACCGTCGTGGAGTCCAGTAAATTAGGCACAGTAGGCGTTGGTGAAGCTACGATTCCAACTTTAAGGCGGTTCTATCAAAAATTAGGGTTTTCTGATCTTCAGGTACTTAAAGCGTCTGCGGGTACCTGTAAATTAGGTATCGAATTCAGGGACTGGTATAAACCCGATACCTCTTTTATCCATCCGTTTGGGCTTTTTGGACAGGGAACCAAAGAAGTACCATTTCACCATTATTGGCTACGCGCAAAAGCTAACGGAGGCGCAGCCCCACTTGAACAGTTTTCCCTCGGCGTTCAACTTGCAAGCCAAAATAAATTCAAGTTACCTATTGATAAACCCACAAGCCAGTTAGAGATATACGATTGGGCACTGCATTTTGACGCCGCATTGTTTGCTCATTTAATGCGCGAGTTTTCGATCTCCAATGGCGTAAAATTAATTGATAATGAGATAGTCGAAGTAAAGACCGACAGCGAAAAGCGGCAGATCAGTTCATTGATTTTTTCGGATGGTACATATCTTCAAACCGATCTGTATATTGATTGCTCGGGCTTTCACTCTTTGTTGTTGGCTGGTGCATTAGAAGTGGGCTATGAAGATTGGAGCCAATGGCTGGTTTGTAACAGTGCCTTTGCCGTACAAAGTGAGTTAGTCGGTCCCCCACCATCCCGAACTATTGCTACTGCTAGGTCTGCCGGCTGGCAATGGACTATTCCATTGCAGCATAGGCAAGGCAATGGTCATGTTTATGCCGATAGTTTTACTGACGATGAAACTGCCAGAAATACTCTGGTTAGCAATATCAAAGGTAAACTATTACATGACCCCAGACATTTCCGTTTTACCCCTGGACGTCGCAGCCATGCATGGAAAGGCAACTGCGTAGCAATTGGTTTATCTGCTGGCTTTCTTGAGCCTCTGGAGTCGACCAGTATTGCGTTGGTTGAAACAGCCATTGATAAACTGCTGATGACGTTTAGACAGCCTAAATACCATAAAGAGGATGTGCAGCGTTTTAATCAAGTGACAGCGATGGAGTACGAACGAGTCAGGGATTTTATTATATTGCATTACAAAGCCAATCAACGCAGCGGTGCAATGTGGGAGTACTGTCGGAACATGGCACTCCCTGAACTTCTACAGGACAAACTCAATCGATATTTACGCAATGGCGAAATTGTTACCTACCCATGGGAGATATTTGGCCGTGACAGTTGGCTGGCCATTTTTAATGGCTTTGCCATTTACCCACAGAATTATCATCCAAGAGCAGACAATATGCCGATGGATTATCTGCAGAAACATCTGGCCTTTATGCAATCACAGGTATCTCAATGGGTGGCAGACTCTCCATCTCATAACGACTTTTTAAAGACCCACTGTCAATACACAGGTTAAAGGGAGCCAGGCTTTCTTCTCTATGCGAGCGAGTTTAAAACAGCCACCTTTAAGGTGGCTGTTTCTCTTAACTGTCCTTTGGCATTCTTGCCTTACAGTGTCTGTCTATAAAGGTTTGGTGGCTAATAACCTGTTGTACAGCCCCTTGAATGGACGCTTTCATTTGTTGCAAATTTTTTATCAAGCTGTCGGTGTTAGCCATGCTCGCCCGCATATCCACTCCATCAGGCACAACACCAAAGGCGTTATACATAGTTAACCAGCTTGAAGGTTCGAATGACTCAGTTTCATGCTCAATTAGATGACCACAGCTCTTATACAGCCCCAACTTATGTTGCAGACTTTCGGGGATCTCCGCCTCTTGGCACTGCCGCCAAAACGCTGAGTCATTTCTTGATGACAACTTGTAGTGCAAAATAAGGAAGTCGCGTATGTGTTCCATTTCGCTATTGTGCAACCGATTTACTTCGGCAATGTTAAAGGGGTTAAACGAGGTATCTGGGAAAAACCTTAATAACTTTGCAATTGCTGTTTGAATCAATGAAATACTGGTAGATTCAAGCGGCTCTAAAAAGCCTGAAGCTAACCCTAGGGCAAAACAGTTTTTATTCCAAATGTTTTTCCGTCTTCCTGGGGTAAAACGAAAATGTCTGGGTTTGTTGATTACCCCGCCCTCAATATTTGCCAACAACATGGCTTCGGCCTTTTCCTTAGACTGAAAGTGGCTGGCATAGATGTAGCCGTTACCCATTCTGTGCTGCAGGGGGATACGCCACTGCCAGCCGTTTTCACGCGCAATAGAACGCGTATAGGGTGTAGGCTCGCCAACTAGCTCACTTTGCACAGCCACCGCAGCATCGCAAAACAGCCAATGACTCCAATCTTCGTAGCCCGTGTTCAGGGCTTGCTCAATTAACAGGCCCTTAAATCCCGTGCAGTCGATAAAAAACTGCCCCTCGATGCACTGGCCATCCTTTAGCTGGATAGCCTGAATAAAACCATCTTGGGGGTTTAACTTCACGTCCTCGACTTCACCATCTATCCACTTAACACCGAGATTTATACTGAATTTCTTCAAATAAGCCGCATACAGACTGGCATCAAAATGATAAGCATAGGAATAGTCGGCCAAAGGCGTTGGCGGATTTGGATGGGGCTGAGCAAACTTATTCTGCTTAGCCAATTGAATCGCAAAACTAAAGTCTGTTAGGTCCAACCCGGCCCCTTTGCGATTTAAATGGTGGATAAAATGATGAAACGCAACTTGTTGTATTTCCATACCATAGTCGGCAAAAGGATGGAAAAAATCGCCTCCTAGCTTATTCCAGTTCTCAAACTGAATCCCCAGTTTAAAACTGGCCTGGGTGGCTTTGATTAGCTCTAACTCGTCAATTCCTAAATTTCGATTGAAGTCCACAATACCTGGAATAGTGGCTTCACCCACCCCCACTGTGCCGATTTGAGATGACTCAACTAAAGTGATTGTCACCTCTCGATGCTCTGAAAACTTGGCCAGGCTGGCTGCCGCCATCCAACCTGCAGTTCCACCGCCGACAATGATTATTTTTCTTATTTCGTTAGTCATCTATAAACACATTCTTGTTTGGAGAATGAAACCATTTAGTAGCTTATAATTAACGGTTAAACACATTCAAAACAGATTACCAGCTGTTTTGGTCTTTCCTATACACTCAAGCCTTTACTGATAAGCACTTAGACAATAAGTGCCTCTGCCAACTCAGTTTCATCCGGTCGGTATGTGCTAGTGGCATTCTTAAATACAGGCCACACAGGCCTGTATTTAACTACTCTATTAATCTTTTAATCAATCACGCCGTATGCCGTTGCCACTGTGATTGGGACAGGATAGCCACCTTCAAACCTGCATTCCACCTTTAAGATTCTAACATTTGGATAACGATCTTCTAGTGCTCTCACTGCTGAACCAGACGCATGCACACACGCATAATAATCAGAGCCTCTAGCACCTCGAGAGTCACTCACATATTGAGCAGCCCACGCAGAGGCAGATACGGCGCAGGTGATTACCGCTGCGAATATAGCTTTTCTACCAAATAATTGAACTTTCATAATATACACCTTCCCTATATATACATTGAGATTCTGCTTAAGATGGCTGGATGCTAATGCACTGTTCAGCACAGCATATTAGGGAAAGATCAAAAACTATCTACTACCACATCCCTGTAGAACAAAACATTTGCAACACAATCCATCTTTGTTAACATAAATGACAACGCTGTCATTGTCAAAGATTAACCAACCTGGTTAACGATTGAATAACAACAATATGAAGGAAACTATCTTGTCAGGACTTAAACTATCCCGGATTGCGCTAGGTCTAGCCATGTTTAGCAGCTCTGCACTGGTTCAGGCAGCCCCCATTAGTCAAACCCAACTAGATACCTTAGGTGCCAATCTCGATGTAACCTATCGGGTGGTAGATAACGTGAATGCCAGTGGCTGCAGCGAAAGCCTGGGTGGTGGCAAGTGTTTTGACGCTAATATCACCTTGGCAATAGACCAGGACCTTCCTGTATCAGGCTGGCAACTTTACTTCAGTCATACTACCCCTATTCAATCAGACAGCAGTGAGCTGTTTGATATACAGCACATTAACGGTGATTTGCACACCATCACACCGACTGCTCAATTCAGTGGTTTTAAAGCCGGTCAGACCTATTCGATTCCGCTGAAAGGCACCTTCTGGCACGCCTCTGCGTCAGACCAGATGCCAAATTACTTTGTTGTAGCAGACGGCTTAAAGCCCGTCATCATTGACAGTACCCGCGAAGTCAGAGACCTAGATAGCCAATTAACTTACAACCAGCATGTGGCCCCGCTAAACCAGCCTCAGCAATATCTCCGCAGCAAGGAAGATAGCCTGCCTTTAGCTGATGCCCAGTGGTTGTACAACCATTATCAGGATGTCAACTCACAGGCCACCGCACTGGAGTCCAATCGCATTATTCCGGCTATCAGCCATGTAGAGTTGGATGGTGGTCAGCTTAATCTCAAAGCTGGTATTGCTGTGACATCAACAGAAGTGATTGCCCAGGCCTTAGCGTATTTGGGCAAAAAAGGCATACCCCAGAATAAGCAAGGGGTACCAGTTACCTTTATTGATGATAGTAACCTGGTGGCTGATGCTTACGAGCTACAAGTTAGCCAAAGCAATATAAGTATCAAAGCTGGCAGCGGCAGCGGTCGATACTACGCATTGATCAGTCTGGCGGCCTTGGCAGATAAAGGCCAGGTAGCAACCGGGCGCTATCAGGACAGCCCAAGATACCCGTTCCGGGGCATGCATGTGGATGTGTCGCGTAACTTCCATAGCAAGGAAATGATACTCAGGCTGCTCGACCAAATGGCCAGCGTTAAACTCAACAAATTGCATTTCCATCTGGCCGATGATGAAGGCTGGCGGCTTGAAATTCCTGATTTGCCTGAACTAACCGAAATCGGTGCTTACCGTTGCTATGACCCATCCGAAACCCGCTGCCTGCTGCCGCAACTGGGTAATGGTCCGGAGCAGGATACCTCAGGCAACGGTTTCTATACCGTGGCGGATTATCAGGAAATTCTCGCCTATGCCAAAGCCCGGCATATTGAGGTGATTCCATCATTAGACATGCCCGGCCATTCCCGCGCTGCCACCCGCGCGATGCTGGCCCGTTCCAACAAATATATGCAGCAGGAAAAGCCAGATTTGGCTAATGAGTACCTGTTAACCGACTTACAGGACACCACGGTCTACTCGTCGGTACAATTTTACCACGACAACACCATTAATCCCTGCCTGCCCTCTTCTTATCGCTTTGTTACTAAAGTGCTGAATGAGATCTACAAGATGCACAGCGATGCAGGCATGCCGCTGAATCGCTACCACATTGGTGCCGATGAAACCGCTGGTGCATGGAAGGAATCTCCAGCCTGTGCCGACATCATAGCCAAACACAATATGGATGACCCGGAGCAGCTCACAGCTTATTTTGTTGAAAAGGTTACCAAAATTGTTAACGCCATGGGTGTGACCGCGGGTGCCTGGAGTGATGGCTTGAGCCACGTTGAACAGGAAAAACTCGCGCCGCGTATTCAGGCAAATATCTGGGATGCCCTGTTCTGGCAAGGCCATAACAGAGCACAGGATTTTGCCAACCGAGGCTGGGATGTGGTGCTGTCCATTCCAGACGCGCTTTATTTTGACTTCCCCTATGCTCTGGACCCGCTGGAACCCGGTTATTATTGGGCATCACGTAATACCGACAGTTTTAAAGTATTCCGCTTTATGCCTGACAACCTGCCAGCCCACGCAGAGTTCTGGCCTAACCGAATGGGCACGCCATTTACCGCCAAAGACGACACACCACTTAAGGCAGGTTCGGCCTATATCGGCATGCAGGGTCAGCTGTGGAGTGAAACGGTCAGAGACGACAAACGTGCCGAGTTTATGATCTATCCAAGATTACACGCCCTGGCTGAGCGAGCCTGGCATAAAGCTGACTGGGAAGTGCCTTATCAGGCTGGTCGTGAATATGGTCCGGCTACAGATTATTTTAATGCCGACAAAGAAACACTGCTACGTAAAGACTGGGCCGGTTTTAGTCATGCCCTGGTCAACCGGTTCTTGCCGGATATGGCTGGCGAAGTACTGTTTCGCTTACCGCCTCCGGGCGCAAAAATCAATGACGGTAAACTGCATGCCAACAGCTTGTGGCAAGGTCTTGTTATTGAATATCGTGAAAAAGGTAGCGATTGGCAACCTTATCAAAACCCCGTGGCGGTACAAGGCCAGCTTGAGGTTAGAAGCCGTCTGCCAGGAATGCAACGAAGCAGCCGCATCATACAAGTGAACTAATGATGAAAAAACTTTACCAAATGATTACAAAACAAAATGACAACGCTGTCATCAGTCTGTTAGGCTACAGTTTCGCTGGTCAACCTGCGCATAGCTTGACCTGTTCCGGTTTGTTAGAAGGTAACGTATAAATGAAGAGGCAGGAAAAACTCTACCTCGGTATCGACGGCGGCGGCAGTAAGTGTAAGGTGCTGCTGGCCAATGAGCAGGGACAGGCGTTGGCAACTGGGATGTCAGGCCCGGCAAATCCAAATCAGGGTTTGGATCTGGCGATCAATTCCATTATGGATGCCACAGAACAGGCTTTGCATCAGGCTGGCTTTGCATCCAGCATGGTGGACCAACTGGTGGTCGGTGCTGGTTTGGCCGGAGTCAACCTGCCTAAGTATCGCGCCATGTTAGACCAGTGGGATCACCCCTTTGCGCAGTTTCATATTACCACTGACCTGCAGATTGCCTGTCTGGGAGCCCACGACGGTGAAGACGGGGCAGTGATCATTGCCGGAACAGGTTCTATTGGTATGGCTCACGTGGACGGTAACAGCCACGAACTGGGTGGCTATGGATTCAGTGTCGGCGATCAGGGTAGCGGAGCCTGGATGGGCGTTACCGCCATCAAACAAACTCTGCAGGCGATGGATGGCCTGTTACCGCGAACTGAATTGGTGGATCAGGTGCTTGAGTTTACTCAGTGCAGAACTGCCCAGGAACTGGCCCAACAGATGGCCAATCTGAAACCTTCGGCCTATGCCAAACTGGCACCGTTGGTCATTGAACGTGCCGCAGCCAAAGATACGCTGGCGTTGGATATTGTATTAAACGGGGCAGACTACATCAGTCGCCTGGCCAGAAAATTGTTAACCTACAATCCGCCCAGATTATCTATGATCGGTGGTCTGGCGCCCAGGATTCAATCCTGGCTGGATGAAGATGTGCGAGTGCGCGTTGAACCAGCCAAGCAGCCCCCAGAAATCGGGGCCATATTATTCGCTCAACAACAAGCCTTAGTAAGTGAGAAAGCTTAATGTCAACCAGTATCATGGCCCAAGAAGCCGCCGAAACCCCAAACAGAGTTAAAAGTCAGTTGGTAGACAACAAAGACGCTTGTCACCAGCTTGGTCAACGTATTCGCCTGTTTGATCCTGCCTTTGTTCTGATGGTGGGACGGGGCTCATCCGATCACGCCGGCGTGTTCGCCAAATATCTGATTGAAATTGAAACAGGCACACCGGTCACCGCCTCTGCCCCCTCTGTCGCCAGTGTTTATGGTAAAGAGTTGAAACTTAAGCAAGCGCTGGTGATTGTAATATCCCAGTCCGGTCGCAGCCCCGATATTCTGGCCCAGGCCAAGGCGGCCAAAAATGCCGGTGGTTTAGTGGTTGCCCTGGTTAATGACACAACGTCGCCGCTGGCCGAGTTGGTAGATTTTGTATTGCCTTTAAATGCCGGAGCCGAAAAAGCCGTAGCAGCGACCAAAAGTTATTTGTGTACCTTAAGTGCACTGCTGCAAATGGTGGCCTACTGGAAACAGGATAAGGAGCTGATCGCCGCACTAGAGCAGTTACCCGAAGCACTGCAGCAAGCCATCGATGCACCGGTTCAATTGACGGTAGATTTTGTCCGCGACCTGAAACACTGCGTGGTACTGGGGCGAGGTTTTGGTTATGCCATTGCGCGTGAACTGGCGCTGAAACTGAAAGAAGTCTGCAGCGTGCATGCCGAGGCATTCTCCAGTGCTGAGTTCCTGCACGGCCCGGTGACTTTGGTTCAGAAGAAACTGGCAGTGGTTGACCTGACCATCGAAGACGAATCGGTAGATGCACACCGTCAGCAGATTGAAGAAGTGGGACGTCGCGGTGCAGTACTTTGCCACATGGCACAGACAAGCAAAGACATCCACCCTCGCCTGGCGCCTCTAACCTTATTACAACGCTTCTATCTTGATGTGGAACAGGTGGCGCAGGCACTGGGTTACAACCCGGATTCACCTGTTGGTCTGAACAAAGTCACGCAAACATTGTAATCAGAGGTATTCATGGCGGTAACTTACCTGAGTAAAGCATTTTTTGATGGTGAACAGCTTCATCAGAATGCCAGTGTGACAGTGGAAAATGGCAAAGTGCTGTCCCTTGAAGCGCAAACCGGTGCGCAGGTTATAGAACTTGATGGGCTGCTAGTGCCAGGCTTTGTGGATGTTCAAGTCAATGGCGGCGGCGGTGTGCTGTTTAACACCGATCAGTCCGTTCAGGGAATTGCAGAAATACTCAAGGCCCATGCCCGTTTTGGCACTACCGCCATGTTACCAACCCTGATTACCGACGATTTGGATGTTATTCAAAAAGCCGCCAACGGAATGGCTGAGGCTATTGCAGCCAAGACTCCTGGCATTCACGGTATTCACTTTGAAGGGCCGCATCTGAGCAAGCCCAAAAAAGGCATTCATCGCGAGCAATTTATTCGCCCAATCAGTGATGCTGAGCTGGCTCAATTTTGCCGCCAAGATCTGGGCAAAGTGCTGGTGACCCTGGCTCCTGAAAATGTGCCAGCCGATGTGATTCGCGATTTGGTCAAACAAGGCGTTAAAGTCTGTCTGGGCCATTCCAATGCCGATGTCGACACCACACTGGCGGCCATAGAAGCTGGTGCCGACGGTTTTACCCACTTGTTCAATGCTATGTCTGCCATGACCAGTCGTGAACCGGGCATGGTAGGTGCGGCATTGGCCAGCGACAGTTACTGTGGTTTGATACTGGATCATTATCATGTCCACGCCATTAGCGCCAAAGCGGCGATTAAAGCCAAGGGCATCGAACGAATTATGCTGGTGACCGATGCTATGGCCCATGTGGGTGCAGATATGGATGAACTGCCGTTTTTTGATACACAAATTCGCCGTAATGGCGATATGCTGACCATTCCTGGCGGAACCCTGGCGGGCTCGGCTCTGGACATGGCCAGTGCAGTACGTAATTGCCATCGTGATCTGGGCTTTACGCTAGCCCAAAGCTTGCAGATGGCTTCTCTGACCCCAGCGTGTTATCTGGGACTGGATAACAAATTGGGTAAATTGCAGCCAGGTTTCAACGCCGACATGGTGCTGTTGGATGACAATCAACAAGTTAAACAAAACTGGATAGGTGGTCAGGCGCAACTCTGATTTATCAAGCCAGGTGAATACAACAAGTGTGTCGGCGCTTCGGCCCGGCGTTAATCAAAGTGAGAATAAGATGGATACCACAATGAGTACCCGCGACCTACCAAGAAGCAACGCCGTGCCTATGGCCATCGTTGCAGGGCTGTTTTTTATACTTGGCTTTGCGACCTGGCTGAATGGTTCGTTAATGCCCTACCTAAAGCAGATTTTTGACCTGACGCCATTCCAGGCCGCACTGATCCTTGGCAATTTTTATATTGCCGTCACCTTCACCGCTATCCCCTCGGCCTGGATCATCCGCAAAGTGGGCTACAAAAACGGCATGGCATTGGCAATTGGCGGCATGCTGTTCGCTGCGTTACTGTATATTCCCGCTGCAGAAACACAAACCTTTGGTTTGTTCCTGTTTGCACAGCTTTGCATGGGGGTCGCGCAGACCTTGTTGCAAACGGCAGTTAACCCTTATGTCGTGCGTTTGGGGCCAGAAGAATCGGCTGCGGTGCGGGTAAGCATTATGGGTATACTGAATAAAAGTGCCGGTGTGGTTGCCCCACTGGTATTCAGTGCTCTAATTGCAGCGCAGTTTACCGGGTTGGTGGGTAAAGAACTGACTGCGGAAGAAGTCACCATGATGGCAGACAGCCTGATCCTGCCTTATCTGGGCATGGCAGCCTTTTTTGGTGTGATTGCTCTGGCAGTAAAGTTTTCGCCGATTCCCGAGTTGCAGGACAATGAAGAGGAAGGCGGTGAACAAGGCACGGTGAAAGAGGCGCTGCGTCATCCTCATCTGGTGTTAGGCGTATTGTCGTTGTTTTTCTATGTGGCAGCAGAGGTGATTGCCGCCGACACTATTGGGGCTTATGCCCTGTCTTTAGGGGTGGAAAACTACAGTGTCATGACATCCTACACCATGGTTTGTATGGTGGTTGGCTATGTACTGGGCATTATTTTGATCCCTCGGGTCATCTCCCAGCAAAAAGCACTGACCTTCTCCGCCGTGCTGGGTATTTTGCTGGCACTGGCCATTGTCTTTGGTAGCGCAGAATCTACCGCCATCGCCGATGCGGTATTGGTGCCATTTGGCGGAGCCCAGTTGCCGAACTCCCTGTTGCTGATTGCGGTATTGGGCCTGGCGAATGCCATAGTCTGGCCAGCCGTATGGCCAATGGCCCTTTCCGGTTTGGGCAAACTGACCAGCGTTGCCTCGGGTTTACTGGTAATGGGCATCGCAGGCGGGGCATTTGGCCCAATGTTCTGGGGATTGTTAAGCGGTGCAGGTGATGCCGCCGGACAACAATTTGGCTATATCGTGCTACTGCCTTGTTACCTGTTTATTCTGTATTTTGCCGTAGCAGGCCATAAAAAACGTAGCTGGTAGTAATAGCGTTATTTTGCAAAGCGCGCTCTGTGTAGGCGCGCTTTTTTGTATCGATAGATTAGAGGTGATTCAATGAAACGTGAATTGAGTCTGGATGTTTTTCGCGGCCTGACTCTGGCGGCAATGATTTTGGTTAACACACCCGGCAGTTGGTCGCATGTATATGCGCCGCTTCTGCATGCAAGCTGGCATGGTTTGACCCCAACAGACCTTATTTTTCCGTTTTTTTTGTTTATTGTGGGCGCTGCCATGTTCCATTCCATGGGGCGTATTCCCAAGGGGCAAATTCCCTGGATTAAGATTGTTAAACGTACCTTGCTGATGTTCTTGATCGGTTTTGCACTAAATATTTACCCTTTTACCGGCGACCCGGAAAACTGGCGCATTATGGGCGTACTGCAGCGTATCGCCTTGTGTTATTTTGTCGGCGCATTGCTTATTTTAACCCTCAGTGCGCGTGGGGTATGGTTGGCCAGCGCTGCAATTCTGCTTGGCTACTGGTTACTGATGCAAGTCAGCCCGGATCCATGGTCCCTTGAACATAACTTGGTGCGCCAGATGGATATGGCAGTGCTGGGAGCTGACCATCTGTATCAGGGCTTCGGTATGCCTTTTGACCCGGAAGGGTTGTTAAGTTGTTTACCTGCCGTGGTAACATTATTGGCAGGCTACTTAACCTCCAGCATGCTGGCTGCCTGTGCCACTCACCAGCTTAAAATTAAGACTTTACTGACCTGGGCAGCGATTGCGCTGTTAGCAGGTTTGCTGTGGCACCCGCTTCAGCCAATTAACAAGGCGCTGTGGACAGGCTCCTATGTATTGGTATGCAGCGCATTTGCCTGGCTGATTCTGGCACTCATCATTTATTGTCATGATATTAAGCAGTGGCAAAAAGGCTTTTACTGGGCCCAGGTGTACGGCAGTAACCCATTGTTTTTCTATGTGCTGTCCTGGTTGTATGCCGCCACACTTGGCCAGGTGATTCGCTTTGATGTGGATGGCAAAACCATCAGCGCTTACCAGTGGCTGTTCCAGCTTCTGAGCGACATGATGTCACAGAAGAACGCCTCGCTGCTGTTCGCATTAATTGCTGTGGGCCTGCATTACCTGCTGTCTGCCTGGTTGTATAAACGTAAGATCTTTATCAAGATTTAACGCCTGGTTAAAACGCCCTCAGGGGCGTTTTTCATTTCACACACATTTTACGCTAGTCAGCGTTTTGCCTGAAAATAATCCTGAGCGCACCCAATAGGGCTAATGCCTCTTTGGCCTTAACAACATCAGCGTATTTGTCAGCACTTCACAGTCATTTCACATTAAGTCATGGATGCTAGCGGTACAAACAAACGGAGCAACCTTATGAAACTGCTAAATTACCTCACGATAATTGTGGGCCTGCTGCTTAGCAGCGCCTTGTATGCTAAACCCCGTATGCTGATGGTTGTCAGCAGTTACGGCGAGACAAACACGGCTGATGAGATTATCAAGCCTGGCTTTGAATTTGATGAATTGGCCAAAGCCTATTTGGTATTTAGCAACAACGGCCTGGAAGTGGATATCGCCAGTCCCTTGGGCGGTTACCCGGTGGCTGATAAATATGACCCGGAAAAGCCCTATAATCAGGCGTTTTCCCAGGATCCTGTGGCCATCAGCAAGCTTAACAACAGCCTGGTGTTGTCCCAGATTAAGCCAGCCGATTATCAGGCGGTGTTTGTCGTGGGTGGTAAGGGCCCGATGTTTGACCTTTATCAGGATAAGGCCCTGCAACATATTATCGGCACTATCTGGGAAAACAACGGTATCGTTTCTGCCGTATGCCATGGACCTGCTGCGTTAGTAAATGTAAAGCTCTCGGATGGCAGCTACCTGGTTTCAGGCAAAAAAGTGAATGGTTTCACTAATCAGGAAGAAGCAGCATTTGGCAAAAAGTGGAAAAAAGACTTCTCTTTTTTGCTGGAAGACAAACTCCGCGAACGTGGTGCACAATTTGAAAGCTCAGCACTGATGCTTAGCCATGTGGCCACAGACACCCGCCTGGTTACCGGTCAGAACCCGTTCTCTACCGTAGATACCGCCTTGGCAGTGCTTAAGGCCATTGGCATTGAGGCCAAGCATCGTCCCTCATACAAAGACGACAACAGTATCAAACTGGTAAGGGATTTATTAGAGGGGATGCCCTACAGTACCGCGCAGTTAAAAGAAAACAGCGCCGTACAAGTGGAGCTGATTGGCATGTACGGTTACTATCTTGCCCAATTTGGCCAAGATAAAAATGACAAACACAATGCAATTCGTATTATGGAACTGGTCAACCCCATTATGCAGCACCCTGCCCTGGTGACACAGATTGCCCAGACGCATCAGGCGCTGGGTAATGACATGGCGGCACGGCAAACTTTAACCACGTACTTGCAAGCGCACCCAGAATCCGAAAACGTGCAGGCACTGCTTAACGAATTGGAATCGAAGCAAGTCGTCAGGTAAGCATCAACACTGAGATCCAGCATTGAAAATACTGATAATTGAAGACAACCGGGATATTGCCGCCAATATTGCCGAATTCCTGGCAACGGAAAACTGGCAACTGGATTTTGCCCACAATGGACAATTGGGACTGCAACTTGCCCTTGAACATTATTATGATTTGTTGATTCTGGATCTGATGTTACCCGGTCTGGACGGCTGGCAACTCTGTACAGAGTTGCGCCGTCAGGCTGACCGGCATATCCCAATTCTTATGCTTACCGCGCGGGACAGTCTGCATGACAAGGTAAAGGGATTTGAGTTGGGCGCTGACGATTACCTGACCAAGCCTTTTGCTTTGCCTGAACTTAAGATGCGCTGTATGGCCCTGAGCCGCCGTCATGAAGTAAACCAGCCACATGATCTAACACTCGGCCCATTGGTTATAGACAAAGGTGCCAACCAGGCCTGGCGTGATGGCGTGGCGCTGAACTTAAATCCCATTCCGTTCAAAATACTATTGGTTCTTGCCCAGGCACATCCAAGAGTTGTCACTCGCTCTGAGCTGATCGAGCGTATCTGGCAGGACGAACCAACCGACTCAGATGCCCTGCGTTCACATATTTATCAGCTACGCCAGAAGCTCGACAAACCCTTCACGACCCCATTGCTGCATACATTGCATCATTTGGGCTTTACCCTGAAATTGCCCCATGACCCGTCATAGTCTTAAATATCGGTTGCTGCTGAGCCTGACCCTGACAACCTGCCTGACGGCATTGCTGTTTGGCATGGTCAGTTTTCTTTTTGCTTATAATATCGAGGACAGCTTTTTTGAGAGGATCCTTGAAGACGAAGCAATACGGGTCAGCCAAACGAGCAACTCTGCCCCTCACCTGCCCTTTGTCACTTTGTATACTGACCTCCAACAACTACCCGATGCGCTGCAATCAGTGCTGGCAGCAGAGCCCCAGCGCAAGGAAATCGGTGTGGATGACGGCCGCCATTTTCATCTTAAACGGTTAGATGATGGACGCCTGTTAGTCGCTGAAGTCAGTGATTATCTGATTGTGCGTAAGATAAAAGGTGGCATGCTGAAGTTTCTGCTGATTTGCCTGTCGCTGGTGCTGCTATTGGCCTTGTTGCTGGCCTTGTCCATTGCCAACCGATTACTCAAGCCCTTATTTCGTCTGACCCAGGTAATTGAAACTGCAACAGAGTCTGGCTTACCCAAGGGCTTTGCCAACGCGTACCCCAATAACGAAATTGGTATTCTGGCGCAAGCCCTGGACACGCAAATGCAGCGTATCGATGCTTTTATCCAACGCGAGCAACAATTCACCCGCGATGTCAGCCATGAATTGCGTACCCCACTCACGGTGTTTTGTGGAGCCCTGACACTGCTTAATCAAACCCAGCTGGACGATCGCCAGGTGGAATTGGTAACGCGTCTTAACAACGGCAGCGAGAAGATGCAGTGTTGTCTGCAGGGGCTGCTGGCACTGGCCCGGGAGGAGAACCTTGTGCCTGTTCAATTAAATCTTCGTTTCGCCATTGAACAAGCGTTACTGCCACATTTGCAACATCTGACTGAGCAGGACCGGTTGGTCAGCGTCGAGGTGGATGGGCAATTCACTGTCACCCTGCCATCTGCTGTACTGGATGCAGTCTTGTCCAATCTGGTTGGTAATGCCGTGAGTCACGGCTATGGTGAGCTGAGGATTGAGCTGCGTGATAGGCAACTGTTAATCGCAAATCAAGGCCCCATGCTATCAGCCGAGCTACACGATACATTGTTCGACAGCGGCACTAAAGGACCAGACAGCCAAGGTCTGGGCATGGGGCTTTCCATTGTTAAGCGCTTGTGCGATAGCTACCAGGTTCACTTTGAATTTCGCTCTGATAAACAGAATAATAGTGCCGTATTGGTGTTCTGAGTGAATTCACACATCTAGCTATGGACATTCAGCACTGTTTATCTTTACCGTAAACAATTAGTGAAGGCGCTATTTGGAGCATAAGTGCTGCTATCTGATAACCCAAACTCATTGATTTCCCTCGGCATATCCCTAGCCATTGGTTTACTCATTGGAGTGGAAAGAGGCTGGCGCTCACGCCAGTTGGCAGAAGGAAGTCGGGTAGCAGGGCTACGCACATTTGGCCTGACCGGCCTGCTTGGTGGCTGCGCTGGTTTACTCAGCGATTCGTTTGGCGCAAGCGCCTTTGCGGTTATTTTTATTGGCTTTTCCCTGGCTATCAGCGTTGCTTTTTGGACTAAACGCCAGGAAAGTCAGGATGTCAGTGCCACCAGTCTGGTTTCAATGCTACTGACCTTGGTGCTTGGCGCATTAGCCACCTCAGGCAAGGCCGACATGGCGGTGTCCGCGACAATTGTGATGGCGCTGTTGCTGCGTTACAAAGAACTGTTGCATGCCTGGCTTAAACGCCTGGAAGAAAAGGAACTGCAAGCCGTGTTGCAGTTGCTGCTGATCTCCCTGGTGCTGCTGCCGGTGTTACCCAATCAGGGCTATGGTCCCTGGCAGGTGCTGAATCCCTATGAAATCTGGTTGATGGTGGTACTGATTGCCGGTATTTCTTTTGTCGGTTATATCAGCATTAAACTGGCTGGCGCAGATAAGGGGATCCTACTTACTGCTCTCACCGCCGGACTGGCGTCATCCACAGCACTCACCCTGACCTATTCAAAACTCAGCCAAAAACAACCGCTGTTACAAGGGGCGCTGGCGGTGGGGATTTTACTGGCATGTTGCACTATGTTTCCCCGGGTTCTGTTGGTCGCCACTGTTATTAATCCGGCGCTCTTCCCTCACTTACTGCTTCCCATTGCTACTATGATGCTGGTAACACTTGGTTTTGCCCTGGCATTTTGGTTTAAACGTCATCTGACCCCACAAGCAGCCATCGAACATTTGGTCAATCCATTGGAACTTAAGTCTGCGATCGGCTTTGGACTGCTGCTGACCATTATCTTGTTGATTGGCCGGGCCCTCACTGAATATTTGGGCGATCAAGGGGTTTATTTATTAGCCATAGTGTCGGGTATTGCCGATGTGGATCCGGTTAACCTGACCCTGTCACGAATGAGCCTTGAACAAATCCCGTTAAGTTCGGCCGTAACCGGCATTATCCTGGCTTGTAGCACAAATACCCTGGTGAAAGCAGGAATTAGCGTGTCTATAGCCGGACCGGGCATGCTATGGCGGGTGTTTATTCCATTGCTATCGGCAGCGACGTTAGGACTAGGCATCGCCTACTGGCAAGCCTGACTCAGGGCACCACGCCACCACAATATTTACAGAAGCGGGCGTCCTGGTCATGCCCCTCTTCACCGCAATGGCGGCAGGCAAAATTTGTGACATCGCGGCGGTACTCTCGAGCCAGTTCTGCACTGTAAATGCCGGTGGGAACCGCAATAATCGCATACCCCAGGATCATCACCATCGAAGCCAGCATCTGGCCTAAGGGAGTTTGTGGGGAGATATCGCCGTACCCTACGGTAGTCAGGGTTACGACGGCCCAGTACATGGACTGCGGAATACTGGAAAAGCCGTGTTCAGGGCCTTCAATAAGATACATGGCCGCCCCGAAAATCACCACAAAGACACAAACGGTATATAAAAATACGGCTATTTTGGCTCTGCTGTTACGCATGGCCCGGATCAGGGCATGGGCTTCGCCCAGATATTCACCCAGCTTAAAGATCCTGAAGATCCTTAACACCCGCAATCCACGCACCA
The DNA here is from genome assembly GCF_002887595.1 of Bowmanella denitrificans. GTDB lineage: Bacteria > Pseudomonadota > Gammaproteobacteria > Enterobacterales > Alteromonadaceae > Bowmanella > Bowmanella denitrificans. Next base: position 722,291 of record NZ_PEBU01000002.1, read on the forward strand.
CTAACAATGTTTGCGCACCGGTAAAAAACAGCGCCAGAAAGCTGGGCAGTATGGAAACAAGGTCCACAACACCAAAGAAGCTGGTGGCATAACGTATGGGTTTTCTGACACACAACAAGCGCAGCAAGTATTCAATGCTGAACAAAATAGTGAAAAACCACTCAGCCATAAATAACAGGGTACGGTAATTAAGATTAATCGCTGCGACACTGTCCAGCATGACCACCAAAATACTGGCGGCAATTGCTACAATCAGCAAGATGTCGAACCATTTACCGGCCGGCGTTTCCGCTTCAAAGATGATTTCATGCAGCGACTCACGCCAGGGAGATAGTGGCGCGCCCTGCATATATTTTTTTACCGGTTTAGGCCTGACAGGCGGATTCTTTTGTTCTTGTTGCTGCATAGCTGTCACTCAAAAATAAATTCGGCTTAATTGGTCAAGCTTGACTGACTTACCCGACAAAGTAAAAAGCGCCCGCAGGCGCCTTTTGACATATTTGATACTCAGCGTTGGCGGCTGCGCTGTCCTTCGCGTCCATTCGCTTGCTTGCTTTTTGGTTTGCTACCCGATTTTTTCCATTTTGGCTGTGGCGGCAAGCCGGTATGTTTGGTCAGCGCACGTTGGCCGTCTTTGCCCGGTTTTTGCTGACGTTCTTGCGCCGATTCCGGTGGTACCAGATGCTGCGGTCCACGCCCGATAAGATCTTCCCGCCCCATTTTCTTCAGAGCGTCACGGATTTGCGCAAAGTTCTTCGGGTCGTGATAACGCAGCATCGCTTTATGCAGACGACGATGGATCTCACCTTTTGCCGACACCACCTGTTCGCTGTCCTTGCTGACCTTTTTCAGCGAGTTCACACCACTGTGATACATAGTGGTGGCACTGGCCATTGGTGATGGATAGAAGTTCTGCACCTGATCCAAGCGGAAGCGGTTCTCCTTCAGCCAGATTGCCAGCGCCAGCATATCTTCGTCGCTGGTGCCCGGATGCGAGGCAATGAAGTACGGGATCAGGTACTGCTTCTTGCCTGCTTCTGACGAATACTTGTCAAACAGCTCTTTAAAGCGGTAGTAGCTGCCCATGCCCGGCTTCATCATTTTTGACAACGGTCCATCTTCGGTATGCTCCGGGGCAATCTTCAAATAGCCACCTACATGGTGCAGTGCCAGTTCTTTAACGTATTCCGGATCTTCCACCGCTAAGTCGTAACGTACGCCAGAGGCAATCAGGATTTTCTTAATGCCTTTGAGGTTTCTGGCCCGCCGATACAAATTAATGGTCGGTGCGTGGTTGGTGTCCATATGTGCACATATGGACGGGTAAACGCAGGATGGGCGCCGACAGGTTGCTTCGGCTTTAGGGCTTTTACACCGCAGCCGGTACATATTGGCAGTGGGGCCGCCAAGATCTGAGATCACACCGGTAAAACCAGGAACTTTATCGCGAATATCTTCAATCTCACGAATAATGGAATCTTCAGAGCGGCTTTGGATAATGCGCCCTTCATGCTCGGTAATGGAGCAGAACGAACAGCCACCATAACATCCGCGCATAATGTTGATAGAAAAGCGGATCATATCGTAGGCAGGAATTTTCGCATCCGCATAGACCGGATGCGGTACCCGCTGATAAGGCAGATCAAACACCGCGTCCATCTCTTCGGTTTCAAGTGGCATGGCCGGGGGATTGATCCAGATATGGCGATCACCGTGGCGCTGCAACAAAGCCCTGGCACACCCCGGGTTGACTTCCTGATGCAATACCCTCGAAGCATGGGCATACAGGGTTTTATTGTCCCGTACTACTTCAAAAGCCGGCAGTTTGACATAGACCTTTTCCCAGGGTTTACGCCGGTTATCCGGCTGGATGACAATGGGTTTAGCCTGAACCGGCTGAATGTTGACGCCATTATCGTTTACCTCGACATTGGATTTTTGCGAGTCACAGTCAGGCTCAATCTGATAAGGGCTGTGAATAGGGTCAATTTTCCCCGGTGTATCGAGGTGGGTAGAGTCAACTCCTTGCCACTCGGGCAGGGCCTGCTTAACGATAATCGCCGTGCCTCTGACATCCTGAATATCGGCAATATTTTCCCCCGCCGCCAGGCGGTGGGTGACTTCCACTAAAGGGCGCTCGGCATTGCCGTACATTAGCAGGTCGGCTTTGGCATCAAACAAAATGCTGCGACGCACCTTCTCAGACCAATAATCATAATGGGCAATCCGGCGTAAACTGGCTTCAATACCGCCAATAATGATAGGGACATCTTTGTAGGCTTCGCGGCAGCGCTGCGAATAGACTGTCACGGCCCGGTCCGGTCGCCTACCGCCAACATTGCCTGGTGTATAGGCATCGTCGTGGCGCAGTTTTTTATCTGCCGTATAGCGGTTGATCATGGAGTCCATATTACCGGCGGTCACACCGAAATACAGATTAGGTTTGCCCAGTGCCATAAACGGCTCTTTACTGGTCCAGTCCGGCTGAGCAATGATGCCAACCCGGAAACCATGGGACTCCAGCACCCTGCCTATCACCGCCATACCGAAGCTGGGATGATCCACATAGGCATCGCCGGTGACCAGAATAATATCGCAGCTATCCCAGCCAAGCTCATCCATCTCAGCCCGACTCATCGGTAAAAACGGCGCGGTGCCATAGCAATGCGCCCAGTATTTAGGGTAAGAGAACAGCGAGCGTTCGGCTTTGATGGTGGCTTGAACTGACAATGGGCACTACCGGTTGAAAAAAAGCGCGGCATTATACCGCAAATTATAAATTCATCTGCGGAATTTTTAACCAGTTATATTTTGTTTAACTCTGGCAACGCCGAATCCATCCGTTTTATGTCTGCCAGATTGTCCAGCGCATCCGCCAGGCTGGAATAGAAGGTCAACACACCAGCAATGGGTTTCACCCCGGCTTTCGCCAACGCCCTTAACGGCTGAAACTGCAAGTCGGCGATATAGATCTGGGTTTGTTTGCGCTGACACTGGCTGATGAGCTTATTCAGGGCAGCCAACCCGCCAGCATCCAGTATCGTCACACCGTCCAGATACAATACAAAGCCTTTATGGTCTTCACAAAGCGTGGAGAGCTCGGCAAAAATGCGATCGGCGGCAGCAAAAAACAGTGGGCCGTTAATTTTAAATACCGACCAGCCATCCGGCAGTGGTGAATTGACCAGCCTTTTACTCTGCGTGATATCGGTGATTTTGGTCATCTCAGCAATGTCTTTCACAAACAACATGGCGGCCAACAGGATCCCGGCCGTAATAGCGATCACCATGTCCAGCGCCACGGTCAATAAAAAGCAGGTCAGAAATACCCATATATCCGTACGAGGGGCGGTTTTAACAAGCTGAATTGCCTTATGTGCTTCGCTCATATTCCAGGCCACTACCAATAATAAGGCTGCCATCGCCGCCATGGGGACAAAGTTAAGTAAGTCTGTGAGCATCAACAGCGCAGCGAATACCGTAGCGGAATGAAACATCGCCGACAGCGGTGAAACGGCTCCGGCTCGTACATTCGCCGCTGAACGTGCCAATGCCGCGGTCGCCGTAATGCCACCAAAAAAGGGCACAATCATGTTGCCTATGCCCTGCCCTAACAACTCACTATTGGCACTATGACGCTGACCACTCATGCCATCCAGCACCACGGCACATAGTAAGGATTCGATTGCGCCTAACATGGCGATGGCAAAGGCTGCCGGCAACAGAGTTTTTACTAACTGCCAATCAAATGTTAATGCCTGCCAAACCTTATCAACATGCTGCCAGGGCCACTGAAATGTTGGAATAGCCGCAGGGATCCCCATTCCCACCGTACCGTCAGCCAGTGCGTAACTAAAGCGACTACCGATAGTATCAGTGGCAAAACCGGCCTGATGCATGGCAAAGGCAAGGACACTGGCAACCACCAATGCAGGCAGATGGCCAGGCAACGGCAGGCGCAAACGCGGCCAGACTATCATAATAAACAAGGTGACAGCGGCTACCAACAGACTGGGCCAGTGCATATCCGGTATGGCTGTTAGCAGCACCGGGATCTTATGGATAAATTCGTCCGGTAAGGACGCAAGTGGTAAACCCAACACATCCTTAACCTGTAATATGGCAATCACCAGTGCAATTCCACAGGTGAACCCCAATACCACTGACTCGGGAATATATTCGATAAATCGCCCTAACCTCAGTATTGCCATCATTACCAGTATGATGCCAGCAACAAAGGTGGTCAGCAGTAGTCCCACCAAACCATACTGGCTGGTAATAGGAACAAGTAACACAATAAAAGCGGCGGTTGGGCCGGAAATACTCAGTCTGGAGCCGCCACAAAGGGCAATCACAAAACCGCCGATTATTGCCGTATATAAGCCATGCTGCGGCGCCACACCACTGGCAATGGCCAATGCCATGGCCAGCGGTATGGCGATAATGCCAACACTCAGACCGGCCAACAGATCCTTGCGCAACTGTAAAAGGTTATATTCGCCACTTAGGCAAGTTTCACGAAAGGCATGGGCGATACGTAATGAAAACAAGTGCACCCGATAAGGCATACGACTTCCCGGTAACAATCAAAGGCTGTACAGATGCAGCTTGCTTATAAAGCGCTATAGTTGGAATTGACAGGTTATGAGCAGATTTCAAAAAGTGAAACTGCACAAAACATTATGCCAACCTTTCGTGCACAATATTGCTGCATCACATCACAACAATTTGACGGCCTTCAACGCATTTGTCAACGCCACTTCCCGGCCCTCCTCAGGCCAGCCGACCAATTGTGACACCAGTTTTCCATCATAAAAAAAATAAAACACAGGGGTATTCCACAATTGAATTTCGGGCCACTGGTCTTTGTTGTAAATATAATGCAGTTTAATTGGTGCAATTTCTTTGTTTGCAGCATGATAGCTTTCAATATGTAAATAGTCTCCAGGCGGAGAGACAAAGGTTGCGAAACGTGAAAATATCGCTTTATACATTTCTCTGTTTGGAGCATTTAACCAGGAAAGAAAGCGCTTTGATGGTGAACACATAGGAGAGCTCACAACCACTACATGCCCGTTCGGACCAAATTCAAATTTTCGATACAAAATGGACTGACGATTGTCATCTAACTCTAGGAACCCTCTTTCTGCGCTGATATTTTTTATCAGAGGTAAGGTTTCAGTGAATTGTAACTCGGGGTAACGCTTTTCCAGTTGGCGAGCTTCAGTGATAGCACGTCCCCTTATATAAGCTTTGTGAAGGGATGTCAGCAAATTAGATACAATGTCGCCCCTGCGCTGCCTGGCGAGAACAATCAACTCCATGGCCTTAACAAGCCTTGGATCCTGATAGTAAAAATTGACATGACGAATTAAATCAAAAATCTCATGTAAGTCTCAGGGCAAGAGCATGAATGCTCATTTTTCGAGCACTTCGCCCATACCGGCCACTAACACCCTCTCTAAATAGTCTGT
>NZ_PEBU01000003.1 GCF_002887595.1 Bowmanella denitrificans
ACAGACTATTTAGAGAGGGTGTTAGTGGCCGGTATGGGCGAAGTGCTCGAAAAATGAGCATTCATGCTCTTGCCCTGGGACGGCAAATGTCATCATTTTTATACCTGGGATAAAACACCGACAAATCCAGCTTCTCATCAATCAAATGGTGAATGGCATGTTCGAACGTGCCAGGCTGCAACTGGTCGAGATAGTTAATCACCACCATCGAGTGTTGCTGATAATTGAGGGGTTTAAAACGCGGCATCATCAAGGCTCCTGCGCCAATTTGATAAGCCTATTGGATCACAGACACAGGTCAGGGGGAAGCAATTGTTGATTATTTATTGAGCTGTTTTAGGGTTTTTATACAGCCTCAACGCCCCGCTTAGGGGCAATAACACGTGGGCTAAAATTAGGAGCAAAGCGACTGAGCCCACGTGTTATTGTCCCAGGGAGCTTGCGACCGACTACAGCGGTTTGTTATGCCTTAGTTGCATTTTGTCTGAGCCCCCCAGTTTTCGTCGAAATATGCCTGATAGTATGTTGTCGCCCACGAAGGGCGAGAGAGACTTATTTTATCGGGTTGATAGATTATTTCACTAATACAACCACCAAAAACGAAGCCCGCGGAAAATATACTGATTGCCACATTTCCATTGTAATAATCTACAGCAGTAGCTTTTGTAGATTTTAATAATTGAACATACTCATCGTAACGCGAACTTGTTAATCGATATGTACCTGTGACGACACTGAATGGGACATAATGTCCGTAGTCTTTACTCCAACCTTTTTCAGTTAGGTCATATTCACCTATTTTCCCCTCTCGAATTTGAAAATAATCCAAGTCGTGAGAGTCACTTATGATCATACTTCTCAATTTATCAAAAGAGCGATGATGTTCATTGAAATGTTTAGTTAGCTCACTCTCGTTTGGGGCTGTATTAGTATTTTTGGTACACCCAACCAAAAATAAACAAAAGATAAAATAAAAATTGCGCATAAGCTTAATTCTAGGCATAACAGCTTATTATATTGAATTCGTGATTAAGTTCGCATCTGCGTCGGTAACATTGCCCTTCCATCTTCACAGTAATCCCTTATTTTCAAATAGTTAACGCTACACTTTGCGACTTCACTTTTAGCGCACTTGTGGGGAAAGTGAGAATGCAGTGTAAACGAGGTCTCAGTAAACACGCAACGTTTTCACTTTCTTCAAGCTTTACAAAGGGTTGGGTGTCTGGCGCTTGGGGAAAGTGAGCGCACATTCTCGATAAACTTCGTCAAAACAGGCTGATTCTAACGCTATCTATTACACCTGTATCAATATACATAGTTTTTCAGTTTGCGATACTTCTTCACCGCAGAGCCATCCAAATAGCCCGAGCTCTTCTCCGTGCCCTCTGTGCCTCTGTGGTGAAAGAATCTGTCCCAAAAGCACAAATAACCACAGAGGCACAAAGAACACAGAGTATTTGAAAGCATTACTGGGAACTTAGCGTCACAGTGAGAAATCTTTTCGTGCCGTTCGTGTTTTTCGTGGTGATATAGCTTCTAAATGCACTTTGACCACGAACCACAAGAAAAACACAAAACCTCTCACCGCAGAGCCGCGGAGTTCACTGAGAAAAACAGCAGCAAATTCAGTTCATGCCCTAGAAAACTCTCCGTTCTCTGCGTCTCCGCGGTGAAAACAAGGCGTTCGTGTTTTTCGTGGTAAACATCAAGCCTCAGGCATACTGATATTCCCCACCCTTTTCCAGTGCGCGCTGATAAGCCGGACGGGCATGGATACGTTTAACATAAGCGCGGATATTAGGATGTTTGTCCGTTACCAGGCCGCGGGCCAGTGAGGCTTCCAATGGAAAGCTCATCTGCACGTCGGCGCCACTTGGCTTGTCACCCAGCAACCAATCCTTACCAGCCAGTTGCCCTTCCACAAAGGCCAGGTTATTGGTCAGGTTCGGCCCGACAAAGGCACGATTAACCTTAGCAACGATGCCTGAGGCAATAGGTTTAATCAGCCAGGGCGCATTGGCCTTAATCTTATCCAGTACCAGTTTCAGCAGCATCGGCGGCATCAGACTGCCTTCGGCAAAGTGCAGCCAGTAGTGATAATGGCGATACTCGTCCGTGTCGCCAGGCGGTATCCACTCCGGGCCATATTGTTCACACAAATACTGAATAATGGCGCCGGATTCAGCCAGTACCAGCTCACCATCGGTGATCACCGGGGATTTGCCCAGAGGGTGAACCGCTTTTAGTGCCGCCGGGGCCAGCATCGTCTGGCTGTCGCGCTGGTAAGTTTGGATCTGGTAAGGTAACGCCAGCTCCTCCAGTAACCATAAAATGCGCTGGGAGCGGCTGTTGTTCAGGTGATGCAACGTTAACATGAATAATACCTTGGATTTTCTCTAAACGCTGGGTACGTAAAGCAAGCTGATTGGATCATATTCTCTGCCACTTACCCTGCTGATACTGTAAAGACCCCATCTCGGCCAGTCGGCTTTTCAGCCGCTCAAATTCAAATAATAAGGTGCCATTGGTATACAGCTTATCCAGCGCGACACTGGCCGAGATCACGACCCGGGTACCGCTGCTGTAGCACTGGTCTATCAGCGCAATAAAGCGCCGCGTCGCATCGTCCATCTGCCCCAGCGTGACCTGCCGTTCACCGGTCGGGCCTGAGCCGGCGGCACTGTCCTCTGTGCCCCTGGCTTTAATCTGTTCCTGCGGCGCTGCCGACAGCTCGGGCACATTGAACACCAACAAGGTGCTGAACTGTTGCGCCAGGGCAATATAGTCCAGATGACTGCGCGGGCCTTCACATAACGCAGCAAAGTGAAAGGCGATACACTGTTGCCGCCGCCCCACACAATTCAGCACCCGGCCATTAACTTCCACCGTGCAGGGTAAAACATCGCCCAGGTACCTTTGCAACAACTGCTGGTTTAATGCTGCCATTGGCTTTGGCCCTTGCGCAACAAAATAGCAAGGCGCCTGGGTTAGACTACGCAGCCGATAGTCTGTGTCACCACTGAGCTCTATTACCTCACAAAAGTGTTCAATATCGGCAATGGCTGGCAGAAAACGCTGTCGTTGCAGGCCATTGCGATACAGTTGCGCTGGTGCACAATTACTGGTTGCCACCAGCATCAGTCCGGCTCTGAACAGATGGCCAAATAAGGTGCCCAGCAACATGGCATCCCCAATATCCGAGACGAAAAACTCATCAAAGCAAATGACTTTGCATTGTTTGGCCAACTGTCTGGCGACATGTAGCAGCGGATCGCTTTTACCGGTCAATGGGATCAGTTGCTGATGCAGGTCCTGCATAAATTCATGAAAATGCTGACGCCGAACCAGCTCCGTTGGCAACTGGCGGGCAAAGGCATCCATCAGCATGGTTTTACCGCGCCCCACCTTACCCCAGATATACAGGCCTTGGGCTGTTGCCCGTTGATGGGTGACAATAGCCCTGGCTAGCTCGGTTAGCTTGTTGTGCACCTGCAGTTGGCTGGCATCCAGCTGTATGGCCGGGTCAAGTCTGCCAGCTAATCCAGACTTATTAATTGATATACCCACCCTCGAATTGTTCCTTTCAGCCAAATTTGTTATAAAAACCAATTACAATCAACACCTTAAATACGGACATTATATGCAGTGGTATAAAAAGTTCTTCAGTGACTACTTCACCTTTTCAACCCGCTCAAGACGTGAAGAATACTGGATGGTATTTCTTATCAACTTTGTTGTCTCTTTGCTTCTGAGCCTGCTCGGCGGCATACCTGGTCTTATCTACTCGCTGGTTATTATGATCCCCAGCCTGGCAATTATGGTGCGCCGCCTGCATGACACCGGCAAAAGCGGCTGGTGGGCACTGTTAATGCTGATTCCGCTGTTGGGATTCCTGGTGTTGCTGTTATTCCTGATTCAGGACAGCCAGCCAGAAGAAAACCAGTGGGGGCCTAATCCTAAAGCCGGGCTAGCCAATTAATACTCGACACTCAAAATAGGCTACGCCAGTTAAACATAAGGCCGCTGTTGCGGCCTTATTGCTATCCATTCATGTTACATTTTTACGCTTTTACCTAATGGAAAGCCACGGTCTTGCATTAGCGCTTCCACCTTGGCATCCCGGCCACGAAAATCCCGGTACGCTTCCGCCGGATCCTGAGCATTTCTGATTGAGAACAGGTGCTTAACCAGTTTATCAGCCATCTCTTGGTCGTAAAAACCGCCCGGTGCTTCGGCAAATGCCTGCGCGGCATCCGAGGTCAGCACTTCTGCCCACATATAGCCGTAGTAACCGGCAGAATAGCCTTCGCCGGAAAACACATGGCCAAATTGCGGCGTTCGATGCCGCATCACCAGCTCTTTGGGCATGCCTAGCGCATTCAGGGTATCCCGCTCAAAAGCGTCGGCATCAATATTGGTGGGGTCTGTCATATGCAGTTTCAAATCCACTAAGGCTGAAGCCAGATACTCTGTGGTTTTAAACCCTTCGTTAAAGGTGGCGGCTTTTTTAATTTTGCTCACCAATTCGGCAGGAATAGGCTGGCCGGTGCGATGGTGGACCAGATAGTTATTAATGACCTCGTCGGTCAGCAGCCAGCGCTCTAACAATTGTGACTGAAACTCGGTGTAGTCCCTTACCCCGCTGTTCAAGGTAGGATAGGCAACCTTGGACGACAAGGCATGCAGCGCATGGCCGAATTCGTGGAAGAACGTAGTGGCATCGTCCCAGGAAATCAGCACGGCTTCGCCCGGTGCGCCTTTAACAAAATTGGAATTGTTGGAAGACAGCACGGTTTTCGCACCATCAAAACTGGTGTGGCTGCGATAGCTGTTAGCCCAGGCACCACTGCGTTTGCCCTGGCGGGCAAAAGGATCCAGATACCACAATCCTACCAGTTCACCACTGGTTTTGTCCTTCACTTCAAACACTTGCACATCAGGATGGAATACCGGCACACTACCTTGCGGAACGGGCGTAAAGTCGAAGTTAAACAAACGTCCTGCCACATAGAACATGGCCTGGCGCAACTTATCCAGTTGCAGATACTGCTTCACTTCATCTGAGTCCAGATCATATTTAGCTTTACGCACTTTTTCCGCGTAATAACGATAATCCCATGGCTGAATCTTGATGTTAGCCCCTTCAGCGTCGGCCACCGCCTGCATATCCTTGACTTCTTCTTTCACCCGGGCAATGGCTGCCGGCCAAACCGCTTGCATCAATTGCATGGCATTTTCCGGCGTTTTGGCCATGCGGTTAGACAGTCGCCACTGGGCATAATTGTCATACCCCAGTAATTGCACCCGTTCATGCCGCAATTTAAGAATGTCGGCAATAATGGCGTTATTGTCATAGCTGTCGCCGTTATCACCACGGTTGTAATAGGTACGCCACACCTTCTCGCGCAAGTCACGTTGATCAGAGAAGGTCAGAAATGGATCCATGGATGAGCGGGTATTAGTAATGGCGTATTTACCAGGCTGGCCTCTGTCTTTGGCCACCTGCGCAGCCGCGTTAACCAGAGATTCTGGTAAGCCACTCAGTTGGGCCTTATCCAGGAATAATACGTAATTTTCCTCGTCTGCCAGGACGTTATTGGCAAACTGGGTATGCAGCTTGGACAATTCCAGATTAATGGCCGCGTAACGCGCCTTTGCCTCATCATCCAGGGTTGCGCCATTACTGGCGAAGCTGTCATAGATCAGGTACGCCAGGCGCTGCTGATCGGGACGTAAGGTGCTTAAATCATCACTTTCATACACCGCTTTAATCCGGGCAAATAGCTTGTCGTTTTGCACGATACGGGAATTAAAGGCTGACAGTTTGGGTGCCATGTCTTTTTGGATGGCGCGAAACTCTGGGCTGGACAGGTTGGAACTGAGGATTCCGTAATAGGTAAATACTCTGTCCAGTTCTTTACCGGTGCGCTCATAAGCAACAATGGTATTTTCAAAGCTGGGCGGGGCCGGATTGTTGGCAATCTTATCAAGCTCAGCCAACTGCGCCGCCATGGCCGTTTCCAGTGCGGGCTTCACCTGAGATAGCTGCATTTTGTCAAATGCCGGCACACCACCATAAGGACCGGACCACTCAGCCAACAACGCATTGGCGGATTGAACTTGTGCTTGCGCAGCACTGACTGACTCTGGCGGTGTTTGCTGGCAAGCCGCCAGGGGGCCAAGTAATGCCGCTGCCACGGCGATTTTAACGATAGGGTAAGAGAATTTTTTCATGTGTTTAGGCTTCTCGCGGCAGGTGAAAAAACGCAGTTTACCCACAGTAGAACAAGAAGCCCATGCCCGTGTCAGTCAGGTCCAGTGTCTTTTGGTTAAAAATTGTTTCCATCGCAGTAAGCCGTCCCTTTAGCGAGTCGGCATTGACGTGCCGCCTGTCAGGCCCTCAATACAATTTTTTGCAATGAAATCTGCAAATTGCAACACAGAGGCGGAAAATAGGGTCTAACCTTTAGGTAGGGTCATCAAGTACCTGCTCTTTTCTCAATCGCGTGATTTCAGTTGATTATCCCGGAGGTGGCTATGGGTATTTTCGAGCACTACCAACAACGATATGAAGCTCACAAAGAAGAAGAATACAGTATCAGCGAATTTCTTGACCTGTGTAAGCAGGACAAAACAGCCTATGCTAATGCCGCTGAACGTCTGTTATTGGCCATTGGCGAGCCGGAAATGGTGGATACTTCCCAGGAACCGGCATTGAGCCGTATATTTTCCAACCGCACCATTGCCAGGTACCCGTCTTTCTCTGACTTTTTCGGCATGGAAGAATCCATCGAGCAAATTGTCTCCTACCTGAAACATTCGGCTCAGGGCCTGGAAGAGAAAAAACAAATACTCTATTTGCTTGGTCCGGTGGGCGGCGGTAAGTCATCGCTGGCCGAGAAACTCAAAGAACTGATGCAAAAAGTACCAGTGTATTGCCTGAAAGGTTCACCGGTGAATGACCATCCCCTGTCATTGTTTAATGTCTCAGAAGACGGCGAGATCCTGGAAAAAGAATACGGCATTCCTAAGCGCTACCTGAAAACCATTATGTCGCCCTGGGCCAGAAAACGCCTGCATGAATTCAATGGCGATATTTCCAAGTTCCGGGTGGTGAAAATGCATCCCTCGGTATTGGACCAGATTGCCGTGGCCAAAACCGAGCCTGGTGATGACAACAATCAGGACATCTCGTCTCTGGTGGGAAAAGTGGATATCCGTAAACTGGAGACCTTTGCCCAGAATGACCCGGACGCTTACAGTTATTCGGGTGCACTGTGCAAGGCCAATCAGGGCCTGATGGAATTTGTGGAAATGTTCAAGGCCCCGATCAAAGTGCTGCATCCTTTGCTTACGGCCACGCAGGAAGGCAACTACAATCCCACCGAAGGTTTCTCTGCCCTGCCCTTTGACGGCATTATTCTGGCCCACTCCAATGAATCAGAGTGGATGAGTTTTCGCAATAACCGCAATAACGAGGCCTTTCTCGACCGGGTGTATATTGTCAAAGTGCCCTACTGCCTGCGGGTCAGCGAAGAGCAGCGCATATATCGCAAACTGATAGAAAGCAGCGAATTAACCGGTGCCCCTTGTGCACCTGGTACGCTGGAAATTCTGTCTCAGTTCAGCGTGCTGTCACGGCTCAAAGAGCCCGAGAATTCCAGTATTTACTCCAAAATGCGGGTATATGACGGCGAAAGCCTGAAAGACACCGACCCTAAAGCCAAGTCATATCAGGAATATCGTGACTATGCCGGCGTGGACGAAGGCATGGAAGGTCTGTCTACCCGTTTTGCCTTTAAAATCCTGTCCAAGGTATTTAACTTCGACGCTCAGGAAGTGGCAGCCAACCCGGTTCATCTGTTTTATGTACTGGAACGCCAGGTCGAACGGGAGCAATTTCCGCAGGACACCACCGAGCGCTACAAAGAGTTTTTAAAGGGCTACCTGGTACCCAAATATGTGGAGTTTATCGGCAAAGAGATTCAGACCGCTTATCTGGAATCTTATTCAGAATATGGCCAGAACCTGTTCGACCGTTATGTGACTTATGCGGATTTCTGGATCCAGGATCAGGAGTACCGGGATCCAGAGACCGGCCAGTTATTTGACCGTGAAGCATTAAATGCCGAACTGGAAAAAATCGAAAAACCTGCCGGTATCAGTAATCCCAAAGACTTCAGAAATGAAATCGTTAATTTTGTGTTGCGTGCCCGAGCCAACAACAAAGGGAAGAACCCGGCCTGGACCAGTTATGAAAAACTGCGCACTGTTATAGAGAAAAAAATGTTCTCTAATACCGAAGATCTGCTGCCGGTGATTTCCTTTAATGCCAAAAGCAGCGCCGAAGATCAGAAAAAACATGACGACTTTGTTAAGCGCATGACGGAAAAAGGCTACACCAAGAAACAGGTAAGGCTGCTGTGTGAATGGTATCTACGCGTGCGTAAGTCATCCTAAAGCGCGAGGTAGTGGTATGGCGCATTTTATTGACCGCAGAGCAAACAGTAAGGGTAAAAGCACTGTCAACCGGCAGCGCTTTATCCGCCGTTACAAGCAACAAATCAAGAAGGCGGTGTCAGATGCGGTGTCCAGACGCAGTGTCACCGATATAGACACCGGGGAAAGTGTTAATATCCCCACCCGGGATATCAAAGAGCCCATATTCCACACCGGCAAAGGTGGCGTTAGGGATATGGTTCACCCTGGTAATGATCAGTTCAGTCAGGGTGACCGTATTCAGCGCCCACTGGGCGGACAAGGCGGTGGTGCAGGCAAAGGCAATGCCTCTGACAGTGGCGAAGGTCAGGATGATTTTGTTTTTCAGATATCCAAAGACGAATATCTGGATCTGCTGTTTGAAGACCTGGCCTTGCCCAATCTGAAAAAAAACCAGTTGGACAAATTGGTGGAATACAAAACCTACCGGGCAGGGTTTAAAACCGACGGGGTGCCCAGTAATCTGGATATTGTCCGTTCACTGCGCGGCTCCATGGCCCGGCGAATCGCCCTGACCGGTGGTAAACGCAAGGCACTGCGTGAGCTGGAAGCTGAGCTTCAGGCCCTAAAGAACGACAAACACGACCATGAGCTGGACATTATCGAGCTGGAAAAGCAGATTGCAGAGCTTAAGTCGCGCATTGCCAGAGTGCCGTTTCTGGATACCATTGATCTGCGTTTTCGCAACTTTGAAAAACGCCCCTTGCCCACCAGTAAAGCCGTGATGTTTTGCCTGATGGATGTGTCCGGCTCTATGGACCAGGCCACCAAGGACATGGCTAAGCGATTCTATATTCTGCTCTACCTGTTCTTAACCCGCACTTACAAAAATGTCGACGTGGTCTATATTCGCCACCATACCCAGGCTAAGGAAGTAGACGAACAGGAATTTTTCTATTCACAGGAAACCGGCGGCACTATTGTATCCAGCGCCCTTAAGTTAATGGACGAAATCGTTCAGGCCCGCTATCCAAGGGGAGAATGGAATATCTATGCCGCACAAGCCTCAGATGGAGACAACTGGGCAGACGATTCGCCACAATGTGCAAGCTTACTGGACGAGCGCCTGTTGCCCTTAGTTCGCTATTACGCTTATATCGAAATAACCCAGCGACAGCATCAAAGTTTGTGGCGGGAGTATGAAGCCCTGGCCACCTTACACGATAACTTTGCCATGAAACATATTCGTTCGGTGGAGGATATATACCCGGTATTTCGCGAGCTGTTTAAAAAGCAGGTTGCATAACGCGCCAGGCCACCCGGTAACATCTTGGTTACATTTGTTTACTTGTTGTTCGTTGCATCTTTGGTGTAGCGTTACACTTGAAGCCAAAGGACTTCAATAATTCACTATAAACAGGGAAACTAAACCTATGAAAAAGCTACTTATTGTCGCTGCTGTGGCACTTGCCATAGGAGGCTGTGCAGGAAACAAGTCAGATGGCCAGGTTGCCGCGAATAATCAGAGTGCCGAACGCGACGATATGATTTGCCGAGCTGAGCGCACTACTGGCAGCATGTTAAAGATGAAAAAATGCAAAACACAGGCACAGATTGATGCAGAGCGGGAAGAAGCCCGCAATACCATGCATACTATCCATTCCAGTATTACCGGTGCTACCGGTACTGACAAACGCTAAGATCAGTTAGCACTTGAAACAAGCCGCCAATCAGGCGGCTTTTTAATTTATGCCCTACGACAATTAGCCGCGGAACGAGAAGAACGAGCGGAATCCCGCCGAGCCACTGCCACTGCGTTTTTCGGAGCGACGACGGCGCATCCATGCATGCAGCTCCTTACGTTTGGCTTCCAGCCAGTCGGCTTTAGTCGTGTGAGCCTGCTCACCACGACGCTCAATTTCATTGTGACGGTATACGCAAAACTCTTCGTAGGCCTTCAGGTCGTCAGCCAGCTCACGGGCCACCAACTCAATCATAATGGCGTCATCCAAAAAGCCCAGTACAGGCAATCTGTCATCAATTAAGTCCTCGGCCTTGGCAAAATAAGCCAGTGCACTTAGCACATCCAGCTTCTCTTCTTCGGTCAGATCCCAGTCATTGTCTTCTACCATATTGACCAGTTGTTCGAGCTGCAGCAGACGGCTGGCAACAAACTCCGGAACTTCATCACGCACTTCGGTAGCCAGCTTGCGAGCGGCGGTCAGTACCTCGGCGCGGTCCAGATCACGCACCGCATCCTGCGTTTTTTGCATCATCTGGCGATAATAATCCAGGTCCTGTTCCTGAAGATCAAAGTTAATAGTCAATGCCATGTGGTTGCTCCCTGTTGCTAAATTTGTAGTTAGTATGTCCCGATGCAAGTCGGGTTGTAATGGCAGATTATGGCCATCGCTTTAATACAAGTGCAACAGCAAATTAACCTTTTCATCCAGCCATCAGGCCTAAGGGGCGAAGGTTTGCGCATCCAGCGGACTGTTAAGGGTAATAAACTCACGTAAAACCTCGGCATCCACAAAGCCGGTATCCACATAACCAGGATGCGTAAGCAATACGGGGTAACCATCACCACCCGAAGCATTAAAGCTGTTCAGGGCAAGACGATAAAGTCGCTCTGACTGCAACGGCTTACCGGCAATCTCTATCACCCCATCTTTGTCACTGATCTTCACATTATAAAGCTGTGCATAGGCACCTGAATCCGGGGATTTGGCAGCCACATTCAGCAGATATGCTCTCAGTGCTTCGCCCTTCATATCCACATACGCAAGGGTATTGCCAAAAGGCTGTACCTTTAACACTTGTTTATAACTGATGTCTCCACTGGCAATGGAATCACGGATGCCACCACCACTGATGATTGCCAAATCGGCCCCCACCTTGTACATTTGCGCTGCACCAATTAACTGGCCAAGGTTGGTCTGCACAAACCGCACTTTATCTCTGTTGCCTTCGAACCCCCCATGGGTTTCGCCGATTTTCACCGATAATTTAGCCTGACCTTTTTCCTGATAAGGGCGGATTAATTGCAGCATCTGGGTATTTTCACTGATAGCCGGTTCCGGTACGCCCTGCAAATTAACCGGTAATAACTGATAACGACCTAAACTGAGTTTGCCCTGCTGGTAAGTAAAATCGGCCCGGCCTACGTATTTACCCCATTCATGGGCCTGCATAATCCAGGTGCCATTTTGCTTGTCTGGCTGGCAGGCCTGTCCTGGTTGGTAATCCGTACGATTGTGGTTGGGTTTTTCCATACACAGCGGCTCCTGCGAATGACCACCGATGACCATGGCCAGGCTTCCTTCGGGTAATGCCCTGGCTAAAGCCACATCACCAGGCGCATTAACGCCACTTTTGGCATCGTCGTAGTGGCCCATATGGGTCACCGCAATGATTAAATCAGGTTGCTCCTTAGTTTGAATCTCGGCCACCAGTTTCGCGGCTTCGGCCTTGGGATCGCGAAACTCCAGTTCACCAATAAAGGCCGGATTACCTATTTTGGCGGTATCCTCAGTGGTCAGGCCCAGCACGGCAATACGCAGCCCCAAACGCTCAAACATCTGATAGGCCTGATATTTGCGCTTACCAGTGCGCTTGTCATAAATATTGGCAGATAGCATAGGAAAGCCTGCCCACTGACGCTGCTTTTCTATTACCGCCAGGGGATTGTCAAACTCATGATTACCCAAGGCCATGGCGTCATAGCCCAGCATTCGCATGCCCAGAAAATCCGGCTCGGCTTGCTGCAGGTCTGATTCAGGCACACCGGTGTTAATGTCACCGCCAGAAAGCAGCAATAGCTCACCGCCGTTTGCCGCTACCTCCTGTCTGATAGCGTCAATCAGGGTTTTACGCGCCGCCATGCCATATTCGCCCTGCTCATTGCGCCAGAAGCGCCCATGATGGTCATTGGTGTGCAGAATCGTAATCTGCTTAGGTGGATCAATCTGGGGGGCAGCACAGGCAAACAAATAAACTGCAAAAAAAGGCAGCAGAAGCAGGCGAAGACGAGCTAATTGCATGGAATGGGGTATCCAAAAAACAAAAGTATAGATTGTTATTCAGGCAAAAGTGCCGGGTGGAGTCTGATACATCAGTAGCGTCCATCCCTGGACAAAAAGCCGCCAGAGATTGGCGGCTTTGTATGGCTGTCGGGCCAGATTACCAGATACGAACACGCTCTTCTGGCGCCAGATACAACGCATCGCCAGGCTGCACGTTAAAGGCTTTATACCAGGCATCGTGGTTTCTGGGTGCCAGTGCTCTGTAGCGACCAGGCGCATGCGTGCCGGCGCGTAACTGGTTCAACATACTCTGTTCGGTACGTTTTTCCTTCCACACCTGAGCCCAGGCCAGGAAGAAACGTTGATCACCGGTCAGGCCGTCAATCACCGGGGCCTCTTTGCCATTAAGACTCAGTTTATAAGCATGGTAAGCCATAGAAAGACCACCCACATCGCCTATATTCTCGCCAAGACTGTTGCGACCATTAACAAAATTGCCTTCGATGGGTTCATATGCGCTGTATTGGGCCGCCAGCATATCGGCTTTTTGTTCAAATGCAGTGCGGTCTGCATCTGTCCACCAGTTAGTTTGTACGCCGTGGGCATCAGATTTTGAGCCCTGGTCGTCAAAACCGTGGCCCATTTCATGGCCAATTACCGCACCGATGGCACCATAGTTAACCGCTGGGTCAGCGTTCGGATCAAAGAAAGGCGCCTGCAGGATGGCTGCAGGAAAAACGATTTCGTTAAAGGAACTGTTGTAATAGGCATTCACTTGCTGTGGTGGCATACCCCAACGTTCACGATCTGTTGGCTTCAGTTCGCGTTCAATGTCCTGGGCATTGAAGAACTTGCGCAGGTTGTGCACATTGCCCAACAAATCATCCTGGCTGATACTCAGGCCTTCAAAAGACTGCCACTGATCCGGATAGCCGATTTTCGGTCTGAAGGCTTCCAGTTTCGCCAAGGCATTCACCTTAGTCTCTTCGCCCATCCAATCCAGATTTTTAATCCTTTCACCCAAGGCAGTGCGCAGGTTTTTCACCAGTTCAGACATCTGCTGTTTAGAACTTTCCGGGAAGTATTTATCGACATAAACCTTACCAATGGCAAAGCCCAGCGATTCAATATCAGACATCTCATCCACCGCCCGCTTCCAGCGTGGACGTGGCTCCTGCTGGCCACTTAAGGTTTTGCCGTAAAAGTTGAAATTGGCTTGGTATATCTCTTCTGCCAGATAACCCGCATTGCCGCTGATAGCATGGTAAGTCAGATAGTCCTTCCATACCTGCAGAGGCGTATCGTTGATTATCCCGATAACGGCTTTCACCGGCTCGGGGTGGCTGATATTCAGGTTAGGCACCTGTAAGCCGCTGGGCGTAAAATACGCACTCCAGTCAAAATTTGGGTACAGATCGGAAAGTGCGGCACGTTCCACCTGGTTCAAGGTCAAATCGCGGTCACGTCGCTTTTCACGCGGCCATTGAACTTCAGCAATACGGGTTTCCAGCGCCAGGATCTGTGCAGCCTTGTTTTCGGCATCATCAACCTTGGCAAATGCCAGCATCTCGGCCATATGGGCCTGATAAGCCTTACGGATATCGGCAAAACGCTGGGAATCTTCCAGATAATAGTCACGATCCGGCAGGCCTAAGCCGCCTACGCCCACACTTACTTCATATTTATCGGGATCCAGACGGTTGTACCACAATCCGGCATAAATGGGCGTGTTGGTGCCAGTCAGCCAGGCGTTACCAAAAGCCTGGGTCAAGGCGCTGACCGAATCAATCGCGGCAATATCCGCTAGCATGGGCTGAATGGGGTTGATTCCCTTGGCATTAATACTGTCGGTATCCATATAGGCACGATAAAAATCTGCAATCAGCTTTTTCTCGCCAGTTAAATTCCCGGCAGTGGCCAGTTCGTCAATGATGGCTTTGACCTGCTCTTCACTTTTGTCAGCCAGGGCAGTAAAAGCACCGTAACGGGTCTTATCAGCCGGCATCACATAATTGTCGTACCAGGTACCACTGGCATACATAAAAAAGTCATCGCCGGGTTTCACTGATTCATTGCGGGCGCTTAAGTCTACACCGAAGCTCCCCAGTTCCGCTTTACCGGTCTGGCTTTGCTCTGCAACGGCAGGTGCAGCAGCCTGTTGTGACGAAGTATTGTCACCACAAGCACCCAGCACAAAAGTTGAGGCAATCAGGGTTGCCAGAAGAGATTTTTTCATGGTTTCCTCTTTTTATATTCTCGTTATCGGTTGTTTTCGTGTCGTGCAGTCTGACCTTAAGGCAATTCACCAATGGATGCCAGATGCTGCTGTTATTCCGGTGTGCTATACAGTGTCAAGTCCTTAACACGTATCTGCTTCCATCTGGGCAAAATCAACTCAAAGTCTGACGCTTTTATCGCTTCAATCAGATCTTGCCCGGAAGATTGCTGATGACGGTTATGCCAATCAAGAGGGTGTTTCAGCCACCCCCCCTGGTCAAAATAAAACAGCGTAAAGGCCGGCGAATAGTCATTCTCTTCGATTAGCAGGTAATCCTGCTGGCCATCGCCATCTAAGTCCAGCGTTTTGAGGTAGTACCCGCTATTTTGCGCTAAACGCCATGTATCAGCTTGCAGATGTGCGACAATGGCCGTCATCAACGCCTCAGGCACTGTGTTTTCCACACCTTTAATCACCTGGCTTAGCTGTACCGCGCTTGGCACTGCGGTCTCGTCCTGATGCAACTGGTACAGGGCGTCGATCCGTACTACCACCTCCGGGTGGCTATCAGCGTAGTCGGCCTTAATCTGTTGCAAAGCCTGATAGCCAGGTCCTGCCAGTTGGTGACGAAAGTAGCTAAAGTCAAAATCGGATATGGTCACTTTACCCTGTTCTAACCTGGCCATCTGGCTGTCAGCAGAGATTTGCAAAAAATTCAGCAACGGCGAATTGACCAGCAACATGGCTAACAGCACTATTTTACCCATCGGGACGTTGACCTTGCATAAGCCGATAAGCCAGTGGTCACGCCTGCGTAGGATCTGCCAGAAATAGCCCAGAGAGAACAAACTCAATAGCAGCCAGATCAAAACCGCCCAGCAGCGGGATACCGACCAACCGTATTGTTCGACACGCAGATACAATCCATAGGCGCTAACCAGACTGTACAGTGGCATCAGCGCCAAGCCTGAATAGATTAGTCGATGCAACCAGCGTGGATACACAGTCGCCTCTGTCTGGGCCTGATAAACACTGTTCACAAAAAACAGCATCAGCGCCAACATCCATAGAATCAGCGTACTGCCGCCTGATTGCCAAAGTGGCTCCAGCCCCGTAAAAGGGAGTGTGACTAAAAACAGTGCACTAACCAGCACCAGCATTACCAGCAGCCACTTCACCAGTAGTTGCTGAATATGCACAATGGTATCAATAATGGCGGACTGACGTCTGAGCAGACTTATCCCCAATCCCAGTGCCATAGCCAGTATGGGATAATAAAACCAGTGGGAAGTGAAAAGCGCTTCGAAGAATTTAATCCCTACCGCATCGAACAGCGCAGCCCATAGCATCAATACCAGCCAGACGCTCAACGTGAATCCAAGGGCCAGGCCCAGCGTCAGAAAGTTGCGCCAGGAATGCAAAAACAATGCAGGATACTGCAGATGTCGAAAACTGCCCTGAGCCAGACCTTGCTGCAGATACATTAATGTCTTAAAACTGGCAATCGCCAGGGTAATTGCCAGGCCGGGTAACAGCACCTGTTCATCAACATCGGCAATTGGTTGAGCCTGACGCCCCACGTAAAACCCCAACCCAGCCAGAATCAGGCTGTAGGCCCCGGTCCAGGCAAACAGCGGTT
The DNA here is from genome assembly GCF_002887595.1 of Bowmanella denitrificans. Lineage (GTDB taxonomy): Bacteria > Pseudomonadota > Gammaproteobacteria > Enterobacterales > Alteromonadaceae > Bowmanella > Bowmanella denitrificans. Next base: position 16,322 of record NZ_PEBU01000003.1, read on the forward strand.
TTAAATTGGTATCGTTCAAACCCAGCAGCAACACCAACGGCCCGCCGATCACCAATGCATACAAGGCAAATAGCAAGTCAGGATGGTGGTACGGCCAGATGTCCAATTCGATTGTCTGGTGCAATCCTAACAACGCCAGGCCCTGCAAGAGCGCAATTAAGATCAGTAATTTCGAAGGAATAGCGGTTTGATTCAAGATCTGCTCCATGCACATCACCAGGGATGCCCCTTGATAAGATGGCTGCTATGCTAGCCCAGACCAGCCGTCAATGTCATTCGGGTAATGGAATGAATTCCTGTTCGTCTCCCGGCACCTTGGCAAAACGTTGTTCCTGCCAGTCTTGCATTGCCAGCTGTATCCGCTCTTTTCGGCTGGAAGCGAAGTTCCAGTACATAAAGCGTTCCCCCAAAGGTTCGCCACCAATCATGGCCAGGCGGGTGACAGCAGTGGCGCAGACTTCAATTTTGCAATCGGCTGATAACGATGCCAGATTGTGCTGCGCCACTTTGTTGCCATTCACCTCAACCTCACCGCTGGCAATATAAATGGCCCGCTCCTGTGCCTGGGGTAACTCAAGGCGTTGACCTGGCTGTAAAAACGCTTCCAGATACAAGGTGTCGCAGAAGGTTTTCACCGGTGACACTACCCCGTAAGCTCTGCCCATCATCACTCTGACCGATACATCACCAATCTTCAGGCTGGGAATGTCATCCACGCCATAATGATAGAAAGCTGGGGGGATTTCCTCGTACTGAGCGGGAAGCGCATGCCAAAGTTGCAAACCATGCAGGCTATGCGCGGTCTCTCTGACTTCAGGACGCTCACGCTCGGAATGCACAATGCCAGAACCGGCTACCATCAAATTAATATCGCCTGGCTTTATTGCTTGCAGGCTCCCCAGGGAATCCCGATGTAAAATCTCACCTTCAAATAAATAGGTAACCGTTGCCAGATTAATATGCGGGTGGGGACGCACATCAATGCCCTGCCCCGCTGCAAATTGTGCAGGCCCCATATGGTCAAAGAAAATCCAGGGCCCCACAGAGCGCAGTTTGGCCACAGGCAGGCAACGCCGTACAAAAAAGCCACCGATATCTTTATCTTTGGGCGTGACGATCATATCTACGCCCGCGCAGGGCTTTTGCTGATCAAGACATTCGCCATCGGCTTTCATCAGATTTGTCATCGCGGTTCCTGTGCTGAATTGGTTGCTTAGTTATGACCGCTATCGCACGACCTGTAAAGCGCCAAGGGTGATTTTCAACCATCTCACAATCACTTGCAGCCAGCCAGGATGAACTATACTGCAAGCATAACACCACTATTTGTTGCCATATCTGGTACTGCAGGTACATAGAACAGGCTGCAGGTTCCGGCAAGTTAAAGGAGGGGCTGAAGTGAGCAAAAGACGTAGAGGCAAACCCTTATCCGATGGACCAGACTGGACTTTCGAGCTTCTTGACCAGTACCTGGCAGACATTGACCGGGTTGCCAGACATTATCACCTGGATACCTATCCAAACCAGATTGAAATTATTACCGCTGAGCAGATGATGGATGCCTATGCCAGTATCGGCATGCCCATCAATTACACCCATTGGTCCTATGGTAAGAAATTTATTCAAACCGAACAGGGCTACAAACGCGGTCAGATGGGACTGGCCTACGAAATCGTGATTAATTCTGACCCTTGTATTGCTTATCTTATGGAAGAAAACACCATCACCATGCAGGCGCTGGTAATGGCACATGCCTGTTATGGACATAACAGTTTTTTCAAAAACAATTACCTGTTTAAGACCTGGACGGATGCCAGTTCCATTATCGACTATCTGGTGTTTGCCAAAAACTACATCGCCCGCTGTGAAGAGAAATACGGGATTGCCGAAGTGGAAGTTATTCTGGATTCTTGTCATGCCCTGGCAAATTTTGGTGTAGACAGATATAAACGCCCACAAAAATTGTCATTGCGCGAAGAACAGGAACGTCAGCAGAGTCGGGAAAAGTACCTGCAGTCTCAGGTCAATGAATTATGGCGAACTCTGCCACAAAAGCAGGAAACCGAGGCCGACCCTAAACGTAAACGTTTTCCCATTGAACCACAGGAAAACCTGCTCTATTTTATCGAGAAAAACGCGCCACTGCTGGAACCCTGGCAACGTGAGCTGGTACGCATAGTGCGCAAAATCTCTCAGTATTTTTACCCACAAAAACAAACTCAGGTGATGAACGAAGGCTGGGCCTGCTTCTGGCACTATCATATTTTGCATCACCTGTATGATGAAGGTCGGGTGACGGACCGCTTTATGATGGAGTTTCTGCACAGTCACACCAATGTCGTCGCGCAGCCCGATTACAACAGCCCCTATTACTCAGGCATTAACCCCTATGCATTGGGCTTTAATATGTTTATGGATATCAAACGTATCTGTCAGCACCCCAGCGCGGAAGACAAACAGTGGTTTCCAGAAATTGCTGGCTCCGATTGGCAGAAAACCCTGCAGTTCGCCATGGAAAACTTCAAGGACGAGAGTTTTATCAGCCAGTTCTTGTCCCCCAAACTGATGCGTGATTTTCGTTTGTTTGCCATTCATGACGATGACCGGGACAGCCATTTACAGGTGGCGGCCATTCACAACGCCGAGGGTTATCAATTGCTGCGTGAAAAACTCTCGGCCCAATACAATCTGAGTAATCTGGAACCGAATATCCAGGTGTATAACGTGAATGTTCGTGGCGATCGGGCCTTAACCCTGCGCTACATTCCCCACAACCGCATCCCTCTGGCAGAGAGTCGCAAGGAAGTGATGAAGCATCTGCACAGATTATGGGGCTTTAATGTCATTCTGGAAATGGAAGACGAAGACGGCGAATTCAGCGAAATAGAGCATTGCCCAGAGCAACTGGAGGAAGTCTGACAGCAGAGCCTGCGATACATGAACATTGAATAGATTTATTAGTCTGTCGGGTCCTTGATAGCAGTAACTTAATTGCTTCAGGACCCCAAATGCCGTTATTTCAGTTCTTTACCCGCCTGCATTTACAGTTTGATAAAACCCGTGCACTGGATTTTCTGGCGCCGTTGGCCCTGAGACTCTATCTGGTACCGGTGTTCTGGATGGCCGGTGTGAATAAGCTAGAAGGTTTTGACAATGTGGTGCAGTGGTTTGGCAATGAGGATTGGGGACTGGGTTTACCATTTCCTTACGTACTCGCACTACTGGCGACCTGGACCGAAATATTGGGCGCAGTGCTTTTACTGCTGGGTTTTGCCGTGCGTTATATCAGTATCCCGCTGATGATCACTATGTTGGTTGCCGCATTCAGTGTGCATTGGCAAAACGGCTGGCAGGCCATTGCCGACCCTAGTGGTCTGTTTGCCAATCAGCAGGTACTGGACTCCGCTGACAAACTGGCCCGGGCCAAAGCGATTTTACAGGAGCATGGTCATTACGAGTGGCTAACCAGCAGCGGTAACTTCGTTATTCTCAACAACGGCATTGAATTTTCCATTACCTATTTTGTGATGCTGTTAGTGGTGTTTTTTGCCGGTGCCGGTCGCTTCGTCAGCATGGATTACTGGTTAGCCAGGAACACCCGTCGTTTGCAGTCAGCAAGCAAAATACCCACACATCAATAAGCGCTGTTATCACTATTGCCAAATCAGGCCTACCGGACTAACAATAGCCAGGCAGGGTTTGGTTGTATCAATTAATGGAAAGCTAAAAAGATGAAGTTGGTGTATTTGTCGCTTTCACTGTTACTGGCAGGCTGTGCCAGCCATTCAACGACGCAAACGGTCAGCGCCGATTGGGTCATTCAGGGTGGCCATATTCTGACCCAGGACCCGGCACAGCCACTTGCCACCGCGCTGGCAATAAAGGGCGGTAAGATTCTGCTGGTTGGTAAGGATGCAGAGCTCGAGCCCCTGATAGGTCCGCAGACTAAGGTTACCCGGCTCAAGGGCCAAACCCTATTACCCGGTCTGATAGACAGTCATATCCACAGTATTGAGGGCGCATTGGCTTTGCAGGCCTGTAATCTGCAAGACCAGGCAATGACATTATCAGCGCTGGCCGAGCATATTCATCAGTGTGACAAAGACTACCCAGGTGAATGGCTGGAAGTCCTGAATCTGCCAAGTGTTGGGGTGGATGTGGATCGCTGGCAACTGGACCGTATTCTGCCTCAGCGGCCGTTATTCATTATCAGTACCGATGGCCATACGGGTTGGGCCAACAGTCTGGCATTGTCATTGGCCGGTATCGACAGCCAAACCCTGGCCCCCAATGATGGGCGCATTGTAAAGGATGCCAATCAGCAGCCGACTGGCATGTTGATTGATGGGGCCACAGCCCTAATCAGCCAACATATTCCCAAGCCTTCTCTGCACCAGCGTAAGAGCGCTTTGGTAAACGCACTGCAAGGCTTCTATCAGGCAGGCATCACGGCATTTTTGGAAGCCAACAGCAATGACAGCAGTATCGAGACCTTTTGCGCGCTAAGTGCCGAGGGGCGCTTGCAGGCGAAAGTGAATCTGGCCCTTGGCAGTAAAGGCCAGGCCAGCGAACAGGAATTTACCCGCCTGCTGGCACTTAGGGCGAAAGCCGAGTCCTGCGGGCTGATGGCTGACACAATTAAACTTTATGCCGATGGTGTGATGGAATACCCTACTCAATCGGCCGCCCTGCACTCACCCTATCTGCATAATGAGGAACATGGTCCTGACTGGGCAGGAAAGCTTTATATTCCGCCACCACAACTGCAGGATTTTGTGCTGATGGCCCAGCAGCGGGGATTCAGCGTGCATATTCATGCCATTGGTGATGCTGCCATTGGCGAGAGTCTGGATGCTTTTGCCAGGGCAAGAGCACAGGGGCCTGATAAACCGGTACGCTTTTCCATTACCCATTTGCAGCTTATCGCCAGCGACGATCTTCCACGCTTTGCCCAACTGGACGTGTTAGCCTCGATGCAATTGCTGTGGGCACAACCAGATGAGTACAGTGTTGAAGCACTACAACCTTATTTGGGCAAAGCCCGTCACGGGCAAATTTACCCCGCAGCCAGTTTATGGCGGGCCGGTGCGGCAATTGCCGGTGGCAGTGACTGGAATGTATCGGATTACAATCCCTTTGCCGCCATGGCAGTGGCTATCAGCAGACAAAATCTGCAGGAACCCGAGCGGGGCACATTAAACGCCAAGGAACGATTGCCTTTGCAGGTATTATTGAATGCCTATACGCAACAATCTGCCCGCTTATTAGGCATGGACAACCGTATTGGCCAGCTAAAGGCCGGGATGAACGCTGATTTAATTATCCTGGACCGTTCGCTGGACAGTGAAATCAGTGCCGCAGCACTGGCACAGACAGGCGTTTTGATGACCCTGATCGACGGCAACATCCTGTATAATGCCAGCGCAGATAAACTGAATAACAATTAACCCTATGCAAAAATACCTCGCTGCCATCAGCCTGATGGCGTTACTGACCTGGTGGTACTGGCCACAGCAGCAATCGAATCAGGCCTCCTTAGCCCACACGCCAGAGCCGCAGTCTGCTGCAATAGCAGATACTGCCGAGTCAGCTCCCAATGTAGATGATTGGCGCCTGCCTCAGCCTTTGCTGACAGAATTTAATCGCCTGAATGAGAAAGCCCGGCAGCAGGATCCCATGGCCCAATATCAGCTGGGCCGTAATCTGTATTTTTGCTATTACAGTGCAGACAACGATGTGGCGCACCAGCAAAAGCTGGATGAGCTGCGCCAGACCGGTGATTCCAGTGCCTCATTCGCCAATAACTATGACAGATATAGCTACTGCAGGGGCATTAGTCGCGCCGACAAAAACCGTTTCGCAGATTTATTAATGCAAGCTGCTGTGGCAGGCCACCCTGAGGCAGCCGCAGAGATTGGCACAGTGTCGGCAAAACTTTATTTGCAGGCTACCGGGCAAGATAAGCTGGAGCGCGATGCCTATGTCGCGGCCAGACAAGCCTACCTTAAGCACCAGCAGACATTGTTGGAAAACGCGGCACAAACAGGTCACGTGAATGCCATTAAATTGCTGCTTCGAGATGCAATGGGACAGCGCATGGGCGAGGATTCCACCGCCAAGGCCCTGGCTTATCTGCAAGTGCTTAGGCACTTGGAACCTGAGTTTGCCGACAGATATCAGTGGCAGGAACAGCGGCTGCTAAGCACCGCCAGCGCAGATGATATTAGCCGGGCTGAACAGACAGCACTGACTTTATTGAAAAATGCTACTCCTCATCCGCCCCGTTAACGATGCGGGCAATCTGGCTCAGGCGATTGACCGCCAAACTGTTAATGCTGCCTTTGGGGAAACGGGCACGGCTGCTTAGCTGGCCCGCTTCGCGTCCCATCAGAATTTCGGCCGCCTGATCGACAGTTTCCACGGAATATATATGGAAGCGGCCGGCTTTCACTGCCTGCACCACTTCCTTATCCAGCATCAGATTAACTTCATTGGACTTGGGGATCACCACCCCTTGCTGACCGGTCAGACCCCGGTGAGCACACAGCTTGAAGAACCCTTCAATTTTTTCGTTCACGCCACCAATACTTTGTACCTGACCATATTGGTTAATGGAGCCGGTCACTGCCAGCCCTTGTTGTACCGGGATCAAGGTTAAGGCTGACAACAGTGCCACCAGTTCCGCCAATGACGCGCTGTCACCGTCAATCTGCCCGTAGGATTGCTCAATGGCGATATTGGCCGACAAGGTCAGCGGGAACAGTTGGGCGTATTTGTGCCCCAGATAACCGGTTAATAACATCACCCCTTTTGAGTGAATCGGCCGGCCCAGCTCGACTTCCCGCTCGATATCCACCACGCCATTGGCACCGGCGTATACTGTTGAGGTAATCCGCGCTGGCGTACCAAACAGGCTATCGCCAATTTCCAGTACTGTCAGACCGTTCACTTTACCAATGGCTTCACCATCGGTTTCAATCAGAATCTGTCCTTCTTTGATATCGTCCAGCAGCGCCTGGCTGATACGGCCACTGCGCTGGGTTTTAGCATCCAGGGCGGTTTCAATGTGGGTCACATCCAGCTCGTCACTTTGCTGCTGGGCACAGAAAAATTGCGCTTCATGCAACAGCTCGATCACGTCTGCAAAGCGCGCCGACAATCTGTGTTGATGCTCGGCCAGACGCAGGCTGTATTCCACCAGCCGGTACATGGCTTTGGCAGAAATACCTTGTAAGCCCATTTCTTTGACCTGGCAGCGAACCCGGCCGACAAAATCATACAAGGTGGTTTTATCCAGGGGGATCTCATGGTCAAAGTCCACCAGCACCCGGAACAGTTCATGAAACTCGTCTTCGTATTCCTGCAGGGTGTAGTAAAGATCCCTTGAACCCAGCAACACCACTTTCACTTTGATCGGCACTGATTGTGGGTTCAGCGTGACTGAATTCACCATACCGATATCATGCTGCTGAATGTCCATTTTCAGTTCGCCACGTTTTAGGACCAGTTTTAATGCTTCCCACACATAGGGCTGTTGGATCATTTTATCCGCGTCCAGCAGCAAGTAACCGCCGTTGGCTTTATGCAAAGCGCCGGGGCGAATCATACGGTAATTAGTGAATACCGAGCCCTGCACATTGGTATATTCCACCCGGCCAAACAGATTCTGGTAGGTTGGATTGGGTTCATAAATAACCGGCGCGCCACCATTTAATTCATGGCTGACCAGAATATTGGGCAGATATTGTTCTTCAAGCACAGTACGACGATCAAAGTCATCCTGCTTTTCTTCTTTATTTTCTTCTCCCAGCACCTCAATCACGGTTTCCACCAAATGCGGTTTAAGCTGACGCAGAAATTTAAGAATGCCTAAATCCCCGGCATACTTATGCTCCAGTTCCTTTAGCAACGGCTTTATGCCCTGCTCGGCAGTTTCGCGGGTCAGCTTGCGAGCGTGTTCAGACGACTCACGCTTCCACTGCGGCAACTCCAGCAGTTGTTCGCTGAGTTTTTCTTCCAGTTGGCTGATGAGATCGTAAAAGTGCTGACGCTCCTGCTCTGACGCCCCGGCAAACTCTTCATCGGTAATAGGTTTGCCATTAACAATGGGCGAAAAGCTGATGGTGCCCTTTTCTTCATACAGTGCCACATTATTACGCTGCGCAAACAGCTCCACCTCGGCGATGGCCTTGTCGTAACGCTGATCAAACTCCCGCTTGATATTGGCCTTTTTTCGCTGGTAGCCTGGGTTGTCAAATGCGGCAGGAAAAGTATCCAGCAATTCGTCTATCAGACTGTCAAGGTCGGCCGCCAGTTTACGACTCTCCCCGGCTGGAAGACGCAAGGTAAAGGGCTCACGCTCATCATCAAAGTTATTGATGTAGCACCAATCATCCGGTGTGGGCACGCTACTGACATGTTTGGCGATATATTCGTGCACCAGGGTGAATCGCCCTGTGGCCGCCTCCCCCATCACATACAAATTATAGCCTTTGGCATCAATGCCTAAGCCAAAGTTCAGTGCTTCGCGGGCACGCTGCTGACCAATAAAGGTGGCGTTTAAGGCCTGCTCTTCCTTTAAAGCCTGATTGATCAGACGTCGGCTGGGTTTGGCAGTCAGTTGTAAGGCGTTAAGTTGCGTGGCTTTGTGCATGAATCAGGCGGAGTTTGAACTGTCTTGCACAAGTGAAACCCGAATCCTGCAAGCTGTCAAACCCTGTAGCGTAAAAGCCTGAGTATCCGATGTTTTTTTGAACTTTAGCCTGGCAGGCTGAGGCCCTAGTTGGCAAACTACGTTGTGCCCACTATGCTGGTGACAGCTTTCCAACATGCAGGTAACGCAATGAAATTCTGGTTATTCTCTTTGATGCTATTAAGTCAGTTTGCCAACGCCAAAGTACAGTATTTATCTGATACCGGGTTTATTCTGGAAAATCGCGTACAGGTCAGCACCTCGGCAGACAAAAGCTGGCAGCTTATGGTAGAGGATGTGGGAAATTGGTGGCCACAGGATCACACCTGGTGGGGTCAAGCCAGCAACCTCAGCATAGAGGCTAAGGCAGGCGGCTGTTTTTGCGAAATTTCGGGCGATAAGCAAGCCATGCATATGCAGGTCGTGTTTGTCGAGCCGGGTAAACTGTTGCGTATGACCGGCGGGTTGGGGCCATTGCAGGGCATGGGCCTATACGGCGCGCTGGACTGGCAGTTTAACACCAATGATAAGGGCACTGAGATTATCCTCAGCTACAAGGTGCATGGTACCAGTGCCAAGGGTTTTGCTGAGCTTGCGCCGATTGTGGACCATGTGCAAAGCCTGCAATTAGGCGGACTGGCAGACTATCTGAATAGTGGCCATAAGTAGGCCTGGTATAAATGAATTGGGCATAGCGTTAATCAAGAATTTGCAGCAAACAGCCAGCTAGCGTGGTGCTTACGTCATTTATGTACAAGCTGGGAAAATAAACCGGCAATAGCCTTATACAGCAAACCGGGCGTCAAGGAGTCTGTATGGCATTTCGATATCGATGTGCCAGTCAGCCCTGCATGCCCGGCCGACTCGCGCCGCTCTTAAAGCTGCTAAGCAGCCTGTACATCAAGGTCACACTCAGCAGGCTGCCACCTAAAATCATACTCAGCACCCCCAATGGCAGAAACAGGCTTTCATGCAGCACTCCCTGCGTATCGACATATTGATAAAAATGGTGCTCCAACGCCAGCATCACGCCACCGAGCAGCAAAAAACTAAAGCTAATAAACAACCAGACCGTGGATTTTTTCATCACAATTCCTTCTTTTCTTTGCTTGCAATCAAATCAGCTTCATAGCGCGTAGACAACAATGCAGATTCGAGTGCTGTCCAATCCTGTTGCATGCTGCTGATACATTCCATTCGACTGTCAGGGGCTTCGTTAAGTTCACTGCTGGTTAATATGCCATCGGCTTTGTTAAACAATATCCAGCCCCGTTCAGTGAACATAATGGCCTTGACTCTGTCCATTTCAAGGCCCATCAACAAAGACGTTAGTTTGTGCGCCACAAAGCAATGCCCGGCGGCAAACACCCAGCCACAACTGCTAAACCCGTCCCCTTGATTTTCTTTACGCACAAAACCACTTTGCGGCGTCGGCAATGGACCTGTGTCCTGGCCCTGTATTTCGCGGCCGGTCTGCACTAAAGACGTTCTGTAGGCACTTTCACCGTCCAGCCATGCTGGGTCGATCTGTCCATGCTGGACAGTGTCAATCTTGGTACCAAGCCCAAGATGACATAAGAAGCTCTCCAGCACCGGCACGTCATATTCTTCGTATAAATCCGCCTTGTTTGCCAGGATCCGGTCCGCCACCTGTAATTGCTGGCGAAAAATATCATGTTCACGGTAACGCTGCTCCTTGACCTTGCGGGCATCCACCAGTGTCAATGTAGCGCGTAAAGATAACACACCGCGATAATGTTCTGATGACAACGCAGCTAATACCTCCGCCGGATGACCAAGCCCGGTGGGCTCTATCAATAATCGGTCGGGCTTGCTGCGTGCAATCAGCATATTCAGGGCGATTTGCATGGGCAGGCCGGATGCACAGCACATACAACCCCCTGCTACCTCGCGAATAACGACCTTCTGCTTATTAGCCCCGAGCAGCGCGCCATCAATGCCCACTTCACCAAACTCATTGACCAGCACCGCCCAGGTTTCATGGGCAGGCTTATGCTTAAGCAGATAGCTTATGGCGGTGGTCTTTCCCACACCGAGAAAGCCGGTAATGATGTTGGTGGGTATGGCGGCTTTGAAGTGCATTGTGGCCCTTTCCTGGTGATAAAAAGCCCGCAACAGCGGGCTGAACGTCAATATTACAGCATGAAATGAATCCCTGCTGTATCAATGGTCGTGGGCGTCAGCCACCTCACCAACAATCCCCAGCCAGGTTAACTTTTGTGGCACAAAGTCCAGTTCCAGTTCAGTGCTGATGGTAGCGTCGTGTAAATCCACACTTAAAATATGCTTTTCAATGGGGCTGGCGACAAACACCTGTTCGCCGGATAAGGTCATTTCAAAGCGACTGCCCTCGGGCATATCTGCCACGTCTGCTTCGCTGATGTCCAGCTTATGCGCTAATTCCCAGTGCAGTTCATTGTCATGGGCATGGGCCTGTAACAGCGACAAGTAACCCTGACTATCCAGGATCACCAGGGTTTCGCCATCCAGACTCAGTTCCATCGCCAGTAAAGTAGCCCCTTCGTGAGGCTGCCAGTCAAGCTTTTCCATCTCACCGGCCTCATGATTGATAACAAACACCTGACTGCCGGCAATGCCAAAAAACTGTTCCCCTGCAAGATGGGCGCGCAAGCTACCAATTCGCATACCCTCAGTAAAATCTGCGCTGTTGACTATTTTACTGGCACTGAACTGGCCATCCTGCTCGGTAATCACCACGACACCATCGCCGCAGGCAAAGGCAACAGCATCGTGATTTTGGGCACTGCCGTGTAGCACAGGACAAATCACCTCATAGGTTTCTTCCTGATGGAAGTGGTCACCGTGGGCATGAAAACGGGCAATGCGATCAGGCAATGTCGTAGCGCTGTTTGCATCCCTCAGGGTCGCGAACAGGTTTTCACCGCGGGCTTGGGCCGCGCCATGCATATGAGTGTCAAACTCCTGGATGGGATAGTCGTTGTTGTCGCTGCCAATATGCATCTCGTCAAACATGGCCGCAGAGGCATTGACCCCGTTTTGACCATCGCCATCAAAGAAAACCGCCACCTGGCTGGCCCCCACAGTGACATGAGTGGGACGACTACCGTTTAAGCTGAAATCCATCAAAGCCGGTGCTTGTTGGTAGGGGTGTAAATGATCGCCATGGTCTTCCTGCCACAATCCGCCATCAATAAACTCCACTTGATTGTCATTGCGCTGCACCAGCATGGCATAGCGCTTGGACGGAGAGGCATACAGATAAGCGGGTTCAAAGGTCAGACCGATACTGGCCAACAGGCTGTTATCTTCGAGCTCAAACAGAGTGACCTGGTTGCTGCCTTTACTGGTAACCAGCAGTCGCCCTGCGCTGCTCACGTCACCATGATCGTGATCATCACCATCCCCGGGCACCACAATGGGATCTTTCTCAATAATCTGTGTGGTGGCATCGCCACAAGCAGCCAGCATAGTGGCACCGATAATCAGGCTCAGGTGTTTTAATTGAGTTTGCAAAGTCATAGTGAATCCTTGTTGTGTATCTTGTATCAGAAGTAGCCGCGGATCCCCACCGCGACAGAGCGGCCGGGTAAAGGAGCTAAATGTTTAAGAAATGAAGTGTGTGGCCGGGCTTCCTCGTCGGTCAGGTTGTGACCTTTGAGATAAAATGCCAGCTCATGTCCGTCTAACCCCAGGTGGTAAGCCAGGTTAAGATCGAGCAAGGTATAACCCGCGCTCTCACTCTCAAGGACAGCCGTGCGGTCCTGCTCGAAGTAGCGGGTTAAACCCAGATCAGCGCTGATGCTCTGACCTTCATAAGCCAGGTTGGCGCCCAGGCGCAAAGGTGGGGTGCGCGGTAGATCGCCACCGTCCTGCAGTCTGGCGCGCACATAATCCCCCTGCAAGGTGAGCTTCCACTGCGGCATAAACTGCCAGAACAGCTGAGATTCAAAACCATGCAATACCACATCATCCTGAGTAAACAGATAAACAGGTAATTCCCCGTGGTCGTGAGCGTGCTCATCACCATGCTGATGTTCGTCGCCGTGGTCATGGTCGTGCCCAGATTCAGCAAATAAGCCGGTATTTTGCTGGTAGTAGTAGTTGTCCACCCGGTTGTAGAAAGCATTGAGGATAAAGCCCAGATTGCCGCTGAATTTGCGCAGGGTCAGGTCCAGATTATTGGCCGACTCCAAATCAATGGCCTGGTCGGTCAATCCCAGATAGGTATCGCCATGGGCATCCTGATACAGTTTAAACAAGGCTCCCACTTCAAAACTGCCGGTGCCAATGTGCGGGCCAAAAGACAACAACTCAGCAGCCGAAGGTGCGCGCTGGGAGTGGGACACGGAGATCCCCAGGTTGTAGCCCTGGGTAAAATCCCAGACCAACCCCGCCGACAGACTGTATGGCTCAAATTCATGCTCGGCACTAAAACGCCGGGTCATCTGATCCCCATGGTCGTGGTCGTGGTCGTGGTCGTGGTCGTGGTCGTGGTCGTCATGACCATGCACCGCTGAATCAGGGAACAACAGATTATCGGCCTTCAGGGTCACCCGCTCGATGCGCGCACCAAGCTGGGCCAGTACCGGGCCAAAATGCCGCTCTTCCATCAAGGCCAGGGCCAGACTGTCGGTCACCGAAGGCGGGGTAAAGGCTTCTTGCCCCACTGCAGCAAAATCACTGCGCTTGTAATGCAGACTTAGTCCACCGTGCCAGCCCAGCACTTCGTTGTGCAAAAACTCCATACGGGCTTCTTTGCTTTCGTTGCTAAAGGTGGTGCCAACCTGCCCCAACTCGATTTCAGCATGTTCATAATCGGTATAGGACAGCTTCGTGTTTAGCGCGCTGATAAAACCCTGCTCAAAGCGCAGTTCGCTGAGTAGCTGCACTCTGTCCTGCTGCATATCTGCCGTGACGGCAATATTCTCATCCCCATGACTGTGGCCGGGAATACCGTATTCCCGGTTTAAACGTCCGTAGCTGATACCGATATAGCCGTTGTCGAGCAAGTAACTGCTGCCCAGAGTAACGCCCTGAGATTCGGCGAAGGAGCTCTTGACCTTGTCGGCACTATCCTCGTCATCCGGGTCCGCCAGCCCTGGTACTTTATAATCATCGCTTTCCCGCCAGTAGCCATCCAGATGCAACGCGACACGCTCCAAACCGCCGTTAAAGTTAAACGACGCCAGCTTCTGGTTATTTACCGACGCATGTTCCAGTGTCCATTCACCGCGGGTTTGACTATCTGTTGGCACGCGATTATCCACCACGTTGACCACCCCACCTATGGCACCACTGCCGTAGAACAAGGTGGCCGGACCGCGCAATACTTCAATTTGTGTGGCCGTGCTGGCTTCAGCAGAAACAGCATGATCCGGCCCGACCCTGGATGCATCCCCTGCATCCAGACCATTTTGGCTAATCAACACTCTGGGGCCATCCAGACCGCGGATAATAGGGGTACTGGCCACCCCACCATGGGAATTACTGTGCACGCCGACTTCTTTGGCTAATGTATCGCCCAGGGTGGCAGCCTGGACGTTACGCAATTTGTCGCCACTTAATACCGTCACCGGCAATGCTGATTCAATGGCCGAGGCATGAAAAGGGCTGGCCGTCACATCCACCACTTCAATACTGGTGGTTAGCATAACGATGCGCAGATTGTTCAGCCCCTGCTCAGGTATCTGCACATGCAGGCTTTTATGGGCAAAGCCCGGTGCCGACACATGCAGTTCGACTTCGCCTTGTTGCAAAGCGTTATATTGAAATCGTCCCTGTTCGTCGGCTTTCAAGGCCTGATATCGCCCATGCAACTGCACTTTGGCGTGACTGACAGGTTGTCCCTGCTCGTCTACCACTTGTCCCTGCAAGGACTGGGCAATGGCCATGGCGCTGAACAAACTTGATAGGCTTACAGCCACCAAGGTCCGCTTTATCATACTCACCCCTAAATGTTATATCATACCAATTAAATGTCACATCTGAGTCCAATGTAATCCCTGGTTCTCTGCCATAAAGAAAGGGTTCTCTGTTGATTCTCAAATATAAAACCCACAAAATGATACATTGTATCATCACAACAATGCAACACTTAGTCACTGCACCAGCATTGACTGCGCTTGCGGTGGATCAATATCTCATCCACCAGAATGGGTTAGTATGAAGGTTTAAAGCAGTATCGATGAGCGCTTATGCAGGATGTACTCGGCCCATTGCTAAACCTTGGTCAAACAGAGCCCACCGTGGGTGAGCTGGCCAGCCGCAATATCATTAGTTGCCCACCCCACACGCCAATTTGCGACGTAGCCAGGTTAATGCAAACCCACTCCGTCAGTTGTGTATTGGTCATGGAAGAGGAACGGATTGTCGGTATCTGGACAGAATCAGATGCCAAAGTCATTGATTTTCAATCACCAGGCATTTACCAAACACCTGTGGCTGAGCTGATGAGTTGTCCGGTCATTCAGGTTAACTGCGACATGATGCTGAACGACGCGGCGAGTTTAATGCTACAGAAACGTATTCGACGCCTGTTGGTCCTGGACAAACTGCAGCGCCCATTGGGGATCCTGACCCAAACCGATATTGTCCGCCAGCAACGTATTGAATTTTATCTGAGCTTGCGGGATGTGGGCTCCAGTCTGAATCGTCCACCTTTGATACTGAATGCAGCACTGCCCCTGGCCGACGGCGTGGCAGCCATGCGCCAGCAAGGCCTGGATGCCGCCATTGTTATGTTTGCAGATGGGCCGGCCGGCATCGTTTCAGAACGCGATTTGATTCACATTATTGCGGATGGCAAAACAGGGTTGAATCTGGGTAGCGTGGCCGCCAAGCCATTACTAACCGTGAGTAAAAGCTGCACCTTATTGCAGGCCGTGGAGCTGCTTAAAAAACAAAACTTCAGGCATCTGGCAGTATGTGATGAGCTGGAACAACTCTGTGGTTTGTTATCCTTTTCCGATATTTTACTGAATGTAGAACACACTTATGTTGAGCAGCTCAAGCAGGCGCTGCGGGCCAGGGACGCTGCACTTCGCACTTCTACCGATTATTTGCGACTGGCGCAAAAGGTCATCGATGCCTCTCTGGATGGCATTATGATTACCAATGTGGATGGGGTGATAGAATCCGTTAATCCAAGCTTTTCCATTCTGACCGGCTATAGCGCCGAAGAAGCCGTGGGCCAGAAGCCCGATTTGCTCAGCTCAGGGCTACACGATGAACGTTTCTATCAGGAAATGTGGGAAACCTTATTGTCACAGGGACTGTGGCAAGGGGAAATTTGGAATAAACGTAAAAATGGCGAGATTTATCCGCAGTGGTTGTCTATAACAGCCATTCGCGGCGAACAAGGCGAGATCTGCCAGTTTGCTGGCATTTTCAGCGACATCAGTGAACGAAAACGACAGGAAAAGCAGATCCATCAGCTTGCCTATATTGACGAGTTGACCGGCCTGGCCAACAGAAGATTGTTTATGGACAGGCTGCATCTGGGGATTGCCAATGCCCATCGCCATCATCATAAAATGGCGGTGCTGTTTCTCGATCTTGACCTGTTTAAACGGATCAACGACACCCTGGGCCATCAGGCCGGTGATCAGGCCCTTAAAGAAGTGGCCAGACGCCTAACCTCGACCGTCAGAGAAGGCGAGTCAGTGGCGCGCATTGGTGGAGATGAATTCACTATTCTGATCCCTGAGGTGGATCAGGCCAGGTCATTGGAATGCCTGGCTAAACGTCTGATTGAACAGTTTGACTTGTCTTTTCGAATTAAAGGACAGGATTTTTTCCTGACCACCAGTATTGGTATCAGCCTCTATCCTAAAGACGGCCAGGGCAGCGAACAATTGATTAAACATGCGGATCTGGCCATGTACCAGGCCAAAAGTGCTGGTCGTAACCAGTATTGCTTCTACCAAGCCAGCGCCGGGCAACAAACGGCTGACGAATTGCGACTGGAACAAGGTTTGCGTCATGCATTGCAAAATCAGGTACTCAAGGTGTTCTACCAGCCTAAGGTGGAGTTGTTATCAGGCCGGCTGATTGGCCTTGAAGCGCTGGTAAGATGGCGGGATGCTGAATTAGGTCAGGTATCCCCCAAAGATTTTATTCCGCTGGCTGAAAAACTCGGTTTAATTGGTACCCTCAGTGAACAGGTACTGCAAACTGTCAGTCAGGACATACAAAAAGGCAGCTTGCCGCAGGTGCCTGTTTCTATCAATATTTCTGCTCTGCAGTTAGCCGCACCGGATTTCAGTCACAAGCTGTTGGCCACCTTGCGACAGTATGCTGTTTCCCCGCAGTCCATCGAGCTGGAATTAACCGAAAGTTGCCTTATCCCGGAGCAAGCGGACGCCACATTGAATCTGTTAACCAAATTGAGATCATTGGGATTCCGCTTGTCTATTGATGATTTTGGTACAGGCTATTCATCCTTATCCTACTTGCGACGTTTACCTATTAATGCGCTTAAGATAGATCGCAGCTTTATCCTAGAATTACCCCACAACAACGAGGATAATCAGATTACTCTGGCCATTATCGCCATGGCCAAGGCTCTAAAGCTGGAGGTTATTGCTGAGGGCATAGAAACCCCGGCGCAGCGTGCGTTTCTGTTACAAGCTGGCTGCCATACTGGTCAGGGCTTTCTCTATAGTGAAGCATTGGCACCAGATAAGTTAAATGATTGGTTGCCGGATTTGGTCAATATTTCACTTCAAAAGCCACTTTGACAGGCGACGACATTGTTATGACACAGCATTTTAAACCTCGATGTGTGCCGTGAAGGATTTACGCTGAGCCCAGACCTCGGCACATCTATGGAACAGGCATTTGTTGAATCACTTAAGAGCTGCTGCGCTTAGCCGTTGCAATGCGCCAAACTATCGCCATAATGTGCGCCATCTAAGTTACGGGATGGCATCATGGAAAAGCTGGTTGAAAAACTGATCTACTCTTCGCGCTGGATTATGGCACCGATTTATCTTGGTCTTAGTCTGGCGTTGCTGGCGCTTGGCATTAAGTTCTTCCAGGAAGTGCTGCATATCCTGCCGATTATCCTGTCAATGAAAGAAGCCGATCTGATACTGGTGGTACTGTCATTGATCGATTTGGTATTGGTGGGCGGCTTAATCGTGATGGTGATGTTTTCAGGCTATGAAAACTTTGTATCACGCCTGGATATTGATGGTGACGGAGAGAAACTGGACTGGTTGGGCAAACTGGATTCAGGTTCGCTAAAAAACAAAGTGGCTGCTTCTATCGTCGCTATCTCCTCTATCCACCTGCTTAAGATTTTTATGAATGCGCAGAATATCCATAACGACAAACTGTTTTGGTACGTGATTATTCACCTGACCTTTGTGCTGTCGGCCTTTGCCATGGGTTATCTGGACAAACTCACACGCAAAGCTTAGTACGCGAGGCCAACAAGCTTAAAAAACACAAAAGGCGCCGAAAGGCGCCTTTTGCTTGAAAATCTGATGTTGCGCTTAGCGACGCAGACCCAGACGCTTGATCAGATCCAGGTAACGGTCCTGATTTTTGCCTTTCAGGTAATCCAGCATGCTACGACGCTGACTTACCATACGCAGCAGACCGCGACGTGAATGGTGATCTTTCTTATGATCCGCAAAGTGACCTTGCAGCTTGTTGATATTGGCAGTCAGCAGGGCAACTTGCACTTCTGGGGAACCAGTATCGCCTTCTTTCACACCGTACTCGGCGATGATGTTTGCGGTTTCTTCTTTAGTTAGTGACATGATTTTCTCCTAAGTTAGGACCGGCCGATCACTAATTCAGCGGGTCGGAAGAGGCGGTATTATAGCGATGCGGCTAGGAATAGCAAGACAGGGCCATTAGTCTTTTGCAGACAACAACCAGTCGATTAATGCTTGCGCGGCCTGACTCAATTGACTGCGAGGCTCATAGACCAGATACAATGGCAAATCCGGTAATGGGAATGGTGATGGCAACTGCACCAATTCACCTGATTGCAGATGCGTTCGGCACAAAGGTTCAGGTAACAAGGCTGGCGCCGTACCGTTCAAGCATAGTTGCAATGCATATCCCAGATCCTGGCAATGCAAACGCGGCGACCTAAGTGCAGGTTTCATTCTGGCTAATGGATCCAACAACATATTTGATGGCAAAGGATCTGACCATTGCCGGGCCTGTAGCTTATTTACCACCAGTATTATGGGATAGCTAGCCAGTTCTCTGGCCACCAGATTGTCTTTCACTGGGTGCCCCCCTCTAATTGCCAGATCAATACGATGCTCGATGAAATCCAGAGGCGCATCATCGACCACCAGTTCCACAGATACCTCTGAGTTCAAGTGGCAAAATGCCGCCAGTTGCCTGAGCAAAGAAGAATCAGGTAAAAGCGCTGGCAGAGACAAACGTATGCTGCCCCTGAGTTGGCCATCATTACGTAATTTATCTTCGGCAGTCTGCAGCGTACTCAGGGCCTGTTGGCAGGCTATCAGATATTGCCCTCCTTCATGGGTCAGAGACATATTTCTGGTGTTACGGCGCAACAATCTGACTCCCAGCCGTCTTTCCAGTTCCTGAATACGGGCACTAACGGTGGCACGAGGAAGTTGCAACTGCCGCGCAGCAGCAGAAAAGTTTAAGCATTCAGCAACCAAAACAAAGGTTCTGATGGTATCCAGCCCCAACATTGTCAAATCTCTTTATACACAAAGACAAATTTGTCTCATATTCCCCAACAATTTAAAAGGCCTTATGCTTGCCTCCACATTGCAACTAATAAGGAAATCCTATGGCTTTTACCCGTATCAAGACCATTAGCAGCCAAACACTTAGCGCTGCGCTGTTAACTGCATCGCTATGTGCCCCAGCCGAGACGAATGCAGATTCTGTGGACATACAGTGGCTGGGCGGCCCGACCATGCTGATTGAATTCGGCCCCATCAGACTGTTAACAGACCCCATGCTGGGTGAAGGTCATCAGGCTTATAAGATGGGCGACCCCAATGAAATGTTTGATCTGAGTATTGGTCCGAATATCAAAGACCACGCCCGATTGGTCGCTTTGCCGGAATGGGATGCAGAGGACCTGGATCTGGTATTAATCAGCCATAGCCACGAAGATCATTTTGATCAAACCGCGCGAGCGACTTTGTCCAGACAACTCAAGATGTTGGCACCAGCAGTTGATACACCGCTTTTAAATGAATTGGGCTTTACCCAGCATGTGCAGATGCCCTGGAACAAAACCTGGCGTTACAACGAAGGCGATTATGCGGTCAGCATCACTGCCATGCCAACAGCGCACAGTACGGATGCAGATATTCAAGCATTACTGGGGCATGGTAATGGCTACTGGATAACCTTCAGCCACCAAAGCTGGAGCAAAAACCTGTACTGGGCGGGGGATACCTTTATCACTGCGCCATTAGTTGAACAGCTGAAGCGACAAGGCGATATGGATATATTTATACCGCATCTGGGCGGTGTTGGCACGACCGGACCGCTGGGTAAAATATCCATGGATGCCAGCGATAGTATTGCTGCGATTCAGCAATTGGTCCCAGAGCACACGCTGCCTATCCATCACACCACTTATGGCCTTTACCTTGAACCTATCAGTAAATTACTGGCCGAGGCGGAAAAACATCATATCCAGGTGGATTTGCCTGCCACCGGAAGCTGGTTAAGCTACAGATAAAGGGCAAGGTTGGTCGCTTGCCCGGCTGTGCAGAAAGTTGTCAGTACACCACTAATCGCCTGGGCGCCAAACGCCCTGGCTGTTCCACTTCTGCCACACCAAGGAAACGGCCATCCTCTTCAGCATAGGCTCTGACCTGTCCGGTCAAATCTGCGGTGTCGGCTTGCACGGGATTGCCATTGCTGAAGTACGCCAGTTTCTCGGTCTTTACCCTAACGGCTGGCAATGCAGCTACCGCGGTATCCATAGGTAAAAGCAGCGCGTCCAGAGCCTGGTAATTCACGCTTTCGCCATCCCTGCACTCCTCCGCCAGCGCTTGCAGTTCATCCAGGCCCATCATGTTATCCACCGGGTAATTGGCGACTTGCACGCGATCCAGCATGGTCACATAAGCGCCACAGCCCAGCAACTGCCCCAGATCATCTACTAATGAACGGATATAAGTGCCTTTGGAGCAATGCACCTGCATATCCACTTCATCCTTGTCAAAGCGGCTGATTTGGATATCGAATATCTCAATATCCCTGGCTTCTCGCGGCACCTCTATGCCCTGGCGGGCATAATAATAAAGGGGTTTGCCCTGATACTTTAAGGCAGAGAACATGGAGGGTACTTGTTTACTTTTGCCTTTAAAGCCCATCACAGCCTGATGAACCTGCGCCTCAGTAACATTTACAGGGCGGGTTTCGACAACCTCGCCATCGGCATCGGACGTACTGGTGCGAATCCCCAGTTTAGCCGTCACCCGATAGGTTTTATCTGCATCCAGTAAGAACTGCGAGAATTTGGTGGCTTCCCCCAAACAGATAGGCAGCATACCGGTTGCCAAAGGGTCCAGCGCTCCGGTATGTCCTGCCTTGGCCGCGCCAAACAGCCAACGTACCTGCTGCATAACCTGATTAGACGAACCGCCCAGCGGCTTATTCAACAAAAATATACCGTTTACGGCACGGCCTTTGCGACGTTTGGCCACTTATTCCTTATCCTCTTCGTCCAAGTCCCGACCGGCCTGGCGCGCCCGCTCTTTGTCTTTATTCACTGTTTCCGTCAACAGGCTGGATAAACGCATCCCCTCGGTAATCGACACATCCTGTACAAAGCGAATAGCAGGAACGGTTCGCATACTCATGCGTTTTGATAACAAGGATCGGACAAAGCCCTTGTTGTCGTCCAGTATTGCCATCTGTTCTTTGATTTTCGCTTCATCGGTGTCAAAAAACGTCACAAAGACTTTGGCATGGGACAGGTCCCTGGATACTTCGGCGCCAGAAACTGTCACCAGACCAAGGCGTGGATCACGATTCTTAAACTCGTTCTGCAGAATACTGGCGACTTCTTTATGGATTTGCTGACCGACTCGGTCAGTTCTTGAAAATTCTCTAGCCATGTTTTTACTCTCGTAAAGACAGCAACGGAGGCTCAATACCATTCGGCAGGCCTCCGCTACATAGTCACTAATGTGGTGGGAGGACGCGCCCCCCATCCGTCATTAGATCTCCCGTTTAATCTCGATAGTTTCGAAAACTTCGATTTGGTCGCCTACGCGCACGTCGTTGTAGTTCTTCACGCCGATACCACACTCCATGCCGTTACGTACTTCAGACACGTCGTCTTTAAAGCGGCGCAGTGACTCCAGTTCACCTTCGTAGATCACCACGTTATCACGCAGCACGCGGATGGGGGCGCTACGTTTCACAGTGCCTTCGGTGACCATACAACCGGCGATGGCACCCAGTTTGGGTGAACGGAAGACGTCACGCACTTCAGCCAGACCAATGATCTCCTGCTTGAATTCAGGGGCAAGCATACCGCTCATTGCACCTTTTACTTCATCAATCAGATCATAGATGACGCTGTAGTAACGCAAATCAATTTCTTCGTTTTCAATCATCCGGCGCGCAGTTGCATCAGCACGGACGTTAAAGCCAACGATAATGGCGCCGGAAGCCGCTGCCAGGCTGGCGTCAGTTTCAGTAATACCGCCCACACCACTGCCGACGATATTAACTTTCACTTCGTCGGTGGACAGTTTCAGCAATGAATCGCTGATAGCTTCGACCGAGCCTTGTACGTCAGCTTTCAGTACAACGTTCAATTCGCTGACTTCACCGGCTTCCATATCGGCAAACATGTTCTCCAGTTTGGCTTTTTGCTGTTTCGCCAACTTCAGTTCACGCTGCTTGGTACGACGGGTACTGGCAACTTCACGTGCCTTACGTTCGTCCTGCACGACACGGGCATCATCACCGGCAGCGGGTACGCCAGACAAACCCAGTATTTCAACTGGTGTAGACGGACCAGCCACTTTGACATCATTACCCTGTTCATCGCGCATAGCACGTACACGGCCATATTCGAATCCACACAACAGGATGTCACCAGCTTTCAGTTCGCCCTGTTGTACCAGCACTGTGGCCACAGGACCACGACCTTTATCAAGGCGTGACTCGATCACTATGCCTTTAGCCGGACCTTTAGGTACCGCCTTCAATTCGAGTACTTCGGCCTGCAGGGAAATCGCTTCCAGCAAACTGTCGACACCCATACCGGTTTTGGCAGATACAGGAACAAACTGGTGCTCACCGCCCCATTCTTCAGAAATCACTTCCAACTGAGACAGTTCGGTTTTTACCCGATCCGGATCGGCACTTTCCTTGTCCATCTTGTTGATGGCAACAATCAGGGGAACACCAGCGGCCTTAGCATGTTGCACGGCCTCTTTGGTTTGCGGCATCACACCGTCATCGGCTGCCACCACCAGAATAACGATATCGGTGGCTGTCGCACCACGGGCACGCATTGCGGTAAAAGCCGCGTGTCCAGGTGTATCCAGGAAGGTGATCTTGCCCAGGTCGGTTTCTACGCTGTAGGCACCGATATGCTGAGTAATACCACCAGCCTCACCGGCCGCCACTTTGGCGCGACGAATGTAGTCCAGCAATGAGGTTTTACCATGGTCAACGTGACCCATTATCGTCACCACAGGTGCACGGGTCGTTTTGTCAGACGTGGTATCTTCCGCCAGCAGTTCGTCTTCCAGGGCATTGTTATTAACCAGCTCATATTTATGACCCATTTCTTCTACCACCAACACGGCAGTATCCTGGTCTAATACCTGGTTAATCGTGACCATCTCACCCATCTTCATCATGGCTTTGATCACTTCGGTAGCCTTTATGGCCAGTTTGTTGGCTAATTCACCAACCGTAATTGTTTCGCCTATCTTTACCACACGTTCCACCGGCTGGGCAGGTTTGTTGAAGCCATGCATCAACTCTGCGCCAGCGTTCTTTTTCTTTTTGGACTTGCGACGGCGTCCGCCGCGCTCGAATTGCATATCCTCTTCGTCTTCCGCTTCCTGAGCGTAACGATTGGAATGCAGGTGAACCTCTTCTGATTCACGACGACGGCGACGCTCATCTTCTTCTTTCCAGCGACGCTCGTTTTCTTCAGCCAGCTTGCGGGCTTTTTCTGCCGCCTTCTTAGCTTCTTTTTCCAGTTTCTTCTGGTTCTCTTCTTCCTGAGCAACCCGAATCTGCTCGGCTTCCTGACGGGCTTTTTCGCGCTCTTCGCGTTCTTCGTCACTCAGGTTGGTTTCTTTTTCACGCTGTTCCGCTTCGCGGCGTTCACGCTCTGCACGCTCAGCCTCGGCTTTCGCCTTAGCTTCAGCTTCCTTACGAGCTCGCTCTTGTGCCGCTTTACGCGCTTCTTCCTCGGCAATACGCTGTTCTTCCAAGCGTGCTGCTTCTTCTTCGGCGCGGCGTCTGGCTTCTTCTTCTGCCAGACGAGCTTCGTCAGTTTCACTGCGCTTCACGTAAGTACGCTTCTTACGGACTTCCACTTTCACTGACTTGGATTTACCCGCAGTGTTGATACTCAATGTGCTGGTAGTGCGGCGTTTTAACGTCATGCGTGTTGGTTCTGCATTGCCTGAACCACCATGCTGACGACTCAAGTGGTCCAGCAAGATACGCTTTTCGTCTTCATTTACCTGATCGTTTACACGCTTTTCAATGCCAGCATCTGCGAACTGCTGAACCAAGCGGTCAACCGATGTGCCAATATCACCGGCAAGCTTTTCAATGGATACATCTGCCATGAGTGCTAGTTCCCCCCGTTGACCTTACTCTTCACTGAACCAGACGATATTGCGGGCAGCCATAATCAGCTCAGCCGCCTTTTCTTCGCCCAGTTCCTCTATATCACTGATTTCATCGACACCCTGCTCGGCCAACCCTTCCAGGTCAGTAATGCCGCGACTGGCCAGAATAAAGGCCACATGTCTTTCCATACCAGGCAGGTTTAACAGCTCATCCTTAGGCTCGGCATTCTCCAGTGATTCCTCATTTGCCAGCGCCTGAGTCGTCAATGCAGCACGCGCTCGTTCACGCAGCTCTTCGACCATTTCTTCTTCCAGCCCCTCAATGGACAGCAGCTCAGCAACAGGTACATAAGCAATTTCTTCTAGCGAGGTGAAACCTTCTTCCACCAACACCGCAGCGAAGTCCTCGTCGATATCCAGTCCCTTAACAAAACGCTGTAACACTTTGGAATTTTCTTCCTCATGCTTGGCATTCAGATCTTCCACCGTCATCACATTCAGTTCCCAGCCTGTCAATTGGCTGGCTAAACGTACGTTTTGACCGCTGCGACCGATAGCTTGAGCGAGGTTGTCGGCTTCCACAGCCACATCCATGGTACGGTTGTCTTCATCAACTACAATGGCAGCCACTTCAGCAGGCGCCATAGCGTTAATCACAAACTGGGCTGGATTCTCATCCCACAGTACGATGTCAACACGTTCACCGCCCAGCTCGCCAGATACCGCCTGTACCCTTGAACCCCGCATTCCCACACAGGCGCCAACAGGATCCAGACGTTTGTCGTTGGTTTTAACCGCTATTTTGGCACGTGAACCCGGGTCGCGGGCAGCGGCCTTGATTTCCAGCACTTCTTCGGCTATTTCCGGTACTTCAATGCGGAACAGCTCTACCAGCATTTCTGGTTTGGAGCGACTAACAAATAACTGGGCGCCACGGGCTTCAGGTTTAATCACATATAACAAGCCGCGTACGCGGTCACCCGGACGGAACGTTTCACGCGGCAGCATATCTTCACGGTAAATCACCCCTTCGGCATTGTTACCCAAATCGATGATGATGTTGTCGCGGTTGACCTTCTTGACCGTGCCGGTCACCAGTTCACCCACACGGTCTTCATATTCGGCCAGCACCTGCGCGCGTTCCGCTTCTCTGACCTTCTGAACGATCACCTGCTTGGCGGTCTGAGTCGTGATACGGTCAAAGACAATAGATTCAATTTGCTCTTCTACATAATCGCCGACCTGAATATCAGGCTCATCAATTTGTGCTGCAGACAGGGTAATTTCAGCAAAAGGGTTTTCCTGAGGCTGATCATCCGGCGTCACTCTCCAGCGACGGAAGGTGTCAAAATCCCCTGTATCGCGATGGATACTGACCCGGACTTCTATTTCACCTTCATTTTTCTTCTTGGTGGCGCTGGCGATCGCGTACTCCAATGCCTCAAAGATCTTCTCTCTGGGAACTTGTTTTTCATTGGATACAGCTTCAGCCACTAATAGAATTTCTTTATTCATTGCCCTGTTGCCTCACAAAAACTTCCACGTTGCTAGTTGGATGACCTGTTGACTAAGACCCACTTGACGTTAGTCGAAGTTAGGAACCAGATTACCTTTCTCAATATTGGCAATGGCCAGTTGATAGGACACGCCATCCACTTCCACGGTCAGAGTGCCGTTTTCACAACTGAGCACCTTGCCTTTGAAATTTCTTCTGTTATCCATGGGCATACGCAGCCGCACAGATACCGTTTCGCCCACTACTTTGAGGTAATGCGCTTCTTTAAATAATGGCCTGTCCATACCAGGAGACGATACTTCAAGGTCGTACTCCGTGGAGATAGGATCTTCCACATCCAGCACCGCACTGACCTGATGACTCACATCAGCACAATTGTCCACCGAGATACCATCCGGGTGATCGATATAAACTCGCAGCGTGGAATGCCGACCTGCCCGTACAAACTCGATACCAAGTAACTCAAACCCCAAGGCTTCGACTGCCGGGGTTAGCATTTCAGTCAATGTTTGTTCCAGTTTTGACACAGCCAGGCTCCAAAAACAAAAAAAGGGCATCAAGCCCAGACATTTTTCGGGGATTTCTCCCCTGACAATCTATGTAGCCAAAAACGAGCGACATGCAGACCCAAACGGTAACAGCGTTGCTCAGATTTGGGGACCAAGACTAACAAAAAGCCCCGATTCTAACGGGGCTTGTCAGGTCTGGATTCTAGTCCAAGTATTGGTTGTCTATGACAACCCGGATGCCTGATAAACAACATCCGATGGAGAAAACCAAATTCAGGTTTTCTTCCCCTGATAATCGGGACGTTACTATTCTTTACTAAGAGGGAGCCCGTCCAGATTTCGAGGCGCAAGTATAAAGTTCACGGCAAAGATTTGCAAGTTAAGGCAAATCTCTGGCGATAGCACTCGGCCTCATCAAGTTGCAGTCGGAAAAGTAAAAAGCCGACAAGCAAATACTTGTCGGCTTTCTATTTGGTTGCGGGAGCCGGATTTGAACCGACGACCTTTGGGTTATGAGCCCAACGAGCTACCAGGCTGCTCCATCCCGCGTCTGTAACCTGTTCTTGGCGGGTCTTGCTTAGCGCCCCGTCTCAAGATGGTGCGTATTATACATAGGCAAAAAGGGTGCGCAAGCCCAATTATGAAATATTCATGAAACCTTGACTCGTTCGCTCAATTAACCAACAAAGCGTATAAACAAACAGCGATTCTGAACAATTAGACCGTAAAAATTGGTTTTTACTTGCAGATTCGAGCGCATTTTCCTGTCCGGGCAAATGCTTAATGGTCAAATTAGCAGCAGAGTAACAAAACGAAGTACCAACGAGAATTGATTTCATTAGATAATCCATTGATATTAAAGAATAATTTCCAAAACACTCGATATTCCACTACACTTAGGCACAGATTTTTCGGCACGGACAGATATAAATGAAAGGTAATACCCAAATCATCGACGCCCTGAATCGCCTGCTCGCCAGTGAGCTGACTGCGATGGACCAGTATTTTATCCATTCACGTATGTACCAGGATTTTGGCCTGAACAAACTGTTCGAACGCATTGATCATGAGTTTGACGATGAAAAAGGTCATGCAGCCGCGTTGATTGAGCGTATTTTGTTTCTGGAAGGGACGCCGGATATGAGCCAGCGCGATGGCCTGAATATTGGTCAGGACGTTCCAGCAATGCTACAGGCGGACCTGAACCTGGAATATGATGTACAACGCCTGCTTAAAGATACGATTAAATTATGTGAGCAAGAGCAGGACTATGTCAGCCGCGATATGCTGACCGGCTTGCTTAAAGATACCGAGGACGACCACGCCTATTGGCTGGAACAGCAGCTTCGTTTGATTAAACTGATTGGTCTGCCAAACTATCTGCAGTCACAGATGTAATAAGCAGGGCGTGGGAAGCTAAGCCCCCACGCTCTTCGCCATTACACATTCAACAGCAAGAATTCACGCTCCCAGGAGCTGATCACTTCGTTGAACGCCTCACATTCATTACGTTTCACCGCACTGTAAGCATAACTGAAGTCTTCACCCAACAGGCTGCGCAGCGGCTCACATTTATCCAGCAAACGTAGCGCTTCTTCCAGATTGCGCGCCACTTCTATTTCCTGCGTATAGGCATTGCCTTCATTAGCTTGTTGAGGTTGCAGGTTTTCAGTCAGTCCCAAATAGCCGCAGGCCAGGGTTGCAGCAAAAGCTAAGTAAGGGTTAGCGTCAGACCCGGGCAAACGGTTTTCCACCCTGAAACCATCCGGTTCACTCTCTGGCACCCGCAGTCCGGTGGTACGGTTGTCATACCCCCAGTCAAAATTAATCGGTGCAGAATTGTCCGGTGTAAAACGCCGATAAGAGTTCACATTGGGTGCGAAGAAGCATAACGCGCTGGGGCCATATTTCTGCAGACCGGCAATGTAATTGAAGAACAAGCTGGAATATTTACCGTCTTTGGTGGAAAAGGCATTGTTGCCACTTTTCCTGTCCACCAGGCTTTGGTGGATATGCATGGAACTACCGGGCTCTCTGCGCATCGGCTTGGCCATAAAGGTTGCATATACACCATTGGACAGGGCTATCTCCCGCACGACCCGCTTGAACAAGAACACTTCGTCGGCCAGTTTAAGTGGATCGCCATGTAAAAAATTCACTTCAAATTGCGCCGCACCAGATTCATGGATCAGGGTATCAATGCCCAGCTCCATTTTTTCACAGTAGTCGTACATCTGATCAATGATCTTCTCAAATTCATTAACCGCATCGATGCTGTAACTTTGACGAGCCGATTCACGCCGACCGGAGCGTCCAACTGGTGGCGTTAACTCATAATCCGGATCGGTATTTTGTGCCACCAGGAAAAACTCCACTTCTGGGGCCACCACAGGCACCAAATCCCTACTTTGATACAAAGCCAGAATTTTTTTCAGAACATTACGTGTCGACAACGGATGGGGCTGACCACTGGACAGATAACAATCGTGAATAATCAAAGCAGTACGCTCATCTGCCCAGGGCACTTCGCGAATGGTGCTGGTATCAGGCTCCAGAAACATATCCGAGTCGGTTTCACTGACAATATCATAGTGTTCGCTGGTGTATTCACCGGTTACGGTTTGAATCAGTATGCTTTCAGGTAGCCGGCTTTCCTGTTTAATAAACTTCTTGGCGGGAATAAATTTGCCTCGGGCATTGCCCGTCATATCCGGCACCAGACATTCAACTTCTGAGATGCGATGGCTGGACAGCCACTTCTTTACATCTTCCATATATCACCTGTTAGATTGTGCTTATAATTCTATTTCGAATTATTATTCGATATGCTAGGGTAAAAAGCGCTAATTAACAATATGACAATTTACGTCAAAAGCTAACAATTGCGCCATATCGGTATCTGCGCTACTCAACCATTAGAGGCCGGGATGGAAGACAACAAGCAACTTTACTACTTACAAAGCGCTAACACCCAGGTGCCCTGCCAGACGCTAAACGGTCAGCACAACGTCGATGTCTGTATTGTAGGTGGGGGTCTTACCGGTATATCCACAGCACTTCATTGCGCCAGACGCGGGCTGAGCTGCATGCTATTGGAAGCCGAACATCTCGGCTACGGCGCCTCAGGGCGTAATGGCGGCCAGGTCAGCCCTGGACAGCGATTGGATCAAAGTGAGCTGGAAGCCAAGGTTGGCTCTGACGCCGCCGGTAAACTTTGGCAACTGGCATTGGATTCTGTGGATCTGGTGCGTAACCTGATTGATCAACATAAAATTGACTGTGACTTTGTGCCCGGCATATTACATACCGCGTTCAAACCCAGTCATGCCAGACACATGCGCGACAATGTGCGCAAGCTCAACGAGGAATATGGCTACCACGACAAGCGGTTTGTGGATAAAGACGAATTAGCCACCATGCTGGCCAGCCCGCGCTACCACGGGGCTGAATTGGATATGCGCGCTGGTCACCTGCATCCGTTGAATTTTACTCTGGCCCTGGCCCAGCTTGCCCAGCAAGCAGGCGCGATACTCTGTGAAAAAAGCCGGGTGATCGGCATTCGCAGCACTAAACAAGGACTGAACATCCAGACCAGTGCGGGGCAAGTCCAGGCTGACAAGTTGGTTTTAGGTTGCAATGGCTATCTGGGTAAGCTTTTCCCGAAAGTGGCCGGGAAAATCATGCCTATCAATAATTTTATCGTCACCACTAAGCCTTTGGGTGAACAGCAGGCCCGGGCTCTTATCCGCGATAATGTCGCTGTGGCCGACTCCAAGTTTGTGATCAATTATTACCGTACTACGGCTGACCATCGCTTACTTTTTGGCGGGGGCGAAAATTATTCTTCCCGCTTTCCGGCAGATATCCGTGGTTTTGTGCGCCCCTATCTGGAAGAAATCTTCCCACAATTAGCCGGGGTGGAGCTTGAACACGGCTGGGGCGGTACGCTGGCCATTACCCTGAATCGTATGCCTCACTTTCAATGTCTGGACAATCGTATTTATATTGCGCAGGGCTATTCCGGGCATGGTCTGGCATTGGCCACGCTAGCCGGAAAATTAATAGATCAAGCCATTGCCGGGCAGCCTCAGGATTTTAATGCCTTGGCCAGTTACCCGACCCCGACGTTTCCCGGCGGCACCTGGTTGCGATACCCCGGCTTGGTGGCAGGTATGCTCTACTATGCCATGCGCGATAAATTTGGAAACTGAGCCGCGTGAGCAAACCCCTGCAGCCTAGAAACTTACCCAGTCAGAAGCGCTCCATTGCCCGTCAGGAGCAAATTCTGGAGGTGGCTGGCGAATTGCTTGAAAAGTTGGGACCTGCGGCATTAACCACCATACGCATTGCCGAAGAAGTGGGTATTTCGGTCGGTACCCTGTATCACTATTTCCCTAATAAGGAAGCAATCTTGCATGCCATGGGGCAACGTTGGCTGCAACAAATGGCCAATACCCTGACGCAGGATGAACATTATTCCCCAGCCACTTTGCAGGAGTTTGTTGAGCTGTTTGTCAATCATATGCACCAGTTGTATAGGAAGCAGCGTGGATTGCTGCATTTGGTGCAGGGTATGTTCGCCATACCACAATTAATGACGCTGGACGAACAACATGACGAATTGGTCATTAATCACGTAGCCAACAGATTGGAAAAACTCGGGGTACCACTGCCGCTCAGCGAACGTCAGCGTATTGGCCGGACCTTCCATGAAACCAGTCATGCACTGTTGCTGGTGGTGGTCAATCAGTCAAAACCCAGGGGCAGCAAAACCCTTGAAGAACTCAAGCGCATGCTGCATACCCTGGCACAATCCCTGCCTTAGCTATTTTTTTGGCTGGCCAGCAGATACAACATATCGGTAGCCAGGGTCGCAGCCAGTAGACTGGTAATCTGGCTATGGTCATAGGCCGGACACACTTCAACAATATCCATGCCTACCCAGTTGAGCCCCTGCAGATTGCGTAACAACTCCAATATAAAGTGCGGGCTGATGCCGCCAATCACCGGCGTGCCGGTACCTGGTGCGAAGGCAGGATCAATACAATCAATATCAAAGGTCAGATACACAGGGGCATCCCCCATGGTCTGTTTAATCCGCTCGGCAACTTCCAATGCCCTGGCATGCCACAACGCTTCCGCGGGGATAACCTCGAAGGGGGTTTTGCTGCTGTGGTCGGTACGGATCCCCAGTTGCATCACTTTGCCGTCTAACAGCAAGCCCTGCTCCCTGGCATGATAAAACACGCTGCCATGGTCAAACTCACTGCCGCCGGAATAATCATCGGTGTGTGCATCAAAATGCAGTAACGCAACCGGTCCGCGTTTGGCCACCATGGCCTGAAGGACAGGTAAAGTAACCAGGTGGTCGCCACCAAAGGTAAAGGGAATGGCGCCAAGCTCCATAACCTTGGCAATATGCTCGCGCACCGCCTGCATTGCCCCTGGGGCATCGCCATGAGAGAAGTTGACGTCGCCCACATCGGCGACCTTCAGTTTACGGCGCAGTGAAAATTTCCAGGGATGGCGGCGCTGCTCCCATCCCAGGTTGGCTGATGCCTGGCGAATAGCGGTAGGGGCAAAACGCGCCCCCGGCCGACCAGAGGTAGCAAGGTCAAACGGCACACCGGCAATGACCACGTCGGTATCCTTATCCATTTTGCTTTTGGACGCGAATACAAATGTGTTAGCTGGCTGATAGAGCGAATAATTGGCGTTGGTCATAAATCTGCATCAAAGAGTGTTGAGATAAAAATCATATTCCTTGAGCGTCACGGTTTGTTCGAACTTGAGCAGCTCCTGCTCCTTGCAGGCCCGGTAGACCTTGATAAAGTCAGCCCCAAAATACTGGTTGAAGACTGCTGACTCACTTAACAGCGTCAGCGCATCCGGTAAACGGCTTGGTAAGGATGGATTGTCGAACTCGAACGTATTGCCTTCCTGCGGCGCAGGGGGGGTGAGCTTGTTGGAGATACCATGATACATGGCAAACAGAATTGCCGCCATCGCAATATAAGGATTGGCATCCGCTCCGGCTACTCTGTGTTCAACCCGGCGGCTATGGGGTTCACCGGCAGGAATACGCACTGCCACGGTACGATTGTCCACGCCCCAGTTCACATACATGGGCACATACAGATTTGGCTGCATACGTCGGTAAGAATTAATATTCGGACATAAAAACGCCGTACTTTGCTGCATGCTGTCCAGCAAACCGGCCACAGCATTCAGTAGTAAGGGGTTTTCTTCCGGCTCCCCTTCGCCAAACAGATTTTCGCCGTCTTCATCCACCAGGCTGGCATGGATATGCAAACCGCTACCGGCAAGATGGCCATAAGGCTTAGCCATAAAGGTAGCCTGCATGCCGTGTTGCTCGGCCACCTGATGAATAATGCGCTTAAGCATCATGGCGTGATCACATGCCAGCAGTGGGTCATCACCATGACGCAAATTGATTTCAAACTGTCCCGGTGCGTACTCTGAAACCGCTGTGTCGGCCGGTACCCCCTGGGCCTGACAGCAATTATCCACATCCAGTAGAAACTCGGCAAAGTCATCCAGGTTCAGCATCGAGTGACACTGGGTATTAGCTTCTCTTTTGCCGGTTTTAGGGGAAATGGGTGGCTGGATATGTCCGGTTTCAGTGCGCTCAGCATCAATTAAGTAAAATTCCAGCTCCACGGCAACAACCGGGTGCATGTTGAGTTTTTTGAACAAGGCTACCGCCTGACTGACCTGATGGCGTGGGTCGATCATCACTGGATGGCCTTCGTAGTCATACATGCTAAAAAGTAACTGCGCGGCCGGTTGTGTTTGCCAGGGACAAATGGCGAGGGTCTTCAAATCAGCATAACAGATGCGATCCGGTTCACCGATCTCCAGCCCCAGTTCAGAGGCTTCCACTGTCTCTCCTGATGCATCCAATGCCAGCACAGAGAAGGGTAAATGCATGCCCTGCTCCACCACGGCCTCAATGGAGTCCCGTTTGATTCTTTTGCCGCGGGCCACGCCGTTTAAATCCGACAGAATCAGGTCAAAAACTTCTACATCCGGGTAATTGACAAGAAAGGAGCTTAACTCCATGATCATCTCCGACGTTTATTATATTGAACACTTGTTCGTGTTCATATCAGTTAAACATAAAGCATATTGGACATTCCAGCCTGAAAAACAACGCTTTGTTAACGATTGGTTAAAGTAAGCTTTGTTGTTTTGCACACTAAATCAGCAGATTGCCACTTGAACTTTATAATTAACTCCAATAGCTTGAACCTAACGTTTCAATATTTTGTTCAGTGAGCCATACAAGTGCGAAACGCCTCAACTCTGTTTATTGGTGTCTGTGCCGACATGATCCAACGCGGCCCCCATGCCTATCATCAGGCCGGGGACAAGTATATTCGCGCCCTGTTGCAGGGGAATCATGCGGTGGTGCCGGTGATAATTCCCACCTTGTTTCATCAGTTACCTGATGTCAGTCAGACAGCTTTGTTGTCTGGTCTTGACGGCATACTGCTTACCGGCTCTTACTCGAATCTGCATCCCAGCTACTACCAGGAATCTGAACAGGAAGGCGATGATGCTGAACGGGATCCACACCGGGACGCCAGCAATTGGGCATTATTTGACAAGGCACTGGCGCTGGACGTGCCCATTCTGGGCATCTGCCGGGGCTTTCAGGAACTGAATGTGTACTTTGGCGGGACCTTGCACCATCGTCTGCACGAAGTCGCAGGCCTGTTAGAGCACAGAGAAGATAAAAGTGCAGAGCTGGATATCCAGTATGGCCCGGCCCACCCTGTCTCATTGAGTCAGGGGGGGCTGCTGGCCGGTTGGTTTGAACATCAGCACAGCATAGAGGTTAACTCTATCCATATGCAGGGCGTAAAAAGTCTGGGGCAGGGTTTAACGGTTGAAGCGACCGCACCTGACGGGTTGATTGAGGCGTTTTCCCGGTCCGCATCGCGATTTTTACTGGCAGTGCAATGGCACCCGGAGTGGATGCCACACCAATACCCGCAGAATGCCCGTATCTTGCAGGGGTTTATTGATGCTTGTTACCAGAGTAAGAGGATCTTGCCGTGACATCCTTACCCCAATGGCAACGCCAGGATGCAGCCCATCACCTGCATCCCTTTAGCAATCAAACCGAGCTTAATCGTAACGGCACAAGAGTTATCAGCCATGCACAAGGAGCCTATATTTTTGAGGCGAACGGGCATCGGCTGCTGGATGGCATGTCCGGCCTGTGGTGTTGTAATCTGGGTTATAGCCAGCCGCGTATTAAGCAGGCTATTGCTGCGCAGTTAGACGAGCTGCCCTACTACAACACTTTTTTTCAATGCACCCATCCCAGGGCAACAGAATTAGCTGCGGCTATCGCTCATCGTGCCCCAGCACACCTGAATAAGGTGTTTTTTACCAATTCGGGCTCAGAAGCCAATGATTCGGTCCTGCGCCTTATTCACCGTTACTGGGATGCCAAAGGCAAACCACAGCGCAAGGCGGTGATTGCCAGACACAATGCATATCACGGCAGCACAATTGGCGGTGCCAGCCTGGGCGGCATGGGCTTTATGCATGAGCAGTTTGACCCCCTCGGCAATATTCACCACATCGCTCAGCCTTATTGGTTTGGCGCCCGCCAGGATAAAACCGAGCTTGACGAACAGGCTTTTGGTATTTGGGCAGCTAATCAACTGGAAGAAAAAATTCTTGAGCTTGGCCCCAACCGTGTGGCGGCTTTTTTTGCCGAACCCATACAAGGTGCTGGCGGCGTAATTATCCCACCAGACAGCTACTGGCCAAGAGTTCAGCAAATATGCCAACAGTATCAGGTGCTACTGGTGGTCGACGAAGTGATCTTTGGATTCGGACGCACAGGTGAATGGTTTGCCAGTCAGTTTTATGACCTGCAAGCCGATTTTATTGTGTTTGCCAAAGGCATTACCAATGGCTTTATTCCGTTGGGCGGTGTGTTGGTATCGGACAGGGTGACAGAAGCACTACTGTCCCATACCAACGATCTGGCCCATGGCTTTACCTATTCGGGTCATCCGGTTGCCTGTGCGGCAGCACTGGCCACTTTAGAGATTCTGGCTGAAGGCCACATCGACAAAGTTAAAAATGAATTGAGTCAGGCCATGCGAGATTTTTGGTTGCCCCTGGCCGACCACCCCATAGTGGGGCAGGCCAGATGCAAAGGATTGGTGGGCGCGTTGGAGCTGGTCAGGGATAAATCCAGTTTGCAACGATTTGCCGGCAATGGGCGTGCCGGTACTGTTTGCCGGGACATGTCCCTGCAAGCCGGTCTGGTGATGAGGGCCACGGGCGATACCATGATAATTGCCCCACCCTTCATTCTTGACCGCAATGAAATCAAGGACTTAACTGAAAGAGCCTGGCAAGCGCTGGATCTGGCCCAGGCCCAATTAAAACAATAACAAAGCTGGACTACAGTGAAATCGGCACGATTGACCTAAACCTCCAACCAATTTGAAAAAAGGAAGAACAATGAAACTCACAACAAAATTGCGGTTCCTGGCCGGTTCCATGCTGGCCGGTTCGGTTTGCGCAGCGGCGCAGGCTGATACAGTGCATGTCTATAACTGGAGCGACTACATCGCCGAAGACACTATTGCCAACTACGAGCAGAAGTCCGGCAACAAAGTGGTCTATGATGTGTTTGACTCTAATGAAGTGGTGGAAGCTAAACTGCTGACCGGCAATACCGGCTTTGATGTGGTGGTTCCTTCAGCACAGTTCCTGGGCCGTCAGATTAAGGCGGGGGTATTCGCTAAACTGGATCGCAGTAAGTTACCCAACTGGAAGCATCTGGATCCCCTGCTGATGTCCAAACTGGAAAAAGTTGATCCAGGTAACGAATATGCCATTCCGTATCTGTGGGGTACCACGGGCATCGGCTATAACGTGGAAAAGGTTAAGGCGGTCCTGGGCGAAGATTATCAGGTCAACAGCTGGGATATGATTTTCAAACCTGAAATTGTGGCAAAGCTGGCCGAATGCGGTGTTGTGACCCTGGATGCCGCTTCTGAAATTGTACCCGCAGCATTGCATTATCTGGGTCTGGATCCTAACACCAATGACACTAAGGAAATCGAACAGGCCGGTGAACTGCTCAAAAAGGTTCGTCCACATATTCGTTATTTCCATTCATCTCAGTACATCAATGACTTAGCCAATGGTGACATTTGCGTGGCGGTTGGCTGGAGCGGTGATGTGTTTCAGGCCGCCGACCGTGCTGACGAAGCAGGTAATGGCGTACAGGTCGGCTATGTGATCCCCAACGAAGGGGCTGCCATGTGGTTTGATATGCTGGCCATTCCGGCAGATGCCAAACAGATGGAAGCCGCCTACGACTTTGTTAACTACCTGATGGAGCCTGAGGTGATTGCCGGCATCAGCGACTATGTGTCCTACCCCAATGGCAACAAGACCTCCACCAGCATGGTCGATCCTGAAATTACCGGCAATCCAGCCATTTACCCACCGGCCGACGTCATGGCCAAGCTCTACACCTTTGAGGTTCGCCCTGCCAAGGTTTCCCGTGCCACCAACAAAGTGTGGACGGAAATGAAGGCCGGCAGATAGCCACAGGATGTGTCCGGGCCAACTGGCCCGGACCTGATTGAATGCGATAAAGGATCCCAGTACCAATGACCTTAAAACACCTCTCGAATACGCCCAGCCCGGTGTTGCTGGAATTGAAAAACCTGAGTAAGAGCTTTGACGGTCATCTGGCCGTGCGTGACGTAAACCTGCAATTTTATCAGGGTGAAATCTTTGCCCTGCTGGGCGGCTCCGGCTGCGGCAAATCCACCTTGCTGCGCATGTTGTCCGGCTTCGAGAAACCGACAGAGGGGAAAATCCTGCTAAGTGGCGAAGACATTGCCCAGATTCAACCTTATCGTCGCCCCTTTAATATGATGTTCCAGTCCTATGCGTTATTTCCGCATATGACAGTAGAGCAAAACATTGCCTATGGACTGCAGCAGGACAAGCTCAGTAAGGCAGATATCGCCAGCCGGGTGGAGGAGATGCTTAAGCTGGTGCAAATGACAGGCTTCCGCCAGCGTAAGCCATCACAATTGTCTGGCGGCCAGCGCCAGCGTGTCGCCCTGGCCCGCAGCCTGGCCAAACGCCCCAAGTTACTGCTACTGGATGAGCCCATGGGCGCCCTGGATAAAAAGCTACGGGGCGAAATGCAGTTAGAACTGGTGGATATCATCAAACGCGTGGGCGTAACCTGCGTGATGGTTACCCATGATCAGGAAGAAGCCATGACCATGGCCGACCGTATTGCCATCATGCATGCCGGGGAAATACTGCAGATTGGCTCACCCCATGACATTTATGAATTCCCCAATTGCCGTTATGTGGCGGATTTTATCGGTGAGGTTAATTTGTTTGCCGGCGAGATCGTCGAAGAAGAACCCGCCTATGTCACCATTAATGTGCCAAATCTGGCACGCCCCATCTACATAGACCACGGTATCAGTGGTCCCGGTAATACCCGCCCGGTCAGTGTGGCGGTGAGGCCGGAAAAAATTCGCATCAGCGCAGAGCAGCCTGAAGAGCAATACAACTGGGGCAAGGGCATCATTGATGACTTAGCCTATCTTGGACAGCACAGCATTTATCATATTTTGTTGCCCAATAAACAGTTTATTCAGGTGACCCAGACCAACGACCGACGTCGTGAACTGCCTTTTGAATTGGAACAGGAAGTCTTTGTGTCCTGGACACCGGACGCTTGTGTGGTTTTGGAGGACTAGCGATGGAACTGCTTAAACGCCTCCAACAAATGTGGTTGTTTAAACCCCGTAGCGGGGTGATTGCCATTCCTTATATCTGGCTGCTGCTGTTCTTTTTAGTACCTTTTATTATTGTGCTGAAAATCAGCTTTGCTGAAACAGACATTGCCATTCCGCCCTACACCGACTTGGTCACTTTTGATGATAACCGCCTGACCATCGACCTGAATCTGGGCAACTACGCTTATTTGTTCAGTGATGACCTGTATTTATCCGCATATTTAAGCTCTATTCGTATTGCCCTGGTCTCCACCCTGCTGTGTCTGCTGATCGGCTACCCTATGGCCCTGGCCATCAGTCGTGCACCGGCAGCAACCCGCAATGTGTTGCTTTTGCTGGTCATTCTGCCGTCCTGGACATCCTTTTTAATCCGCATTTATGCCTGGATTGGCATTCTTAAACCCAATGGCTATATCAATAATTTCCTGATGGGCCTGGGGCTGATTGATGAACCTATTATTATGCTGCACACCGATATTGCCGTGTATATCGGCATTGTCTACGCCTATCTGCCTTTTATGATTCTGCCGCTGTACGCCAATATGATGAAGCTGGACCACAGCCTGATTGAAGCCTCATCGGATCTAGGCGCCTCCCCTTTTACCACCCTGATGCGCGTGATAGTACCGCTGACCAAAGCTGGTATTATCGCCGGTTGCATGCTGGTATTTATTCCTGCGGTAGGTGAGTTTGTCATTCCTGAGCTGCTGGGGGGGCCAGAAACCCTGATGATTGGCAAAATTCTGTGGGAAGAATTCTTCAATAACAGGGATTGGCCGGTCGCCTCGGCGGTGGCCATCGTGATGCTGGCCCTGCTGATTGTGCCCATTATGTGGTTTGATCGCATCCAGAATCGCCAGACGGAGGAAAGCTAATGCGTTTTTCCTTCAGTAAAATGATGTTATGGCTGGGTCTGGCTTTTCTGTATGCCCCAATGCTGATCCTGGTGGTGTATTCCTTTAACGAGTCCAGGCTGGTCACGGTCTGGGCCGGTTTTTCCACCAAATGGTATGGTGAGTTGCTGCAAAACCAAAAGTTGCTGGATGCCGTAGCCAATAGCCTGAAGATTGCGTTTTTCTCGGCCTCAGGGGCGGTGGTGCTGGGTACCCTGGCCGCTTTTGTGCTGGCCAGATTCAAAGGCTTTAAGGGCAGCACACTGCTGCGGGGTATGATCACCGCACCACTGGTGATGCCTGAAGTGATTACTGGTCTGTCTCTGCTGCTGCTATTCGTGGCCATGGCACAGATGGTCGGCTGGCCACAGAGTCGTGGCATGACCACTATCTGGCTGGCCCACACCACGTTTTGTACGGCCTATGTGGCCGTGGTAGTGGGGTCGCGACTGACGGAAATGGATATGTCAGTGGAAGAAGCCGCCCAGGATTTAGGTGCGACACCGGTTAAGGTCTTCTTCACCATCACTCTGCCGATGATAGCTCCAGCGCTGGTTTCCGGCTGGCTACTGGCCTTTACCCTGAGCCTGGACGATCTGGTGATTGCCAGTTTTGTATCAGGACCAGGTTCCACCACGTTGCCAATGGTGGTGTTTTCGTCGGTACGCTTAGGCGTTAGCCCGGAAATCAATGCGCTGGCGACCATCATTATTGCTATTGTCACGTCACTGGTGTTCGCCTCCTGGTATTACGCCAGACGAGTGGAAAAGGCCAGACTGCGTGATTTACAGGCGATAAACCAGCCATGAAAGTCGGAAAGCGCATCAAAGCCCTCAGAAAACAGCGCGGTTTATCGCAGCGCGAGCTGGCCAAGCTGGTGAGCCTGCCCAACAGTACCTTGTCTATGATTGAGCGTGATGCGGTAAGCCCCTCAATCAGTAATTTGCATAAGATACTCAATGGCCTGTCCATGCCGTTAAGCCAGTTTTTTACCGGTGAGTTTATTGAAGAAGATAAGCTGGTATACGCTTCAGAGGAACTGACCGACATCGGCAGTGATGGCGTGCAGTACTTGTTGGTGGGTGCAGAGAAGCCGGACAGGCAACTGACCTTCTTACAGGAAATCTACCCGCCTGGTATGGGTACCGGAGATGAGTGGATAAGCCATCCAGGCCAGGAAGCCGGCACTATTCTCAGTGGCGAAATCACAATATTACAGGGGCAGCAGGAATATCATTTAAAAGCAGGCGACAGCTACTATTTAAATACTCAGTTGCCACATCAGTTTGTTAATCGGGGCAAGGCGGTGTGCAAGCTAATCAGTGCCGTGACCCCGGCCAGTTTTTAACACTGGCCAAACGATTCAGCTATATACAGCAAATCTAGAAGAATTTGCTGTTTAGGAGGAAAGGATGAATAAGATGTCCTATGCCGACTGGCAGTCGTATTGCCAGAGGTTAATCAGTGAAAAACGCATTGAAGGCCGCACCTATATCAATGGCCAATATCAGCCAGCACAAAGCGGACGCTGGTTCGACTGCATTAATCCGGCCGATGGGGAGGTGATTGCCAGCATCGCTGAATGCGACGAAGTGGATGTTGAACTGGCTGTCAATGCCGCCAGAAAGGCATTTGAACAGGGTCATTGGCGCGATATGCCGCCCAAACAGCGCAAGGAAGTGCTGATACGTCTGGCTGCTCTGATGGAAAGCCATCAAACCGAACTGGCGGCATTGGAAACCCTGGATATGGGTAAGCCGATTAGTGAGAGCTTTCATGTTGATGTCCCTGGCAGCGCAGATGTCGTTCGCTGGCATGGTGAAGCCGTCGACAAAGTGTACGACGAAGTGGCACCCACCGAGCCAGGCGTACTGGCTACAATCACCCGTGAGCCCATAGGTGTAGTGGCCGCCATTACTCCCTGGAATTTTCCATTATGGTTGGCCTGCTGGAAAATTGCGCCAGCCCTGGCCGCGGGTAATTCTGTGGTGTTAAAGCCATCAGAGAAGTCATCGCTAACCGCCCTGTTTCTGGGCAGACTGGCCAGCGAGGCCGGTATTCCAGCTGGTGTATTGAATGTCGTGCCTGGCTTTGGCCACACAGTCGGTAAAGCCCTGGGCTTGCATATGCAAGTGGACTGCCTGGCGTTCACCGGTTCTACCCGCACGGCAAGAACCCTACTGGAATATGCTGGCCAGTCCAATATGAAAAGAGTGTGGCTGGAAGCCGGGGGTAAAAACCCCAATATCGTGTTTGCCGATTGCCCGGATTTAGATAAGGCAGCACGCAGCGCCGCCAGCGGTTGTTTCTATAACCAGGGCGAAGTCTGCGTCGCCGGTACCAGATTGCTGGTTGAACGCAGTATTCACGAGCAGTTTGTGCAAAAAGTGATTGAGGCCAGTCGCAGCTTCCAACCCGGCGATCCACTGGACCCGGCCACCAATATGGGCGCTTTGGTGGACAAACAGCATCAGGGCAGCGTATTGCAGTACATTCAGTGGGGGCAGGAAGGCGGTGCCAAGCTGGCACTAGGGGGGGCAGCACCTGCAGATAAACACCAGGGCGCTTTTGTTGAGCCCACGATTTTTACCGGTGTCACCAATCAAATGCGTATTGCCAGAGAAGAAATCTTTGGCCCAGTCATGTCGGTGATTGCATTTGATGATGAAGCTCAGGCTATTAGTATCGCCAATGACAGTGATTACGGCCTGGGGGCTGCGCTTTGGACCTCTGATTTGTCCCGCGCCCATCGTCTGGCCAGGCAACTGCGGGCCGGCTCGGTGTGGATCAACAACTATAACGATGGTGACATGACCGTGCCATTTGGCGGCTACAAACAGTCCGGCAACGGCCGTGACAAGTCACTGCATGCACTGGATAAATACACTGAATTAAAGACGACCTGGATCCAACTAACCTAAGGAGAAAACGGCTGAAAAGCCCGGGCTTTTTGCTCAAGCAAGATAATCTGTAGAACCTAAAGGCGGAGTCAGCGGTCCCGTCAGACCTATATACCAACAATAATGTATTGAAGGAAATCAGGATGAAACTCAAAACCAAGCTACTCACTACAGCGCTGCTCGGCAGTCTATCCACCTTAGCCCATGCAGAAGTCAGTGGCTATGTCACTATCACTTCTGACTATATGTTCCGAGGTGTCAGCCTCAACGACAAGGATGCAGCCTTGCAAGGTGGCATTGACTGGGCGGCCGATGAATCAGGCTGGTATGCCGGTATCTGGGCATCCCCCGTCACGGACGACACCGAGGTGGACCTGTTTGCCGGCTATGCGGGTGAACTGGGTGGCGGTCTTGAATATGACCTGATGGCGGTTTACTACGCCTACCTTGATGAAGACGAATACAGCTATCTGGAGCTCCACGCAGGTTTGAGTAAAGCCCTGTCAGATAATTTCAGTCTGGGTTTGAACCTTGATTATACAAACGACTCCATGGCCTCCAATGGTTATGACGATCTTGACGCTCTGCACTTGTCCGTAGTTGCAACCTACAGCATACAGGAAGACATGGCGCTGGAATTTGAATTTGGCCGACAGGGTTGGGAAGTCGATGGTGAAGACGGCGACTACAATTGGGGCCGGGCATCGCTAGTCAAAGACTATGAACATTTCTCTGTGGATGTCAGTGCCTGGTACAACGATCTGGACGGCGATGATTCATCCAAAGTCAGTCTTGGGCTGAGCTATCACTTCTAAATTCGTTATTGCCCGGGCAGACCCGCCCGGGTCTGTCTTTTCAGTGGAGTTGTCATGCAAGAGCATGTGGCAAGTTATTACAGATTCAATGCCGGTAATACTGACTATCCTGCTTTGCAGGAAGCGTTGCAGGCGGACGTTTGCGTGCTGGGCGGTGGATTTACCGGCTTGTCATCGGCGCTACACCTGGCCGAAGCCGGGTTTAAAGTGGTGCTGTTGGAAGCAGGCCGTATCGGCTTTGGTGCCAGTGGCCGCAATGGTGGGCAAATAGTCAACAGTTACAGCCGCGACGTGGATCATATCACGGCCAAATATGGCCAGGCTGCCGGAGACGCAATGGCCGCCATGATGTTTGAAGGTGGCGACATCATCCGTCATCTGATTCAGACTTACCAGATAGACTGCGACCATGTGCAGGGCGGGGCCTTTGTCGCGCTCAATAGCAAACAAATGCACC
Organism: Bowmanella denitrificans; assembly: GCF_002887595.1. Lineage (GTDB taxonomy): Bacteria > Pseudomonadota > Gammaproteobacteria > Enterobacterales > Alteromonadaceae > Bowmanella > Bowmanella denitrificans. The sequence continues at coordinate 59,741 of NZ_PEBU01000003.1, forward strand.
ATCTGGAGGCCCATCAACAGCTCTGGCAAAAACATGGCAATCAGCGTCTTGAATTGTTGGACCGGGAGGAATTAGCAAAAATTGTCAGTTCCAACCGCTATGTTGGCGGGCTGACCGATGGCATGAGTGGTCATATCCAGCCCTTGAAACTGGCTCAGGGCGAGGCCAGAGTCATTACCTCTTTAGGTGGCAGGATATTTGAACAAAGCCCGGTTGTCAGCGTACAGCGTGGTGAAAAACTCAGTATTCAGACCCCAGCCGGTAAGGTTTCCGCCCGCTTTATGGTGGTGGCAGCCAATGCCTATCTTAGCCACGTACTACCGGAACTGGGCAAGCGCAATATGCCCTGTGGCACGCAGATTATTACCACTGAAGTACTCGGCGAAGAGCGCTGCCGGGAACTGTTACCGGCCAATTATTGTGTCGAAGATTGTAACTACCTGCTGGACTATTATCGTACGACTGCCGATCACCGACTGCTGTACGGCGGCGGCGTCGTGTATGGAGCCCGGGATCCGGCGGATATCGAACGACTGATCCGGCCTAAAATGGAAGCCACCTTTCCGCAATTGCGAGGGGTGAAAATTGATTTTGCCTGGACGGGTAACTTTCTGCTGACCTTATCCCGACTACCTGAATTTGGCCGCTTGGATAACAACATCTATTACATGCAGGGCTATAGTGGTCATGGCGTAACTTGTACACATCTGGCCGGCAAAGTGGTGGCAGAGGCACTCAGTGGTCAGGCACAGCGCTTTGACGTGTTCGCTAAATTGCCCCATCTGCCTTTACTGGGTGGGCGGGCACTACAAATCCCCTTTACGGCATTAGGTGCCGCCTATTACAACCTGCGTGACAAACTGGGCATATAAATGAAGATTATCAAGCTAAAGCCATATGGCCAATATGCTGAAAGCTACCCTACTCCGGCAGAAAAGCAGCTTAGCGGACCAGTTACCCAATACATTGCCAATCATTACAGTGATCCATCTAACCAGTTCCACATTGGTTTTTGGGGTAGCGATACCGGCAGTTGGCGAGTCAGCTACAGCGAGTATGAATACTGCCAGTTACTGCAAGGCCAGGTCGAACTGGAAGATGAACAAGGGCATAAAACCCTTATTCAGGCAGGCGAGCATTTTGTTATCCCGGCCGACTTTAGCGGAATTTGGCATAGCCTGACGCCCTGTAAAAAGGTTTATGTGATTTTTGAACCGGCCAAAGCGGGCTAACCTGGCCTGGTTAGCTCCCTTTGAAGCCTTGACAAGCGTAGGTCATGCCACCCATGACAGCCCCGGATAAAGGCAGGACTTCGGCGCGTTTTTTGGTGATTCGGATCAGATTCGCGCCATGCTCGGCAGCGCGATTGCGCAGCTCAATTTCTGCCGCAGCCAGCGCAGAGGCGAAAACCTCGTCGGCACTTGCTGCTTCCTGATATCCTACTTCGGTGCAATCACCCGGTACTTCATCAAGGGTATCCACCACTTTTACATTCGCCCCATTTTGGGACAGTGACACACAAGCGTTCAATCCCAGCGCCATACTTAGTAGCATTGCTTTTTTCATCCCTGACATTCTCCATAAAATTGTGGTTAACAAGACTCTCATTACATTCATAGTGTTAACCTGAGCGGATGCCACTGCAAGGGTAACACAGCAAACAAGCTATACAATTTGTAACCTAGGGGCTGTTTATCTTTCGAGTATGATTTTGCAGCAGTTTGTGGGCCCTTTATACAAGGCAGAGTGAACGTAGTGTAGTGATTCTACATAAGTGAATAATAACGCCGTAGAAAGGGCCCACAAGCGCTGCCCAAAGGGTTCAACCCAGCCCTTCCTGCTCGGTATGACAGGCTCCTGCCTGTCACCGCAAGCGGCCAGCTAAAGCTGTTCAATGACGTTCCCTACATCATTGTGTTGCCGGACTTTGACTTAGGCCCACTAGGCCTGCAGCCCGGCGTCTTGACCAGAAGGGGCTGGATTTGAACAAAATCTATACTTGAAAGATAAACAGCCCCTAGAAACGGTATCCCAGACTCAGGCCCCACTGGCGCGGTGGTGCCAGGTAAAATTCGGCGACACCAAAGGCCTGAGTAAAATCATTGGCCCCAATCACATGATAAGTATCGGTCAGATTTGTCACATATGCGGCCACTTCAAGCTGCTTGTTCACTTCCCAGCTTAATCTGGCATTGACCAGACTAAAGGCCTTTTGCACCGCCAGACTCGAATTAAACACATCATTATAGGTTTTACTGCGAAACGCCCAGTCAAGGCGGGCGGTCAGACTGCCATCACCACTCAGGGGCAAGCGGTACCATAGCGCGGCACTGGACGTCCAGGGCGGCGTTCGAATCAATCGGGAATCCAGACTCACCTGTGTGGCACTGCCCACATCAACAAAGCGGGCATCAATATAAGACAGGCTGCCACTGAGTCCCAAGCGGGCACTTAGACGTGCCTCCCATTCCATTTCAATCCCTTTGCTGCGGGCTTTTCCGACGTTATCGATTAGAATTTCAAGACCTGATTCTTCACTGGATTGGCCTCCGCGCAATTGCATATCCTTATGATCAATATAAAAGCCGGTCAGATTAAGACGCAGCCGGTTATCCAGCCATTGTGAACGGATCCCCAATTCATACGACGTCAGATACTCAGGATCGAATGGCTGGGCAGTCACAGCCGAATTGGGCAATCCGTTGAAACCGCCGGATTTAAACCCTCTTGAGACCGAGCTATACAGCATTAAGCTGGGGTTATACTGATATTGAACCGCGAGCAAAGGTGAAAACACCCGCCATGATTTGCGAATAGCCCCTTGTGCATCCCCATCGGTACGACGAAATAGTTCCACTTCTGCAACATTGGCATAACCCACCACCTGCTGAGATTTTCGCTCATAGGTCAGACGCCCACCCATTGTGAGTGTCCAGTGGTTGTCCAGATGCCAGTTCCCTTGGGCGAACATTGCATAACTTTGGTTATCCAGCCAGTTCTGATAGCGATTGTCCAAATCCAGCCCAATATTCAGGGGATTACCAGACCCGCCAATGTCTGTTGGATTGGCCAGGGAGGAACCATCCAGTGGGCCTGGCAGGGCTTCCAGCGCGGCATATAAATTTTCAAAAAAGATAAAATCAGCCTGGTAATAGGTATCTTCATCAAAGGCAAACAAACCCAGCAGCCAATCCGCCTGTGCACTACTGCCCATTAAGTTAAATTCCTGGCTACGCTGGTTTTGCGCTTGTAAATCATGAGTGACGCCAATATTCACAGGATTGTTGTCAAAATCGCGGCTATAAGTCGCATTTAAACTGTTATACGCCGTTATCGACTTTAACCTTATCTCAGGGGTAAGCTGCCAGTTTATTGTGGCTGACAGACCGTACTGACTGAGACTATTGGAATTGGCTTGTGTGGCAGCACTATCATGCTGATTTTGACTGATGGTTAATGGCGGTAGTGGCTCAAATTGCATTGAGCTCTGAGCCACCCAGTTATACAGCTCTATCAAACTGGCATTGTCATTTTTTACCGGCAGAACTGATGGCGCACTGCCATTTTTTTGCCATTGCCCGGTATAACTCAGGGTCAGATCAAGACCTTCTCCAAGTGCAAATTGATACTTAGCCAGCAGATTGAAATCATCTTCGCCCCCTTCCCTGTCGCCATTCTCTCTGATCACAAAACCGTCACGGTCATTTTTCGACATTGCCAAACGCAATCCCTGGTCAGGTCCAATGGGCTGGTTCCAAACCAATGCCAGGTCACGGCGCTGAAACTCCCCAATATCAGCCTGCAACCTGAAGCTTTGTTGCTCACTGACCTTGTTGGTAAAAATTTGAATGGCGCCGCCAATGGTGTTCTTTCCAAATAACGTTCCTTGCGGCCCACGCAGGACTTCTAAACGCTCCAAGTCCAGGAAACGAAAAATGCCTCCTGGGGAACGGGCATGATAGACGCCATCAATGTAAAGCCCGACGCTGGGATCAATAGTGGGGATAGGATCCACTTGCCCCACCCCACGCAAGGTAATATTGGCACAATGCGTACAGCCGGAGTTTTCCCCTACTGTGGTAACATCCATATTTGGCAGAAAGTAAGCGGCCTCCAGCAGGCTCTCATGCCCGGCCTGCAACAATTGTCCTGCTGACAGGGCTGTCACAGCCAATGGGGTTTGTTGCAGATCCTCTTCGACCTTGCGTGCTTCAACTTTGATATCCAGTAATTCGTCCAGCGACAGGGCAAACAGATCCATTTGTTGTTGCGTGTCAGCAGCGTTACCTGGCTGGCTGACTATTCCTGCCAGACACTGGCAGGCAAAAAGAGCGGATACTGTTTTTCTCATGCAGACTACCCTGAATAGATAATGCTCTTTCAGTGTAGTCTATTTGCTATTTTTACCCTTTGATTTCAGAGGGTTTTGGCATATTCCTGAATGGCTTCGGCAACCCGCGCGAAAATATGCTGAATATCCTCAGCAGTACAGATAAAGGGCGGGGCAAAACTCAGATTATTGCCGCCAAATCGCACATACACCCCCTTATCCCAACAAAGGGCACTGATATCGCTGGCCCGTTTAAGTGGATGAGCCGGATCAGCTTCAATCTGGATGGCACCAGCCAGACCAATATTGCGGATATCTTCCACCAGCGGCAGACCTTTAAGTTGGTGTATAGCCTGCTCAAACACCCCAGACAACTCCCGAACTTTAGACATCAGTGCAGGTTTGGTTAATTGTGCCAGGCTTGCCAAAGCGGCCGCACAAGCCAAAGGATGGGCGGAATAGGTGTAACCATGAGGAAACTCAATCAGGTAGTCATCACCAGGCTGGTCCATTAACGTGGCATATATGTCATCATTACTGATCACTGCCCCCATTGGCATGACCCCGTTGGTCAGCGCCTTGGCACAGGTAAGGATATCCGGCTGTACATCAAAGAAATCGGCCCCAAACAAACTGCCAAGTCGGCCAAAGCCGGTAATCACTTCGTCAAAGATCAACAAAATGTCATGCTGGTCACACAATTCCCGCAAACGTTTAAGATAGCCCGCTGAAGGGACAATAACGCCACCGGAACCGGCCATAGGCTCGACTATCACCGCGGCAATATTACTGGCATCCTGTACCTCCAGAATACTAAGCAGACTGTCGGCTAAATAGTCACCTTCAGTCGGCACTCCCTTGGTAAAACGGTTTTGCGCTAACCAGGTGTGAGGAAGATGGTAGGTATCCAGCGTCTGCCCATAGAGCTTGCGATTGCCGACAATTCCGCCGACGGAAATACCGCCAAAATTCACCCCGTGATAACCTTTACTGCGCCCGATAAATTTTGTTTTCTCTGCACGCCCCTTGGCTCGCCAGTAAGCTCTGGCCAGTTTTAATGCGGTGTCGGCTGCTTCCGAACCTGAATTACAAAATAATGTATGGTTCAGATCCCCTGGCGCCAGCTCCGCTAGCTTGTCGGCCAGTTCGAATGCCAGTGGGTGGCTGACATTAAAGGCCGGAGCATAATCAAGATATCCCAGTTGTCTGCTGATGGCTTCGGTAATGGCTTGATTACCGTGACCCAATGGGGTGCACCACAAGCCAGACAAGCTGTCATAAAGTGGCTGCCCTTGTGGGGTGTAATAAAATATCCCTTCTGCACGGTCAACCAGCCGGGGTTGTTGATGAAAGCGCCGGTTACTGGTGAATGCCAGCCAGTGACTGGACATGGAATGTCGGTTGGGATGAAAAGTCATGATAATAAAATCCCTGTATTAGCTGTTAAGAATCTAAGCAAATTCCTTTGGCGGGTAAATCAGCAACTGATACAGTTCAGTTTCGACTTTCTTAACCTATTTGCAACATGCTCAGTGCCAGAAAACTTCGCCAGGTCAGTAATCTGGATTTGAAATTGCTGAAAACCTTTATTGCTGTGGTACAGGCCGGTAGCTTTACCGGCGCAGAAGGCATTCTGAATCTTAGCCGCTCGGCAATTTCTATCTACATTTCCGATCTGGAAAAACGCCTGGGCATGAAACTATGCAACCGTGGCAGGGCGGGTTTTAACCTGACCTTAGAGGGACAGAAAGTCTACGATGCCGCCCTGAAACTAATGCATGCCACCGAGCAATTCCAGGAAGAAGTCAATAACACCTATTCGGTGCTCAAAGGCGAGCTGAACATTGGCATTATCGATAATCTGGTGACTATTCCTCACCGCACCATCAGTCAGGCGCTGGCCAGGCTTAAACATACCAGCAGTGAAATCCGCATCAATATCCGCATGAGTAACCCTGCCGATATCAGTCTGGCCTTACTGGAAGGTGAACTGGATGTAGGGGTGATGCCGAGCCTGCAACCCATTGACGGTCTGAGGTTGCAACCCTTGTATAGCGAGAGCAGCGCCCTTTATTGCTCTGCCGCGCACCCCCTGTTTGTGCAAACAGATGATTTAGCCAATATTGGCAAACACAGCGCGGTGTTACCCATTTACGCCCAGCACATGAATCAGCCACAATTATTCGACCATCTGCATGTCACCGCCACCTCCAATGACCGCGAAGGGGTGGCCTTTTTGGTGCTGACCCATGAGTATATTGGCTTTTTACCGGAGCACTATGCCAGTCGCTGGGTGGAAAAAGGGGAAATGCGTGCTCTGTTACCCGAGACGCTCAGTTATCAGACTGACTTTTTTGTGGCAACCCGCCAGGCGCAGAGGAACAAAAGGGTGTTGGATGTTTTCCTGAAAGCGCTGGTCGAACACCCCGCTCAAGCTGACTGACTTGGTGCAATAAAACGTCAGAAAACGCATTATCAAAGGACTGTATTAATGGCCAAAGGCCGCTGAGATACATTTTTTCACCTCAAAGGTATAACCCAGAGCAGCGTCATCTTGTTGAGTGATTTGTAAGATTTCATAGTCATTTAATTCCACGACTTTACTGCCCTTATCAAGCTGGCAACGTGAGTATTCATCTGATTCAAAAAAATACACAAAATTCGCCACCGCGACCCGAGTGAAATTCCGGTAATCACACTTGGCCAGACTACAGGACAACAGGTTACCACCATTATTAATGTGCAGACCAAAACTGCTCTGCCCTGTCCTCGATTCCGCAGATAAGGAAGAAGTTGACTCTGACGGAAGCAATGCCTGGTTGGCCTTTGGAGCCGACTCCGTCCCTTTACCTGTCAGTTTTTGCATAATAGTGGAGGTAATTTGCTGCCCTTCAGCAAAGTGGCTGGAGTGCTGAACTGCGTCCATCAGATTGACCAACACCATAGTAGACAACAATATACGGACCAAGGTAGTGGAAATGGGGTAACGACAACGACTCAGCAGACGCATGCCTTTTTCACCAAAGGGTTTCAGCAACAGTATGGCAATAAGATACAAAGGCAACAGCATTTGAAACAGCAGTAACAGGATTAAACTGATGCTGATAGCCCAGGTGGGAAACAATAGTAAAATAGCAAAATTATGTGTGTAGCTGAGATTGTGTGCGGCAACACCTGTGACATCATTAACCAGTCCGGCCGCACCCGCCACCGCGAAATTGGCAATGGCAGCATAAAAAAGCAAAATCAACGCCCTTCCGGCCAGTGATTCCCACCACGTTGTGAATCTGGGCCAAAACTCCATAGCCAGCGCCAGAGCGGTAGGCAATGCCACCATCCAGCCCTGGTGAAAAGGTAAAATAACCAATGCCAACACATACAGCTTCTGACTTGGGCTTAGCCAGCCCCAACGGGTCACCAGGGCCTGCCAAAATGAAAATCTCTTAGGTGGCTGCCCATTAATCATATTTACTGCATCGTCCATTTACCCGGCCCCCTAACAGCCAATTGCAGGGCAAGGAGTCTACTGTAATCAGGATGCCATGAAAATACCTCAAGCCCCGGCCAAAACATAGTAAACGCAGCAGATGTATAGCATCACTCTGTGTCACGGCCTTTTACTTGGTCCACTCAAGCGTGGATAATTGCCCTAAATCCCATTGCCAGTTTTTTCTATGCAATCGATTAATACTGCTGTTATCGGCTTTGGTTTGTCAGCCAAGGTTTTTCATTTGCCTTTTATTCAAGCGTCAGCACAATTTAGCTTACGCGCTATCAGCTCTTCACAGACCGAAGCGGTTAGGCAGCAATATCCGGACGTTATGTGCTTTAATGACGCCGAAACCCTAATCGCTCAAGCGCAAGCCGAGCTGGTCGTCATCACCGCTCCCAATCAGGCGCATTTTTCTCTGGCAAAGCAGGCGCTGGAACAGGGCAAGCATGTATTAATAGAAAAACCAGTAACAATAACCAGTGAAGAATGTCGCCAACTTATTGAGCTGGCCAAGCGCCAGCGTAAACTGCTGGCCCCCTTTCACAACCGGCGTTGGGATGGCGATTTTTTGACCATCATGCACCTGATTGAGCAAAACACGCTGGGGCAGATCAAGTTTTTTGAATCCCATTTTGATCGCTTCCGACCTGAGCCACAGCAACGCTGGCGCGAGAACAAAGAGGCCGGTAGCGGTATCCTGTATGATTTAGGGCCACATTTAATTGATCAGGCATTAGCCCTGTTTGGCCTGCCGCAGGCCGTTACGGCAAGAGTATTAAAACTGAGGCCCCAAGCCCAGGCAGTGGACTATTTCCATTTGCAACTTCACTATGCAGATAAAGAGGTAATACTGCATGCCGACCCATATCAGGCAGGCCCCAATCCAAGATTCAAATTACAAGGGACGAAAGGCAGCTACATCAAATATGGTTTGGATCCTCAAGAAGACAGACTAAGGCGCGGCATAACCCCAACTGAAGTAAACTGGGCCGCAGAAACGCCTGAGCAGTATGGAACACTTTATCACGCCAATGACTCGAATCAGATCCCGACGCTTACCGGTGGTTATCAGCATCTTTATCATCATCTGGCCGACTGCATCAATAATCACCTTGCTTTTACTGTCAGTACGGAGGATGCACTGAACGGTATTAGGTTGATTGAACTGGCATTACAAAGCCAGGATGTCGGCGGGACTGTCAGCGTTGATAACAAGTAACGCCAACAGAAAAGTTAACCTAGTGCCCATATCGCGGATGTTTCTACCACTGCTCACAACGACAACAGACAACAGACAACAGACAACAGACAACAGACAACAGACAACAGACAAATTAACAAAAATAGGATTTCTGCTCCAACATGGTGGACCTACCTGGTCCACATGCTGCTAATGACAACAAAGCTTGCTTAAATTGTACCTAAAAAGGCATGTCCCGAACTCATTGTTATTTATTTTTTATTCTGCAAAATCCGATAAATACCTGGCCCGCGAGCTGCCCGGATATTCATGCTCAGGAAAAGGCGCACAGGCTTTATTCAGCAATACTTTTGCCGACATTAGCAACTGTGTCGATTCATAATCTGTGTGCTGAGCCAAACTAAGCTCGTCAATCACAGCGATGGCCGCTTCCTTATCGACAATTTCTGCCACACGCCCGGTTTGGGTGCACAGACCGTAGGTGCCATTCAGAAAATGCTGCCATTCCTTTTTAATATGCTTATCAAGCTCAGCATTAAATGCACAGCCAGAGGGGCAGAGACGCATTTTTTTCAGTACTTTCAGCCGCTTTTTATACTGTTTATGGAACAGGTTAAACGCTTGATGGCCCGCGGATAGCCGGTCCAACTGTCTTAACCAGGCTGGCGTGGCCCTTGCGTAGTAGAGCACATAGTGCTGCTCCTGATGTTCCGCCAGCACGGATTGGCAAGCCAGCACCATGCTCACGCGATAAGAAGCCTTGGGCGCCATTCCTTGTTCCTGCCAATGCCGCAACTGTTCCTGAGTGCAATTGCCCCGTGCAAGCAGCTGTGGCTCGCTCAAATATCGGCTTTGCAAATACTCAAGCAGTGCCATCATCCGCTCCATGGTGTCGCTGGCTGTCTGCAGGTGTATCAAGGCGTTGGTGCAAGCCATAGTCACGCAATACTTGGGCGACTCTCAGGCGATAGTGACTAAACAAACCCGAGCGGCCTTTGGCCTGCGCCTGCCGGTGTGCGGGCAGATTGCGCCAATGCTGAATAGCGGTTTCATCGCGCCAGAACGACAGTGACAAATACCGGCCAGGCTCGCTCAAACTTTCAAAGCGCTCAACCGAGATAAAGCCGTCCATCTGGCACAGCTCCACCTTTAACTGCTCGGCAAGTTGCAGATATTCATCCATACAGCCCTGGTTTGGGGTTAACTCAAAGATGACGGCAATCATTTGCTTGTCCTACTGAGACCAATGACAAATAACTCTGTGCTTCTGCTTCAAGGAAAGTGCGATACTCAGCAAGAATAAAACCCTCCTGTTGTGCAAACTTGAAATTCTGTTTTGCCGCAGGATCTTGCTTCAATCGCTGGCGATATGCTTCATACTCGGCCAGACTGGCAAAGCTGATTAAGCCGAATCCTTCAACATTGCTGCCTTCATAAGGCAGAAAGTAACCAACTAACTGGCCACCACAGGCAGGAATAATCTGTGCCCAGTTCTGGGCATAAAGGCGAAACGAATCCAGCTTAGTGGGATCCAGCCTGTAACGAATAAAGCAGGTAATGGTCATCACTTGTCTCCTGTTAGGTTTTGCGGCAGTCTAGCTGGCTATGATTCACTATGCTTCGATGGCCATCGAACTATGCCTGACACTCCCCCTTCCCTACCCCAAGTTGCCGCCTTGATTGGCGAGCCGGCGCGTACCAGCATGCTGATAGCGTTAATGGCAGGAAAAGCACTGACCGCCACAGAGCTGGCGCTGGAAGCGGAGATCAGCAGCCAAACCGCCAGTAGTCATCTGGCCAAACTGCTTGATTCAGGGCTGCTACTGATGGTGAAACAAGGAAGACATAAATATTTTCGTTTGCGTAATGAACAAGTGGCTGGATTGATTGAAAACTTGCTGAACCTGACCAGCAGTTTGACTCAGTCTGCACATCAAACCGGGCCACAGGATCCCATGCTACGCAGGGCCAGAGTTTGTTACGACCATTTGGCAGGCGAGCTCGGGGTTCGTTTATATCAAGGGTTGTTGCAACAAGGACTGCTAGTTGAACAAGACAGCCAGGCCCGCCTGACCGAACCAGGCAAGCTGCACTTTACTCATCTGGGTTGCGACATCCTTCCCCTTGAGCAAAGCCAACGGCCTTTATGTCGGGCTTGTCTTGATTGGAGTGAACGAAGGTTCCATCTGGCTGGCAGTCTCGGCTATTGGATACTGGAAGATATCCTGAGTCGGGGTTGGGCCAAACGCATCCCGGATTCAAGAGCGATGCAGTTCAGTCAATCGGGAGAAAAAGCACTGTTGAAGCGCTATCTACTGCCCGACATTACTGCGAATAAAGTTTACGCTTCCAAGCAAGTTACCCACCAGTCCCAGCAGACCTAATAACGACGATATCACCATATACAAAGAGTTACCGGAGAAGATCCCCAGCGCCACCAGTAACACCACCGCCATCAAGGTGATAGGAAGTCTATATTGGTGCCAGTGGCCGATATTACCCTGCAGGATCATCGCTTTGAGGTTTTCGACCGATTCAGCGTGGCGAACAAAGTAAGCGAAGCTCTGATTGGCGATACGAATGCGACCATGACGAACAATGATTAAACCATTGGCCGCTAATTGCTCCAACACCACCACATTGTTGGGGTTTACTCTTTTACCATAAGATAAATAGTACAAAGCCAACTTTTCAGCCGGGCTGCAGGCACTCCACCAAAACCGGAACAAGGCTTCAGCTTTGAGCAAAATACGATGAACTGCCGACCATTCATCGGCCGTTTTCTGCTCGTCCCTGAGAGTAAGCCAGCGCAGGTCGTGGTAGACCTTGTGTACTTTAGGTTCCGGCATATTTACCAATTCTTTATAGACAAAATGTAACATCGGCATGGCCTGAACCTCCTTGGCAATAAAGTCCACATCCAAAGGCAGAATATCCTGATCAGCATTTTGCACCGTGAAATCTTTTAAGCAATCAGCCCAGGCCATGTACTCCAGCGCTGGCATCAATTCCCTATTACCTTCTCCAGGTAAATTGGCGGTGGCATTTACCTTACGCAGACAATGATAGTCACAATAAAGATCCAATCCGGCTAGCTTATCCTGTTCCTTAAGCGCCTTGAGTTGATTGAGCAAGTCCAGTAACTGGCCTCTGGCCTTTAAGTCCTCCAATGCGTGCTCCAGATTATACAGGCACAGATGGTAACGGTTTTGTGACCATTCAATGGCGATTCTGATACCGCAAAAACTGCCAAGATTATCTCTTGAAAAAAGCGGGCACAACGCCAGCAACTTGTCTGTCAGACTAATCGCCTGACGGTTATGCTGCTGATACTGCTGCACATGCCTGTCGAGGCTCTGGCCCTTTTGGTATACGGAACGAAGGAAGATACACAACTTAGGATCAGGACTATGGTACTTGGAGGATTTAACCTGCTGATGCAGGCGGTTAAGATGGCGTAGCAGATTCAGACTGCCAAATAGCCGAACATACAACACATCTCGGTTCAACCCTACCCACAACACTATCAGTAAGACCATACCTGCACTGACCAGCAAAATATTCGGCCAGGGACTGGCATTTCTTTGGATATCTGTATCAGCACCACTGGGGCGGCGACCAAAGACATAACGTTGCAGCCATTCATGAATATCAGTGAGCTGAGTAAAATGACCGAAGGACATAATATCCTCAGGTTTGCGCGCATTGGCAATTCCGCGGTCTTGCAATGGGACATCAGGCAAAGCTTGCCCCATTTTCTGTGTATTGACCTGTGAATGATAGAAGTAGCGGTTACGTATTTCCTGTTGCCATTGCGCTGTGGCGTTTTGCCGCGATTTGCTTAGCTCCTGATAATACCAACTCAGCGCGCCGCCATTAGCAGGACCAAGTTGATTTAGATAAAAGGTCAGTAAAACACTGGCAGCGGTGAACACCAATAGCAGATTAAACCAGCCTATGCCTACCCGTATTGGTTTCACCCTTAGCTGAATATGCCGGTTTTCCCTGCTCATACGCCAAAAATGCCAGCTTCCCCATAACAAACCTAATGTGGCATAAAGCAGCGCCATAAAAACAGCAAAAAATTGGCGCTTTGCCATTGAGTAATCCAGCGCCGCACCGCACCAGTACCCGGTTAAAATTGCCGCAGTTAACACAGAGGTAAATAGCACCAGCTTGCGCCTGTCAATTACAAGAGGGATATGCAAGGCCGTTTTTACCTTTCCGGTATCGACCAAGCGCCGCACCAGAGCCACGGTAATGTAGCTTACGGCACAACAACTCAGCAGCAGAACGAAGTTTAACCAGAACATATTGGTCATATAATTATTCAGGGCATCTGACGGGATAAACACAACAACGGACCAGGGTTTGATCTTGCTTTGCACATGAACAAACCACCCAGGAAAACCGTGATAGTGCCCGCTGAGCGGTCGAATATCAGCCTCCTCATTGTACCTTTTGCTATCTCGCTCAGCCTGCAAGGAAAAACGCAGTGCCTCTGTCCCCAGATCACCACTGTCCAACTTTTCTGTCAGGCTGTAGCGAGACTGGTCATGAAACAGCACGTCGCCACTGCGTCTGTCGATAACCATTCTGATAAAATCCTGGTAGTGCCTGGCGTTATCTTCCGGTATCTGCAGGGACGGCAGAAATATATCCCCTACAATCTCAAAAAACTGTCCCCCTTTTGGCAGCGCCAGGCCCAGTGTGGTACCCAGGGTACCGTCTTCAATATTGCGCAGTCTTTGAATATAAAACTGCAGTGTCCCACCCCAGTCAGGTGCATAATCTGCCACTGGCCAGCCCAGCCCCTGCCGCACGGTTTGAAAATACTGACGTCTGGATAAGTCGGAAAACTTACTGGAACCATATTGCTCCACATAGGAAAACCTCGGCCCGCGCTGAACACCGCTACCATCCACCAAAGAGGCCTGAATCAAGGTCGGCTCAAATGCAAATTCTGTGTGTGCCGTCATCGGTGGCTGTTCACCTGCACATTGGCTGATATTGGTGTCGGTAAAGGCAAAACGTGCGGCATCGAAAACCGTCCAGATTGCCGCTTGACGATTGGATCGCGGTTCACTATTGCAAGTCAGTGTCATCGGCTGGTTTTCAATATCTAACCATGGACTATGCTTTTTAAGCTGTTGATGTAGCGCTTCCTGAGTCAGAGCCTTGTCGAGTGAATGGTCTGTTATCAACTGGTTGTAAAAGCTGTGTAGCGGCTTAAGCTGAGTGAAAATGCGGTGTAAGTCTGAATCCAGATTGTTTGCAGTTCGCTCAGCCAGTTCAAATGCCCGCAACGCCTTATCACTTTTCTCCAGTTGCATCTGTGCATAGGCCAATGACAGCGCCACCACTGCAATAAATAACAAGTAGGTACTGTACATCGTAATACGGTAAAACAACTCATCCACCGTCTGATGTACCGACAGCAGGAACAAACGCAGCATCACCCAGGCAAAAACCAGGGAAATCATACCAAGCAACCACTGCCCCCAGGTCCAGCGCTCACTGCTGTTAGAAGAAAGCTTTTCACTGGGCAGGACGCCCAGTAGGAATACCGGCTGTTGCCCCAGCCTGAATGGATAAAAATACAAACGGTAAGCACCCGGGTTTATCTGAATATCCAAGTAATGACTGAACCCAGGCAGCAATACTTTTTCATCCATAGAGATGTTGCTGTTCTTGCCACTGTTGCTCAAAAGTTGCAGCCAGTCGCGATTCAGTTCAACGGCTATTTGCTTACTGAATTCGTCGACATTCACTACAGATAAAACCGGATTGGTGCCGGTATCCGCCAGAATGCTGTTATCTTTATGTACCAGCAGTAGCTGACTGAAATTGCGCTTATCTGAGTCCATCAAATCGGCCAAATCCAACTGCCAGCATACCTTGGCATCGCTATTTGATGCCGCATTTCCACTGTTAGTCACCGGGAAGATGATGCGATTGTCTTTAAGAGCTAACACCCCTGGCAGGCTTAATAATTCGGTCTGTGTTTGTGCAGGGGCGGGGGATGCAGGTGGTAATTGGCAATGTGCCAGTTGTATTTGTCTGGCAGAGGGAAACAGGGTTTTAATTCTGGTTTGGTTGGATTGGCTAAAGCCTTTGGTATCCCAGCTGGTGAGCGTATCCAGTTGTTCCAGCTTCTGCCTGAATCGCAGGGAAATACTGGCCAGTTCACTAAAATAGTTGCGATTTACTGCCTGCTCGTGTTCACGCAGATGGTCATAATAGACATACCCCAGCAGCATCAACACAATCAGTAACAAAGGCAACCAGATAGGTAATCTGGCTGCTTTTTTGCCATTGGTGCCTGCCCCTGCCGGGTTGTTATAACTCATGCTGTCCACTCTTTGTTATCGCCAATCCCAAGCAACAACAAAACAGATGCTAACAACCGGAACGTCTGGGCTATAGGGTACAGTGATACAACAAGTTAAAATCTCTCACCGACCGCTACAAATTGTAGCTTAATTCCTCCTAAGTCACTGAGAATGATAGTGAAGACAAAAATGGGCCGGATAGTAACCCAGCCCATTTATCAATGATCTAACCCTTGCACGGCGTCCAGTTCACGTTCCAGACGTTCACTTTCATCGGCTCTGGGCTTAGTAAAACGAGCCAAAGCCAAATACAACACCGGGGTTAGATACAAGGTAAACACCACCGCCAGTCCAAGCCCGCCGAATACCACCCAGCCTATGGCATTACGTGCCTCGGCGCCTGCACCGACAGATAAAATCAGCGGCAAGCCACCCAATATAGTAGAGAACAGCGTCATGGCAATAGGACGCAGGCGAATAACCGCGGCCTTCTCCACTGCTTCGCGCACCCCCAGGCCTTTATCCCGGAGCTGATCGGCAAATTCCACCAGCAAAATGGAATTTTTTGCCAGCAAACCAATCAACATCACCAAGCCGATTTGCGAATAAATGTTAATCGAGGTACCGGTTAAAAACAGTGCCAGCAGTGCCGCAGCAATGCCAAAAGGTACGGTTAACATTACCACTACCGCACTATTAACACTTTCAAACTGTGCGGCCAGCACCAGCAGCACAATAATAAAGGCCAGCACATAGGTCAGCAGCACTTCATAAGCGGTTTCCTCAAAGGTCAGGGCCTCGCCTTTAAACACCAGCGCGATGCTGTCCGGTAAACTTTGCTCGGCCAACTGACGCAATTGTTCCACCGCCTCAGCAATAGACATATCCGCTGGCAGCTCCATATCCATCTCAATGGCACGGCGCTGGGCATAACGTTCCAGTTCAGCAGCCACCCCTTCTTCACTGATATTAGCCAGACTTGAAAGCGGTACTAGCTGACCACTGCGTGAGCCCACATAAAGATTGGACAAATCGCCCGGATCGTTAATGGTGTGATTTTGCGCCTGCAGCATAATGGGAATAGACTGATCGCCTACATTTAAGTCCGCCACATCGTCACCGTTGATGGCAGAGCGCAGGGTAGTGGCAATATCCGACAATGCCACGCCTAATTCTTCGGCCCGGCGTCTGTCGATATTGACGCGAAGTTGCGGCTGGGTGGGCTGATAGGAAATCTCCACCTTGCCCATTTGCGGCAGTTTTTGTTCAATCTCTCTGGCATAAGCCAACGCGGCGGCATAGATCCTGGCATAGTCATCACCGGTTAGCGCCAGCTCAATGCCACCGCCCTGACCGCGCAAATCCAGACTGTTGGAGCCAAATGCCCGGCCCGGTGCGCCGGGATTTTGTGCCAGCGGCCCACGAATCTCATTGATGATATCCTGCTGGCTGTGTTTACGCTCGCTCCAGTCCCGCAGTGGCACGGTAATAAATACAATATTCGGGTCCCACTGCCCTACAACGGTGTAAATAGAATCAATATCGCCGTCGTCCACATAAGGCAACAACACTTCTTCCATGGCCCTGGCTTGTCGGTCCATAAAATTAAGTCCAACGCCATCCGGCCCGCGGGCAAAGATACGGATTTTGCCGCGGTCTTCGGTGGGCAGCAGTTCGTTTTCCAGATAATGGTACAGACCACTGGCAGCTCCAGCGGCCAGTAAACAGGCAAAAAAGGTTAGCCAGGCGCGGTCCAGTACCCAGTGCAGTGAGCGGCTGTAGCCTTTTTGCAGACGATAGCCAAAACGACTGAATAGATGAGTTCCGCCATTTTTCACCGGCAGTCTGGCCGTCAGCGCCGGCACCAGTGACAGTGCCACAAAGGATGAGATAATCACTGCCCCGGCCAATACTCCACCAAACTCACGGAACAGTCTTCCTGCGGTGGATGGCAAAAACGCGATGGGCACAAACACCGCAGCCAATACCGCCGTGGTGGCAACCACAGCAAAAAATACCTCCCGGCTGCCAATCACTGCGGCCGCTCTTGGCCCCAATCCCATACCTCGACGACGTTGAATATTTTCCGATACCACAATGGCATCATCGACGATAAGGCCGGTAGCCAGTACCAGAGCCAATAAGGTGAGAATATTAATGGAAAAACCCAGTGCCCAGATAATGGCCAGGGAACCGACCAGCGCCACAGGGATAGACAGTGCTGGCACAATAGTGGCACGCCAGGAGCCAATAAATACCCAAAGGGTGGCAATCACCAGCAAAATAGTCAGTCCCAGCGAGGTGATCACCTCCTCCACCGAGCCACGAATAAACTGGGCATCATCTGAGGTGACTTGCAACCTGAGCTCCGGAAAACGTTTTTCCAGACGCTTGACCATGGCCAGCACTTCATCGGAAATCTCTATGGTATTGGAACGGGCCTGGCGAATAATTTCCACGCCAATCACGGGTCTGCCGTCCAGTCGCACAAAACTTTGTGCATCGGCCGGGCCGAAATACACCGACGCAACATCACCAATGCGGGTGTCGCCTTGTATCACTATGTCTTCCACCTGAACAGCAGTCACCGAGGTGGCATCTGCACGCACAATCAGGGTTTGATCGGTTGAACGTAAGCTACCGGCTGGCACATCAAAAGGCGCCTGACGCAGCACTGCGGCCACATCCGGCACGGTTAGATTAAAACTGGTCAGGCGCAGCGGGTCAATCATCACCCGCAGTACCCGTTCTCTGTCGCCGTTTAAGCGCACATCCGCCACGCCAGGAATACTCAGAAACAAGGGAGCCAGGTCGGTATCCACCACCTGAGTCAGGGCTTCCAGTTCCAGTTTGTCACTGGATACCGCCAGGCTTACCACGGATTCTGCATCATTGTCTGCCTTGATAATGGACAAGCGCTCCACATCATCGGGTAATTCCCGCTGTACCCGGCTGACCGACTCACGGGTTTCATTGGCGGCGTCATCTAAATCTATACCGGGGCGAAATTCCACCACGATACGGGCAAAACCTTCCTCACTTTGCGCGCGGATTGACTTAACGCCGCTGACCCTGGCCACCGCCCCTTCCAGCTTGCTGGTCACTTCGGTATCCACGGTTTCCGGTGAACCACCCGGGAAGCTGGCTGTTACAGTGACAATGGGTCTGTCAACATCCGGCAATTCCCGCACTTCAACACCGTTGATGGCAGCAAAACCGGCGATAATAATCAGCAGATTTAACACCACGATCAGCACCGGACGACGTATGGACAGCGACGGCAAATCGTTACTATGCAGGTATTGTTTAAAACTCATAATGCTTACCCATTTGCCGCCATCACAGTCTGACCATCACGCAGGCTTTGAATACCTTCGGTGATTAACTGCTCGCCCTCACGCAAAGCACCAGACACCAGCAATCGACCTTTCAAACGCTGCTTAATCTGCACTTCAATTCGTTCGGCTTTGTTTTCTCTTGCCACCCACACATAAGCACCATTGGCCCCCCATGACAGTGCGACTTCAGGAATCACCGCATGGCTGTCCCCTTCAATATGCAGCGCCACGCGAAAACTCATACCCGGCAGGAAATTATCCTGGGTATTGTCAATGATGGCGCGCACGCCAATAGTGCGGCTGGCACTATCAACACGTGAATCTATCTGGACAATGCGGGCCGGAATCTCCTGCTCCTGGTTCTGCCACGGCCTGAGGTTTAATGTTGCGCCTGATTGCAACAGCCCCAGTGCTGCTTCAGGGGCGCGGAAATTAACAAACAACTGTGTGCGGTTATCGATGCTGGTAATGGCAGTCTGTAAGTTAATCCGGTCACCCACTTCCACATCAGTAAGACCTAACACACCGTCAAAAGGCGCGATCACCTGGCGATCCTGCAACTCGGTATTGGCCTCATCAAGCTGGACTTTAGCCAGGTCGCGCTGGGTTACCGCGTCATCCAGTTCACTTTGCGCAATCGCGCCACGTTTACGGTTCTCTTGCAAACGCACAACCGTGCGCTCGGCATCGGCCAGCAGAATTTTTGCACGCTCAACTGCGACTTTCTGACGCCGGGCATCCAGTTCCAGCAGCAGTTGCCCTTTAACCACCCGATCACCCGGCTGAAAATGGACGGCAACCACCCTGTCAGCTACCGCGGGATAGAGCACCACCGACTGCAATGCTTCTGTTGTGCCAACCGCTTCCACCCGGCTGCTTTGCCGTTCAAACTCTAAGGTGCTGGTCAACACTTTAGCGGGTCTGGCAGCAGGTCCTGCCTGCGCCGATACCCCTGCACTGAAAATGCCACACAGCAACATTAAACACCCGCACACCGCAGCAGGCATAAACAACTTCATAGGATGTCCTTGAGATATACCATGCCCGCCATCTGCGGCGGGCAAAAATTTTAATTTCATCAATGGGGTACGAACTATAAAGCAAGTCTGATCAAACATATCCCTGACTTCGACAGACTGCTGAGACAAAGCGCTTAAATAGCGAGAGTTAACCTGATGCGGCTGTTTTTGTCATGGCCTTGACGCAATCTTTACAATTCAATCAATGTCAGGCCAACACCACATACACCACCAAGGTTACGATAACGGCTACCATAATATTCAGTACCAGGCCTTCCCGGGCCATAGTGCGGATCGACACTTTGTCGGTACTGTAAACGATGGCGTTGGGCGCAGTAGCAACCGGCAACATAAAGGCACAACTGGCGCTAATGGCGGCCGGAATCATCAGTAGTTTAGGATCAACTCCTGCAGCCACCCCGGCCGTGGCCAGTATCGGCATCAATAAGGTTGCTGTGGCCGTATTGGAGGTGATCTCGGTTAGGAAGGTCACAAACAGACACAACACCAGAATTAGCAGCAAAACCGGCAGATTTGATAAGCCACCCAGCCAACTGCCCATGGCCGCACTCAAACCTGATGCATCAAAGGCTTTAGCGATACAAATTCCGCCCGCAAACAGCAGCAGCATGCCCCAGGGAATATCGTTGGCGGTCTGCCAATCCAGCAGTTTTTCCCCGGCTTGTTTACCTGTAGGGGTCAAAAACATGGCCACTACCCCAGCCAGGGCGATGGTGCTGTCGCCAACTGATTCAAGCCCAAACCAGGCAGTCCAGTAAGGCCTGAAGATCCATGCCAGAGCCACAATGGCGAAAACGTAAAGTACCCGCTTCTCGCCGCTGTCCCATCGACCCGCAGCAGGAAGTTGAAGGTTATCCAGCTTTCCCAGTCCTCTTGTCAGCCACAATGCCATCAGCGGTATGGCGATTAACACAATGGGTAAGCCAAAGGCCATCCAGTCTAAAAAACTCACCTCTTGTCCCTGGCTTTGGCTATATACACTCATAAAAATAATATTGGGTGGCGTGCCAATAGGTGTGCCTACACCACCAAGACTGGCCGAATAGGCAATCCCCAGCAAAATAGCAGCAGACAGGCGTGCATCCTCAACCCGCTTTAACACCGCCAGGGCGATGGGCAGCAACATTAAGGTCGTCGCGGTATTGGATATCCACATAGACAGCAGAGCTGCCGTCAGCATAAAACCGAGCACCAGGCGCCTGGCGCTTTGTGCACCGGTCAGACTGACCATGTAAAAGGCAAATCGACTGTGAACATTAGATTTTTCCAGGGCCTTGGACAGCATAAAAGCCCCCATCAGCAGAATAATCACATGACTGCCCAGCGACGAGGCCGCCTGCTGATGACTCAGCACCCCGGTTAACGGAAAAGCCGCAAAAGGAATTAAAGAAGTAGCTGGAATCGGCAAGGCTTCGGTGATCCAGTAAAAGGCCGTCAGCAAGGTAATGCTGGCAGTCCACACAATGGGTAACGGCAATCCCTGTTGGAACAAAAAAAGCCACAACAATGTGGCAAGGCCCGGCCCGCTGAAGAGTAGTAATGTTTTAACCGGCATGCAGACTTTCCACCATCCTGTTGGCTGATTGCCATTGTGCTTTGCGCTGCAAGGCGGTCATATCAGATGCAGGCCCTTTTTGTAAGGCCTGCAGCCGTTCGCTGGCCTGATAAGTGGATGGCAAAGCATCCAGCACCTGAATCGCGCCATCACGATGCCCACACACCTGCACCATATCGCAGCCCGCATCCATGGCCTGTCTGGCCCTGTCACCAAACTCTTTGACGGATTTAGCAGCCATTACTGACAAGTTGCCGGAAAACACCACACCGTCAAAATCCAGCTCCTTACGCAGAATGTCACGCAGCCAGCGCCGGGAAAAACAGGCAGGCAGCTTGTCTACTGCGGGATATGTCACATGAGCAGGCATAACCGCATCCAGCAGCCCTTGTTCATGCAGGGCTTTAAACACCCGCATATCATGATTGCGAATTTCCGCTTCGCTGCGTTTATCCACTGGCTGCTCAGCATCCTGAACGTAGCCCAGGCCGGGAAAATGCTTACCTACGGTTTTCATACCCGCCTGATGTACGCCTTTAGCAAAGTGACCAGCCAGTTCAATCACATGCTGAGACTTGCTGTGAAAAGCCCGGTCCGCCACCAACGGGGAATGGCCATGAATATCCAGAACCGGCCCAAAACACAAATCAATATCCAGGGCCAGCAGCTCGGCGGCCAGCAACCAGCCAAGTTGTTGCGCCAGTTCGCAGGCTTTGTCCAGATGACCTTCTGCACTTCGATACAGCGATGCCATGGCTGGCAGTGGACTGAGACCAGATTTCAAAACTTGTTTATTACCGCCTTCCTGCTCCAGACCTACCAGTATCTTATTGCGCGCATGTTGACGAACCTGCTGAATTAACTCCGCAAGCTGCTTTAGATCATAAATATTCCGACCGGTTAGCATCAAACCACCAACCAGTGGGTGGTCGATGATTTCTTTTTCTTCGGCGCTCAGTTCATGACCGGCCAAATCGAGCATCAGGGGCCCCATGGCATTCCTCTTTGCCTAAACCAGGCCATCACTTTAAATAAATGTAAATAAAAGGCAATGCTCAGGGCAAAGTCTGTACCCAGGCTTGCGGCGCTTCAAATTGCAATCCCAGACAGAATCCTTCCTCTTCTTCGCGATGATTACGCACTTTGGCAGTGTGGGTAGCCCCCTGACTTTGCGGGCAATCAATCACAAGCTTCAGCACTTGTTGCTGCCATTCGTGCACATCCGGTTCCTGCGGCAACACCAGTCTGCAGCCACCTTCGGAAATATCAATAATCTGTCCAACATAAGAATGCTCACCTATGCTGGCCGTGGCTGGCAAATTCACTTCGCTACGCGCGGTATCGCGCAGACTGCGCCTAAACACCTCTTTGGGAAAGGCCAGAAATATCAGGTGATCAGGGTGTCGAATCAGTTGCAGTATCTCGGCCTTAAAAGCAAATATCTCACCCAATGTCTCTTCCACCAGATAACGGCAGACCACCATCATACCGGTAGTCTGCTCGCCGACAGGCCAGTTGTTTGGATCGTAACGAAGGGCAATATAGCGGCCAATACGCAGGCCCATTAGCTCGGCATGATAACGACGCTTCTGCAGCTCCAGTAACTGAATATCAACCCTGACACCAAATTTCAGGTGATCTATCCAATATTCCTGTTCCGCCTTATCAGTATCCTGCTGCTCACCTGCCATAATAGGTCCCCATTGCTTTATGCCGCTTTGGTTTTGGCGAAAAGAGACGGCATGTCTGCGATGTTAAAAGGATGAAGCACTTCCCTGAGGGCGTTGTATCTTGCTTTAAAGATTAAGTTAAATCCGGCCCCTGAAGTAAGTAAAGAGCAGTCAGACTAAGTTGTCCAAGTCCGGTTGTTGCTCGTCGAACTGTATGCCAACCGTTAAAAAGCCATCCTGCATCTTGGAATTACGCACCATACCGCTGACCTCTTTTTTTATGCCTTTTTCCTGCCAGTCAATACAAACCAGAATAGGCAACAAATTTACCTTTCGCCCGGTATGAGAAGCATCAAACTGGAAACGACAACCATCGCCGGACACATCGATTAACACGCCATCAAATGCGGCGCCTGTCGTTTGATTACTGCGTAATGCGATGCTGGCGGGGATTTTCAGACTTAGTCTTTTGCTGGCGCGCAACGGCCTGCGATGTATTTCATTGGGGAAGGCAATAAACAGTAACTTGTCGGGCCTGCGTAAGGTGTTAACGATTTCACTTTTAAAGGCAAAACATTCGCCAAGACTGTCTTCCACCAAAAAGCGACACACGGCTATCAGACCGGTACAGTTCATACTTTGCGGCAACACAAACTCATCAAAGCGAATAATCAGATAGCGCCCAAAGCG
The DNA here is from genome assembly GCF_002887595.1 of Bowmanella denitrificans. Classification (GTDB taxonomy): domain Bacteria; phylum Pseudomonadota; class Gammaproteobacteria; order Enterobacterales; family Alteromonadaceae; genus Bowmanella; species Bowmanella denitrificans. The sequence goes on from NZ_PEBU01000003.1 coordinate 83,390, forward strand.
ATACCCTACCAACTCGCTCTGAAAACGGCTGTCGTATTGATCCAGCAGTTGAACATCAATACGGGTGCCGTTGTGGACATGGCTTAGCCATTCCTTGTCCTGCTCAGAGCAGGCCTGAATGATAACTTTCTGCAATCTGGACACCCTGCTGGCTGATGTGCATTGAGAACTTGTACAAGGGTGTCACCAAGAAGTGACACAATTGTTAAGTTATAGCAGGATTTACAGCAGAACAAGAGGCGTTAGGAATTTTTTATTTCCAGGGCTGTTTATCTTTCAAATATATTTTTGTTCAAAAGGTCAACACGCTCTATCCACCTACCAGGGAAGCTCATCACCATTGGCATGCCAGAAGCATCCTGAGTTTTCCAGGTTCAAATCATCAATCCGTTGTATCAAGCGCTGCGCAGAGACCTGTGCCGATACATCACCACCAAAATTAACCATTTGCGTTTGCACATAACCAGGGTGAAGCAGCGCTACGGCAATACCACGGCAAGCTAAATCCCTGGCCATTGACACACCGGCGGCATTTAAGGCAGCCTTTGACATTCGGTAGCCGTAATACCCACCGGAACCGTTATCGGCCATGGAGCCCATGCGACTGGTGATCATGGCAATCTTACTGCCTTTTTGCATATGTACCGCCAGCATTTGACTGACCAGCAACGGCCCAAGGGCGTTGACACGAAACTGATGTTCAACACTGGCAGGATCCGGCAGGTCGAAGCACTCGTTGCCCAGCACTCCAGCATTATTGATCAAGATATCAACCTGCACATTGGCGAGCGGTTTGAGGGCATCTGCCAGATTGGCAACATCGGCCACATCCACCCCTTCCAGCACCTCTGCACCACTTTGTTGCAGCTCCTGGCTTGCTCGTCGGCACAAGCCATACACCTTATCACCACGCTGTATATATTGCTGAACCAGTGCCAGACCTATGCCCCGGCCCGCCCCGGTAATCACAACCGTTGCCATCGTTTTCTCCTTTAGCGTTTTAGCTGGCTGAGTACCCTGGCCAGGTCATCGGGCGTATCAATGCCCGTTAGGGGTGTCTGTACCGCCACATCCACATGAATTTTTTCGCCGTGCCAAAGCACCCTGAGTTGTTCAAGGGATTCAATCTGTTCCAGACCGGATGGGGTCATGTTCACATATTGTTTAATAAAGCCAGCACGATAAGCGTAGATGCCAATATGCCTTAAGTAGTAATCGCCTATTTCGTCAATGCTATCAGCATCCAGAAAACGCGCTCTGTCGTAAGGAATAGTGGCACGGCTGAAATACAGTGCATAACCCAGCTTGTCGGTCACGACCTTGACCACATTGGGATTAAACAGCTCTTCCACGTCACTTAAACGCACGGCCAGTGTGGCCATTTCAGCCTGCCGGTGTAAATTCAGATTTTCCGCGACTTGCTGAATATTGGCAGCGGGAATAAAAGGCTCATCGCCTTGCACATTCACCACTATCTCATCACTGTCCAGCGCCAGTAAATCTACCACCTCCGCCAGGCGCTCGGTGCCGGATTCATGCTGCCTGCCAGTCATACAAACCTGGCCGTCAAAACCCTCCACCACCTCGGCAATTCGCTCGTCATCTGTGGCCACCACCACGCGACTGGCCCCGGATTCCTGTGCGCGTTCCACCACATGCTGGATCATGGGTTTGCCATAAATATCCACTAAGGGTTTGCCAGGAAAACGCGTGGACGCGTAACGGGCCGGAATGATGCAGGTGAATTTCATTTTGTCAGCCCTTAATGCTTTCCAGCTCATCCAGACTGAGACTTCTGGCTTCGTTTTCCAGCATCACCGGAATATTGTCGCGAACAGGATACGCCAGGCGATCAAAACGACACACCAGCTCAGCGGCTTCAGCCTGATAGAGCAGCTTTCCCTTACATACCGGGCAAGCCAGAATGTCCAGTAACTTCTTGTCAAATGCCATGGATTTTTTCCAGCAGTTGTTGTTTAAATTGTTCGGTTAACTTAGCACTTACCGGCAGATACCACCATTGCGAGCGGGCAAAGTCCCGGCACTTGACGGCATCTTTCTCGGTCATCAGCACTAAATCATCGGGAATATCCCCATCCCGGAATGGGTGGTGGTCAGCAAACACCAGTTTCTGCTTAAGCCTGACCTGACGACTGTCCAGCAGCTTGAAAAAACGCTCCGGGTTACCAATCCCCGCCAATGCAATGGCAGGCTTTCTCAGCTCGCTGATAGACTGGGTCTGGCTGGGATATTTAACATTGACCAGTTGGCCCGACTCCAGCGACATCAAATGCTCACCGGCCTTGGCTACCCCGCCATTGACCACCACAAAATCCACCGTCTTTTGTCGCCAGGCCCCTTCACGCAGTGGCCCCATGGGCAGCAGATAACCGTTGCCATGTCGGCGCTGACCATCCATCACCAGAATTTCAATGTCCCTGGCCAAGCGGTAATGTTGCAAACCGTCATCACACACAATGATATTGCACTTATGTTCATCGATAAGATAACGGGCACCACGCACCCTGTCCGGATCGACCACCAACGGGCAGCCCAGATGGTGGCGCATCATAACCGGCTCGTCGCCCACCACCCGAGGGTCACTGTTGACCGCTACGCTATAAGGGTAATAGGGTGCCTTGCCACCATAACCGCGGCTCACCACTCCAGGGTGAAAACCTTGCTGTTTTAACAACTGGCACAGGCGAATCACCATCGGGGTTTTACCATTGCCCCCTACCGAGATATTGCCCACCACAATCACCGGTGCATCGACCCTGATGCTGCGCTTAATAGCCAGGCGAAACAACAAGCGACGGCAGGCTGAGATTAGCCAGAACAGCAAAGTTAGTGGTAACAACAGCCAGATAAGAGGATCGGGCCGGTACCAGCGTTTCTCCAGCCAGCTCACGATACCGCTATCCCTTCCTTGAATTGTAATTTATGCAATTGCGCATAGGCCCCGTCTTTGGCCAGCAGGGTTTGATGGTCGCCCTGCTCCAGGATACGCCCCTGATCAATCACCAGGATCTGGTCGGCGTTTTCTATGGTGGATAACCGATGCGCCACCACAATGCTGGTGCGGTCTTTCTGCAGCTTATCCAGCGCATCCTGAATCAGACGCTCAGACTCGGTATCCAGTGCAGAGGTGGCTTCATCCAGAATCAAGATGGGGGCATCACGCAAAATCGCCCGGGCAATGGCGATACGCTGCCGCTGACCACCAGACAGCATCAGGCCATTTTCACCAATATTGGTATCCAGACCTTCAGGTAGCTGTTCCACAAATTCCATCACATGGGCAATACGCGCGGCCTCTTCAATCTGAGTCCGGCTCACTGAATCTTCCGCGCCATAGGCAATATTATTGGCAATACTGTCGTTAAACAGCGTGACATGCTGGGACACCAGAGCAAACTGACGACGCAGATCCTTAAGGCCAATATCATTCAGCTCATGCCCATCCAGACTGATGCCGCCCTGTTCCACCCGGTAAAAACGGGTCAACAAACTGGAAATGGTCGACTTACCGCTGCCGGAACGCCCCACCAGAGCCAGGCTCTGCCCCGGTGCCACATGAAAGCTGATGTTTTTCAGGGCATTGTTGCTTTTACCCGGATAGGCAAAGTCGACCTTATCAAAAGCAATCTCACCTCTGGCCCGACCCAGACGGACCTTGCCGCTATCCTGCTCGCGCAGTTCATCCAGCACTTCAAATACACTGCTGCAAGCGGCCATCCCGCGCTGAAATTCGGCATTGACAGTGGTCAGCTGTTTAAGGGGCTTCAGCAGCATGGTCATACTGACCACGACAGAGGTAAATACCCCTGCCGTCAGACTTTCAATCATACCTGGGGTACTGGCCAGATACAGCACCACCGCCAGGGCGACGGAGGCAATAATCTGAATCGTGGATTCACTTAACAGGCGGGACACCACCAGCTTCATATTTTGCTGGCGGTTATGGTTGTTGCTTTCGGCAAAGCGCTCTTCTTCGAGTTTCTGGCCGCCGAACATCAGTACTACCTTATGGCCCTTGATCACCTGCTCTACCACATTGGTCAGGCTGCCCATGGCCTTTTGGATATTGCGGCTGACCAGGCGAAACCTTTTGCTTACCACCGACACAATCACCGCCACCACCGGGCCAATCAAAAGGAATATCAGCGACAGCTGCCAGGAGTGATAAAACATGATCCCCAGCAGGTAGACCACCAGCGCACCTTCCCGCACCAGGGTTAACATTGCTTTGCCCGAAGCATTAGCCACCTGCTCGGTGTCATAGATAACTTTGGAGATCATCTGCCCGGAAGAATGCTGGTCGTGATAAGAGACAGGTAAATGAATGTACTGGTTAAACAGCTGCTGACGCATGCGCATCACCACCTGATTACCCACCCAGGACAAACTGTAGCTTCCCATAAAGTTAAATAAGCCACGCAGAATAAACAGCGGCAGCACCAGATAGGCCGCCATACGCAGATAATCCACATTGCCCTTCACCAGGCTTTCGTCGATAAGCGGCTGCATCTGGAAAATCACAAAGGCATCCACGGCCGAATAGCCAATCATACCAATAATGGCCATCACAAAGGCCAGCTTAAATTCGCGCAGGTAACGAAGAAAGCGCGGAAAGACCGAAGCGCTGATTTTTCGACTCATGACAGTGGTCAGGGTATCCGTTTAACGCCCGCTTCAACCGGGCCCAATCGGACTATTGTAACCGCCAGGCAATAATTCCCCAACTATCAATAGGTTTTTGCCTAAAATTCGGTCACCCACATCATTTGGGCTGCTCCATATACCAAGGGTTTAAGCCGTTGGAGCGCAATCCTTCCGCCTCAATCCGGCCATTGTCAATCCGAAACCTTAGTTGCCCGGACGCTGAACTCAAATACAGCTTGGCACCCGCATCGGTATAACGTTGTTGAACCTGCTGTTTGGGAAAACCCCAACGATTCAGGTAGGCCTGGCTGAACACCACATATTCTGGATTAACGGCGGCAATAAATTCACTGGAAGACGAGGTGGCACTGCCATGATGGGGCGCGATCAGAATCTGTGCCGAAAGTGTGTTTCTGGCCACCAACTCGCGCTCTACAGCTGCTTCAATATCGCCCGGCAACAGCACAGTGACTTGTCCGTCGGTTATCTTAACCACGCAGGAAAGATTATTCTGGCTGCCCTGTGAATCCGCCAAAGGCCAAAGCACTTGCAGCCTCAGACCTTGCCAGACCGTCTGCCAGGGATAGCGACATCGGCCCAGATTTGACAGTAACTGCTCAACATAAATCTGTTCAAGCAACAGCGTTGTGCCACCGGCATGATCGTTATCCTGGTGACTGACCAACAAATAATCCAGTTGTGTTATCCCAAGCGCTCGCAGCATGGGCAATATTTGCCCCTCGGCGGCACTGTAACCAGAAGCATAAGCGGGCCCGGTATCATACAAAAGTGCCCGTCCATGCCGGTGTACTAATACCGCCAGGCCCTGGCCCACATCCACCACTTCGATACGCCAGGATAGATCCCGCGATGGCAAAAACGCCGATAACAGTGGCAATAACAACACAAAACCAAAGGCGCGATTCACCAATCCTTTAGGTAATAGCAGCCAGATCATAGCCAATGCGAAACACAGCCAAATCCACAACGACAAATGCGGCACCGCAAATGCACTTTGACTTAAGGCATCAAACCTCAAAAGCGCAGACAGCCCATACTCAAGCAGTCGGTCTGCCCAACTGAACAGCCATTGTCCCCAGTCATGCTGCAGCGCCAGGGCCAACAACGCAAGCAGACATAAAGGCAGCAACAACATGGTTACAAAGGGCACTGCTAACAAATTCACCAGCGGCGAGACCTGTGACACCAAACCGAATTGCCAGGCCACCAGTGGCAACATTAATAAGCTCAGAGCCAGTTGCATCCGCACCAGTGCCGAGATAAAGGTCATGACAGAAAAACCACGACCTGCTGGCCAGCGCCAGAATACCAAGTAGATAATCAGAACGGCGGCGAAGCTCAGCCAGAAGCTTAAGGTCAGCAAACTAAGGGGAAACAGTAAAATAAACAAAGCCAGACACACCAGCAACAACCGCCTGGGCCGCCAGTGCAGTTGCAGGTTCAGCAGCAGCACGAACATTGCCAGCATCAGCCAGGCCCTGGCCGTCGGCAGACTGAATCCGGCCAGGGCGGCATAGCCAAAAGCCACCAATAATGCGCCGGATAACGCCAGTTTATGCAGATTACAGTGCGGATAAAATCGCCCCAGTACAGGCCCAAGAAAAATCACCAACAGACCATAACTGAAGCTGGACACCATCCCCAGGTGCAACCCCGATATAGCAATAAGGTGAGCAATCCCTGTGCGCTGCACCAACTGCCAGTCGTGCGTTTCCAACCAGCCCCGGTAACCCAAACTCAGTGCCGCCAGCCAGGCGCTGTGCTGTAAGTCCAATGTGGCAAATTCATCCAGCCAGGTCTGACGAACACTTTGACCTTGTTCCAGTAACAGGTTTTGTTCTGAGCGCACTACGTAGCCGGTCGCCCGAATGCTGTGGGCAAACAGCCATTGCTGATAGTTAAAACCGCCCAGATTAAGGCTGCCATGGGGCGGTTTTAACTTAACCGCTAAACGCACCCTTTGCCCTTGTTTAACGGGCCAATCCGGCTTTCGCCAGACCAGGCGTACTTTTACGTTTTGCCAAACCGGCTGATGATCAAATTCGCTTACATTAAGATTGAAGCGCTGCACAGACTGCTGATGCAACAGGCTTTCCACCTGCCCCTCCAACACCACCACTTGTCGGATCTTCGAATCCGGGAGTTGCCAGGCTAGCTGCCAATGGCCTACACTCGCCATCCAAACCAATCCGGTCAACAGGCCAGACAGGATAAAATGGCGTTGATAGCCAAGCGCCAGAGCGCCAAACAGCAGCGCTGGCAACAGGTAGATTGAAGGCAGCACAGGCAGTAATAGACAAAGCGCTGCAGCTGTCATAAAACTGAAAAGCCAACCATCCATAGTAATGCCGCCTGATAGTCCGGATTCGCTAAATTAAGGCACCCGTAACATAGGTGCCCATGCGGCGCAGGGATGCACCGCCAGAATCAAACAACAGCCAGTTTGATTTTGTCAGCCAGAAGCCGCATTTTTCTGGCAACGCCACGAAACGGTACGGAATCCGTTTCAGGGAGAAACTAATCAGAGATGTTTATGCCGAAGAAATTTATAAAGCGCTTTTTACCTGATCATCAGTCTATTAAAGACCAAAAAGCCCTGAAAGTTTTCGGCACTTTGCTGCACGATGCCAACCTTTGGCATCTCAATCGTAAATCGGCTTCCGGTGCCTTTGGCCTGGGCTTGTTTTTTGCTTTTTGGCCAGTCCCTTTTCAGATGTGGTTATCAGCGGCCTGCGCCATTCCGTTGCGGGTCAATTTACCACTGTCCGTCGCCACTGTCTGGATCACGAACCCCTTCACCATGCCCCCGATATTCTACGGCGCTTATCTTGTCGGCGTATGGGTACTTGGTCAGCCACCTCAGGCGTTTACCTTTCAACTAAGTTGGGATTGGGTAGTACAGAGCCTGGAAACCATCGGTCCGGCCTTTTTAGTGGGGTGCGGGATTTGCGCCGTGGTATTTGGCCTGGCCGGTTATTTCGGCATGAACCTGCTATGGCGCTATTCCGTGCGCAAAGCCTGGCAAAAACGTCAGCAGCGCCATCTTAACCGCATGACCCACAGACTTTAACAGTAGACCAAATCAGTCGGCTTCGCTTGTGCTGATTTTCAGCCTGTCGGCCAGACCAGAGCCGCGCTGGCAGTGACTGGTCAACGCGGCCTTGAGTTGCGATTCCGGGGCGAATAAGCTGACTTTCTGTTTAGCCCTGGTTACCCCGGTATACAGTAACTCCCGGCTGACAAGGCTAGAGGCCCCATCCGGCAGACAAATCAAGGCATGTTTAAATTCCGAGCCCTGGCTTTTATGTATGGTCATGGCATAGAGTTTCTGCCAGGCCGGAACACGACTGGGCAGCACAGCCCGAAGCTCACCATCGGCCTGCATAAACCATACTTTCAGTAAACCATCCTGATCCGCCAGGCAGATGCCCATATCGCCATTGAAGAGTTTAACCTGGTAATCATTCTGGCTGACCATTAACGGGCAACCAGGGTACAGTTCCTGGGTCGGCTTAACCCAGCCGCGGCGGGTCAGTTCCAGTTCAATTCTGGCGTTAAATTGCTCGGTCCCCCAAAGCCCCTGACGCGTGGCACATAACAGCTGCTGGCGCATCAGCGCGGTGAATGCGCCCCGCACATCGCCTGTCTCAACAGCAGTAAAGTAGTCTTGTAAGAGTCTGCATACCAGTTCCACCACCTGGCCCTGAGTAGGTTTGGCGTACCAGTCAACCTCGCCGCTGGTTTCGCTTTGCAGGCAAGCCAGCATCCGTCGCATATCTGCACTATTAATAGCCTGCGCTAATTGCCCGACGCCGCTGGCGCTGCTGAATCTATGGCTTTTTCTCAGCATCACCAAATTGTTTTGAAGCAGACTGGTCGGTTTACCATTGGCTGTCAGATTTGCCCCGGTCAGGGCATTAAGTAATGCGGTTGTATCAGCATCGTACTGGCCACTTTCATCCAACCAGTCGGTTTCGGACAGGCTCTGGCAAATATCCCCCAAAACCGAACCCACCTCCACCGAGGCCAGTTGCTGGCGATCGCCCAGCAGCACCAACCTGGCATGACCTGGCAACGCGGCCAGCAGCTTAGCCATAAGTGGCAAATCCACCATGGACGCCTCATCCAGAATCAGCATATCCAGCGCCAGCGGATTATCCACATGGTGACGAAACGCGGCCTTGCCGGGCTGAAACCCCAGCAGTCGGTGCAAGGTGGCAGCTTGTGTTGGTAAATGGGCGGCCAGCTCGTCAGTTAGCCTTGATTTGGCCTGCAAAATTGACTCTGCCAGTCGGGCTGCGGCCTTTCCGGTTGGCGCGGCCAGCACAATTCTGAGAGGGGTTAACCCCGCAGCAAGATTTAACCCCTGCACTAACGCCATCAACTTGGTGACCGTAGTGGTCTTGCCCGTTCCCGGGCCACCTGTAATCACACATAGCCTGCGGGTGGCGGCCAGCGCCACCGCCAGTTTCTGCCAGTCGCGCGGCTCTGAAGTGTCGGAAAATAACTGCTCCAGCTGAGCTTTGCAGCCTTGAGTATCCAGCCTGATCTGTCCCTGCGCCAGTTGCTTGAGGCTTTGGCCCAGTGCATATTCATACCACCAATAACGCTGCAGATACACGCCCTGCCCATCCAGCACCAAAGGCCTAGCAGCCGCCACAGCATTGTTTGCCACCAGATGCACCGTGGCAGCCTGACTCAGCAGTTCCTGCACCTGTGACACAAACAGCATAGGTAAGGGTTGATCCAGCATCGGCACACACAAGTTATACAGGCGGGTTAACTCGTCCAGCCTGACACACACATGCTGACTGGCCAGTTGCTGACTGACAATTGCGGCAAACACCCCCAGTTGGCGAGCAAACTGATCACCAGATGCGGCTTCCCGGGTGGCAATAAAGTCGCCCAGCCCCACATCCAAGCCGGTAAAAGACACAGGAAGCTGTTCTGCCGCCAGTAAAGGCTTCAGGTAAGAACGGCTGTCTAGCATAGGCTTAATTGCTCCATCTGGCCGCCGCTGGTGCTTTCGCCGCTAAATAAGGCATCCAGCGCCTCAATCATGGCTTTGTCTGGCCTTAACTGAAAAATTCCCCGTCCAGGGTGAGACGGGCTGATACCGCGCAAAAACCAGTAACAGGTGCCGCCCACATGCTGGTCATAGTCGTAATGCTGTAAGCGGCTTTGCAGCCAGCGGTGCAGTGCCAGACTGTACAGTACCGCTTGCAAGTAATAATCATGCTCGGCCATGGCTTGCGCCATATTACTGTGCTGATAATCCCCGAAATCAGCCCCGAGGTAGTTGGACTTATAGTCGGCGACATAAAGTTTGCCGCGATGAACAAAGATAAGATCGACAAACCCCTTGAGCATGCCATTTAAACTGTCAAAGTCGTAACGGGCCTGCATAAACGGCATATATTGGTTGAGTATCCGGTTGAACTTATGCGCCTGTACCTGATGCAAAGGCAGGTGAAACTCCAGCTCCACCTTGGCCTGGCGTATGTCCAGCAAGCGCAGCGGTTCATCAGCCAGAATGGGGGCATTGACGACATCCCATAGCCATTCCTGCAGTACATCAAACCACTGACTTTCAATGGCAAATAGCGATGCCTGTTCTTCGATACAACGCGCCAGTAATTCCCGGTTCATCTCTCCCTGAGCGGCCGTTTCCGCAGACATCAGTATTTCCAATACGCCATGCAGGAATGAACCGGCCCTGGCGCCGCGGGTAAAGGCAAATCGGTCTAAACCGGGCGGATTGACAGACACAACAGCAGGTGTGACGCCTTCATCCTGCCCAGGCCCAGGCAGATGGTCCTGTTGTAAGCTGATAGCCGAGTAGCTGGTCAGTCGCCAGGTCTGTCGCAAGCTCCTGCCCAGGCGAGCACATTCCAGTGGTTGTAACTCGGCGACCGGGATTTGACCGGGCTGAATGTCCTGCTCAGTAATTGGCTTATAGTGGATGTGCTGGCTATCGGCCAGATGTTGCAAGGCGGTTTGCAGTGTTCCTTCCTGCACCTCAGCACCGGGGCCCAGCAACAGCGCACCCAGTGCCGTGCCGCTGATAGCCCGGTTGCGGCTCTGCCCGCCAGCCGTGGTGTCAAACACCCCAACACTGCACCAATGCTCGGCCCGGGTTAGGGCTACATATAGCAGGCGAATATCTTCTGCCAGCTTCTCTGTTGCAGCCCGGGCCAGATTCTCTTGGCGGCCCAGAAAGTCTACCCACAGTTTGCGTTCATCGTCGTGATAAAGAGGATCTACACGTTTTTGATAGCGACAGGCAAAGGGCATAAACACCAGCGGATACTCCAACCCTTTGGCGGCATGCATGGTCACGATCTGCACCAGATTGTCGTCGGTTTCCAAACGCAGTTGCTGACCTTCATGATTGTCATCTGGCTCGCTCAAGCACTGCGCAAACCAATGTACAAGCTGACTTTCACCTTGCACTTCCAGACTGTGTTGCTGCAACAGCTCAAACAGGTGGCGCAGGTCGGTGATACGCCGCAAATGGTCGGCAAAACGCCGCTGAACAGAGGCCATCAGGCTTAGCTGCTGTTGCATCTGCGCCAGCGCACTGGCAATACCCTGACGTTGCCAGAGCCGCTGCCAATGGAAAAACTGCCCCAGCAGTTCCTGCCAGCGACTATCATCGGCCAGCCAGGTTTCAAACTCCAGCGCGCTCAATCCGACCAGTTCGGTGAGCATGGCGGCTTTCACTTTGGCTTCGTCGCCGGGATTTTGCATGGCTTGCAGTAGCAGCAACAGATCAGCGGCAATCTGGGTGGCAAACACACTTTTCCGTACCAGAAACACCGAAGCAATATTCAGTTTCGCCAGTGCATCGCGCATTAATTGTGCTTCGAACCTATCGCGCACCAGCACCGCGCAATCTTTAGGTTTTACCGGGCTTTGTACCTGCCCATGGCATAACAGGGCCCGGCCTTGCTGGCCCCAGGCCAGCCAGGCGGCAATTTGCCCGGAAAAATGTTCGGCCAGCGGCCCTTGTACGGCCGAAAAGCCCTGTGGCGAGGCACAATTCAGGTATTCAAAGGCCAGTCCCGCCACCCCTTTACCATCTAACAGTAACTGCTTATTGGATTGTCCGGCCTTGACCGGTAAAAACGGAATATCCTGGTTATACAAGAAGCCCTGCGGGCTTTGCATAAACAGCTTATTGATGGCTTCCACCATCACAGGCTCTGATCGCCAGTTAGTCTCCAAAGTGAAACAGCGAGACTCGCCCACCTCTCGCTTGGCGCCGATATAGGTAAAAATATCCGCCCCGCGAAAAGCGTAAATGGCCTGCTTCGGGTCACCAATCATAATCAGGCAGTCATGGCTTGTGGGCGGATACAGGCGATTAAAAATGCCATACTGCACGGCATCGGTATCCTGAAATTCGTCAATCATGGCCGCCGGATAGGCCTGCCGTACTGCGCTGATCAGAGCGTCGGCCTGCGCTCCATTTAAGGCATTGGCCAGTTGGCTGAGTAAATCATCGGGGCTGAGCTGATTGGCGCTATCTTTACTTATCGCCAGTTTGCTGCGCAGGCTGTCAATGGCTTCCAGGTAAAGGGTAACTTTAAGGCCTTCCACCAGCTGAGTGTGCAAACGTTGCAGTTGCTCAAAACGGGCAAAATCCAGATCAGACAGATCCGGGCTGGCCTTACTTAATGCCTTAGCCACCTTTTCCGGTAGAAAGTCCTCAAAACTGCCGCCCTGTGGCAAAAACAGCTCTGCACTTTGACAGAATGCTTCCATTTGAGTCAGCAATTCGCCCTTACCCAGACGGGTTCGCTTATTCAGATTAGCTTGCCAAAGACGTTCGAATACCTGATTTTCAAGCCACCAGCTTTTGCTGTCGGCCAATAACCATTGATACTGCTGCAGTAATTCTTCCAGCGGCGCGGCTTTATCCTGACAGGCAAAATCCTGGTTGAGTAAACCTCGCACCTGGCGCAGCAGCGCCATCGGCTCGGACCACAGTTTCAGGCTGAGTTCCAGCAACGGCGCCGGAAGTCTCAATATTCTGGCTCGCCAGAAATCCTTAATGGCCTGATGCAGATGGCTTGACTCATCCAGAATCAATTCCTGTTGATAACGACTGCCACTTTCAAAAGCATGGCGGGTCAGTACCCGCTGACAAAAGCCGTGGATGGTAAACACCGCCGCTTCATCCATTTGCCTGAGTGCCAGTTGCAGACGCCTGCAGGCTAATTCCCGTTGTTCCTCGCTACATATCAGGTCTTGGAGCACGGCTTCGTCAGTCTGGCCGACTAGCACATCATGATGAGCCTTGGTCAACATAGTACGCAGGCGGCTTTTCAGTTCCGCAGTGGCAGCATTGGTAAAAGTGACGACCAGTATTTTGTCCACCGACAAGGGCTCGCAGCCGAGCCCCAGCAGCAGGCGCAGATACAGGCGCACTATGGTAAAGGTTTTGCCGGTCCCGGCACTGGCTTCAATCAGGGATTGGCCAGTCAGCGGAAAGGAAGGAATGTGTAGGGGCCTCATACCTGACTCCATTGATACAGGGGCCCCAACAAGGATTCACTGATCCGGATAAATTCCTGCTGATGGGGGGCAAGATCGGGCCAAATGCGGGCCACATGCACATCCTGCCCTTCTCCTTTGGCAAAGTCGTTGCCTGAAAAACTTTTCAGCACTTTGTCCCAGTCGCCTTTATCCAGCCACAACCAGGCACACTCGGGTAACAGCAGTAAAGGCTGATTGTGTCCATCGCACCAGGCCTGGATGTAGATATTCAAGGCGGCAACTGCCTGGTCGCGCGGCATGCCGTTTAGCATAAAGGGCTCGGATTCAGTGCCGACAAATACCGCCTGATTGAGTTTTACCCCCTGAGCGCACAGCAGCAGCAAACGCAACCACAATTGCAGCTTGTCTTTGGCACGAACCTTACCTGAGCGCCACAGCACCAGTTGTTCGCCATACAGATGATCCTGCCAGCCACTGATGTCCACCCCCTGAATTGTCAGTTGCAATATTTCACGCCGGGCACACAAGTCACGACGATAGGTCAGCAAGCTATCCCGGATAGATTCGGCCTGTTGCTGCAGTTGCTCAAGGGCCAGCACCCCGGCGTGACCGCCAGGTAGCACACCTTCGCCATGTAAACGCGCGGTCAGAACTTCTTTGTCTGTTACAGACGCCGTATTGTCAACCAGTCTTGCCAGCAACTGATAACGGTCCAGACTGCTGAGGAAAAAGGGTTCATCTTCTTCCAGTCTGTTGTCCTGATAAGCAAACCTGGCCTGCCAGCGCAATTGGAAAAAGCCCCTGGCCGGTTGGATGAAAAAGCCAATAAGTTCTTCAACACCAATACTACTTTGCGCAGGTAGATAGGGTAACTCGCCGACAATAAAGGGTTCGGCCTCGTTGTGATGCCCCGTTGCCAGGGCCAGCCACTGAGGCTCAAAACTCAGCGGATGTCTGGCGTCAAAGTAATCCGGGTGAAAAGGTTGTAAATGCTGAACCCGGGTCAGGCTGTCGCTCAGTGGCCCGCCGTCGGCGCGGCAATACACCAGTTGGCAATAATCCACGAGTTCACTTAGCAGCACACAAGGCACCAGGGGCTGGTTGTCTTTGGCACTGCGGCCCTGATAACTGATATACAGCTGCTGACGCGCCGACAACAGCGCTTCAAGAAACAGATATTTATCGTCCAAACGACGGGACCGATCACCTTTTCGGGGAGCAGACTGCTGCATCAGATCAAAGCCCAGCGGGGTAACCTGGCGGGGATAATCAGCATCATTCATGCCCAGCAAACACACCAGTTTAAAGGGCACACTGCGCATTGGCATCAGGGTACAAAAATTCACGCTACCGGCCAAAAAGCGCTGCCCAACGCCAGACTCCTGCAACTGCTGCTCCAGAGCCTGACAAAACACCCGCTGCTCGATATCGCCCTGATATTGATGCTGGTGTCGGCTAAGTGCATTCAGTGCATTTCTTAAGCCCTGCAAATACTGTTCGTCATGGTCATCGGCCAGATACATTCGCTCAATGTGCTCAAGCGCCCAAGCGGTTCTGCTCTGCAAGGGCATTGGTGTCTGACAGAATACCAGCCAGTCACACAACTGCTGAACAAATAACAGCAGCTTACCCAGCACCTGGCTGGATTGGCCTTCCAGCTCCGCATAAGGCGCAATAAAGGCACCTGGGGTCTGGTCTGAGCCAGCATACAGCTCAGTTTGCATGGCATAGCCAGCAATCAGGCGCTTTAGTCCGAACAGCCAGGTATTTTGTTCATCCTCGGGCAAATGCCAGCGACGCTTGTCCTTGCCATCCAATCCCCAGCGTATCCCGGCATCCTGCAGATAATGACGCAGTTGATTGAACTGTGCCTCACTGAGTTCAAAACGGCGTAGCACCGCCGGTACTTCCAGAATATCCAACACTTCGGCCAGACCAAGCCGCGACAACTGTAATTTGTTCAAGCTGACAAAACTGCCCAGCAGCGGCGATTCCTGGGCCAGACTGCGGTCTGAGATAGCATAGGAAATGGCCAGCTCTTGTCTGTGTCCGCCAAATACACCGTGGATCAATGCCGCATAATCGGCCACGTCCGGCATCATCACAATCACATCACCGGGATGACAGTCGGCATGCCGTTTAAAAAAGCCCAGCAGATGGTCATGCAGCACTTCCAGTTCACGCAATCTGGAGTGACAGCTGCTTAATACCAGGCTGTCATCGTTATCGGCAATCACAATTTTGGGCAAGCTGGGGGCCTGATCCAGCAGCGCCTCGGCCGACAAC
Source organism: Bowmanella denitrificans (assembly GCF_002887595.1). Classification (GTDB taxonomy): domain Bacteria; phylum Pseudomonadota; class Gammaproteobacteria; order Enterobacterales; family Alteromonadaceae; genus Bowmanella; species Bowmanella denitrificans. The sequence goes on from NZ_PEBU01000003.1 coordinate 98,864, forward strand.
GGCAGCATACTCCCCCGCTGAGTCAGATTCAGAATTTCATGCTGAATATGTTCGAGCAGATTCTGTGGCGGCACATCCACAAATAAATCATGCTGCTGCGGCCCCTGTTCCAGCAGCATATCCTGGAAATCCTGACCTTGTTTTCCCCAGGACGCCAGCAGGGGGTTACCCACTTCCAGATAATCGGCCAGCTCATCGCCAGCCTGCGCTTTGAGTAACTCAGCACGGGCTTTGCGTTTTTCATCCACCAGATCTCCCCAGTAGTGCTGACTGGGGTTAAACCAAAAGATCACCACCTCAATCTGTTTGGCCAGGGCGCCGAGGATTTCAAGCTGCTGAACCGGCAAGGCGGAAATACCAAATACCAGTAATCTAGGCGGCAAAACGTCACGGCAATCCTTGTCACTCAGGCATTCCAACAAGCGCTGATGCAAATTGCCCCGGTGCCATGGCGACTCCTGCAGCACCTCGGTATACCGTTTTAATTCACGCCAAAGCTGTGCCTGCCAGGCTTGCTGCGGCTCAGCCAGCGTATCAACCTGCTGCCCCTGCTCCCAGGCCAATAGCCAGTCAGGGCGATATACCAGATACTGGTCAAACAAATCGGCGATTTTCTGGCACAGTTGGAACAGCTTTAACTCCTGTCCGGCCTCAGACACCTTTAAGTAACTGGCCACGGCACTAAAGTTGGGGTCATCACACAATGACGGCAGAATCGCCATCAGCTTCCAGCACATATTATCTTTGCTGAACGCCGACTCCTGCGGTAATTCAGGTAATAACCGCAAATAAAGCTGATTCCAGATAAAACTGGACGGTAGTGGAAAAGTCAGATTAGCGGCAATCCCTAGCGATTCGGCCACCTGCAGTTTCAGCCACTGGGCCATACCCGGACTTTGCACCCAAATGGGCTGCGGCTCGAATAACTGCTCAATATCGCCCTGATCTTCAGCCAGATACTGGCAAAGCTGCGCCGCCAGCACTTCCATTTTATTTGATTGAACAAGATGCAGCATAAGTGGTTGTTTTTTTCTTCCTGCGCCAATGGTATCACAGCTAAACGCAATGCCCACATTGCCATCATGTGCTGTTTTTCAACACCGTCATCAACACTACCCCGCAGGGCTTTTTACAAAATATTTTCCTTTTTGATACAAAAATTGATTGCAAAACACACAATTCCTGGTACTTATTATCACGCAGCTCAACATTTCCTGATAATAATTAACATGGAGTTTACTTATGCACAATAAATCCCTGGCCTGCCTGTCGGTAGCCGCTGCACTGTCGTCTTTCACCGCTGGCGTTGCAGTCGCTCAACAGCAGGAAAACATAACTAACCCTGAAGAATCGGTAGAGAAAATTGCCGTGGTGGGTATTCGCGGCAGTGTTATCACTGCTCAGGAACTGAAACGCTTAGGCGATACAGTGAAAGATGTCATCAGTGCCGATGACATTGGTGCACTGCCGGATAAAAGCGTCACCGAAGCACTGATGCGTGTACCAGGCGTCACCATTGAACGCTTTGCCTCATCCGACGACCCAAACCACTTTGCCGCTGAAGGTACCGGCGTGGTAGTGAGAGGCCTTGACCGGGTACGCAGCGAAATCAACGGCCGAGATGCCTTTAGCGCCAGTACCGGCGGCGGTCTGAGCTACCAGGATATTCCCGGCGAATTACTGGGTTATGTGGAAGTGGTAAAAAACCATACGGCCGATTTAATTGCCGGTGGTGTGGCCGGCACCGTCAATCTGGTCACCCGTAAGCCTTTTGACAGTGCCGGCTTCTTCGCCAGTACCACGCTGGAAGGCAGCTATGGCGATCACCGTGGTGAGTGGACACCCATCGGTTCAGCAGTAGTGAGTAACCGTTGGAACAGCGACATCGGTGAATTTGGTGTGCTGCTGTCCGCTTCCAGTTCTGACTATAAGGACAGAGGCGACGGTGCAGCCCTGGGCAACTATTATGAGCGCAGCGCCACCGCCCGTGAAATGCCGCAGTTTGGTAACTATGGCACCGAACTGAGTCAGTATCCCGGTGAAACCAGATACGTACCGGCCGATGCCAATATCCGCAGTGCTGATTCTGAGCGTAAACGCCGCGGCCTGGCCACCTCGCTGCAATTCAGAAATCCCTCGCAAACCTTCGAGGTAACAGCGGAATATCTGCGCTCCAACGCTTCGTTAACCTGGGATGAGCGGGTCATCACCTTAGGTGAGCAAGGATTTAACGTTAACCCTAATCAGATTCAGGTGACAGATGACGCCACCTTTGATGAAAACGGCTTTATGACCTCAGGCACGCTGCTGATGAACTACCGCTCTCTGGCTCAGTCGCGCTGGCGCTATGCTGAGCAGTTGGTGGAAGACAGTAGTGTGCATTTTACCTTTTCACCCAGCGATGCCTGGAAGCTGGAGTTTGATTACCAGCACATTGAGTCCGAATACGATGTTTACGACTACACCATCAATAACAGTTTTGAGCACAACGATGTGTTTTTCGATGTGCGCGGCGACAAAACCCAGGTTAACTTTGTCGGCGAGAACCTGACCAGCCCATTGGCCCCCGATCCTGTCAGTGACATGTACCTGAATTCGGCCATGGACAAAGAAGACGATACCGACGCCGAATCAGACTCTTACGCCTTTGATGCCACCTATCAGCTGGAACATAAGTGGATAAAATCTATCCAGTTCGGTGCCTATGCGTCGAGCAAAGAGCAGATTAAGCGGGATTCTGCCTGGAACTGGGGCGAAATGGCCGACGGCTCCTGGAATCCTTATGCTAACGGTGGACAGGCGACCTCCTATACCGGCACCGCAGACCGTCCTGGACACCCCGAACTCTATGAACTCTATAGTTTTCATGCCGGTGATTTCTTTGGCGGTGGCGTATTGCCCAAGGATCAAACTATCCTATTTGCCCGATTTGCTGACCTGCATAACTGGCAGAATTTCCACGACACCACCAAAGCCGGTGGCTACAACAATTTTGTCCAGCTCAGGGACCGTAATTGTGTCACCATCAGCGGCACCTGCGAAATTGACGGGGCTTACCTGCCATCCGAGATTTCCAGCAGTAAGGAAACCCGGCGCGAATTCTACACCCAGTTGAACTACGACAATTTTGAACTGGCTTACCCTGTTCGCGGTAACCTTGGTCTGCGTTATGTGAGCTGGCAGGTGGAATCCACCGGTGCCACCCTGTTCCCTGAGCCTATTCCTGGCTGGGATACCGCCAAACAGGCCATGTATACCGCCGACCAGCTTGCCTATCAAAACTGGCTGAATACGGAACCACTGCACGTCAAAGGTGATAAATACAGCAAAGTGCTGCCCAGCTTTAACCTGAGTGTGGAGCTGGATGACGAGCGTGTAGTGCGCTTTGCCGCCTCGCAGAATATCTTTTTGCCGAAGTTTGAAAACTTCCGCTATTTCCGTTCCATTACCGAGTCACATTCCGAGCCACGCGGGCCAAACGGTGAGCCTTTGCCCTATGAGAATATTGGTTTTGACGGCATCAGCGGCAATCCACGTAATATAGAGCCGGAGGAAGCACTTAGCCTTGATTTGACCTATGAGTGGTATATGAGTGAAAGTAACTCACTGACCGCCAGTCTGTTCCGCAAAGAGCTGAAAAATATTATCCGCAAACGTCTGTATAGCGAAGAGATCACCAATGAGCTGGCCGGTGTCACCTTCCCGGTCAATTTCCAGACCGACACCAATGAAGGGTCGGGTACGATTCAGGGCTTTGAGTTGGCGTATACTCAGTTTTTTGACCAGTTGCCGGGCATCTGGTCAGGCTTAGGGGTGTCGCTCAACTATACCTATATCAATCAGTCCGATATTAACGATGAGGTAGGCTTTGGCACAGGCAGTGGTGGCGAAGACGGCCGTAACCGCTTCCGCGCCTTTAATAATCTGCCGCTGCCAGGTTATTCCGATGACACCGTCAACATGACTGCTATGTACGAAAAGCATGGTATCTCAGCCCGTATTGCATATAACTGGCGCTCTGAATATCTGCTGACCCGTCGTGACTCCAACCTGTTTGCTCCAGTGATGGCTGAGGCCACCGGGCAACTGGATTTGTCGGTGGCCTATAACCTCACCGACAATGTCAAGATTGGTCTGGAAGCCACTAACCTGCTGGATGAGATCATCAAAACCAAGATGATCTACAACCAGGCCGGACAAACCACACCCGGCACCCAATTTAAGACTGATCGTCGCTTTGGCGCCTATGTCAGCGTGAAGTTTTAGTCATACGTTTAATGCCCTCCTGGCGCCTTCGGGCGCCTTTTTTATATCTGCTCTTAGCTCTGTCCCTGTGGGTTGCGTTTCATTCTGGCTTTCTATACACTCGCACGCCATCGATAATCATTCTCATTTGCACACAAAATTCAACCACAAACACAGGGACTCATCTACATGAAATGCACAGATTCTTTAGTCACCTTCGACACCAAACTGCCGCTGGCTTTGCCAAAAACGTCGCTGGCACTGTTTATGGGGCTGGTATTGTCTGGCCAGACAATTGCCCAGCAGGAAATCGAACAAAATGCGCCGGGCTCGGCACTGGAACGCATGGAAAAGATCTCTGTAGTAGGTAAGCAACTGGACCAGGGCACTCCTACCCGTCTGCCGCTGACAGTGCGGGAGATCCCACAATCGATCAGCGAAGTCTCCCGTGCCTTGATGGACGCTGCCAATATGCTGGATATCAACGATGTTATGATGAATATACCAGGGGTAAACGTCACCTTATATGACAGCCAGCGTCCGCTGTATTTTGCTCGCGGCTTTCAGATCACCGACTTTCAGGTAGACGGCATTCCCACTTACAGCGGCTCCACCAACCAGGAGTACGACACCGCCCTGTATGAGCGTATTGAAGTTATCCGCGGTGCCAATGGCTTGTTTTCCGGTGTTGGCTCCCCCTCAGCCACCGTCAACTTACTGCGCAAGCGCCCCGGCAATGCGTTTTCGGCATCGGTCTCTGCCACAGCAGGCTCCTGGGATATGCGTCGTGGCGTGGCGGATGTTTCCAGTCCCTTTGACAGTGAAGGGCAAATCCGTGGTCGCCTGGTACTGGCCCACCAGAATTCAGACAGTTTCCGTGACCGATACAGTGAAGATAAAACCGCTTACCTGGCCATCATTGAAGGCGACCTGGGCGATAACACCACAGCGGCGATAGGCTATCAGCGTCAGGATAACAACCCACAAGGGACTATCTGGGGCACTATTCCCATTCATGCTGCCGATGGCAGCGAAGCCAACATGCCGGTGTCTACCAGCTTTGCGCCTAACTGGACGCACTGGCAGCGTGAATCCAGCACTCTGTTTGCCGACCTGCAGCACAGTTTCAACACGGATTGGCAGGCCAAAGTGTCGGTGCAAAAAACCGATGGCGACGTATCCAGCCTGCGGGTTTACGCCAGTGGTTTTCCCGATAAAAACACCGGTCAAGGCATGCTGTTAAGAGCAGGTATCGGGGCCGGAGACGACAGCCGTACCAGCGTGGATCTGTATCTGACCGGCAGTTACCAGGCATTTGGTCTGGAGCATGATCTGATTCTGGGTGCCACCTGGTCTGAACTGGAATCCACTACATTAGGCTTTACCTCCTTGTCTGGCTGGACCTATCAAGTACCAGATGCTTGGCATTATGACGGTCAGGCGCCCATGCCGGAATATAGCCGCACCGGCGCTTACCGTATTGCCACCACCAAACAGCAGGGGCTGTATATCGCCAACCGTTTCAGACTGGCAGACGATTTGTCCCTGATTGGCGGCGCACGATTAAGTTCCTGGCGCACCGGTACCGACAATTTCGACACCGAAGGCAGTTATGCCGCCACCACCGGCCAATACAAAGTCAGTAAGGAAGTCACGCCTTATGTGGGGCTGGTCTACGATCTAAATGAGGATCATGCACTTTACGCCAGTTATACGGATATTTTTACCCCCCAGAATTACAAGGACAAAAACAACAACCTGCTGGCACCTGTGCTGGGCTCCAACGTCGAACTGGGCATCAAGAGCGAGCTGCTTGATGGCCAGTTGTCTGCCACTGTGGCGATTTTTAAAACCCGTCAGGACAACTACGCGGTGCGCGATGAAAGCCAACCTGACAATTCGTTGCCAGATGGCAGTTCTGCTTATAGAGGTGTTAATGGTACCGAAAGCCGAGGTCTGGAAATGAGTGTTTCCGGCCACATTAACCAAGACTGGCTGGTGAATGCGGGCTATACCTATGTGGATACCAAGCGGCACAATAACGATAAAATCTGGACTAACCTGCCGGAACATTCTGCTCAGCTTTCCACTCATTACGATTTGGGTGACTGGGTAAACGGGTTGACCTTAGGTGGCGGTTTTAACTGGCAGGGTGAAACCATTGGCTATGGGGTTACACATCCTCAGCAAGCCGACGGCGTAACTTATAAACAAAGCCCCTATGTACTGGCAAATCTGTATGTAAACTGGCAGTTTACCGACAAACTCAGCTCTACCTTCAGTGTCACCAACCTGTTTGATAAGGTTTACTGGGCCAATATCGACTACGCCAACTATGGAAAGCCGCGTCAGGTATCACTGAGCCTGACCTGGCAGTATTAAGCTCTCAATACAACAGGGGTACAGCAGGTTTTAATACCGTCCGGCCCCTGTTTTCCTTTTTTAAGCAGCATTGAAAAATTCGTTAAAAGCCAACTCATCTGCTAAGTGTCGTCCTGCCAGGACGGTTTTTCTGCTGATTGTACATGACAGAATCCCAAGTGCTTGCTATAAGGCTTACAGCAGGAACAAGGTGACCCGTATGGACAAACAGCAATATAAACAGCAGCTTAAAACCCTCCAGGTGCAACTCATTCAGCTCCAGCAATGGGTAGTTAACAGCGGCCAGAAGCTGGTGGTGATTTTTGAAGGCCGCGATGCAGCAGGTAAAGGCGGGGCCATCAAAGCCATCAGTGAAAAGCTCAATCCTCGGGTGGTGCGTATCGCGGCACTGGGCAAACCTTCCGACAAGGAACGCCAGCAGTGGTATTTTCAGCGCTATGTGGAGCATTTGCCAAGCGCCGGCGAAATCGTGCTGTTCGACCGCAGTTGGTACAACCGCGCCGGAGTGGAAAAAGTCATGGGGTTTTGTTCCGATGGCGAGCATCAGGAATTTCTGCGTGCCTGCCCGGAATTTGAACTGATGCTGATCCGTTCAGGGATCCGCCTGGTGAAATACTGGTTCAGTGTGTCTGCCGATGTGCAGGAGCAGCGTTTTCAGGAACGCCTGGATAACCCACTAAAACGCTGGAAATTTTCCGACATGGACCTGATCTCGCGCAGCCGCTGGCGCGAATACAGCCAGGCCCGCAATGAAATGTTCGAACATACCAACAGTAAAAACAGCCCCTGGTACGTGATTGACGGTGATCATGATAAAAAAGCCAGGCTTAACTGCATCAGCCATTTATTGTCGCTGATGCCTTATAAAGAGTTCAGCTTTCCCAAGGTAGAGCTGCCGGGTATGGATGACAAGCACCGTGACTTGCCTATCCCGCAGACAGTCCAGCGGGTGCCTGATAGTGTTTAGCTCAAATAGCCTGTAAATAACACCTGCCACCCTATTTCGAGTCAGCCCCGGAACAATAGATTTGCTTATTGTCACCATTAGGACAAATTGCTGGTGAGATTTTGTGAATCTTCATAGTATGGCGGCCAGGCATTAGAAGGGCACACCATGTTATTTCGGGATCTGTTACTCGCACTGAGCGTTGTGGCTATTTGGGGATTGAATTTCTCTGTTATTAAGTTTGGCTTACAGGAACTTCCACCGCTGTTGTTTTCCGCCCTGCGTTTTGCTGTGGCCGCCCTACCCGCGGTATTTTTTATCCCGCGTCCGAAAACCAGTTGGTGGAATATCCTTGGCGTTGGCTTGTTCCTCGGTGTGCTGAAATTTGGTCTGGTATTTATGGCCATGAAATCAGAGATATCCGCAGGGCTGGCGTCATTACTGCTACAGGCTCAGGTGTTTTTTACCATTTTGCTGAGTATGCTGCTGCTCGGAGAAGGCATCGGCCGCCATCAGGTTGCAGGCATCGGCGTGGCCTTGGCCGGTTTTGCCGTATTTATATTTACCGCCACCGGTGGTGTTACGCCGCTGGGTCTGGGCATGATACTGCTGGCCGGACTCTTCTGGGCTATCGCCAATCTCATTACCAAAAGAGTCAAAGGCGTTAACGCCCTGCACTTTCTGGTTTGGGTTTGCCTGGTACCGCCCCTGCCACTACTGGGCTTGTCATTGTGGCTGGAAACCAGCCAACCGCTGACATTGCTGGCCAATGCCTCACCAGACGCCTGGTTGTCCCTGGCATTTGTCAGCTATATCTCCACCTTACTGGCCTTTGCCTGGTGGGGGAAACTGCTGCTCAATTACCCGGCTGCCACGGTTACGCCTTTTGCATTACTGGTGCCCGTTGTCGGTATTGCCTGCTCGGCCTGGCTATTGGGCGAACAGTTACAATCTCATGAACTCTATGCTGCAATGGCGATTATGGCTGGTCTGGTACTATGTGTGTTCGGCAAAAAACTGCCCGGGCTTCGTCCCGCCCCCCAGCTCAACTAGGTCATAAAACTGGCAAGACCGAAAATTTGTGATTAGCATGGAACAACCTTGCCAAAGGAGCACAGCGGATGTCAGGTCATCATAACGGGCGCAGATATAACGAGCAGGAAAGTCAATGCCAGGCCCGATAGCCCCCTACCCTGTTACCCAGGGCCCGGTTTTTCAAAAGGGCGCCTACCAGCAGCAAGCGGCCAAGCCGGAACTGCAGAACTGGGTGCAAAGCTTCTGGCAACTCACTATTCCCTGTGGCGCATATGGCTACAATAGCCTGCCTGACAACTGTGTGGATTGGATTATCAGTAGTGCCAATCTCAATGACAGTTTTCTGTTAAGTCCCTTTACCCAGGCCCAGACTTTTACCATGCAAGGCCCCGTTGAATATTTTGGGATTCGATTCTTTCCTTTAGGGCTTGGCGGGCTTTGCCAGACTGCATTGGGTGAATGGGCGGACTTATCTTCTGTGCATGCTGACGCACTGCTGGCTGATAGCCTGCCACTGCAATTGTTTGAGAGCTTACATCGCACCCGGGAATTCCAGCAGCGCTGCGCCCTTATCAGCCAGCTTTTGCTGCCAAGGCTTAAAGGTTTTGATACCGACCGCCGTCTGCTGCACTTTATGCATAAGTGCCGCTTGCAGCATGGCGCATTAAATCATCTGGGCGATCGTCAATGCAGTGAATTTGGCCTGTCCGCCCGCCAGTTGCGCCGACTCAGTCAGTTGTATTTGGGTCTGTCCCCCAAAGCCTTTGCCAGAGTCTGGCGGTTCCAGTTTCATTTGCAGCAGCTTGAGAAGAATCCGGGCTTATGGCAAAACCATTACCACGATCAGGCCCATTTTATCCGTGAATTTAAAACCATGAGTGGCACCAGCCCAGGTCAATTCGGTAAGTTGTCCGTTTTGTACAATATCTCCGGCTGAAAAAACCGCATGCTTTACCCCGTTCAACCAACAGGAGATAAGCATGATAGAAATCCAAGCCATGTTTCCGGTGATGGTCACCGGCGACCTGACCAGCATTAAAACCTTTTACCAAAGCGTGTTTGGTTTCGAAGCGGTATTCTTTGATTCCGCCTTCTATTTACACCTGTTACATCCAGGCACTGGCATACAGTTAGGCTTTATGTTGCCAGAGCTGGCCAATCAGCCGGACTTCCTGCATCCCATGATGCAAACACAGGGCTATGTCATTTCATTGGAAGTGCAAGACGCTGCCGCCGCCTTTGAACAGGCCAAGCAAATGCAGTTGAATATTGCCATGGAACTGAAAGAAGAGCCCTGGGGCCAGATTCATTTTATGCTCACCGATCCGGGTGGCTTTAAGGTGGATGTGGTACAACACCTGGCACAGTAGGACTATTTATTTTTATCTAAACGGTCAACAAAGGCTATAGTCATGGCATCACCATATTGGAGTGCAAGATGCGCAGACTAATTGCCATACTTGTGGCAGGGCTGGCAGCCCTGCCGCTGTTTGTCCATTCCTCTACTCCCCCCGTAGAGAAGCAAAGTAGTCAGCTTCGCCCTGGCATGCACCCTAGTTGGGACTTAGATAAAGACGGTATCAATGATTGCGAAAAGGACGGCAGTTGCGATCACAGTGTTGATTACACTGAGCCCAGAACTATCAACCCATCATTTGACTGCAACAAAGCCATACAAGGTACCAGTGAAGGAATAATATGCAGCGATGCTGAACTTGCCTTACTGGATAAGCAATTGGCCGATGTCTATCAGGCAGCCTGGCGTCAGGCTAAAAAGCCCAGCAGAAATACGCTGCGCGCTATGCAAAGAGGCTGGCTAAAAGGCCGGGATGAATGCTGGAAAGACCCGGACAGACGCGACTGCATTAAACAAGCCTATCAAAACCGAATTCAAGAATTGCAGCAAATGTCGGCTGACAGCACACAAAAGTAAACAAGCTGTTGCCAAGCCTTCTGCATTTGGTAAATTGTCACAAGGATGGATGAAATATAACCACAACAAGTAACACGGAATATTGTTCAATTTTCGGGGGACTTATGTTTAGTTCTGTTAGTTTACGCGCCAAAATCATTGCGTTTGCCGTCACGATTTTTCTGTCTTTGCTGGCAGTTTCTTTTATTGGCTTGCAGGTACTGCGTATTGCCAGTGAAGAAGACAATATAGCCAGAATCAATCAGTTAATGAAAAGCACCGTCAACGTTATCCAGCAGTTTGAACAGATGGTAACCTCAGGTGCCATTAACGAAGATCAAGCAAAACGCCTGGCCACCCAAATTCTGCGTGAAAATAAGTACCACGATTCTGAATACGTGTATGTGGTGGATGCTGACTTGAACTTTGTCGCCACCCCCCATGACCCGCAATTACATGGCACCAGCTTTAATGATTTCACCGATGCGCAGGGCAAAAGTATCGGCCAGATGGTGAAGAATCTGGTTGGAAGTCGCACAGGTGAGATACTCACCTATAACTGGAATTCAGAACGTGAGGGGGAAGTGGTGGATCTCACGTCGGTGGTGCAGAAAACCCCCAAATGGGGTTGGTATGTGGGCACCGGCATTAGCTACAAAGAAGTGGATCAGCGCTATTGGGATACCGCTATCTGGTTGGTTGGGTTATCTGTGGTGATTGCGGTCGCGCTGGCCGCAGCCCTGGCACGTTTTGGCTTTGGCATAAGCCATGCCCTTGGCGGTGAAATCCAACAAGTGCGCGAGTCTGTTATGCGGGTCTCCAAAGGCGATTTGCGACTGGCGCAAAATGTCGGTCAGGTGCCAAGAGACAGTATTCTCGGTGCAGTATTATATATGCAGACGAAATTGCAGGAAGTGGTGCAAAGCATCAAGTCAGCGGCCAGCAGCCTGCAAAGTCAAAGCAAGGATTCACAATCACGTTTTGAGGAACTGGACAAGCTGACACATACGCTCAACAGCCAGGCCCAACGGGTTGCAACCAGCATTGGTGAATTGACCCATTCTGCCCAGCAAGTGGCAGAACAATCTGATCTCACCTCACAGTCTGTCAGTACGGCTGAAAATCAGGGTAAACAGGCCAATGAGCTTACCGCTCAGTCTACCGCCACTATCGCCCTGCTGGAGCGTCAAATTGAGCAGGCTGGCAGCAATATCCAGGTACTGGAAGATGAAGTCAGTCAGATTGCCAGTGTCTTGTCTGTGATTCAGGGCATAGCCGAACAGACCAATCTGCTGGCCTTAAACGCCGCCATAGAAGCCGCCAGGGCGGGGGAACAGGGCCGGGGTTTTGCCGTGGTTGCCGATGAAGTCAGGCAACTGGCCCAGCGCACGCAGGCCAGTACCGGCGAAATTCAGCAAACTATCGGAAAACTGCAAACCGCCACCAAAGAGGCCAAGTCTTCCGTCAATGCCAGTATCGACACCAGTGAACAGGCGGTAAAACATGCCACCCAGGTGTCTGAGCAGTTGGTCAATATTGGTCAGTCCCTGAGCGCGATTATGGGAATGAGTCAGCATATCGCCGAAGCCGCAGACACCCAGCTCAAAGCCGGACAAAGCACCAGTAACCGGGTGGATGAAATAGCAGGTATTGCACAAAACAGCGCAAACTTATCGCAGCAGGCGCACCAGGCCACCGATCAAATTAAAGAACTCATTGTGCAACTTGATGGCGAGGTAGAAAAATTCCGCCTGGATTAATCCCTTATCAGACATTGAGGCTGTCATCTCAGTGATGCAGCCTCTATATTTCATACAGTTCTAAAGGCAGGCCATCAGGGTCGGCAAAAAAAGTAAAACGGCGACCGGTATATTCATCCACCCGCACAGCTTCCACTTCTATATCTTGCTCCGTCAGATGAGCAATCACGTCATCAAGCCTGGCCACAGCAAAAGCCAGATGACGCAACCCACAGGCTTCCGGGCGACTGGGTCTGGCAGGCGGCTCAGGGAATGAAAACAGTTCCAGTTGTCCGCCATCCGGCAGGGCCAAGTCCAGCTTCCAGGAATCCCGCTGCGGACGATAATGTTCCGCTATAACCGACAAGCCCAAAACCTGACAATAGAAGTGTTTGGATTTGGCATAATCAGAGCAGATTATCGCCACATGATGAATTTTAAGTAGCATAAATATCGCCTTTACGCCTATTGCTGAGCGAAGCATCCTAGCACGATTACTGTCGAATCGTTTTACATTCCTTTCCCCTGCTTTTACAAATTAAGCTCTAACTTATTGTTTTACATAACCTTTCAAAGTGGTTCATTTTTTGCTCATTTAATTTGTCAGCCTTGCTGACTCCATTCAATACAATCTAAAAGGCAATCTAAGATGAAGATGAAAGTATTAATTCTCACCTTAGGGATAGCCGCAGGCTCTGCTAATGCAAGTCTGCTCACAAACACTTCAGGATTGGGGTTTGATGTCACGTCCGTTGGTGCCACTACTGTAGGCGGTGTAGTGGTAGATTTACTCGGCAATAACGGTACCCATGTTGTTAGCCAACTCGCTGCCAGCGCATTATTTGATGGTTTCTTTGATGATGGGACGCCGGTTGCCTACCGGGGTAACCCTGGAACCATTGGCATACAAACAGGATTTGACGCCGCTGTACTGGCTTCTCTGGGAGGCGGTTTATCCGGTGCATCCTTTCGATTTACCCTTTATGACGGTGATACCGGTCCAGGTAATTTCGATGAGGACGCCAACTTTCTATTGGTCAATGGATTAGAGTTTGGCAACTGGAGCGACGTAAACGCTGAGCAAACCAATGGTTCGGGTACGGTAACCGGCCCTCAAAGCGGGGGAGGCTTTCGGGATTCCATCCTTGATACAGGTTGGTTTACCAGTATCGATGCTGGTTTGCTCGCTTCTTTGTATACCAGCTTACTGAGCACCAACGAGCTGCTCTTCCAATTGCGTGACGACGACAATGTCTACGACAATTTTTTTGATTTTACCCAAGGGCTGGACCAAAACCTGATCGATGTAGGTCAAGGCCCAATCACTCAGCCTGGGGGGCAGATCCCCGAGCCACTTCCACTCACCTTGATGACCTTAGGTATGGCGATACTCGGTTTCCTGCGAAACAGGTAAATATAGATACCTGGGCCCTGTCTGTAGGGCCCGCTTTTATTCATACCTCGCTCGTTATATTGAATTCACCAGGATGATTGCCATTCAGCACTGAGTGTCTGATTTATTTACATAATCAATCACTTAGCACAACAAGAATGCGTAAAAAATTGATATTAAACGAATTTAATTTTGGCCCGCTAGTTGCTTACGTCCGACAGCCACAATCTTTGGCTGTTTATTTCATAGGATTTGAGAAGGTAGTAAAAATGAAGTTGAAAGGTTTGATTCTCACGTTGGGTATGCTCGCAGGTGCTGCCAACGCAAGTTTGTTAACTGACACGTCGGGACTAGGTTTGGATGTTACCGCACTGGGCGCATCTACCGTTGGGGGGGTAGTCGTTGATTTGCTCGGTACCAATGGTTCACATGTTGTCAGCCAATTGGCTGCCAGTGAGCTGTTTGTGGGTTTCTTTAATACCGGAACCCCTGACGCTTATCAAGGCAATCCAGGTACTATTGGTGTGCAAAGCGGTTTTACCTCTTCAGTATTAGACTCTCTGGGCGGTGGTCTGGCGGGCGCGTCTTTCCGTTTCACCTTACATGACGGCGATACTGCCTCTGGTAATTTTGATTACAACGCCAACTTCCTGCTGGTAAATGGTGTTGAGTTTGGCAACTGGAGTAATATTAACGCTGAACAAACCGATGGAAACGGTAATGTAACCGGTGCACAAAGCGGCGGCGGTTTCCGCGACAATATCCTTGACACAGGTTGGTTTACCAGCACGGATAGCGGTCTGTTAGCTTCACTGTATAGCAGCTTGCAAAGCACCAATGAGCTATTGTTCCAATTACGTGATGACAGCAATGAGTATGACAACCATTTTGACTTCACCCGTGGATTGGATCAAAGCATGATCGATGTAGGTCAAGGCCCAATCACTCAGCCGGGTGGTCAGGTACCAGAGCCTGCGCCACTAACAGTAATAGCATTAGGTATGGCCCTGCTGGGGCTGCTGCGCAGCAGAAAAGCCTGATACAAAGCAGTGAATGCCAGTCAGTTATGCTGACTGGCATTGCTATGCTGTCACTGGTTAATCAATTAAAGTACCCTTCATTAGCCTTAACCGTCAGTGGGTGATAACCACTTTTGGCCTGCTCAAAGGCTTGTTTACCAAAGGCTTTACCCTGTTCTGTTTTCGACAAGGCCTGATACAGTGGCTTAACCAGTTTGTTACGGCCAATATGTAGCAGGTAATCGTGCAAACGGCCAAAAGCCGGTTCATACCAGTTATTAACAGCCATCAACAACCAGCTATGGGCTATCTCGTTATTGCCCGCCTGGGTCAGGTTAAATGCCTTATCCAATTCAGCCATTTGCTGGGCGCTCAGCGACTCTGGCATATTGTTCAGAAAATGCAGCCACTGATGGGTATTCCAGTCCTGGGTGTCAATCTTATCGGCGGGCAGCTCCCCGGACAGCCAATTGTCTCTGGCCGCATCGACTTTGGTAAAGGCATCAGAATGCGCCATGGGTGCGCCTTGCGGAACGCCCGGTTCAAAAATCCACTGCTGAATGCGCTTGGCATCCAGTTTGTCACCATGGGTTTTAAGCAGCGTGTCATTGAGATAGGCAACAAACTGATCGGTGGTAATACTTTCAAAGGCAAAGTGCTCGAAGTAGCCCATCAGGAATTGATCGAACGCATCACGTCCCACCTTTTGCTCCAGCTCGCGGGCGAACAAGGCACCTTTTTCGTAAGGGATATCAGAAAACACCGCATCCGGATCGCGACCGCGCAGATCAATAGCCAGTAATTGATCCTGTGCCGGCAAGCTGGCAAGGTCTGCCTCTAAAGATTGCTGGCCCAATACAAATTCCATTTGCTCACGCTCTGGGCCATAAATCATTTCCATAATCCGGTAGGTCAGATAGGTGGTGAACCCCTCATTCAACCACAGATCACGCCAGGTGGCATTAGTCACCGTATTACCAGACCAGGAATGCGCCAGCTCATGGGCAATCAGTGAGACCAGACTCTTATCACCGGCAATCACGGTGGGAGTGATAAAGGACAAACGTGGGTTTTCCATACCACCAAATGGGAAGGACGGCGGCAGAATCAGTAAGTCGTAGCGATCCCAGCGATACTGGCCGAATTTCTTTTCGGTCACTTCCAGCATGGCTTCGGTGTCTTCAAACTCTTTCGCAGCCGCATCCAGCATGGCAGGTTCTGCATACACACCGGTGCGCTTACCCATGGGTTTAAATGCCAAATCGCCAACGGCCAGGGCAATCAGATATGAAGGAATGGGCTGCGGCATAGAGAAATGGTATTCACCGTCCCGCTCGGTATCCGGATCGTTGGAAGCACTCATCACCGCCAGCAAATCCGCCGGAGTGCGAATGGTGGCCTGGTAGGTCATTCGAACTTGTGGAGAGTCTTGCAGCGGGATAAAACTACGGGCATGAATTGCCTGAGCCTGAGTAAACAAGAAGGGGTGCTGCTTGCCGGCAGTTTGCTCCGGCGTCAGCCACTGCACGCCAGAGGCATCCGGTGACGTATGATAAGTGACCGTCACCACATCAATATCAGCAGGCACCTCAATCTTCAGCGCAGCACCAAGATGCGGATCAGCAGCGGCCAAGCTGAAGGGAATGTCTTTGCCCATAGCCGTAACCCGTTCAATGGTCAGATCTCTGGTGTCCAGCACCAGGGTCGAGGCTTTAGGTTCGACACGCTCAAACTGAATACTGGCGTCACCGGAAATAACCTGAGTCGCAAAGTTCACATCCAGATCCAGGTCCAGGTGTTTTACTTTTAACTGTTCTGGATTGGCAAATGAATGGTAGTCCTTACCTGCCAGCATTTCTGTTGTTGCCGACGCAACCGCTGCGCTGTCACCGGCCTGATGCTCTGATTTAACGTTTTGCTGGGGGGCCGGATTACAGGCACTGAGGCTGAGCCCAAGCAAGACAACTGAGGCAATTCTGAATTCCATCGAGGTTCCTTGTAGTTATAATTGCCCCGATTGTGGCATATTTATGTCAGGGTCCAAAGTGCCGTGGCATAACAATGGGATGAATGGATGACCGTTTTATATATTCTTGGTGGATTATTTCTGGCACTGGTGATACTGATCCCGTTACTGGAACGCTCACGTCACCGCTTTTCACCCGAGCAGGTGGCCAAAATGAGCCGCTGGATCTGGCCACTGATGATAATCCTGGCGGTTGTGCAGTTGATTCGTTATTTAGTCTGACCATCCAGTTGCTTAAAAGCTGCTTGTAATTCACCGGCTTCTGCCAACAGCGGCAGGTTGGCCCTCAGCCATAGTCCCAGCCGGTATAGCGCTACCACCACACCCAGCCAGTTAATCAGCATGTTGGCCAGTGACATTATTTGCCGGATAAGGGCGATCAGTTGCACCAGCACTTGTCCCCCCAGTGCCATGGACTGGATATTTAATTGCATGGTGTTAAATAGACATGCTATCTGAGTGCTGTTCGGCAGTGGATTGAATATCAAATCCAAATCAAAATCCCGTTGCTTGAAAATCATCAGTGACTGGCGGTCCGACAGTTGCAATGGATTATCCTGCCAGTAATGCCAGCCTCGGGCGGATATCTCTATCAGCGCTTTAAATTCTGCGTAGATCTCGCTGGCACCTTTGTGCAGTAGCCGGGCCAGGTTAATAAACCACTGTTTAGCCCTGTCCAGCACCTGACGCAGTAGCGCACCAAACCAGCGTAGCAAGCGCTTGACCCCATCCACAATCCTGGCCCCCAGACTCTTATAGCCTGTCTCCAGCTTGTGGCGCTGATGACTATCGGCCATGACCGCATCCAGTTGCTCTGCAGGCAATGGCGGATCATCCGACAAAATTTGCCGGCTTTTATGGAAAAACCAGGCCCCTAATTGAATTGCATGGGTATTGGCGATGGGCAGTTGCCGGTCTTTAGCAAATTGTTTCAGCGCCCAATACAACGTGCCTTTTGCGTGGCCGTCATGGGGGCCATCGGCCTTAAAGTTACCAGGCCTTACCGGATACCCCATCAACCACAACTCCACCAATGCCAGATTTCCGACAAAGCGTCGTCTAAGTGCTTTCGCCTGAGGGGCTGCCATGGGCAGCAGCGGATGTCCGCCAGATAGCCTGAATCCCTCTCCGTCAAAAGGTAACAGGGCTATCAGCTCTTGGTGGGCAAACAGTAATCTGAGCAAGGGCCGGTTCCAGCCGCTGTCCAATGGTTCAGCGGACAAAGCATACCAGGCAACCAGGCGGGTGAAATCTTCCAATGCCTGATGCAGGCGTTTTTGCAGCTTTGTATCCTGATCGCTTGGCAACTCTGCAAAGGGCGGCGCTGTTTTGCACAAGCCATAGCTGAATAACCTTAGCTGTACTGCCCGGCGAAAGGCTGGATTAGCCGGGTCCCAGGTTTCCACCTGAGTATCAGAATCAAACGCCGCCAGAGATTTAAGCGCCTGCCAGCTCAGATTGTCCAGCACGCCATCGGCAGTTAAGCCCACTTCTTGCTGAAAGCGCATCAGCCCCTGAATAAAATCACTATCAGCCTGCTGTTTCTGCGTATCCCGTTTCAGGTAGCCAAGCAGCCACAGCCAGGTGCGGGCAATACCCAGCCATGGGGCTTTTTGCAGATCGCTGTCCTGGCCGGCCAGATGCAGATGCCCGTCATCTGGTAGTGCATCCAGCGTAACGCCCAACAGGCTGAAGTCACCCTGCTCCATCTGCCTGAGCTGCGCGGGCCCCAGCATGCTGTTCAGTCCTGATTGGGATCGATGCTAATTTTGCCCACCGCCTCACGAATTGCCGAAGCAAACAGGTTAAACGTGACTTCACGACTACGCTGTGAGGCCTGTACCGCACTTTGGTGAGCGTTGTGCAATTTCTCATTGATCTCCTGATCACTGGAAATGAACTGATTAACATCACCGTCCAGATTAATGGTGGTCAGCCCCACCAGTTTTAGCTGGCCATTCTGGCGCGCCAGATTGAGCATTTCCTCGGCATTTTCACCGCTAATCTGCGCATCAATATTACCCGTATAAGTGCGCACATTCAGTTGCGACAAATCTTTAATACCATTGCCGATACTTTTCAATGCGGATGCAAAACTCATGGCTAATCTCCTGTCAGGGGTTAAGTAAAGCAGACGCTGCTACCTGGAAGCCCAGCGCCCGGTAGCTTTCGAACTGAGCCTCGTCAAACAACTGGTCTGCTGTGGTCTCATGGGGAAAATCAGGGTGCATACTGCGGTAGAAGGCCAGATAGGCATTGCGGTCAAACAGATAGTCATCGTCCCTGCCGGCAGAAGTGCGATACAGTTCCTGATTTAAGGTGGCGGCCAGATTGTAGTCACCACCAAGATTGGATTTCAGATAAATCAGTTTGCCAATTCTGTTGTTCTGCGGGTTCTGCCAATCCTCGTGATAATAAATCGTGCCAATGGCATAGCGTTGTTCACCGGCACGCAGCTCATCCAGGCCATCCATTTGAATGCGAAAACCAAAATCAATTCTGGCCAGACGAATTACCTCGGCCAACCCACCAAAGGTGAGTCTGGTATCACATTCGCCATCACCGGCAATAATCAAGCGACACTGGCGGCGCAACAGCTCATAAATGCCGGTATTTTCAATATGGCCACCATCCGAGAGATTCACAAAGGGTCGCTCGCTGCCTAAACGTTGCAGCATTTCCCGCAGCAAATATAAAGGGCCGGGCCGATACCAGACACTCACCTTATCGCCTTGCTTGTCGAGTCGCATGGGGTTGCGCAACCAATAGTTGAGGCGCACATTGAAAAAGGCAAACAGAAAGCCCAACCAGGGGTTGCCTACTCGCCCCATATTCGGTGCCACCGCAGCACCGGAAATGGCCATTGCCGTGCCAATATCCAGGTCCCGTTCGACCTTCTCAAGTTGTTCGGTAGGCACATAGCCACAACGCGGACCACCACAAAAGAGCTTGCTGAAGACAAAAAAGCTGGCCCGTCTGCCATTCTTAAACAGCTGATTGTCTTTATCGCCCCAGTCCATATTCAGGGTCACGTTGAGCAAGTGATAAGGTTGATGGGTTTGCTTTAATTCGCTGAGCCTCGGCACCCACTGCCCCCGCCTGTTGGGGTCTGGCGCATCATCAGCGGCAGCTTGCGCCACAAAGGCTTTGACCAGATGATCTTTATAATATTTGTGGATAGAGGTGGCATTGATATCCACAAACACCAGTGCATAAACAAAGGCCAGGCCGCCAAACACTAACACCCACTGCCAATGCCAACGCATCTGTATCATCAATTTGGCCACAAACAATACAGCCACCAGCAGTAAAAGCATCAGAATCAAAGCCGCCAGCAACATGGCCATACTGGCCAGCTTGGCTTTGAGCCACACCAGCACCCTTTGCGCCAGAGCCGATTGCAGCAGACTGACCGAACCTAAACACGCCAGCCAATAATGCGGTTTGTGCAACCACTCCATCAACAGCGGCATAGATTCCAATGCCACCGCCGCTACAAAAATCAGAAAAAACGCCCGATATCTTTTCAGTCTGGCCATCCGGGCGCCGCGGCGGGTGTTTTCTGTCACTCCACGCCAAAAATCCCGAAAGTGCACTAACGGATAGCTGAAAAAATACCCCACAAGTAGCGCCAGCGCCAAAAGGCTCAGAGGAAAGCGCAGCAACACGCGCTGCTTCAGATCATAGACCCCTGCCGCCTCAGCCAACAACTGCTCAGCTAACCAGGGTTCCCAGGCAAAAACAAAATTACCAGTTGCACTTTGATAGTCTAACAGCACGAATAAACACAGGGCCGCTCCCAGCATTAGCGGGGCAATAGCCAGTAGGTTAATCAAAAATCCACGCAACAGGATAAGCGGCGCAAACAGCAATTGTGCCCGCCCCTGTGGGGTCAGATAGCTGGCATAATTACGCAGATGTCGAAAACGGCTGTTCTCCACCTGACCGGTTTGGTGCACAAAGGGAAATGGGTCCGCCCTATCCTGCTCGGACGTCGTGGAATCAATCATTGGGGATTCACCCAGACTTAGATTTTCCTGAATCGAGGTCGTCAGGTAAGTACCGATATAGCCACCGCCGGATACGGTGGACAGATAATCCATATAAGGAAATAAGCCCGCCCGCTGTACCGCCTGCATCACTCCCAGATTAAAGGTGGAAGAACGAATTCCGCCTCCGGATAACGCCAGTCCAATCAGGCCTTGCCGTGGTTGGCATTGGTTTTCAGCCTCTTCGTGCTGCCAGGCAGGTTGCGTCTGTTCCAGTTCCGTCAGCACCCCGTCAAGCACTGGTGCAGCAACGAAACCGTTACTGGGAAAAATGCTCTCTGGCAGGCTCAGTTTGCTGGCATCGGCGTTAGCCTGTACGCCAAGATTGCGGCGACGCAGTGCAATCAGGTTAGCTTCTTCGACATAAACCTGGGCAAACTGGCCCTGAGTTGAATCCCCTACAGGTGTATCCCAGGCATTAGTGCTTGGCGTGCGGGACTGCGGCATGTTACGAACCTTTTATTGTTTTTGTCTCCGTACTGCCTCACCGGAAAGCCATATTGGTTTCACACAGAGCTATGTAGCAACTGAGCTGAGTTTTCTGTTCAAATTCAGCCCCTAAGCATAAAAGGTAGTTTGAAAATGGTGGCTTGCCAGAGAATTTTTGTTTCAGATCAAAAAAGTACCTGAATTGCCCAGCCGCTTTAAACAGTCGGCAAAAAACTTAATCTGGAACAACTTTTCTGACATGCACAGCCGCTAACATCTGGCCATCTAAGTCATTCAGTCCAAGGAGACATCATGGCCAGTCATTCCAAACACCGGGTATATATTCCCACTAACGCCAGATCCAACCAGTATCTGCTGGCAGAGATCAAAACCGACAACAGCTTTTATCAGCACTTTGACAGCGCCAAGTCCTGCTACGACAAACTGAGTCAGCGCTTCTTTGCCCTGGCCGATGCTGCGGGCCTTCATAATGTACATATGATCGCCAATGACAAATTGCCAGTGGTGCGCTATCACAATGAAGCTATGCATTTTCAAACCGCCAAGCAGATCCTGTTCTTCTATGATCCTGTGGTACATGAAGGGCAGAATCTATTCACCACAGCAGATTATCAGGCACGAAAAATCCGCCTGCTGTTTTTAGCCACAGGATCTGAGCTGCGTGCACATGCTGCCCAATTCCACCAACAGGTTATGAGCGTTATCAGCCAGCTTAAAGCCGAATTGCCTCAGACCGACAGCCAGATAAAAATCCGTGATCACCAGCATTTGTCCTATGACTTGTTCGCCCATGAAAAAGGTCATAAAGAAAGTTATGGGTACAAACTACGAGGCCTGTTTCCCAGATACAAAGCCAGACAGTGCGAACTGCCTCAGCAGCATTCTGCTATCAGCTATGTGACGCTGAGCCTGCCTATGACCAGGCAGCTAAAGCAGCAGTTTGAAGCCACCAGCAGCGAGCACTTTGCACCGCTTTATCTGGCGCTGGAAGAGCAGTTTTTAACTGCCACCCGCAATAAAAAATTGGATCGTCTGGCCATGGTTGCTAATGGTCTGACACCGCTGGTACGTAACAGCCAGGTGGATCAGTCTCAGCATAATGCCGAGCTGCAAAAAATCAGTTTTGATCCGGATGCGCCAGGCCAGCAGTTTGTCGCTTACTGGGACAATGACAACCTGGTGGAAACCGCCCACTTTATTATTGTCGCCGGTAAGGAAGACAATACCGAGTTTGGTTACGGACACTTTATGAACCGGGTGGAAGAAGCGCTGGATGGCTTTGCCAAAAGTCTGGGTATTGATCCGCAGCGTACCGCGCTGACCTTACGCTTCCACCAGCATATCAGCTATATTGCCTGAGCATAAACCTTCAGGGGCTTAGCAAGCCCCTGAATCTAATGACCAACGGGTCTAACAACCTCATTTAAGGTGCTAGATTGGTCACCGTCCTTGAGTGTCAGCCAGCGGCTTTCGTTACGGGCCAGACTATTATCTGACCAACCGGCAACGCGTTTTGATACCAGTTGAAATTTGGCATTCTGTAATACTGGTACACTCGGTACTTGCTGAAGCAGGTACCTCTCCAACGCTTTAATATGTTGAAAGCGGTGTTGTGGCTCGCTTCTGCATAATGCCAGTAGCTGCTCAATGTGCGCATCTGCCGTTGGATACAAAAGAGGCGCAAATTGCGGCAGGTAAATCTGCAACATGCCCAAAGGATCGCCATGATTAGTCTGCCAGATTCGCCTGACCACCTGGAAGTCCCCTGCGTAGATACGCTTAACTACCTGACTAAAAGGTTGCTTGTTTAAGGTAAATTCAATCGGCAGCTCGGCCCAAATCCGGATGGCCATCGCCGAATCCTTGATACTCAAATCCCGATCAGAGGTAAGCAACTCCAGTTTAAGTGGTTGCTGGTGGCTGTATCCGGCTTCACTCATAAGTTGCTTAGCCTGCGCCAGCATTTGCGGGTAGGTTTGGGCGGGCTCCGGCTCCGAAGGGTAATCGGCTTGCTCTGGCACCAGGCCAAACATGGCCTGTTCCCCTTTTTGCCGCATATTCACCATAAGTTGACGATCCATAGCCAGATTCAGTGCCTGACGAACCCGAATATCAGTAAGGCCTTCTACCTGTGGGTTTAAATAAAACATCAACAACGCATTGTTTAATTGTCGAATGACCCTGTATCCCGCCATGCGCCCGGCGCTTTGTAGCTGATAATACGCCAGATCAGTGGCAATGTCGGCCTGGGTTTGGGCAATGTAACGGCCCATGCTTAAATTTGCTGGCAAAATTTCATAGCGAACATGCTCAATACCCACTTCCTCGGCTGCATGATAAAGAGGGTTTTTGGTCAACTGGATTAAGTGCGGGCTAAAGCTTTGCAAAGTATAAGGGCCGTTACTGACAAATGGCCGCTTTGCCACCCATTCATCCCCCATATGCTTGTATAAATGGCTGGGAACGGGCATGGCTTCAGTGTCAGTCAGCCAGTAAAGCAGCTCGCCCGTTGCTGCAGACAAACGTATTTCCAGTTCAGTCTCTGACAAGGCGAACATGCCCGGCATTTTAGCCTTGCTATCTGCTGGTTGACTTACCAATCCTGATCTAAACAACATAGGGGTACCTTGGCCTCCTTGCAAAATTCGCTGGTACGCCAGTGCATAATCTTCTGCAATTAATGGTTGCCCGTCGGACCACCTGGCGTCCTTGCGTAGGAAAAAGCGATAAACCTGACCGTCTTCACTAACTTGCCAGTGCGAAGCGGTGTCCGCCACCACCCTACCCTTGGGATCAAGCCGGACTAATCCGGCAAAAAGCTCAATGGCTAATAAACTGTCGTTGGTGGTTTTATGCTGCTGCGGGTCTAACGAGCCAGGTAAATTGGATAGTCCCCTTCTTAATGTCCGGTTGTCATCAGGCTGCCCCTGCAAAGCAAACGCGGCTGGGGATGCAAGTAATACAGTTGCAAGCCCCCATGTTAAAAAGGGCATTATTGAACCACGCCAGAATGTCAAAACCTTGCCTGCACTATTCACTACAACTCTGGATAATTTGATTCGCTGTTATCAGTGATAAGCATAGCTGCAGAACAGTAAACAAAAAATCAAGCGCTCTGCATCAGCTCTTCTATCTGTTTAGGCACCTGCGGCAGAAACGCCTTTGCCAGTGCAGCCACCGCCTCAAAAGCCTGGGCTTTGGACGCCTCATGTCGTGAATCGGCAAATTCCTGGAATTGCACCTGCACGTCATCCACCTGCTCTACCCCCAGATAATGGCTTAAGGTACGAATATGGGTAGTTAAGTGATTCATATGCTCACGCACACCACCCGGCTCAAAGCCAAATTCCCCGGTAGAGGATACCAACACCAGGCGCTTTCCGGAAAAAATCGGGGCCAGTGGAAAGTCGCCACGTTGCAAGTCAAAACTGAAGGTTTTGTTCACCCGAATAACCTGATCAAACCAGGCCTTCAGGGCCGCTGGCATACCGTAGTTATACATAGGGGTGGAGATCAGTAACAAGTCTGCCCAATGCAACTCATCTATCAGGCTGTCAGACAGGGCCAGTGCCTGTTGCATTTCAGGCGTACGCTTGGTTTCTGGTGTAAAACAGGCTGCCAGCCAGGCTTCGTCAATAAAAGCCGGGGGGATTTTGCCCACATCTCTCAATTTCACTTCAAAGTGAACTTTATTCACCTTAAGTTCAGACAAAAAGTGATTAGCTAACTGTCTTGAAATTGACCTGTAGCTGAGTCGCTCATGGCTATCGCCCCTGACACTGGCATCTAATCTTAGAATTTTCATTGCTTTTGCTCCGTTAGTTCAAATTAACAGGGCTTATCTTGCAAATTTTTGTTGCCTCTGACAAAAGATGCTTTTTACACTTAAGATGAAATTTATTCATCCATAAGAAAATGTCAGACTTTCCTTCACTTAACAGCTTACGGGTTTTCGACGTAGCCGCCCGTCACCTCAGCTTTAAACTGGCTGCCGACGAGTTGCACCTGACACCCACCGCGGTATCGCATCAGATTCGTAATCTGGAGGCCTGGTTGGGCGTGACACTATTTAGCCGGCAGGTTCGCCAGGTTGCACTAACCGAATCCGGTATCCGTTTGGCTAAGGTCACTCGCGCCAGCCTGCACGCCATTGGTCAGACGCTTCAGGAATTGAAGGGGCAAAGTCAGGGGCTGGTGATACGTTGCACTTCGTCATTTGCCGCGCTCTGGCTGCTGCCCCGAATGGCAGAGATGCAGGCTTTATTACCCGATACGCCAATAGAAATACGCAGTGGCGAACAACTGGAGCCATCGCTGTCAGTCAGTACTCTGGCGATCAGATTTGGGTTGGTAGCAAACCAGGCTCAGCCCGTTACCCATGAACATTTCAACCTGTATGGCACGGCAAGCCAACTTGCCAGGTTCGAGGCCGGGCAGGATTGCCCCATATTTTTACCAAGATGGAAAAACACCAGCTTGCCAGCCGCCCCATGGCAAACTTATTGCCAACAACTAGCCGGCTCTCCTGGCCACATAAACCTGACATATTTTGATCAAGAGCTGTTTGCCATTCAGCAGGCTCAGGCCGGGCTGGGTCTGGTGTTTAGCGGCCAGACCCTGATAAAGGGCGCCGCACAACTTAAGCCGTTAGCTGATGGCAAGCCTGTCGGCTCTGGTTTGGGATATTATCTGCAAGGCCAAGTTCCAAGCGGTATCTCGCCAGTTCTGTCCTGGTTGACTCAGGCGCTGGCATAGCTGGGATCTGTCGCCATTGTCCTAAACCATGCTCAGTTGTCTGCTTATTCTGAGCATATTGATACTTAAGGATAGTGCTCTGCAGCTCCTCATTGCTGTGCAAATGACGACCAGGTGGTTGCTTAACCTCTATGATGTCTGGAATCTGCAGCTCCTCATTGCTGTGCAAATGACGACCAGGTGGTTGCTTAACCTCTATGATGTCTGGAAATGACTGAGCGAAGTGGATTCAGGGCTGGCGCTCATAAACAGGAACATCAGCGGGTAAGGTAAACCAGTCCTGCTTTTCACTCACCCATACATGGGCGGTTGGCTGGATAAGCCGGGTATCGGATAGATTAGACGGCTTCAACTTAATAATATCCGGCTCTTCTGGATTAAAGTGATACAGCCGATTGCCGCAGGTTGGGCAGAACATTGCGCCATTAATATTGCCGCTATCGGCCTTACGCTGCCACTTTTGCATCTGACCTTGAAATTCCACATCTTTGGCCTTCACTACCGCAGTAATGCTGAATGCGCTGGTCGAGAGCTTCTGACATTCCTTGCAATGACAAGCCACCACCATCAGCGGTGCCGCGTTAAGCTGATAGGTTACCTCGCCACATTGGCAGGCACCGGCTATCGGATATTCCATACAGTTCCCTGTGAGCTGAGCTTGGCATCGACATCAAGCCATTGAATATTCAGGGCAATCTAACAAAGCCGAATGACCCCTGACAAGGTGAATTCAGCGAAACACTCGGATCAGAAGATAAGCGGCACCGACAAACAAACTTCCCAGCACCAGCATCCCGATATGGCCCGCCCATAACGCAGCTAAGTTTACCAGTTTTGCCTGTTCTGGCGCCTGAGCCTGATAAGCCAGCCTAACCTGCTGGCCGGTTTGTAGCTCGGCTTCCCACAATCCGTAATCATGCACAACCAACACTGTCTCGCCACTTGCCAGTGTCAGGCGAATCAGTGCGCTATTCACCAGAGTACGGGAGCGCCTGGCAGTGCTGCCAATCTCCTGATAATGCTGGCGAATGTCTTCTACTGTGCCCACACCATATCTGGCGCCGCTTAGAAACTGACTGGTGTCCAGCATATCGTCAATGGCTAAGTACAAAAGCAAACTCCCGGTAGCTGCAAATACCAGAGCGCCAAACAGCAAGGGTATCGGCAGTTTTAGTGACATAGGGGGCCAAGTGTTGTGAGATGGTAAACACACCTTAGCAGGCCATATATGGTTTTTATCAATCATTGCTATTCAATTTCTTCATTATCCAGAATACCGGCAAATCTTGATACTGAGGCTGCTGAAACCAACAAGGAATGAAAAATGAAAGCAGCCTTTATTAATCAATATGGTGACGCCGCAGTACTGACAGTGAGCGAGCAGCCCAAACCTGTGATCCAACCCGGTCAGGTACTGATTCGGGTGATGGCAAGTGGTGTCAACCCGGTGGATTTTCATATCCGCAACGGCATGCTCAGTGGTACAGAAACCCATACGTTGCCGCTGATCCTGGGCTGGGACTGTGCTGGCATAATCGATGAGGTGGCAGACAAAGTTAATCATCTTAAACCAGGTGACGAGGTGTACGCCTACACGCCTATTCAGGCCCAGGGCACCAATGCCCAGTGGATAGCCGTAGATGCCGATGTCGTCAGGCCCAAACCCACTAATCTTTCATTTGTGCAGGCTGCTGCCCTGCCACTGGCAGCACTAACGGCCTGGCAGGGGTTGTTTAGTCAGGGTAAATTACAATCCGGTCAGCGCTTGCTGGTGCATAATGCCTCCGGTGCGGTAGGCAGCCTGGCAGTGCAGCTGGCCAAAGCCAAAGGGGCAACGGTTATCGCTACCGGCTCAGCGTCCAAGCAAGACTATATCAAAGCCTTAGGCGCAGATGAGGTCAGAGATTACCACCAGGCAGATTGGCATCAGGGTATCGAAGCCGTTGATATGGTGTATGCGGCACGTGGCGGCCTCGACTTATTGCAGCAAAGTGTCGACTTGATTAAACCCGGCGGCTTTTTAATTTCCACCCTGGATGAGCTGCCTGAAGCCCTACTGGCAGCAAAGCAAGTGCATTTTCATCGTATGTGGGTCAACCCCAATGGCGGCGATCTTGAGCAGATCACCACGCTTGTTGAGAACGAGCAACTGCAGTTGGCGATTGATTCGGTCTACCCTCTTGAGCAGATCCAGGCAGCCCACCAACGCTGTGAGTCACATCAGGCCTTGGGTAAAATAGTGCTGGACCTTAGTCTGTAACAACAACATAGTCACCTGGCCCGCTGGCGGGCTGGGCGCTAACGCATTGCGTTATTTGATAATTGCCCCTTCAGGCCAAAACCGGCCTGAAGAAGCTACGCTCATAGCTAACAATGCACTGCGTTTGCTCTGCGTATTGAAAGGCCGCCTGGCAGTCGGCATCATTAAAGGAGTCCTGGCGGTATTGCTCATAGCTTGCCAGACTGGGAAAAGTAAACAGCGCCAACGCTATATTATTAGCCCCTTCTGAAGGCAGAAAATAGCCGTTGTGCTGCCCACCAAATTTATTGACCAGCGGGATCCACATCCTGGCATAGGCTTCAAATTCTTCCAGCTTATTGGGGTCGATAACATAACGCAGAAAACAAGTTACCACTTTATTCTTCCTCTATAGTTCCATGTTATTGCAGTAACAAAAATTAAAACGCCACCCTGAGAGATGGCGCTTTTAGAGGCCTTTAATCCCGCCAGCGACGGGTCAGATCTTCATAGGCGTCAATGCGACGGTCACGGAAATAGGGCCAGATACGTTTCACGTTTTCGGTACGGGCCAGATCCAGCTCCACCAG
The DNA here is from genome assembly GCF_002887595.1 of Bowmanella denitrificans. GTDB lineage: Bacteria > Pseudomonadota > Gammaproteobacteria > Enterobacterales > Alteromonadaceae > Bowmanella > Bowmanella denitrificans. The sequence goes on from NZ_PEBU01000003.1 coordinate 127,644, forward strand.
CAAAGTTTCTTCTTTATCACTGCTGGCCTGGGCCAGTAATTCACCTTGCGGACCAGCCACAAAGCTTTGGCCCCAGAACTGAATACCCGGGTCGCCCTCAATGGGCGAGGCTTCAAAGCCGGTACGGTTGGCTACAATCACCGGCAGCGAGTTGGCCACCGCATGGGCGCGTTGAATGGTATGCCAGGCGGTGTGCTGACGCTCGCGTTCATCCGCAGTATCGGTCATATCCCAGCCAATGGCTGTGGGATAAAACAGCATATCGGCACCACGCATAGCCATTAATCGGGCCGCTTCCGGATACCATTGATCCCAGCACACCAGTACACCCAGCTTACCGACACTGGTTTGAATAGGTTCAAACCCCAGATCGCCTGGTGTGAAATAGAACTTCTCGTAAAAACCGGGATCGTCAGGGATATGCATCTTGCGATATTTACCCACCATGCCTTGCTTGCGGTCAAACACCACAGCGGTATTGTGATACAGGCCCGAACCGCGCTTTTCAAATAGCGAGGTGACCAGCACAATATTCAGCTCCCCAGCCAGGGCGGCAAAAAACTCGGTGGCAGGGCCGGGAATAGGTTCGGCCAAATCAAAATAGTCGGTATTCTCTTCCTGGCAGAAATACAGGGTGCTGTGCAGTTCCTGCAACATCACCAATTCGGCTCCCTCAGCGGCCAGCTTACGCACCTGTGCGGCGCTGTTGTTCCAGTTACTGAGCTTGTCGTTATTTGCCACGGCCTGCTGAACCAGACCGACTTTAAGTTTAGCCATAGACTGTTACTCCCCTGCGCAATTGCGCCATCACGTCATCTTTTAATGTACCTTGGGGCACCTGCATGCTAATGCAATGCAAGCTGCCATATTGCTGTACCAGCACCGCGCAATCCAATGCCACAATGTTATGGGCCGGATAGGCCTTAGTCAGCACCTCCAGCGCCAACTGGTCTTCTGGCTGGCCATAAATGGGACATAACACCTGCTGGTTGTTAATCAGATAATTGGCATAGGATGCCGGTAACCTGTCGCCTTCGTCGCTATAGATTTCCGGCAGTGGCAATTCAAATATCTGATGGTCAGGTAATGCCTCGCGGCATTCGTCCACCAGCGCTTGCAAGCCGTCAAAATGTGCATCCTGCGGGCGATTAAAACAGGATTGAATGACCAGGCCCTTATCCGGGGTAAAACGTACCAGGGTATCGATATGCCCGTCGGTATCATCCCCTTCCAGATGGCCATGTTCGAAGATGCTGACCCGGCTCGCTCCCAGATACTCCTTAAACTGCGCCCGGTATTGGTCCAGGCTCATCGCGCCGTTACGCTCGGGATTAAGCAGACATAAGGCAGTGGACAGCAAATGGCCCTCGCCGTCTATCTCCAGCGCGCCGCCTTCAGCCACCATCTCGGTACTGATTAATGGCAATTTACACAGCCTGGCCAGAATATCGCGATTAGCCAGATTGTCGCGGCGGGCATCGAATTTATTGCCCCAACCGTTAAACTGGTATTCCACCGGCTGCATCCCCTGCTCAGAGGTACAGGTCAGAAAACCATAATCACGCAGCCAGGTATCATTAGGATTGGCTTTTAGCAGCAACACTTGCTGGCAGTGAGCGGCGCGGGTTTGAAAATCGGCCATATCGGCTTCACGAATCAGCAGTAACACCCCGCAATTGGCCTGATTAATAGCTTCAATAAGCTCAAGGTATAAGCTACGGGCTTTTTCCAACCAAGGTGCCCAATCGGTATCCTGATGAGGCCAGGCCAGAATCACAGCTTCCTGCGGCGCCCATTCGGGCAGCAATCGACGAGAATCGGTCATAAATTCAGCTATTCCACTACGGATGGTCATTGCCGCCGATTATAGACGTTAGCGTATTCAATGCCATCGGAAATGGCCTAATTGATGATGCCTATGCCCTCTATTTGCATCAGGTAGACGCCAAGACCAATAGTGAACAAGAACATCCCCCATAACGAATGTTCAATGGCCACAATTAAGGTAGAGCGGGTTTGAATATAGCGATAGCCAAATAACAGACCGCCAACCCCGGACAACACAACCGCAACCCAGTTACCGTAAGCGGCGTGGGCCAGGGCAAAGCTGAATGTACTTAAGCCCAAACGACCCAATTTGGAAGGCAAAATATGTTTATAGCGATGAAAGAAAAAGGTGCGAAACACCAGTTCCTGCGGCAGCACCGATACCAACGGATAAATGGCCAGCGTCAGTAACCAAAGCTGATGATCTTTGCTTGGTAACCATAGAAAAAACTGCGGCAACCAAAGATAGACCAACACACTAATGACTAATGCCAGGGGCGCAAACAGCAACAATTGATGACGCAGACAGTGACCTAATCCTTGCAGATGCCAGAGCCGGAAGCGCTTAAATCTTGGATCGTTCAGCAGCAGCCATAAACAGAAAAAACCTATTATCAACAGTATGGGAATGAGCCATTTAACCGAATAAGCGGAAAAAACCGCCACCATCAGTGGCACCAACCCAAACAAACAGAACATTTCCAGCCAGCGATTCACCTTGTCACCTATTGGTCACAAAACTGTCATACCCCTATTAGGTATATACATAAATCGACTGAAAGGGGAAAATTATTTATCCGCCGGTACGGTCGTGGCGTTCGAACTCGCTGGCCAGCTGTGCCAGGCTAACCTGTTTAAAGCGTGCCAACATTAGTGCTTCGGCTTCTTGCATCACGTCACGCAAGGCTTTGTTGACGCCATGCTCGATGGGGCAATTGTTATGCTCGTCGGTCAGACCAATAGTAAATACCGAGCCCTCGCCCAGGGCCTTATGCACATCATATAAAGTGATTTCGGTTAGCGGCTTCGCCAGCGACCAACCACCATTGTGCCCTTTCAACGCACTCACATAGCCCTGTTCACGCAGTGCCGCCATGGTTCTGCGCACCACCACAGGATTAGTGCCAAGCATCTTACCTAAGTCGTCAGAGGTTGCGGGTTTGCCATAGTGATGCAGATGGATCAAGGCATGAAGTACCCGGGAAAGGCGGCTGTCTTTGCGCATAACTGGCTGTTTAAAAAATTTTCCATATGCTACCACAGCCTTATGTAACTTTTAATGTTTCTTGTGTTGAACAGCACACGCACCTCATGTAACACTAATAGTTACTTAAAGAGAGGGCTTATTATGAAATTTGATGTAATGATTATCGGTGGCAGCTTTGCCGGTCTGTCTGCCGCCATGCAGCTGGTCAGGGCACAAAAACAGGTACTGGTTATCGACAGCGCTAAGCCCCGAAACCGCTTTGCAGTTAACTCGCATGGCTTTTTCACGTTGGATGGCGAGAGCCCGGCTACCATACGCGATAAAGCCCTGGCCAAACTGCAGGCTTATCCGGGGTTTTCTTTATTGGAAGCTGAGGTGGTCGATGTGAAAAAAGTCAGCACAGGCTTTCGTGCAGAAACGGCCAATGGTCAGCATATGGCTGCCGCCAAAGTCATTCTGGCCACCGGCGTTAAGGATGAATTGCCGGATATCCCTGGCTTGCCTGAACGTTGGGGTAAAACCGTCATCCACTGCCCATATTGTCATGGCTATGAAAATAAAAACGTCCCTTTGGGTGTACTGGCCACCAGCGAGTTTTCTATTCACCAGGCTAAGCTGGCACCCGACTGGGGCTCCACCACCTACTTTACTCAAGGGCAGTTTTCACCGGATTCGGACGCGCGCCAAATGTTGGAAAAACGCGGCGTACAGATAGAAGAAAGTCCGGTAATTGAGTTACTTGGCACGGCTCCGCAAATCCTCGCCGTGCGACTGGCTGATGGCCGCGAGCTTCCCATACAGGCCCTGTATGTGGGCCCTAACACACAAATGGCCAGTTCATTAGCAAAACAGCTTGGTTGTGCCTTTGAGCCCGGTTTTATGGGGCCGGTGGTGAAGGTGGATGAATGTCAGCAAACCACGGTGGCCGGCGTCTATGCTGCCGGTGATATGGCGATTCCAATGCAAAACGCCACGCTGGCCAGCGCTTCAGGGGTGATGACCGGGGTCCATGTGCACCATGCTCTGATCCAGATACAGCTAGACAGTAAATAGAGTGTCAGCGCTAAAAGTAACAGTGACAGGAACAGAAACCACGCTAAGTCCCTGTACGCCTTGGCGATGAATAAGTATTTGAATCAGGTAAATAAAGTCCATGCAAAACATACTCGATAAGGCATTTAATACAGATATGGCAGCGCGCTATGATAGTAGCCGCGCCCATATGCAGCCTCTAAAAGACGCACTGCACTGGCAGATGCAGGCGCTGTTTGCCAGCTTACCCGAAGATGCCCACCTGCTTTGTGTGGGCGCTGGCACCGGCGAAGAATTGCTGTATCTGGCAAGGGCGTTTCCCGGCAGGCATTTCACCCTGGTAGACCCGGCGGCGGCCATGTTGGCCCGCTGCCAGCAAAAAGCCCATCAGCAAGGGATAGCGCAGCGCTGCACTTTTTTTAGCGGTTACCTGCATGACATGCAGGATACAACCCCGTTTGACGCTGCTACCAGTATTCTGGTTTCGCATTTTATCCTGCCTCTGAATGAACGACGGGCTTATTACCGGCAGATTGCCAGACGCCTGAAACCTGGTGCGATATTAGTGAATGCGGATTTAAGCTGGGACAGACAAGCCGCCAGTTTCGCTGATATTTGCCAGCACTGGGTTGCTTTACATCAACAGGCGGGCATGAGCACCGACCCGTCTTATCTTAATGATCAGTTGAGTCTAGCTTCTCCGTCACAGATGCAAAGCCTGATAAAGGCGGCTGGTTTTAGTACGGTTACGCCATTTTTTCAGGCCATGCTGGTACATGGCTGGTATTCAATTAGAGCTGACTAGACTGGTGTCAGTCATTTCCGCGGCGTAATGGAACTGAACCTGATTGCCAAGCAGTTTCCCCTGCTTGGCGGCCAGTCCTACATCTGCGGTCCTACCGGCTTTATGCGCTATGCCAAACAGCAACTGCTGTCACTGGGCCTGCCCGCACAGGCCCCCATTTAGATGTCGATCAAACCCCAGGCATACCAATAAACCCCGGCAATGCTTTTATACGCGCTATCCAGGCTTGAATATGCTGATAAGGGCTAATATCCACCTCCCCTTCCCAGGCCAGTACCACATAAGGAAATACCGCACAGTCGGCAATGGTTGGCCTGCTCGCGGCCAGCCATGACTGCTCCGCCAGATGTTTATCCATTAGGCCCAGAATGTATTCGCTGCGCGCCTGCGCCTGTTGCATATCCAACTGCGCACCGAACTTCTTCACCAGCCGGGCCGCATTAGGGCCATGCTGAATTTCACTGGCGGCCACCGACAACCACTGCATCACCTGTCCTTGCAGATGGGCCTCACCCGGCCACCAGGCTTCACCGCCGTAACGTCCGGCCAGGTACACCAGGATGGCTTGGGCATCACGTAACACCAGATTATCGTCCTGCAAAATAGGCACCTGGCCCCAGGGATTCAGGCTACAGATGGCCGCGCTTTTATGCTCGTTGCGACTAAAATCCACCGGCACCAGTTGCAGCTCAATCTGCGCCAGGGCAGCAAATAAACGCACTTTATAGCAATTGCCCGATACCTCTAAATCATACAGTTTCATGGTTTTCGCCCTCCGCAGGGATCAGTTGATTAAACTCCAGTACATTGCCGTCCGGATCACGGATAAACAGGGCCACCCGGCGTGGCCCGATGCGCTTAGGGCCTTCGGTAATCACGATGCCCTGCTGTGTCAGCCAGTTTTGAAACTGCTGAATATCAGCTACCAAAAAGGCCGGATGTGTCATACCCGGAAGCTTGACAGGCTCATCCAGCAACACATTCTTTGCGCCAGGGCGTGTGGCACCATTAAAAATCAGGTTAATTCGCACCCCCGCCGGCGTGACCATCTCATTGGCTTCACCACGGGGAATGCGGTAGGTTTCACGAAATCCCAGCCCCTGATAAAAGCGCAGGGCCCGTTGTCGGTTGGATACCCGAATGCCCACATGGTCATAGCCAATGGCCGGTTGTGGGCAGTCTGTCAAAGTGGAATGCATGCCGTCAGGCCTCCTGTTTATTGTTCACGAAGCAGTCTGACACCTTTCAAATAACAAGATAATCCGGTAATTTTGAGAAATATATTTCCGATTTATGGAATAAAATGGATCGTCTTGACGCCATGGCCATGCTGATTAAAGTGACGGATACCGGCAGTTTTTCTGCCGCCAGTAAAGCATTGGGCGTGCCACTGGCCACCTTAAGCCGCAAAGTGTCTGAGCTGGAAAAGCAACTCGGCACCCGCTTACTTGTGCGTACTACCCGCAAACTCAGTCTGACGGAAGCGGGCATACACTATGTAGCGGCTTGTAAGCGCATTCTTGAACAGGTTGAAGAAGCCGAGCGTCAGGCCACAGGCGAATATACCCAACCCAAGGGCGAGCTAGTGATCACCGCTCCGCAAATGTTTGGCCGCTTACATGTGCTGCCGCTCATTAGTGATTTTCTGGCCCTGTATCCCGACATTAAGGTCCGCTTGCTACTGGCGGATCATAATCTGGATTTGATTGAGGACCATGTGGATATGGCGGTCAGAATTGGCCGCCTGCCCGACAGCACAATGGTGGCGACCCAGGTTGGTCAGGTTCGCGTGATCGCTTGTGCAAGCCCGGCGCTACTGGCCACAACAGGTGTGCCCAGGTACCCGGATGATCTGTTGCAAATCCCCTGTGTGACTTCAGATACTAACCGCGCGGTGGCAACCTGGCGCTTTACCCAGCCAGGCTCATCGACATTGCTGGAACTGGATATTCAGCCAAGACTGTCAGTCACCAATAATGACGCCGCATTATGTGCAGCGATACGACAGGTGGGGGTTACCCGGCTGCTGCATTACCAAGCCGCCGATGCTATTAACCAGGGCAAATTGCAGATTATTCTGCCGGAGTTTGAACCGCCACCACTGCCCATACATCTGTTGCATACCTCCCGTGGCATGATGCCGCTGAAAATGCGCAGCTTTTTAGATTTTGCCGCACCGCGGCTGCGCCAGCGTATTAGTGCCTTGTAGGGCAATGCGTATTAAGAATGTCGCTAAGCAGCAAGGGTATGTACATCCTGCCACAAGTCGATGCCGAAGCCGCCGCCCGACTGCTAAATGGTGCTGCCACACTCAATGCCGCCCTTTGGGTCGCGGCCAGCCCAGAGCCTAAAACTGTGCTACCTAAGGCCATTGAGGCATTTCGGGTATTGGCGGGTGGTTTTTTGGCGAAAGCAGTTTCGGTTCCGCCAGCGCTTTCGGGGTAAAGCATATTTCTATCTAAGCGGTGGATAGGTATGCCCGGCGCTACTGCTTGGCTTTGTATAACTACCTGCGTGCCAGGTTAGCAGGATTGTTACTTATTCGTTTCGCAAGAGATGATGTATTAGCACTGCTCAGTTTGTTGGTTCTTTAACCACTGTCACTTGTTATACACACTCTGCCTCGATATTAGACTTAATAGCCGTGAGGTTTTTACAAGCATTAAACGAGGCGTGATTGATAATGTCAGACCAGAATTTCTTTGTCTCTGAGCGAGAAGAACACCAGAAATTTCCACTCCCTAATGCTTGTAGCTCCTTATTAGGCTGGAAGTACAAGGTACAACTGAGCTGCTCCGTATTAGTATCAGGCGGCCCACTTAATTGTCTAGTTAGATCAATTTCAAAAAATTCCCCTTCGCCCCACTCATAGCAGCCCCACTGGAACAGAAGCATGTCTTCGTCAGTCGAAAGAAAACCTTCAAATGTAAAATTCTCGAAAAGCTCTATTTGGCGTCTCAGTATCGCGAAGCCACTATAACTTTCGAATTTTGTGACAAGGTTCTCTATTACCATGCAGCTTCCATGTGTGTATAACGGGGCTGTAGAAAAACCACAGCCTCCTTTTCAGATGACGGTCCTACTTAAAATCCAGGAGAGTTTTTGAGATAGATAACTCCAGATTTTAAAAATAGGCGCTATTTTTAGTTCATTTATTGACCATTTTCGGTTCAGGAAAATCTTCTACCCTTTTTCTCCAGCCTCAACGCCCCACTTTGGAGCTTTTGATAGTGGGCTAAAATAACCAACGCTCTGTGGAACGCCAACTGTTAATAGTCCTGCACTGCAGTGGGTTGCTGAGCTAATTACCATTTAAAGGTTACTTTACCTACAATATTACTCTCAGGCACAACCCCCCAATAACGACTGTCTAAGCTATTGTCTCTATTATCACCCAATACAAAATAATGATTGTCTGGTATTAACCATTCATCTGGCATAGTCCCAGCTTGATAAAAATAACGACTGGTCAGATCTATATGATTACTGTTCAATTTTATCTCATACGACACTCGGCCTAACGATTCTTGATAATACTTGAGTTCAGAACCATCTTCTTTTTGAGTGAATTTATATTTCTTCTCAACTTCTTTAAAACTAGGGCAATCGGTCGATTCATCTAAACACAAAGGTTTAATAAAAATACTTTTGTTACGGTAGATCACTTTATCACCTGGCAATCCAATAACTCTTTTAACATAATCAATGCTGGGATTGAGTGGATATTGAAAAACTACCACATCTCCCCTTTGCAAAGCTTTGGATGGTTCTGCTTTATATATTTGCATTCCCAAGTATTTGTAGTTCCCATACCCTTTTTTACTAACTATTACTTGGTCACCGGGATTTAAGCTGGGGCTCATTGACGATGCAGGAATAGAAAATGGTTCAAATAAGAATGTTCTACCCAAAAACATTAAAATGAAGACTACTAAAAAACATACTAATGTAGCCCACCAGCTAGCGTACCATTTTCTAACCTGAGATTTATCGTAACGTCGAGCTACTAGAAAGGAATGCAAAGGACAAGCTATTAAAATTATCCACGTGAGGTATATGCTTTGATACCAAGCTTCTTTGTTTGGTATTGCATGCAATTTTGTATCAATTAATGAAACCAATACTGTCAAAATAAAATAAAACCAAAAAAGTTTGGCTTTATTGACATACAAAAACGTAAATGGCTGTAATACAAAACCGTATAAAATACTCAGCCAACCTTTAGGCTTCCATGAATTTTCCAATTTACCTCCTACTCGCCAAAAAAATGATATGGACTCCATCTTTCCAGGAGTTTTGCCAAACTCAAGTGATGCCAACAGTTGAGGAGAACCATCTATATCAGATTTTAACTGTACCTATGGTGTTGCTTTAGCCAAATTGAGTTTTAGTATCCACGGCGAAGTGCAGCAAGGCAAGGTTTGAATAACATGACCTCCATGTCTTATATGACGCACCGCACCCTCCAGCCCCATTTACAACAAGCGTCCGGCCTGTTGCCTTGCAGGCCGGCTAAAACTGTTTAATCTGGTTCCATACCAGACTTTTTCCCAAGACTTCCATCACCACGAAGATGTATGGATTCCCTTCCCCAAGAAGGATACACCTAGTGAGCACGCTAGCTTTTACACTATCAGCAGTCCATACATCTTCGTGGTAGAAAAAGAATGACTTGAGAAAACCGGGAATGGCTTATGGTATCAGGTACGCAACAATAACTTCTGAATCTCCGAGAAGCCATCCGAGACACGCTTTCCACTCGATTTTCTCCCAGCAAATTGCCGACCTTTTGGCAGCGCCTTGAACAGACCGAGAATTTTTAGCGGGGGGCAAAGCGGCTGGGGCCACTTAATAGGGCGTGAGCGCACTTTGTTAATTCCATTAACCAAAGAGTAATTCTGCTCTGAAATTATCATCGAAGCTGGCCCTGACACATTTGCCTCGGATGGAATCTTTGCTTTTGCTGTGTTGCTTCACCATGTTGCGCACTACCCGCCTGAACAACGCCATATTCTGCGCACTTATCGGCTCCTGAATCTGGCATTCATCTTCTTTGAACACCACATCCAACACCCAGTGTTGCTGATTCTCGGTCAGCCAGTGTTGGCGTATAGCCTTGGCTATGCTGTCTGCATGGTCTAATGATGTCAGGTAATAGTGGGTGCTGTAGCTGGTCTTTTGCCCCTGGCTACGCTCACGCTCAACCGCCACAATGCGCTTGACGCCCGGCCAGTGTGGCAGGATGTCCTGGGGCAATTGGCTGGCATCGAGAAGAGAAACCTGTCTGACCTCTTCGCGACCATGCCCTTGGCTGTGCGATGAACAAACCGAGGCACCCGGCTCCCCCGCCTGGCTAAAACACTGATTGATAACGGTGTACAGCTTCTGCTGATTGCCTTTGACCTGTACCACATAATCCGCCTGACGTTGGGTGAGCCGTTTCAGCGTCTCTTTTTGACAATGCAGGGCATCCAGTGTCACCACCGTATCGGTAATATCCAATATGTCCAACAACGCCCGGACCGCAGGGATTTCATTGCTTTTCCCGTCGACCTGCTTCTGCAGCAGAGTCAAACCGCTTTCACAGTCAAATGCTGAGACCAAATGCAGATTTTCCGGCAGATGCTGACTGGTACCACGCAACATCTTGCCATCAAAAGCAATAACAGGCTTCGCACTTTTCTGGCGATGCTCGTTGACCCAACTGAACAGCGAAAGCACTTGTGAATCGGTGTCTACCACTCTGAAAATCCGGGCAATGCTGTGCCGGGTGGGAATACCCGCATTGAATGGCCGAAACTGACGAAGCCAGTTAAGCTTGCTGTGGCCATAGATTTCGATGTCCTTCCAGCCCTCACACCCTGCCGTGACGGCGGAAATGACCAGGAACAACACGTCCACTAAGTTGTGCTCCTGATTAATAGTTGAGCGGTTTTCTTTGACGAGTTCAAGGTGGCAAAACAGTGACATAGGCTGAGGTTGGTAGGGGAAACTGCGCGTATTTGATCAGACTTTAAGATGATTTACAAAGTTTGATCCTGCCCTGGGCCACTTAGGGATAAAGCTTTGGCTCGGTTGATCCCTTGATCAGCCCCCTTGATCATATTGGCTTGGGGACACAGTCACTTGTTAGCTTTCATTTGGCAAATATATTTTGCCAGTGCTATGAACTATGCCAACGGAGCCTTCAACCGTTTCTAATTCAACACCATATTCATCAATACGCGTGATGCTGCCCCAGTGATAGTGTGAAACTGTAGGCTCTAGTGAGTCCATTGAGTGAAGAAGTTGACCTAACTTGTATTCCTTAATTCGTGAGCCACTTTTGTATATCGTAAGCATCACTTCTTCAGAGGTTACATCTTTGCTTACCAAATTTAATCCTGAATAACCTATGGCTACATACGTCCCTGTTGGGGATATCAATATTGATCGATGCCATCCCGGAATTTGGTATAGTTCAGTAAGAGTAAACTTGTCTTTAATTGCATAAACTGTAGTGTTTTTACCTAATTCACTATACGCACAAAAGTTGATGTGAGCATCGCAAGTACGGTAACTTTTAGGCGCTTCTAATGGCTCATCGGCATGAGCCATACTAAAGAGCACAATTAAAATAAAAGCTACGATTTTCATCAAAACCTCAAAGAAAGCTAACGCTTTGAACAGCGGAAAACGCGAGCGTAGCGAGTGGTTTTCCGATGATTTAACTTGTTAGGTTCTATGGTCAAAATGCTACTTATCACTACCATATCCAGTTGGCCTATATAAGCTCAAATAATCAAGAGTATCGCCAACGTAAATTTCATCTCTAGCCTGTATGTTCACATACAGGTCTTCAACAACCTCTCCACCAGGGGAAATGAGCTCAATCAGCCATCCGTGCTCTATTTTCTTATATCGAATGTTGAAGGTGGTTACACCCCGCTCTGGATAGAGAGATAACTCTCTTGTCAGAGTATTTTCATAAAATCCCCAGATAACCGTGTTTTTACTCCCATAGTTAAACCACTTTGTGTTAACCAGAGGAAATGAATCAGTTTCAAGTGGATAGGAGTACGCTGAGACAATGCTTAATAAGAGTGCCAGAATAGTTCTCATCGGTAAACCTAACGCTGTGTTAACCGGCAAGCCGAAGCGAAGCTTTGGATTGTCCGGCAGCTGAAAGCTGCATAGTTTAACACTTTGTTATGTGGATTATTGTTCATAAGTTGCATTAATGGACTCCTTGTATAAGACCAAAAAGATAAGCAACACCAGTGACCAAGCCACAGAAAGCACAATGATAACAAATGGTACTGACAAAACACCTCCTTCTAGTTCTACTTTTAAAGCAAGTGCAGTTATGATAGATAAAACTATTGAGGAGAAAGTCATGGTTTTTGGTTTAACACTATATCGGGAAGGAAGTAACTTTGCTGCTATAAGATAAAGAAGCAGGCATGGTAATGATGAAATCAAAATTAAAATTACATAGATTGAAATTATTAATACAGTATCCATCTTTGCACTACCTTATTCCACATAACAGCTTATTATATTGAATTCGTGATAATGTTCGCTTCTGCGTTGGTAGCATTGCCCTGCGGTCTTCACATTAATCCCTTATTTTCAAATAGTTAGCGCGATACTTTGTGGCTCCACTCTTAGCGCACTTCTGGGGAAAGTAAGAAAGCAGTGTAAACGAGGTCTCAGTAAACACGCAACGTTTTCACCTTCTTCAAGCTTTACAAAGGGTTGGGTGTCTGGCGCTTGGGGAAAGTGAGCGCACATTCTCGATAAACTTCGTCAAAACAGGCTGATTCTAACACTATCTATTACACCTGTATCAATATACATAATTTTTCAATTGGCGATACTTCTTCACCGCAGAGCCGCGGAGTTCACAGAGAAAAACAGGAGCTTGCTCAATTTATGCCTTAGAAAACTCTCCGCTCTCTGCGTCTCGGCGGTGAAAAAAATCTGTCCAAAAAACACAAATAACCACAGAGGCACGAAGAACACAGAGTATTGGAAAGCACTACTGGGAACTTAGCGTCACAGCGAGAAATCTTTTCGTGTCGTTCGTGTTTTTCACGGTGATATAGCTTATAAATTCACTTTGACCGCGAACCACACTATAAAGACACAAAACCTCTCACCGCAGAGATATCCTAATAACCCAAGCTCTTCTCCGTGCTCTCTGTGACTCTGTGACTCTGTGGTGAAAAATTCTTTCCAAAAAAATTGTAAATAACCACAGAGGCACAAAGAACACAGAGTATTTGAAAGTATCATTGCGAACTTAGCGTCACAGCGAGAAGCCTTTGCCGACTACCTACAACAACATCAAATAAAGCTGTCCTACCCCGGCCAGCATTCCTAATACCGCACCGACGATAATCAGTTTCCATTCATCCTGCTTATACGCCGGACGAAGCACCCCTTCAAATTCCTCCGGACTCAGGGCTTCCATCTTAACCCGCAGATCCTCACCAATATTCAGCGCACCATTGGCATAGTCATGGGCATAGTGCAGAAATTTATCCGAGTCCTCAAAGATACGTTTGACCGCCATTTCCTTCATACGGAAATAGTCGTCACTGCCCACCGCCAGGGCAAAGTATGGTTGGGCCAGTGCCACATAGCGCTCAATGGCATCATTAACATGCAGCTCAATCAGTTCCAGCAACTGCGCTGAACCTGCGCCTTTTAATACCGCATGGGTGATATTCTGGGAGTTAAGCAGCTTCTGTTCGATAATCTCGGCATAAACCCGCGACACTTCCTTCTGGCGTTTCAAAAACATCCCCTGAACCGTAAAAATACCCACCTTATGCGGTCGCTTAGGTTCAAAGATAATTTTGATGGCAATCCAGTTGGTGGCATAGCCAACAATCAGGCCGCCTAAGGGCAGGATCCACCAGAACTGGTAGAACGACCAAATCAGCATAGTGGGCAAACCAAACAGAAAACCGAAATACAGGCCGGAACGCTCAATAAAGGGGAACTCTTTGGCCCCGGCTTTGAGAAAAATCTCGTTAATCAGCTCGGGATCTTTAGACAGTTGTTCCACCACCATTTCGCGGATATCAAAGATTTCGCTCACGTTCTGCTGGAAATCGTGCACCATCTTGCGCACCACGTTAGGGATATCCAGTTCCACCCGGCTGTACACCAGGTTTTTGCCCTGCACCGGCAATGCGGCCCACAAGTTAGGGGCGGATTGCTGCATCACATCATTAACGATGCGTCTGAGCACCTGCTTAAGGCGGCGTTCAATGGCACTGGTCAGTTGCCCGGCATCCAGCCGATTGACAATTTCTTCGACACTGAGCAATTTGCCCAATACCAGTTCCACTTCAATTTCTGCCATCTTGCGACGCTTGGCAGGGATCAGCCCTTGCCAGCCGAAGATAGGCCGGATCCCGACAAACTCCAGCGGGTAAAACATCATTTTGACTGCCAGATAGTTAGTAAACCACCCCACCAAAGCGCTGGTCAGCGGGATAAGCAACAATATCAGGGTGTCGATATTCCATTCCATATCAGAGAATTAGCGCCTGTTTCTAATGGTGTAGCAGCCTTAAATCAGGCTAACGATAGAAATTAGAATGGTCAATCTAAAAGCGCGAGTCTTTGCGGTTGTTTACGCGAAACTTTACATCGCATTAACTTTTCTAATCCGCACTATTACTTTTGTCTGTTTGTCAGATTGACCAGAATGGTCAATATTGGTCAGTTATAAGAAATCCATAAAGAGAACCCTATGATCAGTGTATTTGACATGTTTAGTGTTGGCATCGGCCCGTCCAGCTCCCATACCGTCGGCCCTATGCGTGCCGCCAAAGCCTTTTTGCAGGATCTGAAAGACCAGGGGCTGTTTGAGCGCACTGATTTTGTCAAAACCGAGTTGTACGGTTCACTGGGTCAGACGGGTAAAGGCCATGGCACAGGTAAAGCAGTCATTCTTGGCCTGCTGGGGCACGATCCGGAAACCGTGGATGTGGATCAGGTTGACGCAATGCTGGCAGATATAGATAAAACCCAGCAAATTAACTTAGGCGGCGAAAAGCACGTGAGTTTCCCCCGTGAAGGTGCCATTGTCTTCCATCGCCGAAAAACCCTGAAATTGCACTCCAATGGCCTGAGCTTTTTTGCTTACCAGGGCGAAGAGCTACTGGCCAGCCAGACTTACTACAGCATTGGTGGCGGCTTTATTATTAAGGAACAAGACTTCGAGGACGAAAAAGCCACTGCTCTCAAGCATGATGAAAAACCGGTGCCCTTCCCGTTTGAAACCGCCGCCGAGCTGATGGCGCACTGCAAAGAGCACGGTATGCGCATCAGTACCCTGATGCTGAAAAACGAGCAGGTATTTCAAAGCGAAAAAGAAATTCGCGCCAAGCTCTGGCATATCTGGCAGGTGATGGCGGCCTGTGTGGAAAAAGGCAAAATGACCGAAGGCATACTGCCTGGCGGGCTGAAAGTGAAACGTCGCGCCCCGGATTTGTATCGCAAACTGCAAAACGAGAAAAGTGCCGATCCGATGGCAGCCATGGACTGGGTTAATCTGTTTGCCCTGGCAGTCAATGAAGAAAATGCGGCCGGCAGCCGCGTGGTAACCGCTCCAACTAACGGTGCTGCTGGGATTATTCCGGCGGTACTCTGTTACTTCGATAAGTTTGTGCGCAGCGTGGATGAAGATACCGCTGTACGCTATCTGCTGACCGCAGCGGCCATTGGTATCCTGTATAAGAAAAATGCCTCAATTTCCGGCGCCGAAGTAGGCTGTCAGGGTGAAGTGGGCGTCGCCTGCTCTATGGCCGCCGGTGCATTGGCTGAAATATTGGGGGCCAGCGTATCAGCGGTGGAAAACGCTGCCGAAATCGGTATGGAACATAATCTGGGCCTGACCTGCGATCCGGTCGGTGGCCTGGTGCAGGTGCCCTGTATTGAACGTAACGCCATGGGCTCCATCAAGGCCATTAACGCTGCCCGCCTGGCCATGCGCGGCACCGGCGACCATAAGGTTTCACTGGATAAAGTGATCAAAACCATGTGGGACACCGGCAACGATATGAAATCGAAGTACAAAGAAACGGCTAGAGGCGGTCTGGCGGTAAATATCATTGAATGCTAAGCCGTTTCTTTTCCGGGCAGGAAGCCCGGTCACCCGCGGTAGCTCCAGATAAATCACACTTTATCGCCAGGGCGAAGGCGGGTGAACAAGCGGCTGAACAAGGATGGGCAGCAGCGTAAAACAGTCAACGGCAAGAGGCGGTCTGGCGGTAAATATCATAGAGTGTTAAGCCGTTTCTTTACCGGGCAGGAAGCCCGGTCACCCGCCGTAGCACCAGATAAATCACACTTTATCGCAAGGGCGAAGGCGGGTGAGCAAGCGGCTGCACAGGGATAGGCAGCAGCGTAAAACAGTCAACGGCTCGCGGCGGTCTGGCGGTAAATATCATAGAGTGTTGAGCCGTTTCTTTTCCGGGCAGGAAGCCCGGTCACCCGCCGTAGCACCAGATAAATCACACTTTATCGCAAGGGCGAAGGCGGGTGAACAAGCGGCTGCACAGGGATAGGCAGCAGCGTAAAACAGTCAACGGCAAGCCTGCTGTATAAAATCCGCCCAGGCTTTGGTAGTAGTCAAGTTCGTAGGCTACGCTCTATCTGATTATCAGCGTTGACACTCAGATTGTTACCTACAATTGGTAGGGCACAGTCTATTCTGGAGCAAGGATGTCATGAAAATTATTGTCTGGAATATCCAAAAAATTACCGCCGAAAAGGCCGAGCAGTTTTCCCCCGTTATTGGCGACATTATTACTGGCATAGTGGGTATCGAACCCTTTATTTTTGTCATTCTTGAGAATAAGACCAAAGGTGAACAGACTCTTAATGCCGTTGGTACAGGATTGCGGGTTTTGTCACTGCAATGTGCGGCAGTCAGCCTTGGTGGCGCAAATGGCTTGAAGGAAAATATATTGATATTTTCCGGAAACGGCGCGACATTCAGTGATGTTAGCCAATACACAGGCTGGCAAGCTTCATTTGATATACAGTGCAATGCGATGCATCAGCGTGAATATGCGGCAGCGCAAGCAGAGGTTAACCGCCTTAATCAGCTAAGACCGGCTCGCACCAGCACTGCCGCTTCACGAACCGCCAGTTTGGCATCAGTACAACAAGACACATTGCGCCCGGCGCTGGACTTTCGTAACCCCGTCAGCATTACTACCCACCACGACGGCCAAACGTCACGTTTTTTAGTCTTGCATGCTCCTGGGCCCTCACAAGGCGAACAGCATGAGTCCCCCTATGCCATAACCTATGCAAAATGTGTACTGGAGTCGGCCACTACTCATCAATACCCAATTGTGTTGGGAGATTTTAATTTACGCCAAAATATGCCTTATGTAAGCGGCTTTATGGATGCTGGGGTAAGAATTGGTGCCACCACCAAAGGACGGGAAGATGGGCGCCATACCTACTCAAGACTGGACAGATGCTATATCTCGCCAGGAACGCCGTTATCAGTTGAGCTTTACACTGATGGGCCGGATAAAACCCTGACGGATCATCATTGCCTGGTCGTAAGTTTGGAACAGCGTGCGCAAAGGTTAATCCCAGATTACTTTGCCTTTGAACCATCCCCACACAGACGTCAGGAAATTCGACGCGTAAACCGGGAGGAAGTCAGAAAACAGCGAATCGCTAGTTTCAAAAACACAGATCTGAAACTTAGCACCGAAAAACGAAGAGCACGCCAACAAGAAATTAATGCACAAAGAAGACAAGAACGGTTCAATGAGTTTCGACAATTAAACAAATTTGGGCAAGATTAACCCTGGCAATGGCTCGCAACTGACTCATGGTTAATACTATTGAGTCTTCAGCTGTTTTTTGACGGGCAGGAAGCCCGGGCGGCAGCGTAAAACAGTCAACGGGATGTCGGACTTAAGTCCGACCCACTGTGGGTTGGGCTTTAGCCCAACAAAGATAGAATACCGCACCTTGCCTATAGTGCTGCTCTGCATGCCTTTCATTGCACCACAGCGCCCTGGCTAGAAACAGGTACAAGGTTGAACGTCATACCAAGATTGCTCGCCCCAAAAGCCTGCTGCTGACTATTTACTCAGCATTTTTTGCCACAGTGCCTGTACCTGAGCCTGATCGGCGCTTTCCAGTTCGCGATTGGCGAAAGCCTGCGTCAGACTTTGCTGCATGGCGCTGTCCAGTTTCTCCAGGCAATATTCCGCACTATTTAAAGCGCGGGCCACCATCAATGAAAAATGTCCACTCAGGTAACTGGAAATAAACAGCTCGTGATCGCTGCCATCCATTACTGCCTGGTCAAAGGCGGCTTCCACCTCATCGACAAATTGATTAAAACGTTGCTCTGACATGTTATTCCTTACTACTATATTTCACCGCAGAGACACCAAGATCTCAAGCAATTGCAGCAAACTCTGCGTCTATTTCTTCGTGCCTCTGTCACAGCGAGAAGCTTTGTGTGCAGTTCTCTGTGCCCTCTGTGACTCTGTGGTTTAGCAATACACAGACGTTATTCGGGTGAAGCAACCGGGTAAAGTACCTGGTCGTGGAAGCCGGTAATCACCGGTATTAACCCGCTTAATGCCTTATCCAGTTCTGCATCGCCAGTATCAGCAATCAACGGCCGGCCATTAAGTGACTGCAATTTGGTTTTAGTGGCCACCAGCAGAATATTGTCCCGGCCCACAGCCCGAATCAACGCCGGACTCAGTTGTTGGTTGCCACGGCCGAAAATATGTCCCTGACCACCAATTAAGGTAATCACCAACTTGGCTGGCTGGCCCTGAATCGCTTCGAGTAATTCCCCAGCACTAAGATCGCTGGCCACTAACTGCTGATGCCGGACCAAATCCACCCCCAGCAGCGTATTTTCCAGGCCCATTTCCGTCATAATGGCCGCCACGGTCGAACCCGAGCCCATAATAAACAGCTCATCGTCCATCTGTTCAATCACATGGGCGGCGATATCTTCCAGCACCAGCTCATCGGACTCCCGGCCGCCCATTTTGACTGCCTGCACATAGCGCAGCTCAGAAGGAATTCGCATTTCGCCGTAGCGGCGGGCCCGTACTTTGCCCTCGCGAAAGGCAGACTCATCAATATCCATCACATCGGCTTCAAGCAAACTGACCAGCTCGCCCTGCACCAGCATTTCTACCAGCCGCCCGGCAGCCTTAGGCGTTACGCAGTAAACTCCGGAGTGAATTTTACAGCCAGCCGGAATCCCCAGTACCGGTACTTTGTCTTCCACCGCGCTACAGATATTGCGGGCCGTGCCATCACCGCCGGCAAACAGCAATAAATCCACTGGTTCTGCCATCAGTGCCTGGGCAGTATTTTCGGTATCCTGCGGCTCAGACTGAGCAGGACTTTGATAAATACAGCGGCAGCGAAAGCCCATTTCCCGGCACAGGTCCTCCCCCATCGGCCCGGATGCGGTAAGGATTTCAAGCCTATCCGCATAGGGCAGTAAAACACTCAGCGCCTGACGGGTACGCTCGGGGGCAAGCTGTTTTGCCCCCATGGCCAGGGCCTTCTCCCTTATCTCTTTGCCATCACTGCCCTTCAAAGCCAGAGCACCGCCAATACCGGCATAGGGGTTGATTATCAGCCCTAGTTTAAAGGACATCATATTCCTCCACAGCAAAGTCTGCCGCACAGATGGTTGGTGTTTGATAAAAGTCTTGCAGGCAATGCATTAACTGCCTGGCTCTGGGCGGGAAGCCGTTTTGCAGATATTTAACGGCCTGAGCTAGCACGGCGCGACTAAAGGCGGCACGATCCGGCTCTACGCCATTAAGATTGTCGGTACTGACCCGAAACGTCTTGCCCGCAGCTACGCATAAGCCCCATTCAATGGCCTGAGGTTTGACTTCGACTTTCTCAAATTCCGCCTGCTGCTCGGCATTGCGCCCATCCGGGCAATACCAGTAACCATAATCTTCCAGCAAACGGCGTTTTGCCCCCGCCAGACACCAATGGGCAATTTCATGCAGGGCACTGGCGTAATAGCCATGGGCAAAAATAATCTGATGAAATGGGGTTTGCGCGTTAGCTGGCAAATACAAAGGCTCATGGTTACCGCGCACCAGACGTGTGTTATGACTGGCCGCAAACTGGCCGTTAAACAACCTGATTAAATCTTCAACCTGATGTACGTCTGACACAACGGCTCCACTACCACAATAACCGGCGCGGATTGTATCACCGGCTGAGCCACGGCCCAAGCCGTGTACTAACGGGTAGCAAGCAAGTCGGCGGCCAGTTGCTGTGCCGACAACCTCTCTTTACCAACCTGCTGACAAATAGCCTGTGCTTCAAACCAGTCTTTTAACGCGGGTAACGGTTTCTCTGGCATAAAAACAGGCAAATCACCCACCATGCCAAATTGCGGTGCAATGCGGGCCAGAATAGTCTGGATCCCATAATCATCGATATTGGCAAAGTTGTGCAAGAAATCAGCCTGCATTTTTTCATCGGCGCCGCCTTGCTGACTGGCTTGGTTAAGGACTTGCAGCGCGGCGTAATAAGCTTGTTTGGACTGGTTGGTGCTGCCTTTAATCATATGCTCAACCCTGGTGTCCAAGCGCAGATAACGCTCTTTCTGACCAGACAGCAGGTACGACAGTAACAGATTAATCCCGCTGTTTGTCATAGCACTGCGTCTGCCTGCCAGTTGATTATATTCCAGCGCTTGCGCGAAATGCGGCGCCGCTGCCAGCGGCTCACCTTTCATAAGCAGTACCACACCGAGATTGTTGTTACCATTGGCCTGATGAACAGTCGCGCCTACTTGCTTCGCTTTGCGAATGACAGCTTCATACATGGTAGTGGCCGACTCATAGTCAGCCTGAAAACGAAAAATAAGGGCCAGACTGACAGACAACGCCAGCTTCTGGTCAATAGTCACGCTCTGGCTTATGGCACATTGAAAAGCCCGCCCGGCCTGGGCAAAGGCCTGATGTTCACGAAAATAAATGCCTAACGCACTCAGCAGTGACACTTGTTTGTGCGCCCGAAACTGGCTCACGTCATACTCCACCAGGGATTCCAGTGCCTGAGTTGCAATGGCAGATTTATCCATAGATTTAGCCGCACGATAGGTGGCGAAGTACCAGTCGAACTGCTCTTCTGGACTGAGATATTGTAAGAACGGCAGGTTATTTTGCAGGGTATTGAGGGCCCTGGCCGGCATGGTCATCAGGTAATTGTTGGCCTCTGCAAATAAAGCCCGACCTTTTTCGGTCTGGCTATCCGTAGTACTGGCGTCCTGCGCACTAACGGGCAAATACCAAAGTAAACTCAGGCCAATCACAGTGCGCATGGTGAAACGATGTAAACCGATGCGTGTTGGTAACCTATACAACAACCCTCCTCTGACTCACACTATGTGCAGTCGTCTCAGCCCGGCATGACAACTTAACTATAGCAAAGGCATAGGGTTTATTGTTTATGTAGAAAAATACCTAATGTATGAAATTTGCCAGACTGACAAGCCGGCAGGTGGCCCGGCTTGTCACTTAACCTTTTGGTTTAGAAGGTCACACTAAAACCTACTGAAGGCCGGATACCAAAGTCATCTTCTTCCTCCTTGATAATCAAATCTGACGTGGACTTGACCTTAGGGTAATCTAGATCCACATGGCTGATGTTTTCCACGCCGAGGATATTCATCACTTCCATCACCAGCTTGGCATCCAGACCAAAGAAATCGACTTTACGCTCCAGCCTCACATCCAGGCGACCATAAGTATCGAATCGTTCTGAGAAAGGATCGCCATACACCGGCAAAAAGCGCCCTTCAAAGTCAGGATTATGTTTAACACCCACTATGGGCGTATAGGCCTGACCGCTACGGGCGGTCAAATTAAAGCCAGCATTCCAGCGCTCATTGATTTGATAGTTAAACACAGCATTGATCACCAGCGGCGTATCTGCATAGTAATCACGGGTGATATCCGTACGCAGGTCGGTGCGCTCACTCTTGCCATAACTGACCGACAACCAGCCATACCAATCTTCGGTGCGGTTTTTGTTGATCATCAGGTCCACTCCATAAGCCCGCCCTTCTACCTCGTTGCTGTACAGCTTATCCGCATCAGCATAACCGTTTAGCGCCAAGGGTAGCTTGTCCATGGTCTTGTAATAGGTTTCCAGTGACCAGCTCCACTCATCAGCCAGGTCCTGCTCAAACCCCAGACTGGTATGCATTGACGTCTGAGATTTCAGTTGCGGATTACCAATCTCTTCCATCAGATAGGGAATATCCTGCATGCGGTTATAGCGGCCGGCTTTGAAGTTAATACGATTGCTGTCATCTAACTGGTAGCGAAGGGCCAGTCTGGGGTTAACAAAATTCTCATCGGTCAGATCATTGCGATGCCACTGCACGCCAAGCTCAGACTCCAGCGCCTCGCTAAGCTGCCAGATATGCGCCACCGACAACATTTGGCTGGCAAAGTCCACCTTACGCTGGTCCTTTATACGCTCACCTTTATTCAGGTCACAATCGGGATCCAATTCGGTACAGGTGTACAAAAACATGTCGTAATCTACACTGAATTGCTGATCATAATAGGCCGCATCCACCACTAGGTGATGACGGCGATTTAAGCGGTAATTTAGGCGGCCTTTGAGCGACACTTGCTTATTCTTAACGTCCTGGTAAAAGCCATCCGTACCTGTGGCCGCTTTACCGTATTCCAGGCGCTCATCACCGCTGAGCGCCCCCACGCCCAGCTTAAACTGATAGTCATCAGCAAAGTGATCCCAGATCAGACTTTGGCTGTTAAAACCGCGTTTAAAGATTGCATCGCCCTGATATTCAGGATTCTTCAATGACAATTCGGCCCGCTCATTAAAATTGGCCGCCGCGCTGTCATTAGCACCGGTAAAAGACAGACTGAACTGGTTATTACCGTTGGGCTCCCACATCAGTTTGCCCTGGTAATCGTTATCATCCGGCGCGTCGTTAATGACCACGCCGGTCTTCTCACCGTCCTCGTCTTCCAGCTCTTCACCTTTGGAGAAAAACAGTGGCAACATGCTTTTACGTCCGGACAGGTAGAACGCCAGATTATCGCTAATGGCCCCTTCGACAAACACACCGGAGTTAAACATGCTCATATCCACAATGGTTTTGACATTCTGATGGCGTGGATTACGCAAGGTCACATCAAACACCGCGCCGGTAACGTTGGCATAGCTGGTACCGTAGGCCGCTGAATACAGTTGAAAGTCTTGCAACAGGTACTTGTTAAAGATGGAATTGCCAAAATCATGGAAAATATAGCCAGCTGGCATAAAGTCCACTTCAAAGCTGTTATCACTGGGGGACGAACCACGCACGGCGGGTGCCGCCATCGAGCCACCGGCAGCCACGACACCTGGCAGGGCAAATACCGCCTGCAGCGGGTCGCCCAATGCGCCGGGCATGGCAATCAGTTTTTCACTGTTTTCGGTAATCTCAGACAAAATACTGCTGCGTTTGTGTACAACTTCTATCTTTTCAACCTGCTCCTGAGCATAAGCCCCCTGGGCAAAGACTAAGGTCAGTGCAATAGCGGATAATTTGAACGTTGGTTCCAGCTTTAACATAACGTGTTCCTGATGTTTTGAGTGTGACATCAGAGTAATCAAGTCAGTGTCTGAGAGCTGTGAGAGCTGTGTGGCGAGATGTTGTGCTTTGTAAAAAGCTGTATTGGGGTGAGCCGGTCTGTGTCAGACCGGCCTGGGTATCTCTTCACATTGCAGTTTTCTGGCCGGGATCAGCACAATCACCAATAGGGCCACTGCCACCACCATAGCCGCAGCAATAAAGGTCTGTTCAGCACCCTGGCCCTGGTTCCACAGCAGCCCGGCAGCATAATTACCGATAGCGCCCCCCAGCCCTCCTGCCAGACTCACATACAAGGCCTGACCGCGACTTTGGAAGCGACGACCGAAATAGCGGTGGATAAACTGAATGGCGGTGGCATGAGTCAGGCCAAAGCTGGCAGCATGAATACACTGACTCAGAATAAGAATACCAGGGAAGTGGGCAAAACGCGCCAATACCCACCAGCGAATCACGGTCAGGACCAGACTCACCAGCAGCATCTGCTTTATACCAAAACGCTGAATCAGGCGACCGGCTTTAAGAAAAATCAGGATCTCGGCGACCACCCCCAAAGACAACAGTAAACCGGTTTGTAAACCGCTGTAGCCGAGGTCTTTCATATACAAGGTAAAGAAACTGTTATAGGGGCCGAAGCCTACTTGCAGTAAACACAGGGCCAGAATAAAGCCCAGAAACACCGGGCTGTTGATCTTACTCCAGATCGACCCGGTGTGCGGCGTATCATCCGGTACCTGCTGCGGCTCACGCAAGCGACTGCTGACCAGCAACAAGGCAGCCAGTAAGCTGACACAAATGGCCAGTAACACTTCGGTGCCAAACCAGTCAATTAAACGCCCGGCGCTGATGGTCAGCAGAATAAAGCCCATACTGCCCCATAGGCGAATACGGCTATAACGATGTGCATCACCGCCGACACTGTTAAGGGTGATCACTTCCATCTGTGGCATGATGGCGGTCCAGAACATCATGATCAGGCCGAAGCATAAGGTCAGTCCCCAGAATCCGTCGGCGAAAAAAATCACAAAAAAGCTGACCAGGGCCAATAGTGCACCCAGTTGCAGGATACGCAGGCATTTACCGCTGCGATCAGCCAGATTGGCCCACAGATTCGGCCCCAAAATACGCGTCAGAGTAATCAGGCCCAGTAACTGACCGATTTCTACCGACGTTAACCCACGGCCATCTAAAAACATGGCCAGATAAGGGGTTAACACCCCTAACTGACCGAAATACAGCAGGTAGGCCAGGGCCAGCCAAATCAGCGGGCCGCGACCAGGTAAAGATAGGTTACTCAGAAAGATGTCCTGGCAAAATAGGGGTGTGTGATTGTACGTCGGCATTCTGCCCACGATGGCGCAGGAAATGGTCCATCAGCACCAACGCCAGCATGGCTTCGGCAATGGGCACGGCGCGGATGCCAACGCAAGGGTCGTGACGGCCCTTGGTCACAATCTCGGCCGCTTTGCCCTGTATATCGATGGTGTCACCCGGCACGCTGATACTGGAGGTGGGTTTTAAGGCCAGATGTACCAGAATATCCTGGCCACTGGAAATCCCTCCCAAAATACCGCCGGCTCGGTTGCTGGCAAAACCCTTTGGCGTCATGGCATCACGGTGTTCGGAGCCTTTTTGTTCCACCACCGCAAAACCGTCGCCTACTTCAACACCTTTTACCGCATTGATGCCCATCATGGCATGGGCAATATCTGCATCCAGACGATCAAACACCGGTTCGCCCAGTCCCACTGGCACATGTCGGGCCACCACTGACACCTTGGCACCAATGGAATCACCGGATTTTTTCAGATCGCGCATATATTCATCCAGCGCGTCCAGTTTGCCAGGGTCGGCACAAAAGAACGGATTGTCGTTGGTGATAGCCAGGTCCACCGGTTCAAGCCTGATTGGCCCCAACTGCGACAAATAACCGGTGATTTCAATACCTAGTTTGTCCTTCAGGTATTTTTTAGCAATGGCTCCCGCCGCCACCCGGATAGCAGTTTCCCGGGCACTGGAACGACCACCGCCGCGATAATCACGCAGGCCGTATTTCTGCTGATAAGTATAATCGGCGTGACCAGGCCGGAAAATATCCTTGATATTGGAATAATCCTTGGAACGCTGGTCGGTGTTTTCGATTAGTAACCCAATGGACGTACCGGTGGTTTTACCTTCAAATACGCCGGAGAGTATTTTTACCACGTCATCTTCACGACGGGCCGTGGTATAACGAGAGGTGCCAGGCTTACGTCTGTCCAGATCTACCTGCAGATCAGCTTCGCTTAACGCCAGCCCCGGTGGGCAGCCATCGACCACACCGCCGATGGCAATGCCGTGGCTTTCACCAAAGGTGGTCACGGTGAAAAGTCTGCCAAAATGATTTCCAGCCATAGTCTTGTTGTTATCCTGCTTGTTGATTCCAATAGGCCACCAGATCAGCACGGCTGATGGCAAACACACCCAGTCCACCCTGTTCAAAGTCCAGCCAACTCAATGGCAGCTCAGGATACTGCTGTTCCATATGTACCATGGAATTACCCACTTCAATAAACAGCCAGCCCCGCTCGCTAAGATGATCCGGCCCATCTTTGAGTAATTGATGCACCAGGTCCAGCCCGTCAAAACCGGCCGCCAGACCCAATTCGGGTTCGTGGTGAAATTCTTCGGGCAAATCAGCCATATCCTCGGCATCCACATAGGGAGGATTGGCAATGATCAGGTCATAGCGCTGACCACCGAGGTTTTGATACAGATCTGATTGAATCGGGAATACCCTGTCGCCCAGGCCGTGCTCCTGAATATTGATATCCGCCACCTGCAGCGCATCCGCGCTGATATCCACCGCATCCACTTGCGCGCCTGGCCAGGTATGGGCTGCGGCAATGGCAATGCAGGCACTACCAGTGCACATATCCAGTATGTTGTCCGGCTCAAAGTTCAGCCAGGGTGAAAATTGGTTGATAATCAGCTCGGCAAAGGGCGAACGTGGTACCAGTACGCGCTCATCCACGTAAAATGGTAAACCGCAAAACCACGCCTGATTAGTCAGATACGCCAGCGGGATACGTTCATCCACCCGCCGCTGCACCAGTTCTACCACCTGCTGCTTTTCTGACTGGGTCAGACGTGCGTTGTACAGTGCAGCAGGATCCTGCTGCGGCAGGTGCAATACCTGCAGTACCAGGCAAACCGCTTCATCCCAGGCATTGTCGGTACCATGCCCAAAATACAAGCCCGCCTCATTAAAACGGCTCATGGCCCAGCGCATCATATCCAAAATTGTTTGTAAATCGGTGACGGCATCTGGCCATGTAAGCTTGTCTGTCATAAATCTCTACCTGAAAAAAAATGCGCGCCTATTATGCCAGTTACCTGACTGGCTGCCGATAGTAAAATCAGCCAAACTTTGCCCTTAAGCACAGGCTTGCTATTATGCCGCCAGTTTTGCCCTGGCTCTCTACCTTATGACCAAGAAATCCGATCTGAACGAAGAAGAGTTATCGCTGTTTCGCAGCGAAGTTCAGGGCGTCAGGCGTATCAAGCAGGACAAAATACCCCCTCGCCCACCGGCCAGCAAGCATAAAACCGCAGAACTTAGACAAAACCGGACTAACCAGCATTGTGTTGCGCAACGCCAGGCCCGTCAGGCAGCGGCCAGTTTCGCTTTCTCTGACGGCTTTGAAGCCTGGTTTGACCCAAATCAGCCGATTAAATACACCAAGCCCGGCAGTGACAGTTATGAAGTAAAACGCCTGCGCCGCGGCGACTACCCACCGGATCTGATTCTGGACTTACATGGCTTGAAGCGCGATGACGCCAAACTGGAAATCGCCGCCTTACTGCATACTGCTGTCAAACAACATTGCTACTGTGTTTGCATAGTGCACGGCTTAGGTGAACATATATTAAAAAAATCCGTGCCCAACTGGCTGGTACAACACCCCGACGTACTGGCATTTCATCAGGCACCGCTGGAATGGGGCGGCAATGGCGCGTTGCTGGTGTTACTTAAAGCCTGTTGACCTTTTGAGTAAGATTTTTCAGCAGCGAATCAAAAGGTCAACAGGTTTAAAATTTCCCACAACCAGATCCTCGACTAGACTGTCAGCATAACATCAGGGAACAGTAGTCAGTGGATCATGCATGCCCGAGCGCTTTAAGCACCTTAGCGTCAGTGAAACAAGCCAGCTACAAAAAACGCTGAATTATGCCGTACAATTTCTGGTTCTGGCGTTTAGTTACGCCTTGTTCAGTTATTTAGGCGTTAAACTCGCCACCCTCACTTACAATATCAGCCTGATATGGCCCCCTGTGGGTATCGCCGTTGCGTTGTTGCTGCGCTGGGACATGCGCCTTTGGCCGGCGATACTACTGGGCGGCATCTTCCAGGAAATGGTGGTGACAGGATACGGATTCCTCCTGTCTTTAACGATTAGCGTAGCATCCTTGTCTGCCATTTATTTTGCTTGCTACCTGCTTAAGCGCCTGCATTTCGACGTGCAAATGGAACGCAGCAAAGACTTTTATTACTTTACCCTTATTGCTGTAATTGGCTGCCCATTGTTGATGGCCTTAATGGGGGTTGGCGTACTGACCCTCAATGGCGTGATCCCACAGCAGGATTTCCCATCTGCTGCTCTGTCCTGGTTTCTCGGTGATATTACCGGCATGCTGGTATTTGGCATCGCTCTGCTGGTGTTCAATCTAAACCGTCTGGCGGCGCTGCTTAATGCGTCTAACTTGCTGGTCTTTGCCATGATGCTACTCATTGGCTTAGAACTGTTTGTATTTGAGTACAGTCCGGTAGCTCCTGCATTGGCCCTGCTGCCGGTGCTCGGCCTGCTTTGGATTGCCCTGCGTACCAATTTGGCTGCCACATCCTGGGTGGTGCTAAGCTTTTCGGCGTTAGCCTTCTATGCAGCATTAAATCACCAGGGAATTTTTTCAAGCTTGCAGAATCCGCCTCTTGGCACCTGGTTTTATGTCAACAGCCTTGCTCTGGTTGCCTTGATTGTGTCGGTATCGGCAATGGAAAGCCGACTGGAATCAGAGCAAATGCAATACTCCATTCAGTCCACCAATATCGGCACCTGGGACTGGCGTTTGCAGGACCAGCGAGTCCTGGTTAATTCTGGCTGGCATCATCTGCTGGGGTTGTCTCATCAGCGACGGGAAATTTCACTGGGGGAGTTTATCTCGTTGGTTCATCCAGAGGACTTGCGCATCATTGAAAACACCATGGATAACTATCTGAACCAGCAGACCCACGAATTCAGTTGCCAATATCGGATGTATCACAAGTCTGGCGACTGGCGCATCATTCAGTCAACTGGCAAAATTATTGAGTGGGATTTACGCGGCCGGGCCCTGCGTATGTGCGGTACCCATCTGGATGTCACTGATTCCATCAAAACCCAGCAAGAGCTGACGCAAACCTATACCTTTTTAAACCGTGTCTCAGAGCAAATCCCCGGTGCCATTTATCAGTTCATCCTCGACAAAAAAGGCCACGGTCACTTTCCTTATGTTAATCAGGGCATGGTCAGAATGCTTGGCGTCTCTGCTGAAAAATTAAAAGAGGATGCTAAATATGGTCTGACCAACGTTCATCCTGATGATGTGAGCAAGCTGGTTAAGACCATCCTGAAAAACAGTATCCTGGGTAAAAGTTGGCGGTATGAATTCAGAGTGGTCAAACCCAGAGCAGGTTGGCGGGAGATTCACTCAAGGCCCCACCAGTTAGAGGATGGCCAGGTGGTCTGGTTTGGCTATATGACAGATATCACTGACCATAAACACCTTGAACAAAGCATGCGCCTGGTCAATCAAAAACTGCAAAGTGCGCAACGGGCCGCTAAGTTGGGCTACTGGAATGGTAATTTGGTGACTGGCGATATGAGCTGGTCAGATATTTTATTTGAGCTTTACGGATACAGGCCCGGCGCGGTTGAGGCCAGTTTTAACACGCTACTGGGGCTGGTTCCTGAGGAAGAAAAACAAGCCCTCAAAGATGGCATGGCCTGGGCAGTTCGAACCGGCGAGTTAAATATAGAGCATCGCATTGTTACGACAGACGGAGAGATACGCTGGTTTCATCAGTTAGCCAAGGTATCCACTGCCAACCACCATTGGTTTGAAGGAAGCGCGCAGGATATTACCGAAAGAAAGACTCTGGAACTGCGCTTCCAGACCATGGCACTGACCGATGAGCTGACCGGCATAGCCAACAGGCGGGCATTTTTGCAACAACTGGAGCGGGAATGGGGCCGGTTTAAACGCAAAGGAAGTCACAGGGTATTTGTCACCATTACGGATATTGATCACTTTAAACAGGTTAACGACACCTATGGCCATGATGTGGGCGACAAGGTTCTTCGGCACTTTACCGACCTTATCGGCGAGCATATCCGCAAGGGCGACGTATTTGGCCGCATGGGCGGCGAAGAATTCGCCCTGATGCTCATTGATTCGGATCAAGCTCAGGTCATCAATCTGTTAGAAAAATTACGCGGCATTATTCAGGACACCCCCCTGCAGGTAACCATGAGACTGTCAGTCAGTATTACCGCCAGTTTCGGCGTGGCGCGTTTTAATGCCACTCAAAGAAACTTTGACGATGCGCTTATTGCCGCAGACCAGGCCCTTTATCAGGCCAAAGGTCAGGGACGTAACCGGGTTTGCCTTGAATCCTCCAACGCATCGCAGCCGCACTCTATCACTGATACCTAACGTAACTTTAGTTATTGGGCATAAGTGTTGCCTCAAATGGAGAGGCAGGCAGCCCTTCCAGGTTATACAGGTTGGCATCCTGGGGGTTATCCTGCCAGCCATAACGCACCGCGACAGGGTCTGAAACCTCATCTGACCATAATCTGACATATCGTCCGTCAATTCTGGCCTTGGCGTTAACAAATCTGCCATCACTACCTGCCAGGGTGAAGCCGGTCAAGGTCTGGCCTTTAGCCGTCAACCCAGTTCCCATATGGTTAAAGGCAAGCAGCAGGCTGTTCTTCTTGCGGATTAGATGTGAAAACAGTGGACCGGAATACACCAAGTCGACCTCGTCATAAGTCAGATGCCTGGCTGCCAGGGCCATCCGTTGTGCCAGCCGCTTTTTTTCCAATGGATGAATATCATTCCATTCACCTAAATCAAAGCTAACGGCCATGGCAGTATTATCCAGCGCCAGAGACTGCAATTGCTGCTGACGTAACGCTGCCCAGTTACTTTGCACCGGCTCATGTTGGTAAGGGTTTAAGGCCGAAAGCTGAACAAACACAAAAGGCAGAGCGGGTTGCTGCCATTTCAAGCGCCAGTCCTGGATCAGCGCCATAAACATGTCTGCGTAGTGCTGTGGTGCACCAGTGTTTGACTCGCCCTGGTACCAGATCACTCCTTTAATGGCAAAACGGGTGGCGGGGGCCAGCATGGCATTGAATAAGCCAAGCGGCTTCCAGGCGATAAACTCAGCATTGGCCAGCGGCGGCATGTCAGTGCCAATCTGGTAATGCCAGTCTCCGCTTAAATCGATACGTTCATCCACTAATCTGAGTTCGTATGGCTTATCCGGCACCAGGCCCCCTTGTCCGCGATGACTTAAGACTCTGATGGTCAGAGTATTTTCCCCCTCTTTAAGCAGCCCCGCCGGCACCTGATAAATACGCGGCGGGTACTGATAGGTGGTATTGCCGATCAACTGGCCGTTGATATAGGTTTGGTCCGCATCAGTGATACTGCCCAGTCGCAATATGGCGGTTTGTTTGGCTTGCTGCTGAGTCAGATAAAGGTTTTTTCGCAACCACAATACGCCATGCGAAAACGACTCGCCCTGTTCTTGCCAAAAGCCAGGCATATGCAGGCTTGGCCAATCTTTGTCCTGCAACGTGGCACTGTACCAGGCAGGGTCACTCAACAGGCCCAGATCCTGATGGTCAGCCAATTGGTGCCACTGCTGATGCTTTTGCTGATTGTCGGCTTCCAGTGCGTCGATGTTAGCCTGGTTGCGAAAATATTTGGCAGTCGCCATCTCATCGGGAAAATTTGCCAGTGCCTGCTCGCTCATCCAGCTTTGCACCGGCGAGCCGCCATAACTGCTATTGATGATACCAATGGGTACATTCACGGCTTTGGTAAGCGCTTCGGCAAAAAAATAGGCTAATGCGGAGAAATCCTGAATATGCTCAACACTGGCTGTGCGCCATGCCACCTGTGGATAATCATCATGGGGATGCTGAAAATCATAGGCTCTGGGTACCAGAAACTGGCGGATCAGAGGAAAGTTTTTACGGTTTGCCATCTGCGGGTATTTTTCCAGCACCCGTCGAACCGGCAGTTCCATGTTGGATTGGCCGGATGCCAGCCAGACATCCCCAAAGTAAAGGTCGTTAAGCTGAATCTGTTGTGATTGGCCGACAAACTTGAAGGTGTAAGGGCCACCGGCTTGCTGTGCAGGCAATTGAATTTGCCAGCGCCCCTGACTATCAGCCGTGGCGGTTAGATGCAGATGTTCAAATATCAGACTGATGCGCTCTTCAGGACTGGCCCAGCCCCAGATCTGCAACGACTTATCCCGCTGAAGCACCGCGCCATCAGACAGCAGCGCTGGTAGCCTGAGCTGTGCGACGGCGTCTTTGCTGCAACATACCAGCGCCACAATCAGTAAAAACAACACCCGCATCAAGTTATCTCCTTGGTTTCTCTAGCAACTGACCATGGGTAAGCCAGTACCAAGGGGATAATGCGAAACCTGCCGATGTACGGCAACCGCCAGTTCAGGGATTAACAGATTTCATCAAATTGATACTCAATTCCGTAAGCCAGAGTCTGTCGACCTTTTATAGGCCACCAAGGCATTGGCATGACCATGGCCCATTTGATGCTGTTCCTTGAGCCAGGTTACCTGTTCCATATGTTTCAACCCTTGCAGGCTGTCCAACAATGACAGCCAGTGTTGAATAGATTGGCCATATTTCTTTTCAATGGCGGGAAAGTAGGAGGCTGGGCCTTTGGTGTCAGTCACGGTCGATTCCTTACAGTTAAACACTATCTATCAGTCGTTTACCTGCATCATAGATCGACCATGGGCCCAACTTTTTTTAACTGCAACGGTATAACTTGCCTATCCGGAGTATTGAGGCTTAACCAAAGATCATGCGCCACAGCCAGCTTTTATCCAAATCTTCCTGACAGGATTTCAGTTGCCCAGCATAGCGCTGCGATCTTTCTTTCACCCGGCCTGCCACTTTCTTAAGCCAGGCTTTTTGATTGTAGGTCTTGCGCTTGTAGCCGCCCCAACCTTCGTGATAATTCAGATATTGAGCATAAGCGTCCCATTTGGACACACCATTAATCTTGTGGGTTTTGCTGATAAACCAGCCCATAAAATCCATGGCATCATCAAAATCTTCCCGCGACGCCCAACCGTTGCCGGTTTCACGCACATAGTCCTGCCAGGTGGGGGTTTTAGCTTGAGAGTAGCCGTAGGCTGAACTGATTCTTCCCCAGGGGATCAAACCAAAAAATACGTAGTCTCTGGGTGGCAAGGCATCGTGGCGAAAAGAGCTTTCCTGATACATCATTGCCATGGGCACATGAATAGGCACCCCCCATTTATCCTTCATATCAGAAGCCGCATCGTACCAGTCACGTTTTTCGTAAAAAATTTCACAGATATTGCTGCTGTCCTTAGGTGGACTGGTGGCACAGCCCGCCAACAACAAAGGCAGACAACAGATTAACGGGAATAAAATTTTTTTTTGCATCGGACTGAACTTCTTCCTTTAGCGTGACTCTCAATGATTGTGTGTTTGAGTGTGTCCCTTGTAAATTGTTGCCTGGCTTTGAAGCCAGGCTTTTTTTTGTCTTTTTTCAGCCCCGATTGAGGCGCAATCAGGCACAGGTCCTATCAGCCACTGCAAAATAGTCGTGCAGGAATTGATCAAAAGAAACATTATCCTGGCGCTCCCCTTCTGCCTGTGCTGCTAATGAATCGGCGACCAGTTGCTCCAGCTCAGCTTCGCTGTGATAACTATACTGATGCTGCGCCAGCGTCTGTTTGTAATACTCTGCCATTTCCAGCGCGTAGGCGCCGCTACCTTGTCCTGTGTCTTTTAAATGCTGAAGAATTCTGGCTGAAGGCGTCAGAGAAGGGTCCAGAACTTTGTCCAGTTCAGTATGCACTGCGCTTTGATAAGCATCCCCTCCCTGCACGCTGTCTAAAATCACTGCCACCTCTGCCATGCCCTTAAGCAGTTCCTGCGCCCAGTCTTTCAATGTTTGGCTCTGGCCATTATTACTCAGCATCAGATCAGGTTTGCGACCTTCCACTACCACGGTGCGAAGGTTTCGTTCGGTTTCTGCGAAATCTTCTCCACGCATTTCAGCACTTGGGCAAACGGCACAATACACGAGAAAAGTTTCAAGAAAATAAAACTGCTCAAGACTAATCCCCACATCACTGAATGGATTGACATCCAACGCCCTCACCTCAATGTAACTGACCCCCCGCTCTGCCAACGCATCCGTGGGCTTTTCCAGTTTACGTGTGGGTTGTTTGGGCCGGATGGGAGAATAAAGCTCGTTTTCGATTTGCAAGACATTGCTGTTTAACTGTTGGTATTGCCCATTTTTTTTGCCGGCAAATTTGGCGTAATCAGCAGAAGGGGTATTAATGGCCTGACGCAACGACGCAACATAATTGTCCAGTTGGTTATAACAAACATTTAGACCAGATTGGGCCTTGTTGGTATAACCCAGATCACTCATGCGCAGTGACGTGGCATAAGGCAGATAATAGGAGCCGGTGGGCAAACGCTCAAACGGCAGATTGGACTGATTGTCTTTAATAAAGGAGCCACACAATGCTGGTGACGCGCCATACAAATAAGGAATTAACCAACAAAAGCGACGATAATTGCGGATCATGTCAAAATAGGCAGCCGATACAGCATCTTGATCAGCGTCTGTGGCAGATACCGCTGGTAACCATTTATCCCAGAATGCCTGCGGCAGGGAAAAATTAAAATGCACACCGGCAATGGCTTGCATCATGCTGCCATAGCGGTTTTTCAGCCCCACCCGGTACAAGGTTTTCATCTTGCCGACATTCGAGCTGCCATATTGGGCAATGGGAATACTGTCTTCACTCTCTATGTAACAGGGCATGCTCATTGGCCACAGTCGTTCATCGCCAATACGTTCCAATACAAATTTGTGAATATCACGCAACTGCGCCAGCGCCTGGCGGGGGTCGGCGTGCGGTATAGTAATAAACTCCAGCAGTGCTTCAGAAAAATCGGTGGTGATATATTCATGGCACAAGGCGGAACCCAAGGCTTTGGGGTGAGGCGTCTGAGCAATACTGCCGTTGCTATTAATCCTCAGCGTTTCCCTTTCTATACCACGCAGTACGCCTTTCAGCGAATCAGCAATATCAGCCTGGCTCAGTTTGGCCAGGCGCTCGGCAAAAGTCATTGTTGTCTGCTGCAAAATTGATCCTAGTTTGGATACAAGACCCCATAGATGGGTAGTATTAATCTTATTTCAAGCCTTGCCAACCGAACAAATGGTTGTTGTCCGATACAAGGGCCGAAACGCCAGATAAATGGCGACCGGCAATAGCGCATAGATATTTCATTCGCCTCGTACCTTGCCGATTTCCTGTTAACATTAAGTGTAAGAAGTTATTGGACGAACGAAATGCAGGAGGGGCGGATGGCTCAGTATCTGGATATGGAGTTTGCCTTGCAGCAATTAGGGGGCGACAAGCAACTATTGAACAATATGCTCAAACGTTTTGTTAACCAATACGGCCTGACTGCAGAGCACATCAGGCAACTGATGACCGACAAACAATGGCAGGAAGCCAGACAATTGGTACACAGCCTTAAAGGCGTGGCTGGCAATCTGGGCATGACACCTTTATATCAAAGTGCTTCGACATTGGAGCACGGCCTTAAGTCGGCATCCGCTGACGCAATGCAGCATTACCCTGCCTTTACCCATGATTTAGATGCGACCCTGGCAGAGATACAGGCGCTTCTGTCGGGTCCCTCTTTGGTCAGCGCTGCAACCACAGAAGCAACGGCTGATCCGCTGGCTTACCAAACACTGGTCGCTATGCTGCAAAGCAACGAATTTATCTCTCCGTCTAAATTGGACAGTTTACTGGGCAGCTTGTCTTTGACGGAGGAAAATCGCGGTAAGCTACATGACCTCATCAGCGACTTGGAGTACCATCAGGCCATAAAATTCATCCAGCAACTGTAGGGGCTCCCTTAAGTTGCCATTGGCCATTGCATGACCTTAGACGTACATTTTGACCACCCCGATTTCCTCGCCGTCCATAAACCGCCCACTATTGGTATGCATCAGGAAGGCCAGAACATCGGCCTGGTGACCATGCTTAGCCAACAATTAGGTGGCCGTCCGTTGTGGCCGGTGCACCGATTGGATAAAGTCACCTCAGGCTTGGTACTCATAGCCAAAAATGCTGACACAGCAGCAGCGCTGTCTGGCCTGTTCGCCAAACGCCAGGTGGAAAAATACTATATTGCCCTGTCAGACAAGAAACCGGCTAAGAAGCAAGGTGCCGTGATTGGCGATATGCAAAAAGCCAGGCGTGGTCAGTGGAAGCTATCCACCAGCAAATTGTCACCAGCGGTCAGTCAGTTTTTCAGTGCCGGACTGGGGAACGGCTTGCGGCTTTTTGTGGTACGGCCACACACAGGTAAAACTCACCAAATTCGGGTAATGATGAAAAGCCTTGGCGCGCCCATACTGGGCGACTCACATTATGGCGCTACACCAGCCGATCGCACCTATCTGCATGCTCTGGCGCTAAGATTTACCTACCAAAACAATGCCTTCAGTTTTATCTGCCAGCCAGCGGCAGGACAACACTTTAACAGCCCGGAATACAACCGGGAAGTGGAGAAGTTTACTCCGCCCTGGGCACTTAGATGGCCACAGTTAGCCAATATAGGGGGCATGCATGGCTAGCTGGCGAAGCAAGATCGCAAGGCGCGTCAAACATCCATGGATTTTCATTTTAATGCTGCTGGCACTGGTGGTGTTCTGCGTCATGTTATGGTTACCCACCCAGTATTTACTGGTTGACGGCAGCAATGACAAACAGCACCACATTAGCTTTTTCCTTGGCCTGACCTGGTTATGCTGGTATAGCCTGCGCTATCACCCTGCCTGGCAGGCTTGCATGCTGGTGTTGTTTGCCGTACTCAGTGAACTGTCTCAGCACTGGGTGCCACATCGTCACAGTAGCTGGGAAGATTTACAGGCCAATTTACTTGGCATTGCTCTGGGTTACCTGTTGATTCTGCTTGTCAGGCTGATGCAAAAACTAATGGGCAAGCGTAAATGAAAGTAGTGATCCTGGGCCAGGGGGCGATCGGCAGCTTGCTGGCGGCCCGTTGCCAATGGTCGGGGGTGGATTATGCAGTGATGGGCCGAGATACTACATTACAAACTATCCATTTTCAGTCAGTTGATGGCAGAGTGGATACTTTCACTCCCCCGTCAATCAGCCAGGAACAATTGCGTGGCAGTGAGTTACTGATACTGCCACTCAAGGCCTATCAGATACTGCCAGCACTGAAATCCCTCAAGCCGTCCCTCAGTTCACAGCCGCTGATATTGTTGCATAACGGTCTTGGCACTGAACATGAGTGCCGTGCACTCTTGCCTGCCCACCCCGTTGCATTGGGCATAACCCGGCTGGCCGCGCTAAAACAAGGCATCCGGGTACAGGAAACCGGCCACGGGCAGACCGATCTGAGTTGGGTACAAAAGCCTGACAGTGATACCATGATGCAAGTGCAACAGCTAATCACCAACCTGTTGTCACCCAGCGAGTGGCACCAGGACCTTCGTCCTTTGCAGTGGGCTAAGCTGGCTATTAACGCGGTGATTAATCCCCTTACTGCCCTGCACAATATCCGTAATGGTGAATTGGCATCAGCGGAGTTTCAGGTGCAGATCCAGGCCCTCAATCAGGAAACCGCCAAGCTTATGCAAAACCTTGGCATTCCGGGATCTGAGGATTTGGATGACAAGGTTGCCGAGGTGATTCACGCCACTGCTGCTAACTTCTCATCTATGCATCAGGATTTTACCCATGGGCGGCAAACGGAGGTGGATTATATCAACGGCTTTCTGGTTCGCTCTGCGGCGCAGCAGGGTATGTCTTTACCCCAACATCAGGCACTTTGGCAGACAATTAAGCATGGCAGGCCAGCAAATTAAATTGCTTTCGGTAGCGGCTGGGGGTTAGCCCCAGGTTTTTCTCAAAGTGCAGTCGTAAAGATAAAGCAGTGGCAAAACCACATTGCTGCGCCACCAACTCAACAGGTAAGTCAGAGCTTTCCAGCCAGTATCTGGCCTGTTCCAGTTGAGCATTTAAAAGCCATTGTTTGGCGCTTAGACCAAAGCTTTGCTTGAACTTGCGATCAAAGGTCCGGCGGCTCATATGGCTCTGCTGCGCCAATCGCTCCACCGTTAATCCCGCTGCCAGATTTTGCATGGCCCATTCAAGGGTTTTACTCAGCTCACCTCGCCGTTTAGGCACAGGCAATTCGATAAACTGCTGCTGGTCACCATCCCGATGGCCCGGCACCACCAGACGCCTGGCGGTGCGATTGGCTTGCTCTAAACCAAAATCTTCACGAATCAGCTGAATCGATAAATCCAGACAAGCCGCACTACCTGCGGAGGTGTGGACATTGCCATCCTGCACATAGAGACGGTTTATCTGCAACTTCACAGCCGGGAAACGACGGGCAAAAGCCTCGGCATACTTCCAATGGGTAGTGGCGCATTTCCCGTCCAATACTCCAGCGGCAGCCAGCACAAAGGCCCCCGAGCAAAAAGATACCAAACGCTTGCCAGCCTCGCTGGCTTGTTTCAATGCCTGGATGAGTGGTTCTGGAACCTCGGCATCGATATGACGCCAGCCCGGCATCAGGATAGTGTCAAAGTCAGCCAGGGAGCCAATCATTTTATCCACTTCCAGCCAGCCACCGCCACTTAAGCGGATGCGATTGTGATCGGTACCAATCACTTGTGTCTGGTACCAGTCGCCCCTGTCACGGCCATGGGAGGCAAATATTTCCACCGCCGCACCATATTCCAGCATGGATAAGCCGTCATAAACACAGATAGCAACGTGATGTGCTGTGCTATTTTTCATGGCTGAAAATTAACTTTTTTTGTTAAACAGGTCAATGTTCTGCAACTGCTGCCCCTGTTTTAATGCATATATCCTCGCTGTGAGGGTAAAAACAGGAGAATGATATGACACCATCTGAAGTAATGCGTATTCCCGCCGCCGCTCCTCAAGAAGCTCAGCGACACTTTGCCGCCAAACTGGCATTTGAAACCGATTGCGCCGATGTACAGGAAGCCATGAAAAAGGAACAACCTGACTTTGTGTTGCTGGATGTACGTGGCCCCAATGCCTATGCCCGTGAGCATGTGCCAGGGGCGATGAATCTGCCCAGAACACAGATGAGTCCCGCCGTTTTACAGGATCTGTGTGCTGGCAAAGCATTTGTAGTTTACTGTGCAGGGCCGCATTGTAACGGTGCAGACAAGGCTGCCGAGCTGATTGCCCGGTTTGGCTTTCAGGTCAAAATAATGATTGGTGGTGTTGAAGGCTGGCGGGATGAAAAATTCAGCTTCGCCAGCCTATAGCCTATATTAGCCTTGCCCGGCCAGGGAGGCCGGCATCAGGGGCGATACACCTTAACATTCTGATAGCCCTGTTCATGCAACAGTAAAGCCTGCATACGGCTCATCACTCCGCGGGCGCAATACAGATAATACTCCTGGCTTTGATCCAAATCGCCAAACTGACTGGCCAGACGGAAAAACGGTAGAGTTTTCACCTCGTGACCGTCCACCGTCAGAGGATTGTCCTCCTCCTCCTCGGGGCTGCGGATATCCAGTACCACTGCCCCCTGGGGTAAGGCATCGCTGGTTTGCACCTGCGGAACTTCGGCTTCAGTTTCCTGCGCCATACGGCGAATATCCAGCACATTGGATGCTTTGACCACACGGTCCACCAGATCGGCATCCAGTTTAGCTTCCTGCTCCTCGACTTCACTGAGGATGGCTCTGACCGTGGGCTTTTTGGATATCACACCGCAATATTCCGGCATGCCTTTGGCAAAATCTTCGGTGCCGATTTGTCTGGCCAGACTGATAATGTCTGACTTGTCCCAACAAATCAGCGGCCGTAGCACCAATTTTTCTGTGGCCCGGTCAATGACCGCCAGATTAGATAAGGTCTGGCTGGATACCTGGCCTAATGCCTCGCCTGTCACTAAAGTCGAGATATCCAGATTATCCGCGACAATGCTGGCTGCGCGCATCATCATACGTTTTAGCACCACGCCCATCAGGCCGTTATCCACCCGTTCCAGAATTTGCGCCACCACGGGCTCAAAATCCACCGCAATAAACTTAACCCGGTGCGAAGTACTGTATTGTTTCCATAAGTAGCAGGCCACCTGCTTAACCCCGATTTCATGTTCCCTGCCACCAAGATTAAAGAAGCAGTAA
The DNA here is from genome assembly GCF_002887595.1 of Bowmanella denitrificans. Lineage (GTDB taxonomy): Bacteria > Pseudomonadota > Gammaproteobacteria > Enterobacterales > Alteromonadaceae > Bowmanella > Bowmanella denitrificans. Next base: position 167,748 of record NZ_PEBU01000003.1, read on the forward strand.
TGGGTGCGGGCACCACGACGAATCATCTGGTAACTGGCCACGCCGGAATCAAAGCCACCAGAAATCAGCGATACCACGTCTTCCTGGGTGGGCAATGGCATACCGCCCAGACATTTAAATCTGTCATCGATAATCAGCAGATGCTCTTTATCAATTTCCAGCTCTATCATCACATCGGGCTTGCTAAGATTAACGCCGCCGGTTTCACAATGCTGATTTAGGCCGCCGCCCACATAACGGGCCACGTCCACCGAACTGAATTCATGTTTGCCGCGACGCTTAACCCTGACCGCAAAGCTTTTACCAGCGAGCTTGTCGTGCCAAACGGCTTTGACCTGCTGATAAATATCGTCCAGATCCTGGTATTCACTTTGTCGTACCTGCAGACACTGCTCGATACCCGGAATGCGTTTAAGCTGATCCACCACCAAAGCAGCCTGCTCGGGCGTCTCGGTTCTGGCTTCCATCACCAGCTTGTCCCATTTATTCCACACCGCCACTTTGAATTCATACGGCTTAAAAATATTACGCACATTGGATTCAAGGATTTTGGTAAAACGGCGGCGCACCGAGTCGCTCTTGATGGAGATTTCCGGGTGCAGCTTAAGAATAAATTTCATCGACGGGTACAACCTAGGGCAAAAGTGCGCGGAGTATAGCAGACTCGGCCATAGTTGGCAGTTGGCAGTTGGCAGTTGGCAGTTTAGTCTGACTCGCCCTAGCTTTCTGTAAACGAATTTCTGCTAACTGACTACTGATTACTGACCACTTAGTTCTGACGGCTTCATCCAGTCGGACTCAAGTCCGACCCACGGCGCTTGGACTGGGTTTTGCTGTCGGAATCTACTCTGACTCTTTGTGTTTATCCGAACTTTGCTGTCGAAATCAATTTCGACCCACTGTGGGTTGGGCTTAAGCCCAACAACAATAGCTTCAAAATCCGTGGTTACTATCCAGTTGGCAGTTCAGGTCGCCCCGGCTATGCCAACTGACGACTGACGACTGATTTACTGACCACTTAACTCCCTTCCGGTTCAACGATGGAAATAGGCTTGGACTCCTTCGGCGAGCCCTGGTTAATGGCGATTTCCACCCGGCGGTTACGACTTCTTCCCTCAGCGGTATTATTTGGTGCCAGCGGTTTATTATCAGCCATGCCCACCACAGTCATTCTGGATTCATCAAAGCCTTCGGCACCACGCATGGCTTCAGCTACAGCAACGGCGCGTTGCGCCGACAAGTCCCAGTTGGAGCGATAAAGTTCATTGGCAATATTCTGATTATCCGAATGCCCGGATACTTCAACGCGACCCGGAATATCCACCAGTAGGCTGCCAATTTTGCGCAGTACCGGAATAAATTGGGGTTGCAGAAACGCAGAACCTGCGGAAAACGCACCATTCTCACGGATGCGAATCGTAATCTGTTGCCCAAGAGATTCCATCTCTATGGCGCCATCAAGAATCTGCTTTTCCATCTGCTGGGCGATTTTCTTTACCAACTCGTTGGTTTGTTCCTGACTAGCGGCCTGGGACGAGCTACTGGCGGTTTCCTGCGCGGTTTGCTGTGATTTACCACCACGTTGAGTACCGCGTTGTTTCTGACGACCACCGGCGGAGTCCTCGTCACCCGCTTGAAATTCCAACATTTGTTGGGTCATTTCAATAGTTTGCTGCTGAATATTCTCAATGGGGGTGGGATCGGGTCGACCTGGTCTGAATTCCATGGCAATTACGCTAGTGCCTTTGGGAATATCCTTAACTTCAATTTTATTCTGCACGCCAAACGCGAACTTCATCGAGCCGGCAATTTGCTTAAACTTCAGCACATCCATTTCTGAGAAGGCCAGCAACAGAACAAAAAAGCACATCAGCAGCGACATCAGGTCGGCAAAAGTTGCCATCCAGGCCGGTAGCCCGGATGGGCATTTGGGGCATTCCTGTTCTTCAGTTGCCATTCGCCCTACTCCTCGGTGTCGCCCGTGGCACGCTTACTGGCAGCCAGATAATTTTTCAGCAGCGCTTCAATCACTCTGGGGTTTTGACCATCGGCAATACCCAGAATTCCATCTAGTACCAAGCTTTGATTCAGTTTTTCCTGGCCAGCACGGTTACCCAACTTCTGTGAAATAGGCAAAGCCACTACGTTGGCAAAGAACGCGCCATATAAAGTGGTCAGCAAAGCCACCGCCATGGCAGGGCCGATGGCCTTTGGGTCATCCATATTCGATAGCATGGCCACCAGACCGATTAATGTACCTATCATGCCCATGGCAGGCGCAATATCCCCCAGGCTTTTAAAGATAGATGCACCAAATTCATGCCGTTCTGAAGTCAGACTGATGTCTTTAGCCAACGTGGCGCGCACGACATCTACATCATGACCGTCCACCAGCATGTCTACACCTTTTTGCATAAAAGGGTTGCTGATTTCTGCTTCTTCCAGGGCCAGAAAACCGCCTTTTCTGGCGGCATCAGCCATTTCTACAATCTTTTCGATTAGCTCTTCAGGCGCCTCAATTTTAAACATAAAGGCTTTGACGGCGATTTTACCAGCGCCAAAGAACTGCCCCATGGTATACGCACTCATCACCACAAACAGCGAGCCACCAAATACGATCAGGATAGAGGGGACGTTGACAAACATCATAATGTCGCCACCCAGGATCATGGACATAATGATAAAACCAACGGCACCCAACATGCCGATAAGGGTTGCTAAATCCACTCCGTCCTCCCCGAATGCGCGACTATCACCAGATTAGCTATTTTTCTGATAAACATGCCCTAAAGCATATTCCCATAACAAGTTTGCCGTAACTCGCCGAATTCGACAATGTTCAGAAATCATTATATTGATCTAGGGGCCAATCTTAACTTATTGACTTGGCTCACCAATTTATCGACCCACCAGAATCTTTCTAAAGCAACAATTTGCCGGGGGTAAAAGTGATTGACCATAATTGCCCCCTCGGGTAAGGTGCGAAGCCAGTTCCCAGCCCCGCCAGCACCTGTTTTGACGGGCAATCAATAGCCAGCAAACACCTATGACAAGCCGAAAGAAAACTGAAAATTTGTCGTTCGAACAATCCCTTGCCGAACTTGAGAGCATAGTCAAGCAAATGGAAGGCGGCGATTTGCCCCTTGAAGAAGCGTTAGCCCAGTTTGAACGAGGTATAGAACTTACCCGGCACAGCCAGTCAAAACTAAGTCAGGCACAGCAAAAGGTCAGTATCCTGATGGAAAAACAAGGTCAGGCTGAATTGCTTCCCTTTGATGACGCTGGCGAATAATACATGTCACAGGATTGGCTAGAAGAATTCGGCCAGTATCAGGCCAGAATCAACCATCTGTTGCAGACGCAGATTCAGGGATTGCCGGATCTAGCTCCCAGGCTCAAAGACGCCATGGGGTATGCATTGCTGATGGGGGGCAAGCGCGTCAGGCCTGCCCTTGTATATGCAACAGGCAGTATGCTTAAGGTCAGACAGGAAGACCTGGATGCGGCCGCGATGGCTCTTGAATGTATCCACAGTTATTCCCTGGTGCATGATGACTTGCCCGCTATGGACAACGATGACCTGCGCCGCGGTAAACCCACTTGTCATATCGCGTTTGATGAGGCGACCGCTATACTGGCTGGCGATGCCCTGCAAACCCTGGCTTTCAGTCTGCTGTGCGATTACCCTCTGAGCGCAGAATGCCAGCAAAGGCGCATCCACCTGGTGAGTGCCGTGGCCAAAGCGTCTGGATATCAGGGCATGTGCGGCGGACAGGCACTGGATATGGCCGCCACTGACAAACCAATCGATATTCAGCAACTGGAAATTTTGCACCGCTGCAAAACAGGGGCTTTGCTCACTGCTTCAGTAGAGCTGGCCTGCATCTTGGCTGACGTGCCTACAGAGCAGCGATTGCAACTACAGAAATTTGCCGGTGCCATTGGTCTGGCATTTCAGGTGCAAGACGATATTCTCGATGTGACCGGCGATACGCAAACACTGGGAAAACGTCAGGGTTCTGACCAATTCCTGAACAAAAGTACTTATCCGGCGCTGTTGGGTCTGGACGGAGCCAAAGGGCTTGCACAGCAACTTTATCAGCAAGCACTTCAAGCATTGCAGCCTTTACCTTACAATACGGATCTTTTGCGGTCGTTCGCCGGATATATCATTGACCGTAACCACTAAAATAATAAGTGCACATGACTCTGGATTTAGCCCATTACCCCATTCTGGCTCTGGCCGATACACCGCAGCAATTACGTGAGCTGCCTCAGGATAAACTGCGCCAGTTGGCCAAGGAGCTGCGCCAATATCTGCTGACCTGTGTTAGTCAGAGCAGCGGCCATTTTGCCTCCGGATTGGGCACGGTAGAATTAACCGTGGCGCTGCACTATGTGTATAACACCCCCTTTGACCGACTGATTTGGGATGTGGGCCACCAGGCCTATCCGCATAAAATTCTGACCGGACGACGGGAACGCATGCCCAGTATCCGGCAAAAAGGCGGGCTGCACCCCTTCCCCTGGCCACCGGAAAGTGAATTCGATACCTTTGCCGTCGGCCATTCTTCGACGTCCATCAGCGCCGCTTTAGGCATGGCGGTGGCGGCAGAAAAAGAAGGGCTGGGGCGAAAAACCGTTGCGGTGATTGGCGACGGTGCTATGACAGCGGGCATGGCGTTTGAGGCGATGAACCATGCTGGCGATATTAAAAAAGACTTGTTAGTTGTACTCAACGACAACGAAATGTCGATTTCAGAGAATGTCGGAGCCCTTAACAGTCACCTGGCCAGGCTGCTGACCGGGCGTTTCTTTAACTCCATTCGCGACGGCGGTAAAAAACTACTTTCCAACGTACCTCCTATCAAGGAGTTTGCCAGCCGCGCCGAAGAACACATTAAAGGAATGGTGGTACCTGGTACCATATTCGAAGAGCTGGGCTTCAATTATATCGGCCCCATCGACGGCCATGATGTGAACGGTATGGTGGATACCCTGCGTAATATGCGCCAAATGAGTGGCCCGCATATTCTGCATGTGGTGACCAAAAAAGGTAAAGGCTACGAAGAAGCGGAAAAAGATCCGATTAAATTCCATGCCGTACCTAAATTTAATCCCAGTGACAACAGTCTGCCTAAAGCCAAAGCATCAGGCCCAACCTTCTCTGCCATCTTTGGCAACTGGTTATGCGATATGGCCAGCCAAGATGAAAAGTTAATGGCCGTTACACCAGCCATGCGTGAAGGCTCGGGTATGGTGAAGTTTTCCCAGCAGTATCCTGCGCAATATTTTGATGTGGCCATTGCCGAGCAACATGCGGTGACCTTTGCCGCCGGCCTTGCCAAAGAAGGCTATAACGCTGTGGTAGCCATTTATTCCACCTTCCTGCAGCGAGCCTATGATCAGTTGATCCATGATGTGGCACTGCAAAACCTGCCGGTGCTTTTTGCCGTTGATCGCGCCGGACTGGTGGGAGCGGATGGCCCTACCCATCAGGGTGCTTTTGATATTCCGTTTATGCGCTGCATTCCCAATATGCTGATTATGACGCCGTCAGATGAAGATCAGTGCCGCCAGATGCTGTATACCGGCCATCTGCATAACGGTCCTGCGGCAGTAAGATACCCTCGTGGCCAAGGTATGGGCGTGGCAATACAAGAACAGATGCAGGCCCTGGAACTAGGCAAAGGCAAAGTGTTACGAGAGGGCCAGGACATTGCCATTCTTAACTTTGGCACTTTGCTGCCTGGCGCACTACAGGCAGCAGAAAAACTCAATGCCACTGTGGCAGATATGCGCTTTGTCAAACCTTTAGACGATGCGCTGATTAAACAACTGGCCCAGCAGCACAAATTGCTGGTCACATTGGAAGACGGTGCCATTCAAGGTGGTGCGGGCAGCGCAGTGGGTGAATCACTACATCGCCAGCAATTGAGCAGCCGCTTACTGACGCTTGGCCTGCCCGACAGTTTTATTATGCAGGGCACCCAGGAAGAGATGTATGCAGAACTGCAAATTGACGGCCCTGGCATACAAGCCCAGATTCAGGCTTTTCTCACGACCCAAGAATAACCCCTTCCTTCAGATGCCGGCCAGTCCGGCATCTCGTTCCCTCCTACACAATGCTATTGAAAAACAAGACATTACAGCGAGTTGGCTAATTTTCGATCTTGCGCTTAGCCAAGACCTGGCATAGGCTGATTCTATAAATATAAAGATAGAAGACACCTTCGGTGAATGTAGAGCCGTTATCCATCGACTCCACTTCACCTGAATCTCTATTAAGCGGTATTGCTTCAGGGAAGAAAGGATCTGAACAGATGCTGGTCAGTTTGTACTGGCGCCGTTTGTTCTTTATTTTGCGCAGCCGCTGCCAGGACCCTGAACTGGCCGCCGATCTCACTCAGGATACCTTCCTCACCGTCATCCATGCGGCCAGAAACGGCAGCATCGACAACCCAAAGGCATTGGGCGCTTATATCAAAAGCACTGGTATCAGCTTGCTAATCACTCATTACCGCAAGGAACAGCGCCGCAAAACCGAGGCCGACGAGAATATTGACCAGGTGTTTGCTGATGTCCGTAGTGATCTGCAGCAGCAATTAAGCACGGAACAGCTAGTAAGTATCGTGCGCCAGCTAATGGCAGAAATGACCAATGAACGGGATAAGCAACTACTCATTCAATACTTTGTGCAAGGCTGTGACAAAACACAAATTTGCGAGCAGTTTGACCTGCCTCCTGCACACTTTGACCGGGTATTATTTCGGGCCAGGCAACGATTAAAGCAAATGCTGCAGACCCGGCTGAATCTTGATATCGATAAGGTTGGGCTGTCACATTTATTGCTTTTACTGCTGGCAATGATGCAAATCCCCTCACCTGCTGTACCTCCTTACCTAAATTCTCAATATTGGCTGAGAGAAATTCAGGCTACGACTCACCCAATAGCTATGCCAGTCAGGGATGACGGCATTTTTTACTCTGGAGCACTGTGGTACCAGCCAGGAGGACAACAACATGCATCAAACTGAGCAGGACGACTGGCTAGCCATGGGGTTTCGCTATGTTCGAGGTGAGCTTAGCGGGCATGAACTGGATAAATTTGAGGACTATTTAATGGACAACCCTGAGTTACTTGAACAACTTGAGCTGGACAGCGTATTCGCCTCTGTCCTGCCCAAACTTGAGCTGGTAACTGTCAAGCCAGACAAGGGTTTTAATTTATGGCGCTGGTTATTTACTACCCCTATTGGCGCGTCTTTATCCGCTTCTTTAGGCACCGCTTGTGCCTGTGTATTGCTGGCAGCTTTACTTTGGCCAAACAGCAGCACCCAGATTCCTGCCATCAGCGCCAGTAATCAACTGGTGCATTTAGGTACGCTGCGCTCTACCAGCCAGCCTGAGAAAATCATAGAACTTAGTGATAAGAAGACCCAATTAATATTAGTGGTGCAACCAGTCTCTTTTGAAGATGAGAACTTTTTGGTCAATATAAAAAGTAGCAGCACTGGTAGTGAGACATCTTTAACGGCTTCAATTTCAGCAAGCGGGGACATAGTTGTTTTGATTCCATCACAAGCTCTGGTGGCAGGTAAATATCAACTCAATATCACAGGCTTAACATCTGGAATAACACAAGAATCGTCATTTCACCTTAATAGGAGGAAATAATGAGAATGCACGGATTTGCGGAAACCCATTTTGAAAACACGAAAAGCGTCACTTCGTCTGCGGTCCCCAAACCAAGTAAAGGAACATTAATCGACCTTGGGGAGATAATGTTCAATGCTCAATTCGAACGATTATCAAGTATCCCTGCTGGATATACCTTTCTTGGACAATTTATTGACCATGATATAACCCAGTCCAGCACACTAGCTTCCTTTCCTAGTAGCAACTCAACATCAGGAACATTTAATGATACCAGTCTGCAACTAGACCTGTCTTGTCTGTACATTTCCGGCTGCTATGCAGAACATCAAGACGCAGGCTTGGTAGATGAAAAAGGAAATCTGAAATTAGGAGAATCCGTAACAGACGATGGAAAAATACAGAAAGATGCGGACCTTTTACGCAATAACAACACAAAGCGAGCGTTGATTCCTGACCAACGAAATGACGAGAACCTAATAATTTCTCAACTACATCTTCAGTTTCAGAAACTCCACAATAGTTTTGTGGAAAAGTGTAGTTACAACAGCGCTACTGATAAATTTTCTTACGCCAGAGAAATGACAATAAGCTCATATCAAAACATTGTGATTAATGACTTTCTTTTTGAAATTCTACACAAAGATATCTGGATGTACTATTTTGGTTCCAATAATAAAATGCCAGAGTTGTTCTTCAAAAATACAATCCCAAGAGAGTTTACTATGGCAGCGTTTAGATTTGGGCATGCAATGGTGAAGCAGCGCTATAGAGTGAATGAAAACAGAGAATTAACTTTGAATGAGTTATTCCATTTCACCGGAAATGGCAGGCTCAATGGTTATAATCGGCTCCCTTCTAGTGTGTTGGTAGACTGGGCATTATTTTTCTTTGATGCATCCTCAAAAAATGTAAATTTTTCAAAACTTATCTTCCCTGCCATCAATATAAGAATTAATGGACCAACCTGGCCGAACAACATCCTTTCCATTCGAAACTTACTCAGAGGGAATGAAGAATCACTGTTGGATATCCAGAGCATTATTTTGAAGATTGAAAATAGTAACATCGACAAAGAAATAAAGGAATTATGCACCTTTTTAACAGAACAAGAACTAAATCCAAAAATTGAAATGGAAGAAAACAGTAATAGCATTAGAACAAGTATTAACATATTGGATAATGTGCCCGATAAAAAATCAATATTAGATAACCCGCCATTACTGTATTACTTTTTATGCGAGTCATTCTTTCGTTCCACTAGAAGGACTCCAAATGGAAAAACAAATTTTAATTTTTCAAATTCAAACAAAAATACTAAAACTCCTGATAGAAAAGTAAAAAAACTAGGGCCGGTATGCAGCATAATAATAGCTGATACATTCCATAAGATCTTAGAAAAATCAAGAGATGTTACAAATGGAAAAAATAGCAACATTAAGAAGATGAGAGATATTATTTAATCTAACTTACTAATTGAGTCGCGGGAGATATGTATGTCAAAACCAGACATCAGAAAATCTTGGGTTTACTTTAAAGTTGTTGATACGTTAGAAAATTATCAACATCCTGTTGCAGGAGACTATTTTGTCATTATGAAAGGAGATAGAAACGACAGTCTAAAGCTTAAGTATCGTCACTTTGATCAAGCTAATGACCTGAACGAGTCTGCCATATTGAATTATTGTGAAATATATCTTGAGGAAGGATGGTATTGGAGCATTAAAGATGACCGAAAAGGTTCATCTGGAAAAAGATTTATTAGATATATGACGACAGCATCAGGTAGTGGCGGCACTCCGGATCTAATGTTGACCTACATTAAGGAATTGACAAAAGAAGGCGATCCTGATCAGAAAGACATACATTCAGATCTTAATGAGATAACATCCAAAACTTCGAATGGAAACGTTAAGTCAGTTAGCGAATATGGACTTTGGTTGTGTGAAAATTAGTATTTTTCTGCTACTGATTTATGTATTGGTCGGCGTTGAAAAGAGTGAAGCAGACTGCCAATCAGAACTAAAAAATAGACGTTTTCTAACCGAATATGCCATAAAGGGTGCAGATGAGTTACTCATTGTAGACAAATCTGCATCCTTCTTCACTTCTTTCTACTACGATGACGAAAAATTAGAAATCAGCGCATTATCTTTATCGCCATTAAAAGAACTCATTATAGTCCCTGACTATTATAAGAATATTAAAAAAAGGCTCTGCGTTTACTTACCTGATATAAACGAAGCCAATGAAAACAATGAGCCTATTGACATAATTTTTTCCACATCAAACTCCCCTGAATTGTTAGAGATAGCCTTATTAGCCAAAGAGTGGGAAAGTGAAAATTTTACAGATAAGACAAAAAGCAGTTATGAGAATCTATTAAAAAAACTTCAATCTAACAAAAGCCAATACATTTCTGCATTTCTTTTCACATACTTCAATACACTTTGGTCAGCAGCTCAATTTGAAAAGATAATGTCTGCCTACGAAAAGCTAGAAAAAAGTTTACTTTCACCCGACGTTTCCGTACATATTGGCATCATATATGTTGACGCAGTACTTAAGCTCAAAAAGGCAGCACTGGCAGAAAGTGTATCCATGGATTTGCTAACTAATACTATGGAACTACAGCTATATCAGAGAATACATTTAATTGTCTTGTTGTCCGAATCACTCCTATCACAGAACAAATTGGCATCGGGATTTGCATACCTTCAGGAAGTAGAATATTTACTCAAACTTGAGTCAAAAAAGCAATATGTACCACATAGGGTATTACTAGAATACTACGACAACAGGGCATATTACTGGCTTAAGAAATTTTACGCTGAAAAACACACTTCGCATCTCAGAACAGCCTTGATAGATGAATATAAAGCGCTCCATCATTCTTATTTTTTGGCTGATCTGACTAAGAACCAACAGGTAATGAATAACATTGCCTGGATTAAACGAAGTCTCTGGATGCTGGAAAGTGCTAGCGAGACCTATTCGCGATCATTGGCATTAAGCATTGATAATGACAATAGCTTTAGCCGGGCACTATCATTCCGAAACCTGGCTAACCTGGAATATTCGTTAGGAAATTATCAGCAGGCCATTACCTATTTTTTACAAGTGCTTCCTTTCTCTGAGTCCTCAATGCCCAGTTGGTATACCGACAGCCTATGTGCATTAGGCAATGCCTATCGCTACCTGGAGGACAAGCACAATGCCAATGTATATATGGCGCTTTGCCTTGATAGCACTAGAGCTTTTTCAACCACTTATACGAGTCGCCTGACAGCTTTAACCGATTACTACCATAGTGAAATCTATCCTGAAGAAGTACGTGAAGAAGTGTTGGGGTTACTTGAAAAAGTACCGGAACCTCAAGACAAGATCAAAGCGTATTTATGGCTGGCGAAAGCATCACTGGTAGCAAACAGGCTGGATGATGCAGCTGACTATTTTCGAAAAGCAAATGTACTTTCTTCTGGTGCTTCAGACCCGGTGTTAAAGATCCAAGTGAGTATGGAGGCAGCGACAGCGCTGCTGCAAAGGTCACAACAGCAAGCATTGCCCTATATTGAACAAGCGCTGGATGATATTGAAAAGATCAGGAAGGAACTTGATCCTGAACTACTAGGTCCGGCCTGGAGTCAGAAAGTTTCCGATTTTTATAATAGGCTAATAGGACAACATTTAGCCGACAGCGAATTTGATATTGCGTTTAATCTATACGAATCCTCTTTGGCAGCCAGTATGCGCAAGGTTTATGCCGTAAAGGATATAACCACAGACGAGTCTCGACTCACTAAGATAAGCAGCATAGCTGCAAAAATGGCTGTCGACGGCGCACAAGACAGTTCTCTCGAACTGAGCATTGAGAAGCGACTACTTAAGCTTGATAAGCCCGGAGCTATCCAGTCCCCTGTTTTACAGGAATTAATGTGGTACCAGAACAACAAAGAAAAGCTGCAGGAAGTTGGCCCAGCTGAGCTTATACCCGCCCAGACATTAACAGAAATTCAGGAAAAGCTAGTCCAAGGGCAAATCGTCCTCGCCTACATAGAGTTACAGCAAGAGCTTGGCGCATTTATTGTATCTCATGATTCTTTTATCTATCGAAGCTTGAGTGACATTAAGAAACATCAGGACAATCTATCAGGGTTACAACAAAAACTTCGTTCACCCGACCAGAATCCCTGGCCGATTCTTAAGAAGATGTCATCTTACCTGATACCGGCTGAAGTATCTGAGTCAACAGCATCAGAAGCCCTGATCATCACCAGCCCCAGTTTAAGTGCCTTTCCTTTTTCGGCAATCCCGACTAAACAGGGCAAACTTCTAATTAATGAATTGAAGCTAAAACAGATCCCTTCTACTACCAGCCATTTTCTTCCGCGCACCGATATTAAGCGCGATGCTCTGGATCTAGCTATCTTCTCTTCCCCGATAACAACCCATGTTGCTAGTTCAGAGCAAGAACAACAGAACTGGGCGAATAAGCTACCGCGATTGGAATGGTCAAAGTATGAAGCCAATGGTTTAAAGGACATTTATAGAGATAAAAACACCATGCAGTTTTTGCAGGAACAAGCAAATCGACAGCAACTCCTCAGTCAAAATGTCAGGGAAGCCCGAATTCTGCATATCGCCACACACAGCTACTTTAATCCGAATCAGCCAACAAACGTAGGGTTTACACTGAGTTTATGGAATGAGGGGAGTTATGACCCTGGTTTTGTTACATTTTCCGAACTTTACAGCCACTCATTTCAAAATGACTTGGTTGTAATAAACGGTTGTGAGTCTGGTCTGGGTAATACTTTTAGATCAGAGGGAATGCAAGGTATGGCAAGAGGCTTTCTGGTCAGCGGCGTTAACAACGTTATCGCTACGCTGTGGCCAATTTCGGATAAAGTTTCCGCGGAATTTATGCTCAGTTTTTATCGCCACCTGGGTGATTCAAAAGACTATGCTAAAGCGCTACAACAGACCCAGATAGAATTTGCCAGCAATCCCCGCTACCGCCATCCATTTTATTGGGCAGCTTATACACATTACGCGAGATAAGCCTGAGAGAAACAAGCACTCTCTGTCACTACTTTAAAGTACAACCTACAGAGTTAAAACCATGAATTCGATTGCTCCTGCAACGCCGGGGTTATGGCAGCTTATAGCTGAAAGGCTTACAGAAAATTGGCTTAAGTTTGCAATGGCCCTGCTGTTATCCATGCAGCTTGGTGATGTATATCAAAACACAACATTAACAAGCATAAATGGAAACAAAGCCAGTACGGAAACCCCGGAGTTAACCAACTTCCAGCAAAACCTGTCTGACATAATTGACAGTAAGTTTAACCAGATAAGCGCTAGAACCTATGATCATAGTATCAATACGCAATCCATAGTTAGGGAAGATCTTCATCAACATATTCAAATGATTAACAGACAACTGAATCTGGCCTATCAGCAGCAAATGCAACTAATGGAATCAAACCAAGAGCAAAGTCGTTCAATGGATGAGATCCGTGAAGACCTGAAGTTGATTAATGACCAGATAAAAATTGCACAGTCCTATGCCAGGGTATTTGAACAAACCAACTCATTGTTAGTAAGAGTAATTTCGGATTTCAATGTGACTTTGAAGTCAGATGCAGTGAACCAACAACTGGGGATGATAAACGAAACACTAGCAGAACTTGAATCGGCCAACCGAAGTCTAAACCGGCACCAGAATCTTACCAGTCACACCCAGCCCAGATAAATAAGCCCATGCAAACTTAAGCAGGCCAGTATGCCAGCCAGTATATCGTCCAGCATAATACCCAGACCGCCATGAATATGCTTATCCAGATAGCTGATGGGCCAGGGTTTAACAATATCGAACAGACGAAATAGAATGAATCCAGCCACCAGCGTGGTTAGATTGACAGGCGCCAGCATAAAGGTCAGCAACATGCCGGCCACTTCATCCCAGACGATAGCACTATGGTCGTGCACCCCCATATCCCTGGCGGTTTTACCGCAGATCCAGATGCCTGCCACGCAAGCCGCCAAGGTCACAAGCAAATAAAGCGCACTGCCGCTAAAAGCGGCCAGTAAAACCAGCGGCACGGCGGCAAGACTGCCAAATGTACCAGGTGCCCAGGGTGCCAGGCCTGAGCCAAATCCAAGCGCCAGGAAATGGGCAGGATTTTTCAGACTTAGTAAATGTACAGGGTTGGATTTAGCTGAAGTGCTGATAGCCTTGTCCTTCAAAGGCGTAACGCTCCTTGCCATCGCGCAGTTCCAGTTTCCCCTGCACACCGTTTAATTGGCCGATACAGGTGACCGACACACTGGCCGTGGTCATCGCCAGGTCCAGATTGCCTTTCTGCTCTTCGGATACGCTAAACAATAGTTCGTAGTCGTCACCGGCGGTTAGTGCATAACGCAGTGCCTGCTCCCCGGCAACACTGTCGCGCATGGCCTCTGACAAGGGCAATTTGTCCACCTGCAATATCGCACCGCAATTTGATGCCTGCATAATATGCCGTAGATCAGCAATCAGGCCATCGGATATATCGATACAGCTGCTGGCGATGCGCCTTAACATCGTTCCAACCAGTACTCTAGGGGTAGGGTAATTCAAACGGTTGGCAACGAAATTACGATGTTTAGGTGGTACATCCATTTTCCCCTGCAGCATATCCAGCCCTAATCCGGCATCTCCCAGGGTACCGGTAACATACAACCAGTCTCCTGGCTTGGCTTTAGCGCGGGTTAAGGCCTGATCTTTAGGCACAAAGCCCTGTGCTGTCAGGGTAATACTGAGGGGCCCTTTTACGGTATCACCACCGATCAATTGCACCGAGTAATACTCAGTCAGTTCCTGCATTCCCAAAGAGAACTCGTCCAGCCACTGCTCATCCACATTGGGCATGGCCAGTGACAGGCTAATCCAGGCAGGCTCCGCCCCCATGGCGGCCAAATCGCTGAGATTGACCGCCACCGCTTTATGGGCAATAGCCCTGGGGGGGGTGTTTTCGGGAAAATGCACACCACTGACTAAGGTGTCAGTGGTCACTGCCAGGGACTGATTTTGCGGCACATTGACAATGGCGCAATCGTCCCCTATTCCCAATTGCACGTCCCGGCGCACATGGCTACGCGGTTTGAAATACTGGGCAATAATGTCGAATTCTTTCACAGGAATCAGGCTTGCTCGTGTTTGCGCAGGGTACGAACCGCTTTGTCCAGCACCCCGTTAACGAATTTATGACTCTCTTCGGCACCAAAAGCCTTAGCAAGTTCAATGGCTTCGTTAATCACTACCTTGTATGGCACGTCAACACGCTTTACCAGCTCATAGGTAGCCAAACGCAGAATGGCTTTTTCCACAGGGTCCAGCTCTTCTGGCAAACGCCCCAGGTAAGGGCGAATTTTCGCATCCAGCTCGGCGCTGTCATTGATTACGGCGCGCAGCAGTTCTTGAAAAAATGCCAGGTCTACCTTGGCCATGTCATTGGTAGACGCCAGGTGCAGTTCAATCTGGTGGGCTGAATTTTTTGACATCTGCCAGGAGTAAATGCCTTGCAGCGCCAGTTCTCTAGCCTTACGACGGGAAGATGGTTTCACCGCTCAGACTCCTTCGATCTGGTCGATGACATTGACCATTTCCAGTGCGCCCATCGCCGCTTCAGCACCTTTGTTACCCGCCTTGGTACCTGAACGCTCAATGGCCTGTTCAATACTGTCGGTAGTGATAACGCCAAAGGCTACAGGAATACCAAATTCTAACGATACCTGCGCCAGGCCTTTGTTACATTCACCAGCCACGAAATCAAAATGTGGGGTACCACCGCGAATAACGGCTCCAAGGGCAATAATGGCATCAAACTTTTGCTTTTCGGCCAATTTTTTAGCCACCACTGGAAGCTCATAAGCACCAGGCACCCGTACCAGAGTGATATCCTGATCATTGACCTCACCTACCCGCTCCAGCGTGTCCAGGGCGCCTTCCACCAGGCTTTCCACTACAAAACTGTTGAATCTGGACACAACAACGGCAAATTTCTTGCCGGTGGCGCGCAGGTTACCTTCGATGATATTCATGCTCTATCCCCATAATCAAAACGGCGCGTATGATACCACAGCCGCCGTTTAGGTGAATGGCTAAAATTACAGGCAGGCTGGATGGAATATGGTTTCCATCCAGGTTGAGCTTAATTCACGTATTCCACCACTTCCAGGCCAAAGCCGGATAATGCATGATACTTCTTCGGCTTGCTCAACAAACGCATCTTACGCACCCCAAGAGACGCTAGAATTTGGCAGCCCACTCCGACGGTTCGGGATGTTCCAGTCCAACCTGGTGCAGGCGCTTGTTCACCTTTATCCTCGGCTTCAAACTGGCGAACCTTGGCAATCAAATCCTGATTGGATTCTTCCTTACCCAGAATCAATAGCACACCGCCTTCATCGGCGATACGCGCCATGGCCTGATGCAGGCCCATGCTGCGATCTAATGAGCGCTGGGACGCCAGCAGATCGCCAAAAGTATCATGCAGGTGCACCCGCACCAGTGCTGGCACATCCCCCGCAATGTCGCCTTTGCGCAGGGCAAAATGCAGTTGATCGTCGATTTCATCTTTATAGGTAATCAGGTCAAACTCGCCAAATTCCGTCGGCAGGCGGCACTCCGCCACCTTTTCAATGGTGGTTTCGTTGAGGTTACGATACTCAATCAAATCGGCAATAGTGCCAATCTTTATGCCGTGCTTTTCGGCGAACTTTTCCAGCTCCGGGCGCCGGGCCATGCTGCCGTCGTCATTGAGAATCTCGACAATCACGGCGGCGGGCTCTGCCCCGGCCAACCGTGCCAGGTCAACCCCGGCTTCGGTATGTCCAGCCCGATTCAGTACACCACCATCTTTGGCAATCAACGGAAAAATATGTCCGGGCTGAACTATATCACCGGCTTTAGCATCAGGTGCCACTGCAGCCAACACGGTGCGCGCGCGATCAGCGGCAGAAATCCCGGTGGTAACACCACTGGCCGCTTCAATGGACACGGTAAAATTTGTGGAAAACTGTGCACCGTTGTTGGTCACCATCAACGGCAGATTCAGGCGTTTACAACGCTCCGCCGTCATTGGCAAACAGACCAGGCCCCGGGCATGGGTCACCATAAAGTTAATGGCCTGCGGCGTAACATGCTGCGCCGCCATAATCAGATCACCTTCATTTTCCCGATCCTCATCGTCCATCAGGATCACCATTTTGCCCTGGCGGATATCGTCAATCAGTTCCTGGGTGCTATTCAGTGCCATAGTCTCCACTCAATTTTGTAGGGTAAATCTGCCACCGATTTGTCGGCAGCCTCGTTGTATCGTTAGCGGCCTTTTAGATATCCATGCTCGGCTAAAAACGCCATACTGATGTCTTTTTTGGCCCCCGATTGTGCGGCCTTGTCTCCCAGCAACAAACGTTCTAAATAGCGGGCAACCACATCAACTTCAAGGTTAACTTTAGTGCCGGATTGATAATCACCTATATTGGTTTCTTTCAAGGTATGGGGCACCAAGGTCAGCATAAATCTGGCGCCGTCCAAATCGTTTACCGTCAAGCTAACACCATCCACGGTAATTGAGCCTTTCTGTGCAATATAGCGGGCCAGCTCATCCGGCGCCTGTACCCATATTTCCACCGCACGGGCGCTGCTTTGCACAGATAAAATGTCACCCACCCCATCCACATGCCCACTGACAATATGTCCGCCAAAACGGGTAGACGCCAGCATGGCTTTTTCCAGATTCACCCGCTGTCCCACCTTGTAATGAGCAAACCCGGAGCGTTTCAGGGTTTCTGCGGAAAGATCGGCCACATAGTGCTGCGACGAAAAATCTACCACGGTCAGGCACACACCGTTAGTGGCAATACTGTCCCCCAGTGCCACGTCGCTCATATCCAGTTTGCCGCTATCAACGGTCAAACGCACATCACCACCGGTCGGCTCAATGGCGCGAATATGACCAACGGCCTGAATAATACCTGTAAACATAGGTTACTCCGTTTGGGAAGATGGATAGATAACTTGGGCGGTCAGGCGCAGGTCCTCGCCTACTTGGCGAATATCCTGCCAGCGCAGGGCAATGGCTTGCTGCATATGACTGAGACTTGGCATCAGTGCCAAACCCTTTGCCTTATCGCCCATGATCTTAGGCGCCTGATACAGCATCAATGTATCAACCAGCTTATATTCTAACAGTGCACCGGCCAGCGCCGCGCCCGCTTCCACCCACAAATTGTTCACCCCGGACTCGGCCAAATGGGTCAACAGTGCGGGCAAGCTCACCCGCTTGCCCTTTTCCTGACAATGCCACTGGCGAACCTGTTTAGGGTACAAATGGGGGCTAACTGACTTGTTCGCAAGCAGAATCGGCCCAGGCAAACTAAACAAACGATATTTGGGAGTTAGCTGGTTACGGCTGTCGACGATAACCCGCAGAGGCTGACGTACAACCGGGGTATCTATGCCCAACTGATTTGCATCAAGTCGCACGTTCAGCATGGGATCATCAATCATCACGGTGCCCGAGCCGGTTAAAATAGCACAGCTTTTCGCCCTTTCACGCTGCACATCCAAACGTGCTTGTTCGCTGGTAATCCACTGACTGTGGCCATTTTCCATCGCGGTTTTGCCGTCCAGACTGGCCGCCAGCTTCAGTGTCACCAAGGGCCGTCCCTGCGTCATTCGTTGAATAAATCCTGCGTTCAGGGCTTCGGCCTGACTTTTCAACAGGCCGACCTGTACATCAATTCCGGCATCTTGCAGCATTTGCAGACCACGTCCAGCTACCTGTGGGTTAGGGTCCTGCATAGCGGCCACCACACGTTTGATGCCGGCTTTAATCAAACCTTCAGCACAAGGGGGCGTGCGCCCATAATGACTGCATGGCTCCAACGTTACATAGGCAGTAGCTCCTTTGGCGTTATCCCCGGCTTGTCTTAGGGCAAACACCTCTGCATGTGGGCCACCAGCCTGCTGATGCCAGCCCTCCCCAACCAGTTCACCGCGGGCAGAAACAATCACACAGCCAACGTTTGGATTAGGTGAGGTGGTATAACGCCCTTTTTCTGCCAGTTGCAAGGCATTAGCCATCCATTGATGATCGGCTTGGCTGAATTGCGACATGTCAGTCTCCCAAACGGGCGATTTCTTCACCGAACTCGCGAATATCTTCGAAGGAGCGGTACACCGAGGCAAAGCGCACATAGGCCACTTTGTCCAACTCCTTTAGTTCATTCATAATGACATTGCCGATCAGTTTACTGTCCACCTCGCGTTCACCTGTGGCGCGTAGCGTAGACATCACCCGGTTAACACACTTCTCTACTTGTTCTGTACTGACTGGGCGTTTCTCAAGTGCACGCTGCAAACCGGCGCGCAGCTTTTCTTCGTTAAAGGGTTCGCGGGAGCCATCACGTTTGACGACCTTAGGCATCACCAGCTCGGCGGTTTCGAAAGTGGTAAATCGTTCGTGGCATTTGAGGCATTCACGACGACGACGGATCTGATGGCCGTCAGCCACCAGTCGGGAATCTATTACCTTGGTTTCCTGTTCAGAACAAAAGGGACAATACATGGTCACTCCAGGAAGGAAAATTCTGCCACCGACAAGCTCTCACAGTTGTAGAGCCTGGCAGCCGCCGCTAAGCTATCAAAAAAACGCTTCGGATAACAGTCATAGAGGCCCAGGCATCATGAGAATACTATTAATGTCAGCTTTGCTTGCCATAGCTTATCCCTCAGCGGCAGCAAACTGTGACAACTTAGGCGCATTATCCTGGTTGTTGGGGCAGTGGCAGATGCAAAAAGGCGACAAAACCTTGTGGGAAAACTGGCAAAAAGTCAGTGACAACAGTTTTGAAGGGCACGCAGGCAGCAACAGTAGTAAAGGACAAAGCAGTGAAGATTTGCGTCTGCAGGTGATGCAAGGTCAAATCTTTTATCTGGCCAAGGTCAGTGAAAATGCGCTGCCTGTTGCCTTTGCATTACAAGATTGCACTGAGAATAGTGCCACTTTTGTCAACGCAGGTCACGACTTCCCTCAGCGCCTGCATTACCGGCTAGACGGTCAGCAATTGCATATCAGAGTGGAAGACTTACACAGCAAGGGCTTTACCCTGCTTTTTCAACCCAGATAATGCGGATATTAAAAATCAATACTTAACTTATGTTCAAAGCCCAGGGCCAGATAGCGCCGATCAGGATTGTCATCCTGTTCAATATGAGCAGCCCAGGCATAGACCTTAGTTTGCTTACCCAGATGATAATCGAATCCCAGGTTGTAGGTTCTGTCATCTTCCATACTCTGTAACTGAGCGCGCCATTCCCATTCCCCCCAGCGATGACTGTAACTGGCCAGAGCACCATTACGGGCGTCACCACCAGCGGAGGGGTCCTGTCGTTGCAACATAATGCCTAGCTTGCCAGCGCCCAGTTTATGTTGAACTGAGGCGCGAGTGACATCAAAGCCCGCCACATCAAAGTCCTGTGCCAGTGCGACAAACCAGGCGGAAGACTTTAGGTTAGCGTCACCATAAAACAGTCCTGCTGAAATAGCATCATCCCCTGCAGAGGACTTCTCAGCCTGATAAGTCAGGACGGCATGAAAACCATGCCATGTTGGTGAGGTGTAGGTTGCCACATCAGACAGACGATTTTCCCCTTTCCAAATGGCGGCAATATCACCTTCATAGTGGTTGTATAAATCTATTTTTCCCTGTGCCATCCACAGCGCTGTAAAATTACGTCCCAGCGTCAATTCGCCAAAACGCCCTCGCAATCCCACGTACTGAGGACGCTCCGTCAGGTTATCGACACCCTTTTCCCCGGTAATATCGACTTTCCATTCAAGTCGGTAAACCACTGACAATTCTTCTTGCAGGCGGATATCGCCCTTTACGCCGATCCAGGAATTATTGCTGCGAATTTCGCTGAAGCTATCCTCGCCCTCATCAGCTAATTGACCGTTAACATTTAGCTTTGCGTAAAACTCTCCCTGTTGACTAAGTTCTGCCGAAACCGGATTGGCAACCAAGCAAAGTAAGAAAGGAAGCAGGTATTTTTTCATAATCGATGTCCCTGTTGTGAATCCCATAGCTGCTGTTTTCAATGGTGTAACCATAAACAGCTCCTACCTATAGTTGACAAAATCATGGCTTGCAAAGAGTTATCTTGTGCAGCTGATGTCCCCTGTCCCAACAAGTCAGGCAGCATTCGATATTTTTATTAACCTTCACCTACTTGAGCTATGGTTATTCTAACAAAGTGGTCCTTGCTGCCCCTGGTCTAACACAATTTAGGATGTATCCGACACAAAGGAAGCCGTTGTATGATCGAGTTGAATAATCTGACTATTCGTACCAAGTTTTCTCTGCCACTGCTACTCATTAGCGTACTGGTGATCGTCGTCAGTATTCTCAGTATGAATAACGGAAAACGACTGTCTGCCGATGCCCATCTGTTGTCCAGTACCTTTATGAATGCGATAGACATTGGTTTAAATGCGGATCGTGATCTGTACCAGGCGCTTACTGCCTCACAAAACTATGTCACCAAGAAGTACCTGGGTCTGGCGAATTTTCAAAAAGAGCGTGACGAGTTTGACGAAAATGCCCAGCAAGCCCTCGATCGCATGAATCAGGTACGCGCTTTGGTGGCGGATTATCCGGATGTCACCAGAGCTATCAGAGACTTTGACCGGGATTATGAAACCTGGCACAACGCTGCCAAACAAGTGTTTGCTATGGCAGACGCAGGGCAAACAGCCGAAGCAGCAACCTATAACAGTACAAAGGTAATGACAGATTTTTCCAGACTGCGTAATCATTATGATTTGACAGGCGCCATGGTCAAAGAGCTTGCAGACAGAACTACGGCGGAAGCCAAAGCGGCTGGTGATCGGCAGCGCAATGTTCTGCTGATGGTTATTTTACTGGTTGTATTGGCTAGCGGACTCAGCATCGTACTAGGTCCCAGATTAGTTACCAACAGGGTCAACGAGTTAAACCGTATGATAGCCACCATCAGTGAAGGTGAAGGCGATTTGAGAGGTCGTCTGAATAGTTCAGGCAAAGACGAACTGTCTCTCTTGGCTGGCACCTTTAATGGCCTGATGGCGAAGCTGCAGGAGCTGATCAAAATGATCAAAATGGATGCAGACCGCCTGGATAAAACCGTCACCCGCCTCAATGACTCTGCCAGACAGGGTAAAGAGATTGCCGGGGAGCAAGGTTCAAATCTCGATCAAATCGCAACCGCCGTCAATCAACTCAGTCATGCCGTACACGAGGTAGCCAACAACGCACAAAGTGCACTTAGCAGCACA
Organism: Bowmanella denitrificans; assembly: GCF_002887595.1. Lineage (GTDB taxonomy): Bacteria > Pseudomonadota > Gammaproteobacteria > Enterobacterales > Alteromonadaceae > Bowmanella > Bowmanella denitrificans. Next base: position 189,770 of record NZ_PEBU01000003.1, read on the forward strand.
AGGGAAGCCAAAGACAAAACCACTCACTCAACCGCCATAGTGGGCGAATCCGTCACTAGTATCAATAAACTTTCCGGCGCAGTCAGCCATGCCAGTACTGTGATCACAAAATTGGCCGATGAATCAAAAAGCATCGCGCAAGTGTTAGATGTGATAAGGGGTATTGCCGAGCAGACTAACCTGCTGGCTTTAAATGCAGCGATAGAGGCCGCCAGAGCGGGCGAACAAGGGCGCGGATTTGCCGTGGTGGCCGATGAGGTGCGAACCCTCGCAAGCCGCACCCAACAATCAACTGAAGATATCCAGCGTATGATTGAGGGTTTACAGAGTGGCGTTACTGAAGCGGTTAACGCAATTAATAGTGGGACCGACCAGGTTGAGGGTGTTGTGCAGATGTCAGAAAAAATCCGCCACTCGCTCACCGATGTAGAGGGGGCGGTCAATCAAACCAATGATATGATTTATCAAATTGCCACCGCCACGGAACAACAAAGCCAGGTGGTGGATGAGATTAATCGCAGCATCAGTGCCCTGCATGGTTTGTCGCAACAGAGTGTCAGCATTGTCGGTGACACCAAACAAGTATCTGATGATATTGGCAGTATGGCCAAGGGCCTGAATGACAATGTAGGGCGGTTTAAAGTCTGAGTGCCCCTTGTTTGAGCAGTTGCTCTAGGCGCACGCCAACAATCAGAATGTACCTTTGCCCATTTGCGGATAACGCCAGACTGACATGGGTGAGAAACTGGCGTGTTGAGGCGTCATAGTGCAATGAACTGATATACAGAGGCTGATAACTCAGCGCCTGAACCTTCAGTTCATCGCCTTGCCAGTAGTCTGAGGTCACCACTGATGCAGCAATTAACTCGCCATTTTGCTGAGTCAGCATAAGCTCAGCAATAACACTCAGTTCTTGCTGAATGTCTCTTAGCTTTTGCGCCAACCCGTTATGCACTATCTGTTTGATCAGTGCCCCCGATGTCCCTTGTAACTCTGCCTGCCATTGCGCTTCGAGCTTTTCCAGCATGTCCGGGCTTGCCTCCTTAACCCTTAGTAGCCACTGTTCTATCATCGGCTGCAACGTGCCATTAAAACGATGCAAAAGGTGTTCAGTAATAAAGTCCTTTACCTGCTGACGTTCACTATCAGATAGCGCTCGAACCTGAGGATCGCATTTATCAATAGTAGCGTTAAACTGTTCCTGCAAGTCAGGAAAACGCTGTACAACAGCGGCAGAAAACGTCAAGGTTTTAGGAACATAACGCAGAAATTCACGATGACCAACCGGTGCTTTAAAAAGAAAGCGAACCTGGCTATCGTCTGCAACAAAGTAGTCGATGCGTCCCGCTTCAAATTGCTGAACCAACTGTGCAGTGTCTCGTGCTTTTATCAATGGCAAGAGTTGATTGTCTAATAGCCAGTTCTCAATATCTGATCCCCTGACCACGCCAAGCCTGTCCCTGGCCCCTTGCTCCACAACTGATTTGCGCTGAAATAGAAACCATTTTTCAAGCAGGATAGGTGAAGAGCTGATTCCCCCTGCGATTTCATCGGGCGAGGTGAGAAACACGCCATCGACCTTACCTTCGTTTAATTCACGTTTGGCTCTTGCCCATGGCAACATCAACAGTTCGAGATCAATATCCAGCTTGTTCATAATGCAACCAATGGTATTAACCGCGCGCTTGTCCTGCTCTTCACTCAACACATATTGCAGTGCTGAGGGGCTTTGTGTGGCTAAGGTTAATTGTGATGGCAATATCACACCATCCAATAACAGAAGAGATAAAATGGTCAAGCCATGCATCTTGGTTGTTCCATCAACAGATTCGACACTATTAAAATTTGGGTAAGCGAGTTTATATATAGAAACAGTAGCCTAAAGCGGCAATAAAAAACGCAGCTCAAGGCTGCGTTTTTATCTGCCTGTAGTATATATCAGGCATAAACCGGGAAGGTTTCGCACAGGCTGACCACTTCGCCTTTGATGCGCTCAATCACAGACTCATCGCCCATATTGTCCAGCACATCACAGATCCAGGTCGCTACCTGCTTAACTTGCTCTTCTTTGAAGCCCCGACGGGTAATAGCCGGTGTACCAATACGTAAACCACTGGTAACAAAGGGAGAACGGGGATCATTGGGTACCGAGTTCTTGTTAACCGTGATATTGGCGCGTCCCAGTGCCGCGTCCGCATCTTTACCAGTGATATCTTTGTCAATCAGGTCAAGCAGGAACAGGTGGTTTTCAGTTCCATTGGATACCACTTTATAACCGCGCGCCTGCATCACCGCGACCATGGCCTTGGCATTCACAATCACTTGTTGCTGATACGCCTTAAATTCAGGCTGCAGCGCTTCTTTAAAGGCCACGGCCTTAGCAGCGATAACGTGACACAAAGGGCCACCCTGATTACCCGGGAATACCGAGCTGTTGAGCTTTTTATAGATATCTTCGTCACCACAGGACGACAAAATCAGACCGCCACGAGGACCCGCCAGGGTCTTATGCGTGGTGGTGGTCACCACATGGGCATGCGGCAGTGGGTTAGGATATAAGCCCGCCGCGACTAAACCGGCAACGTGCGCCATATCCACCAGCAGGTATGCACCAACCTTATCGGCAATAGCGCGGAAACGCGACCAGTCCATAATGCCGGAATAAGCTGAAAACCCAGCAATAATCATACGCGGCTTATGCTCAAGGGCCAGCGCTTCAACCTGGGCATAATCCACTTCACCGGTTTCTTCGTTCAGACCATACTGAACCGCATTGTATGTTTTGCCGGAAAAGCTCACCTTAGCGCCATGGGTCAGGTGACCACCGTGAGCCAGGCTCATACCCAGCACAGTGTCATTGGCATCCAGCAGCGCCATAAATACTGCACTGTTGGCCTGAGAGCCGGAATGAGGCTGTACGTTGGCATAATCAGCGCCAAACAGTTGCTTGGCACGCTCAATGGCCAGATCTTCGGCCACATCCACATATTCACAACCACCGTAATAACGCTTATGCGGATAGCCTTCAGCGTATTTGTTGGTCAGTTGAGAGCCCTGTGCTTCCAGTACCCTGGGGCTGCAATAGTTTTCTGAGGCGATGAGCTCAATATGATGCTCCTGACGCTGAGTCTCATTCTGAATGGCCTGATACAGTTCAGGGTCGAAATCTTGGATATTCATGGCGCGTGAAAGCATCGTTTCTCCTCAGGGAATGGGGGCCGTCGTTGGCCGGCTCGGTCTGCGAAAAAGAGGCCATATTCTAGTCATTTTACCCCGGATGTACATAGGTAAGCGCTCATTGCCTGCCACCGAATCGCCATAAGCGAAAATTTACTGTTATAAAGCGTCCCGCCAGTGCCTTTTAACCACATGGATATCTGGTTTAGAATATCCGCCATCTCAAACCAGCAAAGCTTGGAACTTCATGTCTCAATACGTTTACACCATGCACAGGGTTGGCAAAATCGTGCCGCCCAAGCGCGAAATTCTGAAAAATATCTCACTCAGCTTCTTTCCTGGCGCCAAAATTGGCGTATTGGGTTTAAACGGGGCCGGTAAATCCACGCTGCTGCGCATTATGGCCGGCATTGACACAGACATTGAAGGTGAAGCCCGCCCTCAACCAGGCATTAAGATTGGCTATCTGCCACAGGAACCTCGCCTGGATGAAAGCAAAGATGTACGGGGCAATATCGAAGAAGCCGTTGCCGATGTGGTGTATGCGCTGAGGCGTTTGGATGAAGTCTATGCGGCTTACGCAGAAGAAAACGCGGATTTTGATGCGCTGGCCAAGGAACAGGGGGAACTGGAAGCCATTATTCAGGCTAAAGACGGGCACAATCTGGACCATGCCCTGGAACGTGCCGCCGATGCATTGCGTTTGCCGCCCTGGGATGCCGATGTCAGTAAGCTGTCTGGTGGTGAACGTCGCCGTGTGGCACTGTGCCGATTACTGCTTGAAAAACCCGATATGCTGTTGCTGGACGAACCCACCAACCACCTGGATGCCGAATCTGTGGCCTGGTTAGAGCGCTTCCTGCACGACTATGAAGGCACAGTGGTCGCAATTACCCACGACCGTTACTTCCTGGATAACGTGGCCGGATGGATCCTGGAGCTTGACCGCGGTCACGGCATTCCTTGGGAAGGCAATTACTCGTCCTGGCTTGAGCAAAAAGACAAACGTCTGGAACAGGAAGAGAAAAGCGAGCAAGCCCGCCAGCGCTCCATCAAACAGGAACTGGAATGGGTACGCAGCAATGCCAAAGGTCGTCAGGCCAAGAGCAAAGCACGTATGGCGCGTTTTGAAGAGCTGTCCAGCGGCGATTATCAGAAACGTAATGAAACCAACGAACTCTTTATCCCACCCGGCGAGCGTCTGGGCGACAAAGTCATTGAGGTTAAAAACCTGCGTAAATCCTATGGCGATCGGGTACTGATCGACGATTTAAGCTTTACTATGCCCAAGGGTGCCATTGTTGGCATTATCGGTCCCAATGGTGCAGGTAAATCCACGTTGTTCCGTATGCTAAGCGGTATTGAACAACCTGATAGTGGTGAAATTGTGGTGGGTGATACTGTCAAGCTGACCAGCGTTGAACAGTTCCGCGACCACCTGGATGGTGACAAAACCGTTTGGCAACAAGTGTCCAACGGCCAGGATATTCTGCGTATCGGCAGCTTTGAAATTAACAGCCGAGCTTATGTCAGCCGCTTTAACTTTAAAGGCAACGACCAGCAGAAATTTGTTAAGGATCTGTCTGGTGGTGAACGCAACCGATTGCACCTGGCTGAGTTGTTAAAAGCCGGTGGCAACGTGCTACTGCTTGACGAACCAACCAACGATTTGGATGTGGAAACACTGCGCGCACTGGAAAACGCATTGCTGGAATTCCCAGGCTGCGCCATGGTTATCTCGCACGACCGCTGGTTCCTGGACAGGGTGGCTACCCACATTCTCGATTACCGCGACGAAGGTCAGGTGAACTTCTACGAAGGAAACTACACCGACTACGAAGCCTGGCTCAAAGAAAACTTTGGTAAGGACGTAGTCGAACCACACAGACTGAAGTACAAGAAAATCAGCAAGTAAATGGTTCGACTACCTGCAGCAGGAGGCTGCAGCATTCCAGCAGGAATGTAAGCGACGCCAGGTTCACCCTGGCACAGCGTCCTTAAGCCGCATAGCAGGACGCGTTGCGGCTGAACAAAGAGCCCGAACCACACAGACTGAAGTACAAGAAAATCAGTAAGTAAATGGTTCGACTACCTGCAGCAGGAGGCTGCAGCATTCCAGTAGAAAACAGCAGGCCAGACCTGCTGTTTATTGTTATTAAACCACACTGCTATTTTTGCCCCAGACCATCCGCCAGATACTGCCAGTACTGAGTTATCAGCAAATTTCACTTGCAGGCTTGGTTTTTCCACTATGAATCATACAATTAGCTTTAGATTGAATATGTATTTTATGTGTATCTGTGACTATGCTTATACCAATATGGTCAGGCCTAATACGATGACAACAGAAAACCGTCGAAAATTTACCCGCATTGTTTTTTCCGCGCCTTGTGAACTGCGTCAGGGGCAGCGTAAATGGCAATGCGGCTTGGTAGATATTTCCCTAAAAGGGGTGTTGATAACCTGCCCGCACGATTTTAGTGCCGATCAGAAAGAATCTGTACTGTTGGTGGTAAGTTTGCCGGGCATGGCTAGTAGCATTATGCTGGATGGCCAGATTATGCACGCAGATGACAACCAGGTGGGTATCAAAATCAATATGATTGATATCGATAGTGCCTCTAATCTGCGTCGTCTTATCGAATTGAATGTGGGCGATGACTCTTTATTAAAACGCGAGCTGGAGGCGCTCGCATCACCAGATGAGGGAGACCATTAAAGTGCTTCAAGGGCCTCAGCCAGGCGTTTTACCCCGGTTACCTGCATGCCTTGAATTGGCTGTTTAGGCATATTGGCCACCGGCACAATAGCCCGGGTAAAGCCGTGTTTGGCGGCTTCAGCCAGGCGTTCAGCGCCATTGGGCACAGGGCGAATTTCCCCCGCCAGTCCCACTTCTCCAAACACGATCAATTCGCGTGGCAGGGCCTGATTGCGGAAACTGGAAATCATCGCCATCAACAATGCAAGATCGGCGCTGGTTTCATTGACCTTAACCCCACCCACCACATTCACAAACACATCCTGGTCGTTCATTTGGATATTGCCGTGACGATGCAGAACCGCCAGCAACATACCCAGGCGATTTTGATCGAGTCCCACCGCCAGGCGACGTGGATTAGCCATTTGTGAATAGTCCACCAGCGCCTGAATTTCAACCAGCAGAGGTCGTGTGCCTTCCCAAATCACCATCACCAAAGAGCCTGGAGAGGCTTCTTCTTCACGACTTAAAAATATCGCCGACGGATTGCTGACTTCGCGCAAGCCCTTATCCGTCATGGCAAAAACCCCTAGCTCGTTAACTGCGCCAAAACGGTTTTTCTGCCCTCGCAAGGTACGAAAACGGCTATCGCCATCCCCTTCCAACATCATTGAACAGTCTATGCAATGTTCCAACACTTTGGGGCCAGCCAGGCTGCCATCCTTGGTTACATGCCCTACCATCAACATGGCGATATGCTGCTGTTTGGCAAAACGGGTTAAATAAGCTGCGCTTTCCCTGACCTGAGACACGCTGCCCGGCGCCGATTGCACATCAGCCACATGCATGACTTGAATGGAGTCGATAACCATCAGTTGTGGCTTATGTGTCAACGCCACATCACAGATTGTTTCAATGCTGGTCTCTGCCAGCAATTTCAATTTATCAGTAGGTAAACCCAGTCGGTGCGCCCGAAGTGCCACTTGTTGCAGTGACTCCTCACCAGTGACATACAGTGCTTCGCGCTGTTTGGCTAGATTACACATGGTTTGCAATAACAGGGTACTTTTACCTGCACCAGGTGAGCCGCCAATCAAAATGGCTGAACCAGGCACCACCCCACCACCTAACACCCTATCCAGCTCTTTAAAACCGGAAGAGAAACGCGGCAGTGCCTGTAAGTCAATATTGTTAAGGGTCTGCACCTGCGCCGATGTTTGCCCGGCATAACCATGTCGGCGGTTGTCGACACCGCTTTTAGCCGGTGAGACAACAAATTCCGAAATGGTGTTCCAGGCACCACAATCATTGCACTGGCCCTGCCAGCGCGGGAATTCTGCACCGCAGTCACTGCAAACAAAGGCTGTTTTTCTTTTTGCCATCGCCAAACGAATAAGATCCAATGATGGCGCTAAGCATACCAGCTTTGTTCATAAATCGGAGTTAAGAACATACTTGCAACAAATATTTGGAAAAAAGAGAGCGCCTGTGGAATGTAATTTGTTTATGTGAAGTAATGGATGTTACGCAGGAAGTTTTAATGCGATATGACTTGCCAGCGCAAGAAAATTCCTTTACTACCGATAATATAGGTATAACAGACGAGCTTGATAAAGGGCAATGGCAGCAGGAATCGAACAATACCAGGAACTTATCGAACAGCTGAAACCTGTGGTCAAGGAACCGGCTTTTAACCAGATCCTGTCCCAGGTGGCGGCAAACGTGCCCCGCCCTAAACGTTTCCTACTGAAGATGGAACTAAAACGCCAGGCTAAGCCTTGTCAGCGTATTATCGACCTTCGCGGCTCAGTAGATGGTGAATGCTTGCCGTACGAATTCGACGGTATCACCCATTATCTGGATGACATTGCCCAGGAAGTTTTTGAGCGTCAGGTACGTTGCTTCGGCGCTTACACCCTGGGAGTGTATGAAGCTGTTTGTAACACCGAGAATAATTTCAGGGTTATGCACAGCAAACAGCTGGCCGAAGGCGAAATGCTCAGTGGTGAGGCCGATACTCAGCAGAGCCTGCCTTTGGAAAGTCGTTATGTGGCGCCATTAATCGACTTTGCAGGTGTGCATCAACGCCGTGAAGAGCGCATGAATTTTGTCGTGCCGGTAGAGCTTTTTACCGAACTTAAGGAATCCGTGCATGCGACCAGTATTGATATCTCGGTTAGTGGTTTAAAGGTTAAAGCGCATAAACGCTACATGTTTAAACCCGGCGAAAAAATAACCGTACATTTTCGCGGCCTGGAACTGGACTATGGACTGAGTCGTGGCGAAGGCGTGCATTACCTGGTAACCGACATAGATCACAGCCGGGAAGAACAGCGCCTGGCGTTGAAGCGTCTCTTTGATCAGGAACAAAAAGCGTTTGATCAATTCCTTGAGCGTTTCATCCAGGGTAACAAGCGCCGCTACAAGGTCAATATGGACAATACTATTGACGCTATTGTCGCCAAAGGCTACGAGCAATACTACATTCCCAATATTACCTCAGTGCCGGTATACATTGCCCAGCACGGAGACGAGCTAGAGCCACAGTACCTGCTGTTTAATGACTGCAACAGGGAGATATTTCGTTACTGGCAGGACGAAGATAATCACCTGAGACTTGGTTACCTGTTTGGTCGCCAACGTTTGCAACAGTTACTTGCACGTGAGGCAAATCAGCGCGAGATGGTCCTGTTTGCGTTTTCCCATGTTACGCAGGGGCGTTGTTATTTTTATTCTGCCAGCATGGAAGAGCTGGATGCCAACCCTGAATTGAAGGGGGCTTTTCTGGCCTACGGTTCGCGCAAAATCAGCTGGCGGGTGTTTAAGTTGCAGCTCAGTGAAATGCACCCCGAGCAATGCCATTTGCCACTCTCTCTGCCCGACTCAGTCAGCGAAATGGTAAGGCGGCAAAACCAGCCACCGCCACCGCGGCTGATGTCCAGATTGAAAAATCTGCGCCATATCGCCTTGATTACAGACATTAGCAGTGAATGGGCCACACAGGCATATCAGAAACGTAAACTGCAAAAACAATTGCTGACCAAACTCCAGCTGTTCTGCCATCCACGCAACCGCGCACCTGCCAGTATTTTACCTTTCCGTTTTAAATACCAGGAGTTGCGTCGTGAAACCCGGTTTTTGCTTCGAACCCCTGTGCAGTTGGTACATCAGGATCTGAACCTTAGCGGTGTCAGTGAGGATTTCTCTGCCAGTGGTTTGCGCATTGAATTACAGCATCAGTTTCCCCTGGATGCAGGCGTTCAACTGGAAATCAGTTTGCCCAAATTGCAGAAACTCACCCAAAAACATCAGCTCAGTGGCATTTATTACGACGTGGTTCATGTCAGTGCGGACCGCAATATAGTGCACCTGATGTTAGGTGACAGCAGCCGCGAACAGCACGCCAAAGCCTTCTTTCAGGAACTGATAAAAAACAACCGACGTAGCCTTAAACCTGTACATGAACAACAGGAAATGGCTGGCATTGGTGAAGCTTTGCGAAATATCTATGCCGCTAATATCCTTAATCTGGCAGCCTTTATTCGTAAAGACGGAATACAGTTGTTACCCGACAGCCTGGCTCGCGTACCCGTTGAACATAGTCTGGCACCGCTTTTAACTTACCGAAGTGACGAACAACATCGTAATCTCTATGTACTTTATGCCGCTCGCATGGAAAGCCGTAATTTCATTGAACACAGTTTAAAGGGAATGCGTACCCACAATGTTCCCAGTGCATTTGAACTCTTTGTTGCCTTCAACCCCAAACAAGCCAATATACAGCAAGCCATTCAGGTCAAACTCGCTATGCAGTTCAGCAATGATGCGCTACGCCGTGAATTTATCAGCCAGGCGATGGGGAAAGGACGTTTTTTTGCCCTGAAGCTATTTATAACCAAAACCGGCCGACCGGATATCAGTTTACTTCATTCGGAGCTTACCTACGTGAATGGCTATGCCGTGCATAAGGCAAAAATGCTGGAAGAACAATTGTGGAATGTGGCGGCAACGGTGGATTTACTGGATATAACAACGGAAGTGATGTACCGATATGGCTTTAACAGCCACCATATTGAAGCAAACAGTTCAGGCCATGAGGTTTGACATCTGCACCTTGTTAAACCAAAAAATAAGGGCGTAATCTTTCGAGTTACGCCCTTTTCTGGAATAGGACCCTTTGCCCTTTTTCGCTTTCACCACTCGCGTGCTGAACAGCTTACTGGTGACCAATGCTTTTAGGGCATTGTCTTTAATAATTCCTCTTTCATGCTCATAAGATGGAGTAGTCTTATTGCTCATTGCGTCTCCTTCAGACGGTATTTAATTCAGCGTTTAGATAACGAATAGATCAGGAAGTTCCAACATCCTCCCAGCTCCCATCCCTCAACCATCGGGCTACCTGAGTAAAATGATCATTCTGGCAACTGGGATGAGTCAGGATATTGATATGGTCATAATCCAGTTTGTTACCATTGGCTATGCCAAGTAATGACTGGGGAGCATCAGCCATGCCCAGCTCGGCCATAAAGCGTTGCATATCTTTGACATGGCCAAGCGCATGGTCCTTAGTACCAGTAATAAACCAGGTTACAGGTAGCTGCAGGCTTTTGGCAGCCGCCTGATAATCAAAACCGTCCGTTGGATCTTGCCAGCGACGCTGTTTCACCCACTTGGTCACATCACGCCAGTTAGCAAAGGTTTCATTGTCTGCGCCCAGCCCCATTTTCTTGGCCGGCAAATAGCCATACCAACCGGATACCAGCGGCGAAACCAGCCCCCAGACCAAGTCTACTTTCAACCAACGCTCTGGGTTATGCACTTTGACGCTACGCTTGCTGCCAAAAAACACCTGGCGTTCAATTTGTTCAATCCATTGCGGATGACGCAATAGGCAGGCCATCATCAACACCCCGCCCCAGGAGTGGGCCACCACACTGAATTTGCCCTGGTGACGATGGCTGACCAGTTCCATCGCCCTAGGTAGATCTTCATTAATGTAATGCCATTGGCTATGCTCCGCCCCTCTGGCGATGGACGGTGTGCTTAAGCCCCGGCCACGCAGGTCCAGTACATAGACGTCAAAACCTTGTCTGGCCAGAAAACTCCCCAGCCCCCGCCCCTTTTCATTATAAAAAATGCGGCCATTCTCAATAGAGCCGTGCACCATTAATATGCCAGGGCCGGACTCTTTACCAACCTGACTGATATGGCAAAGGTGCAACTGGTGGTCGCCACCATCCAGATACAAGGATTTATGCTGAAGATCCTTTGCCATCACCCTACCTTAACAAATACAGTAATTCGTCCAGGCCACCAAAGCGAATGGCCGCATCGGCCTTTTCCAGCACCAAGGGTTTAGCCTTATAAGCCACGCCAAGGCCCGCAGCGTCCATCATCACCAGATCGTTAGCACCGTCTCCCATTGCAATGGTTTGCTCCGGGGCAATACCAAACTGCCTGGCCAGGTCTGTCAGAGTCTGTGCCTTGACCCTGGCATCGACTATACCGCCTTGAACTTTACCAGTCAGTTTGCCATCAACGACTTCCAGTTGATTTGAAACAGCAGCATCCAAGCCCAATCGATGTTGCAGGTAATCGGCAAAGAAGGTAAAGCCGCCTGATGCAATGGCTATCTTCCAGCCCTTGCTCTTAAGTACTCGCACCAAACGCTCCAGTCCCGGCATTAATGGCAGCCGGTCTCTGACCTGACGCAATATCTGCGCATCGGCGCCAGCCAAACACCCAACCCTTTCGGTCAGGCTTTGAGCGAAATCCAGCTTGCCCTGCATCGCCAGCTCAGTGACTTCTGCTACCTGTTCACCAACCCCAGCCAGCAACGCAATCTCATCAATACACTCCATCTGAATAACAGTGCTGTCCATATCCATCACCAACAAGCCCGGTTTAGTCAGGGTCGGCGCACTAGCTAGCAGATTCATTTCAATTTGCAGACTTAATGCCAGTTGCTGCAGTACTCCCTGGGGAAGCCCTTGTGGACAAACCCGCACCGACAATGCAGCGGCTGGCTCATGCACACAATCGTCCACCAAACGTTTTTGTATCGCACCTATGTGCAACCAGGATTGCATTGCATCCTGCACGGCCAGCAATTTTTCCAGGGTCAGGGCTTGTGCACGAACCACCAACTCAGCAGATTGCCAATCAGGTGCGGTCACAGAGCCAGCCGCACCAGATAAAGAACAACTTATCCCCCCTAACTGGGCTTCGCTCAGGTTAGTACAAACTCTGCTACTGGCCAGATGAAACAACTGCAGGTCAGGGATGGCAAACAGATCTTGTAAGAAGGCGCTGGAGCAAAGCTGCTCCGAAGTCAGTTGTAATTCGGTCACTACGGCTACCTTGACAGGACTGGCGAAATAAGACCCAGGATTCTTGCAGGCTTACTCTGACAATTCAATAGCCAGGAACGGCAAAAGCAGTTAGCAAATACGTCACATCGTTGTAGCATAGCGACCCAAAGCAATGAAAAGGAGGCCCAATGCAGCAATCTCAAGCCGGTGCGCTGAGTAGTATTAAGGTACTGGATCTCAGCCGCATACTGGCAGGCCCTTGGGCGACACAGATGCTGGCCGATTTTGGGGCCCAGGTGATCAAAATTGAGCCGCCAGGTAAAGGTGATGATACCCGCAATTGGGGACCGCCCTTTGTGGATAACTTTGAGCAAAATGCCGCGTACTTTTGTGCTGCCAACCGCAATAAGCAATCGGTAGCAGTAGACTTCGGCCAGCCTCAGGGCCAGGACATTATTCGCCAATTAGCAGCAAAGGCAGATGTACTGGTGGAAAATTTTAAGGTCGGCGGATTAGCCAAGTATGGTCTGGATTACGCCAGCCTGAAATCACTTAATCCGCGACTTATTTACTGCTCTATTACTGGTTTTGGACAAAGCGGCCCTTTGGCATCCAGGCCCGGTTATGATTTTATGGTGCAGGCCATGGGCGGGCTGATGAGTCTCACCGGAGAGCCCGACGCCCAGCCAACAAAAACCGGCGTTGCGGTAGCAGACATTCTGACCGGTTTATATGCCTGTAACGCCATTCAGGCCGCATTACTGTATCGCCACAGCACAGGTGCCGGGCAACACATTGATCTGAGTTTGCTGGATGTACAGGTGGCCAGTCTGGCTAACCAGGCGATGAATTATCTGGTTTCGGGTCAGTCCCCGCAAAGACAGGGCAACAGCCATCCTAATATTGTTCCTTATCAATGCTTTGCCACATCAGACGGACACATTATTGTGGCCATCGGCAATGACCAGCAGTTTGCCCGCTTCTGCACCCTGGCTGGCTGCGAATCGTTGCAAAACAACCCGAGTTACCAAACTAACGCATTACGGGTAGCGCATCGGGAAGACTTGGTTGCAGCCATTCAATCCATCATGCTCACAAAGTCCAGTCAGAGCTGGCTGACAGAGCTGGAAGCCGCCACCATTCCCTGTGGCCCTATTAACAATCTGGCGCAGACTTTTGCCAACCCGCAAGTACAGCACCGCCAACTTAGGCGTCAGTTCGACTTACCTGATGGAAGCCATCTGCCTTTTGTTGGTAATCCAATCCAGTTCAGTGCTTCAAAGGTGACTTACCGCCATCCACCCCCTTTGCTCGGGCAGGATACCAAGGCCGTTCTTCATCAGGAACTGGGGCTGAACGAACAGGACATGACTGACTTACAGGCCAACGGGGTTATAGGGTGAATAACCTTGCTATGCACTTGCAATTAATCACCGATCCCCTATTGTAGCGGCATATGAATACCAAGCATTTATTTCATCTGGAATGGGGGTTACCCAGCACCTATTCCATCTACAAACGTCTGGCCAATCTGGGATTGGCGGTGGTGGCTGCGGCTGTTGGTATTAATATCTGGCTATCCAGCGTTGAGCAGGATCAGCAAATTTTAAGCGCCCAGGCGGATCAGTTAGGTAACAGCCTGGTTTCCCATAGCGCAAAACTGGCCGCCAGCCTGATGCAGGATCAGGATATTAACGCCGTACAGCGCACCTTGCAGCAGTTGGTGGAAGACAACCACGTGTTAAATGCCACCTTGCACAATGAATATGGTGAGTTAATGTACGAAGCCGGACAGAGTCTGGACCTGGTTGATATGTTCAAAACTCAGGTATCAAATCAACCCATGCTGTACGTCAAAGAAGTGTTTCAGGACGATAAACTACTGGGCTACATTCGCCTTATTATGGACCGCCAGGCCATCATGCATTTCCAGACTCAGGTTCAGGATCACCGCCGCCAGCAAACATACGCGCTGTTATTGCTTGCCTTTGCGATTGGTGTACTGGTGACCCGTGCTTTTTATAAGGTTCGTTACCGTAAACTGGTGACAGTGCCATCTCCAGCATCAAGACCTATTGAGTTTAAATAACTGGCGGGTGTTCTGCTCGGTTTGCCTTTCCAGTTGTTGACGTGACTCTTGGCGAAGGGCAACCAGGCTGTCAAGTACCTGGCTTAGATATACTGGGCTGTTTCTAGCCCCCTGACGCCCGCTCATGGGCATATCCGGGCTGTCGGTTTCGAGCAGCAAAGCTTCAAGTGGCACCTGACTTATGGCTTGGCGGGTTTTACGCGCTCTGGGATAAGTGATAGTGCCGCCAACCCCCAGTTTGAACCCCTGCCCAATATAAGCCTGGGCTTGCTGCTTTGAGCCGGAATAGGCATGTATCACACCGCCCTGCGTAAAGCGCACCGTTTTAAGGCAATGCAGAATCAGATGGTGAGACTTACGGTGGTGAATAATCACCGGCAGTTGGTGCTTCTCGGCCAATTTTAACTGCGCCATAAACACCTGTTCCTGTAGCCCTGCGTCGGCGTCGATGACCAGGTCAATACCTATTTCGCCAACGGCCACCACCTGCCCTGCATATTCCTGCAACAGGCCGTCCAGTTGCTCAAGGTGTTCAGATTGAAAGTCGGCCAGAAAATAAGGATGCAGGCCCAGGGCGAAATGCAGGTGGGAATTAGCCTGACATAAGGTAATCAGCTTTGGCCATTGCGCAGCGCTGACACCTGGGATAACGATATCCGTAACGCCATGCTGCCTTGCCTGTGCAATCTGCACCTGCCGGTCATGATCAAAATCGCTGAAATCCAGATGGCAATGGCTGTCAATCACGTTAGCGCCTTAAGGCATTAAACGTTCTATCTGCCAAGTGTTGTCGGGCTGACGACGATACACAAACCTGTCGTGCAATCGGTGCTCGCCCCCCTGCCAAAACTCGATTTCATGTGGAATAACTCTGTACCCACCCCAAAAGCTGGGCAACGGCACTTGCCCTTTGGCAAATTTGTCTTTTACCTCAGCAAATTTACTCATCAGCAACTGCCGGGTCGATATTGGGCGGCTTTGCTGTGAGGCCCAGGCCGCAAGTTGGCTCTCTCGGGGGCGGGACAGAAAGTATTTGCTGACTTCCAGGCTGGATAGCGACTCCACCACGCCACAGACTTTTACCTGGCGTTCAATGATATGCCAGGGAAAATGCAGGGAAATACGCGGGTTTTGTTTAAGCTCTTCAGCCTTACGACTGCCCAGGTTGGTGTAAAACACAAAGCCATCAGGGCTGACATCTTTAAGCAACACAATACGCTGTGAAGGTTGCCCATTGGCATCAACGGTCGCGACTGTCATTGCGGTCGGATCAGGTAGCCCGGTATCAATAATGTCTTTCAACCAGGCGTCAAACTGTACTATGGGGTCGTCATGCAAATCCTGACGGTCCAATCCCCCGCGACTGTACTCCCGGCGAATGTCAGCAAGTTTATCCAACATAATCTCTCTCCAAATGCGGGGGCAGTGCAGTCGTGAAAGAGGCAGTTCAAAGCCTCTTTGCACTGTTAGCCGGTGGCGTTAGTCGTTGTCTCCATACCCCAGACTGCGCAGCGCCCTTTCATCATCTGCCCATCCGGATTTCACTTTCACCCAAAGTTCCAGAAACACTTTATTGTCAAACAAGCGTTCCATGTCCTGTCTGGCTTCCTGACCAATGGTCTTAAGACGTTGGCCGCCCTTGCCAATGACCATGGCTTTCTGACTGTCCCGTTCCACCAGAATCAGACCGTTTATCTGGTAGACGCCTTTGTCAGACAACTTAAACTGTTCTATTTCCACCGTCACCGAATAGGGCAATTCATCGCCGGTAAAACGCATCAGCTTTTCGCGAATAATTTCCGCTGCCATAAAACGTGACGAACGATCGGTCACGTAGTCTTCAGGAAAATAAAACTCAGACTCGGGCAAGCTTTGTTGCACCAGTTCCCGTAAGCGCTCCAGATTACTGCCTTGTTTGGCAGAGACGGGTATAACCTGTTTAAAGCCATGCTGGCTGGATAACCATTGCAGATGTGGCAATAAGGCATCCCTGTCTTTAATCTGGTCGATCTTATTCACCAACACCCAGCATTCAAGACCGGAATCCTGGATCTTACTCAATACCATTTGATCGTCTTCGGTCCAGCGGGTGCCTTCCACCACAAATAACACCAACCCCACCTCACCTAACGAACTTGAGGCTGCACGGTTCATCAATTTGTTGATGGCACGCTTTTCTTCTCTGTGTAGTCCTGGCGTATCCACATATATCGCCTGGTATTCACCTTCGGTATCAATACCCAGAATACGGTGACGGGTGGTTTGTGGTTTTCGCGAGGTAATACTGACTTTCTGCCCCAGCAGTTTATTCAGCAAAGTGGATTTACCCACATTGGGTCGACCCACAATGGCCACCATGCCGCAGTAGGTTGTAGATTCAGCTTGCATGGTTCAGTTTCTCCAGTACCATTTTAGCGGCCTGTTGTTCAGCACGGCGACGACTGTTGCCCTTAGCACGCACCGCATCTGTCAGTTCGGCCACCCGGCATTCCACCACAAAGGTTTGGTCATGGGACTTGCCCTTCACATCCACCACTTCGTAGTCAGGTAAGGGTAACTTCCGGCCCTGCAAATATTCCTGCAAACGGGTTTTATGATCTTTGGGATGTACATTGGGGTCCAGTTGCTCAATGCGACTGGCATACCAGTTCAGTATCAGTTTATCTACGGTATCTAAGCCCGCTTCGAGAAAAATGGCGCCAATAAGGGCTTCCATGGCATCCGACAAAATAGAATCACGCCGATAACCGCCACTTTTCAATTCTCCCGGCCCTAATTTGAGCAAGTCACCCAGTTCAAATTCCCGCGCCAGTTCGGCCAGTGTATCGCCTTTCACCAAAGTAGCCCGCATTCGGGTCAGCTTGCCTTCAGGCTGCTCGGGGAAACGCAGATAAAGGGCCCTGGCAATCACCATGCCCAGCACCGAGTCACCAAGATATTCCAGGCGTTCATTGTGCTGCTTGGCGGCACTTCTGTGCGTTAACGCCAGTTCCAGTGAGCCAATATCCTTAAACTGATAGCCTAACTTTTTGTGCAGGCTTTTATAAGGATCCAGCATCTAGTGGATACCACCAATTCTGGAGAAACGCACACCAGTTGGGATCCAACCAGGCACCCAGCTACTGGGTTCACGGTCAAATTCAAAACTGATCCAAATCGCCACGGCTTTACCGACTAAATTATCGTCCGGCACAAAACCCCAGTAGCGGCTGTCACGACTGTTATCGCGATTATCCCCCAGTACCAGATATTGCCCTTCCGGCACCAGAAATTCGTCGGCTGCGGTACCAGGTTGCTTGTAATACATCTGTGCATGAGGGGGAACGGCCGGATTACGCAAAATCTGATGGCTCACTTCACCAAGTTGTTCGGTAAAACGCTCAAGAGGCACCAGATCCTGGAAAAATTCACCACGCTGCTCAAAGGTCAGTTCAACTGGCTTCATACCGGGGCATTGCGGAGTTACCGTTACATCACAGGCGGGTTTGATAAATACCTGCTTATTTCGATACACCACGGTATCACCCGGCAACCCCACGACTCGCTTGATAAAATCGGTGTTGGGATCTTCAGGATATTTGAACACCACCACATCGCCACGAGCAGGTTCCCCCACCTCAATAAATTTATTTCTCGCGACGGGATCTTTCAGGCCGTAAGTGAACTTCTCCACCAGAATAAAGTCACCCACCAACAAGGTTGGCATCATCGAACCGGAAGGGATCTGAAAGGGTTCATACAAAAACGAACGCAAGACCAGCACAAAGGCAATGACCGGGAAGATCTGCTTGGCTGTATCAACCAGATAAGGCTCTGGTGCAATTTTTTGCAAGGTCTCATCGTCCAGATTGGCTTGATTGCTGGCTCTGGCCAGCGCCATTTTTTCCTTGCGCTTAGGTGCCCAAAGCAGAGCGTCCGCCAGCCAGATTAGGCCAGATGCCAGGGTAACCAGTACCAGGCCTATCGAGAAATAATTTGCCATTTACTTTCCTACTTTCAGTACGGCCAGGAAGGCATCCTGCGGCAGCTCCACATTCCCTACCTGCTTCATCCGTTTTTTACCTTCTTTCTGCTTCTGCAGAAGTTTCTTCTTCCGACTTACGTCACCGCCATAACACTTGGCGATAACGTTCTTACGTAACTGTTTAACGGTACTACGCGCTATCACATGGTTACCGATAGCCGCCTGAATGGCAATGTCAAACATCTGTCTGGGGATCAGTTCACGCAATTTCTCTACCAGATCCCGGCCACGGTATTGGGCATTTTCTCTGTGCGTGATAACAGCCAGCGCATCCACCCGCTCACCGTTAACCAAAATATCCAATCGCACCATATCGGCGGTCTGGAAACGCTTAAAGTTATAATCGAGTGAAGCAAAGCCCCGGCTGGTAGACTTCAAACGGTCAAAGAAATCCATGACCACTTCGGCCATTGGCAGTTCATAGGTCACCGCCACTTGATTACCGTGATAGGTCATATGGGTTTGTACCCCACGTTTCTCGATACACAGAGTAATTACATTACCCAGGTAATCCTTGGGCACCAGAATATTGGCTTCCACGATAGGTTCGCGAATTTCTTCAATATCGTTTACCGGCGGCAACTTAGATGGGTTGTCCACCTGTACTGTCTGACCTTTAGTCGTCAGTACCTCATAAACCACGGTAGGCGCTGTGGTGATCAGATCCAGATCATATTCCCGCTCCAGGCGTTCCTGCACAATCTCCATATGCAACATGCCGAGGAAACCGATCCTAAAGCCAAAACCCAGTGCACTGGAGTTTTCTGGTTCAAAGAACAGGGAAGCATCATTCAGGCTCAACTTAGACAGGGCATCACGGAAATCTTCGTAATCATCTGAGCTGATAGGAAACATACCGGCATAAACCTGAGGTTTCACTTTCTTAAAACCAGGCAGGGCTTTTTCCGCAGGTTGTTTCGCCAGAGTGATAGTATCGCCGACCGGCGCACCATGGATCTCTTTGATACCGGCAATAATAAAGCCCACTTCACCTGTGCGTAATACACCGGTATCGGTAGCTTTAGGGGTGAAAATACCGATTTTATCCACCTGATGAACCTGGCCATTGGACATGATTTTAATCTTGTCACCGGCTTTCAGTTCACCGTGCATCACTCTTACCAATGACACGACGCCTTGATAGTTATCAAACCAGGAGTCCACAATCAGCGCTTGCAAAGGCCCCTCGCTGTTACCTTGCGGCGGTGGAATTTGCTTAACAATCACTTCCAGTACTTCATCAATGCCGATACCGGTTTTAGCCGAGCAGCGCACCGCATTCATGGCATCAATACCAACGATATCTTCAATCTCGGCGGCAACACGATCGGGCTCGGCCTGCGGCAAGTCAATCTTGTTAAGAATTGGCACCACTTCCAGGTCCATTTCAATGGCCGTATAGCAGTTAGCCAGAGTCTGAGCTTCCACCCCCTGACCGGCATCCACCACCAGCAATGCACCTTCACAGGCAGCCAGCGAACGCGACACTTCATAAGAGAAATCCACATGTCCTGGGGTATCTATAAAGTTTAACTGGTAGGTTTCACCGTCATTCGCTTTGTAATTGAGCGTAACACTCTGAGCTTTGATGGTAATGCCACGTTCACGTTCCAGATCCATGGAATCCAGAACCTGCGCAGCCATTTCCCGGTCGGTCAGGCCTCCGCAATGCTGAATCAGGCGATCTGACAATGTGGATTTACCATGGTCGATGTGGGCGATAATACTGAAATTACGGATATGCTTGAGCTGCATGTTGATGTCTGACATTCCTACTTAAGATCTGAAAGCTGGACTAATTATGTAAGGCGGCGATTTTACCGTTTTCTTTCGCGCTTTGCGATCTTGTTGTAGTGATGAAGGTGCAAGAATAAATCACAACTAGTTATCGGTGACTTCCCTGATATCAATTCCGGTGCCCCGCAAGGGCACCAATTCCAGTAACTTGGGTTGGTATTTTCGCCCTTTGCTGCCCTGAAGATGTCGGCGAATCTGCAAAAAACTTAGCGCAGTGACACTTGCAGTAAACACAACTGTCCAGAGCTCATGATAGACCCCAAACATTGGCAGCAATGATTCGGCAGCTAATGCTGAAGCAATCAGCACCAGCAACGGCAGCATATACATTAAGGCTGAGGCACTGAGTAAATCATCTTCAGGAATGCCCAGCTTGACTTTCTGGCCGACATTAGCCGGTTTGGTACAGCGGAATATCAACAGTTGGCTTTTCGGTGATAAGGTTTTAGCGATAGCACCGGTTCCACAATCCTGATTGGCCACACAACCACCGCAGGTGGTTTTGATCTGTGTTTCCACCCAGATATGATCCTGATCGACTTTCTTAATAACACCCAATTCTTCGATCATGGTTCGTTTCCGACAATTTGTACTGAGTTGGCAATAGCACTGGCGGTCTGCGGAGGTAATTTACCCACAACGGTAATCTCTACCGGACCTTTTTGCAGGGAAAGCAAGGTGTTGGCACCGTATTTTAACCAACCATTTTCCGAAGAACCTGGATCAACCACTTGCAGATACAATGACACATCCACCAACCCATCACTGAGCATCACATAATCAACCATCTGGCCGGTCAGAGGCAGTCTGTGCATGTCACGGCGCACTTCCACCATACCGACGGGTAACCAGTTCACCTGCCATTTCGCGGTTGTTGAATCTAAATCAGGCAAATGTACAGCTTGCGGCATTTTAGCTGCTTCAATACGGGAAAAATACTCGTCAGGCTCTGGCGTAACATGCAATGAGGTTACCTGAACCTGTTCCAGTGGCTCGCCTTGCAGGTTCATCATATCCAGTTTAAGAATAAGACCGCTGTCCTGGTCTAACCACAGGTTAAAGCCGTACCGGCTCTTGTCTTTACTGACAATACGGATTTGCTGTGCTGAGCGGCCAGATACCCGACTGCGTCCAACCATGACAAAATCATACGCATTTTGTAGCAATTCTGGCTGGCGGAACAAGGTAACGGGTAACGGACCATTAATATTGGCCGAGCGAATAGCATAGGCAGGGACATTAGGCTCGAAATAGCTGACGTGGTCACCAATGCGCACAATTTCCCGTCCTGGCCCATTTTGCAGGCTCAGGTGCTCAACCTCAATCCCCTCCATTACAGCATGCCGCCATAGATAGGGTTCGAATCCGCCATTGGCCTGAATCAATACAAAAGAAATTTGGTAATTAAGCTGCTTAAGCGCCGAGGCCATCTTGTCCAGCCAAGCCTGAGCGCTGTCATCAGATTGCGAAGCAGCGGAAAAAGAAATGCAAATTAGAAGGGCATACCACCAGCGCCGCATATTAGTTTTGCTGCGCCTCGGGCTGGGTATTCTGCTCATCAACTTTATCAAACTGATTGGCTTTTAAACGCATCTGCCGTTCATGATCGCTAAGATAGGCATTGATTCTGCGTTTCTGTTCCAGTGCATCAGTTTGCGGTAACGGCCTGGTTTGCTCCAGACTCACCGGTGACAATCCACCTTGTTGCATACCAGGCACCGCCAGGGCTGGCGCCGAATTAAAGGGTTGATCAGGCTGTGTCTGGTTGAGCTGCTGCACCCCGAGAATCATGGCCACGGCCACAGAGGCTGCAATCGCGAATTGCCCCCCCTGGCGAACCAACGGAATAACATGACCAATCACAGGTAAATCCTGGATACGTTTTTTCTGTGGTGCCAGTATTGTCGGCTCATTATCCAGCGCGGCAGCAACCTTGCTGCTGATATCGAAGTCCAGTTGAGGAGGCAGTTCTTTACGCAATCCGTCACGAATAAGGTGATAGTTGCGCCATTTTTCGACCAGTTCCTGTTCGGCCTGCATATCCAGTTCGAACCCCTGCAGGGATTCTTCACCGTCTACCAGGGCCGAGAGGTTTTCCAGTTTCTGCTGCTTCATTAAACAAAGTTCCTGATTAACGCGGGCACTTTCACGTGTCGGCTATTTCTGTAACAGGGGCTGAATGACCTTATCAATCGCTTCCCTCGCCCTGAAGATACGTGACCGTACTGTGCCCACAGGGCAATCCATAACGGTAGCGATCTCTTCATAGCTTAGTCCCTCCAGCTCACGTAGGGTAATTGCCATACGTAAATCTTCGGGCAGCTTGTCGACTGTGTCAAACAACAACTTTTCCATCTGCTCCGACATCAGCGTACGCTCAGGAGAACTGTTCTCTTTAAGCGCATCGCTGCCGTCGTAAAAATCTGCTTCCTCTGCGTCCACATCATTGGCTGGCGGCTTCCTACCTTGAGCCACCAGATAATTCTTCGCACTGTTAACGGCTATTCGATATAACCAGGTATAAAAAGCACTTTCACCACGGAAACTGGGCAATGCCCGGTATGCTTTGATAAAAGCTTCCTGAGTTACATCAGCTACATCACCAGTGTTCTTAACATATCGGGATACCAAGTGGGCGACCTTATGTTGGTACTTAATGACCAAAAAATTAAACGCGTTTTTGTCGCCCTGTTGTACTTTCTCAACCAACTGTTGATCTGTAAATTGCTCGCTCATCCGAGCCACATCCCCTCTTGAACCGCTTTTCTGATGCATTGGCTCTTGCAAGCACCTAAATAGACACGAGGTCTGAAAAAAAGTTCGAAATTATTTTTTAAACTTGCATCCAACATGAACAACGTGCGGCTGACACGTAACCAACCGCATACCAATCAAGTCGACAAGTCCCCAGCAAAAATTGGCCCGATACAGGAATTCATACCAAACCCGCAAGATATAGTATCATGCCCAAACTCAATGAAACCTGAACAGTTTACCTCATGCATCAAGCGGTTGAACATCAATGTGATCTTTTAATCATAGGCAGCGGCGCAGCAGGCCTGAGTTTGGCGTTAAAAATGGCTCAGCAGTGTCGAATCATTGTCCTGAGTAAGAGTGTTGTTGGTGAAGGTTCAACCATGTATGCACAAGGTGGCATTGCCGCGGTATTTGACGAAACCGACTCAATAGATTCCCATGTGGAAGATACCATGGTGGCTGGTGCCGGGTTGTGTGAGCGTGCCGCGGTGGAATTTACCGCTGGTAACGCTAAGCAGGCCATGCAGTGGTTGATCAATTTTGGCGTTCCTTTTGATCAGGAAACGGATGAACAAGGGGAAGCGCGCTACCACCTGACCCGCGAGGGCGGCCACAGTCACAGACGCATCTTGCATGCCGCCGATGCGACAGGTAAGGCAGTGCAAACCACTCTGATAGATGCTGTGCGTCAGCACCCCAATATTCAGTTGTTTGAGCGGTACAATGCGGTTGATTTGATCAAAAGCCGGCTAAACACCAACAGAGTGCTGGGAGCCTATACCTGGAACCGCAATCTGGAACAGGTGGAAGTGATTCGAAGTCGCTTTGTGGCACTGGCCACTGGTGGCGCCAGTAAAGTGTACCAATACACCTCCAATCCGGATGTGTCCAGTGGTGATGGTATTGCCATGGCCTGGCGAGCCGGATGCCGGGTAGCCAATATGGAATTTAATCAGTTCCATCCCACCTGCTTGTATCACCCCCAGGCACGTAATTTTCTTATTACCGAGGCCTTGCGTGGTGAAGGGGCTTACCTGACCCATGCCGACGGCACACGCTTTATGCATAAGTTTCATGAACTGGCGGAACTCGCCCCGCGTGATGTGGTGGCTCGCGCCATCGACTTTGAAATGAAGCGCTTGGGTGCTGACTGTATGTACCTGGACATTCGTCACAAGCCTGCCGACTTCGTTATAAAGCACTTCCCTACCATTTATCGCAAATGTCGCTCCCTGGGCATAGATATTACCCGTGAGCCGATTCCGGTGGTACCTGCTGCTCACTACAGCTGCGGCGGCGTGATGACAGACTTCGATGCCCGTACCGATGTTGAAAATCTTTATGCCATCGGTGAAGTGGCCTATACCGGTTTACATGGCGCTAATCGCATGGCCAGCAACTCCCTGCTGGAATGTGTGGTATTTGCCAGAGCCGCAGCCCGACATATTCAGGCCAGGCTGCAGCAGCAAGATATATACGAAGACATTGCGCCCTGGGATGAAAGCCAGGTAAGTAATTCTGATGAAGAAGTGGTAATTCAGCATAACTGGCATGAGCTTCGTCTGTTTATGTGGGATTACGTAGGCATAGTACGCACCAATAAACGCCTTGAACGGGCTATGCGCAGGATAGAATTGCTCAAGCAGGAAATTGATGAGTACTACAGTAATTTCAGAGTAGGAAACAATTTGCTGGAGCTTCGTAATCTGCTGACCGTTTCTGAGCTGATTGTGCGTTGCGCTATGTTACGCAAGGAAAGCCGCGGACTGCATTACAATCTGGACTACCCCGATCTACAGGACAACCCTCAACCATCTATCCTTATTCCTGAGCGTTATCAAGCTAGCTAAAAAACGTGCCATTAAGTGGAGGTAGGCGGAGAATTCAGACTCCGCCTCATCTCTGTGTGATATTCACATATCCGTTCAGCCTGTTACTAATGCGGCGTAACAACCGGCTGATATTTTCCGCTTAAATGCAAATCCTGACCACCGGCAGAGCCCAGGGTGAAGCTGCCACCATTCTCACCCTCTTCGGCGTGAAAACTGACTTCACAAGGTAAAAATACCGGTTTGCGAAAACTGACACTCAGGCTGTAAGCCTCTCCCAGCAATGGTGCCAGCGCGGTAATACAGCGCGCCTTACTCCACATGCCATGAATAATTTGCGATTTAAAGCCAAAGAAACGCGCCGACCAGGGATATAAGTGGATGGGGTTATAATCACCCGATACTTTGGCATACTGACGACCCAAACTGGCATCCAGATGCCAGAGTTGTCCTGCTGGTAAATTGGCTGAGCTGGAAGGTAGGCTTCTTTTCGGCAAATCCCCCTGTCTTACAAGGCTGACACTGCGCCCCTGCCAAACCATCTCCTCACCCACCTGAATATCCGTCAGCAGCGAAAACTGCCAGCCAAGCCGGTGGCGGCGCAACTTATCGAAGCGACAACTAATAGACAACTTCTCATGGCGGCTAACGGGTCGGTACTGGGTGATATGATTTTCCATATGCACCAGCCCCATGACTTTGAAAGGAAAACCTTTATCCAGCAATAAGCCGAGGTGAAGCGGTAAAGCCAGACAATGCAGCCAGCAAGGATGCACCTGTTCTTTATCCCAAGCCAACAGTTCATGATACTCATCGAGTTTATCGGAATCAGCTTTTAATCCTTCACAGCGCAATACCAATTCAGGGAGCTGCGGCGCAGGGGCCTGCTGACCAGATTTAACCGCAGCCCGAAGTAGCATGGCGGGTACTTTGGGCAAAGACTCCGGGGTAAATTGTCTGATATTCATCTGTTGCCCTCCAAATCGGGGTGAACGCCTTGGCTGATTATACGACATAAACGACGATAGTCGGCGACTGATATGGCATCGCGAAACACACAGAGGTATTGGCGCTGATGCTTATCAAATGCATCCTGCAATGAGATAAACAACAACCAGGCTGTAACCCGGCTTGAGGATGAAATCCGCATTAAGCCGGATTGTTGCTCATCCAGCCATTGCCAGTCTCCTTGCTCGGACAGACTGAAAATACGAACTTGCTGAGGTTGTTTCAAGCGACGGTACAGCAAATATAATAAAAACAATGTAACCAGTGTTTGCCAACACCATTG
Source organism: Bowmanella denitrificans (assembly GCF_002887595.1). GTDB lineage: Bacteria > Pseudomonadota > Gammaproteobacteria > Enterobacterales > Alteromonadaceae > Bowmanella > Bowmanella denitrificans. The sequence continues at coordinate 215,743 of NZ_PEBU01000003.1, forward strand.
CCAGGGCAAAACCTGCGCTTGCCAGCACCATACTGAGGCGATCAACAGGCCGTACAAGCCCGCCAGACATCGCTGTTGTAATTCTGAATGACCTAGCTCAATCCTATACTTTGACACGATTAACTATGGTCCCGACCATAGCGGCCAGCATAGGATCATCACATTGCTGATGGCCCATTACCCAGGCAAACAGATCCGGGTCATCACAAGTCAGTAGCCGCTCAAAGGTTTCCTTGTCGTCATCGGTCAATTCACTGAACGCCTCATCAAAAAAAGGCTGAAACAGTACGTCCAACTCCAGCATGCCGCGACGACATGCCCAGCGGATCCGGTTGACTCTTTGCATCGTAAACATCCTGCCCTCTCTTTAACAACTTTGTGGGTTGCCTGCATATTAACTCAATTCACCAAACTGATCTTGTTTAACCTAAGCTTTACCCCCATGATCCCGGCATTGCTGACAATTGCTGACTTTTCATGCCTTCAATTCAATCTACTGCCAATAGCACAAGCTTACCGACAAATTTTGTCATCCCTCTTAGCCAGGTTTCCCTGCTTCAGGCCAGCGGTGAAGACAGACTGAAATATCTGCAAGGCCAGTTAACCCAGGATCTTGAGCGCTTAACCACAGATAAAGCCATGTACGCCTGCCATTGTGATGCCAAAGGGAAGGCCTGGGCTTTGTATCAGGTGTTTAGCCAAGGCGAAGAGATGTTTATGTTGAGCGACAGTGAAGCAATAGAGAAATCGCTGCCGGAGCTGAAAAAATATGCGGTATTTTCCAAAGTCGCATTAACCAAAACCGATTTAACCTGGTTTGGTATTGTCGGGCCAATTCCAGAGGCCTGGCTGACAAAGCAGGGCTGTCAGTTACCGCAAACCCATCTTGGCATCAATTGCACCGACAGGTCTGTGATCATAAGACAGGACAGCCCGGACATTCGCTATATTGTGGGTTTGCATAAACCACTGTCTACCCAGATCGTTGAGGCGCTATCAGACCATCTTTATACGGAAAATCTCTGGCAGATGCTGGATATTCAGGCCGGTTTGCCAAAACTTAATGCACAAACCAGTGCCGAGTTTGTGCCGCAGATGGTGAATATGCAGGCCCTGGATGCCATTAGCTTTACCAAAGGCTGCTATATGGGTCAGGAAACCGTGGCACGTACCCGTTACCTGGGTAAAAACAAACGGGCAGCCTACATTCTTCATGCCAGGCACGCGACCAATATGGCACCTGGCGATGCACTGGAAGTACAGCTTGAGGAAAACTGGCGCCGAAGCGGCACTGTGTTAAGCTGTGCGACGTTAAGCGAAGAGACTTGGCTGCTGGCTGTATTACCTAACGATACACAAACGGGTACCTTGCTACGCAGCAAGCAACAACCTGACGTGCTGTTCGAGGTGTTACCTCTTCCCTATTCACTTGAAAATTAAGGCTATCTATCCATGAAAATTGCCCCAAACAAAGTTGTAACCATGCACTACACCGTCAGTACCACAGAAGATGTGCAGATTGACTCTTCCCGTGACGGCAAGCCCATGAGTTTTTTGCATGGTCAGCATTTTCTGATCCAGGGGCTGGAAGACGCTCTGCTGGACAAACAAGCCGGTGATAAGTTTGTTACCGAAGTAGAACCTGCCAACGCCTATGGCGAGCGCCACGACGAACTGATCCAACTGGTTCCCAAGTCTATGTTTGAAGGTATGGACGTGGAAGTGGGTATGCAGTTTCGCGCCACCACAGATGACGGTGAACAGTCGGTGATGATCATTGATATCACCGATGACGAGGTGGTGGTAGATGGTAACCATCCGCTGTCAGGTGTGACCCTGAAATTTGATGTAGAGGTACTTGAGGTACGTGACGCCACCGAACAGGAACTGGCCCATGGCCATGTGCACGGCGAAGGCGGCTGCGGCCATTAAAGCCGGTGTCGGCAGTTGGCTGACATTCGGTGGCAGAAGGAGGCTAAGCCTCCTTTTTCTGTATATGTTCCATTAGGCCTGAAAGCATGGCAGAAATATCCCGACTATCCTGTAACCACGCTTTCCCGATGACGGGTTCAATGTACCCAATTTCCAAGCCAATATAAATCTGTGTTCTAAGTTCTCCGCATGAACCTTTGGCATAAGACAGAAACTGCAGCCTTTCCTTGTTGAATTGACGTTCCATTCCCTCAGCAATGTTACTTGGAATAGACAATCCAGAACGGGTTATCTGCTCTTTGAAGCCATAATCTTTTAACTTGGCTAATTGTTGATACAGTGAAGCGCTTAGGCGTGCTGACCGCTTCCAAACTGCCAGATCCTCAAAGGCCATTCCTTTACCCTGCCAACGAAGTAGGTTAATAACCTTAGCAAAAGTGACAAGACGCAGGGAAGAAAAAAGGCAGTTGCAGATAATGCAGCCAACTGCCTACTTCCAACTTAAGACTCAGCCTGCGGGCGCATATGCGGGAACAGGATCACGTCTTTGATGGTAGGACTGTCGGTAAACAGCATCACCAGGCGGTCGATGCCAATACCCTCACCTGCTGTTGGCGGTAAGCCGTATTCCAGCGCACGAATATAGTCATCATCGTAATGCATGGCTTCATCATCACCGGCTTCTTTCTCTTCTACCTGTTTGCGGAAACGGGCAGCTTGATCTTCGGCATCGTTGAGCTCAGAGAAACCATTAGCCAGCTCACGGCCGCCAACGAAGAATTCGAAGCGATCGGTAATAAAGGGGTTTTTATCGTTACGACGCGCCAGCGGTGACACTTCCCACGGATACTCAGTGATAAAGGTCGGCTGATCCAACTGCTCTTCGGCTGTCGCTTCGAAAATTTCGCACAGGTACTTACCTGGCCCCCAGATACCGTCTACTTCCGGCTCTTTAATATGCAGCTTCTTGGCCATGGCTTTGAGGCTGTCCATATTGTTCTGCGGGTCGCGAATGGCAGCCTCATCGGCTTCTGGCCAGTATTTCAAAATGGCATCGCCCATGCTCAGACGGGTGAAGGGCTGGGCAAAGTCATAGCGCTTTTCGCTCAGTACATTACCGTCTGCATCACGGATGGTATTAATGACTTCCGTGGTGCCTAATACATCCTGCGCCAAAGTACGCAGCATATCTTCGGTCAGGTCCATCAAATCATGATAATCCGCATACGCCTGGTAGAACTCAATCATGGTGAACTCAGGATTATGGCGGGTAGACAAGCCTTCGTTGCGGAAGTTGCGGTTGATTTCAAACACCCGCTCAAAGCCGCCCACCACCAAACGCTTCAGATAAAGCTCAGGAGCAATACGCAGATACATATCGATATCCAGTGCATTATGGTGTGTGACAAAGGGCTTGGCTGATGCACCACCTGGGATCACCTGCAACATCGGCGTTTCCACTTCCATAAAGTCACGTTCAGTCAAGAACTTACGGATGCCGTTGATAATCTTACTGCGCACTTTGAAGGTGTCGCGGGTCTGCTGACTCATAATCAAATCAACATAGCGCTGGCGGTACTTGGTTTCCTGATCAGCCAGGCCGTGGAACTTTTCAGGCAGCGGACGCAGTGACTTGGTCAGCAACTGATACTCGGCCATATCCACATACAGATCGCCCTTGCCGGACTTATGCAGCGCACCACTAACACCTATGATATCGCCGATATCCAAGGTGCCGTAACGCTGTTTAATATCCTGCTGTGTTTCTTTACTGGCATAGGCCTGAATGCGGCCTTTCATGTCCTGCAGCAGCAGGAAGGGACCGCGCTTGGCCAGTATACGACCCGCCACACTCACCTGTGTATTCAGGCTAACCAGCTCTTCTTTGTCTTTGTCACCAAAGACATCCTGCAAATCCTGACTATAGTGCTCACGGCGGAACTCATTGGGGTGACCATTGGCCGGGCAATTGCTGCGGATCTCGGCCAATTTGCCACGGCGCTCCGCAATCAATTTATTCTCATCTTGTTGCATGTCTGTCATCTGCTGTGTATTCCTGATTACTGATTGCGTTTACAGGCCGGACTTAAGGCTGGCCTGTATAAATCTGTCCAACCCACCGTCCAGTACGGCCTGGGTATTGCGGGTTTCTACCCCGGTACGCAGGTCCTTGATACGGGAGTCATCCAGCACGTAGGAACGGATCTGGCTGCCCCAGCCAATATCCGACTTGCCGTCTTCCATGGCTTGTTTCTGTTCGTTTTGCTTCATCAGTTCCATTTCATACAGCTTGGCTTTCAACTGTTTAAAGGCCTGATCTTTGTTTTTATGCTGTGAACGGTCATTCTGACACTGCACCACAATACCACTGGGTACGTGGGTTATACGTACGGCCGAGTCGGTCCGGTTTACGTGCTGCCCACCCGCGCCTGAGGCACGGTAGGTATCGATGCGTAAATCAGACGGATTGATTTCAATCTCAATATCGTCATCAATTTCCGGGTAAACGAAAGCCGAGGCAAAGGACGTGTGACGACGGTTCCCCGAGTCAAACGGTGATTTACGCACCAGGCGGTGTACACCGGTTTCGGTCCGCAACCAGCCGAAGGCATACTCGCCCTGAAAACGGATGGTGGCGCTCTTAATGCCCGCCACTTCGCCTTCAGAAACTTCAATCAGCTCGGTTTTGAAGCCGTGCTCTTCACCCCAACGCAAATACATGCGCAGCATGATATTGGCCCAGTCCTGCGCTTCTGTACCGCCGGAACCGGATTGAATATCCAGATAGCAGTCATTGGCGTCGTTAGGACCAGAGAACATACGACGAAATTCCAGATCTTCAAGCTTGGCCACCAGTTGCGCCAGCTCCGCTTCTGCTTCGTCAAAGGTCTCCTGGTCTTCGGCCTCAACCGCCAGTTCCAGCAGGCCTTCTACATCTTCGGCACCTTTTTCCAGGGCGACGATAGTGTCGACGACTTTCTCCAGGGCAACTTTTTCCTTACCCAGCCCTTGGGCCCGTTCTGGCTCATTCCAAACATCGGGACTTTCTAGTTCGCGATTGACTTCTTCTAAGCGCTCTTGCTTGCTATCGAAGTCAAAGATACCCCCTGAGCGCATTGGAGCGCTCCCGGACATTCGCCAAGGCGTTTTTTACCGGATTGATTTCAAACATAAATCAGCTATCAAATCTTGCTTACAAAGGAGGCGGATTTTAGCGGATTACGCAAAGGAATGACAGGCCCAGCGGCCTGACAATAGTTGGAATATTGGCAGGCCAGCAGCCTGCCATCCACAGAATCACAGGTTGTCAGACCAGCTCAGTATGCTCGTGCAGGACATTGAAAATATCTCTGAAACTATTGGCTTTAAGGCTGATATCCAGCGGTATGTGCAAGGCCCTGGCAATATCACTGGACGAGATCAGGCCGCGCAAATGCCCCAGTTCATCCACCAACAATATATGCTGCTCACCCAAACTACGCAGCGTATTGACCAGATCGCCGATAGTGGCATTTTTCAATTGCGCATAGCTGATACCTTGCAATTCCCGGCGTGGCACCATCACATCCTCCACCGTCAGTTCATTTCTGTCCTGCTGACGTTGATTGGCGATCATCAGTATCTTACGACTGCTTAGGTCAGCAAAGCTGACGATACCGAGAAACTGCTCATCGGCGTCCACCACCAACTTGGCCTTAACATGGCCTTTTTTCATCATAAACAGCGCCTGGTCAACAGATACGTCCTTATCTATCAGTTGGGGACTACGGCGGGTAAAATCTGTTACTACTTTAACGGCAGCACTATCAAGGTTTAACGGCTCAACGCTTTCGGTAGAGCAAAACTGGGTCACCTGGCCTAAAGCCTGGGTTTTCAATATTTTATTTGTCATTTTGGATTCTCCAACAAACTGAACGTCGCCCGCTCGCTAAGAAACCGAGGTTTAAGTATAGGCGATACGGGGTAAATTTTTTATGGTTCAGCTTGCCAGAGGTGGAGCCCGCGGCTGTGGTAGCCCAATACTGGCGGTGTATACGGCTTGAGGGGATGCAGGAACGAATAAGTAGGGCTGGGTTAGAGCGCTAACGTTCGATACTGAGCCGACCAGACTGGAGTCGTCTTTGTCCAGATCCGTTTGCAACAGCTGTGCGTCAGCATATTGCGTAACAGTGAGCACAGATGAATCGCTGACGGAACGGGTAACACCTGCACTGTTACCCAGCCAACAAACCAGCAAACACAACGCCGTTGTAAAAAGACTAAAGTAACGAGGCCGGTATACAGCTTGACGCACGTGGCGGTACCGAAGAATGCTCATAACTTCAATATGGAGCAACTGGCTAAAAACTCAATAGCTCTCGGTTAAATTGTATAAAATTTGAGTTTACAGCCAGCCTTTGCGCCTGAACCAGACAATCTGCAATCCACAAACCAACACCAACAGGGCAATAAACACCCCAAAGCCCAATGGGTTCTCGGCACCAGGAATGCCCCCGACATTAATGCCAAGCAACCCGGTCAGAAAGCCCAAAGGTAAGAAGAACGCGGCCACAATAGACAACACATACATGCGACTGTTCATCTGCTCGGCCAGATGATTACCTATTTCTTCCTGAGTAACGGCAGCCCTTTCACGCACCGCATCCAGGTCTTCCACATGGCGCATTAAGCTGTCCAGGGTTTCCTGAAAACTTAATCGTACATCGCGGCTAAACCAATCGATACGGTCAGACAACAACTGAGAGATGGCTTCACGTTGCGGCGCCAAATAGCGCCTTAGAGAGATAATCTGCCGCCGCACCCGACCAAGTTCGGCGCGCATCTGGGCATTTTGCTGCTCCAGCGCCTGCTCTTCGAACTCAGCCACCTGATCTTCGAAATAATCCACCGTGTCAGACATTCTGGCCACCAGTCTGGACAATAAACTGGCCAGTACTTCATCGGTGCGAGCCGGGCCCTGCCCGGCTTTTAATTCATTGGCAACATCGGTGACAGAGAGCAAACGACGTTTTCTGGTGCTGATGATGCGCCCTGGTTCAACCCACAGCCGTATCGATACCATATCGTCGGGATCGGCGCCGGGATTTAAGTTGACGCCACGCAAGGCCAGCAACAAACCGTTGTCGATACGAATGGTTCTGGGGCGGGTTTCACCGGTAAGTAATGCATCGGTGACCACGGGATTAAGGTCAGCCCCCTGCTCCAGCCACTCAATACTTTGCGGCTGGCTATAATCCAGATGCACCCACAACACCCCGTCCTGCGGCTGCCAGTTTTTCACTCCTTGCCAATCCAATACCGACGCACCGCCTTTGCCATCCAGCAGCAGTGCGTGAATCAAGGCCTCATCTTGCATAAAACGGCTCCTTAACGGCTTAGCTTATTCAGGGTGTCCACCAGCTCTACAGCCAATTTGCTGATAGCCTGTTGCTGCTCAGCGTCTTTTAACTGCCCCTGTTCGGTGAATGCAGAGCCCGCCTGACCAATGGCTCGCTGCCCCGGCAGCACCATCACGCCAATGTTTTGTAACAGCATTCTTAAAAATACCAGGCCGCGTAAGCCCCCCAACGCACCTGGCGCACAAGACATAATGGCCGCCGTTTTGCCACGGTAGGCAATAAGCGGCGCCTCACCAGGTTCAGCAGCTCTGGACGCCCAATCAATGGCATTTTTAAGTAGCGGGCTAAAAGCACTGTTGTATTCAGGTGACGCAATCAGCAGCCCGTCATGCTCAATTAACAGTTGCTTAAAGGCCATCGCAGATTCGGGCAGCCCTTGTTCATCCTGTAAATCCTGGTTATAGATTGGCATAGGATAATCGCCAAGATTAATCAGCGTGACCTCGGCACCAGCCTGCCTGGCGGCATCAGCGGCAATGCTTACCAGCTTTTGATTAAATGAATCCTTACGGCTGCTGCCGGAAAAAGCCAGAATACGTGGCATAGTGTGCATCTCAATTTGCGTTAAGGAACTGTCAGCTTAACCTTGCTGGTTACAATTACCAACCGGTCAGATGCAAGACACAGTACAATCCAGAACTGGCTCAGAAAAAAGCCAGTGGTTGATAGGGCAGCATAATGAGGCGTGGGGCTATTCGTCGCCTTTGCTCATACCGTATTTGCGCATTTTTTCAACTAACGTAGTACGGCGCATGCCCAACACTTCGGCGGCCCGGGCCACCACCCATTCCTGCTGTTCCAGTGCCTGGGTAATTAAACTAACCTCCAGCTCAGCCAGGTATTCTTTCAGGTTTAATCCCTGTTCTGGCAATGCCTGGGACTGCCCGTTGACTTCCGGGTCTTCGACTTGACTGAAGCCGGTATCATCGGCTTCGTCATCTTCTTCGGTAAAATCACCAAACAAGGCATTAATGGCTTCGCGTTCCAGCAATTCTTCCGGATACTCAGGTTCATAATCATCGGCCTGATGGTGCTGGTATTTATGCGGTAAATCACTAACGTCCACCACTTTATCCGGGTAAAGAATCAGCAGGCGTTCCACCAGATTCGACAATTCACGAACATTGCCGGCCCAGTGATGCTCCATCAGGGATTTCAACGCACCTTCGGTAAACTTGATGCTGCGCCCGGACTCACTCAGGGCACGGGACACCAGTTCCTGCAACAACAGCGGAATATCTTCTTTACGCTCACGCAATGGCGGGCTTTCGATAGGAAACACATTTAACCGGTAGTACAAATCTTCACGGAATTTGCCGTCGGTGATCATATTTTCCAGATCGCGGTGGGTGGCAGCAATCACCCGCACATCACATTGAATAGGCTTAGTGCCGCCAACTCGCTCGTAACTGCGTTCCTGTAGCACCCGCAGCAGCTTAACCTGCATTTGCAGCGGCATATCGCCAATTTCATCCAGAAATAACGTGCCACCTTCGGCCAGTTCAAACCGGCCTTTTCTTGAATTCACCGCGCCGGTGAATGCCCCCTTTTCATGCCCGAACAGTTCACTTTCCAGCAGTTCACCAGGAATGGCACCACAATTGACCGGAATAAACGGCCCTTCACGACGATTAGACAAGTAATGTACATTTCGCGCCACCACCTCTTTACCGGTGCCGGATTCCCCCAACACCAGCACATTGGCATCGGTTGGTGCCACCTGCTCAATCATATGGCGCACCAACTGCACGCCGCTGCTTTTACCTATCAGACTGCGAAACAGTTTTGTTTTGTTATGTACCGCGCCACCCTGGCTGGGGCGGCGCTGCAGGTATTCCTGACAGCGATGTAACATCTGGGTCAGTTGGGGATAGGTTACCGGCTCTGGTAATACGCCCACCAGGTTGCCCTGATGTTCCATACCATCGGCCCCCACCATAATAAAGGGCTGAGCCGGATGCAGCCGTAACAGTTTATCGTTAAGTTCGCCGCTATCGGCATCCAGCAACACACAGGCATAGGGGCCCTGCTTAGCCAGATAGTCAAAGGCCTGGTCGGGCGTAACGCAATCGCAGTGTTCGCCCATAAAGGTGAGTACCGTCTGAAGACTTATCCGGCGAGCCTCCAGCCCACTGATAATCAGAATTTTACTCATACCTTAGCGACCTCAAAGTTGCGGACAACCCACGCGTGACATTAAACCTGACTGAAATGGCATTCAGCCCTCGATAAAGAAACGGATAACTATTTGATATCTTTGTATCCGACATTCTACCCTTGGATTTTAACCATTACCCGGTCAATCGCAACCTGAGAGATTCAGGTTTGTGATCAAGCGCTTAAGAACCGCACAAAAAATCGTCTGGAACGATTTTTGACATCAGCTGTTTAATGATGGCCCGCAGGGCAACCGACAAGGATGTTGGTTGCAAAATTTCATCTGGAATGAAATTTGACGCCAGTAGTCTAATGGCGGCCCAAAGGGCTGTTACAAATCGCCAGGAGCGATTTTTGACATCAGCTGTTTAATGATGGTCCGAAGGGCAACCGACAAGGATGTTGGTTGCAAAAAATCATCTGGAATGAAATTTGACGCCAGTAGTTTAATGGCGGCCCGAAGGGCTGTTACCAGGGACGGTAACAGCAAAAAATCGCCAGGAACGATTCTTGACGCCAGTAGTTTAATGGCGGCCCGGAGGGCTGTTACCAGGGACGGTAACAGCAAAAAAATCACCAGGAACGATTTTTGACGCCAGTAGTTTAATGGCGGCCCGCAGGGTCTCCTGCATGGATGCAAGGAGACAAAAAATCGCCCGGAGCTATTTTTGACATCAGCAGTCTAGTGTCGGCCCGCAGGGCTGTTACCAGGGACGGTAACAGCAATAATCCATCTGAAACGACGCCCCCCAATCCCAAAACCACCAACAGATTCGACAAATCCCCGTTGTATCGGTCAAAATACCCCAAATAGCCAAGGCCAAGCCTGTTCAGGAAGTGCTCCATTGAATTACCTAGATATTGCCAAAGACGTTTTTGACATCGAAGCCCAGGCTATCAGCCAACTGTCAGACAAGCTGGATAGTCAATTCAGCCAGGCCGTAGAAAACATACTCAGCACTAAAGGCCGGGTGGTGGTCTGCGGTATGGGCAAATCGGGGCAGATCGGCAGAAAAATTGCCGCAACCCTGGCCAGTACCGGCACCCCCAGCTTTTTTATGCATCCGGGCGAAGCCTACCATGGCGATCTGGGAATGATTGCCAAGGAAGATATTTTTGTCGCTATTTCCAATTCCGGCGAAACAGAAGAACTCGTCAAACTGCTGTCGTTTTTAAAAGAAAACGGTAACTTTCTGATTGGCATGACCGGGAACGCCACTTCCAGCCTGGGCCGGGCTGCTAATGCGGTATTAAATGTGGGGGTGGAAAAAGAAGCCTGTCCATTGCAACTGGCCCCCACCGCCTCCACTACTGCCACCCTGGCCATGGGCGATGCTTTAGCGGTAACGCTGATGAAGGCACGGGATTTTAAACCCGAAGAATTTGCCCGTTTTCATCCCGGCGGCAGTCTGGGCCGACGTCTGCTTGCCCGCGTGCAGGATGAAATGATCAAAGACCATCTGCCGTTAGTTAAAACCAGCGCCAGCTTTGCCGACATCGTCGATGCCATTAGCGGTGGTCAGCAAGGCATAGCTATTGTCGAGGCAGACAAGGGCTATGGCATTATCACAGACGGTGATATCCGTCGCGGTTTTACCCGCTATAAAAAAGACGTGTTCGATTTAACTGCCGCACAGATGATGACGCTCAATCCCAAGAGCATCGACATCAATGCCAAAATGGCCGAAGCTTTTGCCCTGATGGAGAAAAACCGCATTACCTCTTTGCTGGTATTGGACAACGGCAAACTGGCCGGTATTGTGAAGAAATAACGATGGACGACGCACTGACCCGCCTTCAAGATTTCTTTGCTTGCCAACCTAGTGTGCAAGTAGCCTGGCTGTACGGCTCCAGAGCAAGAGAAGACTGGACAGCAGATAGTGACTTTGATATTGCCCTGGCTCTGCAACCTGATTTTATTGGCAACTACGAGCATCTTGACGAATTGCGCTATCAGTTACAGCAACAGTTCACAGAGCCGGTTAGCCTGGTAGATATAAACAGGGCCCCAGTGCCTCTGGCCCTGAATATCATAAACGAGGGGAGCCTGTTGTTGTGTCGCGATAGTTTGCGTTTACGAAGAGAACAACAGCGCTGCTGGTCTATGTGGGAAGAATATAAATATGAACATGAAAAACACCGGCATTGACTATCAGGCTTATATTTACGCTCTTACCGAACAGGTAGAACAGCACATTCATGGGCTGGATGAATTGGCCGAGCAAAGCCTGCACGGCAGCCTGTCATTTAACCAGAGAAGCGCTACTGAGCGTAACCTGCAAGTACTGACCGAAGCAGTTATTGGTGTCAGCAAACATCTGCTCAAAGCGAAGGGATTGCCGGTACCATCTGAAGCACGTGCTGCGGTAGAACGTATTTATGAGCATCTTGCCCTGATGACACCGGATATTAAAGCCATTCGGGGTGCGATAGCCCTAAGAAATGCCATAGTGCATGATTACTTGAATCTGGACTGGGATCGGATTTTGCCCGTTTTGCAAGAGCGGCGCTATGTGGTGTTGCACGAACTGGTGACGCTACTTTGCTCAGAGCTGGGGAAAAACAAACAATAACGCCGCAACAAGTGCGGCGTTTTCATATTTCAAAATGCAAGGTTTAGCCAAGCAGCGCCAGCACCTGGCCTTTTTGCTGGTTAGCCTGGGCCTGCACGGCAATGGATGCCTGCCCCAATATATCATTGGCCGCTTTATCTGCTGAGCCCTGTGCATAATCCAGGTCCTGCAACCGACTTCTGGCCGCCTGCACATTCACTTCAGTATTAGCCAGATTACGTGCGGCACTTTCAAACTGATTCTGAGTGGCACCCAGGTCAGCCCGGGCAGAGCCAACATACTCAACTGCACTGTCAGCAACCTCTAAGGCATCAGAGGCACCTTTGGCGGTGCTGATATCAATATTCAGCACATCACTCAAACCACCGGCAATATCTTTGGTGCCAACACTGATGGACTGCCCTGAATTGGCACCCACCAGAAAATCTACATTGCCTTCACCAGAAAGCAGCGGCTTACCAGCAAATTCGGTTTGGTCGATGGTCTGCTTAATATTGTCTTGCAGCTGCGACACTTCTTTTTGCAGTGCCTTACGGTCCGCATCGGTCAAAATGCCACTTCCGGCCTGCACAGACAGTTCGCGAATACGGTTAACATCATTGCTAATGCCAGACAACCCGCCTTCAGCCACCTGGGCCAAGGACACGCCGTCGTAGGCATTGTTATAGGCCTGACGCACACCGGATGTTTGCGACGTCAAACGATCAATAATCTGCTGGGCCGCCGCATCGTCAGCAGCACTGTTCACCCGCTTACCGGAAGCCAGCTTTTCAAACAGCGAATTCTGCTTCTGCTGTACTTGTTGCAGCAAAGATGCATTGGATTTGGTACTGTTAATCTCTAACATAAGCCCCCCTCAAACCTCAGCCTTAAGAATAGCAGAGGGTTGGTGGGAAAGTAAGCGATGCGCTGTCGCAATAGTATGGAAGATTATACTTTGTTATACACTTTATAGACTAAAGTTGTTGTTCAGTCAGAACCAAGCTCCAAAATTGTGTAAGTTTGTACCTCAAGAAAACTCCAAAATCTGCCGATATTATGAAGGTCCTCACAGAAACAAGTGATATACCAGAGATAGTGGTTGACGTTACAAGGTGTTTATAGCTGAACAGTTATCTCACGACCACATAAATAACCAGTTGGTTTACAAGAGGATCCAAGCTTCAGAAATTTGCAGAAGCCTCTGAATTTTTTAAGGATCCTGTATAAAAGAGCAGTAAAAAATGATTGGTAAACTCGCGGACAACATATTCTATTTTTTTAACGGTCCAGCAAAATTACTGTACAAAAAGTTGAAAGCTAGTGAGTCTTCACAGGTTTGTATCTACGGAGCAGGGGAAATAGGTCAGGCGTTGCTACAGGAAATAAGAGCCCATGGAAAATTGACAATTCATAGTATTGTCGACCGAAAGGCCGAGTATCTCCAAACAGAGCTAGAAGGCTTCACACTGCAGCCACCTCACACATTAAAAACACTCCCGCGGGAAGTTGTTGTCGCCATTGCATCAGAAGCGTTTTTGGATGAGATCATTGCGCGAATCAAACGGGAAACGTCGAATACTCCCCCCACAGTTGTCCACCTTTAATCAGAGGAAACCGCCTGTATGAAATTAACGGGAAAACGAATATTAGTCATTGGTGGAGCAGGCTTTATTGGTAGTCATGTAGTAGAGGAACTGTTAAAGAGCGATGTGGCTGAAGTGGTCATCTACGACAACCTGACAAGAGGAAAAAAAGAATACATCGAGCTCTTTCTAAATGATCCACGCTGCATATTTTATCCTTTCGGCGGCGATATCCGTGACATCGATGTGTTAAATCATGCGATGCAAGGCATAGATGGAGTATTTCACCTGGCCGCCATGTGGTTGTTACACTGTAAAGACTTCCCGCGTACCGCATTTGACGTCAACATGCAGGGTACCTATAACGTGCTCGAGGCATGTGTGAAAAATAATGTAAAAAGACTGGTGTACTCTTCGTCTGCGTCGGTTTACGGCGATGCAGTTGAGGTTCCAATGACCGAAGAGCATCCATTCAACAATCGAAATTTTTACGGAGCGACTAAGATTGCTGGTGAAGCCATGTGCCGCGCCACTTTTGATCGCTACGGCCTTGATTACGTGGGCTTGCGTTACATGAACGTCTATGGACCCCACCAAGACCAAACTGCTGCCTACACTGGGGTGATTCCCATTATGCTGAATAAGATTGACGCCAACGAAGCGCCGCTGATTAATGGCGATGGTTCGCAGGCTTATGATTTTGTTTCGGTACAGGATGTAGCGCGTTGTAATGTATTGGCCATGCAATCTGAAGTGACTGATGAGTTTTACAATGTCGGTACAGGGGTGCAAACCAGTATCAAAGCACTCTGTGATTTGATACTGGAGTTGCGGCAATCTGAGTTAAAAGTCCAGTACAAACCCTATGATGCAGAAGATGCCAGACGCCTGGTGCAAAATCGTATTGGTTGTCCGAAAAAGGCGAGTCATGACCTCGGTTTTGATTATCAGATCAGCCTCGAAGAAGGCCTGAAACGTTTAATCCAGTGGCGTATGGAGCATCCCCATGACTGAGCGGCGCATCAATATTTCCGAGCCCGTCACGGGCGAAGCTGAATGGCAAGCAATCAAAGAGCCTATTGAAACGGGTTGGCTCACTCAGGGGCCTAAAGTGGCGGCCTTCGAAAAAGGCTTTGCCGATTTTCATGGTGCCCAGCACGGTATCGCAACAACCAGTTGCACTACCGCTTTGCACCTAATTTTGCATGCACTAGAGATAGGGCCAGGCGATGAAGTGCTGGTCCCTGCATTTAGCTGGGTCGCTTCGGCCAATGTAGTGCTGTATTGCGGGGCGACCCCAGTATTTGTGGATATAGACCTGCAAACTTACAACATAGACCCTACAAAAATTCAGGCCAAGTTGAGCCCAAAAACGAAGGCTATTGTTGTTGTACATCTTTTTGGCTTATGTGCCGATATGGATGCCATCCGTGATGCTCTGCCTTCCCAAGTCAAAATTGTCGAAGACGCAGCCTGCGCCGCTGGTGCAAAATACAAAGACGCTTACGCTGGCACCCTGGGTGATGCTTCCGCCTTCTCTTTCCATCCTCGTAAAACTATCACAACGGGTGAAGGGGGTATGGTGCTTACCAATGATCCTGATCTGGCAGAAATCATGCAAAAGCTCCGCAATCATGGTGCTGAGATTTCTGAGGAACAACGTCATCACGGGCCTAAGCCATACTTGTTACCCGATTTTAATATGATGGGATTTAACTACCGAATGACCGATCTGCAAGGCGCAGTGGGGTTAAGCCAGCTTGGAAAGCTCAAAGGTTTTATAAATGAAAGACAGCAAGCGGCCCAGAATTATCGCCAGGCTCTGGCAGAGATACCCTGGTTAAAGATGCCAGTTGTGCCCGACGCCTGCACCCCAGCCTGGCAAGCCTTTGTGACCTGGGTAGATCCAAAGACGGCCCCCTTACCTCGCAACGAGATCATGGATGTGCTTCAGTCAAAAGGTATTGCCACCAGACCAGGCACCCATGCCATTCATATGCTGAGCTACTTTACACAAGCTATGCAGCTTAGCCCCGCAGACTATCCAGTGGCAATGTTTTGCAACGATCAGACCATGGCTATTCCTTTGCACAATAAGATGACTGCTGATGACTATCAATATGTTATCGACGCTTTAAAGGCTCTCTAACCATGTGTGGCATTGCAGGCATTGTCCAGTTAAACAATCGTGCCATATCTCCTGTTCAGCTACAAAACATGACTGACGCCGTTGCTCATAGAGGACCTGATGGTGAAGGACATTGGATTGAAGGCAATGTGGGATTAGGTCACAGGCGCTTAGCCATCCTTGATCCCTCACCTGCTGGCCATCAGCCGATGCTCTCTGCAAATCATAGATACGCTTTGAGTTACAACGGAGAGATTTATAACTTTAGAGAACTCAGAATAGAGTTAGAAGCAGAAGGCTATTGGTTTAGGTCGAACACAGACACAGAAGTATTACTAAATGCCTTATCTCATTGGGGAACCGAAGCCATTAAAAAATTTAATGGCATGTTCGCTTTTGCACTTTGGGATAGACAGCAGAATACTCTTTTGCTTGCCCGTGACAGATATGGTATCAAGCCTCTTTATTACGGCGAAAGTAATGGCACTTTTGCCTTTGCTTCGGAACAAAAAGCACTATTGGCACTCCCAAGCTTTGAGAATGCACTTAACAAAAAAGCGCTACTCGAATATTTCACATTCCAAAATATATTCACAGACAACACCCTAGTAGAAGGCATCAAACTATTACCTGCCGGACATTTTGCGACATTAAAAACCAACAACTATAAACCACAATTTGCATTGCAGCAATATTGGGATTATGAATTTCGCGAACCTGAGACGCCAAAAAGAGAAGAAGAATACAGAGAAGAACTGGACAGACTTTTTGTCCAGGCAGTCAATCGGCAACTAGTGAGCGACGTAGAAGTTGGCAGCTACTTAAGTGGCGGTATTGATAGCGGCTCAATTTCTGCGATCGCAGCTCGTTCACACCCTTATATTAAAACTTTTACATGTGGATTTGATCTTAATTCAGCATCTGGTTTAGAACTAGCCTTTGATGAACGAGCCAAAGCCGAATACATGTCATACCTGTTTAAAACAGAACACTATGAAATGGTGCTCAAAGCGGGTGATATGGAACGTTGCTTGCCCACACTTGCTTATCATCTGGAAGAACCCAGAGTAGGTCAAAGTTACCCTAATTACTATGCAGCTAAGCTAGCCGGTAAATTTGTCAAGGTTGTACTCAGCGGCGCTGGTGGTGATGAGTTATTTGGTGGCTATCCATGGCGCTATTATCGCGCGGTGAACAATAAGAATTTTGAAGACTACATCGACAAATACTACTTGTTTTGGCAAAGACTGGTGTCCAATTCTGAGTTAAAAGCCTTGCTTTCACCAATCTGGCATGAAGTCAGTGATGTATGGACGCGGGATATTTTTCGGGATGTATTTAACACCAATATGAGTACTCCTGAAAAGCCGGAAGACTATATCAATCACTCCCTGTATTTTGAAGCCAAAACATTTCTACACGGCTTGCTGGTCGTTGAAGACAAGTTAAGTATGGCACATGGACTGGAAACACGATTACCTTTTCTGGATAATGATTTGGTCGATTTTGCCATGCAATGCCCTGTTTCATTGAAACTCAACAATTTACACGATGCAGTTCGCATTAATGAGAATGAGCCTGGTAACAAGGCAGGAAAGTATTTTCAAAAAACTAAAGATGGCAAACAGATTTTAAGAACAGTCATGTCTAATTACATCCCCAATCAGGCTTCCACAGCTGTAAAACAAGGCTTTTCCGCGCCTGATGCAAGTTGGTTTAAAGGAGAAAGTATTGAGTTCGTAAAGCGTAAACTGATCGACAATAATACACCACTTTTCGAATTCTTGGACAAAACAGTTGTTTCTACCCTACTGGATGATCACTTTTCAGGAAAACGAAATCGTCGTTTGCTCATCTGGTCGTTGTTAAACGTCAGCACATGGTTGGAACAGCACAGTGTCTGAAATTAACATCGACTGTACAGACAATTTGCAACTGTTAACAGACTACGGTCAATCCTGTAGAGCAAGCTTGATATATACCTCATCACGGTACGTTGGCCTTATTACTCAACACCTACATGCTGATGCCTGCCTACTTGTTGCATCAAAAGGCGAATCCATTACGGGCATTCTGCCTTTCGTAATAAAAGGGGGCACTTTAGGCAAAGTCTACAATTCAATGCCTTTTTATGGCAGCAACGGAGGTGTACTTCAACGAACCCCCTGCGCTGAATCTAAACGCGCGCTCATCCAACACTTTTACACTCAAGCTCAAAGTAACAATGCTGCGAGCGCGACCATTATCACAAACCCGCTGCTAGAAGATAACGATGACTACGAGCGCTGGTCTGACTATGATTTTAAGGATGAGCGTATCGGCCAGTTTACTGCTTTCCCCGACAATGTTGACGAAGCAGACTTAATCAACCTGTTTGAATCCCCCAGGCGCAGAAACATTCGTAAGGCGATTAAATCGCAAGTACAGGTTTATGCCACACAAAAGCCTGAAGACATGGCATTTTTATATCAAACGCATAAGCACAATATGGACGCTATAGGGGGAGTGGCCAAGCATGAGTCGTTTTTTCAGCTTGTGCCAGAACTAATGAATGACCAAGAATGGTCGATGTATATAGCAACAATTGAAAACAAACCGGTCGCCGGATTATTGTTGCTCTATTACAACGCTACAGTTGAATATTTTACTCCGGTTATTGTAGAAGAATATCGGAATACACAGGCTCTGGCGCTGGTTATTTACGAGGCTATGAAACAAGCAAGGGTAAAGGGTTTCAAGCGTTGGAACTGGGGAGGTACCTGGTTGACCCAAGACGGCGTCTACAGCTTCAAGAAAAAATGGGGAACCCAGGACTTGCCTTACTATTACTACACGCGTCTGTTTAACCCAGAAACCTTGAAACAGCAGCGCCAGCAGCTTTTGTCTGAATACGAAGGCTTTTTTGTATTGCCCTTCTCTCAACTGGAGCAGTCATGAAAAAACCACTCACCATTATTGGCACAGGTCTGTTTGCTGAAGTTGCAGCGGCATACTTTGATAAGTACTCCGACTATGAAGTCATCGCATTCGCTTGCCATCGCGCATACATCAGTGAAGAGCAATTCGCAGGCCGCCCTTTGATGGCCATTGAGTCTATTGCGGATATGCTGCCGCCAAGCCAAACGGATGTCTTTGTTGCCATTGGTTACAACAACATGAACAAGACCCGGCAACGTGTGTATGAAGAAATCGACGTATTGGGCTATCAGTTCGCCAACTTCATCCATCCCAATGTTGAAATTTGGGAAAGTACTAAATTGGGGAAAAACGTATTCATTTTCGAAGACAATACCATTCAGCCATTCACAACAATCGGCAACAACACCATTTTCTGGAGTGGTAACCACCTTGGCCACCACAGCACTGTTGGCAGCCATTGCTTCATCTCATCCCATGTCGTTATTTCGGGATCGTGCCAGCTTGGCAACAACCTTTTCATAGGGGTAAATGCAACGTTGCGAGATAGCCTGAAAGTTGCCGATGAAACCCTTATCGGTGCTGGTGCAATTATCATGAAGGATACTGCCGAGAAGGATGTATATGTGCCGCAGCGAACGCCACCATTTCACAAAAAATCCGATGAGGTAGGTTTTTAAACATGCACAAACCCGCTCAATTGAACAAAATCAATGCTCTGTATACCGATAACCTTCAGAAACACGGATTGCAATCAAAAGCGGTTGGCTGGAATACGGAAAACTGTCAAAGCCTGAGATTTCAGCAACTGTGTAAGCTTCTCGAGCAAGTCAGTTCGCCTTTCTCGGTTTTGGATTATGGCTGCGGTTACGGATCTCTGGCAGAGTACATAGACGCGATATGGGAAAATCGCATAACCGAGTATCAGGGGTACGATATTAGTGAAAAAATGCTTGAGGAAGCTCGCCAGACTTTAACAAACAAGCCTTATCCAATCTCACTGTTTAATGAACCGCAGATACAGTCTACTGCCGATTTTGGTTTTGTATCCGGAACCTTTAATGTCAAGTTTGATGCCTCAGAAAAAGACTGGAAATCATTTATTCATGATGTGTTAGCTCAGCTCAATACACATAGCAACGGTGGGTTTGCATTCAACATGCTAAGCACCTACGTAGATTGGCAAGAGGAACACCTGTACTATAGTGACCCCTGCTATTGGTTTGACTATTGCAAAAAACACTTCAGTAAGTACGTCAGCCTTATCCATGACTACCCGTTATGGGAATGGACGCTCATTGTCAAAAAGTAAGAGCACCATACCGCGATGACGATAAACCTTTCGGTTATTGGGTACAGTCCGTTTGATCCTGCCCTGCGTAAAATGGAGACCTTTCACACGCCTTAAAAAGCGGATATCAATAACATTTATTAGTTGTCTGTTAAGTCTGACTTCTTGTGAAAGAAGTGTTTGGTGATTACCCCGTTTTCATTCACAGATATTTCACCTATTACTTTCATAGGATTGCCAGCTGCGATACTGCGCGCTGGTAAGGATTTGTTTACCACGGTATTTGCACCAACAACGGATTGCTCCCCGATTGTCACCCCCTTCAAAATAACCGCCCCCGTGCCAATGAAACAGTTGTCGCCAATATTCACCGGAGCTTTGGCATAGGCCGCCTGTCCGCCAGACAACGCCCAGTCAACAGAATCATGCGTCAATACTTGCACCGCAGTAGAGATAGAGCAGTTTGCGCCAATCACCAACCCCCCTGAACCATCCAAACACACAAACGGGCCGATCCAGGTATTGGGGCCGACCTTGACATCACCGCTAATACTGGTGGAGCCATAGACCGTAATGTTTTTTCCCTTACCGAATATAAAGTCCCCTTTCTCTCGCCAATCGAATACATCCTCATATGGAGGATTGGTCCTGTTATAACGTTTCAGGGTATGAGCCATATTTAGTTTTATGGCTCGCCGGACCAGAAAGTTTAGGGTTTTTCTAATCACTTCTCGCATAATTGAATCTCAGAGAAATCTTCCATATCTCTGGGCCGGTAGTTGTAAAAACCGCCTGGAAAATCCAGGGCATAACCAGCCTCCTCGGCGACCTTGATAGCATGTTCGTAGTCATTATTGATTTTGTACGTATTGCCGAACACCTCTGCGGCCTTTAGACCGATACAGTTAAGTTCAATGGCTGGCATGAATGAAAAGTCTGCTGGCTGAAAGCTCATATAGCCGAAACCACTAATGGTATCGGGATATCTATTGAGACCCGAGGCCATAAGCTCTTCGCTGTCAATGGCGCCACAGATATGGATCACTTTTAATTCAGGGAAATGTGCTTTTAGCTCTTGGAACGTCAACGGCGCACGGTGCCCTACCAAAACAGTATTTACCAGGTGTTCAGCAAACACGACGATATCCAGCACATCCTTTTCCAACAGCCCTCTTGCCTCAGAAAAGCTTAAACTCCCATCACTACCATCCGGGGTAAACCAAATATGCTCAATACCCAGTGCATTCAATTTTTCATGGATCAAATTGCCAGTTAAGAAACCACCAAATAACGCGATACTTTCATTCGCAATCATACTGTTCATATGGTGCGCTGCTTTGGTAAAGAGGAAGAATGGATAATTCTCCATGCTAAGCAATTTTCCAAACTCGTTCACGCCGACAATGGGTATCTGATTTTCCTGGCAATATTCGATGTCTATATCACCCGGTCTGAATTCCCACGGCTCCCACATCAAACTAATAAAGGCCCCTGGCTTAAACCTCGACATTAACTCTGGCGTAATGGGCCTTAACATGCCTGAGTTAGTCACAAAATCGACCGTGTCAGCAAGCGCCATCACTTTCGCTATAGAATCCGTCACAACTAACCGGTCAGCCAAGCCAAGCTTTGTTGCTATATCCACAAGGAGTTTGGCATTGTCGTCAAAACTGCCAAACCGGGTAGTTTTCCCATACGCGACAACCCCTTTAGCACCCGCCAACAATGCCATAATGGGGGTGTACAAATAACCCCCACTGGCGCATTCCGTCAACACAACTTGGTTGTCTAAATTCAGACTTAGCTTGTCAATTAATCGCTGACATTTCTTAATCTGTAGTTCACTTTTCATACGTGTGTAATATTGTAGTTAACTCGGTTGCATATTCACGTTTAAGCCATTCAAATCAGAGGGCCAGCTAGCCCGTCATTTTCTTTGCCAGTTCTGACAAATGTACAACCCTGTAGTCGGCACAGTTTGCACTGGAAAGCAACTCCTCGAACATATTTCTAACCCCGTATTCGTCATGCATTACCGGCCTGTCTGTGCTGCGATAAGTCAAATAGTCCTGCTGGTTCCGGCAATTTAAAAAAATATGCACGGGGTGGAACATAACCACAACCTGCCGCATATTTTGATTAACCCACTCTAGTGCTGAAGGGCATTGAGGTTTAGTCAAAAAGTGATCATCTGCCCAACTAAAGGGGACCCTGGTTAGCACATTTTTTCCGATTTGCAGTTGATAGCCTTGTACGTCTTTGTGTTCCGGCATAAATATCGATGAATCAATACACAGCCCCTGATTGACAAAGCTTGTTAACAGACGCCCATTTGAAAACAACCCATGACTGCGAACCACTTTGGCTGTTGGAAACCTGCGCATGTACCCTGCCAAAACTTCGTCCTGGGTACCAGAAAACTCTCCATCCGCATAAAAATTGGGATGAATGCCCACCTCAAACAACGGGTTGGCGGAGATTCGTTCCATCACAGAGCTATTGTCGGTAGCAAACCACGTAGCTTTGACCTCAAACTTTTCCAAGAGCTCAACAACCACTTCAAGCTGATTAGGAGGGGCCCAGTCAGCATCTAAAGTAAGGCATACATCAAGCCCCATCACTCACTCCTTGTTAACGTTGCACAGTACATAGCGGTTTTCCCCAAGTCCGCGGAAGACATGACAATGTGCAACCTGTTTTCGCACTGAAAAACAGTGGGGTACGCATACATTGCCACTTCGCGTTCGTCGCCCTCACCTTCAACCATAATCGGATGAATTTCACACTCGTCCCAATTGTGAGGGCTTTCGCTATGCAAATACCCTAACTGGTACTGCCCCCCTTGCTCAGCAATATATGAAAAAAGCATATACCAGCCAGTGTCAGTCTCTATCAAGCAAGGTTTTGCTACGTTTTCAACTGACTCAAAAGCCTGGATGAAACGCTCTGATGTAGTCCAATCCAGGCCATTGGGGGACGTTGCGATCTTCAATCGATAAGTCGAAGTCTCGAAATTTTCACTCCAGCCTAGTCCGGACAAATAGATCATTATCCACTCTGAACCCGCACGTGTGACCCAAGGAGTAGAAACCATCCAGGGGTCATTTATATTTTGACCAAGCACCGGGCCGGAAAATACTTTCTTAAACTCGCCGCTTTGCTGATCGTGCTGAGCGATACCGATGGCCATATTGTAAAAAGGTGCAACACGATTGCTTCTGCCCATGTAGTACAACCACATTGTGTCACCTTCCGTCACCACGCAACTGGGATAAACACCATCGTCATCAAAAAAACTTGGGGGGCCAACGTCCAGCACGGGTGTCTTTACAACATCATTGACCCGATGCGTCATCAGGTTGTAGTTGAGTTGAAATACCCGCGCTCGTTGCTGTGAATCTCTGGACGAAAACAGTAAGGAAACCGTTTCGCTGTCAACCAGCATCGGAACAGGACACGATGTATGACTGTTCATCAAGGGACTGATGTTATTAACACTAAAGATTTGTCTGAGATCGCTGATTATCATTTAACTATCCGATCCCGGTCTTGCGTTACTTTTTTTTCGAGTAAAAACATCATAAAAACGCCCCCCTACGGCCTCTCTCTGCCATGCTGAGGATTGCGCAACCTCTTGAGACGTGCCGGATTCACACACAATGACCCCGACACCAAACTCTTTAAACAGTCCTTCAGGGTCATCCAACTTGCAAAACGGATACCTGTCAGAAAATTTGGATTCGAAAAGTTCTTTTTTATCTTTTTTCATGGTTATCGGATATAAAACCTGATGCGAGGTTTCCCTAAGCACTCGCCACACACCATCCATGCAATGATAAGGTGAAAGCAATACCGTTTGTTTGGGTTGAGCCATCAGCCAGGACATAACCCTTTGTTTCTCATGCACTTTGGTTGTTAATTTATGCGCTTGTTCATTTTCTATTATGAGCTCCATCAAACCAAATAATAAACCGTAACCGGCGACGGCCAGAATTAACCACGGAAGATCTATCTGATAAACGACATCAACAAAGAGCAAAACGACAAATACAGCAATATGATTCAGGTAACGCTCCGCTTCACCCAAAAACAAGAAAACCTTTTGACTCGTTAGCAAAAACAGGAAAACGGCTGCCAGAACAAGTGGACTGTAGTCTGGCACAGTTAACACCCTATCTACGATAAGTGAAGCAAGCCATATAGCACTTAGCAAAACCAACAGAGGCAGTTTGAACAGAACTGCGGTGTAACTGTTCTTTGCCGCATAAGGGATGCTCACGGCTTTAATGTTATTCCAAACACTGTCATAGCGATTGAAAGGCAAGGCGAGTTGCCTCACGTCATTTCGCGTAGAGATAAACATACGATTCGCAATGTTCTCCTTCAGGTACCAATGCAAGTGCTTCAGATGAGCTGACAACATTGCAGCGTAGCGTCCTTTGGTCACTATCAAGCTTGCGGCTATTGTCAAAAACAGTGGCAAAGCAGGCTGTACTGACCAACACAACAGTACGAGCAAAATAGTCAAAAACAACAACGCTTGGGTACCAAACTTGGAGGACAATAAAACGACAATTCCCATAAACACGGCAACGATAAGCACTCCCAAGTTGCCCGTACTCTGATGGTAAAACACAAAAATGAAATATAGGTTGACCAATAACTCCGACATCAACCTTGGGGTAAAATTCGTGATCCGGGGTCCAATTGCCATACCTGAAAACCACATTGGGCAGGATAGGTAAACTAGACTGACCGCCAATGCAGATTCTAATGGAAGCCCCGACGCTGTGCACATAGGAATCAGTGACAGCCCGAAAATGGCGTCCATTGCGCAGTTAAAATAGCGTCTGTTTTTCTTTTCGCTGTAATGGGGGATTTTTGCCATCAGCCAATTGAAATACAAGGCGCTTTCCAATTTATGACTATGGGCGATTCCCGTCGCAATACCATCAAAAGGGCCACTTTTCTGATTTTGAAATAAGTCGCAAAAATATAAGTGACCAAATGTATCAAAACCCAGTTTCGCTTTACGCGTCAGAGCAATCCTAAGCAGAAGAGATAACCCAAGCAACACAAGCTCAAACCAAATCAATGACTACTCCTTGAGCGACAGTACAAAGAACAACACGACAAGGGCATAGAACGCCATAAGGACCAATACAGGTAACTTGGTGTTAAGTTTTTCGTGCTTGCCGTGCAAAGTCGCTTTATCTACCAGTTTGATCTTATGCTGGTCTACCTTGAGCTCGTTAACCAACTGGTTACAGATCTGATTGGAATACATGCTCGCGACAAAGATTTGATCAACCTTATGTACATCTACCTTGTCTGGAAGTTGGATGGTTACCCCCATGCAGGTTTTTCCGTTCAGGGACGGATTGTTGTCAATGAAGCACTCTATTTCATAATGATGCTTAAGGTATCGATATGCTCGTTGACCTCCCAAGCCTGCACCAAAAATAAATGCTAGGGGTTTCTCATAATTTTCAGACACAAAAGCGTTCCAGACTCCAAATCACCGAACCACACAACAGCAGTATTCGCAAAGCTGCCTTACAAACGGGACTTTCTTAAACTCACAGCAATATACTCATCCCAAGTTCTATCTTTGATAAATTGGGATGGTCTATCACTATTTTTAGTCACTACAACACTTACCAACCATGCAACAAGCAATAAGACTAAGCGATAAATAAAACGAATTTTGGTTCGCACGTAGTTGTATAACTGGCTGTTCTTCTTGACCGGCATTGCCTTCGCAGTACCACCGCTTTCGGGATTTTCAACCTTGGGAACCATGTCAGGAACACCATTCAATTTCTGATAGGTTTTCCCGGACACTGGGTCGTGTAGACCGCTATCAGTTTCCACCAATATACTGTCACTTCCAGGTACCGTTAATACGGGCGTATTAGCCGTTTCATTGTCTGATTGGGGTTTTGTTACCTTGTACTTCACCTGATCACAAAACCAAAACGCCAAACGAGGGGTATTTTCAAGACAAGAAAAGTAATGAGCCCAACGGACCATTCTTTTAGGTCCAATAATATGTTGAAAAACAGGCAGGCACTTATACAAGGCCCCGTCCCAAAACGTTTTTTCCAACGTAAGGCCTGCTGAGGCTGTATAATCCTGGAACTCCTTTAAAGTTGGGGCTTCATCTTTGTAACTGGCGGGCAATGCTTCCTCAAAAGTCACACCAAACACCTTGGCAATCCCCTTACCTATTGACACTATTTTGTCACGGATAAACGTATATCGATCATTGCCCAACCCCCACGACTCTTCATTTTCAGTGGTGATCATAGCAATTCCACCAGGCCTTAAGACCCGGGAAACTTCTTGCATCATGAGCGCAGGCGCAGCCACATGTTCGATGACTTCGCGAGAGATAATCCTGTCAAAAGAATTGGCGGGAAATGGCAGGGATTCCGCTACACCCAAGGCAAACTGACTGGGTGATTGACTAGCGATAGCTCGCTCAATCATCTGGGCAGAGATATCGATACTCCAGGTACGGCAATTCGGATAAAGCTTCTTTATATTTTTCTCATCTGAGCCAACTCCACATCCCAAAACCAAAATATCCATACCATCCTTTATGTCTATGTTGGCCAGAATGTGACAGGTGTAACGTCGATACATATAGGCGTAAAAATCATCGGCGTTAACACCTCTTTGCCATTTCAATACATCAACATCTTGCAGGGGAAATCTGAGACCATTGTCACCCGTTTGTTTCTTTGCATAAACTTTTTCAAAGTCATTTTGGTGACTGACAAAATCATGCTGCATCACCTGCGAAGGCGCCTGAGTATGGGAAGTTTGCTGATGCATAAGGTTTCTCTCAAAACAACGCTATCGATGGGGATGATTCGCCCACCGTAGCTTATTTATCTGTAAATCGGCGTAATACTTTAACGTGGCATCTACCGCTGAAAGCAAATGCTGTCAAAATCCCAGAAGAACTCAACAGCCACCCCAAACTGCGCGACACGGAAATTAGAGCTTAAAAAGCACCAAACCATTCTGACCCCCATATAGAGTAACGCCATCAGGTACAGTTTTCTTGGATACCAGCTCTTTATGTACTTTAAAACCACACTCAGAAGCCTGTGCACGGGCGTAAGATAGTGACACTCTCAAGTTCGTCATATTGACTTTGGCCGGTAGCTCTTCGTAGCCTTTTGGCATACGAAAGCCTTCCATCCACTTATCCCACAAGTAACGCAGGCGCGAATCTCTATTAATAGAGTGCTTATATTTTCGACCAAAATAAATCACAGCGACTCCGCCGGGCTTTAAAACACGATTAATTTCTTGAAGATAGTGTTCAAACACTTCTATTTTTTCCAGATGCTGAAAAACAATAAAAGAATAAGCACAATCCACGCTGTCATCTGGCACCGGCAAATTCTTACCATCAGACTGATAAAGCGTGAAATTATCTATACCTCTGGCATTGAGTTCTTCGGCAACTTTCTCATTGTTCTCGTGGATATCAACACCGATGGCATGTTTAAACGAACGACTGGCTGCCGCTAATATACGCCCTGCCCCATGACCAATTTCCATGATCACTTTTTCTTCAGGACGGCTGATATGCGGTGCAAACTCTTGCGCCATATGCAATGAAAAATCCCAGCTACCACGAACAAATGCAGTGTCTTTATCCTTAGCTGCGTCAAACCATGTAAAGAAGGTATTGTCGTTGGTCTCAGCAGCTTTAGAGATCTCTTCTTTAAATCCCACTACATGACCGCGAGTTTCAATCTGTTGTCCAGTTGCCATTATTGGTCCTCTACCCTATTCATTTGTCGGCCGAGCTTTAATATTACGCTTGGTTTGCGCCAGATAATCTTTAGCCATTCGCAGGGCATCTTCAAAATCGGTGCCATCAGCACCTTTTTTATCTCTTCGATATACCAGCTTGTCAGAAATTAACTCGCTCATTGCCGTGGTATTTCCATCTTCACATAGAAATAATTCAGTCTTGTTCACCGCATGCCGGGTCTCGTCTGACTCATAAGCAAAAACAGGCACGCCCATGGCCTGAGCTTCCAACAACACATTTGCTGTCCCCTCCACACAGGAGGTATGCAAAAATGCATCACTTACAGCAAGGTAAGGTAAGGCACTTTCCTGAAGACCAGCCATTTTGATGTAGCCCTGCGCATTCAACGATTCAATCAACGCCGACACTTCTGAAAACAAAGGGCCGTCCCCTACTATAACGGCAAATATGTCAGAATTCTTGAGGTGTGCTTTATGTACTGCCTCAACGAAATCCATTGGTCGCTTGCTTTCAATCAGACGCATGACACCACAAACCAACAGGTCGGTTGCACCTATAGATAGCTCACTGCGAATTGGCGATAACTCTGTAGGCTCTAGATAAACTGCATTCTCAATACAACCTAATTCGATTTCAGTAGCATCTAGCCATCGTAAATACGATGTCCTGCCTGTCGGGCTATTGCATACCATAGTAGCGCGTTGACTTTGCAGGATATGTAGATATAGCTCTTTCATGACCTGAAAAGGAGCCATAGTAACGAATCCTGGTACCTCGGCTGGTGCCTGGCTACGGGCGGACAATATAAGTTCACCGCATTGAGTAAATAATGTTGAAAGTCCTAACAGAACATTCATATTGTCCAGGAACCCTATGGACAAGAATGGCGAAAACATTTTCTGAACATCAATCAACGAAACGAGCATGCTTGCAAATCGCGGAGGAAAATACTTATCCAGTCGCTCTCCATTAACTATTAATGATGAGTATTCCAGCTGACGTATTTGTGGCGAGCTAACCCGGTTAACGCCAGCTTCCTGCAACCACATTTGCCACTCATTGGTGCCTTCCGCGTCATTGCCATACGTGTAAAAAAGTACTTCATAATCGAGCTTAGCCAACGCGATGGCCAGTAACACCATCTGACGGTCGGCTCCGCCTTTAAACAAGTTAGGTAGTGCGAGTAAAATCCTATTGTTCGCCAATTTAGAGGGGTGAGATGCTGCTTTCCCTAAAGGGAAAAGATTTTTCAAACTACTCAACATGACATCAATGTCTTGCTGAAGCCAATAATCTACCGGCGCAGTTACTTGGAAAGCACCATAACCAGCAATCTGCTTTAAAATCTGTTCTCCGAAAACCTTTAGGTCTGCAAAAACCACCAGAATGATATCTTCTACACACAATGATGAAAGCTTGGCATGCCCGAAGACCGGTATACCTGAGACCATTCTTCCTGTTTCGAGCTGCTCACTGTTACCATCAATGATTCCTTGAAATGTGTAAGGCGCTCGCGTCAGCTGAATGTGGGCATCCTGAGATACGCCCCAAGCCCAGGCTTTTTTTGTACCACTTTGAGCAGCGCTATGAAGCGATGTATCACAGGTAATCAATGTCTACTCCCGCTCAAATCCTGATTTTTGGGGCATTAACGAATTCAGCGCATCAATGACGATTTGCTTGGAGTGTTCAATTCCTTCGAGTGAGACGTCTTCAGCGGTGTAACGCCCTTTGGACATTGCATCGTTAAGGCAGTACATCTGGTATTTACCTGAACGAATTTCAGCGCATGCCTTTTCAACATCCTTTACGGTTCTCAGCTCCACATACTTCCTGCGCTCGAAGGCATTTTTTACTGTGTCTGGAGAAAAGTTTCCGGATACCAGCTGCCAGTTCCGCATGAGATATTGGCTCACATCGTAGTTGCTCCTGAAGCGAGATTTTGATGTTCTCTCAAGGGCTTCAGGTTCTTTTGACCAAACTTCATCAAAGGTAGATTTTAGAAAAGGTTGAGGATGGTGATATTCAACAAATCCAGTGAATACGCGCCATTTCATCAGCAACAGCGTATCGAGCATTCTCAACCCGTAACCTAAATGAAACCATTTTCTGAAGTACTTACGGATAATTTGGTTCTTAGTAAGTTTCTGGCCTTTGTGGCGATTAAAATTTTTATTTATAAGCTCAAGGTTATTAAGAATGACAGGTGCAATGACTCCGTCACTCATTACATTGGCTATCGCTACATTTACAGGTAATCCATCTCGAAAAAAAACTTCTGGCTGCAGATGTTCAAGAATGAAACAGTCGTCGTTGAAATAGACGAAATGATCAGATAGCCCTTTGATACGATGAAAGTTTACTTCTATGGGATGACTGTTGAATACCGGAAGATTTTGCTTGTCCATGTAATCGCGATGATTGACTATAACGAGTTTTGGATGGTTAGTGTCAAGCCATTTGGGCAAATGCCCATAAGTAACGAAATAAATTTTGTTAACCCAGGGGGTAAATTGCTCAAATGCCCGAAAAAGATACTTTAGATTACCCCAATCACGAAACCGTTCGGTGCCATTCATGATTTCGCTTTCAGGTGCATAGCGAGCGTAATCTCGCTGCCATGCAGGATCATTACCATCTACCCAGGTAACAACAAAATCAATTGGGTTAAAACTCGACATATTACGCGAATCTACCCCATTGCTTTGACTATATCGTAAAGATTGTCCAGGCCATTTTTGATATCTTGGATGCTCTTTTTATTTATAACTGAAAGGGCGTTTTTTAAGTTAGTTGATGATACATCTGGCGTTCGTGGTAAATAAATCACCTCGCACAGCTCATTTAGGTGGTCAAATTTACCCTGCCAATCGCTGCCCATACCAAAAATATCAACATCAAATTCTTTAATATCATCTGCCTTTTGTTGCCAATGCTCCTCTGGTATCACCATATCGACACACTTAAGCCCAGCAATCATGCGTGCTCGTTGCTCGTAGGAAAATAAGCTTCTTTTGCCCTTCTGCTGATTAAACTCATCAGTAGAAACGCCTACAATCAACTTATCCCCCTTAGCCTTAAGGCCTTCGAGGATATTCAAGTGACCAATATGTAGAAGGTCGAAAGTGCCATAAGTAAGTACAGTGGTCATAACGAACGCATTACCTCGGACTTGCTAGAACACAGTGGCATTGGTCAAATCTCCTAATCCCCAATCTTTTTTAGGTGTACGCCAGTCACCATAGTGACGTTCGAGGTAATCTTCTACCCTACCTGGAATATTAAGTTGCTGCCCAGCAAATTCGATGCTGCCTAGCGTTTGCAGATGATGACTGGGCATCCGAATTCCACGAGAGGCCAAACAATAATCCATCCATTCCCCATCAGAGTATTTGACGAAAATATCCATCATGGGTAGCTTGCTATCGGCATCTTTTGGGCAGAGTTTTAACGCCCTCACTGCGCCTTTGGGCACATTACCAAACTGGGTGGATGAAGTTTGCTGATGTAACTGCCAAGGTTCGGATGTTGTATATTGTAAATCCGCCAAAAGCCTTTCCACTGCGTCTACCGTTTCTGCTAAGTAATTGGCATCTATCGCTATATCTAAATCATCATCCCAGGGGATCAGGCGATTGTCTCGATATATGCCTAGCAAAGTGCCAGCATCCACATAATAAGCTATCTCAAGCTCCGAAAGACGTTTGCACACTCGTTTTAGTAGGTAAACAGCAAATTGCTCAGTTTCGGCATCTTGCCCTAATGTGACTTCTTTAAGATCCGTCCATTTGACCGATTCAATGAGTTCAGCCGCAATTTGATGGGTAGACATTAACTGTTCTTTTATTT
Organism: Bowmanella denitrificans; assembly: GCF_002887595.1. Taxonomy (GTDB): domain Bacteria; phylum Pseudomonadota; class Gammaproteobacteria; order Enterobacterales; family Alteromonadaceae; genus Bowmanella; species Bowmanella denitrificans. The sequence continues at coordinate 247,351 of NZ_PEBU01000003.1, forward strand.
GCTCTGCGAATTCACTGGCAATCAATACTCGATCATATTTCATGGAGCCAAGATCGTCTGGAGATACTACCGGCAGACCGTCAATCACTTGACCAACTTTACTTTTATCATTGTCACAAAAGGCGATAAATTGAAACTGTTCTGCCAAATTATGCTTGGCTGCTAGCCCAGCTTTACCTGCGCCAAATAAAACAGCTTTGCTTTTGTTGTCTGATGTTGTCGCTAGCATGTTAATTGCCCAAACGCTTCGCATAAATCCACCCCATCCCAGATATGCTGAAATGACAAGGCTTTACCTAAGGATGTCACCCTTTTTACATAGTGATTAGTCATCAATTCATTTTGCATGGCATCAGGTATATTAAAAACAGCAATAGTTTGTAGTTTATCGGCATAAGGTAATGAATCTAAAGTATCGACTCTGATGTTGAGCAACAAGCCATGGCCAGTATGGATGTCAAAATAGTCTGGCAGTAATTTGTCTAAATCAAGACATGTTATATGGTTATGTTCTATGGTTTTAACTGCAGGTTTGTGAGTAATGACCATACGCTGACAATCAACAAACTGTTCTACCTGATCACGCATATCAAAGCCATTTTCTTTGTTTGCTAAAACTTGGTTGAGCTGTAGAAAGAAAGCGTTCTGTAATTGTTCTGATGTATTCCACCAAACGATGGCTTTAGGTGAAGAGCAAGCTTGTTGACGAAAAGGCAATAGATCTTTGACCATTGCCTCAACGGCCTGTGGTATTTGCTCTGCATCTTCAATCTGCATAAGTGCAATGGAATAACGGTCTGGAAAGGTTAATTGGTTAGCATGAGGCGCTATGTGGTTTATGGCATCGATACTGTTATCTCCTCCCCAAATCACCCGCATATTTGCCCATTCAGACAAAGTCACTGTCACACCTGTTGATGTCGCAGGATATTCAATAATGGAAATTAACTGCTCAAACTCGGAATTGGCATATTGGTAAAAAAACCCTTGAAGCAAGTCAATAAGTTGGTAAACCAGAGCGCCACTTCTGTTGCTCACTCTGACGATATTTTGATTTCCCGCCAGCACTGACAATAAGAATGAATAGAAGAACACGGTATCGACATTGGCAGGCCCTACATGAAATACCGCAGGCGTTTTTTTTGCCTCTTTGAACCTTGCCTGCCCAGGTAACATCTTAAGCAAGTTAGCTTTTCTAGCCCAAAAACCCAGGGCGACTATTTCCGGATATTCCTTGCTAATTTTATGCTGCAACAAAAATCTGGCGAGGCTATCGACCTCCAGGATAAGTTGGTCGCTCCAAGGCTTTATGCTTGCGGGAGCATGCGGCGCTTTGATATGCCATTTAATGTCTTTATGTTCAGCTAAATCAGGAAAAGGTGTCACTGCACCCCCTCACCTCGGCATTGGGTACACGTCCTGACACCTTAAAGTACTTACCTTTTAAACCACAGCTGCAATCATCCTCGCCAACTATATAACCAAGATCTTCTGTGAGAATACAATGCCCTGGGTAGCTTCTGGCCAGAACGGAGGTCAGTTGTATCAAGCCGACCTGCTGAAAAGGCAAAAACGACAGATCTACAGGGTTGCGAATGGCAATATCTGACCATACTGGACAATGAAAAAAGCCTTGTTCACATTCCATATAAATAGTGCCTGTTTGCTCAACCATGCCGTAATAGTCATGTACACGTACATCGCCTAACTGGGTTTGGATTTGCTGTTTAAATGTCTGATGAGAAACAGACGCCTTTTGCAGCTTTTTCCAGCCACCACCATGAATCAATATCGAATCTTGCAGTTCGAAGTAAATATTATGTTTTTGCAACTGTTGTATAAAGCTATGCCAAACCATAAAGGTAAAACCAAACAGCAGAACGGACTGGCCTTTAAATTGTTCAAAAAAATTGGATACCTTATCAATGTCCAGATTCATATTGGCATCGAGGGCATAGGTATGGCTGCGACCAAAAAAAGATAAGCCTTGCAATCCTGCTGCCCTGGCAGTCATTCCACCTGTTTTTTTAACAGTATGGGGAGAATCAATAAGCAACATGGGTCGACGTGATTTACCCAACCAGTGCTGCAATATTCTCGTCAACACTTTGGTTTGCAATTGAGCTGTTTCTTTATCCAAATATATTTTCGATGACTGGCCAGTGGTGCCAGAAGAATGCAGTACTTTGTATACTTGATCATCGGAAATACTCTTTAATTCGAATTCTTTAAAGAGCCTAACAGCCAGATAGGGGTAGTTACACAATGCTTTTGAATCATCCCATTTGAACAACTTATCCACCAGGCGATAGGCCTGACTACGGAAACTGTGGTGTTTGTGCAAAATTGAAAGCAGAGGTAACAAAATGCGTTCTTTTTCAGGCTGAAGAAAATGATATACAGGGCTCTCTAGAAGCTCCTCGTATTTTTCTTCAAAAACGGCCATGTCATCCATGTACTGTTTCATTTCTTCATCCATTTATGCCCCCTTAAACCTAGCACTAGTGCGCAAAAAAGGACATAACTCGAAAACATTGTCTACTATGTGAGCCCTTTGTTCTTCAGTAATGAGCATCTGAATAAACTTAGATTTTTCGACTGGAGTAGGAAGGCGTATTGCACGCGCACCGTTGCTCATTAATAAATCTTGATTTTTTAAAGGTTCATAGGAAAAACCTATTACTCTGCCACAATCATATGCATAGGGAAAATGAGCTAATATCTTTCCAAAATCAGCATAAATTTCATCTAGCGCAGTTACAAGAAACTTTGGAATCATTACCTTAATTTTTGAACTGCATTTTGCATAAGCAAAGGCTAGATAAACATGGAACAATGGATGACAACTAGCAGGTTGGTTGTGTTGATGAAAGTCTCCTGAACTGAATAAAATAGGCGCATTGATATTTAAGCACTCTAAATCTATATATTGCCCCTCAATAAAGACGAGCGACCAAGGTAGATTAAATAGATTTGGCTTCAGACGAATTTTATCCAAATCTGAGACATACAAGATGTTTAATGATTCTGCATTGGCTTGTCGTGACTCTATATCCGATAGACTAAACACTTGAACCTTGTTGCCAATATTATTTACTTTAAAACACTCTTTAACGATTAGGTTTAAATTATTTTGATCAGTGACGAGCGTAAAGTTTTCATTTCTTACCTGCTGAAAGTAACTTTGAGTTCTTTGATTAATAAATGATGAAGAAACATCAAAATAAGTATCATTATCTGATAACAACCAAGCAATTTTTTGTAAGTTTTTAAGCCACAACTCCTTAGCTTGGTCAAAAAAGGACAAGTCACCATCAGATGTAAGATTTAGCATTTTTACCATCAAGGCATTAGCATAGTTCGAGGTACCATAGAGATAATAAAAAAGCAGCGAATGGCCTTTTTGATAAGATCTGAATAATTGATTTTTAACATCATCCACAATGGACATAGCTTGCTGATCAGATTCTACATCTTGGTTGATAGTATCAATTAAGTCACTAAGTTCATCAAGCAGCAGCGCCTTTGAATATTTTTGCGAGAATTCTTGCGCGAACCTATCACCTTGTACTTTAATAAAAGCCTTGTCGTCAAGGGCTTGTATTGCCCTATCTTTAGCTTGGCTGTTAGATACAATAAGCACATTCTCAATTCTGAGTGGTACAGCACCAGCTATTTTTGCGCCATTACTGGTGTTAAAAAAATCCCCTACTGCGGCTCGCAGAGTGTCCTCTATCACCATTTTAGAGACTTTGAATTCATGTTTGGTATTCACAGCTGACTGAAAATTACCTTCGACAATTAGTCCCGTATAGTTACTGTCCTTGTAATCGATCAGTGGGTTGCCTTTCTCGTCGAAATAACCAGAAGCTTTTGAATGATGATGTTCAACATCTAAAAATCCTAAATCCACCCCCATAAAATACAGCTGACCAAATCCCAACGTAGTAAAGAGGTCAACTACAAAGTTGCTGACGGTTGGAAATGAAAAAGTTAAAGCGTGAAAATTTTCTTTACCCAATACATTTAATGCAGATACTGTCGAAGACTCCCCTTCTTTAAAGGAGATAAGCACATTTTTGTATAGATTGCAGGTATCAGGATGGACACCGTTACAAGATATTAAAGTTATCTCTTTTAAATAATTTAACGAACCAAGGCGCATGGCCCAATCATAGGTGGAACGATTTTGCTCAATTTCAGCATGATAATCAGGCCTAATGCCATTTTTATATAACACCTGAAGCGAGGTTCCGCATGAAACGATAATAGCTTGGTCTCTATATTCTTTAATTGTATCAATGGAATAATCTAGAGATGGACCGTTTCCCACGATAAAAACAGGCACATCTTTATTTTCAATACTGAGCAATTTTCTTGGCGTATGAACTAAATGAGGGTAAGAACGTTTAAGTCCTTCAATCGTATGATTGATACCAAAGTAAGCATGATCAAAGTATTCTCCCATGGAGATAACTACTTGCAGCTGTTCACGCAGTTGCGCGACGGCAGAGACTAAATTTGGGTTGTGGTAACTCTGGTAAAAATAAGTATTAGCCAACACATAAGGGCCAATGGCATAAAACTGGTTTAATAAGTCTCTAAACAGATTAGTACCGTCATCCCCTACATTGATATAGAGGCGACCATCAGACTCATCAATGGTCTTTAAGATGTGATGCCAATCAATGGAGAATAATGAGGCATAGAAGAAATCCCGATTTGGCTCACATAAGAAAAGTTTTTCTACCTTACGCTGTTCAAACAGACTTTCGAGCTGATAACCCAAGCCTATGCCAAAAATGATCAAAGATTTAAGCGACTCTGGTAACAGCCCTAGCTCTTCTTCATTCTCTAGTAAGGATTCGGTCTGATTAACAAACTGGTAGTGGAGATAGTGTCTGAGCTTTTTACCTTTATAACCTAACACCAAGCCATCTTTGTTGGGGTGTTGGGAAAAGTTGTCAAAATTAGCCTCAGCTTCTGTCTTGGGCTGCTTTCCGCACCAAGGGGTCAAGGTGGCCTTGTGTAGCAGGTTGACCTGCCCATTTTCATTTGTGATGGGTAACCAGGCTTGTGGTTGATAATCTTTAAATTCTTTATAGATATTGGGGTAATAATGCTGAAAGGCAGCGATATTTTGGGCAAATGTTTCAGAGTTCTCTGCGTCTATATCTTGGTAACCGTCAAGCTCGAATCTAGGTTGCCAATTGGCAATATAATCAGCCCCATTCATCTGCATATCATAGCGAAGTCCTTGCTGAATTAGCTTTGACCAAGGCTGACTTTGCAGCTGATTCTCTAACGCATTAAACACCGGGTGATTGTAGTGTTTGTATAAATAAAACCCGTCTATACCCACATGCTCTTGTAACTCGCTGACATCCTTAAGTAAATCTCGACCGTCTTTGCCTACTTGTAAATAGATGCCTGTCCCTTTTTTACTGGCTTGTTCGAGAATGCTTTTCCAATCTTCCGCCAGTACCGATGCTTGAAAGTACTGGCTCTCAGGCTCGTAAATAATCAGATGTTCCACATCAAATTGTTCAATCAGGGCTTTAATATGGCTACCTAAACCAATGCCCAGCACCACCATGGCTTTAATGCTTGATGGTAATGGCTGGCGTTGCATATAGGCTTGATAAGCAGCTAAACTTTCTAATGTATTATGGCTCTGTGCTGAATCATCTGCTGGCAGTTGCTTGCCACTAAAATCCACAAACAGACTGTGGTTGCTATACGCATCAAGCTGAGCCTGAATTTCTTGCTTGGGATGGAATCCATACAAGGTTCTGCCCGCCCCATAGTCGACTAAATTTAGTTGGCCCCACTTGTTGGCAAACACGCCAATATTTTGTGTGTGGATATTTGTCACTATTGGCAACAAAGAAGGAATGTAACGAAGAAAGGCTTCGATATTCTGATGGTGGGTCTTCTCAATCAACCGGGCGAGATCAGCCTCAAGCTGCTCCTGACGCGTTTCATCTTGCTCTATATGTTGTCGAATATCTTTTAGCATTATCTCTCTACTGTGTTACTTCTTGCACTGCTGACTCAGCTTGCTTCAACATCTGCGCCAACTGCTGATAATCTCTTTTACCATTAGCGTTAACTGGCACTTTATCTACTTGCATTACTGTTATCGCGCTGGGGTGCAATTGCAACCATTGGCTTAACTCTGTTTTTAATGCATCTGTATTTTCACAATCAACTATGGCCACTTGTAGTTGGCTGTCATTGCCTACGCACAGTGCCTGATAACCTCGTGTACTGAGTTTTTGCTCTACCTCATCCAGATTCACTCTTTGACCAAACGGCTTAATGATGCGTTTACTACGGCCTGTGATTTTAAAATCACCGTCATTGTCTCGATGGGCCAGATCACCGGTAGCGAGCCACTCTAAAGGCTTAAATTCTGCTAAATTGGCTTGCGTTTCTGCATAACCGAGCATTACGTTTTGCCCTTGATAATAGAGCTCACCTTCGGCATTTGCCTTGTCTATCCAGCCACCATCAGTTGATTTTAATGCCAATTTTCCACCCGGAATAGCTTGGCCGATAGAGTCTGCTTTAGTTACGACTTTTTCAGGGGAAAGGTAGGCCATTCGGGCGGTGGCTTCGGTTTGCCCATACATTATATAAAAGAGTATGTTATGTGCTTGTGCATAGTCCACAAGCTGTTTTGCTGTGTCGGTATCTAGCTTGCCACCTGCTTGGGTAATGTAGCTTAAATGTGGCCAGTTTTTCTTTGTAATGCCTAAACGCAGCAACATTTGCCAGCTATGCGGCACACCAGCAATACTGGTAATTTGCTCTTGCTCAAAACATTGCCAAAACTCTCTGGCAGTCACAGGGGCCTGGTTAAGCACAATACAAGCACCAGCGTTAAGATGACTATTAATAACCGACAAGCCATAAGAATATGCGAAGGGTAAACTAGTAATGGTTTTACCTGTTGACTTAATAGGTAAATAGGCACAGATGGAATCTGCATTGGCCTGAAGATTTTGCTGACTTAAGGCCACTTGCTTGGGAGAGCCTGTACTGCCAGAGGTAGATAATAGCAAGGCCAGCTCTTCAGCCATGATTATCGGCTTTTCACTTAAGCACTGGATTGACTGGCCTGTAATCAGCAAATTGGGCTGATACCTCTCTATAAGTTGTTCAAGCTTGTCTTGGCTTAGCTTACTCTCCACCAGCATCAACACATGGGATGCCTGTAGCGCAGCCAGATAAATGACCAAGGTATAAAGGTCATTATCAGCTTGCAGCAAAATAAGCTTTCGCCCTTGTGGGGCCAGCGCACTGAGTTGCATCACCTTTTCTTCCACCATGGAAGATAGTGCCTGATAGCTAATGGCTTTACCCTCTGCTATGCACGCGGGTTGCCCGGAGAATGAAGCAAGCTGGTTGAAAAACATCAGAGACGCATTCCACCGTCAATGCCGATTATTTGCCCTGTGATATAGGCCGCATGATCGGATAATAAAAAGCTTATTAAATCAGCTACTTCCTTGGCTTCTCCGGCGCGCACAAGAGGAATGTGGCTGAATATTTGCGCACGTTTTCCTTCCGAGTAGCTGGCAACTAAGTCGGTATCGATAAAACCTGGCGCAACAGCGTTAACCCGGATATTAAAAGGAGCCAATTCCTTGGCCGCCGACTTTGTCATACCGGTGACCGCCGCCTTAGACATGGCATAGCCTATTTGCCCGCCACTGCCCTGCTCACCAACGGCCGATGACAGGTTGACAATGCTACCGGCTCGTTTGCGCATCATAATACGACTGGCCAATTGTAAATGCAGAAAACTACCGACAGCGTTTACATCAAACTGCTCGCGTACGCTTTGCAGTCTTGTCATAGCCAGGGCGCTGTCTTGCATAATACCCGCACAGTTCACCAGCCCATCAAGCCCGTCCGATTGAATCTGGGCGAAGGTCCGTTTTACCGCATGTTCATCGGTAACATCGTACTGAAAACACTTTACACGGTCTGTTAGTGTCGCACACAAGGCATCCAGCTTTGCGGTGTCTCGGCCTTGTAACATCACGTCGGCACCAGACTCATGGCAAAGCTTAGCAACCCACTGACCTATCCCGCCAGTGGCGCCGGTGATCAGAATGCGCTTTCCTTGTAATGCTGCACTCGCCAACGGTTTATTCAAATGAAACCCCGTGTTTAGTCAAAATCTCTTTCGCTTTGCCGACACTGCTCATATCAATAATGTCATCGGTATCAAGCATCACATCAAATTGGCCTTCCAACTCTGCTATCAGAATCATATGTGCGGTAGAATCCCACTCGGGAATACTGTTGTAAGCTAACAGGTCCTGTACTTGCTCTTGTGCAATGGCAAGTGCGCTGGAAAAAGACTGGACTAATTTTTGTTGGTTACTCATAAGCTCTTACTGTTTAGTACTCAAAGCTTTGATAGCTAATTGAGTAAAGGCATAAACGGATTGGTAATACTGTTTTCTTATTACTTCTATAATAATTTGTCGGTCAATATTCAGATAATCATGCACCAGAGCATTGCGCAGACCGATAGTTTTGCGCCATTGCAGCAATTGCTGCTCGGTCAACACACCTTTTTCATGTAAGCGACTGAATGTCTGGTATGCATCTTTGGGCGGCGATACCTTTAATAATTTGCTCCAGTGTTTTGCCAGACCAATAGCGGATTCAACCAGTAACTGCAGCAAGCGTTCTGCGGAGCGATATTCGTGAACTGACAAATCCCGCTGAACAAGAATGTCTTCCAGCCCAACCAGGTCGCCCATAATCTGTTCAATGTGACTTTCCATTGCCTCGCAATAAGGGGCTAACGGACTATTGCTGGATTTCATATTCATGCTCCCAGCGTGATCTAATCCGCTGCTCTTCCATCATTTTTCTTCTTATATCTGCCACATACAATGGGCGGTCGTCATCGACTACTGTCATAGCCAATGGAATAGGCGCTAAATTGATATCAACCACAGATAAAGGCGTGGATAGTGTCTGTTGCCAATCAAGCGCCAGACTTTCCGGGCGCAATCTTGCGTCCAGAGCAGAATCTTTGATAAATGACTTAAAAGCGACCGCCAAATCATAATCACTGTTATCAGTTGCCGTATTTCTGGCACGGGAACCATATAACCACACAACAGCAATGTCAGGATGTGCTGCAGCCAGCTGTTTAATTCTCTGCTCAATTGGCTTTTTTTTGGTCATTTCAATTGCTTCGTTTAGTCCGGCCTAGCAAGGCCTTTATAGATTCGCTTGCAACCCTGTAACTTTGGTAATCTAAACAAAGTTCAATCAGGTCGTCCTTTGCTAGCTGTTTATAGCCAAGCTTCGCATTGTACTTGAGGGCAGCCGTATTGTCGGCTTTCACTCTGGCTTGTAGCAACTCTGTACCTAAACGTTCGAAACAATAGTCGTTTATTAACAAGGTCGGGGAAAAGGCCAGAATATTGCCCCTGTAACGGTTATCGGCAATATACAGCCCTGGCTCCAGTACTTTCGCTGTTTCAATACTGTCGCCTTTATGCACTGTTTTGATATTTGCCACACCAATGGGTTTATCTTTGTAACAAATGAGCCAGTGCCGCTGGGTGTTATCTTTAAGGATTTTACTAAACCAGGCTTGCTGTTGCTCGGCACTGATTCGTTCCTGGCTAAGCATAAAGCGACTTACTTCCGGGTCATTACGCCAGGCTCTGATTAGCTCCAGATCCTCAGCTTGTATATCCCGCAACACAACCTGATAACCACTTAATTCCATCAGGATTCCTTAGCCAAGTTTAACATTGCCCGTATAACCCGCACGGCGCCATTGATATCAGCATACTTTAACGCGTTGCTATGCATTGCAGTGAGTTTGTTTTCATCCGGCCATAACACAATGATATCGTTGGCCATAGCGTTGGCAGAGAAGCTTGTCCTGCTATCATACAGTTGGCACCAACCTTGTTGACTCGCTTGTTGCGTTGCATTTAGCTGGTTATCTGCCACAACGGTCAGCAATGCCGGCGTGGCACAAGCCAGCAGTTCAAACTGACTGCCGCCGGCTGCACTAATAGCCAGTTTTGCATGGCTATAGGCATCCGCCATCTGTTGGCAGTTATGAATATGCTGAATCGTTAGTCTGGTTTGTTGCAAAAAGCTCTGAAGTTCAGTTAAAACGGGATAAGCAGCACCGGTAATCACCCTGATGGGCATATCTGCCCCGGCACTATCCAAAGCTTTTAGCAAAGGTAAGGTCAGATTGGCCGGGTCGCTGCCGCCCATAGTGATCAATAGTGAATTACGCTTAGCCCAACTGGTTTCCGCGTAGGTAAACTCCCGGCGCAATACCCGAAACTTCTCGCCCAGGCAATACTTCGCATCAGGGGCGCTAAGGTTATAGCCTAATTGTTCAGCATTCGCTGCGCCGTTGATAACCAGATCCGCATGTAACATTCCGGAATTATTGTTGTCATCAAACAGGGCCAATTGACAGCCTGTTTGCTTAAGGGCTTGTCGGTAGATTTCATTAAACTGATAGCCATCCAGCACCACTATATCGACCTGCTGAAAGGCTGGCTGCTGACTTAGCCAGGCGATTTCATCCTGCTGGGTCAAACCTTCTGGAATGGTTAATACTGCGCCCACCCAATCATGGCGGGCACGGCAAAATGGTACTGTGCCGGGCAATACTGCAAAGGTTACCTCAATGTCTTCTGCTTGCAGATGTTGAGCCAGCGCCAGACAGCGCATCAGATGGCCTAAGCCCATCTGGCTATGCCCATCCACCCTGAATAAAACCCTATTCATAAAGATGATCAAACCACGGAGGCACAGAGAGCACGAAGAGGACAAATTTTACCAAAAAAACTACCCATTTAAAATTCTACAAATACCTTGGTGTAACTTTTCAACATTAAAGTTTAATAATAAGCCGTATCTAAGATTCATTAACTTTAAGTACGTCAGTAACTGCGCCTTATGGATAGGTTGAATAGCATCAACGGTTTTCAACTCCAGAATAACGCTATCTTCAACCAACAAATCAATACGATAGCCAACGGCTACTTGAATACCTCTATACCGTAAAGGCAGCTCTAACTGACGTTTGACACTTAACCCCAGCGTTTTTATTTCCTCTTCCAGACAAGCTTCATAGGCAGATTCCAACAATCCGGGACCAAGAGCCTTATGGACTTCAATTGCAGCACCAATAATTTTGCCAGTTAAGTCATTTCCATCCATAGACTATCTAAGTTCTGATTAGCGATACTTATTTATAGCAATTTCTTTGTGCTCTCTGTGTCTCTGTGGTTTTCTTCTCTCATCACTCTATAGATTCCCAAGACAGGGGGGTGCCTTTGGGGAGAGCTGTTTTGGCGGTTTTGCCCAGTACGCTGTCCCAGTGCTTAGGGGCCAGGCCAAAGGCCGGCCTCACTATGCGCAGATTATGTTTACCCAGGATGTCACCAGCCTGGATATCCGCACTGACATAAATAGAACGGCGGTATTGCTTAGCCTTCTCTTCGGCCTGACTGCCGCCATACACCACCTGCCCCATTGCCTGCCAGGCACGCATTGATTCCATCACCAGCGCATCTAATTCCTGCGGCTCCAGCGAAAAGGCAGCATCTACGCCGCCTGCATTACGATCCAGTACAAAGTGTTTCTCAATCACCGTTGCGCCAAGGGCAACTGATGCCACCGCCGCGCCAATGCCACCAGTATGGTCAGACAACCCCACTTGCACGCCAAAGGCGTCGCGCATGTGCGGTATGGTAAGCAGATTGGTATTGGCTGCCTCAGCAGGATAAGTGCTGGTGCATTTAAGCAATATAATATCCTGGCAACCCGCGGCTTTAGCGGTAGCCACTGCCTCTTCAATTTCCGCCAGGCTGGCCATACCGGTGGACATAATCAGCGGCTTACCCTTACTGGCGGCCTTGCGGATAAGCGGGATGTCGGTGAGCTCAAAAGAGGCAATTTTAAAGCAGGGCACATCCAGACTATCAAGAAAATCCACCGCCTGTTCATCAAAGGGGGAACTAAAAGCTTCCATTCCCAGGTGCCTGGCTTTGGCGAATAGCTGCGCATGCCATTCATAGGGTGTGGCGGCGCGTTGATAAAGTGCATGCAGTTTCTCGCCGTGCCACAAGCTATCCTGCTCTTCAATTACAAAACCCGGTTTTTGCACATCCAGGGTCATACTATCAGCGGTATAGGTTTGCAATTTGATGGCATGGGCGCCAGCCTTTGCGGCCGCTTCCAGCATCTTCATGGCGGTGGTCAGGTTCTGACTGTGATTGCCAGACAACTCAGCAATAATAAAAGGCGGCTGCTCGGGGCCGATGGTTCTTTGCCCGATATGAATAGACTTCATTGCGCCTGCTCGCTAAATATAGAATCAATACTGTCTGCCAACTGTAAGGCGGGTATAGGGCCTTCATGGGGATCGGTGGCGTAATCTGGCATCAGGGTGCGGGGATCCACATCGCCACATATCACCAGACTGGGGCAACCAACCGCTGTTGCCAACCACTGCGGTGCAGACGGCGCCGTCACCAGTAAATCCGATGCTTTTAGCTGCATCAGGGTTTGACGCAAAGACACCGAGCCATCAAACCCGGTCCAGACATGATAACCCCGATTTTCCAGTTCAGCTTTCAGCTCATCAGCAAAAGGATAGGCTCGCTCTGGTGTGCGGGATTGCGGCGCCAATGCTATGACTTTCTGCTGTTTGCCGATGCGTTTTAATTCCTGGTCGGCCGCCACCTGAATCGACATATCCATATCCAGTTGATCAAAGCCACAGCAACTGCGCAGATAAAATTCCGGATAACCGAAGTCAGGCACCAATCCCCCTTGCCACCATGGTGTATGCCAGCGCACCATGCTAAAAAAACTACTTTGCATATAGCTAGCAGGATCGTTCACGTATTCAGGTTTTAGCTGCTGTGACTGAAACTCATCAATCAGCGTCTGTACGGAAATGCTCATGGTATTTCCCATCACCTTTTCACCTGCGTCTTTCAAAAAGCGGCTTAAAAAGCAAGGCATAAACCAGGTATCCAGGTTCCAGATTTGATCGTACCCTTCACCGATAATTTGCTCTGCCAGGCCTAAGAAGGTTTCCATGGCGGGGATAATATGTTCGGGCCAGGCATCTTTGTCTAAGCCCCACACATTGACATCTGGCTCAGCCAGTTTTATCACTTCCTTACCGGCTGCAAAGGTCAAAAAGCTAAACTGTGCTTCGGGGAAGCGTTGTTTAAAGTAACGTAACGCTGGGATCCCGATGCAAGTTACATCGCCTAAGCCCAACATTCTGATTAACAGTATTTTTTTTGGCGCGTTATTTGTCACGTAATCCCCTAAATTTATGGCTTTACCACAGAGACACGAAGAGCACGGAGAATGTCGGGTGTCATAAACAACCAAGTTCTCCTCTGAGAATAGTTGCTCTAATTCTGTGTTCTCTGTGCCTCTGTGGTGACATATGCTTTAAACAATAATTCGGCGCGTTGCCAATCTTCCGGTGTGTCAATATCCTGGACCAGGTGGCGGGGTAATACAATGGGTAGGCTGTGCGGTGCAAACATACGCTGTCCTTCCAACCAAGCCGAGGTTCTACCCCAGTAAAATTGCCCTGCATCATGGTAGGCTTCCTCTAGATCCTGCGAGCGCTGGCCAATCAACTTTGAATTTATCGCTTCAACACCGCCGTCTGCTAAAACCCGAATGGCCCGTTGGATGGGAAAAGCAAAACTGGTTACGGAAAAAGCAAAACATTTATCCAGATTTTGCTGAAGTTGGTGCAATCCCTGTTGCAGATAAATTGCCTGCAGCAGCGGCGCGGTAGAATAGATACAGCACACATATTCGGGCTGAATACCCTGATTCCGTAAATAGTCAATAGCATGGCGCACCACAGGGGTGGTGCCGGTGAAATCGTCTGACAGTTCAGGTGGTCGGATAAAGGGCACCTCGGCACCGTATTGCCGGGCTATGTCAGTTATCTTGGGGCAATCAGTAGAAACCACTATCTTTGAAAATAAACCACTGGCCTTGGCTGCCTCGATGGAATAAGCAATCAATGGTTTACCACAGAAGGCTTTAATATTCTTTTTCGGGATACGCTTGCTGCCGCCGCGGGCAGGTATAATGGCTATCGTTTGCATTGACTACTCTTAGTTTAAGACTATTTATAACCACTTCTGCGCCTCTGTGGTTAATTGCATTCTTATCCCAAAATACTGACCAGGGTATCAATTACATACCGTTGGTTATCGGCGCTCAGCCCTGGATACAAAGGCAGCGTCAGCGCATTCTGATAGTAAGCCTCAGCACAAGGGAAATCCCCAGGCCCAAACCCAAGTTGGCGGTAGTAAGGCTGCAAATGAATGGGAATATAGTGAACATTCACACCAATTCCAGCCTGTTGCAGCCGGGCAAATATCTCAGCCCTATCATGTTGCCGAAGTTCGACTGTAAACAAATGCCAGGCACTGTCTGAGCTTTCCATCGGTAATACCAAGGGTAATCCGGCCAGTTTGTCGCAATAAATTTGCACCAACTCACGACGTTTTGCGATAAAGCTGTCTAGTCTGCGAAGCTGTGAAATGCCCAGTGCAGCATGCAAGTCACTGAGTCTGTAATTATAACCCAACGCAATCTGCTGATAATACCAGGGGCCTTCACTCTCACTGTCCATCAAATCAGCAGCGCGGGTAATGCCATGGCTGGCAAACAGGCGCAATTTTTCTGCCAAGCTGGCACTATTTGTCAGCACTGTGCCACCTTCGGCGGTGGTAATGGATTTCACCGGATGAAAACTCAATACGCAGGCATCCGAAAACTGGCAACTCCCAATGGCCTTATTCAGGTAGCGGCCGCCCAGGCCATGGCTGGCATCTTCGATTAACACTATACCTAACGGTGCTGTCAGGGCAGAAATGGCGCGCATATCACAACTCATACCGGCAAAATGCACAACCACAATGGCCTTTGGCAAACGATTGGCTTGTTTGGCTTTTGCCAGCTTTTGTGTCAACGCCTCAACAGATAAGTTGCGTGTAATGGGATCAATATCCACAAAATCGATTTGTGCACCGCAATACCGGGCACAATTGGCTGACGCAACAAAGGAGTTGGGTGAGGTCCAGACCAGATCTCCCTCTGCCACACCCAGCGCCAGGCAGGCTATATGTAAGGCTGAAGTGCCGCTGTTTACCGCGACTGCATGTGCCGCACCGCAATAATCCTTTAATGCAGCTTCAAAGGCAGGTACCTGCTGCCCTTGGGTCAAGAACTGATTTTCCAGTACATCGATAACGGCATCCAGATCTTCCTGGTCAACCTGGTGTTTACCGTAAGGGATCATAGTGCTGACTCGTTCAGCTCGCGGAGTTCTTCAACCGTTAGAAAATGCGGATTGGTACCCGAGTGATATTCAAACCTGTCTGCCACTTCCCGGCCTGTTTCCCCTAACTTGTTCTTGCGATAATTGATGTTCTTCTCAAAAAAGGTAATAGGCGGACGAATCACAAAGTGATCATCAAATTCCAGGCTATGGTGGGCTACTTCTTCAGGTACCATCACCTCATGAATTTTTTCCCCTGGGCGGATACCCACCACTTCATAGTCACGCTTGCCACTGATGGCCTCAACCAGATCCAGAATTCTGACGGAGGGAATTTTAGGCACAAATATCTCGCCGCCCTGCATTCGTTGAAAGTTCTTAATAACAAACTCAACACCGTCATCCAGAGTTATCCAAAAACGAGTCATCTCTTCGTGAGTAACAGGTAACTTAGTCTTACCTTGCGCCAAGCACTCTTTAAAAAACGGCACTACCGAGCCCCGCGATCCAACAACATTGCCATAACGCACAACGGCAAAGCGGGTACCTTTGGCGCCGGATATATTATTAGCCGCTACGAACAATTTATCCGATGCCAGCTTAGTGGCGCCATACAAATTCACCGGGTTTGCCGCCTTATCAGTAGACAGCGCAATGACTTTACCAACATCAGACTCGATGGCGGCTTCAATCACATTTTGTGCGCCCATAATGTTGGTTTTAATACATTCCATGGGGTTATATTCAGCAGCAGGTACCTGCTTTAATGCAGCCGCATGCACAACAAAATCTACATCTCGCATTGCTGTTTTAAGGCGATGCTTATCGCGTACATCCCCCAAAAAATAACGCATACAGGGATGGTCGAATTTTTGTTGCATTTCAAACTGTTTGAGCTCATCACGTGAATAAATAATGAGTTTTTTCGGTTTATAGTCAGCCAGAACTTTTGCCACAAATCGCTGACCAAAAGAACCGGTACCCCCAGTGATAATTATTGATTTATCTGAGAGCATGAGCATTCTCCAATGTATATACTAAGTATGGAACTCACTGGGTTCCTACGCGTTTAGTCGCTGTTATATTTAGGTTTTCTAACAATAACTTTGATCGCACTATATGCAGCAGCATCGCTCAAAATCTAGTCCATTAAAGTAGCTAACGCCGACCTTTATATTTTTTAATTGCCGCTTTCCCTCTCAGCAGTTTCTTTAGATCTTGCTCAGTCTCATTAAGCAGCGGCTTAATTGCACTGAGAATAGTTTGGTTGCAGTCAAGCTCGGCCTTAGCAAAAGTTTGTTTCGCTTCGACAGGGAGGCCATCAAGATAAGCAAGAACGACCTGATCTCGTTGAGTAATAAGTTCGGCAAGTTTTTCAAATTCCAGGACTTCTTGCAAAAGAAGCCCGTTAAGGGCTTCATTGTAGTCATGCAGCGAAGGAAAAGTTAGCGCATGGTCTAAGTCTAGTTTCTTCACACGGCCGCTTGCTGTTTTTGCCGCCTTGCTTCATAAGCCTCTTGTTTGGCTTGTTCGGGAATCTCAGCCCAGGCGGTCTTTATGGGTAACATCAGACTAATCACTTCGTCCATAATCTTCAAGCTATTCTGTACGTTAGCATCGATTAAGCGTTGCAGCATAAAGTCATATAATGCATAGAGGTTATCAGACACTTCACTTTGCAATGACATATCCAACGTATCACGCAGATTCATCACAATGGCAGAGGCCCGGGATAAATGCTCAGCTTTTGCTTCAAACTCTTTTCGCTCAATACAGCCTTTAGCAAACGCCATTCTGTCTAACGCGCCTTGCATTAACATCAGTGTAAGTTTATGCGGGTCGGCACTGGCAATATCCTGTTTAATATTACCTTTCTTATAGGCGTTGATACCTTTAAGTGACATTTATACAGCTCCTTTAAAATCCGGTTGAGGCCAAAGATGCCATCAAAGCACTGCCGGTACGATTTAACTGACTGACGGTCTGGTCCAATGCCAGATATTTTTTGCGCAGGATATCTTCATAGTTCAGCATCTGTAATTCCAGGCGCTCCCGGTCATCGGCCAGTAAGTCTTTTTCATTTTTGTAGGAGTCTTCACGGCTTCTTAGCAGGCCGCCAAAGGTGGTGTACTCATAGACAAAGTCGTAGGCTTTTGTGGCAATACCAAACTCATCGTCGGTAAACAGCTTGGCAATTTCGTCAAAGTTATCTTCAAAGGCTTCTTTGAGTTTATCTTCACCACTACCAAAGCCATATTCGTCAAAATCGGAAATTTGCAGCTTGCCGTCTTCATCAAAAGAAACCCCGAGCTGGAATAAACTGCCGAGCTTAGAATTAGGCACCGCACTGGAAACAATGCTGGCCAAACCGCTCTGGATACCTCTGGCCATAAAATCACCGGCCAAGGCCCCATCTTCTTCCAACTCGGACTGACCATAGCGGGTCAATGTGGTGATCTCAGAAATCAGGGTGTTGTAGTCATCTACAAAGTCGCGGATTTTTTTCTCAACGCCGTCTTTGTCGTATCCTATCTCAAGCGTTGACGCCACGAACTTATCAAGCGCATCTTTGCTGGACAGTTCTTTTGCCTCAAAAGCAACGTTCTCAATTACGTTTTCAAAACGATTAGTGGCACTTTCCACCAAAATACCGTCAATGGTAGCTTTAGCATTAGTGGCATTTTTTGCATAGCCCAGGTAAGTCTGGGTTTCGGTCGAATCAGTGGTAGACACCCTCTCTAAATCAGCAATATCGTTCTTATTAATGATTTTAAGGTCATTACCGGTGCCGGTAACATCAGAGCTAAATACCAGTTTAGCGCCCCCACCTGCAGTACCCGTGCTGATCACACTGGCGGTGACACCAAAATTACTCGCAGAGCTATTCACCTTATTGCGTAGTTGCTGAACCGTCATACCGGCCGTGACGTCAACGTCAAAACTTTTACTGCCGACTTGAAAAGTCAGGGTACCGGCAGAGGCACTGACCACATCAGAACTACTGTTAAATCCTCCATCTGCAGCATTGGCCGTTTCAACCCGGCTGCCACTGGCAAGCTCTGTTATAGTAATCTGGTAAGAGCCGGTTGCCGCACTATTAGATGCCTCAGCGGTAAAGGGGCCAGTAGCATCCTCGCCACTGACACCAGGATGAGTCGTTACTGCGGAGCGTTTAGACAGGGCCGTATCCCGGCGTAGTGCATCAACAGATTCCTTAAAGGCATCCATTTTGGATTTCAGCGAGCCGATACCTGAGATAACAGCATCCAGTGATTCTTCCCGCTTATCCAGACGATCGAACTTGGGCTTGCGCTCAGCTTCCAACAACTGCTTTACCAAGTCATCCAGGGCCAAGCCTGAACCAACTCCTAAAGACTGAATAGCCATGCTCTACCTCATAAAGTTATACTGACTTATTAAACAGTACTCCTACTGCTGCGCCAACTTCAGACTGAAGTTCCTTTATGCGCTCAGCCAGCTTTAACACTTCTTCCGATGGGATTTGTCTTATCACATCACCGGATTGTGCATCTGTTACTTTGATAACAGAACGGTTGCTGCCCTCGTCGAAGGCAAAATTCAGGTTGCGATTCTGTGCCTGCACAAAGTCACGCACATCCTGCACAGCCGTTTCGATACTCTCTTTATCGGCGGCCGTTTCCTCGACTTTAACTTCTTCAGGCAATTTACCTGCCAATTCTGATCTAGGTGCTTCCTTCTCAGAAACAACAGATACGTTGCTACGCTCAGCCACAGCATCAAGCGCTGCGCCTGAAAACCCTGGGGGCAACTGTGAAAAATTAACGTCCATTTTTCACCTCCACTCTTAAAGAGTAAAGAAAGTGGCCGATATACTTCAAAGTATAACGGCCATTTCAGGTTAACCCAACAAAGACAAGGCTGACTGAGGGCGCTGGTTGGCCTGGCTCAGTACAGACAATGACGCCTGCTGCACGATCTGGTTACGTGTCAGCTCCGCCGTCTCAGTGGCAAAGTCGGTATCGCGGATCCGCGAACGGGCACCGGAGATATTCTCGACGATATTACTAAGGTTACGGATAGTGGACTGAAAACGGTTTTGCAATGCACCCAAGTCGGCACGGGCCGCACCAATAGTGGAGATGGCATTATCGATAGTGGTTAATGCCGTGGAAGCACCTGTCGCAGTTGCTACAGTCAAGCTTCCCAGGCTAAGACCAGAAGCCCCATAACCACCAGAACGTGAAAGGTTAACAGAAATAGTCTGGCCACCGTTGGCACCGACTAAAAAGGCAGCTGAGTAATTACCCGTCAACAGGTCAACACCAGCAAACTGAGTGTTGCTACCTATCCGACTGATCTCCTGCTTAAGCGCAGACACTTCTTTCTGCAACGCCGTACGGTCAGAAGACGAGTTAATACCATTTTGTGATTGCACAGCCAGTTGGCGGATACGTTGCAGTGAAGATGTAATCTCCTGCAATGCGCCTTCAGCGGTTTGCGTCAAAGAAATGGCATCGTTAGCGTTACGCACAGCCTGGTTCAAGCCCTGAATTTGCGACGTCATACGGTCAGAAATTTGCAGACCAGCAGCATCATCAGCAGCACGGTTAATACGAAAACCTGATGACAGTCTTTCAAACGACGTTGACAAAGCATTGCCTGAGTTGAACAACTGGCGCTGAGCATTGATGGACGATACGTTAGTATTTACAAACAAAGTCATGGAAGTTACCTCCTGAAAGCCAACAAAGGTACCCTCATACCTCTGCTGACTTGCCTCAAATCAACCCATTGCTGAGTTGCCTCACACTTGAAGATTGACACCAAGCCAAAATTCAAAACTTAAAATACCCCTCAACTTTAGGTATCGGCATATCATTGAGAGTCTTTAGGAAAAATTTGATATTTTTTTAAAATAAACTTAAGCAACTGTTTTGTATTGATTTTTCCATACTACAGAAGCGGTAGTTAAGGAGTCCCAACCGTTTGCCACTTTGACGATTTGACAGACTTGAGATAAAACGTGCAGCAATGAATCTATGCGTATTTGCCTAGCACTGGGTCTAAACTCTGCAACTAAGAATCAGATAGTAGATCTTGGAAAAAATTATTGGCACGCACTGTGCTTATAAAAAGTGTATATGGTTGGTGATGGTAAATTTGACAGCGGCAGATTAAAAAAGCCGGGTCAGATGACCCGGCCAACTTGCTCAAGTTAGGAGAACGAGCAAATAAGGTTTCGGTCCGACTGCGGGTTAGAGAATGCAAACTGGCCTCTCAACCACTACTACACTCTCAGTCCGTCAGTCGGCGTTTTTTTCCTTATCCCAGCCTCAATCCTGAGACTGGGAACCAGCATTGCTTTGATGCTGCTGGTGTCCAGATTGGTGAGACAAGGTATTCCCCTTTCTCACCAGGGTCGGCCTCTCATTTCCTACCCTCTCGAATGACAATGTGTTCACCTTGAATTGGTAGACCTTGGCACGTTTCGTTTCTGACCAAATCCCCCAACAAGGAAAACCTCTGTGCTCTCTGCGTCTCTGTGGTGAATTTCCTTTTTCTACACTGGGCAATAATACACATCACCACAACAAATCCAGACTGTTAAAATTAACCACCCAGCAGTGACAAAGCCGACTGAGGCCGCTGATTCGCCTGCCCCAACACCGTCACACTAGCCTGCTGAATAATCTGCCAGCGGGTCAATTCTGCCGTTTCAACGGCAAAATCTGTATCCTTGATGCGCGATCTTGCCGCTGACACGTTTTCCGAAATATTACTCAGGTTGCGTATGGTGGACTGAAAGCGGTTTTGAATCGCACCTAGGTCCGCTCTGGCCCCACCAATGATAGAGATTGCTGTGTCTATCATCGCCATGGATCTTGATGCACCTTCGGCGGTAGCCACCGACAAGTTCACGCCGTTAAACAATCCCGACGCCCCAAATCCGCCCTGACGGGAAATATTCACACTGATTGACTGGCCAGCGTTAGCGCCCACCAGGAATACCGCAGAATACGTACCATCCAGGATATTCACCCCACCAAACTGGGACGTTGACGCTATCCGACTGATTTCCTGCTTTAGAGCAGACACCTCTTTTTGCAGCGCCAGTCGGTCAGCCGAACTGTTGATACCGTTTTGCGATTGCACCGCCAGTACGCGGATACGCTGCAAAGCGCCGGTAATTTCCTGCATCGCCCCTTCCGCAGTCTGCGCCAGGGAAATACCGTCATTGGCATTTCGCACCGCCATATTCAGGCCCTGGATCTGGGCGGTCATACGGTCAGAGATTTGCAGACCGGCTGCGTCGTCTTTTGCACCATTGATACGAAAGCCGGAAGACAATCGCTCAAAGGCAGTACTCAAATTGGAATTTGAGGTAAAAAGTTGTCTGGTCGCATTCAGTGACGAGACATTAGTACTAACGTATAGGCTCATGATTTCTCTCCTAACAAGTTAGCGTCTTATTGCTTTTGTTGTATTGACGCCTTTTTTGGCAATTAATAGTTGGCACGCTATGTGCTTTTCTCTATCCGTCAGTCAGTTTTCTGACTGGCTTTGCCGGTACTTGAGCCTGCAAATGCAAGAAAGTGAGCGAATGCTCTGGCCGACACGACAGGTTTGATGGCCAAACCTCAAACCTCTCACTACCTCCTGGCGTCACGCCTGTCAGTCGGCCTTTTTAAATAAAAGAGCCGTCCCTTGCTAAAAGTGCATCCTGCTATCGATCAAGTTTCGGTAAAGATTCTCTGTCTTCAGGTCGGATGCGGCTTGCCCCCACAAACTTTGCATACCGACCTTTCTTTTCCCTTATTTCTCATTTAGTTAAATACTTAAACCAACATTTATGAGAGCCAGGGCTGGTGAATAGAGATCAAGCCCACATATTCACCATTCTGTCTTCAGGATGACGCCGCTTGCCCCCGCAATGACGTTACCTTGTTCATCTTTATTATCCTTGTAACAGTGACAATGCAGATTGAGGCCGTTGATTAGCCTGGCCAAGCACAGTCACACTGGCTTGCTGGATAATCTGCCAGCGGGTCAATTCTGCCGTTTCGACGGCAAAGTCTGTATCCTTGATGCGCGATCTTGCCGCTGACACGTTCTCAGAGATGTTGCTCAGGTTACGTATTGTGGACTGGAAGCGGTTTTGAATCGCACCCAGGTCGGCCCTGGCCCCACCGATAATAGATATTGCAGTATCCACCAGGCTCATAGCGGCAGATGCCTGCGCAGCCGTGGCTACTGACACATCAATACCGTTAAACAAGCCGGAAGCCCCAAAGCCACCAGGGCGGGAAATATTCACACTGATAGACTGACCCGCATTGGCTCCCACCAGGAATACCGCAGAGTAATTTCCATCAAGAATATTCACACCACCAAATTGTGATGTTGTGGCTATACGACTGATCTCCAGCTTAAGTGCCGAAACTTCTTTTTGCAGGGCCAGACGGTCAGCCGAGCTGTTAATACCGTTTTGTGATTGCACTGCTAGCACGCGAATACGCTGCAGTGCATTGGTGATTTCCTGCATCGCCCCTTCTGCGGTTTGTGCCAGAGAAATACCGTCGTTGGCGTTACGCACGGCCATATTCAGGCCCTGAATTTGTGCCGTCATACGGTCAGAAATCTGCAGGCCGGCTGCATCATCTTTGGCGCCGTTAATACGGAAACCAGATGACAAACGCTCAAAGGCAGTGCTGAGATTAGCATTGGATGTAAACAATTGTCTGGTCGCATTAAGCGACGACACATTGGTGCTGACGAATAAGCTCATGATTTTCTCCTAACTTGATCGATACTAAGCGCCAGACTTATTGTTTTTATTAGTAATCTTGGCGTTGGCGAAACCTTTATTATGTTTTTTGACGGTTTCGTCCTGACTCCTGGCTGTTATTGTTATTTTCACCAAGTGTCTTGCCCTATGTATCGTTCAGATCAGGAAAAAGCTTTAGCACTTTTTTTAGCAACGCAAAAAGCCAAGCTAAATCAAGGATTTGCTCGGTACTCATTGGCCTGTTTTGAGGGAAAAATGGTCGGAGGAATTCCTCCGACCAATCGCTCTTACGTTAGGAGAGAATGAGCGATCCTCTCACCTGCATGACACCTCTCACTCTACCTCCTGGCGTCATGTAGGTTTAACTTATCCCAGTAACTGCAGGGCGGCCTGCGGTCTTTGGTTAGCCTGACTCAGCACTGTGGTACTGGCTTGCTGAATGATCTGGTTGCGAGTCAGTTCAGCCGTTTCAGTAGCAAAGTCGGTATCACGGATCCTTGAACGGGCACCGGATACGTTTTCGATGATATTGCTCAGGTTACGGATAGTTGACTGGAAGCGGTTTTGCAACGCACCCAAATCCGCTCTGGTAGCACCGATAGTGGAAATAGCCGCATCTATAGATGTTAAGGCAGCTGACGCATTGGCTGCTGTGGCAACAGATAGGCTAGTCAGACCTAAGCCTGAAGTGCCAAAGCCACCGCTTCTTGACAGGTTAACAGAGATGGTTTGACCACCGTTGGCACCCACCAGGAAGGCTGCAGAATAAGTACCTGTCAGCAAATCAACCCCGGCAAACTGTGAAGTAGTGCCGATACGGCTCATTTCAGCTTTCAGGGCAGACACTTCTTTTTGCAGCGCGGTGCGGTCAGCAGACGTATTGATACCGTTTTGTGACTGTACAGCCAACTGACGGATGCGCTGCAAGGAACCGGTAATTTCCTGCAATGCGCCTTCAGCGGTCTGGGTTAGTGAAATGGCATCGTTGGCGTTACGCACAGCTTGCTGCAGGCCCATGACTTGTGAAGTCATACGGTCGGTGATCTGCAAACCAGCGGCATCATCGGCGGCTCGGTTAATACGGAAACCAGAAGACAGACGCTCGAATGAGACATTCAATGCTGTTCCGGAGTTGAACAATTGACGTTGCGCATTGATAGACGAAACGTTGGTGTTAACGTACAAGGACATAGACCTCTCCTACACTCTCAGTCCAGCAGTCAGCTGGCATCCGGCTCTCGCCGAAGGTTAAAAACACTTTAAGAACAATAACTTTGGTTGAAAAGTTAGTGTTACTGGCTCTCTCGCTTAAGGTTATCGACGCCCTTGAAAACTCCTTTAGAAAATTTTTGCCGCCCGGCAAGCAAAGCGGAAAAACTTTGCCGCCTTTGCATTGATAAAAGACTTGCGTTTCAATAGGTTCCCAGACAATTTCGGCATGTATAGAAAATGCACATAATCCATCAGACCAACTTATGGTCCCACGCCCCCCACAATGCCTTCAGCGATCTTTGTGAATTCAACAACATGCTGGTGTGCTGCTTTCGCGAAGCAACAAACCATATCAGTGGCGATGGCAAAATCCGGGTGCTTTATCTGGACTGGCAGGGCAAGGTGCTCAGGCACCAGCTACTGCGCATCGCTGGAGCCGATCTGCGCGATCCCAAGCTGTCCCTGACCCCAGACAATAAACTGATGCTACTGGCCTATGCCAGGTACTGCGGCGCTGACAACAAAACCCGCTACGGACAACCCAGCACCTGGTTGTCTCAGGACGGCTATAGCTGGACTGCCGCAAAAGGTTTTGCAGACAGGAACTGGTGGCTGTGGCGTATCAGTTGGCATAACGATAAGGCTTATGGGGTGGCATACAATCGCAGTGCACAAAGTACCAGGTTCTACAGCGGCAACCCACGTGGCAGCTTTGACTGTATCGAGCCGGAGCTGTTCGGCTTACGTAAACACGGCAAGGGTTACCCCAATGAATCAGATTTGCAGTTCGCTGCGGATGGAACTGCCTATATACTGCTCAGGCGGGACGCGGATACCTGCACAGCACAGCTAGGTATCGCCAAGCCCCCCTATCGTCGCTGGCAATGGCAGGATCTGGGCTTTTATCTGGGCGGACCGGCTATGCTGTTGCTGGAAGGCAACCAAGCGTTGCTGGCAGGCAGGATCTGGCGGGCATCCGGGCCTAAAACAGCGCTTATAGGTCTGGACTTGGTTAGCTGGAAAAAGAAACTGCTGTGTATATTGCCCTCCGGCGGCGATACCAGTTACCCCGGATTGGTCAGAAAGGGCGATAGACTCTACATAAGCTATTATGCCAGCCATCAAGGCCAGCAGAGCCGCATCTACCTGTCGGAGCTGGAACTTAAGCTCACTTAGGAGTCGCTAACGTACGTAATCGAACAGCGATAAGCTGGTGACCCTGGAAAAGGTGGCTTGCGCCGCCTGTAAGGCGGTTTCCTGGCGGCTAAGGTCAGATACCGCCTGGGCATAATCCACATCCTGCACCACAGAGCGGGCTTCCTTGGACGCGATTTCCAGATCCAGATTGGATTCAAACACCGCACCAGCCACATTTAGGCGCCCGCCAATACCTGAAGTCGCCGCGCCAAGGGCTTTCAGGCCATTGTCCATACCGATAATGGCATCATCCAGGGCGGTCAAAAAATCCTGCTGAGGGATATCCGGGTTGTCCAGGGCAACAAAAAAATCATCCAGGGTCTGCGCCAGGTTCTTTTTCTCCGGTGGATTCAGCGAAAAATCCACTGTGTCCCCAGGAGCACCATCGATGGTGAACTGCATACCGTTAAAGGTAAAAGGCTCACCAGAGGTAAAGTTAAAGGTACCTAAATTAGCCCCGGTACCGGTATTGGTTACTGTGACCTGATTACCCGCGCCATTGATTTGTATCTGAAAACTATTATTGGCCGGGGTAACGGCATCATAGTTTTGCTGGTGAAAACGGTCCAGATCGTTTTGTTCACTTATTTTTAATGATGCATCCGTTGCGGTAGAGCCTATGATGTTGGATTTAAAACGGGCAAACACATCTTCAAACACCGACTTGCCGGAGTCATTGCCCATAATTTTCACCGACGGTGACAACTGATAACTGGTAGTGCCTTCATCACCCTGAAAATAATACTTATTGCCAGTGGCACTGGGGTCATACACAAAGGCTGGGGATTTGGACTGATAGCCAGCAAAAATATATTCACCCGCGGCATTTTTGGAGTTCATCAGGTCGAATACCTGATCGCGGATTTGAGCAATCTCTACGCCAATAGCGGCCCGGCTTTCCGGCGTCATGGCACCACTGCCCGCCTGAATAGCTTTGGTTCTGGCGTTAGTCACGGCGTCATTAATATTGCGCATTACCGCTTCTTGTTCTTTTAAGGCTGCGGTAAGTAATTCATTATTGCGCTGAAACTGCTTAATCTGGTCCAGTTCCTCGGTCAGGCGAATCACTTTGGATGCCCCCACAGGATCATCAGATGGGCGTAATAGCTTTTTACCCGAGGCCAGGCGCTGTTGAATATCGGACAGGTCACCCTGGCCATTCAGAATATTGTTGATACCGCGGTCAAATAGCTGACTGGTGGAGATTCTCATCTTGTTACCTCATTACCTGGCAGCACTAAGAATGGTATCAAACAGGGTCTGCGCCGTACTCAGAATACGGGCCGATGCCGCATAGGCCTGCTGAAAACGGATTAAGTTGGCCGCTTCCTCATCCAGACTCACCCCGGATACCGACTGAAACCAGTCATTGGATTGTTGCTGCATCGCCTTGGCGGCTTTTAATTCAATGCCAGCGGTAGCGGATTTTTCCCCCACCGAGCTCACTGTGTCGGCATAGGCACCATGAAAAGTAGTGGCATTCTGGTCACTAAAGGGTTTACTGGCATCCCGGCGCACGGTGTTGACATCCTGCAGTCCAGCCAGTTCCAGGCCATTGCGGTTATCATCCACTCCATCAGTATTATAGCCAATACTAAAGGTGTCTCCGGCCTTAGGTACCCCTTCGAGACTAACGTCATAGCCAGGGTAATCGTCCAGTGGCGGTGAGCTAAAAGCAGCCGGCCAGCCTGGTGTGCCTTTAGCCTGTTCGATCAGATTTCTTAAATCGGTTGCGCCTGCCACCGTGGTGATCACCGTACCGGCACTGTCCAGCACTTCAAAGGTATCGGCGGCGGTAAAACGGATCTGGGTTGGTGCGCCCACACCACCGCCGGGTGCAGCACCTGGGCCCTGTAGCCCACCTGCGCCATCAAAAGCCGAGGTGTCGGGGTCAAAAGGCGCGGCATTGTCTACATGAGTATTAGTCACCGCAGTGGATACCACGGTAGCAGAGCCTAAGTTATTAATATTGCCTTCTGCCTTAATTGGCGAAGCAAAGGC
Organism: Bowmanella denitrificans; assembly: GCF_002887595.1. Lineage (GTDB taxonomy): Bacteria > Pseudomonadota > Gammaproteobacteria > Enterobacterales > Alteromonadaceae > Bowmanella > Bowmanella denitrificans. Next base: position 274,878 of record NZ_PEBU01000003.1, read on the forward strand.
CAGATCCTCCCCACGCAGTACATCTAAATCAATCTGTGAGGCGGCGTTACGTGTTGGCTGTAGCAGGAAACGGTCGTCCACCGCATAAGCACCGCTTGGAAATTCCACTTCCAGACCATCGCCAATGCTACTCCAGTTGCCCGCGCCGGTAGATAACGCATTTGCGCCGGCATAGGTATACACAATCGGGTTGCCGTTGGTGCCTAAGGTTGGCGAGCCGTCTGAATTTAACAGCTCAACGGTCACGTCCAGGGTCGCGGGCGGGCCAGCATTGACCGCATTTACCGTAACACGATAATCCGACGTGGTTAGATTCTCAGCCTGATTCTCTTCCACCCGGCCATTCATGGCCAGATTAGGCGCTGAATTATCCTGATATCCCAATGATTGAAATTCTGGCAACTCAAACAGCTTGGCACCCAACTGGCCGTCATAATCCATACCCAGTTCATTCTGCTCGTTCATGGCATCGGCAAACGCCAGCGCCAGTTGCCCCAGCTCCCGCTGTTTGGGCCCCAGTACTTCATCGCGAAATGAAAACAGCCCGCCCATTTTGCCGCCCATATCTGTTTCATCCACGCCAAGGGTGACGGGCGCATTAGATGCCACCAGGGTGAGCCTTTGCCGCTGCGCATCTGGATCACCACTGATCTGGAACAGATTAAACACCCCGGCTTCCATCACCAGAGCTTCACCGTTTTTCAGGTGCACCATAGTAGAGCCATCATCCAGATTACGGGTTTCAATGGCGACAATTTCGGATAGCTTCTGGATAGCCAGATCCCGCTCGTTTCTCAGCACGCCTGCTTCCTGCTGGGTTGAAGCGCTTTCCACATAACGGATCTGGGTATTCAGGGCAGATATGGTTTTGATCAGATCATTGGCTTCCTGGGTAACGCTGGTCAGTTCCTGATTAACGTCTTTTTCCATCTGGCGCATATATTTTGACAGACTGGACATACGTTCCATCAAAGAATTAGCTTCCCCCAGCACCAAATCACGGGAAGCCAGGTTGCCAGGCTCGTCAATGGCGGTTTGCATGGAAGCAAAGAAACGGCTGAGACTGCCGGAAATACTGTTGGCTTCACTGGCCAGCATATTGTCCAGTTGCGAAATCTTATCGTAGAACGACTGAGCTTCACTTAAGGTGGTGGTGTCGCGGCGTAACTGGTTCTGGGCAAAGGTATTTAAAATACGCTCCGTGGTACCTCGTCCTACCCCGCCGGTTAACTGCGCCACATAAGTGGTGCGTTCACGCACAAAGCCTTCGGTATTCACGTTGGCAATGTTATTACCCGTGGTGCGCAGCATATTATTGTGGGCATTAATGCCCGATGCAGCAATGCTCAGCAGATCAGAGGTACGAATAAGGGTCATGGACTTCCCCGAAACACAGATTGGGCTTGTTCGACGGGCTCCGCCTCGTCAAATCCTTGTTACCATGAACAAACTAAAGCAATAATTACGCCAGAAATGTAGATCAGGGCAAGCGTTCCATCACCTGCATAATCTTGTCACTGTAGTTTGGATCAGTGGCATAACCCGCCTTCTGAAGTTCCTGAAAATAGCGGCGGCTGTCGCCAGATTGGCCGATGGCGTGCTGATATCTGGGATTGTCGCGGATAAAATCCACATAATCCTGCATTGAATCGGCAAAGGAATCATAGGCTCTGAATGCGGCTTTTTGTGGTTTGGCCATACCCTGCTGGTATTCCAGGGTATTGACCAGCGCTTTATCTCCCTGCCAGCGTTTGTCGGCCTTGATCCCAAACAGGTTATGGCTGTTCTGACCAGAGGGCAGATGGATCATTTGCTGCCCCCAGCCGGTTTCCACCGCGGCCTGGGCCACCAATGCCCTGGGATCCAGCCCCAGTTGCGCCGCAGCCTGCTCGGCCTGTGGTAACAGGGCGGCAATGAAATCTTTGGCATCGGCAAAGGCCGGCTGTTTATTGCCGGGCTGATTAAGCGGCCCCAGCGCGCGCGCCTGAATACTGTCCAGCGCCTTGATTTGGCTGCGATTGATATCCGACAGATTGCCGTCACTGCGAAGAACACTGGCCGGCGTGTAACCTTCCACATTCTGACCTAACTGCTTGACAATCAGATCGGCCAGGCCCAGGCTGCCACCGGATGCCAAATCTGTTGCCAGTTGCTGGTCGTGCATATCCCGGTAAAACTTAACCTGCTGGGAATTAAACGGGCTGTCTTCATCGGCCAGCACATCCTGGGCGTCACGCATAGACTTTAGCATCATGCGTACAAAGATGGCCTCGAACTGCTTGGCCGCCTCTTCCAACGCGCCCTTATCACCCGCCTGAGCCGCACGGCGCAGATTGTCCAGACCTTTAAGGTCATGCACATTGCGCGACTGCTCCAGTTGATTAAGAGAAAGTGTCTGTTCCATCGTCAGATTATTATCAGTTGACCTTGCAGCGCACCGGCCTGCCGCAACGCTTCAAGAATGGCCATCAAATCACCTGGGGCGGCGCCAACTTCATTAACTGCACGCACTAACTGATCGAGGGTAACGCCGGGGTCAAACTTAAACATACGGCTGTCATCCAGATTCACATCTACCACGGACTGCGGCGTGACCACCGTTTCCCCCTCTGCCAGCGCATTGGGCTGAGACACCTGCTGATTTTCCGAGATTGTCACCGTTAAGCCACCGTGAGTCACGGCTGCCGGTAATAAGCGCACATCCTTGCCAATCACGATAGTGCCGGTGCGGCTGTTAATAATCACCTTGGCCGGAGCGTCGGCAGGTTCAAATTCAAAGTTTTCCAGGGTCGCCAGAAAGCCTACCCGTTGCCCAACATCCCTGGGGGCCGACACCCTGACTGATGCCGCATCAATGGGCGTGGCAATGGCATAGCCATTAGCTGGATCGGCACCAAGACGTTTGTTAATGGCTTCGGCCAGGCTACGGGCGGTGGAAAAATCGGGATAGTGCAGATTCAGTGTCAGATAGTCATTTTGCATCAGGCCACTGGGCACAGATCGCTCCACAATCGCCCCATTGACAATACTGCCTACCGTGGGAGTATTGGCCACAATACGCGAGCCATCGGCTCCTTCTGCACCAAAGCCGCTAACCACCAGGCTGCCCTGAGCTACCGCATAAACATTACCGTCCAGGCCTTTTAAGAACGTCTGCAGCAAGGTTCCACCGCGCAGGCTGCCCGCTTCCCCGATTGAGGACACGGTAACATCAATGGTTTGTCCGGGTTTGATAAAAGGTGGTAACTCTGCATGCACCGCCACCGCGGCCACGTTTTTGATCTTTGGCTTTAAATTACTGGGCATCATAATGCCGAAATTAGACAACATGGTGCGAAAGCTTTGCTCAGTAAACGGGCTTTGTTCGCCAGTACCCGGCAAACCCACCACCAGGCCATAACCCACCAGTTGGTTACTGCGTACCCCCTGAATAGACACCAAATCTTTAATACGCTGGGCAGCCTGTAGCGGCGCGCTAAGCAACAAACCGGCTATTAAGAAATACGCTAACTTAGCCATAATGCCTCCTAGAAGGGCCACCATTCAGACGAGAAAAAGCGGGTTAACCAGCCTTGCTGCTGGGCCTGCGAAAAGGTACCTGTACCACTGTATTGGATTCTTGCATTAGCGATTTTGGTGGAGTTCACCTCGTTTTCCGGGCTGATATCCGCGGCTCGCACAATACCGGTTAAGCGCAGATATTCATCACCGTTATTCAGGGTCAGCCATTTTTCGCCCCTGACCACCAGGTTTTGATTAGGTAGCACCTGGATCACGGTAACCGAGATATTGCCTGCCAGGTTGTTACTCTGATTGGCGGTCGCTGAGCCTTGAAAGTCATTGGCTGACGTTACACCAAGCTGCACTGACTCGCCGCCAATCGCGACTGCGTTGCCACCCAATCCGGTAATGGGATCCAATGCCATTTCACTGGTTCTGTTGGTATTGGTTCCGGCAGACTTTCTGGCCGTGGTATTTTCCCTGAGCACCACAGTGATAATGTCGCCAATACGACGGGCCTTAACGTCCGAGTACAGGCTGCTGGAAAAGTTATCCTGAAAAATAGAACCGTCGTCATTAACCTTCTGCTCGGGAATATCGGGCATCACCGGCGCAAAGAACGGATCATTGGGCATTGGCTGTCTGGTTTGAGTACTGCTGCAGGCCGCCAACAACAGCATCAAAGTAAAGGACATCAGGATTTTCATAACCTTAACCCTTATTAAAGCTGCTGAATAACCTGACCCAGCATCTGGTCAACCGACGAAATCACTTTAGAGTTCATTTCGTATAAACGCTGGCTTTCAATCAGATTTACCAACTCCTCGGTCACATTCACATTAGAGGTTTCCAATGCACCCTGAATGATAGTGCCAAATCCAGCCAGACCCGGCACCCCCTGCAGCGGAGCACCACTGACGGCGGTCTCAACATACAGGTTCTGCCCGATAGGTTGTAAGCCGGTTGGATTAATAAAATCTGAGATAGTGATTTGCCCTAATACCACAGGGTCGGCCTGGCCACGAATGGTGGCAGACACCTGACCATCCTGAGAAATGGTAATTTGCTGGGCATCTTCTGGTACGGCAATCACCGGTTGCAACTGAAAGCCCGCACCAGGTGTCACAATTTCACCATTCTCATTTAAGGTAAACTGGCCATTGCGGGTATAAGCAATGGTGCCGTCAGGTTGCAGAATTTCAAAAAAGCCGCGGCCTTGCACCATCATATCCAATGCGTTATCGGTAGTTTGCAGGTTGCCCTGGGTAAAGGCTTTTTGCGTTGAAACCACTTTGGAGCCCGCGCCCAGCATCAAGCCGGATGGCAACTCAGTATCGGCAGAAGAACGGCCGCCCGGTTGATTGATATTCTGGTAAAGCAAATCCTCAAAGATTGCCCTGCCCTTTTTAAACCCAATGGTACTGGCGTTGGCCAGGTTATTGGACACCACCGACACATCGGTTTGGGCCGCATCCAGGCCGGTTTTACTGATCCATAATGCTGGGTGCATAGGTCACCTCCGCCTTAGTTAACCATTACAAAATCTGCAGCAAGCGGTTTGCCCGGGTATCGTTTTCCCCCGCTTCCTTCATTAATTTCACTTGCAGCTCATAATGCCGCTGCAAGCTAATCATGCTGACCATTTCTTCCACCGGATTGACATTGCTGCCCTCCAGTGTGCCACTGGCCAAGCGCACGTTTAGGTCTTCGTCAGCCTGCTGGCCGCTCTTTAATCTGAACAGTCCATCGCTGCCCCTTTCCATTTCCGCCACATTGGGATTGACCAGTTTCAGCCGGCCGATTTCCTCCAGCACTTCAATAGGGGCGCCCTGCGGACGGATAGACAAAGTGCCGTCATTGGCAATATCAATTTTCGATAAGGGCAACGGCAGCGCGATAGGGCCACCATCACCGATCACCAGATTACCGTGACCGTCCTGTAGCAAGCCATCCGGGCCGACCTGCAAATTACCGGCACGGGTATAGGCTTCGTTACCCTGTTTATCCTGCACGCTGAGCCAACCTGCACCTTGAATGGCCACATCCAAGTCACGATCGGTGCGGATCATGGCGCCGCCTTCGTAGTTATTGGTGGGGCTTTCGGTCATGGCAAATACACGCGTCGGCAACCCTTCGCCAAACGCAGGCATGGCTCTGGCCTGCTCCAACTGGGCTTTAAAGCCGTTGGTTTGCGCATTAGCCAGATTATTGGCCCGCACTGAGGTTGCCAGCAGGTCCTGCCTGGCACCACTGGCGGCAATATAGAGCAATTTGTCCATGACGGTTTATTGACTCAGGTGAACACTTAGTTTGAATGGAGCAAGTTTGATGCCAGGATGTGTGGGGCGTGAGGTGTTAGGTGTTAGGTGTTAGGTGTTAGGTGTTAGGTGTTAGGTGTTAGGTGTTAGGTGTTAGGTGTTAGGTGTTAGGAAAAATGCTGAGCCAGCACTTCGATATGTCGATTTTTTTCTTTTGGTTAATATGGTTTATTGCATTCCATTATTGTTGGGCTCAAGCCCAACCCACAGTGGGTCGGAATTTATTCCGACAAAAAGCAGAGCCTGAAGCTTTAACGTAAAGCTCAACTGAGCGATTCGGACTGCAATCCAATCGCCAGCCATAGGCTTTTTCCGAATCCCGATGCGTGGATGCGTGAAAGCGCGATTCAGCTGAATCCACTGTCACTCAGAGCCGCTATAAGTCAATAACTAAGATGGCTTTGTCAGCACTAAACACTTTCGTGTTTTTTGTGTCTTTCGTGGTAAAAAATAAGGAGTAAAGTGGCAAGCCACCTTACTCCTTTCGCTTCTCTCCTAGCGACAATCAATTAAACTTTTAACAACTCAAAGAAGTTATCAATAGAAATGATCGGATCTGATAAATCTAAACCCAGGGGATCTCATAATCAAGTATGAACTATGGTTCCTATTATCTACAGTACACTTTGAAAACAATCTAAGCATTGCATTATTTCCAAGTTCAAGAAATAAGTCTTCTGCATTTTCTTGAGTAGGTGCATAAACAGCAATCTGACTCACTACAGGCTTAAGTCTCCCATCTGGAACAAAAGGCTGAAATCCGTAATCATAATCTTGAATCTTTGTTAGATTCATAGGGTACTCTTTATAAACCTCTCCGCCAAGGCTCATATCAACCAATCCAGCAGAACACTGCGAAACATAACCTGTGGCTTCAAACTCTTGCTGTGTGTAGTATTTCTCGTCATACCAGAAATACTTAAAGTCTAATCCAATTCTACTTGCATCAGTATTTCCTGATGGAACTCCAGAACGATTATAACTTTCTATTAAAGGGAAACATATAATTTCTGATTCCACGGGATTACGCGCATCAAACCTATTCTCTTGTATGTACCATGCAATCGATTTATCACCTACAATTTGTCTTAATCTTTTTCTATAATCTGAAGACTGATCACTCATAGTATCTTGCGTTGGCTGGTATCCAGCTCTTCCAATAGGCCAACCGGTAGATCGTACATCATAGTTTAGAATTTTACATTGCGACATAACTCTACTGTATAAATCAAAATCAACGTTAGAGTCAATAGCAGAAAACGCTTTTTCCTGCTTCAAAATGCTGAGAGTCAAGATTAAAAGAAGCACATATTTATTTAACATATCACATCCCTATTTTGGACCAAACACTTCAGATACAGCTCCTAAGAACTTAACTCCAATTGATTCGGGTGAATCAAATGCGCATCGAGTATTCATTTGCATCCCAAATGGTGTAAATCCATCTGAAACAAATGTGACAGCTGAAACGACATTCCCATTATTTAAATACTTGTGCTGCCACTCAGGTGCTTTAATTATATATTGGCCTAATCCAACTTTGAAACCACTGCCTGGAGTAGGATAAGTCCATGCAGACCAGCATTGGGCAATGCTTTCACTTAGAGGTGAAGATGCGTGAAAGTACATTGTCTGCTTATTCCATTGAACCGGTCTAGGACGCCCTCTTTTCTTATCATTTTCTGCTGACTCAATTCCGACACATCCAATGTGATAATTGTTAGCTTCTATAGGACTTGACCACGCTACTACTGGGTGGACCCTTGAATCAACAAATTCATCTCTTAGATAGGCTCCTCCAACATCCTCATAAATAGTATCATAGTAACATCCCGATCTAGACACACCGCTATGAAAAGTATTCCTTTGCTTGAGCTTTCTCCAATTTAAAGATACAGGTGAAAAGGCATCTGGAATACTTCCAAGATAGTACTCATTAATTATGGAGAGGTTATCGATAAACATTGGCTGATTCGAAAAACCTAAACTATCTATTCTCACTCTACTAAATGAATTATCAGCTACCACAGCGAGATAATTTAATGACGTAGTGATAGACTGCTTGGCAGAAAAAACTACTTTTCTGTTCAGATCCTCATCAAAAGTTAGTGTAATCTCAGGAGTTCCTGAGTCTTTATCGAGATAGTAAAAACCAATACCTTGAATAGGCCGGCTAAACTCTATATATACAGGACCATTCAAACCACCCCAAGTCTTAGAACCTACTATTTTAAACTGAACATTTTCATGTGTCTGGCCAGTTGATAGCGAACCTGTTACGCCTTGCCCCAATTCAATAAGTAATTCGGACGATTCAGTTTCAAAAGAATACGGTGACACTGATACTTTAGATAGCGATAGGAACTTTTGTTCTGCTTGCGAAGTTTTGAGTGGTGTGCTGTTATTCTGATAGTTATCATCTTTTGCAAAAATAAGATAATTTGCAGAAACCTCATAACTGAAAGAATAAAACCAAGAAAACAGTAAAAAATAAAATAATCTCATAAGTTTTTTCCTTAAAAATTTAAAATCCCATACAGATAGAATCTAAATCACCTCCAGCTTTTTTTTTGAGAAAGACAGGCTAGTTGTACAATATTTATTTATCATACAACTAGAGACTACTGTTATCTAATATTCAATACCGTTTGATTTAACTGGTTATTCACTTCCAGTGCGCGGGAGTTGGCCTGGAAGTTACGCTGGGCAACAATCATATCAATCAGCTCAGTGGTCAGATTGACGTTGGCCGACTCCAGCGCCTGGGAGTTAATATCCCCATAGGTGCCGGTGGTCGCTTCACCCGCCAGGGCTTCGCCGGACAGAATACTTTCCTTCCACTGGGTATTGCTTTGCTGGGTCAGACCCTGCTCATTGGCAAAGCGAATTAAGCCAATTCTGGCAATAGGGTCAAAAGTACCGTTTGAGTACTTGGCCAGTACCAGCCCGTCTTTATTGATTTCAATGCCGGTTAAGCGACCAACAGGCAGACCATCCTGGGCTAAGGTAGTGGCCACAAAAGGATCGGCATATTGGGTTGGCTCTTCTGGGGTTTGTGGTGGACCACCGGAAAAATTGAAATCAATCTTTAACGTTTGAGCCTGATCAGAACCATTGGTCAGAATAGTGCCTAGCGCCTCTGTCTCAAGTTTAAAGTCTGATGTTGCCACATTATCTGCTGCTCTGACGCCTAAAAACTCGCCGCCACTATTAAATTCGAGTCGAGCACCAGCGACCGTGTTACCCGTCGCTGTACCAGCAGTATTGACTGCAGGTGCAGCAGCAACTGCAGGATCAATATTCACAAGCTGGTCATCAACTGCAGTGACCATAATCCACTGATTGGGGTTGCCTGGCGCGACAATAGTCCCATCTTTAATAAAGTAAAAGGTCTGCACATGACTGTCACCCAAAGAGTCATACACGGTAATAGAGGTCTTGGCGTGGTAACTTAATTGATCATCGGGGTCAAACTGAGCAGGATCCAACCCCACCGCGCTGGCTGGCAGATTCATTTTCATATCCACCTCGGTGGTGGCCTGCGGGGCACCAGAGGAGTCGGGCACACGAATCGGCACCATAGTACTGGTAGCTACAGAAGCAGACGTCCCATCAGCGTTAACCGGAAAACCCAGCAAATGCTGACCACCAGAATTCACCACATAATTATCGGAGTTGAGCTTAAACATCCCAGAGCGCGTATAAGAAAAATCCCGCGAGGAAAGATCCGGGGCCAGGGCAAAAAAGCCGTTGCCACTAATGGCCAGATCCAGGGCGCTTTCGGTAAATTGCAACGCTCCCTGGCTAAATTGCTGGGCCACTTCCTGGGTTAATACCCCATCGCCGACTTTAGTTCTGGAACCGGCCAGCAAAGACGTAGCATACACATCACCAAATTCAGCACGGGACTGTTTAAAGCCGACGGTATTGACGTTGGCAATATTATTGGCGGTGGTATCCAGGTCGCGCTGGGCGGCGTTTACACCACTTAATGCAATATTGAAGGACATCTTGGTTCTCTCCTATCAGCTGCCAATCTGCAGAACATCAGAAAGCTTAACGCTCTCTTCGCCGGCCAGATTGAGAATGACACCCTGGCTGCTTGACGCCAGGCTGACGCTATTGACATGACGGTTAATGGCGGTGGGCAGATCAATGCGCTTTTCTCCCACCTTGGCCGTCGCGGTAATGGTGTAGTTGCCGGGCGGCAAGGGGTTGCCGCTGTTATCCGTACCATCCCAGTTAAATTCGATATTGCCTGGCTCTTTGGAGCCCAGGGTCATAGTCCGCACCGTTTGCCCGCTGTTATCTTCGATGGTGATCTTCATATCATGGGCGGCTTTTTCATTGATAATCACCCCGGATACCTCGGCATTTTCGCTATCTGCCAGGCTGGCTTTATCACCAATTACCAATACCTGCTGACCAATCAGCCCGGACGCGGCCAGGGCCTGACTGGAGTTCATATTAGCGGCAAAGCCTTCAAAACTGGTTTGCAGCTTGGTCAGGCTGTCGGCCATAGTGAAGCTGGTCATCTGCGCGATCATCTGATCATTGTCCACCGGCTTGGTGGGGTCCTGCTGGGCTAACTGTTCGGTTAGCAAGGCGAAGAAATCTTCCTGCTTAAGCTGACCGTTGGTGTTTTCCGGCACCTTGCTTTCCTGCGGCCAGTAGAGGTCGCGGATATCCTGGTTATTGCTTACTGAATCTGCCATAAGTTAATCCTCAGAGGCTTACTGACCCTGACCAAGCTGCAATACACGGCGGAAGATCCGCTTGGTGGTATCAGCAACTTGCACATTGGTTTCATAGGCCTTGGACGCTGACATCATGTCGGCCATTTCTTCGACAATATTGACATTGGGTTTGTAGATATAGCCGTCTTTGTCGGCCATCGGATGGCCAGGGCTGTATTCCACCTGCAGCGGCCGGTCGCTTTCCACCACACCCAGCACTTTTACGCCACTGCCGGCTGTTTGATCGTCAATGGCGCGCTGCATTTCTGCGGCAAATACCGGCTTACGGGCGCGATAGGTTTGATCAATACTGCTGCTGACGCTGTTGGCGTTGGCAATATTACTGGCAGTGGTATTCAACCTGACCGACTCAGCACTCATGCCGGTGCTGGCGATATTCATAATGTTAAACAGGCTCATCAGGCTTGCCCTCCACTTAAGGCCTTCTTAAAGCCTTTGAATTTGCCATTGAGAAATTCGATACCGGCCTGATAACGCATACCGGTATCTAAAAAGGCATTTCGCTCCGCTTGCACATCCACGGTATTGCCATCGCCGGTATCCGGCTGGGTAGGCACCCGGTACATCAGCTCACCGGGATTACGTACCTCAACAGCAAAGTGTTTTTCGTGGGTACGGGATAAACTGGAGGTGCGCTCGGTCTGAGCCGCCTGCATGGCGGTTTTAAAGTCAATATCGCGGGCTTTGTAGCCAGGGGTATTGGCATTGGCCAGGTTGCCTGACATCACTTCCATCTTCTCGGTACGTACCTGAAGCGCGCGATGATGCAAGCCGACTAATTTATCTAAGCTGATTGCCACCTTGTTCTCCTTACCACGGAGTTTGTCTTGGCAAAAACTTAGCAATAGATATGCCAGTTTAATGACGTCATCAAACCGGCACTTTGGAGAAGTTAAGGTAAGTTATTGTTTTTTGGCGTAATACAAACCAGGATTACAGCGTACCATGCTAAAGGCTTCTGACAAACCAGACATGGATTCCGAGGCACCGAGGAACAAAATTCCATCCTTTTGCAGGCCGGCGGCAATTTGTTGCAGTATTTGCGATTTAATCTGGGCGGAAAAATAAATCAGCACATTTCGACAAAAGACCAGATCAAATTTCCCCAAAGAGGCATATGACTCCAGTAAATTAATCGGTCTGAACGACACCATACTGGTGACCTGGGATTTTAGCCGCATGGTGCCATTGGCGGTAGGTTCAAAAAATTGCCGCTTACGCTCCTCGGACAATCCCCGGGACAGCGACAGATTGTCGTACTCTGCCTGCTTACAGCGGTTAAGCATATCTGAAGAGATGTCTGTACCAATAATCTGCACGCCCCCTGGAAAAGCACCAGGATTACGCTGTAAAAATTCCAGTATGCACATCGAGATGGAATAAGGCTCCTGACCAGATGAACAGGCAGCAGACCAGATGCGCAATGGGCCAGTTTTTCCTTTAAACTTAAGCAACAGCTCATTCTTCAATAATTCAAAGGGGTAGGTATCCCGAAACCACAAGGTTTCATTGGTGGTCATGGCATCAATAACTGCTTCTCGCAAGGTGCGATCCCGGCCATTCACCACATTGTTGATCAATTGGGGTAAGTCAGGTAAATCAAAACGGCGTAGCAAAGGGGATAGTCTGCTGCGCACTAAATACTGTTTATTGTCACCCAGCACTATACCGCACTGACGCTCCAGATAATCCCGGAACAAGGCATAATCCTGGTTTCCTATTTCTTTATCAGGCACAAATTATTCTCAAACTATTCAAGACCTAACCATTTTTTAACCGAGTTGGCCAGTTCATCCGGGTGGAACTTAGCGATAAAGTCGTCCGCTCCAACCTTCTTCACCATTGCCTGATTAAATACACCACTTAGGGAAGTATGCAGAACCACATGGAGATTTTTCAGCTCGGGGGAATTTTTAATCTCCGCAGTCAGAGTGTAGCCATCCATTTCCGGCATCTCAATGTCAGATACCAGCACCCCGACTTTGTCGGTGACATCGCCGGTTTCTTCCGCCAGCTCACGTAACCTTACCAGGGCCTCCATACCGTTTTTGGCCGCTTCAATTTTTAACCCCAGGCTGGTCAGCGCCTTCGTTACCTGATTGCGTGCCACCGATGAGTCATCTGCAATAAAGATAATTTTATCCTGAATGCCGGATACATCCAGGCCTTCGGTGACTGAAGCACTGACATCGGTATTAAGCGGCGAAATCTCATTGAGGATCTTTTCCACATCGAGGATTTCCACCAACTCCTTGTCCACTTCGGTAACGGCCGTCAAATAACTGGCGCGCCCTGCCCCTTTTGGCGGTGGCATGATGGAATCCCAGTTAATATTAATGATGCGTTCCACCGAGTTGACCAAAAAGCCCTGCACTGAGCGATTGTATTCGGCAATGATGATAAAGCACTTTGCAATATCTTCGATGGGTTTGCCGCCGGTGGCCAGACTCAGGTCGATGACCGAAATAGTCTGCCCGCGGATATGCGCGATACCCCGTACAAACTTGTTCAGCCTCGGCATAGCTGTGAGCGGTGGGCACTGCAGTACCTCCCGGACTTTGAAGACGTTGATGCCAAAACGCTGGCGTCCCCGCAACTTAAACAGTAATAACTCCAGCCTGTTCTGACCTACGAGTTGCGTGCGCTGGTTAACCGAATCAAGGATCCCCGCCATAAAACCACCTCAGTGATATTGCAATTCAGGCACAATACTTGCCCTAACTACTGTAATCCGACAATAACCCGGCAGTCATACCAGGCTATGTTACTAGAATTTGCCATTAAGCATAGCCAAAGTGGCTTGAAGTAGACATGAATAATTTAGCTAGTGTCATGAGAATATTGATATTTTTTCTTTTACTGGGGCAAAACGCCGAACTATTCGCCGATCCGGTGGATAATTCATCCCCCCATCAGGCTGTGCGTGATGCCGCCAGACAGTATGTGTTTGAGCGTGTCACCGCCTTATCCTCTGAAGATACCCGCCTGGATGTGATGGCAGCGGAAGTTGACGAAAGATTACAGGTGCCACAATGCGACACGCCCTTTACGGCGCAGGCCAGCGAAAATAGCCTGACCCAGTCTAACGTTACCGTTAAAGTGAGTTGCCCGGCCAATAACTGGTTTTTGTATGTGATGGTCAAGGTGCGGCAGGTTCAGCCCGTGGTGGTTACCAAAGTACCGATTTCCCCTGGTACTCTGCTGGATGACACGCAGTTGGAAGTGGTGGAAATGGAACTGGGGCAATTGCGCAGCACCACCTACTCGGCCGTTGAAGAGCTAACAGGGGCCAGAAGCAAAAGGCGACTTCGCCCGGGGCAGCCCATTGAACCCGGACTGCTTTGCTATGTGTGCAAGGGCGACAGTATCGTGATTCGTGCAGCTGCCGCCGGACTTTTTATTAAAACCAGCGGCGTGGCCCAGCAAGATGGTAATATCGGTGACACCATCTTGGTAAAAAATGTCAGTTCCGACAAACTGATTGGCGCTCGTGTGGTCAGCGCAATGGAAGTGGCGGTAGGAATTTAAGCGGCTAACGCCCCTGTTGTGCTTATTTTTTCAACAAAGCGGCCGATACTATGGTCAGCCACCGCAATAAAGCGGTTTGCAAGCGTTTGCAAAAGGTGTGAGTGGCTAAATAATTTGCTAAAGTAAAGTCTGCATCTGCCGATAACATGAGCAGAGGTTTATCAGGTAGTGGATGTGAGTATGTCTATTAACAACATCAACGGTAATGTAAATAAGCCGCAGGTGGACAGCCAGAAGCTGAATCAGCAGCAACAGGCGCAAAACCAGGCGGCCGCCCAGGCAACACAGGCCAAGGCACAGACAACTGCCCCCAGGCAGGATTCAGTGTCGCTGACCCAGTCTGCCCAGCAGTTGGCGCAGGTTCAAAAGAAAGGCAATGATGCTCCGGTTAATCAGGATAAGGTCGATCGTCTGAAGCGCGCTATCCAGTCTGGTGAATACAAAGTAAACCCGGAAGTGCTGGCACAGAAAATCGCCAAACTGGAAGGTGAACTGTTTGGAGTGAAATCCTAAGTGTCGATGCAGCAGAGCCTGGAACTGTTAAACAAGCAGAAAGATGCCCTGTTGCAGTTACAACTGTTGCTCGACAATGAACTTCACCAAATCAGCAGCCGTGACGCCGAAGCCTTGATCAGTCTGGTGAAGGAAAAAGAAACGCTGCTGGAGCAAATTCAGTTACAGGATGAGCAGCTCGGTAAGCTGTTACCTGACCCACTATTACCACAACAGCAAGAATTGAAATCCGAGATTTTGGATCTGGTCAAAGATTGTCAGTACCGCACCCAGGTTAATGCCACCGCGGTAGAACAGGGTCAACTGCGTTTGGAACACTTACGTAGTCTGATTATTGAATCCCGCGCCAAAGAAAGCCTGACCTATGACAAGGCAGGTAGAAAACATTCCGGCAACCGTGGCGGCGGAGTCAGCGCTTAAGCTCCCCAGCTATACCCAAGGTCCAGAAACAGACCTGCAAAAAATGCCTTTTCACCGCTGAGTCGCAGAGATCCCAGAGATTTCAACAGCCGAAGCAGCATAATTCACCAAGGCTTCCTTACCCTGGATTGACGTTCTCCGCGAGCTTCTCTTGGCACCCTCAGCGTCTTGGCGAGAAGTTAACATGGTCTGACGCGGACGTATTTTTTTCCCCACTGAGGCGCAGAGATCCCAGAGTTTTCAACAGCCGAAGCAGCAAGACTCACCGAGACTTCCTTATCATGGATTGACGTTCTCCGCGAGCTTCTCTTGGCGCCCTCAGCGTCTTGGCGAGAAGTTAACATGGTCGGGCAACAGGACGTATCTTTCACCACTGAGGCACAGAATTTACAGATTTCTTAACAGATAGTATCAAAGCACTCCTGCTTCTCTCTGTGTGCTCAGCGGCTCTGCGGTGAAAAGTATTTTAGTAGTAGCGGACCTTTTTAACCCGCTTGGGCTTGGCTACCGCCAGGTAGATGTCATGTACTTTACGCATATCCAGTTCCAGTTCAGTGGCATAAGTGTTGTCGTCTACCGCATAACTTTTAACCACTTTGGCTCCACGGATCACGCCATCCACCGACGACTTCAACTGGGCATTGCTCAACACCAGATTAGACAAACTCTCCTGGCCGGATAAGCGCTGACCGTATACCTGCTCAGCCAGTTCCCGGTAAGCATCCAGCTTAGAAGCTTTAATGGCTTGCAGCATTTTCAGGGTATCGGAACTGCCCTGTTGCTCAGCAATGGGGGCATAACCCACAGCCTGCAGTACAGGATAAGTGGCGGGTTCGATATATTCCCATTCCACCTGCTTATCATACAGGCTCGAACAACCACCCAGTAAAATCATCAACAGGC
Organism: Bowmanella denitrificans; assembly: GCF_002887595.1. Taxonomy (GTDB): domain Bacteria; phylum Pseudomonadota; class Gammaproteobacteria; order Enterobacterales; family Alteromonadaceae; genus Bowmanella; species Bowmanella denitrificans. Next base: position 290,818 of record NZ_PEBU01000003.1, read on the forward strand.
CATATCCCAGGATGCGCATTGTCCACCTCGAAGTCTGTTTACAGGGCTATACGCCCTGCCATTAATTATCTGAACATTTAAGTTAAGCAAAATACGTACCGACTAACGTCAAAGTTTTGTCCGACTAAAACGGTATATATTGTGCATAGTCGGTGACAAACGTTTTCCACCCTGAAGGTACCTGCGTGAAACAATGTTTGTTGCTGCTGTTTTTGCTGATCAGCCCGTTAAGTCAGGCCATTTGGTTTGAGGCCAGCGGCCAGGCCGTGGTTGTACAGGGCGACAAACAACAAGCCAGACAACTGGCTACCCAGGAAGCCATCAAACAGGCCCTGATGTTTGCCGGCGCACGGGTCAGCTCAGTACAGAAACTGGCCAATGGCCTGTTGCAGGATGATCGCTTTGAAATTCGCGCCGGTGGTGAGGTTGACCGGGTTGAGTTGATCAATGAAATCTACCAGGACGATATTGTGACCGTGTCCATTCGTGCCGATATTTTCCCGCAGGACAGCCAGTGCAGCGCCGCAGATTACCGTAAACGTCTTGTCACCAGTTGGTTTCCCATTGCGGATAAACGTCAGGCCACACTGGGCGAGATGTTTGATTTAGGCAAAGTCTTGCCGGGTAAATTGCGTAAAGCCATGGAGCTATCCAGCCGCCATCTGCAGCTAGGCACCATTGAGGACTTTTATATCAAGCCCGACCTGCATCCAGGTAGCCAGGCCATGGGACTAAGCAGGAAAAACAACGGGCAACTGGTGTTATTGGCACAAATTACCGACCTCAGTCACCAACAGGACGAACCCGGAACACTGACCTTCTGGCGCTCGGCCAGCATCGAGCGTCAGTTTGCCTTAAATGCCATGCTGATTGACGGCATGACCGGCGAATTATTGTTAAATGAGACGTTTCATACCAGTGCGCCCTGGCCCTATGACCTGCATCAAAGCGTGCAACCGGCCAGTCACCAATTCTGGCAATCCAGCTATGGTCTGGCAATTAACGATCTGCTGAATAACCTTGCCCAGCGCATCGACGAAGAAGTGGCCTGCCTGCCGGCCAATGGCAGGGTATTGCAGGTTAACAATGAACAGCTCACGATTGACCTTGGAAAGCAGCAAGGGGTTAACCGCGGCGACAAGCTCAGGCTGTTTAAGCTGAATCAGTTTATGGACCAACTGGGTAACAGCCATTACCAGTATTTCCTGCACCCGGTAGAGGTTGTTGTCACTCAGGTTCAACAGCAATATGCCGTAGTGGAATCTGCCAGCGGCGCACCGCTGGCCAATATTCAGCCAAATGACTTTGTATCTAAACGTTAGGGGTTTAAATCCCCTAAACCTTAGGTAATAATGCCCAGCCTGCTCAGTCACTTAACTGAGCAACGGCAAGGTCCCCATAGTTTAATGGATAAAACGAGCCCCTCCTAAGGGCTAGATCTAGGTTCGATTCCTGGTGGGGACGCCATTCTAGAATCTTCTGCGTATAGTCCATATCAAGTCCTGATTTTTACTTCATAACCAAGAACGGCCCCTGTGTCACCCCACTTTGACTGAAGCGGCTTTTGAGCCAATACCTGGCCGGGTTTTCGATATAGCGGTAACTCAGGGTTGAGAACAAACACAGCAGTACAAACATCAGTGCCAGCAATCCCCAGCTTTGCCACAGGGTTAAATCGTAGCCCATCGGCAGGGCTAACTGATCAGACTGATAGAGTGCGCGGCGCACGCCAATAAAGGCAAAGATCATCGGCATATGCAGTAGATACATGGAATAGGAAATATCCCCCAGCCATTGCCAAACGGGCCGTTCCAGGCCTTTACCATTGCCCTTTGGCGAATTAGCGAGGTAAAGTATTATCCCGGTGAACAGCACTACCGCAAGCGGGTCAATCAACCACTGTCCATGCCATCCCGCTACCAGCACCAAGATGATTAACCAAGGCAAAAAACGCCGGGCAGCCCATTTAGCTGCCGTGCCCAACATATAAAGGCGATGGCAAAGCATGCCCAGGATAAATCCGCACAGGCAACGCAAAATAGCAGAGCCGGTCAGCACATCTATGGTCCCGGTGGGATAAGGATATTCAACCGGGATCCCCAGCAGATCCCAGCGCCTGGCCCAGTAAGCCGGCTGAAAATAAAACATTATGGCCAGATACCCGGCAGCACAAAATAACAGCAGCAGCCAGGGCGTGGCTTTGTTGCCCTTAGCCAATAACAAAGCCAGCCAGGGAAACAAAAAATACACCATCCATTCCACACTGATGGACCAGGAGGGGGAATTCCAGGTCGCTTCGTTGTGCGTCCCCGCAGCCTGCAACAGCACTAAATGGGCGGGCAAGGCACTGATATCGTAAGTCAGCTCAAACATCCGGTTAAAACTGTCGGTCAGGTACATCAGTGCCCAAAGCCCGATGACCAGTACCAAGCTAAACAGATGCAGCGGGTAAATACGGGCAAAGCGTGCCAGGATAAAACGGCGGAACGTTTGTTTACACCAACCCTGACTAAACTGATGGCCATACACATGGCACATAATAAAACCGCTGAGGACAAAAAACAGATCCACCATCAGGTATAACTTGCCTGAAGCGGGGGTCAGTCCACCAGGCAGCAAGCGGGCAATAAAAATATCGAAATGAAACGCCACCACTAACAAGGCGGCAATACCACGCAGTGCCGTCAGGGCTGGCAAGCTTTCGGCCGCCTGACCAGAAAGGCCAAAACGCGTCGGTGAATCCTTCACAAAAGGCTCCTTAACTACATCACTTCAAATATCTGCTTAGCAGGACCGCTACCTAAACCGTCCCCGCCAGCACTTCAGCCTTGGTAGACTGATGCTGCAAGGGATCAAGCTGTTTTACCACTTTGGCCGGATTGCCCTGCGCGACACAGTAGTCAGGTATATCGCTGCTAACCACGGCACCGGCACCAATCACCGCGCCGCGCCCGATGGTCACTCCTTTTAAAATCACCGCTCCCAGTCCAATCCAGGCATCCTGTTTAATCAGTACCGGCTTGGCACGGATACGCGCGGCTTCATCGTCCAGCCCCCGGCCTGTCAGCGGGTGACCGCTGCTGTCCATCACCGTTACCCCTGGCCCGAAGGTGACCCGGTCCTCAATCTCCACCAATTCATAGGCCACAATGGCGGTGCCCTGCAAGCCCACCTGATTACCGATTTTGATGCGCCCTGGCTTGCCATTATTGACCTTTACACTGGTCAGCTTCACCGGACCATTTTGAAACGCCATACGATTGAGACTTTCCAGATAGCAGTACTTGCCGATGCTGATACAGTTCTCAAACAAATCAGCATGAATATCCGTGCCACTGAATGACGGATCCGTTACCCAGGTTAGCGTGACATCCATTTCTCCCGAGCAGTAACACTGCTCCCCCATGCTCAGGGCGGTGGCCGACGCATTGGCATCATCCTGCAAATAGATGTTCTGATACATTGGCATGCTGCGACTCCATGTAATGCTCGGTTGAGCGGGTTATTGTAAAAATCAGGCCAGGCTGAGATTGCGGCACCATTTGCCGCTTTTAAAGCGATAGAGCGAGACAACGGCCTTTACCGCTTCCTCCACTAACACCAGCATATAGATATGTAAGGCACTGTAGCCCAGCTTCAGCATCACAAAACTGCTGGGAATGATAATCAGCCACTGCATCACAATATCCAGTTTCATACAGAACTGACCATCACCGCCGCTGCGGATCACACCGTTCATGGTTTGAATGGATAACGACTTAATCACCACGCCGATCAGCATCAGGGTGACAAAATCATTCAACACCTGTGAGTTGTGCTCCGGGTTGAAATAGCCAACAACGCTGTCCCTGAACAAGCTGAACAGCAAAACAATCAGGCTGACACAGCCGATACACAGCAGGATGGCACTAACAGACTTGCTGTTAATATGCGTTCTGGGCTCATGCGGTATGGCCTTGCCAATCAAAATGCTGGATGCAGTGGCAATGCCCATGGTCAGCGACAACAACAGGCTTTCGATGGGAATAATGATGCTGATAGCGTGCAAGGCCTGTGGGCTGCTTCGGCCTAAAAACGAATAAAACAGAAAGGCCCCTAACGACCACACTAAGCCAGATGAGGTAGCGGTAACAATTTGCTCGCGGATCAGGGCAAATTGCGTGCGACTGAAAAACACTGAACGACACGGATTAATGCCTTTAATCAGCAAGAATACGCCTAAGGCCAGTATTTCAAATACTCCGCCGACCAAAGTGCCATAGGCCGCACCTTCAATACCCAGACCATAGTCATAAATCAGCACGGCACTGACCGCCAGATTAATCAGCACGCCCAGGCTGATAATGCCCGACACCCAGTTTGAGTAACCGGCAATGCGCAAGTAGCTAGCCGCCACCGATGAAAAACACAAAAGTGGCAGGCTCCACAGCACAATGTCCAGATAAAGCCCGGCCTGTTGCTGAACCACAGCGCTTTGGCTAAACATTGCTATCACCGCGCAGTCAAATAGCAGCAGGCCAAAAACAATCAGGGCGCAAAGGGCTAAGCTGATAACAAAGGTCGTCAGGGTGGCAGAGTTTAACTTGCCGGTATCCTGGGCACATTGTGCCGCCACATAACCACCGCCGGTAGAAACACCAAGCAATGTAATAATGGCCACCAGCATCACCCGACCGATAATGCCGGTGGCCGACACCGCCTCCATGCTGACTTCGGCCAGCAGCAGCGTGTCGACAAAGGATTTGGACGAGAACAACAAGGTTTGTATGGCGATAGGTATCGCCATAAAAAGCAGGGTTCTGGTAAACATGCGTTAGCCCCTTACTCTCAGGCAAATGCCCGAATCACCCGATTCAGCGAATAAATGGCATCTCCCAGTTCCCGGTCATAGAAAGATGTTTGCCACAGATTGTGCATGGCTTTGATTTTAAGCCGCGCGACCCCGGCCTGCCTGACCTTGTCATCAAGCTCGGCGTCGTCTACCTGATGTGGCCAGTGAATAGAGCAAATGTCCTTGTCCAGTTCAAACTTGTTGTTGTGTTTAAACAGCCGGATCCCCAGTTCAACATCCTCCCCGCCCCAGCTGTTAAAGCCTTCATCAAACAGGCCAGCACGAATCAGTGCCTGACGCTCAGCCGACACATGGGCGGTCCAGAAAATATCAAAAGGCGCTGGCCATGCCGAAATGTTGTCGCCCAGATCGTCATATTGGCTTTGGCGAATGTCATACAGACCTTTTTCTTTGGCAAGCAGAATGGCTTTTTCCACGTCGTCGGCATTAATGCATTGTTTCAGTAGCTCGGCATCGCTGCCTGTTGCACCGAAACCATATACATAGCCAATAATGACTTTGGCATACTCGTCCGCTTCGTGCCGTTCCAGGTGCAGGGCCAGCCCGGATGGCGACAGCACAATGCCGCAATCCAGCAGCACAATATACTTGCCCTCTGCGTAGGTGATGCCCAGATTACGGGCTTTACCCGCCCGGAAACCCAGGTCTTGTTGCCATAAATATCGGACGTTTATTTGCGCTTGAAACTGTTCGCAAACAGCGCGGGAGTCATCCACCCCACCATCGTCTACCACAACCACTTCATACAATGACTTGTCCAGGGTCTGGCTGACCAACGACGTCAGGGTTTTGTTTAACAAGTCACTACGGTTATAAGTAGGAATGACAACACTGATTTTCATACTACAAGGCTTCCTTATTTTCCCAGCACCCGGACAACTTTATTCAATGAATACAGCGGTTCACCCAGTGTTTTCATATAATAACTGGTCTGCCAGGATTGATACTTCTGATTGATCTTGATCACCGCATTGATAGCCGCCTCATTCTCAGTCTCACTACTGCCGGACTGCTCGAAATGCGGCCAGTGGATAGCACAGATATCGTCCGCCAGCTCGTACTTATTGTTGTTGTGAAACAAACGAATACCCAGGTCCACGTCTTCACCACCCCAGGAGGTAAAGCTTTCATCAAACAAGCCGGCGCGGATCAGTTCACTGCGTTTCGCTGATACATGGGCTGTCCAGAAAATGTCGAAAGGCGCTGGCCACATGGCCAGATTCTTACCCAGTTCATCGTATTGCCATTGGCGACTGTCAAATAGCCCGGCTTGCTGCATAACCTGAACAGACGCATCAACATCCTCGCTGCTGACAGACTCGATCACAGTAGTCAGCGCCTGCTGATCAGCCTTAAAGCCATACACATAGCCAATCACCACTTTATTCAGCTCAGCAGATTGATGGCGCTGCACATGTCTTGCCAGGCCCTGTTGGCTAAGGATAATCCCGGAGTCCAGCATCAGGATCACCTCGCCCTCCGCCGCCACAATACCAACGTTTCTGGCTTTGGCGGGTCTGAATCCCGCATCCGTTTGCCAAAAATAACGGATGTTCAGCCTGTGTTCGAATGACTGGCAAAGCGCTGCAGATTGATCCGTACCGCCATCGTCCACCACAATGACTTCAAATGCCTCTTTGTCCAATGTTTGCCGGCAAAGGGACTCCAGCGTGTGTTGCAACAAGGTCTGGCGGTTGTATGTAGGAATAACCACTGAAATATTCATGACAAGTCCAAAGACAAATAACTGGCCTCCTGCCCATAAGAGGACAGATTGGGCGTACAAGGGTTGCAATAATCAGAAAAGCCAAAACTTTCCCAGAAATAGCGGCTGTTCATCACACTGACCACCGAAGCGGTTCTGAATCGGTTCAGTACTGGAGATGACAACAAGCCCTGAATAATACGTCTGCCCATACCCTGCCCACGACAGGCAGGACTCAGGCAGAAATCATGGATATGCAAGTTATCGAAGATGGCCGCCATATCCCTGTCATCATTCAAAGACGGTGATTTACCCAATTGATAGGGTAAGGCCAGCAGATAACCTTCCACCTGCCCCTGCACATCCACCACAAAGCAGGTATCCGGCGAGACAGCCTGTTTGGCCTGTAAAGCCGGTTGACTTTCCAGCAGAGCATCGGGATAGGTAAGTTGCTGAACCTGCATAATCCGTGGCCAGTCTCTGCCCTGCAGTTTTCTGAAGGCCAGCCCGGCGGCTGACTGTTCACTCATCTGGCTATCGGGTGACGTTAACTTGGCATAGTGTGTCATCAGGCGTTACCTGCCTGGCTGCGCTTTTCGGACGCTATGTTGGTTAAGCTGCTCCAGCGGGCCAGCTCCTGCATATGTCGGGCGCTATCCACCAGCACCGTCTGTTCAGCCAGCTGCGTGCCTGTATCCCGGATAAAGCTACGCTTAAGGGGTTTAAAACCGTTAAAACCTACCGTGGTATAGCTGGTTGAATAAGCGCCGCAGGACAAAAGCCACACTTCGTCACCGGATTTTAAGCTGCGAGGTACACTGATCAGGTTGTTCTCGTCATTAAACACGTCGTCGCTGTCGCAGGTGGGACCGGCCACAATGCAACCCACCGTATCGGTGCTGTCATGACCAGGAAAGATCATCTGATAACGCAGTGCATCGGTTTCGTACAGGCCATTAAAACGACCACAGCTTAAAAATAGCCAGTGCTGTTCCCTGCCCTCCGGCTGAACCCGTTGCGACAGGCGCAAAACGTGTGCACGGATCACACCAAAGTCCGCCACCAGAAAACGTCCTGGCTCAAGGATAAAGCGCAGATTCTGCTTTAGTTGCTGCTGTAGATTCTGCATGCCGTTGCGAATCGCCAGAAGAATGGCTTCAAGATCCGGCCGCAAGGGTTCACCGGCTTTAGTGCTGTATCCTCGGGCAGGCAAGCCACCACCAAGATTGATATATTCCAGCCGAATCCCCAGGCGCTGTAACTCCTGCCCTACCTTAGCAAGCCGTTCAAACAGCGCGGTCCAGGCCGCATCTGACATTTGCTGCGAACCAATATGGACAGAAATACCAGCAGGTACCAGGCCCAACTCCCTGGCCAGCAACAGATTCTCGACCAAGGCGGATACCGAACTGCCAAACTTGCGGCTTAAGCCATATACTGCCCCTTTGCCGTCGGTGGCCAACCGGCAGAACACCCGGCTGCCTGGTGCAAATCTGGCAATGGCCAGAATTTCATCGCGGCTGTCAGCGGCAAAATCTCTGACTCCCAGTTGGTGCGCCTCGGCAATCTGCTTATCGGATTTAATGGTATTGCCGTAGTGAATTCGCTGGATAACCCCGCCAATGGCAAGGGCTTGTTTGATTTCAGCAATACTGGCCGCATCAAATCCGGCCCCGGCGCTCACCAGGGTTTGTAGCACTTCATTCACCGGGCAGGATTTAATTGCAAAGCGAATATCCAGTTCGGGGATCTCTTTTTGCAGTCTGCAGAACTGGCGCTGGATCCCGTCCAGGTCAAAGATGATTTCATCATCCGCACAATGTACATCAGCGTCTTGCGAAAGCGTATATGGCAGCATGTTCTTCACCTATAATCCTAATTCTTTAGATAAATTAATGAGTTGCATCCAGTTCCTGGATAAAAACAGGTAATCTTGCATATCCAGCTTGGCCCGCTCGATAAGGCTGTTCTTCTCGTTAACCAATTGGTTGGCGACACTTTGGTAGCGCCCGCCCAGTAATCGGTAATTTCTGATAATGTCGTCAAACACCTGATGACTATGGTCAGTATCAATATTTAAGGTGCTTTCGATAATGTGGCAGACCTCGGCACTATTGATGCGCTGCTGTTTGTCAAGCAGTGCACCAGGACCGGCTGCTGCCATTAGCTGGTAGGCCCGGTGAAAATAAGGCATAGACAGCATAAATTTGATAAAGCGCCGCTGGTAATTGGCAAAACCCAGGTCGGTTCTGCGTTCAGGCGTATAGAAGTTGTCGATATGGCGGTTATGCACCACGGCAGGCAGTTCAGCGTGATAAACCAAATGAATTAGAAAATAATCCGAGCCAATGGTGTCCTTTGCCGGTGGCAATGGCACCACTTCCTGTACGCCAAAAAAGCTGATATTGCACATATCCACCCGCATAGGGTCGGCACGGCCCAGGGTGGCACGGTCACCGCTAAAGACTTCGGTGCCAGCACCTTTAAAGGACTCTTCAACCAGTTCAAGCTGTTCGGCTTGGGTTGCGCCCTTTTTGGCCCAGAGTTTCACCACATCAAAATAGATATCAGCAGATAATTGCTGCATTTCACCAATATCCACCGACATTTCACCAATAAAGGAAGCCGCAACCATCGCCACAGCTTGCGACGTCTGACTTTCGGTGAGATCACGGGTGATACTGGTATCGCTAATGGTACTTGCCATGTGCCCTAAACTCAGCAATTCCTGATGAATCGGAAAAACGATATCGCCGTGTAATACCTGATAGTGGCAGTCTGAATCGCGGCGGTGCACCGTTTGGCAATTCAGTGCAGCGGCAAACAAAAAGGCCCGGTTGGTGCAGGCACCATAAGACACGCCTTTTGGCAGCATCAGCTCCAGCAAGCGTTCAGATTCGTACCCAGCTCGCTGGCACAGTGTGTGTAGAAATTGCCGCTGCTGTGATTCATCCAGATGCACCACTTCTATATTGGGGGACACCGGCAAATGGCTGACAGCTGTGGCGTTTTTTTCCAGTGCCTGTGGTTCTGAGGTATCGATGATCAACAAACAGACCTGCACATCAAAATTTGATGCCGCATAACAGGCTTCTTTATAAAGCAGCTCGATGGTCGCCATACACTGGCGATTGGTGGGTAAAGCCAGACAGATCCTGCGCATTATTGCTCTCCTTCTTGCCATGACATTAACCCCAGCAGCTTTTCCCCCAACGGGGTTAATTCTGCGGGGCCATAGCGCAGGCTTTCATGACGGTCCTGATCCCCAATCAGAGTTTTGTTCCAACAAGGTGTACTTAGGTTGCGCCATGAATCCACCCGTGATGCGGTTAAGCGCGCGTTGTCATTAAGCGCCGGCATCATTGACAGATAAAACACACTGCGGATGCCATTTTCTGAGCTGTTCTGTTTCACCCCGTGCGCCAGCCAGCCGTTGAAGATCAGCATATCCCCCGCTTCCAGCCTGGGCTGCACAATGGGGTAACCAGCTTCGCGGATATCGGGGCGCACAGGGTCCCGGTCGTCTGGTTGGCTTAACAGCCAATTGTCGTAGTCTTTAAATAGTGCCGGACAACACTGGAAACCGCCGGTACTGTCGTCACTGTCATTTAGCGCGATAATGCCCTGCACCCTTTGTGGCAAGAGCTGGTGTTTGGTATTCACATCCCAGTGCAGGTGAATATCAAAGCCTTTGTCGGTGGCAGGAATTCTCGCCCGTGAACGGTTGCCTATATTGGGTGGATTGAGGTTAACGCGATCCAGGGTGACCCAAAGGGCTTCGGTATCCCAAATATCCACGAAAGCGTTGTATACCCGCTCACTTTGGCGGATATCCCATTGCAACTGGTGTTGGTACATCTCAACAAAACCATAGATGTATAAATGCTCTTCCAGCTCTGTTTTGAACTGCTTTGGTGGGTACCAGGTTGCGGGATCAGACTTGTTTAGTTGCTGAAAATCACAAGCCGTGTCGAATAGCGTTAGTGCCTTTTCCCTGGCAATAGCATTTTTAACGATGACATAGCCATAATCCTGCCAGTGTCTGAAATCTTCCTCAGACAAAGTTCTTAATGGCAACGCTTTTTCCATCTTACTTAATGGATTTTTTACGTAATAACTTTCTCCATCAAGACTGACGAAATCCTTATTGGTCTTATCACTCATAAAGTACACCTTGTTGCTTATTAAATCCGTGTGATATGACATCCAATGCCATCGAAAACCACTTTACAAAACTTTTAAATACACCTTTAAAAAACAGCTAATTACAAAAGACACATCAATCTAAATAAGGTCGCTTAATTAGCGTCAACACAAAACACCAGCAAGACAAGCAAAAATATTTTTACAGGCGGCAAATAAGATAAATATGGCAATGCGTTAATATGAAACAGCAAGACATATCGCCTTATGCCATACACCTGAGTTTCTTGCGATACATCAAACTCAAAAAATCGAGATAAAACACAAACTCCATTTGCATACAAACTCAGACAAACCTCTATCAAGATGCACTGATAGTAATATTGACAACGCTGTCATTCAAGAGATAAATGCATTGATTTCAATATGTTACAATTTACAAATCATTAAAGAAATGGTTAACAAAATTTATACAAAAAGGTTGAAATATAGGTATTTACGATAGAATAAAAAATTCAAAAATCAGAGCAAAAGAGGGGGGTAATAAATTAAAAAATAGCATCTTACTCAAGCGCCAGGTTTTAACCCAATTTCCATACTTACAAAAGTAACAGTAGTTAACAAACCCCTTAATCAGGTCATATAGGCTTAGATTTAAGGATTGAGACAAATTCAATAACGCAGAAACATTGCAAGTAACATTAACAAAATATATGGCAATGCATTGCAAAGAATACCGTCCATCTTATGATGACAAATTTATGACCTAAGTGAAGACTGAAATATCTTACATGGATAAATATGATGGTTTCTTAAATGCAGCCGAATAAATAACTTAGAAAGAAGAATAAAAAAACCGGTAAAAACGAGAGGGCTAGTCCTTACCGGCTTTGTACTTAACGGTTTATATTGAATCCCAGGTGCCTGAACTCACAACAATGTTGCTCGGACATCCTGGTCTGTTGGTTGATGTCGCGGGCCGTTTGATTACCAGCCCGCGAATTATCAGAACCTGACAGACGATAAAATCAGCGTTTTATCAGGAGCAGGGGCCAATGACTTTCCAAGGATCACCCGCTGTTGGCAGGTTGTTTTGCGACCACCATTTGGCTTCATAGATGGTGCCGTTGTAAGTTGCCTGCATACCACCTGTATATACCGCACCTGCATCCCAGGGTGCCGGGCAGGTTGGCCCGGTATCACCGACCTTAAAGCTCACCACCAGACTGTGCGCCGCATTCAGATTACTAAAGGTATAGCTTGATGCTGCTGCCACGGACACGCCGTCTACCACCAGGGTATCTACCGTGTAACCGCTATCCGGTAAAAAGGTAACGGTAAAGTCCTGATTGCCCTGGGCGGTAATCACGCCACCAACGGGGGCAGGACTAATGCTGCCGTTACCACCAGAGACGCTGGCGCTGATATCAAAGAACACCGGATTATCGATGGTGATATCGCTGAAGTTACCCGATACACCGGTGAAGTTAGCGGCGCTTAAATCCGACACCAGGGTATTTTTCAGGACCAGTTGCTTGTTATTACCACCAGCAGCGGCAGGAGTTAATGACAGCACGGTATCTGCGCCATTTTGGCTCAGCTGTAACTGGCTGAAGCTGTATTGGAATACACCCAAGCTGATTTCGGTTTTATCCGGGAAGAAGGTGTCAACGGTGACCACCATATTCCAACCCCAGGTTTGCCAGCCAAGGGAAACAACATAACCCAGACGGTCGAAGCTGCCGGTCATATTGTCAAACATGCCTACATGCAAGTCATTCAGGCCCAATCCGGGCATTTCGACATAGCTGTAAATACCACCGTCGGCGGCTTGTACGCCAACAAACAGCGAGCCATTGCTTTCATAGGCTTTCAGATGTTTAAAACCGATACCGGCAGTGCCGCGGATTTTATCTACCGCAGGGTTGAAGTTATTGGCAACCTGAGTACCACTCCAGGCCATAGTAAAGACCTTGGACTGTACAATCACGGCTGAGGGGTTTGCGTTGATCTGAGCTGCCGTCGCACCTTTAATCAATACTGACTGTGAGGAGAAAGACAACAGTGCACCATCAGCAGTATCAGATACCACCAGATTGGACAGTGGTGCTGGGTCAGCCCAGTCACGCAGAACGATTAAATCTTCCCCAACAGTGAAATCGTTGACAGTCACCGCAGAGTTGGATTGTTCATTAAGCAGAATGGTGTCTACGCCACCGCCGGTAATCACGGTATCGTCGCCCCAGCCAGCAGACAGGGTTTCGTCATAGCTGGAACCTTCAATGGTCTCAGTAGCCGGCGTATCAAACAAGGTGTTGTAACCACCAAATTTATGTACGTACTTGGTGATACAAGTGCCCAGCTCGTCACAGGTGATCTGGTCTTGTGTCAGCAGAGCACCAGTGCCCCAGGCACCACGTAAGTGAGCGGCAGCCAGCAAACCAGACATAGTGGCCTGAACCTGAATAGGATTGCCGTTTTCGTCGGTATCCGGCCAGCTCTTGGCCAGGGCCTGTGCCCAGGTCATATTGGCATCTTCCAGTAACTGCGTCATCACGTTGTAGTTAAAACGCATGGCGTCACGCATCACTAGTTCCTGCTTCTCCGGAATACGCAGATCGGCAAAGGAGTTGATACCGTTCTTACCAATAAAGGTGCCTTCCCAGTTGTTCAAGGAAGTCGCCACCACTTTATTGCCGCCGGAGCCTACTACTTCTACCAGGGCTTCGGTTTTACAACCAATCCAGTTGCTGTCATCTACAAAGATATAGAAGCTGTCGTATTCAACACCGTTGACGACCTTAGTTACCGGGCTGTAATAGCCAGTATCAATCAGCAGCGCCTCACCCAGTTGATAGCCGACAAAACCCCAGGCATTGAGCGAGTTGTACTGCATATTGCGGTACATCTGCGCATCATAAGGAGTTTGAGAATTGTAGTAGCCATCTACCCCCAACTTCGTAAAAAACTCACTGATGGTAGTAGGCTCAGGAATCATGCTGCCGGTGGCACAATCACGAACCATTTTGCCTGGTGCTGATACCTGTGCGTAGGTATACACAGGGTTATTCAGATTCTGCAGATAGAAATCCGCCAGATTGGGGTTAATGCCAGATTCAAAGTTACGCAGGGCATCCAGGAAATCCTGTACCCCACCATTGGCGGCTTGAGCGCTGACGGACGCTGCACAACAGGCGGCCAGCAAGGACAATCTCAATTTCATATCCGATCCTCTAGTTAATGATGGTATGAGACCGACAACTACTGCATCTCATTATTGTTATTCTGGGTGGGAACTCACCCGGTTTATTCAGGCCAGAAACTACCATCTGACCATTGCGAATTTATTGAAACTAAAATGGGTAATTCCATTTAATTTTTTACTCTTCCGGGTGAGTTATTTGAAAATAAAATACTAAAAAATATAAGAGTTAGTTAAAATATGCTCTACCGTTGCAGTACCAAAGCCATGGAAACATACCATCAGCACGGCAAATAGGACCTACATGTTGGACACTGCCAGAAATCATCGAATAGTAGACGGATCTTGCTTGTGCTTCTCCTACACCAGCTGCTTGTATATCTTTCCATTCTCCGGCCATAGAACCGAAGGATATTATTGAAAAGGAAACCAAGAAAACAGTTAATAACTTATTGCATTCTTTCATTTTCATCACCAAAAAACAAAAATTAAAAAATATAATATCTTTTCTAAAGACTCTCACCTTCACACCGCCAAACTGTACCACTGCCAGGCGAAGGAATTTCTAAAATAATTTGGCAGCGGACGTTAACTAATGTAGCAGTAGTTTTTGACTGCAGATCCCTTAACGCATAGTCTCTTGTACCTCCCCACCCAACAAAAACATCTGCTATGGTAGGAAAGCTAACTATAGCAAGTGAGAAAATTAGAGATAATTTCTTGCGATTAATCATATTCAAAGTTCCTTATTAAATTAAAAAGCGCAACCATTAACGACTGCGCTTTCCCTTCTTACATTTTGTATGTAGCGCTGATGAAGTATCTTGCACCAAATTCATCCACGCTATGAGTTGTTCCAAATTCGGGTAGTCGTCCAATTCTAGCTTCATTCAAAAGGTTAATACCTTCCAGTGACAAGTCCACTCTGTCATTTACATGCCATACAATTGACGCATCTACTTGCTGATAGTCATCTGCAACCGCTAAAACCCCATTATAATTAAATGACCACTCATCACGTGAATTAAAAGCAACTCTTGCACTGAGAATTTCGTTCTCATAATAAGCTGCTAAATTATACGAGTTCTTTGAAACTTCATACATTGGAATAGAAACACCTGACGCTTGCTCCAAAGTGCTATCGGTATAGGTATAATTTGCCTGAACACCGAAGCCGTTTCCGAAATCTTGCTGATAATTCAGCTCTATTCCTTTTACTTCTGAAGAGCCAGCATTACGGAATCGAGTCACACGACATGCACTACATCCGTCAATGTCTTCGACTTCAGTCGTTTGCTCAATGTAGTCGCTAATATCTTTAAAAAATGCAGTTGCGCTGAGAATTGATGTTTGGTCAAAATACCACTCCACACCAACATCAAACTGATTTGAAGTATATGGATCTATATCAGGAGAGCCTACCGTAGCTTTTTGTTGAAACTCTGCGATATCGGAAAGCATTTGCATTTGATCATAATCAGGTCTTGACAAGGTAGATGAGGCAGCAAACCTAACTAACAAATCATCACTTAAATCTTTGACTAAATTAAAGCTAGGCAACAATTCATTATAGCTTTTCTCTCCTTTCAAAGGGGTGCCATTTGGTGTTCCATTAGATGTTCCAAGTGATGTCACATCATTACTTACATAACGAAGCCCGAAATTCCCCCGATAAGTTTCACCTTCGAAGTTTGCTTTCAAGTATGCTGATGTTATCTCTTCCTCTACGCGGAACTGCTTGACAATATTGAGAGCCCCTTTGTTAGCTTCTGCATAGCCCCAAATAGAGTCGTTTAAAAGCGCAAAACCAGAAACAGTTCCCGGACGACCTTCTTTACCATTTAACCCTGTAACATGCCCACCATTGAAATCGGACAATTTAAGCCCATCTGCCATGCCCTTAGCCAGCAAGCCTGCATCGTACGTATGTTGAGCAGCTGAGAAGAATTGATCTTGATATTTAATGCCACTTTGTAATGAGGTGAATATACCTAATTCAAGATGATACGTATGATCTAGTTGATAATATTTTATTTCATTATCTCTAACGTTGTTTAGGTAAGAAAACTCCGAATATAACTGTTGTTGGCTATGGTCCGTTACATAATCAGGATCTGTTGGAGTCAAAATCAAAGGACCTGAAATATCATATGAAAATCCAGTCTTACTTTTATCGTCTTGGTTTCCCCACCAAGTACTTGACTGCATTCCTCTTGATTCAGCATTTGAGCGTCCGATAACACCATCCAAAGCCCAACTTTCAGCTTCGTATTCAAAAGTCAGATTTAATATATCTGACTTCATTTCTGGGTCGCGAATTACTGGATTACTAAACATTGGAAGGCGGGAAGAATCCTGACGGCCAGCAACCACCTTACCCGCAACCGCTACACCTTGAGAATTGGTAACAACCGAGTCCGCTTCCACTACCGCGTTGTGATGGAAAAATGCAAACAGTGCCGTGTTTAGATGTGGATTTGCTAAGACAAATCGATTGTAGTCAAGGGTAAACAGCAGGTCGTCTGTGGCTTGATATTGCAAAGTAAGCTGACCACTTTCCCGTTTTCTTTCTTCATTAAAATGAATAGACGCGAAACCTATCGGAACCGTCAACAAGTTTCCGTCGGTGTCTTTGACAACAGTGTCACTATCATAATCATCTCCAGGGAAATTCCATTGCATCGGGTTACTAAATGTACTTAAGGTTTCCCTGACGATATCCTGCTGCTCCACGGAGTAAGCGGCAAGTACACCAAATTTTTCGTCTTCACCTTTCCAACTGTACAACCCTGATACACTTGGTTCCCAACCATCACTATTGGCATTGTGACTTCCTTCTATTGAGCCAAATATAGTGTTTGATTGCATATCAAGAGGTCTGCGAGTTTTGAGGTTGATTGTGCCACCCATTGCACCCTCATTTACCTCTGCATCAGTGGATTTGTATACATCCATGCCAGCAATCTGCTCGGAAGAAACCAGCTCAAAGTTAAAGCTTCTTTTAAATCCCCCCAAATCGAACCAACCAACGCTGGCTACATTTTGTCCATTCAGCAACACAATACTTTGCTGGGGTGATGTTCCTCGGATGTTAACCCCTTCGACTTCACCATAACCTCTATTTACTGTCACACCGGGAATACGCTGCAACGCATCACCAATGTTCTTATCAGGGAAGTCACCGATATCTTCAGCAGAAACGCTGTCTAAAACAGAATCTGACATACGCTTAGTGGCCAGCGCCTGGGTCAGGCTGCCACGAATGCCACGGACCTGGATAACTTCGGTTTTATCAGCCGCCTGGGCGCCAGTGGCGGCGCTTTCCTGGGCGGTAACGGGTAAAGCACAGCAACCGGCCAGGATGGCTAGTGTCAGGCGGCTAAGTGATCTGTTCATATTCCCTATCCTCTCGTTTTAATTGCTATCTGGTGTAAACGACAATATGTCTTTTGGTTTTACTTATTATTTATCCATCATTTAGACTAATGTCAACTATTTGTTAAGAAAGTTAATGATGGGTTAGTAAAAACTCAGCCAGGGCCTGGGCTGACACCCAGCGGCTGGAGTAGGTGCAGATACAACTTTGCACGTTTGAAAAATGCTGAAGCGGGTAGTCAGGTCCGAGCAGCAGCAAATGCAGATTATCCGGATATTGCTGTAACAGCTGCGTCAGCCTTTGTCCTTGCGCGGGGTCGAAGTCTTCCCCTGGCAAAGGGTAATCTTCCCACACGGCAAGAATGGGTTTATCAGCAAAACGCTGATCAGGTGCGGTTAAGAAGGCCTGCAACTGGGGAAATTCCACCGCAATGAGTTCAGGTAGCTTGCCGTGCAACGATTTGAGCAGCTCGCTGCTGGCAGCCCTGGGATCATTGGGACCAATGCCGCGACTGTTAACCAGGCGCTCCTGATTGGCAGGGTCTGCCAACGGGATAAAATAACAGGGCGTGGTTAAATCGGGCATGGGCTTATTCTCCCTGAGGCGCCGTATCGCTTGTCGTGCTGCCTGCACCGACAGTTTCCCATCCTGAGTTTGAATCAGGGGACTGGATGGTCGTTGCAGCTTCTGATAACGCATAGTGAGTACCTCACCCAGCCGGCTGTCCAGCAAAGACTCACTTACTCTTCCTTGTCGCACCGCATCAATCACTCCGTCCAGCGTGGCTTTTTGAATAGCCTTGTAGTCGGTGCTTTGATTTTCATAATGTTCTTCCGACAGCATCACCAAATGTGCGCCGGCCTCCAGGGCCATTAAAGCAGCCCCAACGGGGTCATACTGACGCCGCATCGCCCACATATTCATACTGTCGGTGATAATAATGCCGCCAAACCCCATTTGCTGCTTTAGTAGTTCAGTCAGAATGGGTTTGGATAAGGTCGCGGGTAAGTCACTGTCCAGTTGCGGAAAGCGAATATGGCTAGTCATCACCAGATCCACCCCGGCGTTAACGGCGGCCTGGAACGGCATCAGATCCTGCTCCAGCAGTTCAGCCTCTGATTTATCCACCACTGGCAGGGTTTGATGACTGTCTTCGGCGGTGTCACCATGACCGGGGAAATGTTTGGCACAGGCCAGTAATCCGCCCTGATGCAGCCCCTCTACCGCGGCGCAAACCTGTCTGGCTACCGCTTGCGGCTGTTCACCAAAACTGCGCTGGCCGATAATCGGATTGTCCGGGTTGGTATTTACATCGGCACACGGGCCAAGAATACAGTTATAACCCAGAGCGCCGATTTGCCGGGCAAACATCTGATATACCTCTGACGTCAGCTTTTCATCGTCAGCCTTACCCAGCGCCAGGTTACCCGGCCCCAGATCCAAATATTTGGTTAAGATACCCCAGGCCCCTTCCTGATCCACCGCCAACAGTAATGGCGCATCACAAGGACGCAGGCTGGCCTGATGTTGTAACTGGGTTGCCAGCTGTTTAGCCTGCTCTGGGGTGGCCGCATTGTCATCGGTCAGGTAGAAGCCACCAATATGGCGTTCACGTACCAGATAGCTGGCGTAATCCAAATCCCGTCCGGCAAAGGCCAGCACAAACAATTGTCCAACCTTCTCTTCCAGACTCATGGCATCCAATAATTGCCTGATATTCCTCTGCATCCATTCTCTCCTACGCAGACTCGGCGAATTGCAGACCCGACGCACCAGTGATCAGCGACACCAGATCGTTCTTATCCACATCGGCAATGGCCACATCGGCACTGCAACGGCCCTGATAAAGCACCACGGCGCGATCGCAGGTATCCATGACATGCTGCATATTGTGGCTGATCAGCACCACGGCCACGCCCTGTGAACTAATCAGTTTAATCAGCTCATTTACCTGAGCGCTTTGTTCCACGCCGAGGGCGGCGGTGGGCTCATCCATAATCACCACTTCAGCCCCCCAGCTAACAGCACGGGCAATGGCAACCGCCTGGCGCTGACCACCAGAAAGATTCACAATCTTTTCATTCAGACTGGGAATACGGCTGTTCAGGCGATTCAGCGATTTCTGACTACGCTTGGTCATGGCTTTGGTATCCAGCCAACCCAACCAACGTAGTAGCGGATTGGACGAGCGGATTTCCCTGTTCAGATACAGATTCTGTACCACGTCAAATTCAGGCACGATGGCCAGATCCTGAAATACCGTTTCGATACCGGCATCCCGGGCATCCATGGGCGAATTGAGTTTTACCGGCTTATCGGCAATCAGGATCTCGCCTTCATCCGGTGGATGAATACCAGAGATACATCTGACCAGGGTTGACTTACCGGCGCCGTTGTCGCCCAGCAGCCCCACCACTTCGCCTTTGTTAACCTTAAAGCTCACCCCACGCAGGGCTTCCACCCCACCAAAACGTTTGGTGATCCCTTTGACTTCCAGAATGGTCTGGCTTAATGCATTTCTAACCATTTCTTGCCTCCCTTGCGCCGATGGCGACAGCGGTAATCAAAATCAGGCCACGGGTAATCATTTGTTCGTCGGTGGAAAAGCCCGACAGAATTAAACCGTTGTTGATCATGCCCATCAGCCAGGAGCCGATAACCGCACCAATAATGCTGACCCGTCCACCAAACAAGCTGGCACCGCCAATGGCTACGGCAGCAATCACGGTGAGCAGGTCTGCTTCCCCCAGGGTATAACGGGCGCCCGCCAAGCGACCGGCATACAACAAACCGGCAATGGCTGCACAGAGTGAGCATACGATCAGTGCCTTAATACGCACGTTTTCGATACGAATCCCCATGGCGCGCGCTGACTCGGGGCTGCCGCCCACCGCCAGCAGGTGGCGACCAAACACCAGTTTGTTCAGCACCACATAACCAATCAGGGCAAAGATCAGGGTCCACCACAGCAATCCGGGCACGCCCAGAAACTCGCCATTACCAAATAAGGCTCGGAACATGGGGTCGATCACCGGGATAGACTCAAGATTGCTGACCTGGCGGGTAATACCAGTGATCACGCCCATGGTACCCAGCGTTATAAGCAGTGACGAGACTCTGAGCCGTTCAATCAACAAACCATTGATCAGGCCCACTAACATACCGGTCAGCAATGCCCCGGCCACAGCCAGTGGCATACCTACATATTGCAGTAAAATGGCCCCAACAATGGCACTGAGTGCCACCACCGAACCAATGGACAGGTCAATGTGCCCCACCGCCAGTGCAAAACTCAGGCCCACCGCCATAATAGTAATAGGCGCGGTCTGGCGGATAATATTCATAAAGTTACTCAGGCTTAAAAAGCCGGTGTCATTCAGGAAGATGGCAAAACCAGCCAACACCAGAATAAACATGTAGTAAATAAAATACTGGCGCTTCAGTAGCTTGGTAGCCCAGTCCTGGCGCGCCAGCGCAGGTGAAGTGGTGGACATGTTAGTCTCCAAGGGCAAGGTTGATAATTCGTGGTACATCGGCCTGATAAGCTTGCTGCCAGACATCGCGGATATTGTCGCGGGTCACCAGGTCAAAAGGTACCAGGGTAAATAATGGAGCAGATTCGCCCAGCTCGGCCAGCAGGGCCACTCTGGCCATGGTGGCGCCAATCTCGTAGGGACGATCCGCCACGGAGGCCAGCATATTGCCACGCTGGGCCATATCCAGCAGGTTGTTGACCCCCAGATCGTGAGACACAACTTTTACTTTAGAGAAGCCATCGCCGCGTAGCGCTTCCACCACCCCTTCGGCGGCAGAATCCCAGGCCACATAAATCACATCGATATCTGGGTTTCTGAGCATCATGGCAGAGGCGATAGCACTGGTATCCTGCTCTTTAACAAAACCCTTTTTAGCGGTAATTTCAATACCCGGGTAACCTTCAAGCGCCTTCAGGAATGCCTGATCTCTGGTGTTGGTCACAAAGTAATTTACATCGTGGAATATCACTCCTACTTTGCCCTTGCCCTGCACGTGACGGTTAACAGCCTCGGCCGCCTTTTGCCCCATGCCCTGCATATCATCAGAAACGATCCCGGCGTAATCCCGGCCGTGAACAAACCCCGGAATAGGGTTACTCAGCAATACCAGTTTGGTGCCGCTGTCTACGGTTTTTTGTAGCCCCACCTTGGCGCTGATACCATCAATCACCAATGACAACAGCATGTCCGGGTTAAGGGCCTGAATGTTTTCTATGTCGGCCACCTGCTTGGCCGGATCGTACTGGGCATCTGTGGTCACCAGTACCTTTACCCCATAACGCTCGAAGGTGTCAGTGGCACCGCGATTGACCGCGCTGATCCAGGGGCTGGCACCGTGCCAGGCCATGGCCGCCGTTAATTGTTTATTTTTAAGACGATGAGCCTGCTCGGCATCAATTACGATTTCGTCTGCTTTAGCGGCATTGGCCAGCGCAGCAACAAAGTCAGGCTCATCCTTGGCACCAGCAGGTGGCCCCAATAACATCAGGCCACAGGCCAGCGGTAAAAACAGCTTTAGCATTCACAACCCTATTACGTTAACTTTACATCTAAGGCTAGTGTAGGGTGACCGTTTCATATGTCAATCATTTTTACTTAAATAAAAATGCAACAAATAGTGCTGGCAGCGATCAGCATAATACGTACAATGTTCCGGCCACTTTGAATCCAGAGACGTGATAGTTGCAGGCATCAAACTCCAAACAAAACAAAGCGTTGAATCTACGGCTGGTGCTGTCACATATCGCCACCCTTAGCCCCATATCCAGGGCAGAGATTGCCAAGATTACCGGCCTGACCAAGCAAACCATTACCAATATGGTGGATGAACTGCTGGCCGCTGATCTGGTCGCCGAGTTAGGCATCAAAAAAGAAGGAACCGTTGGTAAGCCATCCAAAATGCTGGCCTTATCAGGCAAAGGCACCTACAGCCTCGGGATCCGCGTATTTGCCCAGCACTGTCAGTTGGCCATGTATAACCTGACCAACGAAAAGCTCGGGCAATGTCAGATTGAACGTGGCGCGTCGCTGGAACACGGGCTGGAACTGGCTATGCAGGCACTGCTGGCCGACTATGCTGTAGAACCCGGTGACTTGCTGGGTATTGGCCTGAGTTTTGTTGATCAGTTTGACCATCAATATCCCAACCATCAGGCCAGACAGGATTTTACTCAACTGCTTGCTGACAAACTCAATCAGCCAGTGGTGCTGGAAACCACTGCCGCCGCCTGCGCCGCCTGCCATATGTTGCATGGCGAAGCCAGAGGCCTGAACAGCTTTGTATATATTCATCTGGGACTGCAGGTGGAATCTGCTGTGGTATTTGGCCGGCAGATTATGCTGGGGCACAACCAACTCACCGGTGCCATGGGTGAGATTTTTGTGACCCCAGAAACCAGTGACAAAGATGGTGAACTGGGCAGACTTAACGATTTTGCTTCTTTAGACGCGTTGCGTGGTCAGGCCCGCCAACCGCACATGGATCTGGTTGGCATGGCGGCTTTACTGGACAGTCAGCCACAGGTGGTAGACAAATGGCTGGAACAAGCTGCCGAGCCTATGCGCATCGCTATTCATATGCTGGAGTCAGTGCTCAATACCCAAACTATTATATTTGGCGGTGATATCACGCCAGAACTGCTGGATCTGCTGATTGCCAGGTTACGTCCGCTGATTCCATCCATCTCTCAATATGGTGAACGCGATGTGCCCCGTATTCTTAAAACCCCCAATGTGCAGGACATTGCCCTAAGTGGTGTAGCCACCCTGCCCTTACACAGTGCCTTGGATATGCATCAGCCCTATGCTGCCCGCCTGCCGCAATTAGCCGAACTGACCACCAAGCAAGCTTTGTTGTTTGTAGCAAACTAGCACGAGCTGAGATTTGGCTTACCAGCCCGTATCTTATCGGGATGGCTTAGGTGTTTCTGTGTACATAAATTATAAATAATTAGTAATTTTAGACAGGAGAACCCTATGCAGGTCCGTGCCGCCGCCTTTTTACTGGGCACTGCTTTTTTACTGAATACTGTCACGCTAAACGCCCAGGCAGATGAAAGCCCATCGCCACAACAGCAGGTCTGGCAGGCCGAAACCGCCTTTGCGCAAAGTATGGCCAACAGAGATCTGCAAGCATTTGCCCGGTTTGTTGCTGCTGAAGCGGTATTTTTTAACGGCAACAACGCGTCGACGGGGCGCGAGGAAATTGTCAGCCAGTGGCAAGGCTACTTTCAAGGGCCTGAGGCCCCTTTTTCCTGGGCGCCTGAACAGGTTACGGTGCTGGCCTCAGGTACACTTGCTTATAGCAGCGGGCCGGTTTACAACCAACAGGGTGAACGCTTTGCCACCTTTAATTCGGTTTGGCGACTGGAAGAAGACGGCAACTGGCGCGTTGTATTTGACAAGGGCACCCCCAGGTGCCCTGCGCCAGCAACGCAGTAATGCGTCGTTCTGCTGCGCTGGGATCACCTATCTGTGACCCCCAGTGTGGTACCTAAAGGCGTTCTATTTTTTGTAGCGCTCAAACCAAGCCAGGGTATGTTCAATTTTGGCAATCATTCTTGAAGGTTTACCGGCTATACCATGCGGCGCACCTGGCACTCTGACCAGAACGGCATCCACCTTTTGTAGCTTCAACGCCTGATAAAACTGCTCTGACTCAGAAATGGGCGTACGCCTGTCCGCTTCACCGGTCATAATCAGCGATGGCGTTTTCACATTGCCCACCAGCGACAATGGCGAACGCTGCCAGTAATGCTCAAGATTGTCCCAGGGCATACCAGGGAATTGATTGCGAATCTGACCAAGATAACTGTCGGCAGTCAGTACCTTGCTGACCCAGTTGATAACCGGTTTGGTAATGGCGGCGGCGTTAAATCTGTCGGTCAAACCAATCGCATAGGCCGTGGCGATTCCCCCGGCAGAACCACCGGCAATAAACAGGTTGCTTTTATCGATAAACCCTTTGGCCAGCAGGGCATCGACGCCGGAATTATGGTCGGCAAAGTCTTCTTTGGAGCTGTATTTACCATCCAGCAGCATGGCAAAACGTTCACCGTAAGACGTACTGCCTCTGTGGTTGGCATAAAACACCACATAACCCTCTGCCGCATAGCGCTGCAACTCTGCTGCAAAGTGCGGTCCATAGGCCAGATGTGGGCCACCATGAATTTCCAGTAACAACGGGTATTGCTGGGCCGGGTCAAACCCCGGCGGCGTAATGTACCAGCCCTGGATTTTTTCGCCGTCAAACGACGAGGCATATTCAATCTCGTGGACCTGGCCAAGCTCCTTGTGGCTGAGCAGATCATCGTTCAACGCGGTTAACTGGCGTTGTTTGCCCTTATACAGATAACCTAAATCGGCAGGACGCTGGGCGGTGCCGAGGGTAAAGGCAATGGCACCATTGTCCGCCAGGCTGAAACGCCCGCTGATGTAAGGCCTTCCCAGGCTGGTACCTGATAACTCGTCAGTCAGTTCCTTGAGTTTACCCGCCAAACTCAACTCGGCCAGTTTACGTTTGCCGTTGTCGTCATACTGTATCACCAGATTACGGCTGCCCTGCCACTGTACATCGTCCACAGACCGGTCCAGTTTATCGGTCAAGATCTTCGGCGAGTCCTCTCCCCATTTCAGCAATGCAACCCGGCTGGTGTTATAAGGAACAGGTTCATTCCCTTCTTGCAAATAAGTCAGGTACTTACCGTCGGCACTGAACATCGGCTGGCGCTCACTGCCAGGCTGATGAGTGACAGCGGTGATATTACCCGACTGCAAATCCACCTGATGAATGTCGGCTTCGCCGGTCTGGTACTCCCAATCGGGGTTAAAATTAGCGGAAAACAGCAGGGCCTGGCCGTCCGGACGCCATGCCAGCGGACCATAATGCTGAAATTCTCCCTGCGTCAGTTGTCTGGGGGTGCCACCACTGGCCGGAATAACAAAGACCTGTTTAAAAGCTGGCTCCAGTAAGCCACGTCCATCGGCCTGATAGCGGACCTTGTCAACAATAATAGGTTCTTCAGACCATTTGGCTCCCTTGGGCTTGCTGATTCGCTTCACTGATTTGGCATAATCAGACTTGCCCTGAGGTACATCCATGGTAAACGCCAGCCATTTACCATCAGGAGACCAGCTAATATCACTGACACCTTTTTGCAACTGAGTCAGTACCGCACTTTTATCTTCATCCAGCCAATAAAGGTGTAATTGTCTGCTGCCACTGGCATCTGACACATAGGCCAGTTTTTTTCCATCCGGTGACCAGCGAGGTTGGCTGTATTGGTGACCATCTGCCAGCAAGGGCACATTGCTTTGCTTATCGAGGTCAAATAACCATACACTGCTGCGAAGGCCGTCGGTCATAATGTCATAACCACTGCGTACATAGGCAATATATTCGCCATCGTGGCTTATCTGCACATCACTGGCATACTCCAGTTCGAAAATATCCTCAGCACTGAATTTGTTGTTTTGCGCCATAGACTGACTGGCCATCAGCATGGTCGCTAGCAGCAGGCTGGTTGTTTTTATCATATTTGAATCTCACAGGTTGCTTCGTCACTTACCTTAAAAATAAATGTCCGGGTGAACAAGCCCCGACAGGTTCAAGGCTGCAGATTTCGCGTCCGGTAGCTAAGAGCGTGTTGACCTTCTGAGTATGATTTTGCAGCAGTTTGTGAGCCCTTTATACAAGGCAGCGCGAACGTGGTGTAGTGATTCTACATAAGTGAGTAGAAGAGGCTGGATTTGCACAAAATCTATACTCAAAAGGTCAACAGGCTCTAATGCCTCGGCTTTATGCTTAGCCATCAGAAAATTCAAGCACTTGCACACCCAGACCGAGGATGATTACACTGGCAACACGACCCATTGGGCTTATCTTCCCTATGCCAGCATCCATATCCAGCCGCTGCCCGGAATGCGACCTTAAGGTACATATCCCTGCCCTGGCGCATCGGCAGCGAGCCATCTGCCCGCGCTGCGGTTACATGCTGAGCCAGTATCGGCATCTGGCTACAGATAAAATACTGGCATTTAGCCTGGCGGGACTGTGTTTTCTGCTGGCGTCGCTGCCGTTTGATTTTATGATTTTCGATTTACGTGGCCAGTTTCAGGCCATGAGCATTCCACTTAGCATCAGTACTTTGGTTGATCAGGAGTATATGCTGTTAGCGGTGCTGCAGATCCTGGCCATTTATGTCGTCCCCGGCTGTATTTTACTCGGTCTGTGTTATCTGGCGGTATTTATCCGGGCCGAGCAATATCCACCCAGAGGAGCCTGGGTCAAAAAACTGATATTTACCCTGCTCCCCTGGAGCATGGCGGAGATATTCTTTATCGGCGCGCTGATTAGTCTGGTAAAGATGCAATCCATTGCCGATATAGAACTTGGTATGTCGTTCTACGCCTATTTACTCTTTACCCTCTGCCTGGTCACGGTATTGCTGTATTTGGATGAATTTCAGCTCACCAGGCAACTTCGGCTGTTGGGTGAAAATCGCTGGCAATCGGCCAGACGCATCCCCCCTTGCAGGCATAAGACGGTGCAGCGCACCTGGGCATTGCTGGCGGCATCGGTGATCTTATACATTCCTGCCAACCTATTCCCTATTATGACCACTATGCTGCTGGGCAAAGAGGATCCCAACACCATATTGGGTGGTGTTGTTACCTTATGGCGGGGAGGCTCTTATCCCATTGCCGTGATTATCTTTGTCGCCAGCCTGCTGATCCCCATCGCCAAACTGATTGTCCTGGCCTGGCTCAACTACAGTATCCAGCGTAACAGTCCTGGTTTACGTACCTGGCGCACCAGGTTATACCGTATTACCGACTTTATCGGCCGCTGGTCGATGATCGATGTATTCGTGGTGGCCATACTGGTCAGCCTGGTACAACTGGGTAATACCATGGCAGTGTACCCAGGCCCTGCAGCAATGGCTTTTTCAGGCGTAGTATTGCTCACCATGCTGGCGGCCAATAGTTTCGATGCAAGATTGATATGGAACCATCAACAAGATGACAGATAACAATATAGCGACCCAAGCCCGCGTAGAGCCGGTAACCAGTTGGTCTAAGGTCTGGCTTATCCCCCTGATAGCGCTGGGGGTTGGTGTGTGGATGGTTTATCAGCAACTCAGCCAGCAAGGCCCTGTGGTACAGATAGAGTTTCGTTCAGCCGAAGGCCTGGAGCCGGGAAAAACCAAAATTCGCGCCCGTGATGTCGAAGTCGGTCTGGTCAAGGAGATCACCCTGGCAAAAGATCTATCCAGTGTGATTGTCACCGCCAGAATGACCGCTGATGCCGATCCGCTGCTAACCCAAGACGCTAACTTCTGGGTGGTTACACCAAAGGTCAGCCTGAGCGGCATTTCAGGCTTGTCGACGCTATTGTCCGGCGCCTACATCAAATTGGAACCGGGCAACAGCCCCCAGCGTAGTGTCAGGTTCAAAGGGCTGGATACACCGCCGCTAACCCCGGCAGGCGCCCCGGGCTTACACCTGACTCTATCCAGCGGACAGGATTTTGCCTATGCGGCTGGCGACCCGATTATTTATAAAGGGCTGGAAGTGGGGAAAATCGATCATGTGCACTTCAATGTGGCCGAGCGCACCGTGTATTACAATGCCTTTATCCAGGCGCCTTATAATAAACTGGTGACCAGCAACAGCAGGTTCTGGAACGCCAGCGGGGTTAAAATGGACCTTAGCGCAGAAGGGCTCAGTATCCAGGCCGGAAATTTACAAACACTGCTGACCAACGGCGTCACCTTTGGCGTACCAGCTCATTTACCGCAGGGCGAAGTGATTACCGAACGCACCTACTTTAAAGTTTACCCGGATTACGAGCAGGCCACGGCGCCTGATTTCCAGTACAGCCAGGAATACCTGCTATTGCTGGAAGATTCGGTCAAAGGGTTATTCCCCGGCGCCCCTGTCACCTACCGTGGACTGAATATAGGTAAAGTGCTGGCGGTCAATTTGCCCCTTGAGCAACAACCCGCTTACCTTGAACCTCAGTACCAAATCCCAGTACTGATTTCCCTTTATCCAGGTCAGATAGGCTTAAGTGACAACCTTGTGGGCAAACAAAAACTGGATGAAAAAATGGACCTGTGGATACAGGATGGACTGCACGCCTCACTTGGCAATGGCAATCTGTTAACCGGCAAACAGCTTATTGAGCTAACATACGCGCCCTTGTCGGCACGCCATAATGACCTGGTCAGTTTACAGAATTATCGGGTTATCCCCAGTGTTTCCGGCGAACTGTCACAACTGACCGAGAAATTCTCAGCGCTGCTGGATAAGTTTAATCACTTGCCCCTGCAGGAACTGGCTGAGAACGCCAGTGATATGCTGGGCACCAGTGCACAGACCATGGTGGAGATACGCACCAGTTTACAGTCAATGCAGGGATTACTGGCGGAATTACAGGACAAGCAACTGGTTGAACAGCTAAGGGCCACGTTAGCCAGCTTGGAACAACTCGCGGCTGATTTTGCCGATGGTTCCACCAGCCAGGGGGAATTGCAACGTACCTTACAACAAATTCAGCGCACCCTGCAGCAAAGCCAGCCACTGTTGCAACAGTTGAACCAAACCCCCAACAGTCTGATATTTTCAGGCCAGGGTGACGAGTCACAGCCCAGGGCGACAGGAGCCAATTAATGCGATTTTTAAGTTTGAGCATCGTCTTATTGATATCGGCCTGCAGCAGCGCGCCACCTGCTATTCAGTATTACTTACTGACACCACCCGCGGTACCGACTATACAATCGGATAATCAATCAAAAACCATGCGTTTAAGCTTGTTACCACTGCCTGACTATTTACAGCAAGACGGCCTGGTAATGCGTACCATAACCGGACAGTTACAGGTATCCCGTCAACATTTGTGGGCGCAAAGTTTACAACGCAGCATGCCCATGACACTGGCTGATGCGTTGAATGCTAAAGGCAAAACCAGATTTATCACCAGTGCAGAGCCACAGGTAAAAATGAGCGAAGATGAGTTGAGAATTCAGATTCGTCATTTGCTTATCGATCAGCAACAGGGGGTTGTGCTGCAGGCACGCTACTGGCGCCTAGACGGCAAAGGACAAGTAAAAGACCAGCAAGACTTCTTTGCCAGTGCAGCCTTAGAGACCGACGGATACCCTCATGCTGTTGCACAAATGCATGGGCTATTGGAAAAGTTGGCGCAACACATTCTCCAACAGCTTTGATACAATAGCCTTCGGACTGTTTAATCTATGGGGAAAGAGCAATGTCTGACCAGCAGCAACCCACCGATTTTTTGCAGGCGATGGCCGATGTCGTGCCGATAAAACGCGATGACAAAGTGACCCATATTGGTCCCTCTTCAGCTACGCTGGCGCAGTCTCTGAAACGCCAGGCACTGGAAAAACAATTGCAGCAGGATGGCAACTACCTGAGTGTCGAGAAGGTCGAGCCCCTGGATCCTTACGATTTTCTCGATTACAAAAAAGACGGTGTGCAGGAAGGCGTGCACAAGAAACTGCGTCTCGGCCAATACCAGATTGATGAAGTACTGAACCTGCAAATGCAGCGCATTGAGTCAGCCCGGCACAATTTGTTTGAAACCCTGATGCTGGCACACCGCAGAGGCTTACGTACTCTGCTTATCCAGCACGGCCTGGGACTGCACAGCAAACCCTTCCCGGCCTTATTGAAAAGCTATGTGAATCAGTGGCTGAGGCAAATTCCGGAAGTATTGGCCTTTCATACAGCGCAAAAATACCACGGCGGCCTGGCAGCCACCTACGTGCTACTGAAAAAAAGCGAACAACAGCGCCTGGTTAACCGTGAACGTCACCAGAAACGCTAATCTGCACCATTGCTGGTGCCGCATCGGCCCTGGCACCAAAGAATGCGGTGACGACCATAATGATCACCGCAAACAACACGCCTGCCAGGCCAAAACCTCTCGATGAGCGATTCATAAACTGTCTCTGTTATTATTTTTTCTGTCTACAAATCCTTGCTCGACTCAGCGTCTATCGCGGTACTTCCTTTTCCACCAAAACTAGCTAACAGCTGACTCTTATTTCGCATTCGGGTAATCGCGGATTACACTTAGTTACGAAACGGTACAAATACTAAACACAGTTTTTTTATTTAACAACAGCTTAAGTAAAAAAATATGAATAAATCGGGAAAAAGTCGGGATTTTTGCGCCCAACCTAGCTCAAACGCATCATTTCGGTAAAATTTTCTGCAAGATCAAAGCAAAAACGGACCCGAAGGTCCGTTTATTCATTTATCCTGCAAATACCCTGGCATTGCGGAATATGCGCATCCATGGGCTGTCTTCCTGCCAGTCATCCGGATGCCAGGAATTGGCCACGGTACGGAACACGCGCTCCGGGTGTGGCATCATGATAGTTGCGCGGCCGTCCTTACTGGTCAGGCCGGTGATCCCCTGTGGTGAACCATTGGGGTTGGCGGGATACTGCTCTGTCACCTTACCGTAGTTATCCACATAACGTAGCGCTGCGGTGTGATTGTCCATTACAGATTGCAAACCTGTCTGATTGGCAAACTCGGCACGGCCCTCACCATGCGACACGGCCACCGGCATTCTGGAGCCAGCCATGCCCTGCAGCAACACGGATTCCGACTGCATCACCTCGACCATAGAGAAGCGTGCTTCAAAACGTTCACTGCGGTTGGTGACAAAATGCGGCCATAAGTCAGCACCTGGGATCAGGCTCTTAAGATTGGACATCATCTGACAGCCGTTACACACCCCCAGCGAGAAGGTCTCGTTGCGATGGAAGAAGCGCTGAAACTGCTCACGGGCCATATCATTAAACAGAATGGACTTGGCCCAGCCTTCACCGGCGCCCAGCACATCACCGTATGAGAAACCACCACAGGCGACCAAGCCCTGGAACTGCTCCAGGGTGATACGGCCAGCCAGGATGTCACTCATATGCACATCAATGGCATTGAACCCGGCGCGGCTGAAGGCTGCTGCCATTTCCACATGGGAGTTGACGCCCTGCTCACGCAGAACAGCCACCTTAGGCTGAATACCTTTAGCAATATAGGGCGCGGCCACATCTTCGTTCAGATCGAAACTCAGACTGGCGTGCAGGCCAGGGTCTGCACTATCGGTTTTAATCGCCAGTTCCTGCGCAGCACAATCAGGATTGTCACGCATAGACTGCATCTGGTGAGTAGTTTGTGCCCACAATCTGCGGTAATGGCTGCGGCTATTGGACAACACAATCTCACCGGCAAGGCTGAATTGCAGCTTATCGCCATCGATTGCCTGACCGATGTTATGCACCAGCTCAGTCAAACCATTGGCGGCAAAGACTTGCATCACCGCGTCCAGTTTATCCGCCGGCACCTGCAACACGGCGCCCAGTTCTTCGTTATACAGGGCTGACAGGGCGTCCCCCAAACCGTCCAGCTTAATATCCACACCACAATGCCCAGCGAAAGCCATTTCTGCCAGCGTAGTGAACAGACCGCCGTCGGATCTGTCATGGTAGGCCCAAATCAGGCCCTGGCGGTTAAGACTTTGCACGGCATTAAAGAAGCCACGCAGCAATTCGGGGTTATCCAGATCCGGTGCGCTATTGCCAAGCTGACCGTATACCTGGGCCAGACAAGACGCGCCCAGACGGTTTTTACCGCCACCCAGGTCAATCAGAATTAGCTGTGAAGCGCCCTTATCCAGACGCAACTGCGGGGTTAAGGTACGACGGACATCTTCTACCCGGGCAAAGGCGGAAATCACCAGCGACAGAGGGGCTGTCACCGCCTTGTCCTGGCCATTGTCCTGCCAACGCATCTTCATCGACATACTGTCTTTGCCCACCGGAATGGTTAAGTCCAGGGCCGGACAAAGCTCTTCACCCACCGCCTTAACCGCTTCATACAAACCGGCATCCTCGCCTGGGTGACCGGCAGCGGCCATCCAGTTGGCCGATAACTTGATGCGTTTCAGTTCGCCGATATCCGCCGCAGCAATATTGGTAATCGCTTCCGCCACCGCCATACGCGCCGAGGCACCATGGCTCAGCAGCGCCACAGGAGTCCGTTCGCCCATGGCCATGGCCTCGCCGTGATAGGTGTCATAACCGGCAGCAGTCACGGCCACATCCGCCACCGGGATCTGCCAGGGGCCAACCATTTGATCACGATTAACCAAACCCGTCACACTGCGATCGCCTATGGTGATCAGGAAGGTTTTTTCAGCAATAGTCGGCAATTGCAACAAGCGCTCAGCCGCTTCATCCAACTTTATCGTTGTGGTGTCAAATTCTGTCCCTGCGGCCTTGCTGGATTGCACATCGCGATGCATCTTCGGTGGTTTACCCAACAATACATCTAGCGGCAGATCCACCGGCTTGTTATCAAAATGACTGTCGGTCAGGGTCAGATGCGGCTCGGCAGTCGCTTCACCCACGACTGCGAAAGGCGCACGCTCACGTTCACAAATAGCCTCAAAACGTGCCAGGTTATGTGGTGCGACCGCCAGAACATAACGTTCCTGGGATTCATTACACCAAACCTGCAGAGGTGACATACCGGGTTCGTCATTAGGCACATTACGCAGCTCAAAACGTCCACCGCGGCCGCCGTCATTGACCAGCTCAGGGAAAGCATTGGAAATACCGCCGGCGCCCACATCGTGAATAAACTGAATAGGGTTGTCTTCACCAAGCTGCCAGCAGCGATCAATTACTTCCTGACAACGGCGTTCAATTTCCGGGTTGTCGCGCTGTACTGAGGCAAAATCCAGATCCTGGTTGGACTGGCCGGCCGCCATAGATGAGGCCGCACCACCACCCAATCCGATATTCATGGCCGGACCACCTAACACAATCAGCTTGGCCCCCACCGGGATCTCGGCTTTTTGCGTATGCTGGGCACGAATATTACCCAGACCACCGGCCAGCATAATAGGTTTGTGATAACCGCGAATCTCTTCGCCATTGAAGCTGTTAACCTGCTGCTCGTAGGTACGGAAATAGCCAAGAATATTGGGTCGGCCAAATTCATTGTTAAATGCGGCGCCGCCAAGCGGGCCTTCAATCATAATATCCAGGGCACTGGCAATATGACCGGGCTTGCCAAAGTCCTGCTCCCAAGGCTGCTCATTGCCAGGCAAACGCAGGTTAGATACGGAAAAACCCACCAGACCGGCTTTAGGTTTTGCACCACGACCTGTGGCACCTTCATCACGAATTTCACCACCGGAGCCGGTTGCGGCACCCGGGAATGGCGAAATAGCCGTTGGGTGGTTGTGGGTTTCCACTTTCATCAGAATATCGATACTTTCCTGATGATACTGATACTGGCCACTGGCAGGATCGGGGAAAAAACGTCCTGCTATCGATCCTTCCATTACCGCGGCGTTATCTTTGTAGGCCGAGTGCACGTAGTCAGGGCAATGCTCAAAGGTGTTTTTGATCATTTTGAACAAGGACTTGGGCTGGGCAGCCCCATCAATGGTCCAGTCGGCGTTAAATATCTTATGTCGACAATGCTCAGAGTTGGCCTGGGCAAACATATAGAGTTCGACGTCATTGGGGTTACGTCCCAGGCGTTCAAAGCTGCTGACCAGATAGTCAATTTCATCTTCTGCCAGGGCCAGTCCCATTTCAACGTTGGCTGTTTCAAGCGCACCACGACCATGGCCGAGAATATCCACACTGGTCATGGCAGCAGGTTGCTGCTCAATAAATAGCTGCTGGGCTTGTTGCAGATCAGCAAATGTAGATTCTGTCATTCTGTCATGCAGCATGGCAGCCACATCGGCTAATTTGCCCGTTGCCACCCCTTTTACATAATAGGCAATACCGCGCTCTAAGCGTTTGACCTTATTCAGACCGCAGTTGTGGGCAATATCGGTAGCTTTGGAGGACCAGGGAGAAATAGTACCAGGGCGTGGCACCACCAACACCAGTTCGCCGTCTGCTGCATGCTCTGCGACTTTGGGTCCATACACCAGCAAGCTGTTCAGCACTTCGGCTTCCTCGCTGGTCAGCGCCTGTGTTACCTGGGCAAAGTGCACATACTCTGCGTGCAGGTCGGTTACATCCAGCTGTTGTTCGGCCAACTGAGTCAGCAGCTTTTGGATTCGGAAGTCGGAAAGGGCTGGCGCACCGCGGAGGATCAGCATGTTTTAGTCATCCAAAGTTCAATGTTTAGGACTCATCTGCGCTTAATATGGGCAGATGGCTCGGTCGTCAGGAATTTGCGCGGCGGATTATAGTAGAAAATCGCCCGTCTGATAAGCTTTGCTGTTATCAGCCCTTCACACCGGCATAGACGCAAAAATCCCTTACATTATTCGGGCTTGGCTACATGGTTAGTTGCGCTTAAAGGCTGGCACCCAATGCACTTTTTGGTCACAATGGCGGCTTATGTGTTTTCTATCTGTAGTCCATGGCAGTCGCAAAAAGAAGCAAAATAATCAGTCAACTCAAACACCTGACTTTAGTATTAGGTGCTTTGTTGCTGCTTTCTTGCGACCGCGCGCCATCACAAAGCAGTTTGGGTCTGGTGCTGGAACGTGGGGTGCTGAAAGTAGGCACATTGTATGGACTCACCACCTACTATACAGGTCCGGGCGGCCCAGAAGGTTTTGAATACGAATTGGCCAAGGGTTTTGCAGACTATCTGGGGGTGAAACTGGAAATTTTTCCCTACTACAGCCTGAGTCAGTCTTTTTATCACCTTGAGCAACAGAATCTGGATTTACTGGCGGCGGAATTGACCGTCACCAGGCAACGCGTCGAGCATTTTCGCTTCGGCCCACCCTATCAGCAAGTCAGTCAGAAGCTGGTGTTTAAGCAAGGCCAGCAGCGTCCGCGGGACGTCAGCGATCTCAGCGGAAGCCTGGTTGTGGTGGCAGACAGCAGTCACACAGACACGTTAAACAGCCTAAAACAGCAATATCCTGCTTTGACCTGGCAGGAAAGCAGCGATATGGACTCTGAAGAGTTGATGGAAGCGGTTATCGCCGGGCAATATGACTACACGGTCACCGATTCGAATATCCTGGCACTGATGCGCCGTCGTCATCCAGAGTTGGCTATTGGCTTTACCCTGCAAGAACCACAGCGGGTAGCCTGGGCCATGAGTAAGAAGCAGGACGACTCACTGTTTTCCGCCATGCTGGACTATTTTGGTAATTTGCAGCAATCCGGCCGATTGGCGGCACTGGAAGATAAATATTTCGGCCATGTACGGCAATTTAATTATGTGGATACCCGCCTGTTTATTCAGGCTGTAGATAATGTGCTACCCAAGTACAGAAAGTGGTTTGAAGAACATGCAGGCAGTCTGGACTGGCAATTGCTGGCCGCCATGAGCTATCAGGAAAGCCATTGGGATCCCAGGGCCAAGTCGCCAACCGGAGTGCGCGGTATGATGATGCTGACCCTGCCTACCGCCAAAGATCTTGGCGTAACATCCAGGCTGGATGCAGAGCAGAGTATTCGTGGTGGCTCCCAATATTTGCAGGAACTTATCCGGCGTATTCCGGATCGTATTCGCCACCCGGATCGCATCTGGTTTGCCTTGGCTGCTTATAACGTTGGTATGGGCCACCTTGAAGACGCCAGAATCCTCACCGAGCGTCAGGGCGCCAATCCGGATCTGTGGGTGGATGTGAAACTACGCCTGCCACTGCTACGCCAGAAAAAACACTATAAAACCACCCGCTATGGCTATGCCCGAGGTGACGAAGCTGTGACCTACGTTTCTAACATTCGCCGTTACTACGATACGCTGGTGTGGCTGGAAGAACAGCGCGAAAAACAACAACCGCAAAGCCTGCCGGAATCTGAATCCATCGAAGAAAAGTTACAATCTACCGATTGATTTGGAATTAATCGCCATCATATGCTGTCTACGCTTTAACAAAGCTGTCATATAGGTATGCGACAGTAAGATGAAGAAGTGATATGGAGGTATTATGCGTAAAAGAAGTGTATTTAAAGCCAGAAAGCCGGTGAGCTCAGGTCAGCGCCGCCGCCAGGTGTTGAAGAAAGTATTAAAGAAAGTGCAGCTGCGCCGCCAGACCTTTCAATCCGCTGATATGCCAGTGGATATGGCGCAAGCCTGCTAGTCTTCCCCAGTCGATTTTTGCCGTTTTTCCGCCTTTTTCTGCGCACGACGCCACTTAAAAAAATCAGACAATAGCGCACCACAAGGTTCGGCCAGTACGCCGCCGGTCACCTCAAGCTGATGATTCAAGCCCGGGTGGCGCACTAGATCCATCACCGAACCACAAGCACCGGTTTTTAAGTCGGCGGCACCAAACACCAGGCGCTGAATACGGCTGTGCACCAGTAATCCGGCACACATTGGGCAAGGTTCCAGCGTCACATACAAGGTGGTATCCAACAGTCGGTAATTACCAATGGCTTGCCCGGCCTGGCGCACCGCCAGCATTTCCGCATGAGCAGAAGGGTCGTGGCTGCCAATCGGCCGATTCCAGCCCTGCCCCACTATCTGATCATTTCTGACCAAAATGGCA
The DNA here is from genome assembly GCF_002887595.1 of Bowmanella denitrificans. GTDB lineage: Bacteria > Pseudomonadota > Gammaproteobacteria > Enterobacterales > Alteromonadaceae > Bowmanella > Bowmanella denitrificans. The sequence continues at coordinate 327,662 of NZ_PEBU01000003.1, forward strand.
CCGACCGGGATCTCGTTCTCCTGCCAGGCTTGCTTGGCCAGTTCCAGGGCCCTGGACATCCACATCTCATCAGTCACTATAAAAACATCCGTCAGGTTGGTGAATCTGGCTATCAATTGGTTTGAACGGCCACTTTTATTTCTATTAAATCCAGCACTATTTTTTAATCACATGAATTATAAAGCATTTTTGATTGGCTAACTATTTGCAAAACAAGTTAGGATATTTCCCAAACAAGTGTAAGGATTAACTATGAATTTGACTGCTGTGGCCATTGTCGCCATCGTTTGCTGGGCATTGGTTGAACTGGTGAATTCCAGACATAAAAAGGCCCCGAAGCTTAACGAGAATGAATTAAACAATCTTAAGCAGGAAGTCACTACTTTACGGGAAAGAGTTCAGACATTGGAAAAAATTGTCACTGATGAAAACTACGATTTAAAGCGTCAGTTCGACAATCTGAGATAAATACCGAATGCATAGAAAAGGCGCTTTTGCGCCTTTTCAAATCAATACAAGCTCAGCGTCGTTCATTCCACCCCATCATGAGCAAGCAGACAAAAGCCTTTAATATCAATATTTTGAAAAATACATCACCACAGGAACCATGAGCAATACCATAATAAGAATTTCCTCATATCCAGCGGCTACCATCTAGGTCAGTAGTGTTCAGAGCAGCCTCCAAGTGCTGATCTTTTTGTTAGCAAGTTGACCAAGACTATGCGTATCGAAGTCGATCAATCACTAATCTAAAGGCGGAGCTAAGGTTCCGTCGGCCCGAATAGCAGAGATAGTAGCCATCAAAAGGAGGACACCAATCGGATAACACCCGTCGCAATGAGCCGTTTTCGATGCTTCCGATTACTTCAGGCTCAGTGACAAAGGCAATGCCGTGGCCAGCTTTAGCTGCTTCAATCGCAATATCACTTTCACTGAAAATAAAGGGGCCGGAGATTTTTTTGACGAGTTCTTCGCCATCTTTCTCAAACTCCCAATCATAAATCGAGGCATGAGCATGGAAACGCAATGCCAAACAGGCGTGATTATCCAGATCATCGGGATGTTCAGGAACACCGTGTTGCTGAAAATAACCGGGAGTTGCCACAGCAGCGAGGCGAATGGGCGGGCCAATTTTGACTGCGATCATGTCTGGGCTGACGAATTCCCTGAGTCTCACGCCGGCATCAAATCGTTCCTCCGCCAGATCAGTGAGTCGACTCTCTACGTTCAGCTCGATCTGGATTTCCGGATAGTCGCTAATAATCCGGGAAAGTTTTGGCCAGAGGATGGTACGCAGCGCGGGCTTACTCGTCGCAATCCTGACCAAACCTCGCGGCGTATCTCCTAATAATCGTAACTCTTCAATTCGTGCGTTTATCATCCCCAAACCTGGGCGTAAAGCGGCCAGCAATTTTTCCCCCGCATCGGTAGTGGATACGCGCCGCGATGTGCGGTTGAGCAATTTTATGCCCACACTTGTCTCCAGCCGACGTATGGCATGACTGACAGCAGATTGCGACAAACCCAACTGTGTCGCCGCCTGAGTAAAGCTTCTTTCCTCAGCGACAGTCATAAATAGGGCTAGATCGCTCAATTCTTCACGCATACTCAGTCAACCTCCCCTTTGTGTTTAGATACTGGGAAGACCAAGAATGTAGCATACCGTCACCCACTAGATTGATGAATACATTAGATAAATCAACATACAACTTTATCTTACACCCGATTACTTTCCTCCATCTATTAAACTGGCTCATGTGTGCAATGAATTCAGACTGGTTGTTGATAGTGCTTCCCAGGCTTATTGTTTGACCATACATAAGTTGTTTGAGAACAGCGCTACTGGCACTGCCACGGTCTCTAGCGCTGAAAATCCAGCCAGGAAGAAGAGTTAATCAAAGTGTATACACTTCAAATTTTGCTTGGTCACAACACGATGACCGCCACACTCAAAAACACCGCTGCCAGCCGGGATTTTATTGCACAACTCCCCATGACCCTGGAGCTGAAAGATTATGCCTCGACGGAAAAAGTCGCGGATTTGCCCCAAAAACTATCAACACAAGGGGCACCTGACGGCTATGAACCCCGCGTAGGCGACATTACCTATTATGCGCCTTGGGGAAACCTCGCGATTTTTTATCGGGACTTTGGTTACTCACGCGGCTTGGTAAACCTCGGGCGAATCATCGAAGGCACAGAAAACCTGAATTTTCGCGGCGCAATGAGTGCCACCATTGAGATAGTTGCGGATGAATCAAGCATCGGTAACCAATAGTGCTATGGACGGATAATAAGGAGAACATAATGAGCGTACCCGTTCTGAGAACACTGCTATGTACAGTGACAGTCTATGTTGCAGTCTCGGCATTTGCAGGCGAAGAGAAGCCTTCCCCAGCACAGGCAATTACCCTGGCTGGTTCCCAAGTATCTATGGCTGGTCCAGAAAAGCTCTTTACCGGTGCCGCACGTATCGACCCCCTATTCCCCGGCACCGATGCCATCAATGCATCGGGCGCTTATGTCACCTTTGAGCCAGGCGCACGCTCGGCCTGGCATACCCACCCCAGAGGTCAGCACATTATCGTGACTCAGGGGGTGGGCCTGACCCAAGAATGGGGTAAACCCATCCAGCAAATAAAAACCGGTGACGTGGTTTGGTGCCCACCTGGCGTTAAACACTGGCACGGCGGTGCCGAGAAAACGGCAATGACCCACCTGGTGGTGACCGGATTGGATGGTAAAGGCAACAACGTAATCTGGATGGAGAAAGTGAGCGACGAGCAGTATCACAGCCACTAATCCCTCAACACTCTTGAACGACAGGTTGCGAAAATGAAGACAGCACGTATTGCCTCCCGACTGTTGATACTCGGTATCTGCATCTCGTTACCCCAAGCCTGGGAACAACTCTCAGATACGCAAGAGGAAATCAACATGAATCAAGAACAGACACTTAGTCAACGGCAACAGGCAATCATCCCTGTTGCAGCATCGGCCGCAGCGGGTGACCTGGCAAAATTGAAAGGCGCGCTCAACCAAGCACTGGATGCTGGCATGACAGTGAACGACGGCAAGGAGGTACTGGTGCAGTTGTATGCCTACGCGGGTTTTCCTCGCAGTCTCAATGCACTGGGTACCTTCATGGGTGTACTGGCGGAGCGCCGCGAACAAAGTATCGAGGATGCTCAAGGTGACATACCACGGACGCCAATCCCGCAAGGCGACGCCCTACTGGAACAAGGCACAGCCAACCAGACTGAACTGGCCGGCGGTCCGGTAAAAGGCCCCCTGTTTGATTTTTCCCCGGCTGTAGATGAATTCCTGAAGACCCATTTGTTTGGCGACATTTTTGCCCGCGACAACCTGAGCTGGCAGGACCGGGAGATCGCCACCCTAGCCATGTTATCGGTCCTGGCTGGTACCGAACCGCAATTGCAGGCGCACGTGGGAATTGCCATGAACACAGGCCTCAGCGCACCGCAACTGCAACAGTTGGCAACGGTATTAGCAGAACAGATCGGTCCAGAGGCCGCCGCACGCACTCTCTCAGCACTGACACAGTATCTGAATCCATGAATGACATCGTCATAAATGAAGGTAACGAGACCACGCCATCAGCTCAAGCTGCCAGCCGCCCCCCCTTAGGCGAGCAGGCCCACTGGAGCGGAGTCTTTGCCATGACCTTGTGTGTCTTCACACTGATTGCGTCGGAGTTCATGCCGGTCAGCTTGCTGCCTCCCATCGCGAGTGCCTTGAACGTAACAGAAGGCATGGCGGGGCAAGGCATTGCCATATCCGGGGTCTTTGCGGTACTGACCAGCCTGTTTATCTCGGTGCTGGCCGGAGGTATGAATCGCAAGACTTTGCTGCTTGGGCTGACGGTGATGATGGGTTTTTCCGCTGCCGTAGTGGCGTTGGCGCAGGATTACCTGACCTACATGATTGGCCGTGGGCTGATCGGAATGGTAATTGGTGGTTTCTGGTCGCTGCCTGCCGCTGTGGCCATGCGTCTGGTGCCGCCAACAAAGGTGCCCAAAGCACTGGCGATTTTCAATGCCGGAAATGCGCTAGCCATGGTGTTGGCTGCGCCGCTGGGCGCGTATATGGGTTCCATAATCGGCTGGCGTGGCGCATTTTTTTGCCTGGTGCCAGTGGCGATGCTCACCCTTGTCTGGCAATGGATCAGCTTGCCATCGCTGCCGGTAGAATCGTCTGCAGATAATCATGGTGGTGGGTTTGCCCTTGTATTCAAGGTGTTTGCCCCCTTACGCAGGCCAGCGGTGCTGTCCGGCATGTTGGCAATAGCAGCCTTATTCATGGGGCAATTCACTCTGTACACCTATGTGCGCCCGTTTCTGGAATCCGTTACCCAAGTTGAGGTGTCAACCCTTTCACTGATTCTGCTGCTGACTGGTGTGGCAGGCTTTTTCGGCACACTACTGATCAACAGCGCACTGGCACGTGGGTTCTACCAGACCCTGTTCACCATTCCGCTACTGATGTCGGTTATCGCCGTGGCGCTGATGTTTTTTGGTGGTTGGATTGCCGCTGTAATGGCGCTGCTGGGTCTGTGGGGGCTAGTTGCCACCGCCGCGCCGGTTGGCTGGTGGGCGTGGATACCGCGCACTTTGCCAAAGGAAGCGGAAGCTGCTGGCGGCTTAATGGTAGCAGTAATTCAGCTGGCCATTGCGCTGGGGTCTACCCTGGGCGGAGTGTTATTTGATGCGTCAGGTTATCAAAACACCTTTGCCGCCAGTGCTTGTCTGTTGCTGGTATCGGCGACGTTAGTACTCATGACCGCACACGCCGAGAAAAAATGAACGCACTAGAAATGGAGAAAGACATTATGAAGAGACAACAAGAAATATTGGAACAGGACGTACCGGATACCGGTCGTCGTAATCTCATGAAAATGACTGGAGTAGGAATTGCCACTATGACCATTGGAACCATTAGTTCAACCGTATCAGCCAACACCGCCTTATCGCTCACCGATGAGTGGGACAAAACTTTCGCCAAGAGCGACAAGGTGGATCACCGCAAGGTGACGTTTACTAATCGTTACGGCATCACCCTGGCTGGGGATCTTTACGCACCCAAGGGTATCAGCGGTAAGCTGTCGGCCATTGCCGTGAGTGGTCCCTTTGGCGCCATCAAAGAACAGTCTTCCGGCCTGTATGCACAGACGCTAGCCGAACAGGGCTTTATTACCCTGGCGTTTGATCCGTCCTACACAGGAGAAAGCGGTGGCGAGCCCCGTCATGTGGCGTCGCCGGATATCAACACCGAAGACTTCAGCGCCGCAGTGGACTTTCTCGGCCTGCAAGCACATGTGGACCGTGAGCATATAGGCATCATCGGCATTTGCGGTTGGGGTGGCATGGCATTGAATGCGGCCGCCGTAGACAAGCGCATCAAGGCCGTGGCGACCAGCACCATGTATGACATGAGCCGGGTGATGTCTAAAGGTTACAATGACAGCATGAGCAAGGAAGATCGCACAGCGGCGCTGGAAATGCTGAGCCAGCAGCGCTGGGCCGATGCCGAAAACGGAAAACCGGCAGTCGGCCCGGTCTCTCTGGAACTGGCAGGTGGCGAACCGCAGTTTGTGGTGGAGTATGCGGGCTATTACAAATCAAAGGAACGTGGCTTCCATCCACGGGCTATCAACTCCAACGCCTCATGGACGGTGACCAATCCGCTGTCATTCATGAACATGCCGTTGCTGTCGTACATCGATGAAATTTCACCGCGTCCGACGTTGTTGATCCATGGCGAAAAAGCGCATTCGCGCTACTTCAGCGAATCCGCCTATGAGGCGGCGGCAGAACCGAAAGAGCTGATCATCATTCCAGATGCTAACCATGTGGACCTTTATGACCAGGCAGACAAAATTCCTTTCGATAAGTTAACGGACTTTTTCCGTAAGAACCTGGCTTGATTCTGCCGACAGGCAACGACGATGCATGGCCTTCACTGACTGCAATGTTTCAATGACGCTTAGTAAGGAGAACGACCATGATTCATCACAACAACGGTTCCCGCCCTTTTGCAGATGCACCGGCAGAATGGTTTACCGGACGTGCCCGCATTAACCCGCTTTGCCTGTAAGCAGAAGAGCCGTCGCACGTCACTGCCAGGCTGGTAACTTCGCAGAGGTTATCCCTCGACTTGAAGTTGTGATGCTTGGCATCGGCTGTCACTCACCGCATCATGTTTCGATAATACCGCCTTGGACCACGCTCAAGCGGTGCTTCACGCGGCTATCAATTGCTAAAACCAGCCAGACAAAAAACGAAAAAGCCCATAAAAATATGGGCTTTCTTACTCTAATAGGCTGCGCTTAAGCTAGTAACGAGTGAAATCATTCCCACTCAATAGTGGCTGGTGGCTTACCGGAGATATCATAAACCACACGGGAAATCCCATCGATTTCATTGATAATACGGTTAGACACCTTACCGAGGAAATCATACGGCAGATGCGCCCAGTGGGCGGTCATAAAGTCGATGGTTTCGACCGCACGCAGCGAGACTACCCAGTCGTATTTACGTGCATCGCCCATGACCCCAACCGAGCGCACCGGCAGGAATACGGTAAAGGCCTGACTGACTTTGTTGTATAAATCAGCTTTATGCAGCTCTTCGATAAAGATGGCGTCTGCGCGGCGCAGCAGATCGCAATATTCCTTTTTCACTTCGCCCAGTACACGTACACCTAAGCCTGGTCCAGGGAAGGGGTGGCGATACAGCATATCGTAAGGCAAGCCAAGCTCCAGGCCGACCTTGCGCACTTCGTCTTTAAACAGTTCACGCAATGGTTCCACCAGTCCCAGTTCCATATCGTCGGGTAAACCGCCGACATTATGGTGAGACTTGATCACATGCGCTTTACCTGTGGCAGAGCCTGCCGATTCGATCACATCCGGGTAAATCGTGCCCTGCGCCAGCCATTTGGCGTTGGCGCGTTTGGAGGCTTGCTCGTCAAACACTTCCACAAACACACGCCCAATCACTTTGCGTTTGGCTTCTGGATCTTCTACTCCGGCAAGCTCACCAAGGAAACGTTGTTCGGCATCCACCTTGACGATGTTCAGGCCAAAATGATCGCCAAACATATCCATCACCTGCTGGCCTTCGTTTAAACGCAGCAAGCCATTATCGACAAATACGCAGGTTAGATTTTTACCAATGGCGCGATGCAGCAGCATGGCGGTAACAGATGAGTCCACACCGCCGGACAGGCCAAGGATCACTTCGTCATCTCCAACCTGAGCACGAATGCGCTCAACCGCATCTTCGATAATAGAGGCAGGTGTCCAGAGTTTCTCACAGCCACAGATATCCAGCACAAAATGCTCCAGCAAACGCTGGCCCTGACGGGTGTGGGTGACTTCAGGGTGGAACTGCACGCCATAGAAACGCTTTTCCTCGTTGGCCATGGCTGCAAAGGGGCAGCTTTCGGTACTCGCCAGGGTAGTGAAACCGTCGGGTATGGCGCTAACTTTGTCACCGTGGCTCATCCAAACATCCAGCAGAGCATTGCCGCCAGTGCTGATATGGTCCTCAATTTTGTCCAACAAGGGTGAAGGCTTGAGCACTTCTACCTGGGCATAGCCGAACTCACGAATATTGGAGCCCTGTACTTTACCGCCCAGTTGTTCGGCCATGGTCTGCATACCATAACATATACCAAATACCGGTACCCCGGCATTAAATACATAGTCAGGCGCACGCGGTGAGCCCGCTTCGGTCACCGACTCCGGGCCACCAGAAAGGATAATCCCCTGTGGATTGAATTCACGGATTTGCGCTTCTGTGACATCCCACGCCCACAGTTCACAATATACGCCGATTTCACGGATACGACGGGCAATAAGCTGGGTGTACTGAGAACCAAAGTCCAGGATCAATATGCGATGGTCATGAATATTTACAGTCATGGATTTCCCATTTGAGTGTGTCTGCGGCCAGGCCGCGCTGAAGAATCAAGGGGAGCTGCCCTGCTCCCCCGTTTAATCTGTCTGTGAATTAGCCTAAGCGGTAGTTAGGTGCTTCTTTGGTAATAGTCACATCGTGCACATGCGACTCGCCCATGCCTGCCGACGTCACACGCACAAATTTGGCTTTGGTACGCAGCTCGTCAATGGTGGCACAGCCGGTCAGGCCCATGGCGCTGCGCAGTCCACCCATCTGCTGGTGAACGATAGTGGCAATCGGGCCTTTATAAGCCACACGACCTTCGATACCTTCAGGTACCAGCTTCTCAGCGTTTTTGCTGTCCTGGAAATAACGGTCAGAGGAACCATGGCTTTGATTCATCGCCCCCAGTGAACCCATACCGCGATAGGACTTGTAGTAGCGGCCCTGATACAGTTCCACTTCACCCGGTGCTTCTTCCGTACCGGCCAACATACTGCCTACCATCACACAACTGGCACCGGCCGCCAGGGCTTTGGCGATATCACCGGAAAAGCGAATACCGCCGTCGGCGATCACAGGGATATCCGTGCCTTTTAACCCTTCGACCGCATCTGAAACGGCGGTTATTTGCGGTACACCACAGCCGGTTACGATACGGGTAGTACAGATAGAACCAGGGCCAATCCCTACTTTTACCGCATCCACACCGGCTTCGGCCAGGGCTTTGGCACCTTCTGCCGTCGCCACATTACCAGCAATAATTTGCAGTTCAGGATAATCGGCGCGCACTTTCTTAACCCGATCAATTACCCCTTGGGAATGACCGTGAGAGGTATCAATCAGCAATACATCAACACCGGCCTCTACCAACAACTTGATGCGCTCATCGGTGCCGGCACCCACGCTGACGGCAGCCCCAACGCGCAACCGCCCAAGGGCATCTTTACAGGCATTTGGCTTACTTTCGGCTTTCTGGAAATCTTTTACGGTAATCAGGCCCTTAAGTTTAAAGGCGTTGTCCACCACCAGAATTTTCTCAATGCGATGTTCATGCATCAAGCCCAGCACTTCTTCGGAGCTTGCGCCTTCTTTAACCGTCACCAGACGTTCTTTGGGGGTCATGACATTGGCAATCGGCAGGCTAAGATTGTTCTCGAAACGCAGGTCGCGGCCTGTCACTATGCCGACCAGATTATTGTCTCTGTCAACAACCGGGAAACCTGAATAGCCATGCTGCTTGCTCAGCGCATTGATTTCCCCTATGGTGGCATCCGGTGTCACCGTCATCGGATCAGACACCACGCCACTTTCGTATTTTTTCACCTGGCGCACATGACTGGCCTGATCTTCAGCGGTCATATTCTTGTGAATAAAGCCGATGCCGCCTTCCTGGGCCAAAGCAATAGCTAAACGAGCCTCACTGACGGTGTCCATTGCGGCAGAAATCATCGGGATATTCAGTTCAACACCACGGGTTAAGCGGGTCTTTAAACTGGCAGTATGAGGAAGGACGGTAGAATGACCTGGGACTAACAAAACATCATCGAAAGTCAGGGCTTCTTTTTCGATTCTGAGCATCGCAACAACACCTTTAGAATGAGGATTTAGTTGCGGCGCAATTGTAGCTGTTTTGCCCTTTAGGGTAAACTTGTTTTCTTGCCGCCGGATAAGTTTTTTTATGTCATCAAGTACTCAACAAATCTACACCGTCAGCCACCTGAACCGTTTTGCCCGTCAAGTACTGGAAAGTGAGATTGGGATTGTCTGGGTGCGGGCAGAGATATCCAATTTTGTTGCGGCCAGCTCAGGGCACTGGTATTTCACCCTTAAAGATGAACGTGCTCAGGTACGTGCTGCCATGTTTAAAAACGCCAATCGGCGTGTCAGCATGCGCCCACGGGAAGGCGATAGGGTGCTGGTGCGTGCCAGTATCAGTCTGTATGAACCCCGTGGCGATTATCAGTTAATTGTCGAGCATATGGAGCCAGAGGGCGAGGGCTTACTGAAGCAGCAATTTGAACAGCTTAAACGCAAGCTGTTGACTGAAGGGTTGTTCGATCAGAGTCATAAACGCCCCCTGCCCCAGCCGATTCTTAAAGTCGGTGTGATCACCTCGCCAACCGGCGCAGCCATGCACGACATACTCACGGTGCTGAAAAGACGTAACCCGGCCATTGAAGTCGTTCTTTACCCCAGTCAGGTGCAAGGTGAAGCAGCGCCAATGCAGTTAATCCGCGCAATCGAGCTTGCTAATCTGCGCAGTGAGGTGGACATACTAATTGTCGGTCGCGGTGGTGGCTCGTTGGAAGACCTGTGGTGTTTTAACGACGAGCGCCTGGCCCGCTGTATTTATGCCTCCAGATTGCCGGTTATCAGTGCCGTGGGCCATGAGGTTGATGTCAGTATTGCCGATTTTGTTGCCGATCTGCGTGCCCCTACCCCTTCCGCGGCAGCTGAGCTGGTCAGTCAGGACAAAGACGAGCTACAACATCGCGTTAACCAGTTGGCCATTCGTTTACGCCAGCGTCTGACGGCCTTAATGGAGACCAAAGCCTACAGCCAGCAATTGCTGGAAAGCCGCCTGGTCCGCCATCATCCGCAAGCCCGTTTGCACCAGCAAGCACAACAACTGGACAGACTGGCGGATACCCTGACCTTCTTTTTACAACGTCACTTATCTAAAACACAGGAAAGATTGCAAACACTGGAAAGTCGTCTGATGCATTACTCACCCGCTCAGCAGCTTACCGGACAAACACAGCAACTGCATTATCTGCAGCAAAGTCTGATCCGCAATATGCAACAGTTACTGATAAGCAAGGGTCAGCGTCTGGCCGCAAACGGCCACTTACTGGATACGGTGAGCCCCCTTGCCACGCTCGCACGGGGTTACAGTATCAGCCTCATAGGCGATAAGGTAATTAAAACCCTTGGCGACATTAAACAAGGCGATCAGTTAACCACTAAACTGGCTGATGGTACTATTATCAGCGAGGTCAAAGGTCTGGAGTCCAAAAGCCACTGATCTGTGTTATCCAGGCCTGAAGCACAGTAATACGCTCCGTCTGAATCGCGTTAGTGGCTATGGTTGTAACGGTACTCTAAGGTGAGTCACCAACACCTTGTCATCAACAAAAACCAGTTGGTAAAGATCGCCGTAATTGGACTCATCCATCTGCACGTCACCTCCACCCAGCAGTGCCAGTAACTCAGGTGTGGTGTTACTGTGCCCCACTACCAGTGCGTTCTGTCTGTGTTGTTTCAGGGTGGCAGCCAATGTCGCCAACTGGCCCGGCGGGTAGCTTTGCACCTCGATTCCCTTTTGCCCGGCAAGGGCAGCAACGGTTTGCTGGGTGCGACGGTAATCGGTACTATAGATAGCGGTCAGTGGTACCGCAGACAGCATTTGTGCCAGGTTGTCAGCACGCTGTAACCCGTCGACAGTCAGTGCCGGATCCTTACCCTGCTCCAGTTGTTTTTCGCCGTGGCGAATTAAATACACAGTGAAGTCATTCGCCAGGGCAACATCAACCTGTAACAGGCCGACCAATAGCAATAAGACCAGGCGCATCACGACTTCTTCTTATGAAAAGTCATCAGGCGTTTGCGTTTGCGCTCCTGAGCCAGGGTCAATTGATTTTTCTTACCTTCAAAGGGATTAGCCCCTTCACGAAACTCAATGCGAATCGGCGTGCCCATCACCTTCAGAGACTTTCTGAAATAGTTCATCAGATACCGCTTATAGGCATCGGGCAAATCCTGCACCTGATTACCGTGGATAACGATCACCGGTGGATTATATCCCCCAGCATGGGCGTATTTCATTTTTACCCGACGACCGCGAATCAACGGCGGTTGATGGTCAGCCTGGGCCATTTCCATAATGCGGGTCAAAATAGAGGTGTTAATTCTGCGGGTGGCAGAATCATAGGCTTCCTGTACCGACTCAAACAGGTTGCCCACCCCGGAGCCGTGCAACGCCGAGATAAAATGCAGACGAGCAAAATCAATGAAGCCCAAACGTCTGTCCAACTCCCGCTTGATATCATCTTTTACCGACACATCCAGGCCGTCCCATTTATTCACGGCCAGCACCAAGGATCGACCTGAATTAAGCACAAAACCCAGCAGGCTGAGATCCTGATCAGTGATCCCTTCTCTGGCGTCAATCACCATCAGTACCACGTTGGCTTCTTCAATGGCTTGCAGCGTTTTAACGATGGAGAACTTTTCCACCATGTCTGAGACTTTTTTACGCCTGCGCACGCCGGCTGTGTCTATCAACACATAGTCTCGCTCGTCACGCTGCATAGGAATAAAGATGCTGTCTCTGGTGGTACCGGGCTGATCGAACACCACCACCCGCTCTTCACCCAGAATACGGTTGGTCAGTGTCGATTTACCCACATTGGGTTTCCCGACAATGGCCAGTTTAATTGGCAGGCTCTGCAGTTTCTCAAGTTGTGCTTCGGCATCCAGCTCTTCCTGGGCCACATCTGGCTCTTCTATCAGCATATCAGGAAACTGTTCGGATAAGGGTTTGACCAAATTATCCAACAATTGCCCGACGCCACGGCCGTGAGCCGCGGCAATCTGATGCACATCACCCAGTGCCAGACGATAAAACTCCGCCACTTCACTATCACCATCAATGCCGTCCACTTTATTGGCAACAAGGTGCACTGGCTTATTCTGCATGCGCAGATGACGGGCAATAGCTTCATCGGCCACCGTCAAACCAGCCCGGGCATCGAGCAGAAACATCACCACATCGGCTTCTTCAATTGCCAGCAGCGATTGTTGCGCCATTTCTGCATCAATCCCTTGCTCATCGCCACTGATCCCGCCGGTATCTACCACAATAAACTGCAGCCCCTCGCACTTAGCCTGGCCGTATTTACGGTCACGGGTCAGTCCGGGGAAGTCCGCCACCAGGGCGTCCCGGCTGCGGGTTAATCGGTTAAACAGGGTGGACTTACCGACATTGGGTCGTCCCACCAAAGCTACAACAGGTAACATAAAGATGATTTCCTACTTGCCAAACCGCCCGGCGGTATATGGCGATACGAGCCGCTATTGCGGCGCAAAAGATCATTAAACACAAAAACGGCCCTTAATCGGGCCGCTATTCTATCAGGTTTCAGGCCAGATGCTTTAGGGTGTTTGCACTGCCCGTAACTGGCCGTCGCGAGTCAGAGTATAGAGTACTTTTCCATCCACCACAGGGGCGGCAAAAATACCTTCGTCTTCGTCGTCACCACCCACATCCAAACGCGCGACCAGCTTGCCATCAGACTGATTAAACCAATGCAGGAAGCCATACTTATCACCGGCAACCAGGTAATCGCCCACAGGCTCTGCCGCCGTCAGCAGGCGACCTCTCAAGCTGTTCTGGCTCCACAACTCTACGCCGTTGCGGCGGTCCAGACCGTAAACCACACTGTCTGCGTCCACCACATACAGGTTGTTGGCGTCCATGGTAATACGACGGTAAGACCGATAATCACGCTTCCAGATCACCCGTCCACTACGCAGCTCTACAGCGGCCAAGGTACCATCGAAAGACACCACATAGATAACCCCACCCAAAATCAGCGGCTCGATATCAATGTCAACTAAGCGATCCAGCTCTGTGGCACCGGTTGGTGCAGTAATGGCTTGTTCCCAGGCAATCTGACCATTTTCCATAATCACCACGGCCAGCTTACCCGAAGCCGTACCGACCATGGCTCCGCCCGCTGACGCAGTGGGAGCTGAAATACCGCGTAACGACAGCGGCGGTACTTCCGATTCATATAGCCATTGCTGTTCACCGGACTCTGCATCCAGCGCAAACATAATGCCAGCGCCGGTATTGACGATTACCAGGCCATCCGCCACTGCAGGCTTGGCCAGCACTTCACCCTTAACCTTAGCCTGCCAAAGGGTTTCACCGGTATTGATATCCAGCGCGATCACATCGCCGTTTTCGGTGCCAAAGTATACCTTCTCGTAAGATGCAGCCATGCCACCAGCGATTCGCGCCGCTTCACCAGAGCGCCATAATCTGGCAATACCGGAAAACCAGCCGTCATCACTGAAACGGGCAAAATCACGTTGCCACAGCTGTTTGCCGCTTACCTGATCAAAAGCAATGACTTCACCATGGCGATCAGCTGCAAAAACTTTGTCGTATGCAACCGCAGGTTTAAGGCGGGAAAAATGCCCGCCGACGCCACCACCGACGTCTTGTTGCCACAGGGTGGTGGGAACAAATTGCGCATCAATGGGTTTAAGCTGTTTGATTTTCAGCTCTTCCTCATCAGCGAACCAGGTTGTTGGATCCATCCATTGCGGCACTATGGAGCACCCAGACAGTCCCAACACCGAAAGCAAACACAGCGCCTGAATTGGCTTTTTCACCCCGATACTCCTCATACGCTGGCAACGGCTGGCAGATTATCCAGTTTCATCTTCAGCAAATTGTTGCTGCTCACTTCCAAGGCTGCGCTGTAGGCTGCCCTGGCTTTGTCAAGATTACCCTGCTTCAGATGAATGTCACCTTTCAGCTCCTGCACCTGGGCTTTGAAACTATCCTCGGCAATACCGTCCAGAGCACTCATTGCTTCGGTGTATTGCTCAAGCTGCAATTGCACGCGGGCAAGACGTAACTTAGCGACAGCGGCAATGGCTGGCACCTTGGCTTTAGAGGCGGCAAACTCCAGTTGTTTGGCTGCTTCATTTAAGTCGTCACGGCTCACGGCCTGATGGGCAAGCTGCATCGCCGCCAGCAGCGCATAATTATTGTCCGGGTTGGCCTTAACATACTCCAGCGCCTTGCTGAATCCCTGTTCATCGGTTTCCAGGCCTTGCATAGCTTGCTGATATTGATTGGACGCTTCGTCCATACCGGCAATACGCTGCTCATTGTAATAACGCCAGCCCCACAGGCCCCCCAAACCGATTACCGCACCGAGGATGATGGCGGTACCGTTTTCTTTCCAGAATTTTTTAATGGCTTCGACTTGTTGTTCTTCGGTACTGTAGATTTCCATCCCGTTCCCCTTTTATAGATTCTGTGAAAGTGCCGCGCCCAGAAGCGATGGCAACTGCTCAATACTAACTTGTGTCTGTGGTTTGTCTTCACGCAGGTACTTAACCCCAACCACAGCCTGATTTACCTCTTCTTCGCCAATGACCAGGGCAATAGCAGCGCCACTTTTATCCGCACGCTTCATCTGCTTTTTCAGATTGCCGCCACCACAATGCGTTTGCACTCGTAACCCAGGCAAGGCGTCGCGTAGTGATTCAGCCAGCGTTAATCCATAAGCTTCGGCTTTATCGCCCAACAGGCTCAGGTAAACATCTACCTCCGCGGGCAACTCGACCAACTGCAGGGATTCCAGCAGCAGAACCAAACGCTCAAGACCCATGGCAAATCCCACAGCGGGCGTGGTCTTGCCTCCTAACTGCTCTACCAGGCCATCGTAGCGACCGCCGGCACACACTGTGCCCTGAGCACCGAGCGCATCGGTTACCCATTCAAAAACGGTGCGATTGTAATAATCCAGTCCACGCACCAGGCGCGAATTAACCCGGTATTGGATACCAGCCAGGGCTAAACGTTCACACAATAAACCAAAATGCTGGCGAGACTCGTCGTCGATGTAGTCCAGTAAGTCCGGTGCATCTGGCAATAACGCCTGCACTTCTGGGTTTTTGCTGTCCAGCACCCGTAGCGGGTTGGTCGACATGCGACGTTTGCTGTCTTCATCCAGCTTGTCTTCGTGTTGCTTAAGATAAGCCACCAGTGCATCACGATACTCTGCCCGGGACTCGCTGGAGCCCAGCGAATTAATTTCCAGATGCACTTTGTCGGAAAGACCAAATTTCTGCCATAACCTGGCAGTCAGCAGAATCACTTCCACGTCAATGTCAGGTCCTGGCAAACCAAAGATTTCCACACCGAATTGATGAAATTGACGATAGCGCCCCTTTTGCGGACGTTCATGGCGGAACATCGGCCCCATGTACCACAAGCGCTGCTGTTGGTTATACAGCAGGCCGTGTTCATTGCCAGCTCGAACAGTACTGGCCGTTCCTTCAGGGCGCAAAGTCAGGCTGTCGCCGTTGCGATCCTCAAAGGTGTACATTTCTTTTTCTACGATATCAGTCACTTCGCCGATAGAACGTTTAAAAAGATCGGTGCTTTCCACTATGGGGGTGCGGATTTCCTGGTAGCCGTAACTTTTAACGGTGTCACGTATGTTCTGCTCTACCCACTGCCATAGACCGGATTGTTCCGGCAGGCAGTCATTCATTCCGCGAATGGCCTGAATTTGCTTACTCACCTGTGTCTGTCTCGATTCCGTACTGCGATGCCATTATGCACGCGGGTTTTAACCTAAAGGCGGCGATTATAGGGCCTGGCTGCGCAAAGGTCAGGCATTTTTCACCTGAATGCGGTTCTTCTCGTCCAAAACGGCCGCTTTGGCGCGGATCCGTTTCTCAAGTTGTTCAATCAGATCGTCGTTTGCCAGTCGCTCTTTCTGCCTTACGCCATCCAGATAAAAGCCACTCATATTGCGTGCCCCGGTCAATCCCAGGTCTGACACCTCAGCCTCACCAGGCCCATTGACCACGCAGCCGATGATAGACACATCCATTGGCGTCAGTATATCCTCCAGGCGTTGCTCCAGCGCATTGACCGTGCCAATCACATCAAACTCCTGACGGGAGCAACTGGGGCAGGCAATAAAATTGATACCTCTGGAGCGAATGCGCAGAGATTTGAGAATATCAAAACCAACTTTGATTTCTTCCACCGGATCAGCGGCCAAAGAAATGCGAATGGTATCGCCTATACCTTCAGCCAATAACATGCCCAGCCCCACCGCACTTTTTACTGCACCAGCGCGCTGTCCGCCCGCTTCGGTAATCCCTAAATGCAGGGGCTGATCAATCTTCTGCGCCAGCAAACGATAGGCCCCAACAGCCAGAAACACGTCCGACGCTTTAACACTGACCTTAAACTGGTGGAAATTGAGTCTGTCCAGAATATCCACATGGCGCATGGCTGACTCCACCAGCGCTTCCGGGGTCGGCTCACCGTACTTTTCCTGTAAGTCTTTTTCCAGCGAGCCACCATTTACACCAATACGAATGGGAATATTTTTATCTCTGGCACAATCCACCACCGCGCGAATGCGCTCTTCACTGCCAATGTTGCCCGGGTTAATGCGCAAACAATCCACCCCGTATTCGGCCACCTTCAGGGCAATGCGATAATCGAAATGAATATCCGCCACCAATGGGATATCCACCTGAGCACGAATACGCTTAAAGGCTTCAGCAGCATCCATAGTAGGAATAGAGACCCGCACGATTTCGCCACCAACGGCCTGTATACGCTTAATTTGCGCCACCGTCGCATCCACATCGGTTGTAGGGGTATTGGTCATAGACTGCACGGCGATGGGCGCACCGTCACCAATCGGTACCTTGCCCACATAAATACGGGTGGACTTACGACGTGTAATAGGTGATTCGGCAAACATGTTAACTTTAATCCAACTAGATTCTTAATAGGTTATTGCAGCGGCAATGTGAATTTGGCAGAGCGCCCTTTGGGAAACTGGGACATATCCACCGCTTCACCATCGAAATTAATCTGCACGGCTTCTGGCGCCCCCAAGGTCACCTCAAAAGGCGGCACACCAGACACGGGCATAGTACGCCCCGCCACTTTAACGCCATACGCAATGGCTTCACCGGTTGCATCGACAATATTCACCCAGCAATCAGCACTGAACTGAAATACCAGCTCTGCCTCGGTCGGCAATATATCTTGGGTAGCGGCTGCCAATACATCCTCGGCTACAGTGTCATCCGGGCTTGAATCAGTGACTTCTGTTGCCCCAGGCTCTGCCTGACGTTGCACATCCACTGACGATTGTTGCGGTTGTTCGATAACTTGTGCTGGTAGTTCAGGCTCATCCTGTGGCACTTGCTCGGGAATGTTGGGTTCTGACGCGGCAGTCAGCGCTGACTGTTCCTGCTGAGGTTGTGATGTTGCCGGCTCTGCGGTAACGATGGCACTGGTACTGATGGGCTCACTGCTGTTGCTTTGCTGTAACCACCATACCACTACCATAGCAATAATAATTGCCAGGATTACGTATGACACCAGCATCAATCGATCATCGCTGGCTTGCTTAGCCACTTTGCGCGAGAAACTCTGCAGTTTCGCCGGCTCCTGCTTGGCAGCATTCAATGCATCGAATGCTTCGAGCACCTGCTGCGGAGCAACATCCAGAAGCTTGGCGTAGTTTTTATAGTAGCCACGAATAAAGGTAATGGAAATGCGCTGTTCGAAGACTTCTGTCTCCAGGCTCTGGATATTAGCCGGTTTCAGGTTCAGCCTGGTTGCCACCTCTTCAATACTCAGTCCCCGGGCCACGCGCGCCTCCTTGAGCATCGTCCCCGGTCCTGTGGCTTGTGTCTGCTCGGCAACCTGTTCGTCTGTCATAATACTGCTGTTACTCTGTTTGAGTGAATGTTGATCCCTGCTCATTGTGGCGGGGCTATTCTGAGTTTCTTACCAACATAAATGGACGATGGATCCTGTAATTGGTTCCATTCCATCAGGGTTTTCATTTTTATATTGTACTTGAGTGATATCCGGTAGAGGTTTTCCCCTTCAGCCACGACATGATACTCAGGCTCAGACCGGTTGTCGTCCTCTGCCGGCTCTGCAGAAGCTGGTTCCTGCACCTGCCAATCGGAGGTTTTAGGGCGTACAAGCTCTTTCTGCTCAGCCTGCTGACTCGCCGCTAACTCAAGATAATGCTGAGTCGCCTGATGCTGAGGATACAGTTCACTGAGCATATTACCGTATCCCTTAGCACTTTGCAGGTTTCCCTGCCCTGCTTCAATGCGATAACCTAACAGCAGCATCTGCGGCGAGACCCGACCTAACCGTTCCAGCTTCGCCAATGCTGCTTTAGCCTCTGCCCAGTTACTTTGCTGAACCAGCACTTCGGTCAACAGCATCAGGCTTTTTGTTCTGGAAGGCTGATGATTCAGTGCACCTTGCAGATAACCTATTGCGTCGTCCAACTGATTCTGACTCTGTGCGCACAACGCCATATTTTCATAAGTTTCAGCACTGCGGATGTAGGCCTGATTGTCCAGCGCTTGCTGGAAATATTTTTTTGCATCGTCGTAACGGCCCAACTGACACAGAAACGCACCATAGCTGTTAACAATGTCAGGGTTACTGTTATCCAACTTCATGGCCTGACGATATGCATCCTCGGCATGTCGGTTTTCTTCTACCAACTGGTAATAATAAGCCAGACCGTAGTGGGCATCGGCCATATTGGGGGCGTATTCAAGCGCTTTATCCAGATTGTATTTTGCCTGACTATAGTTGCCGTTTTTCAGGTAGGTGAGACCCAGAGAGATCCTGGTTCTGGCGGCATCTTGTGCATTAAAGTCGGCCGCGGGGCCCGCACCGTCAATCTGCGATTGACTGGCACAGGCGCTGATAAAGAATATTATGCAAAAGAGTAACTTGCGCATCTGAACCCAAAATTTATGGTGAATCAGGCCATTTTTACTGAAATTGACTCACCCTTCATCTGTTTTTTTAGCATACGTTTAGTACGGTCTACTACATCGCCTACTAATTGACCACATGCTGCATCAATATCATCCCCTCTGGTCTTACGAACCACCACCGTGAGCCCATATTCCATCAGCACCTTGGAAAAGCGATCAATACGGGAATTACTCGAACAAGTGTAAGGCGACCCAGGATACGGATTAAAGGGGATTAGGTTAATTTTGCTTGGCGTGTCTTTCAGCACTCTGGCCAGTTGGTGTGCCTGATCCATGCTGTCATTGATACCATTGAGCATTACATATTCAATAGTGACCCGGCCCTGATTGGCATTGGATTTAGCCAGATAGCGACGCACCCCAGCCAACAGTTCCTCAATAGGATACTTTTTATTGATCGGCACAATTTCATTGCGCAGTTCATCTGTGGGCGCATGTAATGAGACGGCAAGCGCAACGTCAATCTGATCACCCAGCAAATCCAAAGCCGGTACCACGCCAGATGTACTAAGGGTAACGCGACGTTTAGACAAACCGAAACCAAAATCATCTAACATGATGTCCATGGCCGGTACCACGTTTTTCAGGTTGAGCAGTGGTTCTCCCATGCCCATCATGACCACATTAGTAATGGGGCGCTTGGCCGTATCTTTGGACAAACCAATGGTTTTCGCCACCCGCCATACCTGACCAATGATTTCCGCCACGGACAGATTGCGGTTGAACCCTTGTTGAGCCGTGGAGCAAAATGTACATTCCAATGCACAGCCTACCTGCGAAGACACACACAAGGTGGCACGGTCTGTTTCCGGGATCCACACCGCTTCAACTTCCTGTCCCCCTTTTAAAATCAGGGCAAACTTAATCGTGCCATCACTGGCATTCTGTTGACGGGAAATTTCCGGCGCTTCAATCACGCAGGATTCAGCCAATTTAGCACGCAGGCTTTTGTTGAGGTTGGTCATCTGCTCGAAGTCATCGACACCGGCCTGATAGATCCATTTCATCAGTTGGTCAGCGCGAAAAGGCTTTTCACCAATACTGGCAAAGAAGTCGCGCAGTCCCTGACGGTTCAGATCCAACAAGTTGGTTTTAGCATTAGCCATGAATAGTCACCTCAAACTTCGGGGGCGGAATTGTACATTTTTTAAACGCAATTTAAAACTGGCTACCCAAATTACTGGGTATCGAGATTTTTCTGGCAAAAAAGGGAGCCTGAGCTCCCTTTTTCTCACCCGCTATGAATTAACGAGTGCGAGGGCAGATTTCTTCGTCAGCAAAGAAGTAAGCAATCTCACGTGCAGCTGATTCAGGGGCATCAGAACCGTGCACAGCATTTTCATCAATGGACACGGCGTAGTCAGCACGCAAAGTGCCGGCCAGTGCTTCTTTCGGGTTGGTGGCACCCATGATTTCACGGTTCTTACGCACAGCATCTTCACCTTCCAGAACCTGAACCATGACAGGACCAGACGTCATGAACGCAACCAAAGCACCAAAGAAAGGACGCTCTTTGTGTTCAGCGTAGAAACCTTCAGCCTGCTCTTTGCTCATATGCAGCATTTTGGACGCTACGATACGCAGGCCAGCAGACTCGAAACGGTTGTAGATTGCGCCAACTACGTTTTTCGCAACGGCATCAGGCTTAATAATGGAAAAAGTACGTTCCAGAGCCATGTTAAAAGTCTCCAAAGTTAAAGAGGATAAAATTTTGAGCGCGGATTATATGCAAAATAATACCGCTTGACCATTCAGCCACACAGAAAACTTATCATAACCTTTAGCAACGAAGTTCTGCGCGCTTTCGCCTAATATTGTTATATATGACATATAGCGAAGACCCCTGATGGTAGTAACAAAAAAGGCGGTTGTACTGGTATTCCTCCTGTTGACTCCGTTCTGCTGGGCTAAAACACCAGAGCCCTTGGTGGTCGCCAGTGCGCTGTGGCCACCCAATTTTGTCAATGAAGCCGGAGATGGCATCTACCAGCAAATTCTCAGGGAAATTTATCCTAACTATGCGTTGCAATATGTCTATACCACCTATGCCCGCTCTAAACATATGGTGTCCGCAGGCAAGGCCGACTTGTGGCTGGTGTCGTACACAGCTGAAGAGCCATGGGCTCTGTATCCAAAGCATGCCCACGACGCAGATTTGATTGCCGCGGTACACCTAAAAGAAACCCCGTGGCAGGGCATCAGCAGCTTAACAGGCCAACCCGTTTCCTGGATCAGCGAATACGGCTTTGAAAAATATCTACCACAACTGCAAATGCAATACTACGAAGTGCCAGACCTTGATGTTGCCATAAAGATTTTACTGGCAGGCAGAATCCATTATGTGCTTGACGATATCTGGGGCATAGAAGCCTATTTGCAGAATCACCCTGATGTAAAAGCGCAGATGACGGTGCAACCATTTGCCCTGATGAAACTATACCCAGCGTTCAAACACACTGATAAGGGTCGCCGCTTAGCCAAACAATGGGACAAAGCGATGGCAAGGCTTATTAAAGGACGTCTGCAGACCTTATATCGTCAAGCCGGGGAGTCGTATCTGCTGGACGATTGCACAAGGCCGAGCAACGATGCCAAAGGCCTGATCTGTCTGGATTTGCCCAATTCCCCCTGATACCAATATGCAGCACAAGGTGCTATAGTGCGCGCCCTGATTCGCCCGGGTTGTCTGCACATAGCCAATACTTGAGTAAATTGCTCAAGTAATATAAAATGCCGCCCTATATCAGAGCTGAATTTCAGTGTGACCAGGATTTATCTCTAACCGCCGGGCAAACTGGCAATAATAATCCATAGGTAATCCAGGCGTTGTACCACGTACAACATGCACTCTTTAGTTAATAACGGCTTAGTGATGCCGTTAAGTCAAGCGACTGACCCTGAACCAGTGATAGAGACCAGATTCTATGAGTGAACAAATCGAACAGGCGCTAGCGCGCAAATATGAGGCGGGTTTTGTCTCCAATGTCGAGTCAGAGACCTTCGCGGCAGGCCTGGACGAGGAAGTGATCCGCAAAATATCAGCCATGAAAAACGAGCCACAGTGGTTGTTGGAATGGCGCCTGAAAGCCTTTGAATCCTGGCAGAAGATGGAAGAGCCTGAGTGGGCGCATCTTCATTATGCAAAAATAGATTATCAGGCCATCTCGTATTACTCCGCGCCCAAAAGCATGAAGGACAAACCCAAGTCACTTGATGAAGTGGACCCTGAGCTATTGCGCACCTATGAAAAATTGGGCATCCCTTTGTACGAACAGCAAATGCTGGCAGGTGTAGCAGTGGACGCGGTGTTCGACTCAGTGTCGGTTGTCACGACATTCCGTGAAAAACTGGAAGAAGCCGGAGTGATTTTCTGCTCAATTTCAGAGGCGGTGCACCGCTTCCCGGATCTGGTTAAAAAATATCTGGGCAGTGTTGTACCGCGCTCAGACAATTATTTTGCCGCACTGAACAGTGCTGTCTTTACCGACGGTTCCTTTGTGTATATTCCAAAAGGGGTGCGTAGCCCCATGGAATTGTCCACCTACTTCCGTATCAATGAACAAAACACCGGCCAGTTTGAGCGAACGCTGATTGTGGCCGACGAAGGCAGCTATGTGAGCTATCTGGAAGGTTGTACAGCGCCACAGCGTGATGAAAACCAGCTGCATGCTGCCGTCGTGGAACTGGTGGCGCTGGACAATGCCAAAATCAAATACTCCACCGTGCAAAACTGGTACCCAGGCGATGAAAACGGCAAAGGCGGTATCTACAACTTCGTGACCAAGCGCGGCATTTGCCATACCAATGCCCATATTAGTTGGACGCAGGTTGAAACCGGTTCCGCCATCACCTGGAAATATCCAAGCTGTATTCTTAAAGGCGACAACAGTGTCGGCGAGTTTTATTCGGTGGCACTGGCACGGGGCAAACAGCAGGCCGACACTGGCACCAAGATGATTCATTTGGGCAAAAATACCAAATCCACCATTATCTCTAAAGGGATCAGCGCCGGTGATGCCAACAACGCCTATCGCGGGTTGGTACAGATGGGTCCCAACGCCGAAGGGGCACGTAACTTCACACAGTGCGATTCGCTGCTGATTGGCGATCAATGCGGTGCCCATACCTTTCCTTACATAGAAAGCCGCAACCCGTCAGCGATTGTGGAACACGAGGCCACCACATCCAAGGTCAGTGATGAGCAAATGTTCCTGTGTCAGCAACGTGGCCTGGACCCAGAAAAAGCGGTATCCATGATAGTCAACGGTTTCTGCAAAGAAGTGTTTAAAGAGCTGCCCATGGAGTTTGCTGTGGAAGCCGGCAAGCTTCTTGAGATCAGCCTGGAAGGTTCCGTCGGCTAATTAAACTGATTTAGAGCGCCCGGCTGGAAGCTATCGACGAGAGAGTCGACGACCAGCGGCGCAGCAACACAAGTTATTGGGGTATTTCATGCTAAAAATTCAAAACCTGCATGCCAAGGTAGAAGATAAAACCATTCTCAAGGGCCTGAGCCTGGATATCAAGCCAGGCGAAGTCCATGCCATTATGGGTCCGAACGGTGCAGGTAAGAGTACGCTGGGCTATGTGTTGTCAGGTCGTGACGGTTATGAAGTGACCGATGGCCAGGTTGAACTGAATGGCCAGGATCTGCTCGAACAGGAAACCGAAGAACGCGCCCGCGCCGGTCTGTTCCTGGCATTCCAGTATCCGGTGGAAATTCCTGGCGTCAGCAATATGGAATTTATGAAAGAATCGGTTAACGCTATGCGTGAAGCCCGCGGTCAGGAGCCACTCAGCGCCGCTGAATTTCTGAAAAAAGCCAAGGAAGCCTGTAAGCAGGTGCATTTACCCCTCGATTTTCTGAAGCGCGGCGTCAATGAAGGCTTTTCCGGCGGCGAAAAAAAGCGCAACGAAATCATGCAGATGATCTTGCTTGAACCGACTCTGTGCATTCTCGATGAGTCGGATTCCGGGTTGGATATCGATGCCCTGCAAGTGGTGGCCGATGGCGTAAACAGCCAACGTAGCCCAGAGCGTAGCTTTATTGTCGTGACCCACTACCAGCGCCTGCTGGACTACATTAAGCCGGATTTTGTGCATATTCTGGCCGACGGCAAAATCGTCAAAAGTGGCGATGCCTCTTTGGCTCTGGAAGTGGAAAAAGAAGGGTATGCCTGGCTTGGTGAAGCCCAGGAGGCCGGCGCATGAGCCAATGGCTTGAGCAAATTGTTGAGCGCGCCAGCCACAGCCAGTTGAATGCTATCAAACAGCAGGCATTGGCAGCATTGAAGCAGCAGCGCTGGCCCAATCGCAAAACGGAAGCATGGCGCTACACCTCTGTCAGCCCTATCGAACAGCTTGAACTCGGTGGACAAAAAGATAGTCAGCCGCAGCCATCCGACATTACCGGATTGGACAGCCTGGATCTGTTGTTTATCGACGGAGTGCTGCAGCAATCACTCAACAATCTTGTCCTGCCCGAAGGTTTAATGCTCCAGTCGCTCAGCCAACTGGATGCCCAGGGTCAGGCCGTTGCCGATGACCTGTTTGGCAAAATCAAACCTGCACATCATCTGTTTGGTCTGGTGAACGATCTGGTGGCCAAGCAGGGTCTGGTAGTTGATGTTGCCCCGGGCGTACAGATTGATAAGCCACTACGCATTATTAATTTATCCAGTCAGGGCCAGGAATCCCATCTGCGCTTATTGGTAAGGCTGGGTGATAATGCCAGGTTGTGCGTGATTGAGCAGGGTGAAGGTCAGGATCCCAGCCTGAACACGGCCTTTGCCGAGTACAGTCTAGGTGTACGGGCGCATCTTGAACATTACCGCCTGGCAATGCATACGCACAAAGCCATTCAGGTGGGCGGTAATCATTTCCGCCTGCAGGAAAAGGCGCAACTTAACAGCACGCTGGTCGCCTATGGTAGCGATCTGTCACGCCTGGATGTGGATATTGAGCATGCCGGCGAGCATGCCCATGCCAAGTTTAATGCCATTTACCTGTTGGGCAGTGGCGAAACCTTTGACTTGCACAGCTGTATAGAACACGCCGTGCCCAATGGCACCACCGAAGAAAATGCCAGAGGTATAGTCGGCGATCGCGCCAAGGCGGTATTTAATGGTCGCATTCATATTCATCGCCACGCTCAGAAAACCCTGGCAGAGCTGAATAATCGCAATTTGTTACTATCACGTCGTGGCCAGATTAATACCAAACCCGAACTGGAAATTTATGCCGACGACGTAAAATGCGCCCATGGCGCTACCGTTGCTGAGATTGAAGAAAAAGCCCTGTACTACCTGCTTTCCCGTGGGATTTCCCGCTCACAGGCACTGATTATGCTGAACTTTGGGTTTATCCAGGAATTGATTAACGACATGCCCAATGCAGCACTGGCTGATTGGCTGCAGGAACAACTTAAGGACAAGTTCAGCCAGATGGAGGTCAAATGAGCCTGGATCTTAATGGGTTAAGGGCACAATTTCCTATCCTGTCCAGGCAAGTTGACGGTAAGCCGTTAGTCTATCTGGACAACGCGGCCACTACGCAAAAACCGCAGGCCGTTATTGACGCACTGGTCAACTTTTACACTCAGTGCAACGCCAATGTGCATCGTGGTGCTCATGCCTTGTCAGATGAGGCCACACGCCGTTACGAACAGGCCCGGGATGTTGTTGCCGATTTTATTCGGGCCGGCAGTAGGCAGGAAGTGATCTGGACCAGTGGCACCACGGAGGCGATTAATATTGTGGCCAATGGCATGGCACAGCGCCTTCAACCCGGTGATGAGGTGCTGGTCACCGAAATGGAACACCATGCCAATCTGGTGACCTGGCAGCAAGCCTGCCTGCGCAGTGGTGCACAGCTAAAGGTCGCCCCCATTTTGGACAGCGGTGAGCTGGACGTAGACGCTTTCAACGCCTTACTTAGCCCGCAAACCCGCTTTGTTGCCCTGCCCCATGTTTCCAACGCACTGGGAACCGTTAATCCGATTCAGTCACTCACCGCCAGCGCCAAGGCAGCAGGTGCATTGGTGCTTATCGACGGTGCTCAGGGCATTGCCCATGGCCAGGTGGATGTGCAGGCGATAGGTTGTGACTTCTACGCATTTTCCGGCCACAAACTATTCGGCCCCACAGGTATTGGTGTGCTGTGGGGACGTCAGACGATACTGGAAGATTGGCCGGTATGGCAAACCGGTGGCGAAATGATTGCTAAGGTGAGCTATGAATGCGCCACCTGGGGAACGCTGCCCAACAGATTGGAAGCCGGTACCCCAAATATTGCCGGTGCCATAGGTATGGCCGCTGCTATCAGTTGGTTTATGTCATTGGATGTCGCTGCCGTGCAAGCCCATGAAAAAGCCTTACTGGCCAGTGCCACCGAACAGGCTCAGGCATTCGAGGGCTTGAAAATTATTGGCACGGCCAAAGATAAAATAGGCGTGCTGAGTTTCGTTCTGGACGGTAGCCACCCGGCCGATGTCGGTTTTATTCTCGACAGACAAGGCGTGGCCATTCGCACCGGCGATCACTGTGCACAGCCTTTAATGCGCCGCCTGAATGTACCAGGTACAGCCAGAGCGTCGTTTTCCATCTACAACAGCCTGGATGAAGTGGATGTCTTGTTTAAGGCATTGAAAAAAGCCCAATCCATGCTGGCATAGGAGTTTAGTTATGACGGTTGAGACCTTTGTTCCCAGTACGTCAGTGGTCACTCTGACCGATGCTGCCGTACGCCACTTTGAAGCCAGCCTGGCCAGTCAGCCCGGTAAGCTGGTGCGCTTGTCGACTAAGGTGAGCGGCTGCACGGGTTATGCTTATGTGCTGAATTTAGTGGATGCAGGAAAAGAAGATGACCTGCTGTTTCCAATCAGCAGCAAACTGACATTGGCGGTTGCAGCAGACGCTGTCGAACTGGTGCGCAATACCGAAATAGATTACGTCAAAGAAGGCATCAATGGTGTAATCAAATACCACAATCCTAACGTCGTTAACGAGTGTGGCTGCGGCGAAAGCTTCAGCGTCAGCTAAGGACTCAGGCTGATGCAACAAAGAATGGTGGTCACCCAACGTGACTGTAAAGCCAGACGCGTGCCATCGGGGCAAATTCAGGTGATTCCGGAAGGGGAATTTGTCAATCTGACCCAGGATTTGGGCGGCAACTACACCGTCACCTGGCAGGGTAATATGCTGCGTATTGACGGTACTGACGCCGACGCCTTGGGTCGTAAGCCCCAAGTACTGGCATTTGACACCCCGCCAGACGATAAGATCATCGAAGCACAGGTCTGGCAGGCACTGGAAACCATTTTCGATCCGGAAATCCCGATTAATCTGGTGGCGCTGGGTTTAATCTACGAAGTCAGTGTCGATCAACACAGTCATGTAGTGACGATCCAGATGACACTTACCGCCCCTGGCTGCGGTATGGGGCCAGTGTTGGTCAGCGATGTGGAATACCGGGTGGCTATGGTGCCGAATGTTAAGCAGGTTAAAGTGGATTTAGTGTTTGATCCCCCCTGGTCCAGGGAAAGAATGAGCGAAGAAGCTCTGTTGGAAGCCGGCCTGTTTTTTTAAGATGTACGGGATGTGAGAAGCAGATGACCTTACCAGGCAGCGACGAAATTATTGAAGACCTGTCGTTTTTTGACGATTGGGAACAGCGTTACCAATACATTATCGATTTGGGTAAATCCCTGTCCCCGATGACACCAGAAGATAAAACCGAAGAACGTCTGGTGCGCGGCTGCCAAAGCAGTGTGTGGTTAAAAAGCACGGTGCAGGGCGAGCATTTACATTTTGATGTAGAGAGCGACGCGATTATCGTTAATGGCCTGCTGGCACTGGTAATGGCAGCCTATCAGGACAAAAGCCCGGCTCAGATCCTGGCGTTTGATATTGACGGCTACTTTCAGGCCCTGGATTTGGAACGGCATATCTCCCCCACCCGCGGCAATGGTTTACGCGCGATTGTGGGAACCATCAGAAACCTGGCCAGCCAACCCCGTCAGTAAGGCGCACCTTGAATTTAAGGCGCGCCAGTCCAGCCAGTGTAATCTGGCTGCCTACCAGCCCACCGGCATAGTACGCAGCTTTTGCAGGTTTTCGTGAATATGCGTGATAGCGAAGTCGATATCCTCTGTGGTCGTGAAACGGCCCAACGATATGCGAATAGCGCTATGTGCCAATGCGTCACTCAGACCAATGGCCTTTAATACGTAGGAAGGTTCAATACTGGTGGAGTTACAGGCGGAGCCGGAGGACACGGCCAAATCTTTTAACGCCATCAGCAGGGCTTCGCCGTCCACACCGGCAAAACTGATATTCAGATTTCCCGCCACACGCTGGCTTGGATGCCCGTTGAGCTGAATGCCGTCAATATCTTTAATACCCAGCCATAATTTTTCCCGCAGAGTTGCTAACCTGGCACTTTCTGCGGCCATTTCCTGACCGGCAATAGCGAAGGCTTCTCCCATGCCAGCAATCTGATGGGTAGCCAGCGTACCGGAGCGCATGCCACGCTCATGACCGCCACCATGATTCAATGCATGTAAATGAACCTTGGGCTTGCGTCTCACATACAAGGCGCCAATGCCTTTGGGTCCATAACATTTATGCGCGGAAAAGGACATCAAATCCACCGGCAGTTGCTGCAGGTCGATACTGATTTTGCCCGCGCTTTGAGCGGCATCCACATGAAAAAGAATGCCTCTATCGCGGCAGATGTCACCCAGGGTCTGAATATCCTGAATCACCCCGATTTCGTTATTAACCTGCATCACCGAGGCTAAAATGGTGTCGCTGCGCAGCGCCGCAGCAAATTGTTCAGGCGTGACAATGCCATCGCTACCCGGCTTAAGATAGGTCACTTCAAAGCCCTGGGCTTCAAGATCGGCGCAGGTATCCAGTACGGCCTTATGTTCAGTGGCCAGCGTCACGATATGCCGGCCTTTATCACTGTGCTGTCTGGCCACACCTTTAATGGCTAAGTTATCGGATTCTGTGGCACCAGAGGTGAAAATGATTTCCCGGGCGTCAGCATTAACCAGCTCGGCTATCTGGTTGCGGGCAAAATCCACCGCTTCTTCGGCCTGCCAACCATATTTATGCGAGCGCGAAGCCGGGTTACCAAACACACCATCCAGGGTCAGAAACTTCATCATCACTTCCGCCACACGCGAGTCGACTGGCGTCGTGGCGGCATAATCCAGATACAGGGGTATTCTCATAAGGTCGCTTTACACTTGCAGGGTAATCTTCAAATCAGGGTGAGATTTATGCTTGTCCTGGCGCAGGGCAACCTGCTGCACGTCATGTTTGTCCATTAATTCGCCAAGACTGATGCCATCCAGGAACAGGGCGATGCGTTCACTTAAATCGCTCCACAGACTATGCGTCAGGCAACGCTCGCCCCCCTGACAATCAGACTTGCCGCTGCAACGGGTGGCATCCACCGATTCATCTACGGCATGGATCACTTCCCCGACAGAGATACTGCCGGCGTCACGACCCAGTTTATAACCACCACCCGGACCGCGCACGCTGGACACCAACTTATGACGACGCAGGCGGGCGAAAAGCTGTTCAAGATAAGAAAGTGAAATTTCCTGCCGTTCAGAAATATCCGCCAGCGGCACCGGGCCACGTTGGGAATGCAGTGCGACATCCAGCATCGCCGTTACGGCATAACGGCCTTTGGAAGTTAATTTCATACCAAAACCCTTTGATTTTAAGGGTTCAGAGCATGCCATACCCGACTAATTTAGTAAAGTATATAGCCACATAGTTTAGTCAGGTATTGTTCCGTGCCCACCAATAAGCCGGTACAAAAAGTAACAAACTATGCCATTTTTCGGGAAGTCTGTGCAGGCAGAAATCACTAGGCTAGCAAGAGCGTGCTGACCTTTTGAGTATAAATTTTGTTCAAATCCAGCCCCTTCTGGTCACGACGCCGGGCTGCAAGCCTAGTGGGCCTAAGTCAAAGGCCGGCAACACCGAGGCAGGAGGGGCTGGGTTGAACCCTTCGGGCAGCGCTTGTGGGCCCTTTCTACGGCGTTATTACTCACTCATGTAGAATCACTACACCACGTTCGCTCTGCCTTGTATAAAGGGCCCACAAACTGCCGCAAAATCCATACTCAAAAGGTCAACACGCTCTTATTTAACCAACTAAGGATGTAAAGATGTTACTTAGAGCCATTTCCCTTACTGCGTTGCTGTTTTTATCCGCATGCAACAGCTCATCCGGGCCTTCGCCAGGCCATCCCCCTCCAACAGATGATGGCCTTAAGGCCTTAACCCTCAGCCAGGCTGACGGTTACAGCGAAAACGTGGAAAAGATACTGGAAGCAGACGACAGCGACCTGGCCAAGCTATTGGAGCGGGTCAGAGGGCGGGTAGGAACCTTCAGAAGCGGCAGTATCAGTATTATTGGCACTAACAGCGAAACCGGTCTGGGTTTTTATGCGTCGGCCAATCACGTCTTTGGGCTGTCAAGCTGGTTGAACTTTGCCGAAGGCCATATCGAGGATTTTTATGGCCAGGGGATTTATGCCACGTCACACATAGTGGCACAGAGCGGCGAGATAAATCTATGGGATATGAATACCGCTAATTTCCCACTCTACCATGCGGATATCAGTGCAGATGCGCAAAACACCACGATTCTTCCAGCCGAAGATTTCTATCTGGGCCTGGTGGACAGTCAAATCACTCCGGTCAGTAACCTGGCCCAATATCCTGAGGATATTAATACCCAGACGCCAGTCTCTCTGTACGATCCAGACCAGGTACTCAGCACAAACACAACCTGGACGGACGCGCAGAGCGGCATAAAGGTCCTGGCTCTGGGTTATCCGCAAGATACCGTCAGCTATCCTTATGGCCGTGTCTCAGTGGGCAGTATTTTAACTGACCAGGCTGCCGAACAAGCGATTTTGGCCCTCAAAGCCCAGGGCGATGAAGAAGGCAATATTCCTTATCATGCGCAAGTGGAATTTATCGCCAACTTTCCCGCTCAGGCAGGTATGAGCGGCGGCAGTGTATTTGACGAAAAAGGCCGATTGCTGGGGGTGATGGTCCGAAGCACCGCCACACAAGATGCCAGTTACACCAGGGTAGTGCGTATCAGCTATATCCGCGAGCGTTTCCAGCATTACTATCAGACGCTGTCTGCTGATCAAAAAGCCCATTTACAGCAGTTTGTGGACAGCAGCTTCCTGTGATGACGCGGAATTTGCCTGCCTGTCTGCTTATTCAAACAAACTTTGTCTGAGCGCTGTTTGGGTATAGGCCTGACGCAGATATACATGCCAGGGTTTGGCACCAACAAACGCGTTAATATCCGCTATATCAGCGGCGGTAAATTGCGACTGATGGCAGGCCACTGCGGCGGCGGCCTGCTGTTTGTCAGATTGATTAAAGGCAATCTTATGGGTCAGCCATTGCTGTGCACTGGTGTGCCAGCGCGCTTTAATATACTGGCCAAAATTAGCTGAATAGTCGTTATAGTTGTGCAGGTCGATATCGGCCGCCGCCGCAAAATACAAAGCTTGTGGCCAGTTATCCCCACCTTTTTGAAAAACCTCAGCCACCAGATTACTGACCATACGATGATCAGGATGACCATAGCCCCCTTCCGGCCCCCAGGTAATTACCACATCCGCTTTGAGTTGACTGAACAATTGACCGAGCTGCGCTGCAACGGGTTGCATTGTCTTTGACTGGGCCAGGCTACCGTCCACAAAATCCAGCATGATTGGCGCTTCTATCCCCAGTGCCTGGGTAGCACATTGCGTTTCAGCTAAACGAGCCTGCTTTAACGGCTCACCGGCAGCGATACCGGCATGTGCCGTCACCCCGAGTTGTCCGTCAGTGACCACCACCAGATACACCTTATGCCCTTCCCGCGCATACCTTG
Organism: Bowmanella denitrificans; assembly: GCF_002887595.1. GTDB lineage: Bacteria > Pseudomonadota > Gammaproteobacteria > Enterobacterales > Alteromonadaceae > Bowmanella > Bowmanella denitrificans. The sequence goes on from NZ_PEBU01000003.1 coordinate 360,112, forward strand.
CCAGCACGGGGCCAACAAAAGACTCATCATCCGGATGGGCAAATACCGCCAATATGGTTTTTGACTCCAGCGGCGCTGCCTGAGCAGGCAGAAAAAAACTGAAATGACCAACAAGCAAGGTGCTCATCACTGCACTTCGTAGCCATTTTGGTATTTTTAACATAGCCTTTACCCTCTGTTTTGAGTCCCTTTAGGGGCTGGTTAAAACCTATAGCTGGCGCCAACATAAAATCGCCGACCGTTTTTATAAATGCCAATAGGTGCAGTGCGTACTCTGTCATAGGAAAATAACACTTCGTCGGTCAGATTGATGGCTTCCAGCAGTAAATCCCAGTTTTTACTGATATGCAGGGTCAGGTTCATATCCAACTGTCCGGTGTTGTCGGCACGTGCCTCGCCAAGGCCGGTGGCATAACGGGTGCGATAGTTATAAGACAACCTGGCACTGAGCAATTCATCTTCGTAATAGCCAGACACATTAAAGGTGTGACGGGAATTACCGGGGATCTCCGATAACGTCTGCCCTGGCGCGCCGGAATCACGTTCGCCATCCACCAGGGTGTAATTGGCAATCAGGCCCAACCCGTAAATAAACTCGTGCTGCAGCCCCAGTTCCAGCCCTTTAATTGTACCGCCAGGGCCATTCAGCGGCCGGTCAATACTCATCTCTATGCCTTCATGCACTTCCAGAAAGCGGGAGATATCCACAAAAGAGCGCACGTTCTTATAAAAAAGTGCGACGGAAGCCAGTGAGGCTTCCTGCCAATACCATTCCAACCCCAGATCAAACTGCGTGGCCCGGAACGGATCTAACTGTGGGTTACCGGCCACCCCTTGCGCCTGGGTTTTGTTGTAATTAACCGACGGCATAATATGTTCATAGTCAGGACGGGCCATCACCTTGGCGGCGGCGGCTCTTAACACCAGGTCCTCATGCAAATCGATGGCCAGATTGAGACTGGGAAGAATGTCGGTGTAACTGCGCTCGCGGCTAATCCAGACAGCGTCTGACATGTCATCTGTCTGCTGCTGATAGCCAGCCGAGCGTTGATTGGTATGCACCAGACGCATACCCAGATCACCACGGTAATCACGCCCCTTTAAATTGAGCTTGAGGTATCCTGCAGTTACCTGCTCATCAATCACAAAACGGCTTTGTTGCTCTTCGCTGATAACAAAGGGCAATGCACGATATGCGGCAGATAGCGCGTCGATATCCACAAAGGCGAAGGCTTTCAGGCTGTGCTGTGACCCCACGCCGCCAAGATAACCCGAAGGAAAATGGCCACTGAAGTCGCTGATGCGCCAGTCCAGATCGCCAGCCAGGCCATCATAACCGCCATTGCGGGTACGCAATCGCTGCAATTCCCGGCCATGGTCTTTGTATTTCAGGCCAAAACTCAGCTCCGCCAGTATCGGGTGATCCATAGAACGAGCCAGATCCATTTGCAGATAACGCTCTTGATCCTGAGAATAACTGGCGTCCTGGCGCACTTCGCTGATAAACCAGTTATCGCCATTGAGAGGGGACAGATCATAGCTGACGCGGATATCCCGCTCAGCGCTGGTATCCACACGGTAACTGCTATTGGCCGACCACTGCGACGTAGAATCCGCGCTGGTGTCACCGCCGCTGGCGGTAATACCGGCCTGCAGGTCCGCCCGCCAATAGCCAAAGTAATGCTTCAGGTACAGTTGTGCACTTTTCTGGTCAATACGGGAATTACGCCATATGGCTTCCATTGAGGTATTAAACGCCTCATCCGGCAAGGCATGATAAGTAGCAGCCAGTAAACTCTGGTCCTGAATCCGCACATCCGAGATTAAACCATTGGCCTGATAGCTGTTGCTGGGAAGCCACAGAAAATTCTGGTTGGAGTTATCCGCATCCAGCACAGAATAAAGCAGGTTCAGCGTTAACTCCGTGTCTTTACTCACTCGCCACTGGCCGGATAACAGTGAACTGGTTAAATCCCTGGCTTGTTGAAACAATGCCGAGCCACCGCCCCCTGGCGTCCACAACCCCTGAATATCTGCATTCTCAGCTTCTACCTGGCGCAAACTGCCATCCGCTTGGGTGCTGAAGTTGCGCTCCGCCCAACCCCAGGCTTCCAGACCGTCGCGACGTAAATTACGTCTGTGCTTCACCAGCGCCATCAGTAAGCCCAGATCGCCACCATCATCCCGCCAGTTATATAGTGCAGAAAACTGTGGGGCCCACTTATCAGCCAAATCCGTATACTGTAACTGTGCCTTAAGCATCATTTTACCGGACTCGGTATCCAAAGGCTTGGGCGTATTCAGTACCACGGCTCCGCCCAGCGAGCCTTCATCCAGATCAGCCTGGGGTGACTTATTCACCTCCAGCGATTCCACCAGCTCAGAGGGGATCATGGTGTAATTAAATCCGCGACTCGGCTGGGATGAGATCCACCAATCAGAAGAGGCGATGCTCTGGCCATTAAGCAGCGTCAGGTTTTGGCTGGGAGCAGTACCACGCACGCCAATGCGCTCGCCTTCGCCCATCACCCGGTAAAGAGAGACACCGGTAAGACGCTGTAACGACTCAGCCACATTCTTATCCGGAAATTTACCAATATTTTCGGCCGAAATGGCATCAATGAAATTGCTGGTTTCTTTTTTGCTGTTAATGGCTTCAAGCAAACTACTGCGTATGCCGCGGATTTTGATATGCTCCAGGGCATCATCACTCTGTTGGGCCGCTGCCGTGGCGCCCACCATTGACAACGCTGTCAAAATCAATAGCTGCCGTTGCATTACATATTGCCCTCGAAGATGCTGATACCACCAGCTTAGATCCATTGCTGTGCGCCATTATCTATCATTGAGGCCAGGATTGGCCGTTGCCTTAGCGCGTCTGGAACCATAAAATAACATTGCACAGCAGTGATTTACCAATATTTTCACAAACTTACAGGGAAGCTGAAAAGCCGTTGACAGAACTGGGTAGCATTAACCGGATTCGACTGAACCAGGTCCTGGTGGATTTCGCCGCCCTGAAGTTGCAGATTGACGGTATCTGGTACGATATTGAGGCCAGACAACTGGCACTACTCAGGTTGCTGATAAACCACCCAGGGCAGGCCGTCTCGCGCCAGCAAATTATGGATGCCATCTGGCCGGATGTGGTGGTCAGCGACAATTCGGTCAGCCAGGCCATTACCCAGTTGCGTAAGTCACTGCAGGAGCCCAAAGACAGTCCAACCTTTATTCGCACCGTACCACGCAAAGGTTATCAGTTGGTGGCAGATATCCAGTATCTGGATGCCATGCAAACCGAACCGCTGCGGATATCCCTGCAAAACGCCGTGCTCAGCACTCTGTCAGGCATCTTATTGTGCGCTTTTTTGGCCTGGGCGCTTTGGCCGCGTCCCCCCGAATCTTATCAACATAAGGCGCAACTGACTGCCAGTCCGGGTGATGAGGCCTTTCTTACTCTTTCTCACAACCATCGCTATCTGCTGTTTACCCAGCAGGACGAACAAAGCGGCCTGCGCGATATCATGGTGTACGACAGGCAAAGCGGCAATATTCATGGCATCAGACAAAGTGGCTATGACGAGCTGTCTCCCGCCTGGTCACCAGAGGGTAACGCCCTGGCGTATATCCGCCAAAACGCCTTTAGCTGCCAGATTCGTATACTGGATTTGAGCGGCCCGGTGGAAACCTGGCGTTTAGCCAAAGACAAAGCCGCCACAGATTGTCAGCCCGATAGCGGGCATAAAAAACTGCGCTGGACTGAAAGCGGCCTGTATTATCTGGATCCCCTCACCTCTCGTCTGCTCAGGTTTGACATCAGCAGTATGTCGGAACAAACAAGCTGGCAGCAGGTTAGAGACTTTGACGTGGACAACAGCGGCCAGCATCTGTTGCTGCTTAACCAGCACCATAAACATCTCAGACTGAGTTATTTTTGGCAGGACAAACAACAGACAGCTGAACTGCTCAGGGTGATACCGCCGGTCGCCACGTTGAAATGGCAGGAAGCAGGACAACGTTTCTGGTTAACCGGTCAACAGCTGCTACTGGCAGATATACACAGTAATGTCCAACCTCTGCGGGTGCCTCCAGGTTTTATCCAGGACGTGGCGCAAATTCATAACGATAAGGTTGACGAGCTATTCCTTTCCAGCGGCAACCTGCAGGCTAACCTGTTTACGCTGGCATTGTCATCGCCGGCAAAGTTACAAGCCCTGACTTCCTCTCCCAATATGGAATATTTACCGGCCATTTCTGCCGATGGTTTGCAGACTGCTTATATCTCACAATATTTCGACTATGTGGATCAGCAGGTTCATCAGGAAGTCTGGGTAAAACATAGCCACAAGCCCATCGCGACTTTAATCAGCTCGCTGCCCGAAGATATTCAGCCCGATTTTCTGAGCTGGTCGCCACAGGGCACATTTTTACTCTTGCAGGACAAACGTCAGCGCGTGTTTCTGCTTAACCTTTACGCGCGCAGCTATCAACCACTGCTGACAGATTTTACCGAGGTTTCCACCCTTTACTGGCAGGATGATGAGCAACAACTGTATTTCAGTGCCTTGCAACAGGATAAAGCGATCCGCGGGCGATTAGACCTGACCAAGCAACAGATTGACCTGATAGATGATAAGGAAAATCCGGCCATACCAAATCCCAGTTTTGCTACCTATCGCGAGCAGATACTGACCCTGATGCAACAGGCTTTGCCCGAAGTTTCCCATGAGCGACTTGAGCAGGCCTTCGATTATATGCGCCCGGCCCTGACATCCTCTGAACTGTATTTTGCCCTGCCCGGCCTGAATCAATTGGATATATTGGTTCTGAACAGACAAAGCGGTGAAGTGCAACTGCTGCATCAGCTAAATCGCTGCCCAGACAATCGTGGCCTGCCGCTTAGTCTGGCGGTCAATCCAGAGCAGCAGCAATTGGTTATCAGCTTACTGGAATCCCAGCAAAATAACCTGATGCTCAGGCAACGTTGAATGCAGCTATGCAAATCAATCTGGTTGGTGCTTAGTCGGATAGCTGGTTTTTACTCTGCTGCACCAGCCAGGCCTGCATATCCTGTTGATACCAGCCGCGGCTTTGCGCTTCGTCTATGGCTTGGCTGGCCTTTTTACGCGCGGCCTGAAACTCATTTTGACCGGCCAATAATCTGGCCTGAATAAACAGCAACTGTGGGTGGTCATCGTCTTGCTGCAGCCCCTGCGCCACAAGTGCGGTCACGGCCTGCCAGTTTTGCTGTTGCAAATGCAATTCAGCCAGGTCGCGAATGGCACGAAAATGCCCCTGCTTTGCCGCCTGACTAAGCCAGTTTGTGGCCTTTTCCTTGTCTTGTTGAATATCGCTGCTGTCGAGTATTTCCCTGGCCAGGCGATATTGTGCCACGGCCAAACCAGACTGAGCGGCCTGTAACACCCAATTCAGGCCTTTTTGCCGGTCTGACTGTGCCAGTTGCCCGCGTAATAAACTGCTGCCCAGTCGATACTGGGCCAGGGCATAACCGTTTTTGGCCGCGCCCAGCAGCACTTCCCCCTGGGCATTTTCCTGCTGATAATGGCGACGTAACAACAAGGCAGCATTGCTTTGTTCGGTCATCAGCCAGTTGGAAATATAATACTGCACCAGCGCATCGCCCTGTTCGGCGCGTTCAATCAATTCACTGATACGTTGTTGATAGGCATTGCTTTGCCGCGAAAAGCTCTCCCGGTAGCGACGCCCCTTGTGGGTACTGAAATGATAGAGCAACGAACGGCTGTGATAGGTCTGCGCTTCTTGCCCCTTTAGCAATGGCTGGTAACGCCAGCGGCTGACGGCATTATAAATGGCCCGCTCAAATTCCTGTGGCGGGTAAGCATCGATTATTTCCAGATCTTTCACAGCGCCACTGGGGTCGATATCAAACTCCAGCCATACCCAGCCTTCCAGACCTTTCTTGTAGGCTTCCGGAGGATACACAGGCTCAAGAAAATGGCTACGCTGTGGCGCCAGATCTTCCTCCTGGCTGACACTAGAGACAAAATGCGGCTGTAAGGTGCGTTGATAATGCTGATAGCCAAAGTCCTGTTCCAGACTTTGTTTTAATGCACTGAGCGGGTCTTTATCGTCAACCTGTTGATACACCAGACTGGCGGCTGACGCCGCTTCAGACAGGCCAAAATCGGCGGCAATGGAAAACCAGGCAAAGGCTCTGGCGTGGTCTTTGTCCTGGCCCTGGCCATGCAGATTCATGACGCCAAGATTATACAAGGCATCCACATTTCCCAGCCTGGCCAGTTGCAAAAACTCCTGCCTGGCCTGTTCAAAATGTTGCTGCTGGTAAGCAATGGTGGCTGTCAACAGATCTGCCTTCGCCGCCAGACTGACAGACAGTATGGCTATCGAGGCGAACAAGCCGAACAGAACTGATCTCAACAATAGCTTCCCGTTTTAATGGTCCGTTAGCATCTGCGCAAAGGTCCATTTTACTCAAATAATCGCCATTGTCTGCTATATACTTGATTCAAAATAAAAATTTAATAAGCCTGGATAGTTCCTGCAGGCCAGATTTTCCTTAGCCGCGAGCAAAAAAGGCCTCCAACCCGAAGGTAAGAGGCCTTGCAGACAGCACTATGAGAGGGCACCCCTAGTTGTTGTCAAAACCCATTAAAAATTAAATCTAACCCCTGCCACATATCGGCGACCGTCGCGATATAAGCCAGTCAGGGCATTTTCCACACCTTTTTCCTGGTAACTGAAAATCAGTTCATCGGTCAGGTTAATCCCCTCAAGTACCAGAGTCAGGTTGTCATTGACCTTATAGGAAACGTTGGCATCCAACTGACCGTAATCATCGATATAGCCAGGCCAGTCAAAGCCCGAGTCGTAACCGGTACGATAGTTATAGGAAATCCTGCCGCTTAACACGTCATTTTCATAGTAAGCACTAACATTGACGGTATGCTCAGAATTACCCGGAATCGTGATATCGTTCCCTTGCCCGTCTTTGGCTTCACCATCTACGTATGTGTAGTTAGCCATCAGCCCCAAGCCTTGATATAGCTCTTGCTGATATCCCAGCTCCAGCCCCTGAATAGTGCCGCCTTTACCATTGCTGGGGCGACTGATACGAATATCTTCGCCCTCAAAGCGTTCAAAGGACGTCACACTGTCGAGGAAAGACTGCACATCTTTATGAAAATACGCCGCCGAGAAGATACCTGCCTCACTGAAATACCATTCCAGGCTAAGGTCAAACTGGTTAGCATAGTAAGGGTCGATATCGGGATTACCGCCGGTGCCAGTGCGGGTTTCGGTGTTATATGAGGTGGACGCGGTCATGGCATTGTAGTCCGGGCGGGACATGACCCTGGCCGCGCCAAATCGCATGATCAGATCTGTATCCAAATCAATGGCCAGATTCAGACTGGGCAGGACATCCAGATAATCCTTTTCTTTGCTGATCCACACTTCGCCTTCATAAGCACTGGATGTCTGTCTGGTTTGCACCACCCGCACCCCAAGGTTGCCGCGCATCCCCTCCACGTCAATATCGGCCATAACGTAGCCAGCCAGGATCTTTTCTTTCACTTCAAAGGTACTGGCCTTAAGTACCCGATAATCCCAGTTAAGCGCATCCCCTTCAGCCCGCACTTTATCTGAATCGGTAATAGCGTAGTCGCGCAGCGTGCCCGCTGTGCCCTGCCCGGACAGGAAGCCGCCGGGCATCTCCAGGGAGTAATCAGCCAGACGCCAGTTCAGATCGGTACGTGCATCGGTGGTGTTTTTGGTGTTAAAACGCGAATGGTCGCGATACTTAACGCCAAATTTCAGTTTGTCAAAAACCGATAATTCCAACGGCCGGGAAAAGTCTGTTTGCAGGTAGGTTTCCTCATCGTCGGCCAGGTTATTGTCGTAGCGTAAAAAGCTCAGGTCCCATTGTTCGCCATCTTTTGGGTCCGCATCATAGCGGGTCTCAATGCTTTCGACCTTGGAGGCGTCATAACTATGCACATAGTTACCGCCCCAACCGACACTTCGATCCGCCTGTGAGCCACCACTGCCCTCGGTATAACCTGCCTGCAGACGGCTTTCCCAGATATCACCCTCATGCTTAAGCGTGAAGTCATATACCTTGGTCTTTAATTTGGAATTACGTACCTTGGTTTCATCCAGAATGTTGTCCTGCCCCTCGGGTGCCAGGCCTAATGTACCGGCTGCCAGGAAGTTACCTACCACATCGTGGCTGACAATCGTCACATCCTGATACTTTGAGCCGTTATACTCCGGCAACCACAGAAAGTTCTGGTTTTCGTTATCCGCGTCTAAGGTGGAGTCCAGAATATTCAGGCTGGTTTCCAGATTGTCCTGCGGGCGCCATTGCAACACCGCGTTCAGACCTGTTCTGACCCGCTCCTGACTAAAGCGTGCTGAACCGCCGCCGCCGGAACTATACAGGTTTTCATATACCGTGCCGTCTTCCAGAGTGATATCGCGGTGATCCCAACTCCAGGCTTCAATACCGTGGCGCTGCAAGTTGCGCTGCTGACGGATCACAGAGAACAACACACCAAAGGTCTCATCGGTGTTTTTCCAGCTGTACAAACCCGATAGCACCGGATCAGTCTCGCCCGATACCTGGCTGTGCTGCGCCATCGCCGAGCCAAATATCGAATTGGCGTCCAAATCCAGCGGCTTACGGGTTTTCACTACGATGGTGCCGCCAATGGAGCCTTCGTCCACATCGGCCTGGGGGGACTTATACACCTCCAGCCCCGAAACAATTTCCGAGGGCAGCATCGTATAGTTAAAGCCACGGCTGGGCGCCGAGTTAGTCCACCAATCCGCCGAGCCCACCGCCTGACCATTTAACAAGGTGCGGTTCTGACTTTCTGTGGTCCCACGAATGCTGACCCGCTCGCCTTCACCATAACCACGGGTGATAGAAACGCCGGTAATACGTTGCAGCGACTCTGCCACATTCTGATCCGGAAATTTACCAATATCCTCGGCGGTAATGGCATCCACAATGCTGTCGGAAAAGCGCTTGTTATTCAGCGATTTCACCACGCTGCCGCGAATGCCTTTAATCTGTATGGTTTCCACTTCATCAGTGGCTGACTGTTGCTGCGCCATTACGGCATGGCTTTGTAAACCTAATCCGGCGATTAAGGCCAATTGAATGGCACAGGTCACCCTGGCCTTGTTGAACTGATGCATTGTTATGATCCCCTTGTATTTTTATCTGCTTTGCACACCCATCCCGGACGTTTCGGCCTGGCCGACTTGATTACCGGGAGAACCCACCGCGGCCCTCGCCCGGCAGATGCAAAATTTTTGTAAATGAGGCCGGATGAAGTGTCTTGAAGTGCTGTGAAAAGTTGTGAATGAAAGACTAACCAGCTGAATAATATGAAGTTAAACAATCCATCATTTTTGTTCGTACTAGCTGAACATCGGCCAAGGGAAAGCCAATTTGCTAACAAAAAACCAAGCTGACTTGGTAAAGACCTGAAGAAAATGTCTGGTATCAAGGCTCAGAAGTGGAGAAATAGATGCAGTGAATGAGTACCCAAAGGCGGTGAGATAAAGCGACCAGATCTGAAGTGTTACCTCGCACATTTTTAAACAGAGTGATGTATGGAAGTGTGACAACCTCAGGTCCAGGCACAACCGCTGCAACAGATAATTAACTGGCCATTTCCTCGGCGACTACTTCTGAGCGCACCGAGGAAAAAGCTATCATCAACGCTTACGAATCGCTGAATTTTCAAACAACCCCAAGCAAGCATCCGTATAACAGCAATAGTAAGGAACCAGCTCGCCTCTGCCCGGCACCATCTTGGGGCAGCCCAAAAAACTCATGCTAGGCAAAGGGTTATAAGCATGCTAAAAAATGGCTATGCGAAAGTACGGCGAAACGCCGTGTTTAAACACGGCGCTTCGCTGTCTATTAAACTGTTATGACGTGCCATTAAAATTAGGACGATGATGGATGGATAAGAAAGTACAAGGCTCTTGGCTAATTCACCATACAAATAAACTTCAGAATGTAACTAACCAAGGTGATTACCAGAATACTTTTGTTGCTGGTAAAGCCGGCATTCTGCTCTCTGCAATATCAGAATCTAATCAAAGTGTTATCACAAATGAAAGGCTACATGTGTTGGCAAATGCATCGAATATCAATACGGCTTTTGAGCTCCCTAAGCTGCTTGATATTCTAAAAGAGCAAGAGTTAATTGATGTGGCAAGTAATGGTGTTGGGGTTTTAGGTGTGACTACAATTTCCGCACTCCAGCATACGGCAAACATTTTTGAATCACTTGAGCCAAGAAATATTGAATTGTCAGCTATAGAGCTAGCTGAAATAGCATCCAATAAACCAATAAGTAGTAATGAAGTCTCAGAAAAGCTATCGGATACGTATAAATTGGCTGCCAATGATGTAAAACAGTTATTCTACGACTCAGAGAAAATTGGTTTTGTAGATATTGAGCCTATCACAAAAAGTGAGAACTTGATTTTTAATGGCAACTTGTTTAGACGTGATTCAGCGATAAAAACTAAGGCAGTCCTAGATTCATTAAGCACGCAAGAGCAATCTGCGCTTTTGGAACTGACTGAAGTTCTTAAGAAAAAAGCCTGCCTACCGCATGCAGATGCTGTGAAAATGCTGGGAGATAATCTTTTTAGAAAAGTAAGCTCTATAGGCTTCTTTGATATTAATGTTGTTAGCAATAGCCAGGAGGAAGTTGGTTATTTAACATTGCCTTCGGCATTTTCAAAATACAGCAGTTCTATGGTTGATGACGCATTCGACTTGGCTAAAGCATTTGTGGCTTCTTTGACTTATGGAATGACTAAAAGCTCATATGCGCGAGGCCAAATTTCCATGATTGATCGCTTACTAGGAGCGTTAATAGAAGGCAGAGAAGTCGGGCCTGTTAGTGCAATTGGACAGGACTATAAAATTCTAGAGTTGAAAGGAGTTGTTGCAATTCGACATGGATCGAAAGGACGCCGAAGTGGCCCGCTAATGAGGCTTCTGAAAAAAGAGGTTGGAGAATTGGCCTTGCTAGCTATAAGGCAGGGCGATGTTAGCGAGCAATCAATTCAATCATTGCCTGGCGCTGCAATTACAAAATTTAGAGGGCCTGAAGCAAATCGCGAAATTATTCGCAGAGAGCAAATACAGAAAAGTCCATTTGAAACCAATGATATGATTAGTGCATTAAGAACAGGCGGAGGTTTCTAATGGCCCCAAAATTACCGAAAGGCTTCGAAATGGAAGAACAGCTTAGACATTATTTTATGCAGTCAGGCTATTTTGTTGTTCGTGGTGTTCCATTTGTATATGAAGGATTTGATGTAACAGATATTGATCTTTGGCTATATAGTAGAGAATCGTCTCTCACCAGAAGTATTACTATTGTCGATGTGAAGAACAAAAAAACGCCGCAAGCAATAGAACGGATATTCTGGGCTAAAGGTCTAGCTAAAGCTATTAAGGCAAATAAAGTAATTGTTGCAACAACTGATAAGAGAAAAGAAGTTAAGGACTTTGGTTCTGATTTGGATGTATTGGTTTTGGATGGAAGTTTTTTGTCCAAGCTTAATAAATCAGAGGGTTTCTTGAATAGCCGACTTTCCGATGAAGAATTTTTTTCTGAGATAGAAAAGTACAGCCTAGGTAAGCTTGACGGCGATTGGAAGGGACAAATTGTTAAGTGCAAAAGCCTATTATCCAAAGAGATTAGCTTTGATGAATGTAATCGATGGCTTGAGGTGTCTAGATTTTTTGCGGAACAAATATTAACAAAACCAAGTCAGCTAGAACTCGCTATTAGATGCTTTTATTACACTTTATCTCTGTTTTGTGTTGGCGTCGACTTTGTATTAAAGGAGTTATCTTTTTTAGATCATGATAATAGAATAAATAAGCTTGTTGAAGGCTTTACGTTTGGCTCAAAAGGGAGGGAAGGAGTTACTAAAATGTTATCTCTATCCTTGTCTCTGGTCGAACAATTTGCACCTGAAGGAAAATCTATATCTTCACAAGTGCGTACTAAGGTAATGGCGGATTTTGATTCCTTGCCAACCGCCATCCTTGGCGAATATTTTGCTAAGGCAGAAGTCGGAAAAAGTACTTTCTCATCTGCAAAAGAGCTTGAGAGTCTTGCAATGAGTAGATTATTTAGAAATCACTCGCAGTCTTCCATCGAACTTAGAGGAGTGATTGGCTGTTTACTTGATTGCTGGGGAATTAATAGGAAAACTTTCAGTGAGGTCGTAAGCACGTTATAACCGGGTAACCGGGGGGTTCTAGCCCCCAGTCCCCACAACACTCTGCGATCAAGGGGTCGTAGTTGTTGAAACAGTTTGAGAGAATTAGGCGGTGACAAGACCTTTATTGCAGTCAATCTCCGCGATTGGCACAAAGCAGACATTAACCGACAAAAACATCAATCAGGTGCCTCCCCTTAAGCGGCCCAAGCCGCTTTGCCCCCGCTAAAAAATTCCCGGTCGGTTCAGGGCGCTACTAAAAGGTGGGCAATTTGCTGGGAGCGAATTGAGTGGAAGACGCGTCTGGAACGTCGTTTTCACGACCACCTTTTAGTAGTGGCCTGGGCTGACGTTGTTGGGAATCCAGCGGGCGCGCTTTCTTTGCGTCTCGTTTCTTTACCGCGCAGTAAAGACAATCTGGTCTGGAACCAGATTGAACAGCTTTAGCTGGCGCACAGGGCAACAGGCAGGACGCCTGTTGTAAATGGGACTGGCATGCCATGGAGGGCATGTCATAAAGGACATGGAAGTCATGTTATTCAAACCTTGCCACGACAATCTTCACCATGGATACTAAAACCCAATTTGGCTAAACAATGCCATAGAAATAGTTGAAATCAGGCATGGACAGTTCTCCTCAACAGTTGCCACTTAAGTTTGGCAAAACTCCGGGAAAGGGGAAGTCCATATCATTCGTTAAGTTTCGCTATAGAGAGCGAGCATGGATGAAAAAGTTAAAGCATCATGGGAGCGAGCACTTCATCCTGAGACGCTTAAAACAAATATTATTACTGCTTCTATCTTTTCGATGGCCTTCGAAATGCTCAAGAGAAGTATTATTGAGAAGATCGAAGGTTTTTTCACAAATGGATTTGATGAAAATGGGATGATTATTAGTCCTGAATATAAAGAAAAGGTGCTCATCCTAAACAGAAGCCCTCTCTATGCATCATTGAAATGGCTACAAGATATGGATGCTATTGATGATAAAGATTTAGAGAGATTCGAACATATTAAAAGGTGTCGTAACACCTTAGCTCACGAAATGCTAACGTTTGCGTCATCAGGTGTAGACTTTGATGTCGCCGAAGCGTTTGAAGAAATGATCGGTTTACTAAGAAAAATAGAGATTTGGTGGTTTGAAAACTTAGAAATGGCGGTAGACCCAGAAGCTTACCCCGAAGACCTAGACTTAGAGCAAGTAGTCCCCGGTCCCGTGTGGAGTCTTAAAATGCTCATTGATGTTGCGCTAGGGCCAGAGGAAGAGGCGCGAAAATATTATGATTACTTTGTCGCAAATGCAGACACAACTTAACAAGCCCATGTTGCCGGACTGGTTTTCCGCTACACTTCGATCAAGGGGTCGTAGTTGTTGAAACAGTTTGAGAGAATTAGGCGGTGACAAGACCTTTATTGCAGTCAATCTCCGCGATTGGCACAAAGCAGACATTAACCGACAAAAACATCAATCAGGTGCCCCCCTTAAGCGGCCCGAGCCGCTTTGCCCCCCGCTAAAAAATTCCCGGTCGGTTCAGGGCGCTGCTAAAAGGTGGGCAATTTGCCTGGAGCAAATTGAGTGGAAGACGCGTCTGGAACGTCGTTTTCACGACCGCCTTTTAGTAGTGCCCTGGACTGACGTAGTTGGGAATCCAGCGGGCGCGCTTTCTTTGCGTCTCGTTTCTTTACCGCGCAGTAAAGAAATGGGACTGGCATGCCATGGAGGGCATGTCATAAATGACAAGGAGGTCATGCATTCAAGACCTTGCCATAGCAGTCTTCGCCGTTGATACTAAAACTCAGTTTGGCAAAGTCAATGCCATAGAAATAGTTGAAATCAGGCATGGATAGTTCTCCTCAATGGTTGCCATATAAGCGTGGCATCCCCCCGGAAAAAGAGGACTCATTGCTTTTTCTGTGGTTCAAAAGTTAACTCTTTTAATCTGTAGAGGTACGCACATAACAAGCGCTTTCAGACTGACGCTAAAGCGAGCCAGGACAATTCACAAACTGAATAGGGGATGACAGTGAAGAAATATGCTGCTGAGTTTATAGGTACATTTTGGTTGGTTCTTGGCGGGTGCGGTAGTGCTGTGCTCGCTGCGGCGTTCCCGGAAGTTGGCATTGGGCTGCTGGGTGTGTCTCTGGCCTTCGGTCTGACTGTACTGACGATGGCCTATGCAATAGGACATATTTCAGGCTGTCATTTAAACCCGGCGGTTTCGGTTGGGCTTTGGGTAGGTGGTAGGTTCCCGGCAAAGGAACTTCTGCCTTATATAGCCGCGCAAGTGCTTGGTGGCATCTTAGCGGGGGGCGTTTTGTACCTTATCGCTTCGGGGCAGGCTGGTTTTGATATAACAGGCGGATTCGCGTCAAACGGTTATGCTAAGCACTCGCCGGGCGGCTACACCATGCAAGCTGCTCTGATTACCGAGGTCGTAATGACGATGATGTTTGTCTTGATCATTCTGGGTGCTACGGACAAGCGTGCGCCTGCTGGTTTTGCGCCGATTGCCATTGGCTTGGGTTTGACCCTGATACATCTTATCAGCATCCCCGTCACGAACACTTCAGTCAATCCTGCACGAAGCACAGGTGTAGCCTTATATGTCGGCGATTGGGCCACTGCACAGCTGTGGCTTTTCTGGGTGGCACCGCTTGTTGGTGGCGCTATCGGCGCAGCTGTTTATCGATTTATCGGAAAGTCAGACGACTGAGTCAGGCATGCCTAATCGGGCAACCGGGGGCGTTTCATCCAGAATAATAAGGCTTGCTCCATCCATCATGCAGTGAAACCAATCCGGCCTGTTTGAAGTAAGTGCTGGATTGCCCTATTTATAGGAAAAACCAGGAAAGGGAAATTGGTGAAGTTACCAAAAATATATTTCCACCAAGGCGATAAACGTAAGGCGCCATGGAAATAGTTCTAATCATCTTTGTGTTGTTCCTGCTAAGCGGCATCTTGTTTGTTGCCGTCAGGCTAATCCTGTGGATATTCAGGAATAAAATGCGGGCCAGGGTGTTATACACTTTGCTGCTACTTAGCCTGATTGGGTTGGGCATTCACCATGTTTTCTATAAAAATATGCGCTTTATCCAGTCTAAGGTTTATCCCAACCTATACCTGGTAAAGTACCCTGACGAGGATCAGAATGCCCTTCAGCTGGCTATTCACCAGCAAGTCGTCACGCACCTTGGTAGCAAGTTTCCTGCGGTTAAAACACTGGCTTACGAAAAAGAAAACGCTATTTTCTTTTATCAGTACTATAAGGCTTTGCCTATCAGTGTTTTTCAGGATGAAGGCACCGCCTATTTTCTTGAAAACGAAGAAGACCTGGGCGGAATGGTCACCGAAGAGCTGGGCATGTATAGAAAGTACAAGTTGGCAGAGTTTACCTATGGCCCCTGCCAGGCCGAGGCTTCTGGGCATTGTGGTGAGCTTCGCTATTTCGACGAGAATGGTTTGGTTAAATCTGCTCGCCTTTCCAATCTGGTTGCACCGCCCAAAACAGCCAGCAAAGCCAGTACGGTTAGCCCCCAATGGTAGGAACCCTGTGACGTAAAAGCGTGGTTAAATAGAGTCGTATGAGAAAGTCATTACTGGAATACCTGCCTTGGACCCTGGCCGCCCTGCTGCTCGGCGTTAGCTATATGCATCTGATACTCGGTTCAGCGCCTGAACAAACCAGCAGCTTGTCTTTTCTGATTTCACAACTATATCTTTTTGCCCTGCTCTATGTAGGTGGCGCGGTCGGCTCTATTTTGGCTGTACTCTTTATCCTTTTTGATGTCTTTTATCTGCAAAGAAACTGGCAGCTATCTCGTCATTTCTTCACCATTCGTGCGATTTCAATGTTGTTTATATTGGTCGTCGTGGCAACCTTGCACTACCTGCTGGAAAAAACCTTCGATGTGATATGACCTTACAACCCAGGCAACGCCATGTTTTATCTCTGTTCAAGCCTGTGTTTGGGAACAAAAAATCAGCTACGTCAAACCAAGTACAAGCTTAATTCAGTGCCTAAAAAAGCCCGCTATCTACGATAGCGGGCTTTTTATCAATATCAGGTGGCGTTACCTGTGCCACCGAACACTAAAACTCGTATGTATTAGCCTTACTTAACAATTTCTGGGTATCCAGTTTACCGGCCACACAGGCCTGCACATCTTTATAGTCAAACACGTAGATGCGATCCTGATTTTTGCTGCGGCCCTTGCCACCGGCATAGTTGTCCAGCATCAGGGTGATATGTTCACCGTCAGGCAGGCTCTTCAGGCCACTGCCGTATTTACACAGGATATCGGCGGTATTGTGTTCAAACTCGGCAAGAAACTTTTTACTTTGCTCCTGCGCTGCTTCGGCCCGTTTATTGGCTGCATCACGTCGCTCTTCTTCCAGTTGCTGTGCATATTGTTCCACTTCGCGCTGGCGCTCACGTATCTGCGCCAGTTCTTTTTGCAGCTCCTGGGCTTCTTTTTCAAGTTCCTTGCGACGCTCCCCCTCGGCATGACGCTTTTCAAACTCGTTGTCGCGGTTGCGACGCTCCACTTCACGTATTTCCCAGTTCAGTTCACGCTGTTTACTGTGCAGCTCACTAAGCTTTTCACCAGACTCAACAAAGAGTTCACGCACCCTTTCCAACTCATCGCCGATGGACTCGTATTCAATCACCTGGCCGTCATTCTCTATCACTATGGCGTTACCATTCATTTCAATATGCGGGGCCACAGGTGGTACCGGAATCACATGATCAATACCGTTAAAGGAAAAGCGGTACTGGCTGCTGCCAGACGTTTGCACCCTGAATAGCACCCCCTGCCCGGCCAGATAAGTGGCTTGTAGATTACGCACGCTGATGCCTTTTCTATCGCGGTTTTGTTTGTAGCTGGTTTGCATAATGCTGCTCATAATTTCCAGCTCTTTACTCAGTTCTTCAAGCTGCGGTGCGGCCTGGGCACTCACGCTGCAAATACCGGCAAGTAGCAAACATAGGGATGACTTTTTCATGGTTGACCTCATTTTATCGGTGACAGGTTATCGCGCTGCCCAGTCTCGGGCGCCAGATAAACCTGTTGCTGAAGCTTGTTAAACTGACGGGCATAAAACTGTTGATCGTCTTCCCGCTGTTGATTGACGAACTTAATTAATTCAGCAAAATCCTCTCGCCGCTCGGTGCGACTGGCACTCAGAAGATAGCTGGTTAACTGACTGCTGACGTCCTGTTGCTGCTCACGCATCTCACGACTGTAATTGGCCAGCAATACTTGTTGCTGCTCGCGGAACTGGGCAATTTCAGCATCCACCTGGCGGCGTATTTCATCCTCTCGCCCCTGCCCGGCAAAACTTACCGTCAGGCTGCCGCCATGCACTTGCACCTCAACCCGAAACAGCACCATCACCAGCGCCACTATCGACATAGCAAAAGACAGTGACGGCATGGCCCGGCCCCGCCACCAGGACGAATCAGCTACCGGCTGCGGGCCGATGGCAGGGATCTGCCAGTTGGGTACAGGTTGTTCTTCATAGCGCGTTGCCGCCTGTTCAACTTGCCTGGCCAGGCTAACCTGCCGGGCAAATTCGTCATCGTCGGCACACAGCCGTTCAAATACCTGCTGCTGTTCGGCAGACAACCGGCCTTCCAGCCACAAAGCAAATAATTCATGTTTGTCAGACATAGTGCACCTCCATCACGTCTTTGAGCTTGCCGAGCCCCGCGTACAGACGGGATTTCACCGTATTACTGGATACACCTAACTGCTCGGCTATCTCTTCAAAGGTAAACTGACTAAAAAATTTCAACTCCACCACCGCCTTTTGCTCCAGCGATAACTGTTGCATTGCCCTGACTAGTTCCCGCGACTGCGCGTCTGCGATGGTCAGGCGACTGACACAAGCCAACTCGTCCACCAACGGGTTTTCCTCATCCAACGGCTGGTAATCACGCTTACGCCGGTAAAACTCCACCATGCGGTGATGGGCGATACGGAACAACCAGGCCTTAAAACTGCCTTCACCACGAAAGCTTTGCAGGTTGCGAAACACCGACAAGAACACCTCTTGCAGCAGATCCATGGCATCGTCGGCATTGCCGGTCATGCGCAGGCCATAGTTGTAGACGGCCTTGTCATAGCGTTTAACCAACTTCTGCCAGGCACCGTTATTCCCCTTTAAGGCCTTACGGATTAGCGTTTCATCACTTTGTTCGAACAAGGCCTACCCCAATCATGTCCACTTGCGCTGCAGTTTTGTTATTCTCTGCCCTTAATGTCGAGGCCGGGCAGAAAATAGTTTGGTGAATCTGAAAATATTTTTTTGTCACCCACTTACAGCATGGGTTTGGGCATTAAGGGTTGCAGCAGCTCGGCAATACGACGGAACAGCCGAACCCGGGTGGTACCACTGCGCCACACCAGACCAATTTCCCGATACGCCTTGTCTTCGGCCGGAAAAGACACCAAAGCACTGTGCTGCAAAATATCGCTTTTCAGGGCCAGCTCCGGCAAAAATGTCAGCCCCAGTTTGCTGTTGGCCAGTTGCACCAGCGTAAACAGGCTGCTGGCTGCTAAGGCACTGACCTGCTCTTTATGTTTCAGACCACAGGCACTCACCGCATGGCCGGTCATACAATGTTCCTGCTGCAGCAAAAACACACTGTCTTTCGGCAAGGCGCTGTAATCCAGTGGTTGCGGCAACAATTCCAGCATATGTGGATGCGCCACTAAATGAAAAGGATCGTGGCCAATCACCATTTGTTTGCAGCCCGGTGTTTCCATCGGTAAGGCCAGAATCAACAAGTCCAGTTCACCACTGTTCAGCTCTCGTAACAGATTACTGGTGGTGTTTTCCTGCAATTGTAAATTAAGGTCGGGCAGAGCCTTGCCCACCTTATCAATCAAGCCTTCCAGCAAAAATGGTGCGATAGTGGGAATAATGCCCAGCTTTAATTTACCGGCCTGCCAATTCCCGGCGCTCTGTGCATATTCCACCAGCTCGCTGGCGCCGTTGAGCAGTTCCTTGCTGCGCTCCACCATATCCAACCCCAGGGCGGTGAAAATAAAGGTCTTGTGATCCCGCTCCAGTAACTGACAACCCAGTTGCTCTTCCAAATTCTGGATGGCGGTACTCAAGGTCGACTGACTGACAAAACAGCGTTGTGCAGCCCGGTTGAAATGCTGCTCTTCGTGCAAGACCACCAGATAATTCAGGTGTTTCAGGTTAGGCCACTTCATCACACGCTCCTCTATAAAAACCTATTAAAACACAATTTATTAATCAGATTAGCTAATGCTAGCAGTATTGCATGGCTTTGTCCTGAGCGTATTTGTCCTCTCAGATTGAAGCTTTTTGTCCTTGTTGTTACTGCCACCTAACGCAACAATTTGCCCACCATTAACAATAATTTCACATCATGCCAAACCTCATGAATCTGAACACCTTCCCTTATACCCGGTCCTTGCTGGCTGCTTCTGTCGCCATGCTGTTGGCGCCTCAGGCACTGGCATTGCAGGAGCTAACCAGTAAACGGGCCGAACAGGGTATTGAAGTTATCCAGGTGTCTGCCACCCGGCGCAGCGAAAATCTGCAGGATGTGGCCATTGCCGTCACGGCGTTATCCGCCAATGAATTGGAAAAAATGCAGGTCCTGGACCTTGGCGATCTTGAATCCCATGTACCGAACCTGAGTCTGCATGTGGGAGATGCCTCTAATGCGGTGATCTACATCCGTGGTGTGGGGCAAATTGATTCCATCTCGTTTAACGATCCTGGTGTGGGTGTCTATCTGGATGACGTGTATATGGGTCGGGTCCAGGGTTCTTTTCTGGATGTGGTTGACCCTCAGCAGATTGAAGTGTTGCGTGGCCCGCAGGGTACCTTGTATGGCCGCAATACCATCGGCGGTGCGGTAAAGTTTACCAGTGCTAAGCCCTCGGAAATAACCGAAGGCTATCTGGATCTGAACGCAGGCAACTACGGCCAGTTTGGGCTTAAAGGCAGCATCAGCGGTGCGCTGGTGGAAAACAAATTGCTTGGCCGCTTCGCCATAACCAGCAGCAAACGTGACGGCTATGCGGACAATCTGTGGGACGGCGGGGATGATTATGACAAAGATACGCTGGCCTGGCGGGGCAGCCTGCTGTATCACATCAGCGACGACCTCTCTGCCTATCTGGTAGTGGATGGTTCCGACGGTTCTCCCTCGCGTTCGCGCACGCCACACCGTGAAACCCCTATTTACTCGGTTAAAGAGGGGCGCCTGCGGCCGGTGGGCAATGACCCGTTTAAAGTGAACGTCAATTACAATGATCTGGAAAGCCTGGAAACCCGCGGCGCAGCGCTTACCCTGGAATATCAACAGGGTGACAATACCTTTAAATCCATCAGCGCCTACCGGCAAATGGATTATCGCACCCATCTGGATCTGGACGGCACCCCCGACAGTTCATTTGGCATTTACAACTTTGAAGATCAGGACCAGATCAGCCAGGAACTGCAGTGGCTCTATCATGCTGATGGTCTGTCGCTGGTATCCGGCCTCTATTACTTTAAAGAGGACGACAGTACCTTTGGCGGTGCCGTCGCACCCGACTTCTTTGTGCCGCTTGGCGACGGTAACTACCTGCCCTTCCCGGTGATCAATGCCGGGCTGCGTGACCAGAAAAATACCAGCAGCGCTATTTACGCGAATCTGAACTGGGAACTTAGTGAACAACTTGGGCTGACGCTGGGCGCTCGCTACACCAAAGAGAAAAAGCAGGTCACCAGTCGTGGCGAAGAATTTGCCGGTACCGGTATTGATAGCGCTGAAGGCATGGAAGCGGCCTTTGGCAAAGGCGAGGGCTATAGCCCCACCGGGTTTACCGCAGAGCAAGACTGGAGCAACTTTTCGCCCAAACTGACAGTGGATTATAAACTCAGCGGCGACCATATGCTTTATGCCAGCGCCAGTCGGGGTTTTAAAAGCGGTGGCTTTAACGGCCGACTGACCTCATTTGCCCAGCCTTTTGATCCCGAAACCCTGTGGAGCTACGAAATTGGCTCAAAATCCCTGCTCAATAACAACAATATCCGCCTGAACCTGGCGGCTTTTTACAACGATTACAAAAACTTCCAGCTTAGTCGCTTTTCCATTGATCCAGACAGCGGGGCATTTTTATCGCTGTTTGAAAACGCCGGTAAAGCCACAATCTACGGTGCCGAGCTGGAGTTTTCGGCGGTGCTGACCGATGCCCTGACCCTGAATATCAATGCCGGTTACCTGGGGGGCGGCTACGACGAACTGGTCGGCGATTTTGGCGCAGAAATCAGTGACCAACGTGAACTGGTCAATGCACCTAAATGGAATGGCCGGGTCGGACTGGATTACTGGCTGGATCTGGACAGCGGCAGCTTGAGCATGTCGTTATCCAGCAGTTATCGCAGTAAAACCTATCTGACCGTCAGTTCCAGCGAGGTGTTGGCCCAGCCCGGCTACGCCTTACTGGACATGTCCCTGACCTATCTTACCGATGACGAGCAGTGGCAGCTGAGTCTGTACGGCAACAACCTGACCGACAAACGCTACCGCCAGCATGGCTTTGATCTTAGTGCCTCACCTGGTGTACAGCTGGGTTACTACGGTGCGCCAAGAACCTTTGGAATTAACCTTAAATACAGGTTTTAACAAGATGATGGATAAGGAAACCACCGCGCTGTTGGCGCAATTTAATCAGCAGGTACCAGACACCGAGCAAAGCGACAGCGGTATAGAGGTATCCAGAAACGGCGCCAGAGCCATGTTTATTGGCCTGCAGGGGCCGGTAAACCAGGACTGCCGGGTAACAGACCTGGCCATTCCCGGCCTGCAGGGCAAAATTCCGGCCAGGCTTTACCGGCCCCTGACGGACAGCGATGCACCACAGCCCCTGGTACTCTTTATTCATGGCGGCGGCTGGGCCTTGGGTGACCTGGATTGCTACGACGCTTTAGTCAGAGATCTTTGTCAAAAAAGCGGCTGTTTGTTTGTCAGTCTGGATTATCGTCTGGCCCCGGAGCATCCCTACCCCGCCGGGTTAGACGATGTCAGTCAGGCATTAAACTGGGTCTTTACTCAGGCTGACACTTTAAATGCGTCGCCTGCACATATTGCCATTATGGGCGACAGTGCTGGCGGCAATCTGGCCCTGGCAGCCAGTCATCGCCTGCACAGTCAAGGCGTTAAACGACTGGCTGCCCAATATCTGATTTATCCGGTACTGGATGTGCACAGTCCCCATGAACAATACCCATCCCGCCTGATGTTCGGCGGCGGTGACTACCTGCTGGCCAATGCCGCCATTGACGGTACCCGCGACTGGTACCTGGGTGGCAATGCTGGTAGCGACAATCCGGAAGTGTCGCCGATGTTGCTGGACGACCTCGCACATCTGCCCCCCACCGCACTGTTAGTTGCGGGATTTGATCCACTAAAAGACGAAGGCGAGCGCTTTGCAAGGCGCTTGCAACAAGCCGATGTGTTACTTCGTTTTCAAAGTTTTGAGAGCACTATCCATGCCTTTTTGTCATTCGGCGATTTACCTGTAGCACAGGAAGCCAGACTCGCGCTGGCTAAACAGTTGAAACGGGATCTGGCCATTTAAACCCGCACCAGGAGAAGATGATGCTAACAACAAGTCGTTTGCTGAAGGCGCTTGCCGCGCTCTTATTCACTATGGGCCTGTATGGGCCCGTTCATGCAGGGCCAACCAGCCTGGAAGCCAGCTTCAATTCCGGCATTAATAACGGCTGGGTGAAAGTAGAGCGCTGGCGGGATACCAGTGGCCATATCGGTCAGGAAGCCTTTCCCGCTGACGGACGCGGTGATCAGACGGGTCAACGTGCTACCTTTTTTGCCGATCCCAGCCCATCTTCTGATCTGTTTCTGCTCTATCACGCACCCGGCTGGAATACCAACAGCAAAACCGTACCGGTATTGCTGATCCATGGCGCTAACCAGGATGCGGATCTGGCCTGGGCCAACCCCAATGATGCCGGTGACTATGGCTGTGGTCAGCAAAATTGCCCATCCAGCGGACTGATGCAGAGCCTGGCAGCCGATGACTTTAAGGTGTTTGCCTTGTCACTGGCGCATAAAAATGGTGATGGCTATATCTGGGCCGAACAGATCGCCAATGCCATCAATATAATCAAAAACAAAACCGGGGCCAGTCAGGTGGACCTGGTAACCTGGTCAAAAAGTGCGTTTAACGCACGTATGTATATCTCTTCTGTTACCCAAGCCTGGAGTACCAGCTATCAGAATGATGTCAGGCGCCTGATTATGCTGGGCGGCCCGAATAACGGTATTGACTGGTCATTTCGCCATGGCTGGACCCATACATTTGCGGTTTACCCAGGCTGTGGTGGTGTGATTAACGGCCCAACCGCCCATGACAGCATTCTTTGCTACGGCATCTGGCAAAGTGGCAACCAATGGAGTTATGCCTCCAGCTATTTTCCCGGCTCGGTACAAATGCTTAAACGCTGGGACAATACTTATGCCTTACCGGTAAGTGAGCAGGATTGGTACACCACCTATGAAGGCGGCTGGGGTTTTTATACCCATGGCCAGGGTATTGATGCCTTCTTACCCGAATCGTTGGTGGATATGGTACGAGCAGCAGGCACCGATCCGGCCGTCAGGGTTCACAATCTGTGTGGCAACAAGGCCGATATCGCCCTGATTCACAACGAGCATACCGGACCATCAGACGGTGTGGTGTTTGTTTCCAGCTGTAATGATGCCAGCGGCCTGGGCAATCACGGCGGTTCTGCCACTATTGCGGTGAATCATTTAAAACTGGGCTGGTCGGGTGCCGGCATCAGCCAAATTAAGGCCTGGCTGAACGCACCTTAACTTTGATGGCAACGGCACTGTACTTTGGCAGGATTGATAAGGACTCACCTTTATGCTCTATTTTGTCCCACAGTCTTCCATGGGGTGCCGTATTCCCGTGCCGGAAAAAAACGCTGCAAGCTTACCTAAGATCCGCCGTAATGCGGTGACCTTACTGGGCCAAATCCTGTCGAAGTCGGGCCTGTGTTTACAGGACATGTTGCGTAAGTCAGGCCTGGATAACCAGGATACTCTGGACATTGTCGACTTCCTGCGCCTGCTGGAATCCTTTGCCATTGAGGTCTGCGACGAATCCCTGCATATGTCAAAGCGGCCGTTGTTGCCTGGCACCAATGACCATGTTCTGTCCCATCTGGGCAAATGCCACAACCTGCAAAATGCATTACAGGAATTGGCCGCGTCGTACAATTTCATTCATGGTGGCGCCTATAACAAGGTGGAGCGCCGGGACAGAGAAATACTCTATATTATCGATGACCGCCAGTTTCCCTATCTGGATGAAAGTCAGCCGGAGCATATCCGTTTTAACCTGGACTGCGTGCTTCTGTATGTGCATGGTGTGGTTTGTGCTTTAGGCGGTCATAGTGCGGCCCATAGCCTGGTTAAAGTACAAAGCCGTGCCGACAACGGTGACAATTCCGTGTTGCAGGCCGCCTTTGGCCATTTGCCGCTGAAATTCGGGGCGTCATGTTATGTACTGCATTATCAGATAGGCATGGCCGATCACGCTCTGCAATGGCAAGCACCATTAACCCTGAGCCATGTCTATAATCAGTTGCAGTTTCACTTGGGTCAGAACAATGCCGGTCATTTGGTCAGGCGGGTAAGAGGTCTGCTGGAAACAGGTATTCAGAGCCAGGACGCCATTGCCAGCGAACTTGGCTATAGCGTGGCAACGCTGCGTCGTAAACTTGCCGAAAGCCAGAGCAGTTTCCGGCAATGCCGTGAACAGGTATTGAATCAGGAAGCTAAGACCTTACTGGCCAGGCATCTGAGCTTAGAGGAGGTAGCCCTGCGCTTGCATTTTTCAGATGCCCGCAGTTTTAATCGCGCCTTTAAAACCTGGAATGGAATAACCCCCCGAGACTATATCGATAGTCTGGCCAAAAGCAATTAGCCCGAAAAGTAAAAACCCGGCCAAGGCCGGGTTTTAAGCTTTACTGCGATTAAGCGGCAAAGATCCCTTTAAGCATAAAGAAGAACATAATCGACAAGGCCGCACCGATAGGTAACGTGACAACCCAGGACACCACAATATTACGGATAACGCCAAGGTTCAGTGCCGCAATACCACGGGCCATACCTACCCCCAGCACCGCCCCTACCAGGGTTTGTGTGGTAGAAATCGGCAGACCGGTGCCAGATGCCACCACCACGGTTGTGGCCGCCGCCAGTTCGGCAGCAAAGCCACGGCTGGGAGTCAAATGCGTAATACCTTTACCAATGGTCTGGATAACGCGGTGACCGAAAATCGCCAGTCCCATTACGATACCCACTGCACCAAGAGGCAGGATCCACCAGGCAAGTTTCGCTTTTCCGGCAATTTCGCCGCCACTTTGCACCACACTGACCACGGCTGCCAGCGGACCAATAGCGTTGGCCACGTCATTTGAACCATGGGCAAAGGCCATACAGCACGCTGTAACCACCATCAAAATAGCAAACACTTTTTCCACACTGGCGAACTGCATCTTGCGGTCTGCCTCGCGGTCCAGCTTAATCCGGTTGATATAAAGCTTACCGCACACACCAACCACTGCGGCGATGGCAATGGCAATCAGGTAGCCTTCCATATTGCCAATATGCAGCCCTACGTGCTTTAAGCCTTTCTTGATTGTCACCAGCGACATCACAAAACCTGCCAGCGCCATATAGTAAGGTACATAGCGTTTGGCGTTAGCGAAGGGTGAATCGGTATCAAAGATCAGGCGCTGTGCGCTCATAAAAATAATGTATGCCAGAAAGCCTGATATTGCAGGCGTCACTATCCAGCTACCGACAATACCTGCCACCTGGGCCCATTCAACAGATTGTGAGCTCACCCCAACAGCAGAGAAACCAATAATGGCGCCAACGATAGAATGCGTCGTAGATACCGGCCAGCCAAGGTAAGAGGCAATCACCAACCAGATCCCCGCTGCCAGCAACGACGCAATCATGCCGTACACCAACAGCTCGGGGGCATCCACAAAGAACGCACTGTCTACTATGCCTTTACGGATAGTCGAGGTAACTTCGCCGCCGGCCAGATAAGCACCGGCGAACTCGAACACCATGGCGATAATGATAGCCTGCTTAATGGTCAGCGCCTTGGAGCCCACGGAGGTCCCCATGGCATTGGCCACATCATTGGCACCAATGCCCCAGGCCATTAAAAAACCCACGACCGCAGCCGTGACTATCAGCATAAAGCCGTATGTAGTTAAAATATCCATCAGAACTGCCCTTTAACTGGCTAGCATCAATTCGAGTCGCGACCCAACGCGTTGTGAGATGTCGGCCAAATCGCCGATCCATTCAATGACCTTGTAGAGGAACATCACGTCCACCGGGTTTAACTGGCTTTCCAGTTTCCACAGCTCGCGACGCAATACCACCTGCATTTTGTCCGTGTCGTCTTCAATCTGATCGAGTTGATCGATCATATCTTCAACCACTTTAACTTCACGGCCTTTGAAGCCGGTTTCAAGCAGCTCGTCTAGTTCATTCGTGACGTTTTGTGCCTGACGGGTAGCATCAATGGAGCGCATCACAAAATTACGGAACAAGTCGTGCAGGGATTCATGTATGGCCAGTTCACGTCCCAGCATCAATCCGGAGATATCACGGGCACGGTTGGCAATTTTATCCTGCTGGCTGAGCAGATCGAGTAAATCCTGACGCTGGATGGGCATAAAAATACCTGCCGGCAAGTTGACTCTCAGCTCTCGCTTAAGGGCATCGGCCTTACGTTCCAGGTGGGAAATATCATGTTGTAGTTTTTCGGCAGTTTTCCAGTCTTTGGCAAATACCGCTTCAAAAAACGGTAACAAACCCTGGCTACACTCATGAACTGTGTTGATATGCTCTTCCAGCGGTTTCAGCGGCGATTTCGCAAAAACCTCTAGAAATGAATTACTTGACATAAATGGCACTGTTTCTACCTTCAAGGTGGTGGCGCATGATACACCACAAAATATGAATGAAATATTTCAGTTTTATGACAATCAGGCAGTATTACCTGTGTTCTTGCATTTTCTCCTGCATCGCCTGGCGGGAGATATGCCGCACGTCCTTGCCCTTCACCAGATAGATTATATACTCACAAACGTGTTTGCACCTGTCGCCAACGCGTTCTAATGCGCGCATAGCCCAAAGTATATCCAGCCATTGCGGTAATGCATCAATATCCTGCTGCATTTCAGCCACAGCCTGAGTTAGCAACTGCTTATATTGTTCATCTATTTCCTGATCACCAATGTGAATGGTCAAAGCCGCATCGGCGTCCATTCTGGCAAAGGCGTTCAGGGTCTGGCGCAACATTTCCATTACGTGATTGCCGGTGGCGATCATACCGTTTTTGATGTCTTCAGACACGGGTAAATTGCCTTTCACAATGAGTTTGGCGATTCGTTCAACATCATCACCGATTCGCTCAATATCCACTGTCGCTTTGTTAATCGCCAGCACCAACCGCAGATCGCTGGCAGCGGGATGGCGCTTGGCAATAATACGGGTACATTCCTCATCGATCTGTACCTCCATATTGTTAACCATCAGGTCATTGAGCATGACTTTTTCTGCCAGCGCCCGGTTGTTATCCCGCAATGCGCTAATGGCGTCGCAAAGCTGCTGCTCGACTACGCCGCCCATGGTCAGCACGGAGTTACGCAGATTTTCCAGCTCCAGATTAAAACGCCCGGAGATATGGGTATTGAGTTTTATTTGTTGCATGGTTACCTCTTCGAGCATCGAGTTTCGAGTTTCGAGTTTCGAGTTTGCAAATTCTGTTATATGTCCCCGAACGCCAAATTCTCAGGAATATTGCCCATCCCTCTGATATCCGTCATTTTAGCCGTAACGGCCGGTAATATATTCTTCGGTCTGCTGTTCTTTGGGTCGGGTGAACAATCTGTCGGTATCCGAGTATTCAATCAAATGGCCCTGATGCAAAAAGGCAGTGAAATCAGACACTCTGGCCGCTTGTTGCATGTTGTGGGTAACGATCAATACGGTGTATTTTTCCTTGAGCTGGGTAATCAGCTCTTCGATGGTCAGGGTGGATATCGGATCAAGCGCCGAGGTCGGTTCATCCAGCAGTAATATTTCAGGTTGCAGGGCAATGGCTCTGGCAATCACCAGACGCTGCTGCTGACCACCAGACAGGGTCAGCGCAGACTCAAACAACCTGTCCTTGACCTCGCGCCAAAGCGCGACATCCCGCAGCGACTGCTCTACCGCATTGTCCAGGGTGCGCCTGTCTTTAATGCCCTGAATTTTCAGGCCATAGACCAGATTTTCATAAATGGACATGGGAAAAGGGTTGGGCTTTTGGAACACCATACCCACCTGTCGACGCAATAGCGCCACTTCTTCCTTACGATGGTAAATATTGCGGCCATTAATATGCACTTCACCTGCAACCACACAATTGGGTACCAGGTCGTTCAGCCGGTTAAAACAACTAAGCAATGTCGACTTGCCACAGCCACTCGGGCCAATCAGCGCCGTGACATGACGTTTAGGAACCTGCATATTGATATGGTGCAAAGCCCGTTTGTTACCAAAGGTTAAGGTTAGGTCGCGCACATCAATGGCAACCTGTTCCTGACTCAGGCTGTCGAGATCCAGGCCTTGCCTGGACAAATCAAAATACTCAAACATATGCATTACTCCAACCTCACCAATGTCCTGCCATCGCCTGGTATTGGCGGCGTAACCTGGACCGCACCATGACCGCGATAATATTCAGGGTCATAACTACCAGTAGCAATAACAGACAAGAAGCAAACATCATTGAAGAACCGTGACCAATACTGTTGCTGTGAAATGCACCATCATAAATCAACACACCAAGATGCATAAATTGCCGGTCCAGATGTAAGTAAGGAAATTCACCATCTAAAGGCAGAGTTGGCGCAAATTTTACCGCACCGACCAACAGCAACGGGGCCACTTCACCGGCGCCTCTGGCGATGGCCAGGATCACGCCGGTCATAATGCCAGGACTGGCCATAGGAATAACCGTACGCCACAGCGTTTCAAACTGAGTGGCGCCCAGGGCATAGCTGCCTTGCCGCAGGCTATTGGGCACTCTTCGAAGACCTTCTTCTGTTGCCACAATCACCACCGGCAGGGTTAACATGGCCATGGTCAACGACGCCCAGAAAATGCCCGGCGCTCCAAATGTGGGCGCTGGCAAATGCTCACTGAAAAACAGCTTATCGATATTGCCACCGACCTGATAAACAAAAAAACCCAGGCCAAATACCCCATAAACAATAGATGGCACTCCAGCCAGATTGTTTACACCAATTCGAATCAACGAAGTCAGCGAGTTTTCCGGTGCATATTCATTCAGATAAATGGCTGCCATGACCCCAAGAGGCGTCACAATCAAGGTCATTAACAACACCATTACCACTGTGCCAAACAGGGCAGGAAAGACCCCACCAGCGCTGTTGGCGCGCTTAGGCGTATCGCTGACAAACTCCCATATATTGGACAAAAAGGTCGCAAATCGCTGCACCGCGGTTTGCTGGTTGATTTGCTGATACTTTTCCACTTCCCAGAGGGGTAGTGCATAAGACTGGCCTGAATCAAACAGCAGTTGCAATTCAAACTGGGCCATTTGGCTGCGACGGCTTTTAAGTTCCGCCATCAGCGCAGCGAATTCATCCTCCAACTTGACTCTGGCTGGCGCATCCACTTCAACGCCGCGTCGGTCGTACTCGGCCAGTAACTGGTGTATGGCGGCTAATCTGCCCTGTTCAATGGCTGAAATTGCCGCCACCTCAACACTGACATCTTGCAGCACATTGGGCAGACGATTGATGTCCACTGCCTTACCTGCAAATGTCAAACCGTTCAGCCTGGCAAACAATCTATTGCCACTTCTTAGCTGAACATCAATTAAATCAGGCAATGCCAGCAAGGTTATAATCTGTTCTTGCCTGAGCAAATGCTGCTGGTCACTGAACTGATACAATTTTGCCTGGTTGAACAACCAACGTTTCTGGCCTCTCGTGGTGATAAAGTCCCGCGACAATAAGGTCGCAAACATCTGTTGTGGCTGATCTTGCTCATCCACATAACTCACCTGATACAACGGATTAGGCCAGAAATGTTGCATGCCTTTAACCAGCATGATCCCTACCATGCCACACAGCAGCAACAGGATAATCGCCACCAATGCAGCCCCGCCGACTATAGGTAGGCCATCTTTTTGTCTGGCGAAAAAGCGGCGCTTAAACACTTTGATAATGCTTCCGTAGTCTGCCCCTTACCAATTCGGCCAGGGTATTGATAATAAAGGTAAAAACAAATAAAAGCAGAGCGGTAAAAAACAGCACCCGATAGTGGATACTGTTGACCTCAGACTCGGGCAATTCAATGGCGATATTGGCGGTAAGAGACCGCATACCAGCAAACACATCCCAGTCTGCTACCGGCGTATTGCCGGTGACCATCAACACAATCATGGTTTCACCAAAGGCCCTGGAAAGCCCGAGAATAATGGAAGAAAAGATCCCCGGATAAGCGGCGACCAATACTACCCGCCTCAAGGTTTGTGCTCTGGTGGCACCCAGCGCAAATGAAGCCTGACGCAGGTGCCCTGGTACCTCGTAAATGGCGTCTTCTGCCAGGGAGTAGATACTGGGTACAATTGCAATGCCCAGCGCCAGAGCCACCACCAGCGCGTTTTTACTGCTGTGATTGTCCTGTCCCGGGAACCAGCCTTGTGGCCATAACCAGTCCTGCGCCACACCGCCCAGCACAAATGCCAGCCAAGCCAGAAAAAGCACCAGCGGTATCATCAGTAGCAATTCCCAGCCGGATTGCCAGCGCAGTGACATACCTCGGGATAACGGCTTTTGCACCAACGCCAGCAGCAGCAGGCTGATAGGTAAAAAAACCAGGAACAGCAGCATACCCAGCAGATAATCCTCAACAATGGGAATTAACCAGATAGCGGCGATAAAGCCTATAACCACGGACGGTACGGCCTCAAGCAGCTCAATGCCGGGCTTCAACCAATTACGTAACCTGGCAGGCACAAAATAAGCGGTATAAATTGCTGCACCGACCGCCAGTGGAATCGCAATAATCAATGCCAACAAGGCCGCCTTCAAACTGCCAATCACCAGAGGGACAAGACTGTATTTGGCTTGACTGATGTCCTCCGCGGCAGAGGACTGCCAAACATAATCCGGCTCGGCATAACCTTCATACCAGACTTTTTGCCACAGGCTCTCAAAACTGACGATGGAACTGATATTGTCAATGCGCCATTGCTGCACGTCATGCTCATTCCAGTTGTAAAGTCGCGCATCAACCAGCCATATGCCCTTACTGTTTGCCACGCCCTGGTGTTTGGCCAGAACCTCACCGGTACTGCTTAAGAACAGCCACAGTTCACCCTGTTTGCCAAGCAATACACCTAAATCCTTTCCCTGCGCCATTTGCAGCGCCTGAACCTCAAATGGTTCAGCTAATGCATAAATTGGCCTGAACCGGAACTGGCCGGCATCATTGAAACCTGACCATTTTTCAACCCTGGCGTCGGCAAAACCCAGCAAAAACGCTTTGTCACCGGGAAAAGACAGCAGCTTTTGTACCGGCGCAGATAATGTAAGACTGTTACTTTGAGTCGGGCTGCTAAAGGTCAGTTGAGCAGCATTGGCCTGGACCGCCAAGGTCAACGACGGCAGCAACAACAAGTGCTCTGAGGCAGGCAATCTTTGTTTAATTACCTGTCCGGCCTGCAGACGGGAAACCCAGTAAAGCTGCCAATGTGTCTGGCCGGGCACGGCAATACCCAACCAGTCTTCAGACAAGGCAACCTGCCAGGAATTTGCCGGTATTTTTTCCGGAAGATCGGGAAGATACAGCGACAGTTGTAGTTCACGTAACACCTGCTCACCGACACGGGTCAGGCGTTCCATCCGCAACATACCTTCGCTGGTCAGCGTCGTCAGGTAACGTCCACCATGGTAGTGCAACGCTTTAACCTTGGTATGGCAGTCCAGTGGCAATTGTTTCAAAGGACTAAGCCCCGCCCCCTGCTCCGCCTGCACCTGAAAAAACGCCAACTGACAATCATTGCCCCGGGTTATCAGCGCCCGTTCCTGCTGAAGATCTTCCAGTAACAGCACTTCTTGAGCCGGTAATTGCCAGACGGCTTTGGGAGTCAATGAGGGAGATAGAACCAGAGGAGCCGTCACGTATAACAAATGCCATATCAGCATGGCCAGGGTGACCAAAACAGTCAAACCACCAAAGGTAATAATTCGCGCCGCCAGCCGATCCCGGGTTAAACGGCCTCCCAGGCCTGGTGATGCTGTCTGAAATTCTGCTTGCACAAAACAACCGGTCAATACTGAGCTGGCCACATTGTAAAGGCCACCTGAGCGAATTACTAACTGTTTGACCCTTGGCTGATTTGCGCCGCTTGCCGAGCCAAGCATTAAGCTGCTATTTATGTGAATTGGTATTATAGTTTGCTCATCCGGCGCACAAAGGTCCCCACCATGCGCCGTCCCGCCTTTAGGTTGCACAGGAGAATAAGATGGAATCAGTAATTTTCACCCTGATTGGTAAAGATAAACCCGGCATTATGGAGGCAATATCCCGCACGGTCAGACAACTGGAGGGAAATTGGCTATCCAGTAACTTTGCCCATATGGCTGGCCTGTTTACCGGTTTTGTTCAGGTACAGTTACCTAAAGACAATGTGCAACCACTATTAACTAAACTGGATGCGATGCCAGAGCTGAATATTCGTCTGGTGCAGGGTGATGCCCCAGCAGAAACCCAGACGCAACAGGTTAACCTGGAAATTATGGGTAATGACAAACCTGGCATTGTGCAGGAATTAACCAGAGTGCTACATCAATTCAACCTGAACATTATCAAGTTCCAGTCCCATTGTGAGCCGGCCCCCAACTGGGGAGGAAATCTGTTTAAAGCCAATGTGGTGATCGAGATCCCACAAGACTTCGATACCGATCCACTCAGCGACGCACTGGAACAGATAGCCAATGATCTGATAGTCGATATAGATTGGGAGTGAGGAGTGAGGAGTGAGGAGTGAGGAGCAAGATGCTGTTACCGTTTTAGCACAAAAGTGCTGATCGGCCTCCTCTCATCGTCATAAAAGCTTCATATTAACCGGCTGGCACTGTTGCTAGAATTTTGCGAATTTTCATCGCCGTAGCGAAAAAGATGAACACCAATACCATTTACTATCCAAAGGAACTGAGCTGGCTGGCCTTTAACCAGCGGGTCTTGCAAGAAGCTGCAGATAAGCGTAACCCCATTGTTGAGCGTATCCGTTTTCTGGGCATTTACTCTAACAATATGGACGAGTTTTACCGGGTCAGGGTGGCTGATGTAAAACGCCAGATCTACATTCACCTGAATGACCAGAATACCGAGGCCGCCCAGCAAACCAAAGAACTGATGGATAAGATCCAGGAACGGGTGCTGGTCATGACCGATGACTTCGAGCGCATTCACGCCGAAGTGGTGGCGCGTCTGGCCAAGTACCAGATCTTTCTGATTGCTAAAGATGAGTTGGACGGCTACCAGACCCAGTGGCTGAAGAGTTATTTCCAGAACAAAATTCTGCGCTATATGGCACCGGTGCTGCTAAGCAACAAGGTGAAACTGGTCGACAGGCTTAATGATGCCGCCACTTACCTGTTTGTCGCCATTCGTAAGGAAGAGCAAAAAACTCAGTATGCCTTGCTGGAAGTGCCCACCGAATATATGTCGCGTTTTGTGCTGATTCCGCCGGAAAAGAGTCGTAAGAAAAAACATATCATCCTGCTCGACGATATTATCAACCTGTGTCTGGAACAGATATTCCGCGGCTTTATCGATTTCGACAGACTGGAAGCTTATTCATTTAAAATGACCCGTGACGCCGAATATCGCATCAACGATGAAATTGATGAAAGTTACGTGGAGAAGATGTCGGAAAGTATGAAACAGCGCCTGATTGCCGAGCCGGTGCGTTTTGTCTACGACGGTGACATGCCAGCCGATATGTTGGAGTTTCTGAAAAAACAGCTCAAAATCTCCAGTTACGACAGTCTGATTGCCAGTGGCGCCTATCGCAACTTTAAAGATTTTATCGGTTTCCCCAATGTTGGTCGTGAATACCTGGAAAACCCGCCGCTGCCTGCTATTAATGCCAGGGAATTTGCCGATCACTACACGGTATTTGATGCTATCAGCAAACGCGATATTTTGCTGTACTACCCTTACCACAGGTTCCTGCATCTCACTGAATTTGTGCGCCAGGCAGCCTTTGACCCAAGCGTTAAGCATATTCGCCTGAATATCTACCGGGTTGCCAGCAAGTCACGCATCGTCAACTCGCTGATAGACGCGGTAAACAACGGCAAACAGGTGACAGTGGTGGTGGAGCTGCGCGCTCGTTTTGATGAAGAAAACAATATCGAATGGTCCAAGACCATGACCGACGCAGGAATAAAGGTGATTTTGGGCATTCCCACCTTAAAGATTCACTCCAAGCTTTGCGTTGTCAGCCGTGAAGAACATGGGCAGCTCGTCCATTATGCCCATTTTGGCACCGGTAACTTCAACGAAAAAACCGCCAAAATTTATACCGATTTCAGTCTGTTCACCCGCGATCAGGAACTGGCCCAGGAAGCGGTAGACGTGTTTGATTTTATTCAATACCCTTACCGTCGCTTCAAGTTCCATCATTTGCAGGTATCGCCGGTTAACGCGCGCACAAAAATCCAATTGTTAATCCGCCAGGAAGTGCAGAATGTCAAAGAAGGACACAAGGCCCAGATCCTGCTCAAGGTGAACAACCTGGTGGATATTCCACTGATTGATGATCTTTACCGCGCCAGCCAGGCCGGGGTAAAAATTCGCGCCATTGTGCGTGGCATGTGTTCACTGGTGCCAGGCGTCAAAGGCCTGAGTGAAAATATCTCGATTATCAGCGTAGTGGACAGGTTCCTTGAACACCCCAGGGTGATGGTATTTGAAAATGCCGGCGACCAGAAAGTGTTTATCTCCTCGGCCGACTGGATGACCCGCAATATGGATAACCGTATTGAGGTAGGTTGCCCGATTTTAGACCCGGTATTAAAGAAACGCGTCCTGGATATTCTGCACATTCAATTTAAAGACACCATTAAGGCCAGAGTGATAGATCAGGAACAAACCAACAAGTATGTGAGACGAGGCAACAGGAAAAAGTTGCGTTCCCAGGTAGAAATCTACGATTATCTGAAGGCTCTGGAAGTCGATAATAATAATCCATGAACCAATTAGCCAATGCCTTTTCCGACGTGGAGGCCAGAAACGTTACCCATGTAGCAGCGCTGGATATGGGCTCAAACAGCTTTCATCTGGTGGTTGCCAGGATTAACGCCGGTAGTGTGCAAATCCTCTACAAAGTCAAACAAAGGGTCAGACTGGCGGACGGCCTGGACAAAGAAGGATACCTGGACCAGGCCGCCATCGACCGGGGCATTGCCACCTTGCAGCAATTCGCTGACAGCTTGCGGGGATTTAACCCCGATTCGGTGCGCATAGTGGCCACCCATACCCTGCGTAAGGCCCACAACGCCCGGGACTTTATTCGTGCCGCCCGCCAGGTATTACCTTATCCGGTGGAAATCATTT
The DNA here is from genome assembly GCF_002887595.1 of Bowmanella denitrificans. Lineage (GTDB taxonomy): Bacteria > Pseudomonadota > Gammaproteobacteria > Enterobacterales > Alteromonadaceae > Bowmanella > Bowmanella denitrificans. The sequence goes on from NZ_PEBU01000003.1 coordinate 396,120, forward strand.
CCGGCGTCGAAGAAGCGCGTCTGATTTATCAGGGCGTTGCCCATACCACCGAAGATACCGGCCAGCGTCTGGTCATTGATATCGGTGGTGGCAGTACCGAATTTGTGATTGGTAATGGCTTTAAACCGTTGTTAATGCGCAGCCTGCAGATGGGCTGCGTCAGTTTCACCCAGCATTATTTTAAAAATGGCGAGCTGAAAAGTAAGGCCTTTAACCGCGCCATCACTGCCGCCAAACAAGAGCTGGAGATGATTGACCGTAAATACCGGCAATTGGGCTGGGAAGTGTGTATCGGCACTTCTGGCACCATTAAAACCATCGTCAGTCTCGCTCAGGAGGTGAATCCCGAGCTAAAAGGCGCCATCGTCACCCGCCAAGAACTGAAGAAACTGCAGGATGCCTGCGTCAAAGCAGAACATATGGATAAGCTTGGTTTTAAAGAGCTCAGCGATGACCGCCAGCCCATTTTTGCTGCTGGACTCGCCATACTTATCGCCATCTTCGAAAGCCTGGATATCCAGCAAATGGAGTTTTCTACGGCCGCCCTGCGTGAGGGGGTGATCTACGAAATGGAAGATCGCCTTGAACATCAGGACATACGTGAGCGCACCGCCGAAAGCCTGGCGGTACGTTATGATGTCGACACCGAGCAGGCCAGGCGGGTATTGGCCACAACCATGGCCCTGTATCAGCAACTGGCCGATGACTGGGAAATCCGCAGCGCCGAGCTACAAAGCCTGCTTGGCTGGTCAGCCTTGCTGCATGAGGTCGGATTACAGATAAATTCCCGTGGCGTTCAGCGCCATTCCGGTTATATACTGCAAAACGCTGATTTACCGGGTTTTAATCAGGAGCAACAAGATTTGTTGGCCACCCTGGTTCGTTTTCATCGGAAGAAGATAAAAACGTCGGATTTTCCGGAATTTTCCCAGTACCGTGTCGAGCAGGTACAAAAGCTGGTTTGTATCTTGCAGCTCGGCGTACTGTTAAATATCAAACGTTTGGATGATTTTTTGCCCCAGATCAGGGCAAAAACCAAGCAAGATAAGTTAATACTGGAATTTGCCGACGACTGGTTGCAGAATGCGCCTCTGGTAGTGGCAGACTTGGAACTGCAAGCGGAGTACCTGCATGGTTGCGGGATCCGGCTGGTTGTGCGTTAATGGCATGCGCCGTTAATGAAAAATGTCATACCTGTCCGGCAGATTTGCACCACTCGTGACACTTTGTACGAGTGGCAAAGGTGTTAAAGACTGTGCCGATAGCCAGTTGAGGTATAAAAATGCTGACCTTGGGTCGCAAAGCTATACCTCACAGGCGTCGCCAATGAATTGGGTATGGAGTAGCTTATCTCCAGCCCACTATCAACATAAAACAAAAGGAAGCATCCAATGAATAAAACTGATCTCATCAATGCAATTGCTGAGCGCGCCGACATCTCCAAAGCCTCTGCAGGCCGTGTTATTGACGCCTTCACTGGTGCAGTAACTGAAGCACTGTCCAGCGGTGACGAAGTGGCTATCCTGGGTTTCGGTACTTTCAAAGTATCTGAGCGTGCTGCCCGTACAGGCCGTAACCCTCAGACTGGTGCCACCATCAACATCGCAGCCTCCAAACTGCCTTCTTTCAAAGCCGGTAAAGCCCTGAAAGACGCTTGCAACTAAGCATTCTTGTGGACACGGCGTGCCGTGTCCTCCTTTTCCATCCGTTTCATACCTTAAATCGATTAACCGACGCCTTCAAATTTGCCGCCTGCTCGGCCACCATATCGCTGGCCTCTTTGTTGTGAATAGATGCAGTGTTGACCTGTTCAGCCAAATCACGAATCTGAACCACATTTTTCCCTACCTCGGCAGCGACACAGGATTGCTCTTCAATGGCTGTTGCCACCTGAGTAGCCATTTCCATAATACTGTTTAAGTCACCGGTAATACGGGTTAGCAACTCCCCCACCGTACTGGCCCGCTCTGCCGCTTGTTGTCCTTTGCCGTGACTGCTGTCAACTGATTGCACAATCGCCTGGGTACGTTGCTGCAGGCTGCCTACCGTCTTGGTGATCTCTTCTGTACTTTGTTGTGTGCGGGTGGCCAGGCTGCGTACCTCATCGGCAACCACGGCAAACCCCCGGCCCTGTTCACCGGCTCGTGCCGCTTCAATGGCAGCATTCAAAGCCAGCAAATTGGTCTGTTCGGCAATCCCACGAATGACATCCAATACCGCCCCGATAACCTGGCTTTCTTTTTCCAGCTCCGCCACCGCACTGGCTGAGTCGGTCAGTTGACTGGCCAGGTCACGGATTTGCGCGACACTTTGCTGTACTTCACTGGCACCGGTTGAAGCAAAATGACTGCTGTCTCTGGCCTTGCCAGCAGTATTTTCTGTGTTTGTGGCAATTTCATCTATGGTGTGGCTCATTTGCGTCACCGCCGTTGCCACCATATCGGTTTCCTGCAATTGGCTGCGCATGTCATTAGCGGTTTGCTCAGCGCTTTGTGCCAATTCGGTCGAAGCATCGTTAAGCATGCTGACCGAGCGATTAATGTCGACCACGACATTGCGAAAAGCTTCTACCAACAGGTTCAGATCGGCAGCCATGCTGGCCAGCTCATTACGTCCTTCTACTTTTAGCTGAAGAGTAAAGTCATTCTCGTTACGGATACGGTGCACGGTGTGGCTCACCGTCTGAATAGGGATAATAATACTGCGGGCAATAAGCCAGGCCAGGGTTGCGACCAAAATAGTGATCACAAGGGTCAAAAGGCTGACCAGCAGATTGTTGAAAGACATGGCCTGCTCAATCTCATCGCGGGTGCGCTGCATAACCGCATCCAGTACCTCCTCGGTGCTTTGAATGGTGTTACGCAAATTGCCGCGAATGCCAGACTTTTCGTCCAGCCCAATGGCTTGCTCTGCCTTAACCAGTTGCTCAAAACCCTGTGCATAGACGACAGACAATTCCTGCAGTGCTGTTTTACTGGCATTGTCCAGATTACTCTGACCTATAGCATCCCGTAACTTAGTCAGATTGGCCTGAAAGTCCTGTAAATACTTCAAGTCCCGACGCAACATAAAGTCCTTCTCATTACGTCGTAGTTGTAACATATTAACCAGTAATGCAGATTGGTCGGCGCGCTTAAGTTCCTGCTCAATGCCATGCACTGCTTTACGCAAAGCACCATACAAACCATCTTCATGATCCAGGCCAATGGTTTTTTGTTGCTCCACCAACTCATGCATATTTTGCCCGTAAGCGGCAAAGGTATCCTTTAGCTGCATCAATTCTGTGTCTGGCAGGTCAAACTGCTGGTAATAGCGCTGCAAAGAGCGGGTCAGCGCCTGGACGTCCTGCAAGGTCAGATCAAAGCGTTCGATATATTTCAGATCTTTTCTGGCCAGAAAGTCCTTCTCATGGCGTCTTAACATCAGCATACCAGTATTAAGTTGCTCGGCCTCGGCCTGTGCTTGTGCCAGCGTACTGAGCGTAGAAGAAGAATACCGGGATAAAATGAACATCAGCACGATAGCTACCAACACGATGGCGGCATTGCTGAATAATCGATTCTTGATGGTCATAACAGCTTACTCCTGCTATCTGTAGACAGTTCTTCTGACTGCACCGCGCCCCAAACACGCTGGCTTTGTGACAGGTGCCATACCCATAATGGGTTTAAAAGCGCAACTCTACGCCCAGACCTAACCAGTTCATGTCCGGTAAGGCCTGTTTGTCCTGCCTGGTGACAAAGGTGAATAACTTAACTTGCTTGGCCAGCTTATAATCCAGTGCCCCAGACAGGCTCCAATCGTCTTCCATGGTCTGGTACTGCAATTTGAACGCCCACTGCCCCAGAGTATAGGCGCTGCTCAGTAGCCAGCCATTTCGATTGTCGCCATCGCTCTGTCTTTTCTGGTGTTGCGCCATGGCTCCCCACACCCAGTTCTGCCATTTGTAGTGAGCCGCCAGGCGCTGAATGTCATAACCGGCGACATTGCTGTCCATTGCTACCGCCAGGTAAAGGGGTGTGGCTTTAAGCTCTGCATCACCATAGCCAAGCGCGGCGGAATAAGTGGAGGCCTGCTCAGCGCCACCAGCGATAAATGTGCCGGAAAGTTGCCAGTGTTGCCATTTAGGACTGCGGTAGGTCAGGGTATCAGAAGGGCGGTTTTCGCCACGCCAGAGGTTTTTAATATCCCCTTGCAGGTCATTAAGCTGGTCAATCTTAGCTTGTGAGGTCTTAAGCACTGTGTCCTGGCGGCCCAGCGACACCTCGCCCCAGTTACCGCGCAGCCCCACATATTGATTGCGTGAGGTGATATTGTCGTCACCGGACAGGTCGGCCAGGTCCACCTGCCACTCCAGCAAATAAAAGGCACTGAGATCCCCATCCAATGCCATTTCACCTTTTATCCCCACTCGGGAAGCATTGCTTTTAATGTCACTGAAACGCCCCTCGCCTTCATCCGCACTAAGGTAAGAGACATTCAGCTTGGCATAGAAATTAAACTGTTCCGATGCGGCGTTTGAACCCCTCGGCCAGAATAAGCACAATGTTATCAGCAGGATGTAAATCCATCTGGTCATAGTGAACCCTTGGTTTACCGTTAAACCAAGTATGTACCAAGATGAAATTTTTATGACATTTACATGACAAAATCAGCGGCGAATTTCCAGCACTTTGCCATTTTCACCATCGCTCAGCAGATATAGCTGGCCTTGTGCACCAATATGAATATCTCTGAGGCGACCGGCGATGGCGCTGAATAGTGCATCCTGTCGAACCACGGCACCTTGCTGCAGTACCACACGTCTGACGTCATGGGACACCAGCGTGGTAGACAGTAAATCACCCGTCAGTTCAGGAAACATTTGCCCCCGATACACTACCAAAGAGGAAGGAGCGACAGACGGCGTCCAGTCCACCAGCGGATGTTGCATACCAGGGTAGTCTCTAAAAGGGCTAATGTTGGCCCCTGAATAGTCTTTACCCTGAGTAATAACCGGCCAGCCGTAATTTTTACCGGCGACTATCTGATTTATCTCATCACCACCGGCTGGTCCATGTTCATTGGCAAATAAGCGCTTTCTAATCGGATCCCAGGCCAGTCCCTGTGGATTGCGATGCCCAAGGCTGTACAGGCCGTCCGCACCGTCACTAAACACAGGATTGTCTGGCGGAACACTGCCATCATCATTAAGCCGTATCAGCTTGCCCAAATGGCTGGCAGGATTTTGTGCCTGCTCGCGATAATCAAAGCCGTCACCACTGGCAATGACCAGACTGCCGTCACCCAGAAATGCCATACGCGCACCATAATGCACCGGGGTGGCCTTGGCCGGCATGGCGGTAAAGAGTATTTGCGACTCAGTTAAACGCCCTTCCTGCAGTCTGGCTCGCATCACCCGCAGGTGATTGGCCTCGGCATTACCATAGGCATAGCTGATATAAAGCCAGCCATTACTGGCATACTGCGGATGAAGGACTAAATCCATCAGCCCCCCCTGCCCTTTAACAAACACGTCAGGCACGCCTGATACCTTAGTCACCTGGCCCTGTTGGTCAATCAGTTTCAGTGCGCCGGTTTTCTCGGTAACCAGTAATCGCCCATCCGGTAGCTCAGCCAGCGCCCAGGGATAGTTCAGGCCGCTTGCCCGCACCTCTACTTGAAAGGCTCCTATCGGCTCATCCACCGCCAGCGCAGGCAAAGCAAAGATACTGACAAGCAAAGCCAGGGCTTTTTGCAGGTATAGGTTAAATGTCATTGTCGCTCTCACTAGCACTTTATAAACTCATACAGAGCTGGTTAATTGCTCATCAATATGATACTTATTCTTTGTTTTTCAAGATAATACCAATTTCGGGGAATAGTAGGGGCGGTTTATCTTCAGAGCAGACACTTTCGTTTAAATCTCCCCACCAAAACAGGGAAGAAGCGTAATTACAATAAAATAGGGGGTACCATGCCTGCATGGTTGGTCTTGATGTTTCGCTTTTTTCTGGCCTGGTTGGTCTGTTTTACATTGGCCAGCCTGATGCATAGCCAGTTTGTACTGGCCGGATTGGCCCAGCAGAATATTACTATCAGCTTCTCTGATCGTTACCAGATGACGCTTAGTGACTGGTGGGGATTATTGCCAACCTACGGGGCCGTCATTGCCATAGGTTTAGCATTGGCCTTCTTAGTAGTGGGGCTACTCAGACGACATTATATGCGCTTACCGGCCTGGCTTTATGCCCTGGCAGGCTTTGTGGCCTTGCTGAGTATACATCTTGCCATGCAGCCAATTATGGATATCACCTTAATTGCCGGTGCCCGTGGCGAATTAGGCTTGTTGACCCAGGCCCTGGCCGGGTTGGCAGGGGGATGGATATTCTGCCTTACCACCCCCAAAGCGCAGCGATATTTTAGCTGACTTACAAGAATCGATGCAGTTTCTTCTGGGTGGTTTCGGTTTCCACTTTTAATTCCTGAATTTCGTTTTCCACCTGCTGCATGTCGTAGCGGATCTCCGCCCCTAGGGTGGAAATATTCGCTACAGACTCATGGGCAGCATCATAAGTGCGACGCAGGGCATGCACGGATTCACCAATGGCCGCCAGACGCTGGGTATTTTGTTCCAGTTGTTCCACCATCTGGCCAAACTGGTCATTGGTATGAGAGATATCCGCTTGTGCCTTGCCTGCCACTTCGGTGAGCTTAACGGACTCCTGCTGGGTGTTTTTCACCAGGCCTTCCATCTGATTAATAAAGGTATTGATTTGGCCGGTCGCTTCATTCACTTTAACCGACAGAGTACGCACTTCATCGGCCACCACCGCAAAGCCGCGTCCAGCTTCACCTGCCCTGGCAGCTTCAATGGCGGCGTTCAGGGCCAGCAGGTTGGTCTGATCGGAAAATTCCTGCACCATTTTCAGAATATTACGAATATTGTCGGCATTGTCTTTCATACCACCGACAGTGGTATCAAATTCCTTAAGCAAACCGTCGATGTCACTGATATCACTGGACAGTTGCACTAAGCGGGTCATAGAAGATTGTGCAGCCCCCAGGTTGTCCTTGGTCGCATCTGCCACCTCATCGGTACGACTGACAATCGCCTGAATTTCTTCGTTTACCTGTTTACTGGAGGCAAAAATATCATCGCTGATTTTGTCCTGGCGGCGGGCATTAGCTGAAGCGTTATTGACTTTAAGCAATACCTCCTGGTTTTTGGTACTGGCCCCAAGCGCGTGATTACTGATGTCTTTCAACAACGTCGAAAGATTGTCCACAAAAGTATTGTAGCCATCTGACAACTGGCGGAACTCATCGTGGGTAAACGCCGGCAGATGACCGGACAGATCGCCCTGCTTATGATTGATTTCATCCAGATTCTTAACCATGGCCTGCACTGGGCGCACAATCAGGTAATGCATGTAAAACAAGGTAAACAGAAAAACCAGTACACTCAGCACCCCAAGTACAATATGCAGTACGGAGGACTTAGCCCAGCCGGACTCGGAAAATGCCAACCACAAGGCCACCACCTGAAACAGATAGAGGAAGGTCAGATTACCGATTATCTTCCTGGTAAGGGTAAAGAAGAAAGTCTTCTCAATAAAAAGATAGAGTTCCCGAAACATTCCCACTCCTGAACGATCTAGGGCGCGACTGATAATAGTAGCCCATAAGATAACCGATATTTATGATACATATCATGTTTTTAGTCACGGCTAACAGGAATGTTATCGTCCATGGCGAAGATCACTTAAGCGGTTTAGCATCTCCGGTAACGATCAAATCATAAGGCGCTAATGCGGGGATACTGCGGCGCAATTCTTCTTCCACTCTGTCCAACCGCTTAATTTCGTTGCAGAACCATTCGGCTTTGAGGCGCAGACTATTGGCTTGTGGAGCAATGTGTTTTTCAATCTCAGCGCCCATGTTTTCCAGCTTGGCTGACAACATTTCCATGCGTTTTTCCAGCGTGGCATCGCCCTGAGCAGGCAAACCGCCAATGGCGGACAAAATACCACCAACAGAGGTGGTCAGGGCTTCCTCAATCTCGCTTTCCAGCTCCGCGTCCATTAACTCATCAACGTTTTCCAGGCTGCGGGGACCAATGTAATAATTGTCGCTGGCACGGATAAACTTGGTTTTAACCTTTTGTTTGACCCGCCACAACGCTTTCTGCAAGCGTTCGTAGCTTTCATGATCGCTGCCCACCAAACCTACGTAAACGTGATCCACCGCGCCGATGGCCAGATCCACCCCTTCACTGGCCAGCAATATCACCTTTGGCACAGCATAATGCAGGCCATTGGCCAGCTCCTGCAGTTTTTCCTGTTGCTCGGCTGGCAATCCAATCCACTCGCCACGCACAATCAACTGCTTGCTCTGGTTAATCTGGTAAAGCGTACGTGACTTGTTGATAACCCTAATATAGCGGTCATTGACCGCCAGGCCATATTGCAGATCGGCTTCGCATTTAAAGGCTGCCTGGACCGGCAACGCCATCAAGCCCATCAGCACAAACAACCATCTCACATTCAATATCCAATTCGTCGCCACTGCTTATATTCTGCCCTGACATTCAAAAATGGCATAGGCACAGCAGACCAGCACAATAAAAAACGAGGTAACTGGCAAGCCTGTCAGGTCCTTTCATGCCACTCGTTAAGCGTTACCTGGGCAGATTCCAGCATTTTCTTACTGGCCGCCACATCAGTGACGTCGTAGATCATCATGCAGATGTTATCCACTTTGCCCGTTGTGCTGGTAAGCGGCGACAAGGTGATATTCTGATACATATTGTCTTCGGTACCGGTTAATGGCCGATAGTTGGAAAATTTAAACACATAAGGCCGCTGTTCCCAAATGATAAACGCGCGGTTTTTTAAATCGAATACCGGACGACATTTATTGCTGAACCACTTTTGGTCTATTTCCGGAAACAAATCAAACAGGCACTTTTCCCGCACCTGACTGGGCAACAAGCCAGAATGGGACTCCATAAAGCCATTCCAAAGCTTAATGTTAAATGCCCTGTCCAGCACCACCAATCCCACATCCACCGTCTGTAGCATGTCCATCATCCAGTGGAACTCGGTCATGTCGCTGAGGAGCTCTTTACTCATGCTCAGTCCTCCAGCAAATGCGAAAGTTTATGGTTAAGCACTTTTAACGACTCCTCAGTGAGCAGCAGTATCAGGTCGCATTGCACTTTGTAGCCTTCCAACCCGTAACTTAGCTCAATGGCCAGCGTACGCCGCCAGCGTGCTCTATTGGTATTGATCAACTCGGTGATATTGCGATGCTGCCCCAATACCACCGGGTGGCCCTGACTGAAATGCATATCCAGTTGGGTCGCCAGACCATTTAAACAGGTACCAATCAGAATATTGGCGGCGTCCATTAACAGTTCGAGCTGAACTCTGTCGTCCACTTCATCTTCAATATTGAGTATTTGGGCCACGTCACTGAAACTGGAGTCACTGAGTATGAACAGCGCTTCACCACATACTCCAGCACCCACAAAGCCCTGACAGATACCGGACACGGTTTCTTTGTCTTCGATGTCCTGCAACATCATGGTTAATTCAGAGGCTTCGATCAGATTGACATTTGGGATGGGCAGCTTAACAAACACATTAAGAATACGGGCCAGATGGTCACCTGCCTGGCCCATAGCGATATTAGTGATCTCCTGGTAGCAGTCGCGAAGGTTAGGATCCAGTCGGTCTAATTGTGGTGCGGGTGCAACTTCCTGTTTGGCAAACAGTTTATGCTTGCTTAATAAGGCGCTAAGCACATCGGGTTTAATAGGTTTTTCAATAAACTCTAAGGCCCCGAGCTTCTTTACTCTTTCATGGGCCTCGGGCTGAATATCACCAGAAATAACGATCACGGCGGTTGTCAGGCCATGACTCTGAATATGTTCCAGCACCTGATAACCGTCCATTACCGGCATATTCAAATCCAGCAGCAGCAATTGTCCTTTGCCTTCTGCCAGTGCCGCCACCGCTTCCTCGCCATGACGGGCAAAATGTACCGCAACGTCCCAATCCTGCGGCAGGCATTTGGCGACTTGTTTGCGCGCCACTTGCGAATCATCACAAATCAGTACGGAGAACATATAAGAAACCTGCTGATTCTACAAAAAGGTCGATTGACCACCAGGGACAGTCCGCCGAAAAGCATATTTTCGTGCCGACCTAACTTATTGATAGCAACAATCCTTTTATTTAACAAAGAATAATCTTGTCCATTCGCACAACTGCACAAAAACCCGGCGTTTTTTGCAAAAACTGGTCAGTGCCGATATTTGCTTCCATACTGGATGCTGCCAAACACAATCGGGAAGAATATGAATTTTAAGCAAATTATGGGACTGTTTGTGCTGACTACCAGCACTCAGGTGGTCGCGACCGGCAGTTCACTGGTGGCCAGTGGCGGCATTACCAGTTTTGAAGGTACCGCAGGCGGCGGTATTACACCCTGGGCGGTTATTGCAGGCTACGGCAGTGCAGAAGAAATCAATGGCACTGCCGCATTACAGCAACTGGATTTAGGCGAATATCAGTTGCGTACTTTCGGTGCCGCTATTGGTATTTATGACAGAGTGGAATTGTCTGTGCAGCGCCAGAACCTCAAAGTAGAGTCTGGTGTGGTCGGCAACGTCTTTAACCTGCTCACCGCAGGTGCGATACAAACGGCGCCCGGCACGGATATCGAGCAGGACATTGTCGGCCTTAAGGTCAGGTTGTTTGGTGATGCGATTTTTGCCCAGGGTACCTGGATGCCGCAGGTGTCTGCCGGTGTGCAGTATAAGAAGAACCGTGACTTTGCCACTTCACTGCCTTTATCTGATGGTGCAATTCCGCTACCCGACACCGGCGTCCCTAAATTACTGGGAGCGACAAAGGATTCAGGCACTGATATCTATCTGTCAGCCAGCAAGCTTTGGCTGGGCGGGGCCATGGGCAATAATCTGCTGTTAAACCTTACCGCTCGTATGACCAAAGCCAATACCTTTGGATTGCTGGGTTTTGAGTCAGCAAACGACGACGGTTATAACTTGGAATGGGAAGGTTCGTTGGCAGTGCTGCCCTCATCTTCCACCGCGATAGGCATTGAATGGCGCACGCAAAGCGACCGTCTCGGTGGCCTGGCAGAAGAAAAAACCGTGATGGATGTGTTTATTGCCTACTTCCCTGACAAACACTGGTCATTAACCGCAGCCTATGTGGATCTGGGGCGTCTGCCCTTTGATGAGAAAGCCAGTGGTTTGTATCTGTCTGCGACGGTGAACTTATGAAAAAAGGCCTACTAGTTATATTAGTCGTCGCTCTGACGGCTTGTGCTGGCCAACCCTCGGTCAGTCTTTATGATGAAATCGGTGGCAGCGAAACACTGGACAAAGTGTTCGGACTGGCAGTTAACCGCATCTATAACGACCCAAAACTTGGCCCACATTTTAACGGTGTACCCAAGTCCCATCTGCGCAAAATGTTAACCGAGCAAACCTGCGCCCTGATCGGCGGCCCCTGTACTTATACCGGCAAATCCATGCGGGAATCTCATCAGGAGCGCAATGTCACCGAAGCCGAATTTTATGCGGTGGTGGAACATGTTCAGCAGGCCATGCGCCTGATTGGCCTGACCTATCAACAGGAAAATCGCATTCTGGCCGCGCTGGCACCGCTCAAAAAAGACATTATTTACCAGCAAACTACCACCATATAGAGAGTTGATTTTTGCCGATTATGGCTGACACTTAAACAAGCCCGGCCCTGTGGCCGGCGCGGCTAAGGGAACGTCAAGGAGGCAAATATGGCCATCGACTTGTCCAAACTATCCCGGCATGTGGGCGACATTAGCTCAGAAGATGAACAGGATTTACTCAGTACCTTTCACAGCGGCCTGATCCTGCGTCATCAGGATGTGGTCAATGCAGTAAAGCAGCGTGACTGGCAACGTCTTAAAACCCTTACCCACAGTCTGAAAAGCAGCAGTTTGTATTATGGCGCCAAACAATTACATCTTTGTTGTGAACAGGGCGAGCAGTTAGCCGGTGCCAGGCAACTGGATCTTGATGTCATACAAGACTGGCTGGTCAGTTTCACTAAGCACAGCCAAGCTGCGCAGCATGCTCTGGCTGAAGCATTAGCGCAATTGGAGGCTGGACATGACAGAACCTAAGGCCCTGCATTTATTGCTGTACAGCACCAATGTAAAGGACGACGAGCTGCTCCTCCGGGTGTTTAAGCAGTCCGAATTGATTTATGAAATCACTAATTCCAAAGCCAAACTGGTAGACAAACTTAAAGATGGCGTAAATAAACTGATTCTGCTGGCCACTCCCAGTCTTGAGAGTTCATTGAAGCTCTATTATCAATGCCTGTTAGAAGTACCGGATGAAGAGCTTTGCAGACACGCTTTTTTAGTGGTCTGTGCCAAACATGAAGAAATGCAGGCGTTTAATTACTTCCAGAGTCGGGTGATTGACGATTATATTGTTGCCCGCCCCTTGTATGAATTACATCGCCCGATCACCATTTGCTATGCGCAACTGGAAAAGCTCGGCATTAATCTGCATAAGGCCAACCTTGATGTGCCGCTGCAACCACAAGCACAGGATGACATCAGCATTGATGTGGTGCAGGAAGGGGCGGAGCGAAAGCGTAAACTACGCGGAGAGTTTGAATCGCTTCTCGACCAGTTTGACCAGGCAATTGCCCAGGCCGATGCGCATCTGTCCAAAGAACAAGTCAGCGATGAAGATGTCCGCTTGTTACGTTTGTTGTTACAGGAACTTCAGCAAAACAGCTTCAGACCGAATCTGATTCGCCTGCAACATCGCACTTTGCATTTGCTTGATGCCTTATTACTTAAACTGGCACTGCCAGAAGCAGTGACCGACGTCGCTGAAGAGTCTGAGCCAGAACCTCAACCAGACTCCAAGCCCCAACCACCCTCACTGCAAATCAACAAGGAAGCCAGAGCATCCCGCATTCTGATGGTTGAAGATGATAACCTGGCCGCCATGATGGGCAAAAAGCTTATTGAAGGCATGGGGCTGAGTTTTGAGTGGGCCCCCACCGGCCGACGCGCCCTGGCCTTACTGCAAGCCAAAAAGTTTGAACTGATTTTAATGGATATTAATCTGCCAGACACCGATGGCTTGTTGATTGCCGACCAACTTCCCAATATGCACTGTATCAACAGTGATACCGTGATTGCTGTTTTGACCGGCAATAAGCAAAAATCCATGGTACAACGGGCAGTTAAGGCTGGCGCCAAGCACTATCTGATAAAACCACTGCAAAAAGACACACTGGTAAAACTTTGCAGTAAGTACCACTTGCAAGCACATCATTAGGCTTGAATAAAAGTAGCTGCGAGAGGAAAGCGGGGGACCAAACGGACCCCCAATCAGGGAAACAATACATGCATTAGGAATAACATGTATAGGTTGGTTCACTACGCCAACCTGCGCAGTGTAACCAGCTAAAGGTTGCATTTGTGTGGCAATGTGACGAATTGCGCGTATCGAAGGATAAAAGCCAGGAATAGTGAGATATCGGGGAAGATTTTACCTTAGAATAACGGCTATTGAGGAAAATATTTCAGATTTCACCACCCTGGTGCAAGTCACAACAGAGCTTGGCAGGCCGCTAGCCGCCTGCATTCTGGCTCTGAAAACGAGCCATTCAACGCAACTGAACTTACTTGGCTTTTCGGTAGGGGTCAGACAGTCGGAATTCACTCTGCTCCACATTTTTACACAAGTTTTGTTGTTGGAATAAATTCCAACCCACGGCTGCAACTAAGTTTTGCTGTTGGAATAAATTCCAACCCACGGCTGTAAATTAGTTTTGCTGTCGGAATGAATTCCGACCCACGGCTGTTACTCAGTTTGCTGTTGGAATACATTGCGACTTACTGTGGGTTGGGCTTTAGCCCAACAATGCTGACTAAACGCGATATCAAGGGCTTACGCCCCAGCACCGGCAAAATCACACTGCCAGTAATATCATGCAGTGGTCAAACCATCGAGCATCTATACAGTTCAGCACGCCAAACCTACACCGCAAAAACAAAAAAGGGCCGAATCCGGCCCTTTTTATTTTGTGCAGAAACAGCTTAAATAATGCTGTCCTGGTGGATACGAATAAACAAATCGGTACCCACCTTGCTGTAATCAATCTTGTATTCCTTGCCATTCAGGGTCTGGATAAACAACAGGATCTTTTCCTCACCGAAGAAATCCCCCAGCGTCACATCCAGCAGTTCCATATCCATCAGCTTGGCATCCCGCTTATTATCAGGGATCTTGCCGTTATATTCCTTGATGCCTTTATAGGTCACCAGCACCGGCGGATTGTCGTCACCATTGAGGATCAGCAAGTCAAACTTACGCAACTTGTGGATAATGGTGTTGCGACCACTCAGCAGATAAGGCTTTTCAGTCATGTTCGTCCCCGTAGCAACTGACTTTATCGTTATACTTATTTGAGCAAAAGATAACAGAGTTTGTAACGCCGCGCACCCCATTATTATGGCAAATTAATGAGAAAAAACCGGGTTTTAGCGAGCTGAACTGCTAGGGATGCGCGAATTCTTCCTTAGTCAGAAAGTTTTCATCCGTCAAGCTATGTAAAAATGCCAGTAAATCCTGCTTTTGCTCCACGCTCAGGGTAAATCCCCGCATAAACACGCTTTTTACCGGGCTGTCGATGCCGGCCCCCCGCCCTCCAGCGGCATAGAAATCCAGTACCGCTTCCAATGTTGGCAAACTGCCATCATGCATATAAGGCGCTGAGCGGGCGATATTACGCAAGGTCGGCGCACGAAAATGGCCCATATCCACACCCTGCCCGGTGACTTCATATAAGCCCATATCACTGGCGGGATATGCCCCCTGGCCATCCTCATTATACAGGCCGGTATTGTGAAACTGGCGTATCTGCAAAAGCTGCCCGGCATGGCGGCTGGCCTGACTGAAATTAATGCCACCATGACAATGGTGGCATTCCAATTGCTCGGAAAAAAACAGCGCCATGCCCCGCTTGGCAGACTCAGACAACGCATCGTCCTGCATCTGGTAGGCGTAGCGGTCAAAAGCACTGTCAAAAGACACCAGACTGCGCACAAAACTGGCCAGCGCTTTGACAATGCCGTCGTAGCTTGGCACTTCATCACCAAAGGCAGCGTTAAACAGCGGGCGATAATCAGCGGTATCAAATCGCGCCAGCACTTCCTGGTCATGACCGCAGATCCCCATCTCCAGTGGATGTTCACCAAATAACGGGATCAGTAACTGCTGTTCAATTCGGGTTAATTCCGGGTGAGCCCAGGTCAGGGTGGTGTTATATGCCACATTCACCAGCGCCAGACTGTTGCGCCTGTGCAACTGCCCGGTACTGCCGGTGGCCACCTTAGCAGGTTGGGCAAAAGCAAAAGCTTGCTGATGGCAGGAGGCACAAGCCTGAGTTTTATTGAAGGATAAGTTGCGATCGTAAAAAAGTACCCGGCCAAGGGCCACTTTGGCCTCAGACATAGGATTATCGTTTGGTATTATTGGCTCGGGAAAGCCTTGCGGCAACGCCCACTGATACGGCTTGTCAGGCTGACCGCATCCCAGCAACAGCAGCAATAGCCACGTTGCTGCCAGGCGCATTTAGATCCACTCAATCACAGACTGACGCAGATTGCTCAGCAACTGCTCACAGCTGGCGGTTTCATTGGGATGGAATGTACAGCTGTTTTCCTGGCTGACGCGAATCCCTTCTATCAGTCTGTCCAGATGAAAAACCAGGGTTTCCCCTTTACCTTTAGGGCGCTGCAGGGAAAACGCCAGCAGGTTCGGCTGTTCACACGCTTCGGCCGGGGCACGCATGGCCGAGTCGGCCGCACAGCCGGTGCTACCAAGATGAAAAGCCCAGCTGTCGGCCACTGACTTTAGTTCAAAGCGGGCAAACTTGTGTCCGCTTTGCCAGGTCCAGAACATGCTGGACAGATTCAGCGGTGACGGCTGAGCCAATGGGTTCTGATGATTCTGCGCAAAAGGAATGCCCAGCACGAATTGCAGTTGCTGCACGTCGGCCAAATCCACATCTGCGTCAAACACCACCCGATGATTACCGAGCATTTCGCCGTCCTGCCAGCAGTCACGTTGTTCAATGGATACCAGCACGGTTTCGCCGGTTTGCCATTTGTTGTTTTCCAGGTGCAGGCTATTACCTTCCTGGTCCTGCCACTGGCTTAAATAAAACTTGGAATGTTCCAGATACCAGGGTGAACCTTGCAGACTCAGCGCGGTACCACAGGGCAATGGGCGACCGTCAAAACGCAGCTCTACCTGTAAACGGTGCGGTGGGGTAAAAAAGCCACAGCCAGACAACACCAGCAGCATACTCATCAAGCCGATAATGCGCGGGCTTGAATATTTTATACTACGAAGAAATGCTGCTATGTTTGCCACAGGGTGAATCGTCATTTTGCTGTTTTAATCAAGGTCTTGGCATGCGGCCGAATATTCTTTCTATGATGCTGGTTTGTGCGCTGTTCAGTCAAGGCGCTTTAAGCCATAGTGAACACGATAAAGCCAGATTTGTGGCTGAAAACGGTCAGGATCTGGGCCTGTGTGACAATCGCCTGCGCCCTTGCCGTACTATCGCCTATGCCGTCAGCCGCGCCAATAAGGGCGACAGGGTATTAGTGGCACAAGGCCGCTATCAGATACAGAGCCAGGAAGATTTATTGGCGCTGCTGGGCAATCTGGTGTCTGTAACAGCTGGTTACAATCGAATTGATTTATACCAGAGCCAGGCCCCCGATACCCATCTGACCTTTATCAGCGGGGTGCCCAAAGACTATCTGCAACAATTATCCAGCCAGGGCTTTGTGCCCATTCAGGACCAGCACCCGCAACCCGACCAGCCCCTGCAACAAAAGCTGCAGCGCCTGGCATCATTAAACAGTCAGCAAAGCGCTCAATCTTGTGTGGATGGCCGGGCCGGCAATTATGCCTGCAACAATGTCGATCTTGTCGGTCATCTGCCATTAACCGCATTGGGCAATCCCAGTTCCGCCAATGATATCTGGGGGCATGTGGATCTGAACAGCGGCATCGAATATGCGTTAATCGGGCTGGCTAATGGCGTGGCGGTGGTTAGCCTGGCCGATGCCAGTGCCCCTGTGCTTGTTGGCCGCATCAGCGGCCAGTCCACTATCTGGCGGGATATTAAGGTATACCAGTATTTCGACAGCAGCGCCGGAGTATGGCGCGCTTACGCTTACGCCACCGCAGATGGGGCCAGTGAAGGGCTGAGTATTATTGACTTAAATCAGTTGCCTGCCCAGGTCAGTCTGGTCAAACGTCAGATGCTGCATGGCGCAGCGCATAATCTGTATATCAGCCAACTGGACTACAGCCTGAATATCGCCCTTGGCGGACATACGCCGCTACTGCATATCAGTGGTGCCAGCAACCGATTCGGCGCGCTGCACGGTTTTAGTCTGGCTAACCCCACCGACTTAACGCTGGATTATGCCTCGCCGTCGGCCAGTCGCAGCGATTACAGCCATGATGCCGCGTCTCTGACCATTGATGACGAGCGCGCCGACAGTCAGTGTCAGGCTGACCCTTCAGGCTGCCTGGTTATGCTGGATTTTAACGAAAACGAGTTCCGCCTCTGGCAATATACCGATAAGGTCGTCAGCCAGCTGAGCCAGGCCAGTTACGCCAATGCCGAATATGTGCACTCCGGTTGGTGGAGCGAAGATAAGCGCTATATGCTGGTGCACGATGAACTGGATGAACGGCGCCTGGGTTTGAACACCACCCTGCGCGTGTTTGATATCAGTGATCTGAGCAACCCGCGCCTGGCAGCGACCTGGACAGGCCCGACCCGCGCCACCGATCACAACGGCTTTGTGCGGGGTAACCGCTACTATATGTCTAATTACGAACGCGGCCTGACCATACTGGATATCAGCGATGCCAATAGCCCGAAGGAAGTGGGATTCTTCGATACCTTTCCCGCCTCGGATCAAACCAGTTTTAACGGTGCCTGGGGAGTCTACCCCTTTCTGCCCAGCGGCCTGATTTTAGTCAGCGATGTAAACAGTGGTTTGTATATTCTGCGCGACAACAGCAAACAGGTGGCACTGGCGCAAATCGGTTTCGCCAGCGATCAACTGCAAAGCGAAGAAGGGCAAAGCCTGACCTTAGCGGTGCAACTGCAACGAAACGCCCCTGGTCTGGTAGAGGTGGGGTACGAAACCCTGCCCGGCTCGGCCACTTCTCAGGACTTTTCCGCCCTGGCTGGCCGCCTTAGCTGGGATACCAATAACAGCGACAGTCAGCACCTTAATCTGCAAATCCTGGCGGATAGCCTGGATGATGAACCACAGGAAAGTTTTTTTGTGCGTTTATTCGACCCGCGTAACGGCGCCACATTGGGGCAGAGCCTGGCCCGTATTAATATCAGTGGTAAAGCGCCCAGCGGGCTGATTGCCTTTGCACAGACCGAATTGAGTTTACTGGAAAACCAGCAACCCGTGAATGTGTCGGTGGTGCGAAGCGGTGGCAGTGCTGGCGCCCTGTCGGTTAGCTATCAGCTTAACAGTCAAAGCGCGCAGGCCGGGGAAGATATAGTGGCCGCCTCTGGCACGTTGCACTGGCAAGACGGTGACAATACGCCACGCAGCATAGTGCTAAGTCCCATCAACGACAATCTGAGCGAAAGCACGGAAAATCTGGAGCTGGTATTAACCGCCCTGGCAGATACCCGCCTGGCCGAACCCAGCCGTTTACTTATCAGCCTGCTGGACGATGACAGTAATCGTGCCCCAAATGTGAATGCTGGCGCCGATATGCAGGTCAATACCCGCGCGGTGGTAAATGTGCAATCGGCCAGCGCCCTGGATGACCAGGCCGACCTGAATCTCGTCTGGCAACAAACCGCCGGACCGCAGGTTGAGCTGACCAGCAACGGCACAATCACCCGTTTTGTGGCCCCCGGCGAGGCCGCACTGATCACCCTGACCCTGACCGCTACCGACCCCTTTGGGGCCAGTGGCTCAGACAGTCTTAATATTCAGGTGGTGGCCCCTGCCCCGCCACCTGCCAGCAATAACAGTGGTGGCTCTGGCGGCGGCGCGCTGGGCATACTGCTGCTTTTGGCCTTAGGTGGCATGATTGGGCTGGATAAGCGACGCAGAATCTAGTAGCTTGCGCGTCCGCTATTTATCTCAAACAAGGAATCTTTGTGAAAAAAGGACTCATGCTCGGCGCCGTTGCCGTGGTGGTGGCTGGTGCCCTGATCGCGCCCAAATTTATCGGCCAGAATGTGCATCAGCAGGTGCAGGAACAAGTGGCCAAACTGAATGAACAGGCCGGTTATCAGGCCAGTATTAAGCAGTGGCAGCAAGGCTGGTTCAGCACTCAGGCACAAATTGATGTGCACTTTGATATGGCTGAGCTGGACCCGGCTTCAGCCCAGGACTTGCCCGAATTCCCGCCGCTGAATATTCAGCTTGATATTCAACATGGCCCGGTGCTGTTGTCATCCCAGGGCCTGTTGGGCCTGGCCAGTTGGCAGGCTGATATTAGCGGCGAAGCGCTGCGCAAAAACCTGACCTGGACTGATGACCTGCCCCTTTATCGGCTAAGTGGCCTGACTGGCCTGTTTGGCGACCATCGCTTTACCGACCAGATCCCGGCCTTCAGCACAGCGCCACAACCTGGCACCACCTTTACATTCAGTGGCTATCAGGGCAGTGGTGAGATTGGCCAAAGCCATGTTCAATACGCCGGACACGCCGCCAGTTTAAGTGGTAATAAGGGTGATGAAAGACGTTTAACCGTTAAAGACCTGCGTATTCAAATGGACGCTGATGTGGATATGGCCACCATGATGGAAGGCGGTTTCTATGACAGCCAGACCCATATTGGTCTTGGTGAAATTCTGTTTGATATCCCAGGCCTGGGCAGTAAACAGGCAAAGTTGAATGGTCTGGCGGTGAATGTCGGCACCAAGCGTAACGCAGAGAAAGGCACGGGTGAAATGCTGGTAGCCTATCTGGCCGACGCAGTGGATGTTGGTGAGTATCAGGCCAGCGAGCTGGCACTGGAAGTACAACTGCAAAACCTGAACGAAGATGTGCTGATTGAATATCAGCAAATGGCGAAATCCGGCAGTTTCGCTGACCCCGAGGCCATGCTGGATTATTTAGAGGAAGTTCTGCCAATTCTATTGCAGGACAATCCAGCCCTGAACCTGTCGAAAATCAGCGTCACCCTGCCTATGGGGAAAATCAACGGCTATATCAATAGTCAGGTGGTAAATGTAGCAGATATGGACGGTAGCGAATGGATGTATAAGGAATTCTGGCTGGCACATGTGGCGGTGGATGCCAAAATCGATGCCGATCGCGAAGCACTGCTGTTTATTGCCGAGCAGCATATGCTCAAGCAAATGCAACCGACCATTGCCGCAGGACAGTTGGATCA
This sequence comes from Bowmanella denitrificans, assembly GCF_002887595.1. GTDB lineage: Bacteria > Pseudomonadota > Gammaproteobacteria > Enterobacterales > Alteromonadaceae > Bowmanella > Bowmanella denitrificans. Next base: position 416,617 of record NZ_PEBU01000003.1, read on the forward strand.
GATGCAGGCCGAGCAAATGGCCCAGCAACAAGCCCCGCAGTTGCTGGATATGCTGATGCAGCAAGGCTTGATGGTGGAAACCCAGAAAGGCTTACAAAGTACCTTTACCCTGAAAGATGGCGAAGGCCTGTTAAACGGCGAACCCGTGCCCCTGCCGCTTTAATTCTGCCAAATCACTAACAGAGCCTGGCGCTCTGTTAGTGATTGCCAATTTGCCCTCTGTGTCTCCGTGGTTACACCAAATAATTCACTCTCGCCGAGACGCAAAGGGCAAAGGGCGCTGAGGAAGAGAAACTTCAATGCCAAGCGATCTTGGGCCAGATTGATAGCACCAAAACATCAACCACAAACAAACCCACCATCAAAAACAGAGACAGCAACCAACACCGCGCACCCCAGCGCCACAGCGTCTCCGCGAGAAACATTTTATAAACCTCTCTTCCCTCTGTGCCTCTGTGGTTACATCAACTAATCCCAACCCGAATGTCGGCAGACCCAGCACCTGAGCAAATATTCGCCGCTTGTGCCTGTTAAGCTTTGCAAACTAATGACAGCGCAGACAAAACTGCTTATACTGCGCGTCGCTTTTACACCGCAATGGCGTAAAACGCATCTCAAAATGGCCCTATAGCTCAGTTGGTTAGAGCACCCGACTCATAATCGGTAGGTCGCTGGTTCAAGTCCAGCTGGGGCCACCATTTTTAAAGGCTTTCGGCCGATAGTCTTCACTAACAAAATTCCAACCTCGCCATTTTGGTAGCGACATTAAAGCTCTTGAGATAAGAGCTACAAAGGAATTGTGATGGCTAAACTGCTGATTGGTTGAGATGGCCTTAATAAGAGGTCACCTTTTTCGCATACAGGAATAGCCACCTCACTAAATATTGAGGCGCAGGTTTTCTTGTATTTCATCTATCAGTGTTTTTGGAACTTCCCATTCCTGAGCAAGCTGACGCCAAGTTGATACGTGCTCGATCGTTGTATCAATAATATCGTCGATCTTTCTCTTGTTAAAAATAGGGCTTAGTTTCTCTAAGCTATAGAAATCACTTCGTGTAAAGTTATCTCTTTTACCATTCAAGCTCATCCAATGGCTATTCACCCATTTATTACCTGGTTTATAGCTATAGGCTACATCATAAGCTGGTGCGATAGACCATTTGTCTTTTTTCAGCATAAAGGCAAAGTTCTTTGAGTGGTCGTCATGATTTCGCGCAATGATATTGAACGTCATGCGCTTGAATAGCTGCTCAGCTTCAACAGCGGAAAGCTTCAACTGTCTGGCAATGCCAAATAACTCTGCGTAAGAGAATGACCCCGGCTTTTTATAATCAATGTGGGCAAGACCGTTTAGCGTTTGTACGTGTACCTTGCTATTTTTAATTCGATCAAACCGCTGTGTAATAAAGTGTCGTCGATTGCCTTCATGGAGTAAGCGGCATGGCATCATATCGACACCGCATTTGTTAGCCATTAAATGATAAACAAACTCCATTGCACCATAACCTAATGGATCACCGAAGGTTTCTTGATTTTTGTTATGCTCACTAACACCATCAAACTTCATCAAATAATGAGTAAAACCGGTTGGGACGTTGGCTTGGCCGGAGCGGACTTGAGTAAAATCTTCATTAAATGCTAATACGGCTTTCGGTCTTGCTCCTCCAGCGCTCATGCCAACAGATAATAAAGACATCATTGCCTCTCTATCGTCTTGGCTATTTTGTTTGAGTTCTACTTCAAAATTACCGCGTGAATCTAAGATTTCTTGTGCAATTGAAACGAGCGATTGGATTTCTACCTTTTGTGAAGCATTTAAACTTCGTAACTGTGTAGCTGGCGCATACTCAAGCGCTCCCATGCCTCGCTTTCCCGTATATTGCAGGCGTTGCAGTGGTGTAATGTCACTCGGTGAACGGCCCTGACCTGCAACCCATGCGTTGAGAACCGCGTTACCAAAATCATCAGGTAATGAGTCAGCAATTAACCCTGGTAGTCCTTTAAACGTATTGAAATCTAGTTCGGGAAAGCTATAAATGCGATTCGATAATGGCATTTTGATCGGGGACAGCTCGACACCATTTCTTACGAAGCCTGGGTCATATTCAAATGACCCAAATCCCTTTTCAGTGTCAAAACTCACTGCGCCAACGACATCGTCTTGGTAAGTTATCTTAATTACTTCCATTACCATCCTGGTGTTTCCTCATCTTTGTTACTGCGCTGGCCAGAGGCTCTCTGTCTTTTCTTTCCTTGCAATTTGGCCAGCTGTAAGGGAGAAATTTCTTGTTTAGGGAGAAATAGATCAATCTGTTCAGTGAGGTCCAATGCCATTAATATCGCAATCATGATGTCGAGCTGCACTTTTCCTTTTTCAGCATTCAAAACCGTTTTGCGGGCAATGCCAGCAAGCTCTGCGACTTCGGATTGTGTAAGGTCTCGATTTAGCCGAGCTTGCTTCAACCTGTTTCCGATCTCTTCTGCGAATGCCGTAGCTGTCACGCTTTTCACTTTAAAGTCCCACCTTAGTTACCTTATGGTTGTTTTAACCACTTAATACTCTCAATTTAGGACTTTATACCAGCACTGTCAAACACCTCACCCAATATCCCTTAATGGTTACATTAGGTGAATTTAAACCAGTTAAAGTAACTACTTAGGGACCTTATGAATTGGTTCAGAGTCCCTTCGGGAGGGGCGGGGTGAGGGGGCCTAGTTGGAGAAACTGTCTGTATCTTCTTCAGTATTAACTTCATTGGTGGCGGGCACAGCTTGTTCAACTTCTGCTTCTCTCCCCTTGGCTTGTGCAGATTTTCTGCGCGCAAATCATGCGAGTAATAAAAGTAAGTAGGCATTGAATACAACAGCAGGAACAGCAGTGATAGTGGTACCATCACAAAGCATCAATCCCGGTAACCACGGTATAGCCTAAACCCAACGCCAAAACCCCCAGGCATGCCAGTGCTATGTTGAAAAGCACAAACAGCACTTTTCCCAAACCGGTATTTATTCCCAGGCTGGATTGATACAGAAAATATAGCGACAGCAGGCAACAGGGTGCCCACAGCAGCCACAACAGCGGTTCAGACAAGCCACCAGTTTTAATATTGCCATCGTAAATCCGCAGCCAATAATCCAATATCATTAACAGCAGGAATGAGCCGGTGAAAACGCCCCATGGTTTTAATAGTCTGGCTTTCATTGATTCACCTTGGGACGAGGCTCGACAGGACATATGGCTTCAAAGTAGATTGCTGGGATTCTTTTATCATGGGAAATGTCCAGTCCGGTAAAGTTACCACTTACCTTGCCGTTTGCTGCATGAATCAGGCTTTGCGTCCAGCTATTACTATTTACGTTTAGACCTGAAAATGGGTAGGGTATGTTGTCTTGCTGTTCATTTATTATGTAATTATTCACAAGTCTTATAATTTTTCGGATGAACTCAGTACCACCAATGTCGTGCTTAACGATCCTCATCTCGGTATCAAAGTCTGACCTATACCATCTTGTATGAGTAACAGGATCAAAAAATTCGAGTGTGGCTTGGTAGTCTGATTTTTCGAAGTACTCGACTATCAAACGACCATTATTTTGCGCACCAATAACAAACCCATGTTGCTGTTTTCCTAGTTTCCGGGGCTGTACCGATCTCCCATCAGGTAATACAACTGTCGGATACACCCCGTTTTCAGGTAACAAAACGATAAACTGGTGGGTGCCGACAAAGGCTAATCTGCCGGCAAGATCCCTGGCTCCAACATAGGTTGGCATATAGTCCTCCTTAACCTTTGAATTAGTTTCACCGCTAAAGTTTTACGATAGAGTTCGTACAAAATTCAGTCTAGCATAATCTTTTCAGGTTCAATCTGCTTCGCTTCAACATAAGGGTTTGGATAGCTATGGGGAATGCCATAAGGATATGGATTGGCGGCCTACTAGCCATAGTGACAATAGATTATCTGCTAAGACTTAACTCGGATGATTTCTACCGTTTGGGACTGGGAGAGACGCTGTGGTTTATCTCGCACTGGATCCTGGCACTGTTCTCACTCGCCATTTTGCTTCGCGGCTGGCGCGGCCAACCTAAGGGAACAACAATTGGATCATTGCTTGGAACGGTATTTCTGGCCTCGGTGTTTTATCTAACGGTTATCTATCTTTACGTGCTTGGCAGCGGTATTGACTCGCTTTAAGCAACAAGCGAAGTAGCAGTAGTAACCTTGTTCGGATCAGGAAGTTAAGGGGCACTATTTCCCCTGACACCAACTGTGCAATAGTTTCCATTTTAACTCTGTTTAACTAGATGAGCGCATACTTTGCCGTACGGTAGCTTAAACTTTTTTACCTTAGTTAAGCTTTACACCATGATATAAAAAATAAATTCAGCATGAATAGTAAGAACTTTGCTACGGCATTCCCAATTGATTACTCTTGTTGCTGAATTGTGCTCCCAAATAAGTATGTAGCATGCCCCTAAGCGATGAAGAAAAACGCACGGAAGAAGCCGCAGCAGCATGGGCCAAAGTTGGTGCCAACAAGAACAAAATTGCTGCAAGTTATACATGCAAAGAACGCTTTCCTGCCGAGGAAAATCCAGTTGCCATATTTATGGCCGGCTCTCCAGGTGCAGGAAAAACCGAAACCTCAATCGAAATGCTAAAGGCACTAGATCCTCAACAAAGAGTTGTTCGTATAGATGCTGATGAGCTGCGACAATTTGTACCTGGTTATAACGGTGCAAATTCCTATTTGTTCCACCGCGCCGTATCCATACTTGTTGAACGCATTTTAGATAAAGCTTTTGCCAACAAGCAGAGCTTTATCCTCGACGGAACATTGTCCAAGCTGGACATAGCCAAGAAGAACATTGACCGGGCTTTACGTAAGAAGCGCTTCGTAGTGATTGTTTATGTCTATATGGATCCTTTACTTGCCTGGGATTTCGTGCAAAAGCGAGAGACTGTCGAGGGGCGTCGTATAGAGCGGGAAGTCTTTATAGAGCAGTTTTTTAGCGCTCAGACTGTAGTCAATCAACTCAAAGCCATATACGGCTCCAAGATACGGGTAATGCTATTCCATAAGGATATTGATAGGACCGTGGCATATAAGGACAATATCAGCAAAATTGACAGCCATATTGCCCAAAAGTATACTCGCGAGTCCTTGAGAGAGGCACTCAACAAGCTGGATCAGGGGCTGGACGAAACTAGATAGTTCGGCCAGAATGCACTGAAGTCAGTAAACAAAGGGTAAGGTCATGATTTTTAACCGCTCAAAACAGAGTGCTGACAGCGATTTTTCCACTTTTTTTCGCACGGCATCGTCTGCCGAGAAAAAGAAAGTGTTCAGCAAAGTAATGCAAGGCGCAAACGAAATGCAGCGCCAGGTAATACTTGCCAGTAAACAGACCAAGCAGGCTTAACCTATACTAGCTCAGTGCTCGAAGGGTCAGAACACTTGCCCCCCTGCCCCATCACCCACTTCAAGCACAAGAGCCAAACCACACAGCAAGTCAGCTTGATCTTTTGTTGCCAACAACCTAACCCCGACCAGCAAATATCTCAGCCAGTCGGGCCAGGGCCTGGCGTCTTGGGCCGGTGGCCGGGTGGGCGAAGCTGAGGCGCAGGTAGTGATTAAAATGCCCCTGGGTAGAAAACAAGGCGCCTGGGGTGATCACAATATTTTCCTTTAACAGCGGCTGATAATAACGGCTGGTGTCCTGCTGTTTTTGCAGCTCCAGCCATAGTGCTATGCCGCCCTCGGGTACGGTGTAGCGAAAGGGAAATTGCCAAAGCTCGTTTAAGGCCTTAAGTAAATCGTCGCGCTGGCGTTTTAACTGCTGACGATATTGCAGCAGGTGGCGTTTGTAATGCCCTTCGGCCATAAAGCTGGCCAGCCCTTCTTGCATGGCCTGACCGCTGGCCAGTTGGTTTATCAGCTTTAAATGCACAATCTTGTCATGGTGACGGCCACCGGCTACCCAGCCTAAGCGCAAATCCCTGGACAGCGATTTGGAAATGGAGCTGCATAGAATCACATTGCCGTTCTTATCAAAGGCTTTGAGTGGCTCGGGGCGAAAGTGAAAACCCAGATCGCCGTAAATATCGTCTTCAATTAACGTCAGCTCGTACTTATCTGCCAGTGCCACCAACTGGCGCTTTTCCTCGCCGGGAATCGAAGCCCCGGTCGGGGTGGCAAAACTGGCCGTGACCACGCAGGCCTTCACCGGCCATTTACGTATTACCGCTTCCAGATCGGCGGCTTTCAGGCCCAGCGTCGGCGACACCGGAATTTCCACCACTTTCAATCGCAGTTGCTGCAACAGTTGCAATACACCATAAAAGGCAGGGCTTTCCACCGCTACCGTGTCGCCGGGTTCGCAGCAGCTCATCAGCGCCAGAAACAGGCTGTTCTGACAGCCCGCGGTAATACACAGCGCCGCGGCATCCAGCGCACAATTACGGCCGCGGTAAAGCAGCGCAATCTGCTCGCGCAGGGCCGGATTACCTTGCGGACCGGTGTAGTACACCGCTTTATTGTAGGGATGCTGACGCATGGCCCTGCCAATATGGCGATTAAGCTGCAGCAGATGGTTAACAGGTTCATGCACAGGCGCGCCGGGGCACAGATCAAAGGCCGCGCTTCTTGCCATAATGTCCTGAAAAATCAGCGGCATATTCACCAGGCTTGGCTGGGTGTTAAGCAACCGCCGGGTGGAAGGCACGCCGGGCACAGTGCGCTGGCTGACAAAATAACCGGAGCGGGGTCTGGCTTCCACCAGGCCGCTGGCTTCGAGTTTATGCAGGGCGTGCTGCACGGTGATCTTAGCCACCCCAAACTGCTCACTAAGCTGACGGATAGACGGCAGCCGCTGCTGTGGCCGCCATAATCCGGTGTGGATTTGCTCACTGAAATGCTGTGCCAGTTGTTCGTATATAAAACTCGTCATAGGCCTGCTTTAACCACGCAATCTGTACCTATTGTAATTTACTTTATTGTATCTATTACAGACAGAATTAATCCTTACACTTCCGCGGGTCTTTCAGCCAGTTCCTGTGGGGGTAACATGGATCATTCATCCATCTCTGAGCAGCACATTATTCTTAAGGTGCCTGCCTCGCCGGCCAAGATTTATATCCGTGAGCAAAGTGGGCGCTTCCAGCGTATCCGCCGCTATCTGAATTTTTTATTGGTGGGGTTGTTTGTACTGCTGCCGCTGCTGCATTTTAATGGCCGCCAGGCGGTACAGTTTGATATTGGCCAGCAAACCCTGGATGTGTTTTTCGTCACTTTGTACCCGCATGACCTGGCGATTTTCGCCCTGCTGTTTATCCTCGGCGCGTTTCTGTTGTTTTATGTGACCCAACTGTATGGCAGGGTCTGGTGTGGTTACGCCTGCCCGCAAACCGTGTGGACCTTAATGTTCAACTGGGTTGAGCGGCGGGTGGAAGGCAGCCAAAGCCACAGCCGCACTCTGGACAAACAGCCCTGGAGTTCAGCCAAGCTGGCCAAAAAAGCCCTTAAACATAGCTTGTGGGGCGCGCTGTCACTGGCTACGGGATTGGTGTTTATTTCCTATTTTGTGCCCGCCAGACAGTTGTATTCATCCTTCTTTACCTTAGAAGCCAGCCTGCTTATCCAGGGTTGGGTGTGGTTCTTTGCGGCTTGTACTTATATTAACGGCGGCTGGTTACGGGAAAAAATGTGCCAGCATATCTGCCCCTACTCGCGCTTCCAGTCTGCCATGTTCCAGAAATCCACCAAACTGGTGGCCTATGACGCTGCCCGCGGCGAGTCACGTGGGCCGAGAAAGCGCAGTGCTGCCAAGCCTCAGGACATGGGCGATTGCATTGACTGCACCCTGTGCGTGCAGGTGTGCCCGGTAGGTATCGACATTCGTGACGGCCTGCAATACGCCTGTATCAACTGCGGACTGTGCGTAGATGCCTGTGACGCCACCATGGATAAATTCAACTACCCCAAAGGATTGATTCGCTACGCCGCCGAAAGCGGCAGTAAAACCGCCTGGGCCGCGCATCTGGGCTATGGCGCGGCGGTGCTGCTAACGGTGACGATGATGTTTGCCTGGGCGATGCATCGCCACGACTTCGAGGTCAGCGTGATCCGCGATCGCCAATCCCTGTACCGTATTAATAACCAGGGCGATATTGAAAACACCTTTGTGCTGAAAACCCTGAATAAATCCCAGCACAGCAAACACTACCGCATTCGGGTGGACGGGCTTAACGGCCTGCAGATACAGGGCCCAACTCAGATTGAAGTGGGCGCCGGTGAGCATGCCACCACGGCGCTGGCGGTGTCGGTGCCCGACACCCCGGAGCAGAAAAAAACTGACATTCATTTTTATATCGAGGAACTGGCCAGTGGCGAGTCGCTGACCAGAGAAACCATCTTCTACGCTGGCAGTGGCGCTTGGTAACGCCCTGCCCCGACAAGAGTGCAATGATGAAAAAAACACCCTTATCCGACAACGAGCGCCTTAAAGCACAAAGTAACTTTCTGCGCGGCACCATTCGCGAAGATCTGAACGATCAACTCACCGGCGGATTTAACGGTGACAATTTTCAGTTAATTCGCTTTCACGGTATGTATCAGCAGGACAACCGGGATATACGCGCTGAACGCCTTAAGCAGAAACTTGAGCCACTGCACAGCGTAATGCTCAGAGTCAGGTTGCCGGGCGGCATTATCAACCCTAAACAATGGCTGGGCATTGATGCCTTCGCTGGCAACAGCACGGAATACGGCTCTATCCGGGTGACCAACCGCCAGGCCGTGCAACTGCACGGCGTGCTGAAACACAATATCAAGCCGGTTCACCAACTGCTGAACCAACTGGGTTTGGATGCCAAAGCCACCGCCGGTGACGTCAACCGTAATGTGCTCTGTACGTCTAACCCGGTGGAGAGCGAATTACACCAGCAGGCCTATGCATGGGCTAAGAAAATCTCTGAACATCTGCTGCCCAAAACCAACGCCTATGCGGAAATCTGGCTGGACGGCGAAAAGGTAGAGCAGCCGGAAAGTGAGCCGATACTGGGCCAGCATTACCTGCCGCGCAAATTTAAGACCGCCATTGTGATCCCGCCGCAAAACGACGTGGATATTCATGCCAACGACCTGAACTTTGTGGCCATCGAACAGGCCGGCCAGCTTATTGGTTTTAACGTGCTGGTCGGCGGTGGGCTGGCCATGACCCATGGCGATACCAGTACCTATCCGCGTTTGGCCAGTGAGTTTGGCTTTATCACCTTAGACCATGTGCTGGCCATTGCCGAAGCAGTGGTTGCCACCCAACGGGACTGGGGCAACAGAAGCAACAGGCGCAATGCCAAAACCAAATACACCCTGGACCGGGTTGGAGTCGATATCTTCAAAGCCGAGGTAGAACAGCGGGCCGGTTGCCAGTTTGCCCCCATCAAACCCTATGCCTTCACCAGCCGCGGTGACCGTATTGGCTGGATACAGGGCATCGACGGCAAGCAGCATCTGACGTTGTTTATCCCCAGTGGCCGCCTGATTGACCAACCGGGTCTATTACGCAAAACCGGGATGGCCCAAATTGCCGCCATGCATAAAGGCGATTTTCGCCTGACGCCGAATCAGAACATTATTGTCGCCGGTGTTGCCCCTGAGGATGTGCAAGACATCAATGCCATTGCAGTGGAACATGGTTTGGTAAACCAACACCTGACACCCCAGCAGCAAGACGCCATGGCCTGTGTTTCCTTCCCTACCTGTCCGTTGGCCATGGCTGAGGCGGAACGCGTGCTGCCCGAGCTGATTGAGCATCTGGACGATATACTGGCGGCGCAGCAATTGGCCAACGAGTCGATTATTTTTCGCGTCACCGGCTGTCCCAACGGCTGCGGCCGCGCCATGCTGGCCGAAGTGGGTCTGGTGGGCCGGGCGCTGGGCCGCTATGACTTGTACCTGGGCGGAAACCGCCAGGGCACACGTATTCCCAGGCTGTATCAAAGCAATAAGCAAATCGAGGATATCTTAAAAACACTGGAAGGGCTGATAAGCCAATGGAGCCAAAACAAACTGCACGGGGAAGGCTTTGGTGATTACGTGGTGCGCGCCAATATCGTCACGCCGGTAGTGAATTCCTCGGTGGATTTTTACCAGCCCTGAGGCTGACACTATCTGGCAGCGACCGCATTTTTACATAAGTTTGGAGACATTTATGAAAGCAACATACCTGACATTAGTGGCTATCTTGTCTGTTGGACTGGCCAGCAGTGCACTGGCCGCTGGCAATGCCGAGGCTGGCAAGACCAAGTCCGCCACCTGCGCCGCCTGCCATGGCGTTGATGGCAACAGCATCGCGGCCATGTACCCGAATCTGGCAGGCCAGCATGCCCAGTACCTGGAATCAGCCATTAAGGCCTATCGCGACGGCCAGCGCAGCGGCGGTATGAGTGCGCTGATGAAGCCTATGGTGGCCAAACTCAGCGACCAGGACGCCGCCGATCTGGCCGCTTACTTTAGCCAGCAGACGTTAAAATGTCATTCCGAGCCCTGACGGGCAGCACATTGCATCTTCTTAACCAGTTCCTATCAATCCAGCCAGTACTTATGTAATTTGGTTAAGAACTGCTGTGGATTCGTCACATTTAACCCATCGTCAAAGTGTATATAGTCAGGCACTGTGAAATCTCCCCCCCAGCGAATAGAGGGAACCGTCTTTTTTACTTCGCGGATAAATCTGCAGACTTCAGAAGGCGGGCCGCATCTATCAGTAAATGAACTGCAACCATAAAGCTTCCCTTTGTATAAGAAGTTTACATCCAATGCATGGCCAACATGATGATTAGACATATTTGAAGGCACGACGACCGTATTTCTTAATTGCACTTTGGGGTTGCGAAAACTGCTGGTGACAGTCAAATTAATCGAATGCGCGGCAGCCAACTCTTCCATTTTTTCCACGCTTTGCAAAAAGTCGCGATTAATCAATATGGGGCTGTCGCTTTCTATGGCCTGGTGCTTTGCTGTGTAGCAAACAATCTCATTCTGTGCTGAAGCAAAAGGTCCGGATACTGGCTCAAGAAAATCCTTGAGCACGTAGCCAATTTGCCCATCTGCCGTGCTCACTTTGACCCAGGTTTCTTCGCCCATACCAGTTAGCAGTGTATGGCTTGGCAGTACCTTTAACGTCTCACCATCATGCGGAGATTTTCTTAACCTTAGTCCATTACTGCTGGTGGTTCGGTAATGAGCTTTCATGGCTTATCCATTTGGTTGTGTAAGGCTAACGTATTCGGTTTGAATAACTTTTAGATCAAAGAAATGGGGTGCCTTGGACAAGGTGGCCTTTCCATCTACTTCACGGACAGTAATGGCGTCAACTTTGATAGATGTGATGACGAATTCACTACCAATCATGTATTGGTTTACCGGTTGAACCAACACCACTCTGTCACCGACTCTGGCCTCACCGCTTGGCAGTTGTATACTGTCGACTGCGATTGCAAGTTGTTGCTCAGCCTTCTCTCTGATTTTCCGAATACGTGGGCCTCTTGGAGCGGCCGCACCTAACTTATCAGTCACATTTCTGATCAGCAGCAACACCCACTCAGATGAAAACCCCACAGCAAATGCAGTTACGACGCCAACATACAATTGTTCCGGATCCACCAGAGCGTATGCGACGATGGCAATAACAGGGGCACAAATCACCTGAACAACCTGAAACACCAGTAACTCAGGAAGTTGACTTGGGTTCAGTGGCTGGTCTTTGGAAAGATTGGATGCAAGATCGTCTTCGTAGGTTTCACTGTAGTTGGCATCCAGGCGACTCTGAAACTCCGGTAATTTACGAGCCATCGCCACTAAGGCCCCAAAAATAGCTAAGGCAATGAAGTAGATAGGCACTACAACGCCTCCTAATACAGGGGCTCCAGGTAAGTTCTTGTCTAACATTTCATTGACTTTAGCTTGAGCCAGTTGCAACGAAATTGATTCTAAAAGTTCATCGATTCGACTGATATCCTTTCTGGTCAAATCCAGTGTCGGTTGACCACAAATATCCGGGCCATTCCCAATGGACAGGCATTGCTTCTGATTGTGTAGTCGTTGTCTTTTCTTTTGCAGTTGCCCTTGCAGCAACTGCAACTCTGCGAAGCTGGTATCGGCGCAAACAGCGTTGTCTTGCTGACCAAACAATCTATCCAGTGCATTATGACAATTGGCCGCTTGTTTACTCACTTGGCGCTTCTCACTCGGGCAAGACAACTGGCTTCGGCATGTACCGTCCACCTGACAATCCAGAATCATACCTCCCAGCACTAATACCCATTGAGGCGGGATATCACCACAATACTCAGCCCCATTTGGCATTCGATCTGTCTTGCCCTCAGTCGTATCGATGGATTCCGGTAGAGAAAAGTCACAACCAGGAATAACAGCAATAATATTTTTCTGATAGCATTCTGATTCGTCCTCGGCTTCAAAAACTAGTGGCTGGGTATTTAACAAAAGAAAAACCAACACACACGCCCATAAAATAAGGTACATGTATGCCAGCCCCATCAACCCGCGATTAATATTCAGTTGCTTAACGGGTATATGGCCGTTCTTGTCAATTATTAAATCTGCCGTAGCAAGGTAAATAATTCCTAAAGTAATAACAGCAACTAATAACGGCAAGAGATGAAAAAGCCATGTGGAATGATGTACGTTAAGCCCATCTATCAAGCTTCTATAAACCAGAAAATATGCAGACCAGACGCAAACCAAACAAATGCCCGACCACAAGGCATTGTTTTTTAACCAGAGAAATATTCTTTCTGAAGTAATTTGACGTGTCACCGAACGTTGTGCTCCGTCAGTTGTTTGTTGTGGATTACTGGACATTGTTGTTCATCCCTGCTTCCAGCACAGACTTATAGGCAGACAAGATGGCATCCAACCCTTCTTTAGCCTCTTTAATATCTGACGCATTTGTTTTATCTGCGTCGGCGATGGAGAACAGAATTTTATTCAATTCACCCTTCAGATTTGTTAACACCTTATTGCGCTTAGCTAAGGCTAGGGTAAGCGTTTCTTTCTCTACGCCGACATTGACAGAGGGGGAGCTCTGCGGGTTAGTTGGCTGCTCTTGCTTAGAATTTCCTGAGGGAAATGGCACACCTGTAAAAACGCCTACAGTGTCTATTGCTGCATCTGCAATCGCCTTACTGATGATGATCTGATTAGTGGCCAACACCGTTGGATTATTCTTAGCGTTAGAGGTTCTGAATCTGGCTGGTGCATCCCTTACTATGACAACGGAAGTATTACCATCCGCTCTAAAATACACCTTATTGATCTGATTCCAACGATTCCGGAATGCAGGATCAGTAACAATACGCCAAACCGGATCACCTGCGTTTTGCAGCCGATCTACCATTTCGTTTAATGACGTTTTGCTTTTTACTAAACCTTCAAGGGCCATTTGCGAAGAAGCGCTCTGTGGCAGATCATTTCGCAGCGATTCCAACTCGTTTGCCAGGGCCAAATTGGAACCTTGCAGACTGCTATCCGCAAAGGGCTGAGCTACGCTCCTACCAGCACTATTACTAGTGTAACCTGCCCGTTTGGCCAGCTTGAAAATCTGTTGTTGCAAGCTTTTTGCGTAATCCAACCAGAACTGGAAAGCCTCCGATTCATTATTGATCCGGGCAGTGGTTAGTTTTCTGTTTAACAGGTGTTCAATATACAGCCAGTCAATGTAGAAATTTTGCTGATTAAGCCCTCTGTAACTCCCCACTACATCATTTACCATATTCAAAGCTAGGGATTCCAAGGCGGAGAGGGTTAAAATACATTGACCGTCTTCCTGACAGAAAACAGGTGATTCTTGGGTATTGGTCACGCCTTCTTTACCAATCCCACTATCTGACTTGGCTTTTTTGTCAGAGACTACACATTTCTGCTTATTATCAGACTTTTCTGTTTCATCAAGCTCCTCACATTTGTCACTATTATTAATTACCCTAATATTTGCAAAGCGCATAAGCTCATGTTTTAGCAAGCTTTCAGCGTTGTCACATTCTCCTTCGCAGGCAATATCTGTAAGTTTGGAAGGCGTAAATTGCACTGCATAGTTTCTAATATCACTTAATACCGCTTGCCTATCTAAGAGATACGCTTGCTCAACAAAAATATTTTTCTGCGTTCTACGTCGGGAGTTTTTATAAGGCGATGGAAAATATCTGGATTCTAATTCCATGACATTCATAGCAAGACCTTGCGCTATACATTCTGACGTTTTCGTACTGCCCTTCAAAAGCGCATTACACTTTCCTTGCACAATTTGCCGATAGGCCTCTTTGTAGGCCTGAATGTAAAGCTTTATATGTGTTTCTGCGACATTAAGCTCCAGCTCAAACTTGTTCTGATTCGCTTTCAATTTCTTCAAGTAGCTTTCTAAGCTACTATTCTCTTCAAAATTCTTTTGCTCTACCGGGCGGGGAGCATCGCAAACATTCTTGGCCTCGTTGCACACTGGAGAGTCTTTTTCGGTAACCGTCATGGTCGCATTCCAGGTCCCGCAATGTTGAAAATTCTCTGTTTCAGGTTGTAACGTTTTCAATGCCGACAGACATAATTGATTAGATTCAACAGCCAGGCTGGATTCAAGTCCATGTTGCCTGCTGGCTTCACCTTTTAATTTACTTAAATCGGTTAACATTATTTCCGCTTTCCTGGCAGATAATGGGGGGCGTTCGTATGGATCGGCATCAAACAAGTCAACAGTCACATCCAGTGTTGCTGTCGCGCATCCGAGCAAGATGACTGATGAGACAGACAGAGTAGATAGTATGCGTAACGTCATAGCAGTGTCTCCGTCAGGGATATCAGGGCTTCCAGGTTTGCCCTCAGTCTTACTTGTTCAACACCAACGTTCTTGTCAGTCACTTCGTCACCGGCTTTGAGCGATTCCTTTACCCTTTGCATCATGTCAACAAGGGCACTGTCAAACTTATCAGACTGGACTTTTTCTACTTTAAGTATCTCTTTAGAGCTTTGCGCCTGATGGGAAAGAATGCCTGATAACCTCTGTATTGTTGCACCGGAATCTATTGACTCGGACGTTGATTTAATATTTTGAAGCACTTGATCGGGATTGGAAGAAAAGGCGATAACAAACTTTTGTCCGGCATGATGAAGGGCCATATTTGCGGACGGATCATATTCAATTTCTCTTGCCCCTTCAGGTAAAGGAGTTCCCTCTCCAGGCAATGCTCTTAAGCGCTTTAATGTCAGCAAAAATTTGGCAATTTTCTCTTCACTGGTATCAGGATTTTTCGCCTCTGTCAGATAACTCTGATAGGCCGTTTTGTATGCAGTATTAAAAGTTTCGTATAACTCATACTCCGTAAGAATAGCTCTGGTTTCGTTGTGAATTGAACCGCCACCATAAAGTTTATCGACAGCATGGGATGGATACCAACCAGCTTGGTACTCGGCTTCTCCCAATACACTTTTTGCATTTACCGTAATTCTGTAGTAATTGGTGTTTTCACCACTTGCCACGGCTATATAAAACACTTCATTGACGCTCATATTTGCCAGTTTAAAGCTAGAACATCCTTGAATCTGAGCAAACGAGAAAAGTACGATGGACACATATCTAAAAGCAGAAAAAATTTTCCAAACATAATGCCGGTCATTAAACCTGGGTAGGGTTATTTTGATTTCCGGCACATTGGCCAAGTGCGCCTTTAGTAATAGGTATAAGGTGGTCATAAGGTGTCCATCTAATGGTATTATTTTTAACTAAGTTAAAATGGTCTCTTAAAAATCAAAGCAAGCTCTCAGCCCCATGCTCTGTATGCAAATTAACAAGCCACTGAGCTCCAACAGTCGTGATGCTTGGGATTATGCTCTTGTGGCTAGTGAGGCGTTAGGGTGTTTTCTCTCACACATCCATGAATTTGCATTCATCAATGAACTTAAGAGAATGAAATATAAGGATTTATATTTACTGAGAGTGCTCTGATTTATCTGGAAAGAGGCTTGCATCTAAAAACAGGCAGCACCAAGTTAAACGAGAATAAAAGCCAGAGAAGTGCCTCTGGCTGCATTGGTAGCTAAGACAACTAATCTATCGTTATAGCAATTTTGCCCTGTCGACTGCCCGCTTCGATAAGTTCATGAGCCTGCACAATATCGTTCAGGCCCATAGTCCGCTCGAGGATGGGTTTAATCCCCCCGGCGTCTACCACACTGGCAATTTCGCTAAGCCTTTGTGCCGATTGGGTGGTAAAGACAAAATGCAGCTCGGCATTGGCCTGCCAGCCGTTAAGCAGGTTTTGCGGTACGGCCATATCAACAATAGATACCAGCCTGCCACCATCTGCGAGCAGTGCAAGACTGTTTTGTATGGTGTGGTGCCCAACGGTATCGACAATAATGTCAAAGCCCGCGGGGTAATCCTGCTGAAGCTGTTGGTACAACGAAGCTTCTTGGTAGTTATGGTGCTTATCGGCGCCAAGGCTTTCTACAAATGCCTTATTTCTGGCACTGGCCGTTGTTACCACATACGCGCCGATATGCCTGGCGATCTGAATGGCATACACGCCAACACCACCTGCGCCGCCATGTACCAGCACCTTATCACCGGCCTTTAGCCGCCCACGTTCTATCAAACATTCCCAGGCAGTGCCGGCAGCCAATGGCAATGTGGCAGCCTGTTCAAATGACAGACTGCCAGGCTTTTTAGCTACAATAGCTGCCTTTTCCACATGATGGGTGGCATAGCTGCCTTCGTTGGCCAGCAGCCTGGGAACATAGAAAACTTCATCTCCCACTTTAAGATTTTTCACCCCCTCGCCGACTTGTTCAATCACTCCGGCGCAGTCCACCCCCAGCTTGGCTGGTAAGGGTATCGCGCTTTGGTAATCGCCCCGTCGCGTTTGTATATCCACCGGGTTGACCGATGCGGCCTTGACCCTGACTAACACCTCATCCGGGCCTGGTGTAGGGGTGGGCAATTCCACCAGCCTCATCGCGCTTGCTGGACCAAATTGTTCAATGATAACGGCTTGCATGTTTTCCTCCGAAGTTTGAGTTTCCGGAGTCTATCCCAACAGTTCTATTTACATAAGTACGCACATTTTTGTAATGTAGTATCCTTTTATATACTGCAAATAACCGGCACACATATGAACTACGATGAACCTTTTGGCTGCTCAGTTACCGTAACCCTTAAAGTGATAGGTGGTCGGTGGAAGCCGATAATTTTGTTTAACCTGCTGGAAAATGACAGATGCCGGTTTAACGCCCTGAAACGTATGATCAATGGCATTACTCAGCGGATGTTAACCATGCAGTTAAAGGAATTGGTGGACGACGGCATTATCAGACGGGAAGTGTTTGATGTGGTTCCGCCGCATGTGGAGTATTCCCTGACCGACTACGGTAAAACCCTGACCCCACTGTTAATGCTGATGCGCGATTGGGGGGCCGAACATGCAGAAAAGGCAAAGCTGAGTGTGAAAGCGAAGTAACTTGCCATATCCAAAACAAAAAATTATCAGTCAGTTTACAATGAAGAAAGATCTAGCAAGTCAAAACATAAAGAAACTTCAATTGGATATGCTTAAAGCAATGGAGTAGATGTTATTACTTAGTTGGGTTAAGCTCTTTATCCGCCAGACATTCTGTATCAATAAAATACTAAGGAACAGTCTACGATGGAAGCGCTGTTGATTCTTTCAGTGTTATTTCTAGTTTCTGCACTATTCTGTTTTGTTCTGCCGGATCACATAAATAGAAAGCCCAAAAAACAAGTTAATACATTAAAAGTTGTCAGCTCCAATCATCCCTCAGTCAAGATTTCCCGGCAGCCAACTTTCACAGAATTCCCCTCTTCAACCGCCAAGCAAAACAACTTAAAAAAAGCAGGCACATCGCTAGTGCTGCTTTGTATATTGACTCTACTCGCGGGCTTGTTCATCAGGGATTCTGTTCCAGATTCCGAACCAGACCTACTGCTACTGCAAGAATCCGTTCAGAAGAACGTAGCACTATTGCAAGAATTACAAAAGCAACAGGAAGAGCTTCCCAACCAAATTTCTGATTTAAGGGATCTTATCGCAGCCATTTCTGCGGGAAAAGCTCCTTCTACTTCGACGTTATTGCCCAGCACAGACCTGGAGTTAGACTTTATCTGGGTAACAATTTTTTTCTTTTTGGTTTGGATGTGTTCATTTACCTTTGTTATGTCTATTCACAAAGTGTCAATTTGGTTAGGAATAATTGAAAAACCAAACAATTCATCGCAAAGCAACAAGCAAAAGTGGGCACTGCAGTTAGTACCAACTTTGTTATCCACTCTTATCACACTTGGAGGTTCTTTATATATTGCTATCGGTCTCAGTGAAAAGCCTGATTTTGAATATCTGCTCAAAGATTTAGCTGCCGCAGTAAGAGAATTGAAAACCAAAGACACAAACTATCAATTTGACTACAAAGAGTTCTCTCCTCCGATTATGTTCGAGCCCAGTAAAGATGAGATAAGTAAGCCGATTGAAAAAGCACTATGCACTATTCGCGAAGAGCTTATTGACGACGGTTACAGTTTTGCATTTGTGGTGGGGATGCATGACGCTCAGCCAGTGAAACCAGAATCCAAATTAACTAACTTGGGATTGGCAAAGTCTCGAGCCGATAAAGTGAGTTCGATTTTAGAGAACAACAATACCTGCAGTGGAGATGACAGGAAAATACTGATATTCCCTATTGTCAGCTCCAATAACTACTTAATGAAAAGCATAGAAGACAGAGCTGTGTATATTAAAGCCCTGAAACTTACGCCAAAGTAACTACTAGTATTCTGAAACTGCACTTAATTCATTTTTATACGTTAATCGCACTCAATGGACACTTGAAATTTACTGACTAAGGACTACCTCTGAACCACTTCAGATGTTAAGTCGGTCAGTTAATACCGGATATTGGCCAGATCACGGGCAAAGCGCTGGGCGATATCTTGCTCCAAATTCGGAATACTTACCCTGAGCCCCTGGGATTCCTGATTAATATCAAACGAGGTGCCAGGCCTGACCAGCCAGCCTTTACGGGATAATTCATAGGCTGCTGCCTGGCTGTTACCTGTGACCGGCACCCAGACATTCAGGCCGTCGATTGTCATAGGGCATGCCACCCCGTACGCCGCCAGCGCATCAAGTAAGAAATTGCGCTGTCGGGCACACTGCAGTTTGGTGTCTGCTAACTTATCCTGCACTGCCTGATCTGTCAGGCAGGTTAGTACCATGGCCTGCAGTACCCTGCTCACCCAGGACATGCCCGGGGCTAAACGGGTATTGAAACGGGCTACCGTGTCTTTGTCTGCAGCGATAATGGCCAGTCGCAGATCCGGCCCGAATCCTTTGGATACCGAGCGGAATATGGCCCAGTTTTGCGTGGTAGCGGGTATAACCGAATGGTATTCAGACTCGGCCATCAGCGCAAAGTGATCATCAACCATCACCAATACATTGGGATACTCCGCCAATACCACCTGCAGTGCCTGGGCGCGCTCTGCCGACAGACAAGCGCCAGTTGGGTTATGCGCTCTGGGGGTAATAATCACCGCACGCGCGCCTTTGGCGAGCGCCGCACGCAGCGCTTCGGTTTGCATGCCGAATCTGTCGATTTGCACGCCGCTAAGCTTCATACCGGCCAGACGGATGGCATTTGCCGAGCTGATATAACAGGGCTGCTCCACCAGCACAGTGTCGCCTGGCAGCAAATGTGCCGCCATTAAACGCTCCATGGCGTCTATGGCGCCATTACTCAGCACGATTTCAAAATCGCCCGGGCAGCAGCGGGCAAACCATTGCTGGCCAAATTCGGCCAGCCCCGGCAACAGGGTGTTTTCACCGTAAAGGTACTGTTGAAACTGAGTGCGGCTTGCCACCTGATTTAAGTCAGGTAACCAGTCACGGTTAGGACTGCCATCGGCCAGGTCATACAAGGCGGTGTCGGTCATGCCCTCCTGCTCACCGGCATCGGTTAACTGACAAATGCGTGTACCCAAGCGCCCCTGGGTAATGGCAATACCGGCTTTGGCCAGGCGCTGATAGGCGGATGACACGGTATTGCGGTTCACGCCCAGCGTGTCGGCCAGTTCGCGTACCGGCGGCAGTAATGCGCCTGCGGGCAGGTCGCCGCTCTGGGTTAGCTCTCGCACCGATTCAAAAATACTCTGCGCGTTGTTACCTGATATATTGACTTTCATTTTTGTCCTATGACAATATATTTTTTGTCACGGGCCATTATAGCGCTATGCGCGCTCAAGCCCATCTTTTTGTCTTAACCCTATTCTACAGGAGTTCCAATGTTTACAGGCTTAAGTGCATTTCCGCTGACCCCTTTTCGGGATGAGTGTATTGATTTTCAGGCGTTTGAAAAGCTACTAAGCCGTTTAACCAACGCCAAAGTGGATTCCATCTGTGCCATGGGCTCTACCGGGTTGTACCCTTATCTGGACCACGCTGAATTTCAGTCTGTGGCTGAGAAAACCGTGGCGCTGGCCGACGGCATTCCGGTGATGGTGGGTATTGGTGCGCTACGTACCAAAGACGTTTTGCAAAAAGCCTATCTCGCCCAGCAGGCTGGCGTGAAGGCGGTATTGCTGGCACCGGTGTCCTACCATCCCTTGACTGAGGCGGAAGTCTACAATCTTTATGCCAAGGTCAGTGCTGAGTTGTCGGTACCTTTGTGTGTTTACGAAAATCCCGGCGTCACCCAGTTTACCTTTAGCGATGAATTGTACGCCGAGGTTACCAGGCTCAACAATGTGGCAGCGATTAAGATCCCCGGTATGCCTTTTGCCAATGCACAAGGTGCAGAGCGTCTGGCCAGGTTACGTGCCATTGTTCCGGCAAACGTGGC
Organism: Bowmanella denitrificans; assembly: GCF_002887595.1. Lineage (GTDB taxonomy): Bacteria > Pseudomonadota > Gammaproteobacteria > Enterobacterales > Alteromonadaceae > Bowmanella > Bowmanella denitrificans. The sequence continues at coordinate 437,533 of NZ_PEBU01000003.1, forward strand.
CATTGGTGTCAGTGGCGACAAATTTGCCGTGGCCGGACTGCAAGCCGGTTGCGATCTGTGGTTGTCGGTGGTGGGCGGCCTGTTTCCGCAAACCGCCATGCGCATAGTTCAGGCCATCAAAGATCATCAGGCAGTACAATGGGCAGAGCAATTAGAGCCACTGTGGCAGTTGTTTGTGCGCAACCGCGGCGGCATGAGAGTGATGGCCACCGCGGCCGATATTCTGGGTATCACCGAAGGCAACTGTTTACCCCAGCCGCTACAACCTTTAACCAGTGCCGAGCGGGCCAGTCTTGAAACTCTGCTGACACAGTTAAACCTCAGCTAATAAGGAACAGCGCCGATGTACAAGGTTGCCAGAGTGGTGGGCTTATTTAACTTTCCGGTGTTACTCAGGTATGTTCTAGCCGCCACCTTGGCAAGAACCGCCACCGGCGGCTCCACCGTGGCAGTTATTTTGCTGGCCAATCAGCAAGGTGCCAGCGGGCAAACCGCCGGGGCGCTGGCAGCCTGTCTGACCTTTCCGCATCTGCTCGGCCCCTTGTTTGGCCGCTGGCTGGATAATGCCAGGGATCCCCGCCGCCTGTTGATTGCCGCGGCTTTTATCTACGCGGGCTTCTTTCAGCTTGCCATCATGGGTTTTAACCAGCACCTGATGTGGCTGACAGTAACATCGCTGCTGATATGTGGCACCTGCAGCTCCTTTTTGATGGGGGGCCTGAGCACCCAGTTGACTGGCCTGGTTGGGCCAAACCGGGAGACCCGACGCCGCGCGCAAAATTGGGACGCCATAACCTATGCCATGGGTATTACGGCGGGGCCATTGGTGGTGGCAGTCCTCTCTGGCAGCTACTCAACACAGATGGCACTGACGCTATTGATGCTGCTGCCGATACTGGCGGGCATCTGCATACTCAGTTTCCCTGCCCCTGCAACCAAAACAGGCGCAGATAAAGCGCAGATCCAAAGTGTTGGGCAGGTGATGCGCCTGATTAGCCGCTCTGCCCCATTACGTACCACTATTATTATGACCTCAGTGGCAGCCTGCAGCGTGGCTGCGTTACCTGTGCTCGCCGTGTACCTTGCAAAGAGTTGGCAAAGCGCTCAGGAACAGGGCGCCTATCTGGTCACCTGTTATGGCATCGGCACCTTGTGCGGTGGTTTGCTGTTGATGGTTAAACCGCTGCGCGCGGACGCCCTGACGCTGCTCAAACAGCATGCAGCGATATTGCTGCTCACCTTGATAGGGATTGGTTTAAGCCCGTCTTTGCCGGTAGGACTATTTACCTATTGGCTTTGCGGCCTGGTTAATGCGCTGTTTTTTGCCAGCACCCTGGCGGCCCGCAGTGAGTATGCCCCCGAACAGGTTGCTGCCCAGGTGTATATGTGGGTAGCGGCTGCAAAAATCAGTGCTGCCTCGTTGGGGGCATTGATTGCCGGTTATCTGGTGGATAAATTCGTGCTGATGCCACTTATCCTGTCATTCACCATGCTGGGCCTCGCCCATCTGCTGTGTTTTCGCTTTGGTATCAATAAACAGAAGCAAGCACAGCAGGCTGAAATTAACCAAGCCGGTTAGGATTAGCAGGCGGCTAGGCATTAAGGATAAATACATAGGGGTTGCCCAGCGCAATGCAGAAGATATAGTGGTCACCGACAGTTACAAGCTTGAAATGACAACCATTAGATGACCGCACAACTGCTTTTTTTCTTCAGCGCCCTGGGCGTATTTAATGCCCTGTTACTGGTAGGTTACCTGTTTAGCAAAACCCATCGCAGCCAAAGCGATTTGCTGCTCGGTTGCCTGTTGCTGATGCTCAGCATCCGCGTGGGTAAATCGGTGTTTTTCTATTTTTCACCGGACCTGGCCAAAATTTTCCTGCAGGTTGGGCTGTCTGCCTGTCTGTTGATTGGGCCGTTTTTATATCTGTATTGCTTGTCGGTACAACGCGGGTCCGCTGTTTCCAGGTACAGCTTCGGCCATGTGCTGGCGCCATTGTCGGCCATCCTGGTAATAGGCGTGCTTTATCCTTATCAAACCCACACCGCACTGTGGGGTGATCTGCTGTATAAAGTGGTGAACTATGTGTGGCTGTTTTATCTGCTGCTTAGCCTTTGGCATATTAAGCCCTGGCTGCTGCAAGTCAGACAAAAGCCCTTTGACTTGTCTACACCTGCAACACTTTGCCTGAGTATCTGGTTGGGTACGGCGGTTATCTGGCTGGCCTATTTCACCGGTGCTTATACCTCTTATATCAGCGGCGCGCTGAGTTTTTCGCTGATCCTTTACCTTAGTATTGTGATGGCGATGCTGGCCCGCAAGGAACGCCAACAAAATCGCTATCAGGATAAGAAAATACCAGACGACGATGCCGCCGCCATGCTGACCAGACTCAATCAATTGATGAACGACGAGCAGTTGTTCCTTAATCCCAACCTGACCCTGGCGCAACTGGCCAAACGTCTGGGCACCAACACCTCCAAATTATCGCAGTTTGTGAACGACAATCTGGCGATGTCTTTTCCTCATTACCTGAATGAGAAACGCATTGAACATGCCAAATCTCTGCTGCTCTGTGATACCGCATTAAGTGCCGAAGATGTTGCTGATGCGTCGGGGTACAACTCCCTATCCACCTTTTACTCGGCGTTTAAGAAATTTACCGGCACCACCCCGGCCAAGTTCCGTCAACTCCCGCCATAAAAGGCTGCGAAAGCATAATCCGGCACTACGGAATTATCATTTCGTAGTGTTTTTGCCAGCCTTTTCGCTAACGTGGCCAGCCACTTTAACGGAGGCTACCATTTTGAAACATCGATTATTTACACTTGTCACCTTGCTGATTTCGCTGACGTTTACGCAGCTTGCAGCGGCTGATGCCGGCACAGGGGCGACAGATGCCAAAGAGCATGCCGCCATAGAAACCGCCATCCAGCATTATTTCCACGGCAGCGCCTACAGCGATAAGGCCAGATTAAAACAGGCTTTTCACAAGCAGGCACGCTTGTATCTGGAAAAGAACGACCAGCCTTATTGGGAGGTCACGGCAAATGACTATATTGGTTGGTACAAAGACGCCAATCAGGGCCAGTTTAACGGGCGCCTCGGCCGTATTTTAAATGTAGACAGGGAAGGCAACCTGGCCATCGTCAAGGCCGAGATACTGATGCCGGCAAAACAGCAGCGCTATATCGATATGTTGTTGCTGAAAAAGCTTGATGGGGTGTGGCAAATCTTAAGCAAAAGCGCCGTCGGTGAGGCCAGTTCGCACAATGGCCAGCGCATTCTGTTTATCCTTTCCAGCGCGCATTTTCATGGTGATTCCAACCTGCCTACCGGGGTAAGCTTCTCGGAAATCGTCAATGCGTATGACGAATTTGCCAGGGCCGGATTTAGCGTTGATTTTGTCAGCCCTCAAGGCGGCGCGTTGCCGCTGGCCTATATCAACACCTCAGAACCCATGCACAAAAAGTATCTGTACGACAGCGATTTTATGTATGCCATTGGTCATACCCTGACACCCGAGCAGGTGGTGGCAGAAGACTACCGCGCCGTACATTATGTGGGGGGTACCAATGCTATGTATGGGGTAGCGGACCACCCACAGCTGCAAAAAATCAGTATGAGTATCTATGAGCAGCATGGCGGCATTATTTCTGCGGTTTGCCACGGTACCGCCGGTATTGCCCATCTTCGTTTGCAAAACGGTGAGTACCTGGTTAAAGGGCGGCGTATCAGCGGCTATCCCGACGAATACGAACATCCCGACAGACCTTACTTTAAGGAATTCCCGTTTTTAATTACCAAGACCATTGAGCAGCGCGGCGGCACATTTCTGTATAGCCCGCGCAATACGCCGCATATTGAAATCGATGGACGGATTATCACCGGGCAGAATTATTTGTCTTCGGCCGGGGTGGCCAGGGCCATGATCGACATGCTGACAAAAGAAACCGTCGAGTAATATTGGCAGCAATGCACGAAAGATTAATTGAAACAGGTGGGCAACGTCGATACCGGGTCGCCCACCTGCTTAAACATTTGAATTACAAACTGGCAGGCGCCTTCACCTTGGGAATATTGGTAAAAGGCTTAATGCCAAAGCTTGGGTACACCTCGCTGGGGTAATAAAACACGCCGCCACGGGACACCAGGCTGATGGCTTTAATCGCCTTGATATCTTCGGTTGGATTACCGGGCACCAGGAAGAAATCCGCCAGTTTGCCGGGTTCGATACTGCCGCGGTCGGCGTGTCCCAGATAGTTGGCCATATCATAGCTGCCAAGCTTCAGCAGCTCAGCCGGGCTAAAACCCAGTTGCTGATACAGTTCCAGCTCGCGGTGCTGATTAAAGGCGCCGCCCAGATCGGTGCCGGGCAGCAGCTGAATACCGCGCTCTTTCATCATTTTCAACGTGGTCAGGATCTGCTCATAGGCACCACGATAGGCTTGGTCCTGCTCCGGGCTGGCCACTTTTGCCAGCGACACTTTAGCACTGCGCTGCACGCCAGGCGGCATATGGTCAATATAATCCCTGACGCCAGCGCGGGTTTCACCGTTACGCGACAACAGCAGGTATTCGTGAATAGCCAGAGTGGGATCGATAGCCACCTGATTTTCTACCATTAAATCCAGGGTTTCCTGTACCGCAGGGCTGCTTAGATCCAGGGCGGGCAAACGATCCAGGGCGGTCAGCCTTAATAAGGTACGAGTATCTTCAGTGGGCTTTAACACCCAGCCCAGCATCACCTGGTTAATATGGGTCATTTCATCAAAGCCGGCGCGGATCATGGCGTTGGCGTTAGAAAAAGCCGGTACATGGCCGGTGACGCGCATATTCAGCCGTTTGGCTTCATCGGCTATGGCCGGTGCCCACTCACCTTTCATACTGTTGTACAGCTTCACCCCGTCAAAGCCATGCTCGGCATAGGTATGTACGGCGGCAATGGCCTGTTCCTGGGTTTCCACCAGGATACCGTTGTTGTTATTGGACGGACTTTTACCTTCTATCATGCCGTAGCGGGTAATACGCGGCCCGGCCAGTACACCACTGTCGATTTTATTTTTCAGCTCGTCCAGCACGTCCAGCGCGTTGCCCATATCCCGCACTGAAGTGACGCCGGCCAGCACGTTCATCAGCGCGTCGTCGTCACCGGTGTGGGCATGCATTTCATACAGCCCGGCAATCAGGGTGCCACCCGCGCCGTCGATTTCGGTTTCACCGGCCTGCGTAGCAATATCCAGCGGTTCAATGGCAGTGATGTTCTCGCCGTTTACCAACACAGACACAGGCTCACTCAAACTTAATCTTTGTGGCTGGAACACCCGCACATTACGAATCCGTACAGCGCCTTGATAATGGTGGGCAAATTCAGATTGCAGGGCTTCAAAACGCTCGGTGGAATACTTGGCCGACAGCTGGCGCAACTTAGTTTCCTCAGCTTCAAAGCCTTCGCGGATCACAATCAAACGCGGGGTAATATAGGCAAAAAACTGTTTGTTACCGTCCAGGATCAGATAATCAGGGTCCAAATCCGCCCCCGCCAGGGCAAAGGTGTTTAACGTCACCGGACCTTCTTCGCTCTGCACTTGCAAGGTTTCCAACGCCGTCAGGTTTAAGGTGCCGGCAGGCAGCGCGGCCATGCTTTTGCCTTCGGTTTGCATCAGTGCCCTGGCCATTATATAGGCCTGATAAGGGCTGCTGTTTTGCGGTACATACAGCGCATTACTGTCTATTCTGGCTTCACCCGGGCCGGTGGCATCCCGCCAGGTAGCCTGCCCGGCATGAATTTGCATTTGTTCTTCCACCGGGTTGCCAAACGTAGTGTTACCGCTGATTCTCCAGCTTTGCGGAATGCCCTTTGCGTTTAAGCTGACCTGCTCTTTATAGGCCGGGCCACGGCCGTTGCTTTTAAAATCATAATCAATACTGATGTCGTTATTCTGATGGGTGGCATACAAATGCCCCACCACATTGCCATTCAGTATGACGTTAAAGCGATGCTCTTCCTGACTGGCACTGCCAGGCTGGTTGTTGACGACTTCGGTAGATGGCGGCTGGGAGCACCCCAGCAACAGGCCAAGCAGAATACTAATATTTAGGATACGCATAGCAAATCGGTTACTTAAGCAGTTTCAATGACCCCCAAGTGTATAAGCATATTTTGCATGGTTACAAGCTCGCTGCTGCGAGCTGTCAGTAATCCATATATGTATCTTCACTATCAGCACAAAACCACTTAACGATAAGCGTTATCATTTACAAAAATATATTTCCAACATACTATGTCGCCTCAAAATTGCAGGCCAGGAATACATTTATGTTACGCACCAAACCTCTTAGCGCCGCAGCGCTGGCGGTAAAACTGTCCTTTATATCCATAGCAATAAGTCACTCCGCCGCTGCCAATCCGGCGAACAATCAAGCCGTTGAAGTGATACAGGTCTACGGTAACCAGGGAGCCAGCCGCTCCGCGACTAAGCTGGACCTGACCGTCTATGAAACCCCACAAACCGTCACCGTGGTATCCCGTCCGCAAATGGACGATTTCGCCCTGCGTTCAGTAAACGACTTGCTGGCGTATACGCCAGGGGTGACAGTGGAAAAAGTCGAAACCGACCGAATCTATTACACGGCTCGCGGCTTTGATGTGGTGAATTTCCAATATGACGGTATCGGTGTGCCCTTCTCGGCCGGTTTATCCCATGGCAACCCGGATACTGCCGTATTTGAGCGGGTAGAAGTGATAAAAGGCGCGGCTGGCCTGGTAACCGGGCTGGCCAATCCGTCTGCCACGGTAAACTATCTGCGAAAACGCCCCAGTGAGCAGCTAAGCGGCTATGCCAGTTTGTCGGCAGGTTCAGACAGTCGGTTGCGCTTTGAAGGCGATGTTTCTGGCAGCCTTGGCGCTAATCTGAATGGCCGCGCGGTGGTGGTAAAAGAGCGGGCCGACTCTTATCTGGATCGCAAGGAAGACGACAACAGCCTGCTTTACCTGGTGGCTGAATATGTGTTTAGCGAGCATACCGCCATTACTCTCGGTCACAGTTACAACCTTAACAAAGTGGATGGCAGCTTATCCGGTGCCCTGCCGCTGTTTTACAGCGACGGTAGTCCAACTGATTTTGATGTTGCCACCAGCACCGCCCCCGAGTGGGCATACCGCGATGTGAAAAACAGCCAGACCTTTGCCGAATTGCGTCATCAGCTCTCCGACAACTGGAGTCTGAATGCCCTGCTTAGCGAGAACAAGGTAGTACAAGACTCTGCGGTGATGTACGTATACGGCGCACCAGATAAACAGACGGGTCTGGGCATGATTGGCCTGCCCAATCAATATGATCTGGATGAAACCCAGCGCATTGCTGATTTGTATTTAAGCGGCAGCTACAGCCTGTTTGGCCGCCAGCACGAGCTGATGCTGGGTGTGAACTACGCCCACATTGAACTGTTCGGTCAGTCCTTCTACGACAACGAATTTAGCGATTCGGCCCTGGGGGCAGACTGGGCTGCAGGGAAAACCCAGGTCGGTGATTTCGATGCCTCGGATCCTTACAGTAGCGGCCATCAGGACAAGCAGATTCATCGCTCGGTTTATCTGGCCACAAGACTGCACTTAAGTGACGCGTTTTCGCTGTTGTTAGGCGCCCGCAATATGTCGGTGGCCCAGCATGGCTATAGCTATGGTACCGATGCCAGCTCGGATGCCACCGAAACCGTGCCATACCTTGGCGGTTTATATGAGCTGAATGAAAACATGGCCTTATACGCCAGCTACAGTGAGGTGTTTACCCCGCAATCTTTTGTCGACCCGGACTTTCAGGCATTGGGCGTTGCCAAAGGCAACAATGCCGAAATCGGTGCCAAGTTCAATCTGAATAACAACGCCACCGCCACCCTGGCGCTGTTTCGCGCCGATCTGAAAAACGTTGGTGAATTTGCCGCTGTCAATAATGGCGTAAATACCTACCACGGTCTGGACTATCAATCGGATGGTGCAGAACTTGAACTGGTGGGCAGTATCGGTGATGCCTTTAACATCAGCTTTGGTTATACCTGGCTAAACAGCGTCGAGGGTAACGATGGTCAACAGGTTCGTACTTATGTGCCGCGCAATATGGCCAAGTTGTCGGGGGTTTACTATCCCAGCAGCTTGCCAGCGCTGTCATTGGGTGCCAGCCTGAAATGGCAGGATGATATCTATATTGAGCCACAGCCAGCTCTGCGCCGCGAGCAACCAGGTTATGCCTTGATTGATTTGTTTGTTCGCTATGAGGCCAGTGACAATCTGAGCCTGGCCCTCAATGCCAGCAATATGACGGATAAGAAACACCTGGCCAGCCTTTACTGGGACCAGGCCTTTTACGGCGCGCCCCGGCAGGTTCAGGCCACACTGACCTGGCGTTATTAATCAAGCAGCCTGATTTCAAGGGAGAAACTGAAAACAAACGAGCCGTTGTCGTAACAATATGCCAGCGGCCGTATTTTCAGAATCGCTGGCCTTCTAGGCACTGCTCTTTTATGGCAGGTTTACCGGCAAAGCGCGGCTATGTTTAACCTGCTGCAAGACAAACAAGGTCTGCGCTTCCCTGACCTCGGGAAAGGCGCGCAGGGTTTTCAGAATAAAGTGCGACAGTTCTTTATTAGTTCGTGCCACCACTTTCATCAGATGATCATAAGCACCGGATAAGGAGTAACATTCCAGGATCAGGGGGTGGGCTCGTACCGCCATTTTAAACCGGTCAAAGGCCGCTTCATTTTGCTGGTTGATACTGACCTGCACAAAGGCAGTGACGCCAAAGCCCGCTTCCTCGGCATCCACTATGGCGCCATAGCCCTTTATCACCCCAGACTCCTCCAAGCTTTTGGTGCGGCGCAGGCAAGTGGACTCAGACATATGGGTTGCTTTAGCCAGCTCCACCATCGACATACGCCCATTGGCCTGCAGTTGCGCCAGGATCTTTTTATCTTGCTCGGTCAACATAACGGATTCCTTCATAATCACATCAATAACTGCACGATACCGTCAAAAAAGTGCAAATCAAAGGCCATTTTGACGACTTCCGTCGCGTCTTTAGCCCTAAAATGTTTACCGGTTAAGAACATCAATGAGGCAAGCATGGCAGACAAATTTTTTCACGTTGGCGAGCTAAGCGACCAGCAACCGCAAACCACTCAGTATCAGATTTCGCCCTTTAGCAAAGCGCGGCATCCCGAACCCTACCGTTTCGAAGTCAACCTGGTGGCAGAAGCGGGTAAGATGCAAAGCAAAACCGGGGTGGTGTCGGTCAATATTCCCGGCTTCAGCCCGATTACATTGTATTGCGATGAGCAGCCGCCGGTTGGTGAAGATACCGCGCCACCGCCCCTGGCATTTTTTGCGGCAGGCATTGGTTTTTGCTTAATGACCCATTTAACCGATATCCTCAATGCCCGTAACATTCGGGTAGACAGCCTGAAGCTCGAACAGCGCATTGTATTTCGTACTAACCTTGGCCATATGCGCGAGCATGGCTATATGACCGAAGGTGGCTGCGATGTGGTAGAAACCCATGTGCTGATTGACAGCCCTGAGCCAGAAGAGCGGATCAAAGATCTACTGAATGAAGCAGAAAATGGTTGTATGGCCCATTATGCCCTGAGAAACCCCATTCCCTGGTCAACCCGTTTAATTTACAACGGCCATGAAGTAATCAGCCGTTCAGGGGGCTAGACAAGATCAATAGTGCCCCGAACCCCCTGCGCCTTCAGCGAGTTTGACCAGGGGCTGTTTGGCTGCCAGTTACCTTGATGCTGATTCCCGCCAGTCTATCTCACTATGCTAACGCAGCCAGTAACCGATAACCGTACCCATCAATCCAAAGCTGCCTTTTTGCAGGCTTTGGTCATCAGATAACCACAGAATGGCGAAGCATCCGGCTAAAATAATCAGTGACACCAGAATCTGCATCACAACCCGGGAATACCCCTGGGCCAAGGTTAACCTTTGTTTCAGTTCCGTATCATCGGCACCGCAGTCAACAGGCCGGCGATGGGCATCGAACACCTTAGCCGCATAATCCAACTGATGGCCAAATATCTTCATTCCCGTTCCTCATTGATAAGATACACACCTGTTACCATAACGCTGCCGCTAAGGGTTGCAATAACGACGGTTTTTTTACCCCTGGCAGCCTGCACGGCAGTAGCTATTCCTTTGTCCAACTCAGCCAGATACTCTCCCATGGAAGTGCTACAGGGTTGATTACGACAACGCATGATCTCAGCCTGATGCAATCCCGCCAAAATAGCTTCAAATTCCAGCCTGTCCACGGACACCAGACCACTGTTGCCTTCACCAACCAGTTTTTGCGAGTTACAGGATAACACCAGCACCTGCTTACGGTGGCGCATAGCTTTATTAATCAGATAAGGAAGGTTGACCATTTCTCCACTTGGCAGCAACACCCCTTTATCATTGCTGTGCCCAACCAGTATCAGCGTATCCACGGCTTCATTTTCCAACTGCCTGTTCAACGTTGCTATAGACAGTGGTCCCGAGGTCGTATCTGCCTGAAGCGGGGCTGTTTGCATTTGCCTGTCAAGTTGCTGCATCTGCTCTTGGATTAGCGCAACCTCCCTCGGACTGAGATCACTGCCGTATATTTTGCGGATCTCCTGTTCAGTTCTGGGTATCGCCATCACCAATTTAGGATGTTTGACACGTCTGGCGAAAAAAACCTGGGCCTCGGCCAAAGAACCCGTAGTTTTATAATAAATTGGCCCATGCTGATAATAGTTGCTTTCCAACTCATGGCGGGCAAACTCCAGTAACTCAAGTTGCCCTTCAGACACTGAGGGTTTAAGCAGCTTTGTTGTTTGAGGGCTGGCTAAATCAGCCCCTATGTTGCCACTGGGTAGGTTTTTGCCCACTGTAGGCGCCATATCACTGCCCAATTTTGCCAACATCAGCACTAACATTCCCAACCCCACATAAGTATGAGCGCTGATTCTTGATAAAAAACCAAATGGATTGGTCTGGGCACCGCCGCGGGTCAGACCAATAACTAACCACAGCAATAAATTAAGATAGGGAACAAGCATTAACACTAAGGTGAACAGGGTCCAGCCAATATCCCGTAGCCGTCTGACCCATGCAGAAATCATGGCCAATGTGCCAAGAATCAGTAGCATGGAGCTCCAAACAGTTAGTTCGCCCCCTTCCCGCCCACTACTGGGAATAACGGCAACCAAAATAAGGCACTGAGCCAAGACAAAATGCAGCCAGAAATATCGCCGGTTCAGCTCGCCATCAAATCTGAACAAAAATAGCAGAAAGCCTTTAACAGCCTGTTGAACTTGATTTGGCATCCATCACTTCCCTTATGCGGGAGCCCCGTATTGGTTAAGCCCGAGAAACCATCAGGAAAATTCTGCCAGAACCAGCCACCAGGTCAAATATTCATCAGTTAATGCCTGTTCACATTTTTCCCTACCTTAACCAGCCTCAAACTGCTGAGCATCTTCGCGTTTATCAATCACATGCAGATCTTCAGGCTTACCGCGGCGCCAGTAGCTGCTGATATAAATATCCTGATGCGGCACACTACGTTGATTGCGAAAATAGCCACGCAGCGCTCGCATCATGTCGAATTCGCAGGCAACCCATACCCCTACCCGCCCCGGTAACCAGGGCAGGGCCATAACCTGTTCAGACAAGGATTGCCTGGCCTCTTCTTGAAGCCAGCGAATCTCGACCCCGGCTGGAGCACTAAGTGGCTGAATATCATCGACACTTTTCACCTGAATAAGCGCATAGCCGACGGTCTGCGCCGGCAGACTCTGCAGGTAACAGGCAATGGCGGGTAACGCAGTGGCATCACCAACAAAAAATACCCAATCCGCGCCTTCCTCTAAGGCGGCATGTTTGGCCAGGTGTCCAGGGCCCGCAATACAGATAGGCTGTCCGGGTTTGGCCGTTGCCGCCCAGTTTGAACCCGGCCCGGTTTCATGGCCTTTGCCGTGCATCACCACGTCCAGGGTGAGCCTGGCGTTTAGTCTGTCCAACGCGCGAATGCTGTAGGTACGCATGGCTGGCCGCTGCTCTTGGCTGAGTTGACTGAGATCGGTTTCCCCCTGGGCATTAAACAACAGCTTGATATAACTTCCGGGGTAAACGTCGGGGAAATCAGCCAGACTCTCGTCCCCCAGCACCAATCGGCGCATATGTGGGGTCAGAAGTTGGTTAGATATCAGGGTTAACTGGCGGGGACTGGGTTTACTCATTGCATCATGTACCATTTGGAAAACAACAGGGTAAGGGTAACAGCAATTAAATGATAATAATTCCTAATTGAGATTATCGTCAGGTTTTTGTCTGTTAATCGCAGGGGATGGGCTATGTTTGTCGGAATAAATTTCGACCTACCTGGGTTGCATCGGGCTGGCTGTCGGAATCAATTCCGACCCACTAAGGGGATCGCAAGGCTAAGGGGCAAAACCGTCTGCAGCAATGCCGACAAACAGATTGGCAACAAAAACATACTGGCTTTTGAATCTAATTTAAAACTCGTTGCCTGATAAAGTAGCTAAATATCAATAAGTTGAAGTATTTTGTAATTGCATGAAAGTAAGTGGAGAGAGCCTCTCTCCACTTGAATTGCATCAGTCAACAATGATGTTGCTCACCAAATCAGTTGTGTTGTCATAACAACTAACATCGCGACCTTCGTCGTCAGTTTCAGAATATACATAGAAACGAACCGTGTCTTGGCTGGTTGCTGCACTGATTGCCGCAGACACAATCGAAGCATAGTTTGATTGAGAACTTGGTACGAAAAGCGGGTCCAGCGAGCTATTATAAAATGCGCTAATTGTTGCTCCATTCGAGTTAACACTCACGTTGCTGACAGTGCCCAAACAATATTTTGCTGCAGAAGCGGAAAATGACATTGAAGCAAGCACAACCGAAGCACATAACATTTTCACCATTTTCATTTTGACTTTCCTTAGAGTTAAATTAATTTCGCGCCTTATTGGCAGGTCAACTTTAAGGTAAATTTATGACTATTTTTTGACCACCCATTCAAAAGCAATACCGACAGGGCCCGGGTGCTCGCTTAATACTGCAGCTGTTGGTGAACTACATTGTTTATCCTGTCATTGAAGATTTGTTGACCGCAACTCAGAGTCGGACGACAGATAGCATTTAACGCATTTCAACAACTCAGTTGACTCCTCCCCCTTTGGAACAACTGTCAATTGAAACAGACTATAAAGGCCACCCGCAGGTGGCCTTTGACTATTCGGGATAACCGCTATCAGAACTTCATTTGCACACCGGCAAACAAACGTCGGCCATAGTGGTTAACAAAGTAGGGGCGGCTGTCGTCACCTACATTGGCTTCCTGTTTGCTGTCGCTGAGGTTTACCCCCTGCAGCAGCAAGGTCACATTATCGTTCAGGTTATAGCTGATATTGGCATCAAACTGGCCATAACCGTCCTGGTACCAGCGCAGATCCCCTACCACACCAGCGTAGTAGCTGCCGCGGTAGTTGTAGGAAAGTCGCACCGACAGATCATGCTTTTCATAGTAAACCGTGGCGTTATAGGTGTCTTTTGAGTTGTTGGGTAACTCCTTACCTTCCTCGTCCATATCCGCATCAGCGTAGGTATAGTTGGCCAGCACTCCAAAGCCATTGTTGAAGTCATGCTGAATATTCACCTCAATACCCTGGTTAACACCACCGTCGCTGTTGACCGGGGTTTTGAGGTTGTATTCCTGTACATTACCCTCGTCATCCGGCAGCATCTCCGGGAAGTACTGTTCGTCAATGTAAGTGCTGATGTCCTTATAGAAAAACGCCAGTGACAAAATAGACGACTTGGTAAAGTAGTATTCGGCCGACAAATCGTACTGGGTCGCACGATAAGGCTCCAGGTTTGGATTGCCCTGGAACCCAGGATTTTTGGGGTTAGACCAGGCGCTTAACCGGTACCCCCGGCGACTGGTCAACAGATCATAATCCGGACGCGACATGACCTTGGATGCAGCGAAACGCAGGATCACATCATCTTGCAACTGATAATTCAGGTTCAGGCTCGGCAGCACATCAGTGTAGTCACGGTCGACGATCACCGGTACCCAGGTCCAGGACGCAGGATCCCAGGTATATTTCATGTAAAAGTCCACCCCTTCACTGCGCTGCTCGGTACGGGCATAACGCACGCCAATATTGCCGCTTAGTTTGTCGAAGGCAAAATTTCCCTGCACATAAGCATTGGTGACTTTTTCGGTCAGATCGAAACCATACTGCATATGGTCGTATTCACGCAGTGGCTTGGTAGAGGCTGTCCACTCGTCCCAACTGGCATAGCGGAATTGGTATAAGTCTGACTGCTGGCGTCCTTCGCCCATAAAGTCGTCCATCAGCTTGCCGTCGGTAAAATCTGCCAGGGTCATGGCCCCCACATCATTAGGGTGCCATACCACCTTGTACAAACCGGAGGTTTTATTGTGGTCACGGTATTTCAAACCCACATCCACCGACTTCAGCCAGTCTGAGTCCAGCATCCAATTCAAATCGGTTTGCAGGTAGGTTTCTTTCTGGGTATTGCTGATCAGGTTTCTATGGGTGTAGAGGCCGGTGTAGCCTTGCGGGGTTAAATCATCGGGCAAATCATAGTGGATCTGGCCGCCACTGAGATCAAATCCCACCAGTGCGCTGGACTGAAACTCAACCTGATCGTCCTGAATCTCGCCTTCAGCCTTGGTTTGGCCAAGCTGCGCGGTCCAGGTAAAGTTATCGCCACGGTATTCCAGTTGCAGATCATGCACGCGGGTATCGTAACTGCCGTCGTGGCTACCGGCGCTGTACAGCACTTCTTTGGCCCAGTTTGCATCCGCTTCATTGCCAGGGACCTGACCTGACACTATGGTGTCACCTACCAGCTGCGAATTGATGATGTCGTTGACACTGCCGACCACATAGGCACCGTTAGCCACCTGCTTATTGCTGACATCGACACTGGAATACAGGTTATTAAAGGTAAGTTTCAGGGCATCGCTCGCCGCATATTCGAAGGTGGCGGTCAGGGTATTGAGGTCTTTGTCCGATTCATAACGTGAAGCGCGCACTTCCGACGGTGCATAGAGATCCTTACCGTCAATCTGGGCTGGCACAAAACCGGCGGTATTCAAACGGTCCCTGCGAATACTGTTGTCTTTGTATACCGCACCGACGTTCAAACCAAAGTTGCTGTCTTCATTCTTCCAGGAATAAAAACCCGACAGCAATGGGCTGTGCTCACCACTGCTTTGTTGGTAACCATCACGAGCCGACAGCACCAGATAATTGCTATCGGAAGACAATGGCTTGCGGGTTTTCACAATCACAGTGCCGCCAATAGAGCCTTCGTCTACCTTGGCCTGGGCTGATTTATGCACTTCCAGGGTTTCCACCACTTCGGCAGGCAGCAAGGAATAATTGAAGCCTCTGGATGGTGTCAGAATGGAGGTCGAGGCCGTGGCTGACGCCACATTCTGGCCATTTAGCAAAGTCAGGTTAAGGTGCGGCGCGGTACCACGAATACTGACTTTATCACTCTCGCCATCGGTTTTTTCCACCTGCACCCCGGTAATACGCGACATAGCATCGGCCACCGTCTGATCAGGGAACTTGCCGATATCCTCGGCAGAGATGGCATCCACTATCGTACTGGACAACCTTTTGATATTCAGGCTTTTTTGTACCGAGCCACGGAAGCCTTTGACTTCCACCACTTCCACTTCATTCTGGTCCGCCTCCTGGGCCAGGGCGGGTAAGGCCTGGCTGGCAAGCAAGGCGGCCTGTACCGCCAACAAAAGCTTATTGGGTTTACGATTTGTCATTATGTCTTTCCTGTAACGCCGCTTATGTGTTGTTAACAAAGCTACAACAAAGAATTATTTATTACAACAAATTAAGAAAACAAAGAATAAAGTATATTTCACATCATAGTATCAGGCCATTAAGAGAACGCTTCTAATACCTTGAAAAAAGAAACCGCCAGCAGAATGCTGGCGGTGTATCTGGCATGATAGCCAACAGATGAGTGCAAATGTTGCTTAGGGTCGAATCACCAGGTTATCCAATCGATAGACGGCGCCCAGTGCCCGCCCCCACTCGGGGAAGATCATCACCAGTTTAATCTGACTGAGATCCAGCCCGGCCGCGGCTAAGGCGCTGATGTCATAGCTGAAATGCTGCCATTGCCCCACCTGCGGAGCCTGACCTTCCAGGCTGTCACTTAAGGCAAACTGGGCGTAGCTACTGTTTTGCCCTTCAATTTTAATCAGGATCAGCGCCCCGGCATCCTCTGGCGCCGACACCAGTTTCAGATCAAACTCCAAGGTACCGCCAGCCACCGGGCGCAGGTCATGGGCGATATTAGCCTGCAACCCTGACACTGTGCCGGAGGGCCCATAGAAGTTTACTTCCACCACATTACCGAAACCTGGATCATTGTCCTGCACCACCGTCAGCGAGGCATTGGCGCAGCAGTCCCATAATGTCCAGCCATAGGCCGGTGTATCGGCAAACAGCACCAACTCATCTTCCACCACAATATTGCTGGGCGGCGGCTCGGGGTTATTGCTGTCATCGCCGTCGCCGGTCAGACGCACATTATCCACTTGCATCACTACCCCTTGCTGATTGCCCCAGGCCGGAAACAGCACCAGCGGCGTATCCACACGGCTGACATCCAGGCTGGAGCCGGGGTTTGTCAGTAAGTCACTGATAGCAATCTGATAGTGGGTCCACTGCCCGATAGCCGGCGCATCAATGGCAACATCGCCTGAGCTGCACGGGTGGCCGCAATCCATCTTAAGCATAAAATTGCGCACTTCACGCGGATCTGCCAGTACGTTCAAGTCGAACTCAATAAAGTCAAAGCCACTGACATCCAGGCGCAGCGGTGTGCCGCTGGTATCCACCTGAGTTTGAAAGTACACCACCGATTCATTGGTATTGAAGCTGATTTGCTTGACTTGGCCATATTGGCTGTCACTACTGGTGACCTGTTCCAGCGTCACATCGCCATTTGCCACATAGCTGGCCAGAACAAAAGGCGGATGGTCGGCTTCATCGAAGATCACTGCTTCACTGCGATTCGCCAGCGAATACTGGTAGCGAATATTATCCAGTTGCACCGACATGGCGCCGGTTGGCTCAAACACCACAGGGTTGAGGATACTGGCCAGAATGGCGTAGTTGCCTGGTGCAAAACGGTTACCTTTGGCCAAAAGCTCAGCAATATTCAGGCGCACTTCCTGCCACTGCCCAATCTCAGCTAACGGCACTGCGGTATCGCTGACAAAGGGCCAGCCGCTGTCGAGTTTCACCAGCAATTCGCTGCCGGCATCGGCCGATTGCAGTTTGACATCGAATACCAGCTCACCGTATTCCTGCCAATGAGTCAGATCCAGTCCCGGTGGATATTCGATATACAGATTGCCGACCGAACCGCTTTTATCCAGTTGCAGTACCAGATCTTTGCCCGGCTCCTGCACCTGGCTAAACTGCACGGCGCCCTCGGGGTTGTAACTGTTAAAACCCAGCCCTTCAAACAGGCCATTGGCATACAGATTAAACACCGGTCCGGCACCAAGGTTATCCACCGGATCAGGAATGTCAGGCGCAGCATGGCCTTCCACCAGTTCAGCATCTGCGGAGATGGTCTCGCAACCGGCGCCCATGGTTGGATTGACGGCGCATTCATATACCCTGACGTAATCCACCTGCATGGTTTGCGGGAACACATTAGGGTCAATGCCTTTTTCATTCACATTACCTGCCCAGGCGCCGCCTACGGCCAGATTCAATAACAAATGAAAGCGTTCATTAAAGGGTGCACTGCCAGGCGCGGTCTGCATCTGACCATTGGCATCCAGATACTGAGCATACCAGCCTGTGTCGCGCTGGGTAGCAAAATGCACATCATCCACATACCAGCGAATTTCTCCTTCCTGCCATTCCAATGCATAAGTGTGGAAATCATCGGCCGGATTCAGGCCGCCCGGCAGCTCAAAAGCTGCGCCGGAAGACACATTCCCCGGCCAGACCCGACCATAATGCAGTGTGCCATGGGTGCGATTTTCCAGCTCACCTGGCGTGGCACCGGGTTTATCCGACTGAGCTTTGAGGTTAACCGCTTCCATAATATCGATTTCACCGGAGGCCGCCCAACCGCCATACACATAATCACTGGGCAGCATCCAGATCGCTGGCCAGGTGCCTTGACCAGCAGGCAGCTTGGCGCGGATTTCAAACCGGCCATAGGTCCAGTCCCCTTTGTTCAAGGTACGCAAACGCGCCGAGGTGTAAGGCAAGGTTGCGTAGCTGTCGGTCTCACCGTTGGGACCGGCCGGGCCGGTGAAGCTTTCCTGATGGGCAACAATATTCAGCAGGCCATCCTGCACAAAAGCGTTTTTATCTCTGTTGGTGTAACACTGCTGCTCACCATTGCCGCCGCCCCAGCAGTTCTGTTCAAATCCCCACTTGTTGGTGTCAATCTGCGCACCATCAAATTCGTCCTGCCAAACCAGTTGCCAATCGGAAGGATTGTTCATCAAACTGGCGTTGAAGGTCAGGCGGCGTCTGTCCAGGGCAAATTTCAGATCCAAACTCAGGCTCTGCCCCGCTGCCAGTTCACTCTGCTCCACATCGATATAGGCAATCCCCTCGGCGCTTTCACCGCTTTGTTCCACCAGCGCCACACTGGGCTCGCTGACAAGCAGCCGAAATGGCCCGGTCAACGTCTGTTCGCTGTTATTGCTGATGGTCACCGTCACCCGGTAAACCCGGTTGACCCTGTCAAACACCGGATTAGCGCTGTGAATCTGTACCTGACTGTCTAACGCGGCCCAGTCGGCATAAGCGAGCTGACTGGCACCAAGCAGCAGTGAGGCCGCCAATACCTGGCTTAATGCATGGCGTTTCATTGGCGTGCTCCCTGGTGGTTGTTTAGCGTCCTGCCCAGTAGCAGCAAGCCTGCCAGCATCAATATCAGACTGACAGGCTCCGGCACCTGGCTGCTAACCGCTTCAAGAGACACCTGATGTACAAACAAAGAGGAACGACCAAAATCTGTCAAACCATTGCGATCAGCACCGACCAGAACCTGGAATTCCAGTGTCCAGTTGGGCTGGCTCAAAAGGCTCGCATCAATCAGCCAGGACAAACTAAAGTCTGCCGCCCCATTGATATCAGTTGGCATGATCAGACTGCCAGACAAACCAAATTGATCGAACAGTGCCCCTGAGCCGTCGCCCAGACCAATGGCGAAATAGTCGGCCACAAAGCCGTTGTCCTGGCTGGTTAGTTCACTGTCAACAGAGAAGTCCAGGCTCAGTTTCAGCAGCCCCATGCCGGTAAAATCCAGCGCCTGATACAAGGTATTGGCAAAAAACACATCGGTGTTGGCCGCATCCACATGAATACCGGCGGAACAGTTAGGGGCGCTGCCCTCAATGCTGAAATCGTTGGCGCCACCAGGGGCGCCGTCGGTATCAGTTTGCCAGCCACTTAAGTCACAGCTGGCGAAATCGCCATTGTTAATCAGCGCCGCCAGACTTTGCGGCGATGCCAGAATGCCCAGCAACATAATCAGTCGCAGCAGGTTCATAGTCAGATTCTCCCTCTACAGTTTGTGGTTGGCTGTCGATTGCATCCGCCATACCACTCGCAGAGGCTTACCTACAGCAATGAAAGCGCTTACAAACAATTAACAAAAAAATACCCGCAAAGGGTAACTAATCGGAATGTAAGCGCTTTCAAATTAATATCGCAGCAATCATATGTCAATGAATTGTTAAAAAACAATGTGCAGATTGGAAGGTACCCGCCGCTGGCGGCGGGTAGATGCTTAAATACCGTAAGCTTTGGTATCCAAAACCTGGCGCGCATCACGTTCACGCTGACGACGCTCTTTTTCGGTTTCCAGCTTAAGGCGCTGTTGTTTTAGTTGCGAAGGCGCGGCAGGAATTGGCTTACGCGGCACCCGCTCATCCGCCATGGCGGCTTCATAAAGGAAACCCGCCATAATGACAGAAGCTTGTTTAAGATCATCCTCAATCACATGATCGATGGAATCGATATGAGTGTGATGCAGTCTGGTACTGTAATCCAGCGGGTCCTGAATAAACTGGAAGCCGGGCAGCCCGACATCGTCAAAGGATTCGTGGTCGGTTCCACCGGTGGACAAGTTGGAAACAGCGCCGGTACTGAGATCTGTATAAGGGCTGAACCACTTGCTGAACAGCGGTTTGACCGCCACATTGCCTTCGGTGTAGATCCCACGGAATCGGCCGCTGCCATTATCCATATTGAAGTAAACCGACAGTTTGTCGTAATCCGGCTTGGTTTCAATCGGCCAACCCGGGCTCTTCCACAAATAACGGGGTAAGGCGCGCTCTGCTTTGTCTTTGGGTTCAGGGCGGGTGGCGAAATGCTCTTCCACATAAGCTCGTGAACCATGCAGGCCCTGCTCTTCACCTGACCATAAGGCGATACGAATGGTACGTTTGGGTTTGACATCAAGGGCCTTAAGAATACGTACCGCCTCCATGGCTACCGCTACCCCCACGCCGTTGTCCACCGCCCCATCACTGGCATGCCAGGAGTCCAGGTGCCCACCCACCATAACCACCTCTGGGTTGCTGTCGGAGCCAGGGATCTCGGCAATGGTATTGTAGGCATCGGTATGTTCATCGTGAAAACGCGCTTTGATATCCAGCGCCAGTTTAGGTGTTTCATTGCGATCCAGCATGCGCTGCAGCAAGCTGTAATCTTCCTGCTCGATAATCATGGCCGGTACAGGGAAACTTTCCCCTACCTTGTGGCTTTTGCCAAAGACCCTGACCAGTCCCCCCTGGCGGCTGGAACGATAGATGACGGCGGCAACTTTTTCTTTGGCCAGAAAGGCGTCCAACACTTTGCCAAACTGATAGCGCTGCAGACGATCATCCTTACGAATCGGCGTCATCCAGCCTTCATGGCTGGCCGGACGGCTGGGGTCAAATTCCTTCAGCTCTTCCAGTTTTTTGCTGTCATGGCGTTCGAAAATAATAGTCTTGGGCTTACCTATTGGAGGCTGTTCACCCATCAGTAAAATTTTACCTTTAAGCTTGCCCTGATATTTTTGCAGATCCGCCTCGGTGACCGCATCAAACAGCATCACCTCCCCTTCGACCTTGCCTTGGGTCCCAGGCGTCCAGGCCACCGGAATTCCATGTAATGATTCATCACGGGGGGATACCAGATTAATCAGCGCCGAGTCGTGTGACCAGCCACGGCCGAAGTCAAATGGATCAAGATAGGCATTTTCCAGCCCCCAGGTCTTCAGTTGTTGCATTGTCCAGCGGTTTGCCTGATCCATTTGCGGTGAATTGGTCAGCCTGGAGCCGATTTTGTCGGTGAGGTGTTCCAGCGTATGCATGACATGGGAGTTATAAAAACCTTCGCTGCGGATTTTATTGGCCATGTCCAGATCGGCACCGGCCTGAGCAACGCCAGCAGACAAGCATGCCAGCGGCAGTAAAAACCTTTTCATATCAGAGATCTTCCTATGATTGTTGTTATGTCTTCCTGGGCAGATTAACAAGTTGGCAACAACCATGCTATGGCTACTGCGACCAACGCAGTATCCGGCGGGATTACTGTTTATCCAAATCCACCTCCATCAATTCTTCCAGTTCCAGCTCAAAGGGGTTCATTAGACCTTCTACGCCCCATTTCATTAACTGTGCCCGCCAATTAGGATTGTCATGGCTGTCTCGAATAAAGCGGTTTATTTGTTGTAACACCTGAGCCTGCTGTGCACTGCCCAGCACATGACGGGAATAACCATCATGGGGCTCTTTGGCAACATACAGCAAGTCAACGTCCAGGCCATTTACCCGCCAGTAGTAATAGGCCGAACGCTGCATAATAAACACGTCAATGTCGTTGCTAAGCAGACGGCGATAATTTTGGTTATCCGTATCAACATCCAAACGGGTGATTTTGCCCTGCTCCACCAACTCATTAATACCTTTGTAGTAAAAACCGCGCCTGGCACCGAGCCGCAAGCCGATAAGATCGGCCGGTACGTGGTATTCCAGCGGGCTATCCGCGCGGCTAAGCAGAATGTCGGCATCCCAAAAAATCGCTTCCGAGGCTTGCATTGCGGCATCTCTGCCATGAAAAAATACCGGATTGGCCCACAGAATAAGGTAGGGTTTGCCTTGTTCTATCAACTGATTCAGTGCAGCCCGCTCGATATGCAGCAATCTCAGTTTGATCTGTTCCTGACTGAGATTAAATCTATCCACCCAGGCTCTGCTGAGATCTGAGGGCTGCTCTGGCAGATAAAAGGGCGGATCAGAATGATAGGTGTAGATGGTATGTTCGATGGCTTGTGCCATTGCCGGTATGGATAAACAGAAACTACCCATTGTCAGCACCAGCGCACGAAAGATTAAGCGCAATCCAACCTCGTTTATTCTGTGAATTAAGCCTGTGGTTAACTCAGCATAGTCACTTTATGGATAAGCCGCTGATATGCGGTAAAGATTTTATGCCTGAGCGTTATTGCTCCGAAAACACGCACAAGGTAATGTGACCGACTGGTCTGGTAACCTCCCCCTGAGACAGATGCCCAAGATAGTTGATCATCAACAAAAAAAGCAGCAAATCGCGGCGGTCGCAACCCAACTTTTTATCGATAAAGGCTATGCCGGGTGCGGTATGCGGGAAATTGCTGCCAGTTTAGGTATTTCGAAAACCCAGATGTATCACTACTTTGCCAGCAAAGAAGTTCTGTTCCAGTATTGTATTCAAGGCTTTCTGGATGCGGCCAGCGGCTATGCCCTGCAGCTAACCCCACAGCAAACACTTACGGAAAAGCTGCATATTCTGCTGGACTATTATGACCAGGCTATCCCTTTGTTTCGTCAGGAATTATATCTGGTGATGGAATACCTGCGCAGCGCCGGTAACGCTGCCCAGGACCCGCTGCTGGCGAATTATCAACACAGCTTATTGCAGACCTTTATGCACAGTCTGTGCATTAACAGCCAACAGGCTATAGCGGTGCAACAGCAGTTGATGGGCGCCATGCTGATTGCTGTTTTAGGCCAGACGCCACTGCCCAAAGCCGCACTGCACAGCAGTTTAATGCGATTGCTGGCCTGAGCATCAGCTTAGCAGGCCTGCCAGACAAAGATTCAAAACTGTAAGGTTGCTGAGGTTGCAAAATACACCACATAAGCGCCAAACAGTAACATCAGCACCAATACAACCTGCACCCAACCGGGCAAAGCCACATGACTTTGCCAGTTATCGCAGGTTTGCAAGCTGCGTACACTCAGCCACATCAGAATCAGGCCAAATAGCAACCCGGCAATCTCTAAAGTGAATAACAGGTCGGACATAGGATCCGGTGATACCGGGAAGATTTCCGCCAGATCAAGCAAAAACACCAGGGCAAAGGCCAGCCCTGCAATAGTCGTAGCCTGAAATGCCCAGCGCAACCTTTTGTGCATAAAATAAACCAGTGCCAGTGACACCATCACCAATGCGGTCAAAAACACATTAAACGACCAGGCGATCAGGGGAGGCAAATGCGAAAAATCGCGGGTTTCTACCGGCCCACCTGGCACCATCCAGGCCAGGGTAAAAATAGCAATCAGCAATGTGAGGCTGGTAATTCTTGGGTAATTCACTTTACTTCCTTATTTAGACCAACTGGACAGAATAATACCCCCACCATCCTCCCAGATCAATTTTTTAGTCCAGTCGGTCTACAACCTATTAAACTAAAAAATGCCTGAAATCTGATAAGTATTGGACTTGTCCACGCCCTCGCCGTCTCCTACTCTGAGCACCATGGAAACAACAACAGGCAACCTCAATGGACGATACGTTACATATACGCTGCGGCAGTGATATTCGGGATGGCTTACGGCAGGCAGGAATAAAGGGTGACTTTCTGGAATTCTCCGATCCCTTTTGCCAGGGTCCGGTAGTGGACAGCGAGCAGTGGCATACCCTACGCAGTGAATTTATTGCAAGGCACTATGAACTGGCGCTGCCAGAGGTTGAGGAAAAGCAGCGCCGTGCCTATCAGCAACTAGCTGAAGTGCATCAATACCCGCACCTTGTGCTGTGGTTTGAACATGACAGCTACGACCAACTGATTCTGGCCTTTATTCTGACACACCTGAAGCCATTGGCCCTTGGCGATCGCCTGGAGCTGATTTGCATCAGTGAATACCCGGGCATTGAGCGATTCTGTGGCTTGGGCCAACTTAGCCCCGAACATTTAAAACAGCTTTATCTGCAACAACGCCAAGCCGTTAGCAGTGCTCATTACGCGGATGCAGAAAATGTCTGGCATAGTTTTGTACAAGGCGATGTGGTCAGGCTAAACCATATTATCCAATCCGGCACACCCTCTATCCCAGCCATGGCCGGGGCTCTGAAACGCCAGTTGCAGGAACTGCCATGGACAGACTGCGGGCTGGGTTTAAGCGCGCAGTTAACGGTGCAGATCCTGCAGGACGGCGGTCCCCGGACCTGCGGCAAACTGTTCAGGGAAATCACCCTGGTGCGGGAGCCACTGCCACATCTTGGCGATCTGATGTACTGGGCCTTACTCAAACATCTGGCCGCTCAGGGGGTTATCGACATTGAAGCAGATGAACAAGACTGGCCGCTGCGCATGGCCAGTTTACCGTCAGTAACAAAGCCTGGTATTGCAGAAAGCTGGTGGGTGGGTCCCTTTGATATCAGCAAAGCAGATTGTCCCAGATGGAACCCGGTTACCGGACAAGTGGTTGAAGTGACAGAAGCCTAGGGGCTGTTTATCTTTCGAGTATAGATTTTGTGCAAATCCAGCTCCTACTCCACACCTTGTTACATTCATTTTGTTGGTCGGTAAGGAATTTTTGTTAAAACAACATATCGTAATACAGACCAATAACGAACAGGACTTCATCTGATGCGAAGTAAGTTAAATAAGCTGATTAAAGATAACCGGGGCCTGCTGGTATTTGTTGCCCTTATGCTGGTGTTTCGCAGCGCCGTCGCAGATTGGAACGATGTCCCGACTGGTTCAATGAAACCCACAATAGTGGAAGGTGATCGTATTCTGGTGGATAAACTGGCCTATGATCTGCGCCTGCCCTTTACCAATGTATCACTGAAGAAGCTCGGCGATCCCAGTCGTGGTGATATCATCGTTTTTGAGTCACAAAAGGCCGGTGATCGCTTGGTTAAACGCGTGGTCGGCATTCCCGGTGATGTGGTGGAAATGCGCAATAACCGCTTGTTTATCAACGGCCAGCCGCTGAACTATGCTTCTCTCAACCGCAGTGTTGAAGGTGAAGACCTGCTGGAGAACCTGTACGGTGTAGAACATGCCGTTCGAATCAAAACCGGCCATCAGCCTCTGGCAAACTTTCCACTGGTTAAAGTACCAGACAATGCTTATCTGGCCTTAGGTGATAACAGGGACAATAGTGCGGATTCCAGGGTCATCGGTTTTATTCCTCGTGACGAGATCCGTGGCCGCGCGCACCATGTGCTGTTTTCCCTGAATTATGAGAATTACTTTCTGCCGCGTAGCGAGCGTTTCTATAAAGCCATCTAAGCGCTAACGTGCAATCAGGAAGCAGACATTAGCCCGGCGTCAGCAGACTGGCGTCGGACTAATTAACACGTCTTTAAGCCATTGCATATTGTCAGCCACCTGCGCAAGCCGTTACCCTGTAGCCGGACAAATTAATAATCAAAACAAATGACTCCGTTGAATGAACAGGACCTGATGGCGCTCAGTCGCACCGGCGAGCAAATCAGACACGCCATCCGACAACTGCTGCAAGATGTGCCTGAGCAGGCTCGCACTATTACTGGCCTAAGCGAATTTATGGATATCAACCGCTCCAACAGTCAGCGCCTGCTGACGGCGGCGCATAGGGTTAAAACCGGCCATGATGTGATCTGTGCGCTGCCAGGAATAGAAGCACTGGACGAGTTTGTCACTAAGAGTAAACAGCTTGGCCTGGACAAAATAAAACTGGCCGAAGCCGGCAAGGCCATAGAACAGTTCCGCCTGGCGATTCATCGTTATGCACGCAGTCATGCCGACCTTAAACGCCGTCTCAGCACTCCTCAATCCCAGGGAAACATTGGTCAGTCACTGGGTGGCTCAGCACTGGAACTGCGCCACCAGCATTTTATTGCCAGCAAACAGTTACTGGGGGTGGCTACTGAGCAGCTGTTCTCGGTGCATATACTGTTTGAAAATCCCCACCGCCAGGCCTATTTGCAGGAACTGGCACTGGTGGCCAAACAAGGTATTCTGCGTAATCGCCATGCGCAGCCATTTATTCAGTACTATAGCCACAGTAATCCACCAGATTTTGAAGGGCCACAGCCAATCCAACTGGACAGTGAAATGCAGCCCGACCAATTTAGCGTGGGAGTTATAGAGCCTTTCTCCAGCGATGGTCTGATGCAAGCTTATTCGGGTTATTCGGCCGCGCATTCGGCGCTGGTGTTTAACGAACTGGGCGAACATCATCCCTTTGATGCCACCTTCCTGTTCAGTAATCCGGATGAGCTGGCCAATCCTTTGCATTCGGACAGCCCGTTCAGTTCCACCAGTATTTCCATTAAGCATCCCACGGCGCGCCTGCAGATGCTGGTCTTTCTGCATAAAGATATAGACCGGCAAAGCAATGTCAGCACCGGTTGCTATGCGGCCAACAGTAAAGTGCAGGAAGGCAAACTGAGCAGTGATGAACTATGGAGCGAAAAACTGCCGGACAGCCCGGAGTTACGCCTGACTTCCTATGAATCGGTGATGCAGCAACTGCAACATCGACAGCAGATGATGCTGGATTTTCTGTTCCATCACGCCAATCTGGTGCCGGAGCAGTTTTCCTGCTACTTGCTGGGTATCCAATACCCGATCTGGTCTTCAACCTACCGTATTTATTTCGCCCACCGTTAAATACCGGTCATGCTTCAGTACAGCCTCTCTATCCATCGGTAGGGAGACTGTACAGTGGCAGAAAATCATTACAATCATCTCCCGCCCACATTAAGCATCAAAAAATATCCATTACAAAACAATTAGTTAACAAACTCACTCAAGTATTAAAAAGTTTTCCTGCTCAGGACTTGCACAAAAAACATTCACAGATAGTATCTCAGATACACTTTGTTACCAAGATGTTAACGGGAGACGTCAAAGTGTTTTAACTACAACACAAAAGGAACAGGAAATGTATCAGAGACAATCGTTACGTCATCGCCTGCTGATGGGGGGACTCACCCTGGCAACCGGCTTATCCAGCCTGGCACTGCATGCACAAACTACCGATGATGTTACACCACAGGTGGTGGGTGGCAGTGAAACCCAACCTTATTCCCGCCCCTATCAGGTGGCGTTGCTGATGAATGGCCAGCAAGGCTGTGGCGGCACCCTGATCAGCCCCAATTGGGTGCTGACCGCCGCGCACTGCCTGGACAGCGCGTCCACCGGCAATCTTACCGTCAGGGTCGGCGCGCACAGACGCAGCGGTGGCGACGGCCAGGTTATCCGGGTCAGTCAAATCATTAAGCACGAATACTGGCAAGGTGCCAATGGCATACGTTCCGGCTACGATATTGCCGTATTGCGCCTGGCCAGCGCAGCCTCACAGCAGCCCGCTTTGCTGCCGACAAAAGCCTTCGAACAACAGTACGCCGATGTGGGGGATTATCCGGTAGTATCCGGCTGGGGCCTGACTTACAACCGCGGCACACCCAGCGAGGTGTTGAGGGAAGCGCCTTTGCCGGTTATTTCCAACAATCAGTGCAGCAGCCAACTGAATTTTAATATTCCCGGCTCGGTGATTTGTGGTGGTGGTGAAGGCGGACGTTCCGCTTGTAATGGTGACAGCGGCGGCCCTTATGCAGTCAGCGCCAATGGCCGTTTTTACAGCATTGGTACAGTAAGCTGGGGAATCAATTGCCAGGGTGCTACGGCATTTACCCGCACCACCAGTTATCTGGACTGGATTGAGGGTAAAACAGGGGTGAGACCTGGTGATCCGGATCCAAATCCAGCGCCAGTAGCCAGCTTCAGTGCTACCGTGACAGGCAATACCGCAGATTTTACTAATACTTCGACAGATGACAGTGGCATTGCTTCTTCCAGTTGGAACTTTGGTGACGGCAGTACATCCAGTCAAACCAACCCCAGCCATACCTACAGCAACAGCGGGACCTACACTGTCACTTTGCAGGTGACAGATACGGGCGGAAAAACCGATACCGCCAGCCGCGCAGTAGTGATTGGTGACGTTAATCCCCCCGGATGTGATGGTCTGCCCACCTGGAGTGTCAGCCAAAGCTATGCACTGGGCGATAAGGTCGCGCATAAAGGTGCCAAGTATCAGGCCATCTGGTGGTCAACTGGTGCTGCCCCGGATGTCTATACCAATGTTTGGCGTAACGACGGACCATGCAGCGGTGGTGGCAATCAGGCCCCTGTGGCGCAGTTCAGTGCCAGCGCAAATGGCCTGACGGTCAGCTTTACCGACCAATCCAGCGACGATAATGCCGTGGTCAGCTATGCATGGGAATTTGGTGATGGTACCACATCCAGCTTGCAAAGCCCTGTCCATGCTTATGCTGCAGCAGGCACTTACCAAGTCAGGTTGTCGGTCAGTGATGCGCAAGGGCTTAGCCACAGTACCAGCAAAACCATTACTGTATCAGATGGAAACAACTCTGGTTGCAGCGGTATTCCAGCCTGGCAGGCCAGCGCTGTTTATCTGACCGGCGATACAGTTTCCCATCAGGGTAGAAAATACCAGGCCAAGTGGTGGACTCAGGGCGACAATCCAGCACAAAACGCCGGTCAATGGCAGGTATGGCGTGACTTAGGCAGCTGTCAGTAACGATTTGCGGATATCAATTGATATCCGCACCTTTCACAATCTCCATGGCCAGGGATTTGGCCAGTTTTGCCGCCTCCAGTTCACCACAAACATAGGCCTGCACAATGGCGCCTTCTTTCAGCAGGCATAATCTGGCCGCCACTGCGCTGGCTTGCTGATAGGACATGCCATCCTGCTGCAACAACTCAGATAGCAACGCCTGAATATCCGCCTTATGCCTGGCACAATGACGATGCACCGGATGTGTTACATCGCCAAACTCTGCACAGCAGTTGATAAAAAAGCAGCCCGCAAAGGGTTGTAACACCGCCACCCTGTCGTTAAACCAGTCATCCAGGGCATCAAACAATGCCAGGCTTGCAATACGCCCGCTTCCCGCCTGACGCAATCGACTCGCCAACCAGTCACGGAAAACGCTGTCCCGGTATTCCAGCACGGCCAATAGCAGGTCTTCTTTAGTAGCGAAGTGGTGATACAAGGTTTTTTTAGCGATACCGCTTGTATCCAGAATCAGGTTAATCCCCACGGCATGAATACCCTGCTGATAAAACAACGTAAACGCGGTGCTGATCAACTGTTGACGCTTGTCCATTAGTTCGGCCTTTGCATTGAGAACCGGGATGATATTGACAGAGGTAGACAACATTGTCTACCATCCAGAGTAGACCGATTTGTCTACTCAAGGAACTCTATGAACTCTGCAAAACATATTGTGACCCATCCGGCCCTGGTCGCCGGCCTTGGCGCAACACTCTGTACACTGCTGTTAACGCATCTGGATAGCTGGCAACAACATATCTGGTTAATGGCACCATTTGGCGCCACTATGGTGATTCTGTTTGGCCTGCCCAGCAGTCCACTGGCACAACCGAAAAACATTATTTTCGGTCACTTACTGACGACCTTTATCGGCCTTGGCGTTATGCAGGCTATGGGGGTAACGCCGCTGTCTATCAGCCTGGCCATGGGGCTAGCCATCGCGCTGATGCTGCTAACCCGCACCACTCATCCACCGGCCGGTGCCAACCCTTTGGTAGTGATGCTGAGCGGTCAGGATTGGCTGTTTTTACTCACGCCAGTACTTTGTGGTGCCTTGCTGATTACAGCCTGCGGCTGGTGCTATCATAAGTTTATCAGCCGTCAGCCGTACCCGCTGCCACAGGGATAACACTTGGCCTGTCATGCAAATCCCGGTATAACCCGTGCCCAAGCAAGTATCAGGAAGCGTTTATGAGCAAAGTCAGTCTGGAACAATGGAAGATGTTTGTAGCAGTGGTGGAGGCCGGTGGTTTTGCCCAGGCAGGCGAGATGTTGTTTAAAACCCAGCCCACTATCAGTCATGGCATTCACAAGATAGAGCAGTTGCTGGGTAAAGATCTGTTCAACATTCAGGGCCGTAAGGCGATACTGACGCCCTTTGGCCAGAGCTTGCTGCCACAAGCCAAGTTATTGGTAAGTCAGGCGCAGCATCTGGAAGATCAGGCCATCAGTTTCAATCAGCCAGCCAGGCAATTACGTCTGGCGGTGGATGTATTACTGCCACCGACTTACTGGCATGCGGCGTTGCAACAGGTGCTGCGCGCCTACCCACAAACCAATTTCAAAGTGCAGCAAAGCAGTTTGTCCAGAGCCGCAGAATTGCTGGAGGACGGCCATGTGGATCTGGCGATCGGCAGTCGTTTGCCAGCGCAGATAATCAGCTATCCACTTACCTCAGTGCAGCTATGGGCGGTAGTCAGCAACGAGCATAAACTGGCCACAAGCAAAGATCTTAAGCTTGATGATCTGACCTGCCATCGCCAGATAGTGATATCTGATATGGGGCTGAGGCAAAACACTAACTCCGGCTGGCTGGGCAGCACCCAACGCTTGTCGGTTTATGATGCTCAGGCCGCACTGGCGGCGGTTAGCTCGGGACTGGGTTATGCCTGGCTGCCAGACTGGCTGATCAGCCTTCCACTTAAAAACGGCGAGCTTAGCAAACTTTCGTTACAGGATGGCGGATGTCGCCAGGTTGCCCTGCAACTGGGTTACTACCCCACATACCAGGATGATCCTGTGTTGCAGACCCTGCGGGATGCCTTGCTGAATTGATAGAAATCTTCTATCAAATTCCCTGAAAAGCCTCATTATTCATCTTATGGGCCATTGATTACTCTGTTCACACTGATTAACCAACAGAGTAATACAATGATTCGCGTAGAGTTTTTCCATGATGCCGTATGCGGCTGGTGTTATTTACAGTCACCCAGGCTAAAAGTGGTTGCACAGGAGCTGGGCCTAGAAGTGATCCACCGGGCCTTTGTGTTGCAACGTAATGAGCAGGAAATGGTGGCCCGCTTCGGCTCGATGCAAGGGGCTAAAGAAGAAATCCTGCGTCACTGGCAAGCTTGTCAGCGCCAGGCCGAGCAGCCTGAGCGTTTTAATATCGAAGGCATGCGCGCTCAACCATTTAACTACCCCAGTGGCTATCAGGCGGCGCTGGCAGCCAAAAGTGCCGAAAAATTACAAGGTCAGCAAGGCCACTGGGTGTTGTTTGACGCTATTCAAACCGCGCATTTACGTGACAACCGTAATATCGGCGACCAGCCTACCTTATTGGATATTGCGGCAGAGCAAGGCTTTGACGCCGGTGAAATTGCCAGACTGATGCAAAGCCAGGATGTCATCAAAGCAGTAGAACTGGATAACGCCAGAGCCAGGCATTTACAGGTTCGCTCGATTCCCAGCCTGTATATCAATGATTCCACCCTGATTTCCAGCACCCTCACGCAAGGCCAGATGCGCAGCCTGCTGAATCAGGAAATAACGCAATTGGAGGCCACCGTATGAACAACCCTGTAGCGAAATCCGTTGCCGTACTGGTTAGCCTGTTATTGCAAGTGACACCATCAATGGCGCATCAAACCGCGGCGCAACAGGTCTCATCTGATGCCAAGGTCGGCACCAGCCCCTGGGGCAAAGACGACGAGCTGGGCAGACTGAATCTGAACACCGCGGTGCAGCGCAATCTATTGCTGTCCCGAGCAGACTGGAATGAAGTGTATGACCTGTCAGTAGAATATTTTGTCGGTATGCCAAGTTGGCAGGCGGCGGGCGATCCGACCTACCAAATCTGGATGACCCATACCCCAAGAGGTGCTGTGGTCGACAATGTTCTGGGCCAGGGAGACGCAGTGAATAAGCATGTAAGCTATTCCGGCAGCGCGATTTCCATGTATACCCATATGGGTACCCATATCGATGCACTCAGCCATTTTGGTCTGAATGGTGAAATCTATAACGGCTTTCATGCCGACAAGCACTTGGGAGATAAGGGCTGGCAACGTAGCGGTGCCGAGACCATCCCACCTATTATTGCCAGAGGCGTATTGCTGGATATTGCCGCCAGCAAGGGATTAACGCAACTGGCCGACAACTACAGGATCAGCGCCGAAGATATCCAGGCTGCTTTGCAAACACAGCAGATGACACTGCAAAAAGGCGATGTGGTGCTAATCCGTACCGGCCGTATGCAGGATTATGAAAATGCCGCAGCCTATATGCAAAATGCCCCTGGACTGGGTATGCAGGCAGCACGATATCTGGCAGAACAGGGCCAGGCTATGCTGGTTGGTGCGGATAACCTGAGCTTTGAATCCTTCCCTTCTGAAGTAACAGGTAACTATGTGCCCGTGCATACCTACCTGTTAGCCCAGCAAGGCGTGCCCATTATGGAATTGGTCAACCTTGAATCCCTGGCCAGAGATAAGGTTTATGAGTTTGTGTTTATCGCCGCGTCACTGAAGCTGCGTGGTGCAGATGCCGCCCCCATCAGGCCCATTGCAATCCCTTTGCAGCGCGAATAGGAGTAAAAGGAGCGCACTGTTTGGAATTTTTCCACTCGAGCGATAGATCCAGGTCAAAAAAACAGCACAAGGATTGAATACAATACCCCCGAATGACTTTCGGGGAGTTGTAATGTTTAATCCTTCGTTGCCACTGCAAGACCTGCTTAATGCTATGCCGGACGCCACGCTGGTGGTGGATTCGGAAGGGCAAATTTTAATCTGCAACCACCTGTTGGAGGAATTATTCGGCTACCCGCCCCGCTACCTTGAGGGCGAAATGGTCAGCCGTCTGATTCCGCAGGAGCAGCGTTCGGCTCATCATCAACATATTCAACAGTATATGCAGACACCGCAACGCCGCATGATGGGTGCGGTTATGACGTTATATGGACAAAAAAGTCAGGGTGACACCTTTCCTGTCGACATTATGCTCAGCCCGCTGGTGCTGGACGACAAAAAACTGGTGATTTGTACCGTCCGCGATATGACAGATATTAAGCAAATGCAGGATGCTCTGACCGAAGGGCTGAAACGGGAACGGCAACTGGCCCGCATTGATGCGCTGACCGGCTGTGCCAATCGCCGGGCTTTTATGGAGCTGGCTGAGTATGAATTAGAACGATGCAGCCGCTATCAACGCCCTTTTAGTCTGGCCTATCTGGATCTGGATAACTTTAAGCAGGTGAATGATCTGCATGGCCATCTGGCCGGTGATAATCTTCTTCAGAACATTGCCCGGAGGCTGCAAAGCTGTCTGCGCAGCAGTGATACTGTGGCTCGTATCGGGGGTGATGAATTTGTTCTGCTGCTACCGGAAACACCACAAAACGTTGCTAAATTTATGTTAGACCGCCTGCACCATCAGTTGCTGGAGGAAATGGCCAAACAGCACTGCCCGGTGACCTTCAGCATTGGGGTTTTGTCTTGTACACAAGCACCAGAGCATATTGATCATTTGCTGAAAATGGTAGATGAACTCATGTACAGCATTAAACAAAAGGGTAAAAACGCTATTCGTTACTGCCACTTTCCAGCCATTCTCTGAATATATCCCTGGCCGGTGCCTGCTCAAATCGCTGTAAAAGCGGCACAAACACCGGCTTTTCCAACATGGCATCCAGTGCTGTTACTAACTGCTGGATATCTTCTGACTCGTTTCGACAGCAAGACTGATATTCGCTGATAAGTTGACTGAGTCCTTTGCCATAATCCTGCCTTAACTGACGGTCAGCCAACACAAAAAACCAGGCTCCTCCCCAGTACGCCGCCGCATATTGGCGATTTTTCATTAAGCGTCTGGCCACACTGGCGGCACTATATTGGCTGTTATACCAGCGTGCCTGGGGTTTGATTTTGCTTCGATAGGCATCTTCCAAGCTGCCTTCAAGCACCCCGGCATCAGCCATTAACTGATACTGCATAAAGCTGGCAAAGCCTTCGGCAAACCAACTGTTCCAACTGCCAAGATAAGGAATCGCCAGGTGGCTGAGTTCATGATAGGCGGTCCAGTCATTGACGAAGCGTTGCAAGGGAAAGCGGGTATCCACATAAAAATGCACACTTTGCTGCTCCTGCCGCCAGGTATTGGCCCAGGGCACCGGCTGATTGGCCTTGCGCGGGTGCAGATGCAATGCCATGGTAAAAGGATACTCACCAAGGGCAGTTTGACTGGCCTTAACCGCTTTGTCTAACCAGGCCTTCAGCTTACTTTGCTGCTCTGCGTCAAACTGTGCCAGCCCGCGAATCTGGTATGCCTCACGAGCCTGCAAAGGTAACGACAAAAGCAGTAAAAACAGCAAAATACGCATCTGAACTCCCCGACACAGTGTCAGTTAATACTGGCAGCCGACACTGATGTCTCAAGGTCAATCATCTGGGTTTGTGCTGCGTTGGTCTTATCAGGTTTTATAACTGCCAACCAGTTCCTGCAAATCAGCCGCCAGTTTATTTAAACTGGTGGAGATGTTATTAGCTTCCTGCGTGCCTCGTGCCGACTGTTCGGCAATACTGACAATAGTATGCAGATTTTCATTGATGGATTCAGACACGGTAGTTTGCTGTTCAGCTGCGGCGGCAATCTGGTTGTTCATATCATTGATGGTCGTCACTGCCTGGTAGATTTCTTTTAAGGCTCTGTCCACCTCTTTGGTTTGTTTAACCGTCTCTTCACTGCCTTCACGAATTGAGCTGATCGCACCGACCGCCTCATTGGCACCGCTTTGCAAACGGCCAATCATCTGATTGATTTCCCCGGTGCTTGCCGCCGTGCGCGCTGCCAGGGTGCGCACCTCATCGGCCACCACAGCAAAACCCCGCCCCTGCTCCCCGGCACGAGCCGCTTCTATCGCGGCGTTCAGGGCCAGTAAATTAGTCTGTTCGGCAATACCGCTGATCACTTCCAGCACCGAGCCAATATTTTTCGACTCCTCCCCCACTTTGGAAATAACGTCCACGCCGGTGTTAACCTTCACTTCCAGTCCACCGATGACCTTAATGGCATCGTCTAATCTGACCGATGCCCCTTTCACCTGTTTTTCAACTTCACCGGTGGCTCCGGCAGCATTGCTGGCGCTGCTGGCCACTTCCTGGGCCGCGGCAGACATTTCGTTCATCGCAACCGCGACCATGTCACTTTCACTATGCTGACGACGCACGCCTTCGTCGGCCTGCTGCATAATCTGACTCAGCTCTTCACTGGACAATGCCAGGGTTTTAACCGACCCACGCACATTATCTACCAGCGCCGCCACTTTGCCGGCAAAAGTATTGAAGGCTTTGGCCAGCGCCCCTAATTCATGCCCCAGGCTTTCGTCCAGGCGCCGGGTCAGATCCCCCTCACCACTGGCAATATTCTGCATTGCGGCCACAGCACCATTCAGCGGTTGAATAATGCTACGGGCAAGTAAAGCCCCCAGGATCAGGGCAGCAGCCAGCAACAATGCCGCCAGTATCAGGATTGAGATCATGCTATTGCGACTCTGCGCCCGCAGTTTAGCTTCCAGCTCGGCCAGGGTGTGGTCCAGATCGTCAATATAAAAACCAGTGGCGATAACCCAATCCTGGCCAGGAAACTTTATGGCCTTGGCCAGCTTAGGACTCGGCTGGCTTTGCCCGGCTTTCGGCCAGTTATACTCAATGTAATCGCCACCTTTGCGCGCCGCTTCAATATATTCACGCACCAGGTTGCGCCCTTCTGGTGAACGGCTGTCGTAGAAATTTTTGCCTTCACGTTCGGGATTATCGGCACTCACCACCTGCACACCACGAGTGTCATATACGAAGAAATAATTATTGCCGTGATCGTATCTGAGCTTGCGTAAAATCGCCTTTACCTGCTCAGTGTCAGTGGCAGACTGAGTGGCACTGATGGCCATTTCCAGCAGTTCATCCAGTTCTTTGCGTTTTTCTTCCGTCAGGGACTGACGTTGCTGCTTAAGGCTGTCTTCAACAATGTCATTGGCATTGCTGATAGCCAGCCAGGTCAGCAAGACCGCGAGCAAAAATGTCGGCACAGCGGCAAGCAGCAGGATACGAAATTTGATCGAGAGGGTGCGCATAAGGAAACCTTTTATTTTTGTTAGGTTAACCTTAGTAGAAACTCGTTCAAATGTGACAGTCAAGTGCCTTGATTGGTCATTTTTTTCTTAACCGACAACCAGATACAAGAATCTGATAATGCCCGGCATGGGCATAGTTACTTGTCCTGATTCACCACCAGTTCCAGCTTAGCCTTATCAGAGGATGCCATCATTTTGGCCATGGCATCCGGGCAATAGCCCTTGCGACAGCAACGTGACAGGTCAGCAAAGTGCTGATTAGCCCGTTTACGCAGCATTGCACTTAATACCCCTTTGAGCCAAATCAGCCCCTGATCACCATCCTGACGCTTATGCCATAACAAGCCAAGCTGAGTAGGCGGCAGTTCAATCGGCGTTTCATAAACCGCCAGCTCACCATTAAAGATTTCCTTCTCAATCGCCATAGAGGGCACGACACAGATCAGATTGCTGTCTTTAAGCAGTGGCGCCACGGCAGAAAAATGATTCACCGACATGGCCACTCTCCGGGTCATGCCCAACTGCAACAACGCCACATCGGTTACGCCGGTGGTATCTCCCGACATGGACACCAGTAGATGCTCGGCACGAATAAAATCTTCCAGACTCAGTTCATTTCCTGCCAGCGGGTGACCAGGGCGCATGGCACAAACATAACGGGGGCTGAACAGAAATTCGCTGCGGATCACGCTCGACATCATGGTCTGCCCAGCGGCCACCATATCCACTTCAGCGTCATTTAGGGCCTTTTCATTATTCACTATGGTATTAGGAATAGCATGAATATTGATATTGGGGGCATGCTGTTCAATATAACGGCGCAGCGGTGACCACACCATGCTCACGGTAATATCGGATATCACTAATCTGAAGGTACGTCTTGCTGTTGCCGGATCAAAGGAGGTAGGATCCACCGCATCTTCCAACTGGCGCAACGGGTCGCGGATCTGGCTCCACAAATTCTGCGCAAACACCGTGGGTTGAATGCCCCGTCCATCCTTAACAAACAACTCATCTTTCCAGGCACTGCGCATTCTGGATAAGGCATTAGACACAGCAGGCTGGGTCATGGCCAGACGATCTGCGGCCCGGGTAATAGCGCCTTCTGTCATGATGGCGTCAAAAATCATCAGTAGATTCAGGTCCTGATGTCGCATCAGTGTGCTCCTGTTGAATTGTTAAACAAAATAATACATCACCCAGACTGATATGTATCATATAAATTTATAATTTTTTTTATTTACTTGGTGCTCCCATACTTGCCAGCGTCGCAATTGGCTAACTTTATGGAGAGACACATGAACCCCAAGCATTTATTACCTGCGGGCTTATTACTCAGCTCACTGGCCCTGCTAAGCGCCTGTGGTACAGACGTTCAGAACGACCACCAGATGCAGGCACCGCAGGTGTCGGTCGCACCGGTTATCAATCAACGTATCACCGAATGGGATGAGTTTACTGGCCGCCTTGAAGCACCGCAAACGGTTGAACTGCGCCCCAGAGTCTCCGGCTATATTGATATGGTTGCCTTTGAAGAAGGCGCTCTGGTCAAAGCCGGTGATCCACTGTTCTTTATAGATAACCGCCCCTTCAAGGCGGAAGTCAGCCGCCTTGAAGGTGAGCTGGAACAAGCACAAAGCCAGGTGGATTTGGCGCAAAGTGAATATGATCGGGCCCTGAAACTGGCCCGCCAGTCTGCCATTTCCGAGGAAGTGGTAGACAATCGTCGCGCCCAGTTGCAACAGGCCAAGGCTCGCATTCACTCGGTCACCGCAGCACTGGATATTGCCCGTTTGAACCGCGGCTACACCAGAGTGGAAGCGCCTATATCCGGTCGTGTATCACGCGCGCTTATCACCAAAGGCAACTATGTGAATGCCGGACAAAGCCTGCTGACCACTATCGTTTCCACCGATAAGGTTTACGCCTACTTTGATGCCGATGAGCAAACCTACCTTAACTATCTGAAACTGGCCAAAGAGGGCACCCGCGCCAGCGCCCGTGATGCCGAACACCCGGTGTTTATGGGGCTGGCCAGTGACAGCGGTTACCCTTATGAAGGCGTGGTGGATTTTATGGACAACCAGATTGACCCATCCACCGGTACCATTCGTGCCCGCGCAGTATTTAACAATGCCGAAGGCCAGTTCCTGCCAGGTTTGTTCGCGCGCATCAAACTAACCGGCAGCGCCAGCTACAACGGCATTCTGATTGAAGACCGCGCCATAGGCACCGATCTTAGCAATAAGTTTGTACTGGTACTGGATGAGGCCAATCAGGTGCAATACCGTGCCGTACAACTGGGTGAGAAACTAGAGGGCCTGCGCATTATCAAATCCGGCCTGCAAGCAGAAGACCGAATTGTGGTTAATGGTTTGCAGCGTGTACGCCCTGGCACCCCGGTCAGTCCGGAGTTTGTCAATATGACCAGCCAGGCCAAGCTTGAGCAATTGCAAGCGATGCAGGCTCGTCTGGATGCGCAATTTGGCACCGAACAATTAGCTAAGCAATCTGCTACCAGCAGCGTGGTAGGAGGCTAAGATGAATTTCTCGCAATTTTTTATTCAACGGCCCATTTTTGCCGGGGTATTGTCGCTGATGATTTTCATCGCCGGTGCCCTGGCGGTATGGAAGCTGCCCATTACCGAGTACCCAGAAGTTGTGCCCCCCACAGTGGTGGTCACGGCTAACTACCCTGGTGCCAATCCCAAAGTGATTGCCGAAACCGTAGCCTCACCGCTTGAGCAGGAAATCAACGGCGTGGAAAACATGCTGTATATGTCTTCTCAGGCCACCTCTGATGGCCGTATGACCCTGACCATCACGTTTGCCATCGGCACCGACCCGGATGACGCCACAACTTTGGTTCAAAACCGGGTCAACCGCGCCATTCCTCGTTTGCCACAGGAAGTACAGCGTTTAGGCGTGGTGACGGAGAAGTCATCACCGGATTTGACCATGGTGGTGCACTTGATTTCGCCGGATGAAAGATACGATATGTTGTATCTGTCCAACTTCGCTCACCAGAATGTTAAAGACGAACTGGCACGCATTGAAGGTGTGGGCAATGTAAGGCTGTTTGGTGCCGGTGAATACAGCATGCGCGTGTGGCTGGATCCCGAAAAAGTCGCCGCTCTGAACCTTAATCCGGGCGACGTGGTGGCTGCAATTCGGGCTCAGAACCAGCAAGCAGCAGCGGGCAGTCTGGGCGCTCAGCCCACTGGTAACAGTGACTTCCAGTTATTGATTAACGTTAAAGGTCGCCTGGCTGACGAGGAAGAGTTCGCCAACATTATTATCAAGGTGGGTGAAAACGGACAAATCTCTAGGATCCGCGATGTGGGCCGGGTTGAACTGGGCTCCAACTTCTATGCGCTGCGCTCGCTGCTGAACAACCAGCCTGCCGTAGCACTGCCGGTATTCCAGGCACCTGGCTCCAACGCCATTCAGATTTCTGACGATGTGCGCGCCACCATGGCCGAACTGAAAAAGACCTTCCCACAAGGGGTGGATTATCAGATTGTTTATGATCCTACGGTATTTGTGCGTGGCTCCATCAAAGCCGTTATCAACACCCTGCTGGAAGCTATCCTGCTGGTGGTATTGGTTGTGGTGCTGTTCCTGCAAACCTGGCGCGCTTCGGTCATTCCGTTGGTGGCGGTGCCGATTTCGCTGGTGGGTACCTTTGCCATTATGCACCTGATGGGCTTTTCCCTGAACGCGCTGTCGCTGTTTGGACTGGTACTGGCCATCGGTATTGTGGTGGATGACGCCATCGTCGTGGTGGAAAACGTTGAACGTAATATTCACGATGGTTTAAGCCCGGTGGAAGCGACTAAGCAGGCCATGCGTGAAGTCACAGGCCCCATTGTGGCAACCACATTGGTGCTGGCGGCAGTATTTATTCCTACCGCTTTTATGTCGGGTCTGACCGGCCAGTTCTACAAACAATTCGCCCTGACCATTACGATTTCTACCGTGATCTCGGCCATTAACTCCCTGACGTTGAGCCCGGCCCTGTCTGCACTGTTACTGAAAAGCAACAACGCGCCTAAGGACTGGCTGACCCGGGGTATGGATAAAGTGTTTGGCGGCTGGCTGTTTGGCCCCTTCAACCGCCTGTTTGACCGCGGCGCCAAGGGTTACACCCAGGGAGTTGGCAAACTGGTGCGCATGAGTGGCATTATTCTGGTGCTGTATGCCGGCCTGATGGCGCTGACCTATCAGCAGTTTTCTAGCACGCCGACGGGCTATGTACCGGGTCAGGATAAGATGTATCTGGTGTCTTTTGCCCAGTTGCCCGATGCTGCCTCTCTGGACAGAACCGAAGCGGTGAT
Organism: Bowmanella denitrificans; assembly: GCF_002887595.1. Taxonomy (GTDB): domain Bacteria; phylum Pseudomonadota; class Gammaproteobacteria; order Enterobacterales; family Alteromonadaceae; genus Bowmanella; species Bowmanella denitrificans. Next base: position 478,210 of record NZ_PEBU01000003.1, read on the forward strand.
CCGTGAAATGTCTGACATTATGCTTCAGCATCCAGGCGTGGAAAATGCGGTGGCCTTCCCAGGCCTGAATATCAACGGCTTTACCAACAGTCCCAGCAGCGGCATTGTGTTCGCAGCCCTTAAGCCTTTTGATCAGCGGACCAGCCCTGAGCTGTCTGCCGGCGCCATTGCTGCGCAGTTAAACCAACAATTTGGCGCGATTAAGGGGGCTTTTATCGCCATCTTCCCGCCCCCGCCGGTACAAGGTCTGGGCACCATAGGCGGCTTCAGGCTGCAAATTCAGGACCGCGCAGGCCTTGGTTTTGAAGAACTGTACCGGGTGACTCAGGAAGTCGTCGGTAAAGCCTGGGCGGCGCCTGAGTTAACCGGTAATTTCTCCAGCTTCCAGGTTAATGTGCCGCAACTGGATGTGGAACTGGACCGCACCAAAGCCATGAGCCAGGGTGTGGATATGAATACCCTGTTCCAGACCATGCAAGCTTATCTGGGTTCGGTGTATGTGAATGACTTTAACCAGTTTGGTCGCACCTATCAGGTTAATGTGCAGGCCGATGAGCGTTTCCGTCAGGAGCCAGAGCAGATTGCCCAGCTTAAGGTACGTAATCAGGATGGTCATATGATCCCACTGGGTTCATTCTTAAGCGCTCACCATGGCGCAGGGCCAGACCGGGTGATGCACTACAATGCCTATCCGACGGCCGAAGTAAACGGTGCTCCCGCCCCCGGCTTCAGCTCCGGTCAGGCCAAGGCTGCCATTGAACGCATTCTGGATGAAACCTTGCCTCTGGGCATGACATACGAGTGGACAGAACTGACCTATCAGCAAATTCTGGCTGGCAATACCGCCATGCTGGTCTTCCCGTTGGTGGTGCTGTTGGTGTTCCTGGTACTGGCTGCGCAATACGAGAGCCTGACCCTGCCACTGGCCATTATTCTGATTGTGCCGATGACATTGCTGTCAGCCATGACCGGGGTGATTATCTACGGTGGTGACAACAATATCTTCACCCAGATAGGCTTTATCGTGCTGGTAGGGCTTGCCACCAAAAACGCCATACTGATCGTCGAGTTTGCCAAAGAACTGGAAGATAAAGGCCTGAGTACCATGGAAGCCATTAAGGAAGCCAGTCGCCTGCGTCTGCGTCCCATTCTGATGACTTCAATTGCCTTTATTATGGGTGTGGTGCCTATGGTGTTGTCATCCGGCGCTGGTGCGGAAATGCGCCAGGCCATGGGTGTGGCGGTATTCTCCGGCATGATTGGTGTCACCATCTTCGGCCTGATCCTGACCCCGGTATTCTACCACCTGTTGAGAAACCGCAAGGCTAAACAACAAGCACAAACCGCAACTGCTCAGGGAGCATTGGCCCATGACTAATTCACTTATCAGAATACCACTGGCTGCGTTAGCCGTGGCGGTGCTCAGCGCCTGTGCCGTGGGGCCGGATTACCAGACACCTGAATTAATCGCCACAGAACTCACTGACCTGACTGCCAATGTGCAGTCAGGGGTCAGCCAGGACCCCTTGTGGTGGCGTCAGTTCGATGATCCCCAACTTAACCAACTGATTGAAGCCACTTTAAAGAACAACCCGTCCCTGGCCGCGGCCAGGGCCAATGTGGACGCTGCTTATGCGCAATTTATGGATATCAGCAACGACATTCTGCCAAGCGGTGATATCCAGGCCGTCCACCAGGCCCAGAATCAGTTAACACCCGGAATGGGAGACCAGCGGGTACATAGCCGCTCATTGCGTTTGGGAGCACAGTTGAACTGGACAGTGGATCTGTTTGGTAAATTGCGCCGCGCCACTGAAGCCGCCGAGGCAGATGCCAAAGCCAGTGAACAGGCCTGGCGTGACATCCGGATTAACCTGCTCAGCCAGGTGGCCAATCAATATGCCACCAGTCAGGCGCTAAGTGCCAGGGTTGCCGTTGCCAAACGCAATCTGCAAAGCCTGGCCAGGACCCGAACTATTATTCAGGCCAGGTTGGAGTCAGGCTATGCGTCACAGCTGGATTTGCTGCGTATCGATGCCCAGGTTAAAGGCGTAGAGGCCAGTATTCCGGCCCTACAAGCGCAGGCGGAGCGCAGTCGAAACAGCTTGCTGGCCCTGGCAGGCGGCCGGCAAAAACTGACCGACTGGCAATGGCTGGACAGCGACCTACCCCAGTTGAATAAGCCGGTTGCCATTGAACAACCTCAGGAACTGCTGCGACAACGCCCGGATGTGCAATTGGCTGAACGCCGGCTGGCATCGGCGACGGCCAGGATTGGCGTGGCAGAGGCGGCCCAATATCCGGAGCTGTCGGTTAACGGCTTTCTGGGTTATCTGTCGCTGGGCGGCACCAGTCTTGACAGTCAGACCCGGGCCTGGAGTCTGGCCCCCAGGCTAAGCTGGCCCGGATTGGATTTGTCCTCCGTACAGGCGCAAATAGACATTGCCAATGCCAGGGAGCGTGAAGCGCTGGCCAATTTGCAAGGCCAATGGCTGGGTGCTGTGGCGGATGCACAATCGGCTCTGAGCGACTACAGCAAGAGCCAGCAGCAAACCCATTTGCTTGAAGCACAGGTGCTAGCCAGTCAGCAGGCACTGGAACTGGCGCAACTGCAATACGACGCCGGCGCCATTGAGTTACTGGACCTGCTAGACAGCGAACGTACTTTATTGGCGGCCAGGGACAATCTGGTGCAGGCGCAAAACCGTACCTTTGTGGCCTTAAGTGAAGTCTATCGCGCCTTTGGTGGCAGGCTGACTCCTGATGCCGCCCATCCCCTGCTGGCTAATCGGTCAGCGGGCTGATCCCCTTTGAGGCACCCGGCAGCGACAACTGTCCTCCAGCCAGGCCAAAAGCCGGGCTGCCTCATTTTTTCCTGAAGTTCACCTGCGATTCAGTTGAGGTTAAGTGCCGGGCGCCTATAACCCAATATAAGGTTACTTACCGGAGGCAAGTCATGCTTGTCCTTCCTTACTGGAAAGCCCACTTACGTCTGGTGTTGCTATTGTTACTCAGTTTTGCACTGGTATCAGTGGTAAATGCCCAAACTCCCACTCTTGATGAAGTCGAGATTCAGGAACCCCTGGATGACGAGGAGCTGGATACCTTGCTGGCGCCTGTCGCCTTATATCCGGACACCCTGCTGTCACATATTCTGATCGCTGCAAGTTATCCCCTGGAGGTGGTGGAAGCCGCACGTTGGCGGGCAAAGCATCCAGATCTGGACGCCAATGAAGTGCTGGAAGCCAGCGAAGATAAGGATTGGGATCCCAGCGTCAAAGCGCTACTGCCTTTTACTGAGCTGTTAACGCGAATGAGCGAGGATCTGGACTGGACCCGGGATCTTGGCGAAGCCAATTTGGCCGATGAAGAACAGGTACTGGCTAGGATCCAATATCTGCGCCGTCAGGCCTACAGTCAGGGAAATCTGACCAGTAATGAACATGTGGTGGTAGAAGAAGAGCCACAGGTTATCCGGGTTGAGACCATTAAACGTGAAGTGGTGTATGTGCCTTACTATGACAGTCGCATTGTATACGGCGACTGGTGGTGGCATCGTCCTCCTGTGTATTGGCCGCAATCCGGGTTGTCGGTAGGCATTCACTGGGGCCATAGTGTGGTGGTGCGCCCCAGCTTTTACTTCAGTGCCTTTCACTGGCATAACCGGCATATCGTGGTGAACTATGACAACTTCCACCACCGCTCCTATCATTATCCCAGCCATTATTGGTACAGATATGATGCCAGACGCTGGCAGCACAACCTGCATCATCGGCGTGGTGTGCGCTATCACAAGCCGCGGGCTTACCGTCAGGTCACCTATAATCGGGAAAATGGTCAGGTGGGCGGTACCGTGCATGTCAACCGGGTACGTTCAGAGCCCAGATTCAAACAAGACAGGGTCAGGGTGGTGAGCCGTGAGCAGCCAAATGCTGCACAGGTACAGCAACGTCATAGCCGCTCAGTGGAATCGCAGCGCCAATCACACAGCAATCAGGTGATTCAGCACCAGCAAAGACCCCGCCAACAACACAACAATAGGCAAGTGGACGAGCGCAGATACAGAAACCAGCAAAACGATTTGGCTAACCGGCAGGCACTTCGCCCTCAGGTACAACCGCGCCGGGTTCCTGAACAAAGTCGTACCGTTCAGCGCCAACAACATCCCCAGGTGAAAAGCCATTCAGTACAGCGGCAACATCAAGCCAGGCGTGAAACGACGCCAAGACAAGACAAACCCGCTAACACCTTACGACATTCACACCGGGAGCCTAAGCAGCAAAGATAAATAGCCCCTAATCATGCTGGTAAATTCTGGGCATGCGCTGATTGATGCGGGTCAGCAATTCATAGCCGATGGTATTAGCATGCCCGGCGACTTCAGTGACGCGAATATGCTGCCCCCAAATTTCCACTTCATCACCTATGGCTGCCTGGGGCAGATGGCTGACATCCACGGCTAACATATCCATGGAAACGGTGCCCACTACCTGTGCGCGCTGATCATGTAAATAAACCTGGCTACTGCTGTTGGTCAGACGCGGGTAGCCATCAGCGTAGCCAATAGCCAGGGTGGCGATACGACTCTTCTGGCTGGCCTGCCAACGGCCGTTATAGCCCACCGTTTCGCCAGCCTCGATGTCGCGAAGCGCAATAATCTGGCTGGTGACCTGCATGGCCACCTGCAGCCCCATTTCTTCCGCTGTCTTACCTGGAATAGGCGAGCAACCATATAACATAATACCAGGGCGATTCCAGCCTACCGCCGCCCCCGGCAGAGTGTATAATGCAGCGCTGTTGGCCAGGCTGACTTCACAGTCCAGATGAGCCGCCAGAGCGAACAACTGCTGCATCTGATGTTTGTTCGTTTCAGAATGAAATTCCTCGGCACAGGAAAAATGGCTGGCCAGCACCGGCTTTTTGTTCAGTTTGCGGCCAAGCTTATCCGCCCAGCTTTGTGCCTCCACCGGATTCAGACCCAGCCTGTGCATGCCAGTATCCACTTTCAGCCAGCATTGCAGGTCATCCAGCCCATCAGATTTAAGCAGCCCTTCGACCTGATTGGCGCTGTGTAACATCGGCCAAAGGTCAGATTGCTGAGCGAGCTTTAATTCTTCTGCGCTGTTGACGCCTTCAAGAATCAATACGGGTTTTTGAATACCGGCGCTGCGTAATAGCAACGCTTCATCGATAAAGGCCACAGCAAAAGCCGGCACATGGGGTGCCAGGTATTTCGCCACTTCTACCGCCCCATGACCATATGCATCAGCCTTAATCACTGCCACCTGCCGGGCCTTAGGCGCCAAATGGCTGGCCTGCCGATAGTTATGCAATATTGCCGGCAGATTGATACGGGCTCGGGTAGGTCGATAATGCATGATGATTAAGACTCGGGAACAAAAGGAATATTAATTTACCAAAAATGAATCAAATTTAAATATTTTATTCACAGACCAAGATGCTCTATTATCAAGACATCTTTGATCATGCAATCGGGCAGATTACCATGAAACATAAGCTTATTTCACTGCTGGCCTTGTTTGTCTGTCAGCTGGCTCAGGCCGGTTGGCAAGTGCCGGACAATATACAGCAACTGGTGGTTGTCACTACGGCAGACTGGCGTGCCAATCAGGGCAAAATGCAGGTGTACCAAAAGACACAGGGCAAATGGCAGCGCACGGATCTGCATAGCCCCGTTACCATCGGCCGCACCGGTATGGCCTGGGGAATGGGCCTGCACCCAGAGCAACAAGGCCAGCAAAAGCAGGAAGGCGATGGTAAGGCCCCGGCGGGATTATTTCGGCTGACCACAGCTTTTGGTTATGAGGCACTGCAAAATCTGCATATTCCCTACCAGCAGATGCAGGCCAGCCACTACTGTATGGACGTTAAAGGGTCCCCCTATTACAACCAGATTGTCGACAGCCAGGAAGTGGGTAAGCAGGCGATTGAGGGCTCGTCAGAGGGCATGCGCCGGGATCTGCACTATGGAGACAACCTATACAGCAAGGGCATAGTTGTAGAGCACAATGGACAAAATATCTCTGGCGCCGGTAGTTGTATCTTTATGCATTTATGGCGTGCGAGCGACAAACCCACAGCGGGTTGCACCGCCATGCCCGCCGAGGTGATGGATAAATTACTGAGCTGGCTGGAGGCAGATAAGCACCCCGCTTTATTGTTGCTACCTGAGGCTGAATATCAACGCCTGCGCAGTGAATGGGCCTTGCCCTAGACGCGTTTTGTCTTCCCACAGATACAAACTATGGGATGAAAGTCCGAGTCTTTGGGCTTCGCCCGCGTTTGATTGTCGGAATGAATTCCGACCTACGGCTGCTGGGCTGCTGTGCAGTAATATGACAGGTGAACAGGTTAAACTCTGCTGCAAACCGGCTGGAACAGTGTGCGCAAGTATAAAGCAAGGGGGCAGATAATCTGCCCTCTAACCTACATTCGCCACATACCAGGGCATGGTCAGGCTGATGCCATCAAAGATCCGGTATTGTGGCGCATAGCCCAATAGCGTTTCCGCTTTGCTGACGTCCGCCTGGGAATGACGCACATCACCAGCGCGAAAATCACGGTACACCGGCTTTTTACTGTAGCCTACGCCCTGTTCCTGCAGCGCTTCCTTAATCGCCTGGAATAGCTGGTTCAGGGTCGTTCGGTCCCCCACCGCCACATTAAACACTTCGTTCTTGTCTAGCACCGTTGTCGCTGCCAGCAGATTGGCCTGGATCACATTGTCGATATAGCAAAAGTCCCGGCTGGTTTCGCCGTCGCCATTGACAAACACCTCTTCGCCGCGCTTCATGGCAGCAGTCCATTTAGGGATCACCGCCGCGTAGGCACCATCTGGGTCCTGACGTCTGCCAAACACATTGAAATAACGCAGGCCCACGGCTTTAAAGCCATATGCACGATCAAACACATCGGCATACAGCTCATTCACATACTTGGTCACCGCGTAAGGTGATAAGGGCTTGCCAATATTCTCTTCTACTTTAGGTAAGGCTGGATGGTCACCATAAGTGGAGCTGGAAGCTGCGTAGACAAAGGCCTTAACCCCGGCATCTTTGGCCGCCACCAGCATATTCAGAAAACCGCTGATATTAACTTCATTACTGGTGATTGGATCGTTAAGTGAACGCGGCACGGAACCAAGCGCTGCCTGATGCAGTACCCTGTCCACGCCTTTTACCGCTTCTTCACACAAGCTTTTGTCACGAATATCACCCTGAATAAAGCGGAAATTCTGCCAGCGGGATGGGCCGACAATCTCCTGTACCTCATCAAGATTACGTTGATGACCAGTGGCAAAGTTATCCAACCCCACCACCTTCTGATTAGCCTTTAGCAGTGCTTCCAGCAAATTGGAGCCAATAAAGCCTGCTACGCCCGTTACCAGCCAGGTTTGCGGATTCGCTTTAAGGTCGGCCAGCAACAGGGAAAACTTATCCATTTTACAGCCTCATATCCGTTAAGTTTTTATCCAATGCATATTTCAGGTCATATACCACGCGCCGCGCTTTGCACAGCGAATCGAGTTTTGCCCCGTCCCAGTCTCTGAACTGTTTATGTGCCACAGCCAGAATAACCGCATCATAGGCGTCGTTGTCCGGCTCAGCTTTAAGTTCCAGGCCATATTCATGCATGGCTTCTTCAGGCGAAGCCCAGGGATCATGGATATCCACCTTAACCCCGTACTCCTGCAACTCAGCAACAATATCCACCACCCTGGTATTGCGCAGGTCAGGGCAGTTCTCTTTAAAGGTCAGTCCTAACAGCAAGACTCTGGCACCCTGCACCTGAATACCTTTTTGGATCATGGTCTTAACCAGCTCAGATACCACATACTGGCCCATGCCGTCATTAAGACGACGCCCTGCCAGAATCATCTCAGGATGATAACCAATGGCTTGTGCCTTGTGGGTCAGATAATATGGATCAACACCGATACAGTGGCCACCCACCAGGCCGGGCCTAAATGGCAGGAAGTTCCACTTAGTACCTGCCGCCTCAAGGACTTCAAGGGTATCAATATTCAGACGATTAAAGATAATCGCCAGCTCATTGATAAGAGCGATATTCACATCCCGCTGAGTATTCTCAATGACCTTGGCCGCTTCAGCCACTTTAATGGAACTGGCCAAGTGAGTACCGGCAGTAATGATCTCGCGATAGATGCTGTCCACCAACTCCCCTACTTCGGGCGTAGAGCCAGAGGTGACTTTTTTAATAGTGGACACCCGGTGCTCTTTATCACCAGGGTTGATGCGCTCAGGACTGTAACCAGCGAAGAAATCCTGATTAAATTTCAGACCGGAAACCCGCTCCAACACCGGCACACAATCTTCTTCGGTGGCCCCGGGATAAACAGTAGACTCGTAAATAACGATATCGCCTTGCTTTAACACCTTGCCAATGGTTTCACTGGCGCGAATCAGAGGGGTTAAATCCGGACGTTTAAACCCATCAATAGGGGTTGGCACTGTAACGATAAAGACATTGGCCTGGCGCAGGTCATCAAGTTCACAGGTAAAAGAAAGATGCCTGGATTCAGCCAGTTCTTCCTTGCTGACTTCCAGGGTAAAGTCCACGCCACTTTGCAATTCCTGAATACGTTTGGCGTTAATATCAAAACCAATAACGGCTCTCTTTTTGCCGAACTCTGCCGCCAGCGGCAAACCCACATATCCCAGTCCGATGACAGCCAGCTTAATGGACTGAATATCCGGTAATTGATGCTCCATAGCGTTATCCTGTTAATTCCTGATAATGGGGGATATGGTGCTGGATATTGATTTTAAGTCAACGGTCATCGCCAAATTTTTGTCGTCTGAGCAAAAATTTATACTTAAAAGTTAAACAGCCCTAAGTATCAGGTCGGGATACATCCCGACCCACAGGGTTAAAGCTGATCTAAGTAAGCATCAATATCATCATCCAGCTTTTGCTCTTCCTTGCTTTGCTCGACCTTGCCATCTTTAACTTTAAATTCAACATTCTGGAAATAGATATCTTTGACCATGGCGTAAGGGTCCACGGCGCCATCGATCAACTGCTCCTGATCCATCAAGCGGATACGGGTTTCCATGGCATCAATTCCCCAGCGGAACAGGCTGACCGGAAAGCTCAACGCATCCATAGGCCAATAGGCAGAATCAACAAAATCGCCCACGCCGCCACGTACATCGTTAGCCCCCAACACCGGCAACATCACATAAGGACCATTACCGACACCCCAAACGCCCAAGACTTCACCGAATTCTTCCGACTTGCGCTGCATACCAATTCCCTCGGCTACATCAATGGTACCCAGTAAGCCTACGGTGGAGTTCACTAAAAAACGTCCCAGACTTACCATGGAATCGCCGACTTTACCTTGCAGCAGGTTGTTAACCGAGTTAGCCGGTTCTTCCAGGTTTGAAGCGGCGTTATGCAGCCCTGTGCGGGCGAAACCCGGCATATAGTCGCGGTACACCACAGCCGCGGGTCTGGCCACATAAGTATCCAGATAGTCCCAGTTAAAGGTCCACATAGCACGGTTAAAAGATTCGAGTGGATCGCGTGGATCGCCTGTCACCTGGTTATTTTGTTGCGCCTGTTCCACCGGCCCTTTGGATGCACAGCCCCCCAGCAATAATGCCGGAAGCAGCAAGCAAAGGCCCAGTTGGCAGGATTTGGACATCATCAATTCAGTTCCTTATCAATGGTAATTTCGATTTGCAGCATCTGCCCTTTACTGAGAGCCAGATTGATTTCCCCCTGTAATTCGCCGGGTGCGCTCTGCACATCGGCGTCCTGGGAAATTCTTGCTACCACCTGGGCCTGCTGCAAACTGGACAAATTGTAGTTCGGCAACATGGCATTAGCATCCGACAGCTCAATCTCCAGAGGCAGGCTGGTCAAAGGCTGGCGAATCACCGCTGCGGGCATTTTCATGTTGCTATCCTGACTGCGGGCAAACACAATCAGATAACCGTCATTTGGCAGATGCGCCCGCAGCGCCTCACTGATGCCAACCTTAATTTTTAAGCTGGTCCCCTGCACACCAGACAATTCATCGATGCGCTGCTGAATTGACGCCTGCATGGGATCCTCGACCGGTAATAGCGATTTTAGCGCCGTCCAGCTTTTTAGCGCTAACGGTTGGTCTCCCAACTGGGTCGCGGTAATCGCCAGCAACCCAAGACTGCTTTGATTATCAGGTTCCTGCAATTGCAGTTTTGTCAAAAGTTGTTTCGCCCGCGTCAGACTCTCCTCACTGCCAATCATCACCAACGCCTGACTAAGGCTAAGCAGGGTGCCACTGCGGTCTGGAGCCTGACTTAAGGACTTTTCGTACGCTTCAATGGCACTGTCCAGTCGATTCAGGCTGGCGTACAAACGCCCCAGCAATAACCAGCCTTCCGGCGCCTGTGGGTCGGCGTGTAGCTTCGTGCGCAGCGCCAAAGCAAACTGTTGCAGCTCTTCCACCGTAACACTGGGATCTGCCTCTACCACCACACGCCGGCCCAAATCAGCTAATTGGGCATTGGCGGCCTGCCAGTCATGTAATGCATCCAGCTCATTGGCGTGCCAGTAGCTGTATGCACTCACCATCAGGGCCAGGCTTAAACCAGCCAGCAACACCCAGCGCGAAGAACCGCTGACAATGCGTGCGTCCTGGCCTTGTTCCATGGCAAGGGCCAGCTTCAATTCCTGCTCAGCCTTGTGCAGATCCTGGCTCTCTATCAAGCCTTCATTGACTTCCCTGCGTAATTCATCCAAACGTTGACGTGTCAGCGCCACATTCAGTTGCTTACCATCCACGGGGCGTATAAACCGTCTGCCCAGCCAGGGCCAGCCAATCAGCAGAACAGCCAGCACTGACATTAACAACAAACCAAACCAGAACATTGTCACTGCTTATTCTCCTGTGCCTGGCGACTTTCCAGCATTTTTTCGGCTTCCGCCAGCAGCTCCTGATCCAGCTGTGTGGCACGACCACGGCGACGTATCACCACCAGCAACACTGCCCCACCCACAAACAACAGCGGCCCCAGCCACAACAAGGCGGTCGCCGGATTCAGCGGTGGTTGGTAATAAACGAAATCGCCGTATCTGTCTTTCATATAGGCCACAATTTCATCGTGGCTCTTGCCTTGTTGCAAAAGCTGGTAGACCTTTCGCTTAAGATCCTGAGCCACCAGGGCATCAGAGTCAGCTATGTTCTGATTCTGGCACTTGGGGCAGCGCAGCTCTTCGGTTAATTGTTTGAACTGCTGACGTTGTTTGTCACTGGCAAACTCATAAACTTCCTCTGCCGAAAACACCGACACACTCAGCAAGGCACAAAGGGCGACTAACAGCCTTTTCATTGCGACAACTCCTGATAAAGCGGCAGAAATTTGTTTTGCCAGACCCGCTCGTTCAGGTCGCCTACATGATGCAACCTGACCCGGCCTTGTTGATCAATCAGGAAAGTTTCAGGGGCACCGGTGACACCAAAGTCCATTGAGGTATCACGGCTGTGATCAAAAATATTGAAAACGTAAGGATTACCCAGTTGCGATACGGTTTTATTGATATCCGCACGGATCTGCTGAATGGTTTTACCGCCAAAATCCGGGTCCAGTTCCTGCTCATAATACAGGCCGACAATACGCACTCCCTGCTCCCGTAGCTGAGTCAGAAAGGGCAATTCCACCGCACAGGTTACACACCAGGTTCCCCATACATTTAATAAGGTTACCTGGTCTTGAAACACCTCGGGCCCATATTGTACCGAAGCGTCCATCACATCTGGCAGGCTAAAGCTTGGCACAGGTTTATCCAGCAGACTGGATTCGATATCACGGGGATTGGAAAACAACCCCTGCAACAAAAACAGCGTAATCAACAGGAACAAGCCTAGCGGCAGTAAAAACAAACCTATGCGTTTCATACCGACTCTCCTGCCAGCTTTGATACAGGCTCGGATGCTTTGACCAATCTGGCCATGCGATAGCGCTTATCGCTCATCGACAGCAGCCCGCCAAGGGCCATAATGGCTGCGCCTCCCCAGATCCAGCGGATATAGGGTTTTACATAGACCCGCAAGGCCCAATCGCCATTGCTGAGCTGCTCGCCAAGCGCCACATACAAATCGCGGGTAAAACCGGGATCCACCGCCGCTTCGGTCATCACATTGCGTTGTACGGTGTAAAAACGTTTTTGTGCTTGTAAATGACTGATTTTTTTTCCTTCCACAAACACATCAAGCTTAGCCACGTGGCCGGTATAGTTCGGTCCTGTCAGGGCTTCCACACCGAGGAAACGAAATTCATAACCCTGCAATTCAATCTGTTCACCCGGGCTCATACGCACATCGCGTTCCACGCTGTAACTGGTGACCATGGCAATGCCCATAATAGTGGCAGCAAATCCCAGATGTCCCAGCACCATTCCCCAGTGGCTGGGGGTCAGGGCCTTCAGCCCGGCCAAGCCATGATTAACCGCACTCAGGCGCTGGCGAACCTCCTGCACCGTGGCAATAGCTATCCAGACGGAAAGCGCCATGCCCAGTACGGCCATGTAAGACAGACCATCCCGACCCAGATTAAGCAGCAATACTGCCAGAAGGCTTAAGCCCAGACCGGCCAGCAGTTGATTACGCAGGGCAGCCAGTGATTGGTTTTTCCAGCGACTCAGCGGCCCCATCACCAATAGCAGCACAAAGGGCACAATCAGGTAGACAAACATCTGATCAAAAAATGGCGCGCCAATACTGATAGACCCAAGCCCCAGTTCTTTATGTACCAGGGGCAGTAAGGTGCCCATCAGCACCACCAGGGTTGCGCTACACAGCAGGATATTATTACCAATCAGCATGGTTTCACGGGATAGCAGTTCATAGCGCCCGGCGCTACGCAGTTGCGGTGCACGCAGCGCATACAGCAGTAACGAACCGCCAATAACCAACACCAGCAGGCCGAGAATAAATAGGCCACGGGTAGGGTCTGAGGCAAACGAATGCACGGACACCAAAATACCCGAGCGCACCAGAAATGTGCCTAACAAACTGAGTGAAAACGCCGCGATAGCCAGCAGAACCGTCCAGGATTTAAACACCTTGCGCTTCTCGGTTACGGCCAAAGAATGTAGTAAGGCAGTGCCAACCAACCAGGGCATAAACGAGGCATTTTCCACCGGGTCCCAGAACCACCAGCCACCCCAGCCCAGCTCTTTGTAGGCCCACCAGCTGCCAAGTGCGATACCCAGGGTTAGAAACACCCAGGCTGCCAGGGTCCAGGGGCGCGACCAGCGAGCCCAGGTCGCGTCCAGTTTACCGGCCACCAGCGCCGCTATAGCAAAGGCAAAAACCACGGAAAAACCCACATACCCCATATACAAAAGGGGCGGATGGATGATCATGCCAAAATCCTGCAGCAGCGGATTTAGATCCCGCCCATCCACAGGATAAAAAGGCAGCAAGCGTTCAAAAGGATTGGATGCCAGCAGAATGTAGAGGTAAAACCCCACCCCAACCATGCCCAGAATGGCCAACACCCTGGCCAGAATATCCAGCGGAATTCCACGGCTGAAAACGGCCACGGCCACGGCCCAGAGCGCAAAAATCAACACCCACAACAGGAACGACCCTTCATGTCCTCCCCACACAGCCGTCATCCGGTAATACCAGGGCAACAGGGTATTGGAATTATGTGCCACATAGGCAATGGAAAAGTCGTTGTCGATAAAACTTTGAGTCAGGCACACATAGGCGAACAGGGTAAAAAGAAACAATCCCACGGTCAGGGGTTTGGCGGTCTGCATCAGCACTTGCTGGCCACGCTGCGCGCCCCACATAGGATAAATGGCCAGCAGAATGGCCATCAACAGGGCCAATACCAGGGAAAAATGTCCCAGTTCAGCAAGCATCGGTTACCCCTTATTGCCGTAATTGGCTTCAGAAGGCTTCACATGCTTGATGCCCTTCATGGCTTCTGCCAGTTCCGGTGGCATATATTCTTCGTCGTGTTTAGCCAGGACTTCTTCCGCCTCGATGTGATTCAGTGCGGTAAGCACACCGGTGGCAACAATGCCCTGCCCTTCACGGAACAGATCCGGCAGAATACCCTGATAGCTGACCCGGACGACCGGACCGGTATCCACCAGATCAAAACTCACGGCCAGACTGTCATCGTCACGCTGCACTGACCCCGGCACGACCATGCCGCCAATACGCAAACGTTGCCCCACCTGGGGTTTAACCCCGTTCTTACCTTCCACCAGTTCGCTGGGGGTATAGAATAAGTCGATATTCTGTCCCAGAGCATAGAGCATCAGCCCTATCGCCCCTCCTATCACCAGAATAATGGCACTGAATGCCATCAGTCGTTGTTTACGTCTTGGATTCATCAATCCACCTCATCAGCAAGTTTAGAATTCTGTTGCTGGCGGGAACGGCTTGCAGCGATGCGTTGTTGCCTTGCCTGTTCGGCCTGCCAATAGCGGCGAAGGCTTCGCCGCGCATAGAAACTCTGTGCCACCAGCAGTGCCAGCGCCAGGCCGCTGACACCAAACGCCAGCCAGACATAAAATGCGTATCCACCCATGGCCCAAAAGGCTGACCAGCTTTCAAAATGCATGATGATTGCCCTCTTGCGCTTTAAACATGGCCTGTACCCAGGGGCGATGCATTTCACGGCGAATCATTTCACTTTGCAGTCGGTATAAACTCAGTGCCGCAACCAGCAGCCCCAGTCCGGCAATACTAATCAGCAGCGGCCAGAGCATGTCAGGGGCGATGGAAGGTTTGCCAAATTTGGTGATGGTGGCGCCCTGATGCAGGGTATTCCACCATTCTACCGAGTAGTGAATAATAGGCAGATTGACCACCCCAACCAAAGCCAGAATACCGGCCGCTTTGGCACCTTGCTGCTTGTCTTCAAACGACTGATAAAGTGCGATAACACCGAGGTACAGAAACAGCAGAATCAGTTCAGACGTGAGTCTGGCGTCCCATACCCACCAGGTACCCCACATAGGTTTTCCCCAGGCCGCACCGGTAAACAGTGCCACAAAAGTGACTACCGCACCTACCGGGGCAATAGCTGACACGGCCATGTCGGCACTGCGGATTTGCCAAACCAAGCCAATAAATGCAGCAATGGCCATACCGCTGTAGGCGCCCATAGACAATATGGCGCTGGGTACGTGTAAATAGATGATTCTGAACGAATCTCCCTGCTGGTAATCAGCCGGAGCGAATGCCAGCCCCCATGCCAGTCCGACGGCAAGACACAGCAGTGCCCCACCCCAGCACCAGGGTAACAAGCTGCCACACAAGGCATAGGCCCGTTCGGTCTTTGCATAAGGATGTAACCATTTCCACATAGTCAGTTGCACCTGATAATTTTAATTCTGACTGATCTTCAAAGCATGGGCCGTTGCCAGCGGGCTCAGCGCCAATGCCAAAAGTAATAAGGCGCCTATGATGGCTAACTGGCCATTATAGGGAAGTTGCATAGCTGCCGCATCCACCGCCGAGGTGGCAAAAATCAATAATGGGACGAATAGCGGTAATAACAGTAAAGACAACAGCACCCCACCCCGTTGCAAGCCCAATGTCAGCGCCACGCCTGTGGCCCCGACCAGGCTGAGTAACGGCGTGCCCAGTAGCAGCCCAAGCACCAGTGCCTGATACATGGCCGGACTCAAATTTAAAAACAACGCCAGCAGAGGGGACACCAACAGTAGTGGCAGTACGCAGGTCAGCCAGTGTGCGATCACTTTAACCAGCACCACCAAAGGCAACGGCAGCCCACTGAGCATCATCTGTTCCAGCCAGCCGTCACTAAAATCGTCACGGAACAATCGCTCCATACCGAGCAACGATGATAACAGTACGGCCACCCAAATCACCCCTGGGCCTATTTTCTGTAGCATCTGCGGACCAGGACCCACCCCAAGCGGAAACAAACTGATAACCAGTACAAAGAAAATCAGCGGCTGCACTAACTCCGCTTTCTGGCGGTAGGCCAGCGCTAATTCACGGCGCAGCAGTCCTGCCAAAGGGTATATCACAGGCGATACTCCAGATGCAGCTCACGAACAGGAGTGGGGAAATCCAGGCTTTGATGAGAGGTCATCACGATAATGCCCTGCTCTTGCAAATGGGCCTGCATACGGGATTTAAGCATTTGCACGGCCTGGCGATCCAGTGCGGTAAAAGGTTCATCCAGTACCCATAAGGGGCAGGATTTCAGCCAGAAACGCGCCAGGGCAATTCGACGTTGTTGCCCGGCGGAAAGTTGCCCGGCAGGCAGTTCTTCCAGTCCCACTAATCCGAGTGTTTCCAGTAACGGATAGAGATCAGTGTCCGCCTTAATCCCCTGCATCTGACACCAGAAGTGCAGATTATCCAGTGCACTAAGGGCCAGATTCACCCCAAGTTTATGGCCAAAATAGCAAAGCTGACGTTGATACTGCGACGGTATTTGGCGGATATTCTCACCTTGCCAGCAAATCTCTCCGCTTTGCGGTTGAGACAAACCGACCAATAATCGCAACAGGCTGGTTTTACCGGCACCATTGGGGCCCTGAACATGCAAAAGCTCCCCTGGCTGCAACACAAACCCCAGCTCATCAAACAAGATGCGATCACGCTTAATGCAGGACAAATTGTTAACGGATAGTAAGGACAAACTCAGCCTTTTGTTTATCGGCAATTCAAAACAGAATGCACAGCCAAAAACCGGCGGATGATAGCACAGCCAACAGCAGTTGGGGATGATTTGTACCCACTTGATATACTGATCGAGATCATCAAAAATGCCGTTATTCTGCACCCAGTGCATTCAGCTTGTGCAACAGGCAGTCGATAAGGCCTTATGTCAGATCTGTTACCTACATCCCAGCAATCCCTGCTGAGTGCCTTGCGCCAGTTGCAGCAAAGCGCCGCTTTGCCTGAAGCCATGCTACAACAGCTTAGTCAGGCCGAGGTAAAAATACTGCCCGGCAATCAACTGTTACTGAACCTGGGTAACCGGCAGGTGCAGATAAATGCCAGTGATCTCAAGGGTAAACTATTGGATGGTGGGCTTTACCAGTTGCTGACAAGTGGCAAAGACAACACAACCTTACTTTTCTACCCGCAGGTAAACCAAAGTCAGGCCCAACCCACACAAATCCAAACCCTGATACTGAACAACCAGCTATTACAGGCCTTGCTGCCACTGGTGGGTAAAGGCGAGGGCCAACTGCCGGAAGTCTTTAAAGTGTCGGCACAGGTCATCAGCCAGCAGCCACAGCAACTAACGCTGGATATACAAGGCAAAGCGGTCAAACTGCAAATGCCGATGGATGCCCCCAAGCTGGCACCAGGGCAGTTGGTTGAGCTGCACTATCACCGGCAAACTGGCCAGTGGCAGTTAACCCTGAGTGAAGTCCAAAACAGCGGCAAGCCAATCAATCCTTCACCTGCAGCTGCCGCCCCACTACAACCATCAGCGCAAAACATGGCATCCAGGGGGCCGGTTGCTGGCAGTGAATGGGTATTACCCGCACAAAAACCCGAACTGTTAAGCCGTGTTGACCTGTTCGGGCAAGGTCTTCGCATCGACATCCATCAGTTAAAGCAGTGGGCCGAACAACTACCTGTGCCGGTTGCCAGGCCACTTGTACAGTGGCTTGCCAAACTAACCGCCACAGCGCAGTTTGTGCAATTGCAGCAACCCAGCGGTGAGCGGCCGCAACTTCAATCACTTAGTACTCCACCCAGCGCCAGTCTGATACTGGATAAACCGGCGCTACAGCAGTTGCAGTCTGTATTCAAACCGCAGATTTCTATGCCAACCGAAGGACAAGCCGGCCCGGCTATTAGCAAAGACAGTATGCCAATAACGGGTAAGCCGATAGCAGGGCAAGCGCCAAGTACTCCAGCCAAGTCACAAAGTGAGGTTACAGTCACAACGGATAAGCCCCTTGTCCCGGACAAAGCGGTATTAACTCCCACCGCGACCCAGCAAGCCGCCGCACAGGTAGATAAGCAAGGCCTGTTATACCAGCAATTACAGGAGCTCAGCCGTAAACTCTACAGCCAACGGGAATCACCGGCTCGCTTATTGACTCATATAGAATCAGCCCTGGCTGACAGTCGCTCGGTGGCACCTGATACGGTCAAGCTATTGCAGCAACTCAGCACTCAGTTAAAACAAAGCCTGCCACAGGGCAATGAACAAGATACCGCCGCGCTGCGCGCCTTGCTTAGCACGCCGGCGCTCAATCTGACGCCCGCTCAACTGCTCACCCCCAATTCCAGCCAGGGCTTTGTCGGCGCATTGGTGACCTTGCTGCAGGTGACACTGGCTTCCCGCCTTGCCAGCCAGCACAGCAAACTGTCTTCAGAGCAAGCTCAGAAGCTGTCTGAAGGGCTGGCCTCCCTATTAGAAGGGGGGCGCCCGGCCGCCAGCGCGCCGGTTAGTCAGCGCAACCTCAGCGACTTGTCCATGCTGGAACAAAGACACCAATTGCTAAGAGAACTGGGCCGCATGCTGGGAAATCACAGCGGTGCGAAGAGCCTCAATGCTGAAAGCCAGATTCAGGGCCAGGACAGTTTTTATTACAATCTGCCTCTGGGGCAAGGTGAACCGCGCCGCGAACTGGAACTCCTGATTCGCCGCGAGCCGCCGCCCAATAAGAAAAACAAGAAGGCTCTGTCGGCTGACCGGCAGTGGAATTTAACCATGAAGCTGGAAATTGGCGAATTAGGTGGTTTACTGGCCAAAGCCAGATTGTACCAGACGGAGCTTGAACTGGACTTCTATGCCGCCAATGCAAATCTGAGGGATCTGGTTATTCAGTTTATCCCGCATTTAAGAAAACGTCTTACCGGTTTGGGGCTGCAGGTGAACCACAGCCAGTGCCAGTTGGGTAAGATCCCAGCGCATCTGCAGCAGCGCCCCTACCATATTTTTGAAACCCGGGCTTAATGAAATGGTGGATAAACCCAAAAGTGCCGTCGGCATAAAATACCAGGCCGACAATAAGCAACAAGCCCCACAGATCATTGCCAAGGGCTTTGGTGAACTGGCAGAGGAAATTATTGCCCTGGCCCGGGAAAATGGCGTGTTAGTGCATGAAGATGAGCAACTGGCCGGCTTTCTCAATACCCTGGATCTTGGTCAGGAAATTCCCCGTGAACTGTATATTGTGATTGCCGAACTGATTGCGTTTTCTTACGTGCTGCAAGGTAAGTTCCCGGAGAGTTGGAATAATATACATGGTAAGGTGGATGATCGGGTGTGAGGTGTGAAAAATAGCTTAACTTGTTGACCCTAGACCACAGTCATTTGTTATACGTCCCTGCAGACGATCGCAAATTTACCTCTAACACGCTGCCCACGCATTCGCTCACACCACAAGTTATAAATCGGATATATCAGCGCAGAGCCAATCAATGAAAAAACGAATCCAATAAAGCCATACATGGCAGTGCTAAGCCAGAACACAGTTGACTCAAACGAAGCATCAGTGAGCGTGCTTGTAATCACTAGATGAAGTGCCAAGGCAAATGACAGGCTCACGCCAAAGCACACCCAAACAGCCACCGTCATGAAAGAGAAGAAATTTAACTGAATTCTTGCTTCTTCCCCATATTGTTCTCTCACTTCCATATTTTACTCAATGCTCCATGGCCGTGTAACGAATGATATGGACTCCCCCTTTCCCGAGGTTCTGCCACGCTTAACTGGCAACCTTTGAGGTGAGCCGTCCATGTCTGATTACAACTATGTCTTTGGATTTGATTTAGCCAAATTGAATTTTAGTATCCACGGCGAAGTGCACCATGGCAAGGTTTGAATAACCTGACCGCCTTGTCCCTTATGATATGTCATTCATGGCATGCCAGACCCAATTACAACAAGCGTCCTGCCTGTTGCCCTTTGGGCCAGCTAAAGCTGTTCAAGCTGGTTCCAGACCAGGCTTTTTCCCAAAATTTTCTTCACCACGAAGGGCGCGAAGGGCACGAAGGACAATAGAGATTGTCCACTCTTCGTGTTCTTCTGATCTTCGTGGTAGAAAATTGGCTAGAGAAAACCCGGATTGGCTTTTGGTGACCGTTACGCAACAATAAACTTTTAATTCAATATCTCACCAGTAAATCGATCTTTTCCCTTCCAGAATATACATTCAGGACAATACGCACCTTCGGGATAATCAATACCCTCCTCATGAGGGCAGCCGATAATTTCCTCAATCATGCTCACGGTTTTTGCACTATTGTCATCAATAAAGCTTAATACCTCTTTGAGCACTTGATCAGATTTACGTATATCACTTGATGAAAACCACTTTTTTATTGGGTCAGGTTCGGCGCCTTGATAAGAAATGATTGCACATACCAGTTTCGTCGCGGTTTTATTGTCAGGACCGTAAAAAGCAACGGTCGCGATAGGAAACCCTTTACTACCTTTACGAACCTTTTTATTAAGTAATTTTTTATTGTTGCTTTGAGCCATTGACATGCCCTGCTTAGGTTAAAAATGTAACGCCGCACTCAGCGGAAAATACGAAGCGCAGCGGAGAGTTTGTCCGGCTGCAGTGTATTGTTAGGCATTTTTGCTGTCGTCCTCAACTGTAATATCGAAGTGGAACACATCCTCGATGGTGCCCAGCTTGGAATACAACTCTATGGCTGGCTGATCCTCTACGCCTTTGTCGGCTTGAACGTAAATCACATACGCGCCGCGTGCAGCGCCAATAGCCTTTAGCTTTTGAATAAGAGCAGTGGCAATGCCTATTCTGCGATGGGTGGAAACTACTGCGAGATCGTAGATGTAAATTTCGCTTCTTTGCTGTTCGAATTTTTGTAACTCATATGCAGCGATAGCACCCACGACTTTATCCTCGTCAACCGCAGCCAGTGCAATGAAGCTGGATGTACCAAGCAATGTTTGAAGGTAGCTTGATGATGGCTTGTTGGCGGAGTAACTCGCTTCGTCATCGAATACTTCGCTAAACATAGCATTTATGGACTGCAACAAGGCAACATCATTTTTAGTGAGATGGACAATCTTGACTGACACTCGCTCGCTCCTATATGCCTAAGAGTTTAGCGTTTTATCTGTCATATCGTCCGTGACAGATAAACGTCTGTTGGACGGTCAGATAAATCTTGTTCTTGGTCCGGTTGATGCTAATGGAAATTGTATTCTAAGGGAATGCTTTGTTTTTACACGATTTGTCACTACCGCCAGTGCAATGGAACTACAATATCAATGCCTGATGCATCAACTGTGGTATCCCCTTAAGCGGCCCGAGCCGCTTTGACCCCGCTAAAAAATTCCCGGTCGGTTCAGGGCACAGCTAAAAGGTGGACAAGTCGTCTGAAACGACTTGAGTAGAAGACGCGTCTGGGATGGCATCGCGCAGAATCTGAAGTTTAATGTTACGTGCCTGGTACCAAAAGCCAATCCGGGTTTTCTCAAGTTATTCTCTTTCTACCACGAAGTGGTAAAGAAAATTTTGGGAAAGCCTGGTCAGAAACCAGATTGAACAGCGTTAGCTGGCCCACAGGGCCACAGACAGGACGCTAGAATGGGACTGACGCGCAAAGAACTGCGTTTCAGATCAGATGTGAGCCACTACCGCTTATCCGGTTGATGTATAGAGAATTTGACTAATGCCTAACGCTGCTTGCCATGAATACTAAACAGCAATTCCGCTTCGGCCCGGGGCAGTTCACATTCATCCATCAGCTCTTCGACCGACGCGCCTTGTTGCAGCAGTTTCACCGCTCTGTTGTAGAGCTTGGTATCAGGATCCATTTCCGCCAGTTCTTGCTGTTGCTCGCGGGTTTCGCGCAGAGCACCATCCAGTTGTTTATGCCGCCCTTCCAACAGCTTAATACGTTCTCCCATGCCAATGCTGCCGGTGCGCAATTCATGCAGCTCTGCGGCCAAAGAGCGGGATTTTTGTTCCAACACTGTCAGTTGCGCCTGAATCTGCGCTAGCTCAGCCGCCCGACTCTGCGACACCATCCTGAGGCGAAAGACGGCCAAAACCAATAACAGTGTCAGCAGGGCCGTACCAGTTAATGCAATTTCAATCCAACCCATGGATTTTCCTAGTTACAAACACAAAAACACCCGGCAATCCCGGGTGTCTGTCATCTGATATCACCCGTTACAGGCTGCTGATTTCATCCCATTCTTCATCGGTCAGCAATTTGTTCAGATCCACCAGTATCAGTAATTCACCATCACGGTTACTGACGCCCTGGATAAACTTGGCGCTTTCTTCAGTGCCGACATTGGGGGCGCTATCGATTTCAGAGGATTTCAGATAAACCACTTCAGCGACACTGTCTACCAGTATCCCCACCACCTGTTGGTCGGATTCGATAATCACAATGCGGGTATTGTCGGACACTTCGTTAGCGTCAAGACCAAATCTGGCCCGGGTATCAATCACGGTGACCACGTTGCCACGTAAATTAATAATGCCCAGTACATAATCAGGTGCGCCCGGCACCGGGGCAATCTCGGTATAACGCAGCACTTCCTGCACTTGCATCACGTTGATGCCGTAGGTCTCATCCCCCAGTCTGAAGGTCACCCACTGCAGAACTTCATCTTTATCAGTCCCTGCATTACTGTTTCTGTCGTCACTCATAGCTTTAGCTCCCGACCGGCGGATTAATCTGCATCTTTACTGCCCAGCCCTTGTTCCAGAAGGGCCACCAAGGCGCCAACATCGATAAGGGCACACATTTTTTCCTTCACCAGACCAGCAAGCCAGGGGCGCTTGCCGTGGCTTTCACGCCACTTTACATCGTCTTGGTGTAAGGTCACCGTATTTACCAGTGATTCGCAGCAAAGCCCCCAACCACTGTTCTCTAACATAATAAGATATTGATAATTTAAGGATTCTGCCAGTGTTTCTGTGTATTTTTCTGGCATAACCCACTGAGCCGTGTCTACCACTTTCAGCTTTTCGTCCCGATGCAGCATTACACCTTTGAACCAATCAGGCTTGCCGATTAAAGGAGACGTCTTGTCCATCTTATGGATACCGCCAAGCTCAGTCAAAGGTACGGCCAGAATTAACCCCGCGACTTCAAAATACAAGGCCTGAAACTTGCCTTTACGGTATTCTGGCTCCTCGTCTGGCACAGATACTGAGGCTGTATCGGCTGTTGCGCCTTCATCCTGAAGAGCGGGTGCAGGTGGCGGGACGGGAATATGAGGTTTTGCCTCTTCCAGCAGCCTGGCAACGGCCTGGCGCTGAACCTGCTCAATCACAGCGTCTTCTGTCAACAAGGCACTGAGGTATTCCTCCATGACTTTTTCATTGGCAAACTGATTTTTGCTCATACCTGAGGCTCCTGGCTCAACAGAAAGTTCAGCAAACTGTTATAAGCATAGACGCCCCGGGAGCGAGGATGATAAACCGGCAGTGGACTCTGTGCCTGGCTGGCATCACGGAAACGGGTATCCACCGGGATGACGCCGTTCCATACCAATTCGCCATAGGTATTGCGCAGACTTTTATACGCCTCCAGCGCTGCATTAGTGCGCTTATCGTACATGGTAGGAATAATAGTGTAGGTATAGTCCCGCGGCTGCGACTTTTTCATAATCTCCAGGGTGTGCATCATGCGATCCAAGCCCTTTAAGGCCAGAAACTCTGTCTGCACAGGTACCAGAATCCGTTGGCAGGCCGCCAGTGCATTAACCATCAACACCCCTAATACCGGCGGGCAATCCATAATGGCAACATCAAATTCATGTTCAATCAGCTCAAGGGCCTTTTTGATAATCAGGCCCATACCGCCCTGATGGCCCATGCTCCTGTCCAGCGTTGCCAGCGCCATAGTGGCCGGTAAGATAAACAGCGAATCAAATTTAGTTGAACACAGACAATCCAATACTTTATCGGCGGTCAGATTTTTATGTGCCAGGAACACATCATACAGACTGGAAGACAGCTCTTCTGAGTCCACCCCAAAGTAATAACTCAAAGACGCATGGGGATCGGTATCCACCAGCAAGACCTTTTTGCCCTTAAGCGCTAACAAGGAACCCAGGGTCACAGTGGATGTCGTTTTGCCAACGCCGCCCTTTTGATTTGCCACAGTCCAGACAATCACAACTTAACCCTTTATGGAAACCTATCCCTGCCCAATTCAGGCAGGCATTTCAGCTAAAATATGAGAAGCAATATCGCCCAGCGCTAAGCTGGCTGAAGACAACCCGGCCGCAGCCACGGCCTGTGGCATGCCATACACCACACAGCTCTTTTCATCCTGCGCCCAGATCGTAGCCCCACGGGGCTTTAATGACCGACAGCCTTCACGTCCATCGGCTCCCATACCGGTAAGCACCACCGCCAGAATATCACCGCCATATACCCGCCCCAGTGATGCAAAACTCAGATCCACAC
This sequence comes from Bowmanella denitrificans, assembly GCF_002887595.1. Taxonomy (GTDB): domain Bacteria; phylum Pseudomonadota; class Gammaproteobacteria; order Enterobacterales; family Alteromonadaceae; genus Bowmanella; species Bowmanella denitrificans. The sequence goes on from NZ_PEBU01000003.1 coordinate 502,624, forward strand.
TAGGCTTATAGGTAATATTATCCAGGCCGGTGTCATCAACAATGCGAATACGGCAGGAACGACTGCTGCCATCCACCAGCATTTGCTTGCCTCCGGGTGCCAGATACGCGCAGCCGGGTTCAACTAAATCGCCGTTCTCGGCTTCCTTCACTTTAATCTGACAGAGATTGTTCATTCTCGCTGCAAAAGCGGTCGTGAACGTACCCGGCATATGCTGCACAAGAAATACCGGGTAAGGGAAACTGGCCGGTAACTTAGTAAGAATGGTTTGTAGCGCCACCGGCCCGCCTGTCGAGGCACCAATGGCCAGGGCAGCGTATCGCTTACCTGTCGCTTTTGGCGGCCTGACTGACTCAAATACCGGTGCGCTTTTTGTTTCCTGCACTCTGGTATCCCGCAGGCTGCTGCGCGTAACCGGTGCAGGTCTTAATAAACTTGGCCGGGTAAATGCGCGGCGTCTGGCCAGCGCCTTAACTCTTTGCTGCAGCAGGCTGATAGCCTCCTGCCTTTCCCGGGCAATGTCTTCAAACTTTTTCGGCAGGAAATCAAGCGCCCCGGCATCTAAGGCATCCAGTGTGGCCTGAGCACCGTCATGGGTTAAGGACGAGAACATCAGAATAGGCGTGGGCGTACTGGCCATAATGCGTTTCACCGCACTAATGCCATCCATCACCGGCATTTCCACATCCATGGTAATGACATCGGGCTGCAGCTTGGCAGCCATATCTATGGCTTCCTGACCATTTTTGGCCTCACCGACCACTGTCAGGCCGGGGTCCTGGTTGAGAAAATCCGAAACCCGCTTACGAAAGAATGTCGAATCGTCGACCACCAGTACCTTATAACGCATCAGTTATTTGCTTTTTTTATCTTTTAGGCCTTTTTTCGCATAACGCTTGAGCAGGCTGGGAATATCCAGAATCAGGGCAATGCCGCCGTCACTGGTAATAGTTGCGCCGGCCATACCTGGCGTGCCTTGCAGCAGGGCATCCAGTGGTTTAATCACCACCTCTTCCTGACCAATCAATGCATCGACCACAAAACCTACTTGCTGAGTGCCAATTTGCACCACCACAACGTGGCCTTTACTGCGTTCAACCTTGACCTTTTCCTTACTGCGATGCAGCCATTCCTTCAGATAAAACAGAGGAATCGCCTTGGAGCGCACAATCATGGTGAGCTGACCATCAACCGTGTTGGTCTTACTCATGTCCACATTTATGATTTCACTGACTGCGGCCAGTGGTAAGGCAAAGGTCTGCTCACCAACAATCACCATCAGGGTGGGCAGAATAGCCAGGGTCAGAGGGACCTTGATCTCAAGCCGGGTACCCACGCCTTTTTCTGAGTGAATATGCACGGTACCGTTGAGCTGGTTGATTTTGGTTTTCACCACATCCATGCCAACGCCGCGGCCGGAAATATCGGAAATCTCGGTTTTGGTGGAAAATCCCGGTGCGAAAATCAGGTTGAAGGCTTCAACATCTGACATACGGGCAGCGGCATCCACATCCAGCACACCACGCTTAATGGCAATCTCTTTCAGCTTCTCCGGATCCATGCCCTTACCATCATCTTCGATGGTCAGCAGAATATGGTCGCCTTCCTGGGACGCCGACAAGGTAACAGTACCGGTGCGCTTTTTACCCGAGGCTTCACGCTCGTCCGGCATTTCAATACCGTGGTCTACTGAGTTTCTGACCAAGTGCACCAAGGGATCGGCCAGGGCTTCCACCAGGTTTTTATCCAGATCGGTTTCTTCACCCACCAGATTCAGGTTAATTTCTTTCTTCAGGCTGCGGGCTAAATCGCGAACAACCCTGGGGAAGCGACCAAACACTTTCTTAATGGGCTGCATGCGGGTTTTCATCACCGCACCTTGCAGATCCCCGGTCACCACATCCAGATTGGCAATAGCCTTGGACATATCTTCATTATTGATATTGACGCCAAGACTGAGCAGACGGTTACGAACCAACACCAGCTCACCAACCATGTTCATAATCTGGTCAAGGCGTTTGGTATCCACCCTCACTGTTGTCTCAGCAGGTGGTGCAGCCGGCGCTTTCTTGTCGTCTTTTTTCAGGGCCACAGCAGACGACTTGTCTTCGTCATCATCACTGGCTTTAGGCGCAGGTTTGGCAGCAGGCTTCGCGGCTTCTGTTTTAGCGGGCGTTGCCGCTGCAGGTTTAGCAGCAGGCTTTGGTGCTTCAGACTTAGCCGGTGGTGCTGCCGGCACTGCACCAGGCCCCTTACCCGAGCCATGCAATTGGTCGAGTAAGGCTTCGAATTCATCATCGGTAATATCGTCACCGCTCTTTGCATCGGAAGCAGGAGCGGCTTTGGCAGGTGCAGGGGCATCGCTGGCAGCTTTAAATTTGCCTTCACCGTGAAGCTGATCGAGCAAGGCCTCAAATTCATCGTCGGTAATGTCTTCATCACCGTCACTCAAATCAACCTGTGGTGCAGTTTTGCTGGCAGTTGATGCCGCTTTGGCATTAGAAGGTGCACCGCCTGGCCCATGCAGTTCATCCAGCAAAGCCTCAAATTCATCTTCGCTGATATCGTCGATACTGCCACTATCAGTACTGTCACTCACCGAAACAGGTTCGGGCTCGGGTTCAGGCTCTGGCTCGGGCGCTGGCGCCACATATTCGTCTTCGGACTCAGGTTTACTTAAACGATGCAAAGCCTCCAATACTTCTGGAGAGGCAGGCTCCAACGGTTCACGGGCTTTAACACTGGCAAACATCTCATTGATGCTATCCAACGCTTGCAAGATAACATCCATCAGCTCGGCAGTTACCTGGCGCTTGCCGGTACGCAACACGTCAAACACGTTTTCAGCACCGTGGCAGGCATCCACCAGTTCGGTCAGGGAAAGGAAACCCGCCCCACCTTTAACGGTGTGGAAGCCGCGAAATATGGCATTGAGCAAATCCGCATCTTCGGGATTGTTTTCCAGATCAACCAGTTGCTCCTGCAATTGCTCCAGAATTTCTCCCGCTTCAACCAGGAAGTCCTGCAGGATATCCTCATCAACGTCAAAGGCCATGCATCAATTCCCCTTAAAACCCTAAGCTTGAAAGTAGATCATCTACGTCATCCTGACCAGTTACCACGTCATCACGGGTAGCCGCATCAATAATTGGGCCCTCTGCCATTTCCTTGCTGGCCTCTTTCTTGGCTTGTTTGGCAATCTCATCTACTTCGGGCTCACCAAACACCTTAAGCATATGTACCAGGTTGTCTTCGACTTCTTTGACTAACTCGATGACTTTACGGATAACCTGACCGGTCAGATCCTGATAACCCTGAGCCATCAGCACTTCGGTCAATAGTTCGTTCAGTTTCGCCGAATCAACACTGGCCTCGTCAAGAAGCTTATCCATATCATGGCAAAGCGTTTTAAATTCACCCAATTGCAACTGACGTGTCATCAGCCTTTTCCAGTCTGGCAGAATTTCATTAATTCTGGCATTCAGACGTTCAGCGATAGGCATACTGGTCTCAACCGCATCCATCGTGCGGTTAGCTGCATCTTCCGTGGTTTCAATTACATAGTTGAGTCGACTTTGTGCATCAGGAATATCTTCCTGAGCCAAATCCGCGATGCGGGCATCCAATTGGAAATTGTTAAGTGAATCATGTAACTGACGTGTAAGTTTGCCCACTTCGGCAAACAATTCCATGGAGTCTTCCATGGTCACAGATTCCAGCAGTTGCATGGCACCCTGGTTGTCTCCCTGCTCAAGCAATGTCACCAGTTGGCGAGCATCCTCAAGCGACATGGGAGCTTGATGAGTATCAGTCATTAAGGCGTTCCTTATGCTTTAGGATCCGCCAGGGACTACCCAAGGCGCTCAAATATCTTTTCGAGTTTCTCTTTCAGCGTAGCTGCAGTGAATGGTTTCACCACATATCCATTTACACCGGCCTGGGCTGCTGCAACAATTTGCTCTTTCTTCGCTTCCGCTGTCACCATCAGAACAGGGGTGTGTTTCAAGCTATCATCAGCGCGAATGGCTCTGAGCAGATCAATCCCCTGCATCCCTGGCATGTTCCAGTCAGTGATAACAAAGTCGAAATCGCCTTGTTGCAACATTGGCAACGCGGTATTCCCGTCATCAGCTTCCTGAACATTGGTAAAGCCCAGGTCTTTGAGAAGGTTCTTGATGATACGTCTCATTGTCGAGAAATCGTCGACAACAAGAATTTTCATGTTTTTATCCAAAACTGCCTCCAGTGAGGAATCAACCAACTGTTATTCTTATTAAATTCTATTCCATTTGCCAGCTTTGCATGCGAGTTCTGAGTCTCAACATGGCCTGACTATGGATCTGACTAACCCGAGACTCACTGACTTCAAGCACTTCGCCTATTTCGCGCAGGTTCAGTTCCTCGTCATAATACAGTGACAGCACAATGGCTTCCCGTTCAGGCAAAGTAGTAATAGCATGGGCCAGCGCTTTTTGAAACGATCCCTGCAACAAATCATCAAAGGGTGCGTCAGTGCCCCGGTTCTGTTCGGTGCTAATGACATCTTCGGTAATGCCCAGATCTTCAATACCCACCAGTCTGCCGGCATTCACTTCGTTCAACATCTGGTGATATTCATCCAGACTGACTTGTAATTTCCCGGCAACATCGGCATCACGCGCATCGCCACCAGTTTCACGTTCCACTGCTTGTATAGCCTCGGCAATGGCGCGGCTGTTCTTATGCACCGAACGGGGTGTCCAGTCGCCTTTACGAATTTCGTCCAGCATAGCACCGCGGATGCGAATACCGGCAAAGGTTTCGAAACTGGCTCCCTTGGAACCGTCAAAATTTTTGGCGGCTTCCAACAAACCAATCATGCCAGCCTGAATAAGATCGTCAACCAACACGCTGGCAGGCAGACGCGCCATCAGGTGGTGGGCTATACGCTTGACCAGTGAGGCATGTTGCTCCACCAGCTTCGTTTTATCGTCGAATTGCTGATAGGCGGCTGCTTTATTGTTCACACTTTATCTCTTTGGACCGCAGAATTCTGATTGACTAACTGTTCCAGGAAAAACTCCAGATGCCCCCCGGGCTGCGATGGTATTGGCCATCTTAGCGCCTGTTTAGCCAGATTATTGATGGCTACTGCCGCTGGCGAACTGGGATAGGCTTCGATAATGGATTTTTGCCTGCGTACCGCTTTACGAATGTTCTCGTCAAACGGAATTGTGGCAACCAATTCCAGGGCAACATCCAGAAAACGATTGGTTACTTTTGACAGTTTAGCAAAGAGTTCTTGTCCTTCGCGTAAGTTGCGCACCATATTGGCCACAATCTTAAAGCGAAATACACCATGGTCACGATTCAAAATCTTGATCAGCGCATAAGCATCCGTCAAAGAAGTCGGCTCATCACACACCACCACCATAATATCCTGGGCTGCGCGCGAGAAGCTCAACACCATATCGGAAATACCGGCGGCGGTATCCACAATCAGCACGTCGATTTGGCTGCGCAATTCACTGAAAGCGCGAATCAATCCGGCATGTTCTGTGGGGGTCAGCTCTGTCATGGACTGCGTGCCAGAGGTGGCCGGGGCAATTTTGACCCCATAGGGGCCTTCCACCAGCACTTCTTCCAACAGACATTCACCCGACAGTACGTGAGATAAATTCTTTTCGACCCGCAGGCCCAACATTACGTCAACGTTGGCCAACCCCAGGTCGGCGTCAAGCACCATGACCCTTTTGCCTTGCTTGGCCATAGCGATGGCTGTATTCAGAGTGATGTTGGTTTTACCCACTCCCCCTTTGCCACCGGTAACGGCAATCACTTTGATTAGATTGGGCTGGTTCATTCGTCTTAAGCTACTCGCTTGATCCTCAATCATATTGATACTGCTGAGTTTACAACCTGCTGCGTTCTTGTAGGCATTAAAGCATACTGCTTAAATAGTCTCGCTGCACAAGAAATTATGTACTTGGCATCGGCCGCCTTAATGTCCTCGGGCACCTTCTGCCCATCCGTCAAATATCCGACAGGCAATCTGTGCTCCAGGGCCAGGCTGATGGCTTCGCCGAGACTGTAACACTCATCAAGTTTAGTGAAAATACAGCCCTGCAAAGAAATCTGCTTATACGTCATAAGCTGATGCTCCATCACTCTATGCTGCGCATTCGCGGCCAACACCAGATAATGTTTGATATTAGCATAAGATGATTCAGCCAAGGTATCTAACTGTTTGATTAATCTGGTGTCTCTTTGACCAAAACCGGCAGTATCAATCAAAACCAGGCCTTTATTGCGAAACTGATGGAGCAGATCGGACAATTCTTCGGCACTGGCCGCTTTCTTTACCGGGCAGCCAATAATCTTGCCGTAAGTCGCCAGCTGTTCGTATGCGGCAATGCGATAGCTGTCAATGGTAATAAGCGCTACCTGATTGGCACCATAACGCTGCGCATACTGCGCCGCCAACTTGGCAATCGTGGTGGTTTTACCGGTGCCGGTCGGCCCCATCAGTGCCACGACACCGCCTTTGGCGAGAATATCGTTTTGTGTCGTGTGCAGACGATTGGCCAGTAGTTTAAGCAGAAATACCCAGGCGTCACGCTCCTCGCAGTTGGCCGGTGCATAGGATACCACCTGCTCGGCCAGCGCTGGGGTAATGCCCATGCGCACCAATTTATCAATGAGATAGCTATGCAGGGGCCTGGCTTGCTGACGATCTTGCTTGATCAGGCCAGCCACCTGAAACTCCAGTACATTTCGCAGTGACTTCAACTCCTGGCGAATATCCTGCAACTCGATGTCGTCCTGTCTGTTGGGCTCTGTCTTCACAGGGGTATGCTGCGTGTTTGCACTTGTGCTTTCTGCACGGGCAGGTTGCGATGCTGATTGAGACTGTTTGGTTTGCTTTTCCAACAGTGCTTTAAGGCTGTCCGGGCCGGAATCCCCGATAATTTCGCTGAGACTGGGCGTCTTTCCTGCTGCGCCAGCCGGTGCCATTCTTGGTTTTGCCATAACATCCGGCTGATTGGCTTGGGGTGTTTGCTTACGTACAGGCTCTCTGTCATAGGCAGCAACAATTTCTATACCATCCGCCACTTTTTTGTTCGACATGATCACTGCGTCACCGCCCAACTCTTCTTTAACCTGAGCCAGCGCTTCGCGCATGTCTTTTCCATAGAAACGTCTGATTTTCACTTTTACCCCCTATGTCAGCTTATTGGCCCACGGCGCTGACAATCTTAATCTGCTTGTCATCAGGTACTTCCTGATAGGACAGTACGTGCAATCCGGCGATGGCATGTTTAAGGAAGCGTGATAACACGGGTCTCAACATGCCTGACGTCAACAATACTGCTGGCTCGCCCGCCAGTTCCTGCTGCTGGGCCGCTTCGGCCAGAGATTGCTGCAGTCGTTCGGCAAGACCGGGCTCGATACCCGCGCCGTCACCGCCACCGGCTTGTAGCGACTGGTGCAATATCTGTTCCAGTTCTGGGGCCAAAGTGATCACAGGGATTTCTTTGCTGCTGCCGTTAATTTCCTGGGCGATCAGACGTTTCAGGGCAATACGCACGGCCGATACTAATACGTCGGGATCTTGACTCTTGGGACCATATTCGCAGAGGGTTTGTACAATGCTTCTCAAATCTCGGATTGGCACCCCTTCATATAGCAAGGTCTGCAGCACCTTCACTACCGTGCCCATGGGCAGAATATCCGGTACCAATCCCTCTACCAGTTTGGGATTTTGTTTGGCCAGCATGTCAAGCAACTGCTGAACCTCTTCGTAGCCCAGCAATTGATAGGCATTATTGGTCAGCAACTGGCTTAAGTGCGTTGCCACTACTGTCGCAGCATCTACCACCGTATAGCCCAGTGTTTGCGCGTGTTCTCGCTGGGCAGCCTTAATCCATACCGCATCCAGGCCAAAGGCCGGATCTTTGGTGGGCTTGCCGTCGAGTTTGCCAAACACCTGACCAGGGTTAATGGCCAGTTCCTGATCATGGCTGATATCTGCCTCACCAATAGTGACACCCAACATAGCGATGGTGTAGGTATTGGGATTTAAGTCCAGGTTGTCACGTATGTGCACGGGCGGGATCAAAAAACCCAACTCCTGGGAAAGCTTTTTACGCACCCCCTTAATACGGGTCAGCAACTCACCGCCCTGACTTTTGTCCACTAGGGGAATTAGCCGGTACCCTACTTCCAGACCAATAGTGTCAACATGCTGCACATCATCCCAGCCCAGCTCTTTGACTTCTGCGGGTGCGCGGGTCTGTTCAGGTACCAGCTCGCCAGCCGCCTGCTGCTGTTCGGCTTGTTGTTCCCGCCACCAGTCAAAATAGGCATAGCCGCCAACCAACAGTGCAAAGCCTAAAAACGCCAGGTGTGGCATCCCTGGCACAATCCCCATCACAAACAAAATACCGGTGGTGATATACAGCGCGCGGCGATTACCCAATTGGTTCTTCAACTCGCTACCCATATCCTGGGTATCGTTTTCACGGGTAACTATAATGGCCGTGGCAACAGATAACAGCAGTGACGGGATCTGCGCCACCAGGCCGTCACCTATGGTCAGAATGGTATAAATCTCAATGGCATCACCAAAACTGAGATCATGCTGAATCATGCCGATAAACAAACCGCCGACGATATTGATCAACATAATAAACAGACCGGCTACCGCGTCACCTTTTACAAACTTTGACGCACCATCCATTGAGCCGTAAAAGTCTGCTTCTGTGGTAATTTCCTGACGGCGACGACGGGCTTCATCGGAATCGATATAGCCCGCATTTAAATCCGCATCAATGGCCATTTGCTTACCCGGCATAGCGTCCAGGGTAAAGCGTGCACTTACCTCAGAAATACGTCCGGCACCCGCAGTAACCACTTTAAAGTTGATAATCAACAAGATGGCGAAGACAACAATACCCACGGCAAAGTTACCGCCAATCACCACTTCACCGAAGGCCTGAATCACCTTACCCGCGGCGTCCCCGCCTTCATGCCCCTCCAGCAATACCACACGGGTGGAAGCGACGTTCAATGCCAGACGTAATACCGTGGCAATCAGCAACACCAGCGGAAAGGCGCCAAAATCAATGGGCCGTTTGGTAAATACCGCAACCAGGATAACCACCAGCGACAAAGCAATGTTGAAACTAAACAGTACATCCAGCAGAAATGCCGGCATGGGTAATATCACCATGCCCATAATGGCCAGCAGGATTAATGGTGCCCCCAACCCGGAGGTGAACTGCTTTACAGAGTTTTTGTCGAATCGGTTCAGGTAGGAGCTTAGTTCCATAATCTAACAACGGGAATTTGACGGCTGCACTGGATACTGCAATTAGTGCGCCAGTTGGCTGAATTAAGTGGTCAGTAATCCGTTGGCTGTTGGCTGTTGGCTGTTGGCTGTTGGCTGTTGGCTGTTGGCTGTTGGCTGTTGGCTGTTGGCTGTTCAGTCTGACTCGCCCTCGCGCTCTGTCAACGGATTTCTGCTAACTGCCGACTGATTACTGACCATTTAGCTTACATCCCGTCGGACTCAAATCCGACCCACGGCGCTTAGACTGAGCTTTGTTGTCGGAATAAATTCCGACCCACTGTGGGTTGGGCTTCAGCCCAACAACAATAGCTTCAAAATCCGTGGTTACTATACAGTTGGCAATTCAGGTCGCCCCGGCTCTGCCAACTGACGACTGATTTCTGCCAACTGACAACGAATTACAGACCACTTACAAACCTGACAACCAATAACTGGACAACCAGAAATTTCGACATTGTTAGGATAAGCCTTTCGACATACTCCGCCAGGAAAGGGATAAAATCGCGCTTATGCCATTTAAAGCAAGCCAATAGCGAATTAATTTACCCTAACTGGTTGACGTCAATAGCCGAAAAAGATACTAATATGCCTGTTCCAAATACAGGCAACAGCGAATGCAAAAATTTCTCTCTCTACTCCTCCTTATGGCAGCAAGATTGCACGGGTAGGTTGTAGCCGAGAAACAGGCAGAAATTCAGAAAAACCCGTGCACAGCACGGGTTTTTCACTTTTATACCAAGTAAAAACCAAGTGTGAAGGTGCCGGGGTCAACCAAGAAGGGGAAAGACCATGACAAACAGAGTCAAGATATTCGATACCACCTTGCGGGACGGCGAACAGGCCTTACCTGCCAGTCTGAGTGTGAAGGAAAAACTGCAGATTGCCCTGGCCCTTGAGCGACTGGGGGTGGATATTATCGAAGCTGGCTTCCCGGTCTCTTCCCCGGGTGACTTTAAATCTGTACAAACCATTGCCAGGGAAGTGAAAAATGCCACCGTCTGTGGTTTGTCCCGCGCGGTAATGAATGACATCGACGCCTGCGGCGAAGCCTTAAAGGTTGCTGAGCAATTCCGTATCCACACCTTTATCGCCACCTCAGATATTCATGTAGGCGCCAAATTACGGAAGTCTCAGGATGAGGTGCTGGACATGGCGGTGGCCGCTATCAAACATGCCAGACGCTACACCGACGATGTGGAATTTTCCTGCGAGGATGCCGGACGCACCAACATCGATTATCTGTGCCGGATGGTGGAAAACGCCATCAGGGCCGGTGCCACCACGGTAAATATTCCCGATACCGTCGGTTATACCATCCCCAGCGAATTCGGCGCCATTATTCAGACCTTGTTCAACCGGGTGCCGAATATCGACCAGGCCACGATTTCCGTGCACTGCCATAACGATTTGGGCCTGGCAGTGGCTAACTCTGTAGCCGCCGTGCAGCACGGCGCACGTCAGATTGAATGTACCATCAATGGTATTGGCGAGCGGGCCGGTAACTGCTCGCTGGAAGAAGTGGCCATGATCCTGAAAACCCGCGAAGCCATGCTGGGCCTGCAAACCGGCATTAACAGCCAGGAGATTTTCCGTACCTCCAAGCTGGTCAGTCAGATATGTAATATGCCGGTACAAAGCAATAAAGCCATTGTCGGCGCCAATGCCTTCAGCCATTCTTCCGGCATTCATCAGGATGGCATCTTAAAAGCGCAAAATACCTATGAAATCATGACACCAGAAAGTGTCGGCATTAACAAAAATCATCTGAATCTGACCAGCCGCTCGGGCCGCCATGTGATTAAGCATCGTATGCATGAGCTGGGTTACAAAGATGAAGATTATGATTTAGATACCTTGTATCAGGCGTTTTTGAAACTGGCCGACAAAAAAGGCCAGGTGTTTGATTACGACCTGGAAGCGCTGGTGTTCTTCGACCAGCAGAAGCAGCAACAGGCCCATTATGAACTGCTGTATCTGCATGCCAACGCTGGTAAGGGGATGATCCCAAGCGCCACGGTCAAAATGCGTATGGGCGAACAGGAAGGCACCGCTTCGGCCATAGGTAACGGCCCGGTGGATGCAGCCTTTAACGCCATTATTCAGGTAACCGGCCATGACGAAGTGGAGATCGTTGACTTTAAACTGGACTCCAAAGGCGAAGGGGCTGATGCCTTGGCCCAAGTGAGCGTGGTAGCCGAATATCGTGGTCGTCGTTTCAACGGTATTGGTCTTGCCACCGACATCGTTGAAGCTGGGGTGAAAGCCCTGATTTATGTACTGAACAACACCTGTCTGGCCGATCAGATAGACGAGAAAAAACAACAGAAAATAGCAGGGGTGTAGATGAAATCCTATTCCATAGCTTTACTGCCCGGTGACGGCATCGGCCCGGAAGTAATGCGCGAGGCGGAAAAAGTGCTGGCAGTAGTCCAGCGTAAGTTCGACCTCAATCTGGTCCTGAACCAATTTGATGTAGGCGGTGCAGCCATTGATAAACATGGTCATGCCTTGCCAGAAGATACCTTAAAAGGCTGCGAACAGGCCGATGCCATTTTATTCGGCTCTATTGGTGGTCCCAAATGGGACAGTCTGCCGCTGGACCAGCGCCCGGAGCGTGCGGCGCTATTAAAACTTCGCAGCCATTTTGACCTGTTCAGCAACCTGCGCCCGGCCAGGATTTATCCCGGCCTGGAAGCCTTGTCTCCCCTGCGTGCGGATATCGCCGCCAGCGGTTTTGATGTGATGGTGGTACGTGAACTGACCAGCGGCATCTATTTTGGTCAGCCCAAAGGCATGGCCGGCGAAGGTGAGGAAGAATACGCCTTTGATACCATGCGTTATTCGCGCCGGGAAATCCGCCGCATTGCCAAAATTGCCTTTGAAGCGGCACGTCTGCGCGGCAAAAAAGTCACCTCGGTAGATAAGGCCAATGTGCTGGTATGCAGCCGCCTGTGGCGGGAAATCACCGAAGAGGTCGCCAAAGACTACCCGGATGTAACGCTGGAGCATATCTATATCGACAATGCCACCATGCAACTGCTGCGCTACCCCAATCAGTTTGATGTGATGCTGTGCTCCAATTTATTCGGCGACATTATTAGCGATGAATGCGCCATGATCACAGGCTCCATGGGCTTGTTGCCTTCTGCCAGCATTAACGCTGAAGGCTTTGGCATGTATGAACCGGCCGGTGGCAGCGCCCCGGATATTGCCGGTAAAGGCATCGCCAACCCCATTGCCCAGATCCTGTCAGCGGCCATGTTGCTGCGTTACAGCTTGGGCCAAAACGCGGCCGCAGATGCGATTGAACAGGCCGTGCAACATGCCCTGAATGATGGTTATGTGACCGCCGAGCTACTGAGTGCAGAGCGCCGACACGAGGCGAAGTCCACCGCCGAGGTGGGCAGTTATATAGCCGCCAAACTACAGGAGCATGCCTGATGGGTAAGACCTTATACGACAAAATCTGGGACATGCATCTGGTAGCCCAGGCCGGTACCGATAACCTGATTTATATTGACCGTCATCTGATCCACGAAGTGACCTCACCGCAGGCGTTTGCCGGTCTTGAAGAAAAAGGCCGTAAACTGCGCCGTCCGGATCGCACCTTTGCTACCATGGATCACAGTATTTCCACCAAGTCGCTGGCCCTGGATGCCTGTGGCCCGGCCAACCAGTTGCAGCTTCGTACTCTGATGGAAAACTGTGAAAAGTTTGGCGTCGAGCTGTTTCCGGTCGGACATAAAAAACAAGGTATCGTACATGTCATTGGTCCGGAGCTGGGGCTGATTTTACCCGGCATGACCGTGGTATGCGGCGACTCTCATACCGCTACCCATGGCGCTTTTGGGGCGCTGGCCTTTGGTATCGGCACCTCCGAAGTGGAGCATGTGTTTGCCACCCAAACCCTGAAGCAGGGCAAAGCCAAGGCCATGAAGGTGGAGGTTAACGGTACGCTGTCTATCGGCGTGACTGCCAAGGACATCATCCTGGCGATTATAGGTAAGATTGGCCATGCAGGGGCAACCGGCTATGTGTTGGAATATGCCGGTAGCGCCATTGCAGCGCTGTCCATGGAAGAGCGCATGACCATCTGCAATATGAGTATTGAAGCTGGCGCTAAAGCCGGTTTGATTGCCCCGGATCAGATCACCTTTGATTACCTCAAAGACAAAGAGCGCGCCCCCAAAGGGGCAGACTGGGAAGCCGCCCTGGCCTGCTGGCAAAACCTGAAGTCCGACGCCGACGCCCAGTTTGATACTGTGGTTAGTTTAACCGCCGAAGACATCAAGCCGCAGGTTACCTGGGGCACCAACCCCGGTCAGGTGGTGGCGGTGGATGAACCTATTCCGGCCCCCACCAGTTTCAGCGATGCGGTAGAGCGCACTTCGGCGGAAAAAGCCCTGAAATATATGGGCCTGGAAGCCGGACAAAAGCTTTCCGATGTGGCCATCAGCCATGTATTTATTGGCTCTTGCACCAACAGCCGTATTGAAGACCTGCGTGCTGCGGCCAAGATTGCCGCCAAAGGTAAAGTGGCTGCGGGCGTTAACGCCATTGTGGTGCCGGGCTCTTACGCGGTTAAACAACAGGCTGAGGCCGAGCAACTGGATAAGGTGTTTCTGGATGCTGGCTTTGAATGGCGTTTGCCGGGCTGCTCTATGTGCCTTGGTATGAACGATGACCTGCTGCAAGCCGGTGACCGCTGCGCCTCCACCAGTAACCGCAACTTTGAAGGTCGCCAGGGCCGCGGCGCCCGCACTCACCTGGTGAGTCCGGCCATGGCCGCAGCCGCCGCACTGGCGGGTCATTTTGTAGATGTAAGGGAGTTGGATAAATGACAGGCATCATACAACTTCGCGCCAAAGCAGCGCCACTGAACCGTGCCAATGTGGATACCGATCAGATTATCCCCAAGCAGTTTTTAACCGCTGTAACCCGTGCCGGTTACGGTAAACATTTGTTCCACGACTGGCGCTATCTGGATCTGGAAGAAAAAGTTCCTAATCCGGAGTTTGAACTGAACCGGCCAGAGCATCAGGGCAGTGAAATTTTACTGGCCAGAGAAAACTTTGGTTGTGGCTCCAGCCGCGAACACGCGCCCTGGTCACTGACCGACTATGGGTTTAAAGCGGTGATTGCCACCAGCTTTGCCGATATTTTTTACGGCAACTGCATGAACAACCAACTACTGCCTATAGCCCTGGATAACAGCCAGATGGATAAGTTGTTTGCCGCGGTAGACGCCGACCCACAAGTGCAGATTGAAATCGATCTGCCTGCTCAGCATGTACGGGTTGGCGAGCACAGCTTCGCCTTTGAGATTAAGGAACATCACAAGTACAAGCTGATCAAAGGGCTGGATGCCATTGGTGAAACCCTGGAACTGGTGGCGAAGATCGACGCCTACGAGCAGCAGCTTCCGGCCTGGCGTTAAATCAGTTGGCTGAATTAAGTGGGCAGTTGGCAGTTCAGGTTTGCCCGGCTCTGCCAACTGACCACTTAGTTCTGACGACTTCCCCCGTCGGGCTTGAATCAAGCATCGCCCGGCAATGCGCTTTTGCTACCCACGTCATCTGCCTTTTTGCTGTCAACCACGATTCTCTTTGAAAAAAATCAGTGATTTTTTCACTCAAGGCATTATATTCATTCAAAGCCTTTAATTTCGGGCTGAAAACGTTTTACATCGAAAGCCTTAGAAAACAGGATTTTCATAGTGAGCAAACTGGGTATCAAAGATATCGCGGCCCGTTCAGGCGTGTCCCCGGCCACAGTGTCACGCACCTTACGTAACCCCGAACTGGTCAATAAAGACACCCGTAAAAAAGTCATGAAAGCGGTACGGGAGTCCGGCTACACACCCAATCGTTTTGGCTCCAGCCTGCGCACGCAGCAAAGCGGCAATATTGTAGTGATGATGCCGGATATCACTAATCAGGTGAATGCCGGCATTATCCGTGCTATCGAAGTAGAAGCGCAAAAGGCCGGTTACTCGGTGTTGCTTGGTGACACGCAAGGTCAGGAAGCGCGCGAGCGCCATTACGCTCAGATGGTCAGCAGTGGCCAGGCCGACGGCATATTGCTTTATACCCACCGCCTGCCGTTTGATCTGGATAATCTGACAGCCAATTTACCGCCCTTAGTGAATGGCAACGAAAGCATAGAAGTCGACGGCCTGAATAAAGTGATGGTCGATAATGTTCAGGGGGCCAAAGACGGGGTAAACCACTTGGTCGCGCTGGGGCACAGGCGCATTGCGGCAGTGCTTGGTGACAACAATGCCCCCAGCAATCGCGAGCGCTTGCAAGGGTTTCAGCAGGCCTTGCAACAAGCCGGTATCGAGCCGGATGAACAGTATCTGGTGCAGGGTGATTACACCACTGAGTCGGGTATGAAAGCGATGGAAGCGCTGCTAAAGCTGCGTAAACGCCCTACCGCCGTATTCTGTTTTAATGACGATATGGCCATTGGTGCCATGAGTGTGCTCAGAGAATATGGCTATGCCATTCCGGGGGATATCTCCATTATGGGCTTTGACGATATCCGCTATGCCAGCCTGATGAATCCGCCCCTTACCACTATCCATCAACCGCTTGAAGAAATTGGCCAGGCCAGCATGAGACTGCTGCTGGCCCAGTTAAGCGGCAAAAATCCAGTACCGCAGCACATCCAATTGCCGTTGCGCCTGGTGGTCAGACAAAGCACCGGCCCGGCACCTGCATCCGACTAACCTTGCTCTGGTGGTAGCAGCCGAACCTGCACCTTATGCTGCCCCCGATAGCGCGCATAAGGGATCAGGTCGCCAGGCACAGGCTCACCATCAATCTGCATATCCACAACTCCTTGACTCAGGCCATGGGGATTGGCGATGTCTATCTGATAAACGGCCCCTCGAAACTGCCGGGTAACAGACAGTGACGGCCAGTGGCTGGGCAAACAGGGCATAATGCGCAGCCCCTGGTAGTCAGGACGTATACCGGTAATATATTGGCTGGCAGCATAAAAACACCAGGCCGCCGTGCCACTGAGCCAGGAATTCTTTGCCTGCCCCGGCGTCGCGGCGTCGCGCCCGGCAATCATCTGACTGTACACATAGGGCTCAGTTTTGTGCAGTTGCTGCATGTCCTGCAAATAGGCAGGGCTGATACGACTGAAATAATCATAGGCCTGCTCCCCCCGGCCCAACAGGGTTTCGGCAATAATAATCCAGGGATTGTTGTGACAAAAAATCCCGGCATTTTCCTTATAGCCGGGCGGATAGGAACTGATTTCGCCCTTGTATTTGTCATAATCGCTGTAGGCAGGCTGTTGCAACATAATGCCGAATTCACAGGCCAGATGCTGATTTACCGCATCCAACGCCAGCCTGGCGCGCCCATCCTGCAGCCCGATCCCCGCCATTACACAAAAACCCTGGGACTCAATGAAGATTTTGCCCTGCTGGTTTTCCTGACTCCCTACCTTCTGGCCGCGGGCATCATAGGCACGTAAAAACCACTGCCCGTCCCAACCATGCTGGTCAATGGCCCTGACCATCAAATCAATGTGCTGCTGTGCCCAGTCTGCCAGTTTATGCCGCTCGGTGAGCTTGCACAGCTGCACAAATTCCTGACCATACAAAACAAACTGCCCGGCGATCATTAAAGATTCGGCCACTTTGGCGTCACCACGCTGAGTGGTCTGGTAGGACTCATTTGGATCTTCAGAAAAGCAATTCAGATTCAGACAGTCATTCCAGTCAGCCCGGCCTATCAACGGCAGCCCATGGGGGCCAAGATGATTTACCACGTGGCTGAAGGCCCGTTTAAGGTGCTCAAAGTGATCAAAATCGCCCTCTTCATCGTCGAAATTCACCCGGGCATCAAGGATGCTGAAATCGCCGGTTTCCTTAATATAGTTGGCCGTAGACAGCACCATCCACATGGGATCGTCATTAAAGTTACCGCCGATATTGGCATTGCCTTTTTTGGTCAGCGGCTGGTACTGGTGATAAGCTGAGCCGTCCATTTTCTGGGTCGCAGATAGATCCAGAATACGCTCCCGCACGCGCTCCGGCACCATATGGGCAAAACCGATGGTGTCCTGATTGGAATCGCGAAAACCCATGCCACGGCCAATACCTGACTCATAAAAAGACGCGCTACGCGACAAATTAAAAGTGACCATATTCTGGTATTGGTTCCAGATATTCAGCGAACGGTTAAAGCGCTCATCCGGCGATTGAATGTGAAAATGGCCAAGCAACTGCTGCCAATAGGCTGTGAGCTTAGCCAGTTCAGCTGTCACTTTCTCATCGCTATCAAATGCAGCCAGCATCCTCTTGGCAGGCTGTTTATTAATCATGCCAGGGGCCTGCCATTTATCCTCTACCGGCAGTTCCACATAGCCCAGCACAAACACTAAGGTTTGGCTTTCGCCCGCGGCCAGCGTCAGTTCCAGATGATGAGAGGCAATAGGCGACCAGCCATGCGCAATACTGTTGCTGGCCTGCCCCTTTTCCACTACCAGCGGGCGCTCAAAACCGCGATAAGGCCCCAGAAAACTGTCTCTGTCGGTATCAAAACCCTGAATCGGATGATTGACCCCGTAGAAAGCATAGTGATTGCGCCGTTCACGGTACTCGGTTTTGTGATACAGCACTGAGCCTTCAACTTCCACTTCCCCGGTAGACAAATTGCGCTGAAAATTAGCGCCATCATCTTCGGCATTCCACAGGCACCATTCCAACAACGAAAACAAATTCAGGGTTTTATCCTGCTCACCCTGATTGTTCAGATGCAGGCGATAAACTTCGGCCGTCTGCCCCAGCGGGATAAAACAGGTTAGTTCCGAGCGGATCTGTGCCTTGCTGGCAATAAAACGGCTGTAGCCAAGTCCATGGCGGCATTCGTAATAGTCAAGTTCAGTGGGCACCGGGCGCCCGGAAACCGACCAGATCTCATCGTCGCACTTAAGGTAAAAATAACGACCGCCGCAATCCACCGGCACACTGTTGTAGCGGTAACGCAATAGCCGCCGAAACTTGGGATCCCGGTAAAAACAGTAACCCCCTGCGGTATTGGATATCAGCCCATAAAAACCGTCATTGCCCAGATAGTTGATCCAGGGTGACGGCGTAAATGGACTGGTGATGACATACTCTTTTCGCTGGTCATCAAAGTAGCCATAAGCTTGTTCGGTCATAGTGTCTCTTTTGCAAGGTTGGCGGTAACAGGTGTGTGAGTCCGGCATACCTAATCGGTTAATTTGTCGTACCAGCTTTTCTTCAGTACCAGGGCACTGATCACCAGCACCAGCAGACAAGTCAGACTTGATTGCCACTGCTGGATCACCACAAAAATAGGTAGAGCCACCAGACTGGTTTGGGTAATCACACCGACCAGAATATTGAACATGTCACGCTTAAAGTTTGGGTTTGCTACAAAGTCAGGCTGCTGTTGCTGTACAGCCCGGCGCACCGGCCCCCAGAATCCCCAGGGATTAACCTGGCGATAAAAGCGTTGCAGAAGTTGCGGATCTTCAGCCGGAGTGGCCAGACTGGTGAAAATACAGGCGATGGCGGAAATCACCAGCATCACAGGGAAAACGTAAAGCGGCAGTATGTCGCTGGCCAGTTGTGGCATCAGCCTTGCCACCACCGGGGGCAACAACAGTGCACAGACAATACCAGCCAGCATGCCCCAGAAATAACCATGGCCATTTAATCGCCACCAATACCACTTCAATACATTGGATACCACATAGCCGCCCCACAAACCGGATACCAGCCATTGCAGCACGCTGTTAATACTTTCCACATACAGGCCAATCAGGGTGCTTACCACCACCACCGCCACCGAGCATAAATAACTGGCGTGGATCAAACTGCGGTTACTGGCATCCGGGTTGATATAACGGCGATAAATATCGTTGACCAGATAAGCCGGTGCGGCATTGACCGTAGAGGCGAAGGTAGACATAAAGGCGGCGATAAGCCCCGCCAGCAGCAGCCCCATAATGCCCACCGGTGCGAATTCCAGAATGGCACTGGGCAGAATATTTTCAAAGTCCAATTGGCCGCCGCTCACCAGGTCCAGCCGGTCGTAATACACCACCGCCAGCACGGTAAAACCGGCAATCATAAAATAACGGATAGGCATTAATGCCACCGACACAAAGCCACTCATCAGCGCCCCTTCCCTTGGGCTGCGGGTGGACAGAATTTTCTGCATATCATAATTAGGTGCAGGACCGGCGGCACTGACCAGAATGCCTTTGAACAGCATCATCATCACAAAAATGCTGAACAGCGAGTAACCGTCGGACAGGATCTTGTCATTCACTTCCACAATCAGGCCGGTCCAGTCCAGATCTAAGGTCCAGCCGAAGAACGGATTGTCCCAACCTGGCGGCACCGCCGCCTGCAAGGTTTGTGGGCTCACCTGGGTGATGGCAATAATACCGATGGCCAGGGCTGCAAAGGTCATAATAGAAAACTGCAACACATCGGCCCAGACAATGCTCATCATGCCACCCAGCATCACGTACAAGGTGGCAATAGAGGTAAACACAATGCCGTAAAAATGCGGTACATACTCAGGGGCCAGCGTAAAGGGCAGATAAGCGGATACCGCCTCCCAGGGCAGGAATATTTCGATAAACTTACCGACCCCGACAAAACCATAGGCCAGAAAACCCAGCACGCTGATCAGGGCAAACACCACCACAATCATATGTGACAGGCGGCCACCGGTGCCGTCGCCAAAGCGCGTGCGTATCCACTCGGCCCCGGTCAGTACATTGGAGCGGCGCAGCCACACCGATAGGTACACCATCAGGATAACCTGGTTAAACACCGGCCACAGCCAGGGGATCCAGATGCTTTTCATACCGTACACAAAGCACAGCGTCACCAGCCACATGGTACCTGAGATATCAAACATGCCCGAGGCGTTGGACAAACCCAGCATATACCAGGGTAAGGTTTTGCCGCCCTGATAATAGGCCTGAAGATTCTGCGCCGCCCGGCGCTTCAGATAAAAACCGATACCGATAATGGCCACCAGGTAAATCAGGATGATCGCCATATCGACTGCTGCTATTTGCATATTCAATACCCTGCAAGTGTTCCATTGCCTTCAGTTGGCAAACATCTGGCGCGGCCATGCCATGACGCCGAGCCCATCCGGTGTTTTCAATAACATAACCGTCAATGAAAACGTTTTCAATAAATTTAACAAGTAATTCACATAAAAACCAAACCTGCAGCCGGGCATCGGCTGGGGGGGGTTGAATTAGCGTTATAGAGGTGTGATAAAAATATAACACCGAGCAATATTGAAAACGTTTCCACTCACGATTATCGCAATATGTCTGCTATGTCATCGGCTCTGGAGTGCGACCAAGCACCTTGATTTACTGACAGATTCGCTTGATCCTTAAAGCGTTCTGGTCAATATTCATTGCTGTCTTCCAATGTGCTGCTAATTGTCTGAAATGTATAAAATCTACCCTGTTGATGATCTGAAACCTGGCATGTTCGTTAACCAGGTAACCCGCCAGACCGGCCAACTGAAAATAAAAACTCAGGGACTGGTAAAAGATCATGGCCTGATCCACAAGCTTAAAGCGCGTGGCATTCTGGAAGTGGAAGTGGATTTATCACGCAGCATTATCAGCGATGAATTAACCATGGACAGTCCCATGGAGGAAGAAAGCCCGGAAGAACCGGAAAAACCGCAGGCCAGTGAGGGAGAAACCCTCAACGAATCGCATCGCCTGTATGAACAGGCCAAAACGGTGCAATCCAAGTTCTTCAAAAAAGTACGCAAAGGCGGCAAGGTGTCTGTCACCGAGCTAATGGGCACCAGTGCCGATATTATTGATTCGGTATTTGATAACCCCGACGCACTATGCTGTCTGACCCTGATTAAGGAAAAAGATCAGTATCTGCTGGAACATTCCCTGAACTGCTCGATTTTGATGGCAGTATTTGCCCGTCACCTGGGCTTTGACAAAGAGCTTATCGACGAGCTCGGCCTGGCCGGGCTGATGATGGACGTAGGTATGGCCACCATCCCCGAGGATATTCTCAGTAAACCCGGTGCCCTTGATGGACCGGAAATGCAGATAGTGGAAGGGCATGTGGATTTTGGCCTGGAACTGTTGGAACAATCAGAACTGGATCTGGATGTGGTAAGAGATGTGCTGGCCAATCACCATGAACGTATGGACGGCTCAGGCTATCCGCGGGGTAAAAGTGGCGACTACTTATCCGTGTACGCCAGAATGGCGGCCATTGTCGACAGTTATGATGCCATGACCTCTGAACGCCCGTGGCGACGGGGCATGTCCCCAACTCAGGCGCTGAAACGCCTGCTCGCATCCAGTCAGGGTTTGCTGGATCAGTCATTGGTGCAACAGTTTATTCGCTGTGTGGGCGTGCATCCGGTGGGCTCACTGGTCAAGCTTAAAAGCGGCAAACTGGCCATAGTGGTCAGAGCCAACAAGGTCGACCCGCTTTGCCCGGTGGTCATGAGCTTTTACTCGGTACGTACCAATATGTACAACGAGGTTAAACGGCTGGACCTGAGTAAAGTACAGGATGAAATTGAAACCAGCGTGCGCCCGGAAGAATTTAAAATCAATCTGACCAAGTTCTTTAAGGACGTGCTGCTGAAACAGGTGTAAGTGCCAAACACTACCTTGATTCGCCCCTTGCCAGATTATCTTTCCGTGCCAATCGTCCAGGTATAGCGCTCAGGATCTGGCTGGTATGATACTCGTACCTTTGCTGTTGGTTTGACTTTCAAATGGCTGCGAATCTCCCTGTAGACATCAAAGTCAAAAGGCGAAGCACTCTCTATCAATTCCTGACGCACAATAATAGACAGCTTGTTTCTGGAAGTTTGATTCAATAAGCGGTAATCAATCTCAAAATGCACATTCAGGGTATTGGTATCCCGGTAACCGCTCATCAGCGGTACGATATGCACTTCCTGATCCATCCCTTCATCTTCTGTAGGCTCCCCCATGCCCGCCACCAGCCCCACATAGACTTTGCGGCTGGAAAGGCTGAGTAATACAGGGTCGCCACTGGTTAAAGCATCAAAAAGCAACTTATCCAGAGGACTGTCTTTAACAATTTCCTGCTTTAGAAATAAGGTAGCTGGTAATTTATAGGCACGGGATATGCGCGTCAGCCGCCATGCAATGAACTTGCACCACAAAAATGCGGTCAACATCATGGTCACGGACAACAGACAAAACCAAACCATCTGCTGAACCAACTCAGCAGGGCCAACATTCAATGCACTGAAAACCTCAGTTAAATAGGCTTCGAGGTTAATTGAATAGCCCAAGAGTTGCTCAGGACCATAGTAGTTGGCCGTAACGCAAAGAATCACCGCCAAAGCCAGGATTTTAAGGCCATGCGCAATGCTGCGTAAATACAGCAACTGGCCCCGATATCGGTGCAACTTCAAAAAGGCGTAGGGATTATTAAATAGAATGTAAAAACCGGCACCCAGGATGGGTAAAACTAAGAACAGAAACATACTTTCACATCCTTGATGCTACCCTTTCGTTTCCTCAACTACGACTAAATGGGCTTGATCGACCAAACGCTGATACTTGGCAGAACTGACAATATCTTCAGGATCCACCATGACTGTACCGCGCCCCACTATCTGCACCTTTAAACCGCTGGCCTGCACAGAGTCCACAAGTTTCTGCTGCTCTTCTGTTAGTTTGGGTTTAAAAATACTCAGCATTTCTCACTCCGCGCATGATATCAACTCTGACGTATCAGAACAGGCCATAGCCTGAAAACTAAGCCAGACCTGCCACATAGTACGTCGGGCTTTGTATAAAGTATAGCCATATTCTTTATACAAGCCGCCTATCCACACTACCACTCTCCCAGCGCAGGCAGGCTAAATTCCTGGCCTTTGTAAGCCAGAATCACATGCTGCGGGTCAATACGAACAATACGCAGATTATCCCGGATAAAATCCCCTTCGCCCAGCTCCATCCCGTTAACCCGTACCCGGCGCTCGCTGGGCTGCGACGCATATAAATGGGTGGAAAACGACATGGATGGCAATTCAGCCAGCACCCAGGCCGGTAACTGATCAACTCGGGGCACGTCTACTGGTCGCCCGGCCTTCACATTGGCAGGCTCTGGCTGCTCATCCAATTCAGACACGGCTTCGCGAAAACGCTGTAACAGCTCAGGGGATATATCATTGGTCGCGACGGGCTGGGGCTGTGCCCTGACAGGTATGCCCTGTTCGTCCTGTGGCATCTCTGTGATTGGCTGATTGCTATTTATGGCATTGGCGCTGGCCGCTGACTCTGATAGCGCATCGGGCTGTTGGCTTGCCTCTGGCTGATTCACTGGCGTTACAGTTTCGGCCACAGGCTCAGCAGTGGTTTCAGGAGCCGAGGAGGCCACCACAGGCTGAGCAGGCGTAAAAAGCTGCTGCCAGGGCATGACCGCGGCCGAATAGCCCAGCCCTATGCCGCCAAACAAAACCAGCACAGCAGTGAACACCTTACGGCCATAATAACGCCAGCTGCCCGGTAATGACTGCACGGAAGGTAAAAACAGGCTGCGGTTAAACTGCTCTGACAGTTTATGATCCACCAAAGAATTCTGTGCGCCCTGCATCAGCAGAGTTTTGGTTGGTGAACTGGGTACGGTGCTCACCTCAGTTTCCAACTCAACGGTTTGCGCGGTGTCAATTTCCAGTTCCTGAACCCCCATCTCCTTCAGGCCCTGAACCATCTCGGGGCTGGTCACCAGCCCCGCTTTACGAATACGTACCGGCCCGTTTTGTGCGGTGATCTGCACAATCACCATGCCGGGTTGCAACAGGTCAATTTGGATGCGCTTAAACATGCAAACTCCCTATCCAGTAGCCCAGTGCCGCACCGCTGCACAGCAGTGCTGCCAGAATCAATGTCCATTGTTTACCCTGGCGTTGTCGCACCACATCGTCCCCCAGAATCTGCGCCGCCGCGGCCAGGAAAATATAACGACGTACCACCGCATGCTGTTTGGTAAAAGACAAGGTCAGCGCCCGGTCACACAGCAGGTTAATCACCCGCGGAATACCACCACTGATCTGATACACCGCCGATAAGGCGCTGCGGGCAAAAATACTGGCATCCCCACCGGCCACCTGCACCCGGTGAGCAATATACTCTTTAACTTCATGGCCGGTCAGCGGCAACAGGTGATAACGTGCGGTAATACGCTGGGCCAACTGGCGCAATTCATTGCGCTTTAGCAATTGCTGCAATTCCGGTTGGCCAATCAGTACCACTTTCAACAGTTTTTCCCGGTTGGTTTCCAGATTGGTCAGCAGGCGCAACTGCTCCAGTACCTCGGGCAATAGATGTTGCGCTTCATCGATAATCAGTACCGTATTAATGCCTTTCTGGTGGTTAGCCGCCAGGTGCGCCAGAATCTTATCGGTATAGCTTTTTAAACTGCCCTGCCCTTCGTGATAGCTAATGCCCAGCTCATCACAAATGGTCGCCAGCAACTCCAGTGCCGACAGCGTGGGATTGAGGATCATCGCCACCTGGGTATTTTCAGGTAACTGCTGCATCAGCTTACGGGATACCGTGGTTTTGCCGGTGCCCACCTCGCCGGTCAGCATCACAAAGCCACCGCTTTCGCGCAGACCAAAGGTCAGGTGCGCCAGGGCTTCCTTATGCCGTGGACTCATATACAGGTAGTCAGGATTGGGGGCGATAGAAAATGGATTATCCGCTAATCCGAAATAATTCAGGTACATGCAAAACCGTCTGCCATGCAGGGGGTGAAAAGGGCGCAACTAAGGTAACCATTCGGCCAGGGCAAGTCAAAGCCAGGCTGGGAAAATCATACGAATTGCACTGAAGGCATGCCTTCCACGCACAGATGCTGAGGACGCACAACCAGAAATATTGCGTTAACATTCATGGCAATGGAATGCTTTTTTGAAAGCGACATTGCCGGTAAATTGCACTATCTCCAAACACCCAGGTTAATTAACGTAAAAAGTCGCCAAACCCTTGCCGTTAATGGGTTTTACAGCATAAACATCGATATAAAAGTGGCTGATTGAACAGCGCCCTCCGAACGCTTGAATGCAAGTGCTGATTACCGCAAATAGCGCAGGTACAACAGTCAAACAGAACGATATCCCGCCCTCAACCTTCACTGGCCAAGAAGCCAATACTTAAGTTTTTCAAACAATTAAGTTGATCCACTCATACGCACATGCTAGTTTTTTAATCGCTTTTCATAGCGAACGTCACTTTCTTAAAGTCGAGAGAAACAGCTTACAAGCAGTACGTTGTGTTATCTCGTGTAGGGAACAGTTATCCATTGAAAAACATGATAACGATTTATTTACAACGGAGGATATTTATGAATCTGAAGAAAGCCTTGATTTGTGCCGCCGTGGCAGCCTTGACTTCTGCCAGTGCAGTTGCGACCGAACAGGTTGTTACAGCCGGCTCCTGGGGAGATACCTACTCGGAAGCCTATTACGGTGCATACAACAAACTGCTCCAGAATCACCCAACTGCGCACAATATCACCGTCACATGCCGTGACATGATCGGCGCTTATCGATGTGGTGCGGTAGGTTACGTTACCGTATAAGCATTGTGTGGGCCCTCCTGGGCTCACTGCTGAGTTTACCCTGCCAATTTTTTACACCAACCGCTGTTTCGTTATTTATTGATGAATCCGGCACCTGATAAAGCCCAGTTCGCCAACACCGAAACGGCCACAGCCATCCCCCTTATTACAGCCTGCACCCAAAATAAGTAAAGCACGCCCTGTAACTGCGAGCCATTTGTTGGCTGCCCTATCCGGCCTTTGGCATAATGCCTTATCAAGGTTCAAGTAAAGATTAACAGCTGTTATTGGCCAGCATGCGAAATCCTTTGATTCAATGCGCAATACTTATTTAAAAGGGTAATCACATACCGATGAAAATTTATCTGGTGGGCGGCGCGGTTCGCGATACCCTGCTTGGCCGCAACGTTACCGAGCGGGATTATGTGGTGGTGGGGGCAACGCCAGCACACATGCTGGCACTGGGCTACAAACGGGTAGGCAGTGACTTTCCGGTGTTTCTGCATCCGCACAGCGGCGAAGAATATGCCCTGGCCCGCACTGAACGCAAAACGGCGGCAGGCTATACCGGCTTTGACTGTATTGCCGACCCCAGCGTGACCCTGGAAGAAGACTTACTGCGTCGCGATCTGACCGTGAATGCCATGGCCATGGACGAACAAGGTCAGATTATCGACCCTTATCATGGCCAGCAGGACTTACATAATAAAGTGCTGCGGCATGTATCTGATGCCTTTGTCGAAGATCCTCTGCGAGTGTTACGGGTGGCCCGTTTTGCTGCCCGTTACCATCAACTTGGCTTTGGCATTGCGGTGGACACCCTGGAGCTGATGCACAGTATCGCCCAATCCGGTGAATTGCAGGCGCTGAGTGCTGAGCGGGTATGGAAAGAAACCAGCCGCGCTTTGCTGGAAGACAGCCCCGAGGTCTATTTTGAAACCCTGCGCGCCGCTGACGCCCTGGATAGCTGGTTTGCAGAACTCAATGCCCTGTGGGGCGTACCAGCACCGGCAAAATGGCACCCGGAAATTGATACCGGCGTGCATAGCATGATGGTGTTGCAACAGGCTGCCGCCCTTTCTGACAATCTGGCGGTGCGCTACGCCGCCCTTGTGCATGATGTAGGCAAGGGCCTCACGCCAGCAGACAAATGGCCAGCTCACCATGGCCATGAAAAGCTGGGGCTGGCGGCAGTGGAGCAGATCAGCCAGCGCCTGAAGGTGCCTAACGACTGTCGCGAACTGGCATTGCTGGTCAGCGAATTTCATACCCATCTGCATAAAGCCCTGGAACTGAAGGCCAGCACTGTGCTTAAGGTATTGAATCATTGCGATGCCTGGCGTAAACCGGCTCGTTTTGAGCAGCTGCTGCTGGCCTGTGAAGCCGATGCCAGGGGTCGTTTGCACTTTGAACAGGCGCCTTACCCGCAGGCGGACTATTTTCGTGCCGCTTACCAGGCGGCAGCGGCGGTGGATGTGCAGCAGATTATTGCCAGGGGCATACAGGGCAAAGCCATTAAAGAAGCACTGGACCGGGAACGCACCAACGCCATAGCCACAGTAAAAAAACAGTGGCAATCGCTCGTATCCTGACTACAACGTCTAAAATACTTAAAAGACGAAATATAACCACAGAGGCACAGAGAACACGGAGAAGAGCAGGAGATCTTGGGGTTTAAGCTTTTGAAAACTCTGTGTTCTCTGTGCCTCTGTGGTAAACATTGATTTTAAGTTTCAGTTTAAAAAAACAGCAAGGTGGGACACGCGCAGGCAGTTTGATAAGGCTAAAGTAAGGTTGTATTCACCTTCTGGAGATAAGCAATGATAGACCGTCAAACGCTGGTGCTGGCGCGTATAGAGCGTGCCGTGGCCTTATTGCAAAGCCATTTGTTCGATACGCCGCCTCTGGATCTGGCAAAGCTGGCCGATGCCGCCGCATTATCGCCTTTTCATTTTCA
Organism: Bowmanella denitrificans; assembly: GCF_002887595.1. GTDB lineage: Bacteria > Pseudomonadota > Gammaproteobacteria > Enterobacterales > Alteromonadaceae > Bowmanella > Bowmanella denitrificans. The sequence goes on from NZ_PEBU01000003.1 coordinate 530,530, forward strand.
CCGCCTGTATCGTCTGGTAACTGGCGAAACCTGTGCCCAAACCATCAGTCGTTTGCGTTTGGCCGCGGGTGCCCGGCATTTGTCTGCGGCTGCCACCGTCACTGATGCGGCACTGCAAGCTGGCTTTTCTTCCAGTCAGGCATTTGCCAAGGCGATGAAACGCCAGGCGCATTTAAGCCCGTCCCAGCTTCGCGATGATCCCGAGTTACTGGACGTGATTGCCGGGCGCTTGTCTCACCCAGCCAGCGGTATGGCGGCCAATCCGCCTGGCTGGCTGTCGGTGGAGCTGGTGTCACTGGCACCCATGCGGCTAATGACAGTGCGCACCGAACATTTGTATCCGGATTTATTCGATACCTACGGCATGTTGTTTGAACAGGCTGGGGGGCCTGAAGTGGTACAAGCCATTATCGGTATGCCCAGGGATGATTCAGACAATCAAGCCGGGCAGTTTGACAGTGCTTTATTGCTAAGTGAAGCACCACGCGAGCTGCCAGATAACCTTTTCTGGCAGGACAGCGCCCAGGGGGATTATTTGCGTACCCGTCATCTTGGCAGTTTTGCAGGGCTGGAGGCGACGGTGGATAATCTCTATTTGACGCTGTTAGGCATGGATGATTTGTGGCCGGCCGATTCGCCTTGTATTTATCATTATTTGGACGACCCTGAGATGGTTGAGGAATCGGCTCTTAGAACCTATATTTACCTACCTGTGGTGCGCTCTGAACCTCAGTAAAGTACTTACCTCGAACCACACGAAAAGACCGAAAATTATCACCTCAGAGACACGAAGGGCACGGAGAAGAGCAGGAGGTCTTGGGGTTTAAGCTATTGAAATATCTGTGTTCTCCGTGTCTCTGTGGTTTTTATAACTTTGTTCAGATCAATTTCATCAAAGAGACACGAAGGACGCGGAGAAGAGCAGGAGATCTTGGGATTTAAGCTATTGAAATCTCAGTGTTCTCTGTGTCTCTGTGGTGACATTAAGAGTTTCAAACCAAAGGCTTAATCCAAATCGGCGGCGCTATGGCGTTCGGCCAGTTGCTCCTGTTCATCGCCCCAGGTGCGGTTTACCCGCCGGCCGCGCTGCACCGCCGGGCGTTTGGCAATCTCGTTGGCCCAGCGCAGTACATGCTGGTAATCCTGCACCTGCAAAAATTCCGCAGCATCATAAATATTGCCCAGCACCAAATCCCCATACCAGGGCCAGATAGCAATATCAGCAATGGAATATTCCTCGCCCGCCATATACGGATTGTCAGCCAGATGGCGATTCAGCACATCCAGTTGGCGTTTCACTTCCATGGTAAAGCGGTTGATGGGGTATTCCATTTTAAACGGCGCATAGCTGTAGAAATGGCCAAAGCCGCCGCCCAGATAAGGGGCCGAGCCCATCTGCCAGAACAGCCAGTTACGACACTCCGCCTTGCCCTTAGTATCTTTTGGCACCAGCACCGAAAACTTATCCGCCAGATACTGCAAAATAGCGCCGGATTCAAATACCCGGGTTGGCGGCTGAGTGCTGGTGTCCAGCAGAGCCGGGATCTTGGAATTGGGGTTCACTTCAACAAAACCCGACGAGAATTGATTGCCTTCACCAATATCAATCAGCCAGGCATCGTATTCCGCTTCCTGTATACCCAGCGCCAGCAATTCTTCCAGCATAATTGCGGCTTTTTGGCCATTGGGCGTGGCCAGCGAATACAGCTGCATGGGATGCTTGCCTAGCGGCAGGGCTTTTTCATGGGTAGGGCCGGATACCGGGCGGTTAATACTGGCCCATTTACCGCCACTTTCGGCGTCCCAGGTCCAGACTTTGGGTGGGATATAGTCGTTATTGTCGGTCATGATGCGTCCTTAGTTGGGTAAAATTGCACATTCAGTACATGCGCACGAACAGAACCTGATTCAAGCCATTGTCTTGCCTGTTTTTCGACCAGTGACTTTGTAAATAGCGATAAGCGGCAACAGACTGCAAAATCACAATCAAAAAACAGCTTCTACAATAAAAGCTTTGAGGCGAAAGGAAAACACATGAGCAAGCCACGCCACCCCGCGCTAACCGACGAAATGTTCCAGCTTTACGACCAATACGCCCATGGCCGCATGGACCGGCGGGCATTTTTAACCGCCTTAAGCAAACTGGCCGTGGGCGGCATCACGGCCCTGACGCTGTATCAGTACTTAAGCCCGGATTATGCAGCGGCCGAGCAGGTTTCCTTTAACGATCCGCAGCTTAAAGCCACCTATGTTAGTTACCCTTCCCCGGCCGGTCATGGTGAAGGTAAAGGTTATCTGGTGCTGCCACAGCCGCTGGCCGAGCCTGCCCCGGTGGTATTAGTCATTCATGAAAACCGTGGTTTAAATCCCTATATCAAAGATGTGGCCCGGCGTTTTGCCAAGGCCGGCTTTATTGCCCTGGCCCCTGACGGCCTGGCACCGGTTGGCGGTTACCCCGGCAATGACGATGACGGACGGGCCATGCAGCGCAGTTTGGATGGCGATAAACTGCGGGAAGATTTATTTGCCGCCGCCCGCCATGCCAAACGCCTTGAACAGGGCAACGGCAAACTGGGGGTGGTAGGATTTTGTTTTGGCGGTGCCATAACCAATCTGATGGCCGCACAACTGCCCGAGCTGGTTAACGCGGCGGTGCCTTTTTACGGCTCTGCTGCACCACTTGAGCAGGTAGGCAATATTCAGGCCCCACTACTGATTCAATACGCCGAAAACGATGAGCGGGTTAACAGCCAATGGCCCGCCTATCAGCAGGCCCTGGAGGCACATAAAAAAACCTACCAGGTGCACTTCTATCCCGGCACCCAGCATGGCTTTCACAATGACTCAACGCCAAGATACGCCAAAGAAGCCGCCGAACTGGCCTGGCAGCGTACTGTGGCATTTTTTAATCAGCACCTGCAGGGCTGAAAGGGCGGGCGTCATAATAGATATCATAGGGCGCCCCTACCTTAACCTGGCTGACTAAAGGCTGTGTATGCAGCCATAAACCGCACTGGGTAAACACTTCGGTAAGCCCGGGTCTGTCGGCGTCGCTAAATAACGTGATATGCAATGTGCCCTGTACATTGCTACTGGTATAGCAAAGGGCCTGGTTTTGCACCCAACTATCCCACTGGGCAAAGAACGCGCTGTCGGTTTGCTCATCGGCGTCTGCCAGGTGCAATATAATATCTACACCGTACTGGGCGAACTCACCCAGGTGGAGTTTTTTTCTGAGTCGGCGGGACTTATTGTGAAAAGTGGTTTTAATCATCGCAGCGGCTCCCTCCAGGTACTACAGACCTTGTTCAACCATACGTTTAATAGTGGTCGCCTTAACAAAATGATCTAACTGATGGGTTTGGATCCACCAAGTGGCTGCTTCCATTAACAGCACCGGGTCGTCATTTTTATTGGCAAAGAAGGCATAAAAAGACAAGCCGACATTATCCCCTTTGCTTGCGATCTTTTTATGACATATCTGGATAATTTTGGCTCTAAGCTCGGCTCTCATTAACAGTCCCTAACGTATGAAACTAAGGCAAGTCCAATGACCAGCCATATCTGCATATTTTTGACTTTACCACTACTCACCCAGATAAATGTCGATCACATGACAGGCTTGAAAGTACACAACCTGATCGCAGACTACGCAATTGCTGCCATACGGCTGATTATCCAGTCGACCGACAAAGTGTCCCTTTTCAATACTTGTCACTTCAACCCACATTCTCTCAACAGACGTTTCTTCTGAGCCTGCGGTCACTTGCATACTGAAAATAAGCTTTACAAGTGCGCCAATTTCTAATGACTCGCGCCTGTGTTTGTCTGGTATCAAAAATGTATCCGGATAGAGGTGGTGAAGTTCCTCTGCATCATGGAGTACATAATGATCTTCACCGTAAGTAGGTCGTCTCATCATTCTGCAAAAAGCCTTATTTGCTGGCCTTTCCAGCTTCTAATATTGGCAAACCTGCTTCAGTAGGAATATAGATACGCTCGCCATTGCCATCTTGAAGACCTTTTATCCATACATAGCGTAAGTACGCTTCATTGCCTTTTAGTGATTCGCCAATAATCTTATTGGCCTCTGCAGCCGCTTTGGCTCTCTCAATATCTGCCAGCCCTTCTGCTTTAGCCTTAACAATCTGTGCTTCCCCTTCAGCTTGCGCCAGGGTGACCTTGGCTTTCGCTTGCATTAATGCAGCCTGCTCTTTGGCTTTAGCTTCTTCAATCAGTATTTTTTTACTCCATTCCGCTTCCCTAAGGGCGGCAATACCATTCATTTCCAACTTATATACTTTGTATTTCGGCCAAGCCCATAAGGCTGCGAGAATCAAAGCAATACCAATGACAATCAAAAAGACCAGACTTCCAAAAGCGATCGCGTGTCTGTTTGGGTGCATTATTTATCCTTATATAACTTTATTTTGGGTAACTTGGGTTTAATCAGGGCTGCGGGTCAGTCGCACTCCATCCACCACCATCTGCCAATACCCGTCCACCTCGTGCGGAGGTTCACTGACTTCAAAGGTGGTGCTTAGTGAGCCAATCCCCACCACAAAGTCGTTACCGTTGAATTCCTTTAACGGGCCGTTTACCGAGGTTGAACCGCCATTTTTTAATCTTTTATAAGCCACTGTCCCGTCGGGCAGAATCAGCAGGTACATTTCCTGACTTTGCCATTCTCCGGCATACATTCGTTTGTCTTCAGGCAGCGGCTTACTGCAGGCGCTTAACAGCAACAACAGTGCAAAAAGGGCAATCCTTACAGGCATTACTTTTCCGAATAAAGTAGCAACAGGTTGTATGACGCTGCCTATGGCAGCAGCCACATCACAAAAAACCAGTCAAGGTTTGAGATAGGCGAGCTTGGCACCAAAACCAATAAACACCACGCCGGTAACAGACTTCAGCCAGCGGGTGAAGTGCGGGCGACCGGCCAATCCTTTGGCGCTGAAATCTGTATCGATTTTGACAAAAAAGACCAATGCCCGTCTCGCTAAGACACAGAGAACACGGAGAATTATCACTTTCAGGCTCGGCTAGAATTGCCCCGCTCAAAAACAAACTCTTCGTGGTAAGTTTGGCTGCTTTCAGATTTATTAACCACAAAGGACACGAAGTGCACGAAGGGGGTGATACTAATACTTTTGTTCACCACCGAGATACATAAATCGCCTATTTTTCAAAATTTTATAGCCGGATACCTCCTACTTTTCTCTGTGCCCTTCGTGTCTCTGTAGTGAAATTGATCTGAACAAAGTTATAAAAACCACAGAGGCACAGAGAACACAGAGTGGATCAAGGCGTTATCTCTTTGCGTGCTTTTCTCAGCGCCCCTGCGTCACTGCGAGAAGTCTTAATTTATTCACCGCCGAGGCGCAGAGAGCGCAGAGGTTTCAATAGCATGCACAAGGCCTTCGGTTATTGTAACTTGAGGGCGCAGCAACGCTTATATTTCTTGCCGCTGCCACAGGGACAAGGATCGTTTCTGCCGACATCCCGCATCGGGTTCACATACGGCTCCTCAATCGGCACATAATCCTCTAAATAGGTATCTGCCTCTGCATAATCCTCATAAAGCGCTGCACCTAACTCTCCTAAAGCACTTAGCAGCTTATCCAGAGCAAACTCATCGACTTCCCGGTTGGCGATTTTAGCCACAAAATCCGGCATATCATCCTGATTTCGCATCTCTTCTTTATAACACTGCAGCATGGTGACCAGCACCGCAGAACGCAAATCAGCCGCCGGACTACCCTCTTCAGGTATCATATCCTGCCACACTTCATCCAGCCATTTGCTGGCAACCAGATAGCCCTCGGCAAATTCCTTTACCGACTGAGAAACAATGGCGTCTTCACCAATAGTCAAATGCTCAGGCAATATCAGTTGCTGCGGCTCACCAAAACAACTCATACAATAATCCCACCAGGTAAGCAGCTCACTAACCAATTGTTCCAGTTGCTTACGCGCAGGTTTTTTAAGATCTTGCAGTTCTTCGTCATCTCGCCAGAGCAAGGGAGTCCAGTCAGACGGCAGGATCAGGGTTGGCGCAGACGCAACAGCAGTTAACATGCCAAGGATATAATCGGCAGACTGCAAATCCTGTTTAAACGGCATAGTGTCAATCAGGGAAACCAATTTGGGATAACTGAAGTTTTTATGCATAAGTGATAGTGCTACCGACTCAAGACTTGCTAAGGTTTTACAGATTTTTACCACAAAAAGCGCGAACGCTGAAAATCAACTTTCACCACAGAGATGTATGGACTCCCTCCCCCAAGAGGGATACACGTAATAAGCACGCACGCTTTTACACTATCAGGAGT
>NZ_PEBU01000004.1 GCF_002887595.1 Bowmanella denitrificans
AGCCAACAGCCAACAGCCAACAGCCAACAGCCAACAGCCAACAGCCAACAGCCAACAGCCAACAGCCAACAGCCAACTGCCAAATCCGACCAGTGAATGACAACATAACCCCTTTTCAGTATCCTATGGGCTGAATCACAGTGGGAATTTTCCATGTCGCAAACAGCTTCTCAGACCGTGGTAATCAGCGGTAGCGGTCTTTGGACCCCCCCTTATAGCATCAGTAATGAAGAATTGGTCAGTGCCTATAATGCCTGGGCCGATCAATATAATCAGCAAAACCAACAGGCTATTGAGGCTGGCAGCATGGAAGCCAAACCTCATTCCAGTGCCGAGTTTATTGAAAAAGCCTCAGGTATTAAAAGTCGTTTTATTTATAGCCGGGAAGGGGTATTGGATATTCAGCGTATGTATCCCCGCTTTCCTGAGCGTGCTGACGATGAGGTATCCCAGCAAGCCGAAATTGCTATCGCTGCCGCCAAAGCGGCATTACAAGCGGCCAATAAGCAAGCCGCAGATATCGATGCGGTAATCGTATCCTGCGCTTATACTCAGCGGGCCTATCCGGCGATTGCCATAGAAGTGCAGGACGCGCTGGGGATTGAAGGCTTTGGCTTTGATATGCTGGTGGCCTGTTCGGCGGCCACCTTTGGGCTGCACCGCGCCTATGAGATGGTTAAAGCCGGTACGGCCAGGGCGGTGTTGGTCATTAACCCGGAACTGGTCTCCCCGCAAATTAATTACACCGACCGCGACAGCCATTTTATTTTCGGTGACGTGGCTACCGCCAAGGTCGTTGAACAGGCAGAGACGGCAACCAGTGAGCACCAGTTTGAAATACTCAGCACTAAAGCGGTGACTAAGTTTTCTAATAATATCCGTTCCAATTTTGGTTTTATGAGCCGTGCTCAGGATGTAGATCCTTTCGCCATTGATAAGCTGTTTCATCAAAATGGTCGCAGCGTGTTTAAGGAAGTCTGCCCAATGGCTGCAGCGCATCTTGAGAGCCATGTGGCGCAGCATGGTGTAAGCGCAGCACAGGTAAGACGCTGGTGGCTGCATCAGGCCAATATCAATATGAACCTGTTAATTGCCAAAAAGCTGTTAGGCCGGGATGCCAGTGCCGATGAGGCGCCCATTGTACTCGACCGTTATGCCAATACCGCCTCGGCAGGCTCAATGATTGCCTTTAATTTGCATCATCAGGATATGCAGGCCGGTGATATTGGTGTGCTTTGCTCCTTCGGTGCTGGCTATTCCATCGGCAGTTTAGTTGTGCGTAAGCGTTAGAAGAGTTTCAGGGATGACGCAAAAAATACAGACCGGCGGCGATGTCCGCCAGGAACCGGCCATGCAAAACCTGCTTGGCCGTATGCCCAAGGCGGTGGCAGACAGCTTTAACGACGAGCAGCTTAACCATCTGAAACTGGCCCTGGGCGCGCGTAACTGGGGACGTCATGCCCTGGATATCCGTACCACCTTGCCGGTGCCTTTTACCCGCTGGCGTTATTACCTGGTGTTGTTGATGGGTAAGAACCGCCGGGAATTGTCCGAGCGGGAGAAAGCCTTATCTGCCCTGGCATCTGCTGCACTGTTAAGTGCGTTTATTGTGTTCTGCGTATTGCTGGGCTTGCTGGTGCTGTATCTGGTTAAATCGGCGCTGGGCATTAATCTGTTTGACGGTTTTTCGCTGGGGATTTGGAGCGAGTTTAAAAAGCTCTTCGAGTAACGTTTCGGGTTGGGACGAAACGTTACCCGTCAAGCTTAAAACCTACAGCATAGTTGAAAGATAACCAACCCCTAGCCTTGTAAACGGGCCTTCATTTCGCGGCGTTTTTTATGCAGCACAGGCTCGGTATAGCCGCTTGGCTGTTCGATACCGGCGAAAATAAGTTCACTGGCTGCCTGAAAGGCGATGGCGTTATTCAGGTTTGGCGCCATGGGGATATACTCAGGATCGCCCGCATTTTGCTTATCTACTAATACCGCCATTTTTTCCAGCGATGCCTGCACCTGCTCCTTGCTGAGTAAACCATGTTTCAGCCAGTTGGCAATATGCTGACTGGAGATGCGTAAGGTGGCGCGGTCTTCCATTAAGCCGACGTTATTGATATCCGGTACTTTTGAACAGCCCACTCCCTGGTGAACCCAGCGCACCACATAACCCAGAATACCTTGTACATTGTTATCCAGTTCCCGTTGAATAAGCTCCTGGCTTAACGTGCGACCGGATTCCAGTAACGGGATTTGCAGAATACTGTCCAGCCCGTCAGACGCCTCCTGCGCCAGTTGATTCTGAACAGCAAACACATCCACCTGATGATAATGCAGGGCATGCAGGGTTGCTGCGGTGGGCGAGGGAACCCAGGCGGTATTGGCACCGGCCTGAGGATGACCTGACTTGGTTTGCATCATATTGGCCATTTGATCCGGAATCGGCCACATGCCCTTACCAATCTGCGCTTTGCCGGACAGACCCGACGCCAGGCCTGCGGCCACGTTGGCCCGCTCGTACGCCAGGATCCAGGGCAGGGTTTTCAGCTCTGCCTTGGGAGCAAAGGGCCCGGCCAGCATACTGGTATGGATTTCATCACCGGTTCTATCCAAAAAGCCGGTATTGATAAATATCACTCTGTCACGGGCGGCGGCAATACAAGCACGCAAATTCACGCTGGTGCGTCGCTCTTCATCCATAATGCCCATTTTCAGGCTATATGTCGGCAGGTTAAGCAGGGATTCCACCCGGCTGAACAGTTTATCGGTGAAGGCGACTTCGTCCGGGCCGTGCATTTTGGGTTTTACAATATACACGCTGCCGGTTTGGCTGTTTTTAAATTTACCCAGGCCAAGCAGATCGTGCTTGGCAATCAGTGCGGTGATCACCGCATCCATAATACCTTCGGGAATCTCCTGACCATCAAATAAGATGGCAGGGTTGGTCATCAGATGGCCGACATTGCGCACTAACATCAGGCTGCGCCCCTTCAGGCTGAACGCCTGACCCTGGGCAGAGAGATACTGGCGATCCTGGTTCAGGGTGCGCACCTGGGTTTGACCACCTTTTTCCAGTTCCGCGGTTAAAGTACCCTGCATCAGGCCCAGCCAATTCTGGTAAACCAGGGTTTTGTCTTCACCGTCCACGGCGGCCACGGAGTCTTCACAGTCCATAATGGTGGTAAGCGCCGATTCCAGCAGAATGTCTTTAAGGCCAGCCGGGTCGGTTTTACCTACGGGATGATTTGCATCGAACTGTAACTCTGCATGCAGGGCATGATGTATAAGTAATATCGCCTGAGGGCTTTCCTGGCTGCCCTGATAGCCTGCCAATGTGCTTGGGTCTTGCAGTCTGGTCTGGCGGCCGTCTGTTAGCTCAATAACCAATTGCTGGGATTCAATGCGATAACGAATAGCATCCTGATGTGAGCCTTGCTCCAGGGGGGCAATGGTATCCAGCCAGTGTTTGGCCCAGGCCACGACTTTTTGCCCGCGTACCGGGTTATAACCTTTGCCTTTTTCAGCGCCGTCAGTTTCATCAATCACGTCTGTGCCATAGGCGGCATCATACAGGCTGCCCCAGCGGGCATTGGCGGCATTTAAGGCATAACGGGCGTTGTTAATGGGCACCACTAACTGCGGCCCTGCCATGCTGGCGATTTCTTTATCCACCTGGCTGGTGCGGATCCGGCTGTCTGCTGGTACGGCTTGCAGGTAGCCAATATCGGTTAAGAAGCGTTTGTAATCAGTCCTATCAAGGGCGGGGTGGCGACTATGGTAGTCGTCAATTTGCGCCTGCAGCACATCGCGCCGTGCCAGCAGTGCCTGATTTTGCGGGATCAAATCGGCCAGTAAGGAGTCAAAGCCGACCCAGAATTGCTCGGGCTCCACTTCACTGCCCGGCAATGCCTGTTCCTGAATAAATTGGTACAGGCCGGGGTAAATGGCCAGGCGGCCCTTGTTGATCATCTCTGCCATGCTGGGCTCCTATTGTAGGGTAAATGGCCATCCGGCCCTGAGCCATAAACTGGCTTCTTCACTATAGTCTGTCAGGCCAGTCTAGACAGGTCTGCTGTGTTTGTAGAGTTTATGGATTGTATTTTCGGTATTCAGCCTGTTTATAGTGTTGTGCGTATGCATGCTATGAAGATCTTTTCAGGTGCCGGGCAGCATGATTGACAGGGTATTGTGCATCGGTGATAAGGTTGCTTAGGATTTAAACAATCGCTTGAGGATGCTATGAAAGGGAATCTGTGGCTGGGAATAGGATTATTATTACTGCTTGGCTGGCTGGCCTACGAGTATCTAGGGCCTCAGTCACCCGCAGAGACTGCTTTTGTGGGGGATAATGCCACGCTAGAGAAGGGCTCAAACCCTTCTAAAACTGACCCCCCTGCACATAACCCCTTCGTTATAGCAGGGCAGCAGGACAGCGCTGAGCAGCATGTTGAGGCGATAGACTCGCATCGGGCAAATGACAATCAGCCTGACACTATTGGAACAAGCGCTGGTTTATCTGTTCGTGAGGCGAAAACCGAACAAGCGTTTTTCTTAACGGTGGAGAGTACGGATGACCGGCATCGCGACTCGGAAATGGGTGACATTAATATGGAAGCGGCGCGACATCACTTGCCGGAACCTCTTGCCGGGGCATTTGCCCAGACTAGCTATCGCTTTGCGAATGCTAAACAAATTAATCAGTTGCTTGAAAATGAGGGGGGCCGCAATAAGACCTTGGAGCAAAAAATTTCCGAATATATTGCGCAGGTGGCGGTAACCTGGGGAGTCAAAAGCTATGCGGTTATTTGCTCATCAGCGCAATGTATGTTGCTTACCACACAACAAAAGGATTTTTACCTGAATTCGCTGCTCAAAGACTATTCCCATGATGTGGCTGAGCGCTTCCCGCTGCAATTGACATTTAGTTCCAGCAGCGCCCCGGCAAAAGCCGGGGATGCGCTAAAAGTCTCCTTTTACCTTATCCAAAAATCAGGATAATTCCTTAGCAATATCAATAATCAAACGGCGCAGCCAGATATGCCCGGCGTCATGTTGTAGCAGCGCGCTCCAGGCCATTTTCAGGGCGATGGGCGGGATATCAAAAGGCGGCTCCAGGATCACCATATTGCTGTCGTCTTTATAAATTTTGGCAGCACGACTGGGCAGGGTGGCAATCAGATTCTGCTCGCGGGCCAGTTGCAAGGCCACATGATAATGACGGGTAAAAACGCGGATATGCCGTTTTTTGCCCAGTTTTGCCAGTTCCAGGTCGACCCACCCGAGTTTTTGCACTTCGTTGGGATCAATACCTACTCCTACGCCAAAGCCGGTTTTACTCACCCAGATATGCTGACCTTTAAGGTATTTTTCCAGGGTGAAGTGTTTGACCACCGGGTTTTGTTTATTCACCACACAGGAGAAGCTGTCATACCAGATGACTTTTTGATGGAATGACAAAGGCAGCTCTTCAAAACGGTTAATGGCCATATCCACTTTGCCATGTTCCACATCATGGTAGGTCACGTCAGACGGGGTAATCACATCCAGGGTGATGTTGGGGGCCTGATGATTAAGCTGGCGAATCACCTCCAGCAATAAGGTGGATTCGGCATAATCGCTGGCCATAATGCGAAAGGTGCGTTCGCTGGTCAGCGGATCAAAGTCGCTTTGTGGCTGAATGGCCGATTCCAGGCGGGAAATGGCATCGCGCACCACGGGTTGCAACTGCAAAGCCCGCTGGGTGGGCGTCATACCATCACTGGTGCGCACCAGTATTGGGTCGTTAAACAGGTCGCGTAAACGTTTCAGGCCGTTGCTCATGGCGGGCTGAGTAATGGACAGTTGGGCCGCAGCGCGGGTCACACTTAATTCACGCATCAGCACATCAAAATACACCAACAGATTCAGATCGACCTTGGCTATATTCATAAGATTAATGACCGGTATGAGATTTATAAATTGGTTGAATCCTAACCCGGATGACTATGCTTGTCATCAGCAGATTCGCCCGTAGAGGCAGCATAACTATCTGTACACAGCAAAGTTGAAGCGCTGGATGGTGTTACCAAACCAGCAAACAAACCGGAGAACTATTATGTCAGCCTACCTACAGGATATTGAACACTTTAAGCACCTGCTCAAAGAGCGCCACACCTGGGGAGCGATTAACCCCGAGTATGCGGCGCGCATGAAGGCGCAAAACCCGTTTAAAACCGGCCTGGATATTGCCCGTTATACCGCCTCGGTTATGCGTCGGGACATGGCTGAATATGACGCTGACAGCAGCGCTTATACCCAGTCACTGGGTTGCTGGCATGGCTTTGTGGGCCAGCAAAAGCTGATTGCCATTAAGAAGCATCATGGCACTACGGATAAACGCTATTTGTATCTGTCCGGCTGGATGATTGCTGCGCTACGCAGTGAATTCGGCCCGCTGCCGGACCAGTCTATGCACGAAAAAACCGCGGTCCCGGCACTGATTGAGGAACTCTATACTTTCTTACGTCAGGCTGATGCCCGTGAGCTGGGGGGCTTGTATCGCCAGTTAGATGACGCCAGAGCGGCGGCAGATACTGCCAAAGCGGCCGCGCTGGAAAATCAGATAGATAACTTTGAAACCCATGTGGTGCCGATTATTGCCGATATTGATGCCGGCTTTGGTAACGAAGAAGCCACCTATCTGCTGGCTAAGAAAATGATTGAGGCCGGTGCCTGCGCCATTCAGATTGAGAATCAGGTATCTGACGAGAAACAATGTGGGCACCAGGACGGTAAAGTCACCGTGCCCCATGCCGACTTTTTAGCCAAAATCAATGCGGTCAGATATGCCTTCTTAGAGCTGGGAGTGGAAGAGGGGATTATTGTTGCCCGTACCGACTCCCTGGGCGCCGGTCTGACCAAACAAATTGCGGTCACCAACGAACCTGGCGATCTGGGTGACAAATACAACAGCTTCCTGGATGGTGACTATATTGACAGCGCCGACGATATCCAGAATGGCGATGTATTAGTCAAAGCCAATGGCAAGCTGCTAAAACCCAAGCGCCTGGCGTCCGGTTTATTCCAGTTTAAAAAAGGCTCGGGGGAAGATCGGGTGGTGCTCGACTGTATCACCAGTTTGCAAAACGGCGCCGATTTGTTGTGGATCGAGACAGAGAAGCCACATATAGGTCAGATTGCCGGCATGGTAAAACGCATCCGCGAAGCCGTGCCGAATGCCAAGCTGGTGTATAACAACAGTCCGTCGTTTAACTGGACGCTGAACTTCCGTCAGCAGGTGTTTGATACCTGGCAGGCGCAGGGTAAAGATTTAACTGGCTATGAACGTGCCAGCCTGATGAGTGCTGAGTATGACAGCACTGAACTGGCGCAGGAAGCCGATGCCCGCATTCGCAGTTTCCAGGCTGATGCGGCAAGGGAAGCGGGGATTTTCCATCACCTGATTACCTTACCGACCTACCATACAGCGGCTTTGTCTACCGACAATCTGGCGAAAGGTTACTTTGGTGGTGAAGGCATGCTGGCCTATGTTGAGGGGGTGCAGCGCAAGGAAATCCGTGAAGGCATTGCTTGTGTCAAACACCAGAATATGGCCGGTTCCGACATGGGCGACGATCACAAAGAATACTTCTCTGGTGATGCGGCCCTCAAGGCCTCTGGTAAAGACAATACTATGAACCAATTCGGTTGATACAACTGTTGCTTGATCGGCCACCCACAACGGGTGGCCTTTTTGCTTTGGGCCGACTACCCTGAATGACGCCGCTAATCTGGTTAAGGAGTGATATTGTGCGCGTCGATTCATCGGTTTCGGATATCTACCCCTGTGTTATCTATGACAATGCACAGTCAGCCATTGACTGGCTTTGTCAGGCATTTGGCTTTACCTGCCGTTTTGTGGTGCCGAGATTATTCAGCCGTTACAGGACGAGGAATATGGCGCCAGAGGCTATATGGTAAAAGATCCGCAAGGGCATATGTGGTATTTCGGCAATTACCGGCCCGGACAATATTGGCAATAGCTGCAAGGCTAGCATAAGGCCTAAGCTGGCCGTTGGAGTCGCGCCTTAGCTGCCACGACATGCTATGGTCGTGGCAGCGACTGCGATTAATTACCAGTTGTTAGTGCTGTTTAAGCAAACTAGCCAGCGTGGTGCGTTGCAAGGGAATAAACGGCAACCATGTTACCAGGGATATGACGATGCCTAAAAACAATCCGCTGGCCAGAGTCTGCATGACGCTGAAGGTCAGCCCGTCGATAGACAGCCAGTTCAGTGCCAGTGCCGCCAGCCCTATCGCTACCAGCAGGCTGATAAGATTTCCCCTTACATTTTGCCAGTACAATACAAAGAGGGGAGCGCCAACCGCCAACTGAATACCAAAATCGAGCCGCTGCAGGCTGAATTTGGCTTTAAGCTGATAGTAGAGATTAAGCACCACCACACCCAGCAACAACAAGGCGATCAATGCGGCGCCGCCGAGCAGTTGATTGGCCAGTCTGTCCTGCGCCGCCACCACGTCAGTGATGGGGCGCTTGTGCGTAATTCTGGCACCCGGCATAGCGCTTTGTAGCCAGGTTTCTAATGCTTGTTCCAGAGAGTCGGCCGGGCTGGAGGCAAAGTAAAAATGCAATTCTGTGTGCCGTTCGTTATCCGCCCCTTTTAAGGGTAAATACAGCATCGGCATGGGCGCATTGTACCTGCCTGTATGCGGGGCATTGGCAGCCTGACCAATAATATTCTGTTTGCCTTCAAAGCCGATATCTAAGCGGCTCCCCTTAATCTTCTCAAAACCCGCATCTTGCAGTAGCGCTGCCGCTGCCTGATTAACTATCACACCTTGTTGCCAGTCTGGTGGTGGTCGATCGCCCGAGAGTGACAACAACGCAAAATAAGACGGGCTGACCCGCAATACCCCAACTTCCACTGCTTTGCTGAATCTGGGATCTTCAATCATCAGCGAAATTGGCTGGTCAAACGCACGATCAGACAGGGCTAAATCACCTTTTGCAAGGCCGGGATACTGCCCGGATAGCAAAGGCTGAATCAATACGCTGCGCGGACGCTGAGCCACACTTTGCTGAATTAAATCTGGCGGTAAATTGCTCTGTTGTTCAAATCGCCACCGATCTTGTGCCACGGCAAACACTATGCTGACGATACCCGTGGCCAAACACAGCTGCAGGCACAGCATGGCCTGCCCAACCATTAGCTGACCGCGTGAAGCGGCTTTGGTCATCTGGCGATTAAACAAGGTGGTTTTGAGCATTTGCCACAGTGGTATGTGCATACAGCATCCCAATAAAATGGCCATGACCAGTATGGCAATAACGAAGTAGCCGGATGACGTTGACAGGTCACTGGTCTGCAGATATTGCGCCAGTTCCTGTAGCTGGTGTAAGGCTGCCAGGCCCAGTTTAAGCAGCAGCCACGCAATTGATGCCATCAGCGTCAGCATAATAGCGGCCATTAGCCACTGCGGCCGTAAAAGATGCAGCATATCCGCGCCCAGTACCAGCCTGATCCTGTTGTTCTCCATCTCTGTCATCGCCTGGTGGCTGAACAGTGCGGTGGTATTGGCGACAAGCAGCACGGCCAGTCCCAGCAACAGCACTATTGCCAGCAGCCACAAACGATAAAGATGGGTAAATTTTTCCGGTTGTAGCTGTATTCCTGGCAATACCAGCAGCTTTGAACCGGCGGTATCCATACGCATGCCTTGCACGCTCAGATCCATGGCCGACAGGCGTTCGGTCAGTGCCTCGGCACTCAGCTTGAGCTGAGCTTTGGGGTTTGCGACCAGAATGCCGTAATAGCCCGGCACCGCCAGCAGAAAACGACTTAACATGGGTTCATTGGTAAAGGGCGCAAGCATATGCATATATTCGCCCGACAGAAAAACATCGTTTTGCCAGGGGCCAAGCTGGTTAACCGACGCGGGCAAGATCCCCTGAATCACCAGACCATGGGCTAATCTGGGGTGTGACAGCCGCTGACCTATTGCGGCCTCGGCAGAGGCAAAATGCAGGTTGGCCATCGCTTCGCTGATATAAACACCCTTTTCATGGTCACCGCTAAGAGGCAGTCCAAGTAAGTCCGGTAACCCAGGGGAAAAATACACCAGATTAAACTTATGCTCGGTGCCATCTGGCAGCATAAGTTGCGCTGGGCGTGGAAACAGATAGCCTGCCTGGGCAATGTTGTCCATCTGCTCGGCCGCCAGCAGGGCCTGGCGGTTTATGCCGGCCAGACGTCCGTCCTGCTGCACCCGGGCTAAGGTAAAATACTGATGGGACTGGGAAACCCAGACGGGGGTGGGCTGAAACAATATACTGCCAAACTGCATACACAGGGCGAATAAGGCGCAGCACAGGGCAAAGCCGCAGGTCAGCCACAAGGCTTTACCCAGGTGTTGTTGCCATTGTTTCCACATAAGGGTCAGGTTAAACATCCGGTTAGTCTGCTGCATCGAAAATTCTGCCGTCTTTAAGAAAAATCTGCCGCTGACAGCGCTTGGCCAAACCATTGTCATGGGTAACCATCAGCAGGGTCGTGCCCCGTTGATGGCATTCCAGCAGCAACTGCATCACGGCTTCGCCCGCATGCGAGTCCAGATTGCCGGTGGGTTCGTCGGCTAGCAACAGGGCTGGCTGGTTTACCAGTGCGCGTGCCACTGCGACCCGCTGTTGCTGCCCCCCAGACAAGGCATCGGGCCGCAGGTGCAATTTGTCCGCCAGTCCAACCTGCTCTAATACTTGCTTACTCAGTCTTGCATAGTCAGAAGGCGGAATGCTGGGATTGTAACGCAGGGGCAGGGCGACATTTTCCAACGCACTGAGGCTGCCAATTAAGCTGAAATTCTGGAACACCCAGCCAATATGGCGATTACGCAAAATGCTGGTTTGGCGGCGGGTCAGGGCGTTAACGTTCTGGCCTTTGAGCTGGTATTCCCCGCCGCTGGTTTTGTCCAGCAGGCCCAGAATAGACAACAAGGTCGACTTGCCGCCACCGGACGGCCCGACAATGGCCACGGCTTCACCGGCATCTATACTCAGATCGATACCCTTAAGTACGTTATGGGTGGTTGCGCCCTGACCAAAGGTTTTACTGGCCTGTCGCAGATGGATCAGATTATTCAATGTTCATGTCCTTTTGGGTGATGCGCGGTTTGTTTTGCCAGGCTGGCGGATACTGAATCAGCACCTTTTGTTGTGCCTCGATCCCATGCAGAACCTGCACATAATGCTGGCCAACCAGACCGGTTGCCAGGGGTTGGCGAATATAGTCCTGCCCTTGTTGTACATAAAAGAGATTTTCACTGTTGGCTTTAATGGGGTATGCCGGCAGGGGCAACCGCAGGCTATGGGCAATATCCGCCACCAGGATACTGGCAGACAGCTCCATATTGTCTTTGGCGGCCGCGGGCAAAGGTGCGTCGAACGCCAGGGTGACCTGCATCAGGTTGTTTTCCACCTTAGGGTAAATCCGATATACGCTGGCGGAAAACTCTCCTGATAGCATACTGACTTCGGCAGCCATGCCCAGGGTAAGGTGTAAGGCATCGGCGGCACTGACAAATACATCGGCCATCAGCATATCCGGGTCCAGAATCACTCCCAGCACATCTCCTTCGCGGGCCACTTTACCCAGTTCCACCTGTTCACCCAGGCTGTTCAGAATGCCGTCTTTGGTGGCGTAGATATTTAGTTTGTCGATATCCTGGCGGGCGATATCCAGCTTCTCTTCGGCGGCTTTGAGGGTATACTCGGCGGCCTGGCGTTTTGACGATAATGCCTGCTGCCAGAAGGTATAGCTTTGCCGGGCCTGAGTCAGTTGCAGCGTTGCCTTGGCCAGAATGGCTGTGGCGCGCTGATGTTCCAGTTCAGAAACAATCTGCTTCTGTTTTAATTGCGTCAGTATATCCAGTTCCTGTTGGGCCATTTCCACATCAATACCTGCCACATCCAACTGCTTTTTAACCTCCATGCCCTGACGTTCAATGTCCACCAGGGCAGACTGATATTCGGCCTGCGCCTGATACCAGTCCAGCCTGGCTTGCGCCAGTTGCCTGACCAGCCTGGGGCTTTGCAGTTGTACCAGCAAGTCACCTTTTTTCACTGTGGTGCCGGGATACACTTTCAGATCGGCAATCACCCCCTCCACTTGCGCAATGACCGAGGTGTTACTGACTGCACTTAAGCGCCCATAGCCGCTGACCCTGGCCTGCACTGGCCCCCAGTCGGCCTGGGCAACTTTCAGATCTGCCGGCGCGGCAGGGGATAGCTGCTGCCCCAGCAACATCACC
This sequence comes from Bowmanella denitrificans, assembly GCF_002887595.1. Classification (GTDB taxonomy): domain Bacteria; phylum Pseudomonadota; class Gammaproteobacteria; order Enterobacterales; family Alteromonadaceae; genus Bowmanella; species Bowmanella denitrificans. Next base: position 12,298 of record NZ_PEBU01000004.1, read on the forward strand.
AGCCAGATCAGAATGGCCAGTCCAGCGGCTGTTGTGGTTAACAGTAGCGCCCTTTTCCAGGGGCTGTTGTTAGCCGGTATCGTTAATGGTTCCTGCATTTTTTATCCTGCATGCATCAGTATGGCTACACACTGTGGTGCGAATTGCCAGTTAGTTTCCCTCAGGCGGCTGATTCAGTTTTGCTTCCATCTCTCGTCTTTGTTTAAATTCGGCATTAGAAATCCTACCTTTAGTGATCATATTTATTCTGAATTTAGGCAGTGGTAGCTGCGCTGATAGTTGCAAACTATTCCGGTATAAATTCTTAGCCTTAGCCGAAACATCCAAAATATCTACCCAGCTGGTAGGGTCCTGTTGACTCATCACGCTATCAAAAAATATAAAGATTAAGCCTGAATCTTGCCTGGGTACGATATTCAGTAAAGTTGTTAATCTCTCAGGACTTATTTCAATATTACATACCTGCTGGGTGAAAATCTCACTATAGTCCGGATAGAGCTGAACCGATTCTTTATAGCTTAACCACTTTCCTTCATTTAAGTTGTATAAATAGGTTCCAGGAAAAACGAGATCACAGCCCGCATCCAGGAAAAATCGCTCCAGTTCATAAAATTTAGGGGTAAAGACAATTTGCTGCCAATGCTGTTCTTCCTGTATTTCGACCGCAAGGCATGCTTTACTCATTAAACTTGAAACAAATAACGAGAAGACAGTTTTTTTGAGTATCTCTCTCATCTTTTTAATCATCCAAAGGTTGCTGGTTTAACTGTGCTTTTTTTCGTGTGCTTTCTTGAATTCAGCATAAGGAATTTCACCTTTTTTAATCATATTGATTCTGAATTTAGGTAGTGGTAGCTGAGCTGATATTTTTACTTTTTTTCTGTATAAATTCTTGGTTTTAGCCGAAACATCTAAAATATCTACCCAACTGGTAGGGTCCTGTTGACTCATCACGCGATCAAAAAATATAAAGATCAAGTCTGAATCTTGCTCAGGTTCTATATCCAGTAATGCGATTAATCTTTCAGGGCTTACTTTAACATCACACACCTGATTGAAAAACAGAACGCTGTAGTCTGGATAGAGCTGTATCGACTCTTTATAGCTTAACCATTTACCTTCAGTTAGATTATAAAGATAGCCTACAGGGTATTTTAGATCACAGCCAGAATCCAGAAAAAAACGCTCAAGCTCATAAAATTTAGGGGTAAATATAATTTGCTGCCAATGCTGGTCTTCCTGATTTGCTGTAGCAAAAACACAAGTACCAAAAAGCCCAGATAATAATAAAAGAGTAGTCCGGATTATACGCTGAAACACGATGTTAACTCCTGCTAAATAAGGTTAGTCAGGGCGCACTACAGCGCCCTGTTATTTAGTTTATGGACAGCGAATATTGCATGGTCTGGCTTCAGTGCAATCTTGCAAATCCCCACCTGGGCCTTCTGCCACACATTGAAATTCACCGTTTCTGTTGCCGCATACAGAATCACCGCAAGCTGCCCATACTGCCATGCTGGACAAAGCTAACGCCAACGTTGCTAAAAGATATTTGAATTTCTTCATTTTCCTTTCCGTCTTACGTTAATAAACGCCTGGTTCAGGCGGGTTTATTGCAGGTGACGGTTAATTCCAAATTAGCCAGCAAACCCACAATGTGGCTCTATGGCGGCCAGGCCAGAGAAACTTAACGCGTTAGGACAGTGAATTAAGCATGATGCACCATACAAGCCTTCGAGGTCTTGTTGGGGATAAGCAGAGCGGAAATGGAAATAGAGGCAATACATAGCGTTCCATGCTAAACAAGTCCCAATAAATTTACGCTAGCACTTTGATACAAAGTGGTCAATAAGTTGTTTTATTTTTGTTAACTATTATTGGCTGGGCGGGGAACGAAAGGCCTTGTTAGTCACTGTTAATGCTATGGTTATTAATTTTCAACGGCAGGACAATTACAAAACAAGCGCCGCTGTCTGTGGGTTCAAGATAGACTTCACCCCCCAGAATATGTACCACCGCGTTATACAGGATATTCAGGCCAAGGCCCAGATTGCCTTTGCCAAGCTGGCTGGTGTAGAAGGGGTTGAAAATATGTTTTTGCTTGTCTTTACTGATACCCGAGCCGTTGTCCTGATACACCAGCGTTAGATTTTTACCACTTTTAACGACACGGATACTGACCTGTGCAGCCTGTTGTTGGCTAAAGCCATGTTCACAGGAATTCTCCAGCAACTGTGAGATGGCTTTAAACAGTACATCAGGATATGAGTAAATCTCCACGGGTTCTCCCTGAATTACAATATCCACGTCCTTATTCAGGGTGCGCTTTAATAATTGCAGCCGGTCATTAAGAAAACCCACCACATCGAAGTGTTTCATTTCAGACGATTCCAGGCTGGTGGAGATAAGTTTAAATCTGGCTATCATATCGGCGGCCCGTTCGGTATTGCGATTGGTAAGCGCCAGTATTTCATCTGCTTCTTCAAGGAAGCGACTCAGTTGGTTGCCACTCAGTTGCTTGTTATGCAGTTTTTCTCTGGTCTGACTGAGCCGGTCTTTCAGCGTGGACACCGACGTAATTACCAGTCCAAGCGGGGTGTTCAGTTGATGAGCCATACCGGAAACCAGGGTGGTCATGGCTGACATCTTTTCCGCGTCGGCCAGTTTGCGCTGGGTGCTTTTAAGGTGCTGCAAGGCCTGACTCAACTGCTGATTTTTGGCTCTGATTCTGGCAATAAACAGCAGGGTAATCACCCCCACCAAGGTGACTGCCACAATTAGGGTCAGCATTTGCTGGCGGGCTGATTCTGTTTTGGCACTGGCAATGGCATTTTGCTGGGTGAGCCTGGCAATATCATTGTCTTTAGCGGCTAAGTCCAGTTGTGCTGCATAGAATGCCACACCGATTTGGGCCTGGCGGTTAAGCAGATCAAACTTGCTCTGCGCATATTGATTTGACGCGCTTAGCGCCGCCGGCCAGTTTTCCTGGGCCTGGTGATAGCGCATCAGCAACTGATAGGCATCGGCGCGCTCCTGGAATCGCTGGCTGCTTTGGGCCAGACTCAGGGCTTCGGTGAGTAGCGGCTCGGCGGATTGCCAGTCAGACTGGTCGATTTTGATTCTGGCCAGATCCAACATTGGGCCAATGCTTTCGGACGGGTTACTCTGCTGCCGGATCTGAATAGCCAGGGTTAAATGCCTCTGCGCTTGTTGTATGTCACCAAGGGCCAGGTAGGTACGTCCCAGATTATGGTGTGACCAGGAGGAGTGGTAGGTAAATTGATGCTGCTCGCGAATTGCCAGGCTCTGCTGATGGGCCCTGAGCGCTTCCTGATACATCTGTTGGCCGTACCAGGCTTCGCCCAGATTGTTCAGCCCAGTGGCCATTTGCGAAGGAAGCTCTCTGGCCTTGGCGTCATCATAAAAACGCTGGAAATATTCCTGCGCCTGAATATAGCGGCCCATTTTTAAATAAATGTGGCCAATATTGTTCTCGGTCTGGCGCACATACTGCTCGGTATCCATCAACCGGGCGATACGGTAGCTTTCGAGAAAATTTTCCAACGCGCGCTGGTACATGGCCAGATTACTGAAAGCCGACGCGCTGATGCTGTAATAGCTGAACAGAATGGTGTCACTGTCTACCGTCTGGCTCATATGTTTGCACTGTGCCAGGGTTTGCATGGCCAAATCAATATCGTCCACCTGAATCTGAAACCAGGCTTTACCATAGAGCAGACGGATTTTTTGTGCCTGGGTGAGTTGCATCTGATGAAGCTGAAGCAGCTCGTCGGTTTTGTCTGCCGCCTGGGCCGGAGAGTTTGCTGCCACGGCCCTTATCTGAGCTCGTAGTGACTCAAATTCTTCCTCGCTAAATGGCGCGCAATGGGCCTGAGGAAGACATAGCCAAAGCACAACAATTGCATACAAAAGACGCATAAAAACGTATGGGTAAAGGAACACTGCCTATTAAGCATAGCAATAGCCACAAATTTCATGCAGTTATGTGAGCAGCGAAGGGGCCTTTATCCGGGCTTACTTCAGATGGCGCATCACCAGTTCCGGTCCCAGTCCATACTCGTCCAGCAATTGCTGATATTTGCCATTGCCACGCAGCTTGAACAGGGATTGCTGCAGATGCTCGGCGGTTTCCTTACCGGATGCTTTGTGCAAGGCCGCATACAGGGGGAGTTCCATCACCATCTGACGCTTTTCTACTTTGTCCTTGAGCTTCTCCAGCAGTGTGGCTTTGTCTTTTTCCATATTGCCGGCCATCAGAACGCCGTCCACCCTTCGGTGCGACAGCATTAATAAAGCATCTTCAATTTCCGTGACCGGATAGGTGTTTTCCTTAGTAAAGCGCTTATCAACGGCCAGTTTCTTTTCCACGGCACTTTTGCGGATCACCGCAATTCTGAATTTTCGCATTTGCTGGCTGTCCTGCAGATCCAATGCCGGATCGCCAGGCGGTTGCCATAACCAGACATTAATACTGGCCAGCGGCCCGACCCAATAAAAGCTTGCTTCACGCTCTTCGGTGCGCCCCACCGAATAGAGCAATGTATTGGGGGTATCCAGTGCCAGTTGATAGGCTCTTGCCCAGGGATAAAGGGAAAACTGGTAAGTCAGGTCATTGTCTTCCATCAGCAGCTTGACCAAATCGGAGGAGAAGCCTTTCATCTGGCCCTGTTGTTCATAACTAAATGGGGGGAAGTGCTCGGTTACCAATTGCCAGGTGGGGTTATCGGCATGGCTGCCAGCAGAGTGGCACAGACAGTACAGGCTAAAAATTCTGAACAGGGCACTAAGCCGATTTATCACCCGGTATTTGCTGGTCGGCATATTAGCTTCGACATGGTGGCAAGCTCGCGGTGGGTCGGCGTAAAAAAACATCGTCACTACTCGGGTTTAGCCCATCCAAGGCGAATTGCAGGCATAATTTATCTTCGCCCTTTTATGGCAGGGATGCAAGTCAGACAAAAAGGGGCAGGAAGCCGCCGTGATACGGCGGCCAAATAGTTAGGCGTCGATATCGGCGTTGTGATAAATATCCTGAACGTCGTCACAGTCGTTCAGCATATTCATAAACTTTTCAAACATGGCAACGTCATCGCCACTGACCTTAGTAGTGGTTTGCGGTACGAAGGTGATTTCTTCGGTTTCAAACTCAATACCGTCAAAGGCTTCGGTGAGTGCCGTTTTTACTTTGTAAAACTCGGTATGAGGAGCAAACACAGTGACCATACCGTCTTCCACTTCCACATCAGTCACATCCGCATCTGCCATCATCAATGCTTCCAATACCGGCTCGTCATCGTCACCCTTAAAGGCAAATATGGCCTGATGATCAAACATATGCATAACGGCACCGGGGGCGCCAATTTTCGAATTGGTTTTGGTAAAGCAGTTACGTACGTCGGTAATTGTACGGTTGTTGTTGTCGGTCAGACAGTCAACAATCACCATGCAGTTGCCGGGACCGTATCCTTCATAGCGAGCCGGAGTATAGTCTTCGCCACCGGCACCCTTGGCTTTTTCTATGGCTTTTTCTACCACATGAGCCGGTACCTGATCCTTTTTGGCTTTTTCCATCAAACGCTTCAGTGCGACGTTGGTGTCCGGATCCGGGCCACCACTTTTAGCGGCGACATAAATTTCTTTTCCGTACTTAGAATACACTTTGCTTTTTACGGCCTGGGTTTTGGCCATCGCTACCTTGCGGACTTCAAACGCTCTACCCATGGGAACACTCTCTTTATGGTTTAATTCGCGGGATAACCCCATTCCATTGGCAACTGGCTTTGTGGCCAATCGAATGGGTATCTGAAAGGGTTGGGATTTTAACGCTATTGCGCCCTGTTTGACCAGTTTTTGCTGGTATTGCTACCGTGCCAGAATTTCGCTGCCAGCAGGCCGGCAATAAAACCGAATAAGTGCGCTTCCCAGGACACAAAAGGCTGGCTGGGCAGCACGCCCATTACCATTCCGCCGTATAAAAAGCCTACCGCCAGGGAAATCAGTAACTTAATTAACTGGCGGCTATAAAAGCCGGCCAGTACCAGAAAACCAAACTGACCGTAAATCAAACCACTGGCGCCCACATGATAGGCGAAACGGCCGAACAGCCAGACCATCAGCCCGGTAACAAGTACAATCCAAACGCTTACCCATAAGGTGCGCTTCAAACCATATTCCAGCATCAGTAACCAGAAAATAGCCAGCGGCACTATATTGGCGATAAAGTGGCCAAGGCTGCCATGCAGCCAGGGCATAAACAGGATGCCGGGCAGCGATGTCACTTCGCGCGGCAGAATAGCGAAGTGATTCAGGGCCCGACCACTGAGCAGATTCACCAGCTCAACCAGGACAAAAGAAGCCAGCAACCAAAGCAGCACCTTGACTTGATTTTTCAGCATCTGTTCATCTCCGCCTAATGCCTCACAATATTATGTGTGGCAAGTACCTGGACATATCCTGGGTAATAATGTGTTTATCTTCCCGCACAGAAATCCCCGCCGCCTGGTCATTGACCAGCCACGAGCCTATCAGGGTATGATTATCGGCAAAACGTGGCAGCGCGTTCCAGGCCTGATAAATAAAGCCTTCCTCGCCATAGGGGCCGTCACTTTGCACTATGGGCTGCCCGCCCTGATAAACACTGATATTGGCACCTTCCCTTGAATACAGCGGTTTTTTCACCAGTTTGCCGGCAGTGCTGATGGGCAGTTCATCTTCAAACCAGGCTGGCAGCAGGTTAGGGTGGTCAGGAAACAGTCGCCACAACATGGGTAAGATAGCCTTGTTCGACAGCAAGCTTTTCCACAGGGGTTCCAGCCAGTTTACCCCGGCGCCGGGAATCGCGTCAGCAAACGCTTCCCGTTGCATAAATTCCCAGGGATAGAGCTTAAATAACGTCTCAATACTGTGGTCGTTAAGATCAGTAAAGTGGCCGCTTTCACTCAGACCAATTTGTTCGATAAACACAAAATCATTTAAGACACCGGCCTCACGAGCACAGTCCTGCAGGTATTGCACTGTGCCTCTGTCCTCCACGGTGTCCTCGCAGCAGGCGAAATGCATATGCTTTATCTGATAATGTGCAGCAATGTCGGCAAAACGTTTAACCAGCTTTTCCTGCAAGGAGTTGAACTGATCGGCCCCTTTGCTTATCAGCCCCTGATTTACCTGATCTTCCAACCAGAGCCATTGCCAGAAGCCGGATTCATACAAAGACGTCGGCGTATCGGCATTGTTTTCCAGTAATTTGGCTGGCCCCTGGCCCTGATAGACCAGATCAAGGCGCGAATAGAGACTAGGGTCACGCCGTTGCCAGGAGTCGGCTATTTGTTGCCAGAATGGCTCAGGCACGGCGAATTTTGCTAACCAGCGTTCGTCCCGTATAACCACGTCCAACGCTTCCAGACACATCTGGTGCAACACCTCGGTGGGGCCTTCCAGGTCATCTTCTATTTGCCTGAGGGTAAACTGATAGTAGGCACTTTCATCCCAGTAGGGTTCGCCATACATAGTATGAAAATAAAAGCCAAACTCGGCAGCTTTCTGTTGCCAGTTGGCCCTGGGGGGGATGGGCAGTCTTAACATGAAAATAGTTGTCAGTTGTCAGTTGTCAGTTGTCAGTTGTCAGTTGTCAGTTGTCAGTTGTCAGTCATTCGCTGCGCCAATGGCCGATTCTGCCAATTTCTCATTGTATTTCCAGAATTCAGCCAACGGCTAACAGCCAACCTAAACACCTTACCCACCCCATCCTTTAGAACTGCTCCCCCAACTGGATTTGGCCCGAACCGTACTGCCAAACCCACCCCGTTTGATGGTGCGGTTTACCGCTGGCTTAGGTTTAAAGGCATCCTTGTCCACCTTCAGCCGCCGGTCTTTGTAATAGCCATAGTCCCAGCCGTCTGCGGTGGTCCAGCGATATCGATATGGGGAGTAGGGCGAATAGGACGTAAACAGAGGTTGGGAATGATAGCCACGCGGTGACATCAGGTTACTCAGCATATATCCGGCCATAAACGGCACGAAAAAAGAGCCGCCGCCGGATTCCACCCGGTGGCACTGCTGCTGGCCGAAGTCGTATTCGCAGTCGGTGGCGTTATTGTATTTGGGGGCGGTGCGCGCCGCTTCTTCCAGTGCCTGCTGATAGGCCGCTGTACATTGCTCGGCAAACTCAGGGTTTTTCTCAATACAATCGTTGGCAGAGGTATAGACGTCGGCGTCCTGACGATTACCGCCACAGGCACTGAGCAATACAGTCGCCACACCCACGGCCAGAGGTTTGGGGGCAAAGCCCTTACGCATACTGGCCAGATTTATACTGACCGAGCGTTTTTGTTTGCGCTGTTCCATACGCCCTCCTAGTAAGACATGCAGGCCGCGTTCAACAGGCCCACTGCAACAGACATGGCGGCTAGCATGATCCCAGCAGAAATTTCGTTATTGTTGATACGCTCAACAATCTTGGGCATAAAAGTGAAGCGCAACAGGGCAAAAGCCAGCAGCTGCGCTATCAGAGCCACCGCACCCCACAAGGCAAAATCCACCAGTGACACGGCGTTAGTGGCCGCGCCCGCCAGTGCCAGGCTGAAGCCGACCATGGCACCGCCAAACCCAACGGCAGCAGCAATGCTTTTTTCTTCCTTTACCAGTTTCCACTCATCGTGGGGAGTGACAAAGGCGTACAGAATTTTAAAAATAAACAGCAGGGCAATAGACACGGCAAAGTACAGGGCAAAGTTGCCAAGTCCGGCCAGAGATTGAGTGATGACATCCATATAGGTCTCCTTATTCTTATGTCAGCCACAATGCTAAAGCATATGTGGCTTGTTTAGTACCCGTTGGCTTAACCGTTAATGCGGATATCCGCCGGCTGCAGATTAAAGCCGGTGCTGATGACCAGGCAACGATCGGCACGGTTATCGATAATTTTCTCTTCACCACAAACCAGCAAGGCTTCCACTTCATCCTGGCCTATGGGGCGCTCATACAGCATCACAAATTGGTCTGTGTCGCTGATATCGCCGTCTTCCTCATAGGTTTTTTCGGTCATGGCCACCGGCGGCGACAGTTCGCCTACGGCGTCCCAGACGCGATTGAAGGTATGATTTTCCAGTGCAAAGCTTGGCGTGGATATTTCACTGCTGAGTAACTGTTGCCACTGGCTGTCTGAGCCAACGGTTTTGGTCTCGTAGAAATACCACAATTTTACATCTGTAATGTGTTGCTCGGTGTCACCACCGTCCAATACCACCTGCAAGAAGGCATCATCGTCGGTATAAAAACGCAGGATTTTGCCGCCGGTATCCAGCATCACTTCGCCGACTGCCTGAATCAGATGAGTGCGGGCAGTTCCTTCGATGATCAGCTCAGGCTCCAGCAGGCGTAGTCTTAAATCATCAAGCTGAAATGAACCGCCCAGGTACAGGCCCATAATTTCCGGCGCTTTGGGCCCTTTGACTTGCTCTTGTTTGCCAAACCATTTACTGAACATACAGACTCTCCCAGTCAATCTGGCGAATACGATTTACCGCAATATAGTAAAGCTTGTCACCACTGTTGAGTGGCTTTTCTGACGGTGGATTAAGCTCAATCCTTTTACTGTGATCGGCCAGCCCGATCAGCGTTGCGTCATACTTTTCTTTTAAGGCGCGAAATGCCTGACCTACCGACAGTGGCTTAGCCAGGTTTGGTATGGTCACCGAATATTGCGCCTGGCCTTCCTGCACACTGAGCAGGTCATGGTGCAGAGCGCTGGAGCCAGGGTCAAAGGCCGACTTGGCCAACATTTCTACCGCCACACTGGGGGTGCATTCCACATTCGGACAATGTGTTTGTAGTAAACGCGCCAGGCTCTCATCCTGAAAATAAGCCAGGATATGGCTGCCGGCATTGCGCTGGTTGGCATACAGCGCAGTGGTCATGGTGATGTCGTCATGTTCGTTGTCAATAATAATCACCGCCGCGTCACTAATGCAGGCTCTGTCCATATCGGCATCGAGATTGAAGGATTCCACCCGCACAAAGTCGATACAATCTGGCATGGGGTTATCAATCTCGGCTTTTACACAAAGGACGATTTGCTGCTGTTCGGCCATATGCTGGCGTTCCCGCAGCAACAGGTTGAGCAAATGCAAGGTGCGCTGACCATTCCAGCCAATCACCAGAATATGCTGCTGTACATGAAGTTTTTTCAAACCTTTGACTCCTTTGAACCATTGGCTGGATACCCAGGCCGCTGCTCGCCCCAGAATCAGGGCAAAGAGGCTGAGGCCGACCGGGATAACAAACAGGGATACCACATAGCGACCGGCTTCAGTGCCAGGTGACAGATCGCCGTAGCCGACAGTGGAACTGGTCACCACCAGGAAATACAGAAAGTCCGGCCAGCGGGTCAACGCCTGCTCATCGGCCCATGCCAGCAATAACCAACTGCTCAGGCCATACAAAAAAAACGCCAGTACAATACTGTACCAGCGCATTTCCTGAAAATAGCGGGCAACCAGCTTGCGTAGTTGATATAACGTCAAGCCTGTTCTCCCCCTGGTTACTGGCCGAGGATTCGGCTCAGTTCATCATCGGCGCTGCTTTTGCCACCTTTGACTCCAGCGGCCGCCAGACGACTTTCCAGATCATCATTCGACTCACTGCTGGCCAGTTCTTCAGCGGCTTCCAACTCAGCACTGCGCATGGTCTGGCGCTTTTGGATGCGATCCAGTGACTCAGTCGCGGTTTTCATCTTGCTGTTAGCGCCAAGGTGACGGGACGATACGGCAACCTGGGCTTTTTGCACCGACTCAGTGGCCTTTACCATGTCTACCTGTTGCTCCAGGCGGCGCAAATTGGCTTTGGCCTGGTTGATATTGGCTGCCAGCTTCTGCTCTGAGGCTTTAAACTGATCCAGGTACTTTTGTTCGTTGTCCATATCGGCGCGCAGTTCGACCACTTTTTGCGCACAATCCAAGGCCAGTTGCCGGTCTTTTTCCACCGCCTGACGGGCATGTTGCTCGTAGGTTGCGATAGACTGTGCCAGGCTGTCGACTTTTTGTTGCGACAATTTACACTTGGCCAGTATTTGCGTGCGGGCATGGTCAGACTTGCGCAGTTCTTCCTTGGCTTCACGAATTTCCTGCTCAAGGATACGGATGGCCTGGCTGTCGGCAACCGCTTCGGCTGCTTCAGTGACGCCGCCTTTTACCGCAGTAATTAATTTTTTCCAAACAGACATAATCGGCTCCTCGTTACTTCAAATGATCCTGATAGGCATCCAAAAAGGATGCGACATTCTGGAACAGGGTTTCCACTTCAATCACAATGCTTTCGGCCTTTGACTGAGAGCTCAGGGCACCAAAAGCGGTGTAATATTCTTCACCAGCCACCTGGGATATACCCACTGTGGTGAGGGGGAAGAGCATGTGAGTCTTGAGAATTTCATCATTCAGGGCGGCCCTGTCGCTGACTTCGGTGGCGGCAAATAACAGGGTTTCAACAATGATCTGTTCGCCGCTTATGGCCAACCAGGCATCGATGCCGTCGGTATTGGCAATCAACAGGCAGTCCTGTTGTCTGGTTACTACCAGGTCATTGTGCTTTGTCAGCAGGCTTTCCAACTGATCAAGATCCCAACTCATGGTTCACTCCTTCAAAATGGGTTGTTTGCAAAAACCGCTGGGTGGCTTTGCAATGGACATAATCTTAGACAGGCAATTTTACTGTCGTCAAATATTTTTTTCTCTTTTTGTATAAAATAAGTTTTTTGTGTAAATTATACGTCACGTTTAAGTGGAGGCATTATGCGAAATCACAACGCCGACTGGCGACAACTGGTACAACGGTTAATTAAGGCCGAAATGTCCAGACGTGGCGTCAAATATCAGGATCTCAGTGACAGACTGGCCCATATCGGGGTTAATCAAAGCGCAGATAACCTGCGAAATAAAGTCAACAAAGGCATTCTGGGTGCTGACTTGTTGTTACAAATTATTACTGTACTCAATGTCAGACGTATCGAGCGGGATGACCTGATGGATATCTTCGCCGATATGGGGGTCACCCTGCCAGACTAGCTGGCGTCCTCACTATGAATGGCTTTACAGCCGGGCAATCAGACTTGCCTGTCGCCCTGGCTGAGCTGCTTAACTTTATTCAGGCAGTCTGGCTGCTAAGGCGCGAGATAACTTCCGCCATGCGGTTTTTGACATCCAGTAAGGTCTGGTTATCTTCTGCACAGGAGTCAGCATGGACACCATTGAGTTTGGCGATATCCATTAATTCATGCAAATTGGCCTGAATGCGCTGAGTAATGCCGGACTGCTGTTTTACGGATTGAACTATCTGTTCATTTAGCTGCGCAATCATTCCTACTGAAGACGTGACATCCTGCAGTTTCTGATTGGCCTGGTGAACCTGCTCGACACTTTGCCCGGTTTGCTCCCGGCCTTGTTCAATGGCATTGACGGCACTGTTGGCACCTCGCTGCACATTGGCAATCATCTGTTGAATTTCTTCGGTGGATTGCTGTGTACGGGCAGCCAGTGTGCGCACTTCATCGGCCACCACCGCAAAACCCCGTCCCTGCTCACCAGCCCGGGCTGCTTCGATGGCGGCGTTTAAGGCCAACAGGTTGGTTTGTTCAGCAATACTTTTGATCACGTCCAGCACAGAGCCTATTTTTCGGGCGTCCTGGTCCAGGGTGGCAATCACCTCTGCGGTTTGCTGAATTTGCGCCGAGGACGCAGTGATGACGTTAATGGTCTGCTGCATCACCTGAATACTTTCATCGGCCGATTGGTTTGCCTGCTGGGCTGCGTCTTCAGCCTGATGCGCATTAATGGCGATGCCATCTGCCATTTCCACCAGATTTTGTACCGATTGCTGGACGCTGTTGGTACCATGATTTTGTTCCGTTACGCCCTGGCTGATAGCGCCAGCACTGTCCACCAGGCTGTAGCAAACTTTATCCAGATCCCGCTGGGTGTTGTCCAGCCCCTGACAGATACTCAGGGTATTTTTACGCAGAATTTCAATGGCTTTCGACATTCGGCCAATTTCATCTTCGCTGTAAATAATCAGTTGCTTGTCCAACTGGCCACGACTGACATCGCGCAGGTGATTGATCAGGGTGGTCAGTGGGCGGACGACTTTGGCATTCATAAACCAGGCCGTCATCAGACCGATCACTAATATGGCCAGCAGAATCCCTATTGAACTGATCAAAGTCGCCTGGCGCGCAGCAGCATCGGTTTTGCGGCTTTGCTCTAATATATAGTCATGCAATTGTGCACCAAGCTGCTCCAGTTGTTGGGTTGGCGCGCGATCAATGCCAGTCACAGCGGCGTCGCCTGCCTTGTGGTCCAGGCCTGCTTGAATATAAGCTTGCAGGCCTTTTTGATACTGACCCAGTAACTGCTGGTGGGTGCGTTTGAATTCACGCATCTGCTGCTTGAGATTGTCGTCGATATCCAGTGCCAGAAATTCGTCAGAAGAACGTTCAATACGCTGGTGGTAGTCCATAAAACTGGCCCAGTATTTATCGCGCTTCCCTTTGTCGTGGCCCCGAAGCAGAACGTTCTTCCATTCCTGAACCTGACGTTTGAAGTTCAGGTTAATACCGTCTGATAAGGTCGTGGCTGACACTTCCTGCTGCATAAGATGGTCATACTGCTTAATTTCCGAAGCCAGCAGCGATATACCATATTCTGCGAAGAGCCCAACCAGCAATATTCCCCCTCCCAGTAATCCAAGGATTTTAGGACGCAGTTTTTTAAATTGGGCAGGGAGCATTGGTACCTCAGGCGCTATAAAAGACGGCAGAATTCTAATCTATGCGACAATGAGAATAAAAGGTTAAAATCATGATCTTATCGTTAATGGCGATATTCCATCTGACAGTTGTGCCGGGATAAGCTGGGGGCTGTTTATCTTTCGAGTATGATTTTGCAGCAGTTTGTGGGCCCTTTATACAAGGCAGAGTGAACGTGGTGTAGTTACTCTACATGAGTGAGTGACAAGTCCGTATGGAACGGACTTGAACAGCTCTGCTGGCCTTTGGCGAAATACAAGGAAGTATTTCGTATAACGCCGTAGAAAGGGCCCACAAGCGCTGCCCGAAGGGTTCAACCCAGCCCCTCCTGCTCGGTATGACAGGCTCCTGCCTGTCACCGCAAGCGGCCAGCTAAAGCTGTTCAATGACGTTCCCTACGTCATTGTGTTGCCGGGCTTTGACTTAGGTCCACTAGGCCTGCAGCCTGGCGTCGTGACCAGAAGGGCTGGATTTGAACAAAATCTATACTTGAAAGATAAACAGCCCCTAGTATGTTGTGGTTTAAGGGTGGGATTTTTGTGCGCTTGCGCCTAAAATGTGCAGCCCCGAAAAACAGGCTGATTGCATGAAAGTTTCTGATTTCCATTTTGACCTGCCCGACACATTGATTGCCCGTTATCCCATGGCTGAGCGCACAGCAAGCCGTTTACTGCATTTAAATGGCCAAAGTGGCACCTTAGCGCATTTGCATTTTCCAGATATTTTGTCGCTTTTGGAGCCTGGGGATTTACTGGTATTTAACAATACCCGGGTGATACCCGCCCGGCTGTTGGGGCAAAAAGAAAGTGGTGGCAAAGTGGAAGTGCTGGTTGAGCGTATCTTGGATGAGCACCGGGTGCTGGCCCATGTGCGGGCCAACAAATCGCCTAAGCCTGGCAATATTCTGGTACTGGAAGAAACCGTAAGGGCAGAAATGACCGCGCGGCACGACGCCTTATTTGAATTAACTTTTCTGGATGCAAGACCAGTGCTGGAAGTGCTGGAAGCCCATGGACATATGCCATTGCCACCTTATATCGACCGGCCGGACGAAGCGTCAGATAAGGAGCGTTATCAGACGGTGTATAATCAAAAACCCGGTGCGGTTGCTGCACCGACGGCAGGTCTGCATTTTGATGATAAGCTGCTGACAGCGCTGAAAAACAAGGGAGTGAATACCGCTTTTGTGACCTTGCATGTGGGGGCCGGAACATTTCAGCCGGTGCGGGTAGACAACATCCTTGAACACCAGATGCACTCAGAATATGCGGAGGTGCCGCAGGAGGTGGTTGACGCAGTGCTGGCCACCAAGGCGGCAGGTAAGCGGGTAGTGGCGGTCGGCACCACCTCGGTGCGCTCGTTGGAATCCGCTGCCCAGGCTGCGCTTAAGGCCGGTACTGAACTGTGTCCTTTTTTCAGCGATACCGATATCTTTATCTACCCTGGTTATTCATTCCAACTGGTGGATGCCATGGTCACTAACTTCCACTTGCCTGAGTCCACCCTGATTATGCTGGTCAGTGCTTTTGCCGGCAAAGACAATATTATGCATGCCTACCAGCATGCCATTGAGCAACAGTACCGCTTTTTTAGCTATGGCGATGCCATGTTTATCGAACGTCAGGATGCGACTGGTTGAGGATGTCAGGCGTCAAGGTAGGACATGAGCATGCTGTAGCTGGTGACAGTGTGCAGTGTTGCTGACTTTTAGGCGTACCAATTTCTGTCCCTGACTGTATGAATCCTTTATAATCGCCGACGTTTTTAACAGCCTGTTTAAGGGTCAGCCTCGGACTGTTTTCCGATTCGCTGAGGAGTAATATGAAATTTGAACTGATAAATACCGACGGCAAAGCCCGTCGAGGACGCCTTGTTTTTGAGCGTGGTGTGGTGGAAACCCCGGCGTTTATGCCAGTGGGTACTTACGGTACGGTAAAAGGCATGACCCCGGAAGAGCTGGAAGCCACGGGTGCACAAATCTGCCTGGGTAATACTTTTCACCTGATGTTGCGCCCTGGCACGGAGATCATGAAGCTGCATGGTGATTTGCATGACTTTATGCATTGGCAAAAGCCGATTCTGACTGATTCTGGCGGTTTTCAGGTATTCAGCCTGGGGGACTTGCGTAAAATCAGCGAAGAAGGAGTAACCTTCCGTTCACCCATTAACGGCGAAAAAATCCTGTTGACCCCCGAAAAGTCCATGCAGGTGCAGCGTGATCTGGGTTCAGACATTGTGATGATCTTCGATGAATGTACTCCTTATCCGGCCACTTACGAGCAGGCTCGCACGTCCATGGAACTGTCGTTACGTTGGGCAGAGCGTAGCAAAAATGAACATGCTGATAACCCCTCGGCCTTATTTGGTATTGTACAGGGCGGGATGTATGAGGACCTGCGTGAAATTTCCCTCAATGGTCTGGAAAAGATTGGCTTTGATGGTTATGCCATTGGTGGTTTGTCTGTGGGTGAACCCAAAGAGGATATGATCCGCATTCTTGATTCTACCGCGCATAAAATCCCGGCCGATAAGCCGCGCTACCTGATGGGAGTGGGTAAGCCAGAGGATATTGTTGAAGCAGTACGCCGCGGCATCGATATGTTTGATTGTGTGATGCCAACCCGCAATGCCAGAAACGGTCATCTGTTTGTCACTGATGGGGTGATTAAAATCCGCAATTCAAGGCATAAGACCGATACCGGGCCGCTGGATGAAAAATGTGACTGTTACACTTGTAAAAATTATTCCCGGTCATATCTACACCATCTTGATAAGTGCAACGAAATTCTCGGTGCGCAGCTCAACACCATTCACAACCTGCGTTACTATCAGCGGGTGATGGAGGGCTTACGCAGCGCCATTGAAGTCAACCAGCTTGAAGAATTTGTCGCCGAGTTTTATGCCCAAAAAGGCATGCCGGTGCCCGAGTTAAACTAGTTAGCCAGTGGGGCAGGACGCTCCGCCACTTGTGACTCTCGGGTTAAAGTGCAGGCAAAGAAAAACCACGCTTTTCGAAGCATTAATGCCCTAAGGCGGGACGCTGCAGGGCAATTATAAAAACAAAATTTAGGGGAAAATGATGAGCCTATTTATTTCTAATGCCTACGCGCAATCAGCACCTGGTGCCGGACAAGGTGGCGGTTTTGAGATGCTGATAATGCTGGGTGTATTTGGTCTGATCTTCTACTTCATGTTGTACCGTCCACAGGCCAAACGGGTTAAAGAGCATAAAAACCTCATTTCGTCGTTGGGTAAGGGCGATGAAGTGTTGACCCAGGGCGGCTTGGTGGGGCGCATTACCAAGGTTAGCGACGACAAGGACTTTGTCGAAATGGCGCTAAATGACTCCACTAATATCGTGATCCAAAAGGCATCGGTATCGGCGGTATTGCCCAAAGGCACCATGAAAAATATCTGAGTATTAAAGTGAAGAGGCGACCTGTTCGCCTCTTCCATTTTTTGCCGAGTAAGAAAGGACAAGTTCGTGTTAAACAAATACCCCATGTGGAAGTACCTGATGGTGGTCCTGGTGATCGCTGTTTGTGCGCTCTACGCCTCGCCTAATTTGTACGGTGAAGACTATGCGGTACAAATTTCTGCAGGTCGTAATGCCGAAGTGGATACCCGACTGTTTGAACAGGTCAAAACTGATTTACAAGCAGCCGGTATCGATATTAAAAGTATTTCCCTCGAAGAATCTCACTTACTGGTACGCCTGAGAAACGGTGATGATCAGTTAGTGGTAAGAGAAAAGCTCGAGGCCAGTCTGGGTAATGATTATGTGGTTGCCCTGAACCTGGCGCCTGCCACACCGGATTGGTTGGAGAGCCTGGGCGCCAGCCCGATGAAATTAGGCTTGGACTTACGTGGCGGTGTGCACTTTTTGATGGAAGTGGACATGAAAGCGGCCATCAACCGCTCTATCGAACAGATGGAAGACGACTTCCGTAATAGCCTGCGCGAAGAAAAACTGCGTTATCGCCGGGTCGAGCAAAAGAGTGATCGGGTGGATGTGCAATTCCGCGACCAGGAAACCCTGGACCAGGCGATTAACTTCCTGGAAAAAAACAACCCCGGCCTGCTTTTCAAAGACGAAGGTGAGCTGACGATGAGCGCGGTGCTGTCTGAGCAGCGCCTGAAAGAAATCCGCGAATATGCCTTAAAGCAAAACATTACCATTATGCGCAACCGGGTTAACCAGCTTGGTGTGGCGGAGCCGGTGATTCAGCGTCAGGGCTCTGACCGTATTGTAGTGCAATTACCAGGGATTCAGGATACTGCCAGAGCTAAGGAAATTCTGAATGCCACCGCCACCTTGCAATTCCGTATGGTTGACTTGGATCACGATGTACGTGATGCGGTGGAAGGGCGCGTACCACCTGGTTCGCAGTTGCTAATGGACAGAAAAGGCCAGCCTCAGCTGCTGGATAAACGTATTATGCTGACCGGTGACCATATCGTGGATGCCAGCAGTAGCTTTGACGAGTACGGTCGTCCGCAGGTTAATATCAAGCTGGACTCCGAAGGCGGCAATAAGATGTCCCATGGTACCAAGGACAATATCGGTAAGCCGATGGCCACCGTGTTCATTGAGTACAAGCCCACCAATGAGAAAGACAAAGACGGCAAGATCGTGTTTGAAAAACACGAAGAAGTCATCAACGTTGCCACTATTCAGGCCCGTTTAGGCAATAGTTTCCGTATCACAGGTATCGACTCACCGGCAGAAGCACAAAATCTGTCACTGTTACTGCGTGCCGGTGCCTTGGTGGCACCTATTTCTATTGTAGAGGAGCGCACGGTCGGCCCAAGCCTGGGGCAGGAAAATATTGAACTGGGTATGCAGGCTATTTTCTGGGGCCTGATGCTGATTCTGGCCTTTATGCCAATTTACTACCGTAAGTTTGGTTTGGTGGCCAATGCAGCTTTGCTGGCGAATCTGGTGATGATCGTCGGTGTCATGTCGATGATTCCTGGTGCAACGCTGACGTTACCAGGTATGGCCGGTATTGTGTTGACGGTTGGTATGGCGGTGGACGCCAACGTGCTTATTTTTGAACGTATCCGTGAGGAACTGCGTGATGGCCGTAGTCCTCAGCAGGCTATTCACCACGGCTACGACAGTGCACTGTCCACTATCGCCGATGCCAATATCACTACTCTGATTGCGGCCTTGATTCTGTTTGCCGTGGGTACCGGACCGGTGAAAGGTTTCTCCATCACCCTGGCCATCGGTATTCTGACCTCCATGTTTACCGCCATCGTCGGTACGCGTGCGCTGGTTAATTCGGTATGGGGCGGTAAGCGCCTCAATAACCTGTCCATTTAAGGGAGATAAACATGCGCGTATTTGATTTCGACAAAGAAGTCCGCTTTATGTCCCTGCGCTGGCCGGCGTTGGTATTTTCTACTTTGCTGATACTTGGTTCTATCGTGTCTCTGGCGGTTAATCAGCTTAACTGGGGACTGGATTTTACCGGTGGTACCGTTATTGAAGTAGGTTATCAGCAACCGGCTAAACTGGCACAGGTGCGCCAGCAACTGGACGAGGTTGGTTTTGGTGATGCCGTGGTGCAGAACTTCGGCAGCAGTGAGGATGTGCTGATTCGTTTGGCACCGCGCGAGGGCGTGAAATCCGAAACCCTGGGCGACCAGGTTATGGCGGCCTTGCGTGCCAGCGGCGAACAAGTGGATATGCGTCGTATTGAGTTCGTTGGCCCGCAGGTTGGTGAAGAACTCACCGAGCAGGGAGGCCTGGCCATGCTGGTGGCGCTGATATGTATCCTGATGTACGTTGCCATGCGCTTTGAATGGCGTTTTGGTCTGGGCTCGGTAGCCGCACTGGCACACGATGTCATTATTACCCTGGGGCTGTTCTCGGTTCTGCAACTGGAGTTTGATTTGACAGTACTGGCTGCTGTACTGGCGGTGATAGGTTATTCACTGAATGACACTATTGTTGTGATGGACAGGATCCGTGAGAACTTCCGCAAACTGCGTAAAGGCGAGCCAGAAGAGATAATCAATATCTCATTAACCCAGACCATGAGCCGTACCATTATTACCTCGGGTACCACGCTGTTGGTGTTACTGGCATTGTTTTTTAAAGGTGGTGCCTTGATCCATGGCTTTGCTACCGCATTGCTGTTCGGTATTTTTATCGGTACTTACTCCTCCATCTATATTGCCAGTGCTGTGGCGATGATGTTGGGGATCAGTAAAGAAGATTTGATGCCCACCGAAGTGGAAAAAGAAGGGGCCGACCAGGACCCTCTGCCATAAGCTTGCTCTGCTAGTCTGATATTACGGCCCCTGCTAGGGGCTGTTTATCTTTCAAGTATAGAATTTGTTCAAATTCAGCCCCTGCTGGTCACGACGCCGGACTGCAGGCCTAGTGGGCCTAAGTCAAAGCCCGGCAACATCTAGCAGGAGGGGCTGGGTTGAACCCTCCGGGCAGCGCTTGTGGGCCCTTTCTACGGCGTTATTACTCACTCATGTAGAATCACTACACCACGTTCGCGCTGCCTTGTATAAAGGGCCCACAAACTGCTGCAAAATCATACTCGAAAGATAAACAGCCCCTAAGGGGCTGGCACTTTTCTGAGTTGTGTATTTGTTCTGCATGGTTTAGTTTTCAATGAATCGCAGTCTTCCTTGCTGCCAGGAATGGCGTATATGAAATTTTCCGTTCTGTTTTTATGTGCTGCAACGTCTTTAAAGCTGGCTGCTCAGACGGAACAACTGAGTGTTTTTGACCTGTCTTTTGAGCAACTGTTAAATATGGATGTGGTGGCACCGGGTAAGTTCAGCCAACCTTTGGACAGTGCGCCGGGGGTGACTACCGTTATCAGTCGCGAAGAAATTCAGTCTCTGGGGGCTACGTCTCTTCTGGAAGTGCTGGAACAAGCCCCTGGTGTGTTAATGATGGGGTCCTTTTTCTATCCGCAAAATCTGGCTGTTATTCGCGGATTACAACTAACGCATTCTAATAACGAAGTGCTGCTGCTGATAAACGGCAGGCCGGTGCGGGACAGTTTTACTGGCGGACAAAACTTTGCCATTTATACGGCCTTCCCAATACAAAGCCTGGATCGCATAGAAATTGTCAGGGGACCCGGCTCCGTGCTGTATGGCAGTAATGCCTTTAGCGGCGTCATCAATCTGGTTACCCGCAGCCAGGATAATGCTGAGTCTGTGTATGTGGCTACAGGCAATCTGGGTAGCCGCGAAATGCAGATTCAGGGCAGTATGGAAAGTGGCGAAGGATATATAAACGGGGCGGCGCGTTTTTACCAAGACGATGGTTGGCAATTTAAAGCCAAGGACAACAGCGGCCTTGACGGCAGTTTTGCTGCCGAGCAGCAAAACCATGCATTGATGCTGCAAGGGCAGTGGCAAGGCTGGCGTGCTAGTGCCGTTAACCTGGTTAGTGAACAGGCATTCTGGGGCAGTGTGTCCAGTTGGTCCGGACCGCCTCAGGAAGATAGAACAGTACGTTCACGTCGTTCGATACTGGAATTGGGCAGAAGCTGGGATCTGGCATCACAGCTTCGCCTGGACACCGATATCAGCTACAACGCATCGCGTTTCAGCCATTATAACTACCGGGCTAATTCCGATAATATTTTGTTTGAAGCGCTGCTTGACTATGACCTGCTGGACCAGGGCCGCTGGCTGTTTGGTGGTACTGCCTGGCATCAGCGCGTTAATACTGAACCGGGCCTGGCCAAGGCACCCATTCCGGCTTTTTCGCGCACCTGGTATAGCCTGTATGGTCAGTATCAAACCACCAACAGTAACGCCCTGAACTGGAGTTTGGGTGCGCAGTACAACAAAGTGCCGGATGTCAATGCCAATTATGAACTGCGGGCCGGTCTGATTTATACACTAAGTGCTAAAAGCGGTATTAAACTGGACTATGGCGGCGCCTTTCGTGCCGCCTATGGGGTGGAAACCCATTTTAATCTGATTGTCTGCTGTGATGCCGAGGGTAATAATACCGGTGGGCTGCGCGGTAATCAGCAGCTTGAGCCAGAGCAGATTACGACATTTAACCTGCAATATTTCCATACCGGTGAGGATAGTCGTCATACCCTCACCTTGTTTCACAGTGATTTGTCTAATCTGGTGTCTCGCCTGCGTGCAGCCGACCGGGTGCTGGATTTTGTGAATGCCGGCGACCTTGAAGCGTACGGCACTGAACTGGAAGGAAAATGGCTGTTTGAACAGGGGCAAATTAACTACTCCTACAGTTATCAGCACAATGAATCCGAGGATTTGGAAAATTACACCCTGATGCCCAACCACATGCTTAAATGGAGCCTTATTTATGCAATCGGACAGGATTGGTGGTTAGGTCTTCAGCACAGTTGGGTTAGTGCCTTTCATGCCAATCAGATTCGCAACCCCAATACCCAAAGCTACAATCCTGAGCCTTCCTCTTATCATCTGCTGCGCCTGAAGTTGGCACGCAAACTAACCTGGTTGCAGCAAAGCACGGAGTTGGCGCTGAGTGTCAGTAATATGCTTGACGAGGACATCTACCAGCCGGAAATCGCCGGGCGCAATATCAACAGCCATCCCATGCGCAGTGGGGTTCGGGTGAATATGGGGCTGAATATCGGCTGGTAATTATGTGAATAGACATTCCTGGTTACGCTTAGTCTGAACAGCGAAAACTGGAGAAATGTTGACTTTATGTACTACACATACTGTTATCAACTGTAATTGAGATAACAGGATGTTGTTCGCCTGCTTGGATTTTCAGGTGCCATTGGAGGCACTGAAAAAGGATGTTTTCAGATTACACAACGCTGAATGGCTTCCTCATGTTAATCAGAAAGATTACCAGGGAAGTTGGGATGTCCTGCCGCTTAGGTGTCTGGCTGAGCATAAAAGTGCTCACCCTATCATGCAGGGTTTTGCGGTACAGACCGGTGACGACTGGGTTAACCTTCCCGTCTTGGAGCAACTATCTGCCATACTTCAGGTGTTGAGTTCTCTGCAATGCTCTATCAAATCGACCCGCCTGATGCGACTACATGCAGGCGCGCAAATCAAACCACACCGTGACCTTGGGCTTTCCATCGAATACGGCGAAGCACGTCTGCATATTCCTATCCTCAGCAATGAATTACTGGAGTTTCGGGTTAACAACCAGCTTGTTCCCATGCGGGAAGGGGAGCTCTGGTATCTCAATGTGGACCAGACTCACCAGGTCCTGAACCGGGGCGATCATGAACGCATCAATCTGGTCATTGACTGTGTGGCCAATGACTGGTTGAAGAAAAAAATTCAGGAATCATCACTTTGCGTAAGGGATAACAATGATAACCAATGCCTCTCAGTCATCTGATATTCCAATCGAGACTGTCGTCCAGGATGCTTCTGTCCGGGATACATCTATCCAGGAGACATCGTTAGCAGAACAACTTTCCGAACATGCTATTGTCCAGCATACGCGGCCGCTTATCGAGAACCTGCCTGACGCTGGATTTGCCAAACCCCACATAGATGCATTGGCCAGCCTGCTGGGTGACATTACCGGTATTTCTGCCCATAGTGATCTGGGACACACCCTGGGTATGAATCTGAAGTCCGGGGTGGCTCTGTCGCCGGTACAGGCGGCCAAGTGTCTGACTGAGCTGATGCGCACGCATTCATTTATGCATGCGGTGGCCAGGGCGGTAAAGGATCAGCTTGACCGCAAAGGACAAGTTGAGATTGTGTATGCTGGCACGGGGCCCTACGGTTTATTAATGCTGCCACTTTTGGCCTGCCTCAAAGATTCACGTATCCAGGCAACCCTAATTGATATCCATGAGGAAAATGTCCAGGCGGTGAGGGCAGTGGTGAGTCACCTGAATATTGCCTCGAATATCCGCTCAATAGAGCAGGAGGATGCGACCTGTTGGACGCCGCCCTCTGGTCGCAAGTTTGATATTGTTCTGTCGGAAACGATGAACTGGATGCTGAATAACGAGCCTCAGGTGATGATTTTCAGTCATCTTGTCCAATACCTTCGCGATGAACACAGTACCCTGATTCCCCAGAAAGTGGTGATGGATGCCTGCTTATATAATGCGGCTGAATCCAATCAGTTCAGGATGGGGAAAAGAAAGGAACCTCCGCAAGAGTCCAGGCTGGGAGTGGTCGGTTGTCTGGACCGGGAGGCTGCTGGTGCCATCGCTAATGGCGATCGCACATTGCTGAATGCCCGGATTACCATTCCTGATCCATTGCCCCCAGACCAGACAACTCTGAAGTTTCGTACTGAAATCCAGATATACCAGGACCTCTGGCTTAAAGACGGGCAGTGCAGCCTTAATACCCCATTATGCTTTAGCAATAGTGATTTTCACCCGGGTGATGTTGTAAATCTTTCCTATATCTATGCTGAAAGCACAGAGACGACCCCAGGGTATGACATTCGTTTTCCTCCCCGTAAACAGGTGATCGACGAACCTGCGTCAGATCAGGAAGTAGGGGAACTGGGGATCATTCACCTGAAACGCTTATGGCATAAGTTCCGGTTGCAACGGGAAGGAAAGCGGACCGGGGAGGATGATAAAAATGAATGGAACCGGGATATGTTGCTGATGGACCTGCTTCACTTGGGATTGCAGGATTGTCTCAGTTGGATTTTCCAGGAGGCATCCACCTTTTCTCAGTTTGAACAATGGGTTCTCGAAAAGAATGGCGGTCAAATCAGCCGTGAGAGAGTAAAAGAAATTAATGCAGCGATGTCTGATCGCCAGGAATCTCAGCCAAAGGGACAGAAGAAATTTCGTTATCTGAGCCCCGAGCAACGTCAGTTCTGGGAGGAAAATGGCTTTCTGGTCGTCGAGAATGTTCTTGATCCTGATCAATGCCAGAAGACGGTGGATCTCATATACCGCTTTCTTGATAAAACGCAGGACAATCCTGAGACCTGGTATCAGGATCACCCATCTCAGCGTAATATCATGGTGCACCTCTTCCAGGACCCGATTTTGGAAATGAATCGCCAGTCCACAAAAGCACAACGGGTATTTTATGACTTATGGCAATCCGAGAATCTTCGTTTTTCCACTGACCAGGTCGGCTTTAACCCGCCCGAAACCTCACAATATAAATTCCCCGGTACCAGATTGCATTGGGATCTGGATTTTTCTTGTCCTTTAACATTCGGGACACAGGGATTGTTTTATCTGACCGATGTCGCTGAGAATCAGGGCGCTTTTCGTTGTGTGCCTGGATTTCATCGCCAGTTAAAGGACTGGTTGAAGGATCTTCCCTCACAGGCTGATCCGAATCAACAGGACCTTTCAGCTTTACCTGTTCGGTATATTGCTGCACCGGCAGGATCCCTGGTTGTATGGCATCAGTTTCTTCCGCATGGCAGTAGCCCCAACACAGCCGCTACGCCGCGGGTTGTTCAGTATTTTAATATGTTGTCCGTGAACAGGCCGGCGATGACATCATGACGGCCAATGGCGATCTTTCAGCCCGGGAAATACTGGAGAGGTTGGTTGATGCGCCGGAAATACTTCTGGCCCATTGTAAGATTTGTGATCCATACGACCTTATGAATCAGTTGACCCAGGCATTTGATTTGAAAGATATTTCGCCGGACCATCTGCTAAGAATCATGCAGTCCGGGGAAGAGGCAATTGAACCTGACCTGGCTGATTTTTTCAGGTACTGGCGTCCAACTGGATACTCGATTAAAAACGGTGCAATTAACTGGCGGCTGATTCTTGGGGAGTTACCGTTTGCGCCCTTTTATGATGAGCAGATTGCGAATGCGGTAAATCGGTCTTTATTGGCGACGCTCTTGAATCCCAGGATATCGCTGAAATATATCCTGTCGTTCATCTCTCAGTATTCAAATGAGATACAGGGGCGTTATCAGTCAGACTCTATGACTCCAGCAGGGTTTATATTTCATTGCTCGCGTTGTGGTTCAACCTTAGTGTCGAACTCAATGGCAGCCACGCAGTTGTTTACGGTCATATCCGAAGCTTCTGTTCTGACTGACTTGCTGTTGGACACTCAATTAAGTGATCAGCACAAAATCGCTGCTTTAAAGTGGCTTATTCCAATGTTGGGTGATCGCCTGATAGTAAAGCTGAACGCCTGGGACATCAGCTTCCTGCCACTGATTCACCAAGCCTTCCCTGATGCGAAAATACTCTTTCTCACCCGGCGACCGGAGGAAGTTTTACGCTCACATCAGCGTTCCGTTGGTATCCATATGGTTCCGGGTCATCAGATTGCGGAGGTCTTTGGTCATTCAATCTCGGTGTCGCTACTTGATTATCAGGCTGAAGTGATGATGTGGATCTATGCAAGGATGCTGGAACAATACAAGGTGTTACCCGCAAGTTCAGCGGCCATGGTGGATTATCGTGATCTTGATCTGGACAACATGTGCCATATTGCCGTGTTCTTTGGAGGGCATATGAATCAGCTAAAGAAGAGTGCTGTGTCGGCTATAATGCAGCGCTACTCCAAAAGTACCGACGATCTATATAAGGACCGACGGGCAGTACCTGAATCCACTGACAGGTTTGTCATCAGCGAGCGAATCCAGAGTCAATTGACAACGTTGTATCGGGCATTGCGATCCGAATCTCGGCTAATGGAAGACTGCGAAAACTAGCTTCTCCTGGGACAACAAACAACGACAACAAGAGGATGGGTTATGAACACAATGAATGGAATGAACCTCGGGCAAGGGCTGAATATTCGTCCTTCCAAACCTACGGATAAACCATTCCTGGAACAATTGCACAACGCTACACGAGAAGACCTGCGGTACATGGAAGGAGAGCGGGACTACGTCGAGTCCATTATCCAGATGCAGTTTCGCGCCCAGACCGAAGGCTATGGCTCTCAGTTTCCCAACGCAATGTATTTTGTGGTCGAAAAACAGCAGCAGCCTATCGGTAAGGTCACCCTTGACTTTGGCCCGAATGAGATCCGAATCATGGACATTGCCTTTGTTCCAGTGGCCAGAGGAAAAGGATTTGGTGAGGAAGTGATGAGATGTTTGCAGAATGCCGCAGCGCAAGTGGGAGTGCCCCTGACATTGTCAGTGTTATCGACCAATACTCAGGCCAAAAAGCTTTATCTCAAATTGGGCTTTTCTGTACAGAATATCACGCCTCCCTACGAATTTATGGCTTGGGTTCCTGAGGCACGGAAAATTATCGTCTAGATCTCTTTTGGGGAGCACTCGGGCTCGCTCGAAGCCAGCGTGCCATCTTCGGGTAACCGTCAGGCTCTCCGGGAGGATTGGTCAGGCCCCAGTAAATTAGCATGGGGTAGCCAAAACCCTGTGCCAGTTGAAAGGCTTCTATATAGTTTTCAGAAGCGCCTTTATAGCCATCGGGATGGAATAATACTTCGGGATGAATGCCTATTTCCCGGCTGGCAGCCCAGGACCATGCGATGGCTGACATTTCCTCTGCAGGACCATGTCCGCATTGATGGACATCACCAGTCAACCGGGGTCTGTGTTCAGGTTCTGTCACTGCTATGTGCCCGGCTTCATGCAGAAGATCGCCGGGATACTTCAGTTTTTCCCTGTCGATAAGGAGCTGACCCCGTTCAATCAGCAGACCAGGCAGGAACGTTTTGGTTTCAATAGAAGAATAGTGGACGTTAATGCCAACCCTTCTCAGAAAAGCAACGATTTTATCTGTATCTGATGTTGTCATTTTGCACCTGCCTGGCAGTTTCAAAACCGCGGGTTTTGGTCCGTTCGTGAAATATCAGGTCATGAAAGAAAGCTGGAATATCCAAGCTTAAATATCCGAGCCTAAATACCCAAGCCTAGTAGCTTCCCGAAGAATGTCCGGATGCCGATGAATCAGTGACTCGTCAACGGCATCCTGTTCAATGCCCTGGAATTTATCCCGTGGGGTAACGTCAATACTTTTAATCTCCACATCGTTGTTCAGAAAACCCATTAAATCCTGAAGTACACTGCGATCAGTCAGCTGTTGAAAAGGCAGCTCGAACCAGTTTCCCGTTGGCCACTCTGATTTGTATCGGGTCGCCTGAAGCTGAACTTCTGCCCAGTAGTACAGCCCTTTTTCGAAAGGTGTCAGCT
This sequence comes from Bowmanella denitrificans, assembly GCF_002887595.1. Taxonomy (GTDB): domain Bacteria; phylum Pseudomonadota; class Gammaproteobacteria; order Enterobacterales; family Alteromonadaceae; genus Bowmanella; species Bowmanella denitrificans. Next base: position 40,209 of record NZ_PEBU01000004.1, read on the forward strand.
TACACCAGGCGTTTTGATAGTGGGGAAGTTGTGCCGCTGGAGCCGCTGGGTGAAATAATTCCTTGGTACTCAGGTGAGGCAGAATAGGGGGAACAAAGGCATTCTGTTTGAGCCAGGATCGAGAAACCTGAACCGGATCCCGGTGCAGGTAAATGATTTTAACCGGGCAATTCAGCTCTTCATAAAACCAACCCAGATGGCGCCAGCAGGGAAAACCACATTCAACGTAGTACCGATGACTCCACACTTTGTCTTGAATATATGCCAGATGATTCAGGAGTATCTGCGGGTTCTTGTTAAGCGGTTGGGACGGGGAGTTATTGATGGGCGCGTAATCAAAGTTTATCGGCTCGTGGGTGACCTCCCAGCAATCCGGTAGCCTGGTGTTAAGAAAATGGTATAGCCACTGGGTGCCGCACCTTCCTGTTGATAGTACAAATACGACGCTCATCTTCCCCATCCCTTGAATCATTCCCTGATACGTCCCCTTGATTTGTGTAGGCTGCCAATGGCGTCAAAATCACTTTCTGTTCAATGCCAATGCGAACCATAATTCTTATTATGGTTTAGCTGCCAAGGTTTGCAAACGAGCGACCACATCCACTTCTGATTTTATGGTGTAAAGGTGACCTTAACTATAGTGTTGCTGTTTTTTATACTTTCCTTGTGATTTTCATTGCTGAGCTATACTGATTGCTAATTGAACAGGTTATTGCGACCTGTCTTGATAGGGCAACAGATTGAAATCTTGGCCTTTGTGGCGACAGTTAGACCTGAAGAGTGCGGTTCTATTGTGGCTTAATGGGATTCAGTCGGTCACCCCGTACTAGCTTATGATTCCAAGGACTACTGAAATGGAAGACATTGGGAAACAGCTCCGGATGGTTGGCAGGACAATCGACATAGTGCATAGACAATGCTCTTACCTCTTTGGATGTAAGCACAGAGTTCGTCATACCTTTTCTCACTTTCTTCATTCAGCTACGGCGTTTTCTTCTTTCCTGATTCCTGAGCGTCAGTCCAGAGTTTTTTCTTTTGTCATTATAGGTATTGCTGTGAATGAGTCGTCACGATAAGGGCAAGCCGTGGGCAAACGGAAACCGGATGTATTCCGTGCCTGAGGTTGTTCAGCTTGACATAACAACCATTAAAGGAGGATCAACATGGAAAAATTTACCTATGACACACTGCAGCAAGCTATCGGCAAAGATGTTCAGGTGTTTGAGCCTGACTCAGATAAGCAGATTGCAGAGCTTAAGATTACGAAGGTAACCCGTCCGGACAAGGAAGACGAAGAGTTCGAGTCTTTTTCTGTTCTGCTTTTGGGCAAGGAGGAAGAGCATTGTGGTCAGGGAAATTACAAACTGAAAAGCGATGCTTTTGGCGAAGCTATTTTGTTCATGTGTCCCCATGCCGTGGATAAATACCAGATTGTTATATCCCGTAAGAAATCTGAATAACGCTGGGTATAACGGGATAAATTACAAGGAGAAGACCTCATGTCACAACCATTTGTAGGTGAAATCAAACAGGTTGGATATACCTTCGCACCTGTTGATTGGGCTGAGTGTAATGGACAGCTAATTGCTATTAATGACAATGCCGCTCTGTTTTCACTGTTAGGCGTAGCCTATGGTGGGGATGCCCGGACGGTTTTTGGCATTCCCTCGCTTAAGGGAAGAGTTCCAATACACATGGGCAACTATGCTGAATCTGACTTTTCGACGACCTACACTCGCGGTCAGATTGGTGGGCTGGAATATGTCACGCTGAGCCTTTCACAAGTACCAGCACATACTCATAACTTCAATGCCTCCAACGAGGCAGGAAATTCTGCTGTTCCCTATTCCAACCAGTCTGGTGTCGGAAACACCATGGCTGTGGCAAATGCCTCCTACTACAGCAACTCCGGACCTAATGTCGCCCTTGTTCCGGATATGATTTCCTACACAGGGGGAGGGCAGTCGCACTATAACATTCAGCCTTCCATCGGCACGTTGTTTGTTATTGCCCTGGAAGGTCTTTATCCGAGCAGAAATTAGGAGGTTTTATCATGGCGCAACCATATTTAGGCGATATTCGCATGTTTGCAGGAAACTTTGCCATTCTGCATTACGCGTTTTGCAATGGAACACTCATGGCAATTTCGCAAAATCAGTCCCTGTTTTCCCTTTTAGGTACGAATTATGGCGGAGATGGACGTACTTCCTTCGGGCTTCCGGAAATGAGAGGTCGGGTGCCGGTAAATAAAGGTACAGCGGTGGGGCAGTCACTCAATTGGAATATTGGCACTTTGGCCGGGGTTGATACTGTGACTCTGACCGTTGATCAGCTACCCAGCCATAACCACAGCTTCAATGTCAGCAATCAGTCGGCAGTAACAGAGACTCCTGAAGATGGTTCCATTGCCGAGGGCGCCCATTATTTTACAGCCAGCACACTGAAAACGACAGGGAAGTTGGCTGATGATGCTCTGTCTCCCACCGGTGGAGGGGGGAGCCACAGTAATCAAATGCCTTATTGTGGAATTAATTTCATCATTGCCCTGCAGGGAACCTATCCCTCAAGAAATTAAGGAGCTGAATTATGTCAACGCCATTTACTGCTGAAATAAGAATGTTGCCTTATACATTCAGCCCGGCTGACTGGTATTTTTGTAACGGCCAAATTCTTGCGATCGCTCAAAATCAAGCACTGTTTTCATTAATTGGCAGTATCTATGGAGGTGACGCTCGCACGACATTGGGGTTACCCAATCTTATGGGGCGTGCCCCTCTTCATGTTGGTGGAAATAGTGGAACGGGACCAGGAGTGATGCCTCACTTTCTTGGCCAAAGAGGAGGGGACGCCGCTGTCACCTTGACCATAAGTGAGATGCCGAGCCATGACCATGCAGATGTTACGACCGCTTTCGGAACTCTGGCTGACGCATCTGACACTGCGTCAGATGAGGCCTATCTGGGGCCTCAGTTTGGACCTTCGGTTACAGCCTTTAAGACACCGCCGATTAGTACTCCCTCACTGACTTTCAACAGTGGAGTGGTGGGAGTAGCAGGCTCAAGTCAGCCTCATGAAAACCGGCAGCCTTTTATCGTGATTCCATTTTGTATCTGTGTCTTCGGCCAATACCCATCAAGAAATTAACGGGCAGTTGCGGTAGTATTCTTAGCGATAACATGAAGGATACTGCCGCAGAAAACGATAGGAATGATGATGAGATTAAAATTGAAATGAACTTGTACCTCGCGTTCCTTATATCCCTGGTATTTCCCTTCGCTGCGACGGCCAACGAGGTGGTGCATTTCAATAATTTTTTCCAGCGTTATGAGGCTGTGGGGCAGTCAGGAGTTTATCAACTAAAAGCTGGGGAAGTTGAATTCCGTATTTCCAACAGGGTTGTCATCAAAGCTCTGCCATCGTTGAGTCAATCGGAAATCGCCAGACTGGATAGGAATGTCGTAAGTATCACTGAGCTCTATCTGGCAAAGGATTTCAATTATCTGATGATAGAACTGACATCGCCCGAACACCTGACACAGATTATTGATCTACTGGAGTTGCATCCAAAGGTACTGCTTGCTCAGCCAGACATACTGCAGCTGAACCGCTTAAGCGGCCTTGATCGGGATATACGCCGGAATGAAACAATGGTGTCAGAGCAGATAGGCGTCTCTGTAGAGAATACTTCGATGCCACAACACGCTGAGCCTGATTTACACATCCTGCCCGAAAGGGAAGCTGTCAGGGTTGCCATTATCGATGACGGTTTTGATCTGACCCATCCTGAATTTACTTCGACCAAAGTGGCTTTCCAGTATGACACTGAAACCCGGACCCTTGATGCATCCCCGAAGCTACCTCAGGACAGCCATGGAACCAGAATTGCCGGGATACTGTTTGCGGACCGAAATGGTAATGAAGTTGAAGGGCTGATTCCCGGGGCAACATTGATTGCCATTAGGCAACCCAATACCTGGACCTCCCAGACATTGCTGGCGTTCCAGGTAGCCCGGCTGGCCGGCGCGGATGTGATCAATTGCAGCTGGCACAGTGAGTGGTTGCTGGAGCCGGTCCGAGATGTTGTTCATGATCTCGCAACTTCAGGTCGGGAGGGAAAAGGAATCGCAGTAGTTTTTGCGGCCGGCAATGATGGGATAGTGCTAGCGCCAAACTTGCATGAGGCCAGCATTGAAGAAGCGATTGTTATCGGAGCTAAAACAAAAAGTGGGGTAAAAGCCCGTTACAGCAACTGGGGGGAGAGTGTTGATGGCTATCTTGATGGCAGCAGCTATCTGTCAACGGCGAACAAAGGTGGCTTTAGCAAAATTAATGGAACCTCACTGGCCGCTGCGAGGGCCAGTGGTGTTATCGCTGAGCTATTGGCGACCCATCCCGAAATGACATTAGTGGATATCGAGCGTCACATCAGAAATTATTAAGCAGGGAGTGGTACAACAAATGAGAGGCTATACAGGATTGGTGAATGTTTGAGGAAACGAATAGTTTGAAGGACCAGTACAAGGAAATGGATTACGGTGCTGAATACAGTGCGAATCTGCCGGCAATTCTAAAGCATTTAAATGTGTCTTTGATCTTTACCTCATATCAGGCAGGACGCTTGATGCTGGTTCGCAGTGATGGTCAGTCGCTGGATATTAATTTCAAAAGGTTTTCGCGCCCTATGGGCATCTCGGTCACAGAAGACTCGGTGACGCTGGGCATATTTACCCAGGTCCTGAGATTTCAAAGAGAGGACGGGTTGCTGGAAAAGATAAAACAGCCGCTGGAGAGAATCGAAGACGATATTACGGCCCCGAGGGTTGATTCTGATAAAGCAAAAAAAGGGCTGGATGACCCTTTGGAGCAGTCCGGTTTTGACCTGCCCCTTTCTGCCCTGGCGGAAAGTGAGGAAGACCTGGAAAGACTTGAACGTCAGTTGAAGCTTTGGCAGGAATATCAGGAGTCCCTGTTTCAGCCCGCAGACCCGCGTGTGGACGCGTGTTTTATCACCCGGTCCGCACATTACTCCGGCATGATCAACATTCATGATATTGACTGGGGTGATGACGGATTATGGGCCGTCAATTCTAGTTTTTCATGTTTATGTACCCTAGAGCCGGATTTCAGTTTTGTTCCTCAATGGAAACCTCCGTTTATTTCAGAGCTGGCACCGGAAGATCGTTGCCATCTGAATGGTATGGCGCTTAAAAATGGTCGACCAGGGTATGTCACAACTTTCTCTAAGGATAACCAGGCAACTAACTGGCGAAATAGGGCAGGTAAGTTTGAAGGAACACTGATAGATGTTCAGAAAAACGAAATTCTGCTTGAGAATTTGTCGATGCCTCATTCCCCACGTTGGTATCAGGGGCGGGTTTATTTTTGCAACTCTGGGCAGGGCGAGATTTGCAGCTACAACCCTGATACAGGAGACCTGAAAACCATCGCGGAGGTTCCGGGCTTTACCAGAGGCATAAGTTTTTACGGACCATTAATGTTTGTCGGCCTGTCAAAAGTTCGTAAGTCGGACGTGACCCGCCCGGCTCCCCTTGGGGAAAAGTATGACGAAACATATTCTGGAATTTGGGTATTTAATCTGGAAGACGGTACTCAGGTTGGGCAAATCAGATTCAGCGGAAACGTTGATCAGATATACGACGTGGCTGTTTTGCCCGGCTGCAGTTTTCCAGAAGTAATTGAGCCCTCTCATCCAAGAATGAGGAATCATTTCTGCTTTCCACCGTTACAAAGTGGAATGGGCAGAGGACTGGCTACCAGTTTGGGTGATCTCATATAAAGCTTGCGTAAGATTGCTGGCGACATGCTTGGCAATAGCATATTTGTTAATAAGATAGGGTAGGTAAAACGATGACCCGCAGAAGCAGTTCTATTCGCGATAGACTAAACTTGGCTGTTAAGGCTGGTATACCGGCAATGATGCTGGCTCAGCCCGGCGTTGCCTCAGTGCGATCCTCCTCAGGGGCCCAGTCAAGATACCGGTCGCAATTTTATACATCGGTAGTAGCAACGTCGCAGAAGCATGCTTCTGACCTCACAGACAGGAAAAGTAAGAATCCGTTCTCGGTGTACAGCCGCAATGCGCGTTCTCTCAGTCATGTGGACAGTCTATCCTGGGACAATCTAAGCGGAGAGAACGCAAACAGGGAAAACCGTCAGCCGGAAACAGATGCGTTTAATTTCCTCAGAGAAAACGGTCTGCTGAATGAGGCACCGGTCGTTACGAGTGAATTGAGTGGCGATCTTTCCGGGTATACCGGTCGCAAAAGTTTCACTTCCTGTACTGTATTGCCAAGTGTTTACACAACAAAATATGCCTGTACCGGTGCTGGTCATAATTGGAACAGCGGCGGTAACAACGCCCCCACCAATATCGGCCTGGACAATAGCAGTATAGGTGATGCTTCCACCGGTGCCGGTGCAGTGATTGGTAGTCTGAGTACTACCGATGCAGATGGAGGCGACACACATACTTACTCACTAGTCACTAATGGTGCGTCGGGCAGCGGTAGTTGTGGTGCTTCTGGCGATGATGATAATGCCAGCTTCCAGGTTGATAATGCCAATAAAGACCTGGAAACCGCAGGTAGTGTCACAGCTGGAAGCTACAACGTTTGTATACAGACCCACGATGGTACGGATTCATTCCAGAAAACCTTCTCGATCACCGTCAGTGATACGACGGCTCCCGCCTTTGAAAATGCCACCCCCTCTGTTGGAACATTAACATTCACTGGCGGCACCTTATCTGTTGACTTAAATGAGGAAGGAACAGCCTACTATGTTGTCGTGGCAGATGGCGCGGGGGCACCCAGTGCCGGCCAGGTCAAAGCGGGCCAGGACAGCGGCGGAGGGGCGCCCCTCACCAGCGGCAGTTTTGCCACCGCTGGCACGACAGGGAGTGAAGCATTTACAGGGTTGTCGGCAGGGACTGCATATGATCTCTATGCTGTGGCTGAGGATGATGAGGGAAGCCCTAACCTGCAAGCCTCTGCCACCTTGGTAAATTTCACCACGGCTTCCCCCAACAGTGATGGCGATCTGAGTGCCGCTGGTGGTGTGTCTGAACCCATGGGGCTGGATACCACTGTGGATACAGTTGGTGAAGCTGTCAATGTGTTTGACTTTACCTTATCGGACGGTGGGACATCAGATGGTCTTGCCATGGCAATCTCTCAGGTTGTGGTCAATGTGTCTGGTACTTCAACGGACACTGAAAGGGCAAATATCACCTGGCGCTTGAATGGAAACGATGCGTCCAATGTAACAGGCGTTTACAACGCAGGCTCTGATACCATCACATTTTCAGGCTTAAGTATTTCCGTTGCAAACGGCAGCAGCGAAACCTATACCGTCAATGCTTATTACAATAACAACTCGGCTGTTACAGAAGACCATACGGTGATACTGAGTGTTGATGGTGATACGGATCTGACTGTGGCAGGCTCAGGGACCCAAATGGGCATAACCTCGGCGGTGACCAATGGCACTGGCACTACTTTGGATGTGGTTGCATCGACCCTGGTATTTACGACACAGCCATCCGGTTCCACCTCTGGTTCAGCCATAAGTACACAACCGGTAGTCGCTGCGCGGGACGCATTTGGTAATACCGACTTGGATTTTGCCGAAACTGTCACGCTGACTGAATCCAGTGCAGGGACGCTTTCTGGTGATGTGGATATTATGGCGGTGAACGGGGTTTCAACCTTTACTAACCTGATTTATACCGCAACCGCTGATCAGCAGAGCTTTACCTTAACCGCTAACGATGAAGATGGCGTGGGGACTAACTTGCCAGCGGTGGATGCTAACCCAGTGACCTCAGATGTTGTGGCGACCAAGCTGGTGTTCAGCACACAACCCGCACCAACGTCTATTACCACTGGCATTAGCAACAGTTTTTCCACCGTGCCGGTGGTGCAAGCCCAGGACGTCAACAATGTTACTGATACTGGCTATAGCACAGACATAGTGTTGTCTGTGACTGACCCGAATGACAGTGTGGTAGATGGAACGGTAAATAGTCTGACTGGTACAGGGGACCAAGACGGTTCTGGCACCACAGTGACGCTGACACCTGCATCAGGCTCGGCTACCTTTACTGGCTTGGCTATTCAATACACCAATAACGCATTGGTGGATACGCTGGCTCTTCGCGCTACATCTGGTGGTCTGACAGCCGTTAACAGTACCAATATTACCTCCGGAACGCCCCCTACAGTGACAGACGGTAATATCAGCATCAGTGGCGACAGTGGACAGGGCGGGGCGTATAAAACGGGCGACACAGTGACGGTCACCTGGAATAACAGTGCAGGAGGTGACAATAACAGTGGCATCACAGCGGTTAGCGTCGACTTCAGTGCGTTTGGTGGTGGGGCGGCAGTGGCAGCCAGCGAGAATGCGGGTGTCTGGACGGCAACCTATACCATCACCAGTGGTACAGTGGATGGTACCAATCTGAATGTGTCGGTGTCGGTCACAGGCTCCAGTGGCGTCACCACCAGGTCAGATACCACCAATGCCACGGTAGATAACCAGGCACCGGTTGTGACTGATGGCAATATTAGTGTGTCGGGTGCCAGTGGTATCGGTGGGGCGTTTAAATCCGGTGACCAGGTGACGGTGAGTTGGAATAACAGTGCTGGGGGCGATAACAACAGTGACACCTTGAATGGTGTGACTGTCAATTTCAGCGCCTTTGGCGGTGGCAGTGCTGTGGCAGCCAGCGAGAATGCAGGCATTTGGAGCGCCACTTATACCCTGGCAGATGGTCTCGATGGCAGTAACTGGAATGCATCGGTGAGGGTGGTGGATAATGCGGGTAACAGCACCACCACGGCCGATACCAGCAATGCCAGAGTGGATAGCACATTGCCGGTGGTCCCCGTGTTAGGTTCGCCTACTGAGGCGATATTTATCAATGCCGCCAACTACCAGCTACAAGGTACCCATAGCGAAAATGCGGTCAGTATTGAGCTGGAAGAATATCTGGATGTTTGCGGCACGCTGGAATACACCTTTGTTGATAGTATTGCGGTGGCGTCCAACAGTTGGCAGTTTACGCGAGCCTTAAATCAGGATAGCGAGCATCAGTACCGCATAAGGGCAGTAGATGCAGTGGGCAATGCATCGAGTTATGTGGTGGTGCCGCTGATAATAGAAGATTCCACTGCCCCGGTTGCTGCGGTGGTGACCACACCGGCTGCGCCCCAGTCTGTGACCAGTGCCAGTCAGACAATCAGCGGTACGCATAGTGAAAATGGTATTACGGTGGCTCTGTATGCCGACAGCAATAACGATGGCATAGCAGATAACAGCACAGTGCTGGCAAGTGGGCAAGTCGCAACCAACGCCTGGACATTAAGCGCCCCACTAAGCATTGGTGCCAATAACTTTGTGGTGGTGGCTAAAGACAAAGCCGACAATAGTTCTGCGGCAGTGGATGTGCCTACCCTGACTCGCACCAATTCAACGCCACCGCCACCTACCAATATTGCACCGCAAATCAGCGGGGCTCCTGCAGGTTCTGTAAATGCCGGGCAGTCCTACAGTTTTATTCCATCGGCTGCAGATGCCGACGGAGACAGCCTGACTTTTAGCATCGGCAATCAGCCTGGTTGGGCTACCTTTAATCCACTGACCGGCGCCTTAACAGGTACCCCAGGTAATGCACAGGCTGGTATCTTTACCGGCATAGTGATCACTGTTAGCGATGGCCAGGCAACAGCGTCCCTGCCTGCTTTTAATATTCAGGTTAATGCTGTAGCAAGTCCAGTGGGACAAAATATGCAGCTAAGTGGCGCTGAAGATCAAGGTCTGACCATCACCCCCCAATTGCAGGATCCGCAGGGACAGGCGCTGACGATCGAACTGGTTGGTGGGCCAACTCATGGCACGCTCAACAGTGCAGGTCTTGGTTGGCACTACCAGCCCGACAAGGATTACCATGGCGAAGATAGCTTTAGTTATCGTGTCAGGGCGGGTCAGCAGAATTCTGAAGACTATTCTGTAACGATTCAGCTGTCGCCGGTAAACGATGCTCCTGTGGCCATGGCCGATGAGTTGGTGTTAGCTTTTAATCAAAGCGGCAATTATAGCCTGGACGTACTATCAAACGACAACGATGTGGATGGCGATACCCTGCAGATCCAAAGCGCCAGAACCAGTGTCGGCAGCGTCACCGTATCTGCGGGCCGGTTGAACTGGCAGCCTCCTGCAGGCTATCAGGGCTCTGCAGGTCTGAGTTACCGCATCAGTGATGGGCAGGGCGGAACCAGTCAAACTACTGTCAATGCCAGTATTGAGGGGGGCGATACGTCTGCCCCCATTGTCACCCCGCCCGCTGATATCACCGTAAACGCCACCGGATTGTTTACTAAAGTGGACCTGGGCAGCGCCACCGCGAGTGACAGCCAGGGCAATGCATTAGCTGTGTCGTTGGTGGCCGGAAACACCTTATTAGCACCAGGTTTACATAAAGTTTATTGGCAAGCCACTGACAGTGCCGGCCGTAGTAATACGGCGAGCCAAACGGTGCGCGTTGTTCCGCTTGTGTCTCTGAGTAAGGATCAGGTGGTTTCTGAAGGAAATCAGGTCACGATACGCGCAATACTAAATGGCCCCAGTCCGGAATATCCTGTTTCTATTCCTTATTCGGTGAGCGGCAGTGCTGATGCTGCAGACCATGATTTGCAAGATGGGGTGATGAACATTGCCGCTGGGCTGGAAAGCTCAGTCAGTTTTTCTATCTTGTCCGATGCCTTGGCAGAACCTGAAGAAAGCGTGGTGATAGGCCTGAGTCCATCTTTGAATCTGGGGGCAAGATCCAGCACCCGGATCAGTATAAGAGATGGCAATATTGCGCCAAAAATTAGTTTAAGTGTGCAGCAGCAGGGTAAAACGCAGCTCAGTGTCAGTCAGGAAGGTGGTAATGTCACCGTCTTTGCGCAAGTAACAGACCCTAATCCTTCAGACCAGATAACGCTGGAATGGCAATCTGGCTTCGACAACCTTAGCACCGCTGATAATGAGTTTGTGTTTAACCCAAGCAGTGTATCGCCAGGAATATACTCTGTGACGCTATTGGCCAGTGATAATGGCAATCCTAACCTCATTGCCAGGGAAAGCGTATTTGTTGACGTTGCAGCCAGTCTGCCGGAACTGACCGATGCTGATACTGATGGTGATTTGATTCCTGATAACGAGGAAGGGTTTGCCGATAGCGATGCTGATGGTATTCCGGATTACCTGGATGCGATTAATGAATGCAACGTTATGCCTGAGACACTGGAAACCAGATTGGGCTTTTTGGCTGAGGGCGAGCCTGGCGCCTGCTTACGCAAAGGCAGTGTTGCCGCTACCAACAGATTGGGTGGCTTGCAACTAGGTGAAGAGCAGATGACTAATCAGCTTCCGGGTGATGACGGGGCCGTTAATGTGGGCGGATTGTTCGATTTCATCGCTTATGGTTTGCCTGAAGCTGGTCAAAGCTACAGGCTGGTGATCCCGCAGCAGTTGCCTGTGCCGCAGGGGGGAGTGTATCGCAAATTTGTCAGTGGTCAGTGGCAAGACTTTGTGCTTGATGCTGACAATCAGGTCTTCAGCACCTTAGGGGAACCGGGTATTTGTCCTCCTCCTGGTGATGCTCAATGGCAATCTGGATTAACACCAGGTCATCACTGTGTGCAGCTACAAATTCAAGACGGCGGTCCCAACGATGATGATGGTGTAGCCAATGGCAGTATTGTGGATCCTGGCGGCGTGGCAGTGCCTTTGAACGGTAATCAGCAGCCTCTGGCACAGGACGATGTGGTCAGTATGACCTGGAATACCAGTATTGAGCTTGATGTGCTGGCTAATGATCAGGACAGTGATGGTGACAGTCTGACCATCAGTAGCGCTTCTGTTGAGCTGGGACAGGTGGTTATAGAAAACAACAAACTGCACTTTACCCCGCCGCAGGATTACGGCGGGGTGATAAACATCAGTTATAGTATCAGTGATGGAAAAGGCGGCACTTCTACCGCTAATGTACAAGTGACAATCGTGGCTAATCAGTCTCCCATAGCCCTACCTGACGAGGCTACAACCGAACAGGGCACTGCCTTGAACATTGTTGTGATGAGCAACGATTCGGATCCTGATGGCGATCCGCTGACTCTGATATCTGCCAGTGCGCAAAGGGGCAATGTCAGTATCAATGCTGACGGTACCCTGCGTTATAGCCCGGAAGCCGGCTTTAGCGGCACTGATGTGATTACTTACCTGATTGAAGACAATAACGGAGCTCAGGCACAGGGCCTGGTCAGTGTCACGGTGAAAGCGATGGAGAAAGTCACTGTGGTAAATAAGAGTAGTGGCGGGGGACTTGGCGCATGGCTTGTGCTGCTGATGCTACTTAGCATGTTCAGAGGCAGGGAGAAAAATCTGTGATGAAATATAGGATGCTATTACTGGCAGGTTTGACCTGCAGCCAACTGGTTTGGGCCACAACAGATTTACGTGTCAGTCTGGGTTACAGTGATACCGATATATCAGACATGGGGTCGGTTCAGTTTGCCCAGGTTGATGACAGCAGTGTCAGTTGGGGGCTTGAACTAGGCTATGAGTATGCGCCAGGGTGGCGGCTATTTGCAGGCTACCAGGACTTGGGACATGCTGAACTGCAAATCAAAGATGTCGTGATTTCCCAGCAAAACTTGCCAGTTAGCCTTAAAGAGCTGGCCCCTATACTGCCCAGTGGCTTTACTCTGGGATTGGATGCCAGGCTCTGGCAACACAACCAATGGCTACTTAGCGGCTCCTTTGGTTTGTATAGTTGGCAAGCGGATATTGACAGTCGTGTTGGTGCCAGCAGGCAGCAAAGCCATCTGAGTGATACGGACTGGCTGATGGGGGCGCAGCTCTCTTATAAGTTTAATCAGCGATGGTCGTTACTAACTGGTTATCGTCACTATGCTTTAGATGAGCCTGTAGGAGAATGGCGGTTGGGAGCGGAATATCGGTTTTAAATAAAAAAGGGTGACCAGCAGTCACCCTTTTCCATGTATATAGAGTTAACTCGCTTTTAGGCTCTTAACAATGGACTGCACTACTTTAGCACCACCGCAGACCACGTTACCGGATTTCATTGGCTCGTGGCCGCCATCGAAGTCGGTGACCAGACCACCGGCTTCCTGTATCAGCAGCATACCGGCAGCCATATCCCAGGGCTTCAGACCCTTTTCCCAGAAACCGTCGTAGCGGCCAGCAGCCACATAGGCCATATCTAATGCGGCTGAACCACTGCGGCGAATGTCACCACATTGTTCGAAGATCTGGTTAAAGCTATTCAGGTACTGACCGAGATTTTCCTTACGTTTGAACGGGAAAGCGGTAGCCAATACGGTCCCATTCAGGTCTCGGGTTTTGCTGCAACGTACTCTGTAGCCGTTTAACTGGGCACCGGCACCTTTGGAAGCGGTAAACAGCTCACCGCGCAACGGGTCAAATACCACGGCCTGATCCAGCTTGCCTTTATGCATCAGGGCAATGGATACCGCGAAGTGGGGAATACCTTTGATAAAGTTGGTGGTGCCATCCAGAGGATCGATAACCCACTTGTAGTTGTCATCGCCTTCCACAATGCCGCCTTCTTCGCCGACAAAGCTGTGTTCAGGATAGGATTGTTTGATCTTATGGATAATGGCCTGTTCGGCCTCTTTGTCTATGCGGGTGACGAAGTCATTTTCGCCTTTAGCTTCAGTCATCAGGTCGGCGCGGTTTTCATAACCACGGACGATAATGTTTCCGGCCGCGCGAGCTGCGCGCACGGCAATATTCAGCATTGCATGCATAGAGTCACCACCAATTTTGAAAGAACGGGAATCTGCCGGTTCCTCAAGCCATACTGACTTGATGGAAAAAACACCAGCGTCAAAAGCGGCGCGCAGTCTATCAGACCCGCAGAAAATTGCCAAGCCTATGTTATGATGCGGCGCAGTTTTGAATTAAGAGAAGCTCCTCAATGCAGAATATCCGTATCGTCCTGGTCAATACCTCCCATACCGGCAATATCGGCTCCACCGCCCGGGCCATGAAAACCATGGGGCTCAAAGAGTTGTATCTGGTGGACCCGGTTAAAGCCCCGGATGGCCAGGCCAGTGCACTGGCGGCTGGTGCTACTGATATTCTGGCCAATTGTACTATTGTTGAAACGCTGGAACAGGCCATCGCCGGCTGCGGATTAGTGGTGGGCACCAGTGCCCGCTCCCGCACGCTCCCCTGGCCGATGCTGGACCCACGTGAATGCGGTGAAAAACTGGTAACTGAAGCTGAACAATACCCCGTTGCCCTGGTATTTGGCCGCGAAAATAATGGTCTTGCCAATGAAGAGTTGCAGCAGTGTCATTTCCATGTCTGTATTCCCGCCAACCCTGAATACAGCTCGCTGAATCTGGGCGCTGCAGTGCAAACCCTGTGTTATGAAGTGCGTATGGCCCATCTGAACAGGGATGGGCTGCCGGAGGCGGAAAATACCTATCCACTGGTAGAAGATTTGGAGCGCTTTTATACTCATCTTGAGCAGACTCTGGCCGACACCAACTTTATTGTGGCCAATCATCCAGGCCAGGTAATGACCAAACTGCGCAGGTTGTTTAACCGCGCTCGTCCCGAAGCGCAGGAGCTGAATATTCTGCGCGGTATATTGGCCTCGGTAGATAAGAAAATTCAAAAATAAGCATAAGGCTGACTATGTTTGAGCACATCAAAGAGGATATTCAAAGCGTGTTTCATCGCGATCCGGCGGCGCGCAATACCTTTGAGGTGCTAACCAATTACCCTGGCCTGCATGCCATCTGGTGGCACCGCCTCAGCCATAAATTATGGCAGGTCAACTGCAAGTGGCTGGCGCGCAGTGTGTCGACCCTGGCACGCTGGCTGACCGGGGTGGAAATTCATCCCGGCGCCAGATTAGGGCGACGCTTTTTTATCGATCATGGCATGGGGGTGGTGATTGGTGAAACGGCTGAGATTGGTGATGATGTGACCCTTTATCATGGTGTTACTCTCGGCGGCACCAGCTGGCAGGCCGGAAAGCGTCACCCCACTTTGGAAAACGGCGTAGTGGTAGGTGCCGGGGCTAAAGTGCTGGGGCCAATCCGTATCGGGCAGGGAGCTAAAGTGGGCTCCAATTCGGTGGTGGTCAGAGACGTACCTGCCGACGCCACGGTGGTAGGGATCCCTGGTCGCATTGTGGCGGCTCGAACAACAGAGGCTAAGGTCAGCCATCGGGATAAGATTGCTGAAAAATATGGCTTCGATGCTTATGCTGTGTCTGCCGACAATCCGGATCCGGTCGCCCATGCCATCGGCCGTATGCTCGACCATGTGCATCTTCTGGATACCAAGGTGGAGGAGATGTGTAAAGTCATCAAGGACCTCGGCGGTGACGTCTGTACGGATGCGTTACCCGGTATTGAGCTGGAAGATTTTGATAGCGTGCAGCCAAAGCCAGGTAAAAATAGCCAGGATCAGAGTTTCGATCCTGGTATTTAGGCCTTTTTGAATAAGGTTTTGCGTTAGATTATGGACTCTTCAAGCCTTTACAGCGCAAAACTCCACTTCAGCAACAACAGCACAATGGACGAATACAACACCGACACTGGCAGACCGAATTTGGCAAAGTGGCTGAATTTGTAATTGGCCGCGCTAAAGACCAGTAAGTTGGTTTGGTAGCCCCACGGAGAGATAAAACTGGCACTGGCGGCAAAGGCCACCGCCAGGGCAAAGGGCAGTACCGGAGCATCCAGCAGTTGCACCAGTCCCCAGGCAAAAGGGAACATCA
The DNA here is from genome assembly GCF_002887595.1 of Bowmanella denitrificans. Taxonomy (GTDB): domain Bacteria; phylum Pseudomonadota; class Gammaproteobacteria; order Enterobacterales; family Alteromonadaceae; genus Bowmanella; species Bowmanella denitrificans. The sequence continues at coordinate 56,059 of NZ_PEBU01000004.1, forward strand.
GGGCAGCGGCAGCGTTGTTGGTGACCAGTTCGGTCAACAGCAAGGTCAGCAGATAAATCACCACCAATGCCACAAAAGGACTGCTGCCCTGTAAATACGGCAGTAGCCACTGATTAAGACTGTGTATGACTCCGGATTGTTGCAACGCTGTGGCCATGGCCAGTGAACCGACAATGACCATCATCAGATTCAGCGGTATATTGCGCTTGATCTCGTTACCTGAGCTGATACCAGAAAACACCAGTAATGCCAGCAGAAACACCAGGCCCACTGCCAAGGGCAGAATATTGGTGGCGCTTAACAATACTGTCAGTAAGAATCCGCCCAGGGTCAGTTTTTCCTGTAGCGGTGTTAACTTCCTGGCAATGGCGTGCTCGGTAAGGATAAAAAAGTTTTTCGACAGATTGTTGCGACTGGCAAAGTCGGGACCAGTCGCGAGCAACAAGTTATCACCAGCTTGCAGTCGTATTTCTCCCAGCTTACCCGACAGGTTTTCACCATCGCGACGAATGGCCACCACGGCGGCGTCAAACATGGCTCGAAATCCCACTTGTTTAAGGGTTTTGTCAATCAGGCGGGCGCGATTGGAAACCACCACTTCGGTTAAATTTTCCCGCAACAGTCCATTTGACTCAGCAAATAAGCTCAGCCCGGGGATATGACTGAGGCTGTCTACCCGTTTAACGTTACCGCTGAAAATCAGCTTGTCATTGGCTTCTATCAGCATTTCCGGGGTTACCGGGCTGATAAGGTGGCCGCGTCTGACGATTTCCACCAAAAACAGTTCAGGTAAGTTTCGCAGATGGTTTTCTTCCACGGTTTTACCCACCAGTGGCGAGTCTGCCTGCACTTTGGCTTCAATAAAGTACTCTTTGTAGTCTGCTTCCTTGGTGTCGATATGCGGCAGTAACGGCGTCAGTACAAACATCAGTAGGCCACAGGCCAGACCGGCCGTCAGGCCATACAAAGTGAAGTCTAAAAAGGCAAAACCGCTGTGTCCTTGTTCAATTAAAAAACTGTCGACGATAAGGTTGGTTGATGTGCCGATTAAAGTAACAGTGCCACCGAGAATGGCGGCATAGGAAAGTGGAATCAACAGTTTGGAAGGTGGATGATATTGGTTCTGTTTTACCGGACCAATCAGGCTGGCCACAATCGCGGTATTGTTAAGCAGCGCAGATGATGCAAAAGTCAGGCTGAACAGGCGCCAGTAACTTTTACCGTAACCGCTGCTGACCAGCTTGCGGCCCAGGCTTTTAATCAGCGAGGTTTTGTCTACGGCATTGCTGACCAACAACAGCAAAACCAGGGTCAGCAGACCCTGGTTGGTCAGGCCATGACTGACCTGTGCCAGACTCAACTGACCGGTTGCCAGCAACACCAGCACCGCCATGGCAAAGATAGCCGACGGTCGCTTGTCAGTCAGCGCCAGGGCGGCAATGGTGGCAAAAAAAGTGCCAGCCACCAGCAGTTGATTCCAATCCATTTATGCTACTCAGAGTTTGCTGATATCCAGCGCTTGCCAATGGGGGAAGTGCTTACGCACTAGGGCGTTAAACTCCAGTTCAAATTCTGAGTATTTGGCTTGCTCAAGGCTCTTACCCTGCACCGCTTCGATAATCATACCAGCGCCTACCGTACCGTTGGTCAAACGGTCAATAATGATAAAGGCACCGGTTTTACGGTTTTTGCTGTAAGGGTCGCAGGCAACCGGCTGGGTCAGCTTAATTTCGCCTACCGCAATTTCATTCAGGTGCAGATGCACGGCGTCTTTATGCGCCATAGTGTTAACGTCAATCTGGTAATCCAGTTCACGCACCGTACCCGACACCGACTTGGTGGCAAATTTGAACTCATATTGCTTATTCGGCATTAACGGCTCATCGGCCATCCACACCAAATGGGTACGAAATGCATTGGATTGCAGCGGTAAATTGTCGGCTTTAACAATCATATCGCCGCGGGAAATATCAATTTCATCTTCCAGGGTGAGGGTAACGGCCAGCGGTGCATAGGCTTGTTCAAGGTTACCATCGAATGTGACGATATCCTTGATACGTGAGGTTTTACCTGAGGGCAGGGCCGTGACTTCATCACCTGGCTTAATCAGACCTGATACCACATTACCCGCAAAGCCGCGGAAATTGAGATCCGGGCGATTCACATATTGCACCGGAAACCGGAAGTCAGTCTGGTTGACGTCTTTGGCAATCTGGATACTTTCCAGCATCTGCATCAAGGTTTGGCCCTGATACCAGGACAGATTATCGGAACGGTTCACCACATTATCGCCCTTTAGGGCCGAAATCGGCACAAAATGAATATCGGCGATAGTGAGCTGTTTGGCCAGTTCCAGATAGTCTTCGCGGATCTTGTTATAAACGTTCTGGTCATAGTCCATCAGATCCATCTTATTGATGGCTACAATCACATGCTTGATGCCAAGCAAAGAGACCAAAAACGAATGGCGACGAGTCTGGGTTTTTACCCCACCTCTGGCGTCAATCAGGATAATGGCCAGATCACAGGTCGAAGCGCCCGTTACCATATTGCGGGTGTACTGCTCGTGTCCTGGGGTGTCGGCGATAATAAACTTGCGTTTGTCGGTGGAGAAATAGCGATAGGCCACATCAATAGTAATACCTTGCTCGCGCTCAGATTGCAGGCCGTCCACCAGCAGTGCCAGGTCCACTTCATCACCTGTGGTGCCGACTTTCTTGCTGTCTTTACTAATGGCGGCTAACTGGTCTTCGTAAATCATCTTTGAATCGTGCAATAGGCGCCCGATAAGGGTGCTTTTGCCGTCATCAACACTGCCACAGGTTAAAAAACGCAGCAGATCTTTGCGTTCATGCTGATCCAGATACTGCAGAATATCCTGCTGAAGAAGTTCGTTTTGATTGTTCATAAGCACTTTTACTCAAGGGTTAAGCGCTTGTGCGCTAACCAGAAAAAACGGGTTTAACAGAGATTCTTTTTGGTTATAAACCAGGGGCTGGGTGGCCTGGGCAGGTGTCTGACCAACGCTTAGCTGTGTCACACTGCCGCCAGCAGCCAGCACTACAGCGTGGGCAGCAGCGGTATCCCATTCACTGGTAGGGCCGAGGCGCGGATACAAATGTGCGCGGCCTTCAGCAACCAAACAAAGCTTCAGTGAACTGCCCATGGCAACTAATTCTTTGTCGCCGTCCAGGGCAGCCAGGAATGACTCAATTTCCGGGCTTTGATGGGAACGGCTACCCACCACTTTCCAGCGCTCTGCACTGACATGCGGGGCAGTAGTAATGGTGCTTTGTTGCCCATTTTCGACTTTGTAGGCCTGTTCGCCCACTATGCCCACATACAGGCTGTCCAGTACCGGCGCATAGACAACACCAAGCACTGGCTGGCCTAGTTCAATCAGCGCAATATTGACGGTAAACTCACCGTTTTTCTTAATAAATTCTTTGGTGCCATCAAGAGGATCAACCAGCCAATAGCGTTGCCACTGACTACGCTCTGACCAGACAATATCGGCAGATTCTTCTGACAAGATAGGTAAGTCACTGATGCTTTTTAGTCCGGCCACAATCACGTTATGAGCAGCCAGATCGGCTTCGGTTAACGGGCTTTTATCGGCTTTATCAAAAATAGCAAAATCCTGCTGGTAAATTGCCATAATCACATGACCTGCTTCCCTGGCAATATCGCTAACCTGTGTCGCGAGTACTGTTAGGCTGCTCATGCCAGAAATCCCTTTTCCTTAAGTTTGGCGATCAGCTGTTCTGCCGATTGTTCAGCGCTTTGTCCTGCCTGATAATCCAGATGGATTTCCGGGTTTTGTGGGGCTTCATACGCAGAATCGATACCGGTAAAATCCTTAATATCGCCAGCTCTGGCCTTTTGATACAGGCCTTTAGGGTCACGTTCTTCACAAACGGCCAGGGGCGTATCTACAAAGACTTCCACAAACTCACCGTCTGCCAGTAAGTGCCGACAAAAATCCCGGTCGGCGCGAAACGGCGAAATAAACGCGGTGATCACAATTAAACCCGCATCCACAAACAGCTTCGCCACTTCGCTGATACGACGAATGTTTTCTACCCGGTCTTTGTCCGAAAACCCTAAATCACCGCACAAACCATGGCGGATGTTGTCACCGTCTAGCAGATAAGTATGTTTGTCCGCTGCGCCCAGTTTCTGCTCCAGCAGGTTGGCGATAGTGGATTTGCCCGAACCAGACAGACCGGTTAGCCAGATCACCAGGGGCTTTTGCTGTTTTTGTGCACTGCGCTCGGTTTTGCCTACCTTATGCTGGTGCCAAACAATATTGGTTGCCATCAGAAATACCCCTCCATTTTTTTCTTCTCCATAGAGCCGGCACTGTCATGGTCAATAACACGGCCCTGGCGCTCTGACGTTTTGGTCAGCAGCATTTCCTGAATCACTTCTGGCAACGTAGTGGCTTGGGAGCGCACCGCTCCGGTAAGTGGGTAACATCCCAGGGTGCGGAAACGTACCCATTCCTGCGAGGGAACTTCGCCTTCTTTCAGCGGCATACGTTCGTCATCCACCATAATCAATACCCCATCACGTTCCACTACCGGGCGTTGTTTGGATAAATACAATTCGGGGATTTGAATGTTTTCCAGGTAAATGTATTGCCAGATATCCAGCTCAGTCCAGTTGGATAAAGGGAAGACCCTGATACTTTCACCTTTATTGACCTTGGAGTTATAGATATTCCAAAGCTCTGGACGCTGGTTCTTGGGATCCCAGCGGTGATTCTGGTCACGGAAAGAATACACTCTTTCCTTGGCCCGGGATTTTTCTTCGTCACGTCTGGCACCACCAAAAGCGGCATCAAACTGATATTTGTCCAGGGCTTTTTTCAGAGCCTGGGTTTTCATAATATCCGTGTGCTTAGCACTGCCATGCACAAAGGGACTGATGCCCATGTCCAGACCTTCCTGGTTTTTATATACGATCAGATCCAGCTTATGCTCTTCTGCCATGCGCTCGCGAAACTCAATCATTTCACGAAACTTCCAGGTGGTATCCACATGCAGCAGTGGAAAGGGAATGCGGCCAGGGGCAAAAGCCTTACGTGCCAGATGCAGTAGCACGGAGGAATCCTTGCCTATGCTGTAAAGCATGACCGGGTTGTCAAATTCCGCGGCAACTTCGCGGAAAATATGGATGCTCTCGGCTTCCAGTTGCTTTAAATGGGTAATATTCGGAACGTTGGCGGCCATATGGTATCCAGACTTTTTTGGCAAAATTAAAAAATTGCGACTCTTCTTAGAACTTTATCATAAAGAAATCTCGGTCGGCTATGTGAGATAGCTATAAGTAATACAGATTTCGCTTTGCATTGTAGCTTTATTCCCGACCACGATTGATTGTTTGGCAACACTGGATTTACCCATTTCCGACCATAAAAAAGTGTCGTTTCGTTGATAGGCTTGTCGCTAAACAGAGACAGCTATAAGCCGAAACATGCTGGTTTTAAGCGTTCAATCAACAGAGTAAAGCAGTGAATATGCCTGAGTGGCTCGCTATGCCATTAGTATTAGGATAGGTTGCCAATCTCAGCTTAATTGTGAGCAAGAACTATTCCATTTTTTCCCGTACGGTGGCCCAGCGCACGGAGTCCACATATAAGCGTGTGACTTTATCAATTCCTAATTCCATCTTTTTGCATAAGCGCTGGGCTAAGGGCCAATCCGCAGCCTCGAATGCTTTAGCTGTATCCAGGTATTCAGCCAGTCGTCCTTGCCCTTGAATCAGGGCAGTTTTTATTGTCGGGCTTAGCGGTAACTTTTCTAAAAGCTCGGGCAGGGATGCATCCAGCAAGCCGTCCAGCAACGACAGCATGCCGGTGAGAAAGGCACCTGCCTCGCTACTTTCCTGACCGGGCTGAGCGCTAAGGTGTTCACAGAATCTGGCGCGAACCAGCGACATGACGGTCAGGGCTGCCGGTTTGCGGTCAGAAAATTGTGCAGTAAACAATAACGACACAAATCGTCTAAGCTCCTGCAACCCCAATGTGATGATTGCCTGCTTAATGTTGGTGATGTCATTGCGTCGTTTAAACAGCGGCGACTGTGCGTAACGTAGCAATTTAAACGACAGGTTCACGTCGGTTTCAAATACGGTTGTGATAGCCGCGATATCCGGATCCTCGCCTGCCAGCTCGGTCATTAGTCTAGCCACTGTCAACTGTGAAGGGTCCAGCGTACGGCTGCGCATTACCTCTGGCTTGCTAAAGAAATAGCCCTGGAAATAACTGAAACCCATTTCAATAGCCTGGTGAAATTCTTCATGGGTTTCCACCTTTTCGGCCAGTAGCTTGATACCGGGGTAAGGCTCGGCGGCGCGTTTGATCTCATTGATTTGCTCGGCACTGGAAGCGCGCAGGTCAACTTTGATAATGTCGATATAAGGAAAAAAGTGCAGCCAGACCTTTTTGTGTTCGTAATCGTCCAGGGCAATCTGGTAGCCCTTTTCCTTAAATTCCTTGCAGATATTGAGTAACTGGCGGGTAGGGGGCACAGATTCGAGGATTTCCACCACCACTTGCTCTTTAGGCAGCAATAAAGGGTAGCGCTGCAGCAAGGTTTCCTGGGTGAAATTGATAAAGGCCAGTTTGTTTTCTGTCAGGGTATCCAGGCCCAGATTGAACTGCAGGCCTTCGATAATCTTGGATGTGGCCATATCTTCGCCTACATCCGGAAAGACATTTTTCAGACTTTCTCTAAACAACAGTTCGTAGGCTACCAGCGTTTTTTCCCTGTCCAGGATTGGCTGGCGCGCTGCAAAAAACGCCATCTTTATTCTTTGTTCCGGTTAAATCCAACCGCTATAACTTATCACATAAGATGTTAATTGCATGGAATATTTCGGTAACAAAAAACAAGCCCGGCAAACGCCGGGCTGATTATCAGGCAAGGTCAGCTTTGAGCTTTTCTTCCATGGCCTGGAAGGTATTCTGCATACCATCGCTTGGCGGTGATGACAGGTGACTGACGATCAATACCGTGACAGTACAAAGAATAAAGCCGGGCACGATCTCGTACATCCAACTGCTGAGCGACTGGCCATTAATGGTGACAGGTGCGTAAATCCAGAATAGCACCGTCGCGGCGCCTACCAGCATGCCTGCCAAAGCGCCAGCGCGGGTCATACGTTTCCAGAACAAACTGATAATAATCACCGGACCAAAGGCCGCACCAAAGCCCGCCCAGGCGTTGCTGACCAGGTTCAATATGGAATTTTGTGGGTCCCAGGCCAGGGCAATGGCCACAATTGACACTAGCAGCACCGACAGGCGGCCCACCAGAACCAGCTCTTTCTCGCTGGCGTCTTTACGCAGGAAAGCCTTATAAAAATCGCCGGTCAGGGAACTGGATGTGACCAGCAACTGTGAGGAAATGGTGCTCATAATGGCCGCCAGAATAGCCGCCAACAGGAAACCACCAATCAGCGGATGGAACAGGAATTGGGAAAATACCACAAAGATAGTTTCCGGATCGTCCAGGGTCATTTTAGTCTGCGCCACATAGGCTACACCGACAAAACCTGTCGCCACCGCACCAATCAGCGATACGATCATCCAGCTCATACCGATACGGCGTGCCTTTGGGATGGATTTCACCGAATTAATCGCCATAAAGCGCACAATAATATGTGGCTGACCAAAATAGCCCAGCCCCCAGGCTAACAAGGAAATAATCCCCAGCGCTGTCAGCGCCTCACCGGTTTGAGCATTGGTGAAAAGATCCAGCATGGCGGCATTTAGCTGGCTGATATCGGCATTGACCTGACTGACACCGCCAAGATGGCTGAATGCCACTACCGGCACCAGTACCAGAGAGATAAACATAATGCAGCCCTGCACAAAGTCGGTCATGCTCACCGCCAGAAAGCCACCGAACAAGGTGTAAGCCGCGACAACACCGGCAGTCACAAACAAACCTGTGCTGTAATCCATGCCAAAGGAGCTGTCGAATAGCTTACCTCCGGCCACCAGACTGGCTGAAGTGTACAGGGTGAAGAAGACAATAATCACCAGAGACGAGAAGATTCGCAGGAGTTTCGACTTATCTTCAAAGCGATTGGCAAAATAATCCGGAATGGTGATGGAGTCATTAGCGACTTCGGTATAGACCCGCAGGCGCGGCGCCAAGATTAGGTAGTTTAAAAATGCGCCCACAACCAGACCGACAGCTATCCAGATTTGTGACAAGCCGGCCAGATAAATGGCACCGGGAACCCCCATCAGCATCCAACCACTCATATCTGAAGCACCCGCCGATAATGCGGTGATACCGGGGCCAAGTTTCCTGCCACCCAGCATATAGCCGGATACATCGTCGGTAGAGGTGCGGTAAGCGTAAAGGCCTATGCCGAGCATGGCGATAAAATATAAGGCAAGCGATATTAAGGTGCCGGTTTCCACTAAGGTCTCCTGTGTTGTTGTTCTGACCAGAAGGCAAAAAATTGCCTGTCGCAATTTTTAACGCCAGTCTTTCAACGGCGGCCCACAAGGCTTCCTCCATCATGGAGGCAAAAAATAGTCCGACCATGGCCGGACAGGAAAATGAGAAAATTCAGTTAATTGCATTATCATGCTAACAAGTCGTTAATCTTTTCTCCAGAGGACTTATGCAAGTCAATTTTCGCTGGTGTAAATTCCAGCAATTACAGTTACTGGAATTGCACAATATTTTTGCCCTGCGTCAGCAGGTGTTTATTGTCGAGCAGCAAAGTATTTATACCGATATTGACGGACTGGATCCTGCCAGTTGGCATCTTTTGCTGGAAACCGCTGATAAGGTCTTACTGGGGTATGCCAGATTAAGAGCTGACCGCGCGCTTGGCTGTTATAAGTTTGAACGAATCCTGCTGGCGGAGCCTGCCAGAGGCACTGGCCTGGCAGGACAACTGATCGAGCAACTGCTGGATAAAGCCGCGCAGCTAAGGGAATACAGTTTGCTAAAACTCAGCGCCCAGAGCCATTTGCAAGATTTTTATGCAAAATGGGGCTTTATCGCCATGGGGCTGGAGTATGACGATGGGGGAATTTTGCACCGGGATATGCAGCGCGTTTTATAATCGTCAATACATAGCATGAGTTGCCGCCAGACTGGCTGGCGGCCTCTGTATGGTTAATTCAGCTGTTTAAACTGAATACTGCTGGGGTAATCATTACTGTGGTAAAGCCTGTGCTCGGCTTTAACAAAGTCGCTTTCCTTGGCTTCGAAGATATTCCCCACATATTTTTGTGGATTGCGGTCCAGGAAAGGAAACATGCTGCTTTGCACCTGAATTTGCAGTTTATGACCGCGTTTGATGGTGTGCAGTACATCATACAACTGGAAGCTGACCAGCGTTGGCTTGCCTGCTTCAAAAGGCTTGGGTTGACTCATGCTGTCGCGAAAACGACCTCGCATCACGCCCCAGCGCACCAGCTCATGACGATTGCCGGTGTTGGCATCCACTTTGTCATCATCAAAGGTTTTACCAGGAAAAACGTCCACCAGCTTAACCACAAAATCGGCATCGCCCTGATCGGTTGACACCCACAAGTTGACATCAATTGGCCCGGCCAGGGTCATATCCTGCTGTGCAGGCTCGGTTTCAAAGACCAGCACATCGGTGCGGCGGGCGGCGAATCGTTGGTCTTCTGCCATATAAGGTTTATCCCAACCACGACTGACCTTGGCGGAGTGGGGCACAGGTTTGGCCGGATCGCTGATGTAACTGTCAAAGCCACCCTGGCTATCGGGCTGGCTGCGCAATTGCTGATGCGCGGCAAAATACAAGGTGGTTTCCTTACCCTCTTTGGGTGGCCACTGGGCAAATTGTCGCCAGCGATTGGCTCCGGTTTCAAACATGGTTGCCTGCGCGAGTGCGGCTGATTGCTCGTCCTTCAGGTGCTGTTTAAAAAAAGGTAACAGCACATGATGCTGGAACCAGTCACTGGTATCAAAGCCGAACTGCGCTTCCCCCATGACATCACCTTTACCGCGGTTCCACTGGCCGTGGTACCAGGGGCCCATAATCAATCTGACATTATCTGCCTTATTCGCCTTCGACATGGTTTGATAGGTGGCCAGTGGGCCGTACAGATCCTCAGTATCGTACCAGCCGCCTACCACTAATGTGGCGGGTTTCACTTTATCTAAATGCTGCAACACATTGCGGGCTTGCCAGTAATCATCATAGTTAGGGTGCTCTGTTAATTCGTTCCAGAATGGCCGTTCGCCTTTGAAGTACAGTTTATTGACGTTAGTTAACGGGCCAAGCTTTAGGAAAAAATCATAGCCATCCGGGGTTTGCTCCTTCATTTTGTCCGGCCAGGCGTAGTGCAGGCCGTGACGCTGCTTATCAAAGCTGTCAAAGAACAGAAACGCCATGGGCGTCACAAAGGCGCCGTTGCGGTGAAAATCATCATAAAACCAGTCGGCAATAGGCGCCTGAGGGGAAATTGCCTTTAATGCTTTATGGCTGTTTATGGCCGCCACTGAGGTATAGTAGCCGGGGTACGAGGTGCCCCACATGCCGACCTTACCATTATTGTTGGGCAGGTTCTTAACCAGCCAGTCAATACTGTCATAGGTGTCAGTGGCATCATCCGCTGCTTTACCGCCTTTTTGGTAGGCGTTCTGTGGGCGCATATTCACGTATTCGCCTTCGGACATAAATTTGCCGCGCACATCCTGGAATACAAAAATAAAGCCCTCTTTTTCAAAAATTTCACTGGGACCAAGGGCGGTTTTGTAACTGCTGGCACCATAAGGGGCGACCCGATAGGGGGTACGCTGCATTAAAATCGGGTAGGTCTTGGATTTGTCGTAAGGGATATACACTGAAGTGAACAGCTTGACCCCGTCACGCATAGGGATCTGGTATTCATACTTGGCATAATGCGCGCGAATATAGTCAGCGCGCGCCTGTTGCTGTTGTTTCGCCTGCTCATCGGCTACTGCAGTGGGTAGAAATATGACCCAACAGAGCAGGCCCAACAGCCAGTTTAGGTGTTTGTTTTGCATTGTTTTATTCCTGTTTTGATAGCCCCCTGACCATACACCCTATCGACGTCAAATCGTACTGCAGATTGAGGCAACTTGAGGCCAGCGAAAGGTCAACATCGATAAACTGCATTTCCATTCGGAAATTAAAAAGCCCTGAAAAACAGGGCTTTCAAACATTACACCGTTTTGGTTTTCCAATTACCACGGCGGAAGTACCAGATGCCCACTAGCGCCAGTAAGGACTCGGCGATGGTGATGGCCATAAATACGCCGTTGGTGCCTAACTGCATATATTTGGCTAATCCATAGGCCAGCGGGATCTGTAGCATCCAGTAGCACAGGAAGTTAATCCAAGTTGGGGTCATAGTATCCCCCGCGCCATTAAAAGCCTGTACTACAATCATGCCGATACCGTAGAAACCATAACCATAAGCAACAAAGCGCAAGCAGTTTACCCCGTCGCGAATCACCTCAGGATCTACCGTAAACAGGCCGATTATGCCTTCAGCAAACAGGATAAAGATCACCGCCACGCTGAGCATAAAGTATAGGTTGTATCTGGCGACCCGCCATACCGACTGTTCGGCTCTGTCTGGCTGACCCGCGCCCAGGTTTTGCCCCACCAGGGTAGCAACGGCGTTACTCATGCCCCAGGCAGGTAATATGGTGAAGATCACTACCCTGATGGCGATGGTGTAACCTGCCACTGCCGCACTGCCATAGGTAGAGACAATGCGTACCAGTGCCACCCAACTGGCGGTTGCAATCAGGAACTGCAGGATGCCGCCAATACTGACCTTGATCAGCCCCAGCATCACCTCAAGCTGGGGTTTAAGCTCTGCCAGCCCAACCTTAATGCGACTGGCATGACCGCGCAGATGGTAAAGCTGATACAACACCCCCACGCCCCGACCAATAGTGGTGGCTACTGCTGCGCCGGTGACGCCCATTTCTGGGAAGGGACCGACGCCGTATATCAGCAAAGGATCAAGTACGATATTCAGACCATTGGCCAGCCACAAAGAGCGCATGGCCACTGAGGCATCACCGGCTCCGCGGAAAATGGCGTTGATCAAAAACAGGTACAGGATGGTGATAGAGCCACACAGCATCACCAAGGTGTAATCGGCACCTATTGCCAGTACTTTTTCGTCCGCCCCCATCAGGCGCAGAATGTCCTGGGAATAGACCAGTCCGATAAATGCCACCATGGCCGATACCAGCATTCCCACCCACAGGGCTTGCCCGGCAACCTGATTGGCTTTTTGCGGATTGCCTTCGCCGATACGCCGGGCGACCAGAGCGGTAATGCCCATACTCAGACCAATGGCCACCGCATAAAGAATGGTCAGCACGGCTTCGGTCAGGCCGACTACGGCCACGGCTTCAAAGCCTAAGGACGCGACAAAGAAGATATCCACAATAGCAAAGATGGACTCCATGGCCATTTCCAGCACCATGGGTACTGCCAGTAAGAAGGCTGCTATGCCAATAGAGCCCTTAGTGAAGTCATGTTGTACGTCGCCCTTAAGGGCTTGCCTGAACAACTGATACAAGCTTGGACGTTGAGTTTGTTCCGTCATAACGATTCCAATAATAAGCGGCATCAACCGATTGCAGTCCAGCGTAGATAAAGACGCCAAGGGTGAGCAGACGGATCAATGCCAAAAAAGCGATATTTGTGTGGGCCAAAGCCCAGTATTTTTATTTAGTTGCCAGATAACCTGGCTGGGAGGTTCCCGATCAAATCAGTTATTTGGTACACCGACAAATTCGATCGAAGCGGGATGTGACCGGAAACCCACAGACAATATCAGCCATGCAAAGTGTGTCTTGCATAGAGGAAGCTGACTTGTTCATTGGACTTCTCCGGTTTGGGTGAGAGGTTACTAATGTGCCAACAGTCACGCGTCGAGTCAACACATCGGTGGTAGAAAACTTGTTAAAAAATGCAATCATAAACAAGACAGCAGGGCAGGCCCCGATGGGAGCCGTATTGCCGCTACGCGGAAAAGCGCAATCTGGTTTTCAGTTTTTCTTCCAGCGGCACTAACTGCTGCTGTTTGTCGCCGACCAGAATCAGGCTGGCTTGCTGCATGTCCAGGGTTTTACCCTGATAACGCTTATCGCTGAACGCATCATCGGTTTTTTGCCCTTGATGATGGGGAACGATAAACACTGTTACTTTCCCTTGTGGACTCCCCACCACCAGATGCAAACTTTTAACATGCTTAAAATGGCAAAAATTGGCGTAGTAAACCTTACCGATATCGGCGGTAAACTCTCCACCGAAGCTGGCCAATTTGGCATTTACCTGCGTCAGGCTAATATCTTCATCTACTATCAGCGCTTTTTCTTCATGATAAATATGCGCCAGGGCATTTTCGGTTAAGTCCACTTCGACTGGACCTTGTTGCCACAGCACAAAGCTCAGGCCCACCATTAATACGAACGACGCTGCCAAACCCAGTGTCCAGTGACGGCGTTGCCGCTGTTGACGGAATTCCTGCATAGATTGGCGTAACAGCAGGCGCTGGGCCATACCCTCTGGTACCGCCACATGTGCCGCGCGTTTGATACGTTCATCCAATTGCTTTGCTTCCTGCCAGGCTTGCGCTTTGGCTGGCTCTTTGCCGGCCGTGTGTTTTAGCCGTTCATCCTGACTGTGAGGATCGGCATAAATGGTACGGCGAAATTCTAGATCATCCATTTTTACGTCCCCGATTCTGCTCGGCACTTTCTAATGCCTCTTTAATCTGGTTTCTTGCTCTGAACAGGCGTGTCATTACGGTGTTCTTGTTTAAATCCAACTGCTGGGCAATTTCATCGCCGCTGTAGCCAAAAATCACCTGCAGCATCAACGGCTCGCGATATTCTTCAGCCAGTGAGGCGATAAGCCGGTGAATTTCTTGTTGTTGTAACTGTTCATCATGCTCCGGCCCCTGATCGGCCAGGCTGTAATCGTCCATATCCACCAGATCAAATTGTTTACGTTCAAAACGACGGGCATTTTCACGGCGAAGAATGGTAATCAGCCAGGACTTGGCTGCCTTTTCGTCGAGCAGGGAATCCAAAGATTTCCAGGCACGCAGAAAGGTTTCCTGCACAATGTCTTCGGCCACGGCCTTATCGCCCACCAGCCAGTATGCATATCTGTAGATATCACCGTGAAGGGCCTGCACCAGCGCTTCATAGCGTTTTTGTTTATTTGCCATGTCAGCATGGACCGAGGCAGACGGACTTTGCTTTCGAAAAAACATTGGCGTATTCAGTTCCCTGGCTTTTTATTTGTATAGTCTAATAAAAAAGTCCGGCAATCCGGACTTTTCTGGTCTCAGTTCAGGCCTTTTTGCCCTGCCACCCATTGCTGGATTTTGCTTTGCAGCAAGTTCAGTGGCAACGGACCATGTCTGAGCACCTCATCATGGAAACCCCTGAAGTCAAACTGCTCACCCAGTTCATCCATGGCGTATTGACGCAGCTCCATAATTTTCAACTTGCCGACCATATACGCTGTCGCCTGGCCGGGCATGGCAATATAACGCTCTATAGCTTTAGTCGAGTCGCCTTGTGAATTCGGGGTATTGTCCAGCAGGTATTGTATTGCCTGTTCGCGGCTCCATTTTTTGCTATGTATCCCCGTATCCACAACCAGCCGGCAGGCTCGCCATAGTTCCATGGCCAAACGACCAAAGTCGGAGTAGGGATCCTGATAGAAGCCCATATCCTTTGCCAGTTCCTCGGTGTACAAACCCCAACCTTCAGAATAGGCGGTGAAACTCAGATACTTCTGAAAGTCTGGTAAACCTTGTAACTCCTGAGAAATGGCCAATTGTAAATGGTGGCCCGGAATACCTTCATGGTAGGCCAACGCTTCCATTTGGTAGATTGGCATGTCCATCATATTGTATAGATTTGCATAATAGATACCGGGACGACTGCCGTCAGGGGAGGGACGCTGATAAAATGCTTTGCCAGCGGATTTTTCCCTGAACGCTTCTACTCGTTTTACAATCATGTCTGCTTTAGGCAACAAACCGAAGTAGCTGGGTAGTTGCGTACGCATTGTGTCAATCAGGGCTTTGGCTTCGCTGAGATACTGCTCCCGTCCCTCATCGGTATTAGGGTAATAGAATTGTGCATCGTTACGCATAAAGGCAAAAAAGTCCTGCAGACTGCCTGCAAAGCCCACTTTCTGCATTATCTGACGCATTTGCTGGTGAATGCGGGCAACATTGTCCAGACCCAACTGGTGAATCTGCTCAGCATTCAGGTCTGTGGTCGTGAACCAGGCCAGGCGATTGGCGTACCACTTATCGCCGTCCGGTAAGCGCCATACCCCGTCCCCTTCGGGAGATAAATCCCGCTGATGGCTGAGTTCTTGTATAAGCGCTTCGTAAGCTGGCTTAACCTGCTCGATAAGTGCTGCCCTGGCATTGTCCAGCAATGTCTGTTTTTCCTGCGCAGGCAGTTCGAGCTTGGCCACTTTGTTGTTAAAGTCTTCCCATAGGGTTGATGCCACGTCACTGCTATCAAAGGGAGCACCGCTGATGACGTTTTGTGAGGCTACCAGCATCTGCTCGTAAGACCATTTAGGTGGAAATACACCAAGTTTCTCACGGATTTTAAGTTGTTCGACAACCTGGTCAAACAGAGGCTTGATACCTTTTAGCCTGGCGATATACGCCTGGGCGTCAGCACTATCGCCAATGCTGTGTATATTGATCAGAAAACTCGGTACCTGCGTGTGCCAGGCGCTGAATTGATCCATGATATAACTATGATGCCGGAACTGATCATTGGCCACTCGGCGTTCCAAATCCACTTTGTACAAAGCAAGGCTGAGTTTTTCCTGTTCACTGAGCTTGCTTTGATCAAACTGCGCGGCGGTCGCCAGTCGCTTTTGTCTGATGGCTGCACTTTGTTCGGCCGCTTGCTCTGATACGTCATCCCATTTGTCATAATCCCACTTTAGCCCCCGGTAACTTTGCGTCATGGGGGAACGACTTAAATCCTCGTCATAGCTTTGCTGGAAAAATTCAGCCAGTCGCTGGGACTCTGTTTGCACTGTCTGTTCTGTTTCAATATCTGTTTGTTGTGGGGGCTGTGCAGGACTGCAGGCACTGATAGCCAGCGCAATCAGGCTGGCCTTGAAGAGTTGGTGAGGTTGCATGAGCATCTCCTAGTGTAATTATGGTTATATCAGGTGATCTGCAGACTCACCAGGCCAGTGCCTGGTCGTTGTCTGCGCGTCTTATGCTCCTTGCGAATAGCGGTCAGAATAGCTTTCAATTGCTCACTGCTCCAACTCGCGCCTGTTTGTGCATAGCGGCTGGCCAGTAACTGTTCGACAGCTTCATCTAATTCCTGGTTGTTCAGACGATGACGGTGCTGCACCAGATTGGCCGAATGGCCGGTCAATCGATCCAGCCAGCGAGGCAGAAGCTGCAGTGTCTGTTGACCGTCTGCGGCTTTGATTGCCTGTAACAGGGCTTGCCAGGTCGCCTGTTCACCGTCAGTGTCCGGAACTGTGTGGTTAGCGGACACCTTAGTGCGACTTTGCCACCACCACAGTAACAGGGTCAACAACCACAAGACCAACAGTACAGTACTGCTGACAGACCACCATTGCGGTACATCCTTTTCAACCACCTGCACTTGGTCTTCAGTCTGAGATTCTTCGTCACTGGCCAGTGGGACAGGAGTGATGGCTTGTGGCGGTGGCGCCAAGCCAGTGGTGCCAGGCGCAGCCGGCAATACCTGAATGGTTTTGCTCGGCAGGGTGGCGAATTCGGTTTGGCGGGTAACGATATTAAACCAGGGCACTCGTATTTCCGGTAAGGTCAGTTCTCCCGTATGGGCAGGAATAATCGCCACCGATTCCACCCGCTGGGCAACCAGGGTGTCATCTTTTTCTACCGTGGTGCTGTTGGCCTGGTCCGGGTAGGTTTTTATGCCTGCTGGATACTGAGTTTCCATGGCCGGTAATTGTTCTTCCACCACACCCAGCGCGGTCAGCGTTACAGTGCGGGTAATAGGTTCTCCTACCCGGTACTCATTATTGGTGCCTTGCCATTCCTCATGCACTTCAACATATTCGCTGGGAAGCCAGTGATAGGGGTAAGCTGCGGGAATAGGCAACACCTCGATATCAATGGAAGGGCCGACCCGGCTAATAGTTTTGGTCTGGTTGAAAAAGCCAAAAGACTGACTGTTACGTTCAATCACTTCACCATCAAACAGAGGGCCTTCGATAGTGAAAGTGCCGCTGGTCTGGGGAATAATGGCAAAACGGCGCTCAATTACCCGGTAGCGCTGACCATTGGCAATTTCATTGTATTCTTTGTCCTTGCCAATCTGACGAATATCAGCCCCCTGGAGTTTAGGCGCAGCCAGACTGCCACGCTGCAGGTCCCGGGCCAGATACAGTTTGACGCTATAGTGGATCTGCTGCTGCAGATACACCTGCTCCAGATCGGCTTTGGTTTCGATGTAGATATCCCTGGCCTGTCCGCGGGTCGCAGCACTGGCAGGCAGTACCATTAACGTGATGGGCTGGCTGCGTACACCGTCAATTTCAAATGCCGGGATCTGAAAGCGGCCGGGTTGACGGGGAATCAACTGGGTGGTCCATTTGGTCGTGCGGGTCATATCAAAATTGACAATCTGGGTTTGCGTGCTGACGGAGGTACGCCCAACCACGAAGTCTTTCAGCAGCGCAGATGGATCGAATCTGTCACTGTCCACCGAGTCATTAGCGGTTACTTCCAGTACTATACCTTCGTCCACCATGGCCGGATTTTTGTCTACCGAGGCTAATACTTCGGTAACATCGGCATAGGCCAACGGAGTCATTGCCAGACTAATCAGCAAAGACAGTGAAATGTAATGAGCATATTTGAAAAAGGTCGATTGCATCACCAATTCCTTTGAACGCGGTTAGGCAGGGTATGACGGCGGCGTTGCTGGTTTTCCAGCAACATTTTTCTTTTCAGCAGATAAGCAGGATCATCCGGAACTTTGCGCAGCAAATTCTGCAGACGTTGCTGTTCCTCTCGCTCTTCATCGGTCAGTGGCGCTTCCTGAGCCTGAGCTTGTTGAGACTGTTCCTGCTGTTGTTGATCCTGTTGCTCAGATTGCTGTTGTTCAGATGCTTGTTGATCCTGTTGATCTTCTGGCGATGGCTGGTCTTGCTGTTGCTGGCTTTCACCTTGCTGCTGATCCTTTTCAGATGACTGTTGCTGACCATTCTGCTGATCTTGTTGCTGTTGGTCCTGCTGCTCATCCTGTTGTTGATCTTGCTTGTCTTGCGGCTGACTGTTTGATGACGGCGGCTGTTGCTGCTTCTGCTGCTGTTTCATTTGCTCAAGTAAGGCCTTATTTGCCTTGGCATCGGCGTGATCAGGCTGTGCCTCAAGCACTTTATCGTATGCTGCGATGGCTTTATCCAGTTCACCCAATTGGGCCAGGGCATTGCCAGCATTATACATGGCCTCCACGCTATCCAGTTCCGAGAATGCCTGTAAAGCGGCGTCAAAATCTCCTTGCTTGTAATGGCTGGCACCACGCCACATTGGATCGTCAAAGACTTTTGCGGCTTGTTCAAAATCCTTGTTATTAAAGGCTTGCTGGCCCTGCTGATCGCCGCGTTGCCACATATCATCCCACCAGCTTGCCTGAACCGGCCGACTGATTAGAGGACTGATCAGTAGTGCTGCCAGTGCCACGCTGAGAATACCGCGGCGAAACGCATATGCAGCCACAGGCAGCAATAGCAATAATAAATAGGGCCCTTCTTCAGCCCATTGATCGCCAGCCTGCTGTTGTTCGTCTTCATTGGTGTCACGGGACAGCAAAGCCTGACTGGTCAGGTAATCTATATCAGTGTCATTGGCCTGCAAACTGACATAACGGCCCTGACCTTTTTCAGCCAATAACTGCAGATTGGCCTCGTCCAGTCTTGGGATCACAATGCTGCCATCTGCTTGTTTCAGCAATTCACCATTGGTTAGTTTTATCGGCGCGCCCTGGTTGGTGCCAACGGCCAGAATAGATAAGCGGTAGGGGCTTTCAGCAATAATATGACTAATAGGCGCAACCTGACTGGGTTCCACTCCATCGGTGATCCAGAATATTTCCCCTTGCTGATACCCCGCATTTTGCAGTAGCTCAACGGCTAAGCGCAGTCCGTCACTGGGCTCACTGCCAGCCACCGGCATAATTTCCGGCGACAAACTGGGGATCAGGGTAGTGAGGTTCTGTGCATCCGAACTCAAGGGACTAATCATAAAGGCTTCGCCAGCATAGGCGACTAGTCCTGTTTCCCCCTCGGCAATAGCGTTCACCAGATCAATGGCTTTGTATCTGGCCCGGGTCAGACGATCCGGGCTGATATCAGTGGCGCGCATAGACAACGACATGTCCATCACTACCACCTTGCCTGTATGTAACTGAAAGACCGGTTGCGGCAGCCTTTCCCAGCTCGGCCCGGCCAGGGCGATAACGGCCAGCAGCCATCCCAATGCCAGCAGGCTCAGCGGCGGGCGCTGGCCTGCGTTGGCGGAATCCGTCACCAGATGACGATATAAATGGCCGGCCAGCACGCCTTGCCAGCCTGACTGGTGTCGACCCAGATATCGCAATGATATCAGCAGTGCTACAAGCGGCAGCAGTGCCAGTAACCAGCCAGGGCGTAGAAAATGAAACTGACTGAAGTCCATTATGCTGGTCTCCTTAAACTCGCTGTCAGCCAGCGCGTAACCGGAATCAGACAGAGCAAAACGGATAGCAACAAAGCAACACTTAAAGGATAGAAATACAACGCAGTTTGCGGGCGCATCTGACGACTTTCGCGGGCAATAGGTTCCAACTCATCCAATTTGCTGTAAATGGCTTCCAGGCCCTGGGTGTCGCGGGCGCGAAAATATTGCCCACCGGTACTTTGAGCCAGCTGAGTGAGCATTTTTTCATCCAGCTCCTGTGACGGATTGACCTGACGGGTGCCAAAAAAACTTTGCACCAGCATACTGTCGGCACCAACACCGATGGTATAGACAGTGACGTCGTGCTGAATGGCCAAATCGTTAGCTTGTTTTGGGGTAATGTTGCCGGCTGTATTCTGACCATCGGTCAACAGGATCAACACGCGGTTGGATTCTTTACGTGCCTCAAAGCGTTTTACCGCCAGTCCGACCGCATCGCCAATCGCCGTTTGTTCGCCCACCAGGCCGATAACGGCCTCATCCAGCAACTGGTGTACGGTTTCTCGATCATAAGTCAGAGGTGCTTGCAGATAGGCCGTATCGGCAAACAGAATCAGACCAAGTCGATCCCCGACGCGGCGCTGGATAAAGTCACCTAACACATGTTTAATCATTACCAGGCGGTCCACGGCCCGGCCATTGACCTGCATATCTTCCACTTTCATCGAGCCGGATAAGTCAACCGCAATCATTAAATCACGGCCCTCGGCAGGCACATTAACCGGCTCTCCCAGCCATTGCGGGCGAGCCGCCGCCAATACCAGGCATATCCAGGCCAGTATTGCTGCGAAAATTCTCAATCTGTTGCTGGTGGCTTGTTTGTTGGTGCCAACGAAACCCGCATCCACTCTCGGTACTTTTAGTGCCGCGCTATGGCCCTGATGGCGTTCGGGTAATAAGCGGAAAATCAGAGGTAACGGCAAGGCCAGTAGGGCCCAGAGCCAGGCAAATTCAAACATCACTGGCCTCCTTCAAACGGCGTTTGCTAGGGGGCAGGGCATGCTTAATCCAAAACCGGGTCAAACGGCGATAGGATTCGGCATCATCCAGCGACGGGTTTGGACGATAAAGACCATCCAGCAGCGGTTGATAGCCCTTTGCAAATGTCGCACGATGCTTGGTCGGTAATAAGCTGGTCAGCAAATTCAGCCACTGCTGCTGGTGCAAGGCCGCGCTGCTCTCTCTGGGCAGGTAGCTTAGAGTCAGGCGTTTCAACAGGGCATTGAGCCCGGCTGGCCAGTCAGCTTGTGATAAATCCAACCGGTTTAATTCGTCAAGCGCCTGAAGCACGGCCAGGCGTTTGCGTCTGGCCCGTATGTATACCAGTATCAAGCCAATCAACAAAGCCACTGCAACAATTGCCAGTAACCACCAACCATAAGCCGGTGGCCAGGCACTGACAGGATCGGGCAGATGGATATCTTTAAGTTCACTCAGGGGATTGTTCTTCATCGTCTGTTCGCCAACTGCTGTTCCAGTGGCATAGCACTGGACACCGGTAATACCTGACAACGGCATTGTTTCAGCAGATGCACCATGGCCTCTGTTTGCTGCTGATGTCTTTGCTGGTATTGCTCAGCAGTCTGCTTTTCTCCAAGCAGCAAGGTGCGTTGCTCGTTGCCGTCGGTCACACTCACCAGTTGTGGCACTTTCACCGATGGCAAACTGTGTTCAAAGGGATCGCTTATCGGGTAAGCCATCAGTTCACAATGCTGGCCGAGGCGATGCAGATGTTGCCTGGCAGTATCATTGAGTTGGCTGAAGTCGCTGATCAGGAATATCAGACTACCGGGACGGGCCAGCCTGCGCAATCTGGCGCAAGCGTCACTGAAACTCAGTTGTTGCGGCCGCTGCTGGTTTGGTTGATGTAGTTGCATCAAGCCGCTTAACAAGGACAGTACGGCTTTTTGTCGGGTTAACGGTTTGTATTCAAGGTGCTGATCCTGGTTATAAAGCAGGCCGCCAATTCTGTCACCGCGCTTGCGGGCAGACCAGGCAATCAGTGCTGTCAGATGGGCTGCCTGGACAGACTTAAATAAAAAACGGGTACCAAAATGCATACTGGCTGACAAGTCAGTAAGAATGAAGATAGGTCGCTCTTTTTCTTCCCGGTACAACTTGGTGTGGGTTTTACCGGTTCTGGCCGTAACCCGCCAGTCAATGGCGCGAATATCATCGCCTGGCTGATAATGCCGGGCTTCATCAAATTCCATCCCCCGGCCTTTGGTCTTGGCCAGATAGGTCCCGGCCAGTTTGGCCTGAATGGTTTTTCGGGGTGACAAATCCAGCAGGCTGGTTTTGCTTTGGTAATACAATAACTCACGAATCGACAGATTAATGCCGTCGCTGTGGTGTTGTGTCAACCAATGCGCTACATCCTGCAAGGGTTGCGATTGTGTGCTGACCACTTGCTGCTCCCTCACTCGACTCAGGGTACGGGTACCAGTTCCAGGATCCTGGCTAACACCTGATTGCTATCGATACCTTCTGCCTCGGCGTCGTAAGACAGCAGCAAACGGTGGCGTAACACATTGTGGAATACTGCCTGAATGTCATCCGGGCCGACAAAATCGCGCCCTTGTAACCAGGCGTGGGCTCGGGCGCAGCGGTCCAAGGCTATAGTGGCACGTGGACTGGCACCAAATTCGATCCAACCGGCCAATGCGCTGTCCAGTGCTGCAGGCTTGCGCGTGGCCATAATCAGTTGCACCAGATATTGTTCCAATGATTCGGCCAGATGAATTTTCAATACTGCTTCACGGGCGGAAAAGATATCCTGCTGCGTCAGGCTTGGGGCACTGACCTTGGCTTGGTGCAGAGCTTCATCGCGGGTCAGGCGCAAAATGGCCAGCTCAGTATCTGCACCCGGGTAATCAATTTCCAAATGCATCAAAAAGCGGTCGAGCTGTGCTTCCGGCAGTGGGTAGGTGCCTTCCTGCTCAATCGGGTTCTGTGTGGCCATAACCAGAAACAGTTCAGGCAATTGATAGGTTTTATTCCCCACTGTGATTTGGCGTTCCGCCATGGCTTCCAGCAGGGCGGACTGCACCTTGGCGGGCGCGCGGTTAATTTCATCCGCCAATACCAGATTGTGGAACAGCGGACCACGTTGGAAAACAAAACTGCCGTCTTCCGGACGGTAAATATCCGTACCGGTTAAATCGGCCGGTAGCAGATCCGGGGTAAATTGTACCCGATGAAAGTCCCCTTCAATGCCTTTTGCCAGGGCGTTTACGGCGCGCGTCTTGGCAAGCCCGGGCGGGCCTTCCACTAATAGGTGGCCATCAGCTAAAAGGGCAATAAGAATATTCCTGGTCAAGGTGGACTGCCCTAACACCTGGGAGTCTAAATAGGCTTGCAGTTGTTTGAATTGTTCGGCTGCCATTGTACTTCCGTCATTTGCTAATTGTTGCGTTGTGCCTTTATGTCATCCTGCAACAGTATGTTCAGTATATAAAGGCTGCCTCTGCGCATAGAGCGTGAAAGCGCAACAGGATGATGCTCTTTGAGGCCTAAGTCTATATAGGGTTCCAACACGGAAATACAATGTTACAACTATTAAATGGTGGAATTTTGGGTTGTGGCACTGCGTTGTACCAAGCTTGATGGGGGCTAAGCGTGTCATCGGTGCAGAAAATAGATGGTTGGCTTGTGTGAAAAATAATCAGATATTTTTCATGTGGTTAGAAATGTAAGCAAAAAATCGTGAGGTAAATTGCTGGTTTAGTATGCGGTTTCTAAATTCCTTCCGTAATCTTAGCAACGTGGATACAGCTAAGGAGTCCAATCATGAGCAAATTAGAGAATATCAAGAGTAAAGTGAATGAAGCCGAAGATTTTGCCCGCAAAATCTGGTTGGCTGGTCTGGGCGCCTACGGTAAGAGCCTGGACGAAGTACAAGGCCGTTATGAAAAGCTGAATGCCGAAGCGTCCAAAGTATTTGACGACCTGGTTGAAAAAGGCACCAAGATCGAGTCCGAAACGAAGGACAAGATCAAGGAAAAAACCAATGTTGAAGCCCGCGTTGCTGAAGTACGCAAGAAGTTGGGTTTGGACAAGCCGGATATGGAGCAGAAGGTGGAAGAACTGTCTGCCAAAATTGATGCCTTGACGGCAGCGGTTGCCAAGCTGGCTGATAAGCAAGCGAAGTCCTGATAAATAAGCCCGGCATTGCCGGGCTTTTCACGCTTTGATAGCAGTACTTTGGGCTGCTTTAAGGGTTTGTGTAACAGGCCGTTATGTACCGCATGTTGGCACGCGGATAAGGAGAAACTGATGAATCGTAACAAGAAAACTGAACAACCCGGACGTAAGGCCTGGTTGGCCGGGGTCGGTGTTTATGGTCAGAGCCGTGAGTTCAGCGGTGAAAAACTGGACAAACTGGTAGAAGGTTCGACCGATTTGGTGGATCAACTGATAAGCCGTGGTGAAAAAGTGGAGCAGGATTTGCGCTCGCGCTGGCAAACCCCTGCCTGGTTACGCCAACGTATGCAGGTATTTAAGAATACCCTGGCGCCGGGCCAAGATGCATTGTCAGATGCCACGGCACGTTTAGACAGCGTATTGAAGGAATTGCAAAGCGTAGTGGATGCTGGTTTAAAAGCCCAGGAACAGCAGGCCAGCCCAAATGATGCGCAGACGACCAAGGCCGAAGCAAAGCCGCAGGAAAATGCTGCAGAGGCGAAAAGCGACAGCAAAGACGCAGCAAGCTCATCCACTGCTACAGCGAGTGGTGCGAAAACAGCAACGACTGAAACCAAAGCGAAGCCATCGTCAACCAATGGCCCCCGCACCAGACGCAGTACCAGTAATACCGCGAGCAAAAGCAGCTCTTAACTGGGGTTTACTTGGGCAGTTCGCGAACCGGGCGGATTTCTATGCTACCCAAGCGGGCCGGTGGAATACGTCCGGCCAATTGGATGGCTTCATTTAAGTCTTTGGCCTCCATCAGGTAAAACCCGGCCAACTGTTCTTTGGTTTCGGCAAAAGGGCCGTCTGATAACTGTAACTGCCCGGCCCTGATCCTGACGGTACTGGCGGTATCGGTCATTTGCAGGGCATTACCACCGATACAATGGCCTGAACCCCGTACTTGCTCACCAAAGGCAATGCATTCTTTATTCAGATCCAGCCATTGCTGCTCACTCATATCGCGGATAATTTGTTCATCGTAATAAACAAGGCATACGTATTTCATTGCTGGTTCCTTAAATCAGTATTTTTCGGCGAAAAGTGGCGGTTTTTACCGGGGTGTTTTGTTCTGGTTGAGGTTGTGGAGAGCGTTCTTTCTGATGCTTTACCATGTTCAGCTCCTTTATGTGATATTCCAGTGTTAGTCGTATGGTCGACAACCAGATCGACATGGCTATACATTTAATTCCGACAATCGTTTGTGCAAAAAGCGCTGTTCCGGCCCTTGTTTAGTTAACGCCAGTGCTTGTTGATAGCAAATGCGGGCCTGTTCATGGCAATTCAGTCGTCGGTACAGATCGGCCATGGCGGCGTGGTAAAGATGATAGCCGGCCAGTTTATCCTGTAAGCCCTGCATCTGCTTGAGTCCAGCCTGCGGACCGTCACGCATGGCAATGGCGGCGGCCCGGTTAAGCTCTACTACCGGACTGGGAGAGGCCTGCAGCAGCAGTTCATAAAGTTGTACAATACGCTTCCAGTCGGTGTCGGCAAACTGTCTGGCCATGGCGTGTTGGGCGGCAATGGCGGCTTGCAAGGTAAAACTACCTATTTCTTTACTGGTCATGGCTTCCTGGACTAATACCAACCCTTGCCGAATCTGGTGAAAATCCCACTGTCTTCTGTCCTGAAACTCCAGTTGTACTATTTCCCCCTGCTCTGAATAGCGGGTCGCACGTCTGGCATCCTGCAGTAACATCAGGGCCAACAGACCACTGACCTCTGCGTCCGGCAATAACTCTCTGAGCAAATGTCCCAGTCTGATGGCCTCATTACAGAGTTCCTGTCGGATTAAATCATCGCCGACAGTGGCTGAGTACCCTTCATTAAATACCAGATAGATAACATGCAGCACTGATTCCAGTCGCTGTGGCAACTGTTGTTGCTCTGGGATTTCATACGGAATACCTGCATCGCGGATTTTGTTTTTAGCGCGCACAATACGCTGAGCCAGTGTGACAGGGGATATCAGAAAAGCGCGTGCGATCTCTTCGGTGGTCAGGTCGCAAATTTCCCGTAAGGTCAGCGCCAGTTGCGCTTCAATGGCCAGCGCCGGGTGACAACAAGTGAAGATCAGCCTGAGCCTGTCGTCTTCAATATCTGGCTGACTATCGTAATCAGGGGCGTGGGCCGTAAGTGAATCTTCGGCCAGTTCGTCTTGCAATTGGTTAAAGCGTTGCTGGCGGCGCAGTTGATCTATGGCTTTAAAACGACCGGCGGATACCAGCCAGGCACGGGGATTATCAGGTATGCCCTCGGTGGGCCATTGTTGCAGCGCGGCACCAAAAGCCTCCTGTAGGGCTTCCTCTGCCAGGGTAAAATCCCCCAGCAGGCGGATCAACGTCGCCAGGACACGTCGGGATTGCTGTCTATAGATGGTTTGAATATGCGCCTGAACAACTGCAGCCCCTTGAGTTCCGTTTTGCGTATCCCGCATCCATCCTGTCCTGCCGATAATCGATACAGGAGGGTAACAGCTACCACTGTTGATGAAAATCCTCTTAAGGTTACATTTTGTACCTTGTGTATGGGGGCCAGATTTTGCTAACCAGCCACACTACGTTGGTTGGATGGCGCAGGCAGGTTGCTGAGAATTCTGGCTTCACGAAGTTTCAGTAACTTCAGGTAGTGACGGAAACTTTTGCTGATTTGGGTACTGCGCCGAATCATATCCAACTGCGGCCAGGTTGCCCGTTCACCACTGTGAATCAGTTCACTGATACTTTGCTCACTGGGATTGGCAAGCAGATACTTAAAACTGGCCAGCTTCTGTTCGGGCAGTATGTTGATATCCCCAACATACTGCTGATCAATGATAGAGCGCAGCTTATGGATCCCCAGCTTTGCGGCTTTGCCAGGTACCAGATTTTCCAGAATATCAAAGGCATAAATACTATTGCTCTTGGCCAGACCGGTTAAATGACGCTTGGTTAACGCCAGCAGGCCACGACTGTGCTGTTTGCGTCGGGACAAGAAGGGCACGGCCAGTGGATTGGTTTGACTGACAATACTGTGGTTGACCCCATACAAACGTGCAAGTCGGGAAAAGGGCATATCGGCCATTAAAGAGCCATCGGCAAAACGTCGGCTGGGAATGTAGGGCACAATGTCGCCAGCCTGGTTGCGGGCCTTTAACTGTACTGGGGCGAACACCAGGGGAATGGCGCAGGATGCGCGCACGGCCTGAGTGATGATGGCATTGGGAGACGTTTTGGCGTTGAGCAGGCGCGAATACTGATGCAAATCGGCGGGTGATACGGTAATCGTCACGTGGCGACCGGTAAGATTGTAGGCATCTTCAAACGTCAGCAGATCAAATAGTTCAATCAGGGCATTTTCCAGATTGGTGCTGTCTAACCAACTGCCGCGGCCCGGTCCTTGCCAGATGCTCCATTTGTGGAAACGGGAAAAGATCGCCTCGGGGGTCAGCATATCCAGCAACTGTTCATCCTTACGGGTTGCCACTAAGGCCGCCACAATAGAACCGGCGCTGGCGCCGGAAATCACCGGCGGCAGCAAGTCATGTTCAAGCAGTGAACGTACGACGCCGCAGTGAAAAAAGCCCAGTCCTGCACCGCCACTTAGCATCAGACAACTTTGTCCATAGGCGTGGGTGGTTTCCTCAAAGAACGACAGCTTCTCGTGAAAATCAATATCCGCTTCGTCGGCGTTATAAATAAATTCCAGGGCAGAACAAACTTCGTCAAGGAATTCCTGGATCAGTACTTTTGTGCCCACTTTACTGTGATTGGCCAGTTCCGGATTGGAAATATTGGCCAGATTGCCATGAATGCCTTCATGCAAAATGAACATCAGACCGGCTGCATCGTTATTGGCTTTGGCTGTTTTCATGCGCTCGACACGCTTACGGATCAGGCGAAAATCGTAATCGTTGGATTTATCCTCATGTTTCCAATCGTCGGCGCCTGACAGGCGATCATGTTCCAGGCTGGCTTCCAGAAACTCCTGATAGCTGGCCGCATGATCAATGGCTGCCTGCAGCTTGTTTAATGCCTCTTTATTTGCCATATACCACCCCGACAATCAGATTTCGCTCTATGGCTTAATAAAATGCGAAAAAATTGGAAACGGCAACCTAATTTCCGTACTTAGCGACAGGCAACCCAAATCCGCGCTTATTCGGTATTCAATCCTTATTAAACCTTGCATTCACAGGCAAAATCCGTACAATACTGCGGCCCTTCAACCTGGCATCTATGTCTGGATTGCAAGGGCAAGTAAGGTAATGTCAACGCTTAACGAGTTTAGAGGCAACTATGGTTACTATTCGTTTACAGCGTGGTGGCGCTAAAAAAGCTCCATTTTATCAGGTCGTGGTGGCTGACAGCCGCCGTGCGCGCGATGGTCGTTTCATCGAAAACATCGGCTTTTTCAACCCGACTGCTCAAGGTCAGGAAGAGAAACTGCGTATCGATCTGGACCGTGTTGAGCATTGGGTTGGTGTAGGTGCAAGCCTGTCTGACCGCGTTGCTCGCTTGGTTAAAGATGCAAAAAAAGCAGCGGCTTAAGCCTGTCTGCTGAGGTATAGGAATGAGTGACGCGTCTGAAACTCTGGTGGTAGGCAAAATCGGTGCACCTTATGGTGTAAAAGGTTGGGTCAAGATCACCTCTTATACCGAACAACCGGAAGATATCTTCACGTATGCGCCCTGGCTTTTAAAGTCAGAAGGCGGTTTGAAGGAACTGAAGGTTGACCAATGGCGTGAACATAACAAAGGTTTGATTGCCAAGCTGGTTGGGGTCGAAGACAGAGATGCAGTCGACAGACTGAAAAATCTGGAAATTGTGATTTCGGCTGAGCTGCTTCCTGAATTGGAAGAAGGTGATTTTTACTGGCGTGATCTGGTGGGTATGCAGGTCGTGACCGAGAAAGGTTACAACCTGGGGACCGTCAGGGAATTGTTCGAAACCGGCTCTAACGACGTGCTCGTGGTTAAAGCCAATATTAATGACGCCTTTGGACAAAAAGAACGCATGATCCCATACCTTGTTGACCAAGTGGTTAAACAGGTGGATCAGGCGGCCAAAATCATCACAGTGGATTGGGAACCGGATTTCTGATGACCCGCAAGTTTTGTGTGGTCAGTTTGTTCCCTGACATGTTCGACAATTTCACCCAACAGGGTGTATTTGGTCGGGCGGTCAAGTCCGGCTTGTTACAGGTCGAGTGTTTCAATCCGAGAGACTTTACCCATGATAAGCATCGTACTGTGGACGACCGACCTTATGGCGGTGGCCCTGGTATGCTGATGATGGTGCAGCCGCTGACTGACGCCATCCATGCGGCCAAACAGGCTGCAGGGGAAAACCCTAAAGTGATTTATTTATCACCTCAGGGTAACAAGCTGGACCAGCAAGGAGTGAGACGGCTTTCCGAAACGGAAAACCTGATTCTGGTTGCTGGCCGCTACGAAGGCATCGACGAGCGGGTCATAGAAGCCGAAGTTGACGAAGAATGGTCAATCGGTGACTACGTACTCAGTGGCGGGGAACTCCCGGCCATGGTGTTGATGGACGCGATAGCGCGATTTGTGCCCGGTGTGCTGGGACATGAACAATCCGCTGAGCAGGACTCCTTTAATGAAGGCCTGTTGGATTGTCCGCACTATACCCGTCCTGAAAATCTCGACGGTCGCCTGGTGCCAGACATTTTATTGTCTGGTAACCACGAAAAAATCAGGCAGTGGCGGTTAAAACAGTCGCTAGGGAGAACCTGGCAACGACGCCCTGAATTGTTAAACGACCTGGCTCTGACTGAGGAGCAAAAGCGATTATTGAGGCAGTTCCAAGATGAATTTGCCCAGCAGCAAACGCTTTTGCAGCATGATGACAGTTAATCCAGGATGAGAGGTTATGATGAGCAAAATCAATCAAGATATCATCAAGCGTATTGAAGAAGAACAGTTGAAAAAAGACGTTCCTGCGTTCGGCCCAGGTGACACTGTGGTTGTTCAGGTACGCGTTAAGGAAGGCGATAAAGAGCGTCTTCAGGCTTACGAAGGTGTAGTTATCGCCAAGCGTAACCGTGGTCTGCACTCTGCATTTACCGTACGTAAGATCTCCAGCGGTGAAGGCGTTGAGCGTGTATTCCAGACTCACAGCCCGGCTGTAGCTTCTATCGAAGTTAAGCGCCGCGGTGCGGTACGTCGCGCCAAGCTGTACTATCTGCGCGAGCGTAGCGGCAAGTCTGCACGTATCAAAGAAAAGCTTAACTAAGATTAATCTTCCGTTGACATACCTTACTGAAAAAGCCCGGCACTCGCCGGGCTTTTTACTTTGTGCCTTCCCTTTAAATCTATTTTGCAAATCAGATTTGACATGCAACCAATTGGTTGCATAAAGTCATCGTATGGATATTTTCACAGCCCTTTCAGATCCCATTCGTCGCCAATTGATAGAAGCACTCTGGCAGCGTGGGCCGTTATCGATCAAACAGCTCGGTGAGGGGCTGAATATCAGCCGTCAGGCAGTGACCAAGCATCTGAATGTGTTGATTAAGGCTAAATTAGTCAGCGCTGAATTCAGCGGCAAGGAACGTATCCATCAGCTCAACCCCAGGCCCATGGAACAAGTCGCCTTGTGGTTGCAGCCATTCGCCGCGCAGTGGGACGACAGATTGTCCCGCCTTAACACTTACCTGGGAGAAGAACATGAGCAGGATTGACAGCATTAACCGGGAACTTACTCTCAACGCTCCCATTGAGCGGGTCTGGGCAGCCATTAGCGATCCGGCGCAAGTGGCTAACTGGTTTGGCTCAAAGGCAGAGTTCCAGTTGCTGGTCGGTAGCGAAGGCTGGTTTGAGTGGCCGCCGGAAATTTGTGAGGGGCGCTATGCGATGCGCGTTGAACAGGTGGATGCCCCCGTATACTTCGCCTGGCGCTGGATGGCAGAACAGGATGTGCCTTTTGATGAGAAGCAATCCACTTTAGTGGAATGGTGGCTGCAAACGTCAGAAAATGGCACGCTGTTAAAGCTAAAAGAATCAGGTTTCCTGACCCTGAAACAGCAGCAAATGAATGTGCAAGGCTGGCAGCAGGAACTGGCCGAACTTGAAGCCTTTTTATTCAGTTAGTTTCAGTGTTTTATGCACCACAAAGCACGGCAAAGAGACAAGAACGTTCATCGCACAGTCGCATATCACAAGGAGAAAAGTTCGCAGAGCAACATATTCAGGTTATACAAAGCCCGGTGTCTCTGCGCCTCCGCGGTGAATTTTTAGACCTTAATCCTGATAGCCCCAGGGAGCTGCCGGGGCAGGGATTTCCTGGGTGAGATCAAAGTCGACCCTGAATTCCCGGCCTTCACGCACCAGGCGGTAAGTAAAAAATTCCGGATAGATATACATTTGCCAGGTATTGCCGATGGATTGTGGAATACCCTGGCTGACAAACAACTCCTTGGAATACTGATCGGCAGGAAACGCTTGTACCTGTGGCCAGCCAGCATCGATGGTATGGCCGCCGTACATAGTGGATACATCATGGGTGCCATCTTGATGACGATGGTCATGTTTAAGGGACAAACCCGAGCCGGTTTTGCTGATGATCCAGGTACGGGAGGCATCGTCACCCACATGAAAAGGGATCTGCAATTCTGTCTCGCTACATTTACGAACATGCATGGTCAGGGGCTTGTTGGCCATACTGCCTGGCCCTTGATTATCCACACTGATTTTGCCTGCAAAGGCTTTGCCGCATAAGGCTTTAAGACTGTTAAAGAAGGTGTCCTGACTGGCTATGGACACCGCCGGAGCGGCAGAAATTTGCGTCTCGGCCTGGCCGGTCGAACAAAGGGCCAGACTCAGAAAAGTGGCAATCTGTATTTTATGCATGGTTGTTATCCGTGTTTTGAATCGCCGGTACTATAGCATTTCCGGCCGACTATATGGGTCTTAAGACTTCTCAGCATCACATCAGCTTGTTCTGGCTTTTGGATTCCAATCATTTGTTGTTCGGATCATTTTATCCCGATAGAGTGATGTGGGTTTTGTCTTATTCAGTGACTTTCGTGGTTGAAAGTTCAGAATGATCACGCACTATACGAAAAGCTCGAACTGGCCTCCGACTGATACAAATAACCACTCGCAAAGACGCTGAAGGCTCAGAGAAAGACACGCGGAGTCATCATTTATTAAACAATACTGTGTTCTCTGTGGTTGATTATTTGCATACTGTTTGTTTTTGTCTGAAGGCGGTTTATCAGACTAACCCGTGTTGAGGAGGAAGTATGCAGCAACCTGGGAGGTTATTTTTCTTTTGCGGCAAAATGGGGGCTGGGAAATCCACCCGCTCAACACTATTGGCTGCGGACTATAACGCAGTACGTATTTCAGAAGACGAATGGCTGGCGGCACATTATCCCGGTCAGATCCAGACCTTTGATGAGTACCTGGCGTTGTCAAAAACCATCAAACCCTTTGTTAAGGGGCATGTGCAACAGATTTTACTTAGCGGCGTCCATGTGGTGATGGATTTTCCTGCGAATACCAAGTCGCAGCGAGCCTGGTTTAAAACACTGTGTGCAGAAGTTAACTGTGCTCATCAGCTTATCTTTCTCGACCTGACTGATGAGCAATGCTTGTCGCAACTAGCTAAACGTCGGCTGGAACAACCCCAGCGCGCTCATTTTGACAATGCGCAGGTTTTTGCCCATGTCTCGTCATTTTTTGAGCCTCCGCAGGATGACGAGCAGTTGAATATTCTGCACGTCGCTAATAGCTCGGTGCAACATGCCTAACATTGCTCTGTTTACCTTTGTCTGGCCAGATAGCTATCCAGACCATTGGCAAAGGCTTGTTTTTCCCTTGGGCCCAGTGGCGGCGGGCCACCGGTTTGAACACCACTGGTACGCAGGGTATCCATAAAGTCACGCATATTCAGGCGCTGGCGGATAGTGTCTCGACTGTAGACCTCACCTCTGGGGTTAATCGCTTCTGCGCCTTTGGCCATAACCTCGGCAGCCAGGGGAATATCTGCGGTGACAACCAAATCGCCTTTTTCTACTTGTCTGACAATTTCATTGTCTGCTACATCAAAACCGCTCGGCACCTGGATGGCACGAATCACTTTGGATGGAGGGGTGCGTATTGGTTGATTAGCCACCAGTAATGTCGGAGTGCTTGTGCGCTCTGCGGCCCGGAAAATAATCTCTTTTATCACCACCGGGCAGGCATCGGCATCAACCCATATTGTCACTGGTGTCTCCTTTACTGATACTGATTCGATTGCGGCCCAGCGATTTAGCTTCATAAAGGGCTTTATCGGCACGTTCAAAACAATGTTGCATGGGCTCATGCTGCCGGACCTCGGCGATACCAAAGCTGCAACTGATTGCAAGATTGCGGCTAAAGCTGGTTTCTTCTACCTTGTCGGCTATGCGCCTGGCCAGGGCAACTGCGTCCTCAATATCAGCATTGTGACACAGAATCACAAATTCCTCTCCGCCCCAACGAGCAGCCAGATCATGTTCACGCACACATTGGCGCAATATCTGCGCAAGCTCCTGAAGGATCTGATCACCCACCTGATGACCATAGCCATCGTTGACCGCTTTGAAATGATCGATATCCAGCAGAATCAAGCTGCTTTGTTGTTGCGTGGGGTCGCGGTTGTCCTGATCAATGCAATGGTTGAAGAAATGCCGATTGTGTAACTTGGTTAATGGATCATGGTCAGACAAAAACTGCAGTTCTTTGTTGGATGCTTCCAGTTCATGGCGCAATTTGACCAGTTGCCGGTTCTGTTCTGCCAGCTTCAGATTATAACGGCGGATCCACAGATTCCATGCGACCAACAATAAAATCGCCGTCAGGGTCACCAGGCCGATTTGCCAGGCTAATCGAACGTTGCTGTTTTCCACAATCCGCAAGTTATTCCATCTGTTTTGAATGTCCAGATGTTGTCTTTCAGTAACAGCTGATAAGGCCTGATTAATCTCTGGCAGCAGATAGGCATACTTGTGAATCACCCCAATGCGCAATTCATCCTGCGGGCCCCCCCAGCCGGCAATTTTCAGGTCTGCCAGGGCATCCTGCTGGATATAGGCATTAATGGAATATAACGAGCCAACAAACAGATCTGCCTGGCCGTCTGCTACTGCCTGCAAACCATCACGCTCACTGGCGACATTCAAGGTCTCTATACTTGGGTAATAAATATTCAGGTATTCCTGTAACCGATATCCGCCAGGAACGGCCAGGACCCGTCTGCCTACGTGTTCAAAGTTTTGTAAAAATGGTTGGTCTTTTCTGGCGACCAACACATTAGGAGCATAAAAATAGACCTGACTAAAGGCTAGATACTGGTCACGCTGCTGGGAACGGTTGAGCATAGGAGACAGTTCACAATCGCCGTCCCTGAGCTTTTGTAACGTCTGCTGCCAGCTATTGGTAGGCACCAGTTCCATCTTGATACCAAGCTGCTGGGCGACCAATGTCAGATATTCAGATGACATGCCACTATGCAGGCCTTCGCGCAGTGCTTCATAGGGCATCCAGTCAGGATCAACACAATAACGTAAAGTTTCAGGTACGCCGTGAGTGGATTTTGCCGCTTGGGCGTTTGCGGTGCTTATGCCAGACAATAGCCAGCATAAGATAAACCCTATTAGTGCAGCGTTGGCCGGTTTTCTCAACCTGGGCCCCTTATTGTTGTTTTTATTACAGTTTAGGGGCAATTATCGGGGAACGCTACGGTTAACACCACTGGATTTTATGCTGAACTGGGCAAATTTACTGCGAATAGACAGGATTCTGCCTTGTCTGATTTGCCAGCGCGCTTCAGTGTGGCACACTTTGCCGTATTCCTTTGGAATACGGAATCGTACCCATAACAACAATAACGGAGTAACCTGATGACAGCCCAAGCAAACTGGACCAGCCGGGCGCTGGACAAAATAGAAAAGGTAGGGAATAAGCTTCCCGATCCTGCGGTCATTTTTCTTATCAGCCTGGTCATCGTCTGGGTATTGTCGGCACTGCTGGCCAATGTCAGTTTTGATGCCCTCGATCCCCGAACCGGTCAGACGATAGTCGTCAACAACTTGCTTACCGGTGCCAGCCTGGCCGACTTTATGTCGCGTATGGTCACCATTTTTACCACCTTTGCGCCACTTGGCGTGGTGCTGGTGTCTATGCTGGGGATTGGGGTGGCGGAACATTCCGGCTTTATTAATGCCGGTCTCAAACGCATGCTGGACTCAACACCGAAGTTTCTGCTGACACCATCTATTATTCTGGTGGCCATTGTCAGCCATACCGCCACTGACGCTGGCTATGTGCTGGTTATTCCGTTGGCCGGGGTGATATTCTACGCTATGGGCCGTCATCCGCTGGCGGGTATTGCCGCCGCGTTTGCGGGCGTTAGTGGTGGCTTTGCTGCCAACTTCGTGCCATCCGCCATTGATCCATTACTGCAAAGTTTTACCCAAAGTGCCGCACAGATTATCGATCCAGGCATGCAGGTAAACCCGTTAAATAACTGGTATTTCACCAGCGCTTCCAGCTTATTGATTATCGCCATTGGCTGGTTTTTAACGGATAAGGTGATTGAGCCGCGTCTTAAAGACACCCAGGTGGATGGTGATCCAAAAGAAATACCCAAGTTTGATGCCCTGAGCGACAAAGATCGCAAAGCCTTGCGCATTGCTACCTTGGTGATGCTGGCAGGGATAGGCTTATTGGTTGCTATTTTATGGCCGGTGGATTCACCGCTTCGCGATCCACAAGGGCAACTGGCGTCTTTTTCTGCCCCGGTGATGCGCAGTATTGTGCCGCTGATTTTCCTGTTGTTTATTCTGCCTGGTGTGGTTTACGGCCTGGTAGCAGGTACTTTTAAATCCAGCCGTGACATCATCGGAGCTATGAGCAAGTCCATGGGCAGTATGAGCTATTACATCGTGATGGCGTTTTTCTGTGCCTTGTTTATTGATGCATTTGGTAAATCAAAT
The DNA here is from genome assembly GCF_002887595.1 of Bowmanella denitrificans. Lineage (GTDB taxonomy): Bacteria > Pseudomonadota > Gammaproteobacteria > Enterobacterales > Alteromonadaceae > Bowmanella > Bowmanella denitrificans. Next base: position 91,995 of record NZ_PEBU01000004.1, read on the forward strand.
CTGGGCGCATTGCTGGCCATTGAAGGCGCGCAAGTATTACAAACCCTGCAACTCCCGTCCATGGTGACGATTGTCGGGCTGATTTTCCTGACCGCGTTTGTCAATCTGTTTGTTGGTTCATCATCAGCCAAGTGGGCGCTGCTCGGCCCCATTTTTGTGCCTATGCTGATGCAATTGGGGATTTCCCCGGACCTTACCCAGGCGGCATACCGGGTAGGGGACTCCTCCTCTAACATTATTACGCCGCTGATGCCTTACTTCCCGTTGGTGGTGGTGTATTGTCAGCGTTATGTAAAAGACACAGGGATTGGTACGGTGTTGTCACTGATGTTGCCATTCTCTATCTGTATTATGGTGATTTGGACGGCATTTTTGCTGATCTATTGGGGCATGGGCATACCTTTGGGTATACAAGCCAGCTATGTATATCCAGCCGGTTGATGCAAAGGCTAAAGGGGACTGTGTTTGAATCCGTCCCCTGATCTTACCGGCCTGCTGCACAAATTGTTGCAGCAGGCTCCACAGGGCATAAGTGAATATGCGCTGATTGACAGGTTAAAAGAACCGGCAATGGGCGTTTTTACTGCCGATTTGGATTTGTCAGATAATCTGGTGTTATTTCAAACCCATTTCCTGCTGTTTAACCAGCTTTATCAGCTTCGTGAACAACTGCGCGCGCGCCGGGAAAGCGACCTGCATATCAGCGCATTGTGTATTCAGCTGTTACCTTATTCGCCGGGTTCAGCAGCGCTGGGGGAGCATGATGCCCTGTGCAGCTATTATCTGGACTGGCAGAATTTGCAGGAAACGGATAGTGCTGGTGTGACACAGTTGCTGGAGGATTTCTGGCAACGTATGGCGGGGCAGTTGTCTGCCGATGAGCGCCGCGAGGCGCTGGCAGTGCTGGAACTGGATGAACAGGCTGATAGTGAAACCATACGCCGCCAATATCGCCGGTTAATGCATCAGCATCATCCCGATAAAGGCGGCCAACATCAATATTGTCAGTTACTGACTCAGGCCTATCGCAAACTGACCTGAAGGGCCGGCTCCATTGCTGGAGCTCAACGAATGAGCACTATTTGCCGGTGTTTGTTGCCGGGTTAGCGAGTCCACCACTTTATGCAGGTTTTGCGAAGCCTGTTTAACCGCACTGGACACATCAGTTCGCTCAGACAAGGCAATGTATTCCTGAGATGATTCCACCACCTGATTGGCGCAGGCATTCATCTGTAGCAACACCGTAGACTGCGCTTCGGCGGCCTGATTCAGTTCAGCAACCACCGAGTTGATATCTGCCACATCTTCTACCAGTTCATTCAGACGAGCCAGCGCCGCTTTGGCCTCATCGGCATTGGCGATACATTGCTCTTTGCCTTGTTGCATGGCATTAACGGCCTGGCCGGAATCCTGCTGAAAGCTGCTGAGCATGGCCTGAATATCGGCGGTTGAGTTCTGTGTTTTGGATGCCAGGGTGCGAACTTCATCGGCAACAACCGCAAAGCCCCGGCCATGTTCACCTGCTCTGGCGGCCTCAATGGCAGCATTCAGTGCCAGCAGGTTGGTCTGATCGGCAATTTCATTGATGACCCGGACCACCTTGTGGATGCTGGCGCTCTTACTCTGCAAATCTTCAATCAGTTTGCTGGTTTGCTCGGTATCCACCACCAGACGCTCAAAGCCACTATTGGCTTTATCAAAAATTCTGAAGCAGGCATCCACATTCTGCTTGGCCTGATGGGTGGCGCCAGAGACCAAATTAGTGACATTCTGCAGCTTATTGACTATCCCATTGAGATTATCCATACCTTGCTGCAGCTGCAGGGAAACATTCTGCTGGCTCCTGGCCCCTTCGTTGATAATGCTGCTGATTTCCTGCAACGTATCAAATGAGTGATTAACCTCATGTTGTGCCTGGCTAAGTAAGGTTACCGTGCTTTGCATTTTATCCTGCATATGACGTGTGGCATTGGCCAGCTCCCCCAACTCGTGATGACTTTGATAATTCATCACTGAGTCGTACTTACAATTCATCAAATCACGCACGCTGGTTGTGATGGATTTGGTCGGGCGTATCACTTGCTGGCGCAATACATACATAACCAAGGAGATGGTGGATATGGTCAGAAGTAAACTGAGGACTAAAATGGACTGGATGACCGCATTGGCGTGGCCCTTAAGCTGGGTGAGTTCTTGTCGTGCCAGTTCAGCAATTTTCTTTTCCAGCGTCGCGAGACGAGCAGCGGGTTCTCTGTCCATACCCTTGACAACCTTATCGCCAAATTTAGGTTCGAAGTCTGCCTGAATAAACTGCTCAAGGCCTTCCCGGTATTGCCTGGCCATGGTTTGATGAGCCGTGCGGAAGGATTTTATGTCATTAATAATATCTGCAGGCAAATGGTAGTTTTGTTCAAGCAGGTCCAGTTGCTGTTGGATCAGGCCTTCATGTTTAACGAAGCTGCCCCAGTATTTATCCAGGCTTTTGGCATCGTAGCCACGTAGCAATACATTTTTCCATTCCTGCACCTGAGTTTTGAAATTCGCCAGCACAACCGAGGTTTGTCGTTCTGCAGCCAGGGTGTTTTGTTCCATATTTTCAAAACCGCGAATAATTTTCTGAGTCTGGTGTAACGAGGCCATATTCAGTGCAAACAGCACCAAAAGGCCAAATAAAACGGGCAAGGAAATAATCAGGCTAAGCTTTTTCAACATGGGGCTCTCACTACTGTTGTTTGCCCGGTCATTGGGGCAACCGGGGGTTGCGCGCAGGCTAAGCTTGCTATGTGACAGCAGGATGAAAGCCGGGGCTGTTTGCTCAGGTTAAATTGTGACAAATTCACATAAGTTATGCAGAAACTACTGATAGGACTTATTACTTAATCCCGACTTGATAGTGAGTTCATGAAATGGTAAAAAGTCAATTATGTTTAAATTAAAAAAATATCATGAAAGTAAATATAAAGTTACACCCGCTTTTTAAAACCTCCCGATACCGCTGAACTTTTCTGTTTCGGCGCGATTTTCGTGCCATACTTTCTTCGTATTTGTAAAGACATTAATACAGGTAATGACCGCCATGTTAAAAGATTCCATTCATAACGTTCACGTATCTGGTGAGCAAGTTCTCGTTACCCCGGATGCCCTGGCCAGGGAAATGCCGGTGAGCAGCCGTGCATTGGAGCGAATCGCTCAGTCGCGTGCCACCATTGCCGATATTATTCATCGTCGTGATCATCGGCTGTTGGTGGTATGCGGCCCATGCTCTATTCATGATATTGAAGCGGCCAAAGAATATGCCCTTAAACTCAAGCAACTTCACGAAGAAACCAAAGACACCCTGTACATAGTGATGCGGGTGTATTTTGAAAAGCCCCGTACGACGGTGGGTTGGAAGGGCCTGATTAATGATCCGCATCTGGATGGTACCTTTGATATTGAAGCCGGCCTGCGTAAAGCCAGAGAGTTGCTGATTTGGTTGTCTGAGCTGGAACTACCGGTGGCCACAGAAGCCCTGGACCCTATCAGCCCGCAATATCTGGCTGAATTGTTTGCCTGGTCGGCTATCGGCGCCCGCACGTCTGAGTCGCAGACTCACCGTGAGATGGCCAGTGGCTTGTCTATGCCGGTTGGCTTTAAAAACGGCACGGATGGTAGTCTGGATATTGCGATTAATGCATTGCAATCGGCAGCGTCCGGGCACAGCTTTATGGGCATTAACAAGCAGGGGCAAGTCAGTATTATTCAAACTCAGGGCAACCCGGACGGACACATTATTCTGCGCGGTGGCAAACAGCCTAACTACGATTCCGTATGCGTATCTGAGTGTGAACAACAGCTTAATGCTGCGGGTTTAAGCGCCGGTTTGGTGGTGGATTGCAGTCATGCCAACTCCAATAAGGATTACCGTCGTCAGCCCTTGGTGGCGGCCAATGTTTCCAACCAGATATTGGAAGGTAACCAGTCTATTATCGGTATTATGCTGGAAAGTCATCTGCATGCCGGGAACCAGAGCAGCAATGGTAAAAAACCTGCCGAGCTGGAATATGGCCTGTCCATTACCGACGGTTGTATTGACTGGCCAAGCACCGACAAGCTGCTGAAACAGACCAGGGAGAAGCTGATTACGGTTTTACCTATGCGTCTGAAAAAACTGAAACAAGCGAGCTGACAATGAGCGAACAGGCCGATCCCCTGGCGCCCCTGCGCCAACAGATAGACGAACTGGACAGTCAACTGGTGGCGCTGCTGGTTAAACGCCTTTCCATCACCCGTCAGGTGGGTGAGGTAAAAAGTCAGATTGGGCTGCCCATTTATGTACCTAGCCGTGAAGCCGATCTTATTGCCAAGCGCCGGGCTGAGGCTGAAGCACTGGGATTGTCACCAGCGCTGGTAGAGGATCTGCTCAGGCGCATTATGCGCGAGTCGTACCAAACACAGCATCAGCGTTACCGTTGTTGCCAGACAGACTTGGGTAAAGTGGTGGTGATAGGCGGTAAAGGCGCACTGGGGAGCGTGTTTGTGGATATGTTCAGAATGAGCGGCTATGAAGTCGCTATTCTTGAGCAGGAAGACTGGCCTGATGCACAAAGCCTGTTTGCCGGGGCTGGTCTGGTGCTGGTATCAGTGCCGATGAAACTGACGGAAGACATTATCGGCAAACTGAATACGTTACCGGCAGACTGCTTACTGGCGGATATTACCAGTATTAAGTCCGCACCCTTGCAGGCCATGCTGGAGGTGCATAAAGGGCCAGTGCTGGGTTTGCATCCCATGTTTGGTCCCGATGTATCGAGCCTGGTAAAGCAAGTGATTGTGGTTTGTCATGGCCGTTACCCTGAACGCTATGAATGGTTGCTGGAGCAGATGCGCAGTTGGGGCGCTATTTTAAAAGAAAGCACGGCGCAGCAGCATGACGATGCCATGGCTTTTATTCAGGTGATGCGTCACTTCTGCTCTTATGTGTATGGCGCACATCTGGCGGGTGAAAATCCCGATCTGGACAGACTGATTCAATTCAGTTCGCCCATCTACCGATTGGAACTGGCAATGGTAGGGCGCTTGTTCGCCCAGTCTCCCAATTTATATGCCGATATCATCTTTAATAATAAAGACAGTATTGCTCTGCTCAGGCGATTCCGTGATCGTTTCGATCAGGCCCTGGCAACTCTGGAAGCCGGAGACAAAGGCACTTTTATCAAGGAATTCTTCCATATCGGCCAGTGGTTTGGCGATTTCGCCAAGAAGAGCCTGGTGGAAAGTAAGAAGCTATTACTAAAGGCTGACGATGATCGCAGCCATGCCTGAGGTGTGTGTACGCACAGGGCTGTTCACATTGACAATGATCAACGGTAGAGTACAGCCCTGCTTCTCAGCTTTTCGATGAATTCCTCGCAATCCAATGATAGATCGCCAGCTAGATGAGATCCACCTGACCGACGTTGCGGACTTTCAACTGAGTGATCTGTTGGTACGTCCCAGTGCCTTGGAGATCCTGAATACCGATAAGCAAGTGTTTAGTGTGGAGCCTCGCTGTATGAAGGTGTTGGTGGCCTTACATCAACGCAGTGGTAACGTAGTAAGCCGGGATGAATTGTTACAACGTTGCTGGCAGGGAAGGATAGTGTCAGATGGGGCTATCAATCGCTGTATTGGCCAATTGCGTAAGCTGATATCACCCCATCGTGGTCTGAGTATCGATACCATTGCAAAGATTGGTTACCGACTGCAAAACAGCGATCTGGCGGCTTCCTCGCTCTCATCTGAATCGCACTGGCCAAGCTTAAGAATGTTAATGTTAGGATCGCTGCTACTAGTGGTAGCAAGTGTCATTTTGTATGGTGGGTGGTTTAACTATGGAGCTCAATGGTCAACGAATCAGGTAACGCCACTTACCGCTAAGCAAGGAGTCGAAACGCAGCCAGCCCTGAGCCCCGATGGACGGCAACTGGCCTTTGTAACCAGAGGCGAGAACGGTTCTTGGGATATACATTTGCAGGAACTTAACGGCGTTGCCCCCCGTGTGTTGATCGACAGCAAGGCCGATGACATTTATCCCGTATGGCGCAATGACGGTCGGAAGCTGTTGTTTAACCGGGTGGAGAATGAACGCTGTACCTTAATAATGTTGGATTTGCTGACGCAACGCCAACTCCGGGTGACGGAATGTGAGCCTGGCGGATATGGACGCGCTGCATTTGTCGGTAATAGCGAACAGGTCATTGTCAGTCGCAGCCAAGCCCATGATGACAGGCGTCGTTTGTATCTGATTGACTGGATAAAGGCGACAGAGTCGGTTTTGACCACCCCTCCCGCGGGTTCTCACGGCGATCTTGATCCCATGCTTTCTCCTCATGGCAGTAAACTGCTGTTCAGACGCACCCCTTCCGCGGGCGTGAATGACTTAATGGTGGCCGACTTGGCAGACGGTCAATTACAGGAGCTGCAACAATTAACCTTCGATGGTTGGAAAGCGCATGGCGCCGCTTGGGCTGCGGATGGCCATAGCATTTTTTTTAGTTCCAGCCGCGGTGGTGACTGGGGATTGTGGGCAATTGACAGCAAAGGGGGGAGCCCCTACAGGTTAAACTGGGGCACCACGCCAATCACTCAGATTGCCACTAACACTCGGGGTGAATTAGTGGCTGAGATGTGGCAAGCCCGGCGCAATCTATATTGGCTGGGACAGGATACGCCGCTGCAAACCGTTACCGCAGAAACCTGGTCGCCGGATATTGATACGCACGGTCGGATTGCCTTCGTATCAATGGCGTCGGGAAGCCCACAAGTGTGGCTGATGAGTGATGGGGGATTGCGCCAGCTTACTCACAGACAGGCCAGTTTTGTGCATGGGCCGGTCTGGAGCAACGACAGTGGTTTACTCGCCTTTGTGGCAGTGACCCAACGACAGGCGCAGTTATTTTTGCTTTCTGCACTAGATGGTGAGCCGGTACAGTTGACGCAAGTGACAGGAGATAAAGCCAATCCGCAGTTTTTACCAGATGATGATGGCTTGGTGTTTTTGGCACGTAGTGAACAGCATGGCTGGCAGTTAGCAACGGCCGACGTGCAAAGCGGTATGGTTACGGGGTATCCCGAGTTGGGGAACGATTGGCTAGCCTTGCGGGCAGGTCCTGCTGGTATCTTTGCTAAACGGCGGCAGAGCACGGTATTTTGGCAGTTGAAGTGGCACGAGGGAAAGCTGACGACTGCACCGACCTTAATAACAACACATGGCAACAGGCCCTGGGTTGTGACCGAGCAAGGTATTGCCGCAATAGAATCTGATGGTATCTGGCAACTCAAAACCAATGGCGAACGTGCGCAACTGGATACGACGCTCCTAAGTAAGGGAGTCGCCGACTTGGCCTTTGACCCCAGTCGGCAACGTTTATTGATTATGGATGGTGATGAAGATGAAAGCCATATTGCACTGATCGGCTTGGACAGACCTTAGAATCTGCTATTCAGCATCAGCCGGTAGCTTTGTGGCCAAATGGGAACCAAGGCACCAGAGGATGTTGCGTAGTAACCTTCCTTGTCCAGTGCGTTAATCCATTGTCCACGCAGCGAAAAGGCAATGTCATTCAATTTAAAGTTGTGCTGAAATCCCAGGGTCAGAAAGCTGACTCCGGGTATCTCTGTGTCGCCCTTCAGCCACATACGTCTAGCTCCTTCATGGACCAGTTGAGCATCAATAGCCCAGTTATTGCTTAGTCTGTGTTCAACGTTAAAAGTAGCATTAAAAGACGACACGCCCGCTGGCTCTGCGCGATTGCCGTTCTGTCCCTGCAAACTGGCATCCAGCCACACACCGCCCAAAACAACCCGGGTTGCCGAGAATATGTCTCCGGCAAGGGACAGTTCTAATCCTTTGTGGCTGACATCACCCACTAGCTGATAGCGACCATTGGCTGCTATGCCCGTGACAGGTTTGTCGATATCGAACAGCGAACCTTGCAAAGTTATTTGTGGTGAAACATCCAGATTAAATCCCAACTCCCATTGCTGAGCTTTAACCGGTGCCATCACTTCACCATAATTGCTTGCCGAAGCAGGCGCGACACCATTTTCTTCCAACCCATTGACAAAGCTGCCAAATAGCTGCCAGTGCGCATCTAGTCTGGTGGTAAGTGAGGCATTGAAAAACCAATCGTCCTGGCTAAGGAAAGACGATAAGCCACTGGGTTGTTGTACATCTTTTTCATAGCGGGATCTATGTGCCCCCAAACGGATGGACAGCAAGTTGGCATAATCTCCGGCATAGTTCAGGCTAGCCATTTGCTGATCAACCTTGTCACGCCCCATCGGCCATTGAACCGGAAGCATTGGTACCGCCACGTTAAAGGGCGAATCCGTCAGGCGATATTGACCGCCATCTATTGCGTAAGCATCAACCAGATCGGTATTGCTGCGCCTGCCCCTGAGACCTATGCCCAGGCTATGCTGCCACTTGCCGTTGTGCAGCTGCCGGACCAGTTTGGTTTCCACTGCACTGGCTGAACTGCGTGTTGCGGGTAAATGGTAGATGGTACTGTTGACTTGCCCGGCCTTATCAATACTCAGCAACGTGGTGTCATTGCGTGTTGTTCGTACAAAGGAATGGGTAACTGATGCATCAAGTGTCCAGTCATTGCGGTGATATTGATACAGCAAGCCAGCAGCCCCGTCGGTAGATTTATATCTGGCCCAATCCGGTGCAAGATTTTCTTTTAGTGGGATTGACGGGGGGGCATTGTCCTGAGCTGGGTAAACTTGCACATTGCCGTCATGTTCAAGGGTTTGCATACCTGCAAACAGGTATACAGTGCTGTTGTCGTCTGGCTGCCATCTTAATGTGCTGCCGCCGCTGTATTTCTGCCCCGACTGTGCGGTGCCGCCATGATACTCGGGTTGTGCCAATATGTGGCCGGATAGGGCCAGACTGTTGTCGGCTGTAATCAGGGTGCCTTGCGCATCGGCATGCAAAGTATCGATATCTCGCACCCCCAGACTTAGTGACAGACTATTCTGCTCTTGCGGTTCACGTAACCTGTATAGCACGACTCCAGAAGGCGAAGGCAGATCGAGCTGAGCCGCGGTGATTCCCACAGACACGGTTAAACCTGCCAGTAGCGATTCAGACAGGCCGCTGGCCCGGGCAAAATAGTGCTCGTTTATGCGATAAGCACCGCTTTGGGTTAAGTCGAAACCTCGCACCATAACCTCATTGTAAAGACCAATAGATTCAATGCCTTGCTTCTCTCCAAAGGCGGTTTGTGCGCCATCGGTTACGCTGGGCTCCTGTGCGCCGGTGATTGAACTGACAGAAAATGTGGATAACAACAATAGTTTTGGTGCCGAAAATTGGCGGTTGGGCATGATATTCTCCTGCATTAAAGGCCGCCGAACAGTCTCAATGGTGGAGCTGCAATGCGATGCCGATGCCAGGATTTTTTGATGATGGAAATACGATGTGGGTGAAAAGTGCAGATAACTGCACATTAATGTCATGCAACAAAGAGCCCCGACATGCGGGGCTCACTTATTGAATTGCCTGATTAGCTTTTTACGGCTGTATCACTATTGCCCGGCATTCATGGCATCCAGTTTTTGCCCGATAGGCACTGAGAAAATATAGTCGTCATGAATATCCCAGTTAATCGACCAAGTCATCACGCCAGCAAACTGGCTGAACAACTGGTTTGGTACAAGTGTTGCGCATTGTGTTCCTTTGCTGATGCAATCCAGGGCACGGATAATATCCGCCGTGCTGGCCTGCCCTGAGCCTGCTGAGCTTCTGCCCGAGGGCAGGCCCAAAGCAACCTGATCATCCCTAAGTGGCAAGAATCTGCTGCCATCGGCCAGCTCAAAGCCTTCCAACAGCATTCTGGCCGACGCCACCATCATATCCACCGAGCCGGCGGGTGCCGTCTGCGGCGCGTAAGGGTGTCTGAGTCCACCATTGTTGTACAGCTGAACGTGCAAAATATCCAGGGTGTCGCGCATCTCATCAATCAGTGGAATATAGGCCCCCCAGATACCTGAATAGGCCACATAGCCGCCTTGCACATAGGGATGTTCCGGCGCCATGGTCAGGTACATATCCCGGCCCATATTTTGTTCTATCTGCTTCAGGGCTCTGGGTAAACGTGCCTGGATCTGTGAGCCATGCACCAAATTCGAACCGCTTTCCAGGTCGATATCCAGACCATCAAATCCCCATTCATTGATGATGGCGGTTAAACTACTGACCAGGGCTTGTTCATCCGCATCGGTATTGAGGGTAATAGTGCCTTCTGCCCCGCCCAAGGACAGCACCACTTTCTTGCCTTCGGCCTGCAGCGCCGCTACATCCTGTTTAAACTGCGTGGCATCAATGCCCGCGCAACTTGAGCCCTGTCCATCGAACAGATTGAAATTGACCAGTCCGCTGACATTAAAGTCATTGTCGGCAAAGGCAATATCAATAACGTCCCAGCGTGGAGATATGCTGCCCAAGGGTACCGGGCATCCTGCTGGATTCTGGAAGTTATGCCAATAGCCGATAAGTTTATGAGTTTTACCCCTTGGTGTGGCATTGACGATAACGCTCACCGCACTACTGGTGGCAGTGTTGCCGAGGTCATCAGTCACCACGGCCGTCAGGTTGTAATTTCCGGCCGACCCGGCGAGCCAGTTTGCTGAATAAGGGGCGCTGGTATCGCTGGAAATAACCACACCATTGACTTTAAAAGCGACGTTGTTTACCTGTGCTACGGCTGAACTGGCGTCGGCTGTCAGCGTCAGGCTTGTGCCTAAGTTAATGCGGGTTCCATTGGCGGGAGAAGTCAGTGACACCACAACCGGTTCATTACTGACCCGTACCAACACACTATCCTCGGCCTGATTATTGTCGTTATCGGTGGCAATGGCCTTCAGTTGCACATCGCCGCTTGGATTTGCCATCCAAAGCAGATGGTAGGGCGGCGTGTCGTCCTGGCCCACAAGCTGGTTATTGGCATAAAAAGTCACGTTGGTCACGCTGCCATCGTCATCGGAAGCACTGGCCTGAATATTCACTTCTGTGCCTGCCAGCAGCACAGCATTATCCACAGGTGAGTCTAAATGCACCGTTGGGGCAATGGCGCAAATTCCCAGGTCGCTCCAGGCTTGAGTCCAATGGGCACCTGTACCAGGCGCATAGGCCCAGTCAGCATTGGACGAACACCAACCTGCCACGTCACAGCGGTATTGATGATTCTGGTTTTGCACCAGTTGACCGGCCTGATAGGCCGTGCCTGGCTGATAGACTGGCAATCCGGAACATCCGCCACCGGGTTTGTCCGCAATCATCAGTATCACCACATTGCTGAAGCTTTCGGCCTGGTCATCGTCGATGGCCCTGGCTTTAAAACTATGCTGACCGGCAACGGCCAGCCAGTTGGCTTGATAGGGCAGGGCGCTTGTTTCGCCGACCTGGATGTTATCCACATAGAAACTGACAGACTGAATTTGCCCATCATTGTCAGTGGCCTCGGCGCTGAGTGTGATATTGTTTCCGGCAGTCAGCTCTGCGTCTGCCGTAGGATTTGTCAGACTCACACTGGGTGCCTGATTATCCGGATCTAAAACCTCAATATCCGCCCAGGCTTGGTTTGTAGCGCCTAGATCGTCAGTCACAGTGGCAAGGACGCGTTGTTGTCCAACTGCTGCTGGCCATGTGACTTGATAGGGTAATTGGGTATCCACAAGCAGCAAGTTACCATTCACTGAAAACGCGACGGATGCGACCTGACCATCCGGGTCTGATGCAGTCGCAGAGATGACAACGTTGTCATTTTTGCTGAAAATACTTCCGTTCAGGGGCGAAGTGAGTGTGACGCTGGGGGAGAGATTGCCAGTATCGCAATCACCCAATCTGTGCCATTCCTGATACTGGCCTGAATGGCTGGCCGGTTGCTGATTCTGTGTCCACCAATTTGCCTGGTAAGCTATCTGCAGGTGTTGTACCTGATTACCGCCATGGTAAGCCTGGGCGGCGTCCCAAACAGGTAGGTTACTGCAGTCCACAGCACCAACGGTTGCGGGCAGCAGCAGTGTCAGAGCCGCCAGCGGCCCATAAAGAGATGTTTGTTTGTAAGATGACATGGTTTTCCTTATGGCTTGATTCAACAGCCTTTAATCCGTTGTGACGTGCCAGAGGTATTCAACCTACGTCTGAATGAGTGAATCCTTGGAGTGTCGGCAGCGACGATAAGACTCAGATTCACCATTGCCTCGACAGCCAACCATAGAGTAATGTAAAAATAATGTAAACACCTGGGCTTGTCTGTTTCAGCGCTGCAAGGTCAGCCTTTGGGGATAACAACAGGCCGCCGAATTTTCAACAGACGCCATTCTTAACAGCAACATAACCATTGAAAGGAACACAAAATGCCACTGACCGACAATGCAGATTGTGAATTGCGATTCTACACCAACCCCTGGTCCCGCGGACAAATTGTCCGTTGGATGCTGGAAGAGACAGGTGCTGATTATCAGCAGCAAATTGTGCCATATGGCGAGCAGATGAAAGCCCCGGCATTTCTGCAAATCAACCCCATGGGCAAAGTGCCGGCTATCGTGCACAAAGGCAAGGTTGTCACCGAGTGTGCGGCTATTTGTGCTTATCTGGCAGAATGCTTTCCTGACGGGGCCCTGGCGCCTGAAAAAGCGGAACTGGCGGATTATTTACGTTGGTTGTTTTTTGCCGCAGGACCATTGGAAGCCGCCATCGTGAATCGTTCTCTGAATGTGCAGGTCAGTGACGAGCAGCAGCGCATGGTGGGGTATGGAAGCTACGATAAAGCGGTGGATGTGCTGGCGGCAAAGTTAGCCGAGTCCGACTATGTGGCCGGTCGCAGATTTACCGCCGCCGATGTGTATGTTGGCTCCCATGTGATTTGGGGGATCCAGTTTGGTACATTACCCAAGCGCCCGGAGTTTGAGCAATATGCCGCGCGTTTGATGGAGCGGGCCGCCTTTAAGACGGCCAGAGCCATTGATGATGAACTGGGCGAAGCCATGAAACCCTGAGTGGATAGGGCTGAGCAGCTTAGGGCAGTGATGGGTTAAATCATGCACAGACTGCCGCCAAGTCGTTTATTCCTGCAATGCGCCAGCTGCGGCTACCCGGGTTGGCGCGACTTCCTCACTGGGATAACAACCCAGCACTTTTAAGAATCGGGTGATGCCGCGCAGCTGTTCAACCGCAGTCTGCATATGGCCGTCCTGCAGGTTAGCTTCCACGTCAATGTAAAACATTTCCTCCCAGGGATTGCCGTTAATAGGGCGGGATTCCAGCTTGGTCATATTGATCTCGTTGTCGCGCAGTACCAGCAGTGCTTCTACTAAGGCACCTGGTTTTTGTACGGTGCTTATCACCAGAGTGGTTTTGGCCGGGATCTGCAGCGGTACATTGACCGGCTTGCGTGACACCACAATAAAGCGGCTGTGATTCTCTTTCTGGTTGGCCAGATTCGACTTAATTGGGGTCAGACCATACAGGGCACCGCCTGGAGCGCTGCCGATAGCAGCGATTGATGGGTCCTGCATTTCACTGACCTTCAGCATGGCGGCAGACGTGCTGTCGGTGGGTTTGACCTCAATATTGCCAAGTTCGGCAAGAAAATGACTGCACTGGGAGAATACCTGCGGGTGGGCATACAAAGTTTTGAGTTTGCTGATATCAGTATCACAACCCACCAACAATGCATGTTCCACCGGATGCGTCAGTTCGCCGATAATCGACAGGCTGGTGTGCTGCAGCAAATCGAATACTTCATTGATACTGCCCGATGAGGTGTTTTCAATTGGCAATACGGCGTAATCGGCTTCACCGGATTCAACCTTAGCCACTATGGCATCAAAACTGGGGCAGCCTATTTCCAGCAACTCCCCTGAGCGGCGGGCAAAATATTTTTGCGTGGCAAGATAACTATAAGAGCCCTTGTCACCCAAAAAGGCCACGCGGTTAAGTGGCTGGGCATTGTCTGGATTGGCCTTTTGTGCCAGTAACATTTGCTGGTTAAGCACTGAATCTTCAATGATCACATGAAATAGCGCAGTGATGTATTGGGGGGTCAGGCCCAATGGTTGGCCTTGCTTAATCAGCTTAATCAGCAGTTGCTCTTCGCGGGCCGGGTCACGCACCTGCATATGGGCCTTAATTTTGGTTTCTGCCACCTGATTGGTCAGTTGCTGGCGCTTAGCCAGCAAACCCAGTAGATCAGCATCCAGGGCGCTGATATGTTGTCGAATCTCTGCCAGTTGGGCCTGATAGTCTGTCATCTGTATTTCCTGTTGCTAAAAACGAAAAAACCTCCCTGGTGGGAGGTTTTTGTATCCGACTTTCACGCAGCCAGTTACCTCCCGGGCTCAGGTGAGGTAAAAAAGTGCGCAAAAGACAATGTATATAATTTCATGCCCTCGAATCTAGGGGCTGACAGTCTGCTTGTCAACCCCAAACAAGTTGAATACTTATATCAATTCCATCAAAACTTTATTCACCTGGAATCAACCTGAGCTGATAACGCGTTGCTTGCGGCAACAGTCCGGTGGGCTGACCACTGCGCCAGGCTTCGTGACCCACACCAAAATAGGGGGACAGGGGATGACCAGCCTGACTTGAAGGCATATGGAATATGGCCTTGTCCTCATGACCCGGGGCCACTACCAAACGCTGGGAAGCACCAGAACTGCTTTGCGCTACTCTTGGCATAAAGGAGTCGCCAGCCAGCGGTCGCTTAGGCATATCGGTAAGCTCACCGAGCAGTGGTACAAAGGCACTCATGGGGTGGCGAATATCCACGGCATTGAACTGACCCCAGGTCAGTGTGCGCCAGTCACCAAAGTCTTTATCCAGCTTGGCCAGACTGTCGGTCAGCGCGGCATTAAACAACTCCGTCCAACTGTCATAATCACTGGGTAGCAGGTTCTGCGGTTGCTGGCTCACCATCAGCCACAGCGGGGCTTCCATCTGATTGCGCACCGCATTGAAGTTAAAACGCGGCGAATGTGCCTGCATCAGGCGGTTGAGGTCCTGGAACACTTTATCGCGCAGGTTTAACCGAAACTGGCGCACCAACAGGTAGCCAAGGTCATCTTCTGCCGCGCTGGCTGTCCAGTTTTGCAGGGCTTCGATAACCAGTGCTTTTTGCGGATGCTGACTGGCTGGCAGAACGGTTTTAAGCATAAAGTCATGCCAGGGGGTTAAAAATACCGCGCGGTTATCCAACTGGATATCCAGCAGGTCTTGTTCATTAAAGCTATCCTTGGCGAATAAATCGTCACGAATTTGCTGGTTGCGGGCGCCCAATGCATAGCCACCATCGCCGATTTTATCGTACATCTGCCCGCCAACCACACGCGCGTTGGCGGTCCACAGACGATGGTTAGCAGGATTAATAACTCGCGGATAATCGTTGGATTCCAGGTAACCGGACCAGCCAGCACTGCCGTCGCTCCAGTCGGCAATATAGCGGCTGTCAAAACCAAAACGCACGGGCATAGGACCGGCAATAGTCCAGCCGATATTGCCCTGACTGTCAGCCATCATGAGATTCTGGGCCGGGATGCCCATGGTATTACCGACATCTGCGCCTTGTTCCACGGTGTGTGCCAGTTCCAGACCAATCAGACTCATATTGGCGCCTTGCTGGTCATGGGCTACCCAGCGCAGTGCCAGCGGATTGCCGTCTTCATCTTCAGAGACCACTGGTCCCCAGATGGTCTCTTTAACCTGAATTGTTTCTGTTGGCGCACCTTTAATATCGATTTGCTGGCTGACAAAAGTAAAGGGTTGATAGCCCGCCGGGGTCAGATATTGATCGCCGTTTTCATTCAGTTTCAGCCGTATCAGATCGCTCCAGTCACCATAGCTATTGGTAAACCCCCAGGCCAGCTTACCATTACTGCCAACCACCATTAGTGGGGTGCCGGGCAGGGTAACGCCTGTTACCTGGTGCTGTTGACCATCCTGTTGCCAGTTAAATTGTGCCTTAAACCAGATATTGGGCACGCGCAGCCCAAGGTGCATGTCGTCCGCCAGGATCCCGGCCTGATAAGGACTCAACGCGCCGCCCACAGCCCAGTTGTTACTGCCAATCGTTCGGTCTTCGGGGCGGTCGTCGAGCATCACTAATTCCTTATTCTGTGATGTCGGCCAGCCTGAAGTCGGAAGCGGGTTTGTTGCCAGTATGCTGCCGTCGATAGGCGCATCCCACTGGCTGCCAGGGGGATGTAAAAAGGCGTAAAGGTCTTCGGGAAGGTAAGACTTCATCAGTGTCAGACTGAGATCTCGCCGGCCATCATGGTGTTGTAAATCCAGATACATACTATACAGGGCCAGCATTGTGTCACTGGGCTGCCAGGGCTCAGGTTCTGCTCCCAGCAGATAATATTCAAATGAACGTGCTGCCAGTGCTTCCAGCCCCTGGTTTACGCCATGAGTATAGGCTTCGATGACTTCTCTGTGCTGGGCAGGCATGGTTTGCAAAGCTAGTTGCGCTCTGTCTCTGAAGCGGTGCAGACGGATTTCTTTGTCCCGCTTCAGTGCCGCGGCACCGAACAAGCCGGATAACTCGCCAGCGGAGTTGCGCCTGAGCAGATCCATCTGGAAGAAGCGTTCCTGAGAGTGTACAAAGCCCACCGCATGGGCGAGATCCTGACGGCTGTGCGCCGTAAATACCGCCATGCCGCCTGCATCACGCATAACATCAACGGTCTGGCTAAGACCTGGCAGTGCCTGTTCTCCATCCAGTTTTGGCAGACTGGCACGCAGTAGCAAATAGGCGCTCAGTAACATAATAATCAACAGAGCTGTAAGGCCCAGTAACAACGATTTGAGTAGTTTGGTTTTGGCAGCGGGCATGGCGCAACTCCTTGTTTTTGGAACCATAGTACGGTGATAGTCAGACAAAGAGAAGAGGTCGGATTAGATTGCTGCTTTGCCGCCGCATTCCAGAAAACGTGCCAGAGCAGAAAATGCCAGACAACCTGTAGAAGGCGCTAAGGAGATGGCCAAGATAAAACGCAAAGCACGTTGCCACCTTGGTAACTCGCAGGTAAACAACGATAAGGGAGTGTGTATCTGTGTCCGTCCTTGGACAACTTGCCGCGGGTACGCGGCTTTTGTTGATTAGTGGCCCAGCAACGAGCTGAGTAACTTGCGAACCTCTGCCGATTCAAATGGCTTATCACATAAGGCATTGACCCCGGTTTGCTGAATATTACTCATATGGGCGCTATTGGCCTCAGAGGTCACCATAATAATGGGGATATGTGCCGTATCCGGGTTATAACGCACAAACTCTGACAGCTCGCGGCCGTCCATTTCCGGCATATTGTAGTCTGTGACCAGCAGATCGAAGGCATGATCTTTCAGGAAGGTCAGTGCCATGGCACCGTTTTCGGCTTCGGTAATCTTCTTCAGCCCCATATTTTCCAGCACGCGGCGAATATGATTACGGGCCATACGGCTGTCATCCACCAGCAGGACTCGCACTTCGTTGATATCAAACAGCTCGAGTTCAAGCTCTTCAGCGTTGATTAAATCCAGTGTGGCATTCAGGGCGCGGGACAAATGCAGGGGTTCAAAAGGTTTGGGCAGAATGGCTACCACGCCGGCTTGCTTGAATTCTTCCAGTTTGGCCGGACGGAACTCGCTGGATACCAGCATAAAGGCCACGGCGGCGGTTTTTTCATCCTGCTTTATGGTTTTCAGCAAATCCAGGCCGGTGCCGTCTTCGAAGTACATGGCGCTGACGACCAGGTCGACCCCATGCTTATGGATAACGTCTAAAGCGGATTGCACATTACCGGCGGTCTCTACCCGGCCTATTTGTTCCTTGGCCAGCATGGCACCGATGATCTTACGCTGGGTATCGGAAGGTTCAACCAGCAGAATGGTCAGCTCGCTGCGGGAAATATGTTCCATTGGGGATCCTCAATGAGATAGTCTTGACGATTGGGCCTCAGCCTCCGGCAAGCTTAACCTGAAAGCCTTTCTTTTCAAGTAAAGCTTTAATCTTGTCGCGATTGTCACCCTGAATTTCAATGACCCCGTCTTTTATGGTACCGCCGGTACCACAGACTTTTTTTAAATCGCTGCAAAGCTGCTTGAGCTGCGTATCGTCCATCAGCATGCCATATACCGTGGTCACGCCTTTACCTTTGCGCCCTTTGGTTTCACGTTTAATGCGAATGATGCCATCCCCTTTAGGAGCAGGTTTGGCAGGCTCAGTCTGCTGAATACGGCCGGTGCCGGTAGAATAAACCAGTGGATTGTCACTCATAAGATGACCCGTTTTTTAATCGATGCCGGGATCTTACCCAACTGGCCCCGTTTTGCCCAGACGCTTGATGGCAGGTAAAGCAGGGCAGGTTGCTTTGGCAGTACCTTGGCTCTGGGCTAGAATGCGATTCGATTTTAGTTGGCAATAAGGCAGGACTTTTGATGCAGGATATTCTACTTCGCCAGGCAGTCGCGTCAGATCTGGAGGCGTTAACCCAGTTTAATCAGGCCATGGCCCTTGAAACCGAGAACAAAACGCTTGATGAAAACACCTTGCGCCAGGGGGTGAATGGCATACTTCGCCATCCGCAGTTTGGCTTTTATCTGGTGGCCGAGAAAGGCGGTGAAATTGTCGGTAGTCTGGCGGTCACTTATGAATGGAGTGACTGGCGAAACAGCCTGTTTTGGTGGATCCAAAGTGTTTATGTATTGCCGGCGCACCGTCGTCAGGGCATTTATTCTGCACTCTACACTAAGGCAAAGGCGCTAGCGGCAGAGCAGGGCAACGTATGTGGCTTTCGCTTGTATGTGGAGAAAGATAACCTGGCCGCCCAGGCAACCTATCAGCATTTGGGTATGCAGGAATGCCAGTATTTTATGTACCAGAGCAAGTGAAGACCATGCCGCTATTTCGTTAAATGACAGGCATGCTGCGACGGTCAGATAAGGTTGTTATTGAGAATGGTTCTCAAAAATAATAAAGTGGCGGCCGTGTCAGGGGCATGCCGCCCCAATTCAAATTTAAGGGAACATCATGCTAAAACCTGTTGCTGCTCTAATTCTTGGTCTGTCAGCTCTGGCGCCGGTGCAAGCCGCCGAGGAAGTGAATGTCTATTCTGCGCGCAAGGAAGCGCTGATTAAGCCGGTTCTGGACAAGTTTACTGCCCAAACCGGGATTAAAGTGAATCTGATCACGGGAAATGCCGACACCCTGTTGTCACGTATTGCCACAGAAGGTCAGTTTAGTCCGGCTGATATATTGGTCACTACCGATGTGGGCCGCCTGCAATGGGCAAAAGAATCGAATCTGCTGCAAAGTGTGCAATCTGATGAGATCAAAGGCCTGGTACCACAAAATCTGCGTGACCAAAACAATCAGTGGTTTGCCCTAACATTGCGGGCGCGTCCGGTAATGTATGCTATCGACCGGGTTAAGCCTGAAGAATTAGGACGTCTGGAAGACCTGACCGACGCCAAGTGGAAAGGACGCATCTGTGTGCGTTCTTCCAGCAATATTTATAACCAGTCCATGGTTTCCGCCCTGATGGAACAAATTGGCGAGCAGGCCACATTGGCATGGGCCAAGGGCCTGGTGAAAAATTTTGCCCGTCCACCCAAAGGCGGAGACCGCGACCAGATTAAAGCAGTGGCCGCCGGTCAATGTGATATCGCCATTGCTAATACTTACTATCTGATTGGCATGCTGGGGGATGCGGATCAGTCTCAGGTGGATGCCGCTAAAAAAGTCGCGGTTTTTTGGCCTAACCAGCAGGACCGTGGTACCCATGTGAATATCTCCGGGGCTGGCGTAACCAAATATGCTCCGAATGCTGAAAATGCCAAGGCGCTATTAAGCTTTATGCTCAACAAAGAGTCGCAGCAATGGTATGCAGAGCACAATGGCGAGTATCCGGTGCGTCAAGACGTTGAGATCAGCGACAGCCTGAAGGCGTTAGGCAAATTCAAAGCCGAGTCTATCCCCCTTGAGAAAGTGGGTGCCCGTAACGCTGACGCGCTGATGCTGATGAATAAAGCGGGCTGGAAGTAAGCAAAAAAATACGGATAATGCGCTGCGTTTGCGCATTTTCACAAAACGGGAATAGGTTTGACGAAACTGAATTTGAAGGGCCTGCTGGGTGGGTGGCGACTTGCTACCTTGCTACCTGCTATGCTGCTGGCTCTGCCTATTCTGTTGGTGCTGTTGAGCTTGAGCCAACCACAGTGGCTAATCTGGCAGCATCTGGCCGAAACGGTATTGGCCGACTATTTATTCAACAGCCTGGTGCTGGCATTTTCTGTTGGGCTGGGAGCCATGCTGCTGGGTACCAGCCTGGCCTGGTGCTGCCACCACTATCAGTTTTGGGGCCGTACCTGGTTTGAGTGGCTGTTGCTGCTTCCTCTGGCCATTCCGGCCTATATTATTGCCTATAGCTATACCGGGCTGTTGGACTTTGCCGGTCCTCTGCAAAGTACCCTTCGTGAGGCCACAGGTTGGGGGTATGGTGATTACTGGTTTCCGGAAGTCCGCTCCCTGGCTGGCGCTGTCTTGATGCTGGTACTAGTGCTTTATCCTTATGTCTTTATGTTGGCCAGAAATGCTTTTCGTGACCAGTCTAAGAGCTTATTGGAAGCCAGTCGTAGCCTGGGCCTGACGCCTTCAGGGTACTTTTTTAAAGTGGCAGTACCCATGGCCAGACCCGCCATTATGAGCGGCACCGCCCTGGCCATGATGGAGGCATTTGCGGATTTTGGCACGGTGGAATACTTTGGGGTCAATACGTTCACCACGGGTATCTATCGTACCTGGTTTGGTATGGGCAACCCGATGGCTGCAGCGCAGTTATCTGCCTTGCTGACCTTATTTGTTTTGCTGTTGGTACTGTGGGAACAATATGCCAGACGACGGATACAGTATTTTTATCAGGGCCATAAGCATCAGTCTCAACAGGCTGTTGTACCGCCTATCTGGCTAAATCTGCTGTTATGGCTGTTTTGTGCGCTGGTGTTGAGTCTGGGCTTTTTAATACCAGTAGGGATGCTGCTGCACTGGGCCTTGCTGGTGGGGACTGAGCAGTTAAACAGCCATTTCTGGCAACTGGCGTGGAACAGTTTTTCCCTGGCACTGAGCGCCGCCCTGATCATTCTATTACTGGCTATGTTATTTGCTTACGCCAGACGCCTGAAGCGGGACCCTATGGTTGCGTCAATGGTGGGACTGGCAAAACTGGGCTATGCCGTACCCGGTACTGTTATCGCCGTTGGTACTATGCTGCCGCTGGCCTGGTTTGACAAATCCGTGGATGGCCTGATGCAGGCCTGGTTCGGCATCAGTACCGGCTTATTGCTTTCCGGCACCCTGTTTGCTTTGCTATTGGCTTATACGGTGCGCTTTCTGGCCGTGTCTCTGCATCAGGTACAAAGCGGGCTGGAGCGCGTCAAACCCGGTATGGATCAAGCCGGGCGCAGTTTAGGTCTGAATCCTTTTGGCGTGCTGACCCGGGTACATCTGCCTATGCTTAAAGCCAGTTTGTTAAGTGCGCTGCTGCTGGTATTTGTGGATGTGTTAAAGGAACTGCCTGCCACTTTAATTTTACGCCCATTTAATTTTGATACCCTGGCCATTCGCACTTACGAGCTGGCCTCCGATGAGCGTTTATCCGATGCCGCCTTGCCAGCTCTGCTGATATTGTTCGCCGGGTTGCTGCCAGTGATACTGCTGGCCACAGCCATCAATAAGGAGTCAACCTGATGCTAGCCCTGAATAATCTTGCCGTGGCCTACCATCGCCGCGTGGTGGTTGAGCATATGAGTCTGGCTCTGGCCAAAGGTGAGATAGGCTGTCTGCTGGGGGCTTCTGGTTGCGGTAAAACCTCAGTGCTGAGGGCCATCGCCGGTTTTGAGCCAGCCTATGCCGGGGAAGTGCATTTGCATGGTGAAAAGGTCAGCAAAGCAGGCTACACCCTGGCACCAGAAAAACGCCGAATCGGCATGGTGTTTCAGGATTTCGCCCTGTTTCCACATTTAACCGTGGCGGAGAATATTGCTTTTGGCCTGCGCACATTACCCAAACGCACGCAGCAAGAGCGCGTTAACGAATTGCTTGAGCTGGTGGAATTGCAGGCGCTGGGCGGACGCTACAGCCATGCGCTTTCCGGCGGCCAGCAGCAGCGGGTGGCTCTGGCCAGGGCGCTGGCAGCAAAGCCGGATTTGCTGCTAATGGATGAACCCTTTTCCAGCCTGGATACCGAGCTGCGCGAGAGCCTGGCCTGCCAAATCCGCGCTATCCTTAAGCGGCAGGACATCGCTGCGCTGCTGGTGACCCATGACAAAACCGAAGCCTTTACCATGGCAGACAAAATAGGTGTGATGGACAAAGGCAGACTGTTGCAATGGGATAAGCCGGTCACTCTGTTTGATCGGCCTGCTAGCATTGAAGTGGCTGAATTTATCAGTAAGGCGACACGTATCCGAGTGCAGCATTCCAAGCGGCAACGTATTAGTGGCAGCATTGGCAACTGGCCTTTGCCGCAGCCATTAAGCGCTGCGCCTGATGCTGAATTGCACTTATTACTCAGGCCTCATCAGGTTAAACCTTGCGATGATGGCGCTTTGAAAGGAAAAGTCATACGTCAGGTTTTCCGTGGCAATGATTATTTGTGTGAAGTGGAGCTGGCTAATGGTGAGCAATTGTATTGTCAGGCTCCGCTGCATTTGAATCTGGCGGTAGGGCAGGAAATAGGCTTGTTGCTGGATCTGCAACAACCTTGGTTGTTTGATATTGCTACTGGGGCAAGGGTGGTTTAGTCATGACGTTAGGTCAGAATTTTTTATTGTTGCTGGGTTTACTGCTGTCCTCGCAGGTTCTTGCCTGGGGCGAAAAAGGCCACCGCACTGTGGCCCTGATCGCCTACCAACAGCTTAATGCGCAGACCCAGGCCAGGGTAGATGCGCTGCTGGCCCATAAAGGCTTTGCAGATATTGGCGATGCGTCGGTTTGGCCTGACAAGGTGCGCGAACAAAAATTACCTGAATATGCCCATACCGGCCCTTGGCACTATGTGAACCTGCCACGTGGTAGCAACGGCTTTGATATGCAGAGGGATTGCAGTCGTCCCTGTATAGTCAGTGCGCTGGCACAGATGTTGGAGCAATTAAGCAGTCACAGTCCGGATGCACAGGCTGAGGCTCTGGCGTTTGTGGTGCACTTGGTGGGTGATTTGCACCAACCTTTACATGTTAGTTTTGCTGATGATCGCGGCGGCAATGATCGTAAAGTGATGTTTGATGAAGAGCCAGTCAGCCTGCACTATTACTGGGATAGCCTGGTGCTTAAATCATTACCTCAATCTGATTTGCTCGCCGCACAGCTATTGGATGCCATGTCAACCGAGCAACGTCAAAACTGGCTGTCTGCTGACGTAAATCAGTGGCTGGCAGAATCCTATGCTATTACAGCCACCCTGTATCAAACCAATCCGGCCGTGATAGACCCGGTGGCAAATCAGCACTATCAACAGCAAGCCAAGCAAAGGATAGTTCAAGCCGGTCTCAGGCTGGCTTCGTTACTGAACAAATATCTGCCTGAATGATCTTTTGCCTATCTGTGCCGTAACTAAGCCTATTTGGTTTTTGTTGGCTATGGATATTGCAGTTGTAGGTGCCGGAATCACAGGTTGTTTAATTGCCGCGACCTTGCAAAAGCAAGGGCATAAAATCAGCGTATTTGAAAAATCCCGTGGCAGGGGCGGACGCGCCACATGCAAGCGTACGCATTGGGGCCAGTTTGATTTAGGCGCGCCCTTCATTCGGCCGACTGATCCCTTAGTGACAGAGCATCTGACTGAGCTTGAACAGCAGGGTGTGGCCAGACGATGGCTGGTCACGCCCTATAAAAAACAGCAAACGCTGCAAGCCGATAAGGACAATACACCCGTCTATGTGTTGACCCCAGGTATGAATGCTGCCTGCCATTTCTGGCTACAGGGATGCCGGCTGGCCACTTCTACCCGTATTACTTACTTGCAGAACAGCGCGGGCAAGTGGCTTTTATGGGACGAAAGCCAATGCAAATTTGGTTTATTTGATTGGGTCATTGTGACTGCGCCCTGGCCACAAAGTCATGCATTACTTGCCCCCCATGTGTGTTTACCGGCTTTTGAAGAGACGCATTGGTTACCTTGCTGGACGGTGGCGGCCCAATTACAAACCGCTTTGCCAGACGTGATGCCGATTATCTACCCAAGTGATTCGATACTGCAGTTGGCGGTGCTGGACAGTGCAAAGCCACTGCGTCAGGGGCACAGCCAGATATGGACGATGCAATTAACACATCAGGCCTCCAATGCCATGCGTGAGCTTAGTAGCACTGTTATCGCAAGAACGGCGCTTATGGCTCTGGCCAGCCTGTTTGAAAGGGACGCTGTTGATAGCCTGCAGTGCTATCAGCATTTTTGGCGCTATGCCAGGCTGGCACCCGATGCGCCTCGCCCATCGTCTGTTTGGGCACCTGAATTAGGCCTGGCCGCCACAGGAGACTGGGCGCTGGGCGGCTCAGTTGAGTCAGCCATGCGCGCTGCTGTGCAATTTTGTCAGCAATTTACTGACAACTTTTGTTATGCTCAAAGTAGGTCGGGATAAACACAAAATGAGCCTATGGATAATTGTCGCCGATGCCAATGTGATAAACCGCTGGATTTTGAAATTGCCATGGCGTTTCAGCCAATAGTGGATATTCAATCGCGCAGTGTTTTTGCGCACGAAGCACTGGTAAGGGGAACTAAAGGTGAAGGGGCTGGGCAAATTCTGGCGCTGGTTACAGAGCAAAATCGCTATAGCTTTGATCAAACCTGCCGTATTACCGCCATTCGTATCGCTGCTGAGTTAGGTTGCCAGACCCGTCTGAGCATTAACTTTTTACCTAATGCCGTCTATGAACCGCTGGCCTGTCTGCGTGAAACACTTAGTGCTGCCAGGCAATATGATTTTCCCCATGAACGGATTATTTTTGAGGTCACCGAAGATGAGCGGGTTGATGTGAAGAAAATCCTGGATATTTTTCGCACGTATAAGAATCAGGGCTTTATGACCGCTATAGATGATTTTGGCGAAGGCTATTCAGGTTTGAACCTGTTGGCTAACTTTCAGCCTGACATCATTAAGCTGGACATGATGCTGATCCGTGGCATTGACAATGATCCGGCTAAACAGGCGATTTTCAGTGGTATGGCACTGATTGCCAAACAACTAAACATTAAGCTGCTGGCAGAAGGGGTGGAAAGCCGACCGGAATTCGACTTTCTAAGAGCGCATGGCGTGCGGTATATGCAGGGGTATTATCTGTGTAAACCACAGTTTATGGCGCTGGCTGATGCAGAGCAGATATTCAAGCATCTGGAGGAGGGGATTTGATAAGCAAGGTGAAGCAATGGCTGAAAGCCCGTCTTGACCCTGTCTCGCAGGAGCAGACCAGCAAGGTGGATCTGGCCACCGCGGTATTATGTATGGAAGTGATCCGGGCCGACAATCAACTGGATGACACAGAACTGGACTTGCTATGTCAATTGCTGCAAAAGGAGTTTGATTTACCCCTATCGCAGGCCAAACTGTTGCTAACCGAGTCCAGAGCAAAGGCCGAGCAGGCAGCCGATCTGGTCAGTTTCACCCGACTGCTCAACGAACAATGCAGTGCCGAGCAAAAATGTCGGATGCTGGAAAATTTGTGGCGTCTGGCATTGGTTGATGGCCGCTTGGACGTGCACGAAGAACATATTATCCGCCGGATTGCTGACTTGCTGTACATTCCCCACAGTCAGTTTATTCAAACCAAACTAAAGGCACAGTCTTAGGGGCTGTTTATCTTTCAAGTATAGATTTTGTTTAAATCCAGCCTTTTGCCTACCACTATTCCACTTCTGACATCCGCCAGGTGCTGAATGCGCCTCCCAGGGTCAGTAACCCCAAAACAAGCACGGTGCTGGTGACTGACCAGGTGGCAAGGGCGGCGGTTAACGCCCCTGCCAGTAGCAACAGTACGCCAATCACACTATTGCTTAAAGACACATAGTCGGTACGTTTTACCCCTTCTGCCATATTAACCAGGTAGGTTTGCCTGCCAATGCGAACACCTTCATGTGCCATCATCAGTAGCAGGTAGAACAGCGCATACAGCCAGTCAGACAAGCCCTGGGTTTGCCATTGGCAAGTCCAGACAGCCAGACAGCAACTACCGGCCAGGGTGCCGCCTAGCATCATAACCCTGCGACTGGAAGTATCAGCCATCAGGCCCCATACAGTGGCAGATAAACTTGACGCCATGGCACTGGCCAGCAAAAACAGCGCAAAGGTGTGTGCACCATGATGTTGCTGCTGTGCCAGCAATAACAAAAATGGACCGGCCAGGGCACTGCCCATTAACAGGGCTCGTGAAACAACAAAGTGCCTGAAAACCTTGTCAGTTGTCAGCAGCTCGGCGGCGCGTTGAATCAAGCCAGTGCTGTTTGCTGCATGGCGTGTTTCACCGTCCGCTTCGTTCAACCCAACAAACAGTGCGCATGCACCAAGCCAAAGCAGGGCTGCAATCACCAGCAGCCACAAGTAAACAGGTTGTTGAGGGGCAGAAGTGGGGGCAAAAAAATACAGACTCACTAGCAATGTCAGGCCGCCGGCTATACTGGTGGCAAAACCGGACAGCCTGCCACGCTGGCTGCGCTTAATCAGCTTGCCCTGAAGATCCTTGATAGTGACAGAACACAGCCCCCTGGCCAGACTGAACAATGCCAACAATCCGAGCACGGCCAAACCTGCCGCATCTCCAGAGCCAAGTTGTAGTGTCAGTGCCATTAAGGCGACGCACAGACCCTGACAAAAACTGCCCCATTGCCACAACCAGCTGCGCCTGGCAAAGCGGCTCACCCAGTTACCAATGGCTAATTGTGGGATCAGCGATCCTGACTCGCGGATCGGCACCAACAGGGAAATAATAGCAGGTGAAACACCGGCACTGCCTAGCAGCCAGGTCAGCACGAGCTTAGGAGACGCAAGCAAGTCCCCCAGTTTTGTCAGTACCAAGCTGCTGCAGATAAGATTGAAATGGCGACTTGCATACGGGCGCTGACAGGGATCCGCGCTGTGCACTGTTTTGGTCATCAGCTTGTGCCTGCGTAAACCTGATTTCGGCCCGCCGCCTTAGCCAGGTATAAATTTTTGTCTGCTGATTTGAGCAATGCTTCAACGCCTGTATGGTCGCTGTGTTTTGATGGAATCTGACTGGCAACACCGATACTGGCGGTTAAGTACAAGGTGGTGTCATTCAGTTGCAGTGGCTCAGCGGCAATACAACGCCGGATTTGCTCAGCAACACCTATTGCACCATTAAGATCAGTGCTGGGCAGAACAAAAGCAAATTCCTCTCCACCATAACGTGCGGCCAAATCGCCTGGCCGGTGCAATTGTGCATCGAGACATTTTGCTACCTGAATCAGGGCTTCATCGCCAGCCTGATGTCCATGTTGGTCGTTAAACGCTTTAAAATGATCGATATCTAACAGCAGTAATGCCAAAGGTTGCTGATGGCGAGTTGCCACCTGCCACTGGTAGGCCAGTTGCTGGTCAAAGGCCCGGCGATTGGCAATACCGGTCAGGCCATCCTGAGTGGACAGCTTCTGCAGTTTTTCGTTGGCTTGTTGTAACGCCGCAGTGCGCCGTTGCACGCGACTTTCCAGCTTATCTATTGAGCTTGCCAACTCATCACCTAACTGTGCCAGATTATGTGATAACTGCTTAACCTCGCGAATCGGACTCTGGTGATACCTGTCCTGACGTAGTGCACTCAGATTACGATTACTGGCAATACGGGAAATTTTTTCAATGGGACGTGCGATCAAGCGGCCTAGCAAGGCACCACACAGCGCCAGCATCACCAGAGTCAGCAGAATAAATATCAGGGTTTGGCGGGTGGCAGCCATAGTGGGGCCGACAAACTCCTGCTCGGGCAGTATAACCCCCAGTTGCCACTGCAGACCATGACCAAGATCCAGAGGATGGATCTCTGCCAAATAGCCTTGTTCCTCTACCTGAAGTACACCACTGAAGGTCTGGTCAAAGGCCAATTGACTGGCAGTCCGTAACAGCGCACTGGGATGGTCGGCCAAACTGTACCTGAGCGTTGGGGAATCAGGAGACACGGCTGGCAAGGCGTCACTGGAACTGGCTATCATCAAGCCATCAGCATCGGCCAGAAAGGCGATGCCGCCTTTGCCAAGTGGGGCACTTTGCATAAATTCACTGATCTGTATCAGTGCCATATCTGCACCACAAACTGCTATCACTTGGCCTTGTTGATTGGTCACCGCCAGCGACATATTCTGGCCCAATCCAGCCATGCCGACATAGTGATAGACCTTGCCCCAAACCAATTCCCCTGGGTTGGCTAGAGCTTGCTGGACAAAGGGGCGTTGACGCGGGTCGTAATCGTATAAATCTGAGTGACGCTGACCAATGCTGCCATCAGCTTTAGCATGATAATCAGCCAACTTAAACGGGGCATCAATGAAGTTAGCTGCAAGCTTGGGTTTTGCCTCTAAGTCAGGGAATCGTGCACCTGTGATGTAACGCCCATCCGGTAATGCTACCGAGATAAAGGTCATGCGCTCAAACTGCTGAATTTGCTGATAAAGCCAGGGGGCCAGAGTTTCGGGTTCGTCGATGTTCAGGCGCTTGCCTAAGATCCCTTGTGCGTTTAACTGCAATATGGTCGGCAATCTGGCAGTAAGTTGCTGTACTCTGCTGGCCAGCCGCTCGCTGCGCTCGGCAGCAAATTGTTGGCCAAAGGCCCGGCCTGTTTCTTTGCTGCTGCTAAGTGACAAGCCACCGATTAACAACGCCGCAATTAAAAACAACAAGGTTGAAGGTAAAATCATCATCAACCTTAGTGGCAATGCGCCAGACCAAGTCATATTAAGGATCCATCCGTACAGCTTTGAATTATCTTCAAACCAGATTTAACAGTATTCCGGGATTTGCTAATGTTACGGCAACTTAGCCCTAACCCGAAAGCTTTTGGTGTAAATCAAAGCCTGCTGACGCGCTGGATGCGATAATCAATCATCTACCGTAAAGGAGTGAACTATGTATACCGCATTGCCTAACCGGCCGGATTGGCAGTCGCTGCTTAAATCAGGTAACCGCATTTTTCTCGGCTCACACGCTGCCGTGCCCAATGCACTGCTGGATGATTTGATTGCCAATGCCCAGGGCCTGCATGATATTGAAATTGTGCATATTCTGACCTTGTCTGATCACCGCTGGGTCGACCCTAAATTAAATGAACTGTTTAAGGTTAATACCTTATTTATCGGCGGTGACAAAATGCGTGCCGCAGTGTCCGAAGGGCGGGCCGACTATACCCCTTGTTTTTTGTCGGAAGTCCCCAGTCTGTTTGAAACCGATATTCTGCCGCTGGATGCTGCATTGATTATGGTCAGCCCCCCCGACAAATTTGGTTATTGTTCGCTGGGGGTGTCGGTGGATGTGGTGCAGGCAGCGGTGCGCAAGGCGCGCTATGTGATTGCCCAGATTAACCCGCTGATGCCCAGAACCAGTGGTGATTCCTTCGTGCATGTGTCTCAGCTAAGCGCCTGTATTGAACGTCAGCAGGCCTTGCCGGAAATGCCGGAAGTGGAACCCGACCAGGTCACAGAGCGTATTGGTCAATATGTATCGATGCTGGTGGAAGATGGGGCCACATTGCAACTAGGCATAGGCAAGATCCCCAATGCGGTATTGCAATATCTGCAGAATCACCGCGACCTTGGTGTACACAGTGAATTGATTACCGATGGCATTATTGAGCTGATTGCCAAGGGTGTAATTAACAACCGCAAGAAGACCTTTCACCCGGGTAAAACGGTGACCAGCTTTTGTCTGGGCAGCAAGAAGCTCTATGATTTTGTTGATGGCAATCCCCATGTGGAGTTTTACCCCAGTAATTATGTGAACTCACCGGTTAATATTTCGCGCAACAATAAAATGGTGGCCATTAACAGTGCTATTGAAGTAGACCTGACCGGTCAGGTGGTGGCCGATTCTATTGGTTATCAGTTCTACAGTGGTATTGGCGGCCAGGTGGATTTTATTCGCGGCGCAGCAATCAGCCCCGGTGGTAAACCCATCATCGCTTTACCCTCTACCGCCAAAAACGGCAAGGTATCGCGCATTGTGCCGCATATTACCCAGGGGAGTGGCGTTGTTACGTCTCGCGGCCATGTGCATTACGTGGTGACCGAGTTTGGCGTCGCCTCATTAAAAGGTCGCAGTATCCGTGAACGGGCATTAGAGCTGATTCGGGTGGCGCATCCTAAGTTTCGCGCCCAACTGCTGGAGCAGGTACGTAAACATTATTGGGTGCCTCACTATCAGAAAGATTACCCCCGCGAAGTACCGGAACTGGGTAAAATCAGTGTCAAAACCTTGATTATTGATGGTGCCAGTTTTGACTTACGGCCGCTTAATCCGGCAGATGAAAGGCGCCTGCAGGAATTTTTCTATTCCCATACCAAGGAAACCCTGTTTTATCGCTACAACTATTATCCAACCCAGATGACCCGGGAAAAATCCTGTAGTCTGGTCAGTGTCGACCAAAGCCGCGATTTGGCTCTGTGTATTGTTAAGCAATATGGCTCGATGTCAGAAATTCAGGCCGTCGGGCGGTACTATCTGAATCAGGACGGTAGCAGTTGTGAAGTGGCTTTTGTGACCAGGGAAAAATACCATGGTAAGGGCATGGCCAGACAATTGCTGGCAGAGATGATCAGCATTGCCAGCAAGAGAGGCATAAAAACCATGCAGGCCTATGTGCGCTCTGACAACAAGAATATGTTGAAGGTGTTTGAGAATGCCAATTTTAAACGCCAGCCGATGGACGATCCCGGAGAAGTTATTTTGCAGTTATCATTAGAGGCTCAGCCATGAGCCTGGTATTTATCAGTCACCCGGCCTGTGCATTACATGATGTGGGCGATGAGCACCCCGAGTCTCCAGAACGACTGGACGCCATTAACGACAGACTGATTGCGTCGGGGCTGGACTATTCCATCTTGCGCGCCGAGGCCAAAAAAGCCAGCCGTAAACAACTGTATCTGGCCCATGACAAAACTTATGTGGATAAGCTATTTGCCTGCACACCAAAAGAAGGCAGGGTGCAACTGGATGACGATACCAGCATGATGCCTCGCAGCCTGGAAGCCGCCCTGTACGCGGCCGGCGCGAATATTATGGCGGTGGATATGCTGATGCAGGGCAAAGCGGGGCAGGCCTTCTGTGCGGTGCGCCCGCCAGGCCATCATGCCGAGCGCGATAAAGCTATGGGCTTTTGCCTGTTTAACAATGTGGCCGTAGCGGCACATTGGGCCATGCATAAGTATAAACTGGAACGCATCGCCATTGTGGATTTTGATGTGCACCATGGCAATGGCACCGAGGATATCTTTTTTAATGATCCGCGCGTGCTGTTTTGTTCGTCCTATGAATACCCCTTTTATCCTTTTAATGTGGGACCGGGAAACGAGCATATTCTGAACTTGCCGTTACCCGCCGGGACCGACGGCGACACATTTCGTCAGGCCGTAACGGACAATTGGCTGGATAAGCTGGATGCCTTTGCGCCACAACTGATTCTGATTTCTGCTGGGTTTGACGGTCACTACGAAGACGATATGGCGCATTTTCGCCTGGTGGAAACCGATTACGACTGGATCACCCGCGAACTGAAAATTATCGCCAATAAACATTGCAGCGGCAGGTTGATGTCCAGCCTGGAAGGCGGCTACGCGATGAGTGCGCTGGGGCGCAGTGTGACAGTGCATATTAAGGCGATGATGGAGTAGGGGGCTGTTGCCGGTATTAAAGTATCTATTTGTCGGACTCACGTCCGACCCACTGTGGGTCGGACGTGAGTCCGACAGCAAAGACGACAAGCAGAAAGCTCAATACAAGCTGTATCAGATATTACCAATCTCCGAGCTTTTTATCCCTCCGCGGAGAAGTAATTGAAGCTTTTCTTGCCGGGTTTCTGTGACAGCAGAGGCACAAAGCATTCGCTCAGCCCTCTGTCGCCAAGCCGTTAAAGTGCCGACTCAATCACCTGGCCGTCCTGTTTATACAGCTTGCCGCCTTTCATCACCAGCTTGACGTCCTGCAGCAGATTGATATACCTCAGTACATCGCCTTTAACTGCGATAATATCAGCGTATTTACCGGCAGAAACCGTACCGCTGTCTTTGTCCACCCCCATCATCACGGATGGCCAGTAGGTTGCAGCCCGAATTGCATCCATGGCCGGGATGCCCATAACATCCACCCATACAGCCAGTTCATTCCAGGTACTCTGACAATGAAACTTGGTAGGTATGCCGCTGTCTGTGCCGACCAGAAACACCACGCCAGCGTCCCGTAACTGCTGAATTTTATGTTTTAGCGTGGGTTTGCGTAGTGGAGTCAACTGCATATAGCTAAGCTGACCGGGATTTCTCAGGGACTGGCGAATATCGGCAATGGTGTCGTCCTTCAATCCACGTTGCCAACAATTATTATCCAGTCGCTCGGGATTGGCGACGGTCAGGTCGTATTGCCACAGTCCTTCCACTGTTGGAGTCCAGAACAGCGGCCCACCGGCAACCCGGCCGGTGGCGGTGCGCTCTTTGAGTTTTTCCATCACATCATCGGGGAAGCCGGGGGCAGTCGTCAGGCCGGTATGTTCGAAATTGTCCACCCCTATGGTCAGGCCCCGGCGGATCTCATCGGGACGGTGGGCGTGAGCGACCACTTTCAGGCCTTGTTGATGGGCTTCATCTACCACGGCCTGGGCTTCGTCCAGGCTCATCTTGTCCTGGTCGATCAGTTTAATAATATCCACGCCTGCCTCGGCCAACAGCCTGACTTTCTGGCGGGCATCATTTTCACCTTTGATACCCCAGCGGTAGGCTTCGGTGCCGGGGTAGGGCTCATGTTGGATAAACGGCCCGGACACATATAAACGCGGACCTGCAATGCGGCCCTCATTGATACCTTGCTTGACGGCAACAGATGCTTCCAGCGGTGCACCCAAATCACGGGCACTGGTAACACCGGCCAGCAGCAATTGTAAGGCACTGGCAGGCATCATTTCATCTTTAAAACGTTCGGGATAGGCTTTATGCCAATGATCATAATTAGCATGACCGGCCAGCATTAAATGCGCATGGCTTTCCCACAAACCCGGTAATACATCCATTCCTTCCGTAGAAATATGTTGGTAGCCTTCGGGTACCGGCAGGGTATCCACAGTACCGACTTTTTCAATTCGGTCGTCTTTAATCAGGATCACACTATTGGCGATAGGCTGGTGGCCGAAGCCGTCTATCAGACGACCACCCACCAGGGCTTTACGTTCTACAGCCACAGGAGTGAAAGAAAAGACCAGTAGAGCCATAAATAGAACTGAACGTTTGACAGACATGGTTGCCTCTTATTGTTGTTAGCGAGCCATTCCACCTTAAGTCAGTTGCTGGTTAAAATCCAGCCAGAGGGGCTGACGCCCCTAGCTAGTAAGTTACCTGATAATTTTCAGCCACTCACCTTCTTTAGGCTCACCGCTGGGATAGTAGCCGTTAATCAGCCGGAGCTGTTCTTCTGCGTAGCGGCCAATACGCATACTTCTGGCAATACCAGCGAAGGTCATGCCAGGCTCTGCTTGCACATAATTGATGGTCTTGGGCTTGGGTAAGGCTGCGGTGCCGCGCTCTGGTGCAAAGCTATGAATACTGTCCAGAAACAGCTTGTCATAGTCGGTGTCTGGGTCAGGTTTATGCACTTCTCCCTGCAGCATATAAATCAGCGAGCCGCGATAGAAAATGGCCACCCGGCTGGGCTGAGGTAATTTGTCATCGGCCGGGCGGATACCGGTATGGCCGAGCATGCCAGCCTGGCTGAAATCCTCAGAACGCATCAGCAAAGGAACATCATAGTATTTGCGCAGATAGTTGCCAGGGGGGAGTTCTTCCTGGCGTCGGGTCACTTCCATATGCATCAGCGCACTTTTATCCGGGGCCTCGGCAATAATGGTATGCCCGGCATTCGTCACCTGCCAATCGTCGGGAAAGATCACGGAGAAGCCCAGCCGATTGTGCGTAAAGCGGTTGTCCTCATCATCTTTTTTGTCATCCGGACGCCGGTAGCTTGGGCCGTACACCAGGCCATCCATAATGCTGCGAAATTCCGCCGGATCTTTTTCCACCACCTGAGTGTGTTTTTCCAGTTCGGCGGCCTTGTCCACGACTTCGCGCAGACGGGTATCATTACGTGGGTGGGTAGAAAACAGGCCGTGGTAAGTTTGCTGGCGACCGGTCTTGGCATTTAAGTGCCGGGTAAATTTCTCCTGATCCTTCAGGGTACTGATAACTTCGATCATGGCATGGGGTGAATAGCCGGCCTTGGACAGGTAGCGGGCACCCAGGCCGTCGGCTTCCAACTCCATTTCCCGGCCATAGCCCATCACTGCGGCACTGCTCCACAAGCTGGCAGCATCTCCCACCGCCCAGCTTCCTGTGGCCAGCACCGACATCACACTGAGCACCTGCGCGCCGGTGCGGGCGGTATCCTGGCGCACCGCATGACGGGCAGTGACATGGCCCAGTTCGTGGGCAAGCACGGCGGCCAGTTGCGCTTCGCTGTGCATGTAAGCCAGCAGGCCTCGATTGACATAGATATAACCACCGGGCAAGGCAAAAGCGTTGATCTGCGGGTTGTCCAATACCGTAAAGTGGTAAGTTAGTTCCGGGCGTTCGCCGACTTTGGCCAGGGCTTGCCCTACCCGGTTAACATAAGCCGTGACTTTTTCATCTTCATAAATGGGCTGGGTTTCGAGGATCTTTTTATGCATCTCCTCACCAATTTCCAACTCCCTGGTTTCAGACATAGTGACAAATTCGGCATCCCCGGTGGCCGGGTTGGTGGCGCAGCCGCTGAGAAACTGACTGGCGGCAAAAAACAGCAACAGGCTAATTCTGTACGGCATTATTGGTCTCTCCCTGTGGTTTGAAAAATTCGGTTAATTGTTTACCCAGACCGCGGCAGGTTTCGGTTTCCACTTGTGCCAGTAAGGGAATTGGCACCACCACGGCAGGCATATAGGAGGTGCCTTTGGCGCTGGCATGAATGCGCCCGGCAACCACTTCGCGTTTCAGATCCCAAATAATAGATTCATAGCCCGCCTCTTCGTCCCAACTGCCAAATCCCAGGCAACCACCGCCTGGCACCAGCGCACAACTGATTGAACCAACGCTGGAGGTGGTTTCGGTATTACCGTCCACCCAGATAAGATAGCGTAGCTTATGTTGTTGCATGCGGCTGGCGAGCCGTTCCTGACTCTGTAGTCGGTTCATGCCCGGTAGGTTCAGCGGCGCGGTGCGGGGTTCAAAGAAAGGATAAAACTCATCCAGAAACTGCTGTTCAGGAATCACGTTGAGGCCCTGTTTTGTCATGCTTTCCTGCAGACAGTTGATCAGCGACGGCTCGGTTTCGTAATTATTGGCATGGCGGCGACCCAGGATGACTATGGACTCACCTTGATGCAGGCTGGCGCTGCTATGGCGAAATTCGTCGATGGTGACACTGGAGCAGCCGCTTAGCAGCATAAAGAAGGGCAGTATTAGCTGTTTCATGGCTGTTCTCCGCGGATGGCAAGGGTGGATTTATTCAGGTTTTGTTCCATCCACTGGCGAATTTCCGGCACCCTGGAAAAATCCATTAATAATTTGGCTCCTGAATCACGCAGAGCCATTTGTATTGCCAGGTCTAGTCCTCCTGCGTCACTGGTGGCAAAGGCGGTGGGGGTTTTGCCATAGGAGGTCATAAACCAGTCGGCCACCAGTCGGCCACTGCCTTCATGTAACTGCAGGTGGTATTTAAACCACACTTCGTAAATATTGCTGCGAGTTTCCCGGGGCACGGTGTATTGAAATTCCTCCACCCTGGGGGTCAGGATCAGATCTGCAGCCCCTTGCTGCTGATTCAGATCCACCACGTTTTCGAACATGCCCGCCAGTACCTGACTGAACATCTGCATCTGTGCATCGCCTTGTTCTATCTTCCATTCCTTGCGCGCTTCATTACTTTCCTCATACCGATACTGGCGCAGTTCTTTGGGATAATAGGTGCCCACCGTTAACGGCATTGGCTGGATAAGGGGTGTTGGAACCTGGCTCTTAACCTTGAAGCTGCCGGAGCAACTGCAAAGCAATAAACTCAACATCAAGATGCATAACAGCCGGGATTGCATAAGCGATTTCCTCCAACCATGTCATAAGCAAAGCTTCGCCCTGGTATTAATAGCCAGGGCGAAAATCGTTAAGGCCGATAAAGGTGCCACCGTTTTGCAGAGTGAGTTCGCGCATCAGGGCGGCAAAGCGGATGCCCGTCATCTGGTACTGCGGCGGATTGGCAAACTGCACAGGTAAACCCACTGCGTGGATGCGCACCCGTTTCTGATTACCTTCTGCCATCAGGTTAATTCTGGACACCGTATCCACCACCTGCTTGATGGAACGGCCGGTAAATTCATCACCAAATACATAGATGCTGATTTTTTTGTCCGGGGCGTAAAACGAGCGGATGGCGGCCAGTACACCCTCCACCGGGGATGAATTACTAAAGGGGTGCCAGCCACGCAGCCGCTCGACAATGGCGCTGCGCCTGGCTGGTGTGTCTGGGATCCACTCACGGCGATAATTAGTGAACATATAGTCGCCCATGTCATTCATGATCTGGATCCCTTTAACGTTGGGGTAAATATCCAATGTGGCGATGATTTCATCGATCATGCGTTGCCAGCCGTAATTGACCATGCTGCCGGACGTGTCGATGATGAAAATGATGTATTCACTGTCTACCGGGATGCCGCCGATAAGATCATTCTTACGCTTGTAGTTATCCCCCAACAGGCGGCGCATTTCCTCGGTCAGACTTTGCCTGGCCAGTTCCAGTTCGCCTTTTTGTCTGGCACTGACCTGTTCGGCTTCTGATAATCTGGCGTAACGGCTTTGTAGCAAATCCATTTCGGTACGCAGTTTGGCTATCCGCGCCAGTTCAAGAGAAAGTTGCTCGTGTTTGGCAGTCATCTGGCGGTTCAATGTGGTGGTTTCGCCGCGCAGGGTAAACAATTGACGCTGTAAGTCCTGCACCAGGCCCTGATTATCGATTTGCGCCTGCTCAATCACATCCGGGGGCACATTGCGGACAATCAGCATCAGAATAATAATGGCGCCAAAGCCGCAGGAAATAACATCCAAAAACGAGATACTGAAAATATCCGTGACTTGTCTGCGTTTCATGGCCAGTCCTCCGATGGACTTAAGAAGGAGCCGCCAGTGAGTTGTGCCAATTGCCAGAACGCCGCAGCGGCCATAGGATCGCCTTCCATCGGGCTGAGCAGGGTATTGACCGGTACGCCCTGAGGCAGCCCCTGTACCGCTTTTTTAAACAGTTCCAGCCGCTCAATACCGGAGATGGTGTTTTCCTTATTGGCATTCAGCCCCTGGGTGGGCAGGCCATCGGTGATCAGGAAGATATTGTCAGGCAACGGATCCAGTGCGCCGGCCGACAGAAATGCCCGCTCCAGACTGGTACCGCCGCCAGGCAGGTGTTTACGTACACTAGCCATGGCCTTATCCAGGCTGTCTTTGTCACTGACCTTCAGCCAACTGCCCTGAGTATTCTCAATGGCAGCATGCGCATCGGTATTAAACAGGTAAATCTGGTAATGACTGTCTTTGGGAAATTGCGATACCAGCCAGGCGGCGCGATCCTGGGCACGTAACCACTTAGGTGATGCACGCTGAATGTCCTCCTGCATATGGCGTCGGCGCACTATATTAACCAGCCGCTCATCCAGCATACTGGTGCTGGCATCCAGCAGGATCAAAATTCTTTCCCCTCCCAGGCGTAAACCGGTCAGGTATTGCCTGTCCCCCATACCAACAAATTTCTGAACATTTTCCCCTTCGCGCTGTTCGGCCAGTAATTGCTGCTTCTCCTTCTCCAGAGCGGCCAGTTGCTCTTTGAGTTTTTTAATTTCTTCGTCCCATTGCTCAGGATCCAGCACGTCCAGGTGACTACGCTGATTACGCAACTGCTCTTCTATCTGCCGTGCCAGTCCCTGAGCATCAGCCAGTTCCATGTCCACCTCTGACAGCACATTTCTGGCACGCACCAGATCTTCCTTGCCAATGCGGATCTCCTCTTCCAGCAGGCGCACTTCAGATTCATCCATCATCTCCACCTGCTCGCGGTTTTCATCAATACCGTGTTTAAGCAGCAGAAACAGCAAGGCTGCGGCGCCAAAGCCGCAAGACATAACATCTAAAAAAGCCAGGCTGAAATTGGATGCTTGACGACGACCTTTTCTGCTCATGGCAGCACCCGGATAAAGCGAAGCTGATGCTGTTGCTCGCCCTGGCACAGCGTTATTTCATCACCCAGTCTGAGCAGACCGTCGGTTCGCACAGAACGGGCTTGCCAGGGCGCATTGGCGACCAGCACAAAGCCGCTATCTTGTCTGTTTAATAAAAACGCGGGGCTATCGCTCATGTGCGTTAACCTGTGGTTTTGCCAGCCATATCCCCCCGCCGTCAGGGGCAAAGCGTGATCCTGAAACAGAATGTGGGTTGGCCAGGCCAGTCTGGTGCTCTGACTGGTCCGCGGCAGGCTGTCAATTAACGGTATGGCCTGGGAATCAGGGCTGGGCGACACATACTTACAGGCTGCGATGGCGGCGTTTAAGGACAGGCACTTTGCGTTTTTCAGCAGGTCTGCAAGACCGGGCAGGGCGGCCAGTCGGGGGCTGAGCCACAGGTTTGCCTGCTGCGATTCCAGCGCGCGTTGCAGCGGTATAAAAAACTGGCAGATTAGCTCGCTTATTTCCTGCCCATCAAGTCGCAGTACTTTGTTGGCAATCACCAGTTCATTGTTTGCCTGTCCGCTGCATACTGCCTGGGTCCACTCATACATCGCCTGTTCGGTTTCCCCCCTGTGCATGGGATCAAAGCGCTGCTCCTGAATAAAGCGGCGGGTCAGGTGTCGCATAATATGTTCATGCAGATTGTCCCAGCCCAGCGCCGAGAAATGTTGATAGGAGGTTACGCCGATATCCGCATCTGCTTGTAGTTGGGTTAACAGAACTTGCTGGGCATGCAGTTCCAGGTGCGCATGGCTGCCAGATTCGGCTTGCTCTGCCAAGCAGGCCAGCGCCTGATTGATCATGCCCTGCACCTGCCATGGCGTCTCACGCAAAATCCCCAGTAGCAAACTGAGCTGTGCTTCGCCGAAGCTGGCCGGCACCGCCAGCAACACAGGAGACGGACCAAATTGTTCAGCCATGGCCAGGAGTTGTTGATGCGCCAAATCGGCCGGGTGACGAAAGCCGCCAATTTGCCTGCCTTGTTCCAGGCTCAGATATTGCCAGTAAGTACTGGCGCAGTGCCTGGGGTACAAACGTCGGGCCGACAGGGCCTGAGCATTGAACAGCAGCGCACTGCCTTGTTCCAGAATCACGCACTGGTGTTCAAAACACTGCTCATTCCGATGCAGTCGCAGGGCAATATCATTGATCTCAAGAACATCCACAATGCTTACTCCACTTGTTTCATCCAGCGCAATAAATGCTCATCGGTGTAGCGTTTGGTTTGAGTTACCACCCGCTCTTGCTGTAATTGCAATTGATGACTGACAAACATGATGAAAATACTGATCAGAAGGGCGATAAAGGTGGAATTAAATGCCACTCCCAGTGCCTGGGTGACCCCGGTAATATCGCCCTCAATCGCTTTGTGGGCCTGTCCCAGTGCATCGCCTATGCCGCGTACTGTGCCGATAAATCCAATGGACGGAATGGCCCAGGCGATATAGCGCACCAGCGAAAGCTCACTGTCGAGGCGGTCAGATTCGGTATCACACTGCTCTTTTATCGCCTCCGCTGATGCCGCCACATCGCCGGTGGCACCAAAGCGTTGCAGGGCCGTGAGCAGGGTGCGCGGTACCAGCAATTGTTGCTGCTGCTCAGGCAAGGCTTGCAATGGCCGGGATAAGTCCACCGCATCAGTGGGCAAGATGGTGGTACCCTGTTCGGTGGGTAACCAGTGGCGATCCAGCATGCGCCGCTCTTTTTGCAGTTGCATGGCTTTAAAGGCCATGATGGAGCAGGCCCACAACATCAGAATAAAGCAGCTTTCCTGCTCAAAATCTTTCAGCACGACATACCATGAGCGCTGGGCCTGAATTGTCTGGCCCTGACTTTGTAGTTCTATTTGCTGCTGGATAAGGGCATCGGCCCGGGGACGAATCAGAGAAACATACAGGCCATGTACCAGAATGATGGCCATCAACAGACTGAAAAGTTGATAGATGAATTCGCGTGGCGCACGATTGTCCATGGTAAACCTCAAATGTCCGTAGGAAAGGAAACCGAGGAATCTTCAGAGATCTCCTCAGATGGAATAAAAAAGCCCTGACGGTTTGGGGCCGGCTGATCCGGTGCAAAGGCCTGGCCGGTCTGACATGCCAGCACCAAGGCCAGCAGCAAGAGTTTCAGCTTTCTACTCATGGCGTTGTCTCCTTTACATTGCTTAATGGTTCGGCATAACGGGCCAGGCGAAAGCCCAGATCGCGTCTCGGTTCGCTGCCATAATCACGATAGGAAAGGCGCAGTTCGGTCAGTCGGGCGTGTGCCCAACTGGCACCGCGAATCACATGGTGTATGCCTTGCTGGCTACCCAGAGGGTCCTGCTCAGCCTTGAAATTCAGTCCTGAATGAATCTGGTATACGTCATGCACCCATTCAGAGACATTGCCCATCAGGTCATATAGCCCTTTGTCATTGGCAGCAAAGCTGCCCACCGGCGCACTGACCCGGAACTTGTCCTCAAAATTTGCCAGCACATCCCCTACCAATGCGGCACTTTCCAGCCCAGCCAGGTTTGCGCTGGCAGGGGGAGGGGGGAGTTGCTGGCCCCAACTGAATTGTTGCATCGCTGCATTCTGGTAACGAGCGGCCCAGGCCCACTCGGCTTCACTGGGTAAACGATAGCCATTGGATGTGGCATCAAATCCCTGATACTGATTATCTTCAATCAGGTAAAACGGAGCTAAGCCCTGTTGCGCCGACAGCCAGTTGCAAAAACGGGCGGCATTTAGCCAACTGACATTAACCGCGGGCTGGTTTTCCCCATCCAGACTGGCACCTTCAGCATGGGATGAACTGTGAAATGACTCAAATTGCCGGTACTGGCGGTTGGTGACCTCTGTGGCGCCCAGATAGAAGGGGCGGCTGAGCTTTACATTGTGTATGGTTTCATTGGCACGACGGCCTTGTTCGCGCCGTGATGCCCCCATCTGGAAGCTGACCTGGGGATGAAACAGATGCAATCTGGCATCACCCAGTATTTGCAACTGTTTGGGTAAGGCATCAAATCTGGCCTGCTCGAGGGTTTTCAACTTGGCCTGCAGGCGAATCAGTTGTCCGGCCCTGGGAGTGAGTTCGCGGGTAAAGTCAGCATAGCCGTCCAGGGTGATGCGAACGCGTTGCGGGCGTGTGGCCAGTTCGAGGGTTTGGTTGGCCCTGCCCATCAGAATATCATTCACATACAGCAAGGCATCCTGATGCTCGCTGCTGATGGCCACTTTGCCAAGTAAGGCAGTGAGTGGCAGATCCAGTGCCTGCTTAGATCCCGATGGCGCCTGCACTTCTCGGTCCAGCGGCTGATAGCCCTCCAGCAGTAGCTGTAACTGATGGGTTTTGTTGGCTTCCAGCGATAAAACTACTGGCGTTTTGCCCTGATACAAACCGTCCAGGGTAACGCTGGCGCCGACTGGCTTTGAGCTCAGATTCAATGTGGCTGATGCGGGCAGCAATCTGGCCTGCTCGATACTCAGGTTTTGTCCGGGTTCTATCTGCAAACGTTGTTGCCAGCTTTGGTAACCAGGATGTGACAGTTGCAGCCGGTGTTCACCGGCCATCAGCTCAAGTTGCAAAGGTGTCTGACCTTGTGGCACATCGTTCAGGCTAAGCGTGGCGCCAGGTGGGTAGCTGTCCAGTTGCAGTGTACCCCAGCCCGGTTTAAGTTCAACACTCAGGGTCTGCAGTTTGCCAAAGCCGACAATCTCAATGGGTTGCTCATAAGGCAGGTACCGCTCTGCAGTGAGTTGCAACTGATGCTGTCCCAATGGCAGATTGGTGATGTCCTGCTGGCTGTTGCCAACGGCTTGGCCGTCGATAAAAACCTGTGCGGGGACATTGGTCGCCAGTTGTAAACGACCTGGCTGTGGCGCAAGGTGAATGTCCAGACTGAAATTATCGCTACTGCTGGTGTCCAGTACCTGCTGATGCTGTTGGTAACCTGGATGGGTGATTTGCAATTGATACTGGCCGGGCATCAATAAGGTTCTCTCCCCCAGCTCAATATGATAAGGACCGTCTAACTGGATTTGACTGTTTACCGGAGTGACGCGCAGTTCCAGACTGGTGGCACTGAGCAGAAACGCCAGAATAGCCAACAACAGGCATAACATTAACCCCAACAGATAATGCCATGGCCTAAAGGAGTGGGCCGGGCGAGATGGCTGACGGCCACCAGGCTCGAACACAGCAGGGGTGATCAATGTCGCATTTTTTATCTGCAAATTACTCATATGCTGCCTATTTTCTCGGTGCAACGAATATGGATGACAGGGGCCTGGTCTCCGGCGTTTAAGATAAATTCATGCAGCACTTCCCGGTAACCTTCACGCTTACCCAGCAAGGTGTATTTGCCCGGATATAAATGCAGTTGTTTGCTGTCGAAGGTGCCCAGTCCACCTACTTTGAATAGCTGAACTTCGGTCTGATTGTCCGATATCAATTGCACACTGACCGGATCCCTGGCCTGTACCAGCAAATGCTGCAGTGTGGAGATCTGATCGCTAAGTCTGGGGCCTGGTAAGTTAATGCGGCTGGCTTGTTCAAGCAGTGCGGTGGCACTGGCATACTGACGCTCATCGCGAAGGGCCAGAGGTTCGGCTAGCCTGGCTCTGAGCAATTCATCTAATTCTGCTCTGGCTGTGGCCCTGAGCAAGGCCACCCTGACCTGGACCAGGTTGGGCTGTAATGCGTCGGCCTGTTGGTAATTTTCAATGGCCTCTGTCCAGCGCTCCTGTGCTTCAAGCTGCTGACCCTGGCGCATTAACCCCGCAATACGCTGGGCCAGTTGCTTGCTCTTGGCCTGACGCAGAGCGTCTAAACTGTCGGCATCTTTGGGTTTAAGCTTCAGTGCCTGGTTAAAGGCGTTGATAGCCTCCCCCGCGTTTTCTGCTGCCAGTGCGGTTAATCCCTCTGACATATAGCGGCGGTGCAGTTGGTCGAGTTTACTTTGCTGAAGACGTGCTAATGTCTGGCTGGCTCGTAGATGTTGATTATCCAGTCCATGGGCCTGACTGGCGAAATCGATGGCCTCATCAATTTTGCCATCCTCTTCGGCATAGCCACTGGATTTCAGCAGCTTTAAAACCTGTGGCAGACTTTGCGCCCGCAGCAGACCGGCATGTGCATCTTTATCTTCTGGATGGATGGCGTGGGCAAGATCAAAAGCACTGAGGGCAAGTTCCGGATCATCCTCCATTAATGCTTGTTGGCCCTCGGTCATTGCCTTCACAAAAACTTGCTCGCTTTGTTGTTGCAAGGTTTGCAGTGCCTTCAAACTGGCTTGGTATTGGTCCAGAGCCTGGGTAAATTGACGCTGCTGGTAGAAATTATCGCCATCTTCGGCTTGTCTCAAAGCTGCTTGCATGGCGTTTTCTGCCCAGCGCGATACGGCCTGACTTTCCAGCGTCTGCTGGACACTGAGCAATTGCTGTAAAATATCCTGAGCTTCACGGCGGGCTTTCGCCAGTTGCGCATCCTGAAATGGCGTGTCTTCCAGCTTAGCAGCGACGGGCTGGGGCGGCGGTAAGGTTGGGCTCTCTGCTTTTGGCAGCCATTGCGGCATATTCAGGATCAGCCAAATCAGCAGGCCACAAAGCAACACCAGTGGCAACAGGTAAAGCGGTTTGCCCTTGGGACGCAGGGGCGTACCGACTTTATCGGTGACAAATCGAGGCTGGGAGGTATCTGGTATTTGTTCACGCATAACTGCTCCGGAGTTTTAAGTCACTAATGCACGGATTCGCCGCGTTCCAGTTGATAAATTTCCTTTAGCAGTGCCTGCC
Organism: Bowmanella denitrificans; assembly: GCF_002887595.1. Classification (GTDB taxonomy): domain Bacteria; phylum Pseudomonadota; class Gammaproteobacteria; order Enterobacterales; family Alteromonadaceae; genus Bowmanella; species Bowmanella denitrificans. Next base: position 136,267 of record NZ_PEBU01000004.1, read on the forward strand.
ATTGCTGATACTGGTCGTCCACCGTGCCAGACAGCGTGACGGTGCGATCTTCCAGCTCAATACTTTGTGGAGCGATACTGGCTTCCAGTGACTCGCCGAGCTCAAGCAGGGCATCAATGTGGATCTGAGCCTGATCGGATTTATCCATGCCACTTTTCAGCATATAGCCCCCACCGGCCACCCCCACATAAGACGCCGCTCTGGCCACCGCATCAGGACTGCCTGCGCCAAGCACGCCACCGACAATAGCCGCAGCGCCAAGAATGGTGCGTTTACGGGCTTCTTCTTCCAGCTCTCGCATGGCAATGACCTCCTGATAGCTCTGACCACGCCAGGCCCGATAAGCCACCGCCATTTCCCGGGCGTATTGGGAGTAATATTCCTGTAGCGTGTCGATATACATCTGGTCGCGTTCCCGAATGGACTGCAGACGTTGCATCATGCTGTCACCTGAGGCCGGTAGTCGGCTTATCTGGTAATAACCGTCATTATTCTGGTTCACATAGTCGGCAAATACCTGGGGAGCAAAATTACCGGCAAAACGCAGGGCTGCCAGTTCATGCAGATAGGCCACCTGTTGGTTGCTTAACTGGCGGCGGTAATTGAGTAAATCGTTGGCAATACGGTTATACAGGTCGGCAAAAGGTTCACTGTTGTCTTTATGTTTCGGATCATAAGCGTAGCGACTGGCCAGACCCTGATATTCTTTCTCCAGCCAGGTGCGGCCAGTGGCGTCAAATGCATGCACCCATAACTTTAATTGTTCACCGTCTGAGGACAGTATCTTGGCAGTGACGTTCAGATCCAGTGGCACACTGCCTTGCGGCACGATCCTGACTGGGCCCCAGGCGGCGCTTTTTTGCATAGCCTGCATAAGCAGAAAGGGAAAATACTGACTTTCAGCTTTGCGGATTTCCGCAAAATACAACGGGTTATCATCTTGCTCGGTTGGCATTTCGCCGGGATCAAAACGCACAATAGCCACATCCAGCAACTGGTCTTCACTCAGCAGGGTCTGCTGGGTAACGATAGGCGTTGTGTTAGTGGTTTTGACCTGGTAAGTGGCACACCCGCTAACAACCAGTATCAGCAGTAAGGCTGATAATGACATCCGGGAGGCTGAGGTTTTCATAATAGGCTCCTGTGCATATCAGTCGGCTTGACCTGCATTTTTCTTCAGCGGCAGGCCTTTGTACTTACGGTATTCATTCCAGAGTTTTTCTCTTAGTATCGGATCCGACTCCTTGATAGCTGCTTCGCGGATTTGCCTGGCTACCACATCATCATCACTGGCCTCCGGGATATCCGCGGGAACGGAATCAATGCCGGGCAGCGCCTGCCCACCCTCGGGCAGTGGTGAGCCCGCAGAAGAGGGCTGCGATCCTGCCGATGCGCTATCATTCCCGCCGGCAGGTTGGCCATTATCCTGTTCCCCGCCAAAACTACCTTCTCCTGCCGTTGCAGGCTCTTCTTCCATGGACTCCGGCTGCTGAGGAATTTCCGCCCCTTGCTGCGCAGCTCTGTCACGGACATAGGCATTTTCACGCAGGATCATCTGGTCGTATTGCCCCATGGCACTTTCTAACTGCGCATCGGCCCGGGCAATCAGTTGTTCATTGGAGGGCTGACCACCGCTTTGACCGCCAGCATGGCTGGCCGAAGCGGCACTGCTGCTGGAAGACGCTGACGCCGATGACGAGGATGATGCTGAAGATGAAGATGAAGATGAAGATGAAGATGAAGATGAAGATGATGAGGAGGCTGATGCATTGACCTCTTCTGAAAAGTCGATATCGTCTGATTCGCTCTGTCCTTCGCCCTGAATATCGCTGGGCTGCTCCGCGGTATTGTCGTTGTTACCGCTAGCGTCGCCACCCAAGTCTTCTTCTGCCTGGCCACCTCCGGGCTGTGGCATTATCTCGCCATTACCCATTTCACCTTGTTGTTGCCCCTGACCGGTCGCCTGACCGGTTTGGTCGCTGCCAGATTGTTGGCTTTGACTGGTTTGCCCCTGGCTACCTTGTTGCTGCCCTTGCTGTTGTTGGCCCTGCTGTGAAGACGTCGACGCCGAACTGCTGGTTTTGCCATTGGCAGCAGACTGGCTGGACGAACTGGATGACTGGCCGCTATTTGATGGCATGCTGGAGCTGGACTGATTTTGCCCCTGACCTTGCTGCTGACTCTTCTGTTGTCCGGAACCGGATGATGAACTGGGCGGCATCGGCTTGGAAGGCTGTGGCATCGACGGCGGTGACTGGGATGTGGATTCACAACCGCTGATTGCTAGCAGTAAACAACTGCAAAGCAGTGTCAAGGTACTGTATCTGGGGAGGTGCCGGTTCGACATGATGCTGCTCCTATGGGTTACTGATTTTCAGCTTAACCCCTTGAGTTTCAGTCGGTTCTTCCTCACTAAAGCGTGGGCGAAAACTGGCGGAACGCAAGAATCTTAACGCGCGAGAGCGCATGGCTGTGGCGTCCTGGGGATTGGAGTCAAGCAACTCAATATTATTGGCTTTGCCGTGGGCATTGACATCAAACCTGGCTAACACAAAGCGCTCTGTCTCTTTTTCACCACTGCTGTCGCCTAAATACAGCCGCGAGTCCGGTAGCAGGGTAGGTGAGTCAAATAAGGTAAAGGCGGCTGGTGCATTTTCCTGGCGGGCAATATCTCGGGCTTCGCGATAGGTATCAAAAGCGGTGGTGGACTTGCCGAACATTAAGTACCAGTCGGCCAGGCCAACCCTGGCCAGTACTTTATCCTGGCCCGTTACCCCTTCATGTTGGCCATCATAGATGGCGACCATTTTTTCCAGTGCCTGTTTGCCTTCCCGATAATTCTCGGTGCGGTAATCTACCGCAGGCAGGCCCATGTAAAAGCTACCCTGGCGGGTCATGTCCACCCCGTCCACATCAAACTCAAGTTGGGCAGGACCAAGCTGAGATTTGAAAAAACTGGTCATCACCAATCCTTTCAGGCTTTGCACCATACGAGGGTCGTTGTCACCGTAGTTGGCCATGATAATGTCATGGGTCTGCTTAAAAAGTGCCTCGGATTGCAGCAACCTGACATAGGTTTCGTTTTGAAATTCATGGTTGTGCACAAACAATAACCAATTGGCATAGTTGAACAGGTAAGGGAGCAAGCGTGGATCGTCTGGCCTGAAGTTACGATTGACCAGCCAGTAGGCTCGCTGATGCTGATCATCCATGTCTTTCCAACGGTGCTGTGCCATCATGCTGCTTTGCATTTTGTCCATGATTGCAAGCTGGTTCAGAGCATAAATGCCTTCATTTATTTTGGTGATTTGTAATGCTCTGGCAAAGCTGTCGAGGGCCAACTGGTGTTGTTCCTGTTGCTGGTAAGCAACGCCAAGCTGGGTTAGAAGTTGCCCAAGTTGAGGGCTGTACGTTCCTTCTTCCTGTTGTACCCGATCAATTTCAAGCAGATAAGGTCTGACTGGCTGAGTATCCAGCTCTGCCTGCACGGCATTGATTGACAACAGCAGTGCGCACAAGCACTGACCAAAATATCCACAACGGGTAGCAATTTGCATGGTACAACCCCAAGAAACGAACTGATTTTTACCTGATAACCAATCTCTTCGACCTGATTGCCGAAGCACTTTCTACAGATAGTGATACTGTGTGTTTCCCGGTGTCCTGTTCGCTCAGCTGCCTGCCGGATCTTGTATTTTTACGCTCAGTCCTGTTGCGAATGGAACTGATCGACCTGCTTGGCGATCAGCCTCTTTTGTCCTGTCCGCTATCCCCTACACCTTACTGTCAGCCAATGACAACGGTGACATCCTTTCTTATGAATCATAAGCTTAGGGAGCCGGGCAAGTGCCTTAATGCGAGTATAGTTAAGATGTAATCAAAAGGTTAAAAAAAATCTTGTGATTATTTTTTGAATGTGGTTGGACGCTTGAAGAGTGGGGTTTTGCGCCATTTTTATTTTTCAGTGGTAATAAAAAAAGCCGGTCAGATGACCGGCTTGAATAAGATTAATTGGCGTTTATATCCCTGGCCGGGGTGTTGACATCAGGCAGGGGAGAAGCGTTTAAATCTGGTACTGGCTTATCCTGTAATTGTTGCTTCAGGTAGCTTAATGCCTGCTGCAATTGTGCGTCCTGCCCCGCAAATGTGCTATGTGGCAGATTGTCCACTTCCACATCAGGCTCTACGCCATAGCCTTCCACTATCCAGCGACCATCCATGGCGTACTGGGCGAACTCGGCGACCCTGGCCATGCCATTGTCTGCCAAACGATTACGGCCCGTTAGCCAAACCCCCGCACCCGCGGTGCGCTTGCCAATCACAGGGGCAAGCTCCAGCGCTTTGATGGCGGCCGTGAAGGTTTCACCATCTGAATAGGTGTACTGATCCGCCAGTACCGCCAGATGACCGCGAAAAGCTGCCTGCATGTTGGTGTAGGCTTCCCCCCGGGTGTTCTGCCAGAAAGCCCAGGCCTTGCGCATTAACTTTTCAATCAGCCAGCTATCAATATTGCCGCCGCGGTTACGGCGTACGTCTATGATTAAGCCCTTTTTATCGAAGTTTGCATAGAACTCGCGGGCAAATTCTGCGATATCGTTGCCGCCCATGGCGTAAATATGTAAGTAACCAAAATCCGGATTGGCTTGTTCAACCAACTTGCGGTTGTGGTTGACCCAGTCCAGGTACTGTAAACGATTCGCTTCGCCACTACTGATGGGGGTCACCACGGTTTTGTGAAGCTGCTTGCCGCGCTTAAGTTCCAGCAATACCTGTTTGTTGAGTTGATTACGCAGGACCTGGTAAAGCTGACCTATATCGCTAATGGGCTGGCCATTTACTGCCTGAATCAGATCGCCGTTTTGCGCATCCACACCGGGTTTTGACAGCGGTGAAGCACGTTCTGGGAGTTCCGGGTCGGAAACATAAATGTGCGCGATTTCCACACCCTCTTTGCTTTGTCGGAACTCGGCGCCCAGGGATGCGGCTCTGGGTCTGTCGCTATCGGTGGGCATATCGCCCCCCCTGACCTGTGAGTGCAGGGTGTTCAGCTCACCCATCATTTGTGCAAACACATCGTTCAGCTCATGACGGTCGGTAATGCGTGCCAGCAGTGGCTGGTATTTTTCCTGCACTTTCGCCCAGTCCACACCGCGCATGCGTTTATCAAACAGCGAATCTCTGTGCATCAGCCAGGCATCGTGAAACATCTGCTGCCATTCCTGTTTGGGCGACAGCAACATTTGCCAGTCCTGACCGTTAATCTTGTTATCCTTGGCATCGCCTGGGAACTTCTGCTTGGCATCGACAATAAAGATATTGCCGTTATCATTACCTTGTTTACGCACTAATAGTTTTTTACCGTCGGATGACAGGCTAAATTCTTCCACTGCGTCGGTAAAGGTTTCCACTTTGGCGTCAGGGTCAATAGCAATAGATTTCAACAGGGGCTTTGTGCCGGGTTCACTGACCTGATCGATCAGGTACAGGTAATCCTGGCCTGCCTGCAGCGCTTGATAATTACCGGCTGGCACCGGCACCTGCCAGAGTCGTTTGTCGGCATTTTGCCAGTCAAATGCAGCTGTGGCCGAATGCTTATCGGCCTTTTTGTCTATATTCTCTTTTTTGTCCTGAGGCTGGTCTTGCCCTGGTTTATCCATCAACTCATTGCTGGGCTGAAATGGGAAGGTCGCATCTTTATCCAGCGCCAGAGCAAAGATTTGGCTGCGTCGGTCAAATGCGGGCCCCATATTACGGTCCCCCCAGGGGGAGCTTGGAGTAGCAACAAAATGACGATTGGACAGAAAATACAGCCATTTCCCATCCTGGCTAAAAGTAGGGGCATAGGACTCGTACTTTTCTGAGGTCAGGATTTGGGTTTTGTTTTGCTTAATGTCGAAAAGGGTTATCTGACTGCGGTTCTTATCAAGACCGTTACCGGCAATGGCCAGTAGTTGACTGTCGGCCGACCAGCTTATGCTGGATACGGGCGATAACCCTGCATAGCCACTGAGGATCTTGCGATTTTTGCCGCTAGTTAACTCCAGTAACCAGACATTACCATTCTTATCGTCATGTACCAGTGATGTACCGTCTGGCGACAGGCTCAGATTCCATCTGTAGGTATTGCCATCTTTAGTGAGTTGCTTTGCCGCACCGGAACCATCCGCGGCATAGCGCCAAATTTCCATCTCACCGCTGGCATCATTAAAGGCGTACACCCATTTGCCATCATGACTCAACAAGGCATTGCGGCTACGGGAGTTTTTGGGCGTGTCCACCTCCACCAGACGGGATTTGTCGATGCCAGCAATGGCAATTCGCCCCCTGGCTGTCAGTACCGCTTTTTGTTGCTCGCCAGCCAAGGTGCTGGAGGTCAGATAACGAAGTGGTTTGTTTTCCCACTGTTCACGTAAGTGAGGAAAATCAGAGGTAAGATCCAGTGGCACCACCTTTAACTGATTGCTGGTCAGATCCAGCACCTGAATATCGGCGCCTAACTGAAATACCAGCTTGTCGCCGCTTAGGCTGGCATGGCGCACGGTATAATCAGTAAAGCGGGTGACTTGTTCCACCGCACTGCCATCGGTATTCATTCGCCAGATATTGTCAGAGCCGCTGGCATCGCTGATAAAGTAAAGTTTACCGCCATGCAGCATTGGACCGCGCACTGAACCCTCATGCTGAGTGGTAAGTGGTGTTGCTTCTTGATTCGAATCCGGTTGGAAGTGCCAAAGCTCGCCCGTGGCGCCGCCCCGATACTGGCGGGTATTGTCGGTGGAAATCTGCAACCCAAACTGACTGAAGAACAGGTTTTTACCCTGGCTGTCCAACACACCGTCCACGGCATCAGCCACTTGCAATACTTCGGTCGTGAGGTCGCGCGGATTGACCTTAACCAGATTCCAACTGTTAGACATGCCGGTGCGCCCGGTTGTGCTGTATAACACTTGTCCTTCTGCGGTCCAGCCATGCACTTTCACCTGAGCTTGCTCAAAGGTAATCCGCTTGGCTACGCCACCTTGCAGAGGTAATACATAGACCTCATTGGCCCCTTCGTAGTTGGCGACAAAAGCCACTTGTTGTCCATCTGGGGAAATCGCTGCCTGAGTTTCCTCTGCTGGGTGCGTGGTCAGGCGTCTGGCCTGTGGCTGGTTTAATCCGGCTACCCATAAATCGCCTTCGGCTGTAAATACCAAAGTATCGCCTTGCAAGGCGGGAAAGCGGTAGTAGCCTTCAGCGGCAAGGCCAGTGAAACTGGCACCAAACAGCATAGTGGCAAGGAGTTTTCTTTTCATGGAGGTGTCCTTCGGGCTTTTATCGTTGTTATGTCAAAAGGACCAGACTAGGGCAGGGAATGGCTCTTGTGAAGCCGGACCTGTCGCAAAACTGTAACAGGATGTCGCAACATTTCTGGCGTGCTAGAACAGACTTTCCTGGCTACTCAGGCGAGGCAAATTCAATTGCACCGGCGCTGGGGAATGTGGCCATTCCCGGAAAAATTGTTCTGCCAGCCAGGGCGCCTGACTGTTGTCGGCCTGGTGGAAGAATACAAAGGGAGTTTTGCCTTGCTCCAGCCACTGTTGGAGCTTAGCGTACCAGCTTTGATAGAAAATACGGTTGGCATGCAGCTCGGGATGGCCAACAAAACGTACTACAGGGCGCTGGCCTGTGGCAATGACATTGACCGGCACTCGGGGCTTTTTCATTTTTACTTGCCCCAATAAACCCTGATGACCGGGGGCGCTGAACAGGCCGCGAGTATCCATGATCACCCTGTTGACACCAAACTTCATCAGTAAGCGATTAAATTGCCGCTCCTCTTCACCCTTGGCAAAAAATGCCGGATGGCGCACTTCTACTGCATAGTGAAAATCTTCGGGCAACAAACGTAAAAAGTATTCGAGTCGCCCCAGATGCGCAGGGGAAAAGCGCGCAGGAAGTTGCAACATCAGGCAACCTGTCTGTGCCGCCAAAGGACGAAAGCGGGTGAGGAAAGTGTCCAGCTCCGGCTCGATATCGCTAAGTAACTTGTGATGGCTGATACTTTGATGAAATTTGAAACAAAAGCGGAAGTTTTCCGCCACAGATTGTTGCCAGCGATGCAGGGTGGCGGTATCCGGAATCTGATAGAAACTGGTATTGCCTTCTACCGAATTAAACAGGCGGCTGTAATGGTACAGGCTTTGTCCCTGACCGCTGCTTGCCGGAAACAATGTGCCTGTCCAGGCATCCATGTGCCACATAGGACAACCGCTAAACAGGGCGCTGGTTTGTTGCATGACAACGTCTGATGCTGGATTTCGGGGCACACAGTCTAACAAAGATACCAACAGTTGTGACAAGCCCGTGGTACACCTCGCATATTCAGTTGGTTTGGGTATACTATGCGGCCTTTGGTACAGGCATTTTCTCGGCTATTTCAGGGCCGACTTTTCAAATACAAGGTTTTATTCATGCGCACAGACTATTGCGGCAACATCAATGCATCCCATATTGGTCAGGAAGTAACCCTGACAGGCTGGGTAAACCGTCGACGTGATCTGGGAGGGGTTATTTTCCTCGATCTGCGTGATCGTCAGGGCATAGTGCAGGTTGTGTACGATCCGGATTTAGTTGAGGTGTTCGAGCAGGCCAATAAAGTGCGCAATGAATTTTGCGTGCAGGTCAAGGGACTGGTGCGTGCCCGTCCGGAAGGCCAGGTTAATAAAGACATGAGTACCGGCGAGATTGAAATTCTGGGTAAAGGCCTGACGGTATTAAATAAAGCTGCGCCGCTGCCGCTGGATTTCAATCAGGACAACTCAGAAGAGCAGCGCCTTAAATACCGTTACCTTGACTTACGTCGTCCGCTGATGACCCAACGTCTGATGTTCCGTGCCAGGGTAACGGGCGCAGTGCGTCGTTATCTTGAAGAGCAGGGTTTTCTTGATATTGAAACCCCGATTTTGACCAAAGCGACCCCAGAAGGAGCCCGCGACTATCTGGTGCCAAGCCGAACCCATAAAGGCGAATTTTTTGCTCTGCCGCAATCACCACAGCTGTTCAAACAATTGCTGATGATGTCGGGCATGGACCGTTACTACCAGATTGTAAAATGTTTCCGCGATGAAGACTTGCGTGCCGATCGGCAACCGGAATTTACCCAGATTGATATTGAGACGTCCTTCCTGGATGCCGATGGGGTAATGTCGATCACCGAAGGCATGATCAGAAGTTTATTCATTGATTTACTCAATGTTGACCTGGGCGACTTCCCGCGTATGACCTACGCAGAAGCGATGCAGCGTTACGGCAGCGACAAGCCGGACCTGCGTAACCCGCTGGAACTGACCGATGTGGCCGATTTACTTAAGGACGTGGAATTTAAAGTATTCAGTGGTCCGGCTAACGACCCCAAAGGCCGTGTGACGGTGATCCGCGTGCCGGGTGGTGCTACGCTATCCCGCAAGCAATTGGATGATTACGGTAGCTTTGTCGGTATCTATGGTGCTAAGGGCTTAGCCTGGTTGAAGGTTAACGATAAAGCCGCCGGCATGGAAGGCTTGCAATCACCTATTCTGAAATTCCTCGGTGAAGAGGTGGCCAATGCCTTATTGGCCCGCACTGGCGCTGAATCCGGCGATATTCTGCTATTTGGCGCCGATTCTGCGCGGGTAGTGACAGAAGCGTTGGGTGCACTGCGTCTGAAACTGGGTGAGGATCTGAATCTGCTGCAAGGGGAATGGCGCCCATTGTGGGTAGTTGACTTCCCTATGTTCGAAGAAGTAGATGGTCAGTTGTATGCGCTGCATCATCCGTTTACCTCGCCCCGCGATATGACACCGGAGCAACTGGCAGCCGATCCGCAAAATGCCGTCTCCAATGCCTATGATATGGTGTTAAACGGCGTGGAACTGGGTGGTGGCTCTGTGCGTATTCATGACCAGGCCATGCAGGCCGAGGTCTTCCGCATTCTGGGCATCAGTGATGAAGAAGCGCAACTGAAGTTTGGTTTTCTGCTTGAAGCGCTGCGCTATGGTGCTCCGCCGCATGCTGGTCTGGCCTTTGGTTTGGACCGTATGGTGATGCTGATGGTTGGTGCGACCTCTATCCGTGATGTGATGGCCTTCCCCAAAACCACCACTGCAGCCTGTCCGTTGACCGATGCACCATCACCGGCCAATCCGGATGCTTTGAAAGAACTGGCAATCCAGACCGTTAAAACCAGTCAATGATATTTAAACAGCCGCGCTCGGTGTTGGTCGTGATTTATGACGACCAACACCGGGTGCTGGTGATGCAGCGTCTGGACGATGCTAGCTTCTGGCAATCGGTCACCGGCTCGATGGAAACTGGCGAGCAGCCCATTGAAACTGCATGTCGCGAGGTATGGGAAGAGACCGGTATCGATGTGCGTGCACTGGGCTACACATTGATTGACAGCCGTCAGGTTAACGAGTATGAGATCCGGCCAGCCTGGCGGCATCGATACGAACCCGGTGTTACCCGCAACACTGAATATGTATTTAGTCTTAAGGTCAGAAGCGGGCAGACGGTCCGTTTGTCCGAGCATAGCCAGTTTGTTTGGTTACCCTGGTCTGATGCCGCCGCCAAGGTCTGGTCCGCCACTAATCGCCAGGCTATTCAGCATCTGGGCAAAGACTGGGGGGCGTAGTTATGAGCATTATTCTGGGCATTGATCCCGGCTCCCGCATTACCGGCTATGGCATAATTCGCCAGATTGGCAGTAAGTTTGAATATCTGGGCAGCGGTTGTATCCGTTTACCTGATGGCGCATTGCCAGAGCGACTGCAGCAAATTTACAACGGTATTACCGAACTTATCACCCAATACCAGCCCAACCAGATGGCCGTGGAACAGGTATTTCTGGCCCGCAACCCGGATTCGGCGCTGAAATTAGGGCAGGCCCGCGGTGCGGCTATTGTCGGTGCCACCAATCAGGGGCTGGATGTATTTGAGTACTCGGCCAGACAGATAAAACAGGCGGTGGTGGGCAAAGGCAGTGCCACCAAAGAACAGGTACAGCACATGGTGACCTACCTGTTGAAGCTGCCCGGCAAACCGCAGGCCGATGCTGCAGATGCTCTGGCTGTGGCGCTTTGTCATGGTCACACTAACCAGAGCCTGGTCAAACTGGCAGGCCAGGCCAGTAAAACCGTACGAGGCCGGTTAAGACGATAGTGGTATCTGACCGTAACCAAAAAGACACAGGTTACGCGGAGAGACAGGATGTGGAAGAGAATCAAATGACCAAAGGTATCTGCACAATGCGTAATGCCAAAAACCTAAGCTCAGAGTGTGTTTGCAGTGGCAGGCAGAATTAACAAACACATAAATGCCTGGTTTGGGTTTCGACCAGGTAGCAATAGCCAGCAGGAAGAAATTAAATTTCTCATACTCTTTGCCCTCTGTGTCACTGTGGTTACAACCAATAGAAAGGAAAAACAATGATAGGTCGGATTCGCGGTGTGTTAATTGAAAAACAGCCACCGGAAATTCTTATTGAGGCGGCAGGTGTGGGATATGAAATTCAGTTGCCCATGACCAGCTTCTACCAGTTACCGGATCTTGGTTTGGAGGCTATTGTTTATACCCATTTTGTGGTGCGCGAAGATGCACAGCTGTTATTTGGTTTTGCCACCAAAGCCGAGCGTGCACTGTTTCGGGAACTGATCAAAGCCAATGGGGTAGGACCCAAACTGGCATTGACCATTTTATCCGGCATGTCTGCCAGTCAGTTTGTATATTGCGTGCAGAGCCAGGATGTCAATGCGTTGATCAAGTTGCCGGGGGTGGGGCGCAAAACGGCGGAACGGTTGCTGGTGGAAATGAAAGACCGGTTGGCACACTTTATCGGTGACGAGCATCAGGCATTTGCCCTTGCCGCGCAGTCTGGTCCGGTAGAAAATACCTTTGTGGTATCGGACGATCCTCGTGATGAAGCCATCAGCGCCCTGGTGGCCCTTGGCTATAAACCGGCGCAGGCGGAAAAAACCGTAAAAGGTTTATATAAGGAAGGAACAAGTTCCGAACAACTGATTCGTGACGCCTTGCGCTCTATGCTGTAACCCATTGTCACATGATTCCAGACAGGTAAAACATGATCGAAGCAGACAGATTGATTCAACCCACCGCCAGCCAGGAAGACGAAGCCGTTGATCGGGCTATACGCCCTAAAATGCTGGCCGATTACACGGGTCAGGATCATGTGCGTGAACAAATGGAGATCTTTATTCAGGCGGCCAGAAAGCGCCAGGACGCCTTGGATCATCTGCTGATATTTGGCCCGCCTGGATTAGGCAAAACCACCCTGGCCAATATTGTGGCCAACGAGATGGGGGTGAATATTAAAACCACCTCAGGACCCGTGCTGGAGAAAGCCGGTGATTTAGCTGCCTTGCTGACCAATCTGGAAGCCCATGATGTGCTGTTTATTGACGAGATCCATCGGCTTAGCCCTGTAGTGGAAGAGATTTTGTATCCGGCAATGGAAGACTACCAACTGGATATTATGATTGGTGAGGGACCTGCTGCCCGTTCCATAAAGCTGGATCTGCCGCCGTTTACTTTGGTGGGTGCCACTACCAGAGCCGGCTCCTTGACTTCTCCGCTGCGCGACCGTTTTGGCATTGTACAGCGTTTAGAATTTTACAATGTACGTGATCTGACCCAGATAGTGCAGCGCTCAGCCAGCTATCTGAATCTGGCTATGCAGGAAGAGGGGGCAGTAGAAGTGGCCAGACGCGCCCGCGGTACGCCGCGCATTGCGAACCGTTTGCTGCGCCGGGTGCGGGATTACGCAGAAATAAGAGCTGATGGCCATATTAGCCAGGACGTGGCCGCCAAAGCACTGGATATGCTGGACGTGGACAAAGAAGGCTTTGACTATATGGACAGAAAGCTGCTAAGCGCCATTATTGATAAGTTTGATGGTGGACCTGTGGGGCTGGACAATCTGGCGGCGGCCATTGGTGAAGAGAAAGACACCATAGAGGATGTGATTGAGCCGTTTTTAATTCAGCAGGGTTTTTTGCAGCGCACACCCCGTGGCCGTATCGCAACGCAGCGAGCCTTTTTACATATGGGCTTTGACCTAAATCCGGATTAGCCGATGCTGTGATAATTGGGGCAGGGATTGTCGACCAGCCGCTATCGCAGACATTTATAACAGGTAACTGTTAGCGCTTCTTAAAAGGCCAGAACAAACCTATTAATAGCATCAGACTTAAAGAGGCAGGCTCACTGATCGGTATTGATCTAACCAGTGCAATTCCTACATCCGATGCCTGATAATCTCTGGTGTAGTCCTGTATATCGCCTTCAATAGCAACAACCGGCTCATAGTCGGTATACGCTCCCCAGACCGACCGGTAATACCCATCGCTATCTTCGTCATGGCCGAACAGAGCGGTGGTCCATGAAAAGCCGTCATTAAAGGTCAGGCCAAAGATCTGGCCAAAATGTCGGTAGTAATCTGTATCTGCGACGCTGACAAATACGCCTAGACGGGTATTTTCATCCAGAGTTGGTAGCCAGTTATACATGGGGAAAAATACCTGCATAATATTGACCACTTGCGAATTGCCAGCCAAGTGCCAGCCATCGGCTGAGTATGTGGCAAGGGCCTGGTCAATGGACATTCCAGCGGTGACGTCCCAATGCAACCACTGCAAACCATCCCCTGTGGTTATGCTGGTGGTGGAATCGTAACTGTAACCATAGTGGCTGATAATAGCGGCAGACGCCGGGTTGCCAATACAGAACAAGACCAGCAGTAAGGTTTTAAATGACATTCCTATTCTCCTTTTTCCAATAACTGCTTTGGTCAAAGCCTAGTTAATATAAATAAGAAGGCAAAAAAAAGCCCACCTAAAAGGTGGGCAAAAGCAACAAGTGTTGAAGGAAAAGGAAAACCCTTCCAGGGAACATGTCAACAGGAGATGTGACACTGCATCTGGCTCTCAAAGATGAAACATCGTGCGCTAGCTCAGAATACGAAGCGTATTTTACGGCTTTTCAGTATGTGCACAATTGAGTTTTTCTGTGATTTGGCATTATTAAAACTAATGTGTAAATCTATTGTGTAAAATTGTTATTGTCATTTTTCTGAAATAAACGCCATGAACCCCTTTAAAAATAAGGGTTTGGGTTTTTGCTTGTTTTGTAATCTATTAAAAATACTATCGGCTTGGTCGTGTCTTATCGATTTATGCGGTATTAGTGGGTAGATATGCAAATGCCGCGAATAATGGTGGCTTTTATATTTTTTCATTCTGCTAATCGAGCTGGAGCATGCGCAACATAAGGAACAGGAATAAAACTTGATTGGTATGTTTTTTCATCTGTTGCGACAATCTACCTGTTACAGAAGATAACCAGGCTTGGTATGCTAGACGGCTAATGTTAGCGTTTGGAATATTTTATCCGTGACCATCCATCTGCATGAAATTCGTGTGTATTATGAGGACACCGATGCGGGAGGCATCGTTTACTATGCCAACTATCTAAAATTTTTGGAGCGTGCCAGAACCGAATGGTTACGCGCCTTAGGTATAGAACAAGATCTGTTATTGGAACAATCCATAGGTTTTGTCGTCAAACGGGTGGAATTGGATTATAAGGCGGCCGCCCGCTTTAATCAGTTACTCAGGGTGGAGTCCCGTTTGAGTAACGTTAAACGTGCCAGCCTGCAATTCGAACAAAATATTGTAGATCAGAACAATAAGGTTTTAGTGTGCGCTTCGGTTAAGGTGGCTTGTGTCAATTTACTTGATATGAAACCCCTTGCCATACCGACATTTATTTTAGGGGAACTGTCCAGTGTCAGGTGAAATGTCTGTTTTAGGCTTGTTTTTGCAGGCCAGTTTGTTGGTTAAACTGGTGATGTTGTTGTTGCTTGCCACGTCTGTGGTGTCATGGGCTTTTATCTTTCAGCGCAGTAAAGCGCTGAAAAGTGCGCAAACGGAAATGCGCAAGTTTGAAGATAAATTCTGGTCCGGTGGCGATTTGAACCGGTTATTTCAGGAAATTTCTGCACGAAGCCAGGTCAGCGGCATGGCCAGCTTATTTGTTGCCGGCTTCAAAGAGTTTGCCCGCCTGCGTAAAAGTGCGGCAGCATCGCCTCAGGCGGTCATGGATGGCACCTACCGAGCTATGCGGGTTGCCCTATCCAGAGAAGTCGATGCATTGGAAAGTCACCTGCCGTTTTTAGCTACAGCAGGCTCCATCAGCCCTTACATCGGCCTGTTTGGTACGGTATGGGGTATCATGACCGCGTTTATTGCACTGGGAGAAGTACAGCAAGCCACCTTGGCCATGGTCGCACCGGGTATTGCAGAAGCCCTGATTGCTACTGCTATGGGCTTGTTTGCGGCGATTCCGGCGGTAATAGCCTACAACAGGTTCAGCCACCAGGTGGAGAAGTTGGAAAACAGCTATGCCAATTTTATGGAAGAGTTTTCCAGTATTTTGCACCGTCAGTCTCATGCCAGTGAAAGCGCAGCTTAGGAGCGAATATGTACGAGAGAAAGCGTCGCCGCCCGGTCTCGGAAATTAACGTCGTTCCTTATATAGACGTGATGCTGGTTTTGCTGATCATTTTTATGGTCACTGCACCGCTGGTGACACAAGGTGTCAAGGTGGAACTGCCAAAAGCCTCTGCAGAAGCTTTGTCAGACGATTCCAAGCCGCCAATTATTGCGTCGGTCAATATGGACGGCGAGTATTTCCTGAATGTCGGTGATAAGCCAGAAAGCCCATTGGCGGCGGATGAACTTGCCGCTTTGGTGGCCGCCCAATTAGAGTTGCAACCCGAAGCCCCTGTGGTCGTGAAAGGAGATGGTCGGGTGGCTTATGAGCAGGTTGTTCAGTTAATGGTGTTGTTACAACGCGCTGGGGTGCCGTCTGTGGGTTTGATGACGGATTCCACGGAGCAGTAGATGGACAAGTTGAAGGTTTCCCTGGGGAAATCCGCCGCCCTGCATGTGGTGTTGTTATTGTTGTTGTTCGTCAGTGTTGACTTTCACACACCGACTCTCACGCCTGATTTGCCTCAAGTGCAGATAGTGCAGGCCGTCGCTATTGATAAAGCGGCGATAGAGGCACAGGCTAAGCGCATTCAGGATAAAAAAGATGCGCAAAGACGGGCCGAGCAGCAGCGCCTGGCGGAGATTGAGCGCAAGGCCAGGGAAGCCGAGAGAAAGCGTCAGGAACAGGTACAGCGTGCCCGTGAGGCGGAACTGGAAAAACAGCGTAGGGCTGATGACAAGCGTAAGGCCGAGGCTGCGGCAGCAGAGGCAAAGCGAAAAGCTGAGGAAAAACGCAAGGCCGAACAGGCTGAAGCCGAGCGTAAACGCAAAGAGCTGGAGCGCCAAAAAGCAGAGCAAGCCGCCAGGGAAAAGCGTGAGCGCGAGAAAAAGGCTGAGGATGAACGTAAGAAACGCGAAGCACAGGAACAGGCCGAAATGGAGCGGCAAATGCAGGAACAACTGCAGGCTGAGCGTGCTGCCCAGCAACGTCGTCGT
Organism: Bowmanella denitrificans; assembly: GCF_002887595.1. Lineage (GTDB taxonomy): Bacteria > Pseudomonadota > Gammaproteobacteria > Enterobacterales > Alteromonadaceae > Bowmanella > Bowmanella denitrificans. The sequence goes on from NZ_PEBU01000004.1 coordinate 152,790, forward strand.
AATCAGCAAGTGCTGACCGAGCTGCAAAAATATACTGCGCTGATCAAGCAAACCATCCAACGTAATTTGATTGTCGATCAATCTTACAAAGGAAAATCATGCCGTCTGAATATTCGTCTGGCGTCCAATGGTCTGGTTACTCAGGTGCGCATTCTCAGCGGTGACGCCATATTATGTCGCGCTGCCGAAACCGCCATATATAAGGCAGAAACATTACCCGTTTCACCCGAACCAGATGTATTTGAAAAACTTAGAGATATTAACTTAACCGTAGAGCCGAATTTGTGATGAAAAAACTCTTTATAGCCCTGCTGGCATATACCTGCTGCGTGCTTAACGCTCATGCCACATTAGAAATTGTGATTACCGAAGGTATCGACACTGCCCGCCCTGTGGCAATTGTGCCATTCCAATGGCGCGGTGCGGGGCAAATGCCGATGAATCTGACCGAAGTGATTGCTGCTGATCTGGCCAGAAGTGGTAAGTTTAATCCGATTAAAACCGCTGATATGCCGCAGATGCCAAGTCAGGATAGTGAGATGGATTACGCTGCCTGGGCCGCAAAAGGCATAGAAGCCGTGCTGGTGGGCAAAGTGGAAGAGCAGGGCATTGACCGTTATCTGGTGTCTTTCGAGCTGATTGACGTATTGCGAGGTCAGATTACCGGCGGTCAGGCGCAGGTACTAAGCAATGGCAAACTGGTTAATAGTAAAGATCATGTACTCGCTAATCGTCAGCATGCCATTGATGGCAACAGTTTTCGCCAGCATGCCCACCGCATTTCCGACATAGTGTATGAGAAGCTTACCGGTGAACGAGGGGCTTTTCTTACCCGCATTGCCTACGTGATTGTGCGTGACCGTAGTCAGGAAGAATTCCCTTATCAACTGGTGGTCGCAGATTATGATGGTTTCAACGAAACGGTACTGTTGCGTTCCAAAGAACCTTTGATGTCGCCGGTCTGGTCTCCTGATGGCACTAAACTGGCGTATGTGAGCTTCGAAAACCGTCGCTCGCAGCTGTATATCCAGGATATTTATACCATGAGCCGCACACGCATAACTGATTTCCCAGGTATTAACGGTGCGCCGCAGTTCTCGCCGGATGGCAAGCAAATGGCCATGGTGCTGTCCAAAGACGGCAATCCGGATATTTATATTATGGATCTGGCCAGCCGCCAGCTCCGCCGCCTTACTGACAGCAGAAATATCGACACTGAACCGAGTTGGACGCCAGACGGGCAAAACATTATCTTTACTTCAGAACGGGGTGGTAAACCTCAGTTATATAGCGTAAATTTAGGCTCGGGCAAGGTTCGCCGCTTGACTTTTGAGGGAGAAATGAACCTGGGGGCCACTGTCACGCCCGACGGTAAAGAAGTGGTGATGGTGAACCGTACAAACGGTAACTATCACATTGCAAGATTGAATCTGGCGTCTGGTTTGATGCAGGTGTTGACTAAAACCTATCTGGATGAGTCACCCAGTATTGCGCCAAACGGCAGTATGATAATATACAGCACCCTGCATAACAGAAGGCAGGTGCTATCGCTGGTATCGTTGGACGGGCGCTTTAAAGCGAGGTTGCCTGCGGCTAATGGACAGGTTAAATCACCAAGCTGGTCGCCGTTTTTAATGTAATTTGTTAAAACCTTTGAAAACAATAAGGATCACGAGAATGCAACTAAACAAAGTATTCAAGGGCGTCATCATTGCTCTGCCGGTAATCACTCTGATGGCTTGCTCTTCCAGCAGTCAGGTTGATGATCAGGCATCTACTAATCAAACTCAAACTAGTACAGAGCAAGATACGTCTTCCACTGTTCAAACTGGTACTATGGAGCGCGTTAAATCTCCTCAGGAACTGATGCGTGAAGAGCTGGATGCCCTGCAGAATGAGCAAGTGGTGTATTTTGATTTTGACCGCTCCACTATCAGCTCTTCTTATTACGGTATTCTGGACAAGCACGCTGCTTTCCTGGTGAAAAATCCTGGTCAGCGCGTCACAGTGGAAGGCCACTGTGATAGCCGTGGTACGCCAGAATACAACATTGCTTTGGGCGAGCGTCGTGCTAAATCTGTGGCTACTTACCTGCAAAACGCTGGCGTAAGCAGCTCGCAAATCTCTGTGGTTTCTTACGGTGAAGAAAAGCCTGCCGATGCCAGCCTGACCGAAGCGGCATTTGCCAAAAACCGTCGTGGCGTGTTGGTTTATCGATAAGCCTTGCTGATGATCAAGCCTAGCGTTGCTTTAATTGGCACTTTGATGGGGGCTGCGGTTGTAGCAGCTCCTGCTCCTGTGACTGATGTAACATCCGGCAGCCTGGAAAGCAGGATGGCGGCATTAGAGCGTATGGTGGATGCCAGAACCAATGCTCAGCATTCAGTGCAGGCGCAACTGGATCAGGTGCAAAACGAGGTGAACGAACTGCGCGGTATGGTGGAATTACATAGCCACAAGCTGGAGCAGATTCTTGAGCGTCAACGCGAGCTTTATCTCGAAATCGACAAACGTATCGATGCGGTGATGAATCGTCCTGCATCCCCAGGTGCAGATTTGTCGGGTATGACACCGGATACACCAGCAGCCGGTTCTGCCAGTGAACAGGAGGCCTATGACCGGGCGGTAAATCTGATTCTACGTGATAAGCGTTATGATCAGGCTATCCCTGAGTTCGAGGCGTTTCTGAAGGCTTATCCAAACTCAAGTTTTGCCGCCAATGCCAGATACTGGCTGGGGCAGTTGCTGTTTAACAAGCAAGACTGGAGTGGAGCCGCCTCACATTTCGACAAGGTGATCAGTGAGTTTCCTGATTCCAATAAACGAGCGGATTCCTTGCTTAAACTGGGTATGATTGCGCAAAACCAGGCGAACCTGGCACGCGCTCAGCAACTTTACGAGCAAGTTATTCGTGAATATCCTGATTCGTCTGCCAGGAAGCTGGCAGAGCCCAGACTCAGGACGTTAAAGGCTAACTAACAGCCAGTTGCAAATCTCGTTAAACGCCGCTCAGCTTGCTGTGCGGCGTTTTTTTGTGCCAGAAAAATTTGTCGAACCGGCTGGTTCTCACCCCACACGACCCATATAGGTTGTATTGAGTAGAGTTGAAGGTTTTGTTTTTCTGGATGTTTTGGTGATTGTGGTGGGCTGGATTACAAAATACATCCTGTATTTTGCCCTGCGGGCCATCGCAGACGGCGCGATGTTCAAATTTTTTCCAGAAAAATTTGTCGAACCGGCTGGTTCTCACCCCACACGACCCATATAGGTTGTATTAAGTAGAGTGGAAGGTTTTGTTTTTCTGGATGTTTTAGTGATTGTGGTGGGCTGGATTACAAAATACATCCTGTATTTTGCCCTGCGGGCCATCGCTGACGGGGCGATGTTCAAATTTTTTCCAGAAAAATTTGTCGAACCAAGCTGGTTCTCACCCCACACGACCCATATAGGTTGTATTAAGCAAAATGGAAGGCTTTGTTTCTCTGGATGTTTTAGTGATTGTGGTGGGTCGTGCTGGATTCGAACCAGCGACCAATTGATTAAAAGTCAACTGCTCTACCAACTGAGCTAACGACCCACAATCTTATGGAAGGTAGCAGATTTTCTCTTGGGCTGAATGCCTGGAGAAAGTGGTGGGTCGTGCTGGATTCGAACCAGCGACCAATTGATTAAAAGTCAACTGCTCTACCGACTGAGCTAACGACCCACTTGTTTTCGTTGTCTGCTGCAACGGGCGCATATAATACTTATTTCCGAACCTGGCGCAACCCAATTCTCCAAGAAAGTGACATTTTTCTTACTGAGTGCTGTATTTATAGGCTGTTTGCATAAAAATAGCACCATAAGGTCTGAAAATACTGGTTAATTCCACTGTTCTGGGCCTGGTTTTGGGAGATAAAAGTGCCGGCCAGCCGCAAGTATAATTCCTTACCAGTACTTCTCCACGGTAATATGACCAGGCTGACGTTTTAAGTGTTTATGCAAGCCTTTTTCCAGCAGCAACTGTTGGGTTTCACTTACCATATCCGGGTTACCACAAAGTACTAAGTGGCTATTGTCGGTATTAATGGGTAAACCGGCTGCTTGCTCCAATTGCCCCGTTGCAATCAGTTCAGTAATACGCTGATTAAATGCACCTGGTATGGCTTCACGGGTCACGCTAATCATCAAGCGCAATGATGGATTTTGGCTGGCAAGGGTATTCAGTTCATCTATATAGGCAAGGTCATGTGCGTAACGTACACCATATACCAGCACCGCATTTTCACATTGCGACCAAAGCTGCCCGGCACGCAGCATCGATACAAAGGGACCGACAGCGGTGCCGGTAGCCAGCATCCACAGATCGCGACATTTGGGTATCTCTGCCAGAGTCATAAATCCACTGGCTCTGGCACTGACTTCCAGCTTGTCACCGGCTGACAATGCTGCCAAAGCTGGTGACAGCTGCCCCTGTTCCACGGCTACGACCAGGATCTCAAGTGTGGCGCTGCCGGGGGCATTTACCAGGGAGTAGGCGCGGCCAATGCGCTTCCCAGCTATTGGCAGTGCAACCTTAATAAACTGTCCGGGTAAGAATGGCGCAATGTCTGCCTGAATAAACAGGGAGAATAGCTTATCATTCCAATCCCGTCGTTCTATGACTTTGCCTTCAACCCACATTATGCCTCCTATTGCATGACCTACCTCAAATGAGGGGAGTACCCAGCTACCATATCAATTTTCAGGCAAAGCTAGTATAATTCGGTCCCTTTTTAGCAAGACCGATGCCGTACCATGATCCAGACTCAAACCATTGATACTCTCGATTATCCGTTTCCACCCAAGCCCAGGGTGTTAAGCGAAGCGGAGCAGTGTGACTATCGTGAACGTATCAAGCGTTTGCTGAAAGAAAAAAATGCTGTACTGGTGGCACATTATTACACCGACCCGGTCATTCAGGCCCTCGCCGAGGAAACCAACGGCTGTGTGTCTGACTCATTGGAAATGGCCAGATTTGGCCGTGATGCCAAGGAACAAACTCTGATTGTAGCTGGCGTGAAGTTTATGGGCGAAACGGCCAAAATCCTCAGTCCGGAAAAGACCGTTCTGATGCCAACGCTGGAAGCCACCTGCTCCTTGGACTTAGGTTGCCCCATAGACCGTTTCAGTGCCTTTTGCGATGAACATCCTGAACACACTGTGGTGGTGTACGCCAATACCTCTGCGGCAGTAAAAGCCCGGGCAGACTGGGTGGTAACCTCCAGCATCGCGCTGGAAATCGTAGAACATCTGGACAGTCAGGGTAAAAAAATACTGTGGGGACCAGATCGTCATCTGGGCGCTTATATTGAGAAGCAAACCGGTGCTGAGATGTTGATGTGGCAGGGCGCCTGTATTGTTCATGATGAATTCAAGGCCAGGGCATTGCAAGCCCTCAAACAGCAGTATCCTGACGCAGCGATACTGGTGCACCCTGAATCACCAGCCAATATTGTTGCCATGGCTGACGCGGTGGGTTCGACTTCACAATTGATCAAAGCTGCGCAAACCTTACCCAATAAACGCCTGATTGTGGCTACCGATAAGGGTATTTTCTACAAGATGCAGCAGGCTGCACCGGGTAAGATCTTCCTGGAGGCGCCTACTGGCGGTAACGGAGCAACCTGCAGAAGTTGTGCCCATTGTCCCTGGATGGCCATGAACGGTCTGCAAGCTATTGAGCAGGCACTTACAGATAGCAATGGGCATGAAATTTTTGTTGATGAGGGCACCAGAGTCAAAGCGATGCTGCCATTGAACCGAATGCTGGACTTTGCCGCTGCACATAAAATGAAGGTAAAAGGCAACGCCTGATGTTGACCGGTTGATAGAAATAAAAACCCCCATCTCTGTATGGGGGGGTTTATTATGTGCTGCAAAAAACATTTACATTGAGAACGGAATACATTGGAGATTAGGGCCAGGCCACTACTGCCTAAGTGTCGTCGCCGATTGTCCGGGCAATATGCCTGTACGGCGGCTTTTTATGCAGCATTGGCCTGACAGACAAAAGTAAAGCACAGCAAATTTAAAATGCCAGGAGCTTTTCGGTATTTATGCAAAACGTTTTAGGCAGTTACCTGATAACGGGCCAGAAACATGCTCACTGTTTCTTCGATGATATGTTGCTGCTGCCTCGCATCAGGCTCATCAAAACCATAGAGTCTGGGATAGAACAGGAAGGATTTCAGCTGCATCACAAACTGTTTGGCTGCCAGCTCAACGTCATCAATTTTCAGTGCATTGGCCTGTACGGCCTGTTGCAGGAAGGTTTCAAGAAAACTCATACAGCCCACTTTACTGCCACTGAAGCGCTTCGCCAGCTCGGGCTGTTTCAGCATATGCAGGAAGGCCACCCTGGCGGTGCGCAGGAAAGTATCTGAAATCAATAGCTGCGCTTCCTGCTGAGCAATATGCAGCAGTTGTGGCTGAATCGCCTGATTCGCATCAAACTGTACCGCAGCGGTGCTACCCAGTTGCTCTCGCATTCTATCCAGGATGGCCTGAAACAACGCATCTTTGGTGTCGAAATGATTATACACTGTGCGCTTGGACACATTCGCCAGTTGCGCTACCTGATCCATGCTGGTTTGCTCCAGTCCTTGCTGATAAAACAACTGTTCAGCCGCTTGTAGAATATCCAGTCGCTTTTGATCCGATAGTTTCATACATCACCTTGTTCAATTACCCCGCAGTTTACCTCCTAATAAAAAAACTTGCACTTAGTAGTTTACTTTTCTTTTGTGTTGTCTAAACTACACCGTGTAGTTTACATTTGGTGGCGAATGAAAAACCGTTATTGGCTGGCAGGCATTGTCCTGGTTTTGTTCCTGGGGGGAGCGGCATTGAATAATCAACTCAGCGCGATGGGCACACAGCACAGCATCACGAAGGCTAACTTTAGCCAAGGCAAATTCCACAATGATGATGCCGTGCCTGGCACAGGTTTAGCGAAGACGCTGGAGATTATGTGGCGTTTCTTTACCGAGAAAAAGGTGCATACCATGCCAGATACTGTTTTACCGGTGAAGTCACTTAGTCGTGAGCAGTTATTGCAACTGTCTGATACCGAGTTACATCTGATTAAGTTGGGGCATTCTTCAGTGTTGCTGAAGGTGTATGGTGAATTCTGGTTGCTTGACCCGGTTTTTGCACAGCGTGCTTCACCTTTTACATTTGTCGGGCCAAAGCGATTTCATCAGGCCCCGATAAGTATCCAAGACTTGCCTGACATCCATAAGGTGTTGATCTCCCATAATCACTATGACCATCTGGATAAAAAGGCCATACAGCAGCTAAATCATAAAACTCAACAATTCCTGGTGCCTCTGGGGGTGGAAGGGGACTTACGGAAGTGGGGGATTGATGCGGACAAGATCTTAAGCTTCGACTGGTGGCAAGAACTGCACACCGACAAGGCAATGCTGGCGTTTACCCCCACCCGGCATTTTTCAGGACGCGGACTCAGTGATGCGAATAACAGTTTGTGGGGCTCCTGGGTGATTAAAAGCCAATACGACAGCCTGTTTTTCAGTGGGGATTCAGGGTACTTCCAGGGTTTTAAACAAATCGGCCAGAAGTATGGTCCATTTGATGTCACCCTGATTGAAACCGGTGCCTATGATAGTGATTGGCCCGATGTACATATGACCCCTGAGCAAAGCCTGCAGGCTCATATAGATTTGCAGGGCAGGGTGATGATACCTATTCACAATGGCACATTTGATTTGGCGTTCCATGCCTGGTACGAACCACTGGAACGCATCAGTCAATTGGCCAGTGCAGAAGGGATCCCACTGTCTACGCCAATACCCGGCGAGGTATTAAGTCTGCTTGGCGCCATGCAGGTACAACGTTGGTGGCAGCCGTTAATGCCACAAAGTCCGTTAGCGCCACAATTTTAAGTCAAGGATACCTATATGACCAATATCAACGCCAAGGATAGCTTGCTGACGCATATCAATGTGTTCAGGGTCGCTGTGCAGCATCAACGCCATTTGGTGGATATACTGGCGCACTGCACCGAATATTCTGTCAGAAGCATACCGGGTTTCGTCTCGGCCAGCTTGCATCAAAGTCTGGATGGAACCAGCGTCACGCTCTACTCCAAATGGCATAAAGAGCAACTTAGGCAGACAAGCGAGTCTGAATTATTGGCCTGTTTTGCGGCGGCGTTGGATATTGCCACCTTGGAAACCACAGTGTCTGAATCGGTTAAACACTTTGAGCCGCTGTGGCCAGGATTACAGGTGTTGTCAGATCCCCTCCGCCAGTTATCCGGACGGCGGCTAAACTAGTGTGGTTTGCCCCAGTTCGGGGTGATAACCACTCCTTTGCGGGGCTGTACTTGTTATCCAGTGCTGACCCATTAATCGTCACGGGTCAGCACTTCCAGTAACTCAATTTCAAAGATCAGATTACTGTTTGCTGGGATCATATCGCCAACCTGACGTTCTCCATAAGCCAGCGATGCCGGTACCCAGAGTTTGCGTTTACCCCCTACTTGCATGCCTTGCAGACCCAGAAACCAGCCCTGGATCACCTTGGTAGACGATAGAACGGTCTGGAAAGGTTTGCCGCGATGGTAAGATGCGTCAAACTCGCTGCCGTCCTCCAGCCAGCCCCGGTAATGGGCGGTGATCAGTGCCCCTTTAACGGCAGCTTTACCTGTACCTGTTATCAGGTCTTCAATTTTAATTGCATCAGTCATCTGTGTTGTCCTGCGCGAAATAGCCCAGTGTTGCAGAAAACAGCCCAACTTGCAGCTACTGAGACAGGCTCTGATCATTCCTTGTATCGCTTTAAGCGATATGCCGGTTGTATGAATGTAAAAACAATGTAAATATTAATTAAGTAAAATGTTTTTACTTAATTAATCGGAGACAGCAAATGCAATATAAAAACTGGTTAATCAGTGTTTTAGTTATGAGTAGTAGTGGGACCCTGGCAATACATCCGCAACCTGATCCTGATAATCCCGGTGGCTATTTGCTGGATAGAGGAGAAGTGCAGGCTACAGAGGCGGCGCTTACTGCCAACCCCATGTATGCACTCTGGGCTGACGCCCTGCAAACCCGGTCAAATGTGCTAGTAGAGGCGATTGTGCCCGATGCCAGCAGCAATCCGGACAACGTAAAGCGGGCCGAGCGCGTGTTTCCCCAGGCCCAGTGGGAATATCTGACGCAAATGGCGGCGCCGGAATACACTTATACCCGTTTCTTACGTGCCATTGGCAAATTTCCGGCCTTTTGCGGCGACTATACCGATGGCCGCGATGCCGATGCGATTTGTAAACGTTCTATTATTACCGCCTTTGCGCACTTTGCGCAGGAAACCGGTGGCCATATTGCTAAAACCAATATTTGGGATAATCCGCTTGGTCTGGAGGAGTGGCAGCAGGCCCTGGTGCATGTGCGGGAAATGGGCTGGTCAGAAGGGCAGGCAGGTTACACCACAGGCTGTGGCCAGAACGACTGGCAGAATCTACGCTGGCCTTGTTCTCCGGGAAAAGGCTACTTTGGGCGCGGCGCAAAACAACTGTCCTATCACTTTAACTATGGGGCCTTTTCCGAAGTGATGTACGACGGTGATGCGACCGTGTTGCTGAATAATCCTGGTCTGGTGGCTGATTCATGGTTGAATCTGGCATCCGCCATCTGGTTTTTCCTTACCCCGCAAGCCCCTAAACCTGCCATGTTGCATGTGATTGATCGCACCTGGATACCCTCTCAGCGGGAAGTGGATGCGGGGATTGGTTATGGCTTTGGCACCACCATTAATATCATCAATGGCGGCGTTGAGTGTGGTCAGCAAAATCGCTACAAAGGTCAACCGGTAAACCGTATTCGCTACTGGCAAGGCTTAGCGGATTACTATCAAATTCCTATTCAAGCCGATGAATTGAATACCTGTTATCAGCAGACGCCTTATGGCAGTTTGAATTTAAGCGGTGCCACCGATGTGCTGTATACCAACTGGGACGGAAACTGGGAGCACTTTGCCGACAGGCCGGGGGGATATTCCTTTGAATGTCAGTTGGTGGGCTATCAGACCGCTTATTCTGCACTGGTACCTGGTGACTATGAGAAATGCGTGAGTAATTTCTATCAGTCTCACGCCAACTGGCCTGCGGTCAGGGTCGTGGATAACCTTGATATTCCACCGACTGATCCACCGGGCAACGGCACGCCTGCCTGGGAAGCAGGGAAGGTGTATAACAATGGTGATCAGGTCAGTTATCAGGGCGCCAACTATCAAGCCAAGTGGTGGACACAAGGCGATACACCCGGACAGGGCAATGTCTGGGAGTTGTTGCCATAATCGCTAGCGTCGGCGCTTTACCTGGCGGTCATTGTTGTTCGAAAGACCGCCAATGGATTCCCTGCCCGCTAACCCGGCAAGACTATGCGCAGGGCACAAGAGGCCCCGCAGCCCTTGCCAATTCATAGGTAAATTCGTTAGGCTGCAAAAAACTCAGGGATTGACCATGCAGCCTCATTCTTATCTGCTTCGGCCTTCTAAACAGCAAATCCGCGAGCTGCCAGCATTTGTTGGCTTGCAGCCAGAAAATATCCATATGCTGACCTGCGCCAATGAAGTGGCGGATGCCTGCCACGTGCTAAGCCAGGCTGATGTGCTGGGCTTTGACACAGAGAGCAAACCGAGTTTTGTCGCCAATCAGTCAACTGGCGGGCCGCATTTGCTGCAACTGGCCACTGATAGTCAGGCGTTTTTATTCAGTGCATCCTTGCTTGAAGGCAACCCGCACCTGGCGGACATTATTCAGGCCGACACTATTCTCAAAGTAGGCTTTGGTCTTCGATCAGATAAAGGGCCACTGCAACATAAACTGGGGGTGACGCTTAAACCCTGTGTGGATTTGGCCAAGCTGGTAAAATCTCTGGGTTATAAAGATCAGGTCGGTGTGCAGGCGGCAGTGGCTGTTGTACTTAAGCAATATCTGCCTAAGTCTAAACATTTGTCCACCTCAAACTGGGCAAAAATACCGTTATCCGCTACACAACTGGCCTATGCAGCCAATGATGCATACGCTAGTTTATGTGTTTATCGGCAACTGCTGGTCACCGCCCCGCAGCTTTTTAGCAACTGAGCAAGTATGCAAACACTTCGTCAGGCTCTCTATGGCTGGGATGGTAAGTCTGCCTCCGCCATTCGTCATATCTATACAGAATATAGCGTGGATGCGGATTTCCTAACGCAGTTGATGCAATTGATACAAGTGCCGGAGTTACAACCTGGCGTGACCTGGCTGTTAAAGGCATCACTGGAACATGGCCAGGACTTGAATGCACAACTGCAGGCAACGTTGCTGGACGCCTTTGTCACTATTGACGCCTGGCAGGCGCAACTGCACATCTTGCAAAGTTTCGCGTACTTGTCAGTGGATCAGCTCAGAAAAACGGCGGTGGAGGCCAAGTTGCGCTATGGCCTGCGGCACCCCAATAAGTTTGTGCGGGCCTGGTCGTATCATGGCCTTTATCACCTTGCCCTGCAGTATCCCGAGCTGCAGTCAGACGTAACGCAGCTACTGGAGATGGCATTAAAGGATGAGCCGGCATCTGTCAAAGCCAGGGTTAAAAAGCTGGTGAAGCAGGGGTTTTAGAGCGTGTTGAGCGCTCTGATATCCTGCAACAAAGTTGCCAAAGCGATACCTTGCATCCCCAGACCTTATCCTTTTAAGGTCTGGGCGTTTGCCTGACAGTCCGTGCTAAGATGGCAGGATAGCAAGCATCTGTGTGGTGACGGCATCTGTCTGAGTGCTGCCCCGCTATTTTTGGAGAATAACAATAGTGCAATTGGAACTGAATTCCCTGCAACTGGCTTTGGCCTTAGGCGGTGTGTTGGCTGGTGGTCTGATAAGCTGGCTGGTGGTGGCTAGCCGTGCCCGTGCCGATAAACTGCAAATGCACAGTGAGCTGGAAAAATTGGCGCAGCAACTGGAGCAAAGTCAGCACAGTCTGCATCAGGCCTATACCGAGGTTAGGGACAAGGAACGCAGTATAGAAGCCTATCATCAACAGCAACTGCAAATTCAAAATCAGCTTGGCCAGTTTCGTCAACAGGCCGAGCGGATCCCTGAATTACAGGCACAAAGTCGCGAGTGGCAGGACAAATGGCAACAGGCCAATGAACAGCTAAATAGCTTTCGCACTCAACTTGAATCACAGGCGGCGCGTTTTGAGCAGGAACAAAAGGCTATGGCAGAAAAGCTTGCCATGTTGCAGGAAACCGAAGAACGCCTTAAACAGCAGTTTGAAAACCTGGCCAATAAGATCTTTGAACAGAAAACCCAGAATTTCAGCCAGGCCAGTAAGCAGAGCCTGGACTCGTTACTGACGCCACTTAAAGATCAGATTGAAGGCTTTAAAAAGCAGGTGAGCGATCAGTACGTACGTGAAGGGCAGGAGCGTGCGTCACTGAAAACCGAAATACTGGGCCTCAAAGAACTAAACAAACAAATCACCGAAGAAGCCGCGGCCCTGACCAAAGCCCTGAAAGGCGATAATAAGCAGCAGGGGAATTGGGGGGAGATTGTGCTGGAACGCATACTGACCGAGTCGGGCTTGCGCGAAGGGCATGAATACGAGACGCAGGGCCAGTACAAAGATGAGCAGGGTAAGGCCTACAAGCCTGACGTGATAGTGCACCTGCCCGGCGGCAAGGATGTGATCATCGACGCCAAAATGTCGCTGGCGGCCTATGAACGTTATTTTAACGAGCAGGACGACGACAGCCGTGCCCGCCACCTGAGCGAGCACATTCAGTCTATTCGTAACCATATCAAGGGGCTGGGTAACAAGGATTACCAAAAGCTGGATGGGGTGCGGACGCTGGATTACGTACTGATGTTTGTGCCGGTAGAGCCAGCGTTTTTGCTGGCCATCGATCAAGCCCCCGACCTTATCAAACTGGCCCTCGATAACAATATTATGCTGGTCAGTCCCACTAATTTACTGGTGGCCCTGCGCACTATCAATAATATCTGGCAGTATGAGTATCAGAACCAGAACGCCCAGAAGATAGCCAAGAAAGCGGCCGATCTGTATGACAAATTCGTGGCTTTTACGGCCGATATGGAAGGGCTGGGTACGTCCTTACAGACGGTGCAGAAAAAATATGATGGCGCCATCAAAAAGTTGTCCGAAGGACGCGGCAATCTGGTGCGACGCGCAGAAGAATTTAAAAGCCTTGGCGTACAGTCATCGAAAAAGATCAGCAACAGCCTGGCCGAGCTATCGGTGGAAGATGACTCTCAGGACTGAGATAGTCTCTTTCCTGCCGTTTCAGCTTTGGGCGTGGGTATTCCCGCATTTCATGGAATTATGGAGTCAGGACTTGCAAAAAGTGCAAACACCGCATTAGATTGATACTGTGGCCTATGTTGATGTTTTGCAGGGAGAAATTGTGAAAGTCAGCAAGATTATGAGCGCACCGGTGGTAACGGTAAAGATGGATGACAATCTGTACCGGGTGCACGAGATTTTTCAGAAACATAAGTTTCATCATGTGCTGGTGGTGGACGGCAAAACCCTGCTAGGGGTGATTTCTGATCGCGATCTGCTTAAAGCGGTGAGTGCCCGTATTGGTTCAAACAGCGCAGATGCCAGGGATATGGCGTCTTTTCAGAAAAAAGTGTACCAAATCATGAGCCGCAATCTGATTACTATCAATCTCAATGACTCCGTGTTGCAGGCGGTTCGCTTATTTAACCGCCATGCTATTTCCTGTTTACCTGTGGTTGATGACAACAAGCACTGGGTGGGGATACTCAGTTGGCGGGATATTTTCCGGCAAATTGAAAAAATGAAAGATAGTAGAGCGTGTTGACCTTTTGCGATCCCAATAAATTGCCATAAGCCGCAATCTCCAATATACCAGACTACTGACAAAGCCTGACACAACAGAACAACAAGACCAGAGCCGATCCCATAGAATTCCTGCAAGCCATTTCACCGCCTGAATCTCTGACGTCAGGCTTGTATGGGATATCAGGGAACTATGTATCACTTTCGGCTTTTTCAGGAACCTGCCGAGCTTGAGCAAAGCGGCTGGCAGGACTTTGTTCAGCGCCATGCCGCTCATGATCTGGCTGATTTAGCGTTTTTACGTGCCATTCACGCCAGTCTGTCTTCTGCCGATCGGTGTTTCTTTGCCCTGTTTTTTGATGCACAGCAGCAATGTGTGGCCTGTGCCGTGTTGTCACTGTTTAACTGGGATCCACTCAATGTACCGGGCGCAAAGCGGCAACGACTGCTGCGGAGTATTCGCCGGATCTGGCCGGGTTTTCTGAAGCTGCCACTGCTGTTGTGTGGCCCACCCGTATCCCTGGGAAGCAATCTGCTGGTGGTACACAACCAGGTAGACGGTGATGCTCTGGCAGAAACCCTTAAAAATGCCCTCGAACAAGTCGGGCGGCAATGTCGTTGCAGCCTGCATATGGTGACGGAGTCAGCACCTGAACAATTGCCGCTGTTAGGCAAACTGACAAACTACGGTTATCAATTGGCGCCCAGTCCTCCCTATTATTATTTTCCTTCAAAATTTCGTCGCTTCAGTGACTACTGTCAGGCGCTTCAGGCCAAGTACCGTGCCAATGTGCGCAGGGCACAGCAGCATTTTTTGCAATCTGGCTTTGCCATCTCCCATCTTTCCAAAGCACAGTTATTCGATGCCTTTGGGCCTGATCTTTACCAGTTGTATCTGGCCGTTGTGAAGAAATCTGCCTACAGATTCGAAGTGCTGGAGCATGACTTTTTTCAGCAACTGATACGGCATCAATCTGATCGACTGTTACTGACGTTGGCGGTTAAAGAGGAACGAACTGTCGGGTTTATGCTGTCTTTGTTCAGTCATAAACGTTTCTATCTGCTGTTTGCCGGTTTGGACTATCAGGCCAATCGGCAGACCAATGTCTACTACAACCTGGTATACGCCGCCATTGAGCAGGCGCTGGAAAAAGGTCCCTTCGACAGTATTCATGTGGGGCAGGCCGCTGACACTTTCAAGGCCCGCTTGGGATGTCAGGCGGTACCTATGACCTTGCTTCTCAAAGCTCGCACCAGGCTTGGCCGCATCCTGCTGGATTGGTTTGGTCAGGACATGCTGACAAGCCCACCGCCGCAACCCAATTACCGGGTATTTAAGGTATCTGATAACAGACACTTCCATAGTCATGTCGGAGGCAAAGATGAATAAAGATAAAAAACACAAGGACGCCCAGATTGGTATGGGGATGTCGCTGTTTCGATTTCTGAAATTTTGGCGGCAAACGCAATGGCAGGTTGCCAAAGATAAGGAATCCTTGCTGGTGGATTACCTTGCATATTTCCTGTTATTCGGCTGGTTTTTTACGCTGTTGGGATGGTTGGAATACCTGCTGTACCAGCGACGGATCACACGCACTCCCATTGTTCATCAACCGGTTTTTTTGTTGGGACATTGGCGCAGTGGTACCACCTATTTTCACTATTTGCTCAGCCAGGACCCGCAGTTTGCCTGTCTGACCCTGCGCCATGCATCTACCTATCCCTGCTGCCTGATCCTGGACAAATTGGGATGGTTGAAAAAACTCTTTGATGACCAGGTGCCGCAAAAACGCCCTATGGATGATGTTGAGTTGACACCAGATGCGGCGTTTGAGGAAGAATATGCCCTGCTTTACACACAGGGCTCCTGCTATCTGGCATGGTTGTTCCCTGCAGCTTTCCAGACCTTCTTCCAACGTTTTCTGTTTTTCGGCAATACATCGTTGGCGGCCAGCCAGTGGAAGCAGCAGTATGCTAAGGTCATCAAAAAACTGAACTTTTTGTATCGGCAAAAGCGTCTGCTGCTCAAGAATCCTATCAACACTGCCCGGGTCAAGTTGCTGTTGCAGCTATATCCTGATGCCAAGTTCATTTACATCAAACGTAACCCTGTGGATGTGTTTCATTCCACCCTCAGGTTACATCGCAAGATGTGTCAGGACTCTGCCATACAAACGCTGACAGAAGAGCAGAACAAAGCCGCGGTGATGAACATTTATCCCAGCCTGCTGCAACGCTATTTTGATGAGCGCCACCTGATACCCGCCAACAACCTGTTTGAGGTGCGGTATGAAGA
The DNA here is from genome assembly GCF_002887595.1 of Bowmanella denitrificans. Classification (GTDB taxonomy): domain Bacteria; phylum Pseudomonadota; class Gammaproteobacteria; order Enterobacterales; family Alteromonadaceae; genus Bowmanella; species Bowmanella denitrificans. The sequence continues at coordinate 168,933 of NZ_PEBU01000004.1, forward strand.
TCTGGTCCATGACCCCGTTGGCAACCTGGCGTCGTTGTATGAGCGTTTACAACTGCCAGGTTTTGAGCAGGTCAAGTCGCGTTTTGAGCACTTTGTTATGGCGCATCAGCACTATGCCGTTGAGTCCTACCAAAGTGATGATGAGCTGCTGAATACCCTGCGTCAGCAATGGCATGACGGATTTTGCGACTGGCAACCGGATGCACCTTCAGTGTCTTCATCCCGAGCCGCCGGGTAAGGCTGGCAAGTGACAGATGTCATGTGTTTGTCAGTAATTTTCCGGCCTATTTTCGCCTTTGTCAGCATCTCTGCGCAAAGGCTAAACAGGCCAAATTTCTATGCTAGTTTGGCGTGTCGACATCGCTTTTTGGTTCTGCCACTAACTTAAGGATTCAGAGGGAAACATGAACTTTGCTGCGCGCATCCTGCAAACTGCACACCGCTTTCCTGAGCGCATTGCCATGGAATATGGCCAATATCACCTGAGTTATGCCCAACTGGCGCAGCAGGCAGATTTGTTGAGCACCAAAATTAGCCGCCATTGTTGTTCCGGGGGCGTTATTTGCACTTATCTGGGGATTCAGCCGGAGCTCATCAGCGCCATGCTGGCGATTGGTCAGAGTCACTGTGTGTTTACGCCTGTGGATCCATTCCAGCACCCTTCACGTCAACAGCAGGTTTTGTCACAGGCAAAGCCCATATTGATTATCACCACGGCCAACTGGCTGGCCCAGTTGGATCAACTGGCGCAGCGCATTCAGCAATCCTTAGCGGTGTTGTTGCTGGAGGAAGATCAACAACCAGTGCAGACTTATACAAATCTGCACCAAGCCATTGACGAACTGACCGGGACCAAAGTGTCATCGGAGGTTGGCTATTTGTATTTCACATCGGGTTCCACTGGTGTGCCCAAGGGAATTTTGGGCCGCCACCAAGGGGTATGTGCCTTTATTGATTGGGAAAGCGACTATCTGCAGATTCAGGCGCAGGACAAAGTGAGTCTGCTGACACCACAAACCTTTGATCCCTTCCTCAGGGACGTACTGCTGCCGCTTTTCAATGGTGCAACATTGTGTATCCCGCCGGATCCCGGTGTTCGATTGGATCCAGAGCGTACCAATGACTGGTTGGCGCAAAGCGGGGTGACGGTGCATCATAATGTGCCATCCCTGTTTGCCATCCTGCTGGACAACGCCAATACGCAGCCGGTCAATTCCAGGCTCCGTCATGTATTGTTGGCCGGTGAACCACTGAAACCCAGGCTGGTGGAGCATTTTTTCGCGCACAAGCGCTTTGCCAATGCCAGCCTGACTAATCTGTATGGTCCAACTGAAACCACCCTGGCCAAGTTTTTTTACCCGGTGTCAGCTGCCGACGCAGAGCGCAAAAGAATACCGGTTGGCCGACCCATCAGCGGCGCGCGTTTCTTACTGCTGAATGAGCGCGGTGAAGCGCAACAAAGTGGGCAAGGAGAAGTCGTCATTGTAACTCCGCACAGGTCGGCTGGATATCTGGGCAAAACCCCGCAAGACCTGGTGGACTGGTTTGCAATAGGCGATGAATCCGTGCCTGGATACCGAACCGGAGACTTAGCACAGGTTAATGAATCCGGTGAGCTGGAGTTGATGGAGCGCATCGACTTGCAGGTCAAAATTCATGGGCAGCGCGTGGAACTCAGCGAGGTGGAACTGGCCCTTGAAGCCGTCGAGCAGGTTGAGGCTGCCGTGGTGAAAGCTGTTGGTGACGAAGAGGCCATACTGGTTGCCTATGTGATTAGCTCAACAAGCATAGCGCCGCATGCCCTGGCTCAGAGCCTACGCGCTCACCTGGCTGACCATATGATACCGGCACATTTTATTCAGCTACAATCATTCCCCCTTCTACCCAACGGCAAGGTGGACCGTCGCAGCTTACCTATGCCACCGTCGGGTCGGCCCAATGCGCTGGATGCTGAGTTTGAAGCCCCGCAGGGGAAGTGGGAAATAATGTTGGCGAAATGCTGGCAGCAAGTGCTGAATATGGACAGCATTGGACGCCACGATAATTTTTTTCAATTAGGTGGCCGTTCGCTGCAAGGCTTGAAGCTTAACAGTCTGGTGCAAAGCGAATTCGCTGTCGTTTTAAATCCTGCCACGTTGTTTGCCTACCCAACTATTGCCGAACTGGCCGCTTATCTGACTAAGCCACATAATAATCAGGCTGATACCACGCCATCAGCCGCATCAGAAGGACTTACGCCGGATCAACGACGGTTGTGTTTCTTCCAGCATCGTCATCCTGACAGTGCCTTATATAACATGGCCTATGAAAGTTGTTGGCAGGGTTACCTGGATGTTAAAGCACTGCAAAAAGCATTGCATGTTGTGGTGGCGTCTCAGCCAGCACTGAGAACCGGAGTTATCCTGCAAGACGGTGAGTTTATGCCGCTGCCTCTGGCGTCAGAGCCAGACTTGAACTTTGTCGTTCTGAGCGACGAAGTGAACGCCAGCGACGCTGCACAGCAGTGGATGGAAGCCGCGGCAAGGCAGCCATTTCATCTGGATGGTCAAGCCTTATGGTGTGCAGCGCTGCTTAAGGTTAGTGATGCTGAATATCGGCTGTATATCTGTTTACACCACAGTATTGCTGACGGCTGGTCTTTTGACCTGTTCTGGCAACAATGGCTTGATGCTTATAAGCAATGTCTGAGTGGCAAGCCGGTGCCACACACAATAGCAAGTAACGCAACCGCCTGGCCCAAGGTTGAACAGGCAGCAAGCCTGGCTTACTGGCAGGCATTGATGCAGGATGCGCCCCCTGTTACCAGTCTGCCAGGTGATTATGCCAGGCCAGCTCAGTGGCAATATCAGGGGCATCGCCTGCGTTTTACCTTACCCAAAGCCCTGGCTCAGGGCTGTGCCATGCAGGCCCGGCGTCTCAATGTGTCGATATTTTCCTTTTATCTGGCTGCGTTTAAAGTGCTGCTGAATCACTACAATGGTCAGCAGGATCAGGTGATTGGTGTACCGGTCGCCAACCGCAACCAGCCTGGCAGTGAGCAGCGCATTGGCTTCTATGTCAATTTACTCTGCTATCGCTCCAGTCTTGAGCCGCACAACAGTTTCGCCCAGTTTGCGCAACAGATTCACCGCCAAAGCAGTCAGAATCTATATCACCAGCAGTTGCCATTTGATGAGCTGGTTCAGGCGTTAAACCCCTCCAGAGCGGCCAATTTGTCGCCACTGTTTCAGGTGATGTTTGCCATGCAACAACAAGAGGCAAATGAACAGATTCTGCCTAATGCGGTGCTGGCAAGGCCGAGACAGTTGGATAATGGTACCGCAAAATATGATCTGACCCTGCAACTTTGGGACGAAGACTGGGGGCTGGAAGGAGAGCTGGAATATGCCAGTTCGCTCTTCTGTGAAAAGACTATGCAGCGGCTAACCGATAGTTTTGCGTATTTGCTAACGCAGCTCAGTAGCGATCCTCAGCAATCAGTCAGTTCACTTAAACTGCTGTCAGTTGCGCAACGTCAGCAAATTCTGGCCTGGAATCAGACGGCCCGGCCATTCACTGACAATTGTGGTATTCATGAGCTGATTCGCCGACAGGCACTAAAAACGCCGACCAATACGGCTCTGGTATTTCAACAAGAGCAAATGAATTATCAGGACCTGGAGCGCACCGCCAACCAACTGGCGCATGTGTTGATCGCCAAAGGCGTCGGTAAAGGTGACCCGGTAGCCATCAGTCTGGCGCGCGGCATACCGCTGGTGGTGTCTTTTCTGGCCGTGCTTAAAGCCGGTGCTGTATACGTGCCGGTAGATCCGGATTATCCCTTAATGCGGCGCGAAAATATGCTGAGCGACAGTGGTGCGCGACTGCTGATCACTGAGGCGCAATACCTGAGCGCATATCAGACGGCGGGTGTGGAACTGCTGGAGCTGAACAGTTACTGGGCTAGTCTTGGCCAGCAGAGTGATGAACCTCCGCAGGTGGAGGTACTGGCTCAGGACATGGCTTACATCATTTATACCTCTGGCTCGACCGGTAAACCCAAAGGTGTGGCGATTGCCCACCAGGGCGTCTGCAACCTGGCCGAAGATGAAATTGAGTTGTTACAGGTCAAGCCAGACAGCCGGGTATTGCAATTTGCCTCATTCAGTTTTGATACGTCTGTGTGGGAGATTGTCGTTACCCTCATCAGCGGCGCGGCATTGGTGTTAGATGAGCGACTGGCGTTAATGCCAGGGCTGGGGCTGGCCAGGGTGGTGGAAAAACAACAGATCACGCACCTTACGTTACCCGCGTCAGCCCTCGCTGTTATGCCCAACGACAGCTTGTCTGGCGTTAAGGTGCTGATTGTCGCTGGTGAGGCTTGCACCCCGGAATTGGTGGAGCAATGGGCAAGCGGGCGGGTCTTTATCAATTCTTACGGGCCGACCGAAACCACGGTCAGTGCCACCAACGCCCGGTTGATGCCGGGCTGTGCAAAAGCCCATATTGGTCGCCCGCTGGCCAACACCCAATGCTGGGTGCTGAACAGCCATTTGCAACCTTGTGCCATAGGCGCCATCGGCGAGCTGTGTATCAGTGGTGTAGGGCTGGCCATGGGCTATCTTAATCGGCCCGATGCTACGTCCGAACGCTTTGTTCAGGTTGAACTGGGCGAGCTGGGCAGCCATCTTGTCTATCGCAGTGGCGATTTAGTGCGTTATCTGGCGGACGGAAATCTGGAGTTTCTGGGGCGGGTTGACCACCAGGTTAAGATTCGTGGCTTTCGTCTTGAGCTGAGTGAAATTGAGCAGTTGGCCAGGCGCCACCCGCAGGTTTTGGATGCGCTGGCACTGATACAAGGAAGCGCCGCGCAGGCACAGATTCTCCTTTATGTGGTCGCATCCACCCCCGCATCCTTCCCTCGGGACGAACTGCAGTCATTGCTGATGAGGCAACTGCCAGATCATGCTATGCCCAATCACATACTGATCATGGATGGATTTCCCCGGCTACCCAATAACAAAATTGATCGCGCTGCCTTACCCCAGCCCGGCGCGGGCCCCGATAATCTGACTTCATCGCCGGATGTAAGCGACGAAGAAAGTGCCCTGCTGGCGGTTTGTCAGGAACTGCTGGGCGGCAAAGTACTGGATTTGCAGCGCTCGTTTTTTGCCCAGGGGGGACATTCATTGCTGGCTGTACAAGTGTCGGCCCGGCTGGCTAAACAGTATGGGCTGGAACTTCCTGTCGAGGCATTCTTTGAATCCCCTCAACTTCAACATATTGCTTTACGCTGCAAACCATTGGCAAGCCCGCAGCCTATCCGCACCGAGCGGCCCTGGCCGACTCCCACAAGGGCTGGTGAATGGGTTAATCTGAGCGACTCACAGTTACCCATCTGGCTGGACTGCCATCTGCAGGAGCAGAGTAGTCATTACAATATCTGTCAGCTTTGCCTGGTTGGTCAGCGTTACCCGCTATTGGAGCTTATTCAGGCCATTAATCAGGTGTTATCCATCCATGATATCTTTCGCCTGCATTTTCGTTTCGAAGACGGCAGGCCACAACAGTCTTTGCAATCCGTCCCTGGCGGGCTGCTAACAGAACAGGATGTTGAGTATGGCTATGCAACATTGGCGGAGGTTTTAACCCAGGCCCGCGCGCAGGCGAAAATCCCTATTGCCCTTACTGATAGCCAGCCTTACCGGTTAACCCTTTATCAGACTCATTCAGAAAGGCTAGCCCTGCTGCTATGCATCCACCATATTCTTATTGATGAGCAGTCGTTGACGAAGCTGCATCAGGCTATCAATGCCGCGGCAGCTAAGCTACAGGGGGAATTGCCGGATGCGGCCTACATCGACTTTGCCCGCTGGCAGCAGAGCCAGACCGGTAATCCGCAAAGTCAGGCATTCTGGCAACAGCAACTGAAAGACCCGCCTCAGGCCTTGTCGTTGCCCTTTGCAGGCCGCAACAGTGACAGCAGTCAGATACAGGGGGTCAGTGCTGGCGCAGTAGTGGCCTGCGAAATTGATTCGTCAGTAGGTAGGTCGGTCGCGCGGCTTGCTGATTCGCAACAAAGTACGCCAATGCAAACCTGGTTGGGGCTGTTTATGGCCTTTTTGCACAGGTTGACGGGCCAGACGGATATTTTAGTGACAACGCCGGTATCCTGGCGTCCGTTATCCTGTCTTGAAAATACAATCGGCTTATTTATCAATACCTTGCCTGTCAGACTAAACATTGGACATGAAGACGGCACAGGTCAGGTGGTGGGCCGTTTAAAGACTCTCTTACCGCAACTTATGCGGCACGCTGACAGGCCTTTGCAGCAATTACTCAAAGCATTGGGTCGACAGCAGGGCCATGATCTGGCTGCCTACAACATTATGTTTGTTTATCAGAGTGAGGAACTTGAAACACCTTACCCGGTACAAACACTGGACAATGATACGGCTAAGTTTGATTTAACGCTGTTTGTTGTCCAGAAACAGAGCCGGATCAGTTGTCGTTTTGAGTACCGCCTCAGCGCCTTTTCGTCCCAGGCAGTGGATAGCCTGGCCAAGTGCTGGTTGCACTTTGTTGCACAGGGAGCGGCTTACCCGAATCAGCTCGTCAGTCAGCTAGGCTTATGGCAAAAAGCCGATGCCGATGCGTTGCTGGCACGCTGGGCTTTTGGTCCTGCAAAGCCGGTGGGTAAAGATGTACTCACTCAGTTCAGTAAGGTGGTTAACACTAGAGGTGATGCCACAGCGCTGAAAATGGGGGATACCTCGACAAGCTACCAACAATTGGACAGGCAAAGTGGCCAATTGGCTGCGCATCTGCAGCGCTTGTGGCAAGTACAGCCAGAATCGCTGGTTGCCATATTGTTACCCAGAGGATTGGCACTACCACTAAGTGTACTGGCAGTGTTCAAAGCCGGAGGCGCTTACTTGCCAGTGGACCCGGCACTGCCTGCCGGCAGAATAGCCTTTATGCTCAAAGATGCCGGCGTTTGCGGGGTTATTTGCAATGAGCAGACCCGGGAGCTGGCCTGTACCGCCTATGCGGCAGCTGGCAAGGAGCCAAGCCTGCTTAACCTGGACAGCAATCACTGGCAGTCAGTGGATATGGCAACGAGTGCTTTACCCTTGCCAGCGTCACAATTGGCTTATGTGATTTACACATCCGGCTCAACCGGGGTGCCTAAAGGGGTGATGATTGAGCACGGCGCACTGAGTAATTATTTGTACCACGCCCAGCATCAGTATGGCCAGCAGGGTGCTGACACCCTGATGCATTTGTCTGTCAGCTTTGATGCCTCTGTCACCAGTTTGTTTGTTCCGCTGCTGCGTGGTGCCACCTTACATTTACTGGCCCCGGATGCCGGTGCTCAGGAACTGCTGGAAACACTGACCATAGGTACTGATCAGGACTTTCTCAAACTGACCCCCGCGCATCTGGAACTGCTGCAAGGCCTGCAACAAAGGCAGCACCTGCAGCATTGCCACTTCGTAATTGGTGGGGAAGCACTAAAGTACGAGAGTGCCAGCCGCCTGCAAGCGCTGTTGCCTGATGCCGTTTTGTATAACGAATATGGCCCGACAGAAGCCACGGTGGGCTGCTGTGTCTATCAGTTCGGGCAAGGGCCGGATAATGTAGGTGGCCTGGTGCCCATTGGCCGGCCTATTGCCAATACCAAATTGTATGTGCTGGATAATGCTATGCAGCCCGTGCCACCAGGTATGGACGGCGAGTTGTACATCGGCGGAAGCGGGCTGGCACGAGGATATCTGAACCGCCCCGATCTAACCCATGCGCGTTTTGTCACTGACCCTTTTACCGCGAAGGAAAAAGGAGCCCGGCTTTATCGTACCGGGGACCGGGTAAGGTATTTGAATGACGGTAACCTGTTGTATCTGGGCCGCATAGATGAACAACTTAAATTCAAAGGCTTTCGTATTGAGCCGGGGGAAATTGAAGCCATTGCCTGTCAGTCTCCACTGGTGCATCAGGCCAGTGTTGGTGTTCGTCAGCAGGGCCAACATCAGATACTGGTGGCCTACCTGGTACTGCATGAACGGCCGGCCCAGTGGCAATCTGTGCTGCGTGACCATCTTTGCACGCACCTGCCGGATTACATGCTACCCAATCTGATGCTGGCTTTGCCTGTGCTGCCGCTGACGGCCAACGGCAAGGTCGACCGTGTTGCGTTAGAGAAAATGCCACTGCCGCAAACCAAAGGGGCGGCAAACGACAGTTTCAATACCCAGCAATGTCTGATAGTCAGGCAGTGTCAGCAACTATTTGATAATCAGGCAATCGGGCTGCAGGATAACTTCTTCGAGCTGGGAGGAGACTCTATTCTGGCCTTGCAACTGGTGTTTCGTTGCCGGGAAGCCGGGTATGCACTGCAGGCCAGAGACGTATTTCAGCGCCAGACCATTGCACAGATAGCCCTTTGCCTTACTCCTCTGACTCCCCGGACCATTGTGCCGCAAAACCAAAATGATGTCGGACTCTCTCCCATGCAGAGCTGGCTGTTTGAACACGGCGGTCATGGGCACTGGCAGTTTAACCAGGCAATGTTGTTCAGTCTGGATAAACACCTTGATGTTCAGCGATTTGAGCGGGCATTTGCTCAGGTGCTGAATCAGCATGCCGGCCTGCGCCAGATTTTTGATCTTCAGACTGAACACGGACACCCCAGGCTGTTACCACAAGGGCAAAAGGTTTTGCTGAGTCAGGTCGACTGTCCTTCCTCCCTTGAAGGGTTAAATGAACTGTTAGAACAGCAGCAGCAGGGCTTTGCGCTGGACAAAGGCCCTTTGCTTAAGGCACTGCGAATTATCCGGGCCAAAGAGGCTGAGGACTGGCTGTTGCTGGTGGCCCACCACAGCATCATTGACAACTGGTCCTGGACGGTGCTGATTGAGGATTTGCTTGATTATTACCAGCAACCGCATAAGTCATTGTCTGATGTACCGTCAGTAATAGATTGGGTAAGTTGTTTGCAACAACGTGAGGTTGCCGAGGCGGAAAGGGCGCTTTGGTATCACCGAGCATCGACGCGTTTACCTCCATTATTTGCCCGCACAGACAGTCATAGTTACGGACAAAGCGCCAGCTTGCAGATCCGCCTGGATAAGGAGCAGAGCGATAAGTTGCTGAGCATGGCCCAACAACCCGTAGATGCGCGGGTTGATGAGGTGCTCAGTGGGGCATTGGCCATGACGCTGATGCAGATGCAGCGCCGTGGAGCACTAAGATTTAATCTGGAAACCCATGGGCGTGCGGAGGGAATGGCGGTAAACCCGCAACGTCTGGTGGGATGGCTGACAGCCCTGTTTCCGGTGCTATTTGAGCTTCCATGGCCTTGCAGCCCATTGCAGGTATTGCGAGAAGCCAAACAACGTTTACGTGAAACTCCGGCCCAAGGGGTGGGATACGGCAGTCTCAAATACCTGCATAAAGATAAACAGCTGCGTGATAGTCAGCCAGTCGAGGTTTGTCTCAATTATCTGGGACGTTTGAGCGTACAGCAGAATCTGAGCTTGCCTTTTATCGCCGCACACAATACGCCAATACCGGGTCGCCATCACAGTGCGATTCAGCGTGCTCATCAACTGGAAGTGGATGCCATGCTTGATGAGCAAGGGCTGACCCTGCACTGGCAGTATGATCCGGCTTGTTTGCCTGCTATTCAGGCCCAACAACTTGCTGAGCGAATGCTGGATAACATCAAGGTGTTAATTACCCTCGGTGATACGCCATTGCCGGTACCGGCCGACTTCGATCTGGTGGCGTTGGAACAGGACGAGCTGGCGCTGTTAATACAAGATTACCCCGAGCTTAGCCAGATACTGCCCTTGTCGTGGATGCAGGAAGGGATGCTGTTTCACAGCCGCTATGCGCCCGCTAGCGGCGTTTATCATGAACAAATTGTATATACCCTTAATGGCCGCTGGCAGGCGGACAGAATGCGCCAGGCATTTAACTCGCTGGTGGCCCGTCATGACATTCTGCGTAGCGCCTTTGTGCTGGATTTACCCTCAGGCCCCGTGCAGGTCATTAACTCCAGAGCTGAGCTTGACTGGCACTATCTCGACTGGCAGGCACAGCCCGCACAAGACCTTGACGCCGCACTGGACAAGCTTCTGGCGGACGATTTGAGTCAACCTTTTGCCATGCATAAGCCAGCTTTACTGCGGGTTTACCACATTCAACTCAATACGCAGTTGCACTGGCTGTTGGTCAGCCATCATCACGCCATTCTGGACGGCTGGTCCTTATCCCGTCTGATGGCGGAATTTAGACACTTGTGCGGCATGGCTGATGCCGACATGCAGGACCGGGTCGAGGCCAATGCACAGTATGGTGATTACCTTAAATGGTTGCATGGCCGTCAGTCTGATTTGGCATTCTGGGAAGCCTGGTTAGGCAAAGGATGTCAGCCCACCACTTTACCTTTGGCGGATACACAGAACTTAACCGAGCAAAGAAGGGAGCTCGCGCAACATCATCATTGCCTGAAAGGTCAGGCCTTTAGACATCTTCGAAGCTTTGCCCGCCGCCATCATCTTACTCTAAGTACGCTGGTTCAGGCGGCTTGGGCAACACTACTGCATGAATACAGTGGCAGTCGCCAGGTGATCTTTGGGGTTACCCACTCAGGACGGAATATCGAGCTGCCCAGGGTGGAGGAAATGCTTGGATTGTTTATCAATACCCTGCCTTGTAGTGTGACCTTTGAGCCCGGCAAACCCATAGTAAACTGGCTGACCGATATTCAGCAAAGCATGCTCGCATGTCAGCCCCATGTTCATGACTCATTAGCCGATATTCAGCAGCACTGTGCGGCAAATCCGCGGCAATCTTTGTTTCACAGTATCCTGGTGTTTGAAAACTACCCCATACCCAAAGCGGTTGATCAGGTGCTGAATTACACCTTACTCAAAGCTAAAGAGACCACAAACTACCCGCTGGTCCTGGTGGTGGGAGACGATGGCAGCCAGGGGCAGGAGCTGCGTTTCAACCTGGTGTATGACACCACCTGCGTGCGTGATATTCATACCCTGGCCGATACACTGGTAGACATTCTGGCGCGATTCAGTGCTGCAGATTCAACTACCTGTTTGGTGGCGTCCGGACTTCCTCAGGTGCTGCAGGGGAGCAGGGTAGTGCATGACGCAGAACACAGCTTGCAGTGGTTTGAGCAGGCGACAGCCGCGTTTCCCCATCAACCTGCCATTCGCGATGAAATGGGGGACCTGACCTACAAGGAACTGGCCTGTCGGGTTGACTATCTGGCCGGTCAGCTCCAGACCTGGATGCAGCAACATGGTTTCGCTGCTAAGGGCACCCATATCGGCGTGTGCATTTCAAGGCGCCGGGAGCTTATCGTTGCACTGCTGGCAGTCATGCGCTGTGGCGCGGCATATGTGCCGCTTGACCCCAGTCTACCAGCAGCGCGATTGCAGTTTATGCTCAGCGACGCCAAGCCGGCCTTGTTGTTAAGTGAGACAGGTATCCAGCGCTTTGATGACGAGGTGCCGAGATGTGATCTGGACCTTGTCGGAGCGCAATTACCTGAGCCTTCGTCAGCCTCCTTGCCGCAGATACAAGCACAAGATCCTTGTTATCTGATATACACCTCGGGCTCCACCGGGCAGCCTAAAGGCGTAAGGATTACGCATGGCGGTTTGCGCAATTATCTTGGCTATGCTCGTGAGGAATATGCAAGGCACGGCTGCATAGATAGCTGTGTACACAGTTCGATTGGGTTTGACGCCACTATCACTAGTCTGTTTTTGCCACTTACCCTGGGCGGTTGTGTGCAGCTGGTGTCTGAGCGGGACGAGCTGGGGGCCTTGGCTGAAGCAGTGATGGCAGCTCGACATCCGTTGCTACTGAAAATTACCCCTGTGCATTTGCAATTACTGGCTGAGCGTTTACTGCCCGGCCAATGTCAGGCACTGGCTTCTGTTGTCATCGGCGGAGAGGCGCTGGATTACAGTCAGGTTCAACTGCTCAGACAGTTGGCGCCCCAGGCCACTTTCTACAACGAATACGGGCCAACAGAAACCGTGGTGGGCTGTTGTGTCTATCGTCTTGACGCACACCTGACCCAAGGGCCAGTACCCATAGGCAAGCCCATCCATAATACCTGTTTGTACCTGGCCGATGTTCAAAACGGGCCGGCAACAACCGATTTGGCTGCTGAACTCTTGATTGGTGGGGATGGCGTTGCGCTGGGCTATCTAAACCGGCCATCACAAACGCAAGCGCAGTTTGTGCCGTTGTCTTTGTCCGCTATCAGCGGGCGCTTCTACCGCAGTGGTGACCTGGTCAGAGTGCTGCCCTCGGGGGATTTGCTGTACTTGGGACGTCAGGACACCCAACTGAAGATTCGTGGCTTTCGTATTGAAGCGGCAGAGGTGGAAAGTGCCTTGCTGGCCATCCCGGCGATCGCACAGGCTGCCGTACTGGTCATGCATCAGCAGCAGGAAGTCAGATTGACGGCCTTTGTTGCCCCCCGACAAGACGGGGAGGAGGTGTCCGCCGAGTCATTGCGTGAGCATCTGAGCCAGTGTTTGCCCTTGTATATGGTGCCCGAGCAATTTGTGGTGTTACCGCAACTGCCGATGACCACAAACGGCAAGCTGGATCGTTCAGCGCTGGCCACCACTGCGTTACCAGAGCAGTTGGCAAGTGATTATCAGCCTGCACGTAACCCAACAGAGCAGATGCTGTGTGAACTGTATGCCGAGTTGCTAGGCCAGCAAAGGGTCGGTCGAAATGACGACTTTTTTGCTATCGGAGGACATTCCCTTAAGGCCACCCGCCTGGTTTCACGTATCCGTCATCGCAGTCAACAGGCTTTGACGCTGCGCGAAGTATTTGATTTTCCAAAGGTCTGGCAACTGGCTGAGCGTCTGGCAGGTCTGCCTGAACACCACTCAGATGCAAAGCAACAGCTTGCCGGCGCTATTCCCCGACTCAACCGGCAGGCTCGCCGGGTTGATGAACCATCCGACAGTTACTAACAATACAAGGTTTTGGTATGACTACATTAGAGACGACATCAAACACGGAAGAGTATCAGTTTGCGCCTTCGTCAGCGCAGCAGCGGATGTGGTTGCTGCAGCAACTGAGACCGGATAGCCATCAATACCATATTCCCAAGCTACTCAGGATCAAAGGCTGCCTGAATGTTACGGCCCTGGAACAGGCCGTTAACTATCTGGTGGCGCGCCATGAGATCTTACGTACCCGTTTTGTCTATGAAAACGGTGCATTGTATCAGCGTTGTCTGGCGCAATATGCTGTCGGGGTGGACAGGCAGGATGCGGAGCTGTCAGAGCCTGAAGCGGCGATTACCGAATTTGCCACAGACCAATATCAAAAGCTGTTTGAGTTGTCCCGACTGCCTTTGTTTCGCGTTGCTGTGCTGAAACTCAATGACGCAGACTGGCTGTTGTCAGTGACCATGCATCATATTATTTCAGATGGTTGGTCGGCAGACATATTTGTCAGCGAGCTGGCTCATTGCTATCAAGCCTACCAACAAGGAGAACCGCCCCAACTACCTGAATTGCCTTTGCAATATGGTGACTATGCACAGTGGCAACAGGACAATCTCAATTCAGAGCGACACAAAGACGACCTGGCATACTGGCGCAAAATGCTGAGCGGTGCGCCTTCACTGGCATTACTTACTGACAAACCCAGGGCCAAGATACAAAGCCTGAAAGGGGCGCTGCAACCCTTTTGCCTGCCCAAGGCATTGGCCGACAGGGCGAGCGCTTTTGCATCTGCCCATGGATTAAGCCGTTTCAGTTTGTATATGACCGCCTTCCAATTGTTGCTATCCAGAATGTGCCGACAGCAGGACATTAGTGTTGGTTTCCCTGTCGCCGGTCGCGATCACCTGGATACTGAAGGATTGATAGGGCTGTTCGTTAATACCCTGGTGTTACGTACCCGCCTGGATCCCAGTCTGAGTTTTAAGGCTCAGGCACGTTTGGTGCAAAAGAGCATATTGGACGCTTTGGAACATCAACATCTGCCATTTGAAAAACTGGTGGACGAACTGGTTGGTGAAAGAGATGTCAGTATCACCCCTTTATTCCAGGTCATGTTCGCTTACCAAAGTGACTACGCACAAGTGCAGTGGGGAGAATTGGAGGTCGAAACGCTTCCACCATCCATTGACACCAGTAAATTTGATCTGACCTTTTCGTTACAGGAAACCGATGGACAAGTGGATGGGGTGATTGAATATTGCCGGGACCTTTTTGAACCTGACAGTATGGAAAAACTGGCGCAATGGTATCAGCAACTGTTAAGCGTTTTACTGGGTAATCTGGAGCGCCCCTGTTCTTCCTTACCTATGCTTGATCCTCAGGCCCAGCAGGCCCTGGTGATGCACACCGAGAAGGTGTTACGCAAACATGAATCCCCTGTGGGGCTGGTGGAATGCTTTGAGCAAAGTGTCGAACGATTCGGGCAAAGAGTGGCCCTTAGCTGTGATGGCCAGACACTGACCTATACCGAGCTTAACCAGCAGGCCAATTTGTTGGCACAGTTGATTCGCACCCGCCAGCAAGCATCAATCAATCCGGCGTCGCCTTCCATTGTGGCGATATGTCTCAGCCCATCGGTTGATTTGTTGGTCAGTATTCTGGCCGTGTTGAAAAGTGGGGCGGCCTATTTGATTTTAGACCCGGCCCATCCCAGTCAGCGTCTGGATTACTATCTGCTGGATGCCAGAGTGTCGCTGCTCATCAGCGACCATCTGCACGCGCCATTGCTGGCAAAACTGGAAAATCATCCAGAATGCATCTGGCTTGATGATGTGTCAGCCGCCGAGGACCAGCATCATTTTAATCCCCCGCTGGCCAGCGATGCAGATTCAATGGCGTATGTCATCTATACCTCTGGTTCAACCGGTCAACCCAAAGGGGTGTGTATCAACCAGGGTAACGTGCTGCGATTATTCAAGGCGACAGAGTCTGATTTTGCCTTTGATCAGCATGACGTATGGACCTTGTTTCACTCCTGTGCGTTTGACTTTTCCGTATGGGAAATGTGGGGAGCCTGGTTGTATGGGGGCAAGCTGGTGGTGGTACCGCCAGCCATCAGCCGAGATCCTGACCGATTCTACCAACTGGTTGCCCAGCAAGGCATTACGGTACTGAATCAAACCCCGTCGGCCTTTTCTCAGTTTATTGGCAAAGACAGCAAGCTCAGGGCTCAACTGTCCTTGCGATATGTGGTGTTTGGTGGCGAAGCCCTGGATTTCGCAGCCCTTCGTCCGTGGATTGAAGTACATGGCGACTGCGTACCTAAGTTGGTCAATATGTATGGCATTACCGAGACGACGGTACATGTGACTTATCAGGCCATCGACAGGCAAATTGTTGAGAAAAGCCATGGCAGCCTGATAGGCAGGCCGATTGAAGACCTGAGTATCTATTTATTGGATGAGCACGCAAATCTGGTACCGCCTGGCGCGGTAGGTGAAATTTATGTGGGCGGCGCTGGCTTGGCGCGGGGCTATCTGTATCGTCCCGAACTGACTTCTCAGCGATTCATTGACAATCCGCTACCTGCCTCCGTTCATCCGCGCCTGTATCGTTCCGGCGACCTGGGCCGTTGCTTGCCCGACGGTAGCTTGCAGTATCTGGGGCGTGCCGATCAACAAGTGAAGATTCGTGGTTTCCGCATTGAATTGGGCGAAATTGAGGCGGTATTGCAGGGACTGTCGATGGTAGAGTCCGCGAAAGTGGTAGCCAAAAGCCAGGCTGATGGCCTGAATCAGATTGTTGCCTATCTGGTCTGTGGTGAAGCAACACCCACCGTAGAGCAGATCCGTGCCGAGGCGGCAAAACGGCTGCCGGATTACATGCTACCAGCCGCTTTCATGATGCTCGATGCCATGCCACTGACCGTTAACGGCAAACTGGATTTGGCGGCCTTACCTGAACCCTCTGGGCTGCGTCCCAGGCTGGCCAGCCGTTATCAGGCGCCGGAAAGTGACAAGGAACAGTGCTTATGTGAAATTTGGCAGGCGGTGCTGGGTATTGACCGCATTGGCGTACTGGATAACTTCTTTGCCCTGGGAGGTGACTCACTCAGGGCTGTACAGGTGATTGACCAGGCCAAGCGCCGTGGCCTGCAACTGACAATGATGGGGTTGTTTCAGCATCAAACCGTGCGGGCGCTGGCAGCCGAGCATGGCGCGACCGATGAAGAGCTGGGATATCGTCATACCGCACCATTCAGTCAAGTGAGTGAGCAGGATAAAGCCAGTTTGTTGTCAGCCTACCCGGATTTGCAGGATGCCTATCCACTTAGTCAGATGCAGGCGGCCATGTTTTACCATATGGAAATCGCTCCGGACTCCAATGTTTATCACTGTACCGGCACCACGCAGTTTCAACTGAGCCGCCCCTTTGATGCCGGGGCATTTCAGGCCGCGGTTCAGGACACAGTGGATGCTCATGAGGTTTACCGTACCGCCTTTGACTTGCAAAATTTCAGTGAGCCTCTGCAACTGGTGTTGCCCAGCGCCACCCTGCCCACACAGATTGAAGATATCAGCCACTTGTCTTTGGCGGCTCAGAATGAGGTGATTTTGCAGTTGCTGGAACAGGAGCGCCAGCATCCTTTTGATCTGAGTAAGCCAACCTTGCTGAGGTTTTTTATACATCTGCGCTCGCCACGCTGTATCCAGTTCACCATGACAGAGTGCCATCCGGTGTTTGATGGCTGGAGTTATCACTCCATGATCGTCGAGGTCTTCAATCGCTACGAGGCCAGGCTGAGCGGCAAAATGTACCAGCAGGCGCAGGCATGTGACTACCGTTATGCCGATTTTGTTGCATTGGAGCAACGCATTTTAGCGACCGAAGCGCAAACAGCGTTCTGGCGTGCAGAGTTGCAGGACGCGCAGGCTCTGACCCTGCCAAGAATGAAACCCCAGAACGTTAAAAATCAGGTGCCGGATATTCGGCTGCGCAGATTTACCTTGTCTGCCGCTGATTATCAGGGACTGTGCCGGCTGATGCGTGAGGCCGAAGTACCGATGAAAAGTGTGGCATTGGCCGCGCACATCAAGGTGATGAATATCCTCAGTGGCCAGACCGATATCCTGACGGGCATACCGGCAAACGGGCGACCGGAGGAAATTGGTGGTGACAGGCTGGCAGGGTTGTTTCTAAACACGCTGCCATATCGGTTCAAATTAAAAAAATGCAGTTGGCAGGCACTTTGTCAGCAGGTGTTTGCTCAGGAAAGAAAGTTACTCCCTTACCGGCGCTATCCTTTTGCCGCCATTCAACGTGATGCCGGCGGGCAAGGGCTGCTGGATGAAGTGCTGTTTAACTTTCTGGATTTCCATGTATACAACGAACTGGATCCGGAACTGGGGCTGACGGCCAGTAACCCGTTGGACAAAGAGCAGGTGAATGAAGGCACCAACTTTACCCTGAGTGTGCACTTTCAGCATCTGACACTGACATCCAATCTGCAGCGCAAACAGCTGTCACTGGATATCGATTATGACGCCAATAAGCTCACCGAGCAGCAGGCCGATTTACTGGCAGATACCTACAATGCGGTATTGTCTGCCATGGCACGTCAGCCGGGGGCCCTGCACCTGGATAGCGAACTTGTGCCCCGCCAGTGGCAGGCGCCCTGTATGGAGCAGGATTATCCGGACGTTCCCGATATCCTGGCCTTATATCATGCGCAGCGACAACTATCGGCAGATACGCCGGTTATTCTGGAAGCCGACAAGCGTTTAAGTTTGTCCGAACTGGAAACCCAATCCAATCGACTGGCCAATTTTTTGCTGGCCCAGGGCGTCGCCAAGGGCCAATACATTGGTTTGATGTTACCCAGAGGCACGGCATTTATTGTCACCATGCTGGCCATCGTAAAAACCGGGGCCGCCTATCTTCCCCTTGACCCAGATGAACCCGATGCCAGGTTGCAAAGCATACTGACACAAAGTGCTGCGTCTTTTGTGTTGTCACATTCAAGTCATTGGCCAGCAGAAAGGTTGACGGTACTGGCTGGCAGCACCTTGTGCTGTGTGGACGAAAAAGTCTCTGTAATTAGCGCTTACAGCAAGGATGACCCTGGTATCCGGCGGACGGCAGAAGATCCGTTGTATCTGATGTTTACCTCTGGTTCCAGCGGTCATCCCAAAGGGGTGATCATTCCAGACCGAGGGGTGGTCAGGTTACTGCATGAAGCAGACTATGTACCACTGAATCATCAAAGCAGAATACTCCATCTGGCACCGGTGACCTTTGATGCTGCAACCTTTGAAATTTGGTCGGCATTACTCTGTGGTTGTCAGTTGGCCATTTATCCGCCTGCCGTACCTAGCATTGCATTAATATCCCAATACATCCGCGAGTTTGGCATTACTACGGCGTTTTTTACCACGTCTTTATTTAATACCTTGGTGGATGAAGACGCTGAGGTCTTAGCCGGCATGCAACATGTGTTGATCGGTGGTGAGGCTTGCTCCACTGAGCATGTTTTGCGTTGCCAACAACGGTTGCCCGATGTGCAACTGCACAACGCCTACGGCCCCACCGAATGCACCACCTTTGCCCTGACCCATGCTATCGCGCCCTTGTCAGGTGATCAGACTAACGGTATTCCCATTGGTCTGCCAATCAATCGTACCTGGGCCAAGGTTTTGGATCCACTAGGCCAGGAGGTACCGGTGGGCACACCGGGTGAACTGTATCTGGGCGGTGATGGCCTGGCGCTGGGGTATCTGCATCAGGAGGCGTTAACCAACCAGCGATTTGTCAAACTGGCAGGTAGGCGCTGGTATCGCACTGGTGATCAGGTTTGCTGGCTGACCACCGGCGAATTGCAGTTTGTAGGACGTCTGGATGCGCAGGTTAAAATCCGCGGTTTCCGTATTGAACCGGGAGAAGTGGAAGCGGTACTGCAGAAAATAGAAGGCGTTGCTCAGGCGGTTGTGGATGTGCAGGGTAACGGATCCAACCGCCACCTTGTGGCTTACTGTGTCGGCAAATATGACCAGTCATTGGCGGAAGACTGGCTGCGTGGCAAGCTGGCTGAAAAGTTACCGCGTTATATGCTGCCGCAGCATTTTGTGGCTATGTCTAACCTGCCGCTGAATGTGAATGGCAAAGTTGACCGACGAAAATTGCCCGCACCTGTCATTCTGGAGCAACAGGATGACAATCTGCCTTTATCAAATCTGGCCGCCCAAGTGCTGCAAACCTGGCAATCCCTGCTGGGGCGTGAGGATATCGGTTGCAAAGACAACTTCTTTGATGTGGGCGGACACTCCCTGCTGTTGATGCGACTACTGCAACAGCTACGACGACAAGGTCTGACACTGAGCATGCTGGACTTGCTTGAACACCCTAGTGTCGATGCGCTTTGTCAGTATTTACAAGGCAGTGAAGCCGAGTTTTGTGCTCAGACTGATGTACGACATGGCCGCAACCGCCTCAAAAATCAAGCCTCGCAGCGCCGTTCTGGTGTTTTGTTAAAGGAATAAAAAGATGGATATGGATACTGAATTGGATATTGCCATTACCGGCCTGGCCTGCCGCTTCCCCGATGCCAGTGATGCGCAGACGTTTTGGCGTAATATTTTCGAAGGGCATGAATCCATCAGGACACTCAGCGATGAAGAGCTACAGGAAGCTGGCATAGATAAGGCTGTGCTGGCGGATCCTGACTATGTCAACAGCGGTTCCTTTCTGGATGATATCGATCAGTTCGACGCAGCGCTTTTTGGCTACTCAGCAAAAGAAGCCGATTTGATGGATCCCCAGCATCGGTTGTTTTTGCAGACCGCCTGGGAAGCCTTGGAAAGCTGTGGCCATGCTCCGGACAATACCCCATTGCGTATTGGCGTGTATGCTGGCTGTTCAGGTAGCTCATACCTGAGCGATGCGCTCAGCGGACAGGGCCTGTCCGCTGAACAGATCCGGGACCTTTGTTATGAAAATAACTCGGATCTGATGGCCAGCCGGGTGGCGTACAAGCTCAATCTGAAGGGGCCTGCGGTGACATTGGGCACGGCCTGCTCAACCTCTCTGGTGGTAATACACCAGGCTTGCCAGGCGCTTATTGCCGGTGAGTGCGATATGGCGATTGCGGGTGCAGCGAGAGTGAGTGTGCCGCAAAAGAGTGGTTATCATTATGCCCAGGGCGGCATATTGTCGCGTGACGGCAAGTGCCGAGCCTTTGATGCCGGTGCTTCTGGCACTATTTCTGGCAGCGGTGCCGGTGCCATTATCCTTCGTCCACTGGATCAGGCGCTGATGGATGGCGACCCTATTTTTGCGGTGATCAAAGGCTCTGCTATCAACAATGACGGCGCGCGTAAACTGGGATTTACTGCGCCTTCCGTGGACGGACAGGCCGATGTGATCACCCAGGCCCTGAATGCGGCAAATGTGCAGCCGCAAAGTATTGGCTATGTTGAAGCCCATGGCACGGCTACCGCGCTGGGCGACCCTATTGAAGTGAAGGCGCTGACCAAGGCTTACCGACAATACACCGCTGAAACCGGGTTTTGTGCCATAGGCTCGGTAAAAGCCAATATCGGACACCTGGATACTGCAGCTGGTATGGCGGGCATTATCAAGCTGTGTGGCGCATTTGCACGTAAACAGTTGCCGCCCAGTATCAATTATTCCCGTGCTAACCCTGAAATCGATTTTGCTTCGTCGCCGTTTTTTGTGAATACCCAGCCTGGCGATTGGGAAAGGGTTCCCCGTCGGGCAGCGGCCAGTGCCTTTGGCATTGGCGGCACCAATGCGCACGTAATTCTGCAGGAACCCCCCGTGCAGGAAAGCTCTGCCTGGGCCAGACATGTGCAGCTGCTGTGTTTTTCTGCCAACAGTCAGTCCGCGCTGCAGGAAAATATGGCCCGCTTTGCCAGGCATCTGGCTGAGCACAAACCACTGTCATTGCCGGATGCGGCTTACACCTTACATGTGGGGCGAACCCTGCTGCCTTATCGCGCCAGTCTAACCGCTGCAGATGTGAATCAGGCGTTGCAAAAACTCAATGAACCCGGCATGCGAGACATTCAACGCACCTTGTCTAAGCAAAGTCACAGCAAACTGGCAATGATGTTTTCCGGCCAGGGCGCCCAATATGTCTCGATGGGGGCAAATTTGTATGACACTGAACCTGAATTCAGGGCCATTCTTGATCAATGCGCGCGCCTCGCCGCCCCGCATTTGCAGGGCTACGATCTGCTCACCCTGATGTTTGATAAAACGTCGGAAAATGCACAACGACTGACCGATACAGCTTTTGCCCAGCCTTGCTTATTTGCGCTGGAGTACGCTCTGGCCATGTTTTTGCAAAGCCTTGGCGTTAAGGCGCAAACCTTTATCGGTCACAGTCTGGGTGAATATGTCGCGGCTTGTCTGTGCGGTGTATTTACGTTGTCGCAAGCCATTGAACTGGTTTGTTTACGAGGCCGCCTGATGGCAAAAATGGCACCTGGCCGTATGCTGGCGGTGCAAGCCGATGAGCACTTCTTACTACCCTTTTGTTGCGCAGATGTGGTGATTGCTGCCCGCAACAGCCCGGCTTCACTGGTGCTGGCCGGGCCGGCTCCTGCCCTGGAAGAGGTTGCTGAGCGTCTGCAACAACAGGACG
The DNA here is from genome assembly GCF_002887595.1 of Bowmanella denitrificans. Taxonomy (GTDB): domain Bacteria; phylum Pseudomonadota; class Gammaproteobacteria; order Enterobacterales; family Alteromonadaceae; genus Bowmanella; species Bowmanella denitrificans. Next base: position 190,581 of record NZ_PEBU01000004.1, read on the forward strand.
TGGATTGTCGCTGGCTAAAAACCTCCCATGCCTTTCATTCACCCATGATGGAGCCTTGTCTGGCCGAGTATGGCGCCGCTCTGGATAGTATGACGCTGTGCCCGCCAACCCGACCCTTTATTTCCAATTTGAGCGGTCAGTGGGCGTCCCCGAGAGATGTCTGTCAATCTGCTTACTGGACGGCCCACCTGCGTCACAGTGTCAATTTCAGCCAGGGAGTGGCAACCTTGCTGGCGGAAGGTTATCAGTTGCTGGAGGTGGGACCGGGTAAAGCCTTGGCGACATTGGCTGCCATGCAACTGGAACCGGGTGCCGGTACGGTGCCATATTGTCTGCCTGGTGCCAAGGAACAAGTGTCGGATTTTGAACAAATCGCCAGTGCAGTCGGTGCGTTGTGGCGACACGGCGTTAATGTTGACTGGTCGCGCTTTTATCAGGGGCAGCAACGTCGCCGGGTAGCCCTGCCGACCTATGCTTTTGAACAAGGCCGATACTGGCTGCGGCGCAGTGCCTCAAATTCAGTGCGCAATGAGCATAGTCGTCAACCACTGCATAACTGGTTTTATCGCGCCACCTGGCAACGCAACGAGTTGCCGCCGGCGTCTGCCAGGCTGGATGGCGATATCCTTTGTCTGGTCGACACCCCCAGACGCTGGCAGGGGCTGCTGGACAATCTGGTGAGCCAGGGACTGCGCGTTACCTTGGTGTACAGTGGCAGGGCATTTAGCCAAAAAGGGCAATCTCTTTTCAGTATTAATCCAGGCCACTATGGGGATTTTGAGGCCTTATCTGCTGAACTGGCACGCCAGGGGCGTGTTCCTTCAATGATCCTGCACACCTGGGCCTTTGGTCGCCAGTCAGGGCAGGCGCAGTTACAGGATCATACCTTCCATAGTTTGTTGTATCTGGCCAAAGCACTCAGCAGTCATGCTGCAGAGCAGAAAATGGCCTTGTTGATTCTGACCCGTCAGCTTTTTGCGCCGGATGGCCACGAGCCCTGCGACGCTTCTCAGGCATTGGTGCTTGGCCCTTGTCGGGTCATTGCCAGGGAGTTTGATATGCTGTCCTGTCGGGTGCTGGATTTACCCGGTGAGCGGGCGATGGCAGAAAATACCAACCGACAGGCCGTGGTGCGCGAGTTACTGCATTGGCAAACGCAAAACTGGGCACAGTATCCCCATGTCGCCATCCGTCAGGCAAAGCGCTATATGGAGGAATATCAAGCGGTTAACTTGCAGCCGGTGGATAACCAAAGCCCCTATCGTCAGGGGGGCTGCTACCTTATCAGTGGCGGCTTCGGCGGCATTGGTGCCACATTGGCCAGACATTTATGTAAAGCCTATCAGGCCAAAGTGATCCTGCTAAGTCGACGCGCACTGCCGCCACAGAGCAAATGGCAAAGCTGGCTGGACAGTCATGACGAACAGGAGTCTATTACCCGAAATATCCGCCTGATGCAGGAATTACGCGAGTCGGGGGGGCATCCGGTGGCAGTGGATGTGGATGTGTCCGACTTTAAAGCGCTCAAAAAGGCCATGGGTGTCGTAGTCCGGCAGACCGGGCCGGTGCATGGCATTTTTCACAGTGCCGGTATTGCTGATGGAGCATTGATCCAATCCCGTCAGGCGCTGGAATCACAGCAGGTGTTCAGCGCTAAAGTGATGGGTAGCCAGGCGCTACTGACCCTGTTTCGCAACAGCACACTGGATTTTTTTGTACTCTGTTCTTCACTGTCGGCTCAGATTGGTCCTGTCGGACAGGTTGCCTATTGTGCTGCAAACGCTTATCAGCAAGTGTTAGCGCAACAATACGCGGCACAGTTACCGATAAAGAGTATTGGCTGGGATTCCTGGCGTGAGGTCGGCATGGCGGTAGACAGTCTGCGTGCTCAGCGCGGTGATAAAGAAGATGCACTGGAAGCCATTCGCCACGGCATACTGCCCGAGGAAGGGATAGAGGTGGTTCAGCGTGTTCTGGCCTATGACTATCCGGATGTTGCCGTATCAACGCGGCCATTAGCACAGGTATATGCCGGACAGGATAGTGCCGAGTCCCGTGCGGATGATAGCGACGTTTACAGCCAGTACCACGGACGTCCAGATTTGGCGTCTGAATTTCAGGCACCGGCGGGGGAGCTACAAGAGCGCCTTGCCCGTCTGTGGCAGGATAGATTCGGCATCGCGCCCATTGGTGTCAAAGATGATTTTTTTGAGCTGCATGGACATTCACTGATGGCCGTGCAAATCGTTACTGACATCAAGCGGCACTTTGCCGTGACGTTACCATCAGGCGTGCTGTACGAGCATCCTACTATCGCTTCGCTGGCCCTATTGTTGGCGCAGCGTCTGGCCGCCCAGGGTGACGGTGTAACGTCAGTGAACAAAACCACTATCAGGTTATAGGCATGCATATGGTGGCATTCAATGCGTTACTTGATGAGTTGTCGCAGCGGCAGATCCGTGTCTGGCTGGAAGGCGATGAATTGATGGTAGAGGGACCAGAGCAGGCACTGGACAACAGCATAAGGGACAGGCTCAGCCAGCATAAAACGCAACTGAAGCAATTTCTGCAGGATGAGCAACACCCATTGCTGCAACCGGCAGGCAGCTTTCCCTTAAGTCATGCTCAGTTATGTTTCTGGTTTGTCTATTTCATGATGGGAGAAACAGCCAACAACCTGTCACGGCTAATCATACATGGACCGCCTCAGCATGCCTTGCTGGAGCGTTGTATCAGCAACATTGTGGCTGCCAATGACAGCCTGCGAGTTCGCATCGGCAGCCTTATTCCTAGGCAAAAAGTTCAGACCTTACCCCCTTTTTGTTTACCTTTTAATGACTTACGCCATATGGAAGAGGCAGAGCAGGAGGCCTTTGTGCAGCAACTGGTCAGCGACTTTATGCGGCCTTTTGATCTGAGTAAACCGCCTTTGCTGCGAAGTCACCTTGTGCAACTGACAGATAATCAATCTCTGCTGCTGTGCAGTTTTGCCCACATCATTCTTGATGGCGCCGGGTTGTACTTGTTTGAACAACAACTGATGTCAGCATACCGCCAGGCGCTGACTGGACAAGCCAGTGTGCAGAAACGTCCATTGCAGATTGCCACGGCGGTGGCCAGGGAGCGCCGCGCCGCACAGTGCAGTTTCGCCAGCCAATCGTCATTCTGGCAGGCTCGTCTGGATGGCTTTTCCCGCACTATCTGGCCGCTGACGCACTTGGCGGACAAAGGGCCGTCAGAGCATTTTGATCGTAACGTCAAACTAACTCAGGACATGATGCAATACCTGCATGAGTTGTCTGTCAGCAGTCGCTGTTCCATACAGATGTTGCTGGTGGCTGTGGTCGCTCATGCGGTGGGGCAGGTCACGCAGCAACCAAGGGTATTGCTTAACTCTGTTCTTGAGAACCGCGTTGCTGATGGCTCGCGCACTTTACTGGCGCCTTGCCTGTATCAGTTGCCTGTGCCGTTGCATCTGGGGGGAGAAATAGAAGCGTTACTGGAACAGGTTAAGAAACACAATGTTGAAGCTATGGACAAGCTAGACATTCCTTTTAGCGTGCCCTTGGGGATGGTAGCCCGCCAACGCTGGCGCGGCAAATACAATGGCTGGCTTGCCGGGATGATCATGCGCCTGAGTCGTGCTCTTGCCAAATTGATGCCGGTCGCCAACCTGTATCCAAGTTATTGGGCCGATTATTTGTTCACGCTCAATCCGCCGTTTAACGATCCGACACTGCCGCGCGGTTACCGACGTAAGAAGGTGGCCGATCCCATCATCAACGTCAATATGCTGCAAAGTGTCTACCAGCCACAAAGTGGTGAGGAAAAGCAAATCATCGAAGTATTAACCGACAAACACCGTTTTTTGCCTGCTCAGGCCCTGGATGGCGAATGGGAGGACGAAACCATTAATTTCTATATTGTTGCCGATGGCGTGGAGGGAACCATGTTTCGTATTACCTGTAGTTGCCTCAGCCCATTGGGGATAGATGCCCTGGAACGTCAGCTGAACCAGAGTCTGGCGCTTTTGCTGCGACCTCAATCTTCTTCTAATTCTTGTATAGGTGGTTTATGACGTTTTCCTGTGATGAAGTGCACATTGAAGCAATGATCAATGCGCTGGTCAGGATGGTGCTCGAATTTGTGGTGCTGTTCGTGGTGTATTTCTGGTTATTGGGCCAAAACACCAACCTGGATACCAGTTGGCTATTCTTTGCCACGTTTTATGCTTTGTCTGTGTTTGTGGTGCCGGTGCAGGTGCAATATGAACTGGCAGGAAAATATGCACAGCGCTGGTTAATAGCGGCCAATCCGGCAACTCACACCCATCGCGGGGAGATCAACTTATGGCGGATATTGCTGCCGTACTCTCTGCCACTGGCCATGATTGGGGCAACGGGACTGGCCCTTTTTCAGGTGTGGTTTTTCACTCCGACCTGGCTGGTGATTGCCGTTCTGGCCGCTGCATCATTGCTGACTGTATTGCCGCTGGTGGTCTTGTTAAACCGCAAATACCTTAAGCCCTTGTATCAAAGTACCGTTTCCCCTTCAGCCAATAGCCCGGCGTTAAAAGATAACCGTGAGGAGTATTATTTTACCCACCACGTGTTTCCCTGGCTTCCGGTCACCCTGATAACCAGTATTTTGATTCTGTACAAAATGTCTGAAGAAAGCCTGTTCAGCGCTGGACGGCTGGATATCCTGCAGTCTGCCCTTTTTGTCGGAAGTACCTGCTATATCAGTTGTTTATGGATGTGCTATGAGTCAGTTAGTCAAACCAGGGTGGATTTGAAACTGGGCCGTTTTAAAGGTAATAGCGAGGACAGTATTAACAGTACGGAGCTGCTTTTTTTGATTCATTTGCTGGTGGTCGCTGCCGTCGGAATTACTTACATATTGGGGTACTGGCTGTGGCCACAAGGTTTCTCTCAGCTGTACCTGATCATCATTGGTGCATTGTTGGTATGTCTGTGCGGCGCCGGTGCCAATATACTGGGTGTTACCTGGGCCTGCAGCACCAGACAAGCTCAGTTAAATGAAGACGCCTGAAGTAGCCTTATGGCTACGCGATTGAATCAACAATGACAGGATATGTGTATTTTCATTCAGACTTTGCACCCATAACGACTGTCCACGTTGATAGTCAGGGTGCAGGTTTTTATTCAGTACAAAACCCAGATACTCACCCTCAATACAGCGCAGGCTGACTGCTTCAAAGCCAAAGTACGCCTGTACATAGGGGTAGAGCGCTTTGAATATGGCTTCTTTGGCTGAAAATACCCGGGTGACAAAAAGGGCTGCATCCAGCTTCTGTCCGGACAATAAGGCCTGTTCTTCTCGGGTCAGTACCTGAGCGGCAATATCATCGGCTGTGTCAGGTGACAAATGTTGTTCAAGATCAATGCCCAGTGCCACGATGCTGGGGGAGGCCGAACAAATACAAAGAGCGTTCTGATCGGTGTGGGTGATGGAACCTCGTATACCCTCTGGCCAGCAAGGACTGCGGTGTGAGCCAATGGATATCCAGGTCTGTTGTGTGCCTAACTTTTCAAGACAAGCCCTGGCACATAGTCGCCCAGCCAGGAACTCGGCCTGGCGTTTGGCTACCGCCTGCTGACCAGGTTGTGCTGACGGGGGCAGCATTTGCATCATTTGTGGTTGATAGTCTGCCAGGGAAAATTGGCAGCGAAATCCGATAACATCTGGTGTCGCCACATGCAGTGGCTGTATATGGCGAATAAAGCAATCAACCATTTTTGCGGCATTCAGTGGCTGGAGAAGCAAAGCGCTGCGCAGCCCATTGGCTGATATCTGTCAGTACGCCATCCACGAAGAAATGTTGTCCCGTCAGTTGAATCAGTGCATAGGTGGCCAGCCCCGGACTTTGCTGATTTAACCAATTGGCTTTGGTCATTGAATGGGTTGCTTGCGGGTAGACTTTGGCCTGATAACACTGAGCTGGCAGCGCCGAAAAAATATCCGCATAGGTGGTTTGACTGTTGTTGATGTCAACATTCAGATCGGCCTGGCCAAAAACCGCCAGGACCGGCAGGTGCAATGCTTTCAGATCCTGCGAGGCATCAGATTGCCAATTGACGCGGACAAAGTCATAGCGTGATTTGTCCAGCAGTTTGTCATCCTTATCGGCATGCTGGCTGAACAGTTGTTGATATTGCGCATAATCGGCGTTTTGTTGCAGGGCCTCGGTCACCAGTGACACGTCTGCCTGTTGGTTTTCCAGGCGTTTTTGCCGATGATACTGGCCTTGCTGCTCCCAGTTTATGGCGGTAGATACCAGTATCATAAACTGCAGCTTGTGCTGGTCAGGTGCCAATTTGGGTAGCACCCAACCGGCCTGGCTGAATCCAATCACGCCTACATGCTCTGCCTGCACTTTGTCCTGATGTTGCTTGAGGGCATCGATGGCGGCCAGCACTTCATTGGCCCGGTCCTGCATGCTCTGTGCTAACCAGTCTCCACTTGAGCCCCCGACACCGGGTTTATCCCAGGCAAAGGCGGCAATGCCCTGCTGTGCCAGCGCCTGCCAATAGGGGCGATAATAGCCTTGGGCATCGAATGGTAAGGCACCGTCCCCATGTACAAACAGGATAACCGGAAAGGGCCCCTGGCCCTGAGTGGGCAGAATTAGCGTGCCATACAACTCGTCCTGCTTTGAATGGAATCGGACGCGCTCCTGGGTGTAATCCGGCGCCAAACCGCAGGCCGCCATCGCTAACAATAGCGCCAGGCCAAGACAAACACGGCAAATCCTTGTCATGCGTATGCATCCTTGTTCTTGTTGCAGCGAATCTGCCAGCAGCTTATCCAGTTGTACCTGGGCTGACAAGCATATGCCTTAACTATTCCCGCTGTGTCAGCAGCATATGCCGCCAAGACCGCACCTCTGTGCTGCAATAGCGACAAACGCTGACATAGCCTTGCACATATAGACGGCAGCCCACGGGTAACATGGTGCATGACATTATGTTGATAAAGGAGATAAACATGACAAAGACAGTTGCAGGTTGTGCCTGGTTGCTCGCTTTGACGGTCTGGGGAGCGACGGCCCAGGAGACGACCCTCAATCTGGAAGGGTTAAAACAGCAAGCCGGGATCAGGATTGATAACTGGGGGATTGCCCATATTCAGGCACAAAGCCAGGAGGATGCGTTTTTTGTACAGGGTTTCAATGTGGCCCGCGACAGGCTCTGGCAACTGGACCTGTGGCGTCGAAAAGGACTGGGAAAGTTGTCCGCCGTGTTTGGTGCTGATTTTGTTGAAATGGACCGCGCCTCCCGATTGTTTTTGTTTCGCGGAGATATTCACCAGGAATGGCAGTACTATGGACAGGACAGTCAAATGATACTACAGCGTTTTGTGCAAGGGATTAACGCCTATATCAGTCTGATTCATAGCGAACAGCAACCCTTGCCCAAAGAGTTTCAATGGCTGGGATACATGCCAGAGCCATGGCAGGCAGAGGATATCCTTAAAATCCGCAGCCATGGACTGTCGCGCAACCTTAGCAGTGAGGTGACCCGGGCGCTGACCCTGAACCAACTCGGCAATGAGGCAGAATCGTTGCGGCAAAAATTGACCCCGGCGCATAGTCTGCAAATACCTCAGGGCAGTGATTATCAGCATCTGAGCGCCGAGGTATTACGCGACTACCAATTGGCCACTGGTGCAGTCCGATTCAGTCGCGAGGACGCCACGGACCTTGCTACATTTCGCCGTCAACTGCTAACGCAACTACGTGATGTACAAAGCTTGCCATTACAACGGCATCTGGGCAGCAATGCCTGGGCGCTTGCACCGCAAAAAAGCCATACTGGGCGGGCCATACTGGCCAGCGATCCGCACAGGGTGAATACCCTGCCATCCGGTCGTTATGCGGTGCACATTAAAGCCCCAGGTTTAGATGTGATTGGCGCTGGTGAGCCTTATGTCCCTGGTATTTCGGTGGGGCACAATGGCCAAATTGCGTTTGGTTTTACGATTTTTTCTGCGGATCAGGAAGATCTTTACCACTATGTCACTGACGAGGCCAAACGCTACCGCTACCGGGGGGGCTGGCGGTCACTTAAGGTGATCCGCGAACAGATAGAGATCAAAGATGCGGATGCGATGGAGGTTGAGCTTGCCTATACCCGCCATGGCCCGGTTATTTATCACGACCAGGCCAACAACCAGCTCTATGCAGTGCGGGCTGCCTGGTTGCAAGCGGGAATGGTGCCCTATCTTGGCAGTTTGCATTATCAGCGGGCAGACAACATACAGCATTATCTGCAGGCCCTGCGACATTTTGCGAATCCGGCAGAGAACCATGTATATGCCGATGTACAGGGCAACATTGGCAGACGCAGCGCTGGTCGGGTGCCTTTACGGCTAAACTGGGATGGCTTGCTACCGGTGCCGGGGGAAGGGCGTTATGAATGGCTTGGACATATTCCTCATTTCCTGTTGCCCTGGCAGCATAACCCTAAAAAGGGCTGGGTCGCGTCTGCCAATGAGATGAACTTGCCCGCACATTATCCCTTACATCTGGGTTATGAGTGGCCAGGCCCGCACCGTTATGATCGATTGGCAGAAAAGCTCTCGGCACCTGGAAAGCTCAGTCTGCAGGACATGGCATCATTGCAAAATGATCAACTGTCATTGCCAGCCAGGCGCATATTGGCACTTTACGATAGTGATGACTTCATCAATGCCGTGGCCAGACAGCGCTGGCAACAGATGCGAGACTGGGATAAGCATTTGAACCCGGACAGTCATATTGCCGCATTTTTCGAACTGTGGTGGAACCGACATATGCGCCCGGCCATGATAGGGCAACTGGTTGGGCAGGAATCCTTTGAACTGCTGGCCGATTTGTCCTCGGTAGGCGATCAGGAACAGTTGCTTGATATGCTTGAACTGGCCGCCAGTGGGCAAGGGCAGATTCCCCCGGCACTGGTCCTGGCGTGGTTGTCTCAGAGTCTGCAATCGGCTCATCAATACATGCTCAATAGCGGACTGGAAAATGTGACTTGGGGGCAACTGCATGGTGCCGATTTTACCCATCCCATCAGCCCTCTGTTGCCCCCTGAATTGCAGGATTGGGTGAATGTCGGTCCTGTCAGGGCGCTGGGAGGTTCGGGTGATACGGTCAGAGCGAATATGCACGCGGTCAATTATACCGGCAATTTTAATACCGTACTGGGGCCGTCCTGGAGCATGGTGGTGGACGTGGGTCAGTGGGACAATAGCCTGATGATTAACAGTCCGGGCCAATCAGGCAATATCGACAGTCCATTCTACCGGGATCTGTTTGAACCTTGGGCGAGCGGGCAAAAGGTGCCGCTGCTCTATTCTGATGCCGCTGTGGCACAGCATACACAGCAGGTGCTCAGGCTGTTGCCGTCTGAATAATTCAATAACTAAAAGCCGCCAAGGATGGCGACTTTCCCCCGTTTTACCCCCCTTGTGACAAGGTCATGAAGTATTGTCAGCAATAGTCAGTTCACCAATTAATGCTAACGAATGTCAGTCGCATAGCGGCCGGTAAAGGAATTATCGACGTACAATTCCTGACTTTTGTTCAACAAAAATCGGTTTTGTAAGGGATTGTGCGAATTTCAACCTGTGGGATTTTTTTGTTGCTAGGATGGCGTCGCTAGTTTCAAGGGCGGGAATCAAGGTTTGGGCGGAGTGATACAAACCGTCCCGTCGTACCAGATAAAACAGCGAGGGACGCAATGGACACTCAGCGGCAAAGTACACAACCTATCGCCATCGTTGGGATGGCAAGTCATTTCCCCGATGCCACGGATCTTTTTGAATTCTGGCGCAATATTTACTCAAGTAAAGATTCTGTCACTGAAAATCTCGATTTTGAAGGCTATTGGAAAAAAGAAGATTTCTATCGGCCTAATTCCACTGACAAAGACATGACCTACGCCTACAAGGCAGGTTGGATCCCCCCCATTGATTTTGACCCAGTGGAATTCAAGCTTCCACCCAATATGCTGGAGTCTATTTGTACCGCTCAGTTATTTGCCTTACATGTGGCAAAGCAGGCGCTACTGGATGCCCGTATTATTGGCGATGATCCCATTGAGGTGGACCGCAGCAAGGTCGGGGTGATTCTTGGTGGAGCGGGCAATGGTAATACGTCATTTATGTTGGCGGCCCGCCAGCAAACGCCATTTATCCGCGAAATTCTGGGCAATATGGGCCTGCCCGAAGAACTGGTTGAAGAAGTCGTTCAGCGATTGCTGGATCAATACCTGGAATGGAACGAAGACAGCTTCCCGGGTTTCCTCGGCAATGTGGCCTGCGGAAGAATCAGCAGTTTTTACGACTTTGGTGGCACATCCAATATGGTGGATGCGGCTTGCGCCAGCAGTTTGGCGGCCATGAAAGCCGCCATTGGTGAACTACAATCTGGCAGCTGTGACGTGATGTTGACCGGTGGCGTGAATCTGGAAAACTCGATTTTCTCTTTCCTGTGTTTCAGTCGCACGCCAGCACTGTCACCAACCAACTGTTGCAAACCCTTTGATGCTAAATCTGACGGCATGATGTTGGGGGATGGTGTGGGTTTGTTGGTGCTGAAACGCCTGGAAGACGCACAGCGTGATGGTGACAGGATCTATGCCGTGATTAAGTCTGTGGCGGGTTCCAGTGATGGCCGCGCTAAAAGCATATTTGCCCCGCGCATGGAAGGGCAGGTCCTGGCGGTTAAACGCGCTTATGAGGCGGCGGGCGTTAAACCTGGTGACATTGAGCTGGTGGAAGCACATGGTACCGGTACCTTGTCAGGTGACCAGACAGAACTCAGCAGTTTGCTTTCGGTCTTTGCTGAGCATGATGTGTTACCTCAATCCGTGGCGGTAGGCAGCATAAAATCGCAAATTGGTCATACTCGCTGTGCAGCAGGCGCAGCATCGGCGATTAAAACCGCGCTGGGTCTGCATCACAAAATATTGCCTGCCACCATTAATGTTGATCAACCCAATAAACTGCTGACCGGGCCTGATTGTCCCATCTATGTTAATACCCTCAATCGCCCTTGGATCCGCCATCAAAAAGCAGGCCCAAGACGTGCAGCCATCAGTGCTTTTGGCTTTGGTGGTACCAATTACCATATGGTGCTTGAAGAATACCAGCATGAGCAATCAGGGCCATATCGGCTGAATAACGTGCCTGACGTGGTGGTATTGCAAGGACGGGATGGTCAGGACGTGCAGGAGCAGGTGCAGAGCTGGCTAACCCGTCTAAACGGCGAAGACGTTGAGGTGGCTTATGATGAGTTGGTCAGACAGTCTCCACAGCTTAATGAGCAGCTTTGTGCCAGGCTGACTTTCGCCACGGAGAACTCTGCGCAGGCCATCAGTGCGTTGACCGCTGCCCAGCAGCAATTGAATGACATCTCAGATAATACCTGGGAGCACCCGCTGGGTGTTTATTTTCATCCCAGTGTTAACAATAAGACAGCTCAGGGCAAAGTGGTGGCGCTGTTTCCCGGACAAGGGTCGCAGTATGTCAATATGGCCCTGCATACTGCCAATGAATTTCCCCTGATGCGGGAAGTACTGGCAGAGGCGGATGACCATCGCCAGGCGCAGGCACTTGAATCATTATCCCGACTTATCTATCCCGCTCCGGCCTTTACGGCTGAAGAGCGTTCAAATCAGGAACAGAGGCTGAAAAGCACAGACAATGCGCAACCCGCTATTGGTGCTGTCAGTCTGGGCTATTACCGTATTTTGCAGGCACTGGGCTTTAAAGCTGACTTTGCCGCAGGGCACAGCTTTGGCGAACTGACCGCCTTACATGTGGCCGGAGTACTGAGTGATGAAGACTTTCACCGCCTGGCGATGGCCCGCGGCCGTTTGATGAAACACGTGCCTGATGGTGATGAAACGGCTGACCGTGGTGCCATGTTGGCTGCATCTCTGTCGCCTCAACAGGCAGAGCAATGCCAGCAGAAGTTTGATGGTCTGGTGATTGCCAATCTCAACTCTAATACCCAGGTGGTATTTGGCGGAAGCAGCCAGGTGATTAGTGATGCCCAGCACTTTTTGCAGCAACAGGACGTGCGTTGCTCAGTACTGCCGGTTTCCGCCGCTTTTCATACCGATTTTGTTGCCCATGCCAGTGAACCCTTTGGCGACGTGCTGGCTGGCATGCAACTGAAAAAGCCGACGATGCCGGTTTTCTCTAATGTGTCTGCCACGGCCCACGACAAAAATACTGACAATATCAAGGCTGCACTTACCGAGCAGTTGACCAGCACCGTGCGTTTTAAACAGATGGTTGAAAATCTGTATGCCGCCGGTGGCCGCTATTTTGTTGAGATGGGGCCCAAGGGCGTATTGGGCAAATTGGTGGCCGATATTCTGGGTGACCGTGAACACCAGGTCATTTGCCTGGACCCCAGTGAGAAAGCACACGACGGCCAGCAGTTGCGTAAAGCCATCGCCAGAATGGCTGCTCTGGGGTTGATACAGACGCACCAGGATCCGTATCAACTCAGGCCCGCAGCACCAGAAAACAAAGAGAAGCGCCTGACCTATCGTATGAACGGTGGCTATTTCTTCTTTGATGCGACAAAACAACGACGTGAAAAGGCTAAGCGGCCAGATTCCAGTCTGATCGACGCTTTTGTTGCCCAGCATCTGGCGCAGCAACTCCACAGCACAGACTACGAACCTATTGAAGAATCTGAGGCCTTTGCGGCCTACCAGGTACATTCCCCGGCGTCCCGCTATGCAGTGGAAGGGACAGGTCAAACCTATATATATGAAGGACGAGAGGTAATCATGGCGACTCCCACACAAGACAACGCTGACAACCTTGGCCCAATCAGCCAGCAAATCCGTGCTCAGCAGCTAACCAATGAAGTGCATCAGCAATTCCAACAGAATCAGCGCGACTACATTCAGTTTCTTGATTCGCTGGTACATCAGCAATTCAACTTATTTGACAAGCATCAGGGCAGTAATCATTTCCGCGAGATGATAGACAGCCTCAATCAAAGCTTCAGCCTGCTGGAGCAAAATCAGCGCAGCTATCACGACAATCATCAGCGTTACTTCACCAATCAGGGACAATTGCTGGCAAATGGTGAGCAGCCCCAGTTTGTTCACAATGCCGAAGTCAGTGCTGTTGCATCTGCGCCGCTATCTAACGGTGAGTCGCGCTCTGTCAGCAATAGTCATAGCAATGGACATAGCAATGGCCACGCGCAAGCCAACGGCCATACAAATGGCCAGGCCAATGGCGCTGGCAATGGATATGCACAACCGAAAGTTGCCGCCAATGGCAGTAATGGTCATAGCGTTGCAGTGAATGGAAGCAATGGGCATGCTCACGGCGCGGCGATGCATGAGCCTAAGGTGCAGCAGCAGACTGCCGCTGTTCAGGTGAAAGCCTCGCAGGCGGAAAATGGTCTTAATGAAACTGACCGTCTGGCTCTGGAGCAATTACGCAAAGTCAGCGCTGAGAGTCTGGCCGCTGAACTGGTTAAGATCATCAGCGATAAAACCGGTTATCCAGAGGACATGATCGGGGGCGATATGGATCTGGAGGCTGACCTTGGCATCGACTCCATTAAACGTATCGAGATTATCGGTGCCATGTTCAAGTCTTTCGAAACCGACTTTAAGTTAATGGAAGACGCTGAAGATTACGCCGATATGGAAACTTTCGATGTTGAGCAATTCAGCTCCATCAATAAGTTGGTGGCCTTCCTGCAAGAGCAGATTGGGGAAATGATCGCGCATCTTGAACAGGGCGGTAGCATTACCGAAGCGCTGGACAGCAAAGCCGACACCACTAAACCTGCCGAGGTGAAAAGCTATAGTCAGGCCGCGCTGAAGGGCGAAGAAACTGAGCGCTGCGAAGTGGCCGAAAATGCCCAACAGGTCAATCAGGAAGTGGCAGACGTCATGACGTCCATCGGCTTTGTTGCCTCATCCGCCGATCTGGATGGAGAAGTGCTGCACCCAAAGTCTGAACCCGCAAGCGCAGCGCCAGTCGCCAGTGCTGAGCCTGCGGGTGCCAGTGTTATTCGTCTCGCAGAGGAACAGGTGCATGAAACTGCACCTGTTCAGGGGCTGGGCCGTTATGAGGTCAAGTTGCAGCCATTGCCATTACCGGACCAGCAACACATACATTTGCCGGAAGGTTTTACCTGGTTGGTTGCTGATAGTGGGCGCACCGCCGCTGAATCATTGATGGATAAGCTGATTGCATCAGGCCATAAAGCCGTGCTGCTGCAACTTGCCGACAAACCGGCGAAAACCAGCCATCCGGCCTATACATTGGCAGCGCGTGACGAAGATAGTCTGCTACAGACCCTGGCTAGCATTCGCGCTGAGCATGGTCAGATCGGCGGACTTATTTGCCTGCAGACTGCCGGTGTAGATGCCAAAGCCATTCGCAATTGCTTTGTGGCCAAAGAATATGCCGTGCAGCAGCAGCTTTTCATGCTGGTCAAAGCGTTGCAAAGCGATTTACTCGACAGTGCCGCTCAGGGCCATGCCAGTTTGCTGGTGGCAGGCCAACTGGATGGCATGCTTGGCTTAGGCGGTGTGCGGGGTTATCCGCTGGTATCTGCCGGTGTCAGTGGTCTGGTCAAGTCTCTGCACCACGAATGGCCGCAGGTACGCTGTCGTTATGTCGATCTTCAGCCCAAGATGGCCGACGAGCAGGCGCTGCATGCGCTATGGCAGGAATTACATGATGTTGACTGCCAGCCATTGGAAGTTGGGCGGGATGGTCAGGGCAGACGTACCACTTTGGTATTGTGTGATGCGCCTTTGGCAGAATCCAAGCCGGCATTAGACGACAAAGATGTGGTGCTGGTGACCGGTGGCGCGCGCGGCATCACGGCCACCTGTGTGCTTGAACTGGCTAAACAAACCGGCGCGGCGTTTATGTTGTTGGGACGCACGGATATCAATGCCCAGCGGCCCGAATGGGCCAAAGACTGCCAGGATGTCGCGCAGTTACGGGCTGCCGCCATTCAGGCTGTTAAACAGCAGGGCGAACTGCCAACCCCGGTCAAAATAGACAAAATGCTGGGTTCAATTCTGCAGGCTGAGGAAGTGCAGCAAACTCTCAATCAGTTGCAGGAACTTGGCTGTCGTGCCAGCTATGTGGCGGTGGATATTCTCGATAAAGAGCGGCTCAAGCAGGCATTGACTGAGGCGCAACAGCAGTTAGGTAAGGTTACAGCTCTAGTGCATGGGGCGGGTAATCTGGCTGACAAAAAGCTGGACAAGAAAACCGCAGAAGACTTCGAGTCGGTATTTGGCACCAAAGTGCGGGGACTGGAAAACCTGGTTCGCGTCCTGACACCTGGTTCACTCAAGTTACTTTGCCTGTTCTCCTCAGTATCCGGCTTCTTTGGTAACGCCGGCCAGACCGATTATGCCATGGCTAATGAGGTGCTGAGTAAGTTTGCCCATGACTGGCAATTTTATTATCCGCAATCCAGGGTTTGTGCCATCAATTGGGGGCCGTGGGATAGCGGCATGGTCAGCGACACCCTCAAACGGGCCTATCAGGAACGCGGTATTTGTATCATTCCCAGTGACGACGGAGCACGCCGCTTTGTTGCAGAGCTGGCCGCCAATACCACTCAGGTGTTGATTGGTAATGACAAGTACCAACAGCCCAAAATCAGTGCACCAACCGCCACCAGTCATCAGTCCACCCGATTGGTGTGTCAGCAGCAGCATGGCTTTCTCAGTGACCATGTCATAGAGGGCAAACCCGTACTGCCGGCCACTTTTGCGATGAGCTGGCTGGCGCAAGCGGCACACAGGCTGTTGCCGGGGGCGACGCTGCTGGCGGTGGAAGACTTCCAGGTACTTAAGGGCGTGGTATTTGAGCAACCTGAAGAGTCGTTTGAGGTGCGTGTCACCCCGCAGCAAGCTGCACAGCCGGAAGGTGAATTTTTGCTCCTGGCGGAAATTGGCAGCCTGGCATCCGGGCAGTGGCAACCGCGATATAAAGGCCTGGTACGTTTTGCCGGACAAGCGCTGAATGCCCCCATGCGAGCAGTTGCTGAATTATCCGCACAGCAGCTGGATTTGGGGGAACGTCCGCTATATGGCCGTGAAGGTCATACCGGCTGGTTGTTCCATGGTCCCAGCCTGCAGGGCTTGCAGAAGATTCTCAGTTGTGACGGCCAGGGGATCCGGGCACTGGTTTGCCTGCCTGCGCCAGAGGGCGTGGAGCAAGAGATCTTTGCTCAGGGTCCCATCAATCCTTACCTGGCAGATGTGTTCCTGCAAGGGCCTTACTTGTGGCTACTTAAGCAAACGGACAGCGGTGGGTTACCTATGGCGGTGGGGCATTACAGCCAGTTTTCTGCCCCGGCGTTTGGCCAGACGCTGCTGGTGGAGGGGCGCTGCAAGGATAGCAGTGCCAGCCAGGTAAGCTGGGATGTGGATATCTGCGATGAACAGGGCCAATTGCTGGCCAGTTTCACTGAGCTGGTGTTCACCCGTTCAAAATCCCTGCGCAGTAAGCTGCTGCCCGACAACTAGTCGGGCAGTCTTCTGGAACTACGGATATAAGGATGATTTATGCGCCCTATAGCAATTGTTGGAATGGGTTGTCTGTTTCCTGGTGCAGCCAGTCCACAGGAATACTGGCAGAATCTGCTGGCAGAACAGGATGCCACCAGTTTTCTCAGTGACGACCTTCTTGGCGTGCCTTTACAGCACTATGTAGCAGATGAGCCGGGGACGCCGGACAAGATTAATTACCATAAGAATGGGCATATCCGTGGCTTTCGCTTTGATGCGCAGGGCTATCGTTTACCCGCAGATAAGCTGGAAGGGCTGGATAACCTGTTTAAATGGACCTTGTACGCAGCAAACCAGGCGTGGCGGGATGCGCAGCAGCCCGACAGCGCTTCAGGGCGTTGTGGCTTAGTACTGGGTAATATCGGCATGCCGACCCATGCAGGTAAACGTTACCTGAACGGCTTTTATAACAAGGTGCTTGAACCTTATATCCGTGATTTGCTCGGTGATGAAAGGTTCCGTTTTGCTCAGTACTGGCCGGATGGGCAAAAGGATGCAGATAACCTCTCTACCACCAGTTACAACGCCACTATTGCGGCGATGGCAATGGGTTTGCAAGGACCGGTCTACACTCTCGATGCGGCCTGTTCTTCGGCGTTATATGCCATTCAGATGGCTTGTTTCTATCTGAGCAGCCATAAAGCTGATGTGATGCTTTCCGGGGCGGTTTGCCATGCAGATCATATCTATATCGATCATGGTTTTAATATGCTGCATGCGTTTCCTTCGCCTGGGCAGCAATCCATCCCCTTTGACCGTCATTCCGAGGGGCTCAAAGCCGGTGAAGGTGCCGGGGTGGTGGCCCTTAAGCGACTGGAAGACGCTGAGCGTGACGGAGACCGTATCTACGGGGTGATTGAGTCTATCGGTTTGTCTAATGACGCCGGCGCCAAGCATATACTGGTACCTGATACTCAGGGACAAAAACTGGCGCTGTCCCGCGCTTACGCAAACGGCAACAGTCTGGTGGACTATCTGGAGTGCCATGCTACCGGCACGCCGGTGGGGGACCAGGTGGAGTTGAATTCCATTGAGCAGTTTTTTGGTCAGGACCATCCGTTGCCACTGATAGGGGCCAATAAAGGCAATGTCGGGCATATGCTGACAGCGTCGGGTATGGCGAGTTTGATTAAGGTCTTGTTGTCCATGCGCCACGGCCAGATTCCGGCCACCATTGATCTTAAGGAAATGGTCAGCACCAAAGGCGGCAATCTGAATATTGATCGGGTGGTGCGCAAAGCTCAGGCCTGGCCAACCCCTGCCGGGCAGCGCCGCGCTGGTATCAATGCGTTTGGCTTTGGCGGTGTGAATGGACATATGGTGCTGCGGGATGCAGTGAAATGCGAGTCTGCACAGGACAAACAAAGGCTGCAACTTGAAAAAATGGTGATTACCGGTATGTCGGTGGCCATGGCAGAAACGCATAGCGTCAATCAATTCAATACCAGTATCCGCGATGCCAAACAGCATTTTTCCCCCTTGCCGGGTAACCGTTGGTCTGGATTGGAGCAGCGTAAGGATCTGCTTGACGAGTATGGTCTGACAACGCCGCCACTCGGGGCCTACATTGAAAAATTTGAGTTTGACTGCAAGCGCTTCAAGATGCCGCCCAATATGGCTGGTATCCATTTATTGTCGCATTTGTCGCTGATGCAACTGGCGGCCGGGGCCTTTGTGGATGCCGGTTATCAGGTCGATAGCAAAGTACGCAATATTGCGGTGATTGTGGCCGCTGACAGCGATTATCTGTGCTATCGCTATCAGGCCAGGAATGAAGCGGCCTGGCAGGTCAGAGACAGTCTGGCCAAATCTGGCGTGGAATTGTCGGCCGAGCAGGTAGCCACCCTGGAAGGGATCGTTAAAGACAGCCTGTTCCCCGAACCCTATGCTGAAGGAATAACCGGCGGCATAGGCAATGTCGTCGCCAGCCGTATATCGGCCAGCCTGCGTTTGAGTGGCCCGGCATTTACGGTTTGTGCCCAGGAAAATTCAGTATTCCGGGCCCTGGAACTGGCACGTTTTCTACTCAGCCTGGATGGCCTGGAAGCCGTCATTGTCGGTAGTGGCAGCTTTTGTGGCGGCCCGGAAAATGTATTGCTGAGCAATCCGCAGCAACCGGCCAATCAAGGGCGCATGACGCTCAGCTTCGACCATCAGGCGACCGGCTGGAACGTAGGTGAAGGCGGTGCGGTGGTGGTGCTTAAGTCTGAAACGGGCGCCGCTCAGAGCCAGGATAAGCAGTACGCCAGTATCGAATCTCTGGCCTTTGCAACCGCTGAAGTACAGCAGCAGGCTCTGGCTTACCCCAGTGCCGAGGGGATCGATCGCTGTGCCCGTCAGGCCCTGTCTGAAGCGGGGATAGAAGCCGCAGATGTCGGCTATCTGGAAGCCCATGCCAGTGGCATCGCAGCAGAAGATCAGGCCGAACTGGCCGCCATTTGTCGGGTCTATACGACGCCACAGAGTAGCAAAACCACGGTGCTGGGGTCAGCCAAAGCTAACTTCGGTCATCTTGGCTGTGCGGCTGGCATGGTGAGCTTGGTTAAATCCGCTTTGTGCCTGAGCCAGGGCTATCTGCCTGCCACACCAAACTGGCAAGGTGCTGAATCCGCAGAGCAGTTGGACAACAGTGGTCTGAAAGTCATTGGCCAGAGTCAGGACTGGGCGGATGCTCTGCAAGGTCAGGGCTATGCTGCGATCAGCAGTATGGGACGCGACCTGACTTATGCCCATGTGGTGTTAAAAGCCCCTCAACCTGAGGCCAGACGCAGTCAATTGAACGAACTGGATTCAGAGAGTCTGCGCAGCGGCTCCTTGTTAAAAGAAATCCACGTTGGCAGGGAAAAAGCGATCGGTGAAATGATCCTGTGTGACGCCAGTCGGCAACGGCTTGGATTGGAACACAAGGGCGAAGCTGGCAGCGTTGCGGTAAGGGAAGTGGCGGATACAGCCTTGGCTGAGGCCGGGAGTGTGGCTTCTTTGCTGCAGTATATGCGCGGGCGAGAAGCCGCGCGAAATCTGTCCACGCATCTGGCTTACCTTCGCACCGAACAGCGTTTTTACCATCAGCTTACCTCACTGGCGCAGGGTAAAATGCTGGCAAGTGGGGGCAGTCGCTCGGCTCGACCTGTGCCTTCTGTCACTCGTCCTGCTGCTGACTTGAGTCTGGTGAATCGCAAGGTGCTGTTTAATCGCGCCGATTTGGAAGAAATGACCGATGGTCGTGTTGCTAAGGTGCTGGGCGAACAATACGCCGAAGCAGATCAGTATCCTATTCGCACCAGAATGCCGTCTCCTCCTTATCTGTTTGTGTCGAGGATCCTGACCCTGACTGCCGAATTCGGCAAGTTGGAGCCTTGTGTTATCGAGTGGGAATACGATCTGGAGCCAACGGATTGGTTTGTCTATCACAATCTGGTCCCGGCCTTTGTTTCACTGGAATCCTCCCATGCCATGATTGTGGCGTTCACCTGCATTGGATGTGATCAACTCTTCAAAGGGGAGTTGAAATACCGGGCGATAGACAGTCAAACCACTATATACAGCGATTTGCCCAAAGCGGGTGAAGTACTGCGTGGCAAAGTGCAGATCCACGGTTTCACCAAGGTAGGTAAAAATGTGCTGATCCGCTATGAATACGATGGTTATGTAGGGGATCGGCACAGCTTCAAACTGACTGCCACATCGGGTTTCTTCCCGGTCAAAGAAATTGACCAGGCTAAGGCCTTTGATACCTCAAAACTCTTTGCCAAAGCCACGCCACAGCCAAGCTTTGCGCCGTTACTACCTTGTGCAAAAACGCAATTTAGCGACCAGGATTTACAGGCCGTACAGGCCGGCGATCTGGCTGGGTGTTTTGGTGCACATTTCGGTAGCACGCCGGCACCAGGTCTTTATGCCGCTAAAGCGCAAATGTTGGATCGTGTATTGTCCCTTGACCCCAATGGCGGGCCCTGGGGACTGGGGCAGGCGCTGGGTGAGCGGGATATTGATCCCAGTCACTGGGCATTTGCTGCCCACTTTAAAAACGATCCGGTGTTGCCCGGCACCCTGATAGTAGAAGGTGCAGAACAACTGGTGCGTTTTTATCTTTATTACCTGGGCCTGCATAGCCTCGACTACCTCAAGCCACAGCTTATCTGCGAGCACACATACAGCGCCAAATTCCGCGGCGAAGTGAAATGTGCAACAGACAAGTTGCAATACCGGTTGTCGGTAAAACACCTGGAATGCAAGTCAGCGGCAGATGGCCGAATTGCTTCCCTGGAGATCCTATTCATTGCTGAAACCTTGTATCGCAACAAGGTGATCGGCGTGTGTGACAACCTGGGTGCCAGGTTTGTTGCTGATGCATCCTGACCTATAAGGAGAGATTGTCATGGACAAGACCCTGACATCGACTGGTAACTCGGCCGCCTTTGGCTGGCTGGGGCGCCCCCATTCATTGCCGCAATCTGCCAGCCGTAAGGCTGAGTTGCTGGGCAAATTGTCACAACCGCTATATGTGCTGGATATTGAAGGTCATCAGATTCTGGAAGAACAGGGCATGGCCGTTGCTGACGATCCTCAGGCGATTCACTGCCTGGGGATGATCAATCCCTGTCTGCCCGGCATGTTGGGTAGTCGTACTTTTTGTCGCGACTATGGGGTCAAGGCGGCTTATTACGCAGGGGCTATGGCCAACGGTATAAACTCGGTGGAGATGGTGGTCGCCATGGGACGCGCGGGGCTGTTAAGCGCCTTTGGTTCAGGTGGCTTATCGGCACAACGGGTGGCGGCGGCGATTGATGAGATTCAGACGGCGTTACCGGATGGCCCTTATGCCATCAATCTTTTGCACAATCCGGGTAACCCGGATTGGGAAATGCAATGTATTCGCCACTGTCTGGAGAAAGGTGTCAGGGTGGTGGAAGCCTCGGCCTATATCAACTTAAGTGCTGCGATAGTGTATTACCGGGTGGCGGGATTAGAACGTGGAGAAAACGGTCAGATCCAGGTTAATAATCATGTGATTGCCAAAGTGTCACGCCCCGAAGTGGCTCGTCAGTTTCTGCAACCGGCGCCCAGGAAATTGCTGGACAAACTGCTGACAGCCAAGCTTATTTCCGCGCAACAGTATGAATGGGCGCAAAGCGTGCCGATGGCCGACGATATCACAGTGGAATCAGACTCCGGCGGCCATACCGATCACGGTGTGCTGAGTTGCATTTTCACCGAAATCCGTGCTGAACGCGATGCGTTACAACGCCGCACCGACTATGCCAGAAAAACCCGAATTGGCGCTGCTGGTGGGTTGGGGACGCCATATGCCGTTTACGCAGCCTTTGCACTGGGTGCTGATTATGTGGTGACAGGTTCTGTCAACCAGGCTTGTGCCGAAGCGGGTACCTCAGATGCGGTGAAAAACTTACTGAAGAAGGCGGGGGTCAGCGATGTGGTGTCTGCACCTTGTGCCGATATGTTTGAGCTTGGTGCCAAAGTACAAGTGCTGAAGAGTAATTCCATGTACGGGGTGCGGGCACAGAAGCTTTACCAATTATACAAGGCGCATGACGACATTAACGCCCTGTCAGACAAAGATCGCCAGATCCTGGAAAAGCAGTATTTTCAACGCCCCATTGAACAGGTGTGGCAGGAAACCTGCGAGTTTTTCCAAAGTCGTGGCATGGAAGAGCAGATCGCCAGTGCACAGAAGCAACCGAAACGCAAAATGGCGCTGATTTTTCAGTGGTATCTCGGCCAGTCTTCCAAATGGGCCATAGATGGTCAGGCCGACCGGCAAGTGGATTATCAAATCTGGTGCGGGCCGGCCATGGGTGCCTGCAACAACTGGTTGGCGGGTAGCGAACTGGCCGAGCGCCGTTCCTGTGTAGAGTTAGCCGCCAATTTGATGGTTGGCGCGGCCTACCTGGCCAGACTGAACCAGTTGCGTCAGTTTGGGGGCGAGCTCGGCAGCGAATTACAGCAAGTGATACCCCGTCCTCTGTCCGAACTTCAGGCTTTCTGGCTTAGTGCCAGCCAGCCTATTCAATCCGCCGACAACGTGACGACCAATGTGGTAGCCAGGGAGCGGCAAAACATCAACCAAAGAGATCAAGTAACCATGAATAATCCCAATGCAGTGATGAACAAATCAGCAAAGATCAGTCTGGATTTGACCCGTTCGAAGGAATACTACAAAAAGACCTGGGATTTGTTGCCGGGCGGTGCACATTACAATTTTGCCGATCCTGAACGCGCGCTGGTCATTCCTTTTAACAAAGGCAGAGGTGCACGGGTATGGGACCTGGATGGTAATGAACATCTGGATATGTTCTGTAAGTTCGGTGCGTTGTTTGTCGGCCACCACAATCCCACTTATAACCAGGCCTTGATGAAGTATATGGAAAAGGTTACATCGGTGGATACCTGTGACCTGGAACTGGAAGTGTGCGAAACCCTGACTCACCACATCCCTTGCGCTGAGATGGTGCGCTTCAGCCTGAGTGGTACCGAGGCGGTACAAAATGCCTTGCGTCTGGCCAGGGCATATACGGGTAAAAATCGTTTTGTGCGTTTCCATGGCCACTATCATGGCAATGCCGATAATGTGATGGGCGGACGTAAGAAGAAAGACCTGCAATGGCCCACCCCGGAACTGTTTCGCGGCGACATGCTGGACACCCAGGGACGCGCACGGGATATTCTTGAACAGCAGTCTTTTATGCTGCCCTGGAACGACATTGATGCACTGGAAACCGTATTAAGCCAGCACCATGAAGACATTGCTGCTGTGCTGATGGAGCCTATCTGCATGAATGGCGGAGGCATTCTGCCATGCAAAGGCTATCTGGAAAAAAGTAAGGCACTGTGTGAGAAATATAATGTGGTGCTGATCTTTGACGAAATCATCACCGGTGTTCGCTTGGGTCTTGGCGGCGCACAGAAAATCCTCGGCGTGACGCCACACCTGTCAACCTTTGCCAAAGCCCTGGCGGGAGGCTCAATGCCTGTGTCGGCTATTGCCGGGCACAAAGACATCATGAATCTGTATACCCGCGGCAAGGTGATTCATGCCGGTACCTTTAACGGTTATCCGCTGGGCTTGGCGGCGATTAAAGCCACTTATGAAATTGTTGAGCAGGATCCTGGTTGCTATGAGCGTATGGGCGGGATCATGGCCAAGATCAGTCAGAGTTTCATTCGCGCAGCCCGGGATGTGGGTATGCCAATGGTCGTCCAAGGTATGCCAACCGCGCTGGTGTATCATTCGCAGGCGCATCTGGTGGACCGTTCAGAAGGCTATACCGACCGGGTCAAATTCTGCGACATCATTATCCGTGAAGTGGCCAAACGCCACGGTTTGCAATTCTCGCCACTGTCACGCCTGTATCCCAATCTGATGATCAATGACGATGATGTGACCTTCTTCGAGTCACGTATTCATGATGCCATGGCCAGTGCCAAGCAGCTCATTGATATCACCTTTGAGGAGGAGGCAAGCGCGTGAGCTCGCCAATAGCCTTGGTTACAGGCGCTGCCGGTGGATTCGGCAGCGCCATCTGTCACAGCTTGCTGGATTGCGGCTTTGTGGTGGTGGCCACCGATGTGAATGGGCAAGCCCTGGAGCATCTGGCAGCGCATCTGCACAGCCCGAACTTAAGCTGTTATCTAATGGACGTTTGTGATGTGCCAAGGATTGAAGCTGTGGCACAGCAAGTCATGCAGCAGTTCGGCCGCCCGGTGGAAATTCTGGTCAACAATGCCGGCATTATTGGTAAGAACTTCTGTCTGCAGGAACAAGGGCCCGCCGAAGCTAAACGCATTATTGATATCAACCTGACCGGTTGTTTCAACTGTACTTCCGTGTTTTCCCGCAATATGGCCAGACAACGTGCCGGGCGTATTATCAATATCGCCTCAGTGGCTGGTATTTGGGGGGCTTCTGGAGGTTCGGCTTATGCCGCATCTAAAGCCGGTCTGATTAAAGCATCGGAATCATGGGCCAGGGAGCTTGGGCCGTTGAATATCATTGTCACAGCCATTGCGCCGGGGATCTGCAAAACCAAGATGTTCGGTCAGTTTGTGGAAGAAGAACAGATTCAAAGCAAGGAAGAAATCAAAATCGTCAAATCCATTGTGCCGGTGGGGCGACTGGGAGAGCCTGAAGATGTCGCCGAAGTGGTGCAATTCCTGGCGACCTGCAAAACCAACTACCTTAACGGCACCGTGATTGAAATGGACGGCGGCATGCGTGTCGGCCAGTTATAACCGGGAGGACATATGGATTATCGCAACCAAAGCCAGATGCAAAATATCTTTGTAACCGGCGCCACCGGCGTGTTGGGCGCACGTGTGTTGATGGAAATACTGTTGACGACCCACGCCTGTGTTTATTGTCTCAGCCGCGCTTCTGAGCCCAGCCAGGCGCAGGCGGACATTGAACGCATGTTGGCCGTGTATGACCCACAGGGCAGCCTGGCAGAACACCTTTGGCGGGTTATCCCAGTCATCGGCGATGTCAGCCAGGCAAACCTGGGGTTAAGCAGTGATGTTTATCAGGAACTGGCGCACAGCATGGATTTAGTGATTCATAGTGCGGCAAATGTTAGCTTGATGGCCAGCTTTGAAAAGTTATCACCGGTTAATCTGGACGGAACGCAGCGGATAGTGGATTTCTGCCTGCAAGGCGGCGCATCCCTGCTGTTTGTGTCCAGCTTCAGTGTTATTGGTGATCACTTGTATCACCCGGTGACATTGCAGGAGTCACAGCTGGATATTGGCCAGGGATTTGAGGATCTTGGCTATGAACGCAGTAAGTTCAGTGCTGAGCAACTGGTCAGAAAAGCCAGCGAGCAGGGACTGCGCTGGAGCATTGTGCGGCCCGGCAATATCTGGGGAGACAGTGAAACAGGTTGCTACCCATTGTTTGAAACCAAGGTTCGCGGCATTTACTACGAAATGATCCGGGCACTGGTGGAAACTGGCTATAGCTACCCCAGCGAAGAAGATTTTGACATTTCGCCGGTGGATTATGTGGCCAGAGCCAGTCTGTATGTCGCCATGAATCCGTCCAGATGCTGCTACCAGACTTACCATCTGACCAACCCCAAGCCGGTGAATTTCAACCAACTGGTGGGATTGATCCGCGGGCATGGTTACCGGATTCGTGAGCTTAGCCAGGAAGACTATTTCGGTGCACTGTATGAGGAGCGAATGGTGCGTGACGGACGCCCTTATCATTCCGCCTTTACTGATCTGTTGACCCTGTTCCTAGCTGATACTGACTTAGAAGAACAGGCGAAATGGGACACTTCGGCGATTGATGCGCTGCTGGCCGATACGGATATTCGCTGCGCGCGATCTGACCAGCGGCTGATGAGCCGTTATCTGGATTATGCGGCCCGGCGCAATTGGATTGCCAGCGTGGATAAACAGGGGCCACTGGCAAGCCTGACCGACGAAGTACACACCAAGGTGTTTATGGACGAGTTGTTTGAGCAGACCCTGGCAGGTTAATCGGAGAACCTCAATGCGCGATCTAGTCTTGATGGGAGCCCCTCCCGGTCCTGCTGGTGCCTGGAGCAAATGCCGTTATCAGCTGTTCAGCAATGATCAGATGATCGGTAGCTTGCTTAGCAGCCGGCGCTTGTGCGGCACTGAAAAAGGATTTGAGCTGGGCATTTCGGATGAAATGAAGGTGGACATTCATCGCTTATTCGGTGGTTATCACCTGCACAGTGAAGAAGAATTGCAGCTTGATCAACATGGCTTGGCTGGTTACCGACTGACCGCCGAAGAGGATGGCAGGCAGTCGAAGGTGAGTCTGCTGCGTAACCAGCAGGACATCAGTTGGCAAGTACAGAGCAAGGCTGGAGGTGTCGTTGAGCAAATCAGTACGGCGCTGGACAGTTTTGACTGCACGTCAGAAACCGCCGCCTGGCTGTTTCTGTGCGAAGGGCAACAAGTACAGACACTGCGGGTATTGGACCTGGACGATCTGGAGATACGCCAGGTTCGCTACGTTTACGAAGGTAAACAACATGTGCAGTTGGCTGAAGGCTGGTTTGATTGTCATAAGGTGACGTTTGCCAGTGACAACAAAACCGGTTGTATGTATCTGGTGGAAGATAACACTGGCATCTGGCTGGGCAGTGAGTCTGGCCGGGACAATGATGGTGACTACAGGATTGAATTGGTGGAATATCAAAACCGTAAGGGGTAAAGAAAATGACAAAGGATTTGACACTGGCGCTGTGCCAGGCGGACCCGTTATGGCATGACAGCCGCGGCAATCTGCAGGCCTTTACAAAGCGTTTGGCTGGGTTGCAAGAGGTTGATTTGATTATTCTGCCAGAAATGTTTGCGTCTGGTTTTACCATGGATCCAGGTGCAGTTGCCCAGGCCATGGACGGAGAAGCGGTCACCTGGATGTTACAAACCGCCAGAGATAAGAATGCCATGTTGGTGGGCAGTCTGGTGATTGAGGACGCAGGTGGGTACTACAATCGCATGCTTTGGGCGCATCCTGATGGCAGCCTGCAATTTTATGACAAGAAGCACTTGTTCAGTTTTGCCGGTGAACACCAGCATTATCAGCCTGGCGATAAAAAACTGGTGGTGGAGTTTCGCGGTTGGCGATTAGCGGCGTTTGTTTGCTTTGATCTGCGTTTCCCGGTCTGGTGTCGTAATGACAAGGATAATCCCTATGATGTCGCGGTGTTTGTCGCAAGCTGGCCGCAGGTTCGAGCAGCGCATTGGAACGCCTTGCTCAAGGCTCGGGCCATCGAGAACCAGTGCTACGTTGCTGCCGTTAACCGGGTAGGAACGGATGGCAACCAGGTGGCCTACCAGGGCGATTCGCAGGTCATCGACCCGCTCGGGCAGGTGGAATGCAAGGCGGCTTTGCAGGACAGAGTGCTGGTCTGGCAACTGCGCCGTGAAACTGTATTACGTACCCGGGAAACCTTCGCCTTTCTCAGGGAGGCCGACAATGTGGTGTTGTTGTAGACAGACCGCGCTGACCGCAAAGGACATGTTGCCATGCTGACGTCTTTGTATTTTAAGTACAAATGGTATCTGATTTTTACCGTGCCGATGAGCCTATTGCTGGGGATGGCCAGCATGAGCGTGATCGCGATAATCAGTGACGCGCTGGGCAATGGCCTGGACAATATGCAATACGGTCCCGTGGTGTTTTTTTGTGCCATTGGACTGCTGTTCTTACTGGGACTAGGTAACGAACTGCTGCGTGCGCGGTTGTCTGCCCGGGTCAGTTACGACATACAGCAACGTATGATTGCCAGGGTGAGCGCGACCTCTCTTGAGCAGGTGGAGCGGGTTGGTTTACCAAAAGTGATTGCCACTATGACACAGGACCTGACGGTGGCCGTGCGTTACTTTCATGTGTTGCCGGAGCTGTGTGTCAACATTGCCATTGTGCTCTGTGGTGTGGCCTTTATGGCTTACTTGTCTCTGCCGGTGCTTGGGTTAGTGGCGGCTTGCCTGTTATTGACCGGTGTGGTGATTACCTTGCTGGTACTTGGAACACACAAAGACAGGGTCAGCATTCGCGAGCAGTTGGACACCGTGATGGGGCACTATCAGAGCCTGGTTAAAGGTGCAAAGGAACTGACCTTAAATCGTCATCGACAACGTTATTTCACCGGGCGGTTGACCGGCATTCTGGCAGATATTCGTGGCCGGACTCAGCGGGTTTTGTCCTTACTGGCGTGGATGGAAAGCTGGGGGCAACTGGCGATATTTGCCATTCTGGGAACAATTATTTTTCTGGCCAGCCATCTGGTGCCGGTCAGTGGCGAAATCATTGTTGGCTTTGTGATTACCTTATTGTTTCTGCTTGAACCCATAGAGGTGATCATCTCGCATCTCGATGAACTGGTGCAGGCTAAGGTCGCTTTCGACAAGATCGACAAGCTGAAATTGGCCGAAGCCATACCTCAGCGTCAGACAGATTTACCTTTATTAACCCACAGCCAGGGTAAAACCTTGTCGTTGCACGATGTTGTGTATCGGTATGAGCGGGAAGACGATGGTCAGGTTAAAGCCTTTCAACTGGGCCCTTTGTCATTGCAACTGCAACCTGGTGAGGTCACGTTAATTATCGGTGGTAATGGCACCGGTAAGTCTACCTTGTTGAAGGTTATTTGTGGTTTGTATCCGCCGCAATCCGGGCAATTGCAGATCGCAGGACAACCGGTCTGCGCGCAAAATATGGCGGCTTTCCGTGATCATTTTTCGTTAATTATGCCGGATTTTTGCCTGTTCGAAGATGTATTGGATGCCAACGGACAGCCCTGTGAGGACGCTGAGGTTGCCGCCATGCTGACGCAGCTGAAACTGGATAAAGTGGTCAGTTGTAAAAATGCGGTGTTGGATAAACTGGAACTCAGCCAGGGACAACGCAAGCGCCTGGCGCTGCTGCTGATGTATTTTGAGTCAAGACCGATAGTGTTGCTGGATGAATGGGCAGCGGATCAGGACCCCACTTTCAAGCGGATATTCTACAAGGAAATTTTGCCCAGTCTTAAAGCTCAGGGTAAAACAGTGGTGGTGGTGTCTCACGATGAACGTTACTTTGATTCGGCAGACAAGGTCTACAAACTGGACGAAGGGCGTTTGCAACCGATGCTGACAAAATCCATTATCAACGCTGACCAAAGCCTGAGTCAGCATACAGCCTGACAGACAAAGGCGTACCGACGCTGGCTTGTATTACCCACACCTGAAATCAACAATTTTGCCGTTGGCAACTTTTCAATTTCAGGAGTGGGTGTATGCAAGGTGAACATTTTGACGACGTATTGCACAGGGTGCTGACGAATGTGGAACAGGACTTTATCAGTGAGCCTGTGATGGCCTTTGTCAGTGCTTTCTTCCTTTTCAACATAGCTATTATGCTGGCAGAGATGCTGCTGGATGCCGGGCAGTCAAAACCGCGTCGCTGGTGGGATACCGCCGGTAATCTGGCGATCCTGGCAGGCCAGACGTTGATTAACAGTACTATCCTGGGGGTGGCCGCGGTCATTTTTCTGGCCCCCTTTACTTTGCTGCAATGGTATGAAATTCCCAGAACGCTGTGGAGCTGGGTACTGGCCGTACTGGTGGCAGATTTTCTGTACTACTGGATGCACAGGGTGGAACACAAGGTGAGGATCCTCTGGGCCTTTCATAGTGTTCATCATTCCTCACAGGACTATAACCTGTCGGTGCCTGGCAGATTAAGCTGGGTACAGGATTTTCAGGAGTGGATCTTCCTGATCCCCATGGTGTTAATGGGCTTTGATCTATTTCAGACCCTGATCGCATTTGTGCTGGTCAGCCAATATCAGAACTGGATCCATACCAAGCGAATAGGTCGCCTGGGATGGTTGGAATACTTATTTAATACACCATCGGCGCACCGGGTACATCACGGCACTGCCAGGCATCATCTGGACAAGAATTTCGGTGGCATTCTGATTATCTGGGATCGCATGTTTGGTACCTTCCAGAGCGAAGACCAGCCGGTAATTTACGGCCTGACAGACAATATTCACAGTAACAATCCTGTGTGGATAAATCTGGTGGAGTACTGGCGTATGGCACAGGATTGTTGCTCTGCAAAAGGCTGGAAAAACAAACTGGCCGTGCTGTTTGCCCCGCCAGGGCGCCGACCTGAAGTGCTGACAATCGCTGACAGCAAACTTACAGATTCAAGCATCTAACTGTTTTAATCTGCTTTTTAACTGCTCAGCCCGTGGTCAAGCGTATTGAACACCACGCAATACTATTATGGAGTTAGCATTGTTTGTCAGCCAAGCAAAGGCCCCGTTAACAGCGGCCGCCAGATGCCTTGTCATGGCCATATTGCTGTGCGGGATAAACGCCTGCGTATCGCATCCTGCACATGATGAGCAAAACCACTTGCCCGCTGGTTGGTTAGCGGATAGCTGGCAACATGCGCGGGATGTTACGCCTGTTGCCAGACAAGTGGAAACAACCATCTTCAGCCAGATTCAATCAGCTCAACTGCAGGACTTAATTGATCAGGCACTGAATAACAATTTTGCCCTGGAAGGAAACCGACTGGATGTGCTGGCCTTTGCACTGGCCAGTAAACAGGTGGATGGACAACGCTTGCCGGATATTCAATTGCAGGGACAAGCTGACCGGGAAAAGGCCCTGTATGAAGAGGAACCTTTATATACCAAAGGATATGCCCTTGGTCTGGTGCTGGAATGGGAGCTTGACCTGTGGGGACGCTTGCATCAGCAAAGTCTGGCACAGCGGGCTGAGCTGGACGCCATGCGGGCCGATTATCAGGCCGCCAGACAGTCGCTGATTGCTCTGGTAACCCGTACCTACCTGGATATGTGGCAATTGTCGGCATTGCTGGAACTACAGCGCCAGCGGTTGGCTATCTATACCGAGTTGCAGCAGATTGCCGAAGAGCAATATAAAAGTGGTCTCAGCAATTTGCAGGACTGGTCACTGGCAGCCCTGCAAGTACAAGAAACACAGGTTCGTGTTACCGCATTAGAAGAGCAATTCCAGGCCAGCGAAATGCAACTGGCGGTGCTGCTTGGAAAAACGCCGGGTCCGTTGAACTTCTCTGCCACCTTGCCGGATATTCGTTCCCCGGTGTTATCTGTACCGGCCATGGTGCTTGTCCGTCGTCCCGATGTGCAGGCTGCATTTCAGCGCCTGATGGGCAAGGGATACGAAAAAACGGCGCAGTACAGAGCGCTGCTACCGACCATCAGTCTCAGTGCCAATACGGCCAGAAAGGCGGACCGCCTGGGCGGGCTTGGTGGCGCAGAAACGGTATGGGCACTGGTAGGCGGTATCAGCCAGTCCCTGCTGCTGGCTGATTTGGCGGATGCTGGCCCCTTGTCGTTGGCGAGAGCCACAAGCATTCAGGAACAGGCTGAGAAGCAGCGCTATCTGCAGGTGGTACTGGATGCCATGCTGGAAGTGGAAAATGCCCTGCTCAGGGAGCGTTCTCTGGTCACCCAGGGCCGACAATTGCAACAGGCCGTCAAACTGGCAGATGAACTGTATCAGGATTATCGCGCGCGTTATCAAAGTGGTCTGGTTAACTTATTGGATCTGCTGACTATTCAGGAACAATCACTGGCAGCCAGAGAAGCCCTGTTGGAAAACCAGGCTCAGCATGTGCACAACCGAGTGTTGCTGGGATTGGCAATGGGTCTGGGTGAACCAGACTCCGTGGCAAAAGCAAAGGAGAACACGGCCTTATGAAATTAACTGGCTGGTTGAAACAAAGGGCCTGGCCCATAGCTATTGTGACGCTGGTGCTGTGTGTCATGTTGGTGGTGCTGGATGAGGTGGAAAAACACCAACTGCAGGTCAGGCAGCAGGCCAAGCCGACAGGAGCTGTGTTGCCGGTAGTCAGTGTCACTCAGGTTAAACCGCGCCAGTTGACGCTGGATGTCAAAGTGCTGGCCAGGCTAAAACCACGCTATCAAAGTCTTATCAGCAGTCAGGTTGATGGCCATATTGTCGGTTTTAGCGAACGTTTGCAGGAAGGCGTTGTTGTTGAAGCCGGTGAGGCACTGCTGCAGCTTGATGACAGTGAATACCAGGCACAGCTTGACCAGGCCAAAATGGAGCATGCTCAGGCCCAGGTCGCGTTCTTAACCGAGCAACGTATGGCCAGGCAGGCGTCCAGAGACTGGCAACGAAGCAATCAAGGCCAACCTGACTCGCCACTGGTTCTCAGACAGCCGCAACTTGAAGCGGCGAAAATGACTGAGCAGGCAGCCCGTACTAACTTAAAGCGCGCTGAAACGCTGTTGTCCTATACCCGTATCGAATCGCCTTACCGTGCCGTGGTGTTAAAGCGACATGTTAACCCCGGCGAAATGGTTGGCAGTGGCCAGGCATTGGTGGAGATCATGTCTGTGGATGAATTTGAGTTGGTCGTGGCCTTGAATGACAAACAATGGCAGTTATTGGCTGACGACTGGCAACATAGACAGGCACGGCTGCGCGATCCCCTCAGCGGGCAGGTTTGGCAGGCAGGGATCCGCAATGCCGGTTACTTCTACGACAACGACACCCAGTTACGTAATTTATATCTGAGCATGGCCAATCAAGGTGCTGATGGCGGCTTGTTACCCGGGCGATTACTGGAAGTCAGTTTGCCCGGGCAACAAGTGCAGGATGTGCTGCAGATCCCCGAATCGGCCTACACCAGAGACGCGCATATCTGGTTGTTGGGACAGGATAACCGCTTGGAGAAAATGACACCGGAAATCCTGGCCGTGATGGACGATAGCCTGGTGGTAAGGCCACCAGGTCAATCGCCTGGGACTTTCCGAATTGCCCTGTTTCCCCAGTCTCAGTTTACCGTCGGTCTTAAGGTCAACCCAACCGAGCCGGATAGTTTGAACGGCAATGCGGCGCAGGTCGCAGCCCTGTCCGGGGCCATACAATGAAAGGACTGGTACGCTGGTTTGTGGCCAATCCGGTGGCCGCCAATATGCTGATGCTGGTAATACTGGCATTTGGATTACTCAGCGCCTGGACCATGCGCATAGAAGGTTTTCCGCGTATACCGCCCGATACCGTGGAAGTGAGTGTGGTGCAAATCGGTGCCAGTACCCAACAGGTCCATCAATCTATCACTCAAAG
Source organism: Bowmanella denitrificans (assembly GCF_002887595.1). Classification (GTDB taxonomy): domain Bacteria; phylum Pseudomonadota; class Gammaproteobacteria; order Enterobacterales; family Alteromonadaceae; genus Bowmanella; species Bowmanella denitrificans. The sequence goes on from NZ_PEBU01000004.1 coordinate 223,808, forward strand.
TCTGGAACAGGCCCTGGAAGGTCTGCCAGGTGCCAAACAGATCTCCAGTTTGTCCGGTGACAGTCTGGCCACGGTTTATATACGTCAGCAGGACGGCTATGACCTGGGGCGGTTGTTAGAAGATGTAAAACTGCGCATCGACAATATTACGACCTTGCCGCTGGCGGCTGAACGCCCCCAGGTCAGGCGCGCTGAATTCAGTTATCCGGCCATGATTGTGCAGGTTTATGGTGACGTGGCACAGGAGGAGCTGCAAAAAGCCGCCAGGATCATTAAGCAGCGCTTGTTACTGCGCCCGGAAATATCGCAGATAAATCAATGGGGGGAACGCCCCCATGAGATTTCTCTTGAGATCAGCCATCACAAGTTACAGGCTCATGGTTTGCGGTTCGAACAGGTGGCACAGATGCTGAGCCAGGCTAGTCTTGAATACCGCACCGGGCAGTTGAAAACCGTCGGTGGGCGCATTCAAATTCGTGCTGACCATCTGGCTCGTGATGTGCGTGAGTTTATGCAGTTGCCGTTGTTTACCAGTGCCGAGGGCCATGTGGTGCGTTTGGCCGATGTGGCCGAGATTCGTGACCAACCCGAAGACGATGATCTGCTGGTCACCTTTAACGGCCATCCGGCGATTGGTTTTGAAATCATGATGGGGCAGCAGGACAATCTGCTGGACATTAATCAGGCTGTTCAGCAGGTGGTGGCAGAATCCGAAGACATTCTGTCTCAGCGCATCAAAGCGGATATCTGGGCCAATCAAAGCGAATTTGCCACGCAGCGCCTGAGTTTGCTGCAAAGCAATGCGCTGCAGGGACTGATTCTGGTGTTTTTGATCCTGAGTCTGTTTCTGAATATTAAAGTCGCCTTTTGGGTGGCGGTGGGTATTCCTGTCAGTCTGGCCGGTACCATTGCCATAATGGATCTGTATTTTGGTTACTCGCTGAATGACATTACCACCTTTGGCATGATTATCGTGCTGGGGATCCTGGTGGATGATGCGGTGGTGATAGGTGAGAGCGTGCATCACGGTCGACAGTCAGGTGGCGATCCGCACCAAGCCACGGTTGCCGGGGTGGAAAAAGTGGCGACCGCCACGGTATTTGGCGCATTTACCACCCTGGCAGCGTTTTTTCCCATGACGGTGCTAGAGGACCCTTTTGGCAAAGTCTTTGGTAGCTTTGCGGTGGTGGTAATGATTGCCCTGGTGTTTTCACTACTGGAAAGTAAGCTCATTTTGCCCAGTCACCTGGCTTCCGCCAATTTTGCCAGCAACGAACGGGAAAATATGTTTGCCAGGGGGCTGAAGTTTCTGCAATTAAAGGCTGAGTGGGGGTTGTCCTATGTCACCGAACACTGGTATCAACCCTTATTGCAACATTGCCTTCGCTATCGTGCCACCACACTGATCCTGTTCACATTGGTGTTGCTGTTTGCGTTTAGTTTGCTGTCAATTGGGGCTATTCGTACCACGTTCTTTCCCGATATTCCCGGCAATATCATCAGCGTGAAACTGGAAACCGACAGTCGCCTCAATCAGCAAGTCACGTTACAAAATGCCCGGCAAATATTGCATCAGGCTGAAAAACTGAATCAGCAGTGGACCAATGAGTTTGGCCTGACAACGCCGCCTTTTGCCAAACTGATGCTGGCCGTTGTTGGACCCTCCAGTGCCGAAATCTATGCAGAACTTTCTGCCACAAGTGAACGCCCAATGGATACCATGAGCATGCTGGATAGTTGGCGGGATCATGCCGGGCAACTGGAAGGTGCGCAGAAAGTGGTGTTTACGGTGGCCGAAGAAACCACTGGTGGTTTTGAGCTTGAGGTGTTTGGCCCGGATCCTGAAGGTGTCAAGGCGGCAGTGCAACAAGTGGTTGACGGGCTGCACCAAGTGCCACACGTTTCGGATGTGGCCAGCGATTTACAGTCCGGTAATGCAGAATTACGTTTGCGACCAACCCAGGCCGGAATGAATCTGGGGGTGGACGTCGCTTTACTGGCGGCACAACTGGGTGATGCCTATGGTGGCCTGGAACTGCAGCGTTTCCAGCGCGGAATGGACGAGGTGAAGGTCTATCTGCGTTATCCGCAAGAGGACAGAGACAGTCTGTCTGACCTGCTGCATCAGCAAATTCAGTTACCTGGCGGACAATGGGTGCCTTTGCTCAGTGTCGCTGAACTGGATGCGGGCTATGTGCCGCGTTGGATGTGGCGACGGGATTTTCAGGATGCAGCTACCGTAACCGCCAATATCGACAAGCGGCACAGCGCTTCACCTGAAGTGTATGGGCAGTTAATGCAAGGGCAACTGGCTGACTGGTTGTCAGCACATCCCTCAATCAAAGTGATGCCTGCCGGCGAGCTTAAGCGCGAAGAGGAAATGGCAGACAAACTCTGGCGCGCCTTGATTCTGGCTTGTTTGCTCATCTATGTGCTACTGGCCATTCCGCTTAAATCCTATTGGCAGCCGTTGATCATCTTGTCAGTGGTACCCTTTGGTTTTGTGGGAGCGGCCATTGGGCATATGCTGATGGGCCTGCCTTTTAGTGTGCTGTCATTTTTCGGCATGCTGGCTCTGACCGGTGTGGTGGTTAACGACAGTCTGCTACTGGTGACCAGCTATAACCGCTATTGTGCCGAGGGCAAAGCGAATCCACTGGTGAGTTCTGCAACCGGCAGGGTCAGGGCGGTATTTCTGACCACGGCCACCACCGTCATAGGTTTGGCCCCCATCCTGCTGGAAAGCTCAGAACAGGCTCAGTACCTTATTCCTGCGGCCGTGTCCCTGGCCTTTGGTGAACTTTTTGCCACCCTGGTGACCCTGATTTTAGTGCCGGTACTGGCCAGCTTTTACCGGGTTGCTCCTGTGAGCACCAAGGTTAACGAGGCTTTGCCATTGCCTGAGGCGTTTGAGAGAGCTTGAAGGTATGGGTAGCGCGCGGAAAAGATTGATTCTCATTTGGTCATATCTTACTGTGATGACAGCTTGTCTTGGCTATTTGAAGGCAAGAGGCTGCATCGGATTGTCACCAATGGAAAAGAGAGATGAAAGGGACCATTGTCTTAGTTGAAGACGACAAACGCTTGTCGTCGCTGATTTGTCAGTTTTTGCAAAGCGAAGGATTTGAAATATTCCCACTGCATACTGGATTGGGGGCCTGTGAGGAAATTCAGCGCCTCAGTCCGGATTTGGTTATTCTGGATTATATGTTGCCAGAAATGGACGGCATTGAGATCTGCAAGTGTCTGAGGCCAAGGTACAGCTCTCCAGTGTTGATGCTGACCGCCAAAGATGATGATTTTACCGAAGTGACCGCCTTTAACTGTGGTGTAGATGATTATATTGCCAAGCCGCTTCGTCCTCATGTGCTGATGGCCAGAATTTATGCTTTATTGCGCCGACGTAAAGAGCAAGCCAGCAATGAAAATGTGATTTTTGCCCAGGACCTGCGTATCAATGTCGTTGACAGGGTTATTTACAAAGGGGATTTGGAAATTGACGCCACTGATGCCGAGTTTGATCTGCTGGTGGAACTGGTGAAGTCGGCGGGCAATATTGTGAAACGTGACCAACTGTTCAATTCATTACGCGGTTTTGAATATAACGGCACGGACCGCTCTGTCGATCAGCGGGTCAGCACATTGCGTAAAAAGCTAGGTGATCAGGATCCGCCACACCAATATATTCGTACGGTTCGAGGACGGGGTTACTTGTTTCCGCGTAACAAATGGTAATCTTTTTCCTGCGTTTTTTCGTAGGGGTAAGCTCGACATTGTTGATTTGCCTGGTATTGATTGGTTTCTTTTTCGAGAATCAATATGAGGATGCCATTGGTCAGGAACATCTGCGCCTGACCAGGGCGCTGACGGGGCTGTTATCCACTCGTATGTGTCATGTACCTGAACAGCAGTGGCCGGTTGAGATTGAGCAGTTGGCCGGCGAATATGCCTATACCATTGCGTTGACTGATATGGATAGCCTGCCTGCGGCCAAGCAACTGGCGCTGGTCAGCGATGGAGTGGTGGTATCGGTAGAAAGCGGTTTTATCAAGGATGCCGTGCGGGTTTATTACCCTAATCCCTGTGGCCGGGGCGTGATACGTTACATCCCTAATGTGGATTTCAACTCCTTTTACAATGTACTGATTGGTGTCACCTTGGGTTTTGTCCTGATCAGTTTTGCCCTGGCGGTGTTAATGCTGGCCTGGCCGATTATCAAGCACATTAACAACATGGTCAGCGCCAGTCTGGCGATTGCTGATGGACGCTTTGATGCCAAGGCCGACGAAGATGCTCCGGCCCCCCTGGACGAGCTGGCCCGCGCCATTAACTTTGTGGCCAATCAGATAAGCCAGTTAATCCAGGAACAGGAAGTGATGATCAGTGCGGCATCCCATGAATTGAATACGCCTGTGATGCGGTTGAACTTTGCATTGGAACTGGCAGATCGCATTGATGATCCTGAGGCACTAAAGGCACATGTGCGTAGCATGAAACTGGACATCGAGCAGCTTGAGCAGTTGGTGGTGGAAATGCTGGCGTATTCAAAATTCAGTTTTTACTCAGCCAAAGTCTACCCAGAGCCCTTACATCTGTTGCCTGTTATTGAACAGGCGCAGGAGCAGGCCAGTCGTTACAGTGACAAATTTGTGATTGAAATGGCATGTGACGCCGGGGTGGTGGTGCTGGCAGAAGAAAAGAGCTTGCTTAAGATCCTGAGCAATTTGCTCACCAATGCCCATAAATATGCCAAAGGCTATGCCAGGATAACAGCCACAGCCTTGGCAGATTGTACCTGTATCACTGTGGATGACGACGGTCCTGGCATTCCTGAATCTGAACGACAGGCGGTTTTGCAACCTTTCTATCGGATTGAAAACAGCCGCAGCCGGGATACTGGCGGAGTGGGGCTGGGACTGGCCATAGTAAATAAGGTTATGGCCTTGCATGGCGGGCGTCTGGAAATCGGCAGTAATGAATTTGGTGGCGCCAGTATCCAGTTGTATTTTCCTCTTCAACCCGTTCAGGGGGCCGCCCGAATGGCAACCCTGGCGCAATAGCCGGCCGAACAGGCCACAGACAAGGAGACAGGTCTATGATTGATAACAGGCAATTCATCCTTAGCGGCACTCAATGCAAGATGCGCGGTGTGATGGTGCTGGTGTTAGCGTTGTTTTCCACGCAGGGAATGGCCCAGTGCCCGGCCATGCAGGCCAGTTATGAGGTTCAGGTTGACGGTGATCTGGTGGGGAGTATGTCTATTGAGCGGCAACAGCAGGATCAGACATTGCTGCTGGTCAGTCGAACCTATTTACAGGTGCCCTCATGGGGGGGAGATTATGATGTTCGCTCGGTCACGGCCGAGGAACATCAGGCTTCACTTGTTAAAGCCGATACCCGCACCATTGAAGATGGTAAGACGATATGGAAACGCGTGAGCAGGGAAACAGACGAGTATTGGTTAAGTGCATCGCGAGTTGCAACAGCCTCTGAAGCGGAAGAGCAGGCACTGGTTGATGCTACCAGTGGTGTGCTGACCGGTATGGTGCCAGGATTGGGCGATGCGTTGACGATACTCAGTTTGTTTTCCGAACCCGCCAGGCCCAGCAGCAGCGGAATGCGTATTAGTGAAGGGGATATCGACAGCAGCTTGCTTTACCTGCCTTGCTACTGGCTAACAGTGAAACAACAATTGCCTGATGAGCTGAGGCTGCTGGATAGTGAGGAAATTTACTTGCGGCATATGCAGTTACAGCAAAGTAATGAGCAGGATATGACGGTGCAAGGGCAACAACTTGCCACCCGCTATTATCGTTACCAGAATAAACAAGGGGAAAATTTGGAGATTTGGCTGGGTCAAACGCCCCAGGGACCGGCCATTGTCCAACTTAAAGGCGAAGAGGACGATACGCCATACCTGATTAAGCTGAAAGAGTGGGGGACGTCCGCCCCGGCGCTTTGAACTATATGATGGCTTAGGCGGTTATGGGCGATGGAATAAATGGAATCCCTTTACTGTTGTCTGACTGATATGCTGCCAGATATGCAACTGTTGGTAATCAAGGAGTCCTGATGAGACATCGCCCCCTGCTTTTCACTCTGGCCTTATGTGGTGCCTTGCTGAATAAGCCTTTAGTGGCCGCCACACTGGCCGAATCCATTGATAACGATCTTCCCTCGTTAATGACGCTGTATCGTCATCTGCATCAGTATCCGGAACTCAGTGGCCGTGAAGTTAAAACCGCTGCCATGCTTGCTGGCGAAGCGCGTAAACTGGGTTTTGAAGTGACCGAAGACGTTGGCGGGACCGGGGTGGTGGCGATGATGAACAACGGCCCCGGTCCGGTGGTAATGATTCGGGCCGATATGGATGCCTTACCTGTTATCGAACAAACCGGCCTGACATTTGCTTCCAAAGTAACGGCGACGACCGAGGAGGGGATGGAAACGGGTGTGATGCATGCCTGTGGTCATGACACACATATGGCAGGTTGGCTGGGGACTGCCCGCCAGTTGGTCAAACGCAGGAGTGAATGGTCAGGCACCCTGATGATGATTTTGCAACCGGCCGAAGAGCGTGGCCGGGGGGCCAGGGATATGCTGAATGACGGCTTATTTACACGCTTTGCCAAGCCTGACTATGCTCTGGCATTTCACAATTCTTCTGCCGCACCGGCAGGTGAAATTGGTTATACACCAGGTTATACCCTGGCCAATGTAGACAGTGTGAATATTGTGGTTCATGGTGTTGGCGGCCATGGCGCCTACCCGCAAAGTACTAAAGATCCTATCGTACTGGGCAGCCGAATCGTCGGTGCGTTGCAAACGCTGGTGAGTCGTGAACTGGATCCCCAGGACCCAGCGGTTGTGACGGTCGGCAGTTTTCAGGCTGGCAGTAAACATAACATCATTTCCGATAAAGCCACTTTGTTGTTGACGGTGCGCAGTTATTCAGATCAAACCCGTCAGCAGTTGCTGGACGGTATTGCTCGTATCGCCAAAGGTGAAGCCATTGCAGCAGGTTTGCCAGAAGCCTTGATGCCAGAGGTAACCTGGAAGCAGGAATATACGCCTTCCACCTGGAATGATCCTGAATTTACCCGGAGTACAGCGGCCTTATTGAGTCAGCATTTCGGCAGTGAGCGGGTAAAGGAAGGCAAACCTAGCATGGCAGGGGAGGACTTTGGACGTTACTATCGGGCAGACAACAGTATCAAGAGTATGATTTTCTGGGTGGGGGGCGTGCCAAAAGAACGCTGGGATAAGGCTCAACAGACGGGCGAGAAACTACCTTCATTGCACAGCCCTTTCTGGGCTCCGCAAGCCGACAAGGTGGTGGCCACTGCGACCGAAGCGCTAACGGTGGCGACGTTGCATCTTTTGGCTAAATAAATGCCAGACCAGGTAAAGGCCAATTCATGTGGATTGGCCCAACAGACTGGTATAATTGTCCGCATACGGATAAAAACTCAGGCATAATGCCAATGTCCTGAGCATTTGGGTTACGGATTTGTCCCGTCTTGTTATTCTTTTTGTCATCGTTTTCCTGTGGCTGATGCCTAAGGTCGCAGTCGGCGGCCAGACCGAGGTTTCAGCCCCTGCATGCGATAAGAGCTTGCGGGTGCATCTGGATTTGCACGCGCCGTCCGCTTATTTAAACAGCCAGGCTCAGGTGGAAGGAATGGATGCGGATATGGCGTATCAAATCCTGACCAGAGCCGGATGCAAGGTGAGCTGGCATTTACAACCTATGACCGGGGCAAGAATCATCCGCAGCCTGCAAGATGGCCACTTTGATGTGATGATTCGTGCATCCAACACCCCCGAACGTCAACAGTATGCTTATTTCAGCACCCCCTATCGCCAGGAGGTGGTAGGCGTATTCAGTCTGAAAGAATCTGGTCTTGAGCCATTTTTGACACTGGATTCGGCCTTGGCGCAGAAACTGCGTCTGATTGGGCCGGCCAGCGGCTGGTATGGCGAATATTTCGAACAACTACGCAAACGCTGGCGTGAATCAGGCTTGTATACATCTTATCCAGACGCCGCTAAGGCAACGGAATTGCTGTTTGCCACCCCTTCACGTGGTGAGCTGGTGTTGGTAGATGCGGATATTTTCTTCCACCATCTTGGTCGTGAAAGACATCATCTGGTGCAGTTGATGAAAGACAGATTAATGGTGACTCCGGCACATTTGATGCTAAGAAAAAATGCGGTTGAAGCTGAGGATTTGCTCGCAATTAATCAAGCCATTCAAGATTTGCGTGAGGAAGGTGTGCTAGCCGGGTTGGAAAACCGTTACCGACCTGTACCTTTGCAACAAATGCTGCAAACCCGCAAAGATGACTAAGCTTGTCTCACGCACTCATCATTAAACCTCGAAGTTCCATGACAAGTTGACTTAGAAGGCTAACAGGCGCATTTTTGCAGGTGTGTCGGAAATCACTGAGAGTGATGCTGTGGAAAGAATTATCAAGGACATTATTCGTGGGGTCTCCAATACCTACGGGCAAGCATTTTTCGAACAGATCTGCCTGGCGTTAAGCGGGGCTATTCAAGCGGATTATACCTTTATCGCCAAGTTGGATAAGCATCGTAATGAAGCGCAGACCCTGGCGTTAGTGGCCGACAACCAAATAGTAGACAACATTACCTATTCCCTAAAAGGCACCCCTTGTGCTGGCGTGCTGGATACCACGACCTGCTGTTACCCAACCAAAGTTTGCAGTGCTTTTCCTGAGGATCAACTGTTGGTCGATATGCAGATTACGGGTTATCTGGGGACCGCAATTCATGCCTCCGACGGTCAGGTGATGGGTATTGTCGTGGCACTGTATAAGCATCCTATTGCAGCGCCAGATACCACTCAAACCCTGTTTGAGCTGTTTTCCGGACGTATTTCCGGTGAAATGGAACGGCTTGAATTTCAGCAAAAGTTGCAAGGTTTGAATGCCACACTGGAGCGACGGGTGGATGAGCGAACCAATGCCTTGCAAGAGGCGATCAATAATTTGCAGCAAACTCAGGAGCGCCTGATTGAATCGGAAAAAATGGCCGCACTGGGCAGCCTGGTGGCCGGGTTGGCACACGAGGTTAATACGCCACTTGGCGTGTCTATTACGTCCGCCAGCGTGGTTAATGACAGTCTCAAATCTTTTTGGCCTGCGTTACGAAGTGGAAAATTAAAGCGTTCCGATGTAGATCAGGTTGAACAGCGCTGCACTGAAGCGCTGGGACTGCTGGGGAATAATCTGACCCGTGCCAGAGATTTGGTGGCCAGCTTTAAGCAAACCGCTGCCAGCAAGCAAGAACTCAAAATGGAAGAGGTGGATCTGGTTCAGTATTACCGCAATATTCTGCACTTGCTTTCGCCCAGGATTCAGCAAAAAAACATTGATGTTGAATTCAACTGTCAGGTTGAGCGACCTGTGCTCACCTTTCCCGCCGCCCATGCACAAATATTGACGCACCTAATCAATAACAGTATGACCCATGCCTTTTCGCACAAGCATGGCAGCGCCAAAATCATCATTCAACTGCGCGAAGAACAGGGAATGTTACTGCTGGATTATTGTGATAACGGCAGGGGATTATCAAGCCGAGAACGGCAACATCTGTTTGAGCCGTTCTTTACAACAGACAGAAAGGCGGGTAGCACCGGATTGGGGATGTCTATTCTGTTTAATCTGGTTACCCAGAAATTAGCGGGCCAAGTCCGGTTGAAAGACACAGACACAGGTTTCGCCATGGAAATTCAACTGCCGCTGGACTTGGCAACTATTGCAAACGCTTCTTAGAGATTGATAAAGAGGCTATAGCTGCAGCTCCGCCAGCCTGCTGTCAATTTCATCCTGCGTTGACTGTGCCTGATATTGCAGGCTGCGCAGTTCGGCAGCTAAGCGCCGCAGCTCACGGCGCAGGCGGTCATTGTCGCGCAGCAATTCTTCACGTTCGGCCTTGCTGCTGGTGTCATCCACAATCCTGTCTTTGTTGTCAGCCAACTCTTTTTCTAATGACTGCTGCTTGTCCTCAACCTGCTGTTGGTCGCGTTTTAGGTTTGCCAGCCGATCTTCTGCCTGGTTGAGTTGCTGACCTAAAAAATAGCCTTGCTGGAAATCGGCGAAACCGGCATCTTCACATAGCGGATTAAAACTATTGCCGCTACGTCCTAATGTCACGCCGTTCGGATACACACAATACTGCACCACTCCTTTTTTATGGCCTGCCTGATACTGGCCAAAATCACTGGAAAGCTGATGCCTGGCGCAATCGGCCTGATAGTCGCGAAATTCAGACAAGGCTTTGCCGCGACTGCCATCTGTCAGGCCCATGGCATACCAATCGGCCACCATACATTCTTCTTTGCTGATACTGGCGCAGCCAGATAGCAACGAGATGGCAAGCAAAGGCGCTAATAGTTTGGTGGGGGAAGCTGTGTGCACTATGGTGTCCTTTATATTTCTTATCAAACAGAGCGATGTATTATGCCAGAGTAGCGACTGACACTGAATGGAATCTTAATCCTGGATGAGTCCCCGCCAACTATGCTGTTTTACGCTTGTTAATGTCTGATTAAGGATAATCCTATGAAACGTACAATGATTTTACTGACTGCCTGTTTGTCTTTACCGGTGTTTGCCCAGTCGGTTCCCTCAGATGCCTCTGTCCTGGAATTACTGGAACTGACTGGTTCAAGAAATATGCTGGAACAGGCTCAGGATCAGGTTGAAGCAACCATGCTGTCCAGTTGGCAACAAATGTCCAGCTCGGTTGAATACACACCCGCTCAGCAGCAGCAAGTGGAAACCATGCTGAAGAAAACCGCTGAACTGATTAACCAGAAAATGAGTTGGCAGGAGATGCAGCCGATGATGCTGGAGATTTACCAGCAAAGTTTTAATCAGGTGGAAATCGACGGCATGATTACTTTTTACCAGTCCGATGTTGGTAAAGCCGTGATTGCTAAAATGCCTCAGGTCATGCAAGCCAGTATGCAGGCCATGCAGCGCCAGATGATGGATATCATGCCGCAAATTCAGCAATTGCAGCAGGCAACCATGAGCCAGGTTAAAGCCGGACAATAAAAAAACGCCTCATTTGAGGCGTTTTTTAATCTTGGCTTACTTACTCAGATCCAGTTGATATAAGGCAAAGCCATTTTCATCGGTTTGCACTGGGCTGGTGGGAGTCACGGCCGGTAGATCTCCTGCCAGGGCCTTTACGGCCTCGGTAGGGGAAGTGCGGAACACCACATTCAGGGTTTCACCGCCTTCAATGGCTTTAAACTTCCAGTTACCATCGGCCGATGGGTCGAAGCCGTTGGGGTTTTGCTGGGATTGGCCAATCAGGTAATTGCGCAGCACGCCACGGTTCTCATCCGGACCTTCAAATACTTCACTATCTGTGGGGTTAACTTTAGGGAAGTTGCCGCCACCTGATGCGCGGTAGTTATTGGACACCACCAGAAAATCACCCTGCATATCCACGGGTTCACCGTTATAACGCAGGTTGACGATACGATGAGCGTTGGCATCGGCCAGTTTACCATCCAGGTCATAGCGATTCGGTTGGGTGACATCGATCTCGTAGGTGACACCGTCAATAACATCATAGTTGTAGGTTGGGAAGGCTGTGTTCAACAGATTCTGCTGTGCGCCGCTGGTAGGATCAATCTGGTTAAACTGGCCTGCCGAGCGTTCCAGCCATTCTTTGACGTCTGCCCCTTTTAACTTAACCAAGCGAATGGTGTTAGGGAAAACATACAGGCTGACGGTATCGAGCAGAGCAATCTCGCCTGCCGCCACATTGGTGTAGTCCTCAATACCATTTCGTCCGGCCCGAAACGGTGCCGCCGCTGACAGTACAGGTAAGCCATCCAAAGAGGTGCCTTGAATAAAGCGTTTACCCCAGTCGATTTGCGCATCGGCCACGACCTGAATGGATGGGTCGTCCTGCACCAGGGCAAAGAAGCTGTATATAGGGGCAGAAATTTTCGCAAAGGGTTGGCTAATCCAATCAATGGTGGCTTGGTGTTCTACTTCAATGGCACTTAACACTTCATCATCTGCTTCAGCCAGGTCAACAAAGTCTCCTTTGGCTGCACTGCCGGAGCTGATTGGACGGGCTTCTACCTTGGACTGTGCTACTTCCCAGCCACCATCTGAGGTGGGTTTTAATACCAAATCAATAATACCCAGATGATTACCGAAGAAGCCTGGCATCACAGCTGGCACACCATTAATGGTGCCAGCCTCATTATCGACGCCTGGTAAGTTGCTATAGGCGGCGTCACCAGGGAAAAGTCGGTGATCATGGCCAAACAGTATGGCATCGATACCGGGCACGCTGGCCAGGTACAAAGAGGTGTTTTCCGCCATCTCTTTGTGTGGTGCGCCGGAAAGACCCGAGTGAGGAATAGCAATAATGATATCCGCACCTTCTTCTTTCATCTTAGGCACAAACTTTTTGGCCGTTTCGACGATATCATGGGCGACGACTTTGCCGTCCAGGTTAGCTTTATCCCATTGCATGATTTGTGGCGGGGTCAGACCCAGGTAACCGATTTTGATGGTCTGCGTATTACCATTGGCATCCACTACCTGCTTTTCCTGAATATGATAAGGGGTAAAGCGATTCTCATCATTGCTGGCATCGTTATCCCCGTCCGCCTTATAAACGTTGGCATTGATGTAAGGGAAGTCCGCGCCCTGAATCGTGGCATCAAGAAAATCCAGGCCGAAATTAAATTCATGGTTACCCAGGTTACCCACATCATAGTCAAGCAGGTTCAGGGCTTTGTAAACCACGTGAGTGCTGCCGGCCAGAATGTCGTCACGGCGCACCAGGGCTTCATAATCGCCTAAAGGACTGTTCTGGATAAGATCGCCGTTGTCCACCAGCACGCTGTTGTCGACCTCAGCCCGGGCTTGTTTAATTAAGGTGGCGGTATTGGCAAAACCTATGGTTTCAGAGGCGCTCTGGGCAAAGTAATCGTAGTTGGCCAGATACATATGAATATCGGTGGTTTCCATGACTCTTAATGTCACCTGTGCCGGAGCCGGTTTTACCACTGGAGGCGGGGTGGGCTGCGGTGTATCGTAATCATTGTCTGAACAGCCAGCCAGTACGCTGGTGACCATCGCCGCGACCATGCCCACTCTCATTTTTCTTCCTATACCTTTCATGTCTTCCTCAAGTTGAGTTGCGATATCGTTGCACGATTGTAGGGGCGTAATAGCTAAGCAAAATTAACTTCGTGTGAAGTTTTTATTAAGAGTTGAGGTGTCGTAAAACTGGCACAATTTTGTGATGAATTCTTAATCACTCCGCAATCTTAGGCAACTAATCTGGTCCGGTGGTATGCAACTTATCTATCGATCCAACCGGGTCAGCCGACCCTATGAAAAGGAGTGTTCAAGCTATGCTTTACGCTAGATTCCAATTGAGAGTGTCGCTGTTGCGACTGCTCATGTTACTCGGGGTGATGCTCAGCTCCGCCGCTTTTGCTGGCGAGTATGAGTGGAACCAATCTGCACCTGTTAAAACGCCACTTCCTGGCAATGCCAACGGTAAAACCGTGTTATTTGATGTGTCTCATGGGGGCACGGAAGGAAATGCTGACTGGGTTATTGATGGTGCCTTTTCAGACTTCGCCGACGCGCTGGTTGCGCAAGGCTATCTGGTAAAAGAATACCGGGGCGTGGATTTAAATGGTGACGGCCGCATTCAGTTTGTGGATGATTACAATGACGCCAGTAAGGTCGGCTTGAATGAAGCCGTAATCACCTATGACGCTATCAGCGATGCCGATGTATTGGTACTGGCTGAAACCAACCGTCCATTCAGCGTCGAAGAGTACGCAGCACTAAAGCAACTCGTGGATGCGGGTAAAGGCATTTTCTTTATTGCCGATCATTACGATGCAGACCGTAATCTCAATACCTGGGATGCCACCGAGGTGTATAACGGTTACAACCGTTCTGACCTGAGCAAATACAATTTGCACAATCACTATGGCGATTTACGTAACCCTAAATCGGCCAGCGCAGGTTGGTTGGCAGAAAACTTTGGTTTGCGTTTCCGCTTTAATGCGGTGGATTACAAGAGCGGCGTCAGTGGTATTGTGGCTCCTTCGCAAGTGGAAGGGCTGACCCAGGGGGTTGCCCCGATCCTGATGGCAGCCGGTGCCACCCTGGCCATTACTGACCATACGCGAGCCAAGGGCCTGGTGTATTTCTCTGCCCAGGACAATCCGGTGAAATGGAACCATGCTAAAGATGCAGGCTTGTATTTTGGCGGAGAAGCGGAAGGACCCTATGTTGCCATCTCCAAACCCAGTATAGGTAAAGCGGCTTTTATCGGTGACTCTTCGCCCATTGAAGATGCGACGCCCAAGTATCGCCGTCAGGACAGCGGTGCCACCAAGAAGACCTACCCCGGTTGGACGGATCCGGGCCATGCCTCAGTGTTGGCGGTGAATATTGTTAACTGGCTGGCCAATCAGGAAAACTACATTGGTTTTGGCAGCGCCGCGCACCCAGCCGGTGTATTAACCCCCACGCCGCTGGCTGACACTGAGAAAACGGATCCCAACAATGGCCAGCCCTGGAGCCAACCCGGCAGTGGTTATAACCCCTGGGACGAAGCAACCTTTGATAACGGCGCTTACGCTGCACCTTGTCCGGTTGGCGGCTGTGATTCTAATGGTAACCCGGATCCTGGTTCCGTATTGTCTGTTGCTCAGGCCCTTACTGCCGCAGATGGCACAGCATTAACTGTGCGCGGTGTGGTCAGCCAGGCGATTAACGGTATCTATGGCCTGGAACTGGTGGACAGCAACAACAGCGCCACTGGTATTTATGTCAAGCTGGAAGCGGCGCAGCGCAATGATTTTAACCCGCAACTGAACCCGTCTGTTTTAGGGCAGACGCTGCTGGTAACAGGTACGCGTGGTGCCTATATGAGTCAGCCCGGCATTCGTAATGTGACCGACATTCAAATTGCTTCCGCTGCACTGTCCGTCACTCAGGCGCTGGCGCAGCCGCAAGGCACTGAAGTGACAGTGGAAGGTGTGGTGGTGTCTGAACTAAATGGTATCTATGCGCTGCTGCTGGGTGACAGTGCCAACCCCAGCCAGACCATTAACGTCAAATTGGAAGCCAGCCAACGTAATGATTTCAGCCCACAGTTAAATCCTGCCATTGTTGGCAAGACCTTGCGTATCACCGGAAAGCGTGACACTTATATGTCGGGTCCCAGCATTGAGTATGTCACAGACATCCAAATCGTTGGCGACAGCGGCGGCAACAACGGTGGCGGAGATACCGGCGGTGCTTTAACCGTCAGCCAGGCCCTGGCGCAGCCCAATGGTACCGATGTGGTGGTCGCCGGTGTGGTCAAAGCTGAATTGAACGGCATTTATGCTTTGCTGCTGGCTGACAGCAGCAACCAAAGCATCACTATCAATGTGAAGCTGGAGTCCAGCCAGCGCAGTCAGTTCAGCCCCAATCTAAATCCGGCAATCTTGGGTAAGACGCTGCGTATCACCGGCAGACGTGATACTTATATGTCGGGCCCCAGTATTGAATATGTGACCCTGATTGAGCAGATTGGTAACTAATCGACACAAAAACGGCAGGCTTGGCCCGCCGTTTTTTATCTTTATCCTGCTATAAACCGGTAGAAGAGCGCTGATGGTTTCAGCGGATTATTTCGCCGGGCTGAGGCGCAACAGTTCACCATTGGGCTGGTCGGTGAGCAAATAAATTGCCCCATCCGGCCCTTGTTCCACATCCCGCACGCGCTGGCCTATGTCCAGTCTTTCTTCATGGCTGACTTTCTCGCCTTCCAGTTCCAGACGGACTAGCTGACTAAATTTTAATGAGCCTACTAACAGATTTCCTTGCCAGTGGCTGAATGAGTTACCGGTATAAAAGGTCATGCCGCTAGGTGCGATGGAGGGGACCCAATAATACAGCGGCTGCTCCAGCCCGTCTTTAACGGTGGAGCCAATTTTACCGCCGCCATATTCCTCACCATAGGTGATCACCGGCCAGCCGTAATTTTTCCCCGCCCTGGCAATGTTGATTTCATCACCGCCCTGCGGGCCATGTTCATGGGTCCAAAGCTCACCGGTAACTGGGTTAAGGGCCGCTCCCTGAAGATTACGGTGGCCAAAAGACCAAACCTCTGGCATCGCATAACCCTTATCTATATAAGGGTTATCCGCCGGTACGCTTCCGTCGGTCTGAATTCGCACCACCTTACCTAAATGCGTGTCGAGTGTTTGCGCATCATCGCGTCTGGAGCCGCGGTCCCCCAAAGTGACAAACAAATTGCCCTGGCGGTCGAATATCAAACGGCTACCAAAATGGTATGCACTGTCAATTTTGGGATTGGCGCTGAAAATAACCTTAACATTGGTGAGTTTATCTCCATCCAGGGTCGCGCTGGCTACAGCCGTACTGCTGTCCTTACCATTCTCAGACGGCTCGCTGAAACTGAGATAAATGGTTTGATTACGGCGAAACTCAGGATCTATCTGTACATCCAGCAAACCACCCTGACCGTAAGCGCGTACCTTAGGCACCCCCTGAATGGGTTGGCTGACCTTGCCATCCAGTCCAACGTAGCGCAAATTACCACTGCGTTCGGTAACCAGCAGCCTGCCATCTGGCAGGAATGTCATGCCCCAGGGGTGGGCCAGACCATCAGTGACTTTTTCCACCTTGATAGCGTGCTTTTCACTATTGATTTGTGTCGCCGCCATACCGACCTGGCTAAGCAACAGGGCAGCCACACAGGCCGCCAAAAGGCTTTTTTTCATGAGATTCCTTAAAGGCGATTATCGCGTCATCAGATACTAGCCAGATTTTTAACCTGGTACACAGCCCGCAGGTTAAAAGTGAAAAAATGCAGGCTGAGTTACCAGGTCCCTAGCATTGGCTTTTGTATGCCCGTATATGCGTGATACAAAATTGGCATAGGCTGTTCAGCATTTCAAATGTGTCTGCAGCTATGCTATCAGTGTGCTCACTAAGCAGATTGGATAACTCCCGCCAATATGCCAGATTAGCCTTGATTATCTGTTGCTCTATTTGTCTGACCTCTGTTGCCAACATGGCTGGGTCGTTAAAACGGCCGTCTATGTCGACCACTTTTAACGACGCTGCAATACTGCGCTTGAGCGTATCTGTGCGGCTGGCGTCGGGGATCACCAGCTTGCTTAAATATAAGTGCTGGTCTGTGCGTTTGACCACTCCAGGCAGAAACTCAGCCAGATCGGCGAGCTGTGCGGGTAATTTCGCAGCATCCGCCACCTGCAACTCATTGGCCAGGCTGATGCTAAGACCACTTTGGCTGGTGAAGTGCAAGGGTATGCTGTAAAGCCAGTTTGCTGAGGTATCGACAAAGCCGTACAGCAAGACACTCAATACAGGATCATCCAGATTGTATTGGGCAAAGACTTCCCTGCCTGCCGGACCGGCTGGGTAGTGACTGGAGAAAAGCCGTTTGTGGCTGTTGAACTGGAATCGTGGGGCACCGGTTTGATGATTGGTCAGTTCTGCAATAGGAATAAATACACGCTGCTCGGTATCACAAGGATTGCCGGTCCACTGTGATATTTGCTGTGCTGCGACGCCTAGCACTCTGGATGCAAAGAAGCTCTCCAGCAGAACTTTATTATCCAGCTCTGCCTGTGTGTCAGCATAATAATGTTGGAATTTGTCCTGGTCGCTTCGGGCACTGACCAGCTTATGGAATACTGCCTTATGGCCTGCCAAAGCAAATAGCGGGTAGCTATCACGCCAGTCCTTAAGCTTATGACAGGTGTTGTATAGTGCCACCAATAGCTGCATTACCCTGACTGCGGAAGGGTTCAGCATCTTGGTCCTGGGCTGCATTTGTAGGTTTAGATGCTTGTCTACCGAAAATTGGTAATCCGAAGCAATAGGCATGGCGGTAAAGGGGATGGCCATACATTGCCCAGCCAATTCGCTGGCATTCTTGAGCCTGACAGACAAGTTGCCGCCGTCTACTATCAATTGCAAGTCAGGGTGTAACTCTGCCCCGCGGTGTTGTAATTCCGCGACCAGCTCTGTGAGTATGCTTTGTGCCGCCGGGTTGTTGCCAAGAACCTCAACCTGGTGAGCGGTATTGGGCACTGAGCTGGCCAGCTTATCTGCATTCACATTTAGCGGATTGAGTGTCGCCGTTGCAGGGTTTGCATCAGACGGGGTTAGTGCCTGTTGCAGGGCTTTAGCCTGACTTTCTGGTAACAACTGCTGGCAAACGTTTATCACCTGCTGTATTTCAACTGCGCTGGCTTTGAATCTGGTTCCGGCAACAATATCCCTGGTTAATTGCTGCAAATAGCCCAGCGCCTGCTGCCCATCACCACTGTGACTGGCTGCCTGGGCCAGCAGCAGGGTAGCTGTCAGATGATATTGGCTAAGTCCGAGTAAAGGAGGGGCAAATTCCTGCACCGTTGCGGTGTCGTTCTGCGCCATGGCAAGCTGCAACAGCGCAAATCGCTGACCGGCAGATTCTGGCGAGCCATCCAGTTGTAGCGACCGCTTCAGGCAATCCAATGCATCCTCCGGCTTGCCCATTAGTTTGGCATTGGCTGCCATTTGCTCCAGGCAGTATTTTTGCTCAAGGGCAGCCTTTGTAAGCTGCAGGGCCTGCTGAAACTTTAAATAGCCGAGCTGGAAACTGGCTTGATGGGTCAGGCATTGAGCTTCCAATACCAGGCTTTGATAACAGGGATGTGGGTTTTTCTGCTGGTACTTTTTCAGTAGTTGCAGGGCTTTTTTATATTTTCCCTGACGAACCAAGGATCTGGCACTGTCCAGTTTATCTTGCATATTGGTTACCCCAGAACAATGCTTTGTTGCCTGATAATAATGCGTAAACCCAATATGTTGACCCAGACGCAGTGGCGTTGGCAAGTTTGCTGTCGGGCTAAACAGGCCGTCAAATGCCAGGGCCGATAACAAAAACGCCTCATATGAGGCGTTTCAATTAACCAAAGGTCAGAATCAGGCGATTCTGCTACCCCATAGATCGTATTCGTCTGAGTGTTCGATTATCACCCGCACCAGATCGCCGGCTTTGAGTTCGGTATCGCCATTCAAATACACTACACCGTCAATTTCCGGGGCATCGGCGTAGGTACGGCCGATGGCACCTTCTTCGTCCACCTCATCAATCAGCACATCCATTTCGGTGCCAATGCGTTTGGCCAGCTTGGCAGTACTGATGGCCTGCTGTTTTTGCATAAAGCGCTCATAGCGCTCCTGCTTCAGTTGTTCTGAGACCGGGTCAGGCAGATCATTGGCGGTTGCACCCTCGACGTCGGAATACTTAAAGCAGCCAACCCGATCAAGTTGTGCCTCATCCAGGAAATCCAGCAGCATTTGAAAGTCTTCTTCGGTTTCACCTGGGAAGCCAACAATAAAGGTGGAACGTATTACCAGCTCGGGACAGATTTCGCGCCAGGCCTTGATGCGCTCTTTGGTGCGCTCCGCCGCAGCCGGGCGTTTCATCAGCTTGAGAATACGCGGGCTGGCGTGTTGCAAGGGAATATCCAGATAAGGCAGAATTTTCCCAGCGGCCATCAGTGGGATCACTTTGTCTACCGAAGGGTAAGGGTAAACATAATGCAGCCGCACCCAAATACCCATTTCGGCCAGTTTTTCGCACAGCTCGGTCATACCGGTTTTAACCGGCATACCGTTCCAGAAACCGGTACGGTTTTTCACATCCACACCATAAGCACTGGTGTCCTGGGAAATCACCAACAACTCTTTCACGCCAGCCGCCTGTAAACGCTTGGCTTCATCCAGCACTTCGCCCACCGGACGGCTGACTAAATCGCCACGCATGGATGGGATAATGCAGAAGGTACAGCGGTGATTACAGCCTTCGGAAATTTTCAGGTAGGCAAAGTGACGGGGGGTCAGCTTGACACCGTGATCCGGTACCAGATTAACAAAAGGATTGTGCTCGGGTTTGGGCAGGTAGTCATGTACCTGTTCGACCACGGTTTCATAAGCATGCGGGCCGGTAATGGCCAGCACATTGGGATGCACTTCGCGGATCTCATCTTCTTTGACACCCAGACAGCCGGTCACAATGACCTTGCCGTTTTCGGCCAGCGCTTCACCTATGGTATCCAGAGATTCCTGTACCGCAGAGTCGATAAAGCCACAGGTATTAACAATGACCAGGTCGGCATCGTTGTAGGTATTCACCACATCATAGCCTTCGGTGCGCAGTTGGGTCAGGATTCGCTCGGAGTCCACCAGGTTCTTAGGGCAACCCAGGGAAATAAAACCGATCCGGTTACCGCCGCTGATCTCGACTTCCTGTCCCTGTTTGGCTTGTTCGGCCAAGACTTTTTTTGGGGTATCCAGTGTCGTGGTCTGGTTCGGGGTATAGGTCTCTACGGTCATATTGTCTCGCTGGCTAGAAGGCTAGGGTAACGGCCCGCTGAGTGGGCCGCAAAAAGTCGGCGGATTATACACAAAGCCTTGGGCAATGGCAGTAGGGTAGCTTAAAAAATGCACAGTTTCTGTGTTGTTTTACCTGAAATCTTATGGTGCCCCGGCGGGCGCCAGCGTCTGAAGTGGCACATCAATATAGCTTTGACTATGCCATTGCAATTGCAGCGGCTGTTTGCCATCTTCCACGGTTTCCTGGCTGACATCCTGACCCGTGCCCATATTGACCTGGGCAGAGGCATTCTTGTTCACATTCAATACCACCAATAAACGGCTGCCTTTCGCCAGTTTTCGGCCGGTCATACGGGTCTGTGAGAAAGGAATATGGGCTGGCTTGCCTGGGGTCAGCAATTGCCTGTGTTGTCTGTCCTTGGCATAGCTGGCCCGGCCGATACTGTAGCTTAAGTGAAATAAACGACCATCCGGCATTTGCTGATAGAAGGTCAGGCCATAGTCAACATCATGCTTGTTGATGGTTACTACCAGTTCCCCGGAAAAACTACCGGCTATTTGCATGTCCTGAGTAAAAGGTGGGCTGACAAACAGCAAGCCGGTTTGGTCATCCAACTGGTCGCGAATAATCGGCCAGGGGTAAGCGTCGGTGTTATTGCTGCTGGTACGGTCGGCCAGATCCACTTGTTGTTGTAAGGTCTGCTGCGTTGCTTGTTGTTCACTGAGCAGGAAACCTTTATCTGTTTGCTGGTTAGACAGGTAATAGCGCGTTGAGGATGCGTGCAAGGCCGCCATTGAAGAGGCATAACGCCAGCTGTTATCCCCCATTAATTGGTAGGTAATCTTATCTTTCAACAGGGCGGGGCGTGGAGCGGCTTTCATCACATAATCAAACCAGCCAAAGGTTAGTTTGTTCCTGTCAATATGGGCAACCTTATCCAGGGAGTAGCCTCGCAGCGGGTCGCTGAGTGAGAAGGTATGATCGTAAGGGCCAATCAGCCAATAATGTTCGGCATCCGGGCGATATTTAAGATGTTCATGGTAGTAATACAGCGCCGAAAAATTGCCATCATCGTAATAGCCATTTAAGGACAGGACCGGAATGTTGATATTGGCAAAATCCTCGCCGTGAGGCTGCATGGCCTGCCAATATTCGTCATAGCCCGGGTGAGCAAGCCATTTATGTAACCAGGGGTTAGCCTGACCGGCCAGTTTGTCCAGCTCGGCAAATGCCTTACCGCTTGAGTACCACTGGTTCATCAAGCTCCGCCATTTGCCCGGATCTGCATATTGGCTGTTATCCAGCCTTTTGTTGTTGGTGACATAAAAGGGCCATTGGTAGTTGGCGGTGATATACACGTTATTTTCATAGGGCAGTCCCTGGGCCGGGTTATTCGGTACAAAGGGCACGATAGTTTTTAACCCGCTGGGCATGTATTTGGCGGCGGCCCACTGGGTAAAACCCAGATAACTGCCACCGTACATGCCCACCTGCTGGTCACTCCATGGCTGCTGGGTAACCCAGTTAATCACGGCTGCTGCGTCCTGTCCGTCAAACTGGTAAGGCACAATGCTGTTCGGGCTTAAGCCTTTACCACGGCTATCCACAATCAGGCCCACATAGCCATAAGTCAAGGCGGTGGCGGCCTCGCGCAGATTAGCCATTTCGTCACTGTAGATGCTCATTTGCATGGCCGTGGGCATCGCTTTCTTCCACTGTTTGCTACGCACCAGTATCGCTGAAACCATGGCATTACCTGTGTCTATCAGCAAATTGTCCTGCACCCAAAATCGGCGCTTGTATTCGTCTTTCAGCCAGGTTTTAGCTTGGGGTAGCAGAGCTTGATAAACATAAAAGTCCTGTAGCTCGGTGGCCAGGGCCCTGGCTGTGCGAGAATGCGGCGATACCGTTTCAGTCTGCATGTTTTGCAGTAAATACAGCAGTCGGCTCAGCCCCGTATCCTGGTCATAACCGCTTAGTCTGCTGATATGGATAAACTCGTTATCTGATAATGCTGCGACATGCTGTTTAAATACGTTGTGCCAATGGTCGCGCTCTTTTGGATGTTGCCTGGCAGCCAGATAGACTTGGTAGGCAAAGGCAGACCAGGCAGGCTGACCGGTGGCCAGTGCATCAATATCCGCGCTTAAACGCTGGCCACTTAACAACCTGAGCTTTTGTTGTTCATCAGTGCTCAGCGAACCTTTCTGCCCGCTAAGTAACTCTGTGGCAAGTTGCTGCTGCCACTGGATAAAGGCTGGGCTGTTAAGCACCTGTGCCAACTGTTGTTTGTTCTTTACCTCCAAGTGTTGTTGGGGAGCGGCGTTTAATATCGGGCAGATGTGCAGTAGCACCATTAACAGCCAGTATGGCAAATAAATGTAATGACGTTGCATGTGGTTCCTTATTGATGGGATGACTACAGCATGCCGAGCAGCCGTTCAGACTGCATGATAAAAAGGTGATTTAAGGTGACTAAAAGTGACTTGGCGCCAGTGCGGTGATACCTTTCCTCGCCAATAACAAGGATACACTCGCCCTGTGACAGACAATGCGTTGGAAGATTGGACAATTTGAATTTTGTGACAGCAAGCAACAACTGATTGACGACGGCCAGGTTGTGCAGCTCGAGCCAATGCTGGCAGAAGTACTGGGGTATTTTTGCCGCCATCCCGGCGAAATTATTTCCCGTGATAGTTTGATTGAACAGGTATGGCGCGGGCGCATTGTGACCGATAATGCTGTCAATCGGGTCATTGCTAAATTACGCAAGGTGTTGGGGGACTCATCAACCCAGCCTAAGTTTATCCTGACCCTACCCAAAAAAGGTTATCGGCTGATTATTGAGCCAGTGGCAATGGACAATAGTCCCTTGCCGGTTGTTGAGCAGCCCGCCACAGAACCGCCTTCATCCCGTCAGCGCTCGTATCTATGGCTGTTTTTACCGTTGTTTCTGCTTGTTCTGTTGGGGGGGATTTATATCGACCTGACACCTGATGCTCAGGTCGTGCAGGTGGAAGCGATCACCCATGAAGGTGGGCAGGAATACTTTCCGGCGGTGTCAGCCGATGGGCGGTATCTGGCTTTTTCTGAACGTCGACCAACTGCCATGACCTTGCAGCTTAGTGATCTTCAGCAGCAAAAAACCGTCAGACTCAGCATTGAGAGCGGCTGGAGCGGACCGGCCGATTGGTCACATGATGGTTCGCAACTGGTGTATCTGCATACCGACAACACTGATTGTCAATATATTCTGGTCACACTAGATGGCCTGCAAATCAAGGACCAGAATGTCATCTACCGCTGCCCCGCTGGCAGCTTTGGCAAAATGTTGTTTAGCCATCAGCCAGGCAAAATGTTGCTGGCTGAGCGGGCAAACAGTGATGCTCCCTATCTTTTATACAGCCTGAACAGCCTAACAGGTGACAAGCAGTTATTGCCCCAGCCAACCCCTGTTCTGGCTGGAAACAGTCAGTTTGATTTGCATCCCAAACAGGATTGGCTGCTTATTTCCAGCCCGGATGGCGAGTTGCAGGAAAGTTTTTACAAACTGGATCTGAATACCGGTGGACTCAGTTTGCTATTTAGTCTGGATGCCTATGTATGCTGCGCTGTCTGGGATCATAATGGACAAAGCATTGTGATGATGAGTGCTCCGCCGTCCAATCAACTTCTACGATTTAGTCTGGATGGTGCTAAACAGCAGGTTGTTTATAGCGCCACCCATAGTATTGCCACGCCGGTGCGACATCCCAATGGCGCGGATTACTTGTATTCGGGCGGGCAAATCAACCGGGATATTTTTATTCGTGGATTGGCTAACGACAGTCCCCTGACAACCTTAGCTGACAGCAGTCTGGATGACAGTCTGCCACGTTTGTCACAAGACGGTCGGTATCTAGCCTATGTCACCTTAACGGGCGGTAAGCAACAAGTGTGGCTTGTAGAGCTTGCCTCCGGTCAGCGTCGCAGATTAAGCCATTTCGACAAGCCTGAGTTCTTAACGCAAATGGCCTGGTCCGCAGATGGCAGGCGGTTGGCGCTGGCAACACTGAACAGCCTGTTTGTTATCGAGGTGGCAAGCGCCAAAATGCATAAGCTTGCACTTCCTGCGGCGCGCATCAGTGCCATATCCTTTGTTGATAACAGTATCCTGGCCTTTAGTCAGCAACAACAGGGGCACTGGCAACGCTTCTACTACTTGTTTGCCAACCAGGTTGTTGAACCACAAGACAGCCAGACCTGGGCTAAGGCTTACCATGCCAGGGATTCCGCAGATAACTTGTGGCAGGATCAACAGCAGCGCTGGTTCCAAGGGGACGAAGCGTCAATTCAACCTTTACCTGTCAGTAATATTGGCCAGTACCGGATAAAGAAAGTAGGGAACAGCCTGTTCTATCTGACGCGAACGGCTGATGAATACCAGGTGATTCAGTACCAACTCAAAAGTGACCAGCAACAAGTGCTGATCAGCAGTCCTGACTCGGCCGGGATACCCGACTTTGATGTGGTTGGTCAGCATTTGGTGCTGTCTTTGCCACAAGGGCACAATGTTGATATCTATCGGGTAAAGACCCGTCCTTGATGTGGTTGACTACCGACGCGGTCGTGATTGTTGGGCGTCAATGCCAGTAAAATTGATTACACTGGCCAAAATGTAGATAGATGGATATGACAGGATGCTGCGCGTTGCCCTGATTTTAATGTTGATTGCGACGATATCACCCGTTGTTGCAGAACCTTTGTCACCTTGTGATAAGGTTGAAGGGCGGCCCTGTATCGCACTGGTGCTGGGTGGTGGTGGTGCACGCGGTGGTGCACACCTTGGTGTGATTCGCGAGCTGGAAGCCCGGCAGATCCCCATTGATCTGGTAGTGGGCACCAGTATTGGTGCTTTTGTCGGTGGCTTGTATGCGTCGGGTAAAAGTCCGGATGAGATTGAAGCCATATTGCGTGGCCTGAACTGGGGCGAAGGTTTTCGTGACCGGGTGTACCGGGACGAAATGCCGATGCGCCGCAAGCAGCAACGTGATGACTTTCCTATCCATCTTGAATTAGGGGTTGGGCCGGATGGTGTCAAACTGCCCAGAGGCGTATTAGCCGGGCAGGCCATGGCAGACCTGGTAGAGCAGGCCTTTGGCGTACAGTCTGATTTGATTCATTTTGATCGTATGCCCATACCGTTTCGGGCTGTAGCCACTGATTTAACCAATCGCGATGAAGTCGTGTTGGAAAAAGGCAGTTTGCTGGCGGCCGTACAGGCATCCATGTCGCTGCCCGGCGTATTAAGGCCGATGAAACTGGATGGCAAACTGCTGGTGGACGGCGGTGTGGCCAATAACTTACCGGTTAGTGTCGCCAAAGCACTGGGAGCGAATAGGGTTATTGCGGTGGATATTGACGGGCCACTGAAAAATGCCGAGCAACTGGATTCAGCCTTCGCCATTACCGAGCAACTGACCAGTTTTCTGGTACGTCAGGGGGTGCTCAGGCAACTCAGTCTGCTAAGCGAACAGGATGTGCATTTGCGCCCGGACGTCGAGGATATCAGTACCTTGGATTTCGCCAGCCTCGGCCAGGCTATCGCAGCGGGTATGCGTGTTGCCCAGTTGCATGGGCAAGAGTTACAAGATTTCGGTCAGGAAGCACACAGCTATCAGCAATGGCTGGCCGCGCACAGGCTGACCCAGGTACCGGATCTGCATATCAACCGCCTGATCCTCGATAATCAGAGCCTACTAAATGATGAAGTACTGCTTGAGCGCTTGGGCTACAGGGACGTACAAGGCCTGGATTCAAAGCAGCTTAGGGAAGGCATCCGCAGTATGTATGGCCTGGATACCCTGGAAAGGGTGTCTTATCAGCTTTATCACACCGATGAGAATGAAACCACCATGGTGCTTAAGGCGGAAGAGAAAAGCTGGGGACCCGGTTATCTGAACTTTCGCTTCTGGCTGGAAGATGATTTTCGCAGTAACCGTCACGTGCAGCTTGGGGCTTCTTACACCCTGACAAACTTGTCCAAGCTCGGTGCCGAGTGGCATTCAGAGCTGGCCCTTGGTACCGACAAATTACTTAGCAGTGAGCTGTACTGGCCGGTGTTTTCCAGCCAAACCTTTGTTAGCACAAAACTGCTAAGAGAGACCAGTTTGCTGGTGGTGGAAGACAGTCGTGGTTTGTCGTTGGGGGATTTTTATAACGAAGAAACCTTGCTAAGCCTGGTAGCGGGCTGGAATTTATCTGACCATGCGACCTTGAGTGGTGGCTGGATAGATAAAAAGGGCAGTTATCGTTTGCCGTCCGGTCTGGCCGATGAATTTGGTTTTAACCGCCTGCACTACAACCGCCAGGGCCCACAACTGCGTTTTATCTGGGATCGCCTCGACAATAGCGCCTTTCCTACCCGTGGTTTTAAGATTGTGGCGCAGCAACAGTGGTTAAACGACAGCTTTGCCAATCAGCACTCAGACAGTATTAATCAGTCCTGGGAACTGGTGGCGGCACGACAATGGCAGGCGCACTTATTCAAGACCCGCTGGCGTTTTGAAGAGTATCGTTCTAACGGCGGTGATATTGCCCTGGAGCAATATTCCCTGGGCGGCTTATTTAACCTGTCCGGATACCCTAAGAACTACTTGTTCGGCCCTAAAATTCAGTTTGGCAGTTTGATATACATGCATAAGTTGCATGAAGATAAGTTTGGCTTCTTTAATTCACCGCTGTATCTAGGCGTGTCGCTGGAGCGCGGCAGGGTCGAAGATAACTGGCTGCAACCCGATATCAACAATCTTGCGCCCTGGATTTGGGCCGGCAGCATTTTTGCCGGTTGGGACAGCCCCATCGGCCCGGTATTTCTGGGCTATGGTCAGGCCGAAGCGGCTTATCAGGATAAGGCCTATCAAGTGTATTTATCCCTGGGGCAAAGTTACTAACCCAATGGCGTAAATTGGCGTGGCATTGTGAATAATTCCACTGGCATTCAAGTATTTTCAGCCATACTATGAGGGTTGATCCTGTATTTTTTGGTTGTAGTGTGCGGTCGAGCCGATGGAAAAAGAAGAGTTAAACCATTACGAAGCACTCAATGTGCTGATTATCGACGACCAGCCCATGGTTCACGATACCCTTAAATCCACCCTTTATGACCTTGGTATTCGTAATATCAAGTTTGCTGAAAATGCTTACTATGGTTTGCGGCTTTGCGAACAGACCCGCTTCCATGTGGTCATTTGTGCCTTTAACGTCAAAAGTGACAAAGACGGTTTCCATCTGCTGGAAGAACTCAAATTCAAAGGTCACGTCAGCAAGCGCACCGTGCTTATCTTTCTTAGTGCAGAAACCGATGAGAGCCTGGTTAACAGCATAGTGGAATTACAACCCGACGATTTCTGGGTAAAACCCCTGTCGCCAGCGCAGGTGAATAAACGCCTGCCGCATGTGCTGGAAGTGAAAAAGAAACTGTACAACGTCAATGAAGCTATTGATAACCGGGATTTCTCCAAAGCTATTTACTTTGTTGAACGTCATCTGCTGAATCCTGAACTGGCAAAATATCATATGCAACTTCGGCGTATAAAAGGGGAATGCTTACTGGCCATTACCGAGTTCGCCGAGGCAGAGCGCTACTTTGGTGAATTGCTGGAACAAACTAAGATGTCCTGGGTGTATCTTGGCTACGTCAAGGCGTTGCTGAAACAAGACAAAATGGATGAAATCCAGGAATTGTTGACGCAGATGACCGACAAAGCCGATACCCGCTTTGCCACCTATGATTTGCTGGCACAGTATTTTATCGACCACCAGGATTATGAACGCGCCTATGAAGAAATTAAAAAGGCGGCGGCGTTGTCACCACGCAATATTGAACGCAATAAGAAGCTTTGGGACCTGGCCCGTCTGACCCATGACCATGAAGGGCAGTACAAAGCCACACAAGCCATGGCCAAATATGCCAAAAACTCGGTGCACGATTCACCCATGTTGATGCTCAATGTGATTCGCTCGGGGATTGATCTGGCCTGTACCTTAAGTGGTGAAGCATCGATGCGGGTGTTGCGACAGGCCGAGCGATATGTCACGGAAATGGAAAAAGGCTACCCTGATATCGGCCAGTTTAAAGAGCAGCTAGTGGTGGTCAGGGCGCGGCTGCATACTGCTAAAGACGAACGTCAACGGGCAGAGCGCCTGATTGATGCCCATGTGTCTATTCGCCCCACGCCGTCGGTTGAGGACAATCTGGATAAGGTTAAAGTCTTTCACGAGCTGGGCCGACGTGAAGAAGCCGTGTCATTGCTGGATGCGGTGCGTAAACAGATTTCCGGCGACAGCCTGGCCAGCCAGGTCGTTGGTAAATATATCGAACAGGAAACCAGCGAGCGTAGCGAAATCCATTTTACCCCCAAGCAGCTTAACGCCATGGCGGTGGAGCTGTTTAAACGCAATAAGATGGTACCGGCCTTACAGTCGCTGGAACAGGCACTGCAACTGACGCCGAAAAATGTACGGGTGTCGCTGAGTATTCTCAAAGTGCTGCTGGCCATTCATCAGCAGGAAGGGCTGGATGAAGATCAGAAGGAACTGGCACAGCGCACCTTTGAAATTCTGGCGAAAAGTACCCTGGATGAAAAACAACAGGGCATTTTCAGCGACTTTAAACAGGAATTAGGCACTGTGGTAGGCATCGCCCACTAATGGTCGTACAGTAAGCTGTTTATTGACGTCGATACTTTGGAAATGCTGATTTTACCACAGAGGCACAGAGAACACGGAGCTCTGGACTCATGACTGCTCTCTGTGCCTCTGTGGTTGTTGAAAGTTATTGCGTTGAATTGTTGTGCCCGTTTTGCTGCAGGGATAGCAGCCAGTTACAGACTTTCTTATGTACCCGCTGTTCGGTCAGCATGCCAATATGACTCATGGCATACAGCTTTATCTGCCGGGCTTTGGGTTGCATGGCGTTAGCCAGTGGGTAAACCACCAAATCATTGTAAGAGCCCAACGTCATCAAAGGCACATCTGATGCCAGACTGGCTAAACTGGGCAGTGCTTTAAGGCCCGGACTGTTGGGGTGAAACAGTTGTTTCAGCCAGGGCAGGGCAAAATCGCCAACAATGGCAGTACCTTTATGCGGTGTGCCCAGGGTAGAAATGGAGGCCAGATATTTTTCGTCTTCCGGGTGTGCTTTCAGCAGCATGCGGATCACCAGTCCGCCCATGGAATGAGCAACCAAATGCACTTTCTCGTCAGGTCCTGTTATACGCTGCAGGATCCTATGCAGGCGTTGCACATAACGTTCTACCGGAGTGTAGGGTTTGCCAAGGTTAATGCTGTAAGTACGAAATCCGGCTTTTTCCAGATACTCCCTGAATCCCCAGAAGCAGTTGCCATTCATATGCAAACCATGGATGAGTAAGACTTTCTGCCCCGGTTCGGAGTTCAAAGGTTTCAGGCCATGTCTGTTTTTGCTGACTAAATACCAGCTCAGTATAATCAGGGTACGGATGATTTGCGCAAACATCAGTGCACTACCAACGAACCCCAATGCAGCATAAGATTTGCCGGTGAGTTTGTAGTAACGGCTGACCTGCCATTGCAACAATATGTAAGACGAACCGTAAAAGGCCAGTATCAGGGCCAGTAAAATCAACAAGTAAAGCAACCAGGCATCCATGTTACAACCGTCACTGCGCACCAGGCTTTGGTAGATAAACGCATTGAATCAAATCGGCGCTAAACTGGCAATTCTAATCACTCTGTGAACATAATGAAGAAGCCTGGGGTGAATTGTGAAGAACATGGCCGACACCGTTGTTTTCCATATTGCTGTTTTAACCATTGCCACCCTGGCATTTTATCTGTTTATTTTTCTTCTCCCCAAGCAGCCGCGAAAGCACCAACATAAAGCCTTGATTTGTTTTCAGTATGCCTTTGTACTGAGCTTTGTTGCCTTTGTGGGCTACACGCTGAGGTATATGCAGTGGCAGGCGTTGTCGGTTGGCATGGTGAATCTGTTTCTGCTGGCGGCTTTTTACCTGTTTTATCAGGGAGTCAGGTTACGATTTAATGCACCATTAAATCGCCGCGGTGGTGTGTTGGTGGCCTTACATTTGTTGCTGTTTCCAGCATTGGCATTATGGCTGTGGCATGCCGGAGATCCAGGTCACTTACGTGATATTTCTGCCTTTATTAATCACAGTGTGCCGCTGTTACTGGCGCAGCGTTTCTTGTTTGTACGCCGTCAGGCGCATAACGGAGGAGATCGCTTAATCCAGCTCACCTTACTGATGATTTGGATGCTGGTGCTGGTTGCTATGCCCTTTTATGACCGAATGGTTAATCCGGTAGGGGGAATATTACCTGTGGTGACGTTATTAGCTCTGACCCTGGAGTGCCTGTTATTTGCAGGTGTCGCAATGAGTTATATCCATGACCTGTTTGATAAGCTGAAAGAGCAGGCCTATACCGACAATTTGACCGGTCTTAAGAATCGCCGCTTCTTTAAACGTATTGTGGCCAGCGTATTTTCATCTGCCAGCCGTTATCAATTCAGTGTTTGTGTGATTTTGGCCGATATCGACGATTTCAAAAAGCTGAATGACGAGTTTGGTCATAGTGAAGGAGATCAGGCTATTAAAGCTGTAGCCCAAGTGCTTAAAGAGACTGTCAGAACCGAGGATGTACTGGTACGTTTTGGTG
The DNA here is from genome assembly GCF_002887595.1 of Bowmanella denitrificans. Classification (GTDB taxonomy): domain Bacteria; phylum Pseudomonadota; class Gammaproteobacteria; order Enterobacterales; family Alteromonadaceae; genus Bowmanella; species Bowmanella denitrificans. Next base: position 254,960 of record NZ_PEBU01000004.1, read on the forward strand.
GCGAGGAATTTCTGGTTCTGGCACCCAATACCAGTATGGAGATGGCATCGTTGATGGCGCAGCGGATGCGCGCTCAGGTGGCAGAGCGCTGCGTATCCAAATCTGTCAGAACCATTACCTTAAGCATTGGAGTCAGCCAGGTATATAGTCTGGAAGACCTGGAAGCAGCAATAGTTCGGGCCGATTCCGCTATGTATCAGGCCAAAAAACTCGGTAAAAACCGGGTGGAAATCGCCCAGATATCTGAACAACAAATAGTGAACAAACCATTACTGCAACCATCCAGATAACGCCAGCTTGCTTTGGCGTTATCTGGTTGTTTTTCAAGTTTCAATGCGCTTTAGTTTTCCATGCCAAATGGCAAACTATGGTAACTGCAGGTCAGGTTGCTTTGCTGCTGTGCGTGACTGAAATGCGTGTCTTCACTGGGCATCAGTACGATGGCGATATCTCCTTGTTGCCAGCGAAGCGGCTCTGTGGCGCCGCAAGCCTGACGCACTGTGTTGCGCCATACACCATCCTCGCTGGCTTCAAATGGCTGAGGCTGAGCCAGGGTAAAGTCCAAGCTTTGGGTTTTATCGTAATAGCCGACTTTATCGCCATGAGTCAGATAGTGGCTCATACCCACCACCTGGCGTTTTGAGCCTTGCAATTTATAAATGCTGTGGGCCAGATCCACAATAAACACACCGCCTTGGCCTATGACCTGCATAGCAAGATCGTTGTTCTGCCAACCGACCAGCAAGGCCGTGGTTTCATCAACACCAAAACCGAAGCGGCTGCCTGTTTGTGCCGCCAATAAGGTTAGCCTGGCTTCTCTGTCACGCTCTGAAAAATGTGTGTCCAGAATACCTAGCTGGAAAAGCCCGGTTCCGCCCAACGCCCGGTAGGTCAGGTCACCGCCCATCAGGCCGTTTATGCAAGGACTGTTATTGGCGCAGGACTCGGGTGGTGGGGCTGCGGCAAATGCGCCTCGTTTAAAGGCCATTTCTGAGGTACCGCTGCTGATCATCGGCACGGGCCTGCCTGAGAATACCCCGCCTGTTTGCACCGCCGTGCCGGCGCTGGTGCCACCGACCACCATAAGGTTAGCGGCAAGTCGTTGTTTTATCAGTGTCAGTTCCGGGCTATCTGCACCATTTGGCAGGGTCAGGGCCGCCAGAGTGCGGCTTTGGTCTCCGCCATTGAAAAACACCCCCTGCACCTGACTTAACTGTTCCAGCATCAGCTCGGGATGCTGGCAAAAGTGCTGTTGCTGCTGGGTACGCTCAGGGTAAATGGCTTCGCGGTTGTAACTGCCATTGTGTGCGCGCACGGTGCTTAGCTGTTTACAGCCGGGTAACCCCAGAGCTTCCAGTGCCCGGGCCTGTTGGTAGCTTTGGTCCAGTGGTAACCACAAGACATCGGCACCGGCCTGGGTTAATACCGAAGTATAAAAATCTGCGGATTCAAAGGGATCGCGACTGGACGCTGTTATAACAGCTATTTTGGCCTTGCCGTGCGTGGCTGATGGGCTTCTGCTTTGGGCCATGGCGACAAAATGCTGGTAAATGCTCAGGGCGGATTGATTACTGTTGTTGGCCAGATCCACCCGTTCTTTTTTGCGTTGGCCGTGGCTGTTTGTTTGCGCCACTTCCAGATAATCCAGCATGGCATCAAACAAGATGGCGGGAATCTCATCATAGAAAATGGCGCCGTTGATATGCTGGAACTGGGTGCGGTCAAAGGCATCGCGAAGTTGTGTTCGGGTCAGCAGTTTATCCTGCTGGCGTGAATAAATATGCTGTATTACCCGGCTGAAATCCTGCCGATAATTTTCACTTTGCTGCAAAAAGGGCGGGGCAGCATACAGGGCGGTTAGCCGATTTGGTGAAAATTGATACAGGTTATGCTGCTTGTCCTGTTCATCAAACCGGGCAGTCAGACAATTTTTCTGGCTCAGGCTGGAGCAGGTTTTCAGGCCGCCACCCACCAGCATAAGCTGATGTTGTTTTGCATTTAACTTGATGTTTTCCTGTGTTTTAGTCTCTTTTTCGCTGCCATTGGCGGCATGTACCTCGATGTTGTTTAATGCAAACAAAAGTATTAAAGAGGCGAATCTTTTAGCAGATATGCTCATTTTATTTAGTTAAATTTTTGTTGACATGATTTTACGCTACGGGTATCTCTAATTGGGTGTCAAATATTAATTGTTCCTCCAGACGACCGTCTGATACTGAATAAATATTGACGACTTATTAGCCAAAACCAGAAGATTTCATGTTAAAAAAAGCGGTCAACCTGACCACCTACTATTACAAGAGCTTCTACCTGTCAGAGTGGTTTGACGAGTAGAAACTGCCTTTCGCGTTATCGCTGAGTGTTGCTTCAGGCAGCACTGCATCTGCATTTAAAACATAACGATTAATTTCTGGTCGCACTGGACTGCCCTTGAGGCGTTCATGCGCCCGGTATGCGACAGGTATTCGAACATGAAATTCAGCAAATTAACCATGGCGCTGGCCTTCAGCTTTTCGGGTTATGCACTGGCTCAGCAGGCCAGTAATCTGCCAACCCTGCAGGATGGAAGTGATCTGGAGAAAATTCAGGTCACAGGTACTCACATCAAAGGGGTGGATATGGAAGGGGCGCAGCCACTGACCATTATCAGCGCCGAGGATATTCGCAAATCCGGCGCCACCACGGTGTTTGAGTTGATGAGTACCTTGACTCAGACCCGTGGCGGCGAAGGATCTTTTTCCACCTCACAAAGTGGTGCGACGTCAACCTCGACCCCCGCTGGACAAGCTGCCGCTTCACTGCGTGGCTTAGGGCCTTCTGCCACCCTGACACTGATTAATGGTCGGCGTATTGCGGCCAGTTCTTTTGCTTCTGGTACGCAGAACTTCGTCGATATCAACAGCATTCCCCTGGCGGCTATCGAACGCATCGAGGTATTGGCAACCGGCGCTTCTGCAACCTATGGTGCTGATGCGGTGGCCGGGGTGATTAACTACATCCTTAAAAAAGATTTTCAGGGGGCAGAGTTCAATGCCGTTTACGGTAATAGTACTGCCAGTACTGATGAAGGTAGCTTGAACCTGAATATCATTTGGGGCGACAAGCTGGCCGGCGGCGATTTGATGCTGTTTATGGACTATTATGACCGCAAGGATTTTAGAGCCACCGACCGACAGTCAACTCGAATGCCAGTGCTGCAAAGCAGCTATTCCTATTTGTCTAAAACCCCGAATATCTACTACAACTCATCCAATGTGACGGATGCCGACGGCAATTATCTGGAAATTGCCAATCCGAATTGCGCCACCCCTTTGGTGAAGACAGAATTCGGTGAAGACATTTGTGCCTATTATGGTAACGAAGATGACTGGCTGGAAACGCCGCTGGAAAGCCTGTCTGCAGGTTTCACCTATCAAAAGAGTCTGGGCGGACTGGATTGGAAAACCGACTTCTTTTATACCCGCACCAAGTCCACGTCTTATTCCAGCCCATCGCCTATTAACAGAATTGATGATTCTGAAGGGCCTTTTACTGAAGAAACCGCCATTGATATTTTTCCTGATGCCATTCGCAACCAGCTTATGGATGACATTTATTTTCAGCGTTTTGATACCCAAGCTGGCCGTGAAATCTGGGGCTTTATGTTCGATGGGCGCTTTGCCACCCCCCGGACCGTGGAGATTGAAAGCAATGCGTTTCGCCTGGTAACAAGTTTGTCTGGCACCCTTGGACGTTGGGACTGGGAATCGGCCCTGACGCTGTCAGAATCTGAGTCTGATCAGGTGGCGGTAGCGGGTGTGTATAACCGGTACGAATATCATGCAGCCCTGGCCGGTGAGCTTTGCTCAGATGGCAGCCTGGCCAGTTACGATGGGGAAAACCTAAACTGTAACAGCGGCGATTTGCTTGGCCTTTATAACCCGTTTCTAAGTGGTGATGCCAGCAATGACAGCATATTGGCCACAGCTCAGGAACAGCCTACCCGCAAAGGCGAAAGTCGGGTTTATGGCTGGGATCTGCGTTTCTCCGGCGACCTGGTTGAATTTAACGACGATATGATTCGTTCGGCTTTTGGCGTGGAGGTGCGGCAGGAAGAAATTACCGATGTACCGTCGCAGAATGCCAGGGCCCGATTCGATAACGGTTATCTGGTGGATGTGTTTGGTTTTGGTTCCAGTTTATCCGAGGCGAAAAGAACCCAATGGGGCGCTTTTGCTGAGTTACATATCCCGTTAACGGAGCAACTGGAAATGCAACTGGCGGGTCGTTATGACCATTATGATGATTTTGGTGGCGACCTTAATCCAAAAGTAGCGCTAACCTACCGGCCGGGCGAAGACTGGGTGCTGCGGGCATCCTGGGCAACGTCTTTCCGGGCACCTTCACTCACTCAGGCGGGGGTGAAACTGCGCACCACCCGTGCATCCTTTGATTGCTCGGCGAACCAGGCGGTGGCCGACCTTTATTGTGAAGGCTTTGGGGATTTGCGTGGTCATAATGTACTGGAATTGGGGAATCCAAAATTGCAGGCCGAAGAGTCTGAATCGCTAAGCCTGGGGTTCGGCTATAGCCCCACCCGCAATACCAGTCTGACACTGGACTATTGGCGCTTTGATCACGAGAAGCTGGTGGACACGGATATGACAGGGGTACTGAATCGTGCCATCACTGATGCATCGCTGCGTCATTGCGGCCTGGTGCCGGAAGGACAAATGGGGATTTCCTACGATCCACAAATGTGTGATGTAACCGACAGTCAGGGCCTGACCATTGAACAGCAGGGGGCGAACCTCAGTGAAATACTGGATGCCTGGGTGGATTATGCCGACCCACGCTATGCCGAGTTGGAACTGTATCGCGACCATGTACTGCTGCTGGAAAATACCGGTACGCAAACCGTGTCCGGACTGGATTTGACCTTTGACCATCGCCTCGAATTTGCATCCGGTGCATTGAGCTTCAGCCTGGATGCCACCCATTACATCAGTTATGAACGCAATAAACCGGGCTCGGATGATATTGAAGAGCTGGCTGGTACCTGGCGTTATCCAAAGAATATCGCTACCGCACGTGTATTCTGGGATCAGGATAACTGGTACGCAGGTCTGACGGCTTACTACACAGGCGCTTATGAGGATGATATCGAACGCTTGCGGGGCCGGGAACTGGATGAACTGGACGCCTTGGGCGAGTTAGACGCCGATGGCAAGCGCGATGTCAGTGCCTGGACCACAGTCAGGGCAACCTTAGGTTATGAGTTTGATAACGCCAGTATCAGCCTGTCGGTAGACAATTTGTTTGACCGTGAACCACCCAAAGCTTATGGCTCGGCCAGAGGCTTTGATTCGATTAATCATAATGCCTACGGCACCCTTTACAAGGTATCGTTAGCCTACCGTTTCTAGGTTTAGTGTGGGGAGGGTTGCTTCCCCAAAATTCTTCACTTATCAGGCCAACGTTTACGGCCGGGATATGCTATGCAACAAGATAACGATCAAGCCAAGGGGCTTTCCAGTCGCATGCCGGATGCCTTTGTCATCCTGTTTTTTGTGGTGGCCCTGGCCACTTTACTGACTCATCTGCTGCCTGCTGGCTACTTTGAATTAGAAGAAGTGACGCAAAACATCAATGGCCAAACTCAGGTTCGCCAGCTTATCAGGCCGGACAGTTTTCGCTTTGCTCAAGATTCGCAGGGGCAGGCCGGGCTGTTTGATGCAAAGGGCAGCCAGGGCTTTTTGAATTATGCCTTTGAAGGCATGGTGTCGGGGGATAAATGGGGGGCTGCTGTCGGGGTGGTGGCCTTTATTCTGATTGTGGGTGGCGCCTTTGGCATCATTATGCAAACCGGCGCGGTGAATAACGGCATCCTCGCCCTGATCAACCGTACCAGACGCGCCGACAGGCTGATCCTGCCGATGATGTTTTTACTGTTTTCCCTGGGCGGCGCCGTATTTGGTATGGGCGAAGAGGCTATCGCCTTTTGTATTGTGCTGACCCCGCTGGTGATTGCCATGGGCTATAACGCCATTACCGCCGTGCTTATTACCTATATTGCCACGCAAATTGGCTTTGCCACCTCCTGGATGAACCCCTTTAGTGTAGCGATTGCGCAGGGTATTGCCGATGTACCGCTGATGTCTGGCAGTGGTTACCGGATGATCCTGTGGGCGGTGTTTACCTTATGCGGTATGTTGTTTACGTTGCGCTATGCCGCGAGGGTGAAGGCTAACCCTGCAGCCAGTCTCAGTCAAAGCGCAGACAACTATTTCCGTGCCCAGCAGCAAGCGCAGCTAAGCAATCATTTCAGTAAGGCCGATGCAGCTATACTGCTGAGCCTGCTGGCCGGGATTCTATGGGTATTGTGGGGCGTTACTTTCCATCAATATTATATTCCGCAGATTGCAAGTCAGTTTTTTGCCATGGGTATTGCCGCAGCGTTTATTGCGGTGCTGGCCGGGCGCATGACACTGAATCAGGCCTCTCAGGCGTTTCAGCAAGGCGCCAAAGATCTGCTGCCTGCCGCCCTGATTGTTGGCATGGCCAAGGGCATTGTGCTGATTCTTGGTGGCGATAATGCCACCACCCCCTCGGTGCTGAACACGCTGTTGCACTATGTTGGCAGCGGCATGTCCAGCGTATCTGAAAGCGTTTCCGCGCTGTTTATGCTGGGCTTTCAGTCGTTGTTTAACTTCTTTATAGCCTCGGGCTCGGGCCAGGCGGCCCTGACGATGCCACTAATGGCGCCACTGTCTGATTTAGTCGGCGTATCAAGGCAAACGGCAGTACTGGCATTTCAGTTAGGTGACGGGCTGACCAATATCATTATTCCCACCTCGGCCTCCCTGATTGGTTGCCTTGGCGTGGCCAGAATTGACTGGGCGGTATGGGCACGCTTTGCCTGGAAACCCATGCTGGCGCTGATGGCCATGGCCGCGTCAGCTATGTTGATTGCAGTAACGATAGGATATCAATGAACAATTTAACCCTAATTAAGAATGCCCATGTGTTTGCCCCACAAGATATGGGCAGACAAGACGTACTTTTTGCTGGCCAGCAGATTCTGGCGGTGGGTCATCACCTTGATGTTGCAGGCGACGCACTTCATGTCGTCGATGGCAGCGGCAAACTACTGTTGCCGGGACTGGTGGACAGCCTGGTGCACATTACTGGTGGTGGTGGGGAAGGTGGATTTCATACCCGAACCCCGCAGATGAACCTGACCGATGCCACCCTGGGCGGTGTGACAACCCTGATTGGTGCGCTTGGTACCGATGCCACCACCCGTACCCTGACCGATTTGCTTGCCAAAGCCGGCGCACTTTGCACTGAAGGTTTGAGCGTGTACTGTTACACCGGCTCTTATCAGATACCGGCACGAACTATCACGGGCAATATCACCGACGATATTGTGCTGATTGACAAGTTTATTGGTATTGGCGAGGTAGCTATCGCCGATCACCGCTCATCACAGCCTAGCGCCAGGGAACTGATGCGTCTTGCCTCTGAGGCCAGAATTGGCGGTATGCTCAGTGGTAAGGCCGGTATTGTCAGTATTCATGTGGGAGAGGGAGCCAGCCGGTTGGCGCTATTGGAACAGGTTGTCAGAGAGTCAGATATTCCGGCGTCACAGTTTTATCCCACCCATATTAATCGCAATCTGGATTTATTAGAGGCGGGCATGGCCTGGGCTGCGCAGGGCGGCTTTGTGGATATGACCACCAGTACCAATGCACAGTTTCTTGCCGAAGGGGAAATTCCGGCCGCCAAAGCGTTGGCCATGTGTTTGCAGCGGGGCGTGCCGGTCAGCCAGTTAACCATGAGTTCGGACGGTAATGCCAGTTTACCCCTGTTTGATAGCCAAGGCCGTTTGATTGGGTTGGAAGTCGGGCAGGTTGCCAGTTTATATAAGGCGATGCTGGAAGCCGTTCAGCAATATGCTGTGCCCCTGCCCCAAGCCCTTACTTCGGTCACGCTAACCCCGGCACGGATCCTGGGATTGACTGGCAAAGGCCGGATTGCCTCAGGCGCAGATGCCGATCTGCTGCTAGTCGATGACGATACCCTGGCTATCGACAGTGTATATGCCAAAGGGCGACAGATGGTGGCGGAAGGTGTCCCCCTGGTTAAAGGTACCTTTGAATAACTAACATGACATGCCGGTACATCGGCATGTCACATTTCCTGCCTGTCCTTGCAAAGCTGTCATTAAACTGTCACCGGTGACAAATCCTGATAAATTTCTACAATCTTTGCAGAATTGTTAATCATCCTGAACCCTTCAGCCTTACTTATCCCTTTAAGTAATTTTACTTAATAAGTGTAACCTTTTGATTTTTAATATATATGTACAAGAAGTTATGAATTTTTATGACGTCTTCCTGTTTTTATACCAAAGCACAAAATTGAATACGTTTCCGACAGCCGAATCCACTGCGGGTTCATTTGGATGCTTCAATGCAACACACTTTGAAAGGAAAGACGATGAAAACAAAACTGACTCTGTTGTCAGTCGCCATTCTGGCGTCGATGCAGGCAACTGCCGCCCCCGCTGATTCCCTGGTACTCACCGGCGTGATAGATGGCCCTCTGTCCGGTGGCATTCCCAAGGCCGTAGAGCTTTATGTGGCCAAAGATATTGCCGACCTTAGCCAGTGTGGTGTGGGGTTTGCCAATAACGGTGGCGGCACCGACGGCGAAGAGTTTACCTTCCCCGCTCAGTCGGTAAGCGCCGGAACCTTCCTGTATGTCGCGTCTGAAACCTCAGGCTTTACCAGTTTCTTCGGCTTTGCACCGGATTTCACCTCAGGCGCAGCGTCTATCAATGGTGATGATGCCATTGAGGTGTTCTGTGACAACGTCGTGGTGGATACCTTTGGCGACCCAAGCGTAGATGGCACCGGACAAGCATGGGATTATCTGGACGGTTGGGCTTACCGTAGCGCCAACACAGGTCCGGATGGCACAAATTTCAATCTGTCCAGTTGGACTTTCAGTGGTACCAATGCCCTGGACGGTACCAGCAGTAATGCCACAGCCGGTGCGCCTTTCCCGGCTAAATCTTACGGCCCGCAGACCGATCCGGGTGACGGCGGCAACAACGGCGGTAACGACGATGGTATTGATGGCAGCGTATGTTTTAACTGCCCGGACCTGGATAAGATTGCTGATGCCAGTCAATTCAGTGACGGCCAGTACTATGCACAAGTGTTCACAGCGCTAAACAATAATGCCGGTGCCGGACAAGTCAAAGCGGTACTAAGCGACACCATCAGTGCCAATCATCATGTCCTGAGCTACGGCGAAGTCTGGACAGCCCTGACGGCAACCGATCAAGACCCGCAGAACAGCGATAATGTGACCTTGATTTACAAAGGCACGTCCATTGCCAAATCCAGCAATGGCAGCGGCAGCCAGAGTAGTAACCCTGACAACTGGAACCGTGAACACGTCTGGCCTAACAGCCACGGTTTTGGCAGCCAGTCGTTTGAAGCCTATACCGATATCCATCATTTGCGCCCCAGCGACATTTCCGTCAATTCATCCCGCGGCAATCTGGACTTTGATGACAGCGATGCCCCCTTAAGTGAAGCTCCACAAAACCGAATTGACAGTGATTCATTTGAGCCCCGCGATGCGGTGAAAGGCGATGTGGCCCGAATGATGTTCTATATGGATACCCGTTATGAAGGTGCCGACACAACACCTGATTTACAACTGGTGGACCGCCTGACCGGGCCTGGTGAAGCGGCACTTGGCAAACTATGCCGTCTGATTGAATGGCACAATGCTGATCCGGTAGACAGCACAGAGCAAATGCGCAATGACGCCATCTATGAGTTCCAGGGCAACAGGAATCCCTTTATCGATCACCCCGAGTGGGTGGACGTGCTGTATGAAGCCAACGATTGCGACGGCAACGACAATGGCGGTGGTGACAACGGTGGTGAGCCGCAGGAGCCGGGTGACGCCAGTCTGATTTTCTCCGAATACATTGAAGGGGCGGGTGGTAATAACAAGGCCATTGAGCTATTCAATGCCACAGGTGCCAGCCTGAATCTGTCAGGTTACCAGGTACTGCTGTATGCCAATGGCTCTACCTCGGCCGGCAACCGCCTGGATCTGCAGGGCACACTGCCATCTGGTGGTGTTTATGTGATTGCCAACTCCGGCTCCAATGCGGATATTCTGGCAGTGGCCGATACCACCGCATCAGTGACCTTCTTTAACGGTAATGACGTACTGGAACTGCGCAAGAATGGTGAACTGGTTGACAGCTTTGGCCAAGTGGGTAACAGCAATAACTTCGCAGTTGATGTGACACTGGTGCGCAAGCCTGAGATTATCAGTGGCGATACCGATTCCTCGGATGCCTTTGATTACAACCAGGAGTGGATCAGCCTGGGCACCAATGTATTCACCAATCTGGGTAGCCATAATGGTGATACAGGTGGCGATCCTGGTGGTGATCCGGATGCTGAACTGGGCCAATGTGGTGATGAAGCCACCTTGATCAGTGCCATTCAGGGTAATGGTGCGGCCTCACCTGTGCAGGACCAAAGCAAAGTTATCGAAGGCGTGGTGACCAATTCTGTGGCCAATCTGCGTGGTTACTTTGTGCAGGAAGAGCGTAGTCAGTGGGACAACGATGCCAACAGCTCTGAAGGGATTTTTGTTTATCAGGGCAGCGACAGCAATTTGCCTGCAGTGGGTGACGTGGTCAGGGTTAAAGGTAAAGTCACTGAATATTTTACTAAGACGCAACTTACGGCAGAAGGCCAGCCATTAACTTGTGGCTCGGCAGCGGTTGAACCTGTCACCATCAGCTTGCCGTTTGAGCATGCCGGTGTACCAGAATCCCTGGAAGGTATGTTGGTAAATTTCAGCCATGTTCTGAGTGTTACCGACAACTATAATCTGGGTCGCTACGGCGATGTGGGGCTGGGCAATGGCCGTAACTACATTCCCACCAATGTGCATGTACCAGGCTCCCCTGAAGCAATTGCCCTGGCCGAGCGTAACCGTTTAAACAGCATTATTCTGGACGACACTATCAGTGCTCAGAACCCGGATCCTGTGGTTTATCCAACAGGTAATCTGTCTGCCAATAATACTTTGCGTACCGGCGACACTGTCACTGCATTGTTAGGAAACCTGGACTACAGCTTCAGTGCTTATCGCATTATTCCTGCCGAGGCACCTACCTTTGTACAGAGCAATGCCAGAACACCGGCACCTGAGCTGAGCCGCGGTAACGTCACGGTAGCCAGCCTGAACGTGCTGAACTTCTTCAACGGTAATGGCCAGGGCGGCGGATTCCCAACCGCACGGGGCGCTGATGATCTGAACGAGTATCAACGTCAACTGGACAAACTGGTCTTGGCGCTGGCAGCCATGGATGCCGATATTGTCGGTCTGATGGAGATTGAAAACGACGGTTACGGTGAGCTCAGCGCTATCGCCCAGTTAACCGAGGCCCTTAACCAACATCTGGGTGAAGAGCGCTATGCCTACGTAAATCCCGGTGTCAGCAAAATCGGTACAGACGAGATTGCGGTAGGTTTGTTGTATAAACCTCAGGCGGTCAGCCTGCAAGGTGCCAGCCGTATCAACAACCAAAGTGTATTCAGCCGTCCGCCTCTGGCACAGCGTTTTGCGGCCACAGACAATGGCGCAGAGCTGACTGTGGTAGTGAATCACTTCAAGTCCAAGGGCTGTGGCGGTGCCAGTGGTGCCGATAGTGACCAGGGCGATGGTCAAAGCTGTTACAACGCTACCCGTGTCGCTCAGGCTCAGGCGCTGATCAATTGGTTAGCCACCGATGCCGAGTTAAGCAGTAACGACAATCAATTGGTGATTGGTGACTTGAACGCCTATGCCAAGGAAGACCCGATTCGTGCCTTTACAGGCAATGGCTTTACCAACCTGGTTGAAACCCATGTGGGTGCACAAGCCTATTCTTACGCCTTTGGCGGTGAGATGGGGTATCTGGACCATGCTATCGCCAGCGATGTATTGGCGGCACAAGTGCAGGGGGTCACCGAATGGCATATCAATGCCGATGAACCCCGTGCCCTGGATTACGATACCCAGTACAACCATCCGCAGTTCTATGCAGCCAACCCCTATCGTGTGTCTGACCACGATCCGGTGCTGGTTAGCTTTAATCTGCAAGGTGTGGCTGTGACCGGCGACTTTGATGGTGATGGCGATGTGGATCGCAACGACATCAGCGCCCTGATGCGTGCCATCGCCAGCAGACAGGAAATTGATATGGCCTTTGACCTGAATGAAGACGGTGTAGTGAATACCCGTGACGTACAAATGATGAGCCGTCTGTGCACTCGCACTGGCTGTGCCACTGAATAATTTAAGGAGAAAATCATGAAAAAAATTATCGCGTTAATTGGCCTGTTACTGGCCGCCAATAGCCAGGCCGCCGTACTGAGCCTTAGCACTGACCAGACAAGTTATCAGGTAGGGGATACAGTCACACTGAATATCATCGGTAGCGACTTTGCCGAAGTTAGTGCCTTTGACTTTGACCTGCTGTTCGATACCACGGCCCTGACCGGCGGCTCTTTGACCGGCACAGACCTGAACACGGGAATGAATTGGTTTTTAAATGAGAACTTCAGCGCCTCTGGGCTGACTCTGGCATTTACCGCTTTTGATGATCTTTTTACGCCACAAGCGGTCGGTATGGGTAATGCGCTGCTGGCCAGCGTCAGTTTTGTGGCCCAGACTGCCGGTCAGTTCAGCCTGATGTTTGACAGCCTGACGGCATCATTCTCGGACGCGAACTTCACGCCCCTGAACGTGGATTTTAACGGCCTGACCGTTAATGTGACTGATGCCAATGCCGTGCCTGAGCCTGGCTCTTTGGCACTGGCCGCTTTGGCTTTGTTTGGCTTAATGGGCGCCCGTCGCCGCGCCTGAACCTGGTCCTAACTGCCATGCCCTTGGCAGTCTGTCCAAGCCCCGCTTTGCGGGGCTTTTTTCTATGGAGTCGCAGATTTTCTGCACGCCTTTCATCTTTGGGTGAGAATCTTATTGCCGCATGGTGCACTTGTCGGCGAAGGCTTGCGTGACGCAGAAAGGCAGGCATAGACTAGTGCTCTAATACCAAGCAGCATTAAGGAAGTTCTATGCACAAGTATTTGTTGCGCAAAGCCGATATCGAAGCCTTTGAAGGTTTGCAAAAGGTACATTTTCTGAATGCCAATGCGGTTCGCACCAATAAATCCCTGGGCGATTTAACGGGTCTCACTGGTTTTGGTTTTCATCTGATCGAAATTGCACCTGGTCGTGATTCCACGGAATACCATAATCACTATTACGAGGATGAATGTGTTTATGTCCTTCAGGGGCAAGGTATTGCCAGAATTGGTGAGCAATATCATGACATTGGCCCCGGTGATTTTATTGGCTACTGCAAAGGCGGCCTGGCGCACAGTCTGCACAACAATGGCAATGACATGCTCCGCTGCATTGTGGTGGGGGAACGCCGTGAACACGATATGGCGGATTATCCGGATAAACAAAAGCGCATTTATCGCAATCAGGGCCAATTCTGGGATCTGGTGGATATTGAGGCTATTGTTCATCCGCAGGCCGGGCGCAAAATTTAGCCTTAGGCTGCTATCTGGCAAATGTTGCGGTGACATCATTGGCAGATCTATCGGTTAGCCCGCGAGTTTCGCATGCTCGCGTATTTAAGCTATGCCAAGCTATTGATATCAAAGCCCTAACTGGGTACTGTCTGGGGCTGGCTGCGGATGAAGTGTAGCAGGGACTAAACAGGGCGTCGGAGACACTCCGACCCATTACCAAGAGACTGGGTTATGGCATACGATTTTGGCGCCAACACACTGGGGATTAAAAACCCCTTTAAATTCGAAGGCTTCGTTAAACTGATGGGCGGTGTGCTTATCTGTGCACTGGCGGTGGTACCGCTGCTCGGCATTAGCGAGGCCCTTAAGCAGGACATGGTTAAGGCCTGGGTTAATGCGGGTCTTGGCTTGATACTGCTGATTTGGGGGCTGCAACAGTCTGGCATCGGCTTATTCCAGATGTTTAAGTATTTTGTCGGGCGCTCGGTGCCCACTTCTCTGGCGCAAAATTTTAATCCCAGTGAACGGGAAAATGCGCAACAGGAAGAAGCAGTGACCGAATACCAGGCAGAAGAGTTGGAATCCATGCTGATGGGACGAAAGAACTCCACCTTTAAGGAGCCGATAGGCTGGACGGCCAGACTCATTCATACCCTGTTGCCCAGGTTGATTTTCACCCCTTACCCGATTCGTAATTTTGTTCAGGAACTGGGCAGTCTGGTGGTGACATCAGTGATGGCACTGGTGGTGTTTGCCGTTGCCTACTTTGTTTCAGTGTCTGGTCTGGTGGGGGATGCCGGGACGATGATCACACCCATATTGTCGGTGATGCTGCTGCTGTATCTGATTATGGCCTGGCGGGCCATGGCCTCTTCACTGGTATCGGCTCGCAACCGTCAGTTGCACAGTAAAAATGCCGCCGGTATCGCTAAATTGCTGGTGATTGCCATAGTGATACCTGTAGCGCTGGGTTATTTGTATGCCCAGTTTAGTGAGGCAACCCGCCAAGAACTGGCGCTGTGGTTTGACAATGTGCTGGTGTTTAGCGCCTGGGGTAATCTGGCTTTGCTGTTTGTTATCAGTCTGGCGGTGATTGCCGCATCAGCCATGATGATCCGCGAACGCTTCACTCTGGCTCAGCCCAAGACCGAAGTGGCGGAATTTCGTGAGAATCTGCAGGAGTCGGTGCATCCCAATGAGATTTTTATCAATATCGAAAATATAGTGCTGGCCAATCGCCGCTACAAGGAAATTCCCAATCGCATTTATCAGGGCTTTGAGCCTGTACTGCAGGAACAAAGCCAGGGTAAGGGCAACTTTCGCGGCCAGTTGTTAATTGAAACACAGCCCGAAGTGCATGAAATGGAATACAGCAATGTATTTAAGCAGTTTCGCATGCTGTCCACTCTGGTTGGGCAGGCCCTGGTTGTCGTGGCAGCCCTGCTGTTCTACTTTATGATTGGCAGTGCTTACGAGGTTTACGCCTTTGCCAGCGAACGTTTGACCAATCTGGACAGGCTGGCCGACAGCCAAATGATGGCGGTGCTGGCGGAGTTTGGCCCGCTGGCGTCATCGCTGCTGGTGCTGTTCTTCAGTTGGCAAACGGTGCTGGCCGGAGGGCGTATTCTGGAGCGAGGCACGCATTTATTCTGGTCGGAAATGCAGTTTTCCAGCCTGCTGATGTGGATGAAAACCGAAGGCACTTATACAGAGAGCAAAATTTCTACCGGTATGGCCATACATGATTCCACCCGCTCAGAGAACGTGGTGGTGCGCAGCTCCATTACCCCCTGGATCATAACCTCCAGAATCACCACCTCTACTTTTGCTACCAGCGGCACCCGTAATCTGGAAATGCCCCGTTATGTACTCAGCCTGTCAAAAAATACCGACGAGCTGGACACCATCGTCAAAGAAATCAAAGGCTTTCTGCGCGGTCGCGAGGCTATCGCATCGATTACCAATGAAAAAGATCTGCATAACGCCGAAACGATTTTCCAGGTTAATCAGGCGTCTCGCGCCCCGATGTTGGATACCGATAAGCAACAAAAGCTGGAAGAAGCCGGGGCGTTCAGACGTATCGAAGAAGACCCGTCCGCGGCCGATGACAGCCTGGACCAACCAAAATCTTAACAGGGCGCTATGTCGCCCTTTGTTTATATATAACCGACAAGGAGTTGATGCATGAAGCTGGAATCCCTGGCCTTGCACCATGGCTATGAATCTGAAGCCACCACCAAGGCGGCTGCCGTACCTATTTATCAGACCACCTCTTATACCTTTGACAGTACTCAGCATGGTGCGGATCTGTTTGACTTAAAAGTACAGGGCAATATTTATACCCGCATTATGAATCCGACCACGGCCGTGCTGGAACAGCGTGTGGCAGTCATGGAAGGGGGCATTGGTGGTTTAGCCCTGGCCTCAGGCATGGCGGCGATTACTTATGCGATTCAGTGTTTGTGTGAGGTGGGCAGCAATATTGTCAGCACCAGCCAACTCTACGGTGGCACCTACAATCTGTTTGCCCATACCTTCCCGCGTCAGGGTATCGAAGTACGTATGTGCTCTCACGACGACTACCAGGCTTTCGAAGACGCCATTGACGAAAACACCAAAGCGCTGTTTTGTGAGTCTATCGGTAACCCGGCCGGTAACGTGGTGGACATACAGAAACTGGCTGAAATCGGCCTTCGTCATGGCGTACCGCTGATTGTGGACAACACCGTGGCCACGCCTTATTTGTGCCGTCCTATTGAGCAGGGAGCCGCTATTGTGGTGCATTCTCTGACCAAGTACATTGGCGGGCACGGTGTGGCCGTGGGCGGTATTATTGTCGATTCTGGTCAGTTTGACTGGGCAGCCAATAAGGCGCGTTTCCCTCTATTAAACGAACCCGATCCTTCTTATCACGGTGTGGTGTATACCGAAGCGCTGGGACCGGCGGCTTATATTGGTCGCTGTCGTGTGGTGCCGCTGCGTAATACCGGTGCGGCCATTTCGCCTTTCAATGCCTTCCAAATCCTGCAGGGGCTGGAAACCCTGGGCCTGCGTATGGATCGTCATTGTGACAACGCCCTGCAACTGGCGCGCTATCTGTCTGATCATCCACAGGTGTCCTGGGTGAACTATGCCGGTTTAGCTGACAGCCCCTATCAGGCAAGCTGTCAGAAAATCACCGGTGGTAAAGCCTCCGGCATTCTGAGCTTTGGTATCAAAGGCGGGAAAGAAGCGGGCGGGCGTTTTATCGATGCACTGCAAATGATCCTGCGCCTGGTCAATATTGGCGATGCCAAATCTCTGGCCTGTCATCCAGCCTCTACCACCCATCGCCAGTTAAATGACGAGGAACTGAAAAAAGCCGGCGTCAGTGCCGATCTTATCCGTATCTCGGTAGGTATCGAGCATATCGACGATATTATTGCTGATGTGGCTCAGGCGCTGGATGCGGTAGGTAAATAGCAGTGAGTTGTGCGCAGAATCCGTCTGGCCGTTATTTGGAGGTTGATAGCAGCCGGATTTATTATGAGCTGGCAGGCAACCCGCAGGGGAAAGCCTTGCTGATATTGCACGGTGGTTTGGGATCCAGCCGGGAAATGGCCTGCCTGCAGGCCCATGTTGCCGAGGACTACCAACTGATCAGCATGGACTTTCGCGGCCATGGTCGTTCCACCTTGGGGCAACAACCGCTGAGCTATGCCCGTTATCAACAGGATGCCGAAGCCTTACTCAACCACCTGGGTGTTGAGCAATATTCCGTGCTGGGCTTCAGTGACGGCGGTATTGTGGCCTATCGTCTGGCTGCAAGCCATCCCGGCAGGGTCGCGCGATTAATTGCTATCGGCGCGCAGTGGCGGCTTTTGCCAGACGATCCGTCAATTGAGATCCTTAAGGGCTTAACCGCGAATTTCTGGCGTCAACGCTTCGCAGGCGATGTAACCTGGTACCAAAGCGCTAACCCAGAGCCTGACTTTGATTTGCTGGTCGACAGGGTCAAGGAGGTCTGGCTGGATAGTGCTGAATCCGGTTACCCCAATAAATTGGTGGAGCAGGTACGCTGTCCGGTATTGCAGATCCGCGGCGACAAGGACTTTTTGTTTTCGCTGCATGAAGCCTGTGCGTTGGCAGAGCGGTTGCAGCACAGCGATTTGTGCAATGTCCCCTTTGCCAGCCATGCCGTGCATCAGGAAGCGCCAGACATAGTGGGACCGGTAGTAAAACGTTTTTTGCTTACTTAACCTACGTCGGTAGAGATTTTTTCGACTCTGATAATACGGCTAAACCAGTGAGCTTTTGGGTAGTCGATGCGCAGTGAAAAACATTCTGTCTTAAACACCAGTTGGAAGTGGTTTGTTGCGGTTTCCCTGATACTGCTCAGCACATAGCTGTTCAGAAAAGGGGTAAAGCTGTACTTGCCAACCACTTTTAGCTGTTTACTTAACACTATCACCTCGCAGCCTTCTTCAAAGGGACAGTCCCAACTGAGCAATAGCAGGTAGTAGTCCTTTAGCTCAAACTGCTGCTCGATAACATAGCCTGGAATCAGTATGCCGAGGCTTTTACCCCGGTAATATAGCAAAGAGGATAAGGGCCACTGATGGTAGTCGTCTTGATGCTTTTGTAGGGAAAATAAATCTATGGCTAACATACTGGGTTACAGCTTAATTAAGGACAGCTTGCCACGCAGATTGGTCAGCATGGTTTCCTGGGTTTGCTGACCATGCAGGCCGTCGAGCAGGGTCATAAAGTAGCAGTCCATCAGCAGGTTGGCGGCAATAGCATGATACTGAGTGCGAGAGAACAACTTATGTTTAAAGTCCTCCAGCTCTGCTTCCAGCTCATCCCACTGCCAGATTAATTCCCTGAACAATTCGCGGCTGAATTCCCGTTGCCCAAGGTAAAAATCATATAGATAGCTTGCGTAATGTTGCAGCCTGTCTTTAGGGTTAGCTTTTACATCCGTTTCCCCGGCTTTTGCCAGCGTGGCATCCAGCTTGTCCTGCAGGCCTTCTTTTAATAAATCCAACTTAGTGGGGAAGTGAGAGAATATCGTTCCGGTCGCAACCTGCGCGGCATTGGCAATCTGCCGGGTACTGGTTTGTGCATAGCCGTGCTCAGCAAAAAGTTGCCAGGCTGCAGTCATTATTTGCTTACGGGTTTGCTGCTTTTTGTCCATCTTTCCTTCCAGTCTGGCGCCGCAGGTTTTGCATATTCTAGTTGAAAAATGAGCGCGCTCAAAATACATTAATGAGCGCGCTCATTTTTAAAGGTTAAGTGATGAAGGGTTTCTGTATTCGTATTCTTGGGTATGTGTTGTTTCTGCCCTTCCTGTTCTTCTACAGCTATATTCTCGGCCCGGTTTTAAAGGCCGTATTGGTGCCTGGAGGACTGATGTTGTTGTTTTTGATCCAGGGCTGGAAAGATGGCGTAAAGCCATACCTTGCTTGTATTCAAGAACAAAAATCCCGCACAAATGCTTTGATACAAACTAAGCGTTGAGTCGCGATGAGGTAAGCAGCAGAATGCGTAGTATGAAGAATAATAAATTGTTAATTGCGGCTGGTAGCGCCAGCCTGATTGCCGCTATTACTCATTTGCTGGTCATTGTGGGTGGGCCTGACTGGTACCGCTTCTTTGGTGCAGGTGAACAAATGGCGCAGATGGCGGCGCAGGGTAGCAGTTACCCTGCCTTGTTAACCCTGGCTATCAGTGCGGTATTGGGTGTTTGGGCAGCCTATGCGTTTAGCGCCGCTGGACGGATTCGTCCACTCCCCCTGTTGCGTACGGCGATGTGTTTAATCAGCTTTGTGTATTTGTTTCGCGGACTTTATGGTCTGTTTATTGTGGTGGTGGATGATTATAAGTTCTTCGAGCAGGTGTTAGAACGACCGGTATTTATGCTGGTGAGTTCGTCTATATGTCTGGCGATCGGCTGCTTGTACAGTGTTGGCCTGATAAAACAGTGGCCTTACTTGCGCTCAACATAGAGGTTTTTTGAGAATGGATATTCATAAAGACTGGGCGATGATTCGCCGGATCTTCGCCCAGAGTTTCAGCTCGTCCTCCCATTATGCCATCGCCAGTGTAGGGGAGGACGGCTTACCCCATGTTACGCCAATAGGCTCATTGATGCTCACCGAGCCAGGCAAGGGCCTGTTCTTTGAAAAGTTTACCCGCCAGCTACCCATTAATATCAGTCACAACGCCAATATCTGCGTGCTGGCGGTAAATAGTGGCCGCTGGTTTTGGCTGAAATCGTTGCTCAAAGGCCGTTTTGACAGCTGGCCGGCGTTAAGGCTGAAAGGGATAGCCGGAGAGCGCAGAGACGCCACGGAAGACGAATGTCAGCGTTGGTTTAAACGGGTAAACGCCATGTCTTTTACTAAGGGCTATGACCTGATGTGGAAAGACATGTGTCAGGTTAGGGAACTGCATTTTCATACCGTGGAGCCAGTTAGAATTGGTGCCATGACCAACGGATTGCTGTAACCCCTATGCCAGATTTGCTTAACCTTCCAAGCGATGCAGTGATTCGCGATGAGATGCAAACGTCTTGGTTTGCAGACTGCCACAGTGTCATGATTGCTTATCAGGGCCAGTCGGCGCTGAGCTTGTTTTTACAAATGGCCGCACAGACTCCCGCCTGGATAGATGGCTTGATGTGGATGCGCAATAAACTGGTATCCATGTTTGGTTTGAAAGACTTAGGTCTGTTGGGTGCACTGGATAGCCAGCGCATCGACACGGACTATCAGATTGGTGAGCGGGTGGGGATCTTCACCCTGGCAGCCAATCGTTTTCATGAGGTACTGTTGCAGGCCAGCCGCCAGCCCAGTCAGAGAAATCCCTGATCTGCTACCCTATCACATAGCTGCATCAGAGTTGGCCAGCGCAAAATGAGGTTGTTACATCCACTCAGTGGGCATGGAACACAGTGCAACGATGAATTGAATCTGTGTTCCATGCTTTGATAAGTCTATGCCTGCCTTTAAGGATTGCGGATTTTGTCCCGCACCCAAATTCCGGCTTCCTTGAGGCTATTCACTGTCCAATTGCCACTGGAACAGGTGCCGGTTTTCCATACAGCACCACTTCTGAAATCATCCGAATAATTCCAGTTGGTCCAACTGATTTTCTTTTGCTTCATTAAATCCAGGTACAACTGGGCAATGACAAAGTCATTCTGGCCGTCACCGGTATAGGTTTGTGAACCCCATTCTGTAACAAATACCGGCAGATGGTCTGCTGCATAAGCCAGCGCATCGCGATAAACCTGCTGATGCGAAGCCGCATAGAAATGGAAGCCATACATAATATTGGGCTGCATGATGGGGTTGTTGATAATATCCTGTGGCGAGCCACCGTCAGACACCCCCATTGACGCCCAGCCGTGGGTACCTACCAATACCACCGCATCTGCATCTATCTGGCGGATCAGCGGGATCATCTGCTCAGCGTAGGATTTAATCGCGGCCCAGGACACATTATTGGGTTCGTTGGCAATATCGTAGATCACATTAATCTTATTCTGATGTGTAGTGACCACATCAGTGAAAAATTGCTGCGCCAGTTGTAAATTGGCGTTGGGATCGCCCGGCGTCAATTGATGCCAGTCCACCAGCGCATACATTCCTCTGGCCGTTACTTCGTCAATAATGGTATTCACCTGTGCGGTAAAGGCGGCCGGGTTGCTGGCATAACCGCCTTCCTGCACATAGAGGGAGATTCTGACGATATCCGCCTGCCAGTCCTGAGCGAGGGCATCCAGCGAGGCAGGGGTTACGCAGTTATTCCAGCCATACCACTGCAAGCCATGTGTGCTCATGCCTCGCAGCTGTACCACTTGATTATTTTCACCACATAGCTGGTTGCCACAGACATGTAACTGGCCATGGCGCTGTACTGGAGTGTCAACAGGGTCTGGGGGATTGCTAGTGTCACATTGCTGCACAAACCGCCATACACCCCATTGGGCGTCCGGATCGGGTTGCTGCCCCTGTGTCCACCAGGCTGCCTGGTATTCGACATCGTTGAATACTGCCTTGTCGCCACCCAGGTAAATGGTCTGGGCTTGCCATAGATCGCTGGTACAAGGGCTGGCATAGCTAACGGTGGAATAAAGCAGTGCGGTTAAAATGAAAGTAAGACAGTAACGATACATAGTGAGTCCTTCCTCTGATATTGGACATGTATTCAGCCCTGGCATCTGTGTCATTCAGATCAGTTCAGGGTAAAGCTGACTATCATCCCAAGTGTTATTGATATGTAAACTTATCGATTTGCAACTTGAAAAGTAACATTTAAAAACAACGGTTTATATTTGTTACTATATGTTTAATAACGTTATTTTCATTCCGTCATTCTCTTTATTAATTTGTAAATTACATTTACAAAAGGTGTTTCTTGTTCAAATATAACACGTGGTGGTTAATTATCCACCAATCACGGTGTGGTTCATCAAACCATGTTTGAACCATGCGTTTGACACTGTCTTCACTCTCATTGTTTAGGAATTAATAATGAACAGGATATTGAAAGGACTGATGTTTGCCGGGGCGGCTATCTGCGCGAACCTGCAGGCTGCCGATCAACTTGCCCCCTCTGTTGCGCCTCCTGGCGGCTTAATTGCCCAGGAAGTCCCGATGTTTGTCTCATTTGGCTTTGATGATAACGGCTTTAGTGGTGATCCTGCCGCCGGCAATGGCACAGGCGGCATGAAATGGGCGATTGAGCTATTTAAAAACCGTACCAACCCGCCCGGCGTTGGTAACCCGGGCACCTTTGACGGTATGCCCGCGCGCGTAACGTTTTTCCTGACATGTGGCTATGCCACCAACATTACGGTGGAAAGTCCCTACTATGTGAAGAAGATCTGGCGCGAAGCCTATACGGACGGGCATGAGATTGGCAATCACACAATGACCCATGCCACTGGCGGGCGCACCCGCAGTGAGGCCGGCTGGCAACAGCAGATAAACGACTGTCAGCAATTTCTCACCGCGCCTTTCGATGCCAATGAACAGCCAGGGGCGATTAACCCCAATTCGGGAATAGGTGTACCTGTTAACCAGATAAAAGGTTTCCGCACGCCCTTTTTGGAGTTTAACGACAATACATTTAAAGCCATGCAGCAAGCGGGCTTCACTTATGACAGCAGTATCGAAGAAGGCTGGCAGTTTGGGCAAAGCGGTGGCCAGCACAATTGGCCATATACATTGGACTTTGGTAGCCCTGGTAACGAAGTGAAAGTGGGCTGGGGGAATTCAGAGCCTATCAGTACTTACCCAGGGTTTTGGGAGATCCCCGTTTACCCTTTTATTGTTCCTGATGATGCCAGTGCACCGGCGTATGGCATCAATTATTCACTACGTGACAAAGCCGCGGCGGCAGTGTCCTGGTTTGATGTGAATACCGGCAAGATTACCGGCTTTGATTATAACCTGATGTATTTCTATCCGTTTAACAAGCAAGAGTTGCTGGCGGTATTCAAGCATACCCTGGATGTGCGGCTGGCAGGTAACAGGGCACCGATGATGATTGGTGCACACACCGATTACTACAATGACAGCAACAGTCCTGACGCTGCCATGCGTAGGGAAGTTATTGCAGAATTTGTCGATTATGCCATGAGTAAACCCGAAGTCAGGTTTGTGCGCTATGACCAACTACTGGACTGGATGCGCACCCCGGTTGCGTTAGATCCAAATGGACCTGTGTATTACCAGGTGTCGGCCGAAGTAGTTGCTCACGAAGTACCTGGTAATCAATGCACTGAACCGGCCTGGGGTGCGTCATCGGTGTATGTGGGCGGCAGCAGAGTCTCTCACAGTAATGCTATCTGGCAAGCCAAATGGTGGACTCAAGGTGATGAGCCAGGCGCTGCCAGTTGGGGCCCATGGAATCATATTGAAGCATGCAATGGTACAGTGATTGAGTATTACGGCAGTGTTTCGCCTGCCGGAGCTGTGGCGGTGGAAGAAGGCCAGACGCAAATTTTCAGCTTTGTGCCTGACTCAGGCTATGAGGTGGACTATGTTGAGGTCAATGGGATAATCCAACCACATCCAGGTTCATCCAATAGCTTTACCCTGGGACCGGTGAATGCGGATGCCAATCTGAAAGTACGCTTTAAGCAAACGACTCCCTGAACCTTTTAGCGAACTGTCCCCGGCCTGGCCGGGGATGTGTTGCGGGTTATTGCGGGTAAATTATCAGAATTTTACCCGGGGCAATGTGGTCAGTATCCAGATTGTTCCAGCTTTTTAACTGGTTGGTTTTAACCCCATGACGGCGGGCTATTTTCCATAAGCTGTCGCCGCTTTGCACCTGATACTGCAGTTCATTGGTAGCCAGCGTCTGGCTACTGCTACCTGCCGGAATTGGCAGCAGCAAGGTGCGGCCTGCGCGAATATGATTGGATTTTAACTGGTTCAGGAATTTAATGTCCTGGATATCCAGTTTGTAGCGCTGGGCAATCACACTCAGGCTGTCACCCGGTTGAATTTTATACCTCAGCCAGTTGACATTCTGCATGGGCGGCAGGTTGTCCAGTTGCTGTGCAAACAAGCGCTCTTTATCGGCCGGGATCAGCAGATGGTTGGCGTCCTTGGCCATCGCCGGAAATCGCTTATGACCAGGATTCAAAGCCGTTAATTGCTGATTGGAGATACCTGTCAGGGTTGCCACCAGGCTCAGATCCAGCGGGTACTCTAAGGCCACTTTACTCAGTGCTTTTTGATTGGCAATGGCGGGGAAGTGCATACCGTAGTCTTCGGAATGTTTTAGCAGGGCCGCGGCGGCCAGTAATTTAGGCACGTAGCGGCGGGTTTCCTGGGGTAAGTCCAGGGCAAAAAAGTCGGTGGACTTGCCCCTGGCTTTATTACGTTCGATAGCCCTGGCCACTCTGCCTTCACCGGCATTATAGGCTGCCAGGGCGTGTAACCAGTTGCCATCAAAACGGCCATGCAGGTATTCAAAGAAGCTCAGCGCCGCATCCGTGGCTTGCACTACATCCAAACGGCCGTCATACCACCAGTCAATATCAATACCATGATGTTTGGCCAGCAGCGGCGTCAGTTGCCACAGGCCGCAGGCATGGGCGGCAGAACAAGCCTTGATATTAAAGTCACTCTCAAATAAAGGGATCAGCGCCAATTCAAGGGGCAGGTCGCGCGCTTCTACCTGTTCCACTATATAGAGTAAAAAGGGCGCGGCACGGTCACTGATCACCTGCATATAGTTGGGGTGCTGCAGATACCAATCTATGCGCTCGCGCACTTTGGGGTGTTTCGACACCGGCATTTGCAGTTGCATACGGATTCGTTGCCACACATCGTCCACTTGCTCTGGCCTTAGTACAACTGGAGCAGGCTCAGGCTTTTCAACAACAGCTGGCGCTGTATAAATTTCTGTCTCAGGTTGATTCACACTGACGGGCACCTCTGGTACTTCTGTACTCTGGCACCCCAGCAGCAACCAGCCTGACCCCATAAAAATAGCTAAGCGTTTGATTAACAACAAAATCTATTACCGCTTTAAAATCGCAAAGGCGGGACTATAGCATGGTCGTCATGTTAAACAGAACAGGCAGCGTCAAAGTGCAATACCTGCTTACAACTGCTTGGTAACGCTGGCAATATGGCCGCGGGTAAGATTGAGTAAAATAAAAATAAAGGGACAACCGATGCTAAATCGCTTTTTAGGCCTTATGGGGCTTTTGCCACTGACGCTATCAGCCCAGTCGTTGCTGATCGAAAACGCCACTGTATTGTCACCAGAACGAAACCAGCCACTGACGTCTGCTTATGTGCGGGTGGAAAATGGCAGGGTTACACAGGTGTCATCCGCGCCGATTCAGGCAAAGCTAGGCGAAATCAGGCTGGATGCGAGCAATCAGTTTCTTATCC
This sequence comes from Bowmanella denitrificans, assembly GCF_002887595.1. Taxonomy (GTDB): domain Bacteria; phylum Pseudomonadota; class Gammaproteobacteria; order Enterobacterales; family Alteromonadaceae; genus Bowmanella; species Bowmanella denitrificans. The sequence continues at coordinate 280,476 of NZ_PEBU01000004.1, forward strand.
CCGGCCTGATGGACAGCCATGTGCATGTATCACAAATGCCGGGCCTGTTGCCAGATGGTGAGCCTAAGGCCCTGCAGCAACAGTTTGAAATCCAGCAGCCGCGTAGCTACTTGTATTTCGGCGTAACCCAATTGCTGGACCCTTCGCAATCCGCTGCCCAACTCGCCACATTTAAGCGTCAGCCACAACACCCTGATATTTATCACTGCGGCGCTACGCCCATTTTGGGAGGTTACCCTACGGTGTTTACCGGCCCTGAGCAGGCCAGCAAAATATTCAGCTATATGATTATTCAGGCCGATGTGCAGCAACCTATTCCAGCAGGATTAAATCCAGCCGAGCATACGCCTGAAGCCGTGGTTGCAAAAATGGCTGAAGACGGCGCCAGCTGCGTAAAAGTGTTTATTGAAGACGGTTTTGGAACGCGCAGCGACTGGCCGAATATCAGTGCGGAGTTGCTGGCCAGAGTGAAGCAGGCCGCCAAACAATATAATCTGCCGGTGATGGCACATGCTAACGCCATTGATATGCAAAAAATCGCCGTGGATGCGGATTTGGATATCATGGCCCATGGTATGTGGAACTGGAACCAGTATCGGGCAGCACAGGATGTACCCGATGCTATTCGTCAGATATTGGATAAGGTTTTGCAAAGTGGCATGACGTACCAGGCGACCTTTAATGTGATGGACGGTCTGACCAACATTATGTTGCCCAACGCCCTGGCCGATAGCAACTACACCAAGGTGGTACCGGCGGATATCCTGACCTGGTATCACAGTGAACCTGCACAGTGGTTTAAACAGGAACTGTTAAGGGATTTTGAGGGATTACCGGCAGAGCGGATTGCGCTGATTCAACAGCAGACTATTTCGCAAGGCGAAAGGGTGATTAAGTACCTTTATGGCAAAGGCCATCCCATGGTGCTGGCGTCGGACACGCCGTCTTCGCCCACCTATGTGGCCCAGCCTGGGTTGTCCACCTTTAATGAACTCAAGCATATGCATCAGGTGGGGATCAGCCTCAAAGATATTCTTGCCGCCGCGACCATCAACAATGCCCGCGCTTTTGGCCTTAGCCAGGACTACGGCAGCATTGAAGCAGGCAAGGTGGCCAATCTGTTATTGTTAAATGCCAATCCACTTGAGAATATCCAGGCCTACGACAGTCTGGACAAGATTATTTTGCACGGCGAAGTCATCGACAGGCAAAGTCTGGCCGCTACGCAATAACCGAACTTAAATACCAACAGGAGTGAAGTGTGCGACCTATTGCATTAGTGACCGGTGCCAGCCGGGGTATTGGCGCAGCAACGGCAAGGTTACTGGCCAAGCAGGGCTATGATCTGTGTTTGAACTACCGTCAGCAAGCCGCTGCGGCTGAAGCGCTGGCGGCAGAACTGCAGGATAGCGGTGCTCGCGTGCTCACTGTACAAGCTGATGTGGCGGATGAAGCCCAGGTGGTGACCATGTTCCAGCGTATCGACCAGGAATTGGGGCCGCTCTATGCCCTGGTCAATAATGTGGGGGTGTTAAAGCACCAAAGCCGGCTGGTGGATATGGATGCCGCGCGTATCAATCATATTCTGACCACTAATGTAACCAGCGCCTTTATTTGTAGCCGTGAGGCGGTGAAACGCATGTCCAGGGAGTTTGGTGGTTTGGGCGGCGTTATTGTCAATGTTTCATCGGCGGCGTCTAAATACGGCTCGCCCAATGAATATATTGATTACGCTGCCAGTAAAGGTGCGATGGATACCCTGACGCTAGGCCTGGCTGGTGAAGTAGCCGGGCAGGGCATTCGGGTTAATGCGGTACGCCCCGGTTTCATCGACACCGATATTCATGCTGATGGCGGTGAGCCGGGCCGCATTGAACGGGTCAAAAGTGCGATTCCACTCAAACGTGGCGGCCATCCCGATGAAGTGGCCAATGTAATTGCCTTTTTACTTAGCGACCAGGCTTCGTATATGACAGGTAGCTTGTTGGATGTGGCGGGCGGCCGCTAATGCCGGTTTGATACAGGTCACGAAAACCACGAAAACCACGAAAACCACGAACTACAGAAAAGTTTTACCGCTGAGCCGCAGAGCTAACAGAGTATTCGCAGAAAAATGTTAAGTCCTCTTAACGGTCACTGCGGCGGGTGGTGAAACATTCATCCAGACTACCTGGTCATCTTTGCTGACTATGTAGAAGTGGCATTCTTTAAGGAAAAATATGAGTTCTTCTATATGTATTAGTCTGGTGCAAATGGCGAGTCTGCGCGGACAGTTGGAAGCTAATCTGCAAACCCATTTGCGGGCTATTGCCTTATCGGCGCAGCACCAGGCCGATGTCGTGATGTTTCCCGAATTATCTTTAACCGGCTATGAGTTGGATCTGGCCGCTGAGCTGGCCATTAACGAGCAGCATCAAATTGTTCAGACCCTGTCTGACGCCGCGATTGAACACAATGTATTAGTTATTACGGGTTGTCCAATGCCAGCACAGCAGGGCAAAGCCCATATTGGTGCATTATTGTGTTTTGCCGACGGGCGGGTGCTGAGCTACCAAAAACAATATCTACACCAGGGCGAAGCACAGTTTTGTGCACCGGGCTCACAACCCTGCCATTTTGAGGTTAAAGGCCACAATCTGGCACTGGCGATTTGTGCCGATTTTGCCGACCCGCGCCATGCTCAGCAAGCCAGACAAGCCAACATCGACATTTATCTGGCCAGTGCGCTGATTACAGCGGGTGGCTACGCCGCTGACAGCGAGATCCTCGCCGGTATCGCGCAACAAGGGCAATGTCAGGTGCTGCTGGCCAACTATATTGGGCAAACCGGCGGCTGGCAGGCTTGTGGGCAAAGCGCCATCTGGAACAGCCAGGGGAAACAGGTTTTTGCCGCTGATGATAGTGCGTGTCTGGTGTTATGTGATATTCGCGATGGACAAAGCGCAGCCCGGCGCGTGCCTATTTAATGCATACAGAATGCTGGATGCGGTAAGTGGCTTTTTCATGACGAGTGCATCGCGGTAAAGTGGCAGGGAGTTGAAGAAAAATAGAATAACGAGAACGCTATGAAAACCTGCACATCACTACTGTTCGCGGCTGGTCTGCTATTGTCAGCCCATGGCGCTGAGGCGCAAAAAATTGCCCTGGTGGGGTTCAACCTGCTGGATATGGAAAACCTCGAGGTGGTCAGGGACCAGACTTTGGTGATAGAAGGCTCCAAAATCCTGGCATTAGGGGCGCGCCAATCGCTTAAACTGGACAGTGACACCACCAGGGTCGACTTAAGCGGCAAGTACATTTTACCAGGACTTATCGATGCGCATACGCACCATGGCACCGAGCCTGAAAGGGGAGACAATCCCCAGCTCACCAAATCCCGCCTGCAGGCGCTGTTAAGAGGTGGCGTAACCACAGTGCGGGATATGGGCGGCGATATTCGTGTGTTGCGTCACTGGCAGCGCCTAGCGCAATTGGACGAGATCCAATCGCCGGATATTTATTACTCTGTGATTATCGGTGGCGCCAGCTTTTTTAGCGATCCGCGCACTCAGGCGTCCGCTAAAGGTGCCATACCAGGGCAAGTGGATTGGATGCGCGCGGTGGATGACAACACCGATTTTGACGCGCTGATGCAACGCACGCTGGGTACAGGTGCCACCGGCATTAAAATTTATGCTCAGGTGCCGGCCCATCTGATCAGAAAGTTAAGTGACGCGGCCAAACGGCATGGCGTAAAAGTCTGGTCTCATGCCTATATCGGCCCGGATAAGCCCAGTGACGTGATAGAGGCTGGCGTGGAAACCATTTCTCATACCCCGGATTTATCGGCACAAATCATTCCACACTATGAAAACTGGCGACGTAAAGATCTACCGGTAGATAATAATACCCTGGCTGCATCCTTGGCATCGGCCAGTTATACCGACCTGCTGAATACCCTGCGCGACAAAGGCACCATCCTGGATGCCACTATCAGCGTATTTGAGCAGTTAAAAGACCGTAATAACAACAGCGCCAGCGTCTACCAACATACCGCCATGCTGACCAGGCTGGCCCACCAGGCCGGTGTGACCATTGCCGCGGGTACGGATTTTCAGGCGGATAAAGCCGGATTGCCTTATCCGATGCTGCACCACGAGTTACAACTGCTGGTGGACGATGCCGGTATGACACCGCTGCAAGCTTTGCAGGCGGCCACATTGAATGGTGCCAAAGTGTTGGGAATGCAGGACAGTATCGGCAGCATAGGTAAAGGGAAAATGGCGAATTTATTGGTGCTGAATCAGGACCCCAGCCAGAACATCCAGCACAGCCGGGATATTTATGCAGTGATCAAACATGGCCATTTTGTCTATCGCGGTGATGATGCGCGCTTACCTTTTGTCAGCGCCCGGCAAGCGGCAGGTATGCTGTATATGTCAGGGCAGATTGGCAACTTCCCTGGCACTCTGACGCTGGCGGGAGAGGGCATCGACATGCAGATGCATCAGACCATGCAAAATATTGGCGCGGTGCTTAAAGAACATAATCTGGGATTTAACGACGTGGTGAAATGCACCCTGATGCTGGCAGATATTGGCGATTGGGCCAAGGCGTCTGAGGTGTATAAAAGCTACTTTCAATCTGCTTTGCCGGCGCGTAGTGCCTTTGCTGCAGCCGGGCTGGCATTAGATGCCAAAGTGGAAGTGGAATGCCTGGCCGCGCTCCGATAAGCAGAAACATAGCAGCCCAGCTATTTACGATCAGGCAGGCATATCACAATCTGCAAAGTGCTTAACATAGGTGGCTTTGGGCCTGAATAGCACGCTAGCTTCAGGCCTCTGCTTGACACAATGAAAGGCTGTCGAGCCCTTATTACTTGTTCTTATGCAGGATAATGGCGGCATACAGCACATTTAGTGGCGGAAACAGGCCAAGCAAAAGGCAAAGACTGGTTTCAAACAACCGGAGCTGCCTGTTGCGTACATAAAAAGTGGTTAGCACCAGTAAACTGACAACAACCGCCAGGATGCCGATAAAGGTGCCGATTTGGGTGGCATTAAAATGCATTGCGGTGTCGGTTGCAGCGTTGCTTAGCATTATCTGTCCCTGATCTGAAAGAATGGAAAATCCTTGTCGGTATAAATATTAGCCTTAATATCTATCCTGGCAAGCATAAAAAAGCCCCGCAACAATGCGGGGCAAACTGACGATTGGGAAGTGTCAGAACAAGATAGCTGCGTATTTTGGCTATTCAGATTGCATAAAGCCCAGCAACTGCAACAGGCTGGTAAAAAGGTTGAAAATAGCAACATACAAAGAGACGGTGGCCATAATGTAGTTAGTCTCACCGCCATGCAGAATATTGCTGGTTTCGTACAGGATAAGGCCCGACATAAGCAGCACAAACATTGCAGACACGGCCAGTGACAAGGCCGGAATGTCAAACAGCATCGCCCCTAAACCTGCCAGGAAGGCCACCAATATGCCTACAAATAATGCACTGCCGAGGAACGAGAAGTTCTTGCGGGTGGTCAGCACATAAGCCGACAGCCCGGCAAAAATAGCCCCGGTAGCCAGCAGTGCCTGACCCACAACGGCGGGGGCGCCAGCCCAGTAGCTACCAAGCAGCGGGCCCAGGGTGTAACCCATAAAGCCGGTAAGGGCGAACACACTGACCAGTCCCCAACCGCTGTTACGGGTTTTTACGGTTAAAAACAACAGACCAAAATAACCCACCAGAGTAACCAGCAAGCCTGGATGAGCAAAGTTATTGACCATACTGAAGATTGCCACGCCGGCGCTGAACAGTACGGTGAGAGAGAGCAGTGCATAGGTATTGCGTAATACCTTGTGCGAAACGGATTGGCTACTCTGAGCCGATTGTAAGATGGCGGTATTCTGATTCATGTTTATCTCCTGATGTTAAGCGTTAATGGCCTGGCTGCTGGTCAGGTCCGCCACTGCCAGGTGGGTGGCGCGGCGGTCAAACTGACGGGCACGTGACAGTTTTCGTTTCAATACCATACTCGTCCTTACCACTGCCTGAGCGATAGCCTGGGGAATTGATGCGCGTCTTTCGATAATCAGAACGCTGGGCATGCCATCCATCTCCACTTTAAGCTGGCATTGCTTGTCGTTTCCGCCTTTGGGGCCATTCATATCGGTGATGGACACCTGGACCCGGCGTATTCTCCCCGACAGTTTGGACAACCCCTTGACGATCCTGTTGCTGAGGGAGCGGCGAAGCCGCTTGCTCAGATTTAGGTTTGACGCATTGATGATAAGCTGCATAGTCACCTCCAGAAGTGTTTACACCTTAATGCGCATTGTCTGGTGCCGGATTGGTGGGCTTTATCGGCGCGGTATTGGGCGCGCCGCAGCTCCACTTGATCACTATTGCACCAAACAAGGCAGACAGCACAGAGCCAGCCAGCACACCGAGCTTAACGCTGGCGTGGTAAGCTGGCGGGCTGGTTTCAAATGCCAGAGAACCGATAAATAAGCTCATGGTAAAACCAATACCGCACAGCATGCTGACCGCGTACATTTGTTTCCAGTTCACACCTTTGGGCAGTCTGGCTAAGCCTAGCTTGACGGCCAGGTAGCAAGCCGCAAAAATGCCCAATTGCTTACCCAGGAACAGACCGGCCACAATGCCGATAATCACATTCATCTGCAGGGTGGCCGGATCGGTGCCGATCAGCGAAACTCCAGCATTGGCAAAGGCAAAAACCGGCAGAATAAACAGCACGACCCAGGGCTGAAGTTTATGCTCCAGGTGATACAACATTTTATGGCCGTCTTCATCCTTGCCATCTAGCGGAATAAACCAGGCAGCAGCAAAGGCTGCCAAGGTGGCATGCACCCCGGATTTAAGTACCGCAGCCCAGACCACGATGCCGACCAGCAGATACAGGCCGTAGCTGCGGATGCCAAGGCGGTTAAAGGCGAACAGAATCGCCAGGCCACACAGACCGATAATTAAAGAGATTTCGGCCAGCTCGCCCGAATAGAACAGGGCAATAATGATAATGGCGCCAATATCGTCAAATATGGCCACCGACAGCAGGAATAGTCTCAGGGTGACCGGCAGTGAACGCCCAAACAGGCTGAAAACACCCAGCGCAAAGGCAATATCCGTGGCGGCCGGAATCGCCCAGCCTCTTATTGCTTCTGCCTGCTGATAATTGAAAAAGGCATAAATCAGTGCGGGTACCAGGATCCCGGCAACGGCCCCCACGGCGGGTAGCATTACCTGATCTTTGGAAGATAAATGACCGGCGAAGATTTCACGTTTCACTTCCAGGCCGATCACAAAGAAGAATACCGCCATCAGACCGTCGTTAATCCAAAGCAGTAACGGCTTGTTGATGATAAAGCCACCAATGCTGACAACAATAGGTACGTCTAACCAGCGCTGATAGGCCCCGGCCAGCGGGCTGTTAGCAATAATCATGGCAAGTAGTGCCGCTACAATCAGCAGTACGCCACCCAATGTGCCTTGTTGCACCATGTGTCTTAACTGGGACATAGTTGTCTCCGTTTGTTCAACCTTGAGTTATAGAGCAGTTTCAATAACAAATAAATTCGAATATATTTGAATTTTAATCAGTTAAAACCTGATAACCAATGCAGCTTAACTACCATCATCTTCACTATTTTTATGTTATTGCCCGCGAAGGCAGCATTTCCCGTGCCGCACACTGCCTGAACGTCACGCCACAGACGGTCAGCGGCCAGCTCACCACCTTTGAGCATCAATTGGGTGGGCTGCTGTTTGAGCGCAAGGGCAAACGATTGGTACTCAATGCCAGGGGCAAAACCGCATATCAGTATGCGGAGGAGATCTTTAGTCTGGGCGAAGAGTTACAGGGCCAGTTGCGCTTAAAAAGCCCAGGCACCCTGAATCGCATTACATTGGCAGTCACCGATGTTATTCCTAAAATTCTGGCATTCGATCTGGTGAAACCCTTATTCGCGGCGCTGGACAGTACGCGGCTGATTTACCGGGAAGGGGAGCTGGACAGTCTGCTGGCCCAACTGGCGCTAAACCGGGTTGACCTGATATTGTCAGATCGGCCGCTGCCACCTGGTGCCAATGTTAAAGCCTTTAGCCATTTTCTGGGGGAGAGCCCGCTGTGTTTCTTTGCTAAGGCACAGAGCTCTTATGCCCGGCAACCATTCCCTGCCTGCCTGGAAGGCGCACCTTTACTGCTATCCGGTGACAAATCCACCATGCGTGTCAGCGTTATGGCATACCTTGAGAACCAGGGCATCAGGCCCAAAGTACTGGCTGAAATCGACGACAGCGCGGTATTGAAATTGTTAGGCCAGCAAGGTTATGGGGTGTTTTGTGCCCCGGCTTGCATTGCCGGGCATGTTTGCGAGCAGCATCAGGTTAGCCAGATTGGGGTAGCAGGGAATATTACCGAGCGCTATTACCTGATTACCCCGGAGCGTAAAATTCAAAGTCCACAAGCTCAGCAGATCGCTTTATCGGCCGCTCGATTTTTTGCTGTTTAACTTGGTTATCGCCGCACGCGATGCCGGACAGATGTCCGACATACATAATCGTGGCAAATTAGCTGTCGGCCTGGCGCAGTTCCGTCACACTTTGATAGCCGATACCCCAATTGTCGGTATTAACCTCTTCAATTAGCACAAAGGTGGTGCTGGGGTTTTTATTTAGCACTTTGACCAGCAATTCAGTGGTACCCGCAATAAGCTGACGCTTTTGCTCGGCGGTGACACCTTCATCGGTCACTTTGATATTTACATAGGGCATAGTGATTCCTTGTTTTACATTGGTGTTTCAAAAGGATTGTCGGCATATTGTTTGGCCACAATCCGCCAGTTACCGCCTTCTTTTAGCAGGCCCAGATAATCGATAAAGCGGGCACCCAACAGCGGGCAACTAACCTTGGCCATGGCTTGTTCACCACAGCGCTCGATGGCCAGAACCTGATAGTCAAAGCTATGGCCCAGTTTCTCAGGAACAGGGCGATTCGCGACCAAATCCAGCCATTGCTGTTTGCTGCGCCGGATTCCGGGGGCATATAATCTGGCATCCGGGTCAAAAATACTGTCCAACAGCGCGATATCAGCGCGGTGCAGGCCATCGAAGTACTGCATCAGCAGCGCTTCGATGGCCTGTAAGTCAGAGGCTTGCTGGCCTTTCATTATCAGGCAGCCTGTTGTTCAGCAGCCACCGATGCCTGATAGCTGGGCAGGGCTCTGATTCTGTCAATCATGGCGCGGCCGCGTGGACCCACCTCGATACTTACCGGGAAGTACTGACCCCAGCTTTCATATACAGCCAGTAAGATATCCGCCGGTGAGTATGTGTGGCCGCCCAGGTACGGCTGGTTGGCCAGTTTATCTTCCACTCTTTGCCACAGCTTGTTGATTTGCTCGGCGGCGGCATTGAATGCCAGTGTTTTGGCATCGCCATCCGGCAATGTACCGCCAATAAAAAACAGTTTGCCGTAAGCCGGGTGTACGGTGGCATTAGCAAACATCAGGTTTTCAATGCTTTGCTGGCGTGCGTTGGGCTCAGTGGGCAGCAGGTCATTAGCATGTTTGTTGAGCAGATACAGAATAATGGCCGCACCTTCGGTCAGTATTTGCTTGTCCACTCCCAGCGCCGGTACCGCACCAAGAGGATTGACATCCAGATAGTCGGCCAGTTTGGTTTTGCTAACCAGCTCCACTGGCTGGCCGAGTTCGCGCAGCATCACTTGTGTACCTAAAGAACAAGCGCCCTGAGAAAAATACAATGTATACATAACAATCTCCTTGGTTGATGGTTCCAATATCCGGGAACAAGGCTACTTTAGCGCTGGGTATTGATTTGATATATGGCTACAATGTGATAACTCTTTTTCCTATATGGAAACAATGTGGATAAGCTAAAAGCCATGCAGTTGTTTGTGCGGGTGGTGGATCTGGGCAGTTTTTCCCGTGCAGCAGAGCAAAGTGATGCCAGTAAATCAATGATCAGCAAGCAGATTAGCGCGCTGGAAGACAGCTTGGGTGCCCGGCTGTTGCAACGTTCCACCCGGCGTTTGCAACTGACCCAGCTTGGAGAAGAGTATCTGCAGCGTTGCCGTGAGATATTGCGGCAGGTGGAAGACACCGAGGCCCATATCCAGGCGCAGCAGCAATTACCCATGGGCCGCCTCAGGATCAATGCGGCGATGGCGCTGGGATTAACCGCATTGGCCCCGGCCTTTGCCGAATTTATACGGCGCTATCCGCAGATTGAGCTGGATATTGAATTAAGCGATCAGGCTCAGGATCTGCTCGAGCATAATTTTGACCTTGGCCTGCGGGTGGCAAGCTCATCCTTTGATTCCAACTATGTGGGTAAGGCTATTACCCAGTTCAGCTACAGTATTTGTGCCGCCCCGGCTTATTTACAAACACAGGGGCCTATTCATCAACCGGATGATCTTCGGCATCATCAGTGTTTTGAATACAGCTACTTTCGGCATAAAAATCTGTGGCCGGTAGGGCCACAAGGGGTGCCGATTGGTGGGCGGCTGAAAGCCAACAGCTCGGTGTTTTTGCTGGATATGGTTAAGCAGGGGATGGGCGTGGGTTTTATTCCCCGTTTCATCAGTTACCCGGCCCTGCAAAGTGGTGAGGTGGTGGAAGTGCTGGCCAGTGAAGCCAAACCACTGATGACCCTGTATGCCCTGTATCCGGTCAGGCATTTTGTACCGCCGCGACTAAGCTGCTTTATCGAATTTTTGCAGGATTGGTTTGCCGAGCATCCGTATCTTTAGTAACGAGCCCGCTTTGACAGCGGGCGAATACCGATCATACCAGTACGGTCTGGCTCTGCGCCTGGTGCATTTTGCTTAACGCTTTAGTGCTGGCGAATGTCAGCAACACAATCAGCAGTACCAGCATAAGCATGGCGCCATAGGGGATGGGCAAGAGCGAGGCCTGTGACGAGAACACCGGAATGTCACTGGCATCAGCCAGGGTGACCCTGGCATTGCAACCGCTGCAAGGCGCAAAATCCCCATTTTGCGCGGCCAGCGCAATACGGCTGGCAAAATAGGTTTGCAACTTTTGATGATGCTGCTGAACTTCCTGCATAAATGCCTGATGCCTAAGCTGACCATTACCTGCAAGGTCGATCAGCGCTGCATGCAACAAGGTGGCCGGTGACAGGTGCTTTAACCACCCGGCCTGTTGGTTTTGTTTGTGTAATACCTTCACAAAGGCATCATCAAAAGGTTGCATAGCCTGCTCCACAGCGAGAATTTTCGCTATTTTGCTGGTGGCATAGTCGTTTGTGGCTGTGCCGGTTTTAGCCAATTCCGGGTGGTCCTGAAAGAAATTCGCCAGGGTTTGGGCCGCCTGTTGATTAACTTTATCGGTGTGGCTGCGCATCTGGTCCACATATACCAGGCGTGAGGGTGACGGATTCAGGGTCATAATCAGGATATTTAGCACGGCGGGCACAATAATCACCAATCCCAGCCAGGCAGTAACAAGCCGCGCGGCATTGTTAGCGGCGTTTTTGCCCAAGCTGATAACCCAGGCCGTCAGCGCCAGCCAAAAACCTGTATAAAGCAATACCAGCAGACTGAAGATCAGCAGGCTGATAAAGGTTATACCCGGGCTGAATAGCCAAAGACAAAGGTTGCTGATCAATAAGAACGGCACCATCACAGCCCCAGCGCGCACTAGAATCTGTGCGGCCACCAGGGTAGCAGGAGATATGCCCTGCAACATCATAATACGCAACTGGCCCGACTGTTTCTCTTCAGATAGCGCATTAAAACAGGCGCCAATCAGCAGCAGCGGTAGCAAGTAGATAATTACAAAAGCCAGGTCCAACTGACCAAGTAGCAATGCCAGCGGATGGGTATAGTCATACTGGTGCAGCACATGCTGTTTCTCTGTTACCAGCATGCGAAAAAAATACGGCTGAATATCCGCCTGGCCAACGGCAATGGCCGCTGTGGGCAGTGGGGCTTTAGTGGCATAATTTACCATCAGGTAGAAGGCCTGCCCGCGCAGGTCATGCTTATCATCCCACCAGTTTAGCGGCCCTTGTCTGGCCTGGCGTTCGGCCAGGCCCTGGCGGATGGTGTTATTGGCTGTCTGTTGTTCCTGCTGAGCGGCCGTCACGGCTAAAGCCTGATTCTGACTAAAGCGGTAGCCATTATAAAAAGCCAGTACAGCGAATAAGCTGCTGGCCGCGAAAAGCAGCAACAGCAGTTTTTCCCGTCTGAGATTAAGGAGTTCATATTTCACAACCAGGCGTTTCATTACAGCATCTCCTTTTGTAAACGACGGGCAGCAAAGCACAAGGCGATAAGCAGCAACAGCGCCCAGGTAGCAAGGCTTAATAGCGGTGTCAGATAATGCCCTAAAAGTGGCCCAATCCTGGGGTAGCTAAAAGAAAATGCCGGGATCTGCTCCCACAGTGATTGCCCGGCCTGAAACGCCCCCTGGGATTGCTTAGCATGGTCGCGCTGGTAATTATTCAGGGTGGCCTGCATGACTCGTCGGTGTTGCTCCGCAGCATCTTCAAACAGCTGATGATGGCGTAAATCAGTAGCCGATGCCGCCATGGACACTGACTGTAAGGCAATAAAAGGGCTAAGTACGGCGGCAGACTGGTAGGCGTCGGTCTGTTTATTCAGCAATACGGCGCGCTGGCCATACAAGCGGTCAAATACCTGATCAGAATACTGTTCACCAAACTGCAATTGCGCGCCGGACCAGTCGAATGGCAACTCATCAGTGCTGCTGACGCCATGGGCCTGCAAGGTGTTTTGTTTAAACTCTTGTATGGCCTGCAGGCGCTCGGGCGTGTAAATCTCTGATTCCAGTTTGGCGGCGAATTCACGGCCCGACTGAATTGGAAATTGGTCGGTGGCGCTGGTCATTGCCAGTCGCGGTAACAGCAAACTACTGACTGCCCAGATCGCCAGCAGCCAAACCAGTGCCTGACGGGGAGTGCGCATCCAACTGGATAGCAGTAATGTCAGTGCGCACCAGATAAACAAATAGAGGCTGTAACCCGAGATAAACAGCAGTGTTCTGCCGCCTTGCCCCTGGCTGGCTGTCACCTGGCTATACAAAGCAAAGAGCAGCACCGGGGCGGCGAACAGCATAGTGGTCAGGTACAAGGTTCCGCCTTTAGCCATCATCAGTTTGGCGGTTGATACCCCACTGGCCAGCAGTTGGCGCAGGGTGCCCTGTTGCCTTTCCGCCGCCAGCAGGGCATGCCCCATCAGAATTATCAGCAGGGGCATCAGCATCTGTACAACAAAGGCCGGGCTTAACTGCCCAAACCGCTGCATGGCAATGCTGTCCTGAGAAGGGCGAAACAAGCTGTCATTCTGTTTATGCGCTTCCAGGCGCAGTACCTTGCCCTGATATTCACTTAAACCGGGATCCAGCACGCTCAGGTGGCTGCTGGGTTTGATTACATAAACGCCGTAATGGGCCGCAGAGTGGGGACCCTTTTCGCCCTGGTGCAACCAGCGATGGCGTTCTGCATTGGTGACATCCTGATACAGACTCTGTTGTTCGCTGCTGGTATACCAGCCGCTGGCCAGTGCCGCCAACAGTAGTATCAGCAGGGTAATGCCTACCCAGCCAAGCTGACCCTGGCGCGCAGACTCCAGCCATTCCTTTTTAAGCATCTCTACTAACATAGGGCTTCTCTGCGAATATGTTGCAGGTAGAGGGATTCAAGCTGCACATCTTGCATATCCTGTCCCTGCAGGCGGTGTACCAGTTGTCCCTGATTTAAGATGGCCACCGAATGGGCGTCTTCCTGAGCGCGGAATAAATCATGGGTCGCCATTAAAATGGCTACGCCTTGCCCGGCCAGTTGCCCGAGCAGTTGGCTGAATTCATAGCTGGCCGACGGGTCCAGGCCCGAGGTAGGTTCATCCAGAATCAGTGCTGTTGCCTGTTTTGCCAGGGCAATGGCAATCCCTACTTTCTGCCGCATACCTTTTGAATAGGTTGATATCGCCTTATCGATGGCATGGGCGGGGAGCTGCACTTTTTCCAGCAGGGCACGATACTCATTTCGTGACAGACTGATACCGGCGATTTGGCTCATATAGCTAACATTTTCCAGGCCGGTTAAACGCGGATACAAGGCCACTTGTTCCGGAATATAGGCAAGTTGCTGCCTGGCCCTGACAACATCGTGCTGAACGTTAATGCCGCCAATGCTGACTGTGCCACTGTCGGGCTGTAAAAAGCCCAGCAGGCAATTAATGGTGGTGGTTTTCCCGGCACCGTTTGGCCCCAGTAAGGCCAGAATCTCGCCCGCATTGACGGTAAAGGAAATGCCTTTTAGTGCCTGGTAGTCAGCAAAGGCCTTTTTCAGTTCACAAACCTCAATCACGGCTTGCGTTGTTTCCTTGAGCATATTTTCCTCCTTAGAAGCTGTACGTCATAGACGCAATCCAGGTGCGGCCTTTACCCGGTGTGACGCCCCAATCCACGCCTTTGGCACCGGCTGATAACCAGTATTCTTTATCAAACAGATTCTCAATTTTTAATCTGAAGATGGTGTTCAGGGCGCTAAGTTCGTACTTCACGCCTAAGTCTGCCCGGGTGTAAGCGGGGAGCGACAAGCTGTTCAGTACATTTTGCTGGCGCTCTCCCACATGGAAAATACCCAGTTGCGCATACAGTCCCGCCAAGGCCTGAACCTGATAGTCGAGGAATAAATTAGCTTGGAATTTGGGCACATTGGCCGGACGATTGCCATTGATCAGTGGCTGCCCAACCAGCTTGTCCAGGGAAGCGTCCATCAGAGTCACGGAGCTGACCACAGACAGGGCATCAGACACCTTGCCATTGATGTTCAGCTCAATACCGCGGTGCGACTGCACGCCATCCTGCACAAAATAGTTGCTCACACGATTGTGGTATTCGAGCATTTTCTCTATCTCAAATACGGCCAGGGTGTAGGTAGCACTTTGGGTCTGAAACTTAACTCCGGCTTCCAGCTGTTCACTTTCCTGTGGTCCAAGGGATTCCCCTTCGTTAATGGCACCGCTGCCGATAACCGCAACACCACCTTCTCCCGCGCCTTCTGAATAGCTGGCATAGAAGGCCAGATTGTCGCTCGGGTTGTAATTCAGACCAATCAAAGGAGTGGTAAAACGTTGATTGTCTAGTGTTTCCTGCACGCTGTCTGGGGCATGTTGCAGCTTTTCATAACGAATATGACGCAGGCCCAAGGTGGCATAGAAGGTGTCGCTGATGTACAAGGTGTCGGTTATAAACAGTGAGTTTTCTTTGGTGTCGGTAATAGTGGCATCAGGATAATCAGGGTATTGAGGACGGCTGGTATGGACAGGATTAAATAGATTACCAACCGGGTTTGGTAGTTCAAACCAGCGGCCATCGGCAGACTGATAGTCGCGCAGGCTCACTCCGGCCACCAGATTATGGGCTATATCGCCGGTCTGGAATTCACCACTTAAAAAACTCACCGCCGCGTAGGAGCGGTATTTCTCGTCCGGTGTCACATGGATAGCGGCAGACAAGACATTGCCGGCTGTATCCACCTGGTAAATATCTGGAAAGAGAGTAAAGCGGTTGTTGTCTGAATAGGCGAATTGATTAACCCATTGCCAACTGTCAGTTAGCCAGTAATCCACCCGGGTTGCCAGATTATAGGACTGAGTTTCATAGCGACCCCATGGCTGGCCAAGCAGTATGTCACTGGTGTCTACATAGGGGGGCAAAATACTGATATCACTGTTATTGGGGTCTTGTGCCAGACCAATCAGTGGCTGGGAGACGACCTTTTTGTCCTGAAAGTCGGCGTCGAAGCGCACAAACAGCTTGTCGCTGGCGGCCCAGTCAAGCGCGGCACTTAAAAAGTAGCGTTTTAAGTCATCGCCGCCGCTAAAATCGCCGGTATCTTCGGCGGCTGCGTTAAATCGGTAGCCCCAGTTCTTTTCGGCATCCAGTGGTCCGCCGCTGTCCAGATGCAGATATTTGCCATTGCGGCTACGCACTTCGCCTGTGACTTCCAAAAATTGCTTCTGCGTGGGGCGCTTGGTTACGTAATTCACGGTACCCCCCGGATTGTTGACACCGGAAATCAGCCCAGAGGGACCTTTGATCACGTCCAGACGCTGGATGTTTTCCAGCGCAACATCCTGAAACGGCGCCAGGGCCAGGCCGTCGCGGCGCAAACCGTTGGTCCAGTCGAGCTGAAAGCCGCGCAGGCTAACAAAGTCAAACACCGTACCTATGGCGGTGTTTTGCACCGACGCGTCATTGGCCAGCACATCGCCTAAGGTTTTTGCCCGCTGGTTGGCAATTAGCGCATCGGAAAAAGACTGAATAGAGATAGGCAGTAATTGCGTATCTTTGGTGCCAAGTGCGGCGGCGTTGACGTCGCGGGTGTCATACAGGGCCGAGCGGGAGCCGGTAACATTGAGCTTTTCAATATTTTCCTGGCCGGAATTGGCGTAACTGGTGTGGCTGAATAGCGCGGATAAAACAACGAGACTTACCGAAGAACGTTTTACATTCACTGACTGATACCTTTCCTGGTGCCGACAAGCTTACTTCTGGCGACGGTGACTAAGTAGAGACTGCATATTTGAAAAATACAGAGTCTTATTATGTGATAACGTAACAATTTTGCAGTGTAAGAAATTGTAAGTAAAGGACTAGTGAATAATAATTCGCTGGCACTATGCTGGCAGGACAGAACACAATCTGTTACTTATCCGCTTTTAAACGGCTTCAGCTAACTCAACAGGCACGGCACTTGAATGCTGTATCAGTCCTAATGGCGATACCTGGAAGTATTGCAGTACCGGCAGAATACGGCAGAAAACCGAGTGACTGTTGGAGCCCGCCATATGTATTCCGAGCAGCCGCCCGCCAGGACCGACAATGGCTGCACCGCTGTCACCTGGCTGCGCATAGCGGCTGCACAATACCAGTTCGCGGAAGCCGGCCTGAAACTTCTGACCGTTGCCATTGTAGTAGGGCAATCGTGCATAAAAGTTGTTGTTTAATACGGTGCCGGAAGAAAAGCCGGACACTTTACCAACCATTCTCACCATAGCCTGATGGCGAATTTGTGCAGAAACACCATTCAGTGCTCCGATATAGGGGAGCTCGGCAAGCACGTCTACGCCGGGTCTTAGTTTGGCCAAAGCGGCATCGAACCGGTTGGGATAGCCACTGGTGCTGAAGTACAAGGGGATACTGGCGACATAATCAGCAACGGTAAAATCATGCTCGGCCTGACTGAAGTCCTGCGGGGCAGGTTGTAGAACCCTTTTGTCCTGCTGATCAGAGAAGGGACTCAGTACATGTGCACAGCTTAATATGTACTTGTCGCCCGGTGTGTTTATAGACTGCACTATCAAGCCGATAGTGCCTGGGTATCTGTGGATACTGGCAACGCTTAGCCCGGCAAACACAGGGCGTTGCGGCAGTTCAAGTTGATTGTGCAACTGCAACTGACCAATTTCTTGCACATCCAATGGCACTTCTGAACCATCTTCAAGTTGTAACTTTTGTGGAATCGGCTCTGACAATTCGTGCACCGGGCGTTTCTTATCCACATAAACCTGAATACAGGGTTGTCCAGTGTCCTGAAAGGCTACTTTTTTGGTGTCGACGGCCAGGCCCTGCACATTGGCTTGTTCTAACCAGGCAGCATGGCCGTGCTGCAGGTGCGCAGCCTGCTGTCTGTCGCGGCTTGTAAGTCCTTTGGCGTCCTTGCCTTCACACAGCATTCTGGTCACTTTGTTGAGTTTTTTGCGGGTTGACCTGTTCATTACGAGCTCCTGTTATAACCGGCCTGGCAACGCCATTCCATCCAGAGAACTGATAATTCTTTGCAAATTCAGCTCATTAATTTGTGGCTCGGCAAAGCTATGTTGCTGCATATAAGCCAGGGCGGCTTTGCGCGTTGCTTCGCCATAGTCACCATCAACCTGTATCTGCTGCGCCGCAGGTAAACCATTATTCAATGCGGTCTGCAATTGAATGGTCAGATTTTTATCCTGACAGTAAGGTTCTTCTCCTGGTTGCAAGTTGTTACTCAGAGCACAACTGGGTTTGATTGGAACTGCCGGGGCACCATCTGCTAGTGGTTGAGGTGGCTGAGGTGGGCTGACAGTAATCACCAGATTCTGTGCTTTGCCACTGCTGTCTTTGACCTTAATCATATAGCTACCGGGCTGATCAGCACTTTTTAGTTTAATGGTCAGGTTGTCACCAAAGGCTGGCACTTGCTTCACCTCAAAAACATCTTCATTAGCACTGTACACATAACTGCCGCTGCCTCCGCTGATGGAAACAGAATGCGCACTGTCTACTTTATTAAAACTCAGAGTGCTGGGAGTCAGGCTTATCCCTGCAGCTAAGGCATTGCTGTCCAAACCGCATTGCTCAAGGCTCTGGCCCTGACTTTGTGGGGTGAGTTTGGTTAGTTCACTTTCCAGTAGTGCCATCTTTGCTAGTAGTTCTTTATGCTTATCTGCCAGTTCCTGACCTCTTTGCGATTGCGGCGCTAACCCGTCAACGACGGCACCCTGGTCTGTAGTGGTGGGAACATAAGCGGAGAAGCCTGTCAGGTTCTGGTCATACAAACTGCTTAAACCCGACAGAAAACCGGGCAGGGCACTTAATGATTGCACGCTGTCAACCAGCGCTTCGTTTACGGCGGTATTTATTCCCCGGGCAGTCACAACCAGGGAGGCCGCTGCGCGGGAACTTTGCCGTTGCCGCAGGGCGGCCTGTTGGCGCAAGGTGTTGGCTTCCTGCAGATGCTGTTGTACCTGCGGAGCGAGTGAATGGTCCGGGAACTTTGCTAATGCAGAGCGTGCATCGGCATAGGCAAGGTCAAGGGCAACGGTGTGATTCTGCAGACTATTCAGTTCCGCAGTGGTCAGAGTCAAAGGCAATACGGCGTGCTCAGCGCATTGAAGGCCTTTTAGTCCAAGTGCATACACCTTGCTTCGCTGCGGCGCTGCCAGCCAATTGGATAAGCTGTACAGTCCTGCACTGGTCAGAGCAAAATCCGAGATTTTCGTTGCGGATTCGCCGTTGACTGCAAAGCCGATGGTGTAAGCGGTTAGGGGAATCAGACCAATTCCGGTCCAACTGGCTAAGTTTGCCTGGTCGCCCATGGCCTCCAGGTAGCGGCTTTTTAATTGCCTGCTACATTCAAGCGCGCCTGCAAGGGTAGCGGTGTCAGGGGGGCAAGAGTTGACGCTTGAATCATTGCTGAGCTTGGCTTCGTCAATGTAGGGGTTGGTTAAGGATGAACAGGCCCCGAGCGAGAGTCCCATAAACAACGCAATGAATAATCGCAGATTGCGGCTGGCATAAGTGGCTGAAGGTTGCATAACGATTCCTATGGTTACGGCGACGTCTTCATATTCTGCTATCAGGTATGAACTGCCTGTAAAATGCTTGCTGAGTAACAAGTTAGTGACGCATCAACGGGATTTATCTCAGCTGATTTTGAAAATCATGCAAATACGTTGAAAGTTACCGGCAAAGGGGGAATCATCAACACGGAACACATTGGCTAAAATATTGGAAAAAGAGGTTAAGTATGAATGAGTTAACGAAGTCGCACGGAAGTGAATTGGTTTTTTATGTGCAGCTTCATATTAAGGCCGAATGTCGCGATGAGTGGTTATCGGCGTGTAAAGCATTGTTAGACAAGATGGCCGAAGAACCCAGTTTTATTGCTTGTCATTTGCATGAAGATCAGCAGCAAGCCAATCTTTTCACCTTGTACGAACGCTGGCAAGAACCCAGCGTTGAAGCCTTCCTTAAACATCAGGATACCCCTTATCGCCAGGCATATGAGGCCAAGTTACCAGACTGGCTTGAATCCCCCAGAAAAGCGCAGGTGCTGAATCCACTTCAATACTGGCTGAAGTAAAACCACTCTTGTCAAATGAAGGTTACAACGATACCAAAGTGATTGGCCAGCGTAGCTGGCCGATGTTTGGTTTATAGCGGCCAGGGCTCGGCCCAGGCGGGCAGTTGCATCAGCTTGTTCAGCCAGTTCACAATGTTAGGGTAATCCTGCATCGGCATCTGTGATTCCTGCCAGTAACGGGCCATGGAAGCGAGCTGAAAATCGGCAATGGTCAGTCGCCCGCAGGCCACATGGTCCTTACCTTGCAGATGCTGATTCAACACCGCCGCGTATTTATGAAATAGCGGTAGGCCGGCCTCAATAGCCTGCTGGTCTGGTTGGCCAAAGTTAAAGGTACTTTTTACGATATATTCAAAGTAAAAATTGCCTACCGCTTCCATCCAATGACAATCATTCCAGGACAACCACTTAATCACGTCCACCTGTTCAATAGCATGGTTGGCTGGCCACATATCCGAACCGGCCTTTTGGCATAAATACACCATAATGGCCGAGGCTTCCCACAGCACCGTCTCGCCATCCACCAGGGTTGGCGCCTTCATATTGGGATTCAGCTTGGCATATTTGTCGGTTTTCAGGCTACCGTCGGTGGGATCGAGCTGAATAAACTCGGCTTGCACGCCCAAATGTTTGCATAGGGCCAGCACCCGCAGCGGTGCCTGAGCTTTAATCCAGTAAATTTGCATAGTTCACTCTCTTGTTGGGTTAATTTGCCAATAGTCGTTTGGCTGGGGAGGATTTCGACAGAGGGCTGGACCGTCCTAACGAAATAGGCTGCAGCATTGCATTGGCCTGTGACGCCTAAATCACGATAGGGAGGTGTAATGAACTAAGCGGGCAGGGCTAGAAAGTCGGCTTCGATACCCAGTATGTATAGCTGTCTATTGTTATAAATTGATCTAAACAAAAATTAATCAAAGTGTCATCTTTTCAAGGCCGCAATAAATATAAACTCAAGTCGCCACGGTGTGTGGCTAGAAAGGTATCAATTTATATTTAGGGAAATTAGCAATGAAGATGAACTTATTAAAAGTAAGTGCAGGTGCACTGTTGTTACTTGCTTCAAGCGTGTCACACGCTATCGTTTTCACTTGTGAAGGCGTAATCACGGACGTTTTCGCCATAGGGAACAATACCTATGAAGTTAACTATGAAAAATATCACGGTAACCCCAGAGAACCGGTGTTTATCTATCCCGAGCACACCAATTTGTTGGGGCCTGCATTAACGGCAAAGATGGAAGGTCAGCAGGATGTGGTATATATCCTGGTGTTGGAAGACCGCACTGGTACTGACACCCGTTGCGTTGACGGTAACACCGACAATGCATTAATCGGTTTGTATAAAAAGTACAATAAATAATCGTGGAGAGCTTCGGCTCTCCTTCTTGTTGTTTTTTAAGTGTTTTCGCCATTGTTACGCTGGATCAGCTCAATGGCATAACCATCGGGATCCTGAATAAAGGCGATGATCTCATGGCTGCCAGCCAACGGGCCGGCAACCCTGATAACCCTGCCACCATGGTTTTTCACCCAGTCGCAGGCCGCCTGGCAATCTCAACTTCAGCGGCAATATGGCCAAAGCCGTTGCCATGCTGATAATGGTGGGTACCTTGGTTGTAAGTCAGTTCAAGTACCGCCGCTGCTGATTCAGGTTGATAGCCCAGAAACACCAGGTTGTATTGTGCTTCAGTATTGTTGTGGGTACGAAGTACGGTCATGCCCAGGGCTTGCGTATAGAAGTCTATCGAGGCTTGCAGATCCCCGACCCGTAACATGCTATGCAGTATGCGTTTAAACATTATGCTTATCCGTTGGGACAGAGGGGCAAACGCCCCTCGTCAGAGGTTAATTGGGCTGTGTTGCGGCGTTCTCAGATATCGCCCCAAGTATTTGCACATTGGTTAATGCTGCCCCTTCAAAATTCCAGGCTCCATCTACGGCGTGCACCACATTGATATAGATGTTTTCCCTGGGGTGCTTATGGCCAGACAACTGCTCGATAATGTCGGTGGCGTGCCTGCAGTATTGCTGTTGCACATCCGGCTGTGAAAAGGCAAAAGCTGGAACTTTCCACTCTATCCAGGCACCCGAGAAAGGTTTGCCACCAGAAAAACAGTGCTGTTTGGGTAACACATTGACCTGCGCGGTAATGTTGCGGGCCATTAGGGCATTGTCGGCTAAGCCGTGGGCATCCAGCATGGCATGGGTTAGTTGGGCAATGGCATCGGCTTCTGCACCTTCAGGTAGCACACCTTGAGTCAGCGTTAATGTAAGTGGCATAGGTTGTCCTTAGTAATGTAAGAAAAATAAAGGATCGCTTTAGATAACGATCATTTTCTATGTTAGATAGTGATCGTTATCTTGTAAATGGGTAACGATCGTTATTTTATGCTACAGTGATTGCCATATTGTCTGATATGACATCTAACTAGTTGAAAATAAATAGAATGTGGATTAGCTATGCGTTATACAGCTGAACAAAAAGTAGAAACCCGCAAGCGGATCAGTGACGCATCGGCTCGCTGCTTTCGCAGCAACGGCTTGAATGGCATTGGTATCGATGGCCTGGCGAAAGAAGCTGGGGTCACCTCCGGGGCATTTTATAAACACTTTCCGTCTAAGCTGGCCGCCTTTGAAGAAGCCATGATTGGCGGAATGCAGGAGGTGCAGGAAGCCGTCAGCCTGTTCCAGTCAAATAATGCCGATTGGTGGCCTGAATTTGCCAGGTTTTATCTGCAGGAAAAATCCACCTGCGAAGGCTCGCAAAGTTGCGGTCTGCAGAGTTTAACGCCGGATGTGGGGCGGGCCGACCCACAGATAAAATCGGCGTTTGAAGCTCAACTAAGGGAATTAGTGCAGCAAATGAACCCTGGCGAGAATAACGCCATACCGCCAGATACCTGGGCAAAACTCGCTATTCTGATGGGAGGGGTTACGCTGGCCAGGGCGGTAAATAGTCCGGCGCTGCAACAAGAGATTATTCAGGCGATTCAGCAAACGCCGTTATGTCGCCAGCAAAAGTGAGTGGGATTAGCTGCCAACTGGCGTAACAAGCGCATGTGAAAGGCGCAAAACATCAGGGTTTGGTTGCCTTTCGCTATTTTGCACATCGCGTTAGCTCTGTGTGCTAGGCCAAGCATTTCAGCCTGATTATCCTTGTTATAAAGGCAATGACTTTGATCTGCTTGTGGCTTGGCGTGCAAACAAGCTCGTTAGTACCTGTGACGTTGCCGCCATTCCCGATTTCATAAATTTCCATCTTCCCGATTCCGGGAATTTCCCCTGTTAAATGCCAGGCTGATTTTAATATTCCTTTAAATATCAATTTGTTGTGTTTTGGTATGACGCTTGCGTCTTGCATTAGCTAAGCAGCTAAACAGGTAAGGACCGATGCAATGGACGTAAAAGTGAGCCCGGTGAGGGCCATGTACAGCAAACGCTATATTTTGCCAGCTGTCACCTTGGTATTTTCTGTTTTCAGTGTCTGGCTTTATTCCCAGCCGTCGGCAAGCAGTCAGGTCGAGGTCGGGCAGTTATGGTTAGGTCAGGTCAATCAGGGGGCGTTGGCATTAGAAGTCACAGGTTTTGGTGTCTTAGAGTCCAAAGTACAGCGCTTTTTAACCGCCGCCAATGAGGCCGTGATTGAAGAGATCCTGCTAAAGCCCGGCGCGGTGGTCACACCCGACAGTGTGATCCTGACGATGTCCAACCCGGGTATCGGTCAGGCGCTGGTGCAGGCTGAGTTGGCGCTAAAGGCTGAAAAAGGCAAATTAAAACAACTGGTCCTGACTCAGGAGCGGGAAATGCTCGACGCTAATAATCAACAGGCCGAGCTTAGACTGGATCTGGATGTGGTTAAGGCCCGCTTTGAGGCGGAAACCAAGCTGGCCAATTCTGGGATAGTGACCCAACTGACCCTGCTGGAAACGCAGGCCCAAGTCAATAAATTGTCCGGGCGGCTGGCCAACAGCCAACAGCGTCTGGCGCAATTAACGCGTCTGCATCAACAGAGCCTGCAGATCCAAAAAGAGCAAATCGATGAAAAGCAAAGCCTGCTGGCCTTAGCCAAGGATCGTATGGCCCGATTGCAGGTAAAAGCCGGTATTGACGGGGTGTTACAGGCTCTGCCGGTTGAGCTTGGACAAAGTGTCAGTGTCGGCAGTCAACTGGCGCTGGTGGGCGGAACCGATGAGTTAATTGCCGTGGTGCAGGTGCCACAGCGGGATGTGCAGGGCATGATGCCGGGCATGCAGGCCAGTATTGATACTCGCGGTGGGGTGGCCGAAGGTGAGGTTCGGCTTATCGATCCTGTGGTTAAAGAGGGTAACGTCGAAGTGGAGATCGCCCTGATCGGTACCTTACCGGATAATGCCCGCCCGTCATTGAATGTGGAAGCCAGAATACGCATGGGCACGCTGCAAGACACGCTGTATATCAAGGCACCAGTAAACGTTGCCCAACATTCCCGGCATCAGGTATTTAAAGTGGATGATGAACGTCACACCGCCGAACTTACCTGGCTGGAGTTTGGTGCCAAGAGCGGCCAGTTTATTGAGATCAAATCGGGCGCGGCGCGTGACCAGCGCTTTATCTTAAGCGACATGCGTCAATACGCCGAGCAGTCGCACATTTCCCTGAATTAAGCATACAAAACCAATAAGGACATCAATATGAGCCAAGCAAACCAAGCACAAATTTGCCTGCAACTGGCCAATATCACCAAGGTATTCCGTACCCAGGAACTGGAAACCCACGCCCTGCGCGGTGTCGATCTGACCATCTACCAGGGCGATTTTATTTCCATATCCGGCCCGTCTGGTTGCGGCAAGTCATCCTTGCTGGCGATTATGGGCTTGCTGGATACCGCCAGCAGTGGCAGCTACCTGATTGACAACCAGGACGTCAGCCAGCTTGGGGTCGATGCCAGGGCCGAGATCAGAAACCGCAAGGTCGGCTTTATTTTTCAGTCTTTTAACCTTATCGATGAAATCAGCGTGTACGAGAACGTCGCACTGCCGCTGCGCTACCGTGAGGTGGATGCGTCCGGCAAAATGTTGCGTGAAGCCGAAATAGACCAGGCGGTACGCCATGCCCTGCAACAAGTGGATATGGCCCATCGGGGCGGGCATAAGCCTAACCAATTGTCGGGTGGGCAGCAGCAGCGCGTGGCCATTGCCCGGGCATTGGTCGGTTCACCCGCCATCTTATTGGTGGACGAACCGACCGGCAATCTGGACTCAAAAAACGGCGATGCGGTGATGGCCCTGCTCAAAGATCTGAACCGGGCCGGCACCACCATTTGTATGGTGACCCACGATGCCCGCTATGCCGAATTTGCCCATACCCGTTATTATTTACTTGACGGTGAAATGGTGTCTGAACACGCCTTGGCGGAGGCGAGTTAATGAAGTTACAACACGAAATTCGCCATGCTCTGGCTGGGTTACAAAATACGCCGATGTTTGTGTTTACCCTGGTGTTCACCCTGGCCCTGACCCTCGGCGCACTGATTGCTGCGTTTAACCTTAACCAGTTGATCCTGTTTAAGCCGCTGCCTTATAAACAGGCGGCGCAGCTGTATATATTGGATCAAACCGAAGTGCGCCAGGGCAAGGTCGTCAAATCCGGTGTCCAGCATATCGATTCACAAGTGCAAATGTATCGCAGCAGCCAGAACTTTCTGCACTCAGCCCTGGTACTGCGCAGCCGTGGCATTCTGGCCAGTGTGCCCAGTGAACCAAGGTTACAAACCTTATATACCACAGCCGAATTCTTTGATCTGTTAACCGTGCCCTTGGCCCTTGGCACGGGTCTGTCTGCCAGCCCGGAAATGAAAGATGCCCGGCCAGAAGCCGTGCTCAGCTATGCCACCTGGCAAAGCTACTTTGCCGCAGACCCTGATATCATCGGCCAGAGCATACAGTTTGATCACCAGCAATTTAAGGTGGTTGGTGTGCTCGATAAAGGTTTTAAAGAGCCGCAGCCCTTTGCCGAAACGGCCAGTGACATCTACTTACCGGCGGCTTACAGCCAGTTAAGCCAGCCTAACGGCACCTCGTCCACCTCTAATTTGCTGAGCCTGGTTAAGCTTACGCCGGGGCAGAATACGACCCAAGTCAATGCGCAGCTATCGGCCATTTTTAAGGATTTTTTGCAGTCGCCACAAGCGCAGTTGTACCGGGACGTGGAATTGCTGCCACGTCTGACCCGGCTAAGCGATGCGGTGAAAGGTGACGGTGTCCGGATTACGCTGATGATCCTGGCGGGCGCCGTGGTATTGCTGCTGATTGCCTTTGTTAATGTGCTCAATCTGTACCTGTCGCATATCAATAAAAAGCGGCAAGTTCTGGCTATTTGCGCCTGCCTTGGGGCCAAACCCAAAGCGCTGTTTAAGCGCCTGTTTGTTGAAAGCCTGCTATTGACCCTGGTGGCCAGCCTGTTTGCCCTGATCATCGCCGCCTGGCTATTGGTGCTGACCAAAGAGCTGGCGCAAGGCACGCTGCCGCGTTTAAATGAGCTGGGGCTGGATGTCCCGACCGTGCTATTCAGTTGCACTATTGCCGTGCTGTTAGCCGGGGCGCTGGCCTTTTTTGGCCGCTTTGCGGTCAACTATGACGGCCTTAAACAACAGTTAAACGCCAGTGGTAAAGGCACCAGCGCGCAGGTATCGCGTCGGGTCAGGTACAGCCTGATTGCATCACAGATTGCCTTGACCGGCTTGCTGATCATGATGACATCCCTGGTGCTGCAAATGAGTCTGCAAACCGCTAACCATCCATTGGGTATCGATATTGAGAACGTCATCAGTGTTGAGGTAGACCCCGGCAAAAACTACCCCAGCGCCACTCAGATCCGTACGCTTGCCACGCAAATTAAGCAGCATTTTGCTCAGTTGCCTCAGGTTGAACTGGTGGCCAATTCCCGCCATTCACCACTTAGATTCGGCCATAGTGGCACCCTTATTTACGATAGTCACCAGCAGCGCGTCGGCGGCTTTTTATATAACCGCGTGGATGAAGACTTTGTTGGATTAGTGAAGTTGCCAATGTTGCATGGCCGCAACTTTAACCGCGAAGAAGTGGCCGACCAGGCCAAGGTGGCGCTGCTCAGTCAATCCATGGCTCGGGCCATTTTTAACCGCACCGATGTAGTAGGCGAGCGTATTTACCGCGCGAAAGGGCAAGCCTTCGAGGTGGTGGGGGTGGTGGAGGATTATTTTAGTGTTTCCAATATCGACCCATATTTTTATATGCCCCTGGATGCCAGTGACATCAACCTGATGCTGAAGATCAAACCCGGCATGAGCCTGACCAAACTGGAGATCCTGCAACAGCTGCGCACGATTGACCCGAGCCTGAGAATACAGGAATACCTGCAACTGCAACGCACCGCCGCTGAACTGGTATATCAATATAGCCTGGCAGCCTGGTTGGCCGGGGGGTTAAGCCTGTTTGCCCTGCTGCTGGCCTGTACCGGGATTTATGGGGTAATCAGCTATGCCACCCAGATGCGACGCTATGAACTGGGCGTGCGTATGGCACTGGGTGCCAAACGTAAGCGTATTGTCAATATGGTGCTCAAGGATGCGATTCAGCCGATTGTTATTGGCCTGGTGAGCAGTTTTTTGCTGGCTGTGCTGCTGTACGGCATGGCCAAAAGCCAGATTGCCCAGTTAGGGCAGCCAGATGTGCTGCAGATATCCGGCGCCTTAGGGCTGTTGCTGCTGTTCTCTTTACTGGCGTGCTTTATTCCTGCCAACAGTATTGTCAGGCAGGATCCTATAAAAGCGCTCCGAAATGAGTAACTTGTAAAGGGCTCTGGGCTGTTCCGTGTTAGTATTTTACTTTGCGCAGCAGCCTGTATTTTTATCGCGACCAAGCATGCAAAACCCCAAGACCATACTTTTTATTGATGATTGCGCTGACATCAGGCTAAGTGCCCGATTCTTCTTAACCAATCATGGTTTCAACGTGGTTGAAGCCGACAGCCCAACCACCGGGCTGGACATGCTTAACCATCAGCCCGTCGATCTGGTGCTGCTGGATATGAATTACTCCCGCGACACCACATCGGGAGAAGAAGGGTTGTATTGCCTGCGCAAAATTCGTGCCTTGCACAGCCATCTGCCGGTAGTTGCCATAACTGCCTGGGCAGCGGTGGATCTGGTGGTGAAAGCCTTAAAAAGCGGGGCGCGGGATTTTATTGAAAAGCCCTGGGACAACCAGCGGCTGCTGCAAGTGATCAAGCAATCCCTGCAATTACAGCAGCTTGAACAGCATTGTTGCCCGCCAGCAAGGGAGCAGACTCAGGCAGTCAAGCTGGTGGCAAACTCCCCGGCCATGCAGTTACTGAAAAGCCGCCTGGATGAGGTGGCCCAAAAGCCGGTGACCTTGCTGCTCACCGGTGAAAACGGTACGGGTAAAAGCAGCCTGGCGCACTATATTCACCAGGCATATCAGCAGCAACATCGCGGCGGCGCTTTGGTGAGCGTCAATATGGGCGCTATTCCGGAAAACCTGTTTGAAAGTGAAATGTTCGGCCATACCAAAGGGGCGTTTACCGGTGCGGACCGGGCCAGGGTAGGGCGTTTCGAACTGGCAGAGCACGGCACCCTGTTTTTGGATGAAGTGGCCGAGATCCCGCTGCCGTCCCAGGCTAAATTGCTGCGGGTGCTGGAGTCGGGCCAGTATGAACGGGTGGGTTCCAGCGCCACCCAAACTGCCAGCGTGCGCCTGATCAGTGCCAGCAACGGCAATTTTAAACAGCTGATTAGCGAGGGGCGCTTTCGCCAGGATCTGTACTTCAGGTTAAATACCATTGAGCTGCATGTGCCGCCACTTCGCGAGCGTCGCGAAGATATTCCCGAGCTGGCCGGGCAACTGCTCGAACAATTTTGTCAGCGCTATAAAAAGCCCGGCATCAGTTTGCTGCCCTGTGCACTGGCGCTGCTGATGGCGTACCCCTTTCCCGGTAATTTACGTGAATTAAGCCATATCCTTGAGCGTGTGGTGCTGCTGTGTGAGCAAACCGATATCAGTGCAGCACTGCTGGCTGCTAACGGTATGGCGTCTGCCATTGCCGCTCCGGTGGCGTCTGCCGCGGGCGCTGAATTGCCACTGATGACCTTCGAGCAGGCCGAACGTGAGCTGCTGGATAAGGCCCTGACGCAGTGCAAGGGCCAAACCCAACAAGCCGCAGAGCTGTTGGGCATCAGCAAAAGTGCCATTTATCGTCGCTTAGAAAAATACCATATCGTCGCCAAAGATTACCTCTAGCATGCACAGGGCCAGAACATGTTGACAGTGAACAGCCTTGAGCGGCTGATTGGCATATTTTTGCTGTTGGTGAACCTGCTTATTTTAGGCCTGAGTGTGGCCTGTTTATGGCTGTTACACAGCTCTGGGCTGATGTTGGCCACCTTGTTGGTGTTATTACTGCCGGCTCAGTTGCTGGTGTCATTGTGGCTAAACAAAAAACTGCTCTGCCCATACGCTCGCATACTGGATGCGCTGGAGTCGATGAAGGTGGATGATTATTCCCTGCAGGTGCGGCCGGTGTATTGCCGTGGCATGGTCGGCAGGGTATTTGATGAAATCGGTGCGTTTTCGGCGGCGCTGAGGCAAAAAAAACGCCTGTTCGACGAGAAAAACTTACTGGTTCACAGTTTAATCAAGCAGTTGGACAGCCCGGTGCTGCTGCTGGATGAAGAGCGAAAACTGGTGCACGGCAATCAGGCCCTGTCGCGCTGGCTGGGTAAAGACTGGCGACTGGTGCGACTGAGCAAGGCAAAATCGCTGGGGCTGGTGCAAAGCGCATCGGGCTGGTTAATTGCCGATAAGCAACAGGCCAGGCAATTTAATATTCGCTCCAGCTTTTATAAGGACGAAACCGGTGAGCACCAGTTACTAATTTTTACCGATATCAGCCATGAACTGCGGGAAATGCAAATTCACTCCTGGCAGCAGATTGTCAGGGTGCTAAGCCATGAGATTAAAAACTCCTTAACCCCGATTAAATCACTGGCGCAAACTCTGGCCGAATTCAGCACCCATCAGGTGCAAAAAGACATGCTTGAAGTGATTAACCAGCGTAGTCAGAAGCTGACCGAATTTGTTGGTCGCTATAGCCAGTTAAGCCGCCAATATGCTATCCATCCGCAGCATATAGACCTGCCCGGCATGCTCGGCTCGGTCATGGCCATGTACAGCGATATTACCTTCGAGCTGCAACTGGACAGCACCCAGGTGGTCGCCGACCCGGTGCTGCTGGAACAAGTGCTGATTAACTTAATTACCAATGCACGCCAGGCCATTGCTGAGAACACGGGGGAAGGTGTGATTAAAGTCCATTGCTATAGCGCAGCTGGCGCAGTGCTTATCAGCCTGAGTGATAACGGTGTGGGTATTCAAAACCCGGATAATGTATTTGTACCCTTTTACACCACCAAGCGGGGTGGGCAGGGCATTGGTTTATTGCTGTCCCGCCAGATTATTGAGCAGCATGGCGGCCAACTGACGCTGGAAAATAATGCTGATGGAGTCGGCGCTGTTGCTTTGATTCGTTTGCCGGTGGGGTGTTGAATCTTTGATATCCTGTTGCTTATAACGCGACAGTCTCACTTCATTGATTTTCCTTAAGTAAATGAGACTGAAAGACCAAATTTTCTCGAAAGATTTTGGGCAGCTTTATGCTGGTGCGGCAGAAAAGCCGCTGGGAGGTGGCATCAAGGGGCCTAGCTGGATCTCAACGTCAGTCCAGCGCAAAGTCGGTTGCCGATACGACGTACCCTACGCGTCTCCCACTCAACCCTATCCCAGCAAGTTACCAGTCTTTTAGTAGCCCCGGAATCGATTGGAAACATCAAGCGGAGTCAAAGTGTCTTAAATCATTTCAGAGAGAGTTTCAGTCGCGCCAACACTTCACACTCTGTCCATAAATACTATGTTCTAAAAGTTCCAATAACCTCATAACCACCTCTCAATAGATAAATTTACTTTGCAGACATGCGACTATGAACGCTTGAAATTAGATGACTGAGGTAAGGCGGCTCGCTACACAATGATGAAGTTATTCTTATATTTTAGTGAGAGAAAATCAATCGGTACGACACTTTCTCCAGAATGTATCATGTTCTATTGATGCATTCCGGAAAAAGTAGTCATTATTTTAGTAAGCAGTCATTATTGAGGTGTTGATATGGGTTGTAAATGTTGTGGAAGGAAATTAAATGTTGGTATGATTCACAAAGTTGATGTAAACACAGGACAGAAATTTAAGTCCTGTCCGCACTGTTCTGATGCTAATGGTAGTGAACATGTTTTTCACCCTTATCCTGCGGCATTCGGTAAAACTCCCGCACGAAAGACGGCTAGAAACCCTGAAGGGTTTCAAAGCTATTGTTATGACTGCAGAAGCTTACCGAAAGGTGTCACTTCTCGTGCACATGTGAATGGAAAGTTTTGTAGTAGTTTAGATTAGGTTTTGAATGAATATTTTTCGAGATGATGCCGTCTCATGGTTATCTACGCTGGCTGATTCCAGCGTAGACCTTATTATCACTGACCCCCCTTATGAGTCATTAGAGAAGCATCGAAAAATTGGTACGACAACAAGATTGAAAATTAGTAAGAGCTCTAATAATCAGTGGTTTGAAATTTTCCCTAATCATCGATTTGAAGTCTTTCTTAAAGAAATATATCGCGTACTAAAAAGGAACTCACATTTCTATATTTTTTGTGATCAGGAAACAATGTTTGTCCTCAAGCCTATAGCAGAAAAGATAGGGTTTAAATTCTGGAAGCCTATTGTATGGGATAAAGTGAGTATTGGAATGGGATATCACTATAGGGCAAGGTATGAGTTCATTCTTTTCTTTGAAAAAGGAAAAAGAAAATTAAAAGATCTTAGTGTTCCAGATATATTGGAGTCAAAAAGAGTTTACAGAGGATATCCTACAGAAAAACCCGTAGAGTTATTGGAAATTTTGATTTCACAAAGTTCAGAATCAGGTGAAATTGTGGTTGACCCATTTTTTGGCTCTGGCTCTACTTTGATCGCCGCTCAAAACCTTGGAAGAATAGCTTATGGGTGCGATAAATCTTCACTGGCTCATGATTTTCTTGCTGAAAGGCTATTAAAATTGATGCCAATTGTTCAATAACGATAGGCCATAGCAGGTAGGCTTCTGCTTATCAGGGGCAGGGTCATTGATATTGGTAACTGGTGAGCTTGGCCAAAGCTTTGAGCAAAGTGGCTTGGGCCGCTTAAGGGGTGCATAGATCTATTTAACAATTAATTGGGCCATGTACGAACAACCAACTTTTGGCTGTAGCAAGTGCGAGGATTTTGGCGCATATGTCACTTTGTGATAACGGATTTAAGCTGTGTTAGTAAAGTTTCAGATATGGAGCGGTAGAACGGCAAAGGTACTGAACATCGCAGCTTCGCCGTCTAATAATATTGTTAGCCGGTCAAGGCAGCTTAAGCGCACATCATTAAAAACCAATAAATGAGGATATGACATGGAATCTAACCACTTTCTCTCACGCGGTGAGAGTGTACGAGTCAACTTTAACATCCAGTCGGGGTCTTTGATTCTCGAAAGTTTGCATGGACTTAAGATATTTCACGTTGAAAGCAACGCATGGAAAGAATTTATTATTAATACGCCAGTTCAAGCCCCTCTCCCGTATGAAGGTTTGGTTCGAATTCAAGCGCTAGAGGCTGGTAAGAGCAAAGCCACGCTGATCCATGTTAATACTGACGGAGATGAAATAGATAGAATTGAAGTCAATGTCGATGTTTGCAGGGTTTCTATAAGGAATGATAGTGATCGCGATGGGGATATAGATTTAATTGACACAGGAAATGATAGTTGGGTGTGGGGTAACAACCAAAGAGGTGCAATAGCCCTAGTAAATAATGATCTAGAAATCAACGAACATGACCCGTCAGGTAGCTACTATTCAGAATGGTCTAAATTAATAGTAGAAGATACGCTACTTGATGAGTTTCCTCAGGATGTATTTCTGACTCTGGCAACAACTGAGGGTGCCGCCTCAAGGTTTACGGTTTATGCCAAATCAAGTAATGGGGATTATGAAAGGATTTTAGGAGTAGACCCGTCTGGAGAAAATGAAACACTAATATACTCGCCTCCGCTTTCTACGAAAGGCCAAGACCTGTATCTAGAGGCACATGAATATCCCAGTGCAAACTTTGAAGGGTTGATCACATTAGAAATATTGTTGGTGAAAGGGCAGAACGTCATTTCAAGTGACTCTGTAGTTTATAGGGTTGCTCCATGGATTATGACTCCCAACACACTCCCACCTGTTCGTGTATTTACGTGCAGGATTGTTAGTGGGGAAAATACAAATGAAAAGTTTTTAGAAAGTCTCACTGAAGCTTTAGATAATATCAATGTCCCTTTAACGATAATTGAGCCACAGGACCATCTTGGAGACAGGTGGATTCAAGATGAAATTGAGTTTGGTTATGTTCAAGGGGCTACACATGTGTTGCCAGTGGTTATGGATAGCCCGAGAGATCGAGGATTAGATGGATTTCCTGAAAAAGAGCTATTAGGTGAGGACTTTGGTCATTTTCAAGTCGGCGGGAGCGCTCCGAATTCTCTAGATTCATTTGGCAATTTAGAAGTTAGCCCACCAGTTTCAGTCAATGGAAGAAATTATCCTTTCGGCAGAATTGTGTTTGGCGGCAAGAAATATGGAGATTATTCTGATTCTAATAGGCAAATGATGCCTCAATTAAGGAAATTTTTATATTCTCAAAAAGTCCAATCACCTTTCGAGGTGTATACAGATTGGTTAACGGTTGGGCATGTTGATGAAATTGTCTGCTTCGTTCCCGCTGTGAATGACATAGGTTTTCAGGTTCTAGTGGCATCTCCAGGGAGAGCAAAAGCTATTTTAGAACGGCTGTCGCTTAATGGGTACGGAAGCGTCACCATGTTTGAGGGAATGAAGCGAGGTGAGCCAGGAAGCCCTGAATCTGCTGAAATCACTGTTGATGAACTGCTAAATGATGGAGTGTTTTGGCAGAATAATGACAATTATCAAAATATCATGGATACCAACATCTCAATCATTAAACGTGAATTAGGGGTTGATGATGTTCATGTGGTACAGATACCCGTTCTTTTCCACCCTACTGGAGCCAACAGAACTGCAGCATATTTCCCTGACATGGTAAATCACCTTGTCATCAACAATGTAAGCATAGTCCCAAAGCCACACGGGCCTATTATTGATGGTGAGTGTATATTCGAAAAAGCATTTAAGGATGCAGTTCCGGAACGAGATGTTGTGTTCATAGAGGATTGGTATTCTTATCATGAAATGCTTGGCGAGGTACATTGCGGTACAAACATTCAGCGCAAGCCATTTAATAATAAGACTTGGTGGTCATATAAGCCAGATGGTGGTTATGACATATAAAATCGGCTAACAAAACCATCCACCGGACGCGCCAAAGGCGCGCGCCGGTGATGGTAAACGTGAGCCTGCAGAAAAAAATCGGAAGAATTTTTGAGCCAATAGCAGAAACTAAATTCCAGTAAAAAGAAAATCCAGCGCGGAAATAATATCGTCTCTGTTGAGCAGCAAGCTACCTTCTTTACTCTTTAAAAAAGATAATGAAACCGTTGTGATTTGATGGGTAAGCAATGCAAATGGCTGGTTATTGATCTCAATAATTGGACAAAGGTTTTTCGGAAACGAGTTGGCATCCAGGGCTGGGGAAATCGGAATTACAACCCGGCTGTTAAGCTCTTCAAGCAGGCCGGTTTGTACGTCAACAAAATAGGGGTAGGTGTTTCGGCTAGCTGGATCTGTGTTGGCATATAAGTCGTATTGCTTCATCAGAATCCACGATGCTTATCGGCAAACAGGCCATTTGCTTCGGCTAAGGTATTACAGTTTTCAATCGCCTGCTTATTTTCAGCCTGCCATGCCCGCCGCTTGCTTTGTCTGACTTCTGCTTCCAATGCCCGTTCCATTGTGGCAGACAGATTGACTTTTAAACTTTTGGCTTCAGCTAATAAGCTACTGTTTATGCTTAAGTTTGTTGCCTTTTTAGGGGCATCTTTATCAAATAATTCACGCATCGCCAGTGCCTCGCATAATAAATGCGTATAAATTATGCGCATGGTAGCAAGGGGCAATTAACTAGGCAAGGCTGAGCCCCCCCATGCACTTGTTTTGTTAATAGCTCTTGAGCCAACCAAGACCGTGATGCATAGATTTCAGTGTGCCCAAATGGAAACATGGCTTATCACAGAGAATGGTCTATTTAGGACTTAATTGTAGGTAGTTACTCGCTACTTTGCTCATAAACCACTGCATGCTCAGCCCTAAAGCCTCCATAGGATAAGTTACTTTTGAAATAGAGACTAAGTTAACTTTTGGTTAGAAATTAAAAATTTTCATTGACAGCGATGTCATTGGTGATTAGGTTAAAAAAACACCAGTGTTGATGGGTTGGATATCACAACTCTCTATTGGTATGAAGTATGGTGGTTGGCTTCTAGAGCCTATCATTTTATGGCTAGGGCAGGCTGATAGTAATCAGTTCGTTTATTTTATGCCCATCTCTAAATGTAACAATTCTACTGAATAGATTCTAATTCTCTACAACCTGAAAAATGCAAGACATTTGTCTGCAGGATTAGCAACGACAAAGTTGATACGTAAATATAAAGTTTGTTTGAGGGAAGCAATGATGAATTCAATAAAGAAAATCTCCTTTGCATTAACAGCGTTTGTTTCATTAAGTACACATGCAGCAATAATCCAACATACCAATGTTCAGTCATTCTACGATACAGTTGGCAGCGGAGTGATTGAACAAAATTTCGAAAGTTATGCTTCTGGTAGTTTATTGCCCAATGGAGCAGCAATTGGAGATTATGAGCTCCACCATAGTATGACTAGTTTTGAGTTAGTTGTTGAAAATGTTTGGGATACATCATCAGGCGGTAACTATTTAGGAACAACAGATGGTGGTGTTTTTCAAGATTTGTTTGGTGTTCTAGAGTTTAGTTTTTTTGAGCCCATTGATGCATTTAGTA
Organism: Bowmanella denitrificans; assembly: GCF_002887595.1. GTDB lineage: Bacteria > Pseudomonadota > Gammaproteobacteria > Enterobacterales > Alteromonadaceae > Bowmanella > Bowmanella denitrificans. The sequence goes on from NZ_PEBU01000004.1 coordinate 316,483, forward strand.
TTTTCCTCAGTATGTCTGACTATCCATGGCCAGGCGAGTGGTTCTTGTCTGTTAATGGTATATCGTATGGGTTAGATCCTGCATCCGTTATTCAACAATATTCTGATGGAGGATATGGCGTTCATTTGTCAATAACAGCAAGTGCTGGGGATTCATTCAAACAAGTCTCGCTTCGCACGGTAAACGATGGTCAAAATAATGGAAATGCGGTTGTTGAGAAAACAAAACACCGGATCGCCGTCAACATATCTGAACCCGGTAATGTATTTGTAATCGGTATCGGCCTGATCCTATTGATGACCAGGTATCGCAGTTTATTTGAAAGATAAAATTCTGTTTGAAAATATCGACACTTAAATTTCTATATGTCTTACTTAAGGGAAATAATATGAAGAAGGCAATATTAATAGCGACATTGCTGCTGGGCCATGTTTCAGTTTCTGATTTGGTAAATGCACAAGAACGCCCCAGTGTTCAGGGGAATTACGATAAAATCAATGCTCTTACAGATAGACTTGATGCTCTTGAGCACCAAGTTACTCAGATGCAAGACATTGTTGACAACGTAGCTATTGGGGGGCCAAGAACTTGGAGTGATGTTACCGCTTTACGAAACTGGAATGTAGAATATACCAACGATACCCTTGGTGATATGGTTGTAGCCATACTTGTCAGTCAAAATGGATGCTGTGAGGGGCAGGATGTTGTTTATTTTGAGGTAAGGGATCCTAGTAACAGTAGTTATCAAAGATTGTCTCACGCAAAGGTATCGAGACGATTTAATGAGCAAGGTGATTCTTTGATTGGTGTAGTACCAGCAGGGTACTACTACAGACTGCTCAGAGCGACGTCCCGCGCTAGTCTTGATAAATGGCATGAGTTAAGTCACTAAATAGATTTTCGAGACAAAAAAGCCTGCTGATAAGCAGGCTTTTTTGTACAAGCAGTTTCTGCTAGGACGATAGTTAAAACGAAATACCGCCTCAATTTCTTATAGGGCTAAGCGCCTCACACCTAACCCCTCACACCTAACAATCTACTTCACTTCTTCCCCGGCAGCCTGGCGGTCAGCATGGTAGCTGGAGCGTACCATTGGGCCACAGGCGGCGTGGCTGAAGCCAAGCTCGTAGGCGGTGTCGCGCAGGGCGTCAAATTCACTGGGGTGCACGTAGCGTTTCACCGGGAAATGGTGGCGGCTGGGTTGCAGATACTGGCCGAGGGTCAGCATATCGACGTTATGCTCACGTAGGTCTTTCAGAACCTCGGCCATTTCCTGCTGGTCTTCGCCCATGCCCATCATCAGGCCGGATTTGGTCATAATCTCTGGGTGCTGCTCTTTAAACTTACGCAGCAACTCCAGTGACCATTTGTAGTTAGCGCCCGGGCGGCATTCACGGTACAAGCGTGGAATGGTTTCCAGGTTGTGGTTAAACACATCGGGTACGCCGTTTTTAAAGATTTCCAGCGCGGTGTCCATACGGCCGCGGAAGTCCGGCACCAGTACTTCAATTTTGGTGCTGGGGCTGTGTTTGCGGATGGCGTTAATACAGTCAACAAAGTGCTGGGCACCGCCGTCTCGCAGATCGTCGCGGTCTACCGAGGTGATCACCACGTATTTCAGCTTCATTTCGGCAATCGTGGTGGCCAGCTTTTCCGGCTCTTCGGCACTGGGTGGCAGTGGTTTACCATGGGCTACGTCGCAGAATGGGCAACGGCGGGTACAGATGTCGCCAAGGATCATAAAGGTGGCGGTACCGTGGGTAAAACACTCAGACAGGTTAGGGCAACTGGCTTCTTCACAGACCGAGTGCAGGTTGTTCTTGCGCATAATGTTTTTTATGCGGTCGATCCCTTCGGTACTGGAAGGCAACTTGATTTTGATCCAGTCGGGCTTGCGCAGCATCTGCTCCCGCTCGGTGGGGATGATGGTGACAGGGATATGTTTCATTTTGTCTTCGTCGCGCAGTTTTACACCTGCTTCGACACGTACTGCTTTAGTCATCAAAACCTTCCCGATAGTCTGTCTGTTCAATCTTGATTAGCCGGCAAAATGCCTGGCTTAACAACTTACCTGCCTCTGGCAGATTGTCCGGCCCGCCGAGTTGCGCGCAGTGTATCATTTCCAACCCGGCATAGCCGCATGGATTTATACGCTGAAACGGCCCCAGATCCATATTGATATTTAGCGCCAGGCCGTGAAATGAGCAGCCCTTGCGAATGCGCAGGCCCACGGAGCAAATTTTACGCCCGTCTACATATACCCCTGGGGCATCGGCCTTGGGGTAGGCGTTTACACCATAAGGTTTTAGCAATTCCACCACGGATTGTTCCAGCGCGGTTACCAGATCGCGCACGCCGATTTTCAGGCGTTTGAGATTCAGTAGTACATACATCATTTGCTGGCCGGGGCCGTGATAGGTAACCTGGCCGCCGCGGTCTACTTTTACCACCGGAATATCGCCGGGAGCCAATAGATGTTCTTCCTTACCGGCCTGGCCCTGGGTAAACACCGCGTTATGTTCAACCAGCCAGATTTCATCCTGCTGCTCGACACCGCGTTGGTCGGTAAAGTTTTGCATGGCATGCCAGATGGGCGCGTAGTCCTGGCGCCCCAACTGACGAATAATCAGGCTTGGCGTACTCACGATTTAGAGTACCATCCGTACCAGTTCCAGTTTGCCCAGTTCGATATACACCGACTCCATATGCTCCTTGCTGGTCACACGTACATCAATGGACACCGAATGGTAATTGCCCTTAGTGCTGGGGCGGATGCTGGGATTATAGTCATCCGGTGCCAGTAGCTGCAGGCAGGCCACCACATCCTCAGGCAGGCGCTCATGGGCAACACCCAGCACTTTAAAGGTTTGATAGCAGGGGAACTCCAGCAGTTCATCAAAACGGGTTTCCATTTAAGGCTCCAATCAAATCGCAATGGCCTGTAAATGGCGACGCCGGGCCTGGTTATCAAGCCCGGTTTTGCTGTTACAGGGATAGTGGGCGAAGTATACCTAAAAGGCGCGAATTGGCCCAGCCCGGCCAGCGGACATAGTAGGCAGGTTGTCAGCTTTGCTTGTCAGTGGAATCATTTTTACCACGAAATATACGAAGGGATCATACCATCTCAATTCAAAGACACTTGTCATCTTCATGTTCTTAGTGTCTCTCCTGGTGAGAAAAAAACGCCAATTAAACCACGAAGAGCACGAAGCACACGAAGGGGGGAGTCGCCATCATTATAGAAACGGCCTTTTACTTCGTGTTCTTAGTGTCCTTCGTGGTTAGTAAAAAACACCAATTAAACACCAAGAACACGAAGGGCAGAAGTTGTCGCCATGCCGACTCATTTCATCTTAGTGTTCTCTGTGTCCTTCGTGGTGAGTAAAAAACGCTAACTAAACCACGAAGCACGAAGTACACGAAGGGTTATAGGACGAATCTTTTCAGGCCATCTTTTAGTTTCAGAGCGTTGAAATTTATCAATAAACCTTTCTTGATATTGGCCAGTCTCATGTAGGTAAGTAGTTGAGCTTTGTGAATGTCCTTGACCTGTTCAACGCTCTTAAGCTCAAGGATAAGCTTGTTATCTACCAACATGTCGATTCTGTACCCACAATCTAGACAAAAGCCTTTGTATTCGATCGGCAATTGATGTTGAAGCTTGAATTCTACGCCGTTTAAACGCAGTTCGTGAGCTAGGCATTGCTCATAGGTTGATTCAAGCAAGCCAGGTCCGAGTTCCTTGTGTACTTCGATTGCGCAACCAATCACCTTGTTTGAAAGTGTTTCGAATTCCATTTTCTTAGTTCCTTTTTGGCTTAGTATCTAGTGCTCGGTAATTCACGCTCTAACATCCACAAAGAGCATGATGAAGATAGTGGCTTTCGTGGTGAGTAAAAAAACACCAATTAAACATCAAGAACACGAAGCACACGAAGGGCAGAAGTTATCTCCATGCCGACTCATTTCATCTTAGTGTTCGTGGTAAATGATAGATGCTTTTATAAACATGAGGGGCTCGAAGCACTTGATGGAATGTCGTTTTCTCTGTTTTAAGACGTCTTTTACTTCGTGTTCTTAGTGTCCTTCGTGGTGAGTAAAAAAACGCCAATTAAACCACCAAGAGCACGAAGCACACGAAGGGCAGAAATTATCGCAATGCCGACTCATCTCATCATAGTGTTCTCTGCGCTCTTCGTGTTCTTAGTGTCCTTCGTGGTGAGTAAAAAAACACCAATTAAACACCAAGAGCACGAAGCACAGAATTTATCGCCATGCCGACTCATCTCATCATAGTGTTCTCTGTGCTCTTCGTGTTCTCTGTGGTTAGATCACAAGGGCTATCAGCAGCGGTGGCAGAGATAGTTGTCTGGCATAAAGTGTTCGCTGCTGGCTTCCTGAATATAAGGCCGGTAGCTGGCCGGGTAGGGCGCCTGTAAAAATGCCCCGGCGGTAGGGTAGGGAAACAGTTCATCCAATCTGGCTACCCGTTGCTGGTCAATACGCCGCTGCACATGGCTGCGATTAACCATTGAAGGGCTGGCAAGGCCCGCCGATGAGGCAATATCCACCGCCGCATGCACGGTCTCTTTATGAAAACGGGCCACCCGATGGCCCTTATCCTGCACATCCAGGCCCTTAATCAGTTTAGGATTTTGTGTGGTAATGCCGGTCGGGCAGCGGTTGCTATTGCATTCCAGCGAATGCACGCAGCCCAGCGCCAGCATCATACCGCGGGCGCTGTTGCAAAGGTCGGCCCCCAGGGCCAGATTGCGTACCAGGTGAAAGGCCGAAAAGACCTTGCCCGAGGCAATAATGCGAATGTCGTCGCGCAGGTTAAAGCCAATCAGGCAATCTTCCACAAAGGCAATGGCATCGCGTAGCGGCATGCCCACCGAATTACTGTATTCCAGCGGCGCCGCACCGGTGCCCCCTTCGCCGCCATCCACGGTAATAAAATCCGCTTGAATACCGGTTTCTACCATGGCCTTGCACAGGCCGATAAATTCACTTTGACGGCCAATACACAGCTTAAAGCCGACCGGCTTACCGCCGGATTTTTCCCGCAGCAGGCGGATAAAATGCATCATCTCAATGGGGGTGGAAAAGGCCGAATGGGCCGAAGGTGAAATCACATCGGTATGGGCCTGTACATGGCGAATCCGGGCAATCTCATCGGTATTTTTACTGGCTGGCAATATACCGCCATGGCCGGGTTTAGCGCCCTGACTGAGCTTGATTTCAATCATCTTAACCACGTCCTGCCCGGCCTTTTCGGCAAAAGTGTCGGGGCAGAATTTGCCTTCACTGTCACGGCACCCAAAATAGCCGGTACCAATTTGCCAGACCAAGTCGCCACCATGCTCCAGATGATAATCAGAAATGCCGCCTTCGCCGGTGTTGTGGTAAAAGCTGCCCATCTTTGCGCCCTTATTCAGGGCGCGGATGGCATTATTACTCAGCGCGCCAAAGCTCATGGCAGAGACATTTAAAATGCTGGCCGAATAGGGCTTAAGGCAGTCTTTGCCGCCAATCTTTACTCTGGGCGAGCAGTCCAGCTCATGAATATTGCGCGCTGCAATGGAATGGCTGATCCATTCATAGCCGGACTCATAGGTATTGATTTTGGTGCCGTAGGGCAGGGTGTCCAGGTCGCCCTTGGCGCGCTGATAGACAATGCTGCGAAACATGCGATTAATCGGCGTGCCGTCCAAATCAGATTCAATCAGATATTGGCGGGCAAAGGGCCGCAGGCTTTCCATCATCCAGCGGCCGCGGCCAATCAGCGGGAAATTGCGGCGAATACTGTGCTCGGTTTGCAGCATATCCTGAAGGCCGATGGCGAAGGTCAGCGCCAGAGGCACCAGCAACCAGATAACCCAGCCCCAGCTTTGCGCCAGTAGCAGCAGGGCAATCGCCATTAACAAATGTGAGACAATAAAGGCACTACGCATGGTCTTTCCGGGTATTGCTTTTTTGCCCAGCTTAAACGGCAAAGCCTTGGTGTGCCAAGGGTTTATGAGTTATTTAGATTGATGCAGAACAATAAAAAGCCCGCGAAAGCGGGCTTTTAGAAAAATAGCTACAGATTACTCCGCCAACGCGTCGCTATGTACGCCGCGCATAGCACGGCCGGATGGGTCAGCGTTATTGGTAAAGCTGGCATCCCAGGCCAGGGCTTCCACCGTGGAGCAGGCAATAGACTTGCCGCTGGGCACGCAACGTGCCGCGCTTTCCTGCGGGAAGAAGCTTTCAAAGATAGTGCGGAACAAATAGCCTTCTTTGGTATCCGGGGTGTTAACCGGGAAGCGGAAGGCGGCGGTTTTCATCTGCTGGTCGGTGACCTGGCTGGCGGCATAGTCTTTTACCGAATCAATCCAGGAATAGCCTACACCGTCACTGAACTGCTCTTTCTGACGCCACAATACTTCGGCCGGCAGATATTCGCCGTTATCAAAGGCGGCACGCAGTACATGTTTTTCCATTTTGCCGTTGCCGCACATTTTATCTTTTGGATTCAGGCGCATGGCCACATCCATAAATTCCTTATCCAGGAAAGGCACCCGTGCTTCCACACCCCAGGCCGAGGTGGATTTATTGGCGCGCAGGCAGTCAAACATATGCAGGCGATCCAGTTTACGCACGGTTTCCTCGTGGAATTCCTTGGCGTTTGGCGCTTTATGGAAGTACAGATAACCGCCGAAAATCTCATCCGAGCCTTCACCTGACAGCACCATCTTAATGCCCATGGCCTTGATCTTACGCGACATCAGGCTCATTGGCGTGGCGGCACGAATGGTGGTGACATCGTAGGTTTCCAGGTGATAGATGACATCCTTGATGGCATCCAGACCTTCCTGAATAGTGAAATGAATTTCATGGTGCACGGTGCCAATCATATCGGCCACCTTACGGGCCGCGATCAGATCCGGTGCGCCTTCCAGGCCTACGGCAAAGGAGTGCAAACGTGGCCACCAGGCCTGGGTTTGATCGTTATCTTCCACCCGCTTAGCGGCATATTTGGCGGCAATGGCCGACACTAGTGAGGAGTCCAGCCCGCCTGACAGTAATACCGCATAGGGCACGTCAGACATCAGGTGGCTTTTCACCGATTTTTCAAAGGCGATTTTCAGGTCTTCCAGGCTGGTGTGGTTGTCTTTGACATTGTCATAGTCCATCCAGTCGCGCTGATAATACTTGGTCAGCTCGCCGGATTTACTCCACAGATAATGGCCAGGAGGGAATTCCTTAATGGTTTTGCACACCGGCGACAGGGCTTTTAGCTCTGACGCCACATAGAAGTTGCCGTGCTCATCAAAGCCGGTATACAGCGGAATAATACCAATATGATCGCGGGCAATCAGGTAGGCATCTTCGGCTTCGTCATACAGGATAAAGGCAAACATACCCTGCAGGTCGTCAATAAAGTTCACACCCTTTTGTTGGTACAAGGGCAGAATCACCTCACAGTCAGACTTGGTTTTAAACGCATAGGGCGTTGCCAACCCCGCTTCCAACTGCTTGTGGTTATAAATTTCACCGTTTACGGCCAGGATCTGCTGATTATTATTCGAGATGAGCGGTTGTGCACCATTATCAAGGTCAACGATGGCCAGACGTTCGTGGCAGAGGATGGCATTATTATTATTCCAAATCCCTGACCAGTCCGGGCCGCGATGGCGCAATAACTTGGAAAGCTCCAGTGACTTGGAGCGTAGCTCGGTGACATCCGTCTTGATGTCGAGAATACCGAATATACCGCACATAAAAAGTGGTCTCTCCTGGTTAAACAGATTGGCGCCGACTCCTGTTGGAGCGGCTGATATCAGGCAATTCCCTGGCCTGGGCGGCAATGTCCGATTTGCCGGTTTTGTTACTAAAACGTGAAAAAACAGGGCGTTAGTAAAAAACTTTTGCCGAAAGCCGCTTTTTTGTGAAATAAAGCTTTCGACCCCCCGACTCTGCCAGTATGAGCAAAAAATGCAAGATGATTCTGTAATAAACTTACTAATTTAGGCATATGCTTGCTGGCGTGAGGCGTGAGGCGTGAGGCGTGAGGCGTGAGGCGTGAGGCGTGAGGTGGAGCCGGTCGCTTATCGGGCAACCGGCTTGTTGCGGGTTTAGTGGGTGACTTGTGTAAGTTGCTGATTTGCCACTTTGATAAATTTCAGCGTCATGCGGTCTGATTCACCAATGGCCAGGTATTTGTCCTGGTCTTGCTCTTTCAGCGCCAGGGTAGGGGGTAACGTCCAAACGCCTTTAGGGTAATTTTGCTCGTCTTTGGGATTAGCGTTAACCTCAGAACTGTCGACCAGTTTAAAGCCATGGGCCTCTATCATGGCGATGACCTGGGACTGTTTAAAGCGGCCATTCTTTGCGGCTGTTTCGGCATCCAACGCTGATGATTCGTTCAGCCTGTGCTGCACAACGGCTAAGGTGCCACCTGGTTTGAGGATTTGCCAGCTTTGCTGCAAACCGGGTTCCATACGCCCCTGGTTTTGCCAGTTGTGCAGGGTACGCACGATCAGCAGTACATCGACGGAGTTTTCTTCAACCGGCAGACCTTCCGGCATGGGTAACCAACTGGCACTGGCACGATCGCCATACAGCTCAGGTTGTTGCGCAACCTGTTCAGGATAAGCGGCCAGCTTAGCCGCCCAATCTGGCCATTTACCGTAGTAGGCCGGATGATGCTGTAAACCAACATAGTTACCTTGGTCTTTTAACAGTGGCGCCAGAATATGGGTATACCAACCGGCGCCGGGGGCAACTTCCGCCACACGATCGGTTGCCTTGATATTAAAAAAGCGCAGTACTTGTTCCGGATGCCGGTACTGATCTCTGGCTATCTCGCTTTCACTGCGATGCGGGTTGTTATTCACCGCTGTCCATATGGCATCTTTGGCCATGTCAGCGCTAAGCGCAATCTGACTTGTCAGAGCAAGCAGGGCGACGCTTGTGAGTTTCAACAGTGCGTGGGGTTTCATCATTGTCAGTTCCTTTGTATCGTTTTTTTGCCTAATTTTACGCCAGTACTATCAAGTAATAATCAAACACATGTCAATAAGTGTTCATCTGCTGGGGGTATTTAACCGCCAAGCAGCAACTTGCCGCTGGCATCACACACCTTAACTTGCACATCAATACCCTGGCGGACACTCTGAGTAACCACGCAGAAGTCTTCAAACTGGCCGAGCGCCCGTTCAAGGTGGGGAATATTGGCGCCCTCATTACCCAAAGTGAGTTGCACCTGCAGCTGACCGATACGCCATCTGCCATCCTGGCGCTCCATGGTGCCCTGTACTTGTGCTTTAACCTCGCCAGGCTCTTCCTTAAATTTACGAATAGCAAACATCAGACTTGCAGCCAGACAATTGGCGACCGAGGCAGCCAGCAAACGCGAGGGATTGGGCCCTTGTCCCTGGCCCAGTGGCTGGGGTTCATCGCTGATAATCTGGCCAAACTCACCAAAGTCCACCTCGAACTTGTAGCCTTCCAATAACTGCAATTGCACACTGAATGTTTGCGATTCCGCCATAATAAGGCTCCTTTTCTGATCCAAAACAAAATTACTGTGGTTCTGAACACTATAGTAGTGGTAGTGAAGCTGATATTAAAAGGGGCGGGTATGTGGGGAGCAAGAGTAAGGCCGGGGATAGTTGTTGGGCTATTAATGGCGCTGGGCTCAGTTGCCGCCTTGGCCAGTGAGCCTCAAGCGCAAAGAGCCCAGATGGAAGCGGAAGCTATGCAACGCATCCGGCTATTTGCCACTGAACTCAAAACTACCTTAAGCCAGGCTATTGAGCAGGGTGGGCTTAGCCAGGGGATTAACGTTTGTCGTGAAATGGCACCGCACATTGCCAAACGATACTCCACAGACGGTTGGTATATCGGCCGCACCAGTCATAAGGTGCGTAACCCGGATAATCAGCCGGACAGTTGGGAAGCTGAACAGATCCGCTACTTTCAACAGGCTCTGGCTGCTGGGGAAAAAGCCTCGTCATTAATCGCCATACAACTGGATAAGCAGCAGTTCAGGCTGGCCAAACCCATAATGACCGAAGGCCTTTGCTTATCCTGCCATGGCAGCCAGTTAGGGGATGACGTTAAGGCCGCCTTGCAAAGTCATTACCCGGCGGATCTGGCCACGGGCTTCAGCCCGGGTGAGCTGAGGGGGATTTTAACCCTGAAGAAAATGCTGCCTTAATGCGCTTAAGGGGGGATTTGAGCGCACTAGTCTGTGCGGTTGCGGTTTTCACTTGCAGATTTGCCAAAGCCAACTTTACTTGTAACTGCCGTTACCAGATGTATTGATTAAAACGATTGGGGCCAGCCAATAAATTAATTTTTAAAGATTAAATTATCTAGGTAACTTTTAACTTCGATTGTGGCGGTAGTGACGCCATCCAACTTAGCAAAGTGAAGAGGAAACCTGACATGGAGAAAACGCATTCCAACAGTGCCGGAAAGTGCCCGGTAATGCACGGCGGTATGACCTCATCTGGTGCCACTAATATGGACTGGTGGCCCAATGCGCTGAATCTTGACATCCTGCATCAGCACGACAGTAAAACCAATCCCATGGATGCAGACTTTAACTATGCAGAAGCCTTTAAAAAGCTGGATCTGGCCGCTGTTAAAGCCGATTTGACCGCCTTGATGACCGACAGCCAGGACTGGTGGCCGGCAGATTGGGGTCACTATGGTGGTTTGATGATTCGGATGGCCTGGCACTCGGCGGGTTCCTATCGCATTGCTGATGGACGTGGCGGTGGTGGTACCGGCAACCAGCGCTTTGCCCCCCTGAACAGTTGGCCGGATAACGGCAATCTGGACAAAGCCCGCCGCCTGCTGTGGCCGATTAAAAGAAAGTACGGCAACAAGCTGTCCTGGGCCGATTTAATGATTCTGGCCGGTAATGTGGCCTACGAGTCCATGGGTTTTAAAACCTTTGGCTTTGCCGGCGGCCGGGAAGATATCTGGCACCCGGAAAAAGACACCTACTGGGGTTCGGAAAAACAATGGCTGGCACCGTCGGATGGTGAAAACAGCCGTTACAGTGGTGAGCGCGATCTGGATAACCCGCTGGCGGCGGTGATGATGGGGCTGATTTATGTCAATCCTGAAGGGGTGGATGGTCATCCTGATCCGCTCAAAACCGCCGAGGATATGCGCGTGACTTTTGCCCGCATGGCCATGAACGATGAAGAAACCGTAGCCCTGACGGCAGGCGGCCATACTGTAGGTAAAGCCCATGGCAACGGTGATGCGGCCAAATTAGGGCCAGCGCCGGAAGGGGCAGATATAGAAGAACAGGGTTTTGGCTGGATGAACCATAAGTCACGCGGCATTGGCCGGGATACGGTGACCAGCGGTATTGAAGGGGCCTGGACTACCCATCCAACCCAATGGGACAACGGCTATTTTGAAATGTTATTCAAGCATGAGTGGGAACTGACTAAAAGCCCGGCCGGTGCCTGGCAGTGGCAGCCGGTTGATATTCGTGACGAAGACAAACCTGTGGATGTGGAAGACGCTTCCATCCGCTGTCTGCCGATGATGACCGACGCCGATATGGCGTTAAAGATGGATCCGGAGTATCGCAAGATTTCCGAGAAATTCCGCGCCGATCCGGCCTATTTCAATGAGGTGTTTGCCCGCGCCTGGTTTAAGCTGACGCACCGGGATCTTGGCCCGAAAAGCCGTTACCTGGGCCCGGAAGTGCCAAGCGAAGATTTAATCTGGCAGGACCCCATTCCGGCTGTGGATTATCACCTGGATGAAAGCGAAATTGCCGAGCTGAAAACCCGCGTTCTGGCCAGCGGTCTGACGGTCAGTGAACTGGTCAGCACCGCCTGGGACAGCGCCCGTACATTCCGCGGTTCGGATTATCGCGGTGGCGCTAACGGTGGCCGTATTCGTCTGACACCACAAAAAGACTGGTCGGGTAATGAGCCTGAGCGGCTACAAAAAGTGTTGGCAGTGCTGGCGGAAATTCAGGCCGGACTGAGCAAAAAAGTCAGTATTGCCGATCTGATTGTATTGGGCGGCAGTGCAGCAGTCGAAAAAGCCGCACGCGATGCCGGTGTTAATATCAGTGTGCCTTTTGCCCCAGGCCGTGGTGATGCCAGTGCCGAAATGACCGATGAAGAGGCTTTTGCTGTGCTGGAGCCGATTCACGATGCGTTTCGTAACTGGCTGAAACAAGACTACCGCGTGCAACCGGAAGAGCTGATGCTGGATCGCGCGCAGTTAATGGGCCTGTCAGCCAAAGAGATGACCGTGCTGCTGGGCGGTATGCGGGTACTGGGAACTAACCATGGTGGCAGCCGTCACGGCGTGTTGACCGATAAAGTTGGCCAGCTTAGCAATGATTTCTTTGTCAACCTGACCGATATGAATTACCGCTGGGTACCTACAGGGCGGAATCTGTATGAACTTCGTGAGCGGCAAAGTGGTGCAATGAAATGGACCGCAACCCGGGTGGATTTGGTGTTTGGCTCTAATTCCATCTTACGTTCATACGCCGAGGTTTATGCCCAGGACGACAATCAGGAGAAGTTCGTACGCGATTTTGTCAGCGCCTGGACCAAAGTGATGAATGCCGACAGGTTCGACCTTCGCTAGTCAATAAAAAGCGAGCCAATAAAAAAGCGCCGAACGGTCGGCGCTTTCTAACAGGTGCCGTCTACAGTGACGGCATTGTTATTTGTGGGTCATAAAAGCGTTGTGGCTTTTGCAGGCATCTAGCAATCAGCGTTAACAGGGTTGCAGCGAAAATCCGCCTCAGCGTCCTGCGGCAAGGTGACATGATAATCGGTGCGGTAAAGATTGCCGGGTTTATAAAAGTCCGTTGAGATAACCTGTGCACCGCTGCTAAAGGCTGCCCGGGCGCGGCTTTGGTCGTTGACCTTTGCCTCATAGGTTTCAATGTCCGAGCGGGTACGCACTAAGTAGCCTTGTTTAACCAATGCCTGAATATCATCTTGTCTGACGATAGCGTTGTCCATTAACACAAAAGCGGAATAGGTGCTGCCGGGGCTAGAGCGTAAAAATGCCACCCTGCCTTCAAGATTGGGGCGGGATGCGGCGTAATAGCCAAGGTCACTGGTATCGCCAGCTGCGATCAGCATAAACACAAATTTCCCTTTGCTGTTTGCCAGCGTTGGCCAGTTATGTGCGCGGACCGCCGCCTCCAGCGTATGATAGCTGCCGCGGACATCATCCGGGGTGATAACACGCTCGCGCCCTAAGACCTGAATAATGTCATGGTCCATGCTGGCATATGCTGCCTGGTCAAAGCGCAGAACTTCGGTGGCGCCAGGAAACCCATCCAAGCCCTTACCTTTGGCTTCCAGCATAACAAAAATGGGGGCATGCGAGGGGTTGGCATCGGACCATTGTTTCATTTCCTTCAAGCAACGGGTAAATAAGTTGCAGCTACTGCGAAAATCAAGATCCGCCATATGCAACACTTTTAAGCCCGGCTTTTGCAGATCCGTCTTGTCATGGGGCAAGAGTGAGTCTTGTTGTAGCCCTTGCGCGGTCAGCATGGCGTACCCGGCTGGATGCATAAAACGGCCTCCTTCAGGATCCCGGTGCAAGTCTATTTCTAATCCCCTGACACCATGGTTAAGTTGGTCAGTCAGCGACGTAAAGCCGTAGTTAAATCCTTCAGCAAAGTTCATCGGATTGGGATGTTCTTCCTTAAACACGGCGATTTGCTCGGGGCTCATATTGCGCATAAAGCCAGCCATTTTGCTATCTGCCGTCTTGGCCAAGGCTGCCAGCAGCTTGGGCTCGACAAAACCGGAGTAACTGTTGTGGGTGCCCAGTACCTGGATCTGATTCAGCTTAAGTTGTTGTTTTGCAGGCGACTGTTGGGTGTGAGTACAGGCGCTTAATGCGATTACAGCGAAGGCTAAAGTTAACTTTTTCATGCTCTGGTTCCTTTATTCAGAAGAATTCGGCGCGAAAGCGCACACCATAAAAACGCGGGTTGCCGCGAATTGCGGTGGAGGTGCCAAACAACTTGCCTGCGTTGCCAATATCGCGTACCCACTGTTCATCCAGTGCATTTTCTGCAAAGAGTTCTATTTTGTAGCCGCGGGTGTCATCTTCCAGGCCAATACGAACGTCTAACAAGCCAAAACCGTCCTGCCGCTCATTTGCCAGGTTGTCGTTGTTAAAGAAGTAGTCTGAACGATAGGCATATTGGGTATTGGCAAACCAGCGCCAACTGCCGCTTAGTGAGGCCGATGCGTCCAGCCCGATACTGAAGGTGTTTTTCGGGGCTAAACGGAATCGATTGCCTGACAAATCAACAGGCTCGCCATTGAGGGTATCGAAGAAGTTAACGTATTCGGTATCAATGTAGGCGTAGTTGGCAAAGCCGCCCAGCCAGTCGGTGAACTCGGCACTGATCAGGCCTTCGAGTCCCCAGGCTTTAGCCTTACCCGCGTTTGCTGCACCCTCGGTGATATCCAGGCTGACGGTTTGAAAGTCTTGGTATTCGTAGCTGTATAAAGCCAGGTCAAAGTACAGGTTACTGGTTTGCCCTTTGGCGCCTATCTCGTAGGAGGTCAGCGTTTCATTACCAATCTCTTTAGTGCTGAAGCTGACGCTATCCACCGTAGGGTTTTGGATGCTGATATCCGGGTAACCGGCACGTTTGCCAATAGACATACCGCCGTAAACATTAACCGTATCGCTTAACCTGTAGGTTAGGGCTACGCGTGGTGAAAGCATATTGAAGTCGGCATCTGTGCTGTGCATTTCAGCAAAGCTGTTGCCCAGAAAACCATTCGGCAATACAAAAGAGCCGACGCCGTCCAAAGTAAAGGCGTCACCCGATCTTGCCAGTGTGGCCCGGTCCCAGGTGTAACGCAGACCTGCGTCCAAGGTCCAGTGAGTATTCAGATCCATATTCAGATTGGCAAACACCGACTGACTATGACGTTTGTTTTCGGTGTAACTGCGTGACACATTGGCTTCGTTGAGTGGCACGGAAACGCCGGGCGCTACCGGTAATTCGGGGAGCGGGGTTAACACATTGGGAAAACCGCCCAGTAAGTACTGTTCGTTAATAACAAAATCAAAACCACTGCTGGCTTCATCCCGGTAGTAGCTGGCACCAAATGTAATGGTGGCCGACTGGCTGGCATAGGCAAGACGCAGCTCCTGGCTGATGGCTTTTTGCCGGTCATATTCTATACCTGCAAAGGCGTTGTAAGTGGTGCCATCAATATCAAACGCATTATCAAACCAAAGTTGCCGGTGGCCGGTAATAGATGACAGTCGCCAGTCCTGATTGATATCCCAGTCAACCAACAGGGTGTAACCATTCTGACGACGGGCCTGATCTTTTAGCTGTTTGTTTTGTCCGGCATGAGTGAAGGGCGAGGTATCACCGCCTGGGGACGCAGCAATAATGGACTTGGTGGACACACCATAGTCTTTGTCATTTTGATGATCGTATATTAAGTCCAGGTAAATGCTGTCACTGGGCTGCCAGCGCATTGAAAAACGTGCGGCGGCCATATCATCGTCATTAAGTTTTCGCTCTGGTTCACCAAGGTTAAACACATAGCCATCGCGTTTGCGGCGACTGCCCGCCACACGAATCCCCAGTTCATCGTTAACGACCAGGTTGTAGGCTCCGGTCAGACTATATAGGTTGTAGTTACCCAGTTTGCTCTCAACAAAACCACTGTTTTCCTGCGTATCGGCTTTGCGGGTATGGATGGCTATCGCACCGGTAGAGGCCCCGCGACCAAACAGTGTGCCCTATGGGCCTTTGACCACTTCCACCCGTTCTATGTCATACAGTTCCTTCACCGCACCGCGGGAACGAGAGGAGTCCACACCGTTGTAAAATATGGAGATAGTGGGTTCGGCTGCCGCGCCGGTGCCGGCCGCTTCAACACCGCGGATCACAAAGCTGGCGGAGCTGTCGGTTTGCTGCTGGCTGATAAAGCCCGGTGTCAGTGCCGCTATGCGTTCAAAGTCGGTCAGGTTCATCTTTTCCAGCTCTTTGTTGCTGAAGGCCGACAATGCCACCGGCACCTCGGTGATAACCTGATTTTGTTGTTGCACGGTGACCACAATTTCTTCGATGCGATGCTCGGTTGTTTGTGGACTTTGGGCATACGCCACGTGGGGCAGAGACATTGAAACTAACAATGCCAGGGGGCGTATACTCGGTTGAGAGCAGTTCATAAGGCGATCCTTTGTGTAAAATTGCACAGGGATAGTGAAATGCAGCGATGACAGTTCAGTTAAAGCGAGATTGATGTCGGGCTTATGGATGTCTATTAGTTGTAGGTTATTGTTTATTAATGTTTTTTCTCTTTGATGGCGAAGTGACAATTCAGATTGTTTTATCTGTTGCTGATAAGAATTTGAGGTATATCCACCGCAATTCGATGTGCAAAGCGGCCACTGCGGATGTCTCGTTTCGACTCAAACAAATAAGGTTCGGCCAGCGCTTCCCCTAACACCGCGCAGAGGGTTTCTCGAATACGATTGCGGTTTTGGTCTAGTTTTTTGGGCGTGAGACCGTTTTGTTCAAGATCGTTAATCGCACGGCTATGTCCTTGATGTGCGCGCATAAAATTGGCCAAGACAGCACCAGTCGGTAAGTCAGCTTTGTTGGTGGCCGGGTTTAACAACCATCCTTCATCCAGGTTTTGCCAACGCTGCTGCGCATACCAGCGGTAATACAACAGGGGCGTCTTTGCCATTGGGATCACCAATCCATGTATTTGCACCTGCTGAGGCATAAAAACGAGTTCTGCCGGCGCACAAGCGATAGACATAGCCTGTTCGGCCGAGCATTCTGGTTGGTTTAAGGCGCATAGCAGCCAATCAAATTGAATGGTGGTCAAACTGTAAAAGCGGCTATCCAACAGACAGGCCTGCAACTGCGAATCCTTTGAGGAATTGCTGGCGAGTTCTATGCTAAGCCATTGATATTGCTGTGCAGACAGTGCTGAGATTCTGGCCAGACTGACCTGCATTGTGTTGCGATTAAGCAAAGGGCCAATGCGCAGCTGCCAGTCCCGCTGGCGTGCGCTTAACGGCTGCGGAAACAACAGCAAAAATATCAACAGTAGGGCAGCTAACAAGCCCTGAAGCTGCAGCCATTTAACTGTGTCTAATTGCAAACTTAGTTTGAACTGCATCTGGTGATGTGCCGGGCCAGAATCCCATTGCAAGTTGAGCGTATCCGGCCCGCCCTGAGGTAGGGGGTTATTGGTTTGCCAGTCCAACAACGTCAATTGTCCGCTTAAAAAGTGACCGGCCACAGCTTGAGTTCGCCACTGCGAGATGTGCTGATTAATTTGTTCGACAATAAACCGGCGGTTATTGAGATCATGAATACTTGATTGCAGCGCATCGTTCACGTGCATCGTTAGCGATTCCTGCAGATAGGCGTTCAACTGCTGCCTGACACTTAATAAGGCGGTGTAATAGCTGCACGGCAAAGACAACACAACCAGCGCACACCATATCGCCAGCCGTCTGTGGTACTTAGCACTGAGCATAAATGGTTGCCTGTTTTGCGTAGTTTTTTATCACCTCAGCGTACACTGTGTTGGCTCGCACAAACTCACACAGGATCTCCGGGGTACCGCTGATTTTTTTGCTGGCAAACCAACTGCTGCTGGCGACCTCCCAAGCTTGCTGTGAGTGGTATAGCGGATAATCCTGCTGATGGGCCTGCAACTGGCTCGGCAGTTGAGCCGACGCCATTATCATATCCACATGGCCTTCGGCAAAAGCCTGTAACAGCGTATCTGGGGTGGGGAGTATAACCAATTGTTCGTCTGACAACTGGATCCCGGCATCAGCCAGGGATTTCAGCGGTATCAGATAATAAGGGTGGCTTTCGGTATTACTGGTGACGCCAATCCGTTTATGCTGGAAAAACGCAGGGGTAAGTTGTGGGGGCGCGCTTTTACTCCACCAAAAAATGGGTTGTAACGGATATTCAATAATTTTCTGATACAGCTCGTCAATGTCGTTGAGCAACCCCTTAAGATTATGGTGACGATTGAGTACAAAGTCATATTCCTGCGCTAACAGTGACTTAGCGGTAATTTGTCCTGCAGGTGGCCAACTGATCTCAATGTATTGATAACCTTGTTTCGCCATAATATCAGAGTGACACAATTGCCTGGCCAGATCGATGGACAGATTGGACACCACATTGCGGATCCGTAGGATGCGGTCAGCGGTTGGTGCTTGTAACTGGCAGCGGTAGGTATACAGATTATCAATGTCTGGGGGCGTTAGCTTATGGACAGAAAGTAACAGTGACATTGCCAGGTAAAGTGCGAAAGCAAACATAAGTAGAGCAAGGTTAACGGCGGGAGTTCGGATAACAGCGAGTGACATTATGGCTCTGGCGAAAAAGCAGTAGGCAGAGGCTATTAAAAAATTATGACAGATTAATTAAACGCCTTGCCAGAGTGGTCGCTAAAGCGATTGGGTGAATAGCAGATACTAACGTTCTGACTCAGGGATGGCCAGCCAGTTACGCTGATCCAGTTGTTTTGATAAAGAAGGCGTATGTCTGTTAAGGGAGAATCTGCCTTATCTTGCCAAGCGCAAGTTGTATAGAAGTTGGTGATTCAACAAACCGGCCATCAATATGGCAAGAAACATCCAAAGGCACACAACCCATACCGTATAAAACTCCAGCAGATTGCCCATCACTCGCCCAGACTGAACAGATTATCGGCAAACGATCTTTTTTCTGTCATCTGGGCATTGCAAAGCCAGGTAAAATAAGTAAACTTTGCAGCCTCTTCAGTCGGCGTGTAGCGCAGCTTGGTAGCGCACTGTCATGGGGTGTCAGGGGTCGGAGGTTCAAATCCTCTCACGCCGACCATTTTCTCTCTTTCTGATACCCAATTAATTCTTAAATTTTCCACAGCTTTCAACGAATCTACGACATAAGCGCGCTAGCGGTTACAGTCGGAGTTCACCAATGCGTCAGGAATGCATTGGAACATCGGAGGGACGACGATGGCCCGAAGGGCGAAGGGTAGGACGCCCGGAGTAAATCCTCTCACGCCGACCATTTTCTCTCTTTGTTGTATCCATAGTTTCTATATAACTTCAGGATTTAAGCGATTACTTTTATCAAGTGTGTTGGTTACTAGCCAAGTGATGTGCCAGAAATCAGTGTATTGGTCAAACCTTCTTAAATATCGATTTAGTGGTATTATTTTTCTAGTTCCACAGGAGTGTATATATGTCAGATGCGTTAAGAACCATGCTCGAATATATCGGGAAGCT
Source organism: Bowmanella denitrificans (assembly GCF_002887595.1). Lineage (GTDB taxonomy): Bacteria > Pseudomonadota > Gammaproteobacteria > Enterobacterales > Alteromonadaceae > Bowmanella > Bowmanella denitrificans. The sequence goes on from NZ_PEBU01000004.1 coordinate 335,788, forward strand.
CAACAATAAAGAGAAGGCTATTGCTGCTCACTGTCTTCTTACGGCAATGAATGAAAAATCTGATTGTGATGTGGATGCTGATTGGTTGAAGCTTGCTGAGTTACGCAGTGCTGAACTCGAATCAGGAAAGGTCGAAGGGCGGTGCTGGGCTGACATTAAAAAAGATATTGTCGGTTGATGTTACCTTTAGTTTTTCACCCGGATGTGAAAACAGAAATATTCCATTCTTTCCAATGGTACCAAGAGCAGTCCTTGGGATTAGGTCATGAGTTCATAAACGAACTGGAAGAATCTTTTAGCTCAATTCAATCTTTGCCATTCACCTGGCCTAAGATGGGTCAATGCCATCGGCGCTTTGTTCTAAGCCGCTTTCCTTTTTCAATAATCTATAAAGTACAGGGTAGCAAAGTTATCTATGTTATCGCTGTGATGCATAATCATAGAAAACCTGGCTACTGGCTAGAGCGCTGATCATTAATTTCTTTATCAGGTAATGGACTCAAGTCAATTTGCTTTCGCCAAAAAACCACCCGCCAATACCCGAAATGCCTCAATGGCCTTAGGCAATACCGTTTTAGGCTCTGGGCTGGCTGCAACCCAAAGGGCGGCATTGAGTGCGGCCCCATTTAGCAGTCGGGCGGCAGCTTCGGCATCAACTTGTTGCATGGTGCCATCGGCAATCAGCTTTACCACTGTTTGCCGGGTGGATTGCAGGCAACTGCTCTGGCTTGGCCATTGTGACGGATCGCCCAGTACCGCCGGGCCATCCAGTAAAACGATCCGCTGCACTTCCGGGTTTAGGGCCATTTCGATGTAGGCGGTACCTTCGACCAGCAATCCCTGCCAGGCATCGCCAGCCTGTGCGCCTAATTGATGGGCATAATCCGCCATTTCTGAATCAATCTGATCCACCACCGCGCTCAACAATCCCTTTTTATCACCAAAGTTGTGGTAAAGCGCTCCTCGGGTTAAGCCCACGGATGAGGTCAGCTCATCCATAGACGCAGCGGCATAGCCGTGCGCTGCAAAGGCTTTACGTGCAGCGGCTAATAATTTGGCCCGGTTCTCGGCCATACTTTCGGCGCGTTTTTTCATTATGCTCCCAATGATTTTCATATACGAGTTGTATTTGAAATTTGACATACGAACTGTATGCCAGATATTCTGTATACGAGCTGTATGTGAAATGTGCTGTTTGCATCATACCGCAAATCCAGCCTGAAGATGCAATCGGCATCAACAGGCTCAAGCAATCAAGTGAGGTTTATTTATGATTAAGGGTCAAGCTATCTTTCCTGCCAACCGACATGCACTTTATGAGCAGCATGGTTATTCGGCGGCTATTCAATCCGGGGATTTACTCTTTATATCCGGGCAGGTGGGTAGCAGTGAAGACGGCAGCCCGGAGCCTGACTTTAAACGTCAGGTTGAGCTGGCGTTTGAAAACTTACAGGCGGTTCTGGCTGCAGCGGGTTGTACGCTGGCTGACATTGTTGATGTAACCAGCTTTCATACCGATCCGGAAAATCAGTTTGCCACCATTATGGCGGTAAAAGCGCAAATCTTTAACCAGCGCCCTTATCCAAACTGGACGGCGCTAGGGGTAAACTGGCTGGCGGGGTTTGATTTTGAGATTAAGGTCATCGCCAGAATTCCCGGCCAGGTATAAACATCCCGACGTGCCGCTTGTGGCAGGATGCCACATGCCCTTGCTGCTTAACGACATTCTTAATACGCATTGCCCTACAAGGCACTAATACGCTGGCGCAGCCGCGGCGCGGCAAAATCTAAAAAGCTGCGCATTTAGATCAACAGCGATCAACCGGATCAACAGGCTAAGGTTCATTGATGATATTGGTAATGAGGCAACCGAGCCAAAGCTTCGCCCTCAAGCGTCCCAAGTTGCTTTAGCTCCGCTTAAAATTCCCTGTCGGGTCGAGGCGCTGCTAAAAGGTGGGCAATTTGCTGGGAGAACATCGAGTGGAAAGCGTGTCTCGGATGGCTTCGCTCAGAATCAGAAGTTTAATGTTGCGTGCCTGATACCAAAAGCCACCCCCGGTTCTCTCAAGTCATTCTTTTTCTGCCACAAAGGGCATGAAGAACAAGAAGAGTGGACAATCTCTATTGTCCTTCGTGCTCTTCGCGCCCTTTGTGGTGAAGAATATTTGGGGAAAAGTCTGGTCAGGAACCAGATTGAACAGCTTCAACTGGCCTGAAAAGCAACAGACAGGACGCTCGAGTGGGATTGGCGCGCCACGGAGGGTGTGTCATATAAGACATGGACAGTTCTCCTTAACAGTTGCCACTTGAGTTTGGCAAAACGCTGGAAAGAGGGAATCCATATTATCCGTTATACGCAATGAGTCAGAATAACTTTTTAACATCCCGATAAAAATTCTCATGCGAACCGAGTGCGATCAATTCAAGTATTACAGTGCCATCTTCGTAACTGTAACCAAGTAAAGTCAACTGTTTGACCATCTTGAACTTGTAGACGCGAAGAAAAGACAGGTCACCTTTTTTCTGCTCGCCCAGCAATGGCTCTTGCATCAGTGCCTTTACCGCTTTATCCAAATCATTTTTCTGATTCTGATGTAACTTCTTAACTGCTCTCTTAAAATTAGCTGTCTGTAAAACAGTGGTAATATCAGCCAAAGTCGTAAGGCTCCAATTTCCCCGCCTCTTTTTCAGCTTTAGATATTATTGCCTGTTTGACGAACTCGTAAGGCAAATCTGGATTATCTTCCATCATTTCACCTATTTTCGCCCAGTGCTCAATCTGTTTAGGCATAGTGCGGTTCAGCGCTTTGCCCATAATGGTAGCTTTCTCAACTAGATCTAGGTCAAGTCTTACGCTCGCTGTCGCCATAATATGTCTCCTGATAACAACAAATGAATTGTAGCGAAGTGCTACAATTGTAGCAAGTTGCGTACCCGGCAAATGGCGGCGCTGTCTGCGATTCATCAAGTTAGTGGAAGACAACTCCCAATTTATCATTGCCACGCATTCCCCTATATTACTGGCTTATCCCTGATCGAAGATCTATCGGTTCTCGGAAAGTGGCATATATGAGGTAGCCTATGAAGACACGGAGCATTTTGCTGTTACCCGGGATTTTCTAAACCGGCACAGGCTGATGATGCAGATTCTGATGGAAGAGTGACGGGCGGCAGGGCGATACAAGGTATGAAGGTGTCACAACGTCGGCTTTTTTAAATTCAAGGACAGCAGTGTATCTGGCAAGACTTTCAAAAAAGGCTGGCCAGTTTAGTGTTGCTGAACTCACAGGTAAGGGGGTGACCTTGCTCAGACAAACGGATGGAGTGTCGATGATGGAAAAGTTTGAATGTGTTTGGTCAGATTTCTACTTTAGCGGTGAGCCTAGTGTAACAGGGCTTGATATGGATATTTATATTCATCATGAACTTGCTGAAGATGAAAAAATCACCATTTTGACCTGCGGCCAGGGTAAAACCAGGGTAAGTATTGCCCCTCAAATGGCAGCGCAGTTGTGCTTGGAGCATACATCCGCAGTGAATGACCTAGGCTCATTCAGAACGCGCCTGTCAGAGGCAGGTATTGAGGTGCACAGTCCGGACCGGGTGTATTTTTCTGAACAGCCTGTCACGGTCAATTTGGCTGGTAGCAATATTGAGATTCGCAGTTTAAGTGAGGCAGATACACAGCTTTATGCAGAATTTAAACAGGACATTGATGATGACGAGTGGGACAACGCCTGGGTAGAGTTGGACCATTGGCAGGTTTTTGGATTGTTTTTGCACGATAAACTTATCTCGGCCTGTAGCCTGTATCCATGGCGGCAAAGCCATATTGCCGATTTGGGCGTGATTACGGCACCTGCTTTTCGGGGGCAGGGCATGGCTAAAAAACTCGTTAATTATGCTCATGGGGAAATTGCAAAACACGGCTACATTCTGCAGTATCGAACGCAAGTGGATAACGAGCCATCGATAAAGCTGGCGGAGTCACTTGGTTTGAGGTTTTACGGTACCTGGGAATCGGTTATTGATAGCTGAACGAGCCGATGTCGGCGGTTAAGGGATGCAATGAACAATATCAACAATACAGCTAAGCTGCCGCCAACGATTCGCCTGATTGTAGCGCTTGCCGCTGTTCCATCGTTATTACTGGCGGTGATGATTGTGATCAGTGCCTTTGATCAAGGCATCACCAGCATTGGCGCATTTGAGGTGCTTTACTCACTTGTGGGTGTGCTTGCCTTGTATATTGCCATAACAGGTAAGCGATTGTTTTAGCAGTATTAGTTGCATACCAGGTGGTGGCGGCATCGCCGGGCCTAGGTGTTTTACCACCTGGGCCCAGGGGCTGCAGACATTGCCAGCCGAGCGCTTAGGGGTAAAAATTACAAGCGCTTCAACTGAATATCAATTTTATCGTAATACAGGGTGGTTTTGCCTTCATAGCCGGAGTCTGTACCGACAAACAACCAAATGCTGCCATCCTGGTTGGTGGTAAACTCAATACGGCTGTCATTGTTGCTGGCCAGCACTTTTTCTACATATTTGCTGCCTTCGCAGTTGGCGCCGCTGGCGGCAATATCGCCGATAATTTTAGCGTTTTTGCCGTTATTGTTTTGCGCGCCTTTGTCCAGGTTCAGGTAGTAGTCGGCCTGTTTGGGCTCCTGCTCACCAAAACCAAATTTCATCCACACTGATTCGCCAGGGGCGCCGCCTATTCCCATGCAACCTTCACCGGCATTGGTTAGCAGGTTCACGCTGATACTGGCCTGATAACGGCTGCTGGGCTCCAGGCCGGTGAATTTACCTTTAATATACATAAACAAATCGTCACTGCGATTATGGCCTGACAGCATAAACCCTTGCTTCTGGCTGTCGGTAGGCAACGCCTTAAGACCGGAGCTGAGTTCGTGGGTGTCGGGATCATCCGGTGGATAATCGGAAAAGCCAGCGCTCCAGCCATGGTCGTTTTGTTCAAAGTCAAAGCTAAAAGCCGGATCTTCCTTATTGCCGTCGCTGCTCAGGTCCAGCTTACAGCCGCCTAGCAGCAGGCCTAATGCCAGTACTGCGGTGATCTTGTTATACATAGGGTCTCCCGTTGGTGAATAACGTAAAAAACTCAACTGCCCATATGCTATGTAAGGGGGAACTCGCTGACTGTATCAGTTGTTAATCGGCTGCCGTCAATTTGTAAAAGCTTGCTGGTATTCGCCGCACTTTGTTTTTCCCTTGTTACCGGCACTTGGGGTAAAGTCGGCTTTTTTATAAAAGGAATATCAATGAAGCATTGGTTGCTGTTGTTATGCTGCTTGTCGTCACTATGTCAGGCCGATGGTGCCGTATGGCGGGTGTCAAAAGCCGGGAGCCAACTGTATTTGGGCGGCACCCTGCATTTACTGAGTAAGGCCGACTATCCGCTGCCAGACGGTTTTGACCAGGCCTATCAAAACGCCGCTAAAGTGGTGCTGGAAACCGATATCCGTTTGATGCAGGAACCGGCCTTTATGCAACAGATAATGGCGCTGATGACTTTACCGGCCGGACAGAGTCTGGCAGACAAATTGTCCCCTGCCACATTCACCAAACTGCATGATTATTTACAGGCCCACGGCATGCAGGCAAAACCGCTGATGGGTTATAAAGCTGCCATGCTGGCGCTGATCCTGACCAAACTGGAAATGCAAAAGCTGGGGCTGGATCAGCTTGGCGTCGATTCCCATTATCTGCTTAAGGCGTCAGAAGATGGTAAGGCACTGGGTTTTTTGGAAACACCGGAGCAGCAGATGGGGTATCTGGCCGACATGGGCGCGGGGCAGGAAGACGAACTGGTGCTGTATACCCTGGAAGACATGCAAAGCCTGCCGGATATGCTGACCAAGCTGCGCCATGCCTGGCGTGAAGCGGATATTAAAGCGCTTGAGAAAGAGGGCATACAGCCTATGCTGGAAAGTCACCCGGCCTTATACACCAGCCTGCTGAAAGCCCGTAACGATAACTGGCTACCGCAACTGGTTAAGATGTTACAGGATAAAGAAGTGGAACTGGTACTGGTGGGAGCATTGCATCTGGTGGGCCCGGATGGTTTGCTGGCACAACTGGCAGCGCGGGGATACCAGCTCGAAAAACTCTGAAGGCTATTGTTAACTAACGAAAAAGCCTGAACCTAGTCAACCACTTCACTGGTCAGTGGCTGCTTTAGGGTAAAAGTGTCTGAGTGCTTTCGCTTTAGCCAAAATACCGTTAGTCTGGGTGTACAAGAACTATCCAGGTGACGGCCATGGCCAGTAAAACAGCACAACGGATTTTGTTTACCAGTCTGGAATTGTTCAATACCCATGGCGAGTCTGCGGTGACCAGCGTAGATATCGCCATGGAGTTGGATATCAGTCCGGGCAATCTTTATTACCATTTTAAAGGCAAGGAAGTGATTGTCCTGGCCTTGTTTGAGTTATACCGGGAGCAAATGCATCCCCTGCTTATTGCTCCGCAGCAGACACTGGAGCTGGACGAGTTTTTCTACTTCTTGCATTTGCTGCTGGACGTCAATCTGACCTTTCGCTTTCTGTACCGTAATCCGGTTGATTTACTGGAAAAATACCCTGGATTGGTTAAGCCATTTCGTTTGCTGCTTAAGCAGCAAGACCAGCTTTTAGAAGACTGTCTGAATCAGTTTATTGGGCAGGGGCTGCTTAGTCTTGAACCTTCCGACGTGCCGCTGATGTTGCAGCAACTGGGGTTGGTATTCAGCCAGGCTGGCAACTATGCTCTGTTAAAAGCGCAGGAGCTGGACGCTCAGGCTTTTGAGCAGCAGTGTATGAGCAATATGTTGTTTCTACTTAGACCTTATATGCAGATCGAACCGGGCGCATGGCAAGATTTACAGCAGACCGTGCGTAGCGGGCAACGGGAACAGAACAGGGAGCATGCAGAGTGACGCGAAAGATTAGTTTTCTTGACCGGGCGTTTTGGATAACAGAATCCGACAGTAACCCTAAACATGTAGCCTGTCTGCAATTGCTTGAATTACCCGCAGGGGCCGGCGAAGACTATCTGCCTAATCTGGCCGAACAGTTTCGTCGTTTTGATAAGCCGTCCAGCCCGTTTAATACCATAGTTGAACAGATGCTGGGTTTTCCACTGCGACTGGTGACCGTGCGGGAGCTGGATATGCAGTATCATGTGCAACTGCATATTATCGATGATGTGGGTGACAAGGCCGGCTTAAACCGCTTTGTTGCCAAATTACATGAGCCTCGTCTGGACAGAGACAAGCCCCTTTGGCAGTACCATCTGATTCAAAGCCGGCAGGGCGGGCATTTCGCCATTTATGTGAAAATTCACCATATGTATGGTGATGGTGCCGCGTTGATCCGCTGGTTTCAGGCTGGTTACCGGGAACAACCTGATATCGATGGCTTTACTCCGGTTTGGGCGCTGCCGCAACCTTTTCGCCAGCGCCGTCCCAAGCACTGGCTGTCTGGACTGATATCCAGTGCCTGGCATTTTCTGCGCACCGTGGTGGACCTGTTTTGGATCCTGTTTCGTTTGCTTGTAAAGCTGGTGCGTATTAATGATCACTATATGCCTATTCCGTTTTCCGGCACACGTACGGTGCTGACCGGCCAGGTCAAGCCAGGCAGGGTAGTGGCGGTGGCGGATTTAGACTTTACCCGTGTGCAGGCGCTGTCGAAGCGCATGCGTGCGTCGGCCAATGAAATTTTACTCTGTTGTTTCGACATCGGCGTGCATCGTTTTTTAAAGGACTACGGCCACCATAGCTTTAAAAAGGCGCTGTATACCAATATGCCGATTAACCTGCGTAAGCCGGGTGAGCAGACCGGTGGCAATAAGATAGCTATAGTGCCGGTCAAACTGGCGCACGGTGAAATGGACCCCTACCTGCGTTTGCGGCAGATTATTGAAAACCACCGCATCGTTAAAAATGCGGCGAAACGCTCAGAGCCAGGCGCTTTTAGCTACTACACCATCTTGATTCAGGCGGTGGCGCTGGTGGTGGAGTTGCTGCATTTGTCGGATTGGTTTAAGCCCATCGCCAATATCCTTATTTCCAATGTGCCAGGGCCAAGCCAGACCCGCTATTTGCGCGATGCCAAACTGCTGGCGGCTTATCCTATTTCCACTATTACGCCGGGGGGCGGGGTGAATATCACCTTGCTGACCTATGGCCAGACCGCCAACATTGGTCTTGTGTGTTGCAACACCCATATCAGCTCGCTGGACAGCATGGCTCATTATTTTGTGGAAGCCTTTGAAATGCTGGATAAATGTGCCGACGACCCAAGCCTGAATATTGAAGATATTGGTGAGTGGGTGGATGATGAGGTAAAGTCCATTGTCGACGATGAGCTGAAACATGCTCAGGACGAAGCCCTTGATAAAGAACTTGCCCGCGAACCAATGGTGCACTAATGAAGTTGTTGAATGGTATTTTTCCTTTACTGGTTTTAAGTGGTTGTGCATCGGTGGAATCGGTGCCTGGCGCAGATGCTGTCGTGTTGCTGGAAAAGCATCAGCTTGCTGACTGTCAGCGCCTGGGCAGTGCCAATGCGCAGGTGCTGGATAGAATCGCCTTTGTCGAGCGAGACCAGGAAAAAATGGCCGCCGAACTGTTAAAGCTGGGCCAGAATGAAGCGGTAAAACTGGGTGGTAACGCCCTGACGGTGGACAGTGACATTCAACATGGCAGCCGCCGTTTTGTGGTATATCGCTGTCAGCGGTGAAACAAAAACACTAACTGCCCGTTCTGCACTTGCACCTCTTTGCCCAGGCGGGCAAACAGCCGTTCATCGGGCAGGTGTTCATCCAACTGATAATCCAGTTCGCCACTGGTCACCAGATCCAGCAACTGCTTTTCAATTTGCCCTTTGTGGTAATCCAATACTCTTTGCTTGCCGCCGCTAACATAAAGGTCCAGATAGGCGGCGGCGTCTTTATACAAGCCACCACTGAATACATCCAACGAAGCATTGACCCAACCTGAAATAGAGTCTGGCAGCAGGCGGGCCAGAATATCTCTGCTACTTTTAATCACCAGATAGTCATCCTGCAGTAGTTGGATTGTATCCAGGCTGACCTGCATGGGGCGAATAGTGGCACTTTGCTTAAGAAAGTGCGGCTTTCCCTGCACCGTGGCCAGTATATGTGCCTGGTAAATTCTGACCCCGCGCATCTCCACCTTGAATTCGCAGAGTAACGCCATCTGCATTTTGTTGTCTGGCAGGCTGAGCTCCACACTCAATACGTTCAGCACGCCATTGCCGCCAGGGATCGCCAGGTTTAACTGAATTGGCAGATTGGGCACCAGCAGGGCACTAACTTCGTCCACCGACATACTGAACTGACGCAGTCTGCCAAAGCGTACCAACCAAGCGTAAAGCCAGTACTTGGCACGTTGCAGGAGCTTGTCAGATGTCAGCACAGCATTTCCTCTCTGGGCATTGTTGCAACTTACTGTTATCAAAGAAAAAACACTATATAAAACTAGCATTTGGCGGTTTTATCAACAATAGTTGATAGGCATAAACAAACAGCCTTCCGTTCAAGGCTATTCAGGATGGCTGACAACAACAGGGGTAGCAAGCAGATATGTTCATTCCAAGTATTCTTCTAAAACAACTATATAACAGAGGCAGTTTAACCAATATGGGCAGCGGAGTGCGTTTCTCCCTGAAAAACCGCCTTAAGGATGCCATCGTCCAGGAAGTTAGCGAGATACGCATAGGCGGTAAGGAAGTACCCAGGGATAAGATTTTTCTGCAACTGGCTGATGGGCAGACCTTACCGCTGGCAGAATTTAACAGCATGGGCAGCCATGACTTTCCGCTCAAGAGTTCGTTGTTTGTACATATCGAGCAATGCCAGCCACTGCCACAGCAAAAACACAAAATACTGGTGAGCTTTAAAGCCTCACCCTTTGGTACATTGAAACTGGAAGTGGAAGATGTGGTGACCGAAAACAAGGTGGACCATAACAAAGTTCCCCGCTCGGACACTGATGATTACGGCGAGGAGATTATTCAGGCTCGACAGCGCTTTTTTGAACAATTCAGTGATGCCAAAATCAATCATGTGGGCAAGTACAGCATCGACCCCCATAGTCTGCAGGGCAATATTGAACATTTTATTGGTGTGGCGCAGGTGCCTATCGGCATTGCCGGGCCATTCCGTATTAATGGCGAACACGCTCAGGGCGACTTTATGGTGCCATTGGCCACTACCGAAGGCACGCTGGTGGCCTCGTATAACCGTGGCATGAAGCTGTTTAATATGAGTGGTGGAGTGAAAAGTACCGTGGTGGACGATGCCATGCAGCGGGCACCGGTATTTGTGTTTGATGACGCCAGAGGAGCGCGGGATTTTGTGCAGTGGATCAGGGAAAATCTCGACAGTATTCGTCATGAAGCCGAAGCCACCTCATCGGTTGCCAAGTTGACTTACATTGACCATTTTCTGTCGAATAAATTTGCTTTCCTGCGCTTTAACTTCCGCACTGGTGACGCAGCCGGACAGAATATGGTCGGCAGAGCCACTTTTGCCGCCTGTGGTTGGATCCTCGATCACTATAAAGGCATTCGCAATTTTTATCTGGAGTCCAACTTCGCTACCGACAAGAAAGCCTCGCAAATTAATATTATGCGCACCCGAGGTAAGCGGGTGGTCAGTGAAATCACCATAAAACGTGAACATTTACTGCAGGTGATGCGGGTTGAGCCCAAACAAATTGATTACCATGGTCGGGTGGCGGGTGTTGGCTCATTTCTGTCTGGGGTAAATAACACCGGCTTGCATTCTCCCAATGGCATCACTGCCATGTTTATTGCCACCGGGCAGGATGTGGCCAACGTATCTGAATCATCGGCCGGTATTCTCTACAGTGAGCTCACTGATGACGGCGATCTGTATCTGTCGCTGACCATTCCGTCGTTGATTGTGGCGACTTATGGCGGTGGCACCGGTATCGGCACACAAAGGGAATGTCTGGAATTAATGGATTGCTATGGCCGTGACCGGGTGTACAAGTTTGCCGAAATTGTCGGGGCGGTGGCGCTGGCCGGTGAAATTTCCCTGGCTTCGGCGATTTCCTCCGCCGATTGGGTATCATCCCACGAGCAGTATGGCCGCAACCGGTAACCTGCTGCGATTCAGGCACAAAATGCGGGCAGCCGGTCTCCTGGCTGCCCTTTCATCTTGCTGTCGCATTATGCATAAATAATGGACAAATCGTTATTAAAACCCCCTAACTTTCGGTGCGGGTGCTGAGAAATCTTTGGTAGACTCACTGGTACGATCAGTAATAACGCAGGTGGTCCGATGGCGCAGATAAGACATTTTGATTTTATTGTAGTTGGCGCAGGGTCTGCCGGTGCCGCGCTGGCAGCCAGATTGTCGGAAAATCCGGCCTGGCAGGTTTGCTTGCTGGAAGCCGGCAAGCCAGACACCAACCCCCTAATTCATATTCCTTTTGGCCTGGCACTGCTTAGCCGGTTTCGCTCTATCAACTGGAATTACACCACCGCGCCACAAAAGGAATTGCATAACCGCAGTCTTTACTGGCCAAGAGGCAAAACCCTGGGTGGCTCGAGCTCGGTTAATGCTATGTGTTACATTCGCGGTGCCATGCAAGATTACGACAATTGGCAGGCGCAGGGAGCGGATGGCTGGGACTGGCAGTCGGTACTGCCATATTTTAAAAAAGCCGAAGACCAGGCCATGGGCGAAGATGAATTCCACGCGGTGGGCGGCCCCTTGTCGGTGAGTAACCTGCGCCATGTCAGCAGGCTGTCGCAGGATTTTGTGGCGGCCGGTCAGACGGCTGGTTTTGAACATCTGGCGGATTTTAACCGGGATCAGCGCCAGGGCGTGGGGTTTTATCAGGTGACGCAGCGCGAAGGGCAGCGCTGTTCTGCAGCCAAAGCCTATTTAAGCCAGGCTAAATCACGCAGCAATCTGCATATTGTTACCTCGGGCCAGGTTAATCGCTTACTTATTGAGAATGGTCGGGCGCTAGGAGTGGAATTTGTGCAGCAGGGCCAGGTTCAGCATTGGCTTGCAGATAAAGAAGTGCTGCTCAGTGCCGGTGCGATTAACTCACCACAGATTTTAATGTTGTCTGGTATTGGGCCCGCAGCACATCTGGCATCAAAGGGAATTAACGTTCTGCATGATTTACCCGGCGTGGGCGAAAACCTGCAGGACCATTTGGATGCCATAGTGCAATGCAAGAGCAGAAAAGTGGCTGGCTACGGCGTCGCACCAGGCGCGGTGCCCGGTTATACCCAGGGAGTGTGGCAATATCTGATGCGGCGCAGCGGCATGGGTTCGAGCAATATTGCTGAAGCGGGCGGCTTTGTCAGCAGCAGTTTGTCCAAGGGGATACCCGATCTGCAGTTTCACTTTATTCCAGCCATATTGCAGGATCACGGTCGCAGCCTGGTGTGGGGCTACGGCTATGGGTTACACGTTTGTTATCTGTATCCTAAAAGTCGCGGCACGATTCGTTTGCAGTCGGCCGACCCCGCGCAATCACCATTGATGGACCCCAACTATCTGAGCCATGAAGATGACCGACAGGCAATGTTGGACGGTGTTCGGCTGGCGCGCGAAATATTGTCACAACCTGCTTTTAGTCAGTACCAGCCAAAAGAATGGTTGCCTGGTGCAGACAAACAAACAGACCAGGATTTGCTGGAATTTATCCGTGCTAAGGCGGAAACCATTTATCACCCGGTAGGCACTTGTAAGATGGGGCAGGCTGATGATGCTATGGCAGTGGTGTGCCCGGCACTTAAGGTCAGAGGATTAAGTGGCCTGCGCGTGGTGGACGCGTCTGTTATGCCAAGTCTGATAGGTGGTAATACGAATGCGCCTGCCATCATGATTGCCGAAAAGGCCGCCGATTTGATTAAAGCGGAACATCAACCAGGCTAGTCCCGCTGATCTCAACCTGATGCACATAGGCTAGAATTTGAATTTTGCTCGGCAAAGAGTACAATCCTGCCAAACAGGTCTGACCACTAAAAGGAAACAGAATGCCAGGTAACCCATCCTCTGTCACCCGCAGCGTGACCACGCGCAGCGGAGATCGTATTGCCATTGTGGCAGGTCTTCGCACTCCCTTTGCAAAAATGGCCACTTACTTCCACGGCGTACCGGCTGTGGATTTGGGTAAAATGGTGGTCAATGAAATGCTGGTTCGCAATAACCTGGACCCCAAGCTGGTGGAACAACTGGTGTATGGCCAGGTCGTGCAAATGCCGGAAGCGCCCAATATTGCCCGGGAAATTGTACTGGGAACGGGCATGAACGTGCATACAGATGCCTACAGTGTATCCCGTGCATGTGCCACCAGTTTTCAGGCAGCAGTAAATATTGCTGAATCTATGATGGCAGGCACTATTGAAGTGGGTATTGCCGGTGGGGCAGATTCCACCTCGGTATCTCCCATTGGGGTATCCAAAAATCTGGCCCGTGCACTGGTCGACCTACAAAAAACCAAAACCTTCGGGCAGAAGTGGAATGTGATTAAGCGCCTCGGCTTTAAAGATCTGTTGCCGGTGCCACCTGCGGTGGCCGAATATTCCACCGGCCTGTCCATGGGCGATACGGCGGAACAAATGGCTAAGAGTCATCAAATCAGCCGGGAAGACCAGGATGCGCTGGCGCACCGCTCGCATAGCAATGCGGCAAAAAGCTGGCAGGAAGGCAAACTTAGCGGTGAGGTGATGACCGCCTATGCCGAACCATACAAAGGGGCGCTGGAGCAGGACAACAACATCCGCTTTGATTCTAAACTGGAAGGGTATGCCAAGTTGCGTCCGGTATTTGACCGTAAATACGGTACGGTAACAGCCGCCAATGCCACGCCTTTAACCGACGGTGCCTCTGCGGTACTAATGATGACCGAAAGTCGTGCCAAGGCCCTCGGCTACACGCCGCTTGGCTATATTCGCAGTTACGCCTTTGCTGCCATTGATGTCTGGGAAGATATGCTGATGGGCCCGTCTTATGCTACCCCCATAGCGCTGGACAGAGCCGGTATGACGCTAAGTGATTTAACCCTGATTGAAATGCATGAAGCTTTCGCTGCTCAGACCCTGGCCAATCTGAAAATGTTTGCCAGTGCTGACTTCGCCAAACAAAAGTTAGGCCGCGATAAGGCGATAGGCGAGATGGATATGGATAAGTTTAATGTGATGGGCAGTTCCATTGCCTATGGTCATCCATTTGCTGCCACCGGCACACGTATGATCACCCAGATGCTGAATGAGCTGAATCGCCGAGGTGGTGGAACCGGGCTGGTTACCGCTTGTGCCGCCGGTGGTTTGGGCGCCGCCATGATCCTGGAAACAGAATAAGGAGAACAATATGACAGAATTGACCAGCGCATTTTCCCTGAGTCGCAGGGATGACGGTATCGCTATTCTGACCATGGACGTGCCAGGCGAGAGCATGAATACCCTCAAGGCGGAGTTTGCCGAGCAAATTGCCGCGCAGTTGGATGAGATTGAGAAAGATACCACCATCAAAGGCTTGGTATTAGCCAGTGGTAAACCCAGCTCGTTTGTGGCGGGTGCGGATATCAGTATGCTGGCCGCCTGCCAATCTGCAGATGACGCAGAAGCTTTGTCCCGTGCCGGGCAGCAAATGTTTAAGCGTATCGAAGATATGAAGATTCCGGTGGTCGCGGCGATTCACGGCCCGGCTCTGGGCGGTGGACTGGAATTGGCACTGTGCTGTCACTACCGGATTTGTAGTCTGGATGACAAAACCGTGATGGGTTTGCCGGAAGTGCAGTTAGGTTTATTGCCCGGTAGTGGCGGTACGCAGCGTCTGCCAAAACTGATTGGTATCCAAAAAGCCATGACGATGATGCTGACGGGCAAGCAACTGCGCGCCAAGCAGGCCAAGAAAGACGGTCTGGTAGACGACGCTGTGCCCTTGTCTATTCTGCTTGATGTGGCCATTCAATTTGCTAAAAAGCACAAACCCAAGCGCCAGCCACCCAAGTTGAACCTGGTAGGGCAGGCCTTGGAGCGTACGCCCTTTGGCCGTAATTTCCTGTTTAACCAGGCGCGTAAACAGACCCGCAGCAAAACCCGCGGTAACTATCCGGCACCAGAGCGCATTATCGATTGTATTGAAGCCGGGGTTAACACCAGCCGCGGCTATGAGCTGGAGGCCCGCCATTTTGGTCATCTGGTGATGACGCCGGAGTCAAAACAGCTACGTAATATTTTCTTCGCTACCACCGAAATGAAAAAAGAAACCGGTGTAGAAGGGGTTAAACCAGCCAAAGTGCAGAAAACCGCGGTATTGGGCGGTGGCCTGATGGGCGGCGGTATCGCTTTTGTAACCAGCAGTAAAGCCGGTCTGCCGGTACGAATCAAAGATATTCGCAGCGAAGGGATCGCGAACGCCATGAAATACAGCTATGACCTGCTGATCAAGAAGGTTAAGCGCCGTTTTATGCGTAAATCCGAGATGCAGAAACAACTTTCGCTGCTGACCGGCAGTACGGATTATTCCGGCTTTGCCGATGTGGATGTGGTGATTGAGGCGGTGTTTGAGGATCTTAAGCTTAAACAACAGACGGTGGCGGACATAGAGGCCAATGCTAAAAAAGACACGATCTTTGCCACCAACACATCATCCATTCCAATTGGACAGATAGCCGAACAGGCAGCACGTCCGGAACAGGTGATTGGCCTGCACTATTTCTCACCGGTGGATAAAATGCCGCTGGCTGAGGTGATACCCCATGCTGGCACATCTGCTGAGACTATTTCCACCACGGTGGATTTGGCCCGTAAACAGGGTAAAACCCCGATAGTGGTGAAAGACGGTGCAGGATTTTATGTTAACCGTATTTTGGCTCCCTATATGAATGAAGCGGCCTGTGTGCTGCTGGCCGGCGAGTCCATTGAGCAAATAGACCAGGCCTTGCTGAATTTTGGTTTTCCGGTCGGCCCCATGAAGTTGCTGGATGAGGTGGGCATTGATATCGGTGCTAAGATTGCGCCTATTCTGGTGGCGGAACTGGGGGAGCGTTTTCGTGCCCCGGATGCCTTCGACAAACTGCTGGCAGATGATCGCAAAGGCAAGAAAAACAAGCGTGGCCTGTACAAGTACAGCGGTAAAAAACCTGGTAAAGAGGTGGATGACAGCGTTTATTCTTTGCTGGGGATCAGCCCGTCGCAGAAATTCAGCCATGACCAGATTGCCGAGCGCTGCGCACTGCTGATGCTGAATGAAGCGGCACTTTGTCTGGCCGAGCAGGTTATTCGTAGCCCCAGGGACGGTGATATCGGCGCTATCTTTGGTATTGGCTTCCCGCCATTCCTCGGTGGCCCATTCCGCTATATGGACAGCCTGGGCATCAACCATGTGGTGGCCAGATTGGAACATTACCAGGGATTGTACGGGGATAAATTCAGCCCCGCGCCATTACTTAAAGAAATGGCAGAGCAACAAAAATCCTTTTATGCCTGATAGAAGAAGCCCGCAAATGCGGGCTTTTTAATTTATGCACTAATTATTCAGCAGTAATAAAGAACTCAAAATTATTATTTATGCGATAGAACGGAATAATTAATCATATTGTCATATTTCTCGGCTAGTGCAGATTGAAATTTATCCAGCTTGATTTTCAATCGCTTTGGTTAGCGTGGTGTAAAATCTGTTTTTATTATGTTGCCCAGTCTTTTCAAAGCCACGTTTTTACTGCTGTTCGTCGGTTCTGCTGTTGACCCGATTAAGGCTTGCTGCTTATTATCCGCGCCCCCTGAAAAGGGAACGAAAGAGTAAATAAAACTGCGTAAGCAGTGAAAAAATATTCACCCTCAAGTGGTAAAGTGGGAAGCACAATCAATGTATTTAAACTCTAAAGTATCCAATGCCGTGCGTTATGCGCTGACGGCCACAACATTTTTTGGATTTTCGGCACATTCCGTTGCCCAGGATAATACTGACCAAGCCGTTGCTGTTGAGAAAATTCAGGTAACTGGCTCCCGAATTCTTCGTGAAGGCGCCATTGCGCCTTCTCCTGTTACCGTGATTTCTGGCGCGGATCTGGTTGAAACCGGCGCCATGAACATTGGTGAAGTGCTTAACGAACTGCCTTCACTGGCGGCCACCTTTTCACTGGGTAACTCCGGTCGCTCTATCGGCACCGCCGGCCTGAGCATTCTGGATTTACGCGGTATGGGTACTTCGCGCACCCTGGTACTGGTTGATGGTCGTCGCCATGTGGCCAGCAGCGCCGGTAGCGCATCGGTTGACACTAACACTATCCCCACCGCCTGGTTAGACTCGGTAGAAATTATTACCGGCGGTGCCTCCGCCGTATATGGTGCAGATGCGGTAACTGGTGTGGTGAATTTCCGTCTGAAGAAAAACATCACCGGAGTGGACTTCTCTGCCACTAAAGGTAAAGGCGAAGAAGGTCCCTATAAGAACGACAAAGTGTCGTTGTCTTTTGGTCAGGACTTTGCCGATGGTCGCGGTAATATCGCCTTTGCTGCCGAATACGCCAGCCAGGACGGTATGAACGCCAATGATCGCGATCAAACCCGCACCCCCTATATGTCGGTGCGTAACCCCGCCAGTAAAGATGCCCGTGATGAAAATGGCGTATTTGTGCATGACGGTATCGCCGACAACATTACTTTGTATAACACCGGCTGGCTGGATAACCTGCCAGGTGGCAATACCTACGTGGACGGTAATTGGTATGCCTTTGATCCAGACGGTTCGGTGCGTCTGCAGAATGTAGGGCAACTGGACAGCACAGGATACAAGTGCACCGACTGCGAATTTTTGAACCTGACCCGTTATGTTGAGCTGCAGCCGACTTTCGATCGCATGAACCTGAATACCAAAGGGACTTTTGAGGTATCTGAAGCACTGAATCTGTTTGCCGAGGCCAAATATGTGCGTACCCGTGGTCAGTCTATCGGCCAGCCAGCGTTTTATGATGCAACTAATGCTCCGGTAGTTATTCAGCGTGACAATGCCTTTATTCACCAGAGCCTGGCGACCCTGATGGATGCCAATAACCTGGATAGCATTGAACTGAACCGTTTCCTGGAAGATGCTGGCCGTCGTACCGAAGACAACACCCGTTCCACTAAGCGTTTTGTGTTGGGCGCTGATGGCGTGTTTGGTGATGACTGGGCGTATGAAGCCTATGGCTTGTTTGGTGAAACCCGTCTTAAGCAGTGGAACCGCAATAACCTGGTGCGCGATAACTTTGACAAAGCCACCGACGCTATTCGCCTGAGCAGCGGTGAAATAGTGTGTCGTGACGAAGCGGCCCGCGCCAAAGGCTGTGTACCTGTCAGTTTGTTCGGTGACGGCAGTATCAGTGAAGAAGGGCGTAACTGGATCAATACCACGTCCTTTGGTCACAGCACCATTCGCCAGACAGTGTTTAACGCCAGTGTAAACAATAGCGCCCTGTTTGAACTGCCTGCCGGATTTATGGGTTTCTCCGCCGGTGTTGAATACCGCAAAGAAGAAAGCGAAACCGTACCGGATGCCTTTGCCTCCACGGGTGCGACTTTCTTTAACGCGTTCCAATATTCGAAAGGCGATTTTAACGTCAAGGAAGTGTTTGCGGAAATCTCTGCACCGCTGTTGACTGACTTGCCCTTTGTGGATGAACTGTTGTTTGACGCTGCAGTGCGTTACGCCGATTACAGCACTATTGGTTCTGCCACCAGTTGGAAGGCCGGTTTGGACTGGACCATTACCTCTGAGCTGCGCATGCGCGCTACCTACTCTGAAGCACTGCGGGCGCCCAATATCGAGGAGTTATATGGTCCACAGGACCAAACCTTCTTCCGTAATATTGACGACCCTTGTGCTCTGGATAACAAGCAAACAGCCACCCGTGTTGCCAACTGTAAAGCACTGGGTATTGCTGAAGACTTTGTTCTCAATGATCCGGGTGCCAGCGTAGAAGGCTTAACTGGCGGTAACCCAAATCTGAATGCAGAGGAGTCGCAAAGCTACACTGTAGGTCTGGTATATCAACCTGAGTTTGTTCAGGGCCTGAGCCTGACCCTGGATTACTGGTCCATTGAAATTGACGATGCCATTGATGCTGTGAAGGCACAGGACATCCTGAATAAGTGTGTGGACTCTGCCAGTGGTTTGAACAACCAGTTCTGTAGCCTGATTAAGCGCGATCCGAACACCAAGCAGTTGGACCTGATCACCACTATCTACCAGAATGTGGCTGCACAAACCGCTAAGGGTGTGGACTTTGAGCTGGGCTATGATGTCGACGTATTCGGTGGCCGCTTAAACTCCAAACTGGTGGGTACTTACCTGGAATCCCGTCGTACCTATTCATTCCAGGACGCCCCTGGTGAATTTGAAGAGGAAGCAGGCACAGAAGGTGATGCCCAGTGGCAGGCTAACCTAAGTCTGAAATACAGCCTTGGTGAGTGGTCAGCTTCCTGGCGCACCCTGTATGTGGATGCGGTATCCCGCTACTCAGAGCAGGACCTGGCTATCAACCCGGATCCGAGCGATAACATGGGCTATGGCAGTTACTTCCTGAGTAACGCCCAGGTTGCCTACCAGTTTGACAACGGCATTAAACTGGCCGTGGGTATCGACAACCTGTTTGACCGCAACCTACCTAGCTTTACCCGTGGTACAACAGAGTTTACCGGCCTGTATAACAATATTGGCCGCATGTACTTCACTACGGCGTCATACAAGTTCTGATAAGCACTTTATTGAACCGATAAACCGGCTGGTATCAGCCGGTGACGTCAAACTGCTGTAAAGCAGCACTATCCAGATGAAAATCCGATGCTATCTGCCATCGGATTTTTTTTGCTTGTTCATCGCATTTCGATTTTTAGCAACAGGTCGTTGGGGTGTGAATTTACTTTACTCTTCATCGCTATTACCATTGTCAATCTTATTCATTCGCATTTGTATATGTAGTTTTGTTCACTAAGGCGATTAAGTGTTGAAACCTTCAATTCTGGTCATTGAAGATGATCTTACGTTGAATGCCTATTTGCGTGATCTGCTGGTCAAAGCGGGCTACCAAACTGAGCAGTGCTTTGATGGAGAAGCTGGTCTACACAGCGCGAAAAAGCAGCAGTGCCAGTTGATTGTACTGGATCGAATGTTGCCCGGATTAGACGGTGTCTCGCTGTTAAAAGCCCTGCGCGAAACCAGCCAGGTTCCGGTCATTATGCTGTCAGCAAAGGGAGCCGAAGAAGAACGGATCTTAGGTTTAACCCATGGGGCAGACGACTACGTCAGCAAGCCGTTTAATTCCCATGAACTACTTTTAAGAATAGAAAGCCTGCTGAGACGCTACCTGAACAATAGCCGTCCAATCCGGCAATATGAGATAAGCGTTGATGGTTTAACCTTAAATTCCACCAATCAAACAATCCACGTACACAACCAGGAAATAGAGTTTACCGCGATTCAGTTTAAGCTGCTGTGGGAATTAGTTTCTCAGCCTCATGATGTTGTAGCAAAAAATGAATTGTATCAATCAGTTCTGAATAAAAAAATGGCTGCTTATGATCGCAGCTTAGATATGCATCTGAGTCGGGTCAGAAGAAAACTCAATGAAGCAAACTGGCCGGGTGAAAGGCTACAAACTGTGCATGGCAAAGGATACTGCTTCAAATGAAAAGAACGCTGTTTTGGAAGTTTTTTGTGGTTCTGGCGACCGGTACGGTCGCCTTTTTTTACCTGCTGCATATATTAACCATTAAAACCGAAGAGAATATGAGTTTTATTGCAGAAAAGGATAAACAAGAATTACAGTCCTGGGGAGCGCAAGCCGAAGCCTTTATTTTATCCAAACAGTTTGACGCATTAGATGCTTGGCTAACTGAGATAAAGAACAAAGAAAATACCTGGTTGTCGATAGCCAGTTTTGAAGCCTTACATATTGCCGGTGAGAATTTTGATAAGGATTTTGTCGGTAGTTATCATTTTGGTCGAAGTGTTGACTGGAAAATCCATTTGTACTTTGCTGAAAATCCGGTCATGGAATTGCCGTTTACAACATTAAATGCCAGTTTGCTGGTAAAACTTCCTGAGCGGATGCGGCCCGGTACATATTGGTCAACCGCCAGATTTGTGATGCAAATTATGCTGCCAATGACGGTGCTGGCCTTGTTATCTTTTGTTTTATATCGTCATATTATGAGCCCTCTGCAGCGTCTCGACAAAGCCACTAAAGAGTTTAGCATGGGCAATTTTGAGGCCAGGGTTGGGAAATATTTAGGCAACCGCGACGATGAGTTGTCCCATCTGGCTGATACCTTCGACCAGATGGCTTGCCGCATCGGCGAGTTGATTGCCAGTCAGCGCCAACTGATTTCGGATTTATCCCACGAACTAAGAACTCCTCTGACTCGTCTGGATATTGCGGTCAGCGGCTTTGACAATGCGAATAGTCAACAACATCTGATGCGTATCGGGCGTGAATCCCAACACATTCGCAAACTGGTTGAAGACACCCTGACACTGGCCTGGCTGGATAACGAAAAACCCGTACTCCAGCAGGAACAGCTCGATTTGGTGGACCTGTTGGATGTATTGATTGAAGACGCCAAGTTCGAGTTTCCCGACCGTCATATTCATCTGGATTCCCCCGTCAATGCCATAGTGCAAAACAGCAGTCACCGGGCATTATGTCTGGCCATAGAGAATGTCATCCGCAATGCCCTGCGTTATACCCCGCCCGGCAAAGTTGTGCACATTGCGCTGAATCAGGGGCAGGATAATTTTTGTATCCTGGTGAGCGATCAGGGGCCGGGCATCCCGGAGCAATATCTGCAAAAGGTGTTTGAGCCTTTCTTCAGAGTGGACGATGCGCGTCAGGGTGACAACCATAGTTTTGGACTTGGCCTGGCACTGGCAAAGCGCCATCTGGCCAGTGTCAGAGCAAGCATCCACGCTGAGAACCGGGCCGGGGGCGGATTGCAGGTGGTGATTCGCATTCCTGCTGTATAGAGCTGAGTTTCAACGGAGTCTATATTCAAGAGATGGCCAGCCTTGATAGATCACGACAATATGTAACAAATGTAAAAGTGCTACTCTGTAGTCTTATTAATGGTAATAATTCTCATTTTGTTGATGTACCTAAAAATTGAGACGCTCACATGACTGCACATACAACCCCAACTCTTTACTTTAAAACCTCCATACTCAGCGCATTTGTTGCCGCAAGCCTAGGCATGCCCGCCTATGCTCAGGAACAGCAGCAAATTCAAGAAAAGAAAATAGAGAGAATCACGGTGGTGGGCGCCACAACCAACGCGGCGATTACCCCTGAAGAACTGGAAAGCTACCAGGCCAATGACCTGGAAGATATCTTTCGCCATACTCCCTCGGTGACCGTTGGTGGCTCTTTAGGTATTGCTCAGAAGATATTCGTGCGTGGCGTGGAAGATTCCATGGTCAATGTCACTGTGGATGGCGCGCCGCAAACCAGCACCTTGTTTCACCATATAGGCCGTGTGGCCATTGAACCTGAACTGTTGCGCAGTGTGGAAGTTCAGGCTGGCGCAGGGGAGGCCACGTCAGGCAGTGGCGCAGTGGGGGGAGCGATTCGTTTTAAAACCAAAACCGCAGAAGATCTGCTGACGGATGGAGAACGTTTTGGTGGTCTGCTTAAAGCCGGTTATTTTTCTAACGATGGGCATAAAGAAAGTGTGTCTTTGTACGGACGTGTTACCGACGCAGTGAATGTGCTGGCATCTTATGTCAATGTCAGCCGCAATAATATGGATGATGGTGACGGACAGGAGATCCCCGGCACAGCGGCGGATCAGACCCTGGGTTTTGCCAAAGTCCATGCCGATATTACCGAGCATCAGGAACTGACCTTAAGCTATGAACGCCGGAAAGAGGAAGGTCAATTTGGCAAGCAAACCAACTGGGCGCCGCTGGCAAGCGATCCGCTTTTTGCATCCTGGGGTGAGCGCGAGACCCTGGTGTTGAATCATGGTTGGTATGCCAACGCCTTACTGAATCTTGAAACCACCCTTTATCAGACCGAGTCGTCCTTTAAACGTGAGTTATACACCTGGGACGCGTCAATAAAAACCACCGGGTTTGATATTCGCAATAGCAGTGATATTGGTCGTCATGCCCTGACCTATGGCGTGGAGCACAAAAAGGATGAAGTGCACTCCCAGTCATACGCTGATTTTGGCGGTATTTTTGACGAAGACGGCAGGGTAACCGCGCTATACGCCCAGGATCACTGGCAGATCACCGATGCGCTGCTACTCAGTCTTGGTCTTCGTTATGACGCTTATGAGCTTGACCACCAAGGTATTGAAGCCAACTGGATTAAAGTCGATGGAGTTTGGGTAATAGAGACTGATGCCAATGGCGATCCTGTTACCTCCAGCAGCGCGTTTTCAACCAAAAAACAAGACGGGATAAGCAAGAATCTGGGCTTTACCTACAGTTTCACCGACAGCTTAAGGCTGACAGCGGGTTATGCAGAAGCGTTGCGCGGCAGGCAGGTGGCAGATGCGTTTACCGTGGGGGAGCTGACGCCTAATGAAAACCTGAAAGCCGAAGAGGTTGACAACATTGAGCTGGGCCTTGAATACAATGACGGGACCTGGTTATTTGAAGCCTCGGTGTATCGCAGTGTGATCAACGATGTGGTGTTTGATAAGTTTAAAGGCAGCGAGGGGGTCTTTTACGAGAATATCGGCGATCTGGAGAGTAAAGGTCTGGAACTGGTAGCGGGTTATAAGGCCAGCAACTTTGATCTGTTGGTGAGCTACAACCACAATGATGTAGAACTGAATAACAGCGAATTCTTATGGCCTGATGCAAGTGATCCCAGCGGCGTTCGCCGGGTAAATTTAAGTGGTCTGCAACTGGCCGCTTATGAATACGGTGGTTTGGGCAATGCGGTTGGAGATTCACTCAATGTGAGCGCAAATTACTGGCTGAGTGATGAGATTAAACTGGGCCTGAATATCAACTATGTGGCCAGCCTGAACGATATCGAAGTCTTTCATCGTTCCATGGAACTTGGCTGGGTCACAGAGCTTGAAACTATTAATAAACCAAGTTACCAGGTTGTTGATGTCTATATAAGTTACGAGCCGACAGCAAACTTACGTCTGGATCTGGCAGTACAAAATTTACTGGACGAGTCATATCGCAGCCACGGTAGTGTTGCCGACTATGGCCATATTCCTGGCTACGAGTCCGTGGTGGGAATTAAAGAGGCTGGCCGGGACATTCGTTTAAGTCTGGCCTATCGCTTCTAAATTCCGGCTAGCTCAAAGTAAAAGCGCTGTACTTGTGCAGCGCTTTTATTTGCATGGTGTATTGATGATGTTTTTCAACAAATACGCGGGCGAAATAGCGATTTCCCTAAGAGTGCTGCTGGCCTCGGTTGGTGGTTTTGTGCTGGCTAATCTGAGTGCCATCGCCATTGCCTCTGTGATGAAGGCCGATAAGGTAGATGGTATTACCGCCGGTATGATGCTGAGCTTTATTGTCTACGCCATCGCAATACTGTTGGTTTTTTCGGTTAAATCCATCCGCCGTGCCGCTCTGAGCATTCTGCTGCCCTGTGTTTTATTGTTTGTCTGGCTCTTGGCTGTTGAAGGAGTGCTGTCGTTATGAAACCCAGATTCAGGCAATCTATGAACTGGTTGCACACCTGGAGTGGCTTCATCTTTGCGTGGCTACTGTATTTTATCTTTATTACCGGTAGCGCTGGCTATTTTGAAAATGAGATTGACCGCTGGATGCAACCTGAGCGGGTGGTGGTACAAAAGCCAATGGATGATGCCGATATTCTGGCCATGGGGACCCGGCAATTAAGCCAATCAGCAGATGATGCGTCACAATGGTATATCAGTTTCCCGTCATCCAGAGACCCTTATATCGGCATTTCCTGGTTACAACCCGCAGATGCCAGTAAAGGAACCGTCAGGCAGTGGCTGGATCGTCATTTACACCCTGATAGCGGTGATATCATCTCAGCGCGTCAAACCAGTGGCGGAGAAACCCTCTACCGGTTGCACTACACCCTCTACTACATGCCATTGCAACTGGGCTATATCCTGACCAGTGCCGCGGCGATGCTCATGCTGATAGCGCTGATTAGCGGTGTGATCATCCACAAGAAAATCTTTCTGGAGTTTTTTACCTTTCGTACGGGTAAGGGGCTGCGCTCCTGGCTGGACATACACAATATTTTCAGCGTGCTACCACTGCCATTTCACCTGATGATCACGTATAGCGGCCTGATGTTGCTGATGACGGTGACAATGGCAACGGTTATTGATGTCACCTATGGGGAGGGAGAGCAGAAACATCGTCAATTCTATACTGCAGCGCAGGCCGAGATAACCACTGAGCAAGTTATCAGTATGTCGGCCGCTCAGTTGTCTCCCGAAGCTGCCCTGACAGATGCAAAAGCCAGATATGCCAGTCAACCTGTGAGCTATGTCGGGATTTTGGCACGCGGCACCGAAAACCAGCAGATAGAGGTGTGGTTTGCCAGCCAGCGCAGTATAGAGTTTGCGTCAATGCTCAGCTACCGCGAACAGGACGGACAAGTGGTGATGAGTCTTTCAGAAGGTAAAGCCGGGGCGGCAGCCAGGGTTTACGATGTGCTAGAACATTTGCATGAAGGCTTGTTCGCCGATATTTATTTGCGCTGGTTGTATTTTATCTGCGGTTTGCTGGGGGCGGGCATGATAGCCACCGGGGCCATCATGTGGCTGAAAAAGCGTTTAGCGAAAGGGCAGCATTCTGCCAGTTGCGCATTACGACGCCTGGCCAGCATTAATGCTGGCATGATACTGGGCATTCCGGTTGCCATTGCCTGTTACTTTGCCAGTAACAGACTGCTGCCCTTTGATATGGCCTTTCGCGCGGAATGGGAGCTGCATTGTTTGTTTATTGGTTTGCTGCTGAGCATTGGCTTGGCGGTTTGCAGCGCTGCACAGAGCGTCTGGCGAAATCTGTGCTGGCTTGCTGCCGTCATGTTTGGCTGGTTACCCCTGCTTAATGCCCTGACCACCGAGCACAATCTGCTCGTCAGCCTTATCCAGGCTGACTGGCTGATGCTTGGTTTTGACTTGTGCATGCTAGTGTTTTCAGCCGCATTTGTGTTGCTTGCCATCCGTTTATCTAAAACGACTGCTGCCACTCTCTCGGGTGACAACGTCACAAGGCCACTATAGGGCGTGAATCGATATGTTGATTTTAATGCTGTGCGTCCAGGTTTTTCTGGGATTCTACTGTTTGAGCCTAAGTTTAACGCGCCACTACACGCAGGTATTCGGAGCCACCAGACGGGCAACGCCTTTGCGCGTGCGTTTTTACCGGTTTAGCGGATATAGCATGCTACTCATCGCGCTGTTTTATTCCGTCTCTATATGGGGGCTGGCACTTGGTCTGGTGTATGGACTGGGTACTGCCACTTTTACAGCGGCCATACTGGCATTGCTGCTGACTTACATGCCCAGGCGTCTGACATTCGGCCAGCACCCTGATTAACTTTTCTCTGTCGGTTCAAAAACAGGCGCAATCAACGGCTGAATGACGCTCTGCGTATATGCATTGTTAATATAATGTAAATTTATAAAGTGTGGTGTTTTTATCGCCAATGTGTATAATGCGCCATCCATTACCCATGCCCTGGAGTCGTTATGTTGTTGGCCATTCTGGTTTCTCTGTTGAGTGCCTGGTTTTACTATGTAGAAGCATTCAGAAACGGTTTGAGCGCCAAGCATTGGGGTGTGGCTGGATTACTATTCGGCCCACTGTTGTTACCGCTGTTCAGTGTTAAAAAGCAAATGGCGCTGCGCAAGGCGAGGGGATTTGGCTCGGTGTATATTCGCGCCTGACAACCAATAGCAGGTATCAGCCGGTTTAATGCGGCAAACACAAAAACAAAAAAGAGAGCCGCTGCTCTCTTTTTTCTGGAATACCGGCAATACTGCCTCCGGTAACGTCATCCGACAGCCAATGGACTGTTGAACAACCTCTTATGCATTCTTATACACGTACTGAACGTGGCTTCCAGGCTTGCAGAGTCTGGGTAGTTTCTGCTTTGCTCTTAACTGGAGCTTTGGCACCCTCGGCGGCTTTGTCAGCGACAGGAGTGGCGGTGGTCAGTGCGATGGCAATGGCATAAGCTTTCAACATGTCTATCTCTCCTATTGGGTTAAGTTTTTCAGTAACAACCAGTTGGCTGTCCCACAGAGGATATAGCGAAAGCTGTGCCAGTTTTTTAAGTTGTTGAATTTTAAGTGTTTTTCGTTGTTTTATTGGCGTTGGGCGGCAACAGTCAATTTTTTGATTTGGCAATCCAAGGGCTCAACCGATAGATTGCGCCAAGGATTTGACTAATTGGTGTTTTTAGACTTGTTGTCTGGGAAAGTGGCAAAAACATTGCCGGGTGGCGGTGAATTGCCGCGATTTGCGGCTGCTTAAAGCATCAGGCCGTAAACAACGACTAGCGGCTGTAAACAGCCCCTAGTAGTTATTTTGTTTGATCAGTTTATTCAGGCGACGGTTTTCCTGCAGCAGATTGGTAAAGCGTTCACTGCTGAGCGGCTTGCTATACAGGTAACCCTGTAACATTTCACATTCGTAGCGGCGCAGTATGCTTAGCTGCTGCTCTTCTTCGACACCTTCTGCGACCACCTTTAACCCCAGATTGTGGGCAATAGTGATAATGGCGCTGGTCATGTGCCTGTCTACGGCACTGGTGGCAATATCATCAATAAAGGCTTTGTCTATTTTTAACGTGTTAAGTGGAAAACGCTTCAAATAGGCAAGGGAAGAGTAACCGGTACCAAAGTCATCCAGGGCCAGGTGAATGCCCATCTCCCGTAGCCTCTGCATCAGCTCCAGTGATTGCTCAGGACGCTGCATCAGGGTGCCTTCGGTAATTTCGCATTCCAGATGCAAGGGGGACAGGCCGGTCTGACGCAATACCTGCTCGATGCGCTGGTCAAGGTCTGGCAATTCAAACTGTCTGGCGGAGATATTAATTGCCACACGGCCACTGAATAAACCTTGTTTTACCCAGCGCTGGGTATCTTCACAGGCCTTACGCAGGACAATATCGCCAATTTCGATAATTTGGCCGGTTTCCTCGGCCAAAGGAATAAATTGATCGGGGCTGACAATGCCTTTCTCGGGGTGTTCAAAGCGTACCAGGGCCTCCATGCTGACCAATTGTCCGGACGCGATATCTACCTTGGGTTGATAATAAACGCTGAACAGATCTTCTTTGATACCGTGTCGGATGAGGTTTTCGATTTGCAACTGACGAACGGCATTTTGATTCATTTCACCGCTGAAAAACTGGTATTTGTTACCCCCGGCATTTTTAGCGAAGTACATCGCAGTATCCGCATTCTTAAGCAGTTCCTGCGGGCTGGCACCGTCTTCTGGATAAAATGCAATACCCAGGCTGCCACCCAATACAAATTCCTGGCGGCTGATAATAAAAGAGCGAGCCATTTCGTCCAGAATTCGTTGGGCTAAATGCGTGATACGGTGGATATCTGTACTGTTCTCAACCAGTACGCTGAACTCGTCGCCGCCCAGTCGATAGCAAGTCGCGTTGGTACCAGTGATTTTTTGCAGCCTGGCGGCAATTTGCTTAATCAACAAATCGCCGGTTTGGTGACCCATTGAGTCGTTGATTTTTTTAAAGTTGTCCATGTCCATGCAAAGCAGGGCATGGGGCATACCTTTACGCACCAGGTTCTGATGGCTGGCCTGGAAAAAGGAACGATTTGGCAAGCCTGTCAGCGTATCGGTATTAGCCAGTTGTAACAGTTCTTTCTCGGTACGCTTGCGCGACGTGATATCGGAAAATACCCCCACGTAGTGGCTTATACTGCCATCGTCACTGTGGATTGCATCGATGTTCAAATCGATTTCATAGCGTTCACCATTTTGTCGCAGAGATTCAATTTCGCCGCTCCAGTTGCCTTTGTGTCGCAAGGTTTTACGGACTTCATCGGTAAACGCGGTGGGATACTGATGAAAGGACAGATAACTGGCCAGGGCTTGTTCGCGAGTTTCGCCGGTATGGTTACAAAATGCCTGATTCACCGAAATAATCCTGAAGGTGGTATCGGTGATAAATACGCCGTCAGAAATAGTTTCAATGGAGCGTTTAAACAGTCTGAGTTGCTCCTCTGCCTGTTTAAGGTGACTGATGTTTTTTAATGTTCCAGTCATCCGTAGCGGGTTCTGATTGGCATCCCATGATACAACTTTGCCGCGATCCAGTATCCACTGCCAGTCGCCCTTGAAGTCTTTAACTCTGTAGGTGGTCTCATAGTATTCGGACTTGCCTTTAAGGTGCTGACTCAGGCAGTCTCTGACTCTGTCCAGATCGGCTTTATGAATATTGGACTCTAATTGGGTGGCTACCCGATGATTGTCCTGCGGAAAATCCAATACCCCCCAGATATTGGCTCTGGTCACTTCGGCCTGCGCAATATCCCAGTCCCACAATTCGTCACCACTGCTCCAAAGGGTTAGCTTCAGCCGCTCTTCACTGTCTCTGACCCGGCGTTGAGTAACCCGGCGCAACTTGTATTGACGGAACCAGTAACTGAGCAGTAAAAACGCTACCAGGCCGTAGGCCAGCAGGGCTGACTGGTGTAACCAGGTTGGAGCTTTAATATGAATGGCCAGCTCCGCAGGCGGGGACCAAGGCCCATCTAACTCTCGGGCCTGTACGCGGAAATGGTAGTTACCAAAACCCAGATTAGTAAAGGTAGCCTGACGAATATGGTGGTCGGCTTCCAACCACTGGTCAGACAACCCCTGCATCTGGTAGCGATAATTGACCGAACGCGGATTAACAGGATTGATAAGTGCAAATGTCAGGGAAAACGGCGATGCTTTGTTTTCCAGTTCAATAGACTCAAGCTGATAAACCGGCCTGGTAAGGGGACTGTCTATTTCACCTACGCCGACCTCTTGGTTAAAGATACTTAGCCCGGTTACTTTGGGGGCTCGCACTGCCAGCTTGCTGACATTGGTCAGGCGATTAGGGTTAAATATGTGGAAACCCTTAGTTCCGCCGAATAACACATCACCTT
Organism: Bowmanella denitrificans; assembly: GCF_002887595.1. Classification (GTDB taxonomy): domain Bacteria; phylum Pseudomonadota; class Gammaproteobacteria; order Enterobacterales; family Alteromonadaceae; genus Bowmanella; species Bowmanella denitrificans. Next base: position 365,925 of record NZ_PEBU01000004.1, read on the forward strand.
TACGGGTAATAAGGCCTGCCGACTCATTTAATTCATTATAATCCAGCAGATCCTTAGGGATGTGTTGAACCAATTGACCATTTTGCCTGGATATCTGGTCGATGCCCGCTGTTGTGGCAATCCAGACAGCGTTGTCATCCAGTAACATGGTTAAGACACCATTGTCTGACAGACCATTGTCTCTGCTGTAATGCTGGACAATCTTGTAACTCTGCTTATCCAGTTTATACAGGCCGTTTTTGAAGCTGGAGACCCAAATAAAATCAGGCCCTTCCAGAATGGCGTTGGTGTCACCCAGAGGTAACTTCTCACCATTGATATTGAAGGCTGGCTGACTAAACTGGCCGTTATCCAGGTTGTAAAGGCTGATGCCGTCATTGCTCGCCAGCCAGACATTGTTGTGGCTGTCCACCATATTAGGCTTGATCAATTGCCCCTGCTTGTTGGGTACAGGGATTTGGCTGAAACTGAAATCCGCTATGTTGATACTGGACAAGGTGCCGGTTGTCCAAATCCAAGCGAAGCCCCCTGACAGTTGAATACTATCGACAAGCTGACCGGGTAGCAGATGCTGTAACTGCAATAGCTGCCCTTTATCATTCAGTTTAAATATAAAAATGCCGTCTATGGTTGCCAGCCATATCCGGTCCTGCTCGTCGAGGGCCAGATCCCAGATAGAGTGGGGAAAATCAGACAGATAATGTTTGAATCCGGCGGACGTAGGTTCAAACAGGTTCAGGCCGCCAGATTGTGTGGCGATCCAAATGTTACCATTTTGCGCTTCAGAAAAAGCCCACACCATATTGTCTGAAATAGACACATCACTGTGAGGAATGGCCTGGTAATGTTTAATAAAGGCACTACGTTCATTGTACTGGTAGATTCCGCCGGTGAAACTGCCCAACCAGATGGAATCGTTGCTGTCTTTTAACAGTTTAAACACGTAGCGGTTATCCAGTGACACCAGTGCGTCATTGCGCTGGTCAATATTCAGGCTGGAGTAGCTTGTGGGGTTGACTATGCTCAGGCCTTCAGAGGTGCCCAGCCAGACATCGTTGTCAGCATCCTGCTCAATGCTCTGGACTAAATTGCTGACAATAGCCGGTTGTGAACCCGTGTGCAGGTGACGTAATAACTGTAACTGTTCGTTCAGAATATACACACCTTGCTCTGTAGCAAGCCAATACTGATTGTTAATGACTTTTATATCATGCAGGAAACTGGCATCAATCTGCAGCTCCCATGGATTTTGCCCATCTAATTTGTACAGGCTGTTGGAGTCGACCTGGTAGATCTGGATGCCGTGGCCGTAACTACCGAGCCACAGCCGGTCGTCTTTCACCAGGATGCTTTTGGTTTCCGGAAAAATTTCGGTATTCGCCAGTCTGATGCGATGGAAATTTTGTTGTTTTTCATCGTATTCATACAAATGATTCTTGTCTGTAACCCAGAGTTTTCCGTCCAAGCCACGACTTATGGCGACAATCAAATCATCTGCCAATTGAGTATTTTGGCTGTTGAAGCGGGTAAAGTTATCACTATGGGCATTGTAACGTGCCAGGCCGCCGTTGGTAGCGACCCATAAGGTGCCTTGCTGATCTACATATAGCTGACGTACGAATTTGTCGGGCAAACTGTTGGGATTGTTGGCGTCCAGATGATATTGCTTAAACTGATAGCCGTCGAAGCGGTTTAGTCCATTGACCGTTGCGAGCCAGATAAAGCCTTGTTTGTCTTCGGCAATATCCAGGATGGTACTCTGACTGAGTCCATCAGACACGGAATAGTTCTTGAATTGAATATTCGACAGATTGGTGGTGGCCCGGCTCCAGGGCGAAAAAAGCAGCCCGAGACAAAATATTGTCCCTAAAAAAGCCAACTTGACCGAATTAAGACGCAAAGGACACCTTTTAGCAGCGCCGCTGCTTTATAGTAATTATGTTTATCGGGTATTTTCTGCTGTCGGCCATCCCTGCCAAAATCATTGGCCAAATCGCTCAGCGATTGACCTGCAACTGGCTACCCTCCTGGCCTGCCAACGTCTTGTTGATTTCGTACGTTAAAATATGTCTGGGTTCAAGTCAAAGGGCTGGAGGTAGAAAAGGCTGACTTTTAACGAATCAGCCGTGCATTTGCCTTAAATTGCGGCAAATTGTCAATATGCACACCCTGCAGTGGCTGTGCCGATTGATCTGATTGGGTGCTGTACAGCAGTACTGAGCCAAACCCATTGCTGGCGTTGAACCCCTGGCAAAAATGCAATACCTGTTCGCGGCTTAAGGCCAGAATCTGTTTGCTGAGTCGCTGTGGCTGGTCAAAGTTAAGGTCTTCATTGCCTATGGCCAGCCACAAACGCTGACTGCGCATGGACAACCCAGTATCTTTGCTGATTAACTGCTTGGCGATGCCTTGTTTGATAGCTTGCCAGTCTGATTCTGAGATGGACGCGATGCCAGCCAGGCTTTGGTGCAGGAAGTCACGAATTTCGCTAACCAGGGTTGCATTGTCATATTGCGGCGATTGGATATAAAACCCCATGCCCGGATGCTGGTTATAAGGCATATAGCCACTTCCGACTAAATAGCCCAACTGTTTCTGAGTGCGTAATTGATTGAAAAAGGGCGCGGCCAACAGTTGTTCGGTCAATATGGTTAGCGCGATACATTCCACGTCGGCACAAGGTGTTTGGAAGTATAACAATACCGCATTGTCATCTGCCTGACAGGGTACCGCTAACTGATAATTGTCTGTCAGTGCTATCACCTGTCTTGGCAATGTACCGATACACAGTTTTTCGGCCAATTCTTCTTGCTGCAGTGTTTGCGCAAATGCCTGTGTGTCTGACTCAGACCAGTCTCCATGTGCAAAGGCTTCCAGATGCAGGGCGGCCAGAAGATGGGCATGTTGATTTTGCATCTGGGCAAAATCTGCATCCTCAACCATAGGTAGCATATCTTCCATGGAAAAAGACAGCGGTTGCATCAGCACCGACAAATGGCTGAACAGCCGGTTTACCGGCTTATTGAGCAGACTATTTTGCATGGCCTGGATTTGTCTGGTTTTGGCTTGTTCAAACTCATCACGGGTGTAATCAAATCTAACAATCTGTCTGAGCATCTGCTCAGCCATAGTAAATTGTTGGTGGCTGAAACCGCTGGTATGCAGGGAAAATCCACCCTGATGTGCATAAAAGTGGAAGTGTAATCCAGCAATACTGGCCTGATAAAAATCCTGGTTCAAACGCTCCTGAACCATCGCTGTCCATATGCGTTTATAGGCACACAAATTGGCACCTTGCATGACTGCCTGACTATCAAAAGACAAATACAACTCGCCTTTGGGTTGTCGAAATTCATCGTCCTGACAAAACCAGAAACTCAGGTTGTCAGTGCTGCACAGCTTAACCGGCAACAGAAAACGCTGATCTACTTCATTAAGTTGCGTATGCACGCTTAAGTATGGGTTGGGTTCCGGTAAGCGTAATTCGTCAATTTCCTTCGGCTGATGGCACTGCTTAATGAAGTCCGTTGGCAGGGGCGAAATAGAGTAGGGTGTTTGATACCAGCGCGCTGCTCGGTCAGTGACCTGATCGGGCAGGATCAGTTTCAGGCGCATGTTGTCAGGCGTCATTTGTTCCAACATGTGCTTTATCAATTCAGGGGCGAACGTATCCATCAGGTATTCGCCACTCAGCAAATGCTGAGGAGGATAAAAATGTAACTGGGTAGCCAGGTGCGAGGCCATATCCATAGCTTTAGGCTTATCATGAAAATCAAAGGCCATCTGGCCAAACGCCTGACGTTCATCAAAACGCCACTGTGTAATGCCCTGTTGGCGAATAAGTTGCAGGCAGGAGAACAACGCTTTAACGACTTCCTGCCAATGAGCAGCCCCTAGCGGAGTCAGTTGCATGCTGACATTGAAGTCTTTGAAATTACTGCCCTGAATTCCCCCGCCAGCACTGAGACTGGTCGCCCAGCCCTGGTTTCGTAAATAACATAACAGGCTGCCGGGGCCTTCATCGCCAATTAAATGGCTGATTAGATTCAGGGGTTTGCTCAGGTAATACTGGTGCACATCCTCCAGCGCAAAACTAACGATCAGACGCCTGGCAGTCTTCAGCGGGGTAATATTAAGAATAACCCCCAACTGTTCGGGCAAGTACAAGGGAGGGTAGGCATTGGCCTCGTTTGTTTTGCCATGGGGCAGAGTAGCGAAATATCGCCTGCATAAGTCTTCTTGCTCATCAAGTGTCATATCTGACACCAAACTTAAACTCATATTTCCGGCGCGGTAATATTTCTGATGTAATTGCATCAGCATCTGTTGCAATTGCCCGGCACTGAACTGGCCGAATATTTCCTGATTGCCGACCGAAAATTTGCTGAATGGGTGAGCGGGATTACAGGTCTCTTTGTGCACCTGATACAGGCGTCTGAGGTCGTCTTGTTGCTTCAGCCGGAATTCAGCATCAATAGCGTTTAATTCACTGGAAATGGCTTGCGGATCAAATAACGGCTTGCTGAGCATCGCGCTGAATTGTTCAAGTGCATGGGCAAAACCGCTATTAAACGCATCAAAGTAGAAACTGGATTGTTCTGTACCCGTCCAGGCGTTAACATGTCCGCCGTTTAACGACAGGTAGTCTGCCAGGTGGTTAGCAACAGGGTAGGATTGACTGCCAAGGAACAGCATATGCTCAAGCAAATGTGCCAGTCCCTGACAGTGCGTTGGATCCTGGAAATGGCCCATGGCTATCGCAGCACAGGCAGCAGATTTTCGGCTGTCTGGATCTTGCACCAGCAGTACATTCAGACCATTGTCCAGTTTCAGGTGCCGATAGTGGCATCTATCATAGGTGCTGATGATCACGTGCTGAGCCTGTTAGTTGGTATATAGGGTATCAAATAGGATAACGTGGCAAATTGCAACTGAGGGTGCCTGTCCTTTTTATTTGTTATAGTCGCGTGCCGATATTTTCCAGGTATTTTGGGGAATTAAACTGTCAATGCAAATTTTTGTAATGCGCCATGGTGAGGCGGAAAGTCGTTTTGTTGAAGACGCCAGCCGCAATCTTACCGATTATGGTGTGGCTGAAGCCAAGGGAAGCGGTGGTTGGCTGAAAGAGGTGGCGGGTCATATTGACTTGGTACTTGTCAGTCCTTACGCCAGAGCCATTCAGACGTTGGATGCGGTTAAGACCATGCTACCAGTGGAAGTCACTGAGATTTGCAATGATGTTACCCCTAATGGTCAGGCTGAGCACTTCCATGCATATCTGCAGGCATTACTTGCCAGTCGACCCACTGTGCAGCGTGTGCTGATTGTTAGTCATATGCCTTTTGTCAGCGCCTTGGTGGATGAACTGAGTGGCCATTTTTATTCGATGCTGTTTGCTACTGCAGGTATCGCGGTGCTGGACTATGAACCGGAAAATGGCCGGGCCTCGCTAGTCAGGCAGCATATACCATAGAAATCTGTGGCTGCTAGCTCACCTTGCCGGCAATGAAATTTCGATCTTGCCTTTAGCTTTTACGCATCTCTCCGATAATACTTGTGAGGAGGAGGAGAGATGTCCGGTAAAAGCTTGCCTGCCTATTTACAGCAGGTATTAGAAAATCATTTGGAACAGTCAGATCTGGTCTACGACGATGAGTTGCAGGGCATCTTTGAGCGTTTGGGGCAACTCAATGACAAGGTTGAGCAATTGAAAGCCAATATTCGTCAAAAACGCCTGCAACAGGAAAAGCAGAAGTAAAGGCCAACAGGCTCTGGTTAGCCTGTCAGACTGTCGCCACGCGCAGGGTCGGGCTCCTTGTAATAAAGCGGCTTAACCCTGACCGTTTTGACCATGTTGTCATTTATTTCAATGATCTCCATAGGGTAACCTGCTAAGCGGCAACACACCTGCGTGGAAGGAATGGCCTCGAAATGTTCCAGAATTAAGCCATTAAGGGTTTTAGGCCCTTCGATGGGCAGGTTCCAGTCCATTTCCTTGTTCAGATCCCGAATGTTGGCACTGCCGTCGACCATCACACTGCCATCATCCTCGATGTTCACTTCCTTGCTATGGGTGGGCAGGATGGTAGTGGTAAAGTCGCCGACGATCTCCTCGAGAATATCCTCCAGCGTCACCAGCCCTTGAATATCACCGTATTCATCCACAACCAGACCAATGCGCTCCTTGGCCGACTGAAACTTGTAGAGCAGGGTATGCAGTGGCGTCGTTTCCGGCGTGAAATAAATTTCCCGCACGGCGCGTAACAGATTGGCTTTGGAAAACTCGTCTTTGGCCAGCAGTCGCAGCGCATCCCGAGCATGTATAAAACCCACCGCATCGTCTATGGTGTCACGGTATAACAGCACACGAGTATGCTGGGAATGCATCAGTTGCTTCTGGATGGCTTTCCAATCGTCATTGATATCGATGCCGACGATTTCGTTGCGGGGGATCATAATATCCTCGGCCGTTACTTTCTCCAGATCCAGAATGCCCACCAACATATCCTGGTGTTGTTTGGGGATCATGGCACCGGCTTCATGCACCACGGTGCGCAATTCTTCGCGGCTTAAGCTGTCTTCATCACCGTTTTTGGGGCTGATACGGAACAGCACCAAGAAGGCATTGGTAAAGCCGTTAACAATAAACACCACCGGATAAAGCAGTTTCAGCATTGGCAGTAATATCACCGAGCTGGGGAAGGACACTTTTTCCGGGTAAAGCGCCGCCAGCGTTTTTGGAGTGACTTCGGCGAATACCAGGATCACCAGAGTCAGGGCAAAGGTTGCAATGGCAATACCCACATCACCAAACAAACGCATACCGATAATGGTGGCGATGGCCGAGGCGGCAATATTCACCAGGTTATTACCGATCAGAATCAGACCAATCAGACGATCCGGTCTTAGCAGCAACTTGTGCACACGAATCGCACCTTTGTGTTCTTCTTTCACCAGGTGCTTGAGCCGATACCGGTTGATGGACATCATGCCGGTTTCGGAACTTGAAAAATAGGCGGATAACAATATGAGGATGGCAAGCAGAATAAACAGCGTGCCGGTAGATATGTCGTCCAAAGATGGGGTTCCTGTGTTGTCTTAACTTTTCCCTGCCGTCTTGTTTGTACAGCAAGGAATCATCCGACGCTCTAGTTTGCCAAACTCGTTTCTACATTCCCAGTAAAACTTCTTTGACAAAGCGACTACCAAAATAGGCCAGGGTTAATAACATGGCCCCAACCAGGGTTGTAATCACCACAGGGCGACCACGCCAACCAAAGCGATAATGTCCCGCCAACAGCAGCACAAACACCAGCCAGGCCAGGCTGGACAGTACGGTTTTGTGCACCTGATGCTGGGCGAACATATCATCCAGGAACATAAAACCACTTACCAGAGATAAGGTTAGTAGCACCGTGCCCACTAGCAGCAGCTTGAATAGAATTTGTTCAACAATCAGCAAAGGCGGCAAGGACGAATGCAACAATGAAAGTTGCTTGCGCTTCAGGCGAAAATTAATACAAGCCAGTTGTAAGGCGTACAGCATACTGATCATCAGGCAGCCATAGGCAAATAGAGCCAGGGTGATATGGGCAATCAGGGCCGGACGCATTTCAATATGCATCAGGTGCGTGTCGGGCACGAGCAGATTGAGCAACACAGTAATGGCAGAAAATCCGTATACCACAGGCAGTAAAATGGCATTGGGTAAACTAAAGGAGGCGATGGTCATAGAAAGGGTTATCATCCAGGCGACCAATGAGGCCACATTGAGTATGCTCATGTTCTGGCCTGGTTGGTTAAATATGCCTTCGCTCAGTAACCAAAGATGCAGCACCACCCCAAGCGTGCCGAGGAAGGCAGAGAACTTATGCCGCGGCCCTTCGTGATGAAACAACCGGCTGCCAATATGGATTGCCGCAACCAGATAGAGCAAGGTGACCATCAAACCTAACAGGAACATTGTTTTGCCTTACTGATTAGCATCTGTTGTTAAGATTCCTTCCGAAACCAGGCCTCTGAACCCGGCTGACTTTGCCAAATGGCGCCCAAGTATATCTTTTCGTTGTTGGCTAAACCAGCCTAATGAGAATGAATATCAACAGGTTGCCTTGGATGGGCAGTGCGGATACATGGAAATTGCCCTGCATCGCCTATATAATCCGCGGCACCGGCTAATTGCCTGCATTTTTTATTTCAGACGCCAGTGGTCGGCGTCGAAAAGGATGAGATCTGATATGTTTGAAAATCTTACCGAACGCCTTGGGCAGACCCTGAAAAACATCAGTGGTCGTGGTCGACTCACTGAGGACAATATCAAAGACACCCTGCGTGAAGTCAGGATGGCTTTGCTTGAAGCAGATGTGGCGTTGCCGGTGGTGCGGGAGTTTATCAATCAGGTTAAGGAAAAAGCCGTTGGCATTGAAGTCAGCAAGAGCCTTAATCCTGGCCAGGTGTTTGTTAAAATTGTACGTGGCGAGCTGGAAGCCATTATGGGCCAGGCCAACGAAAAGCTGGCTTTATCGGCACAGCCTCCAGCTGTAGTGATGATGGCAGGCCTGCAAGGGGCGGGTAAAACCACCAGCGTCGGTAAATTAGCGCGTTTCCTGCGGGAGCGGGAAAAGAAAAAAGTGCTGGTGGTGAGTGCCGACGTGTATCGCCCTGCGGCGATTAAACAGCTGGAAACTCTGGCCAACGAAGTGCAGGTAAGTTTCTATCCATCGGACATCAGCCAGAAACCCATCGATATCGTTAATGGCGCTATCGAGCATGCCAAGAAGCAATTCTATGATGTGTTGTTAGTGGATACGGCTGGCCGTTTGCATGTTGATGAAAGCATGATGGACGAGATTAAGGCCCTGCACCAGGCGGTTAAGCCTGTAGAGACTTTGTTCGTTGTCGATGCCATGACGGGCCAGGACGCTGCAAACACCGCTAAAGCCTTTAATGATGCATTGCCACTGACCGGCGTGATCCTGACCAAGGCGGATGGTGATGCCCGCGGTGGTGCGGCATTGTCGGTACGACATATTACCGGTAAGCCGATCAAATTCCTGGGTATGGGTGAAAAGTCTGACGCACTTGAGCCATTCCACCCGGATCGCGTTGCGTCGCGTATTCTGGGCATGGGCGATGTGTTGAGCCTGATTGAAGAAGTTGAGCGCAAAGTTGATAAAGACAAAGCGCAGAAAATGGCTAAGAAGATCCAGAAAGGGAAAGGATTTGACCTGCAGGATTTCAAAGAACAATTGGAACAGATGCGCAGTATGGGCGGCATGATGTCGATGCTCGACAAACTGCCTGGCATGGGCAATATGTCCGAACAGATTAAGGAAAAAGCTAACGACAAGAGCTTTAACCAACTGGAAGCCATTATCAATTCCATGACCGCCAAGGAGCGTGCCAACCCGGATATCATCAAAGGGTCGCGCAAGCGTCGCATTGCCGCAGGCTCTGGTACACAAATTCAGGATGTAAACCGTTTGCTTAAACAGTTTACCCAGATGCAGAAAATGATGAAGAAAATGTCGGGTGGCGGGATGCAGAAGATGATGCAGCGTATGAAAGGTATGATGCCTCCTGGTGGCCCGGGCGGCATGTTCCCGCGTCGCTAATCCGTTATTGGTTGGCGGTGTGAGGCCGTCAACGCCCCCCTTCCGGTTAAGATGTCAGGCGGCCGGACAATGTCTGATTCAGGTTAGATGATTAGACAAAGTACGCACAAAAGCCGCCGTTGCCCCCCAGATATGTTGTTGTTGCCAGTGAATAAAATAAATCGGGTGGGTCAGGCCCTGACGCTCGGCAAGGTGCACCATATGATTGTGTTTATTCATTAAATAGCTGAGCGGCACTTCAAACACCGAGGCCACTTCATTGTGATCTGGTATCAGTTTGCGCGGCGGAGGTAAGATGCCGATGTAAGGCGTAACTTCGTAGCCGCTCACGGTTCGATAACGCTGCAGCTGGCCTACAATCTCAATATTGTCAGTATTGATGCCAATCTCTTCACGGGTTTCACGTAAGGCGGTATCCAGTAGGTCGGCGTCTTCAGGCTCTTGCCTGCCACCGGGAAAGCTAACCTGCCCGGCGTGATGCTTGAGATGGCCTGCACGGCGGGTAAATAGCAGGGTCAGTTCGTCCCGTTCAATAATTGGCATCAGCACGGCTGCCGGCCTGCCGGGTTTACGCAGCGGAAAATCCCGCTCACTGTCGACCTGGCGGGCATGATGAAATCTGTTCAGAAATTCAGCTTTTTTCATATGCCTGTTATTTAGTGGTTATGGCCAGTTGTTGCCAACTGCATTATCAAGGAGCTATGTCAGTACCGGCAGTATTTTATTGACCTTATGCAGGGTTTCCTGGTATTCGTCCTGCGGATCGGAATCCAGCACAATACCACCACCGGCCCAGCAATGTATTTGCTGATTCTCACATATCAGGGTACGGATGCAGATACTGGTGTCCATACGACCCTGGGCGGATAGATACCCAATGCTGCCACAGTATAGATGACGACGTTGGGGTTCGAGTTCTTCAATAATTTGCATGGCACGGATTTTCGGCGCACCGGTAATTGAACCGCCTGGGAAAGCGCCGCGCAGTAGATCCAGTGCCGATGCGTTTGGCTTTAACTGACCTTCCACCGTACTGACCAGATGGTGGACGGCCGGGAAGCTCTCGATATCAAATAATTTAGGCACTTGCACAGAGCCGGGCAGGCAATGCTTGCTTAAGTCATTGCGCAGTAAATCCACAATCATCAGGTTTTCGGCGCGATCTTTGTCAGCCGCACGTAGCTCTTCCGCCAATGCCGCATCCTGTTGTGGGTTGTCACCTCTTGGTCTGGTGCCTTTAATGGGTTTAGTTTGCACCTTGTCCCCATCGACCAGCAAAAATCGCTCGGGTGACAGACTTAGCACCGCCCCTTGTGGCAGCCGCAAAAAAGCCGAAAAGGGCGCTTGATTTGTGGCTCTGAGCTTAAGGTAAGCCTGGTATTCATCACCCTGATAGGTGGCGCTGAAACGCTGGGCCAGATTCACCTGATAGCAATCGCCAGCCAGTAGATATTGGTGGATCTGCCCAAGTTTATGCAGATATTGTTGTTTGGACATATTGGCATGCCATGGGCCGGTCAGCTTAAAAGCTTGCTGCGGAGCGGCTGGCTTTGCCTTTTCCAGAAGTTTATCAGCGCTGGGCGCCGGGTAGTGGGGGTGATAATACACCTTGCTTTGGCCACTGTGGTTATCCTTTACCAGGGCCCAGCTGTAAAAACCCACCGCCATATCGGGTGCCTGAATATCCTTATCTGCTTGCTGGGGCAGGTTTTCGAAACAGCGACCCAGGTCGTAGCTGAAATAGCCGGCGGCACCACAGGCAAAAGGGATATCTTCAGACACAGACGTCAGCGCAAGTTCAGGAAACAACGCCTGATTCAACTTTTCAATTAAACTTAAAGGGTCAGCATGGCTATATTCAATTTCATCCTTGTCTTGGTGCCATATATGGCTGACACCGGCAAAGGTTTGAATATGGGCAATGGGCTCAGCCAGCAGAATATCGTAGCGGCCGTTTTCATGGGGGCTTTGCGCCGAGTCCAGCAGGATAGACCAGGGGCTGGCACTAAACCGGGCGAAAATATCCACAATCGACAAATTTTCAGGTAGCAAAAAAGACTTCACGGGGTACTCGGTAAGACCATTGGCTAAGTATCTGGCCTTGGTCACTGCTGCTAATGCGAGTATCATACTGCAACCACAAGAAAGACCAAGCAGATAGCCGCTTTGACGGTTATCGAATGTGTAAAAATCAGACAACGCGGTGAGGCAATAGCATGGCAGTGATTCGTCAGCAGGATTTTATCGACAGCATCGAAGATGCCCTACAGTTTATCTCTTATTACCACCCTCTGGATTATGTCAAAGCCGTCGAAAAGGCCTATGACAAAGAGCAGAGCCAGGCCGCTAAAGACGCCATGGCGCAGATCCTGATTAACTCACGCATGTCGGCCGAGGGCCACCGTCCTCTGTGTCAGGACACCGGCATTGTAACCTGTTTTGTCAAAATCGGCATGGCCGTGCAGTGGGACAAAACCGATATGACGGTGCAGCAGATGGTGGATGAAGGAACCCGTCGTGCCTATACCAATCCTGATAATCCGCTGCGCGCCTCGATTGTGGCTGACCCGGCCGGCAGCCGCAAAAACACCAAGGATAATACGCCCTCGGTAGTGCATATCGATATGGTGGCAGGCGATCATATTGAAGTGATGATTGCAGCCAAAGGCGGCGGCAGCGAGAACAAATCTAAGATGGTGATGCTCAACCCCAGCGATGATATTGCCGAGTGGGTGGTGAAAACTCTGCCGACCATGGGCGCGGGCTGGTGTCCGCCAGGGATGCTGGGATTAGGGATTGGCGGTACGGCAGAAAAAGCCGCGGTGCTGGCCAAGGAAAGCCTGATGGATCCGGTGGATATTCATGAACTGATGGAGCGCGGTGCCGAAACCACCGAAGAAAAACTGCGTCTGGATATCTTCAATAAAGTCAATGCGCTGGGTATTGGCGCCCAGGGCCTGGGCGGTTTGACTACCGTGGTGGATATTAAAATTAAATCCGTACCGACCCATGCTGCGTCCAAACCTGTGGTGATGATCCCTAACTGTGCAGCCACCCGTCACGTACATTTCCATCTGGATGGCAGCGGCCCAGCGGAGCTGACACCTCCAAAACTGGAAGATTGGCCACAAGTGACCTGGGAAGTGGGCGCCAATACCCGTCGGGTCAATCTGGATACCGTTACTAAAGAAGAGATTCAGCAGTGGAAGTCCGGCGAAACCGTGCTGCTATCAGGCAAAATGCTGACCGGTCGCGATGCGGCGCATAAGCGTATTCAGACCATGCTGCAAAATGGCGAAGGCCTGCCTGAAGGGGTAGATCTGACCAACCGCTTTATTTACTACGTGGGCCCGGTGGATGCGGTGGGTGACGAAGTGGTAGGCCCGGCTGGCCCGACAACTGCAACCCGAATGGATAAGTTCACTGATATGATGCTGGAGCAAACCGGTCTTATTGGCATGATTGGTAAAGCCGAGCGCGGGCCTGCTACGGTTGAAAGCATTGCCAAACACAAGGCGGTGTACTTAATGGCTGTGGGTGGTGCCGCTTATCTGGTGTCTAAAGCCATTAAGAAATCCCGTGTGGTGGCGTTTGAAGATCTGGGCATGGAAGCTATTTACGAGTTTGAAGTGCAAGATATGCCGGTCACCGTGGCGGTGGATAGCCAGGGTAATAACGCCCACCAAACTGGCCCGGCCATCTGGAAAGCCAAGATTGAAGAGCTGGATGCCGCGCTGACTAAGTAAATTAGCAAAGGCCGGACTCAGTTCCGGCCTGATTCTCTGTCCCTGTTCATAAGCTCAGGGTAAATTACAATTCCCCGATAATCAGCCTGCTTAGTGCCTTTGCGCGTCAAAAAGCACGCAACAACCTATTACCAGAAAGAACAACACCTGAGACGCGAAGTGCAAAAAACTGCGTGCAAAGTCCTGCTATCAACAATCTGGCGGCTCTAGGGCAACTTGATGTTGCAAATGATAATAGTTATCATGTCTATATGATTTGATCTACGCTATAACAGAGGCGCAGCAGCATGAATTCCGTCAGTCATTTATCCAGTAGGGCGCTCAGGCTAAAAGCCGGTACGGCTGATCTACATAGTCATGTAGACACCAGTATTATGGCCAAGGATCCCTTTGCATCGGTGCAAAGCTACCTGCAGTTTTTGACCTTACAATACCTGTTTTTAAAAGATGTGGAGGCTTTGTACACCCATCCGCAATTGGCTGAGCATCTGGATGATTTGAATGAGCGCAGACGCTTGGATGCTTTAGAACTGGATTTTGCTGACTTCGATCTGTGTTTACCTGACATTGCTGTAAAGCCGCTAATTACAGCAAAAACAGATTTTGCTACGGCGCTAGGCTGGCTTTATGTGGTGGAAGGCTCAAAAGTCGGGGCAGCGATGCTGGGGCGTCAGGTTCAGGCGCGATTACCCGTTTCAGGTGACAAAGGTGCACGTTATCTGGCAGGCCCTGGCGCGGGGCGCGGTAGTGCATGGCGTCATCTGGTGCAGGTTATTGACGATGTGGTTTTTTCTGAGACTCAGGAACAGGCCATATTAAAGGGCGCCCGCAGCGCATTTAGTCGTTTTCAGCAGTATCAGGCCCAGGTTTACGCTTGATGCAAAAAGTAGATGCCGGGCGCGTCAAAATGGTTGCTTTGAAGATGCTCGGCTGCTTGTTCCTCGCTCTTGGCGGCATTGGCGCAATATTGCCGGTAATGCCTACCACTATTTTTCTGATTCTGGCATTGGCCTGTTTTACCCGTAGCTCGAAAAAGTTTGAACAGAGGCTGCTTAGCCACTACAGATACGGTGAAGCGCTGAGGAACTGGCAACAACACCGGGTGGTGCCGGTTAAAGCCAAGTGTTTTGCTGCCATTGGTATGAGCCTAGGGTTACTGATGATGAGCAGCATTGCCCCAATGGTATCTGTATTGTCTGTAGCTGCACTAATGTTGGCGGTATGGGTTTACTTACTGTACTGCCCATCTTCGCCACCAAACTAGGGTGAGAAAGCGATGTTTGCCTTTGAATTAACTGCCGGAGCTGCCCTGAAAAAGCACACTGAGGTCGTGTTTCGCCGTTGTTGGGCTTAAGCCCAACCCACAGTGGGTCGAAATTAATTTCGACAGCAAAGCTCAGTCTAAGCGCCGTGGGTCGGACTTGAGTCCGACGGGATGTAAGCTAAGTGGTCAGTAAATCAGTCGTCAGTTAGCAGAAATCCGTTGACAGAGCGCGAGGGCGAGTCAGACTAAACTGCCAACTGCCAACTGCCAACTGCCAACTGCCAACTGCCAACTGCCAACTGCCAACTGCCAACTGCCAACTGCCAACTGCC
>NZ_PEBU01000005.1:0-181694 GCF_002887595.1 Bowmanella denitrificans
CAGACTATTTAGAGAGGGTGTTAGTGGCCGGTATGGGCGAAGTGCTCGAAAAATGAGCATTCATGCTCTTGCCCTGATAATGCGCTGTAATTTGATTCTTTCTTGTTTGCTGCTCCTGTTGTCTGGCTGCGGTGGTGGCTCAGCGGACAGCACGTCTGAGCCTACACCTCCAACGGTGAATCAGAGTCCGCTGATTTCTGCCATCAATCTTTCGGTTATTGAAGGTGAGCAAGTGACCCTCGCCCCCAATGTCAGTGACCAGGACGGACACATCGTCTCTTATGCCTGGACCCAGGTAGCAGGCCCACAAGTCGAGGCTGATGCCAATGATAAGGCCACGTTGCGCTTTACCGCTCCTGCGATTGATACCCCGGTGGAAATCTTATTTGAACTGGCCGTGACAGATAATCAGGGCGCCACCAGCAAAGGAACCATGACCATCAAACTCAACCTTAACCCTGCCCCTTCGGTAGATGTTGCAAATACCGACATCTATGAAGAAACGTCATTGACTGTCAGTGCTCTTGCCAGTGATGCGAATGGCAGTGTGGTCAGCTATGTTTGGGAACAACTTGACGGCCCTTCGGTCAGCAATTTATTGGCTGAAAACAGCCAACTGAGTTTTATCACCCCGAGCGTCAATGAAGACAGCCTGCTGACCTTTAAGGTCACTGTGACAGACAATCAGGGCAAAACTGCCAGTGATGAATTTACCGTCCTGGTGAAGAGCGTCGATAATCTGGTAAGCATTCACGGCAAAATGTCAGAAGAAATCTTTGCTTTGGCCGCCATGACACTGACGGTAGGCGAGCAAAGCTACTATAGTGATGCCTCTGCCGATGGTAGTTACCAGTTCATCCTGACTCAAACCGACAGCAATAAGCATGAGTTGGTCACGTTGCACGCCAAAGCACAGTCCCCCTACCAAAAGTTTGATCAGGCTGCCGTGCTGGGATTGGTGTCAGATCTTCATGTTCAGGCCACCAGGCAACCGGGTGCCCCGAGCAGTTATACGGCCAGCCTCAACGCTGTCAGCACGGCAATTTACCAGCTCTATAACCAGGCAAGAGGGTTATTGCCTGCAGGTGCGCAGCCAACCGAGATTGCAGCATTAATACCAGCAGCAGACATTTTACCCAGTGCATTGTTTATGCAGTTACTTTTAGGGGATGTCACGCAGGAATATTTTGAAATGCTGTCTCCACACAGTGAAGATTTGTCAGTAATGGCGGGCAACAGAGCCATCACGGCCACCTTTTTGGCCCACACACTGGAGTATGATTCATCATTATACATCCAGGCGCTGTCCGATCTTTTTGCTGCTCCGCAGGTTAAACAGATCTTGCCTGAAGCAGACATTAACTCAGTGTATTATTTGTTTGATACCCCAGAGTCGCTTGCAGGATCTGGTGGCCGCCTGAGCTTTAACCAAGACGGTAGCGGCACATTCCTATTCAATAAAGGCGAAGTCAGCTTCCACTGGGAGAAAAATGCACAAAGCCTGCTAACCTCTGTTCTACCAGAACAGATGCTGAGTAGCGAAAGATACTGCAAATCCTATCAGGATAGGACTCTGCAGCTTTGTGGTGTCCAGGTCGAACATCTCAGTCTGATTCAGCTAGCCTTACCTGGTGGCCAGCCCGTTTTGCTGGTACATGTAGCAACGAGAGAAACGTTTCAGCAATCGCCTGATCTCCCTCCCACACAGCAGTTACGCCCGCTCTCTTTCAGTGCCAACACCAGGGCGCACAAGGACCTTACCCCGCCATCAGAGGCGCTGAAGTTGGATGTTGAGTACAGTCTGCCGATCCAATGGATGTTTTATGAAACGACGCAAGGGAATGACTCGTACGCCGCCGTGATACAGAGTCTGCATATTCGTCTTAACGGCGACTGGCAATCTGGTGGAACAATAATGGTGTCCTACCCGCTGCCAGATAGTCAGGGTGTAAGTCATACACAAGAGGCTAGCGGACGCTGGCTGATACAGGCTGATGGCACGCTGGAATTAGCATTCGAGACTGACTCTTTTTTTAAAGCACTGAATATCGCCTTACTTACCGACCCACATGGCAAACTGCAGGCCAACGTTATAATTCCAGGTACCTATAACATCGTAGCGTCCGGTCGAATGGTTGAACGAATATTTGACAAGTCGGCACTGGATCTTGAACGCTTCGCCGGTATTTACCAGTGGCCGACCACCGATGATCGGCCATTGGATCATTTCTGGTTTGAACTAGCGGCCGACGGCAGTGCCACCACCTACCAGACTTTTGACTTTGATGAAAATGGTGTATTGGAAGATGGCGAGACAACCGAAATGCCGGGGGCGTGGTTGATTGATGAGTCAGGAAATATTGTGGTTCGCCGTTATCGCTACAATCGCCAGCAAACCAGAAATAACCGCTACTGCCAACCTGCCAGTTTTGCCCCTTCGGTCCATGACACATGTATCCTGTATCATGAGCGGGTATTGGATATTCTCAGCGAAGAAAGTGACGCCCTGGGTCAACCACAGCTGTATATCTCACATCAGCACAAGTTTTTTAATAATCACAACCTGACCGGAGGGGATGCTGAGGTCAATGAAGACAAGATATTCGACTTCACCTTCTATTCCAAAGGGTTGCTCAAAGTAAAGCAACCGCCTCTGTCGTTGACAGGCCATCCATAAGTCAGCCTGCTGTTGCTGTCCAAAGTAAAAGCAAAGCCCGGACATAGGTCCGGGCTTTGTCTTTGCGCTATTGATCTGTAGGCATTGCACCTGTATCAATCGGCACCGTCGGTGTGGCAAGCCAACCGACTGTGAGTAAGATTAGTCTTACTCATATTGCGATGGATACAGACTCTCCCACCACTGTGGCTGGCCTTTCAGGTGCTTGTCAAAATACGCCAGCATAGTTGCCCACCAGTGGAAGGTCTTCTCGCGGGTCAGGATATGATGGTTGTCACCTTTGTATTCCACCAGATCCACTTCTTTACCCAACAGCTTCAGCGCCGTGTACATATTCTGGCTTTCCCCTGGTGGCACATTGGTATCCGCATCCCCATGGATCAGCAGTATAGGGTTAGTCACCTTATCTGCATGGAATACCGGGCTGTGCTGACTATACAACCCGGCATTGTTCCAGGGGAAGCTACCACGGGAGGCAACGCCTGAGTACATGGCGCCCCACCAACCCTGGCCCCAGTAACTGGTCAGGTTGGAAATTCCGGCATGGGAAATAGACGCGGCAAAAATATCGGTTTGGGTCGCCAGATACATGGTCATAAAACCACCGTAAGAGGCACCCAGGTGGCCGACTTTGTCAGCATCCACATAAGGGTGTGCAGCCAAAAAGGCCTTGGTGCCGTCAATAATATCCTTGGCGGTATAATCTCCCCAGGCATTCACATGCCGGGCCGAAAAATCCTGTCCAAAACCATAAGTGCCGGTGGGCTGCAGCACATACACAACGTAACCATTAGCTGCCCAAAGGTTAAAAGGATAACGGCCGGTAAAGGCGCGACTAACCGGCGCTGTGCCACCATAGTAATACACCAGTGCCGGATACTTTTTGTCTTTATTCAGGTCATTAGGCAGGTAAACCCGCCCTTCAATGGTCACCCCATCAGCGTTGACAAAGTTAAACTCTTCCAGGCTTGGAATTAAGGTATCAGCATATTCACCAGCTGAATCCCAAATTTTATCGGCTTTGCGCCCGAGCTTTTGGCTATACAAGGCCTGCGGGCTGGAAGCACCAGTGCCGGCATACAGAATTTGCGCCTTGCTGTCGCTGGTGGCCGCCCAGTGTTTTACCACATCCAATTGGCTGCTGAGCTCCTGATACTGGCCTTTGCTGGCGTCATACCAATACAGCGGAGTTCTGTCTGCTTTGGACACGGACAATAGCAGGTCGTCATTGTCCAGCACCTGAATACTGCTGATGGCCGGATCAAAGTCTTTGGATAAGGCTTTCACCTGCTGCCCCTGCAAATCCATAAAATACAACTGGCCGTCGTAGTCATTGGGGGTTAAACCGGCGCTGACGTTCACGCCAGTACCACCGGCAAAGCTGGGGCCACCGATTACGTAGATACCGTCTTTACCATAGCTTGCCGAATTAAAGGCCAGGTACTCACCGATTTGGCGCTCGGTGCCGCTGGCCAGATCCAATTCAAACAGAGCAGTTTTGCCATGGGGCGGCTCGGAGTAATCCAGCACAGCACGAGACAGCAGCAACGTGCCACGCTTCTCGTCGCTATCGAGCAAATAGCTGCTGGCACTGGCCTTAGTGAGCTGACGTATCAGCCCGCTGGGTAAATCCAGCAAATACAGCTGGCTGTTGTCACGCCAGCCGCTCCAGCGATCTTCCAGCGCCTGATAATGTTTGACCAGCTTGCCGTCATCTTTGCCTGGTTTATTCCAGGAAAACAGCACTTTATCCTTACCCATAAAAGTAAAGCCGCTGGCGTCTTTTAGCTCTGCAGTTAAGGTACTGACCTTCAGGCTTTTCAGGTCAAGCAACTGTAATTTATCGTCTTTGCTGTACAGCAAATGCTGGCTGTCCGGGCTGAATACTGCACCGGATGGACTGCTGTCCCAGCTCTGCATTACCTGCATGTTTTTCAGGTTGAGCAACTCGGTACGAGTCTCGGGGCTATCGCCTTTATCGCCGTTAAAACTCTTATAGCTGATTAGGGCATACTGGCCGTTATCAGCGATGGTCAGTCCCGACACCACTTCTGTATCAAACAGCTGGCTGGCAGATAAACGCTGTTTCCCCTTATCTGTCAGAATGAGCTGGTCTTCATCCGTTTTACCAATAAACTCAAACTTGGGGCTTTGCTCAGCCTTGTTGTCCTGTGCAATCACAAATAACTGATGTTCCCCCGTGGTCAAAGCCAATTTAAAGCCCTTATCTCCCTTGCTGAGCTTGTGACCATTTACATACAGATGTAACTTCTCGAAGCCTTCCACCAGTAATTCGCCCTGGGTGTAGCGATCAACGCTTAAGGTAGTGCGAAACAGTCCCAGACTGTCTGCCGCCATCCTGAATTCACTTAAGCGTTGCCAGGAATAGGACTTATCCAGCAAGGTGATCTTGCTGCTTTGAGTCTGACTTACTTGGGATTGCAGATTATGTAAGATGGCTTCCTGATGGGGGCCGTCATGTAATTGGCCCAGTTTCACAGGACCAAGCGCCTGAATTGCCTCACTATTTAAAGGCCCGGCAAGTAGTGGAGTGGATAGCGCAGCCAATAGCGCCAGCATTGTTGTTTTCATTGTTTTCCTTGACTGTAGGCATATGCGGCAAAAAGCATATCAAAGGCAGGGATACAGGGCTAACCCCCTGCGCCAGGCAGACTGTTACAAGCAATGAACAACCAACACTAAAGCATTAATAATACTCACCACGAACCAAGAAACGAAGAGTTTCACCACAGAGGCACGAAGAGCACGGAGAAATGCCCCTGGAGTAATCACCTCCTAGACAACTCTGTGTTCTCTGTGCCTCTGTGGTTATTTATGCTTTTGTTAAAAAGGTAGCAAGTTGTGGTTTATTTACGCCGTCTTAGCAGGTAATACCAAAGGCCGCTGATAAACAGAATAAGCGGCAGCACACCACCGAACAGCAGCAACAATTTATAACCCTGCCCACCCACTGCCGCCATATGCAATGGATACATTAAATTGTACAAGCGCTGTCCACGGCCCAATTCATCGGCATTCTGACTATCCAGTATCTGATAGCTCACGGCATCGATCAGCAATGTGGAACGGCCATTGGGATGCCACTCATTGGGGCTTTTGGCGCGCAGACGATAAGCCTGTTCGGCATCCCCCCGAAAACTCAATAAGCGCAATTCCATTTGCGGCCAATAAGAGCGGGCCCGCACCAACACTTCGGTCCAGTCAGATTGAGATAAAGGCTGAACCATTGGCTGCGCATCGCTTTTTACCACAACCGGGTCGTTGAACAGCCAGTTTAACGCTGGTCGAACCTGAGCGGAGAAAATCACTGCCAGCGCCGTCAACAATATCAGCAATTGTAAAGGTGAAAACAAACTGGCCAGACTGGTATGCCATTGCCGTAAAGTACGTAAGTCAGGTTTACGCCAAGGTAAACGCCATAGCTGGCGGCGAACCTGTCTGGGCCACCATTGCATCAACCCGGTAATCAGCATCACCAGGATTGCCAAGCCAAGATAGCCCATCACCTGACGGCCATCCTTGCCAGCCAGCAGATGCAGATGAAAATCGTACAGCCAGCTTAGTACATCACTGTGCGCCGCACGTACCAGACGCAATTGGCCCTGATGATCGTAATAATAGTGGCTGTCTGTGTGGGTTACTGCCTCCAGCCACAAAGCATCTTCAGCAGGTAATTTGGCGTAGCGATACGCCGGGTCCTGCTGCAGTTGATCCATCAGTGCCCCCCAGGCGCTGATATCCGCGACCGGCTCAATACCCTGCAATTGGGGATACTGCCACCTGAGCAGCGGGTTCTTGTATAACAAGACAGCGCCGCTCAGGCCAATCAGTACCAACCAGATGCCCAGAACCAGTCCTAACCATCGATGCCAGAGCTTGGCTGTCATTAGTCAACGAGCCTTGTTAAGTGGGCATCCAAGATGCCCATGTGATATGGTCGATGCACTTAAAACGCCTGTTGCCAGCTCAGA
Source organism: Bowmanella denitrificans (assembly GCF_002887595.1). Taxonomy (GTDB): domain Bacteria; phylum Pseudomonadota; class Gammaproteobacteria; order Enterobacterales; family Alteromonadaceae; genus Bowmanella; species Bowmanella denitrificans. The sequence goes on from NZ_PEBU01000005.1 coordinate 6,670, forward strand.
CTTAAGGTTCTGCCCATTCCGGCAAAATGACTGGCGGCGGCAGGGTTAGTTTGAGAGTGATAGGTGATGTACTGCTTATCGCCCAGATTGTCGAGGCCCAGGGTAAAGACTCCGAATTGGCTATGTTCATAGCGTACTGATGCATCCATCGTTAAATAGCCATCGAAATCACTGCTGGCATTAAAGTCCATATCAAACAATTGGTTAGCCTGTATTCTGGTGCTCAGGCCGTTGCCCCAGTTGTGTTGCCAGTAAAGGTTCAGGCGTTCGGGGGCCACATTCACGCCGCCCAGATCCGACTCCACCTTGCCATCACCATCGCCATCATACTGCCCCTGAGTGCGGGCATAGCTGGCGCCAATCAGACTGTTGTTGCTGATATATGCCTGAGCCTGCAGTTCAAAACCGGAAATTTCGGTTCTTTCGCGCTGCACCGAGAAAATGCCGTCCGCATCCGGTTGCAAGCGTGAACCCAAATCGGAGTCTGACTGGAAGTAGCTGCTTTGCAGACTCAACCAGCGGTTATTGTATTCCAGACCAATTTCGCGATTATCTGACACCACTGGCTGCAGGCTCAGGAACGAGCTAACCGACAGTCCCGGTTGATTAATGCCGCGCAGTACCCTACCGACATCCGGCATACTGAAACCTTCACTGTAGCTGGCAAACAATCTCCATTCAGGGCTGAGCTGATATACAACCCCCAGGTTATGCAGCAGTTCGTTAAAGCTCGGTTCACCACCTTGAACAAAAGTACTGTTATAACTGGCCAGGGTAGTGAAATCATCCACCTTCAGCTTGCCGTATTCATACCGGCCGCCCAGGCTGAACACCCAGTCCTGAATCCCATCGTAGCGAAGCTGTATAAAGGGGGCCAGATTATTAAATTCAGCCTGTGGTACCCACTTACGCCCAGTCAGGGCCAGCTCCTGAAAGGTTTCGTCAGATAACCAGTCAAAACCGGTGACTAGGTCCAGATCGGTGCCCGCCAGGTTTTGCTTAAACCAGGTCAGGCGGCTGCCCAGTTTTTTTGATTTATTCTGGGACTGGTCGTACAGATTGTCACCATAGGCAGGGTCCTGGAAGGCGGCGAAACGACCACCGCCGTACAAAGCCGCAAAGTCCTGTACAAACACCTGCCAGGTTAACTGCCCGCCCCATAACGCCTGATGCTGATAATCCACTGACGCAGTGGTCACCTTGTTTTGCGGTGCTTCACCCTCTGCATTGCCCTTCATGGCGGTGCTCGGCAGACCAGTGGCAGGATCACCTGGCACCGATAAATAGTCACCATTGCCCTGAATATCGAAATGGTTAACCATCAGTTGCAAACTCTGTTCAGCGCTGATCTGCTGCTTTAGTTTGAGGAACAGATCCTGGCTTTTCGAGTCCTGGGTATCACCCTGAGTTCCGTCAACACCGATTAAATTGCCATTGCCATCGCGATACATGCCGGTGCTGGTCAGTGACAGCCCCGTCACCAACTCCGTATTTTCATTGGCATGGTTAAACAGATAACTGGCCTTATAGCTCTGACTATCACTCCCTGTAGGGGTGGAAAACCCGGCTGATAATTGATGGGATTTATCAGCCGCTGACTTGGTAATAATGTTGATAATGCCACCACTGGCCCCCATGCCCTGAATGGCATTGGCACCGCGGATCACCTCAATACGTTCAATCATGGCCGGGTCAATGGTTTTACCGTCACGTGAGCCGTTTCTTAGCGGATTGGACTGTGGCACTCCGTCAATCATATATAAAGGCTCGCGGCCACGCAGGGTTTCACCGGCGGCGGTCAGCTTCTGGCGACTGGGGGAAAAGCCCGGTAGCAGGTTACCCAGCAGTTGCGAAATATCCTGAGTGTGGGCGAGTTGGGCCTGAATGTCTTCCTGACTGATAATGCTGATAGCGGCGGGGACCGTGCTAACCGGATAAGCGCCACGGGTCGCGGTGACTGAAACCCGCTCAATATCCGTAGCGGTTTGGGAAAAAGCACTGAATGATAAACCAAGCAGTGGCAGAAGATATTTGCCGGACATAAAAAGCAACCATCAATGAGAAAGGTTTGCATTTTAATCTTTTGTCCGGCGCGATCAAATCCTAATAGGGTAAAAGCTCAACGCCCTTGCTTATTCAAACACCACCCGCATGACGCCACCGCGGAAAAGACCCAGGTAGAGCACTTCCTTACCCTGTTCATTGCGGCTGTCCATGCTGTATACACCGCCAAACAGATTGCTGTCGGGGTGCTGGTAATTCTGCCAGGTATCCCCGCCATCACGGCTGATTTCCAGAATCAGACTTTGCGGATTGTCATAGTCTTTTTTCCAGCCGGCGGTGTACATCACATCCGGATCACGGCTATCCAGCAGTAAACCGAAATAAAAGCGGTAGTTTTCGTTGGTCCGCAGTGCCTGCCAGCTCTGCCCGTAATCCTGGCTCAGAATAATCCCGCCCTCTCCGGAAACATAAAGTTGCTCGGGATTGGCAGGATGAAACACGATGGACTTGACCGTACTGGGCATGGGTAGCAGGTCGACAATATCGGGGTAACTTTCTTCTGCCAGAGTCTCAGTATCCAGCTTACGCAGCACAATGTTTTCTATGGCCCCCTGCCCGCCATACCAGACGTCGGGTTTGGTGGGATGAGCCGCCAATGCCGACATACCCCTGGCAAAGCCGTTCCAGCCCCCCGCTAATATTCGCCAGTGACGGCCACGATCTTCAGACACTGCCAGCACATCATAACCGACACCGTACAAATTGCCCTGATGCAGCACCAGCCGACGCGCCGGTTCACCTTCCATACCGCCAAAGTCATGCTCGATTATTTGCCAGTTAAGACCGTCGTCCTTAGTTTCTGCCAGCAGGCTCTTATCTTTTTGGCTGGCGCTGACCAGCAAGTGGCGTTCACCAAAACGGACCATATCCAGCACATGCCAGTCGGCCTGGCTACGCAGTTGCCACTGGCCATCTATCTGCGCGTATAGTCCCGCATCTGTAGCCGCATAGATAACGGACTCCGTTACCAGCAAGCGGTTGACCGTTCGACTTTCCAGTCCACTTTGGGCAAATTTTGGTTGCGGCACAGCAGGCTGAGGATTCGGCGTCGGTCCTCCTAGAGAACCACCGCCCGAACCGCAGGCGAGCAATTGCAACGACAGAAAAACAGAAAAAACAGTTTTGACAAAATATGACAAATTCATAGAACCTCCCTTTACCGACATAAACCCAGCTTAAGTGCTACAGCTGCGCTTATCCCTGCCCATTTGTGAATATTTGTTAAAATTTTATGCAGCCAAGTCTGGTCTGCCATCGGCAATATGGCAAACCCGTCACCTTGAATTCCGGTAAATGGGCAGTAGTGCAACCAACAAAAGTCTGAACCATCTAGCACAACTTAACCGCAGTTAAGCTAACAGGACTTCAGTTAAGCTTTTTCCCTTCTTCACATTACCTTGTCTCAGTACAACACTAAGGTCCTTAAACATAATGTCTGAGCCGACTAATAAGGGCTTGTGCCCCTCTGAATACAGGCTCTTTGTGTTTAAGTTTCGGGTTCGTTATTGGACCCTCCGGCTGGCCAGAATTCAGGGACGTAAGGAATCCAGCAGTATCGCTACGCCCACTGGTCGCAATTTGCAAACCCAATCAGGAAGAGGACTTGCCATGCGATCCCATATTTTAAACAGGGCCGATCCCGACCCTGGCAATAACAATCCCCCCATATCTAAGCCCATAGCCATAGTGCTAAGGCACTGGTTAAGTGCTTTGCTGTTAACACTACTCTCGGTTTTTCATGTAAATGCTAATGCCGCCAGTCTGGTTAATGGTGGTTCGGTTAGCGGTGCCATCGAGTTTGCCGGTGATGAGGACAGTTGGACGTTCCAGGCTAATGCAGGGGAACGCCTTAATATTACTTTCGCAGACATAAACAATACCGGGCTCTACCCCTATATGACTTTGTATGCGCCGGATGGCACCTTTGTCGCCAATGCCGGTAATTACGATACAGCCCAGTTTTACAATCTGGAAGCCAGCCAAACTGGCGTTTATACCTTGCTCGTCAAAGACGGTACGTCTAATTCGCAAGTGGTAGCAAATTATCGGATCCATTTTGCTAAGAGTCTGGGCGCCAATGAACATGGCCAGTTACTCAACGGCAGCTATGTGGAAGAGCACATCACCTGGGGAGATCTGGATTCCTGGACCTTCGACGCCAGTGCCGGGGAGCGCATCAATATCACCCTGGCCGACTATGAAAATACCGGACTCTATCCCTATATGACCTTGTATGCCCCGGATGGCACCTTTGTCGCCAATGCCGGTAGCTACTACACCGCCCAGTTCTATAACCTTGCAGCTACTCAATCCGGTACCTATACCCTGCTGGTCGAAGACGGAGGGGGTCGCTCCAATGCCACGGGCAATTATCAACTTCACTTTGTTAAAAGTCTCGCCGCCAATGAACATGGCCTGCTACTCAACGGCAGCTATGTGGAAGAGCACATCACCTGGGGAGATCTGGATTCCTGGACCTTCGACGCCAGTGCCGGGGAGCGCATCAATATCACCCTGGCCGACTATGAAAATACCGGACTCTACCCCTATATGACCTTATATGCCCCGGACGGCACCTTTGTTGCCAATGCCGGCAGCTACTACACCGCCCAGTTCTATAATCTTGAAGCCAAGCAATCCGGCACTTATACCCTGGTAGTGGAAGACGGCACTGGTAATTCCAATGCCACAGGCAACTATCAGATCCACTTCGTTAAGAGTCTCGGCGCTGATGAGCACGGTCAACTGCTCAACGGCGGCTATGTGGAAGAGCAAATCACCTGGGGGGACCTCGATTCCTGGACCTTCGACGCCAGTGCCGGCGAGCGCATCAATATCACCCTGGCCGACTATGAAAATACCGGACTCTATCCCTATATGACCTTGTATGCCCCGGACGGCACCTTTGTTGCCAATGCCGGCAGCTACTACACCGCCCAATTCTATAATCTTGAAGCCAAGCAATCCGGCACTTATACCCTGGTTGTGGAAGACGGCACCGGTAATTCCAATGCCACAGGCAACTATCAGATCCATCTGGTCACCTCATTAACGCAAAGCGAATTTGGCTTTCTGGATCTATCAGGTAGTTATGCGCAAGACACCACCTGGGGAGATCTGGACAGCTACAGGTTTGCCGCCAATCAAGGCGACGAAATCTATCTGACCGTCACCGACATCAATGCTACCGGGCTGTATCCCTATATCACCCTTTATTACCCGGATGGTCGCTTTTTTACTCACTCTGGAGGCTATGATGTCGCAGGCTGGACCGCCCTGACCATTCCGGAGTCCGGCAACTATCTGTTTATTGTTGAAGATGGCACTGGCAATTCAAACCAAATTGCACCCTATGTGATTAACTATAACTTCCCTCAGGTCGCGCCTGATCCCGAAAAACCTATTGCTATCGCCTCAGCTCCCACGCGAGTGCATAAAATTCAGACGATCAATTTGGATGGCAGTGGCTCATTTGATCCTGATGAGAGCCCCGAACCACTGCATTATCAATGGCAATTACTTTCTGCACCAACTGGCAGTAATGTTAGCCAGGTCAATGTTGACAGCAATAACCCGGCCTTGGCTGATGTTGTATCCGATATCAGTGGTGAATATCGCTTCCGTTTGACGGTGGATGACGGCCTGCTAAGCGACAGTGCAGACGCGCTGGTGTTGGTGGTCAACCGCGCTCCGGTGGCTGACGCAGGTGAGAACCGTCAAGTAGGCGAAAATACTCATGTCGCACTGGATGGTTCAGCCTCAAGCGATGCCGATGGCGACCTGTTGAGTTATCAATGGCGCATTATCAGCCTGCCGGAAAATAGTCAGGCCATGCTCAGCGACGCGCAAAGTGTCACCCCCAATCTTACTGCCGATATCCCCGGCATCTATATCCTGGGATTGATTGTCAACGATGGTGAAGACAGCAGCCTGGAAGATCAACTGAGTATAGAAGTATTGGCTGACAATATTGCGCCGGTGGCCAGAGCCAGCTACAGCGGCGAATTATTGGTGGCAACCGCCGTTACGCTGGATGGCAGTGCATCCAGTGATGCTGATAATGGCCCGGCCGCACTCAGCTTTCAGTGGCAGTTTATTGCCCTGCCGGCTGGCAGTGGATTGGAGCAGGGTGATATTCAATCAGCTCAAAGCCCCTTGGCCAGCTTCAGCCCGGATTTGGCAGGCAACTATCAGGTGCAACTTAGCGTATTTGACGGTGAGCTAACAGACACAGCCCTGCTGACCATTACAGTGGCCGACGTACCTGTTTGCCAGCTAAATGCCAATGCCGGACAGGATCAGGCAGTAGAATTAGGCAATCAGGTACAACTGGATGGCTCTGCATCGCTGATCAGTAGCGCTTGCATCAATACCGAAATTGCCTGGCAGTTTGTATCCGTACCGCAGGGCAGCCAACTAAGCAACAACGACATTATTATCGGCGGGCAATCTCAGGCCAGCTTTATGCCGGATAATGCCGGGGTATATGTGGTGTCGCTAAGCTTAACCGATGGCGCTGTTTCTGCTACCGATACCCTGATGGTCACTGTGACCGCCAATGCCATTCCGGTGGCAGATGCAGGTAGCGACCAGCAAATTGAGCTGGGCCAGACGGTGATGCTGGATGGCAGCCTGAGTTATGACCCGGACAACAGCCCCGCTGCGTTGAGTTTCCAATGGACAGTGCTGTCTGCACCAACGGACAGCAGTGCAACCATTGACTCCCCTAACACAGCGACCAGTGAGTTCAGTGCGGATTTAGCCGGTATCTATCGCTTGCAACTGAGCGTTTCTGACGGTCAGGACAGTGCCACTGACGCCCTCACCATTGAGGTGCAGGAGCCCATACAACAACCGCTGCTGTGTGACATCGATGGTGACCTGTTTATCGATAGCCGCGATATCCGCGCCATTATGGCCAGACGCAACACGCCGGCCAGTGGCGAAGACGACCGCGCCGACTGGAATGCGGATGGCCAGATTAACATTCTGGATGCCAGGGGCTGTGTATTGCAGTGTTCACTGCCCAGCTGCGCCTCAGCCAGCAATAACTAAGCGTTTTTGCCCCGGCAGCTGTGCCGGGGTCTTTAAGGAGAATTAAGATGAAAAAACTTACTGCACTAGTCAGTACGACTTTACTTGCTTTTTATTTAAGCCTTTCCGCTCAGGCCGCGCCTATATTAGCCTTTAGCAACGATGGTTCAGCAGTCAGTCAAACCATTACACAGGGCGATAATGTCAGCCTGGAGTTATGGGTGTCGGGGCTTGAAAACGTGAATTTAGGCGGCTTTGATATTGAGCTTTTCTTTGATCCAAGCGTCAGCCTGTTTCAATCTGCCTTGTTTAGCGCCGAATGGCTGGATTTCAGTGATCTGATTGTTGCAGGGAATCGCCTTAGCCTGGCCAGTGTTTCCAGTTTATTTGACCTAAGCACACAGCCAGACAGCCTGCTCCTGGCCACCTTGCAATTTAGCGCCGGTGCGGTCGGCACCAGCCTGGTTAATTTCGGCAATATCTTGTTGTCTGATGAGCTGGCCCAGCCTTTTAGTACGGATTGGGCGGCCGCCACCATCGAAGTACAGGCAAATAGCACAGGCATCCCTGAACCACAGACCTGGCTGTTGATGTTGTTAGCAATTGCTCTTATAAGGCTGCAGCGCAGCCGAACCTATCGATAGACCAGAGATAATTGCAGCCTCGGTAAAAAGGGGCTGCCAAATAGTGCAGCTCAGAGGGAAATTTGAGTATGGCAATTTGCAGTCGCTGCTTAGGCAGCGGTCGGTTAGCAGACGTGGAATCCTGTCCGCAATGCTCAGGTACCGGACAGACTGAGTTAAGTGCTGTTGGTATAGAGCAGCAACACAGCAAGGCAAAGAAAAATAAATACAAAGCGATAGTTGAAGGAATTTGGGAAATTTCCCTGATGCTGGGGATACTTATCTTTTTTATCCAATATCAGCAGAGTAAAACCTTCGTTGATGCCATGCGCTCGGCCGCAGCCATGTTTTTCCTGTTTGGCATGGTGCTCACCCTGGGTTATCTGCTGATAAACTTCGCCGTCAGCATCTATCAGAAACTTTCAGGTACTGACAAGGGCTAGCCTTGTTGAGCCGCAGTTATATCTTTTAAATTTTGGTAAATGGGGCAAATGGTTATGGCTTGCTGCCACAACTGCTCCGACGGCTCAAATTGGTTCAGTTCCTGCAACAAACTGGCCAACGCAACAATGGCCCCAGGTTCTAGCTTTTGTGTTGCCAGATCCAGCAAACGTGTTCGTTGTGCATCAGAAACATCAACCGGCAGGCCCTGTAAACGGTTAATTTTTTGCTGGTAAAGGATTTCGCCGATTTCAGCCCATACCGTCAGATTATTGCGTAGCCGGTCCCTTTTAATAATCCGTAACGCATTCTCGTAAGCGTCAATAGCCTCAGTGTTACTGCCTAAAGCAGCGTAGGATGCAGCAATGCTGGCCCACACCTGGTGATAACCTATCTGGTCAGGATCCCCCATTTTTTGCAGTGCAGAAAGACGTAATGCCAATGACTGCTGATAGTCCTGACGAAAAAATGCAATCATACCTAGCTGCTCTTCTGCCAGGTGCGAATCTGGATGCAACACCAACAGCTTTTCAAAAGCCGTCTTAGCCTGTTGCAGATGATTAAGACAATAGGCCACAGCACCCAGTCCATTATAGGCAATGGCCTGCCCACCTAAATCTGCAGCATATTGGAACAACTCCAAACTCTGTTCCATCTGACCTTGATAAAAATAGTGCGCGCCAAGTTGATAATGGTTATACCAATAGTCTGGCTCAATCTCCCGAACCTTATTCAACACTTGTTCTGCACGCTTTGCCACGCCAACCATATCGGAGCTGGTGTCATTGAATGCCAACAGATAGCTGGCCCCCAACCCCTGTAATGCATCCAGATTATCCGGCCAGACATCGAGCACTTTGTTGAACTCTTCAACCCCTTTGGCAGCACCATACAAACGACGCTGCAACAGTGCCGCACTGCTCATAACATAGCTGTTTCCGGCATCCAATTGCAGCGCCTTTTGGCAATGTGCGGCGGCATGCTCCAAACGTTGTTTTTCATGACCTTCGAGGCTATACCACATATAGGTTTCACATAAGGCCGCTTCAGCCACAGCAAACTGCGGATACAGCTGCAAAGCGGAAAAAAGCAGGTTAATAATTTTCTCTGAGCCAGACCAATTCTCAATTTTATTTTCATCCATTAATTGCCTGGCCTGTAGATAATGGTCCCAGGCACGAATCTGGCTATCCGATGGCATCAAGGCAGTTGAACCGACAAAAATATACTCACTGATCTTCTGCTCCAGTTCGGTTGCCAGGCTGTCGGCCTGCTGATTAACGTCAGGGCGGCTAAGCACTTTGTATAAACTAATGCTGTCATTTCCCTGGTAATAGGTCATAACCCGCAACCGGATATAACGCCCGTACTGCTTGCCATCAACACTGATCACCGCATCCGACTGGTATTCCCTGGCCAAGTCCAGAGCCAGAGCAGATAAGTCGTCTGGTTTGGGTGCCAACACGGCAACGTTAAAATCGGCTTTCAATTGTTCTTCGAGTTCCGCAACCAGCCGGTCCAATTCAGGGTTTTCGAACCGAATCAGCACACTGGGTGTGACAAAGGAATGGGCGGTAAAGGTAGGCAATAGCTTTCTTGGATTGCCACCTTGCCATATCAGGTTAATTAACAACAGTACGATGACCAGCGTCAGCAACATGACCCATAACCAGAATCTGCGGCTGGTTTGTGCTGACCCAACCTGCATAGCAGCAGAACTCACCGGCAGTGTATTAGTAACATTATCTAAAACGGGTTGAGGCAAAGTGTCTGCCGACTGGTCGTCCTGGGTACTTAGATACAAGGTCCAGGCATTGGTATCCAGCGCCCTGGCCACCCGCTCAATGCTTACAGGGTCTACCGCTTCACCACGGAATACACGATTAACCAGAGTACGGGGCAATTTATCCAGGCCTTCAGCATCCTGAATACGTTTGGCCACTTCAATTTGCGATTTGATCCCGGCGGCCAACATGGCAGCCCGGAGTTTGGCTGGAGAGGCTTGTACTCCTCTTTCCCGCTTGCTGTTGCTACCTGCCCCTTGTTCGGACGCCACACCTGTTCCTTTTTCCAATAGCTGTCATTGACGTTGGCACCGGAACAACATGGGCCAAAAAAGGCCTATAGATTAACCTGATGGCGAGGGTAGTTTCAAAGGTTGCTTTATTACGGGCAGATGAATATATAACTTAGCAACCGCTGAATTCCTGCAAACGAGCTTTATAATTACGGCTGACTTTAACCTGCTCCCCGCTTTGCAATAAGGCAAAGTATTCGCCATTGGAATTAGGGGTCAGACGCTGCAGTTGTTCAAGATTGATAATGGCCGAACGGCTGACCCGGCAAAAACGCTGGGGATCCAGACTGCTTTCCAGCCCACCCAATGTATGCCTGGCAATAAACGATGCCTTGTCGGTATGTACGCAGATATAGTCTCCTGCCGCCTCGACCCAGTTGATTTCTGCCACCTTGACCCGTAACCATTCGTTGCCGTTTTTCAGCGAGATATAGGGGTTGAGGGTAGCCAGGCTGCGATCATCGTCCTGTTGTAGCTGCTGCAGCACACCATTAAAGGTTTTGCCGGTGCGCTGGCGCACTAACTGGTCAAATTCCTGCACCGCCTGCGCTGCTGATCTGAGTTGACGACGTCTGACATAAGCCGCGATGCATTCGCGTACACGCTCCAAACTGACAGGTTTGAGAATATAATCTTTCACGCCCTGCGTGTAGGCACCAGCGGCAAAGTCAGCATAGGCGGTGACATAGACCACTTCAGCACAGCAGCTTTGGCTGCGATTGATGGCATCCACCACCTCGACACCGCTTAAAAAGGGCATCTCAATATCCAGTAACAATAAATCCGGTTGATAGGTCTCTATAGCTTCCAGTACTTCCCTGCCGTTACGGCAACTGGCCAGTAGCTCAACATTGTCAATTTCTGCCAGGCATAAAGCCAGACCTTCGCGGGCTAGTAATTCATCGTCGGCTATGATGACAGAGATTCGGTCCATGGGTCTTCTTCAAACGGAATAGCGATAGTGACGCTCAGCCCGTGTGAATTAGCCACCGCCATGGTCAACGACTGCCGTTCTCCATACAGAACTTCCAGTCGTTCTATGATATTTTGCAGGCCCACACCACTGAGATTTACCTGATTAACATCGGTCAAAGGGCCGTTATCTGCAACTTGCAAATGTAACAGCTTGTTATCCCGCCAACCTTTGATAGTAATCTGGCCATCGTCTGACATTTTAGCAATGGCGTGTTTTATGCAATTTTCCACCAAAGGCTGTATTAATAAGCTAGGCACCAAAGCCATCTGCGCATCCTCGTCCACCAATACAGACACCTCCAGGCGGTCGGAGAAACGTACCTTTTCAATTTCCAGATACATCATCAGTGCCTTGATTTCTTCATGCAGACGAATCTTCTTATCCGGTTCACTGTCCAGTGAAAAACGCAAAAACGTGGCTAGATGACCAATCATTTTACCGCTGCGTGCTTTATCTCCTTTCATCACCAGCGTAGACAGTGCGTTTAAGGTGTTAAACAGAAAATGTGGGTTAATCTGGTAGCGCAACATACGGATCTGCGCCAAGTGATTAAGTCTGGCGGAACGTAACTGCAGTGCCTGAGCCTGTACCAAACGAAAATGATAGTTAATGCCGAAATACAGACTGCTCCAAACCATCATGATAAAAAACGAGTTACTAACGGTCATAAACAAGTGCTGCCACTCAAATTTGGGATCGGCGGCAAGATTAAAAATGTCATCCCCCATCGCCCAGTAAAGCAGCAAATTTTTCGGCACTATCCACAACACAGCCAGCAGGCAACTAACCAGCAGGATCATTACCGCCTGCCACAGGAAAGACAGCTCCCAGCAGCGCCGGTACAAATGGCGAACTGGCAAGGTTAAAACAAAGCCCATCAAAGTAATCGGCATCAGCACATAAAATATGCTGCATCCCAATGAATTATAATTGCCGAATAACAACAGATTGTCGGTCAGCATCAATAAGTAGTAGAACAACCAACCGGCAGTCTGCAGTAACCAAAACGACGGCTTTCGCGCTGAAACCGCCTGCGCAACTTCACTCATGTAGATTCAGTCCCAACTGCTGAAATAGGGATTTACGATAGCCCTGCCCGATCCTGAGTTCATCACCATTACTCATCTCCAGGCTGTTGTAACGCCCTGTCACACTGTTGATGGCCCGCAAGAATTTTAAATTCACCATGGCGGAGCGATGCACCCGAACGAACTGGCTGGGGTCCAGGCAGGCCTCCATACCCGCCATGGATTCTCGATACAAATAGGTTTTATCCTTACAGTGCAGCTCCATATAATTCCCGGCCCCCTTAACCCATAAAATATCGCTGGTGCGGATAAACTGGACATTGCCCAGTGAACGAATGGCCAGGGTATCCAGGGGCCTCCCCTTGCATTGTCCTTCCAGTTTTTCCAGGACGGCTTCGAAACGCTCAGGTTCAAATGGTTTGAGCAGATAGTCAAAAGCATTGAGCTCAAAGGCCCGCACCGCATACTGGGCATATGCCGTGGTAAAGACCCAGCGGGTATCCAGGTAACTTCGAAGCTCATCGGCAAGTTGAAAGCCGCTGCCACCAATAATATCAATGTCCATAAAGCATACGGCCGGCTTGAGCTGCAGCAACAAGGCTCTGGCCTCGTTGTACTCACGGGCCTCGGCAGCCACATGCCAGCCCGGACGCTGCTTAAGTAAATGGGCAACCCGCTCCCTGGCGAGCACCTCGTCATCCACAATCACACAATCAAACATACAACCTCCGGGACTTACCACTTAGCTGACACTATAGCGGTGTCATTAATCTGCATACGACAATGGCAAGCTGGAATGCGGTGGTAAAAGGCGAAAGGTCAACATCAAGGATGACGATGCTTTTGAATAGCCTGTAAATTCCATTGCAGTATGGTGCCAGGTGGATAGCCGTAGTCACCGAGGTGAGCGTATTTAATCAGCATGGATTGAATAATCTGTTGAACCCGCATCTGAGGCTGACTGATATTCGCATCAGAGAGTTGTTCATCGACTAACTGACTGAGGTCCAGCAAGTAGCGACGCTGCTCTTCAATTAATTGAAAACCACCGCTGTCGCCATGACCACCATATAAGTGATCTGCCTTGCCAGTATAACTGGCTTGCAAACGCTCAAATTGGGCCAGAATTCTGGGTAAGTCACCATCACCAACGTAATAATGATGATGTGCCATCAGCAGGTCACCCACAAACAAACTGCGGCTGTCAGCATGGTAGAAGACCGACGCATTAACCGACTCACCGCCGCTAAAGTCCTCAACCAGTATGGAAAAGTCGCCGATAAGGACTTGCCCCGGACTGGGCAAAATCACCTGGACCTGAGGCGCATTATTCAGCCATAGGTCGTTACCAAACTGCCTGGCGCCCTGGCGTTTAAACTGCTCAAAGTCCTTGCTGATACCTGCGGCTGTGGCCGCAGTGGCGTAAACCGGAAAATCCCCCAGCACCGATTTCAGGGCTAATATTCCCATATAGTGGTCAGGGTGGGGATGCGTGAGCAATAAGCCAACCACCGGCTTATTCTGGGTCTTAATAACTGCAGCAAAATTCAGTGCATCAGAACGCCTAAGCAAACTGTCCACTAACAGGATCTGCCGCTCATTGGCCAGCCAGTATGCATTGGCAGACCAATCAACCTCTGTGGTGGAAAAACGTTTAACCTGAACATCAGCCAGGGCCGGGCCCACCATCAGGCAATAACATAACAACAGCGTCCGCATCAGGTGTTTCCCACAACGATTCAGCAACCACAACAAAATAGTTCGTTTTAGCACATAGAGCCAATAGCGATGCAATGTTCACTAAGCAGATAAGTGGCAGCGGTGAACATCGATTCACCGCTGCCTTGGCCGCTTAGAATGCCAGATTTAAACCAAGTCGTAATTGTCTTGGCGTCTGCATGTTCATCGGCAGACCATAAAATGGATTAGGCGTGCCGGATTGGGTCTCGGCCAGTTCGTTCACCGCCAGCGTCTGCGACGTATCCAGCAGATTGAACACGTCCAAAGACACCCTGCCATCCATTTCACCTATGTTGAACTGATAGGTCATAGACGCATCCAGGCTGAATACCCAAGGGCTTCTGCCAGCGCTGCCACGAGAGTTGAACACATATTGCTGAGTCGCCGCATTGAACACAAAGTAGGTGTCACCATAGGGTGGCTGCAGATAGCCAAGATCGGTAGGGAAGCTACGCCCGCGAATGCTCAGTGGACGGCCATCAATTAATGAGGCATTCCAGCCCACCGACAGATCATCATTGATGCTATACGAACCGTAGAACTTAAAGGCATGGCGTCGGTCATTGGGCAAGTTACCATTGGCACCAATGGCACTGGCTTTAAAATCCAGGAACGAACTGACGCCGGTGTCGGTTTGCAGGTTGTCTGAGTTGACGCCGCCTTCATTGTTACCATAGCTGTGGGACCAGACATACTGTGCGGTCCACATCAGATTCTCAGAGCGATGTACCAGTTCAAACTGCACGGAACTGTAGTCTCGCTTACCTTCAGGTATGCCCAATTCTTCGGCGGTGTAGTAGCGTTGACTGCCAGGATCGATCTTACCGTCACCATCCACATCCTGAGCAAAAGTGTGGCCTTTGCCAGGATTGAACAAAGTACAGATGGCCCCCTGATTACTGGGATCAATTTCTTCACCGCAATAGTCGTCACCCATATTGTCGGTGGTACGATAGGTAGCCCTTACGGTACCTGAATACTCATCGTTAAATTCGGTCTGATAGCCAACAATGTATTCCTTCAGGGATTGTGCGGAATATTCTGGGGCCGCAGACAGACCAGGATCAGGGATAGAACCGGTACCATTGACGTTAGTGTCCAGCAAGGAAGTGCCTGAAGGTGTACCATCCGCACCATTAATACTGCTGAAGGTCAGGTACTCCGTCATATCAGCAATGCCGGATGCGGTACGATAATTGGTATTGATAGGAACCGGAAAGAAGTACTCGCCGTAGTTAGCAAAAATCTTTGATGAACCATCCCCGCTCGGGTCATAGGTCAGACCTAAACGAGGGGCAATCTGATCATCCAGTTTAACGAAAGCGACACCAGTCTTGCCGTAGTTGGTCGCCACATCACTGCGAATGCCCAGTGTCAGGTTAAGCTGATCGGTCACGCTCCAGACATCTTCAATGTAATAGGCATAGTTTTCGGTTTTGAATTTACCACCGCCGGTAAACACTCGTTTTGCCACGTAATCCAGCGGGCCGCCGGTATTATTGGTGTAGTCTGTTCCCTGGATAATGGCACCGGCGCCAACTTGTCCATAAGTGTAGGATGCGCCACCAGCCGGCACGGTGGTGTGCTCAGCTTCAATGGTTTCCTTGTCATAGCCAAAACGAATCAGGTGATTGTCCAGTGCCCATTCAAAATCGATACGCAGCGCATCTCTTTGCAGCTCGTTGTTGTCTACCGCCGCCCCTGAGCCGCAGCCTGTCGCAGTGGGCACAGGTCGGTTATCCGCCACCAGCGGGCAATCTGAGTCAGATGGAATGATGCTCAGGTCGGTTTTAAACCGCCCGGCCAAAACGGACATTGAAAAGTCATCCGTAATATCGCTGTTAAATGTCAGAGTATGGGTGGCACCTCCCTCTTTCAATTCAACCAGACTGGAATTGGCGGTGGGATCTTTTGCATGCGTTACAGTGCTATATGCGGTTCGAGTCCTTTCATTGGTGCTATCGTCGGAAAAACCGAAGTAGGATAGGCGGTTTCTGTCATTGATTTCCCAATCCAGTTTTAAACCCCAGAATGCGTCCGAACGCTCGTCATCATGAAAGTACGTATCAGCCCGGGTTCTTAAGCCCCCTACACTGGAAGGATAAGCATAATTACGTTCAGATTTACGTGGGTTGTACATGGCATAGAAGAACAAGTTATCTTCAATAATCGGGCCACCAGCGGATAAGGTCACATTCAGCTCCGTATATTCGTTGGACGTGGTGTCCTTATAGACAGTGCCGTTAATATTTTTTACCACTCGCCCATCTCCCAGATAATCCGGGGTGTAATAGGCTGTAGCGCCAAATTCAAACTCATTGGTACCGGATTTGGTCACGGCGTTGATGACCCCGCCGGTTGAACGACCATACTGGGCCGAATAACCACCGGTTTTTACTTGAAATTCTTTATAGAACTCAAAAGGTACGGTGCCACAGCCCAGGCCCTTTTCAGGATCAGTTACGTTCATACCGTTGATGTAACAAACGTTCTCCGCTACCGATGAGCCAGAGAAGGAAGCTAAGTTACCAAAGCGACTCTCACCTTGCACCGTGCCAGGTGCCAGAAGGGTTATTGCGGTGACGGTGCGCCCTACAGGCAACCGATCAAACTCAGCTTCCCCGATAGTCAGTCCGGAGTCCGATGCATTCAGATCCACTGCCGATACCCGTGCTGCCACCACAGAGATCACTTCCATGTCATTTCTGGCCAACTCGAAGCGAGCGTCCGCGGTGCTACCTACGGTAACGCGTATGTTGCGGGTATCCAGTACGGCACCAGCCTGAACCACAGAAATTTCATAATCGCCGATAGCCAGTTGTGGAAAACGAAAGGATCCATCGCTGTCCAAACTAATAGTGCGTTCAAATCCAGTAGCCGGGTTTTTGACCAATACAGCAATATCACTGCTGAGTTGGCCGGATACCGAACCTGTGATGCTGCCAGTTGAACTGCCAGCTGCCAGTACCGATGAAGAAATGCCCAGTGCCGCAGTAATAGCCAGCGCTGTCAGGTGCCTGTTGAATGTCTTTTTCATCTCGTGTCTCCGTTTATTGTTATCCCGGCCTGAAAAGGCCGATTAACGGGACACTAGCAGCGTGGCCAGATGTCGGAGACGAGAAGTGATAAGTCAGTCAGGGCGAGGGATATTTCCGTCAGTTCGTGGTAGATCGCGTCCCTGCGATAGCGGTAAAAAATTCAATCAGGCCTGAACAGGCAAAATACGTAGTTCCACCCGGCGGTTTTGCTGACGATTGGCATCCGAATTATTGTCCACCAAAGGCTGATACTCCCCCATGCCAACAGTAGTGACACGACGGTAATCCACCTGCTGGCCTAGCAAAAAGTTCTTCACTGCATTGGCACGGGATTCCGACAGCTTCTGATTGCTTTCGGCACTGCCCACATCATCGGTATGCCCTTCCACCATCAAGGTCGTCTTCTCGTACTTATTCAGCACTTTGGCAACATCTTGCAATACGGGGTGAAAGCCCTGAGAAATGGCGGCACTGCCGGTAGCAAAGGTAATACTGCCGGGTAATTGCAAACGCAGATTGTCACCCTCACGGTAAACCTGTACGCCACTGCCTGCTAACTCATCGCGAAATTCCTGTTCTTGCTTATCCATATAGTTACCGATGGCAGCACCTGCCAGTGCACCGACAGCCGCCCCCCACACATAGCGACTTTTGGCATTATCGCCGGTCGCTTTGCCCAATAATGCCCCCGCCACGGCGCCAATGGCCGCACCTTTTTGGGTATTAGTGGCGGTAGTCTGGCAACCTGTTAACGCCAGTGCTGACAGGGTAAAAACGATCAGGGCTTTTTGCATAACAACTCCTTGAACAGAACAAAACAACTTTAAAGACTAGCCTATTGGGTCAGACTTAATCTGGCCTGAATGAAAATAAATGACCGCGATATATCTTATCGGATTTCCAAGGCGGCATTATGTCGTTAATATCCCTGCGGGTAAAAACACAGATGGGGAACATTAGTATGCTAACGGCACAACAAGCACTGGAAAGACTCAAGGAAGGCAACAAACGTTTCGTTGACGGCGAAAGCCAACTGGAGAGACTGGTCAACGAAAATCGCCGGGACAAGTTGATCAGCAGCCAGGCTCCCTTTGCTGTCATTATCGGTTGCTCAGATTCCCGGGTACCGGTTGAAATTGTTTTTGATCAGGGCCTGGGTGACCTGTTTGTGATTCGCGTAGCAGGTAATATTGTCGCGCCCTCGCAAATCGGCAGCGTAGAATTCGCCGCTGAGCAATTTGGTACCCGCCTGGTAGTGGTGATGGGACACAGTAAATGTGGTGCGGTGCATGCCACCTTAGAGCAGTTACAGCGCCCCACCGACCAGCCTTCCAAGAACCTTGGCTCAATCGTCAAGCGTATCCGTCCTGCGGTTGAAGCCTTGGTTTACACCGACCTGCGCAGCGATCAGAAAGCCCTTGCTGAGCAAGCCATACGTGCAAACGTGCGGATGTCGGTCAACACCTTGAGTAATGGTTCTGCGATTCTGGAAAATCTGATAAAAAATGACGGATTATTGGTGGTGGGAGCGGAATATTCTTTGGAAACAGGCCAGGTCCATTTCTTTGACAGTTGATAACGCCAACTGGTGGGTAGAGGAGTCTGATATGCTCAGCTTCTCTGCCAGATTACTCAACCGCCAGTTTCTGAAACAGATAGCGATATTCGTTACCCACACGAAATCTATCACCAGATTTTAAGTACACCTGCAATTCGTTTTGGCACAGTGCCGATGTCCCCTCCATCTGCTGTAAGTTGATGGTAACAGAGGAGCTGATGCGGCAAAAAGTATCCGGATTAAGCTGTTTTTCCAGACCTGCCAGACTTTGTCTGCCCATCACTGAAGCACATTGGGTGTGTATGCACACATAGTCCCCAGCTTCTTCTATCCAGTTAATTTGCTGATAGGGAATTTTTCGCCATTCGTTACCAGCCTTCAGCCTGACAAACAGCTCGGCTTCTTCATGGACGCTCGTTTCAGTAACAGAGTAGCCTTGCGCATCCCGACACACAGATAATGCCGGCTGCTTAGCACTGCAGGGGCTGAACAAGTTACCGACACACTCCCGTAATGCTTCATGGTACAGTGGTTTTAGTAAGTATCCGTCACAGCACTGCGCATATTGTTCACGTTTGTCATCGGCGCTAACCAGAATAACTTTGGTCTGCAGACGTAGGCTCTGCATGGCCTTCATCACTTCATCACCGCCCATGCCAGGCATCTCAACATCTAATATCACCAGGTCGGGATTGAGGGTCAAAATAGCCGATAAGGCCTTTTCTCCTTCGGCGAAAACACCGATCAAAGTCAGGCCGGGGATCATAGACAACTGTCGTTGCAAGCCCTCCCTGGCCAGTTGCTCATCATCAGCGATAATGACTGAAATCCTGTTCATCAACTTTCTTCGTATGGAATAATAATATCTACGCCTAAACCACTGGGCTCGACCAGATACAACCTGATTTGCTGTTTATCCTGATACAACACTTTTAACCTTTCCGTAATATTTTGTAACCCAACCCCTTCACGTCGAATCAATGCCAGGTCGATCATGGGACCATTATCCTGTACCTGAATTCGCAGATAATCCTCTTCAAGCCAGGACTTGACGGTAATTTTTCCGCCACGAGACATCTTGGCAATGGCATGTTTAATAGAGTTTTCCACAAGCGGCTGCAGCAGCAAACTGGGGACCAGTGCATTTTCTGCTTCAGGTTGTATATGAATCTTTACTTCCAGGCGCTCACCAAAGCGGGTTTTCTCAATATCCAGGTACAACATCAAGGCCTGAACTTCTTCATATAAGCGGATTTTCTTCTCCGGATCACTGTCCAGGGAAAAACGCAGAAAGGTAGAAAGCTGACTGAGCATTCTGTTGCAGCGTTGCTTATCGTCACGCATGACTAAGGTAGAAACTGCATTAAGGCTGTTAAATAAAAAATGTGGGTTAATCTGATAGCGCAACATACGAATTTGCGCCAGGTGGCTAAGGCGCGCAGCCTGATAACGCTGCACCTGCGCATCCACCAGGCGAAAATGGTAGTTAATCCCAAAATACAGACTGCACCACACCATGATAATAAAGAATGAAGTGCTCACCATCATAAACAAATGTACCCACTCAAAACCCGGGCTTTGCCCCAATGCAAACAGGTCATCGCCTTTGGCATACAGCAATAGTAGGTTTTTCGGTACGGTCCATAGCACGGAGAGAAACACACTGACACCCAGAATAAGCATCCCCAACAATGCCGGTTTTAAGCCCCAGCAGTGCCTGAACAAATAGCGCAACGGAATGGTGAGTGTCATGCCCATCAGGGTGACAGGAATCAGAATATAGGCAATCCTGATGCCAAAATAGTTGTAACTGCCAAACAAAAATAGGTTATCAAACAGCAATACCAGGTAATAAAAAAGCCAGCCGCCAATATGTAGAACCCAAAAATTCGGCTTTTTAAATAAGGATTCATTCAGGGCCTGGTGCTCTGAAACCGCATCATGTTCACTCACCGATATCCAATCCCAGCATCTGAAACAAAGGTTTGCGATAGGTATGACCTATGCGTACTTCATCTTTGTTAGCCATTTCCAGAGTACTGTAGCGCCCAAGCTCACTACTTATTGCACTGAGAAAATGAATATTGATGATGGCTGAGCGGTGAATACGTACAAAGCTGGTTGGGTCCAGATATTGTTCGATGTTGGTGAGAGATTCTCGATGCAGGTAGGTGCGATTCTGACAATGCAGCTCAAGGTAATTGCCCGCGCCCTTAATCCAGACCAGGTCGCTGGTTTTGATAAACTGCACATTTCCTGCAGAACGTACGGCCAGAATGTCGCGGTGCGGGCCGCTTAAAACCAACCTTTTACGCAGTTTCTCCAGAATGGCATTAAACCGTTCATCATCAAATGGTTTAAGCAAATAATCATCGGCCTCAATCTCAAAAGCTTTATGCGCATGCTGAGAATAGGCTGTAGTAAACACCCAACGGGTATTTAACACGGGGCTTAATTCGGTGGCCAGTTTGATACCACTACCACCAATGATTTCCACATCCATAAAACAAACCTGGGGACGTAGATCCTGCAGTAACTGCTTGGCATCTGCATAGCTGTCAGCCTCTGCAACCAGCTTCCATTCGCTGCGCTGATCTATCAAACGGGTAAGCCGTTCTCTGGCCAACTCTTCGTCATCCACTACAATGCAAGTATACAATGCCACTTCCTTTAATTATTTTCACTTACATTACGATCACGTTGTTTTTGCAGTAATTTAAAAGCAATGAAATGAAAGTGAAAAGGAAATTATCACTAACCTTAGCTAAAGCCCAATAATGACCGGAGACGGTTATCATTCGTCTCCGGCCAACTTCAGCTTAGAAACGAGCTTCTAGGCCAATCTCAACATAGCGAGGGGTCTGCCATGTATAGGCTGCACCATAGTAGGGGTTGTATTTACCTTCTGCCCGGAAATTCTCATAGTGTTCATTCTGCGACAATACACCTGAGCTATTCAGCAAATTATAGATATTCAAATTTGCGCGCATATCAACTCCGCTTATCTCAAAACTATAACTGGCTGAGACATCCAACATAAAGGTCCAGGGGGTTCGACCAACCGTGCCTCTTGGCACCCTTGTGTAGACTTTTTCATTTTGATTGCATGCTCCGTCACCATTGGTATCCGGGCATTCATTGGTGTATAGATAAAAGGTGTCTCCATAGCTTCCGTAGATATTTTCAGAGTGATCAGGATAGCCTTGGCCAAAGGCAGACAAAGGGCGTCCACTCATCAACGTAGAGTTGAATCCTACTGTTAAGTCATCATTGATATCATAAGAGCCGAAGAACTTGAACGCATGCCGTCTATCATTCGCTTGATATCCGTACGCTCCGTCCATCAACGCAGGAAAATCAAAGTCTTGGGTGATGCCAGCATCTGCCTGACCGATATCAGACTTCACTGCACCTTCGAAATTGCCGACACTGCGACTCCATGTATACCCCAAATGTAACCTGAAGTTTTCAGCGCGATAACTAATTTCCGTTTGTAAAGCAGTGTACTCGTTAATTCCTTCTGGAAGACCAATCTCCTCAGCCGAGTATGTTTTCAAGCTACCTGGATCGGGGATGCTGTCATGGTTTTCATCCTGATACCAGGATTGCGCCTTACCGGGAGTAAGCAACACACAGTTAGGTGCTAGTGGACCACAATAGTCATCAAGGGCGTTGGTTACCTCCCTATAGATACCACGCACAGACGCAGACAAATTATCGGAAATCTGCGTTTCGTAACCAATGATGTATTCGTCCTTGCTGAAAGGTTCAGCTTCCTGCGCTTGAAAAGTATCAGTTACAGCAGGATTTGGCGTAGAGTTTACAACAGTGCTATTTCCCCCATTAATCGGAGTCAAGCCGGTTGCAGCACCGGTGCTATCTGAACCGGTAAAAGTGTAGTAGGTTGTGCTATCACTAACACCTGAGGCTGCCCGGTAATTAGTGTTGTTGGGCACAGGTTGAAAGTAACGCCCCCAAGTACCGTAAATCTTGTGTTCACCGTCACCAGCGACATCCCAACTAAATCCCAGTCTGGGCACCAGGTCATTCTTAAACTCAACAAAAGGTAAGCCAGTTACACCTGTATTCTCAAACTTATCCTGACGCAACCCAATATAGAGTTTCAAGTTGTCCAGCGCTTGCCATTCATCTTCTATATACCAGGCATCAACGGTTGTTTCAAAACCGCCCCCACCAACAAAGATCCTATCAGCAACATAGTCAAGGTCTGCCCCTGTGGTATTGGTATACAAAGCTCCGTTATTTCCCTGAATACTGGCATTGGGCGCCAATGTAGAATATGTCCAGCTGTGACCAGCTATGGGTTCAGACGTGTGCATTGTTTCACGCTTCTGGCTATCCCAACCGGCACGGATCAGATGGGAACCCCAATAGTATTCAATGTCGAAACGGAACTGGGTATTTGTATCAAAGTTCACTCCAAAGCTACCGCCGGGACCACAACTTTTTATCTTATTGGGTATATCTCGAGTGTCATCAACCGTAGGACAGTCCAGGTTGTCTGGAGTGTTAGTATACTCAGTTTCAACTTCGCCCCACATTGCAGATATGGTCAGGTCATCAGTGAAATTACCAACGTAACTGACACTTTTCACATCCCCACCGCGCTTACGCAGGGTTGTGCCTATGAGTTCTCCAATACGTCCGGTTTGCCCATCAAAAGAGTAAGTCTTTGACTCTGTGTCTGAACGATTGGAGTAACCGAACAAGCTGAGTTTGTGATCATCTGTAATATACCAGTCAAGTTTTGCTCCCCAAAACAGATTGTCTGAGCCACTGGAGCTACGTTTAATAAATTGATCGTCTGCGGTATACCTCGCCCTCCCAGACTGGGTTGCGAAGTTGTTATCGACATCTTTGGGATTAACTATGGCATACAAAAATAATGTATCTTCAATTAATGGACCCGATGCCGACAATGTATATTCGCTTTCGCCAAATTCATCTTGTGTTTGGTTACGAAATATACTGACTCCATTCGCGCCGCCCGAACTGTACGAAATTTGCCCATCTTCTCTTAGAGATTTTGGGGTTATCTTTGCAGTAGCGGCAAATTCCCATTCGTTGCTACCACTTTTGGTTACGGCATTAATAACTCCCCCGGTTGTCCGACCATATTGGGCTGAAAAGCCTCCAGTTTTGACCTGGAATTGCTCATAAAACTCGAAGGGAACAGAACCACAACCTAACCCCTGGCTGGTACTTGTAACCTCAAGTCCATTGATAAAACACGAATTTTCTGCCACAGATGAACCACCAAATGATGCTAAGCCACCTGAGTTTGGCGAGCTAAAGGAAGAATCACCCAATACTGTACCCGGTGCTAGCAGTGCAACTGATGTCAGGTTTCTGGCCACCGGCATTCTGTCTAACTCAAACTCATCTACCACTAATCCAGAATCGGTAGTAGACACATCTATTGCAGAGATCCTCGCGCCGGTTACCTGAATGACTTCAGCGTCGGCTGCCATCAAGTCAAATATTGGCGTAGCATTTGAACCCAATGTCAGGTTAATCTCCTGCTTCGCAACTTGCGCACCATTTTGTTCTATGGTGACCACATATCTACCAGGCGCAAGCTGAGAAAATCGGAAGCTCCCAGATTCATTGACACTAATTTCTCGAGAGAATCCTATACTTGGATCCGATACAACTACCTTAATTGAAGTCAAATTATCTGCCTTTACAGAGCCAACTATGTTGGAAGTCGTATTTGCCAATGCAGGGGCAGAAAGGCCAAGAGAAGCGGCTACCGCCAGGGCAGTGAGATGCCTGTTGAATCTAGCTCTCATATGGTTTTCCTTTTGAAGTTATTATTGCTTTCCATCGGCGCACAATTACGCCGATTGTGAAAAACGCTAACAATCGTCAAAACGAAGATGCAGAATCAGTGATAAAACAGATAAAAGCAGATGTGAATCACACGTTTTTCAATGTAAAACCGACAACACCTTTCAACAAAAAAACAACAAACGAGCAATTTATCGCCAATGAGTGCTCCCTGCCGCATCGGCATACCGTCCATCCCTTAGCATAAAAAGGGGGACAAACATCCCCCAACAAAGAACACCAACTTCTTGTTATACAATGTGTCTGGTCAGAAGCTACTCAACTCTGCCATAAAGGCGTTATAATCAGACCCCTTTATTACATCTTTGTACTCTTTAGTCAGAGAGGCCTCCAATCCATAGGCAAAATCTGCTGCTTCCTCAGCACCATATATACCCAGTTTCCAAGAGCGACTTTTACCATCGATTAGATCAAAAGTCGTATATCTGCACATTCCTGCGAAGGACGCTTCGCTCTCTATCGTTGGTTTCGGCTGAGACATCAGTTCATCTTCAAGCAGAGTAGACTGCAGTTGTAACTGACCATGAGACAAATACAGATCACAATCGTCACCATTAAGTCTTACGTAAACATTCTGACGTATGTAGCTATCAGCCTGAGCTCCAAGTTGACTTAGCTTACTGTATAACGAATTTGCCATACTTTGAGTAAAACTATGGCTGACCTGCCCTTGTAGCTCTTTTTCAGTAATAGTAGCCATTGTTAGGGATGCAACTAATGAGTAGCTTACTGTCAATAAATAGGCTTCCGGATTATATGATTCCCTATAGGCTTGGTGATTTTTCATGCTGGTGGCGTAAATAACCAGATTATCCAATATTCCATAATCTGGGTTATTGTTGGAAACAGAAGCATGGTAATACGACAGAAGGTCTCGAAAAGACATCATGTCGCTGATAGCTTCTTCGACATACCCAGTAACGACAACCTTGTTAACTCTGTCTTCAATTTGCTGTAGAGCTTGCTCATGTAGCATCACAAACTGAGGACCTCCAGGCCCAAAAATCGCGTCTTCTAATAGTGACCAAAGCTGCCCACCAATGGCTGACTTTGCTTTGCTCATTATTGTAGTCACCAGTTGCCCTATCGGAAACGGGACGCTTTGAACTCCGACATCTTTCGACATTAATTGGCTTTGTATCAATGTATTTTCAGACGAAACATCTGTCGTATCACTTGCGTATAAAGTGAAGCAGCTTAACGAAAGGCCAATGGCAAAAGATAAGGTTTTAATTTTCATAGAATTCTCCTTAATTCAATGCGAATAAAATTAATGACTGTCTGAAAAATAAGGATTAGCAGACATCGAGACCTTACTAGCTGACTATTTTGACAGCCAATATAAGTGACAAAGTAAGCAGAAAGCACTGTAGAATAACCACATTGCGGGATGTAAAGGGCTTTGTCGGAATTACGGAAGGTTAATATTAAAGGAAAAGTATAAATCCCCGGCATAAAAGTTTATACCGGGGTAACTTAGTTTACTTACCCTTCAAACAAATCCCGGTGCAGCACTTTGACTACATCGGTACTGTCATCGTCTTTGACCAGAATAGAAATATTATGCGGGTTGGCACCGTAACAAATCAGACGCAGATTAAAGTCCCTGACCGCATTGAAAATACGGCTGGAAACCCCGGCTGCACTGTGCATATTGTTACCCACTACCGTCACTAAATCATAGCCTTCCTCAACGGTGACCTCACTGATCTGCTTCAGATCTTCGATGGTCGCCTTGTTCAGTCTGGCTCGCACTGAATTAGGTGGATTGTCAATGGTCAGGGATACCGCAATCTCAGAGGTAGTGACCAAATCCACACTTAAGTGATGGTTGGCCAGGATCTCAAATACCTGCTGTAAAAAGCCTGACGCATAGAGCATGCTGGGAGTTTTAACCGTAACCAGCACCTGATCCTTGCGTCGGGTCAGGGCACGGTAATGGGGCTCCTGCTGACAATTTTTGGCAATCCAGGTACCACCTTTTTCCGGCTCGCGACTGGATCCAACAAACACGCGGATATTCTTTCTAACCGCTGGCACCATAGTGGCAGGATGCAGCACTTTGGCACCGAAAGTGGCCATTTCCGCTGCTTCTTCAAAACTCAGTTCCGGCAGCGGACGGGCTTTGTCGGTAATACGAGGGTCAGTTGTATACACACCTATTACATCCGTCCAGATTTCACAGGTATCCGCATCCAAGGCTTCTGCCAACAGCGCAGCCGTGTAATCTGAACCGCCGCGACCTAAGGTCGTGGTATTGTCCTGCTCATCAGAGCCAATAAAACCCTGAGTAACCAATACAGTGCGTTCCAGCTCCGGTTTCATCAACTTCTCAGCCTGTACAGCAATAACCTGAATATCAGGTTCAGCCTGACCAAACTCGTTATCGGTTTTGATCACTTTACGGGCATCAAAGTTTTCGGCCTGTTGCCCCATCTGGCACAGTAACTCGGCAAACAGCAGTGAGGACATGCGTTCGCCCAAAGATAAAATGGCGTCTTTTAAATCAGGACGATGCAGAATTTCTTCATGAAAAGCCAATTCACGAAGCAAGCTCAGTAATTCGTTAAGTTTCACCATTACATGTGGTGGTGATTCCAAACCGGCCAGAATGGCAAACTCAATTTCTTCCACTTTGGTAATAAGATCATTGATTTGCTCTGACGTGAGCTCTTCATTGGCCAGCTGTACCAGATAGTTGGTCACACCGGCCGCAGCACTGACAACCACCACACGTGTGGACGGATTATCAATCACAATTTTTGCGCAATTGCGCATGGCGTCTATATTGGCGACGCTGGTTCCACCAAATTTGGCAATATTGAGCGACATAGTTCCCCCCCAAAAACACATGCTCCGATGTCCTGCATTCTGACTTAGTCTGTCAGCTTCAGGGCCGCATAAGTTACCAGCATTTTAATTCATGAAAAATGAAAATATATGCAACTAAAAAATCCATTCGGCATCGCCTTGTAGCGACCGCCTGGGCCCGCATCATAGCGTAATTGCCCCGCTTGCAACGAAAATATTTGCTATATGCCATAGCAAAAGTTGCCAGTTTTAGGTTAGCCAGCCTACTTTTAACAATGAACACCTCAATACTGGAGACACAAATGAAGAAGATCCTCCTGGCTTCGATGGTTTCCCTAGGGTTGTCGGCCACCCAGGCTATGGCCGATGTTAATCTGAGCGGCTTTGCCAGTATCAATGCTGGTAAGGTACTGAGTGGCGACGGTGCTCCTCAGTATGACATCCCGCCCACTTTTCTGGCTGACTACCCCATCGTATCGGCTTATGAAGAAGAATGGTCGTTTAAACCTGAAACCTTATTTGGTTTGCAGGTGCGGGCTGATATGGGGGGCGGTTTGAGCGCCACCGCACAAGTAGTAGCCCGAGGTGCAGATGACTTTGATGCGCAGTTCGAATGGGCTTACCTGTCTTATGAGCTGAACGACAACTGGACCCTGCAAGCCGGTAAGAAGCGCCTGCCGCTTTTTTACTACTCAGACTTCTATGATGTCGGCTTCGCTTATGTATGGATGCGGCCACCAGCAGATACCTATACCTGGCAGATTTTTAACTATACCGGCATTAATGCACTATACACCGGCGAATGGGGCGACTGGTCTGTCTCGGGTAACATCTATGGTGGTAGGGAAGACAGTGACAACAACAGGCTGCTTAGCCAGTTTTTCTTCCGCGAACCTGTACGGGAGATATGGAAAAACATAATCGGTGGGGTGCTGACCCTGAATAAAGATTGGTTTGAGGCGCGCTTTACCCATATGCGTTACACCAACGAACGCTTCCAGGCTGGCGAGCAGGTAACCTGGGATGGCTCTACCGAGCGGGATGGCAGATTTTACGGTATCGCGGTGAACCTGGATTTCGGTCAGTTCTTTGCATTGTCCGAGCTCAACCGACTGGATTTGGACGGCAACTTTGACAGCGCCATGCTAACACTCGGCTACCGGCTGGATGGCGTAACCCCATATGTCGGCTATTCAACCTACGAGCAAAAAGACGGTGAGGATGGCGAAGAGCACAACACCACATTTGTGGGCCTGCGCTGGGATTTCCATACCTCTGCGGCCTTTAAAGTACAGTACGACAAAGTGGATGATAAGTCGTTTAACCTGGCGGTGGCGGGTGACAGCCGCTCCCTGACTTTTGGGGTGGATTTAGTGTTCTGATGACAAGCGCCAGGCAGGAAATACTGAGTGGCGCTATTTCGCATTATTACGCTTAAGACGCTCATCAATAAAGTTCTGAACAGGCGGGGGCTTGCTGCATTTCACCATGCCCCCGGCAAACCCTAGTAAAGCGGTAGCTATTTGGTTGCCTGTCGAATCACAGTTTGCTTCCACCACCAGGTCTTGAATTCGCTGCTCATCCTCACTCAATCGGTGAGAATAATCAGAAATTTCACCAATTGGATTGGCTCGCTTCTCAAGATATTCTCTGGTTGCCTGTTCTGCCACTTGCTGCTGTTGTCCAGCCTGCCAGTTGCGCAGATGACGCTGCGCCATTGACATATGCTCGCTGGCACCGCCTAAAACCTTTCCTTCACTTTTTTGACTTGGCGCTTCGGCAACAACCGGCTCTGGCGGAGGGGAAACGATCTGTGCTGGCTCAGGTTCCTCAGCCAATGTCGGTGTCTCAGCGGCTGTCAGGCTCTGAACTGCTGTTTCCTGCACAATATCAGGCACATCTGGAGGAGCTTGCATTTGCGGAGCCTGGGTATTCTCCACTTCTGGTTCAGCAGGCTCAGGAGGTAAAGGGGCTGCAACCTTGGGCATAGTCCAGAGCCGGGCCTTGATGGTGTTGTCTGATGTCGCCAGCTTTGGCACCGTTTTCTGTTGCAATAAGGCCAGCACCACCAGTAAATGGACAGCCACAGATACGCCTATCCATGGCAATACTGACGGTGACTTCAAGCTATTTTTGACTTCCGTTTGCAAAACAATACGAGTGACAACAAAACATGCAGTGTAGATGCCAAAGTGTTAATAAAGTTCACTGACAACCAACACTTAGATGCATCATCCTTGGTTGCACGGGCGAATCGCGAATATACGCAAGGAAGCAGAGAAATAAACGGGGCAGAATGGCCCCGCGAATAAATCAATGGTGGTGACCACCTAAGTGCACTTCTAACAACTCTGTATTGCCATTGAAGTTCAGGCTTTTCACCTCATCATCCTTTTCGACATTAACCAGATTTTCCTGTTCCGGCCAGATATCCCGCAGCGCGTTATGCTTCACCGACAATGCTTCCAGGCTGACAGGCACCGGCGTTTCCTGATAAACCCAAAAGAACTTTCCTTCGGTTTCAAACCCTACTGCATCTAATGGCAATGGCTGTCCGTCCCGCAACAGGGCAAAACGCTCGGCCACATATTCAGCAAACTGGCGCTGGGTTTGCTCTGAGCTAATGATATCCGCATCTTTACCAAAGATTTCCCGCACAGCATGCTCGGCATCGTGCAAATAAAAGCGATGCATCACCTCAATATGCTGGGTACGAGCATTAAACAACACCTTGGTTACCGCCGCCTTTTGCTGATGAGCAACAGTGACAAACGCCGCCAACACCAGGCTGACGGCGAACAGCAGTTTTAAATGCCGCTT
This sequence comes from Bowmanella denitrificans, assembly GCF_002887595.1. GTDB lineage: Bacteria > Pseudomonadota > Gammaproteobacteria > Enterobacterales > Alteromonadaceae > Bowmanella > Bowmanella denitrificans. Next base: position 36,751 of record NZ_PEBU01000005.1, read on the forward strand.
AATCATTATTGCTTGTTGTCCTTGTCATCATCGTTTTTAAGCTCGGTTTTGATGTCCTGCATAATATCGCGATGGATCTTGGCTTTGGACTTTTCAGATTTATAGGCCTCCACTCTGGATGGAACGATACGACGCGGATAAAAGTTGTTTTCAATATCCGCATCGGCAGTTTCCCAGCGCGGATCCAGCTCTACCTGCGTTAATTCCTTGCCCTTGTCGGTAACAATCAGTTTCTTCACTTCTTTAGGGCTGCGGCGCCAGATTTCAGCAGGGATGCGCATGGTTTCACTGCTGCCGTCGGCGTAATCCAATTTCAGGATAATCGGCATCACCAGACCACCGAGGTTAGAAAACTCCAGAACATAGTAATTCTTGTCTTCTTGTACCGCGCGTTCCAATGCCGCACGTTCCCAATCTTCCAGTCCCTTGATGAACTTATTGTACTTGTTACGTTCCTTGTTAGTGACCGTCCAGCGGTCATTTTCATCATAAAAGTCTCTCAGATCTTGATTGAGTTCACGCCATTCGCGAATGCCCTGCTTGCGGTTATTTTCCAGGCTCATCGACATAGGCTTATCCAGATCCTGAGCCTTATCGCGGGCAAAATCGATATCCGGATTTTCAGTATCCAGACGTAGCTTGTATACCTTGTCTAAGGAAATATCGACGTGATCCGTGCTGTAGAACCAGCCGCGCCAGAACCAGTCCAAATCCACGCCACTGGCCTCTTCCATGGTACGGAAGAAATCCGCCGGTGTGGGGCGTTTATACTGCCAGCGACGGGCGTATTCCTTAAAGGCAAAGTCAAACAGCTCGCGGCCTAAGATAGTCTCACGCAATATTGTCAGGGCAGCAGCAGGTTTGGTGTAAGCATTGGGGCCTAAGCGCAATACCGAATCAGACTGCGTCATAATGGGCACCTGCGTACTGGACACCATGTAATCCACAATCTCAGAAGGTTCGATACCCCAGGGCATATCCGAATCCCACTCCCGTCCAGCCACACCATCCAGGAAACTGTTCAGGCCTTCATCCATCCAGGTCCATTGGCGTTCGTCGGAATTCACCAGCATCGGGAAATAAATATGCCCGACTTCATGGATCACCACGCCAATCAGAAAACGTTTTTCGGCCTGCGAATAAGTGCGGCTGCCATCATCCTGCAACGTGGTGCGCGGGCCGTTAAAGGTGATCATGGGATACTCCATGCCCCCCACCGGGCCATTGACTGACTGTGCGACAGGATAAGGGTAGTCAAAGGAGAAACGCGAATAGACCTGCATGGTATGTACCACAGCTTCGGTGGAATACTTCTTCCAAAGATCGCCGCCTTCCTTAGGATAAAACGACATGGCCATCACCAGAGGCTGTGTATCACCGCCTTGCTGATAGCCTTTGGCATCCCACATAAATTTGCGTGAAGACGCCCAGGCAAAGTCTCTGACATTATCGGCTTTAAATCGCCAGGTTTTAACGGCGTTGGTGCCTTCTTTCTCGTTTTCCAGCGCTTCTGCTTCGGTTACAACAAATACCGGGCGCTTGGCTTTTTCAGCCTCTTTAAGACGCTTACGCTGTTCGCGGGTCAGTACCTTCTCAGCATTTTGCAAACTGCCGGTCGCTGCCACAATGTGGTCAGCCGGAACGGTCAGCTCAACGTCATAGTTACCAAATTCCAGGGTAAACTCGCCGCGGCCAAGAAACTCTTTGTTGGTCCAGGCTTCGTAGTCGGTATAGGCATGCAAACGCGGAAACCATTGGGCCAATTGGAAGATATCGTTGCCGCCTGCGCGGGCATCTTTGGGAAAATGTTCGTAGCCACCGCGTGCAGAAACAGCGTTTTCTTCAACGATGTTGTAAGCATAATTCAGGGAAAATTCTGTACTTTGGCCCGGTTTCAGCGGCTGATTCAAATCAATACGCATGTTAGTGCCGACAATGGTGACCTTAAGCGGCTTGCCGGTACCATCCCTGACATCCTTAATGTCATAGCCTAATTGATGGTCAGCCATAAACTGTTGGCGACGCAGCTCATCCATACTCAGTTTTGCTGGTTTTTTGCCATCACCAGCTTCGGTGGCCGGACCGCGTCGGCCAATGCCAGCAAAGGCAGTGGTGAGTTCCGCCATAGAATCAGATTTGAAAATATTCTGGTCCAGTTGCAACCATAAGTAGCGCAGGGTATCCGGCGAGTTATTTCGATAGTGAACTGTCTGGCTGGCTTCCAGGCGACGCTTTTCTTCAAGCAACCTGGCCTGGATTTTATAATCCACCTGCTGTTGCCAGTATTGATGACCAGGCTCGCCTGCAGCATTGCGATAAACATTGGGGGTAGGCAGCACTTCATCCAGTTGACGAAATTTATCCTCAAAATCGCCTTTAGTCTGGCGAATAGCATCAGCGCCAGCCTGTAGGCTGCAAAGCAGGGCCGCTGAAACGAGCAATGGTTTAATCATGACATGTCCAAAAACACTAAGGTGGAACCACAAGCCGGAACTGGCCGCTCTTTTGGCGCCTGGAATCCGGGTCCTAATCGGTCAGGTTACCTTACAACAGATAAAAAAATAACCATCCGGGCGAAGCAAAATCGGTCAACGGCAGAGGAAAACGGATAAAACTGGGTGAACTATTAGATTATGAACTACGCTGGTGATAGAGCATAGATGCTGTATTGGAGGGATCCTCATGCGTACCGTCCTGATTGTTCTGACGTCCCTGTTGTTCTGTTTATCTAGTGTTAGCCAGGAAACGCCTGCGCCTCATCAATTTACCTGAGCCATTAACGATGCCCCACCGTTTCATATCCATAGTGGAAAGTACCAGGGACAAGGTTTTTGTGATGTGCTGGTCAATCAAATGCAGAAATACATACCTGGTCAGCATGAATTACTTAATCTGCCACCAGCCAGAATCGCCAAGTTACGCGAACAGGGTGCGCCGCTGTGTTTTCCCTGCATGATCAAGCGCCAGGACACCAGCAGTACCAGATACAGTGACGCCACCCTGTACTACCAGCCACATAAGATCATTACCAATCCAAGCATAGCGGCCAGTATGCAAACCGAATTCGGCTTGCCAGTACCATTAACTCAATTATTGCAGGATCAGCGTTTTTCGTTTGGCCGCCCCTTAGGTCGGCAATATGGTGCACAGTTACAGCCTGTGATTGACCAGTATGCAGATCAAAGCAAAGTACATACCCAGCTTTCCGGCCCACAACCAACCATGACAGCTTTACGTCTGGTGGCAAACGGCAAACTGGACTACAGCCTGGACTACCGGGTGATAGGCCGGCATTTTGAGTTAACCGAACATGGCGAGCTGACTTATCTGGATATTCAAGAGAATCAAAATAATCCCATTATTGGTGCTGTGGGATGCAGCAATAGTGAATGGGGTAAGGAAAGTATTGCGCGCATTAACCAAGCTTTACCCTTAGTATTGCGCTCCGAGGCATACCTACGCAATCTGGACTTTTGGTTTGCCGCTGACAACCAGGATTTCTGGCACCGCTACCGGCGCCAGGTTCTGGGTGAGTCGGATGACAAGGCATTAGTGTCTGGCATATCTCCAGCGCACCGCCCAAATGCCCGCCAATAATGTCAGCCAGCCCATACTGCCGCCGCCAGAGCCGCTCTGGCCGGATTCCGGTAACTGATTAATCAAGGTGTTAGCTTTGGGATTCAGTTCAGGATGGGTACTAACGGCTGCATCAACCACCACCACATCGGTGATCAATACAAGATTCTCTTCTGAGATATCCGCGCTGCCTCCCTGATAATTCCGCAACGGGATATTGAGAAAGGCCCCGCCTTTATTAAAGGTAGATAGTGCAGCAATAGCGTCCACTACATCCATACCATTACCCAGCACCTGCCCAAAGGCGGTGAAGCCACCATTCTGAACATCCAGGTTAGCACTGTTATCTTTGAGATTGATAAACCATTCAGACGTTGCACCATTAGCATCAGTCGAGGGTTTGGCCATAGCAATAGTGCCGCGCACATTAGACAGCTTGGGCTCATTGATCACTTTAGGCCCTTTACTCAGTTCATTGAGCGGCAGTTGACCATCAAACTGATAACCTCCGGCCTGCACCACAAAATCATCAATGGAACGGTGCACCACGTTATTAAAGTAAGCGCCGGATTTTACATAGCCAAGAAAATTTTCCACTGTCTTGGGAGTTTTGTTGTCAAACAGGTTGATCTGGAAATTGCCCATAACGGTTTGTACTTCCACAACAGTCGCCAATGTCGGCAAAGACACAACAGATAACAGACCTGCTCCAAGAATTGAATTCCAACGACGCGTTAACTTCATATTCCCAACTATTCCAATAGGTACATCAATCAGGAAAGCTTAGAGACAGGGCAAAGAAAAAACCTTATCAGTTTGTGTTCATTTGTTTTCGGCTGTAGCCAGTGTATTTCCAGGGTTCTAGGGAGTGTTTAACTTTGTTCATTGCTTATGCAGTCGGCCCAAATCGTGGCTGAAAACTGCAAATGCGTGAGGTTTAGTGGGCATAAAAACAAAAAAAGGCGCAGTAAGCTGCGCCTGTATAAAATTAAATCACATTACGGCTTAACCTCAACCACAGAGACCGTACTGACATTGCCTTGCTCATCCAACATCTCTACCAGGCCGGTATGCCTGATACCGGTTTCCAAACTGCCAGTGATGGTAGCGTTATTAAAACGGCCATCAATTACTCTTGGACTCATGCGTACCTGAGCATTGTCTGTATCCCTGACATTCCAGAATGAGTAGGTTAGCTCAATTTCCCCTAGCCCCTGCAAATCGACACCCAGAATGGAGACCTTGTAATAGTCACCATCGCTAAAGCTGGCCCGTGGCAGCGGGTCAATCAGTACCACCTGCTCATTGGGACCAGGATTGGAGCTGGTTTGGATGAGTGAACAGGAGAAACTGGTACAGCGATGCACGATCATATCCAAATCAACATTCAGCCCAGTGCTCAAATCTTCTGCCCTGATACTGGTTCTGAACGCCCTGGTTCCCTCAGGCACAGTGACATTCACTCTGGCCAGGGATGACTCATTGAAAGTAAATATGCCATCTGCATCCTGTCTTACCGTGGTGGTAAAGTGGAAAGGTGTCACCATGCCAATCAAATCGACGCCCGCAGCGCCTGAGTAATTAGCCTTAACCGGGAAGGACGCTCTGCCACGGTTCATTTCCAGGCTCATAAAGGTCGGCAGACTAAATTTATCCCTGGGCTCGGCCTTAACAACCAGTGGACTACGAACCGCATGCCCCTGGCTATCACGCCAGGTAATGCTGCCATCCACCCACTCACCAAACTGGCTGGCTGCCGTCTGTCTGAAGGTCAAAGCGTAATTAGCCGTACCTGCGGCATCTACCGCCAACGCTCCGTCTTCAGTGGGATTGCCTTGTGCATCAAAAGTAGTCAGCTGTACATCGACTCCATCTGGCATATCAATCTCAGCAAAATAGACCGATGCAACATTATTGACATTAGTCACGGTACGATAGATGGTCTGCTGTTCCTTTAACTCGCCCACAGAAATAGATGCGTGATTGAGCTGCGAGGCATCGGTATTAAAACCAGCCGCCACCAATTCATTACAGTTGGTTTCGCTTTGGCTGGCAACAGTACTGCGCTCACCCAATCCACACAAAAACGCCAGATAATCATTGAATCCTGCGTTGTATACTAAGCCAGGGTCCTGTGCCAACACCGGCACTACATGACCAGCACCAATGCCAAACACATCTGCCAGTTCACCGTCCTGCTCATCAATCACATCCTGTCTGGCGGTGGTCATCAGCGCTGATTTAATGGCAGCCGGTGACCAGCTGGGGTGCTGTTGTTTAAACAATGCAGCCAGACCGGCCACGTGCGGAGCCGCCATCGACGTACCAGTCTTGTAGGTAAATAATTGATTTTGCGGACCAAACATAGGTGCCATGGTGTTGCCTGCCAGAATATTCACCCCTGGGGCTGCAACATCAGGTTTTAACATACCAAATGTGGATCCATTCGGACCGCGTGACGAGCCTTCATCCAGAATGCTGCCAATTGTTGGACCAGTAGCAACTGCGTATTGCTCGTCAGACAAAGTGATCTCTGTCGCCTCAAAGGTGGCCTGATCCACCAAAGCCAGGCCATCCTCACGCCTTACCATCACGGCCGGAATACCTTCACCATCTGCATCCAATCCCATACTGATAGGCGTTTGACCTTCCAGGGCGTAAACCAGCATCCCAACGGCACCAGCGGCCTTGGCATTATTCATTTTAATCTGGAAGGTGCAGCCACCGCGGGAAATAACCGCAATCTTACCCACCATATCGGCCGCATTGGCAAATGTATCGCAGCCTTGCACAGGATCACTGGCAGTGATGGTGCCGGTTAGTCCGCCACCAACTGGCGCAGGAGCTGCGCTGGCCCAAATGCCGTTATAGCGTGTACCAGCCAAAGCACCACTATTTACATCAACAAAGTTACCAATCTGAAACCCATCCCCGTCCACGCTGGACATCCCCACACTGGTCAGCCAGGGTGCGGGTGAACCCACAGTGCTGGCTGTCGGGCCACTATTGCCAGCAGACACCGACACAAATACTCCGGCAGCCGAGGCTCTGAGTTTCGCCAGGGTGGGCGAAGGCGTCAGTGATGTGGTGCTACCGCTGATAGAATAGTTAATTACATCCACCCCATCGGCGACCGCTGCGTCAATGGCAGCCATACTGTCACCCCGATAACAGCCTCCACTGAAGTCGCCATTATCAAAATCAGAATTCCAGCATACTTTGTACATGGCAACTCTGGCCCTTGGCGCAATGCCTGACGCCATTCCCAGATTCTCACCAGCAAAGTCCACACTCACCTCATTGCCACCGGCAGTAGAGGCCACATGCGTACCATGACCATCCGCATCACGTGGAGACAAAAACTCACCAAGTTCCGTCAGTACATGCCCACCCGAGCTGGCGTTATAGGACTGGTTAAAGTAACGCGCACCAATTAGTTTGTTGTTACAGGTAAAGCCAATTGGATCGTTTGCAAAATCACAACTGCCTTGCCAGCGCTCCGTTGCAAGAGGCTGATAGCTGCCGTCATCAGCAAAACTGGGGTGCTCCGGCCAGATTCCACTATCCACAATACCAATAATGACGTCTTCACCTTTGATACCCAAACTATGCTGGCCATTGGCGCCGCTCAGGCCCAAAAAGGCCGGAGAATTAATGGTGGTTGGCTGATCCGCCACATCTTCTTCTATGGACAATACGTCCGGGTGGCGCAACAGTGCATCAACCTGTGCTTTGCTCAGCTTGGCGGAAAAACCGTTAAAGGTATGGGTGAAGCTGTGCAGTATCGCTATTTCACCAACATTAATACTCACTTGTTGGGCTACGGCCTGCTGTCTGCTTGCCAGCCTGGCGGTATAATCAGCCAGTAACGGCGTGCGGGGGTTATACTGATTACCCACCTGTCCAGCTAACTGATTGCTGGGAATCAACTCCTGTGCAGCGATAGCTTTTTCGATACCACTTTGGCCTTTTAGCTGAACAATATATACACCACTGGTGGCGGGTAAGGGTTGATTACCGTTGAACTGGGCTTGCTCCTGAGGAAAATGCTCATCAGAAACCTGGGACTCGGTGGCGAAGCCATTTATCGCAACACCGGACATAGACAAAGAAATTAGGGTACATAACAGTGACTTTTTGAAGATCATCAGTTTCTCCATTCTGGATGCTTGCTGTTTATTTTTATGCCTGGCTCAGCTTCAGTTCCTGAAGGACTACTTCCCTTTGATGGCCAGGAAATCCGATACAGCAAGCTTCATACCCCTTAAAAAAATAACTTAACATTCAAAACGTTACACAACAACAAACAATCCAAACCAGCAGACTGTAAAGTTTTTTACGACAACGGCAGCCGACTATCTGCGAGAAATGCTGATATCAAGCACCACATTCCTCACCATCTATACTTTTCCCTTTAACCAACAATTAGTTAACAAAGGTTTCATTTTGTTTTTATTTGTAATCAAACTGTAAACAAATCCGTCAATGAGGTAACAATGAAAATGTATGCAAACTTTTTTTCCCTTTAGCCCAAAACAACAAGTACAAAAAACCACCAACAGATTCAATTTATGAAGCCATTGGACCGTTCCACAACAAAATAAGTGCAAGGAATCGAACATAACTCGCATTGATGATTGTATCGTTCCAAGAGAAATACCTCCCGTCAGTTTTATTTACAAACCCACAAAGAGTCTCAGCATCTCGCCAGAATTACTAAGCAATCTATTGATAATTTTGTGCTTTTTCTTACTGGCCTGATTTTTGCCATTGCTTCTAAGCCGACTTTTAGTAGCCAAATTGGCTATTAACCCTTTCACCAACAACAATGAGAGCTAATAGATGAAAAAGTCCCTACTCAGAAACTTCGGTATCGCCATAAGCCTGCTTGTATCCGGTATCTTGAGTGCAAACGCAGCCATCATTACCCAAGGGTTTGGTACTGCTACCGATGGTTCAAATCTCGTGCAAATCTCTGTCGATACTAATGGCGCCGATTTACTAGCAAATGGTTTTTATGACTTGCAACTGGCTGACCTGCTGAGCCTGACTTATATGGGCGCACAGGCACAGGCGGCACCCGGCTTCAGTGATTTCTTCTTTATTGGTTCGGCTGACAGCACCAATCTGTACGCTGGCCTGGACTTTTTCGATTTTGACGCCAACTTTATGGTAGGTGGCGCCTTATTTGCCGTACAGGGTGTGTTTGATTTGTTGGGCGGCTATGCAGAACTCACCATTTACGATGAAAATAATCAGTTTGTTGATTTTATTGACAACCTGTCAATAGGTACTGCCAATGTGGTATCAGAACCAGGCTCGCTGGCTATCTTCAGTCTGATGTTAGCTGGACTTGCCTTACGTCGCCGCCAGCGCGCTTAACCTTACCCAGGCCAGATGACACTGGGGTTGTGCTTGAACACCGTTGATATTCAGAACAGCCCCTTATCTTGTACCGCTTTTTACATGCTAAGCACTACAACTTCTTCAGTGCCACCGCATTAATACAATAACGCAAACCACTCGGCGGGGGGCCGTCAGGGAACACATGGCCCAAATGGGCATCACAGACATTACATAAGGTTTCAATACGGCGCATACCGTGGGACTCATCCATCACATAAGCAATGGAATCGATATTGGCGGGTTGGGTAAAAGACGGCCAGCCGCTGTGGCTGTCAAACTTATGCTCGGCATCAAACAGCAAGGTGTCGCAGCAGGCGCAGGTATAACAGCCCGGCTCAAATCTGGCGCACATTTCGGAGCTGAAAGGGCGCTCGGTACCATGCTGACGGGTCACCCGGTAAACCTCTTCGTCCAGGCATTCCTGCCACTCTTGCTCGGTTTTTACGACTTTACGCGGTGGCTTTGGGTTGCCCTGGTTTGCAAAATTGATAACATCGGCCCAGTTCAACATAACGATTCTCCAAGCGATCAGATGGATTCATGGTATCCCACTCAAGCACAATGTTCAGGCATTGTTTCACTAACTTGGTCCAATAGATAAAGAATAGACTGATAGGGAATGCCCGCATGCTGGCTGAGACCTATTTCACAACTGCGACTGTTAGAGACCCCCATATGACAGCCTTGCGGTACTTGCTGTTGCAGGTTTTTCAGGGCACTGGCATTTAATTCCGGGGTGTAAAAGCCCTTGTCACCGGCAAAGCCACAGCACTGAATATCGTTGGGGATCACCACTTGTTCGGCGCAGGCCCTGGCTAACGCCACCAATTGCTGTTCGGCCTGCAATCGCTTACTGGAACAGGTGACATGTAACATCACAGGGCCTGGTATTTTTGATACTTTTAACTTTGGCAGTACATACTGATACACAAACTGCGCGGTCTCCTGCACCTGCAATCCTTCCTGACTAAATTGCAGCGCACAAGGAGAGGCATCCACCAGAATAGGCAGTTGCTGCTCCCGGGCCAGCTTCAACAGGGCCTCTTTACTTTGCTGGCGTTTTTGCCCGGCCAGTTGTTTCAGCCCTTTACTGTCCCAGGGCATACCGCAGCACAGCTCGTCTACATTATCCGGCACCAGCAAACGAAAGCCGGCCTTAGTGAGTACACTGGCCATCACTTGGGGCAGTGGACGGCGGTCCAGGGCCTTAGCGTCTGCATCAAACATACGGTTGGCACAGGTTGGAAAATACACCACGCTTTGCCCATCGAAATTATCCGCTAGCGCGACTTTTTTAGCTCCGCCCGGCCAGGCCGGAAACCAATTCGGTATGGCCCCCTGGCTCACTTTATTCAGGCCTTTAAACAGCGTTTGTGTGGTGCCGTCTCCCAACAGATTGCTGGTGACTTTAACCGAATTCAGGGCGAAGCGTGCTATCAGGCCGGTAGCCGCAAAGTGTTTTGCCGCCATACCGGCCAGCCAACTGCCCTGCGCGGACTGGCCGCGCAGTTGTTTGATAAATTCGCCAGTGTTAATGCCTACCGGGCAGCGCTCGGCACAAAGTCCGGTCGCTGCGCAGGTGTCCACCCCAAGATATTGGTATGCCTGATTGATCTGTGCCAGCTCAGAGTCTGAAAAACCATTATCTTCATCCTCACGTAGCCGATGCAACGCAATGCGCTGACGCGGTGTCAGGCTAAGGTCCCTAGACGGGCAAACCGCTTCACAAAAGCCACATTCAATACATTTATCCAGTTGTGGGTCCACTGCCGGAATGGGTTTAAGATCCTTCACATGCGCCTTGGCATCCGCATTAATAATCACACCAGGGTTGAGTATGCCGAGGGGATCAAACAGTTGCTTAATCTTCACCATCAATTGATACGCTTCGTCCCCCCACTCCAGGCGAACAAAAGGTGCCATATTGCGGCCGGTGCCATGCTCGGCTTTTAAAGAACCGCCGTATTCCACTGCCACCAACTCACCCACCGCCTGCATAAAGTCATCGTAACGTTGGATTTCCTGGGGCTGGTTAAAGGACTGGGTGAACACAAAGTGCAGGTTGCCTTCCAGGGCATGGCCGAAAATAATCGCCTCGTGATAATCAAAACGGGCAAACAAGGCCTGCAGTTTTTCCACGCCCTCGGCCAGTTTGTCAACAGGAAAGGCCACATCCTCAATGATTACGGTAGTACCGGCCGGGCGCACCGCACCAACCGCCGGAAACGTGCCTTTGCGAATTGCCCAAAGCGCCTGATTACGCCCTGGCTCCTGACTAAAAGGAACCTGGGCAAGCAGCTGGGCCGAAAAATGACCGAGTAGCAGCTCTACTGCCTGCAGATGTGCTTGCAGCTCGTCAGCGTCCGGCCCGGTAACCTCAATCAACAATGCCGCAGCATTGTTATCCAGGTTGTGCATATTGGCGGGCATGGCGGGTTTATCCGCCACACTTTTAAGTGCTCTGGCGTCCATCAATTCCACTGCACTCACAGGGGCATGAGCCAGCTGTTGCACTGCGTTACAGCAATCACGAATATCAGAGAAAACAAACAGACCTGAGGCCCGATACGGCTCATCCGGCACAGTGTGGTAGGTAATATCCGCGATAAAGCCCAGGGTACCCTCGGAGCCAATCATCAGATGCTTGAGCATATCCAGCGGCTTATCAAAATCCAGCAGAGCATTGATGCCGTATCCTGTGGTGTTTTTCAGGCGGTATTTATGGCGTATTTTTTCACTTAAGGCACTACTGGCCTTGACCTGCCCGGCTAAGCGCTGCAAGCCATCGAGTAAATCCCTGCGCTGTTGACTGAACAATGCCACACTGTCGGCATCAGCAGTATCCACCCGGCTGCCGTCCGCCAGTAACAGATGAATATCCGCCACCGTATGATAGCTGTTGTGCTTGACACCACAGCACATGCCCGAGGCATTGTTGGCGGCAATACCACCAATCTTGCAACTGTCGATAGAGGCCGGGTCCGGGCCAATTTTACGCGCAAAGGGCTTCAGCAATTGATTGGCGCTGGCGCCAATCACGCCGGGTTGCAACCAGATTCGCTGGCCGTTATCCAGCACCCTGGCATTACGCCACTGGTCAGACAAAAGCACCAGAACCGAGTCAGTTACCGCCTGGCCGGATAAACTGGTACCGGCAGCGCGAAATGTCAGGGGCACAAGATGACGGTCGGCACATTCAATCAGCTTTTGCATCTGCTCAACACTGTCCAGACGCACCACCAATTTGGGTATCAGGCGGTAAAAACTGGCATCACCGGCATAAGCTAAGCGTCTGGGCAAATCCGCATAAATGCTGTCTGGCGGCAAAAACGCCCCGACCTGCTGCACAAAGCCCTGAAAATCTGACGGTTGCATTACACCTGCCTGAGCCAATTGTTTATTCTCCCAGTTGTGAAAATTATTCTTATTCATTTACTATGTGCTGAATAGCTTATTTTCGTCACCTTTGATGGCCGCTACATGTCAACATTTATAAAAATTAAAGCCATGCGCGACAACCTGTCCACCAGCGAATTAGCGCTGGCGGACTATATTCTGTCCCAGCCTGAAACCATCCGCGACCTGTCTTCGCAAAAACTGGCCCAGCAAGCCGGGGTCAGCCAGTCCAGCGTGGTGAAGTTCACCCAGAAACTGGGTTACCGCGGTTATCCGGATTTTAAATTTGCCATTAACGACAGTCTGCGTACGGCACAGCAGCAGGAAAAGCCCAGGTTACACGGACAAATTTCCCTGGACGACTCCTTCGTCGCCGTAACGGAAAAACTACTTTCCAGCAAAATCGCCGTGCTAACCAACACCAAAGGCGTTAACGAGCTCCCCACCTATGAGCAGGCAGAAGCCATGTTGCAAAAAGCCAATCGCATCCTGATCTGCGGGGTTGGCGGTTCGGCGCTGGTTGGCCGGGATTTTTCTTTTAAGCTGCAAAAACTTGGTATGTCGGCCATGGCCGAGAGCGACAACCATGTACAAATGGCCAACGTAGCCAACTATACCAGCAAGGATCTGCTGTTTGTGATCAGCGAATCCGGCGAAACCCGTGAAGAAGTGGCCGTCACCGAACTGGCCAAAACCAATGGGGTGATGATCATCAGCCTGACCGGCTATGGCAATAACAGCATTGCCAAGCTGGCAGACGTTAAACTCTACACAGTGTCCGACGAAAACTCCGCGCGCTTGTCATCCATTCTGGCCCGCACCGCGCAGGAGTTTGTTATCGACACCTTGTTTATTCTGCTGACACAAGCCTCATCTAAGGGCCGCAAGTTACTGGAAGCGTCTAACCAGGCAATCCGCGAGTTTCGCTCTAAGTCCAAATAACCTGCTCAGGGGTACAGCAAATACCCCTGACGCTTGCGCTTAAAGGCCTGCAAATCGGCCTGCCAGCTAGCTCTGATCTCTGCTTCGGTTTTACCGTCCGCCAGTGCCAGACGCAGTTTGTCGGTTCCCGCCAGCTTGTCCATAAATCCTGGGTTGGTGAAAAACGCTTCACCGGCGCTGGCAAACTGCTGATGCCAGACCACCAGATAGCCCAGCTCCAGCCCTTTGGCCTCTACACCGCGCAAGTCCTGTCCCTTGACGGTTACCCCTTCAAATTTGGGGTGCGTCGACGCACCAGGAATGGAACGGGGCTGAAAGCTAAAAGGCTTGGCATCCTCAACAAAATGCTGATCGTGCCCTATTACCTGGAAAGGAAAGTCGGTACCCCGGCCGATACTCACCGGCGTCGGCTCGAAAAAACCAAGTGACGGATAATGTCGGATAGCCACATGATTGGGCAGGTTAGGACTGGGTTTCACCGGCAAGTGATAAGGCATGTCATGACGATAGTTTTGCACCGGGATCACGCTCAGATTGAGGGGTTTATCGGTTTCCAGCCAGCCTTCCCCGACAATCATCTTTGCCAGCTCTCCCACGGTCATACCATGCACCAGGGGGATCTCATGCATACCCACAAAAGAGCGAAAAGCCGGCTCCAATACCGGGCCGTCCACATAGTCACCATTGGGGTTAGGTCTGTCCAGCACCATAAAAGCAATACCCGCCTCGGCGGCCGCTTCCATCATATAATGCATGGAACTGATATAGGTGTAGTAGCGTACTCCCACATCCTGAATATCAAACAGAATAATGTCCAGATCGGCCATGGCTTCTGGCTCGGGTTTACGGGTTTTACCGTAAATGGAATACAGCTCTATACCGGTTTTTGCATCCTCCGTTGAATCCACCTTGGCACCGGCATCATGGTCACCGCGAAAGCCGTGCTCGGGGGCAAAAATGCGTTGTACTTTCACCCCTCTGGCCAGCAGAAAATCCACCAAATGCTGCTGACCGGCAATGGAGGTTTGGTTAACCACCAGGCCAACCCGCTTTCCTGCCAGTTGTGGCAGATACAAAGCTTCACGTTCAGCGCCTACCCTGATTTCATCAGCGGTTGGCAAATGCGTGGAGCAGGCCAGTAGGTTCAGCGCCATCACTAAGCCAAGCAACAGACGCCACATTATTGCGCCTCCCGGGCCTGTTCTACGGCTTTACGCAAGAACCCCTGTTGCTGTTCAAGCAGCGCTTGGCCGGCCTGCATATCCAATCCGGTGAGTACGTGCAAAATGGCCAGCTTGGCTTTAAAACCGGTTTTGGCCAATGCATCGCGGGCGGTTTGATGGTCACAGTCGGTAGCCTGCATCACAATACGGATAGCCCGGGCATACAGTTTCTGGTTGCTGGCATTCACGTCCACCATCAGATTTTCGTAACTCTTGCCGCTACGGATCATGGCCGCGGTGGTCAGCATATTCAGCACCATTTTTTGCGCCGAGCCGGATTTCATGCGGGTGGAGCCGGTCAGGGCCTCAGGGCCGACCACGGCGCAGATACCGATATCGGCTTCCAGTGTCACGGGGGAGTCAGGATTACAGGTCACGCTGACGGCGGGCGTGCCCAGCGATTTAGCATACTGCAGTGCAGATATCACATAAGGTGTGCGGCCGCTGGCGGCGATACCAACCAATACATCGTCGGCGCTGAGGTTGATCTTTTTCAAGTCAGTGATGGCCAGTTCAGGATCATCTTCCGCCCCTTCCACCGCTTTATACATAGCACCTGCGCCACCAGCAATAATGCCGATAACCTGCTGATCGGTCACACTAAAGGTAGGTGGACATTCTACTGCATCCAATACCCCAAGACGGCCACTGGTACCGGCACCGATATACACCAGACGCCCGCCCCTGGCGAATGCAGCAACAATTTTGTCCACCGCCTGAGCAATTAGCGGAATGGCTTGCCTGACCGCCAATGCAACTTTTTGATCTTCCAGATTGATTCTGTCCAGAATCTGCTGGGTGCTCAGCAGGTCGATATCATAGGTGTGCGGATTGCGTCCTTCAGACACCATCTGGTCCAGTTGCTTCAGCAATACGGATTCGCTTTTCAGCTTGTCTTGGTTCGATGCCATTTATTTGGCTTCCTCATCGTTCAGAAAATCTTTTGCCAACTGGCGCGCTAACAGGCAGGCGCCATCCAAAGCGCTACCGCGAGCGGCCATCAAATTCAATTCAGTTTCATTTGCAAGGTCAGTCAGGGTCGGCTGAGCCAAACCACCAATGACAATCAGGGGGATATCGGGGCCATACTGTCTGCACGCCATTATCAGCTTACGTACTTCCTGCAGGTGGCCTGCATATAATCTGCCAGC
Source organism: Bowmanella denitrificans (assembly GCF_002887595.1). GTDB lineage: Bacteria > Pseudomonadota > Gammaproteobacteria > Enterobacterales > Alteromonadaceae > Bowmanella > Bowmanella denitrificans. The sequence continues at coordinate 52,445 of NZ_PEBU01000005.1, forward strand.
CAGCGGGCAGCAATCCTTAAGGGCCAGTATTTGAGGTACTAAGGCGGCAAAACGGGTGGGATTAGCCGCGGCCAGCCAGGTAAGAATCTCTGCTCTTTGTGTGCCCAGCACAGACATTAAATACAAGCCAAGTTGACTTGGGCTTTGCTGCAGATCCAGTTCCCACAGCAACTGACTGACGGCATTAACGCCGAGCCGGGCACCACTGCCTTCATCGCCGACCAGCAAGCCCCATCCCCCCACCATGGTTTCCCGGCCTGTGTTATCCAGCACCATGGCTACCGAGCCTGTCCCCAGTGCCACCACTGCCGCAGGCTGCCCAAGGTTAGCACCATAGGCAGAGGTTTTGGCGTCACTCACAATGTCGGCTTTGCCAAACGCCCGTTCCAGTAGTTCCAGCGCCTGATAACGCAAATGTCGGTTACCGGCCCCTGCCAGTCCGGCCAGAGCCCACATTTGCTGCATGTCACAACCAGCCTGGCCAGCCAGTTGCCTGGCTAACTGCAAAATCTGCGCAACGGCCGATTCTACGCCCAGAGACAAGGACGAGGCATCGCCCCTGGCTTCCCATTGTTGTCCGCTGGGCAAATGTTCGAGTCTGGCCAGGGTCTTACTGCCGCCGCCATCCACGCCCAGAATGTATTGAACCTGCTTCATCAGCTTGCCAGCACCTTGTTGTTTCTACCCGACCAGCACACCACAAAAGCGATCGTGGTGCCGATACACAGCTGCCAGGTGAAGCCCAGGTTAAATTGCCAGTCCTCGGGCAGCAGCAAACTCTGGATATAGGGCTGCATGGCCAGTGTGACCACAAAGCCGGTGATAAGCGCCGCCAGTACCGACGCAGAGCTGCCGCCTTGGGTGAACAAGGTGGTAAAATACACCCCCAGCAAACCACTGTAGGAAAACACCATCACCGACAAAGCAAAGGCCAGTAGCGGCATATCGGAATACTGCTGCCAGTAGTAACAAAGAATCGCCATCGCGGATAACGCCACGGCAGCGACCACCATACCCATTTGCCCCGCCCAGACGTAATGGGCTTCTTCTCTATTACCGCGTTTTTCCATCATGGGGCGGTATAAGTCCTGAACCAGCACAGACGACATCGCATTAAGACCAGAATTGAGGGTGGATAACGCCGCCGCAATCACACCGACCGTAACCAGGCCTCTTACTCCCACGGGAATTTCATTCAACACGTAATACATAAAGATGGTGATTTGCTCACCTTCAAAACTTTGCACTATGGGCTGACCAGCCTCGCTCAGCATTAGATCGGGGCGTTGGTAAAACACATACAGCAACAGACCAATAATAATAAACAGCGCCATCACCGGGATCACCATCACGACCGACCAGATTAGGGCTTTGGCACCTTGTTTGGCATCTTTACAGCTTAGCATCCGTTGGGTCATGTCCTGGTCCAGACCGAAAGCGGCAATATTCAGCAGCACAAATCCGGTAATAGCTGACCACACCGTAAATACCCCGCCGGGGCTGAAATCCAGCCGCCAGTCAAACAGAGTTAGCTTGGACATTTCACGATCTGCAGGATTCGCCAGCGCATCCAGAATCGTCGGCCAGTCGGCCGGAATGCTCACCGCCAGAAAATAAATCACAAACAGTGCGGCTCCCACATACACGGCGCACTGAATCACGTCACTGACAATCACTGACTTCAAGCCCCCCACAAAAGAGTAAGCCAGTCCGACTATGGTCAGAATCAACACCGCACTGATAACACTGGTGGCCTGAATATCACCAAACAGGATCATAGCCACCGCAATGGCGGCCATATACAATCTGGCCCCGCTGGCAAACACTCTGCCAAACAGGTACATAATACCGGCCTGACGTTTGGCCGACGCACCAAAGCGCTGCTCAAGCAGCTCATATACCGTGGTGACACGCATGGCATAGAAGCGTGGAATTAAAAAAACCGCCACCCCAAACGCAGCAACAAAGGCACCGATATTGGTGGCCAGATAGCTGAAATCATTGCGATAGCCCTGGTCTGGTCCGCCCAGAAAGGTAGCGGCAGACTGTGAGGTGGCCAGCACAGAAATCGCTACCATCCAGATGGGCATTTTATTGCCGCCAAGAAAATAATCTGCGGTAGTGGTGGCTTTTTGCCTGCTGTAGTACCAGCCGGTAACGGCCATCACGACAAAATAGGCGGTAAACACCAGCCAGTCCTGCCAGGCAAATTGGCTATGCATTGGTACCTCGCTTATTCACACTGGTTGCCGATGATGGCATTTCCCATTGATGAAATTTTTTATACTGATATGATTCCATTCTAATGAATAATTAATTCCAAATGCCAGTAAAATTTACCTTTTATCTGCTGTTGCCGTACAGTCTGCTGTCGGCACCGAACTCAGAGCGCCCAATGAATAGGCAATTTGCCACATTACTTATCCATTCGGCGCACTAAGTGATAATGTTCCTACAGGAGAAGTTATGAATCCAATTGGACGTCGCCTGAAACGCGGCAAACTCATCAGTATTTTGGCAACTATTATTACCATGACATCCTGTTCACCCGCTTCACAGCCTGACGGCAAACTCAGTGATACGCAACTGCGCGATGACTTAGCGCAAAAAATCATGATCGATCTGCGCTACTACTGCGGGGATAACACCGAATCCGGCAAATGCCGTACCCCCATGACCGCACTGCCAGACGACCTGGCCGCGCTTATTCGCGATACCGGCATTGGCGGGGTGATTCTGTTTGCCGATAACCTAGTGGATATCCCGCAGATGGTCAGGCTTAACCGCGCTATGCAACACGCGGCCAGCCAGTCCCAGAGCGGCCAGCCGCTGTTTATCAGCCTTGACCAGGAAGGTGGCCGCGTAGCCAGGGTGCCGCGTCATTTGGGCACGGCTTTTTCCGGCAACATGGCTATAGGGGCAACCTACCTTGAACAGGGTGTTGAATACGCCAGAGCCACTGGCACGGTATTAGGCAAAGAGCTTAAAACCCTGGGTTTCAATGTTAATCATGCCCCTACCGTGGATGTTAACGTTAACCCGAACAACCCGGTGATTAATGTCCGTTCATTCGGCGAAGACGCCGAGATGGTCGCCGAGCTGGGTATTGCCCAAATGCAGGCCATGCAAGAACAGGGAGTCATTGGCACCCTGAAACACTTCCCTGGTCATGGCGACACCGCAGTTGACAGTCATACCGGTCTGCCTTTGGTAGAACACGACAGGGAAACCATCGACCATGTAGATTTGCTGCCATTTCGCCGTGCCATCGAACAGGGTCTGGTAGAAACCATTATGACCGCCCACATTCAATACCCGGCGCTGGATGACTCGAAGTTGGCAAGCAAAACCGGTGAGATGATCCTACGCCCGGCCACTCTGTCACGCACCATACTCACAGACTTACTGCGCAACGAGCTTGGCTTTAAAGGCCTGATTGTTACCGATGCCATGGATATGGCCGGTATCTCCCATTTCTTTGAACCCACCCAGGCAGTGATCGAAACCTTTAAGGCCGGTACCGATATGGTGTTGATGCCCATTCGCCTGCATACCCCGGAAGAAATCAAACAACTGCCTAAGCTGATTGATGATTTGCTGGCAGCAGTGAAATCCGGTGAATTGTCGGCCGATGAAATTCATCTTTCTGCCGAACGTATCAGAGCCAGTAAAGCCAAGTACGTACAAGCCGACAACCGGGATGAAAGTACCGCTATTGCCAATGCCGAGTCCATTGTCGGTGCCCCGGCCCATAAGCAGCTTGAGCAAGCCTTGTCCGACGCTTCTTTAACAAAAGTGCGTGGTAACAATAACTTGCTCCCCTTGGGCCAGACAATTCGGTCCGTGCACTTAGTGATGCCCGACAGAGGTAAATGCCTGGCAATGCAGCAGGCACTTAGCCGCAACCTGCCAGACCTTATCAGCAGTTGTGCCAGCCTGCAGGGCTTTGACACAGAGATAAACCAACAGGCCATGAGCAAGGCCGATATGTTACTGGTGGCCAGCATCACCCCGGCACAAAGTGCGGTGGAACGCGGCGGTATGGAAGACATGAGCCTGGTCAGGGCCGATGCACTGGACCATCAAAGCCAGCAAGCGCTGATTCCGCAATTGATTCAACAAGCTAAACAAGCGGGTAAGGCCGTGACTTTTGTTAGTTTGCGTGCGCCCTATGAAGTTGAATGGCTGGCACAGGATGCCGATCTGGTTCTGGCAACCTACGCATACAACAGCCACATACTGCCAGGTACAGAGGATAATCCGCAGGTATATGGCCCGGCTTTTGAGTCGCTGGCGCGTTTCCTGGCCGGAAAAATCCAGGCCAAAGGCCACTTGCCTGTCACAGTGGGTCGGGATTAATCCCGACCTGCTAACAGAATAAAGGTCAGCCCAACACATAACAGTAACAAGGGAAAGCCAATATGCTAAGCCGCTACGCAAACAACATCCTAAACGGGCTGCCAGCTAACCGACTGCTTGCCATTGACGCGTTTCGCGGTTTAACCATAGTGGCCATGATCCTGGTAAACAATCCAGGCAGTTGGAGCCATGTGTACGCTCCCTTGTTACATGCCAAGTGGCATGGCTGGACACCCACGGATCTGATCTTTCCGTTCTTTGTATTTATCGTCGGCTTGTCGATAAAAATTGCCATTGACCGGCAACTGGATGCTGGTCAAGCTCGCTTGCCGATCATTCGCCACGCCATGGCCAGAATGCTGAAGCTGGTATTATTGGGCTGGTTTCTGGCACTGTTTTTCTACAACTTCCGGGATCCTTCCTTTAGCTGGATAGACGACAAACTGTTGTCCATGCGCATTCCCGGCGTACTGCAACGGCTTGGTCTGGTGTATTTTTTTACCGTGCTGATCGTGCTGTACTGGCGCACCACCGGGCGTATTATCTGGGCCTTGTTGCTGGCGCTGGGATACTGGGCCATGCTGGCCTGGGTGCCCTACAGCGACGGCCAGGGCCATCAGTATCAGGGGTTGTATGCATACGGCAATAACCTGGCCTCCTGGGTCGATCATATGGTGTTGGGGGCCGCTCATGTGTATGACAAAAAAGCCACACCGTTTGTAATGGACCCTGAAGGTATCCTGAGCACTTTGCCGGCCATTGCGGGTTGTCTGAGCGGGGTACTGGCCGGTCAGTTTCTGATGAATAACCAGCTGCCATTGCTTCGCCGTATCACTGTTTTGCTTTTGGTCGGTCTTACCGCCGTAATTGTTAGTGAAGCCTGGCACAGTATTCTGCCCATCAACAAAGCCTTATGGACACCAAGTTTTGTGCTGCTGTCCAGCGGTTATGCCTGCCTGGTGCTTGGCCTGTGTCTTTGGCTTATCGACCACAAAGGAATTAAAGCCTGGACCGCACCTTTTGTGGTATTCGGCGCAAATGCCATTGCCTTTTATATGTTCGCTGCCATCGTGGCCAGACTGCTGCTGATGTTCAGTGTGGGGGAAGCCAGTCTCAAGGGCTGGTTGTACACCACACTGTTCCAGCCGCTATTTGGCAATTACAACGGCTCACTGGCCTTTGCCCTGACCTTTCTGGCGGTTTCCTATGCAATGATGCATTGGATGTACAAAAAGGGCTGGTTCTGGAAGGTGTAGTCGTGACCAGTTTCGACAAGGAACAATATGGAAGCGAATGGTATCAGCCTGCCCAGAGCATTGAAGTTATTTTTTCTGAGTGTCACTGTCATTTCGGTGCTATTGGTTGGCCTGCTGCTGGGCTTCTTCTGGCTGCTCGGCCAGGGTATGTGTGGCAATCACCTTTTTAGTCAGACAATATCACCAGATGGTCGTCATAAAGTGGTGGTTTTTGAGCGAAGCTGCGGTGCTAGTACAGGCTTTTCCACCCACCTTTCCTTAATTAAAAGTGAAGACAACTTAGCCAATGACAGCGGCAATATTCTAATCCTAAAGGGCCATCCTGATGAGGTCGCACCGACGCTATCCTGGCTAAACAATCATCAGGTAAAAATTCATCACAGACTCAATGGCAAAGAATACAAAGCAGAGCAGCAATGGTCCAGCAACCGCCATATCCAAATTCAGTATCTTCACTAAAAATTGAGAGCTTACATTAGATGGAATGTTGTCAGTTACTAAAGTATAACTTGGATGATTCAAGGTCGCCGTTAAACTATAACGAGGTATTTCGGGACTATTATTTTGACTTGAAAGGTATGCAGGCGGTTCAATCAATTAAGTACTGCCCGTTTTGCGCCACGCCATTGCCTGAACAATTAGCTGAGCAATGGTTTGAAGAGCTGGAAAAACTGGGATTGGAGCCTGGCGATGACCTGCCCGAAGCCCTTCGCAGCGATAGATGGTGGAAAGACAAAAATCTCTGATCCCACTGGATTAACGCAGCTATACAAGGCCGGTTATGTCCGGCCTTGTGTTTAGAAACAGCCCATCGATTCAGGCATAAGTCTATGGTCTTTATTGATTTGCGCTATGCAGCCTTTCTGAATGCACCGATAACAGCCCGTTTCCTTCGCTTATATGCAATAACCGCAGAAAGGCGTTAAACAAAAAAAGGGCGGAAGTCCGAGTATTCGTCCATTCCGCCCCGAGAGGGCAAGTTTTGCAGAATCTAGCGACATCCTGCCGCCAGTTCACACAATTCAACAAACAACAACAAGTGAAAGAATAATTAATCATAAAAATATTGCAAGTTTATGAAATATTTTATTCCAAATTAATTCTTTGTGACTGAACCCGGGCAGTTCGTCACAGGCTTGGCAAAAAGCCTTACGTGTCAGACAGATGTTTTAAATTTCACATAACCTCACAACCTAGATATCCTAAATCACATAGCCCATGGCTATATGCTGAGCAAAAACATGCAATAGTCTGTTGGCAGTAATACCGCAGAATTACGTTATATTGCCGCCGTTAGTCCACAATACGTTTAGACGTCTTTGCCAGGAGTTATCTTGACCACAGAGCACAATACGAAACTGAACCCATTGCAGTTGCGGCAATTAATTCGAAACGGCGGACACCGGGGGAATACGTCTGGACTGGCTCCGGGTTATGTGCAATGTAACCTGGCGATATTGCCCGCTGACTATGCCGATGAGTTTTTGCGCTTTTGTCAGTTAAATCCTAAACCCTGCCCGATAATCGCCATGGCGGATCAACCCGGTGCGTATTTACTGCCCCAGGTGGGCACAGATGTGGATATTCGCACCGACGTACCGGCTTATGAAATCTTTGAGCATGGTCAACATACACAGCGGGTGCATGACTTAATCTCAGTGTGGCGCGACGATCTGGTGACTTTTATGCTGGGCTGCTCTTTTTCCTTTGAAGAAGCCCTGCTGGCAGACGGACTGGAAGTACGTAATATCTCAGAAAAGGTCAATGTGCCGATGTATCGCACTAACATTGCCTGCCAACGAGCCGGCCGTTTTGGCGGCAATATGGTGGTCAGCATGCGCCCGATGAAAGCCGCAGATGCTATTCGAGCCATCCAGATTTGCAGTCGTTTCCCCTCCGTACACGGGGCGCCGGTGCATCTTGGCGATCCCAGTCAGATTGGCATAACTGATATTCATCAGCCGGATTTTGGCGATGCAGTTAGTCTTAGTGCAGACGAATTGCCGGTATTCTGGGCTTGTGGTGTGACACCACAATTGGCCATACAACATGCTAAGCCCCCTTTTTGTATTACTCACAGCCCCGGTTGCATGCTGGTCACTGACCTGCTCAACAGCCGGCTGTCTATTCTGTAGGCCAGTTTATGCTGCTCAATTGTGATTTAGGCGAAAGTTTCGGTAACTGGAAAATGGGCCTGGACGATGAGGTCATGCCCTATATCGACCAGGCTAATATTGCCTGCGGATTCCACGCTGGCGATCCAGACGTGATGCAGCGCACCTTGCTACAGGCTAAAAAACATGGCGTACAGATCGGTGCGCATCCAGCCTATCGCGATCTGCAAGGCTTCGGTCGCCGCTCTATGTCATTGCATCGTCAGGAAATAATCAATCTACTGCATTATCAGGTAGGTGCACTGGCCGCCATGGCCGAGGTACAGGGTATGCGCCTCAGCTATGTCAAGCCGCATGGCGCTTTGTATAACGATATGATGGCAAAGACCGAGGTATTTGACGCCGTTAACGAAGCCATGGCCACCTTTTCACAACCACTGAAACTGATGCTGCTGGCCACTCAGGATGCGCAGAAATTTCAGGCGGCAGCGAAGGTTGAACTGTTGTTTGAAGCCTTTGCCGACCGGCGTTATCAGGATAACGGCCAGCTCACCCCGCGCAGTCACCCCGACGCCGTGCTGGACGGCGAGCAAACCCTGCAACAAGTGAAGCTACTGGTAGAAGAAGGTGTGGTGATCACCCAAAGCGGTAAGAAACTGGCCCTGCACGCTGATACACTCTGCGTGCATGGTGACAATGCCCATGCCGTAGCGATGGTCAGACAGATCCGGGACATCTTGCCACAATGAGTCAATATCCCCGCATCGAAGCAGCCAGTGAAAATAGTCTGATTCTGTATCTGGGCGCGCAAACAGGGCCCCAAACAGCACAGCGGATTGCTTCCCTGTTACCACTGTTGCAAAACGGCTTTGCAGAGCATCTGATTGATCTGACTCCGTCCTATCACTCCATTTTAATTCAGTATGATTGTTATGCGTTGGATCATTTCCAGGCCATGGCCATATTGAACGCCGTGCTGGCCATGCCAGAATCAGCAACTAAACAGGCTGGTAAAGCTGTGGAGCTGCCGGTTTACTACAGCGAGCAAAGTGGACCAGATCTAGCCAAGCTGGCTAAGCAGGCCGGGTTGTCGGTACAGGATGTGATAAGGCTGCACCAGGATGCCGAATACCGGGTGTATGCCATTGGCTTTGCCCCCGGCTTTGCCTACCTGGGCGAGGTGGACAAACGCATTGCCGCACCACGCCTGGCCACCCCGCGCAAACGCGTACCCAAAGGTGCAGTCGCCATAGCGGATCGTCAGACAGCAGTATATCCGGCAGCTTCTCCCGGTGGATGGAATCTGATAGGCCTTTGCCCCACCCCCATGTTTAATCCAACCCAACCTCCTTTTATGCCAGTTGAGGTGGGAGACAGGGTGCGCTTTCGGGCGGTGGATAAACATGAGTATATTGCCCTGGGTGGTGATATCGCTCTGCTGACAGGAGAGTGCAACTGATGTTCACCGTACTGAAAGCGGGTCTGATGACGTTACTGACCGATGCCGGTCGTTTTGGTCAGGCTAAGCTGGGACTCACTCAAGGCGGTCCGATGGACCCTTTCGCGTTTGAATTGGCCAATTATCTGGTGGGTAATCAAAGTGATAGCACCGCACTGGAGATGACCTTAGGCGGTTTGCATCTGAAAACCGACCTGACCACCTGGGTTTGCGTGAGTGGCGCGCCCTTAAATTGGCGCATTGATGACGTTCAACAGCCCATGTGGCAAAGCGTGCAGGTCAGGGCCGGACAAACGATTGAACTGGACGTGCCAGAAACCGGACTGCGCAGCTATCTGGCGGTTGCCGGTGGCTTTGCCATTGCGCCCAGCTTTGGCAGCACCACCACGGTGCTAAGAGAAGGTATCGGCGGGCTGGATGGTAACAAGCTCAAAGTGGATGATCAACTTTGTGTCGGGCCTATGCATGCTACCCTACGCAAACAGGCGCTACCCGAAACAGCGATTCCACAGTATCAACAGGAACTGGTATTGCGTTTGATTCCGGCCTATCAATATCAGGAATTTTCCGCCGCCAGTCGCGCCTTGTTTTTTACCAGTACCTATGAAGTCAGCCATCAGGCCGATCGTATGGGCTATCGATTGCAGGGACAGAAAGTGCCAAGCCAGACCACCAACATGTTGTCTGAAGGTATTGCTTTGGGCGCCGTTCAGATACCCGCAGATGGCCAACCCATTGTACTGCTGAATGACCGGCAAACCATCGGCGGCTACCCTAAAATCGGCTCGGTTTTGTCACTGGACTGCGCCAAATTAGCGCAGTGCAGGCCCGGCGGCAAAATCAGTTTCGAGCCTATCAGTATGGAGCAAGCACATAATCTGATGCTGCTGAGCAGAAGCCGCAAGCAAAATTTACTGGCCAGGCTGGACAGTATCCATGGTTGATGCATTGCTCCCCCTTAGCCGCCGCATTGAAGATCTGCTGGTTAGCCGCAACATCCGTGGCATGCAACATCTGCAGGCAGCACTGCGACCAGGCTATTTACTGCGCGCCGCCATGCTGCTGGACAAACACCCTGGTACTATTCTGATTGGTACCGGTTTTCCGGTTACTCATACCTTTGAGACAGATGGCCCGGTGGGTGCGATTGCTTTGTATAACGCGTTATCCGAGTTGTCTTATCAACCTGTGTTGGTCTGTGGTGAGCCGTTGTACAGTGCCCTGAATACAGATTTTCGTTGTATTCGCATTCGTGACAACGACCTAGCCCAGGCCAGACTGGAAACCCGGCAGGTCTTGGACAGCTATCGCCCCAGTCTGGTGCTCTGCATAGAGCGGCCGGGACTCAGTGCTGATGGCCGTTACTACAATATGCGTAAAGAAGACATCAGCGAGCGTTGCGCCTGTTTTGATTACTTCCTCACCGATGCGGCCTGCCCAAGCATTGCCATTGGCGACGGCGGCAATGAAATTGGCATGGGTAAAGTGTTACACGCCATGGACCCGTTGAATATCATCCCCAGTGTCACTGACTGCGACGAGTTAATCGTTGCCGATGTGTCTAATTGGGCCGCCTACGGCATTCTGGCTATGCTGGGAACCTTGCGGGGTTTGGATTTATTAGCATCCATTGACCCACAGCAAATACTCAGCTTTCTGTCCAGCCGGGGCAGTGTTGACGGTGTAACCCGCCAGAATACCCTGACCGAAGATAGCCTGTGTTTTAGTGCTGGCGTAGAACTGATCCAACAAATCCGCCAGATTCAGTGCCAGGGCTGACTGCCGCTCCGCTGCCATTGCAATGGATTGCAGGTTATTCGCGGCCTTTTTTATTCAGACTGTCGCGAATAGCCTTCCAGTTTTCACATCGACACAATAAAATATTCCGCATTCCGCGACGAATAACGAATGAATATTCTTTGCCTGCATGAGGTAAAGTCAACTAAGGAGTGGGGACTTATGGCACTTTCGTTGGAACAACTGGAAGCCTTTCTGGCCGCAGTCGAAACCGGCAGCTTTTCAGCTGCAGCAAGAAAGCTGGGTAAAGCCCAGTCGTCGATCAGTGGCCTGATCAGCAATCTGGAATCGGATACCGGCCTGCCACTATTTGACCGCAGCACCCGTGAACCGCGACTAACCCGCCAGGGTCAAGCCTTAATGGAAGACGTGAAAGCGGTGCTGAAAAGTCATAATCACCTGCGTTACCGGGTCAGCCATCTTACCGACAAAGTCGAGCCTGCCATTGGTATTGCCTACGACAATCTGCTGGTGCATGAAGACAACATCAACAGCCTGATACGCGATTTTGAACGAGCCTTCCCCAGCACCTCTTTAATGCTGCTGCATGCTACGCACCATGGTGCGTATCAATTGCTGGAAGAGCATAAAGTCGACATCGCCATTGGTTTGCGCCAACACAGTTATACCGAACAATATGGTTTCACCAGTATTGGCCAGGTACAGTTTGCCAAGGTGGCCAGCATCAGCCACCCGCTGACCAAGTTAAGCAATCCAACTGAATCGGATTTAGTGCAACACCGCCAGTTAAGAATTACCGATAATCAGTCGGGCACTCGTCAAGGCGAAGACCGCACCGGCAATGCCTGGTACTGCAATTCACCAGACAATCTGCTGGCTATGCTGAAGATGGGATTGGGCTGGGCGGATATTCCTTTGCAATCGGTGGCGTCTGAATTGCAAAATGGCCGCATTGTCAGGCTGAATTGCAATCAGCAGGCGTTGTCTTTCCCGCAGTCACTGGATTTAGTCTGGCGTAAAGAAGGGGAAGCGGGCAAGTGTCAGCAATGGTTGCTGGAGCGGCTCACCCTGCAACATCGTCAATCTGAACCATCGGTTTCGATTCAGTAAGCACGATTGCCGGACAACCGCCCGCCACAACATTGGGCGGAATGTCCCGGGTGACGACGGAATTGGCGGCAATCACCGCATTGTCGCCAATTGTCACACCTTTAAGCACCACCACGTTCATGCCCAGCCACACATCATTGCCGATAGTCACCGGCCGGCTCAGGCCTTTTTCACCATTCGCCCGCTTCATTGCATCCACTGGGTGATGGTCCGAGTCGCAGATAGTCACATTGGCACCGCATAATACCCTGTCCCCCAATCGGATATCTTGGTGACAACTGATTACCGTGCCGCTGAAACCACAGTGTTCGCCAATCTGCAGCTGTGCTCCGGCAAATACCGACAACATACAAGGCTGTTTTAAGCCGACGCGGTTGCTGTATCTATGGCTACGAAAAGTCGCAGCACGACCAATTGAAAGCTTGGCCGAAGGATGCTTAACAATAGACAGCATCCCATAAAAACGCGCCTGCTTAGCGCCTTTAACTCCCCAGCGCAACAGCCGCCATTGCATGCAAAGTCCACTCAATACGGCTAAACACTTTAATCCCAGCAAGTAAATGGCGTAACTGAGCTTGACCAATGGTGATTCCCCTGAAAAAGCGTGGTAAATAAATTGAACTAGGCAATGTACCGTAAAATTACTTCTACGACTTCCCTTTGTATATTGCTAGCTGGCAAAATAGCACGCCTGGCATGAAGCCGGTCACCATTTTGGAATCAGTACCTCTTTCGCATGCACAATAGTCCGTATTCCCTTAGCGCCGACCAAATCCGTGTTTTCGCTACCATGAGCGTCATTGTTCTGCATATCAGCGCCAACGGCGTCAGTCGCCTGCCACTGGATAGCAGCGCCTGGTGGCTGGCCAATCTGCTCGACTCTGCAAGCCGGGTATCTATTCCCTTATTTGTGATGCTCTCTGGGGCACTACTACTTATACCGCCAATGCCATCCATTGCCGGTTTCTATCAGAAACGTGTGGCACGTATTGCCCTGCCGCTGCTGCTATGGTCGCTTTTCTACACTGGCTGGACCTGGCTCAAAGGCGAGGTAAAACAGCAGCCGGTTTCACTGAATCAGCTAAGCGAAAATCTACTGGGCGGCACACCTTATTTTCACTTGTGGTATTTGTTTATGCTGGTTGGATTATATGCCGCCACCCCATTAATCCGTTGGCTGATGCTGGCGCTTAAGGTCAGTTATGCGCCCTCCCCCAGTTTTTATCTGGCTAGCGCGGTGCTGACGTCCACGCTGTACACCCTTGGTTTTCAGTGGTTTGGTGGCAACTGGCCCTGGCCACTGTGGTTTATAGGTTATATTCCATTGTTTATGCTCGGAGCTGCCATGTGGGGCAAACCCAGCAATCAGGGGCGGGTAGCCTTATTGGCAGCATTTTTATTGATGGTGGTAATAATTGCCCGCCTTTGTCATATTCAACTAAGTGAATTTTCGCAGCTACAGCCTATCTACAGTTATCAGTACCTGAGTCTGCCGGTGCTGGCTGCCTGTGTTTGTGCCTGGTATCTACTTAAACGCCCACACCAGAAACTGGCCCCTTTCACCCGATTTATCGCGCCTTATTGTTTTGGCATTTACCTGGTACATCCACTGTTTCTGGATATCAGCCAGATGTTGATGGCCGGACTACCCGTTGGCAACAGTGCAAAAATGCTGGTTCAGATACCGCTGGTCTTTGCCTGTTCAGTGCTGACCTGTATGGTGTACCGCACGGCCAGCAGCAAACTGTTTAAACCCGCGTTTTCCAGCTAAACGTTTCCCACCCAACACGCAGTTTCATAGCCACAACTGACAGCGTCTGTGGGTCGGGTTTTTAACCCGACTATTGTTGCAATAAATTGCAACCCACAGGGGTTGTGGCATGATCCGGTTCTGTTAAGGGTGAGAGCACCCTGCTCAGCGTATGAGGAACCAAGATGTACAGACGCAAGTTAATCAGCTTTGCCCTAATCTCTCTGGGGATGGTGATTGCCGCGGCAGTATCTGTGCTCTGGTCTTCACGCCTGACGCAAAACCATATCCTGCAAATGAATATCGCCGATACTCTGCTAAGCGAACACCTTCAGCTATCCAGCACTTCCTATCGGCTCTTCAAACAACTTACCGATGAAATCCTGCTGGGCAAGTCAGCCAACCAGGCTCAGGTGCGCAACAAGCGCGCAGCCATTTCCGAATCACTGGGCAAAATACGTTTGCTGGAAGAACAGCAGCGCCAGGCATTAGGTGCGGAATACACCCGTGGCACAGTAGAAGATACGGATGATCTTGAAGAGCTGATAGACAAGGTCATTACCGATTTTGAAGCCATTGCCGCCAGCGGTGCGCACTCTGATGACACCGAACAGATGCGTTTTGTCCTGGAAGAACGCATTGATATTGCCTTTCGTGAAGCCATCAACTCTGCGGTAGAGCGTCAGGCAGGTGTGGTGCAAGCCATGAACAACCGTATCGACACCACCCATACCGCCATATTCTGGTTATCATTGCTGCTGGCCACCATCGCTATTTTGCTGACGGTCATTGGCTGTACGTCGCTTATCAGAGCCGTTACCCAGCCGGTAAAGTCGCTAACGCAGGGGGCTGAACGCATCGCCAAAGGTGAGCTGGACCACCGAGTTCAGCGCGGTTTCGATACTGAGTTTGATGAAATTGCCAAAGCCTTTAACTTTATGGCCGACCAGCTTAAGGAACAATATAGCGCTAAGGAACAAGCCAGACAGCAGTTGGAGTTTAAGGTATCCCAGCGCACCGCTGAATTAACGGCTGCCAATCAGGCGCTGGAAAAAAGCGCCCATACCAGGCGCAATTTTTTAGCCGATGTCAGTCATGAACTGCGCACACCTTTAACCATTATCCGTGGCGAAGCCCAGGTAACGCTGCGCAAAACCGATCGGGATGTGGAAGAGTACCGCGATGCGCTGCAGTGTATTCTGGAACAGTCAATTTCGCTGGGCAGGCTGGTAGAGGATATGTTGTTTATCGCCAGGGCTGATGCCAATAATCTACGTATAGAGCGCCAGCGGGTTGACCTGGCTGAGCTGCTTGAAGAAGGCTGCCGGGATGTACACAAACTTGCACTGTCTCAACACATAGACGTGCAGCTACAGGCCGATTTACCAGACATGCTGTTAGTCGCGGATGCAGAGCGTCTTCGCCAGTTACTCTTGATTCTGCTTGAAAATGCGCTGCGCTATTCTCCGTCGAATACAACGGTATTAGTTAATGCTAAACCCGATGCTGATAAAGTGCACATCAGTGTACAAGATCAAGGATTTGGCATCGATGAGCAGGAACTACCTTATATATTTGAGCGTTTTTACCGGGGCAGTGGCCGTGCGGTACAGGGTATGGGTTTAGGGTTGGCCGTGGCTAAAGCAATCGTCACCGCACATGGCGGACAAATAACCGCAAGCAGTCTGGTTGGTAAAGGTACAACCATGAGCGTTTGGCTGCCGAGGGACCCCTTATGCGTATCCTGATAGTGGAAGATGAACAGCGGGTTGCCAGTTTTCTGCTGAAGGGCTTACAAGCCGAGGGCTATCAATGCCAGTGGGTGAGTGACGGAGAACAAGCCATACAGCCACTGACGACGCAGCAGATTGATCTGGTCATTTTGGACAGAATGCTGCCGCAAATGGACGGACTGGCAGTACTGCGGGAAGTACGCCGCATATCCCCCAATACCGCAGTGCTGATGTTAACCGCACTGAACGACACAGAAGATAAAGTCATGGGCCTTCGCATGGGGGCCGACGATTATCTTGGTAAACCTTTCGATTTTGATGAACTGCTGGCCAGAGTCGAGGCCCTGTCTAGACGCGGTCCAATGCATCAACCAGTTACGAATCAGTTAACTGTGGGTCAATTATGCCTTTGCAGTGACAGTCGCCGCGCTTTTTTAAGTGACCAGGAATTGGAACTGACCCAACTCGAGTTTGACCTGTTACGTCTGTTTATGAAGTCCCCTGGTAAAGTGTATTCCCGCGAGCGTATTCTGAACAGAGTATGGAGCAGCACCACCGATCCGCTGACCAATATTGTGGATGTGTATATCCGCCGCCTGCGGGTTAAACTGGAAGCACAACCTGGTGCACCGAGAATTGAAACGGTACGTGGGGTTGGTTACCGTCTAAGCAACCCATTTTAATCTTCTGTTAATCTTGGGCAAAAAAAGCGTTCATAAACTGCATTTTACAATTGCGGCAATTCCAATTGCTGAGCAAGTATATGACGTTCCAATTAAAACTACTGAAATCCCTGTTAGTTTGCAGCCCCATGCTGGCATTGCCGGTGCAAGCCAATCAGGGCGAGTATTGCCAGGGCTTTGGCCCACAGGCACCACGTGATATTGACCAGCTAGCAGGGGAAAATCAGCGGGTCTTCTCTTTGGCACCACAGTCTACTCAAATGAACCTGTGTAACATTCATTTTCATGCTCAGGCAGAACATAAAGCCGCCGCCTTTTCTAAACTGATTGGTGAAGGTGAGCATGCCGGATATCAGTGCGATATCGCCACCAATCTGACCGCAGCAGAACTGGCGCCGCCCAAAGTCAATCACTGTAAAGGTCTGAAACCCGGCGATACAGTGGAAATACATTGGGTACACAGCTCCTGCAACGCCAAGCCAGGGCCTGGCTTGGGCGCTTGTCTGACCGAGCAATGCGCCAACCCCAACCTGCGGGTTGAAACACAAGTGTTTACGCTGGTGAATGATGCTGGCGCACTCAACTTCAACGACTTTGACTATGATGGTTACCAGGCTGATGGTTATCACCAGCCCAAAGCATTGCCAACAGATACAGGTACCCCCGTTGAATACCTGGGTTCCACCACCGGCCCTAAATATAATCAGCAACAGTGCTCAAGCTTACAGGTGAGTTGGAGTGTCAGACCTCAGTGCGCCAAGCTGGACATCAACAGCCTGAGCCAATGGTGTGCCAACAACGAATTTGCCGAAGACCACGCTCATGGCGTCCGAAAACTGGTTGTGCACCCCAAGTTACTATCCCCCATCAACTAAACAGGTCGCACCTGGCAGGAGCAATGCGTTTGACAGCATTGCTCTTTGCTAATTTGTTAGATGTGAAACTTGCGGGTCAGGCTGTCCAGATCCTCAGCCAATCGGGCTAATTCCTGGCTGGATGCACTGGTTTCGCTGGCACCAGATGCCACTTCATTCGCCACATCCCGGATCTGAACCAGGTTTTCATCTATCTGTTTAGACACCGTGGCCTGCTGCTCTGCTGCGCTGGCAATGGCATGGTTTTGCTCTGCCGAGCGAGCTACAGACGCGGTAATTTCTATCAGTGCATTACCGGCCGAACCGGCCACATCCAGGCTTTGTTTGGCCCGCTCGTGACTCTTGCCCATCAGGCTCACGGTTTCATTGGTTCCGGCTTGTACCGCATTGACCATGCCCTCGATTTCCTTAGTGGATTCCTGGGTGCGATGGGCAAGCGCCCGCACTTCATCAGCCACCACTGCAAAGCCCCGTCCTGACTCGCCGGCCCTGGCCGCCTCAATGGCGGCATTAAGCGCCAGCAAATTAGTTTGCTCAGCAATCGCCCTGATAACGTCCAGCACCGAGCTGACCCGATTAATTTCACCGGAAAGTTTGTCCAGCCCTGCTGTCGTTTCGGTTAATTCCTGCAATAAATACTGCACCGAGGCGACAGTCTGTTGCACTTGCTTGTGCCCCGCTTTGGCCTGACCATCCATCGCCTGTGATTCCTGAGAGGCCGCCACCGCATTTCTGGCCACCTCCTCAATAGAGCTGGTTAACTGGGTGATGGCCGATACGGCCTGTTCCAGATGGTCATTTTGGGTATGAATACCGCGGGTGGATTGCTCAGTGACAATACTGAGTTCTTCAGAAGTCGAGGCCAATTGCGCAGATGAGCTCTGAATCAACTCCAGTGTATCACGCAAGCTGTTTCGCATTTTTATCAGGGCCTCGATCATTCTGGCCGGTTCATCGCTGCCTGCATCAGAAATAGCCACGGTAAGGTCCCCCGAGGCGATACGTTCAGCAGCATGCAATGCCGTATTCATTGGCAACACCAGGGCACGGGTGAACAGCACGGCCAGCAGCACAACTAAAATAGCGGCAATAGCCATAATTGCCCACATCCAGGTCACAGACTGCTGATATACGTCGTGAGCCTGGTCAGCGCCTTTTTCGATGAGCTCCAACTCCAGGCTTTCCAGGGCTCGAATCTGCTCGGTCAGCGCCATACGGAGCGGGCGCATCTGCTGCGCGTGCAATTCGATGGCAGCGTTTTGATCTCCGCCATCCAGCATTCGCATTTGCTGGTTTTGTAATTGCAGATAGTTATTTAACTGCGCAGCAATACTGCCCAGCGCCTGTCGGATTTGAGGATGCGAAGCCAACTCTCTGCTGGCATCCAGCCGCCGCTCCAATGCCTGCTTAGCCTTATTCATGGCGTCCCGATACTCTTTGCGACGGGCACCCTGAGCATAAAGTTGATTGACATCCTGCAACTGCACTTCAATAAAGTCAGACAACATACGGGTAGAAGATTCCAGAGCCGGAATACGCACCTTGGCTAAATCAGTGATCTCGTCGTTGAGAAAATGCAGCTTGAGCGTACCCAGCCCCCCAACCAGCAACACCAGTAATCCCATTAATCCAAACGCTGCGCCAGAGCGGG
This sequence comes from Bowmanella denitrificans, assembly GCF_002887595.1. Classification (GTDB taxonomy): domain Bacteria; phylum Pseudomonadota; class Gammaproteobacteria; order Enterobacterales; family Alteromonadaceae; genus Bowmanella; species Bowmanella denitrificans. The sequence goes on from NZ_PEBU01000005.1 coordinate 71,193, forward strand.
TTCCAATAGCAAAGGTTCTTATCATACATGGCTCCAAACAGATGGCCGTGCCATCACGCGGGACTATTTAGCAAAAACAACAGGCGTTCCATTTCGGCTGAGCTCAACGCAACGAGAGTTAACCGTTGAGTAAAGGCATTGTAGACAATAACTTAGCAGAGGTAGCAGTTTTTTCCGCTAATTTAGGATGAATGCATATTCAGACCATTTTACGAATCGATTTTCTGACCACGCCCCCAACAGCGTGTCACCACATACCATACGCTCAATCCGGATATTGCATACAGCCAATTGAATTCAAAACAGTTTTTGCACATATAAGCACATTTTTCTGGTAAAGCACCGGCATAGTGCCTATAACCTATTAATGTGGGTAAACAACAAATCTGGTCGCCCGCACGTTGCCAATGGTTGTTCAGGTACTGGCTCAGAGACACCTGCACTGACAGGAGAGAAAAAGATGTTAAAGAAACTCGCGTTCGCCCTACTGCCCTTGAGTCTGTGCGGAATGGCAAAAGCAGAATGGTCTGTTACCCTAACCGGTGTCAGTGATTATCTGTTTAACGGCGTGAGTCAAACAGATGAAAATCCGGCACTGCAGGGCAGCATCGATTGGGCCGCAGACAATGGCTTTTACGCGGGGGCTTGGGGCTCCAATGTGGATTTTGGTGACGATACCAACCTCGAAATAGACGCTTATCTGGGCTACTACCAGGATCTGAGCGATTCGCTGAATCTGGATGTCGGTATCGCTCAATACACCTATCACGGTGCCGGCTATAGCAGTGATGGCAACTACCCAGAGGTGTATATGAAATGGGGGCTGGGTAATACCGCCTTCAATGTTTGGTACTCATGGGACTACTTCGGCACAGGTGCAGGGCATTATATTCTGATGCTCAACCATACCCTGCCGATTAACGATAATTTTTCGGTGCTGCTGGGCGTTGACCGCTCCACCAGTATGGACGAAGACAAATATCAGTGGGAAGACGATAAATCCTATATCCATTGGCAGGCCACCGCCCAGTTCAGCCAGTGGGGCTGGGATATGTCACTGGGCGTACAGGGCACTGATTTGGATGATACCGGTGATACCAAGTTGCTGTTTACTGTGGGGCGAACTTTTAGTTTCTGACAGTTAAAGGTACCAAGCCAGACTATACGAAGCTTCGCTCAAATAGCATATCCTACAGCCTACAAAGAGTTGCTCGGAGCAGAGCTCCTGCTCCAGTTCATAGGCGACAATATTACTCAGCCCATCAATGGCTTTACGCATATCAGTGGCACCACATAACCAGAGTAATCTTAAGCTGACTGGAAAACGGAAACATACTGGCTCTCATATTGTTAGAGCAGGCCAGCTTGTTCGTTGAAAATTGAAGTTCCCCCCTTTGGAACCACCCAAATCGCGGAATAGCGGAATAAGAATAGGTGTGCCAAATCAAGTATTACCACGTCCCGGAGATGCGAAAGGCCACAACTGCAGGCCTTCAACGCAGCTGATGCGGATCTACACCTTTATAAAAATGTCTTCTCAGTTGAAGAGACATTTCATTCGGGATTGATCATTCCTTTACAGATAGCATGAACCTGAATATCTTTAAACAAGATGCTGTTCGTGGAGGTCGAATCATCGCTCCGGTAAATGCCAAACTTCATATAGTTGCCTGCCTTGTTGTACATATTGGGTCCAGAAAAAATCACCTCACCTGTTTTTTCCTGAACAAAATCACTTCCATTTATTGTTGCCTGCACTCTGCCAGATTCATCTAAAGCCCAATTCACATCAAACGCAATCTCATTCCAAGAATCACGTTCCACTTTCACTTTTTCACTTCTAACAAAAGTATCCTCATCTGTTCTGTGGATGATGTACAAATGTTCTTTGAGGTAGAAAAGCGCTAACGGTGGTGCTCTAGATGGTAACGATTGCCAAGTTTCACCAACTGAGAAATCAGGTTGGTCATGCCATTGAAAAAACACCTGCCATTTGCTATCCGAGACATAACTACTAGGAATCAGGAGCTTCAATTTATAGCGGTACCTGTACTGAGTACCTCGGAAATCATTCACTATAAGTTCGGCTCTATTTCCGTTTTTGACAATATCGTCAGGAGCAAGAGTAAATTTAATAGCATCATCTTGCGAGTTAACAGGATCCTTTACCGAGTTAAGAGAGTGAGGACCGGATAGATCCTTGCCTCTCAAACCATCATAAATAGTCTCTGTTTCTGGAAGCTCGTAAACGATCGACTCCTTCCCATCGTCACACGCTTCTTTAGGTATATCTGCAGCAAATATAGTAGAAGCATGTGTTACAAGTGACACCACCAATAACCAACTCACTTTTCGCTTGATAACTTGCATGAAAGTTTATAACCGAATATCTACTTGATCGGATGGCAACACGTATTTTAAGTCGTAAATAACACCTTCAGCCTTCAATAGCTTTCTAAAAGCTTCTGGAGTCATGGCTTTAAATTCCTGATGTGCCACTGCCAGAATAACCGCATCATATTTTCCGGGCTCTAGCTGAGAAACTGGCTGAATATCATACTCATGTTTTGCTTCCTGAGGGTCCACCCAAGGATCATAAACATCAGCTTGAACATCGTATTCCTGCAACTCGCTGACAATGTCGATCACTTTGGTGTTTCTGAGATCCGGACAATTTTCCTTAAAGGTTAATCCCATCACCAAAACCTTAGCGCCACTGACCTGAATCCGTTTCTTAAGCATTGCTTTAACTAACTCGCTAACCACATAGCGGCCCATACCATCATTGATGCGCCGACCAGCCAGTATTACTTCAGGGTGATAACCTATTGATTGAGCCTTATGAGTTAGGTAATAGGGATCTACACCAATACAGTGCCCCCCCACTAAACCCGGGCGAAACGGTAAGAAGTTCCATTTAGTCCCAGCGGCCAATAAGACCTCTTCCGTATCAATTCCTAACTTATTGAAAATAACTGCCAGCTCATTAATTAGTGCAATATTCAAATCACGCTGTGTGTTTTCAATTACCTTAGCTGCTTCAGCAACTTTGATGCTGCTGGCTTTATAGGTACCAGCGGTAATAATGCTGCTGTACAAGTCATCGACCTGCTTCGCCACTTCCGGCGTAGACCCTGATGTGACCTTTTTAATAGTGGTTACCCGATGCTCCTTGTCGCCTGGATTGATTCGTTCTGGGCTATAGCCAGCAAAGAAATCCTGGTTAAAGATAAGGCCGGAAACACGTTCTAGAACAGGAACACAGTCTTCTTCTGTTGCGCCAGGGTATACGGTAGATTCATAGATAACGATATCCCCTTTCTTAAGCACTCTGCCAATCGTTTCGCTAGCTTTAATTAATGGGGTCAGATCGGGCTGACGATGCTCATCAATCGGTGTCGGCACTGTTACAATAAATATATTGGCCTCACGCAAAGGCTCTAGATCATGTTCAAAGGCCAAGTATTGCGCCTCCGCCAGTTCCTCCGAACTGACCTCTAAGGTATGGTCGACACCGTCGCGGAGCTGCTGAATTCTGCTCTTATTTATATCAAAACCAATTACCTCTCTGACTTTGCCAAATTCTACGGCAAGAGGCAGGCCAACATATCCCAAACCAATCACAGCTAATTTCATAACTTTATAACGTCCCTTGAATATTCTTCTTTGCTTTAAACTTTTCTTTTAAGAGTAATAGTGCGAACTTACTATTAGTCACAAGATAGCGTTTCCACATACGCCCCGGTTCCTGAATAACTCTATATAACCACTCCAGACCTGCATTTTGCATCCATTTCGGAGCACGTTTAACTTTACCCGCAACCACATCAAAAGTGCCTCCGACGCCCATTACAAAGTCAACGCCCAAGCGATCTTTCCACTTATTAATAAAGTTCTCTTTCTTGGGGGAGGTTATAGCGACAAACAATAAGCGGGCACCCGAAGCCGCGATTTTGTCCACCACGTCTTGTTCATTATCCCAAAAGTAGCCGTGATGGTAACCGGCTACTTTCAGACCTGGATAAAGGGCCTCGACTTTGGAAACTGTCGCTTCTACTACTTCTGATGTCGCTCCCAGTAAAAAAACTGGAAAATGATTGATTGTGCTCATGGCCAGTAAATTGTGAAACAGATCAACCCCTGCAACTCGCTCGGGCACTGCATGGCCACAAAATCTGGCGCCCCACACAACTCCCATTCCGTCTATATTAATGATGTCACAAGCATTAACTGAATCTGCCAGTATCTTGTCTTGCTGCATATGTACAAGCTTGGCAACATTTACAACAACATGCTGAGTAAACTTTCGTTCAGTCAAACAATTTTGTATATAAGTGACAGTATCATCCATGGATATGGAGTCTAAATTAGTCCCTAGAAAAAATATTTTGCTCACTTCTCCCCCCTGAAACTTGAACATATCCCTGGCGTAGCAATTAGGTAAAAGTTAAAAAACAATAAAAGTGTCAACATATTTGCCGTTAGAGAAATAGCTCCTGACTCAAAAAATCCAATAAGTAAAATAAAAACCAAGCTAGATGTAACAAAGGCAATATTCAGCTTAAGACTTTTATAAAGACAAAATAACATAAGAAACAAAAAAACACTTAAAGTAACGTATCCACCAGACAGCATCACCTGAAGATACATATTATGCGCATGGGCCGCTGTAAAGCCTAATGCATCTGCGTATTCGGGAAGCAAGAAAATAGAAGAGCCGAACCCATAGCCCAAAACTGGCTTCTTATCTATAAAGTAAAGTACGGCATCCCAAATAAATGTACGCCCGGTAAATGAAGTTATATCATCTCCGCCGTCCCTTGATACAAGTTGCAACAACTCTTCTGAGAAGAGGGCCAAAATCAATCCAAAACAAAATACAGAAGAAATCCATAGCGCTTTATTTTGCTTATTAGACTGCAGAAAAACGTAAAGAGACAGAGAGACAAGAAGAACAACAATTGTTGTCCTACTGCCACTAAGCAACAGACATACTGCAGCCAAAATCAAGCAAAAATTATAAAATCTAGCACCAACTTGAACTTTTATAATCGAGTTAAACCCAACCAGAAAAAGTACAAAAAAACCACAGACCCTGGCAAAGTTATTAGCGCTAGTTGTTAAGCCACTCATACGCCAACTAGGAGCAAAAACATCGTTAAACCAAAATGAAAAACGTCCCATTTCTGGAAAAAAAACATATAAGAGCAAAGACACAACTAAAAACCAGAACATAGACAATGTCACAATTCTAGAAAACTTACCCAGCCCATACTCATCAATGAAAAAGACCATAAATATAAAATATGAAAAAAACGTAAAAAATATAGAAAGAGTGAAAAACAGACTTTCAGACCAAATAGAAGAAATAAGCATAAGAGCGAAAAACGGTAAGACAAACAAAAATCTGGAATAGAATCGAAAATATCTTAGAGCGATAGCCCCAATTCCTATAGTAAAGAACAACACCAAAAATTTTATAACAACTTGAAAATCTATAGATTTATCATCGAAGTCTCTCAACCGAAAAGACGCGTCTACCACAAAGAACATACAAAAAAGTGCGAAGACAGCAATTCTATAAAGCGCCAAATTTCTTGTGCCAGTACTCATAATAACTTTTTCGCTTGAGAATAATTAAGCCCTAACATTGTCATCCATGTAATTGCTTGAAAGAACAAAATATAAATTAAAACATACTCGACGCTAATATAGAAGCCAATAAAAAATATTGCTAACATGGCTATACTACCAATAATACGAGAAAGAGTAAGCTGACTAAGGAAACTCATTTTAAAGAAGACTGTCTCAATAGGCTTTGAAACAAACATAGCCAACCCCAATATTGCGTATATACCAACTGAAATTGCTGAGTAAAAGTTCAAATCTACAGCATATAGATCTTTGAAGAAAAAGAGTGAAAATGCGCAGAGGAATGCCACACCTAGTCCTCCAAAAACAAGGTGATAGGTCAGCACATTATTCAGCCGTAAAATGCCATAATCCTCTGATACTGAAGCATTTTTCTTTTCTATCAGATCTACTGCTCTAGATATAATTTGGATCGGCTGGAATAGGCTTCTGATTTGCACATAAAGGGATGCTGCACCAGGAACGACCAAGTTTAAAAACCACAATGGTGCATGACTATATATAGAAAATGACATAGATAGTATAAAGGCATCTCTTCCACCAACGCACACCACCTCTTCTGATGTTCCTTTATCTAAGACCAAAAAGAAAAGAAAAACCAGCGCTACGAAAGCGGAACCTACCAGAAATGAGAAAGAAGAATAACCAGAATAGAATAGTAAAAGAATTAACAAATATGAGAAAGTTGTAAAAAATGCAATTTTCCTCATGTTGTCTTTCGCCAGAGCAGTTACTTTAACCAACTCAAGAATGAAAAAATAAAAAATGATGGGAAGACTGAAAACCAAAGCCCCAGAATAAGATAAATACATAAGTATCAATAAAATAGGGGCGGAAACATACAGAGAAAAAGATGAGGCGATGCACCCTTTTATAAGAGCAAGGGAGCTAGTAGTATTAGAAGTTATAAAAGGTGTAAAGACTGAGTTTCTGAAGATTCCAGATATAACCAAAGAAAATGAAAAGGCCACACCATAAGATGCTACTAGTTCTGGGCTTCCATGCGATAACAAAATAACAACAAAGAAATTAAATAGAGATGAAAGGGACTGCTCCATCACGATAAAAAATCGCTCTAAATTAATTGCTCTCCTTATTTTTAAATACATAGTTATTGCCCAGAGTTCAACGCAGCTCTCTCCGCTACATTTCCGTAATGCTCTTTTATATAGCAAGTATTAAACAAGTTTAACTTCCCAGAACTTATGTCTTGAAGTAAATTTGCTTTAACTCTCTGTTTATCATCATGAATTCTCTTCATTGCCCTGGCTATTTGCTCAGTGTCAAATTCATTTACTTCCAGATAATAATTACTTGGTTCTATATACCCTGCTATACCTGATCTATTACTTGAAATCACTGGAATTCCGGAAAGAAGAGACTCAACATAAACCATCCCAAATGTTTCTGGATAACTTGGCATAACAAGTGCAGCATAGTCCCCAGAAAATATTACAGACTTATCAGCCTTGCCCCTTAAGTTACAGAGATGTGATATTTCCAATCTCTGCATTTCATTCTTAATGTTTTCTGCGGCTTCATTAGTTGCACCTCCAAAAATATCTAACCTGTATTTTTTTTCCTTAGAGATAGCTTCAAAAACCCTATATAGTCCCTTGCTCTTAGCTAAATCTAATCGTCCCACAAAAAGGAAATCCGCCCCCTCCTTATTGGACTCAACCATATTAACTCTACTTATATTCGCTAAGTTGGTAAATTTTGAATCAGGAACATATTTTTCACTAAATAATTTATTAACGGAGCTTCTCGCCCAGGCGCTAACAAAGAAAACGTGCTCAGCACTATTTATAATTTTCTTGTATAGCCAACGTACGTAAAATTTTCTTTTGATAAATTTGGCATCTGTACTCCCTCTAACACTTATCAAAAGAGGTTTTTTTAATATTTTAGAGAGAACAAATGCAAAAATGCCATCAATTGTTAGTTTGTGTGCATGTATAACGTTTACTTCACTAAATTCTTTTCCTTTCTTAAAGTAAAAAAATAAAGCCGAAAATAGCATAATTGTAGAACAGAGAATGCCTAACGGAAGCCTTGGCACCACAATTGAATACAGAGTACCCGATTTAACAATCTTAAATTCCAGGCCCTTTTTTCTAACGACTGATAAAACTCTATGCTCAAACCTATCGTCTGTCTCATCGAGTAAGTTCTTTACTGCTAGCGTATTATTCCTTTCAATGCCGTCAGGAAAATCTGTTGCAACATGCAATACTTTTGGCTTCCGATATGCCATATCAAACAATCCCGCGCGTATCAATAACCACCTTGCGGGCAAGGTCATTTTTATCAGCAGTTTTGAATTGCTTATGATCCACCAACACCACCACCACATTGGCTTTTTCCAACGCGGTGCTTAGGGAGACCAATTCTACGTTCTGATTTTGCAGTGATGCAGGAAGTTCGTGAATATTTGGCTCTACCGCCAGTACCTGCCCTACATTTTTGGTTGCCAAAGCCTTAACAATATCCAGAGCCGGACTTTCACGCAGATCGTCGATGTCAGCTTTAAACGACAGTCCTAAGCAAGCTATCACCGGGTGCTTAAACTGGTCAGCGGCTTTGGTGATTTGTTCCAGCACATAATGCGGTTTATGGTCATTTACTTCCCTGGCAGTACGGATAATTCGTGCTTCCTGCGGGCAGCTGTTGACGATAAACCAGGGGTCAACGGCAATACAATGGCCTCCGACCCCAGGGCCTGGATTAAGGATATTGACTCTGGGGTGGCGGTTAGCAAGCTTAATGAGTTCCCATACATTGATTTTCAATTTGTCGCAAATCAGCGACAACTCATTAGCAAAAGCAATGTTCACATCACGGAAGCTGTTTTCGGTTAATTTTGCCAATTCGGCGGTACGGGCATTAGTGACAATACATTCACCACGTACAAAGGTTTGATACAACTCAATGGCTTTAGCGCTACAGGCAGGCGTCATTCCACCTACTACACGGTCATTGCTAACCAGCTCCTGCAGAACGTAACCTGGCAGTACACGCTCAGGGCAATGTGCCACCTTGATATCGGCCTCTTCCCCTTTTTGCTGCGGAAAGCTCAGATCAGGGCGTGCTTGTGCCAACCAGGCAGCCATCTTTTCGGTGGCGCCAACTGGTGAGGTGCTTTCCAAAATCACCAGATTACCTTTTTCCAGCACCGGGGCAATGGCCTTACTGGCTGCTTCAATATAGCTTAAATCTGGTTCGTGGTTGTCACCTTTAAATGGTGTCGGAACCGCCACGACAAAGGCTTGCGCAGGCTCTGGTTGAGTGGTGGCGCGAAGTTTTCCTGTCATTACCGTACTGCGAACTACCATATCCAGATCGGGTTCGACGATATGAATATTGCCAGCGTTAATAATGTCCACTGCCTTTTGATTTACATCCACCCCTATCACTTCGATCCCGCGAGAAGCAATAACAGCAGCGGTAGGCAGACCGATATAACCCAGACCAATTACAGAAATGCGCTCAAATGCCATACAAAAAACCTGTTCCATCAAAAATGATTAAAGAGAATCAGCTAAAACGCTGAGAATACGTTCGCATGCTTTGCCGTCGCCATAAGGGTTATGGGCGCGGCTCATTTGCTGGTAAGCCTGGTTATCGTTAAGCAGCTCACTAAGCGCCAGCTTGATTACCTGGCTGTCTGTACCTACCAGCCTGACTGTCCCCGCTTCCACAGCCTCTGGGCGCTCGGTGGTATCACGCATAACCAGAACGGGCTTACCTAAAGACGGGGCCTCTTCCTGAATACCACCAGAATCGGTAAGGATCAGATAGGCCTTATCCATCAGATAAACAAAGGGCAGGTATTCCAGAGGCTCAATTAAGTGAATATTGTCTACCCCTTTCAGTAGCCGATTCACAGGCTCCTGAACATTGGGGTTTAAATGCACCGGATAGATTATCTGACAATCGGGGTGAGCTTTTGCCGTATCCAGTAAAGCCTGGCAAATACGCTCAAAACCGCCGCCAAAACTTTCACGCCTGTGTCCGGTTACCAGTACCAGTCGCTTACTCGAATCCAGCATTGGGAAACTGGCAGCCAGCTCACTCTGCAGAGCACTGTTTCCGCTGATTTTTTGTCTTATCAGCAACAATGCGTCAATAACCGTATTGCCGGTAACGCTGATATGCTCTGCACCATAACCTTCTTTAAGCAGATTCTGCTTAGATGTCTCGGTAGGGGCAAAATGAAACTGGGTCAGACAGCCGGTTAACTTGCGATTTGCTTCTTCAGGCCATGGCGAATAGATATTGCCGGTACGCAAACCGGCTTCAACATGCCCAACCGGTATCTGACGATAATATGCAGCCAACGATGCAGCAAAAGTGGTGGCTGTGTCACCATGCACCAGAACCACATCTGGGCTAAATTCTGCCAACACTTCGTCTAGTCCGGTCAAAATTCTGGAAGTGACCTGTCCCAGGGGCTGGCCAGGTTGCATGATATTCAGGTCATACTCAGGTTCAATTTCAAACAGCGCCAGAACCTGGTCAAGCATTTCCCGGTGTTGCCCTGTTACACAGGTGCGCGAGTCAAATCGCGGGTCTGCCTTGAGGCTGTGTACTAACGGCGCCATTTTTATGGCTTCCGGCCTTGTACCGAACACAATCAGTACTTTTTTCATCACGAGTCTCCCTGGGCCGCCTGTTGGCAGCCAGTCAAAAATCCAGAATTTTTTTACAGTTGATAAAAGGTTTTGTACCAGTCGACAAACTTAGTCATGCCCTTGATTAGGGTCGTCTTAGGGGCAAAGCCGGTACAACGATTCAATGCATCCACATCTGCATAGGTCTGATACACATCACCTGGTTGCATAGGCAGGTAATTTTTATTGGCTTGCTTGCCACAGGCTTGCTCTATGGCACTGATAAAGCTTTCCAGTTCCACAGGCTGATTATTACCAATGTTATACAGTGCATAGAAAGGGTTATCAGGTTGCTGAGTAGGATAGTTTTCGCTGCCGGGAATGCGATCCTGCACCCGCACAATCCCTTCAACAATATCGTCGACATAAGTGAAATCGCGCTGCAGCTTACCGTGGTTATATACATCAATGGTTTTGTCTTCGAGTATGGCCTTAGTAAACTTAAACGGTGCCATATCTGGTCGCCCCCAAGGGCCATAGACAGTAAAAAAACGCAGCCCGGTGGTAGGTAACTGATAAAGGTGGCTGTAGGTATGCGCCATTAGCTCATTGGCTTTCTTAGTAGCTGCATAGAGTGAAATCGGCGTATCAACGCGGTCACTTTCACTAAAGGGCACTTTTTGCTGGTTGCCATACACTGAGCTGCTGGAGGCATACACCAGATGTTCTACCTGGTGATGGCGACAGCCTTCCAGAATCGTCAGCGTACCGGTCAGATTGCTGTCGGCATAAGCCATGGGGTTTTCCAGCGAATAGCGCACGCCAGCCTGAGCAGCCAGATGAATAACCCGTTGAAACTTTTGTTTGGAAAACAGTGCCGCCATCGCCTCGCGATTGGCCAAATCCAGTTTGATAAAATGAAATTTGGCGTAACCAGTAAGCTGCTCAAGTCTGGCCTGCTTGAGTGCCGGATCGTAGTAGTCATTTAAATTGTCAATACCTACCACTTCATGGCCTTGTTCCAACAAAGCTTTGGCAGTAAACATACCAATAAAGCCCGCTGCACCGGTTACCAGGAATTTCATCTTGCTTCCTTTAACTCTGCATATTTATAAACAAAGGGGCTGGATTACCCAGTCCCACTTTAGTACTGGGTAACACTCTGTCCGCGCCCTATGGCGTAGTAAGTAAAGCCTTTTCGTTTCATACGATTTGGCTCAAACAAATTACGCCCATCGAAGATAACCGCCTCGCTAAGCTGTTGCTTAATCTGGTCGAAATCCGGGGCTCGGAATTGCTGCCATTCGGTACAGATGATTAAAGCATCGGCACCGCGCAGTGCCGCTTCTTTGGTGCCCACCAACGTTAAGTCTTCACGCACACCATAGATACGCTGAGTTTCTTCCATGGCTTCAGGATCAAAGGCTTGCACTTTGGCACCTTGTTCCCACAAGGCTTCTAACAACACACGACTGGGAGCTTCACGCATATCATCGGTGTTAGGTTTAAAGCTAAGTCCCCACAAAGCAAAGGTTTTACCCGCCAGTTGCTGACCAAAATGCTGCTTAACCAATGCAGGCAATTTACTCTTTTGCCTGGTATTCACGCTTTCCACCGCTTGCAAAATAGCTGGTTGGTAGTCGTGCTGCTCTGCGGTACGAATCAAGGCTTGCACATCTTTAGGAAAACAACTGCCGCCATAACCACAGCCAGGATAAATAAAGTGATAGCCAATCCGCGGATCAGAACCAATGCCGCGGCGCACCGCTTCGATATCGGCACCAAGGATCTCGGCCAAATTAGCCATTTCATTCATAAAACTAATCTTGGTGGCCAGCATACAGTTGGCGGCATATTTGGTTAGTTCAGCCGAGCGCACATCCATAAACACCACTTTGTCGTGATTACGGTTAAATGGCCCATACAGCTCGCGCATTAAATCCTGAGGGCGTTCATTATAGGTGCCGATAATTATGCGGTCAGGGCGCATACAATCGTTAACGGCTGCCCCTTCTTTCAGAAACTCAGGATTAGACACCACATCAAACTCAATATCCGCGCCGCGTTTGGCCAGAATATCCGTTACTCGTTGTTTGACTTTATCGGCGGTGCCCACTGGCACCGTGGATTTATCAATAATCACTTTGGGGCAATCCATATGCTCGGCGATGGTGGAAGCCACGGCCAGGACATATTTCAGATCGGCAGAGCCATCCTCGTCGGGGGGCGTACCCACAGCGATAAACTGTACCTCACCATGCTTCACACCATGAGCCGCATCAGTGGTAAAGTTCAGTCGCCCCGCCTTGAAATGGCTTTCAACCAAAGGGGTCAGGCCTGGTTCATAAATGGGGATAACACCTTTTTTCAGGTTCTCGACCTTGGTTTCATCCACATCCACACACACCACATCATGGCCAACTTCAGCCAATACTGCGGCTTGCACCAAACCAACATAGCCAATACCAAATACTGTTACGCGCATTCTTCCGCCCTAATGTTTTAACTCATTCACCCCGTCGATTATTGCTTAGGTGTTAAATGAGGGAAAGCCCCGGTCTCCAGCTCTTTTAGCAAGTCTTCCATTACCGTGCGGATTTGAGGGCCAAAACGCTCACTATGCAAGGCATACTCAAGATTGGCTTGCAGCAAACCCATTTTGTTACCGCAATCATGACTCTTACCCACAATCTGATAAGCTTCAATTTTTTCCAGCAGCAACAACTGATGCAATGCATCGGTCAATTGTATTTCGTCACCAGCACCGGGGGGAGTAAATTCCAGCAGATCCCAAATGGCCGCCGACAACACATAACGGCCGGTAATCGCTAAATTGCTTGGGGCATCATCCAGGTCAGGTTTTTCCACCATGTCCTTAACCAGGGCATTGTCACCAGCATTTAGCGTTGCGCCGTTGATATCGACTATACCGTACTGATTGACCAGCTCCTGTGCCACCGGCTCCACCATAATCTGACTGTGCTGGGTTTGCCCAAAACGCTGCACCATGGCTGCCAGGTTGTCCTTTTTAAGATTACTGCGGTGCTTATCCACCATGACATCAGGCAGAATCACCGCAAAGGGTTGCTCACCAATCACCGAACGCGCGCAAAGTATGGCGTGACCAAGGCCTAACGCCTGGGGCTGGCGTACCGAAATAATGGTTACATTTTTGGGTACGATGTTGCGTACTTCCTCCAGCAACTGGCGTTTTACCCGTTTTTCCAGAGTGGCTTCCAGTTCGAAGCTGGTGTCAAAATGGTTTTCAATACTGTTCTTGGAGGAGTGTGTTACCAGTACAATTTCGGTAATCCCCGCTGCCACGGCTTCCTGCACAACATACTGAATCATCGGCTTGTCGACCACCGTCAGCATTTCCTTGGGAATGGCTTTGGTGGCTGGCAACATACGGGTCCCTAAACCAGCCACAGGAATCACCGCCTTAGTTACCGGCGATTTAGTAGTTTCTTTGAAAGAAGTTTTCGACATTTGAGCCATCCTTATCAATTAAACACGGACAGCTTGAAAAAGGCAGGAATTACCCAAATTCAGTTAAGTCCGATTTAACTTATTTGTAACAACAGCAAGGGCTGTGTCCGAATTTTCGAGCCGCGGATAATAACACTTTTTGTACGATATCCGCCAGAGATGACGCCTTTATGACGTCAACTTTTTGACCTGAAATTTTAGAAATCCTTCAACAAATAGGGTAAACCCACTATTTTCAAGACTTTTTTAATTAAAGCGGCATAAAGTAAAGCTTTGCCGAAGGGCAAATATAATTTTCCAATACTCTATCCTGTCAACTTTTACTACTAACAGCTTACAGGCTGCCGCACCAAAGATGCAGAATAACACTGTATTGAGAGACTAGGCAGCGTCTCTAAATGGCGACAACAAAGGTATGACAGCAATGTAACACGCGAAATCCAATTTCCCATTTAACCCCTTGTTCGCTTTAGGTTATGCTTTGCGCACTCTAGCCTGGAAGGCTGACAGGATTTGATGTACTGGCTTTTGTCCCCGCGAAACGGCTCTTTTTTTACGGCATTTTTTGCTGGCATTCTGGCGTGCCTGTTGGTCAGTTCTGTGGTCCAGGCGGTGCAGGAATATTTTCAGTTTGACCAGGCCTTCTATCAACGCATTACCGCCAGGTATGGCGAACGAGCCAAGCGTCCGGTGCAGGATTGGCAGGAACTGATACAAGATCATCTGCAGGATGACATTCAGGTCAAACTGAATGCGGCTAACTACTTTGCCAACCGCAGAGTCCGATATGCAACCGACAAGGTACATTGGGGCCAGAATGACTATTGGGCCACCCCGATAGAAAGCCTGGTCAGCCAACGTGGTGACTGTGAAGACTATGCGATTCTTAAATATGCTTCTTTACGCGCTATGGGGGTGGAAGAGGACAATCTCCGTTTAATGTATGTGCGGGCCACCACAGTTAATGAACCGCATATGGTGCTGATTTATATTGATGCCGAGCAACCTATGCCACTGGTGCTGGATAATCTGACAGATAAAATCCTTCCAGCCGATCAGCGCCAGGATCTGAGGCCTGTTTACGCATTCAACGGTCAGGGACTATGGCTGGCGCGTGCCAAAGGCATGGGTAAACCAGTTAAGAACAGTCCTGGCGTGGCAAACTGGACAAAGTTGCTGGAACGGATAGAACAGGGTGAATAGTGGCGCAGAGGTTAACCGAGCCCAGTGCAGGCCGGTATTTCAGGAGAATAACAAATGAATGAACAACGTGGCGCAAAGCTGACAGGCGGCCTGTCACTCAAAGCCCAGCTGTACGGCTTATTGGCTATTTTGCTGGCACTGGCTTTTGCCAGCGCCCTTTATACCAACGTGGAAGGAATCCGCGCTTATCAGGCAAAGCAGTTGGCTTCGCATGCCCAGGATGCGGCCCACAATCTTGGCCTGGCTATTTCACCACATCTTGATGAGCCCGATCTGATTTTGGCCGAAACCATGGCCAGCGCCATTTTTGATTCGGGTTATTACGAGCAGATTCAATTCACCGATGCCGAGGGCAATGTCAGATTCAAACGCACCCATGAAGGTGGCGAAATCGCTGCCCCCAAATGGTTCCGGCAGTGGTTTGTGTTAGATGCGCCGATAATGCAAAGCGAAGTCGCCAATGGCTGGGTAGCGGGGGGCGTGCTGACTGTGCAGTCGCATGTGGGCCAGGCCTATGAAACACTTTGGCAAAGCGCTGTCAGCCTGTCGCTGAACACTCTTTGGTTACTGGTAGCAGCAATGTTGATTGGCTATCTAATCCTAAAAGCCGTGTTAAGTCCCCTTTCAGCATTACAAAGCCAGGCGCTGGCGATAATGCGTAAAGAGTTTCGCCAGGTAAAGCGTCGCCCTTTTACCATGGAGCTTCGAGCACTGGTAAATGCCTTTAATCAGATGGTCAGTAATACCGAACGCAGTTTTTCTGAACAGGCTGCCTATGCCAAACGTTTGTCGGAGCAACTGTATATTGACGGCCTATCCGGCTTGCCCAACCGTCAGGCCCTGCTAATGCAGTTTGAACCGCAAAAAGAAGAAGCCTTATTGCATCACGATAACCTGCAACTGGGTTTGATTCGCCTTCCCTCTTTAACGGAGCTCAATCAACAACAGGGTTATGCCGCAGGCGACGAATACCTGCTTCACTGTAAAAACCTGGTAGAACAAATCCTTAGCCAATATCCAGACAGCCGCCTTTACAGATTATCAGGGTCTGAACTGGCGATACTGAGCCGGCTTGACACCGAGCAACACCAACAGTTGGTGGAACAGTTACACAATGTCTTTCAATCGCAATCACCAGAGCTTTACCCCCAAGGCTTTGCACAAGTCTTCATTACCGATGTTGGCATGCAGGAACCATTTCAGGATGCCATTGCCAGACTGGATACCTTGCACCTGACCCACAACAGTATTGAACCCTCAACGGTTCAACAAATGGCCGTGCCGCAGCAAAGTCGTCAGCATTGGCAGACTATCATCAGGCAGTATACCGCCATGGCACAAACCGGCATGGCAATAGAAAACCAAAGCCAGTTTGATCAGATAAATGACCAGTTGGCGGGCCATTTTGAGTTAATGTTGCAACCAATATTGAGTAACACAGGCGAAATCCTTTATTCCGAATCACTGGTGCGTTTTAACTGGCAACAGGACAGCTTATCTACTGCAGCCACCTTTGCCATGGCAGAACGTTTGAATCTGGGTCCAGCCCTGGAGCGCGCTGTTCTATGCTTTATTTTGTCAACATTGCGCCATTATAAAGAGCATAAAGTAGGCATTAATTTGAGTAATGTGTTTGTCACCGACAAACAACATCAGCAATGGCTGCTGACCTTACTAAAAACCCTCAAGGGCCAGCTTCCGTCGCTGGTATTTGAAATCAAGGAAAGTGCCCTGCACCATCAGGGAAACAGAATTAATGACCTGATTCAGGCATTGCACAGCAATGGCGCTGAAGTGACCATAGAACACTTTGGCGCACATTTGGGTAGCTTCCAGGCTATCGGCAATCTGGACATCGATTATGTTAAGATTGACGGTAGCTTTATTCGTAGTTTGAACCAAAACAATAATCTGTTCTTTGTGCAGAGTCTGACCCAGATCTGCCATGCCGTAGGCATTAAAGTGCTGGCAAGCCATGTTGAAAATGCCACTACCGCCAGACAGTGCCTGCAATTGCACCTGGATGGCATTCAGGGACGAGGGATTGCTGATGCTGCATCAATTAATGATTGTTTTAAAAATTTCATATACAGCGACACACTCGCTGGTTTAGAATTGCGCAATCAATTTTTGTCTTAGTCAATGAGGGACCATTATGAAAATCAAGCATTTGTCCGTTCTTATGGCCGCCGCTCTGTCTGTTTCTGCTGTACAAGCACAAGAATCAGCATTGAATCTGGCCCAACTTCAACAAGCTTATACTCAAGCTGCCAACCAAGGTCAGACTTTTGTGCAGTATCTGCGTCAGCAAGTGCTGACCGATGAAATGATTGCAGCCGATCCGGCTGCTGCAGAAGGCACATTGTCTTCGTTACTGGCACTGCTGAGCAACGATCAGGATCAGGTGTCTGAACTGCTGAACTCTGTTAGCACATCCGGACTGAGCTCTGATCAAATTCTGGCCAGCGCTGTAGGTGCAGGTATTGATCCTACCCTGGTGGGTAATCTGGTTGCCGATACCGCGACTGCAGCCCCCGCTGCAGCTACTGGCCCTGCCCCTGCTCCAGGCGTACTTGGCCTGGGTGCCGGTACCGGTGGTGGCGGAACTACCGCATCTACCAACTAAGTTGAAGTTATCTGTAAAAAGGGCCGACAGGCCCTTTTTTGTTTGTGGACTCAATAACTAGTATGTCAGCAAGATCATCAGCACAAAGTAGCACGCCCCTTATATGGTGGCTGGGCTTAATTCTGATTTGGGCTCCTATTCCGCTTGGCAGTAACCGCCCGTGGGCCTGGGATCTTCTGCACGCACTGATAGCCCTTGGTGGGCTTTGGCATTTTGTTTTGGTGTTACGGCAAAAAGCCAGCTTGTGGCCATCGGTTCGTCTCGGTACCTTGCTTTTGGGGCCTGTACTGATTGCTGGCTATCTGACGCTGCAAAGCCACTGCCTGATAGCTGGCATTTGTAGTGTTGATCCCTTTCAAACCGGGATTATGCTGGAAAAAACCCTGTATTTAGTGTTGTTTATGTATCTGCTTTGCCAGCACAGCACCAGCCAGACACAGTTAAAGGTTATTTTAACCTGCATTCTGATATCCGGCGGATTCCAGGCCTTATATGGCAGTCTGCTGCACCTTAGTGGCGTGGAATTGTCGCCGGTGTTCGGAGTTGTAGAGGGTGAACGCGCCAGAGGCAGCTTTGTTTATCAGAATCAGTTTGCTAACTACCTGGCACTTTGTCTGTGTTTGGCCATCGGCTGGATGCTCAGTGAACTCAGCACTAACAAGCAACGGCTGTCCTGGGGAAAATGGCTGCGGTCACTGTCTGAGCTTATGCTGAGTAGAAAGCTTTTGCTGCGTCTGGCCATTATTTTAATGGTAATAGGTTTAGTGCTTAGCCGTTCCAGAATGGGTAACGCTGGCTTCTTCACCGCGTTAGGGCTGGTTTCAATACTGGCGTTAATTATCTATCGCCGCCCACCACCACTGCTCAAATGGTTGGTACTGAGCATTTTTATACTGGATATGCTGCTTATCGGCTCCATGTTTGGCGTGGAAAAAGTCAAACAGCGTATGCAGGAAACCAGTTTTGTCAGCGAAGCCCGCGACGAAGTGGTATTGCACAGCCTGCCATTACTGCAAAAAGAAGGTCTCAGGGGTACTGGTGGCGGCACCTTTTACACCGTATTTCCGGCTTATCAGCAGGGCTCTTATAGTGGCTTTTACGACCATGCCCATAATGATTATCTGCAATTTGCCATAGAGCTGGGCTGGCCCATCACCCTGATATTATGCTTGTGGCTGGTGTGGGTGCTGTGGCAAGGCCTGTATGTAATGCACAAGCGAAAAACCAAGTTGTACCAGGGCATTGCCTTCGGATGCAGCATGGCTTGGGTGCATATGGCCATGCACAGTACAGTGGATTTCAGCCTGCAGGCGCCGGCCAATGCCTTATTGTTTGTCAGCCTGCTTAGCTTGATCTACTTGGTCAGGACGCTGCCCGCTGAGCACAAAGCCAGGTCAGGTTTTTAATCCGGCTTTGCTCTAAGGCTGGGGTTTTGTTCAGCAAATACGGACAAACGATATCCTGGCGCTGGTATTGGGCGGTCAATTCCCTCAGGGCCTTAAAAGTAGGCCAATGAGATTCTGACGCCCGACCAACAATACTCAGCAACCATATTTTGTCCGCAATAGGCAGGCTGCCCCAATTGGCCAGCCCAACGGTCAGTTGCTGACGTAAAACTTCCGGGATAAAGGGGCCATATTGTTCAGCCCGTTTAAGCTGTGTTATTGCACCCGGCAGGTCATTACCTATAAATGCCAGCGCATAGCCATAATCAGAATAGGCATTGGGCCAATCAGGCCTGAGCTGAATGGCTTTTTCATACAGGGGGATCAGGCTATCCAGCTGCTTTACTTCAAAGCCAAGATATATCCCCCATTCCATTACCTTCGCCAGGGTCAGCATATAATGAGCAGAATCCGGTTTGCTACTAAGGGCGATACTGGCAGCCTGCTTAGCCAGTTGATAAGTGGCCAGGTCCTGCTCTTTGCCCGCCTGCCACTTGTCCAGTTTGTCAGCTGCCACATAATACTGAATATTGCCATGGGCCGTGGTATATAACCCGGGCAATTGCCAGACCAGCAGTAATAGCATGATTACTGCAACGCTGTATTTCAACGCGGGATTTAACTGAATAGAGAGCGGCATATAGCCCCTGGCGTCGTCACCATCAAACGTTCAGCCGTTTCTTCCCCAAGCAATTGTGCTGTATGACTGAAGGCTTGTTGCATTCGCGGCGGTCTGCGCTTAACCGAATGGGTATCTGAGGCAATAATGTCGAACAAGCCGTCCTTAAGCCAACGCTCGCCGAGTATCTGAGCGGTTTCCCCCATCTCACCGATCAAGGCAGCGGCGGTGAGCTGAAATAAACAGCCAGCCTGTTTAAATGGGCGAATCAGTTCTGGATTCGCTTGCAGATCCCGGTTACGTTCAGGGTGGGCTATCATCGGCACTATGGATTGTTTCATAAGCCAGCGGATCAGCCGATCGGCACCGGGCGGAATATGGCTGTGAGGAAATTCCAGCAGCAGTACCTTATTGCCGTTCAGTTCACCTAAAAACAGCAACTGTGCTTTTTCCACCGCGGGCAACAACTCAGCACAAACCCTGGCTTCACAGGCACTACGTAATTCGATATTGATTTGTTCTGCATCGCACAAAGACTGCAAATGGCCCAGGCCTGCCAGAATTTTCAACCTGTCATTGTCAAAACGCCCTGGATACCAGTGTGGTGTGCAGACTATACGTGTTACCCCTTGCTGATGGGCAAGACGCAACAAAGCCAGTGACTCTTGTGCGTCACTGGCCCCGTCATCAATACCTGGAATTAGATGGGCATGAAGATCAATCATGCCTTGTCAGCAGGTTGTTCATAAGCCTGATAGTAACCGTATTCTGAACTGCCACCATAGTAGCTGGTCTGCTTATCGGTGGCCAGTTGGTTAACCACCACCCCATACACTCTGGCATGCGCCTGATGCAGCTTAGCCAGAACATGTTGCACCACAGGGCTGCGGGTGCTGTCGGCTTTCACCACTAACACCACGGCGTCGGCTTTGGGTGCAATCACCAGGGCATCACTCACGGCCTGCACCGGCGGCGTATCGATTATGATCTTATCGTAGCGCGATGACAATTCTGCCAGCAGTTTACTCAGTTTGTCGCCGGACAAGAGTTCCAGCGGATTCAGAGGTACAGCACCAGCAGGCATCACATCGATACCCCTGACATCACGGATAATACAATCGTCCAACTCTTCGGTGCCCCCAATACAGTCAGCCAAGCCAGCCTGATAAGGCGGTAATTCCAGACGACTGGCCACAGTGGGCTTACGCATATCCGCATCAATCAGCAGCACTTTTTCCAGGCTGGAGAACGCAAAGGCCAGATTAAGAGACGCCGTGGATTTACCTTCTTCAGGCAATGAAGACGTCACCTCTATCACTTTAAGGGGTTTGTCCAACGCCATCAGCGACAAGCTGGTTCTGATACTACGAACCGCCTCACTATACATTTTTTGCTGGTCGTCAAAGAAGGCAAAGGTTTTGTCTTTTTGCGCCAGACGTTTCTTCAGTCTGGGTATATAACCCAGCGCCCGGTGACGCAGCAAAGTCTCAACATCTTTGGGTGACTTTACGGTATCGTTCAGGGCGTCGAATACCAGCGATACCACCATACCTAAAACCACACTGGCCACAAATGCCAATAAAATAATGAGTTTACGCTTTGGCTTGACCGGATCAGTTGGCATAGTGGCAAAGTCGGTAAAGCGTGCCACGGGAGAATTAAAATCCCCAGCCACTTCGGTTTCCTTCTGACGCCCCAGGAAACTGTCAAATAAGGTGCGGTTGGTTTCCACTTCACGTTGTAAGCGACGATACTCTGTTTCAACTGAGCTTAAGCCGGAAAACACCGAACGCGCTTCTTTAAGCTGTTGCTCCAAGGCAACCAGGTTCTGGTCGGCAGATTCCAGCTCTTTCTGGATACCGGCCACCAGTTCCTGAATCTGGCGACGCAGATTTTCCTGGACAGTTTTAAGCTCGGCCTGCGCAGCAACCATCTTAGGATGTTTCGGGCCGTAAACCTGAGCCAGCTCAGATACTTTGCGCTCAACCGTGATCAGTTCACGCCTGACATTCTGAATAGATGGATGTGACGTGACTTCCGGCAGACTCTGCAGACGCTGGTAGTTGTTTTTGTAACGCTCCAGCAATTGCCATAAACCTTCGGCTTGTGCCTTGCGAGACCGTGCTGAGGTAATGTCGTCGGTTAGTTGCTGCAACTCGCGCGCATCCAAAGAGGTAATACCTGCCACATCCACCAGGTTATTGTCTTCGCGGAATCGTTCCAGGCGTTTCTCTGAGTCTTCCAGACGCTGGCGTAACTCTTCCAGGCGTCCGCCCAGCCAGGTATTGGCCTTTTGCGTGATTCCCACGCGGGCGTCTAACTGGCTTTCGATATAGGCCTGGCCCAGCGCATTAGCAATATCCCGCGCAAGCTTGGGGTCTTCAGATTCGAAGCTGATTTGCACTAACTGCGTACGACGAATTGGGCTGACGCTGATGCGATCAATAAAGCGATTCAACGTCTTGGTCATCTTACGCGCCGCGGCCGCTTCCTGGTCCAGCGAAGGTTCTGAAGGCAGGAAAGGCAGCGCCGATTTAATCAGCTTGACCAGATCATTTGTCAGCGAGGATTTGCCCTGAAATTCAGGGTGCTCAAGAATATTAAACTGGTGAAACACCCGTTCAGCCACAGCCCTGGATTTGATGATTTCAAATTGGGTCAGGTAATACTCCTGCTGCATGGAGTTAAAACCGTACACTTCTTCGATCTTTATGGCCTGAGCCTGCTGCGCCTCAATCAATAATGTCGAGGTGGCTCGGTAAACCTTCGGCATTCCGAACACCACCACGCCCACTAATACGGTGACCATAATGGCCATCAGCAGGATGCGCCACTTGGCCGCCATAATGACCATAAAGGTTTTACGCAGATCAATAACCTGCTCTCGGCTTTCCTGCTCCTGCAGGTTAACGGAATCCATTGGCGCCATGCTTAGAAAAATCTCTGTTGGATAGTAATGGTATCACCGGCAAATACCCGACTATTCAGAGTACCGGTTTCCTGCTGTGACTTACTGCCTTCACGGGACAGACTGACGCCTTCTTTAGACGCCCTTTCGGTCAAACCGCCTGCCAGTGCAACGGCCTGATTGACCGTCATACCTGGTTGATAGGGATAAGCTCCAGGCTTCTTCACCTCACCGTGTATATAGAATGGGCGGTACGCCACAATCCCCACATACACATTGGGATTGATCAGGTAGTCACCCTTCAGCCCATCATGGATCAATACTTCCACTTCCTTTAGGGTTAGGCCACTAAGGCGTAACGCACCGAGAAACGGATAATTGATGATACCGCTGTCGGTAAGCTGGGTGCTGAGATCAAGCTCTTCTTCCCCGTAAACCTTGATTTCGATACTGTCACCAGGCCCCAACCGGTAGTTTTCGCCCTCCTGGGCGAAAACCTGGCAAGACAATACAAAAAACAGAAAACACAGAACTCGCATATAGCCTCTTACAGATTCATGCCTACGCCAAGATAAACCACGCTCTTGTCGTATTCAAAACGCGCATCAGTGGAAGAACGATCAGAGATTTGCACGCCTCCCTCCAGCTTCCACAAGTAGCTGATACGATAGCTGGCTTTGGCTTCGTAGCGCCAGAACTTATCTTCCTGGTCGTACCCTTGATAGTCTGAACGAACATGTCCAACAGTCAGGTTAGTCTGCATGTCCTGACTCCAATCATGGCTCCAGCCCAAACCGTGACGGCTTTCTTTAATAACGTCACCACGCAGGTCCGGATCGCGGGCACGACGACCTGTTTCCAGAGTAACAGTGCTATAGGACAGAGGCTGCCAGTTCACTGCTGCCTGCCATGAAATACCGCTGAAATCTTCACGGCTAGCGGAGTCGAAACTCTTTTTCTGATAACCGATACGGAATTCACCACTGGTCAAAGCCGTAGCCTGCCAATCCATACCCACCAGGTAGCGAGTATCAATGTTGTCACGATCCCCACCCACCGGGTCGATTCGGTCATAACGTATATCGTCACGAGTTACCTGGGCAACCAGGCTGGTGAAAGCACCAGTATCGTAGTAGAAGGCCGCCTGTGCGTTGGTTTTGTTAAACTCACGGAACTGAGTAACGTTTTCCAGGTTCTGATAATCCTTCTGCGTATAACCACCACCAAGACGGATACGGGCAGGCGTAGAACGCGCACCAAACTCAAAGTAGCCGTTAACATCCAGCGTGCGGAATTCAGCTGGTTCGGCCTGGGCAGAGCCACCGGCATCAAATACACCAGTGCCGCGTTCCTCGTGGCCATCTACAAATTCAGCTTCAACAAAAACCCGGTGAGAATCAGAAAATTCCCATTTTGCGTCACCGCTGGCATAGGCATCCAGGAAATTATCCTGGCTGCTGGAGAAATAGTTGCCTTTGCTCACCCCGGCTTGCAGATTATATTCATTCACACCGTCCAACAGTCTGGCAGCAACAAAGGGTGAAAATACCGCAATGGTACTACCCTGTTCGTTTACCCCATCATTACTTACGTTGTCATCATGTTTCAGTTTAAAATCGAAGCCCGGCATAATATCAAAGCCGCTTTCGGTCTGAATCACATAGCCAGCCTGGTCCTGTGCAATAGCCGCTGAGCTCAGCGCAGTAGCGATTAACAGGCTTAAATAAGTAGGTTTATTCATGAAAAGTCCCCTAGTACGCATTTTTTCCGGTAAATCCCTTAAATAAAGTCATAAATACAATTCTGATATCAAACCACAGTGACCAATGACGTATATACTCAAGGTCATATTTGACACGCATTTCCATTTTCTCGAGGGTATCGGTTTCCCCCCGCCATCCGTTAACTTGCGCCCAGCCGGTAATGCCAGGCCGCACTTTATGTCTGAGCATGTAATATGCCACTTGCTTACGATATTCTTCATTGTGGGCCACCGCATGAGGACGCGGACCGACTACTGACATATCGCCCATCAGCACATTGATAAACTGCGGCAGTTCATCCAAAGAGGTACGGCGTAAAAAACCGCCGAGTCGGGTAATACGTGGATCATTTTTAGTCGCCTGGACCACCTTGGCACCGTTTTCCTGCACCCGCATAGAGCGAAACTTCAATACTTTTATGGCCTTACCATCAAGCCCGTAACGGTTTTGACGGAAAAATACCGGCCCGGTGGAATCGATTTTAATCGCAGTCGCAATAAACAGCAGTAAAGGAGAAATCAGCAATAGCACAGCAGCACTGAATAACACGTCAAAGGTGCGTTTGTAGAAATCCTTAATACCATAGGCTGGCGATTCAAATACGCTGAGCGTATCCAATTCGCCTACACTGCCGATACGCGCATGCATCAGGTTTTTCAGCAGGAAGTCAGGCACCATCAATACATCAACAGTGGTGTCACCTAAACGCTGGATAATATCGGCAATACGCCTTTCCGCCAGCATCGGCAAACAAATATACAACTTTGACACTTCACCTTGCTGGGCAAGCTGCACCGCTTCTTCAATACTGCCTTTGAGTAAATCCTTGTACCCATGACCAAGACGCTCAGCCGTCCGGTCGTCAAAAAAGCCGATACAGTCGAACCCTAGTTCAATATGCTGCTGCATTTCCTGATACAGCTCCATGCCTGACCGGGTCATGCCTACGATGGCGACTTTTTGCATGCTCAGACCCCGGCGACGACGCCAGGCTTTTACATGCTTAGCGGAAATACGCCAACTCACCAGTGCCAGTAAGCTTGATGAATACCACCCCAAGAGCACAACACGGGAAAAGGTTGCGCCCTCTTTCAATACAAACAGCAATGAAAAGATCAGCAAAAAGCAGGCGCTATGCACCAGTATGACCAACATCAACATGCGGGAAAAACGCCCTACCCGCCAGGAGCGATAGAGGGCGACAGACTCGCCGACATAGGCATAAAGCAGCACCAGCGACAGCAACACCAGCAAATAATCGCGTGAAAAATCAACACCATACAAGTAGCTGGCAACCAACAGGCTGGTAGCCAGAATGAAGACGTCAATCAGGCGATAGATAAAATGTGTTGAGGAATCTACTTTGAATAACGACGAGGTATTCATTTTCCGGTCCTTGAAAAGAAGTACTTACATACCGCCTAAGGCAAATTGGTGCGCAATGCTAAAGTAAAGACATTGCAAATCCAACCACTAAATGACGAAAAATTACGCACATGTTGCCAGGCGCCTGAAATCTTAAAAAAAGTTCTACTCACTAAGTTGAACTTTACCTTGCGGCCTGCGCCAGGCTCTTACTGTGAACCAAGCACACAGCGCTAATATCCAGCCCGTTGCAGAGGCGGCGAAGTCAACCACACTAAACTGACGATGCGGCACCCAAGCCTGAATCAGCTCGTCTATGCCATATACCAGCAGTAAAGTCAGAAAAAACACAAGCTGGCGAGCCCAAGTCTTTGCGCTGATACCCGATAACTTAGCCAGCGCCAGGGAAAGACCAAAGCCTACGCAAATATGCAGATAATAATCTGCGCCCAGAAGCCGCTCAAACCACTTCGGCAATGCGCTCCAGGCTGGTATATATTTGGCAACAACCAACATTAAACAAAAAAAGCAAGCCAACAGAGCGGTACTGTAAGGAATAGTTAATTTCTGTTTCAGATTCATGAACACGCACACTTTCCTTGCAAGCTCCACAAACAAGCATTAACACCTCGTTAACACTTGAATTTACTGGCTTTGTGGCTTCTCTTTTTTAGGATAACAAGTAGAAAATAACAACGCATCTAAAACATAATATTATTTTTTTGGACTGTAGGACCCCTTTGGCACCAAACCCCTCGTTTGTCAGAGTTTTTTACACACAAGATCTCAATAAATACAAAAACTTTAATATAATCAAAAAGATGGAATTAAGGCACAATTATTGCTTTAGGAAAAAGCAGGATATGTTGTTATTTATTTTCAGATAAGGAGATTCTCGATGCTGAAATCTAAGCTATTAAAGACATTTGTTGTATTTTCCGGACTTAGCGTGGCCGGTGCGCAGGCCTCAATTCTTAACGGCAGTTTTGAGCAAGATCCAGGTACCAACCCTATTGTAATGAATGATTCCACTTGGGTTGCCCCTGATCCAAATATCCCTTTTGCGGACTTGGTTGGTGCCGATGAAGGCAAAAGATGGGGAGTATTCTCCGGGTTATCAGGCTGGAATGTGGTAGGTGGTGCCGGTATCGAAGCTAATGCCAGCGGTAATATCGCCGGTTTCAACGCTTATGATGGTAACTACTATGTAGAGATGGACACCCATTTCGACTACCAAAACCCGACCAATAGCAACACCACTATTTATCAGGAAGTTACCGGGTTAACAGTGGGTCAGCAGTATGAGCTGTCATTCGCTTATGCTTCACGTACCACCTTGGCAAATGACAATGGCGTAAGCATTTTCTGGGGTGACGATGTCGCTGATCTGTTCGATACATCAGTAATGGATGTGGATACAGATGGAACTGCATTGGCCTGGCGTATCATTTCCCTGAAACTAACTGCCACAGCAGAAGATATGCTGCTGGGTTTCGGCTCTTTTGGCACTGAAGCCTATGATGTGATGTACAAAGGCAATCGCTATTACAACCCTGAAAGTAATGGTAAAGGTGGCATGCTGGACGCTATCAGCTTGAACGCTGTTGATGTACCAGAGCCAGCCAGCCTGGGTATTTTGGCACTGGGTTTATTGGGTCTGGGCGCCGCCCGTCGCAAGGCTAAATAAAGCTAACTGTCAGAAATTTTTACAAAAAACGCCAGACACTGTCTGGCGTTTTTTTATGCCTGTATGTGGCAATCTTAGCCTCTTGCTAAAAACACATTCATTTTCACCGCTGAGGTCGCGGAGAAAAGCATAAGATCTCTCGGTCTATGTGCTCAAAAGCTCGGCGTTCTCTGCGTCTCTGCGGTGAATAATATTGGCTTCTCGCAAAGACGCAGAGTGCACAGAGAACAACACGCGAAGTAATCATCCCCTTAAACAACTCTGTGCTCTTTGTGAACTCAGCGGCACTGCGAGAGATAGTTTCGTGTTTTTCGTGACTTTCGTGGTTGGTCTTTATCCCTCTGCGAGTTTTTCTTTGCGTACTCGGCGGCTTTGCGAGAGGGCTTTGTTTATTTACTCGGCAGAAAGTCTTGTCTTCGTGATTCTTCTTTTCTTCGTGGTGATACGGGGCTGTTTTTAAAAAAGCTATTGATCAGTCTCCTGTCTATCTCTGTGCCTCTGTGCCTCTGTGGTTTTATCTGATTTTTTACAGGATGTTGCTTAGCGAACTCAGCGTCTCGGCGAGAGGCAATCCCGTATTAAGGTCAGTTCTGTGCGCTCAAATACCACTGGTAGGTTTTATCCAGCCCGGTGAGCAGATCGGTTTGTGGTCGCCAGCCTGTACTGAACAAAAGCGACGAGTCCAGCCATTTGCGTGGCGTGCCATCTGGTTTGCTGGTGTCAAAATGAATGGTACCGCTGTAGCCGGTAATATCAGCCATTGTTCTTGCCAGTTCAGCAATGCTGATATCGCTGCCACAACCAATATTAATGTGTGACTGCATGGGCGAAACCAACGCCCAAAACCTTGCTGTATCCATATCCATTAAGTGCATACAGGCTTGGGCCAAGTCGTCTACATACAAAAACTCCCTGCGCACCTTACCCGTCCCCCACACTGACAACTGGGGTTCATTGTTGCGCTTTGCCAAATGAAAGCGTTGCATCAGGGCCGGAATAACATGGCTGTGTATTGGATGAAAGTTATCAAAAGGGCCATACAGATTGGTGGGCATAACACTGCGAAAATCGCATCCATGCTGGCGATAATAACTTTCACAAAGCTTGATCGCGGCGATTTTTGCAATAGCGTAGGGTTCGTTTGTTGGCTCAAGATGACCAGCCAGCAAACTCTCTTCAGACATAGGTTGAATCGCCAGTCTGGGATAAATGCAGCTGGAGCCAAGGTTCAGTAACTTGGTTACATCACTTTGATAAGCCGCATGAATAACATTGCAGGCAATCTGCAGGTTCTGATAAATAAAATCAGCAGGCAAATCACGGTTAGCCAGAATACCACCGACTTTAGCTGCAGCCAGATAGACCTCATCAATCTTATGCTGTTTAAAGAAATGGTATACGGCCTGCTGATCCAGAAGATCCAGCTCACTTCGCTCTGCCACCAGCAGTTTAATGTCAGGTCGCGCTGATAACTTTCTGACCAGGGCCTGCCCGACCAATCCATTATGTCCTGCAACATAGATGCATTTCATAGTTTGCCCGTTAATAACCATGGTGTCTTAGCAGTGCCAGCTGCTTGGCCTGCTTTAAATCGGACTCAACCATTTCGTGGCATAAATCAGTGAAGTTATAGTCAGGTTTCCAACCAAGTTCACGCCCGGCCTTGCTGGCATCACCAAGCAACGAATCCACTTCTGCCGGACGGAAATATCTTGGGTCTATTCGCACTATGATCTGACCTTGCTGCAACCCTGGTGTTAGCGTGGCATCCATCGATTTCACCCGACCGATTTCATCCTGACCTTCGCCTTCAAACTCCACCATGATACCCAGCGCTGCAGCGCATTCCTGCAAAAAGTCCCGTACCGAATGTTGCTCCTGCATAGCGATCACATAATCGTCTGCTTTCTCTTGCTGAAGCATCTGGTGTACCGCCCGCATATAATCCTTGGCATGCCCCCAGTCACGACGAGCCTCAAGATTCCCCAGGTACAGGCAGTCCTGCAGCCCCAACGCCATGGCAGCAAGACCACGGGTGATTTTGCGGGTAACGAAGGTTTCACCCCGACGCGGGGATTCATGGTTGAACAAAATACCATTGCAGGTATACATGCCATAGGCTTCACGATAATTCACCGCAATCCAATAGGCATACAACTTAGCCACGCCATAGGGTGAGCGGGGATGAAATGGTGTCAATTCGTTTTGCGGTGTTTGTTTGACTAAACCATATAACTCAGAGGTAGAAGACTGAAAAAAGCGGCTATGTTTATCAAGTCCGCATTGACGCATGGCTTCTAACAGCCTCAATGTGCCCAATGCGTCTACATTTGCCGTGTATTCTGGGGTATCGAAAGAAACGGCGACATGGCTTTGTGCTGCCAGATTATATATTTCATCGGGACGGATCTCTGCCATTAGTCTGGCAAGCTGACTGGAATCGGTCATATCGCCATAGTGCAAGGTCAGTCTGGTGTCCTTATCATGCGGATCCTGATAGATGTGATCAATACGGCTGGTATTCAGAGACGAAGCCCGACGCTTCATACCATGTACCCGATACCCTTCAGCCAATAAAAATTCTGCCAGGTAAGATCCATCCTGACCGGTTATTCCGGTAATCAATGCGACTTTTTCGCTCATGGTTTTCCTAATTGCTTACGACTCACCAATCTGTTCCACCAATGCCCTATCACCTGCCACAAACCTAACAGCAAAAATCTTGGATTATGTTTGATGTAGCGCCAAAACAGACGTCTTGGTTCCTGACTAAAGCGATAGAGCCACTCTAAGCCTATTTTCTGCATCCATCTCGGTGCAGAAAGCTTTGTGCCTGTTATAAAATCAACGGCCGCACCAATACCAATCATTAATGGCCCTAGGTGCTGATGGCTGGCCATCCATTTTTCCTGCTTGGGGCATCCAAGCCCAACAAATAACAATTGTACCCCTTGAGCTTGAATGTCTTCGCGTACTTTTTCTTCTTCACATGCTGTTAGGGGACGAAAAGGAGGAGCAAAGCGGTACGCCAAATGTAACCTTGGGAAGCGATTCAGCAACACATCCGTTAACTGCTGCAACTGTACGCTGTCGCTACCGCCGTATATTCCCACCCTGATGTTGTGGTGCTGAGCTTGTTCACATAAAGCGAGAAACAAATCCTGTCCTCGAATTTGTCGCGCACTTGTATGCCCCATTAAACGCTGCATCCAGCAAAGCGGACGCCCATCGGCCAAAACCAAGCGAGCCTGACTAAGCAGTAGTGCAAAATCCGGGTCGTCCAACGCTTCCATGCACATATGTACATTAGCCAAACATACATAGCCTTGTTGCCCGGTCCGGCATAATTCGATAATAGTGTCCTGAGCCTGTTGGAAGCCACTAACCGCAACATGAGTGGAAAGAATAACTGATTTCAACGACTACATCCCTGCACTTAATTCATTGTAAAGGCTAAGCAGCGCCTGGGAATGAACCTGTGGTGTGTAGCGCTGCAAAAATGTCTGTCTGGCTTTTTTACCCATCTCTTCAAGCAACAGTGGTTGTGCTAGCATCTTATTAAGTTGTCCCGCCAGTATCTGCCAGTCGGCACTCTCTATCCATTCACCGTTATATCCCGGTTGAACCAGTTCCATCAATGCCCCTTTTTTACTCACCAATGCCGGCGTGCCATGGGCAAAGGCCTCCATAACAACATTGCCAAAGGTTTCAGCTACACCAGACGGCGCAATCAATAATGCTGCACCTTGGTATAATTCACTGAGGTAATGTTGCTCAACCTGACCAACAAAGCGAATACGCTCAGGTATGTCTGCTGTGGGCCGATTGGCTCCAGCGACAACCAGTGGATACTCAACGTGTCGCCAGGCATGCAGTAGATTGTCCAAGCCTTTTTCGGCAGATTCACGCCCTACAAACAACGCATAATCCCGTGCCCCATTGGCTTTATTGTGATCGGCCTTTGACGTCGAAGGATAAAAATGCGGCAACACCCGCAGCTTATCGGCAGCAAACCCCACTTTAATAAAGTGTTTACGCACATAATCAGAGGGACAGATAAAACAATCGACTTGTTTGTGCCAGGTTCCCAGCACGCGGTGGCTTTCAATCATAGTGCCGACAGCCAGGCTCGCCAATATTGAATTCTGATAACTGGCCTGCCAGCATTGTGACAAAGTATGCGCGACAGAATATCGGGCGTCACCCTCTGGCAACATGGCTGATGGTGTCAGACAGCGAAAATTGTGCAGAGTCAGTACCGTTTTCATCCCCAAGGCTTTCGCCTGATAAAAAACTGCCGGTGACAACTGAGGAAAAAAGTTATGCACATGCAATATATCGCCCTTCTGCGCTTGCATGGCAATTAACTGCTGCTTGCCGCCACATCGCCAACTGGCCTGCCAGCCCAGACGTGCTTTTTCCAAAAGGCTGCTGGTTGCAGGGTTATATTGATACCAGGGGACCAGCTCAATACCGGCATCGCGCAGCAACTGCGCTTCGCGTTCCACTACCACATCTTCCCCACCACGGCGGCTGTAAAAGCAATGAGCCTGATAGACTTTCATGGCCGTATCCTAGTTTGCAGACAGGCCTGAATACCGGCAGCAAATTTGCTGACCATAGCTTCAATACTGTATTTTTCACTGCTTAGATAAGCGTTATGGCACTGTTGTGTATAGCGGTCTTTATCCATTAGTAATGCCGCTGTCGCATCACAGATCGCCTGCGCATCAGGTTCAACTAATTGGCCATTCACATTTGGCTCAAGGTAGGCGATTTCCGGACTGTGATATGGCAGATCGCAAGTTATATAAGGTAAACCTGCGGCAAAAGCATCAAGAATGGCCAGCCCGGTAAGGCCCGGATTCAGTACCAGTGCTGCCTCGGAGTAGGCACGCGCTTTGTCCTTGCCAAAACAGGGCCCGCGGTAATCCAGCCATGCTCTGGGAGTCATCAAGTGCGCCAAAGGGCCATGGCCTAAAACAATCAGTTTTTGCAAAATACCTTGTTCGAATAATCGCTCAGCAGTGTCCAGCAACAAGTCCAGGCGTTTTTGCTCATATAGCGCGCCGCAGTACAGCAATGTGCCGGATTGTTGTATCCCGGTTTGCCGCAGTGCAGCAACCTGCCGGGCAAATTCATGCGTATCAATACTATTATTCAGTGCACTGACCTGCCCGGTTGGCATACCAGCCTGCTCAACATGCTCTGCGACTTTTGCGGTATAAGCAAAGAACCAGTCAGCTTTGTTGATTAGCCAGGACTTCAGTTTATCGCGCCAACCATAGTGTTGCCCCTGATGATGGAAACCATGCCCCCACCAGGCCAGCCTGGTCCGGCTGGAAAAGCGACGCCGCAGCAACAGCCAGTAATTTAGCAAATGACGATTGGCCTGTTCGACTATTACTAAGTCGTATTGACGCAGATTGCTTACCCGATGCAGCGTCATGCGGCCAAACCGCAACACGGGGATCAACCGGTAGAAATCGGCAGGCGGCTCAAGACAATTGTCTTGTTTAAGTTGCTCGTTTTTATCTGGCCTGGCAAAGGCCACCGTGAGTTGGATATCAGCCGTCGCCAGTTCATCGTGCAAGCGTGTAAATAGCGGCACACGATATTGTTTTAATACATCCTGGATAATTAATACCTGGTACATCAGCGGCTTCCCACTTTGCCGCCGCGCAAATCGGCGGGCTTCTTGCCGCGCCACCACAGCCATAAGCGGGGAAACAGCTTGCGCACCAACACCTTAAGCCACAACAGCGGCCAAATGGCGCCACCGTGTCGGCGTACAAACAACATCCACTCATCCACCGGCACAAACTTACCCGGATGATTCAGTAATGTCAGCCGGGTCGATAAAGGCAAGGATGCATCAAACACTGAATTAAGCTTGGAATTTGACGCGCAACGGCCAAAATACCCTGGTGCCACATACAATGCTAAACCGGCCTTTTTTAAGCGGAGACCATAGTCAAAATCCCCCAGCGCATGGGTGAAGGCCTTGTCCAGCAAGCCGATAGCAGCAAATGCCTGGCGGGGAATCAGACACAAATTGCCATTGATGAAATCGCATTGCTGACTTTGTGCCTGCGGTTGCAAAAGCGCGCCGAAACCAAGGGGGTGCCAGGCGCGTAGCGAACGTCGACCTCCGTAACTCACCTTATCAGCATCCGGCTCCAGCATGCTGCCAACCAATGCACCCGGGCATTCGGGCAGTTCAACAAAGGCTTGCCACAACCTCTGCAGGGCATCCGGATATAATTGCACATCATCGTTCAGCCACAGATATGCGTCATAATCCTGCTGACTGGCCTGTTGCCACACATACCGCATAGCGCCATTCCAATACAGATTGCCGCTGCCCTGATGCAATTTCACCCAGGGATACTGTTCCTGCACCGCTGACGACGTGCCATCAGTACTGCCATCATCCAGTAAATAAATGTCCAGTTGCAGACCAACGGGTAACTGCTGGGCTTGCAGGGATGCCAGACAGGCCAGGGTTTTTGCCTTGCGGTTAAAGCAACAGATCAGTATCGCCAGCGTTTTCATAACTGCGGCTCCGTGCTTTGCTGTGGCTTTATTCTGGTCAGATAAAAGGGGTAAAGGTAAAGCAAAATAACCAGCTCACCGGCCAACAGGGCAAATAAACTGGCCACCGCACTCACTTGCCAGACCAGTAATGCTGCGACAGGCAAGGTGACCAGTGCAGCGGTTGCACAAGCTTTGGCCAGCAGTGCAAAGTTATCACTGGCCTGCGCAACGGTTGCCGGCGCTTGTCGGATGCTACGCAAGAACATGATACAGCCCCACAGTAAACATAGCGTCAACATGGTGTGCTGCTCATCTGCAGACCATAAACCGTGCTCCGGAAAATACAGCAATAGCGCAACCAACAGGGTGTTCCCCGCCCAGCTTAGTAACGACCAACGTGCCAATTGGCGGGCCGCCAGACCAGACAATGATGCCGGGGATGTATTTAATAAACTCGCCAGCCTGGGGCGTTCATACATTGCCAGTGCCCCCTGAACCACCAATACCGGTCGATAGAGCAGCGTTGCCGCCGCAATAGGGGCAAAGGCAGCCGGACCAGCCAGTAAACTGATGATATAGCTATGGCCATTAGCGGTTGCTTCCAGACTCAACGCCCCCACCAGCGCGGCCTTGCCCTGATTACGAATACCAAGATTAACCGTCTGCAATTCGCGGTCTTGCATCGATAACAGCAACTGGCGCATATGCTCCCAACCTAAGGCGATGATGCCAGCTAACAATGATACCCAGCAGACCATCAGCACCTGGGTCAGACTAATGTTGTCGCTGAACCACAACCAGAGCGCACCGAGCAGCATAAAAAATGCAGTTACCCAGTCGCTGCGCATACTGACAAGAGGTCTGACACTCAGGCAGTAACTGCGGCCAAACCAGCGAATCACCCCCAACAAGACTAAGGTTCCGGCGTGCCAGAATATCTCTGCAGGCAAATCCAGTGCGTATACAAGTACGACCTGGCCCAGCATTAGCAGTAATGCCAGCAGCAGATTAGCCAGAAAGAAACCACGCAATGCCAATGGTGGTATCACAGGCTGATTTAAAAAAATCAGCAAGGGGGCACCTAACAGCGCGTTGGTTATGCCGTAGGCGAGGCCAGCGGACACCTGCAACATGGCAAAACTGCCAAATTCTGATGTCAGACCATTGCTCAATAACAGTAAGGATAAAACCAGATTAGCCACCGCCAACGCGGCACTGGAAGAAACATTCAGTAGACGACGCCATCCTGGCCACAGGCTGTTTATCAACAACTTAACATCCATCATTTGAGTAATAAGCCAGGCCAGTTTTGAACAGGATATCAGCACGAAACCGCATGCATGGAAACGCTATCACTGCACATCACGTCAGGCGAGAATTTACCCGCCAAGATAGCATGAATTAGCAAATGAATCAGCAGGTACCTGCACTGACAACCAGCCTCCTGCTGGTTGCCAAATATGGTCCTGTTCATCGGGTTGTTAACAGCGCTAAAAACGTAAGGCTTTGACCCAACCGATAACCAGCGATAAAGTACTGAGACTTAGTATAAAAAACACCCACCAGGATGACCTCGCGATGTTGGGCGGCTGGTATAACGCGCATTTTGATGATCTCGACAAAAGTCGCTTGCAAGCTAAAGCCGCCCGTTTAGGTCTGGTGCTAAGCACTCATTCGTTGCTTAGCGGCGAGTTGCAACTGCTGGACAATGCCGATCTGGAACTGGCCGCACAAGATCTGTTGCTAGTCAAAGCGCAAGGTAAGTTGCTGCTGCTAAGTTGCCAGCCAGATGGTCATCATCCATTAATATGTCAGGCCCCTACTCAGGCCATTTTTTATCCCGCCAAGCTACAATCTCAACTAACACCAAGCCCCCTGCCAGCAGCTCTTTCGCCGCTGCGTAGCCTGCAGACGTTAGCCCGCGTAACCGGTAAACTCGAGCAATGGCTACTGCAGGACGACTGGCAGAAAACCTGCGGCAGTCTGATGATTTTGCACTTGGACTTGCCTGAACCGCTGATGTTCGTCCAAGTCATGCCCTGCCGCGGTTTTTCACGCTGCGAAACCTTACTGGAGCAATGGGTACTTGGACAGTTTAGTGAAACAACTGCCAGCAAGGCGTTTTCCCTGGCAAGTCATTGCAGTGAACATCCTCTGGTGACAGCCAGGAGTGCGCTGGCGATCCCGACCAATCAAACGGATCTTGGCGCGTTGGCGAAAAGCTGGCTGGCAGCCTCAGTGAATATGGCGTTTGCCAATATCCAGGGTATACAACAGGACCGGGACACCGAATATCTGCATCAATTCCGGGTGAATCTGCGCAAAAGCCGCAGCGTGTTATCGCTACTGAAAGGGGGATTCGCCGGGCCCCAGCAAAAGGCCCTGGCAGCGCAGTTGCGCACTCTGATGAACCGCACCAATGAGCTCAGGGATCTGGACGTGCATCTACTGGCAGAAGACCAATACCGCGAAAACTTACCTGACAATATAAAGCCTCAGGCCGACAAATTAGTGCAAAGATTGCGCAGCAAACGTCAGCGCGCTTACCGCCACTTGTCCAGCATGTTGGCATCTAAGGCCTTTCAACGCCAAACACGACAGATTCAGCAGGATATAGCTGATTTACCCTCAGGACCCAAAGCGCACAAAGCCGCACTGGAGTTTGGCCGTAAAAAATTACTGAAGCAGGTGCAGCGCATTATTCAACTGGCTCAGCAACTTAGCTTTGATCCGAGCGACCAACAAATTCACAACCTGCGCCTGGCCTGTAAGAAGGCCCGTTACCTGGCCGAGTTTTTTTTACCGGGGCTGACAGGCAAGACCATCCTGCACCTGGCCAAAACCCTGAAAAAGCTCACTACCCTGCTGGGTGATTTTAATGATCAGTGCGTGCAACAACAGGAACTTAATAGCTGGCTGTTGCAAGAGCAACAGCAGGTCCCCTCCGACCATAGCTATATTGCCTATTTACAGTTGTTATGCCAGCACTGCGAAGACAAAAAACAACAGGCCAGAAACAAAATCATCAGGCAGTTGCTAAAACAGCTGACAGCCGCCAGCCAACAACAGCTACTAAACGCATTAAGGAAGACCATATGAAGATTATTGCCTGCTACAGCAATAAAGGCGGGGTAGGAAAAACCGCCAGTTCCGCCAATTTGGCCCACCTGATGGCCCAGGCCGGACATAAAGTTCTGCTGTGTGATCTGGATCCCCAGGGCGCATCGTCATTCTACTTTCGCCTGAAACCGGCCAAGAAGCTTAGCGAAGACAGCTTTTTTACCGACCAGGACAAGCTACTTAAAGCAATAAAAGGCAGTGATTATGACAATCTGGATGTGTTACCGGCCAATATGGACTTTCGCGATTTCGATATCTTTTTATCGCGTATGGCAAAAGGTCATAGTGCATTAAAAAAAGCCCTGAAAAGCGTGAAAAAGGAGTACGACTTTCTGCTACTGGACTGCCCACCCACCATTTCCATGTTGTCGGAGTCGGTATTCAGTTGCGCCGACTGGGTGCTGGTGCCGGTAATCCCCAGCACCTTATCGGAACGCACACTGGAACAATTGCTGGATTTCTTCACCCAGCACCAACTGGAAAAGCACAAAATCCTGGCATTTTTCTCCATGGTGCAAGTGAGTAAGAAACTACACCTGGAAACCATGCAACGCCTGAACGAACAACATGGGGACCTGCTGCTCAGCACCTTTATTCCGTTTTCGTCCCATATTGAACGCATGGGCGTACACAGGGCACCAGCCACGGATTTTGCTAAAGGCACCCCTGCCGCCCAGCATTATCTGGATTTATGGCGGGAACTGGCTAAACGCTTTAGTTAATTCACGTGGATGCTAAGCAAGGTTTAGCTGCCAGGACACGCCAAAGCGGTCATTCAGCCAGGCAAAACGGCGGCTAAACCCATAGTTACCAAGCGGCATCAGTGTTGCGCCATGTTCGCTCAAGCGCTCATAGACACGGGTAATTTCCGCTTCAGATTCACATTCCACAGCCAGCGACATAGCTGGGGTAAAGCCAAACTGATGATCCAATGCGCTGTCCATTGCCAGCACCTCGGTGGAGCCGATGTGAAAGCGAGCCAGTTTAACGCTGCCTTCACGCTCAGGGCCACCCGCTTTATGATATTGGATATCATCAACAGCCGAGTCAGCGAACAACGACGTATAGAATTCGATAGCCTGCTGCGCCTTACCGGCTTGCTCCCCAACAAACAACAGGCAGGTAGTTATGGACTTCATACAATCTCCTTACAGTTTACGCTAGGCTTTTGTAACACAGCTGGCCGGCCGAAAATGCAACAGATTGATCGGCAGTAACCAAGCTTATGCCATTCGTATCGACGGCAACTTTAACACCATCACGCTTCGTTCCGTACCCAGACAACATCCCCCCTATCCCGCCATCGATAAGGTGGTGAAAACCCAATCTGTCTATACACATCAAAATATCCAGGGCACGTTGGGAATGAACTTTTTACAGTTAACCGCGTAAAGACTAGCGAGGAGGTCACTTTTTATGGCCATAACAGTAGAGCAGTTGCAGCACCAGGGTAAAATCGAGCTGGTAATTGTTCATTCGATTAGTTGGTCGTTATATCAATTGTCCATTGTGGTAAATGGGCAGAATCATTGGTTGGTTGATGCCCAAGGCCAAGCGGTCTGCTCACACAATATACTTGATTTGCAAAGGCTGTTTGATGGTATTCAGGTCGGCCAAATGCGCCTTCAGCATCAAAGTGCTTATGATGAGATGATTGGGCAGCCCACCAGAAGCAGCAATTTGCTGGATGTGCCGCTTGGCAATAACAAGTTGTACTAGAAGCTAACGGCCTATTGGATTTGTGTTTTTATTTAAGTCCAGCGCTCAGAACAACCCCATCTGACTGCTGGCCAGATCGTCAAAGTTCAGGCCAACAAACGGCAGGATCCCTTCTGCCACCGGTCTGAGCTGCTTTTCCACATAGTGGTCGTAGTCTATGGGGCTACGCTGATATTCCACTGGCTGTGGGCCGTCGGTACTGATGACATAGCTCACCCAGCCCTTATGTTGATATTGCAGCGGTTTGCCCAAGGCGTGGTTTTGCTCATCGGCTAACCTAGCGGCTCTGGCATGGGGCGGCACGTTTTTAATATAACGGGCCAATGGCCGGCGCAGGCGCTTACGATAAACGAGCTGCGTATCCAGCTTGCCACTGCGGGTATCATCTATGATGCCACGAATATAACCGGCCACATCTTCACCAGCAAACACCCGCCGGTATAGCTCGTGCTGGAATTCCCGGGCCAGCGCCGTCCAGTCGGAGCGCACCGACTCCAGCCCTTTAAAGATAAGTTTGTCACCGTCAGCCGTGGCCTTCAGTCCGGCATAACGTTTCTTGCTACCCAATTCCGAGCCGCGGATGGTGGGCATTAGAAAACGTTTGTAGTGGGTTTCAAACTCGATTTCCAGGTGGCAATCCAGTTGCAAATCATCACGAAGTTGGTCCTGCCAGCGCTGATTAATCATCGCCTCCAGCCGCTGCCCTATATCTGTCGCCTGTGAATCTGTGACCTTGTCCCCCAACCACACAAAGGTGGAGTCGGTGTCACCATAGATAACCTGATAACCTTCGGCTTCAATCCATTTGGCGGTGGTTTGCATAATTTCATGGCCACGCAGGGTAATCGAACTGGCCAGGCGGGTATCGTAAAAACGGCAGCCTCCCGAGCCCAGCACGCCGTAAAATGAATTCATCAGGATTTTAATTGCCTGGGAGCGGGCTGCGTCTTTCTGTTTTTTAGCTTCATCCCGTTGGCGCCATAAAGCAGCGATGATATCCGGCAGGAAGTGTTTATCACGGGAAAAGAGCGCACCACGAAAACCGGGAATGGCATTTTGCTGTTCCTGCAAACCTTCCACCAGGCCCATGGGGTCAATCTTAAAAGTGCGGATAATCGAAGGGTACAGACTTTTAAAATCCAGCACTAATACATGACGATACAGGCCCGGTCTGGAGTTCATCACATAGCCGCCGGGGCTGGCCAGCCCGCCACCGTCCGGCAGGTTGGGGGCGATATAGCCAGCCCGGTGCAATTTAGGCAGATAGACATTGGTAAAGGCCGCCACCGAACCCCCGCTTCTGTCCAGCTCCAGGCCAGTTAACTGACTGCGAAGTCGCAAAAAATCCAGCAAACGGGTATGGGCAAATATGTCCAATACCAACTGGCAATCCTGCAGGTTGTATTTGGCCAGCTTAACCTTGTTGTGAATAAAATCATGCTTGATGGTAGCAAGACGATCTTCCACATTTTCGGTATCTTTACCTTTGCCCAACAGGCTTTGCGCGACAAACTCCAGGCTAAAACTGTCAAACTGATAAGTAGCCGTTTTCAGCGCATCGATACCATCAATCACAACCCGCCCGGCCATACCGACAAAACCCTGATTTGCTTCGCGTCCATCCCGCCAGGTGGCAACACTGCCACCCCGCCCCATCGCCAATTTAACCCCCATCAATTCGGCTCTTTGGATCAGCAACTTAAAATCAAAATTCACCACCGCCCAGCCGACAAATAAGTCCGGGTCGTAGCGCAGCACTTCGTCAATCAGTGCCAGCAACAGGGCTTTTTCATCTTCTACCCAGCGGATCCAATCTGGCCCAGGCTCAGCACAGCCTCGCATAATCACGCAGTGAAAGTCATCCGCCGCCAGCCCCACTGAATACAGCTCGCCCTTGTCACTGCATTCAATATCCAGCGACAACAGCCGGAAATCTGGTTGATAGTCTGCCGCCCTGATCCGTGCCTGCTCAACCTGTTGAAAACCCAAACGCTGAGTTTGCACACCAGCGAAGGCCAGGCTGCCATAAGCAAAGCGCTCCATCAGATAGCGATCAGCCAGACGAATATCATCTTCCAGGCAAAGTACATTTGCGTCTTTGAGTATGTCTCTGGCCTGATACAAGCTTTGCTGGGAAGAAAAGTACAACGCCGTAACCACATTGCCAGTAAAGGTTTTCATTGATAAATCGCGAGAAGAGAAGTTCACTGCGGCGCGCTGCAACAACTCACTGGCCTGGTTTATATCCTGCTGTTGGACAAAGAAAACCGGCTGTTGAGGTTCACTCAGTAATCGTACAGGACCTTGATCTGTGGCCAGCCAAAGCTCGAGGACAACACCGTTAGAATGATCAAAATGATTGCGGGTCAGCACAAACCCGGAAGTGGCACTGGACAAAAAATGCTCTCATGAAATATCGGCGGCCAGCTAGCAGCCCGGATAAGATAACGATACCAATGAAGCCGTAACCAGCCAAAGTCATTTATTCATAATCTGCAAAATCCTATGTAAAAGATAAAGGGTCATGATGAGCATTGAACCTTTATCTGTCTGCGAGTAGGCTTGCCGATGAGCCTTTATCCTGGTTGCTGCCAATGCCCATTCTGCTTTTGCTGCTGTTGTTTTCGCCTTTTCTGTCGGCACAAATGACCCAGACCGATATGGATTACATATGGATCACACCCGACCCGCCGGGCAAAACCCATAAAAACATTAACGAACTGGGCACTAAAACCGCCACTTTCCACCTATTGGCAGATGCGGCACCGGATAAAAGCTATTTTGTACTGATCGCCAATACCAGTCGTGCCATACAAATGTTGGAGGAAATGGACAATGCCTGTGCAGGCAATAAAGTGCGCTCCAGCGACAGAGTGGATAAGTTTCCCGTCACCCGGCTGCCCCAGACCCTGTTTCCAGGCTTGCATCTGTATGTGAATAAGCGTAACAAGCTGGCCGATCAGCTCACACAGATACAGCAAGACAAAGGCACCATTCATATCACTGATGTACTGGAACTGGTTGGTGAAAAACAGTTTGGGCTGGTCGGCGGCAGAAGCTATGGCGACCAGCTTGATAGCCAATTTAAACAACCTAAGTGGCAAACTAAGTTCTGGACCCGTACCAGCGCCGATATGGCAGCGGGTATGCTGGATATGCTGCTGCAAGGGCGGGTATCCGCAGTGATGGAATACCCTAACAGCGCCTTTCATTACAGCCGCCAGTTGGATCTGGATCAGGATCTGATCAGCTTTAAAGTGGCAGAAGCCCCGCAGCAGGCGCAAGGTTTTATCTTTTGTTCCAACAGCGCCAAAGGCCGTTCGCTGGTAGCCTTTTTTGATACCTTAATCAGCCGGGTAAGTAAGCAGCGAGCTTATCTGGATGCGCATTTAAACTGGATGCCTAGCATGGACAAACAGCACTTTATTGAATTCTATAACCAGGTGTACGGCACGGCATTTCAGTTATCAGACAGCACTAACTGAGCCATTAAACAGGCCAGCCAGCAGCAACGTTACTTTCAGATCATGAGCCGCTGGTTGCCAGCTCACCAAAAAGGCCGTCTGCTGGAATACTACAACCAGCAGTACGGCACGCAATTTAAAGCTGATTAATTTGCTGACAGTTCAAAGCGCAATTCGCCGCCCGCCAGTAACTGCTGATGAGTTAACACCGGACTGGCCAAACGTTCACCGTTTAACCATACAGCTTGTACCCAACCTTCGCCCTGCTTAACAACGCGCAGAGTGTTGCCTGCGGGTAACGCCAAAGACGCTTGGCTAAACTGCGGCGTCCCCAGCACATATTCCCCACCCACCGGATTGAGTGGATAGAAGCCCAGTGCACTGAACACGTACCAGGCCGACATTTGTCCCAGGTCGTCATTGCCGGCCAGGCCATCGGGCTGAGCCAAGTACATAGTGTCACGGATTTCTTTAATCCTGGCTTCACCTTTATGCTTATCCTGAGTAAACGCATACAAGTAAGCCACATGATGAACCGGCTCATTGCCATGGGCATACTGACCAATCAGGCCGGAAATATCTGGTGATACATCACCCTGCATCTCAGAACTGGTGGCAAACAACTCGTCCAGCTTGGCCACAAAAGGTTGTTCACCACCAAAGAGTTCAATCAGCCCGGGCACATCATGGGGCACAAAGAAGCTGTATTGCCATGCGTTAGCTTCGGTGTAGTCGGTATTGCGGTGTTCCACATAGGTCGGATTAAAGGGCGTAACCCATTGACCTTGCTTGTCTTTGCCGCGCATAAAGCCGGTACTGGCATCAAACAGGGTACGATAGCTCTGTGCTCTTTGGCTGAATAGTTGGTAGTCTGCCTGCTTATTCAGGGCCTTGGCCATCTGCGCAATAGCCCAGTCGTCAAAAGCATATTCCAGGGTTTTGGACACCGCTTCCACTTCCAGGTCAGAGGGTACGTAACCATACTGACGATAAAAATCGATGCCGAATCTGTCCTGCATGGCCGACGCTTTAATCGCCGCCATAATATGCTCAGGATCGGCGCTGGTCAGGCCTTTCAGATAGGCGTCCACTATGACCGGCACCGCATGGTAGCCAATCATTACATCGGTTTCATTGGACATCAGGTCCCAGGTGGGCAGCAAACCTGTCTCGTCATAAAAGCCCAGCATGGACTGCACCATATCATCGACTTTCTCCGGATTACTTAAGGTCAACAGCGGATGCAAAGCACGGAAGGTGTCCCACAGGGAAAACAGCGAATAACGCTGATAGTTTTTGTCTCTGTGCACGGCACCATCAGCACCAAAGAAGGCGCCA
This sequence comes from Bowmanella denitrificans, assembly GCF_002887595.1. Lineage (GTDB taxonomy): Bacteria > Pseudomonadota > Gammaproteobacteria > Enterobacterales > Alteromonadaceae > Bowmanella > Bowmanella denitrificans. The sequence goes on from NZ_PEBU01000005.1 coordinate 114,741, forward strand.
TCCACGTCATGAAATACCTGTGGCGCCACAAAGGCATGGTACAAGGCCGTGTAAAACTTGGTTTTATTAGTGTTGTCGTTATCCCTTATCTGAAATTTGCCTAACTGCTGTGCCCAGGCCTGGCTGGCTTGCCATTTAACTTGCGCAAAATCCTTGTCTGCCGTTTCGGCCTCAAGATTGGCTTTGGCACCAGCAATACTGGTATAAGACAGCGCTATTTTGGCTTCCAGAGCCTGTTTGGGTTTGCCGAAGTTCAGCACAATCTGGCCTTTTTCAGCTTGTAGCTGATCGCCTTTTAACGCCTGGTTGTCATTAAATAACTGATGGGCAAAAGGCTGATTAAAGCTGGCCACAAAGTAGATGGGTTGATTCTTGGCCCAGCCGGTGGACAGGCGGTAACCGCTCAGTGTGTAGTTATCTTCCACCTTCAGAAAGGTCACGACTGGCTTGTCATAGTTCTGTGCATAGCCCAGATCCACCAGCAATTTGGCATCCTGTTCGCCTTCAAACTGATAGCGGTGTACACCCGTTCTGGTGGTGGCGGTCAGTTCAGCTTGCACTTTTTCCTCGGGCAAATACAGGCTGTAGTAGCCTGGCTCGGCGGTTTCACGCTCATGCCCGTAAGTGGTAAAAATCCGCCCTTTGTCATCCCTGGCCCTTGCCTGGTAGTCACCCCGAAACGGCATCACCAGCACATCCAGCATATCTCCTACGCCGGTACCGGAAAGATGGGTGTGACTAAAACCCAGTAGAATGTTATCGGAATAATGATAGCCCGACGTCCAGTCCCAGCCCTTGGATGGATTATCCGGGCTAAGCTGCACCATGCCAAAGGGTACCAAAGCGCCTGGGAATGTATGACCATGGCCACCGGTACCAATAAAGGGGTCGACATAATCCAGCACCTGCCTCACAGGTTCAACCTTTGCTTCAGCTACCTGCGAAGTAGAGGAGGCACATCCCAATAGCGACATCAGGGGTAAGGCCGCCAGGCCATAAATCAGGTTTTTCTTTTTCATTAATCTTTCAACTTATCTAACCAGTTTTTCTTCAGGAACCAGGAGGTCAGCACGGCCAGCAGCAATGCCACGGCCATTTCTGTCCATTGTTGGATTACCAGGTAAATGGGCAGCGCCACTAAACAGATTTGCCAGGCCATCCCCACCAGAATATTGACCATATCGCGCCCAGGATGGGTGTCGGGGTCAAAATCCGCGTCGGCGGCCAGCACTTTATCGCGCACCGGCCCCCAAACACCCCAGGGGCGCACCTGACGATAGAAGTCACACAACACCTGCTCCTGTTCAGGTTGGGTCATTAAGGTACCTATAATGGAGCCGGCCAGACTGATGGCCAGTAGCACAGGGAAGGCAAATAACGGATGAGTGCCAGGCATCAACAGCGGCAAACACAAAGACGCCAGCAAGCCACTGATCATTCCCCAGAAATAGCCGTAGGCATTAAAACGCCACCAGTGCCATTTCAGTAAGTTGGCCGCCGCATAGCCGCCAAACAGGGCGCCGAAAATCCACTGCATAATGTCATTGATGCTGGACAGCATCAGGCCAAACCCTATGCCTACCACCACCAAAACCAGCGATACCAGATAGCTGACACGCACATAGGTACCTTTGTCGGCATCCGGGCGGAAATAGCGCTTGTAGATGTCATTAACAAAATACACAGGTGCGGCATTTAACGACGCCGCCAGGGTCGACATAAAGGCCGCCAGTAACCCGGCAATCAGCAAACCGGTTAACCCTACCGGTACAAAATTGTTGATGGCATAAGGCAGTATTTGCTCAAAATCAAACGCGCCACCCTGCGCCTGAATCTCCGGGCCCATATATACCAGCGCCAGCACCGTAAGCCCGGCCACCATCATGTAGCGAGGAAAGAACATCACCAACGACACCAGGCCACTCATCTTGGCCGCTTCCTTGGGCGAGCGGGTCGCCAGGATCCGCTGCATATCGTAGTTGGGCACCGGGCCAGCCATAGAGAACAGCACGCCCTTAAACAACATCATCATCACCATCAGGCCAATCAATTCCAGGCTGTCAGACTGGATCTTGTCGTTAACGCTGTCTATCAGGCCCTGCCAGTTAAGCTCCAGTTGCCAGCCAAACCAGATATTGTCCCAACCCGGCGGCGTAGCGGCCTGAATTTGCTCAGGGCTAACCAGATTAATGGCGATCATCCCCACCGCCACGGCGGCCACCGTCATAATCACAAACTGCATCACTTCGGTGAACACCACCGAGTACATACCGCCTTTGATCACATACAGGGTGGTCACGGCAAAAATAATCAGTGCATAGGTATCGGGGGAGAGCTGCCAGGGAAAGAAAATCGCGGCAAATTTACCTATGCCTTTAAAGGCATAGGCTATAAAGCCAATAGCACTAACAATAGCGAAAATCACCACCACCAGTTGGCAAAGCTCAGCGCCTTTACCTGTGCCAAAGCGGGTTTGCAGCCACTGGGCACCGGTCATCACGTTGGAGCGGCGCAGCCAAACCGACAAATACACCATCAGGAAAACCTGATTAAAGATGGGCCACACCCAGGGCAGCCAGGCACTTTTCAATCCATACACAAAACACATGGACACCAGCCACATGGTACCGGCAATATCGAACATCCCCGAAGCGTTGGACACGCCCAATGCCCACCAGGGAATCTCCTTACCCGCCAGAAAATAGGCATTCATATCCCGGCTGGCCAGTTTGGAAATATAGATACCCAGTGCCAGGGTACCGGCCAGGTAGATACCGATTACCAGCAAATCCAGCCAGGACAGACTCATTGCTCTTCCTCCTTGTACAGAGACTGATAGTGAGCACTTAGTTTTTCAATATCAGAGACCTGCCAATCGGGTAGTTCCAGATAAAGGCATTTGCTTTGGCCTGGCAGTAAATCAAAGAAATTATCCGACAGATTACCTGGCGCACCAGCAATCTCGATATGGCATTGACGCACCAAAGTATCGGCCGTCAGGGTCAGATTCAGCCTTTCGCTTTCAACCTGGGTAGTCAGAGTCATATTGGGCCGTTGTAACTCTTGTAGCTTGCTGGGCACAAAATAATACAGGCTGTCGGTCAGCAATTGCCCCTGCGCGTCCAGCAATCTGCCCTGTAACACCAGTTGTTCAGCCCGCTGGCCATTTAACAGTGTGGCTTTATCCAGCAGCGCCAGTTGTGTGCTGGTGTTTTTTGGCGTCTCCAGTGTTTGCTGTTGTTGCCAGATAACTTGCCCGTCAAAATCCATCAGTGTCAGTTCCAAAGAAGCCTTGATAGAATGCAAGCGATCACTAACCAAACGTACTCTGATGTCACCTTTATGCTCATCCAGTACCAGTAAATCGGTACGGAAGCTGCGCCTGGCCTGATAATGCAGGGCTTTCCACCGCCCGTAATAATCAATGCCGGACCAGGAGGCGGCCGGCCAAGTGTCATTTAACTGCCAGTACAAGGTCCCCATACAAAACGGCCGGGCGGCGCGGTGTGCTTCAAAGGCCAGTTTCAGGCCTTCAGCCTGTTGCACCTGACTTAAAAACAGCAAACGCGGGAAGTTTTCCGGCGCGCAGTATTCCTGTTCCATATAACTGCGGATCAGGCTATTACCACGCGGATGTTTCTGGTGCACCCGCAATACCTCTGAGTCCAGTTGCCAGTCCTGCGGCTCGGTGAAGCGGGTCATGGACGATGCCAGCGGGAAAGACTGAAAACCAAACTCACTCATAAAACGCGGAATGCGTTTCTGATATTCACTAAAAGGCTCTTCACCGTGCCAAACCCCCCAGTAATGGTGATTGCCCATATGGTCCATATCTTCTTCCCAAAAACCTATAGGGGAAGAACGTAGGTAAAAACGTCCCGCATCAAATTGCGCTACCGCGTCGGGCAGACATTGATCAAACAGGCGGATATAGTCATCTTTGAGGCGGCTGTAGAGGCTATCGCTATAGCCAAACTTATCCGGCCATTGCCAGTGCTTGATGGCCATATCCACTTCATTGTTGCCGCACCATAACGCCAGACAGGGGTGATTGCGCAAGCGTTTGATGTTGTATTCGGCTTCTTCCTGCACATTGGCCACAAAGGCGTCATCGGCGGGGTACAGTGAACAGGCAAACATAAAGTCCTGCCAAATCAGAATGCCGTTTTCATCGGCCAGGCGGTAAAACTCATCATCCTGATAGATGCCGCCGCCCCACACCCGCAGCATATTCATATTGGCCGCTACCACGGCGGCAAAATCCGCCTGATGCCGCTGGGCGGTCATCTGATGAATAAAGCTGTCACCGGGAATATAGTTTGCGCCTTTCATAAATACCGGCTGGCCGTTCACCTTAAGGTAAAACGACAGGCCCATTTCATCCGGCTGATTAACCACTTCCAGGGTACGCAATCCCACCCGTTGATGATGGGTATCCACCATCTCATCGCCATCCAGCAGGCTGAATTCAAAGTCATACAGAAACGCCTCCCCCAGATCATTGGGCCACCACAACCTGGGATTATCCAGACTGAAGCCCACTTGATGCACAGATTGGCCTTTATCCAGCAAAACTGAACATTGCTGGTTTAGTTCCGGGGCTTGCCGGCAGCGTACCTGTAGTGTCAATTGCTGTTGCTGCTGCGCCTCTGCTTGCAAGGCAAAGCTGAATTCGGCTTTTTCACTGCTAAGCTGATGCTGAATAAACTGCGCATCGGCAATTCTGGCGCTCTGAACACCCTGCAGGGAAATACTGCGCCAGATGCCGCTGGTAACAAAGCGCGGCCCCCAGTCCCAGCCAAAATGGCAGGGTGCCTTGCGGCAATAGACACTGAGTTTCTCTTCTGACTTGTCATTTTCAGCCGGGTAGGCAAACCCCGCTTGCAGAAAAGCCGGCATGGTTTCATTAATGGGCGAACGAAAGCGCACTTCCAGTAAGTTTTCACCTTCAATGAGCAAAGATTTGCACGATATGCGCTGTCCGACGAACATATTGCGGCCTTCGGCCAGCTTGTGACCATTCAGGTACAACTCGCAGAACGTGTCCAACCCCTCGGCCACCAACTGAATATCGGCGTTTTGCCACCAATCGCGGCCCAGATTGAAGCGTTTCTGGTAGTGCCAGTCTTGTCGCTCAATCCATTGCAAGTGACTTTCATTGTCACGATAGAACGGATCGTCTATCAGGCCATTGGCCAGCAAATCAGTAAAATTGCAGCCCGGCACAGTGGCTGGCAGCCATTGCTCACTGCTGGCCTGACGAAATTGCCAGTCGCCACATAAATCAAGAAAAACGCTGCCGGGCTTGGATAAATTGCTAGTCATAATGCTCTTTGAAAATAAATGAATGGTTCCCAACCGGGATACAACTACTTAGCCGGCCCACAGCGGGCCGTCATCTCTGCCACCCTGGCCTGACTGACCCTGCCTTCTTCCAGCAGGGCCGAATAGCTATGCACCGACCAGCACTGGCCTAATGGCGCCAGGTGTTCGCATACCTGTGCAAGGTTATGTTGGTGAATGCCGCCACCGGCCACCACTTCAATACGGTCTTTGGCCTGGGCAATGTAATCGCCCAATCTTTGCAGTCCTGCCGTCACTCCCTGCCCGCTATCCCAGGGCGTTCCTGCACTCAGAATGCGCCTGACCCCAAGGTCAATCAGCTGTTCCAACGCAACCTCAGGACGGCGCAGGGCATCAAAGGCGCGATGAAAGGTGACTGGCAGGGAAAGTTGATGGGCCAGGTCCACCAGGCGTTTAAGGGGACCCAGATCCAACTCAGCCTCTGCGTTGAGCAGGCCAAACACCACACCGTCGGCACCACATTCAGCAGCCTGGTACAGGCTTTCCTGCATCTGCAGTAGATCTTGCATGGCGTAGCAAAAGTCACCACCACGGGGGCGGATCATCACTAACATGCCAGGCACATCAGCAAAGGCGTCGCGGGCAATGTGCATCGCTTCAACACTGGGGGTCAGGCCGTCTTGCTGCATCTGCCCACACAGTTCGATACGCACAGCGCCGCCTTGTCGGGCAGCCTGAACGTCCCGTCCCAGGTTTTGCAGGTCATCGGCGTTTACGCAGACTTCCAGCCCTATCATGGCAATAACTCCAGATGACCAAGATAAGCCTGCAGCTGTTGCCCGCCGTTGGTCTGCAAACCTATGGCGGTCAGCTTTTTACCGGCCAGCTCAGCCAGCTCAAATCGCTGCGTGGCCCAATTAGTGGAGCTTTTAATCGCCAGCGTCATGCTCTGGCCGTCGGCCGTTTGCAGACTCAAGGCAAGTCCCTGCGCATCGCCTTTAGTCACCAGCTTAAGGCGGGTGGAGGCGGTCATCATCAGTTCGGTGGCAAACAACTGCGCCTGCCCTGCCATACCTTTGTCAGCTTGAATAGCAATGCTGCTGCCGCCAGCAAAGACCTGATCGAAATCGAAATGAAGGGACAATGGCCCGCTATGGGCAAACTGCCAGGTAGGCAACAGATCCTGGCGGCTCATATCTGTCCAGGGACCACCGCGCTTGTCGCCATTTTCCATCCAGACCTTGCCTTGCCCGGTATTGAAGCTGGTCACAAAGGGTAAGGCCGTGATCGTCGACTTCACCGGCAAATAAGCGCCAATTCCTTTCCAGCCATCTTTATCGAGGCTGGCCAGATTCAGGTCATCACCGGCAAATAAACGTACTTCGCTGGCATAGAAGGCTGCCTCATCCTGGGCATCATTATCAAACTGACTGAACGCCGGGGTGTGCGCTTCACCATCAAAGTTGTAATTTACATTAGGTGCAAACAGGGCAATGGACGCCAGAGCCTGGCCATCTTCAAACAACCAATCCAGCCATTGATAACGGCTGAACGCGCGCTGGGCATTGCGGCTTGGCCACAGGTCAGCACCGACGTATACATCAAAGGGGCTGCGGCCGATCTCTCTGGCCTTAGCGACCGAGGATTGCACCATCTGCTGATTCCACCAGTAATTCAGAAAGATGGCATCAGAGGAGCGTACCTGATCTTGCAGAAATGCCTGATTGTTATCATTCAACTGGTTTTGCCAACGTACCTCGCCGCTGGCCAGCATTGAGTCGTACCAGTGAATCTCCATGCCCTGCGGGGCATTGGCAGTCAGGTACTGCATAAACGCCAGCATGCGGCTGGCAAGCTCACGGCCGCGCTGAGGGTCTCGCTGGTCTTTCACTAACTGATTATCGGCATCTTTTACCGCAGTCAGGTCTGTTTCCTGGTTAATCAGCCAACCGTCAAAACCATAGAATGAGGCAATTTCAATCAGTTTATCGGCCAGGATAAAACGCCCCTGGCTGTCCTGTTCAAGCAGCGCTGCCACGGTATCCGCGTTACCGCCCCACTGGGCCACGCCAAGAAATACCGAACCTATGACCTTGACACCATTTTTATGCGCGGTATCCACCCAGGGCCGGGCCGGGATCTGCACCGTCAAATCAGCCGTACCGGCAAACCAGTTCAGTACATCTATCTGTGACCAATGGGTAAAGTTATACAAATTAAACTGTGGCTGGGCGCGCAGGTAATTAGCGAAATTATTCATGCCATCGGGGGCATACAAGACTTTTGCAGCGGAACCCTGCTGACCAGGTAGTGGTGCGCTGAAACGCCGTGCCAGAGCCACATTCGAGACATTATCGCGATTGGCGGTGGCCGCTTCGGGTGACCAGTTGCGGGTTTGCTCAATGGTCAGGGCAAAGGGCGGCTGACTGGACTGAATGCTGGCCAGCGGTTCGGCACTCACAGGTAAATAAGCACAGTACATCAGGGCTAACAACCACCCCAACAAAGCCTTTGTCTTCACGCCTTATCTCCCAGCAGGCTCTTACCATCGATGAGTTGTGCGCCGCTTTGCTGCTGTACCGCATAGTTAAAGCCACTCTGAATACAATAGGCGCCATATTCGCCGCGTTTATTCAGAGCCAGAAAACCCACCTGAAACTGGGCATAGTCACCAAGTTTTTTAGCAATGCGCAGTACCGCCTGACGACAGGCTTCTTCCGGGCTGGCGCCCTGACGCATCAGTTCCACCACTAAATGGCAACCCACGGTTTTAATCATCAGTTCGCCCATACCTGTAGCGGTAGCAGCACCGACCTCATTGTCTACATACAAACCGGCGCCGATCAGTGGCGAATCGCCAACCCGGCCGTGCATCTTATACGCCGCACCACTGGTAGTGCAGGCACCGCTTAGGTTGCCGTCACTGTCCAGCGCCAGCATGCCGATGGTGTCGTGGTTTTCAATATTGATCATCTGCACCTGCTGATCCTGCAGCCACTGTTGCCAGTCGGCCCTGGATTCAGCGGTCAGCAGGTCTTCTTCAATAAAGCCCTGCTGCAAGGCAAATTGCTTGGCCCCTTCCCCTACCAGCATCACATGCGGGGTGTTTTCCATGACCTTACGTGCCACCGAAATGGGGTGCTTGATATCCTGCAAAAAGGCCACCGAACCGCAGTTCATATGCTCGTCCATAATGCAGGCATCCAGGGTCACCTTGCCTTCCCGGTCGGGATAACCGCCCAGTCCGACTGTACGCACTTTTGGGTCTGCTTCTGGTATCCGCACTCCGGCTTCTACTGCATCCAATGCACGGCCACCAGTTTTTAACACGTCCCAGGCCGCCTGATTGGCAGGCATACCATGTTCCCAGGTGGAAACTACGATGGGCTTGTTGATCTTAGCTGCGGCCCTGGCCGCCTTGGGCAGCAAAAAACTCAAGGCACCAGTGAGGGCCGATAGCTTCAGAAAATCCCGTCTTGAGCTCATGACTTATCCTTTGTGACCAATGCATGTTGTTGTCTGGCATATAACAAAGCACCCTGCTGAGGACTGGCCAGGGCCGTGTTAATGGTGGCAAGTAACTGCGGATCCAGCCAGGGCTTAATACGTTCGGTAATACCGCCAATCATGGCCAGGCGGGTGACACCGGTGGCCAGCAAACGTCGAATCACCTGATTAATAAAAGCCGCTCCTTGCTGGATTAAGCCAAGACTGACTTTGTCGCCGATATCAGCCTGCTCGAATACCAGCGGCGCCAGTTTGGCGTAGTCTGTGGCAGTGGCATGCATAAAGTCTTCCGCCAGCTCAGTAGCACTGCGCCCCATTAGCAGCGCCTGGGTCAAACTGGTAGATAAGCCCACACCGTCCACATCCAGCAGCACGGCTTTAACGGCTTCAAGACCAAACCATGAGCCGCTGCAGGTGGCATTAATAGGAAAGCCATAGCCTCCAACCTGAGTGAGCTTACCCTTGCATGAGGCTAGCGAGCTGAACCCCGTACCCAGAATAATCACGCCACCATCCATACCCTGATGTGCCCCCAGTGCGGCGGCGTGCAAATCCGTGGTCAGATACAAAGCTGCAAAGGGGTGTTGCCATTTCTGCATAGCATCCTGCATACGGGGCAAATGCAAGCCGGCCAGTCCCCCACCCACGACAATGTTGCTCACATCACTGCTTGCCAATCCGGCTTCATGCAATGCCTGGTGGGTCGCGGTCAGAATGGAATCGATACTTTGTTGTAATCCATACACCGGGTTGGCAGGTCCACCCTGGCCTTGTCCAAGCAGGTTGCCACGGGCATCCTGGAGCATCGCCCGGCAATGGCTGCCACCACCGTCAATGCCCATATAAAGGGCGCTTTGATGCTGTTGTTTTGGGTCTTTCACACTTACCTCGTTCATGTTTGGTGGCCCCTTTTGTAACAACAAAGTCCGGGCCGTATTTCTACCCTACCAAACATTTTGCCGCAGCGGGTTGTCGGCCCGTGCGGCAATCATGCAAGGCTGGCCGATACCTATCGGCCGCCATCGGCTTTTACAGATCGGGACCGATAAGTTCGATCTCTGCTATCTGCATCAGGGTGTCATCACCTTTGTTTTTGGTGATATTGATACGATAGGTGTTGAAAGCAAAACCATTGCCCATTTCAAACAGCTTACGCTCATAACGATTGTCCCAGGATTCACCAATCCAGCTACCCAGACGGGTCCAGGTCACACCGCCGTCGTTTGAGCCTTCAATATTGAAGTTCTCAGGGTCGCGGGCGTCGGCGTCATTGGCACTGGTAATGGCGATACTGCTGACGATTTTGGCCTGTGGCAGGTCCACCTGCACCCAGGATGGGTCCTCTTCGGAAGGTGCGCCTTTCCATTCATTGTGATCCAGCCATTTGGTGTTGATATCGTCGTCAAAGGCCATGCTTTCCGCTTCAGCATCACCGATACGATTTCTGGCACTGAATACCGCACCATCTGCTGCGGAGTGATCAACAGACTGATATTGCGGACCAATCAACTCAATCTCAGCCACTTGCATCAGCGTATCATCACCCTTGTTCTTAGTGATGTTCAGACGGTAATGGCTAAAGCCCAGGTCGTTACTGAAGGGGAACAGACGACGTTCAAAACGCTCGTCGAAACCTTCACCAATCCAACTACCCAGAGTCACCCAGTTTTCACCATCGTTAGAAGCTTGCAGGTTAAAGTTCTCCGGGTCACGGGCATCGGCATCATTGGCACTGACCAGTGCCAGCTTGTTAACCGCCACCGGCGTTGGGAACTGTACGGCTATCCAGGAAGGAGCTTCCTCACTGGGCGCACCCTTCCATTCATTGTGGTCCAGCCATTTAGTTTCGACATCACCGTCCATCGCCATTTGACCGGCTTCGGTATCACTAATGGCATTACGGAAGGTCACCACTTTGCCGTCCATCAGGGCATGGTTCAGATCAGGCAGTTTAGGCCCAACCAGACCAATTTCGGCAATCTGCATCAGGGTGTCGTCACCTTTGTTTTTGGTGATATTCAGCTTATAGGAGCTGAATGCCAGGCTGTTGGCCACACTGAACTGACGACGCTGGTAACGCTCATCAAAGCTTTCACCGATCCATTCAGACAGGGTGATCCAGTTTTCACCGTCATTAGAGCCTTGCAGGTTAAAGTTTTCCGGGTCACGAGCGTCCGCGTCATTGGCGCTGGTGATAACCAGGGTATCTACCGCCTTTGGCTCAGGCAGATCAACCTGCACCCAGGAAGGATCTTCCACCGAAGGCGCACCTTTCCAGTCATTGTGATCCAGCCACTTGGTTTCGATATTGTTATCAAACGCCATGGTTTCGGCTTCTGCATCACCAATGCGGTTGCGGGCCGTGATGGTGGTACTGCCCACCGGATCGGTATGGTCGGCGCTGGTATAGATAGGCCCGACAAACTCCACCTCGGCAATTTGCATCAGGGTGTCATCACCTTTGTTTTTGGTGATATTCAGGCGGTAATGGGTAAATTCCAGACCGTTTACAAAACGGAATTCCTTACGCTCATAGCGCTCGTCAAAGGTTTCGCCAATAAACTCAGCCAGCGTTATCCAGCTTGTGCCATCGTTGGAGGCCAGCACCTGGAAATTTTCCGGGTCACGAGCCGGGGCATCATTGGCACTGGTAATAAACAAACTACTTACCGCTTGTGGCTGGGCAAATTGCACCTGTAACCAGGACGGGTCTTCAACGCTTGGCGCGCCTTTCCACTCATTATGATCCAGCCACTTGGTTTCAACATTGCCGTCAAACACCATGGCTTCGGCTTCGGCATCGCTGATACGATTGCGGCCAGTAATTACAGCTGAGGCCAGATTGGCGTCCGTGGTCACTTCCCGCACTGGGCCTGAACTGGTGTCGCTGTCTAAAAATGCCAGTGACAGATCAATCACGCTATCAACGGTAAGTGATAACTTGTCTAAATAAGGCACCGCGCTGATAGACGCCAGCATGCGCTCGCGCAGCGGCGTCAGTACAGTAACGTCTCCAGTCTGAGCAATGGCTATAGTGCTAGCCACATCACTCATCAAACCACTGAAACTCTCACCTTCTGAGATATTAGCGAAGGCTGCGTTAGCCAGTGACAGCTTGATAACATCGCCACTGACCAGCTTATCTACGCAGATTTCCTCGGTAACAGGATTACCTTCAGCATCGGTTATCGGGTTACCCTCGGCGTCGGTTTTTGGCACATCCTCACAGCTTTCCCCGGTAACGAAGTTGTCATACGACTCAGCACTCACCAGCTCGGTACTGAAAACATTGGCTTTGGCACTAACACCCAACGCTTTAAGCAAAGTTTGAGAGTTGTCAGACAATGCCAGCTCGTATAACGGACGTACCGACACGTTGCGACCACCCGCAACCTGCTCGGCTACCAAAGCCGAAGCTATGGTGGTCAGAGCGTTGGCCTGGAAGCTAGCATCAGAAACACCGTCAGAACTGCTGGCATAAGGTACCTGCACGTAAGCCAGCGTGGTAAAGGTTGTGCCAGCTAAAGGTGCGCCAGAAAGCAGTTCGCCCATGGCTACACCGGCACAGCTGACAGCATCACAGACCATGCTGGAGCTAGCATCAGCGGTAACGTCCACTTTGAACATACCATTGATACCAAAACCTTGTTTGGCTTCCACACTAAAACTGACCTTACCATCGGCATCAGTTTTACTTTCAGAACCCATAGTAATTTCGGTACCGTTCATTTGAGATACGGTAACCAGAGCATTACTAAGCGTACCTTTCACCGCTGAACCGCTGATATCTGCTGAGGTATAGTCAAGTACGACCGGAATATCGGCCGGGTCGGCATCACCTGCGCCGCCACAGCCATACAATCCGCTCATGGCCAGTGCTACCACTGCATATAACTTATTGTTGTTAAACTTTTTCATTGTTATTCCTCTGAATCTTTTACCGGTTGCCCGCCAGTGCGGGCAATCCCTTAAAACCTGTAAGTGGCACCCATATAGAAACGACGGCCGCTGTAAGCATTCTGAATAAAACGGTTATCCGTATCGTTGCCTAAATATCGATAGGTGTCCGATTTGGTCAGGTTGATCACTGAGGCAGACAGCACCAGGTTGTCAGTCAGGTTATAGCTGGCATTGATATCCACCTGGTCATATTTAGCCGTGTAGTAGTTGGTATCCCAAGAACTGTTGTAACCACCAACGGTAGGGCCTCGTTTGTTGTAAGAGGCCCGCACACTGAACAAGTCATCTTCATAAAATACAGAGAAGTTCATTTGGTATTTGGAACTACCAATTAACGGCGAAGTACCAACCTTCTCACCATTTTCGGAAAGGTCAGCCTCGTTGGTTTTATTGCTGGTGTAGTTGGCGTAAAGACCAAAACCATTGTCGAAGAAATGCTGCCAGAACACTTCTGTCCCGGTCGATGTTGAATCACTACCATTGGCTGTAGTGCTGAAGTCGCGAATAGTTAGATCATCTCCGCCGGCTCTAACCACTTCACCGCCAGCATGTTCCAACACAAATTCCATTTCTGGCGCGCTACGCTTCACATCGATTCTCAGCGGCACAATGAAATTATCAATCTCCTTGCGGAAGAAAGCGATCCCAAAACCAGAACCTTCGCCGTAGTAATATTCCAAAGAAGTGTCAAACTGGGTGGACTCCATCGGCGCCAGGTTGGTATTACCGCCGCCGCCAACCCAACCTTCGGTGTCTTTAATCAAGTCAAAGTTAGGTTCTCCGGCCCGGTCACTGGAGTATTCGTTCGAGGTATAAATCAATTCCTGATATCTACCTAGATCATCATATCCAGGTCTGGACATGACTTTGGCTGCTGCAACCCGCCACACCCAGTTTTCATCGATGTCCCAAACCAGGTTAAAACTGGGGAGCAACTTGTTTTCGGTGTTTTCTTTTTCGATATAAACAAAGTTCTCTACCCGCTGCTCATTGATAGGCAAATCATTTCCGTCATCATCTTGCCAGTCAAGACGATAAACTATTTTGTCAGATGAGCCGGAGATAGTTGTAGTGCGTACAAAGCGAAAGCCCAGGTTACCGCGCAAGCTCTTATATCGGTAGTCAGCCTGCATGTAAGCAGCAGCGATTTCCTCTTCTACCCCATAAACATAGTTTGGCTCGATACGAGTGTACTTAACGAAGTTATCCACCAGATGCTGCTGGTACTTGTGCCAGTCAACGGCTGGGAACAGGTTGGTATTGATAACATCAGATAAATTACCCAACGACTCAGGTTTAATCACTGTGGTGATATCAGGGATACCATCATGGCGAGAGTAATCATCATCCAGACTCACGCCGCCATTGGCCTCAGCCGCCGCAATATCAAAATCTGGAGCCAGATAGAAGGTATTACGGGTATCACGGTGAATTTTGCCATTGCGGTATTTACCGCCAAAACGCAAGGTATCGACTATGCCCCAATCAACGTAGTAATCCACATCCAGGCTGGCGTATTTTTCTTCCTGCGTACCGGTCACAAAGCTCGAGTCGGTTGCCCCTACGTCTGCATCACCACCGATACCTGCCACCAGATTATTGATCATATTAGGATCCATATAGGTAGTCATACGATGGCCTGACAGGTCATAGCCGTAGAATAGAGAAGCTTCTTTGGCGTAGTAGGCCGCGCGGTATTTTTCAGATGGCCCGCCTTCAGCCTTGGTTTTACCAAAGGTCAGCTTGGCCTTATAGTTATCGCCCTCGTAGGTAGCATAAAAATCGAACGTATCAGAGGTTGCCTCTTCAACAATATACTCGCCGTTGATACGCGGAATATCTGCTACCTCCTGCGCACCACTGACCCCTACAGAGTAATCAATCCCGGTAACATACTGGGCATCAGCATCAACCCGAACATCTGTCCAGTACTTATCGCCGTTGTGCCATTCAGGATATTCAAGTTGATTTAAAATGGCATCCTGGCCGAGGGTAAAACGGAAGTAGTTCATACCGAATTCAAGGCTGTCGGACACGCGCCACTGGGCAGTAAACTGATAGCCTTCACGCTCTCGATTCTCGTCCCAGATTTCCTGCACCATACTTTGTGGCGCATAGCCTATGGCTCCCCCCTCAACCACTTGGTTGTCTTTACGCTCTTGGTATTGGAGGTTTGTATTGATGATATTTACCCTGGAACTTTGTGAACCGTTAGTGCGGTCCTGGCGGGTATAACCAAACAACATACCGAAGTCTTCGTCGTCGTTTTTCCAGGAATAAATACCACTAAACTGCGGTTCATATTTGTCGGTAATATCGGAGTTGGTGTATTCGATATTCAGAACACCGGAATTCTTGTCCATATTCAGCGGCTTGCGACTGTGCATCAGCACAGTACCACCAATACCGCCTTCATCCAGACGGGCTTCAGAGGATTTATATACTTCCACCCGTTCAATCATAGTGGAAGGTAGCAGCGCGTAGGAGAATGAGCGGGAAGGCTCGCCAGGAGAAGAGGCGATAAAGTTGCCGTTAAGCTGGGTAAAGGTCAAATCCGATGATAAACCGCGAATACTAACGGTTGCACCCTCACCACCACTGCGCTGAATCACTACGCCAGGTACGCGTTGCAGCGAGTCGGCTACGTTTTTATCCGGAAACTTACCGATGTCTTCGGCGGTAATGGCATCTACCACCGAATTAGATAAACGTTTTACCGCCAGGTTTTCAGACGCAGAAGCGCGGATACCGCGTATTTCAATAACTTCGGTTTCCTCGGCCTGTTGCTGATTGTTATTTTCCTGTGCCTGGGCCGAGGCTCCCATAGCACTCATTACCGAAAGACATAGCAGGGACTTGGCGAACCCTCTTGATACTGAGGATTTTTTTGTTGTGTTCCAGGTAGCCATTGGCTTCTCCACTTGCGTTAATGTAATCGTAAACACAAAATCAACAACAAGACTTAATAAGTCTTTAATTTCAGTGCTTTACACTTTTACTTCTGGTGATTCGATTGCAAATGGTCACAAAACCAAAATGTAATCGATTACAAATTGGTTTAAATACTAGACTTCTGACAACAAACTGTCAACGTTCCAAATTGTTGGGAATAACATTTATTTAACCAAAGCAACGGGGGCGGAGACCAGACTTTAGGATAACCTATTGTTTAATAGGAAGTTTAATTTTAAACAAATTTAAAAACAGGCAGGTAAATGATGTTTATAAATGTTACAAGCGCCAGCATGGCTCAGCTTTTCACTGGCCCGGTGCTGCCACGCTCCAGCAATTGGAAAGGCAAAATTTCGCGGGTGCGTTGCAATGGCTGGCGGTTAATTTGCTGGATCAACACCTCTACCGCTCTGCGCCCCATTTCATAAGCGGGTTGATCAACGGTAGTCAGTGGCGGGTCCATATAAGCAGAGACTTTTACATTATCGAAACCTGTGACAGAAATATCATCAGGGATGCGCAAGCCATGGCGCTTCAGTTCATACAGGGCACCAATAGCAATATCATCGTTAAAACAAAAGATCGCGGTAGGCCGTTGCTCGCGGCGCAGCAGTTCCTGTACACCTTCAATCCCCGTCTCGATACGGTAACTGCCGCCCACCAGCATGCTTTGATCAAATTCAATGCCTTCTTCTTTAAACACGCTTTGAATGCCAGCCAGCCTGTCGTGGTGAATCTGACTGGTCAGCTGGCCGGCAATAATACCGAAGCTGCGATGCCCATAACTGATAAGATGGTGAGTCAACGCCCTGCCGGCCGCATAGTTATCTAACTCAATAAAAGGATAGCGCTTCTCACCTTCAATGCGTTCACAGACACTGACCATAGGCACAGTCTCCGCCAGTTCGGCGTCATTCTGTGAAAACGGAAAAGAGTGGTCCAGTTGTATCAAACCATCGGCCCTGTTAGTCAGAACCATACTGGCATATTCGTTTTCGCGGCTGGCCTTACCCTGGGTATCCCCCAACAACACTGAATAGCCCTTTTCCTGGGCGGCCTGCTCAATACCTTCAATAATTCGCATAAAGAACGGGTTAACCAGGTTAGGAACCAGCACCACAATAGAATTAGACTTGCCGGTTTTGACACTGGTTGCCAGCCAGTTCGGCCGGTATCCGGCTTTCTGCACCGCCTTCATGACCTTTTCTCTGGTCTGTTCGGTAACCAGTTCTGGATTTTTTAACGCCCGCGAGACAGTGGCTGTGGAAACCCCAGCCAGCTCACTTACCTTCTTAATATTGGTCATAACGGTATGACAGTTCCTATTTTCTGATTCAGCCCCTTCCGTTGGGCGAGGCAAAGTCACAACTTCCCTACTCTTTATATGATTTCACCACCTCAGAGCAATAGCAAGTAAAGATGTAATCGATATCATAGATTTTCGAAATTGCCATACATGCCGGTTTTCTTTGCTTCCTACACTACCGGATAAGGTGAAAATCCGGCATTTCAACCAAGAAGAGGATTTTACTCTGGACGCCACAAATGTAATCGATTACAGTTTTACGAATTATT
The DNA here is from genome assembly GCF_002887595.1 of Bowmanella denitrificans. Lineage (GTDB taxonomy): Bacteria > Pseudomonadota > Gammaproteobacteria > Enterobacterales > Alteromonadaceae > Bowmanella > Bowmanella denitrificans. Next base: position 132,039 of record NZ_PEBU01000005.1, read on the forward strand.
AACCTGGCCCGGATTCAGTTTTACTAACGGGCCCAGCAGAAAAATGGAATGCATCATGACCCGTACTGCCTGCCTTGCCGCCGTTGCCAGTCTGTCACTACTGGCCTGCGCCAACCAGACTCAATCACCGCCCAAACAACAACAGGTTAACCTGGTAGAAACCGATTTGGTGCAATATGTTAACCCCTTGATGGGCACCGACTCCAAGTTCAGTCTGTCCAATGGCAATACTTATCCGGCTATCGCCACGCCCTGGGCCATGCATTTCTGGACCCCAATGACAGCGCCAATGGGCGACGGCTGGACCTACAAATATGATGACGACACCCTGCGCGGTATTAAGCAGACCCATCAACCCAGCCCCTGGTTAAATGACTACGGTGCCTTTTCATTAATGGCGGTGACCGGCGAGCTGAAATTTAAGGAAGATGAGCGCGCCTCCTGGTTTTCCCATAAGGCCGAGCAAGCCGGGCCTGACCATTACTCGGTATACCTGGCCGACTATGATACGGTGATGGAAGTGACTCCCACTGAGCGGGCCGCACAGTTTCGTTTCACCTTCCCGCAAACCGACAGTGCCTATATTTTGCTGGATGCCTTTAACAAAGGCTCCATGGTTAAAATTCTGCCCAAACAGCGCAAAATTGTCGGCTATGCACGCAACAACCATGGCGGTGTGCCGGACAACTTCCATAACTACTTTGTGATCGAGTTCGACAAGGACTTTGAACTAACCCACACCTGGCACGACGAATGGTCGCTGCAAAAAAACAGTCAGCAAAGCGAAGGTGAGCATGTGGGCGCCATTATTGGCTTTAAAACCCAACGTGGCGAACAGGTGCATGCCAAAGTGGCCTCTTCGTTTATCAGCCTTGAACAGGCTGAGCTGAACCTGCGTCGTGAAGTAGGCAAGGATAGTTTTGCCCAGACCCGAGCCAAGGCCAGACAAACCTGGCAGCAAGAGTTGTCGCGTATCCGGGTGGAAGACCAGGACCTGGATCAGGTACGTACCTTTTACTCTGCCCTGTACCGGGTCCTGCTGTTCCCGCGTAAGTTCTATGAATACGACGCCGACAACCAGTTGGTCCATTACAGCCCTTACAACGGCGATGTGCTGCCCGGCTATATGTTTACCGATAACGGCTTCTGGGACACCTTCCGTGCGGTTTTCCCCTTCTTTACCCTGATGTATCCCGAGATGGACGCGCAAATCATGCAAGGGCTGGCCAACACCTATAAGGAATCAGGCTGGCTGCCAGAATGGGCCAGCCCCGGTCACCGCAATGTGATGGTAGGCTCGAATTCCGCCATCAATATTGCTGACGCTTACTTAAAAGGTATTCGTGGCTTCGATATGGACACTCTGTACCAAGCGGTTAAGAAAAACGCCGAAGTGAACGAGGGCCGTCCGATGACGTCGGTAGGTCGTGAAGGGGTGGATTATTACAACAAACTCGGCTACGTACCCTACGATGTGGGCATTCATGAAAATGCTGCGCGTACCCTGGAATATGCCTTTGCCGATTTTAATCTGTACAAACTGGCCAAAGCGCTGGGTAAAGAACAGGATGCAGCAGTGTTTAAGCAGCGCGCCCTGAACTATCGTAACCTGTTTGACCCACAAAGCGGCTGGATGCGTGGTAAAAACCAGGATGGCAGCTTCCAGACGCCGTTTAATCCGCTCAAATGGGGTGATGCCTTTACCGAAGGTAATGCTCTGCACTACACCTGGTCGGTATTCCACGATATCGAAGGCCTGAAACAACTGATGGGCGGCCAGCAGGCCTTTATCAGCAAGCTGGATCAGGTATTTGATATGCCGCCGCTGTTTGATGATTCTTACTATGGTTTCACTATTCACGAAATCCGCGAGATGCAGATCGTCAACATGGGTAACTACGCCCATGGTAACCAGCCAATTCAGCATATGATTTATCTGTACAACCACGCCGGCCAGCCCTGGAAAGCCCAGTACAAAGTGCGTGACGTGATGAACAAGCTGTATTCCGCCACCCCGGACGGCTATTGCGGTGACGAAGACAACGGTCAGACCTCGGCCTGGTACGTATTCAGCGCCTTGGGCTTTTATCCTGTTACGCCGGGTACCACGGAATATGTGATAGGCAGCCCATTGTTTGACAAGGTCACTCTGACCCTGGAAGACGGCAAGGAGTTTGTGATTGAGTCCAGCAACAACCTGGACCAGCACCCCTACATTCAGGCCGCCAGCTTAAACGGCCAGGCCCTGCAAAAAAGCTGGCTTGACCATCATGTTATTCAGGCCGGTGGCAAGTTGCAGTTTGATATGGGTGGTCAGCCGAACAAAGCCTGGGCCAATAGCAAAGAGGCTCAGCCTTATTCCATGTCGCTGGAAACCCAACCCCATTAACCACAGGGCGCGCAGCGCCCTCTTCAACGAGAATTGAATATGGCTGTTATCCAATCAGGTCAGAAGGCAACAGGGCAAGGGCAAAGCAGCCACTTCGCCTTTGCCGCCATGACCACCCTGTTTTTTATCTGGGGCTTTATCACTGCCCTCAACGATATTTTGATCCCGCACCTCAAGGAAGTGTTTTCCCTTAACTACACTCAGGCCATGCTGGTGCAGTTTTGCTTCTTTGGCGCGTACTTCATTGTTTCGCCCTTTGCCGGCATGTTGATCGAAAAAATCGGTTATCGCCGCGGTATTATCAGCGGTCTTTGCACTATTGCGGCGGGCTGTGCGTTATTTTATCCGGCTGCTGAAGTCAAAGTGTACGGCGTCTTCCTGCTGGCGCTGTTTGTGCTGGCCGCAGGTATTACGGTTTTGCAGGTCTCGGCTAACCCGTATGTGGCCATTCTGGGGCCGGAAAAAACCAGTGCCAGCCGCCTCAATCTGGCGCAGGCGGTGAATTCCCTTGGTCACACCCTGGGGCCACTGTTCGGCACAGTTTTGATTTTCGGTGCTGCTGCCGAGGCCATCAGTGCCGATGCGGTTAAGCTGCCTTATCTGATTCTAGCCGGGGCCACTGTGTTGGTGGCGTTATTATTCAAAGCCATCAAATTACCGGAAATCCACACGGATTTGCACGAACAGGCCAAACCAAGCTGGTCTGAAGTATTGGGCCATCGCCAGTTGATGTTCGGCGTCTTAGCAATCTTCTTATATGTGGGCGCCGAAGTGGCGATAGGCAGCTTCCTGGTGAATTATTTTGCCGAAGCCCATATTGGCAACCTCAGTGCCAAACAAGCCGGTGCCATGGTCTCCTATTATTGGGGCGCGGCCATGATTGGCCGTTTTATCGGCGCTATCTTAACCCGCATTATCGCCCCGGTTTATGTATTAGCCGGTAACGCCATGCTGGCCATTGGCCTGATTGTTCTGTCCATCAATAGTGCCGGGGAACTGGCCATGTGGTCGATTCTGGCGGTTGGCTTCTTTAATTCCATTATGTTCCCCACCATCTTCTCGCTGGCCATAGGTGGCCTGGGCCGCCTGACATCCCGTGGTTCAGGCTTGCTGTGCATGGCCATCGTCGGCGGCGCTATTCTGCCCTTGCTGCAAGGCATTGTGGCGGACCAAAGCTCGGTACAGCTCAGCTTTATCGTACCTATGTGTGCTTATCTGTATATCGGCTGGTACGCCATTAGCGGCTCTAAACAGAACCAGCAACTGCAAGTGGCAAAGGCGTAATCATGAAGAAGATTCTTTGTTTTGGTGAGGCCCTGATTGATTTTCTGCATATTGGCGCAACGCGTCAGGGGCCGCTTACCCTGCCGGAATTCCGCCAGTATCCGGGCGGCGCACCAGCCAATGCCGCCGTGGCGGTGGCTCGCCTTGGTGGGCAGGCTTTCTTTGCTGGCCAGGTGGGTCAGGACCCCTTTGGCGAGTTTCTGGCCGATGCACTGATACAGTACGGTGTCGACACCAGATTTTTGCTCAAGCACCCCCAGGCTAAAACCGCGCTGGCCTTTGTGATGCTGGATGAAAGTGGCGACCGCAGCTTTTCCTTTCATCGCCATGACACAGCAGATGTGATTCTGGAGAAACACCAGGTGCACAGCGACTGGTTTAGTGGTGACAGCATTTTGCATTTTTGCAGCAACACCCTGACCACCCGGCATATTGCCGAATGCACCAGCCACATTGTGGACAGCGCCCGTCGTGCCGGTAATCTGGTGAGTTTTGATGTCAACCTGCGCCATAACTTGTGGGCAAGTGGCGAAGCGGACCGCGTGCTGGTCAACAACCTGGTAACTAAGTCTGATCTGGTCAAGTTTTCCCGTGATGAACTGGAATATCTTGCAAACGGCAACTGTCAGGACTACATCGCCCACTGCCTGACCGAACAGTGCCAATTGCTGCTGGTAACAGATGGCGCCAACCGCATTGATTATTTCACGGCAAACCAGCAGGGCAGTATTCAACCGCCTAAAGTCAAAGCGGTGGATACCACCGCCGGTGGCGATGCGTTTATCGGTGGTTTTTTATATGCACTGGGGTGTTTTGACCAGGTCACCGATGTATTCGCCAATGCCTCAGAACTTGAATCCTTATTGCTGTTTGCCACGCACTGCGGCGCCTATGCCGTAACACAGCCCGGCGCCTTTCCGGCCTTGCCGGATCTGGCTTGTATACAAGCCCGGCTCGCCGAACATGGTCATCCTGCCAGTGCCTTTAATCCTCTGTTATTCCGGAGTCCGGTATGAATTTCTACTCGCAAGATTTTTTGCTTTCCCATTGCCAGAGCATTCTGGATTTTTACACCGACAAAGTGGTGGATAGCACCGGTGGCTATCACCAGAACTTTCTCGATAATGGTGAGTTGTTTGACACTCACTTCAAACAGTTAGTCAGCAGCACCCGTATTATTGTTAACTACGCAACGGCCGGACTGGTGTTTGACCGCCAGGACTATCTGGATATTGCCAAACACGGTCTGGATTACCTGCAAAATGTGCACTGGCAGGCCGACAGCCAGACCTGGGCCTGGACCCTCAACAACCACCAGCCACTGGATATGACCCAGCAGGCCTATGGCTATGCTTTTGTGCTGCTGGCCTATGCGGCAGCGCGCAAAGCCAGGTTGATCACCGACGATGCGCCGCTGCTAAAAGTGTATACCTTGCTTGAACAACGTTTCTGGCAGGAAGAATACGGTTTATACGCGGATGAGATCAGCCCGGCGGGGGTATTAAGTGCCTATCGCGGCCAGAACGCCAATATGCATATGTGTGAAGCCATGCTGGCGGCTTTTGAAGCCACAGGTCTAAATCAGTTTCTGCAGCGGGCTAAGTTGCTGGCTCAGAACATTGCCGTACGTCAGGCAGATTTAACGGATGGGCTGGTATGGGAACATTACACCCCTAGTTTTCACCCCGATTGGGAATACAACAAAGACGATCCGAAGAACCTGTATCGTCCCTGGGGCTTCCAGCCTGGCCATCAGACCGAATGGACCAAGTTACTTCTGATTCTGCATCGCCATGCGCCGCAGCAATGGCAACTTGAACGCGCCAAATCCCTGTTTGATCGCGCCTATCAGCAGGCCTGGGATGCACAGGACGGCGGCCTGGTGTATGGTTTCGACCCGCAGGGTAACTGGTGTGACGACGACAAATACTTCTGGGTGCAGGCCGAGAGCTTTGCCGCAGCCGCGATGCTGCACAAAGCCACTGGGCAGCAAGCATACCTTGAGCAGTATGCGGCGCTGTGGCAATACAGCTGGCAGCATATGGTGGATCACCAATACGGTGCCTGGTTCAGAGTACTGAAAAAAGACAATACCAAGTATTCCAATCAGAAAAGTGCGGCGGGCGCCAAGTGCGATTATCACACTCTGGGCGCCTGTTTTGAGGTGCTGCGTGATATGGGCCACCCGGCACTTAACTAATCCCGTTCGTTCTGACCATCAGAACAAATTCAGGCCCGCTAAGACGGGCCTTTGCCTGTCATATAGTATGAGGATGTGATGAAGAAGTTCTTTGCGCTAATGCTGACCACATTGCTGTCAGCCTGCAACCAACAATCCAGTCCACCCGAAAGTCCGGTTGCCAATCAGTTTGATCCGCTGCCCTATGTGGATCCGTTTATCGGTACCGACGGTAAAGGCAAAACCTTCCCTGGCGCTACCGTCCCGCATGGTATGGTGCAGCTTAGCCCGGACAATGGCCGTACCGGCTGGGACTGGATAGCCGGCTATTTTTACCCGGACAATATCATCGCTGGCTTTAGCCATACGCATCTGTCCGGCACCGGCGCCGGCGACTTGTATGATATCTCTTTTATGCCCCTGACCCGGCCCTTCAACCTGCTGCCGACCGAAGGTGGACCTAAGCAGGGCACCATAGTCTCGCACTTCAGTCATGACCAGGAACAGGCCAGCCCTGGCTATTATCAGGTCAGACTCACAGACTATGATATCAATGTAGAATTGACGGCTGGCGCACGCAGCGGTTTGCAAAGATACACCTTCCCAGCCAATGCACAACAAGGTGTGGTGCGTCTGGATTTAGGTTACAGCCGCAACTGGGACAAAACCCTGGCCACCCATGTGCAAATACTGGATGCCTACAGCATTGGCGGCTACCGCAAATCCACCGGCTGGGCCAAAGACCAGCGGGTATATTTCTATACTCGCTTTTCGCAGCCTATTGCCAAACATGTGATTGAGGCCGATGCCCGCATCCTGACGCAAGCCGAGGCCTTTGCTGAAAACCTGGCACTGGAGCTGGATTTTGACCTTGCTGACGGTAAGGAACTGTTGGTGCACACCGCCATCAGTTCAGTCAGCATCGACAATGCCAAAGCCAATCTGCAGGCAGAGAAGCATGTGCTGGATTTTGCGCAAACACTGGCGGTGGCTCAGCAGGCTTGGCGCAAGGAACTGAGTAAAGTCAGAATCAAGGCGTCGGAGGATAATCTGACACAGTTTTATACCGCCATGTATCATGCCTCTTTGGCACCGCGGTTATTTTCCGACGTGGATGGCCGCTACAAAGGGCCGGATGGCAATATTCATCAGGCAAAAGGCCACCCACGTTATGAGTTTTTCTCCTTATGGGACACCTTCCGTGCCCTGCACCCCTGGAAAACCCTGATTGACCAAAGCCGCACCCGGGAAATGATGGACAGCATGATGGACCACTACCAGGTGGCCGGACGCTTACCGGTATGGATTTTCCAGGGCAATGAAACCGATATGATGATGGGCTACCACTCGGTACCGGTGTTGGTGGATGCCTACTTAAAGGGCCTGACCGATATCGACGGCGAACTGCTGCTTAAGGCTGCCCTGCAAAGCGCCGAACAACAGGCGTTTGGCCTGGCCAGTTATCAGAAACTCGGCTTTGTGCCCTACCCAGAGCGTAAATGGAATGTAGCCCTGACCCTGGAATATGCCTATGACGATTGGGCCATTGCCCGTCTGGCCAAAGCCCTTGGCAAGCAGGATATTTATCAGCGTTTTGCCAGGCGGGCACAGAACTACCGCCATCATTTTGATGCGCAAAGCGGCTTTATGCGCGCCCTGGACGAGCAGGGACAGTTCCGCGAACCTTTTGATCCCAACGCCTATCACCCCGAGGATTATTGCGAGGCCAACGCCTGGCAATATAGCTTCTTTGTGCCCCATGATGTGGCCGGTATGGTGGAGATGATGGGCGGCAAGGCGCAGGTCAGCGCCAAACTGGATGCCATGTTCAATACAGTGCAAAACCTGGAAGAGTTCCCGGAGTGGATCTCCGGCTACATCGGCCAGTATGTGCACGGCAATGAGCCCAGTCATCATGTGCCTTACCTCTATCAGTATCTGGGCGAGGCGCATAAAACCCAGAAGCTGGTCAGACAAATTATGCACACGCTGTACACCACCCAGCCAGACGGCCTGGCCGGTAATGAAGATGCCGGGCAAATGTCAGCCTGGTATCTGTTCAGCGCATTGGGTTTCTACCCGGTTGACCCGGTATCCGGCCAATATGTGCTGGGCAGCCCCGAGGTGGACAGCGCTGAAATCTATCTGGAAAACGGTAACAGCTTTAAGATTCGCACCCTGAATCAGGGGCCGGAGCAGGTGTATGTTAAACAGGTCACCCTCAACGGTCAGCCCCTTGAAGGTTATCTGCTGAGTCATCAAGATATTCTGGCTGGCGGTGAGCTGGTCTTTACCCTGAGTGCCACACCATGAAAAAACTGATCCTGAGCCTGCTGCTGGTTAGCACAGGCCTCCTGGCCGGCAACAGCCAATATGTAAATCCCTTTATCGGCACGTCCAATTTTGGCGCCACCCACCCGGGCGCGCAGTATCCCAATGCGCTGGCCTCGGTGTCGCCCTTCAATGTGGCCTATGGTGGCGACTTAAATAAGTTTGAAAAGGACGACGCCTGGAATTCCCGGGTGTATATCCATGAAAACCGCTTTCTAACCGGCTTCAGTCATCTGAACTTAAGCGGTGTCGGCTGCCCGGAAGCCGGGGTAATGCTGCTGATGCCCACCACCGGCAAGCTGAATCTGGACGCGCGCGAATACGGCAGTACCTATTCCAGGGAGCAGGCCAGCCCTGGCTACTACAGTACATTGCTGGACAAATATCAGGTTAAGGCCGAACTGACCAGCACCTTACGTACCGGTCTGAGCCGTTTTACCTTCCCCAAAGGAAAGTCGCATGTACTGTTGAATCTGGGTCTGGGCCTGACCAATGAAACCGGCGCCAGCCTCAAGATAGTGTCTGACCAGGAAATACAGGGCAGCCGCATGCTTGGCACCTTTTGCTACAACGCCGAAGATGTACGGCCGGTTTACTTTGTGGCCCGCTTCAGCAAACCCGCCATTGAGCTGGGCGCCTGGAAGAAAATGCCTGCCTACAAGAATGTCGAAGCAGACTGGATAAGCTACAACGACAGCATTAAGCCCTATGCCAACTATCGCCAGCAACTAAGCGGCGATGACATTGGTGCCTGGTTCAGCTTTGACACTCAGGATAACGAAGCGGTGGAAGTGCAGCTGGGGATTTCCTTTGTCAGCATCGAAAATGCCCGTGCCAATCTGCAGGCAGAACAACCCGGCTTTGACTTTGCCAAGGTTCGCCGTCAGGCCGTCGCCGCCTGGGACAAGTTGCTGGACCGGGTGGAAGTACAAGGTGAGCAGGAACAGAAAACCCTGTTTTATACCGCCTTGTACCACAGCCTGATTCACCCCAATATCCTGCAGGATGTTAACGGCGATTACCCGTTGATGGGCCAGCAAGGCACCGGCAACAGCAAGCACAACCGCTATACGGTGTATTCCCTGTGGGATACCAACCGCAATTTGCACCCCCTGCTGAGCCTGCTTTATCCAGAATTACAAAGCGATATGCTACGCTCTGCTGTGGCCATGGCCGGTGAGAGCGGCTGGCTACCCAAATGGGAGCTCTACGGTATGGAAACTCAGGTGATGGTGGGTGACCCGGCCACGCCGATGATTGCCGACAGCTACCTGCGCGGCATTCAGGATTTTGATGTTGCCGCAGCCTACCAGGCCATGGTGCGCGCCGCCGAGCAGCGAGACAACAATCTGCTGCGCCCGGAAAATGCCGATTATCTGGATTTGGGATATGTGCCGGTGGATGATGAAGGGCCGTATGACGGCAGTGTTTCCACCAGCTTAGAATATTACCTGGCCGACTTTACCCTGGCACAACTGGCCGGCGCTTTGGGTAAAACCGCTGACCAGCAAAAGTATCAACGCCGCGCACAACATTACCGCAAGTTGTTTGACCCCAGCACCGGTATGCTGCGGCCTAAAAATCGTCAGGACCAGTGGCTGACCCCTTATGATCCAGAACTGGGCCGCAATTTTGAACCGGCTCCGGGGTATATTGAAGGCAATGCCTGGAATTACCGCTTCTACGTACCCCATGACACACCCGGGCTAATCGAGTTGCTGGGTGGCCAGCACAACTTTTTGCAGGCCCTGGACGCCACCTTCGATACCGGCAATTTTGATATGGCCAACGAGCCGGATATCACCTACCCGTTTTTGTATAACTACCTGGACGGGCAAAACTGGCGCACCTCGGCGCGGGTACAACAGTTAATCGCTGAGCATTATGGCAATCATCCAGCCGGTCTGCCCGGCAACGATGACACCGGCACTATGTCGGCCTGGCTGGCTTTTGCGATGCTGGGTATTTACCCGGTCAGTCCTGGTCTGATGGACTATGCCTTGTTTACGCCCAGTTTCGATAAAGTCACCTTGCACCTGAACCCAGACTACTATTCTGGCAAAACCCTGGTAATAGAAAACCAGCAAAAGAATAGTAATTCTAATAAAGATGTCAGGATTAAATTCCAGCAGCAAGATATAGAACAACCATTCTTAACCCATCAGACGCTGGTCAGTGGCGGCCGCTTGGTATTCTATTAACGCCTGAGCAGGCTAAGATGGCAGGTCGGGCCAACGCCCGACTGCCGCTTGGATAATTATAGCGTCGCACTAAAGTGCGACCCACAGGGAGTCTGGACATGTTTAAACGCATCAGTATTCTGATATTGGTATTGGGTACGGCTTATTGCAGCCTGGCTCAGGCCAAGCCGTTATTAGTAGAAAGCTTTAACCTGCGTTATGACAATCCCGCCGACGGCATTCATGCCTGGTCCCATCGCCAGGCACTGGTGATTGAACATATCCGGAATTTAAGCGCTGATGTAATAGGTATGCAGGAGGTATTGGCCCATCAGTGGCAATGGCTGGGGGCGCAACTGCCGGAATACGGCCAACTGGGCGCCGGTCGTGACGATGGCAAGCAAGCCGGTGAGTTTGTCCCCATCTTGTATCGCAAAAGTCGCCTGCAACTAATAAAGAATGGATATTTCTGGTTATCAGAAACCCCTAATCAACCTGGTTCCATCGGCTGGGGCGCGCATTTACCCAGAATCACCAGTTGGGCCATTTTTACCGATAAACATAGCCAACGGGATTTTTGCTTTTTCAATACTCACTTCAGTCATGTCAGTGATGAGGCCCGCCAGCAGGCAGCCAAACTGTTATTGGCACAAATCCCGCTGCGCTGTGATGATCTACCTGTTATCGTCACCGGTGATTTTAACGCCCAGCCAGGTGATGCGGCTTATCAGCAGCTAAGTAACAGTAAGCCGCTTTTTGATACTGCCTCAGGCCAGACAGCAGAGCCGACCTACAATGGCTTTGGCAAAACGGAAAAAGCCGCGCGTATTGATTATATGTTTGCTGATAAGCGCATCACTGCCGCAAAATATCAGACGCACCTTATAGTCAAAGACGGGGTGTATATATCAGACCATTTCCCCATCTCGGTATCGCTAGATATAAAATAGAGACTAACCCCCAACATCCTGCAACTCAGACACAAACACGTATTTATCCCCCCGATAAACGGAACGGGTATATTCCACCACGGAGCCGTCGTTCAGATAAGTCTGGCGCTCAATACGCAACACCTCGCTACCGTCTTTGATAGTAAGCAGGCCGGCTTCGATGGGTGATGCCAGGGAGGCGCGCAGTTTCTGTGTGCCCTTACTGGGGTGTTTGCCATATTCGCGCAGCGCCTGATACAAAGAATCCAACACCACATCTGGCGATGGCAGGGTATTGCCGGGAATAACCGCGTGCTCTATGGCCAGAGGTTCGCCGTCAGACAAACGCAAACGGCTGAAGCGCATCACGGGTTCGCCCTCGTTTAAACCTAAATGCTTGGCTTCGTCTTCGGTAGCATTGGCCAGGCTTTTTACCAGCCATACTGAACTTGGCGATTCGCCCCGGCTTTTCGCATCGGCACTAAAACCGGTTAATCGCTGACCGGACTGCTCACGACTTGGCGCAATAAAAGTACCAGCGCCCTGGCGGCGCACCAGCAAGCCTTCGTCAATCAACTGCTCAAGAGCTTTACGCACCGTGACACGGGACGTACCGGAAATTTCCATCAACTCACGCTCGGCAGGCAGGGCTTGACCGGATTTCACCACGCCGTCGGCAATCAACTGGCGGATATGTGCGGCCAACTGGCGATACAGCGGTGTGGCATCGTCCAGATTAGGCGGCAGTTGTTTAGGAAAAGTATGCATCACTGCGGACCTTGTCAGGATAATTGAGCATTAGGACGGGCCCGAAGCTATTGATATTTCAGGCATGAGTTTATAACAGAATATCGGATTTCCCTTATCAGTCTACCGTACAAACAAAAAAGGCAGTGACGACTGTCACTGCCTTTTGGGTCAGACTACTGACGATAGCGAACCGACAGACCGAAGGAGCGACCAATCACGTCGTAATCGCTAACCGTGCCAAACAGGTTGGCGGCAGACTCCGGCTTAGGTGGCTCCTTGTCGAACAGGTTGTCGACGCCGAAGGTCAGTTGCAGTGCGTCTGATACCTGCCAGGACGCGGCCAGGTCAATGTAATTCTGTGCCGAGATGCTGTCGGTGGCATCCAATGCATTCACCACATCACCAATACGGCGCCAGCTTAGCTGCACATTCACATCATCAAGATACAGGTCAACGGCAGCGCGATGGCGATAATCGGCTTGCAGGATACTGGCAAAGTCACCGGTACAAGCGGTGCCAAAGGTGCCTTTACAATCACGGGCGGCCACGGTGGCATTGTCCTGACGTTCCTGTTTGGTCACCACATTGCCCTGATAGCTCAGTTGCAGCGTTTCACCAAAGCCCAATACTGAGTCAAAACGATAACGCATGCCGATATCAACGCCTGACTGCTGCAAGGTCGCCAGGTTCAGATCGTTGACCAGGGTCTGACTGATAAGACCGGTGTTAGGATCGCGCAGCACCGCACCGCAGAGCGGGTTGTCGGCTACCGGGTTATCGATATAACAGTTGGTCAGCGCAGCAATGGGCTGAATTTGACTAACCGCATCATTAATCTCGATATCGTAATAATCCAGGGTCAGATCAAAGCCGTCGATATAGTCCGGGGTATACACCAGGCCCACCGTGTAGGTAATGGCTTCTTCAGGGCGAATATCCGGGTTGCCACCAAAGGTGTAAATGGCTTTGGAAGAATCAAACGCCGTGCCCGGGGCCGGTGCACCAAAGCGGGCGCATTGCTCGGCATTACCGCGGCCATCCAGGCAAGGGTCACCGTCGAAACGTCCACCCAGGCGTGGTACGAACTGTGCACTGTTTTCATCAAACAAGGCCAGTGACAGCGCCGTTTCAGGTCCGGCAAATTCACCCAGGTTTGGAGCACGAATGGCGGTCTGGCGGGTGGCGCGCAAACGCAAATCGTCATTAATCGTCCAGCTTAGTCCCAGCTTATTGGTATTAGCCGAATCGGTATTGGAATAGTCCGATGTGCGATAAGCACCTTCCAGGTTCAGTTCCTGAATAAAGGGCAGATCCACCAGCAAGGGCACCAGTAATTCGGCATAGAATTCTTTGGAGTCAAATTCCGCATCCATATCGAAAATGCCACCCAGGCCATAGGCGGTGCCGCTGCGCAGCGCGCTGCCTGCGGTTTGAATACCATGCTCTTTACGGTATTCATAACCCACCGCGTAGCTTAACGGGCCAGCCGGCATTTCAAACAGGCCAAGGGTATCGCCGGAGAAGGTCAGAGCGACAATACTTTGCTCACGCTGACGGTCGGAATGCAATACCGGATTGCTCAGGCTGCTGAAATCGGCGCCGGGGCCAAAAATATCGACACTGTTGGCCAGCGCAGCGAAACGGCTGTTACCGGCCGCATCCAGACGTACACCGTTGTTGTACACTGTGGCTTTACCGTCGGTACGACCGTACTGGCCATACAAATCCCAGGCAATATTGTCATTAATGTCACCACGCAGACCCAGTTGGAACTGCAAGGTATTGCGGGTGGTTTTGGTATGTTGCAAACCCAGGCCCAGATTACGCTCCACGTTAACCAGTGCTTCGCCATTGGCATCGAAGGTCAGCAGGTTACGGAATTCATCGGTAATAAAGGCATTATCGGCACTGATACGCACCTGTTCATTCACCGCTACCGGCGTCTGGCCAGTGGAGCCTGCACCTGTCACCCGCACCTGAGTAAACATGGCGCGACCATATGCTTCCACACTGTCGGCCAGATCATAGCCAAAGAATACCCCGGCGCTTAAACGCTTCATGGGCTGAATCAGATAGCGTTGTGAGGTCACATCCAGGGTTTGGCGGCTGTTCGCCAGTGAACCGCTTTCGTCAAAGGCAAAGAAATTACCACTGGCCACATCGGTAAAATTACCGCCTGTACCGGCCACCAGGGTTTTAGTATCAGAGGTGAAATCACGTTCACCGGCCAGCAATTCCTGACGCTCGGAATACCCCATATAACCGGTAACATGGCCACGGCCATCGTGAATATCGCCACCGAATATGGCATCCACATTAAATTGCTCAGCGCCGCCCTTAGGCATTTCATAGCTGCTGGACAGTTCCAGGCCTTCATATTGGTCATCAAGAATAAAGTTAACCACACCGGCTACCGCATCGGCACCATAAATTGCCGCAGCACCGCCGGTCAGCACATCAACCCTTTTAATCAAACCGGCCGGAATGCTGTTGAGATCCACCGAATTACGGAAACTGAACGGCGTAGCGCGGGTACCGTTGATCAGCACCAGCGTACGGTTCTGGCCTAATCCGCGCAAATCCAGGGTAGACGAGCCCAAAGAATCACCCACAGTGGCGCCGGTGCTGTTGGCCCCTGCCGCAGCCTGAGGCAGCTTGGCGGTGATGTCTTCCACATTAACGGCGCGATCCAGTTGCAACTGAGTCTTTTCAATGGTGGTGACCGGGCTGGTGGCCGCCAGTTCGCTGCGGGCGATACGCGAACCCGTTATCTGAATAATTTCAGCGGCTTTTTCAGCACTGTCCTGGGCCATTGCACTGCCCACCACACCGAATTGCGCCATCAGGGCCGTTGTCGCACTACAGGCCAACAACCTGGTTATCTTGTTCTTTTTCATCTCACTTCCTCTGCGTTATGCCAATGGTATTAAATTGGTATTAAAAAATTCTGATACATCAGATACCATTAGTCAAACCGAGTGGTCGGAAAAAGCGCCCTTTTTATCTCGGTCAAAAATAACGCCAGGCAGCAACAGCAAGGTTTACAAAGGGTTAACTCTTTGCTTACAAACTGCGTTATGCTGTGCTGGCGGGCAGATAATACCAATTTCCAGCAGGAGAGCGTCAATGCACAGGCATATCGAGAAACTTCACGACATTTCAGCCAAATCTGAGCGACTGATTATCGGCCTGATGAGTGGTACATCCCTGGATGGATTGGATGTTGCCTTGTGCAAAATCAGCGGTGATGGTTTGCAAAGCCAGGTGGAATTGCTGCAATTCTGCACCGTTGAGTATGACGGCATATACCGTAGTCGCATTCGGGATATCTTTTCCCGGCGTGATGTGGACCTGCAGCAGGTCTGCCTGCTCAATCCCTGGATTGGTACCCTGCATGGTGACATGGTGCTGCAGTGCCTGGCCAAGTGGCATATCCGGCCAGAGGACGTTGATTTGGTGGCCAGCCATGGCCAGACCATCTTCCACGCCCCACGTTCACTGCACGGCATCAACGCCATGCCTAACGCCACCCTGCAAATTGGTGACGGCGACCACCTGGCGGTGAAAACCGGCATTATTACCTTAAGCGATTTTCGTCAGAAACATATTGCTGCGGGTGGCGAAGGTGCACCGCTGGCGGTGTACGGTGATTATCTGATCTTTGCCAGCGCCACCCAGAATCGCGTGATGCTGAATATGGGCGGTATCGCCAATTTTACCTTCCTGCCCGCCAGCCTCGACGCCCAGGCCGTATTCAGTACCGATGTAGGCACAGGTAACACCCTAATGGACGCTTATGTGCAAAAACATTTTGCGCCACAAACCTATGACGCCGATGCGGCCATTGCCCGCGCCGGTGTGATTCACCCCACATTGCTCAGCGCCCTGAAAGACCATGCCTTCTTTGCCCAGGGCTTCCCAAAAACCACCGGACCAGAGCTGTTTAACCTGGCCTATCTGGCCCGCGCCCAGCAGCAAAGCAATACCCAAAGCCTCAGCCATGAAGATGTGATGGCCACCCTGAATCGCTTTTCTGCCGATATGATAGTGGATGCGCTGAACCGCTGCGCCGGGCAACTAGGGGAATACCACCTGTACGGCAGTGGTGGTGGCGTACACAACCCGCTGTTAATGGACAATATCCGCAGCCAGTTGCCCCAGGTTCAGGTGCATTCCACTAGTGAGCTGGGCATCAACCCGGACGCCAAAGAAGCGGTGCTGTTTGCCCTGTTAGCCAACGAATGTGTGGCCGGCGGCAAAGCCCAGTTCGGAAATGCCCGTGAAGGCATTCCTACTGTCACCATGGGTAAGGTTAGCTTTGCTGATTGAGTAACTTGCTGAGCACAATAAGGTAAATTGGGGGAACATACTGTTCCCCCTGCCAGACAGAGGGGCATAGCCATACTGCGATTAACACTATGTTAAGCCCCCTATCGGGCGACGCCGAGCCTGCCGATGGCTCATCACATCAGGTTGCAGGCTGGCGACTTCACTACATAGATCGAACGGTAGTCACCGATTTAAGGTGTACATCCTAGATTTGTCTGTAACCCATTCCATCCGCTGCCCATTCCGCTCATAGGCAATCGTTTAGCCAGGGCTTTAGCATGGCTGCCGGAAACAAACAGCGGTGCATGGGCCAGTTGTGGCGTTCCTTCATACTGTGCTGGATTCCCCCCGGAAAACAGTGCCACAAATTGTCCATCAGGATGTGGGTTGTAAACCGGTCTCGCATAATTATATTCACACAATCCGTTCAGATACCCCGGGGCACCGGGTACTGCACTTGATGAAGGTGTTAATGCAACCAAGTTTGTATAGCCTGGACTGCCAGGCACAATCTGAACTGACACCATTTGCCCTCCGGCAAGAATGTTGTTCTTAGTGTCAGGCGTATGCGGATAAATCACGCGGATATCGTTGGAAGACCGAACATAGAAAGAGCCGGATGAATAGTTGTGATCAACAGAGTCTGAAATTCTGGCCATCTGCCATGCAGAGCCATTCCAATATGCCTGGGCCAGATAATGGTCATGATCTTTATGTGGCACATGAGTATCATTGCCAAGGTTTTTCGCCAGCACCCCAACATACAGGATTAATGGCTTACCATTCACCATCGTCACGTCCTTAACATAAACACCTCGTTCAAGCGTCGAAGGGTACTCTTTGACTGCCAGATTACTTAACCAGGGGTTTGACTGCGAAGACGTTGTATAGCTAATCGGTAAACTGGCAGCTACCGGGTTAGTGTTACCCACTTCCCATCTTTTCCACACGCTACCTTCCAACAACAAGGCATAAAGATTCGTTCTGTTGTCAATGCTGCCATCTGGGTGGTAATTGAACGCCACCACAATTTTATTACCAACCTTATTTGCCACAGCATAATGCGCATGGTGAGAAAGCACCCTGATGTTCTTCATCTTGGCCTTAGTTGCTGCACTCGCTCCGTTAACTTGCAATTCGGCTGTATACAGGTTTCTGCGACCACTCTTGCCATAGACGGAATACACCAATCTAAAGTGATCATTCATCCAAAACATTTTTGGATAAGCGATGCCCCTGTATTGTGGAGAAGATCCACTTCCATCGCAGCCGTATGTGGAGGTATTTTGCACACCAGCAGGCAAATTAAGACAGCCGCTGTAATCAACATTGTCGGGAGAAATATCGATAAAGGAGTCTAGCGCATTAGTTGAGCTTGCCAAATTCACACTCTTATATAAAAAAGAGCCTCTTTTAGCCGACCGCCCCGCAATTAATACATATAAATATCCGTTGCCATCAATACCGATAACCGCATTATCATGTGGGTCGTCTGTGTATTTGCTATGTATCAGAACCGGCTTTTCTACCACAATGTTGCCATTTGTCTGATGTTTGGCACGGCTGACAAAAATAGACAGGGCACTGGACTTTTTGGTGCCATCAAGGGTCCATTTAAACCTGTCTGTAGTAGTCACTTCGCCGACATTTCCCGCACCATGCGTAGACGCAACTGTAGTCGGCGCGCTGGATAACGTTGCACTACCGGAATACACAAAATAGGTATAGTCGCCATGTCTAATGGCAACGGGAGCATGCTTAGCGGTATAGGTGGCTAAATTGCCAGAATACTTGGAAACGTTAGGGGAGGTACCATCCAAATCCAAGCCGGTCTGACTGGCTGAATAGGTAGCCGGTAGACCATATGGAAAGCCAGAAAAGCCGTCCCTCGTTTCGTACTGTGTTAGTGAATGGTTTCCACCGCATCCGTTGACATAGGTAACGCAATTCCCACTTTCGTCTTTTAAGTACTTGTAGACGTTGGCAGGGTCATCTTTTGGATTAACACCTATACCTATAGCGTTTCCAGATAACAACAGAAGTGCGGGTAAGATAACTTGTGCTTTCATAGCGCCGAAGTTCTTCATGGCAGGTCCCTACTTTTTTCATCATGAAAATTAAGTTGCAGCAAAGCCGTGGGTGAAGAAACCCGTTGGGGAGACTTAGCCCATTGCTCACTGCAGTCCATATTTGCCCAAAACAACATTTGCAGGCAGATTGATACTACAGCAGGTATATGACATAGAGAATAGCTAGCTAACTTTCTGCACCAACTGAAGCTGACAAGATCCGTCCACAACGTGCCTATTCAGTTTTGCCAGTGATGAGTTAAAGGTGATGACCTTGGCTACCGCTACATTGCCACTTAACCAGAGTCGCCGGATGACCGGGAAGCGGCATTGTTTGCCCTGCTGACCAATGAATGTGTGGCCAGCGTCAACACCCCTGAAGGTATTCCTACTGTAACTATGGGTAAGGTTAGCTTGGCGGATTGATAACACTGCCGGAAAGTAGCAAAGATCGGCTACTTAACCGGCAATGTTACCGCCACCACATTACAGGAGGTATCCAGGGCCACTTTCACGTTAGTACCCGCACTATAAGCAGATAACAGCATCGAAAACTCCCGGTTCACATTGGCTCTGGCCGGGTTTAAGCACAGCATCTGCCAGGATGGATTGCAGGTGCACTTACTGTAATCTATTTGTGTATTCTCGGCGGTTAGTTCGAACAATCGAAATGCAATGGCACTACCATCATAACCGGAGGCCAGATCGCCAACCCTACCTTCATACCAGCCACTATTAGCCACCACCGAAAAGCTAAGAAGAAAACTAAGCATTAGAGAATATTTCAATTTCATCATCACAAAAACTCAACTTCAAAGAGAAATCATAAAACACGGTAAAGTAGTCAGTTCCGAGGATACAAGCAACCGGTAAACAACCGTGACATCCCAGCATTGTACCGATAGAATGCTTCTATAAAGAGTGTCTACATAGATTTCACTACAAGGACGTTGTATGCGTTTGCCTGCCCGCTTAGCTTTGTTTGCTGCACCTTTGCTTATTTTGTGTACAACACTAACGTACGCCAAAAACTATGTACCGATTATGGTCGGCGACATCGTGGTGTTTATTCCACAGGATACTCCGCCGGAAACCAAGCTTGATTCAACCTGGTTTACCACTACGCCAGCAGATTTTGAATTTAGCCACAACGTACTGGCCAATGACTCGGGGATAGAAGGGTTAGCCGAGTTTAAAATAGAAATAGTTCCCGGCCCAACGATTCCTGGGTTAAGAAATGCCTTTTCGTTAACAAATGGCAACGCTATCTATTTCCAGATCCAGGGAGGATACGTTGGTCAATTCAGTGTCTTCTACCGTTTAAAGTATAAGTTTCGTTCAACTGATACCGAGTATCGCTATACTTCGGCAAGCGAAGTCATAGTAGATATTAAGCCGCCCTATATCCCACCTGGCAACCGTGCTCCATTAGCGAATACTGATAGAGCGGTTGTGCCTTTGAATCAGCAAGCCTGCAACCTCCAAGGCTCGCAAAGCCTTAATTGCCAAGTCAGTTTGGATTTACTGGCCAATGACAGAGATGAAGACAACGACATTATTCGCTTTGTAAAACTTAAGCCTCTAACATATTTAAGTGGTCCGGTGGAAATTAACGGCCGACAGTTTGATAACGGCACGTATCGAGGGCTGATAAACCTTCAGCAAAATGGCAGGCTAATCTATACCGCAGCGCCTAACTTCTTCGACCCGAATCACAATTTACATTACGCCGGGGGACCACACTACGATACATTTCAATACAGCATTGTAGATACCTATGGGCAAGAAAGTACCGGGGTCGTTATAATTACTTTGGGTAACACTAATCCCTCACCTGTAGTAAAACAATTTGAATGGGATCCGG
The DNA here is from genome assembly GCF_002887595.1 of Bowmanella denitrificans. GTDB lineage: Bacteria > Pseudomonadota > Gammaproteobacteria > Enterobacterales > Alteromonadaceae > Bowmanella > Bowmanella denitrificans. The sequence continues at coordinate 152,343 of NZ_PEBU01000005.1, forward strand.
CGATTGTATCGGTTGGGCAAGAAACCACCTTCCGCTGGAATATTGAAAATGTGCAGAGTTGCCACGCTTACACCGCGGGAAATGGCAGCCCCACTCAAAGGGCTCCATCCGGCACTTCTGGCCCCTATACCTATTCACGGCCAGAGGTTCATACCACACAATGGGCATGTACAGATTTAAATGGCAACCCCTACCCGGCTGATGGCTCAAGGATTACAACTACACGCACCGTGGTTAATGGCGGTACTACCCTGACAGGGGAGTTAAAATGGGCAACTTCTGAAATCCACGTTGGCCAGCAAGCAAGGTTATTATGGAACTTTACTAATGCCAGCTCTTGTATTGCTTCTGGCCCTGCCATTAATGGCTCAGCGCCCTTAAGCGGCACGCAATTATTCACTCCATACGCCGTCGGCGATATTATCAGCAAATGGCAGTGCAAAAACAGTCAGGGGGCAGCCCTTGCGCCAAGGGAAGTCACGTTAAAAGTTAAACCTTTAACCAAACCAATATTGCGTAAAGAGTAATATTTTCACCCCTAAATAAAGGAATTAGAAAATGAACAAGGCTCTACTATTCTCTGCTGCGTTATTATTATCGACCAGTGCCAATGCTATTTCCGTTTTTGAAGGAAAAATTGAAACCCTATTAGCCGGACCAAACTATGGCGCTATAATGTATATCAAGGTAAATCGTTCGACCGGCACTATCCAAAATGAAGTGCAGAATTGTGACAATCCAAACCATGATTATATTGTTGATACATCAACGGAAAATGGCAAATTCTATGCTGGCCTGATAATGGCGGCGTTTATGGCCGACAGAACCGTTAATATTCAAGGCTATGATGAGTGTTCTGGGGATGTTGAAATATTACGACATATTTGGGTGAAGTAATCACCTAATTTTCGTTGCAAATATATAGCGCGCTCTTTTAACTTATAAATTAGTTTGAGGTAGTCAATGAAGGCATCCTGGCTTGCCATTAGTCTGCTTATCAGCCAACCGGTTTTGGCAGCAGCAACAGTTCAATCACTTGATGTCAGTGAAGATTTGGTGGTTTTTTCACTCAATGAAGCAAAGACCAGCCAGGTGCCAGCATGCGTGGCCGACAATTTAAAAGATAAGTGGGCTATTCGGCTGACCAATGAATCCGACAAAGCCATGTACGCGTTATTAATGACGGCAATGGCCACCAAGTCATCCCTAAGTGTAGTATCGGCCAACCATTGCGCGGTTGAAGGTTACGAGTCTCCTGGCAATATCAAAATATTACCCAGCGCGCCTATCAGCGCGCCGAAAAGGAAAGTCCTGCAAACTGTGGCTTATGGCATCAGGTATTTCGACGACAACCCCAGTTACCCTTATAAGTATATTTCAGGTTGTCAGATTCTGAAAACACTGACTAATCCATCTTTGAACAATCGAAATTACATGTCGGTCCAAAACAGGGACTGCTACTGTGACGCACCAGCCACATTAGTTACCGGCACATCATTCCGAGTCGAAGGACACAGTGTGAATGTTAATATGGCAGATAGAAAAGAAACCGCTCAATGTGTAATAGAAGTGGAAATATAACCATTACCCACTGATTTAATTTCAACCTTGCAAGGACAGTCTCCCGGTGAAATGGATATTGGTTATCGCGTTTTTTGTGTTCAGTCGTGCCTGCCTGGCCGATTATATTGTTGAATTACAAATTCAAGGCAACAGCATATTATTTAAAACACAAGGCAATAAAACCCATGTGCTGCCCAACTGTGTTGAGGATAACAATCGCCAGATATGGTCAGCATCTTTAGATGGCCCCAGCGGCCAAGCCTTATATGTACAATTGACCAGCGCAGCACTTGCCCCCTACCCAGTTGAAGTAGTGTCAGCCAATGATTGCGGCGTATTGCCGGGTTATGAGCGTGTCGCCACTGTACGGATTATGCCATGAGCGTGGCACCGGCTTTCTTTAACCAGATGATTAACCGGCTTAAACAGGGGCTGGTCTATGGCTGTTTACTGGGGCTGCCCTGCCAGGCGGCAGAAAACCTCACCTGGCTACAAAGTGTGAATGGCTTTATCCTGTCAAACTCAGCCGAAAAGCCGCCAACTGCGGTATTAACAGCGCCTCAGATTCAACCTATCCCAACTCATGATGCCGACGGCAGCTTTGAGGTGAGGTGGGCCAATCCATCCCAGCATTTTATTGAAGTCGAAATAACCAAACTAGCGGCCATCGCACAACCAAGCAGCCGCACACTAAGTAGCAGGTTATCATCAAGCACCGCCACGCAATGGCAAACCATTTACACCGGTACGGGCAACAACGCAGCAGTCAGCCAGTTAGCTGATGGTGAATATCAGGTTCGGGCAAAGTATTGCGCGTTACAAGGCTGCGGAGAATTCGGTCTGTCGAATATTGGTAGCGTTCAGCAACGCTTGTTTGCCAACGTCGATAATATTGTTATTGGCCTCAACCAACGCATTACTATTCATCCGTTAATCAATGACTTCGACCCTCAGGGTCTGCCGTTTATGATTGACGGTCTGGAGAAGCAGCCATCTTACGGCAACAGTCGTCTGATGGATAATGGGCTCGCCATAGAATACCAAAGCACAATAGATGCGTGTGAGAACAATAAAGCATTTGTCGATAATCTCGCATACCGGGTAAAAAACAGCGAGGGAGAGGTCTCTCAACCCGCCAGTATTAACATCACCGTACTTTGCCCGAACAAGTTGGCCGCTGAATGGATTGACACCCCCTTCAGCGATAGCCAGAAGGCAAACCAATATCAGCTATACCTGGGCGAAAATACGCTGTTTTTTAAATCCAGAGCCAGCAAGTTTGCCTCCATTGGCAGCCTGATCATCCCAGTTTATCAAATGGGTGACATCATTAAGCTGAGTAAGCAGCCATCCGGCTGGAAAAAGACCTACTTGAATCTTCAGGAGTTTCTCGCTGCCAACTCACAGTTGAAACAGTTAACCGGCGTGAAATACCTGGACAGCAACAACGATGGTACCTTGGAAGTCCTTATCGGTGATCAGGCCAAGCTGGGTAAAGACATGATTGAATGGCAAAGTAAATCAGTGTTAGTGGGTACTCGCCCGGAAATATACTGGCAAATTCCGCAAGGCATTAACTGTACCTCTCCGGAAAAAAACGAAACGCTTGAAAATATCGGCGTCAAAACATTGAACCCCACCTATACAACTGGCAACCAGAGCATCAGCTGGCATTGTCAAAATGCACAAGGTCTGAGTGTATATGAAATACACCACACCTTGTCGATTAATAGCCTGGCGGCGCCGGACAACTTTAAAAACACATACAGCACCAATCATTAAGCGAGAGTATTCTATGAAAGCATTACCGTATTTATCCATTGCCTTTTCTCTACTTTATTCTTCCGTAACTCAAGCAGAGTTTTACCAATGCTATGGCGTTGAAGTAAAACGGGTGGCGGTAGAAAGAAACAGAGATGACAACTTCGGTTTTCAAAACAATATGGTTATTATGCTAAGCGCTAAATGTGGTGGCTACGAGTGGACCCATACTGAAATCAGCCATCCATTAATGAGTCAATTTCTGAATATAGCACTTGCAGCCAAAACAACAGGCATCAAAGTTAATATTGGCGTAAATACCTCTACACAGATAAGTGGCGAAGCGGGTGTCAAAGCCAACCAGCTGGCATATATTGATTTGGCAGGATAGTGCAAAGATAACAATGGCGTGGCACTAACTGATATTTGTTTGCCATTAACTGTGAGAGCCCTTACTGCACCAACCCTGTTACGAGAATAGTAAACTTCAATGTACCATTAATGTAATCAGATAATTAATCCAAGTTTAAATACACTTGTAAAAATGCCAAAATTGTCAGAATTCAACCAAGTGAACTACTGTGCTCGCGCATTCTTAGGAAAAATCACATAAGAAATTGAATTAGCGTTACTACCAGAAAATGGTGGGGCAATCCTAAACTCCAGCTCAATTTGCTGGGCTTGGGCAGACAATAGCAATGAATACAGCGCACGATCAGACTCTTTAAAACTAAGGTAATAGTGGTTTTTGGTAGTTTCAGCCAATGCTGTATCACCTTGCGCTGAAGCCATACAAGTGTCTTTATCCAAAATAACAAAATGCACTTGCTCTGCGCCATAATGAGCCCTTGCAATATAAAACCCATGAATTTTAGAATAGATATTTTTACTTGCCGTGATTTGATCCAAACATCCAGCATCGGCAAAACGAACAAATCCAGCTAAAAATAAGAACACCATTATTGTTTTCATTGAGCTTCCAAACTAATTCTAAAAGCAATTACAACGCCACAATATGCGCCAAATCCTCAACGTTACTATATAGCTGGCAGCTGTCTTTACCCCCTATCCAGACATCTTGCTTGGCGGTATACGCCGCCAGCACCACACTCAGCGTTAGCTTGCCGGTGTCGGTGGCACCGTCGAAGACAAAGTCATAGATGTTACCAGTTTGGCATGCTGGCACAGCACTGGGTTTGGTACTGACGGTAATAAATACCTTAGTGCCATAATCCGGCCCCACCAGCACCTTAGTGATCTTGGTTGGGTTAACACTGCTGGCCATCGCCAGTGGGGCAAGCAACAGCGAAACCAATACAAACTTTTTCACAGTCTATTCCTTCTTTAATCAGATCTATTAATTTCTACGAAGCCCTTGTGGGGATGACAACTTACTCACTTCTAACAGTGGCGTGCTATACACCATACCAGCACAGGAAAAGTTGAACTGATACTGCCCCGGTGTATAAAACACCCGGCTCTCACTGCCTTGATTACTGGTACTGTCGGTAAAATCTGACTGACACTCAGCCGCATCAGGGAAGTGCCATTGCAAGGTTATCGCCTGTCCCACTCTAATTTGAGTCACGTCGTCACCAGCACTCTGCCAATTTAATTGTGTGCTGCCACTGCAATGAATATTGATACTCACTGTGGCTGATGCCGACTCAGCAACCTGATCCGACACCGAGTATTCAAAACTGTCAGCACCGCACACATCCTGATTAGGTGTATACAATAAACGCTGATCAGGCTGTTGCAGTAAGGTACCAAGTTGAGGTTGTGACAATAAGGTTAGCGTCAGCGCATCATTGTCTGCATCGGTATCATTTTGCAAAACCAGCAAGGTAACCGGCAGGTTTTGCCCGGTAGTATAGCTATCGTTCATCGCCACAGGTGCATCATTCACCGGTGCCACACTGATTGTCACGGTGGCAGGGGCAGAAAGCAGCTCGCCGTCACTGACCCGATAGGTAAAGTGGTCCTCTCCAAAGAAATTGGGCTTGGGCTGATAGGTAATCTGTTTATCTGGGCCAATGCTAATCTGGCCATGGGCGGGTGTGGAAACATCAACCAGTGTTAAGGCATCTCCATCCGGGTCGCTGTCATTGGCCAGTACATTAATCACCAGCGGCGAGTCTTCCTGCCCTTCTGCGCGGTCATGTTGAGCAACCGGTGCTTCATTCACCGGCAGTACCAAAACATTGACCTTACCCCAACTGGTCTGGTTAACCGAATCGGCAATCACATAAATAAACACATCGGTATAGGGGTTGGCGGAGCGGTAATCTTTTGCCCCGAGGTACGTTACGCTATTGTCCGGGTTTAGCCTTAGTGCACCTTTGGCTGACTGCCCTTCTTCGACTTTAACACTCAGAATTTTAAGCGGTTGTTCTTCCGGGTCGGTGTCGTTGGCTAACAGATCCAACAGCAAGTCTTGCTTAGCATTCACCTCAACATAGTCGTCATTAGCGGTCGGCTTGGCGTTACCGGCCCCGCAATTCACATAGACCACCACATTGGCTGTTTTTTGCAAGCCCAGGCCGTCGTCGACGGTGTAAGAGAAGGTATCCCGGCCACAAAACGCACTATTCGGTGCGTACCTCAGCAGGCGCGCCTCAGGTAAATAAATCACCAGGCTGGCATTAGCTGAGGGCGTTACCGAACTTATCCGCCAGGAGGCGCCGCTGGGGGAAACATCGTTAGTTAACAGGTCCAGTGCCGAACTGTCGCCACTGGCAACGGTAAATTGATCGTCATTGGCAGATGGCGGCCCTTGCCTGGGAACAACATGAATACGCACGAAGGCCCAGCTGTTTTGCTTTAGGTCATCCTGGACAACGTAAGTAAATTCATCGGTGTAGGCATCTGTGCTGCTATCCGTTTTATCGGCGATATAACTCAGTGAATTATCAGCATTGATATGCAAACTACCTTTTACTGTGCTATTAGACGGTACGTTGATTGCCATTACCCTAAGTGCTGCATTCTCAGGATCCGTGTCATTAGCAAGCACATTGACAGTGGCGTCCTGCCCTTGCAGCAGATAAATTTCGTCATTATTGGCTACTGGGCGTTTGTTACTTCCTGAGCAATCAACATTCACGGTCACCGTAGCGGTTTCAATGGCATTTTCACCATTAGCTAGGGTGTAGGTAAAGTAATCTTGGCCGCAAAAACCGTCAGCGGGTGTGTAACCTATTAAATTTTGGTTTAGATAGGCGTGTACATTGGCATTATCTGATGAATGAACAGAAATAATATGAAAACCGGCGCTGTCAAGGTCATTATCCATTACTGACAACCCCGAGAGTTCTCCTCCAGCAACACTGTAGTTATCATGCATGGCATACTGATTGACTGGCAGTACCGGGGCAATATCGGCATGTTTCACCTCGGAAAACGCCATCGTAAAGTAAGTCACATTCGGCCCGTTCCAGCCGTTAATCTCAGCATTGCTACCCTGCAGGTGGCTGATAACTTGGCCGTTTTCTGTCAGCTCGGTCTGCCATTGCTGCGCTTCTCCGTTATTGTGGGTATTTTGCCAACCAGGGCTATTGGAGCTAAAGCCAATTTCCTTATCTGCCCCCAGGGCAAACAAATTAGCCCCCCAATGCTTCACACCATGTTTGGCTTTACGCACCAGTAAGTCACTGCGCCAGGGCAAATTCGCCAACGTCCCAGACGTTCCTTGCCCCTGATAGTCACCAAAAAACAGCCCGGCAGCAGGATTTTGGGCAAAAGCATAGGCGATATAATTCACCCCTTGCCCATTGTTGTATACAGAGTTACCAACCCAGAAGCGGTTAGTGGCAGGTTTTTTGAAGTTAAAGATATCAACATTGGTTTCCCTGACTTCCATGCCACCAATACCCATCAAGCCAAAGATGGTGCCCGGAATATCCCCTGGTATGCCATAACTGGCCCCCGACATACTGCCCGCACTATGCCAGGTCCAGGCAGAATTGGGATGATTAATGGGCTTTAAGATAAGCATGCCGACCTCGGCATCCAGGCGATGCGAAATCGCTGTAGAATTAATGTTGTTACCTGGGTAGGTGGTGATATCAAAAAAACCGGCTTCTTCCTTAAATACCAGTGCCACATACAACTCACCGGGCTTATTGATGTCAATAGCACTGCCATTGAGTTCAAAGCCACTACTGGTAAAGGCTGAAAAGCTTAGACTTGTGCCTTCGTTTATACCATCACTGGTAAAAAATCGCCCTGGCCCCCTGGCCGTATCAAACCAATACCACTGATCAGACACATTGGGGTTAAGGTGCTTTATCATCACCAAACCACCCTGAGCCAGATTAAGACCTGCATTAATGTTGTTCACCCCGCCGTTACCAATGTAAGGCACAATGGCAAAATTAGAGGGGTTGGCGACCGGCAGTTTGATAAACGCCGTAGCCTTGGCCAGTACATTGCCCTGATTGTCTTCTATGCGGTAGTCAAAAGAATCGGTAGCAATATCCGCTTGCGGTGGAGTGTAGTGAACCTGGTTGTTTTCTATACTCAGCGCAGCGCCAGCGGCTGACAAGGATGGCACCTTAAAATACAGGCCCGATTGTGTGGCTCCGCTATCATTGTGTAGGACATCCAGTAGCGTGGCGGCTTTGTTTGTTAAGGTAAATACATCCGGAGTAATGGCTAATGTGTTGGGGTCCGGCGGCAATGCTTCCGGCATATTTTTGATCGCCACATACAAGTATTGCTTACCACTTTCATTCCAGGTGATATTGTGGCCACTGGCCAGACTGGTCTTAACCAGTTCACCGGCCTCGTTAAGCAACATACTGCTGCCTGCTGAGGTGGGCAACCCGGCCCAGGCGAGGTCCAGCATGCCGTATCGCCGGTCACCAAAACGCGGGCTCCACAACGTCCAATTTGTTGCCAGTTGGGTATTAAGCGGCTTAAGAATAAAAGCATCAGGCTGCCAGGGCAGTTGTGCTAACACACCATCGGTGCTGTTCCCCACATAATGGCCTACCACAATGCCATCATCCGGACTGTCGGCGAACACATAGGCTACATAGCGAGCGCCCGCCGTATTGGTACCAACACTGTTGCCTACATATAGTGCAGACGCACTAGGTTGCTTATTGCCCCACCATGCACCAGCGGCGGCAGGGTTAGTGTCACCAAAACCAAACAGGTTTAACGACTTAAATTCATTGGTGCTGGATAATGAGCGATGCCAAACCGCCCCACCATTATTCATATCCAGCGCTTTAACAATTATCATGCCGACGTCGGCATTCAACTGGTGGGGAATTTCGCGCGACGCTGCACCATCACCGGTATAGGTAATAATATCCAGCACCCCAGGCTTTTTAGCCAAAGCAATATAAGGGTATTCACTGCCCAGGCGATTCCAATGGGCGCTGGTCCCCTGCAGGACGAATCCCCGCTCAGTAAATTCAGCAAAACTACTCTGCACCTGTTCGGCCATGGCAGCGGTGCTATTCAGCGACACCCCGGCCCCACGCTCAGTATCCAGCCAATAGAAGCCCGAATCGTTGACCGGGGACTTCACCATCACCAGCCCGCCGTCGCCGGCCAGATTGATACCGGCATTAACAGGGTTCAATATGTTATTGGCGTCGGTGGCAGCAGCATTGCCCTGATAAGTATCAACAACCAGGGTATTCAGGGTTTGTGCGGCACTCATCGCCGAGCTTAATAGACCTAGTGCATATAACGCGGCAAAGGCAATTTTTCGCGCAATACGTCGTTCCTTAACCTTGTACTTCATTCGTTGTTTCCAATTAGTCAATTAAATACTGCCGACCAAACGAACTTGCTTGTCATGCTACAAATGCAATGCTCAATTTACTCTCTGCTTGCGCAGACTTTGTGGCGCGAGCAGTTTTTCCACGCTCAAGGTTACAGAGAACTCCCCCATATCTTCACCAGCCAGGTTATAGCAACGCCAACCTGTAGTGATATTTGGCGAGGGGCGAAAGAAACGCGCCGACACCTGGCCGTTCGGGGCAATTTTGATGGCATCATTAGGCGTGGTGGGTTCACAGCGGCTAATTTGCTCAGCATTCCAATGCAAATCAACCGTTTCACCAACCACTATGTGCGCAGACGCCCACCGAACCCCCATACTGTCATGCATATCTGCAAAGACAATCGCCTCGGAACCCGGCCCACAATCAGCAAGCGGGTTACGAACCTCCGCCAATCTGTTACAGGCGGCAATCTGATAGCTTAAGCGACCACTACCGACAACCAACTTGTCAAAATGAAACAGATCATCCTGATACTTTTGCTGCAGTTGCGGGGCAGTGGCAACGATAATTGTCTCAGTGCCATTGTCTGCCATCAATTGGTAATAACCATAGGGTTGCGGCGCAACCTGGGTTGAGCCACGCCAGTGCAATACAACTTTGTCACCGAGATTAGCCTGCACCGACTTAGCAGCACCCACGGGTCCATCCCATAAAGAAATACTCAGTGCGCTAACAGCTTGCGCGGGGCGTTGAGTGGGATACCGAATAACATCAAAGGCAAGCGGTGTGAGCACTTTGTTATTTGCCCGAACATACAGTTGATAGTTACCTGGGACTAACCGCTGAAAGCTGTGACTGTATTCTCCACCTACCTGATTGAGATTAACCCAGGTTGTGCCGTCCAGGCTAACCGCCAGACTTTGCACGGCCGCGCCACCGGTATGCTGAACCTGTACGGTAAAATTGTCTGTATCCCATACCTGGCGCGATTGTAAGGTGCCAGTGTGTTGAATATCTAACTCAGGCTCTGCAGACGCCACCTTTACTTTCACCGTGCGGCTTACCGGACCGCACTCTTCCTGAGCGGGTACGCCGTCAATTTCATCAATTCGGTTGCAAGGGCGAATACCGTAGACATAGTCGCCTGGTTCATCCAGAGCTCTGTCAACATGAAACAAATCATCATTAAAACGGCGCTTTAAGTAAGGGACGGTGCCGAACACAAAACCACCAGATCGGCCATTTTTTACAATACGATAAAAGCCTCTGGTAGGTGGCTCAACTTCGTTGGAAGTGGCCCAGTGTAGGTAGAAGGTTTCGCCGGGTTCTACAGTGATCTCATCCAAACTGTCGTCAATGGGCTGCCCGTATTTACTTGCTGCAAACATACTCACAGGCATAGAGGGGGCTACCGGGCTACCAATATCCAGGCCCGAGTATACCCAAACCTGTGCTGCTGGTCCGCAATCCACTTCATCATTAAATTGCTCCCCCATACGATTACAAGCACGCACGCTAAAGGTCATCTTACCGACCTCGTCCAGGCTGTAATCCACATGAAAGGCATTATCCTGATACTTATGTTTCAAATAACCTGCCACACCGAAATGAACGCCACGGGGCTGGCCATTTCTATATACACGGTAATAGCCTATCGGTGCCTCTGCTACCACTGGCGAAGGTTGCCAGTGCAGCACAAACTTGCCGCCCAGCGGGGTACTAACCGCTTGATTAAAAGGCTGAATGGGGTCATCCCAATTGGATACCGACAGCTCATACACTTCCAGGCTGGGCTGCCCCGCTACCACAAACTGTAAAGGGCTGACATCTTGCCCGGCCACTTTTAACTTCAAACTGTAAGCATTAGAGCCAAGGCTCCCCAAGCCGATTTGGTATTGCCCATTTTCTTGTATGGCGGTGTGCCAGCTAATGCCGTCCAGGCTGTACTCCACCAGGCTATCACCTTGAATGTCGGCCAGGTTCAAACCAATTAAGACCTCATCGCCGTCAAACAACAAGGCTTGCCCATTTGCATTAGTGATTTTGGATGTCATCAGGGTAGCGACATTAATCTGGGCCAGCTCAGAAAACGCCCCACAACCATCCTGGCGGCAGGCCCTTACCTTTATCTGTTTTAATCCGGCTTGTGTGTAGTGCAGCACCGCTGCGGCGTTTGAAAATAAGGTTTTGCTACCATTGCTCCAAAGCTCATAAACGCTTGCACCTGGTACAGCGGACCAACGCAAATGGGTGGCAAGTTCAGTGGTAGTTTCCGCAGGCATCGCATCCCAGTTGGGCGCTGCCAGATTAGTCGGCGCAATTACCTGGCCGTTTATATAATGCACCATATTCGGCAACCAGCTGTCTGCCCGAGCAGGCAAGGCGGCAAAGAAAAGCACACCAATTAAAAGAACATACCCAAGTACTTTAAACACAATAAACATCCTTGTAGTCCTAACAGCCAAATGGGGCTTCAGTTGAATTTAGTTGGTTAATACAACAGAGACAGCGGTCTCAATACCTGGCACCGTATGGCATTGGCCATCACCCTCAATTTGCACAGGTTTATTTAAGTTTACTGCGGCTAATAAGGTGGCGTAGGCGCCCTGCCCGGCATCATTGGTTAAATCAACTGCCCACTTTTTACCATTACCATTTGCGACACAAGTTGGCAGAGTTTGTCTGATATGCTGCTGTTCGACAGTCAGGATATTGCCTTGTATTGAGAGGTTGGCCAGGTTGCTTCCGTCTGCCCATGATATTAGTGAAAAGCAGCTTAAGGCTGATATTGCCAACAACTTCAGAAGCTTTGATATTTCATAATCTCTACTGATATATCGCTCGAGTACTGTCGATAGAAACTGCTTAGTCATATTGTTTTATCCTTATACTCAGTCTATTGATCTTCTTTGACTAAGCACGGCGAAGCCCCGCAAACCGGATGTACTCCATCAATGACAGGGTAGTGAGGCAGAGTACTGGAAGTGTTAAAACACCCATTAGGCCTACGTTCTGAACGATTAGCGTCAAAGATGCGATTAGTATCACCCTTTACATATCTACCATTCAGGAATTGAACACCGCTGGACCGCAGCAATATCTCACCAGAACAATTTGCCTCAGAATAATATAAAGTGCTGGGGCCTGACTCTCTGACATAAGATTTAGTATCCATCGCGAGCTGACCATCCACATAATACCATTTGGTCTTTCGTGATGTTTCAACAAAGCCTACGACAGTGCCTATTCGAGTAATGCCATCACTTTTATAGATTCCGACACTATTACCTTTGCTGACAGGCACTTCCGATATTCCCAACTTTACCCCTTCAGATCGCTCAATTCCGTCTTTATCAGCACAGTCTCCGGCGCCGCTAACTTCCAGCGCCAGATTTTTAGACAACGCAGTGACCAACAGAGAATAGATGGCGCGCCCTGATTCAGTTTTAAGTGAGGCTGTCCATTTATCTGCAGCATCATTGGCGACACAAGCCAGGTTGGGCAGCGGCTTGATCTGCGTAGTGGAAAATATCACCACCTCTTTATCGATCTGCAAATCAATTAATTTGCCGCCCGCCAAGGCAACGGGGCTAAATAACAACAAGCCAACTATAAATCCATGCAATCTCATCCTGTTATTCCTTTAAATTGATGAACCAAACACTTCGCTGAATTGACCGGCTATTTTACGCACGCTATCTTCTGAGCGTTCTGGCAAGAGTCGGAGCCAAATCGGCCCAAACTAGTCAATACAGTGCCAGATGATACGCTTGTACCGTCCCCCCACTCAGAGCAGCTAGCGTATCGAGTAAACTCTTTTCTGTTATAAATGCTTCCATGCCCACGATCATTATTAAATTGTGATACCTGACCATTCTTATAGAAAATATTGGAGTGCGCAGAAATCGAACCACTTTGACTACCCTGTGCCATAGCAAAATTAACGTTTTGCACTGCATCAATAAACCAAATGGATTCTGTACTTGGGTACTGTGGCCCTAATGCAACATAGTCGTCCCAAAGCATAACTCTGGCACCTGGGTATTTAGCATGACAGACTTGCGTGGCCGCCAATACCGCACCTTTTATGGGCTGAGTATTAACTCGTCGAGCAAAATTACCCGGAGTAGCGTCCGTATACCCAGCCCACTCAACAGCCGTCTTGCTATTGTCGACAGCTAGAGAGGCAATGCTGACTTCACCAGCCCGTTCCAAACCGTCTTTATCACCACAATCACCCGCACTCACAATGTCCAATGCCAATTCCTTGGACATAGCGGTAACAATCAGTGAGTAAATTGCCCGGCCCGACTCGTTACTTAACGACACCGACCAGTTTTGCGCCATATTGTCAGCTACACAGGCTAAGGAAGGGATTGCGGGCTTGGGCTCGGTTGTAGAAAACTGCACTACTGTGCCATCTACTTTCAGGTAATCCAGGGTACCCGCAGCGTTAGCTACTGGGTAGGTCACAACTCCACACGCAGCCATCATGGCCACCACAAAACGTTGATTCACTATTTGTCCTTAAAAGTATCGAGGAGGGAAACTTCCCATCGAAAAACCCCTCCCTCAGATAAAACAAAGAAGCTGTGGCAATAAATTGGCTGGGATTGAGCCACATTCAACCAATATTAGCTGCCAAATACAGACAATTTTTCAACCACACACAAGGGCCAGTGGTTATTCATTGGTTGTAACGAAAGGGCTTACTTTCCTGCCATGAAAACTTCCTTACCATTTGGAATATATCTTCCTGGTTCAGAAAGTTTCACGTTCCAGAACCTGAATCTGCAGGGCTGCATTGTTGTCATCATAGGTCAGACAATCATAACCATCGGCAAAACTTAATTGCACCGACTCGCCCCTTTGCTTGGCATTCTGCGCAATCATCATTTTGGTTGGCGTTTGTTCATCATTGGCGAAACCCAATAACTGCCATCCCTGCCCCTCAATCTGAATAAAAGCTCTTTCTTCGGTTCGATAAAGCATATTAACTTTGCCAGCCGGGCACAGCACATCGGCCTGCACCTGGCCAACCAAACCCAAGGTGTATATACCTAAGACCAACATAAATTTACTAACGCTCACTGCACCACCTATTCCTGCTGGCTGTTTACCGGCCCATATTTTGCCATGACTTATCAGCAAACCCTATATTAAAAATTAAAATAACGAATATTTGCTCTCTTCCAATCTCCCCAGCCATCGCAACGCTCCGGAACATCGCCACCGTCAAAGTAGATAGTTTTCAGAATAGCCCCAGAAGATTTAGCTGACAGAAAGCTAGCGTACAATAACTTACAAGTTTCCGGCCCTGTTTTATACTCAGTTCCGACCACAGCCCATTCTATTTCTGGACTGCAGAAAAACACCGGCACATTCATGCTATCTAATTTAATCATAAAAGAATTATCTGCATGATAGGCCAACTGCTCCACTTTTCCTGAACATATGACTGTACCTGCATAAAGCGGGGAACTCATCAGCAACATCCAGGTTGTCAGTAATTTAGATAATCTTTTCATTTTAAATACACTTCCAAAATGTCTTCGCCATCGGCCCAACGTGTGCAAGTGTTATTCCCTATTATTCTAACGGTCTTCCCTGCCGCATAAGCTGCCATTAGCATAGAAAACTGCGATTTACCCGCGGTTGAATTTTCGTCCTTTATCACCCAGTAATGAGTATTAACCGCACAGCCCGCTAAACAAGATAAAGATGTCAACAGCAGTAAAATAGAGCCAATAATATTTCTAATCATTAAGTTAATCTCATTCAGTCATTTAATACTGCTTACTTAGTCTTACGTAGGAAATCTCACAAATTGGACTACCTTCAATTATTCGCAACTGAATCTTTTTATCCGACATATAGGCAGCCAAAAGAGATGAGTAAACCTCCCGCGCATTCGGATTTTTCATATTAAGCACAAAGTAAACACCGGAATCAGCTTGGCAATTGGCCTTTGTTTCATCAAATGGAGTGCCGACATAAACATAGCCAGTGGTAGTCGTAAAGAGCTCTTCTATTGTTGACATACAGCCCCAGGTATTACATTCATCTGCATGCAATGTTGCTGAGAAAAACAAGAAAAATAACCATACTTTCTTTAACATCTATATCTCACTAAAAAATTAAATCATGAAAGCAGCATTAACTGACATCTCACTTGAATTTGCCTATCTAAGCCCAGCACCCTGACTAGCTGTTGATGACGCAAAACACATAGCACCATTGTTTGGAAGGTCGACGACCACTCCCCATTCGCGACCAGAAGTCAGAGCAGCTAACCCCATGGCGTAAGCCAATTTAGTTCTTTCCAACCCCATATGCGATACCTTAAAATAGACCACACCATTAGTGCACTTGCTCTTGATGTCTTGATTTTCAAGATGAACCTGAAAACTTCCATCTGGTCCGCTGGTGATAAGAGTTGTAACCTTTCCCCAATACCAAGCATTTTCCGCATATGAACAAAATGCAAACAACATAAAAAATAAAACAGCTACTCTATACATAACTCATTCCAAACCTTGCTTTCGTAGCGACAAGGCAGACATCTAATTAATTAAAATCTTCCTCGGATTCAAATTAGAATCTTCCTCCAATGACAACTTATCTTATCGTACATTTATCATCAGCGAGCCATAGAGACACTCTCTTTCCGCTCATTTTCGCTGCTAAAAGCCCAGAATACATTTTGTCCAACCCTGGTTGTTCAGGAAGAATTGAGGCATACATCTGACCGTATCCACTCTGTGATGTACAGCCTTGCAATTCTGGTTTTACCCTCACGTTAACACCACCAGTCACAACAATTACCAGTCTATGTACTTCAACGTCATCTACCCAACCTCTTGATGGCTCTGAGTATGCTTTAAATGACAAGGATAAAATAAGCAACACAAAAAACATTCCATATTTTAGTTCTCTCATATCCAAACGCCCCTCTAAATCAACAGTTAAAAAAGTTAAATAATAATGAGATTTAATCCCACACAATAAGTGTCCATAGCTTATTTCGACAAATATACATAACGTATTTTTTCATGAGCGCCGTAACACTCGCCGCTCCCGCCAATAGTCACTGACTTGTCTGATAGCATTGCAGATTTAATACAAAAGCTATTGATTCAGCATCACATAATAAGGTTGTGGACTGCGAGTGTAAGAAAGAAGCGTCTCGCAAGTTAACGCACTGTTCTGGTCGTCATACATCAAGGTAACCGTCTTATTATTAGTCATAGCCGTAGTGACAAGCGAAACCCAAAGTGAACAGGTCACTGTATCAATACCTCCCGCACCGTCAGTGCGACAAATACGGGTATATTCATTTCGCCAGCCGCCCCTAATCATGACATTTTTGGTGGAATCTATGTAAATATTGCTTACCGTGCCGGTGCACCATATACTCGAAGCGAAACTACTGGAAGGGAATATAAATATCAAAAGAATCAAGCTGAGCGTTTTCATAATATAAATTCCTTTTAATTTTTTGGACCTAATTTGGAGCCGCCAACCAAATTCTGTCAAACTTAAGATAACCACCTTCAGTGCCTATCATTTGAATATATACAGGTCTGGAAGTCGCCTGTGCAGACAGCGCGGTTGAGTAAAATAGCCGGGCAAATTCCGGATTATTATCTATCTTAAAAGCTGCCGCCTGACCTTTACTGATATTCAATCCTATGCTGGCAGGTACTTCTAAGGGCACTGGAGTATCAAAGTAAATAAGTATCAAGTTACCATCGTTTACATATATTTTCTGGACCAGCCCCTTATACTCACAATATCCACCGTGATCACTGCTACAGGTTGGCTGCTCCGCATTGGTTATTGTTGACGCCAATAACAATGCCAATAAGGTTACAATCCGATTAAGGTGCCCGAAAATAACTGAAAAACCGAAATCCGAATAAACAGCGTACTTATATTTATCCCTGAACATTACTTCCTTCTCCATCTGATACCCTTAGTCTTCTTGGTTCGACAACTCTGACTCCTTGATCGGACCCCTTGCTCGCACCCCCTGCCCTCTTGATCGAACAATACTTTTTATTCAATCAGTTCCAGAAAACGTACTGTACAAAACTCTTTATTTTCACCTCTAGGCACATACCTTACATTTACTCTTTGCGCTGATGTCTTTGCTGTTAGCGCCAGGGAGTAGACCTGTTCAGAGTTGGTCCATAGTTCACAATCTACCGCAGGTTCATCGGGGTTAGGACCAACCCGCCTTCGACCATTAACGCCAAGAAAGACAGAAGTGCTGCCATCAGAAGTTTCATAAGCTCTAACCAAAGTTATCAAACCGTCATTCACTACACCATCCGCAGCTTTTGCGACAGTTGGAAACATCAAAATCAGTGCCGGCATGATAATTGAGCGCCCGACTTTTTGGTTCAGTGACAGCATCATTTTACTTCCCATTCTTCTTCTCTTTACGAACCTGCTTTTTGATGACCGGGCTGGACTCGTCCAGTGACAGGCATTCTTTGTCGAGACCGTTGTTGAAGGTGAGTTCAACTGGCTGGCCTTTGCGCTTGGTGGTCATGGCGATGGCCATTTTTGTAGGCAAATCCTCATCGTCGGAAAACTCCAATACCTGCCAGCCCTGTCCCTCCAACTGGATAAAGGTTTTCACTTCGGTTGGATACAACATCTGGGAATCGACAACTCTGACCCCTTGATCGGACAGGATTGTAGTTCGACAACTCTGACCCCTTGATCGGACAGGATTGTAGTTCGACAACTCTGACCCCTTGATCGACCCCTTGATCCGGTCAGACTCTGACCCCTTGATCATTGATCCTTAAGTTCTTCTCGTAGTTCCATGAGTAGTTTGCCAAGAACATTCTTACCACTACCATCACCGCCACAGCCCCAATAGTAGTCAAACGGCGAACTTTCTATAAGCTCGTGGTTTTTCGTAGACAACAGAAGGTCCTTAGCTATTTTGTTGTGTGTAAATTTGCTTCTCAGGGCTGTCTTCATGACATTTACTTTAATATCTTCCCAATCACGCCTTATGGGGAATTCTCGGCTTCTACCCATATTCCTTGCATCTTTTGGGGTAAAAGCTAACCTAATCATTTCTTCGTGCGGTTGACCTTCAAACTTTTTTGCTTGGAAATAATGTTCGACTGTCGACCAATACTTTCCGTCAGCTTCGAACCCCAGCTTTGCAAAGTTTGACAATTCACCATATTTATCGGTGACAGTGTAAAAATAAATTATGTCTTCCAATGCCTATTACCAAACTCAATTAGGTCGTTTTCCTGACACTTTGACGGTTGATATGGTGAGCACAAAACTTTGATGAATTGTGATTTATCTTCCACGCTCATATCAACCCAGCTTTCAGTTTCTTGTATCCAGTTCTTAATACATCCATAGCCATGCCAATCTTCATTTAATTTGACTATCGATGCCCAGCTTTTGGCTTCATCGTGCTCACCATTTTCCGAAAGAGTTTGAATGATATTGGCAACAATCCTTTCTGATAAATCCGAAAGGATTCCACTGTACGGAATTGCAGAGTCTTCGTGTGACTCTTTGAATTTGGCCTCGATGATGGCCCGGTGAAGGGCTATTAACTCTGATTCTTTAGTAATATTCATAATATCCAACCTAGAACGGATTTTGTCCCGAGTAATTAATTTGTTTTATCTCAGAGCCAAGCTTCATTTTTCCTTGATGAACCCATTCGTATGGGTGGTTGGGAACTTGTTTTATGGAAACTCCCGGATTGGTTGAAAATGCAATGACGTAATTACCCTTGTTTGCATAGTCACCCCATCCACCAATAAACAACCTTTCGACAGCTTTAGCTGGTGCCATTTCAAATTTAGTGAGATACACAACCCCTTTCTTATTGGGGCGTATGGTATATCCATCATTCACGATGGCATTAAAGCCTTTTTCGTCGGTGTAGTGGAACCACAAATCTTGCTTTTGTTCATCTGCGGTGCGGAGTTTAGTAAGGTCTAATGTACCATCGCCCATCTTGGTTGGAGAGAGGGCCATTAAAATAATGTTCCCACCTTTACCTATTTTGACAAGCCATTTACCTGCCGTTTTAGCAATATCACTAGCTGTTGTCCCTGTGCCAGATTTTGTACCTGCTTCCGGGTTGGGTATCGCAAGGCCTCCTTGGGCATTTAAAACCCCTGCCCCTGCGGACATTGCATTTGCGACTGGCGTTTGATTCTCACTAGTACTACCCTTCTGAGCAACCGAAAGCTGATCGCCCAAGTCCATACTACTTTGCGAGCCTGAAGCGTTCATCCCCCCGGACCCATTGCCCAATTGCGGTTGGCTTTTTTCACTAATGGCGTTATTAAACTTCGTCGTTATATCGCTCATATTCGATTCATGAGCTTCTGCATAACCACCGAAGAAGGATGAGGTATTCTCACAAACAGAGTCTATTTTCGATGCTGAGCATCCTAAATAACCCGTAGGATCAGTCCCAGCCAAAGGATTATTCATAATATACGAGTAAGGGTTAATACTCTGGCTATTGCCGGGGCTTTGAATAATGGGGTCCACAGACAAAAAGCGTCCGACCTTGTAATCGTACACCCGGCCGTTCATATGAATCAGCTCAGCCTCATCCACATGTTCATGGTCGGTAAAGCCACGGCGGCTTGGGCCTTCTGCCAGTCGGGGCAGGCTTAGCTGGCTCCAGTCGCCACCTCTGGGTGTGCCAAAGGCATCAAAATGCCGGTAGGCGGTAACCTGGCCATTGTGATCGGTAAAGGTGGTGGCGCTGCCAAGGCGGTCGCGGTGAGTAAAGGCGATACTGGTATCGCTGCCAAAGGTCAGTATGGCAATATCGGCAATATAGGCTTTTTGCTGGCTGCCGGAGCTGCTGGTTTCCACCTCATAATGTTTATCAACATAGTAAGTGATGACTTCGCCGCTACCGGCACTTCTGACTTGTTTGACCCGGGCTAAATCTGCCCCATACACAAAGCTGACACTGCCATTGCGGCTGATTTGCGTAGGCTTGTTAAATACATTGTAGGTGACTTCCCTGATGCCATTCCTATGGGTCAGGTTACCCTTATTGTCGTAGCCGTAGGTTTCGCTACCGCCGACTTTCAGGTCCACCGATTCCAGCTTATTGCTGTTCTCCACATACTGATAGGCACTGTTGCCAGATGCAGAGTAATCTGATTTATGGCGGATATTGCCAACCGCATCATAACCATAACTCACGCTGAAATTCACGCCATTACCGCTGGTACTGGCGGTTACCAGTCTTTGCAACTCGTCGTAAGCAAAGGTTTCTGTGCTATTAAAGGTCGGCAGTAAGTTTTGCTGCTCCAGCAAATTGCCGTAACTGTCGTACTCAGCATAATTCAGACTATGCAACGCGGTGTTGCCATTTTTAACCACATTGAACAGCATTTGCCCGCTTATGGCGCTATAACCAATGCTGCTGGTCAGGGCTGCGTTTTCGTCACCGATTTGTGCAGTGGTAATGTTGCCGAAGGCATCTTGCGCCGTGACAGTACGATAACTGTAGTCAGTTGCAGCATTATATTCACGTGTCAGATAGCCATAGCTGTTGTACTCATACCCCAGTATCAGGCCGTTAGGGTAAATCAGTGCCTTGGGCTTGCCACTGTTTTGGTCATACTGAGTTTCGGTGGTATAGCTAGTACCATCCACAGTCAATGTGCTTTGATAAGGCAGGGCCGCATAATTATATTTATAGGTTTTGTTAACGCCGTTTTCGCTTTCACTGCACAGCATGCCGGTCTTACAAGTATCCCAGCCAAACAGAGCGGTTTTACCGTCGGCGATACGCGTGGTGACCCGACCCGCTTTGTCCATATCATAATAAATGGTTTTACTGTTGGCGTCGGTTTCAGTTTCAAGTTCGGCAAAGTCATTATAGACAAAACTGGTTTTGCCCTGGTTGGGATCATCCACCCATAGCTTACGGCCCAGCGCATCGTATTTGGCGGTAATCTGCACAGCGTTAGCATCCTGAATTAAAATCGGATTGCCACCGGCATCGTATAAATAGTCTGTGCTGCCCGCCTTGGCATCCACCGTATTTACCAACTGTTGCAGGCTGTTGTAACGTCTGGACATGCTCAGGTTATGGCCAATATCCGCGGTCGTACTAATGTTGGTGGTAAGCCCCTGGTAACTATATTGCGTGATTAGGTTGCCGTGGCTGCCTGGAGTTTGTTTGCCAACCAGACGCCCTAACACATCGTAACCAGAATAAGTGGTAGTGCCTTTATCTGTGCCGGTATAGGGAGTGGTTTCACTTGCTTTGAAGCCCCTGGCCGTAAAGCTGATATCCTGGCTTATCCAGTTGCCATCAAAGCCCTGTGTACGGGTTTTCACGGTGCGGCCCAGGCTGTCTTGGTACTGCTCGGTAGTGGGGTTACCCGCTTGCTGCACCACCACTTTCATAACTGCATGCCCTTGATTTTCAACCTGCTGATAACTCAGATATTGCGTTGGCTGACCTGTTACATCCAGAGTTTTAGGCCGGTTAAAGGCATCGTAACCAGTCGTAGTGGTCACCCCGTTTATCGCAACCTGCGTCAGGGGCAGGCCATTGGTCGGGTCAGTCGCTATATTGGTCGCCAGCACTTTATTGCCGCTCAGCTTCTGATTTTGCTGGCTGACAAAGTAGCCGTCTGCGGCCACGCTCTGGCCATCGTTGCTATAGTACAGCTCGGTAATACGGCTCTGTTCGGTCGCTGTGGCGCTGCTCCCTATCAACACATTGCCGGTTTGGGTAATGGTTTTGGGTAAACCGTAATCGTTGTACACATAGGTGCTGGTTAAGGTGCTAGTGTCACCGCTCACCTTAAGCACTTGCGGCTGGCGGAAGGTACTGTTCCAGGTCTCGACCTGGGTTTCAATCACTTGTGTTTCGTTCGTGCCGCTAGCGGCAGCCAGACCATTCAGGTGCTCGACCGATTTGGTCACCTTGCGGGATTCCCAGCGATTCGGCCAGCTACTGGTGGCCTGAGTATAATCGGTCTCGACCTTGGTGGTGTGCGACATGGTACTGTCTGAGACCAGTGTCACTTGTTCAGCCACATTACCGTATTGGTCAATACTATTAACCGACATCGTGGATATGGTAACCGCTGACGTACTGGTGGTGGTAGCGACTGAACCCGGCCGGGTACTTTGCACATCAAATTTGGTAACAGTGGCCTGCTGATTGTAGATATGCCAGCTATTGGTAAAAGCATAATTTGGGTTTTGTAGCCAATGATTGATTTGGGTCTGAATCGGGTTTTGCTCCCCGACCTGATACACAGACTGACTGGCCACCTGGCTGGTGAACGGGAATTTAATTAAAAAGTTGGTTTCGGTTTGCGTGCCATTGGCATCATCCACCTGAGTAATCTGGGTAAAGCCCCTGAATCCGCGCCCCCGGTGGTTGTATGTCGCCCCGCCATATTGGTAGCTTTGTTTATTGTTTGAGCCGACACCGTTGCTTTGTTGGAATTCCGCGACCACATACATACTGGAGGCAAAGTTAAAATGCCCTTCGTCAATAACGTCACTGACCTGCCGCTGATAAAACTCACCGTTGCCGCTGCTCAGTGGACGGTAGTGCCAACTGGCTTGATTGCCTGCACTGTCATTCGCCGCAACCATTAAGTCGATGGCACGATAATCCTGTTTACCGGGTTCGGCTTTATCGGTGGCACCGTAGTTACGGTTGATATACACACTGTTTTGTTGTGAAAGCAGATTGCTGCTGCCATTGAAGAAACAACCATCCCCAGCATATTGCACACAGCCATAGCTGAACACCATATCGCTCAGGCCTTTACCGAACGCATCGACGACCTTGGTATAATTCGCTGCCCCAACCAGGCCGGAATCCCCAATGGTGGCGCTAAAGGTGCCATTGGTGTTTTCCACAAACTTCATCACGTTGTAGCGGTATATGCTGCGATCCCATTCGGGGAACATAGCCTGCTCGGGCCCTGTTTGACTGGTTTGATAGTTACCGTAAAGCTCGTGACCACACTTGATCACATCAGTTTTGCGACCTTGAAGATGATCGAATACGCCGTAAATTTTGTGGCAACCTGCGACCAACACGTCTCCTGGTATCAGCAATTCAGAACGGCCATCGCCGTCTATATCTGCTATTTTTATTGCCTGCTCAAATTTGGCTGCTAATCCCCATTTGGCTTCTCCTGGTTTACTGGGCATAGGATAGTTACGTGTTTCCAGTACAGACGCTGCCCCTAAATCTATCGCCGCTGCAAAATTGCCATCCCCCTGGTTGAGCTTCAAGAATAGGTTGCCAGCACCGCCCATCCAGCCCAGCCAATCTTTTAAACCGTCGCCGTTTGCATCGACTAAGATGGCGTAGTCGCCCTCAATGCCTCCGTGCGTGAAGTTAATATTATGAGCAACTAGAGATACAGTTCCTTGCGTACTGACATGGGTAAGCAACAGACGATGAGGGACCGGTCTGGCTTGGTTAAGCCCTTGCCCATATTCAACCAAATCGGGTAAGCCATCGGCATTCATATCACCGACAAATTGTGCGTTTTGCGTCAGTCCAATGTTAATTAAATGCTGTCCTGACTGGTATGGCCGCGCTAAGTTCTGACTATGCAAATATAAAGTCAGGCTGGCTGCGTTAGGGCTGATTTTGCGTTTAACAATCAGATCTGGCCAACCATCACCATTATAGTCGTTGGCGTCAACCAAGGTGTCCCCAGGCGAAGCCAGCGACACATAGGGTTCAATGGTAATGTGCTGGTTATTGGTCGACCAGTCGACATAAATGCCACTCTGATTTTCCAGTACATAGCCAATCTTGAGCTGATCGTTTTCGATTTTCCATGTATCTGTACGCCCATCCAGATTAAAATCACCTTCTATACAGTAATCGCTGTAGTCAATGCTACTGCGCATACAGGTACTGATTGCAAAGTTTGAAGTACCCAGTAAGTCCCCTTCGGCATTAAGAAACTGGTGTTGCCCAATATATTGGCCGCTGTTGTCAACAGAGTAAGTCTTCCAGTCTCGCACCCCATCACCATTAACATCACCGCTGGCATCAATAGAACTTATCGACTCAACCACCTCATCACCAAAACGGTCCACATGGCTGGGATATATTTCTGTGCCGTCACTGCTGGTGAATAGCTCTAACTCGAACTTCGGTGCATCGTCCTGCCAATCAAACGTGGTACTGCGGCACTGCGTTTCTACACATTCAGACACGCTCTGCAATAGTGAACGACCTGAGGCTCGGGACACCTCATACCCTAACGTATAACTACGAACCAATGCATTGGCGTAGTAAGTTTTAACCGATTCTAAACGCTTAGTTTGACGGGTTTTGCCCCCGGCCAGGTAACTGGTGGAATATTTGCTACGATTCTCGTAATTAAACTCAACCTTACGATTACCTATAGTTGTACCTTGCCCGGTATAAAAAATGCTTTCCAGCAGGATTTCGCCAGCGCTCTGATCCTGGGAATAGACGTAGTGAATGGCATTTTGCCCACTGACATCATGCTCGCTACCAATTTGCCAGCTAAGGGCTGCCGGTGCTCCCTGGGGCGTCACTGCAGCATCGTATTTTTGCATTCGGCCATCGGCATAGGTAACAGTAAAATAGGTACCACTACTGTTAATAGCACCTTGTTGCTTGACCGTCAGAAACTGGTCCAGCTCAGTGGCATAAGTTGCACCGGAGCCACCATAAACACCGCTACGAAGGACTAAACGTTGCCCGTTTAAGCACAATCTGTCGGTGTTACCGTTATAGCTGACACCTGCCGAAAAGCCGTCCTGGGCCAGCGTGGCCGGACACCGCGAAATACTGCCACCGGCAGATAGATCCCAGCCAACGCCTGCCAGGCCATTCCCAGCTCGGCTACTGTATGAAAGGGCAACACTGGGTGCCATACCAGCACGGCCCGGCGGAATAGCAATGGGAATAGTATAACTGGCACTGCCACCAGATACCGCAGCCTTACCCGGCAGCGGCCCGAAATAGTTTGAGCTGCCAGGGCTGATATTGGGCAGTACCTGGTCGGCCACCTCACCGCCAAATGCCGCCCAGTTCAGAGTAGCGGGATCATCGTAATCAATGGTTAATGTTTGGCTATATTGTGCCACTTCATCGCACAGCGGTTGCGTTGGCCTGCTGGGGTCAACTAAACAACCAATCACCCGGTAGTCAAATTTGCCGGTCGACTTACTTAGAGTGTGGCTAAGCAATGAAGCGGGAGATATATGCGTCCAATTGCCACTGCTACCGTTCTGGCGTTCTTCCAAACGGTAATGCTCAGCACCATCTACCTGGTTCCACGACAAGGTGACTGAATGTTCACTGGCTTGGCTTAGAAAGCCAACAGTGCCCATCAAAGCAACCATTGTTTTAACTTTACCAGGAGTGCTCAGCCAATTAGCCAAGCCTGACATTGGATTTGAAAACTGCATTACTTGTTCCATTAACCATCGAATACTGCATTGCCCCGGCAAGTTACTTAGTTTCCTTTGCCCTTTGCCAGGCCGACTATTTTTTGGGTAGCGCACCTATAGTGGAAATATCGCCCATCCCCATAAGTTCGCGCGTTTATATCATATTCAAGCGTTACATCATAGGAGGTGTAGCGACATTACCGGCCCAAGACCTAACACTGACTTACAGATTCATTTCAATGACCGGAGGGAGGAAAAGAACAGCCTGAACAAAAATGGTCATAAAATTTTAATGTTGCTCAGAACAGAAATATCAGGTACCTCATTAGCATGCTTTATTAAATTCTAAAATCAGCCCTATCAGAAAGTAGCACCTTACAAGTTAGCGGAATCAACGCAGCTTGTTGCATTAACACAGGCAAAAGGGAAGCAACCTTCAGTTATCTTCCCTAAGCACCTTATCCCTTGCGTAAGTCTGCCACCATACCAGTGGCATAACACCGCCCGTCGGAGCCAAGTGCTTGTTTATCCACTACCACCCCCATTTGCAGGCCAGTAGTCAGGCTGGTCAGCGCCAGCGAATAGGCTCGTTGAACTTCCACTTCATCAATATGGTCATTTGAAAAATAAGCATACTTTTCTTCACAATCATCCAGGCTATTATTGGCGAAAGTCAGGACAAACCCTTCTCCCTTGAGTAACGCAATCCTCGAAACTTCTCCGGTATACCATGCAGGTGCGGCGATAGCGAAACGTGTCGAGAACGCACATAATATGACAATTAGAAAATACTTCACCACTTACTCCTCAAAGCATACTTTCCATTTATAAACAATAAATTAGATAACATCGTCGCAACAAGTTCTTCCTTGACTTGTTACTCTATATACACCGCACTAATTTTCAACCAACTTCCAGATGATGCACACCCACTGACGCTAACTCTAACTATGGATTGACTGGCTTTTGCAGCTAACAATGCCGCTTTTAGTTCTGGCGCATCCGCATCGGTTCCTGCATAGCCATTATAGGATTCACATTCCTTATTAGCTTCAGCATTAGGGAAACCACCTTGCAGTTTAATACCGACCTGACGCCATTCATCCACATAAAGGGTGGATATTATCCCTTCATCATTGCTTCCAGCCCATGTCATAAAAGGCACGAAAAACAATGCTATAACAGCTTTACGCAACATAATGCAGTTCCCTGTAAACAAAAAATGACTAAGAGGTTAAGATTATCGACATGAGTTAAATTTATCAGAGCATGGTAACGCCCAGCTCATCACAACATCAAGGAATCAGTGTTGTTGAAGCCTTAACCGCCCGGAATCGTTGTGACTTTCGGTCGCCACCCTGCTGTAGTTTGGGCAAGGCACATCCCAATTGCTGTTCTATTTGCTGCTTAAAGCGACTGTCGCCTAGCACCCAAGTCTTTTGCAGTGCCTCCCGGATTTGCTTTAGGGATCAAGGGGTCCCCCATTAATCACAGCTCAGCCATCAAAGGAAATTTAGATTAATTCCTCGTTGGAAATCCTGCAGGAGGATAGCTATCCGGTCTGCTGAATACGCAGACTGTAGTTTTAGCAAGCTATCGAGGAATTTATCATAGTGCAGAGTTTGAAGCTGCCTGACTGTATGGGCATAAGTGCCGGGCGCTGCAAGGATGCTGTTTAGATCATAACCCAACAGGAATGCGCCCTGTCTTTCCATATCGTACTCCAATGCCTCAGCGGGGATAAAATCTTCCAAGGTGTAGATAGTGTTCATTTATCTGTCCGGCCACCTCTATATTTCGGCCATCATTACTAGCCAGTAATTCGGCAACGGCCAGCAAGGCTTTTGTTTTGGGGGTGATTTCCAGTTCTTTTCCCCAAAATGCTGGCACAAGCCAGAGTCTACCTGTTTGACTGGGTTTGGCTTTAATCAAGGCAATTTTTTTCTGTAAGGGTTCAAAGGTAAATAATTGCAAATCATAAGGTTGCAGATAGTGAGTGAGTTCATCTGCGGCGACTTCACCTCCCCAGCAATCCCCATTACTTAGCGGGATCTGCTGCCAATTTGCTGAAACGTCGAGCCTGATGCCGCCTAATTTGGGGCGCAGAGCGGTGCGATAGTATTCCATCCACAGATGATAAAGTGCTTCCTTGTTGAGGATACGCCTCGTGTTATGCTGAGTTGCAACCACCTTTTCGGAGGCCAGATACTGAAAGCCTTTACTCACCATCCCAAGTGAAACATTGGCCAGTTTGGCCAGCTCCCGAAATGGCAGGTCTTTTGCGTTCTCCTGTGCCAGCAGAATGAACAGAAGTTTCATAAAGCCCACGCCAGGCTTACCTCTGTGACTACTTGTTGTTGAAATAGACCCGGAAAGTCGTTTGCCTTCAATCCAAAGATTGAGTCCGGGGACGGTCACTCTGGCATTACCCGCCTCGTCAATAAAGTTGAGTCCGTTCTTAGAGCAAAAATCAGCCAGGAATGGCGATAGTGTGTTGCAGATTAGTAAAGTATTGGGGCGAGCATAATTGAG
Organism: Bowmanella denitrificans; assembly: GCF_002887595.1. Lineage (GTDB taxonomy): Bacteria > Pseudomonadota > Gammaproteobacteria > Enterobacterales > Alteromonadaceae > Bowmanella > Bowmanella denitrificans. The sequence continues at coordinate 180,395 of NZ_PEBU01000005.1, forward strand.
CAATGGCAGCAGGCTCTCTTTGCGGTGAATACGTTTGACTTCAGCATCAAAATGAAAGGTCGTCTCAGCAGTACGAAGGGCCACTTCAACGTCATGGAAAGGACGAGCTTGATCATTCCCTTGCTCACCGAAGTGTTCAGCATGGAGATGGGGGGGCAGATTATCCAAAGCCAGCATAAGTAAGGTAGCTTCTTCGTTCAAAGTGTTGACCACGTTCATGATTCATGAACAAACATTACTCGTGAACATAATGTTTTGCAAGCAGAAAGCATAGTAAAACCAGATTGGCTCAGTCGAGACAATGTGGCATATTACAGATGCTTTACTGCTAAGTGCTTATGGATTAGCTGCTATTAAAAGTGGATTTTGGTCTGGCAATTCCCTACCTCAATAACCCGACTATATTCCGCCACTTCATCGCAAAGTGGAGTATCAGGTTGCTGCGGATTGACAACACAAGATGATCAAGGGATCAGTGTTGTTGAAGCCTTAACCGCCCGAAATCGCTGCGACTTTCGGTCACCACCGTGCTGTAGTTTGGGCAAGGCATATCCCAATTGCTGTTCTATTTGCTGCTTAAAGCGACTGTCGCCTAGCACCCAAGTCTTTTGCAGTGCCTCCCGGATTTGCTTAAGGGAATAATCCGGTATATGAGCTTTAAACAAGGCTTGGTAGGCGGCCTTTCGACTAGTAATGTCAGCGCCTAAGGCCAGATAGAGTGGATGTGCAGTCAGTAACTCAATCTGCTTATCCAATGCATTATGCTGATAGCTCGACCAGGGATATTCGGCAGGATGAGCCACCATGTTGGCCCGCACCGGATTAAGCTCTATATAGCGGCTGACTAACAACAAATAATGTTCACTATCAACCAGGGACGACTTACAACGCCCTTCCCATAATGTACCGCTGCGGCCATGGGTAATATTGATATAACGTACGTAGTAACGCCCTAGCGCTTGCATCATCTGGCTCACACCCGAGGGCGTTGTGGGTGTCACCAGCAAATGCACATGATTTGTCATCAGCACAAAAGCATGCACCGCCACCTTATAACGGCGGCTGTACTCTTTTAGCTTATCCAGATAAACCGCATAATCCTGGTCAATATAGAAACAAACTTGACGGTTGTTGCCCCGCTGCACCAAGTGCTGAGGAACACCCGCCAGATTGAGACGCGGGCGGCGAGCCATTGCTTTATATCCGAGTCCTTCGGTCTTCTGACCTTAGTCCCTTATACACTCTTCAGCAAATGACCATATGACTAAGGAATCGAGGAATCGAGGAATCGAGGAATCGA
>NZ_PEBU01000005.1:182647-349104 GCF_002887595.1 Bowmanella denitrificans
ATGTCCGGGTCCTTCGGTCTTCTGACCTTAGTCCCTTATACACACTTCAGCAAATGACCATATGACTAAGGAATCGATCGCTCCTCAGCAAATGACCAGAAGGGCGGGGCTTTGGATTCAAATACGACTATTCTTCTTCAAAATATATGTGATAGTGTTTTGAAATATCCGATTCACCAAGCCTATTCATTGTGCTCTTGAACTCTGGTGAGTCACCCAAATGTTTATACGCTGCCACATAAGTACAGACCACAGAAGCCTTGTTATTTTCAAAATTGTTAAATTGAATAAATTCTTGAGCTAAGCTCTGTTCATAGCCCTCCATTAAGATTCTCATTCCTAATCCAATATCAGCTAAGCTATCAACATTTTTGGTAAGCTTATAGATACCTTCGATTACTTTGTCACTTAAGCCAAAGATTATTGTGATTACACGCAACCTAATTGATTGTTCTACGTCTTCCAATAGCTTTAACAAAGCCAAATAATGAGCTGGGTCCTCCGTACAATTCAAAAAACAATCACAAGCTTCATCTCGAACCTCCGACCATGCAGAATTAATCAAAGGAAATACATACGGAAATATACTAGCTGCGCCATTTCCCTCTTGAGCAGCAATGTAGGCAGCGACATATTGACAATGCTTACTACCAGACTCAAGCAAGGGAACTAAGTCAGACACATCTTCCAATTTATTGTGAAGCTCGTTCATTGCCAAGTTATGCTCTTCCCAACTTTCATCATAGTTTCCAGCTAGAAACTCATCCCTTAATTGGGTAAATGATTTTTTCTTTAATTCAAATTTTGAGTCAGTCATTTTATTTCAAGATATCTATCCAACTTGTCTTTAAGATCTTGTTCCAAATCAATTCTGTTTTTATGATCTTGATACGTTTTATTTCTTTTATTGGTCTGTCTTTTTTGATCCGCCCTTCTTGTTTTTAAGCTTTCACCTAACTTACATGAAGCGCATTCCATCGCTTTTTTGTCACCACTATTGATGATATCAATAACAGTATTTTTGACCTTATCATCGCTGCCTTTTGTACTATTTCCAAGACCACCGGGTTTCAGTTCCAAATTACAATTATGTACTAAGACATTTTTTTTGGTGACGTAATAAGTATGAAAATCTGCCACAGTAAAGTTATAAGTTAAATCAAGTCTTTGCTCATCGATAACACTTACAACTTCCATCGCTCCATTGCCATCGGTTTCAATCTTATCACCGACTTTTAACTCAATAGTTTGTTTCCAACCCTTACCAATGACATAGAAAGGGTGGTCATCTGTTGCTTGAATTTTTTGTTCAAATCCATCGCCAGCAACTAATTTGATTTCAAAAATACCTCGATCTGGTTCGATAAATACCTTTGTAACAGGTTTCCAGTCTTGTTCACCTGTTTCAGTATTTTTGGCCCACAGTTTTTCACCTAATTTAACATCTTCAATGTTCTTGTAGCCGTCTTCAGTTAACACTTGAGTTCCAGCAACAAAACAACAAGTTCTGCGCAATGCATTTGCTGCATCGACACCTTTATCACCCGCCCTTACGCCTAAGCCAAGACCAGTAGCCCCCGGAATCATCAGTCCAGCAACATTAGCAGTTAGAGACGCAGAATTAGTTGCGTTAACACCGTTAGTTGCCATGTCGTAAAGGTCATATGCTATGAAGCCGATATCAAGAATGGCATCTAAGAATTCACCATTTGGATCGGTATATTTATAAGGGTTGTTGTTCACATACAAATAACGATTGAAGGACATTACTGGATTTGAAGCAGTATATCCAACCGGATCATTCGAATAAAAACGCCCGATAACTGGATCATAATATCGTGCCTGCATATAACTCAAACCCAAGTCTGTATCAAACTTATGCCCGGTATAGCCCACATCATCTATTGCCCCTTCAATACTTTCACCGTACGGGCGGTAATGCTGGGTGCCACTGTCCTCAGGGATCACGCCGTCTTTAGCAATAAGCTTTTTACCCAGGTAGATATAGTTAATCCCACCCTGGTCGGTCTCGCGGTACAGCAAGGTGCCATCCAGGCTATACAGACTGTAACTGGTGCCCTTGCTGTCGGTTTGTTTTACCCGGCGGTTATGGCCGTCATACAGATAGGAAAAACTTGAGTTACTGCTGACCAACTGATTGGCGCGGTTATAGGTAAAGGTTTTAGCACCATTGTTGTAAATATTGCCTCTGTCGTCATAGGCAAAAGTGGAATACTTACCTGTCATACCTGCCACCGACGACAACCTGTTGCTGGCGGTATCGTATTTATAGGTTAAGTTACGGTCTTTACTGCTATAACTCAGGATATTACCCAACCCATCATAGCTGATACTGCTCTTACCAATATCGTCAGCACCGTCTGTACTTGTCAGTCTATCTAAACCATCGTACGTCAGGCTAGTGAGGCTAAAGGTCGGATGCACGCCGTCGGTCAGCTTGGTGATATTCAGGTTGTTGTCGTACAGATAACCATATCGAAGGGCATGGGTTGTGCCTTTAAAGTCCTCTAAATCTGACGGCACATTACGTGTATTCAGTGTGGTTTTATGCTGATAGCCATTACCGTAGTTAAAGCTGTCGATACTGCCATTGGGATAATAGACTGCATTCGAGGCATAGGTGAAGTCCGTGGTGCGCCCGGCACGTTTGCCCACCGCCTGCGTTGGCTGGCCAAAGGCATTCGGCGCAAAACTAATTACATCACCATCGGGGTAGGTCAGGCTCTTCACATTGCCCAAGCTGTCGTAGGTGTAATCCAGTGAGAAGGCCGTTGCACTGGCAGCGATGCGTTTGCCGTCTACCGTTAAGGTCTCGTCATCTAGCAGATTTAAGCTATTGTAGTGATATTCTTGACGAACTGTGCCTGCCTTAAGCATTAGCACATTGCCATTACCATCCCGGGTATAAGTAATGTCCGGGGTGTTAGCGTCGGCATAATTCACCTTCCACAGGTCACCCAGATTGTCATAAACAAACTCAACTTTTTGTTTGCTCTCGTTTGTATAGCTAAACCCGCAGCCAACATTGCCTGGCGTCACCCCCTGGGCTTGCAACGTCATTTCGCCCAGGTCGTTATATTGATACGCTGTGGTACCCACATCTCCCCGTATCACCAGACACAGCTGTTGCTGGGCATTGTAGCGGCGTGCTTCGGTGTGGCTGACGGTACTATTGTTGGCACCCTTGCCACTTTGGGTAATTGAGTTGATATTGCCAAAAATATTGATATCGATATCGGTGGTGACACTTTCCGGCGATTCTATTTTAACCGCCTGGTCATAAGCAGGGCTGCCATAGGCCTGATAGGTAGTGGTCGTGACATTTTTTTCAGCGTCCGTGACCTTTATTTTATTGCCAGCTAAATAGTCGTATTTCTGCTCAATAGAGTTGTCATTACTTAGATACTGTCTTCTCAATCTCCCTATTGAATCAAATAAGTAATGAGTACCACCAAGAGCATTTGTATCGTACCAATAAGATTCATAAGTTTTAAGACCAAGCTGGTTGTAAGAATACGCCTTATTTCTAACTAAATTAGCTGTAACATCCGTCTCTTTAACGCCTTTAAGCCTCAAAAGATGATCGAAGTACTCCGTTCTTTCGTTGACAATGGTATCGTTAATACATTCGCCCGCATTAATATCAACGGAGCACTGATACATAATTCTATTCGGTGGTAATCCAGTTGAAACTCTTGTTACTTCATCAACCCAAACATATACGGAATCAAGAAAGTTGTCTTCTCGATCAACTAATCTTATACGCCCTTCTTCATCATATCTATAATTAATAACAGCATCGTTGGCATCTTTTGTTCTCTCAATTAGGCCATACCAATTTACATCAGCTATAATTTTTGGCGATATACCGCCAGCATATCTGGGTGAGAATATTTCTTCTCTGGGTATTCCGCGGTAGAAGTCGTTTAGCTCTTTATACCGGTAACTGTCAGTGTTATTGCCGGCGGAATCTTTCAGCGGTGCTGAATATTCTACTCTTTTTACGTTACCATCGTCATGATAAATCTTAAACTTCTTAACCCATTGACCATGACGTTTCTCCTCGGCCAATAGGTTCAAACCTGCATACTGCCCAGTGGTATAATAGGTGTAGTATACATCTGCCGTGGAAGAAAACTGGTTTGATACAGAGGTATAAATGCCTTTTGGCAACCCTACGACCCATTTATCTGTATCATGTAAATAGGACCTTTTGGTGTACCGCTTTCCAGATGTACCGTTTTCTTCGGTAAGTGTAGGGAAAAGGTAACTGTCTCTTTCAGAAATTTTTATCTCAAAGCTATCTTTAACATTAGCATCTACAGTATCGTAAATGTAATTTTTAATGCCTGAATTTAAAACAACACGACCTGCATAAGAAGCATCAATTTGAGGAACAGCAATACCGGCACCTATATTGATAAACTTATATTCATTTAACACTTCTTTTTGAAGAACCTCAGAACCGGTAAAGTGCTGCTCAGCCATCAGTTGTTCATAATTAGGGCTATTAGTATTTCGATTAAAAAAATACTTAATATAACTACCATTTTTCAGTTTCAGCTTGGTATATTTATAGTCTGCACTGTTACCACTAATATTCTCAGGAAGATTAGAGCCACTTAATTGCATTTCCGGCAATAAGCCAGAATATTCCACAGCTCTAAGTCTGTCCTCAGAATCACTCAATGAAATATATTCTGATCCAGAATAACGTCCATGATTCTCAGAATAACTGTAATTCCAATATTCACCAGAAGAAAATCTTTTTTCTATCAAACTAATAATATAAGAGCACCTTCGATTACCTATCCTATCTCCTGTTGTCCTGATATCTCCCACTGTAAAAGAATCAGGATGTGGATTTGCATCTACTTCGGTCTTACCATGTATTTTCCAGTCCAGAGCAAATGTACCAACTAACCCATTGGGATGGGTTACTTGCATTGCGGGGAGTGATCCTTTTGAAGGGTATAATTTGTCGGTGCTGCATTGCCAGGGTTTATTAAAATAGCTTTGAGTAATATCGTCATTCATAATTTTACTCAAATTATACTTCCAGAATCGCTTTTCACCTGGCAGTGTTACTGAATCAAGCTTGTTATTTACATAATTATAAGTCCAGATTTTTTCATTGGCGGTAACAGTCGAGACCTTACCTTGGTCATAAGCAATATCAATCTGACGAAGATCACTGCTATGAATTTTATTTAATTGCTTACCTTGGTTACTGTATACATACTTAACCCAGTTACCAAACCTATCTTCTATCGTACTGGCTTTAAAATGATAAATTGCATGGGAAATATTCCCAGAATGATCTAAAGGTCGTTCATAGTCTACCGTTACAACATCAAAATAGTATTTAGTTCCTTGTGGTGACTCTGCTAAATAGCCCTCACCAGTTCCGTCCGATTGAGCAATACAGCTTACTCGCCACATGCTATCCGTAAAAAATCTGATATCGTCAATAGGTCGAAGCCCATCTGGATCTTCATTAGTCCTTTTAGTGCCAATAAGCTTAGTATTAAGCAACCCAGGTATATTTAGAGAAAATCCAGATGAGTATGCCTCAGCAGCTATAAAGTTTCTTGTTGTTTGACCTTTAGGATAAGGGATAATCTCTATTCTTCGAGGAATTATATCCCCTGAACACTCTTTATTAGTTGAAAAGCCAGTGGGCAAAAAATAATGATCTTCACTTCTATCTGTCGCAGCAGCGGCTAGCTGTATTGTTATTTCGGGGACAGACAGCCGCCAACCGGCCATTTCTTCATTTAAACTATACTCTGCAGAGTTTTGTCCAACAGAAACATTGTATTCACGCCGAAATTCCACCGGTATATTAAAATTACCAGGAATAGACACATCGACATTTTCAAACTTTAATGTACCGCTGGCAAGGTCAACTTTATCGCCCAAAAAATCAGGAGAATAAGGTGTTACTTCATATGATTTTTTCATTCTATCAATCAATGTTGATTCAAGAAAAAAATCATCCGCGTTGGAATGAAATGATGAACTAAACATTATCATCCCTAAAACTACATTCCTGAACTTAAACATATTTACTCAACCATTTTAAAACTTAAAAAAATATCATTAGTTCGATACTGGAGCAGTTTCAGCAGCAGGATTCCCCAATAAATCCGTATGCACAAATATCACCCGGCGTTCGCCGGTGTTTTTACTGGCATCCACAGTAAGTTCATTGCTATATACTGCTACCTGCTCGCCACAGTGCACTGCCACACCAGGTTCCTGAACACATCCACCAACCCGAAACGTAAATTTGCCGGTGTTTCGCCCTTTAACGGCAAATGACAACGCCGTTTGATAAGGGGCACTGCTACTGGCGTCTTGCCAGGTGCCGTTAACCTTTTCCTGCACCTTATAATGGCTTGCTCCTGTGACAGGCTCCCACACTAAGGTGAAGTCCGCGGACAACACAGGGAAAGTGGCGGTTCCAATAAAAAACAGCGCCAAGAAACGTGGTAATACTCGCATTTAAACTCCCTTGTGCAGGCGTTAATTCAAATTATTCAGTGCCTAACTTTTAAATTTTCTGGTGCAGGTAGTGTGGTTACATTCACTTGTTCACGCACCTCGAATAGTGTCTCATTGGCATCGTCGGAGCAGGAAAACTTTATCTCTTTCTGGCCTACTTCAAAGATACGCATGGGGTAAGCAACTTGCCCCCCTGTTTCCTGGCCCTCCCCATTGACTGCACAACTCGCTGCTCCGGGCGCATGCCAATTTGCCATGATCTCCTGACCGAACATCACGGTATTGGTTGATAACGAAAAGGACATTAGATAATTTCTGACGCTTTTACTGATAACCCCTCCATCTGGAAGCCCGCAAGTGACGTTTTGTAACCAAGACTTTGCGCTGTCTCTTGGGGGAGAAGTCCATTCATAGTGGCCACTTTGTAACGTGGGGAGAACATTTTCATCAAGTACCGCAGGGATATATGTGGTTTTAGCCGTTTCATCCGCAGTGTTATCCGTATGTTCTGACCAATGACCTTGACAGGATGTAATGTTGGCATAGCCGAAAGAAAAGGTTTGAACCTTAGTAGAATTCTGATCAGCAATATTGACCACTCTTGGTGCATAGGCCAAGTTAGTAATTGCTGGCTCTGCGTTTTGGCCCTGCACTTGATTGACCACGTTTACTATATGTTTCCCGCCCTGTAGGTCTTCGCAAGTGACAACTTGCTTCCAGACTTCTGCGGTGGCTCTTCTAACCCCACCTGTCGCCGGCCAACGGTATACTCCGGATTGCGCAATGGGGTTATTACCTGCGTCAAGTTGCTTTGGAACATAAACAATATCAATATTAACTTTTGCATTAAGATCCGCGTCAGCATAGCAAGTCTTCACGTTCTTATATTGGAATGTAAAATACTGCTCTTGACCAACAGATACCGGGTTTGGAACATATTTTAACCCCTCCAGATGCACAGTTCTGGCTTGTACATTATTTGTGACAGATAATCTGCGAGATTGGCCGTTAATATCGATACAGGTAACCGATTGAACCCAACTCTCTGCCTTATCCCGGAGCTTCGTTCCACTTGAAGGCCAGCGATAGATACCGGATTTAATTAGTGGCACGCCATTGGGGTCGAATTGTTTGGCTACATACACGATATCCGTAGTCAGCTTGTCGTTAAATCTGGCTTCCGCTACACACTGCTGGACATTTTTATATCTAAAAGAAAAATATTGCCCATCTCCCACAAATACAGGGTTGGGCACGTATTCTAAAGATTCCAGCGACACAAAGGTGGGTAATGGACTAATAGTGACATTGACACTGTTACCAAATGGTCCACATGTCTGCGCGCAAGCCCGTACTTTGAATGAAACTCGTCCGGTGGAAAGTTCCCGTCGCGTAAACACTCCTGATGACGTTAATGACTTAAGTAAGGTATTGTTCCTAAAAAGTTCGTATCGATTAGCCCCGGATACCGCTGAAATGGAAAGATTAACTTCATTGCCCTGAACAACATTACTTGGTCCACTGATGGAAACGGGGGCTAAAGGGTCCACTGTTAATGTGGTGGTTGCCGTTACCGAGCGCCCGCCAGGACCATCACAGTAAAGCGAATCTGTGCGGGTTTCTACACGATTTGTGCCAACCGAACTACCACTTGCAGGCTTGCTTTGCCCATTCAGCACACAGGACGTGGCGTGAGTTGAACTCCAGGTCAGCGTTGACGAACCATTGTAAGTAACCCTTGATGGGTTCCATGACAAGCTAGCGGTAGGCTTAGGATGCGCCCGAATAGTAATTGGACCTACAGTACGATATGGATTACCAGGAGCACTTCCATCTGGTTTTATATCAACTGCATAGAGCATTAGCGAATGATTTTGCCCATCTCTGTAAGCAGCGGGAATGGTGTAAGAAAACGTGCCATTATTGGCAAAAATAGTTCCTGTTGATACACCATTAACCCATGTGCCTATACGCACTCGACTTGGGTGATCAGGATCACTAGCAGTACCGGTTAAAGTGGTCTGACCAAGGGAATACTGGTAAGTGACGTCAGGAAGTTGCTCCGCTACCACAGGCAAAGTAATCAGAAAAACCGCTAAGCCAAAGGCAGCTTCAGTAAGACGCATGATGTCCCTATCAAATATAGTCACATTACCATGTGACTATTTAGCACTATGCGGGCAATGGTATGGGAAATAAACTTTTTGTAAAGATGCTACTAAGGACTTATACGTTCTTTATATGCTAATTCCATCTTTTTAAAGTGCCACACGACCACCACCCAATAAGCCACGGTAAAAGTTTTGTCCTTCCACCAGCAGAATTTCGCCGCTTTCACCACCTTTGATACCGCTGTCGATGGCGATAACGTCACCGTTATACAGAGCGCGGATATGTTTCTGGGTGGTATGGCCGACTAAGATATGGGCAACACCGAAATGTTGTTTCAGTAAGTCGATATCCTGCTGCGAGGCCTGCGGGTCTTTAAAATAGCCGCGATACCAGATGGGTCCGTTGGTTTTATGCAGATAGCGGGCGAAACCTTGTCTTGGCTGGTCCTGATCTTCCACCAGTTGGCCGGTAAACACCTGGTTGATGTCAGCCAGGGTACGCCCTTCCCTGGCCAGCTCTGGGTGCAGGCCACCATGCAAAAACAGCATATCGCCGATTTTAACCAGCACATTACGCGTGCGCAGCCATTGGCCCAATAAGGTGTCTTCGCCATAAAGCCTGGCAAAAGGCCGATTCAGTAGGTTAGCGACTTTTTCATACTTTTCATGCAGGTAACGCAGATCGCCGTTAAGCACCATGGTTTCATGGTTGCCAAGCAGAAAATGCACCTTACCACCGGCTGCCTGGGCCTGTTGTTGTAACTGATAAATCAGCCACAACGCTTCGGTTTGCTTAGGGCCGCGGTCAAATACATCACCGCTGATCACCAGCCCCCCTTCGCCAAACAGCCAGTTACCCTGGGCATCCATAATCTGATGCGCAACTAGCAGGCGTTTAAACAGGTCAAACTGGCCGTGAATATCACTGATGACCGCCAGTTTTTCCGCCGCTGGATAGGTTACGTCGGGCCGCGATGCTGGCAATGGGCTAAGCTGGGCCGCCTGGCCGCATTTTTCAATGGACATGTCCTGCACCGGGGGCGGGAATCGGTAACTTTTTCGTTGCCCCTGGCACACCCATAGGGCTTCCCACTGGTTCACCTGCATTTGCACATAAGGGCCGTCCGTCAAGGTATCGTCACTGACCAAATCCGAACAACCAACCAACAGCAAAACAAGCAACAGCACTTTGCAATTCATACTGACTCCAATTGCAATGAATTCAGGGTCGGCAGTTTCCTGCCGACCCGCCAGATTAGAACTTCAGCTCAGCGCCGGCATAAACAAAACGACCGATACCACCACCATAGGCACTGGCAAAGTTGCCGGTTCCGGACTCATACAGGTCGCCGGTATTGGCAACAAAGGGCCCCTGGTTATCGAACAGGTTCCTAACCCCGGCGTACAAACGCAGGTCGGTACTGTTGTCAAATTCCAGGTCGTAGGATACCGAGATGTCGTGGCGCACATAGCTGCCGTAATACAGATACATGGGCACCTCGGGATTGGCGATGGCGTCAGGATCGCCCGCATCTAACTTAGCCTGATTGTCGGCTTGCAGTTTTTCCCAGGCGTCCACCCGCTCATGCGAGTCGACTATGGCACTCTTGAACTTAGTGCTCCAACGCACCCGCCAGTCCTGCCAACGCCAGGTGATAGACCCTGTTGCTGCATCGTCAAAGATGCCACTGTATAGCTCCCCTTTGTAATTCAGGGTTTCCAGCCCATCGTTGCCTTCAAAGGTTTTGGAGTGCTCGATAACATGGGTCATATCGGCCTTAAACTTCAGACTGCCCCAGTCGCCGAGGTCATACTGGTAAGCAAGCGCCACGTCATAACCGCGGGTACGTACCTCAGAAAGGTTAAATACCCGTTGCATCACCTGCATCAACTGGCCTTCACTGTCACGACTGATATCACCGCAGAAGGTATTGTCCTGACCATAAGCCAGTGACGAGTTGTAGCATTGCTCCAGGATTTTCTGATTGTCGATTTCTTCAATGGCATCCTGGATCTCGATATCGTAGTAGTCCACCGCCAGTTGCAACCCCGGTGCAAACGCAGGGGCCATGCTGATCCCGAAGGTGTATGTGTCAGCCGTTTCTTCTTTCAGATTTTCATTACCGGCATTGGGTGAATAACCCGAGTTTTCATCTTCGAATTCACCGTATAAAGCAATGGCATTGGCAATGCCGGGGTCCAACCGACAGTTGTCATGACCTGCTTCGGTAGAGGTTGCAGTAGTGCCGTCACAAATATCGGCAAAGCTGTCATAGTCACCACGAGGGGGCGACAACAATTCGGTAATATTGGGAGCACGCTGGGCTCTGGCGTAGTTGGCACGCAACATATAGCCGTCCATGGGCTCCCACATCAGTCCGGCCCGGTAGCTGGCCATCAGGTCAATATTTTTGTGACTGTAATCAGCCAAACGCAGAGACAAGTCGGCAGATAAGCGCTTGGCCAGTGGTGCATCTTTTAACAACGGCACATTCGCTTCGGCAAAGGCTTCCCACACATCAATGTCACCGGCAAAACTCGGTACCAGATTAAAGGTAATACCGCCGTATCTGTGTCCTTCGCTGGTATCCAGGTCCTGCTTATCTTTACGATATTCCACACCAAAGGCGGTGGATACCATGCCGGCCGGCAATTCGAACAAGTCACCACTCATATAGCCCAGCACATTAAACTGGCTGATATTGGTGGTAATAGTGGGGTTGGCACGAATATAGTCGGCGGCTTCGGGGCTAATACTGCCATAACCGAAGATGTTGACCGGCACACAACCTTCAGCCCTGGCATCCGCGTCGGCACATTGAATAGTGCTGCCGTCCTCAGCGTATTCGGCATCCAGCGCCTGACGCAGCTTCAGAATATTCAATTCATTGCGGCGTAGTTGTTGCTGCTTAAACTTGCCATAGCCTACCGACAGATCCCAGTCCCAGTTACCGTCAAACGCGGTGCCTTGCAGGCCCGCCCAGGTACGCAGGGTTTCCCGTTCGTTGTCGGTGATCACATTGCCCAATTCCACAAACAGCCGGTCCCAACTCACACTGCTACCCGCAGTCGCGGCAATTTCGGCAGGCACAAAGGGGTTATCGGGAGAAATACTGCCCGCTGCCTGTTCTGACGCTTCGCCGGTAATTGGGTCGATCACCAGTTCGGTGTCGTTGTAGTCCTGCCCTTCCGGGTCCTTAATGTTCAGCGACTGGTTATTGCTGTATTGCACCTGGAAATTGGCCCGCACATCGTCGGTCAGGTCGTAGTTCACTTTAAACGCGGCAGCTACTCGGTCACTGGGAACTTTCAGGCGTTCGTATATCGACAGATTGGCGCCGTCACGCTCTTCAACGAAGCCTTCGGTCAGGCCATTCTGCGGATGGTAAAACCAGTCGTCGCCTTCAAAGGTACCGCCAGCGGTATTGTCGCTGCGCTCCCGCCAGTCATCCATACTGATGTCGCGCATGCACTGGTCACCATCAATAGTGTTGTTGGCGTTACACATTTTTTCGGTATCGTAATCGAAGCTGGATTCATACTTAGCCCGCTCCCGGTCGCCCCAGGCCAGACCAAATTGTCTGTCCCAGGTTGCGCCAACATACAGATAGCCGCGACCATCCTGAAAATCAGCGCCGTAGCCCGCATCCAGAGTGAATTCCTTGCCGCCCCCTTCCGGGGTATAACCACGACGGGCATCCAGTTCAAAGCCGGTTTTGTTATTGCGGGTAATAATATTCACCACCCCGGCAATGGCGTCAGAGCCATAGATAGCGGATGCACCACCACTGATGATTTCAACCTTTTCCACCATGGCGCTGGGAATGGTGCTAAGGCTGACGTAGTTACCACTGTAACTGTTCGAAACCACCCGTCTGCCATCAATCAGCGTTAGAGTACGGTCGGTGCCAAGGTTGCGCAGATCAATGGTAGACAGGCCGGTGTTCTGCACACTGGATTGAGAATTGGTGTTACTGACACCTTCGGCAATGGCCGGTATTTCTTCCACCAGAATTTCTGACAGTTCACCCAGGCCGGTATCCATAATAGCGTCCTGGTCAAGACTGACGATGGGCGTGGCAAAAGAAAAGCTGTCGCGCTTGATACGCGAGCCGGTGACAGAGATACGCTCGGCGTCTCCGACCTGCGGCGCGCTCTGGGTTTCTTCCTGCTGCTGAGCCATTGCCGGTAAACTTCCCAGCAGTATGGTCTGTATAGCCAGGGTCAGGATGGTCTTATGCATTTTTCTGGTCCCATGATGTGTGAATGTGTTCAACTTGTTGCGTCAGGCAAAGATGCTTAGCAATATCTCTTGCCTGACACCGTTTTAGTTGCCGATGGAATTTCGCACAATCTGGCCAGGCTCGTTTTTGCCTCTGCTATCTGGTTTTTACCTCTTTTTAATCTCTTTCATAAATAAATGCATATTTATCAAATAGTTAAACATACCACTGTAACTTTTGCTAACCGCACTATGTATTGAGGATGATTGATGATCCCAGGCCCTTTGGTTAGAGTGGTGTTATTGCCATTCAACCCGTTACGCCAGAAAAACAGGCCTGATATCCATGCGAAATTCTTTCCAACTGGGCAACTGCCGGGTGGTGCCCAGCGAGTGTGCTGTGTATTTCAATAATGGAGAAAAACAAAACCTGCAGCCCAAACTGATTGAGGTGCTGATTTACCTGGCCGACGCTCACCCGGCGGTGGTATCCAGACAGGAGCTGATTGACAAAGTCTGGCAGGGTAATACCTATGTGGGGGAAAATGCCCTCAACAATGTGATCTGGAATCTGCGCCAAATCTTCAAAGAGGGTATGCAGGATGAGGTGATAGAAACCTTGCGCAAAACCGGCTATCGGCTGCTCATTGCGCCAGATAGTCTGTCATCACCATCCTCACCGGCAGAGCACACCACCAGACCATCTGCCCGCCGCTTATGGCCATGGCTGGCCGCCGCTGTGCTGGTTATTTTGTTTATTAGCAGCTTCGGGCTATTGAATCACAGCCAGCAAACATCCCAGCGCAGCATCCAGGCGCTGACCACTGAACCGGGACTGGAGCTGTTCCCTTCCCCTTCGGCTGATGGTCGTTATCTGGTGTATAAATGGGTGAGCGCCGACGGCCAGGTGGACCTGTTTAAACGTGACCTGCTGCAACCCGGACTGGCCGCCGTGCGTTTAACTTATGATCAGGCTTCTGAAGGCCATTCGGTATGGAGCCATGATAGCCGCTTTTTGTATTTCAGCCGCAAGGACCGCAGTAAAGCCCAATGTGATATTGTGCGAATGGACATGCAGAACTACGAGGAAGTCTTTGTTACCCATTGCCCCATAGGCGGCGGCTACTATTACATTGATATCTCCCCTGACGATAAAACCCTGGCGTTCTACGGCTCCGACCCGGACGCAGAGCAATCTGGCGTGTATTTTCTGGATCTGCAGGATAAAAATGCCAGCCCCGTGCGTTTTTCCTGCGCCAGACACTGTGGATACAAAGATCGCGATATGGCGTTTTCGCCCGACGGTAAGCACCTGGCCCTGACCCGCAGAGTCAATGAATTTAACGAAAACATCTATCTGGTCAGGTTGTCAGATCAGTCCACCCGGCAGTTAACCCAAGGTGAGGAAGATATTGTCGGGCTGACCTGGCACCCTGATGGCCAACGCTTGGTATACGCGGTACAACGTGCAGATGTGCGCAGCGGCTTTATGCTGGATTTGCGCACTCAGCGCCAGTATCCGCTGGAAATAGAAGGCCTGAGTTATCCATTCTTTGCCCGCAACCAGCCCTGGCTGTTCTTTCAGCACCGCAGTGAACAATACCAGATAGCATCAGTGCAGGTTGACGCCCAAATCAGCAGTGCCCCCTACCCGGTTTTGCAGTCCGTATACAATCATAAGTATCCGGACTATTCAGCAACAACCAATCAGCTTGCCTTTATTTCCAACGAAACCGGCCATTATGAGGTTTGGGTGTCTGATGCGTTTGGTAACAACAGGCGGCAACTGACCCATTTGAAACGCAACAGCCGTTATCCCACCTGGTCACACAACGGCCAGCGCATTGCGTTTCTGGCCACAGACGATGATGGCAAAGGCGATCGCATTTACCAGGTGGATGTGGCCACTAAACGCATTTCGGCACTGGACAGCCCTTTTGAGGGCCACAATCGACCAACCTGGACCTTGGATGACCAAGGCATTATTTCCGCCGTATTCAATCAGGACCACACCGATATCTATCTGTTCAGACAGGATGGCAGTGTTCCGCAGCGCCTGACCTTTAACGGCGGCGAATACGGCATAATGCAGGACAATGACAAACTGATTTACAGCGTGCAGCGCAAAGGATTATGGCAAACCGATATTCACAGCGGGCAAACCAGGCAATTGCTGGAAGAACAGCATTTCCGTAATCCCTATAGCTGGACCTTGTCTGAGCAAGGTGTGTATTTTATGCAGGCCAACAATCAGCATCAGCAACTCAGGCATTACGACTTAGCCAACGGACAAAACCTTGTGCTGCTGCAGATCCCAAGTGCCAGTGTCGAATCGGACAGCCCGCTGACTTATGATGCCAACCACGCCAGACTGCTGTTTACCGAGACGGAGTTTCCCCAATCCGACATCAAAATGCTTAAGGACCCGTTGTTTCAATAATTGACTGCATGGCTATTTCAGCCCGTCCATCCCTGGACATCGCCGACGAGTGCTCCTGCTACGTCGGCATACCGTCCATCCCTGGACATCGCCGACGAGTGCTCCTGCTACGTCGGCATACCGTCCATCCCTGGACATAAAAAAGGGCGCAAACGCGCCCTATTATTAGATCAGGTTGTTAGAACCGAATTTCGGCCCCCAGGTAAGCGAAGCGACCGACACCGCCGTCGTATTCACCTTCGTAGTTACCATCACCGGTTTCTACAATATCGCCGGTGTTAGGAACAAAGGCACTTTCTTTGTCAAACACGTTGCGCACGCCACCGTAAAGCTTCAGATCCATGCCACCGTCCAGTTCCAGATTGTAGGATACAGACAAGTCATGGGTGATGTAGGAGCCATAGAACAGATACATGGGCGTTTCAGGATTGGCAATACCGCCTGTGCCCGCGTCCAGTTTGGCCTGATTTTCTGCTTTAAGTAGTTCCCAGTCCTCAACCCGGCCGTGATCATCGACCACTGATCCTTTGTACTTGGTTTTCCAGCGAATACGCAGGTCATCATAACGCCAGGTCACCGAGGCTGTAGCGCGGTCGGTAAACACGCCACTGCTAAGCTCGCCGTTGTAGTTTAGGGTTTCCAGACCATCGTTACCCTCATAGGTAACCGAACGCTCAATCACATGGGTGAAGTTCAGGTTGAATGACAACGCCCCTAGATCGTCCAGGTCATATTTGTATGCCATGGAGATGTCGTAGCCTCTGGCAGTTTCTTCTGCCAGGTTGAACTGGCGCTGAATCAACTGGGTGATATTCCCTTCTGAGTCACGGGTAATTTCACCACAGAAAGCGTTACCTTCACCAAAAGGCACGGAAGAGTCATAACACTCTTTAAGGATCTCTTCATTGCCGATGGAGGTAATGGCATCCTTAATGGTGATGTCGTAGTAATCCAGAGCAATATTGAAATTCTCAATAAAGCTCGGTGCGGCTGTAATCCCCAGGGTGTAGGTATCTGCGGTTTCTTCTTTCAGATTTTCATTACCGGCATTGGGTGAATAGCCGGTGTTACCGTCGGTAAACTCGCCGTACAGGTTAATGGCATTGGCAATACCCGGTTCCTGGCGACAAGCTTCGTGGCCTGCGTCTGTGGAAGTTGCGGTTACGCCGTCACAAATATCAGAGTAGCTGTTGTAATCGCCTCTTGGTGGCGATACCAGCTCAGTGATGTTAGGCGCACGCTGGGCTCTGGCATAGTTGGCACGCACTGCATAACCTTCGGCCGGCTCCCACATCAGACCGGCGCGATAGGATGACATAAGGTCAATGTTTTTCTGGCTGTAGTCAGCCAGGCGCAAGGACAGGTCTAAATCCAATCGCTTGGCGGCTGGTGCATCTTTAAGCAGCGGTACTGTTGCCTCACCAAACGCCTCCCACACTTTAACTTCACCAGAGAATGGCGGTACATCGTTAAAGGTGATGGCCTCGCCACGCAAGGCAACGTCGGTGTCCACTTTTTGCGTGTCGCGACGATATTCCACCCCAAAGGCCGCCGCGACCATACCGGCTGGCATTTCAAACAAATCACCGGCCATAAAAGCCTGTGCGTTGAACTGGGTAATGTCGGTATTAATATAAGGATTGGCACGAATATAGTCGGCCGCTTCCGGGGTAATGCTATTAATTCCAAAGATATTTACTGGTACACACCCTGCAGCACGGGCCTGTTCATCCGCACATTGAATAGTAGTGCCGTCGGCGGCGTATTCCGCATCCAGGCCTAGCGCCAGCTTGGTAATGCTGATTTCGTTAAAACGGCGTTGCTCCTGCTTAAACTTGCCATAACCCACCGAAGCTTCCCAGTCCCACTGTCCATCAAACAACGTGCCCTGTAAACCGGCAGATGTGCGAATGGTGGTACGGGTATTCTCGGTAATAACGTTACCCACCTCGTCAAAACGGCGATCCCAGGTGACACTCTTGCCAGCCATTTCCGCTATCACAGCGGGCACGAATGGATTGTCGGGGCTGATGGTGCCTGGCATGACTAACTCCGATGCACCAGTTAATGGATTAATACGCAACTCATCGTCGTTATAATCCTGTCCTTCAGGTGAGTTGGTGCGGCCGGACTTGTTCTTAGCGTAATGTATCTGGAAAGTACCGCGCAGGTCATCGGTCAGGTCGTAATTTACTTTCAGGGCACTAGCCAGCTTGTCAACGGGGATCTTAAGAATGTCCCACTCGTAGGTATCATAGCCGTCACGCTCTTCTTTGAAATCTTCCCTGAGATTATTGTCGGCATCGTACCACCAGCTATTGCTTTCAAAACGACCACCAGAAATATCATTGCTGCGCTCACGCCAGTCATCCATGGTGATATCACGCATACACTGGTCGCCATCAATAGTATTGTTGGCGTTACACATTTTCTCTGCGTCGTAATCAAAGCTTGACTCATATTGCGATCTGTCACGGTCCCAGGCCAGTAAGCCAAACTGACGGTCCCAGGTAACGGCTGCATACAGATAACCGCGATCATCGGCAAAGCTGGCACCATAACCAGTATCGATAGTGAACTCACGGGCGCCGCCTTCGGTACTTTCACCGCCGCGCACATCGATTTCAAACCCAGTCTTGTTGTTTTCGGTGATAATGTTGACCACCCCGGCAATCGCATCTGAACCATACACGGCAGAGGCACCACCGGTGATCACTTCGACACGGTCTACCATGGCAGCAGGAATAGTGGCCAGACTGATATAGTTACCGCTGTAGCTGTTAGACACTGCGCGGCGACCGTCAATCAGTGTCAGGGTACGGTCGGTACCCAGGTCACGCAAATCAATAGTAGATAAGCCGGTGTTCTGCACACTGCCTTGGGAGTTGGTATTGCTGGAACCGGCACTGATGGAGGGAATTTCATCCACCAGAATATCTGCCAGTTCACCAATGCCAGAATCTACCAGGTCATCCTTACCCATCATCATCATGGGCGTAGACATGGAAAAACTGTCACGTTTAATCCGTGAGCCGGTCACGGAAATCTTCTCGACTTCCTTAACTTGCTGTTCTTCAACCTGGGCGGCATTGCTGCTCTGGGTGGGGGTAACATCAACTTGTTGCGCCATGACCGAAGCGCTGCTAAAAACAGCGGCCTGGATGGCAAGGGTCAGGAGTTTCTTTTTCATTGGTTTATGTCCCTAGACTATGTGTGCTTTACGGGTCTTTGTATTTCTGCGACTTGTTGGTCAGATTAAGCAGATGTTTCCTTTTATTTAACCCGCTTAACAAGCACAACACAGCCTGACTCTATTCTTCCCCACTTCTATCTCTATTTAATCTCTATTCTGAAGTTTTTACTTTAATATCAATATGTTGATAAGTTCACTCATGAGGAGTAACATTTACTCACGCTATTGTGTTTGCGGGCACGCCAGCAATCCGCTAGATTGCCATCTAACTGCCCGACCACTTGAATATGCCTAAGAAATCAGTCTGATGCTTCAATCTGCTCCCTTTACCATTGGTGAGTTCAGGGTCGAACCCCTGGAATGTGCCATTTATCTGCCAGATGGCGAGAAGCACAGCCTGCAGCCTAAATTTATCGAAGTATTGTGTTATCTGGCATCCCATTATCCCCGCGTGGTGCCCCGTCAGGAACTGATTGAACATGTGTGGCAGGGCAATGGTTATGTGGGCGAAAAAGCCCTGACTAATGCCATTTGGCATTTACGCCAGGCGCTTAAGCAACAGGATGGCAGTGAAAGTATTCAAACCATTCGCAAGAGTGGTTATCAGCTCCTGGTGCAACCCGAATTTGAGGCAGAGCCAGCCGTTGTACCTGCCGCCGCAGACATGGCAGGAAAACCGCGGATGCCGGTCTGGGGATGGTCGGGCTTAGGCATAATACTGCTTATTGTTGGCTTGTTCTGGTGGTGGCCGCAAGAGCAAATAGCCGCTATCCAACCCGATATCATTACCAAACAGCCAGGTATGGAGCTTTTCCCTGCTCCATCGCCCGATGGCTTATTTACTGCCTTTAAATGGCGTCGCTCAGACGGCAGCATGGATTTGTACCTGCAGGATGCCAGACAGACGAACCTACCCGCCCGGCAACTGACCTTTGATGAAGCCAATGAAGGACGACCAGTTTGGGATATGACAGGCAAGTTTCTGTTTTTCAGACGTAAAAATGACGATCTGGAAACCTGCCAGGTGATCAGGCTGGAGGTTGAAAGCCTGCAGGAAAAAGTGGTGGGCAAGTGCCCGCTGGGTGGTGATTTACATTACCTGGATATCAGCCCGGATAACAGCGTGCTGGCCTACTGGGGCCTGGAAGGTGTGGCAGATACCCCGGCGGTTTATATTAAAAACCTCAACGACGAGAGTCAGTCTGCCCCCACCTGTCTGAATGAATGCAATATGCGTGACCGGGATTTAGCCTTTTCACCCGATGGCAGTCAACTGGCCATCAGCCGCCGAATCAGCCGGTTTGCCGAAAACATCTATCTGCGCAATCTGGCCACCGGCGAGGAAAGACAACTCACCGAAGGGGAATCAGACATTGTCGGGATTAGCTGGCATCCGGACGGCAAACATCTGGTGTATGGCGTACAACGGGCGGATGCCCGCTCGGGCTTTTTGCTGAATATTCACAGCGGTGAGTCTACGCCCATGAATATCGAGGGTTTTAGTTACCCGTCGTTTGCCAAGCAGGTACCCTGGCTGTATTTTCAGACCCGCAGCGAGTTTTATCAAATAGCCTACCTGCCTGTGGCCGAGGAGCTGCCATCCAGCCCTTTCCCCTTACTACAATCGGACTACAACCATAAGTACCCTGATTATTCTGCGGCCACAGACCGGATTGCTTATCTTTCCAATGAATCCGGCCATTATGAAATATGGGTGGCTGATGCTGAGGGCAACCAGCGCCAGCAATTAACCCACTTAAAACGCTCGGTATTGTATCCGCGCTGGTCCCACGACGGCAGGCGCATTGCTTTTCTGGCCGCCAATGCTAACGGCAAAGGCGACTCACTGATGATTGTGGATGTGGATAGCAAACGCCTGATCCGCGTGCCCAGCCCTTACCAGACTCATCAGCGCCCCACCTGGACGGCAGATGATCAGGCACTGGTAGCATCGGTTTATGATGAAGAACAGCGTCAGCTCTATCTGTTTCCGCTGGATAACAGGCCCGTCAGCCAGTTGACCGAAGATGGCGGTGTTTTCGGTATTATGCTGGCAGATGATACGCTGATTTATTCCCGCTCTGAACCCGGCCTGTACAGTATGGCTGCCGGTTCAAAGCAACCCAAACTGTTGATCGCGCCGGACCACTTCGGCACAAGATACACCTGGACCCTGGCCGACAGTGGCGACATTTACTTTGCCGACCCTGGTGCCCGCCATACTGATATCAAGCGATTTGACGCAGAAAATGCCACGGTGGCTGCCATAATGCGCCTGCCTCTGTCTGCCGTGGTGGCGTACAGTTCACTGAGCCTGGACAGCAAACGCCAGCGCCTGCTGTTTAACAACACCATTAAGGCCCAGTCGGATATCAAAAGAATCAAAGATCTGCCGCTAAACTAGCGCTTGTGCCCGCCTGAGTATGATTTTGCAGTAACACCCCACTTAACTGGCTGTTAAGCAATGTCGTGGCCATTTCCTGAAAGGCCGGTAACGGCATAGTTACAATGGCATGCAATAATTGCTGATGATGTTCCAAATCGCGCTGATAGCGAATATGGCTGCGCAAATCTGCTTCAATATCACCGCTGTTTATCTGCTGTTGTTGTAGGGCACTGACCAGATTCTGCTGCAACTTGCTAAATTCGGCTGGCTGCAAGGATGCAATTTGCGCGATAAATACCTGGTTAAAATGTGCAATGCGTTGCAGGAGCTGCTGCGCCGATGTTACCGGCGACTGCACATAGTAGCTGATATGGCGCTTGCCATACCGCTCTGCGGCCAGCGCCGAGACCCGGTATCCCAATTGTTCCTGGGTACGCAATTGATGAAAAAACGGTGCCTTAAGCATGCTGCCCAGCAGTTCCACCATGGCCTGTTGCTGCACATCCTGCCCCTTTGGCACTAGCATCAGTTTCACTGCACTGTCACTGCCGGCAACCGGATGCTGGTGGTGTTCCTCGGGCCAAGGCTTGCTGTCAATTGGCCTGTGAGAGGCCAGGTTGTTATGTTCAGCCAGCCCCTGCACGGCAGCGATAAGCTGTTGTGTCTGCTCTGTTTGTAAAGGACCATAGGTGATCAGGCTCAGATAGGCATCATGCAGGTAGGCAGCCGTAAAGCCACGGTAGTGGCCCTCGCTCATCTTTTGCAGATACGCCAGGTCGTCTTGCGCTAAACTGGCTCGACCCAACTGATAACTAAGCAATCTGTCAGCCTGGCTGCTGAGTCGCTCCTGGACAAAGCCGGCCAGACTGTTAATTCGGCGCTTTAAGGTAAGACGCAGGGCCGTGTCATCCAATTCAGGTCGCTGCAAGCCTGCCAGCATATCCGCAAACAGTGCTGACCAGTTACCGCTTTGCCCTTTAACTTGTATGCGCATGCCGCTACTGGTCGCGGTTACCGATGCCTGAATCTTTGCTGCGCTGGCCCGTTCAATCACCTGCTGCAGTTGCAATTGCAGACGCTTCTCGAACAGCACATTCAGGGCAGAAAAGTCAGCGGCAGTGGTAGGCCGGTCAATATACAATGTGATGGCCGTGTAACTGTCTTTATCCCGCCTGGCGGGTAATTGCCAAATGGCCAGCCCTGGCTGATGCGTTACTTTTTGCTCGGTTACCGCCAACGCCTCAGTGCTGGCGGCAAAATAGTCAGACAAACCGGGCAGGCTGAAATCAAGCGGCTGAGCCTGCCAGTCCGGTATGGCGGCATACCGGAACTCCGTCTGATAAATAGGTTCGACCATCTGGGTGTTAAGCTTACTGCCTTCACGAATAACCAGCATATTCTGCGCATTGAAGTGCGACCAGAAATCCGTTAGCGCCTGGGGGTTAAAAGCCACAGGCAGGCTGTCCTGGCTAAGTAACTGCTGAACAGGTCGTTGCAACAAGGCTTTGGACAATGCTCTTACCCTGCTGGCATCGGCATGCTCGGGGGTCTGATGAAATTGCGCCGCCGACAGGGATGAAAAAGTCTCAAATACCTTGCTATCCAACGCCTGATGGCGAATCTGCTGCACATAGGCAAAGGTCGCCGCCATAATCGCGGCTTCTTCTTTCATTCCGGCACCGGTGAGATTAAAGCTCAGGTTGAATAGCGCATGGCGGCTATCCAACTCACTGTCACTGGCCGACAAGCTTTGGATCCAGCCCTTGTCACGCAGATAAGCTTCCAGTCCTTGGTCATTGTAACTGGCCAGCAGCCATTGGGTGTAAGGTATTGCCAGGGTATCGCGGCTGGCCTGATTAACCGGTAAAGGAAAACTCAGGGTCAGATAAGAACGCTTGCGCAGCGTTTTAATCTCCACCTGGCGCGGCGCGTCTGCAAGCAAGGGCGCGGGTTGCTGATTAAGGGTCTTGCGGCAATTGTCCTGCACTGCACCGAATTTACTTTTTGCCTGCTCACCCAGTTGCTGCATAGATTGCGGCCCGGCCAGCACCAATGCCATGCGCGAGCTGCAATAATAGTCCTGGCCAAAATCTACCAGCGCCTGATGCAAGGTTTTCTCTGTCCGATCCTGTAAGGTATCCAGATTGCCGGTGGAAAACTTGCGGTAGCCATGCTCTGGATGAAACAGGGTACGCATCACTTCCCGTTTGCGCCGAAAGGCATCCTGGTATTTTAAGTTAAACTCGGCCTGTACCGCATTGCGTTCCTTGTACACCATCTGTGCAGGCAGAAGCGGGCCAACAAACTGCCAGGCAAATCTGTCCAGTGCCGGAATAAAACCGTCACTGGCCGCCTCGAAATAGTAGTTGGTGATTAAGGCCGACGTGGCTGCGTTTGAGCGCCCGCCCTGCTCTGCCAGAAATTGCTTATATTCAGCCGGGTCAGGGTATTTTTGCGAACCTTTGGACAGCATATGTTCATATAAATGCGCCAGTCCGGCCATGTCGGGCGGGTCCTGATAATAGCCAGCCTCAACACTCAGTGCCCCATATACTTTGCTAAGCTGTGCATCGCTGACCAGCAACACTTTTAAGCCGTTATCCAGCATCAGATATTGATAATCTGCCGGGTCCTGTTGACCTTTAAGTGGCGTATTGGCTATTTCAGGCTGGGTAATCTGACAGGCGCAAAGCAGTAGAGCAAGGCCGAATGGCACTATCCGCTGAAGCATGGCTTTTCCTTTGGCAAAACAAAAGCCGCACCCTAACGTTCGGGCCCACGTTCACTCAATGCCCGCCAGCTCCTTTTTACCTCTATTTAATCTCTATCCGGCGTACAGCAGGGCTATCAGGCTGAAAAGGCAGAGTAGCAGCGCCACAACCCGAATACGCTGAAGCCAGGTGGAACGTTGCTGCAATATCAGCAGCACAAACAGTGCCGCCGGGGTCAGCAGCCCAATCCAGATCAGACTGCCATGGGCAAAACCTTTCACCAGACAGGCAGCCAGCAAACCACCAAACAGAATGCCCCAGGCACTGAGCAACTGGCGTTGTCGCCTTGTGCCTGTGAGTTTGACACCGTGCACAGCGCGAAAATGGCTGAATTGGCCGGTGGCAAAATAGCTCATGGATAAACACAACAAACTAAATACCATTAGGTAACTCATTGGGTTACCACCTTATAACTGCCGGGCCGGGCATTTTGCTGGTGCGCAATACCTGGTTTGGACAAGCAATGCCTGGCTCCCCAAAGCGCGATTAAGCCGCCTGCCAGTACGATAAGTTCGAGACCGGCCAATGCCCATTGGCCATTAACGAGGTAGGCCAGCAAATGGTAATCAGTAGTAAGCAGGTTCAGTAACGGCAACGCCAGCGCCATGCCGCCGGTCAGCATCCAGACAAAGGCCCAGCCCCGTCGCCCGGGCTGATAAAGAGCAAACAGAAAAACCAGCAGGTAGCAGATAAAAAAGCCATGCATTTCCCATTCACGCCGCCCGTCAAAGTCCGCCGCCAGTAACCTGTTGAGGTACAAAAACACCAGACTGGCCAGCGGTAGCCCTGCCACAGTGGCAAGATTCATGGCTTGCACCAGACGCAGATTCCAGCCCATAGGCTGATTGGCTTTAAGGCGTTTTTCGGCAATACGTCTGGCCCACAGAACCCCGCCACTGGCCACCATAATGCAGCCCAGCACCCCGCCCAGCACAAACAGCCAGCGTAGCGGCCAGGGGGCGAACTTAGCCGTATGTAAGGCGATTAATGTATTGGCGGTTTTTTCTGGTGCATAAAACGCTGCTTCGCGGCTGCTACCTAGTGCATCACCCTGACTATTGTATAAGGTGGAACGGGCATAATGGGCTATCTGGCCTGCTTCGCGGCCATATACTGTCACCGTGGCATTTTCATCGGCCGGATTGTTAATACTGATGCGGCTGACCGATTCCACCTGCTTTTCGGCCTTAAAACGCTGAATAAAATCCTGTATCGGCAATGGCTCGCTACGCCGCTGGCCAGCGGCTTTAACAGATTGAAAGGTGGGATTTTGATCATCAAAAAACTGCGCACGACCGCCTGGATAGACTTTATCTACTGGTGCCGACATATATAAAAACATCAGGGTCAGTAAGCCGGTGTAAGTGATCATCAGATGATAAGGCAGCGCCAGTACCGAACTGATATTGTGCAAATCCAGCCAGGTTCTGGCGCCCTTGCCGTTTCGAAAGGTAAAGAAATCGGCGAAAATACGCCGGTGAATCACTATGCCGGTGACCAGTCCAACCAACATAATCATGGCGGCCGCTCCCACTATCCAGCGCGCAGTAATCGCCGACATATAGTGCAGGTCGAAATGCAGACGGTAGAAGAAGTCGCCGCCTTTGGTATCCCGTAGATTGATACCATCCTGTTGACTATCGCCAAATAGATAGCCGTCGACAAAACGGCCGCGCTTTTGACCCGGTTGCGGGGCTTCCCGGTACCCATAGTAAGTCAGTGGATTGCGCTCATCCGCTAAGTTGATAAACCACAGCGGTGAATCCGGTGCTTTGCTCTGCAGTACCGATATAACCTGTTGCACTGCCTGCTGCTGGTCCGGCTCAGCCACCACGCCATGGCTTTCGGGCTGCATCCACCAGCTTATTTCGTAACGGAAATAGCTTAACGTTCCGCCAAAAAACACCACAAATAATAACCAACAGGCCAGCAAACCTCCCCAGGTATGCAGCCAGGTCATGGAGCGAAAAAAACTGCCTTTCATACCAACGCTCCCAACAACAGGTAGTTACTCAATGCCGCTGCCAGGTAAAACCCACCGAGATCCGTCAGCGCCCGCCAGGCGCGGGGAACATGAAAACTCCACATAATCAATGCAGTAAACAACGGGAACGACAGTAGCATGGCTGTCAGTACTGACGACAAGGGCGCGGAAGGTAATAATGCGGCAATCAGTACTGCACATTCCGCGGTGGCCAGATAGCCTAATACCGTAGCACTGCCGATGCGCACCAGAATGCCGGTGGCTGGTGCAGAAAAAATACCTCTGATCCCTTGCATGGCCCCTCCAAAAATGCGAATTATTATCAAATACAACAAGAAACTCAAGCGAAGTTCGGCTATAGGAGGATATTCGGGGCAAACAAACAAAAAAAGCCGATAAAAAAGGGCCATGACAGGAGATTGAACATGGCCCTTGCGGGAAACGAACCGGGCTGCCCCGGAGTTTCAGTCAGGGAAAGTTAGAAATCGTAGCGCACCGACAAGCGCACCGAACGCGGTGCCTGCCAGTTGGACGGCGTGCGCCACAGGGCATTGTCATTGGCAGTCAAAGGTTGGCCGTCGGCCAGATCCTGAATTGACGAGGTTTCACCAATTTCACGTACATCTGTCACTCTGTCCCAGTCGAACGGGTTGAATACCGTCAGACTGAATTGTGTCTGACCACCAAACAGCTCCACAAAGTAATTCAGCCCCAGATTCAAGGTCTGAATGTTTTCGGTGCGACCGGCAGTGCCACGGGGAACCGCTTGCTCATCCTTACGGAAGTATTCTGCATCCCAGCCTGGTAAATCTTCGTGGTAACCAAAGTGGTTGATAGGCCGACCCGAATAGAAGTTGTAATTGAAAGACGCGGTTAAATCTTCACTCAGTTCGTACACCCCCCACAGCTTAAAATTGTGCGGTCTGTCATTGGGCAAACGACCATAACCGTCCTCTACAATTTGCGGTTCGTCAAAGGCGCGGGTCCAGCCAGGGTCGCGCTGACCGTTATCCGAACGCACCAAGCCTTCGGTATTACCCTCAGAGCGACTCCAGGTGTAGGACCCGGCAATATGGAATTGCTCGGTCACTTCGCCGTCAAAGGTAAAAGTCAGGGCGTGGTATTTACGTTTTGCCTCGGGGTAACCCAGATAGGCGGCAGGAATGGTTTCCTGAGTCAGCGTGCCGTCGCCGTTGAAGTCTTCCCAGATGGTCAGATCCTGACCGGGATTCAGCAAACGGGCCGAACCACCGTTCCAGACCTGCCCTGCCACATCGGCAAAACCGCTGCAGTCCTTGTTATTATCGGCACACCATTGCAACACGCCCCAACCACCTTCACCGGCGAAACCATCCACTTGTGAGTCTTCAATGGAACGCACCAAATCCCGATAGGTGTAGGTGACGCCAAGCAACCAGTTGTCATCCAGCACCACTTCATAGCCCAGGTTATAGCCATCCAGATACATAGGTTTGAGGTCAGCATCGGCAAATATCTGACCGGGCCGGACATTACCGTCACCCACGATCTGCACGCCCTGAATCGGACCGGTGCTGAGTTGGCCGTTATCCAGGTTGGCGGTGCGGAAGGTACGAATATCAAACTCCGGTGCCACGAAGCGCTCACTTACCCGCAATGCCACGGGCTGATAGTAACGGCCATAGTTAAAAAAGACTTTCTGGTTGCCGTCAATATCATAGTTAAGCTCTAACCGGGGCGCCCATTGGTTGTCCATATCTATCCATTTATCACCATTATTGGTGGTATTGGAAAAGGCTTCGTTGCGCACACCAAAAGTTGCAACCAACTGGTCGGTCACCTGCCACTTATCCTGAACATAGTAAGCAGAGAATTTACCGTCGATATCAGCTTTCTTGGTAAATTCACGGGTATACAGGTAGTCACCGGCTGGCATGGTAAATTCCCCATCCACACAGGCATTCCCCAGCGAGCACCAGCGGGTACGGTCGGTGGATGCACGCCACACTTCCATGGTCGAGTAATGTTTGGACAGACCAAATTCATCCAGATCATCCGGGCCGTGGCCATGGTTGTCGATTTTGGCGTTGATATCATCCTGTTCATAGCCAAACGACAGGGTATGGTCATCGGTTATCACCCAGTCAAAGTCGACCCTGAAGGTATCCCGGGTGTCTTCCTCCAGCCTCGCATAGCTACCAAAAGTATCAGTTGCTAGTGCACAACTGCCGGTGCGACAGTCATATAAACTATTCTGATCCGAGGTGCCCAAACGGCCATCGTTGGTGGTTTTCATTCTGCCGTAGTTAGCGATTACTGACAGGTCGTCGGTTAAGTAACCTGTGTAATTAACAATGGTCAGCTTGTTATCGATTTCAAAGGTGCGGTCCAAGCCATCAATATCCACCACCAGGTCGCCCCGGCCGGTTTGCGCCGACCATTGGTACTGATAGTCTGTGGTATCACGCTGGGCATCCAAATGCATCAGGGTCAGGCTGTGGTTTTCGGTTACTTGCCAGTCCAGGTTAACGAACAGCGAATCTTTGTCCACGTCACGAGAGGTAAAGGTGG
Source organism: Bowmanella denitrificans (assembly GCF_002887595.1). Taxonomy (GTDB): domain Bacteria; phylum Pseudomonadota; class Gammaproteobacteria; order Enterobacterales; family Alteromonadaceae; genus Bowmanella; species Bowmanella denitrificans. Next base: position 210,833 of record NZ_PEBU01000005.1, read on the forward strand.
TATCGCCTTCACCGGCATCGGCCCACTCATATTGGTTCCTGGCCGGGGCGTAGAGCACATAGAAAAATGCTTTATCCTGAATAATCGGGCCACTGGCATACAAGCTGTACTCCATCAGATCGCTGCTGTCTTCTGAGTGGCGGGCATGGTTGTACCAACCTTCTCCGTTGCGGTCTGTATAGTTAAAATCTGGCTTGGTGCCCCCCATGCCACCGGGTTCCCAGTCCAGTTTCACACCGAAGCGGAATTCGTTATCACCGGTTTTCGACACCATGTTGGTGACGCCGCCCACTGTGCGCCCATAGCGCGCGGGAATACCGCCATTGATCACCTGAATCTGGTCGACTATTTCCCAGGGAAACTCCGAGATAATCGCGTTGTAACGAATATCGGTAATATTAAAGCCATTCAGGTAATAGCCGTTTTCTGCCACCGAGCCACCAGCCGAGCTGACCAGACGGCCGTCAGAGCCCCCAATCCCGGAGAAGATATCGCTATCGCCAATGGCATTGCCGGGTGCCAGGGTCGCCACATCCGTCAAATTCTCACCTATGGCCATAGTAGACAAATCTACCGCACTGAAACTGACCCCTTGTTGCGAGCCCTGAAAGTCAATCTTGGCCACAGCACTGCCTGAGATCTGAATCACTTCCATACTGCTGTCGGCAAGGTTGACCTCACCCAGATCGGCAGCATTGCCCAGGGTGATTTCCACTTTACTCACCGACGCGCTTTGGTAGCCGTCTTTACTGATAGTGACGGTATAGCTGCCAACGGGTAGGCCCTTAATACTGAATTCACCATCTGCATTGGTGGTGGTTTTACGCACGATCCCTTTACTGTCGTGCACCAGGGTAATCTGTGCATTGGCCAGGTCTGTGCCCTTGGCCATCACTGCGCCGCGCATTTCACCATAGGTGTCGCTGGCGGCCTGCGCGAGTGGGGTACAAAGACAGCTCGCCACCGCGGCGGCCAGTAAGCTGCGTTGCCATCTTGTTTGCTTGTTCATCTGGGTTTCCCTTGTTGTTGTTTGTTAGCCGGTGAAACCGGCCCGACTGATGATAAAACGAACACAACAAAGAATTCAATATATTGTATACAATATATTTAACTATTTTTTTACACGCCATAAGCGGCAGTATCCAGACAGAAGTATCGGTATTGGTGCGAGAACCTGGAGCTGTTTATCTTTCAGGTATAGATTTTGTTCAAATTCAGCCTCCAGGCTAAGAGCGAACTTTGTCGGACTAAAGTCCGACCTACAGTGGGTTGGACTTTAGTCCAACAGCTTACGGGTAACCGGCTAAAGTATATGTCTGCCACGGGCGAAGAAAGTACCGAAAACACGCGACTCCAGGGATGGAGGACGCAGGGCGACTGAGGTAAAGCGACTCGGGAGACAAAGCCGGGGAGCACTATAGAACAGCTTTAGCTGGCCTGCTTTGCAGGTAAGCTGCTACATGGACGTAGCTTGTAATTTTTCGTCCCGTCCATCCTGAACATCGCCGCTCCTGGTCATCCATGAACCCACGGCATACGCCTGCCATGGATGGTAACAGTGCAGATTACGCAGGAGCAGTTATCTGCCCGTCCATCCCTGAACATCGCCGCTCCTGTTCATCCATGAACCCACGGCATACCGTTCATCCTGAACATAAAAGCCGCTTCGGGAGCGGCTTTTTATCATCTTATTTTTCAGGCCAGTGCTGGCTGGCAGCTAACCGGCGTGCTGCGCCGCCATAACAGCAATCCTGCCAATAATGCAAACAGCATGGCCAATGACGGCTCGCTGATTGGATTCGGCGGCGGGGTGGAACCAACCGGCTCAAATGGATCATAGTTAATCTGGCCGTTGCCTTCCCAGGATTTACCAATTACCTGACCCCAAACCGGCGACCAGCCGGTTTTAATCGCCGCATCCGGTGCCAGAATGGAACCAAATACATCGGTAGCGATATTGACCTTGCTGGCGCCAGCAAAGTTATACAGTACCTGGCTGGGCAATCTGCCATCCAGGTTATGCTCCTGGAAATAATCGCTAGTGGCTTTGCCGTTAATATAGACTTTGTGCTGGCTAAGTTGCACGCAGCCACTGTCCCCTGCCGGGCAGCCATTCCAGTCTTTTCCTGCAATGCCGTTAGGATTACTGATATTGAAGATAATAGTGGCATTCTCAGCCACACCATTAACAAACCAGTCGGTACTGGCGTTAATTTGCTCTTGTGTCACATTAAACACATAGACATTATCTGGAGGTGTGCTGGTAGGATTGAAGTCCAGTCGGCTCCACTTATGTTCAGTCGAAGCACTGGCCGTGCGGCTGGCAAGCTCAGCGGAAAGCTGTTTCAAATGAGCAAAGGCACTGTCGAAATCCACCGGTAACTGGCTTTTATCCACTTTTACCAGTGTTGCTTCAATATTGCTGCCACTCACCGTACCGGCATAGGCTAACTTGCCGCTATGGGGTGATTGATGCACACCGTCTTCGTAAACATTCAAATGGCCACCGCCAGATTTGCGGACATTGCCGCCCACCACCAGACTGGGACCTGAGCCCATACCAAAGGCGTCAATCTTGAAACCGATATCGTAACCGCCTTCAACAATGACATCACCACCAGCAGCAACCCGCCCCTGAGTATCAGAGCTGTTTGCCTTAAAATTCTGCTTAACAAATACGTTGTAATCACTAGCCTGACCAAAGTCGATAGGACCAGCCAGCACGGGTAGGCTGAATAACAAAGTAACTGCGGCGCTTAACCACTTCATACGCTATCCCTTGTTAAATTTTGCGCAATTATACAGCAAGTTGTGAGCTTGACAACGCTGTCAGGTAAAACCACTATCCACGACTGTTTTCACCCAGTATCGCCAGTACCTGCCTGGTTAAATCGGCTTCCTCAGCCAGTTGTTGCGCCTTCTTCAGCATACTTTCTGCCTGCTGTATTTCACCTAGCAAGGCCAGAGTGTAAGCCAGATGATACAGTATCTGTGCATTATCATTGTCACGCACCTGCGCTTCACGCAGCAATGGCAAGGCTTGCTCGGGCTTCCCAGACTTAGCATAAATCCAGCCCAGCGTGTCGTTAAACTGCGCCACCTGGGGTGCCAACTCATTGGCGCGTTTTGCATAGGCCAGGGCCTGGTTGAGATCTGAGTCAATCAGGTAGTAGGCCAGATTGTTCAAAAATACCGGCGAGTCCTGTAATTGCGGATAGGCCTTAAGTGTATCAATGGCCAGTGTCTGATCACCGCTTTGCATGGCAAGATGACTCAACTGGGCTACCGCCCAACTGTCCTGAGGGTGTTCACGCAACCATTGCTTAAGCAAGGTTAACGCCTGATCAGTTTGATGATTCTCGGTGTACAGAGACGCCAGTGTTTGCATATGGCCGCGTAAGGGCTGCTGCTGATAAAGCGCCTGGACAATGGCCTGCGCCTGAGCAAGATCACCAGTCGCCCTCAATGCATAAGCCTTCAATTCCAACCACCTGGCATTGTCGGGGCTGCTGGCCAACCCTTTATCTAAAATGCTGATGGCCTTATCGGCTTGCCCTCTGGCCATGGCCATACGTGCCTGCAAATAGATATCGACCTGTTCGCCCAGCAAAGTTTTAAGTCTGTTCAGGGTTTTCTCAGCACCGCCTAACTCTGCCAAATCGATCTGCTTATGTGCCACTGAGTGCAACTTAACCGGATCATCATAGGCCAGTCCATACAGCGCTTTAAGGGTGGAGATCGCCTTATCCTTCAACCCTTGCGCTTCTTCCAGCCTGGCTCGGGTGTACAGCAGCTTCTCGTCCAGATTGCGCTTTCTAATCATTTGTTCCAGCAAGGTATTGGCATCTATCCAGCGCTGCTGCTGCATATAGAGTTCCAGCAGGACCTGATTGGCTTGTTCATCCTGTTGGTCTTGTATACTTTCCAGCAGGGCCATGGCCTTGTCTGTACGGCCAAGTTGAATGGCCAGGTCGGCATAGAGTTTTGCTGTGGTGGCATCCTGCGGATTGCGTTGCAGCAACTGGATATAACTGCTCTCCACTTTATCCAGCTTACCCTGATTAAGGTAAATGCCAGCCAAGGCCAACTGGGCCGCATTAAACTCGGGAGCTAAGCGTAGAATTTCATTAAAAAAAGCTTCTGACTGCTGGGGTTGTCCTTGCCTGAGCGACAGCTCCCCGGCTAACTGCAGAATTTCCACTTTACCGGGATAGTCATTCAGCAGTGCCTGAGTGGTGTGATGGGCATCTTCCAGCATGCCGTTTTGCAGTTGCAAGAATCCCAACAAGGTACGACTGCGGATATCCTCGCCCTGTTGTTGTTTGAGCAGTTCCAGCGCCCTGGCAAATTGTTTATCAGCAATCAGCACCTGCACGGTGGCATCCAGCAGTCCCTGATGGGCCGGAAAACGCTGCCGACCTTTATCTGCCATTTGTAAGGCTGCGGCCAGATCGCCGCCGGCCTGATTTATGGTCACTGCCAACACAAACACATCAGGATCCTGACCAGACAGGGCCAGGGATTTGTCCACCTGCCGTTTGGCTTCTTTCAGATTGCGCTGCTGCAGCGCAATCATCGCCAGGTATCGATGGGCAGCGGCGGTCGCGCCGTAGGTATGAATAAAATCATCGAATTTGATCAGGGCAGAATCCAGTTTACCGCTGGCATAATCCACCACCGCGGCAAGAAAGCTGACTTCACGGAGTTTACGTACCCGGTCGTCAATGGCTGAAAGCTGATGCTGAATGTCGGTTAATAGGTGCCTGGCTTCCCTGTCATCCCCTTGCTGCGCCACCAATGCTGAATGCATTAATTTGGCATAGGGGTTATCCGGATGCTGCTCACGAAACTGCTGAACCAGTTGTAACGCCGCTGCCAATTGATTGTCATCAACCAGCAAACTGGCCTTACCCAGCATGGCCTGCTCATTAGCCGGCTTTGCCGCCATGGCGTGGTCATAGAGCGCTGCGGCCTGTTCCGTTTGCCCATACATACGGTATAGCTGAGCCCGCAACAACAGCGCCGGGAAATGCTCCGGTTGCTCCTTGAGCGCCCGTTCCAGCCAGGTTTCAGCGTCTTGCAGTGCATCCCTGGACAAGGCGATATTGGCCAGGGCGGTAAGACTTTCCACATGCCTTGAATCCAGCGCCAGGGCCTGATGAAAATCCTGCTCCGCGTTGTCCTTATGACCCTTTTCAAGGCCCAGCAAACCACGCAAATAGAAATATTCAGCGCTGTCCTGTAGCTGAGGATGGTCAGTTAACAGTGCTTGCGCCTGTGCATACTGACTTTGCAGCAACTTGGCACGTACCAGACTGAGGATGACGGTTCTGGGATCGGCCTGACGTGACAAGGCAAAACTAAGTTCCTTGTCTGCCGCCAGCGCTTTACCGCCCTCCAACAGCACTTTACCCAATAGCACCCGGGCCGGAAGAAATTCCGGGTCAAGCTGCAGACTGTTTTTGAGCTCTATTTCGGCTTTATCCAGATCACCAGCAAACTGATATTTAACCGCTGACTCGTAAAATGACGAAGCGTCCTGAGCCTGAACAGCCCAGACAAACAGAAATGAAAAAAAGCTAACAAAAATGCGCTTCATCTTGTTCCATGCATATCCGACGAAATGCAGGCAAGGTTATAGGTTAAAGGAACAGACCACAATATCGGGCCGAAAATGAATAAATCAGCCCTTCGCTTCCAATTTCAGCAGCAAGGTCTTAATGTCATCTTTAGCGCTGACAATATGTTTTTTCAGAAAACTGCAGGCTTTCTTGCTGTCACCGGCACGACAAAGTTCCAACAGCTCTTTGTGCTCATCCGGCGCAGTATCGATGCCGCCAGCCAGCATAATATGCATTCGCACATAGCGCTCAGAGTTCTTATTCAGCATGCTGACCAGCTCTTCGGTCTGTGGCCGGTCGGCACGACAATACAACTTGGCGTGAAAGCGGCTATTCAGGTTGCCGGTTGCCAGATAGCTGTCGCCGTTGGCCATGGCTGCCTGCAACTCGCTAAGTAATGCCTCAGCTTCTGCATAGTCTTGTTCCGTAAGTTTACCGATGGAATATTTAAGCAGCTCGGCTTCCAGCAGCGCACGCAGCTCAAAAATCTCATCCACCTGTGCTGCAGATAATTCGGTAGCCGTGGCACCTTTATGTGCCTCAAAGCTCACCAGACCTTCGGCCTCCAGTTGCAACAGGGCTTCTCTGACCGGAATACGGCTGACATTCAGCTCTTCTGCCAGCGCCGCTTGACGCAACGGCTCGCCAGCTTTAATGTCACCGTTAAGGATCTTTTCCCGTATGGCTTCCACCACAAGTTGGGTGCGAGTTTTATGTTCTATGGCCATGATGGCTCCCTGACTGCATATGGCATACATTATACCGATCATGGATCCAAGCGCCAGTGGTAGCGCTATCACTGATTGATTGGCTGCCATTCCGTGGCAGCATAGTTTAGCTACGGGCTACGGGCTACGGGCTACGGGCTACGCAGCCTTCAGAATGCATTCTGTAGGCAAAGTGGGCGTAAAAAGCGCTGCATTGCCTGCAGCCCCACCGAAGTGGAGCGCACATCGGTTGAGGCCGGAAAAGGCCCCCCATGGTTCATGGCCGCACACACCTCGACGCCGGTTGGCATCTGATTATAAATAAGCCGCCCGACTTTATAGCTTAACGCCTCCACTACTTCATCAGCCTGGGCAATATCCCCGGCGCTGCCATGCACACTGGCGGTGAGTTGCCCCTCCAGCGACGCAATCAGCGTTAACAGTTGTGTCTGGTCCTGATAACTTACCATCAGGGCACAAGGGCCAAACACCTCCTGCTGTAATTGCGGATTGGCCAGAAAATCTGCCGCGCTAACGGCAAATACCATGGCCTGAGCATGATATGGTTGCTGCAAGGGCCCTAAGCCAAGCTGTTTTAACTTGCTATTCATGGCCAACGACTGGGTCTGACTTTGATAAGTACGCAGAATACCTGGCGTCAGCAAGGTATCTGACGGCTGCTCTGCCAAAAATGCCTTAACCCGTGCGGCAAACGCTGCATTATCCTCTGGCACCAGCCACAGACCCGGACTGGTGCAGAACTGACCATTGCCCATTAATAGCGACTGGCAAAGCTGCTCAGCCAGAGCCTCGCCCCGCTCGGCCATCTGCTCTGGTAACAACACCTGCGGATTAACACTGCCAAGCTCAGCATATAAAGGAATGGGTTGTTCACGCTCGGCAATAGTGCGCTGTAAATGCCTGGCCACGGCCAAAGAGCCGGTGAATCCCACAGCCTGAATATGTGGGTCGGCCACCAGCTGATGAGCCAAGTCCACCTGATTGGTTTGTAGCAAGGAAAATACCCCAGGTGGCATACCGCAGGTTTCAATGGCCCTGGCAATGGCAAGGGCCATTAATTCGCTGGTGCCGGGGTGAGCCGGGTGACCTTTAACCACCACCGGACAACCGGCCGCCAGCGCTGCCGCCGTATCACCGCCCAAGGTAGAAAAGGCATAAGGAAAGTTTGATGCACCAAATACCGCCACCGGCCCCAAAGGCAGTCGGGTTAAGGTAAACGCCGATTTGGGCAAAGGTTGGCGATTCGGCTCAGCCTGTTCTTGCAGCAACACCACTGAACTGTTTTGTAAATGGCTGGCAAATGCGCGCAGTTGCCCCATCGTGCGACCGCACTCCCCCGTCAGTCTGGCCATAGGCAGATTGGTTTCTTCGTGGGTCAGGGTAAGCAGCGCGTCACCCAGTCCTGCAATTTCATCTGCAATAGCACATAAAAAGGCCGCGCGCTGGGCCGCTGACGTGCGGCGGTAGGCTAAAAACGCTTGCTGGGCAGCGCTGCAGGCCAGTTTTGTTTGCTCAGCACTGGCATTAAAAAACACCTGTTGCATCGGTTCATTACGCGCAGGGCTAAAGGCATAAAATACCGTCTGGCTCTCTTCCCCCAACCATTTGCCTGCAATCAGACTCTTACCTGTTAAATTCATGTCGTTCTCCTCTGATTTGTTTCCCGCCTGAAACAGCCCGGATCCTTCTGATGGCACACTAAATAACTTGAAATCCCAGCGCATAAGGGTCGCTGTCATCCACATAGATACAGTTTTGTCCGGTGGCCCTGGCCCAGCCGCGAATGCTGGGTAGAATTGCCGGGTAATTGCCGACCTGACTCAGCCCTTCCACCCGCCCGACAAACTGACTGCCGATATAGCTTTCATGCACAAAATCTTCGCCCACCCGCAGTTGACCTTTGGCATACAGCTGCGCCATTCTGGCGCTGGTGCCGGTGCCGCAAGGGGACCGATCAATGGCCTTGTCGCCATAAAACACCGCATTGGCAGCATGAGAGCCAGGGGTTTTCGGCTGCCCGGTCCACAGCAAATGCGAGGCACCGCATACCGTGACATCCTGCGGATGAATACAGTCCAGTTGCTGATTAATTGCCTGCCTGACCAACGGGCTAAAATGCAGGACTTGCGCCGCCGACCAGTGCTGAATGCCGGGGAAATTCGCCTGTGGTTCAACAATAATGTAAAAGTTACCACCGTAGGCGATATCCACTGTCAGCTCGCCCAGGCCAGGCACGTTCACCTGAATATCCTGGTAGGCCAGATAGGCCGGGACGTTATAAATCCGCACCCACTCCACCTTATCGCCCTGCTGCTGATACTCCACCCGGATCTGCCCGGCGGGTACATCCAGCAGCAGTTGCCCTGCCACTTTGGGTGTCAGCAAACCCTGCTCCAGGGCAAAGGTAACAGTACCGATGGTGCCGTGTCCGCACATAGGCAAACAGCCAGAGGTCTCAATAAACAGGATGGCGGCATCCGCATCTTCGCTCACCGGCGGATACAAAAACGAGCCGGACATCATGTCGTGGCCTCTGGGCTCAAACATCAGAGCCTGGCGGATCCAATCATAATGGGCCAGAAAGTCCTGGCGCTTGTCACTCATAGTCTGCCCTTTTAGATCGGGATGACCGCTGGTCACCAGTCTGACCGGATTACCGCAGGTGTGGCCGTCGATGCAGAAAAACGTCCCTTTACGCATACGTCAGTCCAGGTTGAATTTGCTAAGGTCGATACGGTTTTGCATCCCGCTATCGAACATGGCCTGAATGCGCTGTTTTTCGTCTTGTGGCAGTGGCAGTCTGGGCGCACGCACATGCTCAACGCCGCGACCGGCCAGTTGCTCGGCAAATTTAATGCATTGCACCAGGGTAGGAATGGTATCCAGACGCAGCAGCGGCAGGAACCAGCGCCAGATCTCCAGCGCTTCGGCATAGCGACCGGCCTTGGCCAGTTTATAAATAGCCACAGATTCACGGGGGAACACATTGGTCAGACCGGAAATCCAGCCCACCGCGCCCAGCATCAGGCTTTCCAGAGCGATATCGTCTACGCCGCTGAAGACGGTAAAACGATTTTCAAAGGCATTAAACAGCTCGGTGATACGACGTGTATCAGCGGTGGACTCCTTAACCGCCACAATATTCTGCTCTTCGGCCAATATCCCCATGCCTTCAATACCAATATCCACCCCGTAAGTGACCGGGTTGTTGTAGATCATAATCGGCAGCGCGGTATTACGGGCAACCTGCTGGTAGTGATGAATGGCTTCACGTTCGGTGGAGCGATACACCATGCCAGGCAGAACCATCACGCCATCGACCCCGATTTTCTCGGCATCCTGGCAAAACTCCATGGCAAAACGGGTGGTGGTTTCGGCCACACCGCTAATCAAGGGCACCCGGCCATTAATTACTTCTTTGGCGGCGCGCAGCACAGTACGCTTTTCATCGGCGCGCAGTGAGCAGTTTTCGCCGACGGTGCCACAGGCAATGATGCCGTTTACCCCGTCTTTAATCAGCTCATCCAACATACGTTGGGTACTGTCGATATTAATGGAGTCGTCGCTATTAAATTGTGTGGTGACGGCGGGATACACGCCCTGCCAGTTGATAGACATAGTGAATTACCTCTGCTGGTGAAAATTTCTTGCATCATATGCATTTTGTATACAATATTCAATATATCGATTTTCAGCAAGGAACTTTATGCAAGTCCGCCCCGAAAACCTGCGCGGCTATCCACAGTTGCATTGCCTGGACCTACATACCGCAGGTGAACCCTTGCGTATTGTGTTGTCAGGCTACCCAACGATCCCTGGCAATAGCATGCTGGCCAAACGTCGTTATCTGATGGCCAACCTGGATCATCTGCGCCAGCTATTAATGTATGAGCCGAGGGGCCATGCGGATATGTACGGGGCGCTGATAACCGAGCCGGTCAGCGTGGATGGCGATATGGGCGTGTTGTTTATGCACAATGAAGGCTATTCCAGCATGTGCGGCCATGGCATCCTGGCCCTGGTGACGGCACTGGCCGAAACCGGTGCAATCTCGCTGACCCACCCGGCCACAGTGCGCATTGATGCTCCGGCCGGGCGCATTCAGGCTTATGCTGAAATGCAACAGGATAAGCTTAATGCCAGCTTTGATTGCGTGCCCTCGTTTGTCGAAGCCACCCATCAGTATATTGAGCTGCCCGGCGTTGGCCGGGTGGACTACGATATCGCCTTTGGCGGTGCCTACTATGCTTACGTTGATGCCGATAAACTGGGGCTGGACTGCAGCGTGGCCAATGCCAGGCAGTTGATAGACATAGGCCGCCGCCTGAAGCAGGCTATTATGCCCAGGCATCAGCTAATACACCCTGAAGAAGCCGACTTAGGCTTTTTGTATGGGGTGATTTTCACCTCTGATAAGGTTGAACATTCAACCAGCCACTCGCGGCACGTTTGCATCTTTGCCGACGGTGAGTTGGATCGCTCCCCCACCGGTACCGGCGTCAGTGGCCGGGCCGCGCTGCTGAGGTACAAAACCGCCTGGAGCGGCAGCGCACCGATTCAGATTGAAAGCATTATTGGTAGCACCATGTCGGTGAGTATCAGCCATGAGCAGATCTTCGGGCCGTTTCAGGCCGTGATCCCCAGAGTGTCGGGCCAGGCTTATATCACCGGCGAGCACCGCTTTATGCTGCATGCGCAAGATCCCTTTCCACAAGGCTTTTTTATCAGGTAATCCCATGCAACAGCCGCAAAGAATCGCCGTTATCGGCGCTGGTGTTATCGGTATTTGCTGCGCCTTGTCGCTGCAAAAACAAGGATTCGCCGTGACCTTAATTGACCGCAAAGGTATTGCCAAAGAATGCTCTTACGGCAATGCCGGGCATTTTGCCACCGAACAGGTCTTCCCGCTGGCGGATAAACGGTTGCTGATGCAACTGCCGTCTATGTTACTCAACCCCACTGGCCCGTTACGAATTCGCTGGTCTTATCTGCTGCGCGCCATGCCCTGGTTTATGCGCTTTGCCTGGAATATGCGCAGCCAACGCTTTCGTCGCCATACTCAGGCGTTGAAAGCATTAAATCAGTTGGCCCTGCCCGCTTATGATGAGTTGCTGGCCGAAGCCGGTTTAATCCACCTGCTGGAAAAAAACGGCAGTCTGCTGACCTTTGAAGACACCAAGCCAGAGCAGATTAAACGTGAGTTCGAGGCATTTAAAGCCGAAGGCGTGAAACTGCAGTGGCTGGACCGCCAGCAAGCTCTGGCCCTGGAACCAGCATTGTCGGAGCGGGTGCAATCGGCTTTTTTATTTGAAGAGGTGGGACACAGCCTCGACCCGGAACACTTATGCCTGAGCCTGGCCAAGCACTTTATCGTCCTAGGCGGTCAATTGTTGCAGCAGGATGTGCTGGCAATTGAACATCATCAACATGGCGTTAAAGTGCGCAGTCAGGCAGGTATTCAGGACTTTGACAAAGTGCTGCTCTGCGCTGGCGCCTGGTCGAAAAAATTACTGGCCCCCCTTCGCTATAGAGTGCCGCTGGATACCGAACGCGGCTATCACCTGATGCTGCCGGTCGACAACCCTATCAGTCGGCCAGTGGCCTCGGCGGAGCGTAAATTTATTATGACTCCCATGAGCGGCGGTTTGCGTCTGGCCGGTACAGTAGAATTTGCCGGTTTGGAGCGGGAAATGGATAATCGGCGGGCCGATTGCCTGTTGCCACACGCCAAGGCACTATTGAAGGACTTGCCTGAGACCCAGATGGCCAGCCGCTGGATGGGTATGCGTCCGTCGCTGCCGGACTCCTTGCCGGTGCTGGGTCAGGCGCCCAACCACCAGCATTTGTACCTGGCCTTTGGTCACCAGCATTTAGGACTAACCCAGGGCGCCGTTACGGCCAGGTTAATCACGCAACTGGTGGCAGGCCAACAGCCCGACATTGATATGCAGCCTTATTGCATCAGTCGTTTTAACTGACAGGAGAAAAACATGTTTAACACATCAGGTATCGGTGGCAAAACGCCGGAACAGGCGCTGGCCACCTTATCGGATATGACCACCGACCTGCAGCCTATCGGCATCCAGGAATTTCATGCTCGTATCGCCAAGGCTCAGGCTTATATGCAGGCCAATGGCATAGATGCCATTTATCTGAATGCCGGTACCAACCTGATGTATTTCACTGGTCTGCGCTGGTACGCCAGCGAACGCATGGTAGGCGCTATCCTGCCAGCCAAGGGCGAGCTGGAATTTATTGCCCCCCACTTTGAAATTGGCAGCCTGAATGACTTTATGCAGATACCCGGCAAGATTAACCCCTGGCATGAACATGAATCGCCTTATGCGCTGTTTCTGCAGGTATTGGAGAAAATGGGTATTCAGGCCCCAGCTACCATCGGCATCGATGAAAGCGCGCAGTTTTTTATTTTTGATGGTATCAACCAGTTACAGCAGGGTCTGAGTTTAATCAACGCCAAAGCCGTTACCGCCCATTGCCGTATGCACAAATCCCCGGCCGAGATTGCCCTGATGCAACGTGCCATGGATATGACTCTGGAAGTGCATAAGGCCGCTGCCAGTATTCTGCGCGAAGGTATCAGTACCACCGAAGTCGAGCAGTTTATTCATCAGGCCCATAAGCAGGTTGGCGCGCCGGGCTCCTACTTCTGTATTGTGCTGTTTGGTGTGGCCACCTCCTTTCCTCATGGGGTAAAACATGCTCAGCATCTGAAACAAGGCGATATGGTGCTGATTGATACCGGTTGTAAGGTACATGACTACCTGTCGGATATTACCCGCACTTATGTGTTTGGCGAGGCCAGTGCTCGTCAGCGCGAACTATGGAATGCCGAGCAGCAGGCCCAGACCGCCGCGTTTAACGCCGCCAAACTGGGCGTGGCTTGTGAAGAGGTAGACAAAGCAGCCAGACAGGCGCTGGCACAAAGTGGTCTGGGCCCGGACTACCAGTTGCCGGGTTTGCCCCATCGCACCGGCCATGGCATTGGCATGGATATTCACGAATGGCCTTATCTGGTCGGTGGTAACACCCTGCCGCTGGCACCAGGCATGTGCTTTTCCAATGAACCGATGATTGTCGCGCCCAATGAATTCGGAGTACGCCTGGAAGATCATTTCTATATGACAGAGCAAGGCCCGCGCTGGTTTACAAAGCCCAGCCACAGCATTGACGATCCTTTTGGGCTCAATGCTTAATTGATAAAATGGCCAAAGATAAACACCTCTGCCGCTGAGACTGTTGAGGTATTAAGGTAGTAGACAGACTAAGGTATATAAGCTATCCCTAATACCTCGAATCAACAACGGAGTAATATCGATATGGAAAGTCAGGCTATGCTGGGCGCTTTTTCTTATATTGTTGTGGCGCTGTTTCAACTATTTACCCCCTTGCTACTGATCTACATTATTGTGCGACTGCGCAATATCTCTGATCAGCTCAGGACGCTGGAAGACAAGATAAAAAAACAGGGCTAGCCAGGCACGCTGAGCCTGTGCATGCAAACCTTATTGTGGTCTGATTTGGCATGCAAAGCTCAGCATTGAGGTGAAATCTATTCAGGCACTGTTACTTTCAGGCTCTGCAGGCTGGCCAACGCTTTTTTAATGCGGGTTTCTGCCAGGCTTTTAAAACTGTCGGCATCCATATTAAAAGCAAAGTAATGCATACCCTGCTGGTTTTCTACCATGCCCACATACCAACCACGGGCCTGTCCTTTAGCCAGCATACCACCGCCGGTTTTGGCAAACAGCCTGGCCTGTTTGTCCTGTCGCTGTAGAAAAATAGGTGAAAAATCCCGATAGGTTGAGGCTTTCAGTCCCAGTTGCTGGTGTTGGTATTTACGCAAAAACTCAACTTGCTGCACCGCGCTGATTTGCAGACTGTCACCCAGCCAGAAGCCGTCCACCGGGCCAGACACATCCTGATTACCGTAACTGAATTGCTGGATAAATTGTTCGTAAGCCGCCCGGCCCAAATCCGCCGACCATTGCCGGTAAAGAGGCAATACCGAATAATCAAAAGCAGATTTAAGATTTTGATCTGGTTCCCGCCAGGTTTTAAACCACCAATCCTGAGCCGGATAGCGATTCAGGTCAATCTGATAGCGTGCCGTTGTATTCACCTGGCCACTTTCCAGCAAAATCAGGGTATTGGCTATTTTAAAAGTGGAATAAGGGGCAAATGCCTGTTTAGCCCGTTCGGAGTTAATAAATTGCCATTGCCCGGCAGTTTCACTGTATAGCGCCAGGGTACAGGCATCACCCTCTATACACGGACTTACTTCCTCAGCCTGTACAGACTGCTGCATAACCAGGCCAAGACTGACTACCAGGCTTAAATATTTCATGTTTTTCCTTTTCTGTGTGATTAGAGGGTGTTGACCTTTTATTCACGGGCATACACCAGTCGAAGCGCATTCAATGCGGCAGGATGATAAACGGACAAATGGGTTTCATCAGGAAACTCTGTGAAGGATGCGTCCAGACCCGGTGCTTGTTGCAATATACCAGCGAGCTGCCGGGTTGGCTCAACAATCCCCTGCTGGCTACTGGCCGCCAGGTGCACTCTTAGGCCCTGGTGGCCGCCATTTTTTAGCCTTTCCCCGGCCTGTTTAACCAGCGCCGCCTGGTTCCACCACAGGCTTGGATCCACCGCAATGTAATTGGAAAACAGGTCCGGCTCAAGCAACATGGTTTCCACCACAAACAAACCTGCCAAGGATTCACCGATAATGCCGCGCTCAGCGGTGGTTCGATAATGTTGCTCAATAGTGGGAATCAGCTCCTGACGCAGAAAGGTTCTGAATTCGGCAGACTTGCCCACCACAGAGGAGATTTTCTTGTCTTCTTCATCTTCTGTGGGGCCGGTCAGGTCGCGTTTTCTGTCGGTATTTTCAATTCCCACCAGAATAACCGGGCGGGTAGTCCAGTTTAGCGAACCAATTTGCACCAGGCCGGCAATATGCACAAAGTCTTCATGCACGCCGCCATCCGGCATATACAACACCGGCAGCGGTTGATCAGGTTGTTCGAAGTAGGCCTTTGGAAAATACAGATTTATCCGGCGTTCCTCCCCCAGCACAGTGGACGACAACATAAAACTCTGGCCAATATTCAGAGGTGCTGGGTTAAGCGCTTGTGGAGCGGCTGGCAAACCGGCCGCACAGATGTAACACACCACCAGCAGCAGCCAGGAAGGCCTGAAAGGGGTACGCTTATACATAAGATCTCATCTCCTTATTGATTTTTTAATCCGCTCCAGACTGATGCTGGCCTTTGGACCAGGCAACCCAATCCGATTGGTTCGACCCGGTTGACTTCTGCATTAAGAAGTCCAGCAAGGCCGTGACCTTTCTGGGTGTTTTGTCCCGGCCGTTAAAGATGGCATAGAGCACTAAATCTTCTGGTACTTTTTCCAGTACAACCCGTTGCAACAAACCTTGCTGCAGCTCGGTTTGACAACTCAATTCAGGCAAAATGACAAAACCCAGCCCCGCCAGCGCCGCCTCTTTGGCTAAATGGGCACTGTTGATCCGATACGTGGAATACACCGGCACAGTGACGGCCTGTGAGTCGTTTTGTTTAAACACCCAGGGAGTGCCATTCAGTGCACTCAAACTGGTAATACAAGGCAAAAATTTAAGCTGATTCAGGCTAAGCTGCGCGCTGTAGCGCTGACAAAGCTGCGGTGCGCCAACCACAATACTTGGCCAGCGTGCAATTTCTTTTGCCACCCAGCCGCTACTTTGCAGCGGCCCCCGGCCATATTGCAATAACAGATCCACACCATCTTCCAACCCCTGTGTGGGGGCCAGGTTGGTATCGCAACTCAAGCTCAGCAGCGGGTACTGACAGCAAAATTCAGCCAGCCATTTGCCCAACAATGGTAAATCCGGCATCAGCACTTTGAGATGTCCCGCCACTGTCTTGCCAGCCGCACTCATTTCAAGCAGTGCACTGTCCATACTATCCAGAAGCGGCACCACTTGTTGGTATAATGTCTCACCGGCTTCGGTCGCAGCCATTCTGCGGGTAGTGCGTTCAAGCAGACGCAGACCAACAGCATCCTCCAGTTGGGCAACATGTCTGCTGACATTCGACGATGGCAGATTCAGGATACTTGCCGCCTGCTTAAAACTTTTTACCTCAAACACCTGACGAAAGCTTATCAGCCAGGCCAGTTCCAATTTTTCCAGCAATTGGCCCACCTAATGGGATTATCAAACCATTTAACCGCAATTTATCTCACCTGGCGGCTGATTAATACTCCCACCTGTCTATCAGCTACCAGGAACACAAAACAATGCGAGCTAAAAACAACATAGCCATTATCGGTGCTGGGATCGCGGGCCTGGCTTTTGCGCTGTTGGCAGCACGCCAGGGCCATTCAGTACATATTTTTGAGCGCCGACAACTAGGCAAACAAATGGGCGCGGGTGTGACCTTATGGCCCAATGCCACTTTTGTGTTGGAAGCAATGGGCTTGTTAGCACAGATCCGCACAGCGTCCTGCCAGCCACACTGGCTGCGCAGATTCAGCCCGCAGGGCGATGATATTGGCCAATTGTCAGTAACAGAACTGGATAAGCTTATTGGCTATCCCAGCCTGACCATTCTGCGCCGGGACTTAATGGGTATATTAGTCGGGGCACTGGCGAAAACCTCGGTGGAGATTACCGACAGCCATGCAATAGATGCAGACAGATTAGCAGTGTTGAGCCAGCAATATGATTTAGTTATTGGTGCAGACGGACGTATGCATTCGATAGCACGTCAGTATGTGGCCCCCACAGCCAGGGCAGTTTATCAGGGCTTCGTTAATGTGATTGGCATCAGCCAGTACCCGTCTGCAACCCTAAACCAGCCGGATATTGTGGATTTTTGCGGCAATGCTCAGCGATTTGGCATAGTGCCAGTGAGTAACAACCAGTGTTATTGGGCTGCAGCCTGGCCAACCCCATTAGATTGCCAGGACGCGTTAAGCATACAGCAATCCGGCTTAGCTAAACGCTTTGCACACTGGCCGCAAACCGTACGCACGATATTGAACTTCGCCCAGCCAGACAGTATTAAGCCTATTTTTGTGCACGATATTGAGCCGCTCACACTGTGGCATCGCGACAATGTGCTTTTACTTGGTGACGCCGCGCATGCCTCGCTGCCAACGTCAGGGCAAGGGGCCTGTCAGGCCCTGGAAGATGCGTGGATTTTGGCAGAACTGCTGCAAGACAGCCCAGGCACTGCCACTTTGTTTAACAACTTTCAGTCCCGGCGACAGAGTAAAACCACAGAGATTCAGCGCATGGGCAGGCAACTGGCCCAAGCGCTGTTTTCCCCCGGCAGCAAGCCTGAGCAAAAGCCCGTTTCAGTTGCCCACTCCCCAGCCAGAATGGCTGCGTTCTACATGGCCGGGCTTGCCACTAACCCGGTAACCGCCCGGCAAACTGACGAATAAAATGCCCGTCGGTATCCTGTACGCTCAGATCATAGCGGCGGTCTGCATCCGCTTTTATGCTCAGAGCCTTATTCGCAGCCAGGGTTTTAAACTCGCCCTGCTGACCCAGCCGGTATTGCAGGGCCTCAGTACTGCTGTTAAGCCGCAGCGTATGGCGCTCAGCGTGCAATTGCACCTGATACGGATGCGCAGTGCCCCCTTTGATGCGCCGGTGAAACCCTTCCGGCCCCATCACCTGCAAATCGTACCTGCCGTGCAGCAGCGGCCAGTCGGCCTGTAAGCTGCCTTTGGCTGCCAGGGTATAGCGTCTGGGAATGGCATCCAGATCCAGCCGGTTATATACCTGAACCACCAGCGCGCGGGACCCGCTGTTTGTCAGTGTTAAGACCAGGCTGTCGGCCGTCAGGTGCTCTGTTACCTCCGGCGCATAAACACAAGGGCGGTGTGGCTTATGACCAGGCTGCTGGGCGATGGCGGCTGTTTGCTCAGGAATAGGCGGTAAGGTGCGTTCCTTATACTGCGCAGCGCGCAGGGCATCCTGATAGGGGGCAGGCAAGGCAGGAAAACTGTCTTTATTGGGGTTAGCAAAGTCAAAGGCGCTCAGAAAATCGCCACTTACCGCCCGCCGCCACGGCGTGATATTGGGCTCCATCACCCCAAAGCGGGCTTCCAGAAAGCGGATAACCGAGGTGTGATCCAACACCTCAGAACAGACATAACCGCCGCGACTCCAGGGCGATACCACATAGGCAGGTACCCTTGGTCCCAGCCCATAAGGCCGCCCTCTTAGTTCGGGCTTGTCCAATTTGGCATTGTGTTTATCCGGATGCTGATGGTATTCCCCCTGGGTGGAAATTTGCGAATAACCGGCATAGCCGTCCTTAGCGCTTGGATCCGGCGATGGCGGAGCCGGAGGCGGCACATGATCAAAAAAGCCGTCGTTTTCATCAAACATAATAAACAGCACGGTTTTAGCCCAGACCTCTGGGTTGGCCGTCAGGGCATCCAGCATATCCGCAGTATAGGCAGCGCCCTGTGCCGGACTGGACGGGCCGGGGTGCTCAGAACCTTCGGCCGTGGCAATCACATAGGACACCGCTGGCAGTTTGTCTGCCAGTACATCGGCTTTTAATCTGTCCAGAGCGCGGGTGGTCAGCGCCCGGTTCAGCAATTCAGGCTCTGCATCCGGCTGCCCGGCGGAGGCGTCACGATATGCCTTAAAGCCCACCAGCGGGTTGTCGGTAAAGTTATCCCCCATATCCTGATAAATGGTCCAGTCGATACCCGCTTGCTGCAAGCGCTCAGGGTAGGTCATCCAGGTATAGGACGCCGCAGGCCCGTCGTGTTCGGGCAGATTATCATGAGAGTTGCCCACCGCCGGGCCACCGCCACTGGCCCCCCCGTCATTGCACCCGGTCCATAAAAACAAACGATTGGGATTGGTACCGGCGTGCATAGCGCAGTGATAGGCATCACACAAGGTAAAAGCATCCGCCAGGGCAAACTGAAAAGGAATATCCTCGCGTTCGAAGTATCCCATGGAATGTAAGTGCTTAGCGTCGGGCCATTTATCCATGCGCCCATGATCCCAGGCATGTTGCGCATCAGGCCAGGAATGCGGCGTTCCCTCAAGACGCATATGGGCAAAGGTCTGGCGGGTATTCAGGGCAAAGGGGCCAAGCTGGGCGGGGCCTTTGTGCATGGAGTTGACCTGAGTAAACACATTGCGTTCACTTTGGCCTGGCAGGGGTTTGGCCGGTGCCGGATAAGGATCAGAAAAACCCCGTACGCCGGGCATGGTGCCAAAGTAATGATCAAATGAGCGGTTTTCCTGCATCAAAATCACCACGTGCTGCACGTCTTCGATTGTCCCGCTTTGTACTTTGGCAGGAATACTCAGCGCCCTGACGATTTGCGGATAGGTTGCTGCCAGCCCGGCCATTGCACTGCCGGCCAGAAACTGCCGACGACTGATACCACTCATAATTCACTCCATTTGCCACGCTATCCGGCGTGAACGAAAAACCACACAGGGCTGGTGCGTCAGCAACGCAGCCCTATTTGTTACCCTACTTAGAAGTCAGCAGTCAGTGACAAAGTCACGGTACGCGGTGCCGCCGGGAATACCGCACCACTGTATACACCACTGATAAATTCCTGATCAAACAGGTTGTTAACGTTTAATCTGGCCGACAATCCCTTAAAGTTGTCCGACAGGTTGGCCAGATCCACGCCAACATACAGATCAGACACGGTATAGGACGGCGCGACTTCGGCATTGTCGTAATTGATGTATCGGTCACCAACGAAACGCAGCGACATACCGGCACTCATCATCTCGCCCATATAATCGGCGGCTAATACAAATTGCGACTTGGGTGAACCATGCACACGGTTACCTGGTACCACTTTCGCTTCCTTGTCCAGCGCCGCAGAGCCCGTGCCAACGAAGGTTGCTTTGTTGTAGGTGTACGAGCCCGACAAACTGAAACCGTTACCCAGATTGTACGACGCCAACATTTCCAAACCATTACTGTCGATACCGCCCAGGTTGTAGTAAACCCCATCCACCTGGCTCAGATAGTCAATGCCGGTGACCGCGCCATCTTCGATAAATACAATACGGTTCTCAAAGGCAATATCGTAATAGGTCATGGCAAACTGCAGATCACGCCCTTCATAACGCAGCCCTACTTCAATGTTCTCGGCTGTTTCGGCTTCAATCCGCGACAGCTCTTCGCTGGTAGACCCACCAACCCTGTCCTTGCTGATGGCTGAGAAGTTTTCTGAATAGCCGGCAAACACTTCCAGTCCAGGCAGTGGAGTTATGTAATTAAGGCCAAATGAAATCAGCGGATCAGAGCTGGAAGAATTGGAAACCGCAGGATCCTGGCCGATGGGCTGATGGTAATCGGTATCCACCTTAAATTTCTTGACCCCCAGACGGGCAGTAACATCCCCTATTTCTGCCACTTCTTCCAGGTAATACATAAATTCGTCTATCTGGTACTCACTGATGTACTGCACCCAGTAAGGTTTGGCATCAAACGCCGGGCCAACCAGTACGTTGCTGATTTTGTGCCAGTCGCGGGTGCTGGATGACTCGCCATCTTCGAACCAGATACCGCCACGCACTGTATGGTGAATACTGCCGGTGCTGAAGTGATACGCCACGTCAGCGGTCAGGCCAAGGCGATCATTGGTATAGTGGGAATGGCGGTAAGACATAACCGGCAACACATTGTCGGCATAACAAGCCGGGTCGTAGTCTTTGCTGAAACCATGAGTAGGCACACAGTTTTCATCCGCAATGGCCGCACTGCCGTCGGGATTAACAAAGTAAAAGCGGTCAATCTGCTTACCACCGTATTGGGTTTCGCCGCCCAAAAACTCTGACTGCGGCGCCCCCTCACCGTCATCCTTGATGTTGACCAGATAAGGTGGCACCCAGTCGCCCCGCCCTTTCATACGGTGTTTGTATACCGATGTCTGGAAATCCCAGTCACCGAAATCTTTTTCCACTTTGGCATACGCAAAGGTGTTTTCGCGCAGGGCGCGCCAGCCATCCCGATAATATTCATTAACCGCTGGAATATCTGTCCAGGTCATATGCAGCGCATCATTGCGAGGATTGTTGTTGTAATCCTGCAAAGAAATGGTTTCAAACTCGTGTTCATTGGCATCGTTGTAAGAGATAAAACCCGTTAGCTTAAAGCCGTCAATTTCCGACGTGATCTTGGCCAGCCCATAATCACGGGTCACGGTAGAGGCATTATTAATCCAGTCTTTCACCGAGGAAGAAGACGCACTGACAAAGGCATGGGTATTGGCCGCGATTTCCCCGGTATCGTAGCGGAAGTAGTATTTACGCGCATCCTGATCACCAAAGGCCGTCACCAGACGCATGGCCTGCTCGTTGAGCGGGTCGCGGGTGATAAAGTTCAGGGTTCCGCCCAGGGCTTCATTGGAACGGGAACTGATGTCAGCCGTACCCTGCCCAACTTCCACGGTTTCCAGCTCCAGTACATCGATATAGCGGTTGGCTTTACTGCCACCACCATAGCTGGAACCGCCGTTAGGCAAACCGTCGATGGTTGTACCTATCTGATTGGCGCCACCACCAGTGTTAAAACCGCGCATAAAGATCGCCGTCAGCCAGTCCGACGCACCAAAGTAATCCCCTTGGGTCACCAGTACGCCGGGTAATTCATTCAGCACATCGTTCACCGACGCTACCGCAGCCTGGCGTTCAATCATGGTCTGGGAAACGTGAGAGGTGGCAAAAGTTTGTTTTTGCCCGACCACCACAATTTCATCAATGCTGGCGTTGTCCGCCGCGCTGGCGGCATCGTCATTAGCCAGGGCGGCCTGGCTTAACCCCATGGCCAGCGCCGACAAGGCAAAGTGAGCAAGTTTGTTGTGCATCTGTGTTCCTTAAGTGTTGTGTGAGATCACGGGGCAAGGTTTTACCAAGCAAAGATGACAAAAAAATTATATTTTTATTGCTTTACGTTGTTTTATTTTGTTTTATGTTGTTTTGAGTTGTTTTTATATCGCGATATACTGGCCTGGAATACACCTAAGGAAAGCCCTGTGAACACCGCCGAACGCCTGATAGAAGTGATGAATATTCTGCGCCAGCAACAGTCCAGCTCGGTCAGTGAGCTGGCGTCACGTCTGAATGTCACAATGGAAACCATCCGCCGGGACATCCGCCACCTGGAAAAAAACGGCAATGTGGTAAAAATGCATGGCAGCGTGCGCCTGCCCGACGCGCTGCTGGAACCCAGCTATAAAAAACGCATCAATATGCATGCCCAGGTAAAGCAGCAGATTGGCCGCCAGGCCGCCGGGCTGGTGCAGGATGGCATGACGGTGTTTATCGATTGCGGCTCCACCAGCTTTTGGCTGGCCAGAGCATTGCATCAGCCCAAAGGCTTGCAGATAGTCACTAATTCCCTGGATATCACCAGCGAAGTGCTGGGCCGCAATGACTGGCGCTGCGTGTTTGTTGGCGGGCAGATGGACACTGACTACCGCGCCGCCCTGGATCAGGAAGCCATCAGTCAGGCCCGTCGCTTTGCCCCGGACCTGCTGTTTCTGTCCATCAGTGCACTGGACGCGCAGCGGGGTTGTCTGGATTTAAATTTGCAGGAGGCCGACTTTAAGCGTTCACTGCTAAAACTGGCCCGCAAAACCGTGATTCTGGCCGACAGCAGTAAATTTAATAAAGCCGGGGCCGTGCATATGGCAGATTTTGCCGACATTGATTTACTGGTCAGTGATCAGGCACCGGAAGGAGAGCTGGCCGTTGCCCTGGAAACAGCCGGGGTGGAAGTGCTGATCGCTGAGTAAGTTTCTAGTTGCAACGTGAAACCTGAGGGGCGGGGTCAATTTCATAGCAAATATGCAGCCCCGAAAAAGGGTTATTTTCCGGGGTCAGCGCTTTAAGTTTGTGAATACTGCTGACCTTGACTAACAGCTTATCATTACTAAGCCATTGCAGGGTCAGCCCGGATTCATCGGGTCTGCCCGCAAATTTGAGTATGCTTACCCCCTCATCCTCGTTTGTCGTTCGTAATCTGACATGGCCCACATAGTCTGTAGTGGCGCCGCCACAATCAAACAAATCTATTTCCACCAGCCTGTTACCTTGTGGTGAAACGTTGCGTTGGACAATTTCGCTGTAACAGTTCCAATGTTCATCGGTATGACGGTTTATAAACCAGCCGCATACCAGAATCAGCATCAGAATCCACAACAGGTAGCCACTGTATAAGAAGATTTTTTTATCTGCGGGTAAATCCATTTTCACTGCCATCCATACGAAACGATCGTTTTGCGCTGTTGTGCGTATCAGTATTAGCAACAATAAATGAGAATACCAGTGCCAATGAAACATGGACTTTTCGTTTTTACCCGCGACCTTCGTGTGCAGGACAACCAGGCCCTTGCCGCCATTGCCCGTCAGGTGGACCGGCTGGACTGCCTGTATATCGCAGACCCTGAAGACCAGCAACCCGGTCGCTATACCTGCCGTGGGCAAGGCATACATGCCAGGCGATTTTTACAGCAAAGCCTGAGCCAGTTACAGCAGACACTGCAACTTTTTGGGCAGCATCTGCATGTACTGGAAGAAGAGCCCCTGACAGCCGTCTGCCGTTTTGTGCAGGCCAGAAAAATCAACCTGGTGGGGCAAAGTGCGCCATTTGGTGTGTATGAACAAGCTCTGACCGCCCGCCTGGCTCAGAAGCTGGCAGCAATGGGGGTGGATTTTCAGACCAGCTGGCAACATACGCTATTTGACAGGTCACAACTGCCGTTTGACCTGACTGACCTGCCAAAGCATTTCACCCCATTTCGTCAGCTTGTGGAGCCGCTGTTTTCTGTTGTGCCACCAGTGGAAAGGGTGATCTTATTGCCGCCGCCAGTTGCTGCGCCCGAGCAGAAAATGACGCTGAGCAGTGCTGGCAAGCCCGGCAATACGTTGGCGTTTCAGGGCGGCTGTCAGGCTGGCGCTGCCCATCTGCATACTTATTTCAATACCGATGCACCGCTGACCTACAAAGACACCCGCAATGCCCTCGACTGTCCACAATCTTCCACCAGATTCAGTCCCTGGCTGGCCTTTGGTTGCTTATCTGTGCGTCAGATCTGGCAACGTCTGCGGCAATTTGAACAGGACAAGGGCGCTAACCAGTCTACCTACTGGATAAAATTCGAGCTTTTGTGGCGGGAATATTTCCACTGGTACCTGCAGCGTTACCAAAGCCAGGTATTCCGCTTTGCCGGTATCCATAGCCAGCCTCCGCTGACCAGTTTTCACGCCGGGCGCTTCGCAAAATGGTGTATGGGCAACACGCCCTACCCGCTGGTGAATGCCGTCATGCGTCAGCTCAACCAAACCGGCTATATCAGTAATCGCGCCAGGCAAATTGCCGCCAGTTGCTGGCTCAATGAATTGCAGGGCGACTGGCGCTACGGCGCCGCCTATTTTCAGCAACAGTTAATCGATTATGATGTGGCAGCCAACTGGGGTAACTGGCAGTATCTGGCGGGGGTGGGCGCCGATCCCCGTGGTGGGCGCTGGTTCGATTTACACAAACAAGGCCGTTTGTATGACCCACAGGGGCAATTTATCCGTCGCTGGGGCGGCGAGGATTGTGATCCGCAACTGGATCATCAGGATGCTGCAGACTGGCCTTTACCTGACACTGATGCCAACCAGCCCGGCAGGGAATCCGAATGACGGCAGCAAAACCATCCATCAATATTGTATGGCTGAAGCGCGACCTGAGATTGTCTGACCATGCCCCGCTAAAACAGGCGATGACGTCGCCCTGTCCGGTACTGCTGCTGTATATTGTTGAACCTATGCTGCTGGATGATCCCCATTATGACATCCGCCACTGGCGCTTTATCTATCAGTCCCTGGCAGATATGGCCAGACGCCTGCCACAAGATGCACTTTGGGTATTGCAAGGTGACGCGCTGGACTGCTTTGCGCAATTGGCGGAGCATTATCAAATCAGGCATATCTGGAGCTACCAGGAAACCGGCCTGAATAATACCTTTGCCCGCGACAACGCCCTTGCCCGCTGGTGTCAGCACAACAACATAACATGGCAACAATTTCAGTCTGGCGGCGTGATTCGAGGCCTTGCTCATCGCAAGGACTGGGACAAATCCTGGCAGCAAGTGATGCGCCAACCCCAGGCCGACGTTGACCTGCAGCCTATACCCTGGCTATCTCAGGTGCAGCCAGCCCATCATAGTCTGCCGTTTTTCAGCGCCCCGTCAGCCTGGCAAACAGCCGCTGCACATTTTCAATCCGGTGGTGAAAGTCAGGCATGGCAAACCCTGCACAGCTTCTTTGCCGGACGTGGTCAGGATTATGCCAAGGCGATCTCCAGCCCACTGCGCAGCCGGGAAGGTTGTTCCAGGCTGTCCCCCTATCTGGCCTGGGGCAATATCAGTCTGCGCCAATGCTACCAACATTTGCTAAAGCACTGGCAACGACCGGGTTGGCGTTATGCCCTTCGCGCTTTGTCGTCACGCTTGCATTGGCACTGCCACTTTATCCAGAAATTTGAAAGTGAATGTAGCATGCAGTTTGAACACATTAACGCTGGCTACCAGCATCTGCCCTACCTGCAGGGGCCTGACGTAGCGGTGCGCCTGAAAGCCTGGCAACAGGGTAACACCGGTTACCCGCTGGTCGACGCCTGCATGCGCTGTCTTTATCACACCGGCTATATCAATTTCCGTATGCGGGCCATGCTGGTCAGCTTTCTGTGTCATCATCTGATGCTGGACTGGCGACTGGGCGTACAGCATCTGGCCAGGCTATTTCTGGACTTTGAGCCTGGCATTCATTACCCACAGTTTCAGATGCAGGCCGGGGTGACCGGCACCAACACCATACGTATCTACAACCCGGTAAAACAGTCGCAGGAGCAGGACCCGGACGGCCAGTTTATCCGTCAATGGCTGCCGGTACTGGCCGCCCTGCCCAACGAACTCATTCACCAGCCCTGGCTGATGACAGCCATGGAGCAGCAGATGTATCAGGTTCAACTGGGTCAGGACTATCCCTTGCCATTGGTGGACATTCAGCACAGCGCCAAAGCCGCCCGGGAGCTGCTGTGGGCCTGGCGAAAACGCCCGGAGGTCAGGCGCCAGGCCAGCCGCATATTGCGTCGCCATGTGCGCCCAGGCTCATGAAACGTAATGGCAAAACAGTAAAAAAGACCGACTTACCGGTAAAAATCTGTGCGCAATGTCACAGGCCCTTTCGTTGGCGCAAAAAATGGCATGCCTGTTGGGAGCAGGTACAGTATTGCAGTCAAGGCTGTAAACAGCGGCGCAGCGGCTGCTGAGATTAACACCTTGTAACCCAATCAGGATGCCCTGGCTGTTGCAATTTGCTCGCCAAGCAAGTACTAATCGACTGATATAAAGTTACAAACCAGATGTATTCACAGCGCCTTGATCTAAAGGATATAACAATATGAAAAAGACTACCCTGGCCCTGTTGCTGGGCTCGCTGTCGCCCCTGATTGCCAGCACGACAGTGGCTGCATCCGGCAGCAAAATGCTGCAATCCCCCACCCTGAGTAAAGAGCATATCGCCTTTGTTTACGCCGGTGATATTTACCGTGCAGACCGAAACGGTCAGGGGGTGACCCGTTTGACATCCCACGCGGCAGACGAAGACCATCCGCATTTTTCCCCGGACGGTAAATGGCTGGCCTATACCGGCGCGTATGACGATAACCAGGATGTGTACATCATCCCCACCCAGGGCGGGCAGCCACAGCGCCTGACCTGGCATGCCGGCAAAGACGACGTGGTGGGCTGGTCAGAGGACGGTAAATCTGTGCTGTTCACCTCTTACCGTGAAACCGCCAACGGCCGCACCGGCCAACTTTATCAGGTGAAAGTGTCGGGCGGTTTACCTGAGCAGGTCATGCGTGCCACCGTGGGCGATGCAGATCTATCTGAAGACGGCCGTTATCTGGCCTACAATCCCCATCAACCGGCCCATCGTGGCGGCAGTGGCTGGCGCAATCACCGCGGCGGCACCACACCACCGGTGTGGATTTACGATCTGAAAAGCCATAGCTACCAGGAAATTCCCCACGGCAATTTCAGTGACACTAACCCTCTATGGGTGGGTGACAAGGTGTATTTCCTGTCTGACCGCAATAAAAGCCGCCAGTTATTCGCTTTTGATAAAGGCAAGCTAAACCAGGTTACCGACAACCAGGACTGGGATATCACCAGCGCCGACGCCAGCGGTACAGACATTATCTATGCCATGGGCGGCGAGTTATATGTACTGGACGGCAAAAAAGGTCGCAGCCGTAAACTGGATATCCGTGTTAATGCGGATCTGGTGCAATGGCGCACACAGTGGCAAGACGCCATGCCGTCGATGACCCAGGCAGTATTATCTGCCACCGGCAAACGGGTACTGATCAGCGCCAGGGGCGAGATCTTCAGCGTGCCGGTGGAAGATGGCGCCACCAAAAACTTAACCAACAGCAGCCAGTATAACGAGCGGGACGGCCTGTGGTCAGCCACAGGTGATGAACTGGTGTATATCACCGACGAGGATGGCCGTTATCAGATTGTGGTGGCCGACCAATTCGGCAAGGAACGTCGTCGCTTTGCCGCCACCGACACACCGACAGATGTCAGCTTGCGCCATATCAGTGGCGACGGTAAACATCTGGTGTATTCCGATTCCCGCCAGAAGCTTTGGCTGATGGCCCTGGACAGCGGCAAGCGCACCGAAGTGATGGAAGATATCAGCATGCTGGGCTTTGACACGGCGGTGTCTAACGACGGTCGTCTGCTTGCCTACACCAAGCGTAATCCCAATTATTTTGCCGATCTGTATATATACGAAATTGCCACTGGCAAGCAGCATAAAGTCACCGACGGCATGAGCCATAACGCCCTGCCCGCTTTTAGCCCAGACGGTCAATATCTGTACTTTGCCTCATCTACCAATGCAGGCTCTACGGCCTTTTTCCTGGATATGAGCACCCAGGAAAAACCGCAGCGCTTCGGTTTATATGCGGTGGTACTGGACAAACAAGGCAAATCGCCGCTGTTGCCCAAGCTGGCGGATGAAGACGCCCGGGATCCCAGTGCCGACAAAGGTAAAGACGATAAGCCCGAAGATAAGCAGGATAAAAGCGCTGACAAGGCCGTCGATCTGGCCGGTGTGCAGCAACGTATCGTGGCCCTGCCGGTGGACCAGCGCTTTTATACCGGCCTGACGGTGGGTAACGATAACAATCTGTACTTTGTCGAACACAGCCAGGCCGGTGCCGCCATTGACAGTGACGGCAGCCCCCAGCGCGACGCCGAGTTAAAACGCTTTAATATGGACAAGCGCAAGGTTGAAGACGTTGAAAAGCAAGTCTTTGCTGTTAGCGCCTCGGCCGACGGCAAACATTTGCTGTTAACCGGAAAAGACAACAAACTCAGCATTGCCAAGGTGGCGGAGAAAATTAAAGCCGAGCCACTGAAAACCGCTGCGGTGAAGGCGCTGATCGACCCCAGACAGGAATGGGCGCAGATATTTGCTGAAGCCTGGCGCAATGAACGGGACTATTTCTACGACCCCAATATGCATGGCCTGAACTGGCAGAAGGTCTATAACAAATACCTGCCACTGCTTAGCCATGTGGGTCGTCGCGAAGACCTGAACTGGCTGATCCGCGAGATGATCGCCGAAATGGAGGTGGGCCATAACGTGGTCTACGGTGGCGACGGTCATAAAGAGAAACCAATCAAGGTAGGCATGCTGGGCGCCGACTTCGCCATAGTAAATGGCCAGTATCAGTTCAGCAAAATCTATAGCGGTGAGCGCTGGAATCCGGATCTTCACGCCCCGCTGGCCGTGCCCGGCATTGATATTCAGAAGGGTGACACCCTGCATGCCATCGACGGTGAAAACCTATCTGCTGATGACAATATCTATCGCCTGCTGACCGGTAAAGCTGATACCCAGGTGCGTTTACTGGTGAGCCGCAATGGTAAAGTTGAGGATGCCAAAACTCTGGTGGTGGATACCATCAGTTCAGAGCGTAAACTGCGCCACTGGCACTGGGTTGAACAGAATCGCCAATATGTGTGGGAAAAAACCGCAGGTAAGGCGGGTTATGTGTATCTGCCCAACACCGCTGGCGCAGGCTACACCAACTTTAACCGCATGTTCTACCCACAGGCCGATAAGCGCGCCATGATTATTGATGAGCGCAGCAACGGCGGTGGTCAGGCGGCCAACTACATTACCGATGTGCTGTCCCGCCAGTATCTGGCCGGCTGGAAATACCGTTCAGGCAGCATGATTCTGAGCACCCCGGCCGGTGCCGTATACGGGCCTAAGGTGATGCTGATTGACCAGGATGCCGGCTCCGGCGGTGACTTCCTGCCCTACAGCTTTAAACGTATGGAGCTGGGTAAACTGATCGGCAAAACCACCTGGGGCGGCTTGATTGGCGTATCGGCTAACCGCAACTTTGTCGATGGTGGCCGGTTGAATGTACCGCATTTCCGTTTCTTTACCCCCGAACATGAATGGCGGGTAGAAAACGAAGGGGTGGCACCGGATATCGATGTGGAACTGGATCCTGTGGCCGTGAACCGCGGCGAAGACCCACAGCTACAGCGTGCCATCGCCGAAGTGCTAAACGATCTGGAAAGCTTTAAGCCCATTCGTCATGAGCAGGCACCGGCTATGCCTAAGGAATTGGGTAAGTAAGGGTGGGTTGGCCGATGACCGTGTTTGGGTCATTGGCATAGTCCATTAATTTAAAAAGCTGCAACTTAGGTTGCAGCTTTTTTATTGGTCTATTCGCTATATGTGCATTTTTAGCGAGCCCTTGCGCGCCAGTCCCACTCGAGCGTCATGGCTGTTGCTCTTTGGACCAGCTCAAGCTATTCAATCTGGTTCCTGGCCGCCCCAATAATGAAAATTAAATATGTTTCACCACGAAGTTCACGAAGGACAATATCGATTGTCCAGTCTTCGTGCTCTTCGAGTCCTTCGTGGTAGAAAAATAATTACTTGTGAAAAGCGGGGCAAAGCTTTGACTCAGTTGACCCAATACCAAGATCAATGAACCTGCCCCTACTAACCAGAATTTGATCCAAACCTATATGCTCAAAAAGTCAACACGCGCCAGTCCTGCCTTCAAAATAAGCGGGTAACTCAGGCTGCAATTCACACCAATTGGCTTTATAGCCAGTATAAATTTGTGCATCGATTGTTACTGGAATATCAGTATCAAATGTCGCTATAGCCAGCTCAATATTGCCAACAGGCTCACCTTTAACTCTGAAACCTATACTTGAACCACAGTTGATGCAAAATGTGCGGATTGTGCCATTTGATGCCACAAAATCTTTAAGGAGATCTTTTCCAGAAAGCCAGGCAAGACCTTGAACTCCAACCAATGTGCCAAAGGCAGCACCGTGAAACTTACGGCACATAGAGCAATGACAATTCGCCGCTTTGTCACTGAATCCATCTACGGAAAAACGGACATTTCCGCACAAGCACGAACCTTGATACTTTTGACTCATCCTGACTCTCCTTCTTTGTATAGTGCGAGCATTTACAGCAGTTGAAACAAAGCATGCAACATGCAAAAAGGGCATTGGCCAAACCATGTCATGTGCTTCAACTGCTGCGTCCCAGGGCGGTCAGGGTCACTAATTAGCTTCCGCAGACGCTGGCTTCTCCGTTAAATTAAAGCCTTTCACAAGCAACCACAATGGCACCAGAAGTTCAAACAACGCCCCAGGAATATAAAGGAAACCGCCACCAATATAGATATTAAAGAAGTCTGACAGCATCTTCAGCAGTAACAATGGGTAACCGATCAGTCCCAGCGCGACAAGCGTGGTACCCGTCGGTATTGATAAAGGGTTTGGCATAGCAGAAAAGCGCCAACCGATAACGCCATCATACCCGGTTTAACACTAACGTAGCGCCCGGAGCGTATCGCATCGGCCATCAGGTGCTCAGCATTAGCCGGGGCCTCAAGCACCACCGGGCTTAGTGAAACCAGGGAAAAAACCGATTGTCCATTCTTCGTGTTCTTCCGATCTTCGTGGTAGAAAAATCAATAGTTGTGAAAGCGGGGGCAAAGCGGCTTGGGCCGCTTAAGGGGTGGCTTCTGGTTGATGTTTGTAGACCGTGACTCACTTTTGCACTTTGAGCTGTTTAATCCCTGCAACATACAATGTGTCACCATCCCACCCTTGGTAAGAATCAGGATTCAAATAATCGATAAGTTCACTATCTGCAGGTACGATTTTCATTTTCCCTTTATAAGCTACGTCTCCAGAAACATAATAAATTTCGCCCAAATATTCATCAGGCATTAATTCTTCATTCTTTTGAATTAAAACAAACACACCACCATCAAGACCACCTATCCAAAATGCTTTTTCATTTAAACTCTCCCACCAGCTCAGGCACTGCTAAAAAACGACGCGCTTGGCCTTGTTAAGGTTCCTGCCGTATACTAGTACGGAACTTCCGTACATTAAGGTGCCGTTTTATGGACACAATCAGTGTAAACAAATTCAGAGATAACCTTAAAAGCGTTGTAGAGCAGGTGGTTAGCCGACACGAACCGCTCAAGGTAACGCGCCGTGCCGGAGAGGCTTTCGTGGTAATAAGTGCCGACGACTGGGAACGAGAGCAGGAAACCCTTCACGTACTCCAAAGCAAGAATCTTATGCAACAGATTGCTGACTCTCTTGAAACCCACACCCGTGGACAAGGCTATAAACCCACTGGCGAGCAGTTGGATGAGATCACTGGTATTTGAGGGCAACACTTGGACAGCGTATGAGGCTATGCGCGAAAAAGACAAACCACTGCACAAGGCCCTGTGCAAATTGCTCAAGGAAATGCTGCGCTCCGATGACCCATCTTCCGGACTGGGAAAGCCAGAACCACTGAAGCACAACCTCTCTGGCTTATGGTCCAAACGGATATCACGGAAAGACCGTTTGATATATCGGTTCGACGATGAGTGCATTTATATCTTCGCTATCGGTGGTCATTACGATCAGCCCTAACTACTGATATGACTCCCCGTTTCCTAAATTTTGCCTTTCAACTGGCAAGCATTGACTTTTTTGTGTTTTATGAAGCACCTGTCACCTTACAACAGACGCTCTGTCTGTTGCTTTTACGGCCAGTTCAAGCTGATTCCAAACCGCCCTACTAATGGAATTTAAGTATCTTTCACCACGAAGGACAATCATGCGATTTTTATCGAAATGCAGCTTAACATGGGGCGCGTTTGGGACGGCATCCATGCCTCCGATGGTTTCAAAATTCCCACGTGAACTACTCGTGTAACCCAACGCTCTATATTACTTTTGTGATTTCGCTCCCATAATAAGCAACCAAAGGCAGGCTGAAAACTCACCTAAAGTTCCGGGCAGAGAGAGCCAAAGCGGTACATCCCCCGTTTCGAAGACAAACTTAAGCACAAAACCAGCGACATAATTCACTAGCCCCGAGACAATCAACAATATGCAGATAACTGTGGGTAGCATGCGAGTCCGATAGGCCAGCCATCCAAAAATTACCAACCAGATGCCAGTAATGACTTGAATTAGCGTAAACCCATTGCTGAATTGGCTGGCAAAGGAGAGGATCTGTGATGCAGTATGCTCGTTAACTTCAGGTTGGCCCATCATAATCGTTGCGACATTGATGTAGTTGAGCGTATTCGCTAACAGAGCCGTGGCACCCATAACGCCAAAGCTAAGCAGCAGAAGTGCGCCAAGATTGGAGCTATTGAAAAAGAGTTTGCTCAATAGCCCCGACAATACTGTAAAAGAAACGAAGCTTAGTAAACAGGCACTGATTCCGGCTCGAAATAGGGTGGATTTATCATGTAAATTACTGACCGTTTGAATACTGTCAATCCAATCAAACATAACTCCGGGAACGTAAACCATCCCGAATAAACCACTTACGATTAATACCAGATAGCTCAGCCCGGATAATCGGGCGAAAAGGTTATTGTGATTCATGACTGTCTCCTAAACTGTTGTATGTGCTGTTTGAGGTAGAGGTTTAGCTTATTGATCTGCCGACTAAAGACCGTTGATATCAGCCAGAATAGGGTTAGAAAGCCGATCAGGTGGACAGGTGCGGTCAACCAGAGTGTTCCAGCCAACTGTTCGGGAAACACCTTGGTACCAGGCCCATCCAACAGAGACCCGGCAGCGATATACAGAGAAAACCCCATCCGCCACAAATGTCTGGTTATCCTCCAGTGATGTTTTAGTCCTCCCTGGCATAGGCTCAAAAAATCACCTACGGCTGCCATGGCTGCGATAGCTGCAAATCCAAAATAGACGGGGGGAGTAATGCCCAATTGCGGGCTAATTGAAGGCGCCTTAAGCCCAGAATAAACAAACGCTGTCACCAATAAAATAGCGGCTATAAGGATGAACCGATCAATCGAGGTCGACCATTTACCGCGGGGTTTTACGGTAATCAAACCGCTGACTACCAGATAGCATGTAAATAGGCCAACTAAGCCAGTCAGCGCTTCTGGGCGATCTATTGCTATTAGAGTTCCACCACCCGCCGTGTAGACCATTGCCCCGGCAAAAATGAGGCCTGTATAACGGTGCAGGGCACTGCCTTTTTTTGCAAAGAAAGCTGTTAGTCCAGCAATAACGGCAACAGCCCCGATAAACAAATGCGATGTAAGCAAGACAGTCATACTCTTAGTCTCAGTCATTAACTGTAGAAATCATTGCATTTGCTAAAAAGACATGTGTCCGTGCCCACTGGGCTGGACAAAAAACAGCAAAAAAAGATGTAAGCTGTGTGCATTCTGGATATGAGGGCTGATTCTAAAATGAGTTTGGAATATGTGACTGTAACGATGATTGGTGCGATGAGTGGGATATGCCTGATAGCGATATCCTTCATATTAACCAATCGGCCGCGACTGCCTAGTTATGGTCCACTGACTAATTTGTTGTTGTCTATCTTGATATTAGTGGCTCCATCCTGGCTCGCAGTGGTTCGACCTACGTATTTTGTTGTATCAGTGGGCCTTAGCTTGGTCGCATTTATGTCCCTGGGGCCGCTGCTATGGTTGTATGTTGATTCCCTGACATCGCGTATTGAGTGGCACTTTTCTCTTAAAAAGCTTACCCACTTTATTCCTGCGGCACTATCTTTGTTAGCCTTGCTAGGGGTATTCACTGCTCCCTATGAAGATGTAGAGAGTATGGTGCTATTGTCACAGGTGCCAGAAAACGGGCTACTGAAACCACTGGTCATTATTGTTTGGCTGTTGCTGGTGCTTTGGGTACCGCAATCAATTTACTATCTTGTTGTTACCGGAGTTCGACTTGTCAGGCATCACAAGCGCCTTAAAGGCTTTTTTTCCAATACAGAATGCAGAGAGCTGAATTGGCTGTCATGGCTGTTTGCGCTGGTCGCCGCTCTCTGGGGACTGTTAGTTGTAAACTTTTTTGTCGATACGGTTTTTAATGCTTCATTAGTAGTAAAAGAGCTATTGATTCTAATTGCACTGCTGTCCGTTTGGATTCTGACGCTGTGGGGATTACGTCAGAAGCCCGCGTTTGACGGTCAGTATTTGCACAATGCTCCAGCAACTGAAGAATCAGAAACCCAATCAAAAAAGTACAGTCGATCTTCTCTGAGCAAAGATAGAGCTTCTGAAATAGTTGCTCTTATTAAAAAGGCGATTGTTTGCGAAGAGCTGTTTCTCGATTCAGATCTAACCCTGTCTGACCTTGCCGAATCCATCGACACCAGCAGCCACCTGGTGTCTCAGGTACTGAATCAGCACATGGGGACGACGTTTTTTGACTACGTGAATGAGAATCGAATTGAAGCGGCCAAGGTTTTGCTGGCTCAAACGACAAAGAGCGCACTGGATATTTGTTATGAGGTAGGCTTCAATGCTCGCTCATCGTTTTATAAAGCCTTTAAACAGATTACTAATACCACGCCAGCACAGTACAGAAAAATGAGACTGGCTGACGCGTTGGGGGATGAGTAGCAGAGAACAGGTGGGTAGAACCCTAACTGACCTCCATGTCTTTTATGACGCGTCTTCCACTCAATTTTCTCCCAGCAAATTGCCCACCTTTTAGCAGCGCCCTGAACTGACCGGGAATTTTTTAGCGGGGGAGCAAAGCGGCTTGGGCCGCTTAAGGGGGGCTTCTGGCTGATGTTTGTAGACTAATATCTAATTTATGCCAATAGCGGTCATTGACGGCAATAACCGTCTTGTCACCGCTCAATTGTCTCAAACTGTTTCAACAACTATGACACGGCTGATTAATGAGCGACCCTTTGATCCGGGGGAGTAGTGGGTTGTTTAGCTGACTAGTGTAAACAGATACTCCATCAAGGCTACATAACTAAATTGACATCGCCGCCACCACCTATCAAAATGATAGGTGTCAAGTTGATAGGTTCTTCATGCGAAAGAGTAACCCTCAAGGCGTCAACGAGTTTCCTCTCACGGAGGAGACTGCCAGAAAGATAATCAATGACCTGGCTGAAAATCATACCCACAGGATCAGGTGGAGTAAGCATGTAAAGGCGCGTATGAGAGACCGTGGGGTTACTACCGGTCAGATTATGACCCTCCTTAAAAGCAAGCATTCTGTTTTTAGGGAAGGCCCATACGCCGAGACCAATGGTGATTGGAAGTTTAACTTAAAAGGCACAGCAGCAGGTAAGGTCATAGAACTGACAGTTGCCCTTAAGAATCATCATGACAGCCCCAGTTCAGTACTGGTCACTGTGTGGATAGATTAGGAGGTTGGTATGTACCATTACACAGAAAGCGGTTTATCAAATGTATATCTCAAGAATGGTTTTACCGTTGAACAGATTGACGGTGAGGAATATACCAGTATTGATGATATGAACGGCCTGCATAAGGCGATTGCTCAGGTTATTGTGGACAGCAACCGACCTCTTTCGAATGAAGAGTTTAAGTTTCTGCGTATTGAACTAAATCTTTCCCAGAAAATGCTCGGGATGCGCTTCGGTGTTGATGAGCAGACAATTGCGCGCTATGAGAAAGGCCAGACAAAAATTCCCCGTACTACAGATGTAGCGCTACGGACTCTGTATATGGAAAGCCAGCAAAGGAATAACCCTGTCAGTTATTTCCTGGACTTATTAGCAGATACAGAAGCCCAAGAGGCAGCTAAAGAGATTCGGTTGGAAGAAGTGGAAAATCATTGGGAAGTTGCAGCTTAACAGTCTCCATCTATTAATCTTGAATGTTTTAAGCCGACTCACTGTCGGCTTTTTTGTAAGACGCAGCGGGACCGCATCTGCTATTAAGCTATATGCAGGCACGATACTATGGTCCAGTCATTGGACGGTTTCGTGGTAATAAGTGCCGACGACTGGGAACGAGAGCAGGAAACCCTTCACGTACTTCAAAGCAAGAATCTTATGCAACAGATTGCTGATTCTCTTGAAACCCACACCCGTGGACTGAGGCTATAAACCACTGGCGAGCAGTGACCTCCGTGTCTTTTGCGACGCGCCAGTCACTTTACAACTGGGGTTCTGCCTGTTGCCTTTACGGCTAGTTCAAGCTGGTTCCCAACCGCCCCACTAATGGAATTTAAATATGTTTCACCACGAAGGGCGCGAAGTGCTCGAAGGACAAGGTCGATTGCCCATTCTTCGTGTTCTTCTGATCTTCGTGGTAGAGAAATCATTTGTTGTGAAAGCTGGGGGTAAAGCGGCTTGGTCCGCTTAAGGGGTGGCTTCTGGTTGATGTTTTTGTTGGTTAATGTCTGCTATGTACGTACAGCGGTCGTTGGTTCATTGAGTTTTTAATGGCATCAATGAGCGAAGAGCGGTCAGGCGTAACGTCGCATTCGGCGGCTTGTCCGCTGCAATGCTTTGTTAGGCTTTATATTATTAATAAGTCTTCGGATTTTGGAGTTCCTTTTGCTTCAATTACCAAGTCAAAAAAAACACCATGTTTTCGAATACCTAAAGCAGGTGACCCTAGATCATTACAGTAAATACTGCCATCCTTATCCTTTTTTGACTGCAAATACAAATCACCTTTTTGGAAAAAATAATAGCTTGGCGGTAGCTCAGTGCTCTGCCCACTTTCCAAATCTATGATTTTCACAGGAGACTGATTTTGTGAAAAATATCCAACGGGAATGTTCATTATAAAATGATCGGCGCCATTCATTTTTAACGCATATCTTGGGGATGAAACAAATTTAAAGCAGTGATTTAGTAGTGAACTGTTATTTTCGTCTCTGACATAGCTTGGCTGATAGAAAATTATGCAATCAACCCCTCCACTTTGCTCATTAACAAGCTTGTTAATCTCTTCAGAGATATAGTCAAAATCCGCATTTACATGCGTTCTAATAAAAATTACACGAGAGTTGCCTTCATCCTGAGGAGTGTATTTAGAAATATTTACAACAGCATCACGAATCTTTTTCAAATATCTTTTTAGCTCCGACTCTGGTGGTGGGCAGAAAACCTGAACAATATCGGATATATACTTTGAAGAAAGGCTGTATTCACTCGGCGGAAGATCAAAGATATGAATTTTAATTTCCGCGCCAATTTGTAGCGAATTCTGATGGCTGTTTAAATTTAAAGATTTAATTTTACCAATCAATGCTTTGAAATCTTCATCAAGTAACACCCTTGTTGACACAACCCTAATGCCACGTCTTGCATGGCTAACCCTTAACTTTTCTATCCACTTTATCCTGAGGTTGCTGCACCTCTTCTGAAACTTAATATATTGTTCCGATGAGTCTATATTTTTTACTGACACAAACTGCCTTGTATTATTTGGCAAAGTAACAGAGAAATCATACCCAGAATTGCTTTTCTCCGCCGGAGTTATTTCAGACTCATGCAGACTTGACATGCCGGAATACAAAATTTCTGTAAAGAAACCTTGAGATGATGTTGGAGGCTGTTTTTTAATTCTTCCTATTGTAGATTTCAGCCAGCCTGGGGAGCTTTTTTTGAGTTTTATAAGACAAACTCCTAGTGTATATAGCTCGACAGTAGCCAATCGATCAGCCCTAGACCATAACTTTTGCAGTCTATGGTTTTTTTTAGCGTTTAAATAAGCATCTCCAAACATCTCAGAAACTGCTTGAAGTGCAAGCGTGGCATCCTTACCCTTCCCAAGATTTGACAAATCCCTACCAGAAAGCATTCTATGTTTTCCTTGTTATTTGGATATTATGATTTTCACAGTTGCCTAACGCCCGCCACACAAGCGAGCAACCTGTTGCGAGTCGAGCGCCGAAGGCGCGTTGTGCTGGCGATTGTTAGGCATTTAAACCCTTATCTCCATCCGGTAATCATTATGAGATGGATAAACCTTTCTTATTTCAACATCTTTGTCACGATATAAGTATTTTTTTAAGATTTTCTTTGTGACCTGACTCCTAAAACCAATAATTACTTCCTTTAGTTTCAGGTTTTCTGAAAAATCTTCAAATACTAGATCGTTACCCTTATTTCTTTGTGGAAATTTTATAAGTAACCTATGTTCTTCTTCATATTCCCAGTGCTTGTATTTTTTTGAAAGCATATATTTGAGAAATTCTTCTTTTTCCAACGCCAGTGATTCTTTGAAGTCTTTAGCCGATGCTCTCTCGGCGATATATTCAATTTTTAATAATTTCTCAGCTGGAATGTCAAACCCTAAACACAGGCCTTTATGGGAATCTGAGTAATGTGACCACTGAACGGGACTGGTACAGTTTTTACTGAAACAAATTATACCATAATCCCAATTCGCTCTTTTTCTTCTTCCTTTAAGAATATCCCTTGTGCCACAATTTTCAGTTTCAAGATGAAAGTACTCAAAGGGGTCATTGAAATGGCTAAGTCTACCAACTTTTAACTTAGCATTAGCAATTGCTTCTAATCCATATTGCTCATTTAAAAAATGATATACACGCATTCTCTATGCCTAACGAATGATATGGACTCCCCCTTTCCTGGGGTTATGCCACGCTTAACTGGCAACCATTGAGGAGAACTGTCCATGTCTGATGTCAACTATTTCTATGGCATTGATTTACACAAACTGAGTTTCAGTATCCACGGAGAAGACAGCCATGGCAAGGTCTTGAATACATAACCTCCATGTCTTATATGACGCACCATCCCTGGTGCGCCAGTCCCATTTACAACAAGCATCCTGCCTGTTGCCCTCCGGGCCAGCTAAAGCTGTTCAATCTGGTTCCAGACCAGATTGTCTTTACTGCGCGGTAAAGAAACGAGACGCAAAGACCAAATTTTCAGGAAAAATTTGGGACAGCTTTATGCTGGTCCGAAGGAAAAGCTACAGGGATGTGGTTTTCAAAGCGCGCCCGCTGGATTCCCAACAACGACCGGGAATTTTAAGCGGGGGTCAAAGCGGCTTGGGCCGCTTAAGGGATGGCAACTGATTGATGTTTTTGTCGGTTAATGTCTGCTTTGTGCCAATAGCGGTTATTGACTGCAATAAGAGTCTTGTCACCGCCCAATTCTCTGAAACTGTTTCAACAATTGTGCCCCTTTGATCCGTATTCACCGCAGAGAACGCAAGTTTCCTATAAGATCAGCAGCTTACATACTCTTTTTGACCTGTGTCGCTTCTAATGTGGATCTGACCCTTTTCTTCTAAACAGGTGACTGACAGCCATATACAGCGAAGGCACTTCACTTAGCAAATGTTGGTTGGACAATAACCTGTCAGCCCACTTGATGCGGTGCTTCTCAAATGCTTTGGAGCAAATTCCGCGCCCCATACTGGTGACGGTGGCCACGTTGCCAGCCAAAAGGCTTTGAGTACAGGCAATCAGGGCCTTTTGTCGGGCCTTGTGCATATTGAAGCTGACAAGCGAGAGAATTTTGGTCAACATGGCGTGGGCATTCATGGCGTTTCCTGACGGGTTTTGTTTTGGCGAACGATCTGATCACCAAACGTCATGAATGTTCCCTATCTCAATGAATTTTATGGACTATTTGTGGGGATTCCTCAGGATCTGACCCTTTTTATCTTAAGTGCACGAAGGACAATAGCGATTGTCCACTCTTCGTGTATTTCTAATCTTTGACTTCTAACGATTGTTTATACATATACGGTTGCGACCACTATTTTTGGCTTCATATAAAGCAATATCAGCTCTTCTAATTTCTTCTTCCAGCTTTGCATCTTCATCATCAAATGTAACAGTCGCTCCAATACTAACAGTGATAGATAATTTGGTAGAATCTCCAAGCTCTATTGCCTTATGTGCTACTTTTTCTCTCAGTCTTTCACAAATTTCGAAAGCCTTATCTTGTTCAGAAATCAATATACAAAAAGCAAATTCTTCACCACCAAATCGTCCGTAAACATCCTCCCGGCGAAAAAAAGATGGAAATATTTGTGCTACTTCCTTTAATACTAAATCACCAACATCATGTCCATATGCATCATTAACCTTCTTAAAAAAATCTATATCCAGAAGGCCAGTTAACACATACAGCTTCTCTCGCTTCCCTCGACTAAACTGCTTAATTGCTTGCTCTGTAAAACTTCTTCGGTTAGGAATTTTTGTCAATAGATCAAAATAGGCATGATGATAGAGTTTTTTATTGGTATCGTGTAGCTCTTGTGTTTTTTTGTGAATAATTCCTTCAAGATTTTCCTTAATCTCTTTCAGCGCTTTATTTTTAGATTCTAGCTGTTCTGCATAGTACTTTTCACTGGTTACATCCCGTTCTAACGCGGCAAAATGAGTGACTTCACCATACTTATTTTTCAAAGGAAATATATTTATATTTAACCAGTATGGATGACCTGTTTTTGAATAATTTAGAATCGTCGTATTTATGGCTTCCTTGTTGGCTAACGCCTTTTTAATCCTTGCAAGTTCTTCTATATCCGTATCCTTTCCTTGCAATATTCTCGGAGTTTCGCCTACCACTTCCGCTTTGCTATATCCTGTGAGCAGCTCGAACGCTTTGTTCACATAAACGATGCGTGGCCCAAGAGGTTTATCAATATTGTCCGCTTCCGTTACAATAATGACATCTTGGGCATTATCAACAATTTCACTAAAAGAAAATAAATTCTTCTGATCCGATATGTCGTTAAATGTCACGATGATAAAGCTATCATCAATTTCTTTTGCAAACTCAGGGTAAGCATTGACCATGAACCAAGTTGGCGTTAACTTAATGCTGTCAATGACACCTAATATTTCGTTACTGAGCGGTGCTTTAAATCTTTTGACTAGTGAAACGGGAAAATTATCATATGGTAATGGGTGGCTGGCTTCATCAATAAAGCGCCACTGGGGATCCATTGCAGTTTTACCAATAATTTGATCATGAGATAAACGCAAAAGCCTCAGCGCAGTTGGATTAGCATAGACGACGGATGTGTCCCAACGATGAATTACCACACCAATGTTGGCATTTTCAAGTAAAGTGTGAAGAGTAACACCATTAAAGTCATTCATTGTACTTCTCTCATAAAGCCAAAATCACTTCATCAATGAAGACTTTCAACAATTTTCCTGATAGCTAACTTAAGACTAGCACAAGAAAAATTTAATTCGATTTTTGTCAAATTCTTAGCTAAGTATAAAATTAAGTGTCCGCTATTCGCTCAACCCAGCCATTCACAAAGTGGCATTAATTGTGAAATCCTCGCACTTGCAATAGTCAAAAGTTGGTTTGTCGTTGGTGGACCAATTGCTAGTTGAATAAACCTATGACGCCCTTAAGCGGCCCAAGCCGCTTTGGCCCCGCTTAAAAATTCCCGGTCGGTTCAGGGCGCTGCTAAAAGGTGGGCAATTTGCCTGGAGCAAATTGAGTGGAAGACGCGTCTGGAACGTCGTTTTCACGACCGCCTTTTAGTAGTGCCCTGGACTGACGTTGTTGGGAATCCAGCGGGCGCGTTTTCTTTGCGTCTCGTTTCTTTGCCGCGCAGCAAAGAAATGGGACTGGCGCTCCATGGATGGAGTGTCATATCCAGCAGGGAAAGCCAAGTCAGAAACTCGCTCAACCCAGCCATTCACAAAGTGGCATTAATTCCGAATTCCTCGCACCAACATTAGTCAAAAGTTGGTTGGCCGTTTATAGACCAATTGCCAGTAAAACAAGCTGATGCTCCCCCTAAGCGGCCCAAGCCGCTTTGACCCCCGCTTAAAAATTCCCGGCCGTTATTGGAATACCTCTCACAGTGACGCGGAGGCGCAGTGAAACACGCTGAGGTCTTTACTGCTTTCAATTGCTCTGAGTTCTTTGCGACTCAGCGAGAAAAGCTTCCTCGTGTTGAAACATATTTAATTCTCATTGTTGGGGCGGTCAGGCACCAAATTGAACAGCTTTAGTGGCCCCAGCTCTGAACCGCCAAGAATAAGCTCCGCACCATTCCCAACACCCACAGCGCCACCATGACATACCTTTTGGATTTAACGCCAACAGGCGGTGATTACAGCCTTTTTATAAATAA
The DNA here is from genome assembly GCF_002887595.1 of Bowmanella denitrificans. Classification (GTDB taxonomy): domain Bacteria; phylum Pseudomonadota; class Gammaproteobacteria; order Enterobacterales; family Alteromonadaceae; genus Bowmanella; species Bowmanella denitrificans. The sequence continues at coordinate 253,721 of NZ_PEBU01000005.1, forward strand.
AGCAGAAAGCTGATACTGCGTTATCCAGTTCGTTGTCGCCAATATAGAAAAATCTCACTCTGCGGGTATAACCTTCACATCTTGGCGACATTTTAGTCACATTGGCTTTGCTAGCTTCCCCTTTGTTCCATCAAATAGATAGGCTCAACATTTGGAAGGTAGCAATATGAACAGGCAATTAACGCAAATATCCTGGTTGACTCTGTGGGCGCTGCTGATTGGCTTACCACTTTTTAGCCAGGCCGCCGAAGCACCCGGTGCGCTGACTGTTATCGTTAAAGATCAGAATACTGAGCGCCCCCTTGCGGATGTGCAGATTACCGTCAGGGAGCGGGAAACCTCGTCCACACAAACCTTTGCAACCGACGCACAGGGGCGCATCGTTATTGAACAGCTTGACCCCGGCTTGTACTCGGTAAGCCTGGCCAAAAACGGTTTCGCCTCATTGTATGAGCCAAGCATACGGGTGGTGACGCGGAAAAATATCAAGCTGGCATTCGAACTTAGAGAGCAAGCCATTGAAGTAGTAGAGGTTAGAGCGCAGCAAGCCGAGACCTTTGCCGCAGGCTCCAGCACCTATCTGGACCGCGAGGCGCTGCGCAGCGCGGTGGGCGGTGGCGCCGATCCACTGCTGTCTTTGGACGGCTTACCAGGCCTAGCATCGGCCAGTGAATTTGCCAGCTTTAGCGTACGTGGCCGCGGCCCCAGAGATAATTTGATATTCGTTGATGATTTTCCCTTTGATAAAGCGGTGCACTTTGATGCCACCTTAGGGGAAGAGGAAGATGTTGGCGGTGGTGGCCGTTTCTCGATTTTCGCCCCGAATGTGATCAGTAGCGCTGAGTTCTCCCCCGGTGGCTGGGGAGCGGCCTATGGTGGGCGGGCGGCATCGCTGCTGAAACTGCAGGTTGCCGATGGCAACCCGAGCCCATCGGCTAGTTTCCGATATGACCTGGCTGGGTTTGAGGTGGGTTACGATGGCCCGGTTGGTGATGACGCAACGATGCTGTTTTCTGCCCGGCGCCTGGACTTTGGCCAGTTGTTTGAAACCATTGAAGAGCTGGATATTGGCGAGCCGGTGTTAAGAGATATCATCCTAAAGTCAGTGATACCGATTAACCAGCACCACAGCGTTGAAATTCTGCTGATGGATACGCAGGAAGACTATCGCCGCGACGTTACGCATGTGTTTGCCTCACCCAACTTTGAAGATGCCGCGCTGCTGGACTTCAAACAAGACAGTGATTTATATGGCCTGACATTGCGCTCATTAGTGGGTGAAAAAGCGGTCTGGACCAATAAGCTGTATTACCGCAAAAGCGACAAGCTAAGCTCAGAAGGTGAAGCTTTTCCTGATCTGGTGCCAGAAGGCTCACCGGCCGCCAGTTTCCCGGTCAGGGAAGATATTATTAGCATCGCTGAAGATGAAACCGAGCTTGGCTGGCGCAGTGATTTTGAGACAACCAATCACTGGGGGCTGTTCAGTGCCGGGGTACGGCTGACGCAAATTGAACTGGACTACAGCACGGTGCTGGATGGCGATTGGATCCGCTTTGTGTACGACGATGATGACTTCAGAGCTGACCCACAGCAGCGCTATATTGTGCTGAAGCCTGAGCACATCAACTCGGCAATTAAACACAAAGAAACCAGCTATGCCGGCTATGTCGAGCAGGTTTTTCAATTCGGTGATTGGGATGTTGGCACCGGCTTACGCCTTGAGCGCGATGGTTTTGCCGATGAAAGCCTGGTTGCTCCCAGGCTCAGCTTTAACTGGCAGCCGGGTAAAAAAGTCAGGTATTTTGCCAGCGCCGGGCTGTTTCATCAGTCGCCAAGGTACTTAGAACTGGCCGCTAACGAGTCAAACACACTTAAGAATGAAACAATCACCCATACCAGCATAGGTTTAAAATACTTCCCCGACAGCAACTGGTCGGTGTTAACCGAGGCCTATTATCAACGTCTCGACGACCTGGTGGTCGACCTTGACCGGGCCAGCGGCACCTTTGCCAACCTGGGCGATGGCAGCTCCTATGGGGTCGATATTGTGGTTAACGGTACGCTGTTCGAAGGCCTGTACGCCAGCGCCACCTATTCTTACAACGATGCAGTAGTTGACCGTAAGGACGGGCGCGGTGAGGTGGCGGCGGAATTTAACCGCAAGCATGTCGCCACCCTGGGCCTGACCTGGGAAATCAGCGACCGCTGGAAAGTTGCAGCGCGCTACAAATACCTTTCTGGTCGCCCAGATGATAACTTTGTTATTCATGCGGATGTATTGGGGCCCGGGCAAATGCTGCGTTACTCAAAAGAGATCACTGAGCGTAATGTTGGTCGCAAAGACGGCGCTGGCTTGTTAAACGTTCGGGTTGACTATCGGCGCGCCTTTGGGCCGGTTGATGTCACAGCCTTTCTTGATGTGATTAACGTCACGGCCGCCTCGTCAAGCGATGATACCGAGTTTGACTATCGCCGCGGTGTGCTGGTGCAGGACGATAGCGAAGCAGAGCCATTGATTGGTCTGCGACTGGATTATGCCTGGTAACAGGCCTGGTAAAGGCCCAGGCAAGAGGAACAAACTATGCTAAACGCGTTTGGTATGGCGCCGGTCAGAGTGCTGATTGTCGAAGACAACCGCGACATATGCGAGAACATTGCCAGCTATCTTGAGAAGCATAGCTATGTGATGGATTTTGCCTATGACGGCATCAGCGCCATGTACCTGGCGTTAACCAATACGTTCGATGTGATTGTGCTGGATCTGATGCTGCCGGGCATGGATGGCCTGAGTTTCTGCCACAAGCTGCGTGCCGATGCCAAACTCGAAACACCGGTGCTGATGCTCACGGCACGAGACACCCTCGACGATAAACTAAAGGGCTTTGCGGCAGGCGCCGATGATTATCTGGTTAAACCTTTTGCCTTACAGGAGCTACATGCGCGCCTGCAGGCCCTGTACAAACGCAGCCATGGTAAAACCGACTGGCTGTTAACGGTGGCAGATCTGGCGCTCAACAAGTCCACGCTGCAGGTGTCTCGTGCAGGAAGACGGATTGATCTTAACCCTACAGGCATGAAATTACTGCAGCGCCTGATGGAGCAGGCACCGTCTGTGGTGGCACGTGATGAGCTTGAAACCTTGTTGTGGGCAGACGAACGCCCCGACGGCGATGCGCTGCGCTCGCATATGTACAAGCTGCGCCAAGCCATTGACCGGCCATTTGAGCGCCCGCTTATTCATACCGTGCATCGTATTGGTTATCGCATTGCAGAGGACGAATAAAGGCTGTGTATCTTTCAAATGCGCACTCTGCTGGCCGTCATTTTATTGCCCGGCAAGGCAACAGGAGTGAAGTTTAGTGGGCCTGAATAAACCACAGCCTCTCAAAATGTATCGCCACAGTTTACGCAAGCGTGTCGCCATTGCCTTTGCTATCTGCGTTGCGGTACTCAGTTTGGCCTGGGGATTCGCATTCTTCGCCGCCATCCGGTTGAGTGAAGATCGGGTGCTAACCCAGCAGTTGCAGGTTGCCGCCAACAGCTATCCCGTTATACCAGCGAATCTGCGCGGCTACGATACGGTTACCAGCCTGCCGGCATCGCTGCAGGCATGGGCGCAATCAAATCCGGCGGAAGGGTTATACGAATTCGAAGCCGAAGAGTTGCATGTGGCGGTCATCGCCGGCGACAATCAACAACGGGCCTTTGTGGTGTTCGACGTTTCCGGGATTGAGGCGGCATCGTCAGAGGACTGGTGGTTGCTGCTGGTGATCAGCGCTGTTGTGGGTACCCTTGGTGTGCTGGGTTTCGGGCTGGGTGTGCTGGTCATGCGCCAGGCTGTTGCCCCGGTGGCGCAACTGGCCACCGAAGTGGCAGAAATCGACGTACAACACCTGTCGGCTGAAGACTACAAACGCATAGAATCCAGCCGCTTTGGCGATGATGAAGTTGGCGTACTGGCAGCAACCATTGAGAGAACGCTTGAGCGTATCAGCGCTTTTGTAACCAGGGAGCGCTACTTTACCAGTTCCGCCAGCCACGAGCTGCGCACGCCTATCACTGTTATTACCGGCGCACTTGAGCTGCTGGAGCACAGCGAATTATCAGCCAGCGACAGAAAAGCGCTGGATAGGGTGCGCCGAGCCACCCTTGATATGAAAACCACCATTGACATGTTTTTATGCCTGGCCCGCGAAACTGACGACGGCTTATATCACCAGCAGTTTTTCGTCACGCCGCTGGTGAGCCACGCCATAGACCAGCAGCGCCATCTGCTAAGTCGCAAGCAGATCGATGTTGACGTCGATCATCTGGCTAACCCCAGCATCAGCGGCCATCCTCAGGCTTTTGCTATTGCAGTGAATAATCTGGTGCGCAATGCATTTGAGCATACCCTCACCGACCAGGGGCCCATTACGATTCGCATTAAAGAGCATGAGCTGTTAATCACCAACCAACTAAGCGGTGAGGCTGATGAGCAACATATGCCGACCGAGGCGTCACCGCAGGGCTATGGTCTGGGGCTGGGTATTGTACAACGCTTGTGTGAGCGAAATGGCTGGTCGTTTTCACTGCACGCCGATGAAAAACGCGTGGTCGCCCGCCTTTCCTGGTAACTACGCATCAGTTCAAAAAATACCAAAAACCACAGAGGCACGGAGAAACACAGAGTGGTTGAAGGTGGGTTACAGGCGGGCTTTTCTTTGCGGCCTTAGCGTCTTTGCGAGAAGCGTTAATTAATTCACCGCCGAGGTATGAAAAATACCTAGCTTTCAATAGCATAAAGTGAAGGTCTCCTGCTTTTCTCCGTGACCTCTGTGTCTCTGTGGTGAAAATAAATCTGCTCAAAAGCATAAAAAAACACAGAGGCACGGAGAACACAGAGTGGTTGGGGGTTATGGCCACTCTGCGCGCTGTTCTTTGCGGCCTTAGCGTCTTTGCGAGAAGCCTTTGTTATTCACCGCCGAGGCGCAGAGAACACTGAGTTTTCAGGGGCATAGATTGAAAGATCTCCTGTTTTTCTCTGGGCCCTCCGCGGCTCTGCGGTGAAAATAAATCTGCTCAAAAGCATAAAAAACCACAGAGGCACAGAGAAACACAGAGTGGTTGAAGGTGGGTTACCAGCGGGCTTTCCTTTGCGCCCTTAGCGTCTTTGCGAGAAGCCTTTGTTATTCACCGCCGAGACGCAGAGAACGCTGAGTTTTCAAGGGCATAGATTAAAAGACCTCCTGCTTTTCTCTGGGCCCTTTGCGGCTCTGCGGTGAAAATAAATTTGCTCAAAAGCATAAAAAACCACAGAGGTGCAAAGTTTCAGGTCAATAAGATCAGGACGCCTGGCGTCTGGCCGGACGACCAGCCTGGGTACTGACAATGCTCAGGCGCCCCTGCCCCAAGCCTTTAATATGCACTAAGCCGTCCATACGCAAGTGCTGAGGTTTGGCATAAATTTGTTCCATTTTGCTGAACGTTTTGGGCACAAAGCTCAGGTTTTTCAGCGTCAGGCTTTTACGGGTTTGCTTATCCAGCAGCGTCATGGCCACGCTGGACATAATTTCCTGGCACTGGTCCATCATGGCTTTATTAACGGTTTTATCCGCCAGCATGCCACTGATCTCCGCCAGCAATGACGGGCATTTTGCCGTTGCCAGGGTATAAGTACCGTGTAAATCAAGAATGCCCACCGCTCTTATTTTGCGGGTATCCGGGTCTTCAAATAAGGCCAGTAACAAAGGTAATAATTCTGGTGAGTAGGCTAAAGGTTCAACTGGGGTAAAGGTAAGCTCGGCACTGAACATTCCCTGCAAGACGGTTTGCAATTGTCTGGCATTTGGTAAGGCGACACCATGATCAACACCGGTTTGATGATTGAGCATGCTTTCCGATTCTTCAGCCCCTTGTACCAGCGGCAACAATGCTTTGTGCAGGGCGGCATCTTCAAACGGCTTATTCAGAATAAATTTGGCGCCTTCGGCCATGGCCTGACCAACCAGTTGCTGGTTATTCTCTGTGGTGACAAACCCCACCTTGATGGGCAGGCGACGGCGATTGATTTCCTGCAGCAGCTCAAGGCCAGACATCATAGGCATATGCCAGTCAGATAACAAAATATCAGGCTGCCATTTACCGATCATTTCAAAGGCTTCTTTAGCACCACTGGCCAGTTCAATCTGCAACGTACGATAACCGAATTTCTCCAGGCCCCGACGTACTATTGCCCGCATTGCCGCGCTGTCATCAACGATTAGGATCTTCAAAACAACATACACAAAATTAACTACTGGGCGACATTATATGCACTTTTTTTACCTTCCCATAAGCAAAAATAACGCTAATATCCATATTCTATCGTTTATCCCTATATTAAAAATGTAAACACATGTGGTCATTTGAAAACTTGTTTCGTTCCGATGTCTGGAAAATTCTCGCTATTGATTTGGGATTACTGACCATTGGCGGCTGGTTTGTGATTATCTGGATGATTATTCGCGAATGCCGGTTGTTGTTTGGTCAAACTCAGCGCCAGGATAATCAGGCGGTCAGTCAGGCCCTGGCTTTCTGTCAGACCGCCGTGGATAACGCTCTGGAGCGCTTTAACCGACAGGCAGAATTGCTCAGCGAAGTACTGAAGGTACATGAGTCTCTGGAAAAACAAACGCGGGATATCCGCTTGGATAGCCAGGGTGACAGCCAAGCAAGCAATCCCGAGCAAGACCAGAAACTGGAAGAGTTGACGACCAATTTAAAAAAATCTCATGCCTTAATTCGCAAATTACGTACAGATCTGGATCAAAGCCAGAGTCGCCTCAAACAAACCAAACAAAAACTCTTTGAACAATTTAGCAAGCTGGATGAAGTGACCAGAGAGAATGCTCAGATACGCGCTAAAGTTGAAGAGTTACAACAAGATATGTCTGAAAGCATTACATACGAGGAGTTTGAGCAGGCCAATGAGCAATTCGCCATGGAACGCGAGCGCCTGCAAGAAATGGCCAACAAATATCGCGATGAGGTGGCCAGACTGAATCAACGCCTGATTCAGTCTGCACCAAATCAAACTGAACTGAGCAGGCTTAAGCAGCAATCGAAGGAAGCACAGGACAAGCTATCGCAAAAAGAGCAGGAGCTATACCATATCAAGCGCGAGAAGGAATTCCTGGAAGGTAAATATCTCGAGCTGTTAAACCAGATTGAAGACCCTCCTGCTTGAGAATTGCCTGATGGCGTAGCAGCCTACTCCATCAGGGTAAAAATACTCTCAACCGGCACATCAAAGAAACGGGCCATTTTTAAGGCAATGACCACCGAGGGAGTAAAGCGCCCGGTTTCCACTGTGCTGATGGTCTTGCGCGATACGCCAATGGCATCAGCCAGTTCCTGCTGCGACACCTTACGCTGGGTACGCAGCTTGTGAATATGGTTGTCCAGTTGCTCATTCATTGTCTTTGGCCAATCCATATATTACCGGCAAGGCATAACCTATTAACATCGATGCAGCAGCTAACTGAGCCCAAAGCTCCATGCTGATTAACGCCGTGGTTTCATCAGCCAAGATCAAATCAGCAAACAAACTGAAGGTAATCAAACCAATAAAGCCCACACCATAACCAAACTTGTAGCCCCTGGCATTCAGGTACTCTGCATACTCATCTTCAAAGCGCCCAGTCCAGAAAGCTCGCTTGGCCACCCCACGACTAAATTTACTAACGTTTAACAGCAAATATAACATGTAGAAAAACAGTAACAGTACTGGCAGGTAAAGTAGTGCCCACCTACCACTTAACTCCCATCCCCCCAACTCATGCGTGCTGTCTATGACAAAGAACAAGCCTAAGACCAGACACAGAATGGCATTTTTCTTAAGTAGTAGATTTTCCTGTTCGGCTTTCGACAAAGTATTGACGCTCATCATAATGCTCTTCCTATGCAAATTTTGATACCCCTGGGTAACCATTGATACCCAAGACAACCAAATGATACCCAAAGGTTACACAAAGGCAAGTTTTATTTTCAGGCAGCAATAGCTTGACTAAGCCGGTCAGTATTTATACAAAACCTTGTGGAACTGCAAAAAATACAAGGATCACTATGAAACCCCGTCACTATTGGTCTGCCCTTTGCCTGAGTGCGGCAATGCTGGTCGGCTGTCAGAGCGCCAAAACACCAACGCCCCAACCCAGTGCCGTACAAGTACAACCCGTGCAAATCCCCCAATACAGCGCACAAAGTTTTTTTGATACGGTGACGCTGTATGGCTCTTCCATTAACCACAGCAACAGCCAGGTGCTGGTCAGCAGTGATGCCAGTGGGGTATTTAATGTCTACAGTTACCCGCTGGATGGCAGTGCGCCTACTCAGTTAACCCATTCCAACACCAATGCCATCAGCGCTGTCAGTTGGTTCCCCGCGGATAACCGCGCACTCTATACCTCAGATCAGGGCGGTAACGAGCTGCATCATCTCTATGTGCTGGAAGAAGACGGCAGTAGCCGGGATATCACCCCAGGGGAAAAGCTCAAAGCGCAGTTTATGGGCTGGCATCAGGACGATATTCATTTTTATGTGGCCACCAATGAACGGGATGCCAAGGCTTTTGATCTGTACCGTTACGACAGCGAAGACTACGGTCGCACTATGGTGTTTGAAAACATTCAGGGCTGGGAGCTGGGCGACATCAGTAACAATGGAAACTGGCTGGCGTTGATGAAAGTGCATAGTAATGCCGATGACGATATTTATGTGGCTAACCTGCAACAGCCTGCCGCACCACCTCTGCATATCACCCCCCACCAGGGTAGAGTGAGTCACACCGTGTTTAGCTTTACCCCAGACAGCGATGAGTTAATTTACGGTAGCAACGCCCAGGGGGAATTTACCCAGGCCTGGTCCTATAACCTGTTGTCCGGCCACCGCCAGTTGCACTATGCCGATAACTGGGATGTATCCTTTGTGTACTTCTCAAAAAACGGTCGTTATCAGGTTGTCGGGGTTAACGCCGATGCCCAGACCAAGCTGTCTATTCTGGACACCCATAGTGGCAAGCAATTACTGTTACCAACCCTGCCCGCAGGCGATCTACGCGGTGTTAACTTCAGCCGTGACGAACAGCGCATGGTGTTTTACATCAATTCGGATATTTCCCCATCTAACCTGTTTAGCTGGCAGCTTGGCAGCCCAGCGGCCAAACAGCTGAGTCAGTCGCTAAATCCACACATTGATGCTGCCAATCTGGTCAGCAGCGAGGTGGTGCGTTACCCGAGTTTCGATGGCCTGACTATCCCCGCCATTCAATTTAAACCGCAGCAGGCCAGCGCCAACCATAAAGTACCAGCCATACTCTTTATTCATGGTGGACCGGGCGGACAAACCCGCAAAGGATACAGCGCCTTGATTCAACACTTGGTCAATCATGGCTATGCGGTACTTGGGGTAAACAACCGCGGGTCATCGGGTTATGGTAAAACTTTCTTTCATCTGGATGACAAACGCCATGGCGAGGACGACTTACAGGACATAGTGTATGGCAAAAAGTATCTGCAAAGTCTGGATTGGGTGGATGGCGAACGCATCGCGGTGATGGGTGGTAGCTATGGCGGCTACCTGACCATGGCCGCCATGGCCTTTACCGATGAGTTTAAGCTGGGCATCAACATTTTCGGTGTAACGAACTGGGTACGTACATTGGAAAGCATTCCGCCCTGGTGGGAAAGTTTTCGCCAGGCTTTGTATGATGAACTGGGCGATCCGGCCACCGATAAGGAACGATTAACCCGTATTTCTCCGCTGTTCCATGCAGATAAGATTAAACGCCCGGTGTTGGTGGTGCAGGGCGCAAATGATCCCAGAGTATTGCAGGTAGAAAGCGACGAAATGGTGGAAGCCATACGCGCTAATAATGTGCCGGTGGAATATGTGTTGTTCGCTGACGAAGGCCATGGCTTTCGCAGCAAGGCCAACCGCATCACAGCACAACAAGCCTATTTGCAGTTTTTGCAAACCCATCTATGACAAGCAGTGTGCATGGCCCGCAATGGCGGGCCTTGTGTTTATGTTATGCTGCGACGCATATTATCCAGCCATAAGGACGCACCATGGTCAGCCGTATGACATTCTGGGCCAACCGACTGTCTGAACGTTTGTGGGTGCGCCCACTGTTAATGTGTCTGCTGTCGGTGATTGCTGCCTTTACCGCCCAGTGGCTGGGTAGCGGCGGCCTGGCGGTTTACCTGCCCGCCATCAGTCGTGACAGCCTGGAAACCTTGTTGTCGATCATGTCATCCAGCATGCTGGTGATTGCAACCTTCTGTGTCGGCTCTATGGTGGCGGCTTATGCCAGTGCCGGCACCAGTGCCACCCCGCGTTCCTTTGCGTTAGTGATTGCCGATGATGTGTCGCAAAATGCCCTGGCCACCTTTATCGGCGCCTTTATCTTCAGCGTTGTGGCCATAGTGGCGGTAAAAAACAACTTTTATCAACAAGGCGGCCACTTTGTGTTGTTTTGCATGACGCTGTTGGTATTAGCTGCGGTGATTGTCACTTTTGTACGCTGGGTTGACCGTATCGCCAGACTGGGCCGGGTTAATTCCACCATAGAAAAAATAGAGGCGGCCACCGCCAAAGCGTTGGCTCACCGCAAACAAGCGCCGCTGTTAGGCGGCATTGCCATAGGGGAATTATCCGGCCCGCTCGTAGACATTCATGCCAGCAGCCCTGGCTATATTCAGCGTATTGAAATGGCCAGCTTACAAAAGCAGGCTGAGCTGCAACAGGCCATCGTCAGATTACAGGTGGTACCGGGCAGTTTTGTTTTCCCAGGCCAGGTGCTTTTACAAGTGAGCGGTGTCAACTCATTAGATGAAAGCTGTGTCAGTGCCTTACAGAATGCCTTTGTACTGGGCAGGAGCCGGACCTTTATTGAGGACCCCAGGTTTGGTCTGGTGGTGTTGTCGCAGGTGGCATGCAAGGCCCTGTCCCCGGCTGTTAACGACCCAGGCACCGCCATTGACGTACTATCCAGTTTCGCCCGTTTGTTCAGCCAATGGAGCGAACCACTGCCGATGGAAGCACTTGCACCCTGTAAATTTGATAAAATTCAGGTCCCGCAATTGGCCATAATGGAAATGTTCGACGACGCCTTTAATGCCATTGGCCGTGATGGTGCCGGCTGTATCGAAGTGGTGCTTAAACTGCAGAAAACCCTGGCATCGCTGGCTGACTGCCCTGTGCCCGGAATGCGTGAAGCAGCCCATCATCATGCCAGTAAGGCGCTGGCCCGCTCTGATGCATGCTTGACACTGCAAGAGGACAAACAGCAGGCTAAAGCGGCGGCGGCCTTTCTGTCAGACAAGTAATTGGACATAAGACCAATAACAGTTACCCGCCACTTGTTCCATTGCAGGGAATAGCATAATGTAAACACCTGTTTGAACTGCGGAGACAACTATGTCTGTGGAAATGGCGAACCTGGTAACCGGTCTGAGAAGTTTTTATCGCAGTGGCGCAACCAAGCCGCTGAACTGGCGTCGCCATCAGTTACAGCAATTACTGAGTATGACCCAGACCCACCAGCAGGACATCGTGCAGGCGCTGAAATTGGATCTGGGCAAAGCTGAACAGGAAAGCTGGCTGGCCGAAATCGGCTTTCTGGAAGACGACATCAACCACAGTCTCAAACATCTGCAAAAATGGACTAAACCACGCAAACTGTCCACCCCCATGGTGGCGCAACCCGGTAGCAGTTGGCTGCAACCCGAGCCCCTTGGCGTGGTGTTGATTATCGGTGCCTGGAACTACCCTTTTCAGTTACTGCTGGCGCCTTTGGTGGCCGCTATTACTGCAGGCAACTGCGCCGTGGTGAAACCTTCAGAACTGGCTGTGCACACCAGCGCCCTGATTGCCTCGCTGCTGCCCCGCTATCTGGACCGACAGGCTTATGCGGTGGTGGAAGGCGGGGTGCAGGAAACCACTGATGTTCTGACACAACAGTTTGACCATATCCTGTATACGGGCGGGGAAACCGTCGGCAAAATTATTATGAAAGCCGCCGCTGAGCACCTGACCCCGGTAACCCTGGAACTGGGCGGTAAAAGCCCCTGTATCGTCGCCAGTGACTGCGATTTAGATGTAACTGCGGCACGTATTGTCTGGAGTAAATGGATGAATGCCGGGCAAACCTGTGTGGCCCCGGATTATGTGTTGGTGGAACACGCCTTTGCTGACAAATTAATCCAGGCCATTCAGAACAAAATCACCGCCTTCTACGGTCACAACCCGGCAGACAGTGACGACTACGGACGCATTATCAACCCACGTCACCTGGCGAGACTGCAATCTTATCTGCAGGATCAGGACGTGATATTCGGCGGTCAGGTCGACGAGCAGCAGCGCTATATGGCGCCTACCCTGGTGCGCAACCCGGCCATTGACAGCCCACTGATGCGGGAAGAAATTTTTGGCCCCATCCTGCCAATTGTCAGCCTGGATAACATTGCCCAGGCCAGCGACTTTATAAACCAGCGCGCCAAGCCTCTGGCCCTGTACTTGTATAGCCGTTCAGAGTCATTGCAGCAGCAGATACTAACAAGTACCAGTGCCGGTAGCGTATGCATCAACGACGGCATGATGTTTATGGCCAATCCAGACCTGCCCTTTGGTGGCGTAGGTAATAGCGGTATGGGCCGTTATCATGGCCGCTGGGGCTTTGACACCTTCAGCCATTTAAAGGCCGTAATGAAACGCAGCACCTGGTTTGATGTGAACTGGCGCTACCCGCCATTCAGTGCCGGAAAAATGAAACTGCTGAAAATGATAAAGTGAGTGACTGGGGGTGAACGCCCCCAAATGACGTAATGCCGCTGGCCCACAAAACCCCAATTTAATTCAAGGGCATTTATCAACCTATGTAAATGCCCTGCTTCGTTGTGTTCCTTAAAGTGTGCTTATCCACATAAGTGGCAAGTCACCTAAAACATAAACATAGGAAGTACAATGAAGACGTTAATAGTATGGTTGATGGTCGCCCTGAGCATGGTCGCATCAGTTCAGGCTGAGACTGGCACTGAACAAAGAAACAAAATACTGATAGTGCTCACCAGCCATTCTGAGCTGGGAGATACAGGTAGGAAAACCGGCTTCTGGCTGCCTGAACTCACCCATCCTTATTATGAATTTAAACAAGCCGGATTCCAGATAGATATCGCCAGTCCATTGGGCGGCATGGCACCACTGGATGACAAAGCCTTTACTGAAGCGGACGACTATCACCAGCGTTTCCTGGAAGATGCTGAACTGATGGCCAAAGTGATCCGCACCCTACCTTTAGCCACAATTAACCCCAGCGACTACGATGCGGTGCTATATAGCGGTGGCTCCGGCCCCATGTGGGACTTTCCGGACAATAAGCACATCAGCCGTATTTCTGCGAGCATTTATGAACAAGGTGGCATTGTATCAGCGGTATGCCATGGTACTGCGGCACTGGTGGATATCACCTTATCCAATGGCGAATATTTAGTGGCAAACAAACCCGTTGCGGCTTTTACCAAACAAGAAGAGGCGGATATCGGGCAATTGGATATTATTCCTTTCCTGCTGGAAGAAAAATTGCAGGAGCGCGGTGCAACACACATTTCTGGCGCGCCCTGGCAGGAAAATGTCGTCGTTGAGGGTCGCCTGATCACTGGGCAAAACCCGGCCTCAGCGAAAAAGTTGGCTGTGGAAGTGATCAAAGCAATTCAACAAACCAAAGCCATATAAGTAACAATACCCTCAACCACCCTGTGACCTCTGTTCCTCTGTGGTTATTAGTATTTTTAAAATGATACGTTTTTACCGCAGAGCCGCGGAGGGCCCAGAGAAAAGCAGGAGGTCTTTCAATCTATGCCCCTGAAAACTCAGCGTTCTCTGCGTCTCGGCGGTGAATAACAAAGGCTTCTCACAAAGACGCTAAGGCCGCAGAACCATCATTCCCTTAGATAACTCTGTGTTCTCTGTGCCTCTGTGTTTTTTTGTATTTTGAATTAATACGTTTTCACCACAGCGCAACGCTTCTAGTCGCCAGTGAGTATCGGCCAGCGGGCCAGCAGTTGGCCGCCGCGTATGGCCAGTAAATCGCCAAATTGCAACAACACCGCTTCACTTTGTAATGGCCGCAGATAGACCCAGTCATCCACTTCCAAGGATACTTGCCTGGAGCCGCTTAAACCTTGCTGATTGGAGCTGTCGTACAGGCCATTAAAAGTCAGTCCCGGCGGTGACCAGGGCGTGGCCAGCCATTTGCCGCCATAGATAAAAAAACTGACCTGCTGATTAGGATCCCACCAGGCTGCCACATCTCCCAGCCATTCCTGGGTTGGCACGCCCAAATTGGGCTGCTTTTTTAACACCCGGGTGGCGATGATGGTGGCCGGACTAAACTCATTGAGTATAGGTAAATCAAAATCCGCCGGTTTAAGCAGGCAGGAGCCCACCGACAGATCGTTGACCCATTCCACCTGGCCATAACGCAGAAAGGTTGGGCTGCCAGCGCCATTAAAGCACAACCGCTGTTCAAGCCAGTGCGGGTACGCCTGGCGGATTTGCTCCACATATCCCTGATATTTTTCCTGCACCCGGGTAAATTCACGCTCACCTAAAAAGCCGGGAAGTTTGCTGACATGGGCGTCATACCCCATTAAGCCGGCAAATTGCAGATGCTCTGGATTGGCCGCCACCAAATCCAGGGCCTGGCGGAATTGACCGGGGTGATTAAAGCCGCCGCGGTGCAAACCCACATCTATCTCAAAATTCACCCGCAACCTCTGCCCTTGGGTTTTGGCCAGTTGCAGGTACTGCTCCAGACGGGGCAGACTATCGATGAGCCATTGCAACTGCTGCTGTGGCACAAAATCCTGTTGAGTCTGGTCAAAAGACTGGTAAAAAGCCCTGGCTGAGGCCACCGGCATAGGTTTTCCAAACAGAATGTCGGCGTCAGGCCGGCGCTTGACCAGAGCCTGTAAAAAAGGCAGGTGAAACACCATATAGGCATGGGTATGGGTGCGTTCGGCAATGTAATCCAGCAGGGCCGGGCTAGGCAGTGATTTCACCACGATGCGGTAAGTTTTATCCGGCTGTTTCTGAAAAAAGCGGTTCAGTGCTGCCAGGTTGCTATCTAACCTATCCAGATCCACCAGCAACGACGGATGACTAATGGCGGCGCGATTCAAAACATCCGATATACCATTAAAATAATCATCCGTGGCGGCGGCACTGTCCCCGGGTTTGGCCAGCCAGGCTCCACCCAATACTGCAGCACCGACACCGGCTTTTAAAAAGGTTCTTCTGCTTGTCATCAGCTAATGACTCCCAATACCTGTTGCAGATGCGTATTCAGTAGTTTTCCGCTTGGATCCAGACTTTCCCTGATGGCCAGAAAGTCTTGCCAGTGTTTAGGGTATAGGGCCGCCAATTGTGGCGCTTGCAGTGTGTGGATCTTCCCCCAGTGCGGCCGCCCGTCGTAGCGATGGAAAATGGGTTCAATCTCGGCAAAGAAGGGGCGGTAGTCCAGGTCGCCAAACTGGTGAATAGACAATACCGCACTATCCCGCCCCTGATACATGGACAACATAATATCGTCGCCTTTGACGTGGCGATATTCGATGGGAAAGCAGGCTGGCAGTCTGCGTTTTTGAATGGTCGCCAAAACCTCGCGCAGGCATGCAGGCCCGGCTTCCACAGGTATAGAGTATTCCATTTCACAAAAACGCGTGGTTCTGGCATGCGCCAGTACGCGGTAAGATGCCCCGCTGCGGATCACCGGCGGGTTGCCACCGAAGGCCTTTTCCAGCAACCAGGCATAAATCGATTCCCCAACCCCGGGCAGCCAGGAAACAGATTCAAACACCTGCCGAAGCTGGTTCAATGCACCTGGATCGTCTTCGCCCTGATTAACATCACCGGCGCTTGCCTCATTCGTGGTAACAGAGATACCCAATGGCGAATAGGGCAAGGCGAAAAGCTCAAAATTGCGGTTTTGCGCCATTCGCTGGTCCAGCTCGGCCAGCATCTGTTCCAGCGGCTCAACCTGGCTGACTTCGGTCAACTGATAGGCGGGTTGGCATTGCAGGTTAACGCGCGTCACTATACCCAAGGCGCCCAGATGTGTGCATGCCGCCTTAAAGATATCCGCATGACGGTCTGCACTGACATCCAGCAGTCGCCCATCCAGGGTCGCCAGGGTCAGTCCCGCCACTTGTGTGGACAAAGAACCAAAGTTTTTACCTGTGCCATGGGTGGACGTCGCAATGGCACCGGCCAGCGATGGATAATCCATATCCGGCAGATTCACCGTGGCCAGTCCGACACTTTCCAGTAACGGCCCGAGATTGTGTAATCGGGTGCCGCCCCACACCTGCGCCTGCTGTTTTTCGGCATCATGGCTAATCAGGCCGGACAGATAGTCGGTAGTCAGTAAGGTATCGTCGGTGGGCACCAATGCGCTGAAGGCGTGGCTGGAGCCAACGGCCCTGACCGTGCCTTTGGCGTTAACTAGCCCTTCCAGCAACTGCGCTTCGTTGCGCGGCGCCAGGCGCTGAGCCGGATAACAGCTATGATTTTTACCCCAATTGATCCAGGGCAAAGGCTTACCCGGCACAAAAGGCGCTTGCAGTTGCGGCGCAGCAGGGTTGCGTGAACAACCGGTCAGCGGCAAGGCCGCCCCGGCTGCCAGGCCTTTTAGCATAGTGCGTCGGCTAATTTGTGCCTGAGATTTATTGTGCATCACTGTTCTCCCCGGCATCACCCAGCATAAAGTCGATAAGGGCTTGCATATCCTCTTTTGTGCAGGAACTGCAATAGCCCATCGGCGGCATGCCACCGATACCTTCAATACTGTTTATCAGGAGCTGTTCGCGGCCCTTTTGCATACGCGCCTGCCAGGCCTTTGTATCGCCTAGCAATGGTGCACCGGTATGCGGCATGGCATGGCATTGCAGGCAGTTAGTACCCAACAGTTGCATCTGTTCGGGTGTAACCTGAGCCTGTGCGGCGAAGGCGGTCAAGCTGGCAATCATCAGCATGATGCGTCTGGCGGGCAGGAGCATAAGTGCCTCAGCAAAAAACATTTATTGGACGAACGTCCAAATTACATAATTGGCGGATGGCTTGTCAATAAGTTGTTAAATCTGAGTTTTGCTGTCGGAATAAATTCCGACCCACTGTGGGTTGGGCTTAAGCCCAACAATAATGGAATACAAAGACTAGCTGCCTTGTTGGCGGGCCGCTCAGTATCTTGCTCTCTTGCTCTCTTGCTCTCTTGCTCTCTTGCTCTCTTGCTCTCTTGCTCTAAGGAGAATATATGCAATGGCTTTATTCTGGGTGTGCTGATGCCTTTAGTGTATTTTTTCTGCACTAAATAAACAGCCAAATAAGCGTTTCAGGCACTGATGCACAAAGGCGGCATCGAATTCCCGGCCACCATTGGCATGGGCAAACTCCATCTGGCTGATGGCGGCAAGGATAAGATGAGCATCCTGCCAGGGCATAGCACTGCCAAAACGCTGGCAAACCGATTCAATCATTTGTAATTGCATATGAGTAAAGGCCTGAATCTTGGCTGCCAGCGGCGGGGCAATGTTAAAGGCATACACAAAATGGCTTTCCACCCCAAGCTCGCGGCGCCGCTGCGTGACCCCGGCCTGAATATGCTGAGTCAGAAAATCAGCCAGTTGCTCGGTCAGTAACGCCATCTGTGCTGCATTTATCTGCCCTTCGGGCAACTGACATTGCTGATCAATACTGGTCCGCACTTTGTCACGATACGGCTGGGTTTGTTCGACAAAACGATCAAAGGCCGCTTCCACCAGTTTGTCCAGGGTGCCAAAGTAGTAACTGGTGAGCGACAGCCTGACCCCGGCGCGATTGGCAATAGTGCGGTGAGACAATGCGGAAAGGCCTCCCTCGGCAATAAGATCCAGCGCAGCTTCAAGTATTTTGCTGCGGGTAATTTCACTTTTAGCTGCCTTTTTATCCGCCTTGTCTGTCATGCCATATCCTGTCTGTTACAAAAGTCTGACGTTATCCAAGCCCCAAGGACCAGTCAAGCCGCTTTCTCCGCCAGGCTATGCCGGTGCCCTACAACAAATCCATAACAAATCATTGACATATCCACTACTCAGAAATTAAATTGGACGAGTGTCCAACAAAACATACCGACCACTCTGGCCGGACGCACGCAGGAGAATCCGCCATGCCCGTTAATTTGAAATTCAGTGCTGTGGCACTGTCCACCAGTCTGGCCCTGGCTCCGGCCTGGGCGCAGGATGCTCAACCGGCTGACGAAGGCGCGCTGGAAGTGATTATGGTATCGGCACAAAAGCGCAGCCAGAGTGTCAAAGAGGTACCCATTTCCATTACCGCCATCCCGGCGCAAAAGCTGATCGATAACAATCTCAGCACCGCAGAGCAGCTTTCCAGTAATATCGCCAACTTTTCGGTAGGTCAAACCGGCCAGGGATTTGCCATCAATATGCGAGGCCTGGGATCTGGCTCCAACCAGGGCTTTGAGCAAACCGTCGGCACTTACGTAGACGGCATTTATCGCGGCCGAGCGCAACTGATGCGCAGCAGTTTTCTGGATGTCCAGCGTATAGAAGTGCTGCGTGGCCCGCAAAGCACCTTGTTCGGTAAAAACACCACCGCCGGGGCGCTGAATATTGTCACCGCCAGACCCACAGACGATCTGCGCGGTTATCTGCATGGTGCATATGAGCTGGACAATGGCTACAGCGTGGAAGGGGCAGTTGGTAATGCCCTGACAGACAACCTGCAAGGGCGCATTGCGGTAAAGATCATTAGCGAAGACGGCTTTTTGCGCAACGACCTGATGGACCGTGACGAAGTCGCCAGAGATACCCTGCTCGGCAGAGTGTCGCTGGCCTGGCAGCCAGCCGATGACATCGAGGTATTATTTCGCTATCAGTTTGACCGTGAAGATTCAGACGGGGTACGCAATGCCCAGCCCGTCGCTGAATCCGTATATTTAAACGGCACAGCACAGTTGCCGGATTACTTTGGCGACCCACGCCAATATGTTTTAGACGATGTCACCCAAAAAGGCCTACGCGAGCTGGGTGAAGACGAAGGCACCGACTATCAGGCCGATCACCTGACCCTTGACGTGCAATGGCAACTTGGCGACCTCAGCCTGACGTCCGTCACTGGCTGGCAACACTATGACTTAGCCCTCACCAGTGACGGCGATGACAGCCCAGCCCCGCTGGTGTATCGCCAGTACAATGATGAAGAATATCGCCAGCTCAGTCAGGAGCTAAGACTGACGTCCGACTGGCAGGGACCACTGAATTTTATTGCCGGTGCTTACTATCAGGATTCTGAGCTGGATTTTGCCGAAGCCTATCGAATTTATCCGTTGAATGCGCTGGGGCCGCGTGATTACCAGAATGATTCAGATACCTGGGCCATATTCAGCCAGTTTGACTACAGCTTCAGTGACAACTGGCAGGCGACCTTAGGGTTGCGCTACTCCCAGGAAGATAAACAAGGCAGTCGCACCCTGACGTTGGTGGAACTGTCCAGCGGACAGGCCATCGCCGGGCAGGCGCTGGTCAATGTACCGGATATGTTGCAGGCCATGGGGCTGCCCGAACAACTTCCGCCCGACATCTATCTGGGTATTCTGGCCAGTGAATTGCAACTGGAACAACATGGGGTAAAGGGTGAGCGCACCGAAAAGGCCTTTTCGCCAGCACTGAATGTGAAGTATAAGTTCGACGGCGGCATGCTGTATGGTGCAGTGTCCACCGGCACCAAAGCCGGTGGCTTTGATGCCCGGGCCAATGTGGCCAGGGACTGGGAGTTTGAAGACGAGTCGGTGGTGGCCTATGAGCTGGGCGCCAAGCTGACTCTGGATGATGGCAGCGCTGATTTGAATCTGGCCTTGTTCAATATGGAATTTGAAGATCTGCAAACCTCCACCTTTGACGGCACTGCTGGCTTTTTCGTTGAGAATGGCGGTAAATCCACCAGCCGCGGGGTGGAGATGGATGGGCGCTGGCAATTTGCTGATAATTGGCGTTTGTCAGGCAACCTGGCCTGGCTGGACTTCAGTTGGGACGAATTCAAAGGCGCTAAGTGTTTCTACAGCCTGATGTATACCCCGGATAATATGGCAGCCGACGGTCAGTCCTGCGACTTATCCAGTAAAACCGGCGCTTTTGCCCCTAAATGGTCCGGTTCGGTGGATCTGGATTACATAGTGGAAGTCGGCGACGGCATGGAGCTGAAGGTGAATCTGCAGAATCAGTTCAAGTCCATGCATTACACCAATTATGACTTAAACCCCTTTACCGCCCAGGGCGGCTACAACAAGATTAATCTGCGGGTCGCGCTAGCCGATTATGTGAACGGCTGGTCGGTGGCTTTATTAGGCAAAAACCTGACCGATAAAACCACCATCAACTATTCCACCGATATGTCTTTCGGGCCTGTGGGCATGTATAGCATTTATACCGAACAGGGTCGCAGTCTGACCCTGCAGTTTGGCTATCAGTTCTGATACCCTCTTCGGCGTGGCAAAGCCTTGTGCCTGTCACGCCGAAAACAACAAGTTGACTACCAGTATGATGCAGACAGAGCCCGGCAATTCAGGCTTTTAAGCGCCCCAGCAGAATATCCTTAAACATCACCCAGTCCCCCATCAGACTATACAATGGGTAGCGAAATGTCGCTGGCTTATTGTGCTCAAAAAAGAAATGCCCTACCCAGGCAAATCCATAGCCAACAACAGGCACCAGCAGCAGCGTCCAAAGCACCCCGCTGAGCAGGCTATAGGCCAGTAGCGCCAGCACCAACCAGGAGCCGATAAAGTGCAAGCGGCGGCAAATCAGATTACGATGCTCTTTCAGATAGTGCGGATAGAAATCGCGAAAGCTCTGATATTCTTTATTCATACAACCTCAGGCTCTTAATTTGAATCGGTTGACCTCTTCGGTAAGGGTTTTGGCAATATTCAGCAACTCCCCGGATGAAGATGACACAGAACGGCTTTGCTGGTTAGCCACTTCCGACCCATCACGAATAATAATCAGCCGCTCGGCAATATCATCGGACACCTTGGCCTGTTGCTCCGAGGCTGCGGCAATAGACAGATTCATATCGTTGATATTTTTTACCAGTGCCTGAATATCTGACAGCATCTCCCCCACTTTCTGGGAATTATCCACGGCCAGGCGGGCATTTTGATCACTGCTGTTAATACGCTCAGAAACCGATTTGGTCACCGACTGCAAAGCGTCGATTTTACTTTGAATTTCGGTGGTGGACTGTTGGGTACGCTGCGCCAGAGTTCTTACCTCGTCAGCCACCACGGCAAATCCACGCCCTTGGTCACCGGCACGCGCGGCCTCAATGGCGGCGTTCAGAGCCAACAAGTTGGTTTGTTCAGCAATATTGTTTATCACATCCAGTATCGCTGCCATGTCCCGCACTGAACTCTGCAAATCCTGCAAACCTTCGGTGGCGGAGCGCAACACTTCCGATACCTGCTCAACAGAACCAACACTCTGCACTACCGTTTGCTGGCCACTGGTGGTCATATCATCGGCCCGTGACGCCGAATCCGCCGCCTCATTACAGTTTTGTGCCACTTCCTTTACCGCAGTGGAATTTTCGTACACCGAACTGGAAATCATCTCAATGGCGTTATTTTGTTCTTCACTTAACGCCGCCGACTTTTGTGCAATATCACTCAGCACCGCCGACGCTTTGCTGGCCAATTCAGCCTGAGAGCGTATCTTGCCCAGCAACTCACTGAGCTTGTCTATCATCAGGTTAAATGCTGCCGCCAGTTGTGCCAGTTCATCAGAGCCGGGCATACTAATTTGTTCGGTCAGATCCCCTTCGGCTATCCGCACGGCCTTGGCGATCAGCGAACGGCTGGTGCGCACCACGCGCTTTTCCAACCACCAGTAACAGAGGATCAACATGGCAATAATCACCACCACCGCCAGTACACTGAGCATACTGAAGTTGTCGGCACTGGCCTGGGTGTTATCCAAGGCCTGCTGGGACGATTTGTCGATGGCAAGAATGAATTTCTCTACCGGCGCTTTGATTTTTGTGGTTTCCCGTTCGTAAGCCTGGTTATGCAACATATCCACAGCTTTAAGCCAGCTTTGCCGCTCGCTGTCATCCAAGGTGGTGATGTCTTTATGCTTGAAGGGCTCAACCAGCTCAAAAGCGGCTACTTCGGTATTAACCAACGCCATGGATAACTTATTTGATTCTTCCAGATAGACCAACTCATCACTGCTGATGCCCAGGGCCCTTAAACGATCCAGATATCCGGTGGTTTGTCCGTCGTCCCATTTGGCATTGCCCTGAATCTGTTCCACCAACAGGTTGTATGCATTCAGATATTGGCTGTCCAGGGTGACCACATAATGTCTGGCCAACATGGTTAACATGGAAGAGTTGGTGGCTGACAACTTGGCCAGGTGGCTGGATTGGTAGCGATACTCCGCAGCTTCAAAACTGTCAGCCAGGTTCTGCTTAAGCAACAACACAATTAACAGTAATAACGCAGCAACGGCAATAGTCACGCCAAAGGCTATTCGCAGCAGGTTCTTGATGGTCATAGAGTGGTCCTAACTTAATTTTGCGTGTGACATACCCAGGACCTCCTGTCCTTCAACCTTCATATTCAAACGAGAACAGTTCCATATTCAGAAACCGGGTATAAAAGGCATCAGAATCAATTACTAACCATAGCAGCTTTTAGCAAAGCGCAAGGCCATGTACGGATAAAATCAGCATGTTTGCCATTTAGCCTCCGCTCTTTCGGTAACCGGCCGTTTAATCAGTCCGGCAACGAATTAACAATTTAAAAACACTTGCATTACAACACAAAACAATCTAATTTAATGAAAGCGCTTACATGCCTGTTAAAACAGTTAACATAAGTTGCCCTCAAACTTACACACTCTGTCACAGGCCTTGCTGTTCAAGTGTATTAGCCGTTGCGGACCGAACCCGCAACGGCCATTAACCTCAGACCCAAAGGTTAAATTTATGTTACACTTGCGATGTTCAGCCAGCGCGGGATGCATCTGGGTAGGCGGCGCCACACATTCAGGTCAGGCGCTTTTTTCTGACCAAGAATTGTAAGCGCTTACAAAACAAGATAAATCGATGTCACAGGTCACATCGGGGGACACATGAGATACAACAAATTCAATAAAACCCGGCTGGCTACCAGTCTGTCGCTAATTTTAGGGGCCACCATCTCCCCAGCCTTCGCTCAGGAACCCGCTCAGGCGCAAGGTGCAGAAGATGTGGAAGTCATTCAGGTTTCCGGTATTCGCAGCAGCTTGATTCGCGCCATGGACGTAAAACGCGACAGCAAAGGCGTGGTAGATGCCATTACAGCTGAAGACATGGGTAAGTTCCCAGACACCAACCTGGCGGAATCCCTGCAACGTATCACCGGCGTCTCCATTGACCGTTCAAATGGCGAGGGCAGTAAGGTAACAGTGCGTGGTCTGGGACCAGACTACAACCTGGTGACCCTGAATGGTCGGCAAATGCCAGCCTCCTCACTTGAAGCCACTGTGGCATCATCGTCCCGTTCATTTGATTTTGCCAACCTGGCTTCCGAAGGAATTTCAGGTGTTGAAGTGTATAAGACCGGACGCGCCGACGTACCAACCGGCGGCATGGGTTCCACCATCAATATCCTTACCACCAAACCTCTGAATGCGCCCGGCATGAAAGCCACGTTTGGGGTCAAAGGGGTCATTGATCAATCCAGCGATGAAGGCGATTCCATCACACCTGAATTTTCAGGTCTGTACAGTAATACCTTTGCCGACGATAAATTTGGTGTGGCCATTTCCGGCTCTTACCAGGAAAGACAAAGCGGTAACGCACAAGCCACATCCGGCGGCTGGCGTACCTTCCCCGGCGATATCAACGGCTGGGACTGGGGTGGCGGCAAGGCCGAATGGGGTGGTCTGATTCCTGATGGCGATGACGCCTATCAAAACTATCCCACCGCCGATGACGTGTATTCCGTGCCGCAAAGCCTGGGCTACGCCTTCCATGAGGTGAAGCGCACCCGTACCAATGGTCAATTGGTACTGCAATACCGCCCGGTAGATACCCTGACCACTACACTGGATTACACCTACTCCAAGAACGAGGTCGACGACCGATACCACGACGTTTCCGCCTGGTTTAACTTCGGCCCCTCCACCGGGATATTCTCTGACGGTCCGGCTGTTGCACCTATCATCTACTCCGAAGCTTTTGCCGATCCGGGCGATCTGGCCATGGGTGCGGGTAAGTTTGCCACGGTCAATGAAAACAAATCACTGGGCCTGAATATTGAGTGGCAAGCCACCGATAACCTGCAGCTTGAACTGGATGTGCACGACTCATCCGCAGAATCCAAGCCTGACAGCCCATTTGGCAGCAACAACACTATTGGTATGGCAACCTGGGTGCGTGACGTTACCACCGGGCACTTTGATACGCCACTGCCGGTATTGGAAATTGCCTATCCGGATGGCTTTAACGGTATCCAGGCCGAGGATATGCGCGTCACCGGCAGCTCATTCCGCAACAGCCAGATGCGCAGCGACATAACCCAGGCACAAATTAAAGGCACCTACGTATTCGACGAAAGCATCGTCAAGAGTATCGACTTTGGTGTCAGTACCTCGGAAGTGAAGAATCGTTCTGCTTATTCCAATGTCCAGCAGGACAACTGGGGGGGCTTGGGTGAAGCTGGAGATATTGACCTCAGCGCCTTCTCGTTAGATTCCATCGGCCATCACTTTGATATGGGTGGCAGCGATTCCTCGTTGCTATTGCAGCAATACTTCCGCTGGGACTTCGATACAGTGCGTGCCATCGCTGCGGAAAAATATGGCAATCTGGGGCAAACCGGTGATTGTGGCAACTCTTTCTGTTCCTCTTCGGTGATGACTACAGACCGTCGCACCACGGAAGAGCAACTTGCCGCCTATGCACAGGTTAACTTTGAAGGTGAATGGGGTGACAAGCCTTACAACCTGTCGGTAGGCGTGCGCTATGAAAAAACTGATGTCACCTCCAGAGCGCTGGTGCCCACCTACAGCAATATTGCCTGGGCCGGTGATAACGAATTCAATCTGGTGGCCACCGGGGATCAGGAGTTTACTGAACTGAGCGGCGATTACTCCAACGTTCTGCCCAGCATCGACTTTGACATTGAAGTGATTGATGACGTGGTAATGCGTGCGTCAGTGAGTAAAACCATTGCCCGCCCAAGCTATGCCGATATTCAGGGGGGTCAGACAGTTGATGCCCTGATCCGTATTGATGGCGGTACAGGTCAGCGTGGTAACCCAGGACTTAAACCACTGGAGTCCACTAACTTCGACCTGTCGCTGGAATGGTACTACGATGAAGGCAGCTATGCGTCGGTGGGCTACTTTAAGAAAGACACCAAGAACTTTGTCGGCCGCACCACGGTGGAAGAAACCACCTTTAATCTGCCGCACCCAGCCCAGGGCGCAAGATATGCAGAAGCCGTGGCAGCCGGCGCTGTGGGTAACACCGCCATTCGCGAGTACATTAAACAGAATTATCCCGAAACACTGGATGCCAATGGCTTTATCCTGGGGGTAACCGGTGATGCCATTGCCACCTTTGATATCACGATTCCGGTTAACCAGGATGATGCCAAACTGGATGGTTTCGAACTGGCAGTGCAACATCTGTTTGGTGAGAGCGGGTTTGGCTTTATTGCCAATGCCACCTTCGTAGATGGCGATTTTGACTATGACAACAGCAGTCTGGGTGAACAGTTTGCTTTGCTGGGCATGAGCGACTCCTACAACCTGATTGGCTTCTACGACAAAGACGGTTTGCAGGCCCGTATTGCTTACAACTGGCGTGACAAGTTCCTGTCCAACACGGTGAATGGCCAGGGCCTGCAGAACCCCACGTACGTGGAAGACTACGGTCAGTGGGACGCCAACGTCAGCTACCAGTTGACCGAGAACCTGACCCTGTTTGTTGAGGGATTAAACCTGACCGATGAATACACGCGCAGCCATGAGCGTAATTCGTTGCAACTGGTGAACCTGACCCAGACAGGTCGTCGCTTTAATATCGGCGCGAGATACAACTTCTAATCGCGCATTATGTGGTAAAAAAGTAGCCACGAGGGTGGCTACTTTTATTTGCGGATGTCGATCATGGGAAATGCACAGTGCAATATCGTCATTGTGGGTGGCGGTAGCGCCGGCTGGTTAACAGCCGGGATACTTGCTGCAGAGTATCTGCACACGCCAGGCATCCATATTACCCTGATTGAATCCAGTGATATCAGCAGCATTGGCGTTGGTGAAGGCACCTGGCCTTCCATGCGCACAACCCTGCAACGTATTGGCATTAGCGAAACGGACCTTATCCGTTGCTGCAACGCGTCATTCAAACAAGGTTCGTTATTTCGTCAGTGGCGAAACAACGATGCACAGGACCTTTACCACCACCCTTTTTCACCGCCGGTGGCAGCAGCGGAATTTGATATTTATCCCCATTGGCAACCTTATCAGCAGCAAATTGACTTTGCCCATGCGGTGTCACCGCAGCCCAGACTGATTGAAGCCGGTTTGGCGCCAAAACAAATCAGTACCCCCGAATATGCCTTTGTCTGCAACTATGGCTACCATTTAGACGCCGGTAAATTTGTTGAGCTACTGCGCCGTCACTGCACCGACAAACTGGCGGTGCGGCATATTATCGACAACGTGATTGCCGTGCATGGTCAACCAGACGCACCGATTCGCGCCGTGCAAACCGAGCAGCATGGTGAAATCAGCGGCGAGCTGTTTATTGATTGCAGTGGCTTTGCCGCCTTATTGATTGAGCAGCACTTTAAGATTGGCCTGCACCAGCAGAATAAGGTGTTGTTTAACGATACCGCCCTGGCCGTACAAGTGCCTTATACCGATCCACAGCAGCCCATTGCTTCGGCGACCTTATCCAGTGCCAGGCAAGCCGGTTGGATCTGGGATATCGGCCTGCAAAATCGGCGCGGGGTCGGGTATGTCTATTCATCCGCCCATACCAGCGACGAGGCAGCACAACAAACCTTAAGCAAATACATAGGCGAACAGGGACAGGATCTGAGTTTTCGCAAGATCCCGATTCGTTCCGGTTATCGGCAAAAACTCTGGCATCACAATTGTGTCGCCATCGGCCTGTCGGCCGGGTTTGTTGAGCCCCTGGAAGCGTCGGCGCTGGTATTAATTGAACTGTCAGCCAGATTCGTTGCAGAACAATTGCCATTGAAAGGCACCGATCTGTCGTTGGTCCGGGACCGGTTTAATAGCACTTTTGCCTATCGCTGGCAGCAAATTGTCGACTTTTTAAAACTGCATTATGTGTTGTCGAGCCGGGATGACAGCGATTATTGGCAGGACAACCGCCAACCAGACTCCATTCCCGACAGCTTGCAGCACCTGTTGACCTTCTGGCAGCACAATATGCCCAGTCGTTACGATTTCCCTCACGCTGAGGAAATGTTTCCATCGGCAAGCTTTCAATATATTTACTATGGTATGGGCAAGCACTCCCAGTTGACCGCCAGGCAGTCCATCCAGCGTTATCAGCAACGTGCTCAGGAAGAATTCAGGCAGACAGCGCAAAAAGCCCGGCAACTCGTTAGTCAGCTTCCCGGCAATCGGGCGCTGATCGAAAAAATTCAGGCCCACGGCCTGCAGACACTCTAGGAACATTATGAGCCAGATGAAAGTTGAGTCACTGAATAATATTGATCATAAAGATGTACGTATCGACACGACGAAAGGGGCCTCACTGGGGGACAAGGTGATGCTGAGCATGCTGACCCTGCCCGAGTTCAGAACGGCTCAGGCTTATTACCCTGTGGTGCTGCATAAAAATGCCCAGACCGGGGAATTTTACCCTGTCGCCCTGTTTGGCTTTGAGGCAGAAGAAAATCTTTTTCTGCAGGGGGACCAGTGGCAGGCCGGTTACATTCCGCTTTATCAGCAGCGTGGCCCCTTTCTGATTGGTCAAAGTAATGGGCAGCGGGTGATCCATATTAATATGCAACACCCCAGGGTTAACCTGGACAAGGGTGAGCCTTTGTTTCTGGAATACGGCGGTTACTCACCTTATCTGGAACAACTGGTGTCGGTATTGGAAACCCTGCATCAGGGGGTGGAAATGAATAACCACTTTATCGCCGCATTGCTCGAACTAAACCTGATAGAGTCCTTCTCCCTGGAGGTGCAACTGGACAATCATGCCAAGCATCAGCTACTGGGTTTTTATACCGTGAATGAAAAAAACCTGTCAGAGCTGAGTGCAGAACAACTAGCGGGATTGAACCAGCAGGGCTATCTGGAAGCCATTTATATGATGCTGGCGTCCCAGTCACAGTTTGCCAAACTGGTAGCTATGAAAAATGCGCAGCTGGCACTGACCTGATGTCTGAACCGCTGCACAGCATTGCCCAGGTACAGGGTGTCAGTATTGAACATTTTGAGCTGGCCATGATTCAGGACGCCAGGCCAAAGGTGTTCAGGGGCTTAGTCAATAATTGGCCAGTGGTTAGCGCAGCCAAAGCAGGAGATGAGCAACTGGCAGCCTGTTTACAACACTATGCGGTGGACGAGCCAGTGACGGTCTACCAGGCGCCTGCCGAGGCTGACGGCAGAATATTCTACAACCAGGATATGACTGGTTTTAATTTTCGGCCCGACCGTATGCCATTAAGGCAATTCTTAACAAGCCTGTTGAACGCCCGTCACCAGGTCGACGCCGAAACGCTGTATCTGGGCTCGACCTTGGTAGATAAATGGTTGCCGGGACTTAAACGCGACCACGCAATGCCATTAACGGATGTTGCACCGCTGACCAGCCTGTGGCTGGGCAATCGCAGCCGGGTAGCCGCTCATTTTGATTTTCCAGACAATCTGGCCTGCGTGATTGCCGGTACAAGAAAGTTCACCCTGTTTCCCCCCGAGCAGTTACCAAATCTGTACATCGGCCCGCTGGATTTCACCCCGGCCGGGCAGGCCATTAGCCTGGTGGATGCACAAGCGCCGGATCCGGAAAAATTCCCACGTTTTCACATTGCCATGCAGCATGCCCTAGAAGTCGAGCTACAAGCCGGTGATGCCATTTACATTCCCAGTATGTGGTGGCATCAGGTACAAGGGTTATCGGCAGTTAACGGCCTGATTAATTTCTGGTGGCGCAGCAGCCCGGCCTTTCTGGGCAACCCGTTTGACGCGCTGCGCCATGCTTTACTGGCCATTGGTCAATTGCCTGACCAGCAGCGCCAGGCCTGGAAACATCTGTTTGACCAATATGTGTTTGACAAGCCCGCGCTTACGCATATTCCTGAACATGCCCAAGGTGTGCTGGGCGAGATAGACCAAACCGCTGCACGCCAGCTTCGGGCAGATCTTTTAAATAAACTCAACCGCTGACGTGGCTAAGAGACCCAAGATGAACAAACACGCAATCAAAAGAATCGTTATTGCCGGTGGTGGCACCGCTGGCTGGATTGCTGCGGCCTGTTTCGCCAAGCTGATTGGTAAGCATCTGGATATTACCCTGGTGGAATCCGACGACATTGGCACTGTAGGGGTGGGGGAAGCCACCATTCCGCCACTGTTGACCTTACACAAGTTACTGCAGATTAAAGAGCAGGATTTTATGGCGGCCACCAACGCCACGTTTAAACTGGGCATCGCTTTCGAACATTGGCGCAATCTCGACCAACACTATATTCACTCTTTTGGCACCACGGGCAAGGATTGCTGGGCCGCCGGTTTTCAGCATTTCTGGCTTAAGGCTGAACAATTGGGTATCGCCAAGGATTTTGGTCAGTATTGCCCCGAGCTGGTGGCCGCGCAGCAGAATAAGTTCGCGGTGATGGGCAATCAGGCCATTAATTATGCGTATCACCTGGATGCATCGCTGTATGCCAGGTTTCTGCGTAATATCGCCCAAAGCCATGGCGCCAAGCGCATAGAAGGCAAAATTGCCCAGGTACAAACCTGTGAACACAGCGGCAATATCACTGCCCTTAAGCTGGCAGATGGGCAGCTTATTGAAGGCGATTTATTTATCGACTGCACCGGATTCAGAGCCCTCTTAATTGAGCAAACCCTGCATACCGGCTACGACGACTGGACCCACTGGCTGCCGTGCGATTCGGCCTGGGCAGTGCAAACCAGTTCAGTGCAACCGGCCATTCCCTATACCCGTTCCATTGCCCACCCCTGGGGCTGGCAATGGCAAATCCCGCTGCAAAACCGGGTAGGTAATGGCATGGTCTATTGCAGCCGCTATGTAGCAGACGACGAGGCCAGACAAGCTCTGCTGAATTCGGTACAAGGCGATTGCCTGACCGAACCCAGACTGATTAAGTTTAAAACCGGTCAGCGGCGTAAGCACTGGCATAAAAACTGTGTGGCGATGGGTTTGTCATCCGGCTTTATCGAACCACTGGAGTCCACCAGCATCCATCTGATCCAACGCAGTATTGTCAGACTGTTGCAATTACTGCCTTATGCGTCAGTGGAACAGTGCGATATTGATGAGTTTAATCGCCAGACCGAGCATGAAGTTAACAATATCCGCGACTTTATCATTCTGCATTACCATGTCACCAATCGCACAGACAGCAAGTTCTGGCAGCATTGCCGACAGATGGCCGTGCCGGACTCCCTGCGGCATCGCATTGAGCTGTTCAAACGCACCGGCCGGGTATTTAAGGTGCCAGACGAGCTGTTCGCGGAAAATTCCTGGATCCAGGTGATGATGGGCCAGGGACTGACACCACAGCAATATCACCCAATCGTGGATATGATGTCAGAGCAGGAGCTGCGAGACTTTCTGGCGCATATTAAATCCAACGTCAGCCGTTTTGTGGCCCAGCTTCCTCCGCACCATGACTTTATTCGCCACTATTGCCCCGCCGCGAAGGCCCAGTGACGATGCAGGCAGAGCTGGATACCGCAATTAAACTCAATAGCCGTGCTGCCATTGAGATTTTGCAGGTCGGTCGGGACCAAACGCCAGTGGTGGTGATTGACGATTTCGCCTTGGATATTCAGGCTGTTATCGCTCATGCCAGCCAACAAACCTTTACTCCGCCCAGCGAAGCGGCTTATCCGGGGGTTCGCGCGCCCCTGCCCCGCCCATATATTTTCAGCTTGCTGGACGGGGTGTTTAAGCTGATTTACCAACTGTACCGGGTGCCTGCTCAGTTACGTATGCAGCCGCAAAATTTTGTTTATTCGCTGGTTAGCCAGACACCCGAGCAACTTAGCAGCAGACAGCGTCTGCCCCACTATGACAGCCACTATCCCTATCACTTTGCCTTGATGCATTATCTGAATCCGGGGCCCCATGGCGGCACCGCTTTTTACCGGCATAAACCGACCGGATTTGAAACCATCAGTCAACCCAGAAGAGTGCCCTATATTGCGGCGGTGCAGGCGCATATGGCCGGTTATGGCGAACCCGATAACGCCTATATTCATGACAGCACAGACCACTTTGAGCAAATTGGCCAGGTCGCTTACCGCTCAAACCGATTACTGATTTATCCGGGATTCTTGTTGCACTCCGGTCTGATTGACACAGACTCAGACATCGACAGCAACCCCGCCACCGGCAGACTGACCGCCAATTTGTTTATTGAGTTCAGATAACGCTTTTTTGCTAGGCAGAGACCGGCAACGCAGAATCCCGCAATACCAGGCTGGGTTCAAACAGGTTTTGCACCTTAAGCTTGTCATCCTGATAGATGTGCTTGCGCACCCAGCGAGCCGCCATACGGCCCATTTCGCCGGCCGGAAAGTCGATTGTGCTTAAATGGGGGAAGGTGTAGCGAGACATAATCACATTGTCAAAGCCCATAATCGACAAGTCTTTGGGGATCTCCAACCGGTTGTCACGCGCACAATTCATCGCACCGCAGGCCATTTCATCGTTGGCGCACACCACAGCGCTAAAGGAACGGCCCCGTGCCAGTAATTTCTCCATTGCGGCGACACCCCCAGCCTCATGAAAGTCACCTTCCATAAACAGCCCCGGATCAAATACCAGTCCCGCTTCCTGCAGGGCACGTTGATGACCGGCCAGGCGATCACGTACATCCAGTTTAAACAAGGGCCCGGAGATATAGGCAATCTGCTTATGGCCAAGCTCAAGCATGGCTTTAGTGGCCAGATAGCCACCCAGCTCGTTGTTCAGGCAGATACAGTTCTCTTCCATACCTTTTACCAGGCGGTTTAACACCACCACCGGCGTCTGCTTGTGCAGCTCCAGCAGGTATTCATCGGTTACCGCATCCACATGCAGGATCAGGGCGTCACATTTACGGCTGATTAAAAATTCAATAGCGTCTTTTTCGCTGGCCACGTCACTGTGACCCGCGGCAATAATCACGTGCTTGCCCACCGAGCGCAGTTCGTTTTCCACCCCACTCATCATTTCACCGAAGAACGGACCATGTACTTCCGACACCAGCATACCAACGCTGTTGGAGCAGTTGGATGCCAGCGACTGGGCGATGGAATTAGGACGGTAGTTAAGTTCCTGCATGGCCTTGAGCACTTTGGTGCGGGTGGCTTCACCAACTTTGGCGCTGCCGTTCATCACCCTGGACACTGTGGCCAGTGACACCCCGGCTCTTTCAGATACTTGGTAAATGGTTGCCATGCTAAAACTCTTGCACTCCTATCGACTTTCGGCGCCTGCAAGCGCCAGCCTGACTTTTTCGACTTCCTGGTTGCCGAGTTTATAGAACTTCATAATCAGTGCCACTATTAAAAACGCCAATGCAGGTAACCAGGTAAAAGACAACAGAATCCCCTGTAGGGTTTCAGAAGATTGCGGTTGGTCGGGTTGATAGCTGTAAAAGGCCAGTAACCAACCTGCCAGTGCACCACCCAGTGCCAGGCCCATTTTGATAAAGAACACCACAGATGAGTAAGTCATACCTGTGATACGCACACCGCTGCGATACTGCCCGTAATCCACTACATCGGCCATTTTTGCCCATAACAGGGGGGTGCCCATTTGCAGAATAAAACACCACAGCACATAAATGCCAAAGGCCAACAGGGTTTGCTCACCCGCCACAAAATAGGTTGCCACACACAACAAGGCCGCAATCAGTTGTATCGTCATATAGGCTTTAACTTTGCAAACCCTGGCTGCCAGCCACTGCGCCACCGCACAACCGGCAATATTGCCCAGCATGCCTAAGGTGACAAACAGGGTAATCAAATCTTCACGGCCCAGGTAATATTTAACGTAATAAATCGCCAATGTGTTACGCAGTACCATCCCCACCAGCACAAATAAGGCGGCCAGACTCAGAATACGCCACTGATCGTTATGCCACAGCGCCCCCATGTCCTGCCAGAAACTGGATTTCTGGTCGGCCGGCGGGAATACCCTTTCTTTGGTGCCAGCGAAGCACAGCCAGAACATGATCACGCCCAGCACACTCATGGCAGCAATAGTCAGTTGATAGCCTTTGGCCTTGTCGCCCTGACCGAAGAAATCCACCAGCGGCAACGTGCAGGCAGTCACCAGCAAGCCGCCCAGCATGCCAAACACAAAGCGGTAGGATTGCACCGACACCCGCTCGGCCGGATTCGCGGTAAGCACACCACCCAAGGCCGAATAGGGGATATTGATGGCGGTATAAGCCAGCATCAGCAACCCATAGGTGGCAAAGGCGTAAATAACCTTGCCATCCGCACTGAGGTCCGGGGTGGTAAAAGCCAGCACACTGATAACGCCAAAGGGTACGGCCAGCCACAACAGATAGGGGCGGAATTTGCCATGGCGGGTCTGGGTTCTGTCATTGATAGCGCCCATCAAAGGGTCGGTCACCGCATCAAAGATGCGCACCACCAGAAACAAGGTACCCACCAGCGCCGGTGACAAGCCGAAAATATCCGTATAGAAAAAGGATAAAAACAGCATAACCGACTGAAATACGATATTACTGGCGGTATCGCCAAGTCCATAAGCTACTTTTTCTCGTACCGACAACATTCGCTGTTACTCCCCGGCTATGGCACTGGTCTGACGATGCTTGAGCATGTGCGCATACGCCTGACCACTGGCCTTGATAATACGCTGCTGACTGTCATAGTCGACATACACCAGTCCAAACCGCTTCAGGTAGCCTTCTGCCCATTCAAAGTTGTCCATCAGGCTCCAGGCAAAGTAGCCACGAATGTCCACGCCCTGCTCTGCCGCTTCGTTAACCGCATTGATATGGCTGTGCAGATAGGCCAGGCGGTCCCAGTCATTCACCTGTCCCTCTTCAAGCTTATCCACCATGGCTGCGCCGTTCTCAGTAATATACACCGGTGGCAGTGCATATTGCTGATGATACGACAGCAGCAGGTTTCGCAACCCCTGAGGATAAATTTCCCAGCCCATATCCGTCAGTGGCAGCGATTTCTGCTGACCACCACGGAATAATTCAGTGTCGTCGGCCTGGTATATCTCGCGGGTGTAGTAATTGATCCCCAGATAGTCCAACGGGTGAGCAATCACTTGCATGTCACCCTCTTCAATTACAGGCCTTTCATGCTCAGGCAAGGCGTGCATCAGATCCGGGTAGCGACCTTCCAGTACCGGGCGCAGATACCAGTGATTAAAATACTGGTCGGCGTTTTGGGCCGCCTGAATATCCTCTGGTGCATCGGTTTTGGCGTAACAGGGGCTGAAATTCAGCACGATACCATTTTGCGCATGCGGCGCGTGTTCTGCCAGCTCCCGCATGGCCAGACCGTGCGCCAGCAATAAATGATGAGCCGCCTGTTTGCCCCAGGCCTTACTTTTGTGACCAGGCGCATGCACGCCGATTTCATAGCCCAGATAGGCACTGCAATAGGGCTCATTGAGTGTGGCATAAGAATACACTCTGTCGCCGAAGGTACGGGCTATCAGCCGGGCATAATCGCGAAAACGATAGGCCGTCAGACGGTTCAGCCAGCCACCCTGATCTTCCAGGTACTGCGGCAAATCCCAGTGGTAAAGGGTCACAAAGGCTTTAATCCCGAGCCCATTGAGTTTGTCCAGCAACTGCACATAAAAGTCCAGACCTTGTTGATTGGGCGTACCATCGGCATGCATGACTCTGGGCCAGGAAACGGAAAAACGATAGGCATCCACCCCCATGCTATGGATTAAGTCGATATCCTGTTGCCAGTGCTCAATATGCCGGCAGGCCTGCAAACCGTTGGAACCGTCGCGAATCTTTCCCGGCTCAGCACAAAAAGTATCCCAGATACAGGGCAAGCGGCTGTCGGCAGCGCCTTCAATCTGGAAGGCGGCAGTCGCCACCCCAAACAGGAAATCCGGCTTCAGTAATGGTGCCCCATCGGGCAGTTCAATGCGTTTGTTATTCAAGATATCATCCAGTCAGGCAAGAGAATTTACATTTCGCTCACACACCATCCCAGACCTCAACATTACTTTTTACATCAGCAATGTGTTGCGCATCGGTTTCAGTGATGCTAATAATGTAAGCGCTTTCACAAATGTTAAACCCTTGTAACTGGCGGGTCAATGCAAAACATCACCCGCCCTCAGCCAAGCCGGAAATTGTTATGCGCCAAGCCGCTTTAGGGGAACAACCCCGCCACGCTAATCTGACCTTTGCTCTGGTCTCGTTAACCTCGTTGTTTTTTATGTGGGGGTTTATTACCGCCCTGAATGACATATTGATTCCGCACCTTAAAGCGGTATTCAGCCTGAGTTATACCCAGGCCATGTTGGTCCAGTTCTGCTTTTTCGGTGCGTACTTTCTGATTTCCGTGCCAGCCGGGCGCCTGGTGGACAAAATCGGTTTTCAGCGTGGCATTGCCACCGGCCTGCTCACAGCCGCTTGCGGTTGTTTGCTGTTTGTACCTTCGGCACTTTACGCAACCTACTGGATGTTCCTGATGGCCTTGTTTGTGCTGGCCGCAGGTATCACCATTTTGCAGGTCGCGGCCAATCCACTGGTGACCTTGCTGGGCAACCCGGATACCGCATCCAGCCGTCTGACCATGACCCAGGCATTTAATTCTCTGGGCACCACCGTCGCCCCTGTGCTGGGCGGCATCCTGATTTTTTCCCACACACAGACTGAGCAGTCAGCCGACAGTGTTATCGCGCCCTACATTGGTCTGGCGCTGATTCTGGTCGCCATGGCCCTGTGCTTCTTCCGCCTGCAGTTACCTAAACCGCAGTTGGAGCATACACAGTCCAACACCGATGACAGGCACCGTTCCTTGTTTCACTACCCCCATCTGATCCTCGGTGCGGTGGGGATCTTCGTGTATGTGGGGGCGGAAGTTTCCATTGGCAGCTTCCTGGTGAATTTCCTCGGCGAAGCGCATGTGATGGCGATGACAGAAGCACAGGCGTCTAAATACATCGCCTATTACTGGGGTGGGGCTATGGTCGGTCGCTTTATCGGCGCGGCACTGATGCAACGTGTTGCACCAGGCAAACTACTGGCCTTTAACAGTTTGGCTTCCATGGCTTTGATACTGACCGCCATTGTTGCCGATGGCAGCCTGGCCATGTGGAGTATCCTGGCCGTGGGTCTGTGCAATTCCATCATGTTTCCAACAATTTTCAGTCTGGCGGTTCGTGCACTTGGGCCGGATACCGGTCGCGGCTCGGGCCTGCTGTGTCTGGCCATTGTCGGCGGGGCGGTGGTGCCACTGTTGCAGGGGATGCTGGCTGACAGTCTGGGCCTGCAATTGTCATTCCTGCTGCCGCTGGTGTGCTACCTGTATATCGCTTTTTATGGTTTGGCCGGGGCCAAAGCCCGCCAGTCTGACTCTTCCACCGTTCAACAAGAGGTTGCCTGACAATGCCATCTTTGCCCCCTTCCCTGTCTGCCCGCCCCTTGCTGGGCCTGGCGTTGTGTACTGCATTGTCAGCCTGTGGCGATAGCCAACACAGTCAAAATACGGCAACGCCGGCGGTGCCGGATTTCTGGCCGGTTATTCAATCAGAAGTCAGTCGCAGTGAAGCAATCGAGCAACGTGTGCAGTCGCTGCTGGCCAATATGACCCTGGAGCAGAAGGTTGCGCAAACCATGCAACCGGAAATTCGCGACATCAGTATCGAGGATATGCGACGCTATGGCTTCGGTTCGTACCTGAACGGTGGCGGGGCTTTTCCCGACAACAATAAGCACGCGTCGGTGCAGGATTGGGTGAAACTGGCCGAAGCCATGTATCAGGCCTCGGTGGATGACAGTCTGGATGGCAGTCGTATTCCCACCATGTGGGGCACTGATGCCGTGCATGGTCATAACAATGTTATCGGTGCGACACTGTTCCCGCATAACATTGGCCTGGGTGCGGCCCATAACCCG
The DNA here is from genome assembly GCF_002887595.1 of Bowmanella denitrificans. Lineage (GTDB taxonomy): Bacteria > Pseudomonadota > Gammaproteobacteria > Enterobacterales > Alteromonadaceae > Bowmanella > Bowmanella denitrificans. Next base: position 291,153 of record NZ_PEBU01000005.1, read on the forward strand.
GCGCTGATTGAAAAAATTGCCGGCGCAACCGCCAAAGAAGTCGCCGCCACGGGGATTGACTGGATATTTGCACCGACCGTTGCGGTGACCCGTGACGACCGCTGGGGTCGTACCTACGAGGCCTACTCCGAAGACCCGGACATTGTCCGTGACTACGCCTACGCTATTGTTAAGGGCCTGCAGGGCCGCGACGAGGCCTTTTTATCTGAACAGCAGGTGATCAGCACCGTTAAACATTTCCTCGGCGACGGCGGCACCCAAAATGGTGATGATCAAGGTGACAATCTTGCTACCGAACAGCAATTGTTTGATATTCATGCGCAAGGCTACGTCGGTGGTTTGACAGCTGGCGCACAGTCGGTAATGGCCTCATTCAACAGTTGGCATGGGGTAAAAAACCACGGCAACCCTTATTTACTGACACAAGTCCTGAAAGAGCGTATGGGTTTTGACGGTTTTGTGGTGGGCGACTGGAATGGCCATGGGCAGATCCCCGGATGCACCAATGAAAGCTGCCCCGCCGCGATCAATGCCGGGCTGGACATGTATATGGTGCCCACCCGGGCCTGGAAGCCACTGCTGGAAAATACCATCGCCCAGGTAAAGGCCGGACAAATTAGTCAGGCCAGACTGGACGATGCGGTAGCGCGAATCCTGCGGGTAAAGCTGCGGGCTGGCCTGTTTGACAAGCCATCGCCCGCTAATCGTGCTTTGGCGGGTGACAGCAGCCTGATCGGCCATGCGGCGCATCGCGCCATAGCGCGTCAGGCTGTGCGCGAATCTCTGGTGCTGTTGAAAAACAAAGACCAGCTCCTGCCATTATCGCCTCAGTCACGCATCCTGCTGGCCGGGGACGGTGCCGACAATATTGGCAAACAGTCAGGCGGCTGGACGATTACCTGGCAGGGTACAGGTAATCAAAATAGTGATTTTCCTGGTGCCACGTCTGTTTATGACGGCATACAACAGGCCGTAGACGCCGCCGGTGGCCAGGTCGAACTGGCACCCGACGGTCAATATAGTCAGGCACCTGATGTGGCCATTGTGGTGTTTGGCGAAGAGCCCTATGCCGAAGGCAATGGCGACCTGGCGAACCTGGAGTACCAACGCGGCAATAAAACCGACTTAGCCTTACTGAAGAAATTACAATCCCAGGGGATCCCGGTGGTGTCGGTCTTTATCAGTGGGCGGCCAATGTGGGTAAACCCTGAACTGAACGCCTCAGATGCCTTTGTCGCCGCCTGGCTACCCGGCTCTGAAGGCGGGGGGATCGCGGATGTGCTGCTGCGCCGTACCGACGGTTCGGTGCACCACGACTTTAAGGGTAAGCTGTCCTTTTCCTGGCCTGCCAGCCCGGATCAGACTACCGTCAACCGCCATGATCCTGATTATCAACCATTGTTGCCTTATGGTTTTGGTCTGAGCTACGGTGATAAAGACGTACTAAGCGCACCACTGGACGAAAGTGTGCAAACCACCAATGCCGCTTTAGCGCCACTGAGCCTGTTTGAAAATGATATCAAGGCCCCCTGGCAGCTCAGCATAGGCGCCATAGGAAACACTCAGGCGGTGATCAGCAGTGTCCAGCAGCAAGGTCCGGTCAGCCTGCGCACCAGCGACTGGAAAATCCAGGAAGACAGTCGTCGTCTGCATTTTGATGGTTCAGCGCCGGGTGAAGTGCAAATTGGTGCCAGTTTCCCGCAGGATCTGCGGGCTTATGTGGAAGCTAACGCCAGCCTGCATCTGGCGGTAAAACTGGACAGTCAGTTGCAAAGCCCAGTCACCCTGGCCATGCTATGCGGCGAAAATTGCTCATCTGCGCTGGACATCAGTGCCAGGCTCGCGGCACTGCCTGTGGGCGAATGGCACAGCGTTTCGGTGCCCTTGCAGTGTTTTAACCAGGCCAATCATCTTGCCCGGGTGTTCAGCCCTTTTAGTTTGAGGGTGCAAGGTGAATTACACATCAGCATCGCTGATATTCGTCTGCTGCCGGGCCAGGCAGAGGCTAATCAATGTCAGTAGGCAGATAAACAGATATGCACAAGCACCAGAACACCTGCCAGTTAGCCTGCCGTTTAGCAATGCTGCTGATGGGTGGGTGCTCTGCTGTGGCCCATGCAGCTGACTTTGCCTGGCCACAGGGGCAACAGGCGGCGGTCAGTCTGGCCTACGACGACGCGCTGGCAAGCCACCTGGATGTGGTTATTCCGCAATTAAATAAGCTGGGGTTTAAGGCCAGTTTCTATCTGACCTTGTCCTCTGCCACACTGGTAAACCGGCTTGATGAGTGGCGACAGGTCGCAGCAGATGGTCATGAACTGGGTAACCACAGCATTAACCATGCCTGTCGGGCATCACTCCCGGGCCGGCAATGGGTGCCGCCACAGCACAATCTGGATACCTGGACGGCACAACGTATGGCAACCGAGGTATTGCAGGCCAATACCCGGCTGCATGCCATAGACGGTCAACTGCAGCGCACCTTTACCCCACCTTGTTCTGACCGTCTGGCTGGCGGCCAGGATTATGTGACAGAGGTCAGCCCGCATTTTATTGCCATTCGGGTGGCAGGCACCCCGATTACCGGTATGGATAGTCTGGATGTTAAGCAGGTTCCGGCCTGGTCACCGCAAAACCCCAGCCTGCAAAGCCTGATTGATTATGTTGAACAGGCCGCAGCCAATGGCACAATGGCCAATATCACCTTTCATGGCGTCGGGGCGGATTATCTGCAGGTTGATAAGGATGTGCATCAGGCCTTTCTCAACTATCTGGCCGAGCATCAGGACAGATTCTGGGTAGCCGACTTTCGCCGTATCAGCCTGTATATCCGCGATAGCCAATAGCCATCCTGGCTTCCCCCAACGTTTAGCCCGCATTTTGCTAATTTCATCTCAGTGTAATATTTGCCATACCGGCAATATGTCAGAATGCCGGCCTTTCGTATCAAGGGGGTTATATGTTCAGGGTCAGGCACATTGCATTTTCCATCAGCACGGTTTTCAGCTCAGCCGCCTTGGCTCATGGCCTGGACTATGAACATATCGCCGTGCATGGTCATCAGACCCGTCTGCTGGGACAGGCACTTTCAGCATCAGAAGGTGTCATAGGTCAGGGCGAGATTGCCCAGCGTCCGCTGCTGCGTACCGGCGAGGTACTGGAATTGGTACCAGGTATGGTCGTCACCCAGCACAGTGGCTCGGGCAAAGCCAACCAGTACTTTTTGCGCGGCTTTAACCTTGACCATGGCACAGATTTTCAAACCAGCCTGGAAGGAATGCCCCTGAATATGCGCACACATGGCCATGGGCAGGCCTATACGGATCTGAATTTTATTGTGCCGGAGTTTATCGGCAATATTCAGTACCGCAAAGGTGCGTACCATGCCGACCAGGGTGACTTTGCCACGGCTGGCTCCGCCCGTTTCTTTCTGACCTCTGCACTCCCTTCAATGCTTTCCTTGCAGCTTGGACAGGACAATTATCAGCGTGCCGTGGTATCCCATCACCTTGCTCTAGACGATGCCACGCTCAGCGTCGGACTGGAAGCTACCGGCTATGACGGCCCCTGGACAGATATCGACGAAGGTATCCGCAAGTATAATGGCCTGGTTCGTTACAACCGTGCCACTGACAGCGGCCAGTTTAATCTGACCTTAATGGCCTACGACAATCGCTGGCAGTCCGCCGACCAGATCCCGCAACGTGCCGTGGACCAGGGCCTGATCGACAAACTAGGTTCGCTGGATACCACACTCGGCGGCGAGTCTGACCGCTACAGCCTGTCACTTAACTGGCAATGGTATGACTGGGCCATCAGCGCCTATGCCATTGAGTCGAATCTGGATCTATTCTCCAACTTTACTTATTACCTGAACGATCCCATCCAGGGGGACCAGTTTAAGCAGGTGGACAAACGCCGGATCTGGGGTGGTGATATCAGCCGTCACGCTTTCACCAGCCTGTTCGGCAAAGAGTGGGCACATGAAGTAGGTGCACAACTGCGCTACGACGACATAGGTGAAGTGGCGCTGTATAACACTAAAGCCCGGCAAGTGCTGTCGCCAGTGCGGGTGGACAGTGTGGATGAACTCTCCAGCGCCTTGTACTGGCAATCCGAATTGCTGCTGACTAACCGTCTGACCTTAAGTACCGGTGTGCGCTATGACTATTTTGATGTGTCGGTAGACAGCGACCTGGTGCAAAACAGTGGTGATGCCAGTGATGATTTGCTCAGCTTCAATGCCAGTCTTAGTTACAGCCTGACACCCAGCCTGGAAGGCTATATGAATGCCGGACAGTCTTTTCATTCCAATGACGCCAGAGGAGCCACGATTCAATTAGATCCGGTCACCGGTGACCGTGCTGAGCCGGTGGATTTACTGGTTCGGGGTGATGGCATGGAGATCGGTCTGCGCTATTTCGACAGCAAAAGTCTGAATCTGTCGGTGGCTGTTTGGACGCTGGAACTGGATTCCGAACTGTTGTTTGTCGGTGATGCCGGTAATACCGAAGCCAGTCGCGGCTCCCGCCGCTACGGTGTGGAAGCGGCCGCTTACTATTGGCTGAATAACAGGCTCAGTCTGGATATGGAGGTGGCATTAAGCCATTCCAGATTCCGCGGTCAGGAAGCAGGCGAAGGCGATCGTATTGACGGTTCTCTGCCGGTGGTGGCCAGTGCCGGATTCACCTGGCAGGCAAATGACAATATCAGCAGCAGCTTGCGGATCAGGCATTTCGGCAAACGCTTGCTGGACAGCAGGGGCGAGGTGCGTTCTGAACCTCTTACCGTGATGAATCTGTCCCTTACCTACGCGCTGCAAGCCTGGCAATTCAAGCTGGAAGTGCTGAACTTGCTGAACAGCGATGACCATGACATTGATTATTTATACGAATCCCGCTTACCCGGTGAGCCGCCTGAAGGTGTCGAAGACATTCACTATCACCCCATAGAACCACGGACCTTAAGGCTGGGAGCTACCTATCATTTCTAGGGCGTGCCACGCCCCCAAATATGGAACGCGCTGATATACAAGCGCTCCACTTTTTCTCTGGCCCAGGGAGTACGGCGCAAAAACTTGAGGCTGGATTTGATTGAAGGCTCATGGGTAAAGCAGCGAATCTCCACGGCCTTACCCATAGCTTCCCAGCCCAGCTCTTTTTCCAGGCGGATTAAGATCTGCTCCAGGGTAACGCCATGCAGGGGATTATTCGCCTGACTGCCACTCATTGATATCTCCGGAAATTTAAGGCCAGCAGGCATTTTACCAGAATTGCCAGCGGGGTGATCTAATCTGGTTTCTAACACATATTTACAATTGCCTAACGCCTTCGTTGCAAAGCTTCGTTATTATAGGCCCATTAAAGACCAGAATATGCACACACCGATGAACAAGATTTGGATCAAAATCACTCTGCCATTGGCTGCCATCGCCATGGGGATCGTAGGCTTTATGGCAATTAAGGCAACGGCCAGCGACAAAAGCGACAAGGTAGAGGTTGATTCCCGCCCCACGGTTAAAGTGGAAGCCCTGAGTACCGAAGACTACCAGGTGATCATTAATAGCTATGGTGAAGTTAAACCACTGGAAAGCACTAAACTGGCGGCCTTGGTCGGCGGGGAAGTGGTGCAATGGCATGAAGATTTTGTACCCGGTGGTCTGGTCAAACGCGGCACCCTGTTGTTCAGCATAGACAAACAGCAATATCAGGCTGCCTTGTTACAGGCCGAAGCCAATCTGAGCCAGGCCCAGGCACTGTTGGTGGAAGAGAGAGCCAGAGCCGAAGTGGCAAAACGCGAAGCCAAATCCATGCCGTCCACCCAGGTTACCGACCTGTATCTGCGTAAGCCGCAGGTGATGAGTGCCGAAGCGGCGGTTAAATCTGCCGAAGCCCAGCTGAAAATTGCCCAGCGCGATCTCGCCTACACGGATGTACGCGCCCCTTACGATGCCCTGGTGATATCCCGTAATCTGGGTCTGGGTCAGTATGTGCATCAGGGTAATGAGGTGGGCGAGCTGTATAATGTCGAAACCGCCGAGATCAATCTGCCCATTGCCGGCTTTGATGCCATGTTCCTGCCGGCCGAACTGGCTGGCAGTCAAGCCCAGATTACCAGCCGCGGCGCAGTCAGTCTGACCCGTACCGGTACCATAGAACGGGATTTAGGCATTATCGATCAGGGCACCCGTATGAGCCAGGTGGTAGCGCGTATTCGCGATCCATACAGTCTCAACACCGACGCGCCGGCCTTTAAATTCGGCACTTATGTGGAAGTCACCTTAAAAGGTGCCACCCTGCAAGATATCTTCCGCCTGCCACAGGATCTGGTGACCAATCGCAAAGTCTGGGTGGTTAACAAAGACAACGAGCTGGAATCTCGCACCGTTAAGGTACTGCGTGAAGAGGCCGAATACTTCCTGATTGGCAATGGCCTGAATGAAGGTGAACGCGTGGTGATGACGCTGCCCGAATATCCGCAAAACGGCATGAAGGTTAAAATTGCCGGTGAGCAGGACAAGACCAGCGCCGACAGCGCCCTGGTTGCCCAGGCAAACGAGTAAGGAAAGGTCATGTCCAATACCGAAGCCAAAGAACAGGGCCTGATAGCCTTTTTTGCCCGTAACACGGTGGCGGCCAACCTGATGATGTGGTTTATCATCGTCATGGGCCTGGTGAGCTTTTTCACCATCCAGCGCCAGATGTTCCCCAATATTGAAATTAACTACATCAATATCAGTGCCACCTATCGCGGCGCTTCGCCGCAGGAAATTGAAGAAGGCATACTGATCAAGATTGAAGAATCTTTAAAGGATGTCACCGAAATTAAACGTCTGGTGTCCCGTGCCTTTCGCAACAGCGGTCGGGTTACTCTGGAGATTCATACCAAGGAAGATATCACCGACGTGCTGGACAAGGTCAAACTGCGGGTCGACAGTATTGCCACCTTCCCGGCCGGCATGGAACCTGTCACGGTTTCACAGGAAGAATTCCGCCAGGACGTGATTGAAATGGCGGTGGTGGGCGACCTGCCCCTCAAAGACCTGAAAACCATTGCCATTCAGATGGAGCGCGAACTGTTACAACTAGGCAATGTGTCGCTGGTGAATCTGGATGCACCGGATGATGAAATCGCGGTGGAAATCAAACCCGAGATGCTGCGCCGCTACAATCTGACCCTGGACGATGTGGCCACCGCTATTCGTCGTTACTCGGCCAATATCTCGGCCGGCCAGATCCGCACCGATTCAGGCATTATTGCCGTGCGGGTGGAAAATCAATATTACAATGGTGACGAGTTCCGCAATATACCGGTCAAAATAGGTGCAAACGGAGCCAAGGTATTGCTACAGGACGTCGCGTTTATTCAGGACGACCTGACGGAAGGCGAACGCTATTTCAAATACTCGGGTGAAAACGCCATCTTTATGTCGGTCAAAGCCACCAAGGACCAGAATATGGTGCCGGTGGCCAAATCGGTGAAAGACTTTATCGAGCATCGTAACCAGACGCTGCCACATGGAGTGGAAATGCGCGTGCTGGTGGATATGACCTATTACCTCAATGCCCGTTTGGATATGATGCTCAACAACCTGTGGCAGGGTGCCATTCTGGTTGCGCTGATGCTGACGCTGTTCCTGCGCTTCCGCCTGGCATTCTGGGTTATGGTGGGTCTGCCGGTATGTTTCCTCGGGGCGGTAATGATGATGCCGGTGTTCGGGGTTACCATCAATATTCTGTCGCTGTTCGCCTTTATTATGGTACTGGGGATCGTGGTGGATGACGCCATCGTGATAGGGGAAAGTGCCTACACCGAAATAGAAAACAAAGGGCCGGGGGTGGAGAACGTTATCCGCGGCGCCAAACGGGTGGCCACGCCTGCCACCTTCGGCGTACTGACCACTATTGCCGTATTTGCCCCCTTTGTGTTCAGTAAGGGACCAGAAGGCACGTTCTTTGTCATTATCGCCACTATGGTGATCTTGTGTCTGAGTTTCAGCCTGATTGAATCTAAGCTGATTCTGCCTGCGCACATTGCCCACATCGATTTTAAGCCGGTAAAACCTGGCAGTTGGCGTGACCGCTTTAACCAGCGTTTCTTCGGTTTCGTGAATGGCCGTTACCGCAACTTTGTGACCCGCTGTGTGGAGTGGCGCTGGCTGACCTTATGCGGTTTTATTGCCATGCTGATCATCAGTTGGGCGCTGATTTCCGCCAACCACGTGCGTATGGTGCCCACCCCAAAAGTGCCGCACGATTTCCCGTCGGTCAGCATCGAAATGAATGAGACGGTATCTGACGAAGCCACTATCGATGCATTGAAAATAGTGGAAGCGGCTATCTGGCAGGTGGATAAAGAGATTGCCGCCGAATACGGTAGCGGCATGGTTAAGGACCTGCTGGCCTTTAACCAGGGTCGCACCGAAGCGCGTATAGTAGTGCCACTGGTAGACGAAGACCAACGTCACTTCACCGCCTTTGAGCTGGCCCGCCGCTGGCGCGAGAAGATTCCGGAGATTCCCGGTATGAAGTCCTTTACCATTCAGGATGATGTGAACGGTGGCGGTGACGACGGAGAATTTGGTTATCTGTTATTTGGTTCGGATATCAAAACCCTGAATGAAGCCGGTCGTTATTTCATTGGCAAGTTGCAGGAACAGGAAGGCTTGTTCGATGTCAGTTCCACCATTGACCCGGCCAGCAAAGAAATCCAGATGCAGTTGTTGCCGGTTGCCTATGACCTGGGCCTGGATTTAACCAGTATTGCCAACCAGATTGGCGACAGTTTCTATGGCAGCGAAGCGCAGCGGGTCATTCGGGGCACCGAAGAAGTGCGCGTGATGGTGCGCTATCCCAAGCTGACCCGCGAACAGTTTGCCGAACTGAAATATGCCATTATCCAGACGCCATCCGGTAAGGAAGTCATGCTGGGCGACGTCGTGACCCTGAGCGAACAGCCAGGCATCAGCTATATCCGCCGCGAAGGTGGCTATCGCAGCGTGTATGTGTGGGGCAATATTGACGAAGAAAAGATTGAGCCCAATGCCGTGGTCAAAACCATTGAGGATAAACTGCTGCCAGATATGCAGGCGATGTTCCCCTCTGTGAAAACCGAACTGGGTGGCGATATTGCCGAACAGCAGGCCCAGCAAAACGAACAGATGATGTTCTTCATTGCTGGCATGATTATCGTCTACATCCTGTTGGCTGTGCCGCTGAAGAGTTACGGCCAGCCCATTATTATTATGTCGGTGATCCCTTTCAGCCTGACCGGCGCCATTTGGGGGCACTTCCTGTTCGGGCTGGATTTAAGCATGATGTCTACTTTTGGCCTGATCGCGGCGGCCGGGGTGGTGATCAACGACAGTCTGGTAATGACCGATTTTATCAATCAGCGCCGCGCCGAAGGACACCGCATATTGGATGCGGTGCTCGAAGCAGGTTGTGCCAGATTCAGGGCTATCACCCTGACGTCGATCACCACCTTTGCCGGGGTACTGCCGATTATGTTTGAAACCAGTCTGCAGGCCAGGTTTGTGATTCCCATGGCGGTCGCGCTGGGCTTCGCGGTGATGTACGCCACCCTGGTGACCTTACTGTTGGTACCTTGCCTGTATCTGATTCTGGAGGACCTGCGTAAGCCCTTCAGATATATCCGCACAAAGCTGGGTGGCAAGCCCGCCTCGCAGGAGAGCCCTGACCCGGCTTTGAGCGAAAGCCACTAATTCCAAGCCCGTCAAACGACGGGCTTTTTATTGGTTTTCAAGGCTCAGCGTGGCCGCCAGCGAGTCAATACGCATAGGCAGTGGCTCTGCGATATAGCGAGGGAATAACCAGCCAGCACAAAGCCAGCAACATGCGCGGTTCAATGACAAGACTGTTCTGCAGATCACTGTATCATAACCTCAAACATAGCTTAGTTCCTGATTCCAGACCTGCTATTGCTTATGCAAAAAGCAACTAGCCGAAATCCTATATATTGCCTGTCGGCGAGTTGACAACTTTCCAGCCGCCAGACTATGTTGCAGAACAGCACAAATGAACGATCGGCCAATACAATCAAGTACCTGTGCCTGCTTGGCATGGGGCCACTTTGAAGGACATTATCATGACCCGCAATGCACAACTTCAGGCCAGAAAAGAACAGGTCATCGCCCGTGGCCAGGGCAATCTTTACCCCATCTACGTGAAAAAGGCCCTCAATGCCGAGCTATGGGACGAAGACGGCCAGCGTTATATCGACTTCGGCACCGGTATTGCGGTATGCAATACCGGTCATAATCACCCTAAAGTCAGCGCTGCGGCCAAGGCCCAGATCGATGACTTTTCCCATAGCTGTGTGATGATCAACCCCTACGAAGAAGCCGTGGCTCTGGCCGAACAACTTGTACGCCATACCCCCGGTCCCTCTGCCAAGAAGGCCATTTTTGTTACCACCGGCGCCGAAGCGGTGGAAAATTGCATTAAGATTGCCCGTGCTCATACCGGTCGTCGTGGGGTGATTGCATTTAATGGCGGCTTTCATGGCCGTACCAATCTGGCCATGGCCCTGACCGGTAAGGTCAGCCCGTATAAATACCAGTTTGGCCCCTTTCCTGCCGATATTTACCATGTGCCCTTCCCCACCGCTTTGCATGGTATCAGTGAAATCGACAGCCTAAAGGCCATTGAAACCCTGTTTAAAGTGGCCATTGCCCCCACCGATGTAGCCGCCATTATTATCGAGCCGGTGCAGGGTGAAGGCGGCTTTTATATGGCCTCGACCGCCTTTTTACAGGCGCTGCGTCAGCTTTGTGACCAGCACGGTATTGTGCTGATTCTGGACGAAATTCAGAGCGGCTTTGGCCGTACCGGCAGTATGTTCTGTCATCAACAGGCCGGCATTGAGGCGGATTTAATGACAGCTGCCAAAGGTATTGCCGGCGGCTACCCGCTGGCCGCTGTGGTGGGCAAGGCAGATATTATGGATGCACCACTACCCGGCGGCCTGGGTGGCACCTATGGTGGTTCACCGATTGGCTGTGCCGCAGCTCTGGCAGTAATGGATGTACTTGAAGAAGAACGGCTGATTGAACGGGCTAACTGGATAGGTGAGCAGTTTAAGGCACGCCTGCATGCCCTGCAGGGTGAGTTTCCCCAACTGGTTGGCGAGGTCAGAGTCAAAGGCGCGATGGTAGCCCTGGAACTGGTGAAAAACGGTGATGCCCACCAACCCAATATGGATCTGACCAAAGCCTTGGTAGCCAATGCACCGGCCCATGGGCTGATTCTGCTGTCCTGCGGCTTTTACGCCAATGTGATCCGTTTCCTGCCAGCCCTAACCATCCCTGAGGCGCATTTGCAGGAAGGCCTGGATGCGTTTGACAAACTGTTCCGGGAACTGGCTGTAGCAGCATTGGCGGCTTAGTTTTTGCACCACGAAAGTTGGGGGCCTTGCCCCCAGCACTCAATTCGATGATGGACCTAATTAGGCCTCATTGCCGCTTATAAACGCACATGAACGCACATGAACGCAATGAGGAACTAACGTTGCTTCGTAACCTAGCGACTTTCATTGCAGTTGTGGGATTTTCAACAGCCTGTACTGAAAATACCGACAGTATCAGTATCAACGGTCAGTTCAAAAATTACTTGGAAGTTAGTTACGAAGAATATAATTCGGAAAAATATACACCTAACCAGATTTAGTATCTTATCCATATGCAAAGGAGTTTAAGAAATGGAAACATTCACTTATATGACTTCCTTTATTCTGATATTTGTCGCTATACCCGGCCTGGTTGTATATCGGCAGCATAAGAGTATTGAAAAAACGGTACGCTGGATTATTGTATTTCTAGCTTTACCGATAATCGGGATTTTAGTCTATGTCTACTTAAACAAAAACAGTAATTCCTGTTAAGTTTTTTGACTAAGCTTATGATGGCTGCTCTCCTGCAACCGCCATAAATACCTGTTAATTACGCAGATTGGTGACACTAGACAATTCTTACAGAGTAATCATTTAGTGTCTGTATAACGGAGTCACCGCAAACTTCACTTCGTGTCTTTCGTTATCTTCGTGGTAAATTCTGTTATCCATATTCTAATAACCAGAAAAACAAAAAGCGCCAACCAGGGCGCTTTGCATAGCCGATGCAGCTAAACGCAGACATCGGCAATATAAAGTCGGGCTTATGCCTGCTGCACAACCTGATCAATACAACCAAATATAGACTGGCCGTTCTGGTCCAGCATCTCAATGCGGATACTGTTACCAAAGTCCATAAAAGGCGTACTGGGCTGACCTTGCTGAATGGTTTCAATCATACGAATTTCAGCAATACAGCTATAACCGACACCGCCTTCTGCTACAGGTTTACCTGGACCATCATTGAGTTTATTCGATACCGTACCGGAACCGATAATGGTGCCAGCCACCAGCGGACGGGTTTTAGCGGCATGGGCAATTAACTGGCCAAAGTGAAAGGTCATATCCACTCCGGCATTAGGCTTACCAAACAGCTCTCCATTTAAATGGCTGATCAGCGGCAAATGCAGTTTGCCGGCTTGCCAGGCATCACCCAGTTCATCCAGCGTTACGCATACCGGTGAAAAGGCACTGGAGGGTTTGGACTGGTAAAAACCAAAGCCTTTGGCCAGCTCCGCCGGAATCAGGCCACGTAACGACACATCGTTAACCAGCATTACCAGGCGAATATAGGACAACGCCTGCTCAGCCGATACGCCCATGGGCACGTCATCAACAATCACGGCGACTTCGGCTTCAAAGTCGATACCAAAACCTTCACTTTGCGGCATCAGCACTGGGGCATGAGGGGCAAGGAAGGTATCTGAGCCGCCCTGATAAATCAGCGGGTCGGTCCAGAAGGTATCAGGCATCTCGGCATTACGCGCCTTACGCACCAACTCAACGTGGTTCACGTAAGCACTGCCGTCGGCCCAATGATATGCACGAGGCAGTGGCGATGTGCAGTCTGCCTGATTAAAGGGTTCCCCGCTCACATCACCCTGTTCCAGGGCCTGATAGCGCTCGCGCAGCGGCGCTTCCAGCTCGGCCCAGTTGTCCAGGGCAAATTGCAGCGTCGGCGCGATATCAGAGACTGACAGCATACGGCTCAGATCTTTGCTGACCAGTACCAACTTACCGTCACGACCGGATTTCAGACTGGCCAGCTTCATTGCTGACCTCCTGGAAATTCACCTTCGCCGTGCAGCCAGGCGGCGTGTTTAGGCGCCTTTTTGGTTTGTGCCCATTCGTCCAACATGGCCGGAGCAACGCGTTTCAGCTCTTCCAGCATACCGGGTTTGGCGGTATTGGCCGCCAGTTCAATCCGGTGACCATTAGGATCAAAGAAGTAGATGGACTTAAAGATGGTGTGCTCTGTAGGGCCCAGCACCTTCAGACCGGCATTTTCCAGGCGCTGTTTGGCGGCCAGCAACTCATCCATTGAGGCCACTTCAAACGCAATATGCTGTACCCAGGCCGGGGTATTCTGATCGCGATCCATATCCGGCGAGTTTGGCAGCTCAAAGAATGCCAACACATTGCCCTGACCGGCATCCAGAAACACATGCATATAAGGGTCCGGGGCCTTGGTGGAAGGCACTTCGTTTTCAGCGATAGCCAGCAGAAAGTCCATATCCAGCAGGTCGCGGTAAAATTCCACGGTCTGCTTGGCATCCTTGCAGCGGTAAGCTACGTGGTGAATGCGTTGAATTTTCATCGTTACTCCTTATGCCGTTGCCTTAGGCGTTTTCTTTGGCTGAGCTGCCGACCACGCCACGGGCGACCTGATCACGTTCAATAGATTCAAACAGTGCTTTAAAGTTACCTTCACCGAAGCCTTCGTCTTCTTTACGCTGAATAAACTCAAAAAATACCGGCCCAAGTGCAGCTTCAGAGAAGATTTGCAACAACAAACGTGGTTTGCCACCTTCGGTGGTGCCGTCCAGCAAAATACCACGGGCCTGCAACTGGTCTACCGGCTCACCATGGCCTGGCAGACGTTCTTCCAGCATCTCGTAGTAGGTGGCCGGGGGCGCGGTCATAAACTTCACGCCTTTGGCTTTTAGCTTGTCCCAACAGGCCAACAGGTCGTCACAGGCAAAGGCAATATGCTGTATACCTTCACCGTTGTATTTCATCAGGAACTCTTCAATCTGACCACCCGCGCTGGCTTCTTCATTCAGCGGAATACGAATTTTGCCGTCAGGGGCTGTCATGGCCTTGGACAGCAAACCTGTGTACTCGCCCTTGATATCGAAATAACGAATTTCACGGAAGTTGAACAGGTTCGTATAGTAGTCGGCCCAGTACTGCATACGACCACGGTAAACGTTGTGGGTCAGGTGATCCAGAGTATGGAAGCCACAACCTTCAGGGTGACGATCCACACCTTCAATCCAGTTAAAGTCAATATCGTAAATCGTCTGACCTTCTTTGTAGCGATCAATCAGGTACAAGGTAGCCCCGCCAATCCCCTTAATGGCTGGCAGGCGTAATTCCATGGCACCAGTCTGAGTATCCACTGGCTGCGCACCCTTTTTCAGTGCGGCTGCATAGGCTTTTTGCGAGTCTTTAACTCTGAACGCCATACCACAGGCTGACGGTCCATGCTCAATGGCATAGTAGTGGGCATGACTTTTAGGTTCATAGTTGGTGATAAAGTTAATGTCGCCCTGACGCCACAGCTCCACATCCTTCGACTTATGACGCGCTACCAGGGTGAAGCCCATGGCTGCAAAAATGGGCTCCAGCACACCTTTCTGCGGAGCGGTAAACTCGACAAACTCGAAACCGTCCAAGCCCATCGGGTTCTCAAACAAATCCGCCATTTCAATCCCCTTATTTACTCTTTGCTGCATTTTGGGCAACCTTTGACACAATGTTACCCAAGTGTTTTGTTTCAGTTGAAAGCATGTTAGTTTCAATTGAAACCATTGACAATGGCGGAGCCGAACTTGCCCTGTAAACCAAACTCTCCACTGCTGTTGCAGCGTTTCCTGCCTTACAGGCTGACGACCTTGTCCAATAAAATCTCTCAGGCTTTGGCCGCGCAGTACAGCGAGCGTTTTGATTTAAGCATTCCCGAATGGCGCATAGTGGCGGTACTTGGCGAGGGATTGGCACTGTCTGCAGCCGAGATTGTGCAGCGTACTGCAATGGACAAAGTGGCCGTTTCCAGAGCCGTTAAAAAGCTGCTGGAAAAGGGTAGACTGGAAAAAAATCAGGACACTAATGACAACCGTCGCTTCGCATTATCATTGTCAGAAGCAGGTAAAACCCTTTATGAAGAGGTAGTCCCCATTGCCCTGGACTACGAAAAACGCCTGATTGCGCAGCTCAGCCATGAAGAAATCGACAATATGGACAAACTGTTTAACCACCTGGACAGTGTGATCCTGAAATAGCTCAATAGCTAATTTTTTGCAGTCAGAATAAAAATTTTTGAGGTCATTGCATTACACTGCGTAATAGCAGATATCAAGACCAGAATAAGATCTGTATTTTGTCACTTATTGCTAGAATTATCCCCCTCCGACAAGAGCCAGCCAGTAACGAAGCGATACTGGAACGCATTGTCACAGAACATGGGCCGTCATTAAGGCTATTTTTACAGGTGCGGGCACCTGCCGGAATGGAGATTGAGGATATCCAGCAGGAGGTTTTTTTACGTCTGGTGCGCTTACCTAATCCTATTGAACAACTAAGTAAACAACCCGACACCTTGCGTAGCTATTTGTTCACCATTGCCACCAACCTCATTCGTGATCGATTGCGCCGCGCTAAAACCCGTCATCAAGAACAACACGAACCCTTTGAAGAACAACAGTGCCATTTGCAACACAATGGACCAGAAGAATGGTTAACTGGCATACAGCAATACCAGAAAATGAGGCGAGCGATAGGCAGATTACCAAATAAACCCCGACAAGCGTTCATCCTCAGCCGTTATAAACATTACAGCTACAGAGATATATCTGAATACATGAATGTATCGGTCAGCACTGTTGAAAAATATATAGCCGAAGCCCTCAATGCACTCCGTAAGGAATTGCTATGACTATGCCAATCAAAAATGACCCTGCTCATCAGGCGGCAATTTGGGTCAGCCGCTTAAACACCCAAACCTTAAGTGATGCACAGTTACAGGCATTATATCAGTGGTTACAGCAATCTCCGGCCAATAAACGTGAGTTTGATGCATTACAGCAAGTGTGGGACGAGTTCGGAGCGGTACAGCTGGAGCCTGAGTTATTGCGCCATGCACACCCGCGTCGCTCACGTAAATTCGTTTGGTATAGCCTGGCAGCTACTTTTACCCTGATCTGTTCAATGAGTCTTTTTTTCTTCTGGCCAGTACAGACACCGCAGCCTATAGTGCGTTACAACACAGAAATTGGCGAACAACGGCACATCACTCTACCGGATGGCAGCGATGTACAGATGAACACCAATTCCAGTCTATTGGTTGACTTTTCTGGCCCTCAGCGCCGAATTATGCTCGACAAAGGCGAAGCTTTTTTTTCAGTAACCCGTGATCCAAAACGGCCGTTTAGTGTTCAAACCGGTTCACAATCCATCAGCGTGCTAGGTACCCGTTTTAATGTACGTAAGCGCGGCAATCAATTCACAGTGGCCGTTGAAGAAGGGATAGTAGCAGTGCATCGTAAAGAAGTTCCTCTGCAATTGACCAACTTCAAGAGCAGTGGAAATACAGGAGAGCAGCACGGTCAGTATCGTTTACTTGCTGGTGAAGTCATGACTTTTGCAGATGACAGTTACAAAGTGTCAGCCAGTGAACCGACCAATCTATCACGCCAACTTAACTGGCGCAGTGGCGTTGTGACTTTTGAAGATACACCACTTAAGGAGGTCGTAGCCGAACTTAACCGTTATTCCCCCCGGCGAATCCTGATACAAGATCCACATCTGATGCACTTAAAAGTTTCAGGCGTATTCCATCTGCAACAATTAGAACATGTACTTAGTGGCTTGCAAGCAACTTTTGCTCTGCAGATTCGCTACGAGAACGACATGATATTTATCGAGAAAAACAAACAATAAACAAATTTGAAATATTTTTTTCACAATTCATGAGGTGTTCAACCCAAGCTGCGTATTTACTTCTTGAGACTACTCTCTCAGTTTAGGAGTTCATATATGCCGGTTTCTAAAACAATGATAAAAACCACTATCAGCCGTGCCATAGCCGTTGCCTGCCTGGCATCGTCCGTATCCGCCGTTGCTGCATCTGATGTCACTCGCACCGAACAACATCTTCTGTCTCTTGCAAAGGAACAGGGAATACAAATTATGTTCGCCGCAGATACGGTCAAGGGTGTCACACTAAATGACCCACCAGTCTCTGGCACCATCGAGCAAAAATTGACTCAGATGCTACAAGGCACGAGCCTGAACTATCGAAAAGTCACCGAAAATGTCTACGTTGTACTAGCCGATGAACCAGGCTCTACCGCGGAAACCGATATTTCTAACCGTCAGGTTGAAACCCCAGCACCACCTAGCGAAGCAGCTACAGATGTAGAGAAAATTTCCATCACAGGTTCGCGTTTACGTCGCAGAGGTGCAGACGCCCCCATACCAACGACGGTACTAAGTTCTGCCTATATTGATGCTAAAGGGATCACCAGCCTAGGCGACATGATGACCGAACTTCCGGCAATCAACCCTGGCATTAACGGTCAGAATAATAACCTGAATATGGGAAACGCAGGACTAAACTTGCTGGATCTGCGCGCCTTGGGTTATACCCGAACCTTAGTTCTGGTAAATGGGCGTCGTCATGTGGGCAGTCAGGCAGGCAACAGCTCGGTAGACATTTCCACTATCTCACCAGCCTTGATTGAACGGATTGAAACTATTACCGGCGGTGCATCAGCCGTATATGGTGCCGATGCAGTTTCAGGTGTCGTGAACTTCATTATGAAGAAAGACTTTGAAGGCCTGCAATTAGACGGTCAAATCGGTGCAGCTGAGCATGGTGCAGCAGAGGATCAAGCATTCAGTATCACAGCAGGTACCAACTTCAATCAGGAGCTGGGGAATCTCACGCTGCATTTTAACTATGCCAAAAACAACGGCCACCTTGCGACCGATAGAGATTTCTCCAAAACCAGCCTGACCTTCCAGGATGTAAACAAAGACGGCATATTTGAAGCCTATGACGACAACGTTATCCGTGTGCAGGGACCGACCGGCATCACCCTTGGCCCAGTACCTGGAGGGATAGTAGCCTGGACTGAGGACGGTAATTTTCTCGACCCCAGCGGTGACCCAATCTTCGGCTTTGCCAGTCAGCAAGGTGGAATCGGCTTACGTACAGCTGACTATGCCCAACCTCGTCCTGCCACAGAACGTTTGTTGTTCAATGGCAACCTGCGTTACGAAGTACTGCCAGATACGGCACTTTTTATCGAGGGTAAGTACGCCTTCACCAAAGCCAACATCCATGGTCAGCCAGCTTATTTTGGTTCATTCGGTTCTTTTGCTCGACCCGCCAATATCAGCATAGACAATCCATACTTACATGCCGAAGTGGTGGATTACTTACAGCAACAAGGAGTGAGTAGCATCAGGGTCGAAAAGGCGAGCGAGGAGCTTGGACTAATCGACTTTGTAAATACCCGCCACCTGTTTCAGTTGGTTACCGGACTGGAAGGGCAATTAGGCTACGACTGGAACTGGTCACTTTCTTATCAATATGGGCGCAGTGAAGGCCAGGAAGATGGACTAGATCGTGATGAAGCGCGTGCCCAACAAGCCATAGATGTCATTCGAGATGAACAAGGCGAAATTCGCTGCCGTGACCAGAGCCATGCTTGTGTACCCATGAACTTATTTGGCCGTCAATCTTTGTCGGATGACGTAATAAACTTCATGATGTTTCGTGAAATTGATAAGAATTATCTGACTCAAAAAGCCTTTAACGCCCAGATCAGCGGCGAAGCATTTGATCTCCCTGCGGGCAGGCTTGCCCTGGCCGCAGGTTTGGAATATCGCCAGGAGCGCAGCGAATTTGCTCCTTCTATGGCTCATCAACTTGGCACAACGTATCGCACCAACTCTGGAGCACTATTAGCCAGCCAAGGCAAGTATGATGTAAAAGAAGCTTTTGTTGAAACCCTTGTTCCGTTGCTGGCTGAACAAAGCTGGGCCAATCTTCTCAATCTTGAAGCTGCGGTCCGGGTATCGGATTATTCCCTGTCAGGTTCATCCACTGCCTGGAAGTTAGGCCTGAGCTGGGAGCCAGTGGACGACATAAAATTCCGCTTTAACCGCTCAAAATCTGTTCGCGCTGCAAACATAGCTGAAATGTTTCAGCCTGAGCAACCAGGGTTTGCTTTTGTAGAAGACCCTTGTCATTTTGAAAATCGTGCCCTAGGTGGTGCCCCAACAAACCGGGAAGCCAACTGTCAGGCGTTGGGCCTAGGCCCTGATTTTCATTCCGATGCTGAGACCTCAGTGCGCACAGTACTGACATCTGGAAGTCGGGATCTAAAACCCGAATCTTCTCTGACCACTACTATGGGGTTGGTTTATACGCCGGCCTGGTTAGATGGACTAACTCTGTCGGTGGATAGCTGGGACATCAACATCTCAGACGCTATCCAGGCATTTGATGCCAACAATATCCTGAACAACTGTGTGGATCTGGCTTCACTGGACAATGAATTTTGTCGCCTGGTATCCCGCGACACGGACGGGCAGATCACTGGTATCAGTGTAAAACAAATTAACATTGCCAATTTTGAAGCGGCAGGCACCGATTTTGAAGCCCACTACCAGTGGCAGTGGGGTGAAAGTGATCTGTCTTTGAACCTGATTGGCTCCCACCTACGCCGTAAAAATTATTTTGAAACCCCGGATGCCAGCGAGCCGCTTCGTCAGGCTGGCAATCTGGAAAATCCGCAATGGCAAGGTATGCTGATGCTGGGCTATCAAAACGGCCCTTGGAATATTAGTTTGCAAAGTCGTTATGTTGGTTCATCCCAGGTTGACGCCGCCGAACAAAACCCCGGCTATCATCGGCAAATACCCTCTTACACTTTGCACTCCATGCAAGTCAGACACCGGTTTGATGAGCAGATGGAAGTCTATCTGGGCCTCAACAATTTACTGGATGAAGCCCCCCCCCGCAGAGCGGATGTCTTTTCTGGTCAGGGAGTAGCTGGCAGTTTTTACGACACTGTCGGTCGTTTTGCATATCTGGGTGCCAGATACAAGTTCTGATCACATCAATCCCCCGCGCGGGCCTGCAGGCCCGCTAAGCTCCAGGAGTATCCCATGCAACGATGCGCTGGCATAATCGCCTGCCTGTTTTCACTTTTTGTCTTTGTTTATCCCTGCCAGGCCGCAGAGATCGAGCTCGCTTATCAGCGAGCCGCAGATATTCAACGATATCAAACTGACCGCTGGTTGTTAAATAACGATATATACCCGCACTGGTATGCAGAAAAAGATATCTTCTGGTATCTGCATGAAACCGCAAAAGGTCACCAATTCCGGGTAGTGGATGCGGCTAAAAGCAAAGTACGTCCACTATTCGATCATCACGCTTTAGCCAAGGCACTGCAGTTGGCCAGTAAACAAGACGTCAACGCCGACAAGCTACCGATTAAGCAACTTCACGTCAGCCCAGATGAGAAAACCCTCAGTTTTGTGCATAACAAACAACATTGGCGCTATCAGCTAGATGGCTCAAGGTTGCAACAACTGGCCGAACGCCCTACCAACCTGTTACTTTCACCGGACAGACAATCAGGACTATTTATCCGCAACCATAATCTGTGGCTCTACGATATTCAACGCGCAGAGGAACGGGCACTGACCGATGACGGCCTGCAGTTTTTTGCTTACGGCACTATACCTGATGCTTATCTTCGTCAAGGTACACCTCAGGCATTGTGGTCGCCTGACGGCAAAAAAATACTGGTGGTACAAACCGACGAGCGCCAGGTGAAGGAATTCCCATTCATCAATTTTGTACCGGACAAGCAGGTTCGCCCCACCGCTTACTCTTCTCGTACTGCATTACCGGGCGATGCTCATGTGCCAACTTTCACCTTTTGGCTGATTGATGTGCTTACGGGGGAAAAACAAGCGATAAAATACCCGCCAATCCCCTCTGTACGCATGAACGACAGCCCTATTTCAGGGGAACGGGCGTTTTGGCACAGCAACAGCAAAACCTTATATTTTGTCGATCTGGCCCGGGGAGAGCAGCATGCCGCCGTGGTGGAGGTAAACAGTGAAAACGGCCAGACCCGGGTGTTATTTGAAGAAAGCAGTGACAGCTATCTTGAGCTCAGCCCTGTTATTTACGCTTCTGCCACCATGCAGTTATTGTCTGAAAGCAATGAACTGATATGGTATTCCGAGCGAACAGGCTATGCACACTTATACCTGTATGACCTGTCCAGCGGCAAGCTCAAGCACCCAATTACTCAAGGAAATTGGTTGGTCAGAGATCTTATCCGGGTGGATCAAACACGCCGAGAAGCGATCATCGCCATAGCACAACGGCAGGATGCCACCAGTCCTTACCATCGACAAATCGCCAGGGTCAATCTGGACAGCGGCGAGCTCAGTTTGCTCAGTCGCTCCGAACATGACCATCAGGTACACCACAACAAGAGCTTTCAGGTAAAAGGCCTTAGCTATGGTGGTGAAGATATAAGCAATATCAATGGCGTAGCACCCAGCGGCAACTATTTGGTAGAGACATTGTACCGGGCTGATAAACCTTCCCAGACACGTATCCTGGCCCGCGATGGCCGAATACAGATGAATTTACTCACGGCACAAATGCATGCATTTCCTGAAGACTGGCACTGGCCCCAACCTGCCACTTTACTGGCTGCCGATGGGACAACTTCCATTGATGCCCTGGTATTTCGTCCCAGTGATTTCGACCCCGCCAAGCGCTATCCGGTAATCGACCACATCTACGGCGGGCCACAAGTGGCGCATGTGCCACAACGCTTTGGCGGAAATGCATTTATTAATTCCGCCTCTTTGGCAGAACTTGGTTTTATTGTTACGGTGATTGACGGCAAAGGCACAGCATTGCGGGACAAAGCTTTTCGTAATGCGTCTTATGGCAAGCTGGAAACGGCCAGTAACCTCGAAGATCACCTGGCCGCGTTGCAACAATTGCATAAGCTGTATCCGCAAATGGATCTGACTCGTTTAGGTATCTATGGATTCTCTGGTGGCGGGTATATGGCTGCTAGTGCGATGCTGCGTTATCCAGACAATTTTAGCGTTGGTGTCGCTTGGTCGGGCAACCACGACCAACGTTTATTCTGGCATGGGTGGGGAGAGCGTTATCAGGGCTTACCCGACGCAGATAATTACCAACAACAGGCCAATCTTAAGCATGCAGGACAGTTGAAAGGTAAGCTGATGCTGATTCATGGATTGCAGGATATTGGAGTACATCCTGCTCAAGTGTTTCAATTAAGCCAGGCATTGATAGACAACAACAAAGATTTCGACTTACTAATAATGCCGAAACAGGGGCACGCGTTGCCAGGTTATCCCATGCGACAGATGTGGGATTACTTTGTCCGCCATTTAGCCAAAATGCAGCCTCCTGAAGAGTTTCGACTGAAGTCATCGTCTGATTACCCGAGGGAGTAATAATGTTCAAAAATATAATAAAAACAATCAGCTTGGCCATTGTTCTGTGGTTGGTAATTACAAAGGCACAAGCCGAGCAGGCATATCCTCAGGTTATGCTGGAAACGTCCATGGGCAATATTCAGGTGGAGCTTTATACCGACAAAGCGCCACTGTCCGCCGGGGACTTTCTGGCCTACGTGCAACAAGGACTGTTTGACAATAGACTCAGGTTCCATCGCGTGGTGAGGCCAGACAATGACCACGGCCAGCCGGTTATCTCGGTGATCCAGGCTGGTTTACCAGACGGTGCGCCGCGCAGAGCCCCTATTGCCCATGAAACCACTGAGCGGACTGGTTTAAAACATCTGGATGGTACCTTGTCTATTGCCCGCGCAGAGCCTGGCAGCGGCGGCGGTAGCGACTTTTTTATCTGCGTGGGCGATCAACCGGCCCTGGATTTTTCCGCCAAGCGTAACCCCGACCGTCAGGGCTTTGCCGCCTTTGGCAAGGTGCTCAGCGGCATGGATGTAGTGCGTAAAATCAATGCCCTACAAGGGATTAGCACAGGTCAGGATGATTATGTAGACGGACAGATTCTGGCCGAGCCGGTGCGCATCACCCGCGCCTATTTGTTAGCAACGGCGAAACGCTAGCCACCATATTCAGGCAGCATATGGCTTTATGCTGCCCCTCGCACTTACGCACATTAACAATATGTTAAGTCTTTTCTGTGCCAAATGGTTAACATAAGGCCAAGGTTTAATCTCTGACCAAGCCTATGCCAACACGTTGCAAAGCCTATTTCTACAGGAAAATCTGTCTGGCCAAGCAGTATATGGACCAGCATTTCGCCGAAGAGCTGGACATAGATCAGATTGCCAATCAAGCCTGTTTCAGCAAATACAACTTTATCCGCCAGTTCAAAAAAACCTATCACAGAACACCTTATCAGTATCTGAAATTTATCCGGCTACACCGGGCCGCCATACTGCTTAGAAGCGGGCAATATTCCGTGCAGGAGGTGTGCTTTCTGGTAGGTTACATCAGTCTTTCCTCATTCAGCGGCTTATTTAAATCCGCTTATGACCAGTCACCCCATAAGTATCTGCAGGCCCACAAAGCAAGAGCCAGACAGCAGGCTATAGGCCCTTCTTGCGTTATCCCGGCTTGTTTTGCCACTTTGCAGAATGGCATAAAACAGCAATTCTGAAGAAAAAACTGCCGGGTATTTTTCTTATGATAGGGGTTCAGGCAAACCAGGAGCAACGCATGAAACCCCAATTTACACCCGGAAATAACATGGCCATGAAAATACCCAGCCATGAATATCAGGCTACGCTGGCTTTTTATCGTGAGGTGCTGGCCTTAACTGAAATAACCAGCCCGGAGCCCGGCTCAACGCCCAGGTTTGCGTTTGGCGATAAAACCTTATGGCTGGACAAGGTTGCCACCATCAGTCAGGCGGAAATCTGGCTGGAAATTGTCACCGATAATCCGCAGGCGGCAGCCGAGTATTTCAACAAAGCAGGAATTCAGCGCTGCGATGATATCGAGCCGTTACCGGCAGACTTTAAGGGCTTTTGGATCACCAGTCCCAGTAACATCATCCATCTGCTTTCCAGCCAATAGCGATATGACAGTAGGGCGGGACTGGCCCTACTGTCCCGCCAGGGCCAGTCGAATGTCTTCCCAGCTCACCTCATCCCCCAGTGCCGTTTTGACGGCTGTCAGGCTATTGTCCTGTTGAGCAGCGGCGGCCTGACGAATAGCCTCAATACGTTCTGCTGGCAGTAACTCCTGCACCTCAATCTCACCGGACTGAATAAAGTGGCATAAGTGATTGGCCACCGTTCCAGGCACCAGGCCGCGCTGCTCGGCAATCTGCGCCAGGTTTAAGCCCTGGCGGTAAAGATCCAGGGTGATATCGCGCGTGCTGCGCTTTTCGGTGGCATCTTCTGCACTGTTTTCCTGGCCGGATGCCAAAGCGGCTCTGGTGTCGGC
Organism: Bowmanella denitrificans; assembly: GCF_002887595.1. Taxonomy (GTDB): domain Bacteria; phylum Pseudomonadota; class Gammaproteobacteria; order Enterobacterales; family Alteromonadaceae; genus Bowmanella; species Bowmanella denitrificans. The sequence goes on from NZ_PEBU01000005.1 coordinate 315,804, forward strand.
ACTGGATAAGGGCGCAGGATCGGTCTCCAGACCCTGCTCAGCGCAGTACTCGGCCACCAGCTTAAGTATATCCTCGCCATATTTTTCCACCGTGCTCGGGCCAACTTTATGCACTTTTAATAACGTCTGGCGACTGCCCGGCAAATGCTTGGCAATTTGCAACAGGACTTGCTGGTGAGCAATGCGGTAAGCGGGTACCTGCTGGTGTTCGGCCTGCCCACTGCGCCAGTCCCGCAAGCGCTGAAACAGCGCCGGATGCGCCAGGTCATCAATGCTCAGTTCTTCTGCCGGGGGGCTTTTCACCGCAGCGCTTTTACTTTCCTGAATACCCGCTTTGGCCAGGGCTTGTAACCAGATGGCCAGATTGAACCCCGCGGCGCTGCAAGCCACAATGGCCTGCTTCTCGGCCAAAACCCTATCCAGTCGTTCCAGGGCCTTTTTAATCTGCTTGTTAAGCTGTTTGTTGTCGGTGGCATAGTGAAATGCTGCTCGCCAAGCTATCAGCTCAGCCAGGGCCTGGCCGAAATAGCCGCTGGCTTTACTGACCCGCTCCTGCACTGCGTTATCCTGCTCCGGTAACGGCGCGTTAGCAAACAGGCTGTGTAACTGGCGCTGGAATTTCGTTGCCACTGCGACCACGTTATTCTGGATGGCCTGCTTTAATTCAGGCAAAGCTGCACTGTTATGGCTTTGCACCCTGTCTCCGCCATCCGCCAATTCCCTTTCCAGTCGATTTAGTGCAAACCCCAGCCCACTAAAATCAAAACTTTCCAGCAACAGTCCCTGCTGATACTCACCTTTGGCCTGCTCCAGCATGGCTGCATCCGGCGCCGGACAATGCTGGCTGAAATGTATAATCAGCTCGTCACAACGCACGGCCTGGGGACGCAGTGGGCTTTGCAACACCAGACCATCTAATTGGCGACAACGACTTAGCGCCACATAAATCTGCCCGTGGGAAAAGGCTGCCTGACCGTCGATTATGGCCTTGTCGAAGGTCAGCCCCTGGCTCTTATGAATGGTAATTGCCCAGGCCAGGCGCAGCGGTATCTGACTGAAACTGCCGATGACGTCCTCGCTAATCTGCTGTTCACCGTCCAATCCATATTTGATGTTTTCCCAGGTGGCCGCTTCTACCTCAATGGGTTCAGGCTCATCCGCACATTGCACCCAGACCTTGTCGGCCTGTACACGGCTGACCACCCCGCGTTTGCCGTTAAAATAGCGCCGCAGCTCACCCTGGTCATTGCGGATAAACATCACCTGAGCGCCAACTTTCAGTGCCAGTTGCGCGGCGGCCGGATAGCTTTGCTCAGGGTACTCACCGTTAACCCGCGCCTCGAAATATTGAAGTTCGCCAGGCAGCGCCGCCAGTTTGCTGTTATTCAGCTTGTCCGCGCTGTGGTTATGGGTGCTCAGCACAATATAATCGTCATCATGAAAATCCGGCTGATAGCGCCGGTTCAGGGCGTCAAGCGCCTGGTCATCCAACTGGTTATTGCGCACCTGATTCAGCAGACTGATAAAGGCCGGGTCGGACTGACGGTAGACCTGCTGCAATTCCACCTGCACCCACTGGCTTTGCGCCAGGGCCTGGCTGGCAAAGAAGTAAGGGTTGGCATAATGTTGTTGTAGCAGTTGCCAGTCACTGTCTTTCACCACCGGCGGCAACTGGTATAAATCGCCGATCAGCAGCAACTGCACGCCGCCAAAGGGCTTGTTGCGATCGCGAAAACGCCTTAGTACCGCATCCACGGCGTCCAGCATATCGGCCCGCACCATACTGATCTCGTCAATCACCAGCAAGTGCAGGCTGCGGATGATATTGATCTTTTCTTTGCTGAAACGGTTGTGCTCGGCCTGTCTGGTGCCAGGTATATAGGGCCCGAAGGGGAGCTGGAAAAACGAATGCAGGGTTACGCCACCGGCATTAATGGCTGCCACACCGGTTGGCGCGGTGACCATCATACGTTTAGGGCTATGCGTTTTTAGTTCACGCAGGAAGGTGGTTTTACCGGTCCCGGCCTTACCGGTTAAAAACACATGTATGCCGGTTTGTTCCACCAGCGTTCTGGCTGTGTGTAATTGGAGATTGGGGTTGGTCATATTATCCCTGCCTGGATTCTGTGGTGCCATCCTATCATTAATTTAGAACAGCCTGGGCCAAGGTCCAGTCAGGGACATGCTTTCATGCTTAATTGCCTTGGATAACTTGCCCGTTATCTAGATTTACACGGAAGCGTTTGTCTGGTTCCCCTTGCTGCAAGGCCTGGAATATTGCCAGCAGTTGGCTTAGCCTGCTTCTTAGCGCCCATTGCGGCGAACCCTCTGGCTGCTCAGAGTGGTTAAGTCGCTGGGCCAGCAGCTGATAGGCCAAGATACGCTTCGCAGGGATATCCGCCAGGGCCAGACTGCCAGCATTACGCAAACGATAAAAATCCAGCGCCAGCTCAAAGCCCGTCCAGCGGCTAAGCTCCTCCGGCATCACAGACGGAGACGGCCAGCTGTTGCGCAGGCTGATATCGGCAGACTGCCAGGCTTTACTTTGCATCAGTGCATTAAGGGCCTGCCCCCGGTCGCCATTAAAGCCACTGAGCACCATCAGTTGCCAACCATTGAGAGCCAGTAACGCCTCACGTAAGTCCTTTGGCCATTCCCCCGGCAAAAAGCGCAGCCGGGTCAGTTCCTGTAAATGCCAGAGGGTAAACTCCCGGTAGCTTTTAGCCGTTAGAATGCCCTTATCCCAGGGCGGGGCGTTGTGGCTGCTGACCTGGTATTCCAGGGCATAATGTTCAAACAACTCGTCAAAGCGTGGCACCTTGTTCAGCACGATAGTGTCGACCTGCACTTGCCTGTCGCTGTGCAGGGTCAGCAGTTTGTAAGCTGGCACATAAGCGGCCAGTGACGGTGCCTGAATATTGATCAGCGTATTGCCCTGCGAGCCTTTGATTCTGCCAGTATCGTTAAAATGCATATGTCCGCCCACATGCAGGGTCAGGCCGGTATCTGCCAATAACTGCCCCACCCTGTCTGTTGGGCGCCTGGCCAATTGTTGTGCCTCTGCTCCAAATAAATCGGCCATCCCCTGGGACTGACCATCATAAAACTCGGTCATCGGAAAATGGCTGAAGGCCAGCAAGGTTTTACCTTGGCTGGCTGCACGTTTCACCACTGTGCGGATCCAATCCAGCACCTGGGTTTTATGGCTGACCAGCTTGTTGTATCCCGCATTCCCGGAACCGGCAAACTCGCCGCTAGCTGCTTTTGGCACATACACATTGGCATCAATGGCCAGTAACCAAAGGCCCGGCACAGGTTCAACCAGATAGCTGGCATCCGCCACCTGCCGACATTGGCTGTAGCCAGCCTGTTTATAAGCCCCGCCTGTACCCTGAGCGCAGATTTCATAATTACGCTGGTCCAGCTCAGCCTGCTGGCTTGCCTTGTGGAAACTGTATGTATCTGTCTGATAATCGGAATAAGGCGATTCCCAGTAAAGGTCTCTGCTATCCGGGAAAAAACCAAAGCTGGCAAGTTCGGCAAGAATACCGCCATACCCCAGATGGCGTATTTCCTCGCTACAAATCGTGTCAGGCGCATTATCGCCCTTGATCACCGCCCAGATCCCTTGATACGCCAGACACTTGTCCGCCCCACGACTGAATATGGCCTGCTGATGGCCCCCTGCGCCCAGAAAATCCGGTTCACCGCCAGGTGAGTCAAAGGGCCGCACTGGATCGTGATTGCCCGGCGTGGCAAAAAAACGCATGCCGTAGGTTTGACTGTAGTTATCCAGAATTCGCCGCAAGCCGCGAATATGCACTGGCTGACCGTCGTCACTGAAATCCCCCGGCAGCGCCACCAGCTTGACACCACGGCGCGCTGCATCGTCAAGGGCCGCCAGCAGGGCAAAGTAGTTTTCATTAAACAGCCGGGTTGAATGTAACTGTGCCCGCATACTGCGAATGGTAGCCTTACGGCCACTTTTACTGTTGGGCAGGCCTGCAAATGCACCATCGCGAAACTCGCCGTAAACATCATGAAAATGCACATCCGGCATAAAGGCGATTTGCAGCGGCTCAGCAGCCGGTGCACTATCCGCCCCTGCCCCACCCGGCAACAGGGTCAGAAAAAGCAGCACGCCAATGATTAGCCTGAACATAAGCCGCTCCTGAAAAATGCCAATATAAAGGCCCGCACAGGGCGGGCCACAACGACTTAGAAGCTGGCGCGTACACCTAAACTGAAGCGACGGCCTGAGAACTCATACATGCTGGGGAACACCGGTGCGATGGTGTAGGCACGAGTTTCCTCATCGGTAATGTTAATACCTTCCAGCGACAACTTGATGTCGTCGGTCAGGTGATAACCCAGTGATAGATCCAACTGACCATAGGCATCGCGATACACCGGATACATATCCCGCTCAATGACTTCTACGTATTTATCTTTGTAGTTGTAAGACAAACGTGCATCGAAGGCGGCATTTTCGTAGTAGAGGGTGGCGTTCCAGGTTTTATCTGACAGGCCTTCGGGTGGCGTAGGAATAGCCAGATCAGAGGCACCGGTCAGAGAATTGTCCAGCATGGTGTAGTTGGCGTTGATGCCAAAACCTTCCAGCACAGGATGCAGCATACTGAGCGGGAATTGGGCAATCAGTTCCACTCCTGACACATCATAGGCGCCTTCGGCATTGACCTTCTGATACACGTCAAAGTCATACACGCCATCAACCGTGCCATTGGCATTATATTTGGTCACATCCTTAACCACACCGGTCAGGCTCTCGCGCACCACCCCTTCAATGGTTTTTTCGAAGTAAGACACTGCCAGCAGACCACCATTTTCCAGATAGTACTCCAGGCCAATTTCCCACTGATCGGCATAGGTGGGTTTCAGGTCCGGGTTACCGTCACGGTATTTAAATTCGTTAACGCTGACGGTGCGCTTATAAGCAATATCGCCCAGCGCCGGGCGCATCAGGGTTTCGGAATAGGCCGCGCGCAGCATCAAGTCATCAGACAATTCCATCATCAGGTTGGCACTGGGCAGCACTTCCTGATATCCCCCATCCTTGGACACAGGCTCAGGGGTATAGCCTGTGGAGCCGTCACTGTTTTGCACCTGGTGGTAACCAAAGGACAACACCGAGGTGTCTACGTAACGCACACCGGCATTAAGGGTGACCGGCATATGCCCAATATCAAACAGGAAATCTGTCATGGCATACAGGCTCAGGACCTCCTCGTCCACCTGATAAAATTCACTGTCGGCAAAGTCCACGTTAAAGCCGCTGTAGCGGAAGGTGTCTCTGGCGTAATCGTTACCCACCTGCGACCACTGCGGGCTGCCGTCGAGCTGCTTCATATAGCGCCCACCGGGTACCAGGTCGGAAATTAACTGAATGTCGCTGTCTTGTAATGTGCGGGTGTTACGCCAGGAGCTGTCTCCCTCGGCCGGTCCACGCACCGTATTGCTGCCGCGGTTACGCTGTTTGGATTTGTCGGTGTAACGCACGCCAAACTGCACCTTAGCCAGGGACGGCAGAAAATCCAGACTCAAAGGGCGGGCAAAATCCAACTGCGCAGCATATTTGTCATCCTGTATTTCTTCCAGATTAACCTCGTAGGAATCAAACAGGTATTTGTCCGGCGAGTTGTACATATCGATGCTTTGGGGGTTGGCGCTGACAATAGTCTCACCACCTGTGTCGGTATAGCGGCTGCGGGACGGGGCAAAGGCCACATGCTTGAGATTGCTGGTATCTGACAGTTTTTCTGCACCGGAATAGCCCAGCAGGCCGGTGATTTGCCAGTTAGCCACATCCCAGTCCAGACTCAGGCTGTATTGGCTGTAGTCGGTTTCGTGCACATTTTCTTTACTGAGGAATTCATGCTGAGTGGCGGCGTAAGATACATCGGTCAGCACCACCACCCCATAATCAGCCAGGGTGGTATTGTCATAGCTATGTACCTGTTCCAGTGCGCTGATGCTGGAGGCGGAATAAGCGGCAGCATCGTATTCATCCTCGGTGTTGTCGTATCCTCCCAGCATGGCATCAAAGGTCAGGCTCAGCGTTTCACTGGGCTTAAATTGTAATGACGCAGTGGCTCCCCATTTGTCCTGGTCATTGAGATAGGCACGGTCGCCGACTTTATCCAGAAACACCACGCGATTGGTTTGCTCGGTATCAAATGGATCGCTGATCACCACGCCGGTATCGCGCGCCAGCACCTCAATGGTCTGGTCTGACTGCCACTGTGAAGAACCTTTTTTCTCGGTCCAGCGGGACAGGGGACGGAAATTGATGCCCGAATTAGAATCGGTGCGGTTGGTGCGGCTGGCTTTGGAGAAAGACACCAGCGCCCCCCAGTCACCAAAGGTGTCACTGGCCAGGAAAGAGAATTTTGGATCGGTCTTTTCAGAAATGGAGTTATAGGCGGCATCAGCCGACACCACAAGCTGGCGTTCGTTGTAGTCAAAGGGCCTGGCGGTGGAAATCAGCACCGAACCGGCAATACCGCCTTCCTCATCGGCGGCGGTCGGGGATTTTTGCACTGTAACGCCCTGAATAATTTCTGAGGCGAAAATATCAAATTCCACATCGCGGCCACCACTGCCAGAGGCGGTAGCCAGACCGTTGATGGACACATGGGTGAACTCACTGGGCAAACTGCGCACATTCACTTTACTGCCCAGGCCCTTGTTACGCTCGATTGTTACCCCTGGCATACGTTGCAGGGCTTCGGCCAGGTTTTGCTCCGGGAAATCGGCAATGTCGGTAGCCACAATAGAGTCAGAAAAACCAATATTGTTGCGTTTAATATCCACTGCCCGTTCCAGGCTTTTGGCGTAACTGCCGGTGACCACAATTTCTTCAATCGCTGCAGCCTCATCCTGAGCCATAACGGGAACAGACAAAACGGAGCCCAAAGCCAGAGCCAGGGGGGAAAAAACAAACAAGGAGGATTTCATGTTTTCAGCTTCCTGAGTTGGTTATGTGTGACAGCCAGTGCTGCAATGTCGTCCCTCTAGACGTCAGGAAGAACACCGATGGGGACGCGTTTTTTTATGAAGTTTTTGTGTCAGTCAGACATCACATCGCTGTCATGAAAACTTCATAAAAATGTTCGTCCCCCTTTGGCTACAATGCGCGTCTTAACGCTAATAGGCCCACCTATCAGATTTCATCATGCAGTTGCCCTTTCGCCGAGCCAAAGCCGTTACCCCAGGTTCATCAGCCCCGCTGCTGACCTGCCTGATGGCCAATCAGACTGCACTTAAGGCCTATATTCGCCGGGCCCTGCCGGAAGAAGCCGATGTGGAGGATCTGTTCCAGAAGTTGCTGTTAAAGGCGCTGCGTATGGACAACCAACAGGGTATCGACAACCCCTTGGCTTATGGCTACAAAATGGCCCAGAGCCTGATCATCGATCATCTGCGGGAGTCTCAACGCCAACCTGATGAGCTGGTGCATGAGCCCGAAGCCCCGTCACTGTGCCTGGACACTTTGCTCGACCACCAACAGCGCATCACCTTGTACAAACAAGTGATAGCCACCATGCCGGCACTGCGACGAGAAGTGTTTATCCGCCGTCGCCTGCACAGTGAAAGTCGTGACACTATTGCCAGAGCCATGGGCCTGAGCGAAGAGGCGATCAAGAAGCATCTGAGCCGGGCCATGGATGACCTGCGCCAGGCAATGGAAAAACTCGACCCTGACCTGTCCCCAAATAGTCAGTCGGGCGGTCATAGCAATAAGTCATTCAGGTAGATGCAGATGTCAGACAAGCCACGCCACACCCAGCACCGCCAAAAACTGGAACAAGCCATTTGGCAGGACGATGCCCTGACGGAGGCTTTGCAGCAGTGGCAGACTCAGCAACCGGCTGAAGCGCCGCTGAAAAAACGCCTTATGCCGCCTGCACTGTATGCCCTGGCAGCGACCATTTTGGTTTGTGTGTTGAGTGTCTATCTACTGATGCCAGCCACAGAGAATATCCCACTCGCGCATACAAACAGCCAGGCCAAACCCATTCAGTTTCAAAGCCAACAAGCCAGAGACATTGTTTTGAGTGACCAAACCCAGGTGGCCATGAATCGCGACAGCCATCTGACCTTTGTCGAACATGCTGACAGCCGTGAAGTCATTCTGTCCAAAGGAGAGGCTTACTTTGATGTGGCTCGCAATGAATCCAAACCCTTTAGTGTTAAAGTCGGTGATACGCAGGTCACCGTATTGGGCACCCGTTTTAATATCAATCGCTTAGCCAACCAGGTCGAGGTACAGGTATTTCATGGCAAAGTGGCCGTGACTCAGCTTTCCAGTCAGCAAAGTGTGCAGCTTAGTGTTGGCCAGCAGCTCAGTATTGACGCTTTGGGCATGCATAGCGGGCAGGTAACTGGAGATGCACCGGCCTGGCAGTCGGGTTGGCTGAATATAGACAATCAAGCATTGTCCCGCGTGGTATTGCAGTTGTCCCGTTACAGTGACAAGCCGGTATTAGTCAGCGATGAGCTCAGCAACCTGCCAGTCAGTGGCCGTTTTCGCACCGGTGATATTCCAGGAGCACTGGACCTGATTAGCAAGCTATATGGCCTGAAGACTGACAATTTCAGCGACAGTTATCTGCTGAGTAAGGCCCCTGTCATAAAAACGTCACCTGAATAATACAGGCTTACAGGCCAGTTTCAGCCACAACTGACTCGTCTGCCAAATGCTTAAAACACTGTCGGCCTTATTGATGTTGCTGGCACCAGGCTGTCTGATGGCCGCACCACTGGCAGAGGTATTAAGCGCATTGGCCCGCCAGCACCAGGTCGCCATCGTGTTTAACCAGGCCGAGCTGACGGATATCCAGGTTGATATGCCGGATACCGAATTACCACTGCAGGTGGTTTTACAACAGCTACTTGTCGACTTACCTCTTGATCTGGAGATCAGCGACAACGGAGTTGTGATCCGCCAGCGCAGTCAAAGCGCAAAAAACCAAGCCGAAGCAACCAAAATACTGGAAGAAGTCCGGGTCACCGGCACTGCCCTGACAGCAAATCCCCAGCAACTTGAGCGGGATTATCAGGCCGCTACCCGCGCCAGCCGTCAACTCAAACAACAGCAGATTGGCGACAGTGATTATTTACTTGGCGCGATGCTAAAGGGGCTGCCAGCAGAAAACCTGGCCGAGTCCATGCAGGCCCTGCCGGGCCTCAGTATCAGCCGTGACCGGGGTGAAGGCCTGAATATTAACGCAGGTGGTCTGGGGCCTGCCTACCAGTTAACTCTGTTAAATGGCAGGCGCATTGCCAACACAGAAAATGTCAGAAACAGTAATCAGTATGGCCAGGAATATCGCTTCGACACACTAAGCGCCGGGGTATTTTCTGCGGTGGAATTGCATAAAACCGCCGACAGCGCTTTACCCGCCGGAGCCATAGGCGCGGTAGCCAATATTATCAATGAAAAGCCACTTGCCCTGCCCAGCCAGCAAACGCAATTGACCTTATCCGGTACTAACCTGTCAGGTGACAACCAGGTGCAACCCAATATGACCATCGCCAGCAATGGGTTTAGCGCTCAACGCCAATGGGCCTGGCTGGCCAAACTGAACTATCAGAGCCGGGTCCAGCGGCAGTTTCAGTACGAGACCTGGCACTGGGGCCGCAATGCCGATGCCCCCGCCCAGTATCACTACCCTCAGCTCGATGACACCACATTGGTACCTGTTGATGGGCTGGCGCTGACCATAGAAAACGAAGACAGAACCCGGCTCAGTGCCCTGTTAACTGCCCAGTGGCAACCAACTTCACACACCAGTTGGCTGGTAAGCGGCTTTTTGTCGGATACCGACTATGCCTTTGATGAGCACAGGTTGTCGGTAAACCCCGCAAGTAAAACAGCGATTCCACATTTGATTTCTGCGGACAATGCCCTGTCCGCCGTGACATACCGCGATGCCGATATTAAAAGTGCCCGAGAAGTGTCAGGGTTGAATTACCAGCATCAAACCTGGCAGGCCAGTGGTGAACACCAGGCTAGCTTTTTAGGTTGGCCGCTGCTTATTCAGCCCTATCTGAGCCTGAGCCAGGCCATCAGCCGGACCACCTCTCCCATTACCCGGCTACGCAGCGAAATAGCCAGGACGGATCTGGAGTTTGCCATTGATGCGCAAAGATTAGGGCAATTCACGCTCAGTAACCCGGCACTGAGCCCCGACAGTTTTTCCCGTATCAGCGGCATCAGTGAACGGCATATTCGGGTGGATAATCAGGTGCAGGAGACAGGAGCGGATGCCACAATTGAGCTTTCTCAGCGCAGTCAGTTAGACCTGGGGCTAATGCTGAGCAGGCATCATCACCAATACCATCGTCAGGATATTGAACTCAACACTGAACAACTGGCCGCCATAGATGCACACAATGCCCTTTATTATCAGGCTTTGCCTACCCCTTTTGAGGCTGACTTTGCCGCCCAGGTTGCCAGTCAGTGGCTGATTCCCAGCCTTCAGCTGCAAAGCGACCAGCGCCATCTGCTGACATTCGGCGCGATGTCACAAAGCGATAAACTGAACAGCTACCGCGTCGATTTTCGTACCACCGAAGCCTTTGTTAACGGCCAATGGCAGCTTGCCGGCATAACAGGCGTGCAGTTACAGGGTGGCCTACGGTACAGTGCCACCCAAAGCCAATCTCAGGGATTTAGCCTGTTCGACGACCAGCAGGTCGTGCCCAGACACAGTCGTAGCCGTTACCGCCACTGGTTACCGTCATTAAGCTTACTGTGGCAACCCGGCACAAACTGGCAATGGCGCAGTGCGATATCGCGCAGCATGGCGCTGCCCAACTATTCCGATCTGAACCCTAAAATTCATGCCCATTCTGGCGGTCAGCCTTATGCAGAGGGCGGAAATCCGGCCCTACGGCCGGTGGAATCGAGGAATCTGTCCAGTTCCCTGAGCTACACCGCAGCAGGCGGTCAGCTATCGCTACTCTGGTTTGACAAACAGTTGAGTCATTTTATCAGCGAGCAGGTTAGCCAATTGACCTATATGGGCCAGCAATACAACCTGCGCAGTAAAACCAACCAAGGACAGGGGGCTGTTTCTGGCATTGTGGCCAGTTTGTCACTGGATATTCCCCTGCCGATAAACGGGTTAGACAGTCTGGGGCTGTCCACCAGCATCACCCAACTTGACCACGAAGGCGAATATCAGGTGGCAGGCCAGCCAAAGGTACGCCCATTGGAAGGTGTATCAAAGCGTAGCGCCAATCTGCGTATGGTACTGCGTGGCGGCCCCTGGCAGGGCGCAGTGAACATGAATTTTCGCAGCCGCTACCTGGAACAACTGGACAATACCAATCGCGCAGACGTCTGGGTGGATGACTTTACCAGCCTGGATACCAGCCTGTCCTTCACACCACTGGAGCAGGTATTGTTGCGACTGGATATTTACAACCTGCTCAATCAGAACAAACGCCGCTATGCACAAGACGGCCATGCCCAGGCATTAATGAAAGTGGAAGACTTTGGTGTCCGTTTCGCCTTTTCCCTGCAACTGCAGTGGTAAGGCCCAGCATACCTTTGATTCAGCCAACCTATTGCATCAATCAGTTTTCTTCATAGCCAACCATCTGGTGTACCGATAAAAGCCACCTATAGTTACCCAGGGCAAAAACAACCTGATAACAAAAGGACACTATTATGCTGAGCAAACCCCTTCCCCTGTTCTCGGCCGCAGCTCTGGCCGTCACCCTGGCACTGTCTGCCGGTCAGGTGGCCGCGGATCCCATGGCTAAATCCAACCAGTTCTGGTGGCCAGAAAAACTCGACCTGGCGCCGCTGCGCCAGCACGCAGCAAAGTCTGATCCCCTCGGTGATAATTTTGATTATGCCGCAGCTTTTAAGCAGTTGGATTTGCAAGCGCTGAAAGCGGAAATTCAAGCCTTAATGACTCAGTCTCAGGATTGGTGGCCGGCGGATTATGGTCACTATGGTCCGTTTTTTATCCGCATGGCCTGGCATAGCGCCGGCACCTACCGAGTCGCAGATGGACGTGGCGGCGCCGGTGGCGGCCAGCAGCGTTTCGAACCGTTAAATTCCTGGCCGGATAACGTCAGTCTGGACAAAGCCCGGCGCTTATTATGGCCAATTAAGCAAAAATACGGCCGCAGTATCTCCTGGGCCGACCTGATGGTGCTGACCGGCAACGTAGCGCTGGAGTCCATGGGCTTTAAAACCTTCGGTTTTGCCGGAGGCCGTGAAGACGACTGGGAAGCCGATATTGTTTACTGGGGTCCCGAGCAGAAATGGCTGGACGATAAACGCTACCATGGTGACCGTCAGTTAGAAAAACCCTTGGCAGCGGTGCAAATGGGCCTGATTTATGTCAATCCAGAAGGGCCTAATGGCAACCCCGACCCGCTGCTGGCCGCCAAAGACATTCGTGAAACCTTTGGCCGCATGGCCATGAATGATGAAGAAACCGTGGCCCTGATCGCCGGTGGTCATACCTTTGGTAAAGCTCATGGAGCGCATAAACCGGAGGAATGCCTTGAAGCAGAACCCGCCGCCGCAGGCCTGGAGGAGCAGGGCTTTGGCTGGAAAAATAAATGCGGTAAAGGCAATGCCGAGGATACCATCACCAGTGGTTTGGAAGGCGCCTGGTCCGCCAACCCCATTGCCTGGACCAGCCAGTATCTGGACAACCTGTTTGGCTTCGAGTGGGTTAAAAGCAAAAGCCCGGCCGGTGCCACTCAGTGGGTGCCTAAGGATGGTCAGGGACAAGGCTTGGTGCCCGATGCCCATGATCAATCCAAACGCCATGCACCTATTATGTTTACCACCGATCTGGCCCTTAAGTTTGACCCGGCGTACCGCAAAATTGCCGAACGTTTCCATAAAAACCCTGCCGAGTATCAACTGGCATTTTCCAAAGCCTGGTTCAAACTGACGCACCGGGATATGGGCCCCAAGGTCCGTTATCTGGGCAATGAAGTCCCGGCTGAAGCCCTGATCTGGCAGGATCCTTTGCCCACAGCGGACTATCCCATGATCGACGACGGTGATGTGGCCAGCCTCAAAGCCGAGATCCTGAAATCCAAACTGAGCACAGCGGACTTGGTTCGCACCGCCTGGGCTGCAGCAGCGTCATTCCGGGCCACTGATTTACGCGGCGGAGCCAACGGTGCCAGATTGCGCCTGGCCCCACAAAAAGACTGGGCGGTTAACGACCCTAAATCTCTGGCCAAAGTCCTTAAACGCCTGGAAGAGATACAAAAAGACTTTAATCGCAAACATAAGGGCGGCAAGCAGGTCTCTCTGGCCGATCTGATTGTGCTGGGCGGCGCAGCCGCTATTGAACAGGCGGCTAAACAAGGCGGACACAGCGTAACAGTGCCGTTTAAACCCGGTCGCGTGGATGCCAGCCAGGCACAAACCGATGCCGACTCCTTTGCGGTACTGGAGCCTAAAGCCGATGCCTTCAGAAATTACTACAGCGCAGACAATCGTCTACCGCCTACCGAAAGCCTGGTGGACAGAGCCAGTCTGCTCAATCTGAGCGTACCGGAAATGACTGTGCTGTTGGGGGGTATGCGGGTATTAGGGGCCAACAGTGGCAACAGTCAGCACGGCGTGCTGACCGACAGGCCCGGGGTCTTAAGTAACGACTTTTTTGTCAACCTGCTGGACATGTCCACCCAATGGGTTAAGTCAGCCAAAATGGAAGGCTTATATGAAGGCTCAGACCGCAAAACCGGCAAAGCCCGTTGGACCGCCACCCCGGTTGATTTGATTTTCGGCTCCCACTCCGAGTTAAGAGCAGTGGCCGAAGTCTATGCCAGCGACGATGCCAAGCAGAAGTTTGTGCAGGACTTTGTCGATGCCTGGAGTAAAGTGATGACGGCGGATCGTTTTGATCTAATGTAGTATTCAGCAGCAAGCGGCGCGATTGCGCCGCTTGTTATCTGTTGGAATGCCGATATACCAGGCGATGGTCAGGTCTCCGGCCCGGCCAGAGAGTCCAGAATCGCGCAGTCCGGGTGACTGTCACCGCAGCACTGACTGGCCAGCTTCTGAAGCACCCCATGGATCTGCTGTAACTCGGCGATTTTTTGGGCCACATCCTGTAGATGTTGTTCAGCAATCTGCTTCACTTCCCGGCTTTCTCTGCCAGGGTCACGCCACAGGTTCAGCAACGAGTGGATCTCTTCCAGCGAAAAGCCCAGTTGGCGGCCACGGCGGATAAAATGTAACTGGCGCAGTTGCTGGGCATTATACAAACGGTAACCGGATTCGGTACGCGGGGTTTTCTCCAATAATCCGGATTGTTCATAATGGCGGATCATTTTAGCCGACAGGCCACTGGCCTTCGCTGCCTCACCAATGGTCAGTAACTTAGTCATGCTTTTTTGCCCTCCAACGCTGTAACAACAGGGCGTTGCTGACCACCAACAGACTGCTGCTGGCCATCGCCGCACCGGCAATAATCGGATTAAGATACCCCAGCGCCGCAGCGGGTATACCAATCACATTGAAAATAAATGCCCAGAACAGATTCTGGCGGATCTTCTGATAGGTCTTACGCGCCAACACCAGTGCAGTTGCCACCAGGTTTGGCTCACCGCGCATTAAGGTCATGGCCGATGCGCTCACTGCCACTTCGGTGCCGGTGGCCATGGCCATGCCCAGATCGGCCTGAGCCAGCGCCGGTGCATCGTTGATACCGTCCCCCACCATGGCCACCTTAAAGCCCTGCTGCTGATAGCGTTTTACCCTGGCTGCTTTGTCCGCCGGCAATACTTCCGCTTCAACAGTATCCAGGCCTAGTTCAGCGGCCACCTGCTCGGCGCTGGCTTTACTGTCGCCGGTTAACATGGCTACTTTTATGCCCTGGCGCTGCAAACGCTGCACCGCACTTTTGCTGCTGGCTTTGATAGTGTCGGAAAAACACAACAGCCCCATCAGCTTAGCGCCACCATCGTTGAGCACCGCCAGCCAGGAAATGGATGCCCCTTTCACATTGACCTTGTCGGTGGGCAGGTCCAGTTTGTGCTCACGCATCCAGTGACTGCTACCCAGCAGCCAGGTCTGCCCTTGCATCTCGCCACTCACACCTTTACCTGCCACCACCTTAAAGTTGTCTACCGCCAGCGCGCTTATATCTTGCTGCTCGGCTTTTTGTACCACGGCTTTAGCCAGAGGATGCTCACTGTTTTGCTGCAGCGAATACGCCAGTTGCAGTAAATCTTGGGAACTGTCCTGCAAGGCCGTTAACTGACTGAGCTGCGGCTTACCTTCGGTGAGTGTGCCGGTTTTATCAAACACCACTAAATCAATGCCCTGAGCCTGTTCCAGGGCGCGCGCATCCTTAACCAGAATCCCCTGTTTGGCGGCCGTGCCGGTGCCGGCCATAATCGCCGCCGGGGTTGCCAAGCCAAGGGCACAAGGGCAAGCAATCACCAATACTGCCACGGCGTTTAATATTCCCACCGTCCAGTCGCCGGTTGCCAGGCCCCAGCCTGACAGCGCCACCAGCGCGACCAACAGCACCACCGGCACAAATACCGCGCTGATGCGATCCACCAAGGCTTGCACCGGCGCCTTGGCCCCCTGGGCCTGCTCAACCAAGCGGATAATCTTCGCCAGGGTCGACTCAGCGCCCACTTTGGTGGCCACCAGCTCCAGCACCCCATCCAGATTGACAGAGCCGCCAATGGCGTTATCGCCAACTTTTTTATGCAGCGGCAGGCTCTCGCCACTGATCATGGACTCATCTACCTGACTGTCACCGGACTGAATTTCGCCATCCACCGGAATGCGCTCACCGGGCAACACCTTGACCTTGTCACCGCTTTTCAGGCTGGCGGCAGGCACGGATTGCCAGCTACCGTCCCGCCATAATCGGGCTTCAATGGGCTGCAGATTTTCCAGCGCCTTCAGTGCGTCTGTAGTGCGCCGTTTGGCTCGGCGTTCCAGGTATTTACCCAGCAGTACCAGGGTTAATACCGCTGCACTGCTTTCAAAATACAGATTTGGCATGCCCTGGCCCTCGAACACCGCCCATAAATACAACGACAGACCATAGGCCGCCGAAGTACCAATGGCCACCAGCAGGTCCATATTGCCGCTACCGGCTTTTATGGCCCGCCAGCCCGCAGAATAAAAACGCGCACCGAAGTAAAATTGTACCGGTGTGGCCAGCAACCACTGCCACAAGGGCGGTAGCATCCAGTCGCTGCCAAACAACATGCCGACCATGGGCAGCACCAGTGGCAGGGTGAATAAGCTTGCCCCTGTCACTGGCCAGCTTTCGCGCTGGAAAAAACCTGGTTCACTGGTTGTTCTCTCGCTGGCGGATTTGTCCGCATCCAACAGTTGGTAACCAGCCTGCTCAACGGCGGCAAACAACAGCGAGACATCCAGTCCCGCCAGATGCTCGATGCTGACCTGCTCGCTGGCCAGATTAACCGAGGCCTGAATAACCCCGCTGACCGCGTTTAGCGCCTTTTCCACTGTACCGGCACAGGATGCACAGGTCATGCCCTCTACCCCAAACTGGCAGGTCTGGGTGGGCACCTTGTAGCCGGCCGAGTCGATGGCGGCAATTAACGATGCCGCATCAGCCTCGCCCTGCACGGTGGCGGTTTCAGCAGCCAGATTAACCTGCGCCTGGCTGACCCCTTGCACTTGCATCAGGGCTTTTTCAATACGCCCCACGCAGGACGCGCAGCCCATACCACTAATAGGTAACTGCATGCTATTTGCCATGTTAATCTCCAACACCAGCTTAGATAGCTCAAGGCTAAAGTTTAACCTTATGGGAAGGTCAAGGTTGTATTTTCATCTTCCTTAAAAACATCCCGCCGACTGTAAACAATTTGTCATGCTGCTGTCGCACCATAGCGCCTTGCCTTATTCAGGCCAGAGTTAGCTGGCCGCCACTGCAAGGCCTTTGATAATCGTGTTGAGTCGGCGATGGCAGCTTTGGCTGTACAGTCTGTGTCTGGTTACCCGAAGCGTTGTTGCGGCCCCGCCTGATGCGGCCGACTCCTCAGCCATTCGGGTGACTATCACCGCCGGTTCTGTTGAGCAAGCACTCAAACAAGTCTCCGAACTCTTCAATGCCAATATCCTCTACCCGGCCGGGCTGCTTTCGCAGCAGCACCCCCCCGCTATCAACGGGCAGTACAACTTTAGGCAGGTACTGGCGCTATTACTGAGCAAACAGCCGGTGCAGGTGCAATGGCTTAACACAAAAAGCGTGATCCTTACCGCCACAGCACAGGACAAACAACCGCGCTCTGACGTCAGCCCGCAGCAAAACGCTCAGGCCATGGATGAAATCATCGTCACCGGCACCCGGGTTGCTGCCCGTACCCGTTACGACTCCATGTCGGCCATCGATATTCTGACCACGCCAGATGGCACCGGCTCAGAAGACTTGCTCAATACCCTGGCCTTTTACCTGCCCAGCTTTACCGCCTTTCGCCTGCCACTGAATGACGGACGGATCTTTAACCGTTCCTTTGGCTTACGCGGGCTGAATTCAGACCACACCCTGATCCTGGTCAACGGTAAACGCCGCCACCGCTCGGCCTTTGTGGAAACCGAGGACGGCCACCCCATCGACCTGTCAAAAATCCCCAGCAACGCCATTAAACGAATTGAGGTTATGCGCGACGGTGCCTCCGCCCAGTACGGCTCTGATGCCCTGGCCGGAGTCATTAATGTGATCCTGGAAGACGGCGAGCAAAGCGCTGGCTTCGCTCAGTACGGCCAGTATTTTCAGGGGGATGGCGTCAACTGGCGCAGTGGTATGCGTTTAGGCTGGCAGGACGACGAGGATTTCTCGATGTTGAGCCTGTCCGGTTATCGTAATGCACCCACATCCAGAGGCACGCAGCCGCAAGATGCCAGAATATTTGCCCAGCAGCATCCCGAGCTGAAGGTGCCCAACCCGGTACAACGCTGGGGACTGCCAGAGCAGGAAGGACTGCAGCTGGCGTTTAATACTCAGCAGCACCTCAGTGAGCACATCAGTGCCTTTGCCTTTGGCACTCTGGCACATGCTTATGGCGTGTCAGATTTTAACTGGCGTAACCCGGATACCAATCTGGTCTATCAACCCAGCAGCCAGTATCCGGATTTCAACCTGTTGGATATTTATCCGGTCGGCTTTACCCCCAGATTTGGCCAGCGAGAGTCGGATGTGTCGCTGCATACTGGTATCAGCACCCTGGCTGAAGCGCGCCCGCTGGCCGAACTCAGCCTGGGCTTTGGGCAAAACCGCATCCGCTACTTTTTAACTAACAGCATCAATGCCTCCTTAGGCCCACACAGCCCCACGGCCTTTCATCCCGGCGACTTAACCCAGCAGGAAGTGACCCTGGACGCCAGCATCAACCAGCAAACCAACTGGTCGGCTAAACGGCTACCAATTAATCTGGCCACCGGCTTGCAATTGCGCCGCGAGCGTTACCGGGTGCAGGCCGGCGATCCCGCGTCCTATGCGGTGGGTCCTGCAGCCATCGAAGGCCTGCCCTCGGGCGCCAACGGCTTTCCCGGCTATTCACCACTGCAAGCGGGTAGCTTTACCCAGCAGGGGGTATCGGCCTATGCCGATATGGATATCACCTTAAGCGCGCCGCTACGCCTGAACCTTGCTGCCCGTTATGAAAGCTACTCGCTGTTTTCGTCCATGCTGCGCGGCAAACTGGCCCTGTGGTACCAGCTCGCTCCTGGCATTATACTGCGTAGCACCCTGTCTAATGGCTTTCGCGCGCCCACCGCTGGCCAGGTATTCAGTGAACGTACCTCGCAATCCCTGAACAGCAGCTTTGATGCCATCACCACCAGCGGCCGCTTTTCCCCCAATGCAGAGGTAGCGGCAGTATTATCCGAGCGCCCCGACGTGACTATTCGCCCGTTGCGGGCCGAAAAGTCGGTGAATATCAGTGCCGGTGTAGGCTTCAGCCTGCCCGGGGACTTTGATTTAACCCTGGATTTGTATCGTATTGATCTGAGCGACAGATTTGGCCTGTCTCCCACTTACAGTCTGACCAGCGACGAGCAGCAACGACTGGCAACATACAGCCAGTATCAGGTAGCCAATGTGCGCTTTTTCCAGAATATATTTAATACCCGCACCAGCGGCGTGGATCTGGTGCTGACCCACAGCAGTCTGCTCGGCAGCGGCCAGTTATTTATCTCGGCAGCCTATAACTACAACCGTACCCAAGTAACAGGCGGCGAGCTGAAGGATAATCTAATCCGCCGCACCCAACAGGAACAAGGCGTGCCCCAGCACCGCGCCAGCCTGTCGGCCAGCTATCTGAGCGGTCCCTGGGAATGGCGGGCCGGTTGGCGCTATATCGGTAGCTGGCAGGATCAGGCCATCAGCGATTCGGAGCAATTCCAGCAGTTTTCGCCCTTGCAGCTGTTTGATCTGTCGCTGACCTATGTCATCGACGCGGCGCTCAGCGTGAAATTCGGCATTGAAAACCTGTTTGACACTTACCCCGACGAAGCCAGCCTGCAATCCAACCGCGGGCTGCGTTATTCACGTAATTCGCCCTACGACACCGATGGGGGGCAGTGGTATCTGCGCACCAACTTTGCTTTTTAATCAACATGCTAGCGAGAGGAAAGGGCGCTGTTTATATGAAACTTTTATGAACATTGCCAATCTGCCAACAGATGCCTGACACCGCTGCGTCTTTACCCAGGAAGCCCTTGCATAAGGCAATGGGCGGCAACGCAATAAACTGTGCCACACACACTGGGAAACACCATGAAACACCTGAATAAAACCGCCACCTATGGCTGCCTTGTCTTGGCGTCCAGCTCCACCCTGGCCCTGTCTGCCCACGCGCAAGAGGTGGCTGGTGCAGCCCCCGCTAATCTGGAAAGCATTATTGTGACCGGCACCCGTCAGGCCAACCGCACCGTATTCGACTCCATGGCGCCGATTGATTTGATTGACGCCTCCGCCATCGACAGCACCACCTCAGAAGATTTGCTCGACAGCGTGGCGCAAATAGTGCCGTCTTTTAAGGTGCAGCGTTTACCTATGGCCGACGGTCAGGTGTTTGTGCGCCCGGCCTCCTTACGTGGCTTATCCGCCGACCATACGCTGGTGCTGGTCAATGGCAAACGTCTGCACCGCGCCGCACTGCTGGGCAGCAACGGCGCCCAGTCGGCTGACCTGGCGTCTATTCCCTCCTACGCCATTAAGCGTATCGAAGTGCTGCGCGACGGCGCTTCGGCCCAGTATGGCTCAGATGCCATTGCCGGGGTGATTAATATTATCCTGGATGACAAGGCCGGTTATCAGGCCTTCAGTCAGTTTTCCCAATATTTTGAAGGGGACGGTACCGCCTACCGCGCCGGGGTACAGGGCGGATGGGATCTGAATAACCGCGGCTACCTGGCCACCACCTTTGAATACTATGATGCCGAGCGCACTGCCCGTTCCCGTCAGCGCCCGGATGCCGAAGCCTATCAGGCCGCTCACCCGGAAGTAACCTTACGTAACCCGGTACAGGATTGGGGCCAGCCAGATCGCGATGCCCTGCGTTTTGCCCTGAATTCCCAATACAGCCTGACCGACAACACCGATGCCTACCTGTTTGGTACCTACAACCAAGGCAGCGGCATGAGCGACTTTAACTGGCGTAATCCTGAGTCTTCGGTATTCAACAAAAGCGAAACCTACCCGAATTTTGATTTGAAAGATCTGTATCCAGCTGGTTTCGCCCCACATTTTGGCCAGGATGATCGTGATTTGTCGATTTATGTGGGTGCAAAGGGCATTGTGGGCCAGTTAAGCTGGGATGCCTCCGTCAGCCAGGGCAACAATAAAATCGACTATCAGTTGTCCAATACCATCAACGCCTCATTAGGCTCTGACAGCCCCACAGCGTTTTATGCCGGTAGCCTGGAACAGGACGAGTTTACCGCCAACCTGGATGCCAGCTATCTGTTGCAAAACGATTGGTTTGCCGATGATCTGAATATTGCCTTCGGTGCCGAGTACCGCCAGGAAACCTACAAAGTATCCTCAGGTGACGAAGCCTCTTATCTGGTTGGCCCGGCCGCCAAGGAAGGCCTGCCATCCGGCTCCAACGGCTTCTTCGGTTTCAGCCCGGCCCAGTCGGGTGACTTTGATCAGGACAGCGTGGCCTTGTATGTGGATATGGAAACCATGCTAAGCAGCGCCTGGACAATTGGCCTGGCGGCCCGTTACGAAGACTTCTCCGAATTCGGCGATACCCAGAACGGTAAGATTTCCACCCGTTATGCCCTGTCGGACCATGCCGCCTTGCGTGCTACTTACTCCACCGGCTTTCGTGCCCCAACCCCAGGCCAGCTGTTTAGCGAACGGGTGTCTCAGGGCTTAGATACCAATACCCTGGAAGTCTTTACCCGTGGACGTTACAGCCCGCAGGGCGAGATTGCACAGATTATTAATGCGCGCAGCGACGCCAACATTGCCTCACTGACCCCTGAAGAGTCCAACAACCTGTCACTGGGCTTCACCTATCAGGATGCCAGCGGCCTGAACGCCAGCATCGACTTCTACCGTATCAGCATCTCGGACCGCTTCGGCACGTCCACCACCTTTAGCCTGACCACAGACGAGCGCGCCAAGCTTATCGCACTGGGAGTGACTGGGGCCGAAAGCATCACCAGTGTGAACTTCTTCCAGAATGACTACGACACCAAAACCACCGGTGTGGACCTGGTACTGAGCCGCAAGTTCGAACTGGGCGAAGGCAACCTGAATCTGGTGGCGGCTTACAACTACAACAAAACCGAAGTAACCGGCGGCGATATCAGCCGCAATGAAACCCAGCGCATTCTGTTGGAAGAACGGCTGCCCAAACAGGCCGGTAACCTCAGCGCCAGTTATAGCTGGGCAGACATCACCTTGAATGCCAAGCTGCGTTACTACGGTAGCTGGAAAGACAGCTCCGGCAATGCCGACGGCGATATTTTCCAGCAGTTCGGTGCCGAGACCTTCTTTGATATCGGTTTGAACTACGATATCACCCCCGCCATTGCCCTGAGCCTGAACGTGGAAAACCTGTTCGACAACTACCCAGAAGAGGCCACCTTTCAGGCCAACCGTGGCTTGATTTACTCGCGTAATGCGCCGTACGACTCAGACGGCGGCAACTATTCACTGCGTGTGGATATGAAGTTCTAACTCCAGGCATGGTCACAAAACTGTGACCTTATCTGGCTAGAGTACCCGCCTGTCCGGCCCAAGCGCCGGACAGGCTGATTAGCCCGGCCTTGACCGGGCATTATGTTGTAAGCAAGAGGTATCATCATGAGCAGCTTTACCCGGCGTCAGTTTCTTACCACCAGTCTGGCATCGGCCGCCGCCGGTTCACTTTTGGCCTCCCCGGCCGGCTGGTCAGCGCCACTGCCAAGCTCTGCACAATCGGCCCTGGCACAAGCCCAGGACGAAGCCTATTGGGCACAAGTTGCCAGCCAGTATGATGTGCGACCCGGGATTATCAATGTGGAAAACGGCAACTGGGGCATTATGGCAAGGCCGGTGATGCAGGCCTATTTCAAACATACCGAGCGGGTCAATCGTGATAACTCCTATTTCTCCCGCCGCCAGTACTGGCCGCTGTTAAAAGATATAGTCGCCAGCGTGGCCGACCGTCTGGCTGCCAAACCCGAGGAAATCGGCTTAACCCGCGGAGCCACCGAAGCCCTGCAAAATCTGATTGGCGGCTTCATCGGCTTAACAAAAGGTGATGCCCTGATGTACGCCGACCTGGATTATGGCGCCATGCAGGATGCCATGCGCACTAAGGCCGCCCAATGCGGCGCCGAGGTGATCGAGCTGGCCATACCCGAACCGGCTGACCATCAGGGGCTGATAGCCTTTTATCAGGCGGCTTTCGCCCGCCATCCTAATTGCAAACTGCTGCTGCTTACCCATATCAGCCACCGCACCGGGCTGGTGATGCCGGTAAAAGAAATCACTGCCGCCGCACGGGAGCGTGGTATCGCCGTGATTGTGGATGCCGCCCATTCCTGGGGGCAGATGGACTTTGGTGTAGCAGACCTTGGCGCCGATTTTATCGGCTTTAACCTGCATAAATGGATGGGCGCGCCGCTTGGGGTTGGCGTGATGTATATCCGCCAGGGCAAACTTGAGCAGATTGCTGCCAATATGTCGGCCGCACCGGGTCAGGAACACAGCATCTGGGGTAAATTTCACTCCGGCACCAGTAACTTTGCCGCCTTTCTTAGCGTACCCGATGCCTTTGCCTTTCATGACCAAATAGGCGCCAGGGCCAAAGCCGCACGGCTGCAATACTTACGTAATCTGTGGGTTGATGAGGTACGCCAGCTTGAGGGCATTGATATTCTCACCCCGCAAGACCCGCGTCTGCATGCCGGTATTACCTCGTTTCGCATTAAGGGCCACACCAGCAGCGCACAAAACCGCGCCATTGCCGAATATCTGCTGGCCGAGCACCAAGTGTTTTGCGTACATCGCGACGGACTTCAAAACGGTAGTTGCGTGCGCATTACCCCAAGCCTGTATAACAGCGCCGAAGATCTGAAACTTACCGCCAAGGCCATTGCCCATGCCGTCAGCCGATTTGCTGCTTAACCACGCAGCGCTGACCGGGCCCGGCGCAGCAGCTGGCACTAAGCGCAACCTTGAGCGCCTCTACCAAAGCCATGCCCCGGCGCTGCTGCGCTACGCCTGTAGCAAAGGCGCTTCCCAGCACGACGCCGAAGAGCTGGTGCAGGAGCTGTTTATTCGCTTGTCCCACTACGACAACCTGCCGCAACTGCATAATGAAATGGCCTTTTTACGCACTGTGGTAGTCAATCTGTTGCGCGACCGTCACCGGCGCAACCAGCATGCGCCCCAGTGGGTGGAATATGACGAATCAAACCATGAGCACCACTGCCTGGTGCCAGAGCCGGAGGCCCAGCTTAGCCAGCAACAGGCCGTGGCCCAGGCCGAGGCCGATCTTGCACAACTCCCCGCCCTGACCCGGCGGATATTTTTACTTAACCGAATCCAGAGCCTGTCCTATGAGGACATTGCCACCCAACTGAACATCGGCGTGATGGTGGTCAGACGGCATTTGCGCGACGCTCTGATGCATTTGACCCAGAGGCGTATGCAACGTGAACAGCAGTAACCAAGGCTATAGCCATCCAAACAGGGTTATCGACCCACAGATCCTGGCCGAGGCCTGTGACTGGCTGCTGGATATTGAAGCCAGCCCCGCCATACTGACCTCCGCCAAATTTGAAGCCTGGTTACGCGCCCATCCCGAGCATGTGCGCGCCTTTAATCATGCGGCCAATACCTGGCAACTGGGCGGTGTGCTAAACCTTGACGCAAACAGCCTGGACCAGCCAATCGTGCCGCCGTCGCCCCAGGTGATTTCAATAGCAGAACGTCGCCCGGCCAAAAGCCTGAGCAAAGTACTGACCGCCCTGGCCGCTACGGTGTGCCTGTTGGTGTTCAGCCTGTCGCTGCTGCCAACTACACCAGCATCAAACAATATACTGGCCTACCAAACCCAACAAGGCGAGATTCAACAGCTGCAGCTTAGCGATAGCAGTGCGCTCTATCTGGACAGCAGCAGCCGGGTACGGGTGCAGATGCAGGAACACCGCCGTGAAGTGGAGCTGATCCAGGGCCGGGTCTTCAGCCAGGTCGCCCATCAGCCCAGGGAGTTTGTGGTGATGCTAAATCAGAGTACCGAGTTTGTGGCTCTGGGCACCGCCTACTCAGTGGAAAAGCTGGCCAGCGCCTGGACGCTGGAGGTCTATCAGGGCGTGGTTGGGGTACGCGGCGGAGCGCTCAGCGGCACCGCGCCGGTGCATGCCGGTTGGGGCCTGAAATATCAGGACAATAAACTCAGCCGATATCGCCTGCCCCCCGGTTTACAGGCCGGTCAACCGGACTGGAGCAGTCATCGTATTCAGTTTGATGATACCCGGCTGGAGCAGGCCATCCGCCAGATCAACCGCTATAGCCTGCAGCCGCTGGTGTTACAGGATAAAGACCTGGCCGGGTTTGCCATTTCCGGGGTGTTTAACCTGCAGGATGTGGAGGACTTTGTACAAAGCGTGGAGGGGTTGACCCAAACCCGTAGCGTGAAAACCCCTGAGGGGATTTTATTGGGTTTGCCACGGGGGGCTGATGACTGAGTAAGCCTCTCGGGCCAACCAAAGCTGTTCGAGCTGGTCTCGGCGCAGATTTATTAGCTACTACAGGCAAAAGAATAGCGTCACCACGAAGGACACGAAGCGCACGAAGGCTCAAAAGAGACCAGCCACTCTTCGTGTTCTTCTGATCTTCGTGGTAAAGAAACAGGCACCTGCAAAAGGCTTGGATACGTGACTTCCTTGTCCTATATGACACTCCATCCATGGAGCGCCAGCGAGTCCAGCCCACGCTCCTTTCGGGCGATTTGTCCACCCTTGTTAGGCGATTTTTGGCACACGTTGAAACACCTTTACTTGCTGGTTCAGTATTTTAAGTTTATGAATTGATATTTGATACTGGCCATTTGAGGGTAATGCTTTACCGCTGAACTGCTGCCATACCATAGCGCCAGGGCCATTAAATACTTCTTCGAACGTACCGTCCGGTAATATTTTAATGATAATTGTATGCTCTGGTTCACCACGAAATGCTACTGACTTTGATTGAGTCGCCTTAATTTCAACCTTAACTCCCGAGCTTGTAACGGCATCGAAGCCCTTATTTGACGCAGGCATAAGTTCTAAACCATAAGCGTCGGCAACCAAACACTCGCCAATACTGCCAACCATATGGCCATCAGGAGTAAAATGCCTGCCAGGAAACATATCCTCTAGCTCATCCACTGTCGTGTAGAGCTGCTTTACAAGATTTTGGAATTTCTCGTGATCTATCATTGTCGCTTAATACCCTGCTTAGGGGCAAAAATACGAAGGCTAGAATCTGAACGGAGTAACGCCGCCCATGTGTAAGAGCCCCAGTTAGCGACTATAACTATTTTTATACATTCGGACCTTCACATTTTCTGCCAGTGAGCCGGGTAACGGCTTTTAAAAACAATATTTATATAATCTTCCAACTCAAGGCTGCCATTTTTGACCATGGGGAAAAAGTATATCGCTGCACAGAACGAACAAAATAAGTATATGCAAAGTAACAGTAACAGTGCGCCACAACCAAAAACAGAGTAAACGATTTGATCACTGTATTCCTTTAATGGAACGTCAAGATCGACGCCGAATACTGGTAACGCTCTCATAAACAAAAGATAAGCTACTAATCCACCTAGAATGCAACCGGCAGTACCAACTTTCGCTGATTTCTCATAGAAGTATGGCTTGAGATTGAGCTGGCTCTTTATCGATTTAATTAAAATGACCTATCCCTCCATAATGTATAACGAATCATATGGACTCCCTTTTCCCAAAGTTCTACCACGTCTAATTGGCAACCATTGAGAAGAACCAACCATGTCCGATGACAACTATGTCTATGGCATTGATTTAGCCAAACAGAGTTTTAGTATCCATGGCGACAGTTTACCTGACAAGGTTTGAATAACTGGCCTCCATATCTTATATGACGCCCTCCATTGCGCGCCGGTCCTATTTACACTGGGCGTCTGGCCAAAACCGCTGGCGATATCCTTAATTGGATGTCGTTAGCAGGGCTTTGAGTTGCTCTAGCGGCAGGGCTTTTACGCAGTTGGCTTTGCCTGTGTCACTGCGGGTACCGCAGGTGTCGGTGGCTTTTAGCATGGAGTTATAGATCGCTTCTTCGCTGGCCTCGATAACCGCCTGGAACAGGGGCGACATACTGCCGTTTGGCACAGACTCGGTGCTGGATACCTCACCGCGGCGCTCAGCGGTGCGACGTACCGACGCGGCGGTGGAGAAACTCAGCACATAATCCCCTGAGCCATTGGTAAAAGACGCCCCGGTGCGGGCTAGGCCTGCCACCGCTCTTTTAGCTAAACGGGTTAGATTGCGATCCGACAAAGGCGCATCGGTCGCCACAATCAACATAATGGAGCCGTCGGCCACCTCAGAGTCCAGCGCATCTTTCAGATAATACTGGCCAAGCGCCTCACCCACAGGCTGACCGGCAATCTGCAATACCCCGCCGTAGTTAGACTGCACCAACACCCCTACCGTATAGCCGCCCAGTTTGGCTGGCAGCACACGGGAACTGGTGCCAATACCGCCTTTCCAGCCAAAGGCTACCGTGCCGGTGCCAGCCCCCACCGCCCCTTCGGCCACCGGCCCGTCACTGGCATTTGAGATAGCTTTCAGACCATGTTCGGCCTTAAGGGCGCGCTTGCGAATATCATTTAAGCGGCTGTCGTTGGTTTCCCCCACCACCGCATTTACCGACACCACCTGTTCATTGCCAGGTTGCTTTAAGGTCCAGCCAATAATGGCCTCGGCGGCCAGTGGCACCGACAGGGTATTGGTGAGCAGAATCGGGGTTTCAATCTCCCCCAGCTCTTGTATTTGTGAAATGCCGGTGAGCTTGCCATAGCCATTGGCCACATACAGCCCGGCGGGCACTTTGTCCTGATACAGGTTGCCGCCATGGGGCAAAATCGCCGTGACGCCGGTACGCACATCCTGCCCGTCCACCAAAGTCACCTGCCCGACCAGCACCCCTTGCACATCGGTAATGGCATTATGCTGGCCGGTTTTAAGAATACCTGGTGCTATACCTAAGTCCCGGCTGCGGGGTTTGGCATCATCGGCCAGCGCCTGCGCCGCCACCAACAAACCGCCCACTAACAAGGCCAAAGCCGCTTTGTTCTGCATAAATGCTCCTTTAGTTGTGGATTTACGCTAATTGAGGGAATCATTTGTTGCAAGTCTAAAGGGGTGAAACAACGGAGTCGCCGTCCTAGCTTCTATGACACTCCATCCGTGGAGCGCCAGTCACTTTTACAACAAGCATCCTGCCTGTTGCCTTGCTGGCGAGCTAAAGCTGTTCAAATTGGTTCCAGACCAGACTTTTCCCAAATATATTCACCACGAAGGGCGCGAAGTGCTCGAAGGACAACACCGATTGACCACTCTTCGTGTTCTTCTGATCTTCGTGGTAGAGAAATAGTCACCTGTAAAAAGTTTGGGTATGTGACTTCCTTGTCCTATATGACACGCCGTCCGTGGCGCGCCAGTCACTTTTACAACAAGCATCCTGCCTGTTGCCTTGCAGGCCAGCTAAAGCTGTTCAATCTGGTTCCAGACCAGATTGTCTTTGATCGTGCAAATCAAAGTAACCAAAAGAAACACGCCCGCTGGATTCCCAACAACGTCAGCTCAGGCCACCACTAAAAGGCGGTCGTGAAAACGACGTTCCAGACGCGTCTTCTACTCAATTTTCTCCCAGCAAATTGCCCACCTTTTAGCAGCGCCCTGAACCGACCCGGAATTTTTAAGCGGGGGTCAAAGCGGCTCGGGCCGCTTAAGGGGGGCATAGGTTGACTTGGTATGAAGTGAATCCATCAAAGGGCAGACTGCTTTTATCAATCACAGATGCAAGGATTTCATAGACGATGCCGTATAACAGCAATGGTACGGAACACATCCGCCTTCCCCGGCACCATTTTGGAGCAAACTAAAAAGCGCTTGCTAGGCAAAGGGTTAGAAGCATGCTACAAAATAGCTATGTAAAAGTACGGAACTTATCCGTGTTTAAACACGGATAAGTTCCGTCTAATAACGTTAGCCCCTAAAAAGAATTCAGCCCCAAGGAAGATATATGAAGCTCAAGAATCTTAAAGTTCAGAATTTTCGAGCCTACCAGACAGAAACGGAAATATCCTTCGGCAATATGACAGGCCTCATTGGCAGAAATGATGTTGGAAAAACATCAATACTCGATGCGCTGGGAATATTTTTTGGCCATAAGCTATGCAAATATGAAGCTGGGGATAAATGTGTTTATGCCGGTGAAAATGATGATGTAATCATCACCTGTGAGTTTGAGGAACTGCCACAAGAAATAGTCCTAGATGCCACATCTGTAACAAGCTTAGATCGTGAGTTTTTGTTAACCGATGAGGGGACACTTTCGTTATCGAAAGTATTCAAAAAAGGAAAGGGAGTCGGAGCCTACGTAGCTAATTGTGTTCATCCGAGCGCCAGAAACGCTAAGGGAATTCTTTTAAAAAAGAATGATGAATTGAAATCTATTGCTCAGTCGCTTGGAATTGCAGCGGAAGACAATCGATCTAATGTAAGCTTGCGAGAAGCTATCTATGGTTCTGTTGGTGACCTAAAGCTTAAGGAACAATCTGTAGCTTTATCGAAAGAAGATGGAAAAGCTATTTTAGAACAAATTCAAAATCACTTGCCGCACTTCGCACTATTTAGAGCAGATAGACCTAGCACTGATGAAGAAGCCGAAGTTCAAGATCCAATGAAAGTTGCAATATCTCAAGCAATTGAAGATATATCCCCACAGCTAGAAGACATTAAAGATCAAGTTAAACAAAGAGCTCTTGCTGTCGCAAATAGTACTTTGTCGCATTTGGCCGATTTAGACCCTGAACTCGCTATGTCACTAACTCCAGACTTTAAGGCAGATCCAAAATGGGAAGGTATTTTTAAGTTGTCATTAGCTGGCGACGATGATATCCCCATAAATAAAAGAGGTAGCGGAGTAAGACGATTAGTACTGATTAGCTTTTTCAAAGCAGAGGCAGAACGCATTAAGCGAGAATATCAGGATCGAGGTGTAATCTACGCTATTGAAGAACCCGAAACATCTCAACATCCCGATAAGCAAAAGCTTCTCGTTGAAGCCTTTTCTGAAATGGCTGATAAAGATGGGTGCCAAATAGTTATTACCACTCATGTTCCAGCACTCGCTGAGCAATTACCTATCAAATGCATAAGGCATATTTTCAAGAACAAAGAAGGCGAGATTGAGGTCAACTTTAACCAAGAGGATGTATTTAAGCTTATAGCTAAAGACTTAGGTGTTCTTCCTGATAGCAGAGCGCAGGTGATAGTTTGCGTTGAAGGTCCAAATGACATAGCGTTCTTTAAAAATCTATCAGCACTTTTACTCGATGAAGGCCATATGGCCCCTGACTTTGAAAATGATCCAAGAATAGTATTACTTCCCTTGGGTGGAGACACTCTTAGAGATTGGGTCAATGGCCACTACCTTAAAAATATCGGGAAGCCAGAAGTACATATTTATGATCGGGATGATCAGAATCCACCCAAATATCAAGAAACTTGTGATGCAGTAAATGCTAGAGGCGATGGTTCCATAGCATTTATTACGACCAAGCGAGAAGCCGAAAACTATCTCCATCCAGATGCGATTCAAGAAGCCTTAAATATAAGTGTTACATACACAGATGACTGTGATGTGCCGTCACTCGTAGGCGCTGCGCTTGGAGTGAATGATAGAACCGCAAAAAGAAGACTAAATCGAGTTGCAGCCAAGAAAATGACTAAAGAAAGGCTTGATGAAAGAGACCAAAATGGTGAAATACTTGGCTGGTTTAATGAAATATTGCAGAGATGCAGCTAAGTCTAACAAGACGCTGCTGTCGGACAAGTTTTTCGCTGCGCTACAAACTTGCCGCAGAGCGCGGCGTTAAAGCTCTAGGAGAGAGTGGATGCGAGATTTAAAATACGTATTAAAGCAGAGCTATGAAAGCAGCAGAGCTTTGATTATAGGCATAAATAAATATCAGAATGTCTCTCCACTTGGATATGCCGTAAATGACGCAAAAGAAATAAGGGACATTCTCATTGGAGAGCTGGGCTTTGAAGCCGAAAATGTTACTTACCTTACTGATAGTGATGCAACCAAATCAAACATCCTAAAATCATTCCTTTCTTTCACATCAGAACGTGTGAAGGTCGATGACAGGTTACTCGTTTTTTTTGCTGGTCACGGACACACTAAAGCAGGGTTTCGAGGAGAAGTTGGTTATTTAGTCCCTTACGATGCAGATATGAATGATTACTCTTCATTCATACGCTGGGACGAGCTTACGAGAAATGCAGAGCTTATCAGAGCGAAGCATATATTATTTATTATGGATGCATGCTACGGCGGCTTGGCCGTTAATAGAGACATCCAAGCTGGAAGTAGTCGATTTCTAAAAGATATGTACCAAAGATTTTCTCGCCAAGTAATAACAGCGGGAAAAGCAAATGAAGTTGTTTCTGACTCAGGAGGCCCGATACCTGATCACTCTGTCTTCACAGGCCATCTAATTGAGGGCATTCGCGGCAAAGCTGCAAATGAACATGGTGTAATTACAGCTAGCGGTCTTATGGCCTATGTGTACACAAAAGTAGCCAACGATCTAAACTCTGAGCAAACTCCACATTATGGGCAGTTTGATGGAGATGGCGACTTTATAATTGTTGCGCCGAATATTGATGAGCTTTCAGGTGATGAGAAGAAGGATATAGATGAGCTTATATCAGTGCCTTATACGGAGGTGGCGAGGAGTATTGTAACGCTAGAAGAAAAAGTCGATTACGTTAAAGAGCTTTTATCTTCCCAAAAGTCGCACATCAAGCTCCATGATTTTGGAATTGAAGAAGTGCGCTTATTTCTCTCAAGAACTAGCGAAGATAATTTTGCAGTAAGTGGTAGCTATTCTGACGAAGAGTTCTTGGATCGAATATCTTCTTACGAGAAGTACACCAGAGACCTTGGCGCAATATTTGCCGTAATGGCATATTGGGCGACTGAGGCAGAATTTGAGGTGTTACGTAAAATTATATCAAGAGCTAGCGATAGGCTGATTGAATCGCAAGGGGGACTGACTATCTGGTTAAATCTCCGGTGGTACCCTTTGTTATTACTGCTTTATCAAGCTGGAATCGCGGCTGTAGAAAGTAAAAACTACCAAGCTCTATCGGCAATCCTTTACACGAAATTGGGCGAGTCAAACTATGGCAATAGTAATCCTTATTTTGCCCAAAAGCTATCTAGCGGAATTCTTGAGCTTACAAGAACTGATATATTTAAGCGGATTCCGGGGCATGAGCGACAATATACACCTATAAGCGAATATTTGTTTAAGCAAGTTCAGCCTGTAATAGATGACTTGTTTTTTTTGGGTAAGGGATATGAATCCAGCTTTGATGAGTTTGAAATATTGTACGCCTTAGTAGTAGCGGACCTCAGACTGCAAGATGGACACGGTATGTGGGGGCCGATAGGTAGGTTTGGATGGAAGTTTTCTAGCAGAGGAGAAAATTCTCCTTTTGTAATGCTTGCGACTGAAGCCGCTAATTTAAAAGAACATTGGCCACCGATAAAAGCAGGCATGTTTGGAGGCTCATACGAACGCTATGAAAAAGCTGCAAACGAATTCAAAGGTGTTCTTGGGCGCCTTAATTGGTGGTAGAGCTCTAACAAACGCGTCAATTAGGACGCTCGCAAGCGCGCGCCTATTATGCGGGCGCTGGAGGATCCCCTCATAATTCAGGTCTCCCCAACGAATGTACAAGTCGGGAATACTCCTGTAGTGCCCAGCACAATCGTTGTGCAGGAATGGGGTAGTTGGCGCGTTTCCTGACTTCTTTGCCGAGTCTGACCACCGATAACACCAGACGATGAGATACGGGAATCAAAGGGTCAGTGTTGTTGAAACATTCCCCCTAAGCGGCCCAAGCCGCTTTGACCCCGCTTAAAAATTCCCGGTCGGTTCAGGGTGCTGCTAAAAGGTGGGCAATTTGCTGGGAGCAAATTGAGTGGAAGACGCGTCTGGAACGTCGTTTTCACGACCGCCTTTTAGTAGTGGCCTGGACTGACGTTGTTTGGAATCCAGCGGGCGCGCTTTCTTTGCGTCTCGTTTCTTTACCGCGTAGTAAAGAAATGGGACTGGCGCGCCACGGACGGCGTGTCATAAAGAACATGGAGGTACTAAGTCAGGGCTGCAAAAGCGCCTGTTTGTTGTCCTAATCTACAATAAATAACCCCCGCCTTGCCACGACAGTCTTCACCATGGATACTGAAACTCAGTTTGGCTAAATCAATGCCATAGAAATAGTTGAAATCAGACATGGACAGTTCTCCTCAATGGTTGCCATATAAGTTTGGCAAAACTCCGGGAAAGGGGGAGTCCATATCATTCGTTAGTTGTTAGCCCCGTGATCCCCTACAAGAATGTGAGAGTTGGTTTTGTCAATATTTATACCTCCAAACATCAAGTGTAGTGGTCAACTATTTCCAGACACCAGTTTAGGTTGTTCTGCTTTCACTGGTGGCAGCCCCGCATTAAAACTGTG
>NZ_PEBU01000006.1:0-235534 GCF_002887595.1 Bowmanella denitrificans
CCATGTGAGAGTAGCACACCGCCAGGCTCCCAATATGAAGAAGGGCTATCCGAGTGGATAGCCCTTTTTTATTGCCTCTCGTTTACCCCAACCATCAGACCGCTTTAATCCCTGTCGGAATCAATTCCGACCCACTCTGCTTGCTGTCACGCCTTAAGTTCAAAGATCTGATTTTTTCTGAAGGCCTATGTATAGCGCTGGTTCATAAAGAAAAATCCTGTAATGTCATATACATAAAACTAGCTTGTTGATCCTGGTGGGAGAGTTGTACATGGATAAGCGACTGTATGAGATCGATCTCTATCGTTTTATAGCTTCAGTGATGGTGTTGATATTTCACTATACCTTTGTGGGCTATATGCTCGGGTATGCGCCCGATATTCGCTTTGACGGCATAGGCGAATACAGCCGTTACTTTTATCTGGGTATCAACTTCTTCTTCATTATTAGCGGCTTTGTGATCCTGATGAGCGCCAAAGATGGTGAACCAGGCAAGTTCTTTGTTTCCCGTTTTATCCGGCTTTACCCGGCTTACTGGGTCGGGGTCATCCTGACCGGGAGCGGTATCTTGTACTTTAATCAAAGCCAATTTCAGGCATCAAGCGCTGAAATTGCTGCCAATGCCACTATGTTCCAGGCTGCCATGGGGATAAAATCCATCGAATCTGCCTACTGGACATTGTGGATAGAAATGCAGTTTTATCTGGTGATGTTTGCTCTGGCCTGGTTCGGCTGGTTACGTTTTATTCTGCCCCTGATTGGTCTGTCGTTGCTGGTGTGCACGGTCTCGCTTTTCACTAGCTGGGGGCAAGCATTCGATCTCTGGACTAACGCATTTCCGCATTGGTGGGGATACTTCGCGACAGGTTGCCTGCTTTATCTTATTCGCAGAGATGGCTTGGATTTACTGAAATCATCTATGTTAGTGCTGGCGTTAGTCTTTGTTGTCTGTCAAAACTGGCTATTTACCAACATGATGGAAGGCTGGTATGGCACGGCGTTTAATGAGTTTGTTATTATTGGATTAAATCTGTTGTTTTTGGGTTTGATGCTGTTTAGCACCTTGGCCAATCAACATCCGTTAAGAAATGCCCGGTTTGTTGCCTGGGGCGCCTTAACTTATCCCCTGTATCTGATTCATCAAAACATAGGCTATATGTTGTTTAATGCTTATGGCCAGCATATAAACAAGTACCTGATGCTGGTTGTAACGGCATCACTGATGCTGGCTGTTGCTTACGCTATTCACCGCTTGGTGGAACGCCCCTTAGCTCCCTGGCTTAAGAAGCACTTAACGGCCTGGCTGCAGGACAAAAAGGCCAGAGAAAGCCGGGGCAAAGGGGAACTGGAGCCACAATGACTCCCATTCATGCGGGCGATAAGAAGGACACCATAGAGCCGCTGCCGTCAAATGTGTGAGTAGAAGCATATTTTAATAGGCTGAAAATCTCTGATTTTTGTCTGAATTGTGCTGCCCAGAGCCTGGCGGATGTTGACTTTGTCTGAAGGAAACGTATTTTCGTCTGTATTGATTTCGCTAGGAGCCAACGGCTTTGGACAGGCAGCATCTCGGCATGGACGAGCAGGTGTACAGCGGGTGGCAGTTTGCACATTTTCACTTTTTTGCAGAGCAGGATCTGTTATGCAATCAATCGCATAATCAGCAGCATAAGCTGGAGCCTCAGGTCAGTCGCTTATTGCTGCTATTCTGCCAGTCCAACGGCCATCTGCTTAGCCGCGAGGAGCTGGAAAGAGCGCTATGGCCTAATACGGTGGTGGACAATAACAGCCTCTATCAACTGTTAACCAAACTCAGGCGTTTACTGGAAGACTCGCCCCGCCAACCTCAATTTATTAAAACGGTGCCAAAGCGCGGTTATTGTTTCCTGCCTGATGTATCTGCTCTGCCTGCTGAGTCGGTTAATACTGATAGTAAGACGCCAAGCAAAAGGCCTGTATGGGTAAGATGGCTAAGCTGGGGATGTGTCGGAGCCATGTGTTTTGCTGCTGTTGCAAGCCTGGGGAGTAAGTTTGACAGACCCAAACCGGTGCAATACGCATTAACGGACGTAAGTTATGCGCTTGGTTTGGAAGCGGAAGTCAGTGCTCACCCCGAACAAAATTTACTCGCCTTTGTCAAAGACATCAATCAACTGCAGGTCAGTGATAAAAGCGGTAATTTACTTAGCAGTCTGAAAGTGGAAAGTCGTATCAGCCTGCCGCAGTGGCACCCTAAGCGGGCACTGCTGGCTTACTGGCAATATCAGGCCGGAGAGTGCTTACTGAATCTGGCCGATGAAAAGCTGAATCAGATCCACACCAGTCGTGCGTTGCCCTGTACCTATGCCAAGCGCCCGGTATGGAAAAATCTGGATGAAATGGTGGTGATCTTAAAACGCAACCAGCAAGACCTGCCTTACCTCTATCGTATTAGCACTGGCCAACTGATTTTATTGCCGCTGCACCTGCACGCCGACGAGAATATTCGTGCCGCTGTTCGAGTCTGGGATGATGAAATTCTCTATCTGGTTAACAGCCCTGGCAAGGGCAGCTACTTGCTGTCTCTGGCCGGTAAAAAGGTGATGACATGGGATTACCATGTATGGCTGATATCCTATAACCCTAAGCGTCGCACCCTGATTCTTAATCATCCGAGTCAAATGGGCGCTATCATTGAACAAGTGCCTGGACAAAAGGCACAGGTGGTCGCCAATACTGCCCAGGGGGTTTTCACCTCTGTATCGGCGGACCAGCATGGTCAGTTGTTTGTGGCCAGCGAATCCTGGCAGGTTAATATTCGCAACAAGTTGAATATGCCCCTGTTTTCTTCATCCTCGCTGGATTATCTGCCAGCCACTAACCCATTGGGTGAAACGGCCTTTATGTCCAGACGCAGCGGAGTTTGCGAAGTCTATCTGCAAGCCGGAGACAAGCTGACCAGGCTTTCTGCCTATCATGGTAATGCCTATGCACATTTTCTGCAGTGGAGTCCCGATTTCAGTGCTCTGCTGTCCAATCGCGACAAACAAATCGTGCTGTATGGGCGACAGGGAGAAATTGGCGAATTTACCACTGAGCTAAGTGGCCCGTTGTTAAGTCTGGGGTGGTTGGACCATGAGCGGCTTTATGCATATGATGGCCAGACACTGATTTTGTACAACCGCCAGGGAATTATTCTACAGCAGTGGGCCATAGACGCCTTGGCGGTGCATTATGACTGGCAGGACAAGCGTTGGCTGATTTTTGACAAGCAGGTACTGCGCAGCACGTCTTCACTGGATATGCCTGGCGAGGCGTTAACTTCTCTCAACCCTCAGCACGTCAATCAACTGATGAATCTTAAGCTGGTCGATGGCAAGGTCTACTGGCAGTCAAAATGGGATAAAGGCATCCAAATCTGGCAATTTTCCCTGGATCAGACTCTGGCGCCGGTGCTGATAGAGCAGGGCCACTTTATCTGGCATTTTGATGTGGATGCCAAAGGGGAGCTAATGGTGGCGGCCAGGGAGAGAGTGGAAGGGGATATCAAGGTGTTGCGTCCAACCGAGCTTTAACCCATGACCTAAGCCGGGCCACCAGTTGTTTTTTACCACTAAGCCCGGCTTCCTGACAAACTGAGCCAATATCCCAACCTTGCAGCAGGTATCGCATTGCCAATTGCGTATCCATGCATGCTGGCAGTTTCACTCTGCTTATCAGCAAACAGCGCAGCGCCTGAAGCACATTATCAAGTGGCTGTGTGCCAACTGAAAAGGCCTGTAATTGTCTCTGATATCTGGCGCTAAGAGTGACGTCCTGGCGATTCCCCTTTAATAAACTCAGGGCCAGGCTGGCATCTAGCTGCTTAAAGTAAGTGGCTAACAGATAAGGATACTCGTCATAAAAGTAGCTTGTCAGTGCACACTGCCAGATCTGCGCCTTAGAGCTGAGCGCTTTTAACACCAGCAGGCTATGTTCGCCGCTGGCAGCATCCTGCTTGTGCCCGAGTCTGACGGGCATAAATTCACTATGTTGCCAGAAAGCCAATAAATCTGGCGAGGCGCCAAAACTGCTACCCAAGGCATCATAGCCGCGATGAGTCGCTTCAGTGGTCAATTGCCTCAGCATTTGCCGGCCCAGCCCCAAACGGCGCAGGCTGTCTTTTACCGCAATGCGCACAATTCGAAGATAGCTGAGACTGGCCAGCGTCGGTTCACATAAATAAGCACTGAGATTCTGCGCCAATAAATGACCTTGCACCCGCCGCTGCCCCAGGCTAATGGGGTTAGCGAGGTCCGCCAGGCGCTGCGTGCCTTCTGTTTGTACCAGCATCGCAGCAAGCAAGTGTTGCTCTTGCTGCAAGGTAACAACCTGTATATCCGGGGCGTCCAGTATACGCTGCAGGTCATCCGGACTGGTCTGATAATGGGCATTGACCAGCAGGTCAAATACCTTATGCAATAAGCTGGGTTGACTCGCCAACTGCGGGCCTGAATACCAGTGCAGTTTGAGTGCTGTGAACGGTTGTGAAGCTAATGTCTCTGGCGCATCACGCATGAGTAAGGCGTCAAACCATAAAGCTTCCAGACAGTCTCCTGGTGACCAGCGCAAAGGCGTGGATAAATGCAGTTGTTGCCAGCCGGGACGCTGAGCTTGCAGATAAGGTTTAAAGCGTATCTCAAAGCCTCGTCCACTGCCTTCGTAGCCGTGAATAGTGGAGGCAAATACCACCCGGCTATAACGTCCTAACAGTTTTTTCAGCAAGGGCGCCGGGATCGCTGCGGCTTCATCCACAAGCAATACGTCGGCAGGCTGCGCTTCGCGTAGCAGCACATCAACAGGTACAAAGCGCAGCTCCCCATGTGCTGTCTGCAGTCGATCTTTGCTTTGGTTTGCTTCTGGCAAAAGCTTTGCGGCTTGTGTAAAAGCCTGGGCAACGGCATCCGGATGCGGGGCGGTGATGACAATATTCCTGGCATTGTCACGGATCAGTTGAGCTGCGGCAATGCCCAATGCTGATGACTTACCTCGGCCCCGGTCCGCGGTAATAACCAGCGGGCGATGTCGGTGCCCCTTCGCCACTTTGACAATGCCCTGTACCGCCAACTCTTGTTCGGGGCTGGCACAGGGGCCCGGCATGGCTGATGGTTCGTCAGCCTGATAGTGGTAGCCGCGAAATGCCTCTGGTGTAAATACTGCCACCTGCCTGGATTGGCTGACCCTATCGAGTAGCCAACGACAGAACTGGCTGGGGCCAACAGGCCAGCCGAAGGAGTTTTTCTGTCCGGCTTTGGGGTCAATAAAGTGGACAAGTTCTTGTTGCGCCGGACACAGCAGCAGCATTAAGCCTCCCCGGCGTACGGTGCCGGACAGTGCCACTAACGCACTGGCGCTGACACCTGCAAATAAGTCATAAACAACTGTATCCCATTCATTGCCCAGTTGGCGTCTGTAGTCACGACAAGACACCTGATCCGGCTCGTCGCCAATCCACAGGGCCTGACCCGCCCCTGAATGTGATAACAGGCTGGCGGCTTGCTGTCTGGTCCAATCTTTGGGCCCCTGAATAAGCAGAAGCTGGCGATGAAACTGACCTGAGTAACGCTGATTCAGCCAGGATTGAAAAGCATGTTGCACGTCGGCCATATTGTCAGATAACTGGTATACTTAGCGCCTAGTTTATCCTATTGCTGTAGAGGAATTCGAATGCGCTTTTTATCCCGTCGTCTGGTGATGCCTAATGACCTTAACTATGCGAACGCCTTGTTTGGCGGACGCGCCCTGGAATGGATAGATGAGGAAGCTGCCATTTATGCCATCTGCCAATTGGAAAGCAATCATCTGGTCACCAAACACATTGGTGAAATCAGCTTTGAATCTCCGGCATTACAGGGCGATGTGGTGGAATTTGGTCTGGCCACCAAAAAGGTGGGCTGTACCTCTATTACAGTGTCCTGTCTGGTACGCAATAAGGCCACCAAGAAAACCATCTGCTTTGCTGACGATATTGTATTTGTACGGGTAGATCCGGAAACCCGTTTGCCGGTACCCCATGGTAAAACTATGGAAGAACTGGAGTCGCAAACCCGCCAAGAGCTCAAGACCCTGAATATGCAGGACTAGCTCACCTTACGCCCAGCCCTGGCGTTCGCTTCAATGAGTTTATCCATGTCCAGCGTCTGACTAACATGCAGATTGGTGGGGCGCAGGTGACTGGCCAGGACAATGATTCTATTGGCCGCAGCCCTGTTAATGCTGTCAGCCATCAGCTGTTGCTGATGGCTGTCCAGACCTTCAAAAGGTTCGTCAAGGCACCAGAGCGACGCCTCGCTTAACCAGGCTCTGGCCAGATTCAATCGTTTCAGTTCACCGCCACTTAATTTTCGCCCTGTTTCACCCAGCCACTCTTCCAGGGCATTTTCAAGGTGTGACAGGTTGGCCTGCCGTAATACCTCAATCAGCTTAGTGTCAGAGGCCGCTGCCGAGGCGATCTGCAGGTTGTCCCTGAGACTGCCGGCCAGACAAACCGGTTGCTGCTGAGCGAGGTACCAGCCCGTTACCACACCCTGTGCCAGAGTCTGACCCTTAACCAGGCGTTCCCCTTGATAAGGAATAAGGCCAAACAGAGCCTGTAGCAAGCTGGTCTTGCCTGAGCCGGAGCCACCCTGCAGTAACAGTAACTGACCGCTTTGCAGGCTTAAACTCATCGGCGGCAGCGAGCGGTTGCTGACCTGAAATGCCTTAAGTTGTATCTGTTCAAGCGGCATATCCAGTGTTTGTTGCGCGACATTTTGGATGGCAAGATGGGTTAGTTGTGTTTTGCCGTTACGGTAATCGGCCAGCGCTTGCTGCGAGCGCAGCGGGCCCGCCAACCAGTCTCTGGCGGTTAACAGCAGCATAACCGGAATAAGCAGTTTGGCTTGTCCAAGCAGGGCTGCAGGGGCCTGATAAAGCACTATTATCAGCAGTAACAGGCTTACACCATGCAATCGCCATAGTGCATGATCAGCGCGGTTTTGGATGTGCTGCTGTGCCTGCCACATGGCGGATGCATCGGCCAGATGCAATTCGGATTGCATATGCCATAACGAGCAACTGCTGAGCTGGGCGTTGGTTTGCTGTCTGAAGCGCTGCTTATGTTGCAACAGTTGTTCACTGTCACTCAGAGCTTTGAGGCAAACCCAGCCGAAGCTGAGCAGCATCCCCATCAATAAACCCCAACCATACACTGCCACTAC
The DNA here is from genome assembly GCF_002887595.1 of Bowmanella denitrificans. Taxonomy (GTDB): domain Bacteria; phylum Pseudomonadota; class Gammaproteobacteria; order Enterobacterales; family Alteromonadaceae; genus Bowmanella; species Bowmanella denitrificans. The sequence goes on from NZ_PEBU01000006.1 coordinate 7,218, forward strand.
TGGTGTTAAACACATCAGGGCCAGTTGACTAATCAGTAGCGTCAGGACCAGGCCAGCTTGCTGGCTTATCCAGGCCACCCATAAGGCGGCAACCGCTTCGGTATGCTGCACCAGTGCCTCAGTATTGGCGTCTTGTTGTGGTAACCGACTGTTGTGCATGCGTTTGAATAAGGTCAGTCTGGTGGCGGCTAGTCGCTCTAACAATTGTTTATGCCCCAGCCACATTTGTCCGTAGCCCGATGCAATACGAATCAGGGCAAGGGCGCGAATGACCACGGCAGGCAACATATAGTTGAACCCTGGGGCGGCAATGGCGCAGGCGGCAATAAACCAACTGGAAAAAATCAACAAAATCAGACCGGCAGCGACGTGGATTGCGGCCAGCAAGGTTGCCAGCAGATTGGGCTTCATAGACAGGTAATCTCCAGTCTGTCTGCCTGCCAATGGCGGTTGAACCATTGTGCAGGTAACGGTTTGTGTGACGCCCATACCACAGTGCGATCAGCCAGATGCAGCCTTAGCAGATGACAGAGTCGCTGGTGCTGTTCGTTGGTCAGGTGAGCTGTGGGCTCATCCAGTAATACCAGGTGAGTATCCGATAACAGTATTCGGGCCAGTGCCAGACGCTGTGCCTGTCCCCCGGAAAGAGCAGGGTGCTCACCCATTATGCTATCCAGGCAATGAGGTAGGCTCTTTGCCCAGTCACTTAACTCAACCTGGGCCAGCACTTGCCATAATCTGTCGTCATTGTGCTGATGACCAAGACACAAATTATCGCGCAGGCTAAGGGGTGTGATAACGGCCTGTTGAGTGAGTAACACCGCCTGACTTTGTATGCTATGACTACAAGGACGTTGGCCAAGCAAGCATTCCAACAACAATGTTTTGCCACTGCCTGACGGACCGGACAGTTGCACCCAATCCCCGGCTTGTAAGGTCAATCTTCTGGCATGCAACCCCGGCGGGCGGGCTTGCAGTGCTACCCAGTCCAAACCACTGAACTGTCCTGGCGTAGTGGGTGGCAAAGGCATTTCCAGTAGGGGGTGAAGCTCCATCGCCGCAGCCTCGGCCGCAGCCTTTTGATGATAGAGGCGCCCCAGGGCCTTTAATTCGCTAAAGCATAAAGGCGCAACCAGCAGAATAAACAGCCCCTGCTGCAGATTTAACGCTGGGCCTATCTGTAGCTCAGACAGTAAATTAAAGCCAACAAATACCGCTACCAATGCCACTGCCAGGGTGGCAAAGAAATCCAGCACGCTGCTGGATAGAAAGGCCAGACTGACCACTTTCATGGTGCGCCGATTTAATTCGTCACTGGCATCTTCAAGCAGGCGCTGCTGGCCGCTATGAGCCTGATGAATCAATAGCAGATCGGCCGCCTTCAGGCGGTCAGCAAACAAACTGCCCAACCGTGTCAGGGCGGTAAAATGCCTGCGATGCAAACTGGCTGCGCCACTGCCGACTAAATACATAAACAACGGTACCACAGGCAGGGTGAACAACATTAATACCGCTATCAACCAACTCGCTGGCCATAAACAGATGATGGCAAGCAAGGGAGCCAGTACGGCCAATTGTTTTTGCACCTGATAGCGGCTCAGAAATTCCGCCGTGGCGGGAATATGTTGTGACCAGAGTTGCTGCCAGTAGAAGGTGGGATGGCGGCGCACCAGCGCCAGTTGTCCGTTTTGTAACTGCCAGTGCAAGCGGCTTTGTAAATGCTGGCAGAGTTGCAAGTAAGTGCGCTGAGTCAGTTGTTGTTTTGCATAATCAAACCCAAGCCACATGCCCGCCGTCAGCATAACGCCTGATAATGTGGCTGAGTTGACCGGCTGTTTGCTGACAATCAGTGCGTCCGCGGCGACACTGACAAACCAGAAGAGTCCGAGCTGGCAGGCGAATATGGCCAAGCCCAGGGCTGTCAGTAGATGCAGGGCAGTGCGTTTAGTACTGCCCTGTTGACTGAGCCACGTCGACAGAGCCGGTGTGGCAGCGTCTTTAGTCATTTCTGTCCATGTCTTCGGTAGACTCCAGCCACATGGCGTTGATAATGCCAAAGGCACAGGCGAGTAAAACGCCCAGTATCCAGGTGAAATACCACATAGTCAGTCCTCCTAGTAAATGGCGTGACTTTGATTAAGTTCAGATTGTTTGATGCGTCCACGCATCACCCAAAAACCATAGGCGGTATATGCCAGGACGATGGGGACAAAGATACAGGCAACCGCAAACATAATTTTCAGGGTTAGCAGGCTGGATGTGGCGTCCCACATGGTTAAACTGGCATTAGGCATACTGGAGCTTGGCATCAAAAACGGAAACATGGAGAAGCCTGCAGTCAGGATGATGCCAGTCATGCTCAGGGCACTGCTGACAAAAGCCCAGCCTGCCCGCTTTTTCAGTGAAAACCAGGCGCAGGCCAGGCCCGCCGCAATACCCAAAGCAGGGGCGACCATCATCCATGGATAGACACTGTAATTACTCAGCCACGCACCACTTTGTTGTTCCACTGTCTTCGTCAGGGGATTGGAGGTGGCATAGGCATCAATGACCGATGTTACGACAAAACCATCAACGCCCAGTGCGACCCAAATACCGGCCAGTATAAACAGCACAACCGCCAGCACTGACAACATCACCGAGACCGCGCGAGCCCGTTGCAGTAACTGATCAGTGGTTTTCAACTGCAACCAGGTGGCCCCGTGGTTGAGTAGCATGGCAACCGACACCAGACCACAAAGTATGGCAAAGGGGCTGAGTAAACCAAAGAAGCTACCGGTGTAAGTTGAACGCAGGTTGTTGTCCAACTCAAAGGGCACGCCCAACAGCAGGTTGCCGAAGGCCACACCGAAGATCAGTGCAGGTACCAAGCCACCGGCAAATAATGCCCAGTCCCAGGCTTTACGCCAGGTGGCATTGGGCAATTTGCTGCGATAGTCGAAGCCGATGGGGCGCATCCACAAAGCGATTAGTGTTAACGCCAGGGCCAGGTAGAAACCAGAGAAGGCGGTAGCGTAAATCATCGGCCAGGCGGCAAAGATGGCACCACCGGCGGTAATAAACCATACCTGATTGCCATCCCAATGGGGGCCGATGGTATTGATCATCACCCGTCTGTCCTGATCGGTTTTGCCAACCAGTGTTAACAAGGCGCCCACTCCCAGATCAAAGCCGTCGGTGATGGCGAAGCCAATCAGCAGGACGCCGACCAGTCCCCACCAGATAACGCGCAATATTTCATAGTCGATCATAGTTGTGCTCCTTTTATACCCAGGTGCAGATTGTCCCGCTCGGCTTGCTCAGCCAGGGCAGAAGGACCTTTTTTGGCGAATTTCTGCATCAGATAAAAGCCGATAATAAACATCACCAGATAAAAGCTGGTGTAGGCCACAAGGGTGATGATCACGTCACTGACGGATAAGTTGGACACCGATGCATGGACCGGCAGGACCTCAGCAATAGACCAGGGCTGGCGCCCAAACTCGGCAACAAACCATCCTGCTTCACAGGCGATCCAGGGTAAAGGCAGGCTAAAGAGCGAGGCCTTAAGCAACCAGCGGGGCTTAGTGATCTGATGCTTGGTGCTGTACCAGAACGCTGCCGCAAATAAGGCCAGCATTAAGAATCCGCACACCACCATTAAACGGAAACTCCAGAATAACGGTGCCACTGGCGGAATACTGTAGTCTACCGCCCGCTGAATGGCGTCTTCACTGGGATTGGCCACATCAGGGGTAAAAGGTTCAAGCAACATGGCATAACCCAGATTGGCCTTGTTTTGTTCAAATAGCGCCAGTTCTGCCTCGCTGGCTCGTCCTGTTCTGACGCTGTCCAGCACGCCGTAAGCTTTACTGCCAGCGATGATTTTTTGTCTGTGATCTTCCTTAAGTTCGCGGATACCCATCACTTCCTCGTCCAGCGAGCGGGTGGCAATCAGTCCCATCAGCCAGGGGATTTTTACCGCATACTCGGTTTTCTCCAGCTCATCATTGGGGATACCAAACAGGGTAAATGCGGCGGGAGCGGGCTGGGTTTCATACTCTGCTTCCACCGCCGCCAGTTTGACTTTCTGGACATCTCCCAGTTCATAACCACTTTCATCACCCAGTACAATGACCGACAACACCGAAGCCAGACCGAAGCTGGCGGCAATGGCAAAGGAGCGACGGGCGAAGGCAACCTCCCGGCCTTTTAACAGGTAGTAGCTGGAAATCGCCAGGATGAACATGGCACCTGTTACATAGCCGGCTGACACGGTATGCACGAATTTTACCTGTGCTACCGGATTGAACATCACCTCGGCAAAGCTGGTCATTTCCATACGCATTGATTCAAAATTGAATTCAGCACCAACCGGATACTGCATCCAGCCGTTGGCTATCAAAATCCATAAGGCCGAAAAGTTTGAACCTAATGCCACCAACCATGTGGTGGTCAGGTGCTTAACTTTCGACATTTTGTCCCAGCCAAAGAAAAATAGGCCGACAAAGGTGGACTCCAGAAAGAACGCCATCAGGCCTTCTATTGCCAGGGGGGCACCAAAAATGTCGCCCACATAGTGTGAGTAATAGGCCCAGTTCATGCCAAACTGGAACTCCATGGTCAGTCCGGTGGCCACGCCAAGGGCAAAGTTAATACCAAACAGCTTGCCCCAGAATTTGGTCATCTGTTTGTATATCTCCTTGCCTGTCATCACATATACCGACTCCATAATGGCCAGCAGGAAGCTCAGGCCCAGTGTCAGTGGCACGAAAATAAAGTGGAACATAGCGGTCAGGGCGAACTGCCAGCGTGACAGCTCTATCAGTGTCTCGTTCATAACCAGGCCCTCATAGCAGGACTCCTTGTGAAGGTGTTGAATAACAGGTTCGTGGATTACTCTGTCACTGAACTGCTCAGCAAGTTTTGATCCATATCACCAAGGTGGTATTCCTTTGGGGGGAGAGGCCGCTACTGGGAAGGGCCGACAGGTCACCCGCATGGCAGGCCTGCTGAGTTGGGGGCGTGAAAGACTGACAATTTTGTCAGTCCTCGTCTAAACGTGCTATGCCAAGAGCTTTGAGCACATATTTTTCGTATACCGGTTCGCTGTTGCCGGTTTTCATCTTACGCATAAAGTATTTTTCAAAAGCGATCTTAGCCAGATGCACCCATTTGCCCTTTTTAAACCAGGTGACATTGCGAGGTGGGATCTGTGGCATTGCCACGAAGGCGGCGCCGGTATCGCCCATATCAGCGAGACAGATAGCATGCCAGGTGCCTTTACTGTGTGGAGGCTGATTGTCCACAATGATGGCTTTCAGGTTGTGGGCGATGGCTGTCATCATGGTTTCTATCATGTAGCCGGTTTTGGGGGTGCCGGTGGGGACTGGCGTCGTGTCTACTGGTGGAATGGCAACACAAACACCGCCTGAAAATATGTTTGGGTATGTCGGACTGCGTTGATACTCGTCTGTTATGACAAAACCTTTAGGGTTACACAAACCTTCCACATCAGCCACGGCTTGAACCCCGGCAAACGGTGGGATCAGCATGGCATGCTTGAAGGCCAGGTTGTGAGACAACTCCAACTGTCCTTTACGATCAAGCTCGCTGATATGCATATTGCTTTCGTCAATCAGGTCGACCCTGGCATTACATATCCACTTAATGTCGCGCTGACGCAGCTCAGACTCCAGCAAGGATTTCGAATCGCCAACGCCGCCTAAACCCAGGTGGCCGATATAAGGCTCGCAGGTAACAAACACCATGGGGACCTTATGCCTGACTTTCGCATCGCGTAAAGCTTTATCCAGAATAAATGCATACTCATAGGCGGGGCCGAAACAACTGGCGCCCTGAAATGCCCCCACCACTACCGGGCCGGGGTTGGCGATCAGTGTCTCAACATCCTGATGGCAGCGAATCGCATGGTCCAGTGTACAAATGGATTGGGTGAAATGCGCCGGTCCCGCCCCCGGAATGTTCTCAAACGCCAGTTTTGGGCCGGTGGCAATGACCAGATAATCGTAGTCAATCTGTTCACCCCCTTTACCCAATAGGCACTGACGCTGTACGTCTATTTTTTCAATCTTGGCACAGACAAAATCGATATGTTTTTTAGCCAGATATGGCGCGATAGGAAACTTAATCGCTTTGGGCTCTCGCCAACCTACCGCCACCCAGGGATTAGAAGGAACAAAACGAAAGTCAGGGTACTCGTTAACCATCACTACCTTATGATCTGCGCCCAGCATCTGTTTGATTTCATAAGCGGCTGGCATACCACCGGTGCCAGCCCCTAACACGACTATTCTTGCCATATTCAGCCTCATTGCGTTTGCATTGCTTGATGTAAAAAAAATGTTAGCGAGAAAGGTGCCAAAAGTGGTGAATCTTCGTTTCAGGGCTGAGATGCCGCGAAACTGGCCTTGTACTCTGTAAAAGTGAAAATTTCACTGTGCTGAAACTGTCATTTATGTCAGTATTTTCCTGTGGTGACTGACAAATATGGCAAATATGAATCTGTCTATTATCCAATCTATGATCGATGCGCTGGACAAGCCTGCCATCTTTATCCGGCCCGATTATTCTATCCAAGCGGTCAACCAGGCCTATCTGGATACCTACCAGCAACCCGTTAAGCTGGGTTTGAGTCGTTGTCACGAGATTTCTCACCATGCAACGGAGCCTTGTGACCGGCACGGCGAGCAGTGCCCGTTGTTATATTGCCAGCAGCATGGGCGCAGTAGCAGTGTTGTACATGTGCATCACACCCAGGCTGGGTTGCAACACTGCGATATCCTGATGCGACCAGTTCGAGATGACGATGGCATAACCCTTGGATACCTGGAAATTTTAAATAAGGTGGAATTTGCTGCGGCAGGGGCCAGTGTGAATAAGATGGTTGGCGTATCTGCGCCATTTAACAGAATGCTGAATCTGCTTAACCGGGCCGCGTCGGCTGATATTAGTGTTTTATTGCAGGGAGAAACCGGCACGGGTAAGGAGTTGGCTGCGCGGGCAGTGCATGATGCCAGTCAACGCCATGGCAAACCCTTTGTGATTATTGAATGTACCGGGCTTAGCGAAGCATTGTTTGAAAGTGAGTTGTTTGGTCATGAAAAAGGTGCCTTCACCGGTGCCAGTCACGCCAAGAAGGGGCTGGTGGAACTGGCCAATGGCGGCACGCTGTTTTTTGATGAAATTGGTGATGTGCCATTAAACATGCAGGTTAAGCTGTTGCGTCTGTTGGAAACCCGCAGTTTCCGCTCTGTAGGCGGGCTGCAGCCAAAGCGCAGCGACTTTCGCCTGGTCTGTGCGTCACATAAAAATCTGCTGGCCATGGTGGATGCGGGGGAGTTTCGACAGGATTTATACTACCGTATTGCCGGGTTCCCGGTTCAGTTACCGGCGTTACGTGAACGTCAGCGTGATATTCCTCTGCTGGTTGAGCAATTTTTGCATGGAGCGGCTGAACACAAGCAGTTCTCTGATGCGGCTATGCAGCAGCTTTGCCTTTACGACTACCCAGGTAATATTCGAGAACTGAAAAGTATTGTTGAGCAGGCAAGTTTGATAGCCAATGACAACCCGATCCAAGTGGAAGATTTACCTCAGATGCTGCAGCCGCGTGGCAGTGAGCAAGCTGAACCCGGCAACAGTATTTGCAGTTTGGAGGAATTGGAAAAGCACTATCTGGCCCAACAATGCGAGGCATTTTCCGGTACTTTTGAACAATTGGCTTCAGCACTTGGGGTAAGCGACCGCACGTTATATCGCAAATTGCATAAATTTGGTCTGCGCTTTCGCAGCCAACCTCAATAGGCAGGGCCGATTATTCAGGGCAGAACTTATCTTTTAGCAACTGCATAAAGCGCAATGTGTCCGGATCCTGGATGCGGTAGTAAATGCTCTGTGCTTCTTTGCGACACTGCACTAACCCCTGCTCCCGCAGTACCGCCAGATGTTGTGAAAATGCCGAAGCACTGAGGGCGAAGGTTTTATGCAATTCCCCGACATTTAATTCGCCTTCAGCCAGGCGGCAGAGAATTTGTAGCCTGTGTTCATTTCCCAGAGAGCGCAGAAAAGCGGCCGCTCTGGCAGCTTCATCTTGATGCAGTTGAATGTTGGTCATGGTCAAGCCTTACTACAATTGCAGTGACGGTTATCTATCAGAGGAGCTACCCTTATTTGCCCGCCCTGGCCAATTCAGCTTCAGTTTTAAAGCCAAATATTTTTCGCAGTACTATGGTCGCCGGACAAAAACCGGTAAAGGACTGCTGAAATAAGTTGGCTCCGATAAAAACGGTAAACCAGACAAAATACGGGTGCACCCATACCGTCAGGGCCACGGATAATAACACCATAAAGCCGGCAAAGGCAGTCAGGGCTCGTTCGGCACTCATCAAATTCTCCTGTTTTATGCTAACCACTGTGGTGGCGTTAATTTAAAAGCTGTACCTGACTCTCAACCAGGCGTTGTTGTTGTCTTTGAACTGACCAAAAAAGCTATGTTGCTGGTCGGCAAAGAACAGATTTAACCCCAGGCTCCATGCCCAATGGTCGTCCAGACGATGGCTCAGGCTCGGTCTGATGTAACCATCCTGATCGGTGGGGGAATAAAAGGTAAATAAGGACAAGGTCAGATCATCGGTCACATTACGCCAGGTCAGCCGGTTGGTTAATACCACGCGATTCTGCTCTTTTTCCCATTGTGGAAAAGGTGAATGGGCGAGTAAGGCACCGTGGTCCAAAGTGTGCTCCAGATAAAACTGAAAGCCGCCGGTTAAGCGAGTGACCAACTCCTGCTCATAGCCCAGTAACACGCGCCACTGGCTGTTTGGCACCGCAGGGTTGGTGCCATCCTGGTCCTGGCGGCTGTCATGGTAGGCCAACTCTGCGTTGAATAAACCCGCCCCAAGAGTTTGGCGAATGGATGCCCCTAGTACCCGCAGGCGACTGAAAGTGGGAAGTCCTTCTGGGCTCAGGCTCTCCGGACTTTTGCTATAGCCATCATAGGCATAGAAAGCCATCTCACGACCGTCTAAGTTTTTAAACAGCCGTAAGGCCCATTCGTCAGAGCGGGGAGTTAAGGCATTGAAGCCAGGGGCGATGATGCCGCCTGCCCAGGGGTTAAAGAACGAAAAGTAGTCGCCGTTGATATAGTTGTCCGGGTCAAACTTTGGGGTCCACACCAGGTCAACATTAACCAAGTCAAAATAGCCCGATACCTTTACCGCATCCGAGGGGGCTTTGAGGTATTCATCATGGCGTCCGGCAAAGAAAGACTGCCAGTCTTTAGGAAACAGATCGTTTAGAAACAGATAGTCACCGGTTCCCCAGGTAAGAATCTGCCGTCCCGCTTTGACATCCAGATGCTGGCCTAAGCTAAAACCTGCCGACAACTCGCGAAACTGACCGCGCCATTGTTGTTGTACGCCGTCATACCAGCCGTCTGCCTTAGCGGTTACAGAAACTTGCTGCCATTGGCCGGTTTTTTCCAGTCTGAGCCTGGCATCGGCCAGGCTCACCCGCGGATTCCAATGGCTGGAAGTCAGCCGACTACCCAGTGCCAGTTCGGCAAAGCCCTGAAGCGGCAAGGACGCGCCTGGTTCCTGCCAGTCCAAATCCCAGTCGTCTTGTGCGCTTTGCTCCTGTGCTGACAGGCTTAAGCTGCACAACATAGCAAGCAGCGAAATGACCTTCATCATTAATCCTTTAGGTTTAGCCAGTCACGCGGCGGTGTGCGCAAGCTGCGCTCTGAGAAAATATCCTCGGGCAGGCCGAGGTCATACTTAATAAAACGAAACTGCATTTCGGTCTGACCGCCGCTGAGCAAATCCTGCACCCTGGAATGGGTTACGGTCGGGTGCCCATCGATGTCTTCAACTTTCAGGGCCTCCACTTTTCTATATTCGCGCGCCTGGTTGTCGAAAAAACGGATCTCCACCGGCAGCATGCTGGTCTTGTTGATTTTGACCAGATAGCGGCTGAATTCCACTGACGCAGGGTCTTTAGGTTTGCCTTCCAGCACATAATGGTCGGGGGTTTGTTCCTGCAGGGTAAAATCGTCCAGCTCGGTATTGCGGCCTGAAACATCTTCATAAAAGAAATGTGAACCGACAAATGAGGTGCGTTTGTCACCGGCCGATATCCGCTTAACCAGATCTAATCCCGGCAGATACAGCCAGCGATCATCGTCACTGTCAGTATGTTTGACGACCCTGAATACGGTGTCGCGCACATCGGCAGGCTGGGAAAAGAACACCATCATATCTTGCGAGCCGCCATCTGCCTGGTCGCGGCGTAAAATGGTGAACTGACGCATTTGCTTACGGCCCTGATTATCGGTAATGATCATGCGTGCTGCACTGCGCCCATCATCGCCGGCGTAATAGGCAGCCAGCTCTGCTTGCCTGACTATGTCGCGGGCTTCCTGTGCCTGTATGCTAGTGTTCAGCAGCAGGGTGGTCAGCAATAGAAGCTTTTTCATTGTCAATTCTCCTCGTCAGGATTTAAACAGCCAGGAACGGACCAGCGTGGCCAGTGAAGGGAGCATCACCAATGTCACCAGGGCAGAAATTGCCATGATGCTGGCAAGGAATACGCCGACCGTGACATAAGGCACCAATGGGGCAAACAGCAGTGGCGTAAAGCCCATGGCGATAACAATCGCATTACGACTGATAGCTCGCGCTGGCTCTTCAAACATTAATGCCAGGGTTTGCTGCCAGTCCTTATGTTCGGCCCAGGTCGCCCGTAAACGCTCAATAAAATGAATGGCAAAGTCCACCGACAGGCCCAAGGTCAGTGATGACAGCACAGCAATGGGCATATCGTAATCCTTACCCAACCAGCCGATCAGGCCGTATATCAGGCTGATGGTAAGCGTCAGTGGCAACATGGCCAGAATACCGAAGGCCAGAGAGCGGAACAGTAACACCATCATCACCATTACAATCACAAAGGCGCCAAGCAGACTGTCGAGCATGCCGGCCACCATTTCCTGTTGCCAGACCACGTTCAGATATGCCTTGCCGGCCCAGTTCAATTGCAATCCGTCAGGCAGCGGATGATCTTGTATATAGCGTTCAACCAATTCAACAACGGCCGTCATATCCTGATTGTCACCACTGGTCAGTTGCAGCCATACCAGGCTTTGACGGTAATTCGGTGTGACAAAGTGCCATAGATCCCCAGGGCGGTGCGAAGACTGATACTGCAGGAGTGTTTGCGCCACACCGTTGGCAGAGGAGGGCAGAACAAAGTCAGTCTCGGTGCCAGAGCGCAATTCCCGGTTCACGGTTTTAACCACATCGGCCAGACTGTTGGATTTGCCTACCAGGCCGCTGCCTTGCAAGTGGACCTGTAGCTGGCTTATGTAGTCCAGAACCGACGGCGATAAAAAGCGCTTTGATTGACTGGACAATGATTCCACATCGGCCTGCAAAGTGGCTAACAATGCGATGTCTGTGTCGTTGCTGAGTTCGAAACTTTTGTCATCAATGGCCATTAGCAAGGCAGACAGATCATCGTCTTGTTCCAGAATACCGGCTTGCTGCCTGAGCCAGGTGCGGGTGGCGTCAGACATTTGTTTCTCACCCGCGATACCGGCAATGGCTTGAATTGCCTCGTGGCTTAGATTGTTCGTATCCGTTAACACCAAAAAGGCATCGTAGGTGCCGGCAAAGTGTTGGTTCAGCACGCTGTCGGCAATGCGCAGTTCATGATCCGCTTTAAACCAGCGAACCGGGTTGTCGTTAATATTGATCAGGCTAATACCATACACAGACAACGCAAACAGGGCGGCAAATCCCAATAACCAGAGTTTGGCATGGCTGCCTGCCAGTTTGCCAAGCTTACGCAGCGCTGGAGTCAGTTTCGAATCCTGCTCTTTGGGTAGTTTTTCCAGCAGGCGGGACAGCGTATGGTCATTCAGACCGGACAGATAAGCCGGAACAAAAATAACGGTTAGTACAAAGGCCAGCATGATGCCGCTGCCCACGAACGCACCAAAAATCTGTACAGGAGGAATCGGCGTTAACATCAGGGATAGAAAGCCAACGGTGGACGTTACCGAAGTAAATAACATAGGAGTGAACAGGTGCCCCATAACCTGGCGAATAGTGTGGCTGGCCTGTTGCCCAGGTTTATGTCGATCGGCGAACTCAGAGAGTATATGCACTGAGTCTACCACGGCGATGGGCATCAGGAAGATAGCGATCATGGATGACATAATATGCACGGTAAATCCCATGCCGATGAGCGCTCCCATGGTAATCAGCACGGTTGCCATGGCGACAATCATGGCGGGTAGTACAAAAGGAATATTGCGAAAAAATACCCAAAGCAGCAGGAAAATGGTCAAGCCTGCCAGGGGGGCTGAGATGCCCATCTGCACAAACATTTCGTAGCCGAATCTGTCTTCGGCTACCGGCAAACCCGTTATATGCCACTCATCCAGGCTGCCCAGACTGGCAATATGGGCCTTCAGATCCCGGGCTATGGCGTAGCTTTGGTTTTTATCGACGATAGGCACGTACAGTGCTGCTGCTTTGCCGTCGCCGGATACCAGCGTATTACGCAGCAGCGGTAATCTCTCAGCCTGCTCGCGAATACGCTGTGCCCCTGCTAAGTCGCTGGGGGCAGATTTCATCATCCATTCAAATCTGATGGTGCCAGGTTGCGCCTGACTGATATTGTCGACATTGGCCAGAGACATCAAATCGGCCTGCACCACCCCCTCTATGCTTGATGCATACTCGGTCACATCAACCAGCGCCGACAATGTTTGCGGATTGTAGATACTCTGCTGATTCACCACGCCAACCACTATGGTGTCGTGCATGGCAAATGTGGCTTTTGCCTGGTTGTGGAATACGCGCTCAGGGTTAGTGGCATTGAGCATATTTTCAGGATCAGTATCGATCTGAATCTTTGGCAATTGGGCGACAAATATCAGGGTCAGCAACAGCAGGCCCCAATACACCCACTTGCGATAATGGATAGCGATATTCAAAACAGTGTTGACCATCAGATGCTCTAATATCAGGTTTATCTAATTTAGAATAATACGAAATATAGCGGATGAGAAAGTTTCTGTCATTATTTATTTCGCTTTTCTCTAAAGTAATGTTGCATGTGTGAGGTGTGAGGTGTGAGGTGTGAGGTGTGAGGTGTGAGGTGTGAGGTGTGAGGTGTGAGGTGTGAGGTGTGAGGCGTGAGGCGTGAGGCCGGGATGTCGGAATAAATTCCGACCCTCTGTGGGTCGGACTTGAGTCCGACATACCTAGCGACGGGAGGAACCTGCTTATCACATATGCAGCGCCTTATGGCATTTCAATACGCAGATTGGCTTTTTTCCAGGCTTCAAACCCGCCTTCCACCGAGTAGACCCTGGTAAACCCCATGCGCATCAGAGACTCTGCGGCCAGTGCGGAACGGGCGCCACTGCGGCAATACAAATACATATCCTGCTCTGCCAATTCTTCTAAAGGGGCCTCGGCGCCTCTGGCCTGCGGCAGATTAGTCAGGCTGGTTTCTAAAATTCCCCGTGGCAGATTCAGTGCACCGGGGATAAAGCCTTGTCTGTATTCGTCTGGCTCACGTACATCCAGCGCTATAATGGGGTGTGCCAGTTGTTGTTCCAGGGTAATGATAGGGACTTCCTTGATACGCTGCTTGGCTTCAGCGACCAACTGTGGGGCGGATTTAATCATATGACCTCCAATAGACTGTGTCCGACAATAAACAAAGCAATAATGACTAATAACAGGGCAAAGCCACGGCGTAAACGCTGTTGTGACCAACTTGCTGACCAGTAACGGCCGCTCAGACTGCCGATAATTCCTAGCGCGCTGATGGCCAACAGTAGCGTCCAGTCCAGTTGCCCGTTTGACTGAAATTTCAGATTGGCAAGCAGCGCCAATACCGCATTACTGAATATCAATAGCAGACTGGTAGCTCTGGCGTGGAAAAAGTCCTGACCTGCAAACCTGACTAAAACAGGTACCAGCATAAATCCACCGCCAGCACCGGTAAAGCTGGTCAATGCACCAGCGAGAGTTCCTGCGATAACGATAACGTAAGTGCTGGAATGGTTTGCGGTTGTTTCTTGATGCCGCCACATAGCTTGGGCGGCAATCAGCATCAGAGTGGCAAAGATCAGCAACTGCAGCAGTGGGTGAGCGAATTGTCCGGCGTAGGCACCAATATACCCACCCAGCGCGCCACTGATACCTAATTGCCAAGCCATACGCCAGTTTATCTGCTGCTTGGCAGGGCTGAATAGCAAGGTGGCGAGACTAATCATCGCTACGATAAACAATGATCCGGCAATGGCCTGCTTAACATCCTGACCGGCAAGATAGACAAGCAGAGGTAACGCTAGCACAGACCCCCCGGAACCTAATATTCCCAGACTCAGACCAATTCCTGCGGCGGCAAGAAGGGCTAACTGCATCGTTATCTCTCTTTGGAATAAGTTTATAACCTTTTATTGTATATTATTTCGTGTTTTGCTAAAGTTCAAGACGGAATTTTCATCAGGAGGGGTATTTATGGCACTGCGTGTTGACACTTTTTTTCATCAGGACAGTTCAACCCTGAGTTATATTCTCAGTGATCCTGATAGCGGCGAGGCGGCTATCATTGACCCTGTTCTGGACTTTGACTATGCCGCCGGTCGCAGTCACACCGCCTTTGCCGACAGACTGATCGAGCATGTTGCGCATCAGAACCTGCAGGTGAAGTGGATCTTGGAAACCCATGCGCATGCTGACCATTTAACCGCCGCACAGTATCTTAAAACCAAGCTCGGCGGGCTGATTGCCATTGGTCAGGGGATTACCAAAGTTCAGCGAACCTTCCAAAGCATCTTTAATCTGCATGACAGTTTGCCCCTCGATGGCAGTGACTTTGACCATCTGTTTTATGAAGGCGACAAATTTAGTTTGGGTGACATGCAAGGAACAGTGTTAGCGACGCCCGGGCATACCAATGACAGTTTAAGTTATGTCATAGATGGCAATGCCTTTGTGGGAGACAGCTTGTTTATGCCGGATGCCGGTACGGCTCGCTGCGATTTCCCCGGCGGCAGTGCCGCTCTGCTCTATCAATCGGTACAAAAGCTTTATGCTTTGGGGGATGACATTCGCATTTATGTGGGACATGACTATCAGCCACAAGGGCGGGCGCTGGCCTATATGGCCACCGTGGCCGAACATAAAGCCCACAATATCCATATCAGCGCCAAGACCAGTGAAGCGGTATTTGTGCAAACACGCCAGACCAGGGATGTGACCCTGGCTGTACCACGCCTGATTGTGCCGAGTATTCAGGTCAATATTCGTGCAGGCAAATGGCCAGAGCCTGAAGACAATGGCCAGATTTATCTGAAGGTGCCGGTGAATATGCTGGGACAAAAGCCTTAATGCCTAGTGGCCAGTTGCAGTGCATCTGCCATGGCATTCTCTGCGCTGGTGTGGATATCCGGTGTGACACCTTGCCCTTCTATTCGACCAAGATTAAGACTGAAATAGTCGGCTATTGGCAGGAAGAGTTGTGCGTGCTGGTCTAAGTCGAACAGGGTTTGCGACAGCATTTTTCCAGCCGTGGTTTCACCTACCAGTGTGACATTGGGTAACATCGCCATGGCGGCTGCGGCCAGTTCAGCGGCACTGGCAGTTTGACGACTGGTTAACACATAAACCTGCCTGTCAAAGCGTGGGCTGGCAGGCTGAAATTCCACCTTGGTCAGCGACTGCTTTTGTACGTCCTGCCAGAAAGAGCGAATCGACCAACCTTGCCAGGCGGGTAATGTCAGCCAGTCCTGCGATTCAGGGGCGCGTTGCTGCTGTAAAAACCATTGGCGACTGGCAAAGGCTCCGGCGGCAAGTGGCTGCTCAAGCAAATGTGCGACCAACGGGCGTACGGCAAAGGCACCGCCTTCATTGTGGCGCAGGTCAATCACTAAGGCCTGGGCATCGCTGAGTTTTTCATAGGCTTCGTCGATTTGCCGGATGGTATCCTGGCCCATCATGGTATTGACGGTCAGTATGGCAATATTATCCTGCCAGGTCAGAATCGCTCCTTGTCCACCGACATTCATTTCGTCCAGAAAGGCGGCTAACTCCTCTGCACTTTGCTGGCGCTTGGCCAGGCGTACATGGGAAAACGGCCCCTGTTGCCAGAGCTGATTAAAGGCTCTGGAAAATTCAATGGGATCGGGTATCTGTGCATCCAGTGTTGCTGTTTCTTGTCGGATAGCCTGGTAGGCAGGTTGCGCCAACTCTGCAGGATTGTAGTGGTGTTGTTGCAACAGGCTGTCTATGTTATCTGCTCTGCTGACTTCAGCCTGTAAGGTGGCGCTGCAGCAAAAGCTTAGCAGCAGGCTGGCACATAACAGGGGGGAGGGCGATGACCGCATGGTTTTTCCTGGTTGGTTTTAATCGATACATGTCCTAGCAATTTATAAGCCTATTTTAAATATTTGATTTATATAGAAATGCTCTGTTGGCATGGCTGGGGGATGGTGAGAACGACTAGTTTGCGGGCTAAATAGCCAAGTGTTTTATGGCTGAATGGACCACCGGTTCACTGAATTATCTGCATGACCTGTTGATTTGTCACAGACCAATGCTACATTGCCTGCCTTGACAATGTTTTAAGGCTTTTCATGAGGTCGTCGGTTTCGCAGATTTTTGCCCGGGGTATGTTGTTCAGTCTGCCACTGGCTATTACCTTTGGCGCTTTGTACTGGTTTTTCAATTGGTCAGAGTCGTTGCTCAGTGTACCGCTTAGCTATTTGTTGCCACAAGGCTGGTATGTACCCGGAATGGGCGTGGTTTCGGGCCTGGCGATTATCTTTGTGCTGGGCATTCTGGTTCAGCTTTATCTGGTCAAACATTTATTTCATTGGTTTGAGTCCTTGCTTGAGCGTATTCCTCTGGTGAAAACCCTATATGGCAGCGCTAAGGACATTCTTAAGCTGTTTTCCGGCTCCAGCCAGGACGAACTACAAAAGGTGGTGTTAGTTACCCTGCACGACGATATTCGCATGATTGGTTTTGTTACCAATGAACAGATCGATTTCGCCGCCGACCAGGATGTTATTGCCGTGTATGTGCCTCTGAGCTATCAGGTGGGCGGACATTTACTATATTTGCCGCGCAGCCGCTGTGAACCATTGGATATGCCAGTGCAAAAAGCCATGCAGCAAGTGCTGACGGCGCACATCAGCCAGGCCAAAGTGAAGAAGCCATAATCAAAGCCATATAGCTGGCGGCTGAAACATGCCTAGGCAAAGCTGTGGCAGGCCTGTTACAATTCACATCGGCTTGTTATAAAGCCAAAGGCCAAGGGGTGCCACCTCCGTTGTCGGAGCAAAAGGCTGAGATGCGACCGCAGATACTGCGGCTAAGCAAACCCTTACACCTGATCCGGATAATACCGGCGTAGGAATGGTTGCAAGGTTTTCCTTCTGAATTTGTCCCATTGACCTGCCGTTAGCCCGGATCTTTTCCAGCTGTGATGAGAAGATCCAATGAAAATACGTTATTCCCTACTTTCTGTGGCGATTGCCATCGCCTGTCAGCCATTAATGGCCGAAGAAGCAGATACTGCTGTACAGGCCGTTGAACATATTCTGGTCACATCAGATTTCTCGGTTCGTAATCTGCAAACCCTGCCTGCCAGTGTGTCAGTGGTGGGGCAGCAGGAAATCACTGCCCGCCAGGCACAGCATTTAGAGCAGATTTTAAATGTGGCACCCAATGTTAATTTCAGTAGTGGTGCCTCGCGCGGGCGTTTTGTGCAGATCCGCGGGATTGGCGAGCGCAGTCAGTTTGCCGAGCCCATTAACCCTTCGGTTGGTTTTGTCATTGATGAGATGGATTTCTCTGGGATCGCCGCTATCGGTACCTTGTTTGACGTGCAGCAAGTGGAAGTGCTGAAAGGTCCGCAGGCCACCGAGTTCGGCGCCGCCGCCCTGGCCGGGGTGATAAAAATTCAGACCATGGAGGCGGGCAGTGACAGCCCTGGTCGTGTCAGTTTGAGTCTGGCTGAAAATAACAGTTGGTCAGCGGGCGTGGCCCAGGGCGGTGAGCTGACTGACAAGCTGCTTTACCGGGTGTCTGCCCAGCAATATAAAAGTGACGGTTTTATCGAAAACCTGCATTTACACAGAGATGACACTGGGCAGCGTGATGAATTGACCAGTCGCCTTAAACTCAAATACCTGGCCAATGACGATCTGACCTTGGCGCTAAACTATCAGTACTTTGATATTAACAACGGCTACGACGCTTTTACCCAGACCAATGATGGGAAAACCCGCTCTGACCAGCCAGGCTACGACAAGCAACAAACCCATGCTTTGAGTTTACAGGCTGACTGGCGCCTGGACTGGGCGACTCTGAAGGCTATTGGTACCTGGTCGGATTCCGAAATGGAATATGGTTACGATGACGACTGGTTGTATGACGGTTACCCCGGCGGTTACACCGCTTTTGACGCCTATGCTCGTGAGCGCGACACGCACAGCCTGGAACTGCGCTTGTCATCTTCTGCCTCTGCAAAGTGGTTTAACGGCACCACTGATTGGGTGCTGGGCGTTTACAGCAAAAACGTGGATGAAGTGCTGACCCGCGAGTATGACTATCTGGATGGGGTGTTTCGCAGTGATTATGAGCCGCAAAACCAGGCCATTTATGCGCAAACTATCAGCCAATTAAACGACAAAACCCGCCTGACGGTAGGGCTCAGATTCGACAAGTTTGATATTGAGTATGTTGATTCAGATGGCTTTGTGGCCAGTGTCAGTGACGACATGCTGGGCGGAAAACTGATACTTGATCATCAGTTGACTGAGCAAACCCTGGTTTATGCCGGCGTCAGCCGTGGGTATAAGGCCGGCGGATTTAACCTGGATGAACAGGTGAGCGCCGACAAACGCAACTATGCACCGGAATATAACTGGAACTATGAACTGGGTGTGAAAGGCAGCAATGTCGAGGGTGATCTGACCCTGCGCGTTGCCGGCTTTTACATGCAGCGCAAGGACACGCAAATCAGTGACTATCAACTGATACCTTCCAGCGGCCAGGCAGCGGAATTTATCGACATTATAGCCAATGCCGATATAGGCACTAACTATGGACTGGAAGTGGAAAGTCGCTGGCAGGTTAACGACAACCTGGGACTATATGCCAACTTGGGCTGGCTGCGCGCCAGCTTTGAAGATTACACCAATGCCAAAGGCGAGTATGTGAATAAGCGCGATCAGGCGCAGTCTCCTCGTTATACCTTTAATCTGGGCATGGACTGGCGACTGGCTGAAAACTGGCATTGGCATCTGGAAACCGATGGTAAAGACGGTTTTTACTTCTCTGACGGCCACAATGAGCAAGCCGATGCAGAGGTGTTGGTTCACACCCGCCTGAGCTGGCAGCACAATGACTGGACGGTGTCGCTGTGGGGACAAAACCTGTTCGACCGCGAATACCATGTGCGTGGCTTCTATTTCAACAATGAACCCGAAGACGGCTACGACCAGGATAAATCCAGGTTATATACCCAGTTAGGGGATGGTCGCCTGCTGGGTATCAGTGTTGATTATCTGTTTTAATTTATTGTCCCGGCAGGGACGCCGGGTATTTGCCAGGGCGGCAGGTTTGTCAGGAATATTTATATGAAACTGGTTGCAGAAATTTCCCTTTATCCCTTGGCCGATAAATACATTGCGCCTATTCAAACCTTTATTGACCGTATTAGTCAGTACCCGCAACTGGATGTTGAAACCAGCGCAACCAGCACCCGCATCAGTGGTGACTATCTACCCACTATGGAGATTCTGGCCAAAGAAATGCAGCGCAGTCATCAGGAGATTGGCCAGGCTATTTTTGTTTGCAAATTCTTAAATGGTGATGCCATGGGTAGCGGTCGGTAATGAACTGGTTATCTGTTGTCGCTCAGCAATGGGCTGCTCAGTCAAACTGGGAGTTACTGGCGGTGGTGCTGGCGCTCGGTTACGTATGGCTGGCCGCCAGACAAAGTATCTGGTGCTGGCCCTGCGCTTTGGTAAGTACAGCCATATACAGCTGGTTGTTCTGGGAGCATACCCTGCCACTACAGACCCTGCTTAACCTGTATTATCTGGTTATGGCCGTGTATGGCTGGTGGCATTGGCGGGCCATGGCGGATACCGAGCCCTGCCAGGTACAAAAACGCAGTGGCTGGTATCACCTAGCGGCGGTGCTACTGCTGTTGCCTTTGTCGCTGGCCATTGGCTGGAGTCTGAAAAGCTACTTTAATAGCGAACATTTGTATGTGGATGCGCTGGTGACGGTATTCAGTTTGTTCACCACCTATCTGGTCACGCAAAAAGTGCTGGAAAACTGGCTGTACTGGCTGGTTATTAATAGTTTTGCTGCCTGGCTTTATTGGCAAACCGGTTTGTATCTGACAGCGCTGCTGTTTGTCGGGTACCTTGGCTTTGCCCTGTATGGCTACATTAAATGGCGCAGTAGTTATCTGCAGGACCCACATGCTGTCGGCTGAGCAGGTCATTGAGTTACAACAGCAGGGCTGGATACAGGCTGATTACCACCTGACAGAATTATTTGACGGCACGGTTAACCGGAATTTCTGTCTGACCTCAGGTCAAAAACGTTTTTTTCTGAAGTTGTTTAGTCAAAGCGGCGGTGATCGTCAGGATCGGCGTCGCCAGTTTGACCTTCAGCAATGTATTGCCGCACATGGCATGGCGCCAGAGCCCTTGTATTTATCTGAGCGGCACGATTTTATGCTGGAAGCCTGGCTGGAAATACAGGACCTGGCGTCCGCCAGGCTAAACAAACCGCAAAAAATACAAAGGTTGGCCGAGCGCCTGTTTGCTATTCATCAGCTACCCATAGATTGCGCTGATTTGCCGCTGGTGGACGACTGGCAACATTATATTCAACGCGGCGCAATTCAGGATCGCACCCTGCTGACACAGGTTGAAGAACTGAGTCCCCGGTGGCTGGCTTTACCTAAGCCGGTGTTTTGTCACCATGACTTGTGCCTGGCCCACGTCTGCCTGATGCCACAGCGGGTTTGTCTGGACTGGGAGTATGCCGCCATGTCTACCCCTGCCTATGATATAGCGTCCAGTATTTTGGCCGAGGGGCTGGATGCACAGCAGGGCAGGTGGCTGAGTGACAGCTATGCCAAAATCAGCAGTACCTGTGCAACTGCGCTCTGGCAAGAGGCGCAGCAGATGCGGCCCTTTGCCGAGTTAACTAACCGGCTTTGGCACCTGGCTCATCGCTAGGGGCTGTTTATCTTTTCAGTATAGATTTTGTTCAAATTCAGCCCCTGGTGCTTATCATCCGTCGCCGGTTTCCAGCGACATAGGTTGTAACTGAAAAAAGCTATCCGGCGGCGTACTGCTGTCGGTGTATTGCATTGCCCATGTTGCCAGACTTTGCATCGCAGGTAACAGATCGGCGCCTTTGCGGGTGAGTCGGTATTGATAGCGTACCGGCTGCTGCTGATACGGCTGCTTGTCGATAATCCCTTCATTTAATAACCGTTTTAAACGTGCAGCAAGAATATTGCTGGGAATATTCTCCTGTTGGCAAAACTCTGAATATCGCCTGGCACCCCCTAGTAAATCACGAAGCAGCAGTAGTGACCATTTGTCACCAACAAGATTGAGAGCCTGAAAAAGCGGACAAGGTTTATGCATGGTTAGGCGCATTTATTGGTTTTCCTTATTATAAAATCGTCACTTGCAAAATAAAAGTTAGTGTTGCTATTCTCTTTTAACTTTCAAAATGCAAGTTACTTAAGAGGATATATGCTGGGCGATTACCAATGGAGTGAGCAAACCTGCGGCAGGCTGTCAAAATGGGACAAGCTCAGACTGCTTGGCTTGTTGGCAAAGGCTAAATGCATGGAACAAAGTTCCAGAATGGCGGTTAGCTTGCGGCTGAGATCTGTGTTGCAAGATGCTGGCGAAAACTGGCTTAACCTGCCGGATTCGCAACTGGTCAAGCAAACTGAGGAAGAGGCTGTTGCCCTATACAGTGCGCCGATGCTGGCCCATTGTTATCGCACCTATTTTTTTGCCCAGCTGTTTGCCCGCTATTATCAGCTTAAAGTGGACAGTGAATTGCTGGCTGTCAGCAGCCTGTTGCACGATGTGGGATTGTGCTCGCCTTATTCAGAACAATGCAGCCATACAGGATTTCAAATCATTGGTGCTCGCCATGTGCAACAGCGTGTTCAACAGGCTGGTTATTCGCAGCATAAGCAACGCCGAGCCTATGAAGCGGTGAGTTTGCATTTAAATCTGTATATCAGACCGAAGCCGCAATTTGCAGAAGCAGCTGTATTGCAAAGAGGCGCTATCTTGGATGTGATTGGTGCCAACCGACATTTGTTTGCGCCGGCGCTGCTGGCCTGGGCGCACAGGTTTTATGCAAGAGATGGCTTTCGGGCTGATATTCTCGATACTATGCAGACTATACCCCATGCGCCACATTCCCATGCTGGATTTTTAGGGCGTTGTGGCTTTGCCGGGCTGGCTGCCGCCAATCCCCTGGACACGTAACCTCTGGACAACATTTGCGCATTTGGAAAATGAGATGCAGATAAATGCTTTACCTTTAACTTGGCATGGGTATAATGCGGCCTCCATTGCAGGGGCGTAGTTCCAATTGGTAGAACAGCGGTCTCCAAAACCGATGGTTGGGGGTTCGAGTCCCTCCGCCCCTGCCAGTATTCAAAGAAGCCTGTCCAAGTGACGGGCTTTTTGCTTTTTTGCATCGAAGAAATGCGGCGGCGGGGTGAGAACCCCCATTGGGGTTAGACATCTTTGCCGGGAGCTATACCAGCTCCAATAGTTATTTGTTCATTCAGAGCAGCCCTTAAAGGCTTAGAGCAAGGCGCAGTTTCGCAGGCATAGTTGGTCCTACGTCAAGGCACTGCAACGCAGATATAAGCCTTTAAGGGCGCTTCCTTTGGACGAGTCCAAAATGCACGCTAACGACGTTTTTTGCGTTCGATTTAGCCCCACTAAACCTACACGCAAGAGCCTTGTTATCGAGCATTTTGGCTCTCGCTGAAAGAACAAATAACTATTGGAGTTGGTATTGATGTACCGCTTTAGTGCCGCTTGCGGTCAGGTGCAAGGAGGCACCTGAGGAAATCCCTCCGCCCCTGCCAGTATTCAAAAAAAGCCTGTCCAAGTGACGGGCTTTTTGCTTTCTAACAAGTAGCGTTTACAGACGATGATACGCTGGATTTGCCGTCTTATTACCCGTAACAATTATCGACGCTGGTTTGACTCTGATGGTAAGCTAGCCCTCCTATGACGACACTGACACCATATCAACAAGCCGTACTGACTGAACTGGGTATCGTTCAGTGGCAGCTACGCACTAAGCCTGATGCTGCTGAGATTGGCACGCCGACACACAGTGGGGCGGATGCTGCACAGCTGTCCCCATCCGGACAATCTGCGCCAAGAGCCAGCGCCGAGTCTGCCATTGCCAGACTGAAACAGGCCATGCAAGGCAGTACCACCGCCATACACAGTCAACCTGAGCCTGTTCAGGTAAGTGCGCCTACAGCGCTATCTGTGCCTGATACTAAGCCCATGGCTGAGCCTTTGTGGATAGCTGATAGTGAGCCAATGTTCAGCGATGTGCTGCTGGCGCTAAATTGGCCCGAAGGGCTAGGGTCTCTTCGTTGGCAACAAGCAGATGAGTTTAAGCTGGTGGATGGGATACTGTATTGTCCTGCGCCAGCCGCCCTGGCAACCGATAGCCGTCTTAAACGCCGCTTATGGCAGCTTCTGCAAGCATGCTGAGTTTCCTTGCCTTAAACAGCGAAAACTACCAACCGGCTTTTGCTTTGCAGGTGGCCTGCCATAGCCATCCCTGGTCAGAGGCCACCTTCGCCAGTTGTCTGGATGGTCAGTATTTTGCCTGGCAAATGGAAGAGAATGGTGAGCTGGCCGGGTTCTATGTGGGGTTGCAGGTTTTGCAGGAAGCCACACTGATGGATATCGGCATTGCCAGTTCACACCGGGGGAAGGGGCTGGCTAAGCCCTTGCTGGAACATTTTTTCAGCCAATGCCGCGATAAAGGCATTGATGAGGTATGGCTTGAGGTGCGGGTATCTAATCAGGCGGCAATTGGTTTGTATAAACAGTATGGCTTTGTACTGATTGAGCGGCGTAAAAACTACTATCCCTGCGAGGAAGGGCGCGAAGATGCGCTGATTATGAAGCTAAGCTGGGAAAACGCCTGATTGGACCAATTCCTGGTCTTTCTGTTGCTGATGCGGCCAACCGCAATTTCCTCTCTCTCGTGGGCGACTTTACAAGCACTTTAGGCTACAATCCGCGCCTTGTTTTTAAACTGTTTCTACCCGGCGATACAGAGTGCCGGAGCCAGGAAGCGGTCTGATATCAGCCAAACAGCAGCAGAGAGTCCCGTGGCCAGCAAAGCTTATCTAGAACAACTGAACAAACGACGCACCTTTGCGATTATCTCGCACCCGGATGCCGGTAAAACCACCATCACCGAAAAGGTCCTCTTGTTCGGAAATGCCATTCAAAAAGCCGGTACTGTGAAAGGGCGTGGTTCTAACCAGCATGCCAAATCTGACTGGATGGAGATGGAAAAAGAGCGGGGCATCTCGGTCACCACCTCGGTGATGCAGTTCCCTTATGCTGATTGCCTGGTTAACCTGCTGGATACCCCTGGACACGAAGACTTCTCCGAGGATACTTATCGCACCCTGACCGCAGTAGATGCCTGTTTAATGGTGATCGATGCGGCAAAGGGGGTGGAAGATCGTACCCGCAAATTGATGGAAGTGACCCGTCTGCGCGATACACCCATTCTGACCTTTATGAACAAGCTGGATCGCGATATCCGCGACCCCATGGAATTGCTGGATGAGGTGGAAACCGAACTGAAAATCGCCTGTGCGCCGGTAACCTGGCCTATCGGTTGTGGCAAGGAATTCAAAGGGGTTTACCATATTCACCGTGATGAAAGTATTCTGTACCAGTCTGGTCAGGGCCATACCATCCAGGCCGTGCGCATTGTAAAAGGGCTGGATAACCCCGAGCTGGATGCTGCCGTTGGCAGTTCACTGGCCGGGCAGTTGCGTGATGAACTGGAACTGGTGATGGGGGCCTCTCACGAGTTTGATCAGGCCGCTTTTCTGGCCGGTGAACTGACTCCGGTATTTTTTGGCACTGCCTTGGGTAACTTTGGCGTCGATCATATGCTGGATGGCCTGGTGAAGTGGGCACCACGCCCGCAGGGCCGTCAGACTGATGTGCGCGAAGTCAGTGTTGAAGAAGAAAAGTTCAGTGGCTTTGTGTTTAAGATCCAGGCCAATATGGATCCTAAACACCGCGACCGTATTGCCTTTTGCCGTATCGTATCTGGTCGCTACGAAAAGGGCATGAAACTGCACCAAACCCGTATCGGTAAAGATGTACGTATATCCGATGCCCTGACCTTTATGGCCGGTGACCGGGAAGCGGTGGAAGAGGCCTTCGCCGGCGATATTATTGGTTTGCACAACCATGGCTCGATTCAAATAGGTGATACTTTCACAGAGGGCGAAAAACTTAGATTCAGCGGTATTCCTAACTTTGCCCCTGAGTTGTTTAAACGTATTCGTTTAAGAGATCCGCTTAAGCAGAAGCAATTGCAAAAGGGCCTGATCCAGCTGTCTGAAGAAGGTGCGGTACAGGTATTCAGGCCGCTTATTAATAACGATCTGATTGTCGGTGCGGTTGGGGTATTGCAGTTTGATGTGGTGGTGGCCAGGCTGAAGGCTGAATACAACGTCGATGCGATTTATGAGCCGGTTAACGTGTCAACCGCGCGATGGGTATATTGTGACGATGCTAAAAAGCTGGATGAGTTTCGTCGTAAGGCCGAGGTGAATCTGGCCCTGGATGGCGGCGACAACCTGACCTACATCGCACCCACTATGGTGAATCTGTCGCTGGCGCAAGAGCGTCATCCGGATATCAAGTTCCATAAAACCCGCGAACATTCTTAAGCCGCTGCTATACAGGATGATAAAGACGATGAACATATACGAACTAATACTGGATAAATTCAAGCAAGCGTTGGCGAAAGTGGGTGCACCAGAAGGTGCTCAGGCACCATTGACGCGCAGCACCCGTCCTGAGTTTGGTGACTACCAGTTTAATGGAGCCATGGCGCTTGCAAAAGTATTGGGCCAAAAGCCACGGGATATCGCCGAGAAGATTATTGAGGCGGTGGAGCTGGATGGCATTGCCAGCAAACTGGAAGTGGCCGGTCCGGGCTTTATTAATATTCACCTTTGTAGCCGATGGCTGGCGGCCCAACTGGATAGCGCCGCCCAGGACCCGCGTTTGGGCATTGAAAAGGAAGCCGCCAAAACTGTGGTGGTGGATTACTCCTCGCCCAATTTGGCTAAAGAGATGCATGTTGGCCACTTAAGAACCACCATCATTGGCGATGCCGTGGTGCGTATCCTGGAATTTATGGGCCATAAGGTGATCCGTCAGAACCATATGGGCGACTGGGGAACACAGTTTGGTATGTTGCTGGCGCACTTTAGTGATCAGCTTCAGGAGCAGGTTGCCGAGACGGCCTTGTCGGATCTGGAAGACTTCTATCGTGCCGCTAAAGTGCGTTTCGATGAGGAACAGGGCTTTGCTGACCGTGCCAGAGACTATGTGGTTAAACTACAAGGCGGCGACAGCCAATGTCTGAAACTGTGGCAGCAGTTTGTGGATATCTCCATCGCCCATTCTGAAGAGGTTTACCAGAAGCTGAACGTGACCCTCAAGCGCGAAGATATTATGGGTGAAAGTGCCTACAACGCGCGCTTGCCAGGCATTGTCAGTGCCTTAAAAGAGCAGGGCCTGGCCGTGGAAGATCAGGGTGCACAAGTGGTATTTATCCAGGAACTGGCGGACAAGGAAGGCAACCCGGCGGTGTATATCGTGCAAAAATCCGGTGGTGGCTACTTGTACTCCACCACCGATTTGGCCGCCATGCAATACCGCTCTTTTGAACTGGGGGCTGATCGTATCCTGATCCTGACCGACGCCCGTCAGGCGCTGCACTTTAAACAAACCGAAATTGTTGGCCGCAAAGCCGGTTTTATCCGTGAACAAACCAGCTATGAACATTGTCCTTTCGGCATGATGCTGGGCAGTGACGGTAAACCCTTTAAAACCCGCACCGGCGGCACAGTCAAACTGGCTGAGCTCTTGGACGAAGCGGTGGAGCGCGCATCAGCACTGATTGCAGCCAGGGACAGTGAACTGAGTGCCGATGAGATGAGCCAGGTGGCACAAAAGGTCGGGATTGGTGCGGTTAAATACGCTGACCTCAGCAAGAACCGCACTACAGACTATATGTTCAGTTGGGACAGTATGCTGGCCTTTGAAGGCAATACCGCACCTTATTTACAATATGCCTACACCCGAGTGCAGAGTATCTTCCGCAAAGCCGGCGTGGATGCCGCAAGTCTGACGGCAAAGATTCAGTTGTTGGAATCTCAGGAACGCGCATTGGCATTGCAGCTTAGCCAATTTGTTGAAGCCATAGTGCAGGTTGAGCGCGATGCTACTCCACACGTGTTGTGTGCTTATCTGTATGATTTGGCCAGTCAGTTTATGAGTTTCTATGAAGCCTGCCCAATTTTGAAAGATGGGGTGGAAGATGACGTGCGTAACAGTCGCCTGCAACTGGCCGGGTTAACCGCCAGAACCTTGCACACCGGCCTGAATTTACTGGGTATTGATACCCTCGAGAAAATGTAAGCCAGCTCTCTGAACGAGAACCCATAAAAAACGCCGGTACAGCACCGGCGTTTTTTGGTTTTAAATCATCGGCAACAGCCGATGATCTTTGTGTTTATCAGAAGCTATATTTAACCCCTGCAGTGTAAACACGGCCATCAATATCATATAACTTCATGGAGGTGGCACCTGTATCAGCGGTCCAGCCCAGGTTATCGTCAATGGATGGATCTTCGTCGGTTAGGTTACGCACACCCACAGAGATCTCCAGGCCGTCGATACCTGTCCAGATAGCGTTGATGGAGTGCATATCCCAGGCGGCGAAACGGCCTTTGGAATTGGCTTCCATGCTGTCGATCCAGTTGTAGCGGTAGTTCACTGCAAAGTCACCGATACTGTACAACAAGTTAAAGTTGGCACGGTTTGCCGGATACTCTTCCATGCCTTCACGCTCAATGACTGTTCCTACCAGCTCATCTTCGTATTTGGCAATATGAGACCATTGAATTTCTGGCGCGAAGCTACCGTATTCAGTGTCAAACTGATACTGCAGACGCAGATCCATACCTGTCACTTCACGGTAGCCCAGGTTGGCATTGACGTTGATCAGACCGCAGTTTGGCGCTTTTTCGGCAACACACAAGGTGATAGACCCAGGTATACCATTGCTGCTGGGGGCGCGGTTGATGACTACACCTGCCGGTAGGTTGCCTTCTTGCTCAAGTTTGAAAAGATCCTCAAACTCAGGTGAAGTGACCAGACCTTCAATTTCTACATTGTAATAATCTAGGCTGACCAGCAGTTTGTCGATTGGCTCAAGCACCAGCCCCAGATTGTAGGATTCGGACGTTTCCGCTGCCAGTTGCAGGTTACCGCCTGTGTAAGTTTCTACCTGTGCTTTGGGACAATCTTTATCGCTGATACCCTGGGCGCGACAGCGGGTCAGATCCTGTACGCCTTCGAAAGATTGCTGTGGCTTGGCGTACAAGTCAGTCAGGTTCGGTGCTTTAAAGCCCTGACCATATGAAGCGCGAACCTTTAACCACTCGGCTACCTGATAACGTGCGGCGATTTGCGGCGACACTTCAGAGCCAAAGTCACTGTAGTCGTCATAACGTACGGCCAGGCTGATATCAAAGTCATTGGTTACCGGCAGCTTGGTTTCGGCAAAAGCCGCCCAGCGGTCACGGCCGCCACTGGCGGAGTTGCCGGCAGAGCCTAAAACATTCTGAGCTTCACGATAGGAGTCATAGATATCCTGGTATTCTTCATCGGCAAATTCTGCCCCGGCCGCCCATTGTACGGCACCACCAGCCAGGTCAATCGGCAGATCGCCACTAAAGCTGGTTTGTACAGACCAGTAGTCTGAACGTAAATCACGGGACAACGTCGCGCGGCTGGCAGCTATAGCGGCCAGATGCTTGGGATCGCTGGACATAGGGTCAACATAGTTATAGTCGCCACTTGCCACCAATGCTTCAATATTGGACGTCAGCACATAGTTATTACCAGCCTCTGAGCCACGGTAGTCGTATTTACGTACGCTGACATCATAGTCCACTGCACCGTCAAAAATAACGCCATTAAAACCGGCTACCAGATCCATCTCTGTGACATCCTGACTATCATCGCGCGGGCCGTGCGCGACAAAACGGTGATACAGGATAAAATCTTCCCCAACCGGGTTGATGGGGGCATCGGCACCGACCAAGAAACCGCCGATGGCCGGAGCGAAACGACCGGAAGACTCCATTCTGGACAGCCTTCCTTCAAAATACAGTTGGTGGTTTTCCCCTAAGTCGCGACGGGCGTCGACAAAGGCTGAGTAACGCTCGGTATCCATGGTGGAGTAGGAGATATCGCTGTAGATATATCCGCAGCCTTCACCCGGCACATCCAATGGGTTTCTCATCTTCATATAGAAGCTTTCGTCACATTCACCCACAATAAATGCGCGTGATTGATCCATTGTCAGGCCAGTGTTGCCGCCGCCATTGGCACCGGTTACATCGACTCCATCAATAGGGTAGCCGTCTGAATCTTTCACATTCAGCTTCGAATAGTCGCGGTCACGATCGGCAATATGATCTTTCTTGGTGTATTCAAAAGAGAACAGCACGCTGGATTTATCATTAGATGAACCCGTGGTGAATTTTACCGACTTACGATCAGCACCATCGCGGCTGGGCGCTTCAATGGCAGCATCGATAATGCTGCCATCAAAGTCACTCTTCATAATAATATTGATTACCCCACCAATGGCATCCGCACCATAAATGGCAGAGGCGCTGTCGGTCAGAATTTCGATATTCTGCACGGCCGACAGAGGGATAGAGTTGATATCGACAGAGGATGAACCGGTAAAAGGGTTCCCCGGGACGCGGCGGCCATTAATCAGCACCGCGGTTCTGTCTGCCCCCAGGCCTTTCAGGTTTACCTGGGCGATAGGGCCAAAGCTGCTACCGGAGCTTTCACGGTAAGAGCCCATGGTATTGTATGAGGTGGAGCGGATAACATCGGCTACGTTTTCAAAGCCTGCTGCTTCAATGGCGTCGGCGGTAATCACAGTAACAGGGCGCGGCGCGTCCGATACCGTGGTGGCAATGCGCGAGCCGGTCACCGCGATTTTTTCTACACTTTGTTCCTGTTGAGCCTGAGCCATGGCCTGGGTGGCAAATGTGCTTGCCACACCCAGTGTCAGCGCCAGATTAACTGAACGAGACAATCTGGATTGCTTTTGCATGTGTTAGTTCCTTTTCTGTATTTTTGTATTTAGATGTCCGAACGCGGACGAAGAAGAGGCAAGCGGCGCTGTTTATTACCGCTGTCCTTTACCCGCCAGCAATGGTTTATGACTAGCGACGGGAACTGCTGAGAAAGCAGTGGCGGGACTCTAAAGGGGCTTTTATTTGGATACAAGCGACAAAGACAAATTGTAACAAATACAAAATCTTAGTGTCGATTTTTGGGCAGTTGAATCGCGTTGATGGCTGAATCTTTTTTGTACCTATCGCCTTGCTGCTGAGGTTGGGCGGCGCTAAAAACAATCCAGAGATACAGGCTGGGATATTTATTGTGCTCGCAGGTCGATTTGACCATCTGATTGAACTGTTTAAAGTTTGCAAAACCATAGTGATTAGCTATTTCTATATAACTCAATGAATTAGTTGGAACAGCTTATGTGGTTTAGGCGTAGTCATGCCGATGACGTCGTTCATGCCATTCATCAGACGCAGGCGGTTATCGAATTTTCACTGGAAGGTATTATTGAGACTGCCAATCAGAATTTTCTGCAATTAATGGGTTATCAGCTAAAAGAAGTGCAAGGCAAGCATCATAAAATATTTGTTGATGCGCAAACCGCCAGCAGTAAAGCCTATCAGGAATTCTGGGCACAACTTCGGGCTGGCAAACCGCAAACGGCAGAGTTTCGGCGTATTACCAAGTCTGGTGCCACGGTGTGGATCCAGGCATCTTACACCCCCATTTTCAGAAAAGGTAAGATTGAGCGAATCGTTAAATTTGCTACAGACATTACCCAACAGGTTTTAACGCGAGCCAATTATCAGTCACAACTGGATGCGATTCAGCGTGCCCAGGCGGTCATTGAATTTGATCTGGACGGTAAAATCCTGCATGCCAACGACAACTTTCTATCCTTAATGGGCTATACCCTGGCAGAAGTGAAAGGCAAGCCCCATGCTATGTTTGTTGATCCGCATGAGGCGGCATCACCGGCATACCGGCAGTTTTGGCAGCGACTTCGTGAAGGGCGCTATCAGACCGCAGAGTACAAACGCATTGCCAAGGGGGGCAGACCTGTTTGGATCCATGCCACCTATAATCCGATCCTTGGACCGGACGATACGCTGTTAAAAATAGTGAAGTTTGCCAGTGACATCACTGAAGAAGTGCAAAAACGAGAGGAATTTAAATTACTGTCGCTGGTGGCCAATGAAACAGATAACACGGTGATTATTACTGATGTGGAACGTAAAATTCTCTATGTAAATAATGGCTTCAGCCGTATGACCGGTTATGTGCAAGAGCAAGCGGTAGGGCAGTTTGTCAGGGATATTCTGGTCGGCCCCAGAACCGACGACGTAACGCGTCGGCGTATTGTCGATGAATTGTCAAAACCGGCAGCGTTCTACGATGAGATAGAAATACATCGGCATGATGGCACATCACTCTGGGTGTCTGTTACCAGTAATCCTGTGCATGCGGAAGATGGCAGCCACAATGGTTTTATTGCAATTCTGGCAGACATTAGTGCGGTAAAAACCACGGCACTGGACTATCAAACCCGCTTTTTAGTTATTAGTCGTTCCAACTTACTGATCGAGTGGGACAATAACGGTCAATTGCTTGAGGTAAACAACTACCCTAGAGAACATTTTAATGTCGACAATCAGTTATTTGCTAAAGCAATGGGAAACTGGGCAGGCTGCTTAAATACTGAGCAACGTCGGTTTTTAGCAGAGAAAGACCTGGTTTCGGCTGAAGTTGCGGTGAACCTGAATGGTCATGGCTATGTTATTGCTGCCACATTCGGACAAATTCGCACCGTCACCGGCGAACCAAACAAAGTGATTATGTTTGGTACTGATGTGAGCGAACGTCAGGCTGTTGTTAAAACCAGTGAGCAAGTGATGGAACAATTGCTGCAATCTGGTCTGCGCATCAACCAGATGGTGGCCAGCATTAATGCCATTGCTGACCAAACCAACTTGTTGGCGCTAAATGCCGCCATCGAGGCGGCCAGGGCCGGCGAGGCCGGCCGAGGGTTTTCCGTGGTGGCCGATGAAGTACGTAATCTGGCCGCCAAGGCAGGCAGTTCGGCAGGGGAAATAAACCAGGTTGTTAGTACCAATCAAACCTTGCTGAATGACTTGTCAGATACCTTGAAGTTGCTGAATCGGCGTAATTAATCCACCACAAGCGGACTATTGTCTTATCTTGGCCAGTAATTCTGCGGTTTTTTCCTGCATCAAGGCTGGATTACCGCGGCTTTCCACATTTAAACGAATCACCGGTTCGGTGTTGGACTTGCGCAGATTAAAACGCCAGTCGGCAAATTCAACACCTATGCCATCTGTATAGTCCAGCGCCAGGGCATCGGCCTGATAAGCGTCCAGCACCTTTTGCAAGGTGGCGTCGGCATCAACTACCACGCTGTTTATTTCACCAGAGGATGGGAACGCCTGAATACGTGCCTCAACCAGCTGTGACAGCGGGGTACCCGTGGTGCAGATAAGTTCAGCCACTAATAACCAGGGCAGCATACCTGAATCACAATAGGCAAAGTCACGGAAATAATGATGCGCGCTCATTTCTCCGCCATATACCGCATCTTCCAGTCGCATGCGTTCCTTAATAAAGGCATGGCCGGTTTTGCTTTTAACCGGTCGGCCCCCTGCATGCTGAATGATATCCTCTGTATTCCAGTAGACTCTGGGGTCAAAGATGATAGCTGCCCCAGGGTCTTTCTGTAAAAAGGCCTGTGCCAGCAGCCCGACTATATAGTATCCCTCGATAAATTGACCTTTTTCGTCAAATAAGAAGCAGCGATCAAAGTCGCCATCCCAGGCGATGCCCATATCGGCATTATGCGCTTTTGCCGCTTCGGCTGTTTGGTCGCGACATTCCGGCAATAACGGGTTGGGAATGCCCTGTGGAAAGGTGCCATCCGGTTGGTGATTGATTTTAATAAATTCCACCGCGCAGCCAGATTGATGCAGGGCTTTTTCAATACAGTCAAGGGCTGGTCCGGCGGCACCGTTACCTGCATTGACCACCAGTTTCAAAGGCTTAAGATGGTTGGTATCAATGTAGCTCAACACGTGGGCGGTAAATGCTGTTTTGTTGTCTTGTAACCGATAGCGGCCACTGGCAAGGAGCTTTTCCTGTGCCACGCAGCCATGCCCCTGTTCAAAGCTACCTTCTAACGGGGTAGTTGCATAGCCAGCCAGGGCGGCAGCAACCACATCTTGTGCATAACTTTCAGCCAGCGTCTGCACGTCAAACAGGCCGGTATCGCCGCTTATGGGACGCGAACCTTCGCGCACCAGCTTCATACCGTTATAGTCGATGGGATTGTGGCTGGCGGTAACCACAATGCCGCCGTCCTGATGTAAGTGGCTGGTGGCAAAGTAAATCTCTTCAGTACCGACCAGGCCGATATCGGTCACCTCGGCTCCGCCGTCTATCAGGCCTGCACTTAAGGCAAGTTTCAGCGGTTGTGAACTTAGGCGTACATCACCCCCTACCACCACGGATTTGGCTTGCAGGTGCTGGGCAAAGGCGCGGCCGATACGATATGCAATGAACTCATCCAGTTGCTCTACCAACTTGCCGCGAATATCGTAAGCCTTAAAACAGTGCATTTTCATCCGCCGTTATCCTTCTTTTTGTTCCGTGCGGCCATACCGGTCTGAAAAACGCACAATATCGTCTTCACCAACATATGAACCAGACTGCACTTCTATCAGCTCCAGCGGAATCTTGCCGGGATTTTCCAGACTGTGCACAGCACCGATGGGAATATAGGTGGACTCGTTTTCGGTGAGCAGAAATGTCTGGTCATCACAGCTGACCCTGGCGGTACCCGCCACCACTATCCAGTGTTCGGCTCTATGGTGGTGCATTTGTACGGACAGTTTCTCGCCCGGTTTGACACAAATGCGTTTAACCTGAAAACGACTACCCTGATCCAGTGAATCGTAGCTGCCCCAGGGCCGGAACACTTCGCGGTGAAATTCAAATTCCGGGCGTTTTTTCGCTTTAAGTTTGTCTACTACCTTTTTAATGTCCTGTACCTGGTCTTTGTGTGCTACCAATATGGCATCCTTGGTTTCCACTACCACCACATTATCTATGCCAACTAACGCGATCAGTCGTTGTTCGGCATTGACGTAGCTGTTATGTACGTTTTCCAGGATTGCATCGCCTCGTACCACGTTACCTTTGGCATCTTTTTTCTGCACTTCCCATAAAGACGACCAACTTCCCACATCATTCCAGCCGGCATCCATTGGCACAACAGCGGCAGCGTCGGTCTTTTCCATGACTGCATAATCAATTGAATCTGAGGGGCATGCAGCAAAGATGTCATTGTCTACACGGACAAAATCCAGATCCTGACTTTCACTGGCAATGGCCTGACGACAAATATCGACAATCTCCGGTGCATGCTGTTCCAGTTCTTGCACGTAGCGGCTGGCCTTGAACATAAACATACCGCTATTCCAAAGGTAAGCGCCGGAAGCGAGGTATTGTTCTGCTGTGTTAAGGTTCGGTTTTTCCACAAACTCGGCCACGGCGAAACCATCGCTGCTTTGTATGGCGTCACCCCGGCGGATATAACCATAGCCTGTATGGGCGCAAGTGGGCACAATGCCAAAGGTAACCAGTTTGTTTTGTCTGGCTAGCTGTTCTGCCTGGGATATGGCCTGATGGAAGGCCGGAATATTTTCAATTAAGTGGTCTGCCGCCAGTACCAGTAGAATCGGATCTTCCCCTTTTTGCGTGGCATGCAGGGCGGCAAGAGCGATGGCCGGAGCGGTATTCCTGCCAACAGGTTCAAGCAGAATGCCGTCATGGTGAATCCCGGCCTGAAGCAACTGTTCGGCCACGATAAATCGATGCGCTTCGTTACACACAAACACCGGGGCATCATGCGCCAGACCGTTCAGTCTTGTCAGGGTATCCTGCAGCATGCTGTGCTCTGATGTCAGGCTTAAGAACTGCTTAGGAAAGGCCGCCCGGGATTTAGGCCACAGACGACTGCCTGTTCCGCCAGCCATAATAATGGGTTTCATATGTGATCTTCCGACTTGATTTTTTACAAGCATAACATCGGCTTGTTGCCAGGGGTATAGGGCTGGAAGAGGGAAAGAGCTGGATGGCGCGGCACGTCCCTGTGCCTGACAACAGGGCCGTTACTTCACTGTGGCTTTTCCTATCAGGGCTTTGACGGTTTGCTTGCCAATACCCTGAATCTTGGCGAGATCCTCTATGGACTGAAAGTTACCATTGTCCTGGCGATATTTCACAATGGCTTCAGCCTTACTTTTGCCGATACCTGGCAATTGCATCAGTTCCTTGGCCGAGGCAGTATTAACATTAATTGCTGACATACTGGCCTCAGTTTGTACCGCCCTGTCCTTGGTTACATCCTTATCTGATGCCAGGGCGGGGGCGGTGATGCCCAGCATCAAGAGCGACAACAGTAAGTACTTTTTCATATCCTTTTCCTTCTATTCCTTGTCATAACGCTGAGCGTCGCATTCAAGTGTAGACCTAGTTTGATGTTTTGTTGGTCAGTGGTAGGGATTTTTAATACTGTTTGTCCCTGGACATCGCCGCTCATTCGCCTCCATGCGACAGCAGCATACGCCCGCCAAGGATGGCGGAAGTGCAGAAAACGCAGGAGCAGCTTTTCTGCCGCCCGCCAAGGATGGTGGAAGTGCAGAAAACGCAGGAGCACTATAGCGTAAGGAGCGCTATAGAACAGCTTTAGCTGGCCTGCTATGCAGGTAAGCTACAGGGAAGTAGCTTATAGTTATTCTGCCCGTCCATCCCTGGACATCGCCGCTCATTCGCCTCCATGCGATTGCGGCATACCGTCCATCCCTGGACATAAAAAAGCCGGTCAGGGACCGGCTTTAGTGTTGTGGGGCACGCTTACAGGCGTTCTAACACTGCCTGGGTAAAGTCAGTGGTGCCATGTGAACCGCCCAGATCGCGGGTAGTACGGTCACCTGACTCAATCACTTCCTTAATGGCGGCACGAATCCTCTCGGCTTTATCGGCCATACCCAAATACTCCAGCATTTGAATGGAAGCCAGGATCACTGAGGTTGGGTTGGCCAGATTCTTACCAGCGATATCCGGCGCTGAGCCATGTACCGCCTCGAAAATAGCACAGTCTTTACCGATGTTGGCACCTGGGGCCATGCCCAGGCCGCCAACCAGGCCGGCGCACAGATCAGACAAAATATCACCGAACAGGTTGGTGGTAACAATCACATCAAACTGATGGGGATTCATCACCAACTGCATACAACAGTTATCGACGATCATCTCTGTTGACTCAATTTGTGGATAACGCTGAGCGACCTCGCGGGCCACCTTGAGGAACAGACCAGAGGTCGACTTCAGGATGTTGGCTTTATGTACCGCAGTGACCTTCTTGCGGCCTTCACGCACTGCCAGTTCGTAGGCAAAGGTGACAATGCGCTCTGCACCTTCGCGGGTGATCTTACTCATGGCTTCCGCTTCGCTACCATCAGCAGATACAACCTGACCAAGACCGGAATACATACCTTCGGTATTTTCACGAACCGTGATGATATCAATATTTTCGTAGCGTGCTTTCGTGCCTTTAAATGATAGTACCGGGCGCACATTGGCATATAGCTGGAACTTTTTGCGCAGGCTGACGTTGATTGAGGTGAAGCCTTCGCCCACAGGTGTGGTCAGGGGACCTTTCAGTGTCACCTTGTTGCTGGCAATAAGATCCAGCGTTTGTTGAGGGAGCAACTCACCGTGTTTTTCCAGTGCCACCAGGCCTGCGTCGGCATAGTCATAGGCAAAATCACAGCCGGCCTTTTCCAGAATTTGAATGGCTGCATCAACGATGTCCGGACCAATGCCGTCACCACGAATAACAGTAATACGCTGTTGAGTCATGAAGAATTCCTATGTCTGTCGTCAGGCTGACCCATTGGCAAAGGTAACACCATGGGCGATGGGTTCCGGTTATTGTCAGTACCGGAATTATGGGCGCGTTTTATAGCACTTTAGCCGATAATTTTCCAGCCGATAGCGCCAAAGTGCGGGAAATGCACCACGCTTATCCAGACAAAGGACAGTAGCAATGGCTTTGCTCTATGGCTTGCCATTTGACCATTTGGCATTGTGCTGTGTTGATATCTAATAAGTTTATTGCTGCCAGGTGGTATGGGCAGTTGTCATCCAGTGTTTCAGCAAACCAGATATGCCTTGCTATCATCAAACTAAGTCCCAGCAGACAGGCTGAGGCGCGGATACCAACCGGCATAT
This sequence comes from Bowmanella denitrificans, assembly GCF_002887595.1. Taxonomy (GTDB): domain Bacteria; phylum Pseudomonadota; class Gammaproteobacteria; order Enterobacterales; family Alteromonadaceae; genus Bowmanella; species Bowmanella denitrificans. The sequence goes on from NZ_PEBU01000006.1 coordinate 45,082, forward strand.
CATGTGGCATGTCCGCATGGTATTTAAGTGCTTGCAGTAACTTGTGCTGTTGATGCCAGCCTTCTGCCAGTTTTAAGGCATGAATTTGCATATCTGCGGACTGCGGAATGAGTCCGCTAAGTGCATAGGCCGGGGTTGCCGGCTTGGGCAATTTGACCATAAGCTTGATGGCTGGATGGGTGAAAAGACCGGCGCAGGCGAAATATCCAAGGGTCATGGCTTCATCACTATCCAACGAGGCATGCTGATGTGCCAGTGCTTCCATAATTCTCACCACGAGCTGGGTGAATTGTAAAAGGCTTTCCTGCAAGGGGAAGAAATGCTGATTCAACCTGCTGATTAAGGCTTGCTGGATCAATAAGTGGCGGGTTCGTTCCAGCCCCTGAAACAGTAAGGCGTGTTTGACTTCCGACATTCTTAGTTTAAGTCTGGTACGACGGCTGGCATCTTCACTTAACTGACGGGCTAAGAAACCTTCATCGGCAATATGTCTGGCCAGATTGTCCAGATCTGAATCGGGGTGGCCGAGCAAATCCTGTATCACGAGAAGTTTGGCCGGAGGCTGGCTAATTGGATAAGTGGATTTACTCTGGGCCGACAGAGTGGGGGAAATCTCACAAGCCTGTTGCCAATCTGAATTCCAGCAGCTCTCAAAGACACTGACATCCGGGAAGCACAGCCTGGGGTGAATGGCATTCACGTTGTCATACGATATCCATTCCACACTTTGCCCTAAGCCATTGTCTGAGTCGGGGACACCTCTGACTATTACACCCGCATCTGAAACGGACAGCACCATAGCCAGCCGCTGGTCGGCGAGTTCGATATGGCTGCCAGGCGGTATTCCCCCTGGGAACGGATAAAGCCCGTCCATCAAGGGTAAAAAAGTAGGAGGAAGTTTTTGTGCGACTGCTTGAATTGCTTCATCAAAATGCTTTTCCAGCATTTTGTCAGCCAGCAATGTGGCAAATACCAGCAGGCGCTGTGTCGTCGACAGCCTGTGCAATGCCCGGTAAAAACCTTGCTTTCCAGCATGGGGTAAAAGGTTATGCAACATCAACGCGCCGCTGTACCAAAGCGGCTGATTACATTGCTTTAGCCAGCGAAGCAGGAGCTGATACTTCTGATTGTCTTGTATCACTGAATGGCAAAGCGTGGCGCACAACAAGCTTTGTGCAACGCTATCGTTAACCGACATACGTTGGCAAAGCAACTGAGTGATAATAAGTCTGCGTAAGGTTTGCTGACTTTGCAGGGCAAGGGATTCTAACCTGATAAGGGCCAGAGCAGTGAATTGGTCACAAGCCTGGCTGGCTTGTTTAGCTTGCCTGGCTACGGCCAGGCATTGACGTAGCAGCGATGTGCTCAGTGTTGCCAGATTAGCTTGTTGTTCAAGTTCTTGCAGGGCCGCTAAGAGCTGAATGCCGGGACTTGATGTTGAACTCACTGCCAATCCAGATACTGCTGGTAAGCTCCTTCTCCCCAGGCGATCAGTTGATCATTCTTAAACAGCAAAGGTGTACATTCATTCATGGTGGTAATGCCATCAGACTCCATATGTTGGGTACGATAGAACATTACCTGCAGCTTATCATCCTGGCTGTGCTTGGCTTCGCTGATATCCGGTGAACCGAGTAACTCAATAATCGCTTGTCTTGCCGTACCAAGTTCCAGCTTGCCGACTTGCACTTTGTTGTATTGTTCACGGTCCTGCCAGTCCATGGAATCAGGATCATCCGGATAAAATAATAGTACCAGCACCGCGAAGAGCAGGTAGATAATCAGTCCGAGGCCAATTCTTTTTGCAATGGTTTTATTCATAATTATTGTGCGTTATTACTGCCTACCGTTAAAGTCTACACAAAACACAGCGCCAAGACAGTGGTCTTAGGCGCTGATATTGAGCGCTTGATCTTTATTTCACCAGTTTATAGCAAGGGTGATACTGACTACCAGGCAGCTTCATCCGATGTTGGGTAACAAAAGACTGAAGTAGTTCGTCCAACATCTTCATTAATTGCAGATCGCCGTTTATTTCAAATGGACCTTGTTCACGAATTTGCCTGACGCCTTCGGCCTTAACGTTACCTGCGACTATGCCTGAAAAGGCACGTCTCAGCGAAGCAGCTAATTGGGCTTTAGGCTGATTCATATGCAAATTCAGCGATTTCATATTGTTATGAGTGGGTGCGAAAGGCATTTGAAACTCTGGGTCTATTTTAAGGGCCCAGTTGAATTGGTAAGAATCGCCCCGCATCTTGCGGTACTCAGTGATATCTGCCTGGCTTTGCTTGATGGTTCTGGCGACCTCGGCTGGGTCATCGACGATGATGGTATACAAACTTTGTGCTTGTTTACCTAAGGTTGCACCGATGAATTGATCAATGCTGGCAAAATAATCTTCACATTCCTTGGGGCCGGTCAGGATAATGGGCACCACCTGATCCTGGTTTTGCTCATGCAACAGAATACCGAGCAAATACAGTAATTCTTCTGCGGTTCCAACGCCGCCGGGGAAGATCACTATGGCATGGGCGATTCGGACGAACGCCTCCAGGCGCTTTTCAATATCCGGCATAATCACCAGTTCGTTGACTATGGGATTGGGGGGCTCGGCAGCGATAATGCTGGGTTCGGTAATCCCCAGATAGCGACCGTGTCTGACCCGCTGTTTGGCGTGCCCTATCGTGGCGCCTTTCATCGGACCTTTCATGGCGCCTGGACCACAACCGGTACAGATATTTAACTCGCGCAGTCCCAATTGATAGCCGACTTCTTTGGTATATTTGTACTCCAGCTCACTGATGGAGTGTCCACCCCAGCATACCACCATGTTCGCGTCACCACTGGGACGGATAACCTCTGCATTACGCAGCATATCAAAGACCATATGGGTGATATGGATAGATTCAGACTGTTCGACCAGCAAGTTGTTCTGGTAACGGGCGCCCATATGTAGCAAATCCCGCAACACAGCAAATAAATGCTCATGAACCCCTTTGATCAGTTTATCGTCTACAAAAGCCAGAGCAGGTGGGTTGACCAGTTCAATCTTCACCCCGCGTTCGCGGCGCAGAAGGTTGATTTCGAAATCTTCATAGGGAGAAAATATGTTTTCGTAGTTGTCTTCATGGGCGCCACTATTCAGCACTGCCAGGCTGCAATTGCGAAACAGCTGATAAAGTTCGCTGGAGGTGGATTTTTTCAGTCTGTCTACTTCCAACTGGGACAGCAGACTCATGGCCCCGATGGGGTTTAGCTGTACAGTTTTTTTCATTATCATCCTTTACTGATTATGCAGCGGTTTCGGCCCTGATGCTTAGCTTCATATAGTGCGCGATCGGCACGCTCGAAGACGGTGTCAACGTCATCTTCACGGGAAAAGCCAGCAGCACCAAGTGATACTGTGATACTGACCGCTTGCTCTTTGAATTTGAAGGGGATTTTTTCAATTTGTTGGCGAATTTTTTCCAGCACGCTATCCAATTCTGCAATGGGGGTTTGCGGAAACAAGATCACAAACTCTTCTCCACCCCAGCGGGCTAAAAAGTCTGTGGAGCGCAGACATTTGGCAATTTGCTGGGCAATAACCTGCAAAGTCTTATCGCCCCCAGCGTGGCCATATTTATCATTAATACCTTTAAAGTGATCGACATCAACCAGAGCCAGGCTTAAGTCGGTGCCGTATCGGCGCCAGCGCCGATATTCCAGCTCGACCCTGTCATTGTAGGCATAGCGGTTGGGGATCTGAGTCAGAGGATCATGATGACTATGGTATTTTTGTTGTAATAGCTTTTGTTTGTATTCAGATGCTTCTTTTTCGAGCAAGGTCAGTTGATCCTTCATATCCCTTAACAGGTTCATCAGCACCAATTGTTCTTCTTTGTCGGCCCGTTCACGGTGGTCTAACGTGGATGCTATCTTACTCAGGTAGTCGCAGGCCTGTTGTTTTAGCAAAGACAGATCATGGGCTTCCCCTACTGCCAGTTCGATACCCTGAAGATGTTGGCGCAGTTGCTGATTACTTTGTACCTTGACTTGATATGCCGCCTGACTGTCTTTGAGTGAGCGGCCCACCGCCTGGCTGACATTATTCAGGGTTGAATGCAAACTGGTTATAAAACGTTCGGCTTGTTTTCTGTCTTTGAGCACATCCTTCAATAGACAGCGCACGATCACCAGACAGCATTCCAACAGCTCATTGCGCTGCAGACCATGATCGAGCCGCTGGCGGATTTCTTGTAACTCTTCGTCCTTACTGGCGCCGGACAGTTGCAACACCAGTTCCCGTAATTCGCAGACCAGTTGCTGGTGCAATCGTTGCTCATCTTGGTCAGTGGAAGGCTTGGTTATCTTGTTGCCTTGTGTAGCGGGGATTTCGGCCAGCGCTCTTTGGTAGAGTGATAAGACTTTTTCTAAATAGGCCTGACCAGTATAAATCGATGCATAACTTTGTCGGATAGTTTGCAGAAATTGCTGAGAGTCCTCTTTCAGGGCCTGAGGCACATCTGGGGTTTCACGTAACTGTTGAATGGCATCTTCCAGCAGGGCCTGAAACTTGGCATTCTGCTGGCGGCTGTGGTCAGCATTGTCCATCAGCAACCCGGTCAGTTTGCCGATACTGACTTCCGCCAAAGTAAAGTTAACCTTGCCCCCCAAATGCCCGCGTAACACCTGAAGTTCCTTGTCAAGCAGGGGGTTTACCCCATCATAGAATTTGCTGAGTCTTAAAATAAATTGCGACAGCGTATCAATTTGATGCTTAAAGCTACGCAGCACTTTCTGCTGGTTCTGGGAAGACAGATCTAATCGCACAGTATTTGTTTGTGACTCATTATCCATGCCAATGGGTCCTTACTTTCGGCTCCGTGTCAGACCAATGGATTGGGCTGTCAGCTCATCGCGTTGCGAGGTACGATCGTCAGTATAATGGTTATTTATCTGTGTATAAGCAATTTTTTTAAGAATATCGGGGAGTTGGGCGTATATACAGGAGCGCTCAGGCAGAAAAAACAAAGGGATGGCAAGCCATCCCTTTGTTTCAGTCGTCGTTCAATGGACGTTTGACCAGATAGTAGGGTAACCGGTCATTTTTATTATTGTTAAGAGGCATGTGTGTTCTAGTCCTGTTATCAACAACTGCGGACATTTTACACAGTTAGCTTTAAAGTGAAAGTGGTTTTGTAATTATTCTTGGTGGCTTTCAGTTTTACTGGCGAATCAGTCGAAAATTGGCATAGGGAGATTCAAAATTACTTCTGAAAGGATTGATGTCCAAACCACCGCGACGGGTGTAGCGTGCATAAACAGTCAGATTCTGAGGCTGACACTGCTGCAGGATGTCGCAAAATATCCGCTCGACACACTGTTCGTGAAACTCGTTATGTTGCCGGAAAGATATCAGGTAGCGTAACAGACTCTCCGGTTGGATTTCGTTTCCGCTATAGCGAATTAAAACACTCGCCCAATCTGGTTGGCTGGTAATCAGGCAATTGGATTTGAGCAAGTGACTGATATGACTGCGCTCTACCAACTTATTGGTACAGACCAGCAATTGAGGATTGGGTTGATATTCACTTACTTCAATATCCAGATCATCCAATAAATCAGCCTGATAATGCTGGATTTGGTAATCCTTGGTGGCGCCGAGGTCATGCAATCTGACCTTAACCTTTTCTCCGGCACAATGGGATAAGTCCCTGCTAAGTGTGGCTTGTAGTTCATCCCGGCCGCCAATCTTCCACTGATTGAAGCTGTTCAAATATAGCTTGAAAGACTTGGATTCAATTAAGTTTGGGCTACTGGCTGGGATCTCAACCTGCATCAGGGCTACACAGGGTTTACCCTTAAGATTCAGCCAGGACAGTTCATAACCATTCCAGATATCTACACCATGGAAGGGTTGATTATCCACACATCCCAACGCTTGCCGATTCATACTGCGAGGTACGGCCTGCAACAGATCCGGTGTGTATTGGTCAATATATTCTGAAACTTTCCCGAGACTGAGATGGGTGAGGGGATTGGTGGCGTTATGCTCTGTCATCATTTTTCTGTGCAGGTTAAACTGACACTATTCTAACGTTTTTCGTGTTCAATCAATAGATATGCAAGTTGCCAGTAGTCTACAAACCTTTGTTCAGCGTTATGTTCAATATTATCAGCAATCTGGGCGGCCCTTGCTGACTGACTGGGATGCGAACTGGCTTTCTCCTTGCCAGATTGGCGAGACTGATGCCGCTGGACAGATTATATGGCAGCCTGTGGCCAGAGTCGGGCTCGCTGACTTTGTTGATACCGAACGGGCGTTGGAGCTTGAGTTTCACCCGGATATCAAGGCGTTTTATAGCGCATATTGGAGTGAGAATCTGACGGCCCATACTTCCAGGGGGGACTTACAATTGCTGTTGCCTTGGAATGAGGATGACTTTATCCGCTTGCAGCAAAATTTGATTGGTCACGTGCTGATGAAAAAGCGCTTAAAGCAGCCTGTCACCCTGTTCTTTGCAGTGACGGATGATGATGATTTTATTCTCAGCCTGGACAACCACAGTGGTCAGGTGGTGCTGGAACGCGTGGGCTTACCTGCCTCAGAGGTGCTGGCGGATAATCTCAGCAGTTTTCTTGACGGTCTGGCACCAGGCCCAGGCGAGGTTTAGGATTTGCCCAATTGCTGATGAATCTGAGTAACCAGAGCGATAAGTTCTGACATCTGCTTTTCCAGTTTATCTACCCGTTGTGACAAAGACGGAACCTGTTGCTCGGTTTCTGCCACGGGTTTGGCCTTGGCCGCTAATGCCTCGGGTGCCTGTTTCCACTTTTGTAATACCGACAGAATGTCGGCCAGCGGCAGTGGCTTTTGTGCTCTGGACTTTATCAGAGCCACTGAGGGGGCTTTCCCTGCCGCCAATAATTCCTTGCATAACGACAAAATATAGTCCGCATTGTTCATAGTATTGGTCAATTTGGCTATCTAGTGGTGAATAGAGTCATTCTAACACTACCTAAGCATGGCATTGATATTAAAAAGTGTTTTAATATCAGTGTTATACAACTTGGTTCGGCTCTTGCTTACACCCATTCACATCAACCAACTGTCCAACAAGACGAGGAAAATAATGAATAAATGGATAGCTGCGATTACGTTAAGTTTGGCTGTAGGCAGTTTATCTGGCTGTATAATTTCGGTTAAACCTGATCAGTATCATCAGGCAGATTGGGAGAAACGTGAAAGCCAGAATCGCCAAGAGATTGCCAGGCTAAGCCCAGGGTTAAGTCTGGAAGAAATTACTCACCGCCTGGGGGTACCCGATTTTAGCGAGTATCACGATCAAAATGGCCAAAAGGTCCAAGTCTTGTTTTATCGTACCCATCGAAATCATGGTGATGGTGTAACAAGCAAGGATGAATGCACACCTCTGGTGTTCAAAGATAACCACTTAAGTGGCTGGGGCGACGAGGCCTATCGGACATATTAGTCTGAACCTAATGCTTACTCATTGATCAGCGCAGCCTATTGTTGAGCTGATCAATGACTTCAGCCCACTCCGCATCATCAGTCAAGGCATGCTGAATAAAACTGCTTTGAGACGAGTTCCAGAAGGGTGCCTGCTCCAGCTTGACCCGGCTGTCTAAGCCTTTATGACGGTCTATAAAGCGGTTTATCGCTCCTTCGTCACTGGCGAGCCCCAACTGGTTAAATAGATCGTTAATGCTTGGACTGTTGATGTTCATACCTTCCTCCACGAAGATAACAAAATGTTAACAAATTCCCCGTGCTGGGTTATTGTCTTATCTACAACTATAGACAACTTCTGTTGGAAACGGCATGAACCTGGCGTTGGCAAAAGATAAAGTAAAAGCGGTATTCCTGGCGGCTGAAGATCTCAAGATCGCTGCTTCGATTTTATACCAGGCTTACCATGATGATCCGCTGTTTATGAATATATTTCAGGCCGATAAAGAGGGCTACGAAGAGCGACTACGCGCTGCTATCCGTGAAGAACTGCATACTTTTTGGATCGCCAAACAGCCTATGGTCGGGTTATTTGAAGGCGAACGACTGTTGGCAGTGGCCTGCCTTATTCAGCCCAACGCCAGCCTGGGACCCAATCGTTTCTGGCATTGGCGTTTAAAAATGTTGTTGACCGCTGGATTCATGGGCACCCGACAAATGGTTGAGAAGGAGCAAAAGGTCAGAGAGCAGGTGCCGGCAGGACGTTACCATATGCTGTCGTTTATTGGTGTGCATCCGGATCATCAGCATCGAGGCTTGGGGCATGTATTGATGAGGGCCATTGATACCTTGATGGATGAAGATAGATCCAGTGAAGGGGTTGCAGTATTTGTCACTTTGCCCAAATGTCTTGGCTTTTTTGAGGACGGTGACTACGGGTTAGTGAAAGAATTACAGGTTGGCCGTATCGCTGGCCACTTGATGTTTCGGCGAAAAAAATAGCACTTTGCTTAGCGTTTGCGCAGCTTTATTTGGACTGAGCATTTGGCCGTTGTCAGACGTGTAAGACAAAGGCCGCTTTCTTTGTAAGACATTTCTCACAAAACTGTAGGATAAACCGCTTTTGTTTATGCCGACAAACTCCTACGACTTTTCTTAATTTATTGAAATGTAAAGTTTATTGGTCTTTTCTTCTTGTCTGTCATAGTGCATTTATGTTGTCAGCCTGAATTGGGGGTATGGCAAATAATCCCCTGTGCTTTATCTTTATCCCTGTCACAAGGAAACACGATGGGTCAGGGAAGAGTTTTGGATACCTTCAGGATGAAGGGCAAGGATGAAGCCTAAGGAGAAGGCAAAAGGAACAGCTTCAGGGGGAAGCTAAAGGAATAACTTCAGGATGAAGTAAATGGACAACCCTGGGAGAGGGGAATCGCGCCACAATGGAGGCAGCGTACAGGGATAAGGGAGCGGGATCCACTCAGGACGAGTGTCTTACTCAGGGAGAGTAAGGGCAAACGGATTGGATTCCAGATGGAACCGGAACAAGGATGATAGTGGCAAAGGTATGCCGTAAAGGGAATTAGTATTTGGTAGGGGCGTGGTCTGATGACCACGCCTTTATTCTTTTTGGCGCCTTGGTTTGGCGGGGTCAAACCCGGTAAGGCGGCAACTGGGTATCTGTTACTTGCATTCCACGCATAATTAAACTGCCCTGATAGGCATCTTCGCCGTTACCGGAAAATTCAAAATCAAATTCACAGTACCAATCCAGTTTGCCGTGAAAAGGACGAATTCTGGTCTTTCTTCTGGACAGGGAAATAAGCTGTAAGCCTTGCTTATTGCAATAGTCCTGCAGATAGCCATAGGCTTTTTCACTCATAGCCCTGACTCGCCAGAATTGCCAGGCCAGCGCCAGAATCACCATCATTAATAGCAGGTCAGCCAGATTCATTGCTGTTGCTCGCTAAATAGTCGTCCGATGGCCTGGGTAAGGGCGGGACTTTTGTCTGTGCTGCGCAGCATGGCCAGCATAGCTGCTCTGAGCTGCGGCAATCTGACCAGATCTGCAAACACTGGTGCAAACAAATCCGGCGTATGTTCAGCCACAAGATTTATATAGGGTGAAAGCAAGTCATGGGGTAGCAGCCTGTGCCAGTGACGCCCTGAAATCGTTATCAGCAAATCGCTGTCAATTTGCTCACCTTGCAGCAGCTTGCTGAGTGTATCAGCCACTAATCCATCAGCCTGACTTTGGCTGAGAGCCCGTAATCCAGCTATTTGCCAGGCTGGCTGTGTCGGGTGTGCCGCCATCTGTGCCAGTATAAACTCACTCAGACCGACATCCAGTTGGTGATTTTCCAAGGAATTCAATAAGGTTAGCTGCACCTGTTGATGTAATGCAGTAAATTGACTGATAAACAATTGGCGTGTCTTAGGGTCGTCCAGACTAGCGGCTAAATCAGCCAGTCCTTGCAAGGCCAGGGATTGCCACTCCTGATCCGCAGGGGCACGAATATAAGCCTGAACATTAGCCAGGTGTTCTGATTCGGGTAATTTCATCGCCTTACGCACTAAAGCGTTAAAATCTGCCATTTGTTGTTGGCCCGGAACAAAGCCATAAGGATGTTCCGGCAGGGTGTCTGGCGAGGCGTTGTCCATCTGTTTGCCCAACGCTTCTAATACAATACCCAGGAAATGATTGCGGGCGGCACTGACCAACATTCCTTGCTCGTCCAGTGGCAGTTTTAAAAACCAGATGTACTGCTGATGACTAAGCTGCTTATTCCAGAACAACACAGCCAGCCAAGCATAGCCAAGTCGGGGATAAGGATGGGCCTTGCGGTTATTTTCTATATCTAGAAAGGTTTGCGGATCCAGCTTACGGATCGCGCGGCCTAAATCATATACCCGGTACTGACAGCCGGATTGCAGCAGGAATTCACTCAGTGTACTGATACTGGTCATGTTACTCTTGGACTTTTCGCCCCTCCGATTGGAGGTGCACCATATTGCCTTAATTTGAAGCAGGCAAGTATAACCCGATAGATATAGCATGTCAGACTTTGTAAAACGTAAGCTAAGCCACAAGCTCCTCACTAAACTCACCAATGCAATGCAGCATGCGGGTCTATGGCACAAACAAACCCCAGCGGCTGGAGCGTTGTTAAGTCAGGCACCATTTTGTGTGGATACCCTGCAGTTTGAACAATGGTTACAGTTTGTTTTTCTGCCGCGCATGAATAGCATTATCACTCAAGATTTACCTTTGCCTGGCACTATGGCGCTGCTCCCCATGGCCGAGCAAAGCTGGGGTGACAGAGTTGATCTCTCTGCTGTGCTGACGGTGTTGTCGCAGATAGATGACTTATATGCACCCATGCCGACCTTACCCGTATTGTATCAGGATGACTACCTGGTGGCGGTGCACAAGCCGGCCGGGTTGCTGGTGCATCGCAGTGTGATTGACAAGTACGAGACACGTTTTGCCATGCAGGCCGTGCGCGATCAAATTGGTCAGCCAGTGTATACCGTGCACCGCCTGGATAAGCCTACTTCTGGGGTATTGTTATTCGCTCTTAGCCAGGAAGCTGCCAGGCGGCTGACGGAGCAGTTTACTCAAGGGGCAATAAACAAAACCTACCGGGCCATTGTCAGAGGCTTTACCCCGGATGCCGGGCGCATCGATTATGCTCTTAAGGAAAAGCTGGATAAAATTGCCGATAAACAGGCAAAAACAGATAAACCAGCGCAGTCCGCGGTCACTGATTATAAAACCTTACAGCGATTTGAATTACCCTTTGCGGTCAGACCTTATCAAACTGCCCGTTATTCCCTTTTGGAGTTGTATCCGCAAACGGGTCGTAAGCACCAGATACGCAGACATATGGCACATATCCGCCATCCCATTGTCGGCGATGTGAATCACGGCGATGGCAAACACAATGCGTTGTTACGCCGTGAATTTAGTTTTAACAGACTGGGGCTGTGTGCCTGGAGTATGTCCCTGATACACCCTTTTACTCAGCAGGCGCTGACAATCACACTTGAGCAGGAACCCAGATTCGATGCACTATTGACCCGTTGGCACCATTACCAAATTAAGGAGTAATAATAGGCTTATGGCTGAAATCAGTATTTTTTACGGCAGTGTTTATGGCAATGCCCAGCAATTGGCCGAAGATGCCAAACAACAATTAGCCGCTGGCGGACATCAGGCTAAGGTGATTGATGAACCTGTTATGGCAGATTTCCAACAGGCCGAGCAACTGTTATTTATCAGCTCCACCACCGGGCAGGGCGACATTCCGCCTAATCTTGAAGGTTTTATTCTAGATCTGGAATCCCGTTTTCCGCTACTCAATGGTAAAGGCTTTGCCGTTGTGGGCTTAGGGGACAGTAGTTACGGAGAAACCTATTGTGGGGCCGGGCGAAAAATATTTGCCTTGCTGGAAGAACTGCGCGGTGAGCCATTGGCGCCGCTTTTCAAAGTGGATGCGTGTGAAACCCTGGATCCACAGGACGAAGTACTGCCCTGGTTAAAACAGGTATTTGGCTAAGCCAGATTATGGCTGTGACGCGGCAAGAAAAGTCCTGTGCGCTCATCGCCTGATAGTCTTTGCGTCATAGCAAGTATTGCCGTTGATTGAGGGCGGGGTGTCCCGCCCTCAGCGCAGATTACTCAGCGCCCCGCAGCAGGGCATTGATACCCACTTTAGCGCGGGTTTTGGCATCCACTTTTTTAACAATGATCGCGGCGTACAGGCTGTATTTGCCATCGGCTGACGGCAGATTGCCAGGTACCACGACCGAGCCCGCCGGGACTCGACCATAATGGATCTCGCCTGTTTCACGATCATAGATGCGGGTGCTCTGGCCAATATAGACACCCATAGAGATCACGGCGCCTTCCTCAACTACCACGCCTTCCACGATTTCAGAGCGGGCACCGATAAAACAGTTGTCTTCAATGATGGTTGGGTTGGCTTGCAGCGGCTCCAGTACACCGCCAATACCGACACCACCAGACAAATGCACGTTCTTACCAATTTGTGCACAAGAGCCCACTGTCGCCCAGGTGTCCACCATGGTGCCTTCATCCACAAAGGCGCCGATATTAACGTAGGAAGGCATCAACACCACATTGCGGCCGATAAAGCTGCCGGTACGTACTGTTGCCGGCGGTACCACCCTTACACCTTCAGCGGCAAACTGTTCGGCACTGTAGTCGGCATATTTCAGTGGCACTTTGTCAAAGAAACGGCTTTCGGCACCGTCCATTACCTGGTTGTCATGCAAACGGAAATACAACAGCACGGCCTTTTTCAGCCACTGGTGCACGACCCATTCACCGGCTACTTTCTCGGCTACCCTGGCCTTACCGCTGTTAAGCAGGGCCATTGCCTGCGCCACGGCGTCATGAATACTGGCGTCAGCCGTCGCTGCACTCAGTTCGTTACGTTGTTCAAATGCGTGTTCAATAATGGATTTCAGTTCTGACATGTTTCACCGTGGTTTTGTTGATCTAATGTCTCGATCAGTTGTTTTTTAAGGGAAAGTTGTTGCTCCTGGCTCAGCGCCTGGCCCTCGGCATTGGTCAGGATAAAAAGATCTTCTGCCCGCTCACCAATGGTGGTGATCTTGGCCATATGCAGTGACAGGTTAAAGACCACAAACTGCTGACTGATTTTGGCCAGCAAACCCGGAGCATCCAGTGCCTCCAGTTCCAATAGCGTCATATTGGCCTGATTAGTAAAAAAGCGCATCTTGGTCGGCACATTCAACTGCTTCATGCGCCTGGGCATTTTACGATTATTGGTATGCTGGTGGCCGGGCTTGGCCAATTGGGTCTGGATGGCATTTTTCAGACTCTGACGACGGGATGGTGAGTCTACACGGCCACCATCCTGTTCCAGAATAATAAAACTGTCCAGCACGTAGCCATCCTGAGTGCTCATAATTTGCGCATCATGAATGGAGCAGTTGCGGCTGTCCAACACCGAAGCTACCTGAGCAAACAGGGTCGCTCTGTCACGTCCATACAAAATCAGCTCGGTACCGGCCTTGGACGTTTCATCAGACAGTTCAATTAACACCTGCTGCTCGTCAAGATCTTCATTGTTAAGGAGCACTTTGGCATGCCAAATGAGCTGACTGGGTTTGAATCGGACAAAATAATCCCAATCCAGTCGCTGCCATAACGCTTCGACCTGCTCTGGCCTGTGCCCCATGCTGGTGAGCATCGCCAGGGCTTCCTGCTTGTGCTCATTGACCAGCGACTGCAGGTCAATCTGGCACTCCAGACCGTTTTCCAGAGCCTTGCGGGTCATCTGGTAAAGTTCGCGTAAAAGTGAGGCTTTCCAGTCATTCCACAGGTTGTCATTGGTGGCACGGATATCCGCCAGGGTCAGGGCATACAGATGATTCAGGTAGGCTTTGTTACGCACTTTACCGGCAAATTCGTGGATAACATCCGGATCATAGATATCGCGGCGCTGCGCAGTGACAGACATTAATAAATGCTGCTCCACTAGCCATACCGCCAATTCGGTGTCTTTGTCAGACAGATTGTGACTCTGGCAAAACTCGGCTAAATCTGCTGCACCTAACTTGGAATGATCGCCTCCCCGTCCTTTGCCAATATCGTGGAACAACGCAGCGATGTAGAGTATCTCCGGCTTATCCAGATTTTGCATGATGCGATGGCAGCGGGGAAAGTCCCGTGCCCCTTCAGGGCGTGAATAGCTATAGATGTGCTTGATCAGTCTGTGGGTATGTTCATCTACGGTGTAGGCATGAAACAGGTCAAACTGCATCATGCCGACAATCTGATTCCACTGCGGTAAATAGGCCTGCATGATGCCGTGCTTATGGGCCAAATCCCAGGCCAAGCCAAAAAAGCCGGGATGGCGTAACAGCCGAATAAAAATCTGTCGGCAACTGGCATGTTCACTGAAGTAGTGTTCGCGGAAACGCCTTCTGGCATTTCGCAGTAAACGTAGTGTGGCGGAATGCAGACCGATAGTTTGTGGCGTATCGGCGACCAGCATCAGGAAGCTCAAAAGCTTCTCGGGGCTGTCAAATACCTGCTCGTGACGGGCCTGTAACAGGCCGTCTGACAAGGCAAAATCCTGATTGATCGGCTGATAATCCCGTACCTTAAGGGCTAGGATATCCTGGCGGAAATGCTGCAGCAGCATTTCGTTCAATTCACTGATACGCCTGACGGTACGGAAGAACGCCTTCATCATGGTTTCCACCGACGCCTTGCCCTGCTCGCCATAACCCAGACGCTTTGCTACCTGCGGCTGATAGTCAAACAGCAGGCGGTTTTCACTGCGCCCGGCCACCAGATGCAAACTGAAACGGATACGCCACAGATGATTGCGACATTCGATCAGTTCCTCAAACTCCCGCGCGGTAAAGTAACCATGCTCAACCAGTTCGCGGCCTTTAAGGACCTTAAAGTGCTTTTTGGCCACCCAGCCGATACTCTGAATATCGCGCAGACAGCCTGGATTTTCTTTTACGTTGGGTTCCAGGTTGTAAGAGGTACCGTTGAATTTGGCATGCCGCTGAATCTGCTCTTCGTACTTGGCCAGAAAAAAGTCTTTGCTGTTCCAGAATCCTTTGCCTTGTACCTTCTGCTGCAGTTGCTCAAACGTAGTATGGCTGCCACTTAGCAATCTGGCTTCAATCAGGTTGGTGGCAATGGTGATATCTTGCTTGGCCAGCTTAATGGTTTCGCTGATGGTGCGCACAGCCTGGCCGATATCCAGGCCAATATCCCATAGCAGGGTAATAAAGCTGCCAAGTTTTGTCTTGACCTCTTCTGCTGGCGGCTTTTGGCTAAGCAACAGTAAATCCACATCGGAATAGGGCTGTAACTGCCCGCGGCCATAACCGCCTACTGCCACCAATGACAAATCCTTGATTTTATCCAGTTCCAGTAATTGCCAGGCCTGACGCAGCAATGCATCCACAAACACAGCGCGACCCGTAACCAGATGGTCTACATCCACCTGAGATGACTCACTGTTCAGCCATTGATAGCTGTTTTCGACACAGGCTTTAAAGGCCGCCACATTGTCGATGTTGTTGATCTGTCTGATTTGCCCTAGCAGGCTTTGCAGCGCCAAGGTTTGCCCCTTTTAGTGACTGATGATGCGAGGAATACTGTCGTCGCTACGCAAGGTCAGGATTTCGCAGCCATCGGCCGTGACCAGCAGCGTGTGCTCCCACTGGGCGCTAAGGCTTCTGTCCTTGGTGACCACAGTCCAGCCGTCTTTTAATAACTTGGAATGACGTTTACCAGCGTTGATCATGGGTTCGATGGTCAGGCACATACCTTCTTTCAACACTTCTCCTGAGCCCGGTTTGCCATAATGCAACACCTGCGGTTCTTCGTGGAATTCCGCGCCAATACCATGGCCGCAATATTCGCGTACCACAGAATACTTATGTTGCTCGGCATGCACTTGGATGGCATGGCCGATATCGCCCAGGTGCACACCAGGGCGCACCAGCTCTATGCCTTTATACATACATTCCTGAGTTATGCGGATTAGGCGTTCAGCCAGAATAGACGGCTGACCGACCACAAACATTTTGGATGTGTCACCGTGGTAGCCATCTTTAATAACAGTCACGTCAATATTAATGATATCGCCGTCCTTCAGTACCTTTTCGGAAGGAATGCCGTGACAGATAACATGATTGACTGAGGTACAGATGGACTTAGGGAAGCCGTGATAATTCAAAGGAGCAGGAATGGCCTGCTGCTGATTGACAATATAGTCATGGCAAATGCGGTTGAGCTCATCGGTACTGACGCCTTTTTTAACATAAGGGCCAATCATTTCCAGCACTTCTGCGGCCAGAGCGCCGGCAACACGCATCTTTTCTATCTCTTGCGGGGTTTTGATTATGGCTGTCAAAGGAAATCCACTGTCTGCTAACAATAAAACACTGGCCGCATTCTAGCGGCTGGGGGGCGGACTGTATAGGCTGGATTAGATAGCAGATAGTTGTAACTTATAGCGGCTTTATGGTATAAAGCGCGCGCATTTTGTCCGGCTGTTGTCCGTGGCAAGTGTAATTAACTTAATAACACACATGCATCGACACGGTTTTCGGGGTGTCTTGTCGTTTTTGCGGCGGGATCGAGGACTGGGATGCATGGAGGCCTAACCCCATTTGAGGAAAATCTAATGGCAAACGTATCTATGCGTGACATGCTGCAAGCCGGCGTGCACTTCGGTCACCAGACCCGTTACTGGAACCCGAAAATGAAACCTTTCATCTTCGGTGCCCGTAACAAGGTTCATATCATCAACCTGGAAAAAACCGTTCCTTTGTTCAACAACGCACTGAACTTCCTGTCTGGCGTTTCCGCCCGTAAAGGTAAGATCCTGTTCGTTGGTACCAAGCGCGCGGCCTCTGAAGCTGTTAAAGAAGCAGCACAGAGCTGTGATCAGTTCTACGTGAACAAGCGCTGGTTGGGCGGTATGTTGACCAACTGGAAAACCGTTCGTCAGTCCATCAAGCGTCTGAAAGATCTGGAACAGCAAGCTCAGGACGGTACGTTCGACAAGCTGACCAAGAAAGAAGCGCTGATGCTGTCTCGCGAAATGGCCAAGTTGGAATCCAGCCTGGGTGGTATCAAGGACATGGGCGGTTTGCCTGATGTTCTGTTTGTGATCGATGCTGACCACGAGCACATTGCCATCACTGAAGCCAGAAACCTGGGTATCCCTGTTGTATCTGTAGTAGATACTAACTCTGATCCAGACGGCGTAGACTACATCATTCCTGGTAACGACGACGCCATCCGTGCCGTTCAGTTGTACCTGAAAGCTGCTGCCGACGCTATCAGCCAGGGTCGTGAACAGAACCTGGAAACTCAGGCTGAAAGCGACGACTTCGTAGAAGCTGAATAATCGTCATCCCTTTGTCATGGCAGGCCGACATACTGGCCTGTCAATGGGATGTCATAACACAAGGGCTTTTAAGCCCTTGTGTTCCATACGAACAAATCTACTGAGGAAAACAAAATGGCAGTGACTGCAGCCCTAGTAAAAGAACTTCGTGAGCGTACCGGCGCAGGTATGCTGGATTGTAAAAAAGCATTGGAAGAAACCGCTGGTGATATCGAGCTGGCGATCGAGAACATGCGTAAATCTGGTCAGGCCAAAGCCGCCAAGAAAGCTGGCCGTATCGCCGCTGAAGGCGTGATCCTGACTGCCGTTGACGGCAACACCGCAGTGATGATGGAACTGAACTGTGAAACTGACTTCGTTGCCCGTGACGAAAGCTTCCTGGCTTTCGGCGCTAAAGTTGTTGCTCTGGCTCTGGCCAATAAAGTCAACGACGTGGAAGTGCTGAATGGTCTGGAAATCGACGGCGCAAAAGTTTCTGACGTACGTGATACGCTGGTGGCTAAAATCGGTGAAAACATCAACGTTCGTCGCGTCGTAACCATTGAAGGTGACAACCTGGGTGCCTACGTGCACGGTGGTCGTATTGGCGTTCTGGCTATCCTGCAAGGTGGCGAGAGCGATTTGGCTAAAGACGTTGCCATGCACGTTGCCGCCAGCAACCCACAATTTGTTAAGCCTGAGCAAGTACCTGCCGACGTGGTAGAGAAAGAGAAGGCAATTCAAATTGATATCGCTATGCAAAGCGGCAAGCCTGCAGACATCGCTGAAAAGATGGTTGCTGGCCGTATGAGCAAATTTACCGGCGAAATCAGCCTGACTGGTCAGCCTTTCGTAAAAGATCCTTCTCAGACCGTTGGTCAGTTGCTTAAAGCTGCCAATGCTGACGCTGTTAACTTCGTGCGTTTCGAAGTAGGTGAAGGTATCGAGAAGAAGACCGAAGACTTCGCTGCCGAAGTTCAGGCGCAGATGGCCGCGGCCAAGAAATAAATAGACGCTGTGACTTTTGCCTCAGGGCATTGTCATATAAACTACGGGCACCTCAATTGGGGTGCCTTTTATTATGTGCTGGTTTCTGAATAGAAATCCGGCCATATACCCCAAAGACTCAGAGGCTTTGCCAGACTCAGTGTCAGGGCAGAGCGCGGGCCAAGCAGAACTTACAGGAAGCATCTTTTCAATGAGTATCAATCCAAAATCCGCCTATCGACGCATATTGTTAAAACTCAGTGGTGAAGCCCTGATGGGCGAAGAAGGTTTTGGTATCGATCCCAAGGTGCTGGATCGTATGGCACAGGAAATTAAAGAGCTGGTTGAACTGGGCGTGCAAGTTGGCCTGGTGATCGGCGGCGGTAACCTGTTCCGCGGTGAAGGTCTGGCGAAAGCCGGAATGAACCGCGTGGTGGGTGACCATATGGGCATGCTGGCGACGGTAATGAATGGTCTGGCCATGCGTGACGCTTTGCACCGAGCCTTTGTCAATGCCCGTTTAATGTCTGCCATTCCCCTAAACGGCGTATGCGACGCCTACAATTGGGCCGAGGCCATCAGCCTGCTTAAATCTGGCCGGGTGGTAATTTTTGCCGCCGGTACCGGTAACCCCTTCTTCACCACTGACTCTGCCGCCTGTTTGCGCGGTATAGAAATTGAAGCCGATGCGGTACTGAAAGGAACCAAAGTAGACGGCGTATATGATTCCGATCCGGCTAAAAACCCCAATGCCGTGATGTATGAGCAACTAAGTTATCAGGAAGTGCTGGAAAAAGAGCTTAAGGTGATGGATCTGGCCGCCTTTACCCTGGCCCGTGACCATAGTTTGCCAATTCGGGTGTTCAATATGAACAAGCCAGGCAGTCTAAAAGCGGTTGTCATGGGTGAAAATGAAGGTACTCTAATCGATCACCTCGATAATCTGAATTAAGCACTGTAGACAGGATTGAAAGCATGATTAACGAAATAAAAAATGACGCCAAAGAGCGTATGAGCAAATCTATCAGCGCACTGAAAAGCCAGTTCAGCAAGATCCGTACGGGGCGCGCTCATCCAAGCCTGTTGGACAGTATTATGGTGTCCTATTACGGCTCTGATACGCCGCTGCGCCAGATCGCCAACGTGGTCGCTGAAGATGCCCGGACCTTGTCGCTGACCGTATTTGATAAGGGGGCTACTCAGGCAGTTGAAAAAGCCATTATGCAATCGGATCTGGGTCTCAACCCCATGAGTACCGGTACCGTGATTCGTATTCCATTGCCGCCATTGACCGAGGAACGTCGTAAAGATCTGATTAAAGTGGTACGTGGTGAAGCCGAACAAGGCCGCGTAGGGATCCGCAATGTGCGTCGTGACGCTAATGCCGGAATTAAAGATCTGGTAAAAGAAAAAGAAATCAGTGAAGACGATGGTCGCCGTGCTGAGGATGATGTTCAGAAACTGACGGACGATTTCATCAAGCAGATCGATCAACTGCTGGTGGAAAAAGAAAAAGAACTCATGGAAATCTGATCGGTTTCATCACGCCATCGGAGTTTTCCTCATGATGTCTTCACAAAGCATTCCAAGGCATGTTGCCATCATTATGGATGGCAACGGGCGTTGGGCCAAGCAGCGGGGTAAGATTCGTACCTTCGGCCATAAGGCTGGAGTCGATTCTGTACGCAGCTCGGTAACCTATGCTCGCAAGAAAGGGATTCAAGTCCTCACCCTGTTTGCTTTTTCCAGTGAAAACTGGAATCGACCTGCTGATGAAGTTGGCGTATTGATGGAGCTTTTCAAGCTGGTTTTGAAAAGTGAAGTCAAACGTTTGCATAAGAATGATGTGCGCCTCAAGGTCGTTGGGGATCTTAGCCGTTTTGATGAGAAACTGGTCACGCGCATTCGCGAAGCAGAAGCCATGACCGCTGGTAATCAATCACTGGTATTGAATATCGCTGCTAATTACGGCGGTCGATGGGATATAGTCCAGGCTGCCAGGCAATTGGCTGACAAAGTTAAGTCCGGTGAAATGGACAGCGCTCAGATCGATGAGACCAGCTTTGATGCCCATACCTCGTTGTCTGGTTTGGCGGATTTGGATTTACTGATCCGTACCGGCGGCGAAAGTCGGGTGAGCAATTTTCTGCTTTGGCAGTTGGCCTATGCAGAGCTTTATTTTACGTCAGCCCTGTGGCCGGATTTCACTGAACAGGAATTCGAGCTGGCCGTAGCCGATTTTTCCGCTCGCCAGAGGCGATTCGGTAAAACCGGCGAGCAGGTCGAGGTATGACGTTCCGAGGATCAACCCTTTGCTAAAACAACGCATAATCACCGCTTTGGTGTTGGCCCCCCTGGCGCTTGGCGCTATTCTGTTCCTGCCTTTAACCGGTTTTGAACTGTGTATTGGCCTGATTGTAGGCCTTGGCGCCTGGGAATGGGCCAATCTGATGAGTCTTTCCAGCCGCAAGGCGAAGGCACTCTTTACGTTACTGGTTATGGGTATCTGCTTGGTCCTGACCTGGCAAATACCCACAGAGCAAATCTGGGTGCAAGGCCAGCTTAACCCTGTGTATCTTGCTATTCTGAGCGCTGCGGCGGCCTGGTGGGCACTGGCTTTGCTGATGATCCTGGCATATCCCAGACATACCAGCATGTGGCGTAACAGTGTGCCGATTCGTGGGCTGTTTGGCCTTTTGACACTGGTCCCCACCTGGGTTGCTATCGTGACCCTGCGTACCAAACTCTATGATATCGACCCTTACTATGGAGCTTCGCTGATATTCTACGTACTTGGTATTGTCTGGGCGGCAGATATTGGTGCTTTCTTTGTCGGCGTGAAATTCGGGCGGCGCAAGTTGCGCCCTAATGTATCGCCCGGTAAAACCTTAGAAGGCTTATTAGGGGGTATTGCTGCTTCGTCTGCCATTATAGGTTTTGCGGCTTTGCATTATCAGGTTAATGCCAGCATGATCTGGACACATATACTGATTGGCGGACTGACGGTTGGCGTGTCTGCGCTGGGCGATCTGAATGAAAGCATGTTTAAACGCTGCGTAGGGTGCAAAGACAGTGGCACTCTGTTGCCTGGCCATGGCGGTATACTGGACAGAATTGACAGTCTGACTGCAGCCTTCCCGGTGTTCGCCCTTTGCTATGTATTATGGATGACCTGATGCCAGGAATTTGCATATTGGGTTCAACCGGCTCTATTGGCCAAAGTACGCTGGATGTGCTGGCTCGTCATCCGCAGCGTTATCAGGTAGTTGCCCTTACCGCGCACAAGAATCTGCCCTTGCTGATTGAGCAAGCCAGACTGCATCAACCCAGATATCTGGTGGCGGCAGATGAGGCTGATTATGCAAGTCTGTCTGAACTGGCCGCTGATGCAGGGGTGACAGCAGAGATTTTAGCAGGAGACGATGGACTGGCGTATGTAGCCAGCCATGGCGAGTCTCAGGTGGTGATGGCGGCTATTGTCGGTGCGGCAGGCTTGCTTCCTACCCTGGCCGCTGTCAAAGCTGGCAAGCGGGTGTTATTGGCCAATAAAGAAGCGCTGGTCATGTCTGGGCACCTGTTTATGCAAGCTGTGCGGGAACATCAGGCGACGCTGCTTCCCATCGACAGTGAGCACAATGCTATTTTTCAATGTCTGCCCGACGATTTTCGTTATGGTGATTTGCAGGCTGCCGGGATCAGTAAAATTTTGCTGACCGGTTCTGGTGGCCCTTTTCTGAACTACCAGCTAGACGAGCTTAGTCTAGTTACCCCCGAGCAAGCCTGTAAACATCCCAACTGGAGCATGGGGCGGAAAATTTCGGTGGACTCGGCCACCATGATGAATAAAGGCTTGGAGTTTATCGAAGCTTGCTGGCTGTTTGGTTTACAAGCCAGTCAGATTGAAGTGGTCATACATCCACAAAGTGTCATTCATTCAATGGTGCAATATCGCGACGGCTCTGTTTTAGCGCAAATGGGTAACCCGGATATGCGTACGCCCATTGCCCATGCATTGGCCTATCCACAGCGTATTGATGCCGGGGTCAGCCCCCTGGACTTTGCCACTCTGACAGATTTCTCCTTTCAGTACCCTGACTATGCGCGGTATCCTAATCTGAAGCTGGCGATTGAGGCGTGCCAGGCCGGTCAATATGCCACAACCAGTCTCAATGCTGCCAATGAGATAGCGGTGGAGGCCTTTTTGCACAAACAAATTAGTTTTACCTGTATTGCCGAGGTCAATGCTGCAGTGCTGGCAAGCATTGAACGTCGGCAACTGCAAAGTATTGACGCAGTAGTGGCTATGGATGCTGAAGCTCGCAGTCTGGCGCACCAGACCATAAAAAGGCTGGCCGTATGATTTTGTCTTTTTTGTGGAGTCTGCTGTTTTTTGTTATCGCGTTGGGATTGCTGGTGGCGGTGCATGAATGGGGGCATTTTATTGTGGCCCGCTGGTGTGGCGTAAAAGTGCAGCGCTTTTCCATCGGTTTTGGTAAAGCATTCTGGCGTCGTACCGATCGTCATGGCACCGAATTTGTGCTGGCGGTGATTCCGCTTGGCGGGTATGTCAAGATGCTGGATGAGCGGGTAGAGCAGGTAAGTGAAGCCGAGCTGCCAAAAGCCTTTAACCGACAAAGCGTGTATAAACGAATCGCCATTATTGCGGCAGGTCCTTTGACCAATTTCATTTTCGCCGTTTTTGCCCTGATGTTGATGTACATGCTCGGGGTAGAAACAGTCAAACCTGTAGTGGGGGATGTGCCGAAGGAATCCATTGCGGGAAGGGCTTTTGTTCAGCCCGGTATGCAGATTACCCGGATAGCGGATCATGATACCCTCGACTGGGAAGCCGTGAATCTGGAGCTGATTTCACATATTGGTAAAGACATGATGCAAGTCGAAGCCATCTGGCCTGAATCTGGTCAAAAAGTGGATCTAACCCTGGATTTGCGTGATTGGCAGTTTGACCCGGAGAAGGATTCGGCATTGCTCAGTTTGGGACTAGTGCCCTATCGCCCAGAAGTAACGACCCGTATTGCACAGGTGGCTGACGATTCACCAGCAAAAGCGGCTGGGCTGAAGGTAAATGATAAAATTGTCCAGTTAGATGGAACTCCGGTGCAGAATTGGGAACAAATAGTGGACCGGATTGCCGCCAGGCCCAATCAGATGATGAATATCTCCCTGCAGCGGGATGGCTATTTAGTTACGCTGGATGTGCGGGTCGGGCAGCGGCAGGGACAAGACAGTCAGCAGGGTTACCTTGGGGTCGTACCTTATGTGGAGCCATGGCCTGATTCTTATCGCTTTAGCCATGAGTACGGGCCTGTTGGCGCGTTTATACAAGGTGCGCAGAAGACCTGGCGTTGGATGGTATTGAGTGTGGAAATGATCGGTAAGCTGATCAGCGGCGATGTGTCGGTGAAAAATCTCAGCGGCCCCATTTCCATAGCGCAGGGCGCAGGGGCCAGCGCTGGATTTGGATTGGTATATTTCCTGAGTTTTCTGGCACTTATTAGTGTAAATCTTGGGATCATTAACCTTTTACCCCTGCCGGTACTTGATGGCGGACACCTACTCTATTATTTTATTGAGCTTTTAACGGGTAGGCCGGTACCGGAGTCGGTTCAGGAGATCGGGTTTCGTATTGGTGGCGCACTGTTGTTGTTGCTGATGACGATAGCCATAGTTAACGATATAACTCGCTTGTAGGCTGCCATGTTGGCGTTCCAGCGAAACCCAGTAGTTTGGAAGAATAATAGTAAATGAAGTTAAAACCTCTAATTGCAGCCTTGATGCTGGCCGGTACTACCAATGTCTCTGCCAATAGTGACAGTGAATTCATCGTTGAAGACATCAAGGTGGAAGGCCTGCAGCGGGTTGCCCTGGGTGCCGCGCTGACCTATCTGCCGGTGAAAGTGGGCGACCGCCTGAATGATTTCCGCGTTTCGCAGTTAATCCGTTCACTGTATGCCTCTACGCACTTTGAAAGTATTAAAGTACTGCGTGATGGCGGCACACTGGTGGTGCAGGTGAAAGAACGCCCCACCATCAGCAAGATCACCTTTGAAGACAATAAAGACATTAAGGACGAGCAGCTCCAGCAAAGTCTGGATGACAGTAAGATCCGGGTCGGGGAGCCGCTGGATAAAACAGTGCTGACGTCTATTGAAAATGGCCTGAAAGATTTTTATTACAGCATTGGTAAATACAATGCTGAAGTGAATGCCATTATTACGCCGTTGCCCCGCAACCGGGTGGATCTGAAACTGTCCTTTGAAGAAGGGGACGCCGCTAAGATAAAGCAAATCAACGTGGTGGGTAACGAAGTCTATTCAGATGTCGAACTGATGGATCAGATTGAGCTCAAGTTCGATACACCCTGGTGGGATTTCTTGTCTGAGACCCGTTATCAGAAGCAAAAACTGACCGGTGATATGGAAACCCTGCGCAGTTACTACATGGACCGGGGCTACTTGCGTTATAACCTGGATTCCACGCAGGTTTCTATGACTCCGGATAAATCCGGCATCTATATCACCCTAAACGTGACTGAGGGCGAACAATACACTGTTTCTGATGTGGAACTGGTGGGGGATTTGCTTGGTCAGGAAGAATTCGTTAAGCAGATACTGCCGCTACGTAGCGGCGAGATGTACAACCTAGCCGAAGTGACCTATACCGAAGAGTTTATCAGTAAGTATCTGGGCCGCTTTGGTTATGCTTTCCCAACGGTCACCACCATTCCTGAAATTAACGATGAAGACAAAACCGTTAAGCTGACTCTGTCGGTAGACCCAGGCAAACGCATTTATGTGCGCCGGATTAACTTCCAGGGCAATGAAGTGACTTCTGATGAGGTACTACGCCGTGAAGTGCGCCAGATGGAAGGTGCCTGGTTATCCAATGTGGCACTAGAATCATCTAAAGGCCATATGTCGCGACTCACCTATGTAGAGGAAGTCGAGTTTGACACGGTGCGTCTGCCGGGTGAGGAAGACAAGGTCGATGTGGACTTTAAAGTCAAAGAGCAGCCATCGGGTTCATTTAACGCCGGTATTGGTTACGGCGACCGCACCAAGTTGAGTCTGCAGGCCGGTATTCAGCAGGATAACTTCCTCGGCACCGGCAAACGCCTGGCGCTGAATCTGAACACAGTTTCCTATCAGCGTAGTGCAACTATTTCATACACTGATCCCTATTTCACCATTGATGGCATCAGCCTGGGTGGCACACTGTTCTATTCAGACTTTGATGCCGGCAATGCCAACCTGGTGCAATATAAAAATAAATCCTGGGGCATTGGAGCGAACTTTGGTTACCCGGTGGACGAATATAACCGGTTGAATTTTGGCGTTACTTACCGCTACAACGAAATTTCACAGTTACGCACCTATGATCAGATCCGTAATTTCTATGAGTTGTTTGCCGATCCTAGTAACCCGGATGCAGGTATTGAATTTAACAGCTATGAGTTTAGTGCCGGCTGGAGCAGAACTACCTTAAACCGCGGGATTTTCCCTACCGCTGGCTCGTCACAACGGGCTGTGGCCAAAGTCACTGCACCGTTTTCTGATGTGGATTATTTTAAGCTGAGCTTTGATACCCGTTTCTATTTCCCCTTGTCCCGTGATCAGCGTTGGTCGGTATTGGCCAGGTTGGAACTTGGTTATGGTAATGGTTATGGTGATATCGACGGCAATGATCAGATCTTGCCATTCTGGGACAACTTCCGGGCCGGTGGTAGTGACTCGTTGCGCGGCTTTGAAAGTAATACCGTGGGGCCGAGACCGGTTTACCGTAGAACATCTGTCATCGATGGCCCGGGTGGCGTGAAAATACCTCTTGGACCCGATCAGGATTTCATTGACGACCCAAATAACCTGAGATCCATTGGCGGCAATGCGCTGGCCCTTGCTGGTCTTGAGTTGATAGTGCCGACTCCGTTTGTGGATGAGGAATTCGACAATTCAGTGCGTACCAGCTTGTTTGTTGATGCTGGTAATGTATGGGACACTGAGTTCAGGCTGGACAGGTATAAGAATCTGCGCGACAGTGAGCGCGCCAAAATTCCGGACTTTGCTGACCCTGGTCGTTTCCGCGCCTCAGCAGGTATTTCAGTACAATGGCTATCGCCTATGGGTCCGATGATTTTCAGTTTCTCACGGATCCTGAAAGAAGAAGAGGGTGATGAAAGTCGCTTCTTCTCCTTCAATATCGGCCAGACATTCTAATAACAGTGCAGTTACAGCACACCCAAAGACTTAAAGGAGAACAAATTGAAAACCCTTAGAAAAAGCATGCTGACCGCCGCCATTTTGGGCACTGCCATGATGAGCTCTGCCGCGATGGCTGAGCAGAAACTGGGTTTTGTCAATGTACAGGGCGTGTTCCAGGCCCTGCCCCAGGCAGCACAAATCCAGGAAACGATTCGCACTGAGTTTAAGGACCAGTTCGACGAAGTGGCTCGCCTGGAAAAAGACATTAAGTATTATCTGGAAAAGCAGCAGCGCGATGCTGCGACAATGAGCGACAAGGAAAAGAAAGAGCTGGAGACTAAACTGATCAGTCTGCGTGATGATTATCAGGCCAAGGCTCAGCCACTTCAGCAGAATGCCCAGCGTCGCCAGATGGAAGAGCGCAACAAAATTCTGGGTTTGATCAAACAAGCCATCGACAGCATTGCAGCCAAAGATAAGTATGATTTAGTCATCAATGCTGAAGCGGTACTCTATACTGCAGATGAAAAGCATGACCTGTCCAAGCAGGTTATTGATCAGGTCAGCAAAATTAAATAACGGACCCTTGCATGAAGCCAATCAGCTTGCGCGAACTCGCGCAGCATTTGGGCGCCAGGCTGGTTGGAGATGGCGACCTGATGATTCAGTCAGTGTCGACCCTCTCCAGAGCTGGCAAAGGTCAGATTTCCTTTTTGTCCAACAGCAAGTATCGTAACCAACTCGCTGACACGTCGGCCGATGCCGTGATTCTGAGCGAAGATGATCTGCCTCACTCTCCTTGTGCCGCGTTGGTATTGGCCAACCCTTATGTAGGATTTGCCAGAGTTGCCCAGTTAATGGATACCACTCCCGCAGCGGCACAGGGTGTTTCATCTAAGGCGGTGATTGCCGATGATGCAGTGCTTGGCCAGGGCGTGGTGATTGGGCCTAATGCGGTGATTGAATCCGGTGTTGTATTGGGTGACCAGGTGCAGATAGGTGCAGGTTGCGTGATTGGGCGTAACAGCAGAATCGGCGCGCGCACCAAGCTTTGGGCCAATGTGACCCTTTACCACGAAGTGGAAATTGGTGAAGACTGCCTGGTGCAATCCGGAGCGGTAATTGGTGCTGACGGCTTTGGTTACGCCAATGATAAGGGTGCCTGGGTAAAAATTCCGCAACTTGGCCGGGTTATTCTGGGCAACAGAGTGGAAATTGGTGCCAGCACCACAGTTGATCGCGGTGCACTGGACGATACCATCCTGCATGATGGTGTGATAATCGATAACCAATGCCAGATTGCTCATAATGTGGTGATCGGTGAGAACACGGCGATGGCTGGTTGTAGTGTTATCGGTGGCAGTACCCGTATTGGCCGAAATTGTACTATTGGCGGGCTGAGTGCCATAACCGGTCATGTGGAAATTGGCGACAATGTCCATTTTACTGGCATGAGTATGGTAACCAAAGGGGTAACCGAGCCTGGCTTGTATTCGTCTGGTCTGCCCTCACAGAGCAGCAAAGACTGGCGCAAGTCGGTGGCCAATGTACGTAGCCTGGACAAGCTTGGTCAACGTGTCAAAGCATTGGAAAAGAAATGTGCTGAGCGGGATTAATCCCGCCTTTTGGAGACAAACAGTTGGCTAACGAACTGAATCTGATTCAAATTGAAGAAATTATGGAGTTGTTACCCCATCGCTATCCGTTTCTACTGATAGACCGGGTGACCGACTATACTTTGGGCGAGTCTATTCGCGCATACAAGAATATTACCTTTAATGAACCTTGCTTCACTGGCCATTTCCCTGGCAAGCCCATCTTCCCGGGTGTGTTAATTCTGGAAGCCATGGCGCAGGCGGCTGGTGTCTTGGGTTTTAAAACCGTAGGTAATTCTGACCAATTGTATTTATATGCCGGTATTGATAACGCTCGCTTTAAACGCCCGGTGGTACCTGGGGACAGACTGGACTTCGACGTGAAGTTAGTTAAGGAAAAGCGCGGTATCTGGAAGTTTGCCGGGGTGGCCAGCGTGGATGGTGCGGAGGCCTGTAGTGCCGAGTTTATGTGTGCCATGAGGAAGATGTAACCGGTGATTCACCAGACTGCCATTGTTCATCCGAGTGCCAAGCTGGGTAAAAATGTCCAGATTGGTCCGTATTCTGTTATTCAGGGAGAGGTGGAGATCGGTGACGATACCCGCATCGAATCCCATGTGCTGATTAAAGGCCCTACTCGTATTGGTACGGGAAACCATTTCTATCAGTTCAGCTCCATTGGCGAAGACTGCCAGGATAAGAAGTATGCCGGTGAGGACACCCGGCTGGAGATCGGTGATAACAATATCTTTCGCGAATGCGTGACCGTGCATCGCGGCACAGTTCAGGATCAGGGGCTGACCCGCATAGGTTCCAATAATCTGTTTATGAACTACGTGCATGTCGCGCATGATTGCATGATTGGTGACAATAACATATTTGCCAATAACGCCAGTACCGCAGGGCATGTACATGTTGGCGACTGGGCCATTCTTGGCGGTATGTCAGGTGTGCATCAGTTTTGCCATATCGGTTCTCACAGCTTCGTGGGCGCCGGTTCCATTATGGTGAAGGATCTGCCTCCTTATGTGATGGTGGGCGGCGTGAATGTGACCCCTCACGGTATCAATTCCGAGGGCTTGCGCCGTCGCGGTTACTCTAAAGAAGCGATATTACAGATTCGCCGAGCTTATAAGGTGTTGTACCGTAACGGTAACACCGTGGAACAGGCTTTGGTGGAGTTAAACGAGATGGCCAAAACTACCCCGGAGCTGCAAATTCTGGCCCAGTTCGTTGCCAATTCTCCACGGGGGATTGTCCGCTGACAATCTCATCTGTGCCTCTGGAAAAAGCACCATTACGAATTGGAATTGTCGCCGGAGAAACCTCCGGCGATATTCTTGGTGCCGGTTTAATTCAAGCCCTCAATAGCCGCTTCCCGCATATTCAATTCGAAGGTATTGGCGGTCCCCGTATGCAGGCGCAAGGCTGTCAGTCGTTGTTTGATATGGAAGAGCTGTCTGTTATGGGGCTGGTTGAGGTATTGTCGCGGATCCGGCGCTTACTACATATCCGCGCATCACTGGTCGAACATTTTATTGCCAACCCACCAGACCTGTTTATCGGCATCGATGCGCCTGATTTCAATCTGGGGTTGGAAAAACGCCTCAAAGCCGCAGGCATATGCACGGTTCAGTATGTTAGTCCGACCATTTGGGCCTGGCGTGAGAAGCGGGTATTCAATATCGCGAAGGCGACCAATCTGGTGCTGAGTTTATTGCCCTTTGAAAAGGCGTTTTACGACAAATACCAGGTGCCGTGCACTTTTGTCGGTCATACCCTGGCCGATGCTATTCCTGTTGAAGTTGATTCAACTGGAGCCAGAGCGCGACTGGGGTTATCCGAACAGTGCAAGGTGCTGGCGCTGTTACCTGGCAGCCGGGGTGGGGAGGTCAGCCTGTTATTACCTGCCTTTGTGCAAACCGCTGCGCTGCTGCAGCAGCAGATCCCAGATTTGCAGGTGGTATTGCCTGCCGCCAATGCCAAACGTCGTCAGCAGATTGAAGAGTATTTGGCCAGCACCCAGAGCCAAGCGCACATTCAGATCCTGGATGGACAGTCCCGAGACGCGATGAGCGCCGCTGATGCGATTTTGCTGGCATCCGGTACCGCTACCCTGGAGGCCATGTTATGTAAAAAGCCGATGCTGGTGGCATATAAGTTCAACTGGCTGACCTATCAGATTGCCAAGCGTATGGTCCGGGCTAAGTATTTTTCCCTGCCCAATTTGCTGGCGGGTGAGGCCTTGGTACCCGAGCTGCTGCAGCACGATGTCGAGCCAGAGCGGATGAGCAAAATTTTAGCTCCCATGCTCACTCAGGGCGCACCTGGCTTGGTAGATAAATTCACTGCTTTGCATCAACAACTCAGGCTCAATGCTGACGAACGCGCAGCAGATGCCATCAGTAAATTAATAGAATCCAATGGAAAATAGATTGATTGCCGGTGTCGACGAGGTTGGCCGCGGCCCACTGGTCGGTGACGTGGTCACTGCTGCCGTGATCTTGCATCCCGACCAACCCATTGTTGGACTGGCAGACTCTAAAGCCATTTCAGAAAAGAAACGTCTTAGACTTGCCGACGAAATCCGTGAAAACGCCCTGTGCTGGTGTATTGGCCGGGCCAGTCCGGCAGAAATTGATAAGCTGAATATCCTGCATGCCACTATGCTGGCTATGACCCGTGCTGTGCAGGGCCTGGCCGTTCAACCTGAGCATGTGATGGTAGACGGCAATCGTTGCCCGCCCTGGCAATATTCCAGTGAGGCTGTGGTAAAGGGCGACGGCCTTATCGCCGCCATTTCGGCAGCTTCGATACTGGCGAAAGTCACCCGTGACGAAGAAATGCAGCAGTTAGATGCCCTGTATCCGGCTTATGGTTTTGCCAAGCACAAAGGCTATCCCACCGCATTGCACTTACAAAAGCTGGCTGAGCTTGGCCCCACCCCTTTGCACCGCATCAGTTTTAAGCCGGTGCAATTGGCATTGCAGTCACGTCAGGGAGAGTTACATGGCTGATGCTAAGTTTGTGCATCTAAGGGTGCACAGCGATTTTTCCATGCGCGATGGTCTGAATAAGGTCAAGCCCATACTTGGCAAGGTCAAGGCGCTGAATATGCCGGCGGTGGCCATTACCGACCAGATGAACTTCTGTGGACTGGTAAGGTTCTACAGTGAGGCACATGCTCAGGGGATTAAACCCATAGTGGGTGCTGACTTCTGGGTGCAGAGCGAAGAGCTGGAAGAACAGATGTTCCGCCTGACCCTGCTGGCCGCCAACAACGAAGGCTATAAAAATATCACTTTGTTGATATCCCGTGCCTATCAGCGCGGCTTTCATCCTGACCGACCGGTCATTGATAAGAACTGGTTGGCAGAACATAAAACCGGTGTGTTGATTTTATCCGGTGCCAGGGAAGGGGATTTGGGTATTGCCCTGAGCAAGGGCAATCAGGATATGGTGAAAGAGATCCTGGCCTTTTACCAGCAGCATTTTCATGATGCATATTACCTGGAGCTGATGCGCACTGGTCGGCCGGGAGAAGATGACTATCTGCACCGGGCGGTGGAGATTGCCCAGCAATATGATTTACCCGTGGTGGCAACCAACGAAGTGTGCTTTATTGAAGCGGATGCCTTCGATGCCCATGAAGTGCGGGTCTGTATTCACGACGGCTATACGCTGGAGGACAGCCGCCGTCCTAAGCGTTACAGTGAGCAGCAATATTTACGCAGCAGCGAGGAAATGGCCGAGCTGTTTGCCGATATTCCCGAAGCCCTGGAAAATACCCTGGAGATTGCCAAGCGCTGCAACGTCACTATGCGTTTGGGTGAATACTTCCTGCCTAATTTCCCCACCGGGGATTTAAGTATTGAGGACTTCCTGGTCAAAGTATCCGAGGAGGGTCTTGAAGAGCGTCTGGCGTTTTTGTTCCCCGACCCTGCTGAACGGGCAGAGAAGCGCCCAGCCTATGATGAGCGCTTGGCCATCGAGCTGCAGGTGATTAACCAGATGGGCTTTCCCGGTTACTTCCTGATCGTGATGGAGTTTATTCAGTGGAGTAAAGACAATGGAATTCCGGTTGGACCAGGGCGTGGCTCGGGTGCCGGTTCACTGGTGGCTTATGCACTGAAGATCACTGATTTGGATCCCCTTGAGTTTGATTTGCTGTTCGAACGTTTCCTCAACCCCGAACGGGTATCCATGCCGGATTTTGATGTGGATTTCTGTATGGACCGGCGTGATGAAGTGATTGATCACGTGGCGGATTTATATGGACGGGATGCGGTATCGCAGATCATTACCTTCGGTACTATGGCGGCGAAAGCCGTGGTGCGGGATGTGGGCAGGGTATTGGGTCACCCCTATGGTTTTGTTGACAGAATTTCTAAGCTGATTCCTGGTGATCCAGGCATGACACTGGCTAAAGCCTTTGAGGTGGAGCCACGCCTGCCCGAACTTTATGATCAGGACGAAGAAGTTCGCGACCTCATTGATATGGCCCGCACCCTGGAAGGGGTAACCCGAAACGCCGGTAAGCATGCCGGAGGGGTGGTAATCGCGCCCACCAAAATTACCGATTTCGCTGCACTGTATTGCGATGATGAAGGAAAAAACCCGGTTACCCAGTTTGATAAAAACGACGTAGAAACGGCCGGGCTGGTCAAGTTTGACTTTCTGGGATTGCGCACCCTGACCATTATCCAGTGGGCACTGGATATGGTCAAACAAACCAAAGGGCTGGATATCGATATCAGCGCGATCCCCCTGGATGATCTGCCCAGTTACAAGATGCTGCAAAATGCTGAGACAACAGCGGTCTTCCAGCTTGAATCGCGGGGCATGAAGGACCTTATCAAGCGTCTGAAGCCGGACACCTTCGAAGACATTATCGCCTTGGTTGCCTTGTTCCGGCCTGGTCCGTTGCAGTCAGGCATGGTGGATAATTTTATCGACCGTAAGCATGGCCGCGAGGACATATCTTACCCGGATGCCGAATACCAGCATGAATGCTTGAAAGAGATCCTTGAGCCCACCTACGGCATCATTCTGTATCAGGAACAAGTGATGCAGATTGCCCAGGAAATGGCTGGCTACAGCTTAGGTGGCGCTGACCTGTTACGCCGCGCCATGGGTAAGAAAAAACCCGAGGAAATGGCCAAGCAGCGCTCTACCTTTGAGGACGGTTCGAAAAACAATGGCATTGACGGCGAGCTGTCAATGAAGATCTTCGACCTGGTGGAAAAATTCGCCGGGTATGGTTTCAACAAGTCTCACTCTGCTGCCTATGCCCTGGTGTCATATCAGACCCTGTGGCTTAAGAAGCATCATCCAGCCGAGTTTATGGCGGCAGTGATGTCGGCGGATATGGATAACACCGATAAAATTGTGACTCTGGTGGACGAGGTTCAGCGCATGGAGCTGACAGTCTTGCCACCGGATGTGAATACCGGCCTGTACAAGTTTACGGTGAACCCGCAAGGGCAAATTGTTTACGGCATTGGTGCTGTAAAAGGCGTGGGCGAGGGCCCGATTGAAGCCATTATCCAGGCCCGTCAGGCCAAAGGTCCGTTCAGCGATTTATTTGATTTTTGTGCCAGAGTTGACCTTAAAAAAGTCAACAAAAGGGTGTTGGAAAAGCTGGTGTTATCTGGTGCCATGGACAATCTTGGGCCGCACCGGGCTTCGCTGATGGCCAGTCTGCCCGAAGCGATTGCTGCTGCCGACCAGCATGCCAAAGCCGAATCTTTTGGTCAGAGCGATATGTTTGGCTTGCTGACAACCGAACCCGAGCAGGTGCAACAAGCCTTTGCTGATGTACCCAAATGGCCGGAAAAGGTCTGGCTGGAAGGCGAGCGGGAAACGCTGGGACTGTATCTTACCGGCCACCCCATTAATCAGTATCAAAAGGAAATTAAAAACTACACCAAAATCCGTCTGGTGGATGTTAAACCTACTCCCAGGGATGGCAGTGTCACCGCCATTGGTCTGGTGATCGATATGCGGGTAATGGTGAACAAGCGAGGCCGGCGCTGGGCCATTGTCACTCTGGATGACAAAAGTGCCAGGCTGGATGTGCGCTTTTTCCCCGACATGTTTGAACAATTCGAAAGCACGCTGGAGAAAGATCGTATTCTGGTGGTGTCCGGACAGGTCAGCTTTGATGAATATTCCGGGGGCAATACAATGTCGGCCCGCGATGTATTGGATATTGTACAGGCCAGGGAAAAGCATGCCAGGGCGATTCTGCTGGGACTTGAACAACCCTGGTGTAATGCCGACAATATCGGCAGGTTACGAGAACTGCTTAGTCAGTATCAGGGCGGCACCTGTCCTATTCAGTTGTCATACCAGCACCCGGATGCCAGTGCGATGTTGACCGTTGGTGCGCAGTGGTACGTGACGCCGCAGGATGAACTGTTGCATGAATTGCAGGTTTTGCTGGGCGAAGAGCGGGTGTCTCTGACATTCCATTAAGCATGTGGCTGTTGAAAACAGACAAAATGTACCCATGAAGCTGGTCAAGGGCCGGTTTCATCCATAGAATTCAAAGGATGTCCGGGAGCCGGACAACCAAACAACCAATAAGGTAGTGGGATGAGTTTAAACTATCTGAGTTTTGAACAACCGATTGCAGAGCTGGAAGCCAAGATTGAAGAGTTGCGCCTGGTCAACCGGGGCGGCGAGTTTGACGTGGGCCTGGAAGAGGAAATCACCAAGCTCAGGGAAAAGAGTGGCGAGCTGACCCGCAAGATCTTCAGTGATCTGGGCGCCTGGCAGATTTCCCAGTTGGCGCGTCATCCCTTGCGCCCTTACACACTGGATTATATTTCCCGGATCTTTACCGATTTTGACGAATTGGCCGGTGATCGGGCCTTTGCCGATGACAAAGCCATTGTGGGCGGACTGGCCAGACTGGATGATCAGCCGGTGATGATTATCGGCCACCAGAAAGGCCGGGATACAGCCGAAAAAATTAAGCGCAATTTTGGTATGCCCAAGCCTGAGGGATACCGCAAAGCCTTGCGTCTGATGGAAATGGCTGAACGATTCAACCTGCCGATTATTACCTTTATTGATACACCTGGCGCCTATCCTGGGGTGGGGGCTGAGGAACGCGGTCAAAGTGAGGCCATTGCCCGCAATCTGAAGGTGATGGCCGGACTGAAAGTACCGGTTATCTGCACTGTGATTGGTGAAGGTGGCTCCGGTGGCGCACTGGCTATCGGGGTGGGTGATAGGGTCAATATGCTGCAATACAGCACCTACTCGGTAATATCTCCAGAGGGCTGTGCCTCTATTTTGTGGAAAAGTGCTGAAAAAGCCCCGCTGGCCGCAGAAGCCATGGGCGTCAGTGCACCGCAGATTAAAAAACTGGGGCTGATCAACAATATCATCGATGAACCCTTGGGCGGTGCACATCGTGATCATGATGGTATGGCGGCAAACCTCAAGGCTTGTATTAAACAGCAACTGGCCCAATTACAGAAATTGTCCAAGGTGGATCTGCTGAATGAGCGTTACGAGCGTTTGATGTCTTTTGGCTATTGCTAAGTAAATCCCCTAGAATAGGCCGCAATTAAGCGGCCTTTTTTATATGTCAGACAGTTTATATTCCAGCTTCGAATCCAGCCTGATGGCTATTTGGCGGCCACCCCAGCCCATTGTCGTTGCCTATAGCGGCGGACTGGATTCAACCGTGCTATTGCACTTACTGGCCAGCTTCAAACAACGGCATCCGAATGCTGTGGTCAGTGCAGCGCATGTTCATCATGGTTTGAGTGCCAATGCCGATAGCTGGCTGATACATTGCCAGAAACAGTGTGAGCGACTGGCTGTGCCTTTTGCTGCCCGTCATCTGGCGCTGCAACGCTCGCCAAGACAGAGTCTGGAAGCTTTGGCCAGAAAGGGGCGTTATCAGGCGCTGGCCGAGCTGACCGAAGAAGATGCACTGATACTGCTGGGCCAGCATCAAGATGACCAACTGGAAACCCTGTTATTGCAATTAAAACGAGGGGCCGGTCCCAAAGGGCTGTCTGGAATGGGGGGGGATACTACCCATTGTCAGCGTCGCTATGCCAGACTTCTGCTTAATCATAGCCGGGCTGCGCTTGCTGACTATGCGGCTTGCCATCAGCTTGACTGGATTGAAGATGAGTCTAATCAGAACCCGGCGTATGAGCGTAATTTTTTGCGCAATGCGGTTATTCCGCTGCTCAGGGAGCGCTGGCCCAGCATTGGTACTACGGTATCGCGCAGTGCCAGATTGTGTGCCCAGCAGCAGGCGTTGTTAGATGAGGTGGCGCAGCAGCGACTTAAGCTGGTGCGAGTGGCGGCCGATTGTCTGGATTTGCAGTCCCTGGCCGACTACAGCTGGGCCTGGCAGCAACAGATAATCCGCCTATGGTTGCAGGAAATGGCAGTACCCGCCCCCTCTGAACTGCTCTTGCATCGCTTACCGACAGAGTTATTTAACGCCAGGGAAGATGCCCAGCCCTGTATACAATGGGACAATTGGCAATTTCGCCGTTTTCGTCAGAGGCTGTATATCGTCAAATCACAGTGTTGGCAGCCTGAGCCTATCAACTGGTTGGGAGAAGGAGCGTTGTTGTTACCCGATCAGCGCGTGATGGAGTTTGATCTGACCGAAGACACCACTGAGTGTCCATTACTCTATTTACATCAAACAGATAGGGTACAGATTCGATTTGGTGAGTTTAGCCACAGTTTTACACCGGCGGATGCGCTCCACAGCAAACCGTTGAAACAATGGTTTAAGTTTTGGTCTGTGCCACCCTGGCTCAGAGATAAGCTACCACTGGTGTTTGTCAATGATAGGTTGGCCGCCGTGCCCGGTTATGCTGTCGACCAGGCATTTTCCCAACCACAGCAGGATAAGTCAGCCTGGCGGCTTAACCTTGCCGGATCTGGCAAATAGTTTCCGGGTCAGGCGGTCTTTCCCAGCAGGCTGGCATTCTGTTTGTCCTGATACAGTGCTGCATCGGCCCGACTGAACAAGGCACCACGCTCTTCACCAGACTGATAGAGTCCTGTGCCTATACTGCAGCGCATATGGTGCTTGGCCAGCAAGGGTTGGTTGTGCATCGCCTGGCGAATGCGGTGACTGACCCGTTGTAACGTTGCGCTGTCAGCGTCTGGAATTAAACAACAAAATTCGTCACCACCGAAGCGAAAAGCAAAATCGGTATCCCTCAGGCTGGTGCTAATAGCTTGTGCCATAGCAATCAGTACATTGTCACCCTCCTGGTGGCCAAAGTTGTCATTAATAGCTTTGAATTTATCCATGTCCAAGACCATCAGGCCGAACACTTCGCCACTGCGTTTGGCGTGGCTAAATAACCTGCTGAGATGTTCTTCAAAGCCGGCCCGGTTGCCCAGGCTGGTTAGATGGTCCTTGCTGGCCAAACGTTTAATCTCACTGTGCCTGATAACGTTGCGCAATTGCGGTGTCACAAGGGTATGGATCTCATCCAGTCGCCTGGTATCCAATGCATTCAGTGGTCGGTTAAAGTGATAGCGGATAGCCGTGGCGGTATCCCGCGGACAATCCATCAGTCGGGTTAGTGTACCGCTGCTACCCAAGGCTAATCGTCCTGCTGGCGACTGAATTTCCAAGCCACATAATCCAAGGCGCACAGTTAACAGGTTTTGCAGGGTCTGGGCGAAATCCGCCAGGTCCAGACAGCCCAGCAAGGTTTCGAGGATATGCAGACGCTCGGCATCGCCCAATTGCTTGTCTATTTGGCTGAAGCGGAAAAAGCTATCAGAACCTGCGTTGTCGTAAAAGGGAAGATGTTGTTCCACCGTCTGCTCCTGGTTGCGTAACGGCCTGTGCCGGCAACCTTTGCTATATTTTCTCTGCTTAGATTCGAGCAAAAACTATGCCGGACTCCTTGTGAGCATATTCGTCGGTAACCATGCTATTGAAGCTTATGAACTTTTTTTGCCTTGAAGTCGAAGACTCTATGGCCATAGTGAGTTGGCGTTCTGGCCAGAGACGTCAAATAACCGCCGGTTATTGTTTAAATTGGTTATGCGCTGTTTGTTTAAGCCGGTATTTGACAATTGCTGCAGATATTTGTGCTTAGCTGCGCCTGTCACACTATATTGGTAAAGCAGATGTTCTTTTCGCTTTGGACAAGGAGCCCTGATGGAGCAGCACCTCAATGACTTTTTCCGCGCCGATTATATGCCGCATGGACATTGTTTTTTATGGCGACCGGACATTCTGTGGCTGAATGTACTGTCCGATGCGCTGATTGCCACTGCTTACTTTACCATCCCTTTAGTGCTCTATCTGTTTGTCCGTCAACGGCCGGACATTCGTTTTGGCTGGATGCTGTATTTATTTGCCGCCTTTATCTTATGTTGTGGCGTGACCCACTTATTTGGCATCTATGTTATCTGGCACGGGGCTTATGGTTACCACGGCCTGGCAAAGCTGGTCACAGCTATCGTTTCCATCAGTACTGCTTATGTGTTGATTCGGCGCCTGCCAGACGCGCTGGCTATGCCCAATTTATCGGAATATTCTCAGCATAAGGAAATGGCCTACCGGGCCGAGCTGGACAGGTTGGAGCTGATCAGAGAGCAGGAACGGCTGGCCATGGTGCGACTGGCAGTAGAAGGCTCCCCTTTTGGTATGCTGGTAACCGATGCTGGCGGACATATTCGTATGGTCAATTCTGCCCTGACCCGCATGTTTGGTTACAGTGAACAGGAATTACTGAATGAACATGTCAATATGCTTCTACCGACAGAACAGCGCAGTCGTCACAGAAAGCTGGTAGAGGAAATCAGTATCGGTGCCCGTAGCTCAGGTTTAATGACCTCCAGGCTGGTGTATGGGGTGGCCAGAAATGGCGATAAAATCCCGGTGGAGGTGACCCTGCATCGCAGCGAAGTGGATGATGAGGTGCGGGTGTTTGCCACCGTGGTGGATATTAGTGAACGCTTGTCCTTTCAGGCCAGATTGGTGGAGGCCAATAACCGTTTTGAACGGGTTATCTCAGGTTCAAGAGACGCCCCCTGGGAATGGCATCCCAAAGATAACAGTAACTGGTTCTCACCGCGTTTCCATGAACTGTTGGGCTGGCCAGCTCAGGTGCCGGGCCACTTTGATACCTGGATTGCTCATGTACACCCTGATTATCATGACAAAGTGATGGAACACTTAAAAAGTCACATCGAGCAGCGCAGCAAGTACGATATTAATTACCTGGGACTGGCGGCAGACGGGACTTACCACTGGTTTAATACCAGGGGCGACAGCCAGCGGGATGAAAACGGCAATATTGTGATTATGTCCGGGGTGATTTCCGATATTCAGGAAGAAAAGGAAATGGAAGCGGCGGTAATGCATAAAACGGCGTTTCTTGAGTCGGTATTTGCCGGCGCATCCTGTGGTTTACTGGTGCTCGACTGGGAAGAAGATGACAAGGTTAGCATCTCTGCCGTTAATCAACGTTTTAGCATTTTGTTGGGTGATCAGGCTGGCGATTTAGAGGGGCAGGAGCTGCATCATCTGGCCCAGTCAGACGAGCGGGGCGTAATGGCTCGCTTGCAAGCACTGCTGTTTGGTTCGGCTATGGAAGCCGAGCAGGGCAGTCCGGTTGGTTTTCTATTTCAGGCTCAGGAGCATTGGGTGCAGATAGATGTACATCCTATTTCCGACGCGAAAGGAGAATGGTTCAGAGTGATAGTGTCTGCCAGTGACGTCAGCGAATTAAAGCAGGCCGAAGAGGAACTGGAAGAGGCCTTACAGGAGAAAGTTTCGCTGCTTAATGAAGTGCATCACCGAGTGAAGAACAACCTGCAAATTGTCAGCAGTCTGATGGATATCCAAAGCCGTCAGGTTAAAAAAGAAGATCTGGCGGTGATGAGCGATCTGAAAAACCGGGTGCGGGCCATGGCCCTGATCCACGAGTTACTCTATCAAAATGACAGCCTGGGCTCGATTAACTTGCAAAGTTATGTGCAGCGTCTGGTCAACCTTATCGGCGATACCCTGAATCACTCCAGTCGTGAACAACTGACCTTGGATATTCAGGCAGGAAGTGGCGAACTAAACATCAGCATAAACCAGATGGTGCCTTTGGGGCTGCTGATTTGTGAGGCGGTCACCAATGCCTTTAAATATGCCTTTAGCGGTCGCCCGGGTAAGTTGACCATCAGTATGAAAAGGGAAGACGCGCGGCTGCAACTGGCGATCTGTGACGATGGCCCGGGTTTTGATGCTGAGCTGTTCGAACAAGCCAGCCTGACCAGCCACCTTGGCTTTACCCTGATGAAAACCTTTGCCAAGCAAGCAGGTTTTACCATTCAGGTGGATGGCAGTCAGGGCACCTGTATTTATCTGACTGAACAGGCCAGCAATTCAGACTAGAACAAATTGCGGTTGCCGTCTTTATTGTCAGACAAGTACCTGAGTAAATCATTTAGCGGCATGGGTTTGGCAAAATAATAGCCCTGCATGCTGTGTACGCCTTTGTCACGCAGGTAGTGCCATTGTTCCTTGGTCTCAATGCCTTCGGCGGTAATCAGCAAGCCCAGGCTTCTGGCCAGGTTGATAATGGCCTCGATTATGATCTGGTGGCGGCTGTCGGTCCCCAGACTATCCACAAAGGTCCGGTCTATTTTTAGCTTGCTGACCGCCATTTCCGCCAGTCTGGATAAGGATGAATACCCGGTGCCGAAGTCATCAATGGCAATATTGACCCCGGTCTGGCGAATCTGCCAAAGCAGCATGGCGGCGTTTTCCGATTGCAGGGTGCTTTCGGTGACCTCCATTTCCAGATGGGCGGGGTTTATCTGACAATCCTGGATAATTTCATTCAGGGCATCGAGGATTTCGCTGTCTTTTAACTGGGCACCGGATACATTAACCGCAACCCGAATATCGCTGAAGCCGCGCTCGTCCAACAGTTTCAATAACATGCAGGATTCTCGCAGCATATGCAGGCCGATACTTTGGATCAGGCCGGTTTCTTCCGCTACCGGAATAAAAGCATCAGGTGACACCATGCCCACGTCTTTGTCTATCCAGCGACACAGGGCTTCCACTCCCACCACCTGACCACTGTGGCCATCGACAATAGGTTGCCAGTGCGCGGTAATGCTCTGCTCGGTCAGAGCCTTACGCAGCCCCTGTTCGATAAACAGGCGATAGCGGACTACATCCACCAGATCATTGGAATAAAAGGTATAAGTGTACTTGCCCCGGCGCTTGGACTCATACATGGCGGCGTCTGCATGTTTAAGCAGTGACGCCGCGCAATCTACGCTTTCATCGGCAATGGCGACACCTATGCTGCAGGTGACCATAATATCTCTGCCGCTGATATTAAATGGCTCGTTGCAGATGGCGATGATTTTTTCTGCCAGCCGCTCAAAGTCCTGACGCCGTTCTACGTCCTCGACTATCACGACAAATTCATCGCCGCCCAGTCGAATCAGCACATCCTCGGCACGCATGATCTGCTGTAATCGCTGAGCAAACTCTATTAACAATTGATCGCCGGGCTCATGGCCCATGGAATCGTTAATCAATTTAAAAGAGTCAATATCAATAAAAAACAAGCCAATTCCGCTACCTTTCTGACAATCCAGCTCCCCTAATACCTGGTTCATCAAATTTCGGTTGCCAAGGCCAGTCAGCCCATCACGATAGGCCATACGATTCAGTTCCCGTTCGGCCTTTTTCAGCGACGAGATATCGGTCAGGATCATGATAAATAATTCAGGGTTGTGTTCGGTGGCAGCGATGCGACTGATATTTTGCAAGGCATGAAAATGACTGTGATCGCGTCGATGTACCACCACTTCATGACGAATACTTTTGTTGCAGTCGGCCAGCACTTCATCGTGGCGCCTGTTGCCGGATAATACCATGGAGACCGGAGCGCCAATCACGTCATTGGCATTGAAGTGAGTGTGTTTATAGAAGGCCTTGTTCACCGAGCGAATGGTGAAATCTGAGTAGAGTACAATCACCGACTCATCAATATTGGCCAGAATGTTGTAGGCGGTGCGAAGCTCATTGACAAAATTTTCCCGTTCCGATACGTCTTTAACCGCGCCAATGCGAATCAGGCCCTGTTCCAGGGTCATGTCACTTAAGTACAGCTCTATCCAACGTTCGTCCTGAACGTCCTCACTTCGGGCTTTGAGTTTAAAGGTGCGACTGACATTTTGTCCGTTACGCAGCATGGCTTCCAGTTCGTCCACATCCTCCAGCGCCAGACGGGCGAAAAAATCGTGAGCCTTGAGTTCCACCTTATCGCCAACGATATTAACTTGTTCACCGAACAAGCCCTCAAACAGCACCGTGCCGCGCTGCACGTTGTATTCCCAAAGCCCCAGCTTAGCTGCATGCACGGCTGCTTTGAGACGCTTTTCGGAGCGCTCAGTGATTTTTTCATATCTGTGCCTGGCCAGGGCGGTTTCTATACTGGCTTTTAACTCCCGCACATTATATGGCTTGACGATATAACCGTAAGGTGCAGTCAGACCGGTGCGGCGGATAAGGTCGTCACTGGTGTAGGCGGTAAGGTAAACTACCGGAATATGTAATTCTGCGCCAATCCGTTGGGCAGCGTTGATGCCATCCCCCCCAGCACCCAGGTTAATGTCCATCATCACCAAATCAGGCTGATGCTGCTTGGCCATGTCAAAGGCTTCTTTTTCAGAACTGGCAATACAGCAGACATGGTAGCCGTTATCCTGCAAATCCAGAGAAAGATTCAGGGCGATGAGCTGTTCATCCTCGACAATCAACAAAGTGCTACGTTCCATTTACCTTCCTTGTCGCACAAGAGGTTTACCGGACGTTGTCCGGCCTGGGAGCGGCTATTAACACTGAAAGTGTGATAAGTATCCTAAATCTCCCACCTCTTCAGATTTAGTCTAAGAGAGATTAGATTTCCAGAAAGGCGCGAATTTCATCCAGTCTTTGCAGACCATCTTCCAGACCTTTGTCCATCATGGCCTGGCAAAAGCCGCCTTCAAACAGCAGATAGCTGAGCAAACTGGACTGTGAATCGGGTTTAATGCCCATAAAACGCATCAGGGTGCGAATGCCCAGCGGCAGATTGGCATAGTAGTCGGCCGCCTGCTCATTAATATTAAAACTGGGGTTGATGGCCAGGCATTGCACGGGTTTTAGCTGGGTCGCCTGACGTTGCTTGTCATTTAACAGCGACAGGGTGTGGTTG
Organism: Bowmanella denitrificans; assembly: GCF_002887595.1. Taxonomy (GTDB): domain Bacteria; phylum Pseudomonadota; class Gammaproteobacteria; order Enterobacterales; family Alteromonadaceae; genus Bowmanella; species Bowmanella denitrificans. The sequence continues at coordinate 88,489 of NZ_PEBU01000006.1, forward strand.
ATTCGATACAAACGCTCTAAATCTGAATGCAGGGTATCGGCGAAGATGGTGTCCAGTAAATGACCGGCAATGGTGGCACTGTTTGGATAATGTTGTAACTGATGGCGGCGGTCCGGCCGGGGCTGCTCAACACCCACAATCAGGATTTTTTCTGCGCCCAGATGAATGGGCGGACTTAAAGGAGAAAGTTGGTGAATGGAGCCATCGCCAAAATACTGGTCGTTGATTTTGACCGGTGGAAAAACCAGTGGAATGGCAGCGGACGCCATCAGGTGTTCCACATTTAGTTGGGTTTTGATACCCAAACGCTTGGAGCGTTGCCAGGAGTTGAGCTCGGGCGCGCCCTGGAAGAAGCTGATGGAATCATTGGTGCTGAAACTGGATGCCGTGACACTGATCGCTTTCAAATGTCCGGTCAGCAGGTTGCGGTCAATGCGGCTAAAGTCCAGAGTATGTTTCAGCAAACGACGCAGCGGCTGGTTGTTAAGCAGGCTTGAAGGTCGTCGGCTTTTGTCTTTGGCACTCAAGTGTTGTAACTGGTTGCCAAGTAAATAGCTAAACAGCGGTAATGTGTCGCTGGCATATACCTGTTGGGTATGAAAGTTTTTCCATACCCACTCCAGCTTTCTCACGCCTAAATGATAGCAGGAGGCAAAACAGGCCAGCGCGGTCGCATTAATGGCACCGGCAGACGTGCCGCAGATGATGGGAAAGGGCAGACTGTGATTGCGTGGCAGCAAGCGGGTAATGGCTTTCAGTACGCCCACCTGATAGGCAGCGCGGGCACCGCCTCCTGTTAGCAGTAAGGCAAATCGGTGTCTTTGGGACATGCTGAGTCACTAAACCTTATCAAAATCAATTTGCATACCTTCATAGGCAGCAAATAAGTCAATATTCATCTGGCCAATCTGAATGATGTCGCGGCAATGTTGTTGTATGGCATCTATTTCATCATCGGTACGTATATCATCGTGGCTATAAAGCGCCACACGTTTTGCTTTACAGGCCATGGCCAGCTTTACCGCTTCTTCTGCCACGGAGTGACCCCAACCCGCTTTTTTGGGCATATCGGCTTGCTGGTATTGTGCATCATGTATGATCAAGTCTGTGTCGGCAGCAAACTTCACCCAATCCAGAAAGGCGGTGGCTTTTTGATAAGGAGGGTAGAGTTCATTATCGGTAATGTAGGCGATACGGGCACCATCGGCTTCAATAAGATAAGAACTGCCGCCACCGGGATGATTAATCGCTATACGTGAAATGCAGGCGCTGCCCAGATGCCAACTGCTTAGCTGGGCAGCCTTTGGGCAAAGCTGAATATTGGCCGGTAAATCCTGATAATGCACAGGGAAATAACTGCCAGTCATTTGTCTTAACACCGCATCCTGCTCTGGCAATTGTGTTTTTCCTGGTGTGATGTAAATAGTACGCCCGGCTTGATATATGGGGGCAAAGAAGGGAAAGCCCTGAATATGATCCCAGTGGTTGTGGGTGAGTAGTAAATGTATAGGGTTGGATTTATCTGCGAGTTTGGCACCTAAGGCTTTAATGCCGGTGCCTGCATCCAGAATGATATCTGTACCATCATTTAACTCAATGTGCACACAGGCTGTGTTGCCGCCGTAACGGATAAAGGCCTGCCCCGGAGCCGGGATAGAGCCTCTTACACCATAAAATGTCAGTTTCATGCCTCAACCTGCTGCAGCGTATCGGTGATGTTATACCGATACTGTTTTCCTTTGTTTTATAAGGAATTCCCTAAGCCAAGCTTAACTCTAATTAAAGCAAAAATATAAACCAAGTGTTATCTGCTTGGACTTGTGGTGCCATCCTCTGACGAACTCAGGTTGCCCCTTCAGCATACCGGCACCGCAGCTGAGCGTTCCTGCATAGTGTCCGTCCCTGGCCATGGCAGGTGAAAGTTCCCGACAACACCTGCATACCGTCCATCCCTGGACATTAAAAAGAGCGCCTGGGCGCTCTTTGTTGTTTACCTTACAGGGCCTGGATAAAACTCAGTACCTTGTCCAGTTCCAGTAATTGTTTTTCACCGCTGCGGCGACATTTATATTCCACCTGGTTATCATCAAGATTACGTTCGCCAACCACGATATGGTGGGGAATGCCCATCAGTTCCATATCGGCAAACATGACGCCAGGACGCTCTTTACGATCATCAAACAATACTTCAATCCCGGCCTGTTTAAGCTGCTGATAAATAGCTTCGGCCGCTTCCTGAATTCGGTGAGACTTGTGCATATTCATCGGGATCAGGGCGACTTTAAACGGCGCAATGGCATCCGGCCAGATGATACCGAATTTATCGTGATTCTGTTCAATGGCGGCGGCCACGATACGCGACACGCCAATACCATAACAGCCCATGGTCAGCACCTGATGCTTGCCTGACTCGGTCAGTACACCGCAGTTCATGGCCTGGGAATATTTGTCGCCTAACTGGAAGATATGCCCTACCTCAATGCCGCGCTTGATTTCCAACTGACCGTTGCCGTCAGGTGATGGGTCGCCGGCCTGGACATTACGGATATCTGCCACCTTGGGCAGCGGCAAATCACGTTGCCAGTTGATGTTAAAATAATGCTTGCCGTCAATATTGGCACCGGCACCAAAATCGCTACATTGTGCCACGGCCCGATCGGCAACTACCGGAATCGGTAAGTTCACCGGCCCCAGTGAACCCGGCCCTGCACCAATAATGGCCCGAATTTCCTCATCACTGGCGAAGGTCAAGGGGGAAGCCACTTCCTCCAGTTTGTCCGCCTTGATTTCATTCAATTCATGGTCACCCCTGACCAGCAGGGCCACCAACGGTGCGCCCGTTTCTTCACTGGCTTTGACGATTAGCGTCTTGATGGTTTTTTCAATCGGCAGATTAAATTGTTCCACTAATTCGCTGATAGTCCGGGCGTTGGGGGTGTCCACCAGTTGCATATCGGCGGCAGGTGCGGCGCGCTCACCGGCAGGGGCCAAAGCCTCAGCCATTTCCACGTTAGCGGCAAAATCCGACGCATTACTAAAGGCAATATCGTCCTCACCGGAAGCAGCCAGTACATGGAACTCATGGGACATACTGCCACCGATAGAGCCGGTGTCGGCGATAACCGGACGATACTCAAGGCCAATGCGTTCAAAAATACTGCAATAAGCCTGATACATATCCTGGTAGGTTTTTTCCAGGCAGTCCTGACTCAGGTGAAAGGAGTAAGCATCTTTCATGGTGAATTCACGGCCACGCATTACGCCGAATCTGGGACGAACTTCATCGCGGAATTTGGTTTGCACCTGATACAAATTAATCGGCAGTTGTTTGTAGCTGCTGATTTCGCGCTTAACCAGATCTGTGATTACTTCCTCATGGGTTGGGCCAAGCACAAAATCGCGCTGATGACGGTCTTTAATGCGCAGCAGTTCCGGGCCATATTCTTCCCAACGACCGGATTCTTCCCATAAATCGGCCGGCTGCACCACAGGCATTAACACTTCAATGGCACCGGCCCGGTCCATTTCTTCGCGCACGATGTTCGCCACTTTATTCAGTACGCGCAGTCCGGTTGGCAGCCAGGTATAAAGTCCGGAGGCCAGTTTGCGGATAAGCCCGGCACGCAACATTAATTGATGGCTGATGACTTCGGCATCCGCTGGGGTTTCTTTTTGTGTAGCTAGTAAGTACTGACTGCTTCGCATAGTTCACGTTACCTGGTGTATTTCGCTGTACCTGATGGGCTGTGGTGCCCTTCGGCGTGCTGAGCTTATATAAGCTGCCGTTATTGCGGCAGTGAAAATTGCGCCATTCTAGCAGCGCTTTTACGGGGGCTAAAGGCAAAACTGTCGGCTTTTCACCATTGGCAAAGGAGCGCTAGTTTAGCGGCACAATGGCGGTCACCAGGCTTTGGCCATTTTCCACCTGCCAGCGGATATTAAATGCCCCAAGCTTAACCCCAAATTCCTGGATTTGCGGTTGATGTTTTTTGTAGGCCGGGCGGGGGTCTTGGGCTAATACCTGGCTTATCAGTTCTGTAATGCCAGGATGCAGTTGTTCTGCCTTTGCCAGGGCGGGGGCCAGATTCGGGTGGAAAGACACTGGCATTTGATTATCCGGCATCTCGCTGGCAAACCCACCTTGCGCCAGCGGCAGGGCATCGGCGTAGGGAAGATAGGGTTTAATATCCAGTATCGGTGTGCCGTCCATTAAATCCATGCCTCGTACTTTCAGTACGGTTTTTCCTTTCGTTGTGGTGAGCCCCGCAAATTCTACTACCGACAAGCCGATGCCGTTGGGTCTATGTGTACTGCGAGTGGCGAATACGCCCAATTTGGCATTGCCTCCCAGCCTGGGGGGGCGCACCAGTGGCGACCAGCCGCGGTCTGCGGTTTGATGAAACTGAAACAACAACCATAAATGCGAGAATTGCTCGATACCACGAAAGCCGTTGGGATCGGCATAATCGTCAAACAGATGGATTTCGCCAACCGCACTGCTAACCAGGCCGGGCTGGCGGGGAATGGCAAATTTTTCCTTGTAAGGAGTGAGGATAGTGCCTATGGGGGATAAATGCATGTCGCCGGTCTGGATTCATAATTTGCAACATTTTCACGGCTAACGGTAATAATTTCAAAAGCTTTTACCCTTACACTGGCTACAGGATTTGAGAACATTCTCAAACTCCCCTTCCCGGACAAGTTCTTCGCCCACCGCCCTGGTGGGTTTTTTTTGCCCTTTGTTTGTACCTCCACGCTTCGACTTCACTTGTATGTGAGTTATTCTGGGCTTGAATTTTGGCTAACCATGCCCATATGAAAGGCGATTTTCTAACTCTTTGATCATTTAAGGAATCTTATGATCTCAGTAAAGAACCTGTGTAAACAATTTGGCGACTTTATGGCCGTCGACAATCTCTCCTTCGAGGTCAGACCTGGCGATATCGTCGGTTTTCTTGGACCCAATGGGGCGGGTAAATCCACCACAATGAAGATGCTCACTGGCTTTCTGGCCCCGACCCGGGGCGAAATCCGTATCTTTGACCAGGATATGAGTCAGTCGGCCAAGCATATCCAGCGTCAGCTCGGCTACCTGCCAGAAGGTGCGCCAGCCTATGGCGATATGACGCCGCTGCAGTTTCTGGATTTTATTGCCAATGTGCGTGGCTTACGTGGTCAGCAAAAACGCCAGCGTCTGAACGATGTGGTCGATATGGTAGAAATCCGCTCCATGCTGGACAGGCCAATAGAAAACCTATCCAAAGGGTTTAAGCGCAGAGTAGGGCTGGCTCAGGCCATATTGCATGATCCACAGATCCTGATTCTGGATGAGCCCACCGATGGATTGGACCCTAATCAGAAACACCAGGTCAGGGAGCTGATTCAGAATCTGTCCAAAGATAAGCTGGTGATCATTTCCACCCATATTCTCGAAGAAGTAACGGCGGTGTGTAATCGCGCCATGATTATCGCTGGTGGCCGCATGTTGTTCGATGCCACCCCTGATGACTTGCAGCGTCGCTCCCGTTACTACCGGGCAGTAAGTTTGCATTTTACGCAGATGACCGACATCTCCGGTCTGGCGGAATTGCCAGGGGTGGATGATATGGAAGTGGAAAAAAACAGTGGCCGGGTGGTGCTGTTTCCAGAACATCAGCAGGATTTAATGCCTGTGGTGTCTGCCTATATTAAAGATCGTGGTCTGCAGGTGGATAGCCTGTATCAGGAGCAGGGCCGTCTGGACGATGTGTTCAGACAAATGACAGCTGAGGTACGTGAATAATGGTCGGTACGTTATTCCGGCGCGAGTTCGCCAGTTATTTTGCCACGCCAGTGGCTTATGTCTTTATTCTTATATTTCTGATGTTAAGCGGTGTCTTCAGCTTCTTCATTGGTAATTTTTACGAACGTGGCCAGGCTGACCTGCTGCCATTTTTTAATTTCCATCCCTGGCTGTATTTGTTTTTGGTACCGGCCATGGCCATGCGCAGTTGGTCAGAGGAACGCAAGAGCGGCACCATTGAACTGTTGATGACCTTGCCGGTGACTATCTGGCAGGTGATGCTGGGCAAGTTTCTGGCAGCCTGGGCGGTACTGGGATTGGCATTGGTGCTGACCTTTCCGTTGTGGGTGACGGTTAACTATCTGGGCAATCCTGACAACGGCATTATTCTGGCGGCCTATATAGGTAGTTGGTTGATGGCCGGGGCCTTTCTGGCCATAGGTATTTGCATGTCCGCCCTCACGAAGAGCCAGGTGGTGGCTTTTATTCTGGCCGTGGTGGTGTGCTTTTTGTTTGTGCTGTCGGGCAGCAGTATTGTACTGGATTCCTTTAAAGGCTGGATGTCGCCGATGTTACTGGACACGCTGGCGTCTTTTAGCTTTCTCACCCATTTTGAATCCATGGCCAAAGGCGTGTTGGCACTGAATGATGTGGGCTACTTCCTGATTGCCATTGGCATTTGGCTATATGCTGGCTTTTTGGCCGTAGAACAGAAAAAGGCGGAGTAATTCATGTTGAAGCGATTATCCACGTCAATAGCCGGAATTTTGTTATTACTGGTGTTTTTTGTGCTGGTCATGCTTAACAATCAGTTGTTAGGCTCTGTGCGCCTGGATCTGACCGAAAATCAGGTTTATTCCTTATCTGAGGGCAGCAAACAGGTGCTCAAAGAGCTGGATGAGCCGGTACATCTTTATTTCTTCTTTTCTGATAAAGCCTCCAAAGGCATGACCAGTTTGCGCAATTATGCCAACCGGGTAGAAAGCTTGCTGGAAGAGTACCGTTCTGCATCAGGTGGCAAAATTGTGTTGCATAAAGTTGACCCTGAACCGTTCTCTGAAGCAGAGGATGAGGCCAATCGTTTCGGCTTGACCGCCGCGACGCTCGGTTCTGCCGGTGATGCTATTTACCTTGGCCTGGCGGCAAGAAATGCCTTTGATGATGAAAAAGTCATCGGCTTTTTTGACCCACAGCAGGAAAGCTTTCTGGAATATGAAATCAGTAAACTGATTTACCAGTTAAGTGATCCCAAGGACGTCAAAGTCACGGTGATTACCGACTTGCAGGTACAAGGTGGGCAAAATCCAATGACGGGGCGCTTCGATCCTGCCTGGACCAGCATCACCCAGTTGCAACAGCTTTACGACGTACAAGTGCTGGGCTCAGATATCAGCCAGGTGCCGGAAGATACTGATGTACTGCTGCTGGTGCATCCTAAAGCGTTTAGCGACGCCTTGCTGTTGAGTATTGATCAGTATGCCCTGGGCGGCGGCAAGCTGATGGCGTTTGTGGATCCTCACCATGAATCTGATCCTATGGGGGCCATGGGCGGAGCCAATAGTTCCAGCCTGGATAAACTGTTTACGGCCTGGGGAGTACAGTTCGATGCTGGCAATGTGGTGCTTGATGCGGCGACAGGCCTGGATATCCGTACCCAAAGTGGCGTAACGCGACATATGGGCTTTTTGGGCTTGGGCAGAGAGCAACTGGATAGCAAGGATGTGGTGACCAGTGGTTTGGAGTTGTTAAACGGCGCATCATTTGGGCATTTCACGCCGCCAACCGGCCCATCACTGAAATGGCATCCGCTGCTAACCTCATCGCGTTCCACCAGCCTGATGGACAATATGACCTATGCGATGACCCGTGATGCGAAACAACTGAGCAGTGGCTTTGTTGACGCCAATCAATCCTATGTACTGGCAGCCCGGTTATCAGGACGGGCAAATTCCGCCTTTGATGCCTTACCAGAGGGCAGCGAACCGCAGGAACTGCTTGCTTCCGGCGAACTGAATGTGATTCTGGTTGGTGATACCGATTTGTTAACGGACCGATTCTGGGTGAGTCAGAGCAATTTCTTTGGTCAGACTATCTTTACGCCTTTTGCCAATAACGGCGATTTCCTGACGAACGCGGTGGAGAATCTGGGGGGCAGTAATGCCCTGATCAGTATCCGCAGTCGCGGTACGTTTTCCCGTCCTTTTGAGGTAGTGCAGGCTCTGACGGTTAAAGCCGAACAGGCTTTCAGGGATCAGGAACAGTTGCTGCAGCAGCAATTGGATGAGACCGAACAGGCCCTGGCCCAATTGCAGGGGCAGCGCAGCGACAGCGGTGCGCTGGTACTGGATGCTCAGCAGCAGGAAGCGCTGGAAGATTTCATGCAAAAGAAGATTGAAATTCGCAAGGCTCTGCGAGAGGTGCGTCACCAGTTGGATAAAGATATCGAACGTCTGGGCAGTTGGTTGAAGTTGATTAACATTGCCGTGATGCCCATCCTGTTGGTGCTGTTGTTAGGGCTGTTGGCCAGACTGATGCGTAAAAAGGCCGGGGAGGTTAAACATGGCTAAACACTTGTTGAGTTTGTTGTTGGTATTGCTACTTGCTGTGGGGGCAGGCTTTTTGTTGCTGACACAGGAAGATGGGCAAGCCAAATTGCAACAAGGGCCTTTATTGCCAGCCCTGGCCGAGCAGGGCAGCCATGTGACCCACCTTGCGATTCAGGATGCCCAGGGCCTGTTGATTGAGGCTGAACTGGTGGATGGCAAATGGCTTGTCAGCAGTGAAGGTGGTTATCCCGCTGATGAACAAAAACTGGCGGAGTTACTGCAATCTTTGGTGGATGCCAATCGCCTGCAGGCTAAAACCCGTCAGCCGGAGCATTTTCATCGCCTGGGTTTGCAGGCGCTGGATGCTCCGGGCAGCACTGCGAGCTTACTTACCCTGGAAGCCACACAGCACAGTTGGCAGCTCTTGATTGGTAATACTCCAAATAGTGGTCATGGCCGTTACGTGCGTTTTGCTGACGACCAGCAGAGCTGGTTGATTGACCAGGACCTGAGTTTGCCTATGGCTGCGCGGGACTGGATGCGCCAACCCATATTGGATTTCGACAAGCAACAGATTGCCAGTATCAGCCGCTTGGACGGCAGCGCCTGGCAGATACTAAGAGACAGTGCCGAACAGCCGGATTACCAATTAGCGGCAATGCCTAAGGGCAGAGAGCTGAAGTACGCAACTGTATTAAATTCCGTGGTAACCAATCTGCTGGGTCTGAATTTTGAAGAGCGCCTGGTGGTAGATGAGAAATTCTGGCAAGCGCCGCTGCAGGCTGTTTTTCAAATGGTTACTTTTGATGGCCAGCAAGTGGACATTGCGCTTTTGCAAAAGGACGACAAACACTATGTGCGTTTTACCACTTCTACGGGGCAGCCATACTGGCAGGGGCTGACCTATCAGATATCAGGGTTTTCCGCTAATCAGTTAGCGAAAACGCGGGAAGACTTCCTGGCCGAGCCTGCCGCACCACAGAATAAGTTACCGGTTGGTCACCTGGATGAAGGCGAAGCGCCAAACCGATAACATTTTCCACTCTGTTGTAACGCGATCAAACCCGCTGCCTGGCGGGTTTGTTTTTTCTGTGTAATTGCGTATTGTCAGCAAAGTATTGTGCAGTTGATCTGACTCTGACAGGAGAGAGGCATGGAGGCGATATTTGGCCTGATAATCTTGCTGGCCGCGTTGGCTGGCGTCATCGCTTTTTTTAAAGTGCAAAGTCTGAGCCGGGAGCTAAGTGAGCTGCGTCGGCTTGTTACTGATTTAAACAGCAGGATTGTGCCTGAGTCTTCTGGTCAGATGGAATCAACAGAACGGCATAAGACGGTGGATGGCATAAATAGGCCGGTCAATGTGCAGCCCAAGCCGGCTATCCCGTCGGTGTCACCAGCGGCAGTGTTACAAGTAAAGGCGTCCGCCAATCAGTGGCAAACCAGCTTCAAAGCCTGGCAGAACGCTTTTGAGCAAAACGGTATGGTGTGGATTGGTGCTGTGGCGCTGGCGCTTGGCGGCATCTTTCTGGCCAGTTATAGCCTGGAAAGGGGCTTGCTGTCTCCCCTGGCCAGAATCTTACTAGGTAGCGTTTTTGGTGTGGGTCTGATCCTGACATCCTTGTGGTTACACCGCCGTGCAGTGGTGTTTGAAGGTTACGCCAATTACATTCCCGCAGCCCTGGCCAGTGGCGGCTTTATTAGCTGCTTTGCCATGGTGCTTCTGGCCTTATATGGCTATCAGATGCTGGGTAATCTCAGTGCCTTTGTGTTATTAGCCATTGTCGCCCTGAGCGCCAGTTATCTGTCGTTATTGCTTGGCCCCTTGCTGGCGGCCATTGGCATAGTTGGCGCTTATACGGTCCCACTTTGGGTAGGGGCTGACAGTGGCAATCTGTTTGCATTGCTCAGCTATGTGCTGTTTGTTGGCTTGGCGGTGCTGTTACTTGCCAGACGTGTGCAGCAATCCTGGCTATGGTATGCCCTGTATGGTGGCCACTTTGGCTGGTACATGCTGGCCCTGATACAGGGGCAAGCATCAGACAGTTCGCTATTTAGTGGTTTTGTGTTGCTGACCTTGTACGGACTGGTGGTGTGGCCGGTCTGCGGCTGGCGCTTGCAAAACCGACAGCTGCAGTCGCTGCCATTTCGGTCCTTGTGGCAAGCAGACAAGGAAAACGCAGCTTTGTTGCTGAGCTTGCTTCCGGCCCTGGTATTTTTGTTATCAATCAGTTATCAAACGGCCAGTCTCACGCTGCTATTGGCGCTGGCTTTTGCCATGCTGGTGCTACCAAGGCTGCATTGCCGGTTTTCACATTGTGCGTTATTAACTTTGCCGATTTTTCTGGTCGGCATAATCATAGTGCCGACACCGGTGCGTTTGGATGAGTTGAGCGGCGCGTTAAGTGGCAATTATTTGTTGGTGGTGGGGAGCGCATTGTTGCTGTTTGTTTATGGCCTGGCGCTGGGCAGACAGCAGACAAAGCGTCTGGAATGCCATCTTTTGGCTGCCTTTGCCCCTTTTATTCTGATTGGGGTCGGCTATAGTCTGGCGCCGACAGGTGATAGCGGATTGCTCTACCCCTTTTGGGCGACCATGTTGTTGTTGATGAGCATGGGACTGGCAGGATTGGCCTGGCGGACTGCCGGTTGGCAGGCATTTTGTTACGTAGCAGGCAGTAACGCCAATCTGGCATTAAGTCTGACCATGCTGCTGAATGATAGCGCCCTGACCCTGGCGTTGCTGACGCAGGTGCTGGTTATTAGCTATTTGGCACAAAAAAGGCAACTGGCGCTGCCGCATTGGATTGTAAAGCTGCTGGTATCACTGATTCTATTGCGACTGAGTCTGGCGCCCTGGACGCCAGGTTACGACAATGTGCAATTGCTCGGACTGCATTGGTCTGTTGTGGTTTATCCTCTGGCCATTGGTCTTTTCTATCTCAGTGCCAGACTCTGGCAGGCTTCAGCTTTGTATCCCTGGCTGCTGGCAGCGGTACTGCATTTGTTTGCGCTGCTGGTCACCACAGAAACCAGTTATCTGTTAGTGGGGCACTATCCGCAGCCTGGTGCGCTTAGCTTTCAGGAAACAGTGTTATTGGCCATGAACTGGCTGTTATTGGGTGCTATGTATTTATATCGTGCCAGCTTTGCCGGCAATGCGCTGCCCATCTATCGATTCGCAGGTATTCTGCTTTGCATCGCCGCAGGGCTTTTGCAACTGCAATTGCTGGTGGACGACAACCCATTCTTCATTCAACAAGGGGTGGGGCAGTGGCCGCTCCTGAATTGGTTGTTGCCGCTATGGGCAGTGCCTGCGGCATTACTATTTTATCTCTCCCAAAGTCATCTGGCGGGGGCCGCAGCCAAGGTGGTAAAAGGCATCAGTGCCTTACTGGCGTTTTTGTTCGTCAATGCTGTGATTCGCCAGGTCTGGCAAGGTGAAGAAATCCATCTCTGGCTGGCCACCTCGGATGCTGAACAATACAGCTATTCGTTGGTTTGGCTGCTGATTGCCAGTAGTCTGGTCGGAATAGCTTATAAATTCGTCTTGCCTGGCTGGCAACGGCTGGGGTTCGGTTTGTTACTGATGGTTATTCTCAAGGTTTTCATTGTGGATATGGCAAACTTACAAGGCTTATTCAGGGCGGTGTCTTTTATTGGGCTGGGTCTTTGCCTGGTGGCGCTGGGTTGGCTATTTCAGCGGCTCAGGCAAAGTATTGCCAGTGAGCCTGATTATAACTGACGGCAGGTTGCCAGGAGCGCCTGCATCGCCTCCGCGCCCAGTTTTTTTGCGGTGGCTATATTGCGCTCGGGAATTGCCTCCGGTTCGCGAAAACGCGCCAGCACCTGTTCAATGCTGGCTTCACGCAGTAAGTGCAGCACCGGGTGGGGGGCTCTATTGGTATAATGCGCCGCGGAGTCTGCCGGTTCATCGGCAAAACAATACTGAGGATGAAAACTGGCAAGCTGATAAGTACCACGAAGTTGGTTGTTATCCAGACTGCGGTTGGCTTCTTCCAGTAATACAAGGTATTGCTCGTAGTCGTCAAACTGTGGATAAATCAGCAAGCTGGTGGCAATCTCAGGGTGGGCATCCAGATAGTCACACTCATCCAGCAGTGCTTCTATTGCTCTGACCATCCGTTCATGGCCGCACACCAGATAGCGGGTATTGGCCAGTTCTTTTTTAGCAAAAGGGCAAAAGTTCAGACCCACCACCACTGTCTCTACCCAGTGGCGGGTCTGGCTGATTAGCTTTTGCTCGTTCATCAACTGTGATATTTCACGTAGGCTTCCAGGGTGTTTTCGATCAGGCTGGCTACTGTCATTGGACCAACCCCGCCCGGTACCGGGGTGATCCAGCCAGCCCGTTCCACAGCACTGGAAAACTGCACATCACCTACTAATTTACCGTCGTCGACCCTGTTAATGCCTACGTCAATAACAATGGCACCGGGTTTGATCCAATCGCCAGGAATAAATTCTGGCTTACCAACGGCGACTACCAGCAAATCTGCCCGTTCCACATGGGCACGCAGATCTTTAGTAAACTTGTGGCAAACGCTGATTGTGCAACCTGCCAGTAGCAGTTCCAGTGACATGGGGCGACCAACGATATTGGATGCGCCCACTACAACGGCGTCCAACCCCTTGATATGACGCTTGGTGGATTCAATCAGGGTCATAATACCTTTAGGTGTGCAGGGCCGCAGCGCCGGCAGACGCTGGGCGAGACGACCCAGATTGTAAGGATGGAAGCCGTCCACATCTTTATGCGGGTGAATGCGCTCCAATATCTGTTCGGCATTAAGGCCGGCTGGCAGGGGCAACTGCAATAATATGCCATCGACCTGATTGTCCGCATTGAGCTCATCTACCAGATCCAGTAACTGTTGTTGTGTAGTACTGGCGGGTAAATCATAGGAGCGGGAGACAAACCCCACTTCTTCACAGGCGTTGCGTTTGCTGCCGACATAAACCTGAGAGGCCGGATCGCTGCCGACCAGGATCACCGCCAGCCCTGGGGCGCGTTTTCCTGAGGCACGTATAGAGGCTACCTGGCTGGCCACATTCTGGCGTAATTGCTTGGCAATAAGTTTTCCGTCAATAAGTTGTGCTGGCATGGATTTATTTATCTATATAGAAGCGTGGCCAATATTGTCCCACAGATTAATGATTCCATTAAGCACTTGATCTATAGATAGCGTTCGACAATTTGTGAATCAGGGTGGATTGATAGAAAAGCAGGGTTGTATAGAAGGAATTGCTCAAAATGTTGGCAAATAAGTCGAAAACTAGCCAGTCTGTTTTAAAATTGCGCATACGAACTTTTTTTAATGAAAAAGTGTTTGACGGTCAAAGGTCATGTGGGTAATATTCGCGCCCCGTAGCAGCCAGTAAATGTTCTACTGCTACAGCAAGAGTCGGTGAGTAGCGCAGCTTGGTAGCGCACTTGTTTTGGGTACAAGGGGTCGCAGGTTCAAATCCTGTCTCACCGACCATCTCTTGCTTCAGGTTCGAAGAGCGCCCGTAGCTCAGCTGGATAGAGCAACGGCCTTCTAAGCCGTGGGTCGCAGGTTCGAATCCTGCCGGGCGCGCCAGCGACAGGCAGGTGAGAACAGTTCGACAAAATCGCCTGGAGCGATTTTAAACATCCATAGGATGGCCCGAAAGGGCGGAGTACAGGAAGTACGAAGTCATCCTGCAGGGCGCGCCATTCTAATCTGGTGTGACCAAAAAGAGAATCAGTGGTGGGCGTAGCTCAGTCGGTAGAGCCCCGGATTGTGATTCCGGTTGTCGTGGGTTCAAGTCCCATCGTCCACCCCACTCTTCTCTCTCTTCTTTCGAATTCTATCTTGTAATCCCTTTTTTCTTCGCTTTTATCCAATATTTTTTCGTTTTTTCAACTGGAATTGCCATGGGGCTGCCGCTATAATGCTGCGTCTTTTTATCAGGTCCAAGTTCACCCTCCAATCGCCTGATTCCCGCCAGATAGATTAGCGCGTGATTAAAAGGAAGTGGGTGGGCATATAGAAAAGCAGCCTAAGTGCGCATAGTTGAGGTAGAAGAATGCAAGTTTCCGTTGAGACGACTAAAGGTTTAGAGCGCCGTCTTACCATCACTGTTCCGGCTGAAAAAGTCGATGTCGCAGTAAAATCCCGTTTGCAACAATTGGCTAAAACCCAAAGGGTTAATGGCTTCCGTCCAGGCAAGGTACCCGTTACTGTTATTCAGAAACGCTTCGGTCAAGCCGTTCGTCAGGAAATCGCTGGCGAAGTAATGCAACGTAATTTCTATGAAGCCATTGTTCAGGAAAAATTGAACCCTGCCGGTATGCCTGCCTTTGAACTGAAAAAGGATAGCCAGGGTGAAGACCTAGAATTTGTGGCTTCGTTTGAAGTTTATCCAGAGGTGGAAATTAAGGACCTGAGTAAAATTCAGGTAGAAAAGCCGGTTGTTGAGATCGCCGATAAAGATCTGGACAACATGATGGACACCCTGCGTAAGCAGCACGCTACCTGGAAAGAAGGCAAGCGTAAAGCCAAGAAAGACGACCGTGTCACTATCGATTTCGTTGGCACTATCGACGGTGAAGAATTCGAAGGTGGCAAGGCCGAAGGCTTCCAGTTGGAGCTGGGCAAAGGCCGCATGATCCCAGGTTTTGAAGACCCTATCGTGGGCAAGAAAGCCGGTGAAGAAGTGGTTGCCGACGTGACCTTCCCTGAAGATTACCATGCTGAAAAACTGAAAGGCAAAGCCGCTCAGTTCACCATTAAAGTGACCAAAGTAGAAGGCTTGGATCTGCCGGAAGTGAACGAAGAGTTCGCCAAGCTGTTCGGTGTGGAAGACGGTGGTGTTGAAGCCCTTCGTGCCGAAGTACGCAAGAATATGCAACGTGAGCTGGAGCAAACGCTGAAAAACCAGGTTAAAGAGCAGGTTCTTAAAGGTTTGCTGGAGAACAACCAGGTAGATCTGCCTAAGGCGCTGGTTGACCAGGAAATCAACGTATTGCGTCAGCAAGCACTGCAGCGCTTTGGCAACCAACAGCAAGGCAATATGCCTGAGTTACCTGCCGAACTGTTTGAAGAAAATGCCCGTCGTCGCGTCAGCATCGGTTTGTTGCTGGGCGAAGTGATCAAACAGAAAGAACTGAAAGTAGATGCAGCTAAGGTTGAAGCGTTGATTGAAACCACTGCTTCTGCTTACGAAGATCCTGCTGAAGTGGTTAGTTACTATAAAACTAACAAAGAACTGATGCAGCAGATGAATAATATTGCGCTGGAAGATCAAGCTGTTGAAAGCGTGTTGGCAGAAGCCAAAGTCAAAGAAGTGAAAAAGGCCTTTGACGAAATCATGAACAGACAAGCCTAATTTGGCTGTTGTTCGTTGACTTGACCAGTCAGCAACTGCTTAAATGCTCGGTACCTACCGAGCATTTTTATTTTCAGCGGACGAAACCCAAACGCTACAAGGAGGGGTCCAAGTGTTGAATAACGAGAAGCCTAATATGATGCAGAATGCCTTCGAGCCCATGAATTCTCTGGTACCCATGGTGGTTGAGCAAACCTCCAAAGGGGAGCGGGCCTATGATATTTACTCCCGACTGCTGAAAGAGCGAATTATCTTTATGGTAGGTCAGGTGGAAGATCATATGGCCAACCTGATCGTTGCACAGATGCTGTTTCTGGAGTCAGAAAACCCAGAAAAAGATATCTTTTTGTATATCAACTCTCCTGGCGGTTCGGTGACGGCGGGCATGGCTATTTATGACACCATGAACCTGATAAAGCCCGACGTCAGCACGATGTGCGTAGGACAGGCGGCCAGTATGGGCGCATTCCTGCTATCCGGCGGTGCCAAGGGCAAGCGTTATTGTCTGCCAAACTCCAGAGTGATGATTCACCAACCCCTGGGCGGTTTTCAGGGCCAGGCATCGGATTTTGAAATTCATGCCCGTGAAATACTGTCTATCAAGGAAAAGCTTAATCGTCTGATGGCTGAGCATACCGGGCAGGACTATGAGATTGTGGCCAGGGATACCGACAGGGACAACTTTATGAGTGCGGCGGAAGCCAAAGAATATGGACTGGTGGATCAGGTGCTGGCCAATCGTCTGGATGCCCATCAAGATAAATAGTCACTTCGGCTTATTTGTCGCCAAGAAATTGAGAAATTGGTCGATAAGGGTTAATACTTGTAAGACAGGTAGCCCCAGGTCTGACAGAGGTAACGAGTAAATGAGTAATAGTCACAGCGGGGACGGCGATAATAAGCTGCTGTATTGTTCTTTCTGCGGCAAAAGCCAGCATGAAGTTCGCAAGCTGATTGCCGGGCCGTCAGTCTTTATCTGTGATGAATGCGTTGAGCTCTGCAACGACATCATCCGTGAAGAAATTAAAGAGATTGCCCCGAAAAAGAAACAAAGTGCCCTGCCTAAACCGCAGGACATCCATAAGCACCTGGACGACTATGTCATCGGTCAGGAGCATGCCAAGAAGGTGCTGGCAGTCGCTGTATATAATCACTATAAGCGTTTACGCAATGGTGATGTACATGAAGGCGTCGAGCTGGGTAAAAGTAATATTTTGCTGATCGGCCCGACCGGCAGTGGTAAAACCCTGCTGGCTGAGACCTTAGCGCGTTTTCTGGATGTGCCTTTCACTATGGCTGATGCCACCACCCTGACTGAAGCCGGGTACGTGGGGGAAGACGTTGAGAATATCATCCAGAAGCTGTTGCAAAAATGCGATTACGATGTAGAGAAAGCCCAACGGGGTATTGTTTACATTGATGAAATCGATAAGATTTCCCGCAAGTCCGACAATCCGTCCATTACCCGTGATGTCTCCGGGGAAGGCGTGCAGCAGGCGTTGCTTAAGCTGATTGAAGGGACCATTGCCTCTGTTCCACCCCAGGGGGGCCGCAAGCATCCGCAGCAGGAATTCCTGCAGGTTGATACTTCCAAGATCCTGTTTATTTGCGGCGGCGCTTTTGCTGGTCTGGACAAGGTGATTGAGCAGCGCATGCAAACTGGCACCAGCATTGGCTTTGTCGCCCAGGTTCGTAGTAAGGACCAGAAAGCCGGGTTGGGTAAGCTGTTCCAGCAGGTTGAGCCGGAAGATTTGATTAAGTACGGTTTAATCCCTGAATTCATCGGGCGTTTGCCGGTAGTCGCGACACTGGAAGAGTTGAATGAAGCGGCGCTTATCCAAATTTTGTGTGAGCCCAAAAACGCCTTAACCAAACAGTATGGCGCACTGTTTTCCATGGAAAACACCGAATTGGAATTCCGGGACGATGCTTTGCACGCTATTGCCACCAAGGCTATGGAGCGTAAAACCGGTGCCCGTGGATTGCGTTCCATCGTGGAAGGTGTGTTACTGGAAACCATGTACGAGCTGCCTGCCATGAGCAATGTCAGTAAGGTGGTGATTGACGAGTCGGTGATCCGCGGTGAATCCAAACCCATATTGATATACGATAACGCCAAGGAAAAGAAGGCGGCATCCGAATAATCAAAGGCCCCATTGGGGCCTTTTTGCTGCCTTGATAAAGGGAACTGCAGAAGATGACAGGGCATGTCGTTGAACTTCCCCTGACCATCCCCATATTATTTCCAGTTTAGATTAAAACGATAAGAGATTGAGTATGACGACTGAGCGACCTGAACGTGTCGAAATGCCCGTCCTGGCCTTAAGGGATGTGGTGGTATACCCGCATATGGTTATCCCGCTGTTTGTCGGCCGGGAAAAGTCCATTCAATGCCTGGAAGCGGCCATGAACAATGACAAGCAAATCTTTCTGGTTGCCCAGAAAGACGCTGGCATTGATGAACCGCAAACGGATGATATATACAAGGTTGGAACTATCGCCACTATTCTGCAATTGCTGAAGTTACCCGACGGCACCGTCAAGGTGCTGGTAGAAGGCAATGTACGCGGAGAAATTCAGACTTATCTGCAAACCGACGAGTTTTTCATCGCTGAGGTCATCCGTAAGCAGGACGATGCCATGGCTGATGCGGAACAGGAAGTCTTGATTCGTTCTGCTATCTCGCAGTTTGAAGGTTACGTCAAGCTGAATAAGAAAATTCCGCCAGAGGTACTGACGTCTCTAAATGGTATCGAGGATGCCGCGCGTCTGGCTGATACTATGGCCGCGCATATGCCGCTGAAGCTGGCAGAAAAACAGAAAGTGCTGGAAATGGCTCAGGTCAATGAGCGCCTGGAATATCTGATGGCGCTGATGGAAGGGGAAATAGACCTGCTGCAGGTGGAGAAGAAAATTCGCACCAGAGTCAAAAAGCAGATGGAGAAAAGTCAGCGTGAGTATTATCTCAATGAGCAGATGAAAGCCATTCAGAAAGAGTTGGGGGAGCTGGATGAAGCCCCTGACGAATTCGAAAGTCTGAGTAAAAAAATTGAAGACGCCAAGATGCCGGCCGATGCCAAACAGAAGGCCGCCGCAGAATTACAAAAGCTGAAGATGATGTCACCCATGTCAGCTGAGGCCACTGTGGTGCGCAGCTATATTGACTGGCTGGTGTCGGTGCCATGGCATAAGCGCAGTAAGGTGAAGAAAAACCTCGCCGCCGCCGAGCAAATACTGGACGCAGACCATTACGGTCTGGAGCGGGTCAAAGAACGTATTATCGAATACCTGGCGGTGCAGCAGCGCGTACGCAAGTTAAAAGGCCCCATATTGTGTCTGGTTGGCCCGCCTGGAGTGGGGAAAACCTCGTTAGGACAGTCCATCGCCAAAGCGACGGGCCGCGAATATGTGCGTATGGCCCTTGGCGGGGTCAGGGATGAAGCAGAAATCCGTGGTCATCGTCGCACATACATCGGTTCATTGCCCGGTAAACTGATCCAGAAGATGGCCAAGGTTGGCGTAAAAAACCCGCTGTTCCTGTTGGATGAAATTGACAAAATGTCATCCGATATGCGGGGCGATCCGGCTTCTGCCTTGTTGGAGGTACTGGACCCGGAACAAAACAGCAGTTTCAGTGATCACTACCTTGAGGTCGACTATGACTTGTCTGATGTGATGTTTGTTGCCACCTCCAACAGTATGAATATTCCAGGTCCGTTACTGGATAGAATGGAAGTGATTCGACTGTCCGGTTATACCGAGGATGAAAAACTCAATATCGCCACCCGCCATCTGATAGAGAAGCAGATGAGCCGTAACGGCCTGAAGAAAGGCGAGTTGGTCATTGAGGAATCTGCCATTTTGGGCATCATTCGTTATTACACTCGCGAAGCGGGGGTGCGCAGTCTTGAGCGGGAGATCTCCAAGATCTGTCGCAAGGCAGTAAAGAATGTATTACTGGATAAATCCATTAAGAAAGTCGTGGTGACTCAGGACAACCTGGCCGATTATCTGGGTGTGCAACGTTTCGATTACGGCAAGGCAGACAAAAACAATCAGATTGGTCAGGTGACGGGTTTGGCCTGGACTCAGGTTGGAGGCGATCTGCTTACTATCGAGACCGCTGCGGTCGCGGGCAAAGGTAAAACCACCTTTACCGGCTCGCTGGGTGATGTTATGCAGGAGTCAATTCAGACCGCCATGACAGTGGTTCGCAGCCGGGCCAGCAAGTTGGGCATTAACGATGATTTCTACGAGAAACGTGATATTCATGTACACGTACCTGAAGGTGCAACTCCCAAAGACGGTCCCAGTGCAGGTATCGCGATGTGTACAGCCCTGGTGTCTACCCTGACAGGTAATCCAGTGCGCTGTGATGTGGCGATGACCGGGGAAATCACCCTGCGTGGTGAGGTACTGGCCATCGGCGGTTTGAAAGAGAAGCTACTGGCCGCGCACCGCGGTGGGATAAAGACCGTGGTGATTCCCAAAGAAAACGAGCGTGACCTGAAAGAAATTCCAGACAATGTTAAGCAGGATCTGGCGATTCATCCGGTGCAATGGATTGATGAAGTGTTGGTCCTAGCCTTGGAAAACAATCCGGAAGGTTTCGAGGTGGTAAACGCCGCAAAGGCCTAGTTGGATTGCACCGACTTGGTGCTGAAAGGTCACGAAATCCGCTGTTGTGGATGACAAAGCGCAAAAAGTTGTCGTAAACAGGCACTTTTTGCGTTTTTTTTGATTTACAGGGCTTCCCTACCCAGCAAGATATGGTAGCCTTAATTCAAGATCGCTTCAGGCCTTGTCACAAAAGGGATAGCGGCGAATCTGAATTAATTTAAATATTAAAATCTTGGCTTGAAGTTGCGATTCAAGCTTGTTATAACATTTTCGCAACAATTGTTTGCGGATCAGCAATATAATAAAAACTGAAGGGGATGATATTGTGAATAAGTCTCAACTAATCGATAAAATCGCTGCTGGCGCGGATATTTCCAAAGCTGCCGCAGGTCGTGCACTTGATGCCCTGACCGATGCAGTAACCGACGCGCTGAAAGGTGGCGATCAAGTTGCTCTGGTTGGCTTTGGTACTTTCTCCGTGCGTGAGCGTTCTGCTCGTAGCGGTCGCAATCCACAAACTGGTGCGACTATCCAAATCGCAGCTGCCAAAGTGCCTTCTTTCAAAGCTGGTAAAGCCCTGAAAGACGCTTGTAATTAAGCCGCAATGTTCGGTTGAAAAAGCGATGATTTCTCATCGCTTTTTTTATGTCCAGGGATGGACGGTATGCCGTGGTCGCATGGATGCGAGAGAACGGCGATGTCCAGGGATGGACGGAACGAAAGCCAGCTCCTGCGTTTTCGTCACTTCCACCATCCTTGGTGGTCGGCAGAAAAGCTGCTCCTGCGCTTTCTGCACTTCCACCATCCTTGGTGGTCGTATGCCGTGGTCGCATGGATGCGAGAGAACGGCGATATGCATGGTGCGGCAATACGCCGTTGCCATTCTGTTTCAGTTTACACTGAGTTATAATCCGGCGAATTTGATTAAGCGCTGACCAGGTCTCCCCCAAGGTATTGGCGCAAATTGGAGTTTAAAGACCAAGATGTTAGAGAGAATAAGAGAAGGATCGCAGGGATTTTGGGCAAAAGCCATTCTGGGGTTGGTCATTCTGACCTTTGCCCTGGCTGGGGTTGGAAGCTACTTAAATGCTAAGTCAGATATCCCTGTCGCAACTGTTAATGGTGATGACATCAGTCAGTCCAGTCTGGAAAATGCTTATCAGAATGAACGTGCCAGAATGGAAAGCCAGTATGGTGATGCTTTTGCCAATCTGATGGCAGACAGCGAATATATGCGGACGTTCCGTCGTGGTTTACTGGATCGGCTAATCGCCGACAAGTTGGTAGAACAAACCGCTGCAGAGCTGGATTTGCGTGTCAGTGACAATCAGGTTAAAGAAGCTATTGTGAATATGCCTGAGTTTCAACTCGGCGGTACATTCAACAATGACAGATATCAGGCCGTATTGCGCCAGGCCGGGATGCAACCACAGGATTTTCGTGATCGTCTTCGCCAGGACATGACGCGTCAGCAGTTGATGCGAGCCTTGGTTGGCAGTGAATTCAGTCTGGATGCGGAAGTCGCACAAACATATGCGCTGCAGCAGCAAAAGCGCGATATCAGCTATGTGAATATTCCTGCCGTTGCTTTTGAGGCTGATGTACAGGTTTCAGAGCAGGAAATCAGCGATTATTATCAAACTCACATCAGCAGTTTTGACACCGAAGAGCAGGTTGCTTTGCGTTATCTGGAATTGAAGGTTGCCGATCTATTAGATGCGGTGCAGGTTTCAGAACAGGAGCTTAATGATTACTACCTGTCTAATCAAGACCAGTACAGAACCGAAGAGGAACGTCGCGTCTCGCATATTCTGTTGGAGTTTGGTGAGGATAAACAGGCAACGCAGGAACAGGCAAACGCTATTCTTGAGCGCCTCAACAATGGTGAAGACTTTGCTGCGCTAGCAAAAGAGTTATCTACCGATGCATTCAGTGCTGAGAATGGTGGTGATCTGGATTGGTTTGGCCGTGGCGTGATGGATCCCGCATTTGAAGAGGCCGCCTTTGCTTTGGCTCAGGAAGGCGATGTCAGTGACGTGGTGGAGAGTGCATTTGGTTTGCATATTATCAAGCTCACGGGTGTAAAACCTGAACAAGTGCAGACCCTGGAGCAGGTGCGGGATGAAATTGTTGCCGCAGTCAAGCAGGACAAAGCGCAGGCAGAGTTTTATCAGTTACATCAGCAGGTGGCTGAGCTGGCTTTTGAGCAGCCAGATAGTCTGGATGATGTGGCCGGTTTGTTGGGCAAGGAAATTCAAAGCACTGAACTGTTCAGTCGCACTTCTGCACCAGAAACCTTTGCTGGAAACCAGGTGTTGAATGTCGCCTTTTCAGAGGAATTGATTGAAGACCGGGTAAACAGCGAGGTGATTGATATTTCACCTGATCATTTGCTGGTACTCAGAGTGGCGGAACATCAACCACAGCGCACCCGTCAGTTAGCTGAAGTCAGCGAAGATATTAGCGCTCAGCTTAAAGCCGATAAAGCGCAAGCTGCAGCCAGACAATGGGCTGACGAGTTGGTTGCTTCAGCTAAGTCTGGAGAGAGTATTCAGTCCAAACTGGATGAGAAAGGGCTGAGCTGGGCAACGGAGTCAGGTCAAATGCGGTATGGCTCGGTACTACCGGCCGCGGTAGTGGAACAGGCCTTTAAATTGGCTGCCAACTCAGATGCGAATCTTGCTGCGGTCAATACAGCGGCTGGCAATGCCGCATTAGTAAGGCTAGACGCGATACACGAAGCGGAGGCTGCACAAGATACTATGCTGGCCAGCATTGAGCAGCGTCTCTCCAGTGGCCGCGGTCAGCAGCTTTATGTGGATTTTATCGATGCCTTAAAGGCGAAAGCAGATATAGAGATCCACGCTGTTCAGCAGTAAGCCTGAAAGCACAGAAAAAACGCTGCAGATTGCAGCGTTTTTTGTTTTAGAAGCCAGTTGACAGCGCTCTCGAGGTCAGAATGTGATACGTCAACTGCCTAAGCGTCCCGGCTAATGAGGGCCTGATAGGCATGGATCAGCCGTTGCGTATAATCTGATTTTGGCCAGTTAAAAATCACATCGGTTTTACCGGACTCCACCAGTTTTCCTTCCTCTAGCACGAGTATTCTGTCGCTGATATGCCGGACAATACCCAGATTGTGCGAGATAAAGATAAAGCCCAGGCCCAGGTCTCGCTGTAACTTCATCAACAGGTTGACCGTTTGTGAACGTACCGATGGATCCAGTGCGGCGAAGGGCTCGTCAGCTACCAACACTTGTGGGTTGAGAATTAAGGCTCTGGCAACAGCGACCCGTTGCCGTTGCCCTTCAGAAAGCATATGCCGATAAAAGAACTGATGTTCAGGCAGCATGCCTACCAGTTTCAGCGTTTCTTCAATTTTCCGCTTACGCGCCCGACTATCCAGCTCCGTGTTGAGGATCAGCGGCTCCTCCAGCAGGCTGCCCAATGTCAGTGCCGGATTGAGTGATTCCTTGGTATGCTGAAAGATCATACGAATGGCTTGAAAACGCTGCCTTTTGTGATGAAGAGGCTCACCATTTAGCAGTATTTCACCTGCATTTGGCCGTTCCACCCCTACCAGTAATTTAGCCAGCAGCGATTTACCTGAGCCGTTTTCACCCATGATGGCCATGGTTTCTCCGGCTTTCAGTTCAAAACTCAGAGGGTCCAGGCGAAAGCCTGCATTTTTGCCAAACCAGGATTTGTCCTTTTTGCAATAACTGAGGTTAGAAACGGTCAATAGTGGCGTCATGTCTTATCCCGGTGCAGAGGGAAATGGCAGGCGTAATAATGTTCATGAATACGTCGGACATCCGGCATCTTAACGCATTCTTTCTGCGCTCTTGGACAGCGGGGACCCAACCTGCAGCCAATAGGTAAATGCTGAAGCGTGGGAATGGTGCCATCCAGACTCGACAGAGCCGCCTTAGGTGGTAAATCACGTCTGAAACTGGGCGCACTGTCCAGAAGCGCCTTGGTGTAGGGATGCAGTGGTCGTCTTTTTAACTGGCTCATTTTGCCGCTTTCCACTGTCTGGCCGCAATAAAGTACGGTCATCGTGTCTGCCATGGCCGAGATAGCTAGTAAGTCATGACTGACAAATAAGATACTCAGTTCCCTGGTTTTATTGAGCTTAGCCAGTAGGCGTAACACTTGGATCTTGGTGGTGGTTTCCATTCCCATAGTGGGATTGTCAGCAATCAACAGTTTAGGGTTGGATACCAACGCCATGGCTAACGCAAACTTCTGGCTAATATCTTCTGCAACCTGATGCGGGTAGCTGGCCAGACAAACGTCGTGGTCCCGAATACCGACCTTATGCAATTGTTGGGTGGCAATTAAACGTCGCTGCTGCCGACGTTGCCAGAACCAACCCCTGTCAAGCTGACTGTCAGAAATACTTTCCTCAATCTGTTCCTGAAGTGTGGCTGAGGGGTCCAATGAGGTTGCTGGATTTTGCAATACCACGGACATTTCGCTGCGGGTAATGGCGCGGCGCTGACTGTCAGACATGGACAGTAAATCCCGGCCTTTCCAGTTCATACGATCAGCCGTGACTTTCCATCTGTCCGGCAGCGCGCCTACGATAGACTTGACCACCAGACTCTTACCCGAACCTGATTCGCCCACCAATGCGCGGACCTCGCTACTGTCAATGCTGAGGTTTATCTTATCCAGTGCTTTGATCCAGCCCAGCGGTGTGTCGATTTCCAGGGTTAGATTCTTGATATCCAGAAGTGGCATTATTGACTCAACCTGTTTTTCAGCGCGGTACGAAGTCCGTCTCCCACCAGATTAATGGATAGAACCATTAGGAAGATGGCCGCCCCGGGCAATGATATGCTCCAGGGGGCAACATAAGCGGTTTCCAGTGCATCGGACAGCATCGCGCCAAGCTCAGGGGAAGGAGACTGAGCACCCAGACTCAGAAAACCAAGGGCGGATATGTCCAATATTGCCACAGACAGCGCCATAGTCGCCTGTACGACCAGCATTTCAATCATGTTCGGTAAGATGCTATGAAAGAATATGCGCAGCTCGCTGGCTCCGTCCAGGCGGGCAGCGGTCACATATTCTTTTTTATATTCACGTCTGACCATATCACGGGTGTGGTGTATAAACTGCGGTATAAGCGCCAGGGTTATGGCCCACATACTGTTCATCAGGCCAGTACCGAGGATGGCCACGATGATAATAGCGATCAGCAGGGTAGGGATAGCCATGATGGCATCAAGCAGGTGATTAATAATACTGGCGCGAAGTCCCCGGCTCATGCCAGCATAAGCGCCGATACTGCAGCCTATTAACATCGCCAGTAATACTAAAAACAGGCTGGCACCAAAGGTGATCTGGCAACCATGTACAACCCGGGTCAATAAGTCCCTGCCTATGCCATCGGTGCCAAACAGGTGCGAGACATCACCATTCGCATCCCAGGCCGGAGGCAATAGAATGGCCTCAGTATTCTGATCAAGTGGGCCAAAAGGTAACAACCAGGGGCCCAATAACACCAGCAGTACAAAGAATCCAAGGCACCATAGACCGGCCAGGGCAATATGGTTACGCTGGAACTCGTTCCAGGTATGGCGCATTGGCGAGGGATATAACTCCTCGTTGTAAAAACTAGACTTGGGCATGGATTTGTTTCTTGCTCAAGGGGTAGATCATACGGATCAGCAGATCCACGGAGATAGTAACAATCACCACCAGGGCCGATACCGCCAACATACCGCCGCGAATAGCTGGAAAGTCACGTTGGTAAATAGCCTGAATCAACCATTCCCCGATACCGGGCCAGGAAAAGATCACTTCGACAATCATGGCATTGGTGAGCAATACAGTAAACTGCATCGCCAATTGCGGCATGATGGGAAGCAGAGCATTCTTCATACCATGGCGCCAAAAAACCTGGGGGCGACTTAACCCTTTTGCAAAGGCGGCTTTTATATAGTCACTGGCCATGACATTAATAACCGAGCGGCGTGTCAGACGAATGACCAGGGAACTGGTCACTATGGATAAAGATAGGGTGGGTAAAATCAAATGATTCAGCGCATCCAGCAATACCTGCTGCTTATTTGCAACATTGGACATGATTATGTCTAACAGAATAAAACCTGTTTGGTGAGGAATGTCGTAAAGCAGGCTAACCCGCCCGGACATCGGCAGCCCTCCCCATTGCAGGGCAAAAATCAGTATTAATAGTAAGGCCAGCCAAAAAACCGGCAAAGAGAACCCCACCAGGCTAACGGACAGGATCCCCATATCAGAAATACGTCGGTGGTTTAAACCGGCGATAATACCCAATGGAATACCAACCAGTAGCGATACAAACATGGCATACAGGCTGAGTTCAATACTGGCAGGCAGAAACTGACAAATGTCGTCGAAGATTGGATTTTGCGAGCTGAGGCTAAGACCCCATTCCCCCACAAGAGTCAGCTTCAAGTATTGCCAGAAGCCAGCAAGCGCTCCTTCATCTAACGCATACATCAAGCGCAATTGTTGCGCCTGATCATCCGATGGTGAGGGGGTGCCTGACAGATTTGTCAGAGGATCACCCGGAAACAGGAATGCCAGAATGTATGAGGCAATACATAGAATCAGCAAGGTGATCAGTAGCAGATTTAGTCGGCGTCCGAGGTAAATAAGCATTTTCACTTACTCTCCTTACGTGCCTGACCAAAACGAATGCCACCAAATGGATTGATCTGCATGCCGCTAATACCTTCCCTGTATGCCTGAAAGCGATACGCATGTGCGATAGGCAGCAATGGCATTTCTTCTACCAGCAGTTCATTGGCCTGACGGTAGTAGTGCAGTCGCTTCTCCTCTTCAGTAAAGCGCAAGGCCTCGTCGATTAAGGCGTCATATTCCTGCATGCACCAGTTCGCCCTGTTAGTACCAGAAGCAATGGCCGAACAACTAAGCAGAGGGCGATAGAAATTATCCGGGTCACCATTGTCAGCAGACCAGCCAATCAGCACTGTGTCGTGCATGCCTTGCTTTAACAGTCGTCTGAAGGTGGCCCATTCATAGCTGACTATGTCGGCTCTGATTCCCACCTTATCCAGATAGCTTTGGATAAGCTCTGCCATCTTCGTTGCATTGGGGTTGTAGGCGCGCTGAACCGGCATGGCCCAGATATTCATTCTGAAACCCCTGGCGATACCAGCTTCATCCAGAAGTTGTCTGGCTGCAACAGGGTTGTAATGCACCTCACGCTGATTTTCATCGAATGCCCACGAGGTTGGGGGCAACAAGCCTTTGGACGATACTGCACTATCTGAGTAAACCGCATCCAATAAGGCTTTTCTGTCTATGGCCATGGCCATGGCCCGCCTGACACGAGCGTCATTAAAGGGCGCTTTGGTCGTATTAAAAGCCCAAAAGCCGACATTCAGCCCCGGCTTTTCTTCCAATACCAGGTCCTGGCGCTCGTCAACAATTCGCAACTCAGTCTGGGCTGGGAAGGCAATCACATCACATTCACCGGTAATCAGCTTGGCCAGACGCATTGAGCTGGTTGGCGTAATATCAAATATCAATTGTTGTTGCTGGACGTGACCTTGCCAGTAATTTTCGTGGCGTTGATACCTGATAAAGTTGTTCTTCTTGAACTTATCAAACTTGAATGGTCCGGTTCCGATGGGTTGGCTGTCCAGTAATTCGGGCGTACCGGCCTGCATAAGCTGCTCTGCATACTCTGCCGACAGTATCACGGCAAAATCGGTGGCCAGGGTGGCCAAAAAAGAGCTGTCTGGTCTGTTTAACTTAATTTCCACTCTGTAGCCGTTAAGCTTGTTCACTTCAGCGACAATGTCCTGTAAACCAAGGCTCTCAAAGTAGGGGTATATGCCGCCCGAAATTTTATGATACGGGTGATTGGGTTGGCGCCAGCGATTAATACTGAACAGGACATCGTCCGCGTTAAAAGTTCGGCTGGGAATAAAGTAATGGGTTTGCTGAAATTGCACATCTTTGCGCAACTGAAAGGTATAAGTCAGTCCATCCTCGCTGACCAGCCAACTGTCGGCCAGCGCCGGAATAACCTTACTGGAGTCGGGATCAAAATCCAGTAAGCCATTATACAGTTGATGTGCTGTTGCATCGGCCGTGGTGCCTGATATGTCTAACTGCGGATTGAAGGTTACCGGGCTCCCTTCCGAACAATATATTAGCCCCTGTTGTTTCACCTGGGCATCGTTGATGTCCTGGCAGCCGATGCTTAAAGTGCAGGACAACATCAGACCAAGGTAAGTTCTGTTAATCATCAATCCACTTCTCTGGATGTGCCTTCCAGCAGGTTGTACTTTTTCAGGTAACCCCGTAATTGATGGTAGGTCAATCCCAGCTTATCCGCTGTTTTCTTCTGATTAAACTGACTATCTGCCAACGCCTGCCGGATCAGGTCAATTTCGAAATCCTGTGACATGGTTTTTAAGTCAACCGGGAAGCTGAACCTTACGGCACTGCTATGATCTTTCTTGGCTACAGGCATCGGCTCAGCAATACTGACCGTTGGCTCAGCAATTGGTTTAGGCGGTGGCAGCCGGTCTTGTGTTTTGATTCTGCCTTTAGGACGGAACGGCGATTCGAAGGGGTCAAGGACAATCTGATGAACCGGCAAGTGAGGATTGTTGCAACGGTAAACCGCACGTTCTACTACGTTCTTTAATTCCCGAATATTGCCTGGCCAGTGATAATCCAACAAGGTGCGTCGGGCTTTTTCGGTAAAACCGCTGAACAATTCCATTTCAAGTTCTCTCGCCATATTAATAGCAAAGTGTTCGGCCAGCATCAGAATATCTTCTGGTCTTTCACGCAGCGGCGGTAGGGTAATAACGTCAAAGGCCAGCCTGTCCAGTAAATCGGCTCTGAACTCCCCCCGCTCTGCTAAATCTGGCAAATCTTCATTAGTGGCGGCTACCAGTCTGACGTCCACTTTGACCGACTTGGAACCCCCCACACGTTCAAATTCACCATACTCAATGACTCTTAGTAATTTTTCCTGAATCAGACCTGAGGTGTTGGCCAGTTCATCCAAAAACAGTGTGCCATTATTCGCGGTTTCAAAGCGTCCTTCACGACGTTTGGCAGCGCCGGTAAATGCGCCAGCTTCATAGCCGAACAGTTCACTTTCCAGCAGATTGTCGTTTAAAGCCGCACAGTTCAGTTTCAGGTAAGCCTGATCCCAACGGCCAGACAGAAAATGTAATCGGGCTGCCACCAACTCTTTGCCTGTGCCCCGTTCGCCAATAATTAATACGGGCTTGTTCAACGGGGCTATCTGAGAAATCTGCTCGAGTACTTCGAGAAAACTGTTGGATTGCCCCAACAGATTGTCTTGTTGGCGAAACCGGCTCACTACAATCCTTAAAAAGTGGTCTAATCGACTAATTAGTGGTTGAGTTTAATAATAAGTCAGCTGTGATTAAAAGAATAGTAAATTAATAATCCTTTTAAATCAGGTTGTTACTTTGCTTTGCCTGATTGGCCTGTAAATTGTATGGTCACATGCAAGGTTGGAAATGAACAATGCATTTCCTTTCAGATCATGACAAAGAGGTAAGCATTATGGGTATTTTCTCTCGTTTCACCGACATAGTGAACTCAAATATCAATGCCTTGTTAGACAAGGCCGAAGACCCGGAAAAGATGGTCAGATTAATTATTCAGGAAATGGAGGACACCTTGGTGGAGGTGCGGTCAACCTCAGCGAAGACCATTGCCAATAAAAAAGAAATCAGTGCACAGATTAGCAAGCTGCAAGCTCAGTCTGACGATTGGCAAGCTAAAGCCGAACTGGCGCTGAGTAAGGAACGTGAAGATCTGGCCAGAGCCGCACTGGTGGAAAAGAAGAAAGCTGCTGAACATGCCGAAGCGCTGATTAAAGAACTACAGTTAGTGGAAGATCAAATTGCTAAACTTCAGGGCGAGACAGCGCAATTGCAGGAAAAGCTGGCAGACGCTAAGGCCAGGCAGAAGGCGATTATTTTGCGTCAGAAAACCGCACAGTCCAGACTGGATGTAAAACGCACCCTGGATAGCAGTAAAGTCGATGATGCGATGGGGCGTTTCGAGCGCTACGAGCGTAAGATTGATGACCTGGAAAGCCAAATTGAGGCTTATGATATGGGTAAGAAGACTCTGGCCGATGAATTTGCGGCCCTCGAAGACGGCGATAAAATTGATGACGAACTGGCAGCGTTGAAGAAGAAAATAAGCAAGAAAACGCCTAAAGCCGCGAACAAAGAATAAGTCATCAAGCAGCACTGGTTGAGGAGAATATCGTGGAAGATATCATTGGTATATTAGTGGCGCCCATCATCATATTTATGATCTTTGTGGCTCCCATCTGGTTGATTCTGCACTATCGCAGTAAAAAGCAGGTGGCGCAGGGACTGTCCAAGGAAGAATACGCTTCGCTGACTGAACTGGCCGACAAGGCTGAAAAAATGGCCGAACGCATCCATACCCTGGAAGCCATTCTGGATGCTGAGGCCCCGCAGTGGAGGAACCGGGCATGAAAGGCAAAGGTGAAATGTTTCGCAACAGTCAAAAAGGCAAAATCGGTGGCGTATGTGCCGGCATTGCAGACTATTTCGGTTGGGAAGCCTGGTTGATCCGCATTATCCTGGTTTCAGCCGTCTTATTATCAGGGCCTTTCTTTATCATGGCGTATATTGCGGCTTGGTTTATTTTGGATAAGAAACCAGTCAATGACGATGTTTTGAAAGCGCAAGGTAAAGGTTGGTACAACGACGAAGGAGATAACTCTCAAGTCGAAGTGAAGTCCAAAGTCTGGCAGGCGGGTGAGCCGCCAAAACAGGCTTTTCACGATATCAAAGGAAGGTTTGACCGACTGGAAATGCGTCTGCGCAGAATGGAAACCTACGTTACCTCGGCTGAGTATCAATTGAACAGGGAAATTAGCCGTCTCTGACCCAGGGACACTTATGACCAGGGGAGCAACATGCTCCTCTTGTTGTTTGTGTGTCTCTTTTCTTACCGTTAAAAACAACCCCGGTAAGAAGTTGAGGTTAAAGGTTTTATACATCAGGAGTTTGGATGCCCGATAAGCCCTTACGTTCTTTCTTCGATAACTTGCAAAATAAAGCTCAGGAAACGGCCAGTCGACTGGCGGATAAGCACGTCAGACTGGCAGTCACGGGCTTAAGTGGAGCTGGTAAAACGGCCTTCATTACGTCTTTGGTGAATCAATTACTTGAATCTGGCAGTACCGCCAGCCTGCCATTTTTTTCGGTGGTCAAAGAGGCACGCCTGATGGGCGTGAAGAGAGTGGCCCAACCCGATCTGCGCTTAGCCCGGTTTGCTTACGAGCAAGGGATGGGCGCGCTGAACAACATGCCACCAGCTTGGCCAGAGCCGACTCGCGGGGTAAGCCAGATCCGTTTGCACATAAAATATCAGCCTGCTGGCGGTTTGAGTAAGCTGTTGTTCGAACATTCTACTATGGTGCTGGATATACTGGACTACCCCGGTGAGTGGCTGCTGGATTTGCCTTTGCTCAGCCTGGATTTTGGCCAATGGAGTGAATTTTGCGTCAGTCAAATGCAGCAAGGTGTTCGTCAGTCATTGTCAGCCCCATTGCGGGAGGCGTTACTGACATTTGACTGGTTTGCCGCTGGTGACGAAGTGAAACTGCTGGCTTTATCTGAACAATTTCGTCTGTACCTCAAGGAATGTAAAGCAGCCGGCCTGGAACTGGTGCAACCGGGGCGTTTTGTGCTCCCTGGTGAACTCGAGGGAGCGCCGGTCCTGCAATTTGTGCCCTTCTTGGGCGACAAGGCTGACTGGGAGCGGGTTTCAGCCGGCTCTAATCTGGCCCTTCTGATAGAGCGATACGAACAATACCGCGATAAAGTGGTCAAGCCCTTTTATAAAGCGTATTTCAGTGGCTTTGATCGTCAGATTGTTCTGGTAGATTGTTTGTCGGCTCTGAACAGAGGCGAACAGGCATTTGATGAGTTGCAGCAGTCGATTAATTGGATTTTGAAAAGCTTTGACTATGGTCAAAACTCCTTACTGAGGCGGTTGTTTTCTCCACGCATCGACAAACTGATTTTTGCTGCCAGTAAGGCCGATCATGTGACACCGGATCAGCAGGACAACCTGATTAGACTATTGGAATCCATGGTGCATAACGCCAGGCAGGACATGCGTTACCAGGGGGTGAAGATTCAAACGACGGCATTGGCATCCGTTAAGGCCTCCAAAGTCGGACAAACTCAATATCAGGGGCAAAAACTCAGTGTATTGTCCGGGCATGACATGCATGGACAGACACTCAGTCTGTATCCGGGGGATGTACCGGCCAGGCGACCTGCTCCCACTTTTTGGCAAACACAGGGATTTGAATTTCCACAGTTTTTGCCACCTCGTCGAGACCCATTGACTGCGTTACCACATATTCGCATGGACCAGATGCTGGAGTTTTTGCTGGGGGATAAATTGCAATGAAGGAACAAGGTGCTGTGACCAACCTGATGCCGAGAATTGAAGTTACACTCGCAGGGCATGATGAACAACAGAGCGCTGAAGCTCTGCGCAAGGCCATCAAACTGGATGGTGATGTTGACTTGGAGGAAATGCAAGCTTGTGAGCAGGCAGATATTGCAGCGGACGTTAAAGCAGCCAGCAGACCTGGAAAGTTGTTCTGGCTGTTTTGCGCGTTGTTGTTGCTAGGGGGAGTGCAACTGGCGGTAGACATCTGGCGCAGTGTGCAATCCTTTGATTGGCTGTCTCTGGCCTGGGCAGGATTGTGGAGCCTGAGCCTGGCTGGCGTTCTGTTTTTACTCGCCAAAGAATGGCGAAGTTATCGCAAACTGGACAAGCGGGAGCATCTGCAGCATTTGTCCGCATCACTCAGCGAAAGCCCGGCGATAGGTGAAGCTCGCAATTTTTGTGAAAATCTGCTGCGACAAATGCCTGCATCGGTTCATCAAGACGCTCAACAATGGCAAACCGCTCTGCAGCAGCATTATTCTGATCAGGAAGTCATGCAGCTATTTGAGCAGTATGTACTGGCACCGGCTGATAAAAAAGCCTTAGCAGAGGTTAGCCGCGAATCTGCCGCTTCTGCCGCTTTGATTGCCGTCAGTCCCTTTGTGGTGTTGGATATGTTTTTGGTGCTTTGGCGAAATCTGCGGATGGTAAATCGATTGTGCGCCTATTACGGGGTAAAAACCGGTTATCTGGCCAAGGTCACTTTGTTGAAAAGAACGGTTCGCACCATGCTATATGCTGGAGCGACAGAGCTTTTGGCTGAAGCCTCGGCCTGGGCATTGGGCGGAAGTTTGACCGCCAAGTTATCCACCAGAATGGCCCAAGGCGCAGGGGCTGGAGTATTGACTGCCAGATTTGGTGTGCAGGCTATTCGAATATGTCGGCCTATGCCATTTATCCATCAGCCAGCACCCCAGGTCAGCCAGATTGCTGCCTCAATTGTCAAACAACTTGGCAATGCCGGGCGGGAGTAACTGATGGACTTCCCACTCCTGCGCCCATGTAAAACTAATGTTACAGTTGAAACTATCTGGTAAGTGCGCTGTGGCTTTTTCTTTGCCACTATTTGGGTAGACTCACGTCCAAACTACAGGCCCGGTTATTTTTACATGGGCTGATGAATATAAGCGACAGAGTGTATGAGTAAAACTACCCAGTATGTTTCCCATCAGGCTGATGAGAATGGGGTGATCCATTGGAGTGATGAGGAAAATCAGGTGTGGCACGACTTGGTGCTACGCCAGAAAGATATTATTAAAGATCGGGCTTGCGATGAGTTTATGCATGGACTGGAACTGCTGAATTTACCCAGCGACCGTATTCCACAACTGCATGAAGTCAATGAAGTGCTGGCCAGGGAAACCGGCTGGCAGGTTGCTCAGGTACCGGCGTTAATCAATTTTGATGAGTTTTTTCGTCTGTTGGCCAATAAACAGTTCCCGGTTGCTACTTTTATCCGTACCCGGGAAGAATTTGATTATCTTCAGGAACCGGACATTTTTCATGAGATATTTGGCCATTGCCCACTTTTAACCAATAAAGCCTTTGCCCACTTCACACACACCTATGGAAAACTGGGCTATGCGGCGAATAAACAGGACCGCGTATATCTGGCCAGATTGTATTGGTTCACGGTGGAATTTGGCTTACTTAGGCAAGCCGGTAAGTTACGTATCTATGGGGGCGGGATCCTGTCCTCTCCCGGAGAAACGCTCTATGCTCTTGAGAGTGACAAACCCGAACGCCATGACATGGAGCCTCTGGAGGCATTCCGTACCCCATATCGCATCGATATCATGCAACCTGTCTACTATATTCTGCAAGAATTGGATGACCTGTTTGGTTTGGCTGAAATGGATATGATGGCGTTAGTGGAACAAGCCAAAACACTGGGGTTGCATACACCGAAATTTCCACCTAAGCCACAGAAGATGGCCGGTTGAGAACCTTATTAACGAAATGGAGGAAAATCTTAGTATGACCGAACTTAGTCAACAGAAATGTGAAGCCTGTCGTGCTGATGCGCCTAAAGTATCAGAACAGGAGTTAGCCGAATTAATTCGTGAAATCCCTGACTGGGTGCCTCAGGTTAGGGATAACGTGATGCAACTTGAGCGTGAATTCAAGTTTAAGAACTTCAAGTTAGCGCTGGCATTTGCCAACCGTGTAGCCGAATTGGCTGAAGCAGAGTTCCATCATCCCTCGATTCTGCTGGAATGGGGGAAAGTGACAATAACCTGGTGGACGCATGCTATTAACGGGTTGCATAAAAATGATTTTATTTGTGCCGCCAAAACCGATGCCTTACTCGACTAAGTAGCGTGCCACTTTAATGTTCGGGGGCCGTTGCCCCCAACATGTCATCACCTTCTACATTCCCTTATTGTAAGACCAGATTTCACTGTTCTCATCACGGCGAATGTCATAAAATGTTTACAACCTTGTCATATTGGATTCGTCTATGCGTCTGGAGATCAGCTGTAAGGATCGCCTTGGGATTACCCAGGATGTGCTGGATATACTGGTTGAATATGAGATTAATCTACGCGGTATAGAAATCGACAGCAGTGGGAAAATCTTTTTGCACTTCCCCAATGTTGAGTTTGCTGAATTTCAGCACTTGATGCCAAAGATTAGGCGCATAGAAGGGATAGAAGACGTAAAAACCACGCCATTTATGCCAATTGAGCGAGAGCAAAATCAACTTAGAGCCTTACTTCGTACCTTGCCAGACCCGGTTTTTTCCATAGACAGTCGAGGCAATATTCTGTTGGTCAACGAAGCCGTGGTATCCAGTCTGGAAAGTTCTTATGAAGAAATCGCCGGCAGGGAAATTACTGACCTGGTCAAGGGATTCAACTTCAGCCGCTGGTTGGATGGTAAGCAGGTTTTAGCACAAACCCAAAAGGTGAAATTTATTGAACAGGATTTCCTGGCTGATATTTTGCCAGTGATGGTGGCAGATGGTGATGCAGATGCTGTCCTGGCAGGCGCGGTGTTGTTACTTAAATCAGAATACCGCTTGGGGCAGCAATTAACCGTGTTTCATCAGGCCAGTAACGATTCCTTTAATGAAATCCAGGCCACCAGTAGTCAGATGAAAAAGGTGGTGCGTGAAGCCAAAAAGATGGCCGAGCTGGATGCACCAATTTTATTGGTAGGCGAGACCGGTGTCGGCAAAGAAATGATTGCCAGAGCGTGCCATCGTGCCAGCCGTCGCAGTAGCCACGAGTTTGTGTTGCTGAATTGTGCGTCTATTCCTGATGACATGGCCGAGCAAGAGTTGTTTGGCTATGGACCTGGGGCCTATGGCCAGAAACAAAGTAAGAGTGGGTTACTGGAGCAGGCCGAAAACGGCACGTTGTTTTTAGATGAAGTAGGGGACATGTCAATGTCCCTGCAAGCAAAATTATTGCGGGTACTGCAAGACGGCTCCTTCCGACGGGTTGGTGATGCCAGGGAAGTGGTGGTTAATGTGCGGATCATTGGCACCACACAAAAAGATCTTGCCCAGATGGTGATGGAAGGGCGCTTCCGCGAAGATCTTTATTACCGTCTGAATGTGTTGAGCCTGGTTGTGCCGCCACTTCGGGAACGTAAAGCTGATATTATTGGTTTAGCAGAGCATTTTCTTAAAAATCAAAGTACTAAACTCGGGAGACGGCCGCCAAAACTCAACAAGTCTTGCGTGGAGTTTCTGCAAAATTATCCTTGGCCGGGTAATGTCAGACAGTTGGAAAATACCTTATACAGGGCTCTGACATTGCTGGAGCGGGATGAGCTGGGTAAAGAAGATATTCAACTGCCAGACAGTGCTATGAGCTCTGGCTATTTTTCGGATGAGCTTGAAGGCACGTTAGATCAAGAAGTTAAGCGATTTGAGAAAGATCTGTTACGCCGATTGTATCCGAGTTATCCCAGCACCAGGCAATTGGCCCGGAAGCTGGGGTTAAGTCATACGGCAATTGCCAACAAG
The DNA here is from genome assembly GCF_002887595.1 of Bowmanella denitrificans. GTDB lineage: Bacteria > Pseudomonadota > Gammaproteobacteria > Enterobacterales > Alteromonadaceae > Bowmanella > Bowmanella denitrificans. The sequence continues at coordinate 125,315 of NZ_PEBU01000006.1, forward strand.
CTGAGGGAGTATGGGATCAGTAAGAAGACCGTAAAGGTTTGATGCCATCACTTTATCAAATGACGTAAATTCAGTGTTACGCCTTAGTGGACAACAAACGCGAGTCCTTTTGCAAGGGTAGGCTTTTCATTTAGTCCTGGCTATTGTTTAGTAGCAGCATAGAAATAAAGCTCAATTTGGATAGATAAGAATATTTCATGAAATTAGCAACGTTAAAAAATGGTACACGCGACGGCCAGTTGGTCGTGGTCAGCAAAGATCTTCAATCTGCAGTAGCGGTAACCCATATAGCCCCAACTATGCAGGCGGCTTTGGATAACTGGGATACCGTGTCCATGCATTTGCAAGCAACCTATCATGCGTTGAATATTGGCCAGTTGGACGATGTCATGGCGTTTGACGCCAGCCAATGTGAATCCCCATTACCGCGCGCTTATCAATGGGCTGACGGTAGTGCCTATGTGAATCACGTGGAACTGGTCAGAAAGGCCAGAGGCGCTGACATGCCTGATACGTTCTGGACGGATCCTCTAATGTACCAAGGTGGTTCCGATGATTTCATCGGTCCGGAAGATGACATTCTGATGCCAAGCGATGACTGGGGCATCGATTTTGAAGCCGAAGTTGCCGTCGTTACCGGTGACGTGCCAATGGGAGTTAGCGCATTGGAGGCGGGAAATCATGTACGCCTGCTAATGCTGGTCAACGATGTATCGTTGAGAGGTCTTATTCCCGGTGAGCTGGCCAAAGGATTTGGTTTTTTCCAGTCCAAACCGGCCTCCGCGTTTTCTCCTGTCGCCATCACGCCGGATGAGCTCGGTGATGCCTGGCAGGGCTTTAAGGTCGCATTACCCTTAATGTCCACCCTAAATGGTGAATTGTTTGGTAAACCCGATGCTGGCGTGGATATGACGTTTGATTTCGGCCAATTGATTGCCCACGCAGCTAAGACCCGAAATCTCGGGGCCGGTGCAATCATTGGTTCAGGTACAGTGTCCAACAAGCAGGGTACCGATCATGGCAGTGCTATCAAAGACGGCGGTGTTGGCTATTCCTGTATCGCTGAGGTGCGTATGATCGAAACTATCCGTGATGGCAAGCCCAGCACACCTTTTATGAAGTTTGGTGACAAAATTCGCATCGAAATGCTGGATGCTCAGGGTGTCAGTCTGTTTGGTGCCATTGATCAGCAGGTTAAAGAGTACGGAAAATGAGTATCAAGCTATATAGTTACTGGCGCTCATCGGCCAGTTACAGAGTGAGACTGGCACTTAATTTAAAAAAAATATCCTATCAGTACATTCCTGTGCATTTAGTCAAAGACGGTGGTGAACAACATCAGCAAGCTTATTTGGGTTTAAATCCCGCCGAGCTTGTGCCGACGCTGGTGGACGAGGATGAAGATATTATCCTTAATCAGTCGCTGGCGATTATTGAATATCTGGATGAGAAGTACAGTTCTCCGGTAAGGTTGCTTCCAGAGCACAAACTTCAGCGAGCAAGAGTTCGGGCATTGGCACTGGATATCGCAGCAGACATTCAGCCGCTGGCCAACCTACGGGTGCTGCAGCACTTGGAGTCAGCTTATCAGGTGGACACCCAGGGCAAGACAGATTGGAGTCGGCACTGGATTGAGAAGGGTTTTGCAGCCATTGAACGGCGGTTGCAAAATACAGCAGGTAAGTTCTGCTTTGGCTTTGACTTAACCATGGCGGATGTGTGTTTGATTCCACAGGTTTATAACGCGCAACGCTTTGGTGTGGACATGAGCCAGTTCCCATTGATACAGCGCATTCAGGAAAACTGCAATAAGTTACCTGAGTTTGTCAGCGCGCTGCCTGAGAATCAGCCGGACGCGCAATAGGCAGAAAAGGGCTGTCAAATCAGCCCGTCTATTGGTTTTTAATCGGTAATTCAGTGGTGTTCTTAACCTGTTTTAGGGCAAAGGTTGAACTTAGATGATCAACGCATGGTAGGTGTGTGAGTTTGCTTTTCAGCAGTTGTTCGTACTCTTCTATGCTCTCGACCACCACCTTGAGCAGGTAGTCTTTTTCGCCGCTGGTGGTATGGCATTCTACTACCTCGGCAATATGCTGGACCGCTGCTTCAAAGCCATTAAGAGATTCTTCGTCATGGTTTTTGAGCGTGACATAGATGAAAACACTGACACCTAAATTGAGCTTCTTACCGTCCAGCAGCGTCACTTTGCGTTTGATGATACCGTCGCTTTCCAGGCGTTTTACTCTTCGCCAGCAGGGGGTGTGCGACAGCCCCACCTTTTGGCTGAGTTCTGCCATTGAGACGGTCGCATCTTTTTGCAGGACCCGAAGAATTTCACGATCAAATTTGTCTAGTTTCATAAATCACAGTGGGTTTACAAAGTGGCACAAGGATGCTGAAAAACAGAGGGTTTTTCAACTGAATTTACTAGGATGAGCCTCCTATTGAGGTTCGATTTTTAAGATTACTGTTGCGCACGGGTAGGGATGTAGCCTGAAAGTTAGCAAGACATGTCCTCTGGGCGATGCGCTACCATGTGCAACAATTTCCTAACATCCCGCATATTTTAACAGGGTAACGATATGTCTGTTTTTGATCACAAGGCTTATGACAACCACGAAAAAGTGGCGTTTTTCCATGATGCCAAATCTGGCCTTAAAGCCATAATTGCCGTGCATAATACAAACCTTGGTCCTGCCCTTGGCGGATGCCGTATGTGGCCTTACGCAAGCAGTGAGGAAGCCCTTACGGATGTATTGCGTTTATCTAAAGGTATGTCTTACAAATCTGCCATGGCAAATTTGCAGTTGGGCGGCGGAAAATCTGTCATTATTGGTGATCCCCGTAAAGGCAAGTCTGATGACATGATGTTGGCGATGGGGGATTTCGTGCAAAGTCTTGGGGGCAAGTACATCACCGCAGAAGATTCCGGCATTGCGGTGCGCGATTTGCAACTGATGGCGCAGCGCTGCGAGTATATCGCTGGCACTCACGCTAAGTTCCGTTATGACGGTGGTGCAGCAGACGGCAATCCGGCACCGTCAACTGCCTATGGGGTATTTGTTGGCTTACGTGCTTCCGTGCGTCACGCCCTTGGCTCAGATTTAAACGGTGTTTCAGTTGCCATTCAAGGGCTTGGCCATGTTGGCTATCGTTTGGCAGAGCATTTGTATAAAGAAGGTGCCAAGCTCTATGTTACCGATATCTACCCGGACAATCTTGACAAAGCGGTTCAAGAGTTTGGTGCGACAGTGGTATCGCCTGATGAAATTTTCGCATTAGATGTGGATGTATTCGCGCCTTGTGCACTAGGTGCCATTATTAATGACAACAGTTTATCTTTGTTGAAAGCCAAGGTAGTGGCTGGAGCGGCCAATAATCAACTGGCTGAGGAACGTCATGGTCAGATGCTCAAGGAAAAAGGCGTACTCTATGCACCTGACTATGTCATAAATGCCGGTGGCGTTATTGATATTTATCACCAGAAAATGGACAGTAGCGCCGAGGCCATGCGTAAGCATATAGAAGGAATTGGTGACACGCTGCTTGAAATCTATCAGCGTGCAGATGAGCAGGGACTGCCGACCAACCTGGAAGCCAACAAGATGGCTGAGGAGCGGTTTTCTTGATCGGTGCTCCATCCGTGACGAGTACCTAAACCGCTATGGCGAAGTGAATTCGACTTCGCTTCGCCGCAGGCGCAAGGCACGTCCATGTACCTTGATCGGTACTCCGTCCGTGACGAGCACCTAAACCGCTATGGCGAAGTGAACTTGTCCGTATACTTGCCTTGCAAGGTGACGGGTTATCAGGGATAATGCGCGCCGCCTAAGGGTGGCGATGTCATACCTGAGCTTTCTATGGTGGTCCCGTCGGTCCTCCCGCAATGATACTTTATGAACCCGGTCAGGCCCGGAAGGGAGCAGCCGCAGTAAAGGACTCATGTGCCGGGATGTGGCTGGCAGGACCGCCACCTTAATCCGGCCATTTTTAGCAGGGTAAGGATGTTACCGTTATCCCGCCTTTTTCTTTGCATCATCTGACTGCAAATATTTCAGTGCTTTGTCCATAGCTTCCGACACATTCATTTCCATTTGCTGCCGCTCACTTTGTGAAATGTAAAAGGCCATATCTACTTCGAACCGAATGTAGCGGGCTGGGCACTGGTTCAAGGTCAGGCAACTGAGGTCGGCTAGAAAATCTTCATCTTGACTGTTGTGCAGCCCTAACTTTTCAATTCTTTCCAGCACCAGATGTTCATAGTAGTTGTGAATGTCATCATCCAATTTCATTTTCTGTCCTGTTTGCTTCACGTTTTCAACAGGCTAGTTGAAGTTTGTCCCTTAGGCCAGAGGCTTCTTTGATTTATTGGAGTTGAGTACACTTAACCTGTGTCATCAAGCGATTTGTCAATGCGTATGGCCGCTAAGAAAGGGCAAATCCGCTGAGCTCATTTTGTTTAGAAAATGGATAACTTTAATGAAAAAAAATATTGAACCCTGCTATTACGGTGACTACTTACAACTCGACAAGTTGTTAAGCGCGCAAAAGCTGCAAAGTGCCAAGTATGGGCAGGCAGCACACGAAGAAACCCTGTTTATTATCGTGCATCAGGTGTATGAGCTGTGGTTTAAACAGATATTGCACGAACTCTCCTCTATCATAGATGTGTTTTCCGAGCAGGAGGTGCGCGACCAGCAACTTACAACTGTCGTGCACAGATTGAAAAGGGTGATCAGTATTCAGGAATTGCTGAACGATCAAATAAGTGTGATGGAAACCATGAGCCCTCAGGAGTTCTTATCCTTCCGTGATTATTTGGTACCAGCCTCCGGATTCCAGAGCATTCAGTTCAAAATGCTGGAAATCTCGCTTGGATTAAAACGTGAGTTTCGCATTGATTTTGACAAGCAGTCTTTTTATAACCGGCTTGAAGACAGTGATAGAGCGTTTCTTGAGCGCCTGGAGAGCAAAGATAGTTTGTTTGAACTTACACAAAAATGGCTGGAGCGTCTGCCGTTGCTGGAGTTTGATGATTTCCGGTTTTGGCAGCTATATCGCCAGGCCACAGATAAAATGTTGGCAAGTGACGAGGAAATCATTCGAAATAACCCGACCTTATCAGACAAAGAGCTTCGCCAAGAGCTCAAAGAGCTGCAATCTACCCGGGATACATTTGAAGCATTGTGGGACGAAAATGAATACGCAAAGTGGCAGTTGCAAGGGCAATTTCGTTTATCGCAAAAGGCGCTTTTGGCCGCACTTTTCATTAATCAGTATAATGAGGAGCCATTGTTTAATTTGCCCTATCAGTTTATTACCTGCCTGACCGAAGTGGATGAGAAACTAACCATCTGGCGTTACCGTCATGCCATGATGGTACAGCGGATGCTGGGAGGCAAGATAGGTACCGGCGGGTCATCAGGGCATGAGTATTTGAAACGGACTACTGAATCCAACCGCATCTTTAAAGACTTCTTCAACATGGCCACCTTCCTGTTACCCAAAGCGGCTTTACCTGAATTACCGACTAAAGTTAGGCAAAAATTGGGTTTTGCGTTGAGTGACATATAAAAAATCTGTCTCAGGGTTTAATTATACTGGCATCTTCCTGTTGCATAGCCGCTGGGAAGGCGTCAGTAAGCCTCTGGATACATTTTCTGATGTGTCCTGCAATCCATAAAAAGTTCCATTCGATTGTTATTTTTAGTGTCTTTTTGTTTTTGTTGTGTACACTAAATGTTACATGTAGGTGCTTTTTTGCTCATTGTGAGCAGTGTTCAGGCGGGTTACTAGCTAACATCGGTTGACCAGATTAAAGCCCTATGTATATTATCGAATGAGAGGCTCACTACCTCTCATGAAAAATAACCGCTAAAGCGGATAACAAAAATCACTAGATAACAAGTTAGTGGTCCAGGGAGACAAAACATGTATATGAAATCCAGACTAGCTGGAGCTGTGCGCATGGCGCTGGCTCTGGGAGCTACTTCTGTTGCGTTTTCACCCGTTGCCTTTGCTCAAGAAGGTCAAAACACTGAAGGCGCCGAAGCCGTTGAAAAAATCTCTGTAACAGGTTCTCGCATTAAGCGTACTGATATGGAGTCTGCCAGCCCCATTACTGTTCTGACGGCTCAGGACTTGGAAGCAGCTGGTGTACCTACTATCGAAAAATACATCCAAGCGCTGCCAGCGGTGAATGGTTCTGCCCAGGGTTCTAACGTGAACAACGGCAGTAACGGTTCTGCCACTGTATCTCTGCGTGGCTTGGGTTCAGGCCGTACTCTGATTTTGGTGAATGGTCGTCGTACCGCGTTTAGTGATCTGAACTCCATCCCAATGTCATTCGTAGAGCGTGTAGAAGTTCTGCGTGATGGTGCTTCTACTGTATATGGTTCAGACGCCATCGCTGGTGTTGTGAACTTTATTACCAAGCGTAATTTTGAAGGTGCTGAGTTTGTTGCTCAGTACGACTTGTCTGGCAAAGGTGATGGCGAAACATCGAAAGTAGCCGCTACTGTTGGTACCTCAAATGACAAGGGCAACGTGGTGCTGTCATTGGAATACACCAATCGTCAGCCAATTGGTCAGAAAGACCGTGATTTCTCTGAATGTCCTCTACAGGATGATGGTGCTGGTGGTGTTGAATGCTGGGGTTCTGGTACTACAGCAATGGGCACCTGGACATCATTGACCCCTGGTACCACCTTAAAGAGCATGGTGGTTGATCCAAACACCGGTGAAATTCGCAAATTGAATGGCGCAACAGATGCCTATAACTTTGCAACTACCAGCTACATGGTGACGCCGCAGGAAGTGTTCAGTATCAACGCTGCTGCCAGCTATGAAGTGTTTGACGAAACCACGGTATTTCTGGAAGGTGGTTTTACCAACCGTCAGTCAGACCAGTTGATGGGCCCTGAAGGTACTTTCTGGGGACAAATTGTTACTGCTGATCACCCGGACAACCCTATCGGCGAAGAGTTGGTAATCAACCGCCGTTTGACCGAGACCGGTGGTCGTGCCTTTACGCAGGATTTTTCTGATTACCGCATGGTATTCGGTTTCGAAGGCTTCCTGGACAATGGTTGGGCCTGGGATGTGTCCTATAACTACGCGCGCTTCGTAGATGCGCGGGTTGATTTTGGCCGTGCCAACCCCAAACGTTTCGGTAACCTGACCGACCCCACTAAGTGTGCCGCTGATGCGCTGTGTCCTGGGTTGTGGAACCCCTTTGTTATGGACAGTCTGACTCAGGCCCAGCTTGATTATGCGTTCCTGCCTAACTCACCTGTTGTACGTGGTACTACCAAACAGTTACTGGCTAACCTGACTGGCGACCTGGGTGATTTCGAATTACCTGCAGGCCCAGTCGCCTGGGCTGTGGGTATTGAAAAGCGTTGGGAAGACTATCTGTTCCAACCTGATGGTGCAGCACTGATTGGTGAGATTTACTCAGTAGCCGGTGAGAAAACCGAAGGTCAATACGACGTAACGGAAACTTACCTGGAACTGAGCGTGCCTCTGCTGGCCGACCTGCCTGGAGTGGAGTCTCTGAACCTGTCTGCTGCAGTACGTCGTTCAGACTATAACTTCCTGGATGCACAAACCAACACCAAAATTGGTCTGGAATATACCCCGTTTGACGGTTTGTTAATTCGTGCCACTAAGGCAGATGGTTTCCGTGCACCGAGCATCAGTGAACTGTTTGCACCGCAGCAGGAATCTAACCTGAACTACAACGAACCTTGTACTAAGTACGCAACCGGTACTCAGAGTGCTACCGTTAAGGCCAACTGCGCGGCAGACGGCTTACCGGGCGACTTCGAGCTGACCTCTAACCAGTCCAGTTCTATCGTCGGTGGTAACCCTGACCTGCAACCTGAAGAGTCAGAAAGCTTGACCGTAGGTTTTGTGTATACACCTGACTTCATTGAGAACTTCAGTGTTGCAGTAGACTACTTTGATATTGAAATCACCAACGGTATCGGTACCGCAGGGACCAGTAATATCATCAATGGCTGTTATGAAAGTGCCAACTTCAGCAGCCCATTGTGTAGTTTGATTGTTGGTGCAGCAGCTGTTGACCGCGTACCTTATCCAACTTCACCGCGTCGCGATGTGTTAGGTGCCATGGCTGGTATCATGGTAACTAACGCTAACCTGGCAACCTTTGAAACGGCCGGTGTGGACTTCGACGCCAGCTACAGCATGGATATGGGTGAAGGTAGCCTGAAAATGCGTTTAGATGGTACCTGGTTGGACAAATACAACTATGTTCCATTTGATGGTGAAGAGATGATCCATCTGGCTGGTTACTATGGTGAAGACCAGTGGGAGAACAACGTCGCAGCGTTCTCTGAACTGCGTACTAACTTTACCGCCACTTATACTGCAGGTGATTACTCATTCACGTGGATGGCCCGTTTCATGATGGGTACTGACGATGAGACGGTAGAGGACCTGGCTGCCAGTGATAACACCAGTAACCATGCCGGTTCAGTGGTTTATCACGACATTCAGGGTAGCTACTACATGGATAACTACACCTTTACCTTGGGTGCAAGAAACCTGTTTGATAAAGAGCCACCTTACACCACCAACAATGATGATATGAATACTCTGTCATCTTCATACGATACCGCAGGTATGTACTGGTATGCTCGTGTGACTGCCAAGTTCTAAATCGAACTTGCTTAAAGAACCAGCCGAAAGGCTGGTTTTTTTTTGTTAGTCTAATGTGATAAGACTTTTGTGGGTCATAAGGTGAAGTTATGTCTGTTAACGCACAAAAGCTGATGCAACAAGCCGTTGCACTTTATCAGCAACAAAATTACCTGGCTGCGGAGCAAATGCTGAGGCAGTTAATCGGTGTGGGTAATGTCCATCCACTGGTGTGGCATATCTATGCCCTTAGTTTACGCAAACTGGGTCGGCTGCATGAGAGTGAGAGTGCATTCAACCAAGCCATTAAAATAGCGCCTAATGACCCGGAAGTGCACAATAATTTTGGCAATCTGCAAAAGCAAAAGGGTAACGTTGAAAAAGCGTTAGCGCTTTTTCAACAAGCGTTGGATCTTAAGCCGGGTTTTGCTGATGCATCCTACAACGCCGGATTATTGCATTTTGAACAAAAGCGGTTCACTTCTGCATTAGCACTATTTGGTCATGCCTTAGACGCCAAGCCTGCTTTTGTGTCGGCCGCTGTAATGTTTGCCAGTTGTTGTATGGAGTTGGGGCAAATTGACATGGCGCTTGAACGCCTGACAAAGCTCATTAACCTGGTATCAGACAAAGATCGAATACTGTTGTCGCTTGCGCAATGTCACCGAGCGAAAGGGCAGTATCAACTGGCGATAGAGTGCTTACGGGAAAGTCGCTTATCTGCATCCTGCTGCAAAGAATTGGCAACCAATCTGTTTCTCAACGGGAAGTGTGAGGAGGCCGAACAAATATTACTCGATGCACTCAAACAGGAGCCCGGTAATCTGTCTTTGCATCAGGGATTGTCAGAAATACGCTGGCTCAATAGTGACACGGCGTGGTTGAAAAGTTATGAGGACGCACTGCGTGGTTCGCCTGAAAATTGGGCGCTGCGCTGTGATTTAAGCAACAAACTGCTAAAGGCGGGATATTTGCCACAGGCCGAAGCTGTGCTGAACGCGACTTCTGCAACGGACTGGCCAACTCAGGCCTTGCTGTTAAAAGGCCACATATTGCGTGAACAAGGTCAACTGGCGGCGGCCAAATCCACGTTGGAAATAGCGGTGAGTCAGTCTAAGAGAGAGGCTCAGGTGCTAAATGAGTTAATGCTTTGCTATTTGGCAACCGAAGATTTTGATGCGGCAAATCAGCTATGCACAGAATTAACGGAAAGGTACAGCGAAAATCAGGCGTGGTGGTCAATGCGGGCGGCCTGTTTGAAGTTATCCGGCAATTTGACCGCATACCGACAGCTTTATGACCTGGACCGATTTGTTAAAGCTTATGAGCTTCCCTGTCCTGACGGTTTCACTGCTATTACCGACTTTAATCTGCAATTACTCGATGATTTGGAAAAGTTACACAGCAGCCGGAATCATCCACTTGTGCAGTCGTTACGAACGGGCACACAAACCGAAGGACATCTATTTCGCCGTGACGAAGGCAGTATTAAGTTACTTGAACAGCAGTTACGTTATGTCGTTGAGCAACATATCGACACCTTGCCTAAAGACCATACGCATCCTTTTTTACAACGTATCAGCCGGGAAGTCATATTCAGTGGGGCCTGGTCGGTCAGGCTGAATAAAAGTGGATTCCATCGTAACCACTATCATAGCGAAGGGTGGATCAGTGGCAGCTATTACGTTTCGGTTCCTAATGCAGTTAACCAGCAAGGAAACGGCTGGATAAAATTTGGCCAGGCCGAACTGGGACGTCAGATAAGCATGCAGGCTGACTATATGATAAAGCCGCAGGCTGGTACTGTGGTGCTGTTTCCCTCCATGATGTGGCATGGCACCGAACCTTTTGATGACAATCAATATCGCGTGACAGTTGCCTTTGATATCGTACCAATTAAAAAATAAATGGAGACCAGCATGTTTTGGGGAAACTTCAGCAATGCACAAAGCAGTGATGACCGTTTAAAGCGTCATCCTGGTGCCATAGAGATGTCTAAAAGTGAGATGTTTCTTGCATCCTGCAGCAATATTTTACGTAACGCCTACGGCTTTTTTCGTTCCACGGAGCAAGGCGTTGCCGTGGATGAACAGGGGAACTACCTCCCTCTTTATACCTACCCGGCCATTGAGTACCTGATTCAGTTTGACTATCGAAATAAGCGTATTTTTGAATACGGTGCAGGTATGTCAACTTTGTTTTGGATGGAAAGGGCGGAAATAGTGGTCAGTGCCGAGAATAATGCTGAGTGGTACAACAGCCTGATTCCAAAACTCAATGACAAGGTTAAGCTTATACTGGCTCAGGGGGATATGTTCCCTTTCGTTTTAGAACAACAGCAAGGCGAGTTCGATCTTATTGTGATAGATGGCGCTGGATATAGATTTGACTCGGCAGCTGTTGCCTTAACTAAGTTAGCCAGAGGGGGGGCAATAGTACTGGACAATGCTGACTGGCACCCCAATACAGCAAGATTATTGAGAGAGGGGGGGCTGATTCAGGTCGATATGAGTGGTTTCAAACCTTGTGAATGTCATACATCAACGACATCTATTTTTCTGCATCGAGACTTTAATTTCCCTACCTTGGATAGCAGGCAACCAGCTTATGCAAAGGGCGCTAAGCTTATTCACTCTGAAGATTGGGACAAGCCATATGCCAAGCGTGGATAACCAAGAGGTATCCGAGTACAAAAAAGAGCTGCACTATGACATCATCACTTTTGTTAACCCAAGCCAGGCAAGAACGGCAGGCAGGGCGTGATCAGAACGCTGCCGTTTATTATCGGCAATTGCTTGACGTGCCGGAATGGCGTCAGGAAGCACAAGATTTTTTGCTCCAATTCGGCATGAAGTCCGGTAACTATGCTGATGTGGTTTACTTGCTAGAAGTCATGATAAGTGGGGCAAACGCTAAAGTTCAGCTGCATTTATTGTTAGGACAAGCGCTGCAGAAACTGACCGATGCTGATCCAACTGGGACAGCGTTATCAGATATTGTTAAAGGTTTACCTTTCGCCTATTCGAGCCGACTTATTCTGGGGCGGCTTAAGGAAGTGCGCGGTGATGTTGCACAAGCCATGCGCGATTATCTGGTTGCCATCAATACGGCGAATGGCAAAGGGTATTGGCATAATGAGGCTTCAACTCCACCTTGGTGTCGTCCGTTTGTCAGCCACGCTTTGGTCGCCGTTCAGCAATACCGGCAGGAACTTTTTCATACCTGGCTTGAACCTGTTTGGCATCAGTTTGGCCGACAGGACATGAGCAGAGTAGAAAAAGCAGTAAAAATGTACAGCGGCGAGATTCCCAAAGTCCTGGCGGATAGCAGACAGGTGCCGTCTTTTCTCTATGTACCTGATCTACCCATTTGCCCGGTGTTTGAACGGCAAGAACTTGTGTTTGCTGAAGAATATGAAAGTCAGGCGCAGCTCATAAAAGAAGAATTACTTAACTTGCTGAATTCTGGCAATACGTTCAAGCCATTTCAGGAAGGCAAGGCGGGTGAAGGGTTAACCAAAGGAGGCGAATGGAATGCATACTTCTTCCACCGCCATGGGCAGGACTTCGACGTGGCACACCAGCAATGCCCCCACACATCAAAGGCCTTGTCTGGATTGCCTTTAGTTAACATACAAGAGCATGCTCCGGAGGTGTGCTTTTCTATTATGCAGCCAGGGACACATATCCTGCCTCACCGGGGGGTAACCAACAGCCGGGTTGTGCTTCATCTCGGCTTGGTAATTCCGCAACATTGTCGGCTGAATTTATTGGATGTGCAGGAAATTACCTGGCAAGAAGGGCGAACCTTTGCATTTGATGATACATACTTACATGAAGCTTGGAATCGAAGTAATGAGTACCGGGCTGTTTTGTTGGCGGATATCTGGAATCCACATTTAACCGAAGAAGAATGTCTGGCACTGACGACCCTGATTGAGAAAATAGGGGTGTTCAATCAGGAAACTGCCGCAGTTGATAGCGATTGACCAGAATGATCAAACAGTTATATGCTGCTGGTAGTTGAGCAGGCTGTTCTACTCTGTTATCAATCAGGCCGCATCAGGATAGTATCCGTGGTGGAAGCTTGGTTGTTCACCGTGCCTGACCTTGACATATTCGGGCGTTCCATGTGAACATTCGGCGTTCGAGTCTTTGCGGCCTGCCGGTCGCATTGGCCGCAATCCAAAATAAGAACCGTTTTTAAGCCCCTCGCAGTCGGCTAGACCAGGCTGGCTTCGGGGATTCAAGATAAGAAAATTGGTTGGGAACTATGTCCAAAATGAGCAAGAGAAATCTAATTGCTTCTGCCGTTATCGGTGCATTCGCACTAGGTAGCAGCCAAGTTGTCTCTGCAGACCCTCTTAAAGATTTGCAAAACGAAGAAGCAAAGATCCACGCGGCTGCAGCGCAATCCCAAAAGAAAATCGACAAGATTTACGAGCAAACCCAGGAACTGCTGTTTGAATACCGCGGTGTTATTGACGAGACCGAAAACCTGAAGGTTTACAATGATCACCTGGCTCGTCTGGTTGCTTCTCAGGAAGAAGGTATCGCATCCCTTCAGCGTCAAATCGACGGTATCGAAGGTATTAAGCGCGGCGTAGTTCCTTTGATGTACCGCATGATTGATGCGCTGGAGCAGTTTATTGAGCTGGACCTGCCTATCAATTACGAAGAGCGTAAAAACCGTGTTGCTCACCTGCGTGACCTGATGGCCAATGCCAACGTGACGGTTTCTGAACAGTTCCGTCAGGTACTGGAAGCGTACCTGCTTGAGAACGAGTACGGTAACTCTATCCGTGTTTATCAGGAACAGTTGCAATTTGAAGGTCAGAACATTGCTGCCGACTTCTTCAACCTGGGCCGTACTGCCCTGTTGGCACTGTCTCTGGACCAGAAGCAAGCCTGGGTTTGGAATAACAGCAGCCGTAATTGGGAGCAGCTGGGTGACGAATACCTGAGTTCCGTAGTTAAAGTCATCAAAATGGGCCGTAAGCTGGAGCCATTTGACCTTATCAAACTGCCAATTAAAGCTGCGGAGTAATCAGAATGAAAAACCTATTCAAATCTGCCCTGCTTGCCGCTGCGATGGCTGTAAGCGTTGCACCTGCACAAGCTGCAACCAGCTTAGATCAGTTGCTGGAACAAGTTAAGAAAAATCGCGTTTCTGAAGCACGTATTAATGCCCAGCGTGAAGCCGAGTTCAATTCAGCTCGTGCCGATAAGCAGGCGTTGTTGAAAAAAGCCCAGGCTGACCTGAAAGCTGAGCAAGACCGCGGTGATCGTCTGGCTAAACAATACGCTAACAACGAAGTTCGTCTGGCCGAAAAAGAGCAGGAGCTGAAAAATGCTACCGGCACTTTGGGTGAAATGTTTGGTGTGGTTCGTCAGGCATCCGGTGAAGCGTATGGCGTAATCTCCAGCTCTATTGTCAGCGCCCAGTATCCAGGCCGTTCCGCCTTCCTGGAAGGTATGGCATCTGAAAGTAAAGGCTTGCCAAATATTCAGGAACTGGAAGAGTTGTGGTTTGCGCTGCAAACTGAAATGACTGAGTCTGGTAAAGTAGCGCGTTTCGAAACCAACGTTATCAGCCTGGATGGTGGTTCAAGCCGTCAGGAAGTGGTGCGTGTTGGTACCTTCAACCTGGTAAGCAAAGACGGTTACCTGACGTTTAACGCTGAAAAAGCACAGGTTCAGCCATTGGGACGTCAGCCAGACAGCTATATGGTTGATGACGCGTCCAGCTTTATGGATGCCACTTCTGGTTTCAATCCTTTCTATGTGGATCCAACCCGCGGTACCATTCTGGGCCTGCTGACTGCTAAGGCAACTTTGTCTGAGCGTTATCATGCCGGTGGTGTTGTAGGTTATGTCATTACCGCTATGCTGGCTCTGGGCTTCCTGATTGCCATTTACAAGTTTGTTACTCTGACTGCTATCAGCGCTAAAATGCGTTCACAGTTGAATAACACCAGCAATCCTTCCAGCTCTAACCCTCTGGGTCGTATCCTGAAAGTGTATCAGGAGAACAAAGGTGCCGATGCTGAGAACCTGGAATTGAAACTGGATGAAGCCATTTTGCGTGAACTGCCAAGCATTGAGTCTGGTATCAATATCATCAAGATTTTTGCTGCGGTTGCCCCGCTGCTGGGTCTGTTGGGTACCGTACTGGGTATGATCGCTACCTTCCAGCAAATCACGCTGTTCGGTACCGGTGACCCGCGCATCATGGCTGGTAGTATCTCTATGGCGTTGGTGACAACCGCGCAAGGTATTATTGCCGCATTGCCTTTGATTCTTCTGCACAGCATTGTGTCTGGTCGCAGCAAATCCATTGTACATATCCTGGATGAGCAGGCTGCGGGTATCGTAGCGGCTCATGCCGAGGTGGAGAAAGCTTAATATGCTATACCTGATAGAATTATTGGAATCTGTCAGGGATTTTATCGCTACCGGCGGTGACGTACTTTATGTAGTCGCTGCCGCGCTCTTCCTCATGTGGATATTGATGATTGAGCGCTACTGGTACGTCACCAGCGTTTTCCCTAAGGTGATGAAACAAATCATCACCGACTGGGACGCTAGGAAAGACACCACATCCTGGTATGCGCATAAGATTCGTGATGCATGGATTTCGCAAGCATCTGACAAACTCAGTGAGAGAATGTTGTTGATTAAAACCTTGGTTGCCATGTGCCCACTTATCGGATTGTTGGGCACTGTTACCGGTATGATTACGGTATTTGAAATCATGGCGGTACAGGGGACTGGTAACCCTCGCTTAATGGCCGGTGGTATATCCATGGCCACGATTCCCACCATGGCGGGAATGGTTGCGGCGCTTTCAGGTGTGTTCTTCAGCACGCGTCTGGAAGCTAAGGTTAAGATCTCCAAAGAGAAATTAGTCGACAGCTTGCCTCATCATTAAAGAGAGAATTATATGGCTCGTAAACATCGTGCAGAAGAAGAAGAAGCAACGATCGACATGACCCCCATGTTGGACATCGTGTTCATCATGTTGATCTTCTTTATCGTGACTACCTCCTTTGTGAAAGAGGCGGGTATCGAAGTAAACAAACCTAAGGCCGAACAGGCAACCAAGCAGAAGTCTGCCAACATTTTTATTGCCATCAATGAAAATGGTGAAGTATGGATGGACAAGCGAATGGTTGATGTGGAGCGTGTGGCCGCCAATATCGAACGTTTGCTGGCAGAGCAGCCTACTGATGTGGTTATCGTGCAGGCTGACGTTGAAGCCAAACATGGTGTGGTGGTTGAAGTAATGGATCAGATCAAGGCTGCTGGCATTGATAGGATATCGGTAGCAGCAAAGGATAATTAATATGCTTCGTCTAATAGTATCAATACTAGTAGGTGCGGCCATTACCTTTGCCTTGTTTGTGATAATGGCAAAATTGATTGCCAACTCTTCACGGCCTGCTGACGAAGTACCGGAGATTCCGGTTATCGACGTCGTTATGAGCGAGCCTGAAGATAGTACACAAACTCGTTCCAGGGTGCCGCCGCCGCCACCGCCGCCGCCGCAGCAGCCGCCTAAAATGCAGCCTCAGGAGCCTGAAGCTGCAGATCCTGACACTGACAGCATGTCATTTAATCTGCCTGGTGTAGATGTAGGTGGCGCTGACGTGAGTATCGGTGGTCCGGGTGCCTTAATGCGGGATGGTGAAGCGACGCCTATCGTGCGGATTGAACCTAAGTATCCCATTGAAGCTGCCCGTGACGGGAAAGAAGGTTGGGTTAGATTGTCTTTCACCATTAATGAGGTGGGTGGCGTTGAAGATATCGAGGTACTCGATGCGGAACCTAAGCGTATCTTTGACCGCGAAGCTCGCCGTGCCTTAAGCCGCTGGAAATACAAACCAAAAGTGGTTGATGGTAAGCCTGTGAAGCAGTTTAACCAAAAAGTACAGTTGGACTTTAAGTTGGAGCAATCGTAATGAAAATGACGAAAAATCCAATCAGTAAGCTGATAGTGCTCTCCTCTTTGGTGTTGTGTTCTTACTCGGGGATGGTGCTGGCACAGCAGTCAACACCACCCGTGATGTGTCCTGGTTATAAACAAGGGCCATCCAATATCCCCAGCGAGCGGGTGGGTAAGAAGATTCAGAAGGCATTCGAGGCATACAATAATGACCAGATAAAAGAAGCGCTGGACATTTTGTATGAAATCGATACCTCCGATGCCTTTGATCGTGCTTTTACAGATAAATTTATTGGTCAGTTGCTGGCGGTTCAGGAAGGACAGGCTAAAAAGGCGCTGCAATATTTGCGGAACTCGGTCAAGGATAAGCAACTTACCGATGCTGACCACGCCTCTATTTTGAGGTTGGTCGCGGACTTGAGCTTGCAGGACCAGCAATTCCAAAACGCTATTGACGGCTACAAGAAGTGGATGGAGTTCACTTGTAAGGAAGATCCCGAAGTTTATCTTCGTATTGCAAATGCGTATTACGAGCTAAAACAGTGGGATAACATTATCGCGCCAGCAGACAAAGCAATTGCTTTGTATGATAAGCCTAATAAGAATCCTTACGTGATGAAGTTACAGGCTTATTTTGAGCGTAAAATGTGGCCTCAGACTATTGCTGTAGCCGAGGAATTGGTCAGGGTTTTCCCCGACGATCCTCAATGGTGGTCGCAATTGGGTATGTTTTACGCTCAGGTAGAAGACTACAAGAAAGCGTTGGCTATGCTTGAAGTAGCGTATAACAATGGCTTTTTGAAAAAAGAGTCTGAAATACGCGTTTTGTCGCAGTTATATGCGTCCAATGATATTCCTTACAAAGCTGCCTCTATCATGGAAAAACACATGAAAGAGGGTTTGCTGAAGCGTGACGAGAAGAATCTCGCCAGCCTTGCTAACGCTTGGCATTCGGCTAAGGAAATCAAGAAGGCTGCAAACTACTACGGTCAAGCAGCAGCACTGAGCAACGACCCAGACTATTTGCGTAGGCAAGGGACATTGTTGCTTTCCGCTGAGCAGTACAAGGATGCTGTAGCGACACTGGAAAAAGCCTTGGAGGCGAATAAAGACGCCAAAGAAGCTGGCAGATTGCATATGGCAATTATGGAAGCCAATTTCTACCAGGGTAATTTCAAAGAAGCTTATAAGCATGTCAAACTGGCGATGAACGACAGTGCAACAGCGCGCAGCGCCAAAAGTTGGGAGCCCTATATCAAGGAAAAGGCTCGCAATCGCGGAATTAAGATCTAGTTAGCTCGATCTTTTAACAGAAGCCCCTTTACAGGGGCTTTTCTTTTTCTGGCCCACCAAGTTATTTGTCGCATTTATCCACATGCCAGTCTAAATTGGCGTTCTTTAATAAGTTGTGAAATATATTTTTCCATGCCTTGGTCTACATTCAGTAGTGCCGTTTGGCCTATTTCACAACGTACAAGCATTGTTTGCATAGGAACTGAATATGAAACAGATTAACAAAACCGGAATCGCCACCGCCTTGGGTGCTGTAGTTATTGGCTCACTTTCAACTGTCAGCATGGCCTCCGAGAATGGTGCCTTTGCTATGCAGACACTGGACAGTGGCTATATGCAATTTGCCAGCGAAGGAAAGTGTGGCGAAGGTAAATGTGGCGAAGACAAAAAAGCAAAAAAAGAAGGTAAATGTGGCGAAGGCAAGTGTGGTGAAGCCAAAAAGGCCATGAAGGAAGGCAAATGTGGCGAGGGTAAGTGCGGTGAAGACAAAAAAGCCATGAAGGAAGGCAAATGTGGTGAAGGCAAGTGCGGTGAAGGTAAAAAAGCCATGAAGGAAGGCAAATGTGGCGAAGGCAAGTGCGGTGAAGGTAAAAAGGCCATGAAGGAAGGTAAGTGTGGTGAAGGGAAATGCGGCGGTGATAAAAAGGCCAAGAAAGAAGGTAAATGTGGTGAAGGTAAATGCGGGGGGCTGCAATAAGTCTCTCTGCCACCACTGAAAATACAAGGAAAACCATGTTGTTGAATACCCCAGGTGTGGGCTTGGGTTTACGCCGTGAAATGCTCGATGAGGTACTGGCTTGTCCATCTGTGCCGGTGGACTTTTGGGAAGTAGCACCGGAAAACTGGATGACTTTGGGGGGGCGTTACGAGAAGCAGTTAACTGCACTGACTAAGCGTTACCCATTTAAGACGCATGGGCTTTCGCTGTCTATTGGTAGTCCCGATCCCTTGGATACCACCTTTGTCAAAAATGTCAGAGCGTTTCTGGACCAGCATAATATTCAACTGTACAGCGAACATCTAAGCTACTGCTCCGCTGCGGGCCACATGTATGATTTAATGCCAATTCCTTTTACCCCCGAAGCTGTGCGGTATGTGGTGGAACGGATCAAGCGGGTACAGGATATTATTCAGCGACCATTGGTGCTGGAAAATGTCTCTTATTATGCTGCGCCCGGTGCGCAAATGAGCGAATTAGATTTTATTCTCAACGTACTCGAGCAAAGTGACTGTCAACTGCTACTGGATGTTAACAACATCTATGTTAACTCGGTCAATCATGGTTACCAGGCCGAACACTTTGTTAAGGCACTGCCAACTAAGCGTATTGCCTATGGGCATATCGCCGGACATTACAACGAAGCCGAAGACCTGATTGTCGATACTCATGGCGCGGACGTGATTGAGCCGGTGTGGAAGTTGCTTGAGCTGGCCTATCAGGTTCATGGTGTTTTCCCGACTTTGTTGGAACGGGATTTCAACATTCCTCCACTTGCGGAATTATTGCTTGAGGTGGAACGTATCAGGGGGCTGCAACAACAATCCCTGCAACTGCAGGAACGTATCGCCTGATGCAACATCAGAAATTACAAATGCAGTTTGCCAGCCATCTTCGCGATCCTGACAACTGCCTTGCACCGGAGGGGCTCGAAGATCGCCGTATGGCGATATACCGCGACCTGTTTTTCAATAATGTGAAAGGCTTTCTGACCAATGGTTTCCCGGTGCTATACAGTCTTTATGCCGAAAACGACTGGTTGATGTTGTGCCGTAGCTTTTTTAAACAGCATGCCTGCCGTTCTCCCTATTTTGTCGATATCAGTAAGGAGTTTGTGGAGTATCTGGCCAACGAATATCAACCCAAAGAGCAGGATCCGTGCTTTCTGGCAGAACTGGCGCATTATGAGTGGGTTGAGCTGGCCCTTAGTATCGCCAAGTGTTCTGGCGAAATTGGCGATGACCAGGCCGATGATAATCTGCATCTTTCCGCCCTCGCCTGGGTATTGAGTTACCAATATCCCGTGCACCAGATAAGTCGTGACTTCCAACCAACACGGCAATCTGGGCCACATTATCTTGTGGTGTTTAGGAATAGTCAGGACCAGGTGAATTTTATTCAGATTGATCAGGTAAATGCCTTTTTATTGAGTACCTTAGAGACACAGTCTATGCGTGCAGATGAATTGATTAGAATCTTGCAGCAAGCTATGCCGCAGCTTGAAGAAGGTCAGGTGGAAAGCGGTTGTCTGCAAGCTTTGCAAGCCTTTATCGCGCAAGGTATTGTAGTTCGAAGCTGAGTCTCAGCGGTTTCATCGATATAGGGCGCTGTTAATCCGGGTCACTTTGGATTAAGATTTGCGGCTTCCGGCTAGAAGAGATAGCACTATGCACCACGATGAAAATTTCAAAGATCCCTTTAACGTTAAGTATCTGTTGGCAGCTGTAGTCACCGCTGTTGCATTGCCACTGTTACATGTGGTTTTGGGCTGGTTTGTTTATTATCTTTAAAGAGCTCAAATAGCGTGACAGAAGCAATTATTAAATCTGCCATCAAAACCGTGCCTGATTATCCTAAACCAGGTGTTCAGTTTCGGGATGTTACTTCCCTGATGCAGGACGGTAAGGCATTTTCCACCTGTATTGATATGTTGGCGTCTCACTATCAGCATCATGGCTTTGATAAAATTGCCGGCACTGAAGCCAGAGGTTTTATCTTTGGAGCGCCTTTGGCCAAGGAATTGGGTTGTGGTTTTATCCCGGTTCGCAAGTCGAATAAGTTACCCAGAGCGGTAATTCGCCAAAGCTATCAACTGGAATACGGCGAGGATGTGCTTGAGTTACATCAGGATGCCATTAGCCAGGGTGAGAAAATTCTTCTAATGGATGACTTGCTGGCAACCGGCGGTACGATGTTGGCAACAGCGCAGTTGGTCAGGCAATTGGGTGGGCTGGTTGATCATGCCGCCTTTGTGGTAAATCTTCCTGACTTAGGTGGCCACAAGCGGTTAACCGAGCAGGGTATTCTATGCCACTGTCTGTGTGAATTTGAAGGGGATTAGGTGAGCTACCAGGTTCTTGCTCGCAAGTGGCGGCCAGCCAACTTTGCTCAGTTGGTTGGTCAGGAACATGTGGTAGCAGCCATATCCAATGCCCTGGATAACGACCGGCTGCATCATGCCTATTTGTTTACTGGCACCCGTGGTGTAGGGAAAACCACCATTGCTCGTATTTTCTCGAAGAGCCTCAATTGCGAACAGGGAATGGGTGCGACACCTTGCGGTCAATGCCCCACCTGTGTGGAAATTGACCAGGGTAATTTTGTTGATTTACTGGAAATTGATGCCGCGTCCAGAACCAAGGTAGAAGACACCCGTGAACTGCTGGATAACGTTCAGTACCGTCCCACCCGGGGGCGTTATAAGGTCTACCTGATAGACGAAGTGCATATGCTGTCTAAGCACAGTTTTAATGCGTTGCTTAAGACCCTGGAAGAGCCGCCGCCTCACGTTAAGTTTTTATTGGCGACCACTGATCCCCAGAAGCTACCTGTTACGATACTGTCCCGCTGCCTGCAATTTAACCTCAAGGCCTTGTCCCGAAGCCAGATTGCCCAGCAGTTAACCCATATCCTGCAACAGGAAAGTATTGCTGCCCAGCCTGAGGCCCTGGCTCAGTTGGCCAGAGCCGCGCAGGGCAGCATGCGGGATGCCTTAAGTCTGACGGATCAGGCGATTGCGCAGGGTAATGGACAGGTTAACGTTAAGACCGTGGTAGAGATGCTTGGTTTGCTGGATAAGAATCAGGTATTGAAATTACTTCACGCCCTGCTGCAGGGCGATGCTAATGAAGTGATGCTGCAGGTTGAACAACTTGCCTGTCAGGCACCGGATTATGCTCAGCTGCTGGCAGAACTATGTAGTCTGCTGCATCAAATGGCACTGACACAGTTTGTGCCTGACAGTTGCAAGTTAGAGACGGTTACCGCTAAGGCCATTTATCAACTGGCAAAAGTCGTTTCCCCCGAACAGGTTCAACTGCTTTATCAGATTGCACTGCAGGGTAGAAAAGACCTTCCCTATGCTGCTGACGGGCGCAGTGGTCTTGAGATGACCTTGCTAAGAATGTTGGCATTCAGGCCTGCGGCGGAAAAAAAAACTCTGGCGCAACTGTGTGAGCTAGCAGAGCAAACTCCCCAACATGAGTTAACAACGGATAGCTCCGATGATCTCTCTGATGAACTGATACAACTGGAACAGAATCAGGCGCTGATCTGGCAACAGGCTGAAGCATTACGCCCTGAGCCAGTTGATGTGCAGGGGACAAATTCTAATACTGTCTTGCCAGAGCCAGAGCCAGAGCCAGAGCCAGAGCCAGAGCCAGAGCCAGAGCCAGAGCCAGAGCCAGAGCCTGCCCCCGTCACGGAACAACCCATGCGTAGTTCCACCGAGAGTCTGTTAGCACTTAGGCGCAAGTTACGTCAGGACACCCTGAGTGACACTGTGGTTGTGAAAACAGAGGAAAAGCCCCCATCATTTATGCCGCCGCTTGCGATGGAAGCGGAACAAATACAACAACCCCAGGATACTGAGGTTGTCACCGCAACCCATGAGTCTGTTGTGCCACAACACAGCAAGAGTACACAAGCCGACGATGACGATTGCCCACCCTGGTTAGATGATGAAGCCTATCTGCAGGCGGACATGGAAGATACTGGCCATTTTGAACCTGACCAGGCCTGGTCGCCAAACGAGGTCGTGCCCTACCAGCAGAATCCGGATTTAACGCCGTCAGTCGAAGATGATTCGTCAGACAGTGCGATAAACCAAGGAATGGGTGCTGAGTGTCCGGCCGAGCCCCAACCGGCCGTTGATAGCAGTGCTGAAGAGGGAGATATTCTGGCCGCGATTCAGGAAGAAGATCCTGCGGTCCTGCTGGTAGACCGGCAAGTACCGGCCTTTCTTGAAAATGGCGATAAAGTATTGCAGGCCGGTCAGTTGGATAAATGGAGTCGGCTTATCGAGCATATGGGGATCAATGGGTTGATCAAGCAATTAGCTTTGCACGCAAGCTGTCAGGTGCAGGATAATGAAGTCAGGCTGCTATTACACGCCAGTAAAGAACACTTGCTTTCTGATTCAGCGCAGCAGCAACTTGAGCAACACTTAAGTGCCGCTCTGAAAAGGCCTGTAGAACTAAAAATCGAATTGGGGTCACCAGTGAATACGCCTTTTGCCCTGGCCAACGCAATACGCCTGGCCCGTCAGGTTCATGCGCAAAAGGTGATTGAAACCGATCCCGGCGTGGTGATGCTACGCAATGAATTTTCCGCGTCGGTCGTGGCGCAAAGTATCAAACCAAGATAGGACAACGCCCTGCGTTGCCTGATAAGTGAAAGAGGTGACTATGTTTAAAGGTGGAATGGGCAACTTAATGAAGCAGGCCCAGCAAATGCAGGAGCGCATGCAAAAGGCGCAGGACGATCTGGCCCGTATCGAAGTGACCGGCGAGGCCGGGGCAGGCATGGTGAAAGTTACGATGACCTGTAATCACAACGTACGTCGGGTGGATATTGATGAAAGCCTGATGGAAGATGACAAGGACATGATTGAGGATCTGGTTGCCGCGGCAATCAACGATGCGGTGCGCCGTGTACAGGAAACCAGCAAAGAGAAAATGGCCGGTGTGACTGGTGGTATGCCATTGCCGCCAGGGTTTAAAATGCCATTCTGATTGGCCTAATGCATGGGGTGGTGTTCACCGCCCCTTTTATTCCCCCTATATAATCGGCATGTGTTGTTATGAAATTCAGCCCGTTACTCAGTGAACTGATCCGCACCTTAAAGTACCTTCCCGGCGTTGGCCAGAAAACCGCACAGCGTATGGCGTTTCAATTGCTGGAGCGCAATCGTGAAGGTGCCAAAGAGTTGGCCGACGCATTGTACAATGCTATGGAGCATGTTCAGCATTGTCAGCAATGCCGCAATTTTACTGAGTCTGTCTTATGTGAAATCTGCGCCAGTCCTAAGCGTCAGGAAAAAGGTGTCCTGTGTATTGTTGAAAGCCCGCAGGATGTGATGGCCATAGAGCAAACCGCAGAGTTTCAGGGGCTGTACTATGTATTAATGGGGCATCTCTCGCCTATTGATGGGATTGGGCCTGCTGATATTGGTTTGGACAGTCTGGGGGAATTACTGGATAAGCACCAGATTCAGGAGGTCATACTGGCCACCAACCCCACGGTGGAAGGGGAAGCAACTGCCCACTATATTGCGCAAATGTGTCGAAGCCGCGAGATTAAAGCCAGCCGCATTGCCCACGGCGTCCCTGTGGGAGGCGAACTGGAGTATCTGGATGGCTCCACCCTGATGCATGCTTTCAGTGGTCGTCGGGAACTCTAACCGTAAGACTCTGTGTCCGCATGATTTGCAATAATTTTCGGCATTCGTCGTTGAATTCAGACAATCCGTCCCTATCTTCTAGTTCGACTTAATTGAAACCACGGCCCTTCTAAAGGGCCTGCAACGATCACAGAACCAGGAGATGTCCGTTTATGGCAGAAGCAGCCCATAAAGAAACCCATGGCTTTCAAACTGAAGTAAAAAAACTGCTTCAGTTGATGATCCACTCCCTTTATTCCAATAAAGAGATCTTTCTGCGCGAGCTGGTGTCAAACGCAGCTGATGCGGCTGACAAACTGCGCTTTCGTGCCCTGTCAGATGACAAGTTGTATGAAAATGACGGGGAACTTCGGGTTCGCCTGATTGTGGATAAAGAAGCCGGTACCCTGACCATTTCCGATAACGGCATTGGTATGAGCCGTGATGAAGTGATTGAGCATCTGGGCACTATTGCCAAGTCAGGCACCGCTGAGTTTTTCAGTAAGTTGTCTGGTGATCAGGCCAGAGATTCGCAACTGATTGGCCAATTTGGGGTTGGTTTCTATTCCGCCTTTATTGTTGCCGATAAAGTCACGGTACGCACCCGTGCTGCTGGTCAGGATGCATCTCGCGGTGTTGAATGGGAAAGCGCCGGGGAAGGTGACTTTACCGTGGCTGATATTGAAAAGGCCGGTCGTGGTACCGATGTGATTCTGCATCTGAAGGATGACGAAAAAGAATTCCTGGATGACTGGCGCCTGCGCTCCATTATTGGCAAATACTCTGACCATATTAGTGTCGCGGTGCAGATGTATAAAGAGGAAGTGCCCGAACAGGATGGTGCAGACGGTGAGAAAACCCCGGCCGTACCTGGGCATTGGGAAACCATCAATAAGGCGACAGCTTTATGGACTCGCGACAAATCCGAAGTCAGTGATGAGGAATATCAGGAGTTCTATAAGCATATTTCCCACGATTTTGGCGATCCTTTGCTGTGGTCGCACAACAAAGTAGAAGGTAAAACCGAGTATACCAGCCTGCTGTATGTGCCCACTAAAGCGCCATTTGATCTATGGAACCGTGAGCAGAAGCATGGTTTGAAACTTTACGTACAGCGCGTGTTTATCATGGACGATGCCGAGCAGTTTATGCCGGTCTACCTGCGTTTTGTTAAAGGCGTGCTGGATTCCAACGACCTGCCATTAAATGTGTCCAGGGAAATTCTGCAGGATAATAAGATTACCCAGGCGATGCGCCAGGGCTGTACCAAGAAAGTGTTGCAGATGCTGGAGCGCCTGGCATCCAACGATAAGGAAAAATACCAGAGCTTCTGGAATGAATTCGGCAATGTCCTGAAAGAAGGCCCGGCCGAAGATTACAGCAATAAGGAAAAAATAGCTGGCTTGCTACGCTTTACCTCCACCCATGAGGACAATGGAGCCCAGTCAGTGTCTCTGGATGAATATCTTGAGCGCATGAAGGAAGGTCAGGATAAGATCTACTACATCACCGCCGATAGCCACCAGGCAGCCAAGTCCAGCCCGCATTTGGAAATTTTCCGTAAGAAGGGTATTGAAGTTCTGTTGATGTCTGATCGTATCGATGAGTGGTTGATGTCGCATCTGAGCGAATACAAAGACAAGTCTTTCCAGTCCATCACCAAAGGCCAGTTGGATCTGGGTGAACTGGAAGATGAAGACAGCAAGAAAGCCCAGGAAGAAGCCGAGAAGCAGGTTGAAGGCCTGACCGAGCGGGTTAAGAACGTACTGGGTGAGCGGGTTAAAGAAGTAAAACTCAGTCACCGTCTGACCGACTCGCCTGCTTGTGTGGTGGCCGATGAATTCGGTATGAGCACACAAATGCTGAAGTTAATGCAGGCGGCTGGTCAGACCGTGCCGGAAATGACGTATCATTTTGAACTGAACCCTGAACATGGTCTGGTGAAAACCCTGGCAGACATGCAGGATGAAGTGAAGTTTGCGCAGTTGACCGAGGTCTTGTTTGACCAGGCTGCACTGACTGAACAGGGCAGCCTTAAGGATCCGGCCGCCTATGTGAATCGCCTCAACAAGCTGTTAATGGAACTGGTTAAGTAAGTTTTCAGCTAATCCAACAACAACGGGCCGGCAGGCCCGTTGTTGTTTGTTCAAAACCGCTAACACTATGGTCTGACAACGGCTAATTTCGGCGGTTTTCGGCTTGTATCGCCAGGGCTTAATGTGTAAAGTTCGTGGCTCATTCATCCAATTGTCACAGACCAGATAGAGGACCAGGTATGCGCATTATTTTGCTTGGCGCTCCCGGAGCAGGGAAGGGCACCCAAGCCCAGTTTTTGATGGGTAAATTCGGGATCCCGCAAATCTCCACCGGCGATATGCTAAGAGCCGCCATCAGTGCAGGTACTGAACTGGGATTGGCCGCCAAGAAAGTCATGGACGAAGGCAAACTGGTGTCCGATGAGATCATTATCGGTCTGGTCAAAGAGCGTATTGCTCAGCCAGATTGTCAGAACGGCTTTTTGCTGGACGGATTCCCCCGTACTATTCCTCAGGCAGATGCCATGAAGGAAAACGGGGTGGTGGTGGACCATGTTATCGAATTTGACGTGGCCGACGACATTATTGTTGAGCGTATGAGCGGACGCCGTGTACACCCCGCTTCTGGTCGTGTTTATCACGTGACCTATAATCCGCCCAAGGTAGAAGGTAAGGACGATGTCAGCGGTGAAGACCTGGTTATTCGGGCTGACGATCAGGAAGAGACTGTACGTAAGCGCCTCGGGGTTTACCATGAGCAGACTAAGCCTCTGGTAGATTACTATCGTAATGAAGCTCAGTCCGGTAACTGCGCTTATCACAAAGTTGACGGCACCAAAGCTGTGGATGCCGTAAGTCGCGAACTGGCAGAGCTATTAGCCTGAACGCGTTAAGATTTTAAAAAAGGAGCGTAAGCTCCTTTTTTTCTGTCTGTTTAGAACCCGTTAAGCCGTTGAGTAGTTGATTATGCAAGGTGTTTATATCAGTGGTAACCCACAAGGACCTGCGGTGGTGCTCTTGCATAGCTCCATGAGCAGTGCCAGGCAATGGCGTGAGCTGGCAGGCCAGCTCGAACAAGACTTCTATATACTGAATATTGATTTATTGGGCTATGGGCAGGCTCCAAAAGTCAGTCAAACCGGGGCGTTTAGTCTTGCCACTGAAAGCGAACGCATCCGGCAGCACTTGCATGAACTTGGTGTAACACGCTTTCACTTAGTCGGACATTCTTTTGGCGGTGCCATTGCGCTTAAACTGGCCTACGAACTGAAGCCGATGGTCATGTCTTTGGCAGTGTTTGAGCCAGTCGCCTTTCATTTGCTGGATAAGCAGCATCCTGGCTTTTTAGAAGTGCAGGCGCTGGGTAACGAAGTGAGCCAACTTAGTGCCGAGCAGGCTGCCGCCCGTTTTGTCAATTACTGGAACGGCAGTGGCTATTTTAGTGCGATGCCACAGCAGGTCCAGCAAGGGTTTATCAAGCAGGTGGAAAAGGTGCGGTTGGACTTTGTTGGCCTGATGGGTGAGCCGTATGGATTAAATGACTATGCGAAAATTTGCTGCCCCGTGCTGCTGTTAAGCGGACGCGATACCCGTGATTCTGCCAAAGCCGTGGCGCAAAGCTTGTGCAGCGCATTGCCCCATCTGACCTATCAGCAAGTCAGCGGCGGACATATGGCCCCTATCAGTCATAGCGCGGAAGTGAATACACATTTATTTGCATTTTTAGCCAGTCAGTTGCAATAGGTTTGCCGCATCGCTGATGGATAATTCTTTCAAAACGTCCATCCCTGCACAAAAAAGCGGCCACGCGGGCCGCTCATATCCAGGGAGAATGAAAGTTAGGCTTTGTTTTCCAACAGGCTGTTACCTATTTCAATCTTACGGGGCTTTTTCGCTTCAGGGATAACCCTTTCCAGCTCGATATGCAGCAAGCCGTTTTTCAGGTCAGCGCCCAGCACCTTGACGTGGTCGCCAAGCTGGAACTTGCGTTCAAAGTTACGTTCGGAAATGCCCTT
This sequence comes from Bowmanella denitrificans, assembly GCF_002887595.1. Taxonomy (GTDB): domain Bacteria; phylum Pseudomonadota; class Gammaproteobacteria; order Enterobacterales; family Alteromonadaceae; genus Bowmanella; species Bowmanella denitrificans. The sequence continues at coordinate 153,644 of NZ_PEBU01000006.1, forward strand.
GTGCAGGAAGTTTCGCTCTTCTTCCTTGCCCGGTTTATTACCCGTCACATGCAAGGTGTTTTCTACTACCTGGATTTCCAGTTCTGATTCCTCAAATCCTGCAACGGCCATGGTGATACGGTATTTGTCTTCGCCCAGCAATTCGATATTGTAAGGCGGATAAGATGGCTGTTTTTCGTTGCGGCTGGCAGCATCTATCAGAGATGCCAAGTGATCAAAACCGATGAAAGAACGATAAAGTGGAGACAGATCGATATTACGCATAGTCATATCCTCAATAAAGCAATATGGTTTAATGTTGCCCCGTTAATCGGCGGCGTGATTGTCAACCCGTTTGGCGTCGACAACTTCTATGTAGGGTCGTACAGTTTACTTTCAATGTTTTATCTTTAAAAATTTTGAAAAGCTCTGTAACTACAAGATATTAAAAGATTTTATTTTTATGGAAGGGAGGGCGAATGGCGATAAGCGCGGAACAAGTGAACGAATTCTGGTTTGGTCAAATAGTGAATGAGTTGGCCGAGCCGGGGCGGGAAAGCATCTGGTATGCCGGAGGCGAAGCCGTGGATAATCAGATCCGTCAGCGTTTTTCTCAGGCGCTGGAGATGGCGGCGCGGGATGAGCTTAACCACTGGCTGGAAATGCCGCGGGGAAGGCTGGCGATGATCCTGCTATTTGACCAGTTCAGTCGCAATATTTATCGCGGTCAGGCGCAGGCCTTTGCTTATGATGACAAGGCGCTATGCCTTTGCCGGCAAGGTATCGCTTTGGGACATGATGTCGCCTTGAGTCTGGTCGAGCGGCTGTTTTTTTACCATCCACTGGAGCATGCCGAAGATCTGAATTGTCAGCAGGACGTAGTGGATAAATTTACCGCCCTTGCTCAGCAATATCCACGGGGACAGCAGCATAGCATCGCCAAAAATGCGCTCAAATATGCCGTGGAGCACAGAGATATTATTGCCCGTTTTGGCCGTTTTCCTCATCGCAATGAGATTCTGGGCAGAAACAGTACTGAACAGGAAAAACACTATCTGTCGTCAGGCGGCAAGCGCTTTGGTCAGTAAGCGGGGCTGCGCTGTCGCAATTATTTACAACCGCAAAGATTGAGCTTCAGCCTGACTAAGGGTACATTGGCGCGCTTTCGTATTGGTTGAAAATGCTGTTTATGGATACCTTTGCCCATATCCGTCCTTATCAGGATAACGAAGTCCAGGTTGTATTGCAGCGCTTGCTGAAGGAGCCAGAGCTGCGTGACGCTCTGGTACGTTTTCGCTTTGCCAATTGTCCTAAATGGCTGCGTCGTCCATTGGCCTGGGGCCTGAGTTTCCACCTTAAGCGACGAGTGGCAGGCATCCGCACGGTACGCGACTTTCAGCGTCAGTTGGAGCCTTTTATTCAACATATGATTGAAACCAGCACCACAGGGTTGACGGTTAAGGGACTGGAGCAGTTAGATCTCAGCCAGCCTTGTTTGTTTATTTCCAATCACCGCGATATCGCTCTGGACCCGGCTTTTGTGAGCTGGGCCTTACACCTTAAGGGGCAGGATACCGTGCGCATTGCCATTGGCGATAACCTGCTGACTAAATCCTGGGTGTCTGATTTAATGCGCCTGAACAAAAGCTTTATTGTGAAACGTTCAGCCAGCAGCAAAAAAGAAAAGCTGCAGGTCAGTAAAGAGCTTTCTGCCTATATTCATCATTCCCTGGTAGCAGAAAATGCCCATATCTGGATAGCACAGCGGGAAGGGCGTGCCAAGGATGGAGTGGATAAGACCAATCCGGCGATTATATCCATGCTGATGCTGAATAAACCCAAAGAACAAGACTTTGCTGCTTATCTTGCACAGCTTCGCATTGTGCCTGTGGCCATTGGCTATGAGTATGATCCCTGCGATCTGGCCAAAGCCAATGAACTGCATCAGCAGGCCCTCACCGGTCAGTATGAAAAGCAGGACCATGAAGATGTAGCCAGCATCTCCCGCGGTATTACAGGCTATAAAGGCAAAGTCGTGTTGTGTTTTGGGCAGGTCATCCAAGGTGATGCCTTTGCGTCAGCCAGGCAGGTTGCCGACGAAATCGACAGGCAAATTCATACTCTTTACCCTGATATGATCACCACCCGACTGGCGGCTGAAAAATTGGGTATGCAGCCCTGTGCTATAGATAACGGGGTCAGTCGCAATACGCTGGAACAGGAACGGAATCGATTTGAACAGCGCCTGAATTCCGTGCCGGATGATGTTCGTCAGCGGGTGCTGGCAATGTACGCCGCGCCTCTTTTGCCAAGAAGTCCATCTTTACACGAATAGCTAGCGGGCCGGATCGATGGCGCCGCCTATACTGGTATTAACCCTGAACCAGCCTGCGATGCTGTAGCGGTCACGCTTTGCGGCTAACACCTCATGGGGAAAACGCTCGCTGAGAAACACCACCATCTGGCCAAACAACGGGGTGATTTTTAAGAAGGCCTCTTTACGGCGCTTCTCATACATGAGTAATTCGCCACCATCCTCACTGGTCCACCCCGGATTCAGATACAACACTGTACTGAGGATGCGGTTGGTGCGACCTTTAAAGGCATCAAGGTGCTTTTTATAGAAGTTTCCGGGCCCGTAATGCGCAAAGTGGCATTCGTAATCGAACAGCCCCATAAACAGTCGTCGATTCAATCCCAGCCGTAATTGCTCCATAGTCGCTAAAAAAGCCTGCTGGGCAGTACTTTGACCGTTTAGCCAGCGAATTTCATCGGTGCGTACAAATTGGTTTTGTTGTTGCTGCTGTTCCCGGCCAATGCCAGCCTGCTGAAACTGCTGGCTGTTGTATTCCGTCACCTCCAGCAATAAGGCCTCTGCGATGCCCATTGGCAGCAGATCAGGTATCACCATAAAGCCTTTGTCAGCCAGGTTATCGGCGAGGTTGTCCAGGCTATGTGGGCTGAGTTCAGACTGAGGTTGGGTTAGGGCGCTCAAGGAGGTCTCGACGCAAACAAAAACTGGCGCTTTTTACTCCGTTTTTGTGTTCTTGTCATCTATTTTTATGCGCCAAGAAAAAGAAAAGGCAGACCGGGGTCTGCCTAAAGCTACGGGCTACGGGCTACGGGCTACGGGCTACGGGCTACGAGCTACGAGTGATTATTTGCGAATGCCTTCCACATGCAGCTCAAGTTCTACTGTATCGGCCAGGTCGCCAAGTTTATGCTGAATACCAAATTCACGCATGCTGATGGTAGTGCTACCTTCAAAACCGACGCGGTAGCCGCCCCAGGGATCTTTGCCTTCGCCGACTTTCTCGACTTCAATCACCACGGGTTTGGTTACGCCGTGCAGGGTCAGCTCACCGTGAATATTCAGTTCGTTGTCATCGTCTTTTACCACTTTAGTGCTGACAAATTTAGCGGTGGGATACTGACCGACATCCAGAAAATCGCCACTGCGAATGTGCTTGTCACGCTCTGCATGGTTGGAATCAACGCTGGTGGTGTCAATATTCACTTGGATGCTGGAGGCTTCAGGTTTGTCAGCGTCATAGCTGAATTGACCATCAAACTTGTTGAAACGGCCAGTCAGCCAGGAAACGCCAATATGCTTGACCTTGAAATTGACAGAGGCGTGAGCGCCTTTCGTGTCAATGGTATAGTCAGCAGCCTGAGCCAGTGGTGCAGCGCCCATCAATGCCAGCAAACTGGCGGCAACTAAGTGTTTCTTCATATCTATAATCTCCTTATTTTCAAGGTTTAAGCATTCGGGTTAAGGTTTTGTCTTTGTCTATTACATGGTGCTTAACAGCAGCCACAGCATGCAGGGTGACAAGCCCGATCAATAGCCAGGCCAGCCACTCATGAATTTCACCGGCAATATCTTCCTGGTTGGTGATCCACTCACCAAAACCGGGGACGGCGAACCAGTTAAATACATCAATTGCACGTCCGTCGGCGGTGGAAATCAGATAGCCACTGGTAAAAATGGCCAGCAGCAGTACATACAGCACGCCATGAGTAAGGTGTGACAACCTTATCTCCCAGCTTTTGCCTATGGCGGCAGGCCTTTTATGGCTGACTCGCCAAAGCAGGCGGAATACGGTCAGCATGGCCAGTAATATGCCGATACTTTTGTGAATATGCGGAGCATCCCGATACCACTGGCTGTAGTAATCCAGGTCCACCATCCAGATACCTAAACCAAACAGGCCTAAAATGGCGATGGCGCTGCCCCAATGCAGCAGCACAGTTGTCCAACCCCAACGGGTTGCCGATTCTTGCATACTCTCTCCTTGCTACGAAGCAGCGAACAGTCCGGCTAGCTTATAGCTAATATATAAAAATTAATATGCCTGAATATCGAGAGATTATATCGAAAAAATCGAAGTGTTAAGCCGGGGGAAGTGTTGAATGAAGCCGGAGTTATTCCGGCTTCTGGTGCCTGTTTTGCAATACCTGAATCACGTCATGTAATGACAGGTTACTGGCTTGCAGTAAAACCAGCAGATGGTAGAGGAGATCAGCGCTTTCGTTTTTTAGCTCATCCAAATCCCCCACCGTAGCAGCCAGCGCCGTTTCAACCCCTTCTTCGCCTACCTTCTGGGCGATTCTCTTGATACCTTTGGCGTATAGGCTGGCAGTGTAGCTGCTGTCTGGCGCAGCTGTCTTACGGGCTGCTATCAACTGTTCCAACTCTGCGACAAAGGTCAGGCTGGCGGTGGCACCCTGATGCCAGCAACTAGGATCGCCGGTATGGCAGGTAGGGCCGTTAGGTAGGGCCAGCGCAATCAGGGCATCCTGATCGCAATCACAGCTCAATTCCACCAAATCCAGGGTATGACCGGAGCTTTCACCCTTGGTCCACAATCGTTGTTTGGAGCGGCTGAAAAAGGTCACGTGACCGGTATCCAGACTTTTTTGCAAGGCTGCACGGTCCATATAGCCCTGCATCTGAATTTTACCCGAGATGGCATGTTGCACTACGACCGGCAACATGCCTTCCATTTTGTCCCAGGCCAGAGTGTCAATATTGTCTTGGTTGATAATCATAATTGTCTCATTATTTTTTTAGCTACGAAGCCCGGCCCTCGCTACTAACTCCTCATAGGGATTTGTTGATCACGTAGATACTGTTTTAATGCGGGAATAGCGATAATGCCTTTGTGAAAAACCGAGGCGGCCAGCGCACCGTCCACATCTGCCTGTTCAAACACCGCCTTGAAGTGCTCCATGGTTCCCGCGCCGCCTGAGGCGATCAGCGGCACCTGGCAACTGGCACGAATCGCGGCTAACTGGGCAATGTCATAGCCCTGACGCACGCCGTCCTGATTCATGCAGTTGAGTACAATTTCACCGGCGCCGCGCTGCTGCACTTCCTTTACCCAGTCTGCAGTTTGCCAGCCGGTGGTCAGAGTACGTTTTTCATCACCGGTAAACTGCTTGACCTGGTAGGTATTGGAGGACTGATCAAAATAACTGTCGATACCAATAACCACGCATTGCTGGCCAAATTGGTCATGCAGCTTTGTGATAAGACTGGGATCGGCCAGCGCCGGAGAGTTGATGGAAACCTTATCGGCGCCCATTTCCAGTACCTTGCCAGCGTCTTCTACCGATTTAATCCCGCCAGCAACACAAAATGGGATGTTAATGACTTCGGCAATCCGGCTTACCCAGCTTTTGTCCACCACCCGTGCATCACTTGAGGCGGTGATATCGTAAAACACCAATTCGTCAGCGCCAGCTAATGCATACTGCTCAGCCAGCGGTACAATATCACCGACAATTTCATGGTTGCGAAACTGCACGCCTTTTACCACTTTACCGTCTTTTACATCCAGGCAGGGGATAATACGTCTGGCCAGCATCAGTTTTGCTCCCATAGTGCAATGGCTTCAGCCAGTTCAAATTTGCCTTCCAGCAGGGCGCGGCCCAGGATCACTGAGTCGACCTGGGTGCCTTTTAGTGCTTGAATATGTTCAAGATTGCCAATCCCACCCGATGCTTGCCAGATAATTTGCGGGAAGGCGGCTTTCATTTCCTGATACAAGGCCTGATTGGGGCCTTGCAGAGTGCCGTCGCAAGCAATATCGGTACAAAGTACGTGTTTGGCACCGGCCTCTAAAAAACCATCCAGCAAGGGGGCCAGCTCCACACCGCTGTCCTGTTGCCAGCCGTGCGTGGCAATGCACTTCTTGCCCTGGGCATCAATATTTATGTCCAGGGCCAACACTATGGCATCGCTACCGTATTCACGCAGCCAGCCCTTTACGAGCTCCGGCTGTTTGGCCGCCAGTGAGCCAATTACCACGCGCTCAATTCCGGTACTGAGCAAGTCCTTCACATCTTGTTCGCTGCGAATACCGCCGCCGGCCTGAAACTTCATTAGTTTGCTGTCAGCTAATTCGCGGATAAGGCCAAGTTGGCGTTTAGCCGGGTCTTTGGCGCCGGTCAGATCAACAATATGCAGCCAACTCGCGCCAGCGCTGGCATAGGCTTTAGCTACATCCAGTGGTTGCTGGGTGTAACGGGTTTTTTGTTGGTAATCGCCCTGATAAAGGCGTACCACTTCACCATCAATCAGATCTATCGCTGGAATTATCATGTTTTCTCTCGCTTTGTTCGGGCCAAAGCCCGATTGACCAAAGGCGTTGCCTGCGGTCGAGTCTGGATCAGCACTGGCTGATAAAATTGTGTAGCAATCGGCTGCCTGCCTCGCCGGAGCGCTCAGGGTGAAATTGCACACCCATAAAATTGCCCTGGCCAATACTGGCACTAAATGGCATGCCGTATTCGCAGCGTGCCAGGGTGTAATCACCTACCGACACGGCAAAACTGTGCACAAAGTAGAAATAGCTGCCATCCGCAATGCCTTCGAATAACGGGCTGTCTGGATTGGCTGTGATGGTATTCCAGCCCATATGAGGTAAACGCAGGTTGCCGACCTGCATGCGTTTAACCTCACTGGCAATCATGCCAAGGCAAGCCACATGACCCTCTTCAGACTGACGGGTCATGAGCTGCATGCCCAGGCAAATCCCCAGTGTTGGCTGGCTAAGCTCTCTGACCACAGTGATCAGTCCTTTGGTTTCAATTTTTTGCATAGCGGCAGGAGCCGAGCCAACGCCGGGCAGAATAACTTTGTCAGCACTTTTGATAACCTCGGGGTCATCGGAGACCGTCACCGGACACCCCAGGCGCTCAACTGCAAAGCGTACCGAGGCTATATTGGCGCAGCCGGTATCTACAATCACCAGTTTCACTAGAGCGCCCCCTTGCTGCTCGGCAGTACATCACCTTGTTTGGTGATGGCCTGACGCAAGGCCCGGCCGAATACCTTAAACAGACTTTCTACCTGATGGTGGGCATTGCCTTCGGTGGTGGAAAGGTGCAGAGAGACCCCCATAGAGTCTGCCAAGGAGCGGAAAAAGTGCGATACCATCTGTGTCGACATTTCACCAACCCGTTCCTGGCTAAACTCAGCATCGAACTTTAAATAAGGGCGGGCCGAAATATCTAACACACACTCGGCGCGGCATTCATCCATCGGCAGGGCAAAGCCAAAGCGACCTATACCGCGTTTATCACCTAATGCTTTACGCAGCGCATCACCCAGGGCTAAGGCGGTGTCTTCCACTGAGTGGTGGTCGTCAATGTGCAGATCGCCCTTTACCTCAACCTGCATGTTAAAGCCGCCGTGGGTGGCAATTTGATCCAGCATATGGTCAAAAAAGCCAAGGCCAGTGCTAATTTGCGATTTGGCCTGATTGTCCAGGTCGACCTTGATACGGATATGGGTTTCCGAGGTGGTACGAATAACCTCGGCGATGCGGCCCTGACCTTTTAATTCTTTCTCAATGGCCAGCCAGTTGTTGTCCTGCCTGTCATAGCGAATACCGACAATTCCCATATTGTCGGCCAACTGAATATCGGTGGGGCGGTCACCAATCACATAGGAACGGGTAAATTCGATTTTGCCTTGTTGCAAATAGTCTTTAACCAGCCCGAGCTTGGGTTTGCGGCAACTGCAATTGTCTGCATCAAAGTGCGGGCAAATTAACACGTCGTCAAAGGTCACTCCCTGACTGGCGAACACTTCCATCATTTTATTGTGCGGCGCATCAAAGTCCGCCTGCGGGAAACTATCGGTGCCAAGGCCGTCCTGGTTACTGACGATCACCAGCTTAAATCCTGCTTGCTGCAGACGGGTTAACACTGGAATCACCATAGGTTCAAAGACCAGTTTATCCAGACTGTCTAACTGTTTATCAATGGCCGGTTCTTCTACCAGCGTACCGTCGCGGTCGATAAATAAAATAGCGTGCTGGCTCATCTGGCCTTCTCCTCAAAAAAGCGTTGCATGGCGGCCACGAGCCGCTGATTTTGTTCTTCTGTGCCGATACTGATACGCAGGCAGTTTTCCAACCCTGGTTGCTTGGACTGATCGCGGATCAAAATACCCTGAGCGACCAGATCATCCATCAGCCCTTGTTTATATTGGCTGCGCAGTAAAATAAAGTTGGCCTGGCAGTCGCCAACCTGGACAAAGTCGCCCAGAGTTTGCAACTGATCTTGCAGCCGTTGTCTTAGCACATTCAGGACTTCGACTTTCTCCCGCATCCATGCCAGCCCTTGTGGTGACAGAGCCTGGGCGGCAATCTGGGCGACAGGCTCAGCCAAAGGATAGGGCGCGATGGCTTTGAGTAGCACCTGAATAATCGCAGGGGAGGCTAGGGTGAAGCCGCAGCGAATGCCCGCCAGACCAAAGGCCTTGGATAAGGTGCGCAGTACCACCAGATTCGGGTAATTGGCTAACTGCCCAGCCCAGCCCTGGCCTTGCGCGAACTCAATGTAGGCTTCGTCTACCGCGACCAGGGCAGAACCTGCAAAAAGCGCCAGTGCCTGCTCGATTTGTTCAGGCGCCACCTGCGTACCGGTAGGGTTATTCGGCGAACAGATAAATACTATTTTGACCTTACCGACAAATTCGGCCATGGCATCAAGGTTGAGGCTGAAATCCGCATTAAGCGGGGCTTTATTTACCTTAACGTTAAAGGTCTCGGCGCTGATGGCGTACATGCCATAAGTGGGAGGACAGATAAGAATGCTGTCCTGCCCGGCATCACAGAACGCCCGAATTAATAGTTCGATACCTTCATCGGCGCCGCGACTGACCAGTACCTGCTCGGGTGTGACACCAGCGTAAGCGGCATAGGCCTGTATAACGGCTTTAGGCTGGCAGTCCGGATAGCGGTTAAGTTTGTGACTGTCCAGGCTATACTCGCCGACAAAAGGCGATTCATTGGCATTTAACCAGTCTTGCCCACCTGAGAATAAGCGTCGCGCCGACTCATAAGGCTTAAGATCTCTAAGGTGTTTCGCTTGTAAAGCGTCAATCAGGCCATCTGTCATTTTAAAGCATCCAATCTAAGGGCTACGGCTTGTTTGTGTGCGTCCAGACCTTCGGCGTCAGCCAGGCACATAATGGCTGGGCCAATCTGCTTTAGGCCTTCCTGGCTTAGTTCCTGAACGGTATAGCGGCGCAGAAAATCCAGCAGGCCCAAGCTTGAGGTATTTCTGGCATAACCATAAGTCGGCAGCACATGGTTAGTGCCGCTGGCATAGTCGCCAGCCGACTCTGGCGACCAGGGGCCAACAAAAATGGAGCCGGCATTGGTGAGTTTGTCCAGCCAACGGCGAGGATTCTCCATCTGCAGAATTAAATGCTCTGGGCCGTATTGATTTGATACTTCAACGGCCTCGGCCATATTCCGGGTCAGGATGTAGCGGCCGTGCTGCATGCTTTGACGGGCAATCTCGGCCCGTCCTAAGCGGCTAAGTTGCTGCTCAACGGCTTGCTTTACTGCGCTGATTAGCGGTTCTGAATCACTGACTAGTACCGCTTGTGAGTCAATCCCGTGTTCAGCCTGAGAGAGCAGGTCAGAGGCAACAAAAGCCGGATTGGCGAACTCGTCGGCGATAACCAGTACTTCAGAAGGACCTGCAGGCATATCGATGGCAGGGCCGCCTGGAATTCGACTGACCTGCTGTTTTGCCTCGGTGACATAGCTGTTGCCCGGGCCAAAGATCTTATCTACTTTGGCAATGCTTGGCGTCCCAAGGGCCATAGCGGCAATGGCCTGGGCACCGCCGCACAGATAAATTTCGTCTATTTCGCACAGGGTTGCAGCATAAAGTATTTCAGCGGCCAGTGAGCCTTGCTTGTTCGGCGGGCTGCACAGCACTTTACGCGGGCAACCTGCTACCTTGGCAGTCACGCCAAGCATCAATACTGTGGAGGGCAGGGGCGCCGTACCGCCAGGAATGTAAAGGCCTACTGCAGCGATGGCTTGGTGTTTAAGCTCGCAGATGACGCCGGGGCTGGTTTGTACCCTGACATCCTGAGGGCGCTGCGCTGCATGGAACTTACGTATGTTCTGATAAGCAAGTTCAATAGCAGCTTTACGTTCATTGCTGAGTGTGGCGATGGCCTGCTCAATAGTGGCCTTGGATAAACGTAGCTCGGTGAGTTCTACCCCATCAAAGCGTTTGGCCAGGCTGAATAATGCCTCATCGGCCTCATTGGCAACCTGTTTGATAATATCCGCCACCGCCTGGCTGAGGCGTTGATTATCGGCCAGTGCCGGGCGGGATAATAACTGTGCTTGTTGCTGCAGGGTTAATTGATTCCAGTCTTGCATGCTTAACCCAACATTTTTTCGATGGGCAGCACCAGAATACTGCTGCAACCCAGGGCCTTGAGTTTTTCCATGGTTTCCCAAAACAGGGTTTCGGTGCTGACTACGTGCACGGCGACACTGGTTTCATTACCAGCCAGTGGTAGCAGCGTAGGGTTTTCTGCACCGGGTAGCAGCTGTTTTACCTGCTCAATTTTATCTTTAGGCGCATGCAGCATAATGTATTTACTCTCCCGCGCCTGCATCACGCCATTGATACGGGTCAGCAATTTGTCGATAAGTTGCTGCTTACTGGCGGGCATATCGCCGCCGCGCTGAATCAGCACGGCCTTGGATCGGAAAATGACGTCCTTTTCTACCAGACCGTTAGCTTCCAATGTGGCACCGGTACTGACCAGGTCGCAGATGGCATCGGCCAGTCCGGCACGCGGGGCGACCTCAACCGAACCATTTAACATCACAGCGTTGGCATCCACATTCTGTTCGCGGAAGAAACGCTCAAGCAAAAAGGGGTAGGTGGTGGCGACTTTCTTTCCTTGTAGCGATTGTACGTTCTGGTAATCCATTTCGTTGGGCACTGCCAGAGACAAGCGGCAACCACCGAACTCCAGCCTTTCCAGGGTCTTATACTGAAACTGCTTACCCTGGGCCTGTCGCTCAAGCATTTTCTCTTCCAGCTCATTTTCACCGATAAAGCCCAGATCGACGACGCCATCCATTACCAGGCCCGGAATATCATCGTCACGCACACGCAACAGATCGATCGGCAGGTTGGTGGCATGGGCAATAAGCAAACGGTCGCGAATAGAAAGTTTTACGCCAATCGCTTTTAGCAGTTCCATACTGCCTTCGCAGAGGCGGCCGGACTTTTGTACGGCAATTCTGAGTCTGTTGCGGTCTGTCATGATTCCTACCTTAATTTTTCACGCGCCCTAAAACGAAAAACCCCCGGAAGTTTCCTTCCGGGGGTATCTAAATCTGGTTCGAGATGCCGCTGGAAGGTAACAATAACCTTCCAGCACGAACCTGAAAGGTTATGCTGTATGGTGATGGTGGTGAACGGCTTTCAGGCTTTGCTTAATCATTTCGTTTGTTAGTCTAATCTCTGTGCGGCTATTAACTTACTGCAAGGCCGGGGCAAAACGCAAGAGTAAATTTTTGAAATATTTAGAGCGTGTTGATCTTTTGAGTATAGATTTTGTTCAAATTCAGCTCCCTTCTGGTCACGACGCCGGGCTGCAGGCCTAGTGGGCCTAAGTCAAAGTCCGGCAACACCGGGCAGGAGGGCTGGGTTGAACCCTTCGGGCCGCGCTTGTGGGCCCTTTCTACGGCGTTATCACTCACTCGTGTAGAATCACTACACCACGTTCGCTCTGCCTTGTATAAAGGGCCCACAAACTGCTGCAAAATCATACTCAAAAGGTCAGCACGCTCTATTTTTAGCTAAAGCAAAATAGCAAAAGGGCTTTATACGGAATGAATGCGCGGAGAGATTGTCCAAGATTAAAGTTGGTTGAAATTTGTACGATATAATATCGAACTGATTAAGCCAGTTAATTTTCGTTGATAGCTGTAGTGAATGGCATACAACAAGGGATCTTGTCTATGGTGAGTGATTTATTGTTTCCCATTTTGCCCAAACAGGGGAAGGTAAACCCCGTTCAGGATGAACAACGTATTGAACAGGTAAGCAAAGAGGCCAAGTTGCGTTCTTTGGAGGAAGATGAGAAGAATTTAACCGCCGAAGAACGTCAGCAAAGGGAAAAGCAGGAACAAAAGCGTAAAAAGAAAAAGGCCGCAAAAGCGACCTCAGACAAACCTGTAGAAGGTGAAAATCGCGCGGCACCTGGTCATTTGGATATTTATATTTGACTCAGCTTGTGGCGCATTAAAAACCTCTGAACCTTGCCAGTCTGGCTACCAGGGTGATGACCAGCAGCGCGGTATAAACAGCAAAAATAATGATCATCCATTGTGGCATGCTCATATCCAGAAATGACCAGTCTATATTACCGCAGTCGCCGGTTGCGGCAAATACTTGTGGGATCCATTCGTGCAAAGGTAGCCAGCTTGGGAAGTTGGGTACAATTTCACACACCGTAAAAAATGGATTGGCAGCAGTTTGAATGTCTACATGTTCCACTGCAATCAACAGTCCCCAAACAGCAGAAACCGCCCATAAGGCATAGGCTAGCATGCGGCCTACCGGGTAATTGTGCAGCAACATGCCTGCCATACCGGCTAACATCAGGCCGAACACTGCGTTACGCTGGTAAATACACATAATACAAGGCTCAAGGCCCATACCGTATTGGAAGTATAAGGCGGTGGCCTCAAGCAGCACAGAGGAAATAAATAACAAGGCCCAGGGCCAGCGTTTGGTGGGCCATTCGGCCATCCGGGAAAACAATTGCATTAGCATCTCGTATTACAACAGGCGCCTCGAAAGAGGCGCCATTTAAATTAATCGTGCGGTACTTCGGTAGGACTATGATGACTAATCCATTCCATATGGTATAGCCAATCGGTCATTTCCAGCAGGCCGAAGTAAGTGGCGGCCAGACCAATCAAGGTCAGCACAACGGTATAAGGCAAGGCCATATACACCATTCGACCGTATGAAAGTCGTAGTAATGGCGCAAGAGCTGACGTTAACAGAAACAGGAACGCTGCTTGTCCGTTAGGCGTTGCCACACTGGGCAAATTGGTGCCGGTATTAATGGCTACCGCCAGCATATCAAACTGGTCTCGGGTAATATGACCATGTTTCAGCGCAGCACTTACCTCAGTAATATACACAGAACCCACAAACACATTATCGCTGACCATGGATAGCAAACCATTGGCTAAATAAAACATCACCAACTGGGTTTTTCCTTCAAAGGTTAGCACCCATTCGATTACCGGCGTAAACAGCCCTTGATCGATAATGACCGCCACAACAGCAAAAAACACACACAAAAGTGAAGTAAAAGGCAGCGCCTCTTCAAATGCCTTACCTATCTGGTGCTCGTCCACCACGCCGCAAAACGCGGTGGCCAGGACGATAACTGACAGGCCAATGAGTCCAACAGCCGACAAATGGAAAGCCAGGCCAACCACCAACCAAACGGCAATCAGAGACTGGATGTACAGCTTAGCTGTGTCTTTCTTGGTGCGTTGCTGATCTACATAATGGCTATAGTCTGACAATATCGTTCGTACTGTATCCGGCAACTGTGCACCGTAGCTAAACAGCTTGAACTTTTCCAGGAACACCGTGGTAAGCAAGCCGCCAATCAGTACCGGCAGAGTAATTGGGCTCATACGCATCAGAAACTCGACAAAGTTCCATCCGGCCTTATCGGCAATAATCAGGTTTTGCGGTTCACCTACCATGGTGGTTACCCCCCCCAGGGCTGTACCAATGGCAGCATGCATCATCAGGTTACGCAGGAAACTGCGAAAGCCTTCCAGGTCTTCACGGCTGGGCACCGGCATACTCTCATCAGCAGTATGGTCGTGCTCATGATGGTAATCTTTACCGGAAGCCACTTTGTGGTAAATGGAATAGAAACCTGTCGCCACACTGATAATCACCGCAATTACGGTTAAGGCATCCAGGAAGGCGGACAGCAAAGCGGATGACAAAGTAAAAGCCAGAGCCAGTGCTACTTTACTGCGCAACCGGATAAGTAGCTTGGTGAACAGAAACAGCAGCAGGTCTTTCATAAAGTAGATACCCGCCACCATAAAAATCAGCAGCAGCAACACCTCGATATTTACCACCACCTCATGCTTGATATGCTCTGGGCTGGTCATTCCGATAAATACCGCTTCGATGACCAACAAGCCTCCGGGTTGCAAGGGGTAGCACTTAAGCGCCATGGCCAGGGTGAAGATAAACTCCAGTACCAGCGCCCACCCAGCCATGTAAGGGCTGAGCTGAAACAGCAATGGGTTGATAATTAAAAATGCGATGATGGTTTTTTTATACCAGTCAGGCGCATTACCGAGAAAATTTCTGAACAGTGCGTCGACCATGGATTGTTGCATGCTAAGTGGTCCTTTCGGTGTAGTGGGGTGGATCACCATCGGCCAGCCAGTCGGAGCGCTTTGCCTGCGTCCTGCTCCACAGTTGTTAGTAGGCCGCTGGGTTCTCGATGAGGAAACCGACTACTGTTGTTTTAATGAGAAGTGCCGAAAAAAGCAAGCCAATTCTGATGTTTACCCCTTCTGAGTGCAGGATAATCTGTCATATTCAGTATGGCGAAAGAGGTGAATTGGCGCCACCATGGCCTCTGCAGTAATTTGGTTTAATTAGCATACACATCTGGTACAATCAGTTTGATAACAAAAACTAATCGGTATTAAGCGAGCTTTTGCATGATCTATAAGTCCCAGAGTCCAGCAGGATTTGCCGAAGAATATATTGTTGAATCTATTTGGAGCGGCAGATTTCCACCCGGAACTATCCTGCCGGCTGAGCGGGAATTATCTGAACTTATCGGAGTGACCCGTACTACTTTACGGGAAGTGTTGCAGAGGTTGGCGCGGGATGGTTGGCTAACTATTCAGCATGGCAAACCCACGAAAGTGAATAACTTCTGGGAAACTTGTGGTCTGAATATCCTGGAAACTCTGGCGCGTCTGGACCAGGATGGTATTCCAGAACTTGTTGATCATCTATTGGCTGCACGTACCAGCGTCAGTGCGGTATTTATTCGCGGGGCAATTAAAAACTCGCCGGAGCAGGCTGCTGAGCTCCTTAAAGGCTATTCGGATGTGCCTGAAGACGGTCAGGCTTTTGCTGATTATGATTACCGCATTAACCATGATCTTGCGCTGGCGTCTGGCAACCGGGTTTATGTACTGATGATGAACGGCTTTCGCGGCTTATACGCCAGAATTGGCGGTTATTATTTCTCTAATAGCAAGTCCCGTAACCTGGCCCGTGATTACTACGCACAGTTATTACAACTTGCACAAACGGGTGCCCATGAGCAGGTTCCAGGTCTGATTCGCAAATACGGGATTGCCAGCGGCAAGATTTGGCATGAAATTCGCGGTGATATGCCGCAGGACTTAGTGGACTGATTGTCTTAGACATAAAAAAAGCGCCAACAGGCGCTTTTTTTGTTTTTGCTGAGATTACTTGGCAAAGTTCTGTGCTGCGAAATCCCAGTTGATCAAAGCCCAGAAACCTTCCAGGTACTTAGGGCGCAGATTGCGGTAATCAATGTAGTAGGCATGCTCCCACAGATCCACCGTCATCAGCGGCGTTACGCCTGCTTCAGTGATAGGCGTACCAGCATTGCTGGTGTTTACAATATCCAGGCTGCCATCGGCCAATTTTACCAACCAGGTCCAGCTTGAACCAAAGTTATTGACTGCCTTGTCATTGAAGGCTTCTTTGAATGCGGCAAAGGAGCCCCATTTTGCGTTGATTGCATCGGCCAGTGCACCGGCTGGTTCACCACCGCCATTTGGGCTCAGGCTGTGCCAGTAAAAAGTGTGGTTCCAGATTTGTGCAGCATTGTTAAATACGCCACCCTGAGAACTACGTACAATGTCTTCCAGAGATTTGTTGGCGAACTCGGTACCTTCAATGAGACCGTTCAGCTTCACCACATAGGTGTTGTGGTGCTTGCCATAATGGTAATCCAGAGTTTCAGCAGAGATATGCGGTTCCAATGCATTTTTTTCGTACGGCAATGGGGGAAGTTCAAAAGCCATGTAAATTCTCCATGTTAGTCATAAGGTCGACGACGTAGTTGTCATCGTAGTTTATAAAGTTATTGGTTTATTTATTAGTCTAAAGCCAATGCAAATAAATAGCCAGCCAGACAGCTTATATAGATGCGGCCCATCGCAGCAAAATCAAGTTATGTGAACAATGCATGAGTCAAGCCTTGAAAACACGTATAATGGCCGCAAATCCGTTTAACCCTAATTATGAGGCAGTTATTGTGGAAACGTTGGAAAAAATCAAACAGCAAATCGCTGAAAATCCCATCCTAATATATATGAAAGGCTCACCTAAGCTGCCCAGTTGTGGCTTCTCTGCCCAGGCGTCGCAGGCGCTGATGTCCTGTGGCGAGCCGTTTGCTTATGTAGATATTCTGCAAAACCCGGATATTCGTGCAGAACTACCCGCTTATGCCAATTGGCCCACCTTTCCGCAGCTTTGGGTGGAAGGTGAACTGGTCGGCGGCTGTGACATTGTCCTGGAAATGTTCCAGCAAGGTGAATTGCAGCCCTTAATCAAAGAGGCCGCCGCCCGTGCTAAAGCCAGTAAAGGTGAAGAGCAGGACAGCGCTGAATAACTGACACAAAAAAGGGGCGCGTATCGGCCCCTTCTCAATTAATCATCATGCATTTGTGATTGGTTGTAGTTTTCAATGCCCAGTTTGCTGATAAGCTGTAACTGAGTTTCCAGCCAGTCTACGTGCTCTTCCTGGCCATCCAGAACGTTGCCGAGTAAGTCACGAGTGACATAATCCTGCACGGATTCTGCATACTGTATGGCACTGCGTAAATCCGGCAGGGCTTTATGTTCAAAACTGAGGTCACAGTTGAGCATCTCTTCGGTGTCTTCACCGATATGCAATTTGCCCAAATCCTGTAAGTTAGGAATGCCATCCAAAAACAAAATGCGTTCAATCAGATCATCGGCGCGTTTCATTTCCCGGATTGACTCGTGATATTCCTTGTCGGCCAACGCCTTCAGTCCCCAGTTCTTAAACATACGGGAATGCAGGAAATACTGATTGATTGCCACCAATTGATGGCCGAGCACCTTGTTAAGGTGTTTGATAAGGGATTTATCGCCTTTCATCGCCGGGCTCCATGGTAAGCCATTTTTGCCAAGCAACACAAAAACGGCGGGCTAAGATTCATTCATTATAGAGAACAAATACTTATGCGTCACCGGCCAATTTATTCAAACTGTGTTTAGCTGACGTCCTTAAATAAGGACTCATCAACTATAGTGTTATCTATGACCTGTTGGGCCAGTTGTACACATTTCCCGCATTGACTGCCAACACCCAGCTGTTTGCGCAGCTCACGCATATTTCCAACCCCTTCCTCGCGGACGGCTTGGGCAATGTGCTTATCGGTGATTCCGTGGCAAAGACAAACGAACAAAGTACAACTCCTATAACACTACAAATGATAATAATTGTTATTAGGTGTTTTGCCAAGAAATTTGTTTGAGATTGATAAGAAATCTCACTTAAATTTAGGTGAAGTCCATGAAGGCCAGTGTAGTAATTCGACATTTAGTGCAGCAATTTTGTTTTTGCTCTTGGTTTGCACTGCATGTGCCCTTATCTTGTGTTCTAGTTTTTCTGAGACTTATTGCGTAGCAAACGCAGTAAGCAAAACATCAACCAATAAATGGAGAAGATGATGAGTGTATTAGTTGGTCGTCCCGCCCCGGATTTCACTGCCGCTGCCGTACTGGGCAACGGTGAGATTGTTGACAGCTATAACCTGAAAGATGCCATTAAAGGCAAAAAGGCCGTGTTGTTTTTCTACCCACTTGATTTCACTTTTGTTTGCCCTTCAGAGCTGATTGCTTTTGACAAACGTTACGAAGAATTCCAAAAGCGTGGTGTAGAGGTTATTGGTATCTCTATTGACTCCCAGTTCAGCCACAACGCATGGCGTAATACGCCGGTAAATCAAGGCGGTATCGGGCCTGTGAAGTACACGCTGGTGGCAGACGTAAAACATGAAATCTGCCAGGCCTATGATGTTGAGCATCCTGAAGCTGGCGTGGCGTTCCGTGGCTCTTTCCTGATCGACGAGGAAGGTAATGTACGTCATCAGGTGGTTAATGATCTGCCGCTGGGCCGTAATGTAGACGAAATGCTGCGTATGGTGGATGCTCTGAATTTCCACCAGGAGCATGGTGAAGTATGTCCAGCTGGCTGGCAGCAAGGTAACGAAGGTATGCAGGCAAGCCCCGAAGGTGTGGCCAAGTACCTGGCGGAAAACAGCGACAAGCTGTAAGACTTTAAGCTAAAACGAAGCCGCGATTATCGCGGCTTTTTTATTTTAAGGCTGAATTGCCATCACATCGGTTTTAAGCAGGGTCAGGATTTGTTCCGCGGTATTACCCAACAGTTTTCCTTTTAGTCCTTTGCGGCCCACGGTGCCTATGGCGACCAGGCCCGCATTGACATCAGCCGCCATACTGGGCAACACCTTGTCTGGTTCACCGGCCTTAATGTGCAACTGCTTTTCGGAAATAGGGTAGTCACCAGCCATTTCCTGAATCAGCGGCAGATACTGTTGTCTGGCCTGAGTGGCGATTTTCTTGGCACTTAGTCCCATCAGATCTTTCAGCATGGGGGACATGGGCAGGCAATAAGCCACATGTAATTCGCCGCCAAAATGACGTACCCACTCAATACCTGTGGCCAGTAATTGCCTGTTCAAAGCTTGCTTACTTTGTAGCTTACTACCAAGATCCAATGTAACCAGCACATTGTGCTGCTTTTTCCATTTTTTCTCAGCCACTAGTAATACCGGTGTACTGCTGGTTCTGAGCAAATGCCAGTCTGTTGGCGTGTAAAACAGATTTTCAGTGCGATGTCCGGTTTTAATAATCAGGTCATGGCGATGACGCCGGCTGTAAGCTTCCACCCACTGGGCAATGTTTTTCTCCCAGATCACCTGAGTCTGTACACTGGCATCGTTCAGTCCGGTATCTTTGAGTTGGCGTTCCAGCCATTGCTGACGCTGTTCAATCAGGCTTTGCTGAACTTCCTGTTGTTGCGCATTGCTAAGGTTGTCGGGTAGATGTTTAAGTTGTTCATGTACAAAGCTCAACACCGTTACCTGAGCATCTAACGCCTCTGCAACTAATTTGGCTTTTGCCAGGGCCTTGGGCTTGTTTCCCGGGAGATCTGCAATGACTAGTATTTGTTTCATCCACGCCTTCCTTTTCAGCTAAGTAGCATAAATCTAGCAGGATAATTAGAGCGTGTTGACCTTTTAATTATGATTTTGCAGCAGTTTGTGGGCCCTTTATACAAGGCAGAGCGAACGTGGTGTAGTGATTCTACATGAGTGAGTGATAACGCCGTAGAAAGGGCCCACAAGCGCTGCCCGAAGGGTTCAACCCAGCCCCTCCTGCTCTGTGTTGCCGGGCTTTGACTTAGGCCCACTAAGCCTGCAGCCCGGCGTCGTGACCATAAGGGGCTGGAATTGAACAAAATTTATACTCAAAAGGTCAACGCACTCTAATCAATACATTGATTTATATCAGAAAGGCTATGCCAAATACATCAGGTATTTAATTCTGTCAGATCTCTACCGTCGTTAGCGGCCAGCCACCCAGTTGTTGCCACTTGTTGACGATAATACAGAATAGATCTGCGGTTTTCTCAGCGTCATACAAAGCGCTATGTGCCTCGGCCTGATCAAAGCTCAGTCCCGCCGTGCGGCAGGCCTTAACCAATACGGTTTGACCGAAAGCCAGGGCTGACAGGCTGGTGGTATCAAAAGACACGAAAGGGTGGAATGGGGTGCGCTTTATACTGGAGCGTTCAACGGCGGCGTTAACAAAGCCCTGATCAAAGGCCGCATTGTGGGCAACAATTACACTGCGCTGGCAATCCGCATCTTTCTGCTTTTTACGGATTTGCTTACACAGTTCCTTCATAACGTCGGTTTCAGGTAGAGCGCCACGCAAGGCACAATGTGGGTCGATGCCATTAAAATCCAGTGCAGCCTGTTCCAGGTTCGCACCTGCAAATGGCTGGACATGAAAATGAAAGGTTTCGTCTCTGACAAGCTGACCTGTTTGATCCAGCTTTAAGGTAACTGCAGCAATTTCCAGCAAAGCGTCGGTGCGCGGATTAAAACCGGCGGTTTCCACATCTATTACTACGGGAAAATATCCCCTGAATCTTTGCTTGAGTTGTTGCGTATCTGCTGTCATCTTTTACTCTATCGGTCTTGAACTAAATGGTCGTGCTGGTCTGGGCCGCGATTATGACAAGTCTGGCCGAGGCTATCCAGTGTAATGGAATTGATGTGACTGCCGATATCTTGGTAAGGAATTGGACAGAGATGTTATGAACAGACTCCTTTATGCTTTGCTCGGTATGCTGATAACGCCCGCTCAGGCCGGATTGCGTCATTATGCAGCGCCCGTTGAAACCTCCAGTTGGCAGTTAAGCAGCCAAACCCGACTGCAATGTACTCTGAAACATCAGGTACCCGGCTATGGCGATGCGTTGTTTACCAGTATGGCCAGTAAGCAACTCAATATGGAGTTTGAGCTGGATATGCTGCAGTTGCCCAAAACTTACGGTGTGGCTTCGGTTTACTCGGTGCCACCGAGCTGGATGCCTGGGGCAATGCAACGGCAAATTGCCGATATGCCCATTCGTAAACAATATAATGGTGATCTACCGGAACAAGCGGCCTGGACCATTCTGTCTGAGTTGGAAAAAGGGTTCTGGCCGACCATCTATTATCGTGATTGGTACAATGAAGCCGACAGAGTGGCTGTGGGGCTAAATGCCAGCAACTTTATTGACCAATACCGGCAGTTTTCCCAATGCGTGGCTAATTTACTGCCCTATAGCTTCGAGGACATTGCCTACACTGTGCTGTCGTATCAGAAAAACTCCGATGAATTTACCCGAGGCTCACGCAAAAAACTCAGCATGATCAGTGACTACCTTAAAGAAGACAGCAATATTGAACTGGTGTTACTGGATGCTTATACCGACAGTTATGGCGGCCGTTGGAGTAATGAGCAATTGTCATTGCGACGTGCCGAGCGGGTAAAGCAGTTTTTCCAGGAGCAAGGGGTTGAGGGCGACAGGATCAGCATCACCGGCCATGGGGAAAAACGGCATATTGCAGAAAACAGCAATGAACTGTCCAGAGCCAAGAACCGTCGGGTGATTATCCGTATGGAGAAAGGGTTGTAATCACATCAGGATTGTCAAAAGGGCGCTAGGCGCCCTTTTTACTGTGTGGCGTTGTAGGCCACGACCTTATCCGGGAAGTCGGTAAAAATACCATCAACTTTCAGCCCGTCAAATAGCAATGCCATGGTGCTCTGCCAGTCCATACCTTGCGGTAGTTGGTCTGCACGAAGAGTATAAGGATGTATTTGTAATCCCAATGCCTTGGCTTGTGTTAACAGCGTGGTTGGGGCTTTGTTGTCAAAGTTAACCAACTGCGGGATCCAGGGGCCAATCCCATCCGCTACCTTGGCAATCTCCTGCAAACCCGGCGGGGATTTTAAATAGTCGTAGTCTGAACCTGACTCCTGCCAGCTGTTTTCTGCCA
Source organism: Bowmanella denitrificans (assembly GCF_002887595.1). Taxonomy (GTDB): domain Bacteria; phylum Pseudomonadota; class Gammaproteobacteria; order Enterobacterales; family Alteromonadaceae; genus Bowmanella; species Bowmanella denitrificans. Next base: position 175,624 of record NZ_PEBU01000006.1, read on the forward strand.
AAAGCTGTATCAGCGGCGCTTTCAGGCCCAGCTCCTGGCGTAAACGGCGGGTTTCGGCAAAGTCGAAACATTGCACATATACCTTGGCATTTGCCTTATTCAGACCATGCTTTTCCAATTGGGCCATGAAAATCTTGCTGATATCTTGCCCTGCAGCACGGTGAAATGCCGGGGATTTTATCTCCGGATAAATGCCAATATTGACGCCACGGCTGCGATTCAGCTCTTGAATCAGAATGAGCTGCTCTTCGAAGGTCGCAATGCGAAAGAAGTCCGCATTGCTCTTATGCCCCTGGTAACGAAGGGCAAACACTTGCTGATTCTGTTCATTGCGTCTTTCGTGTACCCGCAGGCTCTTCAATTCCTCAAGGGTAAAGTCGATGGCATAAAAGCGTCCATCGGCCCGTTTCCGTTGTGCAAAGCGCTCTGCCACATCGGTCACGGTATCCAGGTGGATATCATGCAGTACCACCAACACACCATCCTTGGATAACACTAAATCCTGCTCGATATAATCGGGGTTCATGCCATGGGCCAGAATAACGGCTGGCAGCGTATGCTCCGGCAGGTAGCCCGATGCGCCCCGATGCGCAATGACCAAAGGTTTGGCCAACAGGTTAGTGCACAGGGTTGACAGCAGAATGCCGGTAAGCAGCGTCCTTATCATGTTTTAATCTCAGTCTTGAATCAGCTCCACGGCATAACCGTCAGGGTCGCGCACAAAGGCGATAACGGTACTGCCACCTTTGACCGGCCCAGGTTTGCGGTAGACATCTGCACCTTGCTGCTCCAGGCGTTCACACAGCGCATAGATATCTTCTGCACCTATAGCGATGTGTCCGTACGCCGTACCCATATCATAGCTGTCTTGATCCCAGTTGTAGGTCAGTTCTAGTACGGTATGGCTGTGTTCTTCGCCATACCCCAGAAATGCCAGGGTATATTGATATTCCTGGTTTTCACTGGTGCGTAACAGCGTCATACCCAGTAACTGGGTATAGAATTCAATAGAACTTTCCAGGTTACCAACGCGCAACATGGTATGCAGTAGTCTCATACTTCTGGTCCTTTTTGGTCAGGGGGGAGTGTAATCTTATTATGTTTCAGTTTTATCTCTGAACTCACAGAGATCTTCAATCAGGCATGCGCCGCAACGGGGCTTTCTGGCAACACATACGTAACGGCCGTGCAGAATCAGCCAGTGGTGTACATCGACTTTAAACTCGGCAGGCACAACCTTAAGTAGTTTATTTTCCACTTCAAGCACATTTTTGCCAGGCGCCAGCCCCGTGCGGTTGCTGACCCGGAAAATATGCGTATCTACGGCAATGGTGGGCCAGCCGAAAGCGGTGTTCAGCACCACATTGGCGGTTTTGCGGCCAACGCCGGGCAGTGCCTCTAATGCCTCGCGACTTTCAGGCACTGCAGAACCATGCTGATTTACCAGAATGTGGCAGGTCTTAATCACATTTTCTGCTTTGGCATTAAACAGGCCAATGGTTTTAATGTATTCCTTCAGGCCATCCACACCTAATGCCAGAATCGCTTCCGGGGTATTGGCAACCGGGAACAGTTTGTCGGTGGCTTTATTCACGCCCACATCAGTGGCCTGCGCTGAAAGGATCACGGCAATCAACAGTTCAAACGGGGAACTGTAGTTGAGCTCGGTGGTGGGGTGAGGGTTGTCATCCCTCAGGCGTTGTAATATTTGTTTGCGTTTGCTCTGGTTCATCCTGGTCTGTCTTTGTTGGCCACCATGCTGAGTATTCCGTCAGGAAGACTCTGCCGTGATTCTGGCGCGCTGCACTACTTTGGCCGGTTGTTTATTAAGTTGTTCCAGCCGCTTATCCAATACATTTTTCAGGGCGATAAGCAAACCCATACCGATAAAGGCGCCCGGTGGCAAAATGGCCAGCAGGAACTTATGCTCGGTCACATAAAGCGTCAGGGTTAGCTGTTTGGCCCAGTCGCCAAACAGGAACTCTGCACCGCTGAACAGGGTGCCGCTTCCCAGTATTTCCCGCAATCCGCCCAGTGTCACCAATACCAGTGTGAAGCCGACGCCCATCATCAAACCGTCAAAAGCGGCAAACTTTACCGGATTTTTTGATGCATAGGCTTCTGCCCGGCCAATAATGGCGCAATTGGTCACAATTAAAGGAATAAAAATACCCAGGGCCTGATAAAGGGTGAAGGTGTAGGCGTTCATCAGCAATTGGATAATAGTGACAAACGCGGCTATCACCATCACAAAAATAGGGATGCGTATCTCTGCCGGTACCAGATTGCGTACCAGGGAGACTGTAGTATTGGAACCAATCAGCACCGCCGTGGTAGCCAGCCCCAATCCCAGGCCATTAATAAAACTGCCGGTCACCGCCAGCAACGGGCATAAGCCCAGCAGTTGTACCAGGGCCGGATTGTTTTTCCACAGCCCTTGCCAAGACAGGGTTTTGTATTCACTCATGGGCTTCCTCCTTGGTACTCACCTTGCTCACCTTGCATAAGTTAGGTGCATCATACAGTTGTTGCTGCATGCTATTGCTGAGTTTCAGTGCATCACGCACTGCGCCGACAACCGCTCTGGGGGTAATGGTGGCGCCGGTAAATTGGTCAAACTGTCCGCCGTCTTTTTTGACTGCCCAGTTTTTTTCATCACCATTGCCCAGCCCTTTACCATTAAAGCTCAGAATCCAGTCACTGATACGCACATCAATTTTATCGCCAAGGCCTGGGGTTTCCTGATGCTTAATTGCGCGGACGCCGGTCACTTTTCCTTGTGCATCAATACCTACCAATAGCTCGATATTGCCGCTATAACCGTCCGGCGTTATGGTTTGAATAACCAGGGCGGCAGGCTCACCAGCCAGACGCGCACGATACACCTTTTTGGCGTCGCTATTGCCTAAAAACTCAGGATGGCTGATTTCTGTGCAGTCATGCTCAATATCATTGTCATGCAGATTGGCCGGGACAATACTGCCAAGCAGTTTCTGCAGCTGTTGCTGCTGCTGGCTTTTGATTTTGTCATCAGTGAACTGATGGGTCAGCGCAATCAGACCGGTGGTGACCAGCGCAAAAGCGGTCAGCGTTAAGCCGTTGCGCTTGAGGCTGTCTTTCATGGTTTTCCTCTTTGACGCTGGTGGCCATAAGTGCGGGGCCGGGTGTAATAATCTATCAGCGGCACGGCCATATTCATCAGCACGACGGCAAAGGCAATGGCATCGGGGTAACCGCCCCAAGTCCGAATGACCACTACCAGCAGGCCAATACCTGCGCCGAAGAGCAAGCGGCCGCGGTCAGTTGTACTGGCGGAAACCGGGTCGGTAGCAATAAAAAAAGCCCCCAGCATAGTGCCGCCGCTAAGCAGATGGAACCAGGGTGATGCGAACAGATCCGGGGCGCTAAGGTGCATGATGCCGGCCACCAGCAATATGGTCCCCAGCATGCTGACGGGAATCTGCCATTTAATTGCACGTAACTTCAGTAAAACCAGACCACCTGCCAGATAGGCCAGGTTAATCCAAAACCAGCCAATGCCCAGGCCATTGTTAAATTGTCCTTTGCTGGTTGCTTCTTCCAGCGTCAGGCCGAGACTTAAATCGGTTTTCACTGCGTCCAGGGGCGTAGCCATGGTAAAGCCGTCGGCATCACTGCGAAGCTGGGTCAGGCTGTAACCTTCACCGGTAAAGCCGGTAAAGATCACGCTCAAAGCATCGACCAGATTATAAGGATGCTCTGCTAAATGTTGCGGTGGCAGCCAGGATGTCATGGCAACCGGAAACGACACCAGTAAGGTTACATAAGCCACCATGGCGGGGTTAAACAGGTTAGATCCCAAGCCACCATAAAGTTGTTTGGCGATGCCGATGGCGAAAAACGCACCGATAGCCGTAATCCACCAAGGCGTAAGCGGTGGCAGACAAATTGCCAGCAGCAAAGCGGTTAATAGCGCGCTGCAATCGGACAGGGCCTTTTCAAAATCTTTTTTGCGCAGTTCCAGAATCAGCGCTTCGGTGCCTAATGCGACCACGGCTGCAATCAAGAACTGTAGCAGGCTGCCCCAGCCGAAAAACCAGCATTGCAGGGCAAAACCGGGCAGGGCGCAATAACAGACCAGGCGCATAAGCTCGGCGGTACTACGTTGACTGCGCTGGTGAGGTGAACTGGCAATTCGAAGGCTCATTCGTCTGTTTTATCCTGCTGATTATCTGCGCTACTTTGCATATCAAGTTTGGCTTTTCTGGCCTTCGCTTTGGCGATAGCCGCTGCAACACGTTGTTTTTTCTGTTCGTCTACTTCCACCAGAGGCTGAGCGACTTTTTCTGCAGGCATATCTGCTGTGGAAGAAGCTTGCTGACGATCTTTCTGTGCTTTTTGTTGTTTGGCCTTGGCAATGGCTGCCGCGACGCGTTGCCTTTTCTGTTCTTCTCTATCGTCAGCTGGCGCTGGCTTAACGGGGGTATCGGCGGCTGTGACTTGGGTTGACACCTTGTCTTTCGGCTTAACTTGTTTTGTGGTCTTGCTTTTGCTGGCAGTGGCCTCTTTGGCCTGTTTATCTTCTGCTGCAGTATCTGCTGTGTCGCTGGGCGCGGCATCACCTTGCTGTACTGCGGCTTTTCTGGCCTTGGCACGCGCCACGGCAGCGGCTACTTTGGCCTGTTTATCTTCTGCTGCAGTATCTGCTGTGTCGCTGGGCGCCGCATGACCTTGCTGCGTTGCGGCTTTTCTGGCCTTGGCACGCGCCACGGCAGCGGCCACTTTGGCTTGTTTATCTTCTGCTGCAGTATCTGCTGTGTCGCTGGGCGCGGAGTCACCTTGCTGTACTGCGGCTTTTCTGGCTTTAGCACGGGCAATAGCGGCTGCGACTTTATCCGCGGTCTCTGGGGCTGCCGTTGTCTCATCGCTGGTCTGCTGTTTCCGTGCTCTGGCCAGCGCTGCAGCAACCTTAGACTTTGGATCGTCGCCCTGTTTATGCATGGCTTCACGTCTGGCCTCGGCTGCCTGCTGATGTTTTAACTCGCGCTCGGCCTTTTCTTCTTCCAAACGCTGTTTGCGCGCTTCAAATCTGTCTCTGGCCTTGTCGGCTTTCTGCTTTTCTTCTTCCTGTTGACGGATTTGTGCCTTGGCAACGCGGTAGTAATGCACCAGCGGAATCTGGCTTGGGCAAACATAAGCACAGGCCCCGCACTCGATGCAGTCAAACAGGTTATAATCCTGCGCCTTGTCCAGCTCTTTGGCTTTGCTATGCCAATACATTTGTTGCGGCAGCAAATTCACCGGGCAAGCATCAGCACAAGCGCTGCAGCGAATACAGGCCTGCTCTTCCTCGGGCAGCGTCATTTCTTGTTGGGTTGGCGCTAAAATACAGTTAGTACTTTTCACCACAGGTATTTGTTCGGAAGCCAGGCTGAAGCCCATCATCGGTCCGCCCATTATCAGACGCTGAACCCCCTGCTGTGCTTTTTCGTAACCTGCATGTTTTAGCAAATGACATATCGGTGTACCCAGTAGAGCCCAGACGTTGCATGGCTTTGTCATGGCTTCGCCTGTGAGGGTGACAACACGCTGAATCAACGGCTTGCCGGTAAAGATAACATCTGCTACGGCAAAACAAGTGCCGACGTTTTGCATAATAATGCCTACGTCTATGGGCAGGCGGCCATGGGGCACTTCACGACCGGTCAGCACCTGAATAAGTTGTTTTTCGCCGCCGGCTGGATACTTAGTGGGAATAGGGCAGATGATATAGTCAGGCTTTTCCTGACAAGCTACCTGCATGGCCTGAATGGCCTCGGGTTTGTTGTCTTCAATGGCGATAAGCACATGGCCCGGGTTGAGCAAGTGGCAGAGAACATCAATACCTTGTCGTATCTGCCAGGCATGTTCGCGCATCAGTCGGTCATCGGCGGTAATATAGGGCTCACACTCGGCCCCGTTGATTACCAGAAACTCCACATCTTTTTTCGGACTGACTTTAATATGAGTGGGGAAACCCGCACCACCCATACCGGCAATCCCCGCATCACAGATCGCTTCAATAATGCGGGTTTTAGGCAATTGCTGATAATCCGGTATGGGCGTCAGGTCAATCCACTTATCTCGTCCATCCGGGGTTATTTCCACGCTCAGCTCTGCCAGGCCGGATGGATGCGCCGATACATGCGGCGCGATAGCGGTAACCTTGCCGGATGTTGGTGCATGCACGGGTAAGGCAAAAGGATTTGTGCTGCGTGTTAAGGCCTGCCCTTTAAGCACCTCGTCACCCACTTTTACCTGCAACTGTCCCGGGGCGCCTATATGCTGTTTAACTGTCAGGTAGAGGTGCTCAGGCAAAGTACACTTGCCGATTACATCCTGATTGGACAGGGTCTTGCGACCTGGCGGATGTACACCGCCAGGAAAATCAAAAAAGCGTCCCTGGCGAATTTTGTCTATCAATGATTGCAACTGATTCGCCCTTCTAATCTATGGTTTTTACCGGGATGGCGTCTAATTGCCAGCGCCAGGAAGAGGCTGTGACTTTCACCGGCACCATGTCAATACAATCCACCGGGCAGGGGTCTACACATAAGTCACAACCGGTACATTCTTCGCTGATAACCGTGTGCATCTGCTTTGATGCACCGACGATGGCATCCACCGGACAGGCCTGGATACATTTAGTGCAGCCAATGCATTCGTCTTCACGAATAAACGCCACTTTCTTTACGTCGTTACTGCCATGTGCATCATCAAGGGGCTTGGCTTCTAGACCCATTAAGTCAGCAAGCTGGCGGATGGTGGACTCACCGCCAGGCGGACATTTATTAATTTCATCGCCATTGGCAATCGCTTCGGCGTAAGGACGACAACCTGGGTACCCGCATTGCCCGCATTGGGTTTGAGGTAAAATAGCATCGATTTGTTCAACCAGCGGATCGCTTTCCACCTTAAAACGCACGGCGGCATAACCTAAAATCAGACCGAACAGCAGTGCTAACAAGCCAATGGCTAAGAGCGCATACAACAATGACATCAGAGTTTGACCAAACCGGTAAAGCCCATAAAGGCCAGAGACATTAATCCAGCGGTGATCATGGCGATGGAAGCGCCCTTAAATGGGGAAGGCACATCTGCTGCTGCAAGGCGTTCACGCATGGCAGCAAACAGTATCAACACCAAAGAGAAACCAGCAGCGGCACCGAAGCCATAGACTACTGACTGGATAAAATTATGTTGTTCACGAACATTTAGCAGAGCAACACCTAATACTGCACAGTTAGTGGTAATCAATGGCAGAAAAATACCCAACAGACGATACAGGGTCGGACTGGTTTTATGCACGACCATCTCGGTGAATTGCACCACCACCGCGATAACCAGGATAAAACTCAGAGTGCGCAGATAGCCGATACCCAAAGGTAGTAATATGTAATGCTCAACAAGATAGCTGGAAAGGGAGGCCAGGGTCAGAACAAAAGTCGTGGCCATAGACATCCCGATGGCGGTTTCCAGTTTGCCTGACACCCCCATAAAAGGGCAAAGGCCAAGAAAATTCACCAATACGAAATTGTTTACCAGCACTGTGCCTAATAGCAGCAGGAGATATTCAGTCATGCCTGTAAGGGAAGATGGATTGCTGGGCGCTATTATCCGATTTTACGACCAGATTAACAACTTGATATTCTTAGGGTTATTCTAGCTGGATTAGGGGTTGTACAAGGGCTGTAAGCCAATTTTGACAGTATCTGGAAGTTGGCTCCCCCTCCCCGACTCGAACGGGGGACCTGCGGATTAACAGTCCGTCGCTCTAACCAACTGAGCTAAGGGGGAGCAGATATTCACATTAAAAACAGGATTCAGCTTGGTGGCTGGCTGTTTTCAACGGAGGCGAATATTAATGAGCTGCCTGATAGGTGTCAACAGCGGAATCGATAAATTTTACCACTTTATGACTGTTTGGTTATTTGCTAGGCAAAGAGAGTGCTTGCTGCGTCTCGGTGGATAATACTTATGTGGTTATTGTGGCCCATAAAAACGCATTCTTTTAGGTTGTTTATCCTACAAAAAGAGGGAATAAAAAACGTTCAGTTATCCCAATTTGTTCTTATGAAAGCCTTGCCTACTGGATCTAAGGACAGTGTTTAACAAAAATGCAACATAAGAATGAGTCTCAGCAGGTTAGTAGTAACTTACCATTTTTTGTCCACATGCTGGTGAAAAAGGCGGCGTGATTGGCCGGGCCGGACTTATCCACTAAATCTGTGGATAACTATGTTGATGAATCGGGAGGAAATGCCGTCAGGGCAGTAAAAATGCTGTCAAGGGGGCGACTTAAGAAATTAGGAATAAAATGAATTATTCTATAAAAAACAATTTGTTAAGTCGTGGTTAGGTCGCTGATTGGACATCTTGGCGGATTTTTGGCCGGGTTGGTGTTGACCTTGTTAGTTATTTTTTGTTGGGGAAAAAAAATTTACCAACAAATCAGGTGATTAAATCAGTGCATTAAGTTCAATGAAGATAGGTTCTTGACTTGTCACGATGTGCTGGATCTGTATTAAATAGAACGATCTGAATCATATTTCCATACAAAAGCGCAGCGCTTTGCCATGGCCTTCTCATGACCAGTCTTTTATCATGAGTCCTTTCCCACTCAGTGAGCTATGCCGTGCAAGCCAGTGCTAAACCCGATCTGCTAAACAGTCCCATCGCCAGTACATTACGGCAGATGACAGTGCCGATGATTCTGGGCATGGTGATGCTAATGACCTTCGGGTTGGTGGATACCTTCTTCGTGAGTTTGTTGGGTACCGAAGAGCTGGCTGCGATTAGCTTTACCTTTCCGGTTACCTTCACCTTAATTAGCCTCAATATCGGTTTGGGGATTGGCACCTCTGCCACTATTGCACGGTATCTGGGCGCTGGCCAATCACATCTGGCCAGGGAGTTTGGCACTGGTGCCCTGATGTTGTCATTTTTATTAGTGGGGCTGCTGGCGATAGTCGGTTTTTTAACTATCGATCCGGTTTTCAGAATGTTGGGGGCCACCGAATCACAGCTTGTACATATTCGTGACTATATGCATATCTGGTATGTGGCCGGAGTTTTTCTGGCATTACCTATGGTGGGAAACTCGGTACTACGGGCTGCAGGTGATACCAAAACACCCAGCATCGTGATGGCGGCAGGCGGCTTGATCAACGCTATTCTGGATCCGTTGTTGATCTTCGGGTTAGGCCCGATACCGGCCCTGGGCATCCAGGGCGCTGCGATTGCCACTATGGCGGCTTGGGCGGTGGGCTGTGGCTATATCCTGTATTTATTAGTAATCAAACGTGGTTTGGTACTTCCCAGACTGTTGACCTTTTCTGAATTCCGTATGACCAGTCGTGCCGTATTGAAAATCGGCTTACCAGCGGCGGGTGCCAACATGTTAACCCCAATTGCCAATGGTGTGCTCACTGCTATCGTCGCGACTTATGGGGCCGAGGCGGTGGCGACCTGGGGGGTTGGCAATAGGTTAGAATCCATTGCCTGCATCGTGGTGCTGGCGTTATCCATGAGCTTGCCGCCTTTTATCAGCCAGAATTTTGGAGCCGGACGCATGGACAGGGTGCGAGACGGCTACATGTTGTGTATGCGCTTTGTGATGCTCTGGCAACTGGGAATTTTCCTGCTGTTGTGGCTGTGCTCACCATTGATTGCCATGGTGTTTGCTGAAGAGAAACAGGTGGCAGAGCTAATTCAGTTATTTCTGATGATAGTGCCTTTAGGTTACGGTTTGCAGGGCATTATTATTCTGACCAATTCATCCTTTAACGCCATGCACAAGCCTATGAGTGCACTGCTGTTAAGTTTGTTGCGCTTATTCGTATTTTTTGTACCTATTTCTTACCTGGGCAGCCTGCTTTATCACCTGCCAGGTATGTTTGCGGCTGGGGTGCTGGCGAATTTGCTAACAGCCGCTTGCGCGTTTCTATGGTTCCGTAAGTTATTGGATGAAGAATGTCAGTTGCAGCAAGCTCAGGAGGTAACGGGATGAGCAGGGGATTTGAACTTAAAGCCAGTTATCAACCCGCAGGTGACCAACCTAAAGCCATTGAAGCGCTGGTGGATGGCCTGGACAGCGGTCTGGCCTGCCAAACTTTACTGGGTGTCACGGGATCGGGCAAAACTTTTACCATGGCCAATGTGATACAGCAGGTGCAACGACCTACACTGATCCTCGCGCATAACAAAACACTGGCGGCCCAGTTGTATGGGGAGATGAAAGAGTTCTTTCCCAATAATGCGGTGGAGTATTTCGTTTCCTACTACGACTATTACCAGCCCGAAGCCTATGTGCCTACCACGGACACTTTTATCGAGAAGGACGCCTCCATCAACGACCATATCGAGCAGATGCGCTTGTCAGCCACTAAAGCCTTGATGGAGCGCCGTGATGTGGTGATCGTGTCCAGTGTGTCTGCCATTTATGGTTTAGGCGATCCCGAATCCTATATGAAGATGCTGCTGCATTTGCGCCAGGGGGATTTGATGGATCAACGGGATATTCTGCGTCGTCTCGCCGAATTGCAATACAGCCGTAATGACGTCAGCTTTGAACGCGGTACCTTTCGTGTGCGGGGCGATGTTATCGATATTTTCCCCGCTGATTCAGATCGTCAGGGTATCAGGGTGGAATTGTTCGATGAGGAAATTGAAAAAATCAGCCTGTTTGATCCTCTTACCGGTGCCATCGAAAAATCAGTGGCCAGGGCCACGGTGTTTCCTAAAACCCATTATGTTACGCCCAGAGAAAAGATCCTCGATGCCATTGAACATATCAAAGTGGAGCTTAAAGAGCGCAGGGAGCAGCTCAAAGGGGTAAACAAACTGATTGAAGAACAGCGTATCGCCCAGCGCTGCCAGTTCGATATCGAAATGATGTTGGAGCTGGGCTATTGCTCGGGCATCGAAAACTACTCCCGCTATCTGTCCGGCCGTGCACCGGGGGAACCACCACCGACCCTGATCGATTATTTTCCGGCCGATGGCCTGTTATTTATCGATGAGTCTCACGTCACGGTATCGCAAATCGGTGCCATGTATAAAGGTGATCGCTCGCGCAAGGAAACCCTGGTTGAGTATGGTTTTCGGTTACCTTCAGCGCTGGATAACCGGCCCCTGAAGTTTGAGGAATTTGAGCAACTGTCTCCCCAGACCATTTATGTGTCGGCCACACCGGGCAAGTACGAGCTGGAAAAATCAGCCGGGGATGTGGTGGAACAGGTGGTCAGGCCGACAGGTTTGGTGGATCCCGAACTTGAGGTACGCCCGGTGACAACCCAGGTCGATGATTTACTCTCCGAAGTGCACAAGCGTGTGGCCTTGGATGAGCGCGTGCTGGTGACGACCTTAACCAAACGCATGGCCGAGGATCTCAGCGATTATCTGGATGAACATGGGGTTAAGGTGCGCTATCTGCACTCAGACATTGATACCGTGGAACGCATGGAGATCATCCGCGATCTGCGTCTGGGTAAATTTGATGTGTTGGTGGGCATTAACTTGCTGCGGGAAGGACTGGACATGCCGGAAGTGTCCCTGGTGGCGATACTGGATGCTGATAAAGAAGGCTTTTTGCGTTCTGACCGTTCATTGATTCAAACTATTGGCCGAGCCGCCCGTCACCCCAATGGTCGGGCAATTCTGTATGCAGATGTGATTACCGGTTCTATGCAGCGCGCCATGGAGGAAACCCAGCGGCGTCGTGAAAAACAGCAGGCCCATAACCTCGAACACGGCATCGTCCCGCAGCGTCTGCTCAAGCCTGTCACCGATGTGATGGACCTGGGGGAGCGCAGCCGGCGGGAGCGCCAGGCTAAGGTCGCGGAGAAAGGTAAGAAATATCAGGCCAAAACGCCGGATCAACTTCTGCATGACATCAATGAGCTGGAAAGCCGCATGTTTAAGCATGCCAGAGAGCTGGAGTTCGAGCAGGCCGCGGCCCTGCGCGATCAGGTGGAAGAGCTGCGGCGGCAATTGGTGGCATTGTCATAAAATCGCTGAACAACAGGAAAGCTCGAGGTAACGGCCAGGAAAATATACCTGCAACCGATAAAATGGGGTTTGCCAGGCTGGACCAAAGGGGTGTAGTATCTTTTAGCATACCTATAAGATCTGGACCCTTATGCTGAACAGACTGCAAGAATCCGATATCAAACTGCTGCGCGTGTTTTATGCGGTAGCGTCCTGTAATGGTTTCACCGCTGCTGAGCCTGTATTACGTATGCAGCGTCCCAATATCAGTGCGGCCATCAAGAAACTGGAAGAACGCCTGGATTTGGTTTTGTGTCACCGCGGTCGTGGTGGTTTTCAGATGACCAAAGAGGGTGAGGTAGTTTTTCAGGAAACTAAACGTATTTTTAATGCCTTTGATAACTTTGTGTTTAACCTTAAGAGTTTGCACGACGATTATTCCGGGCATATCACGCTGGTGCTGATGTCCAGCTTGCCGCTGAATTTGTCACAAGCGGTGAGCCAGGCAGTGAAGAGCACCATGCAAAAGTTTGACGATATCCACTTTAATATCCAAACCCGCTTGTATAACGAAGTGGAACATGTGGCATTGTCTGGCGAATGCCATTTGGTGGTGTCCAGCTATGACATGGTTAAACCAGAGTCTTTGGTGTTTCATCCATTAGGCGTGGCCAGTATCGGTGGTTTATATTGCCACGAATCCCATCCTCTGGCGAAGTATCACGACAGTTTTCCGGATAAGGTGAGATTGGAAGATTATGCTTCGATTGGCATTACCGGAATGTCGTCATCCAATTACATTGGCGAAGATCAGCGCATGTCTATTCATACCTTTTCTGACTCCTATGAGTCCTGTCTGGCCGCCATCCTGACCGGTAACTATTTGGGGTTATTGCCGCACTCACTGGCCAGTAATCACAAGGAATTGGGCCTGGTACAGGTAGGTGGTAAAGACTTCAGTTTTAAACATGAGTTCTTTGCCATTAATGGTAAAAACACCATTCTTAACCCCGTGCTTAAACATTGTATTCGTGAGCTGGCGTATTTCGCCACTAAGTCAGTGTAAACCATAAGGCCGCAAATGCGGCCTTATGGCTGCTCGCTTATTCGTAGGGCAGCGGGTCTTGCACGCCATTTTCTGCAAAAGCTTCCAGGCGTTCATTACAGGCGCCACATTTTCCGCAGGCTTTGTCGCGGCCGTTATAGCAAGTCCAGGTTTGGCTGTAATCCAGCCCCATCGCCAGTCCGTCGGCCAGAATGTCGATTTTACTGTCATGCAGGTAAGGGCTGACAACCTCGACGGGCTCGTAGTTGGCAATCGCGCAGACATCGTTCATTTTCAGCACGAACTCAGGCCGGCAATCCGGGTAGATATTGTGGTCCCCCGAATGGGCACCATAGTACACCTTGCTGGCACCCAGTGAGACCGCATAACCCACAGCCATCGACAGTAAAATCATATTGCGGTTGGGGACCACGGTGTTTTTCATATTTTCGGCCGCATAGTGGCCTTCGGCAACGTCGATATCACTGGTCAGGGAAGAGCCGCCCACCAGCTGATTAATGGCAGTGATATCCACTATCTTGTGCACTACGCCCAGGCTTTGGCAAACGCTGGCGGCATATTGCAGCTCTTTTTTGTGTCGCTGACCATAGTCAAACGACAGCGCATACAGCTCAAAACCCTGCCGATGTGCTTTATGCAGTACCGTAAAGGAATCCATACCGCCGGAAAAAATCACTACTACTTTTTGTGCCATCTGGCTGCCTTCTCTATAATCTGCCAACTTAGTACTAATCATATCAGTTTTGCCCCGACCGGCTCTATGTTCACAGACCGCCGGGGCAATTCATTCAACGCAGGATAGCCCCTTGAGCGACAGCCTTAAAATTAACGAAATGTTTGAAACCATTCAGGGGGAAGGCAGTTTTACCGGTGTGCCTTCTATTTTCATTCGCCTGCAGGGATGTCCGGTGGGCTGTCCCTGGTGCGATACCAAGCATACCTGGGAGATTCTTCCTGAGCGTCGCCAAAGCGCACAACAGATATTGGTCAAAACCGAAGCAGACGATGGCTGGTTTGAGGGCTCCCCAGACAGTTTACTGGCCCTGTTCAGCCAGCAAGGCTATCAGGCCAGGCATGTGGTGATTACCGGTGGCGAGCCAGCGATGTATGATTTAACGCCGCTTACGACCGCTTTGATAGAAAAGGGGTATTCTGTACAGATAGAAACCAGCGGCACATTTACCATTCAGGTACATGATAAAACCTGGGTGACCTTGTCACCTAAGGTGAATATGAAAGGGGGCTATACCATTCTCGACCAAGCCCTGGCCCGTGCCGATGAAATTAAACACCCTATTGCCATGGAGCGGCATATTGAAGAATTGGATGAATTGTTGGCCCGGCCCGCAGTGAATGCAAAAGCACTGATTTATCTGCAACCTATCAGTCAGCAGCAACGCGCGACAGAGCTGGCCGTTAGCACCTGTATTCGCCGTAACTGGCGATTGTCACTTCAAACCCATAAATATATCGGCATAGAATAAGCTGAAAGCGTGACAGAAGAAGAAAATGATGCTTAAGACTAAACTGATATTGATGCTAGGCGGATTGTTGTTGGGCATATCTGTTCAGGCTGCCACCTGGAACATCGTTTATCCCCGTCCTATGTCGGAAAAAGATGACCGTACCCGTTATCCGGTAGAGCTTCTGACCCTGGCCTTAGAGCATACCGGGGTCAACTTTAAACTCAGCGCCAGCGACCGGATTATGCTGCAGGGCAAGGCCATCAACCAGCTCAAGTCCAGTCGCGAGATCAATGTATTGTGGAGTATGACCGACAATCAGCGGGAAGAAGATCTGCTGCCGATCCGAATTCCCATCTATAAAGGGCTGATTGGGTTGCGTCTGCCGCTTATGAAACCTGGTGGAAACAGTGATTTCTCGCCGGTAAAAGACCTTGAAAGCCTGCTGCACTTTAAGCCGATATCGGGGCGCGACTGGCCGGATACCAAGATTCTGCAGGCCAATGGTTTCGATGTTGTCACTGCAGAAGACTACGAAGAGCTTTTTGTGGCGTTGGAGCACAAAAGGGGAGATTTTCTACCCAGATCGGTAGTTGAGATCTGGCACGAAATTGGACTGTATCAGTCGCAGCATAGCTTCGATGTGGATGCCAATCTGGCACTCTACTACCCAACCGCCACCTACTTTTTCGTCAATCGCAAAAATGTTGTACTGGCGAGATTAATCGAAAGTGGACTGGAAAAAATTATCGCTAACGGCAAATTTGATGAGCTGTTTTTGTTTGAGCATCAGGCCATGTTGGACAATGCTAATCTGTCACAGCGACAGATATTGCGTTTAAACAACCCTATTCTGCCACCACTGACCCCGTTAGATCGCAACGAGCTGTGGTATCAGGTTAAATAACACCGGAGCAGATTTTGTGCCGACCACCAGGGATGGTGGAAGTGACGAAAACGCAGGAGCAGTTTTTCGTCCCGTTCACCCATGAACATCGCCGTTCCATCACATCCATGTGACCACGGCATACCGTTCATCCATGAACATAAAAGGCGCTGAAAGCGCCTTTTTTAAATCAGTTGAAACCGTCCTGGTGTTAACTGTCCATTCCCAGACTCATCTTGGCGTAATCCATCAAACGCTTAAACAGACCACCCTCCTGAACTTCCTGCAGTGTTACCAGTGGATATTGGGCGACGTCTTCGCCGTCCAGTTGCAGATACAGGGTTCCTACCACTTCACCTTTGGCCAGTGGGGCCTCCAGCTTTTTGTTAAGTTCAAAGTTAGCCTGCAGGTTCTTGCGTTGACCACGTGGAATGGTGATGGGGGTATCTTCAATAATGCCCAGATCCACCGTGTCTTTGTCGCCCATAAAGATTTTGTGCGCAACAAAACTTTCGCCAGCCTTGTATGGCACCACGGTTTCAAAGAATCGGAAGCCGTATTTAAGTAACTTGCGGTTTTCTTCCTTGCGGGTGCGTTCACTGTCTGTACCCATTACCACAGAAATCAGGCGCATATCGTCCTGGGTGGCAGAGGTAATCAGGCTATAGCCTGCTTCATTGGTATGACCGGTTTTAATGCCGTCAACATTAAGGCTCTTGTCCCACAATAAGCCATTGCGGTTGTATTGTTTGATACCGTTATATTCAAACTCTTTGACTGAATAAACGGAGTAAACCTGTGGTACGTCTCTGATCAGCGCGGCAGACAGAATAGCCATATCGCGGGGAGAAGTGTAATGATCAGCATCATCCAAACCATGGCTGTTCATAAAGTGGGTAGCGGTCATCCCCAGTTTCTCTGCGTAGCTGTTCATCATACTGGCAAATGCTTCTTCACTGCCGGCAATATGTTCGGCCATGGCTACGCAGGCATCATTTCCGGATTGCACGATAATACCGTGAATAAGGTCTGATACTTTGACCTGTTTCCCTACCTCGATAAACATCTTCGATGACTCGGGAAAATTTTTAGCCCAGGCATTTTGCGAAATCGTGACCATGTCATCCATTTTAATGGCGCCGCTTTTCAGCTCCATGCCGATAACATAGGCCGTCATGATTTTGGTCAGGCTGGCGGGTGCCAAGCGCATGTCGGCATTGGTTTCACCTATGATTTTGCCAGTGCGAAAATCCATTAGCACATATCCTTTGGCTGCGACCTCTGGGGGACTTGGGATAACGACGGCTGCCTGAGAGAGAGCGCTAAAAATAAGGAGAGCGAAGCTGACGAGCAAGGTCGTCGGAGAAAGTCTGGTTTTATGCATTACCTGTCCACTTTATTATCTGTCATAGTCTGCTGACTGCCGATAAGGTGATAACCAATCTGCTATTTAACAGTTTGGCGATTAACAACCACAGCCGGGCAACAATATAACATTAATCCACATGAATGTGCCGCCCAGTTGGCGAGTTTTAGAGTGCAATTATCCTAAAAAGTGCCCTGAACTCTCAGAGCGTGTTGACCTTTAGAATATAGATTTTGTGCAAATCCAGCCCCTTCTGGTCTCGACGCCGGGCTGCAGGCCTAGTGTGGAGCCAACAATGGGTAGGCCTTCTCATAGCCATTACGTTTAAGTTGCTCAGATACCTGCCTGGCGTGTGTTTCGTCATTCAGCGGGCCAAGTCGCAAACGGAAAATACCATTATCCTGAGGAATGTGGCTGGGTAACTGATATAAGTTTTCCAGGCCTCTGGCTAATTGCTCGGCACGTTGGCCATCTGACAATGCCGCGACCTGTACAAACCAGGATTGCGGCATATTGCTAACCGGCTGCAGCGGTGGAAGTTGAGGTTCACCGGCAATCAATATGGTGCCATCCGGCTCCACATGAATCGCGTCCAGTTTTACCCGGGCGGTACCGGTTTTGAGCATGTCCAGTTTCATCGCGGCGGCATAAGACAAGTCAATAATTCGACCACCATGAAAAGGCCCCCGATCGTTGACTCTGACAATCACCTCTTTGTTATTGGCCATATTGGTCACTCGCACAAAGGAGGGCAATGGCAGAGTTTTATGCGCGGCCGTCATGGCGTACATGTCATAGATTTCCCCGTTTGAGGTAAGGTGGCCATGAAATTTTTGGCCATACCAGGAGGCATCACCCTCCTGCTGAAAATCTTTGGCGCTGGTCATAGGTGTGTAGTGGCGACCAAACACCTGATAGGGGGCATTACCACCCCTGCTAAAGCCTTCGTAAGCTGGAATGGCATCTTCAAGAGAGATCTGCGAGGGCAGGCGCTTAGGGGCTGAATCATGTCGTTGGCTGTAGCGACCACTATTGAGGGTACAACCAGCCATTAATATCAGCAACAGGATCGTGGCCAGAAGCTTAATATTGTTATTGTTTATAAACATAATACCTGGCGTTAATATGTGTTAAACATTTACATAAGGATACAGCCGACTGCCCCGTTAGCGAGACAGCAGCCGTCGCTGCGTACCTATTGCCATCAGCATGCCAAATCCAGCTAACAATGTCACCATGGAGGTGCCTCCATAGCTGACCAGAGGCAGGGGAACGCCCACCACTGGCAAAATACCCGACACCATACCCATATTAACGAATACATAAACAAAAAACGTTAACGTCAGACTACCCGCCAGCAACTTACTGTAGGCTTCCTGAGCGCGGGTGGCTATGATCATACCGCGCACAATAATAAAGCAATACAAAACCAACAGCAGCAGTATGCCGGTAAAACCAAACTCTTCGCTAAATACAGCAAAAATAAAGTCAGTATGGCGCTCGGGCAGAAACTCCAGTTGCGACTGTGTACCATGCAACCAGCCCTTGCCGGAAAAGCCACCTGAGCCAATGGCAATTTTAGACTGGATGATATGATAACCAGAGCCCAAAGGGTCGGACTCAGGATTTAGAAACGTCAGCACTCTTTGTTTCTGGTAATCCTTCATCAGGAAAAACCACATTACTGGTGCAAAAGCTGACCCCAGTATTGCCACACTGCCAATTAACTTCCAGCTCATGCCAGCCAGAAACAATACAAATAAACCCGAACTGGCGATTAATAATGATGTGCCCAGGTCTGGTTGTTTGGCAATAAGCAAGGTGGGTGCTACCAGGAGCAGGAAGCCACCGATAATATGCAATAACCTGGGTGGCAGATTAAAACGACTGATGTACCAGGCCATCATCATTGGCACGGCCAGCTTCATAATTTCAGAGGGCTGGAAGCGCATAAAACCGAGATCCAGCCAGCGCTGTGCGCCTTTTCCTACGGTTCCCATCACCAGTACTGCTACCAGCATCAGTATGCCTACCACATAGAAATGTACCGACAGGCGCCGGTAAGCCAGTGGCGGAACTTGTGCTACGGCTAACATCACCGTTAATGCCAGGGCCAGGCGAATCAACTGGCGTTCGATCAGATCCCAGTCACGCCCACCGGCGCTGTAGATAACAAACAGACCCACTCCCATCAGAGTAAGTAGGCCCAGCAACAACGGCAGGTCAATATGCATCTTCTGCCAGATGCTGCGTTTATTTGGGTCTAATTTACTGCGCAGCATAAGACTCCACCGGCTGGTTCTCAAAAAAATAATCCATCACTTTACGGGCTATGGGGGCCGCCTGTGAACTGCCTCCACCGGCGTTTTCCATGGCCACGGTCACGACGATCTGAGGGTTGTCATAAGGTGCATAGCCGATATACATGGCGTTATCGCGATGGTGCTCAGCAATTTTCTCTGCATCGTATTCTTCGTCCTCGGCGATGCTGATAACCTGAGCGGTACCGGTTTTACCTGCCGAAATATATTTGGTGTCTTTAAATGCTTTGCGCGCCGTACCGTGCTCCCGGTTCACCGTACCGTACATGGCATCCAACACCACATCCCAGTTCTGCGGGTGTTTAAGTACCAGCGGCGACAACTCTCTGGGGGCATTTAACTGTATCTCACCATCCACGTAACGGCCGCGCATTAGTTGTGGCACATAGCGGGTGCCGTGATTGACCAGCACGGTGACTGACTTAGCCAATTGCAGCGGTGTGGTGGTCCAGTAACTCTGGCCTATACCGACAGAGATAGTGTCGCCTATATACCAGGGCTGATTGTGTTTCGCGCGTTTCCAGCCGCGGCTGGGCATATTGCCGTCAGATTCTTCGTAAAGGTCAATCCCGGTATAATCACCAAAGCCAAACTTCACCATCATTTCACTGATACTGTCGATACCCAGGCGATAGGCCAAATCATAAAAAAAGGTATCGCAGGACACTTCAATGGACTTGGTGACATCCACCCAACCGTGTCCCCATTTTTTCCAGTCCCGCCAGGGACGTTCGACATTTTTAAGGCGATAAGTGCCACGGTCAAACATACGGGTTTGCGGAGTAATTACTTCTTCGTCCAAACCAAGTAAGGCCAGATGCGGCTTAACCGTGGACGCTGGCGGATACTGGCCTTGCGTGGCCCGGTTAATCAATGGCCTGTCAGGCGACTGCAATAAACGGCGGTAATCTTTGCTGCTGATGCCATGTACAAACAGGTTCGGGTCATAACTGGGGTTGCTATACAGAGCCAGCACAGCCCCGTTGTTGGGGTCGATGACCACCACCGAGCCCCGGTAGCCCTGCATCAGCCCCTGGATAACCCGTTGCAGCTTGACATCCACATTCAGGATAATATCTTCGCCCGGCGTCGGGGGCTGAAATTCCAATGTGCGGATAATACGGCCCTGGTTATTGACCTCCACTTCCTGATAACCCACCTGGCCATGCAGACGGTCCTCGTGAAACTTCTCCACCCCTTGTTTGCCGATATTGTAAGTGGCGGCGTAGTTATCTTCCTGGCCTGCCTCCACCAGTTTTTGCAGGTCTTTTTTATTGATTTTGGCTACATAGCCCAGCATATGCGTGAGGGTTTCGCCATAGGGATAATAGCGGGTTAGGCGCGCTTCCACCGAGACGCCGGGATATTTATGCTGGTTGGCGGAAAACAGCGCAACCTCTTCGTGGCTGAGGCGGCTTTTCAAGGCGACGGGCTTAAAGCGCCGCTGACTTTTCAATTCCTGGCGAAAATCTTCCAGGTCTTCATCCGAAATTTGCAACAAAGCTGCCAATTCAGACAGTGTTTGATTTAAATCTTCCACTTGTTCCGGGACCACTTCCAGTGTGAAAGAAGGACGGTTTTCTGCCAGTAATTCGCCGTTTCTGTCATAGATGAGGCCGCGATTGGGAGCCACCGGCAATACCTTAATGCGGTTGCCATTGGAGCGGGTCTGGTAATCCTGAAAGCGGGTTACCTGCAGGTAATATAAGTTGCTTATCAGCACGCACAACAAGCCAACAATGCCCAATAGGGTAATGACGGTGCGCCTGGCGAACAAGTTGGCTTCGGCGCTGTGGTCCCGGATTGTAATGCGTTTTGGTGGCATCAGTTACAACTTCTTCACACCTCACTCCCTATGATAGGGGTGATTATTATTTAACGACCAGGCCCGGTAAAGGCTCTCTGCGAGCAGGATGCGAACCAGTGGATGCGGTAGAGTCAAGGCTGACAGTGACCATTTTTGCGAAGAAGCGGCGATACATTGTGGCGCCAGGCCTTCTGGACCGCCGACCAGCAGGCTGACATCCCGCCCGTCCATCTGCCAGCGCTGCATTTGTTTGGCAAGCTCTGGGGTGTCCCAGGGTTTACCGGTGACTTCCAGGGTAACGATATGGTTACCTTTACCCACTGCTGCCAGCATCTGCTCGCCTTCTTTATGCAAAATGCGTTGGATATCGGCGTTTTTGCCCCGCTTACCGGCGGGGATTTCCACCAATTGTAATGGCATATCGGTGCTGAATCGCCTGGCATATTCCTGGTAGCCGCTATCCACCCAATCCGGCATTTTTGTCCCTACAGCAATGAGTTGCAGTCGCACAATCAGCCCCAGAGTTTTTCCAACTGATAAAAATCCCGGGTTTCGTCCTGCATCACATGCAGAATAATTTCACCGAAGTCGACCAGTACCCATTCTCCGCTATCCTGTCCCTCAATGCTCAGAGGTGTAATTCCTGCCAGCTTGGCTTCTGTTACAACCTTCTCGGCAATAGACACCACATGGCGCTTGGAATTGCCTGAGCATACCAACATGGTATCGGTAATGCTGGATTTGTCACTGACATCCAAATCCACTATGTCACGTCCTTTTAAATCCTCAATTTTGTCAATGACAAATTGTTTGAGTTGTTCGTGTTGCAAAGGTTCTCCTCGATACGATATTAAAAATCAATTGACCGTTCAGTCAGCCAAAGGGCGCGCATTCTAGCATGGGCGACCTGATGCGGGCGTTTTTTTACATCCCTGATACAACTGATGTTGCTGAATATAGGCCAGAACGCAGGCGGGTAACAATGCTGGTGTGTTTCCTTGCATTAGTGCCTGGCGTACCTGGCTGGATGATTGACTGATTATACTGGTGTCGGCCAGCAGAATGTGGCCGCATGGCTGACGTTTTAAGTGATCAGGGTCTTGAGTTTGATGCCTGGCCAGCAATGCCTGAATATCCAGATTAAAGTCTTCCTCACAATTACCGCGCCGGCATACCAGCAAATGACAAAGGCTCATCAGTTCCTGCCAATGAAACCAGGTATTCAGGCTTTTTAGAGAATCCATACCAAGGATGAAAATAATCGGCCGATGTGAATCCTGCTCGCGGCACTGGCGCAGGGTTTCGACTGTATAGGACGGCCTGTGCTGTTTCAATTCGCGGTCATCCACGGCAAACAAGGGCCATTCCTGGCAAACCCGCTGCAGCATGGCCAGTCTGTGGGCCGGGCTGGCGTGTGGACCGGCTTTGTGTGGCGGGATATGGCAGGGCAGTAGATACACTTTATCCAGGTCTGCTTGTCGGGCGGCTTCTGTGGCCACCTGTAAATGTCCCAGATGCACCGGGTCGAAGGTGCCACCAAACAGAGTCAGCGGCGCTGTCACAGATACTCCAGAGGCAGGCCGGTCAGTGGTATGGGAATAAACAGCAGACATAGATGGCAAAGCTCAACATAAGGGCGGGCAATAGCGGATTGTTTTAGTGCCTGGTCAAGGCTGGCCAGTTTGCCCTGCATCTGTGCCAGGTGTTGATGGTCAAGGCGCTGCAGGGCTTGCTGGTAAAGCCCCTGCTTATTACTCCAGATTTTATACTTGGCCCACAGCCCACTGAGATTCTGCCCTTGACTGCGGGCAAATTGCAGCGCCGTCAGGGTTTGCCATTCCCGTACCAGCGCCCATAGTATGATTGTTGGTTCAACCCCTTCATTTTCCAGGCGATACAGCATTTTCACCGCTTTTTGCCCGTCACCGGCCAACAGCACGTCAACCAGCTGAAAAACATTAAAGCGTGACTGGTCAACCAAAGCCTGCTCTGCCTGAGCTATGCTCAGTTGTCCCTTAGGATAGAGCAGGGCCAGTTTCTCGATTTCCTGCCTGGCGGCGAGTAAATTGCCCTCGCAATAGTCGCTAAGCAGCCTGACCAAGTCCGGGCTTGAACTCAGACCACTACGTCTTAAGCGGTCATTCACCCAGCCTTGCAGTTGTTTGCCTTCCAGAGGATAGCAAGGAATATAAGCGCCCCGTTTATCCAGGGTTTTAAACCATTTGCTGTTTTGCACATCTTTACCGATACGCGGCCCATGCAGCACTAACAGCACATCGGGGTTGGCCTGTTCGGCCATTCCTTGCAATACCTTGGCGCCTTCCACTCCGGGTTTACCTGTTGGCAGCTCAAGTTCTATCAACTGACGGCTGGCAAACAATGACAGACTCTGACTGGCTTCCAGCAACTGATTCCAGTTGAAGCTGTTTTCAGCCACTAATGAGGTGCGTTCATCAAAACCTTGTTGGCGAGCAAATTGGCGGATTTGCTCCAGGCATTCGAGCTTCTGTTGGGGCTCGTCACCAAAAATCAGGTAGCAACCAGCCAGGCCTTTGCTCAGGGCATCCTCTAGTCTGTTTGGATAAATCTGCATCACAGAGGGGTTTGTGACAGTTGACCCAACTGGCGGATAATACGATCAGCTGCCTGCTTTCGCATTTCATCCAAAATCAGGTTCATTTCCCTGGATTTGGCCAGCACGGCATTAGGATCGTCCTGATATTCACGGCTCAAATCGAATGAATACAACCTGGCTTCCTGTCCGGGTAATTTTACCTCAAAGGTCACCTGGTAATTCAGTTCATATTCTGCCACCTGGCCTGTGGAAAACAGCGACAACAGGCTGCGATCCATTTTCTCAGGATGCAGGTATAGAATGGTGGCCTGTTCCTCGGGGGTATCTAACAGCGCCACCTTATGGCTTTTCAGCCTGTCCCGCAGTGTGCGGGACAAAGGAGCATGGATGTTGTCACTGCTGACATATACGTTGCTGATGCTGTCGCCCAGGGCACCCGCGCCGCGCAGATGAAATCCGCAGGCGCTTAGCAGCAGAGTCGCGATGACTAACAGGCTCAGATGACGCATCAGTTGGCCACTATGTTTAGCAGTTTGCCCGGCACATAGATCACCTTGCGCAGGGTTTTACCTTCGGTGTGCTGGCACACATTATCCTGCTCCAATGCCAGGGCTTGTACCTGCTCCTGGCTGGCATCGGCGGCCACCGTCAACTTTGCCCGTACTTTGCCGTTGACTTGCACGACAATGAGTTTTTCCTCTTCCACCAGGGCTGATTCATCTACCTGCGGCCAGGGGCTGTACTCAATGTCCTGCTTGCCTAATTGCTGCCATAAACTGTGGCAGATATGTGGCGTAATGGGGTTAAGCAGTGCCAGGATCACTTCAATACCTTCACGCACCACGGCTTTGCCCTGATCGTCTGCCTGTTCGGCTTTTTGCAGGTGATTGAGCAATTCCATCACCGCAGCAATGGCCGTATTAAAGGTCTGGCGACGGCCGATATCGTCGGACACCTTGGCAATGGTTTTGTGAATTTCGCGGCGCAGGGCTTTTTGGTCGCCGCTCAATGCAGCTTTGTCCAGAGCGACAACGTCACCCAGGAGCAAATGGTCCTGCACCAGTTTCCACAAGCGCTTCAAGAAGCGGTTTGCTCCCTCAACACCGGATTCGACCCACTCCAGGGTTTGCTCCGGCGGCGCGGCGAACATGGTAAACAAACGAATGGTATCGGCACCGTACAGGTCAATGACTTCCTGCGGGTTAATACCGTTGTTCTTGGACTTGGACATTTTGGTCATGCCGCCATGGATAACTTCCTGACCATCACTGCGCAGCACCGCACGCACCACACGGCCTTTGTCATCTTTTTCCACCTCTACATCGGCAGGGGAAAACCAGGTTTTGGCACCTTTGGCATCTTCACGATAGAAGGAGTCTGCCAGTACCATACCCTGACACAACAGACGCTTAAAAGGCTCATCTGACTGCACCAGACCTTCATCACGAAGCAGCTTGTGGAAAAAGCGCGAGTACAATAAATGCAAAATGGCGTGCTCGATACCGCCGACATACTGATCGACCGGCAGCCAGTAGTTGGCTTCATCAGGATTCAGCATGCCTTGGTTAAACTGCGCGGAGCAGTAACGGGCATAGTACCAGGAGGATTCCATAAAGGTATCAAAAGTATCGGTTTCCCGTTCTGCGCTTTGGCCCTGATAGGTGGTTTTACGCCATTCCAGGTCCGCCTTAATCGGGGACGTGACACCGTTCATCACCACATCTTCGGGTAATCGTACGGGCAGCTCTTCGGCTGGGACCGGCACTGACTGACCATTTGCCAGATTCAACATAGGGATAGGCGCGCCCCAGTAACGCTGACGGGACACCCCCCAATCGCGCAGACGGTAATTAACCCGGCGCTGCCCCTTACCCTCTGCTGCAAGCTGGTCAGCAATGGCGTCAAAAGCCTGCTCTGAAGTTAAGCCGTCGAACTGACCGGAGTTCACTAACTGGCCTTTTTCGGTATAAGCGGCGTTGCTTAAATCAACAATGGTGTCATCGGTGGCGGCAATAACCTGCTTGATAGCCAGGCCATATTTAGTGGCAAACTCCCAGTCGCGCTGATCATGACCGGGTACCGCCATGACTGCACCGGAGCCGTAATCCATCAGCACAAAGTTGGCGACCCACACCGGTACGTCTTCACCAGTGATGGGGTGAATGGCGGTGATGCCGGTGGCGCAGCCTTTTTTCTCCATGGTGGCCATATCGGCTTCGGCCACCTTAGTGTTTTTGCATTCTTCGATAAAGGCTGCCAACTGCGCATTGTGCTTAGCCGCTTCCAGGGCCAGCGGGTGCTGAGCTGCCAGCGCCACATAGGTCACGCCCATCAGGGTGTCTGGACGGGTGGTGTAAATGTCGAATTCCTGCTCGCTGTCTTTGACCTTGAAGGTCATTTCAATGCCTTCAGAACGACCAATCCAGTTACGCTGCATGGCCTTTACCTGATCCGGCCAGCTTTCCAGCTTGTCCAGGTCACTCAGCAATTGTTCGGCATAGTCGGTGATCTTGATAAACCACTGCGGAATTTCTTTTTGTTCCACCAGTGCACCAGAGCGCCAGCCGCGACCGTCGATCACCTGTTCGTTGGCCAATACGGTCTGATCGATGGGATCCCAGTTAACCGTGGCATTTTTCTTATACACCAGGCCTTTTTCGTACAAGCGGGTAAAGAACCATTGTTCCCAGCGATAGTAGTCAGGCTGACAGGTGGCCAGTTCACGATCCCAGTCATAGCCGAAACCCAGCGATTTCAACTGGTTTTTCATGTAGTCGATATTGGCGTAGGTCCATTTAGCCGGGGCGGTTTTGTTGTCAATGGCGGCATTTTCCGCTGGCAGACCAAAGGCATCCCAACCCATAGGCTGCATGACATTTTTGCCCTGCATGCGCTGGAAGCGGCTGATCACATCGCCGATGGTGTAGTTGCGTACATGCCCCATATGCAGTCTGCCGCTGGGGTAGGGGAACATGGAAAGGCAGTAGAACTTTTCTTTGTCGTTATCTGGCAGCGCCTTGAACAGGCCGCTGTCCTGCCAGTACTGCTGGGCGTCTTTTTCTATCTGCTGAGGATTATACTGTCTTTCCATCAATGTCGGGTTCCGGGCTAACTAAAGGTGATAAAAGGATTAGCGCCATAGAATACTTCACCGGAGCAGTCTGGAACAATAGTGCATGGCACATTTGCTGCCAGCTATACTGGTAAATACTGGATTGTAGAACGAGAGAGGCAACCAAGATGGCTAAAAGTGACGCCCGCTACAGCAAACTACTGGAGCAGATTTCCGACTGGATAAGGCATTCTGTTGAACAGGATGTGATCAGTCTTATGCAGGTGCAAGATAAAGCCCGGGCATACCTACAGGCCGCCGGAGACCTGAGCCGTGAAGAAATACGTTTGCTGGAAAACACCCTGAGCCGGGATCTGGAAACCTTTGCACACCATTGGCAGCAAGATGCTGCTGCCTCGCCATGGTGGCAGGCTACCAAAGATAAACTCTGGTCATTGCTGGCGGATGCCTCAGACAAAAGTGGCCTGGCGATGCAGGAATCATGGCGGGATATTCAGCATCAGGGCATCTATCACGCCGGTGAACTAGTGGCATTGGGGGAACTGGAATGCACGCAATGCCATCACCGCCATCAAGTGACACATGTTGAACGTATTCTGCCTTGTCTGGAATGCGGCCACAGCCGTTTTTCCAGGGTGTTAGATACGTCCTCTCAATAAACATTGCTGCCGGTAAAGCCCTTAAACAGGGTCATAAAAATGATGCGCAGGTCAAAACCGACCGACCAGCGGTGGATGTAATCCAGATCATATTCCACCCGCTTGATCATTTTGTTGATCGTCTCGGTTTCACCCCGAAAGCCGTTGATTTGGGCCCAGCCGGTTATACCTGGTCGTACTTTATGTCTGAGCATGTAACCTTCGATGAGTTTACGATACTCTTCGTTATGGGCCACTGCATGGGGACGTGGTCCAACGATGGACATACGTCCCTGCAACACATTAATAAACTGCGGCAGCTCATCCAGTGAAGTACGACGTAGAAAGGCACCAAGTGGGGTGATTCTGCTGTCGTTGCGGCTGGCTTGCTTTACCTTATTACCATTGTCCTGACAGGACATGGAACGAAATTTGTAGACTAAAATGGGCTTGCCGCCCAGACCATAACGAACCTGCTTAAAAATAGCCGGACCCGGGGAAGTGAGCTTGACAGCCAACGCAATCACCAGCATCGGTACTGCAATCAGGGTCAGAATCAAGCTGGACAACAGGATATCTTCAATACGTTTGAGGGCATTGTTGGCGCCTTCAAACGGTGTATCGAAAATGCTTAGGGTTTGAATGGACCCAACATTCTGCCAGCGGGCATTGAGCAAGTTATAAATAAAGAAATTAGGAATAATGTAGACATTGGCGGTGGTATCGCTGCAGCGACCAAGCAAGTCCATAATCCGCTGTTCAGCGCTCATGGGCATGGCTATGTAGACATAATCCACCTTACGCGATTTAGCCAGCGCGATACCTTCATCTATAGTGCCACAAATCAGTTCCCGAAGTTCGTACGGCAGGCGTTGTTTTTCCCTGTCGTCAAAGAAACCTTCAAAGCGAATACCCAGTTCGTCGTGTTGGCCCAACTGTTTGACCAGATTATAAGACAGTTGGTTGGCCCCCAGCACAATAGCGCTGCGGCTGTTGTGGCCGTGACGACGATAACGGGACAGCACCAGCCGAAACACCATGCGCCAGCCTGTCAGCACTGGCAGGCCTGCGAACAACCAGAACAGCACGGCCTGCTTGCTAACTGACTGCGCCGGTGCAAACAAAAATAAGCTGCAAATGGTCAGCAGGCTGGTTAGCAGCCAGGCCCAGCAGACGGCTTTGAGCATTAGTGAAGTTGCATAGGTGCGCCAGGAGCGATAAATATCCAAGGCTTCAGCACAAATCATATAGATAATCAGGCCAACCAGTAATAATGCGGCATTGAAGCTGTTGACGGGGAGCTGCATAACAAGCAGTACAATCAGGTAGACCAGGCTAATAAGAAACATATCCGTTAATCTGTAGGCGGTCGCAAAGCCATTTTGATAAGACTGGATAACGCCTTTATCTGCCAATGATGCTGTTACATGTTCTGTCATTTTACCTTCTCCTTGACCCGATGGTGATACTGCTCAAGCAGACACTGTCGCGAACTTGCGACAACCTGATAATACCCCTGCAGCGCAGTCTAACTGGGCGATGCAAAGGTTTTACATTGCATATTAAGACCCGGTGTCGTTAATCATTTAGCCGCTACGCCTTATTTCGTCCCCCAAAGGGGACAAAAATCAGCCAGATTTGCTATTGAATTATTTGCTGTTCGACGGGAAATCAACGCCATCTCTCGCCCGCCGGGCCTGTGTCTTGCTGCTCTATACGGCATAGAGCAATGCCTATACCAACTGGACAGTTGTTACTGGCATGTAACTGGCATAGGTCAGTCGCAAGCCCTAAGGACAAAGACGAACGGGGGAAACCTGATGCAATCAGCAGATCAAAATGCAGTGTGGCGGAGTACCTACTTTCTGTTGTGCCTGATGCTGTTCACTCTGTCGGCAATGGGGCAGGAAAAGCCGCCCATGGAGATGGGGCAATACCAACTGGATTCAGGTGATGTGATTCAGATTACCGTGTTTGGCCAGGCCGATCTGTCCCTGCGTCGTCGCCTTGGCGAAACGGGGGTGATCCATTACCCCTTTCTGGGTGATCTGCATGTGGCTGGAATGACCGCCAGGCAACTGGAATCGCAAATTTATCAGGGACTGAAAGGGGATTACCTGGTTTCACCCTCGGTTTCTGTGTCCATTGAAGACTATCGACCGTTCTTTATTGACGGCGAAGTTAAACGACCAGGTGGCTATCCATTCCAGCCAGGTCTGACCGTGGATAAGGCGGCGGCTCTGGCCGGCGGCTATACCGAACGGGCATCTCGCAACAAGATTCAAATTCTGCGCAGTGATGCGCAAGGCCAGCATCACCTGGATGGGCAACCTCAAAGCCGCGTTTTTCCAGGTGACATTATTACCGTCGAACAGCGCTTTTTCTAATCAGGATGGAATCGTCTATGTGTTTCAAACAAACCGCAGGAATGCTTTATGTCCAGGGATGACCGGGGGCAATTACAGGCCAGTTTGCTGGAACCCGGCAGACTGGATTTTACGCAGCATATTCAAACCTTAAGTCGTTGCAAGTGGCAGATTCTGGCATTTGCAGTATTGGGGGCCGGCGTGATGGCTGTTCTGATGCTGTTTGTGACGCCAAGTTACAAAGCCTCCGCCACCCTGATGATTGAAGCCCAGGAGAATAAGGTACTGTCCATTGAAGAAGTCTATGGCGTGGACTTTAGCCGTAAGGAATATTTTCAGACTCAGCATGAAGTCTTGCGCTCCCGGCATATTGCTGAACGGGTGGTGGCGCAGCTTGTGCTGGCCAGCCACCCCTTGTTCGACCCGTTGCAGCAACCCGCCAGCCTGATCCCTGTTGGGCGCTGGCTAAGCGAGTTGCGGCAATGGCTTAAGCAGCAGTTACCGGGCTTGCCATCCGCACCTGCAGGCCCTGCAGGCGTTTCAACCGACAGCGAAAAACAACAGCAAATAAGCAAGAAAGTCGTGGATAACTTTCGTGCCAACCTGAGTATTACCCCGGTTAAAAACACCCAGATGGTGATTATTTCTTACGAGAGTCCTTCGCCTCAACTGTCGGCGCAGATCGCTAACAAGGTGGCGGAGGTCTATATAGAAAACTATCTGCAAGCCAAGCTGGATATGACGAGTAAGGCCACGACCTGGCTGAATGACAGCCTGGCCGGTCTGAAAACTAAGCTTAGCGCTGCCGAGAAGCGCTTAGCTGAATTTTATGAGCAGGAAAAACTGGTTGATCTGGACGGCGTAGTGGGACTGGCCGCCGAAGCGCTGCAGGAACTCAGTGAACAACTGTTACAAGCACAAAATCGCCTGGCACAAAGCCGCGCTATCTACCAGCAGGTTAACCTGCAAAGCAGTGATATGCAGGGCCTGACCAGCCTGCCGGAAGTGCTGAATCACCCGTCCATCCAAAATGTGCGCAGGGCGGAAATCGAAGCCGAGCGTAAGGTATCCGATCTGAGCAAAGTGTTTGGTCCTAAGCACCCACGCATGGTATCTGCTCAGGCAGAGCTTGAGTCGGTAAAGAAAAACTTTTTCAATCAGGTGCGGGCGTTGGTCTCAGGGATCAACATGGAATACCAGTCTGTGCAGTCCAGAGTGGCGGAACTGGAAACTTCGGTTGAGCAGGCAAAACAGGATTACCGACGCCTGACCGCTCTTGAAACCCGCCATAAGGCACTGCAGCGTGAAGTGGATATCAATCAGCAACTTTACAATGCATTTTTCACCCGGTTAAAAGAAACCAGTGAACTGGAAGGCTTTGAAAGTGCGAATGCCCGGGTATTGGATGAAGCCCTGCCACCTTCCAACCCAAGTAAACCCAGCAAACTATTGATGGTACTGGCCGCTTTGCTTGTATCTGCTGGGTTTGCCGGACTTACTGCCATAGTCGCCGATGCACTATACAGCGGCATCCGCTCTGTTGGAGATGCTGAGCGCAAACTGGGCTATCGGGTATTGGGCGTGATCCCCAAGCAGAAAAAGCCCCGTCGCAAGGATCTGCCGTTGCGGCATTATTTTGCGCCTGATCAGGCCTTGTTTGCCGAAGCATTTCGTACCCTGCGCACGAATCTGATGATGTTGACAGTGGAACACGAGCAACGTACCTGGATGGTCACGTCCAGTCTGCCAGGTGAAGGAAAAACCATGACGTCCATCAATCTTGCCTTTGCCATGGGGCAACTGGGCAGAACGTTACTGGTGGACACTGATTTGCGTCGCAGCAGCCTGGCCGATCAATTTGGTCTGCCGAACTTCCAGCCCGGTTTGGCCAACATCATGTCCGGCACGCATAAATTGGACGAGTGCCTGGTGCAGATTCCGGATGCTGATATTCATTTGCTGGCCGCCGGGACTCCACCTGCAAATCCTCAGGAGCTACTGGCCTCAGAACGATTCCGCCAGATGATGCGCAAACTCAAAGATCATTACCAGTTCATTATTCTCGACACCGCACCGGCCCTGGCGGTCAGTGATGCCTTGGTGGCATCACGACAATGTAATGCCTTGGTTTATGTGGTGAAGGCCGAAGCGGCGGCTGATAAGCAAATCAAGGCCGGGCTGAGTCGTTTTATGCAAAGCGGCTGTCGGGTAGATGGCGTAATACTGAATCAGCTTGACGTTAAGCGGGCTAAAAAGGTGGACGGTTATCAAACCGCGTATGAGCAATATGGTTACGGCGCATAGGTCTATGTGAACCGTGTTGTCGCTGACCATTGACACATAAACAGGAGTGCAGCCATGAGACTGGAAGACGTGACCTTTACCCAGGTTGGGGGACTGAAGACAGCCTGTATTACCCGTGCAGAGCTGGTGGATGTCATTGCCAGGCGAATCACGGCATATCGCTGGCGCCAGCGGTTGGCGGATGAATTGGCACCTATGCTGATTTTTGACTCGAATGGACAGGGAATTTCCATCGCCAACAGTAATCCCAATTTTATGGCGATTCTGCGCCAGGCTGACCTGATTCATGCTGACGGGCAAAGCGTGGTGAATTTCTCCCGTTTGTTTGCCGATCATGAGATCCCCGAGCGTTCTGCTACCACCGACACAATTCACGATATTCCGACTTTCCACCATGGCCCGTTGCGGCACTTTTTATTGGGCGGACATAAACGAGTAGTCGAAGAATGTGCAAAGCGCCTACAAACGCGCTATGCCAACTTCTGTGTGGCCGGGACTCATGACGGGTACTTCTCACTAAAACAGGAAAAGCAAGTATTAGCCGAAATTAACCGGGTGCAGCCTGATGTGCTGTGGGTTGGGCTGGGCAAGCCTAAGGAGCAGGCGTTTTGTACCCGCAACAAGCTCTGGTTGCATGTGCCGGTGATTATCACCTGTGGTGGTTGTTTCAACTATGTCACCGGCGACTATAAACGGGCCCCCCAGGTGATGCAGCAACTGGGACTGGAATGGCTACATCGGGCGTTGAGTGAACCCCGCAAGCTGTTGTGGCGCTACCTGACCACCAGTCCCCATGCTATTTATTGTGCGTATAAACACCGCATCCGACGCTTGGCTGGGGAGTAAAAAAATGGCAAGCCGGGTGATGTTTTTACATAAGTTCTTCTTTGCAGGCGGTGGTATCGAAAGAGTCTCGCAAAATCTTGCCAGGGGACTACAGGCGCAAGGAGAACGTTGCAGTTTTTACGTCTGGCATACGCAGGGTGACGCCGCACCTGGCTACCAGTGTCTTGCCCGACAATTTGCGGCGTCCAGCCCAAGCCAGAGTGCCAGTTTGCTTACCCGGCTTGCGCACCTTCGGCGCCATATCCACCGTCAGCGGGTGGATGTACTGATAGCGGCCACAGAGAAGGCCAATATGCTGGCCTTTCTTTGTAAACTATGGATGCCCTCTGTGCGGGTGATCTTTACCCGGCACAGTGCCTTTGATACCCGTGAGCAGCTACTTCCGGTTTGGGTGGTGAAGCTGCTTTACAATCTATACGCCTTACAACGCGGCACTATTGTCGCCGTGTCCAAGACACTGCGTGAACAGCTGCGCAGTGCGGTGTTATTTGGTGCGTCCCGAATTCAGTATGTTCCCAATGCGGTGATCAGTGACGAGCTATTCAGTTTGGCCGAGCATGCGACAACTCCGTTGCCGGATGGCGCATATTTTTGCGCCGTGGGCCGCCTGGTTGAAGAAAAGGGCTTTGATCTGTTGTTGCAGGCCTATGCCATTGCGCTGCATCGGCAACCTGCGTTACCAGAGCTGGTTATTGTGGGTGGCGGAGAGCTGGACTGCGCTCTTAAGCAGCTTGCCAATCAGCTGGGTCTGGCACAAAAAGTGCGCTTTACCGGTTTTGTCTCAAATCCCTATGGGCTGATGCGCCACGCCAGTGCCTTTATTTTGTCCTCGCGCCATGAAGGTATGCCGACGGTAATGATTGAAGCCATGGCGCTGGGATGCAATGTGATTGCCTTCGATTGTCCCACCGGGCCTGCTGAACTGCTGAACCAGCCAGGGTCTGGGACCTTGGTGAATGCCGGGGATATTGAAGCACTGGCCGATGCATTAGTCACAAACCAAGCCACCTCGGTGCAAGACGATTCAGTCGTGCATCAGTTTCATCAAAGTCAGGTAGCACAAACCTACAGGCAGTTTTTTCAGGAGCAGGTATGGCGCGAATAGTCATTATTTTACAGGACTTGGGCGGCGGCGGCGCCGAGAAAATGATGGTGCGTCTGGCCAATCAACTGGTTGAAGACGGCGATGAGGTCAGCATGCTACTGCTAATGGCCGGTGGTGAAAATCTGCAATGGCTTAACCCCAGGGTTAACTTGTTGGAAATCTGCGCCACTCGCAGCGTTAAAGCGTTGCCCACACTCAGACGATGGCTGAAACAGCTGCAACCTGATGCGGTGCTGTCGGCACTGACCCATGTCAATGTTATTAGTATTCTGGCATGCGCCAGTCTGGGCTGGCTGGCCAGGTTATCGGTCAGTGAACGCAACACCTTTTCGTTGGATCGCGGCGTTAATTCCAATTGGCAGGTTCGCACTGCTTACGCTGTGGCACCGCTGTTGTATCGCCTGCTGAAAAAGCCGGTCATAGCGGTATCAAAAGGGGTCGCCATGGATCTGGTGGCGTCCGCTCATATCAATGCCAAACAGGTTACCACGGCGCCCAACCCGGTGATTCACCACGATTGGCTTGTACAAGCCAGGGCGGCTTCCCATCATCCATGGCTGCAGAACAAAACCACTAAGGTGATAGTGGCAATGGGCCGCTTAGTACCACAAAAAGGCTTTGACTGGCTGATCGAGGCCTTTGTCAAACTGGCTTTACAACAGAACTGTCGCCTGGTGGTGTTTGGTGAAGGGCCGTTACGAGCTGAACTGACCAAGCAAGCCGCTATTCTGGGGGTGGCCGACCGTGTTGACTTTCCAGGTTACAGCAGTAATCCATTGGCCGAGATCCGTGTGGCGGATTTGTTCGTGCTGTCTTCGCGATTTGAGGGCAGCCCCAATGCCCTGGTAGAAGCCATGGCTCTGGGTACGCCAGTCGTGGCTTTTGACTGCCCACACGGTCCGCGGGAAATTCTTGCCGACGGCCAATTAGCCCCGTTGGTGGATTTAGGTGATGTGGAAGGGCTATATCAAGCCATGCTGGCCAGCCTGCAGTTACCTATCAGTGAACAGGGAAGGCAGCGCCTGGTTCAGGGCGTCAGCCGCTTTGAGGCCGCTAAAGCCACGCGTCACTACCGGCAATTGCTGCTCGGAGCCTGACGAATGGCAGTGCATATTGACAGTCTAAAACGACTTTGTTTACTGCTGACTCTCATTTACTACTGCGGGTTGCTGGATTTTGCCACCCGACTTGTCAGTGGCCGGGCAACGGATGTTTTGGCCGCGCACGCCGCAGGCGATCCGGCCAGGCAGTTTGTCGGTGTTTTGCTGTTGTTGCTGGCCATCTTCCTGCTTTGCTATGAACGCGATAACCGGGTATCGACCTCTTTCAACAAGGACCTGATCTGGTGGGCTTTGTTGGGATATTTGATGCTGTCGGTTCTGTGGTCCTATGTGCCAGCCATCACACTGCGCCGGGTCGTGGCTTTCAGCACCCTGGTACTCAGTGCCTACGTGCTGGTACAGAGCTTTTCACCTTTGTCATTGCTGCGTTTTTTTGCCCGCGCTGTAGGGATTATCACGTTGCTTGGATTATTGCTGGTCCCCCTGCTACCTGAACTGGTTCTGGTTGGAGGCGGCATTCGTGATCAAGCGTTCGTTGGCTTATTTGCAGATAAAAACGCCGGAGCCAGAAATTGCGCATATGCCTTCTTACTGCTGTTTGGTTTGGTTTCGACTAAAACCGGATTGGACAAAGGGTTGATGCTGATATTACTGGTGGCCATTGCCTTTGCCAATTCTGCTACTGCATGGGTGATGCTGCTGGCTGGAATCGGGCTGATTACGCTGTTGCGTTACTTACACGCAACCAGCGCACAAACCAGTTTTAACCGGCTGATGTTGTTTGCCGTGCTGCTTATTTTGGGCTGTCTGCTTTGTTATTGGTTGTATGAACAGTTGCTGGGGTTACTGGGACGGGATCCCACCTTAACCAACAGGATGGTGATATGGCAGTTAATGGACGGCTTTATCGATATCGAACCTTATTGGGGATACGGCTTCGGTGCGTTTTGGGCCAGCGATGCTGCCGACGCTTTTGTCAGCCGCTGGGGATACATAGGTAATGCCCATAGTGGTTACTACGAAGCAATGTTACATGGTGGCTGGGCTTGTCTGCTACTGGTCGTGGCGTTGATGGCCACTGGCCTGTGGCATGCCGGTAATGCTTATATCCGCTTATCTCAGGGGCAGAGTATGGCTGCGCCCCTGGCGATCCTGTTATTGATGATCCCCATTAACGCCGTGGCTTTTGCGGTTTTGAACCACAACAGCTTTGACATGTTTTTATTTGCCCTGATGTGTTTTACCGCCTCGCGCCTGGCCGCTGAGGCTCAGCCTGATAATTGGAGAGTAGTATGATTTACACCACAACAGATATTGCTGTCATTATTCCTGTATACAATAGTGCTGCCTTTCTCGAAGACACCTTGCATGCATTGTTCAGGCAACGCGAATTGCCGGGCGAAGTGATTATTGTCAATGACGGGTCAGTTGACGGCTCCGAGCAGGTGATCCGCAATAGCCCATATGCTGCTGACATCACTTATCTTGAAATTCCTAACAGCGGTCCCGGCGCCGCCAGAAACCATGGTCTGGCACATACCAGTAAACCCTGGGTGGCCTTTTTGGATGCCGACGACCAGTGGAGCGATTGGCATAAGCTGCAGATGCAGATAGAACTGGCCAATCTGCATCCTGACGCCGTGCTGATTGACAGCTTCGCCGAGGTAGATTGGGGAGGTGAGCTGCCGCTGGTTGTACAGCGGATTAAGCAGGGCAGGGTATTCGAGCAGTTTCTGCACCACAATGTGGTCAATGCCACATCCTCTGTTTTGGCCAAAACCATTGCTGTTCGCCAGGTGGGTGGTTTTGATGAGGATTTGCGTTTCGGCGAGGATCGGTTGCTGTGGGCGCGATTGGCAAAAATTGGTGAAGTGCACACCTTGCAGGAAGTGACAGTACGCAAGGTCAACCACAATGCCAACCTGACTGCCCATGGCTATCGCAATTATTACTACCGCCTGTTATGTGTACAGCGTTTGCTGGAAATGGCCTCCCTTAACCAAGGTCAGACTCATCAGATCTGGTACGAGAATATGCAGGAATTCTTGCGTGAAGCCTTTAAAGCCAATGATGTAAGAGGCTATCGCAAATTGTTCCGCCGCACCATGCAGTTGTCTGGGGGACGTGGCCGCCTGAGCCGTTACGCGTTAATCAACCTGTATGGCAGTCTGTTCGGGCAGTTTACACCACTTAACCAGATGGCCTGAACGATGCGTCATCGACTGGTTAACCTGGCCTGGATTTTTTACGAGAAGTTCAGCCTGATTGGGCTGTCAATCGGCTCTTTTATGGTGTTTGCGCTGTTGCTTGGACCCGAGCAGTTTGGTCTCGGCGTATTGGCTGTGACGCTGGTAGAAGCGATAGGCATTATTTACTGCAGCATAATTGAAGATCCGCTGGTCAGACGCACCAAGTGTAGCAAAAGTTTGTATGCCTCTGTGTTCTGCTTTGGCGGCTTACTGGCTTTGGGCAGTGCCACAATGCTGGTGGCAGGCAGCTTGTTGTTTGGGGCATCTGAGCTGTTTATCGGTTTGGTGGCATTGGCCGGTGTCAAGCTGGTGGCAACAGTACTAAGCCGCCCCTTTGTTGCGGATCTGCGTCGCAAGCGTAATTTTAAGTCACTGGCCAACCGCACCTTGGCAGGAAAGCTGATAGGCACCACCGCCGGTATACTGGCAGCTTTTTGGGGGGCAGGAGCCTGGGCCGTGGTGTTACAGGCTGTCATGATGGAGACAGTGTCGCTGATATTGTTGCTGTATTGGCATCACGACCTGGTCAGCAGCAAAGCCGATATACACAGATTTGGCCTGATTTTTCGGGCCGGATTACCGCTTGGGGTAAAAATGTTCAGTCGTGGCATGTTAGTCAGGGCTATCACTTTAGTATTGGGTATGGTCAGTGATGCAACCACGGTCGGCTATTTTGCGTTTGCCAACCGTCTGGTGGATCTGCCCAGGCTCGCCCTGAGCGATGGGCTGCTGAGTTATGCGCTGCCAGCTATTGCCAAACGTGCTAATCAGGGGCCGGACGTGGGACGCTTTGTCTCATCTATCAGTCTGAGCACGACAACGTTGCTTGCTCCTCTGTTCCTCGGCACCATGGTGTTGGGGGGCGATCTTATTCATCTGCTGTTTGATGCCAAATGGCAATCGGCTATCCCCCCCTTTCAATACTTGTGTTTATTGGCGGCACTGCGTTGTCTGGTGCTTTATGTGCCGGCCACGCTAATTGCGCTGGGCAAGGCCAGGTGGGGAATGGAAGCGGATTTGTTGCTGTTGCTAGGTGCATTGTTAATAACCTGGTTGTATGGCAGCGAATGGGGGGCGATGGCCGCGGTAGCCGCAATGGCACTGCAACTGTCAGGAGATCTGCTGATTAAATTGTATCAATTGCATAAGTTGTTCAGTCCCCGCTGGCAGCCTGTATTGCGCGACTACGGCTTTGTGGCACTGGCGGCTGTATTGATGATGGCCAGCATTGAGTTGTTAAGAGTTCCGCAATTTTTACCTTTGCCTGAAGTGCTGATGGCAATCGCGACCGGCGCAGCGGTGTATTTTCTCGGCTTATTCACACTCAGACCTGGCTGGGCCAGGGGCTTGATAAACAGTATCAAACAGGGGTAGAACATGCGGATTTTCTATTGGCAATCCAGTAAAGCACAGGAAGGAAATTTCGGCGACGACCTAAACGCCTGGCTATGGGACGCCTTGATGCCAGGCGACTGGCCGCGCAATGATGATGTGATGCTGGCTGGGGTGGGAACAGTGCTGACCCGTCAGTTACCGCCTGCCAAACGCCTGTTGATTTTAGGTTCAGGGGCTGGTTACGGGGAATTGCCCCAAGCGGTTTTTCAAGCTCACTGTCATTGTTATGGTGTGCGAGGCCCTCTTACAGCGGCGCTGTTGGAATTGGATGATCGCAAGGTGCTGGCCGATCCGGCGATACTGATCCCTGAAGTGTTTGACGTTCCACCACTGTCACCACTGGACAGGCCGGTTGTGTTTGTGCCACATCTGGACAGTGCCCGGCGTTCTGACTGGGCAAGTGTCTGTCAATTAGCCGGGGTGAGCCTGGTGGACCCCAGACATGAATCCAAAGAGGTTATCCGGCAGCTAGCCAGGGCGAGATTAGTATTGGCAGAATCCATGCACGCTGCCATTATTGCCGATGCCTACCGGGTGCCCTGGATACCGGTGTGGAGTTCCTGCGAGATCAATAAGTTCAAGTGGGCTGATTGGGCACTGGCTGTCGGTGCAAGAGTGATTCCTGAGAGCATTGCACCGCCCTCCAGAGTGGCCTGGCTGGATAACCGCTTTGCTGCCAGGGCACAAGCGGATCTTGCTCTGGTGCCCGGCCTGGATTTTACCCTCGGCTTGAGTATCAGTCAGGCGCTGGGGGACATTCGTGCCCGACAGGCTTTGAGCCGAGATCCCAAAGCTCGCAAACGCAAAGAGCGCTATCTTAGACTAAGGCGGAAACTGTTAGTGCCTGCGATGAAAATGCTGGGTAACCATCCAGACGCCATGTTGCAGCAATGTGCCGAGCAATTAAACAGGCTTGCTGAGCGGCAGGGTTATTTGAGTGATGATCAGCAACTGCATTTTGCCAGGGAACGTTTGTATGTTGCTGTTGAGGCATTGAAAGCAGACCGTCGTGATGGATTTTCACAACAGGGAAAGGTTCGCAGTTTGCGGCTAACGCAGAGCCAAATGAAACGGCAACCAGTTCAGGTTTCTTACAAGCACTCTTAGCAACTGACGATTCCATTTCAGGTTAGTAAAATGCCTTAAGGTGAGTCTGTCGTCAGTTGCCGTTGCGTGATCGCGCTGCATAGCTTGTAACAGGATTTGATAAACCAGAATGCGGGCACGAAGGTGCTGCACCGACTCGATGTCATCCGCCAATAACTGTTCATGACGCTGTAACACACGGATGCTGTCCTGGTATAGCTGCTGACTGGTGTCGGCGGTCATATTCTGGCCATGACAATGATAACGAAAACCGGGTCCGAAGGCCTGAGCTACCCGACACTGACCGCTGATCTTCAGCCAGCAGTCGGTATCTTCGGCAAAGGTCAGGTCAGTGTCAAATCCACCCACCTGTTGCCATAGATGGCGGTTAACCAACACTCCCTGAGTCATGACAAAGCCGCTGTAACACAACAAACGCTGAAAACGTTGTGGGTTGAACAGTCTGCCCCAATTGCACAGGCGTTCGGTGGCATCCTTAAGTCCCTGCTCTATGCCCAGGCGGGTAAAAAAGCCTTGGTTAAGCTCTTGTCCGTTTATTACTTTGCGATTGTCGGTAAAGACCATACCTACGTTATAGGTCCTAAAAGCCAACAAGGTCTGCATTTGGGATGCTAATTGGTCTGGCGGCCATTCGTCATCTGAGTCAAGAAAAGCCAGCCATTCGCAACGGGCGAGTTTTACCCCGGCGTTCCTGGCTCTGGAGGGTTTGCCGCTGTTCGCCTGCTTGAAATAACGAAATCGCCAATCCTGCAGATAAGGGGCGATGATTTTGTCACTGCCGTCGGTAGAGCCGTCATCTACAATGATCACTTCATAATCACTGAAAGACTGCCCGCGAATGCTGTCAAGGGCGCGCGCAACAGTAGCTCGACGGTTGTAAACTGGCAGCACAATGGTGACGGCGGGAATGCCCAGTGGCGTGAGCGATTGCATGATGTTTAACTCCCCAGCCAACGCCGAACCAAGGTGCGAACGCCTGATGCACCAGGCTGTAACCTGTCATTTTTACCCTTATGCATTTGTACAAACTTCTGCTGCCAATTGTCGCTCAGTTCATCCGCCTGACGGCGGGTTATTTCGCGGATATCGCTAATGGGCAGCAATATATCCATGGCGGATGCAATACGCCGTATACCGCTGGTCAGGTCTTCCCGCAGGCTTTCATACTCAAGCTCCAGATAACGGCACCCCTGGGCAGCAAGAAGATAGCGCCAACTGGCGGTGTCTTGAATGACTTTTTTCAGACACTGGTTAATATCCTGGTAGTCAAAGCTTGGGGCGGTGCGCATCGCCTTTTGTCCGGTGATCCACACGCCAGTCTGGCGAGCCTTGGAAAAAGACACCGCCTGTTTTAGCACATCGCGACGATGCAGCAAGACAAACAAGGCATTTGGAAAGCGTTTTATCAACTTGTCAAAGCCGCCGAACACCTGCAGATGGTCGTAATGCACTTTGATGGAAAACACGCCATTGGCGGAGGTGCGCCTTAATTGCAGCAAGTCCAGCACATTGTCCAGGCCTGAGACACCCAACTGCTTCTCCCATTCGCGCAAATTTACCGGATTGGCGTATTCCAGAGGAAAGCCGAACAGACCGGTACTGTATAACGCATGGCCGAGCATATGACTGCCGCATCGCTGGGTAGAAGCGATAACCAGAAAATTATTGGCCTTAGTGCCGGGGGCGAAGTCATGTTCTCGACTGAATTGATCC
The DNA here is from genome assembly GCF_002887595.1 of Bowmanella denitrificans. Lineage (GTDB taxonomy): Bacteria > Pseudomonadota > Gammaproteobacteria > Enterobacterales > Alteromonadaceae > Bowmanella > Bowmanella denitrificans. The sequence goes on from NZ_PEBU01000006.1 coordinate 216,971, forward strand.
TGATAAAGCTGCATAGGGCCTCCTTGCTATTCAAACTGATAGTGGAACAAATTGATTTCTCTGGCATAACAGGTTGCCACCCGATCTACATCCTCACTGCTGAAAGCCAGGCGATAATCGCGGTTGTCGCCGCTGATTTCATGGGGCAGGGCAAGGGACGACAGACCAAGTCGCTCAAGCACAACGTCAAAGGACGCCTGCAGGTGTTCAAACTTACCGACGTAGTCCACCGCCAGGTCGCCTTCAAAGTTGGTTAGCCAGCTTAACTGCGGACGTAAGAAGCCGGTGCCGATGAAACGTTGCAAAAAATGACTGAAAGGAATATCCGCATCTATGCCCAACCAGCGACGGTGATAGTCGTCGCGAATGGCATTGCGGTACCAGGAATAGGCTCTATCCCAGGGATTTCTGACAATACTGAATTTGAAATACTCCTGATACTGGCGTTGGTTGACCTGTTGTTTATTGGCCGGATTGCGGTGTCTGTACCACTGATGTTTAGTTCGTCTCAGCCATTCCAACAGGTTGTCGCTATTGCGCCAGGCCTGCTTCAGGGGCAGAGGTTGCTGCAACATACGCAGGCTTCGGTGGTCTTGCCCGTCTCGGCCTGAGTGATGGTCAAAATGGCCCAATGCTTTTTCAATGCTGGTACCTGCGCATTTGGGGATATGAATGAAAATACACTGGTGCTGGTGGGAAATCATGTGACCTCACTGTGACGGATTTGCGGATAGCTGTGCGCCAATCAAGACCAACCCGGCCTGGTTCAGACGGGAAAAGTTGTCAATTTGCCACGCTGGTGGAATGGCCATAGCGACCGGAGAATCACTCTGGCTCAGCATCCGCGCGGTGGCATCGTTGACCTGCTCGGTAAAGGCGAAACCCTGATCGATACTGGCGCGGAACTCCGGCTGACCGGTGGCCAGATTGAACATGTAGTTGTTGGTGTAGGACGACGCGTCCAGTGGCATTTCATCAAAAATGCTGTAGCCCATAACCTGCCAATATCTGTCGTGGATCAGAATGTTGTTTCTGGCATCTACCCAGAAACTACTGTCGCCCTTAAATTTGGCGGCGGCGATGCCATTGCTGCGACTGACAATTAAGTTTTCAAAAATCAGGGTTTTGCCCATTGGCGCACTTAACAAACCGCCAAGCTTGATTGCGGCCCAGGCCCGCTGGCGCTGATCACCGAGATTGTGAATATAATTCTGGAAGATATAACTGGGCCCGCGTCGGTTAGGGATAGCGCTGACGCCGGTATAGCCCTGCTGCAGATCATTGTTATATACCAGCACATTATGCTGACCGCCATCGAGTTCGATTAAATCATCATTGGCATAGGCAAGAACATTGTCGTGGATAGCGGAGTGTTGCATAAACCCACCCCAGGGCTGGCCATTGCTGCGGCTTTCGATAACATCATTGAATCTGTGCTGGTCTGAGCCAATGAAGTGGTTATATCTAAGCACTAGCTGACCGGCAAATTCGGACTGTGGATGATTGCCGGAAGCAAGGAAAGCCGTAGCGCCATGGGGGTGCCCCTGGCCCCAATGATTGGCGGCCGGAATGGGGGAATGCACGCGACAATGTTCCACCACAATGACGCCACTTTGCACCAGGTTGAATCCGGCGTCGTAATTGATCGGCTGTGCGGCCTGCTCATTCTCGTAGGCGAGTCCGTCGCGTATGTCACCAGCCTGTCTGCCCCAGGCAGACACGTCGCAGCCGTTAAACCAAAGGTGGTGTGCATTCAAACTGACGATGGCATGTCGCCGCCCACCTTTGACCTGAATATTCTCAAAATAGATATAGCTGTTATCGCCAATGTTTATTGCAATATCGTCGTCTGGACCAGCTTCGACAACCAACTCGTCATTGCCAATAATTTTAGCCCAGCCACCTTCCTGTCCTTCGATACCCAGGGCTTCTAAATCCAGCGTGCCATACTGGTAAATATCTGCCAGTTGATAAACCTTGTTTGGGTCGACCGGGGGCTGTGTCTGGCGGGTACGAAAGCTAGTGGTCTTGGCTTGCACAAGCTGGTCATTCGAGTAAAGCTGAATGCGCAACTGATATTCAGTATCGGCGGATAACCCCACAATACTGCCGGATTGGAGCAAAAATACCGGCTCTGGCTGTAAGTCCATTGCGGCTGACCATTGGTTGTCGGCTGTTTGTTTGAAACTCACCCGGGCATGATGTTGGTCACTGACATTGCTGATTGATACCGCAACTGAGTGAAATAAAGGTTGAATTTGAATCTGCAGATCGTTGCTGCTTTGCGACACCCCTTGCGAAGGAGAGTTGCTGCTGGCTGATTGATGGTCCGAGGCCCCGGCTGCCGTAGCTTCAGTCGGAACAGATAAAGGTAGTTGACTATTATCTTGCTGGGGGGAGACGTTCCCGGCACAGGACGTTAGCAGGCAAAGCGTTGCTAACTGGAGACAGATAACGAGAAAGTTGAACCTTAATGTGACCATTTTGCCATCGTCCTGAAGTGCCGCCCTGCCGCTAAGCTATTGAATATACTGGTCAGTAGTACCTCTAATGCAGGACGCAAAGTGAATTTGCACAGAGATATAACGCAAAGTCCGTGCCGACAAGAAAAACACATGACAAAATCAAGAATAAAAACTGTACAAAGGGAAAAAGTCTGGTAAAGTGGTAATCGGCCTGTAACGTCAGACCTATTATTTACACAACAGTTTTCTGCTTTATCTTCGCTACATCTACCATTTGCGTTTTTGTCATGAAGTCTTTGCTCCCTTGTTGCTCTAATAATCAAGTTTGCAGGCGATACTCGCATTCGTGCGTTTGTTAATTTATTTGTTTTTGGAGACATTCATGTCTAACACAACTGGTACCGTTAAGTGGTTCAACGAAGAGAAAGGTTTTGGTTTTATTACGCCTGAGAACGGTGGCAAAGATGTATTCGTACATTTCCGCGCCATTGCTGCTGAAGGCTTCAAAACTCTGGCCGAAGGTCAGCGCGTTTCTTTCGGTGTTGAGCAAGGTCAAAAAGGCCCTCAAGCCGTAAACGTTGTTCCTGTATAAGTAACAGCGAATTTAGAAAAAGCCGCATTATGCGGCTTTTTTTATGTCCAGGGATGGACGGTATGCCGATGTGGCAGGGAGTATTCATCGGCGATGTCCAGGGATGGACGGGCAGAAAACCTGCTCCTGCGTTTTCTGCACTTCCACCATCCCTGGTGGTCGGCAGAAAAGCTGCTCCTGCATTTTCTGCACTTCCACCATCCATGGTGGTCGTATTCCGCGGTCGCATGGAAGCGAAGGAGCGGCGATGTCCAGATGGTAATAATTTAATCTTCGGTCCAGGGCCTGAGCTGCGCAACCTGCATCTGATACGCTGCGGTGGCCACATCATTCTCCATCAGCTCCGTGCTAAGCTGGCCTGAAATCCAATATGCCTGATAAATGTCGTCAACCTGGTATCCTGCCGGAAATCGCAAAAAGATTATCTGATTAGGTGGCGGCGGTGGTATATGTATACAGGCGCCAAAGTAAGGTACCAGAAAAGCGCTTTGCACCGATTGGTCTGCATGATATTCCAAAGGCACAACAAAACCTGCCAGACGGACTTTCTGTTGATTGAACTCTGCGCGAATGCGGGTGGAGGCCAGGGCCTCTTTAACCCGTTGACGTTTAATTTCATCTATCTGTTGCTGGATACTGTCGGCCTCACTCTGGTCAGCCAGCGGCACTGCATAGGTTTCGTCACCGTGATTAATCGGTGGCGCTTCATTGAAGGCTTTTAAATCTTGTTCTGGTAACAGGGCGTCCCACTCAATGGTGCGATACTCCTCTTTGGCCAGGACCAATGGCGGAATTAGAAAGATAAGCAAAATTGCAAGTCGCATGGGAATTCTGGAGAATAGTACTAAGAATGTTACATCATAACAAAACTAAACTAGGGAAAATATGGCAGATCTCCGACTCGATACGGTTATTCATCTGGATAAGGTGCGCTTTGGCTGGGCACAGAACCCCTTGCTGGACATTGCAAACTGGCGGGTCGAGCGTGGTCAAAAAGTATTTTTGTATGGGCCATCAGGCAGCGGTAAGTCCACCTTATTAAATTTGTTGTGCGGTATTATCAAACCCCAAAGCGGCAGTATTCGACTGCTGGATACAGATATCACGCAGATGAGTGCAGGCAAGCGGGATCGCTTTAGGGCTAAACATATCGGTATGATTTTTCAGCAGTTTAATTTGCTGCCGTATTTAAGCGTCAAAGAGAATATCAATCTGGCCTGGGAGCTGGGTGGCACTGGTCAACGGAATGAGGGCTTTCTTGCCCATATGCTGGAAAGGTTGGAATTGGGCAATGAGTTGCTCATACGCCGCGCTGATAGCCTCAGCGTTGGCCAGCAGCAACGGGTGGCAGTGGCCAGAGCATTGTTAAATAAACCGGAATTAATTATTGCCGATGAGCCTACCTCCGCGCTGGATTCAGAGCTGCGTGACCAGTTTTTGCATTTGTTGTTAGGTTGTGCGGAGGAAAGTCAGGCCACCGTGGTATTTGTCAGCCATGATAAAAGCCTGAAAAGTTATTTTGATATCCATCAGGATTTGCGTGCTCTATCCACCATGAGGGAGGATGCCTGATGTTACTGCGAATTGCTTCAGCCAGCTTATGGAATCGTCGCTTAACCGCATTATTGACTGCGTTCTCTATCGCCGTATCGGTGTTTATTATGCTGGGTGTCGATCATCTTAAGAATGAGATGAAGTCCAGTTTTGGCCGCACCGTGTCGGGGGTGGACTTGATTGTTGGCGCTCGTACCGGGTCAACTAACCTGTTGCTCTACTCAGTATTTCGTATCGGTAATCCCAGTAACAATCTGTCCTGGCAAACTTTTCAAGCCCTTAGTCAGGCCAAGGAGGTGGATTGGGCGGTACCTATTTCCCTGGGGGATTCTCATAAAGGGTATCGGGTCATGGGCACCACTCCAGGGTATTTTGAGCACTTTAAGTATGGCAGCCGTCAGGACCTGGCCTTTAGGCAAGGACAAAGCTTTACCACCACGCAGGAAGTGGTACTGGGCAGCGACGTCGCAGCAAAACTGGACTATCACTTGGGCGATGAACTGGTTATTTCCCATGGCACCGGTGAGGTGAGTTTTACCCATCATGACGCTTATCCATTTAAGGTGGTGGGCATTCTAAATGCCACTGGTACGCCTGTAGACCAGACACTGCATGTGAATCTGGCGTCCATTGAACTGATTCATCTGAGCGGCGGACAGGGTGACCATGCCCATCCCCAGGTGCAAAGGCACGCCGCTATCACAGATCAAACCGAAGACCATCATGATGACCATGACCATGACCATGTAACGGAAGGTACTGGTCATCATCTGCAGCCAGGTTCGGTTACTGCCATGCTGGTGGGGCTGAAGTCCCGTATTGGTACCCTGACATTTCAGCGTAAAGTGAATGAATATAAAGACGAACCCCTGTTGGCAATCATTCCCGGTGTGGCCCTGGCTGAGCTGTGGCAGATGATGGGCATGGTAGAAAAGGCACTGGCACTGATTGCGTTATTAGTACTGGTGGCAAGTTTGTTGGGCATGACCACTATGCTGTTGGCTTCCATGCGCGAACGCGAAAGAGAGATTGCCGTATTGCGGGCTATTGGTGCACACGCCAGCTTTGTGTTGTTGCTGATTGAACTGGAAGCGGTGCTGATTGCCCTGGCTGGCGCAGTGGCGGGTTATCTGGGGCTGGCGGGCTTGCTAACCTTGCTTAAAAACTGGATCAGCAGTGAATATGGCTTGTTTATCAGTGGGTTGCCGTTATCCGGCTCTACCCTGGGTTATTTGGGGTTGATTGTTGGTTTGGCGGCATTATTGGCATTGATCCCGGCGGTGCTGTCTTATCGTACCGCGCTGAGCAGAGGCCTTAGTGTGCGTTTGTAAGCTTGCATCAGGCTAAATAAGCTTGGCACGCAGTGCTTTAACCCGGGTGCGTCCTACTGGCAGTCGGACGCCATTTTTCAGCTCCAGTTCGTAGCTGCTGCCAACAAACGCTTGTAGTGTTTTGCACTGGCTTAAAGGCACCATATAGGAACGATGAATTCGCTGAAATTCCTGTGGCAACAAGTGCTCCAATCGCTCCAGGCTTTTGTCGTGCAATATCGTGGGACCCGAAGACGGATAGACTTCGGTGTAGTGACCACAGGCTTTCAGGTAAACAATGTTTTTGACATCCAGTAAGGCCAGATTACCGGCCTGTCTGTAGCTCAGATATTTGCATGGTTGCATGGCCTGGCTTTGTGTCAGGCGTGTCAGGGCTTTGACTATGCGCTCCTGACTGAAAGGCTTGGGGATAAAGTCCAGTACACCCAGCTCGAACGCTTCAATGGCCCTGTCGGTGTTGGCCGATACGACAATAGTGTGGAAACTTTGTGCCAATTGTTCCCGCAGCAATTCAAAGCCATCCTGACCGCTTAGATTCAGATCCAGAAACAGGATATCAGTGCCTCGCTCTGCCAGGTGGTCCCTGGCATCATCCAGATTGTCGAACAGACGGATTTGCCGTGGCTGGTTTGCCAGGGCCTGTTCGACAAAGCGCAGCAAGCGCTTGGCCACCATGGGCTCGTCTTCTACTATCAGCAGCTTCACAGGATATCTCCCGAGGCTAGCGGCAAACGCAGTTGGACCTGCCAGTCTGTAGATGACACATGACTCTGCATTTGCCAGTTGTCTGCATAACTTTCACGCAGTCTCGATTCAACATATTGGTTGCCTGTACCTGTTTGCAGCTTACTGCTGGGGCGACCACTGACCACCGGCGCCATGAAGGTCAGGCACATAGTTTTATCTTCACGCTTTTGTTGCACAGTGAAGACAAACTTGCCGTGGCGGTAATGATTATGGCTAATGGCGTTTTCCAGTAACGTCAGCAGGATACCTGGGGGGATCATCTGCTTGGGGTGACTGATATGGATATCCAGCGACAGTTGAGTGCCAGCCCGGTAACTCATGACGTTCAGGTGGGCCTGACAAAGCTGAAGTTCATCCTCCAGGCTAACGGCCGATTGAGACGATAAGGATGCCATCTGGCGAAATTCCTCGGCAAGCGCCTGAATAAACGCAATGGCGGTGGGGGGATCCTCATCAATCCATTCTTCCACGGCGGTCAGGGTATTAAGAATAAAGTGCGGCTGCACATTGCGCTTTACCAATTCAAGCTCCAGTCGGCTTAGCCGCAGTTCTCGCTGTATCAGAGTATGTCTGTTGTGTTCGATGCTGCGGCTTAGAAAGTACAGCATCAGACAAATCAAAATAGTAAAGGATAAGAAGAAATACTGGTCCATGTAGGCGTAGGCATTGAAGGTCACCGGCGCGATAAACAATATAAGTGCCGCCAGCAGCGCCGCTGAATTAGACTGCTTTTGCCACATGCCCTGTGCACAGATAAGTACCGAAATTGCCGCACCCGCCAGAAACACCAACAGGCTGCGGCTATCAAAACCGCCGATAAACAGCACGATAAGCAACTGCAGCAAGGCTGCAAGACCCAGCCAGGTCAGTGTCTGTTTGAGTCCTAAGCGCAATAAACTGGCAAATAGCGCAGGTAACAGCAGGGCGATCACGCAGGATAAGGTCAACACTATCTGCATGCGGGTGGTATGCCAGTCGTAACTGTAACCCCACAAACCTCGCCAGGACTCAGCAACGATTAGCATCAGCATGGCCAGACTCAGCAACCCGAACAGCAGATATGGGCGCCCGGCCCGGTTGTTTGTGGCCAGTAACAGGCAGAGCAACCCTATGACCAGTAAGGCACTGGACATTAACAAGGGCGGGACCGCGCGTTTGAACGCCATCATCAGCAGATCGTTGTAGGCACCGGCAAATACCCAGATATTGGCATTTTCAATAAAGGCTGGATTGTGCTGAGCCGAAATACGCAGGCGCAGGCTATGGTGCCCTGCATCGCTGTGTGTCGAGGGCAGCAATAACACATTGTCGATGGGCGCAGGTATTTCTTGCTCTTTGCTGCGACCCACTATACCTGCACCACCGATAGGCACATCGTCCCAGTAAGCTTCAAATGAACCGAGCACAGATATAAACAAGCCGGCGGGTTGTTCCAGAGGTTGGTTGAAATCAAAGGTCATCTGCAGCCAGACATTTTTTGTCCCTGCAGGCAGCGATGTGGTGCTGGCTTGTCTGTCGCCAGGCACATAAGGACCACCAGGATCGGGGCTAAGCCAGTATTGCTGGCTCCACTGTAAATTACCTATGGCACTTTGTTTACTCTGCCAGACAGACAGCCCGGCCACCGCTAACATGGCGGTAAGCATGGTAAGAAGAAAACGCAAATCCAGGCTCCCGGCTTTTTGTTTCATCATATCAAGCTTTTATGCCAGCGATGAGCCGTTAGTGAGATCTGCGAGCCGTTGATGCATTAACCGCCGGGTTGGCATGCCATGGTCGGTTAATCTGCCGCCTTCACTAACTTCAGGGAGCGCAACATGCGTTTTATCTTGCTACTGGTATCATTGTTTATCTCTGTTTTCGGTCAGGCTGACGAGGGCGACCTGTCTTCTCAGACTGACTATCAGACGCTTCTGCAGCAGTTCCATCTGACCGGACTGAGTGTTGCGGTGGTGGATGACTTCCAACTGGTCTATCAGCATCAGGCGGGTGAGAAAGTCTATGGCTCAGGGCAGTTGATTGGGCCGGATACGGCATTCTCCACCGCATCCATGTCTAAACCTGTCACGGCAACCTTGGCCTTTATGCTGGCGGAGGCGGGAAAGCTGGATATGGACGCGCCTGTAGAGCGCTATTTAAAGCGCTGGCACTTGCCGGCATCAGATTTCGATACGCATCGCCAATTGAGTATCCGCCAGTTACTGAGTCATACCGGTGGTACTAACCAAAGCGGTTTTGCTGATTTTTATCAGGGCGATGACATTCCCACCCTGTTGGAGAGTCTGAATGGCATTAAACTGCCGCGTTACAAAGAGCCTCTGCACCTGACTTTTGCGCCAGGTAGTGACTGGAATTATAGTGGCGGCGGCTATGTTTTAGTGCAGGTGGCACTGGAAGATATTACCGGTAAGTCACTAGCGCAACTAGCGGAAGAGAGGTTGTTTGTGCCGCTGAATATGCAGCATACCACTATGGTACAACCGGGCGATGAGGGTTTTTTAACGGATGTGGCCAAAGTACATGATGAGCAGCAACAGATCATTGGCAGTGGTTTGCCTATCTGCCCTCAGATTGCGCCGTCTGGTATGTGGAGCTCTGCGGCAGATTTAAGTCGCTTTCTGCTTGATTACCAACTGGCACTGGCAGGCAAGCCGTCTAAGGTGATTAGCCGCAATGTAGCCCGTCAGGCCACCCAGATTCAGACTCTGAAAAAAATGGGCGGCTGGAGTGCAGGTTGGATGCGATTCGAGGCTAGCGGTAACCTGGACTGGTTTTCGCATGGCGGTTCAAATACCGGTACCGGAGGCACCATGATGGCCACTATGCAGGATGGCAAGGCCATTGTGATTCTGGCTAACGGACCAAATCCTGCGCGTTTGCCGGTAATCAACCTGCTGATTGAAGATATTATTGCCCGCCGGGACTGGCGCAAGCCTTTGCCATCCAGTGGCCAGCAACCTGGTCCTGAGGTATTACAGGCGGTACTGGGGGAATTCCAACCACCCTATAGTGAAACGCCGCTGAAGATTTATCAGCAAGATGGTCGACTGTATTATCAGGGTACTATCACGCCATGGAGTGCTAAGCGCAGTGGTGAGCTTATTTACCAGGGTAACGGTTTGTTTGCCAGTGATGACCAGCCTAATTTGCTGGGTGTACAGCGCCACGCTGCCGATGGACTGACTTATCTCACCATTCGTCGTGGTATGAATGGCACACCTGAACCACTCATGCCCAAGCGATAAATATTCCAATTACAAGGGGAGGGGGATGTCTAAGGTAATAGCTGTTGTGTGATGCTGACCTGGCCCCGGTCAATACGGATATCGGCCAGCGCGCCATTTAGCAGAGTCATATTAGGCGGCAGATGGCCGATATCGGCATCATAAATCACCGGAAAAGGCGCATCGCTGAATAGCTGCGCCAATATTGTTTTATCGCTAAAGTCGGCCTGCCGCTGTCCTGCATTTCGCCCCATCAGTAAGGTATTAACGCCCTTAAATATGCCGCGGTATTTCAGCCCTTGCAGCGCTCTGAATAGGGCCGTGGGGCTTAACTCTGCATTTTCCAGATACAGAATGATGCCCTGGCCTTGTGACCAATGTTCAAACCGATTTATATCAAAATACTCGGTAGCAGCCAGATGGATCAGGATATCCAGGCATCCGCCAAACAGTCGCCCTCTGCATTGCACTTGTTCCGCCCGGCCCAGAATCTTCCACTGACTGTCAGGGCCAAGTTGCAGTCCTTGTTCGGGATAATCACTAAAGCTCAGGCCCTGTGACTGGAAATGACTGGCCGCATGCTGGGTAAAAGATTGCCCTGTGGCAAGGCTAAGCGGCGCCAGCGCAGAGGCCGTCAGTGGCTCTGTTTCTGCGGGCACCATTTGCATCAGGTTGGTGGCATGTACCGTGCACCAGCCCAGTTTGCTGGTCAGGGCATTTAACAGGGTGCTGATATCAGAGTGGCCGACAATCCATTTAGGTGGCACCTCAGCCAACAATGAATAGTCAAGGCAATCGAGCAGATCCATGCCGATTTCACCGCCCCAGGGCGGCATGATGGCATCCACCTTTGGGTCCAGTAAAAAGTGCATCAACTCTGCCGCCCGCTGTTTTTTAGGGGCGCTGACATGCCGTTCGTTAGCCCGCAGACATTCTCCTTCGACCACCCTAAATCCTTGTTGATGCAAGTGCTGCAGGACCAGATTTAAACGTTGATGCATTTGCGGGGCTACCCCTGAAGAGGGGGCGGTGATGGCTATGGTGCTGCCTTTTTGCAGTGGCTTGGGGTATTTAATCATCATTGTCCCAGTAATACCTGCACAGTGGTTTGTCCCAGCGCCTGTGCTTGCAGGGCTTCTTGGCGCTCCTGCTCGTTTAAGATGCCAACCAGTGGTGTTTGACGGCGTAGCTTGCGCATGCGGGGGCTGTCTTCAAGAAGCGCCTGATACATCTTATCTGGTGCATCGGTTAACTGCTCAAGTGCGCAGTACCAAGTCAGATAGGCACCATGTCCCAGCCGGCCTAGCTCTTTGCGTTTTTCCAGGGTGTCCAGCACGCCAGGCAGAAGGTCGGGGGTGGCACAAAGCTTGTCCAACATGGCTTTGTGCAGCACTAGGATCTGCCGGTCAATATTTTCATCCTTGATACCGGTCTTTCTGATTTGATAAGGGCGGTCTTTTTTATGGCGGCTACGCATAATTTATCAATCTTATGGCCTTAACAATGGCCTGAGCATGTTTTCCAGACCATTGGCTTTAATTTCGTGCACTAATGCCAATTGCTCCCCCAATTTGCCGGCTGGGAAACCTTGTTGTGCAAACCAGACCAGATAAGGTTCGGGTAGTTCGAGCAATTTGCGTCCAGCGTACTTGCCAAAAGGCATGGTCTGATTAATGGCTTCCAGCATCTGCTGCTCAGCGCTCATGGGGTGATCTCTTGTTCTTCCTGCTGCTGAATCTGCCAAAGCCTGGCGTAGTGGCCATTGGCGGCAAGTAGTTTAAGATGGCTGCCCTGTTCGACTATCTGCCCTTGCTGCATCACCAGAATGTTATCGGCATCCACAATGGTGGACAGTCGATGGGCGATGACCAGACTGGTATGGCCTGTGGCCACGCTGCGTAAGGCCGACAGTATGGCCCCTTCTGACTGGCTGTCCAAAGAGGATGTCGCCTCATCAAACAATAAAATAGGCGGGCGTTTGAGGATGACCCTGGCAATGGCGACCCGTTGTTTTTCACCGCCAGAGAGTTTCAGGCCGCGTTCACCCACCATGGTCTGATAACCGTCCGGCAGGCTTTCCACAAATTGCTGCAGATGGGCCAGGCGAATAGCCTGTTTGACCTCTTCTTCACTGGCATCCGGGCGGGCGTAATGTACGTTTTCAAACAAAGTGTCGTTAAACAGCACGGTATCCTGAGGCACAATGCCCATGGCTTTGCGCAGGGACTGCTGACTCACATCACGAATGTCCTGACCATCCACTAAAATACTGCCCTGGCTGACATCGTAAAAGCGAAACAATAGTTTCACCAGGGTCGACTTACCCGCGCCAGAGTCTCCCACCACGGCTACCCGTTGGCCAGGTTCGATGATGAAATTCAGGTTGCGCAGGATGGGGCGGTCCGGCCGATAATGAAAATTCACCTGACAAAACTCAATTCGTCCTTTACTGACAACGAGGTCCTGGCAGTCGGGTTTGTCGTTAATACTTGGGGTCTTATCCAGCAAGGTGAACAAGTTCTCAATATTGGCCAGGGCGCCGCGAATTTCCCGGTACACAAAACCCAGAAAGTTGAGTGGCATAAAGATCTGCATGGTAAAGGCATTAATCAGCACAAAATCCCCAATGCTCATATGGCCTTTCGCCACCTGGCTGGCTGCCAGCCACATCATAGTGGTCATGGCGGTGGCAATAACCAGGGCCTGGCCGCCATTGAGTACAAATAGCGACAGGCGGTTTTTACGCCTGGCCTGTTCCCAATCGGCCAGGTCCTGATCGTAACGCTTAGCTTCATAGCTTTCGTTATTGAAGTACTTAACCGTTTCGTAATTCAGCAGGCTGTCGATAGCGCGCGAGTTGGTTGATGAATCCGCCTGATTGACTTCGCGCACATAGCGGGTACGCCAGTGCGTGGCCTTAACCGAAAACCACACATAGGCCACGACCGATGACAATATCACTGCGGCGAAGCTGAAGCCGTATTGATAGAACAACAGGCCGACCACCAGGGCGATCTCCAGCAGGGTGGGTACTATATTAAACACCATAAATCGCATCAGAAAGCCGATGCCAGTGGTGCCCCGTTCGATATCGCGGGATAAGCCACCGGTTTGGCGATTCAGGTGAAAATCCAAATCCAGCCTGTGTAGGTGCTCAAACACGCTCAGGCCGAGACGGCGCATGGCCCGCTCGGTGACGCGACCAAACAGGGTGTCACGTATTTCGCCGGCCAGCACGCTGAAAAGGCGCAATAGTCCGTAGGCCAGAATTAATGCCAGTGGTACTACAAGCAATAGTTCGGTGGGCTGTTTTAAATTCAGGTCATCCACCACATGCTTAAGAATAAACGGCATACCAACGGCGGCTAGCTTAGCCCCAACCAGACACAATAAAGCCAGCACTACCCTGGATTTAAACTCACCAAGGTAAGGAATAAGTTGAAAAAACACCGACCAGTTGACCGGTTGATCGTTTTCCAGCGGAAATTTGTTGCGACGCATTCAATACCAAGGTTGCGGCTAAGGTTTGGGGGATTGTAACAAGCTATACTGCTTCTTCCAGGAAGCTTTTCACTTTCATATAACGCTCTTCCTGCTCCTCACTGAGTTTGCCGTTTTCAATGGTCAGGATACAACTACGTACCATATTACTGGCATTTTCAGACAAGCCCTGCTCACGGGATTTCATGGCAATGGCTTGCAACAAATTCAGGGCAATGGAAGGATTTTTCGGCATCAGGCTATAGGCCTGGCGAAAGGTTTTCAACGCATCATCCAGTTGGCCACTCTGATAGAAGTCCACGGCGTTGTTGTTGAGCTCTTTGGGGGAATACAGAATATCGGCTCTTTCCTGTTTTTCCTGGCGAACATAACGCAGGAACAACTCACCATGCTCTGGATTATGTTTACAGCGCTTCTCTATTTCTTCCAGCACCGACTGGCAGCGGTCATATAACCCCAGGGCGTGAAAAACCTTGGCTTTATCCAGCAGGTCCTCCAGATCCTGACCTTCGTAATGTTCCTCGCTTATCTGTTCAACCAGGGCTCTGGCCCGCTCCTTTTCATCCTGTAAATACAGTAAACGGGCATTCACCACTTTCATTTGTTCCTGCAGCTCGGTTTTGGGAAAGGCCTGCTGAAACTGGCGGATATAGTCGTTGGCCTGCTTAACCAATTGTGCGGTTTCCTGCTCGTCGGCAGTCATGGCATAGTCAATGCCAGCGCGGGCCACATTGATGTAGTTTTGCGGTTTGTCGTGAATAGAGTGCTTGGCAAATTTCACGATACGTTTGGCGGCTTCGAACTGGGTTTCGTAATCGTGGGTGAGACGCGACAGGTTGATTGCCATCCGGTGGCGACGCAAATTACGCGGCGAAATCTCTGCTGCCATCAACACAGCTTCCAGGGCTGATTCAAAATCCTGTTGTTTGACATGCAAACCGCATAGCAGATCATAGGCGACTAACTGTGAGTCCGGCTTAAACGCAAGCTGCAAAATCAGCTTTTCTGCTTCCTCGTCTTCATCCAATTTAATCAGTGCGTTGACTAGCCCTAGCTTGGCCCAGGTAAAAGGCTGGACATTGATAATGGCAAAATAGAATTCTTTGGCATCTTTCGCCCTGTCACAGGCCAGTAACAGCTCGCCTTTGGTTTTCAGGGCCAGCGGGAAAAACTCAGCGTGTTCAGGGCGGGTCAGAAACTCTTCTATGGCATCTAATGCCCGAATAAAGTCGTCTTTATCCATTAACTCATAAATGGGCAGTAACGCTTTTTTTCGTTTGAGCACCCGGCTCAGGCGTTTGTCCAGGTCCTTAACACTAAAGGGCTTGGCCAGAAAGTCGTCCGGTTGCAGCTCAATAATGCTGTGTACCAACTCTGAGCTGGTATCGGCACTGATAAAGATAAAGGCGGTGGTAAGGGGCAGGGCATGGCTGTTTTTCAGCTGGTCGTAGAGGTAGTAACCGTCCTGATCTTTTTTCAGGTTATAAGAACAGACTATCAGGTCAAAATGCTCTTCCTCGATAGTGTTCAGGGCGGCGTTGGCCTTATCCACGTAGGTGATATCGCGGAATCCCAGTTCTTCCAGTGAATATTTAATGTATCCCTGTGCCAGTACCTGCTCATCAATAATCAGCACACGACAGGCTTTGGCCAGCTTTGAATCCATACTGCTCTGCACCGTTGAATAACTTATGCTTAGCTTATCGCATATTTGTGTGGATGCTTAAACCCTTTAACAGCGATTTAACTTAAGGTAGTGGATAAAGGGAGCCTACACGATGCAAAGACGGTTTAGCTGGCAGTGCCGCAGTAGGGCTGACAAGTTTGAGTTTCAAGCGCTTTAAAGCAGTGATACCCGCACAAGAAGACAACCCGTATTGGCTTAGTCAAACTACAGAGACAATTTAGCAAACTTGGAATATGGTGGATGGTACTGGGTTCGAACCAGTGACCCCCGCCTTGTAAGGGCGGTGCTCTCCCAGCTGAGCTAACCATCCAGGGAGGATATGCGTTTACTTCACTAAGTGAAGTGGTGGATGGTACTGGGTTCGAACCAGTGACCCCCGCCTTGTAAGGGCGGTGCTCTCCCAGCTGAGCTAACCATCCAGAGAGATATGCCCACATATTAAAGTGAAGTGGTGGATGGTACTGGGTTCGAACCAGTGACCCCCGCCTTGTAAGGGCGGTGCTCTCCCAGCTGAGCTAACCATCCATTATTTCACCTTGCCGCAATGTGCTTGGCAAGTGGGGGCGTATTATAGGGGGGCGAGCTTGGCTGTCAACAGTAATTTTAGCGCGATGGTTTGACTGCGCAAAAAGCCATCGCCCTGATGGCATTTTAGGCATACCAGCCTGAATTATCTCATGTTAAATGCCGCTCAGCAGCGGTCTTAGGGTTCAGGATGCCTTTGGTTTGAACAAAGTTAATCCGCGAAAGCTTTAAACGTCTCAACTGGGTGCCATGATAGGTTTCTGACTTCAAGGCTGGTAAAATGCCGCCACTTTTTTGTTAGACAGGACAGACTATGACAGTGGTGACCCGTTTTGCGCCCAGCCCTACTGGCTATTTACACGTGGGTGGTGCCCGCACCGCGCTTTATTCCTGGCTGTATGCCAAGAGCCAGGGCGGCAAGTTTGTATTGCGTATTGAAGACACCGATATTGAACGGTCAACCCAAGAAGCCATGGATGCCATTTTAGAGGGCATGCAATGGCTGGGATTGGATTGGGATGACGGACCTTATTACCAGACCAAGCGTTTTGACCGCTATAACCAGGTGATAGATTCTCTGCTTGCCGAGGGCAAAGCCTATAAATGTTACTGTTCCCGTGAGCGACTGGATACCTTGCGTGAAGAGCAGATGGCGGCGGGCCTGAAACCCAAGTACGACGGCAAATGTCGCCATGGGGTTGAGCAGGAAGGCTCTTTTGTGGTGCGATTCAAGAATCCGCAGGATGGTTCGGTAGTGATTAATGACCATATTCGAGGTCGTATTGAGATTGCCAACAGCGAACTGGATGACCTGATTATACGCCGTACCGATGGCACACCGACGTATAACTTTTGTGTGGTGGTGGACGACTGGGATATGGGTATTACCCATGTTGTACGTGGTGAAGATCATATCAATAACACGCCCAGACAGATGAATATTCTGGAGGCCCTGAACGCGCCTTTACCTGAATATGCCCACGTATCCATGATTCTTGGCGATGATGGTAAGAAACTGTCGAAGCGCCACGGCGCGGTGAGCGTTATGCAATACCGTGATGATGGCTTTCTGCCTCAGGCTCTGTTGAACTACCTGGTGCGTTTGGGCTGGTCTCATGGTGATCAGGAGATCTTCAGTCGCGAAGAAATGATCAAGCTGTTCAGTCTGGACGCCATCGGCCAGTCCGCTTCCGCGTTTAATACCGACAAGTTGATTTGGTTAAACCAGCACTATATTAAAACCTTACCTGGCGCAGAAGTAGCTGAATATGCCAAGTGGCATTTTGACCAGCAAGGTATTGATATCAGCCAGGGACCAGCTCTTGAGCAATTACTGGCCATTCAGGCGGACAGGGTTAAAACGCTAAAAGAGCTGGCTGAGACCAGTCGCTATTTCTATCAAGAATTTGATGACTTTGATGAGAATGCTGCCAAGAAGCACTTGCGCCCTGTGGCTAAAGAGCCGCTCGAACTGGTGAAACAGAAGCTACTGGCTGTTGTCGATTGGAATCCAAGCCAAATTCACGATGCCATTAATGCCACAGCTGAAGAGCTGGGGGTGGGGATGGGCAAAGTGGGTATGCCACTGCGGGTGGCGGTAACTGGCTCTGGTAATTCCCCTTCACTGGATGTCACCCTGGCTTTGTTGAAAAAAGACCAGGTTGCACAGCGTTTGGACAGAGCGCTCATTTATATAGCAAACAGATCTGAATCTTAAAAAAAGCGTTGACAGGGAATAGGGGCGTGCCTAGAATGCGCCCCGCTGTCACACAACAGCAACCTGTTACAAATAATGGGGCTATAGCTCAGCTGGGAGAGCGCTTGCATGGCATGCAAGAGGTCGGCGGTTCGATCCCGCCTAGCTCCACCAAATTTTAGGTTACAGTTAATCGCTGTAACTAGTTACCAAGCCTAGTTGGTAGCGCAGAATAAATTCAGTAAGGAAAAGGTCGCTCGGTTCACTGGCTCACCTCGCCTTACAGAATTTTAGCGAAGCGGTGCTTCGCTGACAAAAATTCTGTCCCCTTCGTCTAGAGGCCTAGGACACCGCCCTTTCACGGCGGTAACAGGGGTTCGAATCCCCTAGGGGACGCCATATTTAGAACCAAAGGGTTACGCTGTATGTGACAGCGGCACCGACGGGGTGAGAACCCCTGGTTCGACTAAAACGCTGGAGCGTTTTAGAACAGCCGGAAGGCTGGCCCGAAGGGTTAAAGGCAGGAGCCTGGAATAATCCCCTAGGGGACGCCATATTAAGTTTGCAGATGTTAGTTGACAGTTTGCAGAAGGAATGCCGAAAATTGGCTGTAAGGATATAGTTGCCAAGCCTAGTTGGTAACGCAGAATAGATTCAGTAAGGAAAAGGTCGCTCGGTTCGCTGGCTCACCTCGCCTTACAGAATTTTAGCGAAGCAGCGCTTCGCTGACAAAAATTCTGTCCCCTTCGTCTAGAGGCCTAGGACACCGCCCTTTCACGGCGGTAACAGGGGTTCGAATCCCCTAGGGGACGCCAAATAAACAAAAAGCCCGCTCTATGAGCGGGCTTTTTGTTTATTTATTGTACCCACAAGGGATGCTGAACCCCTTCGGGTTCGACTACAACGTCAGGAACGTTGTAGAACAGCCGCAGGCTGGCCCGCAGGGCGAAGGGCAGGAAGCCCGCAATCATCCCCCGCGGAATAATTAAATTCACCAGGAGATGATCCGGGCAATATCTATTGCACACAGGATGGCGAGTGAATTGTGAGCAAGGTGCTCAATTATATAGCGAACGGAATGGGATCTTAAAAAAAGCATTGACAGGGAATAGGGGCGTGCCTAGAATGCGCCCGCTGTCAGGTAACAGCAACTCGTAAGAGTACTGGGGCTATAGCTCAGCTGGGAGAGCGCTTGCATGGCATGCAAGAGGTCGGCGGTTCGATCCCGCCTAGCTCCACCAA
>NZ_PEBU01000006.1:235633-307998 GCF_002887595.1 Bowmanella denitrificans
TGGTGGATGGTACTGGGTTCGAACCAGTGACCCCCGCCTTGTAAGGGCGGTGCTCTCCCAGCTGAGCTAACCATCCAGGGAGGATATGCGTTTACTTCACTAAGTGAAGTGGTGGATGGTACTGGGTTCGAACCAGTGACCCCCGCCTTGTAAGGGCGGTGCTCTCCCAGCTGAGCTAACCATCCAGGGAGGATATGCGTTTACTTCACTAAGTGAAGTGGTGGATGGTACTGGGTTCGAACCAGTGACCCCCGCCTTGTAAGGGCGGTGCTCTCCCAGCTGAGCTAACCATCCATTATTTCACCTTGCCGCAATGTGCTTGGCAAGTGGGGGCGTATTATAGGGGGGCGAGCTTGGCTGTCAACAGTAATTTTAGCGCGATGGTTTGACTGCGCAAAAAGCCATCGCCCTGATGGCATTTTAGGCATACCAGCCTGAATTATCTCATGTTAAATGCCGCTCAGCAGCGGTCTTAGGGTTCAGGATGCCTTTGGTTTGAACAAAGTTAATCCGCGAAAGCTTTAAACGTCTCAACTGGGTGCCATGATAGGTTTCTGACTTCAAGGCTGGTAAAATGCCGCCACTTTTTTGTTAGACAGGACAGACTATGACAGTGGTGACCCGTTTTGCGCCCAGCCCTACTGGCTATTTACACGTGGGTGGTGCCCGCACCGCGCTTTATTCCTGGCTGTATGCCAAGAGCCAGGGCGGCAAGTTTGTATTGCGTATTGAAGACACCGATATTGAACGGTCAACCCAAGAAGCCATGGATGCCATTTTAGAGGGCATGCAATGGCTGGGATTGGATTGGGATGACGGACCTTATTACCAGACCAAGCGTTTTGACCGCTATAACCAGGTGATAGATTCTCTGCTTGCCGAGGGCAAAGCCTATAAATGTTACTGTTCCCGTGAGCGACTGGATACCTTGCGTGAAGAGCAGATGGCGGCGGGCCTGAAACCCAAGTACGACGGCAAATGTCGCCATGGGGTTGAGCAGGAAGGCTCTTTTGTGGTGCGATTCAAGAATCCGCAGGATGGTTCGGTAGTGATTAATGACCATATTCGAGGTCGTATTGAGATTGCCAACAGCGAACTGGATGACCTGATTATACGCCGTACCGATGGCACACCGACGTATAACTTTTGTGTGGTGGTGGACGACTGGGATATGGGTATTACCCATGTTGTACGTGGTGAAGATCATATCAATAACACGCCCAGACAGATGAATATTCTGGAGGCCCTGAACGCGCCTTTACCTGAATATGCCCACGTATCCATGATTCTTGGCGATGATGGTAAGAAACTGTCGAAGCGCCACGGCGCGGTGAGCGTTATGCAATACCGTGATGATGGCTTTCTGCCTCAGGCTCTGTTGAACTACCTGGTGCGTTTGGGCTGGTCTCATGGTGATCAGGAGATCTTCAGTCGCGAAGAAATGATCAAGCTGTTCAGTCTGGACGCCATCGGCCAGTCCGCTTCCGCGTTTAATACCGACAAGTTGATTTGGTTAAACCAGCACTATATTAAAACCTTACCTGGCGCAGAAGTAGCTGAATATGCCAAGTGGCATTTTGACCAGCAAGGTATTGATATCAGCCAGGGACCAGCTCTTGAGCAATTACTGGCCATTCAGGCGGACAGGGTTAAAACGCTAAAAGAGCTGGCTGAGACCAGTCGCTATTTCTATCAAGAATTTGATGACTTTGATGAGAATGCTGCCAAGAAGCACTTGCGCCCTGTGGCTAAAGAGCCGCTCGAACTGGTGAAACAGAAGCTACTGGCTGTTGTCGATTGGAATCCAAGCCAAATTCACGATGCCATTAATGCCACAGCTGAAGAGCTGGGGGTGGGGATGGGCAAAGTGGGTATGCCACTGCGGGTGGCGGTAACTGGCTCTGGTAATTCCCCTTCACTGGATGTCACCCTGGCTTTGTTGAAAAAAGACCAGGTTGCACAGCGTTTGGACAGAGCGCTCATTTATATAGCAAACAGATCTGAATCTTAAAAAAAGCGTTGACAGGGAATAGGGGCGTGCCTAGAATGCGCCCCGCTGTCACACAACAGCAACCTGTTACAAATAATGGGGCTATAGCTCAGCTGGGAGAGCGCTTGCATGGCATGCAAGAGGTCGGCGGTTCGATCCCGCCTAGCTCCACCAAATTTTAGGTTACAGTTAATCGCTGTAACTAGTTACCAAGCCTAGTTGGTAGCGCAGAATAAATTCAGTAAGGAAAAGGTCGCTCGGTTCACTGGCTCACCTCGCCTTACAGAATTTTAGCGAAGCGGTGCTTCGCTGACAAAAATTCTGTCCCCTTCGTCTAGAGGCCTAGGACACCGCCCTTTCACGGCGGTAACAGGGGTTCGAATCCCCTAGGGGACGCCATATTTAGAACCAAAGGGTTACGCTGTATGTGACAGCGGCACCGACGGGGTGAGAACCCCTGGTTCGACTAAAACGCTGGAGCGTTTTAGAACAGCCGGAAGGCTGGCCCGAAGGGTTAAAGGCAGGAGCCTGGAATAATCCCCTAGGGGACGCCATATTAAGTTTGCAGATGTTAGTTGACAGTTTGCAGAAGGAATGCCGAAAATTGGCTGTAAGGATATAGTTGCCAAGCCTAGTTGGTAACGCAGAATAGATTCAGTAAGGAAAAGGTCGCTCGGTTCGCTGGCTCACCTCGCCTTACAGAATTTTAGCGAAGCAGCGCTTCGCTGACAAAAATTCTGTCCCCTTCGTCTAGAGGCCTAGGACACCGCCCTTTCACGGCGGTAACAGGGGTTCGAATCCCCTAGGGGACGCCAAATAAACAAAAAGCCCGCTCTATGAGCGGGCTTTTTGTTTATTTATTGTACCCACGAGGGATGCTGAACCCCTTCGGGTTCGACTACAACGCCAGGAGCGTTGTAGAACAGCCGCAGGCTGGCCCGCAGGGCGAAGGGCAGGAAGCCCGGAGTAATCCCCTGTAGAACACTTAGACTGTGTCAGAAATGACCGGGGTGTTTTTTTATTTGCTGTACCCACGCGGGATGCAGAACCCCTCCGGGTTCGACTACAACGCCAGGAGCTTTGTAGAACAGCCTTCAGGCTGGCCCGCAGGGCGAAGGGCAGGAAGCCCGGAGTAATCCCCTGTAGAACACTTAGACTGTGTCAGAAATGACCGGGGTGTTTTTTTATTTGCTGTACCCACGCGGGATGCAGAACCCCTCCGGGTTCGACTACAACGCCAGGAGCGTTGTAGAACAGCCTTCAGGCTGGCCCGCAGGGCGAAGGGCAGGAAGCCCGGAGTAATCCCCTGTAGAACACTTAGACTTTGTCAGAAATGACCGGGGTGTTTTTTTATTTGCTGTACCCACGAGGGATGCTGAACCCCTTCGGGTTCGACTACAACGCCAGGAGCGTTGTAGAACAGCCTTCAGGCTGGCCCGCAGGGCGAAGGGCAGGAAGCCCGGAGTAATCCCCTGTAGAACACTTAGACTGTGTCAGAAATGACCGGGGTGTTTTTTTATTTGCTGTTCCCACGAGGGATGCTGAACCCCTTCGGGTTCGACTACAACGCCAGGAGCGTTTTTACTCATCCCATCCCTGTGGTTCGTCCTTTGGACAAGCTAAAGCTGTTGATGGTTGCTCCAGGCAACCATGCAGAACAACTACATCCCCGTTAAAGCCATCTATAGTTAGGCACACTACTACCCATTTTAGACCTGCAAATGTCAGTCAATAAAACCCAGGCCACAGAACATCCAGTCGAAGATTATCTGGCTTCCTTGTCAGATCCAATCCAGCAACAGGACTGCTATACATTGCTTAACATAATGCAAACGGAAAGTGGTGAAGCACCGGTGATGTGGGGAGACAGTATGATTGGCTTTGGCCGTTATCATTATCGCTACGAGTCGGGACGAGAAGGCGATTTCTTTCGAATGGGGTTTTCACCCCGAAAAGGTAAGCTGGCACTTTATATTATGCCTGGCGTTAACCAGTTTGCCGACTTACTAGACCAACTGGGTAAATACAAAACCGGAAAATCCTGCCTCTATATAAAATCGCTTGTACAGGTTGATACGAAGACATTGCGCGAGTTAATTGCTGCAGCCTGGCTGGAAATGGCTAAACGCTATCCATAAAGCGTATCTGCGCATTTGTTTCAGCGCTGTTTTGCGGCACAATAGCGGCAATTCCATTGATGGACCTTATTATGTCGCAATCAAGCCCTTGTTTAGACGATCTGCTTCAACAAGACCCTGAGAGCAGGGCCGAGTTCTGTTTGCAGTACTTAGCCAGCCATCACTATCTGTTTGGACTTGAAGCTAAGCAGGGCTGGGTCATGCTAAGTGCTGAAGGCGACGCCTGCACACCATTATTTCCCGATATGCAAAGCGCTCAGTTGTGGCTTAGCCAGCAATATCCAGAATGTAAACCCAAAAAAATAACCCTGATTGAGTTGCAACAAACCTTGTTCGGTCAGTGGCGTGAAGATGAGGTGTTACTGATGTTGTTTCCGCTGGCTGACGAAGAGGAAGGCATCATGGTGAAAGTGGAGGAGTTGCAGGCTGCGCTGGCTGAAGAACAGGGTAGTCAGTGAAACATTTCCCCTTAGTTGGTCTGGGAGACAGTAACGCGCAATTTAAGGTGTATATTGCCAATCGCCCCAAGCTACCTCAATACTTGTCTCTCAGCAGCCAACTGACGCTGAAACAGAACGACATTGCGACCATCGGCCAGGCCTGCGGCAATGGTTGGCGTAAAGTGTTTAATGTATATGCCAAGCTGATGTTTGCGCTGCAGGCGCAAGGTGTGCACCTTGCCCATGGGTTTTCCAGTTGGCAGCAATATCGCGATCAACGTATGTTGCAGAGTCAGTCCTCGACAGCCTTAATGTTTTCGCCCCCGGTGCTTGATGAGCAACAACCGGCTATTCAGGTTATCTGTGGCCGCACTTATGCGCAGCAACTGGATGCTGAGTACGGCTTAAGACTGTTCTGGTTAAATGCTGAATTTGCCGTGAGTCCAATGTATCGCTTGTTTGTTTGCCCTTATTTTGATTATCGCCAGCTAAGCAACCTAAAGATTGCCTATCTACAAACGCTGATAGGTGAATATGGCGCATCGGCAAATGCTAAGGAACGGCTTTGAATCTTCCGATAGCTGAAAAAGTGCATCAGGCTAAGGGCTGGGATGCACAAATGCGGGAATTAATGCTGGCTGGCAGCTCACTAGCGGTTTTGCCTGAAGCCCTGCGCGTGGCCCAGTTTGAAGTGCAAGGCTGTGAAAGTCAGGTATGGTTAAATTGTAAGATCCAAAGCGCAGGTACACTTTCGATAACCGCCTGGTCAACCAGCAAGGTGATCCGTGGCCTGCTGGCTTTGATGCTGGAAGCGCTACAAAATTGCAATGTAGAGGAAGTACTGCAATTCGATATGCAAGCCTATATGCAACAACTTGGGCTGGAGAGGCATCTCAGTCAGTCCCGAAACAGCGGTCTGCGCGCCGTTATGCAGCATATTCAGCAGCAATGTCGACTACACAGCCAACAACCCTGAAATTTAGGTATAAGCATGGAACGCGATTCTTTACCCACAGACAGTCATGCGCGGTTAAAGCCAATCTCTGAGCAGCAGCGTTATATCGTTCTGGATATTCTGCGAGGTTTCGCCCTGTGCGGGATCCTGTTTATGAATATCGAATGGTTTAATCGGCCTATGGCCGACTTTGGTGATTTGGACAGCAGTCAGCGGGGCTGGCATCACAGCGCTGACTGGCTGGTGAGTTTTGCCGTGGAAGGTAAGTTCTACACGCTGTTTGCCCTGCTGTTTGGGATGGGATTTGCCATCATGTGGCGACAAGCCAGGCACAAAGGCAACCAGGCTGTAGCCTGGTTTATTCGCCGTCTGGTGGTGTTGTTTGTATTTGGCCTGTTACACCTCAGCTTGTTGTGGAGCGGCGATATACTCAATACCTATGCACTGGGAGGCTTTATGCTGATAGGGCTGGTACTGGCTTATGAACGCGGCAACTTGCAGGCATTTAACCACACAGCAGCACAGTTAAAACTGGCCATGCTATGGTTATTGATACCTGTAGCTTTAACGGTGGTGGTAGGGGCGGTCGTTAGTGCCAGACAGGACCAGCAGGACATCCAGTCCCACTGGCAATATCAACAGACGCTGGATGCGCGAGCCCAGTTGCTGATATCCGGCGCAAAGGCGCTGCCAATCGATACTGCCAGCACTGATTTAAGTGAACTGCAAGCCTTGGAGCAGGCCGCCGCCGAGGTGGCTGATGAACATCAGCAAAATCTTAGTACTTCGATGGCAGAACAGCTGGTGCTGACGACGGGTAGCTTCTGGCAGGCTACTCAGCATAGGTTGACTTATATACCATTGGCATTGGGCATGAGCCTTGCTCTTTGCCTGTTTGTTATTGTGCCATTGTTTTTAATTGGTTATGCCCTGGTACGGGGCGAAATTATTCAACAATATCAGCACTATTTAGCGTACTGGCGGGTGCTTACCCTGGCTGGACTGGGATTGGGTAGCAGTTTGGCTGTACCGGCGTTATTGCTGGCATCACACCCGGCGGCGCAGATCGATCCCTGGTTGAACTTTACCGCACAGGGCATGAACTACCTAAGCCAGTATCTGATGAGCGTCGGCTATCTGGGCGGCATGCTCTGGTTGCTGTGTCAGGCTAAATGGCTGGCTCGCTTGTCGGGTCTTGCGGCGATGGGCAGAATGGCACTGAGTTTGTACCTGATGCAGTCGCTGATGCTCAGTCTGATCTTTTTCGGATATGGCCTTGGCTGGTATGGTCAGATTGACCGGGCCTGGCAGTTGCTCATGGCCGTGGTTATCTTACTGCTACAGTACGGCTTTAGTCGTTGGTGGCTGAAACACTTCCACTTCGGTCCGCTGGAATGGGTATGGCGCTGCCTGACCTATATGGCCTGGCAGCCGTTTCGTCGCTAAGCTGTTTCAGGGCTCAACCTGTTGTCTTTGGCAGCGCTGTAAATATTTATCAATAACTCTGGCGGCGGCCACAAAACCAAAAGTACCGGTTACCGCCACGGCGGCACCAAAGCCCGAATTACAATCCAGTTTTACACTGCCGTCATGAAATTGCTTGGTATGGCACACTGTGCCGTCGGTCTGCGGATATTTAAGCTGCTCGGTGGAATAGACACAATCTACTGCAAAGCGTCTTTTGGGGTTGCTGGTAAAGCCATAATCCCTGCGCAGTAAAGAGCGTACTTTGGCTGCCAGAGGGTCCTGACTGGTTTTACTTAAATCTGCCACCCCGACCTGGGTCGGGTCGGTTTGACCACCGGCGCCCCCTATGGTGAGTACGGGGAACTTCTTGCGTTTACAATGTGCAATCATCGCGGCTTTGGCATTAACCGAATCGGTGGCGTCAATCACATAGTCAAAGCCATTGAGATACACACCAACATTATCCGGGGTGACAAAGTCTTCAATGCAGTTCACCTGACAGGCAGGGTTGATCAGGCGGATGCGCGCTGCCATCACTTCCACCTTACTTTGTCCAACCGTATTCTGCAGGGCGTGAATTTGGCGGTTGGTGTTGGTGGTGCAAATGTCATCAAGATCGATCAGGGTCAGCTTACCCACTGCGGTTCTGGCCAATGCCTCGGCCACCCAGCATCCAACGCCACCTATACCCACCACACAAAAATGTGCCTGGCTCAGCCAAAGGGCCTGCTGATGCCCGTATAACCGGCTGGTGCCACCAAATCGTTGTTGAAAATCGCTCATACCAGATCAAGCTCAAAAACAGGGGCCGCACTATAGCACAATTGTTGTCCCTTGAACCCTGCTTAATTCCTTTGAAAGCCTTGCTGTTACTGGATTCTCTAATTTTCCTGCTTTTTTGTGATTCGAATGCTCGCGGCTGTATGGCTTTTGAGCGGTTTAAAGTTTTCTGCTTAAGCTACAGGCGTAAAAAAAGCCGCAATAATGCAGCTTATTTGTTCAGAAAATTGTTATGACGCCAGACGTCTAAATGCCTCTGCAACCCTTGGATTATGTAGCTTTTCGGCATATACGGCTAGGTACAGGCGCTCGGGCGGAATGCCGCTAACTTCAGACATTCTATCTAGAATTTCATCAGAGGGGAGTCTGTAACCATTTCTATAGCTGCTAAATGATTGGCGGCTAATGCCCAGTTTTTTTGCTGTCGCATAGTCAGAAGACCCAGCCGCAATGGCATTTAATGCTTCTTGAAAAGTCATATTTTTGGCCCGTTTCTGTAGTTCGCTTGCCCAATATAGTTTAGGCGTAAGCGGATCGCAATACGTCCGCTACCCTGTGGACGGATGTACGCAACCCTGTGTACATTGTTCAGGCCTTCGGGGTTGAGCAGTGGGCCGTGTAGTTCGCACCTACCAAGCGATTCAGTCATTCAATCCCAAGCGCGTTTCTGTCCTCTGTAGGCGGGGGAGTCGGCCGACGAACCCGCCAATTTTCACAGAGGTTTACTTAACGGGGGATTAATCAATATGAATACTTACCAAGTCACACACGGCAACCAGGAGCACCCGGTTGTTGCAGAATCTTTAAGGGCGGCAGCACAAAGCGTGCTGCCAACCGATACCCAGGCGGTTGAAGTTGGACCATGTGCCTTTGCGGCGGTTGTTGTAGAACGCCGCCTGGATGGCTGGCCGAGTATGGAAAGGGGCTACTTTGCCGCTGTGGTACAGGGTGGCCGCGCATGAGCCACCATATCACCCTGAGCTTGGAAGAATTACTGTTGGCAGACCAAGCCATTGGCATTTTACAGCGCAACGTCAGCGCCGTGATTGAACAGTACAAGATTAAAAACCTGCCCGCCCCGCAGTCCTATCTGGAAGACCAGAAGTTACTACGCACCCTGCAAACCAAGTTAGACGCCCGTTTATAGCGGGCTTTGTCAATGGTCTGCGGGTTTCCATTCTCCATCCGTAGGCCATTGCCAAAGCTCGTTAAAGCAACCGGGTTACATAAACGCCCTGACGTTTGGATCAAGATGCCTTTGGGCGTTGGGGGTAACCTGGAAGGGCTGCGGAGGCAGCAAGCCGGTACAAGGGATAGCGCCAAGCAGTCCGGCACGGTACGAAGCAGTAGATAGCGACGGGTCACGGGAGTCGCGCCCCGGACAAACCCCAGCGGGAAGGAGCGAATGCCGGCACCGCAATATAAACCAGCCGTGTAGGGGTTCAACGTGCATTTACTTGGTGGAGCCGTTGGTGTGGGGGTAGGCGTAAGCCTATTTCGAATAGTCCGCCATGCAATGCCCAAGGTCGACAAGACGAACGACGCGAGATAGCACCTCGCCAGTGCGCCCTTTCAAGGTGAGAGCTGAAAGCTTAGCGCATTGGTGAACAATGTTAAAGCACTTGCTGTGCTTGGCATTGGGGCAGTGAGCCGACCATGGTCGCAGAGTCCTAAACCGCAAGAGATTGCGGTTTTTTAAAGGAGCGTGACTAGGGGCTTGCTGCGCCCAAGCGCAGCAAGAACAGGTAAAAAAGCCTTTAGCCTTATCCCGTCCGGGATGAGTGGAGGCAACGCCGACAGCCTTTTACTGCGCGGAAAATTAGCGCCGCTGCAAGCGGCAGCGTTAACGGCCCGCAGGGGAAAGAAAAAAAGAAAAAAACAGAATATGGATGCTTGTTGCTTTGGGCCTGTGTGTAAACGGGAATTAGGGAACGACTGTGGGCAATGGCTGTGGTCAGCTCTGCTGTCCATCAGCCTTGTCCATAGGTAGTGACCGGCCCGCAGGGCAATTCCGGTTTTCCACAGGGCGTATTCTGGCCGACAGGCCATTTTTTGGTCCTTTTTTAACCTCGCCGTGATGGCGATATGGTCCGGTGCAAGGAACCTTATGATTGAGTTAACCCCACCTTTGGCGGCTTGTTGGGATAACACCCGCCAACCCTTTCACAGAGCGCGTTTCTACGTGCACCGTTCCTGGCTACCACCGCCATAGCCGCGCAGATTTCACGTAGCGACACCGTTTTTTTCACCCAATTTTTAGTATTACCAGCCGTAGAGGTAAACCCATGTCAAACATTCAACCATCCCAAGCCGTTCAGTCCCTGGTTAACGACACCAAAGCGCTGATTGTGTTTGCTAACCAGGACATTCCAGGATACCGGCCAGACTTACAAATGAAAGTCGCCCAGGAAGCCGGGCAACGGGCCATGCAGTTAACCGCGCAATTGGTGGACGTGATCCAATCCTTTGACGCCCGTCTGGCCCAACTGGAGGCCGCCAGCAATGCGTAAGGATAACCCCACCGTTATTGGTGAAATTCGCTGTACTACGCCCGGCTGCAACCATATCGCCCAGGTACGCGAGCGTAGCAACGGCCAGAAGCTGAAATACCTGTACTGTGAAAAACAGTGCAAGGTCACCCAAACCGCCGGAGAAGCGTTTCAGAAGTACATTCAGGACAATATGCGCCCCGTGGGCAGCTTAAGCGCCGAAACCGCGCAGACGGACGCCCAGGCAGCCGAAACGGTCAGCCAAACCGAACCCCAACCCGAACAACCGGCACAATTGACCGAATCGAACCCCCTACAGACCACCGAAACCGCTACCGACCCCGAGCCGGATTTGTGGCGGCCGTCGGTTAAAGCACCGAATCAACACCCAACCGGCACCGAAGCCGTGACCCAAAAACGCCTGTCCGGGGTGCATATCGTCGGTATCTTGCTGCTGGCCGGGACCGCTATCGGTGGACTGGTGTGGTTCTTCAGGCGTCGTAGCGCTGAGCCAGTGGCGGCGGGGGCATGATGCAGGAGCTATACGATGAGTTTGGCGGCCCGTCTGAAAACCTCGGGCTGGCTGCCTTTTTGGCCGAACAACAGGACGGTGGCAGCGCGAAAAGCCAAAGCAGCAGCCAATCCGATACCGAACACACCGAAAAGCTAACCGGGGATATTACCGAAGAGCAGGCCAAACAGGCCATTACCCAGGGCGCAATGGGTTTAACCCGGATCATCGGCATGGCCACCCGCACCGATGCGCAGTTATCGCCGCTGGAATACCAAGCGCTGGCTGATGATTTGGCCCCTGGGGTGGTCAAGCTGTGGAATTCCCAGTCCACCTTGCCGCCCTGGGTAAAACAATTACTGGAATTCGCCCCTTATGCCTGGATGACCGTTGCGGTAGGTATGTTCGTGCTATCGGTAGTGCGCAAAGTGCAAACCGAAAAGACCAAACAAGCCAAAGCCAAACGCGCCCAGGAGAAAGTCATTAACCCTACCAAAGAGGATGCCAACGATGGCCATCAATCCGAATAACGCCTTAGACCTAAGAAATGTTTGCTATGTGGCCGCCAGTGGTAACGGTAAAGGCGTGGCAATTCAAAATATGGGCCTGATACCGGCTAAGCCGTTTCTAGCCATCTTTGACCCTTATGGTGAATACCGCTGGAAGGACCGTAAAGGCGGCTTAGGGGGCAGGGCGGTGTACCACTTTACGGACCGGCGCAGCTTTGCGCGGTCCTTTGTCACCGCCTGGAACAGCAAGAAACCGTTTCGCCTCGCTTATCAACCGAGTGGCGGCACCAGCCGTACCGAATTGCTTTGGTTTTGTCGGTTAATGTGGGAAGCGTCAGACGGTAAGCGGGAACTGCATGTTTTGGTGGAAGAAATGGCCCGTATGACCGAAACGGCCGGTAAGGAAGACAGTATCCTGGGTGAGTGCTACACCGGTGGCCGCAAGTTCGGCCAGATATGGCACGCCGCCTTTCAGCGCTCCAGTGAGATACCGAAAACGGTTTGGAGTAATTCCCCCTTTAAAGCCATTGGTGGCCAGGAATCCATGATAGATGCGGAACGGATGGCCAAAGAGCTGTCTTGTACGGTGGCCGACGTCATAGAGCTGGGTAAGCTTAACCAGGACTGGGCGGTTAATGGCAAGAAAACCCGCTTACACTATTTGCTTAAGCGCCCTGGGCTGGGGAATTTTGAGAAAGTAGCCGTATCAGTTCGAGCCAATAAACACTTAGCCAAGTTGATAAAACCTGAATTGAAAACTGATTGTTGGAGAGGGTATAAGAAACTGTTTTAACTAAAAAGCTTCTAATTTAATGCTGCCGAAGTATTTATTTTATATTCTGTATTTTAAAATAAACTAAATTTTCGGCAGAATTAGATCAGTTTTCAAGAATTTCTGTGCCTAGATGTACGATTTTATCAAGCTTGGGTGTAGTTAGATTTTGTGATTGAGATAAATTTGCATTCCAATGTACTTCAAATTTTTCACGTTCTTTGAAATCCACAACTTTCTTTGTTTTGAAATTTGGGCTGTTTAAATCAAGGGTTTTCCAATTGGCTGAGTTGGGATCATTCGATTTTCCACCTAGTAGCTCTGCTACAGTGAAGGGGGACAAGGTGGCTGAAAGTGGAGTACCCTCATTTTCGTAATGAAATATTTCTAAATCCCGAGATACAACGCTAGACCAAAAAATTCTCTGTCGCTCCTTTTTTATAAATATTGGGCCTGATATCCACCAAGGACCTTTATCGTCACGATTGCGACTCTCTGATCTTATGGGTAAAAAAACTTCGGAGAATTGCGACTTTATTTGTTCGGAAATTTTTTCTTTAGTAAAAATACACTTATCATTATCTT
Source organism: Bowmanella denitrificans (assembly GCF_002887595.1). Lineage (GTDB taxonomy): Bacteria > Pseudomonadota > Gammaproteobacteria > Enterobacterales > Alteromonadaceae > Bowmanella > Bowmanella denitrificans. The sequence continues at coordinate 248,270 of NZ_PEBU01000006.1, forward strand.
TATCGAAAAATAGCTTGGCAGCCTTAATGGTCAACTCTGCTACTAAGTCTTCAGGGACAGTTGAAACAAGCGTATTGATCAGGACTTCCAAGTCATCAAGACTAGATAATATGCGTACGTTTTTCGAACTTTTTGATAGTTCGCTTAAATAATTTTGTAACGCTTTGTCGTTGGTCACAAAAGCCAGTAGGCAAGATGTGGGGGTTATAGGTGAAGAGTTCATTAATTGAATGAAAGAGTTCGCTATTACTGAATCCCTAAATCCTTTTTCTTTTTCATTTGGTTCAAAAGGCGGCTCCCTGTTAATTGAGCGAGAAATTATATCTGACCAATCTACATTCTTCGTGTTACAAGATATTACTTTTATATTTAGTCTTTCAGTGGACTTTTCAATTGCATTGTTAACATGAAGCTTTAAGGTATCTTCACCTATTCCAAATGAATGACCTAATAGCTTCTCCATCTTTTTCATGTTTGGCAAAAGATCTTTTGCTCTTGACAGCATTTGATAGGCACGCTCTCCTATTACTGCTTCTGGCAAAAACCACTCAATCTGAAGATCAGGGTGATTGGAATTATCTAGAATAATTCTGCTCACATCAGGTTGAACCAAATCTGAAGCAACTTGTGTATAAAGTGCGTTTGTATCAAAGACAACAAGAAGTCGTAGCGGGCGTTTTTTCTTCATTGTTAATTCCACTTTCCTATTCTATAAGTGCATAAATGCAATTCTTTATATATTCATTTGTTATTTTTTATTGTAGATCTTGACTTTTATCTTCTATTAAGTCGTTCAAGTCCGCCTCATGCAGCCATGTATTGAATTCATCTTCCGAAATGTTCTTATTATTCATTAAAGATTTAACTACGCTATCAAGCGTCTTACTATATTTTATCTGTTCGTTCTCTCCGCATGCGCTTATAATTCTCTCAATTTGCTCTTTTGAAAAATCAGTTGCATACATTCTTACAGTATTGGAAAAACTATTTGCTTGTGAGAAGCTATTTGAGTCTCCATATATTTCAACTACCTTGTCTGCTGCAACCTTTGATATTGAGAAGAAAATAACATGTTCCATCTCTTCTCTTGACATTTTATTTATTCTCTTGTTTAAAGATGGAATTAATTCTGGTATATCCCATAGGTTTTCAATAAACCCAATATTTTCTTTGGGAAGGATTTCAAGATAAAGCTCGATCTTTTGCTTTATGTCATCCTCTAAGTGAGTCCAGCAATCATTGATGATGGAAATGAGTTTTAAGGGTTTTCCAAGTTCTTCACTTTTTAAGTTTCTAATTATTCTTGAAAGATCGCTCTTTAATATCTCAATGTAGCGCTCTCGATGTAATTTTCCTATGGATTTTAAGGCGGCTGATATCCTCATGAACTCCTTGTATTCCAAATCTTGATGAATAATCATCTTTATTAGAATTATTGTAAAATTTCTTACTAGACTATCTCTAGCTCTGTTTAATGGTCCATGCCTGAATGCTATAAGAGCTTTTTTATCGTCAGTTGGAAAGTATTCTGATTTCACCTCGGAAACCAGTGTTTCCAATGCGTATTTACCTTGAGCTGGAGGATGCTGAAGTAGATGTTCAACAGCAGTTCTAATATGGAGCCTTGCCAATTCTGCAGGAGGGTTTAAAGCATTCCCGTCAATTGTCATGCTAGGATGAGCACATCGATTTCTATCTTCAAGTAATCTGTTTAGGTCAATAAACTCGATTGGTGAAATAAACTCAAGTTTATCTTTGCAAACTGTCAAGATTTTCTTTTCAAAAGAAAGTGATTGGGAAATATCTCCTTTTCTTCTTGCTTCTTCAAATTCTCCAATACATTTATCTGCTTCTTTATCACCAGCAAGGGACAACTCTTTTAGTTTTTCAATTATATCGAATGATACAGCTATCCATGTTAAAACAATTGCAGCTCTAAATGCCCCTGCTTTATAGCAAGCCACCGCTTCTCTTATGTGCTCTTTTGCCTTTTGGTCTCTGCACCTTAAGATTAGTTCATCGAGATCAGACAGTGTAGAAATCACTTTCATCCTTAATATGGCAGGTTTATATCGATTCATGCATGATTACCATGAATTTCGAGAAAGTCTACCCAAACCTTTCGGTATATCAACCAAACCCAAACCAAAAACCATTCGGTTTCCCACTCCCCGCCTTGTTATTCCTGTTAATGGACTTTTCCACTAACGATAACGAGGCAATACCTAATGAATTTTCTGACGAAGAAGGCCAGCTTTAGCGTAATGACGCTGCTGGGCCTGATGATTGTTGTAGCCGGTGTAGTTGTTTGGACTTCAAACAACGTAGATGCCGTTGAAGACGTAATCGGCTAAGGGGAGGGCATCAGCATGAATCTAACCCCTCGCTGCATTCAACTTGCCAGCCCTTCGGCCACTGAGTATGGCCGCGAATCCATTATTAAAATGGATGCCGGTTATGTGTATCACACCATTGAACTGGTCACGAACCTGAAGAAGTACGCCACCATTACCCGGATCACCCTGGATATTGGCGGTACACCTATTACTTATGACCGTGCCGCGATTCGCGACATGCTGGATAAGGCCTACAAGCGCTTTCGCAAAGAAGGCCGTATCGTTATCCCGTTGTCCAAGTTTGAGATGCGTAGCCCTGCCGGTATCTATCAAACGGCGCTGGCCACCGGGGCCGGTGATGACATCACCCTAAAAGTGGAATTTGGCGCAAAGGATGCCGAAGACCCAGCCGTGCCGACTCTGCGCGCCTGTGCGTATGTATCGGAAAACCCTGCCGCCGCCTTGCCCGGTGGGGGTCGCAAGTTTCTGCCGATGCGTTATGAGCATGTGCAGGCACCCGCCGCTGCCGGTGACCACAATTGGACCTTTCCCAACGGTAGCCCCAACAAGTGGCTGCAGCGCCTGATTTTGGACGAATCCGAAGTGCAAGTCACTGAGCTGCACATTAAGAACGGCACCAAAACCGTGGAAAAGTATTACCGGGACGATATCGAGTTTGCCTTGCAACGTCAGGCTGATGGGGTGTTGCAGCCGGGCTTTCTGATTATTGATTTTGTGCGTTTAGGCTTTGGCAAGAACGATGCAATCAATACCCATGGTTTGGGCTTTACGTTTGTGGTCAGCGGCAAAGGTGCGCTGAAAACCTACGTGGACGGCTTCGAGCAAATCGCCGCATAAGGGGGAGCCGATGGAAACCCAAGAACCCAGCTTTTGGGACAGCATTGGCGACTTTATCGAAGGGGCATGGGAAACCGTGTCGCCTGTCGCCCAAGATGCTCTTGGAGCCTGGACCAATGCCCAGGTAAATCAAAATCAAACCAGCCAGGGCAATCAAAGCCAGGGCAACGGCACTACCACCCAGCAGCCAGCCCAACCGGCCAACACCGGCTTGGTACTGGACACCAAAACCGCCCTGATTGGCGGCGGGGCGTTGCTGGTCCTGGTGTTGTTGTTACGGAGGTAAGGTCATGCCACTTATTCCCGTTTTATTGGTGGCCGGAGGCTTTGCCGGTGGGTTCTGGGCAGGCAATGGCCTGTCCAATCTCACTAAGCTGGCTTTGGTCGGCGGCGCGGGCTACCTGATTTATACGCAGGTGGCCAAGTGATCCCCGGCCTTCCCACTGGTATGCCACTCCCCAATATCAGTAGCGGCCCAGCCGTGTCAGGTAATGGGGATAGCATGTTTGACGCAAGCGGCAAATTCGGCGGGCTGAACTACAAAACCGGGGTGAATCCCTGGCTTATAGCCTTTGTGGTTGGCGCTGCCGTGCTGCTGATAGGAAATAAATAAATGCGCAGAGTCCAACTGACTGAGCCAGTCAAAAAAGCCCTGAAGCCTGCGCTTTGGGGCAATGCTAAAAAAGCCGTGTTTGCCGAGATTGAATCCGGCAAAGCCGGGGTGTTTGTCACCCACAACAACCAATTGTTAACCGTGCTACGCCTGGAAGGCCGGGAAATGGTAGTGGTGGCGGCCGTGGGGCAAAACCTGCGGGCCAACCGCCAGGAACTGATTAACTTTGCCCTGGCTAATCACGCCATGACCTTACGCTGGCACACCAAAGCCCCGCAGCATCTGCAAAAAGGCGTAGCAGGCCTGCCGGTGCAACTGGCCGAGGTGCGCAAGCGGGCCCTGGGGCCGGATGAGTACGTTTATAAATTGCAGGTGGCCTGATGGGCAGCAAGAGCAAAAGCCAGCAGCAAACCACCAACCAGCAAACCACCACCAATCATGTCAATGATGGTGAGTTTGCCGGGGCCAGTAACATCGTTATTGATGAATCTGACCGTTCAGTAGAAGACAGCAATAACACCACCCTGGATATCCGTGATTCCAACAACACGGATAACAGCCAGGAAGTGGAAATCAAGGACAGCTTTAATACCACCACGGAAATCACAACCGATATCCGCCAGGAGTATGACCAATCCACCACCAACAGTGGCGAATATGCCGGTAACACCGGCACCATCACCATTACTGACGGTGGCGCGATTGACCAAATGGGCCAGACCTCACGCGAGGCCTTAAAGGAAGGTTTTGAGTTTGGCGGTGATGTGATTGCGGAGCTGCGCAAACAGTCGGAAGAATACGCCCATGCCCTGGAGGCGCAGTTTGAAGACTTCACCAGTTCGCTGTCAGCCAATGCCGCCATGACCGCACAAACAAATGCCTCGGTACTACAAAGCCTCAATGAGTCGAGCACCGCAGATAAACAAATCATTGCTGATTTGGCCAAATCCACCGCCCTGGATGGTCAGGATGTTGTGGCTAAAACCTCTGAGCGCATGATCCTGTATGTCTCCGGCGCGTTTGGCTTAATTGCCCTGGTATTACTGATTAAAGGGGGCCGCTAATGCCCGTAATTAAACTTAACCCTGGCCAGGAACTGGATATTGGCACCCCGGCCAAGTTCCTGTCGGTGATTAATGCCAATGGCCAGTTTGTGATTGAGTCGCCCGCCTTTGGCAAGGTGGCCGGTAAAGTCGGACGTCAGTATGTGCTGGAGAACGTCGGCAATGTGACCTTTATCAACCCCACTGACGGGATATTGGATATCGACTATGAGATAGCCAATATCCAGATTTTTGGGGCAGGTAATGGCACGGTCAGTATTGATAACAAGCCCACCATTCAGCGTATTGAAGAGGCAATCCAGGTTGAAGCTCAGGCCACAGTAGAAGATGGCAAGATGCGCCAGATTCAGCCCAATGTGCTGGCCGCTATCAACCAACAGACTATCCCGGCCGGAGCCGTGCGCCAGTTCGTACCGGCCAGGGATAACACCAACCGCAGAGTAACTATTCAGGTGATATCTGAGGCGCTGACGGTGCTTCGCATTGGGGCAGATAACACCATCACCCAAACCCAAGGGGCAATTGTCGCCGGGTCGCTGGACGCCATCGGCACCGCCGTACTGGATACCGCCTCGGCTATCTGGCTGCGCAACACCTCAGACACTGACGCCATTGTTACCGGCATGGAGGAATACCGCCCATGATGATTTCAAACCCAGTTAACTTGCGTCCCGTTATGGACGCACAGAAAACCGAAATCCTGGCCACCATTCAGCAAGAAAATGCGGTGGAGCGTATGCAGCCGCTACTGGATGCCCTGTTTAACAACATTAATGCGCGCCTGATGTCCCAGGAGGATGAAAACAGCCTGTACGACAATATCAGGGATGAGGTTTCATCACTGCTTTACAGCACCATTAAAAAACCAGATTCGCCGGACTCCGTGCGGGTGATGGTGGATTGGATACTTGCAGAGCTACAACGCACCGATGCAGGCAGCATTCTGGAGCGAATCAACTACAACCGATCTGTGCAATTTGGGATTCGAGACACCTTAGTTGGGCTGATTAATGGCTTGCCACAGAGAGCAACGTTAGATGACCTGCCGCGCCGCTTAGTATCCGCTGCCCAAATCGCGAGACTGGTGAATCCTGGAAGCTATGCCAGAAGCAGCACTGAAGGGTTTTGGGAAGATTCAATTAATAGCTTTGGCACAAAGGGCGCGTCAGGAATAAGTGGTGGGTGGACGGTGATTGCTGATGTTGGCGGCGCTGGCGCGTTTATTGGCCACATGACCAGAGCCTGTCAGGCTGGCGCGACAATCACAGTACGCATCACGATTGATGGTGTGGCAAAGACCTATACGGTTGTCAGTGGTAATGCCACTACGCGCTACGTTATTGGCAATTTTGAGTCATCCCCCAACATAGACGCACAGGTTTTTGCCATGGGGTCATTAGCGGCTGATGTGATGAATCGGCCTTGTGTGCCCTTTACAACGTCTCTGCGAGTAGAAGAGCACATCTCGACCATTTACAACGTGCCGAATTATTCCAGCGCACTGGCCGCTTACCACTTAAATGATAAATACATAGGGTAACCATGAAAATCATCAACCTAACCACCTTTCAGCAGTTAGACCTGCAAAGCCCGCCAGCAGAGGGAACGCTGGTGATGTATATCCACCAAGCCAATGAAGACGGCAGCCCGGCCGTGTGGGAAATCAAACAGTTCTACACCGCACCTGCAGAGCCAGAGCAGTGAAGCCCTGGCACCTTGTCATTTTAATTACAGGAGCGTTTTTGCTTATGAGCAGTCGCAAAAACATCAATGTCAGAAACAACAACCCGCTGAATATTCGCTACAACCCGGCCAACAACTGGACCGGCCAAACCGGCCAGTCAGGCGGCTTTGCCACCTTTGTTAGCCCGGAATATGGGTTTAGAGCGGCGGCTAAGCTGATCCGCAATTATCAGGTCAACCATGGGCTGACCAGTATTGCCGATATCGTCAATCGCTGGGCCCCTGAAGCCGACAACAACGACACCCAAGCCTATATCAACTATCTGGCGGATAAGTTAAACAAACTTACCTGGACGCCGGTATTTGAGAGTGAAATCCCGGCGCTAATGCTGCATATGAGCAACTTTGAAGGGGGCAAGGGGCATTTCACCTATGAGCAAGCAGAGCAGGGGGCCGCCCTGGTATGAAAGGTTCAACCTTAACCTGGGCCGCCTTGGCCATTGGCGGCGCTGTGCTTGGCGCGATTGCCGTCTATCAACTGAAAAAACACACCTCGGGGATAGTCGATGATTGAAACATTGATACCGGCCTTTATCCCGGTGCTATCGGATGGCGTTCGCGCCCTGGTTAACCGATTTACCGGCAGTGCCGGGGCGAAACCTGCAAATGTGGGGGAAGTTATCCAACTTATGCAAGCCGACACTGAAAAACTTAAAGCACTGGCCGAACTGGACAGAACTGGCAACGTATCGCTATGGGTAGCGAATATCCGAGCTTTGCAACGGCCTGTCATTGGTCTGAGTGTGATTACTGGCTATGTGGTTGCTGTGAACACTGGGGCAAGCCCTGAAACACAGATCCAACTTGGCCAATACGCTTCAATGGTAACCTTTTATCTATTTGGTGACCGAACTTGGCAGTACATAAGAGGGCGGAATTAATGGAGTTCAAGCTACTAGAAGCATTGGCCGCTGGCGGAGATCTGGCAACAATGGCAATTGCTATCGCATTGTTCAAGCTTCATACAAGATTGACCAGAGTGGAAGCAAAAATGGAGTCTGTAACTAAGTAATTGAACTCTTGTCCGTATAATGTACGGAAATGTTTGACTTGAGTGGGGAGAGGGAGTACAGTGTGGGTGTTCCGTACATGGTACGGATAGAAAAAATGAAACTTAAAATCAAATAATCATTAAATCGAATAATTATTAAATCAATACAAAACGGAGATAAAAAATGAAAAATCACAATTTAGGGTTGCTGCTTACTGCACCCGGTTAATAAATATCGGAGGTTATATTAGTAAAGAATTTTAAAGGTGGGACAAATTATATGCAATTAGCATTTACAGATAGAAGAAGTGGCTCTCGCACTAATACTGCGAGAATTGAATTAAAAACAACCCCAGAAGTTAAGGTGGCGTTAGAACAGGCGGCTATAGAGAGCGGTGTAAGTTTAACTGCTTTTATAGTGGGCAGAGCTTATGAGGAAGCCAAGAAACTGATTGATTCTAGGAACGTAACTAGACTCAATGAAGTAGCTTGGGAAGCTCTTGATAAGCATATGAAAAGCCCTACTAATGCACCGAATGCTTTGAGGGAACTTATGAAAAGGTAAAGATAGAATGAATAATAACGGTGTTGAAGATGATGATCAGGTAATCATCGGAAAACTTGAAGAGCTACTCAACTCGGAACTTAAAGCTTCATTGAAGAAGTTTGATTGTGGAGATGTGCTTCTTAACCAGTTTGCAAAGAAACAGCTAGTTAACAAGGACGAAAATGGGTGGGTCAGGGCATTTATTGCAGTACACAATAATCAAGTTGTTGGGTACATAACTGTAAGAGCCCATAGCCTCCTAAGAGACAGAATACTCGCGTCGGGTCCGCGAGAGTTCCCATCGTTGATGGTGGATCAACTTGCTGTAGATAAGCGCTACCAGAGCAAAGGTATTGGACAAACTTTGCTAGCACGTGCATTTCAATGCGCTGTAATAATTAGCAAAGAAGCGGGGATTAAAGGTGTAACGTTATGGGCACATCCTCGTGCGACAAATTTTTACGAAAACCTTGGCATGATCAAGGTTACATCCGCAACTGAACAGTTCGGAGAAGTAGAACTACAATTAATGTATATAAACATCGAGATGCTTGTTCAAGCATATTGGGATAAAAGCGCCTAGTTTAAAAGGCCCGGCCAATTCAAAGTCGGGCCTTATTGCTTTGAGGGTATGATTGCCCACTATAATCTGGGGTTCATGTAAGCACCGTTCAGGGCTTGACAAAATAAATGTTTAAAAAGGCAGTTGTTGAATAGCTTCAAATTCAGATTTTTCCCCCCGTGCATCATACAAGCGTGTGGTCGCAATATTCTTATGCCGCATTAGGCGCTGTACAGTAAACAGATCCACCCCAGTTTCAAGCAGGTTAGTAGCAAAGGATCTACGCAGATCATGCGGGCTAAAGCTACGCACCCCAGCCAGTTCATAGCGCCGTTTGATAATCTTCCCGATGGTATGGCGGCTTACCCGCTTTTGTTGCAGATACTGGCTATTACCGACATGTGAGAAGAGGGCTTCAAACTCGCCAGTTCGCATACCAAGCCATTGATCCAGCACCTTCTTAGCGAAGCCTGGAAGCACGACAAAGCGCCTATAACTGCCTTTTCCATTCACAATAAGGCGCTGGCCGTCGTAATCACTGGTGTTTAGCCTGGCTATCTCACTGCGGCGCAGTCCGCCGCCATAGGAAATGGCAATTATGGCGCTGTCACGGGTTTCTCTGGGAATCGCTTCTTCCAGTCGGTAATTGATAAGGGTATTGAGTTCTTCAACGCTCAGGCCGCGCCCGCGAGTGGTGGAGTTACCCCGAACCGGCCGCACATCTTTAATCCGCATATAAGTGTCTGTGCTGATAAGTTGCAGTCTCCAGGCTTCACGGATGGCCCCGCGCATTATAATCAGATAGTTATTGATGGTGCCGGGCTGCAAGCCTTTATCTATCAGCATCTTCTTAAGCTTTAAGAACTCTACATAGTCAATCTGCGACCAGTTAAAATCTGCAAAGCCGGAGCTGCCCAACAGGCGGCATACGCCGTTAAGCGCAAATGTGGAATTTCTGACCGACATGGGTGAATCAAGGGAACTAAGGTACACCTCGGCCGGATTTTTATAGATTATTTGGTTATTATTTTTCATTTATTACATCCCCTAAAGTAATAAAAAAGCAGAAAAAACCAAATTATAGAGAGTTGTAAAAATAAGGCTCTTGCAACGATTTCTACTCGTACGCTGCAAAATAAAGAATGAACTAAGGGAGTGTGCTTATTCTGTGGGCTGTCCGGGCCGCACTATAGCACAATGACTATTGTGGGTTTGGAAAATCAGCCTTTACGCAAACTTTACACTGGCCTGACAGACGGTCAGAGCGGACTTTTTTATACTGAGCGCAGGGAATAATGAGGGATACCAAGTGCGTAAAGTTGTTTTCTCGGTTGTTGGTCTGACGCTGTTCGTCGGCGGCTGGTATTGGCTGGGGGGCGAGGCCCGGTCAGCGTCAGTGCACTATCAAACCCAGGCCGTGAGTCGCGGCACATTGCAAAGTCTGGTCAATACGTCCGGCACATTGCAGGCCGTCGTTACCGTGGACGTGGGCTCCGAACTTTCTGGGCAGATAGTTGAACTGCTGGCTGATTTCAATTCGCAAGTAGAGAAAGGCCAGATTATTGCCCGTCTCGATGATCGCACCATCAAAGCCAAATTACGTCAGGCCGAAGCGGATATTCTGATGGCCCAGGCCAGTATCAGTCAGCAGCAGGCCAGTTTGCAAAAGGCTGAGGCGGAGGGGCGGCGTGCCCGGCGGGCCTTACAACGGGCACAACAATTATTTCAGCAGCAGCTCAGCAACGATAATGATTTGGACCAGGCCAAACTGGATCAAGAGGTGGCCGAGGCGCAGATTCAACTGGCCAGTGCGCAGGTAACCAGCGCACAGGCGCAACTGGCGCAGCGCCAGGCGCAGAAAGAGCAAATTGAACTGGATTTGACCCGCACCCTGATCCGTTCGCCGGTTTCAGGTACGGTTATCAGCCGAGAAGTGGATGTAGGGCAAACGGTTGCTGCCAGTTTATCTGCGCCGGTATTGTTTACCATTGCCCAGGATTTGTCCCAAATGCAAATAGAAGCCGATGTGGATGAAGCCGATATCGGTCGCATTGCCGAAGGGCAGGCCGTGCGCTTTACGGTGGACACTTACCCGGAGCGGCAGTTTAGCGGCCGCGTCAGCCAGGTTCGAAAAGCCGCTAACCTGGTGTCCAATGTGGTGACCTATAAGGTAATAGTTGAAGCACCTAATCGTCGCGAGGCTTTGCTGCCCGGAATGACGGCCAATCTGGACATTGTGCTGGGCGAACGCACAGATGTATTGCGCCTGCCCAATGCCGCCCTGCGTTTCAAACCCAAAGGAACAAGCCTTGGGCCGCAACCGTCTGAGACAAGACAAATGCCGGATTGGGTGGCGCAATTACAGCTTTCAGGTGAACAAGCTAAGCAGGTGCGGGCGTTACAGGACAGTACGCGCGACAACATGCGTGTATTGCGCCAGCAAATGGCAGGCGGGCCACCTCCAGGCGGGGTCAATCCAATGCAACAGCAGCGCCAGGCTTTTCAAAATAAGCTCAAATCGCTGCTGAGTGAGGAACAGTTTACCCGTTATCAAGCGTTAAACCGTGAGCAACGCAGTACTCGAAATTCATCGGCTTCTGTATGGGTGCTGTCAGAAAACGGTCAGCCTGAAGAGCGTAAGATTCTGATTGGATTGGAAAATAACGACTACACTGAATTGTTAGGCGAACAACTGGCTGACGGTACGCAATTGATTATTCGTGCTCAGTATGGGGAATAAGCATGGCATCAGTGATTAGAATCAGGCAATTGTGCAAACAATATGGTGCGGGAGAGCAGCAGGTTAAGGCCCTTAGAGGCGTGGATTTGGATATACAGCAGGGCGAGTTTGTCGCGGTGATGGGCCCATCTGGTTCAGGTAAGTCCACCTTTATGAACCTGATTGGTTGTCTGGACTCGCCCAGCAGTGGCCAAATTATACTGCAAGGGGAGGATGTATCGCAGTTGTCGGCCAATGCGCTGGCAACGGTTAGAAATAACTATCTTGGGTTTGTATTTCAGCAATTCAATTTGTTAGCGCGCACCAGTGCGCTGGAAAATGTGATGTTGCCGCTACTCTATTCCATGCTACCGGACGAGCAGCACAAACACCGGGCGCTGACCTGTCTTGAACAGGTAGGGTTGGCGCAGCGACTCTGGCATATGCCCTCACAGTTATCTGGTGGCCAGCAGCAACGGGTGGCCATTGCCCGGGCCCTGGTCAATGAACCAGCGCTTTTGTTGGCTGACGAGCCGACAGGCGCATTAGACACCCAGACAGGTCTGGAGATTATGCAGATATTCCAGGCGTTAAACCGCCAGGGCAAAACCCTGGTATTGGTAACGCATGAACCTGATATTGCCGCATTTGCCAGTCGTATTCTGATGTTTCGGGATGGGCAACTGGTGTCTGATCAACAGCAGACTCCTGAAGATGCCAGCGATGCACTGCTTGCTTTTAAACAGGGCGCGGCTTCATGACCAACAGAAAACTGCTAATGGGGGCGTGGAATAACCTCAGCGTCAATCTGATGCGCAGCATTCTGACTATGCTGGGGATTATTATTGGTGTGGCTTCAGTGATCATTATGCTGGCCCTGGGGAATGGTGCCAAACGCCAGGTTGATGAGCAGATCCGCAATCTCGGTGGCAATGTGTTTGTGGTATTTGGTGGCAGCTTTAACAGTGCTGGGGTACGCGGTCAGGCCGGTTCGCTGCAGCGTCTGACCGATGCCGACGCCGATGCGATTGAACACAATATTTCAGCGGTAGTCGCTGCTGCGCCAGAATTACGCAGCAATGTGCAAGTGATTTCCGGCAATCTCAACTGGGCAACCAATGTGATAGGGTCAGACAATCGCCTGTTAGTGGCACAAAACTGGACCCTGAGTGATGGTCGCGAGTTTAGTGCTGCTGAGTTGGGCAGAGGGGCAAAAGTGGCGCTAATCGGCGAAACTCTGCGCCGGGAATTGTTTGGTGCCGGTGAAGCGATTGGACAAACCATCAGAGTGAATAAGTTGCCGGTCACAGTCATAGGGGTACTGGGGGCGAAAGGCCAAAGTGCCAGGGGCGACGATCAGGATGATGTGCTAATTATGCCGCTGGATACGGTGCGCAAGAAAATCAGTGGCATTAACCGGGCTAATCCTAAGGCCATTCGCAGCATCACGGTAAAAGTCGCTACGCAGCAAGACATGCCCTGGGTGGAAGAAGAAATGACCCGGTTGCTGAGTCAGCGACTCAAATCTGCGGGCAATGACATCCCTTTTCGCATTCGTAATCTGTCCGAAATTGTTGAGACCCGAATGCAGGCCATGCAGGTCTTTAATTCTTTACTGGCGGGAGTGGCTGCCGTGTCGTTGCTGGTTGGCGGCATCGGCATAATGAATATCATGCTGGTGTCTGTGACCGAGCGTACCAGGGAAATCGGCCTGCGTATGGCAGTGGGGGCAAAGCCGGGTGACATTCTGCGTCAGTTCCTGGTGGAGTCCGTATTACTGTGTGGTGTTGGCGGCGCTATCGGAATCGTCATCGCTGCGCTTACCTGCCTGGTATTGGCCCAGGGCTTTGCCATGGCGGCGGTACTACAGTGGCAGGTAGCGATCCTCAGTTTGGGATTTAGTGCGGTCATTGGGATTTTCTTTGGCTACTATCCGGCGCGCCAGGCGGCGGGGTTACAGCCCATCGATGCCTTGCGGTATGAATAAGGGCGCGTCTCAGCACGTCAAAATTTTTGACATATTGCTGTAAACGAGTTCTGAGCCAACTCAGTCGGGTTATATAAAACAATTAGTTAGGTGGTTTGGCGCGATAAGTGCATTGGTAAATTGTGTTAGTACATGGACGTCAAGGTTTGTATTTGGTAAACCACCTGAGGTTCATGATGTTTATGAAAGTATTTGCCCTGACCTTGGCCCTTTTCAGTCTTTCGTCGCAAGCAGCTTTGATTCGGGCTGATTTTCGAACTGAGTCTAATTTGCCTGATTATGGTTCAGGCCAGCCGTTGGTCTATCAAAGTCTGAATCAGACCGTTGGCGCAGGTTATGAACTGGATAGCGCTGATTTCGTGCAAAATCCCGATGGTTGGTATGGCGGGGTGGTCTGGGTAGACTACGATCCGGCTAGTGCAATCATTACACTCTGGTCGCAGGACTATTGGGATTTTCAGACGTTCGATGTGTGGATTAGCAATATTCAGTTCGATGTTGCTGGTGAAACTATCGCCAATGTCGTACTCTTATCCGACAATCTGATCGAAGAAGCGATTGCGCCGGTTGTCAGTATTACCAGCAACAGCCTTCACATTGCTTATGATTATCGTCCCGACACCTTTTTGTTCAGCGGCGGTATGGCCAGGTTTAAAATGGAATCCAGGGAGGGTGACATCACACAGCCCCTTGTCAATGTGCCGGAACCTCTGACGGCATTGATAATGCTAGTTGGGCTGTTTGTGATTGGACGACAGCAGTATGGTATTAAATAAATCATTCTCCAATGACTTATGGCCCTGTTTATCAGGGCTTTTTTTTAAATACTACATTTATCCCCGCGGGCTGTAATGGCGTTTAAGCCACTGGCTTAATCCTTCTAAGCCAGGGAAAAGCACCCGTTCCGTGATATTGGCCTGATCCAGCTTGTCGCGTACTTCCCATTTTAATGCGGCTGGCAAAATCACCCGTTGAAATTGCGTATTGGTTTTGTTTAGCAGTTCGTCCATTAAAATACTGGCTGAAGACGCTACACTGAACAGTGCATGTTGGTTGATAATGCGCCCGTCCAGTGACGGCGGTTCAAAGAACAAAAAGAAATCGGACTGATCCAGTTGGGCAAACGCATCCAGGTCGCGCACCAGCTCGGTTAGCAGCTCCACGGTGAAGACGTTGCCCCCTTCGAATTCGAGTTTTTCACGCATTGGCTCTGGCAATTGCTTGCATGAATCATGGTAGTTGACCTTCCATATCACCCCGTCTTTGTCACCCTGGCGAATATCCGCGGTAGCAAAATGCATCGCCACAAAGGGTGAGTAGGTCCAGTCCAGCAAGCGCGTGGGTAAGCCCTGATGCTGAGCCATGGTCAGCCAGTGCCAGATGGGCCCAGTGGTGTCAAAGCTGTCATGCCCGTATTTTCTGAAATTTCGCAATAAATGGCGTTCAAGGCTGGCATACTCGCCGCCCAGACGAGCCAGCGAGGTTTTCAGATTGAAACTTGCGTCCGGTAACCCTCTGAATACAAAAGGGGAACGATAGCGGCTAATGGCCGGGCTCCAGGACTCATCAAATAACAGCTCCTGCAGGTGGCTCCAGGATTTGGCAATCAAAGTATGCATGGATAATACGGGTGCGATTCTGTGTAGTTAAGTCTAGCCAAGGGATGTGACGAAAAAATAAAAAAGCCAGCATAAGCTGGCTTCGCGATAGTACCTGAAATTCAGGGGCAATAGCTTGCAGTTAGAACTGCATTTCCGGAATGTCACCTTCAATGATCAGTTTACCGGCGGTTTTCTGGCGAATTTCATCCACTGACACTCCAGGCGCACGTTCCAGTAAATAAAAGGCGTTGTCGCGGATCTCGAGCATGGCCAGATCGGTAATAATGCGGTTAATACAATTGACTCCGGTCAGCGGCAGGGTGCATTGCTCCAGCAGTTTGGATTGACCATGTTTATCAGCATGGGTCATGGTGACAATGATATTTTTGGCACCCGCGACCAGGTCCATGGCGCCGCCCATGCCCTTCACCAGCTTGCCGGGGATCATCCAGGATGCGATATTGCCCTGCTGGTCCACTTCAAACGCCCCCAACACGGTAATATCCACATGGCCACCGCGGATCATGGCAAAACTTTCGGCGGAGCTGAAAATAGACGCACCGGTACTGGCCGTGACGGTTTCCTTACCGGCGTTGATCATATCCGCATCCACCTGCTCTTCGGTAGGATAGGGGCCCATACCCAGCAGACCGTTTTCCGATTGCAGCATCACGGTAATACCTTCAGGTACATAGTTGGCCGCCAGGGTAGGAATGCCAATACCCAGATTAATATAGCTACCGTCTTTAAATTCCTGCGCCACGCGCATCGCGATTTGTTCTCTTGAAAGGGCCATATTGTTCTCCTTATGCGCTGCGGGTGACTTTGCGTTCGATGCGTTTTTCAAAGCTGCCTTTGATCACGCGATCCACGTAAATGCCCGGGGTTTGGATTTGACTGGGGGGGATCTCGCCAGGCTCGACAATTTCCTCCACTTCCACCACGGTGATTTTGCCCGCGGTGGCCGCCATCGGGTTAAAATTCTGCGCAGTATGGCGGTAAACACAGTTACCGTAACGGTCCGCTTTCCAGGCTTTCACAATGGCGAAATCGCCGGTGATGGACTCTTCCAATATGTAAGGGCGGCCGTTGAATTCCCTGACTTCTTTGCCTTCCCCCACTGGCGTACCATAGCCGGTGGCGGTATAAAATGCCGGGATGCCGGCACCGCCAGCTCGCATTTTTTCTGCCAGCGTGCCCTGTGGGGTTAGTTCTACTTCCAGTTCACCGCTAAGCAGTTGTTTTTCAAACAAGGCGTTTTCACCCACGTAAGAGGCGACCATTTTCTTTATTTGCCGGTCTTCCAGTAAAATACCCAGACCAAAGCCGTCCACACCGCAGTTATTGGAAACCACGGTCAGTCCTGTTACGCCCATGCGCTTAATCTGGCCAATCAGGCCCTCGGGTATACCGCACAGACCAAAGCCACCGGCAATGACCGTCATATTGTCTGTCAGTCCGGCCATGGCCTCTGCGTAGCTGGACACCACCTTGTCAAAACCTGCCATCGGATTCTCCTGTTTAGCTGATAAATTGCCCAGCGCCAAGTGTAGAAAGCAGCCAGGCTATTGCGCCAGTATTGAGTAATGTTGTAAATATGTAAAATCAATTTAATTTACCAACTAATAAATTATATTTATGAATTTGTCTGTGCCCAACTCGGTATCTTTACGCCAGTTGCAGATTTTTGTGCAGTTGGCTGACAGCCGCTCCTTCGCCGAAGCGGCGAGCAGATTGCATTTGTCGCAACCGGCTTTGTCTATTGCCATCCGCAAGTTTGAAGAGGCGGTGGGGGGAAATTTATTTTCCCGCAGCACCCGTCAGGTGGAATTAACCCCTGAGGGGCGGGCTTTTTTGCCGGTGGCACAGCGCCTGCTGCACGACTGGGATGAAGCCTTTACCGATTTACATAATCTGTTTGCCATGCAGCGTGGAAAATTGACCCTGGCCGCCATGCCGTCTTTTGCCAATAGTTTGCTGCCAGAAGTGCTGCAGGCCTTTCATCAGCAGTATCCGAATATCAATATCAGTTTGCTGGATATGGTGATGGAAAGAGTGATAGACGCGGTATTAGACGGTCGCGCAGAGCTGGGCATTATATTTGAGGCGCAGCATATGCCGGGGTTGGACTTTACCCCCTTATTTGATGACAGCTTTGTGGTTATTCTGCCGCTGGCGCACGCACTGCAGCACAGAGCTGCGTTAGGCTGGCAGGATCTGCAAGGCCAGCCCTATGTGGCAATGAACCGCGGCTCGACTATTCGCGCCTGGTGTGAACAGGCGCAGCAGGAAACAGGGGTACAGGTGAGCGTGGTGGCCGAGGCAAGTCAGCTATCCACGGTCGGGCAACTTGTTGCGGCAGGGCTGGGCGTGTCAGTGGTGCCGGCCATTTGCCAACAGGATATGCAGCGCCGTGGCCTTTGTACCTTGCCTTTGCAACATCAGGGCGGCGCCAAACGGGTTGGCATAATCCACCGTAGCCGTAGTAACTTGTCGGTGCCCGCCCGGCAGTTACAACTTATGCTGGAAAGCCGTTTTCGCTCTGGTTGAATACCTGTTGCCGAATAAATTTCATTCACCGCACAGACGCTGAGGGCAAAGAGATTCGCAGCGGTTTAGATGTTTCTGCTGCTACAAGGTAGACTGGGTGGCTGCACAGTGCATATGGGTCAACAGTCTGACTGCGCCAATGGCGCAGCCACTACTACCACTTTTTCTTGGGCGCAAATAATTCGTCCAGGTCATCCCGCTCTGAATCTTTGCGTTTGGCGCGGTCAGCGGCGTTGGCGTTGCGTAGGTTGTCCTGGATGGTTTGCAACTGGTGCTCCAGTTCCTGGCGTTTGCTGATAACATATTCATCCGGCGATGGCTGGGCGTTTAGCGCGGCAATGGCTTTTTCAAAATACTGTCTGGCCGAGCCCAGCATATTGCTTTGTACTGCCCCTCTGGCCCTTTTCGCCAGGGTTTCGACGTTGACTTTAAGTTGCAGGCGCTCCAGGCGTTTATCTTCATCAAGAAATACATGGGTATCCACCTTGCCCTTGGAATTTTCAGAGCGCAACAAAGCACGCAGTTTCTTAATACCCTGGATCAGCATAATGATTTGCTTATCATTTTCGGGCAGCATGAAGTTGTCGGTGGGTGGGGCAAGTTGCTCGGGTTTGATGGCATCCACCCGTTCCTGTGCATCCTTGACCCGTTGCTTGATATCCATCGCCTTGGGGTTAAGCTCGTACATGCTTTGCAGGGCATTAAGCACGCGTTTATTCAGGATGAGGATCAATTGCTGCGATACCGGCATTTGTGCAGCGGCCATCAGCACGTCCTCGGTTTCATCGACAATGGACTTCTGCTTGGCGGCTTCGGCGCGCCGCTCCGCCTCAACCTGCTCTTTATGCTGTTGAATGGCGTTGATCACAATGGCCACAATGATCAGGGCCACGATAAGGATGATGACTATGGTAAACATAAAATCGTCACTTTCTTGTTATTATATCCGCTCTGGCGCAGCATATTAGGGTAATTTCAGGGTAAACACACTACCCCCCAGTTTGCCGCCGTTTTCCAGGTGAATGGAACCCTGGCGATGATTATTACTGTGTGCCCGGGCAATCATTCTGGCAAAGAACAAGCCCAATCCGGTGCGCCCGCTGGCAATATCAAAGTCTTGCATATCGCTGTTACCGGCCAGCAGCATACTTGGCGGATAGCCAGGGCCGTCATCTTCAATGCGAAAACACAAATAGCCATCTTCTTCAAAGGTGCTCAGCTTAAGCTGTTTTTTGCTGTAACGCATGGCGTTTATTAGAATATCGTTTAACAACACATTGATAAGATCAGCATCCAGATACCAGGCAATATCGTCGGCTACTTCAATATCCAACTGCATTTTCTTGTTGCTGATGTAACCTTCATTGGTGGCCAGAATATCTTCAACAATATCTCCCACATAGTGCTCATCCACACTGATGGGCAGGTTTTGCTTTTCCGCCCTGTACAGTGACAACAATTGCATCAGCCCGGTATTTAAACGAAACGCCTCGTATTGCAGGCTGGCCAGGTTTTCACTGATCTGCGGGTTGCTGTCGGGCACCATCTGACTGAGGTTTTCAATGGACTGTAACAGCAGGCACAAGGAGTTTTTCATGTCGTGCACACCGGCAGCCAGTACAGAAGAAAAATCAATCAGCTTGGATGATGTAGGCATAGTCACCGCTACCCGGATAAGATGTTCTGATTTATACCAATAATGCCTCGGCAGGGAAAGCCAAATGCCTTAACCTACAATTGGTTATCGCCCCTAAATGAAGAAAATCCCGGTATTTATCTAAAATTTTATGGAATTAATCTTCTCATCAGTATATATATTTTGCATATAGGAAATAACAGAAGAATGGCCCGCGCAACAAAATGAAACTACAGCAGCTCAGATACATAGTCGAAGTCCTCAATAATAACCTTAACGTGTCCGCTACCGCCGAGAGCCTGTTTACCTCTCAGCCGGGGATCAGCAAACAGGTGAGGATGCTGGAAGATGAGTTAGGTGTACAGATTTTTGGCCGCAGCGGTAAACACCTCACCCATGTCACCGAAGCCGGTAAAGACGTGATTAATATTTCCCGTCAAATTCTGGCCAAGGTGGAAAGCATCAAGGCAGTGGCCCGCGAACATACCCTGCCGGACCAGGGCAAACTGAATATTGCCACTACCCACACTCAGGCCCGTTATGCGCTGCCAG
This sequence comes from Bowmanella denitrificans, assembly GCF_002887595.1. GTDB lineage: Bacteria > Pseudomonadota > Gammaproteobacteria > Enterobacterales > Alteromonadaceae > Bowmanella > Bowmanella denitrificans. The sequence goes on from NZ_PEBU01000006.1 coordinate 268,029, forward strand.
GGGTGATTAAGGGCTTTATGGGCAAATACCCGCGGGTGTCGTTGCATATGCACCAGGGCACGCCCTCGCAAATCAGCGATCTGGCGGCCAAAGGCGAGGCTGATTTTGCCATTGCCACCGAGGCGCTGCATTTATATAACGATTTAGTGATGCTGCCTTGCTATCACTGGAATCGCAGTATTATCGTCAACCGTGAACACCCGCTGGCCAAGCGCACTTCCATTGCCATTGAAGATATTGCCCAGTACCCGCTGGTGACCTATGTGTTCGGGTTTACCGGTCGCTCCGAGTTGGACGATGCCTTTAACCGTGCCGGGCTGGAACCCAAAATTGTGTTTACCGCCACCGATGCCGATGTGATTAAAACCTATGTACGTCTTGGTGTGGGTATTGGTGTGATTGCCTCGATGGCGCTGGATGAAAAACTGGACGGCGATCTGGTCAAAATTGATGCCAGTCATTTGTTCCAGTACAGCACCACCAAAATCGGCTTCCGTAAAGGCTCCTTCCTGCGCAGCTATATGTATGACTTTATCGAACGTTTTGCCCCGCATCTGACCAAAGATGTGGTGGAAAAAGCCATGATGCAAAAAAGCAACGACGATATCGAGCGGATGTTTAAAGATCTGACCTTACCGGTCAAGTGAGTTGGCAGATAATTAATTGCGAGTTGCGAGTTGCGAGTTGCGAGTTGCGAGTTGCGAGTTGCGAGTTGCGAGTTTTGGCGGGGGATGTCGGAATAAATTCCAACCCACTGGGCTTTGTGCAAGTTAATTTTGTGCAAGTTAATTAGACGAGAAAATTTGCCTGCTTTGTTACTGGCAGAGCAGTCGGCAGCCGTTGCTGCCGATGGTTGAACAATTCGCCTAAATTGAGCATTTCAGTTGCTGGCCGAGCATACCTGCGGTGACCAGGGTCACGCCCTTGCTGGTGACGCGAAAGCCGCGGGCCTCATCAGCGGCTTTGTCGATACCAATCTGGGTGCCGTCGGGAATATCTACGCCACGGTCGATAATGGCTTTACGAATATGGCAACGCTTACCGATATTGACGCTGGGCAGAATCACTGAGTCTTCCACCTGTGAATAATCACTGACGGTCACTTCGGAAAACAGCAGGGAGCCGCGAATACGGGCGCCGGAAATGACGCAGCCGCCGGAGACCATGGAGCTGGTGGCCATACCCACCCGATCGCCATCTTCCAGCACAAACTTAGCGGGTGGCTGTTGCACCTGATAGGTCATTATCGGCCATCTGTCATCGTATAGGTTGAGTTCGGGCACTACCGAAATCAGTTCCATATTGGCTTCCCAGAAGGCATCCAGGGTGCCTACATCCCGCCAGTAAGCACGTTTGCCGCTGTCCTGATCGCGAAACGGAAAGGCATAGACCTTACAGCTTTCTATCAATGACGGAATAATGTTTTTGCCAAAGTCGTGTTCCGAACTGTCGTTGTTTGCATCTTTGACTAACTGGTCAAACAAAAATTCGGTATTAAATACATAGTTGCCCATAGAGGCCAAAGTCTGGGTGGGATCACTGGGTAAAGGCGTAGGATGCGGTGGCTTTTCGTCGAACTTGCGAATGCGCCAGTCTTCATCCACTGTCATCACACCGTAGGCACCGGCGGCTTCTTCTATCGGTACCTCAATGCAGGATACGGTCATATCGGCGCCGGATTCCACATGGTAGGCCAGCATTTCACCATAATCCATCTTGTAGACATGGTCACCGGACAATACCAGCACATATTTGGGCGCTACCGAGCGGATAATATCAATATTCTGGAAGATGGCATCGGCGGTGCCTTTGTACCAGGCTTCCGAGGTGCGCTGAGAAGCGGGCAGCACATCAACAAATTCACCCATGTTCACATTAAGATGCGACCAGCCCCGCACCAGGTGCTGGATTAACGAGTGGGCTTTATATTGGGTGGCGACACCGATTTTTTTGATACCTGAGTTCAGGCAGTTAGACAGGGGAAAGTCGATAATCCGGAATTTTCCGCCAAAATACACCGACGGCTTAGCACGCCATTCGGTCAGTTCATGCAGCCTTGAGCCCTTGCCCCCCGCCAAAATAAGGGCGTAGGTGTCTCGGGTCATGCGGCTGATAAAACGTTGATTCTTGTCGAGCATTACGTTCTCCCTGGATGCAGGTCGGATTTGAAAACGAAAGTGGCACGTGACAGCACAAACACGCTATGCACCTCCTGTGCTGTGTTCAATATAACGTCGTTAATTTGCCGCTCATAGAAAAACCGGACAAAAAAGTGAAAAAATACAGCAGGCTAGCTAATGTTTGCAAACCGTCCAGAAGTGATATCGCTATTCAAATCCCATATGAAATCAAACGAAACCAAAGTGAAAATCACCAAAATCCTATGAGCCCTTTCATCGCAGAGAACGCCGGGTTGAAATTCCAATAATTTCTCCTCTGTGTTCTCTGCGTCTCTGCGGTGAATATGGGAATGTTTCAGTGGCAATCCGCTAGCTATTGCTTGCAGGTTTACGCTGGCAATCACGGATTAAAAAGCGATTAGGGCTAAGGGCTGCCAGCGTCGCATTGTCCAGTGGCAAGGGCTCGCCCGCTAATTGGCTGGCCAACATCTCGGCCAGCAAAGGCGCCGTGCATAATCCACGGGAGCCCAGCCCCATGAGCAAATACAAGCCCGGCAGATCGGTGGCCTGAGCATAGCCTTGAGGCGCCTTACCCAAATACAGGTTCGCATAGCTCATGGACTGTGCGGGTAAGTCCGGCATAGCACCAACCAACGGCAAGTGATCGGGCAGACCAAGGCGCACCGAAGCCCGTCCCTGACCATCGGTGATTAGCTGACCGGCCCAATCGCAACCCGCCATTGCCTGCTGGTGAATGGCCAGGTTTTGCTCGGCTTCCGTGCTGCGGTAGTCGCAGAGCATATCCTGCTTAATATAAGTGGAACCCATAGCGTGGCGGCCATTTAATGCCGGGGTCATATAGCCTTTATGACATAACACGGTTTTAAGCTTGGTATAGGCCGGCAGGCTGGGGATATGTTCCACCTGGCCGCGTACCGGTCGCAGCGGCAGGTTATGCAATAGTGGTAAATGCACCGATTCAGCCCCGGTTGCCAGGACCACCAGGGGATGATGGTTATGGCTACCATCCTGCCAGTGCAGTTGCCATTGTCCATCTTGGTGGACGAGCTCCTCAAGTACTTTGCCCTGTATGATTTGAAGATTGTCGCCACAGGTTTGTAGCAGTGCCTGGGTTAGTCCGGCCGGGTCCAGCCAGCCACCATCCTGAATAAACAAGGCTGGGTAGGGGATATCCAGTCCGGCAATATCTGAGGCTGCGCGACTGTCAATGGGCTTAAGCAGATTCGCCGGCCAGTGCCCTTTTTGCACCAGTTTTTGCTGTTTGTCCTTAAGGGCTGCATTAAAGGCAATCTGCAGCACCCCACAAAAATCGTGGTCCACGGTCTGGCTTGTCAGTAATTCTGCGTAGCGACGACGGGCAAAGCCAAAGGCCTGGGCCATAAAGCGGCTGGACAGGTTGTCATCCACATGCAATTGAGGGTAGAAGCCGCCCTGGCGATTACCCGAGGCGCCATCTGCAATGGCTTTACTGTATAAGCAGACCTGGTAGCCTTTTTGGCAAAGGCTATACGCAAGATTTGCGCCGGCCAGTCCTGCGCCGATGATGGCAACCTGTTTATGTGCTGCTGTGCGGCGAAAGTACCAGGGTTGATTATCTGCCTGCGGGAGCTTGCTGGGCAGGTAACCGGCCAGCATATCGCGTTTGTGACCAAATCCCTGGCGTTTTTCCACTGCAAAACCGGCCTGCTGTAAACCGCGACGCACAAAACCTGCCGCAGTAAAAGTAGCGAAAGTACAATCTTGTTTCCCCAGTGTTGCCATATGTGTAAACAACTGCTCTGTCCACATATCCGGGTTTTTACTGGGGGCAAATCCATCCAGAAACCAGGCATCCACCAGTCCTGTTGGTGGGCAATGCCACTGCACCAGCAATTCGTGTAAATCGCCCAGCCATAAATCAAGAACCACGTCGGCGTCATACAGGGTAAACAGCAGGCGGTGACAACCAGCGGTAAGATGAGGATAGTTATTCAGTAGTGCCTGGCTGTATTCTGCCAGCACAGGCCAATGATTCAGGGCCTGTTGCAGGTCCCCCTGAGATAAAGGGAACTTCTCGGTGCTGATAAAATACAAACGCTTAAGCGGTGAGCTTGGGTGATTCACACGAAAGTCTGCGAAGGCGGCCAGACTGGCCAGGAAGTTCAACCCCGTGCCAAAACCGGTTTCGGCAATTATAAAATGCGCGTTCTGCCACTGTTGCCAACGTTGTGGAATCTGATTGTTGTGCAAAAATACATAGCGTGTTTCCTCCAAACCGTTGGCGTTAGAGAAATACACATCGTCAAAGGCATTGGCCACTGGCGTGCCTTGTTCGTTAAAATCTATCTGGGCGGTTTGAATGGCCATGCAAGGTCTTTAATCACAACAGCAGGGGCGCTATTCTACGTGATAGTGGGATGGCAGTAAAAAGTTGCCCGGCCCGCTTGGCATAAAGCAAAACAATGGCTTTAACATTGAACCGTCGGTAGCGCGTCTGGTCTTAAAGAGCAGACCAGTTTTGCCGAGAAAATCATTACCATAAGGGCACTTTTTTAAGTGAAGGTAACAAAATGAGAAGAGCCGTGATTACCGGACTGGGCGTGGTGTCCAGCATTGGTAACAATAAGCAGCAAGTATTGGAATCCCTGCAACAGGGCAAAAGCGGTATCCGTTATTCCCAGCAATTCGCCGATATGGGCCTGCGTAGCCAGGTATGGGGCAATATTGAACTGGATGTGAGCGAGCATATCGACCGCAAGGCCCTGCGTTTTATGGGCGAAGCAGCAGCTTATGCCTTTATTGCCATGCAACAGGCTATCGAAGATGCCGGGCTGAGTGATGAGCAGGTTTCCAATGTGCGCACTGGTTTGGTTGCTGGCTCCGGCGGCGCTTCTTCGAAAAATCAGGTGGAAGCGGCGGATATTCTGCGCGAAAAAGGCGTAAAACGGGTTGGCCCATATATGGTGCCCCGGACCATGAGCAGCACCGTATCTGCCTGTCTGGCCACGCCCTTCAAAATCAAGGGTATTAACTACACCATCTCCTCAGCCTGTGCTACCAGCGCCCATTGTATTGGCCATGCCCTTGAACAGATTCAACTGGGTAAGCAGGATATTGTGTTTGCCGGTGGTGGTGAAGAAGTGGACTGGACCCTGGCCATGCAGTTTGATGCCATGGGCGCGTTGTCCACCAAATACAATGACAGCCCGGATAAAGCGTCCCGTACTTATGATGCTGATCGTGACGGCTTTGTGATATCCGGTGGCGGTGGCATGGTGGTGGTGGAAGAGCTGGAACATGCCTTAAACCGCGGTGCCAAGATTTACGCCGAGATAATTGGCTACGGCGCCACATCCGACGGCTACGATATGGTGGCGCCTTCCGGTGAAGGTGCGGTGCGCTGTATGCAGCAGGCCATGCATGGTGTGGAAGAGAGTATTGATTACCTCAATACCCATGGTACATCGACTCCGGTAGGTGATGTGAAGGAACTGGAAGCCATTCAACAGGTGTTTGCTGGTAAATCACCGGCCATCAGTGCCACCAAGGCCATGACCGGCCATGCACTGGGCGCTGCGGGTGTGCATGAAGCCATCTACAGCCTGCTGATGCTGGAACATGGTTTTATTGCTCCATCCGTCAATGTGCATAACCTGGATGCTAAAGCGGCCGGGCTGGACATTGTTACCGAACCGCGTCAGGCACAGCTGAATACCGTGATGTCCAATAGCTTTGGTTTTGGTGGCACCAATGCCACCTTGGTATTGCGCCGCTATCAGAAGTAGCTAGCTGCAACACTGAGCTCTGATTATTTTTGTACCTCCAGGGGTGGATGGTATGTCGGCTTGGCAGGGAGCCAGGCCGATGATATTCCTGCCACGCATAGACTTATCGGCGCCAAACTGGTAAAGTGCGCGCCTCTTTTGGCATCCGTCGGTCGGTGCCTGTCTAGCGAATCCTCTTAATATTCCCCGGACGTTTTATTTTCCCCGCCTAAGACCGTGTCAGCGCCAAGCGCTGAGTAGGCCGGTTACGGAGTACAATTTTGAATTCATTTGACCAACTTGGCCTGTCGGCCGAATTGTTGCGTGCTGTTGCCGAACAGGGCTACAGCCAACCTACCCCTATCCAGGCCCAGGCCATTCCTGTGGTTTTGGAAGGACGTGATGTAATGGGCGCTGCCCAGACGGGGACCGGCAAAACCGCCGGTTTTACCTTGCCACTACTGCACAGGCTTGGTGGTCAGCGCCATAGTCAGGGCATTCGCCCGGTACGAGCGCTGGTGCTGACTCCTACCCGTGAACTGGCAGCCCAGGTGGGTGACAGTGTCCGCGACTATGGTAAATATCTGCCGCTCACCAGTGCGGTGATTTTCGGTGGTGTGAATATCAACCCGCAAATTGCTGCGTTGCGCCGCGGGGTTGATATTCTGGTCGCCACCCCAGGCCGGTTACTGGACCATGTCAATCAGAAAACCCTGGACCTGTCCAAGGTAGAGATTCTGGTACTGGACGAAGCTGATCGTATGCTGGATATGGGTTTTATCCACGATATTCGCAGAGTGCTGAAATTATTGCCGGCCATGCGTCAGAATCTGTTGTTTTCTGCTACCTTCTCCGATGAGATTAAGCGCCTGGCCGATGGTTTGCTGGACAATCCTGCGCTGGTGGAAGTGGCCAGACGTAATACCGCCTCAGAGGCTGTGGCACAGACAATCCATCCGGTGGATAAAGATAAAAAACGCCAGATGTTGTCCTACCTGATAGGCTCCAACAACTGGCAGCAGGTCCTGGTGTTTACCCGTACCAAGCACGGCGCCAACCGTTTGGCTCAGCAACTGGAAAAAGACGGCCTCACTGCCGCCGCTATCCACGGTAATAAAAGTCAGGGGGCCCGTACCCGTGCGCTGGCCGATTTTAAATCTGGTCAGGTACGTGTGCTGGTAGCCACCGACATTGCCGCGCGAGGACTGGATATCGACCAGTTGCCTCATGTGGTTAACTTTGAGCTGCCTAATGTACCGGAAGACTATGTACATCGTATCGGCCGCACCGGCCGTGCCGGTAACGAAGGTGAAGCCGTATCATTGGTGTGTGTCGACGAACACAAACTACTGCGCGACATTGAGAAACTGATCAAACGTGAATTGCCAAAAGTGGTGATTGACGGTTTTGAGCCGGATCCCAATGCCAAACCCGAGCCGATTCAAAAGCCACAGGCCAGGGCTCAGCGTCGACAAATGGGTGAAAAGCCCAGAGGGCAGAAGTCGGAACGCCCTGCAGGTGAACAAAAGCGCCGTCGTCGTCGCAGCAAACCTAGAAATCCAGCCGCACACGCAGCCTGATCGGACTGGTAATTCCCGGGTAAGTGGGCAAAATAGCGGACTTTGTCATTCGTCTGTTTTGCCCATGCAAATCTACTGTGAAGATTCCCTGTTGTATGCCCGCGAGTTTTTTGCCGATTGGGGGCAGTTACATTTTTTCAGCGGCCGCACTGTCACGCCATCTCAACTCAAAGACGCCGATATTCTGCTGGTGCGCTCTACCACCAGGGTCGATGCAGAAATGCTCAGCCATTGTCCCAACCTTAAATACGTGGGTACGGCGACCGCCGGCACCAATCATCTGGACATCCAGGCCTTAAAATCCCGCGGCATCGCCTATGGTTCCGCCGCTGGCTGTAACGCCATAGCGGTAGCTGAGTATGTGGTAAGCGCATTGTTTGCGCTGGCTCAAACACAAGGCTGGCAGTTGCTGGACAAACAAGTCGGGATTGTGGGGGCCGGACATGTAGGCAGCCAGTTACATAATAAGCTCAGTGCCCTGGGTATTCGCACTTTACTTTGCGACCCGCCGCTTGCAGCGCAAGGGGACAAGCGCACCATGGTGGATATGGATGCCATAATGGCCTGTGACATCATCAGCCTGCATGTGCCTTTGGTGGAGCTGGGGTCTTATTCCACCCGTGGGTTGTTTGGCCCACAACGATTGGCGCAGCTCAGTGACAATCAGGTGCTGATCAATGCCTGTCGTGGCGAGGTAGTGGATAATCAGGCGCTGTTGGCACTGTACCGTCAGGGGCGGAAATTCACCACTGTACTGGATGTGTGGGAAAACGAACCGGATATTCTGACTGACTTGCTACCCTATGTCGCCTTAGCCAGCGCCCATATCGCAGGCCATACCCTGGAAGGCAAAGCCAGAGGCACCTGGATGCTATATCAACAGGTTGGTGAGTTGCTCAGCCTGCCTGTCGAACTGCCTCTTGAAGCCGTTCTGCCCGACGCGGAATTAGCCGCAATGACTATTGATGAGGCCGAACAGGCGCAACTGGCAAAGCTGGTATTTGGTGTTTACGATATTCGCCAGGATGACCAGCTTTTCAAAACGCAGGTGAGTCAGCCGGGACAGTTTGAATATATCCGCAAGCACTATGCTATAAGAAGAGAATTCGCTGCATTGCAAGTTAGTGCTGGAAATTCTGTGCTGAAAAAGGCAATCTGCGGGCTCGGCTTTGCTAGTAAAGCCGCTAATTCTTGATCAGTTTTTGATCGTCAGGCTTGACCCCAACCAAGGAGATTAAACAGAAAATGTCACGAGCCTTTGATGTTGCCGTTTTAGGTGCTACCGGTCTGGTAGGCCAGCATATGATCGAAATCCTCGAACAACGGGATTTTCCGGTTAATAAACTTTATCCTCTGGCCAGTGCTCGCTCTGCCGGTGGTACGGTGAGTTTCAAGGGTAAGGACGTGACAGTACTGGACGCCGACACCTTTGACTGGTCACAGGTGCAACTGGGCTTTTTCTCCGCCGGTGGCAGTGTGTCTGCCAAATATGCACCACTGGCTGCCGAGGCAGGTTGCGTGGTGATCGACAATACCTCGCAGTATCGTTATGAGCCGGATATTCCGCTGGTGGTGCCAGAGGTTAATGCTCATGCATTGGCCGATTTTCGTAACCGCAATATTATTGCCAACCCCAATTGTTCCACCATTCAGATGCTGGTGGCGCTTAAACCCATTCACGATGCGGTGGGTATCAGCCGTATTAACGTCTGCACATATCAATCGGTGAGTGGCGCGGGTAAATCAGCCATGGAAGAGCTGGCCAGACAGACAGCAGATCTGCTTTCCAGCCGTGAAGTGACGCCAAAAGCCTTCAGTCGCCAGATTGCTTTTAACGTTATTCCGCAGATTGATGTATTCATGGATAACGACTACACCAAAGAAGAAATGAAAATGCATTGGGAAACCCAGAAAATCATGGGTGACGATAGCATTATGGTGAATGCCAGTGCAGTGCGCGTACCGGTATTTTACGGTCATGGTGAAGCCGTGCATATTGAAACTCATCAGCCTATTGATCCTGAAGCGGTGAAAGATTTACTGGCCGATGCACCCGGTATCACCTTAATGCGGGAGCGCGAAGATTTTCCCACCCAGGTGGGCAATGCCAGTGGTAAGGATGAGGTGTTTGTTGGTCGTATTCGTAAAGATCACTCTCACCCCAATGGCTTGAATTTGTGGGTGGTATCTGACAACGTACGTAAAGGAGCGGCCACCAACAGTATTCAGATTGCCGAAGTGTTGGTGCGCGACTACCTGTAAGCTCGCTAAGATTAGACTGGTAAACAGGCCCGGAACTTGGTTCCGGGCCTGTTTTTTTGCGTTCAAAGAAAGCGAAAGTCCGCCGATAATGGGTATAAATCTACAGTATCGGCTTTATGGATCAGGTCAGGTATCTGGTTTATAGTTCGTGTTGGAATGTAAATTGCTGATAAATTTAATCCAGGCCGAAAAAATGGCGGTAACCCTCAAGGTTACTTATAAAAAGTGATAACTATTAAATCCGCGGAGAGGCTGGTTCCGTGGGTACTTTGTTGGGGCTGCGAAGGAAGACTATGAGAATACGACCGTTGCTGATGCTTTGTCTGGCAAGTTTTTTCTCCTTGGGCCTTCCCCTTGCCAGTCAGGCGCAGTCTGTGGCCATCAAAGGTCCGAAGAATGCCACACGGGAGTTCTCGGGCGTAGTATATGGCCCGATCGAATCAAATGATACCTTGTGGCGTATCGCCCAGCGTTATCGTCAGAATCAATCCCTCAGCATCTACCAGGTGATGGTGGCGATTTATGAACTCAACCCAAACGCGTTTGAACAGCAAAATCTGAATCTTATGGTGGACGGCGCCATGCTGCGCCTGCCCAGCGAGCAATACATTGCCCGTATTGATGTAGAGCTTGCCCGTCAGAAGGCTGAATTAGACGAACAGGCGCTCAAACGTGCAACCACTGCCACCCCTTCACCGGGGGCCAGTCTGAACAAAGCCATCAACAGCGCCAGTGCCGATGAGCTGGCACAGACCCGCCAAGCTATTGAGGCAAAACTCAGCAACCTCGATCAGGAAAACCGTCAGCAATTCGACAGTCTTAGGCAACAAATTGCCGCTTCTATTGATTCGGTACAAGCGCTGTTACTCGAAAATAATCAGGTTTTGCAGCGCCTCGACAAGGTAAATGAAGATATTGAAGCCCTGCGTCAAAGCCAGGAACAGGACAAAACTCAGTTGTCCTCTTTGCTGGAGCAGCAGAATGAACTGGTGGATTTTTCCCGAGAGATCAAACAGCAACAGGAAGTTGAACGTCAGCAAAGCTGGTTTAATAGCCCGGCTACCATGGTGGCGGCCACACTGATCCCAACCTTGCTATTGTTAGGCGGTTTGGCCATGTGGCTGAGGCGTCGCAACAATGAACCACAGCCTGCCGCAAGCTCAACTCAGGCCCCAGCGCCCGCTCCGGTGATAGAAGATAACCCCATGGATGACTTGTCTGATGCGCTGACCGATGAGCTGTCTGGCGAACTGGAGACAGATGACAAGGATGACGACCTGTTTGGAGAAGAATTACTCGATGACGTGCTGACCGACGAATTGGAAGAGTCGCTGGATGCCGCCTTGGGTGAAGACTTTGATGACTTCCAGGATCTGGCCGACGAAATGCTGGTGCCAGAAGATAAACCCAAACAGGAAGAAGCTTCAAACGGTGGTTTACTGGACCAAGGTGATCTCGACGATTTATTCAGTGATGAGCAGGAATTGCTGGATGAAATCAGTGATATGGATGATGGTCAGGCCATCGACTTGTCTGAGGTGGAGGAATCGCCGGCCACAGCGCCAGAGGACGATGACAATTGGGATGATGAACTGGATGATATGCTGGAATCATCACCAGGTGGCGATGAGAAGCCAGAAATCAGCATAGATGAACTGCTTGATGAGCCCATGGCACAGGATAGCCAGGTGGAAGATGACAGCCTGGATCTGGATAAACTGGATAAGGAGTCATCTCTTAGCGATGAGATGATCGAGCAACTTGATCAGGAAATTGCCAGCCAGGGTAAACAGCTGGATGAGCTGACTGACGAACTGTTGATGGAACTGGAACAGGTCGACAACCTGCAGGACGACTTGGCCGATGAGCTATTGGCCGAACTTGAAAATGAGAATCTGCTGGAAGATGAAGAGGTTGAGTCTGGCGTAAGGGCTGATTCAGAGCCCGGCCTGGATGATCTGTCCGACGAGCTGTTGTCAGAGCTGGAAGCTGAGAATACTGAAATCCCCGAAACGCAGCAGGAGAGCGCCGGGCAAGCCGATGCAACTCAGGATGACCTGACCGATGAGCTGTTGGCTGAACTGGAAGCCGAAAATCCCCAACTTGAGGACGCCGCCTCCGAAATTGAGCAGCCGGATATCGCAGGGGACGACCTTAGTGATGAATTACTGGCTGAACTAGAGGCTGATGAAGCGGATTTGGATGCACCGGCTGAGTTGGCAGAGGATAAAACCGACAACCGGCAAGAACCTATGGCAGAAGAGGAATCTGCTGAATCACAGGATATTCAGGTCTCTGCTGATGAGCTGGAGACAATGCTTGATGAAGACGTTGCCCAGACTGAGACGCAAGGGGATGAGATAGATCAGGAGCTGGCGGAGTTCGAACAGGCATTGGATGCATTTGAGCAGGAAGTGCCTGAACAGGATACTGACACTCAACAGGCGGCAGATGCTGAAGCTGATACGCCAACTGCCGAACAGGTTGATAAAGCGGCTGATGAGCCAGGTCTGGATGATATTCTCGACGACGATGCGCTGGAGCAGGCGTTGGCAGATATGGAAGACGAAAGCCTGACTTCTGATGAACTGGCCAAAGAACTCGATGAGCTGCCGGCCCTGGGCGACTGGCTGGAAAATAAAGACACCACAGCCAAAGCAAAGGTCAGTGACGATGATCAGATGTTAGATGAACTGGAGTCATCAGACTTTGATCAGATGCTGGAGTCCATGGATGCCGAATCAGAACAAGAATCTGAAGACGTAAAACCTGATGAACCAGAACTGGATCTTGAAGCCCTGCTGAATGAGCATTTGCAAGATCCTGAGCCACCCAAGCCTCTGGCTGAATCGGAAGAAGATTTCCTCGATATCGACGCCCTGCTCAGCGAAAGTCTGGAAGCGGAAGAAGAGCCAACTGTGGAGAAGGAACTAAATCTGGATGTGGACTTAGATCAATACTCCGGTGTGAAAGATGACGAAGACGTAGTGGACGTGGATAAGGACAGCGGATTAGGTGCGAAACTGGATCTGGCCCGCGCCTATCTTGAAATGGAAGACAAAGAGTCCGCCATAGAGCTGCTGCAGCAGGTGGTGGAAAAAGGTAGCCCTGAACAACAGCAGGAAGCCCAAACCATTCTGAATAATCTGAGCTGAATATGAAGTTTTTGTGACGCTATTGAGTCACCTTTGCCTGACTCGTAGACTGTCGGTCACTGTATCAACACAGATGACCGATGAAAACCGAATTCGACGCAAGCTGGAAAGAATGGATCCAGACCAACGTAGCGGCTGGCCATAGCAAAGACAGCCTGTTTAAAATTCTACTTGATGAGGGCTATGCGCATCAGGCTATTAAGCAGGCACTAGATTATGAACCCAGTGTTCCTGCGTTCCTGTTAAATAACCCCCTGAAAAGCGATAAGCAGCCCCAGCATAAATACGGGCCAAAGCTGCAAAAAAATCAGTTGTTTCTGGCCAATGCCAGAAAACTTGCAACACCCGTTGTGGCCTTTGTCGCCGAAGATTTTTGTCTGGCCGACGAGCGACATACGCTGACAGAATGCCTGACTCAGAATATCAGTGCGCAACCGGACAACGCTTTGGGACGCCTGGATCGGCGCCTTTGCCGATATGTGGGGATTGAACCCTCTTATGCGACGCCGGTTGGTTCATTAACCAATCTGGCGGCCAGCAAGGGCAACCCTGAGCTAGGCTTTATGCTGGTATTGAACGTCTCAACTGCAGCCATACCCATTGAGAGCTTGGATTTATTGCTAGCGCCCGGAATGCTGTTGTTGGTGCAGAATAGTCCGGCAGGCAGCGCTGATATCAGCCAACTGTTTTCTCCGTTAGATGGCACAGGGCTGCTGTATAAGACCTTCTTAAACCGAAGCCAGCTTGAGCCTGCGCCAAACATGTTTAGCAAAGAGGCCAATGAATTTATTCCCAATTACACCTTCAGTGGCTTGATGAAGCTCAAGCTGGCACCTGGTTTATTTGCCGATATAGCCAGTTATTATTTACTCAATATGCAGCATAGCAAGGAAGAAAATGTGCCGGGTGATTTCATGTTCAACCGGCACAAGCGGGTTTCCAGTACGCTGATTGAATTGCCGCAAAGCCTGAAGAACAGAGTACATGATGAACTTAAGCCCCTGGTGGAACGCTGGTGTCAAGCACCCGTAGAGCCAACTTATGTATATGGTGTGCGAACCTATCATGAAGGGGCAGCGCTGAAGCTGCACCGGGACAGAATTGAAACCCACATACTCGGGGTTATCATTAATGTTGATCAGGAAGTGAATCAGCCGTGGCCGTTGGTGATTGAGGACAACTACTATCGTCGTCATGAGGTATTTCTGAAGCCGGGAGAGGTGCTGTTTTATGAAGGGGCCAGGCTAAAGCATGGTCGTCCTACCCCTTTTGACGGCAAACGCTTTGCGAATATATTCTGCCACTTTACGCCAAAAGGTTATCTGCCCAGAACATTTTAAGCATTGGCTGGACCCCTGTTATACTCCCGGCAATTTTTGTCTGGCAGAGAAGATAATGCGAATTGCTCTGGGGATTGAGTACGACGGCTCAAAATATTATGGCTGGCAGCGTCAGCGCGAAGTCAACAGTGTTCAACAAGAACTGGAAACTGCCCTTAGCCGTATTGCTGCGGAACCAATAGAGTTATCCTGCGCCGGGCGCACCGATGCGGGAGTGCATGCTACCGGCCAGGTGGTGCATTTTGATGTGAATAATGCGCGGCAAATGAGGGCCTGGACTTTGGGCATGAACGCCAGTTTGCCAGATGACATAGCAGTGAAATGGGCGGTCGAGGTACCGCAAGAGTTTCATGCGCGTTTTTCCGCCACCGCCAGACGCTATCGCTATGTGATCTACAATCACCCGCTACGCAGTGGTATTTTGCGGCAGGGGGTAACCCATTATCACAGCCATCTTGATATCCATCGTATGAACGAGGCGGCAGCCTGTTTGCTGGGAGAGCATGATTTTAGCGCCTTTCGTGCCGCCATATGTCAGTCAAAGTCACCAAACCGACATGTAACCCATGTAGCCTTACATAGGCTTGGCGATTACGTGGTGCTGGAAATTCAGGCTAATGCCTTTTTACATCATATGGTGCGTAATATTACCGGCTCGTTGTTGGAAATTGGCAGCGGACACAAACCGGTAGAGTGGCTGGCGCAGTTATTAGCTGGAAAGGATCGTAGTCAGGCGGCCGCTACGGCAAAACCCAATGGCTTGTACTTGGTGGATGTGACATATCCTGAAGCGTTTTGCCTGCCGCAGTCCAGTCCTGGTCCATTATTCCTGCCTCCACAATTGTAAATAATCTGGCTGAAGACAATATGGCGGACAGAGGATGTTTGAGCGTTATTGGGATTCCGTGGCGTATGGATCACTTCTAAGACCAGTTAATATTTTTGGTCCTACCTTGATTTATGCTCTAATAGCGCAAAATTAACTGGTTCATGCCTTGTTATATCGGCGTGACCTGGCCGAAATCATGTTCGGCACCATATTTCAAGGCAGCGCTTGGCGCTGTACAACATCAGGATTAAGGGTTCCATGAGCAGCTGGATTCAGAAAATACTTCCCCGTACCCAACAGTCGGCCGCCGCTAAGGCCAATGTGCCGGAAGGGGTATGGACTAAGTGTACCGAATGTAATGCCACCCTGTATAAACAGGAGCTTGAGCGCCAACTGGAAGTTTGCCCTAAGTGCGATAACCATATGCGCATTAGTGCCAGAGCGCGTATTGACAGCTTTCTGGACCAGGGGGAGCGGGTTGAACTGGGGGGCGAATTAGAGCCTCAGGATGTGCTGAAGTTTAAAGACTCCAAGAAGTACAAGGACAGAATTACTGCCGCACAAAAATCCACCAACGAAAAAGACGCCCTGGTGGTGATGAAAGGCAAGCTCAATGGTATGCCAGTGGTGGTGGCGGCATTTGAATTTGCCTTTATGGGCGGCTCTATGGCCTCAGTAGTAGGGGCCCGTTTTGTTAAAGCGGTGGAAGCCTGTCTGAAAAATAATTGTCCGCTGGTGTGTTTTTCAACCAGTGGCGGAGCACGTATGCAGGAAGCCCTGCTGTCGTTGATGCAAATGGCTAAAACCAGTGCCGCGCTGGCTAAAATGAGTGAGAAGGGCTTACCCTATATTTCGGTATTGACTGACCCAACGATGGGGGGGGTATCCGCCAGTTTAGCTATGCTGGGTGATGTTAATGTGGCTGAGCCTAAAGCCCTGATTGGTTTTGCTGGTCCCCGGGTCATCGAACAAACCGTACGTGAAAAGCTGCCCCCTGGTTTCCAGCGCAGCGAGTTTTTGCTGGAAAAAGGTGCCATTGACATGATTGTCGATCGCCGTCAGATGCGTGACAAGTTGCATAGTCTGCTTAGCAAAATGCATCACTCCAACTGATTTATGACACAGCAACCTTCTTCCCAGCCTTCCACATTGGAAGGCTGGCTGCATTATCTTGAGTCCATTCATCCGTCCACTATTGATATGGGACTGGATCGCACCCGCGAAGTGTTTCAGCGCCTGGCGCTGGATTTTTCCAGTATCAGGATAATTACTGTGGCAGGCACCAACGGCAAAGGCACGACTTGCGCCATGCTGGAACAAGCTTTAGAGCAAACCGGCCGCCGTACCTGCGTATACAGCTCCCCGCATATTCTGGACTACCGTGAACGCTTGCGTGTAAGTGGACAGATGCTTAGTGAGCAGGCCCACTGCCAGGCCTTCGCGTTAGTGGAACAGGCCCGGGCGGACACCAGTCTGACCTACTTTGAGTTTGGCACCCTGGCGGCCTTGGTGCTTATTGCCCAGCAGCAGCCGGACTTTGCCATTTTGGAAGTCGGGTTGGGCGGTCGACTGGATGCAGTGAATATTCTTGATGCTGACATTGCTGTGATTACCACCATTGATCTTGATCATCAGGATTGGCTGGGCAATACCCGTGAACTGGTGGCAGCGGAAAAAGCCGGTATTTTTCGGCGTAATGGACAGGCCGTTGTGGGGGAGCCGCAGCCGCCGGCGAACCTGGTGGACATAGCCGACAATCTCAATCTGGACGTGAGTTGGCAGGGCCGGGACTTCAGTTACCGAATTGAACAGAACCGTTTTTATTGGCAGGGCGACAATGGTGTGTCGTTAAGTGGGCCGCTGCCAGCTATTCCGGCGGCTAATGCTGCCACGGCGCTATCTGTGCTACAACGGCTGGGTGTACTGGCTGAACTGAATGTGGAAGCTTTATTAGGGGAAATTCACCTGATAGGGCGTTGTCAGCTAATAAATGAACATCCCCGAGTGCTGGTGGATGTTGCACATAATCCCCAATCGGCCAACTATCTATTGCAGCAAATCAGCCAATATTCAGCGCAAAACGTACATCTGGTTGTCGGTATGCTGAAGGACAAAGATATCGGTGCTTGCCTGAGGCCATTTACCTGTTTAAGTCCACGTTGGTATTTGGCGCCACTGGGCGGTCCGCGTGGGGCCACGGCCAGGATGCTGGCTGATTTGCTGCCTGATGGACAAAAAGTGCTAGAATGCCAATCCGTACAAGATGCCTACAGCAAAGCCTTGCAGCAGGCACAACAACAAGATCTGGTGGTGGTGTTCGGCTCCTTTTTTACTGTGGCTGAGATTTTATCTATCACCACCTCTTGAACCCAATTGACACCCAGGCGGGGAGGTAAGTTTGTCTTCAGCATTTCAAAACAGACTGGTAGGTACCATTATTCTGGTGGCCCTGGCGGTCATTTTTTTACCGGATATTCTGGATGGCGAAAAAGTGTCCCATAAAGACACTTTTCTGCAGGTACCTGCACGACCTGACCATCAACCTGTCGCGCAAACTGCCGCCTTTCCTGAAGATGAAGTGAAAGAACGGGTCAGTCGCACGGTGGAAATCGTGGATGAAGTGGCAGTGGATGACCCTGTGCAGGCGGATGAGCAAGTGGCCGCAGTGCCATCCGGCGAAATAACAGAAACGCCAGATGAGGCAGCAGATTATCAAGTTGCTGACAAGACGATTAGTGCTGGTTGGGTTGTGCAGCTCGGTAGTTTTCGTCACCAAAAGAATGTGCGCGAGCTGATGGACAAACTGGAAGCGGCAGGTTATCGCACATTCAGTCGCAATATTAATACCAGCGCAGGACAGTTGACCAAAGTGTTTGTTGGCCCTGATCTGCAAAAAGATAAATTGGAAAAGGCGTTGCCTCATTTGCAGGAACTGACCAAATTGCAGGGCAAAATCACTGAGTTCAGGGCTGAATAAATCAGCCCTTTTTTATTTGGGCAGCGAATTTCTTATTTCGCAATAATGAAGATTTTCGTATGGGCTTCTGCTAGAATGCGCGCGGCTTTTTTCATCGAATGACGGCATGAACTGGATAGACTACTGCATTATAGGCATCATCCTGCTTTCCACCCTTATCAGCCTGGTTCGGGGCTTTGTTAAGGAAGCTGTTTCTCTCGCCGTCTGGTTCGCCGCATTCTTTATTTCCAGTCAGTTTTACGCCGATTTGGCGGTCTATCTGGATAACTTTTCAGATCCGATGGTTCGTAATGGTGTGGCCATTGCGATCCTGTTTGTCGCTACGCTGATTTTGGGCGGCCTATTAAACTATCTTATTGGACAGATGGTCCAATATACCGGGTTGTCTGGCACTGACCGCGCACTGGGTGCCGTGTTTGGCTTGCTCAGAGGGGCACTGGTCGTCAGCGCATTGTTGTTTTTTATGGATGCATTTACCGGTTTTGGCAAAGCACAATGGTGGCAGCAGTCCATCCTGATCCCTGAATTCAGTATTGTTATTGAATGGTTCTTCGAATACCTCCAGAACCATTCCAGTTTCTTAAACCCTTGAGCATCCATGCCTTTGGCAAGATGCACTGGAAAATATAGGTAACTTGCATGTGTGGTATCGTAGGTATCGTGGGTAAAAGCCCGGTTAATCAGGCTCTGTATGATGGATTAACCGTATTGCAGCACCGGGGGCAGGATGCTGCAGGTATCGTCACCATTGACGATGGCATGTTCCACTTGCGTAAGGCCAATGGACTGGTCCGGGATGTGTTCCATAGCCGCCATATGCAGCGCTTAACCGGCAATTTCGGCATAGGTCATGCGCGCTATCCCACCGCAGGTTCGTCCAGTTCCGCGGAAGCCCAGCCATTTTATGTGAACTCGCCCTTTGGTATTGCCTTTGCTCACAATGGCAACCTGACCAACGCTCATGAGCTGGAAGAAGAGGTTTTCCGTATTGCCCGTCGTCATATTAACACCAGCTCAGACTCTGAGCTGTTACTGAATATCTTCGCCCATGAATTGCAGGAAGGCTCCGGCCTGACCCTGGAGCCACAGGATGTGTTTAATGCGGTAAGCAGAGTGCACCGTAAGATTAAAGGTGCATATGCTGTAGTGGCAGCCATTATCGGTAACGGTATGGTGGCATTTCGCGATCCTCATGGTATTCGTCCGCTGGCATTGGGTAAGCGGGAAACCGAGTTTGGCGATGAATATATGGTGGCGTCTGAGAGTGTGGCGCTGGACGTGGTGGGTTTTACCTTTATCCGCGATGTGGCGCCGGGTGAAGCTATTTACGTTACCGAAGATGGCCAGCTGTTTACCCAACAGTGCGCTGATCATCCAACCCATACTCCCTGTATTTTCGAATTTGTTTATTTCGCCCGCCCTGACTCCTTTATTGATGGTATTTCAGTATATGCATCCCGAGTCAATATGGGGCGCAAGCTGGGCCAGAAAATTGCCCGTGAATGGGCTGACCTGGACATTGACGTCGTGATCCCCATCCCTGAAACCTCGAATGATATTGCCCTGCAAATAGCCCAGGAACTGAATCTGCCATATCGCCAGGGTTATGTGAAAAACCGTTATATCGGCCGTACCTTTATTATGCCGGGCCAGACTCAGCGTAAGAAATCAGTGCGTCGTAAGCTCAATGCTATCTCTTCTGAATTTGCCGGTAAGAATGTACTGCTGGTGGATGACTCCATTGTAAGGGGCACCACTTCTGAGCAGATTATTACCATGGCTCGCGAATCTGGCGCCAAAAAGGTGTATTTTGCCTCTGCCGCACCTGAAATTCGCTTCCCCAATGTCTATGGTATTGATATGCCGTCAGCCAATGAGCTGATTGCCCATGGCCGCGAAATCGACGAGATCTGCGAACTTATCAAGGCCGATGGTTTGATTTTCCAGGATATTAGCGATTTGGTGGAAGCCGTAAGGGAAGAAAATCCGGAGATTGGCCGTTTCGAAACGTCAGTGTTTGACGGCGAATATATTACCGGCGATGTGGATCAGGATTATCTGAACAGGCTGGACCTGATGCGTAATGACTCGGCTAAGCATAAAAAAGGCCAAATGGAGTTATGCAATTTAGAGATTCATAATCTGGATGGCGAAGCCTGATTCTTGTTGCAAATAAAAAACCGCGCTAAAGCGCGGTTTTTTGCGTTTGTAACCTACAGCATTTGTAGATGATATTGAGGTGACGCCTCAGGCCATATATTCAGGCCCCAGACCCATTCCCCACAGAATGACCGAGCCCGCCATAATAATAACCAGCAATACCAGCCCGCAGGTCACCACCGAACTGGCATAAATAAAGCCCTTTTCTTCGGGGATCTGCATAATAATCGGCACGCCGGAATAGAGCAGATAAACAGAGTAAGTCAGCCCGGCCAGCCCAACCAGCATCACAAACCAAAGTACCGGATACAGCGCGGCAAAACCTACCATAAACAATGGTGTGGCAGTGTAGGCCGCCAGTTCCAGTGACTGGGTGAAGGATGGATTGGCATCAAAGGTCTTGGCCATCCAATGCACCAGATAGGCCAGGCCAAATACGCCAGCGACCAACGCCAGATACATGCCGATGCTCATCATCATGGCGCTTTGCTGAGTGAGCTTGATCACATCTCCCACCCCAATACTCCAGCCGAGATGAGCCGCAGCATAATAGCCGGTAATGGCCGGAATCAGGGCCACGATCAGTATATGGGTCATACTGTAGCTAAGGCTTTCATGCCTTTTTTCAATGGTTTGCCATTCTTCTTTGGGGTGAGCATAAAGACCCCACAGATGGTTCAGGATCATAATCTACCTCACTTAGCGCATTGGCTTCTTAGTTGATGTTTCCCCACAGCTTTATACTGATGGAGTGTTTTTAACATTGTTTTAACATTAGTTTCATGGACCTTGCTTCGTTCGTCAATAGTTTATTTTATCGACAATATAACCCTATGGTTTTACTGGTTTTTACTAACAGATTAGGGCCACTCTTTTTCTCTCTGAAAGGTTTTTCAGTGGTGCTCACATGAAGAGCAGGGCAACCTTTTAATGGGCAAACTACACAGGGGAAATAAGGTTATCTGCAGCAAGAATGTTGCCGATGACTAACAAGAGCGAACCTCGCATAGCCATGATAAAATCCCCTTATTTAGCTCTGAACGGGCCAGTGGCTGCTGTACAGATTAAAAGTCTGAGATTGTTGTTTGAATACTTTACTTGCTCCCATTAAATCATTCCTGCATTGCGAGACACCGAAGCAATGGGTTGACGCCGCGATGAAACCGGTAAACCTCTCTGTGCTGCTTACCGATCACCTTATTTGCGAACTGAAGGCCGCCCAAAGTGCCATGTATTTGATTCGCAAATATGCGGTAGACGAGGAAAGTGGCGCTGCGCTGCTTAAATGGCTAAAGCCATATGAAGATTTTGCTTATCGTCAGATTGGTGATTGGCAAGCGTTGGCCGGGCATGACAAGCTGACTAAGGCAATGATACCCCGTTCGACTTCGCCTTATAGTCAAGATCTGATTAATAAAATGGTGCTACTGATTAAAGAGGAGCTCCATCATTTCTATCAAGTGCTCGAGCTTATGCAAGTGTTTGGAGTGGCTTACGACAAGATTACCTCAAGCCGGTATGCCAGAGGCTTACTCAGTCATGTCAGAACTCATGAGCCAGCGGCATTGGTTGATAAATTGATCTGCGGAGCTTACATAGAGGCTCGTTCATGCGAGCGTTTCGCAGCCATTGCACCTCATGTCGATAGCAGGCTGGGGGAATTCTATATTTCTTTGCTACGTTCTGAAGCACGCCACTATCAGGACTATTTGACGCTGGCCCAGGACTTTGCCCAAAACGATATCTCAGCGCGCGTTCAGCACTTTGGCAGCGTGGAAGCGGAGCTGATTTTATCGCCGGATAGTGATTTTAAGTTTCACAGTGGCATGCCAACCTGACCCTACCTGCAGGGTTTCAACTTCAAATTAGCTGATAGGCTCACTTGGCGGGCGGTGCTTACACAACCGGGGTAAGCATGCCAATCCTTGGCTTTGCTTTTGCCTGTTCGTCGGTAACATTTGTCAATTATTCTGAACAAGGTTTTTCGTCCGTATTCTGTTTGTTTTTTATTCTGGCTTGCTGAGTTCCTCCATGAATGTTAACAATATGTTGCTTCTAAAGCAGTTATCTTGAAATGGATAGATGGGGCATGGAGCTGCCATAAGGCAGCAATTCTGTTCAACGGAAAAGGAATAACAAATGAAATTGAAACTGAAGAAGAACACGTTGATGCAACTCTCTAACGACATGGAAGTTGTGCCGCAGAAACTAACGCACAACATAGCTGGTGGTGCACCACCTTCCCGCTTTGATCTCTGTCTTACCACTATTCAGCCGCTGGCTGGCCGATGTGATCCTTTCACTGATTTTTGTACATCGGGTGCAACCTGTGGTTCGACTTGTGGTTCCACCTGTAGTTCCACTTGTGGCTCCACCTGCGGTTCCACTTGTGGCAGTACTTGTGGAGTAACGTGCGGGGCTACTTGTGGCGCTACATGTGACGGCTGTCAATCTTTACGGATTTGCCCGCCATCGCTTGAGCCCTATGGCAATAATGCAGTGCCAAACAGGCCACATACCTGTTTCTGCTAATAAAGATGAGACAAAGAAGCCGGGCTTCTTTGTCTTTTCCTGATTTTCTGTGCCTGGCTGCTGCCAGGAGTTTTTTGAGCCGGGCAGCGATAACCAGGCTGTGTCGGCAACAGACAGAGAGTATAAAGGCCATAAGGAGAAGGCGATGTCTGCACTTATCAGCTCTGAACAACAGCACCAACAATGTCTGCACATTCTCAGACAGATTACCGACAGAATTGACAGCGAGCTGCTCAGTGTCAGGAACTGGGGACTATGCGGTGGTGTAGCTGGCCTGATTTTATTTCTGGTGGAAATGGAAGCTAACTACCCAAATACCCTGGGTATGGATAAGATTGAAAGTCTGATTGATGCCCTGCAAAGCAATTGCGATTTGAAAACACTGCCACCGCGACTGGATATGGGGCTGTTAGGCATTGCCTGGTTACGTGAACACCTGCAACAACGCTTTGGTGATGACGATGACGTGAATGCCGATATTGACCAACTGATACTCAATGCATTGTCGGTGGATACTTGGTCGGGAGAATATGAGCTACTGGCCGGATTAGCCGGTTTTGGCCTTTATGCCAGCAAGCGTTCCGGCTACGACAGCGGTAAGCGGATGATTGAGAAAGTGGTGCAGCACCTGCAGTCACTGATGGTGGAAACACCACAAGGGCTGGCGTGGCCAAGCGCCCCCACATCGGCTTATCACTCAGACGGGAATAGCGAGCAAGTGGAGTTTAACCTGGGGCTGGCTCACGGTAATGCCTCTGTCTTAGGGTGTCTAACCCACATTTATCGCTGTCAACCCACGTTAGAACACGAGCGCCTGTTAAGGGGCAGCGCCGATTGGTTATTGGCACAGCGCAACCCTGCCGATACCGGCAGCTACTTTTCCTACAACAATCGGCGGGTGATGCGTTCGCGCATTGGCTGGTGTTACGGCGATATTGGTAACGCCCTGGTGTTATGGCGTGCAGGTAAAGCCCTTGAAGATCAACGTATTCAGAACGCCGCCAAAGACATTGCCGTCGCTTGCACAACCCGACGGGATTTTAAGTTGACCTCTTGTTATGACGCAGGTATTTGCCATGGCTCAGCGGGCAATATGCTGATTTTTCAGACACTGCATGATGAAATGCAACATCCGGCGTTATTGGACTACGCGCAATTCTGGCTACAGCAAACGTTCGACTATGCGCAAAAAGAACCCAATTTGGATGGTTTACGCCGCTTTGATGGTGAAGCCGACGAATATCAGGATTGCCCTGGGATGCTGGAAGGGCTAGCCGGGGTGGGACTGTGTTTGTTGGCTGCAGTCGGTCATGACAGCAGTTGGAAAGAATCTTTGTTATTGGAGTAACAGTATGCAAACCCAAGGAGTGGCGGAGTTCTTTATTCTGAGAACCCCCAGGCTGGCTTTTAGTGAGCTGACGCAATGGCACAGCAGTGATAAGCGCCAACTGCGAGAAAAACTTAATGCCTGGCTACACCATCCTGAAACGCTGGAGGCGTTATATCTGGCCAGCCCATCGCTATTGCAACGCCTGCATCAGTGGCAGCAGGACCCAGACTCCAAACGTGGCCAGAAAATGGAGTTGGCATTAGCAAAGTATTTTATGCGCATGGCCGGACGTGCCACGCCTTTTGGATTATTTTCGGCTATTAGTCTGGGTAAAGTGGCAGAATCTGACCATTTAGCACTTAAAAGCAATGATGGTTTCAGCCGCAAGACACGCCTGGACAGTTCTTGTTTGCTGGCCCTTAAAGCCCGCTTGTGCGAGCAGGACTGGGTGGCCAAAGACATGCCATTGGTGACCAACGACAGCCTCTACAAAATGGGTGCTGAGTACCGTTATGTGGAAAGCTATTTTGTCAAAGAGCAAATTCATTACCGACTGACATCTGCGGATATCAGCGAGCCTTTGCAGTTGATGGTGGAATCGGCCAGGGAGCCAGTGCGACGTCAGGTGTTGCTTGATAATCTGATGAGCCTGGATACTGAAATCAGTTGCGCGGACGCCGAGACATTTGTTGCTGAACTGGTGGAGGCGCGCATCTTGCTGCCGGTGTTCAATCTTCCTATCAGCGGTGATGATATGGGCAGGCAGTTTCAGCGCGAAGCGGCTGCTCTGGGATACCAGCAATTAAGTGCCGAGCTTGAGGCTATACTAAGCGAGCTGGATGGTCTGGATCAGCAACAACACAACCCCCCCGAATCTTACCAGGCGCTGTATCAAAGGATGCAGGCCATGGCACTTTCGGCGGATGAGGCTAAGTCTTTTCAGGTGGATATGCTGCGTCATGCACCAGATCTGACCCTGAGTAAAGATAAAGCCGAACAGGTGCTGGTTGTGGCCAGACATCTGTCGCGCTTATTGCCGGCACCGGGCAACCCCTTCAGTGACATAATCAATAAAATCAATAATGAGTTTGTCGGCCGGATGATGCCGCTGAAAGCGTTTTTGGACGACGAGTCTGGCTGGTCCATGTCTTCTGACACCGGTTATGCCACCCCTTTATTAAAAGGACTCAACCTTGCCGCTGCGCAAGCTGGCATGGGCAATGCTGGTTTGTCTGCCCTGGACCGCTTATTACTGAAGAAGCTGATGGCCTGTGCAGATGAGAAAATTACTGAAATCAGTTTGACGGAGAAAGATATCGATCAGCATCAACTCAGTCAGACCAGCTATTTTGCCGACAGTTTTGCCGCCAGCCTGGAACTGTATGGCGACAAGGCGGATACCATCAGATTAACCGGCTTTTATGGCCCTTCGGCTGCTAACCTGCTGGGGCGATTCTGCCATCTTAGCCCACAACTCACCGAATATACCCGTGATTTGCTCAAACAGGAGGAAGCGCAGCGCCCGGATGCTTTATTTGCAGAGATTATCCATCTGCCCAGTGGGCGCATGGGCAATGTGATTGCCAGACCTGTGCTGCGGGAATATGAAATCTGTTATCTGACCAGTGCCGGGGTGCCAGTGGAGAAGCAAATCGGTCTGGATGATCTTTATGTGTATGTTGAACAGGGTCTGGTGAGATTGTGGAGTCAATCCCACCAACGTGAAGTGATCCCGCGTCTGTCCAGCGCACACAACACCATGCATAACAGTCTGGGCTTGTATAAATTTCTGGCTGGTTTGCAAAAGCAGCAGGTGCAATACCCGTTTTTTAACTGGCCGGCACTGGCGAGGGAGCGGGACTATCTGCCCAGGGTGCGTTTTGGTAACGTGCTTTTATCGGTGCGCACCTGGTTTGTGCCAAGAGACAAGCTGACTGCCCTGGCAAAGCTATGCGGGGATGACTACAGCCAGGCCTGGAAAACGCTGCAGAGCCAACTGCAATTGCCGGATTGGCTGCTGTACAAGATATCGGATAATGCCCTGACCCTGACGCTGGCTAACCCAATTATGCTGGATGTGCTTTTAGGTGAAACCAAAGGACAATCGCTAGTCACATTGGAGGAACTGCCAGAGACAGAGTGGGGGACCGCTGCCACCCTGGATGGGCAAAGCCTGCGCAGTGAAGTGCTGCTGCCGTTTTATCAGCAGAATGATGATGTTTTGGCGGTAGCCAGGCCGCAGCCACCACAGGAAAATGTCAGTCGCGAATTTGTAGTCGGCAGCGAATGGTTGAGTATCAAATTCTATGGCGGCAATTCCACAGTCGAGAAGTACCTGCTTGAGGTACTCAGCCCGTTGTTATTTGCGGCAAAGCAGGGCGGCCTGATCGAAGGTTTTTTCTTTTTACGCTACGGCGATCCCGACTGGCATTTGCGTTTAAGACTGCATGGTGATGGCGCTAAGCTATTAGCTGAAATGGTGCCGATGATTTATCAGCACAGCGGCGACTATGTTGATAACGGGCCAATTAAACAGGTGGTTATCGACACCTATAAACAGGAATTAGAGCGCTATGGTGGTAAGGATGCCATGCCCCTGGCCGAAAACCTGTTCTGTATCAATAGTGAAACGGCCCTGCGACTGCTTGATACGGCCTTAGCTGATATGGAAAGCTACCGCTGGCAAGCGGTATTGGCAGGGTGTCATAGTTTGCTTGAAGCATTTGCCTTAAGCAATGAGGACAAACTGGAACTGATATCCCTGCTGCGTGAAGGCTACGGCAGAGAATTTGGCGACAGTCGCCATCTGCGTAAACAACTGGGGCAGAAATACCGGGATGTACAAGATCAGGTCATCAACCTGCTCAACCGTCAGCAGATGGATGAGGTACAGACGCAGCTCTGGTCTATTCTTGAACTGCAAAGCCAGCCACTGCATGTGCTGGTGCAGGGCTATCAGCAATTGGATAAAGAGGGCGCATTGCAAGGCGGTGTTAAGCGTGTTCTTGGCTCTTTTATGCACATGTTCTGTAATCGCATGTTTAAAGCCTATGGGCGGGAACAGGAGTTTGTGATCTACGACCTGTTGCGCCGCTATTATCAGTTTAAGTGCAACGCCGATACTGCTTCGAAGGATGGAAAATAACTGCAGCATGAAAAAACAACTTTTCCGCGAACAGGTTCTGGATGCCAAGAAAACCAGCATGTTTGGCAGAGTGGTCCTGACCCAGCCTCTGTCTGTAAGTGTAGGGTTGGCGTTGACGCTGGGGACACTGGTGGCTGTCCTGGCATTTTTGTGGTTGTTTCAGTATCAGCACAAAATGCAGGTTATCACGAAAATCGAGCCACAAAATCTGGTGAATATCCCGTATCAGGGGCCGCCAGTCATACTTAAGCAACATCTGGTCGCACCAGGTTCCAGAATTGAAGCGGGTAAAGCCGTGGCAAAAATAACCACGGACAGTCCAGACACATTGGAGTCAGGGCAGGCAATAACAGATAGGCTTGCCTATCTGCAACGTACCTTGGTAAGCACCCAGCAACGCCAGCAACTACTTGCACAATATTTGGCAGAGCATCAGGGAAAACTTGGCGCGGACCAGCAATTGCAGCAGCAATTGCAGCTTATCGAAGCCCAGGACCAGACCAATCGCTTGAATTATGACATTGCTCAACTGCAAGCTGTACTGGACAAGCAACAAGGTTGGCAGACAGACGGTGATATGCTCAAAGCCCAGCACTACGGGGTGTTGCAGCAATGGTACGTAAAGGAAGGGCAGAACCTGAGGATGGGAGAACTTCTGTACCGGCTTGGCGATGCTGACGGAAAACTGCAGGCCTGGTTCCTGCTGCCAGCATCCTGGTACGGTGATATTGAGCCAGGACAATCCGTACAAGTGCGTTTTGATGACTATCCATACCAGAAATTTGGCGTGCTGGATGCCACAGTGCAACAGGTGGGGAATCGGCAGGAAAGCGGTGGTTACGCCGCTATGGTGATGCTGCCGCGCCACTGGGCAGATAAAACCGGACAGCAGCAACCGCTGTTTGAGGGAATGCAGGTCACCGCCGTGCTGCAGGGGCCAAGTCAATCACTGTTCAGTTGGTTGTTCAGAATTTAATTCAAGGGGCAAGGATGGGTAATCCGGTTGATTTGTTGAATTTTCGCTTTTTCCGCCGCTCCGGCGCATTGCCGGTCATATTGCAATCTGAGGCCAGCGAGTGTGGATTGGCTGCACTGACCATGGTAGCCGGCTACCATGGCTTTAAAACCGATCTTATCCAGATGCGTAATAGAGCGGCGTTGTCGTTGGATGGCATGGATATGATCCAACTGATTGAGCTGGCCGATACTATTGGTCTGGGTGGCCGACCGATTCGCCTGGAAACCGCGGATCTGAAGGAATTCCGCCACCCGGCGATATTGCACTGGGATCTGGATCATTTTGTGGTATTGAAACGGGCCACTGACCGCTTTGTGGAGATCCATGATCCAGGCACAGGGTACCGCCGCATGTCACTGGAAGAAGCGTCCCGGCATTTTACCGGGGTGGCCCTTGAGCTTTATCCAACAGCCGAATTTACCCGGCGCGACGAAGTGCAAAGCATGACCTTCTTTGATTTCTGGCGCAGCATCCGTGGTCTGAAAGGTTGGTTGTTTAAGTTGTTACTGCTGTCAGTGGTATTACAGGTATTCTCTCTGGCCAGTCCTTATTACATGAAACTGGTAGTGGACGAAGTGCTGACTACCAACAATGAAACCTTGCTGGTGGCCTTGGCGGTGGGGTTTGGTATGTTGATGCTGATCAGCACCCTGATTCAGAGTTTTCGCTCCTATGTGACCATGCATTTTGGCAATCAGCTCAGTATTCAGATTGGTTCCAATCTTTTCCGGCATCTGATTCGTCTGCCTATGGCGTTTTACGAAAAACGCCATATTGGCGACGTGGTATCGCGATTTGGTGCCAATGAGCAGATTAAAGGTCTGCTCACCACGGGCTTAATTGAGACCCTGCTGGATGGGGTGATGGCCATTACCACCGGGGTGATGATATTTCTGATCAGCCCAACCCTGGCCTGGGTGGTTGTGGGGTTTCTGCTCGGCTCGTTATTGCTGCAACTGCTATTCTACCGGCCTGTCCGACGTTTGTCGGAAGAGGCAATCGTGGCTGGCGCCAGTCAGTCATCAAATTTTATGGAGACGGTAAGGGGCATACAAAGTATTAAGCTGTTTGCCCGTGAGCAGCAGCGCCATATTCTGTGGCAGAACCGCTATGCCGATACGCTGAATGCGGGAATTAAGCTAGGCAATCTGAACATTCTGCAGGGCATTTGCCAGTCGGTTTTAATGGGGCTGGAGAACATTCTGGTGATTTTCCTGGCCATAAAATTCATCATGACCGACGTGCTGAGTCTTGGGATCCTGTTCGCTTTTCTGGCGTATAAAGGCCAGTTTAGTGGCAACATCAATGCCCTAATCAGCCGCTATATTCAGTTTAAAATGCTGGGGCTACACCTGGAGCGGCTGTCGGACATTACCCTGAATAAAAAGGAAGAGCATCTGACCGTCAGTACCCCGGTAAAACCTAAAAGCTTTGATTTTAAAATTGAAAACGCCAGTTTTCGTTATTCGGACCGTGGTCGGCTGGTGCTGGACGAACTTGATCTGCATATCAAACAGGGGGAATGTGTGGCCATTGTCGGGCCATCTGGTTGTGGAAAATCGACCTTGATGAAAGTCATGCTCGGATTGGCTCATCCGCATCAGGGGCAAGTGGTTATGGGAGACGTGGATATTCGCGATATGGGTCTGTCCGAGTACCGAAAATGTGTGGCAGCGGTGATGCAAAACGATCAGCTATTATCCGGTACGATTGCCGAGAATATTTCCTTTTTTGATACCCAGGCGGATATGGAAAAAATTATCCGCTGTGCGTATAACGCCTGTATTCATGAGGATATCGAGGCGATGCCGCTAAAGTACAATTCGCTGATAGGCGACATGGGCTCGTCGTTATCCGGTGGTCAGAAACAACGTATCCTGCTGGCCAGAGCATTGTACAAATCCCCCTATATTTTATTTATGGATGAAGCCACCAGTCATCTGGATGTGATGTTAGAAAAGAGTATCAATCAGGTATTAAAGCAATTTAACTGTACAAGGGTGATTATTTCTCACCGCCCGCAGACCATCGAAATGGCCGACAGAGTGCTGATGCTTAAGGATGGCAAGTTAAAAGAGCTGGATAAGAATGACGCGGAATACCGCCGTTGTGTGGACAAGCCGGATGCTGTACCACTGTTTTCCGCTTCAAGGTAAGGACGCCTGCTAGCGGGGCCAAGCCCCATCATTTGACCAGGAAAAGGATGAACCGATGAAACTGAAACTCAAGAAACTGACCCTGATGCAGCTTTCCAATGATATGGAAGTGGTGCCACAAGCCCTGACCCGCGATATCGCTGGCGGACAAAAGGCCATGTCACACCATACCGGCTGTGGTATGTGTGAAGAAACCTCAAGGTATTGCGTGAGCAAAGAGAGAACCTGTTTGCTCACTCGCCTTGATTGTGAGCCGACTTTCCAATGTCCTCCGTCAATTGAGCCGTTGGGCAATAATGCAGTGCCCAACCGGCCACACACTTGTTATTGCTAAAATACAAAGATGAAAGGGAAGGGCTAGCCTTCCCTTTGTTGTTTATGGTTTTATCAGAGCCAGCTCGGCGTCTCTGTCCAGTATCACCCACCAGCGCTTACCGTGATCTTTATCCCAACCTACCAGCGCTTGTCCGGCACATTGCTCGGGCCTGTCTGGCGCTTGTGTCAGCCAGTCTTCATTCCAGGCCATATCCACCACACAATCGGCCTGAGTTATGGCCTGCCAGCCATCATTCTGCCTGATGGCCAGTAACAGTCCATCAACGTCCAGCGCATCTGGTGCGGTAAATTGCACTGCGTAACGGTCGGCTTTGGCATCAGTGATATCCCATTTGGCACTGGCAGTCAGAGGCAAAGGCATCGGACCTTTGCTGCCGCCATCGGTTTGTGACATTGGCAGGCCGTTACCTTGACTGTCTTTAGGTTCACCATAGGCACCCTGATATATCCCCGTCTGGTTCTGGGTACCACTGATAATCAGGATATCCGACGCGGTGTCACTTTCGCCGGCTAACCAGCTCAAAGTGACATGCTCTTTCAGATCGATACTGGTTTCGGGGATCAGCAGTTCGTTGGCTTCGGTATCCGGCACCACTCTTAGCGGGCTGTTCAAATTGGGAGTCCAGTTTTCGTGGGGGATAAACAGCCACTGATAGGCCAGCCGGGTCAGATCCATCAGGCTCTCTGCGCGGCTGATACCAGGAGTGAAAGACAGATCGCGGGTACGGGTATCGGTACGGTTAAAAGTATCGTTGCGTCCGCCCACCAGACGTGCAAAAGAGCCGTCATCGCCATAGCAATCATTGGTCAGATACTGGGTCTGGAATACCAGTACGGGGCGGGTGTCATGCAAAATGGAGTTAGGATATATCATGGTTTCGCAGCGGTTGGTGGTGCGGGAAAATTTGTCCATCAACTGCCAGTTGGCAGTGAAATCCTGGTCCGCATCGTTGCTTTTGGCCGTGTGCGGAGCGAAGTAGCTTTGATAGTCCACCCGGCTGCCCTTAAAGGTGAGCAGTCCGGAGTTAACATCAAAATGGGTTGAGCCTTTGCCCAAATCATAGGTGGCATTTTTCTGAGCCACGATCATCTGCACCAATTCCCGCTCACCGAAGCGGAACTCATAACCTTTATATGAGGCGTTACCTGCCATAATCTGAGTATAAGCACCCATTTTGTAGTTTCCGCCTGTCGGGGTGGAACTGGAAGGCAGGGTGGTGAGGGTGGTTTTTGCGGTGATCAGTGAGCGTTGATACTGGTGTTCGTGGCCCTGCACATAAATCACATCCTGCTCGGCGAAAAACTGGCGGATTTGTGGCTGCACATCGTATACCCAGCCGTCATCCTTGGTGCCGTCCACAATTTGCTCCAGGGTTTGACCGTATTTAGCGCCAATCAGACCGTCATGGCTGGCCACCACAATGTGATCCACCTCGTCCCTGTGACTGAGCACAATGTCTTTTATCCATGTATAAGCCACGGGCAAATTGTAGTAAGCCAGGCCAAAAATCAGCACATTTTCTCTTATCACATAGTAGTTTACCCATTCATAGCCGGGCATATGCACCGCGTCTTCGGGAATAAAACTACGCATATTGTCTATCCACTCCAGGGTATAGGCGTAGCTGGTTTCGTGATTGCCCATCACCGGCAGAAACTCAATACCCTGTTGCTGGTACTGTTTAGCGACAGATACCCACTCGGCAAATTCAATGCTGCTGCCATTGTCGGTGAGGTCGCCAAGGGCGATCACCATGTTTACTCCCTTGTCGGCCTGATGCTTGAGGACCTCATCCATAGGATGCATGGCCACATGCGCCTGACCGCTGGCGTCACTGCCGCCCTGGGTGTCAGGTAATAATCCCAACACAAAACTGGTAGGTTGAGCGGGCTGCGGCTCAGGTTGAGGTACGGGCACTGGGTTGGGAGGCTTAGGTGTGTCATAGTCCGAGCCGCCACAGGCACTAAGTACCGTGGCAACTAAGGCGCAAACTAAGGATTTGGAGAATGTTGTTGGATTTTTGAAAACGGTCATACAGTTTCCCTGAAGTTAAAAGACCGCTACTACAACAGCTGCAGATGAATTATTTATTCAGGGAAAATGAAGATTATTTGAATTATTTTTGACCAATTGCCGGGGCGTTCGAAATCTATTGGTTTAAACGATAAAGGCGCTCAACAGAGCGCCTTTAAGATTAGTGATTAGAAAGCACTGAGAATTTTTTCAATGCCGGTTGGCTGATTGGCTTCCACCTCTTTATGCAGCACGTTGTCAAGTGGGGCAATCACCGCATCGCGACCCTGAATATAGCTTTGTTCCTCAACAATCACTTTATAGGCTTTGTTTAATGCCAGGGCCCGTTCGAGACTGGGTAGCAACAAGGTGGAGATATCCTTGTTCAACCTTGCGAACATGGCTTGTCTGGGCTGCCCCTGGGCGTCGAAAAACTTGTCTTTCACTTCCTGATTGGCACGGAATTCATCCCCGGTAGGGTTGTTTTTCAGGTAGTAGCTGTATTCATATTCACCGTCACTGTCGCGTTTGGGCTCTGGGATGCCGACCAGAGATTTTTGCTCCCAGTGATACCAGCCTTGCTGAAAGCTGTCTTGCCCCAGCTTGCGGAAAAAGGAGATATTGGTATCCATCAATACGCCCATGCCGCTATGACAACCCGCACAAGTACCATGTTCCTCAAAGGTTTGTGGACGTAACTCACCGCGCTGGTCTTCGATAAAGCCTTGATAGGTCCAGCCCTGTGCAACCTGTACACCTTGCTCGGCGTTACCACGCAGCAGCTTGGTGCGACTGGGAAAGTCATGTCGTTCCTTGATTTCATCCGCCACAATGACTTCTAATTGGTAGTAGTTAAGCCATTGATCTTTGCGGGCATAACGCAGCTCTTTCATGCGGGGGGCCATGCTAACCTGCTGGTCGTTGATATCCAGATAACGCACCGAATGAAGAAACTCCGTTCCCTCCGGGAATAATTTTGCGGCGATATGCAGTTTGCCAGCCTGTTGGGCCAATCTGGCCTTACCCACATAGCTCATGTGGCGCTGCTCAAGCGGTGCCCAGTCGTATTTCACCAGCCTGGCCGTACCAAGCTTGCCGTCTTTATCTAAATCTACTTTCAGCTTGGTTTCGTCTGCTGCTTCAATAACAACATCCTGCTCGAGGATCATCGCCTCGACTATCGCCAGATTGATTTTGTAAACACTCAAGTCGAACTGGCCTTGTTCGTTTTGTTGTAGCAAATCGGCCAGACGAATACTGACATCATCGGTGGAACCATTGGTGGGCATAAAACTACCCGGCATGGGGTAGTAGGCGTAGCTGCGCCAGCCGGTATAGCCGCCATCAGGTGAGCGATCAAAACCTTGTTGATCAAAATTAAAATAGCTGTCCGGCATATAGCCGTCCCAGCGGCCATTACCATCTTGATCAAACCTGGTCGCCTGTTCTTTAAGGCGCTGGCTTAAGCGAATACTGCCATCGCTGTTAAGGTAATTGTTCTGACGCACATAGCTCAGAATGTCCTCATCTGTGATGTTGGCAATTTGTGCCCGTCTGTCTTTAAACAGATTCAGCCAGGGGTTAAGTAAGGCTTTTTCCGGGAAACTGTATTCTTGTTGAACGTCGGTATCGTTCAATAGATTTGGCCGTTTGCTGTTGGTATGACAGGCGTAACAAGGATTGGCTGTTTGGGTTTTGCTGACAATGGGATCGGTATAGCACTGCGGGGGAATATAGGGGGTGGAATGACTGAGCTTATTGATAAATTGCGCTTCGCTGGCCTGTGCAGGTATCAGGCACTGGCTGACTACAAGCACCGACGCCAAAGTACAAAAAATACGGGACTGCATAATGATACTCTCGAATATACGGAAAAGGGGGCAAATGCCCCCAACATAGCGTAAGTTTGCTCTGTACTTATTCAGACTTGGCCGGGAAAGGCCCTACGTAACCAGTGTAGGCGCGGTTCTCACCGGTACCGGTATCCTTGTCACCATCAGATTCACCGTAAGGGTGCTGGATGACGCTGGTCAGATATGCCCAGCCATTGATATTGGGGTACCAGTAGGGCGATGTGGTTTCTGAACCATAAGGAGTCGTCTGGATGCGTGACAACTGCTGGTTTTGCAGATCATATGCCCAAATCACGTCATTCTGGTGACCGCTACCGGTATCTTCACCGATGATCAAAATGTCATGACCTGTCATATAAGTGACGTTATCCGGATTGGCGATGCCGTCGATATGGCAGTCGTTCATACCATTGGCAAATTCGGCCGGGTTAGCTTTTACAGCAATAGTATCGGCCATACCTGCCACGGCAGGGATACCCTGAATCAGGCCGCTGATGTTGCCTGCTACATAGTCAGAGCCAATAGCCGCGTCGGCTGCCACATCCAGTTGGTAAACGCCGCCACATTGGTTGTAACCCATCTTAATGTCGTTGTTGCCACCCTTATCATAAGAGCTGCTGGCGCTGCCATTTTTACCGAAATCTTCCATACCACGGCCAATTTCTGACATGGCAAGGTACAGTTTGTTGCGGGTTGGATCGAAGGTAATACCTTCTTCCTTACGCAATTCGGTGGTGGCGCCCATCATCGCGGCATAACGACGGGTTTCCAGGCGGGAAGCAACCTTTTCCATGCCGTCTTTTAGCTTTAGACATTCCTGACCGATGCCATTTTGATTGACGGAAGTAAAACCAGCTGCGCAGGCGCCATCCACCGGGTCAACCGTATCAAAGATATCGGCGAATTTAAGCTGCATGTTGCCGTCAACATAGGGTTTGATTTCTTCATCAGTGGCGTGACCCAGCTCAATCCAGCTCAGATTGGCGGCACCCATGCCCTCAGCACTGGTCTGGTTCCATTTCATGGCATACAGCTTTCCGGCTGTGAGGTCGCCGGCTTCATCGGCAATATACATATACAGGCCAACGTTGGTGCCATCATCGGTCAGGTAGACGGTTTTTTGATCTGGCATCACATAGGCCAGTTCATAGGCCAACCGGCCGAAAGAATAATGCTTCTTCAGGTCGGCTTCGGGCACGGCGTTACTGGCATCAATGGCCACTTCAATAGGCCAGCCCAGTTGATAAGGATTCCACTTACTGACGTCGTTATTGTGGTATTCCATAAAGGGCGCGGCATAGCCGTCATCCAATGCGTCCTGGCCGGTTACCAGGTAGCGGGCATCCGGTTCGTATTCCTCTGATGCAAAGTGGGTATTCCAGGGGGTGACGGAACCGGCACAATGTACCCAGCCACCGTTGATGTTGGACATATCCAACTGCCACAGTTTCTTAACACTCAGTTCGCCGTTTGACTTGTCCTGGTTCAGCTCCATCATAAACATAGCGCCGGGACGAGATTCAATTTGAGATACCGAGAACAGACGGTCATCAATTGGCAGCAAAGAGGTAAATTCGTTGGAATCGGAAATCTTGCGAGAGCCATCTTCTGAGAACAATGGCTGCCCACTGCTGTCCACCAACTGACCAAAGGCGACATCGCCATATTCATCGCCAGAACGGGCCAGAATATGATAATCCACATTTAACATGCGAGTTTCAGTGCCATCAACAGCTTTAGCTGTACCCACCAACACCTGACGCTTCTCATAGTTGGAAGATGGGGCCGCCACACTGTCAAACTGAATGCGGGCAGAAGCGGAAAGTGGTTGCACACCTGTGGTTCCTGAACAAACCACTGTCTCACTCTGCACTTCATCTGCGTCCAATGTCTGGTTTTTGTTCTTGTCCAAACCCGCTTGCATCTTGGTGGCACCATTAGGGCACTCTGCCGTGGCAGCCATTTCTACGATAGCGGTCAGACTGGTCAGGCCGTCGATACCATTGGCGCCCTGGGCCCCGTCTTTTCCATCGTCACCGTCACCACAGGCAACCAGGGTGGCCAGGGGAATACCAATAAGTAAGGTGCGAATGCAAACAGCGAGTCTTGACTCGTTAAACATGGACTGGTCCTCTTTGTTTTAAGAATATTGTTGTTTGCTTCCTCTGCCTGGCTGATTGCACCAGAACAGTAAAAAATCAGAAGCTTGAGTTAGTAAATCCGAAAGAAAGTAACAAGGCTGTTTGACACTGCACTTGCAGTTTTATGAAGATTGCGTGATGGAATTATGACAATAGAGCGAGCGCAGAATCTCTGGATTGCGTTCGCTCAGGGACTAGAGCTTGGTATGGTGAAGCGTCAGCTCATTGTCGCTGGCGAGCAGGTAACTGCCCTGCTCATACCAGTCCCCCAGCACAATACGTTTGGCGGGCTGGTTGTTTAATCTGAAATGGTGGATATCCGGTCTGTGGGTATGGCCATGGATCAGCAGTGTTACACCGTTTTCCAGCATAACCCGCTCTACTTCAGAGGGCGTAACATCCATAATATATTCGGGTTTGTTGGCATTATGCTGCTTGCTTTTGGCTCTGGCATTGCGCGCAACCCGGCGGCGATACCAAAGTGGCATGGCCAGCATCAGTCTTGGCCACCACCAGCCGCGGGACTTTTTACGAAAAGCCATAAACACTTCATCGCGGGTGCACAGACTGTCACCATGCATAATTAATGCTTTTTGCCCATGCAGATCAATAACCTGCAGCTCGGGTAGCAAAGTCATGCCGGTTTCCCTGGCAAAACTTTTACCAATCAGAAAGTCTCGGTTGCCGTGAATAAAAAACACGGGCACGCCTTGTTCTGTCAGTTTTCTGAAGGCCGCTTTTATCTGCTGGTTGAACGAACTCTGATCATCGTCACCAATCCAGGCTTCGAACAGATCGCCAAGCACATATAATGCCCTGGCTTGTGGAGCTTGCTGCTGCATAAAACGCAGAAAGGCCTGAGTAATATCAGGCCTGTCTTCGCTTAAATGCAGATCTGCAATAAACAGCGTTTGCGACATCAAGGCTTATTCACTGACCTCAACGGATTGAATCAGCACATCTTCGTTAGGTACATCGTCATGGTAGCCCTGGCGACCGGTTTCGACTTTGCGGATCTTATCTACCACGTCCATACCGGCGGATACTTCAGCAAACACACAATATCCCCAACCCTGCATATTTTCAGCGCGGAAATTCAGAAAGCTGTTATCGGCCACGTTGATAAAGAACTGGCAGGTCGCAGAGTGCGGGTCATTGGTACGCGCCATCGCTACGGTACCGCGATTATTGGCCACGCCGTTGTTGGCCTCGTTCTGAATGGGATCTTTGGTGGTTTTTTGCTGCATACCAGGCTCCATGCCGCCACCCTGAATCATAAAGCCGTCGATAACGCGGTGAAAAATGGTATTGTCGTAGAAGCCTTCTTTAGCGTAAGCCAGGAAATTTTCTACGGTTTTAGGTGCCTTGTCGGCCAGCATAGACAATTCAATGGCGCCGTAATTGGTGTTTAGGGTGACTTTCATAAAACAAATCCCAAAATGATAAAGGCGCTAGTTTAGCCTAAAGCGCTCAGGCTTGGAACTTTGCCCGTGCGCCCTAGGCGAGCTTGATATAAAATCGCCCTTCTTTAGCTGCCAAGAATTTTTTAAATAGGAGTGTCCATGCTACAGATTTTCAATACCCTCACTCGCCAAAAAGAGGAATTTAAGCCCATTGCGGCTGGCAAGGTGGGATTGTATGTCTGTGGGATCACTGTCTATGACGTCTGCCATATGGGCCATGCCCGCACATATCTGAGTTTCGATATGATGGTGCGCTACCTGCGCCATCTGGGATATGCAGTAAACTATGTGCGTAATATCACCGATGTGGACGATAAGATTATTCGCCGAGCAGCCAAAAATGGTGAAACGCCCGCGCAATTAACCGAGCGCACTATCGCCATGATGCATGAGGATTTTGCCGCGATTAACTTGCTGCCAGCAGATATCGAACCCCGTGTTACCACCCATATGGATGAAATTATTGCCATCATCAATACCTTGGTGGAAAAAGGTCATGCTTACGTGGCACCGAGCGGCGATGTGTTGTTTGATGTCAGTACCTTTAAAGAATATGGCAGATTAAGTCGCCAGGACCTCAGCCAATTGCAGGCCGGTGCCCGGGTGGAAGTCAATGAAGACAAAGATGATCCGCTGGACTTTGTATTGTGGAAATCGGCCAAAGCTGACGAAGTAAGCTGGGATTCACCCTGGGGAGCGGGTCGACCTGGCTGGCATATTGAATGTTCGGCCATGAGTGAAAAGCATCTGGGCAGCCATTTTGATATTCACGGTGGTGGTTCAGATTTGATTTTTCCTCACCATGAAAACGAAGTTGCGCAGTCTTGCTGCGCCTCCAGTCAGCCTTTTGTGAATTACTGGGTGCACTCCGGCATGGTGCAGGTCAATCAGGAAAAAATGAGTAAGTCGCTGGGCAATTTCTTTACCCTGCGTGACGTGCTGAAGGAATACGATGCGGAAACGCTGCGCTATTTCCTGCTGAGCGCGCATTATCGCAGCCAGTTGAATTACTCAGAGGACAATATTAAACAGTCTCGCGCCGCCCTGGAGCGCTTATATACTGCTCTGCGGGATGTGCAAGCGGATCAGTCTGTGGATATCGCCCATGGTGGCTATCTGGCGCGCTTTAATGCTGCCATGGATGATGACTTTAATACTCCTGAAGCGTTTTCTGTACTGTTTGACCTGGCCCGCGATATTAATAAGCACAAAGCACAACCCGAAGCGGCCGGAAAACTGGCTGGTGTGCTGCTAAAGCTGGCCTCCGTATTAGGTATATTGCAGGGTGACGCTAAGACGTTTTTACAATCCGGCACAGATGCCGATACCGATGTGGACGAGATTGAACGTCTGATTCAGGCCCGGGCCGATGCCCGCGCAGCTAAAGACTGGGCTGCCGCCGACGCTGCCCGCAACGCACTGACCGAAATGGGGGTGGTGCTGGAAGATGGCCCTCAGGGTACAACCTGGCGTAAAGCCTGATTGCTGTACCTGCGTTCCCGTTTTTAGTTGCTGAGAAAAAATAGTCCCAATATTCAGATAGATGGGGCTATTTTTGTTGGGCTAAAGCCCAACCCATAGTGGGTCGGAATTGATTTCGACAGCAAAACCCAGTTTCTTCACTGTGGGTCGGACTTAAGTCCGACGGGGGAAGCCGTCAGAACCAAGAGGTCAGTAATCAGTCGGCAGAATAAAGTCGTCAGATGGCAGAAATCCGTTGACAGAGCGTGAGCGCGAGTCAGCCTGAACAGCCAACAGCCAACAGCCAACAGCCAACAGCCAACAGCCAACAGAT
>NZ_PEBU01000007.1 GCF_002887595.1 Bowmanella denitrificans
CACAGCATGATCAGCTCGTCAATTGGTCTGACAAATCAAGTCGAGGTTGCTCAAATAATGTTCGTGATCTCACCCTGATGTAAGTCTGCTGAGGATAATGCCTCAAGATCGTAACTAACCAATTGTTTATTCAGACATTCTTCCAGAAAATTCTTGTAGATTTCACTGCGCTTATCGCCAATAAAATGATTGCCATTTTCGGAATAGTAATACTCAGTATCCAAGTAACTTAGTTTTTCAATTTCAGCCCTGGCTTCACTAAGCTTATGGATGTCTAAAGTCTGACCACAGGTAAAATGTTCTGATGCACTAGCAACCCCAGCAACAATCAAAAGTCCAATAAATAATGTTTTCAAAAGCCAATCCTTGACACTTAACCAATGACGGCAGCGAGGTAAAAAATTCCGCGACCTTTACTTAACTGTGGGTTTGAGCAACTTTCAGCTAATGAGCTGAATATGAACGAAAGCGGGGTGACAAACTTAAATACAGGTTGCATAAAACCTTCCTTGTTGATGTTTAATTCCATTCCTCTACTTCCATTACTGAGGAAATGTAACTGTGGCATGTTATTTTTAAATGTCAAAAAAAAACCGCAATCGTCAGATTGCGGCTTTTCCAGAATATCAGCAGAACAGTGAGGATTATATTCCGTGCTTCTCACCCAGGTACAACCAGGTGTCCACCACGGTATCCGGATTCAATGACACGCTGTCAATACCTTGTTCAACCAACCAGGCAGCCAGGTCTTCATGATCAGACGGCCCCTGGCCACAAATACCCACGTACTTGCCACGGGCCTTTGCCGCCTTTATGGCCATCGCCAGCAAGGCTTTCACCGCTTCATTACGTTCATCGAACAAATGTGCAATCAGACCGGAGTCGCGATCCAATCCCAGGGTTAACTGAGTCAGGTCGTTGGAGCCGATAGAGAAGCCATCAAAGATATCCAGGAACTTGTCTGCCAGCAGGGCATTGGATGGCAGTTCACACATCATAATCACCCGCAGGCCATTTTCCCCTTGCTTCAGACCCTGCTCCGCCAGAAGTTCAATCACCTTACGGCCTTCTTCCAGGGTACGGACAAACGGAATCATCACTTCCACATTGGTCAGGTCCATCTGATTGCGTACCCGTTTAATGGCTTCACATTCCAGTGCGAAACATTCACGGAAATCTTCAGATACATAACGGCTGGCACCACGGAAGCCCAGCATAGGGTTCTCTTCGTGCGGCTCATACTGATAACCGCCCACCAGGTTAAAGTACTCGTTAGACTTAAAGTCTGACATACGTACAATCACTTTCTCTGGCGAGAAGGCCGCAGCAATAGTGGAAATACCTTCAACCAACTTCTGAATGTAGAATTCACGGGGTGACTCGTAACCCGCCATCATTTCATCGATTTCGGTTTTGACCTCATCGGGCTGGGATGCATAGTTAAGCAACGCTTTAGGGTGCACACCGATCATGCGGTTAATGATAAATTCCAGCCTGGCCAGCCCGACACCGGCGTGCGGCAAACGGCCAAAGTCGAAAGCCCGATCCGGGTTGCCTACGTTCATCATGATTTTCAGCGGCAAATCGGGCATAGCATCGATACGGGAGGTCACCACATCAAACTCCAGCACATCGCCATAGATGTAGCCGGTATCGCCTTCGGCGCAGGACACTGTGACCTTATCACCGGTTTGAATGCTGTCGGTGGCATTACCACAGCCGACCACGGCCGGAATACCCAGTTCACGGGCAATGATGGCTGCATGACAGGTACGACCGCCACGGTTGGTGACAATGGCGGAGGCCTTTTTCATAATCGGCTCCCAGTCTGGATCGGTCATATCCGTCACCAACACGTCTCCTGGCTGGATCTTGTCCATTTCTTCAATGGATGCCAGTACTTTAGCCACACCGCTACCTATCTTATGACCAATGGCGCGGCCTTCACACACCACATTGGCCTTGCCTTTAAGGTGGAAGCGTTCAATGGTTTGTGCATCTTCACGGCTACGTACCGTCTCAGGACGGGCCTGAACGATATAGAGCTTGCCATCCACGCCATCTTTGGCCCATTCAATATCCATGGGGCGCTTGTAATGCTGTTCGATAATCTGGGCTTGTTTCGCCAGTTCCATAACTTCGGTGTCAGACAAGGAGAAACGATGACTGTCATTGTGCTCCACATCGACAATCTCGACTTGCTTGCCGTGGCCCACGTCAGTGGAATAGATCATCTTCTTAAGCTTGCTACCCAGGTTACGACGCACCACGGCAGGCTTGCCTTTATCCAGAGTTGGTTTGTGCACATAGAATTCGTCCGGGTTGACAGCCCCCTGCACCACCATCTCACCCAAGCCATAGGAGGAGGTGATAAATACCACATCTTCAAAGCCGGATTCAGTATCAATGGTGAACATCACGCCAGAGGAGGCACAGTCAGAGCGTACCATGCGCTGAATACCTGCAGACAACGCCACGCCTTTGTGGTCATAGCCCTGATGCACCCGGTAGGAAATGGCACGGTCATTAAACAATGACGCAAACACATGCTTGATAGCCGTCATCACGGCATCCAGCCCTTTAACGTTCAGGAAGGTTTCTTGCTGACCGGCGAAAGACGCATCGGGCATATCTTCGGCGGTAGCGGAAGAGCGCACCGCAAACGACGCTTCACCACCGGCCTCCTGCTCAAGTTGTTCAAACGCGGCCTTGATGGCGTCTTCCAACTCTGACTGGAACGGCGTGTCAATAATCCACTGACGGATTTCACTACCAGTTCTGGCCAGTGCGTTAACATCATCCACATCCAAGGCATCCAGAACGTCGTGAATGCGTTGATTCAGCCCACTTTGTTCCAGAAATTCGTTAAAGGCGTCTGCTGTTGTCGCAAAGCCCCCTGGGACCATCACACCGGCATTGGCCAGGTTGGAAATCATTTCTCCTAAAGAGGCATTTTTGCCCCCTACCCGTTCCACATCATGCATGCCTAACTGCTGATACCACAAAACGTATTTCTGCACCGCGAATGCCTCCGAATTAGCATGTTTTTCAAATCGCCCCAATCCCTTAAGTAATTTGGGCTGCTGGCTTTTTTCGCAGAGGATTTTAGAATGTCGGTAATAAAAAAGTAAAACTTTATTTATTTTCGTAATAAATTTACGACATTGTTAAGGAGTTGTTGTGCGCACCGCATTTTATATTTCCGATGGCACTGCCATTACCTCTGAGGTGTTCGGCCACGCCTTACTCTCGCTGTTCCCTGTAGAATTCAACCATATCACCATACCTTTCGTGGAAACTTCTGAGCAGGCAGAGAAAGTAAATAGCAAGATTGCCAAGATTTTCAAGGAAACAGGTGAAAGACCTTTGGTGTTTTATACCATCGTCAATCTCGATGTGCGGGAAATCATTTCCAATTCGGTCGGGATTAATTACAACTTTCTCGACCAATTTGTCGCCCCTTTGGAGAAAGTGTTGGGTATTCCGGCTAAGCCAGAAAAACACCGTACTCACAGTATCCATGAAAAAACCTACGATATTCGTATTGAAGCGGTTAACTACGCGCTGGCAAATGACGACGGCGCGAATCTGGATAACTATGGAGAAGCGGATATCATCCTGGTCGGGGTATCCCGTTCGGGTAAGACACCCACCAGCCTATATCTGGCGCTGCAATACGGCATTAAAGCTGCTAACTATCCATTTACTGAAGATGATATGGGCGACATGCTTAAACTGCCGGCCAGGCTCAGGCATTTTAAGAGTAAATTGTTTGGGCTGACCATTGCGCCAGAACGCTTGCATCAGATTCGCTCTGAGCGCCGTGCCAATAGCCGCTATGCGTCTATGCGCCAATGCAGAATGGAATTAAGGGAAGTAGAAAACCTGTATCGCCGGGAGTCGATTCCGTTTCTGAACAGTACCAAGTTTTCGGTGGAGGAAATTTCGGCCAAAATTCTGGCCGAAACGGGCTTACAGCGTAAGAAATACTAAAGCATGTGATGAGTGAACTTTGGTGCTGGAGGTGCCGGACTTAAGTCCGACCCTCCACAGGCGGTAATGCAAGCTAACAACAGATGGCTGGTCGCCAATTGTTAAACTGTGCAGCACCTATCTCGTCACACATCTTTTTTCAGGTGATCTGCCACTAAAAATGCCAGTTCAAGCACCTGGTCGGCATTCAAACGCGGGTCGCACTGAGTCTGATAACACTGTCCTAAGTCGGCCTCGCCAATACCATAAGCACCACCTACGCATTCGGTAACATGCTGGCCGGTCATTTCCAGGTGGATGCCACCGGCATGCGTTCCTTCGGCACGGTGTGCCTGGAAGAAGTGTTGAATCTCCCTGAAGATATCGTCAAAGTTACGGGTCTTATAACCGCTGGAAGCCTTAACGGTGTTACCATGCATAGGATCTGAGCTCCATACCACATGACGGCCTTCCTGTTTGACCCTGCGCAGCAACGCTGGCAGTTTATCACCCAGATT
The DNA here is from genome assembly GCF_002887595.1 of Bowmanella denitrificans. Lineage (GTDB taxonomy): Bacteria > Pseudomonadota > Gammaproteobacteria > Enterobacterales > Alteromonadaceae > Bowmanella > Bowmanella denitrificans. The sequence goes on from NZ_PEBU01000007.1 coordinate 4,491, forward strand.
ATTGGCCCCCATACGGGTAATCAGGGTTAAACGCCCGGCTTCATTTTTCGGGTTTAATGCGTCAATTAAACGAATCAGCTCATCGTCCTGCATGGAAGGCCCGATCTTCACGCCGATGGGATTATGAATACCGCGGAAGAACTCAACATGAGCGTGATCCAACTGGCGGGTGCGCTCACCTATCCATAGCATGTGTGCAGAGCAGTTATACCACTTGCCGGTCAGAGTATCATTGCGGGTCAGGGCCTGCTCATAGTTAAGCAGCAGTGCCTCATGTGAGGTAAACAATGAGGTTTCGTGTAATTCACGATGATTAGCCGAATTGATGCCGATGACTTCCATAAAGGACAAGGCATCCTGAATGCGTCGGGTCATCTCCTGGTAACGTTCTTTTTGCGGATTGTTTTCCAGAAATGCCATATTCCAACGCTGAATCTGATGCAGATCAGCCAGACCACCCTGGGCAAATGCACGCAGCAAGTTTAATGTCGCAGCAGAGCGATGGTACGCTTCAATCATGCGCTCTGGATTGGGCTGGCGCGATGCTTCGGTAAACTCAAAACTGTTGATAATGTCGCCACGGTAACTCGGCAGAGATACGCCATCAATGGTCTCAAAATTATCAGAACGCGGTTTGGCATATTGACCCGCCATGCGTGCCACTTTAGTGACCGGACAGCGTCCTGCAAAGGTCAGGACAATGGCCATCTGCAAGATGACTTTGAAGGTATCACGTATTTTGGGTGCGTTGAATTCATCAAAAGATTCCGCGCAATCGCCACCTTGCAGTAAAAAACCTTTACCTTGGGCAACCTCTCCCAACTGTCTAAACAACTCACGCGTCTCGGCTGCAAATACCAGCGGCGGGTATTTGGCCAGGCGTTTCTCTGCATCTTCTAGCTGTTGTTTATTTTCATAGGTGGGCTGCTGCAGAATCGGCAGCTGGCGCCAACTATCGGGTTGCCATTGTGTCACTGAGTTTCCTTTTTTGCTTTGCACCATGTGGCGCGGAATTGCGCCCATTTCGCAACCCTGAAACTTACGAGTTATGAAAGAAAATTTCAATGACCAATTAGACTATAAAAGCGATTACAGGTAGGTTTGTATTAGTCTATTTTGTTCTGAGTCTGTACAGATTCGTATACCGCACTGAAAAATCTGTGTCAGTGTGGTTTCATTCAAGACATCTTGCTGACTACCATCGGCAACCAGCCGCCCTTCAGACATCAGCCAAATGCGATGGCCGTACATCTGCGCCAGATTTAACTGATGATGGCTAACAACCAGCATATTGCCCATGTCAGCCAGTGTCACCAGCAGTTGGCAAAGCCGGTGTTGGTGTGCAAAATCCAAGCCCTGCACGGGTTCATCCATCAGTATCAGCGCCCGTCCGGATGTGATGGCCGGCCAGAGTTGCATCAAGGTGCGACAGATCTGCACCCGGCGCTGTTCCCCGCCAGAGAGGGTATTCAGTGGCCTCGATAAAAACTGCCGGATTTCAAGCGCTTGTTCCAACAGCTCAGGAATGCCAAGCTGCGGTGCATAAAAAGTCAGACACTCTTTAACCGACAGCGCAAAAGCGGTTTGCAGATTTTGTTCCATCAGAGTACGCACACCGGCCAGCGCTGGCGGCGAGTAGTCGCCAAGGTATCGACCATTTAACCGTACCTGACCAACCTGTGGTTGCAGAATACCGGCCAGAACCATCAGCAGCGTGGACTTCCCAGCGCCATTCGGCCCCAGCAGATGAACAAACCGCCCCGCTGGCAGTACCAGTTCAATGTCCTTAAGACGCTTCGACAACTGCAGTTGTGTGGCTTCCAGCATCTCAGTGTTTCGCCAGTCTGATTACAGAATAAAGAAACACCGGACCACCTAAGGTGGCAGTCAGCATCGATACTGGCACCGCCACACCGCCAAATGCGCCGGATACCCACACTACCATCAGCAACAGAATGGCTCCGGTCATGGCCGATGCCGGCAAAATAAAGCGATTGTCATGACCAAACAGATTCCTCAATAAATGGGGTACCAATAAACCGATAAAAGCTATCGAACCGGCCAGTGATACCGCTATTCCCACCAGTAACGCACTAATCAGTAACATGCGGGGGTAAAAGGCTTTCACATCCAACCCGGCCACTTGCGCGGCCTGCCCGCCAAAATACAGCCAGTTCAGTGCCTGTCCTTGCATCATCGCATAGCCAATCAGTCCGCATACCGGCAGCAGGGTCAAGCTGACCAAAAGCAGATCTGCCTGATGCAGACTGCCCAGCAACCAAAAAGTCAGGTTTCGGAGTGACTGTGCATCCGCCAGAAAATACAACCAGGCAATCACTCCCCCCCCTAGCGTGGAAATCGCAATACCGGCCAGAATAACGCCGGCACCGGAGTCCAGCCCTAAACGCCGGGCAATGGCATGAATTAAAAAAGTCGACTGCAAAGCGCCCAGAAAGCTGAACAACGGCAGCCCATAACTGGCAAAACCGGCCAGTGACGCTCCGCCCAGCAATAAGTAAATGGCCGCGAATAGACTGGCCCCACTGGTAATACCAATCAGACCAGGATCCGCCAGGGGATTTCTAAGCATTACCTGCAAGAGCGCCGAACTGACGGCCAGACTGGCTCCCACCAAGATTGCACTGCCAACCAAAGGGAGCCGCAACTGCCAGAGGATCTGCTGATCAATCTGTGCATCAAGCTGCAGGCCATTCACAGCGATACCGACGGACAGCGCTATCATTACCAACAGTAGCGCGACTAACATCCTGCGATCTGGTGTTAACAAGGCTAACGTTTCGCTTTGCTTAACAAAACTTCACAGCCTTGCTCAATCAGGTCAAGCACCAGTTCAAAGCCCTGACGGCCACCATAGTAAGGATCAGGTACTTCCAGTTCTTCCTGTTCGGTATATTCAAGAAACAACTTTACCTTATGCTGATATTCCGCCGGACAACGTTCCTGCAGGTCACGCAGGTTGTGCTTGTCCATGGCCAGCACCAGGTCAAAACGGGCAAAATCCTCATCCAGCACCGGCCGGGAGCGCTGCCCTTTAAAACTGTAACCGCGTGCCTGTCCAGCCTCGCGCGTACGTGCATCAGGTAAACTGCCTTTGTGATAAGGTGAGGTACCGGCAGAGTCTATCCGTATATTGCATTGCTGTTGCCGGGCCATGCCCGTCAGCACGGCATGCGCAGTAGGCGAACGACACAAATTGCCAAGACAGACAAAAAGAACGGAGCTGATAGGTGCGTGCATAAAAAATAATGGCCACTTGCGGTGGCCATTAGTCTGTCAGATTTGTATTTTCAGTCAACCGCCAGAACTTAACGTCCTTGTTGAAGCGCCTGAATACGCTTCTCAAGAGGTGGGTGACTCAGAAACAGCTCTGCCATGGCCGATTTACCCCGAATACCAAAGGCCATCAGATTACCATCCAGGCGCGATTCCTGACTGAGCTTCAGGCGCTGCAGCGCGGCGATCATTTTATTACGCCCGACCAGGGACGCTGAGCCGGCATCAGCCCTGTATTCACGATAACGGCTAAAGCCCATAACAATAATGCTGGCCAAAATTCCAAAGACAATCTCCAGCACAAACACCACGGCAAAGTAGGCCAGACCGCCCAGTCCTCCGCCACTGTTATTGCTGCGTGTGGCATTATCAATCACATTGGCAATCACCCTGGCCAGGAATATCACAAAGGTATTCAACACGCCTTGCAGCAACGTCATGGTAACCATATCACCATTGGCAATGTGCGCCACTTCATGAGCCAGCACCGCTTCCACTTCATCCTGTTGCATGTTTTCCAGCAAACCGGTTGATACAGCGACCAGCGCGTTGTTGCGGTTAGCCCCTGTGGCAAAGGCATTCATATCCGGTGAATGATAAATAGCCACTTCAGGCATACCAATACCGGACTGTTTTGCCAGACGACTAATGGTATTCACCAACCACTGCTCTGTATGGGTGGCTGGGCTGTCGATAACATGTGCACCCACTGAGCGTTTGGCAATCCATTTTGACATTAGCAATGAGATAAACGCACCACCAAAGCCAAACACGCTGGCAAACACCAGCAGTCCGCCCATGCCTCGCGGGTCAATATTGAGGAAACTGAACACCAGGTTCATCACTATGCCCAGCACCAGCACAACGGCCAGGTTGGTTGCGACAAACAACAGTACACGTTTCATAAAGTCTCCAGAAAGATTTGATCGCCCTTATTCTGTGGGCATCCCGGACTTTTTCAATCTGCCAAAGTGTGAATATTTATGTCAACTTCCCATGACCTGGCTGGATTGAGCTTTTATACTACCGGCCCCTACCGCACTAAATTAAAAAAAGCCTATGAAACTATTGATGTTAAGTAGCTCAAGGGAAGGTCAGCACGACTATTTGCAGACTGCCCGGGCAACGATCATGTCGCACCTGAACGGCATTCAGGACCTGTTGTTTGTACCCTTCGCCGGTGTCACGCTGAACTGGGACGACTATGTACAAAAAGTTCAGCAGGCCCTGCCCGACATCAGGGTGCAAGGTATTCATCGATATGCCGATGCTAAGCAGGCTGTGGAACAAGCTAAAGCGATTGCCGTAGGTGGTGGTAATACCTTTAATCTGCTGAATCAACTGTACCGTTTAGAACTGCTTGATGTTATTCGCGACAAAGTAGCCGCTGGTATGCCTTATATTGGCTGGAGCGCAGGCTCGAATATTTGTGGTGACAGCATTCGCACCACCAACGATATGCCCATTATTGAGCCGCCTTCCTTTTCTGCCTTAAAGCTGGTGCCCTTTCAGATTAATCCGCACTATACAGACTACCAACCCCCTGGTCACAATGGTGAAACCCGGGCCCAGCGTCTGGCTGAGTTTATGGCACTCAATCCGCAGATGCCGGTTATTGCCATCCGTGAAGGCAGTGCATTAGTGCGATTGGGTGACAAGCTGACCTTGCAAGGTCCGCATCCTGGCATAGTATTCTTAGGCGGTAAGCAACAGGATATTCAGCCTGCAGATGATCTTTCCGCTTTTCTAAGGAGTTCAGACCAATGAAAGTCGTAGAAATACGCCATCCTCTGGTGAAACATAAAATAGGTTTGCTACGGGATGCCGGTATCAGCACCAGGGAATTCCGCACCCTGGCGCGGGAAATAGGCAGTTTATTGACTTATGAAGCCACCGCCGACTTACCCACCGAAAAAACCCGCTTGCAGTGTTGGAGTGGCGATATCGAGATTGACCAAATCCAGGGCAAAAAAGTCACCATAGTGCCAATTCTGCGGGCAGGCCTGGGTATGATGGATGGCGTACTAGAGCTTATTCCAAATGCCAGAATCAGTGTGGTGGGTATCTACCGCAATGAGGAAACCTTACAGCCCGTGCCGTATTTTCAGAAACTGACCGCAGACTTGGACCAACGACTGGCCATTATTGTTGATCCTATGCTGGCCACCGGCGGTTCTATGATTGCCACCATCGACCTTTTAAAACAAAGTGGCTGTAAACACATCAAGGCACTGGTATTGGTAGCCGCGCCCGAGGGGATCGTCGCCCTGGAAAAAGCCCACCCGGATGTTGAATTATACACCGCCGCCATTGATCAGGGCCTGAATGAAAAAGGCTACATATTGCCAGGTTTGGGCGATGCGGGTGACAAGTTGTTTGGTACAAAGTAAGCCTAGAGCCAGTCAGCAGGGCCTTAACGGGCCCTGGCTTTTACCGACAGGGTCAGTTTAAATATTGCCATTGGCTTATCGCCATGCAGGTCCGGGCAAGTCACCAGCACCGACACCGGACGGTTTACCCGTTGGCCACTATTTATCGAGTCATCCAGCATCTCGTCAATAATGGCACCATCCTGACTGGTAAAATGCACCCTGGCCTCTGGCCGCATTAAAAACTCACCTTGTACGTCTTTAAACGCAAAATTGGCATTAATCCCACGCCGTTTTGCTTTTTGAAATACCAGAAAAGCGCCGGCCAGATCAGCGCCAATAGCCAGTGCACCAAAATAGACACTGCCAAGGTGATTTTTGGTGCGCCAGGTATTGGGAATGCTGACCTGCAGTCTGTGCTCGTCCATGATTTCAATGCGGGGCGAACAAAATCCGATGAGTGGTATGTAGCGCCAGGCAAATACCTTCAGCGCCCAATTAGCCTTAGTCAGTGCTTTCATTGCAGATCATCACAATGTTGTTGATGTTTATGCAGATTAACACTGGTTGGACCACAGGCCAATAGCCACTATATCAGTGGGGTGAGATCCAGATATTGATGGGCCGTTTTAGCTGCGGATAGTCTGGGAATATGGCCTAGCAATGGCGCGTTTAACTGCTGCTCAAGCAAGCTCAGATTTTCAGCCTGATATGGCATATCCACTTCCACTTGATTAGCAACCCAGCCGACCAGTTGTAAGCCGTCGCGTCTGATGGCTTCGGCGGTCAGCAGGGCATGATTTAAACAACCAAGCCGCATTCCCACCACCAGAATCACCTGCATTTGCTGAGCAACCACAAACTCAGATAAGAAGCGCCCCTGCCCCAGAGGCAAGCGCCATCCACCGGCTCCTTCAACCAGTAGAATGTCCGGATTGAATGACGACAACCCCACCAAGGCTTGCTCCAACTGTGCGAAGTCAATCGGGGTCCCGGCATGATGCGCTGCAATATGCGGGGCCACAGGCTCCGCAAACGCAACTGGGTTTACCAGTTCATAAGGGACGGCAATAGACGCAGCCTGTTGCAGGGCAATAGCGTCGCTGTTTCTCAAGCCATCGGCAGTAAATTCGCAACCTGATGCCACCGGCTTAAACGCCACGGTCTGCAGCCTGCGATCTTTTAGCTGATGTAATATCGCCTGGGAAACAAAGGTTTTGCCGACCTCGGTATCCGTACCCGTGACAAAAAAACGTCTCATTTTTGTATCTCCATAAAAGCCACTTGGTAGCTTACAGGTACAAGCCCTTGTTGTTGATAATTTTCAAAGTATCGTCGTTCAACTGCCTGAATAACTGCTTTGCTCAAAGGACTGCGAGTTGGATTGAGCACCACCCCAGCACCAATATCCTTAATCGAATGTAAGGCATCTCTTAGGCTGGTATGCCAGGTCTGATAAAGCCTGGTTTGTACCTGCCAGGTCAGCCCCACCTGCTTTGCAGCCTGCTCCAGCGTCTCCAGACTAAGGAAATGATTAACATGGGCTGGTTGCCCGACCGCCTGCCAGCAGCGGTGCAGCTCCTGTAACGATCCTTGCACCATCATCGCTAACAACCCTTTAGCGCCAGGCTTCATGACTCTTGCCACTTCAGAAAAAGCCTGAGAAATGGGCTGGCACCATTGTAACGCCATGCAGGAAAACACATAGTCAAAGACATTATCGGCAAAGGGGAGATTGTCTGCATCCCCTACCAGAAAGCCAGCTTTATTAGGCTGAGTGCGGCTGGCAAACCTTGCCATACCCTCAGCCAAATCCAGTCCAATCACCTGCCCGGACTTGTCTGCCAACAATGCACTAATGCGCCCGGTGCCACTACCAATATCCAATAGCATGCCACTTGTTGGCGTTACCTGGCTAACGGCATCAACACCGATTTGCCACTGCACTTCGGCTAACTGATCGTAGCAATGGGCTGCCTGGCTGAACTGCCGGGCAATCCGGACTTTGGTCTGCATACTACTTATCACCGTTCAGCCCTTGTGCTAACACCTTGACCAATTCGCAAATATCGTCCCTGGAATGAGCGGTCGTCAGGGTTATGCGTAACCTGGCGCTACCCGGTGGTACGGTAGGCGGCCGAATGGCCGTCAACCACAATCCGTTATTTTTCATTATTTGGCAGAGGGTTAATGTCCGCTCTGCATCCCCCATTAAAACCGGTTGAATTGCCGTATCTGATGCCATCAAAGGAACACCAGCGGACTGACATAAATGACGAAAACAGTGAATATTTTCGCTGAGTTTTTCTCTACGCCATGCCTGCCCTTTAACCAGCTTTAAGCTTTCCAGGGTAATCGCAGCAAGCAGTGGCGACATCGCCGTGCTGTATATGTAGTGACGGGCAAAATTAACCAGATAGTCATGCACAGTAGCCGGAATTGCCAGAAATGCCCCAGATGTACCTATAGCCTTGCCAAAGGTGGCCATCAGCAGCGGCAAGGCATGTTGCGAGATACCTTCGGCGCTGCCTATCCCTTGCGGCCCCAACACGCCAAAGCCATGGGCATCGTCCAGATAACACAGGGCCTGACATGACGCAGCGATGTCACATAAACGGCTTATCGGCGCTTTATCGCCGTCCATGCTAAACACCCCTTCCGTCATTATCAGGGTGTCACCGTCGACTTTTAGTACAAGTTCGCTAAGGTGCTGCATATCATTGTGGCGATAGCGCTGCAAACGCGCTTGGGTCGCCAGGGCACCGTCCAGCATAGAGGCATGGCTGAGCTTATCGGCCAGTATATGACCGCCTTTTGCCATCAAGCTTTGAATCAGGGCCTGATTAGCTGCAAAGCCACTGTTAAATAACAGTACCTTATCGCGGCCTGTTAAGTCGGCCAGATAATCTTCCAGCCTGGCATGAGCCAAAGAATGACCGGTCACTAAAGGCGAAGCACCACTACCAGCCGACCAGTCTAATGCGCAGCGGGTCGCAATGGCTTTAAGTTCGTCACTGTGAGCCAGCCCCAAATAGTCATTGCTGGAAAAATTCAGATAGCGGCGCCCCGCCACCTCCAGGCAACGACCATCTGCATGCTCAATTAACTGGCGGCGCCGCAGCAGACTATCTTCCTGCCGCCTGGCCAGCTCGGCAGCAATAAATTCAAATGCCATAGCAGCTTCAGAGACTGGCGTCGTAAAACAACTCTTCACTTTTCTGTGCTTTTACCGCATCCATCAACACTGCTTCATGCGCCTCATCAGAATACTGACGGCCGCGCTCAGTATTAATGCCCAGCTTGCGGAACAACTTCACGTCGGCATGGGTTTCTGGATTAGAGGTAGTCAGGAGTTTGCAGCCGTAAAAGATAGAATTGGCACCAGCCATAAAACACAAGGCTTGCATCTGCTCATTCATGGCTTCTCGACCTGCCGACAAGCGCACATGGCTCTTAGGCATCATGATTCTGGCTACCGCGATAGTGCGGATAAACTCAAACTGGTCCAGGTCTTCCACTTCATCCAGTGGCGTACCTTTGACTTTTACCAACATATTAATCGGTACGCTCTCAGGGTGCTGTGGCAAATTGGCAAGCTGCACCAGCAACCCGGCTCTGTCATTGGCGCTCTCTCCCATACCAACAATTCCGCCCGAACACACATTCATACCAGCGGCCCTGACGTTATCCAGGGTGTTAAGGCGGTCCTGATAGGTTCTGGTGCTGATTATTTCGCCATAGAATTCAGGCGACGTATCCAGATTGTGGTTGTAGTAGTCCAGACCGGCATCTTTAAGCATCATCGCTTGCTCGCGACTCAGCATACCCAGCGTCATACAGGTTTCCATGCCCAGTTTTTTTACCCCTTTAACCATTTCAATCACATAGGGCATGTCTTTGTCTTTGGGGTTACGCCAGGCTGCTCCCATGCAGAAACGGGTGGAACCCACGGCTTTCGCCTCGCGGGCACGCTGCAAGACCTTCTCCACTTCCATCAGCCGCTCTTTTTCAAGGCCGGTGTCATAGCGGGCACTTTGTGGACAGTATTTGCAGTCCTCTGGGCAGGCCCCGGTTTTGATCGACAACAGAGTACTGACCTGCACTTCATTCGGATTGAAATGTTGTCGATGGGCAACCTGTGCCTGGAACAACAGGTCATTAAAAGGCAAAGCGAATAAATCACGAACTTGTTGAACCGTCCAATCGTGACGGATGGCAGCAGAGGCCTGCATGGGGATTCCTTTACACTGGGATTTTGCTTGAGTAGTCTATGCGCGGCAATTAACTTGTCAACTTAAATGCAAATCCAAAATTTACAACCGGACAAATAATAACCATGAACCTGGATTTTGATCAGCAACATATCTGGCATCCTTATACCTCAGCTGTGTCTCCTTTGCCTTGTTATCCGGTGGAAAAAGCCGATGGTGTGCGGATCTACCTGCAAACAGGTGAAGTTCTGATCGATGCTATGTCCTCATGGTGGGCAGCAGTGCATGGTTACAACCACCCTCACCTGAACCAGGCAGCACACCGCCAGATTGACAAAATGGCACATGTGATGTTCGGTGGCCTGACCCATGAACCCGCCATTAGTCTGTGTCAAACACTGTTAGATATGGTGCCACAAGGTCTGAACCGGGTCTTTCTGGCTGATTCAGGTTCGGTCGCTGTTGAAGTGGCGATGAAAATGGCCCTGCAATATTGGGCCTGTCAGGGCAATCCGGGAAAGCATAAATTCATCAGCCCCCGAAATGGCTACCATGGCGATACCTTTGCTGCCATGTCTGTTTGTGACCCGGTCAATGGCATGCATAGTTTATTCAACGACGTGCTATCCAAACAGATTTTCACCCCTGCCCCGCAAACCCGCTTTGGTCAGGTGTGGAATGAAGACGACATTCAGCCTTTAAACGAGCTGTTGCAGCGTCACCATCATGAAGTTGCAGCCCTCATCCTGGAGCCAATAGTACAAGGCGCGGGTGGCATGCGTATTTACCACCCGGAGTACTTAAAACGAGCCCGTCAATTGTGTGATGAGTTCAATGTGCTACTGATTGCCGATGAAATTGCCACCGGGTTTGGCCGCACGGGTAAACTGTTTGCCTGCGAGCACGCCGGTATCAGCCCGGATATTCTGTGTTTGGGCAAAGCCCTGACCGGAGGTTATATGACGCTGGCAGCAACCTTGTGCAGCGAAGACGTTGCGGTAGGCGTTTGTCAGGGCCAGCCCGGTGTTTTTATGCATGGTCCGACCTACATGGGGAATCCATTAGCTTGTGCAGTGGCCAATGCCAGCCTGGAGATACTGCAACAAGGGCACTGGCAAACCCAGGTTAGCCAGATAGAACGGCAACTACGTGCCGAGTTGTTACCTCTGAGCAATTTAAGCGCCGTTGCAGATACCCGTGTACTGGGTGCCATCGGCGTGGTGGAATGTAAAACCGCAGTGGATGTCGCCCGGTTACAACGCAAGTTTGTTAGTCAGGGCGTGTGGATCCGTCCCTTTGGTAAGCTGGTGTATATTATGCCGCCCTATATCATTAATCAGGATGACCTTAGCCAGATCATTCGAGCCATTGCCAGTGCTTTGGCAGATTAATCTGCAAATAACAGCAACCAGCCAAGGCTGAGCAACGACAGCAACGCCAGGATAATCAGATTTAGCCACAGACCGTCCTGGCGTCGTCTGGCACGTCGTTTACGAATAATCAGCGCCACAATACTGAAAAACACCGAGCAGCTCAGTGTCAGTAACAGCCACCCGCTCAGCCCCCTGTGCCAGTCCTGTTCAGATTGCATGCCTAAAGCTTGCATAAAACCGGTTTGCAATTCAGGCCTGGCATAGTGAAACAGCAGCATCGCAACCACAAACAATGCCCAGGCGCTTAGGCTGAGGGCGATAAGCAGCCGGTATAACCGATCATTTTGTGGCGCGGTCTGACGCCGGTTTTGGCCTTGCCATTGACGCTGCTTTGGTGACATAGCGGATTTTTCTTGAGTCTGGCTGTCAGCCAAGTAAGATTACACACCCCGTCCTGCGGACACTAACATTTCGTTGAATTCAGGACGTATTTTCGGCACCTCGTGCCGCGGGCATGCCCCGTTTATTACTGTAGAGCATAAAATCAGATCCGTGCATGGATCGTCTGGAGAGGTCAGATGGCACATACCCCCGTGGTAGAAATTCTCAAAGGTCAGCATCAGGTTGGTGCTGAAGTTGTTGTAAAGGGTTGGGTTCGTACCCGCCGTGATTCAAAAGCCGGCTTGTCATTCATTGCCCTGCATGATGGCAGTTGCTTTGATCCTATTCAGGTCATCGCTCTGAATAACCTTGAGAATTACAATGATGTGCAAAAGCTGACAGCTGGCTGTTCATTGGCCGTTACCGGCACCCTTAAGGCCTCTGAAGGTCAGGGCCAGGCCCTGGAAATTGATGCTTCCAAGGTAGAAGTACTTGGCTGGGTCGAAAACCCGGACTCTTATCCCATGGCCGCCAAACGTCACAGCATAGAGTTTCTGCGTGAGCATGCACATTTGCGCCCACGTACCAATGTGATTGGTGCCGTGGCCCGGGTGCGTAACTGTCTGTCGCAAGCGATACATCGTTTTTTCCATGAGCGTGGCTACTTTTGGGTCAGCACCCCAATCATTACCGCCAGCGATACTGAAGGCGCAGGCGAGATGTTCCGTGTCTCCACTCTGGATATGCTCAACATTCCAAAGAATGATAAAGGCGATGTGGACTTCAGTCAGGACTTCTTTGGCAAAGAGGCGTTTCTGACCGTATCCGGGCAGCTCAACGGTGAAACCTATGCCTGCGCCTTGTCCAATATTTACACCTTCGGCCCCACTTTCCGGGCAGAAAACTCCAATACCAGTCGCCACCTGGCAGAATTCTGGATGATAGAACCGGAAGTAGCCTTTGCCGACTTAAGCGATATCGCCCAGTTGGCCGAAGACCTGCTGAAGTATGTGTTTAAAGCAGTGCTGGAAGAACGTGCCGACGATATGGCCTTTTTTGCCGATCGCATCAATAAGGATGCCATCAGCCGTCTGGAAAAAGTGATTCATCAGGATTTTGTGCGCATGGATTACACCGACGCCATTGAGATCCTGAAAAACTCCGGCAGAAACTTCGAGTTCCCGGTGGATTGGGGAGTAGACCTGTCTTCTGAGCATGAGCGCTATCTGGCTGAAGAACATGTGGGTGCGCCGATCATCATGCAGAACTACCCGAAAGACATTAAGGCCTTCTATATGCGTGCCAACGACGATGGTAAAACCGTTGCCGCAATGGACGTTTTAGCCCCTGGTATCGGTGAGATTATCGGCGGTTCACAACGTGAGGAGCGCCTGGATGTGTTTGATCAGCGTCTGGAAGAAATGGGCCTGAACAAGGAAGATTACAGTTGGTATCGCGATCTGCGCCGTTATGGCTCAGTGCCCCATTCGGGCTTCGGTTTAGGTTTTGAGCGTCTGGTTGCCTATGTGACCGGCATGCAGAACGTTCGTGACGTGATCCCCTTCCCGCGTACACCAGGTAATGCCAACTACTAACCATATGAAACGCGGACCGACATCTACCGGTCCGCTCTATCTTGCGGTTTGATTAATCACCCCAGAATTCAAAATAATCTGACACATCTTTTGCGGCTCTTGGCAGGGCGTCAGAAAGAGGTGTACCTAAATACAAGAAGCCCACAATTTCATCCTGCTCCTGCAGGTTAAACGCTGCTTTCACCTCGTCATTCTGTGCATAGCTGCCGGTCCGCCAAATGCCGTTAAAGCCCTGCGCCAAAGCTGCCATTTGCATAGCATGCACGGCACACGCGGTGGACGCCACCTGTTCCACCCAAGGCACCTTGGGATTGTCCTGATAGCGGGTGATCGCCACCACCACCATAGGAGCACGCAAAGGAAGCTGTGGTGCCCGCTCAACGTCTTTTTGCGACATATCGGCCGCAATGGCTGCCTGTTCGAAGATGTTCCCCAGTTTTACCAGCCCTTGTCCCTGGCAGACAACAAATCGCCAAGGACTAAGATTGGCGTGATCCGGGGCGCGCAGGGCTGAGCGCATAATATTACTCAGGGCTTCACCGGCGGGGGCCGGCTCTTGTAATCTGGGCTGGGAACTACGATTTAATAACAACTCAAGTGCTTGCATAACGGTTTAACTCGGTGGATTCTGCCGCTAAATTAGAAAAGGATACGCGAATTTACAAGAGTCCCTATGGTAAAAAAGTCTGCTGCCCAGTCTGAACCGTCAAAAACTGAGCAAAAAGGCGCGCTGCACAAGCTTTTCAGCCGGCAGCAGCCCAAGATTGGTGCAAAACCTGCCACCGGCAGATTGTTAAAGTCTTTTGCTGAGGAGGATTATCGTCGCATTGCCAGACTGATCCAAAAATGGCTGGATGAGTCTGACAAGCACAATTGATGACGATTCTGGCTCAAATAACCGATGCCAGCTCGGCCCCCTGGCGAATGGCACGCTTTGCATCCAGTTCTGCTGCCACATCGGCGCCGCCAATCAGATGCACGGTCATGCCGGCATCCAGTAACCCCTGTTGTAACGCGCGCAGCGGCTCCTGGCCAGCACAGATAATCACATTGTCAACTTCCAGACAGCGCGTCTGGCCGTTAACCTCAATATGCAAACCTTTATCGTCGATTAGCTTGTAATTGACGCCGGGGATCATCTGCACCTGTTTATTCTGTAATGATGCACGATGGATCCAACCTGTAGTCGGCCCTAATCCCTTGCCTACCTTAGTGGTTTTGCGCTGCAGTAAATACACTTCGCGCTGTGGCGCGTGTTGCTCTGGTTGGGTCAGCGCCCCGCGCCCCGCATAGTGTTTGTCTATACCCCAGCTCTTTAGCCAGTTTTCTGGCTGGGTGGTCAGGGATGGTTGTTCCAACAAAAATTCTGCCACATCGAAGCCAATGCCCCCAGCACCAATGATTGCCACTTTCTTACCCACAGGTTTGTGATCTCTGAGCACATCCAGGTAGCTCATGACTTTGCCGTGCTCCAAACCTGGAATAGCCAACTTTCTCGGCACAATGCCCGTTGCCAGCACCACCTGGTCAAAACCTCCCTGACTGAGACTTTGTACCGACTGTTCCTGCTCAAGGTGCACATTGACACCGGCTTTTTTCAGCCGTACATCGAAATAACGTAATGTCTCATGAAACTCTTCCTTACCGGGGATCTGCTTGGCGTAGTTAAACTGCCCGCCAATCTCTCTGCCCTTGTCAAATAAGTGCACTTCGTGCCCACGCTCTGCCGCATAACAGCTAAAAGCCAGCCCAGCAGGTCCTGCCCCCACGACAGCAAGCTTCTGCTTATGATGGGTCAGCGGAAAATTCAGTTCTGTTTCATAACCGGCGCGGGGATTGACCAGACAAGTGGCACGCTTTTTCTTAAATACATGGTCAAGGCAGGCCTGGTTACAGGCAATACAAGTGTTGATTTCATCTGCACGTTGCTGCTGCGCTTTATTAACAAACTCAGCATCAGCCAAAAAGGGTCTGGCCATCGAGACCATATCAGCATGCCCATCGGCCAATACCCGCTCAGCCACATCCGGTGCATTAATGCGATTGCTGGTGATCAGAGGAACAGATAATTCTTGCTTCATCCGCTGCGTGATCCAGGTGAAAGCCGCACGCGGCACCATAGTACCAATCGTTGGTACCCTGGCCTCATGCCAGCCGATGCCGGTGTTGATAATGGTCACACCAGCCTGTTGCAATTGCTTGCCAAGGCTGACCACTTCCTGCCATTCGCTGCCACCTTCCACCAAATCCAGCATGGACAATCGGAAAATAATAATAAATGCCTCACCGACCTTGGCCCGCACCGCTTTGACCACTTCCAGGGCAAACCTGGCGCGGTTTTCAAAACTGCCACCCCATTCGTCTTCGCGCAGATTGGTGCGAGGGCATAGGAACTGGTTTATCAGATAGCCTTCCGAACCCATGATTTCTACACCGTCGTAACCGGCTAATTTGGCCATGGCGGCACAATTAGCATAATCCTTAATGGTACTTTTAATGCCCCGGACGGAGAGTTGTCTGGGCTTAAACGGATTAATCGGGGCCTGAACAGCGGATGGTGCCACATTAATGGGATGATAGCCGTAGCGCCCGGTATGCAGAATTTGCATACAAATTTTGCCGTCATGTTGGTGAACGGCATCCGTTATAAGCTGGTGCTTTTTCGCGTGGGACTTACGCGTCATTCTGGAGGCAAAAGGAAACACCCAGCCCTGTCGATTCGGACTGATCCCCCCGGTGACAATCAAACCTACCCCGCCTGCCGCACGCTCGGCATAAAAGGCCGCCAATTTTTCGATACCCTGCTTTTCTTCTTCCAGGCCTAAATGCATAGAGCCCATCAATACGCGATTCTTAAGCTGGGTGAAGCCCAAATCCAGGGGGCTTAGCAAGTGCGGATATAATGCGTGCTTAGTCATGTTCTTCTCAACTGGTCCAATCTGTTTTGAGTCTACCCTAAAATTAACAAAGATTTCACCTGCTATTGGGCGTACAGCTGTTCACCCCAACCAATCAGGCTTTTTTGCCTGTGGTCATAAAAAATTACATTTGCTGTTTCTTGTTGGCGCCGACTTTGGATAGGATATGCACATTATCAATGTAAACTTGCAGTAATTATGGCAGCACAAAAAAGTATGGTCCGAACCTTGTTTGGCGGGATCTGGTCGGTGTTGAACTTCTCCCGTAAGTTGTTCTTCAACCTTATTTTCATTCTGATTGTTGTGGCAATCATTATAGGTATTGCGTCAGAGGAAGGAAAAATCGAGGTTCCCAAAGACTCAGCCCTGATCCTGAACCTGAATGGCGAGTTGGTGATAGAAAAGACCGCAGTTGATCCATTTGCCCAGTTTATGCAGGAAGCGTTCGAAGAAAAAGATGAGAATCCTGAAGTCCTGCTGCGTGATGTGCTCTTTACCATCGACAATGCCAAACACGATAAGCGCATTAAAGCCATGGTACTGGACCTGCACGGCTTGCAACATGGCGGACTGGATAAATTACAGCAGATCGGCGATGCCCTGGACAGCTTTAAAGAGAGCGGCAAACCCATCTATGCCATAGGTGATTACTTCAGCCAGGAACAGTATTATCTGGCCGCACACGCCAACCACCTGTACATGAACCCCATGGGCTGGATGATTCTGGATGGCTATGGCCGTTACCGCCTGTACTTTAAATCCATGCTGGAAAAGCTTAAAGCCACTACTCACGTATTTAGGGTGGGTACCTTCAAGTCCGCCATTGAACCTTTTATCCGCGATGATATGTCAGACGCTGCCAAACAGGCTAACCAGGCCTGGCTGGATGCACTGTGGAGCCAATACAAAGCTGATGTGGCTCAAGCCCGCGGTATGGACGTGAGCAATTTTGACGAAAAACTGGATGACTTCCTGGCCAAGTTCGAACAGGTTGGCGGCGATTTTGCCCAGTACGCCCTTGAAAATAAGTGGGTGGATGGGCTGCGTAACCGCGAAGAGATACGTAATGAGCTGGTTGCTGTGGTGGGTGAAGATAAATCAGCGCGTGGATATCGGCATATCGGCTTTAAACAATATCTGCAGGTGATTAACGGCCCTTATCTGCCCATGCCCAAAGACACCAATAACGTTGGTGTGGTGGTGGCCAAGGGAACCATTCTGAACGGCACACAAAAGGCTGGCACCATAGGTGGAGACAGTACTGCAGCACTGCTACGCAAAGCTCGTTTGGACGATAGCGTCAAAGCTGTTGTGCTGTACGTAGACTCTCCCGGGGGCAGTGCTTTTGCCTCGGAAGTGATTCGTCAGGAAGTGGAAAATATCAAAGCCGCAGGCAAGCCTCTGGTTGTGTCCATGAGCACCTATGCAGCATCTGGTGGCTATTGGATCTCCGCCGGCGCTGATGAGATTTGGGCAGCACCCAGTACGATTACTGGCTCTATCGGTATCTTTGGCATGTTTATGACCTATGAAAACAGCCTGGATTACCTGGGAATTCATGCCGATGGCGTAGGTACCACAGAATTTGCTGGTATGAGTGCGGTTCGGGCGCTGGATCCCCGAATCGGTGAGGTCATTCAGCGTAATATTGAACATGGTTATGATCAGTTTATTACCCTGGTGGCGAATGAACGTGACATGGACAAAGGCAAGGTCGACAGTATTGCGCAAGGCCGTGTCTGGATTGGTCAGACCGCCCTTGAGTTAGGGTTGGTGGATAAACTGGGTTATCTGGATGATGCCGTCAGTGCGGCGGCTGAACTGGCCGGATTGGAACAGTACGACACCAAATATGTTGAGCGGGACTTAAGCCCCAAAGAGCAGTTCTGGAATGAGTTCTTTGGTGTTGCCTCCACCTGGTTTGGTGGCGCCCTTAAGAGCCAGAGCGATGGTCAGTTAATGGGGCTGGTCAAGCAACTGGTGGCCGAATTTGACACGTTTGCCAAACTCAATGATCCCCGTGGCGCTTACGCACTCTGCCTGCCGTGTGAGATATAAGCTGAACGTTATTAAAAAAGCCGACATTTGTCGGCTTTTTTGTCTTCAGCTGTTTGTTTTTTCAAGGCGGATATGATTGCCTAATCTGCTCGAAGCTGCAACCACATGCGTTGATAAGGTATCGGCCCTTTGTAGAAGATGTCCCCAACGGGCTTTAATCCAAAACGTTCGTAAAGCCCTCTGGCAGACTAACTGTGCCTGCATAAAAGCACCGAGGTGCGTACCCTGTTCATCGTCGTCAATCCGACAATATATCATGGGTTTGTCAGGTCACAGTACCTAGTGGCGAAGAGGTAGGGTCTGTTGCCAGCTTCCAGAATAGAAACATCCATGCTATCTGCCCGAAGCTGCCAGACCAAATCCAAACAGCATAAACAAGCTACCACTCAGGCGATTAACCTTTTTCCCGACAGCAGGGCTGCTAAGCTTTATCCGCGCACGGCTGGCCGCTAGCGCATACAGGCTGTGGATGATCAGCAAACAAGCACAGAATGTCAGGGTCAGAAGCACAAATTGTCCGGCATAGGGAGCATCAATATCAACAAATTGCGGAAACAACGTCATAAAGAAAAAAATGGCTTTTGGGTTCATCAGACTGATAGACAATCCTTGCAAATATAAACGATGGCGACGGGATTGTTTGAGGGGTTGCTCCAAAGAGTGAAAGCCAGGCGGACTTCGCCACATTTTAATACCCATATAAATCAGGTAAGCGGCGCCGACATATTTCAAAATAGTAAAGGCCAGTGCCGAGGTAGCCAGTATCACCCCAATGCTTGTAGCCGATAAAGCGGATACCAGTAAAATACCACTGGCCACTCCCATTATGCCCCAAACCGCCCTTCTACCGCCGTGTTTTAAACTATTGCTCAGGGTCAGTAAAACGGCCGGGCCCGGCGTAGCAATGGCCGCACACGCCACCAGAATAAAAATCAGATAACTGTCCATACTTCCTACCATCTGAAAAAACTTACGTAATGACCTCAACACCAGGCAACTGCTCGGTCAGCATCTGACGCAGTTTTGGCAAATGTTCTTGGTCGAACATCACTTGCGGCACTTTGGCCTGGCGTTGATTAAAAGGCAATTGCAACAGGCCCTTGCCATCAACATTATCCAATACCAGGCGTTTTATCTTAGCACGGGGAAACACCTCTTCCCCCAGGTACAGATTGTCGGCATCAAAACGCAGCACCTCGAAAGGATTGTTCACCACCAGCCCCATTGGCAGATGATGTTGCTGGCGCGACCATTGCCATGGCAGCATGGCCAACTGTATCAGAAAGAATGCGTGCCACCACTGTGATGACCAATCAGTCAGGCTGATAAGCCCAGCTGCACCTAGTGGCAAGCTGAGCGACAAGACAACGCATTTTTGCTTTGTGCTTAAGCTATTCCATTTAGCCCGCATTCGGCGTTACCACATCAGATCGTCTGGAATTTCGTATTCAGCGTACCAATCGTCTTCTTCGCTCTTTTCAGCTTGCGCTGGCTCAGCCGTTTTATCTGCGCGGTGCAACACCAGCTCGTCATTACGCTGGGCAATCTTATCCGCTACTGGCGTGGGGACGATTTCGTAGCTTTCGCCCAGTTTAACAATGGCCAGTTTGCCTTGCGTAATGCGTTTGTGGGTCAGTTTATCCACGTATAAGGTTTTGATTTTAGCGCCATCGGTGAAATTACAGGCCACATCACCATTATTCTTAGGCTGACGATTGACTTCAATCAGTTGCTTGATTTGCGCAGCAATGGCCTTCTTTTCTGCTTCCAGCTTAAGCTGTTCATTCAGCTCTTTGTCTTTGGCAATTTTGGCCTGACGCGCCTGTTCTGCGGCCACTTTATCTTCGTTGACCATATCCAGTTTGTGCTTCTTCTGCGCTTTAGTTTGCTTGCGTTTTTCCGCATTTACTTTTTGGGCCTTTTGTTTGTCTGCCAGCCCCGCTTTAAGCAGTTGTTCCTGAAGAGAGAGCGCCATGGTAGTAATTCCCGACTGCGATGAAAAATTCAGGGCGACAGTTTACATGGCAATCCG
Organism: Bowmanella denitrificans; assembly: GCF_002887595.1. Taxonomy (GTDB): domain Bacteria; phylum Pseudomonadota; class Gammaproteobacteria; order Enterobacterales; family Alteromonadaceae; genus Bowmanella; species Bowmanella denitrificans. The sequence continues at coordinate 24,722 of NZ_PEBU01000007.1, forward strand.
GCTGCTGTCCTCTGTGCAACTGCGACCTATTGCTTCTTCAAGAAACTGCGGTAGGCTAATCACCCGGCTGTTATTTAATAATCAAGGAAGTCCATGCAAACGCAATCCACTCAACAGGCCTTATGGCTAACTTTGCATCAACAAGTAGAAAGTTATGAAGGCTGGGCATTGATGATTAAGTTAGCAGCATTTGCTCTATGTACGCTGGCTATGCTGTACCATCAAACCTGGGTGGCGATGGCAATCTTACCGCTGCTATGGTTATTGGATGCCATTTACAAAACCTTTCAGGGCAGACTGGAAAAAGAGCTATTGAAAATCGAACAAGCTGATGCCAATGCGACGCCTCAGCTTTATTCCGACTGGCAGCAAAACCGCCCCTCTGCGCTTGGTTTAATTAGCGAGTATCTGCGCGCTGCGCTGCGACCCACGGTTGCTTTTCCTTATCCGCTATTGATCGCTGCTGTACTTATACAGTACTTCCACTAGACACTGGCGGCCGGATAACCGGCCACCTGAATCATTGCCCGGCAGGCAGGCTTCGATAGCGAAGAACATCATCAACCTGATCGCTGATAATCCCCTGCACTTTTACCTTATCCATTAATAACGCATAGAGCGCATCGGCGCTTATTATGCCTTTCGGCAGTTTATCCAGCCGCACAGTGTAAGCATTCAGCGTTAAGCCTGCGTCATGGATGTCCTTGGCCAGCTTAGTGGCACCATTGTCGTCCAACAGCATACCTATCTGTACCCCCACACCAGTGGCAAAACCGGCGATAGTTTTAAGTCCGGCCGGTGTCGTCCAGAGGTTGTCAAAATCACTACCGTTGGGATCCCACTTATTGCGCCCCAATAGCACGTTCAGCGGCAAGCGGGTTTGCCCGCGCAACTGTTGCATAAACTCAACATCAAAAGACTGCAACACCATAGGCGCTGCGCTTTGCTGATAGGGTCTGAGCGCATCCAGTAGCGCTTTTCCCATATCCAGCCCCTGACTTTGATACCAACCTGGTTTTTTCAGCTCAATTAACCAGCCCGTACGACGTTTTTGTAGCCGATTCAATTCAGCCAGCATCGCCAGTGCCTCGTCCAGAGTGACCAGCTCAAAGGCTAATTTGGCGTTAAAACGCGAAGGGTAAACCAGCGGCCCGTCAGTGGGTTTTCTACGCTCATGAAATCGCAAACTACGTAGCTCTGCCAGGGTAAAATCCTTAACCCAGAATTTCCCTTCAGCACCGCGTTTATGGGCAAATCGCGCTGCCACATCAGACACCTCATCGAGAATAAGGTCGTGTAAGACCACTGGCACCCCATCGGCCGACATATTCACATCAAACTCAATCATGTCGGCGCCCAGCGCATGGGCATAAGCCAGTGATGCTTTGCTGTGCTCCGGCAGATAGCCCGGTACGCCGCGATGGGCAATAGCCAGCGGCGCGGCGGCCTGCACCGAAGTGCAAAATAAAAAGCACAGCGTAATAAAATAACGCATTTGTCTGTTCCTTTAAGAAGACGAATTGGGCGGCCAAGGCCGCCACTCAGGTTAGAAACTATGGCTGTATTGCAGGTAGTAGTAACGACCAATGGGACTGTGTACGGCCCCAAAGTGACCATAGGCCTCGTCCGCCAACGGCGCTTCACGGTCAAACAGGTTTTTCACCCCAACAGATAAACTACTGCCATCCAGACCAAACTCGCGCAGTTGCACACTGGAAAACAGGTTGACGCGATACCAGTCTTCGATTCGCCAATAGCGGATCTCATCGTCCACCGTGATAGACGCGCTGGTTTCATCAAAGGCTGAGACATACTCCAGAGTCGCCCCCGCGCGCCAGTTGCCCTGCTTCCATTTCAAGGTGGAGTTAACCTTCCATTGCGGTTTGCCATCGATGCCTGCTAGCTCACCCAGATTGTCCACCGGTAGTCCCATAGTAAAGAGTTGCTGGGCTTCGCTGCCCGGTAGTTGCTCAAAACTGATCAGACGGGCTGCATTCAAGCTGTAGCCAAAAGAACCCAGAGAGGTCTGCCAATCGTAGTTCAGGGCAAAGTCCATGCCGCTAATAGTGCGGGTATCCAAATTCTGATAAGGATCATAAACGCGAATAATCGCCCCAGCCGGGGTAATAGAAGTGCCAGCATACAACTCCAGCAATTCTTCGCTGGGTGCTTCACGCTCCACATTGGGATTGCTGCTACCTTGCTGGCGATAGAACAAATCCAGCGCTACCTGGTTACTGCCACTTAGCACTCCTACCACACCTTCCTGCTTGATTTTCCAGTAGTCTGCCGTGATAACCAGCCCATCCAATGGGGTGAGTACCAGACCATAGCTGACGCTGGTGGAGTCCTCAGGTTTAAGATCAGACGCGGTACGGACGTTCTCAACGTTACTGCCGCCGCAGTTGGAAAAATCGCCTTGAATAATGCCTTTTTCCAGCTCTGAGGCACATTTTACGTAGTCAACGGTGCTGTTGATGCGAGCCACCCCGGAGTCGTTAACCTGTACCAGGTTTGGTGCGCGAAAGCCTTCAGACCAGGCACCTCTCAACATCAGGCTGTCATTTAGCGCCCAGGATGCCGCGACCCTGGGTGTCAGGGCACTGCCCACATCAGACAGGTTCTCGTAGCGGGCAGCTAATTGCAGTTGAATGTCCTGCATCAGCGGGAACTGCATATTGGGCGAAACCAGCGGTAAATGCATTTCCACAAACGCCGACCACACATCGCGATCACCCGAAGTGTCATTGGTAGGGCTGTTACCTAGTGAATCACTTTGGGAGTACTCGCCGGTGATCGCATCAATAAAAGGTGATGTGCCATCCAAACTGTCATCACGGTCATCTTTAAAGGCCTCGCGGCGCCATTCAACGCCGGTGGCAAACCCCAGCGGTCCGGCCGGCAACGAATACAGCTGGTTGTTGGATAAACGAAAGTCAGCAAGGGCCAGGCTGGTGGTGCCTTTTTTACGCACGTCGGCCTGAATACTTCTGATCACATGCTCAGGGTTAGGGGTCAAATCGCTTACTGATACACCTTCCCCATTACCTGCACCGTTAAAAGGGTTGTAGGCATCTTCGGTATCCAGTGATAAAGCTTGCTGGAACTTGGTGCTGGACACGCCGTTTTTAGTCAGATCGTCGCTAACCGCGCGTGAATATAGAATCGCCGAGTCGTAATCCCAGTTATCCCAGTTACCCCGGGTGCCGAGTAAGGCTCTATATGTGAGGTTCTTCACTATGCCACGACGCTGACCGGCATCCAGAATGCGATAATCACGCAGGATAAGATCCAAGCCCTCATCAGGTAGCTGTACTCCCTCAACCCGATTCGGATTTAATCTGCCATCGGCGAAGTACTTGGGACCAAATGGGTTCCAGTAGTTGTGTGCCGGGATCACCATACGGGCCGTACTGAGTACCCGCGACGATTCACTGAGGCGGTCAGTTTTACCGTAATACACCCCAAGCTCGCCAAAAAGCTCCTGTTTATCGCTTAGGTCATAGCTGAACACAGAAAACAGATTAGCCCGCTCACGATCCGAGTACAGCTGGCGGTTGGCGTCGATATCGTAGTAAAGGTTGCGATCGTCGGTGGAAGACAGAAAACCATCGTCTACACACAGACCGTCCCCCAGCGCCAGTAAACAGCCCTTGTTGCCAACAGGCTGCACATGGAAACGTCCTGACGAGTTGGTGATAGCCGTGCCATCATCAAGCAGGATCTTGCCCGGCTTCAACATGTCAAAGTAAGCAAAGCCACCAATAGAAGAGCGGTTATCGAAGGACGTGTTGCCTGCAAAGTCGGTTCCCGCTAACAGCGGCTCACGGTTAGAAGAGGCGCCTTGTGGCAGGTTAGTCGCAGGCACGGCATTGCGATGGTCATAGTCGGCAAACACAGAAAAATGCCCGCGCCCTTGGCTAAAATCGCTACCGGCATTGATGCGAAACGTACTGTCACGACGTTCCAAATCGGGCGCTTCACCGTAGCGGGCGGTCACTTTTAACCCATCAAAATCATCCACCATCAGGGTATTGACCACCCCGGCTACCGCATCAGCGCCGTATAAAGCCGACGCGCCGTCACGCATTACTTCCACGGCTCGCACACCGGCAGTGGGTATGGCGTTCATATTCGGTGTGACGGCTGGCACCAGGTTCTCGGTCTGAAAGCCCGGATGCATTACCATACGACGGCCATTGATCAGCATCAGGGTGTTGCCAGTGCCCACCGAGCGCAGGTTCAGCGAAGCAACATCGCCCCTGGCGGTATTGACACCACCAGCAGTGGCAGATTCATTAAAATTGACATCGCCGTTTTGCGGCAGCATGCGAAGTAAATCCATGCCATCCTGTACCCCTGCAATGTCCAATTCGTCACGACCGAGTAGCGTCATCGGCAACGTGTCAGCCATCCGCGCGCCTTTAATATGCGAGCCCAAGGCAACAACTTCTTCCAGGCTGTCATCTTGTACTGGCTTATTTGTTGATTTACGGCTGGTTTTCTGAGGCTTTTGCATAATTACGATGGCGCCGTTGTTATCTTCCACGGCCTGCAAAGAAGTGTGCGCCAAGGCCTTTTTCAGCGCGGCCAGTACAGAAGTCTGTTCACGCACAGCTTGTACCTGAATCTGCTTTGTCTGATCTGCCGGGGCAATAATCACCAGATCAAACTGTCTGGACAAGGTGGCAATAACCGACTCCAGGCTTTGAGCCTCAAAACTGATAGCCGTAGTCGCTTGCTGAGCCTGTGTGGACGTGCTCAGGGCCAGACTGACGGCCAACAAAGCAGGTTTAATACGAAAGCGCATGGATTCCCCTTTAAGTTAGTTTTTCGCCGAGTTTTTTGCGGCGTTCATGGGGATGACGAATAACCCGCGGCGGTTTTCCAGCAGCAGCTTAAGTTTCACAAAAGTTTCATATACTCAGCCAAATCACACCCTGGGCATCTTTGTGCCAATGAATGTTATGGCTTAGTTGCAGGGCGTCGAGCATCTGCTCCAGTTGGTCAAGGCGAAAAGCTGCCGTCAGGCGCTGTGAAGCCAAGGTGGGATGACTGAGTTTCAAGGTCACATTGCTATAACGGTTTAGTACACTGATTACATCCTCCAGCGTACTATCTTGGAAATTGAATCTTTGCTGACGCCAATTGGCAAACTGGCTGTCAGGCAGAAACTGCACGGGTGACATTCCCTGCTTATCCAACATCACTGCCTGGTTGTTGGTAAGTAGCTGAACCTGATGATTCTGGCTAACTTCCACTCGCCCATGGGCAACACCTACTGTGATTTGCTCAGCCCTTTGCTGCACATCAAACAAAGTCCCAAGTACGCGAATGTGGCTATTTTTTACTGTCACTATAAAAGGTCTTGTCTCATCAGGACTGACATCAAATTCCGCATCTCCTTTTTGCAGCCAGACCTGGCGGTCGGTATCGGACAGATTCACCTGAGCCAGACTGTCGCCGCCTAAGGTCAGCGAAGATCCGTCGTCCAGCCTGAATGTCTGGATTTGACCTTTTTCTGTGTGTAGTTGAAGGATGTCTGGCTCAACCTGCCAAACCGGGACCAGCAGAACTGCCAATAAGGCCATGCAGGCCGCCAGCCATGCATACCTTGCATACCTGGGCTTACGAGCCTGAAGTCTGACACTAAGTGCATCGGCAACAGTTTCCGTGTACGTAGTTTGGCGCCACAGCAATTCAGCTTCCCGGTAGTGCTGCTGATGGCGGCTATCCTGCTGCAGCCAGGCTTTAAATTCCTGCCACTGCTGCTCGCTGGCCTGACCTGAATGCAGCAATACCAACCAGTGCCGCGCTTGTTGCTTGATAGGGTGCTGGGTTTTCACAAATACTCTCTTTGCTGCAGTTCATATTGCTGACGACCCTCTTCCCACGCCTGCAGTATGGTCTGTATTGTGGTGTGCGCGCGTTCGATATTGCGGCTGATATCCGCCATGGAATAGCCCGTACGAGCGGCAATCTGCTGATAGGTTTCACCGCGCAAACGGCTTGCCACAATAAGGTCCCGTTGCTTAGCCGGTAAACTGGCAACGGCCCGTTCAATCACCAGCATCTTCTCGCCCTGTAAAAAACTGGATTCAACACAACTTTCATTCAGCGGCGCCAAGCCTACTTCGACAAAAATTTCGTCAATTAGCTGCTCCTGACGGGTTTGCAGACGGTGTGCATCAATAATCAGGTTACGGGCGATAGTGTAAACAAAGGCTTTGGGATTATCCGGCGGTTGAGTAAGCTGCGTTTCGGCATATCGCATAAAGGCTTGTTGGGCGATATCTTCAGGATCCGGCGGGCCATTACCGAATTTAGCCCGGAGCAAACCACACAGCTCCTGCCAATAACTTCGATAAAATTTAGTTAAAAATGCCTGTTTCATCCCGAATGATCGCTACATCCCGACCTGGGATTGGCATCATAGGGGCTGGCAATGACAGTTTTGTTACAGTTAGCTCAACAACAGGATTTTAGCGCCGAGTTAGTCCTGAATAGCCGCAAGCCATTGTTTTAGCGATCCTGCCAGTCGCTCTCTACTGGCATCGTCCAGATTACCAAGCAATTGACGTAGAGTTTTCAGATGGCACGGGAACACAGCCTCTATGGTTTGCATCCCTTTATCGGTAAGTTGTACTTTCACGCTGCGCCGGTCTTCCTGACTATGGGCCCTGGCAATAAGGCCTTTTTGTTCGAGTTTGTCCAAGCGGTTAGTCATAGCGCCTGAGCTAAGCAGCATCGACTGATGTAACTGCGAGGGCGTAAGGCAATGCGGGGCCCCCGTTCGCCTCAGGGTAGCCAGCACATCAAATTCGCCGTATTTCAGATCAAATGCCTCATGACATCGCCCTACTTCCGCTTCAATGGTTTTCATCAGACGAAACATACGACCAATCACCTTCATCGGCAGCAGATCACCTTCAACACCTTCGGTTCGCCACTGGTGGGCAAATACATCAAGGTCGTCGTCATCTTCTTGTTTGACTGTGATAGGCATGGAAGGCACTCATCTGTTTTTATCTTTATATAAAGATACTTTACCCAGACCGACTAACTCAGTAAACTCCTTTTATCTTCACATAAAGATACTTCAGTTAGAGATATATTTACCATGCATACCAACCAAGCAACAGCGTCACGCCCTGCACCGCCGGCCTTGCTGTTTATCACCATCGTGTTGATCGCGCTGAATCTGCGCCCGGTACTAGCCTCTATCGGTCCTTTGCTGGATGCCATGCAGCAGGATCTGAGCATCAGTTATGCCACTGCATCGATGCTGACCACCTTGCCTGTTGCCGCTATGGGAGCTGCCTGTTTCTTCGGCTTTACCATCGCCTCACGTTTTGGTATGGGGCGTACCATCAGTTTATCTTTGGCTGTTCTGGCCCTGGCCACAGGGTTGCGTTTTTTTGTCGACTCAGCATTTAGCCTGATCCTTTCTGCACTGGCTGCAGGTTTGGGTATTGCCCTGATCCAATGTCTGGTACCAGCCATTATTAAGGCCAACTATCCAGGCAAGATAGCCGCCATGATGGGTTTTTATATTACTGCGATTATGGCGGGTGCCAGTCTGGGCTCGGCGGTATCCCCCTGGTTTGCCAGTTTCAGTGCCTGGCGCGGGGGCTTAGGTAACTGGGTGTGGTTGGCTATTGTGGCCTTAGCACTGTGGTTATTATGCAGTCATCGCTGGTACTTACCCAGCCAACCCGCTGCTACCGCCAGCAAGACCCGTTTCTGGCAACATAGCCGGGCCTGGCAACTTGCCATGATGTTTGGTCTGGGAACCGCCGCATTTGTGTGTGTGCTGGCCTGGCTTGCGCCCTATGCCATGGAAAACGGCATGAGTGCCCAGCAGGCAGGTTTGCTGATGGGCTATCTGACCCTGATGGAAGTCGTGGCGGGTCTGTTTTTTCCGGCTTGGGCCAATCGTCAAAATGACCGTCGTATGGTGCTGATAACGCTGTGTTTATTGCAAGCAACAGGTTTTTTGGGTCTGATGTTGGCGCCCCATATCAGCTTATGGCTCTGGGCCACCTTGCTAGGCTTAGGGGTAGGTGGCATGTTTCCTATGGTGATGATTGTCACTATGGATCATCAGGATGACCCGGTGATGGCCGGCAAACTGGCTGCCTTCGTTCAAGGTATTGGTTATCTTGTCGCCAGTATCGCGCCCTGGGTAGCCGGTATTATTCGTGACCAGTTAGCCAGTTTTGATATGGCCTGGTTGATGCTGGCCCTAGGGGCCTTTGTATTGTTATTGCTGTCACTGAGTCTGACACCTGGCAGCTATGCCCGCGCTTTTCCCTCAGCCTTACAGCCTTGTGAATCCGTTTGAGTAGTGTGGACGGGGAGAACAGCTCTCCCCGCAAACTAAGTGGCTTAATAAGCCACACCAATGCGCTGATTTGGGAAGCGTTTTTGCTCAACTTCATCAAGCATTGCCTTGGCATAATCCTGCACCGAAATTCTGCTGTTACCCTGTTCGTCAGTTAGCAGATTATCCTTGCCAACTCGATATTCGCCAAGGCGCTCCCCTGGGAAAATATCTGCTGCCGGACTGATATAGGTCCACTCCAGCGCCTGAGGCATGCTGCGAAATATCGCCAGAGCCTCACCTTGTGCCTGCGCCTCGTCCTGGTATGCAACAGGAAAGCCTTCAGTGGAGAGCAAAGATACCCCCGGAGCAACTTCCAGACTACCCGCTCCACCAACCCATAACAGACGTTTTATATTGGTGCCAGGCAACTGTTCCAGCAACAATCTGGCGGTTGCCGGTACCATTTGGTGCTTACCTGTCGCTCTGCCTCCGACCGACACCAGCAACACTTCAGCATCCCCTATTGCCTGTGCCAGGTTTTGCGGATTTTCCAGATCAAATTGCTGTACCTCATCGACTTCAGCTTTGAGGCGCTGTGGGTTACGTACCAGGGCACGTACTTGATGCCCGCGAGCTTTTGCTTCAATCGCTAACTGACTGCCGATCCAGCCGCTGGCACCTAAAAGCGCTACTTTCATGTTTTACTCCAATTTGTGGTTGACGGCGTGCAGTCTACTGGTGCATATATTTTGAATAAACATCGCATTATGAACATGATTGTGTCAGTAGAGGTTACTAATGGATAAGCTCACCGCCATACGAAGTTTTGTCGAGGTGGCATCTTGTGGCAGTTTTACCCTGGCCGCTGAGCGACTAAACCTGAGCCGCCTGCAGGTATCCAGACATGTGCGCGAGATAGAAGACTGGCTGGGCCAGCGGCTGTTACACCGCACTACACGTAAAGTCAGCCTGACCGATAATGGTCAGCATGCATTACAGCATTGCCGCCGTATTATTGAAGAAACGCAGCAGATGACATCCCTGGCTCAGCAACAGCGTACCGAATTGCGGGGCAGTATCCGGGTGGCAAGCCCCATTGGTCTGGCCCAGAATCTGTTATTCGAACTGGTGGATGCGTTTCTTGCAACGCACCCTCAGACCCGCATTCATTTGTTGGTTTCCGACAGCTATGCTCATCTGGTGGACGAGCGAGTCGATATTGCCTTAAGGTTCAGCCATCAACCGGATGAACAATGGATAGCCAGGTCAATATTCAACATTGATACTGTGCTTTGCGCCAGTCCAATCTATGTGCAGCAGGCAGGCATGCCTGTCACGCCGCAGGATCTCCCCCACCACAATTGCCTGGTGCATCTTGAACAACATAGTTGGCAGTTTGGTGAAGAGTTAGTGGATGTCAAAGGTAACCTGCAGGCCAATGATCTAGGCGTTTTACTCAAAGCCGCCTTGCGTCATCGCGGCATTGTGCGTTTACCTTGCGATTTGGCCAATACTTACCTGGAAAATGGCCAGTTACTTGCCCTATTAAGCCATTTCCCCGGCCCTTCATTGGCCCTTTGGGCGGTATACTTATCCAGAATACACCAATCACCACTTGTTCGTGCCTTTATTGATTTTCTGGTGGCGCATTGGCGCAGCGATATCGAGGCGGCAGCATTGCCCCCGATATAGGTACCGTTAAGGAGTAGTTTGCGAAGAGCCAAACAACCAGCTTAATCCGCGTATGGCCACAGTAGGAAAAGCCGTTTCATGCCGGGCATCTGGGACCAGATAAAGTTGCACGTCAAAATCCTCGAAGCGCCAGGGGGCAAGTTGACTTTTTAAACTGATGGCATCGCCAACCAAATCATGGGATATGTTGCTGCCAAGTGGCGTTTCCAGCTCTCCGACACCAATGAAAACTTTACCTTTGGGGGCAACTTGGCCATCAGCCCAGGCTGACACCTGGCTCAACAACGCTTTATTGTCGTACCACAATGACGGGCTGCCGAGCACATAGTGTTCAAATAAAGTGGGTCTGTTGAGCAGTGCATACAAACCAAACAAACCACCCAGCGAATTTCCCACAAATGTACGCTGCGCTTGGGTTGTTCTGTATCTTGACTCGACAAATGGTATAACCCGCTCAGCCAGAAAGTGCAGATGGCGCTGGGCACCGCCGGTTTCCAACCGCCAGTCGGCTGCTTTGCTGGGAGTGAAATCCCGAACCCGACTGGTATTTCCTGACAGGCCTTGTTGCCAGTCGATACCTACCAAAATGGCTTCTTCCATCGACTTACTATTCATCGGAAACTGTGTTGCACCGGCTATCAAGGGAAAGCTATAGGCAGCGTCCATCATATAAATAACCGGGTAACGGTGAGTAAACTGTTTTGGCTGATAGTAGCTGGCTGGAAGCTTGACGACGATATCGTAATAGCGCCCCCTATCATCAAGGGTCTGTACCTCAGTGCTGGCAATACGATATTCCCCCCCTTGCAGCCGAAAGCAGGTTAACAGGGTTAAAACGGCTATCAACCATACCGGGGTTTTATTGTTGTTCATTAACGCCCATTCCCTATTCTTATCTTTTGTGTTTATTCTAGACCAGATAACAACCAGGAAGTCAGCATGTCGAAGTTCTCAACTTGCTGAACTCCATGGGTATTTTCTCCGTGGTGTAGATTTAGCCAACAGGCATTTAAACCAGCATCCAGTGCGCCCAGCACATCGTTATGCAGGTTATCTCCTATCATTAGGATCTGCGCTCCGGGGCAGTCTAACTGCACACAAATTTGTTGATAATAGGCCTTTGCGGGTTTTTCTGCTTTTAATTGTTCAAAGCAAAAGATACGCGTCAGATATTGATCCAGTCCCCCCCTCACCAGTGCCTGTCGTATCTCAGCTTCATCGGAGTCTCTGGCGTTGGTCGCAAGGTGACAGGTAAAACGTTGGGACAAAAGTTGCAGCGCCGCTGCAGCCCCGGGCATGGCCTGTACAACAGGCCAATTCACCATTGGGCCGCTTTGGCCGGGTATATCCCGCATCAGCGTGTCGCCCCAGTCGAACAACAAATGTCGATACCCTGAAGACACCATTATTTATCCAGTACTCTGGGTTCACTGACGGGTTTTCCTGCCACATCAAATAAAGGATGAGGCTTGCCTCGCCCTGAGAGTTTATCTGCCAGCAAACGGCGCACTATGCGCAAGAGCAAGCGCCAGGGTGTACCTTTACTGTTTTTTTCTGCCGGCGGCTTAGCTGTGGCAAATTTGCCATGCACATAGCCTTGCACCGGCCCCAGTAACGCTTCTTTGTCCTGCCCCTCCTGAATAACGCTATGAATTAAACCGACCAGCGGCATAGACGCCGACACGGTATTTCCAATAGGGGTATTACAGCAACCCGCATACCAGCGTAACAGGCCTTTTTCACTGAGCTTCAGACAGCGCAATTGTTGCTGGCCCTGACTGAATTGCAATTGCGCCGGCGACAGCTGATAGATTTCCGTACCACCAAAACTATCCAGCACATCGGCGCGCCCCAATTCCCGGACAAACGCCTGACAATCGTCGCAATAGCAGACCAAACGGGTCCCCGTCCTGGCCCCAACGTTCAGTGCCCGGCCTTGTAGCTGACCGCAATCACAACTTAATCCTAAAATATGCATGCTGTTCTCCTTATCAGGGCTTTCACTCAAGTGTTCGGACAAGTCCACAGCGCAGAATAGCTTATTGGACAATCCATCATAACAATATCGCATTAATGCAATCACAAAGGTATATTAACCAACCTTTTACCTGCGTCAGGGAACGAAAATGAAAAAAAACCTGCCCTTCTGTCTTTCAATAGTCGCTGCCACTTTATTGGTTGCCTGTAGTCCGGCTACACCCACAAAACAAGCTAACAACAATGAAGCTGTCAGCGTTGTGGCCAGTGCCCCGCTGGCTGAGAAAATCCCCTATGAAATGGTGATGCACGGCGACACTCGGATAGATAACTATTATTGGATGCGTGACGACAAGCGTGAAGACCCAAAAGTTTTGGCCCACCTGGAAGCGGAGAACCACTACGCAGATGCCATGCTGGCTGGTACAAAACCCCTGCAGACCGAGCTTTTTGAAGAAATGAAGAGCCGCATAAAAAAAGATGATGACTCCGTTCCCACCCGTTCCGGCAGTTTTTACTACTCTTCGGAAATGCGCGGCGACAATGAGTACCCGGTATATGTGCGCAGCAGCGATTTTGCCGGTACCGACAAACAGGTGTTATTGGATGCCAATAAGCTGGCAGAAGGGCATGAGTACTATAACCTCGGTGGTCTAAGCGCCAGCCCCGACGATAAGCTGCTGGCATACGCTGAAGACACACTAAGTCGTCGCATATACAACATAAAGTTTAAAGATCTGCAAAGTGGCGAATTACTCGGCGATGAGCTGCAGGGTACCTCCGGCACGACCCTATGGGCTAATGACAATAAAACGGTGTATTACATTAAAAAAGACCCACAAACCTTGCTGGGTTATCAGGTGTTCCGCCATACCCTGGGAACCCCTCAGGAACAGGATGAATTAGTGTATGAAGAATCCGACAATACCTTCTACACCGGTATCAGTAAAAGCAAAGATGACAGCCTTATCTATATACACCACTCGTCCACCGAAACCTCCGGTGTGTCTCTGATCGATGCTAACAATCCCAATGCTCAGCCGCAGGCCTTTGTCCCCCGTGAAACCGGTCTGGAATACGAAGTGGCCAAGCTTGGCGACACCTTTTATGTGCTGACCAACCTGGATGCACAAAACTTTCGCCTGATGAAAGTCGCGGCGGATAAATTAGGGGATAAAAGTCACTGGCAGGAAGTCATTGCCCACCGCCCGGATGTGCAACTACAGGGCTTCGAACTATTTAACCAGCACCTGGTGTATCAACAGCGACATAACGGTCAGTCAGAGCTGTTTGTACAAAAGTTGTCTGGGGGCCCGGCACACAAGCTAAGCTTCAACGACAATGCCTATATGGTGCACTTGTATGGCAATAATGAACTGGATAATCCGGCACTACGGGTTTACTACACCAGTATGACCACTCCTGGTACCCATTATGATGTGGATCTGAATAGTTTCGCCTTAAATCAGCTAAAACAACAACCTGTACTTGGCGATTTTGACAGCGCCAATTACGCCTCTGAGCGATTATTTGTCGAGGCCCGTGACGGCGCGAAGGTACCTGTTACCCTGGTTTACCGCAAAGACAAATTCAAAAAAGACGGCACTAACCCGCTTTACCAATATGGCTATGGTTCTTATGGTGCCACCATGGATCCAGGTTTTTCCAGCAACCGACTGAGTCTGTTGGATCGCGGTATCGTCTACGCCATTGCCCATATCCGCGGTTCTGAAATGCTTGGCCGCCCCTGGTATGAAGATGGTAAGAAGCTGACCAAGAAAAATACCTTTAACGATTTTATCGACGTGACCAAAGCCCTGGTAGCGCAAGGCTACGGCCATAAAGATAAAGTGGTGGCTGCTGGCGGCAGTGCTGGCGGTTTATTAATGGGTGCGGTGATCAATCAGGCGCCCGAGCATTACTTAGCGGTCGCGGCTCATGTGCCCTTTGTGGATGTGGTCACCACCATGTTGGACGAAAGTATTCCACTCACCACCAATGAGTATGATGAATGGGGTAACCCCAACGACAAGACCTATTACGATTACATGCTGTCCTACTCCCCCTACGACCAGGTCAAGGCCCAGGCCTATCCTCACCTGCTGGTTACCACTGGCTTGCACGACTCACAGGTGCAGTACTTTGAACCCGCCAAATGGGTGGCCAAGCTGCGCGAAATGAAAACCGACAGCAATATGCTGGTGTTTAAAACCGATATGGAAGCTGGCCACGGCGGTGCGTCAGGACGCTTTAAGCGCCTGCACGACACAGCGCTGGAATATGCCTTTTTCCTGGACAGGTTGAGTAAATAACAATGAAAAAAGCGGCTCAGGCCGCTTTTTTATGCTGGTAGCTTAAATCTGGCAATGGACTCTGTCAGATTTTGACTCTTACCCATCAGATCTTTGGCAGATTGCGCTGCCCCTTGGGTATCCTGCAAAGACTGTTTACTGTAATCATCAATCTTTGCAATGTCCCTGGCCATTTCCTGGGCCACCGCAGATTGCTCTTCGGTTGCAGTGGCAATGGACTGAACCATGGCAGCAATTTGTTCCGCACCAAGAACAATGCCTTCCAGCGAGCGACCAGCCTCTTCGGCCAGCTCTACACTGCGATTGACCTGCTGTACACACTGATTCATTGAACCCACAGCCTGTTGCGTTCGGCCCTGAATGGCACGAATACTTTGCGCCACTTCTTCGGTTGCCTGTGTGGTTCTGGCAGCCAGGGTTCTGACTTCGTCTGCAACGACGGCAAAACCGCGCCCCTGTTCACCTGCGCGGGCTGACTCAATCGCCGCATTTAGGGCGAGCAAGTTAGTTTGTTCAGCAATGGAGCCTATCACACCGATAATGTTCTCAATCTGAGTACTTAGCCTGCCCAGCTCAGCCACATCTTCGGCAGAGGTTTGTACCATTGTTGAGGCCGATTTAATTTGCGAGACGGTTTCACTGACCACCTTTCCACCGGTCAGCGCCATATTCTTCGCTTCATCGGAGCTGGATGCTGCGATCTGACTTTGCTGGGCAACTTCCCCTATGGTTGCACTCATCTCCTCAATGGCAGTCGCCACCTGTGCAGACTGCGAGGAACTCGCTTTGGACTGCGTTGCTATGCTGCCGCTAATAGCGTCGATCTGCGAAGAACCATCTTGCACACTATGTGACAGCTCACGAATGTGCCGCAGCAGACTGGTGAGCGCATCTGACATCTGATTACTGGCAGCCGCCAAGCTGTCCAGCTCATCTTGTCCGTTATGCGGCACACGGCCCTGGCTGAGATCGCCCTGGGCAATTTTCTCGGCGGCACTCAGCACTTTTTGCACTTTACTGGTAATCCGGTTAGACAAATACAACGCCACAAACACGCCAATCACAATAGCAATCAACGTACAAACCAGCAGAATGGTCAGGCTCATTTTCAGGTCAGCAACCAAAGTATTTAATGCAGCTCTTGCGTCAGATTCTTCTTCGCTGGCGGAGGTCTCCAAAATGTCTTCCAATGGTTCCAGATATTGATCTTCAAATTTCCTGTGCAATTGCAAAAATTCACGGTGCCGATTGGTATCAAAAACGGCGAAAATCTGGCTATTGACCCCCTGGTGATAGGCTTTCATCCAATCCGCCAAACGGGACATTTTCTCTCGATCCTGACTTGAACGCGACTCAAGAGGCACAAGTTGCTGGTGTGCATCCATAAATTGTCGATAGTTGCTGTTGAAGATGTCCTTTTGTCCGCTCTCACCGTGCAGAAATGTTAATGCAGCAGCATGCATATCGCGCATTTCATCTATCATGGTTAAGTACAACATGGCGCCAGGCACATCATCTCCAGCCACTTCTTCGGCAATCTGAGTTTGCCTGTTTACAGCTCCCCATAGCACCAGACTGGACGTTACCATCAACACCAGAATAATAGTGAACGCACTCAACAACTGTTTTTTTAAGGTCATTACCCAACTCCATTTATCCGTAATCAAACTATCCTAGCCCTCAGCATCTAAGTTAGTAAACCAGCGATAGCATTTATCAACACGAAAACTGTATATACACACAGCATCTATGTTAGTTTGATTTAAATCTGATTAAAAAACAGGAACTAAACATGCTATTAGATTCAGAACCTACTGCCCCTAGAGACTTTGACTTTATGGCTGGTGACTGGCAGGTCAGACGCTGCCCAAGGGATATATTAAATGGCGGCACAAATTGAATTGAGTTCGATGGACTGTCATCCACCATTAAAACCCTGGGTGGACTTAGCAATGTTGAGGACAACCTTTTACTTTTACCTGACTCAAAGGTCAGAGCAAAAGCTATTCGTTCTTACCACTCTGAAGCCGGGTTATGGTCTATACAGAAAATATGATACAGGCTGACAGAGCTAATATGCTGCGAGCCTGTTTCAATGTAAAAAAGAGTGCATGACAACAGACCCGTCACGGTCTGATTTTGGCTCGCACTTGGCACACCGTAAACGTCAAACCCCCATATATTGCATGGCCACATCACAGCGCGCATAAGCTGCACCAAAACGCCGCATGATTTCATCGCTATGCACAAAGCCGTTCTTCTCATACAAGTGGATGGCTGCCTCGCACTTTTTATTGGTCAGCAAAAACAAACAGGAAACAGGCATTACCTGTGCCTGGCGGATGACATATTGCAGCAAGGGTTCCCCTACTTTTATGCCGCGCGCTTTGGCAATCACCCCCATCTTGGTTAGCTCAAATATGCCGTCCCCCTTGTTAAGTAAAGCGCAGGTACCCACTATGCCCAGTTCAGGATGACGGGCAAACCAGATTTTCCCACCGGGCTCAATCACATAATGATATGGGTCAGTCAGCATAGCGGTATCGGCTGCTTCCATACTGAACATGTCCTCAATCCATTGCTGGTTAATACTCAGAAAATACTTAGCCAATTCATCGCTATAAGGTAGAAAGTCGATTTCAGTTGGCATCTTTTCGCTCCATTACCCGTTGATATAAAGATTTGCTCTGCATGGCCTGCTCCAGCGTTTGCAAGGCCTGATAGAAGTTATTCTCAAAATCGGTACAAAGAGATTTCGCCGCAGCATCCACATCTCGCCACATTGGCTGCATGTACTCAACCTGCGCAAGTCCCTCCTCGGTAAGACCGATGACCTTACGTCTGGAATCCTGCTCGCAACTGGTCAGTGCAACATAACCTTGTGCGGTGAGCTGTCGGCAAAACTGGCTGATCGCCGGCTGGCTTAGTCCAAGGGCGTTGGCCGCATCCACTACACTCGTTGGTCCCTGGTGATAAATTAGCGCCAACAGAGTAAACCAACGGGGCTGCGCTTCCACACCATAAGCTTTGTATACGGCCGACGCATCGGCGAGCATACGCTCACTCAAGCGCTTTAAGCGACTGCCTAGCGCCAATTCTGCCAGCTCATCTAAGAAGTCTTGCTGCATGTATCCTCCCAATATCCATAACTA
The DNA here is from genome assembly GCF_002887595.1 of Bowmanella denitrificans. Lineage (GTDB taxonomy): Bacteria > Pseudomonadota > Gammaproteobacteria > Enterobacterales > Alteromonadaceae > Bowmanella > Bowmanella denitrificans. The sequence goes on from NZ_PEBU01000007.1 coordinate 42,181, forward strand.
TTTATATAATTACTTATAGTTATTGGCAAGAAAAATTTGCCAGATGATCAACCGGGACGTCGTTATCTGGCCAAACTAAGATTTAAGAAATTTCTGCAGGATCTTTGGCAACCCATTCTGCATTGGCTGAAAAACGGCACCCCAGTATCAATACCTGCGTCAACACACAATCAGTATGCACCGGGGAAATTTATCAAAGAGCAGTTACTGCTGCCTACCCTGGCCTTTTAACCAAAAGGCCAAACTAACTGGCCTTACTGGCAAACAAGGCTCGTTTATCTGCATCAGATAAAAACGCCGCCTGCACCCCATTGCGCTGTACCTGCTCCAGTTGCTCCGGGCTTAAACCAATAATCTCGCTAGCCACCCTGTATTCGTTTTCGAGATTGATATTGGAAACAGCCGGATCATCAGTATTTAAAGTAACGCAAATCCCTTTGTGCAAAAACGTCGGCATAGGCGAGTCTTTAATGGCCTTAATGGTGGCCGTTTGATAGTTGGAGGTGGGACACGATTCCACCGCAATAGCGTTTTCAGCCATATAATCCATCAAACGCTCATCCTGTGTTGCCGCCACACCATGACCAATGCGAGTTGCGCCTAACTGTTCTATGGCATTCCAGATACTTTGTGGCCCGTCTGCTTCTCCTGCATGCACGGTGATCTGCCAGCCGGCATCGCGACCCAGATGAAAATGCTCCAGAAACAAGCTGGCAGGAAAACCCAGCTCGTCACCGGCTAAATCCAAGGCACAAATTTTATCTTTATGGGCCAGAAGTGCCTGCAGCTCGCCCATACAGGTTTGCGCACCAAATGTGCGACTTAAGATACCGATTAGATTGGCTTTAATGCCGAATTTTTCGCTGCCAGCCCTGACCCCATCGATGACTGCTTCCACTACGTCAGGCATAGGCAGATTGTGATTCATCGCCATATAGTAAGGGGAAAATCGCAACTCAACATAGTCCAGCCCTGACTCATGGGCGTCTTCCATGTTTTCCATGGCTACCCGGTAGCAAGCATCTAAGTTGGCTAAAACCGATACGCCGTAATCCAGTTTTTCCAGAAAGGCGAGCAAATCACTGGTTTGATCCTGGACTTGGGTCAGGGGTAGCAAAGCGTCAAAGCTGTTGACCGGCAACTTTATCTGATGTTGCTGGGCCAGTTCCCAGATAGTACGGGGACGGATATTACCATCCAGATGGCGGTGTAAATCAACCAGAGGCAGGTGGGGGTTTATTATCATCTTTGCTTCCCTTTAGCATTTACTGTGGCACTAGAGCGTGTTGACCTGTTGAGTATAAACGCCAATGAGCAGGATAACCGAATACACTTTAACTAAACGCTCAATACTTAGACTGCGCAGCGACCGCATAAATCCGTATAATGCCGCCTTCGAACCCTGCTGGCGTTAACCATGAACACATTGCTTCCTCAAGCTTTTATAGACAAAGTGGCCAAACTGCTGCCATCTGAACAAGAATTGCATGCGTTTGTCAGCATTTGCCATCAGAGTCTGCGTAAGAGTATTCGGGTCAATCAGCTCAAGATCAGCGTCAGCGCCTTTTGCGACAGAATGCAGGCGCAAGGTTGGCAACTCACCCCCATTCCCTGGTGTGACGCAGGCTTTTGGCTGAGTCGCCCACCTGAACAGGAAAACACACCGCTTGGCAATACGGCCGAGCATCTGGCCGGACTATTTTATATACAGGAAGCCAGTTCAATGTTGCCACCAGTGGCCCTGTTTGCTCAGTTGGATGCTCCCGAAAGGGTTTTGGATATGGCCGCTGCGCCAGGCTCCAAAACCACACAAATCAGTGCGTTGATGAATAATCAAGGCATACTGGTGGCCAATGAACTGTCCTCCAGTCGCCTGAAAGTGCTGTCTGCCACAATCCAGCGATTGGGTGCGGCCAATATCGCCATGAGCCATTTTGATGGTGAAGTATTTGGTCAGTGGCTGCCTGACACCTTTGATGCCATTTTGTTGGATGCACCTTGTGGCGGTGAAGGTACCGTACGTAAAGATCCGCAGGCCATGCAAAATTGGTCAGAGCAAGCATTGCAGGACATCTCAGCCATACAAAAGCGACTGATTGACAGTGCATTCCAAGCGCTCAAACCCGGTGGCACCCTGGTGTATTCCACTTGTACTCTGAGTCCTGAGGAAAATCAGCAGGTGGTACAGTGGCTACTGGAACAATACGGCGATGCCGTCAGTGTAGAATCGCTGGCTGATTTGTTTGCTGGCGCAGAACAGGTAGTAACCGCTGAAGGTTACCTGCACGTCTGGCCGCAACGTTTTGACAGCGAAGGTTTTTTTGTGGCGCGGCTGAGAAAAAATCATTCTGCAGGCGAAAGCATAAACCACAAGAAAGCCGGAAATTTTCCATACCAGCCAGTATCCGCTAAACAACAAGCGTTACTTTGCGACTATCTGTACCAACAATTTGCCGTTACTCTACCAGATGGTTTCCGCCTGTATGTCAGGGACAAGGACTATTGGCTGTTCCCTGACGCCTTTACAGAGCTTATTGGCCGTTTTCGTTTTGATCGCATCGGTGTAAAACTGGCGACAGCCCATAAGCAGGGTTTTCGCCTGAGCCATGAAGCGGCTTTGGCCCTGACTCTCACAGATAACAGCCCCAGGGTAAATCTGAACCTGGCGCAACTGTCTGAGTTTTATCAGGGCAGAGATCTTTTCCTCGAACAAATACCACAGGGAGAACTACTGGTTTGCCTTGACGGCTTTGTGGTCGGCTTAGGAAAGGGGATTGGTCAAAAGCTGAAAAATTCGCTGCCCCGCGACCTGGTCAGAGACGGGCTCAGTTTGTAAAAAGCATGCTATTCAAAGTCAAAAAACGGCCGTCATAGCACGCTGGAAATACTGTGGATAAGCCCTGCACAACCTGTTATCAAGCTGATGACAACGTTGCCATAAATATTATCTAAAATTTTGATTTAAATAGACAAAATAAATGATGGAAAAAATTGTTTATAAATTCAGCAAGGCTGTTCTACAATTATCGTCCGGCTTGAAAAATTTTGTATGACACTTCTCCATTTTCCAAGCTTTGAGTTAGCGCACGGCTCTGAATAGAGCCATTCCCCTAAGCCCAGAGCCCTCCCCGGGTCTCTGGGTCTTTTTTATTATTCTTCCAGCGCTGCCAGTTCCATCAAATAGCGTTTGCCGTTTTGCACGTAGTGAGCGGCTGATGCCTCCAGCATGTTACATTGTTCATCGGTCAGGCTACGTACCACTTTGCCAGGACTGCCCAGCACCAGACTGCGATCCGGTATCTGCATATTTTCGGTAATTAAGGTGTTAGCCCCTATCAGGCAGTAGCGGCCAATTTTAGCGCCATTTAGTACCACAGCATTAATGCCAATCAGGCTGTAATCACCGACATCACAGCCATGTAGCGTTACCTTATGGCCCACTGTCACGCCTTTACCCAGAGTCAACGGATAGCCTATATCGGTGTGCAAAACACTGCCATCCTGAACATTGGTATCGGCCCCAACCTGAATCAGTTCATTATCGCCCCGCATCACCACGTTAAACCAAACCGATGCCTGCTCTTCGAGCGCGACATCACCAATAATTTGCGCATCTGGTGCAATAAACACATCGCGCCCGATCCTGGGTGCTTTACCGCCAATTCTATATCTCATATCAATCCCCGATCTTTCGCATCAGGCCTTCCTGCATGGTGGATGCCACCAATTGGCCTGCCCGGTTAAATATTTGTCCCCTGACCAGCCCTCTGGCATTGCCTGAAAACGGACTCTCCATACAGTAAAGCAGCCAATCGTCAAAACGAAATGGTCTGTGGAACCACATGGCGTGATCAATAGTGGCCATTCGAACGCTGCGATTCATAATCGACATACCATGGGGCTGCAATGCGGTCACCAGAAAATAATAGTCAGACGCATACGCCAGCGTGGTTTGGTGCTGGTTTAAATCATCGGCCAGTACACTGCTGGTTTTCATCCAAACATAGCGCATTGGCTCCATCACCTTGGGGGCCATCGGATTAATCGCCTGTACCGTGCGCATATCTATAGGCCGGTGATAAGCGAGCTTTTCCACCATTACCGCCGGCAGTTTATCCAGTACATTTTCATAATAACGAATGTCCGGCTGCAAGCTTTCCGGCGCTGGCACATCAGGCATATCGCCATGCTGATGGGTCAGACCATCCTCCGGTGACTGGAACGACACCGTCATAAAAAAGATGGTTCTCCCGCCCTGAATCGCCTTGACCCTGCGGGTACAGAAACTGCGCCCGTCGCGCATATTTTCCACGTCATAGACCACTGGCTTATGGGCATCGCCAGGCAGCAAAAAATAGCAATGATAAGAATGCGCCACTCGCTCTGGCTCAACAGTCTGCTGCGCTGCAGCCAGTGCCTGGCCCATCACCTGGCCTCCAAATAATGCGCGAAAGCCCAGATCCCAACTTACCCCCCGATAAAGGCCTTCTTCTAGCTTTTCCAGGGTCAGTAATTCCGTCAGTTTAATATCATTCATGCCTGTTACTTCAATTCTTCAGCAAGGGGTTACGAGGGTAAAACTTATCTGGCGCCGCGACAATATGATCAAAAAATCGCGTATCTTTATAGGGTAGCTTCATAAACCCGGAGATACCCAGTCCTTCTATCTCGGGAATATGCACCAATAGCCTGGCCAGCAATTCCTTAAATTCCGCTTCTTTATCATGGTCCAGCAAGGTGTAGTAACTGTGAATCTTCAGATGTGTGGGCAGGGCTTCAAAAATAATACAACCGGTATGATGGATGTCGTTAAGTTTTTCAATAATGGCACGGATACTGGCCGGTAGTTTAAGCAGCTCATCCGGGTCTTCGCCATCCTCAAAATAAGAATGCATACGACTTTGTGCTTCGGTCACTGAAATTTTGCTGGTTTCAAAGGGTATCTGCATGCCCGCGATGGGCTGAAATGGCTCATTTTCGCTGGTGCGCTCAAGGTGCAAGGTGTCCCTGGCATTAAACATACAACTTTTAAATACTCCTACCCGGTGGATAGCCCGCGCCAGGGTAACCACATTATTCACAGATATTTCAAAGGAACGTTTCATCGATGGGTCATACAGATTCAGACTTGAATCAATGTAAATCCCTTCCGGATGCCAGCGCACCGCCAGCCCGCCCACTACGGGATAGCGCCCCAAACGGCTGACTGCAGCAATAAAGGCTTTTTCCGTTTCCCCCATTCCCTGCATATAGTTTTTATAATAACGTTCAAATTGCTCATCGTTGAGGTATCGCAGCTCATCCTCAATCGACTCAGCGCGCAGAAAAGATTTTCTTGAACTGTACACCACCGTATCAATCGCTTTACTGCGCTTATGCGTCCAGCAGGGAATGACCGGCTGATATTCCATGTCGTCGTCTGCACTGAACACCAGATGACGCATATGACGCATATTCTTTAAAAAATAGTCGCCGCCATGGCGTCTCTCAGTTGCATCATCACTCATCATCGCGGTCAGAGTCTGCGCCAGCTCGCGCGGTAACCCCAGTGAGTTGGGTGAAATAACCTTACGGCCAAAGCGACTGGATTGGCCCGACGCCAAGGCATACAGTGTGCTGGCCACCCCTTGTTCATCGAATCTGGGGCTGGACAGGGCTCCGTCCAGTTGTTCATCGCCAATAAAATACACATCCCCCAATCTGGCATTAGTTTGCTGTAAGTCGCTGGACATCAGATCCATCACATTGTTGCCAACAAAGTTGCCTGTTGCATCCAACTGAGCAAAAACCGACGATCCCCAGTCAATCAGCGCCACGTTTTCTGAATCAGCATCAAACACCAGGTTGGACGGTTTGATGTCGCCATGCACTATAGGTCTGGGCTGCTGCGGATTACCATGATTGCGCAGCGCCAGCAGGATCTCAGCCAGTTGCGCCGCAATACGCGTTACCAGGCGGGGAGATAAGGGCCCCTGTTTAAGTGACACCTGTTCCAGATCCAACCCCTTCGCCCTTTCCATAACCAGAATGGCCTGTTTTTTAATGCGCTGGAACTCTTCCAGTTGCGGCACGCTGGGATGTTCCACCTGGCTTAGCATAAAAGCTTCTTCTTCGAGACGATCCTGCACATGTTGGGGTAAGTTAATACGGGAGAATTTAAACACCAGCTGCTGGTGTTGTTCATTCACACCAGCAAACGCAAAGCCAAAGGCGCCTTTGCCGATTAGCTCAATATTCCGGTAACCCAACAGCTCAAGTTGTTCTGTGCACAGCGCTATCCAGTCCTTCAGCTTTTGTGCATCCTGATGAGACAGTAAATAAATAGACTGTTCATCCGGGATATAGAAATGTTTAAGCTTCGAGTCCAGCAATGACACGGCTTACTCGCTTCTTGCCAGCCAAGTCAGGCTGTGACTGGCGCCGGGCCAGTCTTTAAGGGCGGTGACCAGTTCCGGCAGTAACGCATTAAGCTGTTGGTCAAACTGCCAGGGCGGATTAATCACCACCATACCGGAACCATACATCCCCACTTCCTGGTCCTGTGGAAGCAGCTTAAGTTGAATATCCACCACGTCTGTCGCGCTGATACTGCTCAGCGCCTTCAACATCCGCTCACTGCGATCGCGACGTTTAGCCAATAACGGGTACCAAATGGCAAAAACACCGGTTTTCCAACGCTTATGCGCTTGGGTAACCGATGTCACTACATCCTGATAGTCGGACTCTACTTCATAAGAGGGGTCGATTAATACCAGTCCCCTCGCCGGCTTAGGCGGGCTCATGGCCACCAGTCCTTCAAAGCCATTACGATGGTGGATGTGTGCGTTGTCCACACCTTTGAAATTACCGCGCAGGTTTTGCACTTCATTATTGTGCCATTCCATCAGTTGCAGGCTGTCCTGACTGCGGGTCAGTGTTCTGGCCAGTTCAGGCGAACCGGGATAACGGTTGAATTTGCGATAGTCTTCCACCAATTTCAGATAGGTTCGGATATTCGGATCCTGGCAGTCCGCATCCAGCAAGCGGTCAATGCCATCCTTGTATTCACCGGTTTTTTGCGCCTGAGCACTGGTTAAATCATAGATTCCTGCCCCGCTATGGGTGTCGAGATAAACAAAGGCTTTGTCCTTCTCGGCCAGTTTGTTTAACAGCAACATCTGACAAAGGTGTTTAAGCACATCGGCATGATTTCCGGCGTGATAGCCGTGGCGGTAACTGAACAACGGAATTTTCCTGAAAAAACAGACTGACATAAGTGTAAGGGATTTGAGGGGCAAGCGGCAAAGTAATCTGGCAAGCCACTTGCTTACATAAGGTTCTGCAAGTGAACAGAAATGCGATGAACGCAAACCATGTGCACGTCTTAGTGCCACGCAGACAAAGATAAGGAGATGGGTATGCAGGTTAGTCAGACTGGGTATTCCCACTACATTACCGCAACGCATGAAACTGCAGGAAGAAACACACACTATGCCTCGGCGCAGACTAATGCCTCTGCTAGCGAAGATAAGGTGAGTCTCAGCCAGCAGGGCAAGCAGTTGCAGGAAAACTGGCAATCTCTTGCCGACAACTATGACGTTACCAATATTTCGCAACGTGAAATGCACGCCCTGTCTGACGCGCTGTATCAGGGCGGTTTCATTGGCCGGGGTGAACTTCTGGTACTTGGGGCGCCAAGGTCGATGAACGCTGATGCGAATCCACGGCATAATTTTCTCGGTGAAATGCAACAAAGCCTGAGCCGCTTTAGCAATGGCATGCCAGCCGAGGCACAAAAGCATTATCAAGGCGCCATTGATGTATTGCAGGCGTTAGCAAACAGCAGAAAGCCTTAAAACCATGTCAGCACGGCTTTGCAACAGGACTGACAGGATGATGTGCTTGTGTCACTGACAAGTGCACCTGTTACGGCTAAGTTCGATGCTCACTTTTTACTTAAAAGGCCTTCGTGATACTTATCCCGTAAACCCGGCTATGATGTCCATCGACCCTGTCGATGCTGAACGTCGGTGCCACGCCAAAACCGCCAAAATGAAAGTCGTAAGCCAGATTTAAGCGATACAGGTCTTCACTGTGCCCATGATGACCATGTATTTTTTCCCTGCCGACTCCCGCCCCCACACGCCACCCCGCATAGGGATGGTAGTAAAGCGCAGCAATAGTTGCAGAGACCCCATCACCATGATGGGTATCGCTGGCCTTCTCATAAACCAGACCCGCTCCCCATTGTTTGCTAAACCGAAATTCATACTCCAAGCCTAAGGATAAGTCTGTTTCTCCGGCTGCATTCAGGACACCAATAAAGATCCCTGGGTAATGTTTTGCCTCAGCAGCCTGCAAAGAGCTGCCAAGCTGACAGGCCAAAATGGGTAGGATTAACTGAAAAACTCTGCTCCGCTTAAACATACTGGTTCCCTTAAATTCTCTTTCAAGCCCAACAACATATAGGCGTTAAGTCACTTCCTTGCAAATACAGCCTTGACCAGAACAAGCCTGCTTGGGATGCAACTACCCCAATGTGAGCTACCATTGATAACAACTGCCATATCAGTGTCTTGCAAAAATACAGCAACAGTGCAGAGCCTTTATCTATGGAATTTATCGACCAGGAACTTGTTCAGTCCAGCTTATCCCTGAAGCTTAAAAAACGTGCCAGGCTTGAACTACTTTGTCTCAGTGCCATGGTCATTGTGCTTACCCTGACAGGGATCGTGTTGGATTTTGAACTGCTGGGCAACATAGCCACCTTTACCCTGGCCCACGAGGACTGGGAACTTGATGAGATTTTTATGTTTATTCTGTGGTCCGGGATGGCTGGCTGCATCTATGCCATCCGTAGAATGCAGGATATTTGGCATCTTAATCAGGAAATTGCGTCACTTGCATTTATCGATCCTGTTACCCATCTGCCAAATCGGATTTTGGCGCTGGAGCGACTCTCGCAAATACTCGCCAGAGCGGAGCGTATGCAAAGTCAGGTCGCCGTCATGTTCCTGGATTTTGACAATTTTAAGTTTATTAATGACACCTATGGGCATATAGAAGGCGACAACCTGATTCGGGTAGTCGGCCAGCGTCTGCGGACGATTCTGCGTAAAGGTGACACAGTGGGCCGGTTAGGGGGAGACGAATTTGTACTGGTAGTCGAATATCTTGATGAGCAAGAGCTACTGAAGGCGATAAATCGAATTCAAACGCTGCAAACCGAAGCCATTAAACTAGACTCCCATGAACTCAATATTGCATTTAGTGTCGGTATTGCCGTTTATCCTAAAGATGGCAATAACCCCTCAGAGTTACTGAAAGCTTCTGATATCGCCATGTACAAAGCCAAACAAGCGGGCAAAGGACAACTGCAATTTTATACTCAAAGCATGGGTGAAAAATTGATGGAGCGTTACGAGCTGGAAGCCGGATTAAAAACAGCCTGCCACAACCAGGAATTGTTTCTGGAATATCAACCCCAGCTTTGCACCGAAAGTCAAAGGATTACAGGCTACGAAGCACTGGTAAGGTGGCGGCGCAATGGCATCACGATTCCCCCGCTGTCGTTTATTCAGGTTGCAGAGGAAACAGGTCTGATCCAAAGTATTGGTGATTGGATTTTTACCCAAGCATTGGAAGAAGCAAAGACCTTTGTTGAGGAAGGGCAAATTTTGGCTATCAACGTCTCGCCTTGCCAATTTAGCCAACCGGGTTTTGTTAACAATATACTGAAACGACTGACACAAAGTGATTTTCCGCCAGACATGCTTGAGTTGGAAATCACTGAATCAGCCCTTGTCCAGGATGAAAGCCAGGCCATGGCCAGACTCATGGAACTGCGAAAACTCGGTGTCCAGGTTGCCATCGATGACTTTGGTACCGGCTACTCCTCCCTGGGACGGTTACGCTACCTGGCGGTCACGCGTATTAAAATAGACAGACTGTTTATCAATACCCTTTGTGAAAGCGATATCGACCAGAACATGGTTAAGGCCATGATTGCCCTTGCCGACAATCTTGGCATGGATGTTATTGCTGAAGGGGTTGAAACAGCGGAACAATCTGACCTGCTAAGAACATTAGGATGCAACTTGATACAGGGTTACTTCTTCAGTCGCCCTGTACCCGCAGCTAAATTAAATGCTTTAAAAACCAGGTATTACACTGATGTTTCGGTAACAAAATCAGCAGCCAGAAGCTAGCCGATTTTAATCCGGACGATTTAAAAGAAAACCCGCCTGCAGGCGGGCTTAACGCTATTTCATCTCAGACAACATACTCAGCGGGTTTTCCAGGTAGGACTTCCACAAGTTGGAGAAACGTACCATAGTCGCACCATCAATAATCCGGTGATCGCCGGACCAACTGATATGCATAATATTTACGGCTTTGACATTGTCCTGTTCATCAAAGCGTGGCAAACGCTGAATTTTACCCAGTGCCACAATGGCAGACTCGGGTTTATTAATGACCGGCGTTGCAGTGGTGCCACCAATCACGCCAACATTAGAGATGCTGATAGTGCCACCCTTAAGGTCGCTGCTACCCAACTTACCTTCGCGAGCCAGATCAACCAGACGGTTTGCTTCTTTTGCCACCTCAAACAGCGACAGGTTCTGCACGCCTTTAATATTCGGTACCAGCAGGCCAATTTTCGAGTCCACTGCCATACCGATATTGTGGTCATCAAAATAGGTCAGCTCCGTGCATTCGTCATTGACTTGACTGTTTATAATAGGGAACTGCTTAAGGGCCAGCGACATAGCCTTGATGATAAAAGGCATAAAGCTCAGTTTGACGCCCTGTTTTTCGAACTCAGGCTTTAATGCGGATCTGGCAGCCATCAGGGCATCCATCTCAATCTCGTCACTCACAGAGAAGTGCGGAATACTGAATACCGATGCACTCATCTGTTTGGCCATCGCCGCCTTGATACCGCGGATAGGCTCAGTACGGGTGCCGCCGCCAACAGACTGGGCGGCCTTTTTACCTGTCATATCAGACTGGCTGACTGCCTGAGAAGCAGTTTGCCCCATGGACAACACATCCTGCTTCATCACCCTGCCCTTTTTGCCGCTGCCCTGAACCTGATTGAGATTAATCTCCATTTCACGGGCTAGCCGCCTTACCGCCGGGCTGGCCAGCGCCTTGGCCGGATTCACCCATTGTGGCTCGAATTCGCCGCCACTAAATTTGCCACTGGTATTCGCGGCTACGGTGGTTTGTGCAGCCCCAGGTTGTATCACCTCCGCCTTGGCGGGCGCAGAACCTGATACTGCCGGTGCGGCGGCTTCACCTTCTGCCAACTGAATGGCAAAAAGTGGCGTATGTACCTTAGCAATCTCACCTTTTTGATAATACAGCTTCACCACTTTGCCGCTGAACTTAGAGGGGATCTGTACTAACGCCTTGTCTGTCATCACATCCGCAACCGGCTGGTCTTCACTGATATCATCACCTTCCGATACCAGCCATTCCACCAGTTCACATTCCACAATGCCTTCACCAATATCCGGTAGAATAAAGTCTTCAACTGCACCGCCAGTGGCGATTTCAAGTTGCTGGCTTGTGGCTGCAGCTTGTTGCGCTTCAGCTTGCGCCGTTTGTGACGCTTCGCCATCCACTTCCATCGCAAAGAGCGGCGAATGTACCTTGGCGATTTCGCCTTTTTGGTAATACAGCTTTTTCACCACGCCACTGTGCATAGCAGGGATCTGCACCAGGGCTTTGTCTGTCATCACATCGGCCACTGCCTGGTCTTCTTCAATACGATCCCCTTCTGCCACCAGCCATTCCACCAATTCACATTCAACAATGCCCTCACCAATATCGGGCAGAATAAAATCTTTCATACGCTACCCCTTAGTAGTTCACTGTGCGTTTAATGGCTTCGTACACCTTAAGGTGATCCGGCATATATTCTTTTTCATGGGCCAGAGGATAAGGCGTATCCAGACCGCATACCCTGGCAATAGGGGATTCCAGATTAAGGAAACAACGCTCCTGAATTGTCGCCGCCACCTCACTGGCAAACCCACCGGTCAGCGGTGCTTCATGGGAAATTAATAGTCGCCCGGTTTTAACCACTGACTGGCACACCGCATCCACATCCCAAGGCAAAATACTGCGAAGATCGATAATTTCACAACTGATGCCGTCCTTTTCTGCCATATCTGCCGCTTTTTCCATCACTTCAATCTGGGCCCCCCAGGCCAGCAAACTGATGTCATTGCCTTGGCGAACCAGGTCAGCCTTACCAAGCGGCAGTTCGTAATCTTCTTCAGGAACTTCGCCTACCGACGCTCTGTATAAACGCTTAGGCTCCATAAATAACACCGGATTATCGTCCCGAATGGATGCCAACAGCAGGCCTTTCGCCTGGTAGGGGTTACGTGGCATAACGATTTTAAGCCCTGGGGTATGGGCAAAATAGGCTTCAGGTGATTGGGAATGATAATGACCACCGGCTATGCCACCGCCATAAGGGGTACGAATTGTCAGGGTACCGCAGCTGAATTGCCCACCGGAACGATAACGCCACTTGGCGGTTTCATTGACGATCTGGTCAAAGGCCGGGAAGATGTAATCTCCGAACTGAATTTCCGCCACCGGTACCGACCCTTGCGAAGCCAGGCCATTGGCAAAGCCAATGATTCCCTGTTCTGTCAATGGCGTATTGAAACAGCGGGCCCTACCGAACTTTTCCTGCAAATTGCTGGTCGCGCGGAAAACACCACCGAAATGGCCGACATCTTCACCGAACACCATGACTTTTTCGTTTTCGGTCATGGCCAGGATCAGAGCATTATTGATAGCTTGCAATAAATTCATTTTAGCCATGTTTATAGCCTCCCTGACGTCTTCGGATAGGCATCCGGGTATTTACTGATATGTTGTTTTAGCGCTTCAAGCTGCTCTTGCAGATGCCAGGGGGGCGTATCGTAAACATCCTCAATAATTTCATCGATGCGGCAAATGGGTACTTTTTCCACCCGCTTTAATTCTTCCAGCACTTCCTGCCGCATTTTTTCCACATCTTTGTTGTCTTGTTCTTCGTCCAGCCAACCTTTAGCCTTCAGCCAATTGCCAAGACGCACAATTGGATCTTTAGCCTGCCAGCGGGCCTCTTCATCCTTGGACCGATAGCCGGTAGGATCATCCGAGGTGGAATGAGCGGCCAGGCGATAAGACATGGCTTCGATCAATATCGGGCAGTTCTCTGCCAGGGCGATTTCCCTCGCTTGCTTGGTGGCAGCATAAACAGCAAAGGCATCGTTACCATCTACACGTATGGTTTTAATACCGTAGCCCAGCCCTCGGGAGGCGATACCGTCACCAGCGAACTGTTCTTCTGCCGGGGTAGAAATGGCATAGCCATTGTTGCGACAGAAAAAGATAGCCGGACAATGCAGCACCGCCGCCATATTCAAACCTGCGTGGAAGTCCCCTTCTGATGCCGCACCTTCACCAAAGTAACAGATGGTCACGGCCGACTCACCAGCCATTTTCTGACCATAGGCATAACCTGATGCCTGTGGGATTTGAGTGCCCAGCGGCGAAGAAATGGTCATAAAGTTCAGCTCTTTGGCCCCATAATGAATCGGCATCTGGCGGCCTTTGTTTGGCTCTTTTTCATTGCTGAACATTTGGTTCATAAAGGCTTCGGTGCTATAGCCACGATAGGCCAATGCGCCCTGCTCGCGATACTGAGACATAATCATGTCTTGCGGCTCTAAGGCAGCCGCACTGGCCACACTGGCTGCTTCCTCACCTGTGCTGGCCAGGTAAAAGCTGATACGGCCTTGACGCTGCGCGGCCACCATACGCTCGTCTAAAACGCGGGTAAAACGCATAGTCCGGTAAATTTTAACTACCGCGTCTTTATCCAGTTCAGGAAGTTCTGCGTCTTTGTGTGGGGTACCATCAGGCTGCAAAATTTGCAGCATGGGGATGTCTACCAAGCCCTTATCAATAATACGGACCTGATGGGTGAAACCGACATCAGAAAGATGATTTCTGTCTTTCATAATCTGCCTTAGGGTTCTGTCGTTAGCCGGGGTAAGTACCCGGTTTTATTATAAAGTTGGCAATATACTAGTAGAGGATCAGCAGCAAGGCGTTGCTTTTTCACTAAGCGCTAAACGAAAGACCGGAACAAACATCCCAAACCTACCAGATAGAGGAGGATAAACTATCTAATTTTTACAAAGCATCTACACATATGGTACATGCTGAATACAAAACTTGCTCTATCACCCCAAATACTATTGAACGATTTTCAACCATTCCACGTATCAACTCGCATAATATTAAATTTGCAGTTGCATGATTTAACGCTTACGCCGATAGTCAGGCTTTTATGTCATGTCACATCAATGGAAGATTGGAGCGTCATATGCCTTTTAAAATGACCCAAATAGCCACACTGCTTACCGCCCTGCTGGCCAGTGCGTCACTCATGGCTGCACAAACCCCAAAGCATAACACCGCTCATAAAAAAGGCCTGAATCGCTATATAGTGCAATTACAAGATGCGCCGGTTGCCTTGTATCAGGGGGCACTGTCCGGTTTTCCAGCCACTTCCGCCAAGGCACTCAAGCGGCAGGATATGGGCAGTGAGGCAGTAAAGAAATACCAGGGCTATTTGAAGCAGCGCCAGGCACAGATTCAGCAAAAAGCAGCGTCTTTAGGCGTCGACGAACCACATGCACAGTTCCAGCATGCTATCAACGCCCTGGTGCTGACATTAAATGCCAAACAGCTTGCCGCCTTGGGCAAAGAGCCTGGTATTAAGTCAATTGAACAGGTCACACTGGACCCTCTGCACACCGACTCAGGCCCCAGATGGATAGGTGCCGAAACACTCTGGAATGGGCCGTTGGGAGAATCTCCTTATCAAGGTGAAGGCATAGTCATAGGTATTTTGGATACCGGGATTAACACTGATCATCCATCCTTTGCCGATATAGGCGCAGACGGTTACAACCATATCAATCCATATGGCAGTGGTGTTTATAAAGGCGACTGTCGCACCAAGCCAGGCCTTTGTAATGACAAACTAGTTGGCGTCTATAGTTACCCGGCTATTACCGGACAATATGACGACTATGCCCCCGGTACACCGCGCGATGGCGAAGACCATAACGGGCACGGTTCTCATGTGGCAGCAACGGCTGCGGGCAATGTATTGAACAACACCCCACTTCTGGATGTAGAAGGTAATCCAACGCCGGGCTTTGTTTTCCCCCACATGTCAGGGGTGGCCCCGCATGCCAATATCATCAGTTATCAGGTGTGCTACCCGGGTGAGGATGATGCAGTAGGCTTTTCCGGTTGCCCCACAGACCTGGTCATCCGTGCCATTGACCAGGCTATTCAGGACCAGGTGGATGTGATTAATCACAGCATCGGTGCCGGCAGTGAATCGCCCTGGACAGGCGCTAAGGGGGTGGCATTTTTAAGCGCAAGGGAAGCCGGCATTATGGTTGCCAATTCTGCTGGTAATGATGGTCCGGATGCGGGCACCTTGTCGTCTAATGCGGCTGCGCCCTGGGTAATGACGGTGGCCGCTTACAGCCATGATCGCAGTTACAGCAGTAAAACAATTGGTAGTTTCAGCGGCGGTGTGAATCCACCTCAGACCATCACCGGCGAGTCAAAAACCGGCGCCATTACGGCGGATATCGTTTACGCCGGAGATTTTGCCAACCCCAATGACCCAACAGGCGACAGCGGCCAGTGTATCCAACCTTTTCCGGCCGGTACCTTCAATGGTCAGATTGTGGTGTGTGACCGTGGCGATATTGCCAGAGTAGACAAAGGTCGACATGTTAAAGCAGGCGGCGCCGGTGGTTTTGTGCTGACCAATATATCCGGCGGTGACAGTAATCTGGTGGCTGACAACCATGTATTGCCCGCCATTCAAATCAGTGCCCAGGATGGAAATGCCCTTAAGAGCTGGCTTGCCAGCGGCAGCGACCACCGCGCCACGATCAGCGCCAGTCAGGTCCAGTCCAATCCTGAGCTGGCCAATATTACGGCGGGTTTCAGTTCCCGCGGCCCTAACTTTGATTTACTGGATGTTATTTCCCCAAGTATCGCCGCACCAGGTGTGGAGATTTGGGCAGCCTACGCCGATGACCAGCCAGAGGGCTTTAAGGAAGTGTCTGACCCGGCCGACTTTGCCTTTTTGGACGGTACATCCATGGCATCTCCCCATGTCGCTGGTGCGGCAGCGCTGCTAAAACAGGCCAGACCAAACTGGACAATAGCAGAGATACAATCAGCCCTGATGCTCACTGCCAATCAACAAACTTTTAAGGAAGATGGCAGTACTGCATCCGACTACTTTGACATGGGATCAGGAATGGTGGACGTGGGTAAGGCGGTGCAAAGTGGCCTGGTGATGAACATCAGTATGGCACAGTATCGCGCCGCCAACCCCGCCACGGGTGGCGACCCCAGTGCACTGAATATGCCTTCTATTGCGCAAAGTCAGTGTTTTGGGACTTGCCGTTGGACCCGCACCTTCAAGGCCACTCAAAGCGGCAACTGGCAACTTAGTGCTCAAAATGACTCAGGGCTGGATTTCAATATCAGCCCCAGTAGCTTTAATCTGTCTGTCGGCCAGCAACAAACTGTCACCATCAGTCTGGATACCAATAATGCAACGCCGGATCAATGGCATTTTGCCAATATACGCCTTAGCGGTGCCTCACAAACATTGAATATGCCTGTGGCCGTTATTCCAACTGGCGGCAAACTGCCACAACAAGTTGTTATTGAGGCCAAGCGCAACGCAGACAGTTACCAGATTCAAGGTTTGCAGACCCTATCTACCGATAACCTTGAACTTGAGGTGTTTGGCTTAGGTGCGTCGATAAACGAAACAGGTGAACTGGCCGAAGACAGTAGTGGCGACGATGTATTTGACGATCTGAACGATGGCGTCGCTACCCATTTATTCACTGTACCGGCTGGCAGCAAACGACTGATTACCGAGATAACCGAGACCACTTCCACCGATCTGGATATCTGGCTGGGCCGTGACAGTAATGGTGATGGCATAGCCCAGGAAAATGAGTTATTGGCCAGTAGCGCCGAATCCACTGCGTTTGAGAAAATAGACCTGTTGGCACCGCAAGCTGGCAGCTACTGGCTGCTGGTTCAAAACTGGCAGGCAGGCAACAGTGGTTCAGACAGCTACACCCTGGCCAGAACCTTAGTAAACAGTCGCAGCCAAAACATGGCTGCACAAGGCCCAAGTCAGGTCAGCCACCACCAACCATTTGATGTGTTGATGCATTGGGATCAGGCCCTGAGTTTTGGAGACGTACGCTATGCCGTGCTTGAACTGACAGACAATCAAAGCCGTTTCGGTCAGATTAAAGTAGATTTAGTCCGGGTTGAAAATGATGTCAGGCTAAGTAGTGACAAAACCGGTCGGATAGCGGCCGGAGAGCAAGCTCGCTTTTTCGTTAATGTCGATGCAAACAACAGCCACCAGAACAGGCAATATGAATTGGTTGTGACCCTGCCGCAGGGATTATCACTGGTGGCAGATAGTGCCAGCCCAGGTTCGATTGTCGATGGACAACAAATTAAGTGGAGCCTGTTACAACGTGCCAACGACAGCAGCAACGCACAATTTACCCTTAGTGCTGTGGCAGATGAGAGTTTGTCAGCCGGGCCTCTGCAGGTGACGCTTTCGTCCAGTATCACCGATAATCCGTTTACCGGGGAAGAAGTATCGCAGTTGCAAACTGACTTACAGGTAGAAGGCGCACCAGAGGTCTTTATAAATGGTAGCAAGCAAGCCACCTTATCAGGCACCGAGGGCAGCCGATTAACTTTGCCCGGCGAAGTCAGTGATCCAAATAACGACAACTTGCAATTGGTGTGGCAACAAACCGCAGGCCCTACCGTCAGTCTCAGTGATACACAAAGTGCCAGACCCAGCATTACTCTGCCCTCAGTCACCGCAGATACTGACTTGTCATTCCGACTAACCGCCACCGACACCGCCGACCTCAGCGATAGTGCCACGGTGACCGTAACCGTTTTGAATCAAACGACCAGTACGCCGGTGAATAATGGTGGCGGCGGTGGCGGCAGCTTATCCTGGTGGTGGCTGTTATTGTTGGCATTGGGAGTCCGTAGGCGCCCCCTGCGCTGACAAGTAAGGCTAAGTCGCCAACGGATATTCAATAGATTGATTAAAAACATTCCATAAAAAAACCTGCCAGCTGGCAGGTTTTTCTTTACTGCATTGCTTAAAGCTGCATACCCAAACGCTGGGCAACTTCTTCATAGGCTTCCACAACTCCGCCCAATCCCTGACGGAAGCGGTCTTTATCCAGTTTTTTACGGGTTTCTTTATCCCACAAGCGGCAGCCATCCGGGGTAATTTCGTCCCCTAGTACCACGTCGCCATTGAACAAACCAAATTCCAATTTGTAATCCACCAACAGCAGACCTGCTTCATCGAACAAGGCTTTGAGCACATCGTTTACTTTAAAGGTCAGCTCTTTCATGCGCGCTACGGTGGCATCGTCAGCCCAACCAAAGGTGCGGATATGGGATTCATTAACCATGGGGTCATGCAATGAATCGTTTTTCAGGAAGAATTCAAAAGTAGGCGGATTTAACTCCTTACCTTCTTCAATCCCCAGACGGCGGCACAGCGAGCCGGCGGCCAGGTTACGTACTACGCATTCCACTGGCACCATATCCAGTTTCTTAACCAGAGACTCGGTATCAGACAGCAACGCTTCAACCTGAGTAGGCACACCAGCCGCTTCCAGCTTAGACATAATAAAATGGTTGAACTTGTTATTGATCATGCCTTTGCGATCAAGTTGTTCAATCTTCTCACCATCGAATGCCGAAGTGTCGTTACGAAAATGCAGAACCAAACGATCTGCATCGTTAGTGGCATATACTGTTTTGGCTTTACCGCGATATAGTTCAGCGCGCTTTTCCATCGTTTTAAATCTCTTAAGTTAAATATCCAGATTACTGGCAGACATGGTTTGTGAGAAAGAGGCATAGATATTTGTAAGCAAATCGGCGCTTAGTGCTTTGCTTTGATCATCCATCAGGGTAATGGAGGTTTTACCACCCATTTGCGCCACCTTGAAACGATAGTCCTCACGATCCAGAGGCAACCCATCGTCACTGCTCCACAGCCTGTCCCACCAACCTTCTTCAGGCCCCTGGTAAGACACAAATAACAAGCCATTGGATTTGTCCAAATCCTTAACGTCAAAGCCGAGTTTACGCAGCACCAGTTGCAGACGGGTCCATGTCATATCATAGTCGCCATCCACCACAAAGGCCGGCTCACCATCGGCATTAAAGCCAAGCTCCATTTCCATGCCCTGACGGATCTGACGAATACGTCTGACATCGGCCACTTTCAATTGCGTTTCGTAGTGATTGATAACCCGGTTCAGCACATCCACTTCATTACGACGCTTCGCCTCAGCATCTAAATCCGCTGCAGAGCGAACATTGTCACCAATTGTCTCCATGTAGTCTTTCAGAGCGACATTCAGCGCAGCCGTACGGCCATGGGGTTTTACATCCAATGTAAATTCAAATCGACGACCCACGCTACGCTCAGTGCTGGTCCAGTCAAACCAACCGGTGTCCATTTCCTCGTTCATCAACATCCAGTCAGTATCAAGGCGTCCCTCTTCTTTATTGAAATAGTCGACGGCGATTCCCTGTTCTTCAAGGAAGCTTATCAGACTGTTCCAAATAGAGGTGTCCAGTGCTTCAGAGTCATCTATCTGATCAAAATAGACAGTGGCATTGCGCTGCCCTTCCTCAACGTGCGACCCGGTTACCAGTGGTAGCACCAATGACGGGGATAATACGTCCAGCTTATTGCCAACCAGGTTACGTGGCGCCTGCTCACCCAGTTTTGGGATCTCATAATCTCTGCCGCGATTGGGCTGGTTCAACCCTTCGGGAATCTTAAGATCCACTCTCTGCTGTTCCTGCAGATAGTCAAAATTACCATTGGCGACACGCCTTTCCTGGGACGAGGTACAACCGCCCAAACTTGCTGCAAGAACAATCGTCAGCAGAGAATATCGAATCATCGGCACTCCTTAGGATAACAGGCCAGCATTGTGCATGACTTGTTCGATAGCTTTTTGATGGATGAGTTCCGCTTCCACCATAGGTAATCTCAAGGCCGGGCTTGGAATCAACCCCATGCGGTACAGGGCCCATTTAGGAATAACAGGGTTGGGCTCTATAAACAGCCCTTCATGCAGTGCAGCGAGCCCCGCATCAATCTCTCTTGCCAACTCGGCTTGGCCGCTTGTCGCAGCAGCACAAAGTCTGGCCATCGCCTCAGGGGCAAGGTTGGCGGTAACAGAAATCACGCCATGGCCACCCGCCAGCATAAATTCACAGCCGGTGGCATCATCGCCGCTAAGCAATACGAAATCAGTTGGCAGTAAAGCCTGCATTTCACGCAACCGATTCAGGTCGCCGGTCGCATCTTTAAGACCGACAATACGTGGATGCTTAGCCAATACAGCTACAGTCTCCGCTTGCATATCGGTAACGGTGCGTCCTGGCACATTATACAGCAGCAACGGCAGTCCACAGGCGTCTGCGACCTTTTCAAAGTGGGCAATAAGTCCGCGCTGTTGTGGTTTATTATAATAAGGGACAACGCTTAATAGCCCATCGGCACCCACTTCAGCAGAAGCCTGACTTAACTCGATGGCTTCGTCTGTGGAGTTGGCTCCGCTACCTGAAATAACCGGAATGCGACCCGCAGCGTACTCCACTATTTTCTTAACCACATGAATATGTTCATCTATTGGCAGTGTGGCTGACTCTCCCGTGGTGCCCACAGCAACGATGCCGGCAGTGCCAGCTTTGATATGGAATTCGACCAGTTGCTGTAAGGAGGGATAATGGATTTCGCCCGTCTCGGTCATCGGCGTGACCAGCGCTACAATACTGCCTGTGAACATTCTTGCTCCCCGGAAAATTAAGCGCCTAATGGTAAAGAGGTAGCCAGGCAAACACAAGCGCCATTTCATACCATTCAAGCCCTGTCAGATTGGATATTTAATCCTTAGGGGTTTGTGGTAGACTTCCGGGCCTTTAAACCCTGTAACGACTCATATGAAACAGCAACTTATCGTGACCATTCTGGGAACGGACAAGATAGGCATACTGAGTACTCTGGCTGCCACTGTGGGCGCCTGCAACTGTAACATTCTGGACAGCCGCCAGGCGGTTTATGGTCAAGACTTTTCCCTTACTATGATCCTCGAAGGTGTACAGAGCGCGATAATAAAGGCGGAGCTGCAAATTCCCCAGGTTTGTCAGCAGCATGATCTACTGTCCATGATGAAACGTACTAAGCAGCATAATCGGCAGGATCTGGCGTATCTGGCCGATGTGGAGGTGTCTGGTGTGGACTTTCTTGGCGTGATTCGCGAAATCACCGCATTCTTTGCCAACTTTGATATTACCGTTACCGCCTTTCGTCAGCATACCTATACAGATGCAGAAAGTGGTGTGGAAATGGTGCAATGTAAGATGGTGGTAAGCATGCCCAATGAAACCAAACTGGATGACGTGCAAGCTGCGTTTAACACTAAACTGGATGAGTTAAATCTGCAGGGAACCATCAAAAAACACTGAGGAGCTTATGAACAGGATGACCGAAGGCCAGAGCGCGCCCCGATTCACTTTACCTGATCAAAACAACGAATTGGTCAATCTGGCTGATTTTAGTGGCCGTAAAGTGCTGGTGTATTTCTACCCTAAAGCCATGACCCCAGGTTGCACCGTTCAGGCACAATGTCTGCGGGACAGCAAAGCTGAGTTGGATAAACACAATGTTGTGGTACTAGGCATCAGCCCGGATCCGGTTAAACGTTTACCTAAATTTATTGAAAAAGAAGGGCTGAATTTCACCCTGTTGTCTGATGAAGATCATGCGGTTGCAGACGCCTTTGGGGTATGGGGCCCGAAAAAGTTTATGGGCCGAGAGTTTGATGGTATTCACAGAATCAGCTTTCTGATTGATGAACAAGGCAAAATTGAGAAAGTTTTTGATAAGTTTAAAACCAAAGACCACCATCAGGTGGTAATGGATTATCTTGCTTGAACTGAAACCTAACAAAGGCCGCTGAAGCGGCCTTTGCTATCTGTGCTGTTTATCGCTTGAATATAGACTTATTAAATCTGAGCTAAGTGACCTGCCCTTCCGATTGTCGCGGTAAACTGTTTTCCGACCAGGCGTTAAACACGGCTTTGACTAAGGTAGCTAAGGGGATGGCGAAGAACACACCCCAGAATCCCCATAACCCACCAAAAAACAGGACAGCGATAATAATATAAACCGGGTGCAGGCTGACTGCTTCAGAGAACAGCAACGGCACCAACAGGTTGCCGTCCAACGCCTGAATAATCCCGTATGCAATCATCAGATACCAAAAATCGGCGGTTAATCCCCATTGGAACAAGGCTACAATGGCCACCGGAAAAGTGACCACCGCTGCGCCAATATAGGGAATCAGCACTGAAAAACCGACCAACACACCAAGCAGCAGGGAGTAACGCAAGTCCATCAGGGCAAAAGTGATGGCCGATACTGTGCCCACAATCAGAATTTCGATGACTTTGCCACGAATATAGTTGACGATCTGTGTATTCATCTCCCGCCCCACTTGCTTCAGCAAACGTCGGTCTTTGGGCATAATACCGGCAAGATTGTTGAGTAACTCACCCCGATCTTTAAGGATAAAAAACACCATCAAAGGCACCAGAATAAAGTAGATCATCAGTGCCACCAGGCTGACAATAGAGCTTAAAGAAGCAGAAAGAATATCCTTGCCCAGGCTCACAACCCTCTCATTCACCCCTACCAGTGCCATATCTATATCCTGCTTGGACAACAAGCCAGGGTAGGCATCGGGCAGTGTCAGCAACCATGTCTGGGTTTTAGACCAGAACAATGGCATTTCCGTTAATAAATTTACCCCCTGTTGCCAAATTACTGGCACCAGGGCCACCATGAACAGCACGCTCAGGCTGATAAACAATGTCAGTACCAAACTTACCGCCCATGTCCTGCCCATGCCTAGTTTATCCAGCTTGTTTACCGGCCACTCAAGCAAATAGGCAACCACCACAGCAACCAGTACCGGGGCCAGCATAGCCCCCCAAAAAATCAGTACGGCAAAGGCCAGCACAACCATCACCAACAACGTGGCGCTGGCCGGGTCAGAGAATTTTCTTTTATACCAGAGGTTTAACTGCTCTAACATGCAAAATCCTTGCAGGGAAATGACGCTGGAAATGAGATTGGTGTATACCCGGCCAATTATCCTCTGCATAGGGTGAAAGGATCAATGGGCTAACCCGGTATTTATCTGTTAATCAGCGTTTGATGCTAACCTGTTATCACGTTGGCGGCCATGCGACCATGGACCAATCTTTATCCCTTGTTTATGTAACATCAACCGATATCCATGGTCAGATACTTAAGAATACGGTTATAGTTAGGTATTGGGCAATGACGCCCGAGGTGGGGAACTAAAGTAAGGTATCCCTAATCGAATCCATCCCGGTTCCTGAGAGTATTGGAAACTATGCGAAGAAGTATCGTTCTGTGTCTGAGTCTGTTACCTGTTTTGTTGTCTGCCCAGGTCCGACTCAACAACGACAAGAATGAGTTGCCCGAAATAGGTGTGGTAGCCTCCAACGCCATCAGTATCGACAAAGAGCTGTTGGTGGGTGAGGCATTGATGCGTCAGCTACGTGGCCGTGCGCCCATCATCAATGATCCTTTACTGGAAGAATACGTGCAAGATCTGGGTAACCGTCTGGTGGCCCAAGCAGACAATGCAAAATTCCCGTTTAAGTTTTTCCCTATTGGTAACAATGACATTAACGCCTTTGCCTTTTATGGCGGGCACATTGGTATTCATACCGGGCTGATTGTTGAAGCAGACAGTGAAAGTGAACTCGCCTCTGTAATGGCCCACGAGATTGCACACGTGACACAACGTCATTTGGCCCGTAGCATCGAAGCCAGACAGAAAACCTCGCCTTTGCAGTTAGTGTCGATGCTGGGAGGCGTGCTTTTAGCGATGGCCGATCCCGAAGCGGGGATTGCCGCCATTAGCGCCAGCCAGGCTGCGGGTGCGCAAGCCTCGATTAACTACACCCGTAGTAACGAAAAAGAAGCAGACAGGGTGGGCATCGAGGTGCTTTCCCGCGCCGGTTATGATGCCGGGGCCGCCGCCGCTTTTTTCGGCAAGCTGGCCGCCAAATACCGTCATCAATCCAAGCCTCCGGCATTTTTACTTACTCACCCATTACCCGAAAGCCGTATTGCAGATGCCAGAGCCAGACAAGCTGCCTACCCTGATATCAATTTGCCACCTAGCCTGCACTTTCATCTGATTAAAGCCAGGATTCAGGCAAGATATACCGGCATCCGCACTTATGACGCCAGTTACTTTCAGGCCATGCTGGATAACACCAACCACCCTGTACTGAAAAAAGCCGCACGCTACGGTTTGGCCCTGACCTTGCTTGACAACGATGAAGCAGACAAAGCAGAGCCGATTATTTCAGACTTGCTCAAAGATGACCCCGAGAATCTGTTTTATCTGGACACTTATACCGACATTGCCCTGGCACAAAAGCGCCCACAAGACGCTGTCGCACTGCTGTCAGAGCATAGCCGCAAACAACCCAGAAACCGCGTACTGGCTTTGAATCTGGCCAATGCCATGATCAAAAGTGGACAGAACAAAGAAGCG
This sequence comes from Bowmanella denitrificans, assembly GCF_002887595.1. Classification (GTDB taxonomy): domain Bacteria; phylum Pseudomonadota; class Gammaproteobacteria; order Enterobacterales; family Alteromonadaceae; genus Bowmanella; species Bowmanella denitrificans. Next base: position 66,978 of record NZ_PEBU01000007.1, read on the forward strand.
GTAAGAATCATCAAAGATTATCTACTGGTTAACCCTGAACATCTGCTTTCCTATCAGCTCCTCAGTGAGGCCTATGGTGAAAACCGACAGATGCTGGAGATGCATCAGGCCAAAGCCGAGGTCTATGCATTAATTGCGGCCTACCCCAGGGCCATTGACGAGTTGCAAACTGCGTACAACTTTACCGCGGACTCAACGCTGGAGAAGCAGCGCATCCGAGCCAGAATTGAGCAGATGCGCGATGCCGACACCCGACTGCGCAATTTGTAATCACATATCAACCGGCTTACCCCCAGTTGCACAGTGGATATTAGCTGCGGGATTGCAGAGCCTGGATTAACGCCAATAGGGTATCTGCATGTTGCTCCCCCATTAACTGCTTTATCAGTTTGCCGTCAGGCCCGATAATATAAGTGGCAGGCAAACTTTGTGGGCGCTGAAGTGGCAGTGAGGGAGTCGGCTCTGTTTGTATCAGAGGGAAGGCTATGGCGTATTTGTCTTTAAGGCTGGCAAGCTCACTTTGCTCTAATTGATCAAAACTTACCCCAAACAACTGGATTTGCTGGTTGTTGACCAACTCATTGAAGCGGTTCAGCTCAGGCATTTCTCTTAAGCAAGGTGCGCACCATTCGGCAAAATAGTTGATTACAACATATTGTCCACGAAGCTCCCGCCATTGATGTGCCTCACCATCCAGAGTATAAAAATCCGGCTTTAACCAGATATAGCTGGAGAAGCCTGTCAGCATGGCAAGCACTGCCAGGACCAGGATCAGGGCTTTTTGCGGCAAACGGCTGTCCTCCTCGAAGTTGTCTGGGTAGAATGTCCGATATTCATTGCTAATCCGTCAAGTCAGATGTCAAAAATTACACTATTACATAACCCAAGATGCTCTAAAAGCCGCCAGGCACTGCAACTACTCCAGGATAACAATCTGCAGGTCGACGTCGTTGAATACCTGAAGACCCCTTTGTCTCTAGCACAACTAGCCGAATTACAAAAAAAGCTTGGGCTGCAGGATGTCAGGGACATGATGCGCAGCAAAGAAGATATATATAAGGAACTGGGTTTAAACGATTCAGCCATGACCAGTGAGCAATTGCACGCCGCTATTGCTGAGCATCCAATATTACTGGAGCGCCCTATCGCCATTTTGGGTAATCAGGCGCGTATTGGTCGTCCACCTGAACTCGTACTGGAATTAATATAAGCCAATGGCCGACGATCATTACGCGTTAGTGCTTTATTACAGTGTTGGCGGCAGTACCAGAAATCTGGCGTATAAAATTGCCCAGGGCATAGAACAGATGGGACTGGAGGCACGGCTTCGCACGGTGGCCCCGGTAAGTAACGGTCTGGAAAAAAGAGACAGCGTACCCAGCAGCGGCGACCCCTATGTCAGTATTGAGGATTTACGCCAATGCAGCGCTTTGGCGCTAGGCAGCCCCACCCGGTTTGGCAATATGGCCAGCGCCATGAAGTATTTTTGGGACAGCACATCCAGCTTATGGCTGAGTGCTGAGCTGGCTGATAAACCTGCCTGTGTATTTACCTCCAGTGGCAGCCTGCATGGCGGACAGGAGTCCACCTTACTGACGATGATGTTACCACTGCTGCATCACGGTATGTTTATAATGGGCACGCCCTACTCCGTGTCAGAATTAAACAGCACCCAAAGTGGCGGAACACCTTACGGACCCAGTCATTATGCAGGTTTAAATAACAGCATTGATTTAACGCCCCAAGAACAGGCTATTTGCGTAGCCCAGGGCAATCGTCTGGCTGCACTGGCACTGAAATTGAGAGATTAAGATTGAACCCGAAAACCCGCTTTTTCCGTATTCTTGCCCTGAGTTCTTACATAAGTTTATTGCTATTTAGCATATTGTGGCATTTTGTTCTTACCACTGAAGGACAATATTCCCTGCTATTTTTGTTTTTAATGTGGGTACTTCCCTTGCTTTTGCCACTGCGTGGTATTTTGCAAGGCAAACCTTATACTCATGCCTGGGCTAACTTTATTTTGATGTTTTATCTTCTGCATGGCCTGACGGGCATATATGCTTTGCAGCAGGAGTATTGGTACGCCGCCATCGAAGTCTTATTGGCATCACTGGCATTTATTGGCTGTAGCTTCTTTGCCAGATTACGGGGACGGGAGCTTGGCCTTGGCTTGAAAAAGCTAAAGGAAAACAACAGTAAGGAATGAGGATGAAATACAGGCTGTGTTTGTCTTGCATAGGGATATTGACGGCTTGCGGTGGTGGCAGTAATAACTCGGCACCGCCTGCTCCGCCGCCAGTTGACAATAACAGCGCCAGTATTAATGGACCACAAAGCGCCCGCGCGGGTGAGTCGGTGGCCCTTCTGTTATTAGCCGAGGGGATGCCGGGCCGAGTTAGTTGGCAGCAAACGGCCGGTCCGGATGTGTCCCTTGTCTCAGGTCAGAGTCAGGTGCTGGCTTTTGACGTGCCTGAAGCGGGCGATTTTGCATTCACGGTCAGTTTTGATACCAATCAGGGCCGCCGCTCTCTTGACTGGCAATTCAGTGCCGCTCCCTCTGATGAGGTTAAAACCAATGTAAGATTGGATCATCTGGCCGCAGAAGGCGCCAATGTATCTCTGCATGCTGACGCCAGTCAGGAGGTAAAATCGGTTACCTGGCAGCTGTTGTCCGGTCCCAATGTAACAACAGAGCTGAGTACGAATGGTCAGTACCTGTTCTATTCTGCGCCACAAGTTAACCAGGATACACTGATGCACTGGCAGGCTACCGTCACATTAGTCGATGGTAGCACTGATACGGATGATGCCTGGGTAATGGTTAAAAACGTTAACGCCAATTCCCAAGGGTTCTTCCCAAACTACAGAAATACCGTCAGTAGCGAAGCCCATGCCTACCTGCCTGATTCGCCCTACGCAGACCATTTGGTGGATTGTACTTATAACAACCAGATTGCCAGTTCATGCCAATTTTCACGCCTGCCCATGCTGGGCACAGAACATCAGGCTCCAGCGATTCAGCAGGTGCTTGAACGTCTTGTGGTCACCCATGACTGGATGGGGGATAACTTTAAGCACTACCTGGAAGAGTCGGATCCTGAAGTCACAGCAGATATGCTTAAACTGCTGCGCGCCACCACCGCCGTGGTCATAGGTTATGATATCCGCCCCTCCTTCTATTGGACGGCAACGGGGGCGATTTATCTGGATGCAGCCAATTTATGGCTTAGCCCAGAACAACGCGACAGCCTCAACGATCAGCCTGATTATCGCAGTGATTTTGGCAATGATCTGCGCTTCTATATGCCGTGGCGCTACGTTAAGGACAATCAGTATTATCTGAGCAGTTATGCCAAATCACCACGCCAGCATCGGCGCTTTGCCGATATGCAGGCCAGCCTAACCTGGTTGCTTTACCATGAATTGGCCCATGCCAATGACTTTTTCCCTTATCATAGCTGGAGTGCCCTGGCAGCGGGTGAGAGTCCTCTTGCCTATAGCAATGAACACGGCCCCTCCTCCGCAACCTTCAGCCAACGCTATCCCCTGCTGTCGGCACAGATGAAAGGATTGGCACAAGTCAGTTTTGCTGGGCAGACAGCCAATGCCACCCAAAGGGCTTATTTACCAGACGATGTGGCCAGTTTCTTCGCCCCGGATCGGGCGGTTGCCTACTACAGCTACTCCACAGAACGGGAAGATTTCGCCAATGCATTTGAGATGTTTATGATGTCTTATCGCTTGGGCGTACAAGCAGATACCGGGGTGGTAGGTACAAAGGATAATCCACAGGATCTGGTTAGCTGGGGTCAGCGTAATCGTCAGAATCTTCCCGCCATTCAGCCCAGAGTCGATTTTTCCGTGCAAAACATTCTGCCACAGCTGAATATCGCCCAGGCACGGCAAAATATGCCAGCGGCAAGACTGCTGCCAGAGGGCGTAGCCTGGAGAGAGACGGTTGATCTGGATGGCAGCGCCGAGAACGTATCTGGGCTAAATGGGCATATCAAGAAAACTGTCAGGACACCAGCCGACCGCCCCGTCCCTTATCAACATTAGGTGGTCAGGGAGCGTTACAGTCCCAGTACTTTTTTTACAAAAGGTATGGTCAGTCTGTGTTTTTCCTGCAGGCTGGTGGCATCTAACTTGTCCAATACCGCTAACAATGCCGGCATATCACGATGACAATGCGTTAACAGAAATCGTGCCACCTCTTTGGGCATCGTCATGCCACGCCGATGCGCCCGGCTGCGCAGTGCCTCCATTCGCGATTCATCATCAAGCGGGCGCAAATGAAAACTCAGTCCCCAACTTAAACGAGAACGCAAATCAGCCAGTGCCAGAGGCAAGTGGGTGGGCCCTTGCAGGCCACTTACCAGAATGCGCCCGTCGCCCCGCTCCCGTACCCTATTGATCAGGTCAAATACCGCCGCTTGCCAGGCGGATTGTGCGTTAAGCAGGTGAATATCATCCAGACAAATCAGCGCCACATTTTCCAAATCGGCCAGTAAATCCGGGTGCAGCTCAGCCAGATTTTTAAAACCAATGTAGGCACAAGACAGGTTGTTACTTGCGGCAATACTGCAAACACTGTAATGCAGGTGGCTTTTACCTGTACCTGAGTCACCGCTGATATAAGTGATAAAAGGAGTGGGCTGCGGTTGCTCTAACCATTGTTGCAGGTGACTCACCACCTGTTGATTATCACCGGCAATAAAACTATCCAAGGTTTCATCATCGGGTAACTGCAATGGCAGAAACAACTGCTTGTTCATCAGGGAACCCAATTATATTGCAAAGTATCAACGGGTTGACCGAATTGGTCGGTTTGCCGCTGGAAGTGCCGTTCCAGACTAATGGCGTTAAGCAAATCCTGTTCACTGCCAAGTAACCGCACGGCAAATGTGCTGATAGCATCTTGCTGCTTAACCAGATTAACCTGCGATACCACAGATAAACTGGATAACAATTTGCTGACCTCAACGTACAAGCTCAGATCGTTAATGTTGTTAAACTGCAGAAGGACGACATTGCCTTGCACGGCTCCCTCGTTGTTAATGGCATAACGCAAAGCAAGCTTATCTGCATGCAAGTCCATTAACGCAGTCAACAGTTGCTCCGGATTATCAGCGGTTAAGCTCCCTGCATCCCTGTCCTGACCAAGCGCAAAATTCCAATCCAGTTGCCAGGTCATTGTCTGTCCGCTATTCACTACAGAGTCCACTTGCGCATTCTCGGCCTCAGGATTGCCCCTGTTGACATACAAACGGGCCAACAAAACAGCTTCAACCTGATATCTGCTGCTGGCATCTACCACTGAGTCTATAAATCGCCCCCAGACATCGTACACACCAATCTTTGAAAGATCGTCAAGGTCAAGAATAGGTAAGTGAACCGCAATGCCGCGCATCTGCACTGTATCAAGAATTTGCTTACGATGGTCAGAGCTGGATTGTTCAGACAACAAACTGCGCTCCCCATTCTGAGGATTTTCCACCGCCAGCCACAGCAAACTGGAGGGGCGGCGACTGCCCCATACCGGAAATCCAGCAGAACGCACGAGTTCATCGATACGTTCGTTATCAAAGGTTGCCACGAAGTAACTTTGCCCTTCACGGTTATCAAAACGATATTGACGGATAAAACTCTGCGCATCATCCACTTTGTTGCGGATGATTTGACTGTCAAGAATATCGCGATTGCCGCGCACTTTAACCAGCACCTGCCGCATCGCATCACGACTGGCCTGTTGCTGGGCTTTGGGGGATTGTTGAGCTATTGGCACCCTGGCATCATACAGATTTGGCACCATGGCCGCCTGGACCGTCAACGCCACCCAGTACAAACAACCAATGCAAAGCAACCAAACCTTCTTCATGCCTTGATGTCTCCATTCCATAAAGGCGCTATTGTCATTGAAAAAGCAACAAATTTCATCTTTTCTTTGCCATAGCTGTGCTGGCTGTTCATACCACAAAGCCGATACCCAAAGCGTTGCTAAACTGCTAAAATCCGCTGCAAATTTTTCCCGCCAACTATTTTGAGGTCCATTGTGAGCGAGTCCAAACCCTCCCTGAGTTATAAAGACGCTGGTGTAGATATTGATGCTGGTAACCAATTGGTAGAACGCATCAAAAGCGTTACCAAGAAAACCCAGCGTCCTGAAGTGCGCGGTGGACTAGGTGGATTCGGCGCACTTTGCGCAATTCCGCAAAAATACAAAAAGCCCCTGCTGGTATCAGGTACTGACGGTGTCGGCACTAAGCTGCGTCTGGCCATGGACCATAACCGTCATGACGGAGTGGGAATTGACCTGGTCGCCATGTGCGTCAACGACCTGATAGTACAAGGTGCTGAACCCCTGTTTTTCCTTGACTACTATGCAACAGGCAAACTCAATGTCGATACCGCCGCAGACGTGGTCACGGGCATTGGTAAGGGCTGCGAGCTGTCTGGTTGTGCGCTGATTGGTGGTGAAACCGCAGAAATGCCGGGTATGTACCATGGCGATGACTATGATATCGCCGGATTCTGTGTTGGCGTGGTTGAGGAAGAAAACCTGATTGATGGCAGCAAAGTGCAGGCAGGCGATGCCCTGATTGCCGTCGCATCATCTGGCCCGCATTCCAATGGGTTCTCCCTGGTACGGAAAATCCTGGAAGTCAGCCAGGCTAATCCTGCAGATGATCTGCAAGGCAAAGCCATTATAGATCATTTGCTTGAGCCAACCCGCATTTATGTCAAGCCTGTGCTGAAACTGATTGACGCACTTCCTGTGCATGCTATTTCACATATCACTGGTGGTGGTTTCTGGGAGAACATTCCGCGCGTATTGCCAGAAAACACCAAAGCGGTTATTGACGGCAGCAGCTGGCAATGGCCGGTTATTTTTAGTTGGCTGCAAGAGCAAGGCAATGTCACCCAGCATGAGATGTACCGTACCTTCAACTGCGGCGTAGGTCTGGTCATCGCGGTACCTGCTGACAAAGCCGCAGAAGCGGTCTCGCTGTTAAACGCAGAGGGTGAAAATGCCTGGTTACTGGGTAAGGTAGAAAACACTCAGGATGCCAATCAGGTTGAGATCCGCTAAGCCATGAAATCCATTGTTGTATTGATTTCCGGCAGCGGTACTAACCTGCAAGCTATTTTGGACAACATAGAGGCCGGCCGTATTCACGGCCGCGTCACAGCGGTCATTTCCAACCAGGCAGACGCTTATGGACTGGAGCGTGCTCGTCAGGCAGATGTACCGGCTTTAGTGTTGAGCCATAAAGATTACGCAGACAGAGAAAGCTATGATCAGGCTCTGATGGCCCAGATTGACCAGTATCAACCTGATCTGGTGGTATTAGCTGGCTTTATGCGCATTCTCAGTGAACACTTTGTGCAGCATTATCTGGGCCGCATGCTAAACATACACCCCTCTTTGCTGCCTAAATACAAAGGCTTACATACACATAGGCGCGCTATTGAAGCCAACGATACTGAGCATGGTGCCACAGTGCATTTTGTGACGCCTGAACTGGATGGTGGCCCGGTGATTATTCAGTCCAAAGTGCCGGTTTTTGCCACAGATAGTGAGGAAGAGCTGTCACTTCGGGTGCGGGAACAGGAACTCCAGCTCTATCCACTGGTCGTAAAGTGGTTCTGTCAGGACAGATTAAGGATGAATGATGGTCAAGTTCTGCTCGATGATAAACCTGTACCTGCCGAAGGCTACGCTGCGGATTAATGTTTTACTGTTGGGACTGCTGATTCCGCAGTCCCTGTTGGCGCTCGAGCTAACCCCTTTTGAGGCGCATTACCAGGCAAGCCGCAGTGGCATGAACCTGGGTAAAGCCAGTCAAACCCTTACCCATCTGGGACGTAATCAGTATAAATTTGCTTATCATTCCGAAGCCTCTTTTCTGTTTTTAAGTGATAAGCGTACAGAAGAAAGCTTATTTAGCCTGGTGGATGGCAAACTGGTGCCCTACAAGTACCATTTCAGTCGCTCCGGCACAGGTAAAGATAAAGCCATCAGTCTGGTATTTGATGCACGTCGTCAGCAGATTCAGGTCAATGCTGACAACACTTTACCCTGGCAAGGTGAAATAGATAACCAGCTATATCAGTTGGATGTGCGCAGCGGACTGGCCAAAGGCGAACAAGAATTTGCCTACCAGACCATCAATGATCGGGGCGAGCTGCGTCAACAGAAATTCCGGGTGGTTGGTAAAGAAACGTTAAAGTTGCCCTATGGTGAACTGGCTTGTATCAAGCTGGAAAAAGTCCGCGAAGACAGTCCCAGGGAAACCTTTATTTGGTTCGCTCCCAGTCTCGATTACCAGATGGTACGTCTGCAGCAATTTAAAGAGGGCGATGAACAAGCTGATATACAGTTGACGAAATTCAGCCGTTAGCCAGTGGTGTAGATTTGTCAGCCCTTCCCCGCTCAATTCGGACTTTGCACAAACCTTCCCTCAGCCCTGTATAAAGGGCCGACAAACTGTTGAAAAATCAGACTCAAAAGATCGGCATGTTCTAAAATCAGCCTAATCCCACTTGATTTTTTGCGCTATTGAGCCTATTTTCTCGTTACATCTGGTCAGACCTCTTACATTTGGAGTTATCATGCAAAGTCTATTCTGGCTGGTGCTGGTGATTGCGGCCCTGGGCGCAGCCAGCTACTGGCGATTAAAACTCAATATTGCCACCTTATTGGTGGCGGCTGTGCTGGCGGCAGGCAGTATCGCCGGCCAGGTTGGTCAGCTTAGCTGGATCCTGTTTTTACTGATCGCCCTGCCATTGAATATCAGTACCGTACGTAAGCAATATATCAGCGCCCCATTTTTAAAGATCTACCGTAAGATTATGCCTGAGATGTCACGTACTGAGCAGGAGGCCATTGATGCTGGTACGGTATGGTGGGATGGTGAAATATTCAGTGGCAAACCTGACTGGCAAAAACTACATGCCATTCCGGCCGCCAGATTGTCAGCCGAGGAACAGGCCTTTTTGGATGGTCCGGTGGAAGAAGCCTGCCGAATGGCCGATGAGTGGGAAATTAACCATAAACGAGCCGACCTGCCGCCGGAGCTCTGGCAGTTCCTGAAAGACAATAAGTTTTTCGCCATGATCATCAAAAAGGAATACGGTGGTCTGCAATTTTCAGCCTATGCCCAGTCCAGGGTACTGCAGAAACTGTCTGGTTCCGGCATCGTATTGGCCTCAACAGTAGGCGTGCCTAATTCTTTAGGCCCGGGTGAACTGCTGCAACACTATGGTACACAGGAACAGAAAGACCACTATCTGCCTCGCCTGGCCAAAGGTGAGGACATTCCCTGCTTTGCCCTGACCAGCCCGGAAGCCGGCTCTGACGCAGGTGCTATTCCAGATGTGGGTATCGTTTGTAAAGGTATATGGGAAGGTGAAGAAGTACTGGGCATGAAGCTCACCTTCAATAAGCGCTATATCACCCTGGCACCTGTTGCGACTATTGTCGGCCTGGCATTCAAACTGCAGGACCCTGAAGGTTTACTGGGTAAAGAAAAAGATTTGGGTATCACCTGTGCGCTGATCCCTTCGGATCTGGAAGGCTTGGATATTGGTCGTCGTCATTTCCCATTGAATATTCCGTTTCAGAACGGACCGGTGCGCGGCAAAGACTTGTTTGTGCCACTGGATTTCATAATCGGTGGGCCAAAAATGGCTGGCCAGGGCTGGCGCATGCTGGTGGAATGCTTGTCGGTTGGTCGTTGTATCACCCTGCCCTCAAACTCGGCAGGCGGCACCAAATCTGTGGCACTGGCCACCGGAGCCTATGCGCGCATTCGCCGTCAGTTCAAACTGCCGGTGGGTAAAATGGAAGGCGTTGAAGAAATGCTTGGTCGCATTGGTGGTAATGCCTATCTGATGGATGCCGTCACCAGCATGACCACAAAAGCATTGGATATGGGTGAGAAACCTTCGGTTATCTCCGCTATCTGTAAGTATCACCTGACCGAGAAAATGCGTCAGGTAGTGAACGACGCTATGGACGTACATGGTGGCAAAGGCATTATTCTTGGCCCCAACAACTATATTGGTCGCGGTTATCAGGGTGCTCCCATTGCTATTACGGTAGAAGGTGCCAATATCCTGACCCGCAACATGATGATCTTTGGTCAGGGCGCAATGCGCTGTCATCCTTACGTGCTGAAGGAATTGTACGCTGCTGCCAATGATGATCAACAACAGGCTTTGGAAGAGTTTGACGAAGCTCTGTTCGGTCATATCGGCTTTACCATCAGCAACAAAGTGCGCAGCTTTTGGTTTGCTCTGACGGGGGCCAGATTGGCCAGTGCACCTTTCAGCGATGAAACCAAGGGTTACTACCAATCCATTGAACGTTATGCCACTAACCTGGCGTTTTTGTCAGATGTTGCCATGGGAGTCTTGGGTGGTGAGTTAAAACGCCGTGAGCGCCTGTCAGCGCGCTTAGGCGATATACTCAGCTACTTATATCTGGCCACCGCGGTACTCAAACGTTACGACGATGAGGGCCGTCAGAAGGCGGATTTGCCACTGGTACATTGGGCGATGCAGGACAGTCTGTATCAGACCGAAGTGGCCATTGATGAATTACTGGATAACTTCCCGTCCAAATGGCTAGGCAAGGCTCTGCGACTGGTGGTGATGCCATTTGGTAAGAAATACGCCAGACCATCTGACAAGCTGGATCATCAGATTGCCCAGATCCTGCAAACCCCCTGTGACAGCCGTGACCGGTTAGGCAAAGGCCAGTTCTTGAGTCGCGAGGAAGGAAACCCTGCGGGCCTGCTGGAGCAAGCCCTGGATGACATCCTGGCGTCTGAACCGCTTTACGATAAAGTGTGTAAAGCGGCCAAGGAGCGTCTGCCCTTTATGCAGCTAGATAAAGTGGCTGAACGAGGTCTGGAACTGGGTGTATTGACCGAGCAGGAAGCTGAGCTGTTAAAACGTGCTGAAGCAGAGCGTCTGCGCACTATCAATGTAGATGATTTTGACAGTGTTGAACTAATGGCAGATAAAAGTCTGCTGCAAACCGACAAAAAGAAATCGTCCAGAGCAGCGTAAACTGCACAAGCATTGCCAGGCCCCGCTTTGATGCGGGGCTTTTTTTGCAATCGCTATAAGAATAAGATGCAAAGCGCGCTGCATTCTGTGACAAGCGCGATAAGTCAAATGGCCGTACAGACCATTCACGACAGCTCGTCTGTTTACACACGCCATCTGCATGACGCAGCAATCAGATTATGACCACGAACCCGGCTGTATAACTACCAGTACTTAAGAATTTAGTTTGAGAGGAATAACAGGAAAGTGGCGGAGCGGACGGGACTCGAACCCGCGACCCCCGGCGTGACAGGCCGGTATTCTAACCAACTGAACTACCGCTCCACTTCCTTTTTAAAATCAATCAGTTAAACACTGGCGTTTGCTCCCGTGCTCAACTGGGCGCAGATATTACGGGTTCCCCTTGGGTGAGTCAACCGCTTTTTCGCACTTTTTATGACAAAAAAGCCTTTCCCCATGCCGTTTGCAGCTTATTTAAGCAAACTGCATAAATAGCCAACAGCAGCGTGCAGATTTCAGGCTTTAGGTGGCGTTTCCGCTTTGGGTTTGCGTTTTGGAAGCTTTACCGACGGCATTCTGAGCTTAAACTTTACCGGCGATTTAGAACCGCCTTTTTTTCGCCCCAGAGTCAGCCAAATTGCCAGACCACCAACTATCAGCAACAGCACATTAGCCACGATGATGGTTGCCCATATATTACTTTGACTTTGTTGGTCGACACCCAGATCATCAATGGGTGTATTTGTAATAGGTTGTTCGTCAGCCGGCACAGGTTGTAACTCTGCCGCCCCCTCTCCCGGCACAACACTCGTATCCAGGGCAGCTAATTCGGGTTCTTCAGACAAGAAACTGAACTCAGGTACATCCAGAATAAAGTCGCGCCCATCGGTGGTATTACCGTAGGCTGTAATTTTGACCCTGAATACACCATATTCGATATTCAGAATTTCATGCATTCTGGCCTGTTCAGAGCTATCAGTAATAGAAAAACTCTGCACGTCACCATTTGGATAACGAATCTTACCATCCACCAGCAAACTTCGGATGTCCACCAATTCCCGGTCAACGTCAATTGACAGTCGGTGTCGCCCATCCCCTTGATCTTTCTCCACTGCCATCCTGACAGGATTAGGATGCAAAACCAGTGGCTCTTTGACCTCTTCGCGGGTAAACATTGGCGTGCTGACCCGATAAATGGGCTTCCACTGCCCTTCGGTAATATTCAGATTAAATTGCCCCGTGAATATGCCATCCATAGGGTATTCATCCATGCCCATGCCATTATCTTCGTAGCGGGCCACCAACTGGGCGTCGGCACCAAAGTTGGTGAAATTGGGGTTATTGGTACTAATAAACTCCACTGTTAATTCCACCACATCACGAAACTCTTTGTACTCAATGGGCTTACCGCCATTGGTTAGATGCGCTTTGAGTTTGATGATTTCGCCGGAAAACAACAGGCTGGGTAAAGGATCTGCCTGAAGCTGAATATCACTGACAACCATTACGCGACTGTCTGGCAACATCTGTCCAACGGCCTGCCAGGGGCCGGGCATCGGCTGCTTGATCCTGACCATGTCATAGGTGGCATCGTCATACCACTCAATACTGTCGGGATGTTCATCACCCTGGAATATTTTGCTGCCATCCGGCCTGACCAGCACGATAGGTGCAGTACCGTATTCGCGGAAGAAGATCATGGTGATTTCATCCACCTGATAGTCAATGCGAAAGCGGTTTTGCAGCAACTGGATACTATTAAGATACTCATTCCCCAACATCGTCAGCGGGGAAGGTTTAGCGGGCTCAATAGCCGGGGATTGTTGGGCCCATACAGGTGCACAGGCCAGACAGAGCAGCAGAATACTGTTTTTTAGCATATTAGTCCGCAGGTTGACGCCACAAGCAAGCGCCGCCCTTGGCTTCAATCAGATCCAAACGGCGCTCGTGTTCTTCCAGTTCATCGGCCGAAGCGCGCAGAACCTTTAGCGGCTTTCTATCTGCACTTAACAAGCGCATCACTTCTCCCTGGTTGTCACTGCCTCCGCTATTACCACTAAGATTTAAATTTGTTTGCCCACCTGTCATTAGCAAATAGACGTCGGCCAGAATCTCCGCATCCAACAAAGCGCCGTGCAGGGTTCGATGGGAGTTGTCTATGCCGTAGCGGCGGCACAGGGCGTCCAGGTTGTTTTTCTGCCCGGGGTGTAATTGCCTGGCCAGTTGCAGCGTATCCAGCACTGAGCAGATGCTGTGGGTAAAACCAGCGGGTTTGCCCAGCATGGCATATTCGTGATCCATAAAGCCTACGTCAAACGCGGCATTGTGAATCACCAACTGAGCACCACGAATAAAGTCTTCAAATTCCTGAGCAATGTCCCGGTACAGCGGCTTGTCTGCCAGCATTTCATTGGTAATGCCGTGGACCTCAATGGCTTCCTGCTCCACTTCACGCTGCGGATTGATATACACATGGAAGTGATTGCCGGTCAGGCGTCTATTGATCACTTCTACACAGCCAATTTCAATGATTCGATGTCCCTGCTTGGGATCGATGCCGGTAGTTTCCGTATCCAGTACTATTTGTCTCATGGGCGATGGCCGTTAACACTATGCATTACAGATTGGGCTTATTATACTGCTCCCTTTTGCCCTGTCTCGGCAAATCTTGCTGAAGACATCTTCCCATGGGCGGATGGACGAACATGAAGAAAGTACAGATTTTTACCGACGGTTCATGCCTGGGTAACCCAGGCCCGGGCGGCTATGGCGCGGTTATGCGCTATGGCAGCCATTTAAAAGAGCTCAGTGCCGGTTACCAGCTCACGACCAACAACAGAATGGAAATGCTGGCCGCGGTTGCTGCCCTGCGTATTCTTAAGGAGCGTTGTGAGGTAGAGCTGACCACAGATAGCCAATATCTGCGTCAGGGCATCACGCAATGGATAAAAAACTGGAAAAAAAACGGCTGGCGTACCGCTGACAAGAAGCCGGTCAAAAATGTCGACCTGTGGCAGGCGCTGGATGAACAGGCCAGCAAGCACAAGATCCAATGGCATTGGGTTAAAGGCCATGCCGGTCACCCGGAAAATGAACGCTGTGATGAACTGGCCCGTCATGCCGCGCAAGGCAAAAAGCTGCAGGAAGACAAGGGGTTTCAGTCCCAGTAGCCGATGAGTTTTCCCATATTCAGATTCTGCTCCAGTCGTTGGTGGGCAGTATTGAGCTCAGGAGCGGCATACACAGTGTCTACGCAGACCTTAAGTTGCCCTGTTGCCAAAGCATCTGAAAACGCGTTCCAGAAGCTCTGGATTAACTCAGACTTATAAGCATCGCTGCGATTGCGCAGCGTTGATGCCATCAAACTCGCTCGTTTCGCCAGCATCATCGCCATATCGAACTTTTCCGTGTAGCGTCCCCCCAGCAGGGCAAGCTGCACGATACGCCCATCCATATTCAGACACCTAACATTGGCATTCAGGTAATCGCCAGCCACGACATCGACAATCAGATCCACGCCTTGCCAGCTTGCCTTTACAGTATCAGTAAACACTTCAGTGCGGTAATTGACTAACAGCTCCGCGCCCAGTCCCTGGCAAAAACTAAGCTTTTTTTCATCGGATGCAGTGACAGCCACTCTTGCGCCTGAATGGCTGGCAAGCTGAATGGCGGCACTGCCCACGCCACTGGCGCCGGCATGAATCAGTACCTTTTCTCCGGCCTTTAATCGGCCTAATGTGAACAGAGCCTGGTAGGCTGTCAAAAACACCTCAGCACAGCCGGCAGCCTGATACATATCCATTGTCGCTGGCACAGCCATCAAATGTTCGGCATGCACTGCCACATATTGGGCATAGCCACCACCTGCCACCAAACCAAAGACCTTATCACCAGGTTGCCATCTACTTGTCGCACCGCCCGATTTAACCACCTCGCCTGAGATTTCCAGGCCTAATACCAGGCTTTCTCCCTTGGGAGGTGGATATTTGCCTTGTCGCTGCAGGGTATCGGCCCGGTTAAGGCCAAAGGCATGCACTTTAACCAGCACCTGATGGGGGGCTATCTGTGGAAACTCAGCCGATTCAATACACAAGGTGTGATCCGGAGTCTCGTGCGTAATCTGCAGCATCATAGAACCTCAAATCCTGTCAGAGATTGGCACGCCACCTCAGTTTGATTTGTGTGGGTTACCTCACTGCCGGGAGGCCCACCTTGCACAAAATCACATAGAGACATAACGGCTTTAGGCTCGCCACAAGCCAGCACTTCCACAGAACCGTCGGGTAGATTCCTGGCAAAACCCGTCAGTCCCAGTTCAAGCGCCCGCTTCTGGGTATTTTTACGAAAAAATACCCCCTGAACTTTGCCCTCAACTTGTATTCTTATGCATAGCTTCGCCAAGTGCGGATTCCTTCTGTACAATGCCGGCAAAATTGGCGGTAACCCGCCGCCGTTGAATTTATGGATTATGCTATGTCATCCACTTTAATTTTGCATCCGGAGCGGGACAAATCCCTGCTCAGACGCCACCCCTGGATTTTCGCCAGTGCTATCAAGTCACAAAGAGGTCGCATGCGTCCAGGCGATACCGTTGATGTGCTCAACCATGATGGCAAGTGGCTGGCCCGCGCTGCCTGGTCACCACAATCTCAGATCCAGGCCAGGGTCTGGACTTTTGACCAGCATGAAGTTATTGATAACGCATTTTTTCTGCGCCGCATTCAAACTGCCCTGCAGGGGCGTCAGGAACTGATCGGCCGTCAGGGACTCAGCGGATTTCGTCTGATTGCCGCCGAGTCAGACGGTCTGCCCGGCGTTACCATAGATAAGTACGACCATGTGCTGGTTTGCCAACTCCTTAGCGCAGGTGCTGATAAACATCGGGACAAGATTGTCTGGGCATTACAGAAGTGTTTTCCCGAATGCGCCATCTTGGAGCGCTCTGATGTGGCGGTCAGAAACAAAGAAGGACTGGAGCCGCTGGTTCAGGTGCTGTCCGGTGAGGTACCAGAGGAAGTCGTGATTGAAGAAAATGGCGTCAAGATTCTGGTCAATCCCTTTACCGGACACAAAACCGGTTTTTATCTGGATCAACGTGACAACCGCGCCATTGCAGGACGCTATGCCAAAGATAAGGACGTACTGAACTGCTTTAGTTATACCGGAACTTTCGGCAGCTATGCGCTAGCCGCCGGAGCCAGACATGTCACCAATCTGGATGTCTCTGAACCGGCCCTGGCCCTGGCCCGGCGCAATGTCCAAATCAACGACCTGGATCTAGCCAAATGCGACTTTATTCAGGTCGATGTATTTCAGGCGCTGCGGGACTACGTACAACAGGGAAAGCAGTTTGACCAGATTATTCTGGATCCCCCCAAGTTTGTTGACAGCAAAGCCAGCCTGAATCGGGCCTGTCGTGGCTACAAGGACATCAATATGCATGCTATGCAGATTATCCGACCGGGCGGTATCCTTTGCACATTTTCCTGTTCAGGCCTGATGCCTACGGACTTGTTCCATAAGGTGGTGGCAGATGCCGCGCTGGACGCGGGCAGACAGGTACAATTTCTGGAGAGGCTGGGACAGGCCGCCGACCACCCGGTTGCCAGCACCTATCCCGAAGGATTCTACCTAAAAGGCCTGGTTTGCCGGGTTATCTGACCGCGAAGGGGTGTTTAAACCGCCCCTTATCAGCTCATCTCAATAATCTCTACACCCACCATATAGCTGCTGTCAGAACTGGCGGTACAGCGCACCACTCTGGCTTTGGCATTCAGGGAGGGGATCTGGCTGTTACTTGATTCCAGTAACGCCTGCACCATAGTGCCGGGCTCAATGGACTCTTCCACCTCGAACGACATACCTGTTGCACTGAGATCCTTGCAAATCGCAGATAAAGAACGACTGGACTCATCGTCCGTCAGTTTTAATTCGCAGGCGGTATTGACCATCATACGAAAGAAATCGCGCTTATCGTCGTAGCCCAGCATCACCATCCCCTCAGGTTATAAATTAACTCAATTCTTTATATTGTGCCGTTTGAGCCTTGTCAATCTCGGCTGACAAAACTATAGCTGATCCAAATGATTGAGGATGCGTTTTTCCGATATTGGATACGCAGTACCCAATTGTTGAGCAAACAGTGATACCCGCAATTCCTGGATCATCCATTTCACCTCAAGCAGCCCCTGGCTCGCTGGTTGCCCCTTGGGAAGCTTGTTCAACTTAGCCTGCCATTGCTCCTCCACCCTGCTCACGATAAGCTGCTGCTGTCGGTCACGACTGGGATCTACCGGCAATTTCTCCAGACGTTTAGCAATCGCTTGCAAATAACGGTTCCAGTCATCCAGCCTGGCAGTGCCTATGTCGGTAACAAAGCCAGCATACACCAATGCATCCAGATTCGCTTTGATATCCCCCACGGCGTTGATCATATTCAGGGGCACATTGCCCTTGAGCTTCTTATGTATTTCATGCGCCAGAGTCAGGCCTTTCTCCACTTTGATGGCAATGGCCAGCACAGTGTCGTTCAGTTCCCCGCGTATAATTTCATGCAACTGCTCAAATTGCTGCGGCTCCCGGATTTGCTCAGGGTTATTCCCCATCAACTGGTCAATGGCAGCACTGATGCAGTCGTCAATCAGCGCCTTAATCTGCCCGAATGGGTTAAAATACAAACCCAGTTTGGCCTTGTTGGGTAACTTATCCTGCAGGTACTTGATCGGCGATGGTAAGTTTAATAGCAACAACCGCCTTAATCCGCTTCTGTGCGCGTCATTCGCCACATGCGGCTGATCAAAGAGTTTAATCGCCACACTTTGTTTATTGTCCACCAGCGCCGGGTAAGCCTTAACCTGAAAACTGGCTTGCTTATTGACAAACACTTCACTTAATTTGCCAAAGGACCAGTTGGTCAGGTCCTGCTGTTCCACTTCAGGGGTGGCCGCTTTTTGCAATGTTTTGCTCAGCTTACCCTGCAGTTTTGCCTGCAATTCCGGCAAATCCCGCCCTTGTGCAATCAACTTTCCATCTGGGTCCAGTACCTTAAAATTGATGCGAAGGTGATTCGGCAGTTCCTGCAGTTGCCATTCTTCTTCATCCACCTCGACCCCGGTCATCTTGCGTAGCTTGTTTGATAAGGCCTGCAGAAAAGGCTGCTCATTCTGGCTTAAATCGGCCACACAAGCCCTGGCATAATCAGGGGCCGGCACAAAATTGCGTCTCAGGCGCTTAGGCAAGGATTTGATCAGGCTCACCACCAGCTCTTCACGAAGACCAGGTACCAACCAGTCAAACCCTGTTGGTTGGACTTGATTCAATAACGGCAGAGGGATTAGCACGCTGACACCATCATCAATATCTTTTGGCTCAAAGTGGTAATCAAGGGCCAGGCTAAGGTTACCCTGATGCCAATTAGCCGGGTAATCCAGCTCGCTGACATGGCTGGCGTCCTGGCGCATTAACTGCTCAATATCAAAATTCAGCAGTGTTTTATCCTGCTGTTTGCCCCACCATTTACGTAACTGTGCTTCGGTGCAGATAGTCGCTGGCAGTAAACGCTGATAAAAAGCGACTAGATCTTCTTCATCCACCAATATGTCGCGGCGACGGGACTTGGCTTCCAATTCTTCGATTTGTTCCACCAGCGCCTGATTATGCTTAAGAAAGGCGTAATCCAGTTTGGTATCCAGATTAACCAGAGCTTCGCGAATAAAAAGCTCGCGGCAGGCAGCAGGGTCAATCTTGCTGTAATTTACCCGCCTGTCACGCACAATATCCAGGCCAAATAAACTGATACGCAATGACGCCATCACCGCGCCCTGCTTCTTCGACCAGTAAGGTTCACTATAATGGGATTTGGCCAAATGACCGGACAGTGACTCCAGCCAGGCAGGATCAATTTTAGCCACATCGCGGGCAAACAAACGTGACGTTTCAACCAGCTCGGCAGCCATTACCCACTTAGGCGCCGCCTTAGCCACACCAGAGCCAGGAAAAATCATAAAACGGCTGCTTCTGGCCCCCAGATATTCCCGCTCCTTATCTTTAAAGCCGATATGCGAAAGCAGTCCACTGGCGATAGCCTGATGGATAGGTTCATATTCAGCCGCCTGACTGTTAAGGCGAAAGCCCAGGTCGACAATCGCCTGCTTAAGCTGACTGACAATATCCTGCCATTCCCGCATGCGCAGATAATTCAGAAAGTGTTCGCGACACCATTTGCGCAACTGATTGTTGGTTAGCGCTTTTTGCTGCTGGCGAAATGCCTGCCACAATTGGTAATAAGAGAGAAAATCCGACTCTTTGTTGTGAAACACGCTGTGCGCCTGATCGGCAGCTTGACGTTTATCCTGAGGGCGTTCCCTGGGATCCTGAATGCTCAGGGCGGCGGCAATCACCATCACTTCCTGTAACGCCCCTAAGCTTGCCGCCTCCACCAACATGCGGGCGTAACGGGGATCCACCGGCAGCCTGGCTATCTGTCGCCCCAATTCCGTCAGTCTGGCCCGTTGCTCACCCTTGGCATCCTGAATGGCTCCCAGTTCCTGTAACAGCCTGAAACCGTCATTCACATTGCGTGAATCCGGCGCCTGAACAAAGGGAAAGGCGTCGATATTGCCAAGGCCCAACGCCAACATTTGCAGGATTACTGAAGCCAGGTTGGTGCGCAGAATCTCAGGATCGGTAAATTCAGGACGGCCCAGATAGTCCTGCTCGCTGTATAGTCGAATGCAAATCCCTTCACTGACCCGGCCACAGCGCCCGGCACGCTGGTTCGCTGAAGCCTGAGATATGGCTTCAATGGGCAGCCGCTGCACTTTACTGCGGGCACTGTAACGTGACAAACGGGCAAAGCCAGGGTCAATGACATACTTAATTCCTGGCACCGTCAGTGAGGTTTCTGCCACATTGGTGGCCAGCACAATACGTCTGCCGCCATGGGGCGCAAAAATACGATTCTGCTCAGCCGCCGACAATCTGGCATACAACGGCAAGATTTCAGTGGCGCGTAACTGGGCTTTTTGCAATGCGTCTGCGGTATCGCGAATTTCCCGTTCACCACTTAAAAATACCAATATATCGCCGCTGCTTTCCCGGCCCAATTCGTTCACGGCATCCAATATACCCTGAATTTGATCGCGGTCTTCCTCACCCTCATCCAGCGGCCGGTAGCGCACTTCTACCGGGTAGGTGCGACCGCTGACCTGTATTACCGGGGCATGATTAAAGTGACGGGAAAAACGTTCCGGATCGATAGTGGCACTGGTAATAATCAGTTTAAGATCGGGGCGCCGCGGCAACAGTTGTTTCAGATAGCCCAGAATAAAATCAATATTCAGGCTTCGCTCGTGGGCCTCGTCAATAATAATGGTGTCATACTGATTTAAAAACCTGTCCTGCTGCATCTCGGCCAGCAAAATACCGTCGGTCATCAGTTTAACGTAGGTTTGCTCACTCACCTGATCGGTAAACCGCACTTTATAGCCTACCGCCTGCCCCATTTGGCTTTGCAGTTCCTCTGCAATACGGTTCGCCACACTACGAGCGGCCAGCCGCCTGGGCTGGGTATGTCCGATCAGGCCGCGCACACCCCGGCCCAGTTCCAGACAAATTTTTGGTAATTGAGTGGTTTTCCCAGAGCCGGTTTCACCGGCCACAATAACCACCTGATGTTCGGCAATGGCTTTAGCAATTTCATCCCGGTGCTCACTGACCGGCAGATCAGGATAATCAATCTTCGGCACACCGTCTTTGCGTAGCTGACTGCGTTGTACCGATTGCAACACCTCATCGGTGAATGCCGCTAACACCTGAGATTCAGAAGACAGTTTCTGCAGGCGTCGCCAGAATCGGTGCCTGTCCACTTGCATGGATTGATTAATTAGCGCTTTTAGATTGGCAATAGACAAAGGTAAAGGGATCCGCACGTGCAACAGTGGGCGCAGATCCTAGAAGAAGGACGCATAGATTTCCAGACCTTATGCAGGTCAGTCGTGTAATTCCTGCTACACCGCCCGTTTATAACCGGCCTGCAGTTGTATATCTATGGCATGCAACACATCGGCGCGGGTAATGGCTCCCATCAGAAGCCCATCATCATCCACCACCGGGTAAACCTTGGGCTTTTCACCCAGCATTTTTTGTGCAAGTTCGATAATCGACATATAGGGCTTAATAGACAATACTTCTTGGCGCATAATGTCTGACACTCTGGCTACTTGTTCACGATAAAAACTCGATTCAAGCATTCTGGCCAGACAATCCTGCTCAGACAGAAAACCCACCAGCCGGCGCTCTGCATCCACCACGGGGCCACCTGTTTGGCGACTGTGCAACAACCTTTCCACCGCCTCTGCCACCGTCATATGCGGGGCAAAGGTCACTGGCCGACGATTCATATAATCACTGACTTGCAAGGACTCCATAAAGCCTCCCCTTTTGTTTTGAAGCACAGTGCCTAGCAACTGGTAGAGTAGCCGCCAACTGAACGACTATCACGCAGCAAAGCCAACCCAGCTAAGTCGCTGAAATAAGTTGGTATAAGTTAAGAGTAGACCCACAAATCAGGTTATTCACAGTGGCGGGCTAAAAAATTGATGAAACCGACAGGTCGCCGTTATTCAGCCTGTCGGTAACGCCAAACGAAAGAGTAGTTACTGTGCTGACTCATCAGCAAAAATAGCGACTTGTACCTTACCATTTACATCCACACTGGCCCGGTACATTCCCTGCGTGTTAAACGGCATACTGATTTCGCCCTGATTATCCACCAGGATAACGCCACCGCTGCCGCCGGCATTTTTCAGCACATTGTGGATAACAGACTGCGCCGCCACTTTGGCGGGAATATTCAAATACTGGCTTCTGGCACAAATATCTGCAGCCACATTGTAACGGATAAAATATTCGCCATGACCGGTGGAGGATACGGCGCAGCTTTGATTGTCAGCAAAGGTTCCGGCCCCAATAATAGGAGAATCTCCAATTCTTCCCCAGCGTTTCGCGGTCATGCCGCCGGTGGACGTGGCTGCCGCCAGGTTGCCTTGTTTATCCAATGCCACCGCACCCACCGTACCAAACTTGTAATCCAGCATATCCGGGCGGGAAAAAGCAGTCTTATCCTGTTTCAGGGTTTCTTTGGCTTTGTCCAGTTGCTGGCGCCTGGCATCGGAGTCGAAATAGCTATTTTCCACTTTCTCCAATCCCTGGGTGTCAGCGAAATCTTCTGCTCCCTGGCCACTTAAAATGACATGATGGGATTTTTCCATCACCGCCCGAGCCAGAGCAATAGGGCTCTTAACGGTTTTCACCCCAGCCACTGCACCAGCAGCACGGGTTTTCCCTTCCATAATCGAGGCATCCAGTTCGTGCTCACCGTTATAGGTATACACCGATCCCCGGCCGGCATTAAATAGCGGTGAGTCTTCCAGTATCTGCACAGATGCCACCACGGCATCCAGGCTGGACGCGCCATTTTGCAAGAGTGCATAACCAGCCGTCACCGCCTCTTCCAGCTTCGCCCGATACTGTTGTTCACGTTCTGGGGTTAATTGGGCTTTACTGATGGTGCCTGCACCACCATGAATGGCAATAGCTATGGGAGAATGGTCCTGGGCCTGGGTAGATAATGTCATGGCGGTTAAACTCAGCAAGATGGCGAGATTGCGCTTCATATAGGGTGTCCTGTCGTTATTGTATATTGACCAAACAGTTTGTTGGAGCAGCGAGCCTAACAGAATTTTTTCCGATAGGCTTGTCGGCCGTCCCTACAATAGCAGTCTTTAACGAATGCCATGCCAGGGGCAATAACTTAAACCTTGTAAGCTCTCAAATTTTCAGGCACCCATTTATAGTCAATAAATGGTTGTGGATAGCCGTTCCTTCATTAGTATCAGTACGCCGATATCTATCCAGTATAAACGGCTAATCAGTTGAGTTTCGGCTAATAATCTGCTGAGATTCATGCCATCTACTCAACTGGCTATTGGAAGGTTATTGTTTGTCCGGTTCGACTATTTTTTGGCACGACTACGAGACCTGGGGTGCCAACCCACAGAAAGATCATCCCGCTCAGTTTGCCGGAATACGCACGGATCTGGAGTTAAACCCCATAGGCAAGCCAGTCAAACTGTACTGTCAGATCCCCAGTGATTACCTGCCCCATCCACAGGCCTGCCTGATTACCGGGATTACACCGCAGCTCACACTGCGCGATGGTTTACCGGAATCCCAGTTTATGGCCCGGATCCATCAGGAATTCAGTCAGCCGAACACTTGTGTGGCAGGCTATAACAGCATTCGCTTTGACGACGAAGTCACCCGTTACAGCCTGTACCGTAATTTTTACGATCCCTATGCGCGAGAATGGCAACAGGGTAATAGTCGCTGGGACATTATCGATATGGTTCGGGCCTGCTACGCCCTGCGCCCGGATGGTATCAATTGGCCGGAAAAAGAGGATGGCACGCCAAGTTTCCGGCTCGAGGATCTGACCCAGGCAAACGGTATCAGCCATGAATCCGCCCACGATGCCATGTCCGATGTATATGCGACTATTGCGCTGGCAAAACTGGTAAAAGAAAAGCAGCCCAAACTTTATAATTATCTGTTTGATTTGCGTAACAAGAAGAAAGTCCAGGCACACCTAGACTGCTATCGTATGACCCCGGTAGTGCATATCTCTTCCAAGCTCCCGGCGCATCAGGGTTGCTGCACTTGGGTGGCACCAGTTTGTCAGCATCCGGTTAATCGCAATGCAGTGGTGGTATTGAATCTGGCACTCGACCCAACCCCTCTGGCCGAGCTGAACAGTGAGCAACTGCGTGAAAAACTTTATCAAAGCTCGAGTATGCTGGAAGAAGGCGAACAGCGCCTGCCGATAAAGCTGATTCACCTAAACAAGTGCCCGGTGGTGGCACCGGCTAAAACCCTGAGCCCGGAAAACGCCGAACGCCTGGGTATTGACCGTGACGCGTGCCTGCAAAACCTGGAGCGTATTCGCGCTATTCCCAACCTGGTACAAAAACTCCAGGAATTGTTTGACACTTCAAGCCCACAGGATGCACAGGATCCAGATTACGCGCTGTATAGCGGGGGCTTTTTATCAGATGCAGATCGCGCCCGTTGCGATCAGGTCAGGCAAGCCAACGCCGATCAGTTGGCCGCGCTGGACTGGCAGTTTGATGACCCAAGGCTTAAAACATTGCTGTTTCGCTACCGGGCAAGAAACTTTCCGGCCAGTCTGAGTGCCGATGAAGTACAAAAATGGCAGGAGCATCGCCGCACAAAATTACTGGATAACGCAGCACAAGCCAGTATCCATATGGAAGAATACCTGCAGGAGCTGGAAAAATTAGGGCAACAATATCAACAGGACAGTAACAAGCTGGCAATTTTACGCGCCCTGTATCAATATGCGCAGAGCATTTAGCATCCAGTAGCAGACAGCGCCAGTAAGATATGGTAAATGTTAATTTATTGTTGTCGATAACAAGGCAATGGCATTAACAGGGTGGAAGTATGAAGGGTATAACCCTAGTCCTGGAAGACAGTGGCAAATTTCTCAGGCTGAATGTTCACACCGAACAAGTGGACAGTAGTCCCGACGCCAAGCAGTTGATTCAACTGATTAAAGACAGTGAGCATGGCAAGTTGTTTGTACTGGAAGATACCCTGGTTAAGATTCAGCAGGATATCCACAAAGCTAAAGAAAACAACAGCCACCGGGAAATCAATGAGCGAGTGGCCGAGCGTCGCGATGCCGAAGTAAAATTCAAACTCCTTGATTCTGATATGCTGGCTGAGCTCAGCCTGACCAGCGCCTGCGGCGGTGCCAACCCTAATTACCCGCAGTTATTGAAGATGGCCCGTAACGCCGATATTAAACGCGGCCTGTCGAGAAAACGCCTGAAAATAGCCTTGCAGTTAGCCGCCACAGAGCCCCCTGGCACACAAATAAAAGAAGTGGTCGCCAAAGGTTTACCCATGCGACCTGGCCGCAATTCCAGAATGTTACCCCTGGTTCCGAATGCCCTTGAACGCATTTTACGTCCACAGGAAATCAGTGTATCCAGAGTGGATATGCGCGATTTGGGCGATGTTATCTGTGTAAAAGCCGGTACGCCGTTGTTGCGCCGCACTCCGCCAAGCCAGGGCCGCACTGGCTTTACGGTCAGGGGCGAGAGTTTGCAGCCGACGCCAGGTGAATGGCAACCCCTAAAGCCTGGCAGCGGCACTATGGTCAGCCCGGACGATGAAAATCTGTTGCTGGCTGAAATCGCTGGCATGCCCAAGTTTAACCAGGGTGATATGTGGGTAGATGAAACCTTTGTGTGCAAGGGTGTAAACGTCGGCACTGGTAATGTCAATTATGACGGCGCAGTCATCGTCAACGGGGATGTTACCGAAAAGATGATCATTACCGCTGCCGGTGATGTCACCATTAACGGCTTTGTTGAGTCCGCCATTATCCAGGCTGGCGGCGATATCATTATCACACAAGGTGCGATGGGCAAGCAGAGTGAAAATGGCAGAAATGAATACAGCACCAAGCTCTCTGCGCAAGGCAGTATTCATGTGCAACACGGCCAGGGTTTAGATATTACCTGTAACGGCAATGTGACGGTGGGTAAACAGTTGGCCCACAGCCTGATCGTCTGTCGGGGCAGTGTTACGGTAGGCCCTATTGATAATCCCAACGGCAATCTGTTTGGCTGCGAAATCCAGTGTCAGGGACCAATCCAGGCAGGTACTATTGGCGCGGTCTCCGGCTCTAATCTGTTTGTGGATTACAGCGAGGGTTTTAATTTTCTGGTTGAACGCATCGATGTAATGGATGAGATGCTTAAACAGATACAAGACAATTACTATCGTCATAAAGGCCGGATGGAGATAATAAAAAAGAAGCGCTTGCCCAGTGATCTCGCCAGGAAAGTCAATATGGCGGTAAAACTGTATAAAAGTGAAGAGCAGTTACTGGCTTGGGTCACCAAGAAAGTGGAAGAATTGCGCAAGGCAAAAGAGCAATATCAAAATATTATTGGTATGTCCGCCAGCAAAAAGCTGCACGCAGGGGTTATCGTCAAACTGAATAACCGCACCTGGAAGGCCGACCGCGATTATTCACGCGGTCGGGTGCATTATTTTGAGCACCAATGGCATTTTGAGCCCAAATAACGATTAGCGTTTTAACCTGGCCAATAAACTGGATGTATCCCAGCGATTACCGCCCATGGCCTGCACGTCGGCATAGAACTGATCAACCAGCGCGGTAACCGGCAAGGTCACGCCAAGCTCCCGGCCTTGTTGCAGGGCAATGCCTAAGTCCTTACGCATCCAATCCACAGCAAAACCAAAATCGTATTCACCTGCCAGCATGGTCTTATGGCGGTTTTCCATTTGCCAGGACTGCGCGGCACCTTTGCTGATCACCTCAACCACGGCCTCACAATCCAGTCCGGCCTGCTGCCCAAAATTCATGGCTTCTGCCAGTCCTTGGACCACACCAGCGATACAGATTTGGTTCATCATTTTCGCCAGTTGTCCGGTTCCGCAATCGCCCAGCAACCGACAAAAACGCGCATAGCTTTGCATCACCGGCTCGGCTTTTTGGTAGGCCGCTTGCTTGCCCCCGACCATAATAGTTAACTGACCATTTTCAGCACCGGCCTGCCCGCCAGATACTGGTGCATCTAAAAAGCCCACCTGCTTTTCGGCACATAGAGCTTCCAGTTCGCGCGCCACGCTGGCTGATGCGGTGGTGTGATCTACCAATACTGTATTAGCCTGCATGCCAGCCAACGCACCATGTTCACCCAGCACCACGCTGCGCAGATCATCATCATTCCCCACACAAACAAACACCAGTTGCGCATCAGAAGCAGCTTGTTTAGGGGTGTCGGCCAGGGTGCCCTGATATTGCTTTACCCATTCCCCGGCTTTTTGCCGGGTTCGGTTGTATACACAGACATCGAAACCTGCCTTTTGCAAATGTCCGGCCATGGGATAGCCCATCACCCCCAATCCGATAAAACTCACCTTCATGAAAACAGCCCTTTTGTTGCTTGGCGAAACTAACATTTTATGCTGACATAGCTCAGGCCCATGGCAGATTATCCTCAGGAGAACTCATGACAACGTCAGTGCATGATTTTGACATGCAACTAAGCAACGGCCAAACGCAAAAGCTGTCCGATTATCGCGGTAAGGTGCTACTTATCGTTAATACTGCCAGCCAATGTGGATTCACCCCGCAGTATGCCGGATTACAACACCTTTACCAGCAACTTGGACCTGAGGGTTTTGAGATCCTGGCGTTTCCATGCAACCAGTTTGGACAGCAGGAGCCAGGCTCTAATACGGATATTCAACAATTCTGTGACCTGAAGTTTAATGTCAGTTTTCCCCTGTTTGCTAAAGTGGAGGTCAATGGTCAGCATGCCGCTCCGCTGTATCAATATTTAAAAGACCAGGCTCCGGGGATCTTAGGTAGTAAAAGTATTAAGTGGAATTTCACTAAGTTTCTGGTGGATAAGCAGGGCAAGGTAGTAAAACGCTACGCCAGTACCACTAAACCAGACGCCATGCGGGCTGATATTCAAGCGCTGCTATCAAAGTGAATAAATAAGGAGATTTTATGCAAGTTGCCGTGTTTAGTGCCAAGGCCTATGACGAACAGTACTTAAACCAGGCCAGAGGCGACATATCACTAACCTTTATCGAATCCCGGTTGAATAAGCAAACCGTCAGTCTGGCAAAGGGCTTTGACGCGGTCTGTGTGTTTGTTAATGATCAGTTGGATAAAGAGGTTCTGAGCGCCCTGCATTCACAAGGTGTACGGCATATTGCCCTGCGCTGTGCTGGTTTTAATAATGTCGATTTAGACAGTGCTAAGGCGCTGGGAATTGGGGTTTCCAGAGTTCCGGCCTACTCCCCGGAAGCAGTAGCAGAACATACCCTGGCCCTGGTCCTTACCCTTAACCGTAAGTTACACAAGGCCTATAACCGTATCAAAGAAGGCAATTTCTCTTTGGACGGCCTATTGGGCTTTAATCTGCATGGCAAAACGATTGGCCTGATCGGCACAGGGCGTATAGGTATCGCTACTGCCAGACTGTTTCATGGGTTTGGCTGCCAGTTGCTATGCCACGACCCTTACCCCAGTGCGGAAGTTATACAGCTTGGCGGGCAATATGTTGCTATGGATGAATTATGTGAGCGAGCAGATATTATCAGCCTGCATTGTCCGCTGACCCCGGATACCCGTCACCTGATAGATGCCAAGCGGCTGGCCAAAATGAAAAACGGTGTGATGCTGATCAACACATCCAGAGGCGCCTTAGTGGACACGCAGGCGGTGATCCAGGCGCTGAAAAGCCAGAAAATTGGTTTTCTGGGCCTGGACGTGTATGAAATGGAGGGGGATTTGTTCTTTGAAGATCTGTCTAATCAGATTATTCAGGATGACGTCTTCCAGCGCTTGTGCACCTTTCCCAATGTGCTGATCACTGGTCATCAGGGCTTTTTTACCCAGGAAGCCTTGTGTCAGATTGCCGCGGTGACACTGAACAATTTGCGCCTGGCCGGGCAAGGTAAAAGTGACGATCTTACCCGCCTGGCTTGATGGCTATCAAATGGAAGTAACGACCAAGCCATAAATACGGATGACGGGTGCCGTATTCCAGTTCTTTGGCTTTAATCTGCTCATAGTGACTGGTTTGAATGCTTTTATCCCGCACATAGTCGTGGAAACAACGAATCCCGGCTTTGTGCACCACCTGCAAGCCGCTGGCTTGCAGGAAGTCCAGCACCTGGCTGGGGCACACCGCATTATTGGGATTCAGGCGCACACGGTTAGGTACAACAAAATCCTTATCAATATAGTCAAAGTTGCCATAAATCAGATTACTGAATACGTGCGCGTCGCGATTAAAAAAGCTCAGAGACAATTGGCCGCCCGGAGCCAGATTTTGCAGCAGCGAATCCAATGCATCCAAAGGACGACTCAGCCATTCCAGAACCGCATGACAAAGCACTAACTCAAACTCGCCCAGTTCTGTTAGTGCCTGCAACGGCCCGCAGTGGTAGGAAACCTGCGGGTAATTGGCCAGCTTTTGCCTGGCAATAGCCAGGGCATCTTCTGAGACGTCATTCAGTGTTACCTGATGGCCTAGCTCAGCCAGAGTCTGGGTCATGACCCCGGTACCGCCACCGGCATCCAGCACCCGCACCGGTGTTTTTGGCAAATGTTGGTGCAGATAATGCTCTAGCAATTCATGGCGCAACCGACCTTTGGTGGTGCCATAGATATTTTTCTCAAACTTTTCGGCGATGCGATCAAAACTTTGATCCTGGCTGTACTGTTTATGCATCCGTCTTACCTCAGGCCGGATTGGCTATATCAATAAAGCGCACCTGCAAACCCAGTTCAGCCGCCAGATGCTCTCCCAGCGCTTTGGCACCATATCGTTCCGTGGCGTGGTGACCGGCAGCAAAAAAGGCGATTCCACACTCCCGTGCCACGTGAATGGTCTGCTCAGACACCTCACCGGTGATAAATGCGTCGATGCCCTGCTCTGCTGCCATATCAATAAAGCTCTGTCCGCCACCAGTACACCAGGCCACGGTGTTAATGGGCTTGTTGCTGGCTTCTACCAGGGGTTTTCGGCCCAGCCTCTCTTCAATCCGGCTGGCTAATGTTTGTGCATCCAACGCTTGCGCAAAACGGCCCCGCATCGCAACAGACTGAGGATTATTTATCTCTAAAGCACCTTCCACCTGAATCTCCAGCAATTGTGCAAGCTGCGCGTTGTTGCCCAGTTCAGGATGAATATCCAATGGCAGATGATAGGCAAGCAGGTTGATATCGGCTTTTAGTAAGGTTGCCAGACGCTGCCTTCGCATGCCACGAATGGTGGCATCTTCACCGCGCCAGAAATAGCCATGATGCACAATAATCGCATCGGCATTCTCTTCAACGGCGGCATCCAGCAGGGCCTGACTGGCCGTCACACCAGTGACCACCCGGGTTATCTGTTCGCAACCCTCAACCTGCAATCCATTCGGGCAGTAATCCTTAATTCGCGCCGGGCTGAGCAATTGGTCAAGATAATCGATGAGCTGTTGTCTGCTGATAGTCATGAATCGCCTGTTTTTGTAACAAAAGGGTTGAAAATTAGACATTAAATAGCAAAGAAGGTATAACAATGCATTCTGCTGTTTTAAGTGCCCAAAAGCACTAAGTTTAATGTATTGGGAGAGTCCCCGAGTATGAGTAAGTTGGATAAAGACGAGATTATCGCCAAATTCACTGAAGCCTACCAGGCCGCCCATGGCAAGGCTCCGGTAATTGAGGCCAAAGGTGGGTGGTACTCCGTTGATGGTGGTAAGAACCTGCGCCTGGCACAACTGGAAGAAATGATCGGCGAATTAGGTGGTGCCAAGGCAGCCCCCGCAGCCAAGACCGAGAAAAAGGCCACTTCCACAGCCAAGCCTGCCGCCAAAAAGCCTGCAGCGACCAAAGCCAAGGCCAAACAATCCTCTTTTAACGTTAAGGCCTATTGGGCAGAGCAACTGGCGGCCAAAGACCATTTGTGCCGCGAACCACGTTAATTGGCCAAAGCCAAGGTTTAAAAAAGCGACCATCAGGTCGCTTTTTTGTGCATATCTAAAAATTGTCCGAACCTTTCCTTAGTGCTGCTTACCGCTTGTTTATGCTCCACTATGGGGGGTGGATAGTTGAGAGACGATGCAGCTTGCCATTTCTGTGGCTCATGCAGATATCTCTTAGGTACCGTCTTGAGTTCTGGCAACCACTGCAGCAGAAACTCGCCGTCCGGATCATAGCGTTGTCCCTGGGTGGTGGGATTAAAGATCCTGAAATAAGGGGCTGCATCAGTGCCCACTGAAGCACTCCACTGCCACCCACCGTTATTTGAGGCAAAATCTCCGTCGATTAACCTCGACATAAAATACTCCTCACCCCAGCGCCATGGCAGCAGCAGATGTTTACATAGAAAGCTTGCCACAATCATACGTAACCTGTTGTGCATCCAGCCTGTGGTATTTAAACAGCGCATGGCCGCATCCACTATGGGGTAACCGGTTTGCCCCTGACACCAGGCGTCAAATAAATTCCGGTCATCACACCAATTGAAGGCATCATACTTTTCGATAAAGCAGCGATGCATGCACAGATGTGGAAAATGAAACATCACATAGCGGTAAAAATCACGCCAGGCCAGTTCACGCAACCATACATGTGCGCCCCCCGAACCATCCAGCATGGTCTCGCCAAACCGAATCAGCATGCTGTGCGCCAGTTGTCTTGGTGCCACCGCCCCGATACTTAAATAGGGCGACAAGCCACTAGTGCCATGCTGTGCGGGGAAATCCCGGCTTTGCGCATAACTGCTGACAGCGTCGGTCAGAAAATCATCTATTTTTTCATCAAGTGCACTTGATGCAGCGGGCCATCCCGACTCATCCGCATTTTGCATATAGCGCTGGATACTGTTGTCTGAGTCAAGAAGTGCATCGGGCAACGAGAGGGTAAGCTGCACAGCTTGCCAGGGCTGGCTGTGCGGCAGACCGTCTCTTAGGTGTGCCAGCCATTGATTAAAATAAGGGGTAAAAACCTTGTAGGGTTTACCTTCTTTATTCAACAGTTGATCGGGCCGCACCATGCAGGTGTCATGAAAAATGCCGGTAACAATCCCCTGCTCAGCCAGTAAGGCTTTAACTTTCTGGTCACGGCGCCGTTCATCCAGTTCATATTCAGCATTGAGATACAGATGTGTTATACGCTGCTCGGTGCATATAGCCTTTAATTTTTCAGGAATCGCTGCAAAATCAGCGACCTGCATGATATTAAGACACACACCTTTATCGGCCAGTTCCTGCTTTAGCTGCAACAGCCTACGTACTAACAAGTCAAGCTTTATCGGTGCCAAACCGTAGTGTTGCCACTGCTGTGGCGTGATAAAAAATACCGCCGTCACTGTCTGGTGATTAGCCACTGCGTAAGTTAAAGGACTATGCCAGACGCCGCGTAGATCACTGCGAAACCATACTAATGCACTCAAAAATCAGGCCCTCAATCCCAATTCCTGCGGATAGGGAGAAAAATACGATTGCTGCGCTAAATAGTCGTTAGGAAAGTGACGTAAATGATGCTTAAGCAAGGTAATGGGGGCCATCAACGGCAGTTGGCCTAACCTGAAGTGTTCAATTTGCTCGGTGAGTTCCCGCTTGTCAGCCGGTTTGAGATGACGTTTAAAGTACCCCTGCATATGCATCAGTACATTGGTATGTTTGCGCCGGTTGGTTGGTTTGGACAAGGCTTTCATAATCAGCGCCAGGTAGGCTTCTGCCGTTGTATGCTCAGCGCCTTTTGCCTTGGCCACTAATCTGCCTAATGCTTGATAAAGCTGCGGATTATAGGCCATCACCAATAGTTTATGCCGACTGTGAAAGGTCACCAGTCCATGCACACTGGGATTGTTCATCACCTTATCGCGAAATTCCTGATACACAAAGACCCGGGTGATGAAACTTTCCCTTAAACCTGCATCATTCAGTCGCCCATCCTCTTCCATGGGCAGATGCGGAAAATGCTTGTGCAGTAGCTGCACGAACAATCCCTGCCCCTGGCGGTGCAATAACTGGCCGTTCTCATCGTAGACTTTAATGCGTTCCATACCACAACTGGGGCTTTTGGCCGCCAGAATATAGCCATCCAATTTTTCCAGCTTAGGTAATTGCTGAATAAAGAAAGATTGCAGTGCCTCGGTATGATCAAGCATGCCATTGCGGGAATCGGTAAGATGCAGGCCATCCGCCATCTCGCGCAAATGTATAGTCGGCCTTGGTACTGGCAGACCAATGCCGACTTCGGGGCAAATTGGTTGAAAGATGACATGAGCATGTAGCTGACGGGTTACAAAGGTACTTTGCTTATGACCACCGTCATACCTCACTTTGTCACCCATCACACATGCGCTTACGCCAATTCGGGGCATGGTTTAACCTCGTTGATTACATACCCCTAGTACTACGCTAGATTAGCGGTTTGGGATCAATGGCTATTTAGCGCGTTTTTTCCTGTTACTGCGCCGCCCGGCAATGATTTGATCCCGGTTAACCATAATCAGATGTTCCCCCAGATCTTCTCCCCCAATCTGATAACTGTCAGGGTTAATCTGGCGCAATACTTTGGCTTTGCGTCCCTGATAGGGGCCGCGTTTAATATACACACAGCGTCCAAGTAAACTGGCTGGCGGGCTGGGTAAATCGACCTGAGCTTTAGGTAGTGGCATGCGAACCTCATACAAAAATCACTATTCGGATGCCGCCCCTGACAACTCAGGTTCAACAACATCCAGTTCAAATTGCAATTCGCATTTGTCTGGGACCAGACAAAAAGGAGTGGCTGCACTGCGATTAATTTTAATCTAAACCGACAAAAACCACAGGCCAATTGGATATGCATTCACATATCCTGATATATCAATCCATACCTATGACGGCATAAAAAAACGCAGGAGTTACCCTGCGTTCTTCCTGTCATCAGTCCAGCGGTTTGGAATGCTCAACCCGACTTTTAAGCTTCTGCCCGGGTCTGAAAGTCACTACACGCCTGGCTTTGATCGGAATATCTTCACCAGTCTTGGGGTTTCGCCCGGGACGCTCATTTTTCTGGCGCAGATCAAAGTTGCCGAAACCGGACAACTTCACCTGTTCACCTGATTCGAGAGCTTCCCTGACCTCTTCGAAGAAGGCTTCCACCATATCTTTTGCGTCGCGTTTATTGATGCCCAGCTTTTCGAACAAATGTTCAGCCATATCGGCTTTGGTCAGCGCCATAAACTCAATCCCTCAGAGATGCCTCAAATTGCTCTGACAACGCGGCCAGAATTTTCTCTACCACAGCTTGAATCTCGTGCTCTTCAAGGGTTCTCGCTGGGTCCTGCAGTATTAAGGAAATCGCCAGGCTCTTATACCCATCCGCAATGCCCTTTCCTCTGTAGAGGTCAAACAAGTTTAGGCCAACTAGCTGATTTCCACCAAATTTTTCTATGCAAGCAAGTATGTCAGCGACAGTATGGCTGTCCTTCACCAGCAATGCAATATCCCTGCGATTGGCAGGATAGCGGGAAATCTCCCTGGCCTGGGGTAAACGACGCTCACTCAGCGCGTCTAATTCAAGCTCAAACACATAGGTACGGCCATTCAGTTTAAGCTCTTTTTCAAACTGTGGATGCACCGCCCCAAGCAGTCCCACTTGCTTGCCATTGCGCAAAACGGCTGCAGCCTGACCAGGGTGCAAAGCGCTGTGTTCAATAGCCTGGAAGCTAAATTCCTGTGGCGCTGCAGTGGTGGCGATCAAGGCTTCCACTGCGGCCTTGGCATCGAAGAAGTCAACCGCGGTAGTCTCCATATCCCAATGTTCTGCCTGTCGCTGGCCTGCCAGTACACCACCTATTACCGGCTGTTGTGACACACCAGCCGCTTCGCTGGCATCAGGCAAAAAACGCAAACCGGTTTCAAACAGCGCAATCTGGCTTTGCTGACGTTTCTGGTTATAAGAAACCGCCTGCAGCAAGCCTGGCCACAGGCTTAGCCGCATGGATGACATCTCAACCGAGATGGGATGCGGCAGTTCCAAGGCATCAAAGTCAGGGAACAGACTTTTTTGTACCTTCGGGTCAACAAACGAATAAGTAATGGCTTCCTGGAAACCCAGGCTGACCAAACGCTGCTTCATCAACATCAGTGGCGTGGATTGTTCACGATGACTGGACATTTCCAACCGCCCGATGGGCGACGCCGAAGGAATATTGTGATAGCCATAAACCCTGGCCACTTCTTCAATTAAATCCTCGGCAATAGCGATATCAAAGCGGTAGCTGGGCACATCCACTGTCCAGGTATCGTTAGCATAAGTGACATCAAGACCCAGTCGCTGGAAAATATCTGTGACTTTATCGCTATCGATATGAATACCAATCAAGCGATCCAATCGGTTCCGATGCAGTTCAACGCGCTTATCGGTGGGCAAGTCTGCCTGACTGACCGCTTCGACCACGGGGCCAGGTTGACCGCCGACGATAGACAAAAGGAGTGCCGTGGCCCGCTCCATCGCATCACGCTGCAACTTATAATCCACCCCACGCTCATAACGGTGCGACGCATCAGTGTGCAGACCATACTGGCGAGCCCGCCCTTTGATGGCTTCCGGGGTAAAAAACGCACTTTCCAAAAAGATATGCTTGGTCGAAGCGGTAACGCCAGAGGCTTTACCACCAAAAATACCGCCCATGGCCAGGGCTTTTTGTTCATCGGCAATCAATAATGTGTTTGACGCCAGTTCAACTTCTTCGCCATCCAGTAATACCAGCTTTTCTTTATCGTCGGCCAGCCTGACATGCACGTCACCTTGCAGAACATCATTGTCAAAAGCGTGCATTGGGTGGCCCAGTTCCAACAATACATAGTTGGTCACATCCACCACCGGGTCAATGCTGCGCACACCGCTACGGCGTAAACGCTCTTTCATCCAGGTTGGGGTTTTGGCCTGCATGTTGACGTTTTCAATCACCCGGCCAAGATAGCGAGGACAGGCCTGCGGTGCGTCCAGCACGATATTGCGACTAACATCAGTCGTTGCTTCAACCGGGTTGATGGCGAGGCTGTTTACCGCCAGTTGGTTTAACACCCCCACTTCACGGGCCAGGCCTTTGATGCCCAGGCAGTCGGCACGATTCGGGGTTAAATCCACTTCGACAGTGACATCGTCAAGCTGCAGATAATCACGAATATCCTGGCCGATTGGTGCATCGAGTGGCAGCTCAATAATGCCATCGTGGTCTTCTGATAAACCCAGCTCTGACGCAGAACACAGCATGCCATGAGACGGTTGACCACGCAGTTTGGCTTTCTTAATCTTAAAATCGCCCGGCAGTACTGCACCAACCACAGCTACCGCTACCTTTAAGCCAAGACGGCAGTTGGGGGCACCGCAAACGATGTCTAATAATTCATCACCACCTACGCTAACTTTAGTTACGCGTAACTTGTCGGCATCAGGATGCTGGCCACATTCCACCACTTCCCCCACCAGTACACCACTGAAGTCTGGTGCTACGGCTTCCACACCATCGACTTCCAGGCCGGCCATGGATAACTGCTCAGACAACGCCTCGGTGGAAATAGCAGGGTTAACCCATTCTCTTAACCACTTTTCACTGAATTTCATGCTGCTATTTATTCCTAGTTAAACTGTTTCAAGAAACGCAGGTCGTTTTCGAAGAAAGCGCGCAGGTCATTGACCTCATAGCGACGCATAGTCAGGCGCTCAATCCCCATACCAAAGGCAAAACCTGTATATTCTTCAGGGTCAATATTGACAGCGCGCAGTACATTAGGATGCACCATACCGCAGCCGAGAACTTCCAGCCATTTGCCACTGCTGGTTCTCACGTCCATTTCAGCCGACGGCTCAGTAAAGGGAAAATAAGACGGACGGAAACGGACTTCCAGATCGGCTTCGAAGAAGTTACGCACAAAATCACTGAGGATGCCTTTTAAGTCGGCAAAACTGACATTTTTATCCACCATCAGCCCTTCAACCTGATGGAACATCGGGGTATGGGTTTGGTCGTAGTCATTACGATAGACCCGTCCTGGCGAAATGATCCTAAGTGGTGGCTTTTGCGCTTCCATGGTGCGTATTTGCACGCCGGACGTCTGAGTACGCAGCATCAAATCAGGATTGAAGTAAAAAGTGTCATGATTAGCCCTGGCCGGATGATCCGCAGGAATATTCAGGGCATCAAAATTATGAAAGCCATCTTCAATTTCCGGACCGGACTTAACCGAGAAACCCAACTCAGTAAAAAAGCTCTCGATACGTTCGATGGTGCGGCTGACCGGATGCAATCCACCGCTGGCCTTGCCGCGACCAGGCAGGGTCACATCCACACGCTCCTGAGCCAATTTCGCATCCAATTCCTGACGGCGCAGTAATTCAGAACGCGCATGGATCATCTGCTGAATCTGTTGTTTGGCTTTGTTGATTTGTTCACCGGCAGCAGGACGTTCCTCGGCAGACAATTTACCCAGGCCTTTCAGCAGCTCGGTCAATTTGCCTTTCTTACCCAGGAATTCGACCCTGACCTTATCCAGCTCGACCATATCGGTGGCATTTGCCACCAATGCTGCAGCCTCTTTGCTTATGGCTTCAAGATCCATGTTTTCCTCAATTTCAATGCATCTGGCTTTGCACCACAGCAATGTGCTGTGTACAAGAGAATAAAACCCCGAATTCTACACGAAAGTGTATTTTTACTGCTAGGTAAATGCCCTAAAAAGGGCTAAAAATAAGTAGGTTAAGCTCTGAATCAAAGCTTGAGTCGATTCATTTAGAATGTAAACAGGCACAGATAGGCAAATATAGCGGCTATGATAGGTTTAGCGAGAGCTTCAACCAGGCTGGAGGTTTTTTAACCAGGACGGACCTGATAGCCAGGTATATTCATGTACAATCCGGCCCGTTTGTGATCAGAGCACCCTTAGGTTTGTTCTGTGTTGTTCGCAATAAGCGCCTCATGGGCGCTAAACCGGGTAGTTTGTTGCCTGCAGGAAGCCTTCCATTCTTGCGGTATGAGTCCCGGTAACAGGAAGATCAGTTATCAGTATGAAAGTCTACACAGCACGGCAGGCAATTCTTAACCGACGGCAACAAACCGTGGCCTATGAGTTGTTTTTCCGCGACGGCATTGAAAATGTCTTTCCCCGCCATGTCAAACCTGACGTCGCCACCAGTCGGCTGGTTTTGAATCAGCACCTGAATCTGGGCTTTAAGACATTAAGCCGCAATAAAAAGGCCTTAATTAACTTTTCCCAGCAAAGCCTGCTGGATCAGACGCCGGCACTGTTACCCCCGGGTGATATTGTGATTGAGGTACTGGAGGATGTGGAACCCAGTGATGAGATCTACCAGGCCTGCCGGAACCTCTTCCATGCGGGTTACCGGTTTGCACTGGATGATTTTGTTTATCATCCGGACTGGGAGCGTTTTCTTAATTTCGCCAAGCTGATCAAATTCGATATTCGTCGCACCAGCTTTGCTGAAATCGCTAATATTTTGCCAACCCTGCGCCGTCGCAAAGGCGTGCGTTTCCTGGCGGAAAAAATTGAAAGCCACGAAGAGTTTGAACAAGCCAAGGATCTCGGCTTTGACTTTTTCCAGGGCTACTTTTTTTGCGTACCGGAAATGCTGGAGCATCAGGACATCGAAGCTCAGCACCATATGATCCTGGCGATTTATCTGGAAGTACTTAAACCCAATTTCAGTTACAGCAAGCTGGCCATGTATTTTGAACGCGATTTGTCTCTGTCATACAAGTTATTGCGTTTTATTAATTCAGGGCTGTTTGACGTACGCGAGCCAATTAGTTCGATTAAGCAGGCGTTGATTTATTTGGGTGAAGAGCAAGCCAGAAAGTTTATCTGCTTAATTGCCACGGCGCATCTGGGTGGCAATAACAAGCCACTGGAACTGATCCGAATGTCCATTCTACGCGCCCGATTCTGTGAGCTGGTCTGTGAAAAAACCGCACCAGGCTTATCTGGTATGGCATTTCTAACCGGCCTGTTTTCTTTGGTGGACGCCCTGCTCGGCTCGCCAATGGACAAAGTGCTGGAAAGACTGCCGTTGGAAGCAGACGTTAAACAGGCCCTGTTGGCAGAGCCTGGTATGCTTGGTTCCATTCTTGAACTGGTAAAAGCGTACGAAAGCGGCAGTTGGTTCTGGACACAAAAAGGCTGTTCGGCTCTGAATATCAAAGAAGAGCCGTTACCCGACCTCTACACCAGAGCGATAAAATGGTCAGAGGATTTTGAAACCAATACCGTCTGACCCTGTCGCACAGCGTTACGCCATCTGCCTAAGCATATATCCCAGCGCCCCCTGTATTGCCGCCACCTGTGCCACAATACATTGCTCAGGGGTGGCGTTGTCGCTGTCAGGATAAACTTCAGTCGTGGTTACCCATCTGGCATCGGTGACACCGGCGCACAGCCCGAGCTTTTTGGTGTCATAATTCACCACCCCATGCTGCACCAGTGGTGAGCCAATCAACCGATTGTTTTCATCTGCATCGGCAATATGGGTAACCTTTTCAACCGCATCCAGCACGGCGCGCTGGAAATCCGCTTCCGCTTTGTGGCTGTCTCCTACCAGATAAAAGCCATCCGGAATATTCCAGTTGTCATGGCAAGTGCCGTCACGAGCCGCCAATGCCGGTCTGAATTCAGAATTATCGGTATCGGTGGTTTCGTGCAAATCAATATGCAACAGGATCGGCTCAGCGATCGTGCCCAGCAGTTTGATTAGCGCAGCCGACTCTCCCGCCGGGCTCTCGGCATAAAAAGAGCGGTTAGGGTCAATAGCTGATGGGTTCCAGCGGTTAATGGTTTCGTATCCCCAGGGGCTGATGCAAGGCACAATCAGCAGATTCATTTGTCCGGCATAGTCATCGGCATGCGCTTGTGCAAAACGCAGAGCACCATGTACACCGCTGGTTTCATAGCCATGTACACCACCGGTAATCAGCGCCACCGGCTTGTTGCTTTGCCACTGAGCGGACTTGAGCGCAAATAGCGGGTAGGTCGCAGCACCGTATTGCAATTGTCCATATTGCAGCAGTGCTAACCTCGACTGCATGGTCTCTAGCGGCTGAACAACATCAGTCTGGTAACTGCGCTTTACCGACTGGAGCGCCAGCCATTGCTGTTTGTCACTGTTATTCCAGGGCGTGCCTGGTGTACCTATAGGGTAAGGGTGTGCTGCTGCATTCATTTTTATTGATTACCAAGTTAGCCATATATTTATGGTCGCCTATGGTAGCAAATACGCACACAGTGTCATCCTCCGCCCTGTCATAACATGGCTATTACACACGCCTTAGGCTAGAATAAGCGCCCTTTTTAAATCAGCCCCTTACAGCATGATCTCATCAGGTAAAGACGCCATCTATTCCAGCCCGCTGGCACAAGTTTCTGATTTTCGCTTTGACGAAAATGTGGCCGAGGTGTTCCCGGATATGATCCAGCGTTCGGTACCGGGTTACAGCACCATAGTGGATGCGATTGGTCAGATGGCTGGCAAATATATGCAGGCCGGCGCACAACTTTATGATTTAGGTTGTTCCCTTGGCGCGGTGAGTCTGGCCGCCAGTCGCTATATTCAGGCCCCGGGATGTCAGATTATCGGCGTGGATAACTCCCAGGCCATGATCGAACGTTGCCAGCGACATATTCAGGCGTTTAAGTCCGACGTGCCGATTCAACTGGTATGTGATGATTTACAGAATATCCGCATTACCAATGCCGCTATGGTAGTGATGAATTTCACCCTGCAGTTTATTGCACCACCACAGCGCCTGGATATCTTGCAAGGTATTTATCAGGGGCTGAATCCTGGTGGCATTCTGGTCTTGTCGGAAAAGATCCGTCACCCCAGCGAAGCTGGCAATGAGCTTCTGATTGAGCTGCATCACGAGTTTAAGCGCCGCAATGGTTACAGCGAACTGGAAATCAGCCAGAAGCGTACAGCGCTGGAAAATGTGATGCTCACCGACAGTTTCAGCCAGCACGAACAACGCCTTAAGCAGGCAGGTTTCAGTGATGTGCTGCTGTGGTTTAAGTGCTTTAATTTTGCGTCACTGGTGGCCATTAAATAATGGTGCAACAGCTTGGTTTCTAAGTCGTATCAACAGCAGTAAGTCAGAAGGTTGAGCATGCAACAGTTTCAGGAGTTTTACCGCCGCATTGCCGGTACATCACACAGTCACTGGCTGGAAGTGCTGCCCGCCCAACTGGCAGACTGGCAAGGGCAAAACAAAGCCGACCTGGACAAATGGCAAAAACTGCTGGCAAAACTCCCTGCCACCTCCCCTGCAGACGTAGACTTGCTCAGTCAGGTACGTATTGGCAGTGCGGCGGATATCAATGACTACACCCAGAAACAGATAATTGGCTTGTTGCAGCAATTCAAACCCTGGCGCAAAGGCCCCTTTCACCTGCATGGTATTCACCTGGATACCGAGTGGCGCTCTGACTGGAAATGGGATCGCGTGTTACCGCATCTAAGCCCCCTTGCCGGTCGAAGTGTGCTGGATGTGGGCTGTGGCAGTGGCTATCACCTGTGGCGTATGCGCGGTCAGGGTGCTGAGTTGGTGGTGGGGGTGGACCCCTACCCGTTGTTTCTGATGCAGTTTCTGATCATGCAGCACTTTATTCAGGATCAGCAGGTCTTCCAGTTACCCCTGGGTATCGAAGCCTTACCGGCCCTTAACAGTTTTGATACGGTTTTTTCCATGGGCGTACTTTATCACCGTAAAAGCCCGCTGGATTTTTTGCAGCAGCTTAAGAGTCTGCTCAGAAAAGGCGGTGAGCTGGTGCTGGAAACCCTGGTAGTAGAGGGTGACGAGCACCAGGTTTTTCTGCCCGGCGAGCGCTATGCGCAAATGCGTAATGTCTGGTTTATTCCCAGCGTAAAGGCGCTGGAAAGCTGGTTGCAACGCCTGGGTTTTAAACATATTCGCACCGTGGATGTGTCCACCACCAGCGTCGATGAACAGCGCAGTACCCAGTGGATGACCACCCATTCACTCAAAGACTTTCTCGACCCTGAAGATCCCAGCAAGACCATTGAAGGCTACCCCGCACCGGTGCGCGCTGTCACTATTGCCACAGCCTAGACACTCATTGCTGCTTGACTAATTTCTATACAGCTGACGGCTTTTTATCGGCATGGCCCAGTGACTTATCCGGTGCAATGGCGTCACGCACGGCCTGCTTTAGTTCGGTAATCTCCGGAAATCTGCCCTGCTGTTTTCGGCTCCATACCAATTGCCCATTGGCGCTTACCTCAAAAATACCGCCGCTGGCAGGAAGCAGTGACAGCTCGGTGATTTCCTGTTCGAACGTGCTTAACAGTTCCTGCGCCATCCAGGCAGAACGCAGCAACCAGCGGCACTGGGTACAATATTTGATTTCAACTTTTGCCATATTTTCTCTTTATGGACGGTGATCTGGCGTATTCAATAGCCGGGATGCGGACCGCACTCTTAGCCCGCATTGTCGTATGCAGCTTTTATCCAGGCAATCACTTCATCGTCCACTTGTTCTGGATGGCTAAGCTTAACCCGATACTGGCACATCTGCCCGGCAGGTAGCTTTTCAAGACGTGGGGATTCTGGCAAGGCCTTTATATTCAACCCCAGTTCTACCCGGGTATTGGTGGCAGGTCCAATCATGGCAAATTGCTTGTTGCGACGATAGCTGACATATTTTTGTTTTGCTGCCGTGTCAAACGGGCCAAACTGATTCATATGCTGCAAAAGGCTGTCGTGAATATCACGCAGGGCCGCCTTAGGTCCGGTGTACAAGGCATCCAGTGGGTTGGATTCACTTGCGGCTGTTGTCGTACTTTCCTTGGCAAAATGCGCCAGGGTATTGGCGTGTCCATGGCCCAGAGCGAACACATCCTTTAGCATTTTAACAATCTCGGTATGCTTGGTCAGGTTGCTCTGTTTAATAATGGCCTTAAGTTCATCCAGCGACTTTCCTGTAAGTTCTTCAATATTGTTAAGCTGGGTTGCCAGCGCCTTTTGCATATCGGCCATTATTCGCTCCTGTTGTTTATATGCAGTATAGAAAAGAGCTCGCCATTGTTGTTATGGTTTATCAGTCCGGGATGGCCTCGGGTGCAGACAAGGCTTTACTGTAAAACCCGGAAGGATCAAAACAGCAGACACGTTTTTTACCACTGGCCAGCATATCGCAGGCATCACTGATGCGCTTTGCACGGGTTTTGGCCTGTTTAGCCGTGGTGATCCAGTGGATCCAATCCACGCGAGCCAATGTGGTGGTGGCCTGCCAGGTGGCCATCGCCTCGGGCGCCGATATCAGCGCGGCCTGTAAGTCAGCTGGAAGTTCTGGTTCTGGTTCAATCTCCACGGGTTTGACTTTAAACTCAGCTTCATCGCCCATGGTGACACCGGCAGCCTGCATCAGTTTTTGATCAATACGCAGCCAGTGGCTTTTCTTACCATCCGGCTCCAATAGTGCGGTAAAAGGCGCGTTATTCACTGTGCCTTCTATGCTGGTACGGCCCCGCCTGGGCAGAATGTCACTCACCGCCATCGGCAATACCACAAAAGCCCAGGGCTCGTTATCTGACGTATTGGCTTGTCGCAATTTGGCCTGAAATTTTGCCAGGCTATTTTGTTGTTCCATCTTTACCTCCATTCTTGTTCACCCTCTTGTTGCACAGCCCATATTAACTCACTGTTGCCAGGGGTAGAAAACACTAAGTGGCGCGACACGATAGTTAAAAATTCCGCCACTCACCCCAGGATCGGCATCCATGATCGCTTTCGCTTCTTGCTCTGAGGCCACACGAAATACCAGGCGGCACATAACTGCGCCAGGCTGGGCCGGTTTCAATATGCACCACAAATAACGGCGATGGCGGTTGTTCACCCGCCAGGGCCGGCCAGCTTAACAATATTATCAGCAACAGATAAACCCTGTTCATGTTCAGGCTCCGGTTGAGAAGTGCAATAGCTGCGACGCTATACAAACCGCTGCGCAGACTATGCCGTTAACTGTATCTTGGGCCCATCCTTTGTACAAACCAGTGCCACGCCTTAAAACACATCATGTTCGCCTGGTTCTCCTATACTGGATAGGTTATTCCTGTTGGAGCCTATGATGCATCGCCGCACTTTTCTGACTGGAGCAGGCCTGGCCGTTGCCGCCACCAGCCTGAGTCAGCTGACCCTGGCAGACAATACGCAGCCACCGCAGAGCGGTGTGACTCCCCCTATTGCCCCGGCAGATTGGCAGGGGCTGAGAAAGCTGTTTCCGCTCACCTATGACTATATTCATCTGGCCACTTTTCTACTGGCGTCACACCCCAAACCCGTGGCCGATGCCATTGAGGCACACCGGCGTGCCTTTGACAGTAACCCGGCAGATTACTGGCACGCTCATTTTATGACTATAGACGGGCAAATATGTGCAAGTGCCGCCGGCTATATGGGGGTTCGGGCTGAACAAATCGCCCTGACCGACAGCACCACTATGGGGCTGGCACTGGTATACAGCGGCCTGAAACTGGCCGCCGATGACGAAATTCTGCAAAGCGTACATGACCATTACTCTACCGATTTGTCGTTGCAACTGCGCGCCGACCGCACCGGTGCCAAGGTCAAACGTATTGCACTGTATAAACACCCCGCAGCGGTTAGCGAACCAGAAGTGCTGGCAAATTTAAAAGCCGGTATTTCAGACAGGACCCGTGTCGTGGCAGTCACCTGGGTACACTCCTCTACCGGAGTTAAATTACCTGTTCGTGCCATGGCCGATGCCATAGCAAAAATCAATGCCAAACGCAGTGAATCACAACAGATTCTGTTTTTAGTGGACGGCGTACATGGTTTTGGTATTGAAGATCAGGATATCAGCCAACTGGGCTGTGAC
The DNA here is from genome assembly GCF_002887595.1 of Bowmanella denitrificans. Lineage (GTDB taxonomy): Bacteria > Pseudomonadota > Gammaproteobacteria > Enterobacterales > Alteromonadaceae > Bowmanella > Bowmanella denitrificans. The sequence continues at coordinate 111,609 of NZ_PEBU01000007.1, forward strand.
TTTTTTATTGCTGGTACCCATAAATGGATCTTTGGCCCTCGTGGCACCGGCGTGATTTGGGGCAACGGACGGGCCTGGCAAAGCAGTAATGCGGTTATCCCCAGCTTTAGTCAGTCATACGATGTGTGGTTGGGCAACAGCAGCCAGGACCAGGTGCCGATTGGTGAACATATGTCACCTGGTGGTTTTCATTCGTTTGAGCATCGCTGGGCCTTACCCCAGGCCTTTGCTTTGCATCTGCAACTGGGCAAGGCCAATGTGCAAAAACGCATTCATCAACTTAATAGTCAGACCAAACAGGGTCTGGCCAAGATGCCGCATGTGACACTTTATACCCCGATGGATCCCGGGCTTTCCAGCGGCCTGGTTTGTTTTGATGTAAAAGGTATGTCAGCAGATGATGTAGTAAAGGCCTTGCACAGTAAGGGGATTATTATGAGCGCAACCCCTTACCGACAATCTTATGCGCGCTTTGCTCCCAGTCTGATTAATAATGAACAGGAAATAGAGCGGGCTTTGGCTGCAATTGCTGCACTGGCTTGAGGTGTTAATGGCTTGTTCACCGCCGAGGCGCAGAGAGCGCAGAGTTTTTAAAAAATCATTTGAATTCACTCCTGATTTTCTCTGTGAACTCGGCGACTCTGCGGTGACAAATATCCTGCTTCTGCCGTTAGTTGTTTTATTGCATCTGGATGATCATATTTCACCACAGAGGCACAGAGAACACGGAGTTTGAAGTGTTACCCCTTAGCGAGCGGTTTTCACACCTCCTCGTTTATGCGAGAAGACTTTTTGATTACCGCCGAGGCGCAGAGAGCGCAGAATTTTTAAAAAATCATTTGATTTCACTCCTGATTTTCTCTGTGAACTCGGCGACTCTGCGGTGACAAATATCCTGCTTCTGCCCTTTGTTGCTTTATTGCAACTGGATAATCATGTTTCACCACAGAGGCACAGAGAACACGGAGTTTGAAGTGTTAACCCTCAGCGTGCTGTTCTTGGCGCCTCCGCGTCTTTGCGAGAAGCCTTTTTAATTACCACCTGGGCAATATTTCCAAGCTCGCCAACAACATACATCTGCACAAAGACTTACATCATCGCAATTGCCTAAATAGTAGACTGTCTGCTTAAACATCAGATACAGGGAAGGGTTTTATGCTGCTAATTGCCGGGGCAGTCGTCGCGCTGGTAGTGGGTCTGTTTATCTTTTTTGAATACCGGGTACTAAGCCTGCCCGATTTTAGTGCGGTGGAACAAGCCACGCCAAACACAAAGCACCAGGCCTTGTCACAGTGGTTAGATGCCCTGGCCCATCAGCGCAAATTCAATGGCAGTATAGTAATTGCGCAAAACGGCAATATTCTGTTTCAGCGCAATATCGGCAACACCAATATTCATGGGCAGCCTATCAGTGACACTACGGCCTTTAATCTCGCCTCGGTATCCAAGCATATCACCGCCTTTGCCGTTTTAATGCTCGAACATCAAGGACGGCTGTCACGCCAGGATCTTGTTAGCCAACATATTGCGGAGCTTAGCCACTATCAGCATGTCTCCTTAGATCATCTGCTGAAAAATATATCTGGCATACCAGACTATGCCCGCAGCCGCACCTTAGCAGCGTTATTAAAGAAGCAAAGAACAGTGTTCACCCCGCAGCACCTGATTAGCTGGCTGGCCGCGCCGGCACAAAAGCTTAAATTCACACCAGGGCAACAGGACGACTACTCCAACAGCAACTATGTATTGTTGGCCGAAGTTATCAGCCGGGTTACGGGTCAGTCTTTTTCTGATTATTTACAGTCTGACATTTTTGCGCCGCTGGGTATGAATAGCACCGCGGTGGTCAATAAATGCGTTAATACAGACAAGTTAAAAGACCGGGCCTATGGTTTTAGCAAACAGTTTTTCTACTTTGGTCTCGCCGTGGAACAGGATCTAAATCATTTCGATGGCGTGGCCGGTGACGGCAATATTTATGCTAGTGCGCACGACTTGGTTATCTGGGATCAGGCCCTGCGGGACGGTACTCTGTTGCCCAAAGAGATTTATCAGCAGGCCTATCAACCTACCCGGCTAGACAATGGTTTATGGGTGGAGGAAAAAGTCGCAGGTCAAGTTATTGTGCCGGGACTTGGCTGGAATGTTCAGGATTTTCCGCGGGTTAGTAGTTATGGGGTGTGGCAGGCGTTTAATAATTTTTACTGGCGCGACTTACAGCATAACACCGTGGTGGTTGTGCTGAGTAATTCAGGCTATTTTTTGCGTACCGCTATGATTGGTGAGCGGTTGGTTAAGTTTGCTGAGACTTTGGACTAAAAGCTTGGATTCACCACAGAGGCACAGAGAACACGGAAAAGAAGAGAAGAAAGAACAAGTACGCAGTAATGGGGTATTTGTTGGTTAAACGATTTTGCCGTCTTAACAATAATAAAGCCGCAGCCGCGGCTTCTGGTGCTCGCTGGGTCACGGCCACGGCCGTGACCCAGGCCTAAGCTAAAGAAACTCTTAATCTAAAGCTTTTATATTGCAAATCGAGTTTCACGGGCATTCTCCTGTATAGATAACACTTCACTCAACTGACTACATTTTGACCTGAGCAATTCAGCATAGGTTCCAATGGTAGATAGTAAAACTACAGGATGGGCAATAATTTATAGCTAAGAATTTGATTTTAAATGGTTACCTGGGTCAGACTTGAACCGGCACGGCGTTACCGCCGAGGGATTTTAAATCCTGCCAAAGTAACAATAAAAACAGTAACTTACTGTCTCATAAAGAAGTTTAACGAACATAAGACCACCAGCTATATTAGCGTGGTTACAATGTGGCTATCTATTCCACTTATTTACATGTGATTATTAGACGTACTTTCTATCTGAATTTAATATTTAGCTCTTTACTAATTTTAGAGTCCAAATGGGATGATTTTAACTCCGCATTCAAGTCTTTCTCATCACTGACAACGTTTAGCAGAATATCAAATGATTTTCTAGTAAAGTCGTCAAAGTTAACCATTCCATCTTGTATCTTTGAAATTTCACTGTCCATTTTATTAGTATCTATCCATGAATCAGATCCTCTAAATAAAAATGAGGCTATTCTAGATATATGAAATGAGGCATTTTTAGCAATGTAACGGCGCTTTTCATTTGAATCCTTTACGTACGATTCATGCTTCAGTGAATCTTTCACATTGGAATAAATCAACGAAGACAGTACAAACGGCTGTACAATATCACCAGTGAATATTTTATCATAGAACTCACTCCAGACTTTATACTTGCGGCTTCTTGCATCACTGCATCTTTTAAGTACAACTGCTAGGTATGAAGTCGCGGCTATGTCATTTGATATCACGCTTGCCTTTTGAATGCCTTCAATACTATCATACTGCCTTGGCTTTCTTTCATAGTACAAATTATAGAATTCAAAGCCTCTTTCAATGTCAACTTGAACCAAATCATTTGACCTTAGATTTCGGCCTGATATTTTATTTTGATTATTTGTAGTTAAAACTATGCGATCAACAAGATCAATGTCTTCTGTCTGATATATCCTTACAATAACCCTTGCATCTTTCTGTAGCTCTCCATTGGTACCTGCTCTAGCCAAAGAAGATGCTGTCTGACAGCCATTCACAATTTGCATATTTGTAAGTTTCACATGGGGATCATCGGGGTCAGTAACTGGGTCGACTTTATCACAAACTATCGTAATTCCATTGTTTAAAAACCAAAAAAGATAGCTAGTTTCCGCATTTGAACATGTAGACAATATTTCTGGATTAACGCTACCTCTATTGCCTAGATATTTTCTTATATTTAGATCAAATACATAGCCATTTACATCTTCATTAACTATCCTAGAAATTTCGGTAGCCGGAACAGAACATACAATACCTGTCAAACCTTGCGTTTGATATTTTATCAATGATGGTGCGTTAGCATCGTATCTCATCTTAATATCAGCGCTAATTTTCTTATTCTTTTTTTCAAGTGCGTTAATGCGATCGACTATTTCCTCTGCACTCCAATACTCAAATTTAAATGAAGCAAAGACTTCATTATCATATTCATCCGTTATGCTTTTTTCTTCTTCAATACATTCATTGGAAATGACTTTTCTTGGTGCATTTGTTATATAGGCCACTTTAACATGGATATTTGATGGACCTATTGAAGACTGCAAAGCTCTATAACTCAATATTTGATCTTTAAGATTTGTATTTGATAATGCAGAAATATCCGCTCTAGATTTATTAAAAACCCATTGCAACCCATTTCTTAGCTGAACAAGTATATTTGAAGAAAATGATTGTGTATTTTTAACTTGTAAGATATAAACGTAAGCTTCATCGTTTTCATCAAAAATTGAAATTACATCTATTTGTTTATCTTGACCACCATCAACCAATTCTCGCTCTTCAAATGAATGAAGACTTTGGTCTGTTACCAGAGAATGAGCCAGTCTTGTAAAAGCAGCATCCTCCTCAATTTCCAAATGAATTGCAGTTTTCTCAATATTACTCTGAACTATTTGCTGCCTAATATTCATCCCATTCACTCAACATGAAATTGCAAATAAAATATCAACATCTACATAAAACTGATTACATCTTGCTTTGATACATATAGTTATATTTAACTTGAACTCTACCTAATCCAGTTTAAATGTAATTTATATATGCTCGCTGTCATGAATTTGCAAGGAGCAACGATGTATCAAAACAGAACCTTTTGCTTTACCAACAGTGACTTGATTCGATACTTCCATATCAAAGATAACCTAAGGGGTTATCAGCAGCTATGCGCTTTGGATGTGTGGGAACGGGAAATGCGAAAACGCCTGACGGCCATTACGCCGAACCTTTCTGTTGCTTCTCTGCGTCCAACTTAGCGCCCTGCCCTTCTAATTCTCGAATCTGAAAATGCGTCTGGGTATAAAGTGTCTGATCAAGGGCTTTCCTGACACTTATATTGTTAATTCCGCTTATCTGTGCGCATGTTTAATCTGACCAGGTCGCCAGGTGAACTTGCCGCTCACATCTTTACAAAAATCTAGCAGATGGTTTGGCTGATTGATACCTAAATTTCCCTATTACTTCAGACCGTTAGGTTATCTGTTTGGCTCAGCGGTGCCGCAGTGGCCTTAATGTCCCTGATGCTTCCGCTGGTCAAATATGCATAACACTAAACCACCAGATTGACCGCTATGGATATCTGCTTGGCATCCGGCGTCGCTGCGCTTTTCAATTGGTCATTCAGTACGTCGATGCTATATTCTTTAATAGCCAATTTGAATACAGCAGAGGTGACTATGGCCAATACCAGCCTGACTCTTGGTGAACACTGGGAAGGCTTTATCAAAGCAGAAATAACCAGTGGCCGTTATGGTACCGCCAGCGAAGTAGTGCGCGACGCTTTGCGTACCCTGGAAGAGAAGAAAATTAAGCTTGCTGCGCTGCGAGTTCATTTGGATGAAGGCGCTGTACAGGCACAACGTGGCGAGTTTGTTAATCAATCTGAACAGGAGATGCTTAGCGAGTTTAAAGCACAGCGCAATGGCAAATAGCTTTCAAATTACCCCCAGAGCAAAAGGTGATTTATACGATGCCTGGCTTTATACCCTTGAAACCTGGGGGGAGCATCAGGCCGATACTTATATACAAGCCTTATTCTCACGCTTTGCCTGGCTGGCTGAACAACCTTCGGCAGGTCGACACAGAACAGATATTGCGAAAGGATACTATTGTTTCGCTCAAGGCCAGCATCTGGTGTTTTATCAGATTCTGCAAACCGATATCGCCATTATCGGCGTACCGCATCAATCAATGGATATAGAACATTACTTTGATAGGCCATTAGGGTTATAGGATAACTATCAGGCTAAATTGTCTTTCGTTGCAGCCTCACCTTGGCAAACAGCATAATTTTTTTGAGTGTAGCCAAAATGCAGTCAAATGAGGATAACTGAAGACAGAATTCAGATTAAGAGATGCAGCTAAGTGCAAGATTTTAAATGGTGCCCGGGGCCGGACTTGAACCGGCACGGCGTTACCGCCGAGGGATTTTAAATCCCTTGTGTCTACCAATTTCACCACCCGGGCATCGGGGGATATGTAGCTGTTATTGCTGCTACCAGCATTCTTAACTGCCTTTGGGCAGTTTCCTTGTGGTCGCTACCGGCTTCCCGCCTCTCGCGACACTTGTACTTCCTGCACATCGTCTACCTGTTTCACCACCCGGGCATCGGGGTTTCTCTCAGCCGTCAGATTATTAAGCGACTTGCTTTCGAGAAATCAACGCATTGCGTTGAGAGATGGAGGCGGAACCCGGAGTCGAACCGAGATACACGGATTTGCAATCCGCTGCATAGCCATTCTGCCATTCCGCCAATTTGGAGCGGGAAACGAGACTCGAACTCGCGACCCCAACCTTGGCAAGGTTGTGCTCTACCAACTGAGCTATTCCCGCATTTTTCTATCGGTTAGGAAAGTCTTGCCTTACTGGGCTGCCTCCCTAAACGTGGGCTGAATTCTACCGTCACCGCCTTGGCTGTCAACCACAAAAGTGTCATTTTCGTGTCGACTGCCGAAATTTTGACTCAAACGCCCTATTTTCCAACAGTCAGGCCGCTGTCAGATGCTTCCAGGCCGCCTTCAGATAAATACACATTGACCATACCGACAACACAGTGGCGATAATCAGCAGGATTTTGCCCAGCGTCACCCAATAAATGGGAAAGCCCATAAAGTATTCCAGTTCCGATAACAGGCCGATCAATGCCAGCATTTGTGCCATAGTTTTGGCTTTACCAATAAAAGACACCTGCACGGTATCGCGCTTGCCTGACTCGGCCATCCATTCCCGCAGCGCTGAGACAAAGATTTCCCGTGACATTAACAGCACCGCCGAGATGGTGATCCAGGCACTGTCGTAGCTATGCGCAATCATAATCAGCGCAGCCCCCACTATCAGCTTGTCGGCCACCGGGTCGAGAAAGGCGCCAAAGGCGGTAGATTGCCCCAGTTTGCGGGCCAGATAGCCGTCGAACCAATCGGTAATCGCGGCAAACCAGAAGATAAAGGCCGCCGTTTGGTGCGCCCACTGCCAATCAAGAAAATACACAATCACAAAAACCGGAATTAACAACACTCGAAGGGAGGTGAGGATATTGGGGATGGTCCACATACTGCTTGTCACATTCATACCGGTTCTGTTTTTCTGCGCGTCATCTTACACCAATTTGCCCTTATAAATGCAGGTGTTCATGGATAATCAATGCCAGTTCTTCACTAATCCCTGGCACTTTGGCTATTTCTTCAGCACTGGCACTTAACACTTCCTGCATGCCCCCCATATATTTAAGCAGGCTTTGCCGACGTTTGGCCCCCACGCCGGGAATGTTTTCCAGTTTGGACTGGGTTTTGACTTTTTGTCGTCTGGCCCGATGGCCGGTAATAGCAAAACGGTGCGCTTCGTCGCGGATATGCTGAATCAGATGCAGCGCCGCAGAATCGGCCTGCATCGGAATAGTGGCATGGCTACCAGCCAGAATCAGGGTTTCCAGGCCGGGTTTACGACTGGTGCCTTTAGCGACACCAATCAGCATCGGCATCTTGCTATGTGGCCAGTTTTCAAAGCAGGCTTCGGCCTGCGCCAGTTGCCCTTTGCCCCCGTCGATAAACAGAATATCCGGTATCTTGTTTTCATCGGTTATTTTGCTGTAACGGCGGCGCAAGGCCTGATCCATCGCCGCATAATCATCCCCTGGAGTAATCCCTTCAATGTTGTAGCGCCGGTAATCACTTTTAAATGGCCCTTCACGATTAAACACCACGCAGGATGCCACCGTCTGCTGCCCGGATGTATGGCTGATATCAAAACATTCCATACGTTGCACCGGGCTGTCCAGCTCCAACACCTGTTCCAGTTCAAGATAGCGGGCAAACACCGATTTCTGGCTGCTCTGCTGAGCCTCCAGCGCGGCTTCGGCATTGGTATTGGCCAGTTTTAAATAGCGGCGCTTTTCGTCTCTGGCCCCCTGGAAAAACTGCACTTTATGTCCGGCCTGACGACTCAACAGCTCCTCAATGGCCTGACTGTCTTCCAGCACCATCGGCACAACAATTTGCCGGGGCACCGATTTATTACCCGCCAGATAATATTGCAGCAGAAACGACTGAAACACTTCCTGCGGGCCGATATCAGCCGGTACCTTGGGGAAATAACTCTTGCTGCCCAGTAGTTTGTTATCGCGAATAAAGAAGCCCTGAATACTGGCAATGCCGTTACGGTAGGCAAAACCAAACACATCCATTTCCGGCTGGTCGCCACTGACCCACTGCTGTTCCTGTACTTTTCTGAGCGCCGAGATCTGATCCCGGTAGCGGGCGGCCGCTTCAAACTTCAGGTCGATACTGGCCTGCTCCATCTTTTTAACCAGTGCATCGATCACTTCGGCATTCTTGCCTTTGAGGAACAGCCGTGCCAGTTGCACCTGCTGGTCGTATTCCTGGTCGCTAACCAGCCCTTCAACACAAGGGCCGGCACAGCGTTTAAGCTGGTATTGCAGACAAGGGCGGGTGCGCGCTTTGTAGTAACTGTCTTCGCATTGGCGCACCGGAAATAGCTTTTGCATGGTGCGCAGGCTTTCCCGCACAGCCCAGGCACTGGGGTAAGGGCCAAAATACTCGCCTTTGGGCTTTCTGCCGCCCCGATGCAGCGTCAGACGTGGATGCTGATGGTCGGTTAGCAAAATAAAAGGGTAGCTTTTGTCATCCCGCAGCAGCACGTTGTAGCGTGGTCGGTACTTTTTTATGTAGTTGTTTTCAAGAATAAAGGCTTCGGTTTCGGTATGGGTAACCGTCACATCCATATGCTGGATTTGCCGGACCAGAGACTGGGTTTTTACACTGTCCAGATTGCTGCGAAAATAACTGGATACACGCTTTTTTAAATTCTTAGCCTTACCGACATAGATCACCTCGTCTTTTTGATTGTACATACGATAAACCCCGGGTTGTCCCGTCAGGTTTTTCAAAAAGGCTTTGTGATCAAAGGCGCTGGTCATGCGTTGGCAGTGGGTCTCTGTTTATATGAATCAATCGCATTGCGGCAGCTTTACACTCTGGCAAAACTACCGGCAGGTTGGCAATACCTCAGATTTGTTCCGGGCTGATTAACTTGTGGCGTAAGGCCAGATGCGTCAGTTCCACATCCCCGGTAACGCCAAGCTTTTCAAACATACGATAACGGTAGGTGTTGACGGTTTTAGCGCTGATACTTAAACGGGTGGCGATATCCGGCACTTTCTCACCTTTAGTGAGCATAATCATAATTTGCAGTTCACGTTCAGACAGCTCCCTGAACGGATCGGTCTGGTTACCATCAATTTTACCCAGGGCAATCTGTTGGGCCACATCCGGAGCTATATATTTCTGCCCGGAACAAACCTGGAAAATCGCCCGGATCATCTCCCGCGGCTCAGCGTCTTTAGTGACAAAACCCCAGGCACCCACCTGCATCACTTTGGCCGGAATAGGGTTTTCTTTGTGCATAGAGAGAAATATCACCTTAACCTGAGGGTTATGGCGCAGAATTTTTTTGGTTGCTTCCAGGCCGCCGATGCCTGGCATGTTCATATCCATCATCACGATATCAGGGTGCTGGGTACGGCAAAACTTTACCGCTTCCTCACCGCTGTCGGCTTCACCAATTACTTCAAAGGACTTCTCGGAGTCCAAAATCAACCTGATACCGGTTCGTACCAGATCATGGTCGTCAACCAGAAAAATCTTAATCAAAGGAATAGCTCCAGGCGTTTTTTTGTTGTTGTGAGCTTAAAGTGTTCCGTTACCTGAAATCCTCGCACTTCGAGTTCCGCTTCGAGTGTCGTTTTTTTTTACCATCTAGTGCCAGCTATCATACTCCAATCATTGGCTATACACATCAGTAAAATAGCGCCTTAGCAAAAGGGCTGTTAGCGGCTGAAGCCATCGCTGCTCAGCATTTGTCCGCTACCGATAGAAATGGCTGGCAAGACGGTTCCAGCCTTGTATCACATGCACGCGGCCCTGCCCGGTATTACGTGCCTGGCAAACCTTAATCTGGCATGCAATCGTCCAGCGATCTTTACAGCCAGGTACGGCAACTAAAGGGCCTGGTTGACCGCCGCATCGACACTTCTGCGCCCGTATATCCACCCTGCCCCCTGTGTTTTAACTGTGTGGCTTTGTTTTACCATATTTGCCAGCCAAACCGATATGCTAAATAAACCAGGCGTAGGACATCTTCATAAAAGCGGTTCGTCGATCTGCACGCAGGCTGAGCAGCTCGTCGTTCTGACTGGCATATTCTGAATAGCCGAGGAAAAACACCGTTTGTGGATTCACCTCATATGAGTACAGCAACTGCGAGGACAACCCTTGTTCACGGCGGTACAAACCTTCTCTGGCTACCGGGTTAAAATGCGCCAGGCCCAGATGGGTGTCATCCAATATCATGGTCAGGCGCAACGCCGAATGGCTGGAAAACTGGTAAGTCAGGCGCAAGTCGGTAAGATTGGCGTCCAACACGTCATTGCCCTGGTCTTTCAGCCGCGTGTATTCATTGCGTACCTGCAATTGCAGGTTGCGGTTAAAGGCGACTTTGGCCTCAGACTCCATATACAACAAATCAGACAACCTGTTGTTGTACAGGTCCAGTTCGTCGCCCTTCTCCACATACACACTCAGGTAAGTACTGGATAACGGGCTGGCTTCGATAAAAAATGTAAGGCCTTTTTCGTCGAATCGCCCGGCATTACCCGTTATCGTCAACAGGTTGTGATTGGTACGCGGTCCGGCTCGCTCACGGCGGAAGAAGCCCAATTCAATCGCGCTGTCCCACAGACTGTCCAGGCCGATACTACCTTCCCATTCCCGCTCCAGCAGTTCATTGGCCTGATTATGGGTAATGTCCCAATCCAGATAGAAGTGCAGTGCACTCCACCAACTTGGCTGCTGCGGATACAGGCTATGCCCGCCCCCTACCACGCTGCGTTTCCAGTCAGCTTGAGGCATAAAGCCCAAATCAGCGCGAAAATCCTCGCCAATATTTTCATGTTCAATAAACACATTGCCATTTTGGAAACTATGCTCGTAATGCAAATACCAGGCATGGTCTGACTGGGCCGGTTGACTGGCGCGAACGACGGTTTCATCCCAGAGTAAGGACGATAACTGTGCCGGGTTATCCGTTTCTGAATGCGCCACTAGCAAGGTCAGCGTGTCCTGTTCGGTGAAACGATAGTTCAGATCCAGTGCCCCCAGACGATTCGCATAGTCATCGGCCTGACGATAAGTGGTCATTGCGCCCAGTGTTAGCTGTTTGGTCAGATTGTGCGCATAGCGGGCTGCCAGGTTTTTACTTTTTTCGGCTAACGTGGCAGACGCAGAGCCCAGGTTGCCGGGCACAATAAATGACGTGCTGTCATCATCGGCGACAAACAAGCCAAAGGTATGCTCTGCCACCCGCCCGGTTACTTTTACCCCCAACGAAGGAGCTAACAGGTTACGGGTGTGGACTAAATCCCAGGGGGATGTGAAATAGTCAGCATTTTCGGTAAAAAATGGGCGTTTCTCGTCGAAAAATAAGTTAAATGACTCGTTTACCGCCAATTGTGCCGAATCCGCCTCAACCTGCGAAAAGTCGGGATTCAGGGTAGCGTTCAGCGTCACGTCTTCGCTGATACTCCATTTCAGGTCCAGCCCTAACTGCTGTTGCCGTTGACGTTGCCAGGCTGAATTTGTGCTGCGGTCCCGGCTGTCTTCAATGCTGCTGACCAAGGCCGGGGCCAGCACCAGGCTTTGCGTTGAACGAATATCGGCAAAGCCGGTATACAAAGGCATCTGGCATACCCAGCATTCGTTGGCATGGCTGATATCCACGCTGGAAATACGTTGTTCCTGATCTCTGGGCCAGAACCGCACAAATTCCATGGCCCATTGCTTCGGCCCCTGAATATTAGGGAAATTCATAATATGCAAGGGGATCGCCACTTCCACCTGATAACCCTGCTCGGTAATATGACCGACCGCCTGCCAGTGGCCATCCCAACCGGATGATTCATCGCCGGTTACAGCATTCTCAATCACATCAGCCTGGCTGCCCAAAGCATTGGCAAAAAACTGATAGGCCAGCCTGTGGTTACCATAGGTATCAATTTTCACCCCGACGATGTCGTCGCCCCAGATATTGTCGCGCTTTCGATAGGCCGCTCTGATGTGCTGTGGGTTTGGGTCCTTGGCGTCAAAGGCAAGATATAAATACTCACCATTTTCAAATACCCTGACGCTGGTTTGCACCTCTGCTTCGCCCTGATCGGACGGCTCAGTAATGTGGTAGATAGCAATAGTTTTGGCCTGTTGCCAGATGGCTTCGTCAAACCAGCCATCCAGTTCAATGGGCTGATTTAGATGCGGAATGGTCTCGTCGGCCAGCACACTCAGGCTAAGTAGCCCAAGCATGACGGTTAGTCTGGCTTGTTGCATTGTGAATTTGTCCTTACGGCCATGCATTCTGTGGCAGGCTCGTCGTTGGGCTGAGTGCCCTTCCCCTGAAAATTAAGGCGCTGATCTTCAACTATTTTGTGATGCCAGGCAAGTCTCTGCTGCCGCGACGACAGTACATAAACAACAAGTCTGTATAAAAAAGCCGACCAGCAGGTCGGCTATATTCAGCTTATAGCCCTGCGGCCCAACGCTTGAGTTTGGCTTCCAGTACCGGCATCGGCATGGCACCGTCAATCAGCACCTGGGTATGGAACTTCCGCACATCAAATGTATCGCCAAGCTGGGCAGCCAGTTGTTCCCGCAACTCGCGGATTTTACGCTGACCAATTTTGTAGGACAGGGCCTGACCGGGTATGGCGATATAGCGCTCCACTTCGGCCTCGATATCTGCCTCGCCCATGGAAGAATTCTGGCGCATAAAGTCGATGGCCTGTTCACGGGTCCAGCCCTTGGCATGCAGGCCGGTATCTACCACCAGGCGCATGGCGCGTAGCTGTTCATCTGACAACCTGCCGTACCACATGTAGGGATCAGTAAACAGGCCCAGCTCTTTACCCAGACTTTCCGCATAGAGTGCCCAGCCTTCGGCAAACACGGTATAAAACTCGTATTTACGAAAATCCGGAAGCGCGTCCACTTCCTGCTGTATGGCGATCTGGAAATGATGGCCCGGCGCCGCTTCGTGAATACTTAAGGTCTCCACCAGGTATTTGGGCTGCGACTTTAAATCATGGGTATTAATATAAAAAATCCCCGGTCTGGAGCCATCTGGTGCGGGCTGCTGATAACTGGCACCAGCCGATGACGCGGCCCGGTAAGCTTCCACCGCTTTCACCTCGTAGTCGGCCTTGGGAAATACCTCAAACAGGGCTGGCAAACGACTATTGATATCGGCTTTGACCTGCTCATAAGCCTGGATCACCTGTTCTTCACTGCTAAAGAAAAATTGCGGGTCGGTTTTAAGGTGTGTAAAAAATGCCTGCAAATCACCACTAAAGCCTACCTGTTGGCGCACTTTATTCATTTCGCTGCGAATTCTGGCCACTTCGTTTAAGCCGTATTGGTGAATCTCATCCGCACTTAATGGTAACGTGGTGTTCACCGCTATCATATGTTCGTACCAGGCCTTTCCATCCGCCAGGGCTGACAATCCAACGGATTCACGCCCCGCAGGCAGGTACTCGTTCAACATAAAATCATAAGTACGCTGATAAGCAGGCACAATGACCTGCATGATCATCTTATTGTAAGCTTCACTGATACTGGCTTTTTGCGCCGGACTGAGCTGGGCATTGCTGTCCAGCATCTTAACCGGGCCATAAAACACGCTGTCCTGGGGGTTGCTGACAATATGCGCCTGCAACTGCGGCAGCACCTTGACGATCAGGCTTTTAGGTAACACAACCTGCTTTTGTATCCCTTCACGCATGGCCGCAATGGCACTGTCCATATAAGTCGCAAAGCCCTGGCTACGCTGAATAAAGTTGTTGTAATCGGCTTCGCTGTTAAATGGTTGGGCACTGCTGCCAGAGCCCAGCATTGGGTAAAAATTCTGTACTCCCCACATCTGGTTAAAGGGCATCAGATGGCTGGGAAACCGCAGACCGTCCACCGCCTGCTGGCGGGCATACAGGAAAATCTCATGGCTTAGGCGATCCTGTCCTTGCAACTGACTGGCATCGATCTGCTTGGCCAGAGCCAGATATTTACGTTCAAAGGCGGCTGTTTTCGCCAGACTTTCAGCACTGATAGGCGCGCTAAACAGGTGGTTGTAATCCATCACCCCCACCATGGTGGCGGACAGCGGGTTCATCGCCAGGTTTTCATTAAAGTAGTTATCTACCAGTTCACGTAATTTAGTCGCTTCGCTCTCTGTCGGTTGGCTGCTAACGGCGCTTTGAACCTCTGTCATCGGTGGGTTGCTTTGACAACCGGCCAATACCAGTGCCAGGCTGGCGGCAAGAATATGTACACGCATAGGGTTCCTGTTTGATTGTATTTTTGCGGTATTCAAGCACAGCTTTGCGTATTTGCACTATGAAATTCCACCACTTGCAGCAAAAGACGACCAAAGATTGTGGCTGTGCGGTTTGAGCCCAATAGCGCAACCCGCTAGAATAACTGCAAAAATACCAATAGCCCTACCCTATGAAAAAACATATCTATGTGGCCTATACCGGCGGCACTATCGGCATGCGTCCTTCCAGCAAGGGCTATGTCTGTGTACCTGGTTTCCTGTCGAAAACCTTAAGCAAGATGCCCGAGTTTCACCGGGATGAAATGCCGCAGTTCACTATTCATGAATATGACCAGCTCATGGACTCCTCAGATATGTCGTCGCTGGACTGGCAACATATCGCCGATGATATTCAGGCCAATTACGACAGCTACGACGGTTTCATTATTCTGCATGGCACCGACACTATGGCCTACACCGCCTCGGCACTGTCATTTATGCTGGAAAACCTGACCAAGCCTGTGATCGTCACCGGCTCACAAATTCCACTGGCCGAGATCCGCAGTGACGGACAGGTTAATCTGCTCAATGCGCTGTATCTGGCGGCCAATTATCCGGTCCATGAGGTATGTTTATTTTTTAACAACCAATTACTGCGCGGTAACCGCAGTCGCAAGATCCACGCTGATGGTTTTAATGCCTTCGCTTCGCCGAACTTTCCGGCACTGATGGAAGCCGGCATCAACATTCAGGTACTGGAAGGGCAAGTCAAACCTGTGGTGCAGCAGCCACTGCAGGTTAGCCCGGTCACCGCCCAGCCCATAGGGGTGGTAACCCTGTATCCGGGGATCAGCAGCGAAGTGATCAGAAATACCCTGCAACAGCCGGTAAATGCTCTGATCTTACTAAGCTATGGCGTAGGTAATGCACCGCAAAATCAGGCGTTACTGGAACAACTTGAGCAAGCCAGGCAAAAAGGCATTATCGTGCTTAACTGTACTCAGTGTCTGCGCGGCAAGGTTAATATGGCAGGCTATGCCACCGGTAATGCGCTGGCACAAGTAGGCGTTGTCTCTGGTGGCGATATGACCCTGGAAGCCGCTCTGGCTAAGCTGCATTATCTGCTCAGCAAAAAGCTGCCGGTAGACGACACCCGCCGTTTACTGATGGAAAATCTGCGTGGTGAATTAAGCGTTTGATGTTGGCAGTTTGCAGTTGGCAGTTTGCAGTTTGCAGTTTGCAGTTTGCAGTTTGCAGTTTGCAGTTTGCAGTTTGCAGTTTGCAGTTTGCAGTTTGATCTGTGACTCGCCCTCATGCTCTGTCAACGGATTTCTGCCATCTGACCACTTAATTCAGCTAACTGCCGACTGATTACTTCCCCCCTGTCGGACTCAAGTCCGACCCACGGCGCTTAGAATTAGCTTTGCTGTCGGAATAAATTCCGACCCACTGTAGGTTGGGCTTAAGCCCAACAAAATTCAATGGCTGCCCTGGTTTCCATCATTCTGTCAGCGCAATGCTGTTTACGGCTCACTGACTACTGCTAACTGCCAACTTACGACTGAAGCACCTCTTGCTTTTCTCAGCGCTCTCAGCGACTCGGCGGTGAATAACTTTCGGCTTTTAGTGGTTTTAGTGGTTTTAGTGGCAAATATGCCCTAAACCAGCTCGGCAAAGCAGCCGCCAGTGGCACTCAGTAAGGTATCCGGGTTTAGTTCAATTTCCAGGCCCCGACGTCCACCGCTAACAAAGATACTGGTATATTCTCTGGCGGACACATGTACAAAGGTAGCCAGCATTTTCTTCTGCCCAATCGGGCTGACCCCACCTAAAACATAGCCGGTAGTGCGCTGCACTTTGTCAGGTTTTGCCATTTCGGCCTTTTTGCATGTAGCCGCTTTGGCCAGCTGTTTAAGATTTAACTGCTGATCTACCGGCACAACGGCCACCACCAGTTGCCCTTTTTCTGTTTCAGCAACCAACGTCTTAAACACGCGCTCTGGTGTCACCGCCAGCTTTTCGGCCGCTTCCAGACCAAAAGAGGGGTGACCCGCATCATGCTGATACTGATGCAATCTAAACTCGGCCCTGGCCTTTTGCAGACTGTTGATTGCCGGTGTCATGCTTATCCTGAATAGATGACGCCCATTGCTGGGCGTCTGGTTATCGGTGCAGTTGGCCTGCGTGCTCTGGTTGGTAGAGTACCTCATCAATATGCACGGTCAATGTTTTACCACCCGGCGCCGGCCATTGCATATCATCCCCCTGTGAGAGGCCGATCAGGGCGCTGCCAATCGGAGCCAATATAGAAATCTTGTCGCCTGTGTCATCCATATCTTTGGGAAACACCAGGGTTTTACAGAATGATTCACCGCTGGACGCGACCTTAAATCGCACCGTGGAATTCATGGTAACCACGCCGGGCGGAATGTCGCTGCTGTCAACATTCTCGGCCCGGTCCAGTTCCCTCAGCAATTCCGTTTTACCGGGAAAGGCTTTGTCCGATAATGAATCCAGCATGGCTTCCAGCCGATCAGCGTCCTGGTTGGAAATGAGTATTCTGGGTTGCGTTGTCATTTTTCCTCTTTAGTCCTTCCGTATTCAGGAAATGGACAGTACATAAAAAAAAGCCCCGTCATTTGACGGGGCCAGCGTTATTGCTTGCGGGTCAAATGCCACCTGGGGGGGCAAAAAGTCGTGTCAGGCGCGGCAATTGCTCCTGTTCTTCAACACTTAACGGCCCCTGATTAATCCACTGACATAACAATTGGTCCATATCCGGTGTTTCACCCTGCTCAAGTTTGTCGGTCATCATCTGTAGCTGAACTTCACGTCTAAGCTCAGTGTCTTCTGTAGCTGACGCCTGGCCACGTAGTAATTCCATTTTAATCAGCAACTGCAGGCGACTCTGCTCGCCGCCAGGTTGCAAAAATGCCTGACGCCAACTGCCAGGCAAACGTTCAATCTGCTCTGGCGGCGGATTTTGTGACCAACCACCCAACACATCGAACAGCAGCTCATACTTAGCCAGTTGCTGCTGCTGGCGCAGGGTATCAGCCTTAGCCGCAAACTTGTCCTGCACTTTCTGCCAGTCACGTTGCACCTGCTGCGCAGCTTTATCATCCAGTTGTGCCAAAAGCCTTTGCAGCTTTTCACTGGTTTGCTCTTGCAAGGTTAGCAACTCTGCATGATTTTGCAGCGAAACAAGTGCCAACTCAGTTTGCTTAAGAAGGTCTTGTACTTCGCTGAGCAGGGTTTGATTGGCCTGACGGCGGTTGTCAAACTCCTGATTGCGCTTAGCAAACAGTGCGTCATTGGCGCTACGAAATGCGTCCCACAACAACCTTTCCTGTTTAGCCCGTACACGACCAACCTGCTTCCAGCTTTCCTGTAACTGTTTGGCCTGATGGGTGGCTTCATTGATATCATCCAGTGCCAACAACTCCTGCACTTTATCGATAAGGCGCTGTTTTTGCGCTTCATTGTCCTGATACCAGCTTTGCAGTTTGGCTTTAACCGGTGCACATAGCTCTCGGTACTGCTGATTCAAATTTTGTAACTGGCGATAATCCACGTCGCCCACATCACGCCATTGTTGTTGCAGACTTTGCAAAGACTTGGCCAGTTGGTCCATGTCCATTGTCTGCGCCTGCAATTGCCGAAGCTGTTCAAGCAGCCCCTGCTTGGCCAGCAAGTTGGCTTCACGGCGTTGTTGTTCCAGCGCATATTGTTCCCTGACTGGCGCAAACGCCAGTTCACAAGCCAAGTCAAAGGCCTGATTCAATTGCAGATCTTCCTCGGTGTCGAGCTTGCCTAAGGTATTCCATTGGCTGCGCAGTTGTTTAACCTTGTCTGCCTGCGCTTTAGCATCCAGCGGCTTATCAGCCAATGCCTGAATTTCTTCCAGCAGCGCAGGTTTGCGCGGCTGGGCGATATAGGCCTGCCATTCTTTCAGGTTTTCAATATGTTCGCGGACCTGTTCGAACAAGCGCTGTACTTTGTCCTGCTCTGTTTCAGGCAGGGCCTGATGCCATTTCTGTACTCGCTGATACATGGACATCGCAGCGTGGAACTTACCGGTTTGCACCAACTCCTGAACTTTGCGCAGACTGCCTCTGACCTTATTCAGTTGTGCTTTGGCTTCCTGATTCAGGGTATGAATAGCGTTTTGCCAGGCCTTGTCCAACGTCTGCCAGTCTTTTTGCACCGACTGCGGCCATAAGGCATCAAACTGACGTTTCAGTGCACGGTAAGCACCGCGTGCTTCCTGCCAGGCTTTTTGCGCCTCATTCAATTCAGCCAAATTGGCTGGCACGGCAACATCCTGCAAGGTGCTCAGCAGTGCCTTCGCCCCTTGCACTGCCTGTTGCAGGGCCGGGAGTTTTTGCAGATCCATTTCGGCCTGATTAAGACGATTTTGCAATGACTCTGTGTCGCGACTGTTGCTGATATGACTCAGCTCAGCCCGGCATTGGCCAATACGCTGGATGAAATCCAGCCTTTGTGGGTCAGTCATTTGCAGCGCAGTATCCTGACTGCTCAATGTCTCAAGCAAACTGCGGGTCTTTGCTATCAACTGTTGCTCGAGTTCAGCCGCTTCACGCTCAGCTTCAGCTTGTTGCCAGGCCTGTTTGACAGACTCGGCACGCCGCTCGGCCTTCTGACACAAATCCTGATACTTCTGACTGATCTCCTCGTTGATTGCCTGTGGCAGCTCAGACAACTGCTGCTGATAAGCAGAAAACTGTGCTTTGAGCTCATCCAGTTGTTGGCACAATAACGGATAATCCTGGTTATCTTTAAGGGCCAATAACTTAGCCAGGATCAGGCGCAAGGTTTTTTCCAGTTGTTGCTTGTCGATTTTATCCTGGCTTAACTTTTCAAGCTTTTGTCTGGCCAGCGCTACCACGCGGCTATCTTTATGCTTGCGCAGCATACGTTGCAGGCAGTCTTCGTCCTGTTCCAGTTCAGCCAGTCGCAGCGGCAGATCTGCGTTGTGGCTTTCAAACATCACCCGTTGCCGCAGGGATGCCTTGTTAAGCTTAGCCAGAATTGCCTGACTGAGCGCTGGCTCGTCATGTTGCCATTTTTGCAGTAACAGTTTTTCCAGCAAGCCATGATTGGTGCATTCCTGCACAAAGGTCTGACGTTGTTTATCGCTCAGACTTTCCCCCTGACCTTCCAGTAAGGTGGCTTCCACCCGCTGCTGCGCCCTTTTATGAATGCGTTCCTGCTTTTCGGTCTGCGCCAGTTTCCACCACAGGGCAAAACTGTCCAGCCGATCCAGGGCGGCCAGCCTGACGTTAAGATTTTCATCGTTGAACGCCATTTCATGTAACTGCGTCTTGTGCTCTGGCTGGGCTGGGTCTAAGTCCGCAATGGCCGCCTGCCTGACCTTAGGATCAGGATGCTGATACTTGGGACGAAACAAACTTTTAAATATCATCCGCTTTAAACCTGGCAATAGAGGGTTGGAACTGCTGTTTCAATTCTTGTTTAGACTTATGCACTATGCTGCCATCTGCACCAATGGTCATATGCTCATCGGACTTCAGGACCTGAGCCTGATAAAGCATCACCGCCTGCATACTGCTGTCACGCTGTGCTTCACTTAAGGTAGAACCATCAGGCCATTTGCCGGTTTCCACCGCTTGTAGCAAGCGCTGGTAAACCTGCGGGGTCATGGCATTGACCATCTGCTGAATACTCATTAATCGAACTTCTTCATAAAAATCAAACGAATGCGATTGACCACGTACCAGACAAAGCCAATCACCGAACAACTCATGGCAATATTGTACTGCAACTGCCCATGCCAAAGGCAGATGGGACTGCTGTTATTCACCAGATTAAATGACAACTTACAGGCAAACTCGGTAGACGGGCCGTCTCCCCAATACAAAATGGCAAAGCCAGCAATAAACATCAGCATGGCAACCATAGACTGGGTTTGAATGGACTGGGCCTTTTTAAATTTATTAAAGCGCTGCTTACGCAGAATATCGTCTTCACTTGCCGCCCCGGCAGCAAAACCACAATGTGGGCAAGACTTGGCCTTGTCGGAAATCTTCTTATTGCACGATGGGCAATTAGTCAGGGCCATGGTTCCCCCTTCTTTAATGACATAACATAAGCGCGGCCTGGGCCGCGCTTGTTTTATTCCAATCAGGCTTTGTCTTTAGCCTGTTTGTCCTTGAAATCACGCCAGTACTCGTTGACCGTTTCTTTCATTTCCTTATGCAGCACCATAATACCGAACAGGTTAGGCAGGGTCATCACTACAATGGCCACGGCCGCCAGGTTCCATACCAGGGTGGTATCAGAGAAAGACGCCCAGAAGAAGCCCGCGACGTAAAACACCCGATATGGCATCACCGAACGGGGGCCAAGCAGATAGGTCATGGCCCTGTCACCGTAATAAGACCAGGCAATGGCGGTGGAGAACGCAAACAATAGCAAGCCGATAGATACGATGTACTGACCGTAGTCGCCAAAAAATCCGCGCGTAAAGGCCAGCGTAGTAAGCTGCGCCGAATGCACCAGCGATTTGCCCGACACCAGAATATTGTCTTTTTGCAGGCGACCGTCCACAACATTCAGGGTACCGGTGTAAAGGTCTTCTTTGGCATCAACACTAAATACCACCTCTTCGGCAATGGAGCGGGCATTGATAATAGTGAAACCGCGACTTACCGCTTTACCTGCCACCACTTCAATTTTACCGTTGAATGTTTCAACACTGTGCCCCTCTTCTTTGTTGAGGTAGAGGAATAACTGATGACGGTCTTCGTCCCGTTGCTCTTCGTACTGTCCGGCCAGAATCATCATATCGGCGCGTTCAAATTCGTTGTCGAATTTTTCTTTCCAGACACCAGAAGACAAAATCACCAAGCCTGTCAGGGTACAGATAATAATGGTATCGATAAACGGCTCAAGGATGGACACCATACCTTCTGATACGGGTTCGTCGGCCTTGGCAGCAGCGTGAGCAATAGGCGCAGAGCCTTGTCCCGCTTCGTTAGAGAACAGACCACGGTTTACCCCACGGTTAAAGGCATATGCAATAGTAGCGCCCAAAAAGCCGCCTGCCGCGGCTGAGCCGGTAAAGGCGTCAGAGATAACGGACGCAAAGGCCGGGCCTATGTTCTCGACGTTGTACAAAATAACGGCCAGCGCACCAATGACATACAGCACCGACATAAAAGGTACAATTTTGGACGTAACTTTAGCAATGCGGTGAATCCCCCCCAGGATGACCAGACCAAGCAATACCGCCAGTACACCACCGGTCAGCATCGGTTCCAGGCCAAAGGTTGCCTGCATACCCTGCGCGATATTGTTGATTTGCGGCAGGTTACCGGTACCGAATGAACTGATGACCGTAGCAATGGCAAAGGCGACCGCCAGCCATTTCATATTCAGTCGACGATCCATATAGTACATGGGGCCACCGGCCATGGTGCCATCTTCGGTTTTCACCCGGTATTTGTGCGAAAGTGTGACTTCTACAAACTTTGTTGTCATGCCCAAAAAGGCGGTGGCCCACATCCAGAACAATGCAGCCGGCCCGCCCAGAAAAATGGCGAAGGCAACACCACCAATATTGCCTGTCCCTACCGTACCGGACAAGGCTGTGGTCAGGGCCTGAAAGTGTGTGGTATCACCAGGGGCACCTTTCTTATCCAGCTTGCCGCTGACGACCAGCCAGGCATGCTTAAAGTAGCGGATCTGGGGAAAGCCCAGATACAGAGTAAAAAACAAACCAACGCCCAGCAGCACATAAGGAAACCAGGCGGCACTTCCCAACATGCCGTCCAGGCTGAGTAAAAACTGATTGAAGGATTCCAACGCGTTCCCCTTTGTTATCGTTATTCAGGTTCAGATGACCATCTGTTGCTAAAATCTGCCCGGCGCGCGTCCAGCGTGCCAGGCACTGCGGCAATACCGCTTATTGTTATAGTGGGAAAGTCAGACTTTCCCTTTTGCTTATTCGGGCTTCCCTACCCTATAGAGTCATTAAAGCTGGCTGAGTGCGGCGCGAATGGCAACCAGTACATCCTCGCCCAGTTTTCTGCTTCGCTGAGGTGACCAGCCATAGGCTGCACAGGGCAACTCAGCATTATCTTTAAACGGCATTTCCAGGGTATAAGCCAGACATTGGTAGTCATTGCCAATGGCATTGGAGCCCACGGTCAGGTTAGCTTCACCTGGCTTATCTTTGGGATAACCGTAGGTATCCTGAAATTCCGGCGTGGCTAACATTAATGCCTGCTTAAAGGTACTTTCCAGATGAGCGAGCTTATCGTTGTAATTGGGCGTACCTTCACCACCGGCGACAAAGTTGTAGGGTAAAGCTTCATCACCATGCACATCCAGGAACATATCAACGCCTGTTTGCTGCATTTTTTGCCGCACATGATAAACCTCGGGGCTGTTTTCCAAAGAGGGATGCGCCCACTCACGGTTGAGGTTCACCCCTTTGGCATTGGTGCGTAAATGGCCGCGGACCGAGCCGTCTGGGTTCATATTAGGCACCACATAGAACACCGCCTGTTCCAGCAGTTGTCTGGAAAGACCGTCGTCTTCATTCAGCAGCCTTTCCAGCAGGCCTTCGATCAACCACTCGGCCATGGTTTCACCCGGATGCTGACGCGCGACAATCCACACGGCCTTTTTGCCGGGTTCAGCATGGCCGATGGTCAGTAATGACATATCGCGACCGTCCAGTGTTTCGCCCAAATGACTTAGTTCGCAGTCAAAAGACGTCTGCGCCCAGGCCAGTAAATCCAAATGACGTTCATATGAATACGGGGCAAAGTAGGCGTAATAGGTGGTGGCATATTCGGGGGTGTGGTCGATCGTCAGGGTATCACCGTCAAACTCGCAGTCCACCCGGAACCACTCCTGACGGTCATAAGACGCAACCGCCTGATAACCCTGCCAGCCGTCTGGGTATGCTGATTTGGCTAAATCGCCAATACGTAGTTTGTGGTTAACCATAGGCTGACTCTCCAGCCTGAAATGGAACCATTGATAAAAGTCAGATTGGTTGTCTTTTTTGATGGTCAGATGGATATCGTCGGGGCGCTCAGCCCGCACCACCTGAATATTACCGCTATCAAAATTGCAGCTTATTCTCATTGTAAATATGACGTTAGGTGAATGACCGCGCTAATCTAACATAAAGTGCATCATTTCTCACAAGCTAAAAGGGTCGAACCAGCCGCTTAGCCCCCAATCAGCGCGTGAAACCTAAAGCGCCAGAGCCTGGCGCACTTTCAGGCCGATAGTTGAGCTATAGCCCATATCGCTGGCAACGATGCGATTGTCTGCGTCAAGCAAATAATAGGTGGGGTATCCCAATACCCGGAAGTGCTGCTTTAGCCCTTCGTGGCCCAGCAGAATATCGCCTTTCACCTGGTTATCCTCAACAAATTCAGCCACATCATTGAGCGAGGCATAATCCATCGCCACGCGTTTGATATTAAGCTGCTCGTGATCCAGCCCGTCCAAATTACCTATGCTGACTGCACAGATATTGCACCAGGGGGCAAAAAAGTAAATCAGCGTTGGCTTACCTGGCTCTGCCAGTTCAGCAGTACCGCCCTGTAGCAGTGGCAAGGCGGTCACTGAAACCTCACTGCCGGTGTCCAGCAAATGGCGTTTCTGCCACTGATAAATGGCCCCCAGAGCCAGTAATAACAGCAGCCACTGCAGGGAGGATAAGAGTCTTTTACGCATTAAATAAGTATTCACCCTGAAAAAGTCTTTAAACAGACCGTAAAAGGCGAAACTTATTGCAACTTTGACTGAAAAGACAAGGCAAATCCGCCAGGTGGCTGTAAAAAGTAGATACGTTCACCATGTTCATCCATGGGCCCCTGCGGTGACAATCCCTGTTCTTTGGCCTGGGCCGCAAAGGCATCGGCATCGTCCACCAGGATCTGCAACATAAAACCGGCCGGCATATGCTCGGATTGCTGCCAGATTTCTACCCAACTGCTTCCGGCCGGGAAAATCGCGCCACTGTCACCAAAATCACAGCCATCAAGACGAGGTAACCCCAACTTGTCAAAAAACGCGATCACCTCATCCGCATGGTCAGTAATGCGGCAAAAACGTAATCCCAGAATCTGCATCGTTATTCTCCTTAAAAATCTGAGTTTACTTTTTTTGTTCGAATTGGCGAATTTTTATTCACCGACTAGAGTCACTTTATCCCCTTTGCTGGAGAATCACTATGGCGTCACGGGACCTAAATGACCTGGTGCCTGAAGTAAAAGTCAAAGCGCAACAAGTAATACAGTTTTGTCGTGATGTTGGTGGCTTTGACTTGTTAATTTACTGCACGTTAAGGCCATTGCAAGAGCAGGCCAGGCTTTACCGGCAGTCCAGGGCCAGAGCGGAAATAGAGGACAAACAAAACAAGTTTCGCCAACGTGGCTTTGGCTTTCTGGCTGATATTATTCACCAGGTTGGCCCTTGTTATGGCCGTCATGTCACTAATGCCGCGCCGGGCGAGTCCTGGCATAACTATGGTGAGGCCTGGGACGCGGTACCATTGCTGGGTGGCAAACCGGAATGGAGCTATGTGGATGCCAAAGAACACTGGGACATTTATGGTCAGGGAGTACGTGAAGTCGGTATGCACTGGGCCGGGGACTGGCAAAGCTTTCGTGAATTCCCCCACGCCCAGTTGCGCCCGGGTGGCAACCCATTAAAAACGCAACAGCCAGATGAACTGCTGGCCATTTTACGCGGTAATGGTTTGCTTGCTGAGGGGATGTTGGTTTAACCCCTAAATGCAAAATACCGGGACAAGCCCGGTATTTTGCTCTTCAGAGAAGACGATTAGAGTACATCAGTACAATTAGCCCCGGTACCATACCAGCTATTGGGTGGAGATGACTTTTCGTCTGCGGCATCAGCACCAGCATAGTCAAGAATATAGACTTGGCCTTCTGCATCTTCTGTACGCTCAGAACGACCCAGCACTTTAATAATCACACTGGTCCAGGGCGCTCGGTCTTTTGGATATTCGTACTGTAAGGTAACCCGTCCGTTCTCATCGGTGATCGAATCACTGTCTTTGAATCTGAGGCTGCCAACAATACCCGGCGTCAGGAAGGTGTCACCATTAGTATCTTCGTCAACCGTAGCGCTTTGATCCAGTAAACCGTTATCATTGACGTCCTCGCTGACACAAGTGGCGGTGACAACCGGTACCCATACTTCCCTAATACTGTCCCATTGCCAGGTCCCTTTACGGTAATAGCCGCCTTGGCTGTATGGCAGAGGCTCCAGCACGGCACGTAAGTCTTCGTTCGCTATAGGCGCACCATCGGAGCCGGTAACGAAAACGGCAAACTCTTTGATATAGGTGGTGTTATCCTCGGGTACCACAACAACGTTGCCCGAGCCAAGCGTAATATCAAACGGACGGTTGGCCACAGTTAACAATGTTGAGCCTTCCACGCTACGATTGTCTGCCACCACAGCCTTAATATTGACAGATTCGGCACCGGTAACGGCATTAGACGTAAAGACCACTGTAGCAACCCCGCGATTATCAGTAATAGCGGTTGGCGCAGAAATAGAGCCAGCGCTGGTGTCATCTACGGTAAATTCCACCTGTTTGTTTTTAACCAGGTTACCATCAGGATCCAACACCAATGCGGTAATAGTCGCAGTTTGACCATTAGGACCGACGGTATCCGGCGTGGCATCCACAATAATGCGATCCGCCTGCGTGGCCACAAACTCAACCTGAGCGCGGGCAGTGACAATATTGCCATTAGCGTCCGTACCTTCGGCAGAAATTGCGGCCAGTCCGGCATTGTTGGAGCGGATATTGACTGCCGCTATACCACTGGCATTGGTTGTGGCGGTATGGGAGGAAACAAATTCCCCGCGTGAGGTATTAAAAGCCACCGTGCCACCTGAGTAAGCCACACCATTTTTAAACCAGCGCACACTGATTGAACTGGAGGTATTAATTGGGATCTGTTTAGTTGTGGAAGCAGGTAAGCCCTGAAAACTAAAGTCATCCTGCTGAATGGTAACCGTAAAGCTGGCCTGCGCATTAAGTGCCCGTGCGGTAATAGCATCTTGCCCTGCGCTGGTGGCCCGGTACTTCACCAGAATCTGCCCATTGGCACCGGTTAATACCGTATCACTGCTTAAATCTGGAAATTCACCACTTTGACTGGTGAGCTGCACTGCCCGCTCAACCAGACCATTTCCGTCAGAATCCGCTACAGTAATAGCAAATTCCGCCTCATCATTGATGATGACAGAAGACGGACCATTTATTTTCACTGTGGTTCCAACCACCCGAATAGTAAGCTGTGCTGTCTGATTCCCAGCCGTTGCAGTAACGGTAATATCCCGGTTTTCCGGTTCATTGCGGGTACTCAGTACATTGTTGGCCAAACCTTCAGCATCGGAGGTCACCAGGCTGCTAGTGAGCTGCCCTGAACTGGCACTAAAGCGCACATCAACATCTTCAACCACTGCATTAGATGAATTCTGCACAAGGGCAATCAACTCAATGCCGTCAGCACCTGATGAAGGTAAAATAGTATTCTGGCCTTTGGCAAACAAGCTCAGTTTGGCAATATCTACTGAAGTCTGATTACCGTCTCCGGCTGACGTGAGATTCAGGGTAAAGTCATCAGATTCACCGCTGCGGGCAACCACACTAAAGCCACCTGCAACTTCACCAGCTTTAATGCCAATTTCAGCAATGCCATCAGAATTTGACGTGGCTGTGCCGCTGGCAGGATCAAATGTCGCATAGCCATCGGCAGGCATAACAAAGGTGACGAGTTTATTGGCAGCATTGGCACCATTTACCTGAGTTTTGGCTCTGATACGCCACGGCGTGGCAGCGCTCAGCGTGCTATTGCTGGGATTCACTTCGTTACCCTGGGCATCCACAACAGTAAAGCCGATTGTGACTTCCTCAACCGGTGTAGTGGGATTACCCCCACCATCGGTGCTAAGTGAGCCACCGCCGCCACAGGCAACGAGCAGCAGGCTCAATAAATAAACAGCTACGACTTTAAAGGTTGACTTCATTCTTATCTCCCTAACCTCTGATTGTCTTATGGATAAGCCGTTTGTCTGAATTGGGTATTTTTTAATTTCAGCTTATCCGGCAAAATTGTTAGTCTTAGCCGCTTATAACTATAACGACCTGGACATCTATGGCCCACACTGCAACCAAGTACAGTCTTACCACCAGAATTTTCTTCGGCATGCTGGCCGGCATTCTGTTAGGAACCCTTCTTCGAGCCCTGTTTGATGATAGCGGAGATTTTGCCTTCCGGGTATTAGGCCTGGAGGTTTCTACGTATACGCTTCTGGTAGAAGGTATATTTAATATCATAGGTAAAATTTTTATCGCCAGCCTGCAAATGTTGGTGGTGCCGCTGGTTTTTGTGTCGCTGGTCTGTGGCACCTGTAACCTGTCAGACCCAAGTAAATTGGGGCGTCTGGGAGGCAAGTCAATTTTGCTCTACTTATTTACCACTGCGCTGGCCATCAGTTTGGCGGTGTCGTTCGCGCTGCTGGTCGCCCCGGGTGAAGGTATAAACCTGGATACCAACACCACCTTCAGTGCCAAGGAAGCCCCTTCCCTGTCTGAGGTGATCATTAATATGTTCCCCACCAATCCCATCAATGCCATGGCCGAAGGAAACATGCTGCAGATTATTGTTTTCTCAGTTTTGTTCGGTGTGGCGATGGCCATGTCTGGCAGTGCAGGCAAACGTTTGGGCGACTTATTTGAAGATTTAAACAAGGTGGTGATGCGCCTGGTAACGATTCTGATGAACCTGGCACCATATGGGGTATTCGCCCTGATGGCCAAGCTGTTTGCCACCATTGGCTTTGACACCTTTACCAGCTTACTGAAGTACTTCTTCCTGGTCCTCTTTGTGCTGCTGGTACACGCCTTTGTATCTTACCCGCTGTTGCTTAAACTGTTGTCCGGCCTCAATCCTGTGCAACTGATTAAAAAGATGCGCGACGCGGCACTGTTTGCCTTTAGTACGTCCAGCAGCAGCGCTACCCTGCCGGTTACTCTGGAAACCGCACGCAATAAGTTAGGCGTTAAAAATACCGTGGCCTCTTTTACCGTACCTTTGGGCGCCACCATCAATATGGATGGCACCGCCATTATGCAGGGCGTAGCCACGGTATTTATTGCTCAGGTTTATGGGGTGGATTTGTCGGTTTCAGACTATCTGATGGTGATCCTGACCGCAACCCTGGCATCCATTGGCACGGCGGGTGTACCTGGTGTAGGCCTGATTATGCTGGCCATGGTATTGCAGCAGGTTGGTTTACCGGTGGAAGGGATTGCCCTGATTATTGGGGTTGATCGGTTGCTGGATATGACCCGCACCGCCGTCAATGTCACCGGAGACTGCACCGTGGCCTGTATTGTGGCCAAAAGCGAAGGGGAACTGGACCTGGACACCTACAACAACCCCAATGCCGGTGCCCGTGAGGAAAATGTGGATTTCGAGCACTTCGAGAAAAATCGATAAAGCTCACCGCCCTTCTAGCAACACAAAAAAACCGCAAGTCATTGCGGTTTTTTATATCCAGGGATGGATGGTATGTCGGTGTAGCATGGAGCATTCACCGACGATATCCAGGGATGGTATGTCGGTGTAGCACGGAGCACTCACCGACGATATCCAAGGATGGATGGACAGAAAAGCCGCTCCTGCGTTTTCTGCACTTCCACCGTCCATGGTGGTCGTATTCCGGTGTGGCATGGAACACTCACCGACAATTTCCAGAGAAGGTCACAGGTCGGCGCTGTAAGAACGTTCGCCGACACAGCTCTTACAGCGGATGCTGTGATTTCTGCCACCAGCGGCCGATGCTGGACTCGATGGCCAGACTGGCTGCTTTGCCCAGTTTTTCCATCAGGTTTTTCTTACGGCTGTATTTAACCTGGAAGATTTTTTTGTCCTGATTGGCTTTAAGCAAAAAGTCATCTGAGGTCTGCAGTGCATCCACCAGTTTTAGTTCCAGTGCCTGCACTCCGTACCAGTACTCGCCAGTGGCAACTTTGTCCAGTTCCAGTTCACTGCGATGCTGCTGCACAAACCCTTTAAACAGCTTATGCACTTCTTCCAGCTCTTCACGAAACTTCTGACGGCCCGCCTCGTTGTTTTCACCAAATACAGTCAGGGTACGTTTAAACTCGCCGGCAGTATGCTGCTCCCAATCAATATCGTGCTTCTTCAGCAACTTATTAAAGTTGGGAAGCTGGGCAATCACGCCTATGGAGCCAATAATGGCAAACTTGGATGCAATAACCGTATCCGCCACACAAGCCATCATATAGCCACCGCTGGCCGCCACTTTGTCCACCGCAACGGTTAGCTTAATGTCGGCGTCGCGTAAACGCTGCAATTGTGACGCGGCCAGACCATAACCATGTACCACACCACCACCGCTCTCCAGACGTACTAAAACCTCGTCCTGGGGTTTGGCGATACATAGAATCGCAGTAACTTCCTCTCTTAGTGAGTCCACTTCGTGGGCATCCATAGAGCCCTTAAAGTCCACCACAAATAAGTTAGGTTTTGGCTCGTCGGGGTCAGATTTGTTCTTTTTTTGCTCCTGCTTCTTTTGTTTCTTCAGTGCCTTTTCTTGCTGTTTCCATTCATCCTTACTCAGAATCATCTGCTTAGCATGTTGAGTCAGCTCATCAAGACGTTCAGAAACAGAATGGATTTCCAGCTCACCTTTGTCGGCTTTCTGCCGGCTGGCCAAACCAATAATGCCCCCCACCGCTAATAGCAGGGCAACAACCAGGGTGGCGGCCTTGGCCGTAAATAGTCCGTATTCGTATAGAAATTCCAAGCTTGATTCTCCAAATTGGTCATGCTGTTGAATGTGGGGACGATGGCAGAAAAAATAAAGCCAGGTCAAGGACCTGGCTTTATGTTTCTACACTTTGGTTGATTACTGGGCAATCACATCAGTGTTATTGATTTTAATCAGCATACCTTTAGACGCCATAAAGGTAGCCAACTGACGCTGCATTTCTGTTGTCGCGGCGGCGCTTGGGCCAGGGTCTAATATGGAGCTATGCGTACCTTCGGCAAATTGCACCAGACCACTACCCTGAGTATCAGACACAACAGGCGGCCACAATCCCATCAGCTTAGCCAGCGGCTCAGTTCCGGCCAGCGGCAGGCTGGTTTTGTTTGGAATGACCTGGTCAGGCAGACTCACTTCGCCATTAACCTGATTGCCACCCACCACTTCAATCATATGCACCGGGGTGCTGGCCCCAACTGACATGGCATAGTTGGTAGGATCGCCTGCATCAATCAGGGTTTGCGCGGCAAAGGCAAAACTAGAGAAGGTGGCATTAGCAGTGGCTAGTTGAGGCGGGCTGAGCTGCGCTTCAAACAGTGGATAGAAGGCAGAAAGTAATGCTGGCGTCACGGCAGGAATGCCATTGGCCTGCATATATTGCTGCAGCGCCGCCTGAAACTCTGGTGAAGCCTGCGCCATCAGTGAGCCTTTGATTAAAGGACCAAATGAAGGTGACTCAAGCAGGAAGCCCCCTACACCACCACCGGGCATGGCCAATGTGGCAGCCTGCATTTTATACATACCATCAAAGGGAACCAACTGCCCCCCCAGACTGGTGTTGGCTAAGGCAACTGCACTGGTACCGGTAATGGCCCCCAGCGAATGCCCAAGGAAGGACACATTGGTGCCATCCAGCAAGGCAGGGCTGCCATTAGACAAGTCTACATCAGCATTTAGCCCCAAACGTAAACCCAGAATATCGGCTATGCTCTGACGCAGGTTATCCCTGGCGGTCAGCAGACTGCTCAGATTCAGATAATCAGTGGGCGCACCACCGGTACCGCTTGTGGCGTTAACCACTTTGCCGTCAATGGTAAAACCACGGCTACCATGCAAAGGATGGTCGATAGCCACGGTGGCAAAACCTGCCAGCGAGAGTACCCCGGTGGCGGCCAGCATGTCCTCTTTCCTTGAGGTAATACCATGTTGCATGATCACCACGGGCCAGCCTGCTGCAGGTTTACTGATGGCCGGTTGCCCCAATTGCGCGTTGATAATATTGGCGTAATTAGGATCAGGCACGGTAATCTGAACGGTTAGGGATTCTTTTCCACGGCTCTTAGGAATCGGGCTGAATTTGGTCAGGTGACGTGGGTCGTCAAAATCAATCACACCCGCCGTTTTTAAATCCAAGTCAAACAACTGTCCTTCAGATAAGGCCTGACACTGCGCGTTGTAAGGGCCGGTCAGGCCCGCTGCCACAATAGTCCCGATGGCTTCTGCGCCCATGCTTTTAAGCATGGCGCCGTTAGTACAGGCGGCGCGCCACCAATCACTGGTAGGTGCGGTTTTACTCAGATAATAATCCAGTTGCATACTGCCCTGACGCATGCCTGCTGCGCAGTACATACCCAACTGATTAAATACTTGCGTGGCCGTACCGGCAATTTGCGGAATGGCACTTTGTAAGCCTGAGACCAAACCAGCACAGGTATTCAGGCCAAGGGCGGATATTTGTGTCCACATAGTTTCGCCCAGTGCCCTTGGGGCCAAGGCTGAATACACATCCGGGGCAGCCGCACTACCAATCTGAATAACAGGCAAATACTGAGCTGCTGCGGTTTGCGGGTCCATACCTGCACCGACTGCCTGAGCAAACTGAGCAACCTGCATGGATTTTACTGTTGAAAGGACCTTACCTGCAGATTGGGTTGAAAAATATGCCGCATAAGAGATATCGGTCCGTTCAAACCCCTCACCGCCGAGCAAGGTCATAAAGAAGTTCAGTATATTCTGTAACTGCTTTTGCGCAGCAGAGCTTAAAGGATGCGTTTCTGGGTCCTGCGAGGCGAGTTCCCAACTGGTTGAGCCTTTTACCGGTCTGCCATCGGTATCTTTCAGGTCATCGGTCACCACCAGCATATAGCCCTGCGCGGGTTTGAAAGGCTTAAGCGGAATAACCTGAATGGATTGCACCGCACCACTTTGGCCGGTTGGCAATTGGGCAATATAATCGACTCCCCATTGCAGTTCATCCCCCAGAACACATGGCAATCCTGGAGCACCCGCTTCAGCAGCAATGGCCTGGCACAAGGGCTCCTGGCCTTCCAGTGCCTGAGTAGACTCAAACAAACGAATGGAACTGGCACTGACCGAAGCGCCATCCAGGCTCACGCCACTAGGCACATCGATATCAATTTTAAACGGATGCTGGGTGGACCAGCCGTCCAGTGCAGTTAACGCAGATTGTGGATCCCCGGCATTAAAACCTGAGTCCAGGGCGGTATTGATGGTAAAGTCAAAAAAGTTCGGACTGCGGTTAGACGCCATCAACAAATCGTTTGGTACATTCAGCCTTGGTGTACTGGCACCAGGATCGAACACGATTCTGGCATAAGGTTTGGCCGGTGTGTTGTCTGCATCGGACTGGATGTCGCTTAACGACTCACCGCCGCCGCAACCAGTCAGCCCCAATACCGAAGCTACTGCAGCGCTGATTACTAATTTTCTCATTGTGTCTCCCCAAAACCTGTTTTTTGTTCTTGTTGCACCAGCCCGACTGGACCTTTCCTTGTCGGCACCTGGGTAAAAACGCACCATCTTGCTTGCGTTTTAGCCAGTCAAAGCAGGGATTTCACTGGGATATCCCAACAAGTATGACCAGTTAAAGTTAATGCAATATTATGGACTTTGCTAGTGATTTGCAAAGTTTTGTTAACTGTTTGTGACAGCCTTGTTGGGCGGTATTTTTCCCGCACAGGATGCTAATTAAGTGCTAAAATCCGCCGGTTTTCATGCATTTGGATGGTTATTCATGCAGCAATATCAAATTCCGGAAAATGCCCTGGCGGGCAAAGTCATACTGGTGACAGGGGCTGGCGATGGCATTGGTCAGGCCGCCGCTCTGAATTATGCCAAGGCAGGCGCTACGGTTATCCTGCTGGGCCGCACAGTGAGTAAGCTCGAAGCGGTTTATGATCAGATTGTGCAAGCTGGTGGCCCTGAACCCGCCATAGTTCCACTCGATCTGAACGGCGCAACGTCCAGTCATTACCAGCAGTTTGCCCAAACCATTAGTGAACAATTCGGTAAATTGGATGGCGTACTGCACAATGCCAGCCTACTGGGTTATTTGCGTCCTTTTGCGCAAATCGAAGAAAAGGAATGGCAGGAAATATTGCAGGTCAATCTGACCAGTCAGTTTCTGTTAACGCAGGCATTGCTGCCGGTATTGAAGCTGGCACCGAGTGCATCGGTGATTTTTACCTCATCTGGTGTGGGAAGAAACGGTCGCGCTTACTGGGGCGCCTATGCCGTCTCTAAGTTCGCCACTGAAGGCATGATGCAGGTATTAGCCGACGAGTACGCCAATTCGCCTATCCGTTTTAATTGCATTAATCCTGGCGCCACACGCACAAAAATGCGAGCGAAAGCTTATCCTGGCGAAAATCCGGAAACGCTGAAAACAGCAGAAGATATTATGCCCTTGTATCTTTACCTGATGGCAGATAACAGCAAAGACATGAATGGTCAGACCATCGACGCTCAGCCTAAGGTGTGATGTGTGAGGTGTGAGGCAGCTTGATGATTTGCACTCGCGCTCTGACAACTAACCTCTGCTATCTGCCGACTGCTCACTTAAAGCTGACGACATCAACCCCGTCGGACTCAAGTCCGACCCACAGTGTTTATCGGTGTTTTACAGTTGGAATACATCCCGACCCACTGTGGGTTGGATGTCCAACAACTTAAGCTCGCGGGGTCCGACAAAGGTAATCAAGACCAGCCAGCAATCTGTCAGGCAAGACAAGATTATTCCGCCATACAGCAGAATAATCTTGTTAAAAGGCTAAACCTTATTCCTGACCTTCTATTTTGGCCCAGGTATCACGCAGACCAACAGTGCGGTTAAATACCAGTTTATCGGCCTGCTTGTCCTTACAGAAGTAGCCCAGACGCTCAAACTGTAGGGCCTTACCAGGCTCAGCGCTGACCAGACTCGGCTCCAATATCCCCTGTACCACAGTCAGTGATTCAGCATTAATACTGTCGGTAAAGTTTTCTTCACCGGCCGGGTTTGGCACTTTGAATAGTCTGTCATACAAACGTACTTCGGCCGGTACCCCATGACTGGCAGAGACCCAATGAATAACCCCTTTGGCCTTACGTCCATCAGCAGGATCTTTACCCAAGGTATCCGGGTCGTACGTACAGTATAAGGTGGTAATATTACCCTCTGCGTCTTTTTCAACCCGCTCAGCTTTAAGGAAATAAGCATTGCGTAAACGCACTTCCTTGCCCAATACCAAGCGCTTGAACTTCTTATTGGCTTCCTCACGGAAGTCTTCACGCTCAATGTAAATCTCACGGGTAAAGGGTATGTCACGGCTGCCCATACTCTCATCAGAGGGATGATTAGGGGCACTTAGAGTTTCAACCTGATCGGCCGGATAGTTTTCGATCACCACTTTAAGGGGATCCAGCACCGCCATGGCCCGTGCAGCATTCTGGTTCAGATCATCACGGATACAGGCTTCCAGCATGCCCATTTCCACCATGTTGTCCATCTTGGTCACGCCAATACGCTTACAGAATTCCCGCACGGAAGCCGGGGTATAACCACGGCGACGCAGGCCTGCAATAGTCGGCATACGCGGATCGTCCCAGCCATCCACATGCTTTTCGTCGACCAACTGAATCAGTTTACGCTTAGATAATACGGTATATTCCAGGTTTAACCGGGAAAACTCATACTGACGCGGCCGGCACTCAATGCTGATATTGTCCAGAACCCAGTCGTATAAACGGCGGTTGTCCTGAAATTCCAGGGTGCAAAGTGAATGGGTAATCCCTTCGATAGCATCGGAGATACAGTGGGTAAAGTCGTACATTGGATATACGCACCACTTGTCACCGGTCTGATGGTGATGGGCAAACTTGACCCGGTAGATAACCGGATCGCGCATACACATAAAGGGCGAGGCCATATCAATTTTGGCGCGCAGTACACAATGCCCCTCGGCATATTCCCCTGCTGTCATTTTGGCAAAGTGGGCCAAATTTTCTGCCACGGATGTATCGCGATAAGGGCTGTTTTTACCAGGCTCTTTCAGGGTGCCGCGCAGCTCACGCATGGCTTCCTGACTGGAAAAATCCACATACGCCAGCCCCTTTTCGATTAGTTCCACGGCGTAACCGTGCAGGCGCTCAAAGTAATCAGAGGAATAGCAAATCTCACCGTCCCAGGAAAAACCCAACCATTTAACGTCACTTTGAATAGAGTTAACGTAATCAATGTTTTCTTTCTCGGGGTTGGTGTCGTCAAATCTCAGATTGCACTGACCCTGATAATCCTGAGCCAGACCGAAATTGAGGCAAATGGACTTGGCATGACCAATATGCAGATAGCCATTAGGCTCTGGTGGGAAACGGGTATGCACATGATCATGTACACCTTCTGCCAGATCCTTATCAATGATTTGACGAATAAAATTGGTCGGACGAATGTCTGTCTCGGCCATTACCACCCCTGTCGTTATAGGTTTATTTAAAAGGCTGGCATTATACCAGTTTATGGAGGGATTACAGCAGCCTTGTGTTGAGTAGGTTGATGGATTCTAACTGGCATCTATGTAACCCCTATTGATTACTTAGCCAAAAGTAACTAAATTTGGTTACATAAAGAAAAGTAACCACAGGGGGTTACATGAAAATATCAGCCAATGCCGTACTCACCGGGGATTTGGTCGCCTCAGGCCAGGTACCCAGTGATCAATACGATGCCCTGCTCTACCACCTCGACCAGACTCTGCGATATCTCAATGAAGTATACGCGGGCCAATACAACATCTATCGGGGGGATGCCTTCCAATTACAGTTGCACACACCCAGAGACTGGGCAAATGCAATGTTGCTGCTAAGACTCGCCATGAAAAGCCGCCAGCAGGATTGTCGCTTAGGTATAGGTATTGGCTCTGTCAGTAACCCCAGACCCGACATAAAAAGTGCCACAGGTGAAGCCTTTACCCTTTCTGGCACCAAACTGGATAGTCTTCCACAGGGGCAACTGTTAGGCATCGGCAGCACAAATGAGCGATTTAACTGGCATGCCGGAATTCATCTGAGGCTGACAGACGCCCTGCTTCAGCAAATGACAGCCCGCCAAGCCCAGGCACTGTTTGAATACCTGACCCTGGAAGACAAGAATCACCTGGCCGTTGCCAAGCGCCTGCATACTTCCCGGGTGAATGCCACCAAGTTGCTAAACCAGGCACACTATGATCTACTGACAGACGCGATCCGCTACTGTGAACAACTGACAGACAGGTATTTTCATGGATGAACTGTTACTCCTTCTCGGCCTGCTAAGCGCCCACCTGCTTGGTGACTTCTTTTTGCATCCACTCAGTTGGATTAATGACAGGCTAAACCGCCACTATCGTTCATCTAAGCTTATCTGGCATGCCTTAGTGCATACCCTGTTAAGCTGGCTGGTGTTGTTTATCTGGGAATGGACTTTTGGCTGGGGACCGGCTTTCTGGCAGCCGCTGTGGCTCGCCTTATTACTCGGATGTAGTCACTATGTTATTGATTTAGCAAAATCCTATTGTCCTGTCCATACCCGTTACTTCCTGCTGGATCAGTGCTTACACCTGACCATCATATTGTTGATTGCCATGCAATTATCACAAAGCTGGCATTGGCTTAAATGCTGCTGGGATTGGCTGCTCACGCCAACACATCTGATCGTGCTGATAGCCTACCTGCTGATATTACGTCCCAGTTCAGTACTTATTGCGCTGTTATTACGCAACTGGACACTGGATGTCACCGAAGGCAGCCTGCCTAAAGCCGGACACGCCATAGGTTTGCTTGAGCGCATACTGATTCTGACCTTTACGCTGTTAGAGCAATTTGCTGGCGTCGGCTTTCTGCTGGCGGCCAAATCTGTCTTCCGTTTCGGTGATCTGACTCACCAGAAAGACCGTCGCCTGACTGAGTATGTGATGCTCGGCACCTTACTCAGTGTCACTATCAGTTTGTTGCTGGGTATACTGACTTTGCGCCTGGTTAAAGGCTTGGTGTGAGGTGCGAAAAGATATCAGAATAACCTGTTGATATATAGATATTTTCACCTTCTTTGTGATAAGAAAAGAGCAATCATGCTTTATTGTTGTTGGGCTGAAG
This sequence comes from Bowmanella denitrificans, assembly GCF_002887595.1. GTDB lineage: Bacteria > Pseudomonadota > Gammaproteobacteria > Enterobacterales > Alteromonadaceae > Bowmanella > Bowmanella denitrificans. The sequence goes on from NZ_PEBU01000007.1 coordinate 149,378, forward strand.
CCCAACCCACAGTGGGTCGGAATTGATTCCGACAGGGGGAAGTGGTCAGTAAATCAGTCGGCAGTTAGCTGAATTAAGTGGTCAGATGGCAGAAATCCGTTGACAGAGCATGAGCGCGAGGCAGACTAAACTGCCAACTGCCAACTGCCAACTGCCAACTGCCAACTGCCAACTGCCAACTGCCAACTGCCAACTGCCAACTGCCAATGATAAGGTTTTCAGCATAGACAACCGGCAACATACACTCAGCACTATAGCGCCTGACCTCACACCTAAGCTTCTCAGGTTACTTTTAGTTACTTTTGTATTTAGCGAAGATTAAAAGTAAGACAAAACAAAGAAAAGCCTACGAAAAAAGACTAACAGAAAAGTAACCAAAGTCGGGCTAGTACCTTATTAAACTGTTGCACAGATGCATTGCTTGTGTAATCGTTTACAGCTCTGTCTGTTTAGTCGTCATGACAGGTTGGAATTACAAATTTGAACTTCTTGTATCAACAAATAAAGCACTATTTGTTATTGGAAAAGGGACATTTTACCGACTCCGACAACAGAACATGGAAGCTCAGTGCCCTCAGAGTCATTTTGCTTAGCGGCACGATACTGACCCTGCTGATACTAACCCATTCATCCTACGTAGCCTACTCACTGGACATGCCCTTTGTGCTGGCCATTACCTCGACTTTTTTCGTGCTGCTCGTTGCCATCCTATGCATGGGAAAATCACTAACCCATCTGGCCGCAGCGGGTCTGCTGTTGATGGTGGTGCTGGCTTGTATCTCAATCTTGTTGTTTGTCCCTGACTTTGAAGCAGCAAAATTCGGAATACTGTTTCTTTTCACTTTACCGTTATTCGTGCGTTTGTTTTTCAGCAACAAAGCGGCACTTGTCGCCATGATGCTGAACCTGATCCCTTATGCCCTACTAATACGCAACGCACCACTGCCACAACTATTCGACATAGATATCAGTCTGCCGCAAACTCATACCTATCTCAGCTCACTGGTGTTTCTGTTTTTCAATTTTTGCTTACCTCTTGCGTTGATGCGCTTTTTGACCACCCTGGATAAGCAATCCGAGGTACTGGCTCGACAAAGCAGCAAGCTTGCCGCTGTGGTTAATCGCTATCAGGAGATTTTTGACAATGGTGGCACGGCGTCTTTTTTTTGCGATCAGCATGGCACAATACTACAGGCTAATCAGGCGGCCCGTGATCTGATTAAACAAGCCGGTGGTCAGCGAAACTCACTGCAACAACTATTTCAGTTTGACGAGCCCTTAAGTGCCAACAAGAAAATCCGCGGTAAACTCAAGGTGCCTCCCCATGATCATTATGAGTTGCAACCAGCCAGTCTCGTCCATCATAAGAAGCAACTCATCCACTGCCATAACATCTCGCAGCAGGATAGCTTCAAACGCTTGTACTTTCTCGACAGCCTGACTGGGCTGCGCAATCATAACTTCTGGTATGAACGGGCCTTCTTACGCTTAAAGCGGCCAAAAGCGCTCTTTTTGCTGAAACTGACAAACCTCAGGGAAGTCAATATTCAACATGGCCTGGATATTGGCGATCAGTTACTGATTGAACTCACCCGGCAATTACGCCGCAAACTCCCCCAGCAAGTCCATTTTTACCGCTTCCCCGGCGCAAAACTGATGTTGGCGGTGCCGTCTGAACTATTTCACCATGTTGCGCCTTCGAGTTGGCTGACCCAGCAATTACCCGGCTTTATCAGCCTGTCGATCAACGAGGGTTACCTTGACTTGCTACTGGACTGGCGTGCCGGTATCAGTCAACACCGCCAGGGCAGCCCTGCAAACCTGCTGATGGAAGAGTGCGCTATCGCACTGAGTCGCACAGACAGTAAGCATCCGGTGGTGGAATACGAACAGATCTACAGCCGCTCTATTCATAAGAACAGTTTGCTTCGCGACAAAGTGAAACAATATCTGGATGAACGCGCCCTGGAGCTCTGGTTACAACCGCAGTTTAACGTACAACGTGAGGTCATTGGTTATGAGGCGTTGGCCAGGATCCGCCAGCAAGGGAATCAAACGGTACTGACCCCACAGCAATTTCTGCCGCAGATTGACCAACATGACTGGCATGTACAATTTTCCAGTCAGGTCCTGAGCAAAGCCATTGAAATGCTAAGTCACTGGCCACCCCAGTTAAAGACCGTTCCTTTGGCGATCAATCTGGCAGGACCAGAAATTCTGGATGACAACTTTTATGCCAGGCTACTTCGCTACTATACCGAAAGCAGTATGCTACGCCAGCGCCTGGAACTGGAGATTACCGAAACCTCAGCCATGGCCAGTCATGATGAAACCCGCAAACGCCTGACGTGTCTGGCTCAGCTAGGTGTGTGTGTGATTATCGATGACTTTGGCACTGGTCATGCTTCGTTGTCGCAACTCATTGATATTTCAGCTTCGACGCTGAAAATAGATCGTGAATTTATTAATGGTATCCCTCATTCTCAGCGACACCTGAAATTAGTCCAAGCCACTCTGGAACTTGCAACAAAACTTAATTTGCAAGCCATAGCCGAAGGAGTAGAAACAAACGAACAGTTGGATTTACTGATATCTATGGGCTGTGACAGGTTTCAGGGTTATCTGCTGGGTAAGCCGATGCCATTGGCATACTGGACATCCCAGGCCGAACAAACACAACAGGCCTGATTGAAATCACCTCAACCCTGAGTGGATACATTAGCAAGGGACCACCAGCGCACACAGTTTCGCCCACTTTCTTTACTTTGATAAAGTGCGCCGTCAGCCTCTGCCAGCAAGGATTCCAGGCTTTTGCTTGCACCATTTTCAACAAAGCTGACGCCAATACTGGTGGTTACCGTAATCAGTTTATTATCACTAAGCGTGACGGGTTGCGCAGCAATAGCAAAACGGATGCGCTCGGCAATGTCTTTTGCATCGTCAGGATGACAAGCATAAAGCACCACAGCAAATTCTTCACCGCCAATCCTGCCCAGTTGATCATCAGGCCGCAAACAAGACTGAATACGCCGGGCAACCTCACAAAGCACCCTGTCACCACCGGCATGACCGTACTTGTCATTCACCTGCTTAAAATGATCCAGATCTATCATCAAAACAGCATGAGGATGTTGCTTTTGTTGTAGAATCCGCTCCGCTTCCTGGCAAAATGCAGCTCTATTACCTGCACCTGTTAATGCATCATGCATACTCACATATCGTAACTGCGCCATCAGTTCGTTGCGGTGGTTGGTCACAATAGACAACATAACGGGGGCAATGGCCACCACCGCCGCCCCCAGTCGGATAGAAAACAGCGCCGCATCGTCAATACCGGTCACATTATGATGAAAACCACTATCAGATAATGTCAGTAGTGCCAGCAGGCTACACAACAGCGTTAGAATGGCGGTTGGAAAAACAGGATAAACCAACGCACACCAAAGCAAAGCCAGGACCGGAAACGCAACCGCGCCTGGCCCACCAATTAGCAGCATCGCCAGACATGACAGCAACACGGCTAGCGTTGGTAAAATGTCTTGCTTTCTGAACTGCCACTTATGTCCGGTTGATTCAGCCCGTTGCACAGGTGCCGTCAGGAAGATAGGTAATATCGCAACATAATTAACCACTTCGGTTATCCACCAAAAGGTAAACCCACGGAGCATACTGCCGCCAAACAAATAGGGATTAGCCAGCATACCAACCAGCCCCGCCGCCGCACCACCAATCGCCGATGCCAAAAGCAAATACAACATAGAGATGGGATGACGCAAGCCCAGCACATTGTCAGATGCGCGTGACAAAATCAGATAAGCAGCCCAGATGCTGATTAAATTGGCACTGCTAAGAATGCTGGTCTGCAACAGGCCAGACCCGGTAAGTAAATCCGCGGTCAAAAATGCCGCCGCGCCGGTTAACCAGCCACTGACTGAGGCCGACTGGGGCACCCTGAGCATAAAACCAAGCATCAATGCATTGGCTGGCCAGATACTGGCAAGCAAACCTATCGGGCGGGTCCAGATCCCCAGCAAACAGCCTAAAAGAACCAGTACAAATAAAGCAGCGTGTACCTGAACACGATGAGGTAGGGTATGTGATTTTGGCCAGATCACTCTTAAATGCTATATAACATCGGCAAATAATAGAATAAGCATACGTCGTTATCCTGACTATTTCTATTGACTCACAGAAACTTGAGAGAGAGCAACATGCTAATTACAGCGCAGGTAGCAACATTATTACAGCACCGGCCAAAACCAAAACATTGCCTTCTATATCAACGATCTTGCCTGTTAACGTCAGCGTTTTCTTGCCGCCTGCCTTTGGATTAATCTGCTCAATCTGCCATTCCATCGTGATTGTCTGACCGGCAAGAATAGGTGCGGAGAATTTAAAGTTCATTTCTAAACCCAGCATGGGGCTGAATACAGAGAAATGGCTGGGGAGCATAGCTGAAAACAAAGCAGATATCGCACTACCGCTGGCAATCAGCCCGCCAAAGCGCGTTTTTGCAGCTCGCTCGGCATCATGGTGAATATAGTTCATATCTCCACAGGCCAATGCCCCTTGGCGGATATCTTCTTCTGCTAAGGTCAACGTCTTAAAAAAGCGATAACCTGGGTAAAGTACCGTATCCATGATGGCCATATCCTATGTTTTTGAACCAGCATGACGCCAGGTCACAGCCAGTTGAATCATTCCCGACACCAGGCACAGCATTATAATCAACATAGACAATGGCAGGTTAAATCTTTGCGATTCAAACAGGGCAAAAGTGGCATGAATCAACCCGGTCAGCACACCAAGACCAGCACAGATATAAGAACATAAAAAACCTGATTTATGTCCCTTGATAACATTGGCATACCCAATTAGCAAAAAGGGTAACACCGCAATGTTAAATACCAGATAGCCCTGAATACCGCCAGGGAGATGAAACATCTGCCATTCCTGCCAATAAGCCGCATCTATTTGGTGAAAAATTAGCAGGCTCAGGGTCATTAAATAAACATTATCTAAGCGCATCCCACATTTCCGTTGCTGGTTTCTATCATTCTTATCATTCGTTTAACTATATCTCTTTTGGTAAGAAACAGTCACGACGCCAACCGCAGTTTCAACATTCCAAGCCCCGAAACATAGATAAGCGGAATAAACAACGATACCAGCCGCTCTTAGTCAGCGCCGGACAAATAAGTATGCGGGTCAACAAAAAACGCCTTTTTATATCCCTGAGTTGCACCGTCAATGGCCCAGGGCACTGGGAGCAGACGCAAAATAGAATAATGCAGGTGCGGCGCTTTACCCTTAGCATTGCCGCTATCCCCCACTTTGCCTATCAGGTCACCCACACCGACAAAACGCAACGGCGCTGTCTCTATACTGCTTAAATGCGCAAAATAGTGAAAACGCCATTTGGGCCCCAATACCACCACGACGTTGCCACCCCGGCTGACAGTACCTGTGTATAACACAATGCCATTTGTGCTGCTGATTACAGCACGGCCAGTTTCGGCAAAGATATCAATACCTTTGTGTACGCCGGATAACCCCCAAGGCTCATACCAGAACGACTGTGGATGCCAGTCTGCTTTGCTTGCGCCCTTGACCGGAATTTTCACCGGCTCAGGTATAAAAAAGCCTGCCCCCAGAAGCAATAACAGCAACAAAACACTTTTTTTAACCTTTAACATCCTGACATTCCCTTCCCGAATAGTGTTATTGCTGCATAAACTGCTTAAACAATACCCCCGCCTGAGTACGATTAATTACGTTCAACTTACGCAAAATAGCAGAAACATGCTGCTTAATAGTGGTTTCCTGAACCTGTAGCTCCCAGGCAATTTGTTTATTTAACAGACCGTCCGCCACCATTTTCAGTACTTTAAACTGATGTGGGGTAAGTTGACTAAGTTGATCGGCAAAATCCCGCTCCGCACTGGCTGAATTTTGGGTCAGCACAGTTTTTAGGTTTTCCGGCACCCATTGTTCACCGTCCAGTACCGATGCCACCGCTTGCTCAATGCATTCAAGCGGCGCAGACTTTGGCAGATAGCCACTGGCACCAAAATCCAGGGCGCGACGAATGGTGTCCGGGTTTTCTTCCGCGGACACAATCAGCACCTGCACTCCCGGGTAACCATTTCGCAAGCTGGTTAGGCCTGTTAAGCCCTGATTACCAGGCATATTCAAATCCAACAGCACCAGTTCTACATCATGGTAGCGGGCCAATAATGTCAGGGTGCTGTCCAGACTGTCGGCTTCCAGAATGTCACCACCCAGGCTATTTAATAACGCCTGCTTCATGGCACTGCGAAATAACGGGTGATCGTCGGCAATAACCGCTCTGATTGGTTGGGTCATATTGGTAATACCTGGCTCCATAGACCTTTACTATCTTTCAGGTTGTCAGTCAGATCAAGAAGGGGCGGTTCCCCGCCCCTGATATCCTGCGCCTGTTTAGAATCGGTAACCAACGGTCAGGCTGACCGTTCTGGGATCACCGTAGTATGCTGCCAATGTGGTATCGCCACCAAAACCGGGTAAGTAGCTACCATCCGGATTTATGCCGCCAACAAAAGAATAGCCACCCACCATGTATTCCTCATCGGTCAGATTTTTAGCATGCAAGCCTGCATACCAATTGCCTTCCAGGCTTTCCCAACTGACACTGAGGTTAACCATACCGTACCCGTCCTGTTTGAGGATGGCATTGTCTTCAAACAGGATATACTCATCGCGGTAGTAATAACCACCGTTAAACATAACCGGTCCAAAGTCTGTATCCATAACGTATTTAGCTGACAAGGCAAGGGTATAATCTGGTGTATTTGACAGCCCAACCAATGGTGTTCCTATGCTTTCATCCTGTTCAAGGTCGGCATCCAGATAACCAAGCGCCAGGTCAAACGTCAGATTATCAGTGGCAACATAGGTGACTTCTGCTTCCAGGCCCTGGACTTTGGATTTTGCCGCATTGCCCAGGTTCTGCCCCAATATGGTAGGGTCATTAGGGTCTGCTTCCACCACTATGTATTGTCGGTCTTTGTGATCCAACCAAAACAGAGTAATGTTGGTTCGCCACTGCTGATTCCAGTCTTTCTTCATACCCAACTCAATAGAATCGGCAATTTCCGGGTCAGCGGCTCGTTCGTTGGTGCTGGCTCTGGGGTTAAAGGTACCGGACTTAAAACCCTGCGCGTAGCTGGCGTAAAACATGGTGTCACGGTCCAGTTGGTATTCCAGCCCCACGCGCGGGGTAAACCGATTCCAACTGGCCTTTTTCGGTGCATCTAACACGCCGTCACCATCGGTATCCACACCCAGACTCATGGGTACCCCAGTACCATCGGCTCTGGTATAGCCATCGACCCAACCACTGTAAGGGTAGGCGGCACCGGGTAGGAAGCCATAAAACACAGTGGCTTGCTTCTCTTCACGGGTATAACGGGCGCCCAGTGTCAACGACAGCTTGTCGGTCATATCAATACTGCTTTGCACGTAAGCGGCATATGCTTCGCTGTTATTGCAACCCGATGTTTCCAGGGTGACACCTAACCCGCCAAGAATCGCATCAAACAAGCCACAGGATTCACTATCATAGGCATACAAGCCACTCACCAGGGTAAAGCTCTCTCCCTGATAATTTGCCTGCAACTCGTGACTGGTATTCTCATCATCATACACCGCTGGCACATCAAATAGGTTGATACCAGTATTGTCAAAGTCGATGTTGGTCGGTGAGTCACTCTTTCTTGAGGCTCCGATGTATTTAACCGATAACGCATCACTGACATCCCAGTTTACCGTCAAGCTGAGGCCTTCCAGTTCAACCTTGTTCCAGGTCGGCAAGCTGGTGTAAGAATCATATTTGCTGTCTGGAATGGGGGCGTCGGTCAACAGGCTGGGTACCAAACGATAACCGCCTTTGGCGTTGGAATCGTCGGTGGTTTTGTCCCAATTCAAACGCATAAACCAGTTATCAGCAGGATGAAACTCTAATGTCAACCGGGCTGCCTTGATGTCTTTGTTGTAGTTTTCCTGGTCTTGGCCATTCGGTGCCACCAAAAAATTGCCATAACCATCCCGATTCAGGTTGCCATAGCCAAAACCCAGAAACAGTTTGTCTTCTACCAGGGGTATCTGGCCCGTCAGTTTGATGTCTCGCTGGCTATAGCTGCCCAATGTCGCCTGCGCATTGAATTCAGCACCACCGGACATTTCTTTGGTCACATACTTAACCGCACCGCCCACGGTGTTTTTACCATACAGCGTACCTTGCGGTCCCCGCAGTACCTCTATTCGTTGTACATCTAACAAGTCCAGTACCGCGCCTTGTGGACGGGCCATATACACATCGTCCACATAAATGCCAACACCTGGTTCGTACCCCCATAAAGGGTCTTGCTGCCCCACCCCACGAATAAAGGCTGTTAGGGTTGAGTTCGTGCCGCGGCTGGTTTGCAATGTGGTGTTAGGAGAAAACTGCTGCACTTCAGTCAGCACTGAAATACCTTTTTCCGCCAACTCCGTGGCACCAATAGAGGTGACCGCAACAGGCACTTCCTGCAGACTCTCAACGGTTTTACGGGCCGTTACCTCAATGCGTTCCAGTCCTTTAGCCGCCTTGTCCGGTTCCTGCGCATAAGTGGGTAAATTGGCTAGTGCAGCAGCCACTGCCAGGGTACAGGCTGTTTTATTCGGGCGTTTCATATTCATACCTTCTCGTGCTTGAGCAATACAGAGTTGTTTATTTTTTGTTGCATTTGTTAACAAGGTCATGGGTACTCTAGAACAAAGTGACCAAAAGGTATTCTGTACCATAGTACTATGGGCGCATCCGCTCTGCTGGCTCACAATGCAGAGGTCCTGTATTTGCTTAACAAAGGTCACAGGAGTCTGGCGTCAACCGGCGCACTCCAGCGTTAACAAACCGGGCTAAGGCCCGGAGTACATTAAAGGACAGCTTATGTTGAGTTTGACAGGTCTGGTGGGCGGCTTAGTGCTGCTGATTATCCTGACCATTCGCGGGATGAATTTGTTTATTGCCGCCCCCTTATGCGCCCTTATTGTGGCGCTGACCAGCGGCCTGCCGGTGTTTATCGGCGAGGGTAATTTTGTGGTTACCTATATGAATGGCTTTTCTGGTTTTATTGCTGCCTGGTTTTTTATGTTCCTGCTGGGTTCATTGTTCGGCAAGTTTATGGAAGATACCGGCGCAGCCGATGCCGTCGCACGCTGGATAATCAACAAATTGGGCAAGCAACATGCGGTGGTCGCGGTGGTGCTGGCCTGTGCCATTCTGACCTATGGCGGTGTCAGTGTCTTTGTGGTGGCCTTTTCTGTCTACCCTATGGCACTGAGTCTGTTTAAAGATGCTAACTTACCGCGGCGTTTTATTCCCGCCGCTTTGGCCTTTGGTTCTGTGACCTTCACCATGACCTCGGCAGGTTCACCGGAAATTCAAAACTGGATCCCAATCAAATATCTGGGTACCTCCCCTTTTGCGGCCTGGGAAGTCAGTCTGATAGTTGCCCTGTTTATGGCCACCATGGGCTTTTACTGGCTAAAACATATGATTGCCAAGGCCGTCAGCCGCGGGGAACATTTTGAAAGCCATGCGGGCGATCCTGAAATTGCTGAGCGTGATTATCCCCATCCATTAACAGGCGTCGTGCCGCTAGTTGTTGTATTGGTTCTGTCTTTTACCCTGCATGAAAGCCTGCAGCAGATGGCGCTGATTGTGGCCCTTGGTGGCGGCGTGTTAAGCCTGATGGCGATAAATTTCAAACATTTTCATAATCTTGGCGCCGCCATCAGTGTGGGAACAACCGGTGCATTGGTGGCCATAGGCAACACCGCAGCCGTCGTGGGGTTCGGCACTATTGCCAAGTCCACCCAGGCATTTCAATCGGCGGTTGAGGTGATGACCAGTCTGCCAGGTAATGAGCTGTTCGGTGCTGCCGTGGCGGTGAGTGTAGTGGCTGGCCTGACCGGTTCGGCCTCCGGCGGACAGGCCATCGCGCTGCCGCTGATAGCACCGCACTATCTTGATCAGGGTGTTAACCCGGAACAATTACATCGCATTGTGTCGATTTCGTCCGGTGCACTCGACTCCCTGCCCCATAACGGTTATGTCGTTACCACCATCCGCGCCATTTGTAATGAAACCCATCAGCGCGCTTACTGGGCGGTAGGTGCCCTTACGGTGGTGGTGCCACTAATAGGTCTGGCGATGGCTGTGGCCCTATTTAACTGGCTGTAGGACGCATCATGAAAAACATACTGCCCCAAGGAAAATACTGGATAGCCCTGATGTTTTTAATCATACCGCAGGTTCAGGCATCTGACCTGATAACCCACAAGCAACGATTTGAAATACCGGAATTTACCACCTTTGGCGGTAAAACCATTAAACAGCTGCAAGTTGGCTGGGAAAGCTATGGAGAGCTTAACGCCGACAAATCTAATGTCATTTTGATTACCCATTTCTTCTCGGGCAGTTCGCATGCCGCCGGTAAATATGCGCCATCCGATGAAGCCGTTGGTTACTGGGACGCCATCATAGGGCCGGGCAAAGCTATCGATACCCATCGATTTTTTGTCTTAAGTGTAGATACTCTGGTGAACTTCAATGTGCATGATCCCAAGGTGATTACCACCGGGCCTGCCAGCATAAATCCAGACACCGGAAAACCCTGGGGACTGGACTTTCCGGTAGTCACCATCAGGGATTTTGTCAATGTGCAAAAAGCCTTACTGGAATCATTGGGAATTCAATCCCTGTATGCCGTAGCCGGGGCATCCATGGGCTCCATGCAAGCACTGGAATGGGCAACCGCCTACCCAGACTGGGTACCAAGAATGATCTCGGTGATAGGCGCTGGTCAGTCAGATGCATGGACAGTTGCCGCTCTGGAGCATTGGGCACAACCGATTAAACTCGATCCCAACTGGCAACAGGGCAATTACTACGCCGGTGAACCACCCATGGCCGGACTGACTGCCGCGCTGATGCTGCTGACCCAGCAGGCGCTCTACCCTGATTTTTTCAATCAAAGTAACCCTGATCACAACCCATTAGAAGCAGCACCGCTTAACGATATCCGTCAGTCCCATCAGGTGGTGAACTGGCTGCGGGATATGGCTGCCACACGTGCCACCGTCACCGATGCCAACCACATGTTGTATCTGATCCGCGCCAGTCAGTTGTTTCTGGCCGGACAGGATAAGCCTCTTGCCCAGGCCATGCAGCAGGTAAAAGCAAAGACCCTGTTTATTCCTGCCAGCCACGATCTGCTGCTGATGCCCTATCTTGCCAAACAGGCGCATCAGGCCTTACTTAAGGCGGGCAAGACATCAAACCTAGGATTGATTGTCGGACCAATGGGGCATCTGGACGGTGTCACCAATATCAGCCAGGCCGCTGAAGACATTCAGGCCTTTTTAACTCAGGAAGCATTATGAACAAAACCCTACTTAATTCGCTGGGCCTGGCCACGTTGCTGTTAGCCAGCACCCACGCAGTGGCCGACATGCCCAAGCTGAACCTGGATACCACACAACTAACGCTGTCCGGGCTTTCCAGCGGTGGCTATATGGCTAATCAGTTTCATATCGCCCACAGCAACTGGGTATCTGGCGTCGGCATCATTGCGGCGGGGCCCTATTATTGTGCAAGAAACAGCATACTCACCGCTCTAGGCCAATGCGTTAATAAACAGGATGGCGATATTCCACTGGCCGAGATCGAAAAAACGCTGAATGGCTGGCGGGCCGACAACTTGGTGGATGATGCGCAAGGGCTTGAAGGTGACAAAGTCTGGTTGCTACGCGGTACGCTGGACGAAAAAATCATCCAACCCGTTGCAGATGCATTGGCTAAACAGTACCAGGACTGGGTAGGTGAACAAAATATGCAGATTGTTCAGGACAAAGCCTTTGCCCATCATTTCCCCACCCAGGCACAGGGCACGGCCTGCGACAAATCTGAATCGCCTTTTATTGGTAATTGTGGCTATAACGCCGCAGCAGAGATGCTGAATTACATCGCTGCACAAACCAGAGAGGGCGGTGATGCAAAGCCGGGTCAGTTACTGGCCATCAATCAGCAGCAGTTAGGTGGTGAAGCAGCTTCAGGTCTGGCAGACCAAGCTTTCCTGTACGTACCATCAAGTTGTGCAGCAGGGGCAATATGCCAACTGCATATCAGTTTTCATGGCTGTAATCAGAACGTTGAGGCGGTGGGGAATGACTACGCCAGACTCACCGGTATCAATCAATGGGCCGACACCCATCATACTGTTGTGCTTTACCCGCAAACCAGAAAATCCACCTTAATGCCATTAAATCCGCAAGCTTGCTGGGATTGGTGGGGCTACACCGATGACAAATACGCCACCAAAGCAGGCCAACAAATTCAGGCCGTCGCCCAGATGGTGAAGCAACTGGCCGGAGAACAATAATGCAACAACGAAATATCTTTATTACCGGTGGAGCCAGTGGCATAGGGCTGGGCATTGCCCAGCATTTGGGTGCCATGGGGCACCAGCTCATTATTGCCGATATACAGTTGCAGGCCGCTGAGCATGCCTGTCAACAGCTTGCAGAGCAAGGTATCAGCGCCCGCGCCATTGCCCTGGATGTAGCAGATGCCGGGCAGATTGCGGCGCTGACGGCACGTCTTGCGCCGTTAAAAGTGGATGTACTTATCAACAATGCCGGCATTCAGCATGTATCGCGCCTGGAAGATTTTCCTGCCGCCAAATGGCAGCAGTTGATCAACGTGATGCTAGTGGGCCCGGCACTACTCACCCAGGCCTTTCTGCCTGCCATGCGGGAGCAAAACTTTGGCCGGATTATCAATGTCGGCTCAATTCACTCCTTGGTGGCCTCGCCTTTTAAATCCGCTTATGTGGCAGCCAAACATGGCTTGCTTGGTTTTGCCAAAACCATGGCGCTGGAATTGGGGGAGCAGAACATTACCATTAACACCCTCTGCCCTTCTTATGTCAAAACGCCGCTGGTGGAGCAACAGATTGCTGCCCAGGCCAGGGAAAACCAAATGAGCGAAGCCGATGTGGTAAATAAAATCATGCTTGAACCCATGCCCAAAAAGGCCTTTATTGGCATTGGTGAATTAGCTGGCTGCGCTGAATTTCTGCTGTCTGATGCAGCGCGCAATATCTGTGGTCAAACACTGGTTTTGGATGGCGGCTGGACGGCCAGGTAGTTAAACCAGGTACAGCAAAACGCTGTCCTGGTTCGCTTAGACTTTTATTCTGCAAAAGTGCCAGCACAATACCATGTACTAGTGAACATCTGCCAACAATACACCCCGTTTTGCAAAGGACGGGGGGCTGCTTGAATAGCTTTATACTGGGCATCAAGTTCGTTCCACGCAGAACCTGACCAAAAATACCCTTCCGCTGCTTTTGCACCAGAGCTTGCTGAGAAAATGACTAAGGCAGCAATGACAGATGATTTACCAAAGTATTTAAATTTCATTTTTGTTCCCTAAAACGATTGTAAAACATTAACAGGAAGTTCAGTTTCTTGCCTGTTACTTAGCCTCTTTGGGCTAAAAATTATACTAACCACCTTCAGTTAATACATCAATCATTTTGACTTATATAAAAAATACACAGATAAACCACAATTGCGTGATAACTGAACAACTTACAGACGGGGCGGATACAATTAAAGGGAGAATAAAGGTATCAGGGGAAAACAGCGACAAAAACCAATAGTCAGCTGGCGGTAAAGGGCCTGCCAGCTGACCAGTTTATACTTACATTACTTCTTGCGCTTATCTTCAGCAGACCACATGCCATTTTTATACCAGGCACTCCAACCGGTGGCTTTGCCATCAGATGTCTCTGTCATCACATACTGCTGCTTGGTTTTACGTGAAAAACGCACCAGCGCCTTATTGCCATCCGGATCTTGCTTAGGTGCATCAGCCAGATAGAAAAACTTCTCCGGCAGTCTGTCCCGGAATCTGGCCAACTCTTCCACCAAGGGTGCCCGGGTTTCGCGGGATTTAGGGAAATTATGCGCGGCCAGGAAAATTCCTGACGCACCGTCACGTAGCACAAAATGGGCATCCGACTTAGTACAGGGCAGCTCCGGTAAATCCACTGGGTCTTCTTTCGGCGGTGCCACTTCGCCATTACGCAGCAGTTTACGGGTATTTTTGCAGGCCTCGTTGGTACAACCGAAGTATTTACCGAACCGGCCATTCTTCAGTTCCATATTGGCACCGCAGCGGTCACATTCAATCAGCGGGCCATCATAGCCTTTCACCTTGAAAGTACCCTGCTCTACGGCAAAGCCCTTACATAATGGGGTATTGCCACAAACATGCAGCTTGCGGCTTTCATCAATCAGATAGCTGTCCATGGCGGTACCGCACAGATCACAACGACGTTTGGCCCGTAACGCTTCGGTTTCCAGTTCTTCATCGTCGTCCACCTTGACCACTTCATCACCAGAGGTCAGGTTCATGGTATGGGTGCAGCGTTCTTTGGGCGGCAAAGCATAGCCGGAACAGCCAAGAAACACACCTGTGCTGGCGGTACGAATAGTCATTGGCCGGCCACATTTAGCACAGGCAATATCGGTCAGTACCGCTTCGTTGGCGCGCATTCCGCCTTCTTCGCTGGGCTTTTCAGCTTGAAGCAGCTTCTGATAAAAATCCCCATAGAATTCATTCAGAACTTGTTTCCAGAACAGCTTGCCTTCGGCAATTTCATCCAGATGCTGTTCCATATTGGCAGTGAAGTCATAGCTGATCAGGTCCTGGAAGTTTTCCAGTAGCCTGTCATTAACAATTTCCCCCATTTTCTCAGCATAGAAACGCTTGTTGTCCTGACGCACATAGCCACGATCCTGAATAGTAGAAATAATGCTAGCGTAGGTGGAAGGTCGGCCAATCCCACGCTTCTCCAGTTCTTTAACCAGGGAAGCTTCGCTAAAGCGCGCTGGTGGCTTGGTAAAATGCTGTCTTGGGTCAAGTTTATCCAATGCCAGAACTTCGCCTTCTTTAACATCTGGCAAAGTCAGGTCGTCATCGCCCTTGCCCCTGACCTGGGGTTGTACGCGTGTCCAACCGTCAAATTTCAATACCCGACCTTTGGCATTAAGTTCAAATTCGCCTGCCTGTACCCGAATGGTGGTGGCATCGTATTTAGCCGGTGTCATCTGACAGGCGACAAACTGGCGCCAAATCAGCTCGTACAAACGCTGCGCATCACGCTCCATATCTGACAGGGAATCTGACTTGACCTGCACATTGGAAGGACGAATAGCTTCGTGGGCTTCCTGGGCACCTTCCTTGCTGCCATAACGAAGGGCGGAATCGGGTAAGTAGGCCTTGCCAAAGTTATCTTCTATATAATCCCGACAGGCATTGACCGCTTCACCACTTAGGTTGGTGGAGTCGGTACGCATGTAGGTGATATGGCCAGCTTCATACAGCCGCTGCGCCATCATCATGGTCTTTTTCACGCCAAAGCCCAGGCGCGTGCTGGCGGCCTGCTGCAGCGTCGAGGTAATAAATGGGGCTGACGGACGGCTTTGCGTCGGCTTGGACTCGCGACTGATGACCTCGTAGCGGGCTTTCTCCAGCAGTCCAATCGCTGCTTCGGTTTGTGCTTTATTAACCGGTTTAAAGGCATTGCCAGCCTGTTTAACCACTTGCATACGCAGCGCCTGCTTAGCGGTGCTGTGCAAATCAGCATGCACGTCCCAGTATTCTTCCGGCACAAAGGCTTTAATTTCGCGTTCGCGTTCCACCACCAAACGCACGGCCACCGATTGCACGCGACCCGCCGACAAGCCCCGGGCAATTTTCTTCCACAGCAGCGGCGATACCATAAAACCCACCACGCGGTCGAGGAAACGACGAGCCTGCTGGGCATTAACCCTGTCCATATTCACTTCACCAGGATGTGAAAACGCATCTTTAATGGCATTTTTGGTGATTTCGTTAAACACCACCCGTTTAAAGGTTTTGTCTTTTTCGCCAATCAGCTCACGTAAATGCCAGGCGATGGCCTCTCCTTCTCTGTCCAAGTCTGTTGCCAGATAGATAGTGTCGGCATTTTTTGCCAGCTTCTTCAATTCGCTGACCACTTTTTCCTTACCCGCCAGCGTCTCATAATGAGCTTCCCAGTCACTTTCCGGATCCACTCCCATTCTGTCCACCAGCTTCAGGTACTCGTGATGGCGCAAGTAAGCCTCACGCTTGGAATCGGACATGGCCTTCAGTTCTTTGCTGGATTTCTTAGCCGGCACCTTACCCAACGCCTTGGTGGGCAGATCTCGAATATGCCCGACGCTGGACTTAACAATAAAATCATTACCCAGGTACTTATTGATTGTTTTGGCTTTTGCAGGGGACTCGACTATTACCAGGGACTTTGCCATATAACCTTTGCTCTTTATTTTCATGCTGGCTTCCTATCCAAAGGAAGCAATGGGTGCGCCTGCGCAACGCGGAATGTTTTTTACATATATCCACAATATTGGCGGAAAACAAGATTTAGTTCCTTTCCGCACGTTTGTCACTATGTAGCCAACTGAGTGTTATTCAAGGGGCTAGCATTCGTCAGGCATGTTTTATCAATGGGGGCGATTCTCGTTAACCCGGGACCATAACGCAAGTGCTGGTTACAGGAAATTGCCAATCACCTGTTGATTTCTGCCCAAAATAACCAGGTTTCAGAATTATTTTTAAATTTTTTTACTCTGCAGAGTTATTCGTCATCTAAGGTCTAAACTATTGAATAGTCAGAAGATGCAATGTTAGTTATGCGCGATGACAGTGGCTTTATGCAACTCTTAAGGCAGCCGCGGCAGACTGGCGCCCTGGCTGATTTGGCAGTCACCGGAGAAAGCCGTATAGTGGCCCCGGTCTCCTGCCAGCATTCTGCCGAAGCGAAATCAAAGCAGGAAAACATAACCCTCTTTTGGAATCGAAAAGACCATGAAACAGTTTGAAGTAAACTTCGATGGACTGGTGGGTCCTACACATAATTACGCTGGCCTGTCCTTCGGTAACGTGGCCTCATTGAACAATGCCAAGTCCAACAGCAGCCCCAAACAAGCCGCCAAACAAGGCCTGAAAAAAATGAAAGCGCTGGCCGACATGGGCATGCAACAAGGTGTTCTGGCGCCACAGGAGCGTCCTGACATTCTGACCCTGCGCAGGTTGGGTTTTACTGGTACCGACGCGCAGGTATTGGAAAAAGCGGCTAAGCAGGCTCCGGCCATCTTCCTGGCCTGTTGTTCGGCCTCCAGCATGTGGACCGCCAATGCCGCAACGGTATCACCCAGTGCCGATACTGCTGATGGCCGCGTACATTTCACCCCGGCCAATTTAACCAATAAGTTCCACCGCTCGCTAGAACCCGAAGTCACAGGGCGCATTCTTAAGGCAACTTTCGCGGATGAGCGTTATTTTCAACATCATAGTCACCTGCCGGACAATGAACATTTTGGTGATGAAGGTGCCGCTAACCATACGCGTTTATGCAGCGATTATGGCCATGCGGGGGTGGAAATGTTTGTATTTGGCCGTTATGCCTTTGATGCCAGCAAACCTGCCCCTAAACGGTTTCCGGCCCGTCAGACATTAGAGGCCTGTCAGGCCATTGCCAGACTGCACGGCCTGAGTGATGAAGGCGTGGTGTATGTGCAACAAAATCCGCATGTGATTGACCAGGGTGTATTCCACAATGATGTGATTGCCGTGGGCAACCGCAACGTGCTGTTTTATCACGAGCAGGCCTTTTTCAATACCCAGTCGGCCCTTGACGAGATTCAGCGCAAGTATGGTGACGAGAAACTGCATTTTATTCAGGTAGACACTCAGGATGTCAGTGTTGAAGATGCTGTAAAAACTTACCTGTTCAATACACAGATAATCAGCCTGCCAAATGATGAAATGGCTATCATCGCACCGACAGAGTGTCAGGAGAACCCTGCGGTATCCAGATATCTGGATAAGTTGCTGACCCTCGGCACACCAATTAAGCAAGTGCACTTCTTCGATGTGAAACAAAGCATGCGTAACGGCGGCGGTCCGGCCTGTTTAAGGTTACGTGTTGCCCTGACTGACCAGGAAGTAGATGCAGTTAACCCCAATACGCTGATGAATGACAGCCTGTTTAGCCGCCTCAACCAATGGGTAGACAAGCATTACCGGGACGAGCTGACCTTCGATGATTTGCGTGACCCGCAACTATTGACAGAATCCCGAAGTGCGCTCGACGAACTCACCCAAATTATGAAACTGGGCTCGGTTTACCCCTTCCAGCGCTAGTTAGATAGACCAGGGGGCACCAAACGCCCCCTTGTTTTACTGCATCGTCGGTTATTCGAACACTCAATTACCGATTAATTTTTCTGCTTCTTAGTTAGCCGCGAAAAGCCGCCTCAATAGTAGCAATATCAATTTTCTTCATGGTCATCATGGCATCGAACGCTCGCTTGGCGGCCTTGCGGTCTGGACTGGTGTAAGCCTTGGTCAGCGCCACAGGGGTGATCTGCCAGGAAATTCCCCACTTGTCTTTACACCAGCCACACATACTCTCCTGCCCACCATTGCTGATAATCGCCTGCCAGTAGCGGTCCGTTTCTGCCTGATCTTGGGTAGCTATTTGGAAGGAAAAAGATTCGTTGTGAATCATTCCCGGACCGCCATTTAACCCTAAACAGGGAATACCCAGCACGGTGAACTCTACGGTCAGGACCTCCCCTTTCTGACCTGATGGATAATCCCCTGGAGCGTAATGCACGGCGACAACCGATGAATCAGGAAAGGTGTCAGCATAAAATCGGGCTGCTTCCTCGGCATTGTGGTTATACCAAAGGCATACTGTATTTCTGGCCGTCATGGTCATAATGTTTTCTCCTGTTGATAACAGCTTGTAAACTTTGTCATCTGTTAAACGAATGAAGAGCGACCATTTCGACATAATGAGACAGTGATTTTTTAGAAATAGCAGTCCTGCCAATCCAGCAACATATGCACCGCCAGACCAACGCCAATCCAGCGAGTCTTGGGCAACCACAGCAATGCCGCATAAAGAATAAACCAGGGCCATTGATGTAAGGGATGGAAGCCGATACTGCAACGATCCGGGTCATAAATGGGCGTGGCCAGCAGATGATCCAGGTCCACCAGCATCGTCAACGCCATCAATATAAAGGCACGTTGCCAGGCCTTACCGGCCAGACTCAATGCCAGCGCCAATGGAATGGCAAAATGCAGCAGAATATGCAGCATCAGGCTTGCTGTGCCTTGGCTTTTCCGGCTGCGGCCAGCATCGAGCCAAGCATCACCATACCAGCGCCGATATAAGCCCATTTATCCAGATCACTGGCGGAAAAATGCGCCGGCCATACCCATACCGCCATTTCCATGCTGGTAAAGGTAAATAGCGGTGCCAGGGCAATAACAGCACTGACCTTAGAGGCATGCCAGATATTCAATGCTTCGGTAAACGCCCCGTAGGCCACCACGGTATTGGCACAGCAAAACAGTAATGCAAAGACCTGCAAGCTGTTCAGCTGCATTACTGAGCTTAAATCAGCGAAAGGCAGTAATACCAGGCTGCCTGCACAGTATAAAATCAGGGTCAGTTGTTTGGCTGTGACCGCTTTAAGCAGCACTTTTTGCGACAGGGCATACCAGGCCCAGGTGATAGCAGCAATCACCACCAGAATCACCCCCAGAGTATACTGGCCAAGCGAACTGAACAGCACCGGCAGACGATCATTAAAAAACAGCATCAAGCCGGATAGCAAAATCAACGCACCCAGGGTTTCCAGACGGTTAAAGCGCTCTTTGTATAGCAGGATCCCCCCCACCATCAGTAAAAATGGTGCAAGTTGGATCACAACCTGAGCGGTTTCCGGGTTCAGATAATCCAAGCCCTGTAAATACAACACATAGTTGGCAATCAGGCCGATGGCTGCTGCCGCAATCAGCAGATTATTGCTGCGACTGATGGCCCGCAGCGGTGGCAAAGCTTTGCTTTTATACAACATCAGCCCGACCACCAGGGCGGCGGCACTGAAGCGATACCAGGTAATACTGATGGCATCCATCACTTCCAGGCACAGCTTTAACGCCACCGGCAGCATTCCCCACAGCACGGCGGTCAGCAAGGACAATCCAAACCCATACCAATGTCTGACAACAACTGTTTGCATCACAGCTCCAACAGGGATTAGACAGGCCGCTGAAGCGCGGCCTCAAGGATAAAGCCCGTGGCTTATTATTTTTTATTAATCTGGTGCTTGCGTACCGCGCGGCGCATGCGGGAAATCCGCACATGATCCAGGCGTTTTTTATCATCCACCGCCAGCAGGCTCTCTTTTTCGGCGGGCAACTTCGCCAGCTTACGAAGCGCATTAACATCTTTCAGTTGCAGCTCCACCCAGGCACCCTGAGGTAAACGCTTGGCCAGCTCAATATCACCATAGCGCACCCTGATCAGGCGGCTGACCTTAACGTCCTGAGACTCCCACATGCGCCGCACTTCGCGGTTGCGTCCTTCACTTAAGGTTACGTTGAACCACTGGTTCATGCTTTCCTCATCGCCCTGATGACGACGAATACTGGTAAACTTGGCATCGCCATCTTCCAGCTTGATGCCGTTTTTCAGGCGCCGGATAATATCGTCGGTCACTTCGCCAAACACCCTTACCGCGTATTCGCGTTCTACTTCGTGACTGGGATGCATCAACCGGTTGGCCAGTTCACCGTCATTGGTAAACAACAACAAGCCACTGGTGTTGATATCCAGACGGCCAACGGCAATCCAGCGACCCTGTTTTATTCTTGGCAGACGGTCAAATACGGTAGCACGCCCCTGAGGGTCACTACGACTGCAAAGCTCACCTTCCGGCTTGTTATACATCAACACCCGACAGATGGGTTTTTCGGTCTGGATATCCACCAGCTTACCGTCCACCCGAACCTTGTCCTCTGCACTCACCCTTTGTCCCAGGGTAGCCAGTTGGCCGTTGACGGAAATCCGTCCTTCAGTGATCCACTTTTCCATCTCCCGACGGGAACCGATACCGGCGTTGGCCAGTACCTTTTGCAGTTTTTCGCTCACGTGCGTTTTGCCCTTATTATGCCTGTTTCAACATTAGTCTGAAAAAGGCCGCTATTCTACTCGCGTCCCGTTTCTGGCACCAGCGTTAAACTTGCTATAGCCTGATATCGCCCGATGGCAAAGACCTACTGTATTATTCATCGTAGAGACGCTGAGAACGCAGATATTTCATTAGATTGAACCCTGTTCCCTCTGGGTTCTCGGCGTCTCTGCGGTAAAAATCTCTATACATAATGGTATTGGCTGTTTATGCATGCTGCTCACTCTCATCAGGCGAAGGTAGCTCATCGATGGGCAGTTGCGCCAGGGCGGCAAAATCTATCTCGGATGGCAATTCATCCAGCCCGCCCAGAGAAAAGTAGTCCAAAAAGGCTTTGGTGGTGGCATATAAGGCAGGCCTGCCCGGCACTTCTTTGTGGCCGACGGTTTTAATCCAGCCGCGTTCGGTCAAGGTTTTAACGATATGGGTACTGACCGATACCCCGCGCACATCTTCAATCTCACCGCGGGTAATGGGCTGACGATAAGCAATCAACGCCAGGGTCTCCAACAAGGCCCTTGAATAGCGCGGCGCCTGCTCCTGCCAGAGTTTAGACAACCAGGGGGCCAGACTATCCATGGATTGAAAACGGTAGCCACTGGCGACTTTTACCAGTTGTACCCCGCGCGGACGATAATCCAGTTGCAGTTCATCCAAAATGGCTTTGAGGCGCTTTTGGCTGACCTTAATATCCAGCAGTACGGTTTCCTGCAAGCGCTGGAGACTCAGTGGCTCGTCGGCCACAAAAATGGCCGCTTCCACCAGTTGTTTTAACTGCTCATCCGATATCCGCGCCATAGGCATCCTCCTGCATTGGCCTGCCTTTTACATGAATCTGTGCATAAGGAGCGGCCTGAACCAATTCGATCAGTGACTCTTTAACCAGTTCCAGCACCGCCAAAAAGGTAACCACCACGCCAGCACGGCCTTCTTCCAGCCTAAACAGTGCCTGAAAGGGCACAAACTGCTGCTCACCATCCAGCCTGGCCAGAATCGCACTCATCCGTTCACGGGTTGACAACGCCTCGCGTTGAATCTGATGATGTTCAAAGGCGGCGGCACGCTTAAGTACATCCTGAAAGCTCAGTACCAGTTCTTGCAAGGTCACCGTAGGCAGAATTCGAATGGGCTGACAGTTATCACTGGGCCTGGCCTCAGCCAGATAAAAATCCCGCTCCTGCCTGGGTAACCCATCCAGTTCCTGAGCCGCCTGCTTGATGGCTTCATATTCGCGTAAACGGCGGATCAGCTCGGCACGCGGGTCTTGTTCGTCATCTGCTGCATCTTCGCGTTTAGGCAGCAACACCCTGGATTTAATCTCGGCCAGTATCGCCGCCATTAACAAGTATTCACCGGCCAGTTCCAGCTTGAGATCGGTCATGAGATCCACGTATTCCATATACTGGCGGGTGATCTGCAATATGGGCAGACTGGCAATATCAAATTTTTGCTTGCGGATCAGATACAGCAATAAATCCAGCGGGCCTTCAAAGCTCTCCAGAATGACTTCCAGCGCATCAGGGGGAATATACAAATCTTCCGGGCGCTCAATCATCGCCTCGCCATGCACAAACGCCAGTGGCAGCGGCTGCTGCACCGGCGTTTTTCCTATTGGCTCGGCCTGATTATCAAGAGCTTCAGACAAAGGCTGACACGTCCCCTTCACCTTCACGGATCACAATGCATTCCCCTTCGGAAAGATCCAGGACCGTGGTGGGATGTTCGCCAAGATGGCCGCCATTGATGATCAAATCCACCTGTTTTTCCAGCATATCGCGGATCGTTTCCGGATCGGACTCTGCGAGCTGATTACCTGGCAGAATCAACGACGTGGACATCAGGGGTTCGCCCAGCTCTTCTAAGAGCGCAAGGGCAATGCGATTGTCCGGCACCCGAATACCGATGGTTTTACGTTTGGGATGATGCAGGCGCTTAGGTACTTCTTTGGTGGCTTTTAGGATAAAAGTATAGGCACCCGGCGTATTGTTTTTAATCTGGCGGAATGCCTGATTGTCGACCCTGGCATACACTGACAGCTCCGACATATCCCGGCACATCAGGGTAAAATTATGCTCTTTACCCAACTCCCGAATGCGGATAATACGCTCCAGGGCTTGCTTATCATCCAGGTGACAACCTATGGCATAGCCAGAGTCGGTGGGATACACCACCACCGCGCCGTTTTTAACCATATCTGCAGCCTGTTTCATCAGACGCTGTTGGGGGTTATCCGGATGGACATAGAAAAACTGACTCATTTACCAGCTCAGTAAGGACTTTATTCCCTAATGGTGGCATAAGTGCCTGGCATGGCAAATGGTTTTTCGCATTTAAACAGCCACTTGCTCAAGCCGCAGGACATTGCCAGTCGTCCCAAACCGGCGTGAGTTGTGAGTCAAATTGCAGATTACGGCCCAGCTCCGTCCAGCGGCCAGGGAAATGAAAATCCGAGCCTGCCGAGGCTTCAAGGCCGTATTCCATAGCATAGCTGGCCAGTTGTCGTTTTAAATCCGGGGCCAGCTGCGGATGGGTTACTTCCATCCCCTGGCCACCGGACTCAGCAAAAAACACCAGCAACCGGCGCAGCCATTTGGCCGACAGATCGTAGCGGGCCGGGTGAGCCAACACCGCCTTGCCGCCCGCTTGACGTATCCAACTGATGGCCTCGGGAATTTCCGGCCACTGCGGTTTAACAAAAGCCCGCTTATCTTTGCCTAAGTATTTTTTAAAGGCCTCTTCATGGTCTTTTACCGCGCCACGCTTAACCAGTGCCCTGGCAAAATGAGAGCGGGTCAGTTGTCCCACTCCAGCCAAGGCTTTTGCGTCAGCATAAATGCCCTCAATACCGGCTTTTGCCAACTTAGCTGACATTTCCTGTGCCCGCTGTTCCCTGGCCTGACTTTGTGCGGCAAGACGGGCAAGTAAGCCTGTATCCTGGTGATTCAGATTGAGGCCGAGCACATGAATATCAAAGCCGTGCCAACGGGTGGATATCTCTACGCCGGCAATAATCCACAACGGCCGTTTCTGACTTTGCTGATAACTGCGAGCTTCATCAATGGCCGCCACCGTATCATGGTCGGTAATGGCCAGCGCATCCAGTTGCATATTGTGCGCCCGGTCCACCAGTTCTTTGGGTGACAAGGCACCGTCCGAATGGTGTGTGTGGCTGTGCAAATCTATTTTCATCTTTTCCCGCATTAGCTATTGACAGGACATCTATTTTGTTTTCTTCTATAAAGCATCGAGATTATAACAATTTGGTACGCACAGCGTACTTAATTCAGGCAAAGATTCCATGAACATTAACGCAATCAACATCATTTGGTGGTGGCACAACCCGAACTAGCGGGCTGTGTGCGTTTGTGCTTGGAAAAGCATTCTGAAGGCCCGCATCTGCGGGCCTTTTTTGTTTTTATACTATTGGAATGGCAACATGAGTTTAGCGCAACTAAGTGACCAGCCAGGGAAAGTCGAGACCCTGATTGTTCAGAGCCGATATCAGGCTGATCCACTGAATCTTTATCAGATTCTGTGCCACAACAAGGCTAACAGCCTATTGCTGGAATCCGCTGAAATCGACAGTAAGGACGATTTGAAAAGCCTGCTACTGGTAGACGCCGCATTAAAACTAACCTGTAACGGGCAATCGGTCACTATCGAAGCCCTCACCGATAACGGCAAGGCCTTATTGCCGCTGCTGGTCAGCCACAGTCAGGCCACTAAGGTGCAACAATCCAGTGACAATGTTCTGACCCTGGTTTTCGCAGCCGCCGATGAGCACTTGGATGAAGACAGCCGCCTGAAAGCCAAATCGGTATTTGACAGCTTACGTACCCTGCTTAATCGGGTACAACCGCTGCGTCAGCACCCTCATGCGGTATTTTTAGGCGGCGCGTTTGCCTACGATTTGCTGGGCGGTTTTGAAAATCTGCCAGAGGTGCCTGAAGGGGCCAATAGCTGTCCGGATTTTGTGTTCTACCTGGCTGAAACCCTGATCCTGATTGACCATCAAACGCAAAACACTGAGATCATTGGCAGTGTATTCTCTGGTCAAAACGTGGCGCAAAACTATTTTGCTGTCAGCCAGCGTCTGGAACACCTTCATCAGCAGTTGCAACAAGGCCAGCAGTATCAGCAGCAGGCCGTGCCCAGGGTCAGCCGCGAGCAGTTGGCGGTAGACAAGAGTGATGAAGCCTACCAACAGGATGTGCTGGCACTGAAGGAACATATTCTGGCTGGCGATATCTTTCAGGTTGTGCCCTCAAGAACATTCAGTCTGCCCTGCCCTGACCCGCATCTTGCCTACGCCAAGCTTAAACAACAAAACCCCAGCCCTTATATGTTCTTCCTGCAGGATGAGGCATTTTGTATTTTTGGTGCTTCCCCTGAATCAGCGCTGAAGTATTGCAGCCAAAGCAAACAGGTCGAGGTCTACCCCATTGCAGGCACCCGTCCCAGGGGCTTTAACCCCAACGGTACGATTAATAGGGATCTGGACAGCCGCATTGAGCTGAACTTGCGTGAAGACGAAAAAGAGAAGGCCGAGCACCTGATGCTGGTCGACCTGGCCCGTAACGACATCGCCCGGGTATCAGTGCCCGGCAGCCGCTTTGTTAAAGACTTGCTGAAAGTAGACCGCTACTCCCAGGTGATGCACCTGGTTTCCCGGGTGGTAGGCCAGTTACGCCCCGATTTGGATGCCCTGCATGCCTATCAGGCCTGTATGAATATGGGTACCTTAGTGGGCGCGCCTAAAGTGTCGGCCGCCAGGCTGATCCGCAGGGTTGAAAAGCAGCGGCGCGGCAGTTATGGCGGCGCGGTGGGGTATGTTAACAGTCAGGGCGATATGGACACTTGTATTGTCATTCGCTCTGCCTTTGTCAGGGGTGGCACCGCCTATGTGCAGGCTGGTGCCGGAGTGGTGTACGACTCAGACCCTGTAAGTGAAGCAAATGAAACCCGCAGTAAAGCCCAGGCGGTATTGCGTGCGATTGTGGACGCCCATCAGGAGAAGCTGGCATGAACAAGCCTCATGTATTTTTGCTCGATAACTTTGATTCCTTTACCTACAACCTGGTGGATGAAATGCGTTGCCTAGGCTTTGAACTGACCGTCTATCGCAACCATTTGCAGGCCGACTTTGTGTATGAGCAGATGCTGGCCTGTGCTGGCGATGCGCTGCTGATGTTATCGCCTGGCCCGGGAACGCCGGCCGAGGCAGGCTGTATGCCGGCGCTACTAAAACGGGTACAAGGGCGCTTTCCGGTATTGGGCATCTGCCTGGGTCACCAGGCCATTGTTGAACATTATGGTGGCAAGGTGGGCCGGGCCGCAGAAGTAATGCATGGTAAATCCTCAGCCATCGAGCATTGCCGGGACAAAATGTTTGCCAATCTGCCCCACCCGTTACCTGTGGCCCGTTACCATTCACTGATGGCCACCCAACTGGCAGATGGATTGGATGTCCTGGCCAGCTACAACCAAGTGCCTATGGCGGTGTATCAGGCACAAGATAATATGCTGGGTTTTCAGTTTCACCCTGAGTCCATTCTCACCTCGCAAGGTAGCCAATTGCTGACCCAGAGCATTGACTATCTGTGCCAAGCAAAAGGATAACAAGATGCAGGAACTGCTGGAAAAATTATACGCATTGCAGCCACTCAGCCAGGAACAGAGCTTCGGCCTGTTCAGCCAGGTGATGCAGGGCAATATGGACCCGATCGTTTTGTCTTCGGTGCTGACCGCGCTGAAAGTGCGCGGTGAAACTCCACCAGAAATAGCCGGAGCAGCGTCAGCCCTGGTCAGTCATGCGGCGGATTTTCCCCGTCCCGACTATGCATTTGCCGATATTGTAGGGACCGGAGGCGACGGTTTTAACACCCTGAACATCTCGTCCTCCAGTGCCATTGTGGGAGCGGCCTGTGGTGTTAAAGTGGCCAAGCACGGCAATCGCAGTGTGTCGAGTAAATCCGGTTCAGCGGATCTGTTTCGAGAGTTTGGTCTGAATCTGACCATGAGTGCGCATACAGCGCGTCGCTGCCTGGATGAATCGGGTCTGTGCTTTTTATTCGCACCTAACTATCATGCCGGCATTCGCCATGCCATGCCGGTCAGAACCGCGCTAAAAACCCGCACTCTGTTCAATTTGCTTGGCCCGCTGGCCAACCCGGCCAAGCCCAGTCATATGCTAATTGGTGTGTATCTGCCCGAGCTGGTACGCCCCTTTGCCGAAACCTTAAAATTGCTGGGTTATCAAAAGGCCCTGGTGGTGCATGGCAGCGGGCTGGATGAATTTGCCCTGCATGGACCCAGTCAGGTTGCCAGGCTGGAACATGGCGAGATCCAGGAATTAATGCTGACTCCGGCCGATTTCGGCCTGCCCGAGCAGCCTATCAGTGCCATTACCGGCGGTGAACCACAAGAAAATAAAAACATGATTGAAGCGCTACTGAGCGGCAACGGGCAGCCCGCCCATTGTCAGGCTGTGGCTATCAATACCGGTGCGCTGTTGATGTTGATGGGTAAAGTGGATAGCTTTGCCCAGGGAGCAGAGATGGCCATGGATATGATGCAAGGTCGCCAGGCGCTCGATCTGATTCAGCGCAGCGCAACAATCAGCCAGGAGTAACAGATGGCCAACGTATTGGAAAAAATTGTTGCAGATAAGCGTCAGGAGCTGATTGCCCGCAAGCAGGTCCTGCCACTGGAAAGCTTTGTCAACAACCTGACCCCGTCAGACAAAAGCCTGTATGAGGCTTTAAACCAGCCGCAGGCAGGGTTTATTTTCGAATGTAAAAAGGCGTCGCCTTCAAAGGGATTAATCAGAGCGGTGTTTGACCTGGATGAGATCTTAACCGCCTACCAACCCCATGCCGCCGCTATTTCAGTGCTGACGGATGAAAAATACTTTCAGGGTAGCTACGACTATCTAAGCTATGTGACCGAGCGGGTCAGCCAGCCCGTGCTGAATAAGGATTTCTTTATCGACCCTTATCAGGTACACCTGGCTCGCTATTATCATGCCGATGCGATTCTGCTGATGTTGTCGGTACTGGATGATGCCAGTTATCTGGAACTGGCGGAACTCGCCGCCCACTATCAGTTGGATGTGCTGACCGAGGTGTCTAATCAGGAAGAGGCACATCGCGCCACCAATCTGGGTGCCAAGATCATTGGCATTAACAATCGCAACCTGCGTGATTTAACCACCGACCTTGCGACCACCGAGGCACTGGCCCCGCTACTGCCTGCAGATGCCCTGATTATCTCTGAGTCCGGCATTTATACTCACCAGGATGTATTACGCCTGGCCCCTTTGGCGGATGGCTTTTTGGTGGGCAGCTCATTAATGGCGCAGCAGAATCTGCCCCTGGCAGTGCACCAACTGCTGTTTGGCAACATAAAAATCTGTGGCCTGACCAATATCCAGGACGCTCAGGCGGTAAAACGCAGTGGCGCCAGTTACGGCGGGCTGATATTTGCCGAACAATCTAAGCGTCGTATCAGCGAAACCCAGGCCAGGCAGTTGGTGGAACAGGTGCCACTTGATTATGTCGGCGTATTTGTTAACTCGCCCTTAGAGGAGGTGGCAAGGCTTGCCGACAGTCTGAGCTTAAGCGCCGTGCAAGTGCATGGTCAGGAAAGCGATGACTATATTGCCGCCCTGAAAAGCATCTTGCCCCATGCTTGCCAATTATGGAAAGCACTGGGCGTAACGGATATGCTGCCCGCCATGCACAACCCTAATGTAGATAAATATCTGCTCGACTGTCAGGTCGGCAATGACTTTGGTGGCACAGGTCAACAGTTTGACTGGACCATACTAAGCGACGTTAAAGATAAGTCCCACATTGCCCTGGCTGGCGGGCTCAACCCAGACAATATCCGTCAGGCCGCTGCCACAGGTGTTGGGCTACTGGATGTGAACTCCGGTATAGAAAGTCGCCCTGGGGTAAAAGATCCACACAAATTACAGCAACTATTCGCACAATTAAGAGACTACTAATGAGCAAACATTTATCCACCAAATTTGGTGACTATGGCGGCATGTATGTTCCAGAGCTGCTGATCCCGGCCCTCGACCAGTTGGAACAGGCATTTATTGACGCCCAGCAGGACCCGGAGTTTCAACAGGAATTCAAAAGCCTGCTGAATGACTATGCCGGCCGCCCCACACCATTGACCAGAACCCGCAATCTGGTCAGCAATCCCAAGGTCACCCTGTATCTGAAGCGTGAAGATCTGTTACACGGCGGCGCCCATAAAACCAACCAGGTGCTGGGGCAGGCGCTGCTAACCAAGCGCATGGGTAAAACCCAGGTGATCGCCGAAACCGGTGCGGGTCAGCACGGTGTGGCCACCGCCCTTGCCTGCGCATTGCTTGGCTTGAAGGCGCGTATTTATATGGGCGCCAAAGATGTTGAACGCCAGGCACCTAATGTATTTCGTATGCGCTTAATGGGCGCTGAGGTTATTCCGGTCAATGCCGGCTCCGGGACATTGAAAGACGCGGTCAACGAGGCCCTGCGCGACTGGTCTGCCAGTTATCAGGATGCGCACTATTTGCTTGGCACGGCTGCCGGCCCGCACCCCTTCCCCACCATAGTGCGGGAATTCCACAAGATGATCAGCGAAGAAATCCGCGCCCAGATCCTGGAAAAAGAAGGTCGCTTGCCCGATGCAGTCGTAGCTTGTGTTGGCGGCGGCTCCAACGCCATTGGCGCCTTCGCGGATTTTATTGACACCCCAGAGGTGCAGTTAATCGGTGTTGAGCCTGCCGGCAAAGGCCTGCATACCCACGAACATGGTGCGGCGATTGCCAAAGGCACCAAGGGGATATTGCACGGTGCCTACAGCTACATTATGCAAACACCGGAAGGGCAGATTGAAGAATCTTACTCCGTTTCTGCTGGTTTGGATTACCCGGCAGTAGGCCCCCAACACGCTTACTTGCATGATATTGGCCGCGCTACCTACGAGTCAGTCACCGACGAAGAAGCGCTGAACGCCTTTCAGATCTTGGCCCGCAAAGAGGGCATTATTCCTGCTTTGGAATCGTCCCATGCGCTGGCCCATGCGCTGAATATGGCCGACGCGGCAGAACAAGAAACCTTAATTGTCGTTAACCTGTCAGGCCGCGGTGATAAAGACCTGGCCCATGTACAGCAGTTTTTAAAAGGGGATTCCCACAATGGATAGATATGCACAGATGTTCCAGCGCCTGGACAACGACAAGCAAGGCGCATTTGTGCCCTTCGTGACTCTGGGCGATCCGGATATGGAAACCAGTCTGGAGGTGATTGAAGCCCTGATAGCAGGTGGCGCCGATGCACTGGAACTGGGTATCCCTTTTTCTGACCCTATTGCCGACGGCCCCACAATTCAAAAATCCGCCATTCGTGCTCTGGATAAAGGTGTCAGCCCCAAGGATTGCCTGGCCATTATCCGCCGCATTCGGGAGCGCCACCGCGAGATCCCCATCGGCTTGTTGCTCTACAGCAATCTGGTACTGGCGCCTGGAATTGATGAGTTTTATCGTCAGTGTGCCGAAGCTGGGGTGGATTCCATTTTGGTCGCGGATGTGCCCATTCGTGAAGGTGAGCCGTTTATGGCCGCTGCCAAAGCACAGGGTATTCACCAGATACTGATCGCCCCCCCCAATGCATCAGAGCAGACCCTGCAACAAATTGGTGAACTTTCAAGCGGTTACACCTATCTGTTAGGCCGTGCTGGTGTCACCGGAACAGAAACAGCCGCCGATATGCCAGCATCCAACCTGATAAGCAAGCTTCATGAGGTAGGTGCGGCCCGGCCGATTCTGGGCTTTGGTATCTCCAAACCGGAACAGGTTAAAGCCGCCATTGAAGCTGGCGCGGCAGGTGCGATTGCCGGTTCAGCCACGGTGAAAATTATTGAACAGCACCTGGAAAATAAAGCCATGATGCTCACCCGTTTAACCGAATTTGTGGCTGGCATGAAAGCCGCTACCAACCGCTAATAACCGAAGATAGATTCACCGCAGAGCCGCCGAGAATACAGTTTAAACTATTAAAATCTCGGTGTTCTTTGCGCCTCTGCGGTGAAAATTTCGTGTTTCCGAGTCAGTAAACTAAGACTGAGCGGCACATTTCCAACAAAGCACGTTGCAATCAACGGCAAAAGTCACCACCT
Organism: Bowmanella denitrificans; assembly: GCF_002887595.1. Lineage (GTDB taxonomy): Bacteria > Pseudomonadota > Gammaproteobacteria > Enterobacterales > Alteromonadaceae > Bowmanella > Bowmanella denitrificans. The sequence goes on from NZ_PEBU01000007.1 coordinate 180,725, forward strand.
AGCCCTGTCCAGCCACAGTAAAAATCGGTACTATCCCAGCATTGCGATAAAGAGGTATACGCGACTATGCAATTTCTGATGGAATTTCTGCCCCTGCTGGTGTTCTTCCTGGTTTATAAGTTTGTCGATATTTTCTGGGCCACAGGCGCGCTGATGGCCGCCACTGCAGTGCAAATGCTGGTGACCTACCTACGGACCAAAGAAATCCCCAAAAAGCAGTGGGTGTTTTTTGCCATGATTGTGGTGTTTGGCGGCTTGACCATCGCCCTGCATGACGAACATTTTATTATGTGGAAACCCACCATTGTTTATCTGATTTTTGCGGCCATTCTGATTGGTAGCCAAATCATGAAGCGCCCCGCCCTAAAAGAGCTGCTCGGCAGCGCCATGGAACTACCCGAAACGATCTGGAAGCGTATCAACACCGGATGGGCGGTATTTTTTGTCGCCAGTGCCGTGCTGAATATTTACGTGGCCTATGAATTCAGTCAGGACACCTGGGTGAGTTTTAAAGTATTTGGTATGACCGGTGTAACCTTGGTGTTCACTATTCTGACCATTATGTATGCTTACCGTTATATGCCGGAAGAGCAAAAACAAGACGAGCAAATTGACGATAACAAGCAAGGATAAGTGGTCATGTGGTATGTATTTTTCTCCGAAGATGTGGCCAACAGCCTGGAAAAGCGCAAAGCCGCCAGGCCAGATCATCTGGCCCGTTTACAGGCGCTTAAAGACCTGGGGCGGTTATTGGTAGCGGGCCCCTGTCCGGCCATTGATTGCGAGGACCCTGGCGAAGCCGGTTTCAGTGGCTCAGTGGTGATTGCGGAGTTTGCCAGCCTGCAGGAAGCCCAAGCCTGGGCGGATGCCGATCCTTATATGGCTGCCGGTGTCTATCAGCGTACTATCGTTAAACCTTATAAGAAGGTACTGCCTTAAAGCTGCCGGTTTACAGATGGCCGTCGTCAGCGTATGACGCCATCTGATCACTTTCAGTTGAAAACCAATGACATGCTACAAATCAGTCGAAACGTACAATTAGATCCTGCCGAGGTGGAACTGACCGCCATCCGTGCTCAGGGTAGCGGTGGCCAGAATGTCAATAAGGTGTCCAGCGCCATTCATTTACGCTTTGATATCCGCGCCTCTTCGCTGCCCGACTTCTACAAGGAACGCCTGCTGACACTGTCTGACAGCCGTATCAGCAATGACGGCATCCTCATTCTCAAGGCGCAGAATTATCGTACCCAGGAACAAAATCGTGAGGACGCCCTGAATCGACTGACTGAGATTATTCAAAGTGCTGGAAAAACCCAAAAGGCACGCCGCGCCACCAAGCCAACCAAGGCTTCGCAAAAACGCCGCGTGGAAGGCAAAAAGAAAGCTGGGGCGAAAAAAAGCTTACGAGGGAAAGTGGATTACTAATCCGCATACCTCTACCACTAATTAGTGCCAGCTGTATAGGCAGAAAATTCGTATTGGATTTCATGCCCAATATTGGGGCAATCTGCAACAGTCTGATACCTGTTTTGAATTCTTAGCATATAAATGCCGACAAAACAGGCGGTTAATCCAGTAGCTAAGCATGGATTCAGATGCTAAAAGTATCAGGCTGTATATCTGTGCGATTTGACCAGAGTCAGCCCCTGCAGAGCATTGTGATCGGACCAGTTATCTTTATACTTATCGCCAATTTTGGCACCTAGCCAAACATCCGCGTTTTGAAATTGACATTCATATTTGAGGCAATGAACCTGCCACGCATTCACTCCACCAGGAGAGTCGTTGCTGCACAGGCGCATCCGCCATGCCTTCTGTCAGCAATGCATTGCGCTTTGCGCCCACTAGACCAGCAGCCCGGCGTCGTGGTCAGAAGGGGCTGGGTTTGAACAAAATCTATACTTGAAAGTATAAGCAGCCCCTAAGGCAGGATGGATAAAAATGAGTGCGTTACAACGCAAAGATTGGTCTTGGCACACTGGGCTACATTCAGCATTTAACCGCTGGCAGTGGATAATCGGCCTGGCTTTGCTGATCCCTTATATGTCCATCGCTACAGAGCTGACGCCAGCGTCACAAAAAATGCTGCTGACACATATTCAGCATTCCCAGAAGCAGCCTTTTATCGACTTTATTACCACCGTGTATCAGGATCTTGGCATTGACGTTACTACTCAAGCCGTACCCAGTGTTGATGAATTTACCTTACTGGAACGAGGAGAAACCGACGCTGCGGTACTACTAGTAAAAGAGAATGCCATGGCCCACAAGAACCTCGTCATTGTTGAGCCCGCCATTTATGAGGCCGACCTGGTGCTGCTTTGTAAACGCAAAGACACTTGTGATTTGTCGGTGCTACAGAGTCAAGATAACGCCATTTTCACCAACCTTGGTGATATAGCAACGATTCAGACAATGGGCGTGAAGTCACAATTGTTCTTTGAGAGCAGCCTGACCGATTCACTCAGCATGTTGAGAAATGGCCGGGTAGATTTTCTGCTGTATGGAACAACGAAAGCAGAAGTCAGGCAGTTGAAGGCAGAGTTTAACCTGATTGAGGTGAAAAAGCTGAGCATGCATCATGTCATTCATAACAAGCATGCCAAGCTACTCCCTGCTTTGCAGAGCACCATCCGCCGCAAATTGCCGGCATTTAAGCCGCACTAAACAGTTGAGGCACTCAACAAAGTTGTTAATGCCCAGCCATTACTTAGCGACTGGGCATTAAAGGTTGTGTTGGTTATTTGGCTTTGCCTTGCTTGGCCACGGCGTCCATCATGGCTTTAATCGCTTCAGGATCGCCCAGGTACTGCTTGGAAACAGGGTTAAACTCTGCATCCAGTTCATATACCAACGGCACACCGGTAGGAATATTCAGTTCCAGCACCGCTTCATCAGACATATTGTCCAGATACTTAACCAAGGCACGCAGGCTATTGCCGTGCGCAGCAATGATCACTCGCTTACCACTTTGGATACTGGGGCGAATCACATCATGCCAGTAGGGTAATACCCGCTCTATGGTCAGCTTCAGGCTTTCAGCACGCGGCAGGATAGCAGGATCCACATGGCTGTAACGACGATCATGACCTGGAAAATGCTCACTATCCAACTCAACCGCAGGTGGTGGAACATCAAAACTACGACGCCAGATTTTCACCTGGTCTTCACCATGTCTGGCGGCAGTCTCGGCCTTATCCAGCCCAGTCAGGGCACCATAGTGACGTTCATTTAAGCGCCAATGCCGCTCAACCGCCAGATAGTGCTGGCCCATTTCTTCCAGTGCCAGATTCAGGGTTTTAATAGCACGCAGTAACACAGAGGTGTAGGCAATATCAAACTCAAAGCCGCCGTCTTTCAGAAGTTTACCTGCATTGACAGCTTGGGCCACACCGGTTTCGGTCAGGTCCACATCATGCCAGCCGGTAAAGCGGTTTTCCAGGTTCCACTGACTCTCGCCATGACGAATAAGAACTAGTTTATACATAGGAATAGATTCAACCCTTGGTGACTAATGGAAAAGGTCAGCTTTACCCGCAGGCCTCACTGCCTCAAACAAGGCCTGCTATCTTCTTTGATTCGGACCTAAAAATCCAGAGTAAAGGGCCTGGCATTTTTGCCATTCTGGCATCTGTCTGCCAAGCTTTATCGCGAACAATTGGTACGTAAGGTTTATCTAGTATAAGGAAGAATGGATATGGCTAACGAAAGATCGGCAGTAACAGGTAAGTGGTATCAGATATTACGCCAACAGTTGGGTAACTCCTGTGCCCCGGCCTGTATCAGAATGATGGGTATTTATGTCAATGGCGTTGACCCAGGTGAAGGTACAACCAGAGCCTATGTGTCATTGGCCGAAGGTGGCACCAGTTCGCTGGGCGGCGGCGGCGTCGTGACCCAGACAGGGCATAATTTCACTACTACACCAACGGCACCAGCTCCTATGGTTCAGGCCTTAAAAAGTCTGAGGCCAGGGATAAATACCAGCTATATCTGGGAAGCCAATACCACACAGGCGCTAAAAGATAAAATGGCCGAAGTAAGGCCTAAAAATGAAATGATTATCGGCGTCTACTGGGCTGGCGGCGGCGGACATGTGGTGGTCGGGGTTGACCGTGACGCCACTTCAGGGCGGATTATCGTCGCAGATCCGGGCTATGGTGTACGTTTTATCGAAAGCGACGGTTCATATCACCCGGCAGTGGGCGTTACAGGCAATGTGGTATTAACAGTATTCAGGCAGTGAACAATCCATGCTGGGCAGCCGAACCTTACTAAGCCTGACTTAACTTGGCCTGCTGCGCCATTTCTACCACGGCCTGGTAGCGACCAGGTCTGTGGTTGATGGTCAACAGCAAATTGACCACCACGGCACCCAATACCGAGTAAATCACCGCCTGAAGATCAAAGCAAAGTGCCGCCAATGAAAGAATCAGGCAATCCACCACTAATTGAAATGTACCAGCCCGCAGCTTGTATTTTTGTTGCAGGTAGTAAGCCAGGATCCCCAATCCACCTAAACTGGCCTGATGACGAAACAGAATTAACAAACCTGTACCAATCAGCCCACCACCAGCCACCGCCGCAAAGACCGGATGCACCTGTTCAATACTTAAGGCCAGGTGCAGATAATCAGTAAAAACTGAAACCAGTGACACCGCTAAAAAGGTATTAAAAGTGAATCGCCAGCCCAGTTGCCGCCAGGCCAGATAATAAAACGGCAGATTCAACAGGAAAAAACACACACCAAAACCGACAGGCCCCAGGTATGCGCCGATCAGGGCCAGACCTGATGTGCCTCCTGTTACCAGTCCTACAGTTTTAAAAAAAAGTAAGCCAATCGCCACAAACAGTGCCGCCACCATCAGGGCAATGGCATCTTCATAGATTTTATGTGACGGCAGGGGCATGGTATTTCCTTGGCTTTTAGAACAAATAGCAAAAACAAGCTGGCATTGTATTTTACCTGCCCAACTTCGCTTTGATGAGTATCAATAAACACATCATACAGCCCGGCAAAGTGTAAAAAGTAAGGTGGACTTTACGACTCTTTAACTGTTGGTAAGCAGCGTGTAGCCAGAATGAAAAAACGCAGGTAGGTTGCTGCTTATTTTTACCTGGCAGGAAGATAAATGAGCTATCGCAGCGTGACGCAATAAGTGACTTATTTTAACCATCATGCCCCTGGCATCAAGCGCGCATGATTTAACAGAATTCATGCATAGGATGCTGCAAACAAGCCAACCTTGTTCTCGCCACAAACACTTTGTTGCACACTACGGACTGAGGCCACCCATACCTAAAATGGCTTTTCCCTGTCCGCCAAGCCTGCATAAGGAGAATGTTGTGCACCAGGTACATTTGATTGTCGGTATTCTGATTACCGTTCGTTTGTTGGTGGGTTGTGGAGGCGCAAGTGACACGCCTGCACCGACTGCCGGCACTTCGGTCCCGACGCAACTGACCTTTGCGGGCCTGATGCGTACAGAGATGCTACCCGCCGCCCCAGTACAGACCAGGCTTTTATCAGCCCCATCTGATGCCACAGATGGCCAGCCCTTGATTGCCAGGCTGTCGTCACCGGGCACGGTACTGGCTACCAATGGCGCTGAAATGTTTAACGGCTCGCTGAGTTATCGCGCACTGCCGCCTTTTGAACTGGATATATTCAGCCAGGGCGACATGTTGATACCGGTGCAGCGCGGTATTTTGGCAACACATCAGAATGCACAGTTCTGGCAACTCATTTTTTCCCCTGGACGTATCTGGCAGCAACGTGATGATCAGGGTATGAGCCGCGGCCAGTTAGTCGTGACCCTGGTCAATCCTTACTACGCCAATGCGCACAATGGCGTGCTGACCTTTTTGTATAAAGACGGCCAGATCAGTCAGGGCTGGCTGCAGATTTTTCAGGAAAATGTGGACTGGTTAAAACAGGATTTCTGGGGCACCGTGCCGCTGGCGCTGACCGACAAGACAGAGTTGGATATGCAAAGTGCCAAGACACACTGGCAATGGGAACAACAAATGAACTTGCCGCGGGGGGCCTGGCAATCACTGGCAGAAATTGCCACAGATGCGTCTTTATCCGCGTATACAAGCAGCATTGCCGAGCACAATCTGTCTGCCACCGGATTGATCTATCAGGGGCGGCTTTACGCTAAGCCGCTAAATACCCGATACGGCCCGTTTCCTTATCCTGAGGCCATGCGCCATGGTGTCTATTCCGTTTCCAAGTCCATGGCAGCCGCCCTCACCTTGTTCAGGCTCGCACAGGTATATGGCGCAGAAGTGTTGCACGAAAAAATCATCGCGCACATTCCACAAGGGGGATTACACCATGGTTGGCAGCAGGTAACCTTTTCTCAGGCCTTGTCTATGGCTACGGGCACCGGTGATGCCTACCCAGATGCAGATATCCTTGCCACTTTTGCAGACGAACACTTCGAACCCGACAGCCGCATGACATTGTTCAGTCTGGCTCGCAGCAGCAATGACAAACTTAGACATGCCCTGGCCTTTGGCGATTATCCCTGGGGGCCGGGAGAAATAGTGCGCTATAACACGTCTGTGACTTTTGTTCTGGCGGTGGCGATGCAGCACTATCTTGCCAGCCAGGGAGACACACGGCCGTTATGGCAAATGATGCAGGAGGATGTCTATGCCAGGCTCGGCATGTCACACTTTGCGATGATGCACACCACAGAAGCGGATGCACAGACAGCGATACCCATCATGGGCGTCGGCATTTATCCCACCGAGCAGGACACCGCCAAACTGGCTTTATTGTTACAGCAAAAAGGTATTTGGCAGGGCGAACAACTGCTGTCATCTGCACTGATAGAAGAGATCCTTAGTTTTAACCAGGATACCGGTTTGCCTGCCGATGCAACGCCATCGCTGGGACGCCGTTATCATCATAGTTTCTGGGCTCAGCCTATGCCGTTATCTGCAACTTGCGCCCCCATGGTGCCTTTTATGCTGGGGTACGGGAACAACTACGTGATGTTCCCCGGCAACGACATAGTGCTGTATCGCTATCAGGACAGTTTTAATAATGACAAACTGTCAATGCTGAAACTGGCGGATGACCTGCAGGCCATATGTCCATAAGCCTGTTACTTGGTGCATCCACGCTGATTAAAGCAGCGAACCAGGTCAGAGCTAAGGGCTTGCTTGCATAGTAGCAGAAATCCTGGATGACAGCCAACGCATAGTGTTTACAAACAACTTGGCGTTATCATTATCCGGGCTGCTGATCGTCACATGGACTTTTTCTTTGTGATCAAAGGTAAAAATAAAATTGCGGAACATGCCCTGGTCTGTGGTAATCACCACCCTGCCCCGGCCATATTCAAATGCCAGCATTCCAGCATAATAATCTGAGCTTTCATGAAAACTATTGTCCTGATTGAAATTGGCCGAGCCGGGCGGGAATCGCAGCACTGCATCCTGGGGCTGGCGAAACACTGCTGCGCCACACAGAAAGTCCACTTTTCGCACCGTTTCTCCCATGGCTAACAGCGGGTGGGCGGTATTCAGCAGTCCATCCTTTTCGGACATACCGAAAAAATGCGAACATCGGTCATCTGCAGAAACAAAGCTGGGAAATAGCGATGTAAACAGATAGCCATCCCGAAACTCCACCCCCAACGCATCCAGCAGTGCCTTAGCGCCACTGCCTCCAGGGTGATGGCTCAGCACTAGAAAGAGTCCGCCGCCGCCATCCACAAAATGCACGATATCCTGTAGTTCCTGAGCAGACAGTCCTGATTTCCAGAATGTCGCGCCATTGGGCAAGGTTTCACTAACTTCCGGTAGCCCATGGATAATCAGAATATCTCCGATCAGGGCTGAAGCGTCTAAGGCTTTGTCTATATAGGCGTAACTAAAACCATCTCTTAGCAAAATATCCAACATAGCATGGGCACCATGCTCATCACCCTCATTTTGGTATATGGTTGGATGAACCCTGTCTATCAGCACTTTAGTATCATGGGCATAGGCAAGCGCTGTAAAACTGGCTTTGTAGTCCAGATCCACCACGGCATCGGTGACGTGTTTTTTATCTGCGGCATCTGCACTGCCCTCGAAAATCAGACAAGCGATCAAAAATATGGGGGGTAGGCCTAGGCGGTACATTATTTTTCCTTCGGCAGGCGTTTGAAGGTCCATGTTACCCAGCGTCCCTATCTCTTCTCTATCAAATTTCGGGACATATTTGTCATCCGTCAATCAGTCTCACCCTGCATTCGGACTGGCCCCATGCTCAATCGAGCAAAGTGTATCGCTTAAGCTGCATGTTCCCTACCTCTTGCCTACAGATGCCCGCAAGTTTGCTGTAATAGCCAGGCGATGGCAGATGGCCAGCGCTAAGCAAAATCATATGGAAGGAAGCAAAAAATGCACAAAGTTATTTTATTTGCCAGCATGGTTGCTCCAGCTGTCTGTCCGCTGCAAACCTTAGCCCATAAAATCAAAAAAGTACGCACCCAGGAAGGCCGCTGGGAATATGTACAATTTCATGGCGCAATACCGCTGATTTCGCAGTCGGTATATTTCGTCACAGAGCAGCGTACGCAAGTAGTAGAAGGTTCATGCCGAACCGAGTGGGTCTGGGTATGCCCGGCTGGCGGGCCACCAACCGGACCTGATGACTGCTGAAGATAGTATGCAGATTAGCCGGATATCTGACATAGCCGGAATGTCAGCAGGAACGGCTTGACGGATGCGACAACACAGCTCAGATCCAGACATCATTGGCGGCCGTCAGTTGCCCGCCAGCCTCTCCGGTATTTATTACCCCTTTAGGCTCCACCAACAAGATATGACATTCCTGTCTGGCCACTGGCCGGTGCATCACCCCGCGTTTGACCACAAACATCTCGCCTTGCTGCAAATGAACCAGACTGTCTGTCAGTTCAATATCCAGACAACCTTTGAGTACAATAAAGACTTCATCTGTGTCTGGGTGTTCATGCCAGACAAATTCCCCCAGCACTTTTACCAGCTTAAACTGATAGTCATTCATCTCTGTCACCACCTTGGGCGACCAATGTTCATTAAATAAGGTCAGTTTTTCAGCAAAATTGATGACTTGATTCAACATGCAATTGTTCCTGTGATTAAACCAATACTGAACGCCATAAGGGAAGGTCGCTATGACGCGCTCCCTGAGCAAAAAAATCTTCTGCCAGTAAGTCCATCTCCACCCAATCCTTGCCATCGTCAGGGCGTAGTGAAGCTGTTACCCGTTGTTTAAAGCCCAACTTTGTATATAAGCGCCTGGCGCGCTGATTAAATGCCAATACATCCAGGCTGATTCGTTTCAGGCCCAGTTGGGTGAAACCAAACTGAATAAGTAACAGCGACGCTTCGCCGCCCAGCCCCTGGCCAAATTGGCCGGATTCATATAAAGCAATACGAAAATTGGCGGATTGCTCGTCAGCGTCATATTCATTGAGACTGGCCTCACCCAGCAACTGATTCGGATGTGCGCTGGATTCAATCATAAAGTCCCATCTGTCCCTGGCCTGTGCCACACATCGGCAGTAATCCCTGACCTGCTGCAGACTGAAGGTTTGTTCAGTACCGGTTAGCTTTTGCAGCAAGGGATCGTGCAATGACGCAAACATGGCATCTGCATCAGCCTCATCAATCGGCCTTAGTCGCACTTTCACACCATACAAATGCGGAGTGTCTGGCATCAGTGATGCTCCTCTGTTTGTTTTGATCAATAGCTTAATCAAATGGCATTAGCAGGCCTATCAACATACGCGCAAAATGTATTGTCAGAGAGCCAAAGGCTCACTTATCTGATTAATGTCAGCAGGCTGATAAATCATGCGCCATTAATGATATCCCGGCCGCTCCCACCCTGATTACCATAGGCGGGTAGAACCAAGGGAGTAACCAATGAACCTGTATTTACGACTGCTGCTGGCCCTGCTGAAAGGTTTTCGTACCAAGCAAAAGCACCCACTTGAACCCATCGTCAGCTATTTCCGCGTGATGCCCTGGGATCTCGATGTGCTGGGCCATATGAATAACGGTCGCTACCTGCAGATTTCTGATGTAGCGCGTATGGACTGGATGAGTCAGGCCAGGATCTTAAATGCCATTTTGCGTAATCGCTGGGGAGCATTACTTGGCGGCAGCTTAATACGCTATAGCCGTGCCCTGAAACTATGGCAAAAATACCGGGTGGTGACCCGAGTCACCTCCTGGGATGAGCGCTGGTTCTTTATTGAGCACAGGTTTGAAACCATGTGTGGCAAAGAAGTAGCATGTTGCCTGACACGCGCCGCCCTGCGCAGTAAAAAAGGCTGGGCTGGCACGCAGCCGATAATTGATGAAGTGGTACCAGGCTTACAAAGTCCCGCTCACTGTCCCAAAGTGTCTGCCTGGCTGAATGCTGATGACACATTGGTAGGACAGCAAAGTTTCAGTCATGTGGCTGAGCGTCATAGCCAGGCGGCAGCATTTGACTATCTGACCGGAAATCAACCCAGATGAGCAGATTCTTAACTGTTGCCATCCAGCATCCCAAACGCTGCTTATTGCTGGGGTTGTTGTTTATCCTGATCTGCGCAGCGGGTCTGCATAAATTGGTCAAGAACACGTCAGTGGACGCCTTTATTCCGGCCGATCACCCATCTATTTTGTCACGCGACAAAGTCAGGCAAGTGTTCGGACTGCAGGACCCACTGGTGGTCTCCATCAGCAGCGCAGATGGGTCTATATTCAGCCCCCAAAGCCTGAATCTGCTGTTAAACCTGCATCATCAATTTGCTGCACTTGCCAATGTCAGACAGGTAAAAAGCCTGGTCAGTGAAGCACACATCCAGGCAGATGATAGCAGTTTACAGGTTGCACCTTTGTTGTCAGAGCAAATCAGCACCCTTCGACAAGCCGAGGACATCGGCCGCAAGGCCATGCAGATGCCGCCTTTTATCGGCACACTGGTTGCCTATGATCAACGTGCTCTGGCCTTGGTGGTTGAGCTGGCAGAGCAAGACAAGGCCGATGAAACCTATCAATTGCTATTGCAGACGGTCGCACCTTTTGAAACCACTTCACAGCATATTTATGTGGCCGGTCAGGGAGCGGTTGGCGGCTATCTCAGTAAGTACATTGACACGGATTCACGGCGTATGCAGCCGGTCGTGGTCGGCACCATCTTATTGTTGCTGTATCTGGCCTTCAGACAATTTAAGGCTCTGACCGGTCCGTTAGTGGTGATACTGGCCTCCGCGCTTGGCGCCATAGGTACCATGGCCTGGTTCAATGTGCCTTACTATGCCATTACCAGTGCCTTGCCAGTGGTTATCACGGCCATTGCGGTGGCCGATGCAATCCATGTACTCACCGCCTACTATGAGCTCAAAGCACAACATGGTAACTGGTCACAGCGCAGGCTGGTGGGTGCAGCCATGCTGGATATGGCCCGCCCTATCACACTGACCACCCTCACCACCCTGGCTGGGTTTATTGGCCTGTCTGTGGCATCCATTATGCCTCCGGTAAAGTATTTTGGCTTGTTTGCCGCCCTGGGCGTGCTTATCGCCTGGCTGTTCACCATGTTAGTCCTGCCCGCACTATTGATCCTGCTCAGATTGCCAGAAACCAGTATCTTCGCCAGACGCCAGGATAACCGGGCCAACCTGGTGGGCAAAGCACTGACCCGATTGTCGTTGGCGACGGTACGATCTCCTGGCATCAGCATGACGATACTACTGCTGATCATGCTCATTGCCGCTGCTGGTGCCATGCACCTGCGTGTTGACCGTGCCCAGGTAGAGAACTTTACCGCCGGCGAACCCATTCGCATCGCCCATGATCACTTGAACCACTACTATGCAGGAAGCGCGTATCTGGACATTCTGATCAGCACAGACAGTGCGCAGGGACTGGTGAATAGCACACTACTTGAAGAAGTCGCAGCACTTCAGGACTATTTGCAAAGCATGCGAGGAGTGAACAAAACCCAGTCTATTTTAGATCCACTGGGCGTGCTGCAGGCACAACTGGAAGGTAATGCATCGGTCTCCCGTTTTCAGGGCGACGAAGACAGTTTTTCTCAATATCTGCTGCTGTTTGAATCCTCAGCCAAGCCGACTGATTACGCTGACAAGATAGACAACCAATATCAGCAGATGCTGGTGCGGGCTTACTTGAATACCGATCTGTTCAGTGAAGAAAAACGCATCGTTGAAACGCTGCAAGCCCAGTTGCCAAGGTTATTTACTCAGCAAGGGGTCAGCATAGAGCTGGCAGGCAGGGTCAACGTCGACTACCACTGGATGACCCGCCTGGGCGATAGCCACTTTCGTAGTATTGGCATTTCTATGTTACTGGTTCTGGTGTTTTCCAGTTTGCTGTTCCGCAGTCTGTCTGACGGACTGATTTGTGTGGCGCCTGTGGCCTTCGCCATTTTGGTGGTATATGGGGTCATGGGCTGGCAGGGGATCTTCCTTGAACCAGCTACGTCGATGTTCGCCGCCATTGCTATTGGGGTGGGAATTGACTTTGCCATTCACTTTATTGAACGCTTGCAACTCGCCCTCAAGCACACCCCGTCGCTGGACGAGGCCATCAAACATAAGTTTCCCAGTGCTGCCAGAGCCTGTTTCTTTAATGGTGCTGCCCTGGCCTGCGGTTTCGCTACCTTGTTTGTGTCATCACTCCCTACCCTGCAACGCTTCGGCCTGATGATCACCCTTGCCTGCCTGACCAGCTTTTTTGCCGCTCTGGTGATGATCCCCCTGGCCTACCGATGGCGACTGCGCCGTTCGACAAATCGCGCACGCCGCTTATCCATCAATTGGTAATAACAAGAACACAGGAACACCTATGAAACTGACTATTTTTATGCTCGGACTGCTGACAATCAGCGGCTCGATTCAGGCACAGACTATGACGGCACAGGAGGTTGCCAAGCAAATCATGCAGCGCCCGGACGGCCAGCACGTAAAACGCCAGCTGCGCATGACCTTAATTGACCCATCAGGCAACAAGATGAGCCGCGAAGCGGAAGTGTGGCGAACAACGGATCAGCAGATTCGTAAAACCCTGATTCGCTTTACCGGGCCCAAAAGAATAAAAGACACGGCATTTTTAACCTTCGACTACCAACTTGAAAATCACGATGACGAGCAATGGATGTATTTACCCGCGCTGCGCAGGGAGCGGCGCATTCCGGCCTCTGATCGCGGTGACCACTTTATGGGCAGCGAATTCAGCTACGAAGATGTTAAAAGTGAATTGAAGTTTCCACTGCATGACTACCAATTCAGCCTGCTGGGACAAGAACAGGGGTACTGGTTGCTGCAGGGCATTCCGGTCAGCCCTGAGCTGGCGGATTCCCTTGGCTTTAGTCGCTTTGTTGCCAAAGTAGACGAACAGAGCTGGTTGCCCATACAAGTCGAGTTCTGGGATCGTCAGGACAGGCCGCTGAAAACGGTGAAAGTCACTGACAGAGCACTGATTGATGGATTCTGGACTCCCAAGCAAATTGAAGTCAGCAATGTACAAAGCGGCCATGCCAGTCGCTTTGACTATCTGACTGTTGAGTACCGCAAAGACATGGATCCTAAGCGCTTCAATGTCACCAGTTTGAGGCAATAAGATGCGCCTGTTGTTACTCAGTTTTCTGCCATTGGCATTGCAGGCTCAGGAATCAGCAGTGCAGTTCGATAACCGTTTATCCCTGTACAGCGGCATGTCGGACGGAAGTTTGTATGAAAGCCGGTTGCAATGGGACGGCAAAGCGGTGATTTCCTTAGATGACAGTCTGGATCTGAGGTTCAGTGGTTATCTTTGGTCTGACAGTCAAGCTAATCTCAGCGGAGAACATCAGGCGGCCTATTTACGCGAAGCTTTTGTCTCATTTACCTGGCAAGGTCTGGACTGGCAATTGGGTAAACAAGTACATAGCTGGAGTAAGCTGGATAATCTGGTCAACTTTGAGCAGGTCACTGCACGGGATTTCAGCCGTTTTATTCTGAGCAACTTCGATGACAGTGCCAGGGGACAGTGGATGCTGTCAGCCACCAGAGCAACCGAGCAGGGACAATGGCAATGGTTAGTTGCACCCACAACCCAGGTTCACAAGCTGCCCCACCAGGGTGACAGGTATGAGTTTAAAGCGCCCAGGTTGCGTTTCGGCTTTCCTTATGTGGCCAACGCCAGTACAGCAAAAGTGGCAAACTCCGCGGGTTCACCCCTAGTGGCCATGCGTTACGAAGGTTACAGCCAGGAATGGCAGTGGTCGGTGCAGGCACGCTACGGCGACGATTTTGAGCCACTGGCCCGTTGGCAACAAAATCCCGATGCTCAACCTCAGTTGAATACATTTTACAAAAAGCGCGGCACGGTGGGCGCGTCGGCCAGTCGTCAATTAGGCGAGGCGGTGCTGCGTGCCGAGCTGCTACTCAGCCCTTCCCGTTATTTTAATACCCATGAACAGGGCCAGCTTAGTATCACGCGACATCATCAGTTCGCGGCAGGACTGGGCATCGATGTCAATGGCCCGTGGGACACCTTTGTTAATTTGCAACTAGTGTGGGATCAGGTGCTGTCGCCCGCAGAAACCCTGGTGCGTCCCGCCACGGATCGCATCTGGTCACTGACCTTGCGCCGTGACTTTGCCGCCCAGCGCTGGCTGTCAGAAATGCGCTGGTACGGCAGCAATGCCGGTGATGGTCTGATACGCCTGGCACTGACGTATATCGCCAGTGATAATCTGGAACTTAAAGCCGGGGTTGATTGGTTTTACGGTGCCAACAACGGTTACTTTGGTCAATACAGCGAGTTGGATCAACTCAATGTGCAGGCCCATTGGTACTTTTAAAAAAACATGGCGGGACCCCGCCATCCTTATTGCTGTTGGTCCATAGTCTGGCGATACAGATTCGGCGTGGTACCAAAATAAGCCTTAAAAGCCGTGCCCATATGCGACTGACTGGAAAAACCACATTCATGGGCCACCACCTTGAGACTCTCCCCTTCCCGTATCATGGCCGCCGCCGCTTCCAGACGAATTATCCGCAGCACTTCCTGGGGGGTATAACCGCTGATGGCCTTCACCTTACGCCTGACCTGCGAGTCTGACAGATACAAGGCCTCCGACAACTCCCGTATCCCAAAGTCCGGCTCCTGCAAGTGCCCTTTCAGGCAATCAATTACTTTGTCCATAAACTTACGCTGGTCCGGCGCACAGTCCTGATACAGCACCTTGAGCGGGTCGGATGCCTGGTCCAAGGGGGCTTCCACCGCAAAGCGGGTTCTCAGCAAGCGCCGAATGGCCAGCAGGTTATCTATCTTCAGGGCCAGTCCCATCGGCTCATACGGCTTGTTAATATAATCATCGGCCAGCGCCAGCAGGCCTTTGTTTCGACTGTCTTTATCCGCTCTGGCGGTCAGCAGTATCACCGGAATATGTGACAACAGCTCATCTTCGCGCACCTGTTTCACTACCTCAAAACCACTCATCTGCGGCATCATCACATCGCTCAGAATAATATCCGGCAAACTGGCGCTGGCCTCCGCCAGTGCCGTCTGTGGATTATCAAAACAGCGCAACTGATAACGTTGGCCCAACTGCTCCTGTAACTGTCCCAGCAGTTCCAGATTATCGTCAATGCAATACACCAGGGCCTGTTCTTCCGGCGCCTGCGTTTCTTGCGGTAAGGCAAACACCGGCGGCGGCATGTCACTTAATTCGGCATGCAGCCACTGGCGATATTCTTCTGATAACTCGTCGTGGCTCACTCCCCGGCTCGGCTCCTGAGCCTGCTGATGGGCCGCGGCCAGCGGCAAACGCACACTGACCCGGGTATATTCACCCGGTTGTGACCATATCTGGATACCCCCACCTGCCGCCTCAACCAGTTGTTTCACCAGCGGCAATCCCAGCCCCAGGCCATAGGACTGCTTGCCTTCACCTATCTGCACGTAGCGCTCAAACACACTGTGCAATTGCTCTTCGGCTATGCCTTCGCCGCCATTTTGCACATCCAGTTGCCAGTGCTCGGCATCCAGCCAGGCCCGGATACTGATGGCGCTGCCAGGCGGCGAATACTTAATCGCGTTATTTACCAGGTTGGTGATGACCTTATCCAGGGTGTCCGGTGCGCAGTACACCACCGCCGGGGGATTATCCTCCAGATTCAGACGGCCCTGTGCCACAAAACCCCGGTAGGTGGTCAGATAAAACTCCACAAACTCATGGGCCCGGTAACAATGAGCGGCGTTATCGCGCTTGCCCATCTCCCGGGCTTGCGATAAATCCAGCATGCTGTCCAGCAAATGACTGATGCGGTAAATCAGACGATGCAACTTCTGCTGTCGTTCCCCTTCGCCATAGCTGCCGCGCATTACCCCCAGCATCAAGGTCAGCGGGGTTTTCAGTTCATGGGCTATGTTGGCCAGCAGATCTTCTTTGTAGCTGAGGGTCGTGGCCAGCACCTGATGCTGATGCGCAATTTCGTCACTTTTTTGCCGCAGATGTGCAGTTTGCTTGTCCACTTGCAATTGCAGCTCTTCGTTGCGCTTCTTTAACAACGTGTTGCGCTGCTGGCGCAATTGCAACACCTGATCGGCTATCGCCACAGAAAACATTACAATTGCCAGCGCCAACCCCAGCGTTACGACATTTTCTGTCAACCAGGTGCCAGGCAGGATCCCATAGTAGGTGGGGACCGAGACAGTTGCCACGCTGCTACCCGGGATCCAGGCCAGCGCCATAATGGCAGCGGTACGATCTCTTCGTTTCAGTCCTAGTAATAGCCCCAGTATCGCCATCACCCCGGAAATAAATATAAACAGGGAAAAAATGTGCATTGGCCATATCTGCCCGGGGGCCATATAGGTCATAAAGATGACCAGTGTATAGCTCGCCACATAGCCCTTGGCAGCCCAGCCAAAGATGCGGTCAAAGCGCAGTGAGAAGCGTCTGAACTGCACAAAGTGACGCATAAACTGAACGATACAAAAGCCCAGTGAAGCAATCACCGTGTTGAATACAAAATCCAGGGTTGACTGCGCATACAGCCGACTGTCGATAAGATGAGCCAGTTGCAGGTACATTACACTCCAGACCAAAGAGCTCAGGCAAATGCCGGCAAAATACAGATAGGCAGGCTCACGCCCCAGGGCAAAGATCAACAAACCAATCAGTGTGGCCAACAGCATCAGCCCCAGTACCGCGCCCCAGAAATAGTTTTCAAGTTGGTTAACACGTTGCAACTGCCATAAAGGTAACAACCGATGGCCAATGGGTTGAATACCTTGTTGATAGATCTTGATGTAAAACGGGCGGCTGACATCCAGATTCTGATCAAGGGAGGCAGCTGAGCGCAGCTCGGCATAATCCCATTGCCAGGCGGGTATATCGCGGCCAAATGACTTGGTGTGCCAGGCCCCCTGATTGTCCTGGAAATAAAGCTGATAAAGGCCAGGGTAATAAAACTGTACAACCAGAGGATCCTGAAAGTCCGTGTCAGCCAGCTTAAATCTGAGCCAGGTTGCGGCGAACTTTCGTCCCGACGAAGTATGGGACTTAAGTTCGGCAAAGGCATATTGCTGCGGCTTGTCCAATATATCCAACAGGCTGAGCTGCACAGAATCGACACCCAGCGAGGCAAGCGCGTAGCCAGGTGCATGTTTATCAGTTGAAGGAGCGGCAAAACAGGAATAGCAACCTGACAACAGAATAATAAAAAGCAGTGCAACAGGCAAAGCAGGTTTGCAAATCATTTTGCGGCACAATCCCAAACTAAACAGCCGTTCAGAATACTACTAAATGCAGCTGATCGGTGTCGTTAAGTTTTGCATCAAACGCGCATTGTTTATCAGTTATCGCTCTGGTTAGTTTGACACGGCTTTATTCATCTGCACCGTCGGTTGCCTGGACCAGGCGTGCCGTTGGTCACGCTCGACAGCCTGCCAAATCAGCTCTAAGCCTGATTGCATCTGCGGGATTTGTTCCGATAGCGGTGACACAACTACATGTAAACGTTCGGGTAATTTCAGGTAGGCGGCTGCAAAGGTATAACCCGCACCAAAAGCCGTTAGCAGCAGGCGCTGCCCAGCCCTAACCCGCTGCTGCTGTATTGCTTCACAAACAGCAATAGGGATACTGGCCGCAGAGGTGTTGCCATAATGGCGGATGTTGCTGAAGACTTTGTCGTCATCCAGCCCCAGCTTGTCTGCCACGGCTTGTAAAATTCGCGCATTTGCCTGATGACCAATATAAAGAGCCAGCTGTGTTTGATCCACACAGGCTTGCGCCATCACCTGACGAGCGCTAAGCAGCATTGAACTTACGGCTTGCTTGAACACATCTTTACCATCAAATAAAAAGTTCAGAGATGGTGAGGTTTTCAGATAACGGTTATGACCGGCTCCATAGTCTGTCACCTTAATGGCCTCGTTGCCGCGACAGTCTCCGCCAATATGGGTACAAATCGCCCCCCCTGCTTGTTCATCGCGACACAGTAACAGCGCCCCCGCACCATCACCAAAAAGTATCGATGTAGCACGCTGCGACCAATTCTGGAACCAGCTTAGTCGCTCTGCCCCCACCAACAGAATCCTTCTATGTGCACCACTTTCAATCAGACTGGCCGCCAGATGCATGGCATATAAGAACCCGCCGCACGCCGCATTAAGATCAAAGCACGCGATATTCGCGCCCCCCAGTTTGGCCAACGTACGGCTGGCGGCACTGGGAACCAGAGTATCCGGAGTGGTGGTGCAAAGTATCAACAGATCCACTTCATGAATCCCAAGACCTGCGCAAGCTAAAGCATTACTGGCGGCCAGCGCCGCCATCTCTGACACCGGAAACGCCGATATTCGGCGTTCTTTAATGCCGGTCCGGGCAAAGATCCATTCATCATTGGTATCCAGAAACTGGCTCAAATCATCATTACTCAGACGACTGGCGGGCAGTGCCTTTCCCCACCCTAGCAGTGTTACGTGTTTATACATCTTGTCCCTGCATATCACAGCTCAAATCAAGAGGGTCAGGCTATCTCAGAGCTCGCACGAGATATGCCTTCAATCGCGCGTGCTGTGTTTTACAACGCGCGAATCAGCGCTCATCTCAATATGCGCGTTAATCAACAAGATTTGCCCGTCAGCTAGAAGAACACAGCAGCAGACAGGTTTTATATTGCCGTCGAAGTAATCAAAAGGAGAGACAGATGAGGAAAGTGATCGGCACATGCCTGTTATTGAGTTTTAGCAGCCTGACTCAAGCAGCGCTTATTCATTCAAGCACCCAGGTGCAGGGCAATAGCTTAATAGAAAGCTTCGATTTAGCACCAAATACAAGCATAACCATCAGAGACGAGGGCCTGCAGTTTAACAACTGGTTGAACATCGCCCTGATGCCAACATCTGCAGGTGCCAAAGGCACAGGCACTATTGGTATCGGTATGCCTAATATGGGTTTTGGCAATAATGGTACCTGGTATGGGAGTGATCCTGAGCGTGGGGGCTATTTGTTTCGTCATGAGTCCATGCGAAGACCCGAAAGCCAGGCAACTCGTTTTACCCTTAGCGGCCTTCATAGCTTTGTTGGTGCGGATTTTATCACTACTGCACGGGACGAAGTGAATGCTTTCGAAATTCGGGCTCTGGATCAAAATGCCAACCTGCTGGAGAGTTACCGTATTGATGCGTTGATGCCCTCAGGCGGGGAATTTCTGGGTATACAACGGGCACAAAACGATATCCGCTATTTCGAGTTTGTGAATCTGAATATCAATAGCCGCCCGACTACGGCACTGGACAATTTCAGAGTCAGTACCATGGTCATCGGTCAGATTGATGAACCTACCACCTGGTCTCTGCTTGCTTTGTCATTGCTGGCCATGGCTTCAACAGCAAAAACCAGGCGAAAAGCAAAATACTCTGAGAGCTAACTTGTAAGTCACGCTTGACAAAAATTGCCCGTTGTATGTCAGCCTTCTGTTGAAAGGGTTGCTACTTTGTCGGCGTTTTTCATTAGCTGCATTTTACCTAACACCACACATTCAGGAGACAAAGATGATTAAACGCTTATATAAAGCAGGATGGCTGAGTGCTTTACTGCTTACCAATGCCGCCCACGCCGCCATTATTAATATTGATTTTACCGCCAATGGCCAGGAAGCCACCCGTGCGGCTGAGATGTGGAATGCCGTTGCTTTTAACCAAAGTCGTTATGGTCTGACGGCAGAGAATGGCTCTGTTTATGAATTGGGTCTGCACTTAAGTGGTGGTCCGTCGTCTTTATTTCAGAGCAATCTTAGCGACCCGTTATTCGATACCGGTATTCAATCGAGTGATTCATCAATTCCTACTGAAATCTATATATTGGGCGATGTAATGGAGCAGATGAATAATTACCGGCTAAGAATTTTTGGCTCAGAGGATATGGATTTCAGCTTTAAACACCAATATGGGGAAAACCCTTACGGCTTTCATGTAGGCAATTCCTCGTACCACCCAACCTTATTGGGCAACGGTATGGCGGTGGTCGATATCGCCTCCCGTACTAGCGTTTATCTGAGTGAATTGATTCCACCGCTGCCACAATTGGGTTTCAAATTCCAACTATTTGCCGGCAGCATCAGCGGTATCAGTATTGAAGGCGATTTTGGTGAACCGCGCAGCCAGGCTGTACCTGAACCCACGCCAATCGCCTTATTGCTGGCCGGGCTGGGGCTGTTGGGCTTAGCTCGCATTCGCCTAAACAAACAGAAACCTTGAATCTGATTTGCTATCGGTCCGGAACGAAATCTCCGGACCGGTTGAGAACATCCGTCTATACAGACAAACAGGTAACGTGAAGCATATTCAATGTTCAGATTCAATCAGTGGCCTGAGCGGCACATAATCGTCGGTGGTCACATCCAGTAAAAAGTCTTGATAGTATTGCCAGTAGCGGCTGCGGCGCTGGGGGTCTTTTGGCACATACCAGCGCTGCATCATTGCCCGATAGGGCTGGCTGTCGCGCGACGCCAGCAATATGTTGTTGATCTGGGCAATCACGTTGTGCCCCCAGGCATTATCTGCACAGGTAACTGCAGCCCGACCAATAGCAAACGGCAGTTCTTCAATTTGCGCACAATCAAAGCCGTGCTCAAATTGCCCATTTTGCTGTAGATAACGCACCGTGGAACAAAGCTCAATGGTGTAGCCGGCCCGGCCTTTATCCAACATATGCAATATACCTTCACTTAAGGACTGCCCAGCCCGGGTTTGGTAGTGCACACCAGGCTTAAAGTTGGCCAATATTCTGTCAAGCTGCTGATAAGGCCGTCCGACAGCAAGCAACAATGCACCGGGTTGGTCACTTAACAATTGGCCTAGTGATAAGGTTGTCGGTGCCACTTGGTTACTCAACCTGACACTGACCAGACTATAAGAGAAGTAAATATTGGTGGGTAAACTAATGCTGTTACGGCTGTCAGTCTGTGCATCATAATCAGAATTTACCGTACATACGGCTTTGCCCTGTTCAAGATCGGCATATAAACGTGCGGCATTGACCAGTAAAGACTTGTGCTGGTAGCCAGACAGTCGCGCTTGTATAAACTGTTGAATATCGTCGCCCAGCCCCTGCCCTTTAAAGGGACCGTTAACAATGGTATAGGGTGGGAAGTCCAGCTTGTACCAGTTAAGTGGGGTGTTTGGCTCGGCCAGCACAGAGGTTACGCCAGTGCAGGCCAGTAACACCAGGGTCAGTACTCCACGCAACACAAATTCCAACCGCTTTCAATTCAATGACCTTAGCTGAAAAACCACCGACATGTATAGCCAAACCACCTTAGGCCGTACACAAAAAAATTTCTTGCCCCTGTCGAATCGGACATACCTGTAACGACTAGCTCGCAGAACAGCCATTTTGGTTGTCTGAATAACCTTATGTATGGAGAGTCTCGTGTCAAAAATGATCTTTGTTAATCTGCCGGTTTCCGACCTTAACGCATCCATGGCCTTCTATCAGGCGCTGGGCTTTGACAATAACCCGCATTTCACTGACGAAACAGCAGCCTGCATGGTCTGGAGTGAATCTATTCACGTGATGCTGCTAACACATGATAAGTGGCGGCATTTTACCTCCCGGCCAATCCCATCCAAAGATTCAAGTGAGGTAATGCTGGCACTGTCCTGTGACAGCCAGGACGCCGTGGATAGCATGAACCATGTTGCAGCAACAAAGGGCGGTACAGCCGATATTAATCCCAAACAAGAACTGGGCTTTATGTACAGTCGGGCACTGGCTGACCTCGATGGCCATGTGTGGGAGGCTGTATGGATGGATCCTGCGGCCATACCGCCACAGAGTTAACGAGCTTGAGCGAAACTGGCCATCCACCGGATAAGGTGGATGGCAAGGCTATCCTTCTGTTTAGTCGGCCTTCTTTGGCAACAATCTGGCAGAGTGCTGCAAATATGCCCTGGCTTTGATTCTGACCAACTCCGTTTTAGCCTGCTCTGAGCCAACGTGCACTTCTTCCAGCGTTTCAGCCAAGTTGCCAAGCTCCAGATCCAGACGCTGCAAGGCATTTTCCAGGCTGTATGTCAGTTCATGTACCAACACCATATCCTCGATAGTCAGCTCAGCCTTGTTAACCACTTGTTGTAATTTGGCATTGTAAAGATCAAGATTTTGCAGCGCCTGTTCCAGACTTTCGGCACTTTGACCGTGATAATGATCAGGTCTTGTCTCTGCACTTGCCAGTGTGGAACACATTAACATCGCCATTCCAGCGGCTAACCTTTTGTATTGCATGGGTAATCCTTTCTATAGTTGAAGGCCAACCATGCTATTAATAACCATTATCATTTGCAAGTTGAATTATGGGACTTACAAGCTGTAACAAAAACCCACAATATTTAACCTGCAATCTACTCAGCAACTGCCTAGGCTAAGTTTCGGGGCTTAAACGCAATCGGGGGATAAATGAAATACCTGCTAATTATTTTCGCACTGCTGAGCCTGGCGGGTTGCAGTAACAGAGCGGTCTATGAAAACCTGCAAACCAATAAACGCCATGCCTGCTTGAAGGTGCCACAACCAGACTATGAAAAATGTATGGAAGGCATGGACAAAAGTTACCAGCAATACGAACAAGAACGCCAGGCAGCGTTAGAAAAGCCTTAACATCCACACTGCCAGGGAGTCGGCCCTATGCGCAACATACTGTTATTGATCAGTTCTATCTTATCTGCATCAACGTTAGCCAATCCGTCACCACCGGCGTGGCTGACACAAGGCCCTTATGTAGACAGTGACAATTTTGCCATCTCAGTGCCATTGGATGAGGTTGCCGGTAAGCTCTATGTCAACGTAAAGATTGGCGGCCAGGATAAACGTTTTGTATTTGATACCGGCTCTCCTTCCATGCTAAGTCGTGAACTGGCTGAGCAATTAAATCTACCAGTAGTCGATACACGGCAGGGCAAAGATGCGCACGGCACAGTGGTGCAGACCCAGATCATGCAGGCAGACCTGACACTGGCGGACCTAACGTTTAATAAAGTGCCAGTGTATGTCGCCGACTTCCCCCATACGGCAAAGTGCTTGTTTGACGGCGTACTGGGCTCCGAATTGCTGCCACTTTGCCTGTGGCAAATCGATACACCAGGCAAGGCCCTACGCTGTCACAGTCAGCCTCAAACCCTGAATCATCTTAACAAGGCACAGAAGCTAACCCTGCATAACTTTGGTTACCCGCATATGCCAATTCTGGACATCCAGTTTAGCAAGCATGCCAGCAGCAAAGCCATGTTTGATACCGGCTCGGCAGAATACCTGACCCTTTCCCCTCAGGACTTCGACGGGGCCAATCGCAATCAGGCCATCGTCAAAGTGACGGCAGGCCATGGTTCTTTGGGCGGCTCATTAGGCGGGCAAGCAGCGGTTGATGCTCAGCGTCTTGCCGGCGTAAAAACCTTGCAATTGGGTGAACTTGTGCTCGACAACCTGCAGGCCCCCGTGCGAGAACACGCGCCCAGTTTACTGGGCTCGGCGCTGCTCAGGCATTTTATCATTACCCTGGACAGTAAAAACCAAGCCGCCTATTTCAAAGAGTATCAGCAAGGTCCTTACAGCAAAGAGGGATACGGCTTTGCATTGAGCTTTGAATCGCTATCGCAGAATACTCAATCCTATGCGCCCCAGCCTTCTATTTCGCTGGTCTGGCAGGACTCGCCTGCGGCTAAAGCCGGCTTGAAAGTCGGGCAAAAGGTTAGCGCTATAGATGGCATGGCATTAAATGGCAGTTGTGACAACCTGCGCCAAACTCAGCAGTTACTGTCAGAAAGCGAGCAACTGACATTGACCCTGGAGCGGCAAGAGATAAAGTTACAAAAAGCAGCACGGTGATAACTCTCGAAGTCAAAGTCTGAGGTAAATCAAAGTCTTGTCCTGCGGTTCAAGCTATTATGTTTAGATTGATTAAAGGTACTCACAGTTGGACTTTATGCGCGTGATTCTGTTGGCGTGGCTGCTATTAAACACACCCTTTGGCCATGCGAAGACCACAGTCCTTCTGGCGGCGGAAAGCAGTTGGCCGCCCTTTGCCAAACCTTCAGCCAGAGAAACAATGCTTATATTAGTTAAAGGCTTACGCCTGCTGCGTAATGCCCCGTCACTTCATCCCTGATTATCGGTTGCGACAAAAAAATGCAGATTAAACCTTACTCTTATCCCATTACTGGCACGCTGATGAAACTGCTGCTGGAAGCCGATCCTGATAGCAAGGCCGTTGATGCCTATCTGAAAGACGCCCGGGTATTTGTCGCATCTCAGCAGGCTGAGCCTGTCGGTATCGCCGTTTTACAAACCAGCGAGGATAGGGCTGAACTTAAAAATATTGCCGTTTGCCAGCATCACCGTGGTCAGGGTTTGGCCAAGCAGTTAATTGTGACGGTAAAGCAAGCCGCCAGCCAACTTGGCTATAGCAGCTTGCATGTAGGTACAGGTAACTCCAGTCTGTCTCAGCTTGCCCTTTACCAGAAATGTGGATTTCGTATGGAGTGCATCAAAAAGGATTTCTTTTCGACCTATCCGCAACCTATTTATGAAAATGGTATTCGTTGCCTGGATTTAGTGATGTTGCGAGCGCCCCTTTAAGCCATATTTGCAATCAGGAAGTCAACAGCACTTTTTCCGCTATCGGGTCAACATACTGGCGATAAAACACAGCAGAGCTAACAAAATACCGATAAAAGGGATCCTGAACCAATACAGCTTGCCCAGTACAACATAGCCACACAACATAATCAGGCCAACACAGGGCAAAAAATCGGCCTGAAACAACAGGGGTTGCCCCTTTAATGAAAGATAGCCAAACACCAGACCAAATAGCATGGCGCCCAGGCTATGACTTGCATTGAAACCCAGCCAGGCATTCCACATCGTGGTTTCCCGCGTAATAACCGGCGAAACCCTGGCCATGGCGTGTTTCAACTCATCGTCACGAGGAGTCAGTTTGGGCCCCACAAAGGTGTAAGCCAAATGCACGGCCCCTAGTAAAAACATGATGCTGGCGCTGGCCAACATAAAAACGACAGTCATTGGTTTTGCTTCCTTATACGACACATCTACCTGACACTGGCAGCCAGACCATTAAAGGGTTTGGTAATAGATAGTTTTGTTGGAGAGTCCGAAAACTCATAGAAAATGACGATTTCAGACTTATATATCAGACTGGCGCCACAACACGCCAGAATCGCTGTATAGAAGGATTCAGCTTGCTGGATATCATTGCTGCCGAGCGTTATATGTGAAATCACGCTGCTTGCTTTCCTTATTGGTTGTCTCAAAAATAAGCACGACCATCCGCACAATGGGTCAACTCAGACCTCTCAAATTCTCGGTAACACCGCCATGAGCTAAACTGATTTCCCAAACAATGTTATCAAAATGAGTCTGCAAACAAAAAAGGGCAAGTCACACTGGACTTACCCTATTGTTATCGCTACTGCGGGCAGCAAAAAAGCAGTTAGCCCACCTTTTTGCTGGCAGGAAAAGTCGGTACAGGCTGGCCGGCCATATCCTGCACTACACGCATAACCTGGCAACTGTAGCCAAATTCATTGTCGTACCATACGTATAAGGTCGCTCTGTCGCCAGCAACGATAGTGGCTTGGGAGTCCACCACAGAGGCAAAACGCGAGCCGACCAAATCGCTGGACACCAGCTCAGTGGATGCGGTGTAGTCAATCTGGTGCTGTAAATCGGAGAACAGCGCCGTTTTGCGCAGAAACTCGTTGATTTCGTCCCGATCTGTCCCCTTACCCAGATTCAGATTCAAGATAGCCAGCGAAACATTAGGCGTGGGTACCCGAATGGCGTTGCCCGTGAGTTTACCTGCCAGTTTAGGGTACGCCTTGGCGACCGCTTTGGCCGCACCGGTTTCGGTAATCACCATATTCAGTGGCGCAGCACGACCTCGGCGTTCGGCCTTGTGGAAGTTATCGATCAGGTTCTGGTCATTGGTATAGGAATGCACGGTTTCCACATGACCATTTTCAATGCCGTAATGCTCATCCAGGGCTTTCAGCACTGGGGTAATAGCATTGGTGGTACAGCTTGCCGCTGACAAAATATAATCGGTCGCTTCAATATCAGCATGGTTTACGCCATGTACAATATTTTTGATATCGCCTTTGCCTGGGGCCGTCAGCAGCACTTTTTTCGCCCCTTTGGACTGCAGATGCTGAGACAAACCATCACGATCACGCCACATACCGGTGTTATCAATAACAATGGCATTGTTAATACCGTACTGTTGATAATCCACTTCGGCCGGGCTGTTGGCGTAAATGACCTGAATATAGGCACCGTTGGCTTTCAGCGCATTACGCTCGTGGTCGATGGTGATACTGCCGTTAAATGGCCCATGCACGGAATCACGGCGTAACAGGCTGGCACGTTTTTCCAAATCGCCCTCTTTGCCACCGCGCACAACAATGGCACGCAGGCGTAGTTTATTGTTTTTGCCATGACGCTCGATTAACAGGCGGGCCAGCAAGCGACCAATACGGCCAAAACCATACAGCACCACATCCTGCGGAGCATGATCATCATCGCGGTCGAGTATGTCAGCCAGCTCATCACGCAGGTAAGTTTCCACGTCACGGCCTTTAGCGGCATCACCATAGTGGTAGTTATACGCCAGTTTACCTAAATCAATCTGTGCTGGCGCCAGCTTCATCCGGCTCATAACGTCCAGCAGTGGCCAGCTTTCACGCAGACGCAGCTTTTCACCAGTGTGCAAACGCACGCTACGATGGGCTTTTATGATATCAATGCTGTTGGCGCCAAGCAGCGGGCGACCATACAGGGTTATCTCAACAGCGCTATCGCGATGCAGTTTGCCCAGTAAAGGCTGCATTTTCTCGGCGAATTCCTGCCGTTCCTGCCAGCTATTGAGTAACGCTTCTTCATGTTGGTGATTCATGCACTCGACCTTTGCAACTAAATGGGTTGTAGGGTTGTGTTTGACAAGGGCTTCTTGTATTCCGGCTCAATATTCCATTGGCTTGGGTGGCCTGCGACTTGGCAATGTCAAAAACGGCCGCTATTTTAAAGAAACACAGGACTGTCGCCAAATTGTGCTAAAGTTTCAGCTTTAAGCAAAACGGCTGATTTATTGGGAAATTATCGGTAAACTTTCTTCATTTTGCTGGAGTGAATATGGGCAGATATACGCCCTTGCTGCTGATCGTCTTGGCATTGACCGGTTGTGATAGGTTCAATCAGATAAACGTAAAGGATATCTGTGCCCAGCATCCGCAGATGTGCAGCGACTTAAATCCTGACGGTTGGTGCCGGGCGGAAAAAGCCAACATCATCAAACACCGTTTTGAACAAAGCCACAGCCCAACGGATAAGTTAAACTACGACTTGCTGCTGGACTTTGAGCGTTACAAAAAGTGTATTGCCAAGGCCTCGCAAATCGAGCACATCAAGCTCAAAGAAAAGAAAACAGAGCGGGTTAAAGGACTACTGACCGCCGAACGCGAGTTAAAACGTTTGGCAAGAGATACCCGCGACTCTATGTCCCCTCACCTGCTTTACTACCACTGGTCGAGGTTTCATAACGATGAAGCGCTAAAACACTTCCTAGAATACGAAAAAACCAACCAACTGCAGTACCCCGAAATGCAGGTTGCCCTGGCCACCTATTACATAAAGTTTGATCGTCCCAAAACCATACAGTTGCTCTACCATGCCCTGGAATTGTACAAAGAAGGCGATGAGGTGGACCCGGAAATTTTTCGCAGCCTCACCAGTCTGTTTATGAAAGAAGAACAACTGGACTGGGCATATTTGTGGGGGTATGCCGGTCGCGAATTTGGCGTTGAAGACCTGGACCTAACCAGTCTTGAGGCCCTGTTACAAAAGCAGTCCAGACAGCTCAAACCGATTCGGGAAAAAGCCGATGCCTATGTAGATATGATTGAAGAGGGTCGCTTTGTCGCACCACTTTAGCGGCAAAACTCGCTGATTTCTGAAAGCCACTTTCAGAAAAAAATCATAAAAAAAGCCAGCGGATGCTGGCTTTTTGCTACTTTTTACCAAATTAGCGCTTAATCGCCACCTGAGGTTGCCCTTGCATACTCCATTCAACATGGAATTTTTTACCTTGCGGCTTATCTACCCGTTCAAAGGTATGAGCACCAAAGTAATCACGCTGCCCTTGTAACAGGTTTGCTGGTAACACCGCGCAACGGTAAGAATCATAATAGTTTAATGCCGATGACATGGCAGCACAGGGGATCCCCATCAGTGTCGCGTCCGCCACAGCCTGACGCCAATTGCCCTGGAAAGACTGGATCTGGCTGGCAAAAAACGGATCCAGCAACAAATTGGCCAGATTGTCGTTCTGCTCGTAGGCCTGGGTAATAGATTGCAGGAAAACCGCACGAATGATGCAACCGGCCCGCCAAATTTTGGCAATCTGGGCAAAATCCAGCTTCCAGTTCTGCTCTTTGCTGGCCATCGCCATCAGCTGAAAGCCCTGTGCATAGGCACAAATCTTTGAACAATACAGCGCATCATGCAGGTTTTGCACAGCACGTTGCTTTTGCTCTGCACTGAGTGTTACAGGGGCAGGGCCTTTGAGCACTTCTGCCGCTTTAGTACGCTCACCTTTAAGGCTGGAGATACTGCGGGCAAACACCGCCTGAGTAATAGTTTGTGCCGGACTGCCTACTTGCAAGGCACTGACCGCTGTCCATAAGCCCGTGCCCTTTTGCCCGGCTTTGTCGAGGATCATGTCTACCAGCGGCTGGCCGGTTTCTTCGTCGACTTTGTCCAGTACTTCGGCGCTGATTTCTATCAGATAACTGTTCAGCAAACCGGCATTCCATTGACGGAAGGTATCGGCAATTTCTGCCGCCTGCATGCCCAGTCCATCACGCATAATCTGATAGGCTTCGCAGATAAGCTGCATATCGGCATATTCGATGCCGTTATGCACCATTTTCACATAATGACCGGCCCCTACCGGCCCAATATAGGCCGCGCACGGTTCACCTTGCTTGACCGGCTGGCCGGGGATATGGGATTCAATGGGCTTGCCGGACGCTGGATCGACTTTAGCCGCAATGGCTTCCCAAACCGGCTTGATTCTGGTCCAGGCATAAGGATCGCCCGATGGCATCAATGACGGCCCAAATCTGGCGCCGACTTCGCCACCGGAGACGGCGGTGGAAAAGAAAATAAACTTGCCTTTATAGTGCTTTTCCCGCTCGACCGAGTCTGTCCACAGACTGTTTCCAGTATCCACCACAATATCATCGGCGCCAATACCTGCGTCGATTAAATGGTGACAAACATGGTCTACGGGTTCACCGGCCGGAACAGATAAAACAATCAGACAGGGCTTTTTTAACTTGGCCAGCAGCTCGGTGTAAGAATGACAGCCCACGACCCTGGGACTTTGCCCATTACGCTCTTTCTCGTCTTGCGCGATAATAGCGTCTATCTTGGTCTGATCCAGGTCGAAACAGGCAATACGGTAGTCATTGTCGGCCAGATTCAGGGTCAGGTTTTTCCCCATCACCCCCAAACCGATAAAACCAATGTCGCAAAGTGCGGTGTCTTGCTGCATGTGTCATGTCCCGTTGTCAGTGGTGGGCGCTGGCGCCCCGGAAAAATTGGCGGCGATTATACACAGTCCTGCTCAGCTTGTAACTTTCACACCGCAAGAATAGTCATTGCCACTCATATAAAACACAAAGACTTTTATACGCCAGCTCAAAGCTGTTCAGCATACTAAATGGTGGCATCTGTGCCGGATGGTCATAACGCGTGTCCACCAGCAGTCGCCAGCAGGCTTTGCAACCCGGCAGTTGAAAGGTAATGTCATGATCGCTGGCATTGAATAGAATCAGCCAGTGTTCCGCCTGAGCTCCTTCACCTTTAAGCTCAACGGCAAATGCCTGATTATTGGCGTCATGCCAGTCATCTTCCACCTTACGGGCACCGTCTGGTCGGTACCAACCCACTTTAGCCACATTGAACTGCAAGCTGTAATTGTCATCGTGCAAATTCAGATAACTTAGCAATTCACTGTTTTTCCGCACCGCTATCATATGTTTACAAAACGCCAGAAAATCCTGTTTACGCCTGGTCAGGTCCCAGTTAAACCAACTGATATCGTTATCCTGGCAATAGGCATTGTTGTTGCCCTGTTGGGTGCGGCTTAGCTCATCGCCCCCCAACATATGTGGAATGCCCTGCGACAGCATCAGTGTGGCAAATAAATTGCGCTTCTGTCGCTCACGTAAGGCCACAATCTGCTTGTCACGACTGGGCCCTTCTACGCCATAATTGGCAGACAGGTTATGGCCGTGCCCATCGCGATTATTTTCCAGATTGGCGTCATTGTGCCGTTCTGCGTAGCTGACCAGATCCTGTAAGGTAAAACCGTCATGGTAGGTAAGCATATTGACCGAACTGGTAATCGCTCTGATGTCTTTGTGAAAAATGTCCCTTGAGCCAAGCAAACGGGTGGCAAAATCGCTGGTCAGGCCCTTATCACCCCGCCAGAACGCCCGTACCTGATCACGGTACTTGTCATTGCATTCATGCCAATGGGACGGAAACTGGCCCAGACGATAACCACCAATACCTAAATCCCAGGGCTCGGCAATCAGCTTCACATTTGACAAAACCGGGTCCTGACGTAAGGCGCGGAAAAATCCTGACTGACCACTGAACTCGTAAGGATCCCGTCCCAAACTGGCAGCAAGGTCAAAACGAAAGCCGTCCACCCCCATCACCTGCACCCAGTAACGTAGGGCATCCATCACCAGTTTCATGACAAAAGGATGGGCAGTATTGACCGAATTGCCACAGCCGGAATTATTCAGATAGCGCCGGTAATCAGGAATGCCAAATTCGTTGTGTTCAAACAGATAAAACGCCTGATTATCAAAGCCCTTAAACGACAAGATAGGGCCATCCAGGCCGCCTTCTGCGGTGTGGTTAAATACGACATCCAGAATCACTTCGATGCCGGCACAGTGCAGCTCATGCACCATAGTGCGAAACTCTTGCACAGGATCATCAATAGCGTAACGCGGGTCCGGGCAAAAATAATTAATGCTGTTATAGCCCCAGTAGTTGGTCAGGCCCTTATTGGTGATAAATGGCTCAGGCATAAAAGCCATGACCGGCATCAACTGGATGGCAGTGACGCCCAGTGCATTAAGGTGTTCCAGTATGACGGGTTCACACACCCCCAGAAACTTGCCCTGTTTCGCCTTAGGCACCTGCGGATGTTGCTGCGTCAGACCTTTTACATGTACCTCATACAGAATGGTTTCGGCATCGCTGTAATCCGGCTTTTCGTCGGTAGTTAACGGCGGCAGTGGATCACAGACAATGGCCTTGGGGATCATAAACTGGCTGTCATCCCGATACTGCCGGGCATTCCATACCAGCGGACGATTGAGGCGACGCGCATAAGGGTCAATCAAGAGTTTTTCGGGGGTAAAGCAATGCCCGGTGTCGACCCTGGATGGGCCATGCACACGGTAGCCATACAGTTGTCCGGCTTGTATCCCTTCAATATGCCCATGCCAAATCTTGCCGGTTTTAGCCGGCAGGTCAATTTCCAGCAGTGGCTCTTCGGTATCAGCATGAAACAGGCAAAGTACCACACGCTCGGCATTAGGCGCGTGTACGGCAAAATTACAGCCACTTGCGGTAGGCACAGCGCCCAAAGGTTTGGGCAGCCCGCAGCTTACCAGTTGTGAAGAAATCTCAGTCGATTTGCTCATAGATCAAGTAGAGTGTTGCCAGAGGCGGTAAATCAATTTGCACAGAATGGGGTTTGCCATGCCAGGTTTGTTGCTCGCTGACATAGGCCACCTTGTCAGAGTATCCACTGCCCCAATACTGGGCGTCATCACTGTTTAATAACACCTTGTAGTGACCTGCATCTGTCACACCCATGCGAAACCCCTGATGGGGTACCGGGGTAAAATTACATATCACATAGATTTTCTGGCGGCTGTCCAGACTCTTGCGTACAAAGGCCAGTATACTTTGCTCACTGTTCTGATGATCAACCCACTCAAAACCCGTTGCGGCATGGTCACACTGATGCAGCGCGGGATACTGGCAGTACAATCGGTTCAGTGATTGATACAACAACTGAATCCCCTGGTGTTTATCATAATCCAGCAAATGCCATTGTACCGAGCTGTCATGATTCCATTCACTGCTCTGGCCGATTTCATTGCCCATAAAATTCAGTTTTTTGCCGGGATGCCCGTACATAAAGGCCGCGTAACAACGCAGATTGGCTGCCTGCTGCCACTCGTCGCCCGGCATTTTTCGCAGCAGCGAACCTTTACCATGCACGACTTCGTCATGGGATATCGGCAAAATGAAGCTTTCGTCATAGGCATACACCATGGAAAACGTCAGTTCATTATGGTGATAACGCCGATATGCCGGATCTTTGGCAATATAATGCAGAGAGTCGTGCATCCAGCCCATATTCCACTTAAAGCCAAACCCCAAGCCCCCTTCGAACACGGGCCGGGATACTTTGGCAAAAGAAGTGGACTCCTCGGCAATGGTCATGGCTAAAGGGAAACGACGGTAGGCTTCTTCGTTCATCCAACGTAACAGGCTGATGGCCTCATAGTTGTGATTGCCGCCATCCACATTGGGGATCCACTCACCGTCCTTACGGGAATAATCCAGATACAACATGGAGGCCACCGCATCAACGCGCAGGCCATCAATATGAAACTTGTCGAGCCAATACAAGGCACTGGCGACCAGAAACTGCCGTACCTCATTTTTACCAAAATCATAAATGCACGAGTCCCAGTCAGGATGCCAGCCCTTACGCGGATCCTCGTATTCATACACATGCGTACCGTCGAATCTGGCTAAGCCGTGACCGTCCTCGGGAAAATGGGCCGGCACCCAGTCGATAATGACACCAATACCGTGCTGATGGCATTGATCAACAAAGTATTTAAAATCATCCGGGTTGCCAAAACGACTGGTAGGGGCAAACAATCCCACCGGCTGATAACCCCAGGACCCATCAAAAGGGTGTTCCGACACAGGTAGGATTTCCAGATGGGTGTAGCCCATTTCAACAACGTAAGGCAGCAGAACGCTGGCCAGTTCCCGGTAACTTAAAAACACACTGCCATTGTCAGATAACTTGCGTCGCCAGGAGCCAAGGTGTACCTCGTAAATACTCATAGGCTGATGGTACGGATCCCAGCCCTGGCGACTCATCCAGGCCTCATCCTGCCATGTGTATTTTGCATGCTCATACACGACAGAGGCATGGGACGGATACTGCTCAGCCTGAAAACCAACAGGGTCAGCCTTATGTGGTAACGAATTACCTTGCCTGTCCTTAAGCGCATACTTATAGCGGGTACCGGCTGCGATTCCCGGTACAAACAAGACCCAGTACCCCAGGCTGGTTTTCTGCATAGGATGGGCAGTATCATTCCACCAGTTAAAATCACCAATAACAGACACCGCCAAGGCATTAGGTGCATACACCGCAAACCGGGTGCCACGAATCGTCTTATCTAAGCCAACATCCAGTTCAAGCAGTTGCGCCCCCAATTGTTGGTAAACATTCTGCGGGTCGTGATCAACAAAATGTACCGCATGGTAGGCCTGTTCTTTGAACTGGTAAGGATCAATACGTTCGAATTTGCCATCCAGCGTAGTGATCTCCAGCGCATAAAGTGGAACCTGCTGGTACTGAGGTAAGACAAGTTCAAATAGCGCCGAACCACTTTGCTGCTGCATATGGCCAAGGTGTTTGCCACTTGCCAGCTCGAGCACACTGACATCTGTGGCCCCAGGTAACCAGGCCCTTATCCACCCTCCGGACTGATCCTGCCCCGGTCCGAGTAAATTAAAAGGCTCTGCACATCGCGCTGCTTGTAGGACATCTAACTGCATGGATTCTCTGCTTATCACTCTGTTAACCCTGGGCTTGTGTAGCCCGGTTCCTTGCCTCGGTTAATTGACGGCTTAGCGACTGCAATGTCGGTTCGTCAAAGATCTGCTCCAGATTAACGCTTAGCTTACGCTGCCAGTTGGGGTATTCGTGGCTGGTACCAGGTACGTTAACAGGTTTGTCCATTTGCAGCCAATCTTCCAATTGCAGGCTCAACAATGCGCTGGAGCCACCCGCCATATGTACTTGCATACCCTGATTCAATTCCCAGGTCATGCCAACTTGGTCCACGTGCCTATCTATCCAGTCCGGAATACTGCCATGACCATGCAGAGAGTTAAGGATCTGTTGTTTATTGTCATGTCGACTGCGGTACAAAGACGAGACAATATCGTCGCTTGGATACAAACCTAAACGCTGTCCCAGTTCTAAATCCAGGCAATGCCAGTAACCCTTGAGGGTTGGCATATCATGGGTGGTCAGAGTGGACATAGATTGCACCGGGTAATGGGCCGGCGAATAAAAACCACCATCTTCGGCCTGTTCGAAGAAAAATACCCGGTACGAATAAATGCCGTTGTCAGCCAGCTTGTCACGAATCTCTTCGGGTACGGTGCCAAGGTCCTCTCCTATAACTAAAACCTGGTGACGGTGACTTTCCAGAGCCAGAATTCCTAGCAGATCATCCACCGGATAATAAACATAACCACCTTGCTTGGCGCTATCGCCCCTGGCTACCCACCACAGCCTTAACAAAGCCATTACATGGTCAATTCGAAGCGCCCCACAGGACTGCATATTGGCGCTAAACAAATCGATAATGGGCTGATAAGCTTGTTGATACAGTTTTTGTGGATCCATGGGCGGCAGGCCCCAGTTCTGCCCAAGCGGTCCAAGCACATCTGGCGGCGCCCCCACACTGGCGTTAATGGCATATAAGGATTTATTGCCCCAAATCTCGGCACTGCCTTCACTCACTCCAACGGCCAGATCGCGGTAAATACCGATGACCATATTGTTCTCTATGGCAAGTTGATGGGCTTGCTCAAGCTGTAACGCCGCCTGCCATTGCAGAAACTGATAGAATTTTATCCGCTGTGCATATTTCTTTTGAAAGGCTTTCACATCAGGCAGATGGAATTCTGCCAGCGCAGCGGGGAACACCGGCCAGCCCCAATATTCTTTGCCCTGCTCTTTAAGCGTTTCTTGCAGGGCATCATAGGTCGCCAGCATTTGTAGGCTTTCCCCGCCTTGGGCGACAAAAGCTTTAAATGCGCGGTTTTGCCTGGTATTGCCTTTAAGATAGCGTTGATTAAATTGTTCAAACAGCGGACTCAATATGGCCAGTTTGAGTCTGGTAACCTGCTGATAGTCCACCTGCTCATTGTCCCTGACCTGCTGCAGTGCATGCTGAAAATTAGCCTCCTGATAAAGCGTCTGAATGGCTTGTTCGTCAAAGCCTTCAATAGCACTGACATCCAGATAGATGAAATTCAGCCAGCGCCTGGAAGAAGGGCCATACGGACTGCAGGCGTCAGGATTGGCAGGATAGAGCGCATGAATAGGGTTTAAACCGACAAAATGAGCACCACTGTCGGCAGCTTTGGCCAATAACAAGCGCAAATCAGTAAAGTCTCCTACTCCCCAATTTCGCTCACTGCGCAGGCAATACAGTTGTACGCTTAACCCCCAGATTTTTCCGCCCTGCTCAATTGTGGCAGGTGTGTAACAAGCCTGTGGCGCAATAATCAGTTTCATGACCGCCAGTTCGTCCTCACCCTCGGCCACCAGCTTTAATTGGTGATATCCAAGCCCTGGCGCAGCCTGGATGTCGAGTAAATACTCCTGAAATTCGACATCCTGAATATGGCTGACATTTATAAGCTCTCCTTCGCTTGGCACCACAGCCTGGTCCGTCACCTGTCCCTGTTCGCTGACCAGACGCAAAGAATAACGGTCATTAACTAATTCAATAGGCAAACGTAATGCAACAATCAAGGGTTCACCAAGGCGGTTTACCTGCACAGGATCCAGTGGATTCAGCCAGGCCTGCAAACGCTCCTGTTCGAGCTTTTCCATCAGGCCTTGTTCGTCATCAACCGGGTAACCCATGGCTTTCAGCAACTTGTTTTTACTGGCCGGGTCAATCTGTGCTGGTTTGCCCCAGGCGTCGATGTAATTGGACTCTATGCCCCTGACTTCTATCAGTCTGTCGATAAGGGATTGATTCATGGATATGAAAACGCCATATAAGTGGATGAAACCATCCGGTTGATGACCAAGCTAACAGAGGCATTTGCAATTTAAAAGACTGCTCATCCCCGATGTTGCATTGCCAAACTGTTTATCTGAACTGTTGCCTATTGTCCCTGTCAAAAAGCAGTATTGCAGCAGACACCAGTACTTACCTGCTTGTTACACAATGGTTGTGTCAATGCTTGCAGGTATCGGTAAAAGCTAGTTAAGAAAGCCAGACTAGTCTATGAGAATACGATTGCATAAATATTTTATGTAATTAAACAACAAATCAGGGATGAGCCTTTGCCTTAGCTCGCAGTTTGATCCATAATTTCTGTAATTTATTTTCAACAAGTGCAAAAAGTCGAGGAATGTCATGACCATCAAAGTTGCCATTAATGGATTCGGACGTATAGGTCGCAACGTACTGCGCGCCCTGTACGAGTCAGAAAAACACTATGACCTGAAAATTGTAGCTATCAATGATCTGGGCGATGCCTCCATCAATGCTCATCTGGTCAAGTACGATACAGCCCATGGCCGTTTTGCCGCTAAAGTCAGCCACGACGACAAAGCCATTTACGTTAACGACGATAAGATCAATATTTATTCCGAGCGCAACCCAGCGGATTTACCCTGGGGCGAGCTGGGTATTGACGTGGTATTTGAATGTACCGGACTGTTCACTAAAAAAAGCGATGCCGAAGCGCACATCAAAGCCGGTGCACGCAAAGTGATTATCTCCGCGCCAGGCACTGACGTTGATGCGACAGTGGTTTATGGTGTGAACCACGATGTACTGACCGGTGATATGACAGTTATTTCCAATGCATCCTGTACCACTAACTGTCTTGCGCCTATTGCCAAGCCGTTGTACGACGCGCTCGGTATCGAAAGCGGCCTGATGACGACCATTCATGCCTATACCAATGATCAGCGTTTAAGTGATGTATATCACACCGATGTCCGTCGTGCCCGCGCCGCCGCTATGTCTATGATCCCGTCTAAAACCGGTGCCGCCGCTGCGGTGGGCCTGGTTGTACCAGAGCTGAAAGGCAAATTCGACGGTATGTCAGTGCGGGTGCCTGTTATCAACGTGTCGTTGGTGGATTTAAGTTTTGTTGCCGGTCGTGAGACCACAGTGGCGGAAGTGAATGAGATTATCGCCAAAGCAGCAGCCAGCGCGCCCATGAGTGAAGTACTGGATGTTAACGAACAGCCCCTGGTGTCTGTTGATTTTAACCATATTCCTTACTCCTCTGTGTTTGATGCCACGCAAACCAAAGTACAAGGCAAACTGGTAAAAGTGATGTCCTGGTATGACAATGAGTGGGGCTTCAGCAACCGTATGCTGGACAACGCTCAATACTGGCTAAGTCTGTAACAGTCAGATTTGCTGAAAACGGCCGCACAGGCCGTTTTTTTTATATTGACGCAGCCGGGAGCATTCTTCAGCATAGTTGGTATACCGTTTAGCTAAAGGGAATAGCCATGAAATTATCCACCCATGTATTTCAGCGTACTTCCGATCAGGGAATGCCAATCATCAGTGTCGATAATCCAGTGGCCAGTCTGGAGTTGTCGCTGTTTGGTGGCCATGTGCTGAGTTTTATGCCCAAACGTGACAACAGGCAACGGCTTTGGCTAAGCCCCAAAGCCGTAATGGACGGTAGTAAACCCATTCGTGGTGGTATTCCCCTATGCTGGCCCTGGTTCGGCCAGGCCTCACAAGCCGATTTACCCGCTCATGGCTTGGTACGTAATCAGATGTGGCAGGTCATCAGGGTAGATGATGATGTGGATGAAACCCGCCTGCAACTGCAACCCAAGCAATGCAGCGGCCCCGGCTTTGTGCACAGCGCCGAGCTGACTCTGGAACTGCTGATTGGCCATCAACTTAGTGTCAGCCTGATTACCCGTAATACCGGCCAGCAGGCTTTCACCTTCGGCGGAGCCTTACATAGCTACTTCCGGGTCAGTGATATTGGCAAGGTAAAAATCACCGGTTTACAGGGCCCCTATCAGGATAAAGTGCAGAACACCCTGATGGACACCTCGCCAAGCCCCTACTGCATCGCAGCGGAAACGGACCGGATCCATCTAACCCAGAGCGCGGATATCAGCATTGTAGATGCTGAGTGTGCAACCCAACTCCACAATCAAGGGCATGACAGCCTGGTGGTATGGAATCCCTGGCAGGAAAAATCCGCGCACATGGCAGATATGCCAGCCAACGGCTATCAGCAGATGCTTTGCATTGAAGCCGCAATCACACAAGGCCTGGAGCTGGCGCCTGGACAAAGCCATACGCTCAAACAGGTTATCGCTTAAAGGCCACAAAAAAGCCGACTTACGTCGGCTTTTATAATCGCTTTTACACCCTCAGGCAGTCGCGCTATCCACTGCCGCGGCACCTTTGACAGCCTGTGATGCCAGCTCAGTAATTTTCGCCCAGTTACCTTCAGCAACCACGTCATCAGGCGCCAGCCAGGAACCACCTACACAGCGCACATTTGGCAATGCCAGATAATCCAGGTAGTTATTTGCCCCAATACCACCGGTTGGACAGAAGGTCACATCAGGGAATGGACCACCTATGGATTTCAGCGCTTTGATCCCCCCTGAGGCCTCCGCCGGGAAAAACTTAAAGTGGGTATAACCCAGATCACGGCCTTTCATCAGTTCTGAAATTGACGAAATGCCTGGTATCAACGCAATTTTCGATGCGTTACCAGCTTCCAGCAACTCAGTCGTCAGGCCCGGACTGATGGCAAATTTAGCACCGGCTTCAGCCACTTGCTGTAACTGCGCCGCATTGGTTACCGTGCCTGCACCTATCATGGCATCAGGTACTTTGTCAGCAATCTCGCGAATAACATCGAGTGCGGCAGGCGTACGTAGCGTGACTTCCAGAACCCGGATACCGCCCTCAATTAATGCCTTGGCAAGAGGGACGGCATGGGCCACATCTTTAATCACCAGCACAGGTACCACGGGTCCTTGAGCGAAGAGTTGCTCGGCAGAAATCATCCAATCTTTAGTCATCGAGATTAACCTTTAAAATGCTGTGTCAAATACGCGGCTGTGCCAATCAGGCCATGATCCGGTTCGGTAATTACAAATGTCGGGATCGCTTGCACATAGTGTTGGAAACGTCCCTTAGCTTCAAAGCGCTGACGGAATTCGCTGCGCTGCAAAAATTCAACAAATCGCGGTACGATACCGCCAGCAATGTATACCCCACCAAAGGTAGCCAGATTCAGGGCCAAGTTGCCACCAAAGCTCCCCATCACCCGGCAAAACTGCTGCAGCGTTGCCTCGCAGAGTTCACATTCGCCACGTATAGCAAGACCAGTAATGTCCGCAGGCTCAGTCTGTACGGCTGACTTGTCGAAATGCTCAGCCAGGGCCTGATAGATTTGAACCAGGCCGCGACCAGACAAGACTTCCTCGGCAGAGGCATGGCCATGCTTTTTGTTTAAAAAGCGCCATATGGCCAAATCCAGTTCATCAATAGGTGCGAAATCCACATGGCCGCCCTCTCCGTCCAGGCATTGCCAGCCATCATCAACTGCCGTGAGATGCCCCACTCCCAGACCTGTGCCTGGGCCGAACACGGCAATATTCTGACCAGCTTGCACCTGCCCGCCGCCAATCTGCACTTTTTGCTCAGCGCTTAACACCGGCAGCGACATGGAGATTGCGGTGTAATCATTGATCACCTCCAGACAATCCAAGGCTAACTCGTCTTTTAAGGCTGCTTTTGAAAACTGCCAATGATGGTTAGTCATCTTGATCAGGTCTTTATCCACCGGACAAGCAATGGCAATGCAGCCGGCATTAAACTGCAACTGCGGAAAACT
The DNA here is from genome assembly GCF_002887595.1 of Bowmanella denitrificans. Taxonomy (GTDB): domain Bacteria; phylum Pseudomonadota; class Gammaproteobacteria; order Enterobacterales; family Alteromonadaceae; genus Bowmanella; species Bowmanella denitrificans. The sequence goes on from NZ_PEBU01000007.1 coordinate 221,298, forward strand.
CTGGGTATAGGCGCGGATGGCATCGCCAATGCTGGGGTAGTCATTGCACAGATACTTGCGTACCTGGCTAATTCCCCCATCCACCACCTGGGCCAGACGAATATTGGTACCGCCTACATCAGCGACAAACTGGGCTTTCATACATTCTGCACCTGAGTAGCAAACAAAGAACAGGCACCCTCTTCAGCGCCAGTCAGGGTCGCCCGCATGCCAGCAAACATCTCACGCCCCATGCCCTGCAGGTGATTATTGATATCAGCCAGCTTGTTTTCACGACGTGCCAGTTCGTCTTCATCCACTAACAATGTCAGCTCGCCGTTTTCGGCGTTCAGCTCAATAATGTCGCCGTTTTGCACTTTGGCCAGCAAACCGCCGTCATAAGCTTCCGGTGTAACATGAATAGCAGCAGGCACTTTGCCCGAGGCACCCGACATACGTCCGTCAGTAACCAACGCCACCTGATAACCTCTGTCCTGCAGTACCCCAAGTGGTGGGGTTAAACGGTGCAATTCCGGCATACCAATGGCTTTAGGGCCCTGGAAGCGCACCACCACAATACAATCGCGATCCAGCTCTCCGGCCTTGAACGCCCGGTCCAGGTCAAACTGGTCTTCAAATACCACGGCTGGTGCCTTGATATGGGTTTTACCGTCACGCAGAGCCGAGGTTTTAATCACCCCACGACCCAGGTTGCCGTTTAGCACCGCCAGGCCACCATCGGGTTTAAAGGGCGCTTTAACCGAAGAAAACACCGAGGTGTCTAACGAGGTTTTAGGGCCGTCTTTCCACACCAGTTCACCATTTTCCAGCACCGGCTCTTTGGTGTATTGTTCCAACCCTTTACCACATATGGTATTTACGTCGTTGTGCAGAAGGCCTGCATCCAGCAACTCGCGGAACAGCAGTGCCATACCGCCAGCGGCAACAAAGTGGTTAATGTCAGCCGAACCGTTAGGATAAATGCGGGTCAACAATGGTACTGCGTTGGAAATATCCGAGAAGTCATCCCAGTTAATCAGATAACCAGCAGCGCGGGCCACCGCCACCAAGTGCATGGTATGGTTGGTAGACCCACCTGTTGCCAGCAGAGCGACCAGACCATTAACAATGCTTTTCGCATCAACGATATGGCCGATAGGCATATAGTTGTCACCCAGATCAGTCAGTCTGGTGGCCTGTACGGCGGCGGCACGGGTTAGGGCATCACGCAGTGGTGTACCTGGATTAACAAACGAGGAGCCAGGCAAATGCAGACCCATCACTTCCACCACTAGCTGGTTACTGTTGGCCGTACCATAGAAAGTGCAAGTACCCGCACTGTGGTAAGACTTAGACTCCGCTTCCAGCAGCTCTTCCCGGGTAGCCTTGCCTTCGGCATACGCCTGTCGAACACGGGCCTTTTCCTTATTAGGAATACCAGATGGCATGGGGCCGGCGGGTACAAATACGGTAGGCAAATGGCCAAACGCCAGAGAGCCGATCAGCAATCCGGGTACAATTTTGTCACAAATCCCCAGCATCAGGGCCGCATCAAACATATTGTGTGACAAGGCTACGGCCGTCGACTGAGCAATCACATCGCGGCTCATCAAGCTGAGATCCATACCAGGGTTACCCTGTGTCACCCCGTCACACATGGCGGGTACACCGCCAGCAAACTGGGCCACACTGCCCACTTGATGCACCGCCTGTTTAATCAATTGCGGATAGCTTTCATAGGGCTGGTGCGCAGACAACATATCGTTGTACGAGGAAATAATCGCCACATTAGCTTTGGTCATGCTGCGCAGGCTGGCTTTGTCGTCCTGGTTACACGCCGCAAAACCATGTGCCAGATTGCCGCAAGACAACACGCCGCGATGCGGGCCCTGGCCTCTGGCTTTGTCAATTTTAGCCAGATACGCTGCGCGTGTTGCTTTACTGCGTTCAATAATGCGCTCGGTAACTTCCTGGATGGTGGAATGCATAAATCTCTCCTAGGGTGCCCAGACTAATTCTACGTCGGCACGGTTCAGTACCGCACGGATGGGCATCTCAAATTCATCGGTACCGGCCAGCGCCTTGTCTAATACGGCTTTTTTGCCTTCACCGGTCAGGTGTAAAAATACATGACGACTATTCAGCAATGCAGCCAAAGACAATGACATACGCCAATGCGGCGCGGTTGTTGGCTGTACCGCCAGATAAGGTTTGGGATAGTTTAGATCCAGGCCCTGACTGATTTGTGCCGAACAAGGGAACAATGATGCAGTATGGCCGTCTTCGCCCATGCCGAGGATCAGCACATCAATAGGCAATGGCATCTGTGCGATTGCCGCAACGCAGTCATCAACACCATCCTGAGCCTGCTGTGCCGGGTTCTTTAAACCAATAAAGGTAGCAGCCTGAGCCTTATTCTGCAGCAGATGCTCACGGACCATTTTTTCATTGCTGGACTCATCCGAGCTATCCACCCAGCGTTCATCCGCCAGGCTGACAACGACTTTGGACCAGTCCAGGTCCTGCTGAGAAAGCTGTGCGAACATACCTTGCGGGGTACGGCCACCTGACACCACCAGACTCGCCTTACCGCGTGCGGCGATACCTTCACTCAGCAACCGGGCAATTCGTTCAGCAAAGGCCAGATTCAATTCCTGGGGTGAAGCAAAGTTGCTAGTACGCATCAACTATTTCCTTCCCAGTTTGCTTTCATACCAGGCACGGCCATCACGAGCCATCAGCGCAATAGAGGCAACGGGTCCCCAGGTACCAGCCTGATAGGGTTCTGCCGGCTCATTGCTGCTCTCCCATGCACCGATGATGCTATCAACCCAGGTCCAGGCCTGTTCAATTTCGTCACGCCGTACAAACAGTGCCTGATTACCTATCATGACTTCCAGCAACAGTTTTTCATACGCATCAGCAATGCGCTCATCCTTAAAGGTTTCAGAAAAACTCAGATTAAGCTTGGACTTTTGCAGGTTCATCGAACTGGAGCCGGTTAAGCCTGGCACTTTGTTCATGACCGTGATTTCGACGCCTTCGTCAGGCTGCAGACGAATGGTCAGTTTGTTCGGTGGCAGCTTGGCGAAGCTGTCTTTAAACAGGTTATGCGGCTGCGGCTTAAAATAAATGGCAATTTCGCTAACCTTAGTCGGCATGCGTTTACCAGTACGCAGGTAAAAAGGCACGCCCGCCCAGCGCCAGTTGTCCACTTCCACTTTCAGAGCGACGAAAGTTTCGGTTTCACTCTTTTGGTTGGCATCAGGCTCTTCCAGATAGCCAGGTACTTCTTTGCCTTTTACAAAACCCGTAGTGTACTGACCACGTACGGTTTTCTCGGCAATATTGGAGCTGTTAATAGGGCGTAATGCCTTTAATACCTTCAGCTTTTCATCACGGATGCTGTCAGCGTCCAGTGTTGTGGGGGGCTCCATGGCAATTAGCGTGAGAATTTGCAGCAAATGGTTTTGCACCATATCGCGCATTTGACCTGCTTCGTCAAAATATCCCCAGCGGCCTTCAATGCCCACGGATTCCGCGACACTAATCTGCACATGATCGATACAGTTGTGGTCCCAGTTGGTAGCAAAGATGCTATTGGCAAAACGCAGGGCTATCAGGTTAAGAACGGTTTCTTTGCCCAGATAGTGGTCGATACGATAAATCTGGTTTTCATTAAAATACTCGGCCACCTGATTATTAATAATCTTGGATGACGCCAGATCGTGACCGATAGGTTTTTCCAGCACTACGCGCATACTGGGGTCGATAATACCGGCTTCATGCAGCCCTTTGCAGATATCGCCGTAAATGGATGGCGGCGTGGCCAGATAGCAAACCATAGTACGGGACGCATCAACATGCTCTTTAAAAGAGGTGTAACTGCTGCTGTCCTGCATATCCAGACAAACATAATCCAGCTTGGCGGAAAAACGCGCCCAGGTATCAGCACATAAGGCTTCACCGCTGAATTTCTCAATATTTTCCTTCACCAGCGCCACAAATTCTTCGTCACTGTGTTCGTGACGGGCAACACCAATTATTTTGGTATCGCTGTGAACCAGATTGGCTTTCTCCAATTGATATAACGAAGGTAAGAGTTTGCGACGTGCCAGGTCACCTTTGCTGCCAAAGATAACAAAGTCACAAGGTTCGACAGTATTTTCCAACACCATGAGTTTCAACCCGAATAGAATAAAATCAAAAAAATTACCAAAACGCGGTAAATTTACTAAATAACGCTCGGATGACTTGGTAAACTTCCCGTTAGTAAACATCAAATGTAGTAAAATTACAACTTGACTCGTCAGTTTTTCTCCAGAGCGCCCAGCTTCGCTGACAAAATGCGGCGAAAAAGCTAGCAAATCTGTTAAAAACTTACAAAAATAGACCCATACAATTATAAGTAGATTCTGCAGCGCCTATGAACATTCTTGAAAAAATCAGCCAAAGCCACGCCCTGTTCAGCAAGTCTGAACGCAAAGTTGCCGAAGTGATCATGGCTAATCCACAAACAGCCATTCACTCCAGCATCGCCACCCTGGCGAAAATGTCCAACGTCAGCGAACCGACAGTGAATCGCTTCTGTCGCCGTCTGGACACCAAAGGCTTCCCCGATTTCAAACTGCACCTGGCACAAAGTCTGGCAAATGGTACACCTTATGTGAACCGCCATGTGGAAGAATCGGATGGGCCTGATGAGTATACCAAGAAGATATTCGAGTCTACCATGGCAGCGCTGGAAGTTGCCCGCCAATCCCTGGACGTCAATATTATAAACCGGGTGGTGGACTTGCTAACCCAGGCGCAAAAAATCTCGTTCTTTGGCTTGGGTGCATCGGCATCTGTCGCCCATGATGCTTTAAACAAGTTCTTTCGTTTCAACGTGCCGGTAGTCTACTTTGACGATATTCTGATGCAGCGCATGAGTTGTATGAACAGCTCCGAAGAAGATGTGGTGGTGTTAATTTCCCACACTGGTCGTACCAAGAGCCTGGTGGAAATAGCCCAAATAGCCCGTGGCAATGATGCCACCGTTATTGGTATTACGTCCAAAGACAGTCCGCTGGCTAAAGAATGCAGCCTGGTTATTTCACTGGATGTACCTGAAGACACCGATATGTATATGCCCATGGCATCGCGCATTGCTCAGCTTACCCTGATAGATGTGCTGGCCACTGGCTTTACCCTGCGCCGCGGCACGAAGTTCCGTGAAAATCTTAAACGGGTTAAGGATACCCTGCGGGAATCCCGTTACGATAAAAAGCAGCAAGGCTGACTGATGGATAGATGTTGAGGCCCTTTGTGGGCCTTATTTTTATCTGCTGACGACCTGATAATACGATCAGAACTTGTCGGGAAAGGTAATGAAGCTAATTTGGCTACGCTGTTCCTACCAGTTAATTCGTTAAAAAGTTTCACAGGTAACGTATTTTTAGCTAGAATTCTGTAATAAAATTACAGCAATAAATGCTGTAGACTGAATCTGAGAATCGAATCTGGCCAGCATTGCTGGCCTGTCACCATACGAGCGAATCAAACTATGTTAAGAAGAACCAAGATCGTTGCGACATTGGGCCCTGCCACCGACACAGATGAAAGAATTGAGGCGGTACTGGCAGCCGGTGCCAATGTGGTAAGAATGAATTTCTCTCATGGTACCGCAGAAGATCATATCAACCGCGCCAAACGTGTGCGTGCCGCTGCCCAGCGTTTGGGTAAGTACGTTGCCATTCTGGGCGACCTGCAGGGGCCAAAAATTCGTGTGTCCCGTTTCGCCAATGGTCCGGTTGAACTGGCCGTAGGTGCGGATTTTATTCTGGATGCCGATCTTGGTCGTGATGAAGGTAATCAACAGCAGGTGGGCATTGACTATAAAGCCCTGCCCCAGGATGTCAGCGCAGGCGATATCCTGCTGTTAGATGATGGTCGAATTCAATTGCAGGTTGCCGAAGTCATCGGCAACAAAGTGCATACCAAAGTGACCGTAGGCGGCAAACTGTCCAACAATAAAGGTATTAACCGCCAGGGAGGCGGATTAACGGCAGAGGCCCTGACCGACAAAGACAAGGAAGACATTAAGACTGCCGCCCTGATGGAAGTGGATTATCTGGCGGTCTCTTTCCCCAGAAATGGCGATGATCTGCGATACGCCCGCCAACTGGCAGAACAAGCTGGCTGTAAAGCGAAGATTTGTGCCAAGGTTGAGCGTGCCGAAGCCGTTGCCACCGACGACGCCATCGATGATGTGATCCTGGCCTCAGATGCAGTCATGGTAGCCCGTGGCGATTTAGGGGTGGAAATTGGTGATGCCGAACTGGTGGGGGTACAGAAGAAACTCATCTCGCGCAGCCGTCAGTTAAATAAAGTGGTGATCACAGCCACGCAAATGATGGAGTCGATGATATCCAGCCCCCTGCCGACTCGCGCCGAGGTGATGGATGTGGCCAATGCGGTATTGGACGGTACAGATGCCGTTATGCTCTCAGCCGAAACCGCTGCAGGCCAGTTCCCGGTTGAGACCGTTAAAGCCATGGCCAGGGTATGCGAGGGAGCAGAAACCCACCCTAGCGTTAAAATTTCCAAACACCGTATTGATGAGCATTTCAGTTCCATCAGCGAAACAACGGCGTTATCTGCGGTCTATGCGGCCAATCATCTTTCCAGTATCAAAGCCATTGTGGCACTGACAGAAAGTGGCGGTACCGCCAGATTGATGTCCCGTATTACCAGCAGTCTGCCTATATATGGTTTGTCCCGCCATCAGGCATCGCTCAATGTGATGGCCTTATACCGTGGCGTTAAACCCGTGTTTTTTGACTCTACCGGCAGTGTCCCTGGTCAGCTAAAAAGTGACGTTGTCAATTGCCTTAAGGAGCTGAATCTGGTGCAGTCCGGCGACCAGTTTATTATGACCTACGGCGATGAAATGGAAACCGAAGGGGCTACCAACGGTTGCAAAATTGTAGTCGTTCCCTGAGCCATGCAGGCAGGCAATGCGATTGCCTGCCTTTATCAGCTTGATTTAACAGACTTTGGTTAGCCAGCCATGGCTGTCACTGGCCTGCCCCCACTGAATCTCATTTAATGCCTGGCGTAAGGCATTGGTGGTATTACCGCCCAAACCTGTACCTACCTGATACTCTTTACCATCATGAATCAAGGTACCAACCGGCGTTAATACTGCCGCTGTACCAGAAAGTGCCGCTTCACAATCAGGTTTCGCTGCGCGCTCCAGCAGCTCGTCCACTGTCAGTTGGCGCTCAGAAACTTTCATACCACGATCCCGTGCCAGGGTCAGAATGGAATCGCGGGTGACACCATGCAGGAAACTGGGATCCAACGCCTTGGTAATAATTTCATTGCCATCGATCAGTAAAAAGTTCGCTGCGCCGGTTTCCTGCACATCCCCATTTGGACAAAACAGTACCTGGTCTGCCTGTACCGCTGCGCGGGCTTTCATAATCGGCTGTAAAGCACTGGCATAGTTGCCGCCACTTTTTACCATGCCCATATGCGGTGCACAGCGGGCATTGTCTTCCAGCAATAAGCGCAAGGGTTTGGCACCGCCGGCAAAATAATCGCCAACCGGTGAAAGCAGCACATACAACATGGAACTGACACTAGGTGCGGCAGCTTTACCAATGGAGGCTTCGGTGCCGATATGGGTTGGGCGGATATACATTGAACCCGGAGGATTGGGTACATCTGCGGCAAAACGGCGCACCATATTGGTGATCATAGCCGCCAGCATGGTGGTATCAACGTTTGGCAGCGACAGCAGTTCACTGCTTTGTGCCATACGGGCAACGTTCTTATCCATACGAAATACATGAATGCTGCCATCGGCATGCCGAAAGGCTTTCAGCCCCTCAAAACAAGTACTTGAGTAATGCAGTACATGAGCGCCAGGATGCATCACGATGCTGTCGGCGGCGACAAATTGTGGAGTACTCCAATGGTTATTCTCGAAACGGGAGACAATCATCTCCGGGCTAAAGACGGTGCCAAATGCCGACATACTTCTTGATTCTCCTAGCAAGGGTCGATTGAAAAATTGGATTGTACCAAATTGAAGCAGTCTGACTTCAGTTAATTTAGCTGTCCAGTGATAAGCCCTCCTTCGCTCCCATCTAGCGTCAGGGGCAGGAATAAAGCCAGGAGTTGGTTACTTGCTGATAAGCTCAAAGGCTTTACGATGGTCATCCGACCAGTTAAGCTACCTGCATGCGCTCATAACCCAATCTGACTATGCATATTGATGAACTGATTCAACAGGCCCAGGATTCACAACAGCACAACACAAGCATCACCGTTGCCAAAAGCTGGACACAGGGACGCACGCTGTTTGGTGGCTTGTCTGCGGCATTGTTGTATACGGCTGCCCGTCAACAGGTGCGCAGCGACAGTATTCTGCGCTCCCTGACCACTAATTTTATTGGCCCGCTGCTACCAGATACGCCCTTTTATATCGAAACTGAGGTACTCAGAGAAGGCAAAAATGTTACGCAGGTGATTGCTAAAGCCATTCAGAATCAGCAAGTTGCAGTGTTTAGTCAGGTTTGCTTCGGCGTCGCCCGTGCCTCTAAGATTCAGGTGGAGAATACCAGGCAGCACAATATGCCACTGCCGACCAAACCCAAATTTATTCCGCAAATTCCCAAGGTGACCCCCAAATTCTTGCAGCATGTTGATTTGGCACTAATTGACGGTGGCATGCCATTTACCGGTAAAAAACAATCCAATACCTACGGCTGGATGCGCTTTAGTCAGCCTCCGGCGAACATGACCGACGCCCACCTGATTACGCTGATTGACGCCTGGCCCCCCACCATATTGCAGATGCTGCGCTGGCCGGCACCGGCCAGTACGATGAGTTGGAATCTGGAGTTTGTGCACCCACACCAGCCTGTGGCCCCAACAGACTGGTTTGCCTATCAGGCCGATACCCGTCAGGCAGCTGATGGATACTGTCACAGCGAAGCCAGTATCTGGGATACCCAGGGCGAACTGGTGGCTATCAGTCGGCAAATTATCACCGTGTTTGACTAGGGCCTATCTGCTCAAGCATGCCTTTTTGCAGATAAGCCACACCTTCCCGGTATCCCACTGCAATGATTTGCTCAGCGCGGCGAAAGTCCAGCATCCCCACATTATCGATTTTCGGTTGAATGAAAAAATCCACCATCTCCCGGTTGGCCCGCTGTTTATGGGTACTGGCTAACATAGATGAACGCAGCAAGGTATAGAGAATAGAGGGCACCTTGGGCTGCTCACGCCCCAAGACCTTGTTCACCAATAATTGCCAGGGCGAAGGGACCTGCTCCAGTTGGGTCAGGTAATCTTCATCCGGGCTGACATCAATAGCAATGACAGGCCCCCTGTTGCGCTGACGCATCAAGTCACAGGGCAAATTATTAAACAGCCCCCCATCCACCAGATAATGACCGCCATCAATAACAGGGGCGATAACTCCCGGTATCGATACACTGGCGCGAATCGCTCGCCACAGCAATCCCATCTCGTGATCCCGCTCTTGCGCGGTGCTCATATCAGAGGATACGCAAAAATAAGGTATCGCCATATCTTCAATCAACGCATCACCAAAGCCCTGATGCAGCAGCGTATCAAGCCGTTGGCTTTTAGACAGGGAAATCATTGGTAAGGTGTAATCACCCAGCGGATTTACCGACACAAAGAACCGTCTGATAGCCTCAATAATGCGCTCGCTTTCCCACCCCATGGCAATCCAGCCCCCCATAATGGAGCCCATACTGGTCCCCCCTACCCAGTCTACCTTAATGCCTGCTTCTTCCATGGCCTTGAAGATGCCAATCTGGGCAAAACCTCTGGCCCCGCCCCCACCTAACACCAAACCAACGGATTGGTCCGTAAGATAACGGCGGAAACGTTCGGTACATTGGCCACTGGCCGCTTGCAAGTGGAAGTGTTGTTTGACTTGTAGCTGTGCCAGCCATTCATTAGTGGCCCTAATACGCGCCACATCGGGTTGAATCAGAACGAGGAATTTTTTTTGCTTCTGCCAGGAAAACATCGCGCTATATTTTTCCAGCCAGTTTGCCACTTGTTTTGGAGAATGGTCTGCATCGGCTACCAACCAGACCTCATCGGCCCGTTCCAGACAAATCTTTGTCCAGTCGTCGGATTCCAGATTGGAAAAATACAAATTAATGGCACTGCTTTGCTCTCTTTCATCAAGATGATCAATCAATGCCGAGTGGCTGATGTCCAGCAATGGACGATAGTTGAAACGACGGCTGATGTCCTGCTCGGTAAAGCCGGCAAAGGGACTCTCCTCAAGGCTTTCCATTAGCCTGGTCACCGTCCGACGGGCTTCATCTTTAGTACAAACTAACACCAGGCGGTTAATGGGCTGCGTTGTGCGCCGGACTTTTTCATTCTGCTTCTTGATTCTGTCAATCAGGCTGCTGACCACATAAGTACTTAACCAGGGAAACACCACCGACAGTCGATCAAATTGCTGTCGGTCTAAACTAATCAGCGAACTTGAGCGGGTCGCCACTAACGTTGCAGTGCGTACCTGATTACTGAACAAAGACATTTCGCCGAATGCCTCACCATGAAATATCTCGCCTACGCGTTTAAGATTGTCTTTACCCCCGACATAGACATCAATTTTACCGCTCAATAAAAAGTGCATGACCTGGGCGCTATCCCCCGCCTCAAACAAGGTTTCATTTTCTTTCAGGTAAGTAAAATGTGCGCTTTGAATAAGCTCCTGCAGAAACTGCGCAGACACATTTGGGTAAGAGCGAACAAAAGTTTGTAGCAGCAGCCTGGTGGTGTGCAGGCGATGATGTAAAGGGTCAAACAAGATGGACAGCTCATCCAGGCTGTCCTTGCCGACCAGGTCCCAATCCAGTTCCTCAAATAAGCACGAGGATAAGCACTTTACCCCAAAGCCAAAGCTGTCTTCGTCAGCAATCATGGACTGGCCAATCCACTGACCGGGTTTCAGTTCCAGTGCGCAAACACTGATGTCCTGATGCTGCAGCTGAACAATTGCCGTTCCTTGCACTAACCGAAACAAGGCGGTATTCAGATCGCCCTGAGCAAACAGCAAATGGCCTTTCTCACAATTGACCATCAGGCCATGACGAGACGCCAGCTCTTCCAGCAGCTCACTGCGATCAGTATCCAACTGCATGCGTTAATCCGAACTAAGGACAGGACCTAGAGTATAGAATAAAGGCTTAAATATTCAGAAGCTTATAATAAATAACCCAATATAACTTCATTCAGATTTTCTGATATTCAGCCCCACACCACGCCTGCGGCTCATAATGTGGGCTAGTTTTTTCATGCTGATGGTTTTGTCCTTTTCATCCACAATCTCCATGCCCAGCATGGCTTCCAACAGATCTTCCAGCGTTAGTATGCCTTCCAGCCCGCCATATTCATCCACCACCAACAACATATGAGCGCGGTTATTAAGGAAATGATCAAAGGTTTGCACCAGCGGCATACTACTAAGCATGGTTACCATGTCTTTACGATATTCCTTTAAGTGCCGTTGGCCATTTCCCCGCGCCTGTGCCAGTAGCAAATCCGCTTTAAGTACAAAACCGGTAATCTGCTCTGGTTCATTTTCATAGACAGGGATACGGGAAAAACTGACATCGTCATGCTTGTGGAAAAATGTTTCTACCGTCATTAACTCCGGCAATGAAAACACCACGGTGCGGTGTGTCATAGCCTCCTTGATATTCATCTGATGCAAGGTCAACAGATTCTGCAGAATATGAGCCTCGCGCTTGGCCAATTGCCCCTCGTCTCTGGCCAGCTCCGCCATGGCTGCCAGCTCCGCCCGGTTAAGGCCTTTTATCGCGCCTTCCGGAGCAATAAAGCTAGTGAGCCAATTGGACATTTTAACAAAAGGATACATGGCCCAAATCAGGTACTTAAGTAAATAAGCAGTCAGAGGTGCCAGTTGGCGCCAGAAGGTTGCGCCAATCGTTTTGGGGATAATCTCAGAAAATATCAAAATCAACAGGGTCAACACCGCAGATGCCAGACCAAGATAAGCATCACCAAACACAATTGCGGCCTGGGCTCCGGCCCCTGCGGCACCAAAGGTATGAGCGAACGTATTCAAGGTCAGGATGGCCGACAAAGGTCGATTGATGTCCTCTGTCTGGCTTCGCAACAAAACGCCACTGTGACGCCCCTCGCCTTCCAATACCGAGATATAGGCTGAAGAAACACTAAGAATAACCGCCTCAGCCACAGAGCAAAGAAAAGAGAAGCCCAGCGCCACCAGGATATAAATAATCAACAGTATCATTGTGTACTGTGCTCCTTGTTTTCCTTGTGCTTGTCAAACCACCAGAGAATATATTGTACTTTGCTCATCAGATTGCTGGGGCGCTTATAAATCCCATGTGGTGCATCAGGAATCCTGACCATGGCCGTGTCAACGCCCTGAAGTTTAAGAGCCTGATAATACTGCTCGGTTTCAGAGATTGGGGTACGATAATCCGCTTCACCGGTCAGCAGCATGGTAGGGGTTTTAACATTGCCCACATAGCTGATGGGTGAGCGCTGCAGATAATGCTCAGGATCTTCCCAAGGCTTTTTGGCAAACCAGTATTGACTGAAAAACGGATAAAAATCAGAAGTAAGCACAAAGCTATACCAGTTGATAACAGGCTTTGCCACCACTGCCGCTTTAAATCTGTCGGTATGACCAACTATCCAGGCCGTCAGCACACCGCCACCAGAACCACCAGTGACAAACAACTGGGTTTCATCAATAAAGCCTTTGTCTATCAGGGTATCCACGCCACTCATTAAATCGTCATAGTCCTGACTCGGGTAATTGTGATGAATCTTCTGCGCAAAGGCCTCGCCATAACTGGAACTGCCCCTCGGGTTGGTATACAGCACCACATAACCCGCGGCGGCATATAACTGTACTTCCGCCGAAAAATGTGGCCCATATGCGGTAGTAGGCCCGCCATGAATCTCCAATAGCAACGGGTATTTTTTGCCTGCATCGAATCCAGGTGGGTACACCACCCAGCCCTGAATATCCAATTTATCAGCACTGGATTGATACCAAATCTCTTGCACTTTGCCCAGGCGTTTATGAGCCAGGGCATCGTCGTTTAAATGAGTCAGCTGGCGCGCCTGACCTTTTCGCCATACCGCCACATCTGCAGGACGCAAAGCATCTGAATAAGTAAAAGCCAGCGTACCATTTGCAGCAACATCGAACTCTGCACCTGTGTAGGGCCGACCATATGACTGCCCACCTAACGAATCTGTCAGTACCTTGAGTTTTCCATCCAGCGTAATCGATGCTAACAAGGTTTGGCCTTTGTCATCATACTGAATAAACAAGCCCTTACCTTTGGGATCCCATTTAAAAGCATCGATACTGCGATCTAAGGTTCCACTCAGCAGTGTGGATTTACCACTGGACAAATCCAGCACATATAAACGTCGGTTCTCGTAGTTGGTACGCTTGTCATCGTAGCCAAGATAGGCCAGTGTCTTGCCATCCGGCGACACGCTTGGTTGTTGATCCGGTCCATCTCTGTCAGTTAACGCGTTAATCTCGCCGCTGGCGATGTCCAGGCGGTAAATCTCGCTATTCAATGGCGCAAGCTGATAGTTGTCGTGCAAATTGGCAGAAAAATACAGGAACTTACCATCCGCACTCCAACTCATCGCACCATTGTGATGATAATCACCGAAGGTCAGTTGCCGGGCACTTCCCCCCTCGGAATCCATAACAAAGAGTTGCATAAAGCCAGGTTCAGCATACCCGCCGCCATCAGCCCGATAATAAAGATCGTCGATAAATATTGCGGGGTCTGCCCACTTGGCCCCTTCGGGCTTGCCTGCCAGCGAAACCGGACTTTTGGCCTTTCCTTTTACAAACATTCTAAAAGCCAGTGACTTACCGTCCGGCGACCAGGTTAACCCGCTGGGCGCCGACGTAAGGTGTGTCAATTGCGCACTTTTACCCTTATCCAGCCACTGCATATGCACTTGTGGCTTACCAGAACGAGTCGAAATATATGCAAGCCGGTTACCATCTGGCGATAGAGCCAGTCCAAAATCCTGATGATTACCACTGGTGAGCGGCAGCAAATCACCTTGGTCATTGACCTGCCAGATATTACCCAGCTTTTTATCCTGATAGATATCCATAAACTGGCGAACAAATAGCACCTCTTCACCATTGTTCCGAATCACCAGATCTGACGCATATTCCAGATTAAAAATATCTTGAGCAGTAAAGGTGTCTGACGAAGCAGCCATACTCGGCAGGCTGCCTACAGCTAGAAAAAATACCAGGCATTTCAAAGGATTCATTTTGCTTCCCTGAATATTGTCATTATTAGAGCGCTGATTGTTACACCCTATGCACGGGCTGTCATCCGCCGTTTGTCGCATTAGAAACGTCATTCTGCTCATTTATTGAGCTGCCTGGCCGATATAAACAGCAGGAGGATGTTATGAACATGTCCATCGCTTATACAACAGATCAGCTCCGCTCCGTTCAAGTCATGAACGGCTCAACTGCCAGACCTGTACAATGGCAACCGAAAAACGCTCGGCCCGACGCTGCGCAAGAGCAAAGCGCGCCGGCCACACAGACGTTGAATGCCATGGATAAAGACTACAGAATCAAACTGAAGATAGAACGGCAGATGGAAAACTATATACTTGAAACCGAACTCAAGTATTACAAATACCAACAAGCCGAGATGCCTGGAAAGTTATTGGATACGCAGGTTTAAAACCACTGCCGGGTAAACACTCTGTCCAGTTCATCAAACGCTTTACGTAGCAGTGCTGCCAGCTCCATGTACCTAGGCTTATTCTTGATTTCTTGCAACTGGCAACCTTGCTGGCGCATTTTTTGATGAATCTCACGATACCATCCCTGCATAGCCGGTGGCAGCGATTGATTGGCCCGATGACCCAGCCACAATAAGCCCTGCATAGGCAAACTCAAAAAGAATGCCGCCAGCGCAATGGCCTGGGGTAATGCGTCATTTCCAAAAGTATTCACATGAATAAAGGCAACCAATACGGCTAGCGGTGGCATAAAACGCAATGAAAAGCGGGTCGCCGCAATCACCCGGCATTCGGGAAACAACCCATAGAGCTCAGGCTGCATTGGCCATAGCTGCATATATGCCTGACCATCTTTGAACATACCGGAAATGGATTGGGCCATAACTGCCTCGCTAAACTAAAGCCGTTGAGTTAACTATACCAGCAAATCCAGCTTTGCGTGGCAAAGATTTGTACAGGTCTGATGGCCGCACAGATACACAAGTATTAACGATACAGAACCAGCGTGCTGGTCAGGCGGTCGCGGCCAAACGACGCCATTTTGATAAATTCCTCACGACTTACCGGCACATTGGTAAAATCCATTTCGGTTTGCCAGCTTTCATAATCCCGTTCAGGATCGGTAATAGAAACACAATTTTGATCAGCACCGGCCACCAACACCCAATGTGGTGCTTTGTCCCTGGTTAGCCGCCACATACTGATCAGACTCACCAACACTGCACCCTGACCAAGATAATCATCCAGTTTACTCAGTGTTAAAGGCTGGTAATGCACATCGACATCGGTGTCCTGCAACTGACTGACAAAGTGTTTATGCACTTGTTCTATCACCACTTTCTTCTGAGGGTCACGGACACTGTTGATAAAGGGCACAGACGTCTGGTTGACATACAAATGCACTTTAAAGCCGCGCCGCCAGGCACTTAAGGCCAGACCAAAGCCGCTGCAACCGCCGTGTCCTGATGTCATGAAAATAGTGGTGGCTTCGCGCCAAATCTGTATCTCTTCCTCCATGGACATGTTGTAACCGGCATCAAGCTTGTGCATGGCCATCATCAGACTGGCCGGCCCACAGGTGAAATCCGTATTTTGCTGATAGCGCAGGTTTGGGATTTTGCCCAGTTTGGTCGGTCTTAGCGTCCTTTCCATCTGCAAGGCATCACCACCGTCTTCGTAGTAGCCTTCCACACGGCCGATAGGGCGGAATTTAAGCTTCTGGTACAAATTGATGGCAGCCTGATTATCCACCCGAACCTCCAGGCGCATAAACAGGCAAAGTTCCTGTGTCGCCAGTTGCTCCATTTCTGTGAGAAGTTGCTGGGCTACGCCACGCCCCCGAAAGGCATCAGATACCGCAATAGAGTAAAGTCTGGCAAGCTGAGTGCCATTGCGGTAAAGCACCAGAGCATAACCAGCCAGTTGCCCGTTTTCATAGGCAACAACTAAAGAGCAATGCCCCTTACGGATGAAGTAACCAAAACTGCGACGGGATATTCTGTCGGTCGTGAAACTGGCTTTTTCCAGGGTCATTAAATCTGGGATATCGGCGACCTGTGCAGGTCTGATTTCAAGATTGCTCAACAACGTGGACTCAAACTGATGCGTGGCGATAGTTTAGGCGTAATCAAAGAAACTGCAATAAGCCAGACGTTTAAAACTATTATTCAGCCAGGGGCTGGGTTTCAACAAAATCTATACTTGAAAGATAAACAGTCCCTGGAGTAGGTTAGCCATCGATATTCTGTTGCCAAGAATGTGGCAGAATATAGACTCTTGGTTTACTTCTTTTTTGGCGCTGGCTGGCGTCTAAGGCATTTGATTCTATGTCTGGATATTTTGTGGTCGTGGATGACCTGGATGATTGGGCTCCCTATTTTCCAAGCCGTGAAGTCATTTCTTTTGATCAATACCTGGCAAAAACCGACATTCCGGCCGAACAAACGGTCAGAATACTTAACTTTTGCCGAAATAAAAGAGCGCTGGGCCGGGGCTACTACTGCTCCCTTCTGGCCGAAGCTCGCGGGCATAAGGTTATTCCCAACATCAGCGTATTAAACGACCTACGTCGTAAGAAGCTTTACACCCTTAAGCTCGAAGATGTCGCCAAATCCATCGCCAAGCTGAAACCTGCCGGTGATGCCAGTCAGATTACCTTCCGGGTATTTTTGGGCGAATGCCTGCAGCCCGAGCTGGCCGATTTAGCCAAGAGTATTTTTGAGCGCTTTGCAGCGCCAGTGCTGGAAGTGACGTTGGAAAAAGACGGCCAGTGGACGTTGGATAAAGTACACACGTTGTCACTCAAAGAAATTACCGACGAGGCCGAGCAGGAGTTTTTAGCCAACACCCTGGAGAAATTCAGCAACAGGCTGTGGCGCAAACCCAAAACCCGCAAGCATTATCGTTATGATGTTGCCATGTTGGTCAATGCTGAAGAAAGCATGCCGCCCAGCGATAAGAAAGCGCTGAGCAATTTTATCAAGGCAGCGGACAAGCTCGGTATTAACCTGGAGCTGATCGGCAAAAAGGACTATGTGCGCCTGGCTGAATACGATGGTTTATTTATTCGCGAAACCACCTCCATTGATCATCATACCTATCGTTTTGCCAAAAAGGCAGAAGCTGAAGGCATGGTGGTGATAGATGACCCGACATCCATCCTGCGCTGCACCAACAAAGTCTATTTAGCTGACTTGCTGCGTGCCAACAAAGTACCTACGCCGAAAACCTTGCTGCTCAGCCGCACCGACAGAGAAAGCCTGCAGGACGCCATTGACTATCTGGGTTTACCTATGGTGCTGAAAATCCCGGACGGTGCTTTCTCGCGGGGAATGTATAAAGCCAACAATATGGAAGAGTTGGTGGACGCGATGAAAAAATTAAGCAAGACCTCGGCCTTGGTTTTGGCGCAAGAGTTCCTATATACCGAATACGACTGGCGTATTGGGGTGCTTAATAACAAACCCTTATATGCGTGCCGGTACTTTATGGTCAAAGGCCATTGGCAGATTTATCGTCATGATGACGGTAAAAAGGCCGCCACGGGTGGGTTTGAAACCATGCCAACCTATGAAGTACCGCAAGCGGTGCTGGAAGCATCGTTAAAAGCCTGCCGCCTGATTGGTGATGGTTTTTATGGGGTCGATGTCAAACAAACCAAAGACGGCCGGGTGGCGGTCATTGAGGTCAACGACAACCCCAGTATCGATTCGTCTGTGGAAGACAAATTTTTGGGCCAGGCCTTGTATTATGAAGTGATGGCAGAGTTTTTGCGCAGACTTGAGTCGCAATAGCAGAGGCACCGGTCCTTTGTACTGAATTAATGTAGTAACCTTTTTTAGCTGGAGAAATTATGGCTGAAGCAAGACATAGCCGCCTGATGATTCTGGGTTCAGGCCCTGCAGGCTACACAGCCGCTGTATACGCGGCCCGTGCTAATCTCAACCCTGTGCTGATTACCGGTATCCAGCAAGGTGGTCAGTTAACCACCACCACGGAAGTGGAAAACTGGCCGGGCGATCCGGAAGGCCTGACTGGACCGGATCTAATGGTGCGCATGCAAAAACATGCAGAAAAGTTTGATACCGAAATTATCTTTGATCATATCAATGCAGTGGATTTCTCTAAGCACCCTTATACGCTCAAAGGCGACAGCGGCAGCTATACCTGTGACGCACTGATTATTGCCACCGGCGCTTCGGCTAAATACCTTGGACTACCGTCAGAGCAAGCCTTTATGGGTAAAGGCGTATCAGCTTGTGCCACCTGTGACGGCTTTTTCTATCGTAACCAGAAAGTTGCGGTGATCGGTGGAGGCAACACTGCGGTTGAGGAAGCCCTGTACCTGTCCAACATTGCCTCTGAGGTACATGTTATTCACCGCCGCGACAGCTTCCGCAGCGAAAAGATTCTGGCCGATCGTCTGATGGACAAAGCCAAAAACGGTAATGTGGTGCTGCATCTCAACAAGACCCTGGATGAAGTGCTGGGAGATGAGATGGGTGTAACAAAAATCCGTATTCGCGATACCCAGAACGACGGCACAGAAGAGCTGGATGTCATGGGCCTGTTCGTGGCTATCGGCCACAAACCCAACACAGATATGTTTGTCGGTCAGTTAGACATGAATGACGGTTACATTAAGATCCATAGCGGTCTTAATGGTAATGCCACTGCCACCAGTGTACCAGGCGTATTTGCCGCAGGGGATGTTTGCGATCACGTGTATCGCCAGGCTATCACCTCTGCCGGGACTGGCTGCATGGCCGCCCTGGATGCCGAAAAATATCTGGACGCCCTGGAATAGTATTAGCAGGCGGGCAACAGCCCGCCTCTCCTGCCTATGAGCAAACAATTTATTAAGCTTGATCACAAGCTACAGTTCCCTCATGCCGAAGATGCACTCATCGATCCTAATGGCCTGCTCGCCCTTGGTGGAGACCTTAGCGTAGAACGACTGTTACTGGCCTACCAAAGTGGCATCTTTCCCTGGTTTAGTGAAGGCGAGCCAATTCTGTGGTGGTCACCCGACCCTCGTGGGGTGTTGGAACTGGATGGCTTTATTTGTTCAGGCAGCCTGGCCAAACTGGCCCGCAGTGGTCGTTACCAGGTCAGTTTGAACAAAGCCTTTGCGGCGGTCATAGAGCACTGCGCCAAGGTCCCCAGAGATATCAACGGCACCTGGATCACTAAGCCAATGATACAAGCTTACACGGACTTACATCACGCAGGTTATGCGCATTCCATAGAAATATGGGAGGGCGCAGAATTGGTCGGTGGTTTATATGGTGTAAGCATTGGCAGGGTATTCTGCGGTGAATCAATGTTTCATCTGCGCAGTAACACCTCAAAACTGGCGTTTTTCCATCTGGTCCGCTATCTAAAAACCATGGAATTTCACTTTATTGATTGTCAGTTGCAAAACCCGCACCTTGCCACCCTGGGTATACAAGAAATACCCAGGCGTCGCTTTTTGAGCAAACTACAACAGGCGGTTAGCTGCCCTGCCCCACAACATTGCTGGCAGGCTGGTGATTTGTCTTTAAGCTGAACCGATGAAATTTGCCCTGACTCATCCTTTTGCCTGCAGTTATCTGCCCCATCAGTATGAGCAACTAATTGTATTAGCTGGCAATGCGGATATCACACCAAACGAATATGAAGCCCTGTTAAACGCAGGCTTCAGGCGCAGCGGCGACCATGTTTATCGACCGCACTGCCCACAATGCGCTGCCTGCCAGTCCTTGCGGATACCCGTTCAGGCATTCAGGGCCAATCGCAATCAACGACGGGTGGCAAAGGCAGGACAAGCGGTCAAACACCACCTTGCCGATACTGACCATCAAGAATATTACGCACTTTATGCCCGTTATATCAGCGCCCGGCATCAGGATGGCAGTATGTATCCGCCAAGCCAGGAGCAATATCAGCAATTTATTCGCGCTCCATGGGGCAACCCTATGTTTCTGGAGCTCAGACTAGAAGGTGAGCTAATTGCAGTGGCGGTAACAGATGTCACCAATCACGCATTATCGGCACTGTATACCTTCTTTTCCCCTGAACTCGCCAAGCTGTCATTGGGCACCCTGGCTATTCTCAGACAAATTGAACTGGCCCGTGAACTTAACAAGCAATACCTCTATTTGGGTTACCAAATCGATCAGTGCGAAAAAATGCGTTACAAAGCCAGCTTCACCCCCAATGAGAAATATATTCAGGGTGTGTGGTACTAACAGAAAAAAATTGCAGACTGTGCTTTACACTGGCGGCATATTTGGGCAAAATCTGCGCGGCATTTCTCCGGGTATCGGGTCGACAGATGTCTGTCACTGAATCAGCGCCCGCCACAACAGCATGTTGTCCACGCGGAGGAAACAGATTTTCATCACCGCCACATTAAGTCAGGCGGCTATAAGCAGTGTTAAAACAAAGGTAATTTTTTTAGATGGCGAAAGAAGACTGTATTGAAATGGAAGGCACGGTATTGGACACCCTTCCAAATACTATGTTTCGTGTAGAGCTTGAAAATGGTCATGTGGTCACCGCGCATATCTCCGGTAAAATGCGTAAGAACTACATCCGTATTCTCACCGGCGACAAAGTCACAGTCGAGATGACCCCTTATGATCTGAGCAAAGGCCGCATTATTTACCGCGCTCGTTAATTTAAAAACTCAGACAGTAAAAAGGCCCGCTAACGGGCCTTTTTTCGTTTATCAGGCTTCAGCCTTGGAATCACTGGTGCTGTAATCAAAGATCAGCTTGTCATCTTTAAGATCAATCTTAACACTACCGCCCTCAGACAACTCACCAAACAACAGTTGATTAGCCAGTTCCTTCTTCACATGCTCTTGCAGCACTCTGGCCATTGGCCTGGCGCCCATGGCCTTGTCGTAGCCTTTCTCAGCTAACCAGGCTCTGGCTGATGAGGTGATTTCCAAAGACACGCCTTTGGCATCAAGTTGAACCTGTAACTCAACAATAAACTTGTCTACCACTTGCAGAATTACATCTGGCTCAAGATGGTTAAACCAGATGATGCCATCAAGACGGTTTCTGAATTCCGGACTGAAGATACGGTTTATCTCGGCTAACGCATCATGGCTGTGATCCTGCTGTTTGAAGCCAATCGACTTGCGCACCGTCTCCTGCACCCCGGCATTGGTGGTCATCACCAGCACCACATTGCGAAAATCTACTTTGCGGCCATTGTTGTCGGTCAAGGTACCATGGTCCATGACCTGTAGCAGAATGTTGTAAATATCACTGTGAGCTTTTTCTATCTCGTCCAGCAGCACCACTGAGTAAGGATGCTTGATAACGGCATCTGTGAGTAAACCACCCTGATCAAAGCCGACATAGCCAGGAGGCGCGCCGATTAAACGACTAACCGCATGCCGTTCCATATATTCGGACATATCAAAGCGCACCAGCTCAACACCCATGATCTTCGCCAGTTGCTGAGTAACTTCGGTTTTACCCACGCCGGTTGGGCCAGCAAACAGGAAATTACCTATAGGCTTACTTTCATTACCCAGGCCACTGCGCGACAGGCGAATGGCGTTGGTTAATGTTTCGATGGCATCGTCCTGGCCGAATACCACCATTTTCAGGTTGCGGTCCAGATTTTTGAGGGTTTCCTTATCCGATGCTGACACCGATTTCTCAGGAATTCGCGCCATCTTGGCAATAATGTGTTCAATCTCTGCCACACCAATCGTTTTCTTGCGACGTGACACAGGTAATAGCCTTTGACTGGCGCCGGCTTCGTCAATCACGTCAATAGCCTTGTCGGGCAGATGGCGTTCGTTTATATACTTGGCCGACAATTCCGCCGCCGCTCGTACCGCCTTGTGGGTAAAACGCACCCCATGGTGTTCTTCGTAACGGGATTTAAGCCCCATCAGAATTTTGGTGGTGTCTTCCACACTGGGTTCAATGATGTCTATTTTCTGGAAACGTCTGGCCAGGGCACGGTCTTTCTCAAAAATCCCCTGATATTCCTGGTACGTGGTTGAGCCAATACAGCGCAATTCACCGCTGGAAAGCTTAGGTTTGAGCAGGTTGGACGCATCCATCACACCACCAGATGCAGCGCCTGCACCAATAATGGTATGGATTTCATCGATAAACAGAATAGCGTGCTCGTCGCGCTCCAGCTCACGTAATATAGACTTAAGCCGCTTCTCAAAGTCACCGCGATACTTAGTACCAGCCAGCAATCCACCTAAATCCAGGGAATACACGGTGGCCTGAGCAATCACCTCTGGTACTTCCTTGTTGACAATACGGTACGCCAGCCCTTCAGCTATGGCGGTTTTACCGACCCCCGCCTCACCGACCAATAAAGGATTATTCTTGCGACGACGGCATAGGATCTGAATGGTACGCTCCAGTTCCAAATCCCGACCAATAAGGGGATCCACTTTGCCGTCTTTGACCTGTACATTCAGGTTGGTGGAGTATTTCTCCAGCGTGGATGTTCCTTCTTCCACTTCTCCGCTTTCTTCTTCCCTTTCAGTCTGAGGCGGTCTTTCCTCGTCCGACTTGGACACACCGTGAGAAATGAAATTCACCACATCCAAACGAGTCACATCGGCTTTCTTAAGAATATAAACAGCCTGAGACTCCTGCTCACTGAAAATGGCCACCAATACGTTGGCGCCCGTGACTTCGTCTTTCCCAGACGACTGCACATGAAACACCGCACGCTGTAATACGCGCTGAAAGCCCAAAGTAGGCTGAGTTTCGCGGTCAGACTCAGGGCCATCAAGGATAAGTGGTGTGGTGTCTTTAACAAAGTCAGTTAACTCTGCCTTGATTGTGTCAATGTTTGCCCCACAAGCCTTTAATGCTTCACGGGCCGCTTTGTTGTCGAGCAATGCCAGCAACAAATGCTCCACCGTCATAAACTCGTGACGGTGTTCGCGAGCGAAAATAAACGCTTGATTCAGTGTTTGCTCTAGATCTTTATTCAACATACGCGACCCCTTACTGCTACGCCCGACTAATTAAGCTTGCTCCATAGAGCACATCAATGGATGCTGATGCTTTCTGGAATACTGGTTAACCTGCATGACCTTGGTTTCAGCAATTTCTGCGGTAAACACACCGCAAACCGCCCTGCCCTGATAATGTACGGTTAACATCAACTGATTGGCCTTGTCCGCCGACATATTGAAAAAACGCATCAATACTTCAACCACAAAGTCCATTGGCGTGTAGTCGTCATTGTTCAGCAGAACCTTGTACATGGGGGGTGGCTGCAGCTTTCGCTTGACCGCCTCCAACTGCTTGTCATGACTTATGATGCTGTCTTTGCTCATACTTCAAATAATAGCTGCTCAATTAAAATGGTTAATGGGATTTTTGACTTTTTAGTGAAATGTTAAATTTACCCTTGACATATTCAGGTTAAAAAATCTACATTTTTTAGGTTCCCGAAAATTTTGCTGTAGGGAACCTTAATCCCTTAACTGCATTGTGGGGATTAATTCAGGACAGTTCAAGGGCTCAAGAGGAAGCAGAAGTATGGCAGTTGGCAAGGTTAAATGGTTCAACAACGCTAAAGGTTTCGGTTTTATCGTGCCGGAAGACGGCGGTGAAGATGTTTTCGCTCATTATTCCACTATCCAGATGGAGGGTTATCGCTCTCTTAAAGCTGGGCAAGAAGTGAAATTTGAGGTGCAGCAAGGTCCAAAGGGACTGCATGCAGAAAATATTGAGTTGGCCAGTGAGCCGGAAAGATAAATCCGGTTCCGGAAGATAAAAAAAGCAGATACAAGTATCTGCTTTTTTATTTGTTGCACATTTTTGCGTTAGTTATTTTAGATTTAAAAAATCTGAATTATAGCTGCTGCATCTAATGCGTTGAAACTTGCTAAATAATTTTTAGTTTCAGCAGGTTATATTTTTCGCTCGCAAAAAGGTAATTTATTCCTGAATTACCATGTAGAGGGAATAGTTTGTCCTTCAGCATGCTTCCTGCATAAAAAAAGCCCGGACTGCGCCGGGCTTCGCTTGTTAACGTTTAATTAAAGTGCAGCCAGAGCCGCCTGGAATGTGTCACTCGGGAACATGGCCTTACTCACTTTGGCTTCATCAGGATAGTAATAACCACCAATGTCCAACGCATTGCCCTGTGTTGCGTCTATATCCGCCAGGATCTTAGCTTCATTGGCCTGAAGACTTGCAAACAAGGGCTTGAAACGCGCTGCCAGTTCGGCATCCTTACTCTGATTTGCCAGTTCTTCGGCCCAGTACATAGCCAAATAGAAGTGACTACCACGGTTGTCCAGTTCACCAGCGCGGCGCAGCGGCGATTTGTTTTCATTAAGTAGTTTCTCAGTGGCCTTGTCCAATGCCTTGGCTAACAACTCGGCTTTGCCATTGGATTGTTTGATCGCCAGATCTTCAAGCGAGACCGCCAGTGCCAGAAACTCACCCAGTGAATCCCACCGCAAGTGCCCCTCTTCAACGAACTGCTGAACATGCTTAGGCGCTGAACCGCCGGCACCGGTTTCAAACAGGCCACCACCGGCCATTAAGGGCACGATAGACAGCATCTTGGCACTGGTACCCAGCTCAAGAATCGGGAACAAGTCGGTCAGATAGTCACGCAACACGTTGCCAGTCACAGAAATGGTATCCAGACCACGAATGCAACGTTCCATACTGTATCGAATGGCTCGCACCGGTGACATAATCTGAATATCCAGACCATTGGTATCGTGATCTTTGAGGTACTCATTGACTTTCTTGATCAGTTGGATATCGTGAGCACGCTCATCATCCAGCCAGAATACGGCAGGCATACCAGACTGACGGGCACGGGTAACCGCTAATTTAACCCAGTCACGAATCGGCTCGTCTTTGGTCTGGCACATGCGCCAGATATCGCCCTCTTCGACATCATGTTCAATCAGCACCTTGTCGTCCTGATCGATAATACGCACTGTACCGTCTGCTTTGATTTCAAAGGTTTTGTCGTGCGAACCGTACTCTTCGGCTTTTTGCGCCATCAAGCCAACATTGGGTACTGTTCCCATGGTTGCCGGGTCAAACGCACCATGAGTCTTACAGAAGTTGATCACTTCCTGATAGATTGTGGCATACGTACTTTCCGGAATAACGGCCTTGGTATCATATGGCTTACCATCGGGTCCCCACATTTGCCCCGAGCTGCGGATCATGGCAGGCATAGATGCATCAACAATTACATCGCTGGGTACATGCAGATTGGAAATACCTTTATCTGAGTTCACCATAGCAATAGGCGGACGGTCGGCGTAACAGGCATTGATATCACGCTGAATTTCACTGCGCTGTGATTCTGGCAAGGCCGAAATTTTGTCATAGACACTACCCAGACCATCATTGGCGTTAACACCAAGTTCGGCAAACAGATCTGCATACTTCTCAAAAAGTTCTTTGTAGAACACCTTAACGCAATGACCAAATACGATGGGGTGCGATACCTTCATCATGGTGGCCTTCACGTGCAAGGAGAACAATACGCCGGTTTGCTTGGCATCTTCAATTTGCTCTTCGAAGAACTTACACAGAGCTTTCTTGCTCATAAACATGCCGTCAATGACTTCACTTTTCAGCAAATCCACGCGCGGCTTGAGTACGCTCACCTTACCTTGTTTATCGGTATGTTCGATTCGCACATAGCCAGCTTTGTCCACCGTGACAGACTTTTCCCGTGAGTAAAAATCGCCGCCTCGCATATGGGCTACGTGCGTGCGCGAAGCCTGGCTCCAGGCGCCCATGGAATGAGGATGGCTTTTTGCATAGTTTTTCACCGCTGCCGGGGCGCGGCGATCAGAGTTACCTTCACGCAGAACCGGATTAACCGCACTACCTAAAATTTTGCCATAACGGGCTTTTACATCTTTTTCCTGATCATTTTTCGGCTCTTCGGGGTATTCCGGCACCATAAAGCCTTTGCTGCGCAGTTCCTTAATCGCTGCCTTTAACTGCGGAATAGATGCGCTGATATTGGGCAATTTGATGATATTGGTTTCAGGATGCTGGGTCAGTTCACCCAATTCAGCCAAGGCATCCGGCACTTTCTGCGCGTCGCTCAAAGACTCAGGGAAACTAGCCAGAATACGTCCGGCCAGGGAAATATCGCTTAACTCTACCTCGATATCAGCGGTGGAAGCGAAGGCCTTGATGATGGGAAGCAATGAATAGGTTGCCAGGGCCGGCGCTTCGTCAGTCTTGGTGTAGATAATTTTTGACTTGCTTGTCATTTGATACCTCTGTTGTTACGGCTGGATGCGGCCGGTTGGAATAGTCTGGGGCGGCAGGTGCCACTCTCAATCTCCTGCAAACAAGATCCGGCTCCAACAAATCCGGACCACAACCCCACCATGGCAGCGGGAAAAATCATTGTCCCGCACTAAAAGTGTTTGAATCATATATGGCCAAAACCGCTAAGTACAAGTGCTACTTGGGTATATACTGCCTGCCCGGGTTCTGCTGCTGTTTGATTTTTATCAAGTTAGAGCGAGTTGACTGGCCGTCGGGCACCCGGATAATAAAGACAATTCTGCCAAGCTGAAGAATTCTTTCCTTATAGGTTATGCAAAGCCAAACTCTGCTATTTAACAAGCCCTTCGGCGTTTTATGCCAGTTTACCGACCAGGAGGGCCGTCAGACACTCAAAGACTATATTCCAGTACCCAATGTTTATGCGGCTGGACGGTTGGATATGGACAGCGAAGGCCTGCTGGTGCTGACCGGTGATGGTAAATTGCAACACAAGCTGGCCAACCCTAAAAGTAAGACCAGTAAAACTTATTGGGTACAGGTAGAAGGCATTCCCAGCGACAACGATCTGCAGGCACTGCGTGATGGCGTGCAGCTTAAAGATGGTATGACGCTGCCTGCAAAGGTCAAGCTTATGGCCGAGCCACAAGTATGGCCGCGCCATCCCCCCGTGCGCTTTCGCCAGTCGATTCCGACCAGTTGGCTGTCTATCAGTATCATTGAAGGGCGGAACCGGCAAGTACGGCGTATGACAGCACATATCGGTTTCCCGACGTTGCGCTTAATTCGTTACCGGGTCGGCAACTGGACGCTGGACGGGCTGGCCTGCGGCCAGTATCTGGAGATTTGAATGTTTAAACCAAATGTCACCGTTGCCTGTGTGGTGGAAGCGCAAAACCGTTTTCTATTGGTCGAGGAAGAGATTCTCGGGGAATCTGTGTTTAATCAACCCGCGGGGCATCTCGAAAAAAATGAATCCATTATCGACGCCGCACAAAGAGAGCTTTTTGAGGAGACCGGGCTAAACCTGACGCCACAGTTTTTAGTTGGCACCTATTTGTACCCTGTAGCCAGAGAAAATCTGACCTTCCTGCGCCTTTGCTTTGGCTTACGCCTTACCGAAGCCATCACAGCTCCCCCTGTAGATACGCAAATTAAAGCCTGTCATTGGTTTACTCTGGAAGACATCATCCAGCGCCAGGCGCAACTGAGATCCCCTATGGTGCTGCGTTGTATTAAAGATTTCCGGCGGGGTCAACAGTATGACCTTGGGCAATTCCATTATCTGCCTGAGCGGTCCATAGCAGGTGCGCCAGGGATGTAACTCTGCTAGAATTCGCGCTCCCTGAATTTAGTCATCAGTCTCTAATTACCCTGAGCTGTTCTTACCCATGCGAGAAAACGTGCAAAGCAAAAGCCAGATAAAAGTCATTGTCGGTATGTCCGGTGGTGTTGATTCCTCTGTTTCAGCCTATTTGTTAAAGGAGCAGGGCTATCAGGTGGAAGGCTTGTTTATGAAAAACTGGGAAGAAGACGATGACGCCGAATACTGCGCAGCGGCGGAAGATCTCAAAGACGCCCAAGCTGTTGCCGACAAGTTGGGAATTAAACTACGCACGATTAATTTTGCTGCCGAGTACTGGGACAATGTGTTTGAATACTTTCTGGCCGAATACAAGGCCGGACGCACGCCCAACCCGGACATAATGTGTAACAAGGAAATCAAGTTTAAGGCTTTCCTTGAATTTGCCCTGGAAGATCTGGGGGCGGATTATATTGCCACCGGTCACTACGTGCGTCGCCGTCAGCATCAAGGTCACTGGCAATTACTGCGCGGCCAGGATGACAATAAAGATCAAAGCTACTTTCTGTATACTCTAAATGAGCAGCAGGTTGGTCATACCCTGTTTCCCATTGGCGACATGGCCAAACCCAGGGTCCGTGAAATTGCTGCCGAGCAAGGGCTGATCACCCACGACAAAAAAGACAGCACCGGTATCTGTTTTATCGGCGAGCGTAAGTTTCGCGACTTTCTCGGCCGTTATCTGCCAGCCCAGCCCGGCAAAATTGAAACAGCAGACGGCGAGGTCATTGGTGACCATGAAGGCTTGATGTACCACACCTTGGGTCAGCGTAAAGGCTTACATATCGGTGGCTTAAAGGACCATGGCGACCAGCCCTGGTACGTGGTGGACAAAGACGTGGCGCGCAACGTTCTGATAGTGGGTCAGGGTGACGATCACCCCAGGCTTTATTCCAACGGTCTGCTGGCCAAACAACTGGATTGGGTAGACAGGCAAGGGCCACAAACCGCCATACGCTGCACGGTAAAAACCCGCTACCGCCAGCAGGATATCCCCTGCACCGTCACTCCAAAAGATAATGGTCAAATACAAGTGATGTTTGATCGGCCGCAAAAAGCCGTTACGCCGGGTCAATCTGCCGTCTTCTATCTTGATGACGTTTGTCTGGGTGGCGGTATTATTGAGAGTTACATTCGTTAATTATGAGCGACAAAGAATTCGACAAAAGCCTGGCACTGGCAGGTGTCTGCCAGAGTGCGGCACTGGTCCAACAATTTGCCCGCAAAGGTAAAGCCGATGATGCTGCCTTTGTGGCCAGTATTCAAAGTCTGTTGGCCACCAATCCGGAAAATATTGAGGATATCTTTGGCAATCTGACCAGCCTGCGCCAGGGTTTTGTGACCCTCGAAGCGCAACTATCCAGCAAGCCTGCCGCCAAAGACGCGGAAATTACCCGTTATATAGCCAGCCTGCTCGGACTGGAACGCAAACTGGCCAGACAGCCCAGCAAGTTGGCAGAGTTAGGTGAACGCATTGAGCACATCAAACGTCAACAAAGCCTGTACGCCCTGACCGATGAGCCGATGCTGGCGAATATGGCCCGCATTTACTCTGATATCATCAGCCCCATTGGCCCACGTATCCAGGTGGCCGGTGACCCTAACCTGTTAAAACAAACCGCGATTCAGCATAGGGTACGTGCCCTGCTGCTGGCCGGAATTCGTGCTGCAGTGCTATGGCGTCAGTTGGGGGGTAAGCGCCGCCAGATTTTACTGAGCCGACGCACGGTACTGGAAAACGCCGAGAAGGCGCTAAAACGCATTAATCACTAATCAGGAGCCAACATGGAACTCTCTGCATTGTCAGCTATTTCCCCGGTAGACGGGCGTTATGGCAGCAAAACCCAAGAACTTCGCGGAATTTTCAGCGAGTTCGGCCTGATCAAATACCGGGTTCAGGTAGAAGTACGCTGGTTGCAGAAACTATCCAGCATCGAAGCCCTTGCCGAAGTACCGGCATTTAGTGCCGAAGCTCATGCCGTGCTGGATGCCATCGTCACAGACTTTAGCGAAGCCGACGCCGCCAGAGTCAAAGAAATCGAGCGGACCACTAACCACGACGTAAAAGCCGTAGAGTATTTTCTGAAAGAAAAAGTGGCAGGCAATGCTGAACTTAATGCAGTCAGTGAATTTATTCACTTTGCCTGTACTTCTGAGGACATTAACAATCTGTCCCACGCCCTGATGCTGAGCGAAGCCAGGGACAAGGTCATTCTGCCTTACTGTGACCAGCTTATCAGTGAATTGCGTCGCCTGGCCATCGAATACAAAACCATTCCGATGATGGCCCGTACCCACGGCCAGCCTGCCTCCCCTACCACAATGGGTAAAGAAATGGCCAATGTGATGGTGCGTCTTGAGCGTCAGCGCCAGCAAATTGCCGGAGTGGAACTGCTGGGTAAGTTAAATGGTGCGGTTGGCAACTACAACGCCCATTTATCTGCCTACCCGAACCTGGATTGGCCAACCATTTCGCGCGAATTTGTACAATCCCTGGGGATTGTCTGGAATGCCTATACCACCCAGATTGAACCCCATGACTACATTGCCGAGCTGTTTGATGCAGTAGCCCGTTTTAATACGATCCTGATCGATTTTGACCGTGATGTATGGGGCTATATTGCTCTGGGTCATTTCAAGCAAAAGACCGTAGCGGGCGAGATTGGTTCGTCTACCATGCCACATAAGGTTAACCCCATCGATTTCGAAAATTCTGAGGGTAACCTGGGATTGGCCAATGCGATTTTCGATCACCTGGCGGCCAAGCTTCCTGTATCACGCTGGCAGCGCGATCTGACCGACTCGACCGTATTGCGCAACTTGGGCGTGGGAGTTGGCTATAGCCTGATTGCCTACCAGGCCAGTCTGAAAGGGATCAGCAAACTGGAAGTGAATGCCCAGAGTCTATTAAATGAGCTGGATGCAAACTGGGAGTTGTTGGCAGAGCCGATTCAAACCGTGATGCGTCGCTACGGTATCGAAAAACCTTATGAAAAGCTCAAAGAGCTGACACGGGGCAAGCGGGTTAATCAGCAGATGATGGCAGATTTCATCGATGGTCTGGCCCTGCCCGACGAAGTTAAAACAGAGCTTAAACAATGGACACCGGCGGGCTATATAGGCCGTGCTGTGGAATTGGTTGACGCACTGGTCGGCTAACCAGCAAAATCCAGACTATACTTATACGCCCGCCTTTAGCGGGCGTTTTTATTTGCAAACCAAGGAGCACCCTGTAGCACAGATTTAGGGATTATTAGCCGCAAGGAGCATGGCATGATCACCGCACTATTCAAAACCTGGGTTTGGGCCGGTATTTGTCGTGACGGGTGCATTAACATCAGCCCAGTCCGACTCACCAACCTTATTTCCCTACTGCTGTTCTGTGTGATGCTGATGCATTTACCCATACATCTTTACTTTTGGTCCCAGGGCGGCCATGTTCAAACCCTTATTCTGCTATTCCACGCCCTGCTTTGCCCGCTTGTTCCGGTATGCAGCAGCCTCGGCTACCCTAAGCTTGCCCGGCGCCTGTTGATCGGCGGGTATGCCAGCTTTATCAGTTTTACCAGTCTTTATCTTGGCTATGCCAGTGCCAGCCATTGGTTCCTGATGTTGGGATTTTTTATTTCGCCGTTCTTATTCAAACACAATGAAGTCAAATTACTGGCCTGTGCCGGTGTTATTTTTGTTGCCTGTTTTGTGGTGCTCGAACAGCTCAGCTTGCCACCCTTATTGTCCGTTGCTCCTGGCTACCAGGGCTTTGTAAAACAGCTGACAAATTTCAGTTTTCCCATTATTTGCCTGCTCTGTACTCTGCATATTTTCTATGATCATGCCAAAAGTTGGCAGCATATCGCTGCTGAGCAGCGTCGCTCGGAGAACCTGCTACTGAATGTATTACCGGATCCTATTGCGGAGCGCCTGAAGCACAGCAACAAGCCGGTCGCTGATCACTTTGCCAGTGCCACTGTGGTGTTCACCGATATTGAAGGATTTAGTGACATTGTGAACAACCGCGATCCAAAAGACGTGGTGAAATACCTTAACGATCTGTACAGCGAATTTGATCAGCTCCTTAAACCGTTGGGAATGGAAAAAATTAAAACCAATGGGGATGAGTATATGGCCGTCTCCGGGGTACCTGTCAGTGTCGAAGACCATGCCCGGCGTGCCTGTATTTGTGCGCTGAAGATGCAGGCTATTTTTACTACCGTCAGTGAGCGGCATCATATCAGCAACGGATTACGCATCGGTTTAAACAGCGGCCAACTGATAGCTGGTGTGATAGGCAGAGACAAATACAGTTATGACTTGTGGGGTGACAGTGTCAATCTGGCTTCGCGCATGGAAAGTCAGGGGCAAAGCGGCAAAATCCAGGTTTCTGAGCACACTTACAGATTATGTCGCCATCAGTTTCGCTTTAAGCCAAGGTGCCGACTGGATGTAAAAGGCATGGGTCAATGCCAGACCTATTGGCTGTTGTCCAGCAAGGAAGATGAAAACGGGGATTGATTATTTTTTGAACACAAAATAGACTAAAAGACCGGCGCAATGATGCGCCGCTTTGGGAGGCGAGTCAGATGACGTTAATTGTGAAAAACGTCGACTGGATGAGCGCCAAAGACAAGCTCACAAAGCTAAGAGAAAAGGTATTTGTTTACGAATGGCGGATCCCCAAAGATGTGGAATTCGACCGCCAGGACAGCGCCGCCTGCCACGTTTTGCTGTTTGACGAAGCGGGTGCCGAAATCGCTACCGGCCGCATTACCCCA
The DNA here is from genome assembly GCF_002887595.1 of Bowmanella denitrificans. Taxonomy (GTDB): domain Bacteria; phylum Pseudomonadota; class Gammaproteobacteria; order Enterobacterales; family Alteromonadaceae; genus Bowmanella; species Bowmanella denitrificans. The sequence goes on from NZ_PEBU01000007.1 coordinate 254,045, forward strand.
GAGGGTGAAATCGGCCGCATAGCGGTTATCAACAGCTGCCGTAAACCTGAGGTATATCAACAGTTGTTTGCGGCCCTGCTGGCAATTGCCGAGCAACAAGGTATGCAAACGGTCTCAGTGCAGTGCGAGTTGGAAGGTGTCAGTTACTACCAACAACAGGGATTTCGTCCTGTCGGAGCTGTGTATATGGATGCAGGTATACCTCGTCAGAGAATGGCCTGCGACATCAAACAGTTTTCTCTACCAAGGGTAGAGTTTACCCACTAGGGTGCCCATCCGGGCACCCTGGGGTGTGTTTTTAGCTGGTTTTCCAGAGATCGTCCTGCTCAGCCATAGCATATAACCCTTCGGCACGACCTATTAATAACTTGGCAAAATCCTGCTGGGTTTGGTCAGGATTTTCCAGTTTCAACAGATTTTCCGCTTTTAATTGCCAGTGCAGAGAAAAATGTTTCAGTACCGCTCTGGCATCCGCTGCCACTGACACGGGTGCCACATCACTGGGCAAATCCCCGCCTATAGCCCAATATTGCTTGCCATCGGTGGCTTTGACTTTCCACACTGTCAGTACCGGCTCCATCACCCGACTTTGTTCCAGGATCACGGCATCTATTATCACGCCTTTTTCGGCCAGGAATTGCGCTACTTTCTGGTATTGTTCCCTAACCCAGTTGGATGATTGTTGTTCTGTCATTATTATTTTTCCTCAAGTAAGCTCAGCACCGCCTGCAATGGGTGTCTGGGTTTATAACCTTGTAACCTGGCCGTTTGACTGCGGCACGAATAACCGGTAGCCAGTACCTGATTGGCATCATAGCGCGCCAGCGCCTGTTGCCAGCTTAAATTAAAAATGCCCTTTGAATCCTCCAAATGGCTCACCTCATGGCCGTAAGTACCAGCCATGCCACAACACCCAACCGAAACGGGGGTAAGACTGGCACCCAGTCGGGTAAAAATCTGCTGCCACTGCTTTTCAGATGCAGGTAATGCGGTTTTCTCCGTACAGTGGCCAAATAAGGCGAAAGACGGCGAAGCGTTGGCGGGCACGTCAGGCAGCGCCACGTCTGCTAACCACTCATGCACTAATTGCACCCTAAAATCCCCTCTGGTTGCCCCCAGCGCTTTTTGGTATTCATCCCGGTAGCAAAGCACCAGGGATGGATCGACACCAATCAAAGGAATATTCAGTTCAGTTAACTGATTAAAAAATGCGGCCGAATTTGCGGCTGTGGCAGCGAACTCCTTCAAAAAACCCTTAACATGCTGAGGTTTGCCATTGGGTTTAAAGGGTAACAATACCGGATGCAAGCCCAGTTTTCGTACCAGGCGTACCAAATCTTCAATCAGCTCAGCCTCATAAAAACTGGTGAAAGGGTCTTGTACAATCAGCACCCGCTTAGCCAGTTGCGCCGGGTTTAGGGATTTCAATACCTGTAAATCAAAGGCCTGTACTTCTTTGTCCAGCCGCCAGGCCAGTGTCGGAAAGGACAGTTTAGGGGCATCCACGTAGCCCACCCACTTGCGCAGCGGCCACTCGCCCAGCGTCATCAGGCCGTTGACCAACCTGGGAGCTTTAGCCAGTTGCGGGGCCATTTTTTCCACATTAGCGACCAGATAATCTTTAAAGGGCCTGGCGTAGCGTCCGTAATACAGGTTCAGAAATCTGGCCCTGAAGCCAGGCACATCTACGTTGACCGGACATTGGCTGGCACAGGCCTTACAGGCAAGGCAACCGTCCATTGCTTCCATCACCTGATGCGAGAAGTCCTGTTCATTGTCTTTTTGCCAACTGTTGTACAAGCGTCTGGTGAAACTGTAGCGCTGCCCCTTGCTTTCCAGTTTGTGCGCATCGCTACCCTGCTTGCTCAGCAGCCGCAGCCATTCGCGCATCAGCCCCGCCCGGCCTTTCGGACTGTGACGACGATCGCGGGTAATCTTGCTGGAAGGACACATGGGTGACGTGGTGTCATAGTTAAAACACAGTCCGTTACCGTTGCAACTCATGGCTGGCTCAAAGGCTTCCCGCACTTTAAGTGGGATTTGCCTGTCATAACTTGCCCGCTTGGTATCAGATACTTTAACCAAGACTTCCTTGGAATCATAAGGCGTACAGATTTTGCCGGGATTCATGCGGTTGTGGGGATCAAAGGCGGATTTGATTTTGCGCAGTTCAGTGAAAAGTTCTTCACCAAAAAACGCCGGGCCGTACTCACTACGATAGCCCTTGCCATGTTCACCCCACATCAGGCCGCCATATTTGGCCACCAGTGCCACGACCTGATCCGAGATCTCCGCCATCAGCATTTCCTGCAGGGGATCACACAAATCCAATGCCGGGCGCACATGCAATACCCCGGCATCCACATGCCCGAACATGCCGTACTGCAAGCCTTTAGCATCCAGCAGTGCACGGAACTCCATAATAAAATCGGCCAGTTTTTCCGGTGGCACAGCGGTATCTTCGGCGAAGGCAATAGGCTTTTTACTGCCTTTGGTTTTGCCCAGCAAACCCACCGCCTTTTTGCGCATGGCATATATTTTACCAATATCGCCATTGTCCGAGGTCAGTTGATAGCCAATCACCCCGGATTGACCTGTAGCAATACAGTCATCCAACATCGCCACTAAGCCGGTAATCTTGTCATGCATGTCCTGTTCGGCTTCGGCGTTGTATTCCACCATATTCAGGCCCTGCAAATCTTTACCCGGCACGTCCTCTATCAGGCTTTTTACTGAATGCCAGATAATGTCCTCACGGGCCAGGTTCAGCACTTTGCTGTCCACTGTTTCCACCGATGTGGCCTCGGCTGCCACCATGGCTGGCGCATGACGCAGGGCAGATTCAAAGGAATCGTATTTGACATTGATCAGGGTCTTAAATCGGGCGATAGGTGTGACATTCAGCTTAGCTTCGGCCACAAAGGCCAATGAGCCTTCAGAGCCGGTAATCACCCGGCTTAAGTCAAATTGCTGCATAGCCGTGTCAAACACGTGCTCCAGATCATAACCGGTTAAAAAGCGATTCAAACGTGGAAACTTAGCCAGAATCTGCTCACGCTTTTGCTCACAGCTGGATAATACCTGGGCCACCACCCGCCCAATTGCATCAGGCTGATTGGCCCGTTCTCTGGCCTGTTCTAAGCTCAGTGGCGCCGTATCCAGCAAGGTGCCATCCGCTAAGACCGAGCGAAGCGCCAGCACATGATCACTAGTTTTACCGTACACCAGCGACCCCTGCCCTGATGCATCGGTGTTTATCATGCCGCCGATTGTTGCTCTGTTACTGGTGGACAGATCCGGTGCAAAGAAAAAACCATAGGGGCGCAAAAAATCATTTAACTGGTCTTTCACCACCCCAGCCTGCACCCGCACCCAGCGTTCTTCAGGATTAAATTCCAGAATCTGATGCATATGACGGGACAAGTCCACCACCAGACCATCGGTCAGGGATTGCCCGTTAGTGCCGGTGCCACCACCACGGGCAGAAAATCTCACCCCGCTGTAGGTCTGAGTCAGACGGCCAAGTAGTTGCAGGTCGTCAAGATCGGTGGGAAATACCACCGCCTGTGGTAAACGCTGATAAACCGAATTATCGGTCGCCACAGCCAAGCGACTGGCATAGCTGGTTTCTATCTCACCTTTGAAGTGGGCATCTTGCAGGGCCTGCAAATAGTCAGGGTAATCCTGTTCAATACTGGCTTTGGGATCAACTAGAGGTAACATCCACACAGACTTAGCTGAAAAAAAGTGCCGCTAGTATACACAAGGGCGCAACCTCCTGTAACAACTTGACAGGTGATTCTGTAGTGCGAATCCCTATACTTTATCTCTGATGGCATATTGAGGAATTCAAGATGAAAAGCCTGCGCATTGCCCTGGGCATCATTTGCACACTGATAGGCACCTTGTTATTTATTTTGCCGGGCTCTGTTCTGTTTTTGCTGGCCGGCCTGATGCTGCTCAGTATCGACTTCCCCGTGGTAAGAAACTGGCTGAATCACTGCCAACGTTCAATGCGCCGTGGTGCAGTGAAGCTTGATAACTATCTGCTGAGCAGAAAACTCAGCCGCTAGGCGACTATTTTCCGGCCGGGCTGGATACAAAACCAGCGTTCAAAGCAAAAAGCCGAAAAAGCAGTTGCGCCGCTTAAAGTGCATCGTTATTATACGCGCCGTTCTCAGATGAGTCTTAAATCTGAAACATAACCTCAAGACAATCACTGTCTGATATGTGCGTCCGTAGCTCAGTTGGTTAGAGCACCACCTTGACATGGTGGGGGTCGGTAGTTCGAGTCTACTCGGACGCACCAATTTTACTATTTAATCTCCCGAACACTAAAAGCTGGTGCAAGCACCACCGCTCTCTATGGCCCGGTCCGATGGTCGGTAGTTCGAGTCTACTCGGACGCACCACTTTACCTATTTAATTTCCCGATGACTAAAAGTTGGTGCAAGCACCACCGCTCTCTATAGGGTCACAAGCAAAAAATCCGCTAAAGGCTTTTCAAGAACTAGCTTTACAGCAATATAAGCCATACATGCACAGTGCAGTAACCGAGCTATGCTTATAAAGCTTCAAGGGGTTGGTCCCGTAACCTAAATTGTCTTATTGCAGGCTCAAACCTGACATTCTTAGTATCAAAGGCATTAGCAATTGCCTGTAAAATAACACCATCTTCGGCAATACCCGCTTTTACCTTACCTTCGTCGACAATCCACAGCCGATCTGCCAATTCCAGGCTCAGTTCAAGATCGTGGCTGGACAGCAATACTATTTTACCCATAGTGTGAGCATGAGTTCTGAGCAAACTCATTACCTCTACTCTTCCGGGCAGGTCCAGAAACGCAGTAATTTCGTCTAACACCATCACATCAGTATCCTGAGCCAGCGCTCTGGCAATCATCACCCGTTGGCGTTCTCCATCAGAAAGGCTGTCAAACGGCTGATTGGCAAATTTCAAGACATCTACGGTACGCATGGCATCTGCGATAACCTCATAATCTGTGCCACTCAAGTGGCCTCGCCAGTTGGTATAGGGCTGACGGCCGAGGTTGATAACATCTCGTACTCTGAGCCCCGGACTGGAAACTCTCTCGGTAGTTACCACAGAAATACGCTGTGCCCGCAATTGTGCCGTCATCTCATGAATATTGACATTGTGCAGGCAAACCCTTCCACCAAGTGGCTTCTGCAGGCCGCTGATAGTGCGCAGCAGAGTTGATTTACCCGCACCGTTTCGGCCGATGACACAGATAAATGCGCCAGGTCTTAACGTTAAGTTCAGATTGGCCAACACCGCACCGCGAGGCCCGGGGTAACCGGCCGCTACATTCATCACTTCCAACATCTAAATGCGCCCCCGTAAGGATGGACTGGCCAACAATATCGCAATAACCACCGGTGCTCCCACTAAAGCCAAAATAGCATTCAAATGCAAAAAGTGTTGTTCCCATGGCAAATGCACAATGGCATCGGCACTCAAAGCCAGCAATGCGCCGCAAAGGGCTGCAATGGGTAGCAAGGGCAGAATTTGCGACGTTCTGACCATGGCACGGGCAAAATGCGGTACGATCAGACCAATAAAGGTCACCGGGCCGCAGTACGCCGTTACTGGTGCCACCAAAAGCACCACGGCACTTAAGGTCAGCCAGCGCAACCGTTTAACATCCGTCCCCATGCTCCGTGCATAAGTCTCTCCCAGCAGCATAGCGCTCAGTCCTTTGGCACTGACAATCGCCAACACCAGCCCAAGCCCGATAGGCAGTAGCATAACAGCAACGTCGCTTATCTCTGTGCTGGCAAAGGTGCCGTCGTTCCAGCCCGAATACACCCTGCCACCTACGCGACTGGCAAAATGCATCACGATACTGACCAGCCCCTGAACGGTAAAACCAAGCATCAAACCCACCACCAACAGAGTAATATTGCTGACCCGTCTTGACAGTCCGGCCATCAGCACAGCAAACACTGCCACGCCCAGAATTGCACCACTGGTTAGGCCAATGCCCTGAAACGCCGTCAAAAACGCCAATGCGGCAGGCCCGGCAAAGGCTGCAGCAGTAACAATCAGTGATACGCCCAACTGCCCTCCCGCCAGCAATCCCAAGGACCAGGCGTCTGCCATTGGGTTTCTGAACAACGCTTGCATCAGCACCCCTGAAATACCCAGTGCTGCACCAGCAATTAATCCAGTGAGCACCCTGGGCAGGCGGATATCCCGCACAATCTGGCTGGCAACGGGATCCCCACTGGGGTCAAGTACCGCCGCCAACAGCCTTTCTCCCCCCAAAATGACCTGCCCGTAACTCAGGCTAAAAACAATGACAGCCACTAACATCAATAAAAATACCGTAACAACCATGCGTTGTAGCGATGCAAAATGGTTTGAAGCGAGTATTGTGCTGTTCATGGCCTTGGCGTCTGACTGTCGGGTTGAATATAGGTGAAAGGGGCGTTGATCAGGTTCGGGTGCAGCATTTGCACCAGATCACGCAAAATCAAGTCAGGGCGTATCTGACCAGTTGCATAAATGTCAAAAGCATCGGCTTCAGGTTTACTCGAACCATCGGCGGCAAATAGGCAGCCTTGTCGCCAGGCTTTGAAATTGTGCAGAAACTTAACATCGGTAAAAGGCTGAGAATGGCTGTCGCGAATAACCCAGCAGTCAATGTCCCTGGCTTGTTCAAGCAGCACTTCAGAACTGAGCTTAACAAAATCATCAATGCGAATATCATCTTGCTGGGCAAGCGGATTCATTCCCCCGGCGTCCCTCAACAGCGCATTGTCTGCATTTCTGACCGTCACCATCCAACGATCACTACCGCCATACCAGGAACTAAGCACTTTTTTCTTAGGAGCGGTATCCGCAATGGCTTTGAGTTGCTCAACCTGTTCTGCCACGTTGTTGACAAAGCTCTGGGCTTGCTGTTCTTTGCCTGTCATCAGCCCAATCAGGCGCACATAGTCAACAGGCCCCATATAATGGGTTTCTGCTTCGAAAAAAATCGGTACTACCGGAATCCCCAATTTATTGATGCGCTGCATATGTTGCACATGCTCAAGGCTGCCCATTACCATTAACAACACATCCGGACTGGCATCGAGCAATGGATCAATGTTCGGTGGCGTGTGCCAGCCATAACCTATTTGCGCCAGTTCACCACTGCGCGCTTTGGCGCGTAACTCGTCGTCGTAACTCTTAACTCCGCCAACCGCCACCAACCTGTCCTTTATGCCCAATTCAGCGACGATGGCTTCCAGAAAGCCGTAATTAGTTGCAATACGCATCACTGGTGTTCTAACCACAGTGGCCCCCTTCAGATCACCCGTAAGGGCAGGTTCGGCTTTATCGCGCGGCACCAGAATAATGCGAGCAGTTTGCTCATCTCCCTGCGCACTGCCGCCCCAGGACACCATGGGCGCTTTTAAATCGATAATCTGATAGCCATCCAATTCCCTGACTATAAAGGTCTCGGTATAACGCATAGGCACCTCGACACTGGATGACAGGTTCAAAGTTGGTTTGCCCTGTACCTTGTCTTGTGACTTGTTTGGGTGGCTACAACTCCCAACCGCAAATAACAGCATTAAGATGATGAATGCCTTCATTAAAATCTCACTTTTGTACCCAGGCGAATCTGGCGTGGCACGCCCGGCGACACATTGGTGACCGCACTGCGCGAGCCAGCAAAATAGAAAAAGTAGTCTTCGTCCAGCACATTGGTGACTGACAGGTCGAAGGCCAGGTCTGGATTGTTGGTGGGAAACCAGCTAACAGACAAATTCATTAGGCTGTATTGGCCGGTTTTTATACTGTTAGACAAATCAACGAAGTAGTCGCTGTACCATTCATAAGACAAATTGCCGTGCCATTGCCCGGAAAACTCGTGAGATACTTCAGCATAAACAATATGCCCAGGCACGCCTTGCGGAGTGTTGCCGGAAAAGTCGGTATCAGGCGCGCCAAAAGAGCCAGCCAGAATTAACTCGTCCCATTCGGGGGCCAGGTAGGTATAATTGACCAGCAATTCAGTGGTGCGCACAGGGCGGTAACGGACAGCGGCTTCCAGGCCACGACTGGAATATTTTTGTCCTGTGGTTGCCAGAGTTGGCGGCCCTTCTGGATCGGGATTGTCGATAAAGATCCGACGGTCAGTCTGCACCAAATAAAACAGCGCGGTTTCCCAGCTAAGTTGTTTGTTTTGCGTTTGCCCTTTCCACCCCAATTCATAACTGTCAATAAAGGTAGGGGCTTCGTCGCGGGCATAGCGATCCGGCTCCCATTGCCAAACCGGACCGAAATTGGAATTAAAGCCCCGACCATAACTGGCATAGACTATCCCGCTATCCAATTGATAGGCGAGTGCAGCCTTAGGCGACACAGCTTCAGAACGTCCCTCTGCATTTTGCAAATCAGGTGATGCGGCAATCACAGAAAAATCGATATTACGCTTAAACTCATCATATCGCGCGCCCACAGTCAGCGTTAAACGTTCGCTCAGACTGATTTCGTCCTGAAAAAAGGCACCGTAAAACTGATTGGTGGTATCTGCTGCAGTTCGCAACTGCTCATGCACAAAACAGTCATTGCCAGGCTGATCATTCAGCACTTCACCTGTGCTGTAATCAATCACAATGGCGTAGAACCTAAATCCACATTCACCGCTGAAAAACGGGTCAAGCTCTCCTGACCACCTGTCCTGCTCATCTAATGAGGTACGTTCAGCACTGACACCGACAACCAGTTTGTGCCTGCCACTTCGCCAGTTAGCCAACGCTTCGACAAAATATACGGAAGCGTCATTGACTGAAGCAAAACCGTTTACTCCCATGATGTTTTGGTCGGGATTAAACTCTAAGTAGTCATAAAAATTAAGGCGAACGTCACTGTCGAACTGGCGCGCCTGGGCAGTTAGCTGGATATCCAGGATGTCTGTTACTTGTTGCTCATAGCGCAGCGCACCTATCCAGCCCTGGTTGTTGTTGCGGGTTGGCTTATGCCCCAGAAAGCCTTCAACGCCACCTGCCACTTTTACTATTGAGCCGTCGGCCAGCGTTGGTATAACGCTGGGCACCTGCGCGTTGCGTTCAAAATAAGACAACCAGGCTGTCAACGCGCTCTTGCTGCTGAGGGGAATGACGGTCTTCAGAAAAGCGCTGGTTGCATCACGCGCGCTGTTGTCTCTCCAACCAGCGAAATCTTCATAACTGAGGCTGGCAAGAACGCCAATGTCCTGTCTAAATTGTCTTTCTAATAACACCTGGCCGCGGTAGTAGCCGTCCTGACCTGCAGAAAAAGACAGTTCTGTGCTGTTGTTGACTGGATTGCGGGTCTGATAATTTATCGCACCGCCAATAGCCCCGCGACCATAGAGTGCAGATACCGGCCCCCGCACAATTTCGATATGATTCACTATGGGATAGGGAATCTCATAAAGTAACACTTCTTCGTCGGGGCCAACAAAAGGGATGCCATCCAGCATGGCTAAAAAGGCATCATTGCCGTGATTACCTGTGGCGCCGCGTATGGACACAAAGGGGAACTCTTCCCCATCCCCCTCACCCCGCCTAAAGAATACACCAGGTACACCTCTGAATTCGTCGGTACCATAGGTGAAGCCCTTGCTGCGCAGGTCATCCAGCTCCCGCACAGAAATCGCTGCTGGAACCTCAAGCAGCATTTGTTCAGAGCGGGTTGCCGTCACAACCACTCGTTCGATGCCAGTTTCTGCTTGACCAGAAAACACCTCACCAGCGACAGCTGGCGACATGCCTGGCTCAACCCAGGAAGCGACAATAAGGGCCGCCATGGATGTATAGCGCATGTTTATCTTCTCGTTAGTAGTTAGGGTCCAACCAAGTTTTACTCAGGCTGATAAGCTGTTTTCTGCAAGGTCTGATATGCAACTGCTATTGAGTTGCCACCACTTTTACCGGAAATAACCTGCAGAACAGCAAAAAGCGTTAATCATCTTACACGACAAAAGATACATTATATCATTTCAATTATGTTTCGATATGTTATATTGTATCAATGCAGTGTACGTACAATACGTCGGTTTGCAGCTTTAAGTCAAATGAACAGGTATTGCAGGGTAACTGCCCTGGATCGCCAGTAATTTCTACAGGTTGGACTATGAACAAATCACACTGGCTCAGATTGGCACTGATACTGAGCTTAAGCCCCTCAGCTCTTGCCCAGCAGCACACCCATGGCCAGGGCGAACTGCAGATTGCTCAAGATGGCGAGCGCTGGCATCTTCAATTAATTTTGCCGGCAGCCGACGCGCTGGGCTTTGAGCATGAAGCAAAAACAAGCGAACAAAAAAAAGCCCAGCACCACCTGGCACACAAGCTAACGCACAATGCCGGGGTTGTAAAACTGACCGGGCAATGCTCGCTGGTCAGCGCAGAGCATTCACTACAGGCGGTTGACAACCAAAATCACCCCCACAAACATCATGAGCATCATGATGACAATGAACAGCATCACGAGCATAGACATAGCAATATTGAGGTGACCTATCAATATGACTGTGCAAGCGCAGTCACACAGCTTGCTCTGCCACTGTTTGAATCTATGCCTTCACTGAGCCTGATAAAAGCGCAGTGGTTAACCGACAAAGGGCAAGGTGTCGCCAATCTCACCAGCAGCCACCCCTATATAGGGTGGTAATGATGAACCAGGGGCAAATTGGTCAGGTTATCCAGCAGGCTAAGCAGACTTGTCGCAACAGTGGTCGTGGCCTGACAGAAAAACGTCAGCGAGTGCTGGAGATACTGCTAAAAACAGAAGGCCCTATGTCCGCTTATGAGTTGACAGACGCTTACAATCGGATAGCACCAGCCCCCATTATGGCCATGTCGGTTTACCGTATCCTGGTGTTTCTGGAATCGATGAAACTTATCCATCGACTCCACTCTGCCAATAAGTATATGGCCTGCACCCAACTATCAGGCCACTGTGACCATCCGTTCCCATTATTTCTGATCTGCACCCTTTGCCAGAAAGTGGAGGAGACGTCGGTACCCACCAATCTGGTGAGACTACTGACACAGAACACCAAAAAATCAGGATTTCTTATTGCTGGCTCACAACTCGAAATGAATGGGCTGTGCAACCAGTGCCAATCCACCTCTTCGTCTTAAGGAAAGATGTCAGATGAAGCTTCAAAACATTAGTGATAAAGCAGCCGTAGGCCTCTCTGCGCTTTGTGTCGTGCATTGTTTATTTATGCCTATTATCTTGATCCTTATCCCGCCCTTGTCAGGCGTGCTGGCATTAAATGATGAGCTGTTTCACATCTGGCTGCTGTTTGCGGTAGTGCCAATTAGCAGCATTGCATTGTTGATGGGGTACTTTCACCACCGCAACCGCCATGTCTTTGTTATCGGTGCCTTAGGCTTAACCATTTTGGTGATTGCAGCAGTTATGGGTCATGACCTGCTGGGTGAGTATGGTGAAGTCGCCATGACCGTAGTGGGTTCCTGCATCATTGCCTTTGGCCATGTCCGCAACTATCAATTGGGTCGCCAGCAGCAGTGCACCAATGCCCATCAGGAGTATACCAACCATGACTAACAACAAATTACCCGTCACCGTGCTGTCAGGATTTCTTGGCGCAGGAAAAACCACGGTACTCAGCCATATTCTGAATAACCGTCAGGGCAAGAAAGTCGCGGTGATAGTCAACGATATGAGTGAAGTGAATATTGACGCGGCCATGGTCAAAAACGAAGTTTCGCTCAATCACAGCGAAGAGAAACTGGTGGAGATGAGTAATGGCTGCATCTGCTGTACGCTCAGAGAGGACTTATTGATAGAAGTCAGCAAACTGGCCTCATCCGCACAGTTCGACTACCTGGTCATCGAATCAACTGGCATTTCTGAGCCCTTACCTGTGGCCGAAACCTTTACCTTTGCTGACGAAGACGGCATTTCCCTGTCCGATGTGGCCACACTGGACACCATGGTTACCGTGGTAGATGCGGTTAATTTTGTCAGGGATTATGACGAAGCCAAGTATTTGCAAGATACCGGTGAGCACTTAGGAGAACAGGATGAACGCAGCGTTGCCGACCTGTTAATCGATCAGGTGGAATTTGCCGATGTGATTTTAATCAGTAAAACCGACCTGGTGGATGATGCTGAGCTGGAACGTTTAAAAGCCATACTCGGTACCCTTAATACCAGCGCCCGTATTATCCCCATTCAACATGGCCAGGTGCCGGTCAGCGCCATACTGGGTACCGGCTTGTTTGATTTTGACAAAGCTCAGCAGGCACCTGGCTGGCTAAAGGAACTGCGCGGCGAACATATACCTGAAACCGAAGAATATGGCATCTCGAGTTTCACTTACAGCGCCCGTCGCCCCTTCCACCCGCAAAAATTTTATCAGTTTCTGCACAGCAGCAACCAACAGGGCAAGCTGCTGCGCTCGAAAGGCTATTTCTGGCTGGCATCGCGCCCCCAGTATGCGGGCCAGTGGAACCAGGCCGGCGGCATCGCCCGGTATGGGTTTGCGGGCCTGTTCTGGAAAGCGGTTCCTGAATCCCAATGGCCGACCGATGCAGAGTCTCTGGCTTATATACAAAAGCTTTGGCAGGAGCCATTTGGCGATATGCGTCAGGAACTGGTGTTTATTGGCCAGAATCTGGATAAGCAGGTAATCACCGAGGCGCTGGATAGCTGTCTGCTGTCTGAGCAAGAACTGTTGCAGGGCAAAAGCTATTGGCAGACCCTGCCCGATCCCTTTCCCGCTTGGGAGAGCGAAGCATGAGTAATGCATGTTTGGCAATCGCGTCAGAACAAAACGGGACACCGCTACGCATTGCTTCGAAAGGCGCAAGCCCTATGGTCCTGACGGATATTTATCAGGACGCGGTTAATATTGCGATCTGGCAACGCAAACTGCCAACCGAACTTCTTGGCAGTCTGCAACAGTATCTGCAGAGCAACCCCAGATTAAGTATCACCAAAACCATTGAGGCTGATGCTATTGAACTGCAACTGCGGGAAACACTGCCAGATTTCCCCGGCAACGAGCTGTTACAGGCAAAGGTGGCCGAATTGGTCGATATGTTTTGCTGCCTGTTTGATTTAAAACGGGCCGGGTTGCGCTTAAAAGTACTGGAACACGCTATGTGTCCGCGCTTTCATGTGGACAAGGTGCCCTGTCGATTAGTCACAACCTTTTACGGCGCGGGTACCCAATGGCTACCCCATCAGTTGGTTAACCGCGACAGACTCGGCATTAAAAGTCAGGGCCTGGCTGACGAACAATCAGGTTTATACAGCGGCCCGGATTGTATTCAGGTATTAGCACCAGGGGATGTCGCCTTGTTAAAAGGTGAACTTTGGCAAGGCAATGAGCATGCTGGTTTAGTCCACCGCTCTGCGCCAGCCAGCGGGACTGAAAAACGCCTTTTACTGACCCTGGACTTTGTTTTCTGAGTTACCCCTAGTTATGAATCAGCAGTTAATCAAAAATGCCCTGGTGATCAATGCCGGTTTAAGCATGCCGGCTGACGTGCGTATCCGCGGGGCCAGAATTGAACGTATTGCCCCTGACATACCAGCCAAAGCAAACGAACAGGTTATCGATGCAAAAGGTGCCTGGCTGTTACCAGGTATGATTGACGACCAGGTGCACTTTCGCGAACCCGGCCTGACCCACAAAGGCTCCATCGCCAGTGAGTCCCGGGCAGCGGTCGCCGGAGGCATCACCAGTTATATGGAAATGCCTAATGTCAGCCCTGCCAGTACCAATATGGCCGCCTTGGCACATAAATATGCCATCGCCCGACAAGCTTCACTGGCCAACTATGCCTTTTACCTGGGCGCCACCGAGAACAACCTGGAAGACATTAAAGCACTGGATCCCAGCCAAATCTGTGGGGTGAAAGTCTTTATGGGCGCTTCGACAGGCGATTTGTTGGTGGAGCATCCCCAGGCACTGGAAGCTATTTTCAGGGAAAGTCCGGTATTGATCGTAACCCACTGCGAAGACGGGCGACGCATAAATCACAATCTACAGATGTACCGTCAAAACGGTCTGACGCCCGGTATTTTAGATCATGCCAAAATCCGCGATACCGAAGCCTGCTATGCATCGTCCTCTTATGCAGTGTCACTGGCTAAACAATATCGCGCCCAGTTGCATGTACTGCACATCACCAGCGAAAAAGAGCTTAGCTTGTTCAGCACCGGCAATATAAGGAACAAACATATTACTGCCGAAGCCTGTGTGCATCACTTATGGTTTAGTCAGGATGACTATCCCAGGCTTGGCAACCTAATCAAATGCAACCCAGCCATCAAGGCCCCAAGTGACCAGGAAGCATTGCTAAACGCGGTGCAAAGCGGCCTTATCGATATCATCGCAACCGATCACGCTCCCCACACCTGGAGTGAAAAACAGCAAGCCTATCTGCAGGCACCGGCCGGATTGCCGTTGGTTGAACACGCACTGCTAAGCCTGTGCGAACAGGTGCACCACAACAGACTCAGCATTGAACTGGTGGCAGAGAAAACCGCCCATAATCCAGCCATTCGCTATGGCATTGCCGACAGAGGGTTTATCCACGAGGGTTACTTTGCCGATCTGGTGCTGGTATCACCAAAGCACAGTACAGAGGTCAGCCACAAAACCTGCCGCTACCACTGTGGCTGGACGCCCTTTAACGGTACCCGTTTTTCATCGCGAATATTAACAACCTGGGTCAACGGCCAAGCTGTTTTTGATGCTGATAAGCTAACTCAATCTCAAACGCCGGCCATGCCACTTGTTTTTAACCGATAACCGGAACCCCTGCTGTATGAATATGATGATCACCTTACCCGATGTTGCCGCTGGTCAAGCCGACTTAAATTCTCTGCCCCTGAGCTGGGTAGGTATGGAGGCCATCGCACTGCCCATACTGGTAGATGGGGATGGCAACCAGCCGGTCCAAGTCACCGCCAGGGCAGATGTGTTTGTCAGCCTGGAAAAGCCCGAGGCCAAGGGCATACATATGTCGCGTTTATATTTGCGACTTAATCAGCAGTTGAGCAAGCAACGCCTGAGCGGCTCAGGGATATCCGCACTGCTAAAGGATATGGTGCAAAGCCAGCAAGGGCTCAGCCAGGCCGCTAAGATAAACCTGCAGTTTGACCTGCCGCTGGTAAAAAGCGCGCTGCTGAGCAACGAGTCGGGTTATCAGAACTACACTGTGACCCTGACCAGAGAATTGAACAGCGGCTCCCCCATCACCGATCTTAGTGTCACTATTCCCTATTCCAGCACCTGCCCTTGCTCTGCGGCCCTGTCAAGGCAGGCTCTGAGTGAGGCATTCGCCCAGCGCTTCGGCGCTGCGCAGTTAGACAAGGAAGAACTTATCCAGTGGCTCGCCTCTGAGCAGGCCAGCATCGCCACACCGCATAGCCAGCGCTCCTACGCTTATATCAGGCTGAGACTGACGGATGAAAACCTGCCAAATCTGCCATCCCTAATCTTCCATCTTGAGCAGGCTATCGGCACACCAGTACAAACCGCCGTCAAGCGCCAGGACGAGCAGGCCTTTGCCAAGCTGAATGCGCAAAACCTGCTGTTTTGTGAGGATGCAGCCAGACGCATTAAGCAAGCCCTGGAGCTGATGCCTCAGGTGTCTGATTACTGGTTTAAAGTAGAGCATCAGGAAAGTCTGCATGCTCACAATGCCGTGGTGTACGACCAAAAACACCATACCGATTGGCTGCATAACGGCCATAACGCTTATTAAACTGCCGCTTGACATAGTGACAAAGGCGCCTATTCATCTTAAACGTGGAAATAAATCAGTATGTTACGCAAAAATCCCAGTGGTCATCTGCCGGACGTGGCACAAAGCGCTTTTATCGACCCTACCGCCATTATTTGTGGGAAAGTGGTGATCGAGGACAATGTGTTTATTGGCCCCTATGCGGTCATTCGCGCCGATGAAGTAGACACCAACGGTGATATGCAGCCCATTGTAATCAAACGAGACTCCAATATTCAGGACGGGGTGGTAATTCATTCCAAGTCCGGCGCGGCGGTTATCGTCGGCGAACGAACCTCCATCGCCCACCGCTCGATAATTCACGGCCCATGCGAAGTGGGTGACGATGTGTTCATCGGCTTTAACTCCGTGGTATTTCGGACCAGAATTGGTAACGGCTGTGTAGTAAGACACAACTCGGTTATTGATGGGTTAAACCTGCCCGACAAGTTTCATGTCCCACCTATGACTAACATCGGACCCGGTTTTGATTTAGACAGCATCAGTAAAGTGCCCCCTGAGTATTCGAGCTTTTCAGAATCCGTTGTATCTGCCAATCATTACTTGGTGCAAGGATACAAAAAGCTCGCTAACGAACTTTAAGGCTGACATAGATGAATATCGCTAAATTCTTTGCCCTGATGGCCATCAGTTCACTTTGTAGCGGTTGCGTGGCCAGTCCCCCATCGCCAGCCACAGTTAGCCCTGCAGACGCCTTCACAACAGCGCAAAGCCCACAACCCAAGGCACTAAAAGTGGCCACCTGGAACACTGAACATCTGGCCTATCCGGGCGAAGGTGGGTGCAAACCCAGAAGCAATGCTCAGTTGTCAGCCATGCGACGATATACGGCAAGTTTAGATGCCGATGTTATTGCCCTACAGGAAGTTGATTCTAAACAGGCGTTAAGACTGATCTTTCCGGATCTTCACTGGCGACTCATCCTGTCCGACAGACCCGATAGCCAGCCCTATCAGTGCAGGGAAAATGGCGATCTTTCTACCCAGCAAAAATTAGCTTTTGCAATCAGAAGAGAAGTACCGCTACTAAGCATCACCCATATTAAAGATTTCGGCCTGGACTTACCCGGTTTGCGCTATGGGCTGGCCATCAGGGTTGACGCCCCCACCGGGCCAATAGACATTTTAAATCTGCACCTGAAAAGTGGCTGTTTTGTCGATGATTACCTGCAAAGCGACACACAAGCCTGCCGGGTTTTAGCTAAACAGGCAGATGTGTTGAATGACTGGATTGCACAGCGGGAAAAACCGGCTACACCCTATCTGGTATTAGGCGATTTTAATCACCGGATTTCAGCACCCTATAACCGCCTGAGTCGGGTACTGCTGAATGATGAGCGCTCAACCAAGATTACCACACGCAATCTGCTAAGTTGTCATCCACGTCATTCGGCCCTGATCGACCATATACTGGCAGGCGGCATGCCGACTGAGCGGATAACTGAATCTGCACAGATACATACTTACGCAGATGAAGGTGCCATGCTCAGTGACCATTGCGCTGTGTCAGTATCCTTATCAGCTGACAGCCCCACACTTTCCACTGCATTATTGTGGCAAATCACCAGCAAGGAATATCAGCTTCTTAGCAGGGCAATCTATCAGCAGGCACAACAGGCCCTGGCAAAGGTGCCTGCTGATTTGCAAAACTGGGTGGTGGTTATGGATGTTGACGAAACAGTGTTGGACAATACTGCCTATCAAAAGCAGACAGAAATAGCAGGGACCGGTTATTCACCTGCGACCTGGGATACCTGGGTGCAAAGCGAACAAGCCAGTCTGGTGCCCGGTGTCAAACCTTTTATAGAAGCGATATTTCAGCGCGGCGGAAAGCTTGCGTTGGTGACCAACCGCAACCGGCGTCTGGACATTCATACCTGGCGCAATCTGCAGGCATTGGGCATTCCCATAACAACGGCAAATACCTGTCTTATCGGTCGTCATGCATCAGACCAGGACGCGCTGGACCATAAGCTCATCAGGAACGACAAAGACTTACGTCGCCAGCAAATCGTGCAAGGCGATGCCCCTTGTTTTGGGCACCCCCATGAGTCAAAAACCTCCTGGTCGGAACCACATAACATAGTGTTACAAGTTGGTGACAATATTGAGGATTTTTCCGGGCTTACGCAGCAGCAGGCCGATATTGGGACCGTATTACCTCAATTAGGAAAAACACTGTTTTTGCTGCCTAACCCCTTGTATGGCTCCTGGCAATAAGTGCTTATATTTTAATCCTGATAAGGGGATGTGTAACTAATCTGCTTTTACGTTAATTCGCTGCTGTTTTACCAGAGGTTGACGACCATCCTCTGCCTGGATGTGCAGCGTGATATTATGCTCACCCGGTTCGCTGGCCTGATAATAAAGCCGCAGTTTACCAGACAGAGATAAGGCAATCTTGGTTGGTTCCTGCAAGACAATCTTATCGCTGGCTGAAACATTCAGCGTTGCCTGATGAAAACGGCCAGGCACCTGATAGTCTATTTCCAGCACGGCTGGCTGTTGCGAAGAGACAGCAACCTGCTTTTGATGACTAACGCGAATAAGCTGCGGGGAGCTGGGTAGCCGATGCTGTTGCATCAAAGGATGGAAATGGCCAAAACGCCCCGCCCCGTCATGCCACTCACAACTTTGCCCCGAACCGGGTGCCAGGCTCAGCAACATCAGCGTGTAAATGCTGCAGTACGCTAATCGCAGAGGTTTAGTCTTCATAGGGCACAACAGAGTCTATCCAAAGGCGGTAGGCGGCCGTTCCCATCTCATTTTCATTGATTTCAATGGCCAGTAACCCTTCAAACCAGAAGGGATCATAGAGATTTTTCAGTTCAACCCCTTTTTTCAACACCGCATAAATAATTTGATTGGGTGGCGGGGGCGGCATATGCAGACAGGCACCAAAATAGGGCACAATAAAAAACTCTGTGACATGCTGTTGTTCATCGGCTTGTAACGGCACAATAAAGCCGGGAATTTTTATGGCTTTGTTGTGCCAGTCCTGCACAACACGAGTCGATGTCAGGGCATCCTGGTAGCGACGCACTTTTTCATCCTGTTGCGCCTGCTGAGTCAGGGCCTCCAGGGAGTCTTCCTGCGAGCCGTCAGCAATATCGGCAAAGTAATCAGGGGGATCCAACAAGGTATCCAGATCGTCTTTGGGCATCAATGCAACCCAGTCCACTTCCTGGTATTGCCTGTCAGGAGACTTAGACGTTTGTGCTGACGCGTCAAATACCAACAACATCGCAACAGTTAAACATAAAGATACAAAACGCAATGCCATAATTTTCACCGGAATACGCGAGCCAAGCAAAAAAAATGTTATAACATAGCACATGCATTTTGTACACTTGCATGGGGGCTTAACTACCCTGCATAAAAATAGACGATATCCCGGAAAGCAACGCGACCAGCAAAATCAATATGCGTAGCATCTCACTGTGAATGCGATGACTGATCAAACCCGACAACACCCATCCCAGCATAATGGCTGGCATACATTTAAGAAAAAGTACCAGGTCCTGAGCCCCTGCTGAGCCCGTAAACCACAATACGATGATTCCCAAACTATTAATGTAAAGGAAGAAAACACTCAGATTAGCTTTAATCTGCCGCTGTTCAACCGTCTGGTACAGCAGCCCCATGGGCGCTCCGCCAGCAGAGGTCGTCGTGCCCATAAAACCTGACATTAAGCTGGCAATTAAATTGGACGCCACACCAATGGTGGGCTTAACACCAACAACGGACAACAGCACAGCAAGGATAATGGAAATGCCAAACAGCAATCGGTAGTGGTGAGGCTCCAGAAACAACATTACTGCCCCAGCCGTCAATACACCGGCTGTTCCGCCGAGAATCGAAAAGGACGTCTGTTTCAGGTGAATGGCGTCACGATTGCGAATAGAAATCAGCAAGGTAAGTAACAATGCGTTTAGGATCATTGGTGCCGGCACGAGCTGGGGTGATATAAGAAATAACACAGGCGCGCATAATAGTCCCAGGCCAAAGCCAATCACACTTTGCAGGAAGGCACCCGTGATTAGTATCAAATAAACCCAAATCCAGTCTGCCAATTCGACTACCTGCAAAGCTATTTCAGGTAAGGATTCTGTCATTCACTCACACACTCAGACATAAAAACATATTATAATACTATTCTATGTTTGACAATCTCTCATGTTACAGAGTTGTTGACAAGTGCGGAGCCGATTTATACCCAGCCACCGTCCACAATCAAAGTCTGGGCGGTTAGCATTCGGCTATCATCGGCAGCCAGGAATAACGCCGCATTGACAATATCATCAGGTTGAAGGTTTTCTTTAATGCATTGGTTAGCTTGAATTTCTTTGGCAATATCAGGGTTAACCCAACGGGAAATCTGGCGCGGTGTCATAACCCAGCCAGGAATCAGCGTGTTCACACGAATATGATCCTTGCCATACTGGCCTGCCAGACTGCGTGTCAGCCCTTCTATACCAGCTTTGGCGGTAGTGTATGCGGGCATGCAGGTTTGCTTCAATCGCCAGCTTATTGAACCAAGGTTAATAATGCTGCCTCCTCCCTGCCGCTGCATCTGTGGCGCCACCGCCTGCGCCGAAAAGAAGCAGGGTCTGAGGTTAATAGCAAGTCGCTCGTCCCAATACTCGACGGTAAGCTCATCCATATCGTGGCGCGTGTCGTCAGCAGCATTGTTGATTAATACACTGATATCACCGTGTGCCTTCTGAGCTTCGCTGATCGCGTCTTTTAATGCTTCAACGTCTTTGATGTCACAATGTAGGTAAAGTGGCGTTACTTGGTGTTGTTCGGCAAGCCGGGAACAAAGACCACGACTAGGCTCATCGGCAATATCGACAAAGGCCACCTTGGCTCCCTGCAGGCAAAAACGCTCCACCATAGCAGCACCAATACTGGTCCCACCGCCGGTAATAAAAACGCTCTTGCCATTAAGGCTGGGATAACAGGTTTCCCCTTTTAACAGTGTTGGCATAATAACTCTTAAACTTCTCGGTTTGTCCTCTACCTTACCAGGCAAAGATCATCAGCGAGCCACCTCACTTGGCCCCTTTAATTTCTGCCTCTATAAAGGTCATGGCCTCATCAATCAGATAAGTCATCATGTTCTTGGCGCGTTCAGGCTGGCGATTCAGAATGGCGGTGTAAATCTTGGCATGATCTTCAGCCACCCCCATGTCATTACCTTTTGCCGGAGTCGTGTGCTGGATACTGACACTCAGCGCAGTTCGAATAAAGTCGCGTAACTGAAAGAAAAACCTGTTGCGACTGGCAAACAAAATACTGGTGTGAAACGCTAAATCAGCTTCATGCATACTGGCCTTTGGATCTGCCGCCGCTTTGTTCATCTCGTCTAACGCGTCGGCAATATGCTGTATATCCTCATCGGTCCCGTACTCAGCAGCCAAAGCGGCTGCCTGTGGCTCAATGGCCATACGCATCTGCAAAAACTCTTTGAGTACCAGCATTGACGGACTGCTATCCAACATCCATTTCAACACACTGGTATCATAAAGATTCCAGTTTGAGGCAGGTTCGACCCGGATACCCTGGCGGGGTCGCGAGGAGATTAATCCTTTAGCAGCCAGCATCTTCACCGCTTCGCGCACGGCGGTCCGGCTTATGCCATACTCATCGCACAACTGGGCTTCGGTGGGCAAACCAGATTCAGCATTGAATTCACCGGCAATAATGGCACGCCCCAGTTCATTCGTAACCTGTTGCGATAAGTTCAAGTTTTCTATTCGCGCCATACGTTTTCCTTTAATTTCACGTATCTTATTATACTAACATAACTTTTTAACGAAACAGTGCAATGTTCTGTTTGCCTTTTTGCCCTGTTCCAGCCATATAGTTGAGCGACTGACCACTTTCATGCCGGACCGCCTGCCAGAATAACACCAGCGTTTACTTAACCAGCCATTAACAATCCGCTTTAAATTACACATATTGTATTATAATATGCTTTAAATTTTTACGTTACACAGAATGGATAGAGACCTCACTCCTGCTCTGTGAAGCCTGTATGGATAACATGATATGGTTCAATTAAGCACTCTGGATTGGTTGGTTCTGGCTGGTTTCTTTGTCTTATTGCTTGGTGTCGTAATTATGTCGCTGCGACAAAAAGAAGAAGATACCGCTGACTATTTCCTGGCTGGACGTAATGCAAGCTGGCTGGTGATCGGCGCCTCCATTTTTGCTTCCAATATTGGTTCAGAGCATCTGGTGGGTCTGTCCGGGTCCGGCGCGCAATCCGGTATGGCACTAGCCCACTGGGAATTACAATCGTGGATCATTCTGCTACTTGGTTGGATCTTCGTGCCCTTCTACTGGAGCAGCAAGGTCTACACCATGCCCGAGTTTCTGGAGCGCCGCTATAACCCAGCATCCCGAACCTTTCTATCGGTAATCTCACTGGTAAGCTATGTACTAACTAAAGTGGCCGTTACCGTTTATGCAGGCGGAATCGCATTTAAAACCATTCTTGGTATCGACAGTATCTGGGGGATAGATTTCTTCTGGATTTCAGCCCTGAGCCTGGTGATTATCACCGGCATCTACACGGTACTTGGCGGTATGAAAGCCATTATGTGGACGTCTGTGCTACAAACACCTGTACTGATCATCGGCTCTGTAGTGATTCTGGTGGTAGGCCTGGACAAAGTGGGCGGCTGGGCAGAAGTAGAGAGGCTTAACGAGGCCAATATGCACCTGATCCGCTCAGCATCTGACGCAGACTTCCCCTGGCCGGGGATTATTTTTGGCTCTTTTATCATTGGCTTTTGGTACTGGTGTACCGACCAGTACATTGTGCAGCGGGTACTGTCCGCTAAAGGTATTAAAGAGGCCCGCCGCGGCACCATTTTTGCGGGTTATCTTAAGTTGCTTCCGGTATTTATTTTTCTGGTACCTGGCATGATTGCCTATGCGCTGAACGCCAAAGGCATTATCAGCTACGACAGTGCTGATCAGG
Source organism: Bowmanella denitrificans (assembly GCF_002887595.1). Taxonomy (GTDB): domain Bacteria; phylum Pseudomonadota; class Gammaproteobacteria; order Enterobacterales; family Alteromonadaceae; genus Bowmanella; species Bowmanella denitrificans. Next base: position 276,833 of record NZ_PEBU01000007.1, read on the forward strand.
CATTCCCGACGCTGGTGGCCGAACTCCTGCCATCTGGCGTTAAAGGCATTGTTATTGGTGGACTGGTGGCCGCTCTGATGAGTTCTCTGGCCTCGTTGTTTAACTCCTCAGCAACCCTATTCACCATAGATTTCTATAAAAAGTTCAAGCCTGAGTCCAGCGAGAAACACTTACTCAGAGTGGGACGCATAGCCACTGTCGTGATTGTTCTGCTGGGTATCTTGTGGATCCCGGTGATGAGCCTGATCGCCGATGTACTGTATGAATACCTGCAAAGTGTTCAGTCGCTAATTGCGCCAGGTATTGCGGCGGTATTTCTGCTGGGGCTTTTAAGCCGGCGTATTACCCCTGCCGCTGGCTTTGTCGGCCTGGTGTCCGGCTTTGTAATGGGCATGTTCCGACTGGTACTACTGCCATTTAAAGACTCTTTGCAGGGCAGTGCACTGGCCTGGGTGGTGGAAATGAACTGGCTGTATTACTGCATTTTACTGTTCGTACTGGTCGCCGGCATTATGATCCTGACCAGTTTGTTTACCGCCAGGGCCAGTCAGGAGAAACTGCAGGGGCTGACCTTCTCCAGTCTGGGTAAGGATACGATGCGTGAAGTGATCGCAGGCCTGGATAAATGGGACTATATCCATACTGCTGGCATTCTGGCCATTACCGCCTTTATCTATATCCGCTTCTGGTAATAAGGGCGTTAAACCACAGGATCGCAGAGAACACAGAGGGTTGAAAGTCGAATGGTCCAGACCTGCTCTGAGCGCTCATAATTGGCAAATACAACCGGCACTCTGCGAAAAGGCATCCAGATGGATGCCTTTTTATTTCTGGCCCCTCATCGCTGCGCGAGATAAAGACGGATGATCAGAAAGCCATTAATCCTCTGTGGCTCTGTGGTTTTCTCTTCAATCCCCTTGCTGCGGCATAAAGACAGGAAAGCCCTCAGCATTCCAGTAAATGGGGCGGGCCCGGGCATGGCGGTTAGGATCAGTTAGCGGTGTGCCCTGCAATTCCCGGTAGTCACGGCTGTGGTAGATCAGCAGATCCGTCTTGCCGTCCTCGGCCAGCACAAAGCTGTTGTGACCAGGTCCGTAACGACTGAGGCGCTGATTAGTCGTAAAAACCGGCTCAGGGGATTTATGCCAACTGTCATCACTGAGCAGATCTGCCGCAGAGTCAGCCCATAACAGGCCCATGGCATAACGATCGTCGGTGGCACTGGCAGAATATGTGATAAATACCTTGCCGTGTCGAATCAGTACCGCGGCGCCTTCGTTCACCTTATAACCCTGTATTTCCCAATCCAGGGTCGGCTCACTGATTTTAACAATAGGGGCCTTAACAGAGGTGGGGCTGTCCATCTCAGCAATCCATAGTGCAGAGTTGTAGCTGCGTTCGGCATTTTGCTGGGCCCAGACCAGGTAGCGTTTGCCTTGATGTTCAAAGCTGGTGGCATCCAGTGCAAAACTATCCAGATGGGTGGTCAATTGTCCCTCCTCCTTCCAGATACCTGTGGCCGGATCTTCAGAGGAGTTGGACAGCACATACATGCGGATACTGAAGGGCTGGGCCAGATCGCCAGCGGCAAAGTACACATACCAGATGCCATCAATTCGATGCAGCTCCGGTGCCCAGATATTGGCACTCATGGGTCCTGAGGCCTTTTTCTGCCAGATCACGGTGGGTTCGGCCAGCTTGAGATCATTGAGCCGACAGGCACTACGGATTTCTATTTGATCAAATTTCGGCGAAGTGCCGATAAACTGATAACAACCGCTGGTAGCATCCCTGACCAGCCAGGGGTCGGCCCGTTGCAGCACGATGGGATTGTCGATATTAAGCGATTCCAGGGCCTGTGCAGCAGCTGTGCATAGCGCCAACGGTAGCAAAGCCAGGCGAAAGCCGCGCAGGACGTTCTCCTTTAACATGGGGTAGTCTCCTGTTCTGATTAAGATCATCAATATATTGTTAATATTGTATTACATATATGCTAGAGTCCCAATCATCAATTTGACTAGCAATACAGGAAAAGCCTGATGAAACAGCGTACTAAACTGGCCGGCGCAATGTTGCTGGCCTGGGGATTGGGTGCCTGCGCCACCGCTAAGCAGGTGGAAGTGCATGACCCAGTAATGGCCAAAGAAGGCGACACTTACTATGTGTTCAGCACAGGTCCCGGCATTACCTACTACGAATCCAAGGATCTCAAACACTGGACCCTGACAGGCCGGGTGTTTGAACATGAACCCAGTTGGGCGAGACGCATCGCACCGGGGTTTAACGGCCACCTGTGGGCGCCTGATATTTATCACAAAGACGGTAAGTACTACCTCTACTACTCGGTGTCTGCCTTTGGTAAGAACACCTCAGGTATCGGGGTCACTGTTAATAGCACCTTGGATCCCGATTCTCCGGATTACCGCTGGGTGGATCAGGGCATTGTGCTGCAATCCGTGCCTAACCGCGATCACTGGAATGCCATCGATCCGGCCATAATCGAGGATGATGAAGGCAATACCTGGATGAGTTTTGGTTCGTTCTGGGAAGGCCTGAAATTAGTTAAGCTTGACCCCAGTCTGACCAGATTAGCCGAGCCACAACAATGGCACAGTATCGCCAAACGCCCCGGCAATCCGCTGACGCCGGATACCGATGCCGGTGAAGGGGCCGTCGAAGCGCCCTTTATCTTCAAAAAAGGCGACTACTACTATTTGTTTGTATCCTTCGACAAATGCTGCCGCGGCATGGACAGCGACTACAAGATTATGGTGGGACGCAGCAAAACCGTCAGCGGCCCCTATCTGGACAAAAACGGTAAATCCCTGCTGGAGGGCGGCGGCTCGCTGGTCCTCAAAGGTAACGAGGACTGGGTCGCCCTGGGACATAACTCGGCCTACAGCTTCGACGGCAAAGACTACCTGGTCTTTCATGCCTATGAAACCGCCGACAATGCCCTGCAAAAATTGCGTATATTGCCTATTAGTTGGCTGGAAGGCTGGCCGGAGGTGGATCCTGCCGATCTGAACAGCTTAAGTACGGTACTGAGTGTTGACCGGTAACAGATGACAAGTAATAAAAAAGCGCATTGCCAGGCAATGCGCTTTTTTTATTATGGGATAGCGGCTTACAGATCCTTTAGCAGCCGGACCCCATAAATGCCGCCAGCAATGGAGCCGGGTTGGGCGATAAACTTCAGGGTATGACCACCCAGCCCCTGATTAACCAAGTTTTCGGGGAGCGGATAGTCCACTTCGTAAAAGCCATCGCCTTTGGGCTTAAGGGTCACATCGGCCAGCTTTTCGCCGTTAAAGTGGATCTCAAACTGCCGATTGGCATCTCCGCCAAAATAAGTCAGGCGCAGCACTTTGGCCTGTAAATCGGCGTCGCTCAGCCGGTAGCTGAACCAGTGCGAGGCATCACGCCAGTGCATGCCCTGATTAACCCCGGCGCGACTGCCTTGCCCTTTAAAATCATGCTCGGCCTCAGGTTGCTGTTCGCCGGGGTTGATTTGATCCAGGGTCTTGGCCGTGAGCTCAGCCTCAGCATGGGCTCGCAGTTTAGCCCGGGCCAGGAAATCCGGATAAGTCTGTACCGACATCTGCGGCCAGTAAAGCTGATAGCGACTGTCATGTAGCCGGAAAAACGGGATCAGCCTGACCGGCTCCGCTGCCTGACCAGGCCTGCCGACCCCCTGGGTTGCCAAAAAAGTCAGTGGCTGCCCCTTGAGTCGTTTCAGTCCCGCCACAAAGGCCTGCGGCTTGCCCACCATTATCGGCAACGCTTCGGGCGGACACATGGGGCCAGCGGCAATGTGGCCCATGCGGCTGTCATCGGCGACAAAATCCAGAGTTTCGCCGGCAAAGGGTTCGACCTTATTGGCCAGCACCACCGGGCCGTACAGCACTGAGTAATAATCGCTGCCATCTGGTAGCTGTTCCAAGTACGGTTCGGCATCCAGCGCCAGGCTGATCTCATCGCCTGCTTGCCATTGCCGGGTCAGGGTCAGATAACCGTCCCGCTCAGTGGATGCCTGCACTGGCTTGCCGTTGACCATGAGCGTCATTGGCTTTTCTTGCAACCAGTCAGGCTGACGAATACTCAGACTGATGGGCCGATTAGGCGCTTCAGTGATCTGCAACCGCACCGCCTCAGCGTCTGGAAAAGCGGTTTCCAGGGTCAGACCCAGACCTTTTTCCGCCCAGTTAAGATGCGAGGGAATAAACAGATTCACCAGCAGCTCGTTATCTTCGTGCGCGTAGATGAGCTCGGCATATTTACTGTGATTCTCAATGCCGGAGCCTACACAACACCACATGGAACCCTGCACATCCGAATACATGCGGTAATGACCGGCCCGCATGGGGGTGAAATAAACCAGACCGCCATGCACCGGATGCTGGGAGGAAAGAATATGGTTGTAAGTGGCCCGCTCGTAATAGTCCAGATAGCGCGGGTCTTCTGACTCTGCAAACAGCAGCTTGCTGAGTTTCAGCATATTGTAGGTGTTGCAGGTTTCCGGTCCCTCCACATCCTCCAGCATGGGAGTGAAGTCTTTCTCGTCATGAAAATGCTCACGCACGCTGTTACCGCCAATGGACACTGAGCGTTGCTGGGTGACCCGCTGCCAGAAAAATTCAGCCGCCTGCTGCCAGCCCAATTTGCCTGTTGCCTGTGCTACCCGCTGGTAGCCAATCACCTTGGGGATTTGGGTATTGGCGTGCAGACCGTTAAGCCTGTCCTGTTTTTCCAGCAGAGGATCCAGAATAAGGCGGTGGGAAAATCGCTCGGCCAGTGCCAGATATGCCTTATCGCCGCTGATTTCATACAAATCCACCAGCACCTCATTCATGCCGCCGTGTTCGGCAATCAACATGCTCTGAATCTGGCTATCGGAAAGGGTTTCTGTAAGGTTTTTCAGCCAGTTACCTAATTCCAGCAACAGGGATTTGGCTTTAGCGTTGTGGCCCAGACGATGGGCATCCACCAGTCCGGCAAATATCTTGTGCAGGTTATACCAGGGTACCCAGCGCTGGTTCAGGCTGAACAGGTCGGCACTAATCTGGCCTTGTCGAATCTGCTGCCAGGCTGCATTACCATCAGGTATCCCCCCCAGATACCCGTTGCCATTGGCCTGCTGGGCCTTGCCAAGCTGATCAATCATGGTATCCAGGCGCAACTTAAGCTTCGGCTCCCCGGTGGCGGCGTAGGCCAGACTGAGGGCTGACAAATAATGACCGCCGATATGCCCATCCAGGCCAGAGCTTTCCCAGTTACCGTAAGGCTCAGCCCCGGTGGGCAAGCCAGCTTCACGAAGGTAAGGTGCCAGCAAACGGTCAGGGTCCATGGCCAGCAGGTATTGCAGATTGACCTGCTGGGCATGGGCGAAAGGACTGTCGGTGAGGCGAACCTGTTGTAATTCAAATAATTCAACGGCATTGACAGAATTCACCACCAGCCCCAGGGTCAGCGCCACCAGTCCCCGTCTGAGTGGGATCATCATGGCTGGCCGGGACGGCCGAAATCCGGCATGCCATCCTTATCCCATTTAATGGTTTTGATAAAGGTATGACGATCCGGATTCCACAATGGGTCCCCTTCAATTTCGGTGTACTGGCGGGCGTGGTAGACCAGCACATCCTCGCCATTCTCCCCTTGGGTGAAACTGTTGTGACCTGGGCCGAACATCTTCAGCGCTGCATGGGTTTGAAACACAGGTTGTGACGATTTGGTCCAACTAGCAGGGTCGAGCAGATCGGCGTTTTCATCTGCCCACAACAGCCCCAAACAATAGTTCTCATCGGTAGCGCTGGCCGAATAGCTGATAAATACCCGGCCATGGCCTTTGATCACCGCTGGCCCTTCATTGACCCAAAATCCACGGATTTCCCAATCCAGCTCCGGCTTAGTCAGCATCACTGGTTTGCCCTTGATTCGGATCGGGGTGTCCATCTCGGCAATATACAGATTGGAATTGCCGCGAATCCCCGGTCCCTTTTGCGCCCACAGGTAGTACAGCCTGCCATGGTGGGTAAAGGTGGTGGCGTCCAGACAGAAACTGTCAATGCCGGTCTCAATCTGGCCACAGAATTGCCAGTCCCCTTCAAGGGGATTGGCCGCCTCGGTTTTAATGGCATACATGCGATGCTGAAACAAAGCGTCTTTGATCTCGCGACTGGGGGCTGCGGCAAAATACACGTACCAGGCACCCTGATTAAAATGTATCTCCGGCGCCCAGACTAAATCAGAATAAGGGCCGCTATCCGGCTTGCGCCAGACGATTTTGCGACTGGCATCCGCCAGCCCGGCCAGGGTTGTGGCCCGGCGCAATTCTATACCGTCATAGGCCGGTATTGAGGCAGTAAAATAATAATACCCATCCGTATGCTTATAAATAAAGGGATCAGCACGCTGTGGTATAAGAGGAATATTGGTATTGAGCATTGTCACTAAACTCCGGTGGCAACTTTGATTTGTACAGTATCTGTGTTCTGGCCAGCAGGTTCATGGCGAACCACATCTAACGTGGATAACAAGCGACGATATTCCTCATCGGTGATGCGATAACGCTTCATCAGCGCCCCTACCAGATAATGAAATACGCCGGGAATAATAGTCAGCATCAGCGCGATGCCGGTCAGGGCAAACTCGGTCTGTGGCTGTTCAGGGACATAATCAAAGAAGGCCAGTAACAGCCCAACCAGGCCCCCGGCTACGCCCATGCCTGCTTTCTGACAAAATGAAATCCCACCAAAGGACAAGCCGGCGACCCGTTTACCGGTTTTACTTTCACCATAATCCACTGCCTCGGCGATGGCAGACCAGAACACCGGTGCATGCAGATCCACCACAAAGGAAATCAGGAAAAACAATGCAAAAGCCAGCAGCATGTCGCCGGGTTCGACCAGCAAATACATGACCAGACTTAGCAGCCCCACCGCCATCTGGCTGTAACGGAACAGCTTTATTTTACAAAAGCGTTTAGTTATCCAGGTGGAGGCCACCATCGCCAAAATGGCCGCGCCTACACCGGTAGACAGAAACAACGACTGCGTGGTGGCATCACCGCCCAGAAAATACTTAGCATAATAAAGCGCCACCGAGCCCCGCACCACGTAGCCAACGGTACCCAGTACACAAACGCCACAAAGCACTAACCATTGATCATTTTTTAGTAGCAGGGAAAACTGCTGAGACAGTGGTTTGCTTTCCACCTGGTGTTCCAGACGCTCTGTAGTGGCAAAAAAGCAAAACAAAAAAAACAGCACCGCCAGCACCGCCATCAGCCCCATAGCGGCTTGATAGCCAGCGGCTTTATCGCCCTGCCAGATATCCGCGCCGGCTAACATAGGAACAATAATGGTCACCAGAAATGCGGCTATCTTGGCAAAGAACAGTCTATAACCATTGGCCGACAAACGCTCTTTGGGATCGTCGGTCAGCACGCCGATAAGGGAAATATAGGGAATGGTCACGGCCGTAAACATCAGGGTAATAAAAATGTAAGTGGAATAGGCCCACAGCAGTTTGGCACTGTAATCGGCATCCGGGGTGCTGAAGGTCAGAAACACCGCAATGCCGAATGGCACAGACAGGAACAAAAGATAAGGCCGATAGCGCCCCCAGCGACTGGTATATTTGTCAGTAATCAGGCCCATCAATGGGTCGGTCACCGCATCCAGTACCCGGACCAGAATAAACAGCAATGCCATATCTGCAGGCTTAAGACCAAACACATCGGTGTAGAAAAAGGTGATGATCAACATCATTGAGGAGATCACGACATTGACGGCCATGTCACCGGCGCCAAAGCCAATCTTCTCAAAAGGTGATAATTTATATGACATACTGATATTTCCACTTAACTATAGAGCCAGATAAACCGACAAGCTCAGCGTCTGGTCAATCAAGCTTATCGCTATTTACCAGACATTAACAAAACCACAGAATAGATAATATTATCATACTATTTTGATAACAATGTTTTTCTAGCCAAATTGCTTGTTTCATCACGGCCAAGTTGAAGTGAGGCCTAGTAACAGGGGTTGCCGGCCAAAGCACCATGTAGCATCGGTGTGCCATCCTTCTCCTGAATATAAAAAAGCCCCGTCTTGCGGGGCAAAAGCTTCATGGGAACAAGCGTTACATTGAATAGCGAATACCCAGACCAAAGCTGCGGCTAATCAGCCAGTTTCCAAAGGTATGCAGCTCACTGTTACCATAGCGGCTCTGATACATCTCGTTGGTCAGATTGGTGGCATCAAAAGACAAGGTCAGATTTTCGCTGATATTGTAATTAAGCTGAAAATCCAATGACTGTTGCTCGTCCCTGTAAACACCAAGTGGGTTGGCGAATGACGCTGCTTCATTGTTATTAAGGAAATCAGAACGCCAGACATAGGCCAGCCTTGCATCAAACTTCTCACGATCGTACACCAGGGTCAGGTTGTATGACTTATCGGATACACCAAAGATATCGGTTTTCTCCGTCCCCACAACTTCGCCACGACCGTCCAGCTCAGGAATAGTCTGCTCGGAGTCCAACAGGGTAAGCGCCGCCTGAATACCCAGCCCGTCAAGCATACCCGGTAGATTCTCTGGGAAATAATTAATCCCCAGCTCTACGCCGTTTAGCTCACCGGCCGAGGCATTATCCGGCTGAGACAGAATAAAGGTATCGGTATTATAGCCGTCGATTTGCCGCTGAATCTGATTGCGATAGGGGATCACCAGCCCTTCAATGTCGCGCTGGAAGAGCGTCAGATACGCTGCACTCGCTTCACCAAAATACCACTCAAGAGCCAGATCCAGGTTTTGCGATGTGGTGGGCTTCAGATTAACGTTACCGCCATTGGCTGTGCCATAGCCGATACCTGTGATGTCATCGTTATAGATAATGGTCGGGTTGAGGTCGCCAAAGTTAGGCATACGCAAGGTTTCACCATAGTTAAGGCGCAGGATCCACTCATCCCCCAGATGATAACGCAGTGACAACGACGGCATTAATTCGGTTGTGGTCGTTGAGCCTGCGGTTCTGGTCAGGTCCACCTGGTCGACAAACTCGGTATCGGTTTCAACCCTTACATAACGTGCACCAATTTGCCCGTCCAGTACTTTACCGCCAATTTCTGTCTCAAAATCTGCCGTGGCGTACAGGGCGGCATTGACCTCGTTAATGTTAAACTCTTCCATCAAGGGGTCAGATGAGTTCAGACCATAGAGTCCCAAAAAGTAATCCCGATTGGCGCGCAAGTAAGGACCACTGGCTACCGCCCAAGTGCGTGGCACTGTGGCTTCACCATCCAGGAAACTGTCATTCACATGGGCAATCCCGTCATTCAGGTAGGTCGCAAACAGGCAGTTGGCCGGGTCGCCAGTGGTATTAACCACATCACAGGCCGCCGCATTTTGGTCGCGCATATACTCGGTTGTGTCACGGTCATCATAACGCAGACCAAAGGCAAACTTCTGGAAGACCCCATCATCGGTATAATATTCACCATCCAGGGTAAAGGTCAGCGCAGAACCTTCATTACGCTCACCGCTATCATACATTTCGGCCATACTCGCCTGAGTCAGGTCGGTAAGATCACTTTCATCCACATCAGGGGTATCCGGATTATCCGCAAAAATAATACTGGGATTATTGCTGAAATCAGCTGTCAATTGATAGCGTCCGGCATTGGAACGCATGGCAATAAAGGAGGATTCGAATTCACTGTTCTGATAAACCAATTCTGATTTTAGCTTAAAGCTGTCTGTCAGGTTCCAGTCACCGCCCAGAGCATACATATAGGAATCGGTCTCGCCCACCGAATAATCGCCACTACCGAAGGTAAATGGGTTTCGGATGGTGCGGCTTTTAATCACATTAGTACCTTCATACAACTCAAAACTGTCGGCAATATTACCCAATTCACCCAAAGAGCCCCACCAGTCCACAAAGGCAAAATTCAGCGAGTTAAAGCTCTCATTGCGATAGCCGTTATACATGGCTTCAAAGGTATAAACTGAACGGTCATCAGGGGCATATTGAAGTGACAGATTGGCCGCCGGGCGCTTGCGCTTGCCGGTAAAATCCGACATAAACATGGCATCACGTGACAGATAGTACTCGGCAGGAACACCATTTATATCAATGGTAGAGCCTGGCGCTGTTGGCAAACCACGATCCAGCCCGGGTGTCCAAATAGGGCTCTCTGCTACCCGGCCGTCGTCGTTAAACACACGCTCCAGCGGCACCCAACCATCAGGTTGGTTCTCTGTCATAAACACCACCTGAGCACCGGGTGTCACCGACTGACTTCTGTAGCTGGTTTCGGTATAAGATACATTGAACAACGCACCAAACTCACCACCGCCATCTAAAGTCCAGCGATTACTGACCAGTGCACTGAGTACCGGATTAGTTTCCTCCGCTTCTTCAAGGTAGATCCCCTTAGCCGCCACAGAGAACTTCTGGCCGTCAAAATCAAAGGGGCGGAACATATGCACATCAATCTGCCCGGCTATACCATTTTCGAACTGGCTGGCCGAACGGTTCTTAATGACATCAATTTGCGACACCAGTGTAGAAGGAATATCCGCCAACGCCAGTGAACGGCCGGAAGCAGTAAATATGGTTCTGCCATTGAGGGTGGTACTGACATCGGTTAAACCACGAATGGTCACAGTGTTCACCTCACCATCGGCACGGTCGGTAACCTGTACACCGGCGACCCGCTGCAGCGACTCCACCACATTGTTGTCTGGCAGTTTACCTATATCCTCTGCCACTATGGCGTCAACCACCTGTTTGCTGAATCGTTTGGTATTTAGTGCCTTATTCAGACTGGCCCGGATACCAGAAACCTGAATGATTTCAACTTCCTGCGCACTATTGGCTTGGTCATCAACAGATTCCTGTGCAGATAAAACTGGACTGGAAAGCGCCAGTACAATAGCGCTGGCCAGGTGGGTTCGGTTAAACATGGGTTGAGTTCTCCGCTGTATAGTTATCCCTTTTTAGCCTTTACACCGCTTAGACTACCAGGGCTTTTCGTGCTGAGTGTATGCCTAAGGACTCAAAATCCAGCATGTCACCCAGCACTGTTAAAATAATGTTATCTGATTATCATCATATTGTATGACATTTTAGCTGTCAATAACAAAACAGCAAAGATTTTCAATCTCTGTCACAAAGTCCAGAAAGGATTATAAACCATTGAATTATATAAGATAAATTTAATGAGACAGATACTTCGTCAGGATTAAAAAATAACAAGTCACAACCACAGAAGCTGTGCAAACAGCCTGTATTTATAGGGATGGCGCTAAATAGTCAGGCATAAAAGCTATGCCTAGTATGGGATCTTTACCCTCAATTCTCGATTAACAAGCTATTTACAAAAGCCTGAATGCTGATACTCTAATATTTGTATTATAATACCATTTAATTATGGTTAACCCTCTCTAATCAAATTGAATATAAGGAGACTACCATGCGTGGCCTGAACCTATCATTATCAGCCCACCGATCACACAGGCTTCTGTCAGCCCTTTCCCTTATTTGCTGCAGCCCAGTGGTCAATGCCAGCCTGCTAAATACCGACTTTAGCAATGGCTTTACTGGCTGGCAGGCTGAGATTAGCCAATACAACCTGAGCACAGGCACTGACAGCCAATCCACCGGTGAGCTTTTTGCTGGCTATACCGATAATTTCCTGCTGAGCGCTAATCAGGTGACACTAACCACCAGCACCACAGGTGTGGAGGACATCTGGCAGGTGGTGATGTTTCAGGACTTTATCTTAGGCCCAGCCAGCGCCGGTGCCACCTGGCAATTGTCTGTGGATATCAGCAGCAGCCTTAGCAGTGTCAGTGATTTCGCTTTTGCACAACTGCGCAATCTGGATACTAACGACATACTGAATCTAAGCAGCGGTGGCAGCTTTGATATCAGCCAATGGACCGGCGTACATGCCAGCCTGGAATTTGGCGTGGTAGACAATGACTTTATTTTGGGCGACAGCCTGACCATCAGCAATCTGGCTCTGCGCCAGCAAATCCCTGAACCCTCAAGCTTATTGCTGCTGACCCTGGGCGCACTGGCCCTGCGGCGCAGATTAATTTAACGCATTTTCTAATTTTACCGGGTGGCTAGTCTGCGCTGTATAGGTACCCCTGATTATCCGGGAGATAACAACATGGTTCGTACGCATTGTCGTTCGAGATACAACGCCTTGAAATTGCTCAGCCTTATCGGCTTACTGGCAGTTTGCGGTCGGGCACAGGCCCAGTGGCAACCGGTAGATACCGCTGTGATTGAGCAAAGTCCCAGAGTCTATGTGCGGGGCTCGGGTTATTACACTGACAACCAAATCCAGACATCAGACGAACAGGCCGGTCCCTGGCGACTGGTGGTAACCCAAAGCAGCCATACAGTCCTGAATGCTGACGGCGAAGATGAAAATGGTCGTCCTTATTTTTCAGTGCCGACACTGGCAGATACGGTGCGCATTTACTTTAACAACAGCCGCGCCACCTTTGCCTATCAAACCGCGCTCTATCAGTTTGTTGAAGACAATGGCCAGCCGGACCCAAGCATTGGCCAGGTAAGCTTTAACAATGCGTCGGTACACGATCCCTCAGTGATCCGTCTGGATGACGGCACCTTCTATGTGTTTGGCTCGCACCTGGCGGCGGCTAAAACTAACGACTTACTGAACTGGCAGGTGGTCACCACAGACGGGGTCAATGACGACAATCCCCTGTTTGATACCTATGCCGAAGAGGCCGCTGAGGGCATCGCCTGGTCCGGTGGTTGGCAGGGCTCCTGGGCTGCCGATGTGATTCAGTTGGCTGACGGCAAGTACCATTTCTATTACAACCACTGCGCCTCCCCGGAAAATGGCGAATGTGATTCGTCCCGTTCCTATTTGGGCGTGGCGGTGTCGGCGCATATCGAAGGGCCTTATGAAAATATCGCCCTGTTTCTGAAAAGCGGCCACCGCGGCGAGGAAAATCCCGGCATTGACGGCAATCCTTATAACGGCAACCTGCATCCCAATGCCATCGACCCGGATGTGTTTTTCGACAAGGAGGGCCGCCTGTGGATGGTGTATGGCTCTTATTCCGGCGGTATATGGATTATGCAGATGGATCCCACCAGCGGCCTGCCGCTGCCCGGTCAGGGCTACGGCACTAAGATCATGGGCGGTTATTACAGCGCTATCGAAGGGCCCTTTATGCTCTACAGTCCGGTGTCGGACTACTATTACCTGTTCACCTCCTTCGGCGGCTTCGCCCAGAATGATGGCTACAATATGCGTATTGCTCGTTCCCGCTCGCCCCAGGGGCCCTTTGTGGATGCCGAAGGACTGGATATGATTGGTGCCTCGGGCAACTGGTCCAGTATCGCACCCTACGGGGTTAAGTTAATGGGCGGCCATCTGTTTGACGCCAATCCCGGCGATGCAGGCACCGACCATGGTTATATGGCACCGGGGCATAACTCCGCTTATTACGATGTCGAGTCCGGCAAGCACTTTGTGATCTTCCATACCCGCTTCCCCAACCGGGGCGAGGGCCATGAGATCCGTGTGCATGAATTATTTATCAATAAAGACGGCTGGCTGGTGGCCTCCCCTCATCGCTATGCGCCCATTGAGGGCGAGAACATTGTGGATGCACAAGACCTGCTTGGCACTTACCAGTTTATTAGCCACGGCAAGGACATTAATCGCACGCCCCACCGCTCTGTGTATCTGAACCTTAAGGCAGGTGGGGTGATTGACGGCGATATCAGTGGCAGTTATGTGCTGGGCGATACCAACCAGATCACCCTGAATCTGGACGGTTTGGGCAGCTTCGAGGGGGTGCTGGCCTGGCAGTTTAACGACAACATCGGCCAACTGGTGCCCACCTTCAGTGCCCTGTCTGCTGAGGGTGTTTCAGTGTGGGGAACAAAAATGCCTGCACAAAGCACCGAAGCGGCCCTTGGCAGTATCGCCGACAGTCTGCAACTGGTGGGCGAAACCAGCACCGATCTCAGCCTGGCCACGCTGGGCACCCAGGGCGCCAGCATTCAGTGGCAAAGCAGCCAGCCTGATGTGATTGGCACAGACGGTCGGGTTGTGCGTCCCTATGCCGGCAGCGCTGATATGTTGGTGACCCTGACGGCGACGATCAAGCTCAACGGCCAGATGGTAACCAAAGCCTTTGACGTCCTGGTCAAGGCCAGAAAACCTTTTAACCGCACTGCCCAGTACCGTTTCGAGCAGAATCTGGATGAGGCCCTGGGCTATCTGCCTCCTGGCACAATCACTGGCAATCGACTCAATACCAGCGACGGCATCGTGCAATATGCCAGCGGCGCATTTGGTGATGCCCTGTGGCTGGATGGCAGTTCCGGTGTGCGCCTGCCCGATGGCCTGATTGACAGCTATGCCTATACGGTGTCTATGTGGCTTAATCCTACGGCCCTTAGCCAGTTCAGTACCGCCTTTTTCGCGGCCCGCAGTATGGATAACTGGCTGAGCCTGGTGCCCTGGAGCTGGGATGACAACACTATGCTGTGGAGTGGTAGTCAGGCCTGGTATGACGCCAGTGCCGGCGAACAGCTCCCCGCCGATACCTGGACTCACCTGGCCTTTACGGTCAATCAGGGTTTGGTCAGGCTTTTCTTAAACGGCGAACAGAAATACAGCGGCACTAACTTTGCCGACCTGTTCACCGGTCAAAACGGCGTGTTTGCCCTGGGGGTCAACTACTGGGATCTGCCGTTTAACGGCCTGATTGATGAACTGAACATCTATGAAGGGGCGTTAAGCGCTGCGGAAATTAAAGCCCTGGATATCGACCGTCTGTCGACCGCTGAGTTACTGCAATCGGCTGCAGACCTGCTGAGCCTGGGTGATATCAGCGCAGTACGGGAGGATCTGAGCCTGCCCACCTCCGGCGCCTATGCCGCTGCCATCAGTTGGGCGTCCAGCGACGAGTCGGTGATTGCCACCGACGGCACCGTCAACCGCCCGGCTCACAGTGACGTGCAGATCACCCTAACGGCCACCATCAGCCTGGACGGTCAGCAGAGCAGCCGGGCATTTGTAGCCACAGTGCGTTCCACCGCCCCGCCTACGCCGCTGGCCCATTACAGCTTTGATGACTCGGACTTAAGCGATGCCTCAGGCAATGTTGCCAGCGGCAGCGTCACAGGCTCGCGCCTGGACCAGGTCGGCGGCAACTTAAGCTACCCGGCCGGAGTGGTGGGCAACGGCCTGTTGCTTAACGGCAGCAGCGGTGTACGCCTGGCCGATAATCTGATTAGCGATAACAGTTATTCGGTATCTCTGTGGCTTAACCCCAGTGCCCTGACCAACTTCACCAGCGCATTTTTCGGTTATGCCAGCCTGGATAGCTGGGTCAGTCTGGTACCCAAAGGCCATGCTGGGGTGGGCGAAAATACCATGCTGTGGTCCGGTACCGCCTGGTATGACGCGGGTATTGGCGAGCAAATCCCGCTCAACAGTTGGTCGCATTTAAGCTTTGTGGTCAACCATGGCAGCCTGGTGATCTACTTAAACGGCGAAGCGGTTTTCAGCGGCACTGACTTCCCCAATGTGTTTGGCAGTGCCAGCACCAAGGGCTTTGGTCTGGGAGTGAACTTCTGGGATCTCCCTTACCAGGGTCTGATGGATGAAGTGCGCATCTACAGTGAAGCCATCAGTGCCGAGGATGTTATGCAACTGTATCTGACCGAACAGCCCTGAGCAGCATAACAGGCGACAGGGTACAAAAACCTTAAGCCAGCCACTGAGGCTGGCTTTTCTATACAGGTCCAAAGCCGTTGACAACAAATACTTAACAATGCTTTTATATTACAATAATACTTTAATGCAGTTCACAGCCAGGCAAGCTGTGCCAAACCCAATTAGGTGACCCATGCGAAAATCCCTTGCTCTGATGTTATCCGCCCTGATGCTAAGCAGCCCGGTGCTGGCGAAAAACCCGCTGTTTGAGCATGTCTTTACTGCCGACCCGGCCGCCATGGTACATGATGACACTGTATACCTGTATACCGGTCATGACGAAGCGCCCAATAATGACCGCTTCTTTGAGATGCACGACTGGCTGCTGTTTACCTCAAAGGATATGCAAACCTGGCAGGAGCATGGCCCCATTATGCGTGCCACCGATTTCAAATGGGCCAAGGGCGATGCCTGGGCCGCCCATATGATTGAGCGTAACGGCAAGTTTTATTTCTATACCACGGTGCGCCACAAGGACGATAAACCCGGCTTTGCGGTGGGCGTGGCGGTGGCCGACAGCCCTTACGGACCTTTTAAGGATGCCATTGGCAAGGCGCTGATCACTGACGACATGACCACTCACACGCCCAATGACTGGGACGACATCGACCCGGCGGTATTTATTGAGGAAAACGGTGATGCCTTTCTGTTTTTTGGCAACCTGGTACCCAAGTACGTCAAGCTTAAGGACAATATGCTGGAGCTGGACGGTGAGATTAAAACCCTGACATTGCCCAACTTTACCGAAGCCCTGTGGGTGCATAAAAAGGATGACAACTACTATGTGTCCTATGCCTGCGAGTTTCCGGAAAAGATCTGCTATGCCATGAGCAAGAGTATTCATGGCCCTTGGCAGTACAAAGGCATTCTCAATGAAATTGCCGGCAATACCGAGACCAATCACCAGTCCATTATCGAATTTAAGGGCAAATCCTACTTTATCTACCACACCGGTGCCGTGCCGCCCCGTGACGGTAAGCCCAGCGGAGGGCGTTTTCGCCGCTCGGTGGCAGTGGATCGCCTCTATTACAACGAAGACGGTAGCCTGAAACGGGTGGTGATGACCACAGAAGGCATTCAATAGGGAGAATAATATGAAAGGTTTAAAAACCGTCCTGCTATTGGCAGGCCTGAGCAGCAGTTTGCTTAACGCCGCGCCCCATCAGGTCAGTATCGAAATTCAGGCCAGTCAGAGTGGTCCTGTCATCCACAAGGATATCTACGGCCAGTTTGCCGAGCATCTGGGCCGCGGTATTTACGAAGGAGTGTGGGTCGGCGAAGACTCTCCCATCCCCAATACCAAGGGTTTTCGTAACGACGTGGTCGAAGCCTTAAAGGCTATTCAGGTGCCGCTGGTTCGCTGGCCGGGTGGTTGTTTTGCCGATGAATACCACTGGCGCGAGGGCATTGGCCCCCGGCATATGCGTCCGGTCAAGGTTAATACTCACTGGGGCGGCGTGGAAGAAACCAATGCCTTTGGCACCCATGAATTCTTTGAGTTTGTCGAGCTGATCGGTGCCGATGCCTATGTTAACGGTAATCTTGGCAGCGGCAGCGTGCAGGAAATGGCCGAGTGGATGGAGTATATGACCTCGGACAAAAACTCAACTCTGGCTAACGAACGGCGAAAAAACGGTCGTGAGGCGCCCTTTGATATTGCCTATTTTGGTATCGGTAACGAATCCTGGGGCTGCGGCGGCCATATGCGCCCAGAGTATTATGCAGACTTGTACCGCCAATACGCTACCTTCTTAAAAACCCCACCGGGCAAACGGCCCAAACTGGTAGCCAGCGGCGGGCATACTGAAGACACTCAGTGGACCGAGGTGCTGAGCGCCAATATCCAGCAGGATATGGACGGTATCAGTTACCATTTCTATACCCTGCCCACCAGCGACTGGCAGAAAAAAGGCAAGGCCCTGGGGTTTGACCAGTCCATGTGGCTGGCCACCATGGAGCGCACCTACCGGATGGACAAATATATCCGCGACAATCTGGCGGTGCTGGATAAAAACGACCCGGAAGGTAAGTTGGGCTTTTATGTAGATGAATGGGGCACCTGGTATGACCCACAACCAGGTCGTGAACCTGGCTTTTTATACCAGCAGAACAGCCTGCGCGATGCTGTGGTCACCGCGGTGAACTTTAATATCTTCCACCAACATGCCAAACGGGTGCGGATGACCAATATCGCCCAGATGGTCAATGTGCTTCAGGCCATGATCCTCACCGACAAGGAAAAGATGGTCCTGACCCCCACCTACCATGTTTACGGTATGTACAAGGTATTCCAGGATGCCACCTCAGTGCCGTTCAAGCTACAGACAGGACTGTACGGCAACAGCGATAAATCGGTACCGGCAGTGACGGCCTCCGTGGCCAAAGGCACCGACGGCAAGCTGTACCTGGCGCTGGTGAACCTCGACCCCAGTGAGTCCGCCACTATCAAGCTCAAGCTTAGTGGCGCCAGCGCCAGCCAGGCGGTTGGCCAAATTCTTACTGCCGATAAAATGGATGCCCACAACAGCTTTACCCAGCCTGAAGTGGTTAAACCACAGGCATTTAGCTCCAAACTCAGTAACTTAAGCCTACCGGCTAAGTCTGTGGTAGTGGCTGAGCTGAGATAATTGGCTTGATTATTAGTCTGTTTAAAGGGAGCTGCGGCTCCCTTTTGCTTTTATGGCATTAAAGAATTTAACAGCGGAGTCACCTGAGATCCGCGCCTAGCCTAGAGTTTACCGTCATCCCGAAATTTTTCGGGATCTCTATCCAGCATCTGTAGAGTTCAAATAAAGAAGAAAAGAAAAGGCAGCGCCGGATTGGCCTTCGCAGACACGCTGTAAACCCTTGCATGGGCGCTTCGCCTCGACATCCTGTCTCAAAGAGTCCGCGAAGACCAACCCGACGATACCCATTCCATATAACACAGGCATTCCCATATTGTGAGCCCCGCGCCACCGCGTAACAATTGGCCCTCTCCGCTCTGTGCTCTCTGTGTCTTATATGGACTCCCTCGGTGTTGTCAACGAGATCGCATTGAAAACCAGATCAGATGCGGACTTATATACGGGCTCT
>NZ_PEBU01000008.1 GCF_002887595.1 Bowmanella denitrificans
CACAGTTTTAATGCGGGGCTGCCACCAGTGAAAGCAGAACAACCTAAACTGGTGTCTGGAAATAGTTGACCACTACAAGGTAAGC
This sequence comes from Bowmanella denitrificans, assembly GCF_002887595.1. Lineage (GTDB taxonomy): Bacteria > Pseudomonadota > Gammaproteobacteria > Enterobacterales > Alteromonadaceae > Bowmanella > Bowmanella denitrificans. The sequence continues at coordinate 86 of NZ_PEBU01000008.1, forward strand.
TACAGGTAGGTAGTTTATAGTTTTCTGCCGACCGCCATGGACGGCGGAAGTGCAGAAAACGCACGACTCCATGGATGGAGGAGGTAGGGCGACTCAGGAGACAAAGCCGAGGAGCAGCTTTTCTGACCATCCATCCCTGGATATCGCCGGTGACTGTTCCCTACCACACCGGCATACCATCCATCCCTGGATATAAAAAGCCCCGGCAGAGCCGGGGCAAAAGGACACAGTGGAAAAGCTCACCAGTATTACTGGCGTTGTTCCTCTATCAGGAACCCGGGAATGCCGGCGTTTATACTTGTTTTAATCACACCGGCATAAATTGAATTACTTACGCGAACCGGTGAAATCGGGATAAGCTTCCAAGCCACAATCCACCATATCCAGCCCCTGGTATTCGTCTTCCTCACTGACGCGGATGCCCATCACGGCCTTAAGCACACCCCAAACCACCAGGCTGGCACCGAATACCCAAACAAAGATGGTTACAGCCCCCATAATCTGGCCACTGAATGTCGAGCCGTCATTGGTCAGGGGCACAATCAACAAACCAAACAGACCGACAGTACCGTGTACGGAAATGGCACCAACTGGATCATCGATTTTCAGTTTATCCAGACCGATAATCGACAGCACGACTATCACACCGCCAATGGCGCCAAAGATACTGGCTTGTAACGCAGTAGGTGTGGAAGGTTCAGCAGTAATAGCGACCAATCCGGCCAGTGCACCGTTTAGTGCCATCGTCAGATCGGCCTTTTTAAACAGGATCTTAGCCAGTATCAGTGCTGCGACTGCACCTGCAGCGGCGGCGGCATTGGTGTTCAGAAATACCATGGCAACGGAGTTGGCATTGGTGATATCGCCCAGCTTTAACACCGAACCACCGTTAAAACCAAACCAGCCCATCCACAATATAAAGGTACCTAAGGTCGCCAGGGGCAGGTTAGAGCCAGGGATGGCATTAATTTTACCGTCTTTGGTGTACTTGCCTTTACGGGCCCCCAGCAGTAACACACCGGCAAGTGCTGCAGCCGCTCCAGCCAAGTGGACAATACCTGAGCCAGCAAAATCAGAAAAGCCCATATCACCCAGCACATACATGCCGAATACGGCTTGTCCGCCCCAGGTCCAACTGCCTTCCATAGGATAAATAAAACCGGTCATCGCCACTGCAAACAGCAGGAAAGCCCAGAGTTTCATACGTTCAGCCACTGCGCCGGAAACAATACTCATGGCCGTAGCGACAAAAACCACCTGAAAGAAAAAGTCCGATGCTTTGGAATAGATTGCCCCGCCTTCAAAGCCATCTTCACGGCCGGCAAACTCGCCCAAGGTGGCGCTGACATCCACATTACCAATACCAGCCAGGAAAACTCCGCCATCGTACATAATGGCGTAGCCACAGACCATGTACATAATGCAGGCAATAGCATATAAAGCGACGTTTTTGGTTAGAATTTCGGTGGTATTTTTAGCTCTGACCAAGCCGGCTTCCAGCATGGCAAAGCCCGCCGCCATCCACATAACCAGGGCGCCGCAAATCAGAAAGTAGAAAGTGTCGAGTGCGTACTGAAGGTGAAATGATTGTTCCACGTTATTGTCTCCTGCTGCGGTTAGATGGCATCGTTGTCAGTCTCACCGGTACGGATCCTGACTGCGTGTTCCAAATCAAAGACAAACACCTTGCCATCACCGATTTTTCCGGTTTTGGCGGCGCTCACAATGGCCTCAACCAAGCGATCAACATGATCGTCCTGCACGGCAATATCCAGTTTTACCTTAGGTAAAAAGTCCACCTGATATTCGGCGCCCCGATATAACTCGGTGTGCCCCTTTTGACGTCCGAAACCTTTAACTTCGGTGACGGTCAAGCCGTCAATGCCGATTTCGGAAATCGCCTCACGAACATCATCAAGCTTAAATGGCTTGATGATCGCACTGACTAATTTCATCTTGTTGCTCCTGAGATAATTGTTATGTGTCGACACAGGAACATAAACAAATGCCGTGCCACTTGATTTATTCATTATTAATCAATGGGTTAATCTTTTGACTCGGTGTTAACTGGTGATAAATTGCACCATTGAAGTGCTCACTCACAAAAATGCACCATTGCGGTGCGAGCCTGTCGTCAGCTAGTTTTCCTTTGCCCTGCATTTCTGCGTTACACTGATGCTGCACATCAATAACCAAGGAAAACGTTGTGAAACTCAGGTATTTACTGCTGGTGGGGCTCTTTCATGGGGGAGTTTGTGCACAACAGGCTGCTGAGCAAGATAATGTCGCAGAGGAGCCCAAAAGCACGCTGGTAACCGAAAGACTGGTTTCTGACAGTGCCGCCCTGGTGAACCCTTACGCCATCACCCAACATAAACTGAACTATCTGTTACCCTTTAGCTACCAACGAAATCCTAATCAAATAGGCTCTGATGGTTTTACTCAGGGCAATATTGACCACACCGAGGCCAAGTTCCAGATTAGCGTCAAAATGCCGGTCTATCTGCCGGAAGAAAATCTGGGTATTGAAGGCTTGTATTTCGGTTTTACCGCCATGTCTCTGTGGCAGGTCTATAACAGTGAGATATCCAAACCCTTTCGCGAAACCAACTATGAACCAGAGGTTTTCTACAACTTTCAAACCGATCTGAGTTTACTGGGGTATCGATTTAATCTGGCGCAGATTGGCCTGGTGCATCAGTCTAACGGGCAAAACCAGTTACGCTCGCGCAGTTGGAACCGTTTGTACGGTTCACTGCTGTTTTCCGACGAGGATTCATTTTATTTTTTAAAGGCCTGGTACAGAATCAAGGAAGATGAAAAAACCGATCCACTGGACCCGGCGGGCGACGATAACCCCGACATTACGCATTATTTGGGACATATGGAATTTGGCTACGGCACCCAACTGGGTAACTTCAAGTTGATGACGCAAATCCGCAATAACCTGAAAAGCAGCGACAACAAAGGCAGTATTGAGCTGAACATCAGTTACCCCTTAACTAAACGCTATGAGATCCTACTTCAATACTTTAACGGCTATGGTGATTCACTGATTGACTACAACCGGCACCAGCAACGTATCAGTCTGGGGATCCAACTGGCGTATTTTTAATCCCCAATTGGTCTGATTCCCTTAGCAGCACTAATGCCGTTTCGGCCGCGCTGGTAAAAAAGCGGCGGTCGATACGGCCAATCTCATCGTACTCAGTATGATAGAAACGATGTTCGCCGACTCCCAGGTATAAAAAAGCGATACCCTGTTGATCAAAAGCGGCATGATCACTGGCCCGGCGATAATCAATCCAGCCTTTTCCCTTATAGCCTCTTGCCAGCCCTTCCAACCCCAGTGATAGCGTTACAGGCGCTTGCGCTATGGCCCTTTCCACGGCACTTAACAAATGCGGATAATGCCTGGTTCCCCCCACATAAAGTTGCTGCTGACGCCCGCCATAACCCAACATATCCAGATTCAGATTTAACTTAATCGCACTCAAAGCAACAGGAGGGGATGCAACAAAAGCCTGCGCACCATAGAGTCCGGCTTCCTCTGCATCGGTAGCCAGAAAAATGACTGAATGCTCTGTTCGCTGCGCGTGTAAAACAGATGCAAGATACAACATAACCGCCACACCTGATGCATTATCATCGGCGCCATTAAATATACGTTTACCTTGTTTGCCCAGATGATCATAGTGCGCGCTGACAACGATATATTGCTGCGGCTTGGATTTTCCTGGCAACCACCCCAGTATATTTACCCCGACAAGCTCGCCAATGGCGAATTCATGACGAAATGGCATCTCGTAGTTTTCAGCAAATGCCTGCAGTTGGTTTTGCCTAAACACCTGTTTTATATAATCACGGGCCAGCTCTGCGCCGCTACTGCCGGTTTTACGCCCTTCCATGGCGTCACTGCTAAGTATCTGCAAGTGTTGCCAAAGTTGTTCATTTGCTGCAACTGGCAGGCATATCAGCCAAATCAGCAATAGCGAACTAAAATGCTTCATCAAAGCCTGGTCAGCAAATTCAGCTTATTCTGATAGCGGTGTTCGTCCTGATCGTGTATCGAGCGGCGTTTGGCCAGCTTAAGATAACGTTCAGCCATGGCCAGATCGCCCATTTCGTAGTAGCTCTTGGCCAAACCAAAGTAAAATTCATGTTGCTGGGGATTCAGGGCAATAGCACGACGATAGTGGCTAATGGCATCAGACCAATGAGCCAGATCGTATTCCTGTTCGCCCAATAAGAAGTGATAAAACGGATTATCGGCCCGCTGGCGCTCCAGTTTGTTGAAGATGTCCTGTGCCATCTCCTCACGGTCAGTCATATTGTATAGCACCGCCAGGTTTTCCAGGGCACTGCGGTTGTTCTCGATTGTGATAGCCCGTTGATAGCTCTTTTCAGCCGCGGCCATCAGGTTATTCTGACGGTACAATACGCCAAGATTGACCCAGGCCTCACCCAGGCTCGGATCAGCTTGCAGAGCCGCTCTTGAATAAGCATACGCCTGCAAATGTTGATTATGCACCAGCGCATCAGCTGCCTTGTTATTGTAAAACATGGCTAATACCCGGTGTTTGTCGATAGTTCGGGTGGGGAAATGAGCGCTCATGGACTGCGGATCAAAATCCACCTGCACGGTCTGGCTGGCGAAATACACGGTATTAGGGGAAATTCTGGGTAAAATCCGCAGGTTCACATGGCCGTTAAGCAAGCTGTAGCCATCGCGGCGCGTCCAGAATTCGGGCACATCCACTTCCTGAAACTCAATTTGCATGCCGGCATGTTCGCCAAGAGCATAGGTCATAATGGACATGGACAGACAATTGGCAGAACGGTTATGAAAGGTGTCGCGGGCCACCGTATTGGCTTCGTTGTCGTACAGTAGATTCATATTGGCGCGGCCGAAGATGGCACGTAACAATTTCTTGGCCATCAATTTAGCTTCGCCGGAGCCGCCGACAAACTGCTCGGCAAACTCCTGCATTTCTTCGTCCAGGGCAAATACATCCTGTTCCGATTCCACCGCCACCTGTGCAAAACCGGCGAACTGCTCATCCATAAACAAACCCTGGGGCGATTTAACCTGCGTAGTTTGTGGCGTACTGGTACAAGCCAGCATGGCCATACATATCCATACCAGTGTGATTGGGCGATACAGCTTCATATTGCGACTCCCGACAAGGGGTGGGTTACTTCAGGCTTTAACTGTTAAGTTAGTCCCCTGTTAACATCTTCTCAACAACTTTCAGCCCATCAAACTGTAAGTTGTCGTAACCACAGGTTGTCAGTCTCGTCTGGCAGAGGAAAAAGGCAGTGCAGTGAAAGTAACGCCAGATAGCTCTGGCGTTTGATGACTTGACCAATAGTGCAATTAGCGGGTGGCCAGATCGGCATCCCGCGCAGGCTTAAACTCAGCGCCAACTTTCCAGGCAGGCCAGGCATCAGAATTACCCAGTTTCTCGGTCAGCGTATAAATCAGCTCCAGATCCTGGCGCACGCCGCCATATTGCCAGCTATCCAGAAATTCATCGCTGGGCTTATGATAACGATTGGCAATATAGTCAGGATCGCTGTCACCTAAATCCATAAACAGCAGTCCGGGTACCCCCTGTTTGGCCAGCGCAAAATGATCGGAGCGAAAAAACAAGCCGTTTTGTGGGTTGGCATCCGGCTTGATATGGCGGTTTTGCCCCACTGCAGCGTCAGCCAACCAGTCTTCCAGTTCCTGCAGTCCCTGGCCATACTGAATGACATAGTCTGACTCACCCGTCATATTCATGCTGTCGATGTTCATCAGTGCCACCATGTTTTTGGTGGGGACGGGAGGCTGGGCAGCGAAGGCCTGCGCCCCCAGTAAACCGGTCTCTTCAGCGGTAAAGAAGGCCAGCAGCACCGAACGCTGCAGTGGTTGCTTGCGCTGTTTAAGCATTCTGGCCAATTCCAGAACACCGGCCACTCCGGTGGCGTTGTCCACCGCGGCATTGAAAATATTGTCGCCTTTTACACCAACCTTTTTGCCAAACCCGTCCCAATGAGCCGACAAAACCACATACTCGTCGGCCCGGCTGGTACCAGGGATCAGGCCAATCACATTGCGGCTTTCGCCCATCTGATGCCAGTGGCGGGTTTGCAGATCGGCATGAATGCCCAGGTCCACGGCTTTAAAACCCGGCTGGGCAGCTGCCGCTTTCAATTCGTCGAAATCCAGGCCTAGCTGGGAGAACAATGCACGGGTGCTGTCGGTTTGGATCCAGCCCATCGCTTCCAACTCCCCGGCGTTATCATTGTCATCCACCAGGGTGAATTTTGTGCCGGTGGCACCGGATTCCACAACCGACCAGGGGTAACCCGCCGCGCCAGTTTCGTGCACAATAAACACGCCAGCTGCGCCGCGACGAATGGCTTCTTCATATTTATAAGTCCAGCGCCCGTAATAGGTCATAGCATTACCGCGGAACACCTCAGGATCCTGAGTTGCGTAACCGGGATCATTCACCAGCATCAACAGGGTTTTGCCCTTAACATCCAGCCCCTGATAGTCATTCCAGCTATACTCCGGGGCATCAATGCCATAGCCGACAAACACCACAGCAGAGGATTTAAGCTCAGTGCGGGACGCCACTTTCTGGGTGCGGGATACAAAGTCCTTGCCAGGCTTAAAGGTCAAGGGTCCCATTTTTAGCTGCATGTCCTGGGAAGCGGCAATCCCCGCCATCGGTACTTTCTGCACAAAGTCACCAAAATAGCCAGGCTGCACTCCCAGTGCTTTTAATTCCTGAACAAGATACTGAATGGTTTTCTCTTCACCTGCAGACATAGGGGCCCGGCCCTCAAATGCATCAGACGCAATCGTTTTTACCTGCTGCTGATAATTGTCGGCGGAGAACACCACCTTGTCCGGTGTCGCCAATACAGAGGCTGACAAGCCTATACAACCTAAAAACAGGTATCTTCTTAACATCTCAACCCCCATTCCCCGTCACTACCGAGGATGCGTTTTTAATTTGTTCCAACAGCCACAGATGCGCAGACTGCTGGTCGGTAAAGAAAGCATGTGGCATCTCTGCGCCCTGGTATATTTGTCGCCATAACTGTTCCACCAGGCCCGGATAATTGGCATCGGCCAGCACCACCGCCGCAGCCACCATGCCGCTCGCTTTGGAACGGCCTATAGAGATATTCATCAACTGCACTGCATCATGGGTCAATAAGGACTCACCATGCAGCACCACGAGATTCCCCCAGGGCTGCCCCGACAAAGCCTGACGATACTCCTGCACAGCCTGCTGATAGCTTTCGATCAATTCCGCATTGCCGGGGCCTTCACCATGCAGCAACAAAACTCGCCCATCAAGCGCTAACGAAAAACTTCCATGTGCCCTGAACATATTTGCCATTCCAACCTGATACTCGCGGTACTGTTTTTAGATTACGTCATTGTAACCAAGCGCCTCTGTGCTGCCAGCAGATTGAGCAGCACGTCAGACCAGCCTAGTCTAAGCCAAGAAATCCGCCGGTCTGATGCGCCCATAACTTGGCATAGATACCCTGCTTTGCCAGCAGTTCTGCATGAGTACCGGATTCCACCACCCGGCCCTGATCCAACACCAGCAGTCTGTCCATAGCGGCGATAGTGGATAGCCGGTGGGCAATGGCCAGCACGGTTTTGTTTTGCATAACCTTGTTAAGACAATCCTGAATCGCCACTTCCACTTCAGAATCCAGTGCCGAGGTGGCTTCATCCAAAATCAAAATGGGCGCATCCTTGAGCATCACCCGGGCAATAGCAATGCGCTGACGCTGCCCACCGGACAAGGTCACGCCTCGTTCACCCACATGGGCATCGTAGCCGGTGCGGCCATGTAAGTCCGAAAGATTCTGAATAAAATCATGGGCTTCAGCTTGTTTGGCAGCCTTGATCATATCCTCTTCGCTGGCATCCATGCGGCCGTACAGAATATTCTCACGAACCGAACGATGCAGCAGTGAAGTATCCTGAGTCACCATGCTGATATGTTCGCGCAGACTCTCCTGACTGACATCGCGAATATCCTGCCCGTCAATCAGAATCTTACCTGAGTTGAGATCATAAAAACGCAAAAGCAGATTAACCAGAGTGGACTTGCCGGCACCAGAACGGCCCACCAGCCCGACTTTTTCGCCGGGCTTGATCTGAATCGTTAATTCATCGAACACCTTGTTGCGGTTGTCATAAGCAAAACTGGCCTGACGAAATTCTATGCCGCCACCTTTGATTGTCAGAGGTTTCGCATCAGGTCTATCCAGCACCGCCACGGGTTTTGACAGGGTATTCATACCGTCCTGCACGGTGCCAAGATTTTCAAACAAGCCAGCCACTTCCCACATTATCCATTGCGACATCCCGTTCAGACGCAGTGCCAGACTCACTGCAACGGCAATATCACCAGGGCTGGCAAGTTGCTGCAACCATAAGTAGATGGCCAGCGCACTGGTGGAAAAAATCAGTAGCGCATTACTAAACCAGACACAGGCGTTTAATACCGTTACCAGGCGCATTTGCGGATACACCGTGGTCAGAAAACTGTCCATACTGTCTCTGGCGTACTGGGTTTCCCGACTGGTATGAGCAAACAGCTTGACCGTGGTGATGTTGGTGTAACTGTCCACCACTCGACCTGTCATTACCGAACGCGCGTCAGCCTGGCGCTCGGAGATTTTCTCCAGACGCGGTAGCAATACTCTTAGAATCCCCACATAAACCAGAAACCAAATTCCCAGTGGCAATGCCAGACGCCAGTCGACGGCAAACACCACTACAAAGGCACTGATAAAATAGACGCTGACATAAACCATCAGGTCTAACAGCTTGAGTACCGTCTCACGCACCGACAGCGCTGTCTGCATCACTTTGGTGGCCACCCGCCCCGCAAACTCATGCTGGAAGAAGCCCAGACTCTGGCTAAGCAGATAGCGGTGAGCCTGCCAACGAATGCGCATCGGGAAGTTACCCAGCAAGCCCTGATGGTGAACCAGTGAGTGCAGCAGCACAGCACCGGGCAGCAGTAATAAAATTACCACGCTCATCAACAGCAGGCTCTGGCTTTCCTGCTGCAAAAAGGTGGCTCTGTCCCGGGTTGCAAACCAGTCCACCATTTGGCCCAGGTAACCAAACAAGCTGACTTCCAGAATAGCAATCAGGGCGCTGAGGATGGACAAACTGATGATCACCCGTTTGGCACCACGGCAATAGTACAGACAAAATGCCAGCATTGTGCCTGGCGGCTTGACAGGTGCTTGTTCGGGAAAGGCTTTTACCAGCCGCTCAAAAATAGCAAACATTTTATTCCTTATCTAAAGGCACAGAGAACACAGAGGGGTTGATGGGCCAAAACTCTGCAGGCTTCTCTCCACGCCTGAAAGCCAAGAGCATCCCCTGAAACCTCCGTGCTCTTCGTTCCTCGGTGGTGACAATCTATCTGCGCAACAGTATAAAAACCAAAGAGGCACAGAACACAAAGTGATTGTAGATTTTGCCACTGTGCACCTTGCTTTGCGCACTCAGCGGCTCTGCGAGCTATCTTCATTCACCGCCGAGGCGCACAGAGCGCAGAGTTTTTAAGGGCCTGTGTAAAACCCTATATGGGCTGCGTAAGGCTAAAGTAAAAATCGTTAAAGCTTACGAGCGCGAAAGCGCCGGCCTTTAATTTTACCTTCACGTAAGTAAGCAAGTGCTCGCTTAACACTGCGGGCTTTTATCGCAACATAGCTGTGAGAATCCAATAAACTAATTTGGCCAATATCCACACCTTCCACCCCACCATCTTTGCTTAACGCGCCAAGAATATCCCCTGGCCGCAATTTGTCTTTACGGCCTCCTTCAATGCACAGGGTTCTGAACGCAGGTTCACGAATGGCCCGACCGTTATAACGCACTTTGCTGATATCGGCCCAGGAAATGGCCTGCTGCTGCAGATCTTCTATGGCTGCAGCCCTTGAGGCTTCCTGCGGTGAACACAAGGTTAGGGCCAGGCCCTGACTGTCGGCCCGGCCGGTGCGGCCAATACGATGAATATGGGTTTCAGGATCGCTGGCCAGATGATAATTCACCACTACAGCCACATCCTTAATATCCAGACCACGAGCTGCCACATCGGTGGCCACCAGAATATTCAGACTGCGGTGAGCAAACTGCAACAGTACTTCCTGACGCTGACGCTGTTCCATATCGCCGTGCAACGCCAAAGCGCTAAAGCCTTTTTCATTCAGGTCGTCTGCCACTTGCTGACATTCTGCCCGGGTATTACAAAATACCATGCAGGACTCCGGTTCAAAATGCGTCAGCAAACAACGCAGTCCATGCAAACGCTTGTCGTCACTTATTTCATAAAAGAACTGGCGGATCTTACTTTGACTGTGCACGGCCTCAACCACGATGCGTTGCGGCTGTCTCTGTAGGGTGCGGCTAATCTGCTCGATAGCAGTGGGGTATGTGGCAGAAAACAGCAAGGTCTGCCTGCTGCTGGGCGTGGTACGAACCAGTTTGTCCAGGTCTTCAGCAAACCCCATATCCAGCATACGATCGGCTTCATCCAGAACCAGAGTGTTCACCTGACTCAGCGATAAATTACCGCGCAGCACATGGTCTAATACCCGGCCCGGCGTGCCCACCACAACCTGAGCCTGATGTTGCAATGAACTCACCTGCGCAGCCATGGGTACGCCGCCATATAATGCCAGTACTTTGATATTGTCCCGAAAGCGCGCCAGTTTGCGGATTTCACCACACACCTGCTCGGCCAGTTCACGGATCGGACACAACACCAGGGCCTGCGTCGCTATTTGTTCAGGTGTCAGGCGATTCAGTAAACCAATGCTGAATGCAACGGTTTTGCCACTGCCCGTGCTGGCCTGAGCAATAACATCCTGCCCGGCCAGAATGACTGGCAGGCTGGCGGCCTGTATTTCGGTCATCTGCGAATACCCTAAGGCAACCAGGTTATCTTGCATGGCAACGGGTAAAGACAGGGCTGAGAAAGCAGTGCGCATTGAGTTTATCCGGGACGAAGAAAAAGACCGACAAGTTTACCTTATTGGTCAGCTAAAAAGCGTAATAATTATTGAAAACCATCTTGTAAATTATTGCATTGCCCTTACTTAGGGGCTGTTCATTTCTTGATTACGATGTTGCCAGAAATAAACAGCCCCTCGTGTCAGCTACAACAGACGGAACACTATGCAAGCACAGTCACAAACAATTCCGACACCGGCATCCACTTCTTGGCTTATCCAATTGGTAGAAAGCCCTTGGTTCAGTAACAGCATTGTCGCCCTGATCCTGTTTAACGCCGTTACCCTGGGTTTGGAAACCACCGCCTTTGGCCAGGCCAATATCGCCGCCTTACATATGGTAGATACCGTTATCCTGTGTGTGTTTACCCTGGAATTACTGCTCAAACTGGTTGCTTATCGGCAGCAATTTTTCCGCGGAGGCTGGAATTGGTTTGACCTGATTATTGTACTGCTGTCCTGGCTGCCCACCAGTGGCCCATTAGCTGTGCTGCGAGCCTTCAGGATCCTACGGGTACTGCGCTTATTTTCTGTGGTGCCGCAAATGCGCAGAGTCATAGGTGCTTTAGGTCATTCATTGCCTGGTATGGCATCCGTGGTAGGCGTGTTGGGTATTATCTTTTATGTTTCAGCCGTGCTGGTAACGAAACTCTTTGGTACTCATCCCGATGCCAATATGCAGGAATGGTTCGGCAGTATCGGCGCTTCGGCTTATACCCTGTTTCAGGTGATGACGCTGGAAAGCTGGTCGATGGGAATCGTACGTCCAACCATGGAATTATTTCCCTGGTCCTGGTTGTTTTTTGTGCCTTTTATCATTATTACCAGCTTCGCGGTACTCAACCTGTTTATCGGTATTATTGTCGATGCAATGCAGATGATGCATGAAGAAGACGCCAGCAGACACCCAGAATCCGCTCCTGCCAGTAAAGAAGATGTCGCTGCACTGCAACAGCAACTTCAGGACATCATTGCGCGGCTGGACAAATAGCGCTGAGGCGCAGCTCAGGGTAAATGCGGTTCACGGTCAATCTGTTTGGCAGGCCAGAAATTCAGGGTGCCGTTGTGCAGATGCAATGGAAAGCCATAGTCTCGCCGGTACCGCGCAGCCCAATATTCAGCCAGCATGGTAAATGCTTGCCCCTGTTTGTATCTGGTGGCGGCACTGCGCCATTGGTCTACCAGCTCTGCTGATGTCCCCTGCCGTGACATGGCCAGATAGGTTGTTTCTATCTGATGCTGGTACACATTGGCAACGAAATGACAGTCTTGCTGCAGTTGCATGCAGTAATAATTGATTCCCGCCGAAGAAAAAAACAAAGCACTGACGCGCCCTTTCAGCAATGCACCAACCGCCTGAGCCCAGGTGGTGTAAGACACGATGTTTTCAAGCCCGGCCTCAAGCATCATCTGTTCACGAAAGTCGCCGCGTTGTACACCAATGGCCGGTAACGCGGCAAAATCCTTCAGGGTATGGATATCGGTTCGCAGTGGGCCGTTGGCAAACAGGCCATGCATATTGCGGGTGATAGGCGTAATCCAGTGAAACTGTGATTCCCGTTCTGCACTGCGTACCATCGAGAAAACCAGCAGATTGGGCTCGGTGCTGGCCCGATAAAAAATACGCGCCCAGGGGTGTAACAATATAGGGGCGGGGCTTTTGGCTTCATTCTGAATACCACGGACCAGTTGAACGGCATAACCATCCAGGTCCCCTTGTGCATTGCTGTACACAAAGGGCGGCTCCTGATGCGTTAATATCGTTAACGGGGCATCCTGTGCCTGGGTATACGCGCCCCACAACGAGCACAATGCCAGCAACCATCCATGCTTCAATGCCTTACTCCTGGGTCAATTGCAACTTCCAGTTAACGGTCTGACCTGCATGGAACGGCACAATAGGGTTACCGTTTGGCAACACTATTTGCTCCGGAATTTGCCAGGGCTCACGTACCAGCGTGATTTGATCGGTATTACGCGCCAGGCCGTAGAAATCTGCCCCATAGTGGCTGGCAAAACCTTCCAGTTTATCCAGACATCCCAGATCTTCAAAAACCTGGGCATACAGTTCAATAGCACTCCAGGCACTGTAACAACCTGCGCATCCACAGGCAGATTCTTTACGGTGTTTCTCATGGGGGGCAGAATCTGTGCCTAAAAAGAATTTGGCTGAGCCGGAGGCGACCACATCCCGCAAGGCCTGCTGGTGGGTGCTGCGTTTTAACACTGGCAGACAATAATTATGCGGTCTGATCCCCCCCACCAACATATCATTGCGATTCAGCATCAGATGCTGAGGGGTAATCGTTGCCGCCACGTGTGCGGACGCCTCCAGCACAAAGTGCGCAGCATCGGCTGTGGTAATATGCTCAAACACCACTTTAAGCTGGGGGAATGACTCAACAATTCGGCGCAGATGGCGGTCGATAAATTCCTTTTCCCGGTCAAATATATCCACATGCTTGTCGGTGACTTCACCATGCACCAGCAGCAACATATTCTGGTCGGCCATTTCAGCAAATATCGGAAACAACGCATCCAAAGCCGACACCGCAGCATCAGAATTGGTAGTCGCACCTGCCGGATACAACTTCGCAGCCACCGCGCCAGCGGCCTTGGCTGCACGAATGTCTGCTGCCGTTGTGCTGTTGGTCAGGTATAAGGTCATCAGGGGCTCAAAATGGCTGCCTACGGGCCTGGCGTCAATAATACGCTGGCGATATTCAGTCAGCATCTGGGCATTCGTTACCGGCGGTACCAAATTAGGCATGACAATGGCGCGGCGAAAACAACGGGCCGTCGCAGGCACAGTTTCACGTAGCATGTCGCCATCGCGAAAATGCAAGTGCCAGTCATCAGGCGTGGTAATGGTCAATTGAGTCATGAAGTCCTCTTGCTGGTCTATTTTGTCCAGTTGTCCTGAACATTAGCGTGTCACTTATTATGCCAGAACTACTCGGTATGTGTTGTGCCCGGTAATTAAAATTGTCTGCTTTATCATAAGGTGACGTATGGCCAGGTAGCGCGTAAACTGAACAGGTCAGAAAATATTGCAGATTTGCCAAGGGATTATTTCCATAGCAGTGGCAAAGCCAGTTGTGGCTGACTGGTAGCAAACCAGCCAAGGAGGAATATTGTTGAAGTATTTGGGTTCCCGGCTGACGTTACTGATTATTTTATTTGGCTGTATCAGCAAGCTGCAGGCTTCTTCCACGCCCCTGACTGATTATTTTGCCGAATCCTGGACAACTCAGGATGGCCTGCCGCATAACAGTGTCAACAGCATAGTACAAACCCCTGATGGTTACTTATGGTTTGCCACCTGGGAGGGTGTCGTACGTTACAACGGCAGACGATTCACCCATTTTGGCTGGGGAACCGATACCCACTTACGTGATTCAGGCATACGAACCTTAGCGATAAACAGCAAAGGGGAATTGCTGGCGGCAGGTTCCAGAGGCAGTTTTGCCCGCTATGCCAACCATCAATGGCACCCGATGCCACAATTAGATGTACGCATCAACCAAGTGCTGACAAATAATGCCGGTGAACTTTGGATTGCCACTAACAATCAGGGCTTGTACCGGCAAACGGCGAACGGCCAGTTACAGCATTTTGACAGTTCGTCCGGTCTGCCTTCGCAAAGTATCAAAGCCTTGTTTGAAGACAATAACAGCCGGATTTGGGTTGGCACCACTGCCGGTCTGGCCTATCTGGATAGAAATAGTTTTCACGTCCATACGGCCATCCCTGATATTCCGGTTGTGGGCCTGACAGAGGATAGTCAGGGTGCCTTGCTGGTCGCCTCTGAACAGGGTTTATTTCGCCAGAATGGTCAGGATTTTGTGCCTTTTTATCAGCATATCCTTTCCCGGGGCGTGAGTCAGATTTTGGCCGATAACCAAAATGCTTTGTGGGTCGGTACAGTGAACGACGGTTTATACCGGCTACACAATGGCCAGATTGAACATAAAGGAGTCAATGACGGCTTACCAGACAGCCGCATCAAAGCCTTGTATCAGGATCGTGAGGGCAGTATCTGGGTGGGGACTAACGGCGGATTGGTGCGCCTCAGAAAAGCCAACTTTACCACCATCAGCAGTAAAAGTGGTCTGGTCGGCGACTACGCCCGAACCGTCCTGGTAACTGAATCAGGTTCAATACTGGTTGGCACCAGCAATGGCTTATCCACAATTGACAATGGCCAAGTCAGTACCATCGAAATACCTATGCCAAATGGCGACACCCCTTCGATACTCAGTCTGGCCGAAAATGACCAGCACTTTTTACTCGGCACCTATAGTCATGGCTTGCTGATGCTGAATAAGCAAAACGGCCAGTTGTCACAGATGAATACCCGCGATGGGCTGTTAGCCAACCATGTCCGCTCATTGTTGGTCGCCTCTGACAATAGCCTATGGATAGGCACAACCAGAGGATTAAATCACCTGACGACCCAGGGCATACAGAGCTTCGATAAAAGTAACGGGCTGACGGACGACTATATCATGGCCATAGCACAAGACCCCCGCGGTGGCATCTGGATTGGTTCAGAAATGGGGGCACAAATTATTCATCAACATAAGGTCGTCAGCCTGGAACTGGCGAATCTGGATGAAACCCGTTCTGTGTATGGCTTTCATGCAGATAAGGACGGGCAACATATGTGGCTGGCCACCGACCGGGGTTTGATTCGGTATCGATATACCGACGGTCAGACCCGCCTGATTGGCAGGCAGCAGGGATTACCTATCAACAAGTTCTGGCAGGTCACCGAAGACAATCAGGGTTTTTTCTGGTTAACCTCCAATCTGGGCATGGTCAGAATTCCCTATAGCGCCGCCCACCAGGCGGCAGACAACGAGTCAGACAAAGTTCGCTACCGGGTGTTTGCCGATGGCGACGGTATGCAAAGCTTTCAGGCCAATGGCACATCCAGTCCGGCCATCGCCAAAGACCAACAGGGCAATATCTGGGTAGCCACGGCCAAAGGGGTGGTGCGTACCCGGCCTGAGGATATCAGCAAACTGACTACCGCCAGCTTACCGATGCAAATGGAGGCCATCTCGGTGGACGGCAAGACATTTACCCATAACCTGCTGAGTCCACTTCCAGCGCAGACCAGCAGGATCCGCTTTGAGTTTGTCGCGCTTGGCTACATTATGCCACAAACCATCCAGTACCAGACCAGACTGGTGGGGTTTGATCGGGACTGGATATCCCGGGATACCGACAACACCGCCGAATATACAAACCTGCCACCAGGGGATTATATCTTTGAGGCTCAGGCCTCTTACCCGGCTTCAGATGCAGAAATGGGGGTTGGCAGCTTGCGTCAGGCATTCAGTATCAAGCCGGCGTTCTGGCAACGTCTGGACGTTATATTGCTGTTTTTTGTGTTTGTTATTGTACTGCTGCTGATACTCATCCGTACCCGCGAACATCTTCTCAGGGTTCAGTCGCAAAAGCTTAAGCAACAAGTTCAGGAACAAACCCAGGCATTGCAGGAACAGGCCCAGCGTTTCGCTCGCCTGGCCCTGCAAGACCAGCTTACCGGCTTGGAGAACCGCCGCTCCTTTGACAGTTTTTTAAAATCGCTGGGCAGCCAGGCCAATCGCAATGTGCTGGCTTATGTGGCGATTATGGACATTGACCATTTCAAACTGGTTAACGACAACTGGTCACATGATGTTGGCGATCAGGTTATTCGTGAAGTGGGGCGAATCATTGCCGCGCACTCCCGCCCCGGCGATCACGCGGCCCGATGGGGTGGCGAAGAGTTTTCACTGATCATTAAAGATGTGGATGAAACCACGGCCGTGGAAATCTGCGAGCGTATTCGCAAACAAGTTGCCAGTGCCGACATGAGCCATATTGCCAACGGTGTCAAAGTGACACTGAGTGTGGGTATTAAACAATGCGACGACCCGGACAACTATCACAGGACTTTGGTGCTGGCTGATCAGGCCCTATATCACGCTAAAGCCAGCGGCAGAAATAAAGTGCAGCTATGGCGCCCCGATTTACCCAGCACCAACATTCCTTATGTTTCGTCAGTGCGAAAGAACTAGGGCACCGCCTGTGAACCTGAGGTCAATGCATTAAAGCGCTGATGTTCTCAGCTGTGGGGTAGTCACTTTTACTCCAACCAAGGCGCACAAACACCAGGTTCCAACTGGGGATCACCATGACCACCTGCTTACGGTTGCCCAGCATCGCATAGGCATCCGCTGGCAATTGTGGCCAGCGCCGCGCGTCTTCAGCTTTGTTTCTGCCAGCATTCAACCACAACTGATAGCCATACCTGTCATCATTTTCGCTGGAATTAGGCTGGGTTGCCCTGAACAGCCATTCTTTGTTCAATAGTTGCTGGCCCTGCCAGTTGCCGTCATTTAGCAACAATTGGCCAAGGCTGGCCCAGTCTCTGCCAGAGGCATACAAATAAGAGCTGCCGACAAACACGCCACTGGGGTCGTTTTCCAGATAAAAGTGTGACAAGCCAAGCGGCTGGACCAATTCCTGATGCAAGAAATCCAATGCCGCCTGGTTGCCGCCTAACTGCTGATTCAGATAGCGCATAATCACATTCGTGGTGCCAGACGAATAGGCAAAATGACGGCCTGGCTCATAGGCAATATCACTGTGCAAAGGCAGGGCTGAGGCATCATGGGCAATAAACAACATATTGGCCGCATCAGTTCCTGGTGCATAGGTTTCATCAAAATCCAAGCCGCTGGTCATCTGCAATAGTTGGCTGAGGCGGATACTGGCGCGCCGGTCAGACCGCCATTCGTCAAACAGCGACATATTATTTTCATTTACCAGGCCAAGCTGCTGCATGCGCCCTTGCATTATGGCCGTGACGCTTTTAGCCATCGACCAACCCAGTAGCGGTGTATAGGCGTTATATCCTCTGGCATATGACTCGGCCACCAATTTACCGTCTTTAACCAGCAGTAACGCTCGGCTGTCCAGGCCTTTTGCATTGTCAGCCGCCAACAGGTCATCCAGCTTGCTTTGCCAACTGGCGCTTATTTGCTGGGGCAACCCGGGAGAAAGGTCGGCCTTAGCGGAAGACAACTGCAAACGGTCAAGTGGCTGGGTATCCCCAATATCCAGCGTACAGCCCAGTCCCGGTCTGTAGGTTGCGCTGGCCTGGCGGATGCCAAGCAGATTGGCAGCGACGTTGCTGGATGAATAATGTAATTCAAGCAAACTGTTAGCCGGTGAATACGAAGCCAAATCTTGCAGAATCCGCTGATTATCCTGACCGCTGATAAAGTGCCCTGAACAACCGAGTTTCGCCCCCATACTGGCGGACACCTGCAAGGCGTCGGCGATCCGCCACAAACCAAACCCCAGCCAGACTGGTGACGACGCCACCGTCACGGTCAATATTGCTACAGCCCACCAACGTTTTTTCACTCTGAGTTTCCCGGCAAAGACCATTTTTATCCATCATCCTGGGGGCTTAATTCGAGCAAGTCAAAAGCAATTTTCACTGGTAATAGCCTCGCGCTTATTTGATACTGAACCTTGTTCTGACAGTGGATTTCGCTATGACCAGGTCGTTTTACTATGATTGCCACTATGACCCGGATATTCTTGCCGTCCGGGTAAGTACCGGTGGTCTGGCCGAGCCACAGGATATTCACACCCTGTATCAGCAAGCCCTGGATGCCGGCCGTGAAGCCAATTGTTATAAATTGCTGTTGGATGTACGTGAACTGGCGTTGGATTATGACAGTGGCAAGGTGTTTCAGGTGTTAAGGGATATCAGCCCAATACTGCAGCAGTTACAGGTGGCAAGACTGGTCACACTGTCCGAGTTCAAGCATGATTTAATTGAAGAATACGCTAAAGAACAAGGGTTTAACCTTAAAAACTTTACCGAACAACATCAGGCCCTTGAATGGTTGAACGCCGCAGGTTAGCCAAGGGACTGGGTCTGTGGTTACTGTTACTGATGCAAGCCGCCTGCAGTCGCCCGGTTGAGCCGATACCCGAGAGGCTGCCACCACCAGCGCCACAACCACTGTCTTTCTCACAAGATATTAAACCCATATTAGACAAGCGCTGCCTGACCTGTCACGGCTGTTTCGACGCCCCCTGCCAACTTAAGCTGGAATCTGCACAAGCCTTGCTGCGCGGTGCACATCATCAGGAAGTCTACAACGGTACCCGCAGAGAAGCGCAATCCCCTACCCGTTTAGGGATTGATGCCCAGACAGAAGCGCAATGGCGGGCGCTGGGTTTTTATTCGGTACTCACGCCCGACATGCATGGTCAATCCTTAATGCAGAATATGCTGGCACTGGGTAAACAACATCCATTTAAGGCCAATCAGAAACTGCCTGAGCATATTAATCTGGGATTACAGCGACAAAACCAATGCATAGACAACAGCGGTTTTGACCAATATGCGCAAACGCATCCTTGGGAAGGTATGCCTTTAGGTATGACGGCATTAAGTGACGCAGAATATGCCGCGTTAAGTGGATGGCTGAACCAGGGGGCCACTATCGATTGGCAGGACAGGCCATTAACCGCTCAGCAACAGCAATATGTTGCCTCCTGGGAAGCCTATCTGAATCAATCTGAGCCGAACCGGCAACTGGTGGCACGCTGGCTGTACGAGCATTTGTTTCTTGCCCATTTATATTTTGCTGATCAGGCTGAACAGACCCAGTACTTTAGCCTGCAGCGCTCCCTAACCCCGCCGGGGCAACCCATAGTGCCAATCACAACCGCGCAGCCTAACGGCGATGCGCAACAACAGGTTTACTATAGATTAAGCCTTATCGACGAAACCCTGGTGCATAAGCGCCATATCGCCTTGCGCTTTGACGAAGCCACACAAGCGCGTATTGAACAGCTGTTTTTTGCCAGTGAGTGGCAACCCGGGCAACTGCCAGGTTATACCTATGCAGAGCGGGCCAATCCGTTTGTTACCTTTGCCGCAATTCCCGCCAGGGCACGCTATCAGTTTATGCTGGACAATGCTGAGTACTTTGTACGCACTTTTATCCGTGGCCCGGTTTGTCGCGGGCAGATAGCCACAGATGTGATACGCGACCATTTCTGGACGCTGTTCCAGCACCCGCAACAAGATCTATTCATTACGCATCCAGACTATGCTGCCAAGGTGATGCCGTTGCTTGGCATGCCAGGACAGGACGATGACTTGCTGGATGCCGGCAGCAACTGGTTAAAATATCGGGAAAAACGTAATCAATACGCACGGTTGCGCGGTCAAGCCTACCAACAGCAATATCCAGATGGACCTGATCTAACGCATATATGGCATGGGGATGGCAACAATACCAATGCGCTGCTGAGTATCTTTCGTCATCACGACAGCGCCTCGGTAGAACGAGGCTTAATTGGTCAGATCCCTCAGACAATCTGGTGGATGGACTATCCACTGCTGGAACGCACTTACTATGAGCTGGTAGTCAATTTTAATGTATTCGGTAATCTTGCCCATCAGCTACAAACCCGTCTTTACTTTGACCTGATTCGCAATGGATCTGAACAGAATCTGCTGAGATTGTTACCGGCAAAATCCCGAGCTGACTACATGCAGGCCTGGTATCAGGGCAGTGGTTTATTAAAACGTAAATTCAGCTACGCACCGCTGGACGATACCACGCCAACGGCTTTGCTCTATCAAAGTGAGGATCCCTATCAGGAACTGGCACAACGTTTGTTGGCTGACTTTGACGACATAAATGCAATGCGAAAGGATCCGTTAAATCGTTGCACAAATAGCCCCTGTGCGCGCCAGGAGCAAGCCGCTTGGATGCAGCAAACTGACAACCTGCTGGCCGGACTTTCCACCCAAACCGCTGACAATTTGATGGCACTGCGCTGGCTGCCCGATGTGACCCTGCTAAGAATTAGTAATGGTGAAAAAGACACCTTATATAGTCTGATCCGCAACCGCGCCCATTCCAATGTGGCTTTTATGCTGGGAGAATCTTTGCGTTATGAAGAGGAAAAAGACAATCTGACCATTTTCCCCGGTTTACTTGGCAGCTACCCCAATTTCATATTTGATTTGCCAGCAGCGCAGCTAGGCAGTTGGCTTAAGCAAATGCAGGCCATCAGTAACGAGGCAGAATTTGAAAAGTGGATCAGCCAATGGGGGCTCAGGCGCACTCATCCGCTATTCTGGCAGACACTGGATAACATCCACCAATGGCACAAACAGCACCGGCCACTGGAAGCCGGTGTGCTGGATATTAACCGTTATAAAAACCTTTAGCGATTGCGTAACAGGAACACTAAGCCGACCACACAACCCATAAAAATCAGGCTCCAGCCCACAGACAGCAATACATAAGGCTCAGCCAATACACCCGCGCTTTGGGTCTCGTTGCCCCATACTTCCAAGGTTAAAAGGCAGGTAATTCCTGTGCTCAGAAACAAGCCACAGAGTCCGGGAATGGTTAACAAATTGCGCAACACATCAACCTCCTTGTTAGTTGCAAAAAATTCGATTGCAGGGATTCCGTCCCTGACGTTAA
Organism: Bowmanella denitrificans; assembly: GCF_002887595.1. Lineage (GTDB taxonomy): Bacteria > Pseudomonadota > Gammaproteobacteria > Enterobacterales > Alteromonadaceae > Bowmanella > Bowmanella denitrificans. The sequence goes on from NZ_PEBU01000008.1 coordinate 21,670, forward strand.
GCGGGAGAGGATAATACCTCTTGCAGGCACTGTTTGAAAAGCCCTACAGCGCGCTTCATCTGCGTCTCATCGAGTTGTGAATAGCCCAGCACGAAGCCACTTATCGGTTTTCCTTGGAAGTGTGATTGGCCAAAATTGTTATGGCCTAACGGACCTGAGTGACGGACAACAGCGCTATTGATCTTATGTAATCGCTGCATTGTTCAGAAACTGTATATTTTTCATAACCAGAATAACTCACATAATGAACAAGCCGCAAAGGCATATGATGTAATGACCAAGTAACAACAAGGAATAACAGGAGAGTTTATGTACGCTGTGATTTTTCGCGCCACGATAAACAAGGTTGATGATGAATATTTAAGTTTAGCCAGCCAGCTACGCCAACTGGCGTTTGACAAGTATGGCTGTCTGGACTTTATTGCCGTTTGTGAAGGCAATCAGGAAGTGGCGATTTCTTACTGGCCCAACGAGCAGGCAATTCGCGCCTGGAAGGCGGACCCGATGCATATGCAAGCCCAACAAAAAGGCCGCGAACACTGGTACAGCGATTACCAGGTACAGGTAGTAAAAGTAACACGTCAGTATCCGTAACCGGGTTACTGACCACTCTGAACCCGGATAAGCTGTAGCCATTTTCGGCCCACCACAGTAACAACATGTAACATCTTATTTACATTTTGATTCATTTTCCGTCAGCAACAAATCTTTGCTGACTTTCTCTCTGCCATGGCTTTTCTATACTGGGGGTGACCCGGCCAAAACGGTCAGGTTACCGCACTAAATCCCAGGAATGATTGACAAGGAACTGTCGACGCATCCACTGTTCCTTGCCCGCTTAATCCGTTGTTTTCCCAGGAATTCTTGATTTATTATCAAACAAGGAAAGACAATGTTCTCATCTAAATACAGCAAACTCAGCATAGGCCTGTTACTTGGCCTGTCCACACTTTATGCCCAGGCAGACAACAAAGGTCCACAACCCGCTAATCAGGTCAGCCCGCCTAAGCTTTCCGATCTGGTGAAAAAAGGTCGCTATATTGTGCGCTTTCAGGAAAGTGCCCCGTCAGTGGGGCTTGCCAGTAAGGCCCGCGGCCCTGCCGTGATTGCCGGTGGCAAATTCAACACAGACAATGCCAGAGCTATGCTGGAAGGTATCGGTGCTGAAGTACTGCTAAGCTTGCCTGAGCACAAAATGATGGCCGTTAATTTGGATCTGCTGGGGCTGAAACGCCTGAGCGACAACCCCCAGGTGGCCAGTGTTGAAGAAGACCCCCGCCGTTATCTGATGGCGCAAACCACGCCCTATGGGATTCCCATGGTGCAGGCCAATCAACTGAGTCAGCTGGATACCTCGGCCAGAAAAGTCTGCATTATCGACACAGGCTATAACCTCGGCCACCCCGACCTGCCAGACCAGAACGACGGCGTAACCGGGCAGGCCAATAACAGCCAGGTAGGTAACTGGTATAACGACGGTAATGGCCATGGTACCCATGTGGCCGGCACTGTCGCCGCCATTGACAATAGCCAGGGTGTTATCGGCGTCTATCCCGGAGTGAATTTGCACATTGTTAAAATTTTTAATGACAGCGGTAACTGGACCAATGCGTCAGACCTGATTGCCGGTATTCAGCAGTGCCAGAATGCCGGGGCCAATGTTGTTAATATGAGCCTGGGTGGCAGTGGCTCATCTTCATCTGAACAAACCGCCATGCAGAATTTTGTGAATAACGGCATTATGCTGGTGGCGGCAGCCGGCAACTCAGGTAACGGCAGCTTATCTTATCCGGCGTCCTATGATGCGGTGATATCGGTCGCTGCTGTCGATTCCAGTGAGAATCGTGCCTCCTACTCCCAATACAACAACCAGGTTGAACTGGCTGCGCCGGGCTCGTCTGTTTATTCAACCTACCCCACCAATACTTACGCAACCTTAAGCGGCACCTCAATGGCATCCCCGCATACCGCCGGTGCGGCGGCACTGGTATGGAGTTTCCATCCAACCTGCAGCAATGAAGAAATCCGTAACGCGCTGCAGGATACCGCCAAGGACAAAGGCAGTGCAGGCCGGGATAACTATTACGGCTATGGCCTGGTACAGGCCAAAGATGCGGTGGACTACCTCAATACCTATGGCTGTGAGGGCGACGATGATGACGGTGGTGGCGATGTTGACCCGGTTAATGGTTCAGTGAATGTAGCCAACACCAGCACCGGTAATTGGGTGCGGTATACCTGGGATATTCCGGCAGGTGTCACACAAATGCAGGTCAGCATTAGTGGTGGCAGTGGCGACGCCGATTTATATATGCGTCACGGCTCATCTCCCACCCTGTACACCTTTGACTGCCGCCCTTATTTGTACGGCAATAACGAAACTTGTACTTTCCCAGCTCCGGCCAGCGGCACCTGGCATATTGGGGTACGGGCATACAGCAGCTTTAACAATGTAGTATTGAACTACCAGTACTACTGATTTATCGCTGGCGGCCGGTAACCACCGGCCGCATCTTTATGTTGACCTAAGGCCTTAGCGCAGATAAATTTCACTTATGATATTATTTTTCATATTTGAAATGCATGTTTGACAACCAACTGGCCGCGCGTTTGGTCCAACTACGAAAAGACCGCCAACTGTCTTTGCAGCAGCTAGCCCAGCAAAGCGGCATTAGCACCGCTACGCTATCCAGAATAGAAAACGCCGCCACCAGCCCCACAGCCAGTCAGCTTAACAGCCTGTGCAACGCCTTTGGTATTACTTTGTCGCAATTGATGTATGCCGCCGAAGCCGGTGCGATTCGCTTGCTACGCAGCGACAAGATGATGCACTGGACCGATCCCGAAACCGGTTACCAGCGCCGCTTGCTGTGTCCGCCGACACCGGGTTTTGTGATGGAGTTATTGGAGATTCGCCTGCCGCCCGGGGCCGACATCCAATATGACAAACCTCCAATAGCCGGGCTTGAACAACATATCGTGCTGCACCAGGGCAATCTGCACTTAACCATTGAACAGCAAACGTACCAGTTAGGCCGCGGCGATAGTCTTGGATTTAAAGTCTATGGCAGTACCCGCTTTGTTAATCCGGGTGATAAAGAATGCATCTATATACTGGCGGTAGCAAAACCATGATAAACATCATTCAGGCCGATTTTAACCATCCACAGGTGCTTGAACTGCTTAGACTGCATCTGCAGGGCATGCAGCAGAACTCTCCGGCAGGCCATGTATTTGCCCTGGATTTATCCGGCCTGCAGCAGCCAGATATCAGCTTGTACTGCCTGTGGAATGGCGAGCATGCCTGCGGCATTGGCGCATTAAAAGCACTCAATACAGACTCTGGTGAAATCAAATCCATGCGTACCCACCCCAACTGGCTGAAGCAGGGAGTGGCCAGGCAATTACTGGAACATATTATCTATGAGGCCCGCCAGCGAGGCTATCAGCGGTTAATGCTGGAAACCGGCTCAGGCGAGGCGTTTGAGCCCGCGATCCGGCTCTATCAGCGCTATGGTTTTGTTAGCGGCCCGGCGTTTGCGGACTATGTCAAAAGCCCGTTTAATCAGTTTTTTCAGTTGGATCTGTTCAATCTGGCTCCGGATTTGATTCATTCCACCACTACAGGTGATTAAAAACTGTTTCACCACGAGGAAGCCTTTCTCGCAAAGTCGCAAAGAACCCGGGGAAATTGAAAACGACAGATACCTCAGTGAGCTATTCTCTGCGGCCTCTGCGTCACAGCGAGAGGCATTCTGCGGGCTATTCTTTGCCCCCTAAGCGTATTTGTGAGAAGCCTTTGTATTCACCGCCGAGTCGCAGAGAACGCAGAGTTTCCAATAAGATCAGCTTCTTACATACTCGTTTTAGCCAATGTCGCTTCTTATGTGGGTCTGCCCCTTTTTATCTGGATCTGACCCTTTTTATCTTTGCAGTGAGCTATTCTCTGCGGCCTCTGCGTCACAGCGAGAGGCATTCTGCGGGCTATTCTTTGCCCCCTAAGCGTATTTGTGAGAAGCCTTTGTATTCACCGCCGAGTCGCAGAGAACGCAGAGTTTCCAATAAGATCAGTATCTTAGATACTCGTTTTAGCGAGGGTCGCTTCTAATGTGGATCTGACCCTTCTTATCCCTGGATCTGACCCTTCTTATCCCCGGAGAGACTTGCCTGCACCATTTTTAGCTGGGAAATCCCGGCTGCTTTTCTGCCTGTATACCGGTCTGATGCCACTGGGTTTGTTCAGCGCAGAATATCTGCGCATCCACCACTTTAGCGGGCTCTGCATCTAAGCTGCCAGCAGGAACGATCAGGAACTTGCCACTTTTAGACAAAAAAGGCAAAGGCGACCCACAGTCTGTACAAAATACCTTTGCGAATGAGCGGCTGGGGTGTTCATAACGTTTGGTTTTCTCTTCACCTTTTAGCCATTGGATATTAGCGGGTGCCGTAAACAGGTTGGCGGCATTCGCCGACCCGGTAAGCTTTCTGCATTGCTCACAATGGCAGAAGTAGAACTTTTGAAAACTGTCTTCCAACTTAAAGGCAACGCTGCCACAGCAGCAACCGCCGGTAATTTCACCCATTATATTCAACCTCGTTGATTGCTTATTGAGATTATAAAGTACCAGTCAGCTCACAGGTGCGAAGTTCAACTTTAGCCTTAGCTTAACTGTGACACTCGAAGCCGAACCATCTGTTTAATTAAGTCTTTAGGCATAGGTTTGTTAAGCGGAAATTGAACAGAGCCTTTAGCAAACTTAAAGTCCGACAACTGCTCTTTAAACTGTTCGATTACATCTGGATGAGGGTAAAAGCCGATATGTTTCTTGTAACCTGCGATCATAAGTTGTTGCTCTCTTTTACCGCCGACCACTAAAGAAAATGCAGGGATATTGTAATTCATCAGTTCACTCACATAAGGTGAGCTCTCCCAGATAAGAGAACGCACCTCTTGCAGTGCGCGTTGAACTTCAGGGGGGTGGCTTAAGATATACTTGTCTACTTCAGCAGACTTGGCGTTCGAATCTTCCATAATTTTTACCTTTGAATTTAACGCAATGTCGATATTGGATGTAACCCGCACTCATTTCAAGTCAGCCCATCAGAGCGTCCTGCCTGTTGCCCTGCAGGCCAGCTAAAGCTGTGCAGTCTGGTTTTTGTATTCACCGCCGAGTCGCAGAGAACGCAGAGTTTCCAATAAGATCAGCATGTTACATACTCGTTTTAGTCAGTGTCGCTTCTTATGTGTATCTGACCCTGTTTATACAAGCCCCCCGGCTACCCGATTAGAATCTTAACTCTCTACAACATCGAATACAGTCAAGGTTACTTTATTTCCTTCAACAGATGCTATACCGCTTATGCTCACTCCCTCGACATCATAGCGGATAAAAAACTCTATAAAATCTCCCTTGTGTTTAAATGTGACAATTTCTAAATGCGGCTCTGTTGGCGCCTCACTCAAAAATAACACGGGTTTGTCAAATTTCTGAATGGTTATATGAGCCGGGATAAGGTTGTTCGTAACAACTCGAATGGGAAGTCTGTTTTCTATATCAGGGTGCAGATACTGCTGAATTTCATTGTGTTCAAGGATTGACTGAATAACCTTGGTCGATATTTCGTTGTCCATCGAGATATCCTCATTTTTTTGACAGGCGACTAGAGTGAATGCGGCCAATGCAATAAGCACTATAACCTTTATAGCTTTACCAATATCTGTTAATGTCTTTACCATATGCGGCCTTCTCAAATGCTTTTCCTTCTTCACCCGCCTGATCTTTGCCATCTTTCCAATCCCCCCAATGAACCATCTCGTGAAGCAATGTCGATTCAACTAATATGTGCATGTTAGGTTTTTTCATATCACTCGCTTCGAACTTGTCGCATATTGATTTTGCCAAGAACACCCTGTTTGGAAATTTCGCACCTTGGAATTGCCCATTACTGCCAGGCATCACCCGAAAGTGTATTTCCGGATTAAACCCCTTAGTGAGAGCCGTAGTTGCTTGTGTGGCAGTAAGCTCAGAGTATTTCAAAAAGGCACTCCACACTTTTGGTTTGCTTTTTACATTAGGTAGATTGGTTTCTATCCACGTGGCTAATTTCGGATATTGCTTTTGTAAAGCAGTATCAACTTTCATAGATAACCTCCTTATTATTTCGCGAAAATGCAGAAAAGTTGGCATTCTAACGAATGCTATGAACTCCCCCTTTTCTCGGAGTTTTCCAAACTAAGTGGCAACTGTTGAGGAGAACCGTCATGTCAAATTTAAACTAAGTCTATGGCGTTGATTTAGCCACATTGCATCTCAGTATTTACGGTAAATGCTGTTGTGGCAAGGCAGAAGCCCCTTAACTTTCATGTTGGATATGACGCGCAGCCCCATGCACGCCTGTCCCATTTATACCAGACGTCCTGTCTGTTGCCCTGCAGGCCAGCTAAAGCTGTGCAATCTGGTCCCTATCGGCCCACATCAGATAATTAAGTATGTTTCAGCACGATGAAGCCTTTTGTATTCACCGCCGCTTCCGGCTGCATCCGCTTGTATAGTGTTACTTGCAGCTCGCGTCTTATTACTACAAATAATCGCCCTCAAGTTCTCCATTGGAGGAGCCCTTAAACTGCTGAAGGTCATCTGTGATTTCGTAAAAATCCGCCTTATCTTTAACAAAGATATGCCCAAGTGTTTTCAAGTCGACCGGCCTGTCAAGGGACCCTGCGATGATACCAAGCGCGTTTTGTTCAATGTGGTCCCAAAATAATCCAGAACCGCATTTTCGACAAAATCCTCTCCGTGCAATATCCGATATTTTGTACCAGCTAAGCCCCTCATCTTTAACAATAGTAATCTTCGATTTAAGAGCTTTTGAATGTGCCCCGAAATTACCGTTAAGCTTAGCGCATTGAGTGCAGTGGCAGTTAACAATGCCCCGCAACGGGCCTTCTACTTCATACTGCACAGCGCCACAAAAACAGCCACCAGTGGTAATTTTAGTTTCTTCGTCAATCATGATAATCCTCTTGTAACACATAATGAATGATATGAAGTCCCTTTCCCGGGGTTATGCCATGCTTACCTGGCAAGGTTTGAACAACATGACCTCCATGTCTTATATGACGCGCCCTCCATGGCGCGCCAGTCCCATTTCTTTACTGCGCGGTAAAGAAACGAGACGCAAAGAAAGCGCGCCCGCTGGATTCCCAACAACGTCAGTCCAGGGCACTGCTAAAAGGCGGTCGTGAAAACGACGTTCCAGACGCGTCTTCCACTCAATTTGCTCCCAGCAAATTGCCCACCTTTTAGCAGCACCCTGAACCGACCGGAAATTTTTTAGCGGGGGGCAAAGCGGCTTGGGCCGCTTAAGGGGTGGCAACTGATTGATGTTTTGTCGGTTAATGTCTGCTTTGTGCCCAGGCTGTGTAAAAACTAGTTTTTTGTAGCATCTCAGTATTATCCCAGGCCTTTGATGTAAGAATTTCTTTGGAGTTGTCTGTATACACTCTGATTTGTTTCCAGTCGGTTTGGGGGCTTTAAAAGCGGGGTATTCAGTACTTTTGAGTGGTTTTCCGGGGTCTAAAGCGTTTATAGCGGCTAGCCCCAGTGCTCTTGAAGCTTACTGGCTAGTCCTTCAGTGCCCCAGATTGATATCATCCGTTTCAGGTTGTAGGCCAGTACATGTAGACTGATTTCGGTGCTGACATTTTTAAATCGTCGCATCAGGAAGTGAGTCGCACCCATCCACATTTTAATTGTTCCAAACGGATGCTCTACCGTTTGCTTTCGGATAACTGCTGTTTGTGGAAGTGCATCAAGCCTAGCTTGCATATCTTCCATTTCACCTTCATGAACCCATCGTCTGATACGTCTGGGATCGCGCTTGGATGTGGTGCATTTTGACCGCTGGCTGCAATCTCGGCAGGCGATATTATTGAAGTACATCTGAAGTTCCAGTCCGTCTTCAACTGCTGTAAACCTATTCTGAAGCTCGCTACCAGCCGGGCAAATATAGACGTCCTTTTCTCTGTCATACCTAAACAGCGAACGGTTATAAAGACCTTTACGGCCAGCACCAGAGGTGTCACCTTTTGGCACCAGGGCTGTGGCTCCTAAGTCTTGAGCTGCTTTAATATCACTACGGCTGTAATAGCCTTTATCAGCCAGTACGGTAATATCGGCCTTGCCAACAGCATCTTGCGCCAATTTCGTTACCGCCGTTAGTTGTCCACGATCAGGTGTATTTGTCACTTCATGGGCAACAATCAAGTGATGCTTGGCATCCACGGCGGTCTGAACGTTGTAGCTAACCTGACGGTTTACATTGTTTATCTTCATCAACCGCGAATCTGGATCTGTTAGTGATAGCTGTTTATCAGGGTGTTGCTCTACCTCCTGCTGAACTTGCTTTAGCTCTTCTAAACGCCTTTGAAGCCATGCCAGTTTAGCCGCTGTTAAATCTGCATTTTTTTCAAGCTCTGCGCTCTTGTCGGCATCATCGAGCTTATTCAAATACAGGCAGATACTTTGCTCAACTCGTTCGATGTGGCCTTTAACTTTGCTGGGGGTATAGTTATTAGATTTGCTGTTTACCGCTTTGAACTTGCTGCCGTCGATGGCAACAACCACATCTGTGAACATTTGCATCTGCCGACACAAGTCGATAAAAGCCCGGCAAGCATTCTTGATACCTTTACCGTTACTTTTTCTGAAGTCTGCGATGGTTTTAAAGTCTGGGGTTAGTCGTTCCAGTAGCCACATCAGCTCAACGTTCCGATGTGCTTCTTTTTCCAGCCTGCGGGAAGATTGTATGCGGTTCAGGTATCCATAAATGTATAGCTTCAGCATGGTCGCCGGGTGATATCCTGGTCGCCCAGTCTGTTTAGCGCTGACTCGCTCGAAACCCAGAGAATCAAGTTGGAGTCCATCAACAAAGATATCGACCACTCGCACAGGGTTATCTTCAGTAACGAAGTCATCCAGCGCTTCAGGAAGTAAGGTTACTTGATGCCTGCCTTGGCCTTTTATATGGTGGGTCATACCAGCACACTTTGTTCTAATTCGTATGCTGTGAATTTTAGTAAAGTGGCAGGTAACCACTTGGCTTTATCAAGAACGATTGATCATATAAATCTGCTGCTTAGGCCAAAAGGTGATCAGCAGTTTTCACACAGCCTGTGCCAGTTGCGGACGCTGAGACTATGGTTACTTTCCAATTGCCAGGAGGCAGCCAGGTGAATTAACTACAGCTCCTTTTTCGATACCCTGTGAAATGTAAGGTCTGACCCCGCTTTTATGAACATGAAGATCATAAATTCGTTATTATTGATTGTTCTCTGAATACCATCTCATTGAGGTCATGATGCTGTGATAAACGTTATATATAAACGACTTGCATAGCATCAAAATTAATACCATTAATGCATAAACTAACGGCTCTATTATGCTTATCAAAACTTCAATTTCAAAACTAATGCCATTAGCCATCTCCAAGAAGGCAAAGAATAAGAGGGATAGAAATGCAATCAACAATAAATCTACTAGTATTCGGATAAAGATGCAATGGGAGTATTTCAAATAATTCAACTTGGTCGTAGGTTCTATATGGTCAGCAAGTTCATGTTGCAACTCTTTATCTGTAAGAGTTGCAAAGATTGCGTAGCCTGCCAATATAAAACCCATTATTGAAAGCAAAGTGGATAACAATAACTTTAGAGCGTCTTTAACCCTGTCGAATTCATCAACTTCAATCTTTAGTCCATCATAGTTATAGCTAAAGAAAATGATATAAGACACAATGAAGATCAAAACGTTGTCTTTTGAGTCTGGTATCTTCCTCGTTAATGCATAAAGTTTCCAGAAGTTATTCTCTTCTGTGAGATCTTCAAATTTCATTGTTTACCTTTTTATGATATCTAATAAATACTTGATTTTTTCTTTAACTTTTTCAATATCTGTTATCCTAGGACCTCTAACTATTCCATCTTTTACTAGATCTTGAAATCTTTCGTATACCTTCTTTGTCAGCAAAATAGGATCGTCATCATGCTCTCCCAATGGAACAGTAAGCTTAAAGCTTTCGTTGGTTCCAACTAACTTGTCATCATGAATGTCTTTGCCAACTACCTTTAGCAAAATATTTCTGTCATCAGCGGCTTCTTTAGCCAGGTCTGCAACAGGTGAAGGGGGGAGTGACTTCTTATCTTTTGAGAATGTCACTGTGGATTTGGAGTTTGGAATTGTTTTTTTCTTCTTTCTCCAGCTCTCAAAGAAGGGATTTGAGTCAGATTCATTATTAGGAGTAACTAAGTCAAGAGATATTTTGTCAATAACTTTGAAGCTCTTAATGAATTCCTCAATGTCGGCATCCGAAGATAGGGGAATGATATTTACTTCAGGCTTTCCATAGGTTACATTTAAATCTTTCTTGGTCTTCTTTCTTCCTGTTTTTCCACGGAACTCATACTTTTCTTTTTCTGCTTGATAAATATCTTCTATCAAAGCATCCCTTTCTTCACTGATGAATCTCTCTATGCAAGCTCGAAAAGTATCAAGCGAAGGAGCAAATTTGTGCTCCTTTATAAAGAATAATTGATGGTCTTTCAAAGACAAAATAAATATTGATGATGGGGAGTTCTGCAAAGCAGTGGGGTCATCTTTAAGCTCTCCATCTAAATATACTTGCTCCCTTTCCAAAAATGTGTCTTTAACCAGTCTGCCGAAAACAAAAGGAATGCTCTCGTCTTCCGCTCCATAAATAACCTCCAGCAACTGAGGGTTGTAGAAAAAACATCTAGATTCTCCATAATGTCTTTCATGTTTATTAAAAAAAGCCGGATGCACAAAATCTAGGTAGCTTTCTAATAAGTTTCTTTCTCCAACATGACAGACAAAGTTTGCAAATTCAATATTTAAATCTTTCAAGCACAGGTCCTTACTTCTTGTTTATTTTATATAGTCCCAAACGTGACCGCAATAAAAGGGTCAGATCCAAATTAACGCCCTACCACTCTACTGAGCCGTCACTATGACGCCAAGCTTAATTGCTAATGTCCGCTTTGCTCAACCCAGCCATTCACAAAGTGGCATTAGTTATGAAATCCTCGCACTTGCGATAGTCAAAAGTTGATTTGTCGTTGGTGGACCAATTGCTCGTTGAATAAACCTATGATGCCCTTAAGCGGCCCAAGCCGCTTTGACCCCGCTTAAAAATTCCCGGTCGGTTCAGGGCGCTGCTAAAAGGTGGGCAATTTGCTGGGAGCAAATTGAGTGGAAGACGCGTCTGGAACGTCGTTTTCACGACCGCCTTTTAGCAGTGCCCTGGACTGACGTTGTTGGGAATCCAGCGGGCGTGTTTCTTTTGGTTACTTTTCTTTGCACGAGCAAAGAAAAGTGACTGGCGCGCCTGGACGGCGTGTCATAAAAAACAGGGAAGTTGCTAAATCAGGGCAACAAAAGCCCCTGTTTGTTGCCCAATCTACAATAAACAATTCGGCGGGCGCTTTGAAAGCTACGTCTCTGTAGCTTTTCCTTCGGACCAGCATAAAGCTGTCCAAAATTTTTCCTGAAAACTTGGTCTTTGCGTCTAGTTTCTTCACCACAAAGATCAAAAGATCAAAAGATCAAAAGATCAAAAGATCAAAAGATCACGAGAATGGACGACCACGAACTACACGAAAAGGCACAAACCGGCCTTCGGCCGATCTTAGAATACCTCTCACAGTGACGCGGAGGCGCAGAGAAAAGCGCGCGAAGGTATTTACTGCTTCAATTGCTCTGAGTTCTCAGCGACTCAGCGAGAATGGCTTCTTCGTGGTGAAACAGTTTTTTTACCTGTAGTGGTGTCAGGAAACAGATTGAACAGCGTTAGCTGGCCTGAAAGGCAACAGGCAGGACGCTCGAATGGGACAGGCGCGCCAGGTACAGCGCGTCATCAAGAACAGGGAAGTATGCTGGAAAATCCCCTTACGCCTTGACATCCGTTACGCAAGTTCAAAGCCTTACCATCGAAAGATCACAAAAAATCTGAGGGTTCTCATTTGCAGGTTAAGCTTGACTATAATCAGCGAAGAAACAAGTTCAATCAATTTTTTGTACTGGCTCAGACTAGGGGCTTACTACTGCTAATTTTCCTTAGTTAATGTGCGTTTCCACCTAATTATTAAAATTTCTAGGGGCATTAATCGGTACATTGTTCTGCTTTAATATCCATTTAGCAATATCATCTTTACGCATAAATTTTACAGCTTTGTGTTGCTTAGCGTAGGTAATAAAATCATCTAATGCTTTTACGCGAGCTGGTGAACCAGCTAACCTGTCATGCGCACTAATTGACATCATGCGACGACGCTTTTTTCCTTCTTGATAAAGTACGTCAAACTCATCTTTCAGCTCTTGTAAATAAGCTTTTCCTGTCATTGCGGTACTACCTGTGTAGCGAACAATATCATTGTTTCTAAACGTATAAGGCACCACAACAATTGAGCTATCACCTACTGGGGTATAAGATGGCTCATCTCTTGATAAATCATCAATGTGGTAAATAAAGCCAAGCTCTTTCAAAATGGCTAATGTGTTTGGTGAGTGACGCATCCAAAACGCATTAAATCCCACAGGACGTTTTCCTGTCACTTTTTCTATTATATCTGCGCTTTTTATATAAGAAGCACGCTCTTCCTCAGGTGTCATTGAATATTGTGGCGTCCAAGTTTGTCCATGACCTGAAGCTTCATGTCCTCTACGAACAACTTCTTTGGCAAGCTCAGGGTTGAGTTCAACCGCACGACCCACCATGTGTGAGGTGACTTTAATATTATGCTTATCCCATAAGTTCAATAGTCGTGGAACCCCCTCATTCATACCATATTGATACCATGATGGTGCAATAGTATCTGGGTATCCCGCTTCTTGTGCGGGGAATGGCCCAGGATCTTGCTTATCTTGTGCTGTTGCCTCAAACTGCATCGAAATTGAAATAACTAACTGTGCATCGTCAGGCCAAAAGGAGTCTTTATCATTTGGTTCTGTGGCACTGGCCAAAAAAGAAGCTATCGCTAATGGCAAGCCTAGCCAAACTGTTTTTAAAAATTTCATATAAACCTTAATAGATATTGTCAAAACCGTATTGTTATTGCCAAATGGTGCATTTACTTATTAGATACAACAACTTTGCCAATCGTATTGCCTTGTTCGATTAGGGCATGGGCTTTCCGTAAATTTTCAGCATTTATCGGTACTAGCTGTTCTTGAATCGTTGATTTAATAATCCCTTGCTCAACTAATGCAGATAATTCGTTTAATAGTTCCCCTTGTTTAGCCATGTCTTCTGTTTGATACATTGAACGGGTAAACATAAACTCCCATATAAAACCAGCACTTTTACTTTTTAACGGCCCCATATCCAGCGGTTGGTCGCTCTCAACAATACTGCAAATCATGCCTTGCGGCGCAATAAGCTGAGTCATTGCCTGCCAATGACCTTGGGTGTCATTTAAACAAAGAATGTAGTTCATGCTATTTTCATTTAGTTGCTCAACTAAATCATGACGATGGTTAACAACCTTGTCAGCCCCTAATGCTTGACACCATGCTATAGTTTCAGGTCTTGAAGCTGTTGCGATAACGGATAACTTGGTAAGCTTTTTAGCAAGCTGAATGGCAATTGAACCGACACCACCTGCGCCGCCGATAATCAACAGATTACCCACTGACTGTAAGCTAATACCTAATCGTTCAAATAAACTTTCCCAGGCAGTAATACTGGTTAGTGGCAATGCAGCGGCTTCTGAGAACGTTAGATTATTTGGCTTTTTACCAACAATCCTTGAGTCAACCGTTTGATATTCGGCGTTACTGCCTGAGCGGGTAATATCACCTGCGTAGAACACCTCATCGTCGACAGAAAAATCTGTCACTTGCTCTCCAACTGCTTCAACAGTGCCGGCAGCATCCCAACCTAATACTCTAGGCGATGTTTCAACCTTTTCTTTAGGCGCTCGCACTTTGGTATCAACCGGATTAACAGAAACAGCGTTAACTTTCACCAGTAAGTCGTAACCAGAAACCGAAGGCTTAGCGATCTCGAGGTCTTGTAGGGCTTGTTCATTTTCTATCGGTAAATACCGATATAGACCAACTGCTTTCATATTTAACTCCTTAATTTTTCTGAGCATAAACCGGGTAATCGGTGTACCCACGTTCATCACCACCGAACAACGTTGTTGGATCTGAAATGTCATTTAGCGGTAGGTTATTTGCTAATCGATAGGGTAAATCAGGATTGGCCAAAAATTTCCGACCAAAAGCAACGTAGTCAACTAAATTGTTATTAATTAGTTCGTCAGCTTTATCTAGTGTGTAATTACCCGCAACAACAATTGCGCCAGAGAAGTTTTCACGGAGTTGCTGACGAAATGCTTTCGTAACCGTTGGAGCATCGTCCCAATCGGCTTCTGCAAGGTGAATGTATGCGATACCCAACTCATCAACATATTTTGCTAGCAACAAAATTGCGTCAATTGCTTCTGGGTCATTCATACCTCTTTGGGTAATAAATGGCGCTAATCTTATCGCGGTGCGCTCAGCGCCTATTTCATCACTAATGGATTTAATGATCTCTAACGCAAAGCGAATGCGATTTTCTAAACTGCCGCCATATTCGTCGTTTCGTTTATTTGATGTACTTCGTAAAAATTGGTCAATTAAATAACCGTTTCCTGCATGCACTTCTACACCGTCAAATCCCGCTTCAATAGCGTTAACTGCAGCTTGGCGGTAGTCTTCCACAATACCTTTGATTTCTTGCCTAGATAACGCCCGTGGGATAGGACAGTCAAGCATACGGCCAACGCCATCATCACCCACGACCCACACTTGTGCGTCAGGTGCTAAGGCACTCGGTGCAACGGGTAGTCCATCAGGGTGAAACACAGGATGTGACATCCGGCCAACATGCCAAAGCTGAGAAAAAATAATGCCATCATTGTCATGAATAGCCTTCGTGACTTTCTTCCAACCGTCAATTTGTGCTTGTGTGTAAATGCCCGGTGTAAAGGAGTAACCTTTACCTTGTGCTGAAATTTGTGTCGCTTCTGAAACGATAAAGCCAGCACTTGCCCGTTGTGCATAGTAAGTTGCCATCAAATCAGTGGGGATATCACCGGGCTGCGCGGTACGAGAACGCGTCATAGGTGCCATCACCACTCTATTATTGGTATTAAGGTTTCCAAGTTTGCCTGTATTAAATAATGCATTTTTCATATTCTTAACCTTATTAATGAATGTCGTTTCTCGAAAATAGAATTTCGATTTTTAGGCCATCAGGGCCGGTGATAAATATTTGATGTTCGTTTGCTTCGGGTATCTCACGTTCAACAAAATGCACATTTAAAGTTAACAAACGACCTTTGATTCTTTGGTAGTCATTTGAGATAAACGCTAAATGATCAACCGTTGGCAAGCTCGGTGCTGAACTGGGCTTTTCATCATGTCCCAGATAAAAAGATTGCTCAGGGTTAATATCATTTCTTCCTGCAATGTGGATACAAGGCACATTGAGTTCGTCATACAACCAAACACCAGCAAAACCAAACGGTGGGCGTTGCCCCTCTTTCAAGCCAAGTGTCTGTATTAAAAACTGCGACATTTCATTTAAATCAGATACCAGCAGTAATGCGTGATTCAATTGCATATCGACCTCCTTAAAGCGATGCAATCAGTTTAACTGTTTTGACTAAATTGATAATTGCTCGTAGAGTTAATTCACTATTCAGAAAAACTGAAGAATCATGACAAAAATTGATGATATGGCATTGTTCGTTCACGTAGTGAAAGCTGGAGGATTAGCGGCAGCGGGGCGAAAATTAGGGCTTTCACCCGCAAGTATGACGGCACGCATTAACCAAATTGAAAAGCGTTACGGCACAAGATTGTTGACTCGAAATACACGAAGCATCTCGTTAACCGATGCTGGTGAGCGTTTTTATAGTGGCTGTTTGCGGGTAATTGAAGAAGTAGAAAATACTGAGAATATGCTACAAACATCGCAAAACACATTGCGAGGGCACTTACGGATATCGGCAACTTCTGATTTTGGCCGACAATATGTCGCACCAGCACTTGCCGAATTTACCAGTAACCACCCTGATGTTTCTCCTCATTTGATGTTATCTGATGACTTAATCAACATCATCGATGAAGGTGTTGATATCGCCTTTAGATTCGGTAATTTACCAGACAGTAATCTTATCAGCAGACCTTTAGCTCAAAATCGCCGTGTGTTATGCGCCTCTCCTGACTATATAAAACATAACGGGTTACCAAGACACCCAGAAGAGCTATCCAAGCACCGTTGTCTAATTCTAGAGCGCTCAGGCCAACCATTAAACGATTGGTATTTTGAAATTGATAATAAACGACAGTCAATAAAGGTAGATCCGCATTTATCATGTTCAGATGGTGAAGTAATCAGACGTTGGGCACTTCAAGGTTATGGTATTGCTTTTAAGTCATTAATCGACATAAGAAAAGATCTATCTAACAACAAGCTTGTATTGCTATTAGATGAATATGTACGAGGATTTAGCCATAGTGATACCGAAGTTGTCGGCGTACAAGCCATATATCCCAGTAGACAATATCTGCCAATGCAGGTAAAAGCATTTTTAACTTTTTTTGAACAGTGGCTAAATACCCAAATTATCAAAACATAAAGTTGAGAGCACACAAATGGGGCCAAGTCTTGCATTTTGCATGGTGATATTACATTTTAAAACGGCCGTTGTTCGCTCAACCCAGCCATCCACAAGGTGCCATATGTGCAGAAATCCTAGCACCTACATTAGTAAAAAGTTGGTTGGCCGTTAACGGACCAATAATTAGTCAAGCAAACCGACGGTGCCCTTAAGCGGCCCAAGCCGCTTTGACCCCCGCATTTCACAAATAATTATTTCTCCACCACGAAGATCAGAAGAACACGAAGAGTAGAAAATCGGATTTGCCCTTCGCGCACTTCGTGTTCTTCGTGGTGAAACAGATTTTTTACCTGTAGTGGTGTCAGGAAACAGATTGAACAGCGTTAGCTGGCCTGAAAGGCAACAGGCAGGACGCTCGAATGGGACTGGTGCACCATGGATGGAGTGTCATATCCAGCAGGGAAAGCCAAGTCAGAAACTCGCTCACCCCAGCCATTCACAAGTGGCATTAGTTCCGCAATCCTCGCACTTACGATAGCCAAAAGTTGGTTGGCAGTTGATAGACTAATTGTTAGTAAAATAAACCTATGACGCCCCTAAGCGGCCCAAGCCGCTTTGCCCCCGAAAAAACTCCCGGTAATGATTTCTGGCGGTTCCGTCAGTGATAAAGATTCAACGCCTATTCTTATGTTCCCTTTGCTTTTTTCAAACGGTCCAATCTTCCACTTGGAGACCCGGTACCCGGCAAAACTCCTTCATGTTGTTCGTGACGACCACGCAATTCACAGCAATTGCATGACCGGCAATCGCCGCATCATTGGGGCCAATCGGTGTACCCAAGGCGGCAAGGTGCTGCTTGATGGCCGCAGTGGCATCCACCGCCTCTTTGTCCCAGGCTAATACGCTATCAATACGCGCCATAAACTGGTCAACGATGATGGAGTGCTTGGGCGAGGCCTTCTTGCCAATGGCACCAAACCTTAGCTCTGCATAGGTGATAGCAGAAACTACCAGACGGTCCTTGTTCTCTACATGCCCCTGAAGCACCTTCAGCAGAGTTTCAGGACGCTCTCGCATAATAAAAGAACAGATGTTGGTATCGAGCATATAGGTTTTCTTCACAGCACAACCCGACCTTCTTCAATGACGTCGGGGCGTTCTACCAGGAAGTCGTCATCAGCTACATCTATTTCAGCGAAGCTGGTCCAGGTTTTCCGGGCAGGCCTCAGAATCACTGCGTCCCCTTCCCGGGTGATTTCCACTTCAGAGACGCCTTCAAATTCAAAATCCTTGGGCAGGCGAACGGCCTGGTTCCTGCCATTCTTAAAGAGTGATGCTGTTTTCATTTTCCACCTCAATTAAATGCATATGCCATATATAGGCTTAGCTTAGGCCTCCCCATGCATATGTCAAGCATATGATTGAATATTATGGTTTAGCTATACACGGCCATTGAAACCATCAGCCATTACAACCAAGTGTTACTTGGGTGCGCAGTTCAGTGAATGAGACGCTCATGACAACGTTTTGAGACGTTCTGACAACATCGATGAGAGTCCACAATAAAAAATAACCTAAAAACCTTGCGCCAGATCAACAAACATTTATAATTTTCAGAAATTACTGAAACTTCAAAAACAACATGAACCTTACCCCAAATCTAACCAGTTTTGTGATGCACTTCGGTGAAATGGGCAGCCGCTGGGGCTTTAACCGCACAGTGGGGCAGATGTATGCCCTGTTGGTGATCAGCGCCGAACCGCTGACGGCCAATGAGCTGGCCGAAACCCTGAATATTTCCCGCGGCAATGTCAGCATGGGCCTGAAGGAACTGCAGTCCTGGCAGTTAGTGCAGGTGTCCCATCTGCCGGGGGATCGTAAGGACTATTTCCGCGCCATCGGCAGTATCTGGGATATGGCCAAACGGGTCATTGAAGAGCGCCGTAAACGCGAAATCGACCCGACTTTGTCACTGCTCAGGGACATGCTGCTGGACAAGCCGGCCAGTGCCCAGGAAAAACATGCCCAGCAGCGCCTGCAGGAAATCCATGACTTGTTGGAGTCGGTTACCAATTGGACCAATGAGTTACAACGCCTTAGTCCGGATAACCTCAGCACCCTGCTTAAACTCAGCTCCGGGGTGGGTAAGGTACTGGATATGAAAGACAAGTTTATTGGTAAAGAGGAGCGTAAGAAAAACCGCTAGCCCCTTTACTGTTAAGGCCCCCGGGCCGGTTGCTTCAATCACCAATGGGAGTTTTCTGATGGAAGACGTACTGCTGCTTTCCCGGCTGCAATTTGCCGCCAATATCAGTTTCCATATTCTGTTTCCCACCATCACCATCGCGCTGTGCTGGTTGCTGTGTTTTTTCAAAATTCGCTTTGACCTGACTCGGGATCCAGTGTGGATGCGCGCCTACCGCTTCTGGGTCAAGGTGTTTGCCCTGAGTTTTGCGCTGGGGGTGGTGTCCGGTATTACCATGTCATTCCAGTTTGGCACTAACTGGCCGGGCTTTATGGAAAAGGTCGGTAATATTGCCGGGCCGTTGCTGGGCTATGAGGTATTAACCGCGTTTTTCCTGGAAGCCACCTTCCTCGGTGTGATGCTGTTTGGCCAGGGCCGGGTGCCTAACTGGGTGCATACGCTGGCCACCTGCATGGTGGCGGTGGGTACATCGATTTCCGCTTTCTGGATCCTGGCGCTGAATTCCTGGATGCAGACCCCGCAAGGCTTTGAGATGCGTGACGGCGTGGCCCATGTGCTGGACTGGTGGGCGGTGATCTTTAATCCGTCATTCCCCTACCGTCTGGCGCATATGCTACTGGCGTCCGGCCTGACCGCCAGTTTCTTGATGGCGGGCTTATCGGCCTACCGGATTTATCGCGGCGACGCCAAACGGGCACCGCGTCTGGCTCTGAAAACCGCCATGACCTTTGCCGCCATTTTAATGCCGCTGCAAATTCTGGTGGGCGATCTGCATGGTCTGAATACCTTTAAGCATCAGCCGCAAAAAGTCGCCGCCATGGAAGGGGTATGGGAAACAGAACAAGGTGCGCCCCTGCTGCTGTTTGCCATTCCTGATGAGAAGCAGCGTACCAACCATCTGGCCATCGGCATCCCCAATATGGCCAGTCTGATCCTGACCCATAAAGTGGACGGTGAAATTCGCGGTCTGAACGAGTTTATTGGCGAGCATCCGCCGGTCAAACCGGTGTTCTACGGCTTTCGGATTATGGTTGGTATTGGCATGTTGATGTTGCTGGTGGCCTGGATAGGCAGCTATCAGCTATGGCGTCACAATACGCTGTCGCCCTGGCTGCTGAAAACCACCATGGCCATGACCTTTTCCGGCTGGGTGGCCACCCTGGCTGGCTGGTATGTAACCGAAATTGGCCGCCAGCCTTATTTAGTCAGCGGTGTGCTGCGTACCGCCGAGGCGGTAACAGATATTGCCCCGGGCAATGTGCTGCTGACCTTTATCCTGTATATCAGCCTGTACGCCTTCTTGCTGGTCGCCTATATCCGTACTTTGCTGCTAATGGCACGCAAAGCAGTGGAGATTGAAGAAATCCAGCCCCATGAACATCCAAACCATCGGGACAATGCCCCACTGGCACAAGGAGCTCACTGATGATACTTGACGCACATTTGCCCTATATATTTGTCGGCCTGATGGGCTTAGCGGTGCTGGTTTACGCCATTCTGGATGGCTACGACCTGGGGGTGGGCATACTGCTGCCCCTAAAACACGAAGATAAAAGCGATCAGATGATTGCCTCTATTGGCCCGTTCTGGGACGCCAATGAAACCTGGCTGGTGCTGGCCATCGGCATCTTATTTATTGCCTTTCCCAGTGCTCATAGTCTGGTGCTTAAAGAGCTGTATTTGCCTGCGACCTTTATGCTGTTTGGCCTGATTTTACGGGGGGTGGCGTTTGACTTTCGCGCCAAGGTTAAACAAACCCGCAAAGCCAACTGGGACAAAGCGTTTAAGTTCGGCTCGTTATTAGCGTCCTTTATGCAAGGCTATATGTTGGGCATGTATATTATGGGCTTTGAGCATAGTCTGCAGGCCGAAGTGTTCGCCCTGCTCAGCGGCTTGGGTGTCACAGCCGCCTATTGCTTTATTGGTGCCTGCTGGCTGATTATGAAAACCGAAGGTGAATTGCAGCAAAAAGCCATTCACTGGGCACGTAAAACCGGCTGGATTTGTTTTGCTGGGGTGCTGGCCGTTTGCCTGGTCAATCCCCTGATTAACTCATCAGTACTGGAACGTTGGACCAGCCTGCCCTTCGCTCTGTTTATCTGGCCGATCCCCTTTGTCAGCCTGTGCCTGTTTGTGCTGTGTCACCAGGTGCTGAAACGTTTGCCACTGCAAAACGATGCAGGTTGCTGGGTACCTTTTATGATTGCCCTGTTTATCTTTCTGTTTTGCTTTCAGGGCCTGGCCGTCAGTTTCTTTCCGGATATTGTACCGGGTCGCCTGGATATCTTCGAAGCTGCCAGCGCGCCATCTTCCCTGCGTTTTATCCTGGTCGGCGCATTGATTGTGGTGCCCTGTATCCTGGCATACACCGCCTGGTCTTACCGGGTCTTCTGGGGCAAAGTACGGGAGCTGCGCTACTACTAGTTTAGCGATCATGATTCACCGCAGAGACGCAGAGAACGCTTACATTTCAATAGCTTATGATCTCAGCTATTGTGTCTCTTTGTGCCTCAGTGGTGACTATCTATTTGCGCAGAAAGATTAAAAACCACAGAGGCACAGAGAACACGGAGTTTTTACTAGCTTATATTTTTTGTCTTCTCTGTGACTTCTGCGTCTCGGCGGTGAAAACGTATCTTTGCCGCAGGTTAGTTCATGTCATTTCGTGCGGTTCGTGGTCACTTTGCGTTCTTAGCTATGAAAAGGAAGCAAGTATTCACCGCAGAGAACGCTGAGATTTCAATAGTTTATGATCTTAGCTTTTGTGTCTTTTTGTGCCTCAGTGGTGACTATCTATTTGCGCAGAGAGATTAAAAACCACAGAGGCACAGAGAACACGGAGTTTTTACTAGCCTGAAAACGCTTGTCTCTCTCCGTGAGCTCTGCGGCTCTGCAGTGAACAAGCTTTAAAGCGCACTCAGCGTCACCGCGAGAGACTAAAATGTATTGGCCGGGGCTTTTAAACCAAATCGGCCATGGTCGCGTAGGCAGAAATACCAGGCCCAGTATAAAAGCAACAACTGCAGCGGTGCGCGGATAAACAGATAAACCGGCCCCCACTGGTGTCCACCAAGCCCAGTGTGATGCAATGCCGCATAAATATTAGCCGGGAAGAACAGTATCAGGGTAGCCAGCGCCGCCATAGCAGCCCTTTTTCGCCAAGGCGGCAGCAATAATCCCAGCGCAATCAAACCTTCCAGTACACCGGTCAGATAAACCAGCCACTCAGCAAAGGGTATCCAGGGCGGCAGCATCTGCACCATACCGGCCGTTTTGATAAAGTGGCCTAGGCAAAAAAACAGATAGGCTAAGGCCAGCCCGTGCGCGCCGCCCAGCCTCTGCCAATCCTGTAGACTAAATAACCGATAAATCCCCAACGGCAGGGTCAGTAAAAAAAGTACGATAAGGGGTGTGATCACGGAAACTCCTCAGTATTTGTGCGGCTTGAAACTGGCAGGCAGCATAGCTATTCTTGCCAACATTCGAATAATGCATTTAAAGCATACTGTTAATTCGGTTTTTGCATGAACCTGAATCGCGCCAGACAACTAGACCTGCAGCTATTGCTGGCCTTTCGCCACTTGTATCAGCTGCGCGGCCTGACCCGTGCTGCCAGTCAGATGAATCTGTCACAACCGGCCATGAGCCGGGTGCTGGCCAAACTCCGGGATATCTTCGCTGATCCGCTGTTTCTGCGCTCCCCCCAGGGCCTGCAACCTACGCCCCGGGCAACACAGCTATTACCACAAGTACAGAGCGCTATTGAACAGATGCAGGCTTTAATTGAGGAAACCCGTTACCACCCGGCCGAGGACCAGGGTCGGCTGATTCTTTGTTGTAATGACTTTGCCGCCAACCAATTGCTGCCAGCTATCTGCACCCAACTGAAACAGCAGGCCCCAGGATTAACTGTGGATATTCGCCCCTGGACACCGGGCCTGCTGATGACGTTGGCCAGCACAGCCATTGATATGGCCCTGTGCCTGAATGAGCCCCACGGCGCAGATGTGACACTGGAGACGTTGTACAGCGACCCATATGTGGTGGTCATGTGTGCCAATCATCCATTGGCAAACGACCCTGTGAGTCAGCAAAGTTATCTGGCCGCCGAGCATATATTGATCCCGATGGGGACCAAACAGCAGGGCATTATTGAGGCCATGCTTGCCTCGCAAGGCATTGTGCGTCGTATCGCCCTGCGGGTTCCCTATCTGTTGGCGGCCCTGGCCATGCTACCGGGTAATCCTTATCTGCTGACCGTGCCAAGCTGGGTGGCTAGTTGTTACAAGACTCAATTTAATCTTGCTTGTCAGCCACTGCCCTTTGCTACGCCTGACGCCCAATATTGTCTGGCCTGGCCCAGCAGGCTGCAAAATGAGCCACGTCAACGCTGGGCACGTGAGCAGGCCAGTTTAGCCATGCATCGAAGCTTCACCGGTGACCAACAGGAGATCTGAGTGCAGCATATTGATCCATTAAGCCAACTGATTGAATCTCTGGCCCCTACCACGGAGGTTTTTGCCAGAGTCACGGCACATGCCCCTTGGGGGGTGAGTGAACCCAGACAGGATGTCTGCGCGTTCACTTATGTATTAGATGGCCCCTGTTTTTTGCGGGTAGACGACCATCTGCAACAGCAGTTAACACCAGGTCAACTATTGCTCTTACCCAGAGGGGCTGCACACAGCGTCGCCAGCGGCCCTGACGCAGAATGCCAGGATGTGGATGCTCTGTTTGGCGGCAAATCCAGAGCGGAAGTTGAGCAAATGGTGCTTGGCGGTGATGGTGAACAAAGTCATATTTTGTGTGGCTATATTCGTTTTATGCCGCTGCACAGGCATTTGCCTAATTTGCTGACCGACAGTCTGCCTGAAGTGTTGATTCTGGACGCCCCTGCAACTTGTCGCCTGGGGCAATTACTGCAGTGGATTTACGCTGAGAACGCCGACTACCGGGCCGGACAATCGCTGATGCTGGAAAAGATGCTGCAAATGCTGTTGCTTGAGATCATCAGAACCCTGGATACGCTGCCATTAAATCCAGGGGTACTGAATGCCGTGAACGATCGACATTTGGCGCCAGCGATGCAGGCAATTATTAAAGATCTCTGCCGGCCCTGGCATCTTGACCAGTTGGCCGGTATTGCCGCGCTGTCCCGCTCTGCCTTTACCAGTCGATTTAAGAAGCTGACCGGCCTGTCCTGTCAGGCATTTATCCGCCATTGGCGCTGCCAGCAGGCAGCACAACTGCTAAAACTCTCCGACCAACCGGTCGCCAGTATTGGACTAAAATGCGGGTTTCAATCCAGTGATGTGTTTATCCGCAACTTTCGCAGCTTCTGCGGTATGACCCCCAATCAGTTCCGCTACGCAGCCAACACCTGATGCTTACTGCAGCCTTCTTAGCGACCCTTTGGCTAACAATATCGACGTTAAGGCCAGCAATGCTAAGCCCATCTTTTTTTCAATTTCCCTGCATTTAAGATAGATAGCAGATACATAACACTTAGGATAATTAGAATGCATAAACGCGTGTTGGTAACCGGTGGAACCGGCAGTATTGGCTCAGCCATTGTGGCAGAACTGCTGGCTAACCATTATCAGGTGGATGTGCTGTGTCGCAGCCAGCAAAGTGCTGAAAAAGTGCCGGCGCCAGCCAAGGTTGTCATGGGTGATATCAGTGCGCCGCAGCAATGGGCTGAGCATATTCAGCAAATTGATGTACTGATTCACACCGCTTGTGGTTTTGCTGAGGACATGGGCAGCATAGACCGCCAATTTTTGCAGGCGGTTGCTGCACAGGCAGCCCTGCGCTGCGACCCTTTACTGATTTTATATACCACCGGCTGCTGGACCTTTGGCAACCAGCCAGACATCATCAATGAACAAAGCGTGCAGCACGCCATTCATGATTTTCAATGGATGCTGGATAACAGCAGTTGGCTGGCGACCCAACCGCAAATTCGATTGCGCAGGGTCAGTCCGGCCAATGTTGTGAGTCAGGAGCAGCAATTTGCCATGCCAATTTTGCACTGGGAACTTGAGCGTCACGGCCAGCCTGCCATTCCAGATATCGATGAGCTTTCTTGGCCCGTAGTGGAACGGCGGGATTTGGCAAGGTTGTACCGCCTGGTATTGGAGCAAGGTGAAGATGGCGAAGAGTATATTGGCTGTGCATCGCATATACCGGCAGTAACGCTCGCCGGGCGACTTGCCGACAACGCGGTAAAACGGGTTGCCATCAGCGACTGGTTTGCTACCTACGGCACCTGGACGGAAGGTTATGGACTACATCAAAAGCTGTGTAGTGAAAAAGCCAGAACGAATCTTGGCTGGCAACCAGAATTTTCAGGCGCTTAAAAAAAAGACCGTACCAAAATGGTACGGCCAAAACACCTTCAGGGAATGGTATTCAATTAAGGGCGAATACCGGCCCGTTTGGAGCCCGATAGCCAGGAGAGTGGTCCCGACTATCGAGTTAATTGGTTATATCAATATCCGGGCCAACTTTTATTTCACTTAATTATCAATAACTTAACACATTTCCTTTGCCTACTCCTTCTAATATTGTCGCTTATTGCCGACAGTGCACTGCTGAATAACCCAACAACCACGTCCTTAGCGCCAGTGTTGCAGCTCATGGTTAGTGTCTCCTATCAGAGACAGCGCACTGTCGGGTGGCTGCAAACAAAAAGGGCTGCAAATGCAGCCCCTTAACAGCAGTACTTCAGCTTACTAGGCAGGATTGACTTCAAAAGTCAGAAACAAGGAGGCTCTTTCGGTATCGATGCCGTCTGTGGTGGATGGGGTATTGACCCCGGCTTCCAGCAGGTACATACCGGCTTCATCGAAACTGACTTCAATAAAACCATTGGCATCGGCTTTAACATGAATTTCACCGCGCTGATTGCGATAGCGGGTTTCACCACGGATCAGCATCACTTCGGTGCCTTCGGCCACAGGTTTGCCATCTTGCAGCAGTTGCCAACGCACCGTTTCGCCGGTAAACAGATCATTAGGATGGGTGCCATTGGCTACTTCCAGGCCCAGACCTGTGGCTTTTAATTCTGTGGTTTGGTTACGACTGACGTAAGTTTCCACCCTGGCATGCATACGCGTGGTAGACAAATCTGTCGCACCAGCAGGAATCTCTTTACTGTCTTTGCCGCCAAATACCCGGCCACGTTCGCCCTGGGCGTCTTTATAGAAGGTAAAGACAGTAGCAGGTTGTTCCAGGCCAATACGGTAGGTGCCGGACTGCGCCAGTGTTACACCAGCGGCGCTTTTACGCAGCAAGTCAAAATAGGCAATAGGTGCACTGCGGCTGCCATCCGGCGCAACGGCAATCAACTGCGGCCTGGCACGTCCGCCCCGACCTTTATCCTCAGAACTGCCGTAGCTTCTGTCGGCATGAAAGATGTCATTGGAAATACTGAAATCCAGGGCAATGGCATGTGCCTCCTGCCCGGACAAATTAGTATGGCTGGGTACCAGCCAGCGGGCGTGCGCCAGAGCAGACTGGCTGCATAACATCAAACCGGCCAGACTAAATGCTTTAACCCAGGGAGACATAGCGTACTTGCGCATGATGATTTTCCTTCTTATTTAACTTTGATTTGAATCGGGCCCAACTCCACTTTGGCAGGCAGCGAAATGTCGCCCTGCTTGCCCAAAGTAATAGCGACCCGGTGATAATCACGACCGCCCTCTTCCCGCGATGCTTCGATATTTAACAGGTATTCGCCTGCCGGCAGTGGCTTACCCAGATTATCTTTGCCATCCCATTGCAACTGATGGTCGCCAGGGCGACGCGTGGCGCCGGTTACGCCATCAATCTCTTTTCCGGCACTGCGGCCAATCTTGCGCCAGAACTGGCGTAAATCCTTAAGCCACTTGTCGCCTTCTTCCATTTGTTTCCACAGTGCAATAGTGGCCACCGGATTACGCTGAGCGTCTTCCACCCACACAGCTATGTAGGGCCGGTGATAGGGCTGAACATCCAGTTGTGGCTGATTCAGGGTAATATCCAATTGTGCAGCACCTGCCACACTTGTTACTAATGCCGCACCCAGCAGCAACGATGCAAACTTCATCCTCAGACTCCAGTTAGTGTTGGGACAAACAAAAAATAAATCAGCACAGGCGTTAAAGCGCCAAGTACCGCGGCCAGCATTCCCGAGCGGCGTTTACCGCGGTTTTGCCACAAGATAATCAATCCCGTCAGGGCAAACAGCAGCATCAATACGGCGGAGATATCAATCACCCAGGACCAGGCCAGACCACTATGCCGGCCTTTGTGTAAGTCGCTCCAAACGCCCAGCCAACTGCCCTTATGGTATTCCAGCAATAACACTTCGCCCTGCAAATCCAGGGTTGCCAGTGCGTAACCCGCCGGCAGGGCATAATCCAGTACCAGCTCAGCGTCGTCAGCAGACCATTCCACCGCTCTGGGGTGTTCAAGATTATGTTGCTGGCGCAGATAATCCCCGACTGCAGCAATTAATTGCGGGGGCGACTGCGCCAAAGCCTGCCATTGCGGCGGAGTACTGATATCCAGTTCCCCCTCTTTACCGCCGCCATCCAGCCAACCGACATGGTTCAGCACCACACCGGTGACACAGAAAAACACCAACAAGCCAAATAATGCGGTAGACAGATAGATATGCAGCCAGCGGCTGCCGTTATAGAAGGAACGAAGCGCACCTCTGGACATACTTAAAACTCATTCATGCCGTGTCAGATCACAGCGGCAAACTTTATCCAGATTGAAGCATTTATGCAAACCATTACTATTTGCATAACTATAACTTTTTAGAGTAACTCAGGGACGCTGGTAATATTCCTGGGCCTGGTCTTGAGGCATTTGCGGGGGCGCATCCGCGCGGGGATCCAGCTCGGCCATGATTGGGGTATTGGGGGTACTGGTGGAAAACGCCACATGTTCCTCTATGGGCACAGGCGCTCTGACCAAACGCCGCCAGGTCAGAAATAGCAGGCTGAGTACCGACATACTGGCAAAATACACAAACATGCCATCCGGGCCTAATGCCTGTATAAATAATGGAGCCAATAACGGGCCAGACATGGCGCCAAGACTGTAGCAAAGCAGTAAGCCCTGATTGGCGGCAATCACTTGTGAAGGATTGAGTTCATCACATGCCTGGCTGAGGCTGATTGGGTAAACCGCAAAAATAACCCCACCGAACATTAAGGTTAATATTGAGGTCAGGGCGCTGCCCGCTTCGGAGTCGAATAATATAAACGCCACACTCACGGCCAGCACTGCTGCGAACAAACACATCAGTACCAGCCGTCGATCATACCTGTCAGACAACCTGCCTAAAGGGTATTGCAAGCACATACCGCCCAGGATCAGATAGGCCATCATATCGGCGATTTGGCTAAGCTCAAGCCCCACCTTGGCGTAGAAAAAAGGCAACAGACCATAAGCCACACTGAGGATCAAACCAGAGATAAAACAACTGAATACCGCTGTTGGCGTGAGCCGTACCAAGCTCCAAAACGGCAGTTTCTCGTGTCGCTCCAGATGCTGAATATTGACCTTGGCCAGGGCCAGCGGCAACACAGATAAGGAACAGGCCAGTGCCGCTACTGCGAAGGGCAGCAACGACATAATATCCAAACGCTTAAGTAGCAGTTGACCGAGGATCATGGCCGCATAAAACAGCACCATATACAGTGCCATCACCCGCCCGCGTATAGAAACGGGGCTACTAACCATAATCCAGGATTCGATCACCACCAATAATCCGCCGGTGGCAAAACCACCCAACAAACGCAGCAGCATCCAGGACTCGGGCGCAACAAATATGCCAAATAACAAAGCCAGGCTGCACAGCATGGAAGCATAGGCGGCATAAGCGCGAATATGCCCTACCCGTAAAATCAGCTTACTGTTGACAAACGACCCCACCATTAAGCCGGTAAAATACGCGGTGGAGATCATGCCAATCAGGGTGGCCGATACCTGCTCTTCGGTCATTCGCAGGGTCAGCAGGGTGGTTAACAAACCGTGACCAACAGAATAAATCAGCAGGCTTAACAGCGGTGAAGCCAGGGATGTCAGGGTAGCTCTGGGCATGAATAAGGGTCTTTATGGCTAAGCAAACAGCATGGCTATTGGATAGCAATAAATTGCCCAAAAAGACAATGAAATTTAAAAATCCCCGCCAGGCGGGGATTTTGTCAGGGGCGGAACAACTATCCGAAATCAGAAAGTGTAGTTGGCTGACAGCCAGAAACTACGTGCTTTCTCTGTGGTGTTATAGTCGGATGAACATTCATAACCCAGTTGATCTGCAGACAACAGGCAACTACGGCTGGATAAATCTTCATCCAGCAGATTATTAACCCGGCCATTAATCGTCAGTTGGGCATTCACCTGATAGCGAGCCGCCAGATGTAACAGTTCATAAGACTTGTAGTACAGCTCGATGGTTTGCGGCCCTTGTGGTCCCTGAATGTCGGCTGTACCGCGGAAGCGCTTGCTGCGCACCTCACCAATCAATGCCAGGCTTAAGTCATCCAGTACCTGCCAGTTGAAAGTAGTATTCAGCATATTTTTGGGCGTGCTGACCAAGGGTAAGCCTTCATCACGGCCGCTTTTCACTTCACTGTCGGTATAAGTGTAGTTTGCGCTGAATGACAAACTATCAGTGAAGTTAACCTTACCGGCCAGTTCCACTCCCCGGGTTTCGGCCTTGTCTACATTATCGGCCTGACTGAAACTGCTATAGCCCAGATCCGCCCAGCCGGGACCGATTTGTACACAGGCCTGACCATTTGCCGCCACTTCACAGTTGGGCAGATTATCCTGATTAATAATCTTGTCTTTAAAATCGTTATAGAACAGAGTGATATTACCACTGACCCGGTCACTGCCCTGGTAATAAGCAGCCACCTCATAGTTCACGCTGGTTTCCGGCTGCAGGTCCGGGGTGCCGACAAAAGGATGCACACCCTGACCACCAAAGCCGACGATGCCGGGGAACAACTGATTTGGCTTAGGGGTTTTATAACCGGTGCTGATGCCACCTTTAATGGTCCAGTCACTGTTAGGACGCACATTCAGGTAAGCGCGCGGGCTGAACTGCCCACCGAATATATTGTGGTCATCATATCGGCCGCCAAACACTGCGGTAACCGACTCATTCAGATCCCAGCTGTCTTCGGCAAACACCGCCCATTGCCGGTGTTTCTGGCTGGTGCCGTCACGGAAACCGTCACCATACATACCAAATACACCGTCTTCCATATCCGCACTAAAGTATTGGCCACCCAATACAAAGTAGTGATTCTGCCACTGCGACTCCAGTTTGGTGTCCAGGATCAGATTGTCAATCTTCAGGGTGCGCAAGGGCCTGGGCAAAAACTGCTGTTCCAGTTGGCTGTATAAGGCTTCGGTCAGCTCTGGGCTATTACTCCCCTGATCGCTCACAGCCTGGTCCCAGATAGCTTGCAAATCACTGCGCTCCTGCACGGTCAGCGGCAATGAACGGCCGAAGTTTTCGCTGCGGCTGCGGGTCAGACTGCTGGTCAGCGTGCCGATTTCCCAGCGGCCAATGTGTGACAGTACAAATTGCTCGCGTTCCACACGCTGATATGGGGTATAACCAACCCTTGGCTGGATAATGCCCCCGCGGCTGCGCCACAGACTGACAGGACTGTCCAGGGTCCCGGTCTGCCCTTCGGTGTTGTCATAACGTTGCTTGGCGATGTCGTATTCAAAGGCCAGTTCCTGAGTATCACTCAGCGCGTAGTTTAAAGTGAAACCCGCATTCCAGTTTTTGGCAGCGACAATTTTCTTGTCGCCAAAACTCCCTTCATCTGTCCAGGTGCTGCCATCCGGAAGTGGCAGACTGTCGGCGTAAGTGGGTTCACTTTGTTCGCGGTCATACACACTGGCACGCAGCGCATATACCAGATTATCGATGCCGCTGGGGCCGGTCAGATAGAAATCGACCTTCTTATCATCACCATACTGATCATCTTGCTGAAAAGTGGAGCCCAGACTCAGACTACCAATGGTTTTGTCCATTTGTTTGCGGGTAATAATGTTGATGACACCGCCAATGGCATCGGCGCCATACAATGTGGACATAGGGCCACGCACTACCTCGATGCGCTCAACCGCTTCCAGTGGCGGCATATACATAAACTGGCTGTTACCGAAGTTATTCGGCCCAATATCCCCAATATCTGACTGACGGCGACCGTTGATCAGTACCAATGTGTAGTCAGAAGGCAGCCCACGCATGGTAATGCTGATATTGCCGTTTTTGTCCTGGCCACTGCCCACATCTATGCCTTCAATGTCACGCAGTGCATCGGCCAGGCTGGTAAACGGCTTAGCTTGCAGTTCCTGGCGGCTGACTACCGAGATACTGGCCGGTGCATCCACCAGCTTCTGCTCAAATCCCGACGCCGTCACCACAATGGTTTCCACATCCTGCTCTGCGAGTTGATTGGCCAGTGCCGGCAGTGGTAAGCCGATTGCAATAGCCATAGCTATTTGGTGGGGACGAAATCCAGACATGTGCAGCTCCGTTAGCAATAAGTGGGCGACTATCATCCGCCCTGGAATTTGGCGCGAATAATAATAACTCTCATTGCCTGAAGCAATAATTTTAGCGTTTTTTACCAGCTTAAAATCAACCGTTTGGCGTTAAAGTTATATTTATCAGTCGGTTAGGACTATGCGTTGACGCCTGGATAGTGCCGACCAACAGGTCGAAGCGTGACGCAAAGGTATGTAGACTGGCGAGATGAATGATTTCAGCAACTGCAACTCAAATTGCAGTTGCTTTCAAGATAGGGGTATCAGCGAGCAAAAAACCGGGCATTTGTGCCGCTTCCAAAGGCCTGGACCAATGATAGCCCTGACCTTTGTCGCAACCTAGCTGGCCAAGGAAATCGGCGGTTTGTTTATCTTCAATACCTTCAGCGATGGTAGTTAAGCCCAGACTACGTGCCATTTGCACTATGGCGGTCACAATGGCCTGATTTTCCACACTGTCCATCAGGTTAGTGACAAAGGAGCGGTCAATTTTCAGTTGTGAAACCTGAAACTTCTTCAGATACGCCAGGTTGGAATAACCGGTGCCGAAATCGTCAATAGCCAGTCGCACGCCCAGTCCCTGGATCACAGACAAGCTCTGACGCAGCTCCTGTCCGGCTTCCAAAAACACTGATTCGGTCAGTTCAAGCAACAGAAATTGCCCAGCCAAGTTGTATTGTTCCAGCAGCCGCGCCAGGGTTTGCGCAAAGCGACCGCGAATCAATTGCGCCGGTGACACGTTTACCGCAATAGACAACTCAGGTAAACCAGCCTTGTGCCACTCAACACATTGTCTGATGGCATTTTCCAGTACCCAGTCCCCCAGCATGCCTATCTGCCCACTGCGTTCAGCCAGGGGAATAAACACCTCGGGGCTGATCTCCCCTATTTGTGGGTGTTCCCAGCGAAGTAGCGCCTCCACTGATTCAATCATGCCACTTTGCAGACACACTTTGGGCTGGTATTGAATAGATAGCTGCTGTAACTCGATGGCATTGCGTAAACCACGCTCCATACACAGTTGCTGGGATAATTGTTCGCTCATGCCACTTTGGAAGTAGCGATACTGGTTACGACCGCTTTCCTTGGCTTTGTACATAGCCAGATCGGCCTGCTGGCAAATACTGTCAAAATCCATCCCATCCTGCGGCACCATAGAGATCCCCATAGAACAGGTCAGGGTCAGCTCATGACCATCAATTTCCAGGGCGGTAGCGGTACATTGCAGGATGCGCATGGCCAGCGCATCCACCTGCTTGCTATGGGTGATATTGGTGCTGATGATCACAAATTCATCACCGCCAAACCGGCACAGACTGTCAGATTCCCGCAAGGTGGCAGACAAGGTTTTAGCAACCTGCTGTAAATACCTGTCACCTAATTTATGTCCAAGTGAGTCATTAATAGATTTAAAGTTATCCAAATCCAGAAAGGTCAGCGCCACCATGGTCTGATTACTGCTGCAACGCACTACCGCAGTATCAAACATTTCCCGGGCTTTAAGCCGGTTGGGCAGGCCCGTGAGTGGATCATGATGGATAAGCTGCTCAACCTGCAACTGAGACTGACGGTAACGGGCATTTTCCAGTTTCAGTTCATCGAGGATAGTGCGAAGTTGTGACACCACTGCCCAGATACCATAGGCCGTCATAGCCAATAGCAAAAACATCAAAAACGCGCTGTTCAGGTCCTGCATTGGGACTTCACGCGTCCACTGGCCACTTTGCCCCATCCAGCCGAGAATCAGTAAATTCACCGAGCTGATAGCAAAACTCCACAACATCAGGCGAATACCGCTTAGCATGGCGGCAAAAAACATCACTGCTGGCAGCAGCATAATGGCTTCATCACGTAAGCCGTAGAAACTCCACATAAACAGCAAGGCGCTGAAATTGATAATACCCAGGAATAAAGCGCTGCCCAGCTCAATCCGACCCGTAGCGGCAACGCGGTAACTGGCATAAAGCAAGGCTGACACAGGGGGCACATAGCAAGTGACAAACCACTCACCAAGCCAGGTCCAGTGCACAAATATAATGGCCAGGCACAACTGCGTAAGAAACTGTAGTTCCTTAAGTCGTTTCAGCCTGAAGGTGTTATTGGGCTGCATTTTCCATTTTTTATTTTTAACCTGCAGCCTTACATCAATGTTGATGCTGACCTTTTATTTGCAGATTGTTGATTATGCAAACAATTTGAACGGATATATAAGCTGAATACAAGACACAAAAAGTAAAAAAACAAAGATATTTTGTGTATTTCAGGTTAGTAACCACTTTTTTACCAATTTGTTTGCATAAAAGTATGTCACTTTCGCTAAACCTGTTGCCAATTTGCCAGGATTATTCACCGGAGCATAATAGTTCAAAACTGAGCTTTGACGCCAGGCGGTCGCTGTGATGCGTCCTTACCCCAAGTGCTATTTGGCACACTGCCCATTACAAAATGCAGCTTTCCGCCCTGCATAATATCGGCGTGAGTCAGATAGCTGCGCTCCAGCACTTTACCGTTAAGGGTCGCGCTTTGAATATACAAATTGTCCTTGGACAACCCCTCGGTGGTCATGGCAAAGGTTTTACCATTAGCCAGGCGGAAGGCGGCTTGCGGCACCTGTGGGGCACCAATAACGTAGATCAGATCGCCCGGCGCCACAGGATAGAAGCCGATTGCAGAGAACAGATACCAGGCTGACATCTGCCCCACATCGTCATTCCCTGCCAGACCGTCGGGCTTATCCGAAGACAAGGTATCCATGATCTGGCGGATACGCTGCTGGGTACGCCACGGCTCACCGGCGTAGTTGTACAGGTAGGCGATATGGTGGCTGGGCTCATTGCCGTGGGCATACTGGCCAATCAGGCCGGCAATATCCTCATGCTCTTTGATCTTTTCGTATGACAGCTCTTTGCTGAACAAGGTGTCCAGGCGCTCAACAAAGGGCTTGTCACCGCCAAACAGATCAATCAGACCTTGTACATCATGAGGTACGTAGAAGGTATATTGATAGCTGTTCCCTTCGGTGAATGGCCCCATATACTTGGCGGCTTCGGGGTCAAACTCAGGATCCCAGTTACCTTTGCTGTCCAGCCCACGCATAAAGTTGACACGCTGATCAAACACATTGCGATAAAACTGACTGCGGCGGTAAAACTCCGCGGCATTGGTTTTATCCCCCTGGGCGTCAAAGAAGCGGGCAATAGTGAAGTCGTCATAGGCATATTCCAGCGTGATAGATACCGACTCAGGTAACACATTCATGGGCACATAGCCGTATTGCTTGTACTCAGGGATAGCATCGTAACGGGCGTGATTGGCGGTGGCCAGAATCGCCTCTTTGGCCAGTTCCACATCAAAATCGCGGATACCTTTAAGGTAAGCGTCAGCAATCACAGACACGGCGTGATAACCAATCATGGTCCAGGTTTCATGGCCCTGGAAAGACCAGATTGGCAGGATTTTGTTGGGGCTTTGCTGATAGTGCACCAGCATGGAGGTAATCATATCGTTAACCCGTTCTGGATCCACATAAGTCAGCAGCGGATGCAAGGCACGGTAGGTATCCCACAAGGAAAACAGAGTGTAGTTAGTAAAACCTTCGGCCTTGTGAATAGCCCCGTCTACGCCCAGGTACTGACCATTCACGTCCTGGTAAACAGAGGGCGCCTGCAGGGCATGGTACATGGCCGTGTAGAACTGACGTTTCTCTTTCAGCTCACCTTGCATATCAATGCCGGCCAGCTCGTGATCCCAGGCACTGCGCGCCTCGCTGCGTACCTGGTCAAAGTTCCAGTGGGGAATTTCAGCCTGCAGGTTTTCAAGCGCATTGGCATGGCTGACCGCTGACATACCCACTTTAATCAGCAGCGGTTTGTCGGTGGGCTTGCTAAAGTGCGCCATCACCTTGATGGCCTTACCGGCCGTGTACTGCTCAGCCGGATTAACTATAGTGGAGGGCTTGTTGCCACCATGGTCAAGGCAGCCGTTGCAGCGGTAGCGGGTATTGTCTTCGTTAATCAGTTCAATATCGTCAAAAGGACGGGAAAACTGCACGGCAAAGTAGGTAGGACGGTTCTTGGCCCAGCCATTGGTGCGACGATGCAGCAACAGAGTTTGCTTATCCACTACCCTGGCATCAGACCAAATCACTTTATTGCTGAAGTTGTAAATGGAATGGGTCAGGTCCAACAGCACATGACCGGTTTCGCCGCGGCTGAAGGTGTAACGATGAATACCAGCTCGTACAGTAGTGGACAATTCGGCATGGATGTCATAATCCAGTAAATCAACGGCGTAATAACCAGGTTCTGCCCACTCACGTTCATGACTGAAACGGCTGCGATAGCCAGATTCAGGATTATTAACTGTTCCCGGTGTTGTCTGGGCAACCCCCACCATGGGCTGAATCAGTAAATCGCCCAGGTCTGAATGGCCGGTTCCGGAAAAATGAGTATGAGAAAAGCCCAGCATGGTGGTGTCGTCATAATGGTAACCGGCACATCGCTTGTAGATTTCCGGCTGCGGATCAATACCGCGGGCTACTGCTTCTGTATCAGGGCTAAGCTGCATCATACCAAAAGGCACAACAGCACCAGGGAATGTATGCCCCTCACCACCGGTACCAATAAACGGGTCAACATACTGACTATTGCCATTGTATGAGCTTGCCAGAACCGGCAAATTCAAACAGCAGATAAGTACACTGAGTCCTAAACACTTTATGGCCAGTTTTGTATCCATCAACATCACCCCAGTTTGTTGCAGCCAGCATGTGCAGAATCATAGGTTACAGATTCACACGCGGAACGTTCCAAAATTGTTAATGAGTGTAAATAAGCATATCGTATCGTCAAGGCATTTGGATCGGTGCCGGACTAAACAACAGAACAGTGACAATGACAGCCAATAACGTGAATAAAAACATAACCGTATTTGATGTGGCCAGACAGGCCGGTGTGTCCAAATCCACCGTGTCTTTGGTTCTGACCGAAAGTGATAAAGTCAGTGAGAAATCGAAGGAAAAAGTACTTAAAGCCATTGATGAACTGGGCTATGTGTATAACCGTGATGCGGCAGCGCTGCGCAGCCGCCGTTCTAATCTTGTCGGTGTAGTCATCAATGACCTGACCAATCCATATTCTGCCCAGCTGGCGGTGGGTCTTGAGCGGCATATTCGCAGCCTGGGCTATATGTCTGTACTGGTCAACAGTGGCGAGGACCTCACCACTCAGAAACAATTAGTTCAGCAGCTTAAAGAATATCGGCTGGCAGCCCTAGTCATCTGTCCAACTCCAGGTACTGATGCACAATGGCTTAATCAGCAAATCGATGCCGGCATTCCGGTTATCCAGATTATGCGCGAGGTTGTCGGCGCGCGCGCACCCTTGGTGATCCCGGATAATGTCAAAGGGACCAGCCTGGTAACCCAACACCTGCTCGACCAGGGCTACCGTCATTTGGCCTTTATTGGCGGTAATGAGAGCATTTCGGACTTTCATGAACGACTGGCCGGATTTGATAGAACCTTACTAAAAGCACAACTGACAAACCTGCAGATTACCCGAATTCAGGCTCCCACCAATCGCCACGGCGGACGCCAGGCCATTCAGCAAGCCCTGCAATCCGATCCCAATCTGCAGGCAATAGTGTGTTTTAACGACGTTATCGCTTACGGCGCCATTGAACAATTGCACGCATTAGGCCGAATCCCTGGTAAAGACATTGCAGTAGCAGGCTTTGATGATCTTGAAGACTCGTGCCGTATGTCCCCGGCTCTGACTACAGTGCATATTGATGCCGATAAAATTGGCCAGGCAGTATGTCGTTTGCTGGGCAATAAGAAAGAGGCGGTCGCCTCTGAAGGACGTATTCTGGTGGATGTGGAGTTTATCCCGCGTAGTTCAGGCTAATGTTATAGCCTGAAGATACAGTCGGTATGTTCGACTCGGGACCACAAGATACTGTACATAAATACATACATTTGCCATAGTCTGGCACCTAACGCAAAACAGGAAGTATTTATGCTTAGGTATATTGTTGTCACCGCTCACCAGAGTGAATATCCAGCCCCTATCGAGTTTACAAAAGGCACAGCGTTAACCATAGGAGAAAAATATGCAGGTCCTGAAGATTGGCAGGATTGGTATTTTTGCTCAACTACCGGGCATTCAGGGGGTTGGGTCCCGGCTCAGGTTTTCCGCCAGACAAGTGAAGACCAGGGACTGGCATTAGAGGACTACAGCGCCAAAGAACTAAATGTAGTGGCAGGTGAATACCTCATTGGCGGACGCATGCTGAACGGTTGGGTATGGGCAACGAGACAGGATAGCACCGACCGGGGTTGGGTACCCATGGACAATTTAACACCGTTAAATTTTTAGTTGTGCGGATCTGCTCTTCAAACCCAGCATGATCAATGCTGATTCATAACGTTGTCATATATTAACGCTGAAATAGCGGGCCTTACGCAAGTTAAGGCCACGTATCATTGAAACGATCGCAATCCATATTAAGCAGTTTGTTATTGTTAGTATTTCAGGCACAGGCAGGGCAAGCTGAAGGCCTGCAAAGCAAAGTGGCTAGTCAGATAAGGCTGGATGATCGCTCAGGCAAGGACCTGCGCTACCAATATCGCCTGCGAATTTATCCGTCCTTCAATGTTAATGACGCCTGGAGCTTGCATGCTTTTGTCGCGACCGGTAAATCCTTTGCATCCAGCCATAACACGTTGGACGAGGGGAAGGCCGACCATCTTTACATGCGTCGCTTTTTTGTTCGCCACCAAGATAGCCAAGGTAAAACCGAACTTGGCGTTATTCCCACTTACAAGGGCGATGTAGCCTCTACCGGCCTGTCAAAGGATGGCTGGATAAGCGGTATTCGGCATGTACAACAAGTCAGTCCAGACAGTCAGTTGGAGCTGGTGGTGGGCGAACTGGCCCATATTGACGATGCCAATGCCTGGCAAAAACTGCATAGTCTGAACTATCTGGAGCTTGAATTTACCAGCCAAATAAACTCATCCATAGGCTACGAGCTAAGCCTGGAGCATATGTTGGGAGACAATTTCTTCAGGGGCGAACTTCGGTACCAAAGTCCTCACGGACAGCACTACGCCATTGAGCTTATCGACAGGCTCGACAGTAGCAGAATTAAAGTGGTATTGAGTATGGGCATGCCACTGGCCTGGCTTGGTGCCGAGTTTTTCACTCACTACAGCTATGTGGATAAAGGCTTTGGCCAACGTGCCGAGCTTACCGAAGACTTTCTCGAATATGGCCATGCCCTGGCCTTTGAATTGGACGGCAAACTGAACAACAGTGGCTTAGGTTGGTTCGCCAAAGCAGAGCATTATGCTGACACTGACACCAGCCGCATACAGATTGGCCTAAGCTACACATTTTCCAGCCAGTAAAAAAGCAGCCGAAGCTGCTTTTTATTTAGCTAAAGGGAACTATCTGTATGAAATGTTCTCGCTATCCAGAGGAATGCTATCTGGCTGAGTCAAATCCCAAACCTTGGAGTATACAGTGGTACCACCGGCATTGCGGCAGGTGATTTCCTGATACAGGTTAGGCAGCTCATTACGATGAATTTTCTGGCCAGTGAAGACATCTGTATCAAAGCCATACTTGCTGTTTTCGCCGTTAAACACTTCAAGCGAACGACCATGGTCCTGACTGATATAGCATACGCCATCAGTTGCATAGTTGGTCACAGACAGAATACCGCTGTACTCAAACTGGTCCTGATATGGGTAACCAGGCTCCCAGGGCTTAGTCGGACGCTCATGGTAGTAGCCGTTGGGCGTCAGTGTGGCGTCCCAGGTCATTTTGGGAGCGCGCGGGATATTATGACGGATGGCAAACTGCTGACCATCCAGATCTGTGCATTGTACCTGCAGGTATTTATGCACTGTGGCAAATCTTTCATCGAAACCGGTCTCAACCTGGTCCACCAAAGGAGTTCCAAACGGACCGATGCGGCCAGGGTTAATCAGGGTACCATCTTCGGCATTATACAGACCAGCTTCGGTGCAGGACGCATTGCCGCCATGACGGACATAAGCTTTAACCGTGCCGTAGTTCACCTCGGCAGTGGAAATAGTCGTCACCGGCCCTTGGTTATAGGCAGAATCACGTTTAAAACCGTCATTGTCGTAAACAACTTGCGGGGCAGCCACAGCATTGACAGAAACACAGGCAATACCTATCGCTAAAACGAGCTTATTCAATTTCATTCCGTTAATTCCTTTCAAAAATAAATAAGTAGCATGAAAGACAGATCCATCTTGTTTTGAGCTCGTTAAGGATACTAAACCACCAATGACAACGCTGTCATGTGATCAAATGCCACCAAATGCAAAAAAATGTAACCAAGGCAAAGACAAAAAAAACGGCGCCTTAGCGCCGTTTTTTGCATTAAATCCTGGCTTTTCGCTGATAGACGGTCATTAACGCTATCAGGGCAATCAGCACAGCCTGCGACATCAGGGTCACACCATCTGCGTAAATACCCAGCCAGGTTGCTTCCGGCAGATTCAGTGGGATACTGACAATACTGCCGGTTTCCTGCAATGCAGCGATACCGCGACCGGCAAAAATAACCGCCAGCGCAAACATAATGGCGGCATTCACCTTAAAGAACATGCCCACCGGCACCCGCATTGCCAGTTTGAAGATAACCACACTAAGTACCACCAACAAAACAGCCGCCGCCAGCATGCCGAAAATCACAGCCTGTTGCCCTTCGGGGCCAGCCTGTAACCACAACGCTTGATAAAACAGGATAATTTCGAAGATTTCCCGGTATACCGCCACAAAGGCCAGGACCGCAAAACCGATATTCTGCCCTGAAGACAAACTGGCACTCAGCTTGTCTTTAATATACTGCTGCCAATTGCTGGCATGCGCCTTGGAATGCATCCAGATCCCCACCCACAGCAAAATAGCTGTAGCAAGCAATGCTGTCATACCTTCGGTGAGCTCCCGGCTGGCGCCGGATATATTAAACAGATAGCTGGCCACCGCCCAGGTCGCCAGACCACAGACCAATGCGGCAATCCAACCGCTGTGTACATATTTCAAACTGGAGGTAGCACCAGAGCGCTTTAAAAATGCAAAGATTGCCGCCAGTACCAATATGGCTTCAAGGCCTTCACGTAACAAAATGATTAAAGAGGCGACAAAGCTCAGCAATGGTGACAACCCACCTTCATCCAACAGAATCTGCGCCTGATCCAAAGCGGATTGGGCCCGGTTATAGCGGCTTTGCAACTCGTCCACGCTTAATCTGTCACGCAAGCCGTCACGGTAGGCAAACATAGCCAGCTCAATATCCTTACGCAGGGCCTTATCCAGGTTATCCAGACTGGCTTCCACCAATTCAAAGCCTTCCAGGTATGCACCGATGGAAAGCTGATAGGCCTGCTCGAAATCCCCTGCTTCAACGGCCTGCCAGGACTGAGCCAGCGTTTGTTTGGCAAATACCAGCGGTGCCGGTTTGTCAGACTCGATGACATCCGGATGGGCACGTAACTGTACAAACTGCTCGACATTCTGCCCTTGCGCTTGAACTTGCACTGGAGTCAGGGTAGCCAGTTGGTCCAGGTTAAAGGGTGATGTCACTTTGCCCTGCGGCCGTTCGGTTACGTATCCGGCCACAAAAGCCGCCAATGACCAGCGCTGACTTTCAGACAGGTTGGCATAACTTGCCATTCCCGTTCCCTCAACGCCTAGGGTAATAGTGTTGTATAAACCAAACAGGGTCAGTTCGTTCATACGTTCGGTATCGTGAAAATTCGCCGGTGCAGGTTCCATACCGGCTCCGGCAATACCGTCGCCTAACCCCGTTGCACCGTGGCAGGCAGAACACATCTGCTGATACAGATTGGCTACCGACAGAGGTTCAGGTGTGCCTCTGGGTGCAAGTTTAATGTCATAGGCCTTAGTCACGGCTTCGCTCAGCTTAGCGGTCATGGCCTTAATTTCCTGACCTGGACGCCTTTCATCAATCAGGCGCTTCAGGGTGCGGCTGTCTTCTAACAGCTGTGGGCTTTGCACCGTGGCCGGTAAATTTTGCAGGATCTGCTCCACCGCTTCGGCAAACTCAACCTGCTCCACATATTCGCCTTGATCCACTATCTGACCATCGGCCACTGTCATGGGATAGTCCACACCGACATAGGAAAGCAAATGCAGGATCCGCTCGGGACCAGGCCCTGACGCTTGTGCCAGGTGGGCCGTCAGACCAAAAAACAGCAGGGTCAGGGCCCAGTTAAACCTCTTCATTTATTGCACCATCTACTAATAACTATTCTTGTTTATTATTTCATCCCGCCTGCTTGAGAACAACTCTCGATTGCATATGAAACTCTGTTGTTGGTCGCATTGCAAAGTTACCAACTAACAAACAAGCAGGTAATGCATGTTAATTTGTTGCACAGAGGTTAAGAATTCAGTAGTTTCTGGGCATCTAATCTTACAGGGATCTATGATGTCCACCTTAGCTTCAGGAAGAATTCTTTCCATCGACCTGTTCCGCGGCCTGACCATTCTGGTCATGGTATTTGTGAATGAGCTGGCAGGTATTAGCGATATTCCCAGCTGGATGAAACATGTGGCGGCCGATGCCGATACCATGACCTTTGTCGATCTGGTGTTTCCGGCCTTTTTGTTTATCGTCGGTATGTCTATTCCTTTTGCGGTACAGGCCAGACTCAATAAAGGCGACAACGCATGGGGTGTATTCCGTCATGGCTTGGTACGTGCCTTTGGCCTGATTGTGATTGGTTTTTATATGGTCAACAGTATTGGTGGCTATGACGAATCCGCCATGCCAATTAGTATTCATTTGTGGACCTTTTGCATGTACCTGTCGGTATTGCTGGTCTGGTGCAGCCTGCCCAAGGGTTGGAGTCACCGTCAACAGTGGCTGGTGAGGGCCGTCGGAATCGCCGGTCTGATAGCGCTATGGTGGCTGTTTCAAGGCCCCCAAAATAGTGGAATGACGCCACAATGGTGGGGAATACTAGGGTTAATCGGCTGGGCATATTTGTTTGCGCTGATAGCCTATTTGTTAGTGGGACAGCGACCGTTGCTGCTTAGCTTGATAGCCCTTGGCTTTATCGCGCTGTTCGCCCTGTTTCAGCCATTTGAGGGGCAGTCAGGCTTGCTGGGCTGGTTCGCTCAGGAAAACCGTAACCACACCCATACTGCCATGGTGCTGGCCGGTACACTGATGTCATTACTGTGCTTCCATGCCGACTATCCTAAACGCCAAATGAATCTGGGTATTTATATTGTGGTCAGCGCCGCGCTGGCCTATATCAGTTGCCAGCTTTGGCCAATTTCAAAGATCTGGGCCACCCCAAGCTGGGCACTACTGAGTGTATTTTTCTGTAGTCTGCTGTTTGCGCTGTTTTATCAGTTGATTGAGGTAAAGAGGCACACCGCCATGGTCAAAGCATTTGAACCTGCGGCCAATAACCCACTGCTGATTTATATTCTGCCTTATATAATTGCCGCCGGCCTTGGCAGCCTGGGGTTGACCCTGCGCCCGGAATTTCTGTCATCCGGAATACCAGGTATGTTGTGGAGCCTGCTGTTTGCCCTGGCGATGATGGTATTAGTGACCCTGCTTAACCGTATCGGCATTCGATTAAAACTTTAGGGTCGGTGACCAGGGTATCGACAAATACTCTCGCAGAGGCCCGCACTAAACGCTGCGGCGCGCTCTGCGAGAACTTTTATCTGGGTAAGTAAAGACTGACTTTCAGGCCGCCTTCCACGCGATTGGCCAGGCTGATACGGCCATCATGGGCCTCAATAATTTCCCGGCACAAGGCCAGACCCAGCCCGGTACCCTCACTCTTGGTGGAATAAAAAGGTAGCAACGCCTGCGTTAACACCGTGTCACTCATACCACTGCCGCCATCACTGACTTCAATCACCAGACTATTTTCCAACTGGCGTATGCTCAGGCTGATATCGGCAGGCGAGGAACCGGATTCAGTGGCGTTCTTCAGCAGATTAATCAGTACCTGTTGCAACTGTGCCGGGTCAAAATAGCCCGGCTCCTGTGGCAAATCGCCCACTAATCGGAAGGGCCACTGGCTGGCCAGCGCCTGAATAAAAGTCGGCCATTCCACCCGCACTCGATTCGGTTGCGGCAATTTGGCAAATTTGGCATAGCCAAGAATAAAGCTGGTTAGATGGCTGGCACGTTCGCCGATAGTGTCAAATACCATGGCCAGGCGAGCTTCCTGATGCTGTTCGGCCAACAACTTGCCCGAATGTACCATGGACGAAATTGGTGCCAGGGAGTTATTCAGCTCATGACTGATAACCCGAATGACCTTTTTCCAAATCTGCACTTCCTGACGGCTTAATTCGCGGGTAAGTTGCTTGAACAGCAATAGCTTATGCTGGTTGCCATTCATCAAAAAGTTGCCATGAGACAAATGCCAGGTTTGCTGGCTGCTGTCATCCTCACTGTCTCCCAGGCTAAACAGCCCGTCCCGACCAGAATCCACCGCATCTTGCATGGCTTGTGGCTGGTTTTTGAGCAAATCTCCCAGACTCATGCCTTCAATCCGGTTACCAGCAGTGAGCAATTCTCTGGCACTGGCATTGGCGAAAATAACTCTGTCGCTGTTATCCAGTAACAACACCGCCAACGGCGAGCTTTGCAGAACTTTGTCGAGCATCAGCTCACGCTGATAAATCCACTGTTTTTCCTGTCTGAGCCGGTTTGATGTCTCATTGTACAAGCTTGCCAGCTGGCTGATTTCATCTTTGCCCTCCACTGCCAGGCTGACACCAAACTCATTATCGCGGAAATTCAACAGGCCGGTTTCCAGCGCGGTCAGGCGCCTTGCCACCCCATCGAACAGATAATGACAAAGACAGATGGCCAGCAGCAGGGCAAACAATGTGACCAATATCAACTTACTCAGGGGCACTTCCAGCGTTACCGCATAAACACCAGCACTGGCCAGAATCGCCACCAGCGCACTTAAAATAAGTTGGAACTTCAGTTTGAACATTAAATCAGCCCGTACTTTTCCAGGCGCCGGTATAACGCCTGGCGACTCATGCC
Organism: Bowmanella denitrificans; assembly: GCF_002887595.1. Lineage (GTDB taxonomy): Bacteria > Pseudomonadota > Gammaproteobacteria > Enterobacterales > Alteromonadaceae > Bowmanella > Bowmanella denitrificans. The sequence goes on from NZ_PEBU01000008.1 coordinate 66,237, forward strand.
AAGTTCACGCGCCACTTTAGCAACCACGCCCTGATGTTTATCCATGGCCTGTTGAATTTCTTCCGGTCCCGGTTCGGCGCTGGTTTGCGGCGCGGGTTGCGACCCACGATCCTGCAAAGCAAAATGTTCCGCTTCCAGTATGCCCTCGGGAAACAGCACGCTGACTCTTTTGCAGGCGTTCTCCAGTTCCCGCACATTGCCTGGCCAGGAATAGGCTAATAAAGCACGCTCAGCAGACAGTGACCACTCACGACCAGGTAAAAAGTGTTGAATCAGGGGCAGAATATCATCCTTACGCTGCCCTAAGGGTGGCAGGCTAAGCTCCACCACATTCAGGCGATAATACAAGTCTTCGCGAAAGCGCCCGGCCTGGATATCTTGCTGCAAATCGGCATTGGTAGCAGATATGACCCGCACCTTTACTTTTTGGGTGGCGGTGGATCCCAGTCGCTCAAACTCACCGGTTTGTAAAACCCTAAGCAGCTTGATTTGGCCGGATAACGGCAGGTTGCCTATTTCATCCAAAAACAAGGTGCCACCGTCAGCAGCTTCAAAGCGCCCAACCCGTCTGGCATTATTACCAGTGTAAGCACCCGCTTCGGCGCCAAACAGCTCGGCTTCTATCAGCTCTTTGGGTAACGCACCGGCATTAACCTTAATAAAGGGCTTGTCTTTTAGCGGCGAATTGGCCTGAATAATACCGGCAATGCGGTCCTTTCCTGCGCCATTAGGGCCGGTAATCAATACCGATACATCCGATTTTGCCAGCTGCAGCGCCATATCCACCAGCCGCTGCATAGCATGGCTGCCATACACCAGACCACATAAATTGTTCTTGTTCAGCTCTGCCTGCTGCTGACTCTGAATCTGCCGAAAGCGCTGGTTTTCCTCCAGGGCACTGCCTAGCTGCAGTAAATTGGCAATGCTGGTTAGCAGCTTAGCGTCATCCCAGGGCTTGGCCAGATAATCGGCTGCACCATCCTTCACCAGCGACACCGCCGCTTCGAGCTCTGTCCAGGCTGTGATCAGAATTATCGGCAGGTTAGGATTGATCTCTCTAAGCTGGTAAAAAAGCGCTTTTCCCTCCTCGCCCGAGGTGGTATCAGCTGTGAAGTTCATATCCTGGATCACCAGGGCGATGCGCTGGTACATCACTGCTTTTACCGCTTCAGCCGGGCCTGATGCCAGCACGGGTTGGTAACCATGAATCTCCAGCAACAAGCTCAGGGCATTCAATACCGCCTGGTTGTCATCCACTATCAGGATTTTTTCCATCTATTATCGTCTTTTTGTGTGGGTCGGGCTTTAGCCCGACACCATTTACTTCAGTAAAATGTGGTTAATAAGCCTGTTGCTTATTAACACCAAGCACGATGTCTCATACATTACGGGTGGCAATACTGGGCGCAATCTGTGCTGCGCGCAGGGCTGGCCAGTAAACAGCTAACATGCCCATCAGGTAGATACCGCACAAGCTGTACAAAATAAACCAGTTGTCCAGACGCGGCAGCGAGTAGTGGCGCATCAACACATCACTCATGGCCAGTGCCAGAATACTGCCTAGTATCATACCGCTAATGCTGACCAGACTGTTTTCCAGCAGAAAGTAGCGCAAGATGTCAGATTTCTTTGCTCCCAGGGCACGGCGGGTACCTATCTGACGAGTACGACGCCCCACATTAAACAAGGCCAGGCCACTAATCCCAAGGGCTGTCACCAACAACAGCACACAAATCAGCACCAACAACATATTGCTCATCAATTTATCCTGACTGTTATAGGTCGCCAGTAGTTCGTCCACCCCTTTTATATTACTGACCACCCGCTCAGACTCTGAAGCCAATAGCACAGACGCGACCTGTTGCATCACTTCGTCACGGCGTCCGGCTTCGGTTCTAACCAGCACGCGCTTAAACGCCACCCCTTCAACCTGCGGAATCAGCACCACATTGTCGGGTTTTTCATCCTTTAGCCACGGGCCTTTCATGGGAGCGACTATGCCAATGATTTTCAAAGGGATATCACCTAGATACATGGTTTGCCCCAGGCCATCCCCGGCAGGAAATAAACCATCGATAAACTGACGGGTGACCAGAGCCACAGCGGCATTTTTATCATAATACTGGGAATACACGACATCGGCCGCAGTAAAATTCCGTCCTTCTTCCAGTTTTACCCCCAGAGTATTGAGCAAATGCTCATCGGCCATAAAAAACGCCGCACGCTCGCTTTGACTTTGCTGAGGTGAGGGCTTTAAGTTAAAGCTGGTAGAATCACCACTACCAGACAAGGGCACCTGGTTTATTACCACCGCGTCCGCCACCCCGGGAATGTTACGTAGCAGGGTTTCATCCACTTCCTGTTGCTGGCGAATATCCACTTGTTTGCCGAAAGTGTAGAGATTGAACCTGAACAGGTTCTGGTCCTGTAAACCGGTTTCCTGATGCAGATAAGTCAGCCTGTCATTGATAATAAATGCGGCATTACTGACGATAGCCAGGGTGACGGCCACTTGCATAATCAATAGTAGTGCACCGGTTTTACCACGCATCAGTGCGTTGAAGATGGGTCTTAATTCAGACATGGGCTAACTCCTATTGGGTTTTCAGGTACAGGGCTGGTGTGGTACGACAGACCTTCCAGGCCGGATAACAACCGGCCAGCAAACAGGCCAGGATAGAAATAGTGGGCGCAGCCAGCCACATGGTCAGATCCATCTGTGCTACTTGCTCATAGCGGCTGAAGCCGCTTCGCAGCAAATGCAGTCCCAACTGGGCGATGGCCAGGCCCAGCACACCGCCGGCCAGTCCCAACATGCCGACTTCCACCAAGTGCTGCATAAACACCTGGGTTTTGCTGGCCCCCAATGCGCGACGTACGCCAATTTCCGGGGCACGCTTGAGGAATTTGGCCAACAGCAAACTCAGGATATTAGCCAGGCACACCGCCAGAAACATAAAACTCAACCCCACCAAGACCTTGTTGTCATCGCTGACCACTTCGCGATAATCCAACCACTGACTAATGTATTTAATGTCCCCTTGTGCATCGTCACGGTTAAAACGTCCCAGTTGTTGCTGCTGTTTGATATAACCAGCCAGGTAATCTCGATAATCCTGCTGCATCTGCTTATCTGTCAGTTCCACCCGGTACTGCAACCACACCACTTCTGAATTCAACTTATCCTGGTAGGTTTTCTGCTCTTCATATTTCCAGCCGTTGTTGTTGCCCCAGCTCTTTAGTTCCTCGATGGGCAGCAGGGAAAAGGGAATAAACAACTGTTCATTATTACCCCAGGCACCATTATTCAGGTCATATATTTGTGGTTCCAGTTTCCAGTCAGCCAGAATGCCGACAACACGGTAGGCAACAGAGTCCAGCACAATGTCTTTCCCCACGTTATTGCCGCCACCAAACAGTTTGCGGTTCATTTCGGCACCAATCACGGCCACGGTCTCACCTTGCAAATCAATGCGTTTATCCCAGGGGCCGCCGTGCGCAAATGGCACTTCAAACATGGCAAAGAAATCGCTGTCTGCGGCACGCGCCACTTCCATAAAAGGAGCAATATTGGCGTTGTCGGGTTTTACCCCAAAACCGGTTTTCAGCATGGCAGTCTGGCGAAACGGCACCGGGCTTTGGCGCAAGTTCATGGCATCCTGATAGGTCAATTGGTGCGGCAGGTTATCGACTGTCCACCAGCTGGCGTCCTGATCCATAGTGCGAAGCTGTACAGCAAAAATCTGCTCATCTTTGTGCTGCATCGGGTTGACCGACATCATGTGATAAACAGACAAACTGGTCATGGTAATACCGATACCGATGGCAATGGCCAGCAGCATCAGCAAACTGACGATGGGTGTGCGCTTTAAGCTGCGCCAGGCAAGGTCAATATAATGAATAAACATCTCAGGCTCCTGCCGTGGCGCGTTGTTGTTCAGCCCCACCCTGATAAAGCTTAAAGTCGCAGATCTGACCGTCCACAACCTGAATATTACGCTGGGCACGGCGGGCCAGCTCCGGGTCGTGAGTGACCATAATGATGGTGGCACCGTCTTTATTGATGCTTTCCAGCAGCTCCATCACCTGGCGGGCCATCAGGCTGTCCAGATTACCGGTAGGTTCATCCGCCAGCAGAAAACGTGGCTCACCGGCCAGCGCCCGGGCAATGGCCACCCGTTGTTGCTGACCACCAGAAAGCTGCGCCGGCACATGCTTGGCGCGCGCCCCCAAACCAACCTGCTCCAGGCAGCGCTCAATGCGGCGCTTACGCTCAGCCGTTTTAATGCCGCGATAACGCAGCGGCACTTCCACATTTTCGTACAGATTCAGATCAGGGATCAGGTTAAAGCCCTGAAAGATAAAACCGATTTTCTGGTTTCTGAGCTCAGCGCGGCCGTTATCCGTTAACTTGCCGACATTGATACCATCAAGCTCATAAGTGCCACCAGTGTATGTTTCCAGCATACCGGCAATATTTAAAAAAGTGGTTTTGCCTGAGCCAGACGGACCGGTGACGGCAATAAATTCACCTTCATTCACCTGCAGATTAAAATCCCTAAGTGCATGGGTTTGTACCATTTCACTGCGATACACTTTGCTGATATTGGTCATGTTAAGCATGTTCTTTTCCTTTTCGTTATTCTGGGATGCCGCTTAGCGCAACATCACTTTTTCTTGATTTTCAAACGTATCCAGGCTGGAGATAATCAGGGTATCGCCTTCCTTAACACCACTGAGTAATTCCACATGGCTGATACTGCTGACCCCGGTGCGAATGGCTGTGCGATAGGCGGTTTCGCCTTCAACCTTGTAACCCAGGCTGCCGCCGCTTTGTAAGAAGGCGCCACGTTTTACCATTAAGGTATCCGGGCGATTTTCCAGCAGGATACGTGCTGACAGGCGCTGGTTTTGACGCAGTCCCTGAGGCTGATCCAGTAATCTGACACGGGTAGTTACCTGGCGATCCCGCACTTCCGGCGAAATGGCCTTAAGCTGTCCGGTCAAGGTGGTACCGGCCAGTTGCAATTCCACATCCATACCCAGTCCCAGCTCGTCGGCGTAACTTTCTGGTACCTGTAATTCCGCTTCAAAGGCGCTTAAGTCCACCAGGGTAATTAATGGCTGGCTTTGACTGACCGCGGCCATCTGCTCCACCAGGTGGTTACCGACAATACCCTTAACCGGCGCACGTATGGCCAGACTGTCGACCTGTCGTTCCAACTCTTCCACCACCAGTTGCTGGCGCGCTATGGCAATGCCGGCACTTTTTAATTCAAAGGCCAGGGTATCTTTGGCTATTTGTACTTCCTGAGCGGCCAATCTGTGATTAAGTTCGGCCCTGGCCAGGTCGTCAATGGCCTGATCGAAATCACGTTGACTGATTAGCTGGCGTTGCATGGACTGCTGGGCACGGCGCTCTTCACGCACGGCCGCATCCAAATCCACTTTAGCCAGCTCCAGGGTGCGGGTCAGGGCCAGTTCCTGTGCCCTGGCATCCAGACGCCGACCTTCCAGCTCACCTTCTAGTGATGCCAATACGGATTGTTGCTGCTTCAAATTGTTGGCAAGTTCAGGGCTGTTTACCTCTGCCACAATCTGATTTACCGCAACTTCATCGCCGGGTTCGGCCAGCAGCCGTACATGGCCTGGTTGGGGACTGTACAGCACAGGGGCATTGGCCGCCACAATATGGCCTGTTGCTGCGACATCTCGCACCAGGGTGCCGCGCTCTACTTTAGCGGTTAACAGCCCGGCGCCATTCACTGACTGACTCGACTCAGCCCCATTTAACCAGGCCAGTGTCCCTACAGACACCAACACCATGGCGGCCACTGCCGCACGCTTGCGCCAGACTTGCCCGGCGGTGCTCCCTACCAGCATATCCTGGCCACTGGTATCCCGGATCATTTCACTCTCCCGTTGCTGAATTCGGTGCATAGTTCAATCACAGGTGCCAGAGCACAAAGCATCAGAGGAACAGTTAAATAAATCATCAGTAGTTGCATGGGACACTCCGGTTTTAATTTGCTTCCTGCAGACATTAAAGCCAGCCCTATGCCACTTTTTAAAAAACACATAAACTATTGTATTTAAATGTTTTTTCAACTTTTCCTTGATTTTAGAAGCTGTCCGCGGACAGAAAAAGTGTCCGCTGCGGACACTTTTGTACGCTTGCTTACAATTGCACATAGGTGGTTTACAGCATTTTTCTACGGATTAGCGAAACTTGGATGCGGGCATTGGGCCCCTCCAATAAAGGAACTGATTATGCACCCCCTGAATAAACTGATGTGTGCCACTTTACTGCTTGGTCCGACGGTGGTGTCCGCCAAGACTATTTATGTCGCTGCGGATGACAGTCTGACGAGCAAGCTGTGTGTCAGCGCTGCCACGGATGCGCCGGTGAATTTTCACCTGCAACAAAAACAATCTGGCTTAAAACTTCGTGTTATTTCGGAGAAAGTCAGCTGTAACGGCAGTGCCATAGGCGATTTTGCCTATCAGGCCGGCAATCTTAGGGTAGCCCGACAGCTCAATCGGCTTAACCCACAGGCAACCTATACGGAAATTAAAGATATCGCCGAAGTACCACGAGACAATAAAGTCAGGATTATCCAGGTAAGCGGCGAATAAGCGACTACCCGTTTCAGGGGACGGGCATCGTTATCCGGCCAAACCAGCTGTTCAGGCCTTCACTACCTGGCTGGTTTGGCTACTTTCCATCAGGCGGGCAAAGCCTTGCTTAGCAACAGGCAAAAAGTCATCCGATAATGATACCTGCGCCGGTAAATGGGCTGTAGAGATGCGTCAGCAAGCCTGCTACTCCCGGCCAGTGATAATCAGCAATCGCGGGTGATCCAAATCCCATTCCCGCCAATCCGAAGAAAACCTTGAGGTCTGAAAACACGGCTGGGCCGAAACACAGGTATCCGGCTCTACCCCGTTGGCAAGTTGGCTAAATCAGAACATGAACAAAAACAAAAACACTCAAAGCAATTGACAATCATTCTCATTTGGAGAAATATATCCAAGGTCTCCCATGTTTACTGGTCTACCTTGGGTTGATGCCCTATTTGGTATTTACGGCGAGTTATCTCGCCGTTTTTTTTAGGTGACGACAGTTTGCTCAGACAAGGTGTTAAACAATTTAGTCAACTCACCCAGTTAGCGCCATTCTGGCCAACACGAAGCTGGCGTTTACTGCTGCTGGTCGCATTGACTTTCAGTCTGTTACTGCCAGGACCGCTGGCGGAGTTGATACGCCAGAGCCTGGTGGATGCTTATCTGGGTGTGTCGGTGTTTGTACTGGCAACCCTGTTACTGTTTTACACCATTGAGCAGGGCCTTAAAGTGGATCTGGCAGACCTGCTCAGACAAAATCCCTTATGGCAGGTGCCTGTTGCTACCTTACTGGGCGTACTGCCTGGATGCGGCGGTGCAGTCATGGTCGCCACGGCCTACTCGGCAGGTAAAATATCCATGGGCGCTCTGGTCGCCACACTGACTGCCACTATGGGCGATGCAGCTTTTTTGCTGCTGTTTAATCAGCCTGTTACGGCCCTAAAGGTATTTGCACTGGCCGCTGCCGCCGCCATTATCAGCGGCTACCTGGTGGACACGCTGAACTTATATGCACCGGCCCGCACCAGGCACAGTGACGTGCAAGTTATTGCACCCAGAAAAGCCACGCCCTTCAACTATCTGTATCTGCTACTCGGCATACCGGGATTGTGCTTTGCTATTGCAGGACTGTTGCAATGGCAACCTTCTGTTTTGCTGGCTCAGATTCAGGACAGCATAGCTTTAACGGCACTGTTATTGGGCATGGTAATTTGGTGTCTCTCCCCTGCCACTATCCATTACAACAACAAGCAATCAGCTTTACTGAAAGCCCAGGACGAGACCTTATTTGTCAGTTCCTGGGTGATAGGTGCTTTTGTTCTGTATGCGATTCTTGACCACTTCGGCGGCTTGAATCTGGCAGCGGTTACTGATGCTGGCGCTGTATGGATGCCTATGCTAGGCCTGCTTGTCGGTCTTTTGCCGGGCTGTGGTCCACAAATTCTGCTAACCACTTTGTATCTGCATGGTCAGGTACCTTTTTCAGCCTTACTGGCAAACGCGATCGGCAACGACGGCGATGCGCTATTCCCCACCCTGGCCATCAATGGTAAAGCGGCACTTTGGGCTACTTTGTATAGCGCCGTCCCGGCCCTGCTTTTTGGCTATGGCTGGTACTGGCTGGTAGAAGCCTGACAGGAGCGCAGAAAAAGCGCGGAAAGCGCGCTTTAATGCAAAGACTGAGATGATGTGGGAAATGGCACCAGACAATCCTGACCATCCCCATACTGGCGGTAATGCTCCACCAAGGCCTGATATGTCTTGGTAACCCCCCAATTCAGCGCCTGTGCCATCGCCTGGTTATTGCCGTTGTGGCGCATGGCAGACAAAACAAATTCATGCACCTTGCGCAACTGGCCTTCCGCCAGCTTCGGCTCCGCCTCTCGGCTGTAGAGATCGGCCAGATTATGGTAACTGACCACCAGCGCCGTCACAGCCGCCTTAGCGTCACATTCCTCATCCAGCAACTGTTCCGCTTCGGCAATAGCACGCTGGTAATGGGCAATGGCTGCCCATAACTGGCGATCCGCCAGGCAATCATTACCTGCCATGATATGGCTTTGCCACCTTTCCATGCAGGCCACCATAATCAGATTCCTCCGTCTGTCAGCTTGACCGGGTTTAACAAGCGCTGTAGCTCTTCGCGGGACAAATCGGTCTGCTCCTCGGCCACATCAACTATGGGTCGTTGCTGCTGGTATGCCTGTTTGGCAATGTCAGCGGCTTTCAGATAGCCGATCACCGGATTAAGCGCCGTGACCAGAATAGGATTGCGATGCAGTGCCTGTTCCAGACGCTCGCCGTTGACGGTAAAACCGGCAATGGCTTTATCGGCCAGATGCGTGGCACTGCTGCTAAGCAAGGCCAGGCTATCCAGCAAGTTGGCCGCAATCATAGGCAGCATGACATTTAACTCAAAATTACCGGACTGCCCGCCAATCCCTATGGCCACATCATTGCCCATGACCTGCGCTGCGGCCATAGCGACGGCTTCAGGGATTACCGGGTTAACCTTACCGGGCATAATGGACGAACCTGGCTGCAGAGCGGGCAGACTAATCTCGCCAAGCCCGGCCAATGGACCGGAGTTCATCCAGCGTAGATCATTGGCAATCTTCATCAGACTCACCGCTGTGGTTTTAGCCGCCCCCGAGAGCGCGACAGCGGTATCCTGGGTAGCAATCAGGGCAAACAGGTTATCGCCTGGTTTAAACAGCAACCCGGATGTCTGACTAAGGTGTTCACAGAACAGCCGGGCAAAGTTTACATGGGCGTTAACCCCGGTTCCTACTGCTGTGCCTCCCTGGGCCACCTGCAAAAGCTCAGGCAGGAGCCCTTGCAACTGACGGATATTTTGTTGGATTTGCGCCTGCCAGCCGCCCAGGGTTTGATCCAGCCGAACCGGCATGGCGTCCATTAAATGGGTGCGCCCCGTCTTGCAATAGCCTTTGACCTGTCCGGCTTTTTCCTCCAGTACCCTGCTGAGATGTTGCAGTGCTGGCAGCAACTCGCCATGTACCGCCAAAGCGGCACTGACGTGAATAGTAGTGGGAATGACATCATTGCTGCTTTGGCTGCAATTAACATGATCATTGGCACTGATAGTTTCACCCAGCTTGTCAGACGCCAGTTTGGCAATCACCTCGTTGGCATTCATATTGGTACTGGTACCCGAGCCGGTTTGAAACACATCTACGGGGAAGTGTTGCCTCAAATCACGGTCTTGCTGCAAGCTGTCACAGACTTCGCAGATGGTATCGGCAATCCTGGCGGGCAGGGTGTCCAGCGCTTTATTGGCTTTGGCGGCAGCGGCTTTCACCTGCAGCAACGCGCGAATAAAGGCAGGCGGCATGGTGCGCTGGCTGATATTGAAGTTGTTCACCGCGCGCTGGGTTTGCGCGCCGTACAAGGCATCTGCAGGAACCTGCAGTTCGCCCATACTGTCTTTTTCCATGCGGGTTTGTTTCATCATAACTCCCTGGTTGACTATCCGGGTCAGGCTCCGGACAAAAAATAATGGCTGAGCAGGCGCAATTCGCAGATTAAATGACTATCCTGGCGGCGTTCATGATCTGAGCGCGCCAGACTCTGTAACGCCAGCAGCGGTTGGTGTATCTGGTCGAGGCACAAATGTCGCCAGTGCAGGTCGATACAGTCGTCGCACAAGGTATCGAGCAACAAGCGCACCGCCTGGCGGTGAAAACGACGCTTCACCTGCCGGCTGGCATGACTGTCGGCCAGCATGCAATTTTGCTGCAGATAATTATAGAGTAGCGCCGGATTATCCGGTTGCAGGGCATATCTGACATTCGCCCGTTGACTGAAATAGCCTAGTTTGTCTGACAGTGTTTTCATACCCACAACATGATAATAGTTCTCGTTTGCATTATTTGCTTATTGATCACTACTGTCAAGGCAAGGTGTAATGCGGCTATGTACACTGTAAGTGTGCTACTGGACGGGGGCAGAAAATCTAACTGAATAAATGGCAAGCAACACGATTATGCTAAAAAACATTAAAATTCAAGTATTTGACATTTTTTTAATTTTTATTATTGCGAATCATTATCATTTTGTGCAAACTACAAATGCACTACACACCCAAGTCTACTGGTCTTTCTTGGGATTCTTACCGGGCGGGTTCTCCATGGCCCGCCCGGGTTTTTCTTTTACAATTTCCCTACAAATTTGACTGAACTCTCTCTCCCTATCCAATCCAGCTTTGATACAATCCGCAGCGATAATTACCTAGGCAACACGGGAACCACAGCATTGATAAGGAAAACCGCCGCAGCATTATTGCTGGCTTGCCTTGCCTTGCCCGTGCTGGCCGATGACAAGTCTGAAAGTGAAAGCAACTGGAACTGGCAAGTCTCCCTGGGCTTATCTGCCTGGCAGGAAAAATCGCTGCTTAAAGACGCGCCGGGTAACAGTGCCCTGCCCGTATTACCCACATTGCAGTTTGACGTCAGCTATAAAAATTTCTTCCTAGAAACCCCCAGTCGTCGAATTAGTAGCTTAAGCAGCTATGCCTTGTGGGGTTACCATATTTATCAGGATGAAGTCTGGCAGGTGGATGCCATCTGGGGCTCCTATATGCCGTTTCTGGATGAATCCGGCTATACGCAGCACGGCTTTGACGTTAATGAAGCGCTGCGCGGTATCAGTGAACGCCAATCTGACGGCAGTATTGGCGTTCGTTTACAGCGCTTCGAAGACAATCAGCACTTCTCGGTAGAGTTAGTCAGAGACTTAGACAACGCCTACCGGGATTTCCTGCTGCAAACCTATTACAACTATATTATTCAGGCACGTAACTGGGATATCCAGTTAACCCTGGGGTTGAATCTCTACAGCAGTGCGCTGGTGGATTACTATTTTGGGATTCGCCCTCATGAAGTTACCCCGGACAGACCGCTCTACAAAGGAAAAGCGGCATACCGACTGCACTTGGGGGTATCCACCCTCTATCCCATTAATGAAGACTGGTTGCTGGAACTCGGTTTTGGCATGAATCATTACAGTAAAGGCGTGTCCGACAGCCCTATTGTTGAGAGCAGTCTGGAAGCCCTTGGCATGGTGAATGTTCGCTATGTTTTTTAAGGGAATTGCACTTTTACTGTTGTTGCTAGGCCTGCCAGCAGCGGCTCAGGAAGGACCATCGGACAGGCAGTTTTTGATATCACCGGATACCTGTGTAGCCATTAACAAAGGGCGAACCTGCTATACCCAAGTGAGCATAGAATGGCAACTTCCGGAACATGGCGATTATTGTTTGTTCTTAGAAGGCCAAGGTACGCCCCTGGCTTGCTGGAAAAATCGTCGCAGTGGCCAATGGCAGTTTGAGTTCGCGTCAGCCACCAGTATTCAGGTGCTGTTAAAACGTCAGGATACCATCATGCTAAGCAAGGAAATTCAGGTTAACTGGGTTTATGAATCACAGCGACGCAAACGTAATTGGCGTCTGTTTTAGGAGCGACAAGTATGCAGTTATACGGAAAAATCCTGCTGGTGGAAGACGACGCATCACTGGCCCAATGGGTTCAGGAATACCTGCAGGGGCAAGGCTTTGAAGTTTGCCATGAAGCCCGTGGCGACCAGGCTGTCGCTGTCGCCAAGCAATCTCAGCCAGACCTGATTCTGCTGGATCTGATGCTACCGGGTCTGGACGGTATTTCCGTGTGCAAAGAAATCCGACGCACTAGTCAGGTTCCCATTATTATGCTCACCGCTCAGGGTGAAGAGCTGGATGAAGTGATTGGTCTGGAAGTGGGTGCCAACGACTATCTGGTAAAACCCATCAGACCAAGAGCTTTGCTGGCGCGAATTAAAGGTCAGTTGCAACGCACCGAGACCACCAGCAAGGCTGATAACCTGATGGAATTTGGCCGCTTGCATCTGAATCTGGATGCCAACCGCGCCGTACTGGACAATCAGGAAATAGACCTTTCCAGCAATGAGTTTGCTATGCTCTGGTACCTGGCGCAAAACGCCGGGCGCATTATCAACCGGGATGAAGCCTTTCGTCAGTTGAAAGGTCGTGAATACGATGGCCTGGATCGCTGGTTTGATGTGATGATTTCGGTGCTACGCAAAAAATTAGGGGACGATACCGCCTCCCCAAAACGGATAAAAACAGCCTGGGGCAAAGGCTATCTGTTTGTCGCAGATGCCTGGGAATAAAATCCACCCCAAGGTGCACAACTGCCAGTATTTAACTGGCAGGCTATTGCTCCGACAACCGTCCAGACAAGTTCACGCAATTCTTTACAACTTGTCGCCCTGACACAAGGTAATATCAGCAAAATGCATTGCTTTTACCGGGAAAGCCGTCTGGCCCAATCATGAGTCGTATATATATCAGCCTGTTGCTGACCGCCCTGCTAACTTTGTTTTTATTGGGTTGGGGCATCGACAAATGGGTAGAACAGCACAGGGAAAGCCAGCAACCTCAGGATTATCCGCATTTAAGTCAGTTGTTTGCCGATCTAACCAGCAAAGTAGACCAGGGCAATGAGCCAGCCAGTCTGGTTGAGCGTATGAATCAGATTATGCCTCTGCCATTGGCACTGGAGTCCTCATCTAATCTTGCCTTGCCTGCAGATCTGATGGACGAATTGCGGCATCCCGGCGGACTGCTGCTGGAGTCGTCTCAGGGACCTTACTTACTGGCGTCATTACCTTCACATCCGGACTATTTGCTACGTATGACCTTGCCGCCGATGGAACGCATGGATCTGGACCGCGACCTGGCCCTCACCATCGCGCTGTATGGGGGACTGGCCATGATGATGGGCATCTGGTTATTGCCACTTACCCGCCGTTTGTCACTGCTGACCCGCATGGCCCACAGATTTGGTCAGGGAGATTTGCAGGCCAGAGTGCCACGGAGCCGCTTTTCCTACATTCAGGATTTGGAATCCAGCTTTAACCAAATGGCACAGCGTATTGAACAGCTGATTGCGGAAAATCGCTTGCTGGCCAGCAGTCTTTCCCATGATTTGCGTACGCCTATGGCCTGCTTTCGTTTTGGACTGGATGCGGCCCTGGACAGTCAGGACTGCCAGGAGAAAGATCGCTATCTGCAAAGGTTGGAGGGCGATCTGGAACGTATGGAAAACATGGTCTCTGCATTTTTGGATTTTGCCAGCCTGGAGCGTCAGGCCGCCCGCATACAGCCAAAAGCCTTAAACCTCACTCAGCTACTTTGCAGTGCGACAGAGGACAACCGACCACTGGTGGTCAAGCGCGGGTTAACCCTGGAACATCAGACACCGCAGGAAGACTTTTGGATTATGGGCGACGCCATGTGGCTGGGCCGGGCCATCAGCAATATTGTTACTAACGCCACTCGCTATGCACGCAGTCAGATTTTACTCAGATTGATTGCCAGTAGGGACATACTGGAAATCCATATTGAAGACGACGGTCCGGGTATCGATGAGGAAAAACTAAAAGATGTATTTAAACCCTTTGTCAGCCTGGAACTGAATCGTCAGCGTGGGACTTATGGTTTAGGTCTGGCTATTGCAGAACGTGTGGCCAGTTGGCATGGGGGCAGCATCAGTGCCGATCGCAGCCCCCTGCGCGGTGCCCGGTTTATTATTCGCTTACCCCGCCAATAAACCGAAGAGCTATTCGCTAACCCTTAGTTGCCAGTCGCACTTTGGTTGGGTAATAGCAGATATCCAGCTTGCCATTGCCCTTAAAATGAAAAAAGGCATTGTCCATCTTTCTGCCTCTGTCGAGACGCTCGGCCATTGCAGCAGAGTCCTGCTCCTGAACCTGCAATGGCAAATGTTTCTCGACCGGAATATCCGCAGCCACCTGCATAGACAGAATCTTACCTTTCGGCTGGTCAGCGGCAATCACGCCCATATCCACATCCGGATTTCCTCTGGGCAGCGCCTGAAGATGTGGCATGCCCCATAGTACCCGGCCAAAAACGCTCATATTACGGTCCAGATGACGGGGGGCCTGGCCAATCACAATATAGAAATCCGCACTGCCGCTGTTGGCTTCAGTGCTGCGTGCCATGGCCAGGACACCAGGACAATGCACCAACCATTCCTGGCCGTCCGTCACATCGCGGGCGGCAGCAAAACCTTGCAAATAACCAGTCTGGTCAGCAAAAAAGTCCGGCTCTTGTACCAAAGTAAAATTTGCATCCGGTTTAATCGCCCGGCTGAACTCTGCCTGAAGATTCTGTTTATGTTCAGATAAGCGTGTTTCACTAACATCGCCGCCCTGCGCCACAAAACCGTCCACGACCCGATAGAAATCCAGACCGTCATAGTAACCTTCTCGCACCAGACGTTTAAATTGCCTGACATGTTCCGGGGCCATAAAGGGAGCCAATTCCATAACAACCTGCCCCTGCTCCAATTGCAAATAGATGAGGTTCTGCGGATCTGGTGTGCGCCAGCCCTGTTCGGCCTGCACGGCGCAGGTGGCAAGCGCAACTATCAGCGGGACTATCCAGCCTTTCATTTTTATTCTCCTTTAACAGTCGAGCGGTTATCGTGCTGAGTTATGGGGCAGGTTGCAAGCCAGCCATCCCGGATTCAGTTATGATCATGCAACCCTGTTCACAGAATATCTTAGCCTGTATGCGTAGCGCACTGATTTTCATTACATTTCTCCCATTTTATGGTTTCACCAATGAAGTGGAGCGAATTAGTGTTACGGCGCAAGCGCAGGACGACCTAGCCGTTAGCCACAATAGTGTCGAGCAACAGACGCTGCAATTGCTGCGCCCGGTCCATATCAGTGAAGCCCTGGCGTCACAACCGGGTGTATGGATTAGTCGTGGTAACGGTCAGGAGCATCTGACCGCTATCCGCTCCCCCGTCCTGACTGGTGCCGGTGCCTGCGGTGCCTTTTTGGTCAGCGAAGACGGTATTCCCATCCGCGCCAGTGGTTTTTGCAATGCCAATCAGTTGTTTGAACTCAACAGCGAGCAAGCCCAGGCGATAGAGGTGTTTAAGGGCCCGGGCAGCAGCTGGTTTGGCGCCAATGCCCAGCACGGCATTATTAACCTGGTTTCCCGCCCTATTCCGCAAAGCTTTGAAGCACAAACGAGCCTTGAAACCGGTCCAAATCAATATCGACGCGGCAGCTTTGCTCTTGGCAATGAACATGCCATTGCCTATGGCAATGTGGCTGATGATGGCGGATACCAGCAAAGTTCAGGTTATAGCCAATATAAATTAAATCTGGCCTCACAAGGCCAGTTGGGTAACTGGCAATGGCTAGGCCGCCTGGCCATGACCAAGCTGGACCAGCAAACGGCCGGGTACGTCAGCGGACTGGATGCCTACCGGGATGAGACACTGCGCAGACAAAACCCTAACCCGGAAGCGTATCGAAACGCCGAAGCAATACGCATGTCAAGCCGCTTTACCCTGGCCCTGGATGAAGATCGGCAATGGCAATTAACGCCCTACTTGCGCTGGCAGCAAATGGATTTTTTACAACACTATGTACCCTGGCAGGCACAGGAGCAAAATGGCCAGCGCAGCCTTGGTCTGCAAGCCCAATATAGCCATGCTGCCGGTGCATTAAACTGGCTGGCAGGCGTTGATCTGGAACTGACCGATGGCGATTTGCAGGAATATCAGGCGCAGCCTTTTAGCCCAGCTATTCCTGCAGGCCTTCATTATAATTACCATGTTATTGCCACCACGTTGTCACCTTTTATCAACATTAACTGGCACCTGGCGAAAAACTGGCGACTCATTGCCGGGCTCAGGTACGACAAGCAGCAATACGATTATCGCAATCATCTGCCTGACGGCGATGCCTGCGCCGAAGACATCGCAAACTGTCGTTTTGTACGTCCAACCAGCCAGACCGTCAGTTACCCGCAGTGGTCACCTTCCGTTGCCCTGCAATATCAATGGGCGCCAGGGCATCAATGGTATACCCGCGCCAGCCGCGGCTATCGGGCACCTCAGGCTACCGAGCTATTCAGATTGCAAAATGGTCAGCGACTGGCGGAGTTAGACTCAGAACAGTTGAGCAGCCTGGAAAGCGGCGTCAAAGGCAACTGGCAGGGTATCAGTTACAACCTGGATCTTTACTGGATGGACAAACGTCAGGTGATCTTCCAGGATACTGAACGTCAAAATGTCAGTAACGGCCATACCCGGCATCGCGGTCTGGAGCTAACGTTACAGGGCGATATCGGCCAGTCCTGGTACTGGCAGGGTAGCGCCAGCTTGGCTCGCCACACCTATCACAATCAGTTAAAACTGGCGGAGGACAATATTCGTGGTAACCACATGGACACAGCCCCCAGTCAGCAATTCAGCGCCATACTCGGCTGGCAGACTGATTCAGGCAACAAATTGGAACTGCAATGGCAGCATATGGGAAGCTATTATCTTGACCCGCAGAATAGCGCCAGCTATCCGGGACATAGCTTGCTGCACTTGCGCGCTCAGTACGCCCTGAATCAACGCTGGCAGTTGGGAATGCGTCTGCAGAATCTGACTAACCGCGATTATGCAGAACGCGCCGATATTGGATTTGGCCAGTATCGCTATTTTATCGGCTTACCTCGCTCGCTTTATCTGTCCGTGAGCGCCAATTGGTCGTCCTGACCTGCGCAGATACACAGATGGTTCCGACCGCTGTCTTTCGCCCGGTACATCGCCTGATCGGCGCGGCCCAGCCATTGATAACCGGTTTCTCCCGGGTGATATTGCGCAATACCAAGAGAAATCGTCACCTGGCGTTCACTAATATTCGCCTGGGCAATATCCTTACGTAACTCTTCAGCCAGCAAGCCCGCTTCCCTAAGCCCGGTGTTGTCGGTAATAACAACAAACTCCTCACCACCAAAGCGGTACAGGTGATCGCTACGACGAATACGCTTTTCTATCAGTTTGCACACCATCACTAAAATTCTGTCGCCTTCTTCATGACCATAGTTGTCGTTAAACTGCTTAAAGTTATCCAAATCCAGCAGAATCAGGGACATAGGCAGAGGCACACGTTGGAAATGGTAAACCGCCTCCAGCAGTTTTTCTTCAAGCGCGCGCCGGTTACCGGCACCGGTCAGCGGGTCCAGTGTCGCCAGGCTCAACAGTTTTTGCTGCTGCGCTTTGGTGCGCCAGGCAAAAATGCCGGCAAACCCCATGGTCGCCAGCCCAGATAGAATAAATGCGGCCAGATGCAAAACAGCCACTTGCTGCCACAGCAACAGAAAGAGCGCCAGTAGCGCTGTGCCAACCAGGCCCACGGCCAGTTGTGGAGTTAACAGGAAAAACACCGCCAATGCGGCCGGGTAAAACCAGAATAGCTGCTCCGCCCCTCTGAGCATCACGGTCATCACCAGTACCAATTGGCATAAAAAGGCAAATACATGACTCATCAACCACACCCGACCGCTGACATAGACATGCACAAAAACCACCAGCATGGCCACCACAGCAAAACTATCCAGCGCGGCTATCAGCCAGTCACCATTGAATAACCTTAATAGCGCAAAGGGCAAAATAGCCAGCGCCCCCAGCAAGCTGATGCTGAGTAGGATCCATTCTTCAGTGGTTCGCGGCACCTTCGGCATAGATGATCCAATATGGAAAAGTGTCATGGGCGGCGGGTGCAGCAACACCGCCCGGTCCTGCCCCCTATTTCAGGGCAACTTGTACGTCTTCATCCAGTACATCCACATTGTCCAGACGAATATCGGTATTAAAACCAAACAGCTTACCGCTCCAGATAAATACCTGCCAAACCAGCACACCAAAAGGTATGTAACCAAAATACCCCATCAATGGCATTTCCGAGAACAGATGAATGACGTCTACATAAGGAATATTGTAAACCCAAAAGTTTGGATTGGTCGTGCTGGTATGAAAGGCATGACTGCCATGGTTCCAAAATTCCCAGAACAGGCCATTACAGAGTGACGCCACCCCAATTAAAACCCCGGCACTCCAGTCACCTTTGGCAATATCGGTAAAAGGGTTCCAGATGTTCATGCGCATCAGAATACCCGTCATTACGGCAAAGGGGCCTATCCATACCACCCAGAAAAACGGATAAGGCCAGACCACCATTAAGCCAATCAGCACCGTACCGATTAAAATCATTAAATTGCCATTTAACGGCATTTTAGGGCCATTTTTATAGCGGGCCGGCAGCGCAGGAAAGGTGTGGAACAGGTTATACCATTGGAATAACACCGGCGTTACCGTGCTGTAGGTAACCAGAAACTCCAATGCCAACACCGGATAGGGCCAGGGCGCCTGGTCAGCGTCGGGGTAATACCAGTTACCCAACACAAAATAATCATAATATTCAAAATAGGCCCAGCCGCCGATGGACACCAGTGCGGCAATAAATAGCGTGGTGGGCCGACTGGCAAACAACGATCTGCCATTATTGCGATGATAAACAATGCCATCCAGTACCAGAATAAAGCCCCACCATAAGGGCGTAAAAGACCAGTAAACCAGATCACCAAAAGCCGTGGAGTGTGACCACATCAGCCACCAGAAAAACAGGTTTAAAACCAGACCAAACCAAAACCACCAGGGCAACGGCTGCTTGCCGGGTTGCGGCTTGGGTGTGGCTCCCTTAAAACCATATAGCTTGGGAAACAGGATTAAACCGCAGATATACACTGCGCCCGCTCCAACAGCCAGAAAAGCCCATAAATTGAAGCCGGGTGCCTGCTCAATAAATTGTGGCGGAAATACCCCAAAGCCCGGCGGCAAATGGTCGGGATAAATAAACCAGGCTACCGCCAGCGGCACCAGCAGAGTCAGCAATACCGGCCAGATAAGTTGAAATCGCATCAGTTGGCTCCTGCAACATCCTTTTAACATTGCAATCCAGTCTGCCACAGGTATTCTTTTTTCGTCAAAGTCTTCAGGAATAAATTGTTCGATGGACACGCAAAATTATCTGCCTTCCTGGCAACCTGGGTTGGCACGCAACCACATATTGGCATTTCTGGAACGGGTAACCACACCGGATTCACCCGAATTTGTGCCGCCGCAACAACGCATTGCCACCTTTGATAACGACGGCACCCTGTGGCTGGAAAAGCCCAATATTACCGAATTGGTTTTTCTTAAGGATCTGATGCGCTTTGATGAAAAACGTACCTTACCTGTGGGTGCCGGGTTGCGTCAGCGGGTCAAGCACTGGCTGCATCACATTCATGACGAGTTAATTGAAGATGCCAGCCTGTTGTTTAAGGAGTTTCGAGAAGGTATCAGTACCGATGAATACCATAGCTGGGTGGCAGACTGGCTGGATAAAGCCAGGCACCCCAGGTTTGACAAACCTTATACCGAGCTGACTTATCTACCCATGCGTGAAGTCCTGCAACTGTTTGCCGCCCATGGCTTTAAAAATTATCTGGTCTCCGGAGGCAGTTGTTATTTTATTCGCCCCTGGTGCGAAGCGGCCTATGGTATTCCTCCCGAGCAGGTCATCGGCAGCAAACTGATTACCCGCCTGAGTGACAAATCGGGTGGACTGGAAGTGGAAATGGCACCGGTGCCCTGGTTCTTTGATAATGGGCCCGGTAAGGTGCTGGCGATTGAAAGCCAGATTGCCCGACGCCCTATTGCCGCGTTTGGTAACAGCAGTGGTGACATCCAGATGTTGCGCTGGGCTGGCACATCACCAACATCCCTGTGCATGTTGATTGAACACACCGATGATGAAAGGGAATATCGCTATTCCCCGGGTGATGACACGCTGGCGGCAGCCAAAAGCCACGGCTGGACCAAAGTGGATATGCAAAGAGACTGGCGGCAGATCTTCCAACCAGGCTAAAAGTGATAACTCAGCTCCACCCCCAACTGACGGGCTTCACCGCGAAGCTCTGTCACGGCAGAAAGTGCAGCAATAGAGTCAAACTTCAGCTCGTGGTACTGGCGGTTAAATAGATTCTTCGCCCATAGTGCTACTTCCCATTGTGCATTCGGCTGATAAGCTATCCTGCCATGCCACAGACTGTAGCCCTGCTGCTGAAGGTAAGGATTTTCATTTTGATCAAAATAAAAATCGGATTGGTAATCAAAACCTAATTGGCTCAGCAGGCGGCCACCGGCCAGATTGATTTCATATTGGACCAATGCACTGATATTCCACTCAGAAGTAAAAGGCAACTGGGTGCCCGCCACATATAAATCTTCTTCCTGATATTCCCCCAGCTCAGCCTTGGGTAAGTAGCCAATATTCAGGTCCAGCATCAATTGGCTGACTGGTGTATAGGCCAGGCTCAATTCCAGCCCCTGAATACGGGAATCACCGCCATTTTTAAGGACATGATAAGGTACCAGGCCGGTGGTACGATTGATAAATACCTGCTGGTCCTGATAACGATACCAGAACGCTGCCAGGTCAAGATTCATATCCCATTGCGGTAGCTGCAGTCTGGCCCCCACTTCCCAGGCATTGAGACGCTCCGGCGCATATTCAGAATCGACAGCCTGAGCTTCACTACTGGCAAAACCGCCATTGTAACCGCCGCTTTTGTAGCCACGTGAATAGCTGTAGTACAGACTGGTGCGTGAAGAGAGTTTTTGTACCAGAGCCAGTTTGCCCGACCACTCGCGGTCATCCACCTCGCCGCGCAGATCCCAAACGCCTGGAATATAAGCCCCCACCACATCCATATCAGCAATGGCATGGTATTCAGTACTGTCATCGGTAAATCGCAAACCCGCAGTGACAATCCAATCTGGTGACAGGTTATAGTCCAGTTGGCTAAAGACAGAGAACGACTGATTTTCCAGCGTGTTGTGGTAGAAAAACTGCACGGCACCACCTGCGGTTGCAGGATTAGCGCGAAAATCCCTGAATAGATCCAGGTCGTTTTGCTGCTTCAGCTCTTCCTGTAAATAGAACAGACCAGCCATCCAGTGACTGTTTTCCCCCTGCCTGCTGGCGCTTATTTCCTGGCTGAAAAACTGGTTATCCGAGCCCAGACTCCCCTCAATAAAATTGCCCGGACCATCAGAGTCAAACGAATGAAAGCGCTCAAGATCTTTATGTGCGGTAATGGATTTCAAACTCCACCGCTGATTAACCTGCCATTGCCATTGAATACTGGCTCCCCAACTGTCCGTATCATGCCGCTTGTCGGCCGTGTCCGCCTCGGTTTGCCAGAAATCATCGGTAGCCGGCGCAAAACCAAAGCTATCCACGCAGCTACGGCTACCGACCTCATCAGGCAGACAGCGCGCGCCAGTTCCTGAGGCTTTCAGTATCCCCGCACTATATATGGGTTTGGGCGCGCCCTGCCAATCTTCCGAATATAATTTAAACAGCAGGGATGCATTTTCCCATTCGCTGGCCACCAGCAGGCGCACACTGTTTTGTCGCATACCACCGTCCTGGCCGTTGGCATCCAGATTTTGGATGGAATAATCGTAATCCACATGATTAAACGCCAACCGTGCTGCGGTGTTGTCGGCTAAAGGCACGTTGACCGCCCCCTGCAAAGCCCGGTAATCCTGCTCCGCTACAGACGCTCTGGCGTAGCCACTAAACTCGGCCTGTGGCAATACTGATGTGAGTAAAATGGCACCGCCGGTAGTATTGCGGCCGAATAATGTACCCTGTGGCCCACGCAGCACCTCCACCCGTTGGATGTCATATAAAGTAGAATCAAGGAAGTTGGCACCACCACTGACCACCTCATCGGCATAGATAGCAATGGGTGACACTGTAGATGTGTTGTAATCAAACATCCCAATACCACGGATATTGAAGGACGGAGCCGTACCTTCCCCGGCCACTTTGGAGGATTTCATATTGGGCGCCAGTGCCGCCAGTTGCGTGGTATCTTTTATATGCTGACGGGCAATCTGCTCACCATCAATTAATGTCACAGCCACAGCAACGTCTCGAATATCCTGTTGACGTTTCTGGGCATTGACGACTATCACTTCTATTTGGTCTTGTGTCTGTGATGTGGAAGATTGCGCCACCGCTAACTGACTAAAGATCAGGGCTATAGGGGTAACTAAGGGCCTTGTTATAAACATAGGGATCCAACCAACGAAAACCTGGGTTATCGCATTAACGCGGCGCAGTCCTGCCGCAATGCGTTCTTTCGCTTCCGTATGGGTCAGTGGCATTCCAGCCGCTCACCAATCCTTGCTTTTTCCTTGCTAACGAGCCGTTTAGCGCACGTGCATGTATCAAAAAACAGCCTCTGCACACAACAGGCATTGGCACATGCCAGCGAGTTGTGCGATGCAACAGAAAGGTTATTGCAGACTGTACTCAGATTTTGTACAAACGCCTGAAACAGGAAAAAGATATGTGCAGCAAAGCGTAGCAGAAAACCATGACACTTTGTTATAAGCACTGGATTTAATTGGTGAAACTATGACCAACTGACGGTTCAGCCGCTATTATCTATTCTTAACAATCATCGCACTCTCATTTAAGCTTGGTTTTCTGAAAAGGTCCGCATTGGTATGGGCATGGACAAACTTGATAATTACAATCGCCTGACGGAACTCCCGGCTTTAAGCACGAACATCAGGCTTTTCAAGGCGCTGTCGGTACAGGGTGAAGCCTTGTTTATCAAGCAACGCGATATCGGCAAAGATGCGGATACCTCTGCCACAGAGATGCCCGACATGGACTGTCTGGCAGTAACATTAAGCGCATTCAGTGAAGCCGGTCAGTATGTTGAAGTACTGGCCATAAACGAACATGAGCTGGATCTGTGGCAATTGGTTTCCCGTCTACCCAAACAGGACCTGAATTTACGCTTGCAAGCGATGCTGCAACTGGCCCAGGCTGTAGCAGAGATTCATGCACAAAAACTTATTTGTGGTTACCTTAATCCCAGAGCACTTTACTGGAATAACGACGCCAGTAGTCTGAGTATTTTGGATTTAGGCCACCCAAGCGTGGTCAGTCAGGTAAACCGGCACAGCCTTCAGGGTCAGCTTGACCCGGTATTATTGAAAGTCATGGCACCGGAGGTCACAGGGCGGGTTAATTGCCCGATGGATAATCGTTCTGACCTGTATTCCTTGGGAACCTTGTGTTATTTCCTGGCAACTGACAGGTTCCCGTTTGAAGCAGACGATGGCATGGAACTTATTCACGCCCAAATTGCCTCCACCGCGCCGCCACCAAAAGAACTAAACCCTGGTCTGCCCACACAAGTCAGCAAAATAATCGAGCGGTTGCTCAACAAAAACCCCAATGACAGATATGGAGATATCCAGGGGGTACTGCAAGATTTACAACAATGTCAGCAGCAATGGCAGAAGTCAGCCAGCATCAGCGCTTTTCCGATGTCGGTGTCATTAGGCAGCCAGCGACTGCATTTTTCCAACCAACTATATGGCCGAGATACACAAGTTCGTCAGTTACAAGGTTTATTTGAACGCACCCTGGTGGAAAAGCAAAGCCACTTACTTTGTATCAAGGGTTATTCAGGGATCGGAAAAACCGCCATAGTTGAGCAACTTGCCCAACCGGGCCTGACCAACAAAGCCAATTTCATTCGCGGTAAATGCGAACAGTTTCAACGTGATGGCCTGTTTGGTGCCATCCTCGAAGCATTGGGTGAGCTGGCGGAGCAGCTATTGCAGGAAAATGCCGCGCAATTGGCGCATTGGCAACAATGCCTGCAGCAAGCGGCGGGCGATGACGCATACTTGCTAGCAGCCTTTATGCCGCAATGGCTGCCAATAACCGGCCCCGCCCAGAACAGTGACGCTGCCGATTATCAGGATACCAGATTCAGTAAGCTGCTAATCCGGCTGTTTAAAGTGTTCGCCCAACAGCAGCGCCCTGTGGTGCTATTTCTGGATGATATGCAATGGGCCGATACCGCCAGTTTAAATCTGTTGGAAGAGCTGCTGACCGATAAGCAAATAGATAATTTGTTGGTTTTACTGGCATACCGTGACAATGAAGTCAGCGATACCCACCCTTTGCTGTATTGTCTGACCCGCATCGGCAAATCAGGTGTCAGGGTTGAACAGATGCAGGTTGATGCGTTAGCAGATTCAGCGGTGCAGGAACTACTGGCAGACACCCTGGGCAAACCTAAAGGCGAGCTGACAGCATTAACCGCTTTGCTGATGCAAAAAACCAATGGTAACCCCTATTTTGTGCGCCAGTTCTTACTGACATTGCATGATCAGGGCTTGTTACAACGCGACACTCAGGGACACTGGTATTGGGATGTAACAGAAATTGCCCAACAGAAAATTACCGACAACCTGGTTGAGCTTACCACCTTGCGATTTGAACGCTTGTCGGCCCATAGCCGCCGCCTGCTGAGTATCGCGGCCCTGATAGGCAATAGCAGCCAATGCCAGATATTGGCTGAGCTGTTGGGGCTAACACGCCAGCAGTTGGAAATGCACATCGCCGAGATTGTTCAGGAAGGCATTATGACGGCCTTTACCGATACCAAAGGTGCCCGGATTGAGTCGCTACGCTTTAACCATGACAAATTGCAGCAGGCCGCATACAAACTGTGCAGTGAGCAAACCCAGATGCAACTGCATCTGGCCATAGGTGAGTATTATCTGGAAAATTACCCGGCTGCACAGCTCAATGATGTAGTACTTGAATTTGTCAACCATCTGAACGCAGCCAGCAGGCTGTTTGTGGCCAACCATAACAGGTTGTCACTGGCCAACTTTAACCTGCAGGCGGGTGAAAAAGCCCTGGCGGCCAACGCTCACAGTGCTGCCAGAGATTACCTGAGTATTGCCGCAGGCTTGCTGGAAGAAAGCGACTGGCATGAACACCACGATGTGTGTTTTAAGGTTAAGCTGGCAATGGCCAGCAGTTTTTATCTAACCCAGGCCTACGAGGAAGCCGGGCATCTTTGCCAGGCTTTGCTGGAGCATGTCCGGGACCTGACCGATAAACTGCGAGTCACCAAGTTGCAGCTACTGATCTTGTACGGCCAGAATCAGCTTCCTGAGGTGTACCAGCTTGGCGCGCAGGTGTTAGTTGAAGCCGGTATTGATATTCGCGAGCCTGCCGGTATTGCGACCCGCTATCTGGAACTGGAGCAGCATTATGATAAAAACAACATTGCTGGCCTTATTCATAAACCGGCCTTGAAAGACGAGAAGCTGAAACTGGCCATCGAGGCCTTGAATGTGCTTTCCACCGCAGCCTATATTCTGGGGCCGGATCATTATCTTACCGTGACCCATGCGATTGTCGCTCTGAGTGTCACTCAGGGTAACTCGGCACCAGCCAGCCGCGCATACGGCTCCCATGCCATCATTCTCAGCGGTGCTTATGGACAGTATCAGCAAGCACTGCAGTTTGCCGACCTGGCCATTGAAGTGGACAGACGTTACCAACATTTGTACACCCCTGAAGTGCAGTTCCAGAAAGCCGCCGCTGTTCTGCCCTGGGTTGCGCCCCTGGCGCAGAGCCTCGACAGTCTGGAGAGCAATATTTATCTGGCCATGGATGACAGCAACATAGAGTTTGCCGTGCATTCCGCGCTGTTTTTCGGCTTTTATCTGTGTTTAAGCGGCAAGCCGCTGGACAGAGTTAATGTGCAGATGGACAAGTATGCACGTTTTATTATGGACAAACGCATTCCCTATAATCTGGAGTTCATCAATCTTTGGCGCCAATACGTGTTGAATCTGCGCGAAGATGAGCAGGACCCATTACTACTGGCGGGGCCAGCCTTTGACGAAGCGGTGCAGGTGGAAGTACTGGAGCAAACCCAGAATCTGACCATTTTGTTTTGCTACCATAGTGTCAAACTGATGCTGGCATATTTGCACGATGATCTGGAGCTGGCCGCGCATCACTATCAGGCCGCTGAACCATTGGCGGCTGTGGCGTTTTCACTGTATCACCAAACCGAATTTCACTTTTTTGCGGCATTACTGGCTGCCCGGCTCAGCCAGACTGAGCACGACTCATGGTATCAGGTACTGCAAGGTAAACTGACACTACTGCAAAACTGGGCCATTAACGCCCCAGACAATCACCAGCACAAAGTGCTGCTGTTGGAAGCCGAACTGGCCAGGCTTAATAAGCAGGCTGCCGGCTGGCAACAATATGAAACCGCCATTCAGGCAGCACAGCAGTCAGGCTTTATCCAGCATCAGGCCATTGCCGAAGAACGTTACGCAGATTATTGGCTGCAAATGGGCAACCTGGATTTTGCTCAGCAGTTGCAAAGCAAAGCCTATCAGAACTTTAAGTTCTGGGGGGCTATCAGCAAGGTGCGCCATATGCGTCTGCGTCAAGTCGCAGGCCAGGCCGGTCAGGCAGACCAGGTGCAGCGCAGCGAAGATCTGGATTTAGTATCGGTATTTAAGGCATCAGAAACCTTAAGTGGTAAAGTCAATCTGCGCGCCTATCTGGACAAAATGATCCATATTATTGTCGAAAATGCCGGCGCGCAGGCCGGCACATTGCTGTTTGTTGACGATGAAGGCGTGTTAAAAGTCCGCGCCGGTTATCCGGAAATTCGCCAGCATGAAGACTTGCCTCACAGTTTGTTAACCCTGGTCAGCCGTACCCTTAAGCCGAAACTGCTCAACAATATTGCGCAGGCCGGCAGTCTGGCCCGAGATCCTTACCTACAGCGCAGCCAACCCCAGTCTCTGCTCTGTATTCCTGTGATCGTAACCGGCAGTTATCGCGGTATTCTGTACTTAGAGCACTTCGACATGAGCGGTGCCTTTCCCCAGGACAGAGTGAACGTACTGCAGTTGCTGGCCAACCAGACTGCGGTGATGTTTGACAACACCAGGCTTTATCATAAAGTGATCGAGGCCAACAAAAACCTCGAGCGCAAGGTCCAGCAGCGCACCGCCGAGCTGGCGGCGTCTAAGCTGAAAGCAGAAGAAGCCACTCAGGCAAAGTCATCGTTTCTGGCCAAAATGAGTCATGAAATCCGCACCCCTATCAATGCGGTAATTGGCCTGAGCCGCCTGGCCATAAAAACCGAGTTGGATTCGGAACAACTGGACTACGTGAGCAAAATTCAGGAATCAGGCGAAACCCTGTTAGGTCTGGTCAACGACATTCTGGATTTTTCCAAGATCGAAGCAGGCAAAATGACACTGGAACACTGCAGCTTTTCACTCAGTAAGCTGGTGCAGCGTTCCATCAATCTGAACGCCTTCAGAGCACACGCCAAGGGTCTGGAACTGCTTTGTGATATAGAGCGTGATGTACCCGACCTGTTGCTGGGCGACCCGTTGCGGATCCAGCAAATCTTGGTGAACTTGCTGTCCAATGCCATAAAATTCACCGATCAGGGCCTGGTGCATATCCAGCTCAGCGGCAAAGCCAATGAGCAGAATCAGGTGCAGTTGCATATCAGCGTACGGGATACCGGAATTGGCATGAGTGAGGAACAACAAAGCAGGCTGTTCCAGTCATTTACTCAGGCAGACGATTCGGTCACACGTAAATACGGCGGCAGCGGCCTGGGACTGACCATCAGTAAACAGCTCTGTGATTTAATGCAGGGGCAAATCTGGCTGGAAAGCGAACTGGGCAAAGGGTCCTGTTTCCATGTCAGTCTGCCACTTAGCCGTTCAATGCAAACTGAAGCCAATCCTTTGTTCAACCCCACCCGCATGGCAAAAATGAAAGTGCTGGTGGTCGACGATGTGGCCCTGGCCAGAAAGTTGTTGCGTGGCCTATTGCAGGACGTTGGTATCAGCGCAGACGAAGCCAGTAGTGGTGCCCAGGCGATTGACATGGTCAGGCAAGCCGCCACCGACAAAAACTGTTACGACACGATTCTGATGGACTGGCGCATGCCGGAGATGGACGGCATCGAAACGTCCAAACGCATTCAGCAAATGGGATTGACGGAATCACCCCGCATTCTGATGGTGACCGCCTATGATAAACAAGAGGCCAGAAAACAACTGGGAAGCACCATTATCAACCAGTTTCTGGAAAAGCCGGTGAATCATTCCACATTGGTGGATGCCCTGACCAATGTGATGGCGGGGCAATTAAATGATAACGAAGAGCAGCACAAAGGGCCGCTGGCCGTTCCTGATCTGCGTCAGTACCGTATTTTGTTGGTGGAAGACAATGCCATCAACCGCCAGGTGGCCTTGGGAATATTAAAAGACACTGGTGTCAGGGTGGAAACCGCTGAAAATGGCCTGGTAGCGCTGGAGAAGCTTCAGCAACAAACCTTTGATCTGGTGTTAATGGACATTCAGATGCCCCATATGGATGGTCTGACCGCGACCAATCTGATTCGCCACCAGCTTAAGCTTGCCGATTTACCTGTGGTGGCAATGACCGCCCACGTGATGGAAGCCGATCGCCAGAAAAGTCTGGAAGTGGGTATGAACGAACATATCTGTAAACCTCTGGAACCTGATGTGCTGTTCCAAACTCTGAGCCAGCTGCTGCAGGACAGGGCATTAACCAGGACCGGGAAATTGCCCGTCAGCCAACAGCCCGAGGCTGATACAGCTTTACTTGGCAAAGTGGCACGCATCAAACTGTTATCCAGCAAACAAGCCATCAATAATATGAGTGGTAAAACTCAACTGTATTTAAGCTTGCTACAGGATTTTTATTTTGAACAACAGGAAACGCCAATTCAGCTTCAACATTTATTGGTCAGTGGCAAGCTCGACGAATTATTGCGTTTGGTGCATTCATTAAAATCGACCTCTGCTTATATCGGCGCGTTCGACATATCCAAACGTTGCGGGGAAGTGGAAAGCCTGTTGCTGAAAAAAACCTGTGATGAAAAGGCCCTGGCCGCCATCAGTCATCAGTTACAGGAATTACTGGAAGCACTCAGTCCGCTGTTCCAAGCCCCAAATGGCAGTGGTAGCGCTGAACATTTTAACCCGCAGCAGTTCCGCCAAACGCTGGTGAAATTACTGCCCCTGCTGCAACAATCGGACTTTGCTGCCGAAGAGCAACTGGCGCAGCTGCTGGGGTTATGCCAGCAAACCGAATATGCAGAAAAACTGGAAGAAATTAATCGTCGGGTGGCAGATATTGAATACGAAAAGGCAGCGACTTTAGCCTCTGAATTATTAGCCAGCCTGGATAATGACCAAGTGACCTAGCAAGTTAACCGCCCTAATCCGGCACCAAGCCTATTGCGCTGCGCCTGATTGTTTTTTATGCTTGCGCAGTAAGGATAACAACAACTACAAAAATTGAGGGAACGCCCGTGAAAAAAGGTCGTCTTACCATTGCAGGCTGCGGTCTGCATCCGGGCCATATGACGCTGGAAACCCAGAGTCTGATTGAACATGCCGAAATTGTGCTTTTGGTGGCCCCGAATCCCCTGTCTATCCAGCATATACTGCAGCTCAATGCCAATACCGAGCATCTGGGGCGTTTTTATAATATGGGCTTCTCGCGCCCGGAAATTTACCGGCAAATGGCCAAACGTATTATTGAATTGGTCACGGCCGGCAAAGATGTCTGCACGGTATTTTATGGTCATCCCGGCGTATTTGTTTCTTCTACCCGGATGGCCAGCCGGGTTCTTAAGCCTTTAGGTCACCAGGTCCGCATGCTACCCGGCATTTCTGCCGATGCCTGCCTGTATGCTGATTTGGATCTGGACCCGGCCGATACCGGCTGCCAGTCTTATGAATCCACCCGCTTCTTACTTACCCGCCGCCAGGTAGACAGCAGCGCCGCGCTGATTTTATGGCAGGTGGGTCTAACCGGTGAGCACAGTATGGATCACTTTCAACCCGGCGAGCAGGGACTGGCTGCCCTGACGAAACTGCTGTTGCAAAGCTACCCGGCCGATCATCAGGTATGCTTATACGAAGCACCGATTTTTCCCGGCTTTGAACCGAAAAAGGACTGGCTGGCCCTGGCCGATTTACCCGGTGCTACAGTCAATACCGTCAGTACCTTGTATATACCGGCCTGTCAGGCCCCGGAATTTGCCGCAGACCGCCTCGCCTGGCTGGGTCTGACGGAAGCGGATATTCATCATTGGGATGAGTATGAAGAAGTAGAGTGTGATATTTAACCCATAACAACAAAAGGAAAGCCTTATGGATAACCTAAGCCGTTTCTACCTGGAGCTGGCCACCAATGCCAGCAAACTGGACGCCTTCAATAATGGCAGCAATGCCGCCGAATTGGTCGCTAACCGCCAACGTTTGTTAGCTGAAGCTGGAGTGGAAGACGCTGATAAGTTACTGACTATGGATAGTGAATCATTGCGTCAAAGTATGGCTAAAACTCTGATTAGCATAACTGGAGATTGGAAGGGATTAGAAAAAAGCTCAAGTAATAAAGATAATAAAAGCAACATAGTTTCAATCAAGAAATATAATCATTAAAAATCATGAGCCAACTTCCCTTTCTTGCAATATTAACTTTCAGTTTTTTCATTCTAATGAAATCATTTGCAATGGATAAGGAAAGTTTGGCTCAAAACTCTCTTGAAATCACTAAAATTTCAACTGAGATAGAATCAATCGCTAGAGAAAACCCATCTAAAGCTATAGAAATAGCATTGCAAAACCTAAACAAAATAACATATATACAATTTTCTAAGGAACGAGCAACATTACTCAACTCTTTGTCATATGCGTATTATATGCAAGGTGACTACAAGAGCTCATTGAATTACGCAAAAGAGGTGGAAAAATCAGCAAAAAAAATTAATTCACCCGAAATATTAGCTCGTTCTTATATGCTTCAGGGCAATGTACTTCAGGGTGTCAACGAATATCCTAGTGCAATTGAAAGATATTTAATAGCTATCAAACTATATAAAGAGTCGAATAACAAATTATATCTTGGATACACCTACAACAACTTAGCTAACACTTACGAAAGATCCGGGAAATATGATTCTGCTTTAGAATATTATGATCTCTTTAGAACTACAGTTAAGGGGATTGCTAGCACTGGAAGTGCAGATCTTGGAAGCGGAGATGTATTGCTTGCGAAGGGAAATCCCCAAGAGGCGAAAACTTATTACGAAGAAGCTCAAAGAAAATACCTATCTGAAAATGATAAATTCGGTTCACTTCTGGCAACTAGCGCTATCGGAAACTCTCTTTCAAAAATAGGAGAGGACGATTTAGCCTTAGAAAAGTATCACGAAGCAATAATCGAGTCACAGAAGATTGGATTCAAATTTATAGAGCTTTCTGCAAGATTGAGAACTGCAGAATCTTATTACAGGATAGAAAATTATGATGCTGCACTCGACTTTTCAAAAACCTCATTAAATTTAGCAAATGATATTGGTGAACGACTTGAACAAGTTGAAGCTCACAGATTAATATCAAAAATATTGGAGGAAACAGGGAATCCCCAAGACGCCCTTCTACATTTAAAAAAGGCTCAATCGATACAAGATGAGTATCAAAATGAGAAAGCCTCAAACCAGTTGACCGTAATGCAGGCCCTATTCGAAAGCGAAGCCAAAGAAGCCCAGATAGCGGAATTGGAAGAGCAAAACCAGATGCTGCAACTTGAGCAGCAGGTTAGTCAGAAACGCACCGAAAATGCCTGGCTCACCGCGACACTGCTTTTGGGTATGTTGGGTGCCATCGCCCTCTGGGCGATGCTGATGCAGCGGGAAAAAATACGCCTGGCCAAACTCAGTCAGCAGTTAACGGTGGCCCGCCGTCAGGCTGAAGCGGCGACCGAAGCAAAATCCGCCTTTCTGGCCAGAATGAGCCATGAAATCCGTACCCCGATCAATGCCGTTACCGGCCTTAGTCGCCTGGCACTGGACAGCCAGAATGAGCGTGAGCAACGGGGCCATCTGGTGAATATTCTGGATGCAGGTGAAATACTGCTGCGTCTGGTGGACGATATTCTGGATTTTTCCCGTATTGAGGCAGGCAAACTCTCTATCGAATGTGTGGCACTGGCACCTCGCGAATTGCTAAAAAGCACCCTGAATATGCATATTGTTCAGGCCAATGCCAAAGGCCTGGCACTGGTTGAAGATATCGCCGCGGATATGCCCCGCCAACTGCTTGGCGACCCCTGGCGCATCAAGCAAATACTGAATAATCTGGTTGGCAATGCCATTAAGTTTACCGAGCAGGGCACGGTGACAGTACGCCTTTGTGCTAATCCTGCCCCGGACCAGCCGGATCTGCTGATGCTGGAAGGCGCAGTCAGTGATACCGGCATTGGCCTGAGTCAGGATCAGCAGGATGCCTTGTTCCAGTCCTTTAGCCAGGCTGATGATTCCATCACCCGGCGCTTTGGTGGCACCGGCCTGGGACTGGCCATTTGCAAGCAGTTATGTGACTTAATGGGTGGCCGTATCTGGGTGGAAAGTGAACCTGGCCAAGGCTCAACATTCAGATTTGAACTGCCGCTTAAACGCCTTGCTGGCAATCCGCAGCCTTGCCAGGACAACTATCTTCCCAAGGGCATTCCTGACTGGTCACAATACCGGTTGTTGCTGGTGGAAGACAATGAAGTGAATCGCCAGGTGGCCATAGGGTTATTGCAAAAAACCGCGATTGAGATACAAGTGGCAGAACACGGCCAACAGGCGCTGGACAGATTAAAGGACGAGTTTTTTGATCTGGTTTTAATGGATATTCAAATGCCGGTTATGGACGGCCTGACTGCCGCTATTTTGATTCGCCAGGATCTCGAGTTACAGTTACCGATCATCGCCATGACGGCCCATGCCATGGAAGCCGACCGGCAAAAAAGCGTTAAGGCTGGTATGGATGGCCACCTTGCCAAACCGATAGATACCCAGACCCTGTATAGCTTACTGGGCAAGTATCTGCATACCGAGCGCTATTTTTCCCTGGCCTCGCCTGATGCTGAATCCAATGAGCCAACCTGGCAGGTTGAACAACTGGCGGGCCTGAATGTAAAGCAAGCCATTGCCAGATTAGGTGGCAACCCGCAATTGTATCAGTCATTGCTGGGGGCTTTTTTTCGTGACCAGAAAGAGACCGCCGGTCAGTTGCGCCAGTTGCTGGCCCAACACGACCACTCCACATTGTTCAGGTTAATCCATTCGCTGAAATCCAGCAGCGCTTATATCGGCGCGTCAGGCTTATCGGCTCAGTGCGGCGCACTGGAGGCTATACTTGAACAAGGCCCTTGTGATCCTAAGCCCTTGTTAAAGGTCGCGGATGACCTGGAAGCCCTGTTAAATACGCTGGCGCCAGTATTCGAATCCAGCGACCAAAGCAGCCCACAGGCGATTGACGAGAGTGAGCTCAGGAGCCAACTGCAGCAAATACTTGCACTGCTGAAACAATCGGATTTTATGGTGGAGGAAAAACTGGCGGCGCTGCAAAAATTGTTGGCCGGAGGCCCTTATGCGGAACAAATTGCCCGCCTGGTCAAAAAAGTCGATGATGTGGAATACGAGCGGGCCGGTGAGTTGGTTGCAGAGATGTTGGCAGAGCTACAGGATGCCGCGCCGCACCATAAACTTAAAGTGTTGAACCCTTAATCTTGGATCCTGACAGATGCTGGCTAAACAGCGGGTGTTGATCATCGATGATGAAAAAACCAACCTAAAAATTCTCAGTGACATACTGCGAGACGAAGTTGAAGTGATATTGGCCAAAGATGGTCCTCAGGGTATTCGTAAAGCCGGGGAATATGCCCCGGATCTGATCCTGCTGGATGTCGTCATGCAAGACATGAATGGCTTTGACGTCATCAGTCACCTTAAGCATGACGCCACCACCAGCGCCATTCCGGTGATTTTTATTACCTCGCTGGGTGATGTCAGCCATGAGGAAAAAGGCTTATTGCTAGGTGCTTGTGACTATATTCAGAAGCCGTTCCACGCCGCTATCGTGCTGGCCAGAATTAAACTGCATCTGCAGTTGGGCAGACAGCGGCTGATGCTGGAAAAGCTCGCTAATATTGATCCACTGACGTCGGTAGCCAATCGTCGTCGTTACGACGAAGTGTTGCACAAAGAATGGCGGGTGGCAGTTCGCAACAAGGCGCCGCTGTCGCTGGTAATGATAGATATTGATAATTTCAAACAGTTTAATGATCGCCATGGCCACGCGGCAGGTGACAGGGTGTTGCAGGAAGTGGCGCAAACCCTGAATGAGCAATTAAAACGTCCACGGGATTTACTGGCCCGCTACGGTGGCGAGGAGTTTGTGGTGCTTTTGCCTGATATTGACCGGGCCGGCAGTATGGAAGTGATGGAAAATTGCAGACTGGCCATCCAGGCCCTACAGTTGGATCATCCCTTTTGTGAAAACAGGCAAAACGTGACGATAAGTATTGGCGGCATTACTTGTAGTCCTACAATGAAAAACCGTCCGGAGGACAGCCTTAAACTGGCTGACGACATGCTTTACCTGGCTAAGCACCAGGGCAAGAACAGGGTAATGTGGTTTGGCGAAGAACAGGGAGTGATCCAGCATGACAACAGCGCACCCAACGGTACTGCTGGTTGATGACGAAAAAGCCAACCTAAGGCTACTCAGCGATCTACTGCGACAGGACGCCGGTATCATCCTGGCGCAAAGTGGTAACCAGGCCATTGAAAAAGCGGTGGCCATGCAACCGGACTTGATTCTGCTGGATATTCTGATGCCGGGCATGGATGGCTTTGACACCCTGCGCGCCCTTAAATCCATGCCGCAAACCAGCGACATACCGGTGATTTTTATTACCGGCCTGGACAACCCACAAAAGGAACAAGAGGGGCTGCGTCTGGGTGCGCAGGATTACATTCACAAACCTTTTAACATTGACGTGGTAAAAGCCAGAATCGCCACCCAACTGGAAATCGTCCGAAGCAGAAGGGAGCTGCAAACGCTGTCTGAGGATCTAAGCCGGGCCAGTGAGGCCAAAAGCCGCTTTCTGGCCAATATGAGCCACGAAATACGCACCCCACTGACCAGTATTATCGGCTATGCAGAAGCGTTACTGGCGGGAGAGTTTAACGGCGATGAGCAGCAGGCAATCAAAGCCATCAGCGTCAGTGGCAAGCATTTGCTGACTTTGCTAAATGACGTGCTGGACCTGTCGAAGATAGAAGCGGGCAAGCTGGAAGTGGAATTGTTACCGGTAAATTTAGCGGCACTGCTTGAAGAAGTGCAGATGCTGGTCGCCGACAACGCCAGAAAAAAGCATCTGACCTTTTCGATGGACCTGGCCAACAACCTTCCACAGGGGATTCTTACCGATCCTGTACGCCTTAAACAGATCCTGGTTAACCTGCTGTCAAATGCGATTAAATTTACCCCCGAGGGAGAAGTTAGCCTGTCTGTCAGCCAGCAAGGCGAGAAGATGTGTTTTACCGTGCGAGATACCGGACCTGGTATCGACAAAGCCCGGCAGGCAGAATTATTTGCCCCTTTTACCCAGGGTGATTCTTCTATCAGCCGGGAGTTTGGCGGTACCGGGCTGGGCCTGAGTATTTCTGCGCAATTGGCGGCGAAATTGTCTGGCCATATTCATCTTGACAGCACACCAGGTCAGGGCAGTAGCTTTAGTCTTTATCTGCAAGCCCAGCCCTGTCAAATCCCCGGTAAATATGATGCCATAGGTACCAACAAAGGCCAGCTCAACGGCAAAGTATTGCTGGCCGAAGATTCCACCGAAAGCCGCCAGTTACTCAAACGTATGCTGCAAAGCCAGGGACTGTTGGTGAAGGCAGTGGAAAATGGTCAGCAGTTGCTGGAAGCTGCCATGGCCGAAGAATTTGATTTG
The DNA here is from genome assembly GCF_002887595.1 of Bowmanella denitrificans. Lineage (GTDB taxonomy): Bacteria > Pseudomonadota > Gammaproteobacteria > Enterobacterales > Alteromonadaceae > Bowmanella > Bowmanella denitrificans. Next base: position 102,516 of record NZ_PEBU01000008.1, read on the forward strand.
ATATTGTCGGATATCAGTATGCCGACCATGGACGGATTGCAGGCCATTAAGTTGATGCGTGCGGTTGGCGTAGATACCGCGGTTATTGCCCTGACCGCCAATGTGATGAGTCAGGACATTAAGGTCTATCTTGAATCCGGTTTTACCGACCACCTATCCAAACCCATTGACCGGCAAAAATTCGCTAAACTGCTGAATACCTATCTTCCCAATTGCCAGAATGTTGATGAACTGCATATGCCAGGAGAGGAAATGCAGCAGTTGATGCAGCAGTTTGTGCGTGGCTTACCTGCTCATTTAAGAGCCATACAACAAGCGTATCAGCAAAATAATATTGCACAGCTGGAACAATTGGCACATAAGCTCAGAGGCACCGCTGCGTTGTTTCAGTTCAAACAAATCAGCGAAATGGCCAGGCGCCTGGAACATCGTCTGCCCATTGACAAGCTACCACTGGCTCTTGACGACCTGAGCCAGGAAGTGGAAAAACTGGTCGCCGATACGGACAAGCTGTCCGCAGACTAATTCAAGGAGTCCACTATGCCATACAGGGAAATGACCGCCCTGATTGTTGATGATGATGCCGATGTCAGGGCTTTTTTACGTACCGCACTGCGCAGTCTGTTTAGCTGTAATCTGATGGAAGCCTCTTGCGGAGACACCGCAGTGGGTATCTATACAAAAAACCAGATAGATTTGGTGTTTCTGGATATTCAGATGCCGGGAAAAGACGGTATGGCCATCTTACGCGAATTAAAGCAAACCGACGCCAATGCCAAGATAGTGATGGTAAGCGCCCATGGCACCATGGATTATGTTACCGAAGCCATCAAACTGGGGGCGTCGGGTTTTATCCTGAAACCTTTCCATCTGCAGAAAATTAAGGCCATTGTTGAAAAATTAATGGGCCCCGCCACCAGTCCGGCCTAGGGGCGCACAATAAGGACTTTGCCACAGGCGTGACCTTTGCGGCATAATTGCGCAAAATTACCGCAAAAGGAATGCACATTGCGCCTGTTGAGCCTGACCGGTTTATTGTTGTATAGCTGCCTGTCGTCTTCGCTGTATGCCGCATCCAACCAATGGTTGGCGCAACTCGAAGCACCTTTCCAGCAATGGCAAGCATTGATCAAAACCAACCCACATCTGCTGTTGGAACAGCTACACTCTATGCCTGCGGAGCATAAAAACACCGCGTTAAAACAAGCTCAATACCATCTACTGATGAGCCATGCCAGCGGCGCTCTGGTGTTGCCAGAACAATCCATACAAGAAGCACAGGCCGGGCTCAGCCTGGTGACGTTGGATGAACAGCCCTGGTTATACCACCAATTACAGCTTAGCCTGGCCCTGGCGCTGGATTTAGACGGTGCCCCCGCCAAAGGGTTAGACGCAGTGACCCAGGCCCTGCTGTGGGCAGAAAGACACGACGATGCAAACCTGCTGGTGGCGGCCCTGATGACCCGCGGCACGTTGTTAAACAGTCTGACCGACTACTTAGGTGCCATGGCCGATTTGCAACGCGCCTATAATCTGGCGCCGCAACAAAGTGACGATATTGCCAGAGCGGATATTGCCGGTGCATTGGCGCTGGTCTATGAATATCGGGGAGAGGATAACCTTTCTTTGCCTTATTTTCAGGAAGCGGTGGATTACTACCGTCAGCAGCCGGCCTCGGTCAGCCTGAGTATTTATCTGTATGGTCTGGGCCGGGCGAATAAGAACCAGGGCAATACAGATACTGGCCGGGCACAACTGCAGGAATCGGCAAAAATATCTGAACAACTGGAAGACCATCAGGGCGTAGCCTACGCGCTTAAAGAAATAGCCGGTATGGACTTACAAGCGCAGCGCTACACCGAAGCAGAGCGTCAGGCGTTAGAGGCAATACAACTATTCAGGCAAGCCGATAATAACTATATGCTGCTGGATACTGCCCGCTTGTTGTCGAGTATTTATCTGGCACAACAGCAGACCGAAAGAGCCCAAACCTGGCTTCAGCAGGCCCTGCAGGCGCTGGATCCGGTCAGTATGCCTATCCAGAGAGTTGAGTTGGCCATTCAGCAAGCTAAGGTGCTGGCGGCACAGGGCCATTACCAGTCGGCTTTTGACCTTTTATTGCAAAGTACCGACGAGAAACAGGCCATACAAAACAGACAGAGTAGCGAGCAGTTACATCAGCTTCGCAGTCGCTATGAACTGGATGCTCAGGCCCATCAGAATCAAATACTGAATGCCCAGAATCAGTTGCAGCAAACCCAGTTGCAAAGCCAGCAACGCAAAAATCAGCTGCTGATCTTGCTGTTTTTTTGCGCAACCTTAATTTGCACATTGTTACTGTTTCTATTCTATCGCCAACACAGCCACAAACGCGCCCTGCAACAACTGGCCGACACAGACAGTTTGACGGGGCTGCTAAACCGACGTAAAACACTGGCCCTGTTGCAACTGCAGGCCGATCTGGCTAAACGCCATGGTTTTGATTTTTGTGTGGCCTTGGTTGACCTGGACCATTTCAAAAAAATCAATGACAGTCTGGGGCATCAGGGGGGTGACGTGGTATTAAAGCATTTTGCCGATCTTTGTCAAAAAACCCTGAGGCATACAGATATTGTCGGCCGCATAGGCGGTGAGGAATTCCTGATTGCCCTTCCCCATACCAGTATTGACGATGCCGCTGTTCTGATGGAAAAGCTTAGGAAACGCGCCGAAGACATCACCAAGATGATGGCGCTGACTGATTTGCAAGTATCAATTTCAATCGGGCTGGTAAACAATACGCCACCGCGCACTGCCATAGAGCTTCTGGCCCAGGCAGATAAAATCCTGTATTCGGCCAAAGACGCCGGTCGTAACCGGGTTGTTGTGGATATTCCAGCGGTAGCATAAGCCATTGGATTATTTAGCTATCCCCCATGATCAAGCGTAGAAACTTGTTCAACGCGGTTTCCAGACAATGTATGGAATCACCGTCAACCAACAGCACAATATGGCCATCCAACTCCCGGTTACCAAAGCTGAAGCGGATTTTAATCAGCAACATCATCTTGTCGTCCTGCCCCTTATCCAGCAGCTTGGCAATGGCGCCCCAGAACAACTGTGGCGGTTCATAATCAAAATGTTCGTCGAACATGTCTGCCAATGAGGCAAAACAAGCACTTAGCACAATATTGCCCATTTCCCCCAGCGCATCCTGCTCAATGTCGGTCAGGGCGCCCATCGGGACGTCAATGCCCATCATCATACGCACCAACTCCAGGCTGCGCATTTCAGGAATGACCATCATGGCCTGCCCTTTCAAACCACCCGCAAACTTTTGCGCAATAGCACAGACCTCGTGCCCCTGATTCAGATAGTCAACGGCAGTGGGTAGATCACACACATCCACCATGGGCACGCTCATATGGATGTCTTCCCGCACTATTTCGCTAAGAGCAGCAGCAGCCTGATTCACGCTGATATTAAAAACTTCGCTTAGGGCATCCCGCTGCAGGTCGTTAAGATGCAGCATGAAAACGCTCCATATCAATAAGCAACTGTTTGACCACATCTGGATTAACGGGCTTTTTGTAGTACCCCAATCCGGCGTCCTGAACCTGTTGTTGCATGGATCTCTGCACATTGGCAGTTAACAGGCCGATAAAGCATTTTTGCTGACTTTGCTGTAATTGAGTGGCTAACTCCAGGCCATTCATATTGGGCATATTGAAATCCAGCGAGGCACCATGAAACTGGTGCTTAACGGCCAGTTGCAGCGCTTCATCACCACTGCCCGCTTCAAACAACTCCAGATCAGTATGCTGCTCTCGCAAGAAATTGCATACGAATAATCTTGCTACTTTACTGTCATCCACTACCAGAATTTTATAAGGCATAGATGCCTCCTTTTCTTAATCTGCCACACAGACCTTATTCCGCCCACTTGCCTTGGCCTGGTAAAGGGCCTTGTCAGCCCGGCCTAATGTATGTTCAGTTTTTTCCGATTCCTGTAACTGTGCTACGCCCACACTTAAGGTGACTGGCATCTCCATAGATTGCTCCTCGATCAGGGCTCTAAGCTTATCAGCCAGTATAGCGGCCTCCGACAAACTGGTTTTGGGACAAATTAACAAAAACTCCTCTCCCCCCCAACGCCCCAGCACATCACTGGCCCGCACACTGTTTTTAAGTGTACGCGCCACCCGCTTAAGTACGGTGTCGCCAGCTAAATGCCCATAGTTGTCATTAATCTGCTTAAATCTGTCGACGTCCATCAGGAGCACGCTCAGCGCATCGCCATAGCGCCCCGCCCTTACCCCTTCCTGACGCAACACCGTATCCAGAAACTTACGATTGTAAAGGGACGTCAGTTGATCGGTATTAGCCAAACGCTGATACAGCTTAGCTTTTTCTTCAATTAATCGCTTGGCGGTAACTGCTTTTACCAATTTATCAGTACGTTGATTCAGCTCCGCTGACATATGCGCAAAGTTACCCACCAGTGTCTGTAGCTCACGTATACCACCAGCTTGTATTTCATCCACTGACAACGGCCGCTGACCAATTTCAGAGGTCAGACTGGCCAGTTTATTAATTGGCTCGGCCAGCGTCTTGGCATACCAGGCTCTCCTGCGCTGCACATAGGGTATGTATAAAAGCAACGCCATTGCCACAATCAGCACCAGGCCCCAGACCAGCTTTTTAACCAGACTCAGCATGTCCTGTTGCGATTGCAATACATCTGAAAGCTCATAAAACATAATAAACTGCCAGTCGGTAGACGGAATTTTCACTTGCGTCACCAGATGGTCATGCTGCTGACCGGCAATTCTGGCCACTTGCTCGTCGTTTTGCAGAAACTGCGCTAAACGCTTTGCCAGTTGCTGATCTTGCAGACTATCAAGCCGGTAACTGTCAGGCTTGTACTGGGTGCTGCTGACTTTTTCCGAATAGGTATGGCCCGACAGCTCAGGTAATCCCAGTAATTCAGACATATCATTAGACATGGCAACAATACGTTGCTGACCATCCAGCAGAAATACTTTTTTGCTGCCAATGTGTTCATCGACGAGTAGATTGTCCACCAGGGCAGCCAAACCAATATCCAGACCAACCACCCCCTCAAGAAAGTCGTTGCGATAAACCGGAGACAACGCGGACACCACCCAACCCATACCAGCCGGGTCAAGGTAGGCCGAGGTCCAGACCACCCTGCGTTCGGGGTTATGTTGCTGATCGGCCAGATAATAAAAGTTAAAATCCTGCATGTGCATGACAGGGCCGAACCTCAGTGCGGGATTGGCGATATAAGGGTAAATGCGGTTCATATTATCCCAGGAATTAAAATAAGCCTGCGCCACCGTCGGATTGGTTTGCACGATAGACTTATACAAGGTGTCTAGCCCTTCCAGGTTACGCGCTTTCCAGCGCTGCTCTGCGCCTATCTCGGTATCACCAGAATAGTACATACCTGCTCCGCCATTATCGGCAGACTTAAAAAACACGCCGTCAGCATTGGTACTAAACTGCGGTTCTGGTGCCCTCAGGGGTAAATCGGTGTGGCGGGAAAGGCTCAGATAGTGTTCATGTGACGCCCGAAACAGCACAACCAGATGGCTGACCTCACGTAACTGGCTGTCAATCAAAGCCGCCGCTTTCTGACTCAGGCCCACAACAGAAGCCTTCAGACCATTAAGCAAGGCGCGTTCTGCCACAGGCGTGGCATAAACAGATAAAAGTATTGCCAAAGACGTGAAAAGCAGTAAGCCCAGGACCAATGGGTAAACCGAAACATTGATAATCATCTGCCGGATACTTGTATCCAGGCTGATCAGCTTGGCTGGATTGTTCAAGGTTGATGACTGACTTGACTTTGGTGGTAGCAAAACTTCGCTCCCATAGCTAACTCAGCGCAGGCATACCAGCTTGCCACCATCGCAGCAAATCTTCTTCTGGCATGGGCGGAGAATAATAATACCCCTGACCAATATGACACCCCTGCGCGGCCAGGTACTTCCAATCAGATTTCTTCTCGATACCTTCGGCGACAACCTTAAGTCCCAACTTGTTGCACATGGACAAGGTACTCTCAAAAATAACCTGCAAATGCGCCTTACGGGAGACGCCTTCAATCAGACTACGGTCAATTTTCAGCTCAGTAAAGGGAATTTGCGACAGTTGTTTAATTGATGAATAACCGGTGCCGTAATCATCAATGGAGAGGCCGCAGCCGGACAATCTCAAACGGGTAAGAATTGACAACGCCTTGCCGATATCCTGAATAATGGCGGTTTCCGTCACTTCAAATATCAGCTGTTTCGCCGCGTCCCCAAGTTCTCCGACCTGCTGCATTACCCGGCCACTGAAGGCTTCATTGGCAAAAGATACCGCCGACAAATTGACTGAAATAGCGGTATCCAAACCTGCCTGTTGCCAGCGCTTTTGCTGCTCAATCGCCAGACGAATCACTTCATAGCTCAAATCATCGATGAGGCCATGTGCTTCACAAAGCGGGATGAAATCATTGGGGAACACAATCTGGTATTGATTGCATGTTAGCCTGACCAGCGCCTCAACGCCCGCCAACTGGCCGCTTTGCATGTCAATCTTGGGTTGATAATGCAGAACAAAGCGCCGCTGGGTCAGCGCCATGCGCAATTCTTCAATCGCCAGCGGCGATGACTGGGCTGTGCGGGGTTTAAAATCCAATTTGTCGCGTCGCTGGGTATAAAGTCGCAACAGACTATGCAAACGCTCCATCGACAAGGGTTTTTGAACCCCATCCAGCACCCACAACCCCTGGGTATTGGCCATCAGTTCCACTGCGGAGATCAAACTCAATTCGCGGCCGCTGACAATTATGATGGCGGAATTCCGCTTGCGGCTGGCCAACAGGTGAATCAGTTCAATACCATCCAGATCCGGCATTTCCAGATCACAAATCAATATGTCGTAATCCTGCTCCCTGGCATCGATCATGGTCAGGGCAACCCGGCCATTTTCGGCCAGCGCAACCTCACCAACACCAGCGTCCAGGCACATATTGGCAACAAATTCCCTTTGACTGACGCTGTCCTCAACAATCAACACAGAAAGCCTTTCCATCACATCTCCTAATGCGTTCGACTCTGCCGAATCAGTACATCCGGCACATCATCCAGTTCGACGACCTGCTCTGCACCACCATGTTTAATCGCCTCTTTGGGCATGCCAAACACAACGCAGCTTGCCTCACCTTGTGCATAAGTAATGGCCCCGGCCTCTCGCATGGCTAACAAGCCCCTGGCACCATCGTCACCCATACCGGTCAGAATAATGCCGCAAGCATTGCGTCCTGCGTTGCGCGCCACAGAGCGAAACAAGACATCCACAGACGGACAATGACGATTTACCACAGGCCCGGCCCGAACCTGAACATGATAAAACGCACCACTGCGGCTTAACGTCATATGCCGACCACCTGGTGCAATCAGAGCCAGACCAGGCCTGACCCGGTCACCGTCACAGGCTTCACGCACGTCAATCTGGCACAAACCATTCAGACGCTGAGCGAAGGCAGCGGTGAATTTTTCAGGCATATGCTGAACAATCACCAGGCCCGCCACATCAGCCGGAAGGGGACTGAGAATTCGCTCTAATGCAATAGTCCCACCAGTAGAGGTGCCAATAGCTATAACCTTATCAGTGGTTTTACTGAGCGCCGCAGAGGCTGGTCTTTCCTGCTGATTTTGCAACTGGGTTCTATGCCCTGCAGAAAGCGGACGGATATTGCCGACCCGGGAGGTTGCCGCCGAGCGAATAGCTTCAACCAACTGTTGCTTGCTACTTTGCAAAAAGCCTTTCACACCCAACTGTGGCTTAGTAAAGATTGCCACGGCACCGGCCGACAGCGCTTCCATGGTGGTCTCTGCACCCTGTTCGGTAAGGGAAGAACAAATAACCACGGGTGTGGGCCTGGACCCCATAATTTTTCGCAAGAACGTGATGCCATCCATTCGCGGCATTTCCACATCCAGGGTAATAACATCCGGCCAGTTTCCGCGCATTTTCTCCACCGCAAAATAAGGATCTGCGGCTGTACCAATCACTTCCATATCAGCTTGTTCAGTCACTATTGCAGCCAACATTTGCCTAACCACAGCAGAGTCATCCACGATCAATACACGAATTTTTTTCTCTGCATGACTCATGGCAATGAACTCTCGCTAAGCCTGAAAACTTCACATTCCCCCGTGTGGCTATCAAACAATAGTTTTCGTCCCTGCTCGCCACCGACATCCCGGTTAAACAACTGCCACCCCTGCTGCTGAACAAATGCGTCAGCATAGTCCACGTTGCATCTTGCCACCTGAAAGTGCCTGGCCAATCCCCGTGTTCTGGCATTTCCCGCGCCACCATACAGACTGGCCTGCACATCGCCCGCCACCAGCCCGGCCTTTTGTACCTGACGCTGAAAATGCGGCAGGATAAGTTCGGCATATTTGCCCATGGACAAAGGACTTATCGCGCCAGCCTTGGCATGCACCATCAGATAGTGGCAGATCGCAAAAAAGCCTGTGGCTGGATGCCACAGCACCAGACTGACACAAGAACCTAAAATAGTGCTGTACTGACGGGATAGTCGCCGACCTGTTGCATAACCGCCTGGCGCCAGATAAATCATGGCATAAACCGATAGCAACCGGTCCTCACTGTCTGCAGGCGGGGATCATAACCATTGATGCTCTCAGAATGTCCAACCAGCAACCATCCGCCGGGTCGCAAGTTGCTCAGTACATTTTGTACAATTCGCTGTTTGTCGGCTAATTCAAAATAAATCAAAACGTTACGTAGAAGAATCAGATCAAAGCTTTGCCCTAGTCCAGGGCCATTTATCAGGTTGTACCTAGTGAACGTCACATGGTCTCTTAACGCAGGCTTGAACATAAACCAGCCTTCGTCTTTGCCCTTACCCTTAACACAGAAGCTTTTCAGGAGATTCTGCGGGATTCGTGCGGCTGCCTGGATGGGGTAAATCCCCCGCCTGGCGGTATTCAGTACCTGCGTGTTGATATCTGTACCGACAATCTGCCAGGACGAGGCTAATCCATAGCGCTCTGCCATCAGCAGAGCAATGCTGTAAGCTTCCTCGCCACTAGATGCTGCCGCACTCCATACCTGCCACCCGCGCTGCTTTTGCTCGGCATGCAATAATTCATGGCTGATAAAATCAAAATGCTTAGGCTCGCGAAAGAAGTAAGTCTCATTGGTGGTGAGCAGATTGATCGCAAGTTGCTGTTCGTTCTCATCGGCCATTAAGCGCTTGCGATAGGCACTCAGGTTGGTCAGCTGCAGTTCACGCAGACGTTTCTGCAAACGGCCGTTGACCAGAGGTTGCTTGCTGTCATTCATATAGATGCCAGTTTTTTCGTACAACCACCTGGCTATCTGCCTGAAATCGTGCTGACTGAGATCATTGGCTATCAATGGACACCTTGGGTCAGAAGTTTTCGAAATCAAACTCGTCGTCAGCAACTTTTTCCTGCGTTTTACTCTTTACTCTGGGCGCAACATTTTGTTTTGTGTGCAAGGCTTTACGGCTTAATGAACGCCTGCTGGCAGTCGCGTTATGGTCTACCTGGAAAAACTCCATCATCTCTTGTAATTCAACCGCCTGACTGGTCAGCTCTTCCGAGGTGGAAGACAATTCTTCCGACGCCGCCGCATTCTGCTGAGTAGCCTGGGTAATTTGGCTAATCGCGGCATTTATTTCATTTGCCCCCGTGGTTTGTTCAGCGCTGGCCGCTGCAATTTCCTGTACCAGCTCAGCGGTTTTTTGAATGGAAGGCACAATTTCATCCAGCAATTTGCCAGCCTGTTCCGCGAGGGCCACGGAACTTCCCGCCACTTCCCCAATTTCCTTGGCGGCAGTTTGGCTGCGGGCGGCCAGCTTGCGCACTTCAGCAGCCACCACTGCAAACCCCCGTCCGTGCTCGCCCGCTCTACCTGCTTCGATGGCGGCATTCAGCGCCAGTAAGTTGGTTTGGTAGGCAATATCATCAATAATACTGATCTTATCGGCAATCTGACGCATGGCCACCACCGTCTGCCTGACCGCTTCCCCCCCTTCCATGGCTTCCCTGGCACTTTTGTTGGCAATGCCGTCGGTGATCTTAGAGTTGTCATTATTCTGATTAATCGAGGCACTCATTTCTTCCATGGCTGCCGAGGTTTCTTCTACACTGGAAGCTTGTTCTGACGCCGCCTGACTAATGGACTGGGCCGTGGCACTCATCTGCTCAGAGGCAGATGACAGGTTATCGGCTGCGGCCCGCACCTGGCTGATAATACCGGATAGTTTCGCCACCATCTGGTTAATGGCATACAACATGCTGTTGTTGTCACCATTCGCCAGTTGGATTTTTACCCGCAAATCCCCGGCAGCGACTTTCGAAACAATCTCTTCGGCATATTGAGGCTCACCTCCCAACTGCTTGACCAGGCTACGGGTAATGGCGATGCCCAGTATAACACTGGCCACCAGGCTCACCAGAATCAACACAATATTAATGGTCAGGGTCCGCTGGTAGTTTTGCATCGACAGATTGAATTCCTTTTCCGCCACCATCAGTTGCACATCCACCAACTTTGAGAAGCGATCGGACACAGGTTCAATGCTTTGATACAGACGCTCCAGTACAAAGCGGTCAAGCGCTGCTTTGTCATTGGTGGTCAGGATTGTCAGCAGCTCACTCACCGCATTGTCTGCGCTGATAAGCAAAGGCTTTAGCTCATTCACCAATGCCGTTTCTTCGGCCACCAGTGATGTGGCAAGATAGGCCTGCCAGGTCTGGCGCACTGTTTGCTCTGCCATGCGGATATTTTTCAGTCCTGCCTCGGCACTTAGGCCACCATTTCTGACCTTATGAGCGGTATCGACAATATTGACAGCGTACATATCTGCGATAAGTTTAAGATCTTTAAGCGGCACCACCCGGTCTTTGTATACCGTTTCCATCGCCTGGTGTTCAGACTGCATGCCCCTGATGCCCATCAATCCTATCGTCACAATCAGCAGGATCAGGACACCGGCCAGCAAGGCCAGTCGAAAGGCAACTTTCATATTGCTAAACATAATTACCCCACTTTTTATTGTTCAATGACGTTTTCGATGATGGAGGCCATTTCTTCCACCGACAGCACTTTCTCTGCATGTAACAAGATCACAAATTGTTCATCAATATTGGCTACGCCCTTAATAAACTGAGCACGAATCTTGGCTCCAAAGGTTGGTGGTGCTTCGATTTGGTGCGGCTCAATGTCCAGCACTTCGTTCACCGCATCCACCACCACGCCAAGCACAACATGATGCTGCTCAAAAGGAATTTCCAAAATGATGATGCAACTGCGTTTTTGAATCTGTGTCACGCTTTTACCAAAGCGCAGGGATAGATCGATCACGGGTACCACTTCACCACGCAGATTCAGTACCCCTTTGACAAAATCCGGCATCAATGGAATGGCGGTCACGCCACTGTATTCAATAATTTCCTTAACCGCCTCAATTCCAACAGCAAAACACTCATCGCGAAGTACAAACGTCAGATATTGGTGATGCTGGCTTGCATGCAACGGATCCAACACAACATCATTCATGTTTTTCTTTCTCCGATTTGTCTGACGCGGGCGCGCATTGGCGGCTTTCTTTATGCATGGTGAATTCAATTAACTGCGGCACATCAAGAATAAAGCCGATGTCTCCGCTGCCCATCACAGTAGACCCACCTATGCCACGAATGGCACGAAACATCTTGTTTAACGGCTTAATCACCGCCTGCAGTTCTCCTAGCAATGTTTCCACAACCAAACCGGCGCGATTCTCACCAAACTGCACCACCACCACATGTTCGCGCTGCAAACGCTGCCCCGGAATTTTCAGAATATCCCGCACCCGCACAAAGGGCAGGACTTCACCCCGTAAATTCAGGTAGTCACGCTCTACAGCCAGTGCTTCGGCATCAAAAGCCAGGCACTCCTGAATCATATTGACCGGGATCACCAGATGAGCATCACCTACCGTGACTTCAAAGCCATCAATAATGGCCAGGGTGAGCGGTAAACGAATGCGAAACCTTGTGCCCTGATTAATGTCACTGGCTATGCTGATCTGGCCACGCAGTTCCTCAATATTGCGCTTCACCACATCCATGCCAACACCGCGGCCGGATAAATTCGTTATGGCTGATGCGGTCGAAAAGCCTGGTTCAAATATCAGCTTATAGATGTCTTCCTTACTGAGCTGCTTGTCTGTATCCAGGATACCGTTTTCAATGGCTTTGGCGCGGATCCTGTCAGGATCCAGTCCAGCCCCATCATCTGTGATTTCAATCACCACAGCTCCGGCTTCATGATAAGCATTCAGACACAACTGCCCTTGCGACGGTTTACCTTTGTAAATACGCACATCCTGGGGCTCGATACCATGATCAATGGCGTTACGAACAATGTGCATAAGCGGGTCGGAAAGCTTTTCCACCATTGACTTGTCCAGTTCGGTTTCAGCTCCCAGTACCTCCAGGTTAATATCTTTGCCCAGTTCTTTACTGACATCGCGCACAATTCGCTTCAGGCGGCCGAATGATTCACCTATCTGCACCATACGCAGGCCAAGAGCTGCATCGCGGATTTGCTCAACCAGCAGGGTCATGCCGGCAAAGGACTCCTGCAGTTTTTCATGGGCCAACTGGCCGATAAGTAGCTCATTGGCAGCACCGGCCGTCACTAACTCACCAATTAAACCAATCAGATTATCCAGTTTTCTGGCATCAACCTTAAGAAACTGCAGGTCAATCGGGCGCTTGTGTTCCTGATTCTTCTGTTTACTCAGGGCTGCGCTCACCAGGCTCTTATCCACCGCCCCCTGTTTAATCAGCATATTGCCCAATGCCTCGGCTTGCCGGTTTTCCTGCAAGGCCCGACGCTGCTCAGCCAGTGCCATTTCAAGCTCACGTTTGGTCAGTGCCCCACTGTTGACCAGCGTTTCACCTAAGCGAGCATCATCCTCGGCACAGGCCTGCACCTTGTTCACCAAGGCCTTGGGGGCGCTGATCGTGACTTTGCTGCTATCCTGAATAAATTCAAACACTTCCTCTATTTGCTGCTTATCGGCACTACTAATCAGTGCCATTTGTAGGCGCAAATAACAGCACTCGGGATCAAACTCGCCATCTGAAAAATCCGCCGTGACCCTGACGTCATCTACCTGCCCGAGCGTTTGCAGAAATTTTAATTGCGAGCAGGGATCCATGCCGTCGCGAAAAACCTCCCGTCCGTAGTCTATGTGTATAGACCAATGCCCGCTGTCATCAGGAATTGGGGCCTGGCTAGTGTCTGTCAGTGGTTCATCTGACTTGGGTGGGTGCAAGTACACATCCAAAGCAGCCAGTAGTTTAGTGCCCTGGTTTTTGTCTGAGGCCAACTCAGGGTCAGCAATGGACTGGATCATCTGCACCATATGACGATGACAATCCAGCAGCAGCTCGGCCAGGGCTGGGGTAAACTCCAGCTTGTCTGCGCGAACTTGCTCTAAAACACTTTCAACGCTGTGCGTAAAGGCCACGATGGCATCAAAGCCAAACAGTCCTGCTGATCCTTTAATGGTGTGAGCGGCACGAAATATGGCATCGATATGTGCGTCTATTGTGGCATCACCGGCCTCAACCTCGAGCAGACAGGATTCCATCACGTCCAGCAGTTCTTCTGCTTCATTGATGAACAGCAGTTGAGCTTCATGCATGTCCATTGACTGGCTCCTGAGGGTTGTCCGCCAGCGGCTGAAAGTCAGCATCCAGTTGATAAAGGGCAAAAACCTTTTGCACCACATCATTGTCGGCCATGCTCAGAACAAACTCAGTATGCTCTGGCATACGGCTTTTCAGCCACCAACACAACTGCATTCCGGCCGAGTCAAATTCCAGCAGGCTGGAGAGATCCAGAATCAGCTTTTCGGGAGGCTGTTCGGCCAGCTCGCTTAGTTGCAAAAAGGCCTCACGCACATTGAAAATACTCAGCTCACCGTCGCACTCAACAACAGTGAAGTCCGCCTTGTTAAACAGATTAATCGCCATAACAACGCTCAGGGCAGAATAAGTTTATTCACTGCATCCAGCATTTGCTCAGCCTTAAAAGGTTTCACTACCCAGGCCTTGGCACCGGCGGCTTTACCCGCGGCTTTTTTGTCATCGGCACCTTCGGTTGTCAGCATAATGACAGGGGTAAAGCGGTAAGCTGGCAGTTTCTTTAGCTCGCTGACAAAGGTAATACCGTCCATGTTTGGCATATTCACATCTGAAATGACTAAGTTAATTTTCTGCCCGCTCAGCTTAGCCAGTGCATCCTGTCCATCCACTGCTTCAATGACGTCAAAGCCAGCACTTTTTAACGCAATACCCACTACCTGGCGAATGCTGACAGAGTCATCGACTATCAATATCGTTTTGCCCACAACGGCTCCTTAAAAAAAAGTGACGTCTGAATTTTCCTGCGGTTTGCCTTTGCTCTTCCCCCCGCGATGAACAGCCGCCTGTTCCATCGTGGTATAAGTGCTGCTCAGTGCATTCAACCAAGCCTGAATATCTATGGGTGGGGCCAGCTCACCGGTTTGTAGCAACTGCTGATGCTGATCAAGTGTATGCTGTAACTTGTGCATATCGTCTTTGATATGCCCGAGGATTTGGCTGATTCTGTCCTGAAACTGCAACCCCACCAGTACGTCACCGACATCTTTTTGAATCTGATGACTTTCATCTTCCAGCACTTTGGCCGACTCAATTATTCCCTGGCCTGATTCCTTAAAGCTGGACAAAACGTTACCTATACTGGCCTGTGCATCAGCCATTTGTTGTTCGTCTTGCTCTGCGAACTTAGTGGTGCGGGAAAGGGTTTTCTGCAGCGTTTCATTGGCCTGGTCAATTCGCTGTGTGATCCGGGCCCCCGTCTCACCAGAGCGGGTTGACAAGGTTCTCACCTCATCCGCCACCACAGCAAAACCTCGCCCCTGCTCCCCTGCTCTGGCAGCCTCTATAGCGGCATTCAGGGCCAGCAAATTCGTTTGTGAAGCAATACCGGCGACCTCTGCCCCCATCGCTTTAAGCTCATCGGTAATGGCAGCAAGTTCGGTAATTTCCTTTAGCAGTTCACGACGATTGGCCATGGCTTGCTGCAGTATGTGCACTATTTGGCCAAGTTCAGTGTCCGCCTCCTCTATCACCTGACTCAGGCCTTGCTGGCCCTGCATACCGGATGCGGTCTTTCTGGAGGTCTGTACCGAGACTTGCAACTGTTCATGAATATGGCTGAAGCGTTGCACCAAATCATTGATATTGCTTTCCACCTGCTGATTCACCAGGTCCTGCAGACTGGTCCACAGGGGCAACAATTCCAGCAGGGTCTGCTGGTAGTTAGCCAACAGTTGGCGCTCTGACTCTGCCGGATTTTGCATCGGCAGCTCCTCAACAGATGGATCTTTTGCAACTGTCACAGCAGATAAATACCAAAAAGCCAGCAAGCCTGCCATGCCCAGCAAAGTACCACTGAGCATCAGGGCCCAAGATGCACCGCTTAACCAAAGACAAATGACCGGGGGGAGAAAAGCCAGCACGACAGTGCCGACCAGCAACAGCCTGTTGTTGCCTGAATGAATATCAAGCATGGTATCTCCCGTTATTTGATTGTCTGGTGAGAACATGCGCATCAGGCATACAGACTCCTTCCAACTGGTACCAATAAGATCAGCCACGCCAGCACCGCAAACTGCCTTAAAACTGCTCCACTTAGGTGTTGAATCCTAAGGAGTTTTAAGCGTAGACCTGGATATGGAAACTGCAAAGTTCAATTTATGCGGTTGCTTATCAAAGCGTCCAGACTATATGTTGGTAAGGTTAAGAATATCTTTGTAACGCGTAAGTCGCGGATCCTGAGCCTTGTTTTGGCTTTCTTCCTTAGCCGCGCGCTCCGCCGCTTCGCGGATTAATTCTTCCAGTTTGTCTTTCAGCGCCTTTAGCTCTTCCTCCATCATGTTCAGGGATTCCTGCTGTTTGGGGCTGAGACTGCCTTTACTTTTCATCGACTCGATTGCACTTTCCAATTGCTCAATCTTTTCCTTCAGTTCTTCAATTTTTTCTCTGTCCAAACCAAGTCGATTGGCCAGCATAGCGTCCATCAGGTCATCCATAAAACGCTGTTGTTTGGATTTATCACTGAGGGAAACCTGATCTTGCTGCGGATCCAGTGCGGCGGTGTCTGTTTGCCGCCCGCTGGCAGTTGTCTGCCCCTGGGCCCCAGCAGAAGAGGATATAGGAAGGGGTTGATTACTGGTATTAATGTGCATCTTGCGTCCTGCCTGGCTGATTAGCTGAGAATCAGACTATGCACAGCAAGATGAATGCCAGGCGAAACTGGCAATATTTAATCCACCAACAGGGCGTACTGGCGTTTAAGTTGTTGAATTAGCCCTTCGGCTTTGAGCAATTCCACCCGCTTGTTCAGTCTTTCCACCAGCTCATCACTGGCGTCGGGATTCAAAGCAAGATGATTACCGGTCGATCGCCTTGGTAAGGCCATAGCAGGCTCCAGTTGCTCAGCATCATAGCCCGCATCCCTGGCCATGTAGGGCATGGTTAAATCCGACCCCGGTATCAATTCAACCCGCCCCATAAACACCATACTGTAAGTGTCACTGATGCGGGCAACAGGGTAGAGTAACTCTCCTTCCTGCATACCTAACGCCAGCAAACGCTGATGCCATTCACCATTTCGCACCACCGCAATTCTTAGCTTGATGGCATCATTGAGGGTTCGAACATCAATGTCCTGTCGTTGTCTGAGACGGTAAAAATAGGGCTGGGATGAAACCAAAGGCCCCACCCATTTAAACTGATTCTCTCGGTGAATATTGCGCGGCAGAGTTAACAGCGCCGTATTCGGCGTTTTATTCACCAGTACAACCGCTCTGGCCCAATTGATTTTTTCCATCCGGTACTGGATGCCTTCATCATCAAGAGCCTGGCTGATTAACTGATAATTAATCCCTCCAGGGCGGCCATCCTGAATAAAATGATAAGGTTCAAGATCCTGTGTGTAGATAACAAGCGTGGGGGTGGCCCAAAGCTGGCCGCTGAGAAGGAAGAGAAAAGTCCATGCACACTTCATACGTCCACTGTAAAGGATGGCGGAGGCTCACAAAACAGTAGCACAGATTCTCTTCACTGTACTACCGTCGTGACTTTAATGCTGTTCCGCTAACTTTGCGCGATCCTGTTGATCGCTCAACCGCCAGCCCTGCAAATTTTGTCTGATGACATTGGTCAGGGCCTGAATATGTTCTGCACTGGCATTCAATGCAGGGATGTATTCGTAACGCTCACCGCCCGCCTCAAGAAAATAGTCGCGGTTTTCAACCCCAATTTCTTCTATGGTTTCCAGGCAATCGGCAGAAAAGCCAGGACATACAACTTGCACTGACTTGACCCCTTCGCCCGCTAAGGCTTTGAGTGTTTCATCGGTATAGGGTTTAAGCCACTCTTCCCGGCCAAACCGGGACTGAAAAGCACTCAGGTAATGGATCTTGTCCAATCCTAGTTTTTCAGCAACCAATCTTGACGTTTTCAGACACTGACAATGGTAAGGGTCACCGTTATCCAGATAGCGTTGAGGAATGCCGTGATAGGAAAACAACAATCGTTCTGCCCGCCCATGCGCTTGCCAATGTGTTTGAATGGAATCAGCTAACGCCTGAATATAAGTCTCTTGATCATGATACTGACCGATAAAACGCACTTCAGGCATCCATCGGCGTTTTTGCAGACAAGCACTGACAGCATCAAATGTCGACGCCGTCGTGGAGGCACAGTATTGCGGATATAAGGGAAGAACCAGTAGCTTTCTAACCCCCTGGTCCAGCATCCGGTTAATGGTGGAATCGATGGATGGATTGCCATAACGCATGGCAAATTCCACAACCAACGACTCCCCCCATTCAGCCGCTAAAGACTGTCGTAATGCATTAACCTGGTCTTGGGTGTGAAACATCAGCGGCGAACCCCGTTCTGTCCACACCGTTTGGTAGGCATGAGCACTGCGCGCCGGACGAATGTTGAGGATCACCAGATTCAGAATCAGCCACCATAGCCAGCGCGGGGCTTCCACCACTCTGGGATCTGACAAAAACTCCTTCAGATAACGTTTCAGCGCTTGCTTGGTTGGCGCGTCAGGGGTACCGAGATTGGTCACCAATACCCCTATTTTGTCAGGCTGGCTATGATTAAAGCTTTCGCTGTTGCGATACTGCATGCTGATTCCTCAAATGCTACATTCAGGGTGCGTAATAGGTTGGCGCCCCCGGTCCTACCGGCATACCCAGCAAAAACACCCATAGGTAAAATAATACTGTCCAGCCGACAAAAAAGATCATGGAATAAGGCAACATGGTAGCAACTAAGGTACCTATTCCCAGATTTCTCTGGTAACGACTGGCCACCGCCAGAATAAGCCCAAAATAACTCATCATAGGGGTGATCAGATTAGTTACTGAATCACCAATGCGATAAGCGGCTTGAATCACCTCCGGGGCAAATCCTACCAACATCAGCATGGGCACAAAGATCGGGGCGGTCACCGCCCATTGCGCGGACGAGCTGCCAAGCGACAAGTTCACTATCGCACACATCAAAATAAAGAACACAAAGACCTCTGGCCCATCCAACCCCATAGCAGTCAACAGCGCTGCGCCTTTCACCGCCAGCACGGTGCCAAGATTGGTCCAGTTGAAAAAGGCTACGAACTGAGAGGCAAAAAACACCAGGACAATATACATCCCTAAGGTACTCATACCTTTGGACATGGCATTTATCACGTCTTTGTCATTTTTCATGCTATCCACCGTTCTTCCATAGACAAACCCTGGAATAGCAAAACCAACAAATATAAACACCACTATGCCATGCAAAAATGGCGACTTTAGAATACCACCGGTTTCAGGGTTGAGCAGAATGCCACCTAACTGGGGGACCAGCGTCATGCCAATCACCAAGGATACCGCCAATACCGCCAATCCGGCATTGCGCAATCCACGTTTTTCCTGTGCGGTCAGGGCTTGCAGCTTAGGGGTCTCAAGGTTCGCTTCTGCATTAGCCTGATTAAATTTGCCCAACCGAGGCTCGACAATTTTTTCGGTAATGACGGCGCCCAGAATGGCAATCATAAACACGCTGACAAACATAAAGAAGTAATTGGCCTCCGGACCGACGACATAGTCTGGGTCGATCATGCTCGCCGCTTCGGTTGTCAGACCTGCCAGCAAGGGATCGATGGTGCCCAGAAACAAATTGGCACTGTAGCCGCCGGATACACCAGCAAACGCCGCTGCCAATCCCGCCAGAGGGTGACGACCTAAAGAATGGAAAATCATCGCCGCCATGGGGATCAATACCACATAGCCCAGTTCAGATGCGGTATTGGATAAGATACCGGCAAACACCACGGTAAAAGTTACCAGTCGGGCGGGCGCTTTTAACACCAGTCCACGCATTGCCGCCGATAACAAGCCCGAATGCTCGGCCACAGCCACACCCAGCAAAGCCACTAATACCGTGCCCAGCGGCGCAAAACCGGTAAAGTTGGTCACAAGCCCGGTCACAATGCGCTGTAGACCATCAGCGCTTAACAACGAAATGACTTCAATCATACCGTCCGGCTCGCGGCCTGCAGCCCCCAGCGGTCTAGGATCAGCAACACTGACATCCAGATAACCAAGTAGACCACTTAACAAAATGATAAACAGTGAAAAACAGGCAAATAACGTGATGGGATGGGGCAACAGGTTACCAAACCACTCAACGGTGGAAAGAAAGCGGTTAAACCAGCCGCTTTGCATCTGCTCTTTATTGGTGGAGCTTTGAGTATTTTCTGCTAGCAAAGGATGACCTCGCGGTTTCTGTCTAGAAGGTGAATAAGACCTAGTCTAACAAAAAACCGGCTAAAAATAGAATTCAGTGTAAAAGCCTTATTTTTCCACCACTAGCAGTTAAAAATCAGTTATGTTACCCAAGCTTAAAACATTCACCCAGAACAACTATCTATTTAAAACAAGCCCCACAGAGGTGATACGGCAGAAATAACCAGACTTGCAGTCAGAAAATCACCAAACCTTTATTTCTATACATTTCATTTATTCTGGCAGTAGCTGAATGCCTCAACGCATGCCATCATCAGATGATACATTGAAGTGGCGGGGGCAGACTGAGCCAATGGCTGATTGTGTTCGTCGAGACGCTCGATATACAGTCCCGGCACAGGGCAGTTGAGGTGATGCTCAAACAACGCATTGATGGCCTTTGCCGCTGCCAGCTCAGCCCCTGGCCGGCCAATTCTGGCCTCAGCCAAATGCGCCTTAATCAGCTCAGTTACCGTCCACAGGCGTTTTGAGGCCTTCGTTACCTGTCCAAGATGATTCACTTCGTCAAATAACAGACCATTGCGATCCTGACCAAACTGTATTCCCCGCTGGTATAAAGTGTCGCAGTATGCGCTCACCGGTGCATCACTAAACATCTGATAACGGCGCAGTAACCATACCCATTCCATATGGTGCCCTGGTTCAACAGCCTGCCCTTGCGCAAAGCTGAGAGGGCTTAAATCCTGGTGAAAATATTCATAAAGCACACCGTGTTGGTGCGAAAAGAACTTAAGCTCAAATAAGCTGAAAATCTCTGCTGCTCTGGCCAGCCATTTTGCCTCACCGCTGGCTTCGTACCAGGCCAACAGCGCTTCAAACAGATGCATATGCGGGTTCTGCCGACGCGTCCCCCCCAGGCTGCCTTCCAACCATCCGCCGGTTGTGGTCTTGAATGTGCTGTCCAGCATTGCCAGCAAACGCTCGGCACGCAGTTTGGCACAAGTATCGCCAAAGGCTCGAAACTGATAGGACCAGGCCAGTAGAAAAAACGCACAGTCATAGGTGTCCAGACTGTTGTCCACCACCTGATGGGCCGCATCCAGTTTAAATACATAGGCACCGGGGTATTGCGGATGGGTGGCATGGTTATCCAGATAATGCTGTATTGCCGTCACTATCCCCTGCCCCTGGGCACACCAGCCCAGTTCATAAGCCGCCGCATAGGTAAACATTTGTCTTGCCTGCACCCGGGTGCGCCGATCCTGTGCAAACTCGGCCTTGCCTAGTGCATTCATGCATTCGGTACTGGCCCCAGAGCTTGATTCAATGCCTTGTTGTTGCCACAACGGCAATGCATACGTTTGCATCCAGTGGGCAAACTTTTCCGTTGCTTGTATAAGTGGTGCTGATACTGTCATGGCTTAATACATCCGGCATTGGCAATGGGCAGATAATATTGCACAACTGCCAGGTTGCAACCGCTTTTGGAAGCGAACATTGAACACCAGAGCACAACAACAGGGGTTATGGGGCTTAAGCAAGCCGCTCTTACTGGAGCAGGCATTGCAGTTTTGCGTGCCCCTTATGGACACTTTATTCCTGGCTATTATCAGCGATGCCGCCGCGTCTGCAGCAGGGGCGCTGGCGCCGGTGCTGTTCTTATGTGGCAATATTATCTGGGTGACGGTATTTGCCGGCGCCAGTATTGCCAATCAGCGCCTGGGCGCAGGCAAGCTGGATAAAGCTAAAGCGACAATCTGGATTTATGCCTTCTGGTCAGTGCAGTTGGGTATTTTGATTGCCCTGTTACTGTATTTCACTGCCCCTTGGATTACCTCGATAATGGGGCTAAGTGGCGATATCGGCCTGAATGCCAGAGAATATTTACAGGTGGCCTTTGCCCTGATTGTCGTCTGGGCAGTTAAAGGTGTCTGTCATTCCATTCTCAATATGCATGGCCTGCCAGGCTGGAATCTGCTCGCCAATCTGGTGTACTTTGTGGCCAACCTGGCCGGTAACGCCATTGTGGTCTTCCAGCTATTTGGTATAGCCGATTACGGAATAAGTGGCGTGGCCTGGGCCAGTGTCATTGCATCCAGCCTGGGCGTGTTAGTCAGTGTAGCGGCCATTACTGTTAATGTGCCTCTAAGGGTCAGCATCCTGCAGCTCAAACAGAATGTCGCCAATGTCAGTCAGAACCTGGTGCGTATTGCCGCTCCCAGTGCCATTGAGCCCTTATCTTTTGATATCAATATGGTGGTACTTAACAGTATGGCAGCCAAACTGGGGGCGCTGGCACTGGCTGCCAAGGTTTATACGTTCAATACCTTTATGCTTGGCCTGATAATCTCGGTGGCCCTGACCACCGCCACACAAATTCTGGTTACGCAGAAAGTCGGTGCAGGTGAACTGGACCAAGCCGATCAACAATTACGCCGCAGCCTGCGGATTGCCTTATGGGGAACCGGGTTAACCGCCGCTTTACTGGTGACTTTGCACCATCCCATTATGCGTCTTTACACCCAGGATGAGCTGCTGCTGGCCGGAGCATTCTGGTGGTTTCTGCTGGCAGCGTTATCTGAGCCCGGGCGTACGGTCAATATTATGACCGGACTAAACTTGCGGGCGACCGGCGACGGTTGGTATATCTCGGCGGTGGGATTGTTGTTTACCTGGTTGGTGGCACTGCCGCTGGCCTATCTGCTGGCTTTTGTGATGGATTTGGGCCTGATTGGCCTGTTGATCTCTGCCGTGGTGGACGAATCGGGTCGCGCAGTTCTGTTTTACCGCCGCTGGCGCCAGCAACACTGGCATCATTCCCATGTACACGCCAGAGAAACCCGAATACAAGGTAAGCAGGATTAAAAGCCAACGCAATTGAGCCCATGCTTGGTGTTCAACTTAGGACTAATCAGCAAACGACAAACCCAGTTGATACAACTCGTTTTTCTTAAGCTGATAGTGACTGGCGGTCAAAGCTGCGGCTTTTTTTAATGGCAGCTCGGCCATCAGTAATTTCAGCAATGCGATGGCCTCTGCCGGTATTTCACTGTTGTTGTCAGGGGCAGGAGCGATCATCAGCACAAATTCACCTTTCTGATGTACGGGATCTTCACGGAGCCAGCTCAGCACATCTTCACTGCACCCGCCATAAAAGGTTTCGAAGGTTTTGGTCAATTCCTTGGCCAGTACTACCTGACGCTCCGCACCGAGTTCATCCACCAACATGGCCAGGGTTTCTTCTATTCTGCGTGGCGCTTCATAAAAAACCGTGGTCGCCCTGGCATCTACCAGATTGGCCAGACTCGCCCTGCGCGCAACCTGCTTAACCGGCAAAAAACCCTCAAAGCTAAAGCGGTCGGTGGGCAAACCTGCTGCACACAAGGCCGCAATGGCTGCGCAAGGTCCTGGCAGAGGCACCACTTTAAAGCCGGCACTGCGGCACAAACTAACCAATGCATAACCAGGATCGCTGATCAGCGGTGTGCCTGCATCACTGATTAATGCTAGGCTCTGTCCCTGTTGCAGACGTTCTAAAAGTTGCTCAGCACGCTGTTTTTCATTGTGATCATGCAGCGACAACAATCGGGTTTGAATCTGATAGTGGCTCAGCAAAGTACGACTATGGCGGGTATCTTCTGCAGCAATCAGGTCCACTTCGGCCAGTACCCTTAAAGCGCGCTGACTAATATCCTCCAAATTACCAATGGGGGTCGCGACAATATAAAGACAGCCGCTGTGCATGGATGATTGTTGCATAGTTCGCTCATTAAAGTTTGAATCGCGCTATTCTACCTTGCATACATGTGAATTGCCGCAAAGCTGAGGTAGAATTGCCGGGAAACGCCAACCCCAAGCGCAGGAATGCTGATGTCCAGGATGAGAACCCTTACATATGCTATTGCTGTCATCGCCTTGAGCGCCTGCAGTTCAGCGCCCAAAGTGAGCCGCACTGACTCCACCAGCATCCGTCCGCAGCCGCAACAGGCGCCAATAATCTTAAATGCGCAGCAATATCTGCAACAAGCAAGACTCTCTGTCGGCGATAAACAGAAAAGCCTGCTGCTGAATGCCGCCCTGGCGTTCAGACAGGAACAAGACTGCACCAGCGCGCTTAAAGTGCTCAAGCCTTTGCTGCCTGCCCTGCAGGAGCAGGGCCTGCTGGATCAAGGCCACTTTTTACAAGCCCGTTGCTTAACCGACTTAGGGCATTGGTCACTGGCCAGGTCCAGTCTTCAGCAGGTTAGCCAAAATCTGCATATACTCCCCAAACGACTTGAGCTGGCGGCAGAGCTGGCTGAGCATTTTGGTGAGCATTATGCAGCCGCCGGGCACCTGGCTGATTTGGCTAGTCTGCAACCGGATCGACAACAGGCATTGAACAAAACTATCTGGAAATTCATTCAGCAAACACCGGATGATGTGCTTCGAACCAGCACTTCCAGGCAAACTGCCTTGCATCCCTGGGTGCAACTGGCAGATATCAGCAGAATGCAAAGCGGGGAAAGCCTGGCCACACAATTAATGGACTGGCAAAACCGTTATGGCCTGGAACTGCCGGAAGAGTTGCAACCATTGTTAGCACTCTCAACGGGTTTGCCAAAGCGCATCGGTATCATTCTGCCCTTGTCTGGCCGCCTGGCCAATCAAGGCGAGGCACTAAAGGATGGCATATTGGCAGCCTATTTTACCGGGGCACAAAGTGCCCGGCCGGAATTGCACTTTATTGATTCGCTGACATTGGACAATCAGAGCCTTGCCACACTGGATTTGCAGTATGATTTTATAGTTGGCCCTCTGCTCAAAGAAAATCTGGATGCGTTCCTGCCGCAATTGCCAGCACAACTGCCGATATTGGCTTTAAATCGTCTGGATCAACCGTCAAGCCAGCAAAATCGCTATTTTTATTCCCTGGCGCCAGAAGACGAAGCAGAGCAACTAGCCAGTATCCTTGCCCAGAAAGGCTATAAAACCCCGTTAGTGGTAAACGCAGACCGCCCTGTATTCGAGCGCATGACCAGCAGCTTTACGACCAAGTGGCAGGCCCTGAATCAACCCGAACCCAGACAAGTCAGTTTTACCGACAATAAATCCATGCGCGCTGCAATGGAGAGCTTGCTGGATGTCAATCACAGTAAACAACGTATCGGCACAGTAGAAAAATTAGTCAAACAGGAAGTGCACGCCTTCGCCCGCAACCGTAGGGACGTCGACGTCATTGTGGTGTTTGCCAGCGCAGCACAGACTGAATTACTGAATCCTATTATTGAATCCAGTATCAGCCCTTTTGCGCAGATGGTACCGGTATATGCTTCCTCGCGCAGCTTTAGCCAGGAGCTGGGTAGTAACAGCTTGCGTGACCTGCGGCATCTGACATTTGTCGATATGCCCTGGATGTTAAGCGATGAAAACAATCAACTGAGAGAACTCAGCCGACAACTTTGGCCTCAGCGTAATGATGGCCAGAGCCGACTGTTCGCAATGGGATATGACGCTTATAACTTGTTACCGAATCTGGCGCAGATGGCCAGCGTGCCACATATGACCAGGGCAGGGCTGACGGGAAGCCTTAGCATGGACGAATTTAACCAACTTCGTCGCAGCCTGCCGTTGGGACGAGTGGAGCAGGAGAAGGTTATCCGCCTTGCAATGGATTAAGCAAAGACTTTCCGGGCTGCGTGGTCAGGCCGCCGAACAAAAGGCCTGCCGCTATCTGACGGCGCAAGGTCTGGCGTTAGTGCAAACCAACTATCGCTGCAAATCGGGTGAGATTGATCTGATCATGCGTGACCAGCAGGAATGGGTGTTTATTGAAGTGAAATTTCGTTCAAAATCGTCGCACGGCAATGCCAGTGAATATTTTGACCAACGCAAAAGACGCAAATTCGAATCCGCCCTGCAACATTATATGCAAGCTAACAGACTCAACCCCGCCATCGTGCCGCACCGCATCGATCTGGTCGCCATTGACGGGCAGCAAATCCAATGGATTAAGTACCTATGATTGAAAGTATTAAAGCCAACTTCACTGAAAGCATTCAAACTAAAATTGCCGCCATCGAAATGCTTCCTGACGTGATTGAACGGGCCACCTACATGATGGTACAGGCATTAATTGCCGGCAATAAGATCCTATGCTGCGGCAATGGTGGCTCGGCCGGTGACGCCCAGCATTTTGCTTCACAACTGCTAAATCGTTACGACAGAGACAGACCCAGCCTGCCGGCGCTTGCCCTGACCTGTGACAGCGCCACCATCACTTCGGTGGCCAACGACTATAGCTACGATGAAATCTTTTCCAAACAAGTGCGGGCACTGGGGCAAAGTGGTGATATTTTACTGGCTATCTCCACCAGTGGTAATTCGCGCAATGTCATTATGGCAATGGAAGCGGCACTGAATCGTGATATGACCATTATCGCTCTCACTGGTAAAGACGGTGGCGAGATGGCTGGCTTGCTGGGCCCCAATGATGTAGAAATCCGGGTACCATCGAATAAAACACCGCGCATTCAGGAAGTGCATTTATTGGTGATTCATTCCCTGTGTTGCGCCATTGACGACTGTTTGTTTCCAGATCATAGCGGAGAATAAACCATGACTAAGCGCTTCTCGTCCTCCATGTTGTTACTGGGTTTTGTGTTAGGTGCCAGTCAGTTATCGGGCTGTGCGGCCGTTATTGTCGGCGCAGGCGTAGGCGCTGCTTCGGTGGCCCATGACAGGCGCACTGTCGGCACTCAGTTGGACGATGCCACCCTGGAGTCACGTATCAGCAGCAAGCTCAGCGGCCACCAACAGATAAAAGAGCTGGCGCATATCAATGTGCAAGTCTTTAATGGTGTGACCCTGCTGGTCGGTCAGGTGCCAGACGAGCAATTAAAGCGTGAAGCACAGCAATTGGCTGAAAGCCTGCCACATGTAAACCGCCTGCACAACCAACTCCGCTTAGGTCAACCCACCCCGGCCTCCGTGCGCACTCACGACGTTTGGCTGGCGACCAAAGTGAAATCCAATCTACTGGCTGACAAACGGGTCGACGGCTTACACATTAATGTGGTGGTAGAGGATTCAGAAGTCTTCCTGATGGGGCTGGTAAGCAATCAAGAAGCTAACATCGCCGTGGATATCGTCAGAAACATTGATGGAGTCGTGAAAGTTATAAAAGCGTTTGAATACTTATAAAGAAGTTTACCTGCCAACGTAAATAAATATTTCCGCCTCGTGGCACTTACCCACAAGTGCCACACTTTTCAAAAGCATTTTTTGCAACATTTCATATACATACCACCACTTTGTGACAACTTTGGGCATTCATCGCAACATCTGACACAAATTGTTGCAATTACTATCTTCCCGTAATAAAACTTTAACTATGCGTCCTGCTTGTCTCACTAATAAGTCATGGCGCTGACAACACTCTAAATATAAAAGTCTGAACCGGATTTTACGGATTCTGAGATTCAGATAAAAAAGGGAAACAACATGCTTAAAAAAAATAGAATCGCCAGGGCGATTCAATATTCACTCCTATTAGGTTCGGTTAGCATTGCTCAGGCTGCACTTGCTCAGGAAGCACAGCAACAAGACGATTCGCTGCTTGAAGAGGAAGTCATTGAGAAAGTAGCAGTGACCGGTTCACGTATACGCAAAGCTGAATTCTCCAGCGCCTCACCGGTACAGGTCATCAGTGGCGAAGTCTCCAGAGAGATGGGGCTGTTTAATGCCGAAGACATGTTGCAAAGCACCAACCAGGCTTCGGGTCTGCAAATTGATAATAGCTTTGGCGGTTATGTATTAGACAATGGTCCAGGTGCGTCCACTATCGGCTTTCGCGGCTTAGGTGCTGAGCGAACCTTAGTTGTTATGAATGGCCGCCGTATCGCGCCAGCCGGCGTCGGTGGTGCACCTGTTGCACCGGATTTGAACTTAATTCCTGGTGTCATGATTGAGCGGGTTGAAAACCTGTTTGATGGCGCGTCCACCGTTTATGGTTCTGACGCTATTGCCGGTGTCGCCAACATCATTTTGCGTAAAGATGTTGAAGGTTTTGAGATTGAAGGCTCTTATTCAAACCCTCAGGCTGGGGGTGGTGAAGAAGAAATTCTATCGGCCATGTGGGGAAAAACGACCGACAATGGCTTTATTACCGTAGGTTTAGAATATAACAATCAGCGTAAGCAGTCTCTTGGACAAAACGCCTTTACCGGTAATTGTACCGAGATGTATTATGAGGACGAAAACGGCAATAAACTTACCGAATATCGCAGCGTCGCCCCGTCAAGCAACCCGGTTGATTCATGCTATCTGTTCCCTCTGACCAATAGGATCCAGGCTGAAAACTTCTGGGGTAGCCTGTACCACACACCGGGCACTAGTAACGTTGGCATTCCGAATTTCTCTGAGTCTGGCGTCCCCTTCGTTTATGCCGGATTGTTTCCGGATTGGGTAGCGGTAGATGGAAATGGTGACGGAATTCCTGACAGTGCCATCGTCGATGGTGATGGAGACGGTCTCCAGGATTTCTCCTTCCAGGACCCCTACTATGCTTATGAAAGAACAGATCGTGCGAATTCCGCAGATTTTATCAACCCGCTGAAACGCTATTCTGCCATGGTAAACGGCGAGTACAATTTTGGTGATGATAACGATACAACGGTATTTTTCGAAGGTTTATATGCCCGTCGTAAAGGGGAGTTTTTCACCCCTGGTGCGCAACTGTTCCCTTGGGTACCCAAGACGAACCCCTTTAACCCTTGCGGCACATTTGCACCTAACTGCGAAGCATCATTGGAAATTGATCGCGGTGGTGTAAGGACTCGTCCGATCCTGAATGGCATCCGGGGAGACAGAGATTTGTACAAAATCGATGTTGAACAGTACAGATTGGTTACAGGCCTAACCGGTAACATCGGTGCGTTTGACAATTTGGGCGAAGGTAACTGGGTATATGAGATTTATGCCGGTTACAGCGCATCTAAGGGTACTGATAGCCGTAACGGTATTCACATTACGCGACTGGAACATTCACTGAACACTACCGTTTTGAACGACGACGGCACCTATTCGTGTGGTAATGGCAGCGATGGCTGTGTGCCAGTGAACCTGTTTGCGGACAACATGTTTGCTGAAGGTGGCGGTCATTTTACCGAAGCGGAAGAAAACTATCTGTTCGCTGAACGTTATATGGAAACTAAGGTTAAACAGAGCATCATCAGCGGATACGTGGCCGGTGACCTGTTTACACTCCCATGGAACAACGAAATTGTTCCTATGGTATTAGGTGCTGAATTCCGCAAAGACGAAATTGAATCTAATCCTAATGACGTCGCAACCGAAGGCCTGTTACTGCATTACTTCACAGACAAAGGGGCGGACGGCTCACGCAATATGCGCGAGGTCTTCACTGAGTTCGAATTTCCACTGCTGCGTGGTAAAGAATGGGCTGAAGAGCTGACCCTGACCGCTTCTGGCCGCTGGACTGACGAAAGCTATTATGACCCGGCATCAACCTACAGCCTGAAGATGGTGTATCGTCCGGTTGAGTGGTTTACCCTTCGTGGTACTAAGGGCTCGTCTTACCGTGCACCTAACCTGCGTGAGCGTTTCCTGAATGGTACCACTGGTTTCAACAGCGTATTTGACCCTTGTGTGGTGCCCGAAGCGGCGCGGGTGGAATCACTGGATCCTAACCTGCCCTCTACCTATGATGCAGCGGAAGAAACCCGCTTGGCACGTGTAATGACAGCTTGCCAAAACAATGGAGTGGATCCAACTGCCCTTGGCCTTGGCCTTACAGGCACCAGCTTCACTGGTAACATCAATTCCGAGATTGTCACCGGTGGCTCTGAAGCACTGAAGGAAGAGAACTCTGTTGCCAAAACATACGGTTTTGTATTCGAGCAACCCTTCCTGGAAGATGTTGAATTAACATTCTCAATGTCTTGGTACGACATCGAGATTACCGATGCCATTGTTGAACCTGGTCGTCAGTACATTATTGACCAATGTTTTGACAATGAACAGGTACCTGATGGTTCAAGTGGATTCTGTAGCCGCATCTCGCGCAGCTCAGATGGCAGAATCAACATGATTGATGCGAGCTTTATCAATGCCGGCCTGTATACCTCCAAAGGTCTCGACTACAACATTTACTATAATCAGGAATTTGTCCTGGATGGTAAAACTCTGGACGTAGTGCTTGATTTGCAAGCCACCCAGATGAAAGAGCAGGTCGAGGACATTTTAGGTACTGTAGACGATAACGTTGGCGAGCCAGCAATGCCTGAATGGCGTGCCAGTGCCAGGCTGTCGTTGGGCTATGATGATTTCCGTCTGAGCTGGATTACCCGCTTTATCGGTGCAGGTGAGCTGGATGAGCCAGATGACTTCGCCAATGACAGCACCACCCCACCTTGTGATGGCCTGGACATTCAGTGTCGCCCGGTATGGTATACAGAAGACTATTATCGTCATGATGTATCCCTGAACTGGACGCATGACAATTACAGTGTCACCTTCGGGATCCGCAACCTGTTTGACGAAGCGCCACCTAAAGCCGACGATGCTGGAGTTTTCTCTAGTCGCAACGTGCCTTTGGGTATAGGTTATGATCTGTTTGGCAGAACAGCCTACCTGAACTTTGGCGTCGACTTCTAAAACGTCTTTAAATCCTTAAAAACCAGGCACCTTAGTAGCAATACTCAGGTGCCTTTTATTTCAGATTGTGATGGAAGAGGATTGTTAATGAAACATCTGCTACCCGCTCTGTTGATGGCCTTGTCAACAATGGTCAATGTGCAGGCCCAAACCACGTATGAAGTGGACGCCTTCGCGGCATTGCCAGCCATTCAACAGGCCAGCGTCTCACCCGACGGCAAGCGCCTGGCTGTGCTCAGAGCCACCAGTAAAAATGGTGACTATATTATTGAAGTCAGAAATGTCAGTAGCCTCAATACTGACCCGGTCCGACTCGGGGCCGATAAAATGGAAATGACCAGCTTCAACTGGTTAAACGACAAAAAACTGGGCGTCAGGTTCAGACAGAATATTCAGGACGGCAACCGCAACTACTGGGTGGTAAAATATGCCGTGGTTAACGCCGACGGAAAAGGCGACTGGTTAGTCCCTTTTCGCGAAGACAACCGCTCCGAGTTTAACCTGCTGAGTATCCTGCCAGATAACGATGATGAAATTCTGCTCGAATACGACATCAATGATAACCGCATTCCCGATGTCGTCAGGCTCAACATTAATACCGGCCGCTCCGTCACCGTTATGCGCGGGAACGAGAAGCAAAGTGGCAACTTTATCCCCGATACTCAGGGCGAAATTCGTGCCGCGTCAGGCTATAACTCGGCCAACAACACCATTGAACTCTATGCCCGTGCCAGCACCGATGCCGACTGGAAACTAGTCAAAAGCATCTCGCCCCTGAAAAGGGAAACCTTTGATTTCCTGAGTTTCTCCAAACAAAACCCACAGGAAATCTATGTCAGAGCCACCAACGGCGAAGATAAAGCGGGTATTTACCTGTACAACATTAAAAGCGGCCAGTATTCAGAGCGTCTGTTTGGCCTGGAGTCAGTGGATGTCGATGGCCTGATCCGCAGCAACAAACCCGGTCAACGCGGTGAACTCCTTGGCTTCAGCTATACCGCCAAACAACCTGAACGTTATTTTGTCGCGGATAGCGAGCAAGCCCTGTTTGACGGTATCCAGGCATTGTTTGCCGACAAATTTGTTAACCTGGCCAGCCGCTCTGACGATGATGCCGCCATTGTGGTCTTCACCCAGAGTGACAAAGACCCTGGCAGCTACTATTTATTGAAGGACAAGAAAGACTTAACCCTGATTGGTCAAACCTCAACCTTAAAGCCTGAGCAACTGTCTGATGTGAAATACATCAGCTATAAAGCCCGAGATGGGCGTAAAATCCCTGCGTATGTCACCCTGCCAAAAGGCGACAAACCCTTCCCCACCGTGGTGATGCCCCATGGCGGCCCCTGGGCGCGTGATGTGGTGATTTACGATGAATGGTCACAGCTACTGGCCCATCACGGATATCTGGTTATCCAGCCACAATTCAGAGGCTCCGAGGGTTTTGGTCTGGATCATTGGGTGGCCGGTGACCAACAATGGGGCCTGAAAATGCAGGATGATATGGATGACGGCGCACAATTCCTGGTCGCCAAAGGTCTGGCCGACCCCAACAAACTAGCCATGTTCGGCTGGAGTTTCGGCGGCTATTCTGCCTTCGTCGGCTCCATGCGTGACAACAACCTGTACAAATGCAGTATCGCCGGCGCGGGCGTCAGTGATCTGGGGCGCATCAATGCCACCCTGAACGAGAACCGCTTCTCCCGTGAGTTACAGCGCCCTACAATCAAGGGTGTCAATCCCCTTGACCTAGTAGAGAAGGTTAATGTGCCACTGCTGGTTATCCATGGTGACATCGACCAACGGGTACCGGTTGAACACAGCAGGCTTTTTGTGGAAAAGCTTAAGAAACTCGGTAAAGACCACAAATACGTGGAGCTGGAAGGGGCTGACCACTTCTCCAATACCCTTTACTACCATCATAAAACCTTGTTCTACAGCGAGCTGCTTAACTGGCTTGAGCATAAATGTGGGTAAGGAAATCGTTGCCCGTTAAAAAGCAAAAAAGGCCATGAGTTTCATGGCCTTTTTTATTACTTAACCACCTTCAGCTGTGGTCGCCCTTTTGGTGGTTCAGGAGGCGGGGTAGGCTCAGGAGGAGAGGTTTCAGGTTCTTCCTCGAAAATCGTACCAGCACCGTTCTCTCTGGCATAAATTGCCAGCACAGCTTGTATAGGCACTTCCAGACGCCTGGCAACACCGCCAAAGCGTGCATCAAAAGTCACATCCAGATTACCCATCTGCAACTTGCCACAGGCGCTGGGAGCGATATTCAGTACAATCTGCCCATCCCTGACATGCTCCAGCGGTACTTGTGTGCCCGGCACTCTGGCATCCACCACCAAATGGGGAGTCAGATCGTTATCTACTATCCACTCATAAAAAGCCCTAAGCAAATAGGGCTTGTTGGAAGTCATCTTGATAATACTGTCCATCATCAGAGCGGGTTGTGGATTTCACGTTCCTGATCGGTCAGTGATGCTTTAAAGGAGCTGCGATCAAAGATCCGGTTCATATAGGCTTTGACTTCCTTAGCCCCTGCACCTGAAATTTCAATTCCCAGGGCGGGTAAGCGCCACAACAGTGGAGCCAGGTAGCAATCAACCAGACTGAACTCTTCGCTCATAAAGAATGGATTGTCGGCAAACAGTGGCGCCAGAGCCAGAATGTTCTCACGCAGTTCCTGACGGGCTGCGGCAACGTCACCAGCACCTTTCAGAATCTTTTCTGCCAGGCTATACCAATCCTGTTCGATGCGATGCATCATCAGACGGCTCTGCCCACGGGAAACCGGATATACAGGCATCAAGGGTGGGTGCGGGAAGCGCTCATCCAGATATTCCATGATGATATGCGAACGATACAATACCAACTCGCGATCAACCAGGGTGGGCAGTGTGCCATATGGATTCAAATCAATCAGATCCTCTGGCTGGTTAGCCGGATCCACGTAGCAGATTTCAACACCCACACCTTTCTCAGCCAGCACAATACGTACTTGATGGCTGTATATGTCCAGCGTGTCCGAGAATAATGTCATGATCGAACGTTTGTTCGCGGCTAAGGCCATTCACACTCCTCCAAAAACCAAATATCCAACGCCAATTTTATTAGTCAAATCACAACCGTATGATTTAGCTAATAAAATTGGCATCATCTAAAACGTTAAAAAAGGGCAGTGTGAATCACCACACTGCCCTTTCGCGATTATACAGGAATTTGTGCCTAATTAGTGCACATCACGCCAATATTCTTTCTTCAGCAGGTAAACAAATACAAACAGAACCAGAACAAAGACTATGACCCAACGACCAATGCTTTCGGCTTCCAATCTGGATGGCTCTCCCAGATAAACCAGGTAGTTCACCAAATCCAAAACTGCAGCATCATATTCGTCAGGGCTTAGCATGCCGGAACCATCAGATTTAATGCCCACATACACAGACTGCATTTCACCATCGATCATACGCTCTTCATGCTGATCATAAGGCACCCCTTGCAGCTCCTGCAGAACATGTGGCATACCCACTTCAGGGAAAACCTTATTGTTCACACCAAACGGACGGCTTTCGTCGACATAAAAACTTCTGAAGTAAGTGTACAGCCAGTCTGCGCCGCGCACCCTTGCAACTAGCGTCAGATCCGGAGGCGGGGCTCCGAACCATTTGGCAGCAGACTCTTTTGGAATCGCGCTCTTCATATAGTCACCGACTTTCTCACCTGTTACCTGCAGATTTTCCTGCCCCAGGTCCAGCGGAACGCCCAGATCTTCAAAGGTGCGCTGATAGCGCTGATATTGTGTCTGGTGGCAGCCCATGCAGTAGTTCATAAAGATCTGTGCACCACGCTGCAGTGACGGTTGGTCAGTACGGTCAATATGAGCTTTATCCAGATGCACACTATGACCACCGGCTGCCATGGCCAGAGACGGCAATAACAGGCCAATTAGAACAACGAGCTTCTTCATTAACCTATCCTCTCTGGCAGTGGCTTGGTTTTCTCATTCTTACTGTACAACCACAGCAAACCAAAGAAGGCGAAGTACATGATTGTCGCAATCTGAGACGCCGTGACTTTCCATGGCTCTTGTGGCGTACCGCCAAGATAGCCCAGGAACACAAATACAATGGCAAACACGATCAGGTTGTACTTGTGAATACCGCTGCGATAGCGCCAGGATTTCACTTTGCCACGGTCAATCCAGGGCAACAAGGCCAGCATAATAATCGCAGCAAACATCGCAATAACACCGAACAACTTATCCGGCACCGCCTTTAAAATGGCGTAGAAAGGCGTGAAATACCAAACTGGGAAGATGTGCGCAGGGGTTTTTAGCGGGTTGGCAATTTCAAAGTTAGGTGCTTCAAGGAAATAGCCACCCATTTCAGGCTTAAAGAACATGATGTAACAGAAGGCCAGCAGGAAAACACTGAATGCCACCAAATCTTTCAGCACAATATGTGGGAAGAAAGGCACCACGTCATCAATAATGTCGTACTTGTTGGTGTAGTACTCGTGCATTTTGAATTTGGTTTTCTCTTCTTCCTTTAATGAACCTTTTTTACGCTTAACTTCTACACCGTCTGGGTTGTTAGAACCCACCTCGTGCAGCGCAACAATATGCAGGAACACCAGTATCACGATAACCAGGGGCAGTGCAATGACATGCAAGGCAAAGAAGCGGTTCAGTGTGGCACCAGAGATAACATAATCGCCCTGAATCCAAACGGTTAAGTCTTCGCCGATGACTGGTATAGCGCCGAACAGCGACACGATAACCTGAGCCCCCCAGTAAGACATCTGTCCCCAAGGCAATACATAGCCCATAAAGGCTTCAGCCATCAGCGCCAGATAAATAAACATGCCGAACAGCCACAGCAACTCACGCGGCTTTTGATAAGAACCGTAGATCATGCCGCGGAACATATGCAGATACACAACGATAAAGAACGCAGAGGCGCCGGTGCTGTGCATGTAGCGGATAATATAACCGTAATCCACTTCACGCATAATATATTCGACTGAGGCAAAAGCGCGCTCAGCGGACGGCTCAAAGCTCATGGTCAGCCAGATGCCGGTGACAATTTGGTTAACCAGTACGATAGTGGCCAAAAAGCCAAATACGTACCAGAAATTCATATTTTTAGGTGCGGGGTACTCCATGGCGTGCATCTTGGCCACACGCATCATGGGAATACGATATTCAATCCAGTCGAGCAGATTCTGCCACATGTTATGCCGCCCCCTCTTGTGAACCGATAAGTATGGTGTTGTCGTCGATATACATGTAAGGCGGTACAACCAGGTTCAGTGGCGCAGGTACCCCCTGGAATACACGACCAGCCATATCGAACTTGGAGCCATGGCACGGACAGAAGAAACCGTCTGGCACACCTTCAACCTGCTCCTCAAAGGCACCGCCTTTCAGATGCTGTGGAGAGCAACCAAGGTGAGTACAAATGCCCACCAACACCAGATATTCTTCTTTCAAAGAACGGTATCTGTTGTGAGCAAACTCGGGCTGCTGTGGCTCGTCAGAGTTGGGGTCTTTGAGCTTATCTTCATGGTTCGCCAGTTCTGCCAGCAACTCTGGAGTACGACGTACAATCCAAACCGGTTTGCTTCGCCATTCAATGCGTAACAACTGACCTGGTTCGACTTTGCTGATATCTACTTCCACATCAGCACCGGCAGCTTTGGCTTTGGCACTGGGGTTCCAGGAAGCAATAAATGGCACAGCCACGCCCGCCACTCCGACGCCGCCCACCACAGAGGTGGCTATCGTCAGGAATCGGCGCCTGCTGTTATCTACTGGCGCATTGCTCATCCACTTTTCTCCAAAGGTTGGATTTAGTGTATTTCCTGACCATTCGTCTTCTGGGATTTGCAAATGTTACAGGAAATCTTGGGGGTTATATTTTAGCGGGAAATGATAAAAGAAAACCCCTGCAAAACACAAGGAAATGATGGGTAAAACAAGGTATTAGTTGACTTAATACTGGCAGGCAAGGGCAACAAAAAGAAAAACCCGGCCATGGCCGGGTTTTTGCAACATGCTGCGTAATCTTAACGCTTGGAGAACTGAGGACGTCTGCGGGCTTTGTGCAAACCGACCTTTTTACGTTCAACTTCACGAGCATCACGAGTCACGAAACCTGCTTTACGCAGAGCCGGACGCAGTGCTTCGTCATATTCCATCAGAGCACGAGTGATACCGTGACGGATAGCGCCAGCCTGACCGCTGATACCACCACCAGTTACAGTGATGTACAGGTCAAACTTGTCAGTCATTTCCAACAGTTCCAAAGGCTGACGTACTACCATGCGAGCGGTTTCACGACCGAAGAACTCTTCGATAGTGCGCTTGTTGATAGTGATTTTACCACTGCCTGGGCGAATGAATACGCGAGCAGTGGAGCTTTTACGACGGCCAGTACCGTAATATTGATTATCTGCCATAACTCAATGCTCCTTAAATATCCAGAACCTGTGGCTGCTGAGCGGCATGGGCATGCTCAGAACCAGCGTAGACCTTCATTTTGCGGAACATCGCACGGCCCAGAGGACCTTTAGGCAACATACCTTTAACCGCTCTTTCGATGATCAGCTCAGGCTTGTGGGCTTGCAGCTTCTCGAAAGTGGTTTCCTTCAGACCACCAACGTAGCCAGTATAGGAATAGTACATCTTGTCCTTGGTCTTATTACCAGTTACACGTACTTTTTCAGCGTTGATAACCACAATGTAGTCACCTGTGTCCACGTGAGGCGTGTACTCAGGCTTGTGTTTACCGCGCAGACGACGGGCGATTTCGGTCGCCAGGCGTCCAAGAGTCTTGTCTGTGGCGTCAACCACGAACCAGTCACGTTTTACCGTCTCTGGCTTAGCAACAAAAGTTTTCATTTTGACTTACCCAAAAGATTCAAATAGTTACTTGCGCCAACTTGCAGCCATGCTGCCAGTCAGCTGCTAAACCGGTGTATTTGCCCCTTCGAGCAAGCCGGTTGTCCCGCCTTCCCAAGGCGGCAGTTGTAACTGGGCAGGGCGCGCATTATACAGAATTTAGAATAAAAGGCGAGGGTAAATTTTAGGCAAAAGGTGATTCTTTGCATTTATTAAAAACCCGGCATAAGCCGGGTTTAACCTTTGGATTTGCTATAGCTTACCCAAAATTTCGTCGCTTAATTTCAGATCATCGTTCTTATTCACAGCGACACCCGCCCCGATGACATCACGGGCGATATCCTGGGCTTCCAGCAAGGAGTGCATGGCATAGGTACCACATTGGTATTCGTTTAGCTCAGGAATCTCAGACTGATTGGCCACCTTGATAACATCCTGCATAGCCGCCAGCCAGGCATCTGCCACTCGCTGCTCGGAAGGTTCACCAATCAGGCTCATGTAAAAACCAGTACGGCATCCCATAGGGGAAATATCGATAATCTCCACACCATTACCGTTTAAATGATCACGCATAAAACCAGCAAATAAATGCTCCAGTGTGTGAATTCCCTTTTCGCTCAGAATGTTCTGATTAGGAACACAAAAACGCAGGTCAAACACAGTTATGGTATCCCCTTTTGGGGTACTCATGGTTTTAGCCACGCGCACTGCTGGCGCATGCATACGGGTATGGTCAACGGTAAAGCTATCTAGCAATGGCATCGGCTTCTCCAGATTGGGTTATGATAAAAAGGGCGCATAGAATAACACTATTGCCAACCGGCCTAAACTGCCCAATAGTTTTTAGCGCACTACAAGCTGGGCAAAGATTTAATCAGGGGTAACAGGGGCTTAAAGGCGGGATGCAGGGCACTGGCCAGCCACTCAAACAACAACATCTCCACATTACAAAGTCTACAGCCTTCCTGAGTGAGTCTTTGCAGCGCCAGTTGCTTATGTGCTTCCTGCTTTGACGCCACAGCATCGGCAATAATATACACAGCGTGTTTTTGCGCTAGCAAGCCTAAAGCCGTCTGCAACACACATATATGGGCTTCAATCCCACAAAGTATTAAATATGGTCGATTAAGTGCGGCCACCTGGCGGGCAAAATCTGGCTCTGAACAAGCGTCAAAATGCTGTTTGGCAATAGGACGCCGCGCACTAAGCAGAGCGCTTATCTCAGGAACAGTCGGCCCTAGACCAGCAGGATTCTGTTCCAGCCAAAGGATAGGGATATCCAATTGCACTGCGCCTTGTAATAAGACGCAGATGCGGTGAATTAAACTTTCTGCGTCCGGCATCATACGCGCCAGTTTGCCCTGGACGTCCACTAATACCAGGGCACTATTCTGCGCGCTGAGGCGGGTAGGCATAAACTATTTAATTAAACGTACAGCAAAAGGTACGCGAAAGTCCTTACCACTGGACACGGCAACGGCCCCTAAAATACAAAAAATCAGGTGTACCAAACCAATAATTGGAATGAGCAACGCACCTATCAGAATCACGGTTAAGATCATGGCTGCGATGTAGGCAAATATGGCAGTGATAGACCAGTTCAAGGCTTCTTTGGATTGGTCCAATACATACGCATCATCCTTTTTCACCAGATAAAACACCAATCCGGGAATAAAGCCGAAGAAAATGGTCCCTATCCACAGAAGCAGCGCCAGGTTTTTAGAATCCTGACTGATGACGCCTGATTCGGTTGGAAGTGAGTCTGACATACAATTATCCTTATTTTCTGTTGTAGGAAACTGGTTTAAAAATCGACTCTACAAGAGAAAAGCACATCGCACTACTACGACCAGATGCTTAAACTACATCGCGGCTCGTATTGTCACCTTATCGCCAGACTTAATATGGTTAGCAGCAAACCAGCCCTGATTCATTTCCCAGGCATAGCTTGCGGGCGATTCTGAGTCCACTGGGGTCAGATCATGGGGCTGCATAGGTTTAATCACCAGTATTTCACCCTCGGCATTCAAAAATGCCACGTCCAGCGGTATCAGGGTATTTTTCATCCACATACTGATCACTCTGGGCTGTTGGTACTCAAACAGCATGCCGCAATCGCTGCAAAGTGATTCACGGTGCATCAACCCCATGGCTCGCGCCTCATAACTTTGTGCAAGTTCAAGCTGCAGTTGTTTTTCGCCCACTGACACCTCCACTTTGCCAAACAGGCTAGCTGCAGCCAAGCCTGAAACCGCCAAACCCAATAAAACCAATAGTAAGCGCATTGTTTTTCTACCTTGAGGATCCTGAGCGTTAAGGTATCGCTACAGCGAAGCCGACGCAACATGCAGCATAGTTATAAGCCACTGATAAAGGGCTCTATTTCACTCGCCTTGTCAGACAACAACAGAGGAATCTGCAACTTCCCCAGTGCTTGGGCCTGAATTAGATCACGAAACAATGGACCAACATCGCAGGCAATGCCAATACAGCCGTTTTCCTCTGCCTGTCGGTACGTTTCAATAAGCTCTGGTAAAGCCTCGCTGGTCAGCGCCGCTTCGTTGCCGGCATGCTCATACAATATCCATCCGGATAACTTAGCAGCAGCCAACAACAGCGCTTGTCGATAGCGCAGCAGCCCGGGGCGATTAAAACTCCCCCGGGGAAAACTGTGTAAAACACGCCCATGCAGTTTCAGTTCAAAAGTGCCGTGTTCCAGCATTGGGATAACCAGATGATCATTATGACAGCAAGTATAGATGAGCCTAAAACGCTGAATGGTCAAATCTCCAACACTCAGCGTTTCAGACACTGGAATTGAACGGTCAGGGACGATTACGCCCTAAACGATCATGGCTGCTTACCCAATGCCCGGCAATAACTGCACAAGCCAGGGAAATATCACCAGCCAGCACAGTGGCAGCGACTATCTCGGCAAATTTGTTCGCTTTGCCCTTTCCATAGCAGCCCAGTAAATTCAGGCATTCCTTTTGTGTAGGCAACCCAGTGCCGCCGCCATAGGTGGCAACAATCAAAGAAGGTAAAGTGACAGACAAATAGAGGTCATCATTTTCCAGCAATTCATGGGACAAATGGCCAGCGTGAGATTCCACCACGTTCGCTTCATCCTGACCTGTGGCTATAAAAAGGGAAGCAATACCATTGGCCGAATGCGGACCGTTATAGGCAGCGCCGGCGATACGTGCACCAACATTGGACAGCACGGCCGCCTTGGCCATCATACGGCTGTCCACATGCATGATTTTTCGCAGCACTTCTTTTTTCAACACAATCTCGGCAATCACCCGTCTGCCACGGGAATGAATCATATTCAGTTGCGAATGCTTTTTATC
This sequence comes from Bowmanella denitrificans, assembly GCF_002887595.1. GTDB lineage: Bacteria > Pseudomonadota > Gammaproteobacteria > Enterobacterales > Alteromonadaceae > Bowmanella > Bowmanella denitrificans. The sequence continues at coordinate 143,335 of NZ_PEBU01000008.1, forward strand.
GGTATCCATATTGCCTGACAACAAATAGTCACAGGGAATGGGCGAATTCTGCTTGATCCATTCACTGGCCGCTAAAGTGGCTTTACTGACCATGTTTTGTCCGGCTGCATCGCCTGTGGTGTAGTTAAAACGCAGATAACGCATTTTAGCCACAGACCATTGTTCAATATGTTGTAGTTTGGCAATGCTGCTGGTGCTCTCTGCCACCTCAGCAATTTGCGCAAAATGCGCGCTTACCCATTGGCCAAAATCCCGCGCCTGGCGGGCATTTTCAAACAAAAAGGCTGGAGCGCGCTGCATAAACTGTTCAACCACCGTAGTGGTCACGCCGCCACATTCATTGATAACCCGCATGCCGCGGCTGTAACTTGCCACCAGCGTCCCTTCGGTGGTGGCCAAAGGCACGTAAAACTGGCCTTGGGCATACTCACCATCAATTTGCACCGGCCCGGCAATACCAACCGGCATTTGCACTATGCCAATAAAGTTTTCAATATTGCCCGGCAGTACTGCAGGGTCAATGCTGAACTGGCCAGTGTATTCCATTTGTTCACCGGTTTTATCAGCCAAAAATTCACGACGTTTATCGGCCATTTCCCGACTGTAATCATTGCGTCTGTCCCTGGGTATGCGGTCATCTAGATTCATGCGGTGTCCTTGTTGATTTGGGTACAAAAGATAAATAACGGCCTGACTAAGGCGATTTTCTTACTACTTCAGTATAGTTTTTAGCATTATCCAGGCCAGTTTCCATTTAAACGCCAGCAGATGGCAAAAACATGACAAGATCCAGTCCCTTGGACTGGCTGACCGCTATCTGATAGTCAGCACTTGCATCAGGAAGATGCATCAATTTGGTGCAGATTACGCACGACTCCATGGACATCGGCGCTCTTTGGCATCCATGCCACCACGCCATACGACCGCCAAGGATGGCGGAAGTGCAGAAAATGCAGGAGCAGTTTTTCTGCCCGTCCATCCATGGACATCGGCGCTCTTTGGCATCCATGCCACCGCGCCATACGACCGCCAGGGATGGCGGAAGTGCAGAAAACGCAGGAGCGGTTTTTCTGCCCGTCCATCCATGAACATCGCCGGTGAAAGCTCCTTGCAACACCGGCATACCGCTCATCCTGAGCATAAAAAAGCCGGGACAAGTCCCGGCTCTGCTTAAACATATTCGCTTATCAGGCTACATTCAGTGTAGGAATGATGTCCGCCTTAGCTTTTTGCTCGGCCTTTTTGAACTCATCCATGCGGTCGAAGTTCAGGTAGCGATAGATATCACCGGCCATAGAATCGATCTTACTGGCGTATTGCAGATACTCTTCGGTGGTCGGAATACGGCCCAGAATAGCACCGACAGCGGCCAGTTCTGCTGATGTCAGGTATACGTTGGCACCATCCCCCAGGCGGTTGGGGAAGTTACGGGTAGACGTAGACAACACAGTGCTGCCAGCGGCTACACGTGCCTGGTTACCCATACACAGTGAACATCCTGGCATTTCGGTGCGCACACCGGCACGGCCATAAATGTTGTAGTAACCTTCTTCCATCAGTTGCGCCTGGTCCATCTTAGTCGGTGGCGACATCCACAGACGTGTAGTCAGGGCTTCTTTGTTCTGCTCCAGTAGCTTACCGGCGGCACGGAAGTGGCCGATGTTAGTCATACAAGAACCGATAAAGACTTCATCTACCTTGTCACCGGCAACTTCAGACAGGGTCTTAGCATCATCCGGATCATTCGGGCAACATACGATAGGCTCTTTGATATCAGCCAGATCGATTTCGATGATTTCAGCATATTCCGCATCCGCATCGGCTTGCATCAGTTCAGGCTTAGCCAGCCACTCTTCCATCTTACGAGCACGACGCTCCAGAGTGCGAGGGTCACCGTAACCATGACTGATCATCCAGCGCAGCATAGTGATATTGGAGTTCAGGTACTCGGCAATAGACTCCTGAGACAGCTTGATGGTACAACCGGCCGCAGAGCGCTCGGCAGACGCATCAGACAGCTCAAAGGCCTGCTCAACGGTCAGGTCTTCCAGACCTTCGATTTCCAGAATACGGCCAGAGAACGCATTCACTTTACCTTTCTTGGCAACGGTCAGCAGACCTTGCTTGATACCGTAAAGCGGAATGGCATGTACCAGATCACGCAGGGTAATACCCGGCTGCATCTTACCTTTAAAACGCACCAGCACAGACTCAGGCATATCCAGCGGCATCACACCTGTGGCGGCCGCGAAAGCCACCAGGCCGGAACCGGCCGGGAAGGAAATGCCGATTGGGAAACGGGTATGCGAGTCACCGCCAGTCCCTACGGTATCGGGCAACAACATGCGGTTCAGCCAGCTGTGGATAATCCCGTCACCAGGGCGCAAAGACACGCCGCCACGATTCATAATAAAGTCCGGCAGGGTATGCTGAGTGTCAATATCTACCGGCTTAGGATAGGCCGCAGTGTGACAGAATGACTGCATGGTCAAATCGGCAGAGAAACCCAGACAAGCCAGGTCTTTCAGCTCATCACGGGTCATGGGACCTGTGGTATCCTGAGAGCCTACCGTGGTCATCTTAGGTTCGCAGTAAGTACCTGGGCGGATACCTTCCACACCACAGGCACGGCCAACCATCTTCTGCGCCAGGGTGAAGCCTTTACCGGTATCAGCTGGTTGCTCCGGCACACGGAAGAAATCAGCCGGCGGCAGACCCAGTGACTCACGCGCCTTCTCGGTCAAACCACGACCGATGATCATATTGATACGGCCACCAACACGCACTTCATCCAGGATAACTTTAGAGTTGTAGCTGTACTCAGCCAGTAACTCGCCAGTTTCGGCGTTTTTGATTTTGCCTTCAAATGGATAAATGTCGATCACATCGCCCATTTCCATTTTGTCTACATCGGCTTCGAATACCAGCGCACCGGCATCTTCCATGGTGTTGAAGAAGATAGGTGCCACTTTGGAACCAAAACAGATTCCACCGCTACGCTTATTTGGCACGCCAGGCATATCTTCACCGAAATACCACAATACCGAGTTGGTAGCAGACTTACGTGAAGAGCCAGTTCCTACCACGTCACCGATAAAGGCAACCGGATGGCCTTTGGCTTTAATTTCTTCGATTTGTTTCAGCGGGCCTACTTCACCATGCTGTTCTGGGGTTAAACCGTCACGAGTCATTTTGTACATGGCACGGGCATGCAGCGGAATATCCGGACGTGACCAGGCATCAGGCGCAGGCGAAAGGTCATCGGTGTTGGTTTCGCCGGTAACTTTAAATACCGTCACAGTGATCTTTTCTGCCAGCTCAGGGCGGCTGGTAAACCACTCGGCTTCAGCCCATGACTGCATAACGTCTTTAGCATAGGCATTACCGGCTTTGGCTTTCTCTTCTACATCATGGAAAGCATCAAACATCAGCAGGGTATGTTTCAGTTCTTCTGCGGCCTGTTCTGCCAGCTCGTTGTCATCCAACAGTTCGACCAGGGTGGCAATGTTGTAACCACCATGCATATTGCCCAGCAACTGCACTGCTGCATCTTTGCTAACCAAAGGAGATACCGCTTCACCTTTAACAATGGCGGTTAAAAAGCCAGCTTTAACATAAGCAGCTTCATCCACACCAGGCGGGACACGCTCAGAAATAAGTTCCACCAGGAAGGATTCTTCACCGGCGGGGGGATTCTTCAACAATTCAACCAGTTCGGCGACCTGTTCGGCGCTCAGAGGTTTTGGTGGGACACCTTCAGCGGCACGTTCTGCAACGTGTTGACGATATGCTTCTAACACAGTTTGGTCCTCTTCGATGAGTTGGCCGCCTTGTCACTGGTCGCCCAGTTGGCAGCAGGAACGATAAACCCGACAAGTATAAGGGTTTAGTATGAAGATTTGAATTTGCCCAGCCTTTAGTTCACTTATAGCCAGAATAAATTTCAGTGATGTTGATTAAAAATTAATAAATCTCGTGAATAAGATGGGAATAGTTCTCATCTGGATACTTCCTCACCACTGTGGGCACTGGCACGCAAAGTACTCAGTTTCGCTTCATAAAGTTGCCTTTGCCTGGTTTGATAACTTAACGCAATGGCTTTCTCCAGTGCTTCTGATGCTTTCACCAGCTTTCCCATCGCGTGATATGACTTGGCCAGTCCCAAATAGCTTTCTTCCAGATAAGGGGCCAGTTGTTGTGCTTTTAGGTAATTTTCCAGGGCGTAGTGTACTTTACCTTCAGCAAAAAAGCCCTCGGCAAGACTCAACCAATTATAGGGGTTAGCATCATCCACATTGCCCAGTTGCACGGCTATTTCAGCGGCCTCTGCACGCTTGCCCTGCCGGAGCAATAACTTACGATAATTGTCCAGCAATTCCAGCGAAGTGGCACCGCGCTCGCGCGCATAGGCATAGGTCTGCGCGGATTCATCAATTAAGCCTGCTCGCGAATATGCTACTGCCAGGCTATTTAGACTGCCGGGATTAAGCTGTCCATGTTGCAGGGCTCGCCGACTCAGTTGGTAAGCCAGCGTTAATTGATTATTCACCAGCGCCTCCGCGGCCTGATTCTGGTAAAACATCGCGATTACGTCTTGCTCGGTGCGTTTAGCGCCATAACGATCGCCTCGCGCTGGCAGATAGTCGATTACGACACCGGGGCGGCTAAGATAAAGGATGTCTTTTTCAGGTTTGAAACTGGGATCGTATACCTTGGTACGAACGTGACTGGATAACATCAACAGGTTGTTTTGCATACGATAAACCGGTGCAGAATCCACTTGCTGATAATCAAGTTCGAGGCCGACCAGTTTCGCCAGGGCACCTGTTACCAATGCCAGCGATAAACAATTCCCAGCGTTTTTTTCTAATGCCTGCTGAGCGGTGTAGGTATCGCCTTTATAGTCAAAACCGGCTAATCGGCCTTCAAGGTAATCATACAGCCGCCAGTTGGGTGCTCGTGACTGGTTGACTGGCGCATTAAAGTAATGCACAAAGTCCTGCTGTTGCTGTTGGCTGAGTTGGAAAAGCTGTGCTGCGGGTATCGGTTCAGATGGTTGTGTTGCATCTGGCCAGTTTGTTGGCAGCTGCAACTGGTATGCTAGGCCAGGGGTTGGTTTGGAAGTACTCTGACAAGCCGTCATACCCAACCATGTAACAACGACAACAATAATATTAACAACCCGCGCTTTTTTCACCCATCTGTCCCTGTTTTAGGAATACAATTCAGAACAATTCAGGATTCATAATAGCCAGGAGCTTATGTGCATCCATTCGGGTAAACTTAATGACATCCTGAATATCTTCGGCTTCCAGTTTAAGTTTTTTCAGTGCGGCCGGTGATACCAGACTGTCCAGTTTGTAACGGCTGTCGACCATATGCAGTGCCAATCGCACGGCTAAATGACCGATGGCCACATCTTTACCGTCTTTGGCCTTGATTTCACTGTGCACATGATTAATCACGTAGCAAAACTGCTCCGGCAAATGCCATGATTCTAAAATCAGGCCCGAGCACTGGGCATAGGTAAATCCCAAGAGCGCTTGCTGATGTTGCCAGGGTAGTTTGTCTTTCTGATATTTTTCGCATTCATGCGCCAAGGCGGCATCTTTGCTGGCCACCACCAGCTCAGCATATTGATGCAATAAGCCCATCACAAAATACTGCTCACTGGCGCGGATTTTAGCTGTTTTGGCCAGATGCTTGGCTAGCAGTCCGCAATAAACACTTTGTTGCCAGAAACGTCGCAGATCAATGACTTCAGATGAGAAATGCCTAAAGGCGGTGGTCGCGGTTTCAGCCAGTGCCAGGTTATACAGCGCTTCACCACCAATAACACCAACCGCTTTGGGAATAGAATTTATCTGCGCAGGAAACCGAAACAACGCACTGTTGGCCAGTTTCAGCAGCTTAGAGCTGAGGGATGGATCCACAGCAATCACCTCAGCGATATCCGCTGAATCCGCACTAACATCATCCAGCAGGGCACGAATCCGGCTGCAGGTATCCGGCAGTGCAAATGACTGGCTGGCATATTTGGCTAATTCAGTGGCTTGCATTATGACTGGTCCTCATCAAATCCCAATTGCTGTTGTTCCAACATGTCGCCTCCCCTGGCTGGTTGTTTTGCTGCATTAGCCCGCCTTTTTCGCATTTGGCAGGCCCGGATTATCTTGCGTTTTACCCCGTCGTCGATTTGATGCCAATAAAGACGCTCCTCCCTGGTTCGAAAGCATCCCAGACAATAGCCCTTGTCCCCGCTTTGGCATACACCGATGCAGGGACTGGGAATAGCAAAAAACTCAAGTTGTTGCACTTGTCCGGACCAAATCGCTTTGTCTGCGTTCCAGCATATAAAAAATTACCGGAATCACAAACAGAGAAACCAGAGGGGCCAGTATCATACCACCTAGCATAGGTGCGGCAATACGCTGCATTACCTCATGCCCGGTGCCCTGCGTCAGCATAATCGGCAACAGACTGGCCAATATGGTAATAACCGTCATGGCTTTGGGTCTGATACGTTGTACAGCACCTGCCACCACAGCTTGGTATAAACCACGTTGGCAGCGCTGTGCAGAATCCTGCCAAGCCTGATTCAGATACAGATACATTACCACACCAAATTCAGCCGCCACCCCTGCCAATGCGATCATTCCCACAACCACGGCGATGGACAGATTAAAACCCAGCCACCAGATAAGCCATAAACTACCGCACAAGGCAATAGGCAGGGTTAACATCACCACCAGGCTCTGTTGCCAACTGGACAGGGTAAGATAAAGTAAAACCAAGGATAGCAGCAGGGTAAGTGGCACCAACTGTACCAGCTTGCCTTCCACCCGCTTAATGGATTCGTATTGCCCCGACCACTGCACAGAGTATCTGGCTGGCAGTACCAACTGATTGTCGAGCAGCGCCTTAGCCTGAGTCAGGTATTCGCCGACCGAAAGATCCTGAATATCCACAAAGGTCCAGCCAACTTGCCGGGCGTTTTCGCTTTTTATCATGGCCGGACCATCCTGAATCTGTAAGCTGGCCAGCGCCGACAGTGGCACGAAAATCCCTTGGGCTGTGCTGATGGGCAAGCTGGCCAGCGCATCCAGATCCTGACGATACTGGGCTTCAACCCTGACATTCACCGGATATCGCTCATTACCTTTAACCATTTCAGACACTTTCGCTCCCCCCACGGCAGTACGAATCAATGCCTGCAACTCGGCCAGGCTGATGCCATGTTCACCCAGAGCTTGCAGGTTAGGTTGAATATCCAGATAGCGCCCGGCTGCCACGCGCTCTGAGTACACCGAGCGGGTGGCAGGGAGTTGCCGGAGCAATTGCTCAACCTGCACACCAATCTGCTCAATCTGGGCCAAGTCAGGTCCGGCGATTTTCAGCCCCAACGGCGTTTTAATGCCCGTTGACAACATATCAATACGGGTTTTGATCGGCTGCACCCAGGCATTGGTGAGACCTGGAAACTTGACGGTTGCCTGCAATTGGGCAATCACCTTATCCAAGGTCATACCTGGCCGCCACTGTGCCTGTGGTTTCAGTTGAATAGTGGTTTCCAGCATGGTCAGGGGGGCGGGATCGGTGGCCGTTTCGGCACGCCCAATCTTACCAAATACGCTTTTAACCTCCGGTATCTGGGCAATCAATCTGTCGGTCTGTTGCAGCAGCTGTGCCGCCTTACCCGCGCTGATACCCGGTAAGGTGGTCGGCATATACAGTAAATCTCCTTCATCGATTTGCGGCATAAACTCCTTGCCCAGCTGTTGCCAGGGATAGTAACCACTTGCCAGCAACAATACGGCCAGTAACAGGCAGGTTTTCGGCCAGGCCAGGGCTTTGTTCAGCAGCGGCCGGTACAGGGCAATCAGACCGCGCGACAGCAGATTCTTATGTTCCGGCACAATCTTGCCCCGCACCCAATACCCCATCAACACCGGCACCAGGGTAACCGCCAGCAGGGCCGCTGCCGCCATGGCAAAAGATTTGGTCAGGGCTAACGGAGTAAATAAACGACCTTCCTGCCCTTCCAGCACAAAGACCGGAAAAAAGCTCAGGGTGATAATGAGCAACGACATAAATAAGGCCGGACCAACCTGTCGACAGGCCAGACTGACTTGCTGCCAATGTTCAGCGCGATTAGGACGGCGGCCATGTTTGGCGTCAAACTGCTCCAGGTGCTTGTGCAGGTTTTCGATCATAACGATAGCGGCATCCACCAAGGCGCCAATGGCAATGGCAATGCCTCCCAGACTCATAATATTGGCGCTGATGCCCAATACCCGCATCAGAATAAAAGCAGACAGTAGCGCCAAAGGTAACACCAGCACCGCCACCATAATGGAACCCAGATGCCAGAGGAACAGCATCAACACCATCGACACCAACAGGATTTCCATCAGCAATTTGTCCGACAGGTTGTCCACCGCACGCTGAATAAAGTCAGATCTGTCATAGGTGGGGACAATATCCACCCCATCGGGCAGGCTGACTTTCAATTCATTCAATCTGGCTTTGACTCTGTCAATCACCTGCCGGGCATTCTCACCACTGCGCATCACAATAATGCCGCCAACCACCTCGCCCTGCCCATTCAGCTCGGCAATACCACGGCGTAATTGTGGCCCCAGCCTGACCTCAGCCACGTCTTTGATCTGCAGTGGGATATTGGCGGCGTTTCGTTTGCCCAACGGAATGGCCTGAATGTCCGCAACGGATTTAAGGTACCCCCGTACCCGAATCATATATTCGGCTTCAGCCATTTCCACCGACGCACCGCCGGTTTCACCATTATGACTTTGTAAAGCCTCAATAACCTGCTGCACCGACATTTGATAGTTGGCCAGCTTCAGGGGATCCAACACAATCTGATAGGTACGGGTCATGCCCCCCACGGTGGCGACTTCTGCCACTCCAGACACGGATTGCAGCTCTTGTTTCAGAAACCAGTCCTGCAGGCTCTTCAAATCAGCAAGATCCCAGTTGCCGCTGTTGTCCACCAAGGCATATTGATAAACCCAGCCAACGCCAGAGGCATCCGGCCCCAGTTGCGGCTGCACACCCTCAGGTAACTGGCTGGCGGCCTGGTTTAAGTATTCCAGTACCCGTGAGCGGGCCCAGTAAATGTCGGTACCATCTTCAAACAGAACATAAAGATAAGAATCGCCATAAAATGAAAAACCCCGCACCGACGTGGCACCGGGTACTGCCATCATAATATTGGCAAGCGGATAGGTTACCTGCTGTTCCACCAGTTCCGGGCTTTGCCCGGCATATGGGGTTTTGATAATCACCTGTACGTCGGATAAGTCAGGAATGGCATCAACATTCAGGCCACGCATGGCCTGCCAGCCGGCCATAGCCAGTAAAGCGCTGATTAATAACACCAGCAGACGCTGACGAATGGCCAGCTCAATTAATTTGCTCAGCATGTCAGGCTCCTAGTGGTTATGGCCAGCGCCTTCCAGGCGCTGCATACCTGCGGCCAGGCTTGCTTCTGAATCAAGCAAAAACTGACCTGACACTACCACTTCTTCACCTTCTGCCAGACCAGACAAAATCTCAACCTGCCCTCTGGCCTGCATACCGGTTTGTACTTTTCGCACCGTGAAACTGTCGTCGCTACTTTTAACCACCACACGCTGCCCTTCGCCGGTTTGAATCACTGCCTGCTTATCAATCACTAACACATCGCGTAAAGGGCCACCAAAAATGGCAACATCTGCTGTCATGCCGGGTTTAATGCGCTCAAGAGGATTATTGACACTGAGCCGCACTTTGAGGCTGCGCGTGACCGGGTCCAGTTGGGGGTAGATATAATCAATATTGGCTTCCAGGGCATGTACACCCAATGCCGCCAAACTGATCTCGGCAGGTTTGCCGAGCTTAAGCCAGTCAAACTGACTTTCAAATACGTCGGCTATCACCCAAAGCTTTTGCAAATCGGAAATGGCCAGCATCTCCACATCCGGGGTCACATACATACCGTGTCGAACGTTCAACGCGGTAATAACACCGGATTGCTGGGCATAAAAAGGCACAGTGTAAAGTGCACGACCCGACTTCTCGATTCCGCTTATGACCTTTTCATCAATGCCCAGCAAACTGAGCCGCAATCTGGCCTGCTTCAGCAAACTGGCCCGGGATGCACCAGAGGCGTTGTGTAAGACCTGCAGATAATCATCCTGAGCTACCACCAGTTCCGGCGAATACAGGGTAAACAGCAGTTCCCCCTGCTCGACCCGCTCACCTACGGCATGGGCGGTCAGTTGCTCCAGCCACCCTGATGCCCGCGGGTGCACATGATGAATAGACGATTGATCAAAACTAACTGTGCCCAGTGTCTTGATGTATTTCCACAAATCGTCGCGTTCAACCAATGCTGTTTTCACCGACATGGCCTGTTGAATTTGTCCGCTGACCCGGATCGAGGGTCCATCATCCTCGGCACTGCTGCTCAAGGTTACTGGCTCCAATGCCATACCACAGATGGGGCAGTTGCCCGGATGATCCTTAACGATATGGCTGTGCATAGGACAAACATAACGTACCTGCCCAAAGACCGCATCGACCTGCGATGTGGGACTGTCATGCTGACTTGCATGGTTGTGATGCTGCGCTGCCACAGTGGGACGAATGACCAGTAAGCTGCCAAGCAAACCAGCGAAAATAATTGATTTCATAAATACTCCTGAATAAGCAAAAAAATAGTGACGAGCTTATTCAGTGTTTTTGGGAGGACGAAAAAGCGGGTCCGATTGAATCCAATGGATGGTTTGAAGAAGATGGCTCCTTTCCCCCTGCATAGCGGGAAATAAACCACAGAGATGGCCAAGGGGTAAGGCCGGGCTGACGCAGTGGCTTGCGCAACTGGCCTGATCGCAACCTTCGCAGCATTCAGCATCCGCCGCTTCTGCATCGGCACTTCCATCGCAGCAGTCATGGGACATAGCCATATCTGCACCTTGCGATATCGGCATTGGTGTGACATCGGCCGCCACAGGCCAGGCCGTGGCAAGCATCACTATCAGCATAAAACGGGTAAAAAGTTTCACATGCCCTTCTTGTATTGCCACTTACGCCAATGGGGTTTAAACAGGCTATGGTAAAGCATAACAAAGCCACTCAAGGTAAAAAGCCAGGCGCCTATGGCCAAATTGATTAACAAAGGGTTATTAAAATCCTGTCGGTCTTTAAAGTCCAGAATATGTAACATCCAGAAAAATCAAACAACCGCCAAAATTACATACCAAGCCCTGTTTGAACATTGCATGCAACATAGCAATAACCAGGGACTTTGTGAATCTATCGCAAGGTATCAGCCCACCAGCCTAAAGCTTGCCACTATGTCAGGCTCAAGTACTTTGCGAAAAAAAATCATATATGCATAGCAGGCCAGCAAAATTCACTCTGGTTAACAATTGCACAAAGCAGGGTTTTCATTGAATATAGAAACAGGACTGTTGTGCATATGGTCGGCAACAGGGATAACGATCGACCAACAACGAGGATAATCATGAAGAAGAAACACAATAGAGAGTCTGAAGATGCCAATATTGATATGACGCCGATGCTGGATATCGTCTTTATCATGTTGATCTTCTTTATCGTAACCACGTCATTCGTTAAAGAAAAAGGGCTAATCGTGAATCGTCCTGATGATGCCCAGAAAAGCAATAAACCCAGCAAGAACGTTTCTATCAAAATTGACGCTAATGGCTTTGTTTATATGAATGGTCGGCAGATCGATATTGAACGGGTCGAAGCCAATATTCAGAGTTTTCTGGCGGAAAATATTACCGAAAATGCGGTGATTCAGGCGGACAAAGAAACCAAACATGGTGTGGTAGTCAGGGTACTAGACCAGGCATCCAGGGCTGGCTTGCCAAGACTGTCGGTGATGGTGGATAAGGAATAACACTAAAAGCTCAACTGATAGCCCAGAATAAGTTGCCTGCGTTCCCCCGGCATTGCCAGGTTGCTTAGTCTGGGCTCATAGACCTGATATTGTTTATCAAACAAGTTGGTCAAAGATAGCGTCAACACCTGTTTTTCTTGCCATTGCCAGCGCCCCTGAAAATTGATCAGGCTATAGGCCGACTGATGAAATCCCTGTTCACCCACCGCCGACCGCCACAGGGCATCCAGGTTCAAACTCAGGGATTCCTGCTGATAGCCGAGGCGAAGCTGACCATAGCGTTTGAAGCTGGCATTAAACGGGTTATCGAATAAAAGCGTGTAGTTAAGCTGCCCTTCCCAATGCTCGTTCAGTTTCCAGTTCAGGCTGGTTTCCACACCCCGTATTTCATGCTCATCGGTATTGGCAAAGGTAAAGCGACTGCCTCCTTCCACGGCCACTTTATTAACAAAGTCCTGCATTTTGTTGCGAAACAGCACGGTTTCCCATTGCGTATTGCTGCCCTGCCAGCGCCAGATGGCTTCCAGTGTGGCAATCTTCTCTTGTTGTAACAGAGGATTGCCTTGGGTGACATTGTCACTGGAAAAAAGCTCATTGGTGGTAGGGGTGCGAAAGGCTTCGCCATATTGCAGGCGTAAACTGTGCGTATCGTTAAGCTGATGAATCAGGGCAAAACGTGGTGACCAGTTGGCTGCCAGCCTCTGTACTTTGTCGTAACGACTGCCCAGATACAGCAACCAGTCATCCGCAGCCTGCCACTGTAGTTGCAAATAAGCGCTGCGACTGTTCTGACTGGCCAGCAGACTGTCAAATGCATCCACCTGCCTGAATGCACGAATACCGCCAAGATAAGCACTGTCAGAAAGAACAAACTCTCCGCCCTGCAGATGGGTGGTCAGTGCGCCTGCCTGATGCTGTTCGGCATTTAACAGAATCACCCCGGCATTTAACTCCCAGCCTGGCATCAATGGCTTTAACCAATCTGTACTAAGTTGCAGGTTACGGGTCACCCAATTGGGTCCGTTAAAGAAATCCGCTGCCAGTACTCCAGGTTGCGCTTCCACCAGCAGCCCTGCACTGGCAATGCGGTGTTCGCTAATATCCAGGCTGGAACTCAAAGCGCCGCTGTCATCCTGCCACCAATGTAAGCCTGCTTCCAGGCCCAGATTTTCCGACTCATACCTGTTGTTGTCGCTGGCACCGCCCAGATTGATATAACCATTCATACTGGTTTTATTGTAACGACTACGCAGGTGCCAGCGCTGCCCCTGCACACCAAGTTGTACAAACAGGCTCTGGCGTGGGTCGTCGATAGTCAGATCGTTAAAGTTGTGTGCGGCCCCCCCATGGCGCTGCATATCCAACAATAGTTGCCAATTCAGGCCAGCCCATTGTGGATGTAATGTCAGGGTGGCGCCGCGGCTGGTATTGCTGCCAAGGCGGGCTGAAAGCAGATTTTCGTCCTGGCGGGTGATCAGATTCACTACCCCCATAAAAGCATTACTGCCATACAACGCGGAACCCGGCCCACGAATCACTTCCACCCGCTCAGCCAGGCTTAGAGGAATATAGGGGCTATACACAGACGCCTTACCAAAGGAAATTTCGTTGATACGCTGGCCATCCACCATAAACAGCACATAGCCGTTGTCGAGGTAGACCCCGCGGGCGTGTTCTTTTGGCACCGCGCCCACCCAGTCGCCTCTGGTGACCTGAAAGCCCGGCACATAGTTAAGAAGGTCGTACAGATTGTCGACTGCCAGCCGGTCCAGCATTTGCCGGGTAAACAGAGTCACAGTGGAGGGTGAAGCTTGCAGTGCAACGGATTCTTTGGCGGAGATACTGATCTGTTGCTCCAACAGTTCATCGAAGGTGAGATTAAACAGCGCGTCCACATCCTGAGCTCTGGCGTCCTTACCTATCAGGCTGCTCAGCGAGAACATGGCCAAATACAGGAAAAAACCAACAAAACGCATTGAACAGCTAAACCTTTCAAACCCGCCTTTTGTGAGTCTGTGTCAGAATTAACTAAATTACAACAAACAAAAAGGCGGGCCATTTGGTCCGCCATCAGGAACTGCTTACAGTTTAACGGCAGGATTGTGCAAATCCGGCCGCCCGCGTTTACAGTGACTTAATACCCATATTGTACAAAGCAAAGGAGTACATATCGGCGTAGAGCTCAATTTGCTTGGCGGTAGGGGTACCCGCGCCATGCCCGGCATTGGTTTCAATGCGGATCAGGGTCGGGTTGGTACCGGCCTGCTTGGCCTGCAATTCGGCCGCAAACTTAAAGGAGTGCGCTGGCACCACTCGATCGTCATGATCTCCGGTGGTGACTAACGTGGCAGGATACTGCACACCCGCCTTCACATTGTGCACCGGTGAGTAGCCCTTAAGGTAGCTAAACATCTCTTTGCTGTCTTCTGCCGTGCCATAGTCATAAGCCCAGCCCGCCCCGGCGGTAAAGGTGTGATAACGCAACATATCCAGCACGCCCACCTGTGGAATGGCAACCTTAAACAGCTCAGGACGCTGAGTCATTACCGCCCCCACCAGCAAACCACCGTTCGAACCTCCTCTTACCATCAGGTGGCTGGAGTCGGTGTACTTGTTGTCAATCAGGTATTCAGCGGCGGCAATAAAATCATCAAACACATTTTGCTTTTGCATTTGTGTGCCGGCTTTATGCCATGCTTTGCCATATTCGCCGCCACCACGCAGGTTAGCCACGGCCAGCACGCCGCCCAGATCCAGCCACCCCGCCCAGGCTGGCGAGAAACCAGGGGTAATACTGGCATTAAAACCACCGTAACCATAAAGTTGGGTAGGATTGGTGCCATCCAGCTTAGTGCCTTTTTTGTAGGTGATGATCATAGGTACCTTGGTACCATCCTTGGAATGGTAGAATACCTGTTTGGATTCATAAGCCTCACTGTCAAAGGCAACCTTAGGCCGATAGTACACATCAGATACGCCAGTCTGGGGATCAAAGGCAAAGATGGTGTTTGGCATGGTGTAGTTGCCGAAATAGTAGTACACCAGTTTATCTTCTTTCTTGGCCCCAAAGCCGCCGACACTGCCGACACCCGGCAGTTCTACGGTACGCACCTGTTTGCCCTGAAAGTCATACTGAATAACCTTGGAAATGGCATCCACCATGTACTCAGCGTACAGATACCCCGCGCCGGTATTGATGGTCAGAACATTTTCGGTTTCAGGAATAAAGTCCTGCCAGTTTTCCACCCCAGGGCTGGCAGCGCTGACCTTAACAATTTTTTTGTTCGGCGCATTGAGGTTGGTCACCAGCAGCAGCTCCTCACCCAGACTTTCTACCACCGAGGTATCTGAGTCGGTGTGATCAAGCACGGTGACCAGCTCACTGTCTGGTTTTTGCAAATCACGGATATAGAGTTTGTTGCCCGAGGTGGATACCGCGGCTTCCACCACCAGATATCTGTCATCTTCGGTTACGTAAGCGCCAACATAGCGATGCTTTTCAGCCTCTGTACCACCATACACCAATTCATCATTAGTCTGCGGCTGCCCGAGTTTATGATAGTAGAGTTTATGTTGATCTGTTTTGGCCGACAGCTCACTGCCTTCAGGCTTGTCATAACTTGAGTAGTAGAAGCCTTCATTGCCATACCAGGCGATACCGCTGAACTTGATATCCACCAGTGGCGCTTCCAGCTGTGCTTTGTTTTGAGTATCGATAACAATGACTTTACGCCAGTCACTACCACCTTCAGAGATGGAATAGGCCAGCTTACTACCGTCCTTGGAAAAACTCAGCCCCGCCAGCGAGGTCGTGCCATCCTCGCTGAACTGATTCGGGTCCAGAAACACTTCTGTATTGCCGTCTTTATCGGTTCGATACAACACCGACTGATTTTGCAGACCATCATTTTTAAAGAAATAGGTATAATCGCCTTCTTTAAAAGGGGCACCAACCCGCTCATAGTTCCAAAGCTTGGTAATGCGCTGTTTGGCCTCATCCCTGTATGGTATGTTGTCCAGATAAGCAAAAGTCACCTGATTTTGTGCCTTTACCCATTCGGCTGTTTCGTCACTGCGGTCATCCTCAAGCCAGCGGTAAGGGTCGGCTACCTGCTCACCAAAGTATTCATCTACCTGAGTTGACTGACGGGTTTGGACATAGTTGATTGTCGGCTGCGTGGCCTGCATAGGTTTCTCTGCTGTTTCGCTGGGTGGCTGTGAACAACCAGCCAGCATAGAGGTGGCCAGTAAGGCCGGAAGAAGCTGTTTCATTAAGATTCCCTGTTGTTGTAGTTTTGTGGGCCTTAATTTACCTTGATTGAAAGGTTTTAAAAGCCATAAAAAGCAAAAAGGCACCAAAAAGGTGCCTTCACAAGGTAAAGCAATGCTGACGCTTACTTTTTCTTGGCCTTAGGATTAGGCAAATCGGTAATGCTGCCTTCAAAGATTTCAGACGCCAGACCGATTGATTCATTCAGGGTCGGGTGGGCGTGAATAGTCAGGGCCACATCTTCGGCATCCGCGCCCATTTCGATGGCCAGGCCAATTTCGCCCAGCATTTCACCGGCGTTGATACCGACAATAGCCCCACCTACTACGCGACCACTGTCTTTTTCGAAGATCATCTTGGTCATGCCTTCGGTACGGCCAGAAGCGATAGCACGGCCAGACGCTGCCCATGGGAAGGTGGCAGTTTCAACACTGATACCTTTCTCTTTGGCTTCTTTCTCGGTCAGGCCGACCCAGGCAATTTCCGGATCAGTATAAGCCACAGAAGGAATACAGCGCGGGTCAAAGTAGTGCTTCTTACCGGCAATCACTTCTGCTGCCACATGGCCTTCATGCACGGCTTTATGCGCCAGCATCGGCTGCCCAACCAAATCACCGATGGCATAAATGTGATTAACGTTGGTCTTCATCTGCTTATCAACGCTGATAAAGCCGCGCTCATCCACTTTCACCCCAGCTTTGTCGGCATCCAGCAGGCCACCATTCGGACGACGCCCAACGGCTACCAGAACTTTGTCGTAACGTACTGCTTCGGCTGGGGCTTGTTTACCCTCAAAGCTGACATACAGGCCATCGTCTTTCGCTTCAACGCCGGTCACTTTGGTTTCCAGCATCACGTTAAACTTGTCTTTAACGTACTTCTGATACACTTTGATGATGTCTTTATCAGCCGCAGGTACCAACTGGTCGAGGAACTCAACCACGTCAATCTGTGAGCCCAGCGCTCTATAGACTGTGCCCATTTCCAGACCGATAATACCGCCGCCCAGTACCAGCATCTTCTCTGGAATATCTTTCATTTCCAGGGCGCCGGTGGAATCAATCACGCGCGCATCGTCCTTCGGAATAAATGGCAGCGATACAGGCTCAGAGCCAGCCGCAATAATGGCATTATCGAACTGGATGGTGGTTTTACCCTCTTTACCTTCAACCACCAGCGTATTGCTGCCGGTGAATTTACCATAACCCTGAACGTGCTTAACTTTACGCATTTTGGACATGCCGGACAGACCTTTGGTCAACTGCCCTACCACGCTGTCTTTCCAGGCGCGAACCTTGTCCAGATCAATCTGAGGCTCACCGAAGCTGACGCCATGGGCGGCCATATCGCGGGCGTCATCGATCACTTTGGCCACGTGCAGCAGGGCTTTGGAAGGAATACAGCCCACGTTCAAACACACACCACCCAGGGTATCACGGGCGTCGACGATAACAGTTTCAATGCCTAAGTCAGCCGCACGGAACGCGGCGGAGTAACCACCTGGTCCTGCTCCCAGCACAACCAGTTGCGTTTTAATCTCGCTCATTAGTGACCTCAATCGTTCAGGGGTAAAAGATAAATATTGTTCTATCCGTTTCAGACTGGCGGATTTTAACCAGCCAGCCCGCTATAAGCAAAAACAGACCTTAAAAATCTGACATTCACCGCAGAGACACGATGGGCACAGAATTACGAACGAAAAAGTTCAGTGCTTTGTGTGCCTCTGCGGATTAGCTTTTTTACAGCAGCATCTGGCGAATATCGCCCATCACACTGCTCAGATGCACCGCAAAGCGCGCTGCCAAAACACCGTCAATAACCCGGTGATCATAAGACAGCGACAACGGCAGCATCAGCCGAGGTTCAAATTCCTTACCATTCCATTTTGGCTTGATGTCGCTCTTCGACACACCCAGAATGGCCACGTCCGGCGCATTAACGATAGGCGTAAAGGCCGTTCCGCCAACACCACCGAGACTGGAGATGGTAAAGCAGCTACCCTGCATATCGGCAGCCTTAAGCTTGCCTTCACGCGCCTTGGCGCTGATCTCCATCAGCTCTTCAGACAGCTCCATAATGCCTTTTTTGTTGACATCACGTACCACAGGCACCACCAGACCATTGGGCGTATCCACGGCAATGCCGATATGGATGTATTTCTTCATAATCAGGCTCTCGCCTGACTCTGACAGCGAGCTGTTGAAAACCGGGTAGGCCTTCAGTGCATCCGCCACCGCTTTCATAATAAACACCAGCGGGGTGATTTTGACACCAAGCTTCTTCTTCTCAGCCAGTTGATTCTGTTCCTTACGGAACGCTTCCAGCTCAGTAATATCGGCTTCTTCAAACTGCGTCACATGCGGAATAGTGACCCAGTTGCGATGCAGATTAGGTCCAGACAACTTCTGGATTCGGGTCAGCGCCACTTCTTCCACTTCACCAAACTTGCTGAAGTCAACTTTGGGTGGGGCGATAACCTGCAAGCCACCAGCACCAGAGGATACCGCAGAGCCGGCACTGGCTTTGGGTCTGGACAGCTCGTATTTCACATAAGACTGCACATCTTCTTTAAGAATACGGCTTTTCGGACCACTGCCACTAACCTGCGACAAATCCACCCCAAACTCACGAGCCAGGCGACGCACCGCTGGCGAAGCATGAACTTTACCACTTGGCTTGATTTCACCGGCACTGGGATGATGCGGCACGGGTGGCGGACGTGACGCACTGGCAGGAGCAGCACTGGCTGCAGGCGCTTCTGCCGTTTGTGGCTTAGGCGCTGCCGAGGGCGCAGACGTTGAACCTGTGGTTTCAATCAGCGCAATCAAACTACCCTGACTGACCTTGTCACCGGTTTTAATCTTCAACTCTTTGATGGTACCGGCAAAAGGTGCTGGCACATCCATGGTCGCCTTGTCGGTTTCCAGGGTAATCAGACCGGCTTCGGCTTCCACCTTATCCCCTACCGCGACCAGGACCTCGATAACATCCACATCAGATGCATCGCCGATATCCGGTACCACGACTTCTTTCACTTCAGGCTCACCAGCATGCGTTGCCGCTTGCTCGGCTTTTGCAGCAGGCGCAGCGGAATCAGCAGATGTTGCCTCACCCCCTGTGCTCGCACCCACTTCCAATAACAGAATCAAAGATCCTTCAGAAACTTTGTCTCCGGTTTTGACTTTCAGCTCTTTGATTGTACCTGCCTGTGGCGCTGGTACATCCATGGTGGCCTTATCGGTTTCCAGGGTGATCAGACCGGTTTCCGCTTCCACCTTGTCACCCACAGCCACTAAGACGTCGATAACATCCACATCAGCGGCATCGCCGATATCCGGCACCTTCACTTCAATAACCTGGCTGCTGCCATTAGCTGGTGCGGCAGGAGCCGCTTCTTTTGGCGCGGGTTCGACAGGGGCTTCCTGCTTAGCCGGAGCCTTATCCGCAGAGGCCGCGGCTTCGCCTGCTTCTACCTTCAGAATCAGCTTATCCTGACCAACCTTGTCGCCGACTTTCACCAGAATGTCTTTAACCGTGCCGGCAAATGGTGCCGGAATGTCCATGCTGGCCTTGTCGCTTTCCACCGTAATCAGCGCCTGTTCGGCCTCGATCTGGTCGCCAACGGCAACACAGATCTCAATGACTTCCACTTCATCCCCGCCAACATCGGGAACCAGTACATCTTTCAAATTAGACATGCTCTTCCTCCCTATCAGGCGTATAGCGGGTTAATCTTCTCGGCATCGATACCGAACTTGGCAATGGCATCGCTGACCGCCTTGCGCTCAATCTTACCGGCCTTAGCCAGTTCGTGCAGGCTGGCCACTACAATATAGGCAGCATCCACTTCGAAATGACGACGCAGATTGGCACGGCTGTCTGAACGCCCGAAACCGTCAGTACCCAGCACTTTAAACTGCCCTGGCACAAAGGCACGTACCTGATCGGCGTATGACTTCATATAGTCCGTTGCAGCAATGGTCGGGCCATCCACACCGGCATTCAGCACCTGGGTAATATAAGGCACTTTCTCATCAGCCTGCGGATGCAGCATATTGAAACGTTCACAGTCCAGACCATCGCGGGCCAGTTCGTTAAAGGACGGTACACTGTAAACCTCGGCACTGATACCGTAGTCGGCACTCAGAATGCGCGCGGCTTCCCGTACCTGCAGTAAAATTGTGCCTGAGCCCAGTAGTTTGACGCTGTGCTTGGCCTTGTCAGCCTGCTGGCTTTCCAGCTTATAAATACCTTTGATAATGCCTTCTTCCACACCTTCAGGCATGGCAGGCTGGGCGTAGTTTTCGTTCATTACCGTCAGGTAATAGAAAACATTTTCCTGCTGTTCAAACATACGGCGCATGCCGTCCTGCACAATCACCGCCACTTCATAGCCATAGGTCGGGTCATAGGTGATACAGTTAGGAATACAACCTGCCTGAATATGGCTGTGGCCGTCCTGATGCTGCAAGCCTTCACCATTTAGCGTGGTACGGCCAGCTGTTCCGCCGACCAGGAAGCCACGACATTGGCTGTCACCAGCAGCCCAGGCCAGATCGCCAACCCGCTGGAAACCAAACATGGAGTAGTAGATGTAGACCGGAATCATCGGCAGGTCGTTGGTGGAATACGAGGTACCCGCCGCCAGCCAGGATGCCATGGCACCCAGCTCGTTAATGCCTTCCTGCAGCACCTGGCCTTTCTTATCCTCACGGTAGTAGGCTACCTGATCGGCATCCTGTGGTTCGTATTTCTGCCCCTGGCTGGAATAAATGCCCACCTGACGGAACAAGCCTTCCATACCAAAGGTACGGGCTTCGTCCGGAATAATAGGCACAACCCGCTGACCAACCTGCTTGTCTTTCAGCATCGCGGTCAGTACCCGGACAAAGGCCATGGTGGTGGAGATTTCACGGTCACCGGAGCCTTTGGTAATAGCGTCAAAGGCGCTTAATGCTGGCGCAGGCAGATTTTCGGCACTTTGCGGTTTACGCACCGGCATAAAACCATGCAAGGCCTCACGACGCTCGCGTAGATATTTCATTTCCGGACTGTCGTCGGCAAAACGGAAGTATGGCAGGTCCGCCAGCTTGTCATCCGCAACCGGAATATTGAAGCGGTCACGGAAATGCTTGATGGCATCCATATCCATTTTCTTAACCTGGTGGGCAATGTTCTTGCCTTCACCGGCCGCGCCCATACCATAGCCTTTGACGGTTTTGGCCAGAATCACCTGTGGGCGACCTTTAGTTTCGGTTGCACGTTTATAAGCGGCATACACCTTGACTGGATCGTGACCACCACGGTTCAAACGCCAGATGTCCTCATCAGACATATTAGCCACCATTTCTTTCAGCTCAGGATATTTGCCGAAGAACTTCTCACGGGTGTAAGCGCCACCCTTGGCCTTGTAGTTCTGATATTCGCCGTCCACGGTTTCGTTCATCAGGTCAATCAGCTTGCCGGTGGTATCACGGGCAAACAGCGGATCCCAGTAACGGCCCCACAGTACCTTGAAGACTTCCCAGCCTGCGCCACGGAAGGTGCCTTCCAGTTCCTGCACAATCTTACCATTGCCACGCACCGGGCCATCCAGACGTTGCAGGTTGCAGTTGATCACAAAGGTCAGGTTGTCCAGCCCTTCACGGGCAGCCAGGCCGATAGCACCAAGACTTTCCGGCTCGTCACATTCACCATCGCCGAGGAAGCACCAGACGCGCTGATCTGAACAATCCTTCAGGCCGCGATCGGTCAGATACTTAAGGAAGCGTGCAGTGTATATCGCCTGCATGGGCCCCAGGCCCATAGAAACGGTGGGGAACTGCCAGAAATCAGGCATCAACTTAGGATGCGGATAAGAAGACAGTCCCTGGCCATCGGCTTCCTGGCGGAATAAATCCAGCTTATCTTCGCTCAGGCGACCCTCAATAAAGGCGCGGGAATAGATGCCGGGTGAAACGTGCCCTTGAATAAACAGGAAATCGCCGCCGTCTTTGGCATTGGGCGCGCGGAAGAAGTGGTTAAAGCCCACATCATAAAGCATGGCAGAGGATGCAAAACTGGAGATATGGCCGCCCAATTCCAAATCTTTCTTGGAAGCCCGCACCACCATCATCAGCGCATTCCAGCGGATCGCGCTGCGAATTCTTGCTTCCATGGTCTGATCGCCAGGCATGGTAGGTTCCTGACCAGCCGGAATGGTATTGACATAGGCGGTGGTCGCCGTATAGGGAAGATAGGCGCCACTACGACGGGCCTTCTCGATCAGTGATTCAAGCAGGAAATGGGCTCGTTCGGTACCTTCGTTTTCCAATACCGCCTCGAGTGCTTCAAGCCATTCTTGTGTTTCCTGGGGATCCACGTCTGGCTTAATCAGTTCTGCCATAGCGCTTTCCTTTAATTGGTGAATGAGGGCCAGTGGATAAAGATAGTGTAAAACGCCGCTTTATCCGCCGACATTCTGTTGTTTTATTCTGGCATTTCAATGCGACGCAGAGTGCGCTGCATATTGGTATTCTGCCGGTTTATATTGAGCAGGGTCTCTTCGATAAACGCCAAATGCTCATTGCTGGCCAGCCTGGCCTGGTCAGGGTCACTGGCCACAATCGCATCCAGTATTCTTACCCTTTGTCTGTCTATCTGTTCGCTTACATCCGGGTAAGCCGACAGCACTTCAAGGTTTCGCCTGATGTTATCCTTCAGCAGGGGTTGTAATCCCCTGAAAATATGCAGCATGACCATATTGTGTGAGGCCTGGATCATTTCCAGATAAAAACTGGCCAGCGCAGATGCCTCGGCCTCAATATCCCTCACACTTTGCTCCTGCACCTGCTTAACGGCCGCATAAGCCTGGCGGATAGCCGCAATCTGCCGCTCATCGCCGCGCAGTGCCGCGTAATATGCCGCCATACCTTCCAGTGCTAAGCGGAACTCCAGTAAATCAAACTGGGATTCCGGCCGGGACGCAATCAGCTCCAGCAGCGGGGCATTTTCAAGCAACGCCAGTTTGGTCTGCACAAAAGTGCCACCACCCTGTTTACGCACCACCAGCCCTTTCACTTCGAGCTTTTGAATCGCTTCACGTAACGAAGGACGTGACACGGCAAAACGCTCGGCTAATTCGCGCTCAGAAGGCAAACGCTCGCCAGCGGCAAGCTTGCCGTCGAGGATCATGGACTCAAGCTGTTCCATAATCACTTCAGATAATTTTCTGGCGCGAATTCGTTGCATCAATCTCACAAACAAATGGTAATACCAATTAACCTATTAGCATAGTGCAAAAGCCCAAACAGGTAAAACAAAAGATCCACAGCCTGGCAGCTGTCATCATTTAATCAATAGAGTTACGTTAAATGGGCGAAAAGACTGGCCCAGAAGCAATGGTAAGACCAATTTAATCAAGGAAAATATGCGACGCACCTGAACAACGCACAACTGATCGGATCAGTGTGAAATACGACCTTGGGATAATGGACACAGCCCTCGGCTGTGTCCTGAATTGTCTACCCTACAATACCAGCCAGCGTCAGCACAGCCACTATTACTAACAATAGCATCATATTGCGCTTCACCAACCTGACCATAGTGCATGGCTCATCGGCACAGGTGAGTGTATCCGGTTCAATATACTCCGCCGCTTTTGCAACCTCAGTAGTCAGAGTACGGGCCTGACTGCTGGGGTTAAACAGATGTCCAAGCCACACTGGTAAAGCACGGGAAAAATGCCCCACCACCAGCAGTCCCAGTGTGCCCAATCTGGCCGGTAACCAGTCCAGTCCTTCCATCAGTTTCTGCCAGCCAGCCAATTGCGACCACTGCTGTTGCTTCAGATAGCCCAGCACAGCGCGGCTAAGCACATAAAACATGGCACCGGCGCCACCAAAAACAATAAACCAGATACTGACAGCCATATAATGCCGATAGTTGATCCAGACCAGACACTGACCAAAACTATTACCACTGTCACAGGGGTAACCCAACTGCTCCGCGTACAAGTGGCTGGCTTCGATATCACCACGGCTGGCGGCCTGTAAATACCCCCGGTAACTCTGGCGAAATTCCACACAGCCAATACAAACCATCAGCAATGCACAATCCAGGATCAGTTCAAGCAAAAACGCGTCCAATTGCTGCAGAAGCACAAAAACCAGTAAGGAAGGTAGCAATACCGTGGCCAACAATTGGATAAAAGACGCGTCTTCCTTCAGTAATCCTCTGGCCTGTAAAAAGTGCTGATAACGGGCAACATAAAACTCCCATTGCCAGTACTGACTTTTTTGTGTGGCCCGCTCCAGGGCCAGCACCAACAACAAGCTAATTAATGTCATAACAATTCCCTTAACGCACCACGAAACTTCGGCCAATCAAAGGCAGGCCCCGGATCGGTCTTGCGCCCCGGCGCAATATCACAATGCCCGACAATGCGGCTAAGATTAATAGCCGGACAAATCTGCAATATCGCCTGGCTCAGCCCGACTAGGCTTTGATATTGCTGTTGTTCATATGGCTGATTATCCGTGCCTTCCAGCTCTATACCCAGGCTGAAGTCATTGCAATTGCTCTGCCCCTGAAACACAGATTGTCCTGCATGCCAGGCACGCTCATAAACAGGTACATGCTGCACTATGTGGCCATCACGGTAAATGACAAAATGACTGGATACCTGCAACCCACGCAAGCTGTCAAAACTTGGGTGACACGTACAATCCAATGTACCGCTGAATAACGCTTCAATATAGGGTTGACCAAATACCCCTGCCGGCAACGAGATGTTGTGGATGACCAGCAAGCTAATCGGCAAATGAGCGGGGCGCTGATTAAAATGCGGCGACGGGCAGCGACGGGCTTGCTGATACCAGCCTTGTGCGTCAAACATAGGTGAAATTCCACAAGGGTTTTAGGTACTATAGCGCCACTGAGCACGCCTTGGAACAGGAGACAGTGTGGCGCGTTGGATGTGGATACTGGCCTGGGTCAGTGGTCTGGGGTTGTTAACCTTGCTGTTCGACAAGCAGCTGGCTCGCCAGTTTAACCCCAATGACAACCCTGACAGCCTGGTGCAGGGCAATAGGGTGACGGTGGAGCTGAAACGCAATCGCCAGGGCCATTATGTAACCAGTGGCCTGATTAACGGCCAACCGGTGATATTCTTGCTGGATACCGGTGCCACACAAGTATCGGTGCCACAGCACCTGGCCGCTTATTTAGATTTACAGCCCGGCAGGCGCCATCTGGTGAATACCGCCAACGGCAGAATTGAGGTGGCATCAACCCTTCTGGATAGCCTGCGAATTGGTGATATTGAGCTTAGAAATATCAGCGCCAACCTCAACCCCGGTATGCAATCAGACGATATTCTGCTGGGTATGAGCGCCCTTAAACAACTTGAATTCACACAGTCGGGGGACACATTGACCCTGACCTTTGTCAACTGACGAGACGATGACATGCTAAACCTGCAACAAGAAATTGTACGTGCCGTTACAGCGGCTCTTAACGAAGATCTGGCTTATCAGGATGCGGATAATGGAGATATCACCGCCGGGCTGATCCCGGCCTCGCAGCAAGCCAGCGGCCGGGTTATTTGCCGTGAGCCCTGTGTCGTGGCGGGTAAACTCTGGGTAGACGAGGTTTTCCATCAGTTAGGCGGGGAAGTGACGATACATTGGCATGTTAAGGACGGCGATCAGGTTGACGCTGATACTTGTCTGTTCGAGCTGCAAGGCCCGGCCCGCGCCATTCTGACCGGTGAACGCAGTGCCCTGAACTTCCTGCAAACCCTATCGGCGACAGCGACGCAAACCGCCCGCTATGCCGATGCCCTGAAGCATACCCAGACCCGTATTCTGGATACACGCAAGACGCTGCCGGGTTTGCGGGCGGCACAGAAATATGCGGTTGAATGCGGTGGCGGTAAAAATCATCGTATCGGTTTATTCGATGCTTTTCTGATTAAAGAGAACCATATTCTGGCCTGTGGCTCTATTCAGCAGGCGGTGGCTACCGCGCGGCACCAGCATCCAGACAAGCCCGTAGAGGTGGAAGTGGAAAACCTGCAGGAACTGCAACAAGCGCTGGATGCAAGCGCCGATATTATTATGCTGGATAACTTCGATCTTGAATCTATACGTAAAGCGGTGGCGTTGAATCAGGGCAAAGCAAAATTAGAAGTGTCGGGGAATGTCACGCTGGACAGACTGGCTGAACTGGCTGAAACCGGCGTGGACTATATCTCCAGCGGGGCATTAACCAAAAACGTACAGGCCATTGACCTGTCTTTAAGGTTATTCGCTAACCAGGGGTAGGCAGGCCTCTGTCATGGAATTGTCATCCAGGTTCAAGACTTGAGTATTAATGGCGATACTTGTCCACTTATCAATCAGGCCTATACTGAAACTCGGAAACACAAGCCAGATTGCAGATTTCTGTGAATGGCGAACTTGTTTAGTCAGCAACGTTAAGCATTCCGGGAATGCATTGGAGACAAACCATGAAAGTACAGCAAACTAACCAAAAGGGTTTCACCCTGATTGAATTGATGATCGTAGTGGCCATTATCGGTATTTTGGCTGCTATCGCTCTGCCTGCCTATCAAACTTATACAGCTAAATCTGGCTACGCCGAAGTTGTTTCTGCTGCAACGCCTGCAAAAACAGCTATCGAAGTTTGCGCACAAACAGGAGTACCTGCAGATTGTTCACAAATTCCAGTCCAAGCTGGATGGACAGCTGGTCCTTTAGTAGACACCGTAGTATTAGGTGGTAATGCGGGTGGCCCATACACTATAACCGTTACTCCTAACGCAGGTGTTCGCTCAGGTGTCACTGCAACAGAAACTTATGTACTTACAGGTACAGTAGCAAATGGCGCTGTAACTTGGGTTGTAAGTGGTGGTTGTACTGCAGCATCCTTGTGCTAACTTTCTCAGCCTAATAAAAAGCCCAGTAACAACTGGGCTTTTTTGTCATAGAATTCAGGTAACTTCTTATGGCTAAAGAAAAAACACTAGATACATTTGTCTGGCAGGGAAAAAACAGAAAGGGCCAACAAATAAAAGGGGAAATTACCGCCGCGTCAATGACCGAGGCAAGGAATCTGCTGAGAAGGCAAGGTGTATCAGCTACAAAAGTTAAAAAATTTAGTAAACCTTTCTTCGGCAAAGGTTCTGAAAAAATAAATGCTGCAGATATCTGTGTCGTTTCACGCCAAATTGCGACCATGCTTAGTGCAGGGGTCACCCTAATTCAAACAATAGATATGATTGCCCAAGGTCATGCCAAGGCCAGTATGCGCAAAATGCTAACCGAAATTGGCAATGAGGTTAAAGCAGGTAATCCCCTTTCCAAGGCGCTGCGTAAACACCCTGATTATTTCGAAGATCTTTATTGTGACCTGGTGGAAACCGGTGAACAATCCGGAGCATTGGAAACTATTTACGACCGCATAGCCACATATAAAGAAAAAGCCGAGGCTCTTAAATCTAAAATCAAGAAAGCAATGTTTTACCCCATTGCAGTAGTAGTTGTTGCATTTGTAGTTACCACAATACTCTTGATATTTGTCGTGCCCCAATTTGAAGAGATTTTTTCCAGTTTTGGCGCTGAGCTACCTGCATTTACGCAGTTTGTACTTGCCATTTCCAAATTTGTACAGGATTACGGACTATTTATTGCCGGAGCTATTTTTATTGGTGCAATGCTTTTTCAGCGTACCTACAAAAAGTCAGCCGATCTTCGGGACTCTCTAGATAAGAAGATACTTAAAATTCCAGTGATTGGTGAAATACTGAAGAAAGCTTCCATCGCTCGTTTTACC
Source organism: Bowmanella denitrificans (assembly GCF_002887595.1). GTDB lineage: Bacteria > Pseudomonadota > Gammaproteobacteria > Enterobacterales > Alteromonadaceae > Bowmanella > Bowmanella denitrificans. Next base: position 171,348 of record NZ_PEBU01000008.1, read on the forward strand.
CGCACATTGGCCACAACATTTGCCGCTGGGGTGCCTTTGATTGGTGCATTGGAATCCGCAGCAGGAGCGGCAGGCAATGCCGTGTTTCGTGATGCCATTCTCTATATCCGCAAGGAAGTGGCTGGTGGTATGCCAATGCATGTTGCAATGCGAGCTACCAATGTATTTCCGGATATGGTGACTCAAATGATTGCCATAGGTGAAGAGTCCGGTGCTGTGGATGAAATGCTCAGTAAAATTGCCACCATCTACGAGCGTGAGGTAGACGATATGGTAGACGGTCTGACCAGCCTGTTGGAACCTATGATTATGGCGGTATTGGGCGTGGTCATTGGCGGCCTGATTGTGGCCATGTATCTGCCAATCTTCCAGATGGGTAATGTTGTTGGATGAGGTGTGAGGCAGAAGTCTGTTGACTTAACTTATATAAATCAACAGACTTTTGCTGGTGGTGGATAAGCCGCTGATATAAGCACAAAGTAGAAAACCAACTGACAACTGACAACTGACAACTGACAACTGACAACTGACAACTGACAACTAATCATGCCTGATATTTTTCTGTTACTGCAAAGCTCCCCAACCGCATTAATTATCTTTGTGCTGATTATCGGGTTGATGGTGGGCAGTTTTCTGAATGTGGTGATCCATCGCCTGCCGATTATGCTGGAACGTAGTTGGCAATATGAATACCAAAGCTATTTCCATCCGGAGCAGGCCCAGGCCACAGCGCCCTATAATCTGGTCAAGCCCGACTCACAATGCCCTAAATGCGGGCATAAAATTCGCGCCTGGGAAAATATTCCCTTACTAAGCTGGCTGCTATTACGGGGCAAGTGCAGTCAGTGTGCCACGCCCATCTCTGCCCGCTACCCCATGGTTGAACTGCTCACCGGTCTGTTGTCGGCCTGGATGGCCTGGCACTGGGGGTTTGGCTGGCCATTGTTGGCGGCTTTACTATTTACCTGGCTGTTGGTTGCAATGACCTTTATCGACCTGGATAAAATGCTGTTGCCAGATCAGCTTACCCTGCCGTTATTATGGCTGGGACTGTTAGCCAGTACGCAGTCACTATTTGTGGGCCCGGTGGATGCTATTATCGGTGCGGTGGCCGGTTACCTCAGTTTGTGGTCAGTGTATTGGGGCTTTAAGCTGCTGACCGGCAAGGAAGGCATGGGGCACGGGGATTTTAAGCTGCTGGCTGCCCTGGGGGCCTGGTTGGGCTGGCAGTATCTACCAATGGTAATTCTGGCGTCGTCTTTTGTTGGGGCCATTATCGGCATCCTGGTGCTAAGTATCCAGGGTAAGGACAAGGGTCAGGCTATTCCATTTGGTCCGTACCTGGCCATTGCCGGCTTGTTAACCTTTTTATATGGTGAACCGATTGCCGACATCTATTGGCAATGGATTTTGTCATGACCAGACAGCGCCCCATGATAATTGGGCTGACTGGCGGTATAGGCAGCGGCAAAAGCAAAGTCTCGGATCTGTTCGCCGCTAAAGGTATTGAGATCATAGACGCGGATATCCTGGCCAGGGAAGTGGTTGAACCCGGCGCACCGGCGCTGGCTAAAATTGCACAGCACTTTGGCAAAGATATGCTTCAAGCCGACGGTCAGCTAGACAGACGGGCGTTGCGGCAGCGTATTTTTTCCCATCCTCAAGATAAAACCTGGCTCAACGAATTACTGCATCCCCTGATCAGACAATTAATGCAAGAGCGCACGGCGGCGGCACGTTCCCCATACTGTATTCTGGCCATACCACTACTGGTGGAGAACCAACTGCAAAGTCTGGTTGATAGAATTCTGGTGGTGGATGTGGAGGAATCGGCGCAACGTACCAGGGTTATCAGCAGAGACAATGTCAGTGCTGATCAAGTAGATGCGATACTGGCTTCGCAGGCAAGCCGCAGCCAACGTCTGGCTGCTGCCGATGACATCATCGATAACAACGGCACGATAAATAATCTAATAGAGCAGGTAGACAAGCTCCACGCCGATTACCTCAGCCAGATTGCCAAGCTAAAAGCTTGAAATAAATCGGCATTTACGTTGTAGTGCTAGTATTATGCTCAGGTCTGTGATTTTGTCATAGGCAATTGAGGTGAGACAGGCAGGTCAATACGACGAGGTAAGGCAATGAACCAGGCAGTGTATGAATTTCCGCTCAATGAAAAGGTGCGCACCTATTTGCGCCTGGAGCAGTTATTCAAACAGCTTGGCCAGAGCATCAGTGCCACGGAAGACTGGCAGTATGTACGTTTTATCGAGTCTTTGTTTACCCTGCTGGACCTGTCAGAACGGGTGGATGTGCGTACCGATCTGTTAAAAGACGTGGAGCTGCATGAAAAAAATCTGCAGTTTTGGGCCCAGCACCCCAACATTGATCTGGATGCCCTGCGTCAGGCGCAGCAAAAAGTTTTGGCATTGCGTGATGAACTGAAAAATGCCAGAAAATTTGGCTCAGCGCTGCGTGAAGAAAAATTTCTGATGTCCATCCGCCAGCGCTTCAGTATCCCCGGCGGCACCTGCAGCTTTGATTTGCCGAACCTGCATTATTGGTTACGCCAGGACAACGACATTAAACTTCAGGCCCTCAAAGGCTGGTTCAGTGAATTTGCGCTGATGCAAAATGCCATAGATATGACCCTGACCTTTTTACGTGAACGCGGCCGCTTTGAAGCCATTAACGCGGAGAAAGGCTTCTATCAGGGTGTGGCCGACGACAAAAATGAAGTGATCCGGGTATACTGCCGTACCGATCAGGGTTATTTCCCGACCCTGAGTGGCAACAAATACCGCTATGCCATCCGCTTTATGATGTTTAACCCCGAAGAGGCAGGCCAGGTCGCCATGGAAAGCATGGTGCAGTTTAAGCTGGCCTGCTGTTAGGTAGGTCGGGATTTATCCCGACAAACAATCAGATTGCTTGAGTCCCCTTCTCAGAAATAGCTATGTTAATTGTCGGGATAAATCCCGACCCACAAGACAAAAAGGCCACGTTTGCTATGAAAGTTACCTGCCCTACCTGCCAGACCGAACTGGAATGGGGCCCCCAAAGCCCTTACCGCCCCTTCTGCTCCAAACGCTGTCAGTTAATTGATTTAGGCGAATGGGCCGAGGAACAAAAGACCATCCCCTGCGGCCCCAGTAACGATGCCGAAACTCAGTTACCGGATATTGAAGATATTGAGGCCATGCTGGCCCAACAGGGCGATGAATTTTTTAAGCAATAATAGAGCGTGTTAAAGCGCTCTTTTCCCCTACCTACTGACGACTTATTTCAGCCAACTTATTAAGAATAGGCATATTAGCCTCAGGAAACTGGTAAGTGTCCAATTCCGACACATCCACCCAACGACCTTGCTGCCCCTCAAGGCCATGGGGTTCGCCGCGAAAGTCGCTGACCAGGTGAATATCCAGTTTCACCTGTTTGTCGCCATAGTCATGCTCTATCAGCATAAAGGGTTGTGAGCTGCTCACTTCAATGCCCACCTCTTCCTGCAACTCGCGGATAAGCGCCTGGGTCACAGTCTCACCGGCTTCGACTTTACCCCCTGGAAATTCCCATTTGCCTCCCTGGTGCAGGCTTGGGTCGCGCAGGGTAATAAACACCTGTTGTTGGCGCAGGATCACACCCACCGCCACATGGACCACTTTCATATTCAATTCTCCAAAGACAAAGGCCGGGATATCCCGGCCTTATTTATGCGTTAGCGCTTGGCAAACCAGTAAGCTTAAGACAGCTTGCCATGGCATTGTTTATACTTTTTACCCGATCCGCATGGACATGGGTCGTTACGCCCAACTTTAGGGCCTTCACGCACCTCGGCAGCCTGCGGTTGACTGGCAGATTCGTGTTGTTCCTTCATGCGCAGACGCATGGCTTCTTCTTCACGACGGCGCTGCTCTTCCACGGCTTGTACATCGGACTCGGCACGTACCTGCACTTTACTCAGTACGTTAACCACTTCAGTTTTGAGGTTTTCCAGCATCTGGCCAAACAGTTCAAAAGACTCGCGCTTATATTCCTGCTTAGGGTTTTTCTGTGCGTAACCGCGCAAATGAATGCCCTGGCGCAGGTGATCCATGGCTGCCAGATGCTCTTTCCAATGACTGTCGAGCGTTTGCAGCATAATGGCTTTTTCAAACTGACGCAGTACCGGTGCCCCCACCATTTCTTCTTTGGCCAGGTAAGCAGCGTCGATCTGCTCATGAATACGTTCACGCAGCGTTTCTTCAAACAGTTTGTCGTCTTCGTCCAGCCATTTCTGAATTGGCAGATCCAGCAAATAGTCAGATTTGATACGTTCCTGCAAGCCCGGAACATCCCACATTTCCGCCAGAGACTGCGGAGGAATAAACTGGCTGATGGTGTCATCCACCACATCGGTACGTATGGCCTTGATGGTTTCGCTGATGTCACCTTCGTCCAGCAGGCTGTTGCGCTGCTCGTAGATGACCTTACGCTGGTCATTGGCCACATCATCAAACTCCAGTAACTGCTTACGAATATCGAAGTTACGTTGTTCAACCTTACGCTGGGCGTTTTCAATGGCTTTAGTTACCCAAGGGTGTTCGATGGCTTCGCCACGCTCCATACCCAAGCGTTTCATCATATTGGCCATACGCTCAGATGCAAAGATACGCATTAACGAATCTTCCAACGACAGATAGAAGCGTGAGGAGCCTGGGTCACCCTGACGGCCAGCACGACCACGCAACTGGTTGTCGATACGACGTGATTCATGACGCTCGGTACCGATAATATGCAGGCCTCCGGCAGCAATCACCTTGTCATGATTCTCCTGCCATTCAGCTTTGATTTTGTCCACGGTACCTGGCTTGGGATCGTTAATCTTATCGATTTCAGCCTGCCAGTTGCCCCCTAACACGATATCGGTACCACGACCGGCCATATTGGTGGCAATCGTCACGGCCCCCGGACGACCGGCCTGGGCGATAATATCCGCTTCCTGGGCATGGAACTTGGCGTTCAGCACCTTGTGTGGGATTTTGCCTTTTTTCAGTACATTGGACAGCAATTCGGAGTTTTCGATAGACACTGTACCCACCAATACCGGTCGGCCTTTTTCCACGCACTCCTTGATATCAGCGATAATGGCTTCGTATTTCTCTTCCGCAGTCAGGTAAATCAGGTCAGCCCGATCATCACGAATCATGGGTTTGTTGGTGGGAATAACCACGGTATCCAGGCCGTAAATTTGCTGGAACTCGGCGGCTTCGGTGTCTGCCGTGCCGGTCATACCGGCCAGTTTTTCGTACAAACGGAAATAATTCTGGAAGGTAATAGACGCCAGGGTCTGGTTTTCGTGCTGAATGCGCACCCCTTCTTTTGCTTCCACCGCCTGATGCAAGCCTTCAGACCAACGACGGCCCTCCATAGTACGGCCAGTATGCTCGTCAACGATAACGATCTCGTCATCTTTAACTATGTAATCCACATCGCGGCTAAACAGCTTGTGCGCGCGCAATGCCGCATTGACATGGTGCATCAGCGAGATATTGCCGGCGGCATACAAGGACTCGCCCTCAGGCAACAGACCGTATTTATGCATAATCTCTTCAATACGTACCTGACCGCGTTCGGTCAGGTGAATCTGTTTGGCTTTTTCATCTATGGTGAAATCGCCATCACCTTCCTGGCCTTCCTCATCTTCCTTTTCCTGCAATTTCAGCTCAGGAATAATGGCATTGATGCGCTTATACAGCTCTGAACTGTCTTCTGCCTGACCAGAGATTATCAGCGGGGTACGGGCTTCATCGATAAGGATAGAGTCAACTTCATCCACTACCGCGTAATGCAGCGGGCGTTGCACTCTGTCTTCGGGGCGAAACGCCATGTTGTCACGCAGGTAGTCGAAGCCGAATTCGTTGTTGGTACCGTAAGTAATGTCGGCAGCGTAGGCTTGTTTTTTCTGCTCATGGTTCATACCGGGCACATTGCAGCCTACGGTAAGACCAAGAAATTCAAACAATGGGCGGCTCCACTCAGCGTCACGGCGGGCCAGGTAATCATTCACGGTAATAACATGTACACCTTTGCCGGTAACTGCGTTCAGATAGGAACTCAATGTACCGGTCAGGGTTTTACCTTCACCTGTGCGCATTTCAGCAATCTGGCCTTCCTGCAGCACCATACCGCCAATCATCTGCACATCAAAATGGCGCATACCAAATACACGCTTGCTGGCTTCGCGTACCAGCGCAAAAGCTTCGGGCAGAATATCGTTAGTGGTTTCGCCTTTTTCCAGTCGCTCTTTGAACTCGCTGGTTTTCTGCTTTAACTGCTCATCACTGAAACCTTCATATTCGGGTTCCAACTGGTTAATTTGCTCAACGACCTTACCCAGTTTCTTTAGTGTGCGTTCGTTTCGGCTACCAAAAATCTTTGTGAGAATACTAGAAAACATGCGTAAACGGCTTCCAATTCTTTTTAATCTAATTCCAAACAAAACAATCGGCTTTAAGCCGATTGCGCATTAAGGATCAGGAAAATCCCATTTGCAGCGGGTTGCAACCCGCATTACCCGTGGGTCACCCCTGGGATTTACGATAGACGAATGGCAAAGGGTCTATCTGTCGGCCATGTTGCATCACTTCATAATGCACATGCGCGCCGGTGGAACGTCCGGTACTGCCCATCACAGCAATAGCCTGACCTTTGGTCACCACATCCCCTACCTTGACTTCCAATTCCTTATTATGGCCGTAACGTGTTACCAGACCGTTTCCATGCTCAATTTCGACCAAATTGCCGTAACCATACCGCTCTCCAGCCCAGGTTACCAGTCCGGCACCGGTGGCCACCACCGCGTCGCCTTCCTGACCAGCAAAATCCAGCCCTTTATGCATGGCCGGCATACCAGTAAAAGGATCTTTGCGAACACCATAGTACGAAGATAGCCAGCCACTATTTATCGGCCTGCCAGCCAAATAGCTCTGCGCTTCAATATGGTGATTCAACAGAATGGATTCAAGGGCCTGAAGTTGCTTAGTTTTGCTATCCAGTTGTGCCAGCATTTTTTCTATTTGTAACATAACATCACTGGCAGCCTGCACTTCCGTATCCAGCATGTCGTGGGATGGCCCCCCCATAGCAGGCAACTCGGAAAAGTTAAATTCTTCGCTGTTAAGCCCAGATTCACTGGCTAAACGCTCTCCCAGGGCATTCAAACGGTGCAGTTGCCCCTGCATTTCACCCAGTTTCATTAACATGCCGGTTAATTGCTGCTGAGTGGTTTCCTTTAACAGTTCCACTTCTTCTTTTTGCTTGATCAGACCTGTTTGAGCAAAACTTACCCTGGCCTGTGCATCGGCAGGATCCTGTGTGGAACGGCCAGCAATCAGAGTTAGCCCCAACGTCACAACAACAGCGGCAATAAGCTGCCGTTTTGACAGGTTATATCGAAGGCGTATCTTTTTACTTCTGATTACCAGGGTCAGACTCATCGGATGTTATTCTCGTTACGGCTCGGGTCGATTCTAAACCGACTCTACGCCAAAAAAAAGCCAGGAGACGCATTCAGGATAATAACCAGGGATAATATGCAAAACGTCAATTTTTCCACTTGCTACTCTTGGCCATGCATTGAACTTGCCAACAAAGCATAACCAATTGTTTACAAAAGAATTTATTTCAGTCAAAAGAAAAAATGCCGCGATGGCGGCATTTTTTAATTTCTGAGGTTTAATTTGCCAGTAATGGCGCACCAAATCGGATAGGCATTTTCTCGTCTGACTCGTAGCTGACAAATTCCCAGCAATCCTGCATGGCCAGCAACTTGTTCAACAACTTATTGTTCAGACCATGGCCGGTTTTGTATGCGCAAAGCTCGCCGATAATGCTGTGACCACCGAGATACAAATCACCGATGGCATCCAGAATCTTATGCTTAAGGAATTCATCCTCATAACGCAAGCCTTCGTGGTTGAGTACCCGGTATTCGTCCAATGCTACGGCGTTTTCCATACTGCCACCCAACGCCAAGTTGTGGGCATGCATATATTCCAGGTCTTTCATAAAGCCAAAGGTTCTGGCCCGGCTGACTTCGTCGATGTAAGACGCAGTATCAAAGTCCATCACCAAATGCTGGCGGGTTTGGCTAATCACCGGGTGCTCGAAATCAATGCGAAAATCAACGCGAAAACCATCATAAGGGCGCAGTTCTGCCCACTTATCACCGTCTTCCACGCGCACGGTTTTGGTTACCCGGATAAACTTCTTGGCCGCTTTTTGTTCCTCTATTCCTGCCGACTGCAGCAGAAATATAAAAGGACTGGCACTGCCATCCATAATGGGTAGTTCATTGGCATCGACTTCAACAATAATATTATCAATGCCCATACCGGCCAGAGCTGACGCCAGATGTTCCACCGTGGAAATGCTGGCACCTTCCTGGTTACTAAGGCATGTACATAACATGGTATCCCCTACCGCATCGGCGCGGGCAGGAATGTCCACATAAGGCTCAAGGTCAACGCGACGGAACAGGATCCCTGTGTTCACGGGCGCGGGCCGGAGAGTCATGGTGACCTTGTCACCTTTGTGCAGACCAATTCCTGTCACTTGCACTGGCTGTTTCAGGGTACGTTGTTTGATCATCTCGCCTTAGCTCAATAATTAACCAAAACACAAAAGGGCAGGCATTTTAGTGGTTAGACCACGCAATGTCAAAACATCATATTGAGGCAAGTTCAAGAAATGCAACGAGTTCTTGCCACTTATGACAGTTTTGCTACAGCCATCCCAATATTTTTGCCTGTTAGTCCGCCTGCTTACGCAGAAACGCAGGAATATCCAGATATTCCAAATCGTTGTTAGACTCGGCCTTTTCTTCCACATTGTGGTTGCTGCGTACAGCAGGCTCACGCATGCTGCTGACCCGCTCACCAGTCCCTTCCTGACTCAGCTTAAACTCGCTCGGTTCAGGCATGTAGCGACCACCTGTGCTGGTTTGGCGGTTGCTGACCAAAGAGATTTCCGGTTTGCGTTCTGCGCCGATACCGGTGGCTACCACAGTCACGCGCAGTTCATCAGACATCTCCATATCGATAACAGTTCCCACCACCACAGTAGCATTTTCAGAGGCAAAGGCTTTCACTGCATTACCGACTGTTTCAAACTCGTCAATAGCAAAGTCCGGACCCGCGGTGATATTGACCAGAATGCCGCGGGCACCCGACAAATCGATATCTTCCAACAGCGGACTGGCAATGGCCGCTTCTGCTGCTTCTTCGGCACGGTCTTCACCTGTTGCGGTGCCGCTGCCCATCATGGCTTTGCCCATTTCAGACATTACGGTACGCACGTCAGCAAAGTCGACGTTAATCAGACCAGGACGGGTAATCAGTTCGGCAATCCCCTGTACTGCACCGCGAAGTACGTCATTTGCAGCACTGAAGGCTTTCAACAGCGGCGTGCCACGCCCCATCACTTTCAGCAGCTTTTCGTTAGGAATAGTGATCAGTGAGTCCACATATTTGGACAACTCCTGAATGCCCTGCTCCGCATATTCGATACGCTTACGTCCTTCGAATGGGAAAGGCTTAGTGACCACTGCCACTGTCAGTACCCCCATTTCCTTGGCAATACGGGCGACTTCTGGCGCGGCGCCGGTTCCTGTACCACCGCCCATGCCGGCGGTGATAAATACCATGTCGGCCCCTTCCAGGCTCTGACGGATGGTCTCGCCATCTTCTTCGGCCGCCTGACGCCCAACCATAGGGTTGGCACCGGCCCCCAGGCCTTTGGTTACACCAGAACCGATTTGTAGGGTGACATTGGCCTTGGAACTGCGCAGCACCTGGGCATCGGTATTGACGGCGATAAACTCCACGCCTTCAATGTTGTGCGAAACCATGTGGTCTACAGCGTTACCGCCACCGCCACCTACACCTATGACTTTGATTACGGCTTCATCACCGTGGCTATCCATTAATTCAAACATGTTTTCTCTCCGGTTTTTGCTTCACAACGTGCGGTCCTTGGCGTTAACCGCACCCCGCTAGACATCTTTTTCAATTCAGGGCTTAAAATTCGCCCTTAAACCAACTCTGTATCCTGTGCCATAGGCCATCTGATGACTTCTGCCGGGCCAATTGCTTGGCACGCATATGATCTTTGGCATATTGCAACAGCCCCACCACTGTGGCGAAGGTTGAATCCTCTACATATTCCGACAGGCCCTTGGCATTCAGTGGTCGCCCCACTCTTACCGGCATCTGGAACAGCTCTTCGGCAAATTCCACTGCGCCTTCCATCTTGGCCGTTCCGCCGGTCAGTACAATACCGGCAGCAATCTGCTCTTCCAGACCGCTGGAACGGATCTGGTCGTGCACTAATTCAAACAACTCCTGGTACCTAGGCTCAATCACTTCAGCCAGGGTATGCCTGGACATAGCTCGTGACGGCCGGCCGCCGACACTGGGTACTTCAATGCTTTCTTCCATGCTGACCATGTTTTTCAAGGCACAGGCATAGTTAATTTTAATTTCTTCAGCGTGGCTGATGGGGGTACGGAAAATCTTGGCGATATCGCTGGTTATCTGATTTCCCGCCACCGGAATCACCGCGGTATGGCGAATGGCGCCGTCGGTGTAAATCACGATATCAATGGTACCGCCACCAATATCCACCACGCACACGCCCAATTCTTTCTCGTCGTCGGTCAGTACCGCATAGCTTGACGCCAGGGCAGAAAAAATCAGTTGGTCCGAGTGCAATCCACAGCGTTCCACACACTTGACCAGATTCTTCGCCATATCATCTGCGCAAGTAATAATGTGCGCCTCAGCTTCCATACGCACACCGGACATCCCCACTGGATTTTTAATCCCTTCCTGCACATCAATAGTAAATTCCTGTGGCAACACATGCAGCAGGCGTCGCTCAGCGGCGATGGGCACACTGCGTGCGGCATGAATAACATTGTCTACATCTTCCTGAGTCACTTCTTTGTTATTAATGGGCACCATGCCGCTTTCATTCTGACACTGTACGTGGCGGCCGGAAATTGCCATAAATACTGACGACACCCGGCAGTCAGCCATTAACTCCATTTCATTAATGGCGCTTTGCACGGATTGCACCACCAGGTTCAGATCATTCACGCCGCCCTTATCCATGCCGCGGGCCATATGCGTCCCTACGCCGACAATACTGATGCCGCCGTCATCCAGCACTTCGCCCACCACCGCTTTCACGGTACTGGTACCTATATCCAGACCTACGATCAAATTCCGATCTGTTACCTTTGCCACCGGCATGTTCATTCTCACTACGCTGTCTGCTGTATTGTCTGTTTACGGTTAATCTTATCCGCCAGTCAGCCTTTGCTGATCTCGGCCGTTGTTTTCTGCCATCCCACGGCCAGGCCCGTGTCATAGCGAAGGTCTACGTATTCGGCCCGGCGCTCATCCTTTTTCAGCAGTGGATAGATATCCACAAAGCGCTGAAGGCGGTCGATAAACTCATCCCTGCCCAGGTTTAAACCCAGCCCATTGTCTAAACGCAGATTCCAGGCAAATCGCTCTGTCAGCACCAATTCACTTACCGACACCCCAGAGCGAGCCAATAAAGCCTGCATCGCCCGAAAGCCCTGTAATGCTGTCTGCTCGCTACCTTGCGGTCCATACAACCTAGGTAATGCCAGCCCTTCTGGTTGCCTGGCAATAAAGGTGCCGCCCTGAACGTTCAGCAACATATCATCATTCCAGTTGGCCACTACCTGCTGTTCCACCACGTGAACATGCAGATTGTTTGGCCAGTCCTTACGAATTGACGCCCGGTACACCCAAGGCAGGGCCTCGATATCCTGCAGGGCGCGCTCAATATCCAGCTCAAAGAAGCTGCCTGGCTGATTCTTCCTAATCGCGTTTTCAACGTCTTGCTTCACCAGGTATTTAAGTTCACCTGATACTTTTATATCCCGCACCGGTAATTGCTGCTCATCATCCAGCCACACATTCAGGCGGTATGCCGCATACCCCATCCCCACCAGTACCACTACCAAAAACACCATGCCCCACCACAACTGCGGCCCACGGGCCGGTTCAGGCAGGACCTGTAACTCATTCACCGGCTAACCTCCGAGGTTGCCAGAATTTCCAGGGTCAGCTCCGCAAAGCTCATCCCAGCTTGTTTGGCGGCCATAGGCACCAGACTTTTCTCAGTCATACCAGGAACCGTATTGGCTTCCAGCAAATAAAACTGCCCGGCCTGGTCCTGCATAAAATCGATTCGTCCCCAACCACTGCCATTTACTGCAGTGAAGGCCCGACGGGCCAACTCAGCCAGACGGCTTTCGGTTTCTACATCCAAACCGCTGGGACAAAAATACTCCGTACTGGAAGCCTGATATTTGGCTTCATAATCATAAAACGTCCTGGGAGTTTGCATGCGGATAGACGGTAGCGCCCTTTCGCCCAGCAGGCTGACGGTAAATTCCTGACCAACAATAAATCTTTCCACCAACACCTGGTGGTCATATAAAAAGGCTTGCTCTATGGCTGCGGATAATTGTCCTGCATCACTGACCTTGGTCATGCCGATACTGGAGCCTTCATTCGCTGGCTTGACCATTACAATGCCGCCTAAACGGACCATTATATCTGCGCAGTGTTCAGCATTAAAGCTGGATTTATCAATAACTTGGTATTCGGCAGTAGGTAAATTCAAGGCCTGCCATATCCACTTACTGCGTACTTTGTCCATGGACAAAGCAGAGCCAAGTACGCCGGAACCGGTATAAGGGATAGCCAACTGTTGCAGTGCCCCCTGCAGGGTTCCGTCTTCACCACCCCGGCCGTGCAGCATGATCAACACCCGGTCAAAGTGCTTGTTCACCAGCTCGGTGAGAGGCTGGCTGGCCGGGTCAAATGCATAAGCGTCCACGCCCTGGCTTTTAAGCGCGTTCAGCACTGCCTGACCGGATTTTAGCGACACTTCACGCTCCGCCGAGGTGCCACCAAACAGCACCGCGACTTTGCCGAACTCAGCAACCTTCATGCAAGGTTCTCCTTAGCCATCTGCGTTACATTCAGTTGCATTTTTTGCAGGTCCTTCGCCAGCTTACCTATGTTGCCAGCACCCTGCGTCATCAGCAGGTCGTTATCCTGTAGCAATGGCGCCAGAATGGCCGGTAATTCCTGTGGACTGCTGACATATACGGGTTCTATTTGGCCACGCTGGCGAATAGAGCGGCACAAGGCTTTACTGTCCACTCCTTCGATGGGCGCTTCGCCAGCCGAATACACCTCCAGCAGGAGCAACAAATCCACCTGCGACAGGACCCGGACAAAATCTTCGTATAAATCGCGGGTACGGGAATATCGATGTGGCTGGTAGGCCATCACCAGACGTTTGTCAGGCCAGTTGCTTCTGGCGGTAGCGATGGTGGCTTCCACCTCTGTAGGATGGTGACCATAATCGTCCACCAACACCACCTGACCGTTACCGCTGTCAAATTCGCCCAGATATTCAAAGCGCCGCCCGATGCCCTGGAAAGAAGCCAATGCTTCCACCACTTTGTTTTGTTCAAGCCCTTCTTCCAGTGCCACGGCAATGGCTGCCAGTGCATTCAGCACATTATGTCGCCCAGGCAAACCGAGTTTCACATCAAAGCGTTCACCAGACTTTTTCTCCACCGTAAAACAACTGTGATTAAAGCCCTGGGTTAGATTCACTGCCCGGTAATCCACACCATCCTCAAAACCGTAAGTGAGGTACTGACGACCAATTCTTGGCAGCAGGTTGCGAATAACCGGATCGTCACCACAAACGACCGCCAGGCCGTAAAAAGGCAGGTTGTGCAGGAAATCTACGTAGGTGTCTTCCATCTTCTGAAAGTCACCCTGATAGGTATCCATATGATCTGCCTCGATATTGGTCACCACGGAGACCATCGGCTGCAGATGCAAGAAGGACGCATCGCTTTCATCCGCTTCGGCAATCAGATAACGGCTGCTGCCCAGCCTGGCATTGGTGCCGGCACTGTTGAGTAAGCCGCCGATCACGAAAGTGGGATCCTGCCCGCCATGGGCGAAGATGGTAGCAATAAGACTGGTGGTAGTGGTTTTACCATGGGTGCCAGCAACGGCGATACCATGACGAAAACGCATCAGTTCTGCCAGCATTTCGGCACGGCGAATCACCGGGATGCGATTCTCTCTGGCCAGTTGAATCTCCGGATTCTGTTTGTCGATGGCACTGGACACCACGACCACGTCCACATCACGCACGTTGTCTGCCTGGTGGCCGATAAAAATTCTGGCCCCCAATCCTTCCAGTCTGGCGGTCATACTATTCGTACCCAGATCAGACCCGGATACCTGATAACCTTCGTTCAGTAACACTTCGGCAATGCCACCCATTCCGGCACCACCAATGCCGATAAAATGAATGCGTTTAATTCGGCGCATCTCCGGAACGGTGTAATTGGCGGTACTACTCATGCCTGTTGCTCCGCTAGTTGTTTGCAATACTGCGCCACCTTTTCAGTGGCATCCGGCTTAGCCTGACTCAGAGCTCGCTGGCCCATCTCCACCAGTCTTGCCGGATCATGCAGTAACTGCATCAAGGTCTGTTTAAACTGTTCCCCGGTCAGACTTGGCTGAGGGGCTAAAATAGCTGCGTTGGCACGCACCAACACCTGTGCATTACAGGTCTGATGGTCATCCACAGCATGGGGTAAAGGAACGAAAATTGCCGCCAGACCACTGCTGGCGATCTCCGATACGGTAAGTGCACCAGAACGGCAGATCACCAAATCTGCCCAGGCATAGGCCTGCCCCATATCCTGAATAAATTCTTCAACCTGCCAGTTATTCTGTTGGCCCATATGCTGACGGTAAGCATCAGTGGCTTCTGCCAGTCGCCCACCACCGCATTGATGACGAATCTCAATATTCTGCAGGCCGGCAAAATGTGCGGGTAACAGTTCATTCAACGCTTTAGCCCCCAAACTGCCCCCCACCACCAGCACATGCACTTTGCCTTCGATTTGGCGATATGGCTTTGGCAAAATATTGCGACGTACGGGATTACCCACCCATGCCACTTTCGCGCCGGGCTTAAAGGTCTGATCAAAACCGCTCAGCACTTTTCTCGCCAGGCGGCTGAGTAATTTGTTGGTCATACCAGGCACGGCATTTTGTTCATGAACAAGCAAAGGTATTCCGCACAACCAGGCAGCCATGCCTCCGGGGCCGCTGGCAAAACCGCCCATGCCCAATACCACATCCGGTTTAAAGGCCTTGATTGCGCGTCTTGCCTGCCAAATGGCGTGGATAATACTAAATGGCGCTTTGAGCAGTCTCAGCAATCCATTACCCCGCACTCCACTGATGCTCAGAAAACTAATAGGGTAACCTGCGGCGGGAACAACCTTGGCCTCCATCTTCTGTGCAGTGCCCAGCCAGTGGATTTGCCAGCCTTGCGCCGCTAACCAATCAGCCACCGCCAGCCCCGGGAAAACATGCCCACCAGTGCCACCGGCCATAATCATAATCCTGCCACTCATGACACTTTACCCCGTTTACGGTCACTCAGGGCCTGGACACCGTCCATACGCAATTCAAAATCAATTCTGAGTAACAGGGCGACCGCCATGGCCATCAGAATCAGGCTGTTACCACCATAGCTGACCAATGGCAAAGTCAGCCCTTTGGTGGGCAGAATGCCTGCACTGGCCCCGACATTAACGGCTGTCTGGAAACTGAACCAGATACCAATGGCATGGGCCAGATAGCCTTCAAATGGCCGCCCCTGCTGTAACGCCAGGTTACCCAGCCGCAAGGCTTTCAATACCAACATCAGCAACAATGCCAGTACAGCGCAGATACCGACAAAGCCCAGTTCTTCTGCCAAAATGGCGGCAATAAAATCGGTATGGGCTTCAGGCAGATATTCCAGTTTCTGCAGACTGTTACCCAGACCCTGACCAAATATATCCCCCCGCCCATAGGCCATCAGTGACTGAGTCAATTGGTAGCCACTGCCAAAGGGGTCCGCCCAGGGATCCAGAAAAGCGGTAATACGTTTAAGGCGGTACTCTTCAAATACAATCAGTGCGACCACGGCACACAGCCCACTGAGCAGCAAACCAAAAAACTGCCAAAGCTTGGCCCCGGCCAGAAACAGCAGACCTATAGTGGTGGCGAACATCACCACTACGGTACCCAGATCCGGCTGCATCAAAAGCAGCAAGGCCAGAATAAACAACACCCCCAACGGCTTGATAAAGCCTTTGAGGTTTTCTGTCACTTCTTCATAACGGCGCACCAAATAGCCAGCGAGATAGCAGAAGAAAAATAGTTTGGCCGGTTCAGCAGCCTGGATGGTAATTGGCCCCAGTGCCAGCCAACGAGTACTGCCATTAACATTCCGCCCCACCAGCAATACCGCCAACAGCAACAGAATAGCCAATAACAGCAACCAACCGTTGAAGGTACGCCACCAGCGCATGGGCAGTTGCATGGTGACCAGTGCCGCCACCATGGCTATGCCCATATAAATACCGTGTCGGATAGCAAAGTGAAAAGGATTGTCATAAATACGCGCCGCTGCGGGCATGGATGCCGATGTAACGACGATCATACCCACCGACATCAGCGCCAGGGCGATCAGCAACAAACCCAAATCATAAGGGCGCATGCCACGCACATCGTGACGTAACTGAAACAAACGCTGCAGATTTTGCCCCATCAGGCTTTGCGGCATATTCATGGCAATGCCTCCACAGCCTGGGCAAACACCTGACCACGGTGATGGTAGTTATCAAACATATCCAGACTGGCACAAGCCGGGGACAGCAGCACCATATCACCGCTGTCAGCCAGGCTATCGGCCAGGGCAACGGCCTTGGCCATACTGTCAACCAGCTCAGCACCGGATTTTAATGCGGCTATTGCCGGACCGTCTTTACCCAGACAGATAAGTTTGTCCACCTTGGCCAGACTGGGAAGCAATTCGTTAAAGTCCGCCCCTTTACCATCCCCACCAGCAATCAACAGCAGCTTGCCCGACACTTGCCCGCGCAAGCCGTTAATAGCGGCCTCGGTAGCACCAATATTAGTGCCTTTGGAATCGTCCACCCAACGCACACCACGGTGCTCACGCACCAGCTCACAGCGATGTGGCAGACTTTTAAAGCTACCACAGGCGATACGAATACCTTCGGTTGTGGCGCCACCCGCCAGCGCCAATGCAGCGGCGGCCTGTATATTCAGCAGATTATGTTCGCCTACCAGGCTGCACTGATGCACATTCAGCAGTGCTTCCCCCTGATTTAAGACCCAGCCGCTGTCAGATTGATAACCCAGCCCATCAGCTGGTGAATCAAGACCAAAGCTGATGATATTTGCGCTGTGCTCGGGACGAGTTAGGGCATCCAGACGACTGTAAACACAAAGTGCGGCCTGAGCATAAATACGCAGTTTTGCTTGCCGGTAGGCGGCAAGGTCAGCATAGCGGTCAAGATGATCAGGGCTGATATTCAGGATGGTGGCTGCCTTGGGTGCCAGACTGTAAGTGGTCTCAAGTTGGAAACTGGACAGCTCCAGCACCGCCACATCATAATCCTGAGCGAGTAAATCCAGCGCCGGTGTGCCGATATTACCGCCCATGGCGGTTTTAATACCGCTGGCCTGCAACATGTCACGCACCAGCGTGGTCACCGTACTTTTGCCGTTGGAACCGGTGATCGCCAGCACAGGTTTGCGGTTAAAGCGGGCAAACAGCTCTATATCACCGATCACCTCGACACCTGCGGCTTTGGCAGCCTGTATGGCAGGGGCAGCCAATGGCAGCCCGGGACTAAGCAAAATCAGTTGCGCCTGGCTAAGCCTGCTGGCATCAAAGGGCCCAAGATGCACTTTCACATCCTCGGGTAGCTGAACATCCAGGTGCGGACGACTGTCATAAGCCGTGACTTTAGCGCCTTGTGCCAACAAAAAGCGCACGCAAGACTGCCCGGTCAGGCCCAGCCCTACTACTGCTACTTGTTTGTCGACCAGCTTATAGTTCACTATTCGTCCTGCTACCTGAGTTTAAGGGTGGCCAGACCCACCAACACCAGAATTAAAGAAATAATCCAAAAACGTACAATCACCCTCGGCTCCGGCCAGCCTTTCAGCTCGTAGTGGTGGTGAATAGGTGCCATACGAAATATCCGCTGCCCACGAAGCTTGTACGAGCCCACCTGCAGAATCACCGATAGGGCTTCCATCACAAACACCCCCCCCATAATCACTAACACCAGTTCCTGGCGAACCAACACCGCCAGAATTCCCAATGCGCCCCCCAATGCCAGCGAACCGACATCGCCCATAAATACCATGGCCGGATAGGTGTTGAACCACAAAAAGCCCAGCCCGGCGCCGACAATGGCTGTACAAACAATCACCAGCTCACTGGTCAGAGGAATATGTGGAATATTCAGATAGGCAGAGAAATTCACATTGCCCGTTACATAGGCAAAGATGGCGAAAGCCCCCGCCACCAGAATAGTCGGCACAATAGCCAAACCATCCAGGCCGTCGGTGAGGTTCACCGCGTTGCTGGTGCCAACCAGCACAAAGTAGGTCAGCACCAGATACATCAA
This sequence comes from Bowmanella denitrificans, assembly GCF_002887595.1. GTDB lineage: Bacteria > Pseudomonadota > Gammaproteobacteria > Enterobacterales > Alteromonadaceae > Bowmanella > Bowmanella denitrificans. The sequence goes on from NZ_PEBU01000008.1 coordinate 189,973, forward strand.
CCCAAGTTGCGGCATGACTTCTTTAAAGAAAGGCACCAACAAGGCAGTTTCTGCGGCCTGCTGGCTGCTGCTGTACAAGTAAAACGCCACCAGGATAGCCACCACAGACAGCCAGAAATACTTCCAGCGGGCAATTAACCCTTTGGCATCCTTGCGAATCACTTTGCGGTAATCGTCGACAAAGCCAATCACCCCATAGCTGGCCACCACAAACAGGGTGACCAGTACATACCTGTTGGTCAGGTCGGCCCAAAGTAACGTGCTGCTGATGATCGCAGCCAGAATCAGCACCCCGCCCATGGTTGGGGTACCGGATTTGGACAAATGCGACTGAGGACCGTCGGTTCTGACCGTCTGCCCGATTTGCATATGCTGTAACCAGCGTATCATGCGCGGTCCCAGTACAACGGAAATCACCAGGGCGGTCAGGGTGCTTAAAATCGCCCGCATCGTCAGGTAAGAAAATACGTTAAAGCCTGTATCGAACTGCCGTAACCACTCGGCCAGCCAAATCAGCATGCGATACGCTCCCTGGCCCGTTCAAACTTTCCCACGGGAGACTCCTCGATGGCTTTAACCACCCTTTCCATACGTGCGCTACGCGAGCCCTTAATCAAAATGCTGATATCACGTTGTTCGCTTTGCAGTTCGCCTTGCAGGTAGGCAATCAGGGCGTCCACCTCGCTGAAATGTCGCCCCGCTGCACCAAACTGGTCACTGGCCTGTTGACTCAATACGCCCAAACTGAAAAGGTTATCCACCCCTCTGGATAGCGCATACTGGCCCATTTCTTCATGGTAAAAACGGGCTTTTTCACCCAGTTCGGCCATGTCACCCAAGACTAAAACCCGACGACCTGGAAAACTGGCCAGTAAGTCGATGGCTGCCTGTGTAGAGGAGACGTTGGCGTTATAGCTATCGTCAATCAGCCTGACCTGATTGGTCAGCGCCTTAATATTCAGGCGACCACGTACTTGGCCCATCTCCTGCAGCCCCATCTTGATGTCTTCCAGGCTGGCGCCCACTTCCATGGCAAGAGCAGCAGCACACAAGGCATTGGAAACATTATGCATACCCGGAACGGCCAAGGTCAGATCCAAATTACCTTTGGGTGTGTGCATCTGGAACTGTGCACAACCATCCATACCCAATGCCACATCAGAAGCATGGAAATCACCGGCCGCTTCACCGAATTCCTGAATGCGCAGGTGATTCAGTTTGCCTTTCCAGAAGGCCAGAAACTGGCTATCGGCATTGAGCACCGCCAGGCCCTTGTCAGGTAAGCCTTTGAATATCTCGCTTTTAGCCCTGGCGACACCGAACAGGCTACCAAAGCCCTCCAAATGAGCGGCGGCAGCATTGACAATGGTGGCCACATCAGGCCTGGTCAATGCCGTGGTGTAGGCAATTTCACCCAGATGGTTTGCCCCCAGCTCTATCACCGCATACTGATGATCGGCTTCCAGTCGCAACAGCGTCAGGGGCACACCAATGTCGTTATTGAAATTGCCCTGAGTGGCCAGCACTTTGCCCTTGCGAGACAAAATAGCCGCCACCATTTCTTTTACTGTGGTTTTGCCGCTGCTACCGGTAATGGCAACGGTTTTAACCGGCACCAGTTGCCTGACCGCACCGGCCAGTTTACCCAGCGCCAGTTTGGTATCCGGCACCAGAATAAAGGGCAAGCTGCTTTTCACCGGCTGACTGACAATCAAAGCGGCAGCGCCTTTTTGTTCTGCCATTTCGACAAAACCATGCCCATCAAAATTTGGACCGGACAGAGCGACAAACAGGTCACCCGTTTGCAAAGTGCGGGTATCGGTACTGACCCCGCTGATATCCTTGTTTTCACCTTGCAGCTCGGACTGCAGTTGCTCAGCAATCCATTCAAGTGTTACAGAGATCACGCGCTTGTCCCCTTTATTAATGCCGATGCGAAGGCCCGCTCGTCATAGTTGATCTTGTTATTGCCAATAATCTGATAGTTTTCATGGCCCTTACCGGCCAGCAGAATCACATCTCCGGCCTGGCATTCACTCATCGCCAGGCGGATGGCAGCCTGACGATCCAGTTCAATCAGAGCCGATTCCTGGTGCTGCATACCGGCCTGAATATCCCTGGCAATAGCCAATGGCTGTTCAGAACGGCTGTTGTCATTGGTGATAATGGCCAGATCAGCCAGTTGCTCGGCTATTTTTCCCATCAGTGGTCGTTTGCCTTTATCCCTGTCACCACCACAACCAAACACGCATAACAGACGCCCTTGGGTATGCAGCCGCAAGGCCTTCAGCGCCTGCTCCAGTGCATCCGGCGTATGGGCGTAATCCACCACCAATGTGGGCAGGTTTGGCTGATGAAAAACCTCAAGCCGACCAGGTACGGTACTGATGTGCTGAACGGCATTCGCGACCTTTTGCAACGAATGACCAAAGCTGAGTTGGACAGCCATGGCAGCCAGCAGGTTCAATACATTAAATTGCCCTAACAAAGGGGACCGTATTTGTACCTCACCCCAGCTGCTGATAATGCTGATTTGGCAACCATCAGGCTGATAATTTACAGCGCTTGCCAGCAGATAAGGCTGCTCAGGATAAATGGCTTGCTGCATGCCGTAGAACACAATATCCATGCGTCCGCGAGCCTGCGCCAGCCAGTTTTCACTTTCGCCTTCATGCTGGTTCAGCACCGCAGTTTTCAGGCCTTTTTGCTCAAGTAACAGGCGCTTGGCCGCCGCATAGCGACTCATATCACCGTGATAGTCCAGATGGTCACGAGTTAGGTTGGTAAAGACCGCCACATCGGTTTTGACACTGGCGATACGATGCTGAACCAGGGCATGAGACGATGCCTCCAGCGCCACCAATCCGGCGCCTTTCTCCTGCATCTGGCGCAACAACCTATGCATGCTGATGGCATCCGGTGTGGTATTGGTACCTTCTTGCACTTGTCCAAGCAGTCCCGCTCCCAACGTGCCTATGGTGCCAGCGGTCTGGCCCATGGCCTGACTCAATTGGGCAATAAGCTGCACTGTGCTGGTTTTGCCGTTTGTTCCTGTCACGGCTGCCACTTGCAGTTGCTCGGCCGGATAAGCATAAAATTGGGCGGCCAAGGCAGACAGCTTCTCTGCCAGCCCGTAAAACTGCACAATCAGCGATTGCTCGCGCATTTCCATGACACCGTGCGCGCTGGCCTCGGTAGTTTCAGCCAGGATGGCTTTAGCGCCCAAACTGATTGCCTGGGGAATAAAATCCCGACCATCCAGTTTGTGGCCAATCAGCGCCACAAAGAGTTTATGAATGGCGACATCACGGCTGTCCAGCACCATATCTGTCAGTTCAATGGCGGGTGCATCAATACCAAATGGCAGCAACAACTGGCGCAGGGTCATATCATGAATCATGTCGTCCCCCTTTGGCTGCTGACGCCAGGGAATTCACCGTCTTGTCGTCTGGTGGCACGTTCAGAAGCTGCAGGGCACCGGCCATTATGCGGGCAAAAGTTGGCGCGGCAGTATCTCCACCATGGTAAAGATCGCCGCCTGGCTCATTTATCATCACTACGACCACAAGCTGGGGATCAGAGACCGGCGCAATACCGGCAAAGTTATTCACGTATTCTTCCCCATAACCACCCGCAACCGCCTTGCGGCTGGTACCGGTTTTGCCTGCGACCCGATAGCCCGGCACTCTGGCCTTAGTTGCCGTTCCACCGTCCAGTACTACCGTTTCCAGCATTTGCACCATAGCCTGCGCATTGCCTTTGCTGAGCACTCGCTCTGATGACACAGTCTGATTGGACTTGATAATGGACAATGGGCGCTTAATCCCGCCTGAACCTATCACGGAATACATGCGCGCCAGTTGCATTGACGTCACAGCGATGTTGTAACCGAAGGACAAGGCTGCCAGTTCATGCTGAGACCAACGGGATCTGTCGTGAAAAATCCCGCCGCTTTCACCGACCAGATGCGTGCCGGTATCGCCAATCAGTCCCATCTGGTAATAGAGTTCGATAAAGTGTTCTTTAGGTACAGACAACGCCAGTTTAGACGTGCCCATGTTACTGGACTTACGGATAATACCGGTCAAATCCATCTCGCCGTAATTGCGTGCATCCTGTACCAGGCTGCCCCCCAGGCGCATCCACCCTGGCGATGTATCAATAACTTCATCCAGTTTGACACTGCCAAATTCCAATGCCGCCAATACCGCTAATGGCTTGGCCGTTGAACCTGGTTCAAAGGTGTCGGTAATGGCGCGATTGCGGATCCGATGCGGCGACACGCCAACCCGGTTATTGGGGTTGAACGATGGGCTATTCACCATCGCCAGAATTTCACCACTGTGAATATCCACTACCACCACGGAACCAGAAGCCGCTTTGTAAGTACCCACTGCCTGTTTCAGCTCTTTATATGCAAGCGCCTGAATGCGCTGATCTATGGTTAGCTGTAAATCCTTGCCGGGTTCACTTTGTGTTTCATCAAGAATTTCAACCTGACGCCCCTTGGCATCGCGGCGAATTTTACGTTCACCCGGTGTGCCGGTTAACCAGTCGTTGTAAAGCCGCTCAATGCCTTCAATGCCCCGGTCATCCACATCGGTAAAACCGATTAACTGCGCGGATACTTCCCCCACAGGGTAATAACGGCGTGATTCGTTGCGTAGGTAGATTCCGGGTAAATCCAGTTGATCAACATAATCGGCCATGGCGGGAGAGACCTGGCGCTGGATATAAACAAAACGCTTTTTAGGGTCGCCAAGCTTGGCACGAATGTCTTTTAGATCCTGTCCCAACACTTCTGCCAGGGCCTGCCAACGGCGCAGGTCGGCAAATCCGCCGTTATCATGAACCAGCTTGGGGTCTGCATAGATAGCCCGTACCGGCACACTAACCGCCAGCTCTTCACCGTTACGATCGGTAATATTGCCTCGGTGAGCCTGGGTATAGCGGGTACGTTTGGTTCGATTATCACCCTGCTGAATCAGTGAATCCGGTTCGATAACCTGAATATAGGCCGCCCTGGCGACCAACGTCGCAAACACGCAGACCACCACGAAGGCCACCAGCATAAAACGCCATTCCACCAGGCGTGGCTTTTGGTTTTTCTTGGCTTGACCGGCGGTGCTCATTTTATTCTCACCACCACTTCGTCTTCAGGTTGCGGCCGACGCATATTCAGTTGCTTACGCACCAGCGTTTCCACCCGGTTGTGTTCGGTCAGTGCGCTTTGCTCAAGCAACAGATGGCGCCATTCCACATCCAGTTGATCACGCTGTTGCATGAGCTGTTCATGGACAATAGTCAGTTGACGGTTGTGGTGAGAACTGAGAATCACCGCAGCTGCACTTCCCAGTACCATTAAATACAACAAAACCCGCCCGGGGTGGCGAGTCAGGTCAGTCCATATCAGCCCAACCAGGCTGAATTGGGTTTGGCCATCTTTCATAGCTTTTCCGCCACCCTGAGCACCGAACTTCGAGCCCGGTTGTTAACCGACAGCTCAGCTTCGGACGGCATAATAGCCTTGCCCACCAACTTCATGGCTTTGCTGGCGTTCAATTCTGCCTCGGTGAGTGGTAGCCCGTGCGGCACCTGACGGCCCCGGCTTTGCTCACGCATAAAGCGCTTCACCAGCCGATCTTCCAGGGAGTGGAAGCTGATGACGGCCAGGCGGCCACCGGAATTTAATGCGGTCAGAGCATGTTTTAACGTGTCGGTGACTTCATCCAGCTCGCGGTTAATAAAAATGCGGATAGCCTGAAAACTGCGGGTAGCCGGGTGCTTATGTTTGTCTTTAAATGGCACCGCCTGATCGATAAGCTCCGCAAGTTGTCTGGTGCGGGTCAGGGGCTGCTCGTCACGGGTGGTCACAATGGCATGTGCAATACGCCTTGCGAAGCGTTCTTCTCCGTATTCTTTGAGTACCGGTACGATTTCTTCCAGATCCGCCTGTGCCAGCCATTGTGCGGCACTGATCCCCCGGGTGGTGTCCATGCGCATATCCAGCGGACCGTCACGCATAAAACTAAAGCCACGTGCGGGGTCATCCAGTTGTGGTGAGGAGACCCCCAGATCCATCAAGATACCGTCAACTTTGCCCACCAAGCCCAGATCTTCAACCACATTCAATAGATTGGAAAAAGCGCAATGGAAAATCTGAAAACGCTTGTCATCAGCAAGTGCCTGAGCGGCCTGTATAGCCTGAGGGTCGCGGTCCAGCCCGATAAGACGGCCAGTTTCGCCCAGGTTAGCCAAAATGGCACGCGAATGCCCGCCGCGGCCAAAAGTCGCGTCGAGGTAGATGCCGTCTGGTTTTACTGCTAACGCCTCAACGGATTCCTGCAGTAACACCGACTGATGAACAAAATCGGTGGACATTAGAATGAAAAGTCCTGAAGTCTCTCGGTTAATTCGAAACCGCCCTGCTGTTCGGTTTCAATATCAGCATGAATTTGCTGTTGCCAGATTTCTGCGTCCCAAATCTCAAATTTATTGAGCTGGCCAACCAACATGACCTGTTTATCCAGCCTGGCATGCTGGCGCAGCGGCCCTGACAACAAAAAACGCCCGCTGTTATCCATATTGCCTTCCAGCGCATAACCCAAAAGCAGGCGTTGCAACCGGCGTTCATGGGGGTTCATACTGGACAGGCGAGCCAGCTTTTGCTCAATTTCTTCCCATTCGGTAAGTGGGTAAAGCAGCAGACAGGGTTGCTGACTATCTATGGTACACACCAGCTGTCCCTGACAATCATCCAGCAAAGACTGCCGGTAACGAGTTGGAATCGTTACACGTCCTTTGTTATCCAGACTGATTGCGTTAGCGCCGCGGAACATTCCCCATGCCTTTTAAAGTTATTTTTTCCACTTTCTGCCACTTTTACCCACAAATGACAGTTTAGGTATCCCCAGTACAGAGTGTCAAGGAATAAAAATCTGCGCTTTTCCGGGCTGCAAGCCAGATATATCAAGGGTTTTGTGGAAGTAATTGATAAGGTGGAGAAAAGTGGTAGCTTGTGAGTATCGATGTACTGATTTAAGAATTTTTACTATAGACAGGAGAGGACAAGTGGGGCGGACTAGCGATACCGCCCCATTTTTACTAGTTAGCTTTTTCTGCTTCAGCAGGCTGAGCTTCGGCCTGTTCTTTAGGCAGAATCTGAATAGAGGCAATAGGCTGTTCAGATTTTTGCGAAAACTGCACCAGGCGGTTCAGTTGGCCCATAGAACCCAGCATGGCATAGATAGCGCCAAGGAAACCGTTGCGGTGCAATTTCAGTACCTGCTCGTCGTCCAACTTCAGCAGTTTCTCTTCGCTGACGTTGTATAAACCCACCAATTGGCGTTGCTCGCCATTGGCATAACGAATGCCCAGGCGCACTTCATCAACCAGATCCAGATCCACCAGTTGCTTAACAAACTCCTGGGTTACGTTTTCGCTGTTAACCAGATCAGACAACATACGCTGGCGGCTTTCCAGGTACTCGGATACTGAACCATCTTCTTTAAACAGCTCAAAACCATCATCTTCGCCCACCAGCTCACTGTCTTTGTCAATAAAGATAGACAGCTGTTCACCATTGGGACGCACATCAAAAGGATAACGCTGCAGATTTAATGGGGCGAAATGGCTCTGCCAGCCTTCTTCAGAGAAATACAGGTTCACACCTTCGTTCAAACCATACAGACCGGCCACATGATAACGATTGGCAGATTCATCTTTGATCAACACCAGTGGAACGGCGCTGGACGCGCGCGCGAATTCACGAATAGACACACCAACCAGGTGCGAGGCTTTACCATGAGCCAGAGTGGGATCCTGCTTAACCTTCAGCTTCTTGTGAGCTTCCTTATCCAAAATAACGTAGTTGCGAGCCATGTTTCAGTTCTCTTTTTATATGAATGTGAATGACTAAGTGGCGCCAAGTGTCCGCTATTTCAAGGCAAATGTCATCCGCCAGGCGCAACTGCTTGCATTTTATTCAATATGTGCTACTGCACCGAAAACTTAACATCTTAATTTACCAGCAGAAAAACGCGGCTACTCAAATATACAAAATTAGCTGGGAGGATTGAGTGACTCGCAACACTTTGTAGCTCTAGTAACAGAACCATGAGTTTATATAGTGCGTTACAAGCTCTTCTTCAGGCTGTTTTGGCTTTGTGTTGCGATGCTGGCACTAACCAGTTTTACCGAGCAACAGAATCCGACCACAACACGTCCGGCTCCGCGTGTAGTGCCGATGCAATAACCCAATTTGATTACGCTGTTGTCGAATTTAATACTACCTTTTGATATAAGTTATACCCATTCTTAACATCGGCACACTCATCTTTGCTAAAGGTTAGTGCCACTCCAAATACAAAGGCAATACTTCATATGTGCAGAGAATGGGCTCACAAGGCCATTGAAAGTATTCAGGCGGATTTCCAACGTTCTTCAGACACCCATTTGATCAAACTCGAAGTACCGGGTTTTGAACAAATTGATTTCTACTTAAAAGATGAAAGCACACACCCTACCGGCAGTTTGAAACATCGATTGGCACGTTCGTTATACCTGTATGCCCTGACCAATGGCTGGATTAATCAACAAACCACCATCATCGAGTCATCCTCTGGCAGCACGGCGGTATCTGAAGCTTACTTTGCCCGACTACTTGGCTTACCTTTTATTGCAGTCATGCCCAGGCATACGGCGCAGCGAAAGATTCAGCAAATTGAGTTTTATGGCGGACAATGCCATTTCGTTGAAAAAAGTGACCAGATCTACGCGGAGTCCATGCGCCTGGCCAAAGAACTCAAGGGTCACTATATGGATCAGTTTACTTATGCAGAACGAGCGACTGACTGGCGGGGCAACAACAACATCGCCTGCAGTATTTTTGAGCAGATGCATTACGAACGCCACCCCATCCCGGCTTGGATTGTTATGAGCGCAGGCACCGGTGGCACCAGTGCCACTATTGGCCGTTATATCAGATATAAATGCTATGACACCCGCTTATTGGTGGTAGATCCAGACCATTCGGTGTTCTACCCCTACTTTCTCTCCGGCAATGCCAATCTGACTTCCTGTGGCAGTAAAATAGAAGGTATTGGTCGACCAAGGGTTGAACCCTCGTTTGTCCCCAGCGTGGTGGACGATATGCTGCAGGTGGCGGACGGAGCCAGTATTGCCACCATGCTATGGCTGGAAAACCTGTTGGGCCGCAAGGTCGGGCCGTCAACCGGCACCAATATGTGGGGGGCACTGATCAAAGCAGATGAAATGCGCCGACAGGGTAAGGGTGGCTCCATTGTCACCCTGTTGTGCGACAGCGGTGAACGTTATCTTGAAACCTACTATAACAAGGATTGGGTGGCGCAAAATATTGGCGACTGCAGCCCGAATCAGCAAGCTTTGCAACAAATGTTACAGAGCTGAGCATGGCACTGCTGAAACAAAATAACCGTTTTGCCTGTCATCTCTGGTATCCCTGTTAACGGAACCAGAAACATTATGCTGATTAAGCGCCCCACATCCTGGACACTTAAAGACAATCAGGTAACAGACGAAAAAATCTACCAGCAAAGGCGGCATCTGTTAAAGCAAATGGGCTTTATCGGTGCCGGGGCGCTGCTGGCCTCGCATCAGGCCAGCGGCATCAGCTTATTTGGCGATGATGAACCCAGATTTAAAACTCATGTGCTGGACTATGCTGAGGCGCAACAGCAAAGCCAGATTCTGACACCTGAAACCAAGGTTACCAGCCATAACAATTTTTATGAATTTGGCACCGATAAAAGCGATCCCAAGGCCAATGCCCAGGCATTTCAGGTCGATCCCTGGCAGCTCAGAGTGGATGGCCTGGTGGAAACCCCTTTTACCCTGTCGTTTGATGAACTATTCAAATTAGCGCCACTGCAAGAACGCATTTACCGCCTTCGCTGTGTCGAAGCCTGGTCTATGGTGATCCCCTGGATTGGCTTCTCGCTGAATGCCTTGTTGAACAAAGCCCGGCCTCTTAGCAGTGGTAAATATGTTGCCTTTGAAACGCTGTACGACCCTAAGCAGATGCCAGGTCAAAACAACCCTTTTCGCGGCGGCGGTATTGATTACCCCTATGTAGAAGGCCTGCGTATAGACGAAGCTGCACATCCGCTGAGTTTTCTGGCGGTAGGGCTTTATGGTAAAAGCCTGCCGGCACAGAATGGCGCCCCTATCCGCCTGGTGGTGCCCTGGAAATATGGCTTTAAAAGCATTAAATCCATTGTACGAATCAGCGTGGTTGATAAGCAGCCACCCACTACGTGGAATCTGTTGGCGGCACAGGAATATGGCTTTTACGCCAATGTTAATCCCAAAGTGGATCACCCACGCTGGAGTCAGGCCAGAGAGAGACGTATCACCACGGGTGGCCTGTTTTCCAGTAACCGAATCGACACACAGCTGTTCAACGGCTATGACGAAGTGGCCAGCCTCTATTCTGGTATGGATTTAAGGCAACATTACTGATGGTTAGAGGACTGAGTCGCAGGAACATCTTCTGGCTCAAGGCTCTGATTCACTTACTCAGTCTGGGCTGGGCCTTGCTTACCTATTACCGGGCCGGTACGGATCAGTTAGGCGGCGATCCTGTAGAGGGCATTTTGCACTTTACCGGCATCGGGGCATTTAACCTGCTGTTGTTATGTCTGATTATTTCGCCACTGGTCAGGTGGTCTCGTATCAGCCAGTTTATGCAGGTGCGCCGGTTACTGGGGTTGTATGCTTTCTTCTATGCACTGCTGCACCTGGCCAGTTACATTCTGTTCGAGTTGCAATTGGAATGGCAGTTGCTGCTCAGTGAAATTGTCAAACGGCCTTATATCACTGTAGGTTTCAGTGCCTGGATAATTCTGCTGGCCCTGACACTGACCTCAAACAAAGCCGCCCAGCGCCGTCTTGGCCGCAACTGGCAAAAATTACATAACTGGGTTTATCTGGCCGCCGGACTCATTGCCCTGCACTATATCTGGTCGGTAAAGTCCGATATCACACAACCGCTTGTGTATATCGGGGTGTTGTTACTGCTGTTAAGTTTCAGAAAAGATAAGTTACTGAAGCTGTGGCGTTGAGATGGCAGATGGCAGATTGAACTGACCCCAATAAAGTAGACAAGGGTTGCAAACTATTGTTTTCAAATGCCATAAGCCAGGCTCCGCCCGCCAGGGATGGCGGTAGTGCAGAAAACGCAGGAGCAGTTTTTCTGCCCGTCCATCCCTGGACATCGCCGGTGAATGCTCCTGCTACACCGGCATACGCCCGCCAAGGATGGCGGAAGTGCAGAAAACGCAGGAGCAGTTTTTCTGCCCGTCCATCCCTGGACATCGCCGGTGATTGCTCCTGCTACACCGGCATACCGTCCATCCCTGGACATAAAAAACCCCGCTGTGTTGCGGGGTTTTGCATAAGTTGGGCTAAAGCACTCTCTCAAATTAAGAGGCGTCAAGACCTTCAAGAGAGTGCTGCCCAATCCTGTGGAAGCTGGACGATGCCAGCCGCCTTAGTCCGTTTAATCAGCTAATTTATGTTCGAAAGTCTGAATCTGAGACGCCGGATAAAATTCTATCAGTTGATCCTGGCCAACAATTCCTGACCTATGGGACTGGCGATATGGCCATTACTTTCTGCCCACTGTTGCAGCAGTTGCCCATCGGCTTCGGCCTGAGTCAGGTCAGATTTGCTCATTTTTTTGATCATAAAGGTGCCGACTTCGTTGGCGCCATTTTCCATCGCATAGCGAATCAGGCTATTGCCACCACAGCTGATCCCTGTGTAGTAGTCACCCAAACGCAGGTTGTAGTCATCCTGCACTTTTTTGACTTTCTTACGCAGTTCAGATTTATCATCGTTTTTTACGATGGTGCAGATATTCTGCAAATCTTCGTTGATATCGGCTTGGCTCACAGGAGTAAAAACGAAACCTACCAGGCTGGCGATAACTGCAATAGCTGACTTTTTCATGGGTGTTGCCTCTAAACAAATTTATACATTCGGGTCTTGACGGAGATAAGCTTATAAAAGGATTGGCAAAGGTGACAGACTAGCGCCAGTACCTATGTATAAGTTCTTATACCCTAGCCTGGGCAACCGCAGGAATGCGATGCTTACCCCGCAGTACAATGCAGATGAAATAAGCAATAGTCTTAGCAAAAGACAGGCTTCAACAGAGGTGTTGCCTGTCTTGGTTAACTTGATTTAAGGCAGGTGCTGTAAAGCGAGATAATCGTGAGACTGCATTTCTTTCAGGCGACTCAGGCAGCGCTTAAACTCAAAGTTCAGACGCCCCTCGGTATAAAGCGCCTCTAACGGCACCGCCGCCGACATAATCAATTTGACATTGCGCTCATAAAACTCGTCCACCATGGCAATAAAACGCCGGGCAATATCGTCCACTTGCTGCCCCATTTGTTCCACATTGGCCACCAGCACAGTGTGGTAGCAACGACTCAGCTCCATGTAGTCAGCCTGACTGCGGGGACCATCACAGATAGCGCGAAAGTCAATCATTAGCACCCCATCAGCCTCACGCAAACTCTGAATTTTACGTCCTTCCACTTCTATTGGTTGGTGTTGAGTACCTTCTTCCGGTGCCAACTGGATAAAGTATCTGTGCAAATTTTCCGTGGCATCTGTGTCCAGTGGATGATGATAAATTTCTGCTTGTTCGAGAGCCCGAAGCCGGTAATCAGTACCGCTGTCGACATTCACCACAGCGCAGTGCTGCTTAATCAAATGAATGGCAGGCAGGAACCTGGCCCGCTGCAAACCATTTCGGTACAACTCATCCGGCACAATATTGGAGGTGGCAACCAGCACGATACCATGACTGAACAGTTCCTCCATCAAGGTACCTAAAATCATCGCATCGGTGATGTCCGACACAAAAAACTCGTCAAAACAGATCACTCTGGCTTCTTTAGCAAAGCGTCTCGCTACGGTTTTCAGGGGGTCAGACTGGCCAGCCAGGGCCTTAAGTTCATGATGCACCTTATGCATAAAACGATGAAAGTGAATGCGCATCTTGTGCTCGAACGGTAAGCATTCAAAGAAGGTATCCACCAGATAGGTTTTACCCCGTCCTACCCCGCCCCAAAAATACAGACCTTGAACCGGGGCAGGTTGACCTCTGCTGAATAGCCCTTTCAAGCGCCCCGTCACGCCTTTCTTGGGCTTTTCCACCAACAACTTTTCATACAGTTCCTGCAGATGCCGAACCGCATTCTCCTGCGCAGAATCGGCAAAAAAGTCCGGCGATTGCAGATCCTGCTGGTATTTTTGCCACGGGGTCATAGATAACATGTGTCGCGATCCACTGATGATGCCAATCGACTCAAATATGTCCCAACGGACGGCCGAATGCTTGAATAAAAATAAACTGGCCGCATAGTTTGCGTAGCGGGTATTATTAAGTAAAGGGTGTCGGCGGTAAAATCTGCACTTTGATCGCTTGATAGCGGCAAATGCCGTTTTCCACTGCCACCATGTTTGCACGCCGCGTGCTTTTTGTTGTTTATTTGGGGGAGAGGTTATGGACTGGATAGTAGGACTCTTGCTGCTGGTGTGCGGGGCTGTCATCGGCTTTTTTGCGGCCAGATACAGCCTGAACAAATCGGGTGACAAACAATCCGGTATGGCGATAGAGCAGGACATCAAACGCTTGATGTCAGAGCAGGCCGCTATCCATATCAGTGAATGTCGTCAGATGCTGGCTACAATCGACCAACAAAGCGAGATGCTTAAGAGCCAGATGGAGAACTACGAGTCTCTGCTGACTCAGGTGGACACTGAGCAGGACAAGCCTCAGCTCAATTATTTTGGCGAGCAGGCGTCAGCCTATTTGCGCAATCAAAGTAAAAAACAACAACCGGTCAGCCAGACCACAGACTATCAACCCAGGGATTATGCCAATGCCGGGACGGGTTTGTTTAAAGGTACCGGTAAAAGCACGTCATCGTCTGCGGACTAAATTTGCATTGAACTTTCTACCCGCCCACTGTGTCTGTTGAATACTTTTGTCCTTGAATCAGCCTGGAGAAATAGCAGCAATGAAAACAGCCTTTGGACGAAACATCACCAAGGTATTTGCCATCAGTGCACTGGCCATAGCCAGTGCGTCATTCACTACCAGCGCCGCCATTCCGTTTTTCGGCGACGACGATAAGGTGCCTTCATTGGCCCCGATGCTGGAAGAAGTGAAACCCGCAGTCGTAAGCATCTCGGTGGCTGGCACGCAGGTGTCCAGACAAAGAGTGCCGGAAATGTTCCGCTTCTTTTTTGGCCCCAACGCACCAGACGAGCAAGTGCAGGAACGTCCGTTCCGCGGCCTGGGTTCCGGCGTCATTATTGACGCAGACAAAGGCTATATCATCACCAACAACCATGTGGTGGATCAGGCCGATAAAATCACCGTCACACTGGTTGACGGCCGGGAATTGGAAGCCAAAAAACTAGGCTCTGACGAACAAAGTGATATTGCCTTACTGCAGGTCAAGGCCGACAACCTGCATGCAGTTAAAGTGGCCGATTCAGACCAACTTCGGGTCGGCGACTTTGTGGTGGCCATAGGTAACCCCTTTGGCCTGACCCAAACAGTTACCTCCGGTATTGTCAGTGCGCTGGGCCGCAGTGGTCTTAATATCGAAGGTTATGAAGACTTTATTCAAACCGATGCTGCCATCAACCGTGGTAATTCAGGTGGCGCTCTGGTTAACCTGCGCGGCGAACTGGTGGGAATCAATACCGCCATTTACGGCCCCAACGGCGGCAACGTCGGGATTGGTTTTGCCATTCCTTCCAATATGATGAAGAACCTGTCTGATCAGTTAATTGAATTTGGTGAAATTCGCCGCGGTCTGCTGGGCATTCTTGGTGGCGACCTGGATTCCGAACTGGCCAAGGCCATGGACCTGGATGTACACCAAGGTGCATTTGTACGCGAAGTGAATGCCGGTTCAGCGGCGGAAAAAGGCGGTATTGAACCAGGTGATATTATTTTGTCCATTGATGGCAAGGATATCCGCAGCTTCACCGAACTGCGCGCTAAAATAGGCACATTAGGCGCTGGAAGCAAAGTGAAACTAGGGCTGCTGCGCGATGGTAAACGCAAGAATGTGGAAGTCACCCTGGGTGATTACACCTCTGCTAATGTCGCCGCCAGTGAAATTCACCCCTTCCTTGAAGGTGCGAATCTGTCAGATGGTAAAACGGAAGACGGTATCAATGGTGTGTTAGTCTCAGATATCGCCAGTCGTTCGCCTGCTGAAAGGCTGGGATTACAGAATGGCGATGTAATAGTAGGCATCAACCGCCAACGTATTCAGAATGTCAGTGAGTTGCGCAGTTACCTGCGTGACAATGAAGGCGTAGTAGCCCTGAATATCAAGCGAGGTAAGAGCTCGCTCTATCTGGTGATTCGTTAATTCGCACCAGATTGCCACCAAAAGGCTGCCTCCCGGCAGCCTTTTTTCTGTCATAACAGTATCTTGCTTATTACTCAGTGCTGCGCCTTGATACTGTCATCCACTGCATGACAATGCTATCCTCTGGGCAGTTTTGAATCATCATCAGCGCCCGTGAAAAATTCAAGTTGGCTCGTTTTCTTGATTAAGTCCATATTGCTGGGCATTTTTGTTGCAGGCATTCTGCTGCTGGCTATGCCAGAGTTACGCAACAATGCAGGCCTGAGCTTCAACCTGTTTCAAAGTGCAGGAAGTAAGCCCCCGCCGTTGAGTTTTGCCGAGGCCATAGGCAAAGCCGCGCCTGCCGTTGTAAACATTTACAGCACCAGCTACGACACCAGGCCACTGTATTATCGTCGCCAGCCTATTGAACGCACCAGTTTGGGCTCAGGTGTGATTATGACGTTTAACGGCCATATCCTGACCTGCTACCACGTAATTAAAGATGCTGAACGCATTAATGTGATGTTACAGGATGGCCGTATACTTGAAGCCTCCTTAGTGGGACAGGACCCTCACACGGATTTGGCAGTACTGAAAGTAACAGACGAAAATCTGCCGGTTATCCCCCAGAGCGAACAGTACAACACCCGGGTTGGTGACCTGGTATTAGCCATTGGTAATCCCTACAACCTTGGTCAAACCATTACCCAGGGCATTATCAGCGCCACTGGCCGTGGTGGACTGAGTAACTATGTCAGTAACGCCAACTACGCCGATTTTATCCAGATGGATGCGGTACTAAATGAAGGTAACTCCGGTGGCGCACTGGTGGACAGCAACGGCACATTAGTGGGCATCAATAATGCCAATTTCAAAACCCTGGATCGTAACCGCCGAATAAAGGATGTGGCCGGCATATTCTTTGCCGTGCCTTATGCACTGGCCAAACGGGTTATGGACGATATTATTGCCCATGGCCGGGTGATCAGAGGCTATCTGGGCATTAGCGGTGCGGAAATTATCAGTGACGCCGGCATTCTTGTCACCGGTGTGGACCCTTTAGGTCCGGCGGCGCGCTATGGGATTCGCACTGGCGACATTCTGGTAAAAATTGACGGCAAGCCCATCGAAAGTACCTTTAAAACCCTGGATCAGGTTGCAGAAACCGCCCCTGGCTCCGAGTTAACCTTTGAACTTCTGCGAGAGGACGAAGACAAAAAACGCACCACCGTCAGCGTTACCGTGAAAGTATCTGAATTAACCAGTAGTTAGACCCAAGCAAAAAAGGCCGCAATGCGGCCTTTCTAGTCAGGTTATGTGGGGTCACTTAACCCGTTCAATTTTAGCGCCCACACCACCCAGCTTAACTTCAATTTTCTCGTAACCACGATCCAAATGATAAATCCGGTCAACCAGAGTTTCGCCCTTGGCCACCAGGCCGGCAATCACCAGGCTGGCAGAAGCACGTAGATCGGTGGCCATCACCTGCGCCCCCTTGAGTTTTGAACCACCGCGACACACTGCGCTGTTGGCTTCCAAATCAATCTTAGCGCCCATGCGTTGCAGTTCAGGAACATGCATAAAGCGGTTTTCAAAAATAGTCTCAGTTACCACGCCAGTGCCACTGGCGACACAGTTAAGCGTCACAAACTGAGCCTGCATGTCGGTAGGAAACCCAGGATGCGGAGCGGTTTTTATATTAACGCTCTTAGGTGACTTGCCTTGCATATCCAGTTCAATCCAATCATCACCTACAGTGATAGTGGCGCCGGCTTCCTTTAATTTACTCAGTACGGCTTCCAGGGTATCTGGCGCAGCCTGTTCACAACGAATCTGTCCACCAGTTGCTGCCGCAGCAACCAAGAAGGTGCCTGTCTCGATGCGGTCCGGTAATACCCTATGATGGCAACCATTGAGTGACGCCACGCCCTGGATTTGGATTTTATCGGTTCCTGCACCCCTGACATTGGCCCCCATACTGTTCAGGCAGTTAGCCAGGTCAACAATTTCAGGTTCACGTGCGGCGTTTTCCAGAATAGTGGTGCCTTCGGCAAGCACGGCCGCCATCATCAGATTCTCTGTTGCGCCGACACTGACCATATCCATAAAAATGTTAGCGCCTTGCAGACGACCTTCCACCTCAGCGGTTATGTATCCGGCATCCACTTCAATTTTGGCGCCCATTTGCTCAAGGCCGCTAAGATGCAGATTCACCGGCCTGGCGCCAATGGCACATCCACCGGGTAAGGACACCTGTGCCCGTCCAAATTTTGCCAATAGCGGCCCCAGCACCAAAATTGAAGCGCGCATGGTTTTAACCAGTTCATAAGGCGCAATAAGATTGGTAATTTCACTGGCATCAATGCTGACAGTGTCTTCTGTATGGCTTACCCTGGCACCTAATTGTTCCAACAAGGCCAGCGTCGTTTTGATATCACGTAGCGCAGGCACATTGGTAAAAATACAGGGCTGGTCAGTTAACAAGCCAGCCATCAACAGGGGTAAAGCGGCATTTTTCGCACCTGAAATGCGCACCGAACCGCTTAGCGGCCCATTTCCTTTGATTAGTAATTTATCCACTAATTACTCCGGCATAATAAATTTGCGTTCACGCTGCCACTCTTCGGGCGTAAAAGCTTTAATGGAAAGGGCGTGAACTGTGCCATCGGCAATCAGGGCAGAAAGGGGGCCGTAGACCATCTGTTGTTTCTTGACCCGGCTGACGCCGTCAAACACAGTGGATACCGCAATTACCTGGAAATGGGAGCCTTCTCCCTTTACATACAATTCACTCAGTTCCAGGGCATCTCTGAGTAATTGTTCGATTTGATTGATTGGCATGACGAGAACTTCCAGCCTGTGACACAGGCTGGTTATTGTAACGGCAAAAGTGATTCCACGTCGCTGATTTTTGCTAACTTGCGTAAAGTAACTGGCAAGTTATGCAACTGCACCTCGACTTTCTGTTTATGTGCCTCTCCCACCAGTTGCACCAACCAGGCCAGGCCAGCCATGTCTGACTGCTGAATCCCGGCCAAATCCAGCACCAGACTGTTATGTTTCCATAGCTGCTGACACGCAGATGCCAGGCCCATCACATGGTCACGGGTGAGACTGCCGCTCAAATCAAACTGACCCGGCTGTGATTGGGCCCTGAGGCTCAGCCCGCTCATGCGTTATCCTTGGCCACTTTTTGCAGGTTAATCGGCTGAGCATTTTTCTCTTTCATCAGTTTAATCACCGCATCAATGCCATCCTGACGAATAATGCCTTCCAGTTCACTTTGCTTACTGGACAACATACTGATGCCTTCTGCCACCATGTCATAGGCTTTCCATTGCTCGGTGTTGTTACTCTTACGCACTTTAAAGGCCAGCTTGATGTCAGGTCTGCCAGGCTCTTTGATCAATGCCCGTACTGTTACCACCCGGTCTTCGTCCAGTTCACCACGGTTTGGCTCAAACTCCACCGTCTGGTTGTCATATTGTGCTAGTGCCAGTGCATAAGTTGTGACCAGATAATCACGAAACACTTGTACATACTCAGGAATGCGCTCACGAGGCACCGATTTAAAATGCTTACCTAAGACTTTAAGGGCAGCAAACTTATAATCGATATAAGGCAACAGCTCCTGCTCCATAATCTGGCGCAGCAGTTCAGGGTTAGCCTGAATGTCCCCTCTTTCCCCTTTTATACGATCAAACGTCTTAGTCGCCACAGTCGACAACAATTGATAGGGATCATCCGACTCCTGGGCCACGACCTGGCAGGATACTACCATTGCCGCAACGGCGAACCAGGACAGTAGTTTCTTAACTAACATATTTCTCTCCACGCAAACTAGAATTCTTGGCCTCAGTCATTATTGCGACTGAACAGGAACTGGCCGATCAAATCTTCAAGAACCAGAGCCGACTTAGTGTCTTCAATATACTGGCCCGGTTTCAGGACATCGTTCTCATCCAGCATAAAACCTGGCTGTAGCCCTACATACTGCTCTCCAAGCAGCCCAGAAGTAAGAATAGACACTGAACTGGTCTGCGGAAACTTGTCGAATTCCTTACCGATGATCAATGTCACAACAGGAGTAAAATCATCATCATCCAGGCTGATATTACCTACCCTGCCAATGACCACCCCACCGACTTTTACCGGTGAGCGCACTTTCAACCCACCGATATTGTCAAACTTGGCCTTGAGTATATAGGTTTCACCATTGCCACTCAGGCCTCGGTCCGCCACTTTCAGGGCCAGCATGATGAGCGCAGCAGCAGCCAATGCCACAAACAACCCAACAAGTACTTCAATCTTTCTCGAATTCATTGCCAATCCCCTGTCAATGCGTACCAAACATTAATGCTGTCAAAACAAAATCCAATCCCAGTACCGCCAGTGATGAATACACCACTGTCTGGGTGGTCGCCTGGCTAATGCCTTCGGACGTAGGCACAGAGTCATAACCTCTAAACACTGCTATCCAGGTCACCACAAAGGCAAACACCAGGCTCTTTATCACGCCATTCATAATATCTTCGTCAAATTCTACCGCCGCCTGCATCACTGACCAGTAACTACCGGAATCCACCCCTAACCAGTCAACACCCACGACCTGGCCCCCCAGTATCCCCACGGCACTGAAGATAATGGCCAACATGGGCATAGAAATCACACCCGCCCACAATCTGGGCGCGATAATGCGTCTGAGCGGATCTACCGCCATCATTTCCAGGCTGCTTAGTTGTTCGGTGGCTTTCATTAAGCCAATTTCAGCGGTCAGCGCGGAACCGGCCCGCCCAGCGAATAACAGCGCCGTTACCACGGGACCCAACTCGCGCAACAATGACAACGCCACCATCGGCCCCAGGCTTTCCTCTGCACCGTAGTCCACCAACACGGTATACGCCTGTAGTGCCAGTACCATACCGATAAAGGCGCCAGACACGATAATGATCAGCAGCGACTGCACACCAACTACATACATTTGCCTGATAGTCAGTGGGATATTTTTAAGCTGCGGCCTGGCAACCAGCGCGCCTACTAACAAATAAGCTGCCCGACCTAACCCTGCTAAGCCCTGCAAAGTAGACCTGCCAAGGCGTGCAAACCATTCCATCAATAATTCTCCAACAACTGCTGCGCAATGTTCTCGGCAGGATAATGAAAAGGCACGGGTCCATCAGCACGTCCAAGCAGGAACTGCTGAACCAGAGGTGACTGATGGGAACGGATTTGTTCTGGCGTACCTTCACCAATAATCTGTTTGTCCGCCAGAATGTAGACATAGTCAGCAATAGACATCACTTCCGTGACATCATGAGTAACCACCACGCTCGTCAGACTCAGGGCGTCATTCAGTTCTTTAATTAACTTCACCAACACGCCCATAGAAATAGGATCCTGACCAGCGAATGGCTCGTCATACATAATCAGTTCAGGGTCTAACGCAATAGCCCTGGCCAGTGCAGCACGCCTCGCCATGCCGCCGGAAAGCTCGCTGGGCATCATTGCGGCGGCCCCGCGTAACCCAACTGCCTGCAATTTCATCAGTACCAGTAAACGGATTAATTGTTCAGAAAGGTTTGTATGCTCACGAAGTGGGTAGGCAACATTGTCAAACACTGAGATATCAGTAAACAGGGCACCACTTTGAAACAACATGCTCATTTGTCGGCGTACCTCAAACAAGCGTTTACGTCCCATACCGGGAATCGATTCACCTTTAAAGCGAATATCACCGCTATCCGGACGCAGCTGACCACCAATTAGCTTAAGCAGTGTGGTTTTACCTATACCGCTGGGGCCCATAATGGCGGTGGTTTTACCCTTTCTCAGACGAAGGGAAATATCCTGGTAAATCAACCGATCACCGCGGGAGAACGTCAGGTTATCTACACTTACCAAGTCTTCCATTTCCACATCCATCTAACAAAATACCGCTCTTGGGCGCACCAGAGTGGGGGTATTGTAATGTTTTTCAAGAAACTGCAACAAAGTTAAAAAGTAATAAGTTGTGTTCTAAATGTTCGAATTTTGTCTGACCAGGCCTGGTTAACCCCTATCTGGCCTGGATCTGTCAAATTGTAAACGGTACAGTTTACTTTCGCAAATCCATGATGCGCACTGATAGGCAAAAGGCTTGGATTTTGCGACAATCGCCACAAGGTCAACGATATGGACATCTTTCAGCAGCTAGTGATTACAGAATCCCTGATTTTCCTGGCCGGTCTGGCAGTATTAAGTTGGAGTGCCGATGGATTCATCCGCGGTGCTTCTGCGCTGGCGGGAAATTTTGGACTGCCCCCCATGCTCATTGGTCTGACTATTGTAGCCATGGGGTCATCTGCGCCGGAGATCATGGTCAGTGCAAGTGCCTCACTAGCGGGCAACAGCAACACCGCAGTTGGTAACGCCATCGGCTCAAATATTGCCAATATCGGCCTGGTGTTAGGCATCACGGCCCTGTTCAGGCCGCTGCTGGTATCCTCTGGCACGTTGTGGCGGGAATTACCCATAGTACTGGCGGTGTCTTTACTGGCCACCTATTTATTATGGGACGGCCGTCTGGGCTACCGTGAAGGGTTGCTGTTGTTATTATTATTTTTCCTGGTGATTGGCCTGCTTGCCTGGCTATCACTACGCAGCGACAAACAGGATCCTCTTAATCAGGAAATAGCCGGAGAAATATCCAAAATGGCTTCAGCTAAAGCCGTGTTGTGGATATTGGCTGGTTTGCTTTTATTACCACTCAGCGCTCATGTGATGGTGGCTTCGGCAGCTGATATTGCCCGGCATTTTGGCATTAGTGACTTGGTGATTGGCCTGACCGTCATCGCAATCGGTACTAGTTTACCTGAGCTGGCCGCCAGCTTAGCAGGCGTCATGAAAGGTGAAGACGATCTGGCTTTGGGCAATATATTAGGCTCCAATATTTTTAATATTTTGGCAGTACTGTCCATGCCGGGGCTGTTGGCTCCGGGAGCCATAGATTCCCTGGCGATACAACGGGATTTGCCAACCATGCTGGCTTTGACCATGCTGTTGGTATTTTTTTGCATCGCTATCCGCGGACGGCGGCAGATACAGCGTTGGCAAGGCGGACTGTTATTGGCTTGCTACCTGGCTTACCAGGCCAGTTTGTTTCAACATTAACCGGAATTAGAGGCCACATGAGCCATACCCAGACCCCCTACGGCACGTTAGACACTTCTATCTTTAAGCGCTTTGCCAATATCCGCTTGTTAGCCTGTGACGTGGACGGTATTTTTTCCGACGGCCGAATCTATCTGGGAAATGATGGTGAAGAATTAAAAGCCTTTCACACCCGCGACGGTTACGGCGTCAAAGCGCTGATGAAAATTGGGGTAGAAGTGGCTGTCATCACTGGACGCAAATCTCAAATAGTGGAAGACAGGATGCGCGCACTGGGCCTGCGCTATATCATCCAGGGGCAGGAAGATAAACAACAGGCCTTGCAGGACATAGCTGGGCAGATGAAACTCAATACAGAGCAGATAGCTGCCATGGGTGACGATATGCCCGATCTGGGCATGTTCAGACAAGCAGGTATCAAGATTTCGGTACCCGACGGTCATCCAGTGGTGATACAACAGGCCGATTTTATTACCCGTTGCCAAGGTGGATTTGGTGCCGTCAGAGAGGTCTGCGATATGATATTGCAAGCCAATAATCAACTAACCCAAATACACGGCATTAGCCTATGAATCGCCTGACCTTAAGTATTCTGCTGCTGTTTGTGCTGATACTGGCTACCAACTACAACTGGTGGCTGGACAGTGAACAGCCACAAACCAGCAAGCAAGGTGAAGAAGTCTGGCAGCCAAATTACCTGGCCCGCAACATGCAAACCAGTTTGTATAATGACGATGGTGTTCTGACTCATAGTATCCACGCTAAGGTGATGGAGCATTACGACATGCTGGGTTTTACCCTGTTCCAGCAACCTCAATACAGTATCTTTGTTGACACGAACGAGCCCCCTTGGGAAATTACCGCCGACGAGGGCACATTATACGAAGACAACCGCATTCAGTTGGAAACCAATGTAGAGATACGCAGTCTTAGCAACGAAGGACTGCTGCAAACCATCAGCACCAGCTTTATCGAGATAGACCTGAACAGCAAAACCATGCATTCTGACCAGCCTGTTACCATCAGCGGTGTCAATTATGTCATCAGAGGCAATGGATTTAGCGCAGATTTGAACACCAAACAATTTGAACTACTGGATCACGTAGAGACCATCTATGGTAAATAAAATTAAACTGCATGTGCTGACGGCGGCCGTTCTTCTGAGTGCTTCCGCTGCAGCAATCAATAAGGATTTTAACGAACCTATTAAGGTGGCCTCCAAATACCAGTCCGGTGACGGTATCAATAAAGTGTCCATTTTTCGCGAAAATGTGAAAATCACCCAAGGCACCCTGAGTATTGATGCCGATGAAGTGGAAGTGAATGCCGAACAAGGTAAAGGACGGGAAATTTTTATTGCCAAAGGCGAACCAGCCGAGTACCAACAAACTATGGCCGACGGCAGTCGTATTCGGGCATTGGCCAATCATATCGAATATCAGGTGGATAAACGAACTCTGACCTTAAAGGGAAATGCTGAGCTACATCAAAACAGCAGCAGTGTTAGCGGTGATAACATTGAGTTCAATATGGAGAAGGAACAGTTAGTCGCACAAGGCTCGGACGACGGTGATGGCCGGGTAGAAACAATTTTCCAGCCAGAGCCCAAGAAGAAACCGGTCCAGGAGAAGTAAATTCATGCCAACACTTAAGGCCTCGCATCTGGCGAAAAGCTACAAAAATCGCCAGGTGGTGCGTGACGTGAGCCTGCAAGTCAGTACCGGACAGATTGTGGGTTTGCTCGGCCCCAATGGCGCAGGAAAAACCACTTCCTTCTATATGATTGTTGGCCTGATTCCCATGGACAAAGGCCAGATATTTATTGATGACCAGGAACTCAGCCACCAACCAATGCATGTGCGGGCCAGACTGGGCATTGGCTATCTGCCCCAGGAGTCATCCATCTTCCGGAAACTAAGCGTTTATCAAAATCTGATGGCGATTCTGGAAACCCGCAAGGATCTCAACCAGGAGCAACGGGAGCAGGAGGCGGATGCATTGTTGGATGAATTTAACATCAACCATATCCGTCATAGCACCGGCATGAGTCTGTCCGGAGGAGAAAGACGGCGGGTGGAAATCGCCCGGGCCTTGTCAGCCAACCCCAGATTTATATTGCTGGATGAGCCCTTTGCCGGTGTCGATCCCATTTCGGTCAGCGATATAAAAAAGATTATCCATCATCTGAAAGACAGAGGCATCGGCGTTCTGATTACCGACCACAATGTCCGTGAAACCCTGGATGTATGTGAAAAAGCATATATCGTCAGTCATGGTGAATTAATTGCGGAAGGCTCAGCCGAACAGGTACTTAACGACAAGCAGGTCAGAGATGTATACCTGGGTGAGCAATTCAAGCTATAGTTAAGCCAAACAGGCATTGAACTTGCCATGAACGACCATATCAATACCCTGAAGGCCATTGGAAGATAATAAGAAGTAGATGAAGCCCGCATTACAGCTAAAATTCAGCCAGCAGCTCACCATGACGCCGCAACTGCAACAGGCCATTCGTCTGTTGCAACTGTCGACCCTGGATCTGCAACAGGAAATCCAGGAAGCCCTGGAATCCAACCCTTTGTTGGAAGCGGATGACGGCCAGGATTTTTCCACCGGCGACGATCAGGACCTCAACAATGTCAGCAACGACAGTGCTTCTGCCAATAGCGAAGACAATGACCGCATGGAAACCGGTGAAGCGCTGGAAAAACAGGAATTACCAGACGACTTACCGGTAGATACTACCTGGGATGAGTATTACAGCGCTTCTTCAGGCCCCTCCTCCTCAGCCGCCAGCTCAGATGAGGACAATATTTACCAGGGTGAAACATCCGACAGCATTCAGGATCACTTGCTGTGGCAAATGCGTCTGACCCCTTTCAGTGAAACTGACACCGCTATTGCTATCGCTATTATCGACAGCATTGATGAGTCAGGTTATCTTACGGTCAGCACCGAAGACATTCTGCAGAGTCTGGATATCGAAGACGAAGAAGTGGAACTGGATGAGGTGGAATGCGTGTTAAAACGTATCCAGATGTTTGATCCTGTGGGGGTAGGCTCGCGCTCAGTGCAAGAATGCCTATTGGTGCAACTTCGTCAGTTTGGCGCTGAAACCCCCTGGCTGGAAGAAGCCAAGGCGTTGATTCTGGAGCATAGCGAACTGCTGGCCAGCAAAGACTACCGTACCCTGATGCGCAAGGCACGTTTGAAAGAAGACGAATTGCGTGAAGCACTGCGGTTACTGCAAACCCTGAATCCCAGGCCAGGCAGCGCCATCGTCACCAGTGAACCAGAGTACGTTATTCCAGACGTGTCAGTGACTAAGAAAAATGGCCGCTGGGTGGTAGAACTAAACCCTGATAGCCTGCCCAAGTTGAGTATCAATCAGCAGTATGCGGCCATGAGCCGCAATGCCAGAAATTCCAGCGACAGCCAGTTTATCCGCTCTCATATGCAGGAAGCCAAATGGTTTATCAAGAGTCTGGAAAGCCGGAATGAAACGCTGCTTAAAGTGGCTAATTGCATAGTACAGCAGCAACAGGGATTTTTTGAATATGGCCCTGAGGCCATGAAACCAATGGTGCTGAATGATGTCGCAGAAATGGTGGATATGCATGAATCCACTATTTCCCGGGTTACGACCCAGAAGTATATGCATACACCACGTGGCATTTTTGAGCTGAAATACTTCTTCTCCAGCCATGTGGCAACGGAAAGTGGTGGCGAGTGCTCGTCTACTGCTATCCGCGCTCTGATTAAAAAACTGGTGGCGGCAGAAAAACCCGCCAAACCGCTGAGTGACAGCAAGATTGCGCAGTTGTTGGCCGAGCAAGGCATTATGGTTGCCCGGCGGACAATCGCCAAATACCGGGAATCCTTATCGATTCCCCCATCCAACCAACGCAAGAGTCTGCTTTAAGACTTACCAACAAAAGGAAGAGGCATTATGCAAATCAACCTTACTGGTCATCACGTTGAAATCACCGATTCTCTTCGCGCCTATGTTGACAGCAAATTTACCAAGTTGGAGCGACATTTCGATCATATTAACAATGTCCATGTTATCCTGAATGTGGAGAAACTTAATCAGAAGGCGGAAGCCACTCTGCACCTCAATGGTGCCGAGGTTTTTGCCACCTCCGAGCATACCGATATGTATGCCGCCATTGACAGCCTTATAGATAAGCTTGATCGCCAGGTGCTCAAGCATAAGGAAAAAATAAAACGCCATTAGGCTCAAACAAAGCCATAAACAGGCCCCGCCTGTTTATGGCCACAACACAAAACTCAGCATGGAAATCAAAGACATCCTCTCCCTTGATTGCACTTCCTGTGCCATTCAGGGGACCAGTAAAAAACGCATTCTGGAATCTATCAGTGATATCGCGGCCAGGCATCTGCCAGAAATTGGTCAGGATGCGATCCTCACCAGTCTGCTGAACCGTGAAAAAATGGGTAGTACCGGCATTGGTTGTGGCATTGCCATTCCCCATGGCCGTTTGGCCGGACTGGAGAAAGTCACGGCAATATTGTTAACCAGCCAGCCAGCCGTCGCGTTTGAAGCCATTGATAATCAGCCTGTGGACATCTTCTTCGCTATTCTGGTACCAGAAGATCAGGCACAGGGACATCTGCAAACCCTGGCCACTATAGCAGCCAAACTGAATGACAAGGAAACGGTGAAAAAGCTACGTCATGCCCAATCAGATCAGGAACTATTTGAGGCCATAGTGTGAAACTCATTATTATCAGCGGGCGCTCCGGCTCGGGTAAGTCTATTGTCTTAAGGGCATTGGAAGATCTGGGTTATTACTGTGTGGACAATATTCCGGTTAATTTGCTACCGACTCTGACCCACACGGTTGTCGATGAGTATGATCAGGTTGCCGTCAGCATTGATGTGCGTAACCTACCCAAAGACCCTGAAGAGTTGGTAGAAATTCTTGACTACCTGCCCTCTAACTGGGAGCTGACCATACTTTATCTGGATGCCAGTGACGACGTGTTAATCAAACGATTCAGCGAAACCCGTCGTCTGCACCCGTTATCCAAACACAGTAAGTCGCTGACCGACGCTATTCAGTCAGAAGCCTTATTGCTTGCCCCGATTATCGAGCGGGCCGACTTATACATCGACACCGGTGAGTTATCGGTGCATCAGTTGGCCGAACTGGTGCGTGAACGCATCCTGGGAAAAAAGAGCTCGCGCCTGGTATTGGTTTTCGAATCATTTGGCTTTAAACATGGTATTCCCAAGGATGCCGACTACGTATTCGATGCGCGATTTTTGCCTAACCCGCACTGGGAGCCTGAGCTGAAGAGCCTGACCGGTCTGGATCCGCAAGTGGAAGCATTTTTAGGCTCCCAGGCCATTGTTACCAAGTTTATCTGGCAAATACAGAACCTGATATCAACCTGGTTACCTCATCTGGAGCGCAATAACCGCAGCTATGTGACCATAGCCATTGGTTGTACTGGTGGTCAGCATCGCTCCGTTTACGTGGCAGAAAGCCTGGCGCGCACATTCAAGGCGGTACATCCGGATGTACAAATAAGACACAGGGAGTTGTCACGAAAATGAGACTGGAAAAGGTCCTGTTAATCCAGAATAAATTGGGGTTACATGCCAGAGCAGCCACCCAATTAGCGAAACTGGCCAATCAATTCGATGCCCAGGTAACGCTGGTACAGGGCGACAAGTCAGCTTCAGCCACCAGTGTATTAGGTTTGATGATGCTGGAAAGCAGCATGGGCAAGGAAGTACTGGTGATCAGCGAAGGGCAGGATGCCAAAGCCGCACTGCTGGCAGTGGAACAATTAATTCAACAGAAATTTAATGAGGCAGAGTAAATTTCAGTAACCGCTGGTATTTAATACTGTACTAAGCAAATCACCTTCGCAGTTTGTCATTAGCCTATCTAGACGGTCTTACTGGAGTAGCGCACCGCCTGATTAATTTGCCCCATCTCTGCTTCAGTTAAATTTCGCCACTGGCCAGGCTTAAGATTGCCCAGTTGCACCTGCATAATACGCTCACGTTTGAGACGCACCACCTGATAACCAAGAAACTCACACATGCGGCGAATTTGTCTGTTCAGTCCTTGTGTCAGAATAATCCTAAATGAAAAGCGTCCGGTTGCTTTTACCTGACAAGGTTTGGTTATGGTGCCC
Organism: Bowmanella denitrificans; assembly: GCF_002887595.1. Lineage (GTDB taxonomy): Bacteria > Pseudomonadota > Gammaproteobacteria > Enterobacterales > Alteromonadaceae > Bowmanella > Bowmanella denitrificans. Next base: position 218,727 of record NZ_PEBU01000008.1, read on the forward strand.
AGAATAGGTACCCCCTGGCTCATCTGACGCACAAAACGTTCACTCACCGGCTGATTGACGGTCACCAGATATTCTTTTTCATGCTCATTACCGGCGCGCAGGATCTTGTTAACAATATCCCCGTCTGTGGTCAGAAAGATCAGCCCCTCTGAATCTTTATCCAGCCGCCCGATAGGAAAAATACGCTGGCGATGGCCGATGGCATCGACAATATTGCCCTGCACATCGCGCTCTGTGGTGCAGATAATGCCAACCGGCTTGTTATAGGCAATATAGACACGATCAGATTTGTCTTCGGCACTGGCACCAACCGGCTTGCCATCCACACTGACATGATCGCCGGGCATCACCTTAGTACCAAGCTCTGGCACTTTGCCGTTAATGCTAACCCGTTTTTGTTCAATCAGCTTGTCTGCTTCGCGACGGGAACAGTAGCCTGAATCGCTGATAAATTTATTAAGCCTGATGGCGCCGTTTTCGCTCATATATCCTCCAGCGCCTTTGCGCCGGGGAATTTTAATCCATGCAGCGGTGCAGATCACGGTAAAACTGGTTTATGCCGATGCCTTTGCGTATTTCTCAGCAAAGGCAGACTGGTTGCGCCTCAACGTTGGGACGGACGGATAGCTTTGAGTGACTGACTGAAGGTCTGCATATCTTCAGGGCTGTAACGGCTGTGTACGGCTTTGTTTGAGGCCGGTTGATGCAACAGGCTGACTCCGGGTCGGTATGCTTGCTTTGGCCGAATGGGGCGCGCAGTAAAGCCCCCGCCGCAATTAGGACAGACATTTTGCAGAATATGTTCCACACAGTGCTGACAGAAGGTGCACTCATAGCTGCATATCCAGGCCTGCTCTGAATCGGGCGGCAGCGGGCAGTTGCAGCACTCACAGGTGGGTCGCAGCTCCAGCATCAGATACTGCCCTGTTTTTCCACCACCAGAATGCGCGCTGGTCCCACAGGAAAGGCGCAATGGGCGGTGCCGACACCAGCATAGAAAATATCACCACAACCAAGCAGTGCCTTATGCTCCTTGCCTTTATCCCGATAACGCATCTCCACTTCGCCATCCAGCACCACAAAGACCTCATCGCCATCATTGACATGCCAGTGATAGGATTGATCCGTCCAGTGCAATCGGGTGCTGATCCCCTGCATACAGGCAATGTCTTTGGCCCCCCATGGGCGCTCGGCGGTAAACTCTCTAGCCCGAATCACTTGCATCTTCTACTCCTCGGTACAGGAAGGTGGTGTTAATTCCTGAGTCAGAGCCGTTACTTTAAAAGGCTGCTCAGGGTCTTCTGTGACTTTCACCGTCAACGCGTCGATAAGGTTGTAATCCCCGGCACCGTTTAATCGCCACAAATTCACAGTATCAGGGCCTCCAAAGTGTTTATCCAAACACATGGGCTCCGTATCACCATGTGCGAACAACACTGGTTTACCAAAGGCTTTTGCCACGTCGCGTAATTGACGGCGATATTGCAGGTAAGGATCACATTGATGGGTGCTGTCAGCGCGACAAACAGGCTTGCCTTCCCCCACAGTGATATCGGCATGGGTGGCAATCACCATGGCTTTGGCTTGCTTGAGCTTGGCAAAAGCCAGGGCCTGCTCAAGCCAGATTTGATTTGCCTGGTCACGCATTTCTACCTGCTGTAGCGCAAAGTCAGCATCATCCAGATATATCTGTGCGCGGCCATTGACCGTTCCCAATATATGCAGGGTAACAAAAACCGTCTCTTCCACCAGCCAGCGGGCATTCTCAGGGTATTCCTCCTGCCGGCTTAATTGCCATTCGGCCAGCCCTGACGGGGCGGGATGGTAAAAAATCTCGCGTAACTGGTTCAGCACCTGGTACTCGCTGACGGGATGGGGATTACTGGGCCTGTCGCAATCGGTCCAATCATTATCCCCTGGCGTCACAAAAACCCGGTCCGGCTTTAAGGCATATAAATCATCGCGAATCGCCGTCAATCCTGCCTGGCTACAAGGTGCCTTACTCCCCTGCATATCCCCGCCGTGAATAACAAAAGCAGCATCCGAGGCCATAATGGCCGGCCGGATCAGCTTCTTATACACATATTCCTGTGTGTCTGTGTAAGGTAGGTCCTGCAGCAGAATAAAACTGGGTCCTGCCAGTGTATGCGCGCTGAACAAAGCGATTGCCAGAATCAGATTACGCAAGGTGTGTCTCCATCTAAAAAAGGTCGAGTCTCCAACGCTTATGTGACGGAGGCAAGACAATGTGGCACTGCTAAGCTCAGATGCCTGGATAAAAGGTTAAACAGCCAACTCAAGCAAAGGCAACATTCGCCCTGCGATACTGGCCGAGGGTAACTCGCCGATCCGTTTAGCCCCCATCGCCAGATAGAACATTTCGGCGTGCGGATCACTCTGAATAATTAAGCTGGTTATATTGTGTTCCGCCATGTGTTGTTTCACCCAGTCCATCAGCGCCCGCCCTACCCCCTGCCCTATTGCTTGCGGCTCGACAAATAAGGCGTCCAATTGCCATTGCCCGGCATGGGTTTTATCAATCAGCGCATAGCCCAGTACAATATCTTTGCCTTCAGCAACCTGGCAGGCCCACTGCTCACTCAGTAATTGCTGGCAGGATAGCGTTAATTCGTCGGCCACAGCGGCCATAAAATCTGCAGAATAGGCCCAATAGGCTTTAGAGCGCAGTGCTAAAACAGACAGCGACTGCGCCTCTTCGACTTTGGCGGCTCTGAGCACAAATGACATCAGGATACCACCTGCTGCAACAGCCAATACCAGGACGGCAGAGTGATAAAGCTAAGCACCAAACCCAACCCCACCAACGCGGCCACAAATCTGGGGGCTAATGCGGCGCCTATGGCCAGCGCGCCAGCCGATACCATAGGTGGCATTGCCGCCTGAAATACACCGACCTGCAACAACAGACCATCAGGCTGCAACGGCAAGAGCAGGATCAGGGCAATGGCGGGCATCAGCACTAATTTAACCATCAACGCAAATCCCAGCGGCAGGGCTTCTTTGCCATCCAGTTTGAGGCGAAACTGAAAGCCCACCGCCACCATGATCACAGGCACCAGAGTAGCAGCCAGACTATCCAGCAGGCGCTGCATAAATTCAGGATAAGGCCAGTCTTTGAGCAGCAACGCCAGCAATAAGGCAATAAAGGAGGGAAACAGTAGCACCCGTCTGGCCATCTGACCGGCAGAAGGCGCGCTGGCCTGCGGGTTGTACCAGGCACAGAGCAGGGTGGCATAAGTGGCCAGGGCCAGAAACGAACCAAGCTGATCGTAAATAATCGCATAGGGCATAGCCTGCTCGCCAAAAAAGGCCTCGACCATGGGAAAGCCCAGAAAGGACGTATTCCCCAGCGGCAATACCACCAATAGCGCAGCGATTAAATGCCGGTCCCATTTCATTATCTTACCCACCAACAACACCAGTGTGGCCACTATTAACAAAATGATCCAGGGCAGTACTGCCGGCATCCACAACTGGGCAGAAAACGTCATCAATGGGATTTTTTGCAACACCAGAGCAGGCAAGGCCACGTAAAGTACGTACTGGTTCAGCACCATACCTGTGTCGGCAGGAAACTGCGGCAGACGGCGAAGCTGACTGCCGATTAACAGGTAAATCAAGACCAGGGCAAAACTTTCCATGCAAAGCATATATATCAAGCCAACATGAGGCGACTCTAGCCCGCTTTTAGTGCTGAGGCCAACCGACTTTAGGCGAATAGCAAGAGTGACCGCCAAAATGCCCTGTTTCTCAAAATAGTTAAATATTTGAAAATTAAGTATTAATTTGTAATCACGGGTTGTGCTTGGAAAGAACTGGCGATAATTTGGCGGCAATCACTCCCCCTTAGCACCATTACAGGAAGTAAGCTTATGAAAACAGCCAAGCTGATTGCCGGACTTTGTCTGTTGCTGGCAGATTTAAGCCAGGCCGCACCGTTGCCAGCTTACCAGTTAACGGATTTAGGCACCCTGGGTGGTGCAGAGTCTCAAGCCATGGGCCTGAACGATCTGGGCCAGGTGGTGGGTTGGTCAACCCGCAACAACCGGCCGGAATGTCTTGCCAGTGAGCAGAACGCGCCATGTCGCTATGGTTTTGTCTGGCAGCAAGGTCAGATGCAAGACTTAGGGCATGCACATCCCGACGCTGAAAGGACCTATGTGGTAGAGATCAATGACGACGGCATTATGGTCGGCTATGAAACCGACTACTACCCACTAAGCGGTTCGATCACCCGCCCCATTAAAGGCGACAAACAAGGCCTGACTTTGCTGGCAGTAGCACATGAAAACGGTGGAGGTCAGGCGGAAGATATTAACCGCCAGGGCGAAATTGTGGGTTGGAGCTATGATGAGCAGGGCCAGCAGAATCTGACCGTCTGGCATGGCAAGGAAATGCAATTGCATGCAATGGACAAGGAATACTACCGCCGAGGTTTAGGCATAAACGACAGTGGCAATCTGGTGGGATATCAATACAGGCCCTACAGTTTTCGGCCAAATTCTGCGCTGCTCTATCAGCATCATGTCGTCAGCCAGTTATCGGACCAAAGTGAAGTATGGTCCGAAGCCAAAGATATTAACAACCTGGGTATGGTAGCGGGTGAGTTAGCCTCCGGGCCACATCGTCCGCCCCTGGCAGCTCTGTGGCTTCCTCTGCTGGGCGGTGAAATGCAGACCCTTGAGCTGGGTACCCTGAAAAATTACAGCGCCTCATCGCTACGCGGGATTAATGATCAAGGCGTGGCAGTCGGCCAGGCCTGGGATGAAGACGGCCATGCCAGGGCGATTATCGTATTACAGGGTAAGCTGATTGACCTCAATACGCTGGTTAGTAGCCAATGGCCATTGATCAGTGCTGAAGATATCAACAATTATGGCCAGATTGCCGCCACCGCACTGGTCAACAACCAAATGCGTGCGGTATTGCTGACGCAATCACCAAATCAGGGTGACCCATTATGCAGGTCCAGTCGCAAAGCCTGTCGACATCGCATACCACAGTAATCATTATTCAGCTTGCGGCATTGCATCTGGATGCCGCTAGTTCGCCCCCTCAGCAGCCACCTCAGGCGTGGACGCTTCAGTCTGTGCAGAATTGTACCTACGAATAAAGGTGACTTTCACACGTTTAGATACCAGGAAATAGCTAATCCAGATTAGGCTGGTGACCAGCATTGACAACCATTCAGTGACCTCTGCAGCCTCCACTGCGAAGTCAGGCCCGCCAAGTACAGAGGTCAGGTAGAGATCTATCCCGATAATCAGCAACATAGCGGCTTTATACATTACATAGACTTTGGGCAGAGTTTGCCTGCGTTTAAAAAACAACCATAAAACGGTTATTGTCCCGACCAGCAACATGACATTGGTAAACAACTCGACGCACAGCAGCGTCATCATCGGAAAATCGTAGTGCTGAGATATAACTGCCCACTGTTTCGCTGACGCCAGATACCAGAGATCCCGGCTTTGAAAAACCAAGGCAAGCGGGGTAATTAACAGACCCAACATCGGCAGAATCAGCCACCCACCAATGCCAGATGAACAAAATACCTCGGGGTGGTATGGCTTCACGGGGGGATCATAACGGATAACTTTGATACTCAGCCACACACAAACCAGCAAACTAACGAGTAGTAATAATATTACCGGCCAGTTAATGTCTTTCACTGCAAATTGGTAGGTACCAAAGTTCAAAGCCGGGTCGACTTTCTGAATCTGGTAAAAGCCCTCTTCATGAGCGGCCCCAATATTCTTCGCGTAGTCCGAGTAATACTCGGGCTCTATCACCGACTTTTTCGAACCATATGAATACGCCAGCTCCAAGGTTTCACCATCAAATCGCACCACCTTGCTGTAGTCAAAAGCCTTGTCTTTTACATTCACCTGCTCATCAGCAAAATTGGAGTCTGCCGGCATTTTGATTCGGGTAATATGTGTGAATTCAACCGGATGAGAGAAAGACATCGGATAGCGGCGGGCTTTTTTTTCAACTCTGAGCAAATGGTCATCCATCAGAAAAGGCTCAAAATTGACGCTTACAAAGTCAGAACCAGCCTCGGCCTGCCATATGGGGGACACAACATAGTTTTCAGTAACGGTAATACGATTTAAGCCATCGTCATCATATACTGTCAGATCAGCGGAAACCTTGGCATTTTCAAAGTACTTTTGCGTGTACTCAAGATAGTTCTGCTGCATGGTTTTAAGATTAGACCCGGCCAGTTGCTCTCTGAACTGATCGGCATAAAAGCCGTCATAACTGGTGGTCACTTCATACGTGGCCTCATCATGAGATGTGCGCAAGTCAACATATTCAACGACTTTCTTACGATGCACCTGCAGGATATCTGCCGACATGTTTTGTAAATTCGCAGTGTCTTTTGCAATAACCAAGGCATAGTCAAAGTCAGCCTGATACAAATGAGCCAGATTGCCACTTTGGTAAGTTCGAGTGGCATCTAACCAGTAGGTTTGGTTATGCAGCTTTGCTCTTACAATGGCATGATTGAATCTCAATGGCGTTGGCAGGCTGTCAGGTAGGGCCAGACCACTCTGGGTATTCACCAGGGCGACGTTTGCTTCAATACCTAAACCATTGAGAATACTCACCAGCAGTAAGGCTTTGTCCTTGCAATCTCCATATCGTTGCAACAGCACCTGTGCCGGGCTATGAGGTTGATGGGAGTGAATACCCATCTCGATTCCCAGATAGCGAATGCTCTCCTGGGAAAATCTCAGCGCAGACAACAACTGCTCTTCAACCGAGTGGTGTGTGCTGCGAATCTCATCAATCACCGTCGCCATTTCTTGTGGCCTGGATTGAAACAAAGGTATCGCCCACTCCACCACATCCTGCCAACTGGCATAGTCACTCACCTGGACAAACGGAAAAGGGTCATACCAGCCAGGGATGTTGTCTTCCCATTCTATTTCTTCCAGCATGGCTTGTTGCCAATGATAAACGCTGGTGCCGTTGTGCGTCTCAATGCTGGGTTCGATATCAGTGAGGTGATTCTGAATATATAAAGGCCTGTTTTCTTGCCACACCAATCTGTAATTGACTAACGCCGCAGGTACCCGCCAGCCCAGTGCAAGCTGATTGGAAAAATGTCCGGCATACACCGGGTTAACACCTACCACGCTGTAACTGTAGTGAACCACGTCGCCAACCCGAACATCATCCAGTACCAAGCTTAAAGTCTTGCGCCCATTGTAAATTTGATACTCTCGTTGCGTTTCTAATTGCAACAGGCTAATTCTGGCGCGAGGCAGACGAGGTTCAGATACGCCGCTGCGAATCACCTCGACATCATGCAAAATAACCTGCTCATAGCTGGGGTCAAAATCGATTTCGATATTGGAAATATATCCCAGTCCCTCGGCATTCAGGGCCTGCTCGGCGAAGTGTTCAAAACGACTCTGTTGTGTCTCTTGAATTTTCCATTGCCTGTCTACCAGCAAATGAGCTATACCATTGAAATTATTCATTATTTCAACAGACTCTAAGGCAGGAATGGAAGCTGGAACCGCCCAGTCAGGCTGCGCAGCAACCCGGTATTCATCGTTCGGTGATGCATAGGATGAGAACGCCCAACACACCAATAGCAAAATGAGCAGAGAGGTTCTAAAGCGAGTAGCGTTCACAAGCGCGTCCTTGCATTAAATGTTAATAGCAGATTTGATGATCATTTTATCTTACCAACAGTTTGTCCGGTAAGAACACTTAACTTCATCTTGCGATAAGATTCCTGCTGATCTGCTGTTCGTCTTCCACTAAACTAACAACAGAAAATCAATAAGTTGCACAAGGGCCCGAGCTAAGTTGGAACCGGCATTCGAATCACAATCCTCATACCAGCAGCTACAGGCTATTAATGACGCCCTGTCCAGCGGCATGTATGTGCACGTGCGCAAGATGCTCCATCATATGCCAGCGCCGGATGTGGCTTTTATGCTGGAGTCCACGCCAGCCAAGAGCCGAGCCGTGCTCTGGCAACTTATAGACCCTGAATTCCACGGTGATGTGCTGGAAGAGCTGTCCGAAGATGTGCGCAACGGCATCATCCGCCAGATGGTACCGGAAAAACTCGCGGACGCCCTGGAAGATATGGACACCGATGATTTGGCCGAGCTTTTGCGCGGTCTGCCGGATACCATTTTCCAGCAGGTACTGCACTCCATGGATGAACAGGACAGGGTCAGGGCCGAACAGGCACTGTCTTTCGGTGAGGGTACCGCCGGTTTTATTATGAATACCGACACCATCACCCTGCGCCCGGAAGTGACCGTCGATGTGATCCTGCGCTATCTGCGTTTAAAAGGAGAAGTGCCGGAAGACACCGATGCCTTCTATGTGGTGAATCGTCACGACAAACTTATTGGGATTGTGCCGGTGATCCGCCTGCTGACCGCCACCTCAGATATGACGGTGGAGGAATTGATGGATGAAGACGCCGAAACCATTCCAGTGGACATGCCCGAGGGTGAAGTAGCTAAACTGTTCGAGCGCTACAACTGGATTTCTGCTCCTGTGGTGGATGGCGAAGACAGGCTACTGGGCAGAATCACCATCGACGATGTGGTGGATATCATCCGTGAAGAAGCCGAACACAGCATGATGAGCATGGCCGGTTTGGATGACGAGGAAGATACCTTCGCGCCGGTAATGAAAAGTACCGGCCGACGCTCTATCTGGCTGGGGGTTAATCTGGTCACGGCATTACTGGCGGCGATGGTCAGCGATTTATTCGAAGCCACCCTGAGTCAACTGGCCGTGCTGGCTATTCTCAATACCATTGTGCCCAGTATGGGTGGCGTGGCCGGTAACCAGACATTAACGCTGGTTATTCGGGGCATGGCGCTGGGCCATGTCAGTCCCAGTAACAGCCGTTGGCTGGTGAGTAAGGAACTGGCCATTGGTGCACTGAACGGCATTATCTGGGCTGTACTGATTGCCGGTGTAGTGGCCATCTGGAAACAGGATCTGACCCTGGGCGGCATTATCGCCTTTGCCATGATGATCAATATGCTGGCGGCAGGACTTGCTGGCGCAACGCTGCCACTTTTGATGAAACGCCTGAAAATCGATCCGGCGCTGGCCGGTTCGGTTATTCTCACCACCATCACGGATGTGGTCGGTATTTTTGCCTTTTTAGGCACCGCCACGTTGTTGATGATGCCCTGATGCTGTAACGGAAGCATCTGAAAAGCCATAATTTTTTTGCGGTTAAAGGCTTTTTGTCGTTATCTTGGTCTATCCTAAGGAGGCTGAACTTCCTTACCAATAACAGTGAGATAGACGCATGGCAAAAGATCTGATGATAAAGACCAAGGCCAGTTATCTGGGGGCCGGCTTACTGGGTGCCGCCTTAGTAGTAATCTACCTGGTAATGCAATGGCTGGCGCTGCCCATTATTCAACAGGAAGTTGAACAAGAAGCCCTGGTCAGGGTGTCAGACAGCGCGGCGCAGTTGCGCAATGAACTGAATCAGGGTGCTATTCTCACCCAGAACCTGGCCGCTTTGGCGCAACATCTGCCGCTGGATGACGCTCAGTTCAACAGCCTGATGCCGGTTCTAATCAACCAATTCGGCAACGCCAATATTGCCGGCGGCGGTATCTGGCCAGAACCCAATGCCTTTAATGCCAGTCAGTCCCGATACTCCTTTTTCTGGGCCCGTGACAATAGTGGCCGTCTGGTCAAATCCGATGATTACAACGACCCCAGTGGCAACGGCTACCACAATGAAAGCTGGTATCAGGCTGGTAAGCAGTTAAAAGCTGGCCAGTGTGGCTGGTCTGAAGCTTATGAGGATGCGGCCAGCGGTGTGGCTATGGTAACCTGCACGGTTGCCATTAAACGCCAGGGCAAATTCTGGGGGGTAGCCACGGTCGATCTGGTGCTATCCGGTTTAGCTGACTTGTTCCGCACCCAAAACAAAGCATCCGGCGGCTATATATTCTTGCTGGGTGCCAATGATCAGATCATCAGTTTCCCGGATATTCGCGACCAGCGCCTGGATATGCAAAATCTTCAACAGGTTGCCGGTCAGGACAAAAGTTTGCGCCCATTGCTGGAGGCTATTAGTCAGGGGAAAAGCATCAGTTCTTTGCCTGAAGGCGTGGTTCAGGGCGACACCAGCCTGCTGGCCCTACAGTCATTGCCGCAGGAAGGCATGAAGATGGGCCTGGTATTACCCAGTCAGGTGGTACAGGAGCCGGTTAGTCACCTGAGTTTCAGCCTGTATGGCACCCTTTTGCCACTCATCGCCTTGTTTGTTGGTTTACTGATTTTCTATGCTAACAAGGTGCTGGGGTGGGTTAATGAAACCACCGAACAGATACAACGGCTGATACGGGGCGGTGCGTCGGCCACTCTGAGTATTGATAAGCTGGACGAAATAGGCCTGTTGAAACAGGCGGTGAATAATTATGGCGAGCACCTTAATGGTTTGCTGCGCCAAATCGCCGCTGAGGCGGCAGAATCCAAGCAACGAGCCGAAGAACTAAGCAGCATGGCTCACGATCTCAAAGACCGTGCAGAACATCAACTTAGTGAAAACAATATGCTGGCCGCCGCCATTAATCAGATGGCCAGTAGTGCAGCAGAAGTGGCCAATAATACCCGTACCACCTCCGACACGGTGGATGACTCACAAGGCTTGGTAAAACGGCGTTTGCAGGATGTGGTGGCCAACAACCAGGCCAATCAGGAACTGGCCGGTGTGTTACAGCAAACCGCTGACATCATTAACCGCCTGTCCGGTGATGCCCAGCAAATGGGCGCGGTGCTGGATGTAATCAAAGGCATATCAGAGCAAACCAACCTGTTGGCGTTAAATGCTGCCATTGAAGCGGCCAGAGCCGGGGAACAAGGGCGCGGCTTTGCTGTGGTAGCCGACGAGGTACGTACCCTGGCAGGACGCTCACAGTCCTCTGCCAATGAAATAGAGAATATGATTGCCCAGCTACAAAGTTCAGCCAAGCAAGGCGTGGATATTATCCTCAGCTCACAATCCCTGTCGGAACAAACTGTTGAGCGTTCCAATAAGGTGATCGCTGGCTTTAATGAGATTGTCGAAGCATTCGGGGGCATCAGCGACAGCACCTCGCAGATCGCTACCGCCGCCAGCGAACAGGCCAAAGTGGCGAATGAAATTCACCGCCTGGCCGAGGGCATTCGCGAGAGTAATGAGATGAACTCCCGCGATGCCACGGCGCTAAGCGAGTTGAGTCGCTCGTCGACCGCCTTGTCTACCCGCCTGTATGAGCTGAGCCATCCCTGATGGGGGCTGCAGGGCTCTGCTGCAGGGTACCCTGGCGGAAATAGAACAGAGTTATTAAGATGGCAGCGATGGGGATAAGCGACAAATAAAATGCCGTTTGTCCACTAAAGCTGCCAAACACCAGTCCGGTAATCATTGAACCTGTGGTGCCGCCCAGCGCCGAGAAAATCACTATCAACCCAGTCATCGCGGCATGTTGGATTTTGGGCAAAGATGACAACATAATAGAATTGATAGCCGGGTAGATGGGTGCCATAAACAAGCCAATCAATGGAAAAACAAAGGCCGCCAGCGGCGCATTACCCCAACTCATCTGTGCCTGCGGCATGGCCAGATTGGCCAGAGGCATGGAAACCAGCACCAATGCCGCCATCGCCAGCAGACAAATATTCAGCAACACATACCAGTTGATTCGGGTCATCAATACCCCGGCGCCCAGTCTGCCTATGGCCAGACAGGCGGCAAAAATACTGGTCGCCTGCACGCTCATATCGGCGGGTAAGTGCAGAACCTGGTTATTAAAGGTGGGAAGCCAGGTGCCCAGCCCTTGTTCAATCAATACATATAGAAAAGCAGATAGTACAAATACCAACACCAGCGGTTTAAGGGCTAATTTCAGCATGGCCAGAAAATCCTCCATGGGCCGGCTGCTCTGCTGAGGGACAGGGTTGGCAAATGGTGTGCGCCACAGCAACAGGAAATTCAGCCCGCCCAACAAGGCCAGACACCAGTAAACGTTCAGCCAGTTGCTTGAAGCAGGATCATCACCATCGATAAAGGCACCAAACAACCAGTAACCAGACAACACCCCCACCATAAAAATCCCTTCAATGGTATTCATAATGGATGCGTGCTGCTGCTTATCGTCACTGATAAGCCCCACAGTGGAATACAACGACACTTTGACCAACCCAAAGGCACTGCCGACACAGAAAAACAGCACTTTGGTCATCCAGAATACCGGCAGCAGAGGCATTAACAGGCTAACCCCGGTGACCAGCAGGGTCCCCAGCATCATGGCGTTACGATAGCCAAACCTGGGCAAGTAAGCCGCCAGCATAAAAGACACCAGTGCAATTGGCAGATCCTTAAAGCCTTCCAGCACACTGGCAGCCTCTTTACTGACCCCATAACCGTTGATCACCTGCAATATCACAGTGCCCACACTGTTGAGCAAAATAGCAAACAGGAAGTAGGTCAGCATGAGGGAATATTTTACTCTGACACTGTTGCTAATCATCTGTATCTCCGTGCTGATAAAGACAGGCAGTATTGCCCCGACCTATTTGAGTTTACCTAAATTTAACACAATTGCAATCGATTGCAAAAACAGCTAACCTTGTCACTATTGCTCCTCATTCCAAGGTTTATCGCTGCTATGAACGTTTCACCCAAACACCTGCTTTTCACCCCTCAGCCCTGGCAACTTGAAACTGACCGGTTGATACCTGAACAAGCAATGTTGGAAGAAACCTTGTTTGCATTGGCCAATGGTTATCTGGGTACCCGGGGTACTATGGAAGAAGGGCCACAACCAGGCCAGCAAAGCTGCGAAGGCTCCTATTTAAACGGCGTCTACCATAGCGAGAAAATCACCTATGGTGAGGTGGCCTATGGCTATGCCAGCCACAACCAGAAAATGCAGCAGGTCCCCAATGGCAAGATAATGCAGTTAAGGTTGGACAATCAGCTGGTCAATCTGTCTGATGCCACAGCAGGTAAACGCTGGCTGGATTTTAGCTCCGCCAGTTTACACCGGCAAATGCATTGGCAAAGTCCAACAGGCAAGCAAATTCTGCTGACCACCAGCCGTTTCGCGTCACTCAGTCAGCCGAATTTAATCTGTCAGCGCATGGAAATTGTGGCGCAGAATTTCAGTGGTGACGTTGATCTCAGCAGCCTGCTGGATGCCGCTTATCAGTTCAGCCCCAATAAGGATGATCCCAGAGTAGGCGTGCTCAGTCTGGATGACAGTCTGATGCTACACCAGCAACAGAGCACCGATGAACAAGCCTGGATGCTGCATCAGGTAAAAGACGGCCCCTTCCGTATTGCTTCAGCCACCACTGTCAGTGCGTCACAGCCGGTCGACAATATCTCGCACATCAACAGCGATAAACAAGTTGGCCAGCAGTGGCGGTTTAAGCTGGAGCAAGGCGTTAAGCTGATCGTGGATAAATTTATCTGCTACCAACATGACCAGCAAATGGCGTTCGGTGAGCTACTCCTTTCTTGCCAGAATAAGTTGCAACAGGCCAGAACCATGGGCTGGGACCAGATGCTGGCCGAGCATCAGCATCAGGTAGCCGAGTTCTGGCAAAATAGCGATGTGCAGATCAATGGTGACCCGGCATTGCAGCAAGGCATGCGTTTTAATCTACTGCATTTATTTATGTCCATTGGCAAGAACGGCCACTGCAATATGGGGGCAAAAGGGCTGACCGGACACGGTTATGATGGTCATTATTTCTGGGACACCGAAATTTATATTCTGTCGGTGATGACCGCCACTAACCCGGAGCTAACCAAACAGTGCCTGACATTCCGCTATCGCACTTTGGATGCAGCCCGTCAGCGTGCCCGGCAAATGTCCCATTCCCTTGGTGCGCTTTACCCCTGGCGCACCATTGGCGGCGACGAATGTTCGGCCTTTTTCCCGGCAGGCACCGCGCAGTATCACATTAACGCCGCCATTGCCCATGCCATTCGCAGCTATTTTACCGCCACGGCAGACTGGGCCTTTATGCAGGATATGGGCGCAGAAATGTTGTTTGAAACCGCCAGGCTGTGGCTTAGTCTGGGGCATTTTAACCGGCAAAAACAAGGTCGCTTCTGTATCGACGGAGTGACCGGGCCGGATGAATATACCGCCATTGTCAGCAACAACTTCTACACCAATGCTATGGCCCAGGCACATCTGCGCTTTGCGGTACAAATTGCCGCTAAGTTCCAGGACAAAAATCGTCCTGCTTACCAATTGTTATGCAAAAGTATTGGCTTGAATGACGCCGAGATCTCAAGCTGGGCAAAAGCGGCAGACAATATGTATCTGCCTTATGATGCAGAGCTCGGCATCCATGCCCAGGATGACAGCTTTCTGGATAAAAAGCCCTGGGACTTTGCCAACACTCCCGCAGACAAATACCCTTTGCTGCTGCATTACCATCCCCTGGTGATTTATCGCCACCAGGTGTTAAAACAAGCCGATGTGGTGCTGGCCATGTTTTTACTGGATGACGCCTTTGACCAGCAGCAAAAGGCCAGGAATCTGTCGTACTATGAGCCGCTCACTACCCATGATTCCACCTTGTCCAGTTGCATTCATAGCATTGAGTTTGCTGAAACCGGTCAGTATCAGCGCGCCTATGAATTTTTTCATGACAGCGTGCGTATGGACATAGATAACCGTCATGGGAACACTGAGTACGGTATCCATACTGCGTGTATGGCAGGCTCCTGGATGAGCATTGTGCAGGGCTTTGCCGGGCTGAGGATACGCCCGGATGAGCTGGCCTTCACACCGCATTTACCTGCCCACTGGGACAGTTACAGCTTCAATCTGCAATACCAGGGGCGGCACTTACAGGTTTCTGTAGCCAAAGACGGCGTGCGCTATCTTCTCAAGCAAGGTGCAGCGCTCAGCATCCGCCATCACCAGCAGGAACTCACCCTAAGCAGCAACCAAACCCTGCATGTCGCAAAGGTGCAGTTATGAGTATCCAAGCCGTAATTTTTGACCTGGACGGGGTGTTAACCGATACCGCTGAGTACCACTTCCTTGCTTGGTCAGCCCTGGCACACAAGCTTGGTGTGCCCTTTGACCGGCAAGACAACGAACAACTCAAAGGCGTCGACCGTATGGGATCATTACAGTTTATTCTGGATAAAGGTGGCCTGCAGCTCCCCGGCGATGAAAAGGACATGCTGGCAAAAGCAAAGAACACACATTACCAGCAACTGATTGAAAATATCAGCCAAGCCGATTTATTTGACGGTGTTCACCCGCTGTTCAACCGCTTGAAACAGGCGGGAATCGCCATAGGCCTGGCGTCAGCCAGTAAGAATGCTGCCATGGTGCTGAATAAGCTGGGAATCAGCGCAGCATTTGACTACGTAGCCGACGCCGCCGCCATAAGGCAAGGCAAACCCCATCCGGAAATCTTTCTGACCGTGGCTAAGGCGCTTGGTATACCAGCGCAACATTGTGTCGGGGTGGAAGATTCGCTGGCTGGCCTGCAAAGCATTCTCGACGCCGGTATGTACGCTGTGGGCATAGGTGAAAAACAGCTGCTTAAAGACGCCAATCTGGTCTATGCACAGATAGGCCAACTGGATCTCGATGAGGTGTTGATGCTTGGGCGTAAAGCTCCGACTACAGGCTAAGGATAATTGGTCAGGGTCAATTTCAGCACTATATCTGCACAAATATTGTTCTACCAGACTACATAACGTAGAATCCGCGGCCATTTGTTAACCGGGAATAACGCGTTGAAGTTGTGGTGGCTATTTCTGTTGGTGTCTTTTTCGGGCTGGGGGCAAAGCATTACCTGGTTGGCGGATGCCGCACCGGGTTTTGACAAGCAAGTACGACTGGATGAGCAAACCCGCGATCTGATTTTACAGGACTTGCCGGATTTGCAAGTGCGCATCGAAATCAGCAATCCACAGCGGGCCATAAAGCTTCTGGCGCAACGCGATGATATTTGTGTGGGTGACAGAATTTACACGCCAGCCCGCCAGGAATTCAGCGTGGCAACCCAGCTTCCTCAGGTGGTGGTGCTGGGGCTGCGCTTATATGTGCGCGATACTGCCGCACGATTTCCCCAAATTCTGCACAAAGCCACAACTCAAGGGCTATCCATTGTTGATCTGCTGACAGAACAAGGAGCCGCTTTTAAACTGGGTATTGTGGAAGGTCGTTCCTATGGTGGAGCGGTAGACCAGGCACTGCGGCCGTTTCTGACATCTGATTTACTCTATCGGCGGGCGGGCACAGACATGGGCGCCGGTGTCATTGCCATGCTTAGGTCAGAGCGTATTGATGCTTTACTGGAATTCCCCAATATATATCAACTCTATGCCGGGCAATCAGGCCAGACAACAAGCCAAAGTTTCAGCCTGAAGGAAACGCCGGCTTATAATATTGGTTTTATCTTGTGCTCCAACAGTGAAACCGGGCGCTATGCTGCGGGCGTCCTGTCCAAGCGTATTGCCGTTTTGTCTCAGACTTCTGCGTATCTGCAAAGTCATCTGAATTGGTTTGATGTTTCCTTGCATGCAGAGCTTACCCGCTATTACGACAAAGTGTATGGCACAACCTTTTCAAGCCAGCCCTCTGTAAGCTATGCCCGATGAAAGAGCAAGATTCGCAACGGTAAGCATAACTCCAACTGGTTTTGCGCCAATACAGATCAAAGTGCTTTGCGGCTGGATTCACGCACCACAAGCTGCACATCCATGACTTGTGAACGCACGGTTTTACCGGCCAGTTTGTCTAACAATTTACGCACCAGCAATTTGCCCCCTTCCAGCGTCTGCTGCCGGATAGTGGTGAGTGAAGGATGGCAGAACATCGACAAGGCCACATCGTCAAACCCAACCATGGCGATATCTGCAGGGATGTGTCTGCCCGCTTCAATCAGCTTTTTCATTGCACCCAGCGCAATCACATCGCTAACCGCAAAAATACCGTCCACGTCCCCTGCGCCATTTTCCAACAGGCGGGTTGCACTGCGATAACCCGCTTCGCTGGTGAAATCGGTTTCCAGTCTGAGCGATTCATCCACCTGGATACCGGCTTGCTGCAGGGCCAGACAATAGCCCTGCCAGCGCTGCTCCATTTCGCTGTGACTGGTGTCGCCCAGAAAGGCAATACGCCGGCAGCCCTGGTTAAGTAAATGGTTAACGGCCAGAAAGGCGCCCATCTTATTGTCGCTACCAACGGTACAATACTGACTGTCCGGTAACATTGCCCCCCACACCACAAAAGGACAATCCTGTTCGGCCAAACGATCAATGCGCGCATCATGCTCCCCCTGCCCGATGACAATCAGGCCGTCGGCACGTTTGGAATCGAAGTAGTAGTCGCGCCAATCGTCTGAGGCGGTGCGGGTATTAGACAGCAACATGTCGTAACCATGACGAGTCAGTTCATCGGCAATGGCACCCAGCATATCCAACAGCCAGGGATCAGAAATACCCTGTTCGGTGCGCTCTTTGAACAACACCACCACGGCAATCACCATGGTTTTCTGGGTACGCAATGCCCGGGCTTTAGCATTGATCTTAAAATTATGTTCACGGGCCACTTGCTGAATCTTATGCCGGGTTTTTTCGGCAATCAGCGGGTTGTCATTCAGCGCGCGGGAAACGGTGGACTCGGAAACGCCAAGGAGTTTGGCAATATCGGCAATGCTTTTGGCGCGCGTCATGGATCAGCTTATTCAGATGGGTGTTGGGGCAAGGTTATCAAATTGCCCCACCGGTGGAAAAGCGAAAGGTGGCTGCGAGCTGCCACCTTTTGTTATTTCTATCAACGACTTCAGAAGTTGTAGCCGATGCTCAGGTTCATTGACCTTGGCATAATGTAACGGCCATTAGGTGCCGTGGGGTTGCGGGGATCCCCCTCGGTCAGCCCGTCTTTATCGGTCAGGTTGTCCACCGACAGGCGCACATTCAATTGGTCTGTCACCTCCCAGTATGCGCCCAGATCAATCTTGGTATAACCGTCCAACTCGCCTAGATTCTCGTTACTGATCCAGCGGTCATCTACTGACGTCAGAGTACCATACAGCGTCACAAAATTGCCGCCAGCCAGTTCAACATCGTAGCTTGGGGTCAGACGGAACTGCCAGCCAGGCTGACGCTGCGACTCGTTACCCACCAAATCCACATCAGCGCTTTTGGTAATTTCCGTGCTTTGAATCGTGGCGTTTAGATTCAGGTTCAGGCCAAAATCAAAGGTGTAATTACCGTCCAGCTCAATCCCTTTTGCTTCGTTTACCGACAAGGTGGCCGGTTCACCCGGACGGGTTACCGTGCTGCTTTCCACTTCGTTAAAGAAAGCCGTGGCATACAGGCTGTAATTATCAGCGGCCAGCTTATAACCCAGCTCATACTGGGTGACATCGAAGATCAGGTCATTGCCGATTTCATACTGCCCATAGTTGTCACGAAAATCATCGAAGTAAGGCATTTTACTGCCGTCATTGACGCGGGCAAAAATACCGGAATTGTCAGTGAGCATGTAATTGGCCCCAGCCGTCCAGGACGTGGTGTCCTCATCGTATTGCACTGGCTTGTTGATAGTGCCGTCCAGATCTTCATCCACCGAATAGTCAATCTTGTGATTTTCACGGCGAATACCCAAATCCAGGGTCAGATCATCAGTGGCCTTATATTCAAAGGCGGTATAAAACGCTCGGGTGGAGCCGTCACCCGTGGCATTAATATCGTAGTTCCAAGTGCAGCTGTCATCATTATCGTTACAATCTATGCCGGTCAGATTCTCGCCGCCCGGCGCCACCACATGATATGACTGATTACCAATTGACCACCAGTCTTTGGCTTCAAAGTTGGAGGTATACAGGCCGAATGTCACCTTCAGGGCGTCGATTTGTTTGGTCAGCGACAAGTCGTTGGTAAAAGACTCAATCTCTTTCAACACCACCCAGCGGCCAATCTGTTGCACCAAGGTGTTGCCTGCATAGGTTTTGCCGGTCACCGCACCGGTAGCACTTTCACCGTTATCCGCTACCGCAGCCAAAGTAGTGGGTGCACCTTCAGGTACTAAACCATAAGTATTCGCATCGCCCTTGGTAAAATTAAAGCGGTCCGAGAACTGCCAGCCATCGGCAAATTCCAGTTGGATTTTACCGCCGGACACCGAACCGTCCCAGCCCCGACCATTACCAAAGTCAAAGGCCTGGGTGCTACTGCCTTCAGGGCCATATTGAATGCTGGCCTGCCGGTTAAGGGTACCAATTTGGGTATATTGGTTGTCTACCCCATCCACCAGCGGGGTGGGCAAATACCAGACACCATGGTCATCTGTGACCCGGGTGTAGAAGTTCATTTTGCCGTTATCCAGTTCTTTAGTGATATTGATAGTGAACTGATGGCCCTTCTCGGAATTGAATCCGGCATCGCGAATACCCGGCGAACTGGAAACATAACCACCCACCATATAATAAAGACCGTCCGAGATGGCGCCGCTGACCATGGCATCCACACGTTGCAGGTCATAATCTGAGGTGCTGTATTTAAATACCCCTTCGGTAATATCCGAACCTTCTTTCAGCAGGAAGTTGGTGGTCAGGCCGGGCTGGCCGTTTGAGATCACCGGGTTAGTACCACCACGCAGGCCTTCCATATAAGCCACAGTTTCATCCATACGAAACAGCGTGGAGTTTTCCAGGAATGACAGGGTTGGCGGCTGATACAAGGGCGCCCCTTCCATTTGCACGGTCAGAAACGGGGCATCTCCGGTACCAGGGAAACCGCGCACAAACACATTGGCCCCGGATACCCCGCCGGAACTCTCAGACCAGACGCCGGGCACAGCCTTAAATAAGTCTGCGGTACTCTTAGGGGCCAGCTTCTTAATGGCTTCGGCCGACAGGTTGGTTATGGCAAAGCCGGCATCTACTTTACGCACAGCGGTGCCGGTGGGTGTACCTGTTACCACGATTTGCTCAAAATCCTTGGCCTGTTCTTTATTATCAGGTGTTTCCTGCCCCCAGGCATGACCGCTCAGGGCGGTGGAAACGGCTAAAGCCAGGATGAGTTTATTGCTTTTCATTGCTGGTCCCCAGTTATCTTTTTGACTTAGTTAGCTTTTATCTGGTCTGACAGGGAGTTTGTAGCCACCTTGTCAGCCACTGTGTGAGCTGAGATAGCTTAAAAGTAGATCGAATTGCAATCGATTGCAATAATCAAGGCTGAATTTTGTGTAAAAAATGTTAATTTAAGGTTTTCACTGCTGTTTCAGTTACAAATTAGTTACAATAATTGGCAAAATTATCGTCGAACAGGCCGTTTTAGCAGCAAGAATTGCTCCATCAGAATGGAAACGATTGCATTTGGCGTGATCAGCTTAGGAGTAAACAGATTCAATGGCTGCAAAGTGTTGCTTTGGCAACCTTCGTGGTGCAAGAGTTTTCAACCACGAAGGCTAATCGGGATGCTGCAGGCTAGTCGTCAATGGTCTGATCAGACAACCAGTTATGCAGAGATTGCATATCCAGTTTCAGGGCTTCCTGCAGCTCTTCTACCCAGTCATACACATTCTGCCACCAGGCGGGGTGATCGCCCTGCTGAATCTGATTGGCAATTTTCTGCACTCTGGAAAGCCCCACCGAGCCTGCCGCGCCTTTGATCTTATGGGCCTGGGCACAGACCTCATCCTTGTCTTTGGCGCTTAGATTGGTAAGCAGAATTTCCATGTACTGAGGAATACTCTGGTTAAACACATTAACGCTGGTGCTGAGCATTTCCGCGCCGATAGTGTCCACCAGCATCTGCAGCATCTCCAGATCCAGCACGGATTCGCTCTTGGTCTGGCTACTTTCAGGTAAACGAGGCAACTCAGAGGCATCACAGAACAATTGATTAAATACCTCGACCACCCGGCTCTTCTTGATTGGTTTGGAAATAACGTCATCCATGCCCTGGTCCAGATACTCCTGGCGGGTCTTAATCACATTGGCGGTCAAGGCCACGACCGGCGTGCCGGTGACCAGTTCTTCCTCGTGCATTTTGCCCACCACGTCAAAACCTGTCATGTCAGGTAATTGAATATCCAGCAAAATCAGGTCATATTCATTGGCCCGCGCCATATCCAGCGCCTGTCGGCCGGTCATGGCCACTTCCACTGTCTGACCGAGTTTCTCCAGCAGCGCTTTGGCCACCATCACGTTCAGTTCAATATCCTCCACCAGCAGGATTTTAAGACCCGTCACCCTGATTTCGGCCAACTGGGCTGGACGGGTGCTGATAGCCAGAGGTAACTCAACGGTAAAGCAAGTGCCCTTGCCGACTTCACTGCTGACCCGGATATCGCCGTGCATCAGTTCAACCATCTTTTTGCAGATTGCCAGGCCAATCCCGGTGCCAGTTGCGCTTTGGTGATCAGGGTGTTTGACCTGATAATACATGGCGAAGATTTTATGCAGCTCTTCCTCAGGGATCCCCACCCCGGTGTCTGCCACCTTGAACAGCACGTTACAAATACCGTTTTTAGGCGTTTCTGCCGACAACGTAAAACTGACCGAGCCCTGCTGGGTAAACTTCACTGCATTAAACAGCAGATTCCACAGCACCTGGCGTAACCTGGTGCCGTCTGCTTCGACAAAATCTGGCAACGGCTCAAGCATCTGGGTCTGGAAATTCAGATTCTTATCGGCCACCAACAGTTGGATAATACTGGACAATTCACCGAAGAAATCTTTCAGGCTGACAGTTTTCAATGCCAGTTCCAGCTTGTCCCGGCCCAGCTTGTCCAAATCAATAATGTCGTTAAAGATATTCCCCAGGGTGATGGCACTGGCGTAGATGGTACTGACCCAACTGTACTGCTCATCGGTCAGCTTTGTATCGCGCAGCATACGGCTTAAGCCGACAATGCCATTTAAAGGGGTACGCAGTTCGTGGCTAATTGTGGCAATAAAGGCGGTCTTATCCCGGCTGGCTTTTTCCAATGCCACCTGCGAATGTTTACGCTCGGTAATATCCCGGCCAAAGGCCAGCAAACCGAGGCGATTGGCCTCTTTGTCAAAAAACGGCACCTTACGCATTTCGTAGTACCGCTTGCTGCCATCAGCAAAGCGCAGCCATAGCTCTTCGGTGATGCCCATATTGTTTTCCAGCACTTCATGGTCACTTTCCACCACCTGCCGGGCCAGATCTTCGTCATACACTTCATGAGGAGTCAGGCCAATTAGCTCGGCTTCGGTCTTACCCGTCATTTGCTCTGCTACGGTATTGCAACCAGCAAAGCGTCCTTCTTCATTGCGGTAGTAAATTAAATCCGGACTGGCATCAATAATAGAGCGCAATAAGGTGGATAATCGCAGAGCCTGTTGCTCTTTTTCTGACTTTTCATGAATTTCCTGCTCCAGCTCAGCGAAGACCTTCTCTCTGTCTTCCTGCGCCTTACGGCGCTCTTCAATCTCGATATTGAGCTGGCGGATATTATTCTGCAGTTCACGATTCAGCAGCACATCCTCTTCGCGCAGACTTTCTAACTGCGCCACCACATCTTTGAGGTTGTGCCGACTGGTTTCCAGTTGCCTGACCAGTTCACTGAAAAAATACAGCACCCAGGGCGCACTCAGTAGGGTCAGCATAATCGCAGAAATAAAGTCTTCCAGATGCACTTCACCAGTCATATACAAACGGATAAAGTAAGAGCCGGCGATGGTAAACATCAAGGTCAGCAACACAAACAGGATACTGATTCGCAAGGTGCCAAAGCGCCCGACAAACTGGGCAAAACGAATGGCCCAGGACTCATTTTGATTGGAAGCTTGCTGCATGAAGAGAATTTCCGCTGACAATAGTTGTCGGCATCCTAGCAAGAGCATGGCCGATTCCCCAAGCTGAATTTATACCCGTTCTATCAGCCGCAGCTAAATCACCAAGCGCGCAGATTGGAATTTTTATTCACATTTAACGTATATAAATTCAACCAAAGTATTCTTAAAAAAGCCCCTTCTTCAGCCTTCTTGGTCAGCCTATACCACTAGGATTTTTAGTTATATGCTAAAAACCAAAACATCAAATTGGTCAGATGGCGACCGTTTTGGGATTTTTATCCTAACTTTACCTCAAAATAGCTATTCGCATTCCAACCTTATTACTAAGGGGGAATTGATTTGTCGAAGCATTGTGGTATTTTCATTAGCCGCACTTTATGAGTGCATAAAGATTCGTTATTGGTGCAGACAGGCTTGAGGTCGGCCAATATACAAATAGGAATGCGGAACCGGCCTTAGGGCCAAGAGGCGTCGATACTGGATACGTCCGGTGCGATAAGAATAGCGGCGGTAGGGAAAAAACCGCTCTGTTCAGAAAGAAAGACTGGTAACCCCAAATAAAAATAGAACCTGTAACAGGTCATCCTAACGACACAGGCGCATGAGAAAACGGACCAAAAAGAGTCCAGCACATGCCATCCCTGAATAAAAAACATCACCCTGCCCAGTCGAACGGTTGAAGGAGTCATGAGTAATGAGACTATATAACCCGAACGATTCTCGGGATAACTGTGGTTTCGGCCTGATCGCCCATACACAAGGGCAGGCCAGCCACAGTCTGGTAAAGACCGCTATCCATGCGCTGGATCGTATGCAGCACAGGGGCGGCATAGCCGCTGACGGCAAAACGGGTGACGGCTGTGGTTTACTGCTGCAAAAGCCCGATGCATTCTTCCGCGCCATTGGCGAGGAGAATGGCTGGAAGCTGGCCAAGAAATACGGCGTCGGCATGGTATTTCTCAGCCAGGATCCGGTACTGGCCCAGCAGGCTCGCGATATCCTTAATGAAGAGTTGCAAAAAGAAACTCTGGATGTACAGGGCTGGCGCGTGGTGCCGACTAATCCGGCGCTGTTGGGTGAACTGGCATTAACCGGTCTGCCCCAGATTGAGCAGGTGTTTGTCAATGCCCCGCCAGGCTGGCGTAAAAAAGATGTGGAACGCCGTTTGTTTATGGCGCGTCGCCGTGCTGAAAAACGCATGAGCCACGATCCGGACTTTTACATTGCCTGTCTGTCGAATCTGGTCACCATCTATAAAGGCCTGGTGATGCCCAAAGATCTGCCTAATTTCTATCAGGATCTGGCAGACGAACGCATGCAATCGGCTATCTGTGTTTTCCACCAGCGTTTTTCTACTAATACGCTGCCCAGATGGCCGCTGGCCCAGCCATTCAGATTCCTGGCTCACAATGGCGAAATCAACACTATTCGCGGTAACCGCGAGTGGGCTGAAGCTCGTACCTATAAGTTCCGCACGCCGCTGTTGCCCGATTTACATGACGCGGCCCCTTTTGTGAATTTCGAGGGCTCTGATTCCTCGTCACTGGACAATATGCTGGAGCTGTTCCTGGCCGGTGGTATGGATTTATTTCGTGCCATGCGCTTACTGGTGCCACCTGCCTACCAGAATAACCACACTATGGATCCGGATCTTAAGGCGTTCTATGAGTTCAACTCCATGCATATGGAGCCCTGGGACGGCCCGGCCGGCATCGTGATGACCAATGGTCGTCATGTAGCCTGTAACCTGGACAGGAATGGCCTGCGCCCGGCCCGTTATGTGATTACCAAAGATGGCCTGATTACCCTGGCCTCAGAAATTGGTATCTGGGATTACCAGCCAGAAGACGTATTGGAAAAAGGCCGGGTCGGTCCCGGTGAAATGCTGGCGGTGGACACATACACCGGCAAAGTACTGCGCTCCAGTGAAATAGATGAAGATCTGAAAAACCGCCATCCTTACCGGGAATGGCTGGACAAGCATATCAGTCGCTTGCTGCCCATTCAGAAATGCGATGCCAGCCTGATTGGTGTGCGGCTGTTTGACGACGACATGATGAATACCTACTACAAGCAGTTTAATTACAGCTACGAAGAGATTCAGCAAGTCATTAAGGTGCTGGCCAAAGACGGCCAGGAAGCAGTAGGCTCAATGGGTGACGACACCCCCATGGCTGTGTTGTCGAGCAAGCATCGTACCTTGTACGACTACTTCCGCCAGCAGTTTGCCCAGGTCACCAACCCGCCCATTGATCCGCTGCGGGAAAACCATGTGATGTCGCTGGCCACCTGTATTGGCCGCGAACAGAATGTATTCAGCGAAACCTCGGGTTACGCCAATCGCGTGCTGTTTGAATCGCCGATTATGCTCTACACCGACCTGAAACAGTTGCGTGAATTTGACTCCGAGCACTATTACTCGGAAGTCATTGATCTGAACTATCAGCCGGAAGAAGGCTTGAAAGCCGCCATTAAGCGGGTTTGTGATGAGGCCGAATATCTGGTCAGACAAAAAAAGGCCGCCTTTGTGATCCTGTCGGACCGCAAAATCAAGGCTAACCGTCTGCCGATTCCGGCCCCTATGGCTGTCGGCGCCGTACAGCGTCGTCTGGTGGAAAAAGCCTTGCGCTGTGACGCCAATATCGTCATCGAAACCGCCTCAGCCCGCGATCCACACCACTTTGCCGTGCTGCTAGGTCTGGGTGCCACTGCGGTATACCCGTTCCTGGCCTACGAAGTGATTGAGCAAATGGCCGACAAGGGTGAACTGGATATTCCGGTAATGGACGCCGTGCTGAATTACCGTAAGGGCATTAATAAGGGCCTGTTTAAGATTATGTCGAAAATGGGCATCAGCACCGTGGCCAGCTATCGCTGCGCCAAGCTGTTTGAAGCCATAGGTATACACCAGGACGTGATGAAGCTGTGCTTCCAGGGTGTGCCCAGTCGTATCCAGGGTGCCAACTTCGATGATTTTGAGCAGGACATTCAAAACCTTAACCGCATTGCCTGGATCAAGCGCAAAACCATCAGCCATGGCGGCCTGCTTAAATATGTGCACGACGGTGAATACCACGCCTACAACCCCGACGTGGTCAGCACCTTGCAAAAAGCCGTAGTCAGTGGCAACTATGCCGACTACCAGGCCTTTGCCGAGTTAGTTAACCAGCGTCCTGCCGCCCATATCCGCGATCTGTTCAAGCTGAAATTCAGCGACCAGGCCATTGATATCAATGAAGTGGAAGCAGCAGAAACGCTGTACCCACGTTTCGATACGGCAGCCATGAGTATCGGTGCATTAAGCCCTGAGGCACATGAGGCTTTGGCCATTGCCATGAACCGACTGGGCGGTCAATCCAACTCCGGCGAAGGCGGGGAAGATCCGGCCCGCTTCGGTACCGAGAAAAATTCCCGTATCAAACAGGTGGCCTCTGGTCGTTTTGGCGTCACCCCGCACTATCTGGTCAATGCCGACGTGCTGCAGATTAAAGTCGCACAGGGCGCCAAGCCCGGTGAAGGCGGACAGCTACCCGGCGATAAGGTCAACAAATACATTGCTGAGCTGCGCTATTCGGTACCCGGTGTCACCCTGATTTCACCGCCGCCACACCATGATATTTATTCTATCGAGGATTTGGCGCAGTTGATTTTTGATCTTAAGCAGGTCAATCCCAACGCCCTGATCTCGGTCAAACTGGTATCTGAACCTGGTGTCGGCACTGTTGCCACTGGTGTGGCCAAAGCCTATGCCGACCTGATTACCATCTCAGGTTATGACGGCGGTACAGGGGCCAGCCCGCTGACCTCGGTAAAATATGCCGGCAGCCCTTGGGAACTGGGGCTGGCAGAAAGCCAGCAAGCCCTGGTGGAAAACGGCCTGCGTCATAAAGTACGGGTACAAACCGACGGCGGTCTGAAAACCGGCCTGGATGTGATAAAAGCCGCCATCCTGGGGGCGGAAAGCTTTGGCTTTGGCACCGGCCCGATGGTGGCACTGGGTTGTAAATACCTGCGTATCTGCCATTTGAATAATTGCGCCACGGGGGTGGCCACACAGGATAAGAACCTGCGTGACAACTATTTTATCGGTCTGCCAGAAATGGTCATGAACTACTTTAAGTTTATTGCCCAGGAAGTGCGTGAACTGATGGCTGCCCTTGGCGTACGTAAACTGGAAGAGCTGATTGGCCGTACCGAATTGCTGGAAGTGATTGACGGTATCAATGCCCGCCAGCAGCGTTTGGATCTATCGCCGATTCTGGCCAAACCCCAGGCCGGTGAACATACCAGACTGTTCTGTTCTGAGGTGACCAATGCACCAATGGACAAGGGCGAACTGAATCTGCGCATTCTCGACGATGTTAAAACTGCCGTAGAGAACAAGTCAGGCGGTAACTGGCGCTACAGTATCCGCAATACCGACCGTTCGGTGGGCGCGCGCATCTCTGGCTTTATCGCCCAAAAACATGGCAACCAGGGGATGGCGGATTATCCGCTGCGTATCACCTTAACTGGCACAGCTGGTCAAAGCTTTGGCGTATGGAATGCAGGCGGTCTGGAGCTGCATTTGATTGGTGATGCCAACGACTATGTGGGTAAAGGCATGACCGGTGGCAAGATTACCATCCACCCACCGGTTGGTGTGCACTACGCGACCCGCGACAGCGCGATTATGGGTAATACCTGTTTGTACGGCGCAACAGGCGGCAAACTTTTTGCTGCTGGCCGAGCCGGTGAACGTTTTGCGGTTCGCAATTCGGGTGCCATTGCCGTAGTGGAAGGCACCGGTGATAACGCCTGTGAATATATGACCGGCGGCATCGTCGCCATTTTGGGGCAAACCGGGGTTAACTTCGGGGCCGGTATGACCGGCGGCTTTGCCTATGTACTGGATCAGGCCAATGACTTTGACCGTCGCGTGAATGGCGATTTAGTAGAAGTGATGGGGGTTGAAGATAAGCCCATCCTGGTCGAGCACCTGCGTGGTCTGATCAACCAACATTACGAAGAAACCGGCAGCGAGCACTCACTTGAGATCCTCAGCCAGTTTAGCAAATACCTGAAGCAGTTCCGTCTGGTTAAGCCAAAGACCAGCGACGTTAAGAATCTGCTGGGACATATCAGCCGCTCCAGCGCCGAGTTGCGCGTGCAGGCCCAGTAAGGAGGAACAAGCAGTATGGCAAAGAACGTATATCAGTTTGTCGATGTTGAACGTATCGATCCTCCGAAAAAGCCCGCCGCTATTCGTCGCAGCGAGTTTGCCGAGATTTATCAACCTATGAGTGACAGTCAGGCTGCCGGTCAGGCCGATCGCTGCCTGGACTGCGGTAACCCTTACTGTGAATGGAAGTGCCCGGTGCACAACTATATTCCGCAGTGGCTAAAACTGGCTAATGAAGGGCGGATTCTGGAAGCTGCCGAGCTGTCACACAAAACCAACAGCCTGCCGGAAGTCTGTGGCCGGGTGTGCCCACAAGACCGTTTATGTGAAGGGGCCTGCACCCTGAATGACGATTTTGGCGCGGTGACCATTGGCTCTATCGAGAAATTTATTACCGACACCGCCTTTAAAATGGGATGGCGGCCGGACATGTCCGGGGTAGTCAAAACCGATAAACGGGTAGCCATTGTTGGTGCCGGCCCAGCAGGTCTGGCCTGTGCCGATATTCTGGTTCGTAATGGCGTGACCCCGGTGGTATTCGACAAGTACCCCGAGATTGGCGGGCTGCTGACCTTTGGGATCCCGGCCTTTAAGCTGGAAAAAGAAGTGGTGCAACTGCGCCGCGAAATCTTTACCGAAATGGGTGTGGAGTTCGTACTGAATACCGAAATCGGTAAGGATATTCAGTTCCAGCAACTACTGGACGAATACGATGCGGTATTTCTGGGGATGGGCACCTACAAATATATGCAGGGCGGTTTTGCCAACGAATCCGCGCCCGGCGTGTATGAAGCCCTGCCCTATCTGATTGCCAATACCAATAAGTTAATGGGTCTGGAGCAATCCGCCTGTGACTACGTCGATATGCAAGGCAAGAAGGTCGTGGTACTGGGCGGTGGTGATACCGCCATGGACTGTGTGCGCACGGCGGTGCGTCAGGGTGCTGAAAAGGTCATCTGTGCCTATCGTCGCGACGAGGAAAACATGCCTGGGTCGCGCCGTGAAGTACAAAACGCCCGCGAGGAAGGCGTGGATTTTCAGTTTAACCTACAACCGCTGGATATCGCCGTTGATGAAGCCGGCCACGCCTGTGGCGTCAAACTGGTGAAAACCCAATTGGGTGCACCGGATGCAGCGGGTCGTCGCAGTCCGGAAGCCGTGCCCGGCTCTGAGCATATCCTGGAAGCCGATGCAGTTATTGTCGCCTTTGGCTTCCAGCCCAGTCCGGCCAGTTGGTTTGCTGACTTCGGTATTATTCTGGATGAAAAAGGTCGGGTCAGGGCACCAGCCAAAGGTAAATATGCGTTCCAGACCAGTAACCCCAAGGTATTCTCCGGTGGCGATATGGTCAGAGGCTCGGACTTGGTAGTCACCGCCATCTTCGAAGGCCGTCAGGCCGCAGAAGGCATGCTGGATTATCTGAACGTCTGAAAAATGGCTGACAAAAGTACCCAGTGATTTCTGTACTACCACCAGGGAGAATGGCTGTACAGAAAACACCAGGGCATCATAGCCTATGCAAGGCTATGGAACAGCTTTAGCTGACCTGCTTTGAGCTACAAAGACGTAGATCATGATTGTCGACCCACTGCATTGATATAGCCGATGAATGCTCACTACTACATCGGCATACGAACGCCATGGACATCGCCGATGAGTGCTCCCTGCAACATCGGCATACGACCACCATGGAGGGTGGAAGTGCAGAAAACGCAGGAGCGGTTTTCTGCCCGTCCTTCCATGGACATCGCCGATGAATGCTCCCTGCAACATCGGCATACCGTCCTTCCATGGACATACCCCATCCAGGGTTTCCCTGTTGTGTTATGTGCCGAATTTACATCCTGACATTAATCCCCGCCGTGTAATAACGACCCAGACCATCATATAAGGTACCGCCGCTATTAATGTTAGGCAGGAAGGCCGGTTGCTTGTCGGTTAGATTGTTAATATCCAGATACAGGTTGATGTTTTCGGTCAGGCCATAGCCCAGATGCAGATTGTGCTTAAAGTAGGACGGTACTTTATTGTCAAACCAATCTGGGTATTCCTCAGGCTGAGCGGTTTTGTTAAAGGTGGACTCACCGACGTAGTTAACTCCCCATGCCAAGGTTAGGCTGCCGGTACTGTATACCGTATTCACCTGGGCACGGACCCTGGGGAAGTCCCAGCGTCCGGCCAGGCTGCTGATGTCCTCGGGATCATTAGGGTTCTGGCGAAACTCACGCTTGTCCAGGTAAGTACCTTTAAAGGTCAAACCCAGTTCACCGTCTCCAAGAGCATAACGATAGGAGATATCCAGGTCAGTTCCCCTGGCGGCAAACTTTGACGCATTAATATTCTGCACCGAGATATTGTTTATCTGGCCTTCACCATCACGTTTAATCAGGCTGCAGAATTCTTCATTCAGGCCAGCGCCGTCAACGCAATTAGCCAGTACGTCAGAGGCATCGAAGCTGGTGATGGCATCCGTTATCTCAATATCCCAAAAATCAATGGCCATGTTCAGATCTTGAGTCGGCGTCACCACTAATCCCAGAGTCAGCGTATCGGCTTCTTCCGGTTTTAACGCCAGATTACCGCGCGTGATAACCTGACGGGTACCAAATGAAGCTTCAGAGACAAAATTCTCGTCAATACCCAGCGCCTGACAATTGGCACGCCGATTTTGCGGATCACGGCCGTTGTCCAGTTCGGTATTGTGACAAGGGTCAGTGACCCGCGCGCCGACAATAGAATTCGGCGCAAACAGCTCTTGAATGTTGGGTGCTCGTACCGCCTTGGAATAGGTGCCTCGCAACCTGAACATATCGTTAAAGGTCCAGTTCAAGGCGGATTTATAGGTCACATCCGAGCCTGTTTCACTATGATTAGCCAGACGGGCGGCCAGTTCCAGCTCCACTCTTTCTGCTACCGGCGTGTCTTCCAACAACGGCACTATGGCTTCGCCGAATATTTCTTTAACATCAAAGCTGCCTTTTACCGGATTCAGATAGCTATTTTCCTCACGGCTTGGCCCCGTGCGACTTCCCACCAAGCCGGAACCCACGCCATCGGCGTCCACGGCCTGAGCCAGAGGATCTGGAATGCTGGATGAACTCTCCTTGCGATACTCCAGGCCTGCAGCAAAGGCCACCATACCGGCAGGCAACTCGAACAGATCACCATTTAAGGAAAAGGATGCCAGCGTCTGCTTAATCTCATCTTCCTGACGTAGCGTTACCGCCACATAATCAATGGCAGCCTGGCTGGCCTGGTTATTGATTGGATTGAACGGTACACAGGCACTATTACCGCTGCGACAGACCGGATTACCCTGCGCATCAGTGGTGGCATCCAGCGCTTCATAGTAGCGCTCATTCAGCACGTCCTGAGAGGTTGAACTGGACTCCACTTTGCCGTGCTGAACATAGAAGTTATAACCGTAGTCGCGCCAGAACCCTTCACCACCAAAGGTGAATTGCAGGGTTTCCCGCTTGTTAACATTGCGGCTGTTCAGGCCCACTACCGCTAGCGCCACTACATCCAGATTGCGGGCGGTCATCACGTCCACCAGCTCTTGCGGCCTGAACGGATTGTCGCTGCGAATAGCGATTAGCGGGCCAAAGTTGTCATCATGGAAGACACTGGCCTGGCCCGAGGCCGCCGACTCCACCTTGCCGTATTTCAGATTGCTGAACAGTGACAGGTTGTCACTGACGTCGTAGTTACCACTGATATTGGCCAGATAACGTTCAGTAGGCTGACGAAGGGTATTGGTTTCTGCGGTACGAAAGCCGTCTCCGCCGTCACAAGGCACCACCGCACAATTTTTGCCCGGGATAAAATCACGAAACTGACCGCTGTCCCGGTCAATGATAAAGGTGTCGTAACCCAGGCCAAACGGATCATCAGCGAAAGTCGGGGGCAGCGGATTATTGATAATATCGAAGGGCGTACCAGCCAGTACCCAATTGTCGTTGGGTACGTAAAACACGCCTTCTTCACTCAGGGCCTGGAAACGAATATCCGGGGTAAACACCGTATTCGGAATGCCATCGTCCGGACCGGTATTCTCAGGGTTGGCCAGAAAGCTGGGACGCTGATTGGCATAGTCCCTTGCAGTCATCGGTACTTCGTCTTGTTTGGAGTAGTTCAGATGGAAAGTCAGATTAGCCCGGTTGTCGGCAAAGTTCTGTCCGAAGGATAACGACACATCCCGGTTGTCGGCATCACTGCGGGATGAACGGCCCACCGACGCATCCAGCGCCAGTCCGTCATAATTTTTACGCATGATAAAGTTAACCACACCGGTAACCGCATCGGCCCCATAGATTGCCGAGGCTCCACCAGTGATGATCTCGACCCGCTCCACCAGCTCAACCGGGATCATGCTTAGATCAACCGACGCTTCCCCCGCGGCTCCGGGTACATGGCGTCGGCCATCCACCAGCACCAAAGTGCGCATTTGCCCCAACCCTCTCAGGTTTGCCAGTTGCAAACCAGCCTTACCCAAATCATTGTCATCGTTGTCATTAATATTGGTGCTGCCGATGCCATCCACCAGGGCTGGCATCTGGTGCAACAATTCACCGATATTCTTTACCCCGGACACCTTGATGGTCTGGGCATCGATGACGGTGGTCGGTGTGGTCATCTGCGCACTGGTACGCATAATACGCGACCCTGTGACCGAGATATTCTCAACAGTATCTTGTGTATCTGAAATTGTATCCTGAGCAAAAGAAGGTAAGGAAACCGCCATTGAGACGGCCATCGCGGTCTTTGTAAGCACTTTATGCATCGCATAACCCCATCTGTTATTAGACTTATTGGCACATGTATCTGAACACGCCAGCAGACTATCTAATAACGTATCTCAATGGGCAATATGGGTTAATGATCTGTTAAATCAACACAATCAGAATGCTTATCCAGACAACGGAATAAAAGTTTTAATTCTTATAATTCAATACATTAACTTGACACACTGATACTTCCAGGTTAATCAGAACGCACCAAATAGCAACATTATATTTACAACGCAGTAAAGTAATAATTACACAAATAGAGAAGCCAAGCACAGCCAGGATAAGACCCAGAAGGTCCCAACATATCGGTACAGGCCATATGGAATGGCGGAAATCCAGATAACACAGCCTGCATTTTGATGTGCGCGGATAGCGGTTCATAAGCATGGATGGAGGTACAGGAGCGAAAAGTATCTGAGATACCACCTCTTAGAACATAATTTTTGATTTATTGCATTTTTGAAATAAGCAGGTTAACTGTCTTTATTATAAGAAAGTGGCGGATTAACAGCGCGGGATTGTCTTTTTACCTTACCTTCTGATAACAAGCGTAAAATATCCCGCCAGCTTAGAATACCAATGGGGTGACGGTTTTCATCAATAACCGGCAGGCAGGAAATCTTTTGCTGATTAATCAAATTAATGGCATCGTAGATATCATTGTCCAGCGTCAACACCCAAAGGTGTCGCGCCATTATCTGGTACACTTTTTTATTCAGAGTTGCGGTATCACGGCGGGTCTCGGCCGCGGTGCCCAGGTTAGGACTCAGGGCCTTAAATAAATCACGGTCGGATACAATGCCCACCAATTGGTGATTTTCCACCACCAGTAAGTGGTGAAATAATTTAGCGTCAAATATACGTTGCACTTCCGCCAGGCTGGCATCTGGTTCTACCGTCACCAGACGCCTGGTCATGACTTTTTCCAGACTCATACCATACCTTTGTATCACAGCAGCTATTTGTCGGCCCAAGGCCGGGGCTCTATAGTAATAGCTATTCTATATGACATAGCAAACTCTGCGAGAGATGATGGCAAAATCCATTTTGGCCTTAACCGTCCTTGTGAGCATAAGCTTATCAGGGACAACACTGGCGACAACAGATTGTCCGGCACAGTTTCATAACCTGCCGCTGGCCGCTAACGCCCGCTATTGCCAGCAGTTCAATGACAAGATGCCCGCCACTCTGAGCTACTTTGCGCCGCAGTCGCCGCAACAGGTATTGGCGTTTTACCGTGCCCAGTTCAGTGACGCACAATTTAGTCAAAGCAAAGACCAGCAGATCCTGGAGGATCCGGCCAGGCACTGGGTGCTGGTGATTTCCAACGACGGCCAGGGTAGCCAGGTGGATATTTTGGTTAAGCAATAAATCGAGGAACATGCTCCCCTCCCTGGTTATTGGCACCTAAATTGCAGCATCTCCCACAACGTCGCCGGGCGTCAAAAGCCCGGCATTTTTTCAGTGGAGACTGCCATGGAACTAACCCTCGTTTTATTAATGATCCTGATTGTGGTGGCCATTGGTGCCATTAAACTGACAGGAGAAAAGCTGGCCTTTCCTTTTAAAAAACGCAGTAACCTGTTTACCCCGGTAGAACGCACCTTTCTGGAGCTGCTGGAGAGCGCGGTGGGTCATCAGTACCGTATTATCTGCCGGGTACGACTGAGCGATATTCTCAGCCTGCGTCAGGGCACCGACAAAAAAACCGCCCGAGGCGCCATGCAAAAAGCCGCTACCCGTCATCTGGACTTTGTGCTGTGTGATAAGACAGATATGAGCCCGGTGGTTGCGGTGGATTTAGTGCATAACGGTGGTAAAGACGGATATAAAAGCCAGCGTGACTGGTATGTCAGCAGCAGTCTGGATGCGGCCCGAATTCCCCACTTGCGTATCAAAGTTAAGTCAGGCTATTCCGCCCAGGAAATCCGCGACTGTATTGAGGCCAAGCTCGCTCCCATGCGTTACAAGGAACCCAAAAAACCACTGGTTCAGGGCACTATTAAAGACGATAAGGCCGGGCTGGGCCGCCCCGTCACTGCATAAGTTTTCGTGACTGGCCAGGGATGGCTGCACTTTCAGGTTGGCCGCTTTCAGACCTCAGTTGTCAGTAAACAAGCCAGACATGCTGCTATGCGTTGCTGACCAATTCTTTCAGTAAGGGGAGCAGATATCTATCAGGCATCCATCAGGATCTTTTAGCAAAAACCTGCGTTGCCCGTAAAACTCGTTTTTAGGTGCCTGAATAATTGGCAAGCCCAATGCAACCGCTTTGTGAAATACGCTATCGACATCAGAGACAACAAAAGTCACATACATCCCTTGTGGCGGGTGCTGGTACTCTTTAGGTACCAATTCGTGTTGCCGTTGAATAAGCCCATATTCTATTTGCGGATTATCCGGCACACAAAGTTGTACATACCAATCACTGTCGTATTTCACCTCAAGTCCAAGAAGATCAATATAGAACTGTTTACTCTGTGACAAATTGTCCGAGCAGATGTTGGTTAGTATTCTCACCGTACACTCCTATACAGAAAATAAGATGATATGCCCCATGCAGGGTGCTTCACAGACTTAACTGGCAAACCGACCAGGGACTGTTGAGTAGTTGGTAATTTAATCAACCTCAGTATTCATAGCCAACGTGACAATGGCAAGACACAAGCAATAAATCCAAAACTGTCTTATGCTGGCATAACAGCGACGGTATTAATTTAAGGTGAAAATATGGATGCATTTTTACAGGCCGCTATCGAGCAGGCCAGACTGGGGCAGGCAGAAGGCGGTATTCCCATTGGCTCGGTGTTAGTGCACAAGGGCAAGATCCTCGGTGCCGGACATAACCGCCGGGTTCAGCAGGGCAGTGCCATTTTACACGGTGAGATGGATGCGCTGGAGCGGGCGGGCAGGCATCCGGCCAGTGTTTACCGCGAATCGGTGCTCTACACCACCTTATCACCCTGTTCCATGTGCAGCGGCGCGATTCTGCTGTATGGCATTCCCAAAGTGATTATTGGTGAAAACAAAACCTTTATGGGGGAAGAAACATTGCTGCGCGAGCGCGGAGTGGAGCTAACGGTTCTGCAGGATCATGATTGTATCGCCATGATGGAAGACTTTATTACTCAGCATCCTGAGCTGTGGAATGAAGATATTGGCGAATAATCCAGGCACTGAATTTATCCGGAGCTGGCATTGCATATAACTAAGCTATGGGTTGTTTTTCTGCTTGGGTTGGTGATTCCGATGGCCACGCAAGCCCGGCAAACGCTGGCAGTCGGCGTGTATGATTACCCCCCTTTTTATCAGACCAATATGGGGGAAGCCGATGGCGTGATCCCTGATGTGCTGCATCTGCTGAATCAGGCACAGAGCGAGGTGGAATTTGTTTTATATGCCACCACGGCCAGACGCCGATACAAGGATTTCCAGGATGGCAAATTTGATTTATTGCTTTTCGAAAACCGTCAATGGGGCTGGCAGGACTACCCAGTGCATGCATCAGTGACCTTGTTCAGCGGCGGTGAAGTGTGGGTGACAATGGCCGCGTCAGACCGAGATCAAAGCTACTTCAAGCAGTTGCAAGGTAAAACTCTGGTTGGCGTGCTGGGCTACCACTATGGTTTTGCAGATCTGGATGCCGATCCGCACAGATTACATCAGCACTTTGGCATGCAACTGGTAGACAGCCAGGACAAGGTGATGGAACTGCTGTTGCAGGAACGCGCCGATATGGGTCTGGTCGCCTATTCCTTTATCAATCGCTACCTGCATCAACATCCCGAACTTAAAGCCAGACTGCTGATATCAGATACCTTTGACCAGCAGTATCAACATGGCGCGTTACTACGCGAGGACGCCGCCATTACAATTGAATGGCTTAACAGCCTGTTCAGCCGCCTGAAAGACGACGGACAGTTGCGCGCCCTCTGGCATCAGCATCATCTGCTGCAAGCACCTGAAAGCAAAAGCCCCTAAACACCGTTCTGCATCAGACTTTCAATTTGCTCAACCGTGCGCGGCGCACCGGCCGACAAATTCTCACAGCCTTGCGGTGTAACCAGAATATCATCTTCCACCCGCACCCCCATGCCACGCCACTGCGGCGCTACCGCGCGGCAATCTTTGGGGAAATACAAGCCCGGTTCAATGGTAAACAGCATATTGCTCTGCAAGGTCCGCCAGTTGCCAGCATCGTCATGGTAGGGACCCACATCATGCACATCCAGCCCCAACCAGTGACCGGTTTTATGCAAGGTGAATGGGGCATAGAGCTGCTGCTCCAGCACCTCATCCAGACTGCCGGTTAAAATGCCCAAATCCAGCATGCCCTCAGCCAACACCCGCATGGCGGTGGGGTAAATATGCTGCCAGCCAAGACCGGGCCTGACAATAGCAATGGCCGCATCCAGCGACGCCAGCACCAATTGGTACAAATCGCGCTGCGGGCCGCTAAACTTGCCATTTACCGGGATCGTGCGGGTAATATCGGCGGTGTAATACTGATAATCCCCGCCGGCATCCAGCAATAACAGTTCTCCGTCCTGTAAGGTCGAACGATAGGCTTCATAGTGCAGGCAGCAGGCGTTATTGCCAGTGGCGATAATATTGCCGTAGCCCACATCATTGCAGCCGTGGCGGGCAATTTCAGCCAGAAATTCGCCATGCAGTTGCAATTCGGTTACACCAGGCGCGGCAACTTGCATCAGGCGTTTATGTCCGGATACCGAGGCGTGCACGGCCTGGCGTAACAACGCCAGTTCATGGCTGTCTTTGATGACCCGGCTGGCATGAATATAGGGCAGCACCGAGTGCAAATGGCGGAAGATCTTAGGCTGGTCAAATTTAACGCTGCGACGCTGCTGCGCCAGCCAATCCACCAGCCGATGGGAAAAACGTCCCAGCTCATCGGCCAGATACAGATGCGCACGTTGGCCCATCAGCTCAGGCAGGCGCTGTTCCAGCTCGGCAATATCATAAGCAAGATTGGCCCCATAACCTTCAACCGCCCCAACCTGCCCGGTGCGCTGGGCAAACCACACTTCCTGATGGGCATCTTTGGGCTGATTAAATAACACAAAAGGTGCATCGCATTCGGGGCGTAAAATCGCCACAGCATCCGGCTCGGCGTAGCCGGTCAGATAGTAAAAGTCGTGATCCTGGCGAAACGCATAATGAATGTTTTTATTGCGAACCTGCTGACGGTTACCCACCAGGATCACCACCGCATCTGGCTCCAGCTGAGCCAATAGCTGCTCCCTACGTAATCGATACAGGGCCTGTTTTTCACTACTTAACATCATGCACTCCTAACCTTTGATAGACCAATTGCGCGGCCACCAGGTCCTCCAGTGCATGGCCAACGGATTTAAACAGGGTGATATCCTGTGCCTGGCGCTGAAACACCTTTGCACCGCCACAAAGTTCAAACAGATCCGCTGCCAAGGCTGAAGGATTCAGCAGGCCGTTTTGTATCGGGATCAGCAGGTCACCGGTTTCCTTGCAGGCGCCCTGGTAGTTGTCCACCACAATACGGCTGCGGCGAATACAGTTATCATCGGCTTCGCGCATATCCGGCCGGTAGGCACCCACCAGATCCAGATGTTGCCCCGGTTGCAGCCAGGCGCCCTGAATCAGCGACGTGCGGCTTAAGGTAGCGCAGGAGATAATATCCGCCTGAGATACAGCGGCCTGCAATTCAGTGGCCACATCCAGTTGCACCGGCAAGCCCCGGAGCTTATCTGCCACGATCTCGGCTTTATGTCTGTCGCGCCCCCAGATGGTCACCCGCTTTATCGGTCGAACCGCCATATGTGCCTGAATCAGTTGCGGCGCCAGGGTGCCGGTGCCCACCATCAATAGATGCGTGCTGTCAGGGCGGGAAACAAAGCGGCTGGCCAGTGCCGAGGCCGCAGCCGTGCGTTTGGCGGTTAAGGCCGGGGCATCCATGGTCGCCAGCACCGAGCCGGTAACGGCATCCATCAGTAAGTAAATGCCCTGAATAGACGGCAAATCACGTTCGGCATTATCCGGGGCCACAGTAACCAGTTTGACACCAATCTGTTTTCCGGCCTGCCAGGCCGGCATCATCAAAAGGGTGGTTTCCCGCCCCCCATGTGGATTGGCAATATCATAGTGCTGGCGCAGCGGCACGGTGCCGGGCTT
Organism: Bowmanella denitrificans; assembly: GCF_002887595.1. Taxonomy (GTDB): domain Bacteria; phylum Pseudomonadota; class Gammaproteobacteria; order Enterobacterales; family Alteromonadaceae; genus Bowmanella; species Bowmanella denitrificans. The sequence continues at coordinate 257,691 of NZ_PEBU01000008.1, forward strand.
GGCAAAGCCCGTCGCCAGCGCTTCAATAAGCAACGAAAAGGGCAAGGCATCGGCCACCTGCCCGGCATCAATAAACTTCATGTTTCTCCTGCTTTTGATAAGGTGTCTACGCTTAGGTCAGCTCTGTCTTGTCGGGCGCGAGATTGCCAGCGGTTAAATATCCATAACGCCATGGCACTCACCAGCGCAATCAGGGCAAACAGGCCCCACATCCACTCTGGGCGGCCCTGCTGTTTAGCCAGATTTTCATAGCCCCAGCCGGATAACAGCCCGGCAAACAGAAAACCCAGCGCCATCGACACAAAGTAATAGCCCATATACATCGCGCTTTGCTGCTTAGGCGCGATACTGGCCACATATTCCTGGCTTTTGGGTGAGGTCAGCATTTCGCCCATGGCAATAGATAAGATCACCACCACCATCAGACTACCGCCCAGCACAAATTGCCCATTCAAGGCGGCCAGCCAGATACCGCCGCCCATTATCACTATCCCCGCCACCAGCACCTTAAAGGTGTGCAGTCGGCGACAGACATAGCTGACCAGAATTTGCAGCAATACAATGGCGGCAAAATCCAGATTAATCAGATACTCAGGATTGATCTGGCGATAGCGCCCGGCCCAGTCCTGGGCTATCTGCGCAGCCAGTTCGGCCGGGGAAGCGCTCTGACCTAACTGGCTTAACGCCCCGGCCAGAACCTCATGGGGCACATTAACCTTAAGGTGTACCAGTTGCAGGCGCAGGGCTTCCAGCGGCAGCGCCGCATCCAGGGTTTGCAGCTTGTCGGCAAGGGCGCCGACATCCACATGGGCCAGAAACGCCAGGGTGTCTTCCCCCAACCAGGCCAGTAAACTGAGTAGATCGCCGGTATCTACATAGTCGCGAATAAACAGCGGCAAGGTATAAAACAGCTGATTGTAGACGGTCCAGAACCCGGTCAGAATCAGCAGATACAAGGCGAAAGGCAGGTTACTGATGCGAATAGGCTGCGCAAGCCAGTGGCGGGCATTGGGTACACACAGCCGATTCCACAACAAGTTAATCACTAGCCAGACAGCAATAGCAATAAAAGCGGGCTGATAGCCCAGCCAGCCTACTCCGGCAGCCATCAGCAGCATAATGGCGGGAAACAGCAACAAGGCAAAGCGGCCATTACCCAGCACCTGCTGGGCCTCGCTTAGCACCTGGCTTAACTTGTTAGTCGAGCGCACTTGCTGCGGCTCCCGGTATAAAAACAGCGCTGGCAGAAAGTTCAGGCAGATCCACAGGCTGGACATCAGAAACACCGCATCCCAGCTGATAGCGCGCATATAGCCGGCCACCAGCGGGCCGAGAAAACCGCCAATGTTCACCATGGTATAAAAGATACCAAACCCCAGTCCGCGATTGGCTGCTACCGTAGTGCGGGCAATAGTGCCCACCACAATAGGTTTAAAACAGGCCGCGCCACAGGCCACCGCCAGCATGGCTAAAAAGAAACTGCCAAAGCCTTCGGCCTGCCCCATCAGGTAATAACCAGGTGCCATAATGGCAAACGACAGCAGAAACATGCGCCGATAGCCGTAGCGATCCCCCAGCGCGCCGGTGACCACGGGTAGCAGATACAGAAAAAACGGAATAATGCCCTGCAGTGCGCCTCGCTGCGCCTCAGAAAACCCCGCGCCGCCCTGCTCGGCGGGTGTGGTCATATACACCGACGACAGTGCAAAGAAACCATACCAGGCCAGGCGCTCGAAGATCTCCATACCATTGGCCACATAAAATGCCAGGGGAAAGCCTTTAGGTTGATGTGTCATATCAATGCTTGGCCTCTGTTAACAATTATTTTATATTGTATGCAATATACAACTTAGTCAACCGATTAAAAACCATGCAAAGAAACACCACCTTACTTCTGTTATTGCTGTGCCTGTCGGGCTGTGGCGCATCTCTGCCCCAAACTGCCCCCCCAGCCCACAGCCAGTTGGCACAGATACCGGCACCCAGTCAGCAACAAGTGGATATTCAGGTGGCAGGTCGCACCTCCAGATTGCTGGCTATGGATATCGCCTTTGTCGGTAAGCAAATCCCTTACACCTATAGCGCCGGTAAAATCGCCAACAGTCCGGGCTACAACTGGTGGGTCAGCAAACACTTCGCCATTCAAAGCGACTTGCCAGAAGCCAAGGTCCGGTTGTATCTGGAATTGTTGGAATTGTCTTATCCGCAGTACGTGGAGTTGTTTGGTGCCGAGCCGCCCAATATTGAACGCCAGCGTATTGCGGTGGTGTACGGCTCAAGTCGCGAGCGCGTGCGCGAAGCCATGCTGGACGACGGCTTTGGTCGCGGTGTACATGCCACTGCCGGCGGCGAAACCATGTATTACAACCGTGCCGGATACAGCTTTCCCAGTCATCGCCAGCAGCACCAGCGCTATATTGTGATTCACGAAACCATGCATGCTTTTCATATGGCCTTGTCAGGGCATTCTAATTGGGCGCCCAACTGGATCACTGAAGGTCTGGCCGATGCCATCGCTTCCCATGTTTACGATCCAAAGCGCCGTGAGCTGACGGTGATGGTGTTTGACCGGGCGCCAATGAATTATCTGCAATTGGGCCTGGAACAATATTATGCCGGCGGCATGCCCAGTATTGAGCAAATCAACGATGACCCGGCCCTGAAACGCGGTCTGAACTTCTTTATTATTCATTTTTTGCTGTCGGATCCGCTACGCGCCCAGTATTTTGCCCTGTTCCGTGACCGCCTGATGGCCGCCAACCCGCACTCCGATGCCACCCTGCCCACCGCCAACCGTTTGTTAAAGGAAAGCTTTCCCGACTGGCCAGCGCTGGAAGCCGGGTTTGCCCGGTTTGTGCGTGAGCTAAGCCCCAGCTTTTATATTGCCTATGGCCCCTGGGAGCAGGATGGCAGCAGCTATTTTATTCGTAGCGGTGAGGCCGAGCAGTTACCCAGACTGGATATTCGCCTGCCCAGTGGCGCTAACAGCCAACAGGTGATGGACTTTCCAGCGCCGCAGCCAAGTCCACTGATTCAACTGACCAGCGCGTCGCCCCATCTGGCCAGTGGCCTGCTGATTGATTTTGTACCGGAGCAGCTGCAACGTGGTCAGGTCGGACTAGCGTTGGGATTACAATTGGCCGGCCATAACCAGGCATTCAGACAGCAGTTTGATGGCGACGCCGACAATAGCCTGGACAGCTATCTGAGCCTGCAACTGGTTGATGGTCGTTACCTGAAAATTCAGGGCCACAATCTGATGGCCGACTACGCCGCTTTTGCCCTTACCCCAGCGGTATATGCTGCCTTACAGGCCTCTAATCAATTGGGCATCAGTCTGACAACCGAGCCAGACCATCTGCAAATCGTGCTGCGCAGTCAAACGCAGGTGCAGCGGCTCCGCTACCCTCTCAACCCAGCGTTGTATCAACAGCTAAGCCAGGGGGATATCAGCCTGCTGGCCAAAGATGTCAGTCATAAGCTGACCCCCTATTTAAATGACGGCCGTTCCACCGTCAGCTACCAAGCGCAAAATCTGAGCAATCCCTGGCAGTTTGCCCAGATGCCAAACCTGCGCCGGGCCTTTGTTAGCTGTCAGAACCTGAAAGCCTTGGTAACAGACTGCCAACCGCGGTTGGAGTCCATGTTGCGCCAGTTACCCAATCCAGCCAGCCACCCGGCTCTGGCAGCACAGCTGGACGCATTGCAAGCACAGTTACTGGCAAGCAAGGATAATAATCTGATTGCCGACCTTGGCGGTATTCAGGCCAGCATTGCTTATCATCAGGGGCAGCCGTTTTTGCGCGTGGTGAATCCGTCCGCCTACCCGGTAACCCTTAACGGCGAAATCGCCTGGCAAGGGCAATCACAGCAGCCCGCACTGACACAAACTCTAAAGCAATCTCTGCCCACCGGCGTGCATAACCTTAGCCTTAACAGCCCTGCCGATGCCCGTCAGTTAAGTGCAGGAGTGAAACTGCAATGGCAAAACCTGACCAATACACTGACCATCAATGCTCCGGTACAACCCTTTGATGGTGTTTACCTAAGCGCGCAAAAACAGCAAAGCCAGCAACAATTGCATATTCGCGCCAGCTTAAGCGGCCCCTACTCCGGGCAGAGCCAGGGTAAATTGGTTTATGAGGTATTTCCCAGTCATGCCGTAGACCAAAGCCGGGTCGAACAGCCCATCAGCTTTGCTCCATATGAGCAATTGGAAACAAATTATAGCTTTACTCTGTCACCGGAGTATCAGGGCGAGATTCAAGTGCAGGTTGTGGCTGAGGTGGAAGTGGACGGTGAGGCACTTAGGCTGCAGAAGCATCTTTAATCACTAAGTTCAAACAGAGACACCGCATTCGAAAATATTCACCGCAGAGGCGCAGAGGCGCAGAGTGAACGTAGAAATGCAGGAGCCATGCAAATGTGCAATTAAAAATTCTGCGCTCCCGGCGTCTCAGCGCTGATATGTGGCTTTTTGTGGCAATCAGCAGCCAGGCTGTGACATCATAACGGCCCTGACTAGGGCCCTGGCGGAGCACAGCCTGTTTTATGCGTTCGATTAAAGAGCTGGAAAAGCTTTTTTCTACTCGCGACTGGGAAAAAGGTCGCTATCTTTACCAGCAAGGTCATATCGACAGCCTCAATTACGACCCGGAAGAAAAAATGCTGAGCGGCGACGTCACCAGCGAACGGGGCCGTGGTAGTTATGATGCATTTATCGATTGGGGCCTGAAAAAAGTTATCTGTGATTGCAGTTGCCCGGTGGGGCGTTTCTGCAAACACGCCGCGGCACTGGTGCATGCCGTATTGGATAACAACAACCCCATGCTGGATACGCCGGATCAGGTGGTGGCCGACTGGCTGGAAAGCCTGAAATCGTCGAGCCCACGCCCATCTTCCGCCAAGCAGGATGTTCCTGTGTATTTGCTGTCACCCGCGCGAGTCCGCGACAGCAGCGGTATCCGGGTTGAAGTGCGACTGTCCAGGCTACTGAAAAGCGGCAATCTGAGTAAAAGCCTGCGCAATACCTATGTGTCAGAGCAGTTGCTGCGCCAGGTGCAGGAGCCGGACCGCGAGTTACTGGCCAGCCTGCTGGCTCATCGCGACCCCTGGGGAATCGTCAGCGAGTTAGATGCGCTACGCCCGATACTGGCAAGCGGCCGCAGCTACTGGCAGCATATGGGTGACTTGCCCTTGTCTTTGGCCGAGCCACTTGCTGGCGAGCTGAAGTGGCTACAACAAGGTAACAGTCACAGTCTGCATCCCATTGTAGCGGGCGCCCCTGCCGGCGCAGTTGAGCTGGTGCCGACCAATCCCCTTTGTTATCTGGATGAGGTTCATCAGCAACTGGTGCCGGTGGATTTTGGCCTGGATGCCAAACAGGCCCTAGCACTTATCGACAGCCCGCCAATGCAGGAACAGCAACTGGCCTGGGCCTGGCCGATGATGCAGCAGTTACTGGGTGAACAAACCAACAAAGTCCCGGCCCCACCTGTGGCGCAAAGCCTGGCGATTCAGCCGCCGGTGCCGCACCTGCTGCTTAAAAAACTCAGCCGCCACCCTGAAAGCTGCGTAGCACGGCTAAGTTTTGATTATCAGGGCCAGCGCATCAGCCCTTATGCCGCCGATACCCTATTGTACAACCCGGATGGCAAGGCCATTCCCCGTGATAAGCAGTTTGAACAGCAGGCCATCGATAAGCTCCGTGCAAACGGCCTGACACTGGCCCAGGCCAACTTTAACTATTGGTCGGCCCCCCAGTTTGACTTAAAAGGTGACAATCAGACCTGGTTTGCCCTGCTGCATAATCTGCTGCCCGACCTTAAGCAAGCCGGATGGGCGGTTGAAATAGAAGACGGCTTCCCATACCAGGTGGCTGCCACCGAGGCCAATATTGAAACTCAGATCGACTATCAGGAAGGGGATTATTTTTCCCTGGCCATGATGATTGATGTGGGCGGGCATAAACTGCCGCTGTTCCCGATATTGCGCAGCGCCTTGCAACAACTGCCTAAGGCCAGCCTGCAGGACAGCAGTCAGGATGAGCACAGCCATCTGTTTATTGAGCTTAGCGACACGCAGGCCTTGCCGTTGCCACTAAGCCTGATCCGCCCGCTGTTAAACCAGTTTGTTGAGCTATTTATGCCGGGCAATCTGAATCCGGACGGCAGCCTTAAACTGTCCCGCTTTCAGAGCCATCAGACACTGGCCATGCTGGACAATCATCAGGCCATCGGCAAGGGCCTGGACCTGCTGCGCCAGACCGCAGAAAAGCTGCGCCATTTTGACGGTATCAAACAGGTAGAGGTGCCGGATACCCTGCAGGCACAACTGCGCCCATACCAGCATCAGGGCCTGAACTGGATGCAATTTCTGCGTGAATACGGCCTGGCCGGTATTCTGGCCGACGATATGGGCCTGGGTAAGACATTGCAGAGCATTGCTAACCTGTGTGTGGAAAAACAGGCCGGCAGACTCACCCAGCCCGCCCTGATCCTGGCCCCCACCAGTGTGATTTTTAACTGGCAGGCAGAGCTTTCCCGCTTTGCTCCGCATCTGCACAGCATACTGTTGTACGGGCCGAACCGACACCAGCACCTGGCCGAGATGGCCGCTGCCGATGTAGTGATCACCAGCTATCCGTTGGTACAACGCGACAGCCAGATTCTGGCCGAACAGCATTGGCATTATCTGGTGATGGACGAAGCCCAGACCCTGAAAAACCCCGGCACCAAGTTATATGAAGCCGTTTCAGGTCTTAAAGCCAGCCACAAGCTGTGCCTGACCGGCACGCCGATGGAAAACCACCTGGGCGAGCTGTGGGCCCAGTTTAATTTATTGCTGCCGGGCCTGCTGGGTAGCCATAGTCACTTCAGCAAGTTGTTCCGTACCCCTATTGAAAAACAGCAGGATGGCGCACGTCGGCAATTGCTCAGCGAACGTATCCGCCCCTTTGTCCTGCGGCGCAGCAAAGACAAAATCGCCCAGGAGTTACCGGCCAAAACCGAGATTATCAGCAAGGTCAGAATTGAAGGCAAACAGGCTGAACTTTATGAGTCGGTGCGACTGACAGTAGATGACACCCTGCGCGAAGTGATTGCCAATAAGGGCCTGGCCCGCAGTCAGATTGAAATTCTTGATGCCATGCTGAAACTGCGTCAGGTGTGTTGTCATCCGCAGTTGCTGTCGCTTGCCTCAGCACAGAAGGTCAAGCAATCGGCCAAGCTGGAACTGCTGATGGAGATGCTGCCGGAACTGGTCAGTGAAGGGCGGCGCATTTTGCTGTTTTCCCAGTTCACCTCAATGCTGGAAATTATTGAGCAGCAGTTGCAAAAACAAGGCATAGGCTATGTGAAGCTAACCGGTGCTACCCGCCAGCGCCAGCAGGTTATCGACCAGTTTAAGCAAGGCGATGCGCCGCTGTTTCTGATCAGCCTTAAAGCCGGTGGTACAGGCCTCAATCTGACCGAAGCCGATACTGTGATCCATTACGATCCCTGGTGGAATCCGGCGGTGGAAAATCAGGCCACCGATCGCGTCCATCGTATCGGCCAGGACAAGCCCGTATTTGTGTATAAGCTGATTGTGGAAGGCTCCATTGAAGAACGTATTCAGTCATTACAGGAACAGAAAAGCCGCCTGGCCAGGGCCATTCTGGCCGACGAACTGGCCGATAATAGCAGCGGCCTGAACGCCGAAAGCCTGCAGGCCCTGCTGCAACCTTTGCAGGGTGTTGGCTAGGGCCAGATAGTTTTCACCATCAAACCACAGACGGAACGGAAAAATACAAGAGGTTACTTGATAGATGTTCTTAAAAACTCTGTGATCTCTGTGCCTCTGTGGTTATTTGTATTTTGACTTAATACTCTCACCGCAGAGCCGCAGAGGGCACAGAGAAAAGCAAGAGATCTTTCAATTAATGTTATTGAAAACTCTGCGTTCTCTGCGTCTCGGCGGTGAATAATAGAAGCCTTCTCACCAAGACACTAAGCACGCAAAGAAAGCCAGCAGAACCACCATTCCCTTGAACCACTCTGTGATCTCTGTGCCTCTGTGGTTATCTTTAATTTAGTGAAATACGTTTTCACCGCAGAACCGCGGAGGGCACAGAGAAAAGCAAGAGGTCACTTGATCCAGGCCCTTGAAATCTCGGCGTTCTCTGCGTCTCGGCGGTGAATAATAGAAGGCATCTCACCAAGACGCTAAGCACGCAAAGAAAGCCAGCAGCGTGACCACACTTTCAACCACTCTGTGATCTCTGTGCCTCTGTGGTTATCTTTAAATTAGTGAGATACGTTTTCACCGCAGAGCCGCGGAGGGCACAGAGAAAAGCAAGAAGTCATTTGATCCAGGCCCTTGAAAACTCAGCGCTCTCTGCGCCTCGGCGGTGAATAATAGAAGGCATCTCACCAAGACGCTAAGCACGCAAAGAAAGCCAGCAGCGTGACCACACTTTCAACCACTCTGTGATCTCTGTGCCTCTGTGGTTTTACTTTTATACCGTCTAAAAAATGTAGGTAACAAGCTAACTATCAGGATTAGGCAGGGGGTCAGGGCAGTGGCGGGATTTAAGCCAAATACGGCCCATGGCGGTAATAAGGGCAATGGCGAAAATCACCCGCCCCCACAGAATGGTGCTTAAGTCTGCGCCCAGCAGCAGAATTAACAAGGTATCTTCAATCAGGCTGTGGCATAAGCCTAAAAAGCACACCACCAGCAAGGTATCGCGTTTGGAAATATGCCCACTGCGCACTTCGTTTATCAGTAATCCCGCCCCGTAAGACAGCCCTAACAACATACCAATAATGGTAATATTGGATGCTTCCTTACCTATGGTCAGACAGCGCATCAGTGGCGACAACAATTGCTGCAGCACCCGTTCAACCCCCAGCCAGCGTAAAACACGCATCATCACCACCAGGCTGGATAAAATCACAAAAATCCACGCTAACAACTTAAGCTGTGCCAAGCCCCAGCCCAGCCAGCCAGGCTCACTAACCTGCGGTTGCCACATTAACTGAGCCGGTTGTTGCAGCAGGCCAAAATGACTGAAGATCTGGCTAAACAGCACCGCCAGTATTAAACCACTGCCAATCCGCACCGCCAGGGTCAGTCGCCATCTTACCCCGGTCGCTTTGGCCACTGCTCCTTCGATGACCAGGGAGTGGGCCACCAGCATCAGTAAACCCAGAATACTGATCTGCGCCACCGTATATTCCTGCCCAACTGACAAGGTATAAAACGCCGCCATACCCGTGTAAATATTGGTCAGCATAGTCACCGCCCAGACCAGCCCGAGCTCGCTGGGCAATCCCAACAGCTCCATCACCGGTCCAAGCGCCACACCCAGCCATTGGGTAAAACCCAGACTGTCCAGCAGCTTCACCGCAATAGTGGCGGGCAACATAATCTTAATCAGGGTCCAGTAGGCCCGGCCTATATCCTGGGCAATACCAGCCAGGGTTGGTTGTAGATGGGGAAAACGGGAAAACATGTGCACTCCTTTACTGCAGGGGAGCGCTTATTCTAAAGCGTCTGTCGAACAGATATTTCCAAAATACCAATATAGATTTAATCTTTATTTCTTTTTACTAAACAAAAAATTAAATATGTTTCTCGACCGGATGGACAAAGCCATATTACGCCAATTGCAGCAGGATGCCGCCATTACCAATCTGCACCTGGCCGAGCGGGTCGGTCTGTCGGCCCCGGCCTGCCTGAAGCGAGTGAAACGCCTGCAAAAAGAAGGGGTGATCAGCCGCCAGGTAGCGCTGCTCGACCCGGACAGCTTTGGCCCCTGCCTGCATATTCTGGTAGAAGTGACGATGCAAAGTGACAGACGGGAACTGAATGCCGCGTTTATTCAAAAACTCAGACTGATGCCGCAGGTAAAGCAATGCTACGAAGTCACCGGCGAAGTGGACTTTATTCTGCTGGTACAGGTGCCGGATATGCCCTCTTACCAAATATTCTGTGAGGAACTGCTGTACAGCAACCCTAATATGAAAGCCTTTACCACCCTGATTTCCATGAACCGGATTAAATACGACACCAGTCTGACTATTCCCGACTAAGCGCCCCTGTTGCAGTCTGATAGCGATAATAAAAGCCGCCCCTTTCGCGCAACATTATACAAACCTAACACTTTAGCCGATTCATTACTGTGCTAACCGGGCCAATCTTCATAGGCGTGGCCAGATCAAGTCCAAATTCTTACCCTTGTCGCTCATAAAACCAGCAGTCGAATCCGCCAGTTCATTGGTCGTTCCGACCAAGCCCACAACTGTAATAATTAATTCCTACAATGCCGCGGCATATTGAAACCTTTAATACACAAAAGCAGGAACCATCATGAAGAACGAAGCTCCCACCAGCCACTTTGGTAAAAAAGCCTTAGCTTTAGCCGTGGCCAGTGCCTTTGTTGCAGCCTCAGGTTTAACCAGTGTTGCCGCGCAGGCTCAAGAGCAAGCCGCTGCTGATATTGAGACAGTTACCGTGACGGCCCGTAAAAAGGTCGAGACCATTCAGGACATTCCTGGTGTGGTAAATGTACTGAGCAGAAAGCAGCTCAGAGCCAATGGTACCGGCGATGCCGAGTCTCTGGCCCTGAATACCCCAGGGGTGGTGTACAGCGAAACCTACGCTGGCGCGTCCTCTCCCCGTATAACCATTCGTGGCGTCGGTGATGACGACTTTAACCCTAATGGTTCTGCCTCCGCCGCCATTCACGTTAACGGCGTATACCAGGGTACCAACGGCCTGCTAAACGGCCAGTATTTTGATATCGAACGCGTAGAAGTGTTAAAAGGCCCGCAGGGCACCCTATACGGCCGTAATGCCACTGCCGGAGCAGTCAACATCCTCAGCAAGCGCCCCGGTATTGAGTTTGGCGGTTATCTCGACCTGGATATGGGTAACTACGGTACTTATCGTGGCGAAGGCGCAGTGGATCTGCCGGTATCTGAAACGTTTCTGGTCCGCGTCGCCGGTATGTATGAAAGCTCAGACGGTTTTTACCAGCATCTAGGTACTGGCCCTACCACCGGCTTTAGTTACGCTCCCGGCGTGATTGCTCCACAACAAGAAGTGACAGCACAAGGTGACTGGGGCGGGGCAGACAGGCAATCGGCACGTATCACCGCTGAGTGGGAAGCCTCGGCCGACACGCTGGTAAGCGCACGTTTGACCCTGGGTAAAGACGACAGCGAGCTGGCCATTCCCGATGTCAGTGCTGACAACTGGGCAGAATATGCCAAGTCTAAAGCCTTTTTCCTCAACCCGCAGGACCCGGCTCTGATCGAATTTGCCAAGGCCTTGGATAACGATCCTTTTACTGTGTATTCCAATATGCTGCCTAAGCTGGATTCAGACCAACAAGCGCTGAACCTGCAGGTGGAACATGACTTCGAGTCCGGTATGACAGGTACGCTGTTGGTGGGTTATGAAGCCCTTGATCGCCAGTACGAAACCTCAGACAACCTGCCATTCTCAGTAGCCGACTATGGTTTTGAGAATGACTTCTCTCAATTTACCCTTGAAGCCCGCCTGGCTGGTGATCTGGCCGACAATATCGGCTGGTTACTGGGTGCCTTTATGCTTAAAGACGATATCGACTTTGCCACTAACCTGCGTTTCTTAAACTCCGGTTTATGGCAAACCGATGTACGTACCGACTATCAGCAGGAGCGTGATTCTTTTGGTTTGTTCGCCTCTTCTGACTGGACGCCGGTAGACTGGTTTACCCTGGAAACCGGCATCCGCTACTCAAGCGACGAAGTCACTTTCAAAGGCCAAACCAACAACCTCGACCCTTATGGTGTATACGGTAAGCCCCCCAAGTTCTTCCCAATTGGTGAGGTTTGTATCGGTGTGCCTATCGCCCCTGACGCGCCGCTGCGGTTTGATGAGTCGTTGGATGACAGCGAATTCACCTGGAAAGTCAGCAGCATCTTTACTCCGGCCAGGCAGTGGCGCCTATACGCCACCGTTAGTACCGGCTATAAGGCTGGGGGCTTCGATGGTTCGACAATTCTGACTCCGCAGGAAGCGCTGCCCATCGACTCAGAAACTCTGGTGGCCTATGAGTTAGGTGCCAAATACCGCTCAGATAACGGTTTGCTGAGCGCAGAAATCAACCTGTTTAACTACGACTTTGAGGACTATCAGTCCACTGCCAAGCTGATGGTCGCGGGTGCCAACACGAACGTGCGCGCTAACGTTGCCGATGCCACTATTAAAGGTGCTGAACTGGCCTTTACCTTAAGCCCGCTTGAAGGTTTGGAAATTCGTGGTGGTGGTGCATTAATCTCATCTGAGATTGATAACTTCCAGGGTGAAGACGCCACCATTGAAGGCAATGATCTGCCCTTCTCGCCGGATCTGTCCTGGAACCTGGCAGTGGTTTATGCCACCCCTGTCAGCGAGCAGTTCACCCTGCGTACGCAGCTAGATGCCAGCAATACCGGTGAGCACTACCAGACCATAGATAACAATGACCTGGTTGACGGCTACACAGTGACCAATGCGCGTATTGCACTGGAAGCCGAAGACTGGGAAGTGGCATTGTGGGTGAGAAACCTGGCTGACAAAGACTACAACGTCGGCTTTTTCCCTACCACAGGCTTAACACCTGACACCTTCTTAAAAGGCGCGCCGCGCACTTTTGGGGTTAACTTTATGATGAACTTCTAAGGTCTGAGAGACTTTAAACTTTAAGATAGCTAAAAAGGCGGCAGGCATGCGCACCGCCTTTTGCATTTCTGCCAAGTCCCAGGGCTTAAATAAGCCGACCTTTTTAATCAATAAAAGCCGGTAAAATTCGCTCAGCGGTGACCTGCAAGTAACTGGCATCATTGTCATGGGCGGTGTGCACTATCATTAGGTCCAGCGCCTCAATCAGTGTAATAAACTGGCCATGCCCGCCCTGGGCACTCACCGCATGATAGCTGTTGTTCCCCACTTTTAAATCAGCACCCCACCAGAAATAGCCATAGCCCTGATTGGACGTATCTTTACCACCATAGTGAAAGTCCTCATCCCCGGTTAACAGGATGCGACTGGTGGCTTTGGCCAGATAAGCTGGCGGAATCAACTGTTCCCCCTGCCACTTGCCTTTATTTATGGCTAACGTCCCCCACTTGGCCATATCCCTTGATGTCATGCGTACGCGCCAGCCGGCTTCCGGCAAGCCGCTTGGGTGCGTTTGCCAGTGATAATTAGTAATGCCCAGCTTGTCGAGCAGCTGCGCTTTAATAAAGGCTTCGGCACTGCCCGGTACCACGGCTTCAATCACCTGCATCACCAGATCCGGACCTGTACCATATAAAAACTGCTGTGAGGCTTCGGTAATCGGCGCACTATGCTCAAACATGGTCTGAATGTACCCCTGACCTTTTAGTTGACCGGGATTTTTCTCAAGTTCTTGCCACTGCTCTCTGGATATGCGAATGCCGGTCGTCATGGTCAGCGCGTTATTCAGGGTGATTCGCTCGACGCCTTCAACAAATTTTGTCGGGTCCAGATCAGATAAAAAACTCATCACAGGTTTGTCCAGGTCGGCCATACTCAGATAGCCAAGCTGGATAGCCCGCCCCAACGCCAGACTGGTGTAAGTTTTGGTGGCTGACGCCTGAAAATGAGGCAAGTTTACCCGGCCACGCAGATAATAGGACTCAAATAACAACTTGCCTTGGTGAGCAATCAACAGGCTGTCATACTTGCCATGCTTCCCTGCGGCAATTTCCTCTGCAAGTTTGACAATCATTTCTTGGTTGCCGCCATCAACACCCAACTCGCCGACCATTAAGCCATCATTTCGATTCGCGGGGGTGGTATCAATAAAAGCGGTTTCCAGCAGCGGCATCTCCCGGAATGACAGCTTGGCTTCGGTTGCACTTGCCTCTGGCGCCAGCTGCGTATGTTGCCCGATGTCTGCGACAGCGATACTGCCCACTGCGCCTGACAAAGCGATAGTTAGTAAACACTTAAGAGTAAAAGCCATAGCAATCCTTAAACTGATAACAGCATTTGAGTACAAGCTGTTTAGCCAAACAAACTGACCATCAATGTAAGGTAAGTGAAATTAAAATAGCTGACGTCTTAATGACTTTTCGGTGACGTTGTTCTGACTGCCAAATCCTATGCACCGCCGAGGCGCAGAGATTCTATACCTTATCTTTGATTGTCGGTGTTCTCTGCGACTTTATGATGAGATTTACTGTTTTATCGTTCTTCTTGGAGACAATGGTGCATACTAATTTGCATCCACTTTAAGCAGCGCTTTAAACTTTTCCAGCTCAATCGGGCATTGCTGATTCACCAACTTATACAACCGGTCATAGTCAATCCCCAGGTCATTTCCTATTTCACCAGAATCCGTTATCTTTTTAAGCACAGTCACTAGCAGCGCCTGTTGTGAACTAACCCCATCATTCCCGTCCATAACCACCTGTATGGTTTCAATACAAGAGAGTAACGCATTAAAGCTTTTCTCGACTTCCGCCGCCTCATCAGCCTTTACAACTGCCGAAACTAAGATGATGGACACAGATAAACATAGGGAGTACTTGTTTAACATTCGAAGTCCTATTTCTTGCTTGGAAAATTCAAACCCATTGCCAGCCTAGCGGGCGCATTTTACCAAAACATGTCACGCTGAATTAGCCGATACCATTTTTTGTCGTGCTGCACTTCAGCGAAATCATTACCCCACGCTCATTACCGAACAAATCGGCACATTCCCAATCCCAGCGCCTCACCATTTCGCTCAAGATAACCATAACGCTGGTAAAATCCCTCTTTTCCCCTGGCTGCCAGCAAGCCCACCGTAGCCCCAGGCCCGGCTGCATCGCGTAAATAGGCTTCCACCTTATCCATTAACAAGGCCCCTATTCCCTGTCCCTGATAGCTTGGGTCGACCACCACATCCTGAATATAGAAATACATATAGCCATCTCCCACTACCCGGGCCATACCCAATAATTGGCCATCCTGTCTTACCGTACAATGAAACAGTGACGCGGCCAGGCTGGCTGTCACGACCTGTTCAGGTAGGCTGTCCCAACCAATCAGTTGGCGTAAATGCAAAAACTCGGCAACTGTGGGTGGTGTTGCTGAGATGTCTAATGGTTGCAAATTTGTTTCCTTCATTAAGCATAGTTTTGCCACAGCGACAGATCTGTGGCTTCTGGTCAGCTGTGACAGACAGTGAGTCGGAGTTGTCCGTCCGGCATCTGCCAACTGACATCTACATACTAAACACTTTTAATCCTTGGACACACCGGCCCAAGTTATTACACTAGCGACCATTGATTATTTAGATGTACAGCCATGAAAATAGCCATTCTGGGCGCAATGGATCAGGAAGTTGCGCTTTTAAAAGATTCCCTGAAAAACATTAACCACACCCGCCATGCCCATCTGGACTTCTATGACGGTACCATGCATGACGTGGAAGTGATCCTGGTTAAATGCGGTATTGGTAAAGTGGCGGCGTCGGTGGCCACCACCCTGATGATCGACCAGTTTGCACCGAACTTTGTGATTAACACCGGCTCTGCCGGCGGTTTTGACAGCGATCTGGTGGTGGGCGATGTTGTGATTGGCAGTGAAGTGCTGCACCATGATGCCGACCTGACGCACTTTGGTTACCAGCCAGGTCAGGTGGCCGGTATGCCTGCCCGTTTTGCCTGTGATCCACGACTGATCGCCGCCGCCGAGCATGCCACTGGCGATGTGCTGCATGTTAATTTTCGCACCGGTCTGATTTGTACCGGCGATGCCTTTATCGGTTGCGATGATGCCGCCGCCCAGCTTCGTGCTAAATTCCCGGATATGAAAGCCGTGGAAATGGAAGGGGCGGCCATTGCCCAGACCGCCCATATGCTGGATACGCCTTTTCTGGTGATTCGCTCTTTGTCAGATATAGCCGGCACTACTTCTAAAGTATCCTTTGATCAGTATCTGGAAAAAGCCGCCAAAAACTCGGCCAATCTGGTGATGGATATGATCAAAACCCTGGCGGAATCAAAGTAACTCACTATGCGCACAGAGCTTTTCCTGCATCCCTTAGTGCAACCCATCTGGCTGTTGCTACTGGTCGTGATACTGGAAAAGCTGTGGATATGGCCAGTGCGATATCATCCGCTGAGTTTTTTCCGCCTGCTGGCCAGCCGCATGGCCAAAAAGGTGAATCCCCGAGGTCATAGCAAAGGCCAGCAAATGCTCTCCGGCACGCTCGCACCTTTAGTGTTGCTGGCCCCCATCCTGGTCTGTATCGGCTTGTTTATTTATCTGGCCGAGTTTCCGGCTTTCTTTGATGCGTTTTTGTTGCTTATCGCCCTGAGTTATCAGCCAGTACTGAACAAGCTGGATAAGATTCAGCTAGCGCTGATGGCCAATAAAAAATCCCTGGCGCGCAACCTGGCCCAGCCGCTGTTATTGCGGGAGACCGAACAATTGACCCTGATGGGTCTGAGCAAAGCGGTCATTGAAGCAGCCCTGCTCAGATTTTATCACCAGTACGCCGCGGTGCTGTTCTGGTATTTGCTGTTAGGGGGCTTAGGCGCCTTCAGTTACAGGTTACTGTACGAATTCAGCCAGGTCTGGAATGTACGTGTGGCGGACTTTCGCTATTTTGGTGCGCCCATTGCCAGGTTATGCCATTGGATGCAGTGGTTGCCGGTCAGATTTGCCATGTTAATACTGTTGATGCTGCAAAAACCAGGGAAAGCCAGTATTCAGCGCGACAGCATACGCACCAGCCGCACCACATTGCTGGTGTATTCAGGGGCAGCGCTGGGCATACAGTTGGGGGGGCCGGCCTTTTATCAGGGGCAGAAAATCCGCCTGCCTAAATGTGGCGGTGAACGCGAAGCCGCCCCGCAGGATATTAACCGCACCAAAGCGGCCATTGTAAAAACCCAGGCTGTGCTGGTGCTAATGTGCCTGTTCATTCTAACCGGCCAGTGGTTGCTAAGGAAAAGCCTATGACCTTGTTTTGCCGAACCCTTTGCCTGTTATTGCTGGCACATTCAGTGGCAGCGGCAGAACGCATTGTCAGTTTGGCCCCACATACCACCGAGCTGGTATACGCGCTGCAGTCTGAGCATAAGCTGCTGGCCGCCAGTGATTTCAGTGACTACCCACAAGCCGCCAAGGCCTTGCCGCGGGTGGCCAATTATCAGGGCGTGGATTTTGAGGCCCTGATGCGCCTCAAGCCGGATCTGGTTTTGGTCTGGCAGGGGGGCAACAAACCACAGGATATTCAGCGTTTACAAACCCTTGGTTTGAATCTGTTTTTTTCCGGCCCACAACAACCAGAGGATATCGCCAGTGAATTACAGGCACTGGGCAAGCTGTTAGATAAACAGGAATTGGCACAGTCACTGGCGCAGAACTATCTAAACCAGCTGGCGGCCACCAGAGCCCGCTACACTGATGCTGAGCCGGTGAGGGTGTTTTATTATATGTGGGCCAAGCCCATGATGAGTGTTGGCCCCAATGCCTGGGCCAGCCGTATGCTGGAAATATGCAATGGCCAATCCATCTTTGCCGATGCCCCTTCCGATTACCCAGAAGTGACCATGGAAGGGGTACTGGCACGTAAACCCCAGTTGATTGTCGCCGCTTTCGAGCAGCCCCGTGCGCAGTTTGTTAGCCACTGGCAACCCTGGCTAAACACCTTAAGCTTGCAGGAAGCCGATCTTGTCAGCGTCGACCCGGATAAACTGCATCGCTTTTCACTGCGCCTGGCCGACGGCATTGCACAGCTTTGCCAGACGATTCAGAGAAAATAAGCCCGTTATTTGAAAGCTGCCAGATTCCATACCATGCTAACAGACACGCCACTTTTACCTTATCAATCAAAGGGGAACCAAAGATGGGAAGCAGTCTGTCAGCACAGGGAGATTTCAAGGTAGCCAATCTGGCTCTGGCCGAATGGGGCCGTAAGGAACTGGCCATTGCCGAATCGGAAATGCCGGCCCTGATGGCCATTCGCGACAAGTATCAAGCCGAGCAGCCGCTGGCAGGTGCCAGAATTCTGGGCTGCATTCATATGACGATTCAAACCGGGGTGCTGATAGAAACCCTGATGGCACTAGGCGCAGAAGTGCGCTGGTCATCCTGCAATATATTTTCCACTCAGGATCATGCGGCAGCGGCAATGGCTGCGGCTGGCGTGCCGGTGTTTGCCTGGAAAGGGGAAACCGAGGTGGAATATGACTGGTGTCTGGAACAAACCATTATTAAGGACGGCGCTCCCTGGACGGCCAATATGGTGCTGGATGACGGCGGCGATCTAACCGCCATGTTGCACGACAAATACCCACAAGTGCTGGATGGCGTGCATGGGATTACCGAAGAAACCACCACAGGCGTACACCGCCTGCAACAGATGCTGAAACAGGGCAAGCTCAGGGTGCCAGCCATTAATGTCAATGATGCGGTAACCAAGTCTAAAAATGACAACAAATATGGCTGCCGTCATAGTCTGAATGACGCCATCAAACGGGCGACCGACCACCTGCTGGCCGGTAAAAAAGCCCTGGTGATTGGTTATGGTGATGTGGGTAAGGGCTCTGCCCAGTCTCTGCGCCAGGAGGGGATGATTGTCAGGATCTGTGAAATCGATCCAATCTGCGCCATGCAGGCCTGCATGGATGGCTATGAAGTGGTCTCGCCCTACCGCATGGGGCAGAACACCGGGCAACTGGAGGATGTCGACCAGGTTCTGATGCAAAGTATTGACCTGATAGTTACCTGCACCGGCAACCTGGATGTGTGTGACGCCAATATGCTCAAAAGCCTCAAGGCCGGCGCCGTGGTATGCAATATCGGCCACTTTGACCACGAAATTGACACCGCCTTTATGCGCAGCAACTGGCGCTGGGAAGAAATCAAACCTCAGGTGCATAAAATTTACCGCAGCAATAACAGCCGTGACCATCTGCTGCTGCTTTCCGAAGGCAGGCTGGTGAATCTGGGCAATGCCACCGGCCATCCGTCCAGAGTGATGGATGGTTCATTTGCTAATCAGGTGCTGGCTCAGATCCATTTATTCAGGCAGGGCTATGCCAATTTAAAGGATGCTGATAAAGCCAGGTTATTACGGGTTGAAGTGCTGCCCCGACAATTGGACGAGGAAGTCGCCAGATATATGGTAGAAGGCTTTGGCGGTGTGATGACGAAGCTCACTGCCAGGCAGGCCGACTATATTCAGGTGGATCCGCAGGGCCCCTTTAAGGAAGAAAGCTACAGATATTAAAGCGTGTTGCCGGGCTTTGCCTTAGGTCCACAGGCCTGCAGCCCGGCGTCGTGACCAGAAGGGGCTGAATTTGAACATAATCTATACTTGCAAGATAAACAGCCCCTAGAGCCTGCATAAAAACTGAAGCCTCTGTACTCAACCCCGGCATTGGGTTTAAACTGCAGGCAAATTGGAGGTTCAGCTATGCGCCTTATCCCCCTGTTACTGTTATTGTTTTGCACCCTGGCCGGCGCTGACGAAGCCCGCTTTGACAAGCTGACAGCTCAGCAAGTGTATGCATCCTTGTCACAATTGGTGCTAGTGGATGTGCGCAGCCCTGAGGAGTTTGCCGAGGGACATGTACCGGGTGCCGTTAATCTGCCCCATGATGCCGTGACAGACTATCTGCATTTATTGCAGGGGCAACAACAACGTCATTTGGTACTTTATTGCCGCTCCGGACGCAGAGCAGGTTTGGCCGCCGCACAGTTGCAGCAACAGGGGTTTCAGCAGATTTCGCTGCTTGAAGGGGATATGCCTGGCTGGCAGGAACAAGGCTTTCAGGTACAAAAATGAGCCAGGTTTTTAGTAAGAGCGACAAATACGGCAGCTTTCAGTTACAGACCGAAGGGCCTTTGTTGCTGGCTAAAGTGTCAGGGGTGATTGGCACAGGCTTAAGCAAGAATTATCTGAGCCAGCTACTGGTGCTGGCCAAACAACTGCAAGGCAGCCCCTGGATTTATATAGCCGATTGTACGGATTACCAGGCCGCCATTCCTGATGCCGCCAGTAATTTGCAAAAAGCCTACGAGGAATGCCTGAAACTTGGCTGTGTAGGCGATGCGTATTGTATTCAATCGCCGGTCGGCATTAATCAACTGGCGCAGGTCCGCAGACAAAGCAACATTCAGTCCGATATTCAGGACAGGATTTTCGCCGATATGGACAAGGCCAAGGCGGCCATGTTGAAATTCCTGCAGGACGCCGTCTTCTGAGCCTGACATCACATGAATATTACCCTTACCACCCCAGCTATGCTGTTTCCGGCTATTTCCTTGTTGTTACTGGCTTACACCAACAGGTTTGTGACCCTGGCCAGCATCATCCGCAACTTTGAAGACAGCAGCGACAGCACCCATAAGCAGATTGCCAACCTACGTAAGCGCATTCAACTGATTAAGCGCATGCAGGAGTCGGGCGTGGCCAGTTTTTTCCTTTGCGTATTGTCCATGCTGGCCATTTACCTTAACTATCAACTGGCTGGAAGCTGGATCTTTGGCGTCAGTCTGATTCTGTTGCTGTGGTCCTTATGGCTGTCCGTGGCCGAGATCCGTATTTCTGTGGAAGCACTGGATGTGCATTTACAGAGTTTGAACATTCAGACCAATAAGAAAAAATGAGCACAATCGAATATCTCCCCCTACATCAGGATCATTTTGCCCGTTTGCTGACCCTGGCCAACAGCGTGCATGGTGATAATTACATGGATCTGCCCGCTCTGCAGGCTTATCACCAGGCTGGCCTGGTAAACAATATCAATGCCAGTTGGGTGGCATTGGATGGTGAAAGGCTGGTTGGCTTTCGTATTACCTGGGCAGCAGGCAACTGGCAGACCGACAAATGGTGTAGTCCGACCTTATGGGGTTTGCCTGAAAACCAGGTGTGCTACTTCAAGTGCAATACCGTAGACAGCCAATACCGCGCCGCGGGCATAGGCTCACAAATGCTTAAGCTATCTGTTCGTGAAGCGGCTAAACAGGGTGCCAGGGCTGGTCTTGCTCATATCTGGATGCAAAGCCCAGGCAACAGCGCGTTTAAATACTTTACTAAGTGCGGTGGCAAACTGGTTAAGGAGCATCCTGGCAAGTGGCAGGAAAACTGCGACAACGAAGGCTATGTTTGCCCTATTTGTGGCACGCAGTGTGACTGTGTGGCGGCGGAAATGTTACTTAAGTTTGGGCGTGAGGCGTGAGGCGTGAGGCGTGAGGCGTGAGGCGTGAGGCGTGAGGC
>NZ_PEBU01000009.1:0-2246 GCF_002887595.1 Bowmanella denitrificans
CAACAGTTTCCAACAATTGTTGAAAGTTCTCATAAACGCACAGGAGCAGCTATGGCCACACAAAAAACCCGTACCGCTGAGCAAGTCAAAAAGGACTTTGAAGCTCGCGGTGAAACCATTGCCCACTGGGCTAAAGCCCAGGGGTTTCCCGAACACACCGTGTACCAGGTGTTGAACGGCTTTGCCAAGGGCAAGCGTGGCATGGCGCATCAGATAGCCGTGCGGCTCGGCATTAAGGCCGAACCTACCCGCGCAAACGCTGCTTAATTCGCCAGTTTACCACAACTTATTATCACAGGCCCTAGCCATGACCACCAGCGAAAAAACGCCTTTGCTGCCTTACCCGCAAACACCGGCCAGTGTGAAGGCCTGGATTCGCGAACAAGGCACCAGCCAGAGCGCCCTGGCCAAGCAGTACGGCTTTGACCGCCGCACGCTGGCCGACTTGCTGCGCGGCAAGCTTAAGGGCCAGCGTGACGAAGCCTACACGGTGGCCGTGCTGTTCGGCCTGCGCAAGCCACCCAGGGCTAAGCCATGAGGACCAAACAGCTGCCTGCGCAGCACCACCACACAACGACAAGAGGGGGAAACCCATCCATGCAATATGCACCAAGCTATCCAACTTTGCAGCGCCCGCAGAACGGGGCAAGCGCTGTACTGCAGGTAACGGATTGTCTGCACAGCGGCTGTGGCGTCGTAACGCTGCAGGCGCTCCCACAATTGCCTGACCAGGTGCACCTGCCCTGGTTGGAGCCGCGCGGCTTCTATGCCGGGCGCTATAGCCAACAGCAGGTCGACAGTATGCAGGCTTCGCTGCGGGTGATTTGTGGTGATGACCATGTTTGTGCCTTTACTCGTGTGGTGTTGATGGCAAGCCTAGAGCAAAGCCCAGCGCCTGCACCAGAGGCAGAGCAAGTGTTTTTTTGGAAGGCCCCACTGCCGCGGCTTTCCAAACTGCAGACACTTTTGGAAACGGGGGGCGGCCATGACCACCAAGCTGCTTAAGCGCCTGATCCCCAGGTCGCTGAACGAAGCCCTGCAAGCGTGCAAAGAATACGCTGTGAAACACGCCAATATGAGTGTGCCGCGTCTGGCTGACCGGATTGGCTCTACCCCGGATTCGCTCTACAAGTACCTGGGCCTGGGCACCTTGCCGGTTAACAAACTGGTGGCGTATGAAGAAGCCAGCGGCACGTTGTTTGTTACCCAGTACCTGGCTCACAGCCATGGTTGCCTGCTGGTAAAAATTCCGTCCGGGCGGCGTGCCAGCCACAAGCAACTAGCGGAGCTGCAAAAGTACAGTGCCGAAGTGATCAGCATGCTGATCGACGTAAACAACGACGGCGGCGACGTAGAGCGCACTGTGGAGCAGATTCAACTGCTGATGCAGGACCTGGCCTACCACAAAACCAATACCGAAAAGCTGCGCCAGCCGGAGCTGTTTGCCTTTGCGGGGGATGACGAATGAGCCATGTACAGCAAATTCACCAGTTGTTAGCCCGCCATGACCACGACGGCCGCGCCGCGTTTGAAGCGGCCGTGGCAGGTCAGGACATACCGGCTGTGGTATGGATGGCAGCCCTGAACGCCATTTGGCCCTATCTGCAGCACCCCAGACTACACCCAGCGGAGCCCACCACATGCGAAGACTAAAACCCGCCCTGTGGCACGCCTGGCAATGCCTGGCGCAGTGCTGCGCCGCGTGCCTGCTGTTTGCCCTGTTGGGCGGCCTGGACCACCTGGTGACCAACCTATGAACAGCTACCACAGTGAACCGCAGCAACGCCTGATGAAGGCGGTTGAAGCCCTGGTAGGGCGTGAGGCCAGCGGCCTGAGTACCGGCGAAATTGCCAGGGCAATCGGCCAGAGTGCCAGTGCCGTGACCCGCTGCCTGGCCAATCTGCAGGCCAACCGCTGGGTGGAAGTGCATCCACGCCACCCTGGGCGCTACCGGCTAACGGCCACGTTCAGCCAGATAGCCAACACCATTAACTTTAATCTGACCCAGGCCCAGCAGCAAATGAGCCTGGATGTGCAGAACTACAGCAAGCTTATTTAGGAGTCAGTATGGTCAAGTCAACGGCAGACAACACCCAGCCCCCCGCATTGATTGAACAGCCACAGGCGGCCATTCAGCCCGAGCAGGAAGCAGCCGTGTTGGAAGTAAAAGAAGTGCTGGCAGACAAAGAAGAGGTATTGCGCGAACTGGGGCAAATAGAGGCATTTCAGTTTATCGAAAAACTGGC
>NZ_PEBU01000009.1:2588-241227 GCF_002887595.1 Bowmanella denitrificans
CAAGCCCTGGTACTGGAACATGAGGCGGTGGAAAAAGGCGACAAAGAAGCCATCCAGGAGCTGATTGACGATATTCACAGCCGCCACAAGAAGCAGTTAGACAGCGTTAGCCAGGAACTGCAGCACACCAAAGCCACGCTGGATTCGGTACGCAAAATCAACCAGGAAAAAAGCCAGCGCGAAGAGCAACTGCTAACCCAGCTTGAGCAGAGCAAGTACCAGGCCGACCAGTGGCAGGCCAAAGTGCAGACCTGGCTGGATGAGGTACTAAAAAGCGTACACGGTGGCCTGCAGGGCCTGGATATGCTGAACCAGCTACGCGAAACGGTAGAGATGGAAATTGCCACCGGGCAAATCAGCAGCGAAGCCGCCGAGCTGATGGTAGGCACGTATATGTTCAGCATTGAACAGCTGGCCCAGGGCTATGCCGTACTGCTGCAGGACGCCATGCAGTTGCCCTATGCCGATATTCGCCGGGTGCCACAAGACGTACTGGCCGACCTGGCCGCTGCGGCCGACGACGCACAGTAATGGAGGCAGCCATGGGGATCAACCAAGTGGAACTGGATGTACTCAGGGCGCTGATTGCCCAGCTTGGCGGTGCTAGGCACGGTGAAAAAGGCAAGATCCTCAAAGACGCTGCCGCCCTGTATGGCTGGAGCATGCCCACCCTGTACCGCAAACTGGAAGACATGGGCTGGCGGAGCGGCCGCAAGCGTCGGGTAGACGCCGGGCAGTCGAGCGTAGACGACCAGACCATGACCGTGCTGGAAAGCCTGCGAGTGCAAAGCGTGCGTAAGAACGGCAAGCTGACCATGCCCACCACGGTGGCCAGGGGGATTGCGATTAACAATGGCTACCAGGTAGACGTTACCCCCTCCACCCTGAACCGCCTGATGCGCCGCCGCGGCACCAGCAACCAGGCGCTGCGTACCGACTCACCGCATACCCGTGTGCGCAGCCTGCACCCTAATCACGTGCACCAGGTGGACCCGTCGTTATGCCTGGTGTATTACCTGGGTGACGGCAAGCAGTACATTATGGAAGCCGACCAGTTTTATAAAAACAAGCTGGAAAACTACGCCAAGGTCAAGCTGAAGTGCTGGCGCTATGTATTGGTTGACCATTACAGCGCAACCATGGCCGTGCGCTATTACGCCGCGGCGGGGGAAAACACCCGCAATCTGTTCGACTTTCTGTGTTTCGCCTGGCAGAAAGACAGCACCAAGGTGCTGCACGGCGTGCCCAAAATTCTGTACTGGGACAAGGGCAGCGCCAACACCAGCCCCGCCATTAAACACTTTCTGGACCAGCTTGACGTACAGCACCTGACCCACGAAGCCGGGAAGGCGCGCGCCAAGGGCGCGGTGGAAGGGGCTAACAACCTGGTAGAAACCCAGTTTGAATGCCGCCTGAAGTTTGAACCGGTAGACAATGTGGACCAACTGAATGCCGCGGCCGCAACCTGGTGCCATGCCTATAACGCCAATTGCATTCCCGGCCAGGACACACGCCTGAGCCGCAAGGGCATGGCCACCCCGCTGGCCCGCTATGGCCTGTGGCAAACCATTCGCAAAGAACACCTGCGCTTACTGCCGAATGAAGACATTTGCCGTGCACTGCTGACCAGCAAGCCCCAGGAGCGCACCGTGGCGGCTAACCTGACCATTAGTTTTCGGCACCCACATTTGGGTAAGTCGGCCGAATACAGCCTGCGTGATTGCGCTGGTGTACAGGTGGGCATGAAGGTATTGGTTGCGCCCCTGGTATACAGTGCGGCAGACATTCGGGTGGACATAAACCTGGCCGATGGCAGCCACCAGGTGCACCACATTGGCCCGGAACAATTCGACAGCCTGTCGGGTATGCCTGTGGCAGGCCCGGTGTTTGGCGAAAACTACGCGGCTGCTCCAGACACCGACGTGGAGCGCCGCAAAAAGGCCGCAGACAGAGCGGCGTACCCAGACCTGAACGACCAGGACATAGCCAAAGCCAAGGCTAAACAAAAGACCCCTTTCAATGGCCAGATAAAGGCCCACTCGTACCTGCAGGACGCGGCCAGCCAAACCCCTGCCTACATGCAGAAAACCGGCAGCCAGATTGAACCCACAGCCATACCCAAGCCCCAGCAGCGCATGGTGTCGCGGGTGCAAATGAAAATGTGGCTGCTGGGTAAGCTGTTTCGCGATTTTACCGCCGATGAACTGGCCTGGCTAAACAGCCTGGAAGACGTTGCCGAGCAAGACCTGGAAACCATTTTAAGCCAAATCCGCGACGGCGTGCCTGCTAAACCGGCACTGCGCGTGGTGAGTTAAGGAGCCGCCTTATGTCGACACACACACCTTACTACCTGAACCATTGCCTGGCGAAGCACGGGTTGCAGCAACGTCACCTGGCAGAGGTGCTGCGAGCTAACGAGCAGCACCCGTTTGTGATGCACCACACCACGCTGAACAAGCTGTTACGTCGGCAGGAGTGGCCCAAAACCGTGCTAGCCCATGCGGACGAATTTAAGGCGGTGGTACGCAACTTTTTGACCGCTAACCAGGTGCCGGAAGAAGACATAGCCCGTGCCTGGGAGGACGCGCCTGATGAAAAAATTGTGCGCGTGCCAGCCAGTATGGTGCGCCCGAACCAACCTCGCGCCACGCGCGTGGCCCCCAACGACGTATTTAACCAACCGGAGCTAGAAATGCTGACACCCAAGGCAAGACAACACTTTCGCATTGCCCGCGACCCGTTTGTGAATGAGATCCATGGCCCGGACGACCTGTTCTTAAGCCCGCAGCAGCTGTATGCGCGTGAGAGCATGCTGAATGCCACGCTGTCCGGCACCATTATGGCGTTGGTTGCTGAGTCTGGTGCGGGCAAGTCACAAGTGAAGCGGGCGTTTTATCACCACCTGTCGATTCATCATGACAAGGTGATTGTGGTGGAGCCGTATTGCCTGGACAAGGTAAAGCTGGATTCACAGCACATTCTGGCGGCCATGAAGCGCATGCTGAAGATCAACATTGCCAAGCCTAACCAGGAAGATAACGAGGCACTGATCCACCAGGCCTTACAGGACCAGGCACGGCTAGGGTACCAGTTTGTGTTGGTGATTGAAGAAGCCCACCGGTTGCGCGACGACGTGCTGAAGTGGCTGAAAGTCATTGGCGAATGGGACAACGGTTACCGCAAATTGATGGCCATTATATTGATTGGCCAGTCAGAACTGAAAGACAAGCTTAGCCCCCAGCAAACGCATATTCGCGAATTTACCCGCCGCTGCCAAATGATCACGTTATTCCCGCTGGCAGATTCATTGGAGCCGTACCTGCGGCATAAGTTTAGCCGCGTAGGCGGTGACTATGACCGTGTGTTGACGGCTGACGGCCTGGCGGCACTGCGTGAGCGGCTGTTTCACCGCCAGCAATACGGCATTGCCAACGGCTGCGATGTGATCGATATGAGCTACCCATTGACGGTGAACGCCTTTGTGGCGGCGGCCATGAATATGGCTGCTCAGACCGGTGAAATGGTTAGCGCTGAGTTAATCAATGCCCTGAAAGAAAGCTTGTAAGGGGGCAGCGATGAGCAGCGACAAGATTATAGACAAGATTAAAAAGTTGCTGGCGCTGGCCAAAAGCAGCAACCCGCACGAAGCGGCCGCAGCACTGAGCCGCGCCCAGAAACTGATGCAGCAGCACAGTATTGACCAGCAGTCGGTGGCACTGAGCGACTGTGACCGGGTGAGCCACCTGCTGGACAGCGGCCGGGTGAACAGCTACGAGGCCGCGTTGGTAGATACCATAAACCGGGCCTTTGGCGTGGAAGCGGTGTTTTCCAAGTCGTTCCTGCGCCAGGAATACTACGTGTACTTTCTGGGCATTAAGCCCCAGCCAGAACTGGCTAGATACTGTTTCAGTGTGCTGTACCGCCAGTTAAAAGATGCCCGCAGCGAGTATGTAGCCAACCAACCCAAACAATGCAAGCGCACAACCAAAACCCAGCGTGGCGATGCCTTTGCCTGGGGCTGGGTGGGTGAAGTGAAAGCCAGGGTGCAGGCCTTTGCCCTAACCGAAGAGCAGCAGGTGCTGATCCAGGAATACAAGGGTATGAAGTACCCCAGCCTGCAGAGTAAAGACCCCCACGACAGCCTGAGCAAAAAAGGCGTCAAGCTGCGTGATGACGATTTCTACCAGGGCCGTAAAGCGGCCAAAAACGTACGCCTGGATCGCCCTGTGGGTGGCCGGGAAACAGCAAAACTAACCCGATAGGTGACCCATGAATACCATTCAAATCCCGCCTGGCTACGTAATGAACGCAGAAGGCAACCTGATTAAGGAAGAAAACCTGAGTGTTCAGCAGCGCACGGAAGACTCACTGGTAAAAGCCTTGTGGCCACGTGCTAAGGCGCTGCATGACGCTATTGCGTGTTTTAAATACGACAGCATGAAAGCCCTTGAAGACGCTATTGAAAATATGATCCACGAGCACGGCATTAAAAAGTATGAGCGTATCCAGGGCAATGTGCAGTTCACCACGGTGGACGGCCAGTTCAGAGTGCAGCGGGCCATTGATAAGCAAATTGAAGTGGACAGCAGCATTGAAGTCGCCAGACAGAAGTTTGCCCTGTACCTGCAGGCCATTCAGGAAACGGCCGGTAAAGATGCCGGGGAGTTTCTGGATAACGCCTTTGACATGAAAGACGGCAAGGTCAACGTGGCCCGCCTGATCGACGTGTGCAACAAAGACATTAAACACCCCCTGTATCGCAGCGCTGTAGAAGCCCTGCGCAAAGCCATGTTTGTGTCTGGTACCAAAGCGTATCTGAGGTTCTACAAGCGCAACAAAGACAATGGCTGGGACCCCATGCCTTTGCAGTTCTCAAGCATTGAGCCACAGCCACCACAGGAGTTAGCTGATGACGAAGCCGAACAAGCTGCGACAACGGCGTAACCGTTGGCGGTTTTACCGCCCAACAAACCCAACCTAAACCCGGCGTAATGCCACATTTAACGAGAGTAGACACATGAAGAAACAAGAACTTATTGACGCTATTGCCACCCGCTCTGACATCAGCAGAGCCACTGCGGCCCGCAGTTTGGATGCTGCAACACAGTTGTTTACGGAGGCACTGGCCAAGGGCGAAGAAGTAAGTTTGGCGGGCTTTGGCAGCTTTAAGGTAAAGGAGCGAGCCGCTCGCACCGGGCGCAACCCACAAACCGGTGAGGCCATTCAGATTGCAGCCAACCGCGCGGTGGTGTTTAAGCCTGCCAAAGCGCTGAAGGAAGCAGTGAACTAAGCAACCTGCCCAGGCATAGCCTGGGCTATTTCGGGGGATTCGGTTATGCAAATTGAAATCCAGCAACAGCAGCAGCAAGACGTACTTAAGTACCTGGAAGGTGCAGGTGAGCCCGCCAGCCTACAGGATATAGTTGAATGCACCATGCTTGAGAAAGGCGAGGTGTTAAACGCGTTAAGGGCACTGGCCGAACAGAATAAGGCGCACCGTATTGGCGACAAGTATCGCCCAGTCACTGAGCAAGAGTCGGACCCAACAAGCGGAGCCAACACGCCTGGGTGGTCGCCTGAAATGGCGGTACTGCGCACACTGGGTAGCAGCATCAAGCGCCTGACGCTGAGCGGTATTGGTATTAAGGCGGGACTACCGACTTCAGCACTAAAGCATTTGCTGACAGATTTGATCCGCCAAAAAGGATTGGTACTGAAATTTGGCGAGTATTACCACCTGTCACCTGGTGGGGTGAACTGGTTGCGGGACCAGGGAGTGGAGGTACCGCTACAAGTGCAGGACGCAGTAAGAACTGCAGACATGTCGATGACCGCAAGCATCGTAGCTGACGGCCGCGAGACTGCGCAGCGCTTAGAACAGAAGGCAGCCATGCAGAATGGCAGTAAGGTTCTTGCTGCGGAACCGGATGAAGGGTACCTGGATGCAGAAAATAGTGATGACACGCCTTGTGCTGACTCAGACGCCCAGAGCCCACCGAAGAAACCCACCACGCTGACCAAGGCCAAGCAGCAAGACCTGACGATTAGTGTTTTGGTGGAACTGACCAGCGCTGGCAGTTTGTTGTATCCCAAGCAGTTAGCGGCCGCTCTTGGTTGTGCGGCTAAAGACCTTTCCATACCGCTCCAGCAGTTAAACAATCTGGGTTACCTGGTACGCGGTATTAATGGCCCATATGGATTAAGTTTGGCGGGCATTGATTATTTGCAGTCAGTTAAACCTGATCTGATTGTTGCGGACAAAGTGACGAAAAGAGCAAAGCGCTTTGCCGCAGAGCCAAAGAATAAGCCCAGGACCGCTGCCCCTAAGACCAGCAAAGCCAATGACCAGGCATTGGCCAGTATGTTCGATGATTTGTTACAGGAACCGGCCACTAGCGACCTGCAAGCCATTAAACACGAGCTATGCGAGTTTGACTTAAAAAGCCAGGTAACCGGCGCAGCCGAGAAAGCGACGATTGTTCAGCATTTGGCCAGGCATTTTCCTGAACATGGTGAAGTGCACCGTCACCTGACCGAGACTGCCGCCTTTATGGCGCGTTTAGGGGGCTGACATGGCGACCATTAACTTATTCAACCTGCCTGACAGCAAGCAAAAACAACTGATTGCTATTGCGGCCCAGGAAGCCGGTTTTGACACCCAGGATAAAGACCCTGGCAGCGAGTATCGGCAGACTGTGCTGCGGTCGTTAACCGGTAAAACGTCTACGTCGCAAATGACCCGCAATGACCGTGTAAAGGTGCTGCAGCACTTTATTCAGCACGGCTTTAAGTTGACGGCCAAGGGCAACTATAAACCCAATCCAACTTGGTTACGCAAGCTACTGAGCCTGTGGGCCACTATGCACCAGCAGGGCTTTATTCGCGAACCGGGGTTTGCTGCCCTGGAGCGGTGGGCGCAGAAGCAACTGACAGAGTACTGCAAAGCGGTAAGCAAGCCGGTACCCAGCAAGCTGGACTGGATGAACGACTACAGCAGCATACTGATTGAGTGCCTGAAGAAGTATCACCACCGGGCATTAATTGAGGCGGTACCGCGCAGGTTTGAACACTTTGTGAGTTCGGTGCTGACCAAATCGGCCAAGCATGCGAGCGATGGCGACCTGACCGAGATTCAATTGCTGTTTGAGCGCGTGCATGACATTCACCGTGCGGCTTACCCGGTGTGTCAGCAGGTGTTGGATACCATTGACGGCCTGCAGCGCAGATACGGAGGGTAAAGCCGTCATGAAAGAGTTTACCCGCAGCCTGTTGAACGAAATGTTGCAAACCATGCTGGACGGTATGGTTAAGCAAGGTATTGACAAGGAATTGGCTTACCAGGTGGCTTACAACACTGTCGATATGGTGCGGAAGAACTTCGGCGGTGTGCCCCTGCAGATACCCCGCGACATTGCGCTGGATAAGATTCTGCGCAATAGCCGTATTCTTGCCGATTTTACCGGCAATAACCACGAGGCGCTGGCGCTTAAGCACAATCTGAGCACCCAGCAAATTTACCGGATCATCGAAGAGGCCCGCGTGCAGCATAGCCGGGCTAACTATGGTGATCAGGCCACTTTTGACATGGAGTAAGGTGATGTACAGCTTTCTTCAGGATGTCAATTTTCACAAGGTACCTGGTGGGCCAGTTACCAGTACTCACCAGATAAGGGCGCTGAGCTGGTCAAATGACAAGCCGGTGTATTACCTAACCAACCATGTGGGCGCTGTGCCGCCCGAACACCTTTCCCTTGCCCAACAGCAGCCAGAGTTAACCGTGCACAGCAGAACGCTGCGAGGCAAAACCGGCCTGGGCGTAAAGCTAAATGGTTTGTGGTTGCCAGTGTTTGGTTACTGCGAGCGCACCGTGTTAGCTGAAGCCAAGGCGCTGTTGGATAAGGTGGGTTATCAACCAGAGAGCAACAAATGAAGCCAGAACTTACCGAACTGATTAGACAGGAAATTGGTTATGTGGCCGATGATGCGCCTTGTTGCGCCAACTGTAAGCATCACAAGTTGGCGGTCGGTGACCGCGCTGGCCAGTTTGTGAGCCACTGCCACGTTAGCGGTTTAGGCCCCCTGCGGGTGCAGGAACGTGGCGTATGCAAACTGTTTACTCCAGCCAAGAGGAATACCACCCAATGACACTGAATAAGATCACGGCCGCTATTCGTCAGCGGTATCCATATAGCCAGAGCGAGTTTAACGAGATGTATGAGTTGCTGGCCGCATTGGCATTTAGGCAGCAAGGAGTATGACAGTGCGACTTAGCCGATTGCAGTTAGCTCTGGCTGTGGCGCTGTCGGGTTCTGCCACCCCCATGGTGGATGAACCGGTGGAGCCTTATTTTCGCCTGCGCCTGGGCAACCCTAATCCGCTTGATATGCCGCGCCCCAAGTGCCGGGATCGCAAGCGTAAGAAGAACCGCAAGTTGAGTCGCAAGGCTCGGCGGCGGAAGTATGGAAGGTAATGGCAGCTTTATAACCAACGATTAACTAAGGAGACAATTGATATGGCAACACCTGCACAAGAAGAAGCGATGAGGCACTTAGCAGGCAAATTAGACATGGTGCTTCAAAGTATGTACGGAACCAAGATGGGCTTTTTTTTAACCGTTGTACCCTTTGGTGATGGAAGCCCTGGGATCAGTGACTACATTGCCAATATTGGGCGCAATGAAGCCATAGACATGCTTCGTACCACAGCTGACCCCCTTGAATCCAACCAAGTTATGCCTGCCGCACAGGGCCAGGCTTAGGAGCTAGATCGTATGATTATGATGGAGCTAGATGTACTTATCTTACTGGCCTTGATGGCAGCACTATTGGGTTTATCGGTCAAGATTAAGGGATTGCGGGCCAAAACAGACCGGCATGAGCGCCAGCTTAAAGCGTTGTTAGAAGCCCAAGCCAAACCACCTATTAAACCATAAACACTATGGCATTAAGCCTGAGCACTAAGTAACGGGCCAGTTCGCGCCCGTTGCTCCCTATCTATGCGCAACAATTGCATTTATCCCCGACCACCTCACCCACAGTTTTACAAACTGCGGGACTATCTTGTTGATTGCTATCAGATGCCACCAGCAAACGCTATCGAATGGATTATTGATGCTGCACCTGCTGTACTGGACCGTGACCAGTATCAACCAAAGCTAGTAGTAAACAGTACCATTCCAGCTTTTAACCAATGCCGTTGGACCTTAGTGGACAGTACTGGCAACAAATGTGGCTATATCACCATGCGGGCTTACCAGGACAAACCGTGGCGCGTAATCGCGTTTAGCGCTGGCTTACCGTTGATCAAGAACTTACGCCAGGATGCAACAGAAGCGGCCTTGGTTAAGCTAGGGTTAACCTGGGTGCCCGGTTACAACTACTACTTTCCACCTTTTCACCCATAGTCTGAGCGGCCGATGAGTTCCAATAGCAGAAGCACCACTATTTATTACGACAAAGGTTACCTGGCAGCAGAAAGAGGCCAGAGCCTTGATAGCTGCCGCTACAAGATCACACACAAGCGCCTTGATTGGATGCGCGGCTATAGGGACGCCAAGGATCAAATGGACTTTGTTCAGGGAAAGTACACCCACCGTGAAACTTGTAACCAAAGCCAGACGCAATTAAAACTGGCTGAGCTACGCTCCCTGGTCAAATCTCAAGCCCCATCTGATTGAGTTTTGATGTATTATGCTGCGGCTGAAATGGAGGTGTGGGCAATGAAGTCCAATCAAGATAATAGAAATTTGTTTATTGCTGCGTTTATTCTGCTGGGATTGTTGGCTTTCGCTATCTGCATTTGGTTGACGGTGGTGTACCGTAAAGAGTTTGCCAAATCATCATTTGACAATGGTTACAACAGCCTGATTAGCATTTATTACAGCACTGCTGGCTCCGACTACCGAGCAGATGCTGAGCACCTGGTACCCAGAGTTATAGATTGTTTCAACGCTAAAGCTGCGATACCAACAAGGGGTCCAACCTTTAAACATCCAGTAAACCCTAAGAAGGTCAGAAACGCCCAGGTTCGTATGTGCGTACATAACGCCTACACAAGAATGCGGGCTGAAGACAAGGATGAGTTTAGCGGCTTGTTCAATCAGTTTAGAGTTCCGGTACCCGCTAATGAGTGGAAGAAGTTAAAGATGTATGACAGCTCATATAGAGTATAGGGAATGGTGGGTTAAGGTTCTCTTCATATATTGAAACACCGTTTCAATTGCCCATCCCAATCCTTCCCATTCCATCCCACTCTATCCCTGTATTTTTCTCACCCTTCCCTTTGATATTTCTCATCTCTCTTCATGTAAGGCAGTTGGCAGTTGGCAGTTGGCAGTTGGCAGTTGGCAGTTGGCAGTTGGCAGTTGGCAGTTGGCAGTTGGCAGTTTAGTCTGACCCGCACTCCTGCTCTGTCAACGGATTTCTGCTAACTGCCGACTGATTACTGACCACTTAGCTTACATCCCGTCGGACTCAAGTCCGACCCACGGTGCTTAGACTGGGTTTGCTGTCGAAATCAATTTCGACCCACTGTGGGTTGGGCTTAAGCCCAACAACAATAGCTTCAAAATCCGTGGTTACTTTACAGTTGGCAGTTCAGGTCGCCCCTGCTCTGCCAACTGATTACTGCCAACTGACGACTAATTACTGACCACTTAGTTGTGCCGACCAATCCGCAACACTTAAACTACCCAACCTAATTGCTGAGCCCGGTCATAGGCCAGCTGGCTGATATCCTGTTCAATAAAATGATGATGCAGCAGCATCACCCCCAGCACATGATTTAACACGGCATCCACCTGCACTTTGTCAGCCGCAGGGGTGGCCGGGTCTTCCTGACGACGCATCAGCTCATCCACAAAGGCCGTATCAATTAACCCTGCCTGCTTAAGCTTTGCCGGGGAAGCATAGCGTTCAAACAAGCCTTTCAGCTTATTCCATTTCTTCTCGTCGGTATGCGCCGGCGGGGCCATAAAGGCGAATTTCTGCCGCTCATATAATACGGTTGGCAATAGGCCCTTCATAGCTTCGCGCAGTACGTACTTTTCCTTACTGCCGCGAATACGCAGCTCCGGCGGAATAGTGGCAGCATATTCCGCCAAATGATGGTCCAAAAAGGCCGGGCGGGCTTCCATGGAATTCGCCATATCGACCCTGTCGCCGCCCCAAGTCAGAATCTGCCCTTCCAGCATGGTTTTAATCCACACATACTGGGCCTTGTCCAGAGGGTGGCGGTCTTTCAGAAAGTCCTCGTCCAGACGATCGGCAATGGCTGCACCAGGTTCATATTCGGCCAGTTCATCACGAATGGCCGGATGCAGCAGTTGCCTGGCCAGATCCGAACATCCCAGCCAGGGCTGCAGACAGCTTGGTGTAAAGCCTACTTTGGCATTGATACGCTCAGATACGTACTCGTCTTTAGGCAGCATCGCGCCCTGAAACAGTTTGTTTGACTCCATCAAGGTGCGCTGCCATTCCTCGGCCTGTTCCGTGTCCAGTCCTTCCATGCCATGCAGGAACATGTCTTTACGAAACGCCGGATAACCAGCAAACAGCTCATCAGACCCCTCACCGGTCAGCACCACTTTATAGTCCACATGCCGTACATGCTGACTCATCATCAGCTTGGCCACCGCCAGGGTATTGTAAATAGTGCGCTCGGTATGCCAGATGGTACGGGCAAAATTGTCGTAAAGCAGGTCGGCATTGAGTTTCAGAATATCCTGCTCGGCACCTGTGGCCCTGGCCATTTCGGTGGCAATAGCGGCCTCATCATATTCATCATTGTCAAAACTGATGGTAAAAGCGCGAATAGGATCCTGACTGGCGGCAGACGCCAGACCTAAAATAGAGCATGAATCAATGCCGCCGGATAAATAACAGCCCACCGGCACATCGGCATTCAGACGTAATTGCACCGCCTCAAGCAGATGGCTGCGTACGCCCTGAATATAGCTTTCATCGTCCAGCCTGGGTCTGGCATCCGGAGTGGGAAAATCCATATCCCAGTATTTACTGGTTTCAATCACAAAGCGGCCATCCCGGCGCTGAATCTTCAGCATATGACCTGGCTCCACCTGGTGCACACCTTTGAAGGCTGTGGTGCCTGGCACCATCACCTGGATCAGTTGGTGAAATAGCCCCTGGCTGTCAAACTCCGGCTTAACATCCGGGTGTGCCAGCACGGTTTTAACTTCGGAGCCATACACTAACTGGCCGTTAACTTCTGTCCAGTACAACGGTTTTATGCCAAAGCGGTCACGCACCAGATACAGGCAATCCTGCTGCTCGTCGAACAGGGAAAAGGCAAACTCACCACGCAGGTGCTTGAGGGTTTCAGCCATACCCAGTCGCAGGTAAAGATGCGGGACAATCTCAGAATCACTTTTGGTTTCGAAATGCTCGCCCAGAGCAGTTAACTCACCGCGCAGGCGCTGATAATCATAAAATTCGCCATTGTGGGCGAAAATAATCTGGCCACCATGCAGGAAAAACGGCTGACGGCCACGGTTTTCATTTAAATCAATAATAGACAGGCGGGCATGGCTCATCCCCATGCCAACACCGGCCGGGTTGCAATAGCCGTAATTGTCCGGCCCACGGTGGTGCATAAT
Organism: Bowmanella denitrificans; assembly: GCF_002887595.1. Lineage (GTDB taxonomy): Bacteria > Pseudomonadota > Gammaproteobacteria > Enterobacterales > Alteromonadaceae > Bowmanella > Bowmanella denitrificans. The sequence continues at coordinate 15,202 of NZ_PEBU01000009.1, forward strand.
GGCGGCCATATTAACCAACACCTGCGAATCCACCTCCTGCTCAGGCCGGGCGGCGAAAATACCTGCTATTCCACACATAAATACTCCTGTTTGTTCTGCATTAGCGGGGCTTCAACGTAGACGCGATACAGGATGTATCGCCATTTTCAGTCCCCTGAAAATGCGAGCGAAGCAAAACCACGCTTTTGCGTAGCGACTCAGGACCGCAGGCAGGAAGCCGCAGGTCCGAATCAACTAGATCACATCCAACACCAGCTCAGCCCGCTTCACCAGGCAGGTCAGCAGCGCCATACGCAAAAACACCGCCCCCCTGGCCTGGGAGAAATACCAGTTGTGATGGGTGTTATCCAAATCGGTGCTGAGTTCTTCGCCACGGGCCAGCGGATGCAGAATAATGGCTTCGGGTTTTAAGGGCGACGCGGCATCCAAATGGTACTTTTTGCCATACTGTTTAAAGGAGTTACCTTCCCAGGAGATGGCATTGATATACACCACATCGGCCTGCGGCAGCACCTCGTCCAGATCATCGGCGGTCTGTACCTGCAAACCGAACTCCTCCAGTTGTTCTAACTGGCCTTCGGCGAACATGGCCTTGCAGCTTTTATCGTTAACTACTGTTACTGTGGAAAACACCTCAGGGAAATAGCACAGCAGCTTTAATAAACTGCGTACCGTGCGCATCTTGGCTGGCAACCCCACCAGGCACAGATTGAGCGGCTCGCCCGGGTTGTCGGTGACCAGATCCGGGCGCCATTTAAAAATGGTGTACAAGTCTGCCAATGCCTGGGTGGGATGTTCATCGGTGCCGTTACCGGCATTAATAATCGGAATGCGCAAGGCATCCATCATATCCCGCACCGACGCTTCCTTAGAGTCACGCAGTACCACGCAATCACCGTAGTTATTAAACATTTCCGCCACGTCCCGCAGGGATTCGCCCTTGGCAATTCCGGTAGTGGAGCGGTCGGTAATAGACATAATATCGCCGCCCAGGCGATGCCAGGCACTTTCAAACGACAAACGCGTGCGGGTACTGGGCTCATAAAAAGCCGAGATCAGGATCTGGCCGTTCAGGGAACTGCTGAACCTGTCTGGGTTGGCCTCATATTTGGCGGCCAGGCGAAAGAGTTGCAGCAAGGTATCGCGGTCAAATTGATCCGACGAATAAATATGCTGATTAGACAGCTTAGCCAGGTGATCGCCTTCCTCAACGATAGCGCGCAGCAACTTTTTCGGATGGGCGTCGCCATGCACGTCAGGACGGCTGCGTTCAAACTGTATAACCTGTTCAAGGTTGGGATCTACCATAGGTTCTTATCCTTGAGATCGCGCTGATAAAGCAGCAATAAAATAACCGGTGCCAGAGCACTACCCACCAGGGCTGCCCACACCAATATGGCTAACAGGGATTCACTCAGATACATCTCTGGCCTCCTTAAAGGTTTGCCAGTCGAATTTGCCAGGAGCCAGATAGACACCAGCCAAGCAGATAAGCAGCGACACCAATGCACTACTGATGGCCGCCACATAAAAGCCCACTACGAAGTATAGGGTCAGACCACTGACGATGCCTAAGGCCATCGCCGCACTGGCAAAACGCCCGGTCAGAGCAGGATGATATAAGCCAAACAGAATTGGCCAGATAGCGGATGCCACAAAGGCACCGGTGAAATTCAACAATGCGCCCAGGGTCGCCACTTTCGGCAGACATAGCAGCCAGGTCAGCAGCCCCAGGCCAATCACGATACGTTTATTGGCCTTGAGCAAAGTATCGCTGTCTGCCTTGGGATTAAGCAGGCGTTTGTAGCCGTCCTGCGTGATTAAATCCGACGTAGCGGCCAGCAGGCTGTCCATGCTGGACGCCAGGGCCGAAAATACCACCACAAACACAAATACCGCACCAATACTGCCCAGCAACCTGGCCGCCACCAAAGGGCCCACCATATCGGCACTGGGCGGTACAATCCCTAAAGACAGCGCGGCCAGCGCCACAAAGCCGGTGACAATAGGAATAGGCAACCATAACAGGCCACCGGTCAGAAAGGCTTTTTTCCCCACTCCACCTTTAAAGGCAAAGGCCCTCGACCACCAGACATTAGAATGGAATATCTCACCAATACCGAAAAAGATGTTGTTAAACAGAAACATAATCGCAGCTGGGAAGGCCAGATTGAGGAGCTCTGGCTGCAGCTCGCTGACATTTTGGTGAATCTGGCTGATGCCCACTTTGTCGATACAAAACCAGGCAATGATCACCACCCCAACCAAAATCAGAATGGACTGCACAAAGTCGGTGGCAATCACCGCTTTTAAGCCACCCAGCAAGGTATAAGCAACACAGATCAGCAAGATTGCCGTCATGCCCGTGTGGTAGTCCAGGTCACTTAAAGAGGAAAGCAAGATGCCACCGGCCATGCCCAGACTGACCAGCCAGCCCATGGCATAAAACAACGAGATAAGCATAAACACGGCCCAGGCGGTGGGGCCAAAACGAGTGCGAATAAAGTCGCCGCTGGTGAAGCCGTGCGGCATCAGAGATTTGATACGCGCCGCCATAGGCGCAAACAGAATCAAGCCCAGGGCGGCCATGCTATAGCCAATCATGCCCCAGATACCGAACTGGTAAGCCAACTGCGGTGCCACCAGGGTAGTGTTGCTGGTGATCCAGGTCGCCATGGCGGTCGCGGTAGCAAAAGCAAACCCCACGTTACGCCCGGCCAGGGCGTAATCATCAATACTGCGATTACCCCGCCCCAGATACCAACCAAAAGCTACCCACAACAGGCCGAAGCCGATCAGGATGGCCAGCGCCAATCCCGAATCCAACTGTGCATCAAGCATAGTGGCCGTCACGCTCCCTGCGAACAAAACTGAGTAAGATCCCCAGCAACATTAAAAATGCCGCCAGGCCCAATACAAACAGCGCCAAAGCCTGGTAAAGGGAACGGTGTGTTACCTGCACCCGTGCCAGCTCCACCGGTGAGTGTTCACCGCTGCTGTCAATCAGCCTGGCCAGGTATTCACCATTGGCGAAACCAGACAAGGTTGCCTGGCGCTGCCCAGTGACATCAAAGGTCTGCACAGCAACTGGCGCTGGCTTTCCTTCTACCATCTGAAAAATCTCCAGACTGTCATAGGCACTGCTGTGGTTTTCAAACTCCAGTACAAAGTAACCTTCCCTGGATTCCAGGGTTTGCGCTGCATGAACTGGGGTACAGATCATCAACAACAAGCCCAGGAGAAGCGTTGGGATCGTCCTCATGACGTCTCCTCTGCTTAACATTTAAAGTCCATGCTAACATTTATTTGTACTCTAAACAAAATGCCGAAGATTCACTCAATTCAAAGGAGTTGTTATGAAGCAAGGGTTACAAACCGAACTTAGCCGTCTGCAAAATGATTTACTGGAATTGTCACATATAGGCTATGACCCCGAGTCGAAAGGTGTGTTTCGCTTAGGTTTCACCGAAGCCGATATGCAAGCCCGACGCTGGCTGATTAAAAAATTTGAAGACGAAGGATTTTATGCCCGTATGGACAGTGCCGGTAATGTGATTGGCAGTATGCAGGCAGATGCCAACAAACCGGTGGTGGCGATGGGTTCCCACATAGATTCCGTGCCGGCCGGTGGTATGTTCGATGGCACCCTGGGTGTGTTGGCGGGACTGGAATGTATGCGGGTACTCAGAGATAGCGGTCTGGACTATCAGTACCCGCTGGAAGTCTATGCCTTTGCCGAGGAAGAAGGTCGTTTCGGCGGTATGATGGGAGTGCAGGCCATTACGGGCGAACTCACCCCTCAATGGCTGGAGAACGCACACGACGCCAGTCATATCTACCTTAAGGACGAAATGGCCAACTGCGGGCTGAATGCTTTTGACGCCTTAACAGCGCGGCTTGATCCTAAACATTTTCGCGCCTTTTTAGAGCTGCATATTGAGCAAGGGCCGGTGCTGGAGCGAATCGGCAAGCCTATCGGCGTGGTAGAGGCCATCTCCGGTGTATATAAGTGGCTGGTCAGACTAATTGGTAAAGCCAATCACGCCGGCACCGCCCCGATGGATATGCGTAGTGATGCCTTTATGGGCCTGGCCGATTTTGCCCACGAAATCCCGCGTATTATCAATGAAGAAGGTTCAGACAAAAGCCGCTTGACCGTAGGGCGGGTGGAATTGAAACCCGGCTATGCTCATACGGTACCGGGCGAGGCCGAATTTACCCTGGTAGGCCGCGATACCGACCCGCAAACCATGCGTAATCTAGCCGATGCCTGTCGCCGGGTGCTGTCCAGTATTGCCCGCAAACATAATCTGATGTTTGAGTTTGAACAGATGAGCTGGCTGGAGCCGCAGGCCATGTCTGACGAGGTTATCCAGGCATTTTGTCAGCAGGCCGAGCGTATGGAGTTGGATTATCAGGTCATGCCCAGTGGTGCCGGACACGACGCCCAGTATATGGCCAGAATTACCCCAACCGGTATGATCTTTGTACCCAGTGTAGGGGGTATTAGCCATGCCCCGGACGAATGGACCCATTGGCAAGACGTGCACACCGGCGCAAACTTGCTGCTACAGACTGCGCTTAAATACGCTCAGGGCACATAGTCACTGCATGAGCGACGGAATGAGCTTTGCGTATATTTTGGCAAACCTGACAAATTATACGCATCTCGCTCACCAGTCCCGCAAACATTGATTTTATTGGCTTAAATTAAAAAAACCAGATATCAACTATTTTTAATAGCCTCAAATTGTTTTATAAATTCATAACAAAAAAACGCCAGAATTTTTAAATCTCCAATACCTTAAACAACAAAATAATTAATTAACATTGATCTAACAAAGCAACTTCCGCTAGCATTTAAGTCAGCCTGCACACACATAACGTTAGTAACCCTCAGGCAATCCAGCTGGTAGTTCAGAGCTGTCGCTTTAGGGTATCCATGATACTTACCATCATAACAAAGCGGACAAAGTGAAGATTAATACAGAGGTTGGTAAGTTTAAAAAATCAAATAAACACACCATACTTAAAATGATTTAAATAATTTTTGTATGGAGAGAAAATCTTAACCCTATAAAAACGTAAACAGAGACGGAATTTAATTTAAGAAAAAGGAAGCAGTAAATGGTTAAGGATCTCTTTATTAAATACAACTCCAAATATCACTATTGGGATAATCAGGAAGTTAAGGCCTGGCTAGCAACAAAACAAAAAGGCATGCTCCGTTTTGTGCTACTTGAGGGATTAGTGAAGTGGGGGCTTGTATCTTTCACTATTTTTATTGCCATTTTACTCAGTGCCACAGAAATCGCACTCAGCGATATCCCACTTATTGCAGTGGTGTGGATGTTAGTGGCCTGCTTATATGGGTGTGGAATCTGGCTTGGTACGAACTTGTCGTTTCACCGCCATCAGCAAACACGCGAAAAAGGATGACGGTATACCTTCAGTATCGGCGACTTCAACCAGACCCAACCCGGGATCCAAGAAAATCGTATTGTTATTGTGATGGCCGGCAACCAAAATCGTATGTCCGCCACCACCGTTCCAAAACACATGTGCCAGTAGCGGCTTTTTGGCCGTCGCGGTAGTAATCCATCTACGCCAATTTAATTTGCTACGCCATAGCAAGTTCCAATTGGTTGAAAAATGACGCAGTCCATTCAACAATAGCTGAGAACGGCAATAGTGCATCGGACCTTTTTTCAATTGAGCAAGATTCCGTACAACAAGGAAACAACTATGTGTAAACGGTTTTTGTCTGCAACAACCCTGCTACTGGCTCTGCCCTTATCTGCACTGGAACTCAGCAGCCCGGATATTCAGGAGGGCCAGCGAATGGCCAAGACTTTTGAATATTCAGGGTTTGGTTGCAGTGGCGAAAATCTGTCGCCAGCCCTGGCCTGGAAAGGCGCTCCCGACGGCACCAAGAGTTTTGCCATTACCGTGTATGACCCGGACGCCCCAACCGGCAGCGGATGGTGGCACTGGCTGGCGCTGAATATTCCGGCCGATACCCACAGCCTGCCCCGCGGCGCGTCAGGTAAGTTGGATAAGGTACTGGAAACCCGTACCGATTATGGCCAGCCAGGCTTTGGTGGCGCTTGCCCGCCGGTGGGCCATGGCATGCACAGATACCAATTTACTATTTGGGCCCTGCCGGATGAAAAGCTGGATTTCCCGGTGGATATCTCCCCGGCTGTAGTGGGCTATACCCTGAACAGCAAAGCCCTGGCCAAAGCCACCTTAACCGCCACTTACGTACGGTAAGGGATGATACTCACCGCAGAGCCGCAGAGGCCACAGAGAAAAACCAGCGAGTGGAATTAGGTATTTAGCGGCTATCGGCGAGGCCATGCTTAAGCTTTCTTAGTGGTGGAATATAGATAAGGCGGTATAAACCGCCTTATCCTTTAATGCAAATTCAAAAATAAAATTAGCTTCTGCTACTATTTTCTTTATCAAAGCACAATATATATGAATAAAACAAATAAAACAGAAAGCCATATATAGGTAGTGCAATTAGCAGAATCGACCAGACTATTTTCTTTTGCCTGCTATGCTGCCGTCTAACAACAAATATGATCGGAAGCAACCAAATTAGTAGGGCCAAACTGATAATAAAAATTGTATCCGCCATTTATTAAATTCACTTACAACAGTTAATGATGAGAAAAAGACCAAAAGTCTTTCTCGTCAGCGCCCGTGTTTTTGCACGTGACGCTATCCTTTATCACCTCTGGAGTTACTTCAATCTGTCCTGCTTTAAACAGCACGCCTTGCCGCATGCTGCCGCATTGCATATCTTCTGACAGATTCCAAAGCGTTCTCTGTCGCTCGTTCAATGCGCTGCCTGCTACCATAAGCACATAATCTACATTGACTTTGGGATAACTAAAGCGCTGTGGTTCACTTGTGCCGCGACGCAGAAAAAAGCAGGGGGGCTCTGGCTTTAGAGACAAAAACTTGGATTCACCATCTTGTAGAAAACGCAACTCACACTTGCCATTAGCGCTGACTAATTGCAGTTCCATTCCTGCAACATTGGCAGAATCCGTAATATCTGTGGCGCTACAAGAAAAACACATAAATAGCAAAACTGTGCTAATTCTTTTCATCGCTTTATCTCCCAAAACCATACTTCCTGGCCTCGAGAAAAATAATCTGGCGACCCAGCTTTCATTTCCGTGCCGTTCCAAAGGTCAATATGATCAGTTGTTCCCCAACCATTCTTAATAAAAACGATCCCTTTCTTTCCTCCAAAGTCACCACTTGTTACCTGTTTTAGTTTTACACAAGCTCCAAACTTAGGGATGTCCGAGTTCATCCAATCAGCTAGTTGTTGAGCGGCTAAAATATGCTTAGGGCTATGTCCAAAGCCCGGATAGCAGCGGCGCTGTGGAAACATCTGATCAAAACCTGATGTATCAACATTTGACAATTCCAGTGCTACTCCCATCCTTATCGCACATTGATTTGTGAACGCCGTTGTGTCACATGGTGAGTGAGGCCAAGGGTGGTTATCCCACAGTGTTTGAAAAGATAATGCAGACATTAATTTCCTCCTTGAATTCAGTCCGTAATCCCATCGTAGACCAAATAATAATATCTAGCAAAAGCGTTATAACTGCCTACGGTAATCTGATAACAGCCAACTTATCCCCCTGTTGCAATAAAGGTTTTTCTGCCCTTATACTGATTGCAGTTTTTATCTTGTCGGAGTGCTCAGTCCGGTTTACCGGGCGAGCTGAGACCGCATAAGCGGGATCCGTTGAACCTGATCAGGCTAATACCTGCGAAGGGAACAAGAGCGTAACGCCCAGGTCTTAAGCCGTCCAATCTCCCCAAGGGAGAGCGTTCCAAGCGGCGTTACTCTTTACAACACTCCTGACAAGCATTTCAGCCACCTAAAAAAGCGAGAATGCTATGTCAACCAGACGCGAATTACGTCATCAGGCCCAGGAATTTTTAAACGATCTGCAGGGCCAGCCCTACCCCAACTCCAAACGTATTTATCTGCAAGGCAGCCGCGATGATCTGCGTGTTGCCATGCGGGAGATTCAACTGGCCGATACCCTGGTGGGCGGCAGTAAAGAACAGCCGGTATACGAGGCCAATGAGCCGGTACCGGTTTATGACACCTCCGGCCCTTACGGCGATCCCGAAGCCCATATTGATGTGCGCAGCGGTCTGCCGCTGGTCAGGGACAGTTGGATTAGCGAGCGCGATGATACCCAATATCTAAGTGAAAGCTCCTCCAGCTATGCCAAGGCCCGTGCTGCGGATATCAGCCTGGACGACCTGCGGTTTGAACTTAAACATCGGTCACGGCGCGCCAAACCGGGCAAGTGCGTCACTCAGTTACATTACGCCCGCGCCGGTATCATTACCCCGGAAATGGAATATATCGCCATTCGGGAGAATATGGGCCGTGAGCGGGTCAAAAGTGAGCTGTTAAACAAACAACATCAGGGTGAACACTTCGGCGCTAATCTGCCCGGCAATATCAGTGCTGAATTTGTCCGCCGCGAAGTGGCCGAAGGCCGCGCCATTATTCCGGCCAATATCAATCACCCGGAATCCGAGCCGATGATTATCGGCCGTAACTTTCTGGTTAAGGTCAATGCCAATATCGGTAACTCGGCAGTGACGTCCTCCATTGAAGAAGAAGTGGAAAAGCTGGTGTGGTCCACCCGCTGGGGCGCTGATACGGTGATGGACTTATCCACCGGCCGTAATATCCATGAGACCCGTGAGTGGATTTTACGCAACAGTCCGGTGCCCATTGGCACCGTGCCCATCTATCAGGCGCTGGAAAAGGTCAACGGCATAGCCGAAAACCTGACCTGGGAAGTATTCCGCGACACGTTGCTGGAACAGGCCGAGCAAGGGGTGGATTACTTTACCATTCACGCCGGGGTGCTGCTGCGCTATGTGCCCATGACCGCCAAACGTCTGACCGGTATTGTCTCGCGCGGCGGTTCGATTATGGCCAAATGGTGCCTGAGCCACCATCAGGAGAATTTTCTCTACAGCCATTTTCGCGGCATCTGTGAGCTGTGTGCGGCCTATGATGTGTCTTTGTCGTTAGGTGACGGCCTGCGCCCTGGCTCGGTGTATGACGCCAACGACGAAGCCCAATTTGCCGAGCTGCGCACTCTGGGCGAACTGACCAAAATCGCCTGGGAATACGATGTCCAGGTGATGATTGAAGGCCCGGGTCATGTGCCGATGCAACTGATTAAAGAGAACATGACCGAACAGCTTGAGCATTGTCACGAAGCGCCGTTTTATACCCTGGGGCCCCTGACCACGGATATTGCCCCTGGCTACGACCATTTCACCTCAGGTATCGGCGCGGCCATGATTGGCTGGTTCGGCTGTGCCATGCTCTGTTACGTCACCCCCAAAGAACATCTGGGTCTGCCCAATAAAGACGATGTTAAACAGGGTCTGATTACCTACAAGATTGCTGCTCATGCTGCGGATCTGGCCAAGGGCCACCCTGGCGCTCAGATTCGCGACAATGCCATGTCCAAGGCGCGTTTTGAGTTTCGTTGGGAAGACCAGTTCAACCTAGCACTTGATCCACAAACTGCCCGCGCTTACCACGATGAAACCCTACCGCAGGAGTCTGGCAAGGTGGCACATTTCTGCTCCATGTGCGGCCCTAAATTCTGTTCCATGAAGATCACCCAGGAAGTGCGCGACTACGCCGCTGCGCAGGAACAGGCAGGTATCAAATTAACCGGCCTGGACGGTGAGCAGGAAACAGTGCAACTGGGTATGCAGCAGATGTCTGAAGCCTTTAAACAAAGTGGCAGCGAGCTGTATCACCCGGCTAAACCCAAAGCGAGCGTCTGATATGGCCAAACCCATTATCTGGTGCATTGGCGGCTCAGACTCGGGCGGCGGTGCCGGGGTGCAGGCCGATCTGCATACGGTACAGGCGCTGGGCGGCCACGGCTGCACCGTAATCAGCGCTATCACTGCGCAAAACTCGGTGGCGGTCACGCAGGTGCAGCCGGTGCCACTGGAAGTATTAACCAACCAACTTAACAGCCTGGCGGCCGACCTTTGGCCCAATGCGGTTAAAATCGGCATGCTTGGCGATGGCGCACAAATCGCGGCCTTGGCAGAGTTTCTGCAGTGGCTGAAACAACAAGCCAGGCCACCGATGATTATCTGGGATCCGGTGGCCAGAGCCAGTTGCGGCAGCCAACTGGCAGCCTTGCAACTGGCAGACTGCGCACCACTGTTACAAGTGCTGGATATTATCACCCCCAATGCCAATGAACTGGCGCTGTTGACCGGTGTAGAAGCAACAGATGTTGCCAGTCTGCAGGTAGCAGCCAATGTATTGCTGGATCATGGGGTTAAGGCCGTGCTGGTGAAAGGCGGGCATTTGCACTGGACAGGCCAATATTGTCATGACTGGTACCTGAGTCAGACCCATCAATGGCGATTTAGCAGCAAGCGCATTAACACCCTCCATGGTCATGGCACCGGCTGCACCTTTGCCAGCGCTATCGCCACAACATTTGCCCTGGACTATCCAATGGAGGATGCCATTTGTATTGCCAAGGCCTATATCAATCAAGGCCTGCAAGCCGCAGCGGGACTTGGCAAAGGACCCGGCCCGGTGGCCCATCTGGGCTGGCCGCAACGCGCCGGGGATTTCCCACAATTCAGCTTGCTTAGCGATAAGGCCAAGCCCTCTGCCCCCTTCGCCGACATAGGCACCATGACACTGGGGCTGTATCCGGTGGTAGACAGCCTGGCCTGGGTGGAAAAACTGCTGGCGTGGGACGTCAGCACCTTGCAGTTAAGAATCAAATCAAACCCAAACCCTGAGCAGAAAGCGCAGATCGCCCAGGCTATCAAACTGGCACGCGAAGCCAATGCCAGATTGTTTATTAACGATCACTGGCAACTGGCCATTAAACACGGGGCTTACGGTGTGCATCTGGGTCAGGAAGATTTGCAGGATGCCGACCTGGTTGCCATTCAACAGGCCGGATTGCGCCTGGGTATTTCTACCCATGGTTATGCCGAGATCCAGCGCGCCATCAGCTTTCAGCCTTCTTATATTGCGCTCGGGCATATTTTTGCAACCCGTACCAAGAACATGCCGTCCAGACCTCAAGGCTTAAGCCGTTTAAGTCGGTACGTGCAACTGCTGCAAGATATCCCCTGCGTGGCCATTGGCGGCATCAGTGTGGAGCGGGTAGATGCGGTGGCTGGCACCGGGGTCGGTAGCATTGCTATGGTCACCGCCATTACCGAGGCGGCGCAACCTGAGCAGGTAGTCCGGCAACTGCTGGCGAGGCTTAATTATGCTTAATGATCAAGACTTTATGCGTTACAGCCGGCATTTGTTGCTGGAAGATATCGACGAATCTGGTCAGCAGAAATTAAAGCAGGCCCGCGTTCTGATTGTCGGACTGGGTGGCCTGGGCAGTATCGCCGCGCAATATCTGGCCGGAGCCGGTGTCGGGCAGTTGCTGCTGGCCGATGGTGACAAAGTGGATGTGACTAATCTACACCGCCAGCCTTTGTACGACAATTTCAGTCTGGGCGCTAACAAAGCCCGCCAGGCACAAAAGCGCCTGCAGGCGGTGAATCCCAATATCCGCATTGAAGCGCTGGACAAAAAACTGCACGCCGACAACTTACCGGCGCTGGTGAGTGACTGCCAGTTGGTGCTTGACTGCACCGACAATATGCCCAGCCGCCAGGCCATTAATGCCGCCTGCTACCAGGCAGGTAAGCCGTTGTTGGTGGGGGCAGCCATACGTTTTGAGGGGCAGTTTCTGGCCTTGCACCCGCATAGAAATCATGGCTGCTACCGCTGCTTGTACGAACCGACGCAAAGCCCGTCGCTGAATTGTGCCAATAGCGGCATCGTCGGCCCGGTGGTGGGCATCATCGGCCTGATGCAGGCGTTGGAAGCTATCAAATTTCTGACTGGTGCCGGGCAGGTGCCCTTTGGTCAGCTTAAGTTATTCGATGCTAAAGCCCATCAATGGCAAAGCCTGACCCTGGCCAAAGCCCCGCAATGTCCGGTCTGTGGAGACACCATATGCAACTGATGATTAACGATATGCCGCAACAATTTGCACAGCCGCTCAGTATCGCAGACTTGCTGCAAACCCTGGCTCAGCCACAAAACGGCATAGCGGTGGCACTGAATCAGCAAGTGGTCAGTAAAAGTCAGTGGCCGCACACCCAACTGAAAGACCATGACCGCATTACCCTGTTTAAAGTCGTCGCCGGAGGATAACCGATGCTGACCATTGCCAATACCCAATTTTCTTCGCGCCTGTTAACCGGCACCGGCAAGTTTTCCAGCGCCCAGAACATGCAGGCGGCCCTGTCGGCCAGTGGCACCGAACTGGTCACTCTGGCCCTTAAACGCCTGGACCTGGTTGCACGAAAAGACGATATCCTGGCGCCCCTGCAGGAACTGGGGGTAAGGCTGCTGCCCAATACCTCAGGGGCAAAAACCGCCGAAGAAGCCATTTTTGCCGCCCATCTGGCCCGCGAAGCGCTGGGCACTCACTGGCTGAAACTGGAGATCCACCCGGATCAGCGCTACCTGTTGCCCGACCCTATTGAAACCCTGAACGCCGCCAGGCAACTGGTTAAAGATGGCTTTGTGGTACTGCCCTATTGCGGAGCTGATCCCGTACTTTGTCAGCGCTTGCAGGAAGTAGGCTGCGCGGCGGTCATGCCGCTGGGCGCCCCGATTGGCTCCAATCGCGGCCTGTTAAGCAAAGATTTTCTGGAGATCATTGTTGAGCAAAGCCAGGTGCCGGTGATAGTCGATGCCGGTATTGGCGCGCCCAGTCATGCCGCCCATGCCATGGAACTGGGGGTGGATGCAGTACTGGTGAATACCGCCATTGCCGTTTCGCCAGACCCAATTGCCATGGGCAGGGCATTTAAACAAGCGGTAACAGCCGGTCGCATGGCCTATCAGGCAGGTCTTGGTGCGGTACAGCGCAGTGCCATGGCTTCCAGCCCACTGACTGATTTTCTGGACCAGCTATGAGCTTTGCCAAACAACTGGCCCAGTGGGACTTTGACGATGTTACTTTGCAGATCCATGCCTGTACCGCCAATGACGTACAACGGGCACTGAACAGCACCAGACCAGGTCTGAAAGACTTTATGGCGCTGATATCCCCGGCGGCCGAACCTTTTTTAGCGCACATGGCCCGGCTTTCCTATGCCCGTACCCGTCAGCGTTTTGGTAATACCCTGCAATTTTACATCCCCTTGTATCTGTCGAATCTGTGCGCCAATGACTGTACCTATTGTGGCTTTTCCATGAGCAATAAGCTCAGGCGTAAAACCCTGGATCTGGCAGAGATTGAAGCCGAGTGCCAGGCCATTAAGTCCATGGGCTTTGACTCTGTGCTGGTAGTCACCGGGGAGCACGAAACCAAGGTGGGCATGGCGTATTTTCGCCAGGCCATACCACTGATAAAACGCCATTTCAGCTATTTGAGCATGGAAGTACAGCCACTGGCTGAAGCCGAATACTTGGAGTTATGCCAGCTTGGGCTGGATGCCGTCCTGGTGTATCAAGAGACCTATCGGCGCCGCACTTATGCCAGGCACCATTTAAAAGGTAAAAAAATGGACTTTGACTGGCGTCTGGATACCCCTGAACGTTTGGGCCGGGCCGGAGTGGATAAAATGGGTTTGGGGGTGCTGATTGGCCTGGATGACTGGCGTACCGACAGTTTTTTTGCCGCCCAGCATCTCAAATATCTGCAAAAGACTTACTGGCGTAGTCGTTACTCACTGTCGTTTCCACGATTGCGGCCATGCTCTGGAGGCTTAACAGATAAAACCCAGATGACCGACAAACAACTGGTGCAGCTTATTTGTGCTTACCGGCTGTTGGATAGCGAGGTGGAATTGAGTTTATCCACCCGTGAGTCGGCGCAGTTTCGCGACAAGCTTCTGCCCCTGGGTATTACCAGCTTAAGTGCCGGGTCCAGCACCCAACCAGGCGGCTATGCTGGCGGCGAAACGGCGCTGGAACAGTTTGAGATTGACGATGCCAGAACGCCAAAGGATGTTGCCAATGCGGTGCGCCGCGCCGGTTTACAGCCGGTCTGGAAAGATTGGGAGCGCAGCTATTCACAGACCGGCTGAAATGCTGGACGCCGGGCCTGACTGCGTTAGACTGAGAAGGATTATCGGAAAACAAGGATTTCAAATGACCCGGGAACAAATGATTATTGCCCTGAAGGACGCCGAAGCCAAATTTAAGCGTAATCAGGAAATTGCCGAAGAAACCTGGCCGGTGGGTTCGCCCTTTCTGGAGATGGCCCGTCAGCAGGCCGCGCATATTCTGCAAAAGGAAATCTGCGCCATCTTTGAGCAGGAATAAAAGCATGGCTGAGCATCACAAAATTAACTATCTGGAGCTGCCAGCTAAAGATTTAGAGGGCACCAGGGCATTCTTTGCTCAGGTGTTTGGCTGGCAGTTTGTTGATTACGGGCCGGATTATACCTGCTTTACCAATGGCGGAATGGACGGCGGCTTTTACCGGGCAGACACTTGCGCTTCTGTGGCCAGCGGCAGTGTGTTGATGGTGATTTACAGCAAGGCACTGGAAGACTCACAACAGGCGGTGCAACAAGCCGGTGGCAAGATTATTAAACCCATCTTTGCCTTTCCCGGTGGGCGGCGCTTTCATTTCAGCGATCCTAGCGGCAATGAATATGCGGTCTGGTCTGAATAATACCTGGCGTGCACTTGCAGCCGTATTCAGTCTGCTGCTTTGCACCAGCCCTCTGGCTGATTGCCTGAAGGACGCTGAAGGTCAGGTGATCTGCGGGCTGGGGAGTTGTGCCAGGGATGCCGCCGGGCAGGTATTTTGCTCGGCCTTTAAAGATGGCGAAGCCATTCGTAACCGCATGGGCGAGGTATTATGCGGCAAAGGCCAGTGCCGTATTGACCAGAATATGCAGGCTTGGTGTGCCACCAGCCAGGGTGGCGGTGCCGACCGTGACCGCAATGGCAAAGTACTATGCCTGAACGGCTGTGAACCGGCCAGCAAGGCAATGTGTGAACAAACCGCTGCCACCCCCTGAACTCATAACAGACGCAAGCTAGAAGATGGAAGTGTCAGACTCTGGCGATCCTGTGGGTCGGATTTCAATCCGACATCTCCAAAAGCGCGTGTTTACAGTGTGCCAGCAACGCCGACATACCATCCATCCCTGGATATCGTCGACGAATGCTCCTGCAACGCCAACATACCATCCATCCCTGGATATCGTCGACGAATGCTCCTGCAACGCCGACATACCATCCATCCCTGGATATCGTCGACGAATGCTCCTGCAACGCCGACATACCATCCATCCCTGGATATAAAAACGCTCCCATTGGGAGCGTTTGCGCGCCACCCGTTTAGGGTGGCGAATCTATCCGGTCCAATCAGAAGCGATAACGTAGCCCGACTTCCAGCGAGCGTTCAGGACCTACATAAATACCTTCACGCATCCCCGTGATATAGCGCTTATCGGTTAGGTTTTTGACCGAACCAAACAGACTCAGCGCGCTGCTGACATTATATTGGCCCACGAGATCCAGCACTGTGTAGGCTGGGATCAAGCCTCCCCAAATCCCCCCTGCCGCATTGTCAGGAATATCTATCTGGTTGGTAGGGTCGCCATACTGCTCACCACGATAATGGGCAGACAGGGTGCTGATAAAATCCCCCTGACTGTAATTCAGCGCCAGATTAGCCAGAAGCTTAGGCGCATATGGTAAACGGTTACCTTTGTTATCGCCGGTTCTGAATTCCGATTTTGGTACCCAGGTAGCGTTTGTGTCGAGGCTGAAGCCAGCCCCTAACTGATACGCCAACTGGAATTCCATGCCCTGATGCTGGGTTTCACCACCATTGGATTGCGACAGGTTAGGATCACTGTTGCCCGTAACCACCTGGTTACTAAAATCCATATAAAATGCGGCCACTTCATAGCTTACCGCGCCATCTGCACCACGGATACCCGCTTCATAATTAACCGAACGCTCGCCATCCAGGTTTTGATCGGTCAGACCGTCCAGCGCAACGCCATTAGAGGCTGGTGAAAAGGCTTTATACACGCCACCAAATAGCTGCGCGCCAGCGCTAAGCTCATAGGTTGCGCCAATACCCGGCAAAAACTCGGTGTTTGAGGTTTGTTGTGACGCGTTGTTCTGCGTCAGAATCACCTGCTCCTGCTCGTATGATTCCACCCGGATACCGGGCGTGACAGCCAGGCGCTCGTTCAGTTGAATACGTGTTTGCGCGTAGGCAGCAACGCTATCGGCCGAATCAATCCGATGGCGATCGTTGGTGCCGGTGCGGTCCTGCGCTCTTGTAGCGCGAATTCGGGTGTCATTGCTTTCTTCCTGCATAAAGCGCAGACCCAATTCACTGCGCGCTGCGCTACCTAACAGTTGATGTTCCAGAGTCAGGCGGGTTTCCACCCCAAAACGCTCAAAAGAGCGATTGTTCCCTGTCAGCTTATCGGTATACACCCAACGCCCGGCTGTATTCGAGGCGTCACTGTCGACGCTGTAACGCCAGTAGTCACGGGTAACGTCACTCCAGTAAATCAATGACTTTAAGGTCGCCGCATCTGTCAGACGCCATTCATGATTAAGATCAAAAGCTTTTCTGTCAGTCAGAAAATAGTCATCCGGTGCCGGATTGTAATCAGCGCCGGCCTGATAATCTTCCAACAACAGACCACGGTAGGAAATATTGGCATCATTGTCATACCAGGAAAATTTCATCCCCAGAGAATGGTTCTGATTGAGAGCGGCGCCCGCTTTAACCATCACATCTTTCATGTCATAGTCTTTATCCATAAAGCCGTCGCTCTTGGCATAAGTGGCTACCAATCCGGCAAAGGCATCACCGGACTGACTGCGGCCCCCCGCCTCAACATTCACCTCGCGCATGTTAAACGACCCCAGCCTGGTCGCCACTTCCACTCCGTCATCCGGTGTTTTGGTCTGATAGTTCACCACGCCGCCAATGGTAGAAGGGCCATAGCGAAGTGAAGCAGAGCCTTTGAGCACTTCCACCCGTTCCACCCGTTGAATACGCGGGTTAAAGTAGCGGTCATTGCCGATAAACAACCCTGGTGCAACAGGCACACCATCTTCCAGCAACAAGGACTTAGACTCACTGGCCGACAGGCCACGAATACCAAAGTTTGAAACAATTGAGGTTTCTTCCTCTGATTTAAGATTGATCCCGGCAATACGGCGCAGCACGTCTTCGGTGGAGAGCGGCTGAATACGTTCAATTTGCTGGCGCTCAATCACTACTACTGAGCCAGTCTGCCTGTGCAGGTCAGCTTGATTACCGCTTATTGTGATCACCTCAATCGTCGGCATTGGCGAGCTTTTGCCGGGGTCGGCCTGCTGATCAGATTGCGCCAGAGCCGACACCGGCAATAAGGCTGAGGCAATAGCAATAACCAGTCTTGAACGCTGGCTGGCCAGTTTTGTGTGCATGTTTGAGTTCCTTAGACATTAAATAATGATTTCGGCTGTATGGCGTCCAACCACAGCGAATTTGTGAGCGCATTCTATAGCCTGTGCAGATGGGAAATTTTAGATAAAAACGAAAATTATTGTCAATTTGTTACACACTTAGATAAAGGGCTATGCCTGCTAAATGCAATTGCAGTCAGACTCGCTCAATTGCAACAAATGGTTAGCTAAAGCGATTTTTATAGCACCTGAAATATCGGATGCTAAATAAACTCAACCACTAAGGCCTGGCTTGCAACCCAATCAGATAGGCACAAAACATATCCGCCATCGCCCCGGCATAACGGCTGATTTCCTCGTCACTGCGGGGTTGCTCAGAGAATTGTTTGCCTACAGTGCCCAAGCTGGTGCCAATTAAATCGGCGGCAAGCTGGCGCTCATCGACGGTATTATCGGGCAGCACTTCATACATAAAGTCATGCAGTATGGTCTGCGATGCGGCCTTGGCCTGCTTGGCCTGAGGCGCATTGCGGTATAAAGGCGCGGCATCCTGCAGGGCAATACGCATCTGAGCTTCTTCACATTCCGAGCGCACAAAGGCATGCACTAAATGACGCAGCCGCAACAATGGCGGATGTTGTTGGTCATGCAAAATATCACGCAGCAGATTGCCGGTTTGCAGCCATTCATCACTTTGCAATCTGAATAATATTGCAGCCTTGTTGGGGAAGTACTGATATAGCGAGCCGATACTCACCCCTGCCCGTTCAGCGACCCTGGCGGTGGTAAAACGCTGTGCGCCTTCGCTTTGCAAAACCTGAATAGCGGCCTGCAAAATGGCCGCCACCAGCTCTGCTGAGCGCGCCTGCTG
Organism: Bowmanella denitrificans; assembly: GCF_002887595.1. Lineage (GTDB taxonomy): Bacteria > Pseudomonadota > Gammaproteobacteria > Enterobacterales > Alteromonadaceae > Bowmanella > Bowmanella denitrificans. The sequence goes on from NZ_PEBU01000009.1 coordinate 33,597, forward strand.
GGGCTGTTTTCTTGAGGTGATTGGCGGGTTTTGTGCCTTATCCATGCTGGCTCCCGGAATGCGAATAGTGAAATGTGAACAATTCATCGTATTCTATTTGGCACACACCTTCAGCACAACCGGAAAGCCTAATGAATACTTTACTGAATGCACCTGTTCACCAGGTCCTTAGCCGCCTGTTCGCCGAATCCGAGCAGGCCTCGCCGATGCAAATTCCAGCCCTTGCCAGGCTGTCAAAAGCAGAGCAAACCGCCATGATGCAAAGCAAAAGCGAATATCGCGAGTTGTATGCTCAGCTAAAGGACGTCCCTTTAGCTGTGTCAAAAGACACCGCCAATCTGCTATATATGCTGGCGCGCAGTTGTAACGCTCGTTGCATCGTTGAATTCGGTACCTCTTATGGTATTTCCACCCTGCACCTGGCCGCCGCATTGCGGGATAACGGAGGGGGCCGGTTGCTGACCACCGAATTTGAAGCCAGCAAGGTCAGAAAAGCCACGCAGCATCTTAGCCAGGCCAATTTATTGGACCTGGTCGAGATTCGCGAAGGCGATGCGCTGCAAAGCCTGAGTAGTAATTTACCCGCACAGATTGATCTGTTGCTGCTGGACGGTGCCAAGGCACTGTATCTGGATGTTCTTCATCTGGTACAGCCAAATCTGCGCGCCGGCGCGCTGATCGTGGCCGATAATGCGGATTATTGCGCTGAATATATGGCTTATATCGCTAACCCTGCCAATGGCTATCTGTCTGTGCCTTTTGCCGAAGACGTAGAGCTGAGTTGTAAACTGGTCTGACCGTCTTCCCTGTCGTATGGATACCTGCAGACAGTAGGCACCAGCCAGAATAAATTACTGAACGATTGCGTTCCATAATTGATGATGCTACCTTGCCATTACGTATTCAACCTTGAGTGGGAATAATGGCAAGAGCAGGCAGGCCGGTAGACACGCAACGTACCGAATTGGTATTACAGGCTGTTGGCGAGCTGGTGATAGAAAAAACCATTGCTGGTTTGTCTATGGAAGGCATAGCCAAGCGTGCCGGTGTATCCAAGGTCACCCTGTATCGCCGTTACGCTGATTTGCCCGGCCTGATTATGGCCTATGTGAATTTTCATACCGACCAGGCCCTGAACGCAGCCCCGCAACTTGCTAAGCCACCGGCGCCCCTGACCGACAGACAGGCGCTACAAGACCACCTATCGGCACAGGGCTATCAGGTGCTTAGCCTGATCACCCGGCCCGATGTGGTGCTGTTTGACAATGCCGTCAGCGCTGCGCAGCGGCAATATCCCGATATTGCTGCCGCCTTGTATCAGGCCGGTCCGGCCAAAGTCCTGAGTACCTTGTCGAAAAACCTGGCGGAGTATCTGACCGAGCATCACCTGAGTATTGAAACTGACGCCGCTGCACAGATGCTTTTCGCGCTTTGGAAGGGTGGCTTTTATGAAGAGCTGCAAATGACCGGACGGATGCGCTTATCGCCTAAGGCTTTACAAGAGCACGTGAACAGTCGAACCGGCTGGTTTCTGGCCATGCTACACGCAGACAGTTAAAGGAGTGAATATGCGTCAATTGTCTATGCCCAAATCCCTGCACGAAGTCTTTGGCCAGCAGCAGACCCTGGCTGAAATTACCATAGTGCTGCTGTTCTCCCTGCTCGGCACTTGTTGTATTTGCTATCAGTATGCACTTTCGGCAACCCCGGTCAGCACCTGGAAGCTGCTGTTGGGTCTGCTTATCATTGCCGATATTCTGGCCGGTTTTGTGGCAAACTTCAGTCGTGGAACAAATAACTACTATGCCGTACGCCCCACCAGCCGTCTGGTGTTTATTGCCATTCACCTGCATCTGCCGCTGGTCGCCTGGCTGCTGCAGGCCGATATTGGCGCTGCCACCCTGATCTGGCTTGTGACCATCCTCTTTGCCCTAAGCGTCAATGCCCTGCATCGCTCGTCTTTGCAACTGTTTGTGGCCGGAGCGCTGGCGGGTATCGGTGTACTGCTGGTGTTACTGCTTAACCTGCCGCTCTGGTTTACCCTGGTTGCGCTGTTCTTTATGCTCAAAGTCATGTTCAGCTTTGCCGTTGATCATTACCCACTCAGTGTCAGGGAACAGCCATGAAATATCATATCGTGCCCCTCACTGCGTCCCATAAAGATGAGTTTATCCGTCTGATTCGACTGGCCTTTTCAAGCGATCCACTGTTTGAAAAACTGTTTGCCAACATCACCGATTCGAAACGCAAGAAACGCTATGAGGAAGTGCTGCTGAGCTTCTTATTTGACCAATGCCTGTATCTTTCCGGTAAGGTACTGGGAGGCTTCTATGACGGGCGACTGGTCTGTGCCGCACTGTTGGATGTGGCGGAAGTTCCCTTTCGCCAGCGCTGGCTGGGCTGGTGTAAGTTGCTGCCAGCCTTTGCTGCCTTGCTGCTGCATTTTCCGTTTAAGCAAGGACAGTTCCTTAACCGCTATTTTTTGCATAGCCGCAGGCTGATGCCGCATTCCCCCCATTATTATCTGACTCTGATTGGCACCCTGCCCGACTGCCAGGGTAAAGGCTTTGGTAAGGCGTTAATCCAACAGGCTCTGATGGAAGCCGCTAACTACGAGCATGCTACCGGGACTGGGACTGGATACGGAAAACCCTGCGAATGTCGCGCTTTATCAGAAGCTTGGCTTTAAACTGTTGTCGGCGGTACATATGGACGGCATCAGTATTATGTTGATGTTTCATCCTAATAGTCAGCGACATCCTTCAACGCCCGGCGGTGAATTAAACACCCGCCTGTGAATATTCCATATTCAGCAACTCAGAGTTGCATTAAAATAGCGGCTTTTATTGTTCAGCCCAGTTTGCAACCAGGACATCGCAATGCCTAAAGCCAGTGAAATCAAAAAGAATTCCACCATCGTATATAACAACAAGACCTGTATCGTTCGTGATATCGAGCGCTCCGTGCCTCAGGGCCGTGCAGGTGGCAGCATCTACCGTATGCGTATGTACGACGTAGTCACAGGTGCCAAGTTTGACGAAACCTTTAAAGATTCCGATATGCTGCAACTGGCTGATCTGGTGCGTCGTCAGGCCATGTTTTCTTATATCGACGGTGACGAGTATGTGTTCCTGGATAAGGAAGACTACACACCTTACAGCCTGAACAAAGATGCCATCGCCGAAGAGATTTTGTTTATCAATGAAGAAACCGATGGTATTCAGGTATTGATCGTCAGCGACGTGCCAGTGGCCCTGGACTTGCCCATCAGCGTGGAACTGGAAGTGGTAGAAACCGATCCATCGATTAAGGGGGCGTCGGCCACCTCGCGCACCAAACCGGCCAAGTGCTCCACCGGCCTGGTGGTGCAGGTGCCTGAATATATCGCTACCGGCGAATGGATCCGTGTGAATATTGAAGAACGCAAGTTTCAGGGACGGGCGGACAGATAAGCCCGTCTATCTGAGACTAACAAGCCCGGCGTTGCCGGGCTTTCAGCATTTAGGCCACTGATTTGAAGCCGTGAATCCAAACCTAGCTAACTATTCCGTTAGCTACCTGTTGGAAATTTCTGCTTCTGATGTAAAACACGCATTATATAAATGCGTTCATTGTCTGCCCAGTAGGATACGACAACACAGACTACAGGGATAATCCGTAGTCGTCCTCTCGGCCCTTCTCTTTGTACCCCCTTCAATGGCTGGGACAACAGGTTTTCGACTTTACGTTCAATGATTAAATCCGTTTCTTCTGCTGCCCTTGAGTTAATGTCGTACAAAAATTCAAATATTTTTTCACGATCATCAAGCGACTCCTTTTCCCAAATTATCATGCCTTGGCTCTGGTACGAATTTTCATTTTTCTGGCTTCTATGCTGGCTTTAGCATCTTCATGCTGAATAAATACACCGGTGCCATTATCCAGCTTTGCAAATGCCTGGTTAACTTGTTCCGTCAACCAGGCATCGTGCTCCATGGCCTTTAGCTGCTGAGCAGCCAACTCTTCAGTAAGCTGACGACATGCCTCGCTTAAAGTACGCCCCTGGCTTTCGGCCATCTTTTGCGCCAGACGTTTTGTTTGTTCGGAAACCCGAAACTGAATACGTGTATCCATAACGATACTCCTCATCATGTACACACAAGCGTTAGCGCACACGAAGCGAGACAGACAACCAACCTGCAAAGCGTCAGGGCAGTGAATAACAGGAGCAAACTAAATCGAAGTCTCCCTGAGAAACCCACGCTCAATCAACGCTGAAAAATTCACCCGCTTTTTACCTACAGCTCCTGTATAGTAGCGCCTGATATATTGGAGTTCTGATGCACCACACGCCCAACCACACAATAACCAATCGCATGGCTTCGCTGTTTTCAGCGATGCTGATGGCGATTCTTGTGCTGGGTGTGTCGGTCGGTTCCACGCCAGCTGCCCGCGCACAGTTGCTGCAGCATGACTCCTCGCAAGTCCAGCCCTTTAGCCAATGGGCCACGGTCACCGTACGCGCCAGTAAATCGGCTGCCGTCGGCAAAGAACGCCACGACGGTGGCAACGATATTGAGCAAGGGCTGACAGGCTGTCGGCTCAAAAGCTTTGCCCCGCAGGTTACTGCTGCGCTGGCTTCGACCAGTAACAACGCCGCCGTTACCTGCTATGGCATTCCACAGGCCAGAGCACCGCCAGTTCAGTCATTCTTCACCGCTTGATTAATCAGCCGCCTTGCTAAGCAGCGCGGCTGCTTGTGCATTTTGTATTTTGAAGGATGACTGATGAACGTATTTTCCATGCGTGCCCTTGGGTACGTACTTATTATGCTGCTCGGCCTGCTGAGCGCCGCACCAAATCTGCTGCCGTTATCGGTGGCGAACAAATTACCGGATTGGTATAGCCACAATACCCTGGCTTTGGGCCTGGACCTTCAGGGCGGCTCACACCTGCTGCTGGAAGCCGATACTCAGGCCTTATTGAACCAACAGTTGGATGACGCCTATGACCAATTGCTAAAGGCATTAAGACAACAACATATCCGCTACAGTCGCAGCGACAACGGCCAGCAGCAGCGCAACATTGTGCTCAAGGATGTCAGCCAGTGGCTACAGGTGTCGCAACTGGCGGCTAATATCCACCAGCAAAGCAATGGTCGCAGCGGTATCAGCCTTGAACTGCAAGGCAATAAAGTGATACTGCAACTAACAGAAGCCTACCAGCAGGCGCTATTGAAAGACGCCATAGATCGCAGCCTGGATGTGGTAAGAAAACGCCTGGATGAAACCGGCTTAACTGAGCCCAGTATTACCCGCCAGGGTAAAGACGCGATCCTGGTGCAAATGCCGGGAGTCAGTGACCCACAACAGATCAAAGCCCTGCTGGGTACCACGGCGCAAATGAGTTTTCATTGGCAGCAGCCTTCCCCCATGGGTGCGCTGCTGGTAAAAGACCACGCGGGTAACCCCTACTATCTGGAAACCAGGGTAGCGCTTGAAGGCACCCATATTGTCGATGCCCAGGCCGCCTTTAGTCAGGAAAGTGGCCAGCAGGTGGTCAACTTCAAACTCGACAGCCAAGGCGCTAAGTTGTTTGGCGATATGACCAAAAGCAATATTGGCCGGGTACTGGCCATCGTGCTGGACGATGAAGTCGTCACCGCACCGGTTATCCGTAGTGCCATTCCTGGCGGGCGCGGTGAAATCAGCGGCAGCTTCAGTATGGCCGAGGCCCACGATGTGGCGCTGATGCTGCGTACCGGTGCCCTGCCCGTGCCCCTGACTGTGGTGGAAGAACGCACCGTTGGGCCGGATTTGGGTAGTGACGCCATTCAGATGGGCGTGACCACAGGTATGCTTGGCGCAGCGCTGGTATTGGTGTATATGCTGGCCGCCTATGGCCGCTGGGGCCTGATTGCCTGCGTGGGGCTGAGCGTTAATATCGGCCTGGTGTTTGGCTTACTCAGCCTGTTTGGTGCCACACTGACCTTACCGGGTATTGCCGGGTTAATACTGACCATAGGTATGGCGGTGGACGCCAATATCCTGATTAATGAACGTATCAAGGAAGAAACCCACAAAGGCAGACCCGCAGGTATGGCCCTAAAAGCCGGTTTTGACAAAGCCTTTGCCACCATTATTGATTCCAACTTCACCACCTTAATTGCCGTCAGCCTGCTATTTATGTTTGGTAGTGGCCCGGTCAAAGGCTTTGCCGTAACTATTGCGCTGGGCCTGCTCACCTCACTGTTTACCTCAGTATCCCTCACTCGTCTGTTGATGCAGTGGCGAGTTAAAGGCAAGGAACGCCAACCGATGCCAATGGGCGGATTGGATATCAGTCGCTGGATGCCGAAACAGGAAGTGAATTTCTTACGTGGCAAAGTGCCAGCGTTGTGCGTGTCGGTAGCCCTGACACTCTTATCCATCGGCCTGTTTTTTAAACCCGGCCTGCACTACGGTGTGGATTTTACCGGCGGCATTATGATGGAAGTGCAGGCACCGGGTATGGCGGTGGACGACTTGCGCTCGGCCATTGAAAACCAGGGCTTAGGCGATGTAGCCATTCAGGAGTACGGCGCTGAGCATGAGTTTTTACTGCGCGCTGCTAACAGCGGTGGTGACAGCCCGGCTCCGATGGTGGTGGAACAGTTAAAGGCCTCGATTGTGGCGGCCAACCCCGACGCCAGCTTTCCCAAGGTAGATGTGGTGGGCCCCAAAGTCAGCGGCGAATTTGCCGATTTATCCATGTTGGCCCTGTTGATTGCCGGGGCTGGCATGCTGGTGTACTTGTGGGTACGTTTTGAATCGCACTTTGCCGTGGCCGCACTGGCGACCATCGGCCTGGATTTAACCAAAACCATCGGCTTCTTTGCCCTGACCGGCATCGAATTTAACCTCACCGCCGTGGCCGCGTTGCTGGCCTTGCTGGGGTATTCCATTAACGACAAAGTGGTGGTGTTTGACCGGGTAAGGGAGCTGTTCCGGCTGGAACCCGAGGCCGATATTGATAGTTTGATGAACCGCGCGGTGACTTCAACCTTAACCCGCACTATTTATACTTCGCTGACCACCTTTCTGGCACTGCTGCCCATGGGCCTGGCCGGTGGCGATGCGGTAAACAGCTTTGCTCTGCCGATGCTGTTTGCGGTGGTCATCGGCACTTCCTCCACTATTTTTATCGCCACACCAATTCTGTCGATTTTAAGTAAACGCCGCGCCGCCAAAGGCAAGCTGCAGCTACGCCCCACCGCTGAGGAGATCCAACAAGAGCTGGCGCATTTACCATAGATTAAGAATTACGTCTGTAGCGCCTCTGTGGTGTAAAAGCAAAAATAAACCACAGAGGCACAGAGAACACAGAGTGGTTAAAGGCGTTTAATACTCTGCGGGTCTATCTCTGCGCCACTGCGTCACCGCGAGAAGCATTTAAATCTTCGTGGAAAAAACAAAAATCGTAATGCCCTGAAAGTACCCAACACCAACTGCATCTGCTAGCGTTTTAACCAATCAGAATTTCAGGACCGCGCAATGCAAGATGCTTCCCGTCGCCAATTTATCACTTCAACCGCTCTGTTAGGGGCAGCGTCAGTGCTGCCAACCACTGTCTCAGCACAAACTGCTTGCACATCGCTGCCCAGACTGATCCACCAGGTGTATTTCTGGCTGCATAACCCTGCATCGGTGGACGATCGTAATAAGCTGATTGAAGGACTAAACAGCCTGCGACAAATAGACAGCGTGCGTGGCCTGCAAATCGGCCTGCCGGCCTCGACAGAAAAGCGAGAGGTGGTGGACAACAGCTATCAGGTTGCCGAGACTATGCTGTTTGACGACGCCGCAGGCCAGAATGCCTATCAGATCCATCCGCTGCACAAGGCCTTTGTCGAGCAGTATTCCCACTTATGGCGCAAAGTGGTGGTTTACGATTCCATGGCTGTTTAGCCGAATATCAAACCACGAAAACACGAAAAACTCTCTCGCAGAGCCGCCGAGTGCGCCAAGAAAAGGCACTGAAACCTCTGTGAACCTCCGTGCTCTTGGTGCCTCTGTGGTGACAATTTGCGTAAAAGCAGAAAAAACCACAGAGGCACAGAGATCACAGAGTGGTTGAAGGTGATGAATACTCTGCGGGTTTTTCTCTGCGCCACTGCGTCACCGCGAGAAGCATTCAGCTTTCACTCTCGCAAAGCCGCCGAGTGCGCCGAGTTTTCAGGAATATACGTGAAATATCTCCTGTAGCTCTCCGTGCCCTCTGTGTCTCTGTGGTGAAAACGTATTAATTCAAATTACAAATAACCACAGAGGCACAGAGATCACAGAGGAATTGAAGGCGTTGAATACTCTGCGCGCTTCACTCTGCGCTCTCAGCGTCTCTGTGTGAAGATTCCGGTATCATGCCAAGCCGCGAAGTTCGCCAAATGAAAACCCTGAAACCTCTGTGAATCTCCGTGCCCTCTGTGTCTCTGTGGTGAAAACGTATTAATTCAAAATACAAATAACCACAGAGGCACAGAGATCACAGAGTGGTTAAAGGGAATGATGGTTCTGCTGGCTTTTCTTTGCGCCCTTAGCGTCTTTGCGAGAAGCCTTTATCATTCAGCGCAAAGCCGCAGAAAAACGCTAAGCATCCAAGCGGTTAGCGCCAGCCATCACCCGCAGGGTTTTGCTGCGGTCTTCCAGCATCTGATAGCTTTTAGCCTTAATAGTACTCACATATTGCCACTTGGCGTCCACCCAATCGCGACTGAAGGACAGGGTTAAAAAGCCGCGGTCAGACAAATTGGTGTAGTGCAGATGGTCAATCAGCAAGCCAATCACCTGTTCTGTTTGTGCCACGGTTTGCGGGTTATCCAGATTCAGGTAGTTTTCCATGCCGGGGGAAGATACCGATGAGGTGGCAAATTCCACTCCGGCATGGGCACCTGGTGCCACCGGATTATTAGCCGCAGTAATCAGATTGCCAGCCCAGCCGTTATGAGTATCTCCGGCCAGTACCACCAGATTTTTGTTCATGGCTCTGGCGGCACCCAGCAGTGCTTCACGTTCATAAGCGTAGCCATCCCAGGCATCCAGGTTATAGGGCATAGTGGTTTCTATCCTGGCCCGCTCAGCCGCCGTGACACTGGGATCACCAGCCAGTACCCGGCCTTTGATTTGTGCCAGTTCAGCAAATAACTGATTGGCCTTGGCCAATACGCTTGACGCATCACCGCCAGCGGCCAGTGTCGACGCCACCCCGCCCAGTGTCAGCAGAATTTCCGCCGGCATCCACATTTTGGTCATCAGCACCTGCTGGCCCAATACCTGCCAGATGGCCTGCGACTGCGCCATATGGTCGGTCAGCCAGTTTAACTGCTGGCCGCCCAGCAAGGTGCGGTTGCTGTCGGTCAGCGCCGCCATAAACGCCCCCTGACCGGCCTGGCTGGTCAGGTCAAAATCCGCATAATCAAGCTGTTTATCACGGGCCAGCACGCGGGTATCCAACATATACAGGCTCAGCAGATTACCGAATTCGAACTTGCGGTAAATGGGTTGGCTGCTGTCCTGGCCACGGATCGGCATCCATTCAAAATAGGCTTTTAGGGCTGCCAGTTTGCGATCGTCAAAGTTGCCTTCACCTTCGTTATGGTTTTCTGCCCCTTCACGCCAGGTGTCATTGGTCACTTCGTGGTCATCCCATACGGTAATAAAAGGCACGGCCTGATGGGCAGCCTGAAGCTGCGTATCTGAACGGTACAGCGCATAGCGCTTGCGATAATCGTTCAATGTCAGCAATTCGCTGTTGTTATCACTGGGCAGGCTCCGGCCCAGAGCCTGTGCGTCTTCACTGGCATAGCCCCCTGCACCATATTCATAGATGTAATCACCCAGATGCAATACCGCATCCAGGTCATCCAGTTTGGCCACTTCACCATACACATGAAAATAGCCGGCCGGATAATTAGAACAGGACATTACGGCCAGTTTAATCTGGTCCACGTCACCTTGTGGCAAAGTGCGGGTGATACCAACCGGTGACAAACGCTCATTGCTGGCAAAGCGGTAAAAATAGCGCGTACCGGGTTCCAGATTCAGCAGGTCTACTTTCAGACAATAGTCGCTGTCTGCAGAAACCTCTGCCATACCGTCATGAACCAGATTTCTGAAGTCTTTATCCAGGGCCACTTCCCAGCGTACGTCCAGGGATGTGACCCCGGCCACATCAGGACTGACTCTGGTCCAGATCACCACAGCATGCTGCAATGGGTCGCCGCTGGCGACGCCATGGGTAAAAGACACGGCAACATTGCTGCCTTTATCGCTACTACTGCAACCTGTCAGGCCATAGGACAAAACAGCGGCGCCGAATCCGGCGGCCGAGGCCTTAAGGAAGCTTCTGCGAGTCAATTTCATGGGTGAATCCTTAGTAAATTTGTCGCGCTAGCTTATCCGACCAGTGTGACAAAGATTTGAACGTCACCGTTAAAATGCAGGTCAGTTTTACTTACAACTTTTTTGCATTTATCCGCACGCCAGGCATGGGTTTTCCTTTCTCATGCCCTTATTATGCAGGTATGCAATATACGCTTTCCTTCTTACCCCCACCCACGGCCTTCAGGCTGTTTATCTTTGCTTTTGGTTTCCCCCGCTCAATTGAGCACGGCATTTGTCCTGCCGATGGCAAACATAAACAGATCCTTAACTTTGGAGTACAACCATGGAAACTATCCTTATTGTCGGGGGAGGTGCCGGAGGATTAGAGCTGGCCACCCAGCTGGGGCATAAACTCGGTAAAAAGAAACTGGCGCAGATTGTGTTGGTAGACAAAAACACCAGCCATATCTGGAAGCCGCTTCTGCATGAAGTGGCCAGTGGCTCGCTGGACACCAGCACCGACGGTGTGGCTTACAGCGCCCACGGTGCCAAGCACCATTATCAGTTTCAGCACGGCGAAATGACCGGCCTGGACACGCAGGCCAACAGCATTCGTCTGGCTGCCATCTTTGATGAAGACGGCGATATGGTGGTGGCCGAACGCCATCTGCATTATGACAAGCTGATACTGGCCCTTGGCAGCGTGTCCAATGACTTTGGCACGCCTGGGGTGGCGGAGCATTGCTATTTTCTCGACTCCCCCCAACAGGCCGACAAGTTTCACCGTTCGCTGATCAATAACTTTGTGCGGGTTAATCAAACCGGTAATCATGAAGATCTGCATATCGCCATTGTCGGCGGCGGTGCCACAGGCGTGGAATTGTCGGCCGAGCTTTACCATGTGGCCGCCCTGGCCCAGCGCTACGGTCTGGCGCAAATTAATGCCAACCGTTTGCGCATCAGTTTAATTGAGGCAGGCCCGAGTATATTGCCGGCCCTGCCTAAACGCATTTCTGATTCCGTGCGCAAGGAACTGATTAAACTGGGGGTTGAGGTGCTGGAAAGTACCAAGGTGGCCTCCGCAGTGGAAAACGGCTTTTTCACCGCCGAGGATAAAACCATTCGCGCCGACTTAATGGTGTGGGCGGCTGGGGTTAAAGCCCCGGATTTTATCCAGGCACTGGGCATATTTGAGCTAAACCGCCTGCAACAGATAGTCGTTACTGGGCAGCTTCAGGCTAAAGGCTTGGACAATGTGTATGTGATTGGCGATTGCTGCGGTTGCCAGCAGGCAGACGGCAGTTGGGTGCCCCCTCGTGCCCAGTCGGCCCATCAGATGGCTTCACTGGTGGCGGGCAATATTATGCGTGCACGCGCAGGTAAACCCCTTAAGGATTACCAATATAAAGACCATGGCTCGCTGGTGAACTTAAGCCGTTACAGCACCGTGGGCAACCTGATGGGTAACCTAACCGGCAACAGCCTGTTTATTGAAGGCCGTATCGCCCGCTTTGTGTATATCAGTTTGTACCGTATGCATCAGGTAGCCATTCACGGCTGGTTTAAAGGCATGCTGATGATCCTGGTGGAGAAAATCAACCGCGCAGTGCGGCCTAAGCTTAAGTTGCATTGATACAATTTTGTATTGTAACCACAGAGGCACAGAGGGCACGAAGAGGTGTACATTATTATCACGGTCACGAGATTTTGATGCGCTTCTTTGCCTTCTGTGGCGAGACGAAAAACGCGATTAATCACCACGAAGCACACAGAGAACACGAAGAAAGGCCTGGAGCCACGCTCCTTTGTGTTTTTCGTGGTGAAAGTTTTAATGCAACGCCAAGTTGATAGTGATCTGGGCAATTTCTTCGAACGAAGAAGACCGTGGGTAAAGAATGCTGCCGATCACAATTTCATTAAACCAGCCGCCATTTGAGTTTATAAATTACTGACCTTGAGCCACTGTTACTTATTATGGCGAAATTCTCAACAAGGGCCATTTTGCTAACCAGCCTTTTGAATTTACACGATTTTCAAAGATTTCTCGTAACCTTCTTGGATTATGTGTAACGCAGCAATTAAATAGCAATTCAAACCCAAAAGCAGCTACACACTCATACTGGTATAGACCTATTTGACGAACTGCGACTGCTGTTTCTTTTTCGGGCCAATAACTCATTGCATCAACTGAGCTTTGATAAGGCTCATCACTATTACGCTTATGTATTATCGCCTGATTGCGCACTTGCCAGTTGAGCTTGGGCATAAGGGCTTTTAGCTGCGTTTCATACTTCAAATAGGCATCAGGGGTAGACTCAGTAGGGTCAAAGTAGATCACATCAACATCATTCAGGGGAGTTGAGACTTCGAATTTATGCAATGAGTCCCACACTAAATTTCGTACGAAACCCGCAGCGATATAGCACTGCGGTAATCTTAGTTGGTATACATAGTTCAAGACTTCCATTCTGATTGGGTCTAGCTTGATTAACTCTACGATTTTATCCATCGTTACCCTGCGCTATGACACTTCAGAAAGCGGTGCGACTTGGCGCATCGTTATTACTTACTATGCTGCACTTAGATCTAACTTGTGTAGGTTGTCTAATTTAGCCGCCCTTTTGGCCAGTCAAAGATCACACGAGCCGCAGAATGGCGTTTTGATGGCTATTGTTACATGCAAATTTACCTGACAAGCCCTAAAACCTCTTCACCGTCATAACTAACAATTAATTGATTGCAACCTTTTGAAGTTATTCGAACATCAACAAATGAATCATCTGCTGCACTATACATCTGCGCATCCCATAACGAAGAATTTGATGTTGGCATTACGCCTTTTAAAACAACTAATCCAATTGCTTTTTTATTGTTGTCATGGGAATAGACAGTGGCCTCAGCTTTGTCTAAATCAATTAGTAGTTTTGCGGGCTTAGCAGAGTGATTCCAAATTCCCGAAATATCACAGTCACCTTTGGCATGAGCAGAAAAAGTCGAGGCCACCAGCATAGAACTAAAAACTAAGAACCTGAACATGAACATCCTTTGCATATTACAATATTGTCAGAGGGCTAAGCGCCGCGTTTAAACAAGGTGCTTCGCCGCACTTTTGCAAGGTCACTTTTTAGCATGCTTATAAGCCTTTGCCCAGTAAGAGTTTTTTAGGTTGCACTAAGAGGTGCCGAGGAAAGACGCACTTGGTCCATACACTTATTGTTATGCGGCTTCATATCTGCATGTATTCACACCATCTGCTTCGTTATGTTGGGTACTTAAGGATACTTACGGTTGATGCTGCCCTCTCATATTGAACCCACAACTTCAAGCCATTATCACTAGATGCCCTAAGCACAAAATCCTCGCACTGGCAGTAATCAAGAATTCGTAGATTTTCTGTAGTACATCGATTTATTAAGTAAACCGATGATGCCCCTACCGCTTTCGTCCCGCTGAAAAATTCCCGGTCGGTTCAGAGAGCAGTGGAAAGGGGGACAAGTCGTCGTCCGGAACGACTCGACTAGAAGATGCCGCTTTTTAGCTGAGCAGTAATGGCACAGAGGTCAGGTATTTGGCCTTTTCCAGGTAATTATTTATCTACCACGAAGATCAGAAAAGCACGAAGAGTGGGCGATCTCTATCGCCCTTCGCGGTCATAAAATGGACAGCCATGAACTGCAGGAAAAAGCGCTAACCGGCCTCTGGCCGAGATTAAAATTCCCCTCGCTGTGACGCAGGGGGGGCACAGAGAAAAGCCCACTCAACCATTTACTGTTTTTAATTACTCTGGGCGCTCGGCGGCTCTGCGAGAAAGGCTTCCTCGTGGTGAAACAGAGTTATTTACCTGTAGTGGTCTACTGAATCGGGTCTGGAACCAAATTAAACAGCTTTAGCTGATTCGCCAAGGGTAATGTCTTCCACATCGAGCGCAATCCTATGCGCAGTTTTGCCTTATTTTTCCACCGCTTTAACAACAGCGTTCTGCACATTAGAACCACTATCATCATTTAAATCTTGTACATATACCGCACCGGACTGCTGGCCATTGGCATCGTGGTGGGGGGTGGCAATCACGGCAGTACCTTTTGATAGCGCCACATTCCAGCCGAATTGGTCACCAGGCTTACCGTTTTCAGCCACAACCTTGCTGGTATAACGCCAGCCGTCAGGGCCTTTTTTGTAAACATATAGCGCGCCCGTGTCGGTGCCATTGGCATCATGATTCATGGCACTGATAATCGCGGTATCGCCACTTAACGCTACACCGCGGCCAAATCTGTCGTCTGCCGCACCATCTGGTGAAACCAATTTACGCTCTTGCGTCCAGGTATTGCCCTCTCGCACAAAGAGATAGGCTGATCCGGCATCCACCCCTAATTCTTCAATATCGTCTCGCCTTGCCGAGATTAATGCGCTGTCACCTGAAATCGCGACTCTGACGCCAAAAATATCGGTTTTACCGCCATCAGAGGCCACCAGCTTAGCTTGTTGTTGCCACTGGTGGTTATTCACCACATAAACGTATACGGCCCCGGCGTTTTCGGCTTTTTCATCATGCAAATCTGCCCCAACCAGTATGGTATTGCCGTCAATTGCGACACTAATGCCGAACAAATCCTTTGCCGCGCCGTCGCTGGCGATGATTTTGCTTTGATAGCGCCATGCGCCGTTTTTCCGCTGGTAAATGTACGCCGCGCCGGAGTCCTCGCCCAGGGCGTCGTTACGCGGGGCACCAATAACGAGGTAGTTATCAGTAAGCGCAACGCTCTGGCCAAACGCATCGCCTGGTTTTGCATCAGGTGCGGTAAAAATCTGCTTCTGTGTCCAGCTATTGGCTGCGCGTTCAAAAGAAATTACCGCGCCCGAGTCTTTGCCTTTGTCATCCCTTCCCATCACGCCGAGCATGGCCACATCGTTTTTCACTGCCACTTTGCCGCCAATGGTATCGTCAGCGAAAATAGGATCAGCAACGAGTTTGGCTTGTTGGTGCCAACCTTTGTCACCTAACACATAGACATACGCGACCCCGGCATCGGTGACCCCATGAATATCGGCTTTATAGGCGCCCACCAGCAGCGTTGTGCCATCGATATCCGCACTGTAGCCAAAGTAATCCTCGGCCTTGCCATCTTCTGCTAAAACCATGGTCTGCGTTGCCAGGCTATCGCCTGCCACTAAGCTAAGGACTGCACAAAGGTGCAGTTTGACGCTATTGATGATTTTCACCCAATCCCTCTGATTTCTAATAAGATTTCTGAGTGTAAATGTATCTGCGAGCGCAGTTCAACCAACACTTATGGATAGACATATCTTGTTACTTCAAAGCCACAGTAATGCGAGTGCAGAGTCGCGATCTACAGGACTTTCGAACGACAATACCTCACCACCAAGCACACAGAGAACACGAAGGAAGAGAATAGACACCTAAAGACACATGCACTTATGTTGCTGTAGGTAGGATCAGGAATGCGGCCTTATCCTGCATCAATATTTTCAAGAAACATGCCGCCGTTGTAACTTTCACTAACTTGGAGAGACTCACTTATTAAGCATCTTAGCCCCTGCGACGAAACGGAACCCGTTTTTCCATTTTTAATAGTTCAGATTCTAGCTGCCTGATTTTTAGTGTATTCATCTTGTCTATTTGACGTTGGACTTTATAGTGCCATCTTACGAACCCGAATATCATAATGACAATGCCGGAACCTAGTGAAACACCTATAACCTTCATGTAGAAATTTTTATTTGAAGTTCCTATCTCTATCTGTTTCTCAAGTATTTTCTTTTGCCTTTTTTCTAAGTCTGTTGTGGACTCTAAAGAGTCAATTTTTGCTAGTTCCATAGATAGTTTGGTTGTACTCTCGAAATGTGAATTATAGGCAATAACAAACATTGAAAGAGCTCCTAAGCAAAATGCCAGACCAAAAAGCGCATAGAATTTGTAGATATTATCTGTGGGTATGTTAAATCGCGAATCCATACTTAAACATTCCTTTTATGCCCAACTCTAAACTAACACTCAGAAGCGCCTAACTATAACACGCGCTTGACTAGAAAGACTTTCCCTACAACCTTCTACCTTGGATTCTTTCATACCAAAGTTTATCTACAGGATAAATAACTGCAACTAAAAAAACGGAGAAAATGAAACCTAAAAAAATCACATATTATAGATGAAAAACAGAATACAGCCTTTTCGGATGCAACTTATGAAGTAACATTGGTTACTACCAAATGAGACACAAAGAAAACTCCGTCACTAAAACAGACCTAAATTATAATAACAATGAACAAAAAGAAATTTAGCTAAATTAGGTCTTCATCGCCATATTGCTCTTTTACACCCATTAGGTGTTTAGTTCCTATAAGGGTTATAACAGCGAATTAAACGGAACATACAAGATCAATCACCTTACGAGGTTTAACTGTCCAACATCTGCTCTTAGTCCAATTCGACAATTCACAAAGTGGCATCAATTCTGAAATCCTCGCACTTGCACTAATCAAAAGTCGGTTGGTCATCTGCGGAGCATTAGCTTAGCTTGAAGAACCCTTCGTGCACTTTGTGTTCTTCGTGGTGAAACAGATTTATTTACCTGTAGCGGTCGAATGAATCTGCTCGGGAGCCAGATTGAACAATCTTTAGCTGTCTGCCGGGCAAAATTCAGAAAATTCTTTGCAAAAGTGGCTGCGCATCCCAACTAAAAGCCGGGCAGTGCCCGGCTTCCAACCTAACCTTTCAATTTATTACAAATCGAACTTAATCCCCTGTGCCAGTGGCAGCGCAGTGGAATAGTTGATGGTATTGGTCTGGCGACGCATATAGGCCTTCCAGGCATCCGAGCCGGATTCACGGCCACCGCCGGTTTCCTTCTCGCCACCAAAGGCGCCGCCAATCTCAGCACCGGAGGTGCCGATATTCACATTGGCAATCCCGCAGTCCGAGCCCCAGTGGGCCAGGAACTGTTCGGCTTCCAGCATATTCTGGGTAAAGATGGCCGACGACAGGCCCTGGGCCACATCGTTTTGCAAGGAAATGGCCTGCTGTAAGTCGCCGCTGTATTTGATCAGATACAGAATCGGTGCAAAGGTTTCTTCCTGCACCATCTGGTAGTGATTTTCGGCTTCAACAATGGCAGGTTTGACATAGCAACCCGACTCGTAGCCCTTACCGCTTAGCACTTCACCGCCACACAGCAGCTTGCCACCCTCGCTCTGCACTTTATCCAGCGCCGCGCTAAAGGCCTGAACTGAAGCTTTATCGATCAGCGGCCCCACATGATTATTCTGATCCAGCGGGTTACCAATGCGCAGCTTGCCATAGGCCCCCACCAGCGCATCTTTAACCTTGTCATACACCGACTCATGTACAATCACGCGACGGGTGGTAGTACAGCGCTGACCAGCCGTGCCCACGGCGCCAAAGGCCACGCCGGGAATGGCCACTTTTAAATCAGCATTGGGGGTAATAATAATGGCGTTATTACCGCCCAGTTCCAGAATGCTTTTACCAAAGCGGGCCGCGACTTTCTGACCGGCATGGCGACCTACCCGGGTAGAGCCGGTGACTGACATCAGCGGAATACGTTTGTCGTCCAGCATCAGCTCACCAATTTCGGCACCGGTGCCCACTACCAGTGAGAACACGCCTTCTGGCAGGTTATTGCGGGCCAGAATATCTTTTAGAATATGCTGACAGGCAATCGCGGTCAGCGGGGTTTTCTCAGACGGCTTCCACACCGTGACATTGCCGCAAACGGCAGCAATCATGGCATTCCATGACCACACCGCGACCGGGAAGTTAAAGGCAGATACCACCCCGACAATACCCAGCGGATGGTACTGGTCGTACATACGGTGCAGCGGCCGTTCGGAGTGCATAGTCGAGCCACACAGCTGGCGGGACAGGCCCACGGCAAAATCACAGATATCGATCATCTCCTGCACTTCACCCAAACCTTCCTGCAGGGATTTGCCCATTTCATAGGACACCAGCTCGCCCAGTGGCTGTTTGTATTCGCGCAGGGCCTGACCAATCTGACGCACAATTTCACCGCGCTGCGGGGCCGTGACTTGTCGCCAGGCCACAAAGGCCTGCTGGGCCTGCTCAATCACCTGCTGGTATTGAGCTGGGGTGCAGAGGCTGACGTTGGCAATTAGCTGGCCGTCAACCGGCGAGTGAATGGCCAGTTGTGCTGCGCTGCTGTCGGCCAGCCAGGCCTGACCGGTACTGGCACCGGCGTTGCTGCTGCCAAGGTTAAGTTGCTTAAGAAATTCCATCTTGAATCCTCTTCTTGTCGTTACCGGGCGGGGTTATTAACCCAGGCCCCTAAGACCGCTGCGTAGGGTATCGAGGAAGCGGTCTGCTTCAGGTTGCCCAAATACCATGGGCGGTTTGATCTTCAGAATATTGTTAAACGGCCCCTCACTGGAGAGCAGTATGCGCTGGGCCTTAAAGTGTTCGATCAGGTTTTTGGTTTGCGCCGTGGCCGGGGCTTTGCTGGTTCGATCTGTGACCAGTTCCACACCGATAAACAAGCCCAGACCGCGCACATCACCAATCAGTTCAAACTCACCGGCCATATCCCTCAGCTTGGTTTGCAGATAATCACCGATGCGTTTGGCGTGAGCTTGCAGTTGCTGCTCTTCAATCACCTCCAGCACCGCCTGGCCGATGGCGCAGGATACCGGGTTGCCGCCAAAGGTATTGAAGTATTCCATGCCGGTAACAAAGGCCTCGGCCACCTCGCGGCTGGTGATCACCGCCGCCATTGGGTGACCATTACCAATAGGTTTACCCAAGGTGACGATATCCGGCACCACATTCTGAGTTTCAAAGCCCCACATGGCCTCTCCCACCCGGCCAAAGCCAATCTGCACCTCGTCGGCAATACAGATGCCACCGGCCGCACGTACTTGTTCGTACACCGAAGCCAGGTAGCCTTGCGGCATTACAATTTGCCCGGCCACACCTTGTACCGATTCACAGATATAGGCACCTGGCTTTTTATCCTGCCAATTCAACTCTGCCAGCACCCGCTGAATATCTGCGGCATATTGCTGGCCAGTTTCCAGGTCATAACCGGCATAGGGGCCACGGTAGGGATCAGGCAACATCACTTTATGTACATGGGCCGGCGCCCCCTGCCCGCCAGGGCCGTCGAACTTATACGGGCTGGCGTCAATACAGGCATTGGTATTGCCATGGTAAGCGCCGTCCACCACCAACAGCTCGCGGCTTTGGCTGGCACAACGGGCCAGGCGGAAGGCCAGTTCATTGGCTTCACTGCCGGAGTTAACCAGAAAACACACCGACAGCTTATCGGGGAAGTAACCCAGTAATTTCTCACCGTAGCTGACCAGATTGTCGTGCAGATAGCGGGTGTTGGTATTCAGCAGGGCCATTTGCTGCTGCGCAGCGGCAACCACTTTAGGATGGCAATGGCCAACATGGCAAACGTTATTCACCATATCCAGATAATCCCGGCCCTGCTCATCAAACAAATAGGCGCCGCGACCACGCACAATCTTCAGCGGCTCCTGGTAACTCAGGCTTAGGGTACGGCTGAAATGGCTTTGACGGCTGGCAATAAGCGTTTCTTTGCTGCGCCCACCTTGGGCAATACCCAGCAGCTCCGCGACCAGGTTTATACCGATGACGGCCAAATCCAACTGCTTAAACTGCTCCAGCGCCTGCCACACCGGGCGGGCTGAAATCAGCAGGTAGTCATTGTCCGGGTTTTGGCGAATGGCATGGGCAGAATTGCACACACTGACACATAAACGCAGGCAAATCAGATACGGCAGTGCGTTAAGTTCATCTTCACTAAGGGCTCGCTGGCTATGATAGCCCTTAGCAATAGTGCCGATCACTGCCACCGGATCAGGCTGATCCAGCATGGCGTAAGTACAAGTGATGGCCAGCTCATTGACTAACTGGCTAAAGCACATATCACCAAAATCAATCAGCCCACTGATCTGGCTGGGGTTAGCCAGGTCATCCACCAATAGGTTGTAGTCGTTGGCATCGTTATGAATGGGGCCAGCCGGCAGTTTGGATAAAAACGGCTTCACCTGGGTTTGGTATTGCAGCAAAAAGCCTTCCACCAGCTTGCGCCTATCACCTTCCAGGGCCGCCAGCTTTTCGCGGCATACCTCCAGGCCAAAGGCCAGATCCCAGTCCAGGTAACGGTTCAGACCGGGGTGGCGAAAATCACTGAGGCCCTGATCCACACGCCCCATAAATTCACCAAGCTGCTGCCAAAGTTTGGCAAAGGCCTGACCTTTAGGCAGATCTGCATAGAACTGGCCGGGCAGATAGGTCAGCACCCGAAGCGGAAAACGCTCACCGGCGCTGTCGGCTATTTCACCCAAAGTGCGACCCTGTGTGTCAGTGAGTACCTGCGGTACAGGCAAACCACGCTTGGCCAGATGATTCATGGCCTGATTTTGCAGGTCCAGATACACCGGCGCTTCGCCCTCTCCCGCCACTTTGATAATAAAGTGCTGACCGGCCTGGGTTTGCAGGCGCAGGTTAAGGTCGCAGTAACCGGGTAGCCGGGTCAGCTCCCCCTCTAGCTGATAATGCGCTGCCACATACTGAGCAATATCCGCATCCAAAAGTCGCGCCGTCATAGTCTTTCCTATCAACGAAATCGAAAGAGGTGGGCCCACAGGCCCACCGGTTTATTTGGTTCTGGCCAGTCGGGCCGGGTTATCGCCTGCGCTCAGTGGGATTAGGGTAAAGCCATACTGATAATCTTGTGCAGGCACACTGTATTGGTCGTGCACCGGGCGGCCCCATGATGTGTCACCACCCACACCCATCTGTTTGTGGTCCAGGTTTAAGGTCACCAGATCGCGCATCGGTACTTCCAGGCCATGCTTGCTGGTCACCGGCACCAGGCCCGAGGCCGAGGCTTCGCTGTCACCGGCATAGAAGTCGATATCCGACTGCAGATAGGGCCAGGCACTGCCCGACATCAGTTGCTCGCCCACTGCCAGTAATCCCGCACCTTGCTCGTTGGTCAGGGCAATCCAGCGTAAGTCCTGCTTATTGGCATTTTCCTGCGGACGCACATAATGATGAATTTGATCGCGCACCTGGGCCTGATACAAGCCCACCCGCGCTGAGCGGTAGCGATCGGCATAACTCTCGTGGGGGCCACGACCAAACCAGCTAACAAAACCATACTCACCCGGGCTTTGCAGTTGCATACCGAACTTAGGTAATTTGGGTAGTTCCTGTCCTTCGGCCAGATCCAGCTTGCTGTTTACCGCCACCCGGCCATCAGCACTGATGCGGTACTGCACCTGATAGCTGCCTTTAAAATCCGGGCTGTGGTAAAGGGCACTCACCAACACCTCGGTTTTCACGGTTTTGCTGGCCAGGCTTTGCAGCTTGAGTCGGTCTTCGGCATGTTGCCAGATGGCGGCCCAGTGCGGCATATCATTGCCCAGATCATTATCCGTGGGTGGACGCCAGAAATTCACTTTCAGCGGCGCCTTTAACAGCGCCTTGCCCTGCACCTGATACTGGCTCAACCAACCGGCTTTCGCGTCAA
Organism: Bowmanella denitrificans; assembly: GCF_002887595.1. Classification (GTDB taxonomy): domain Bacteria; phylum Pseudomonadota; class Gammaproteobacteria; order Enterobacterales; family Alteromonadaceae; genus Bowmanella; species Bowmanella denitrificans. The sequence goes on from NZ_PEBU01000009.1 coordinate 55,495, forward strand.
AGGCTAGTTGTACCTGCTGATTACCCACTTTTAGCAGATCGCTGCCTTTGTCTATACTCAGGGCCTGCGCTTTAACCACAGGTTGTGGCAGGTAAACAGTTTTTACCGGCAAAGCAAACTGCTCAAAGGCCACTTCGTGATTATCATCCAGCAGCCCCATGGGGCGATTCAAACGTGCCGATAAGGTCAGGATATATTCCTGGCTGGCTGATTTGGGTAGCATTGGCAAGGCCAGCTTCACCTTAGCGGTGCTGCCAGCGGCCACCTGCGGCATGGGCTCACGGCCCTTGGCAATCAGCTCGCCGTCGGCTTCAATCTGCCAGGCCAGGTCATAACCTTGTAGCGACGCAAAGATAAACTTATTACGCACTTCAAACAGGCCCTTGCTGATATCCAGCGCCTTGAATTTCACCGGCTCGTAGACCTTTTTCACCTCCAGCAAATGCGGATGCGGCTCACGGTCTGGATTGACCAGGCCGTTATTTAAGAAGTTACCGTCGGTAGGCAGCTCAGGGTGGAAGTCTTTGCCGTAGGCCCAGATTTTCTGGCCCTTGTCATTGGTGTATTCCAGCGCCTGGTCTACCCAGTCCCAGATATAGCCGCCCTGCAGCACATCGTACTTTTCAATCACATCCCAGTAATCCTGCAGATTACCTACCGAGTTACCCATGGCATGGGCGTACTCAATCATAATGCCGGGACGATCCTTATGCGTTTTGGCGTATTCTTCCAGCCGTTCAATGCTCGGATACATAGGGGCAAAAATATCGGTGTAATGCTCGGTGCCAGCCGGTTCATATTGTACCGGGCGACTGCCGTCATGCTCTTTGAGCCATTTGTAGGTAGCTTCAAACACCTTGCCTTCACCGGCTTCGTTACCCAATGACCAGACAATAATGGACGGGTGGTTCTTATCCCGCTCGAACATCCGCCTGGTACGCTCAAGGTGGGCTGGCAGCCAGCTCATTTCATTGCCGAGCTGGGTGTCTTTATTGATGGCCAGCGGATGCGACTCAATATTGGCCTCGTCAATAACGTACATGCCGTACTTGTCGGTTAAGTCGTACCAGTACGGATCATTAGGATAATGGCTGGAGCGCACCGCATTAATATTGTGCTGCTTCATCAACTTAATATCCCGCTCCATAGACTCGCGGCTGACCACATGGCCGCGGCGTGGATCGGTTTCATGGCGGTTTACACCACGAATATAAATGGCCTTGCCGTTAACCTTTAACTGACCGCCTTCAATGGCAATATTACGAAAGCCGATATCGTCGCGTACGCTTTGCAGTACCTGGCCGTCCGCATCTTTGATGGTCATCACCAGGGTGTACAGATTCGGCGTTTCGGCGCTCCATAGCCGGGGCTTTTTAACTGAGGCGGCAAACTGCACATTGGCAGCTTTGTTAAGCAATACCGACTGTTCACCGCTGGCGACTTGTTGCATTTCGCGGCTGGGGTCCAGCAGTTGGTATTCTACCGACACCGCCGCCGGGTCGGCGTAGTTACGCAAATCCATTTCAAGGGCCAGTTTTCCTTCATCCAGGGCGCTGTTCAGGGTAGGCCTGACATGGAAGTCATATAAATGCTGCTTGGGGGTGGCGTATAAATACACATCACGCTCTATGCCCGAGACGCGCAGCATATCCTGGCTTTCCAGGTAGCTGGCGTCGGTCCAGCGGCGGATTTGCATGGCAATCAGATTGTTGCCCGGCTTTAAATAAGGGGTTAAGTCAAACTCGGCCGGGGTTTTGGCGCCCTGACTAAAACCAATGTACTGGCCGTTCAGCCAGATCTCCAGCGAGGAGCGGGCACCGCCCACATGAATAAATACCTGCTTGCCCTGCCAGTGTTGCGGCAACTCGAAGCTGTTACGATAAGAACCTATGGGGTTATAGTCTTTGGGTACATCCGGCCATTTGGCGTCAAAAGGATAGCGTTCGTCCAGATAAATAGGGTGGCCAAAGCCTTCCACTTCCCAGTTGCCCGGTACCCGAATTTGTGTCCAGTCGCTGTCATCAAAACCCGGCTTTTCAAACCCTTGCGGCGCATCTTTGGGGCTTCGTTGCCAATTAAACTGCCACAGGCCATTCAAGGAAAGAAAGTTGGCGCTGTTTTGATAATCATCGGTCAGGGCGGCGGCAACACTGGAATAGGCAAAGCCGCTGGCACGCGGGTCCTGCTTATTGATAGCAAATACCTGATGATCTTCCCATGGTGCGCGGGGCGTGGCCATGGCCGGATAGCACAGGATACCGGCCAGCACCAGGCTGGAGATTTTTTTCATAACAACCTCTGATATCAATTAATGCTATTTATAATACAAATATTTAACCCACTGACAAGAGGATATCAAGTCGATTAACATAACAAACAGGCCATTGCCCGCATTGCGTTATATCAGCAACAGCCGGAAAAACCGCAACAAATAAGGGCCCGGCAGCATTTTTGCCCGTAGCTCCAATAAAATTTAGTTGTAAATAAATACTATAAATAATACATTGAATGTTATCTATACGTTAACCGGGTAAGCTAAGCATGTCGTCCCTGTCTTCACTCGATATTTCCCTGTTCGCCGCCTACGTGGTGATGTTGGTTGCCGTGGCCTTTTGGGTGTCACGGGAAAAAGCCGGCCATGAAAAAAACACCCAGGATTACTTTCTGGCCGGTAACAGCCTGCCCTGGTGGGCCATTGGCGCGTCGCTGATTGCCGCCAATATTTCCGCCGAACAGATTATTGGTATGTCGGGCTCAGGCTATGCCATTGGCCTGGCTATCGCCTCTTATGAGTGGATGGCAGCCATTACCCTGATTATTGTCGGTAAATACTTTCTGCCGATTTTTCTTAAGCACCGTATTTATACCATGCCGCAATTTTTACAGCAGCGTTTTGGTCATGAGGTGCGTCTGACTCTGGCCATATTCTGGCTGGGTGTCTATGTGTTCGTTAATCTCACCTCCATCCTGTGGCTGGGCGCCCTGGCCATTAATACCATTACCGGGATAGATATGACGGTAGGGCTGGTTTTTCTGGCCCTGCTGTCATTGACCTACTCCTTATACGGTGGCCTGAAGGCTGTGGCCTACACCGATATTATTCAGGTGGTAGTACTGGTCGCCGGTGGCTTGCTGCTGACGTATATCACCCTGGGTATGCTGGGCGATGGCGGTATGATTAGTGGTTTCACGACCTTGCTGGATAAGGCCCCGGAAAAGTTCGATATGATTCTGGCCCCGGAACATGAGCACTATATGAGCCTGCCAGGCCTGTCGGTGCTGGTTGGCGGTATGTGGATTATGAACCTGTCTTACTGGGGCTTTAACCAGTACATTATTCAGCGCACGCTGGCGGCCAAAAATCTTAAAGAAGCGCAGAAAGGCATAGTGTTTGCCGCTTTCCTGAAACTACTGATGCCCATTATTGTGGTGCTGCCGGGCATTGTTGCTTTTGTGCTGCACCCAGGTCTGGAGCCAGCCGATAAAGCCTACCCTATGCTGTTGGGTATGATGCCAGAAGGTATTAAAGGCTTTGTGTTTGCCGCGCTAGTGGCGGCCATCGTGTCTTCGCTGGGGTCCATGGCCAACAGTATTTCAACGATCTTCACTATGGATATCTATACCCATTATCGTCAGAGCAGAACCGACCGCCATTATCTGCGGGTGGGCCGCACTGTCAGTGTGGTCGCCATGTTGCTGGCGGTGATCTGCGCGCAGCCGTTGCTGGGCCAGTTGGATCAGGCCTTCCAGTATATTCAGGAATTTACCGGTTTCTTTACCCCAGGTATTGTCGTGTTGTTCTTGCTGGGTATGTTCTGGAAGCAAACAACGGCAAAAGGTGCCATGGCCGCGGCGCTGGGCTCATTTGCCCTGTCCCTGGCACTGAAAGTGCTGGCCCCACAGTTACCCTTTATTGACCGGGTTGGTGTGGTGTTTGTTAGCTGCCTGCTGTTAGCCATGCTGGTCTCCAAACTGGACCGCAATGCCCAGGCAAGGGGCCAGAATCTGCTTGATGGTGTGCAGTTCAGCACTTCGGGTTCCTACAATGTTGCCACCCTGGCCGTCACTGCGATCCTGGCCGCGCTATATATCACCTGGTGGTAAGTTTGATGGTAACAACACCAGCCCAACTAATAGCCCGCCTGCCGGTACAAAACCGGCTTGGCGAAGGGGTGCTTTATCATCAGGCGACAGATTCTGTGTACTGGACAGATATCAAAGGTGGTGGTTTGTACCGGCATAGCCTGACAGATAATCAAACGCAGCACTTTGAACCGCCGTTTGCCATCAGCGCCTTTGGCTTTACAGATATTGCCGGATGCCTGTTGGTGGCTTTTGTGCATGCCCTGGCCTTTTATTGGCCAGAAACGGGTGAGGTGCAACGGTTACACGATGGTGAATCGCACCTGCCAGGCAACAGGTTTAATGACGGCAAAGTCGGCCCGGATGGCAATTTCTGGATTGGTTCCATGGTGGAAAACCCACAGGCCAATCCAGCAAAAGCCAGTGCCAGTCTGTATCGACTGGATACACAAGGGGAGCTGACCCGGGCATTTGACGGCATAAGTATTTCCAACGGCTTATGCTGGAGCCCGGATGCTAGGCAGATGTATCACGCCGACTCTCCCCTTGGCCTGATTCGCCGTTATCGTTTTGTGGATATGCCCGAGCAAGGGCAGCAATTTGTGCAAACAGAGCAAGGCGCCAGTCCGGATGGTGCCTGTGTGGACAGCCTGGGCAGAATATGGAATGCCCAGTGGGGCGGCAGCCGCGTGGTGTGCTACAGCCCTTCTGGTAAACCTGTTGGGCAACTGAATTTACCGGTCAGCCAGCCTACCTGCGTAGCCTTGGGTGGAAAACAGGGCAACTTGCTGTTTGTCACCAGTGCCTGGGATGAGCTCAGTGATAGCCAGCGTACCAAAGAGCCTTATGCTGGCGACCTGTTTATCTTTGCGGTCGACGCACAGGCTTTGGCCGAGCCCCAATTTAAAGCCGGGGCCCTGCTCAATAAACAAGTGTAGGAAAATCAGGCAGAAATCTGGTATCCATCGCCTGACTCCATTAACATACAAATAGTATATAAATACGGTGGCAATGCATGCTTCAAACAGCCAATCATAATAATCTCACCCACCAACTGGTGCATGAGCTGGGTAAAGCCATAGTGCGCGAGCAATTTGCCGTGGGTGAAGGGCTGCCATCGGAAGCAGAAATCTGTAACCGCTATCAGATAAGCCGCACCGCCACCCGCGAAGCGGTAAAAATGCTGGCAGCCAAAGGCTTGCTGGTGTCGCGCCCACGCAAAGGCATTACTGTACAAAGCCGGGAACACTGGAACTTGTTTGATCCCGATGTGCTGGACTGGATCTTATCCAGCACCCCCAGCCTGCAAACCCTGCGGGATTTTCTGCAACTGCGTCTGGCCATTGAGCCCGAAGCGGCGGCACTGGCCGCCAAAAATGCCAAACCTGAAGATATTAAGGCCATTGGTAATGCCCTGGCGCGGATGAAAGCCGCCGAGGAAGGCCTGGAAGACCCACTGGAAGCCGATATCGACTTCCATTCAGCTATCCTGCGTGCCAGCAAAAACCCGTTCTTTATGCAATTGCGCAGTTTTATTGAAACGGCCCTTAAAGTCAGCATTCGCTTTACTAACCAGTTTAAAGGCGTCGATACCGCCAGTTATGAGGAACATCGTAAGATATACGATGCCATTGCGGCCGGTGATGCGCCGCTTGCACATCAAACCTCGCACGCCATGGAAGCTGAGGCCCTGCAACTAATTGAAGGCCGGATTAAGGCCTGAGATAAGCGCTGCTCAGCTGTTGGCAGCATAGAAGCAACCTGCGCAGCCTGAAGACTGGGATGTCTGTAGCCTGACTCCTCGCACTGCGCCGCTGTCAGCGTATTTCTCAGTTGAATGATTTACATCGCCGTCCTTACACAGAGCAGGATGTCTCGATGCTCTTTGTCTCACAACCTATCGTTCTGAATAGCCTGAACAGCGCCCTGCAACGGCAGTTTTTCTGCGTCCGCAGAAATTCAGGCTTTTCCTTTTAAAACCAGACAGTTATTTAAGGTCCTTGCGGCCGGGTTATTTTTCTTATACTGACAAGTTAGCAGGTTGATTTGACCAACGTATAATTATATTATAAATAATATATTGAGATGCATGGTAGATGCACAGGAGGCTTTGATGTTCGGACAATATAGCGATCTCTCCAACGCCCGGGTGTTTATCACCGGCGGCGGCTCAGGTATAGGTGCCGCATTGGTCAGGGCCTTTATTGCGCAAGGCGCACAGGTAGCCTTTGTGGACATACAAACGCAAGCCGCAGCGGCGTTGAACGCCCAATTACAGGCCGACTATTCACGCCAGGCCTATTTTCAATCCTGTGATATCCGTGACATTAGTGCCTTGCAGCGCTGTATCGAAAATGCCTGTGCAGAGATGGACGGGGTGGACGTGCTGATCAATAACGCTGCCTCGGATAACCGTCATAGCCTGGCCAGCCTGACCCCAGAACAATGGGACGATAGTTTGAATATCAACCTGCGCCCACATCTGTTTGCTACCCAGGCGGTCGCCTCACTGATGGCCAATCAGGGCCGTGGCAGTGTTATCAATATCGGCTCGAATTCAGCCTTGCTGGGCCTGACCGGCTACCCGGCCTATGTAGCGGCCAAGTCTGCTATTTTGGGGTTAAGCAAGGCTCTGGCCCGTGAACTGGGGCCAAGTGGTATCAGGGTAAACAGCCTGATCCCAGGCTGGGTGATGACCGAGCGTCAGAAACAGTTGTGGGCAACCCCGGAAGCGGTGGCACAGTGCCTGGAGCAGCAAGCACTTAAGGATTGTATTGAAGAACAGGATATTGCCGAAGCCGCGCTGTTTCTGGCATCGCAAGCTTCCCGAATGCTGACCGGCCAGGCCCTGGTGGTCGACGGCGGACGTGTATAAACATGCTTGCCATTGATTGGGGCTCCAGCAGTTTTCGCGCCTGGCATCTGAATGCCGCGGGCGACATTCTGGCTAAGCTCAGCACACAAAAGGGCATCCTGAGCTTTCAGGGCCAGGGTTTTGCGGATTATCTGCAAGCCCATTGCGGCCCCTGGCTGGCGCAGTCCACCACAGTCATCATGGCCGGTATGGTTGGCAGTCGCAATGGCTGGCAGGAAGTGCCTTATTTGCCCTGCCCTGCCGGGGCTGAAGATATCACTGCTGCCCTGACAAGTTTGCACAGCGAGCTACACCCTAATATGCAACTGGTGCCCGGTCTGCAATACGCCGGTCACAGCGGCCTGATGGATGTGATGCGGGGTGAGGAAACTCAAATTATCGGCGCTTTGCAGTTAACCGAAATGAACGAAGCCTTGTTGTGTCTGCCAGGTACTCATAGCAAGTGGGCCCGGGTCGAATATGGCAGCATCACCGCATTTTCCACCTTCTTCAGCGGCGAACTCTTTGCCTTGTTAACCAAACACAGCTCGCTGGCTGGGGTATGCGATATCCAGGTACATGATGAACCCGCTTTTTTACTCGGCCTGGAACAAGCCGCAGATATACGTGGATTATCCCATCTGCTGTTTAGCCCAAGAGCCGCCGTGGTTACCGGCCAGATGCGCCCACAGCAGGCAGGCAGTTATTTGTCCGGTTTGATTATCGGCGCTGAAATCCAGGGCGCCCGCCGGGCACTGATCGAGCCGGGGCTGCTCAGTGCTGATAAACCACTGCTGTTGGTCGGCTCTGAGGTACTGACCCAACGTTACCAGCAGGCGCTGGCGTTTTACCAATTACCCTGCCGGACCATCTCCGGCGAACAGGCGGTATTAGCCGGCCTGTACCGCCTGGCCACCGGCCAGTAACCCTATTTTCAGAGGTAGCACATGTCTGAGTCTTCTTACCTGCCGCTGGTTGCCATCCTACGAGGAGTTCAACCGCACGAGTGCCTGAGTCTGGGGCGTATTCTGGTGGATGCCGGTTATCAGATGATCGAAGTTCCGATGAATTCGCCCACACCGTTGGCGTCCATCGAGTTACTGGCCAAAGAGTTTGGCCAGGATGTGCTGATTGGTGCAGGTACAGTGACTAGCGTGGAACAGGTTAAGCAGGTTACCGCAGTAGGTGGCAAGCTGATGGTGGCCCCCAATACCAATGCCGACGTAATTCGCGCCGCCAAACAGGCGGGCATGTACTGTATGCCAGGCTGCATCACGCCCACTGAAGCATTAATTGCGTTGGACGCCGGCGCCGACGCGCTGAAGTTTTTCCCGGCCGAACTCACTCCACCCGCGGTGATTAAAGCTATTCGCACTATTCTGCCAGCCGGTACTTTGGTTTGTGCGGTTGGCGGCGTTACCAGCAGCAATATGGCCGATTATATGGCCGCAGGCTGCCGGGGCTTTGGTTTGGGCGGCTCGCTCTATCAGCCCGGCATCAGCGTTGAGGCCTTTAAGCACAATGCCGAAACCTTGATAAACCGTTTTATTTCCCTTAGTCAGCCCCAGGAGAATCAGGCATGAAAAAGGACATTTCACTGCGTAGCCGAGCGTGGTTTAACGACGATTCCAACCCGGATATGACCGCCCTGTACCTGGAAAAGTATCTGAACTACGGCCTAACCATTGAAGAGCTGCAAGGCGGTAAACCTATTATTGGTATTGCCCAGACCGGCTCAGATTTAGTGCCCTGTAACCGCGCCCATATTGAGCTGGCCGAGCGTTTAAAAGCCGGTATCCGCGATGCAGGCGGTATTCCCATTGAATTTCCTGTGCATCCCATCCAGGAAACCGGCCGTCGCCCCACTGCGGCGCTGGATCGCAATCTGCAATGTCTGTCGCTGATTGAAGTGCTGCATGGCTACCCTATTGATGCCGTAGTACTGACCACCGGCTGTGATAAAACCACCCCGGCCCTGCTGATGGGCGCAGCCAGCGTTAATATTCCTGCCATCGCTTACTCGGTGGGGCCGATGCTTAATGGCCGCTATAAAGGCCAGTGTGTCGGCTCCGGGACTATTATCTGGGATGCCAGAAAACGCCTGGCCAAAGGTGATATCGACTACAACGAATTTATCGCTGAAGTGGCCAGTTCGGCCCCTTCCAGCGGCCATTGCAATACCATGGGCACGGCGCTGACCATGAACTGCCTGGCCGAAGCTCTGGGTATGATGCTGCCTGGCTGTGCTTCTATTCCGGCGCCCTACCGCGAGCGGGCGCAAATGGCCTACCATACCGGCAAGCGAATTGTAGAGATGGTGTGGGAAGACCTCACGCCAGAGAAAATATTAACCCGCGATGCGTTTGAAAATGCTATCCGGGTGTGCTCTGCGCTGGGCGGTTCCACCAATGCGCCTATTCATATCAATGCCATCGCCGCGCATGCCGGTGTGGATATAAAAATTCAGGACTGGCAGGCGGTGGGCCAGCATATTCCGCAATTGGTCAACTGCCAGCCGGTAGGTAAATACCTGAGCGAAGACTTTCATAATGCCGGTGGCTTACCCGCCGTTATCGGCCAGTTACTGCAGGCTGACTTACTTAACGCCCAGGCCCTGACGGTTACCGGCAAGTGCATTGGCGAGAATTGCCAGGGCGCACCGCTGTACAATACCGACGTAATCTATCAGGTTGACTCGCCCGTTAAACAACAAGCTGGCTTGATGGTGCTGTCCGGTAACTTGTTTGATTCGGCGATTATGAAAGTCTCGGCCATTGATGCTGACTTCCGTCAGCGTTATTTATCTGACCCGGCCAGGCCAAATTGTTTTACCGCCCGCGCAATTGTGTTTAACGGCCCGGAGGAATATCACAGCCAGATTGACAACCCTGAACTGGATATCGATGAAAACTGCATTCTGGTGATGCGCTATACCGGGCCCAAGGGCTATCCCGGTTCGGCAGAGGTAGTCAATATGCAGCCGCCCAAGGCCTTGCTGGAGCGCGGTATCAGCTCACTGCCCACCATGGGTGATGGCCGTCAAAGCGGTACCTCTGGCTCGCCTTCTATTCTGAATGCCTCGCCGGAAGCGGCCGATGGTGGCGGATTGGCGCTGCTGAAAAGCTGCGATCTGGTAATGGTGGATTTAAATCAGGGTAGCGTGAATGTGCAAATAAGCAGCGAGGAACTGGCTCAGCGTCGCGCCGAGCTGGACCTGCAAAGCCAGTATCCGGCCAACCAGACCTGGTGGCAGGAAATCTACCGGGCCAAAGTGTCCAATCTGGATGAAGGAGCGGTATTTGTGGATATGCTCAAATACCGCCGTCTGCGCGACAAGTTACCCCGTCATTCGCACTAGGGGCTGTTTTATCTTTCGATTATAGACAACCAGCCCCTAATCCTGACCCAATCAGGCCGTCTTCAGCTTATCCTGATAAGGCGGCCAGCCAAGGGGTTTTCCGGCCAGCACATGCAAGTGCAAATGATAAACGGTCTGGCCCCCATAAGGGTTGCAGTTCATTACCGCCCGGTAGCCCTCTTCGGCAAAGCCCATTTTCTCGGCCAGCCTGGCAGCCACCACATACAAATGCCCGACCAGCTCGCGGTCGGCTTCTTCAATATCATTGATAGTGGCGATGGGCTTTTTGGGAATCACCAGAAAATGCACCGGCGCCTGGGGATTAATATCCTTAAAGGCCAGTGATAAGTCATCTTCATGAATAATCTCGGCGGGAATTTCCCGGTTAATAATCTTGGTAAACAAGGTGTCTGACATAACAGCGTCCCGGCAATTAACTAAACACGAACACTAACAATACCACACCCAGCAGCAGTCGGTAGATTACAAATGGCAGCATACCAATGCGGGAAATCCAGGTCAGGAACAACTTAATACACAGATAGGCACTGACGAAGGAGAAAAGCGCGCCATACAGCATCGCCTGCCAGTCAACCGCATGTTCGCTGGCCGCCAGGTCCAGTGACACCAGCAATCCCGCACCAAGAATGGTGGGAATAGACAGCAAAAATGAAAATCTGGCGGCACTTTCCCGATCCAGTCCGGCCATCAATCCAGCCGTCATGGTAATACCTGAACGGGACGTGCCCGGGATAATTGCCAAAGCCTGAGCAAAACCAACAAACAGTGCGCTTTTCCAGGTTAACTGAAAAATATTTTTATGCTGTTTGGCCTTGGCATCGGCATACCAAAGCAGCAGACCAAATACGATGGTCGTCACCGCAATGACCAGGGCCGAACGGGAATAAATCTCGATAGCAGACTTAAACGCAAAGCCAAAAATCACCGCCGGAATGGTTGCCACAATAACCCACCAGGCCAGTCGGCTGTGTTCACTATGCTGGCCTTTAAATACCGCATATAACCAGGCGTTGATTAAGCGCAGAATATCCTGACGAAAATACAACACCACCGCCAGCAGGCTGCCCACATGCACGGCAACGTCAAAAGCCAGGCCCTGATTGTCCCAGCCCAACAGCGCAGAAGGCAAAATTAAATGCCCTGAGCTGGAAATGGGTAAAAACTCGGTAATCCCCTGGATCAGGGCCAGTACGATGATTTCAAGCAACGTCATAGTGAAGGTTTCCAGTTAAATTCTACTTTCCATAGCTTCTGGCTGTCCTTGTCATAGTCCTGCCAAAGCTGCGCATAAGAGGTTTGTGTTTGAGGATGCAGGCGAGCCGGAATCAGCTCTGCCAGCGGCCACAAGACAAAGGCATTGTGTAATATTTCCGCCCTGGGAAGGGTCAAAGGTTCACCCTGTACCAGATCATCATACAAGAGCAGATCCAGGTCCAGAGTGCGGGGGGCAAATTTCTTGTCGCCTTGCAAACGGCCATTGCTGGCTTCGATGGCTTTCAGGGTTTTCACCACCTCGTCCACTGACAACCGGGTCTGTGCACCGATCACCATATTGAAAAAGGCCTTCCCGGCAAATCCAACCGCTTCACTTTCAAACAAGCTGGATAATTGCAAAGTGCCAAAGGCCGCAAAGAGTGCGTCAAGCCCGGCGCGGGTGTGTTTTTCCCGCTGCACATTGCTGCCAAGACTGATATAGATCTGCGCCATCTAAGTGCGGGTCCGGGTCAGTTTCACGGCCACATTGCTGGCGTTAGCCAGAATATCCGGCTTACTCAGCTTCAAGCTGACTTTGAGCACCGGGAATTCGGCAAATAGCCTGTCCAACATGCAGGATGCCAGGGCTTCCAGTAATTCAAAACTGCTGCTGGCTGCCACCTGCTCCAGGCATTCGGCTACCTTGGCGTAATCAATGGTATCTGCCACCTTGTCAGACTGTGCCGCCTGTCGCAGGTCGGCCCACAGACAAAGGTCAACCAACAGGGGGCGCGGCGCGGTGCGCTCCCAGTCATACACCCCAATCAGCGATTGCAGGGCAAGCCCCTCAATATAAATCTTGTCCATAACACATCAGGCCAGTAGAAATGATGAGATAACCCCCCTTTTCAGGTAATCTACCTGTAGGCGAAGCGAGTGCTCGCCAGCCGGGACGGATTTCATTTAGCCCAGTCAGGCCAAATAACGTTGGCGGGCAAGTTTACACAAGGGATCATACAAAGCAAATGACGGCATTGACCTTATTGATGATGACGGCAGCATATCTGGCAGGCTCCATTTCCAGCGCCGTGCTGATCTGCAAACTGTTTGGCCTGCCGGATCCGCGCTCACAGGGCTCTGGTAACCCCGGTGCAACCAATGTGTATCGCATTGGCGGCCGCTTTCCCGCTTTTCTGACCCTTTGGTGTGACATTCTGAAAGGCACCATTCCGGTCTGGGGCAGCTATTTCCTCGGTATTGAACCTTTGTATCTGGGCTTTATCGCTATCGCCGCTTGCCTCGGGCATATTTACCCGCTGTTTTTTGGTTTTAAAGGCGGTAAGGCTGTGGCCACTGCCCTTGGTGCAATGTTACCCATCGGCCTGGATCTGTCCGGCCTGCTGATAGCCACCTGGATAGCCACGGTGTTTATTACCGGTTATTCGTCGCTGGCGGCGCTGATCACCGTCGGTCTGGCGCCAGTTTTTACCTGGTTTATTAAGCCCCAGTACAGTATTCCGGTGACTATGTTGTCTATTCTGATTATTGCCCGCCACCGCAGTAATATTGTGCGACTGTTTAAAGGCCAGGAAGGGCGGATTTGGGATAAAGGTAAGACGCTTGAGTGAGCAGTTGGCAGTTGGCAGTTGGCAGTTGGCAGTTGGCAGTTGGCAGTTGGCAGTTGGCAGTTGGCAGTTGGCAGTTGGCAATCTGACCCGCCCTAGCTCTCTGTCAACTGATTTCTGCCATCTGACCACTTAATTCAGCTAACTGCCGACTTTGTTCTGACAACATCTAGCTTACAGGTTCGAGGCTCTCCAGCGGCCAGCGCGGCTTGGCTTTGGCACTCAGGCCTTCGTGCTGACCGGCTTTCAGACGCTGCATACCGGCGTAAGCAATCATAGCGCCGTTATCAGTACAAAATTCCAGCCTGGGGTAAAAAACCTGGCCCCTGGCTTTTTGCGTCATCTCTTGTAACGCCTCGCGCAAAGCCTTGTTGGCACTGACCCCACCTGCAATCACTAAGCGTTTTAAACCGGTCTGTTCCAGAGCACGGCGGCACTTAATCACCAGGGTTTCCACCACCGCCTGCTGAAAGGCCATGGCGATATCCGCCTTGGTCTGAGGATCATCGCCCTGATCGCGAATGGTGTTGGCGGCAAAGGTCTTCAGGCCGCTGAAACTAAAGTCCAGCCCCGGTCTGTCGGTCATGGGGCGGGGAAACACAAAGCGTCCGGGGGTACCCTGCTCAGCCAGTCTGGCCAGCAGCGGTCCGCCAGGATAATCCAGACCGAGTAACTTAGCGGTTTTGTCAAACGCCTCACCGGCGGCATCATCCAGCGATTCGCCAAGCATCTGATATTGGCCAATACCATCCACTTGCACCAGCATAGTATGTCCCCCGGAAACCAACAGGGCGACGAATGGGAATTCAGGTGCAGGCTCATCCAGCATAGGGGCCAGCAGATGCCCTTCCATATGATGCACGCCGACAGCGGGGACATTCCAGGCATAAGCCAGGCTGCGACCGACAGATGAGCCGACCAGTAAAGCGCCGACCAGACCCGGCCCCTGGGTAAACGCCACCCCATCCAGTTGTTCTGGCGAGGTATTGGCATCAGCCAACGCCTTTTTAATCAGAGGAATGATTTTGCGCACATGGTCGCGGGACGCCAGCTCAGGCACCACACCACCGTAATCGGCGTGCAACTTTACCTGACTATAAAGTTCATGGGACAATAGCCCCAGCTCGTCGTCATATATGGCTACTCCTGTTTCGTCACAGGAGGTTTCTATTCCCAGGATGCGCATGAAATCAGCTTCTTAGTCGGTTCGAAGGGGCGAATTCTAACCCGGTGGGGTAAATTTCTCCATGCTCAAGCAGCGGATAGATCCCCCTAACCTAGCTTTATTTATAATTAAAGCGGGTAACGGCCTTTACAATGCCCGCAGATATGATTAAAATTCCGCACCATTTTTAACCATGCCGGTCATAATTCGAGCTGGTAATACGCACTTATTTTTGAGGTGAGATTTTAATGCCGATTGTTAAAGTTAAAGAAAACGAGCCGTTTGACGTAGCTCTGCGCCGTTTCAAGCGTTCTTGTGAAAAGGCTGGAGTTCTGTCTGAAGTTCGTCGTCGTGAGTTTTTCGAAAAGCCAACTTGGGAACGCAAGCGCAAAAAAGCTGCTGCTAAAAAGCGTCACCTGAAGAAGCTGGCTCGCGAAAACGCACGCCGTATCAAGCTTTACTAAGATCTCACTAAAAAGGCGCGTTAAGCGCCTTTTTACTTTTAGCCGATGAGTAATCCCATGAGTCTGATTGAACGCCTGAAAGAAGCCCAAAAAGACGCCATGCGTGCCAAGGATAAACTTCGTCTTGGTACCATTCGTATGGCCCTGGCCGAAGTAAAACAAAAGGAAGTGGACAGCCGCGAGCCAGTCACTGAATCCGACACTATTGCTATTCTGACCAAGATGGTCAAACAGCGCAAAGATGCGCATAGCCAATTTGAGGCTGCAGGTCGTCAGGATCTAGCCGAGCAGGAAGCGGCCGAGATGGTCGTACTGACTGAGTTCTTACCCCAAGCCTTGACTGAAGCCGAGCTGGAAGCCCTGATAGCCAAGGCGATGCAGGAAACCGGTGCAGCCGCAATGCAGGACATGGGTAAAGTTATGGCCTGGCTAAAGCCGCAGGTACAAGGTCGCACCGATATGGGCCAGCTCAGCGGTAAAATTAAAGCCAAACTCGGCTGATAAAAAGTCTGTTCCGGGTCAGAGAATTAACGCTGACCCGTCTTTGCCTTTATGGCATCATCCTTTTCTTACTTTTTCATAAACGGCGACTATGGCAGGCTTGATCCCCCGCGACTTCATTGACGACTTGCTGGCGCGCACTGATATTGTTGAGCTGATAGACAGTCGGGTGCGACTGAAAAAGGCCGGCAGGAATTATCAGGCCTGTTGCCCGTTTCATAACGAGAAAAGCCCGTCGTTTACCGTCAGTCAGGACAAGCAGTTTTACCATTGCTTTGGTTGTGGCGCCCACGGCAATGCCATTTCCTTCTTAATGGAGTATGACCGGCTGGAATTTCCTGATGCCATTGAAGAGCTGGCCCGTTATCAGGGTGTGGAAGTGCCGCGCGAGCAGGGTAAGTCCCCACAACAAAGTAAAGAAAAGCGTCAGCAACAGGAAAACGACTATGAGCTGATGGAAAAGGTGACGCGTTTTTTCGTTCATCAGCTAAAAAATCATGCCAATGCACCACAGGCCATAGACTACCTTAAAGGTCGTGGACTGTCGGGGGACATCGTTAAGCAGTTTAATATTGGTTATGCCCCTTCTGACTGGGATAGCGCGCTGAAAACCTTTGGGTGCACTCCTGCCCTGCAACAGCAATTGCTGGATTTGAAGGTAATCAGCGAAAATGACCAGCGTCGCCGTTTTGATTTTTTCCGCGACCGCATTATGTTCCCCATCCGTGATCGCCGCGGGCGGGTGGTCGGTTTCGGTGGTCGGGTCATGGGTGATGGCAGTCCCAAATATTTAAACAGTCCCGAGACCCGGATTTTCCACAAAGGCCATGAGCTCTATGGCTTTTATCAGGCCCGACAAGCTAACCGCAAACTGGAGCGGTTAATGATTGTAGAAGGCTATATGGATGTGGTGGCGCTGGCTCAATATGGTATCGACTATGCAGTAGCATCCCTGGGTACCGCCACCACCGCCGAACATATTCAGATGCTGTTTCGCGCCGCCCCACAATTAATCTGCTGTTACGACGGCGACCGGGCCGGGCGGGATGCTGCCTGGCGCGCGCTGGAAAATGCCCTGCCCTATATCAAGGATGGGGTCGAAATGAAGTTTCTGTTTCTGCCCGATGGCGAAGACCCGGATACCCTGGTCCGCAAATTAGGTAAAGAGGCGTTTGAAGCTAAGCTGGATGAAGCCGTGCCGCTATCCAGGTTCTTTTTTGACAGCCTGATGAGTCGCCATCATACCAAAAGTAATGAAGGTAAGGCGGCACTCAAAGCCGAAGCCATGCCATTGCTTAACCAGATCCCGGAATCTACGCAAAAGAAAATGCTGGAAGAGCAGCTAAACGAATACACCCTGGAAGATAAGAATCTGCGCCTGAAACGCGAGATAGAAGAAGCCTATCAGCGTCATAAACCTCGTCAGGTAGACAACCAATTGTTGTCCAGACACAGTTGGACTCCGGTGCGCCTGCTGTTGCGTCTGCTGTTGGAAAAACCTGCACTGGCAGCAGCCTTTCCGGATTATTCACCAGCCATCCTAGCCGATGCACAAATCAGTGGCCTGGATGTTCTTCAGCAGGTGCATGGCTATTGCCTTGCCAACCCTCACTACAACACGCCACATTTGCTGGAACGATTTCGTGGGCACAAAATTCAGGATAGTTTGTCCAAGCTGATGAGCATGGATTTGCCGGTGGATGACAACAATCCCATTGAGTCGCTTTATCGTGACGGATTTGATCGGCTGATTAATTTTTATTTGCAAAGTCGTTGCGAGGAACTCTTGGCAAAAGCCCGTCTAGGCACTATCTCTATGCAAGAGAAACAAGAACTGAACAGCCTGATGCGCGATTTGTAAAAAACAGCAACGTACCTGCAACAACAAATGGGCTAGCGGCACAAGCGGTGATTCTGCTATACTGCGTAATTCTCTGCGCGTCGGTTCAGAACAGATTTAACCCTAATTTTTGAGAAGTGGAAGGTATATGGCGTCGAATAAGCAGTCTCAGATTAAACTCCTCATCGCAAAAGGTAAAGAGCAGGGTTACCTCACCTTTGCTGAAGTTAATGACCACCTCCCACAGGATATCGTCGATTCCGATCAGATAGAAGACATTATCCGCATGATCAACGACATGGGGATCCAGGTGTTTGAATCTGCACCGGATTCCGATGAGTTGTTAATGCAAGAGACCACGGCCGATGAAGATGCTGCCGAAGCAGCGGCACAGGCGCTGGCGACGGTTGAGAGCGAAATCGGTCGCACCACTGACCCGGTACGTATGTACATGCGTGAAATGGGCACAGTGGAACTGCTGACCCGTGAAGGCGAAATTGACATCGCCAAGCGTATCGAAGACGGCATTAATCAGGTGCAGTGTTCCGTTGCCGAATACCCAGAAGCCATTACTTACCTGCTTGACCAGTGGGATCAATACGAAGCCGAAGAAATTCGCCTGAGCGATATTGTTCTGGGCTTTATCGACCCCAATGAGACCGACGTCGCCCCCACGGCCACCCATATTGGCTCTGAATTGTCCGAAGAAGAACTCGACGATGAGGACGATGATGAAGATGAAGACGACGACAATAACGACGACGACGGTGATTCCGGTGTCGACCCGGAAGTAGCACGCGCCAAGTTCAGTGCTCTGCGTGAGCAATATACTAAAACCCGTGATGCCATCGCCAGCAAAGGCCGCGACCACGCCGATGCCAAAACAGAAATTGCGGCGCTGAGTGAAGTATTTAAAGAATTCCGCCTGGTGCCCAAGCAGTTTGACCGCATGGTTAAAAATATGCGTAGCATGATGGACCGGGTACGCGTGCAGGAACGCATTGTGATGAAGCACTGCGTGATGCATGCCAAGATGCCTAAGAAAGATTTTATTAAGGCATTTGCTGGCAATGAAACCACTACGGCCTGGTTGGAAACCCTGCTGAAGTCAGGCAAAGCGTATGTTAACGACCTGCTGACCCACAAGGAAGAGCTGGAACGCTGCATTGCCAAAATGAATCAGGTTGAGGAAGAAACCGGCCTGACCATTGCCGATATTAAAGATATTAACCGCCGCATGAGCATTGGCGAAGCTAAAGCCCGTCGTGCCAAGAAGGAAATGGTGGAAGCTAACCTGCGTCTGGTTATCTCTATCGCCAAGAAATACACCAACCGCGGTCTGCAATTCCTGGATCTGATTCAGGAAGGCAACATCGGTTTGATGAAAGCGGTAGATAAATTCGAATACCGCCGTGGTTATAAGTTCTCAACCTATGCCACCTGGTGGATTCGTCAGGCCATTACCCGTTCCATCGCTGACCAGGCCCGTACCATCCGTATTCCGGTGCATATGATTGAGACCATCAACAAACTCAACCGTATCAGCCGTCAGATGTTGCAGGAAATGGGCCGTGAACCAACCCCGGAAGAACTGGCTGAACGCATGCTGATGCCGGAAGATAAAATCCGTAAGGTACTGAAGATTGCCAAAGAGCCTATCTCCATGGAAACCCCTATTGGTGATGATGAAGATTCGCATCTGGGCGATTTTATTGAGGACAGCACGATTATCCAGCCGCTGGACTCAGCCACTTCAGGCAGCCTGAAAAGCGCCACTCAGGAAGTATTGGCCGGTCTTACCGCTCGTGAAGCGAAAGTACTGCGTATGCGTTTCGGTATCGATATGAACACCGACCATACCCTGGAAGAAGTGGGCAAGCAATTTGACGTGACCCGTGAGCGTATCCGTCAGATCGAAGCCAAGGCACTGCGTAAGCTGCGCCACCCCAGCCGCTCCGAGCAGCTAAGAAGCTTCCTGGACGAGTAAGTTAAAAGTTATCTTTGAATACCCCCGATTTTGGGGGTATTTTTTTGCCTGAGGGAAACAGAACGTAGGATTCAAATTTAACCATTATGCTGCAAAGGCCGTCAGTCCGACTGTCAGGTTGGACTGGGAAGCATTGGCTATAGAAGCATTCGTTGGTGTAATAAGTGTTATCTTTGCTATAGGCGGATACCGGGCCGAACTGTTGCTTCTATCTGTACCATGCACCATTCTGGCAATCTTGTGTTTGTGCTTGATAGGCTATTCGGTATATCAATTCGCTTCAGACCGACGAGCTAATAAATAATAAGGAACCTAAGCTTTCGCTCCCCCCAGTTTGCTTAAAGACCCGCATCAAAAAAACAATTCCCGGTCATATCCACCTATATTCTGTCCAGCTAATCTACACTAATCAGATGGTGCTAGCGGTATCAGACACCTTTTATCGGAATTATCGCTAAATTTTGGCGGCCCCTGCCGATACAGAATTTGACTCAAAGCAAGTAGTTGCCGCGGCGAGAGCGAAATCCGGATGTCAATTAGGAGGTTTGTAGTCATGTCTTACAGAAGTATTGAATCGTTAATGATCAACGCACTGGACTGGGTTGATGAGTGGGACCCTATGAAGGGCAACCAGTTTCACCGGGTGTCAGCGGATGGCGGCAGCGTTAGAATGGCAGTAGGCGATATAGACCACGGCGGCATGCGTTACCGCGCTCTGAAAATCTTCGATATCGTTATCCCCAGCGGGAAAAGAGAGCAGGGGCTCTATTCCTTCTTTGTCCATCGCCTGGAAGACACCGCTTATGGCTTCGGTGCCATCTGGCATGATCAGGTAGACAATCCCATTTTGCGCGCCCGACACCTGCGCTACAAATTACAGCGCCGGGGCTGGTCCTTCTACAAAATTACCGGTATGCCTCATCCCAGACACCTAGTGGCGGGAAACAGCTTCTTACACTCACTGGAAGCGGTTGGCTATCATTGATAGCCAACCCAGATTGATTTCAACCCTGATCGGTAGGCGATGCTATTCCAACTCGCCTTTACGATAAGGGATTTGTTTATCCAGTTTCTCCAGCTCGTGTGTCTTTTGCAGCGGTGAGCCGGTGTGACGTGCCAGCCAATAATAAGCCGTGGGCACCACATACAAGGTCATAAAAGTGGCCATCATTACCCCGGCAAAAATCACCATACCAATCACCATACGGCTCTCCGAGCCTGGACCACTGGCCAGTACCAAGGGCAAGGAGCTGAATACCGTGGTGAACCCCGTCATCACAATGGGGCGCAGACGCTGTTTGGCAGCGCGTTTTAAGGCCTGCTCGAACTCAATGCCCACATCCCTGAGCTGGTTGGCAAACTCCACAATCAGGATACCGTTCTTTGCTGCCAGGCCAATCAGCATCACCATTCCTATCTGGCTATAGATATTAATCGACATATCCGCCAGATACAGACCTATATAGGCACCAAGCAGTGCCAGGGGCACGGTCAGCATAATCACCAAAGGGTGTACCCAGCTTTCAAATTGCGCCGCCAGCACCAGATAGGTAACCGCCAGTGCCATGGCAAAAATAAACAGTACCGAATTACCTGACTCATGGAAAAGCTGCGACTCCCCACGATAGTCCACGGCTATGGTATCGGCGACCTCTTCATCCACCACCTTGTTCAGGAACGTCAGGGCTTCGCCCAAGGTGTATCCCTCTGCCAGGTTGGCACTGATAGTAATAGCCCGCATGCGGTTGTAACGATGTAAGGTGGAAGACGTTGCCCCTTCTTCGAAGGTCAGCAGGTTGTCCAGCGGGATCAATTTACCGCTTCGGTTGGAGCGCACATAGAGGTTTTCTATACTCTGTGGGCTGCGGTAATCCTCCTTGTTTCCTTCCATAATCACATAGTACTCCTGGCCACGGTCCAGGTAAGTGGAAACCCTGCGCTGTCCCAGCATGGTCTCCAGGGTGCGGCCAATATCACCAATGGATACGCCGAGATCGGCGGCCCTGTCGCGGTTAATTTTAACCAAAAGTTGTGGCCAGGTTTCCTTGTAATCACTGTCAATCCGCACTAGTCCCAGATTTTCAGCGGCTCTGGCCATTACAATATCACGGGCCCGCACCAGGTCCTCGTAGGTATCGCCTTTAAGCACAAACTGCACCGGGCGCCCCAGGCCCCTGCCGCCAATACTGCTACGCATAATGGCAAACGCGCGTACATCAGGGATCTCTGAAATCTTAGCACTGACCTCATCCATTATGTCGAAGGTAGAACGCTGCCTGAGCTCCCAATCCACCGCACCAACTATGGCAATACCTGCTGTTCCTCCCCAGCCAGGGGTGCGCACCAATACCCGGTTTACCTCCCCGGCATCCAGATAAGGCAGTAAGATGCTCTCTATCTTGGCGATATTGCGACTATTGCTTTCAAAACTGGCTCCTTCGGCGGCCTGCATCATAATAAAGAAGTTACCCCGATCTTCTTTGGGCACAAACTCACTGGGTACCTTGGCCGTCAGACCATACAGGGCAACCAGGCTGACCAGCACCATCAACAAGCTCACCAAAGGCTGGTGCAGGCTCTTACCTAATGATGCAAAGTAGCTGTTTTCCAGGCGCAGAAAACCTTTGTCCACCAAACGCCCAAACCAACTGCCTCTTTCTCGTTTCTCGAGGATCCTGGAACAAAGCATGGGTGACAGGGTCAGGGCGGTAAAACTAGAGAATGCCACTGCCGCCGCTATAGCCACGGCAAACTCGGTAAACAGGCGACCGATATTGCCCTGCAAAAACACCAGGGGCAAAAACACCGCAATCAACACCAATGTGGTGGCGATCACGGCAAACCCCACCTCCCTGGCGCCACGGTAAGCGGCCAGTAGCGGTGGCTCCCCCATTTCGACCCGACGATAGATATTTTCCAGTACCACGATGGCGTCATCCACCACCAAGCCGATGGCCAGTACCAACGCCAGTAATGTCAGCAGGTTAATGGAATACCCCAGCATATACAGCACCATAAAGGCCGCTACCAGGGACACAGGCACAGTCACAGCTGGAATGAGTGTGGCGCGTACATTGCCTAGAAACAGGTAGATCACTATCACGACCATTGCCATCGCAATAGCCAGGGTTTCGTACACTTCATCGATAGAGTCTTCAATAAATACCGACGAGTCATAGCTGGGCACAATAAAGATACTGGCGGGCAGGTTAGCTTCGATTTCGACAATGGCTTTTCTGGCCGCAATAGCCACATCCAGGGTATTGGCCTTGGATTGTTTGACAATGCCCAGGCCAATCATATTCACGCCATTCCCACGGAATTCGGTTTCATCGTCTTCGGCCGCCAGTTCCACCCGCGCGACTTCCCCCAGTCGCACCAGATAGCCGTCTTCACCCGCCTTGATGGTTAACTTGGAAAAATCGTCCGGGGTCAGAAAGGTACGCGCCACCCTGACCTCAAAGTCCCGGTCATCTGATTCAATCACCCCGGCTGGTAGCTCTACGTTCTCGGCACGAATGATCTGCTCAATATCGCTGACCGTGATATTGCGGGCTGCCATGGCATTGCGATCCAACCACACCTTCATGGCGTAGGTGCGTCCTCCACCAATCTGCACCCTGGCCACCCCATCAACTATGGCCAGACGGTCAACAATATAGCGATCCGCATAATCGGTCAGTTCCATCACTGACATGGTATCGCTACGCAGGTTGTACCAGACCACCACATCTTCGTCTGAATCGGACTTAAACACTTCCGGCGGGTCGGCCTGTTCCGGTAAGTTATTTAAGGCCCGGCTGACCCTTTCACGCACATCGTTGGCGGCCGCATCGATATCCCGGTATAGCTCAAATTCGATGCTGATGGATGAGCGACCATTGCGACTGTTGGAGGTAATATTTTTGATACCTTCGATACCGCTGATTCTGTCTTCCAGCAACTGTGTAATGCGGCTTTCGACAATATTGGCTGACGCGCCGGGATAGTTAGTGTTAATTGAAACAATGGGCGGATCCACATCCGGATATTCCCGCAGCGACAACATACTGACCGCCACAATACCGAACACAATCAACAGCAGGTTAACAACAGAGGCGAAAACCGGGCGTTTTACCGACAGATCTGACAGCAGCATGACTTTACTCCTGAATCCTGACCTGTGACCCTTCGCTTAAACGCAGGGTCCCTTCAATCACCACCTTGTCACCGGCCTGGATACCGGACAGGATTTGCGCCAGACCGGGTTTTCGCCGTCCAACCTCAACTTCCTGTTGGTGGGCTTTATTATTGCTGTCCACCACATACACATATTGCTTATCCTGAATGGGTAATAGCGCCCCTTCCGGTAACACCAGCGTATTTAGTACTTGTTTTTGCAAATTAATTTGCAAAAGCATACCTGGACGAAGTTTCAGCTCCGGGTTACTGATCAGGGCGCGCACCTGCACTGAGCGAGTGACAGGGTCGATACGCGAATCCAGACTGGAAATTTCACCTTTGAATTGCTCGCCAGGATAGGCCACGGTGCTGGCCAGCACCAGTTGCCCTTTTTCCACGTCCGGCAGGTGGGCTTCGGAGATACTAAAGTCCACTTTAATCTGCTGAAGATCATCCAAAGTAGTAATCACATCGCCGGGTTTTACCAAAGCCCCTTTACTGACCCGGCGAATACCCAGCTTACCGGCAAAAGGAGCACGTATTTCCAGCTCTGCTAATTGCGCATTCGCCACTTCCAGTTGGGCAGCCAGTGCATTGACTCGGGCTTCCTGTGCATCCAGTAGTTGCGCCGATGTGGCATTCTCTTTGGCCAAGTCACGAATTCGCATCAACTGGCGTTTGGCTTCCTGCAGGTTGACTTCCAGTTCATTCACTCTGGCCCGCTCTTCGCGGTTATTTAAGGTCAGCAACAACTGACCTTTCTTGACCAAATCACCGTCATCAAAAGCAATACTGTCAACAATCTCACTTTCCAATGCGGTAATGGCAACAGCTTCGTTGGCTCTGGCGGTTCCCAGAGCTTCAATCAGAACGGCAAATTCCTGCTGCTGCGCCTGTTGCACTTTGACCGGCACAATCTGCACCATACGCTGATTCTGCGTCTGGTCTTCCTGTAAAAATAAATAAAGGGTTAATGCCGCCACCAGCAGCAGTATGATTAGTACGGGTGAAATATGGCGTTTATTGCTCATCTGGCCTGTTGCCCCAAAGGTAATTCATTATTTTACGGGGTCGTGGACACGCCCACCCCTGTTATTGTTAACTTATGCAGTATGGCAGAGTTATGCGGGAAGTATTGATTGCCAAGTACCATCCGCCTAATATGGGCGCCTGCCCGACTCAATACCAATGCTGCCTTGCGAATCAGATTACTTGTTGCCTGTACTTTATCCCTGATGGCCTGTACTCCAGAGCGGCCAGCCGATCCTATGTGCAGGGTAAAAGAACAGACCAAGGAGGCTACCCCCGGCAACGCAGCCTGCCTAATTAAAATCGACAAATGGCTGGTAACTATAGGTCACCGACATTCCGGAAAACTGGACTTACCCGGCGGTTTACGCAGCGGGCAGGAAAGTGCCCAGTGCACTGCACACCGGGAAACCTGGGAAGAAACCGGCTTTAACGTGGAAGTGGGACGTTTTCTGGGCGCCAATGAAAACGGCTTTCGTATTTACGCCTGCCAGTTGCAGGGTAATTTCGGCCATGATTTTAAGACCTTCCCGGTCCCGGAATGGGCCACAACAGAGGTCAGCAGCATCCAACTGACCGACCCATTTGAGATACAGATTCAGCAATGGCGTTTTGAAGAAGAGCTACTTCTGATCAGAAGGCTATTTAATCAGGCTGATTAGTCACTTAAATCCCGACATTCACTATAAAACTGCCGCAAACTCACAAAATCATTTAATGAACTTATCTATTTTGCCGTTGAACAACGTTAAAGATGACAGAGCCAGCGCAGAAAGTAGAGCTAATACTTTGAATAATAAACATAAAATCGACTTAACATGGTTAATTCAAACCTGCATAGTCAAATGCAAAAGTGGTTAAAAAGCACACTACTTTTAAATCTTATCGTTCCTAATCAACGGTAATCAGGAATGGTTGCGCCACTTTTATCGTCTTTACACATAATTTGTAACAAAGCTGCTATTAGTCGCACTTTTATTCTTGGAGCTGGGTTTCAGGCAAAGATGGCAGCGACGAAGCCGATGGGTTTTGGTGGTAAAACCACAAGCGCATAAAGTCCTCTGTAATCTTTTGTTCAATTTCAATGGCTTGCTCAGTCGGGCAGAAAATCTTAATCCGGACTTCAGTATCGCCAAGATGATTGGTGGTCACGCGGATATCTGGGTCTGGCCCGGGGATACTGACATCCAATCGTTTCTGAATCAGGTTGTTGTAACGCATGGCCACATCGCGAAAGTGTTCACAATGAACTTTTGCCAGGTCGAGTAATTCCCGTTTGAAGGCAAACACATTCACCGACTGATCCCTGACCAAAGTGAAAGTATGGCTGGCATAACGCTTCAGATAATTGAGGTTTTTAACCGTGCTGGTGACTAACAGATTGTTAGGTATGTTTAAGGTTTTACCTGAATACTCATAGGTCTCGATATCGACTTCGAGCAGGGTCAGGGTAAACCAGTGGGACTCTATGACCTCCCCCTGATAATTACCCACCTGGATCCAGTCGCCAACCCTGAACATGCGGGTACTGGTGGCATATACAAAGCCCATGATGCACTGAATAAATTCACGGGTAGCCAATACAATGGCCACCATAAAAGCGGCGATGGACAAGGCCAGATTCTGCAATTCTGTGGACCAAACCACCAGCAAAAACAACACTAACAACAGGTTAGTAATGTTTTTAATAGCATTGACCACATGGCGTTTATCTTCTGACTTACGCTTGGCACGTTTACGGATCAGCCTTAGCAGCCACTGCCGCAGCACCAGAAACAGCGCGCCAAACAGCACAGACAACACCAGCTTATGTCCGACCACAAACTCCAGGATCTTCTCAAGCCACAATTCCAAGCCTTATGCTCCTCGCTTCGCAAAAAGGGCAATAATCCGGTCTGATAAGGCAGATTGCAAGGGGTGCCCGGTCAATCAGGGCTGGTAAAGCGCCAGACTGTCTATGCGACGATGTATTTCTTGAATTTCGGCCTTATAGGCTTGGCTATCTACCTGCTGATATCGTTCGGTGAATGCCTGTTTATCGAAGCCTTCCGGCAGTCCACTAACATCGGGGAAAAACAATGCTTCATTACCCAGGCCGGCAACCGCTTCCTGCAGCCTGACAGCCGTATCAGGGTGCGTGGCCAACTCAGCAAAGCGTATCCCTGTCATATCTGCCGTCAGGTCTACAAAACTGAAACCACTGTCTTTCTTACTTCTGTCCATCAATTCCTTAAACTCCCCGATAGCCATACTGACGCCTTGTTCCGATAACAGCTTGATGGCCGCAGAGTAAAGAAAGTGCAGGCTAAGGTCACGACGCCCCGCCAGGGTTGTGTGCGTTCTCGCTACCGGTATCTTGCCCTGCGCATTGTTAAGGTCGCCAACAAAATGGGCGAAACGGTATGTTCCGGCAAAGATAGCCAGCGCCATCAAAGCGGCTTCATTTTCTTCATATGCATTGGCACCAGCCTGGGCACGCTGTCTGGCATGTTCAAAAACATGTCCAATCAATGGGCCAAGAGAAATGTCTGCCGGTGGCAGCGCCATGCTGTCTAACTGACTCAGGTAAAACTGTACTCGCTGTCGCTTTAACTCATCCTGTGCCGATAGGGCAGATTTGGGTAAGGCTTTGAGCTTGGCATATAAATCATCAAATGCCGCGATGCGCACTACGACCTGTTGTTCACTCAATTGCACTTGCTCTATGCGCTGCAAAAAATCACTGGCCAGTTCATCGCCTAGTTTCCAGTCCAGTATCCAGGTTGCCAGGTGCAGAAATGTATCACCGCGGAGACGCAAACCACCAACCTGGAAATCACCAAGTTGCATACCCTTGGCCGGCAATAATTCCGCCCTCAGGTTAATATACCGGCCAAAAGGGTTGTCTGGCAGACGATAGCTCCAGACCGTCCAGCCCAATTGCTCACTCAGTCCCACCTGCCCCTGCAAACCAGGCAACGCACGCTGGGCCAATCCGGCTAAACTTTGCAACTGAGGTTTGCTGACCCTGAGCGTTTGCGGATACTGATTGTAGCGCAGCAAGCCGCGTGCTTGCTTCAGCAAGGGGTTAACGGAATCGGCCTGGTCTAACTGGCCAGCCACATCTTCTGTCACCCAGGGTTTGTCCTCAAGCAAAAAGACAATAGAAATTCCAGCCACAGCGAGCAGTAAAACACTTGCCAGTATCAACGGCAGGACCAACCACTTAACAGCCCGGGTCATACGACGCCCCAAAAACGGTAATTTTTAAATTCAGGGCGCATTTAAACACAAGGTTGAGGATGAACTGAACCAATAAAAGCTGTGAGCAAGGCTTATCTTAACCACTGTGCCAAACAAACCACCGCCTCGTTAATCTCATCTGTACTTAAAGAGCCAAAACCAAAACGTAATCGATCACTACCCACACCATTACCAAAGCTTCTGGCCACACTAAAGCCACGGCTCCTTAGTTGCGCAGCCCCCTCATCGGACACGGGATGATGGCATTTCAGCCAAAGCGCCATGCCACCGGCAGGAACATCAAAGCTCAGCTTGTCCGGCAACAATTGATTGAGAAGAGAAACTGTAAAATCACGACGTTGCTGATAAATGCGTCGTGCTTTGCGAATATGCCGCTTAACCTGGCCGCTAGCCATTAGATCGGCTACCGCTAACTCAATAATGGCGTTGCCCTGACGATCCACCAGCATAACCTGCTCGGCAATTCTGTCGATAAAATCGGCCGCAGCCACCATATAACCCAGTCTTAATCCCGGCGCAAAAACCTTGGACAATGAACCGATGTGTATAACGTTACCGCCTTCAGGTAAGCTGGCCAAAGGCGCAACAGGTCGGCTGTCATAGTGAAATTCATGGTCGTAGTCGTCTTCTACCACCACGAAATCATACTGCAATGAAAGTTTCAGCAGCGCCATGCGCCTGGCCACTGACAAACACACCGTCGTGGGGTATTGATGATGCGGCGTAATATACACCGCAGCCACCGAGTGTTCTGCCAATATGGTCTGCAGGTGTTCTGTATCCAGCCCCTGTTCGTCCAGACGACAGCGCAGCACCTTAAACCCCTGGGCCTCAAATGCAGCCTGAGCCGGAGGGTAACTCAGCGCTTCCAGCACCACCGCACCTTTGCCAGGGTCCAATAGCTGTGCCGTTAAGAAAATCCCCATTTGACTGCCACGCACCACACAGATTTCGTCGGTACTGACGTTCATAAATCTGTCCATGCTCAACATTTGTTTTAGAGCCTGTCTGAGCGTCAGCTCGCCCCGCGGATCGCCATAGCCCAACGCGCCGCTGTGGATAGACTGCAATAACCCTCGACGGCAGGCACTTGCAAGCTGCTCATAGGGAATCAAGCGCAAGTCCGGCACACCGTCATTTGGGCTGACTGCAAGCTGCTGCCGAAAAGCCTGGCTGTTAAAGCCTTCCGGCATAAGCTGGATTGACCTGAGCTTGGTTTGTGCGGGTAACGCGTTATGCTCAGCCGTGGTCGCTTCCGGTAACACCGGACTGACCCTGGTTGCTCGCCTTGGCTCGCTGATTAGCCATCCCTGGGCAATCATTTCATCAAACACCCATTGCACAGTTTTGCGGTTTACCCCCAATTGCTGGGCCATTGTACGACTACCGGGCAAAGCCTCACCGGGTGGTAATCGACCAGATTGGATTTGTCCAATCAGGCTATTGAGCAATCGCTCCTGTAAAGAGCGTCCCTGCCCTTCGTTCAAGGTAATGTGCAGTTGCCAGGGTCTTAGCATGTCTCTCCCATACTGGACCATACAAGATTAAAAAACTGGATGTTTTTAATGGTCCAGACTCCGTCTAAATTGTGACGCTCATTGAGTCAAAGTCAACGGGAGTGATCATGAAAACCGCCTCTTTATCAAAACATCAACTCATGTCTGACGCCCAGCGTCAAATGCATGAGCTGATGCAGGAACCGCAATTCAGCAACAGAGAAAAGCTTGCTCTGACCTGTCGTATTCTGTTTGACAAGGGCCATGATGCAGGCCTGGCCGGACAAATCACCTGCCGGGAACAATCGACGAACACCTTTATCACCCAAGCCTTCGGTTTGGGGTTCGATGAAATCTCCGCCGACAACCTGCTGGAAGTAGATGCTGATTTAAAGCCCATATACGGAACCGGCATGGCAAATCCAGCCAATCGCTTCCACACCTGGATTTATCAGCAACACCCCGAAGTAAACTGCATTATTCATACCCATCCAACCCATGTCGCCGCACTCGCCATGCTGGCCACACCTTTACAAATTGCACAGATGGATACCTGTGCGCTCTATCAGGACTGCGCCTTTCTGCGTGAATGGCCTGGCGTGCCAGTAGGCAATGAGGAAGGAAAGATTATTTCTGCCGCATTAGGGGAAAAACGCGCCATCTTGTTGGCCCATCATGGCCAGTTGGTGGTCGGCAAAAGCATAGAGGAGGCCTGCAATCTGGCCATTCTTATTGAACGAGCCGCCAAGCTGCAATTACTGGCTATGGCTGCCGGACAAATTCAAGCCCTGCCCGAAGCGCTGGCTTTGGAAGCCCATGACTGGGTATCAACCGACAGACGCAACAAAGTGAATTTTGCCTACTACGCAAGGCAAGCCCTTAAACAACATTCTGACTGTATATCAAGGAGTACAAAATGAAACTATCCGGCATTATCGCCTATCCGGTTACCCCGTTTAATCACAAAGATGGCAGCATTAACTTTAGTGTATTTGAACAGTGTCTGACGCATTTGCTTGAACAAGGCTGTGACGCCATCGCGCCACTGGGCAGTACGGGAGAAAGCGCCTATCTGAGCCTTGATGAGTGGAAAAGCGTGGCTGATTGCACGGTTCGGGCAGTAAACAAACGGGTTCCCGTTATCATTGGCATTTCTGAACTCACTACATGGCAAGCCATAGTGAAAGCCCAATATGCAGAGCATATTGGTGCAGATGCGATTATGGTGATCCCTGTGTCTTATTGGAAACTCACCGACAGCGAAATTCAGAGTTACTATCAGGCGATTGC
This sequence comes from Bowmanella denitrificans, assembly GCF_002887595.1. Lineage (GTDB taxonomy): Bacteria > Pseudomonadota > Gammaproteobacteria > Enterobacterales > Alteromonadaceae > Bowmanella > Bowmanella denitrificans. The sequence goes on from NZ_PEBU01000009.1 coordinate 85,806, forward strand.
AGAACACACCAAGTTACCCTTTATGCTTTACAACAATCCGGGCACCAGCGGCGTTGATATGTCACCGGAGCTGATAGTGAAGATGGCCACCGATATCAGCAACATTTGCATGGTTAAAGAGAGCAGCGGCGATATTCAGCGCATGCACAAGATTTTCAGTTTGTCTGGCGGACAACTGCCGTTTTACAACGGTTGTAATCCGCTTGCGCTGGAAGCGCTATGTGCAGGTGCCAGCGGATGGTGCACAGCGGCCCCTAACCTTCTCGGCGGTAAACCCAAAGCCTTGTTTGATGCCGTGCAAAATAACCACCTGGACGCGGCCAGAGCACTTTTTTATCAACAACTACCAGTGCTGAATTTTATTGTTGCCGGTGGACTGCCAAAAACAGTTAAGGCGGGCTTAACAATACAGGGCATTGAGGCGGGTGTACCGCGTCAACCTTTGAGCTGTGCCAGCAATAGTGAACTGGCCTGGCTGACCAAACATATCATGCAGTAAATCTGCAAGGGGCCCGTCACGGCCCCTTCTGTCTCCCAATCATCATTGAATAACCGCCAGATTCCCTTTGTTCTCAAGCCATTCCTTGCGATCGCCGGCGCGCTTTTTATTCAGCAACATATCCATCAGTTCCTGGGTATGAGCGTCATCATCGACGGTAAGCTGAACCAGGCGTCGGGTATTGGGATCCATGGTGGTTTCGCGCAATTGCAACGGGTTCATCTCGCCCAAGCCCTTAAAGCGCTGGACATTGACTTTACCGCGTTTGTTTTCCGCTTCAATGCGGTCCAGAATGCCCTGCTTCTCGCCTTCATCCAGGGCGTAATACACTTCTTTGCCCACATCAATGCGAAACAGTGGCGGCATCGCCACATACACATGCCCGTGCTCCACCAATGCGCGGAAATGACGAATAAACAAGGCACATAGCAAGGTCGCAATATGCAGACCGTCTGAGTCGGCATCAGCCAGAATGCAAACTTTGCCATAGCGCAGACCGGATAGATCACTGGAGTCTGGGTCTATCCCCAGTGCCACAGAGATATCATGGATTTCCTGCGAGCCCAGCACCTGACTGGACTCCACTTCCCAGGTATTAAGAATCTTTCCACGCAGCGGCATCACCGCCTGAAACTCCCGGTCACGGGCTTGTTTGGCACTGCCACCAGCCGAATCCCCTTCCACCAGAAACAGCTCACTGCGACTGTTGTCCTGACTGGAGCAATCGGTTAGCTTGCCGGGCAAAGCCGGACCTTGAGTGACCTTTTTACGTTCAACTTTTTTAACCTGACGCAAACGACGCTGGGCATTACTGATGCACATGTCTGCCAGTTGTTCAGCAATATCGGTGTGCTGGTTCAGCCACAGACTAAAGGCATCCTTAACCACACCGGAAACAAAAGCAGCAGCCTGGCGGGATGACAAACGCTCTTTAGTCTGGCCTGCAAACTGCGGATCCTGCATTTTGGTCGACAGGATATAACTGCACCTGTCCCAGATATCTTCCGGGGTCAGCTTGACGCCCCGCGGCATCAGGTTGCGGAATTCACAAAACTCGCGCATAGATTCCAGCAGGCCCTGACGCAAACCATTCACGTGGGTGCCGCCCTGGGCGGTGGGGATCAGGTTTACATAGCTTTCGGTTAACAGCTCCCCGCCTTCGGGCAACCAGATCACCGCCCAGTCAGCGGCCTCGTGATTGCCGGAAAAACTGCCCACAAAAGGGTTGTCGCTGGGAATACTGATGCTCTCGCCCACCGATTGGAACAAATAATCACGCAGGCCATCCTCATAGTGCCATTCATGACTTTGATTGCTGGTTTTATCTTCGAAGCGAATACGCAGCCCCGGACAGAGTACCGCTTTAGCGCGCAGAACATGTAACAGCTTGGATACCGAAAACTTTGGCGAATCAAAATATTGGCTGTCAGGCCAAAAACGCACCCGGGTGCCGGTATTGCGTTTGCCACAGGTATCCACCACCTGCAGCTCTTCCACCTTGTCACCATTGGCAAAGGCCATCTGATAGACCTGACCGTCACGGCGAATGGTTACCTCAACCCGGTTAGACAGCGCATTTACCACGGAAATACCCACGCCGTGCAAACCGCCGGAAAACTGGTAATTTTTATTGGAAAACTTACCGCCTGCATGCAGCTTGGTCATAATCAGTTCTACGCCGCTGATGCCATGCTCGGGGTGAATATCCACCGGCATGCCACGACCATCGTCAATCACTTCAAGTGACTGATCTTCAAATAAGGTGACCTTAATACTGCTGGCATGCCCCGCCAGGGCTTCGTCCACGCTGTTATCAATGACTTCCTGACTCAGGTGATTGGGCCGGGTTGTGTCGGTATACATGCCCGGACGGCGTTTTACCGGGTCCAGTCCACTTAAGACCTCTATGGCTTCTGCGTTATAGCTTTGATTTGACATGCAATTTCTACAGGTTGGAGGTTGATTCAGGCCGTTCCGGGGCATAGGAAAGCGGCGACTGGTTTGATGTTATCAACTCAATGTCAGCGGAGCAATTCCAGCATCAGGCACAGTACATACCGCCTTGTCATTAAACAGAAAATCCACAATCTGCGGCAAATAACGCTCAAAGCCATCAAACGCGTGACTGCCGTTGGCTTCGATGCTCAAGCGCCCATGCTGATACAACTGTTCTGCCCAGCGATAATCCAGGGTTTCATCCCCCTGTTGCAGCAATACCCAGAAGGCGTCAGGCTGCTTAATGCCTTGTACGGCCAGTGCCTGCAACTGCTTCACATGCTGGCCATCCAGGGTAAACTTTTCCTGCGTGTAAGGATTTTGGTGCTGTCCTAATAAACCGCTTAGCAGTATATGTGGGTTAACGGCAGGGTTGATCAGTACCGCGCGACCACCAAATTCATTGACCAGATGGGTAGCCAGAAATCCGCCCATTGAGCTGCCGATAAAGGCCAGCTCCGCATCTTTATACTGGCTGGCCAGCGCTCTGACCTGAGCCAGTGCCTGTTCAGGGAAATTGGCCAGTTGCGGGCATTCCATACGAATATGCCTGGCATACGTGGCCATATAATCTGCGACCAGTGACGCCTTATGGGATTGTGGCGAACTTAAAAATCCGTGCAGGTAGATCAGCACCTTTTCCGTCATAGTGTTTTCCTAAATATCGCTGTCTAATGACAACCTGGCTACCCGGCTGTGTATGTCACCATTGTCGCCCAGATCAATAATACGCAGTCCCGGCCGTTCATCGGCCAGGGCAAATTCCGGCTGCATAGCCCATTGCCAGCAACTGGAGGGGCAGGCGGCAATAGTGGCGCTGGCATATTGCCAGGTTTTATCGGTGTGAATATGGCCATGCAACACCAGGCGAATCGATGGATTGCGCTCCAGCAACTTAAGAAATGCCTCGCGGTTGACCCAGGCGTGCTTATCCATCCAACTATCAGACGCTAAGGGGTGATGATGCACCGCCACCAGATGATAAGGTTTTGTCGATGCATTGATACGCTGTTGCAGGTCAGCAAGCTGCGCCGCGCTGACCTGGCCTAAGGTGCCACGGTATTGGCTGTCCAAACCATGCAATTGCCAGTTTCCCATATCCACAGAGCTAGCCAGACAACCCATATTGTCGGCAAACATAGTCTGCATCAGGGCACTGTCATCGTGATTGCCGGGAATCAGATGCCAGGGTATCCCCTGGCAATACTGGTTGATTAATGCCTGCAAGTGCTGGTAGCTGTGCGGCGACAAGTCATTACTGATATCGCCGCTGAACAGCAAGGCATCCGCTGTGAACTGAGTCGCCAACTTAAGAACTTCAACCAGACTATACCAGGGCCGGATACCGCCGTAACTGGCTCTATCTGGTTCAGCAAACAGATGACAATCGCTGATTTGCACCAGCCGAAAGGATTTCATATTGCCTGTAATCAACCTTGTTGGATGGATGAAGGGGACAGGTTACGCAGGCAGAATCCCAGCCATTCCGATAGAAAATGGTTCACCAGTTCCTTTTCGTTGCGCTGATGCATCAGGCTGTTTGGATAGGGGTAGCTGGGCTTAAATCTGCCCATTTGCTGAAAACCCATCACTTCTGCCATTCTGGCATCATGATATAAGCGGATTTGCATAACCGGTTGCATATAAGCTGGCAACCCTTCATTTAACTGACGCATTTCCAAGGTAGTTGTATAAGGTTCACAAAGCTGAATCACGATGCGGTAACTAAGCCCTTTACCCACGGCAAAACAATACTCCAACTTCTGCTGATCCAAATCCGGCAGCAACCTGAGTAAACGGCCATAATTCGCCTCGCAAACTGCGTGCAGACTGGCCAGTTTTGGCACATGTTTTTTCAGGGTTCTTACTTCACTCACACCATTGCTCGATCAGTTTGTTCTTGTTCAGGGCAAACCACTGCAGAGATATCAGAGTTGCCGCGTTATCTATCTGGCCATTATCCATCATGGTCAGGGCCTGGGCAGAAGGCATTCTGTGTACCCGAATATCTTCGCCCTCTTCAGCCAATCCGTGCACGCCCTGGGCCTGTTCGGCCCGACACTCGCCGATAAACAGATAAAGGCGTTCGGTCGTGCCACCCGGACTGGACAGATAACTGAGCATGGGATGCAAACGGCCAATCTGCAACCCGGCTTCTTCCATTGCTTCACGCTGACAAACCTGTTCGGGGCTCTCACCCTCGTCAATAATGCCGGCAACACATTCAAACAACCAGGGATTAGCAGAGGTGGCCATGGCACCCGCCCGGAATTGTTCTATTAATACCACCTCATCGGTGACCGGATCATAGGGCAGCACGGCCACGGCATGGCCACGCTCAAAAATTTCCCGGTGCAGTATCTGACTCCAGCCGCCAGCGAACAGTTTATGCCGGAAACTGTACCTGAGCATGGTGAAAAAACCCTTGTACAGAGGCTGCTTGTCCAACATTTGTACCTTGTCGTCGCAACTGACTCCGAAGTCTTTCAATTCCTGCTCCTAATTCTGGTAGATTAACGGCGGGAGCCTAGCATAGCCAAATCGAAGCTGAATTGTCAGTCTGGATTTAGTTAATTCCGGACCTGGATTTGCTGAATAAATATTCTGTTACACTTGGACACTCAGTGTTACCCTTAAAAGGTTACAGTTAGCGCTTGATTTACTTAGACTTTGCAGCCACTAATCAGAATTGTGATCGTGCAAATCATTTCTTAGGAACACTCATGAAGAAATCCCTGCTGTCTTTGCTTGTGGGTTTTAGCCTGACCTCGCAAGCTTTCGCTGACGACCTGTTCCAGGTGTATCAGCAAGCATTACAAAAAGATCCAGTTATTCTGGCAGCCCAGGCTCGTAAGGAGGCCGCTAACTCCGCGGTAGGTATTAGTCGCGCCAGTTTGTTGCCACAAATCGATTTATCCCTGAATGCAGGTATGGAACGTTGGGATGCCGACGGTGAAAGCAATAGCGGCACCCTGACCCTGCGCCAGTCCATTTATGACCACAGCTACTGGAAAAGCCTGGACAGGGCAGAGCTGTCAGCAACACAGGCCAATGCTACCTATGCGCAAGCCCAGCAGGCCCTGATTGTGCGCGTTGCCAGCGCTTATTTCCAGGTGCTGCAAGCCCTTGACGATCTGGAACTGGCGCAGGCAGAAAAACGTGCCATTGAAAGACAACTGGAGCAAACCAAACAACGTCATGCGGTAGGCTTAACCGCCATTACTGACGTACATGAATCACAGTCCCTGTTTGACAACGCGGTGGCAAAAGAGATTTCTGCACGTAATACGGTTGAAATCAGCCGAGAAGTGTTACGCGAAATAACCGGTGCGTACCATGCCGACATAAATGTGCTGAATACCGACAGTTTCAGTACTGCTCCGCCAACTCCTGCAATTGTAGAGGATTGGCTGAAGATTGCTGATGAGCGCAGTCTGGAGCTAACCGTAGCCAAGCTCGGCGTGGATATTGCCAAGCAGGATATTGAAATAGCCAAATCCGGTCATTTGCCATCGGTGGGATTAACCGCGTCAGCGACCTCAAGTGACACAGATAAGATCAGCAGCCGCAATAATACGGCGTCTATTGGCATTGGTATTGATATTCCAATTTATTCCGGTGGCAGAGTCAGCTCGCAAACGGAACAGGCCAGACATCAGTTTGTTGCCAGCAGCGAAGAGCGCGAGCAGGTGTACCGCAAAGTTGTGCGGGATGTACGCTCAAACTTCTATGATGTGTCTGCCTATATTTCCCGTATCAAAGCTCTGGAACAGGCCGTGGTCTCGGCCGAAAGCGCCCTGAAAGCCACAGAAGCCGGTTTTGAAGTGGGTACTCGTACCATTGTTGACGTGTTAAACAGTACCAGTAACCTGTACAACGCCCGCCGTAACCTGTCGATTGCCCGTTATGAGTACATCGTAGCGAACCTGGAGCTGAAACAGGCCGCTGGCACCTTATCTGAACAGGATGTAATGGATATTAACCGTGGCCTGAAGGTCGCCGGAAAATCCTGATTTAACTGATATTTCTGACCAAGCCCCGATTCAGGGGCTTTTTTATTTCTGAAGTTTTTCTGATCTTCTCCTTGTTAGCCCGGTGGTCAAGCGCCGACCCAAAAAGTGTGTAATTTTTCCACAAAAACAGCATTGACAACGCTGTCATTCGATGAATAGGATGTTATAAATTTACAAAACAAAGGCACCAACATGAACAAAAGTCAGCAAGGGTTACCGCTTTACCTCAGTGTGGTGTTGCTTGTGACGGCCTGCTCGCAAGAACAGAGGCAAACATCTCATTCCACAGATCCAGTCACCAAACAAGTGATGTTTGACGATTTTGCTTATCCAGACCTGGCTGCCTTCTATGCTAACGGTTGGAAGAGCCGGGATGAAACCGGCCACCCTGGCATTAAAGGTGCAGCCTGGTCCGACGAGGGCATCAGTTTTCATCAGGCGCCAACCGGCGCGGAATATGGCATTCTACGCATGGCATCACAAACGGCCGGACAAGGAGAGAATACCCGCCACACACAGATTTGCCATGCGCGAAAATACCTGCAGGGTACCTATGCGGCCAGAGTATTTTTCCGCGACGAACCCACTTTCGGCCCCGATGGTGACGAGGTTATTCAAACCTTCTATGCCATCAGCCCAATAGAAGCGCCGATGGATCCTGATTACAGCGAAACCGACTTTGAATACCTGCCCAACGGTGGTTGGGGACATAATCATGACCCGGCCATGTGGACCACCACCTGGGAAACCTTTCAGTTAGAGCCATGGACACCGGTTAACGAAAACACCCGTCAGGGCGGCAGCTACGCAGGCTGGCATACTTTACTTCTGCAAGTAGAAGAAGATGCGGTGCGTTACTACGTGGATGGGCAGCTGTTCAGTACCCATTCCGCAGCCGTGGCCCCGGAAGTACATATGTCGATGAACTTCAACCTGTGGTTTATGCCTAAAGGCGCGGATGGCTCACAGGGGCCGCTGGAGTCAACCGAATTGCGTGAATATCAACAGGACATTGACTGGGTTTACCATAGCGCTGGCGAACTGTTAAGTCAGGATGACGTTGAGCAGCGTGTTGCGGCACTGCGTGCCAACCAGCAATATTTTATCGATACCGTCGCGGAGCAATCCCCTGCTTTACCCTCTCCCTGTGGCCTTTAACGCTTGTTGAAGGAGTGCGGATACGAACTGCTTGTGTCGTATCCGCTTTTTTCTTCTCACCCCAAGTCAATTGGTATTCCAGACAAGCTGGTGTATAACTGAGCCCAATAAAGTGTTGTAGGCAGGTTTCCCCATTTATGAAAGGTAAGGCCACATCGTTTGATATAGCTCATTTGGCCGGCGTATCTCAATCCACCGTCTCAAGAGCCCTGCGCAATAGTCCGTTGGTTAACCAGGAAACACGCGACAAGGTCAAGGCCATCGCCCGTGAACTGAATTATAAAGTGGATAAAAATGCCAGCAGCTTAAGACAAAAAAGTAGCAAGACCCTGGCCCTGTTGTTGTTTGAAGATCCCACCTCAGACGACTCCATGATCAATCCATTTTTTTTATCCATGCTGGGCAGTATTACCCGCGCGTCGGCTCAGGAAGGTTACGATTTGCTGGTGTCCTTTCAGCAATTAAGTGATGACTGGCATGCAGATTATGAAGATACCAACAAAGCCGACGGTATTATCCTGCTGGGTTATGGCGATTATATGGATTACCAGGACAAGTTGGCCAAGCTGGAACAGCAGCAAACTCACTTCGTGCTGTGGGGCGCAGTGGATAAGGAACACCCTGGCATCTCCATAGCCTGCGACAACTTTCAGGGTGGCTACAAAATCACGCAGCACCTGATTCAAAAAGGACGCAAACATTTTGCCTTTGTCGGCGGCGCCGACAGCCACTGCCCGGAGTTTTTTGAACGATACCGGGGTATGTGCCACGCCCTTTCACAGGCCGGGGCGAAACAGCTTCCATTGCAAATGGATGCCATTACCACCGAAGACTCAGGCTACCGGGCGGCCATCCAATTGTTGGACACTGGCCACAAGATTGATGCCATTGTCTGTGCCAGCGATCTGATTGCCATAGGTGTAATGCGTGCTCTGCATGACAAAGGCTTAGCCATTCCAGGCCAGGTGGCCGTGGTAGGCTATGACAACATTCTGGCGGCCAGTTTTACCAATCCGCCACTGACAACAGTACATCAGAACACTAAACTGGCCGGTGAAATGCTGGTCAAAGCCCTGGTCAGTCTGATTAAAGGCGAACGCCAGGAGCCGAAGTTGTTGCCGGCTGAATTAGTCATACGACAAAGTTGTGGCGCAATCAAAGCCAGCTAATTCAATGTTGCAGTGCCAACTGGCCGGCCATAGCAAGGGTAAATCCAATGACCGCGCCCAGTGGTGGCGCCCAGTGTTTACGCAGATGGGATTGAGGTGCGATATCCTGAAACAGCAGATACAAAATCCCCCCGGAAGCAAACAGCATGATGCCGCCCAGCAACTGGGGCATATCCGCTAACCATACATAACCGACAAGGGCCGCCAGCGGGCCGAGCAGCGACAAGCACAACATAAACAACAACACTTGTGCAGGCCTGCGATTGGTAAGGCCAACCATTTCCCTGAAACCATTAAACCCTTCAGGAATATTTTGCGTAGCAATTAACAGCGCCAGCAACCAGGCTTCATTGCTGCCAAGTGCCAGTAATCCGCCCAATGCCAGGGCTTCGGGAATAAAATCCAGCAACATGCCCGTGAGCTGCGGCGCTTCACGTCTGCGCAACCCAAGCAATCTTTCGAAACAGAAAAAGCAGCCGCCCCCTGCGACAAAGATGCTGATGGCCCACAAGCTATGGTTTAGCTGAGTCAGGCCTTCAGGGATCAGAACCAGAGCCACGGCCCCCAATAACACGCCGCCGCCCAGTGCAATCACAAAATGGCGAAACTCCCGCTGTAGCCACTGCGCACGAAAGCGGCCCAGGGTCGCCAACCAGCCACCAGCCGGAATCCCCAGGCCAGCCAGCAAGGCCAATAATATCGCCAGGTTAAATTCTGTCATTGACGATATGAGATATATTCACACTGTCGTCAGCAGTAGATTCTGCCCCGGCAACATAACGTCCGTGCATACGCAAACTGAGTTCCTGTAGAAATTTGCTGCGGTTAGCCGGTGAAATCAGCAAAAGGCCTTGATGGGACTCAATGGCCAGACGACGCAATGACAAAGCAGGTGATGGCATTGACGCGTTACTGGCCTGAACCCGCTGTATGTCTTTATATGACAAAACAACCCTGGCAAGTCCGCACCGCACTTCTAATTGCGATTCGCCCAGCAGGTAATAACAAGGCCAGATAAACACCAGGGTAAGAACGATGTGAAACAGTGCCAGTACCACGGCTGCGATACCAACCAGAGGGCTGTCTGTAACAAACCAACAACCTACTGCAATTAACAGGGTTGGGAAAAACAGCAATACAGGCAGCAGGCCCTTGTCCAGACGAGAGGTGTAGCGGGAGTTTTTCAAGCTCAATGCAAATATTTCCACCCAGTAAAAACACGGGCCTCAACCATCAATGATGGTGGTGGCCACCCTCGCCATGCGCATGACCATGCTCAATTTCATCGGCCGTGGCTTCGCGTACATCTACTACTTCCAGATCAAATGCCAAGGTCTTACCAGCCAGCGGATGGTTAAGATCTACCGTGGCCATAAACTTGCCCACTTTCTTGATTTTGACTTGTCGTGCACCATGCTCGGTCTGTACCAGCGCTAACATGCCCGGCGCCCACTTGTCTGCACCTGACAAATGTTTCAGCGAAACCCGTTGTTCTGCACCGTCCTGATATTCGCCATAGGCATCTTTGGCTTCAAGGGTAACAGACAGCTTATCGCCCGCACTCTTACCAATCAGAGCTTGTTCCAGGGCTGGCATAATATTGTTGTGGCCATGCAGGTAAGCAACCGGATGTTCTTCTTCACGGCTGCTATCAACTACTTCACCATCCAACTCTTTCACATCATAGTGAAACTGAACCACTGCGTTATCGGCAATTTGCATTTTTAATTCTCAGTTAACGATTTGGGGCGGCAAAATATCACAGGTCTGAGCAGCAATGCCACCAAGGCATACGACCTTTGTGCACAGATTCCGATTAACGTCAGCGAAGGCAGACTGACAGCCAATATCACTTTCGCCCTGCCCATCCCTGCACTAAAGTAGCATGCAAGACCTTGTGTTGAAATAAGGAACGTTCTTGAACCCGGTTTACCTTATCCATGATGAGACACTTGACCCTGAAACGCTGATATCCGGCGTGGAAGCAAATGTTCAACCCTTGTTATTCGGCCAGACAGAATTACCGCCGCAAGGGGCCAGGGTTATTCTTTATCTCAATGATGAAAGCATAAAACTGCTTTGGAATAATGCCAGTGAAAATCAATGGCAATTGGGCATATTACCCCATCCACAGAGTAAACATGCCAGTCGCGCATTCTGCCCGGCTAATGTGAAACTTACCGACTGCTTCACCAAGTTACTGGAGGCAGAATGCCAAAGCCTGGATACCTTGTCCTGTAATGGCACCCCGGTATTCTCTAATATTATCGTCGGAGAATTACTGGTCTTTAATTTAAAAGACACGTCTCACGCCTTGTCCCGCTGGCATGCGCTTATCAATATGGTGCGCAAATTCAGGCAACTGCAGTTACATAGCTATGAACTGGTGACCGCCACCGACCAACGTATCAGTCTGGCACTATTGGGCATGATGGTGTTGGAGCAAGGTCGCCGGCCCTGGATGGGGCGGGGACTGGCTGAAATACTCGACCCGGGCGACCGACGACTGTCCCTGGTAGCGGTGGCCCCGCGCAGTGTGATGGCCTTTATCGCCCTGATTTTGCGTTTCCTGTTTCAGGGTCGTATTAATCCCCGCAACCTGCCCGACAGTATCGGCCTGATCAAAACCCGCCGTCTGACATTGAGCGCTGCGGAAGGGATAAATTATCAGCTGGATGGTCTGGCCATGGGCGCTAAAGAGCTGGTTTGTGAGGTGCAGGAGAAACATATCCAGTTGATCAGTCCGCAACTGAAGGAAAAGACCAGCACTTCCGATATTCGTAAAGATCAGCTCAAGATGGCCCAACTACCTTGTGGTAGCGCGGTAGCGGAGCTGGCCGACAAGCCGATTCCGTTGTTTCACCACGCCTCAGAAGACGAGTTTCGCGAGCTGTTTCGCAGTCTGAGAGAAAACGCCATCGCCAGTCCGGCCTTTAACGTCTTGATGGTGCTCAGTGTACTGCTGGCGGTAACCGGTCTGTTCGCCGATTCTGCACCGGTCATTATCGGCGCGATGATCCTGGCCCCTTTGATGGCACCGATTATTTCCCTGGCCATGGGCCTGGCCAGAGCCGACAGTGGCTTGTTGCAAAATGCGATTAAAACCCTGTCTGGTGGCATTGTACTGGCCCTGTTTTGTGCCGTGTTGGTAACCTGGCTGATGCCGCTTTCCACCCTCACTTCAGAAATGCGGGCCCGCCTGACCCCCACATTATTGGACCTGGGTGTTGCGGTTATTTCCGGTATTGCCGGTGCCTATGCCAATGCCAAGGAAGAAGTGGCCAAGAGCCTGGCAGGTGTTGCCATTGCCGTGGCATTGGTGCCACCGCTATCGGTAGTGGGAATTGGTCTGGGGTGGGGCGATCTGGCGATGGCCGGTGGCGCCATGCTGCTGTTTACCACTAACCTGGTGGGTATTGCTCTGGCAGCGGCCTTAACCTTTCTGGTGCTGGGTTTTGCGCCTTTTCATCTGGCCCGTAAAGGCGTCAGCATTACCTTGCTGTCGCTGGCCATTATCAGCATCCCACTGTTTTTGTCCTTTCAGAAACTGGTGGAAAAAAACCGTTTGATCAGGGCCTTGCCACAGGGTCAGGTCTCCATACTGGATCACCAGGCAGAACTGAGTATTCAGGAGGTGATCCGCGGTGAACCAACGCTGATATCAGTTAAGTTAGTCAGCAGTGAACAGTTGGGGACGGCACATGTTGAAGCCCTGAAGCAAAGTATCACTCAGCGTCTTGGTCAGGATATCGAGCTGGAGGCAGAAATTCGCCTCAAAAGGTAGTCAGTGATGAACAGCTTACAACTTATCGCCGCATTGATGCCGGTGTTATCGGTGTTCCTGCTGTTGGTGGTATTGCGTTTGCCCGCTACCAAAGCCATGCCATTCAGCCTGCTGATATGCGCTGTGGCAAGTTTTGGTCTGTGGCGAATGTCGCCCACTTATATGCTGGCTGCCACATTGGAAGGCATATGGTTGGCATTTTCCATCTTGTGGATATTGCTGGGTGCGCTGTTGTTACTGAATACCCTGCGTGAAACCGGTGCATTGGATGTGATCCGTCAGGGCTTTGTGCGGCTATCCCCAGATCCCAGGGTGCAACTACTTTTAATTGCCTGGTTATTCGGCAGTTTTCTGGAAGGGGCGGCCGGATTTGGCACCCCAGCTGCCATTTGCGCCCCTTTACTGGTGGCCGTAGGGTTTCCGCCATTAGCGGCCGTGGTGCTAGCGCTGGTAGCCGATTCAAGTGCGGTATCCTTTGGCGCCATCGGCACGCCGGTGGTGGTTGGCCTGCAACAAGGGCTGCAAGCAACAGATGAGCAAGTGCTGCAAATTGCCCTGCAAGCGATTGGCATCGATATTCTGGTGGCCTCTGTTTTGCCACTGCTGATGTGCGTGATGCTAACCTGTTTCTTTTCCGCTCGCGCCAGTTTGAAAGCCGCATTGGTCATGGCCCCGTTTGCGCTGATTTGCGGGCTGGCTTTTACCCTGCCGGCTTATCTGGTGGCCTGGTTACTGGGTCCGGAGTTTCCGTCCCTGATAGGCGCAATGGTGGGATTGCTGCTGGCAACGATGTTGATCAGAAAAGGTTGGTTACAGCCTAAAGTCCTCTGGCAAATCAGTGACCAGCCTCAGACATCAGTTCCTTCCGCTCAGACCCGGGTAAGTCTGATACGTGCCTGGCTACCTTACCTTATTGCTACCAGCCTGCTGGTATTGAGCCGTATCAATGCGTTGCCATTTAAAGCCTATCTGCAGGCACTTGACCTGAATTGGACAGGAATACTGGGCACTGAACTGTCGGTAAGTTTCCAGCCGCTATACTTGCCCGGTGGTTTAATGATGCTCGCCACCTTTTTAAGTCTGCGATTTCTACGTGCCGACCAAGGCATGCTTCAGCGGGCGTGGACTGCCAGCCTGCTCAGCTTGAAAGGGGCGGTGATTTCCCTGGGGACGGCTGTGCCGATGGTCAGGTTATTTATTCATTCGGGGCAAAATCAAGCCGGACTGCAAAGTATGCCCCTGGAGCTGGCCAATTTAGCCGCCACTCACCTGGCAGACCACTGGCTGATCATTGCGCCCTTTATTGGCGCACTGGGTTCCTTTATCGCCGGCTCTGCAACCTTCTCTAATCTGATGTTTGCCTCGATGCAGCAAGCTACTGCCGGGCTAGCGGGGTTGAATCACAACCTGGTGCTGGCGTTGCAGATGCTTGGAGCCAATGCCGGCAATATGATCTGCGTAGTTAATGTGGTGGCGGCAGCCAGTGTGGTGAAACTGGCAGGTCAGGAAGGACGGGTGATCAGCTTCACGCTGTTTCCCATGTTGTACTATTGCCTGGCTGCGGCCTTTGTCGCTACCTGGCTGGTTTAGATCTTTGCCATCGCCAATAAGTGCGACCGCCATGGACATACAAAAGCCCGGAAATCCGGGCTTTTTTAATTCATTAATGCAATCAGTCGATACGGGCGATCAGTTCCTGCCCGATAGGGTTGTCCAGATAGCCGTTATTCTGTGCCCAGTCTTTCAGGGCCATGCCATCTTTCTCCACCGTGGTCAGATCGCTTCTGCCCATTTTCTTAATCATATAGGTGCCGGTTTCCACCGCGCCGTTTTCCATGGCATAACGAATCAGGCTATTGCCACCACAGCTGATCCCTGAGTAATAATCGCCCAAACGTAAGCGAAAATCGTCCTGCACATTTTTAAGCTTTTTACGCAGCTCCGACTTATCGTCGTTTTTTACAATAGTGCAGATATTAGCCAATGCTTCATTAATGTCTGCAAAGCTGGCGGGTGAAAAGGTAAACGCTGATACCGCACCCAACAGAATAAAAGTTGATTTTTTCATGATGTTGCCTCTCTTTTGTGTCTTGACGTAAACAGGCTAACAAATGAGCAATCGTCAATTACAGACCCTGATCTGGTACGTAAGTATAAGATTAAATACCTTTAAGGCACTCAGGTATAAAAGCCAGAGCGCTATAGCTCAGAAAACACGCGGCCTGGAGCGATTTTCCCAGGCCGAAGAAAGAGCCCAGAAATTTCTACTTTTCTGGATAATTTTTATAAAAATCAACGATGGGCGGTTAAAATACGCAGCTTCTCAAGCAAGTCAGCGCCCTCGATTTGCCCTTGCCGCAGCCAGATTCTGACGCTGTGGGCCGGCACTTCGTCATCTAATACTCCATCGGCAGGCAGATCGCGACTTTGTTGGCTGAACTGCTCCTGCCATAACCCTGATTGCATATACCGGCTGACGCTGAATCTGGCCGGTTTGTCACCTTTATTCAGCAGTACCAATGCAGTTTGCGCCTGGCCCTGATACTGCAATACCCGGTAAAATGCGGCCTGATCGCCGCCAAAGTCCAGATTTACCTGCAATCCGCGCTGCAATGCAGGCAAACTTTTACGTACGTTTGCCACTTGCTTTAGGTGCTGGTGAATTACATGTGTCTTGGCCAGTTCAATATTGTCCTGCCCGTAATAGTTGCGGTTGCCCTGATGCTCCACCGTGCCGCGCATATAGCCCATTTCTGAGCCCATATACACCACCGGAATGCCGCGGCTGGTAAACAGCCAGTTATGGGCATCAATAAATCCCGCATCGCTGGCGTTCATACGCGCCATATCATGGTTGTCATAGAATATGGTCAGCTCATAGGGATTCTGGTAGGGCCCATGGGTCAGATGCAGATAGTCGAGTAAATCTGCATAGTCACTGCCAGGGGTGGAGAAGGTTTTGCTCATGGCCTGCTGGCCAGGGAAATCCAATACGCTGATGCCGCCGTTTTTATCCAACTGGTGCTGCGCAATAAAATTGGCGTTGTAGTCATAGCTTTCGCCAAACATAAACAGTCCGGGATGCCTGGCGCGAATACGATCGCTGAATTGCTTCCAGAAGTGATGCGGTACATGCTTGATGGTATCAATACGCAGCGCTGCTGCACCTTGCTCTAACCAGTAGTCATAAGCTTCAACAAAGTAATCCACTACCGCCGGATTCTGATCATTCAGATTGGATAATTGCAGAATGTCCCGCTCGGTATGAAAGAACTGGTGCAAGGGATTGTCCGGGTTCAGTTGCTCGGGCGGCAGGTTCTGGTGATCGGCCAGCAACGTGCCGTCGCGGCCATAAATTTCGCCAAATTTTGGCTGATCAACCGGCATGTCGAATGACGGCGAACCATGGTTGGTAACAATATCCAGAATGGTTTTAATGCCAAAATTATCACGCAACTGTGCGGTTAATTCTGCATACCCCAGACCCGACGAAGGATAATGCTCGTCTACCTGAAAAAAGTTTACCCCCCAATAGCCGTGATAGCCTGTTTTACCGCCGTCTTTAAATGCCCCACCAAAGGTAATAGGCTCACCACCGGCAAAGGCTTCATCGGGGTTGTCGACGATGGGTGTCATCCAGATGGCGGTAAAACCCATGTCGCGGATAAAAGCGGCGTTGTTCAGTACGCCGCGAAAATCACCGCCCATATAGCCCACATTGGCGACCTGGCCATCCGGCCCAATTAGCGGCAGATTAAAGGTCGGATGTGCACCGCCCTGATCTTCATGATTGTTAGACGGGTCGCCATCAACAAAGCGGTCAGTCATCAGAAAGTACACTGACTCTGCAGCAAACGGATGGCGGGTACCGACAAATTCCTCAATGTTTGCTGATCTGGGTACTTGGTTGGCACAACCGCTGAAGACCAGTAATGCCAGCATTGTCATCGCGGTGGACTTCATACCGACGGCTCCTGCTGATAATCAGGCTCTTTAACACGCAGTACCAACAGCCCCGCTAACAACATGCTACAGCCACCCACCACCAGCGCATACACCGGCTGGTTGTCGAAAATACGGGTCACCAAGAAGCCGAGAATACTGGCGGCCAGAATCTGTGGCAGAACAATAAAGTAGTTAAATATGCCCATAAATACGCCCATTTTCCCGGCCGGCAGACTATTAGACAAAATGGCATAAGGCACAGCCAGAATAGATGCCCAGGCAAACCCTACCCCAATCATCGGCAGCACCAGCCAATCAGGATCGGTGATAAACAAAAAGGAGATAAAACCAAGCCCGCCAAGAAACAGGTTTACCATGTGGGCCATGCGCAGGTTGGTGAGTTTTACCAAAATGGGGATCAGCATAGCGGCAAATATGGTGGTGCCATTGTAGGTAGCATTTAAGACGCCAACCCAGTCAGCCCCTTGATTATATAGCAGGCTGGTTGGGTCACTGGTGCCAAAATGGTGTGATGTCACTGCCGCTGTCATATAGGTCCACATGGCAAAGAGCGGAAACCAGGAAAAAAACTGCACAAAAGCCAGTTGTTTCATGGCGGTGGGCATGGCAAACAGATCGTTCATCACCACGGAAAAACCATTGCTGTGTCGCCCTGTACTTGCCAGCCATCCGGCGACTAGCTGACAAACACCAAACACGGCACAGCCTCCCGCCAGGATCAGCAGATTTTTATCCAGCTGCTCGATGTTGCCCTGAATCAGCGCCCAGAGTACCAACCCGGCAACCAGCCAAATCCCGCCTTGCAGATAGCTGCGACTGGCGGTTCTGACCACCTGTGGCAACGCCTCATAACTCTGCCCTTCGGCCGCTTTGTCTGCGGCTTCAAATGCCTTCAGTTGCTCGGGACTGTATTCCTTGGTGGTATATACCGTCCAAAGCACTGCCAGCAGAAAAATCAAACCGCCGGCATAGAAAGAAAAACGCACCGAATCGGGGATGACACCAGCCGCAGCGGTATTGCTGATACCCAACCAGTTATTCATAACCCAGGGTAATGCCGACGCCACCACCGCACCAACACCAATAAAGAAGCTTTGCATGGCATACCCCATACCACGCTGATGCTTGGGTAACATATCACCAACAAAGGCCCGGGTGGGCTCCATGGCAATGTTTATAGACGCATCCATAATCCACAGCATGCCCGCAGCCATCCACAACACAGGTGAATGGGGCATAACAAACAGCGCGAAACTGGCAAGCAGTGCGCCCAGCACAAAGTAAGGGCGACGGCGGCCAAAGCGGGTCCAGGTGTTGTCACTCAGATAGCCAATAATGGGCTGCACAATTAAGCCTGTCACCGGTGCTGCCACCCACAAAATAGCCAGATTGTTATAATCGGCGCCCAGGGTTTCAAAAATGCGGCTGACGTTGGAATTTTGCAGGGCAAAGCCAAACTGGATGCCTAAGAAGCCGAAACACATGTTCCAGATTTGCCAGAAACTCAGATTGGGTTTAGCGTTGGGAATGACATGGGTTGGTGTGGGCCCGGCAACAGGTGCGGAAGTCAGAGAACTGGCATTTTGCATAGTGCGGCTTCTCGGTTAGTCCTGATAGATCCTCCATTAGCTTAGGTGAAGTCCAGCCGGAGTGTAATCAGGTTGTAAATATGAGTGAAAGTTTGATGTTACAAAATCAGCGGCTGGGCAAGAAGATAATAGTTAAATCTGCATACGTATTCATGCACTAACAATCTACAAACCAGTAAAACTGGCGCTCCTGTCAGCACAGAAGCGCCGATACGATGTTAACGAACCTGTAACACCAGCGACTGCAGCGGCGCCAGTTGCAACGACAAATGGCCAATACCCTTTTCTACCTTCAATTCCAATCCAGCTTGCTGGTATAGCAACTCCGCCAACGGATACCGACCATTGGCCACGCCCATGGCGGCTATTACCCCGGCCGGAATGGTGAATTGCACCTGCCGCCCCTGCTGGGCTTCAAAGTTCGCGATAACTAACAGCGCTTGCTCTTTGCTAAAGCGCGCAAAGCTATATAGTTGGTTGTCATAGCCCGGACTTTGGCTGTTGGCCTGATGCAAGTCAGCAAATTCACCGCGCAGGGCGGGTTGATGGGCTGCCAGATTGAGTAATCGGGCATAAAAGTCGCGCAGGGCTTTTTCCTGGGTAGAAAGCTGCCCGCCATCAAATTTACCGTCATTCATCCAACGCTGGTGGGCTGGAACGCCCCAATAATCAAAAATGGTAGTGCGACTGGCCTGGCCGAAGCCGGCATCGCCGGCGCCAGGTTCACCCACTTCCTGGCCGAAATACAGCAGATTAGCCCCGGCTGCGACCAGCGATGACACCACCATGGCTGGCATAGCCTTACGTGGATCGCCGGCAAACTCTGGGCTGGCAATACGTTGCTCGTCATGGTTTTCCAAAAACATCAACAAATGGCTGTGAATATCCGCCATATTATTGAATAACTGCGGCAGGTGCTCAGTGCCGCTTTTTCCTTCAATCACCGCACGCAGCGCATCATAGGTACCCACCTTGTCATACAGGTAGTCCATCTTGCCCAAACGAATATAGTTACGATACTGCTCGGGAATATAGATTTCAGATAACAACAAAGCATCCGGGTTGGCAGCTTTGACAGAGCAGTTCAGGTAACTCCAGAATTCCACCGGTACCATCTGCGCCATATCATAACGAAAGCCATCTATGCCCTTTTTTGTCCAGTACAGCGCAATATCCCGAAACTTCTGCCAGGAATCCGGCACGCTTTTATCGGCCCAAAAGGCCAAATGCTCATCACAGCTTTTATCGGCGAATTCCTGAGGTAACGAGGCAAAATCATGGCTGCCGTCCGGGCGAACACCAAAATTAATCTTTACTGTTTCGTACCAATCATTGGCGTCCGGTCTGGCACTGCGGCTGCCATTGCCTGTCCATTTGGCCGGGTTCTCGGCAAACTGTCCGTCAGCCAGAGGATGCGGTTCACCACCTAAGGGCTCGACTCCATGCGGTACCGCAAAAGGCTGGCCGGGAATATAGTAGAAGTTGTTGTCTCTGGCATATTCCAGATGGGTGTCGTCATCGGCACCAAAATCCCTTACCCCTGCTGGTTTAGACAGAGATTGATACTGTCTTGCCACATGATTGGGCACAATATCCATCATCACTTTAAGACCAGCATCATGGGTACGGCTAATCAGCGCTTCGAATTCTGCCAAGCGCTTAGCCGGATCTGTGGCCAGATCCGGATTGACGTTGTAATAGTCCTTCACGGCATACGGCGAACCGGCCCGGCCTTTAACCACATCCGGATCGTCAGCACTGATGCCATACTGACTGTAGTCCCCCACCAGTGCATGGTGTGGCACACCGGTATACCACACGTAGTTAGCCCCCAGAGCCTTGATTTCAGTCAGCGCTGCTTCGTTGATATCAGCAAACTTACCCACCCCGTTTTGCGCCAGCGTACCCCAGGGCTGATTGGTAGTATTTTTGTTGCCGAACAGTCTGGTCATCATCTGATAAATGACCGGCCGCTCGGGCGCTGATACTTCAGTGTTTGGTGTCGCTTTATGCATGGCAGCCTGCTCTGGAGCTGAATTGTCGCCACAGCCAGTCAACACCAGGGCCAGGCTCAACAGAGAAAGTTTAGTCTTTATCATTTATGGGTATCCAATGTTTTGTTACTGGCTGCTGTGTCTGTTTGACCGACATAGATGTCAAAGCCAGGCACTATTCCACCTCCAGGGTGATGTCATGCATCCCCCAGGTAAAAGGGATCAGCAATGTCTGCTGGTCCCGTGCATAATCAAAGCCAACCTTCTCACCATTTAGCCTGATTTGTCTGGGTTTAGACGGCCAGTGATGTACCACCAGTTTTATCTCCCGGCTGTCTGGCATACCAGTGTACTGGTAAGCTTCGCGAGTCAGTTTGAAGCTCAGACGGTGCTCCTGCTGCGTAGCGGAAAAATGCAGCAGTTCGTATTGCTTTTTGCCAACCGCATCAAAGCTTTGCCCATCGTCCTCATACATCTGGCCCTCGGCCTGTTGCACCGATTTATCAGCGTAATAATGTAAAGTGAGTTTGTTACTGCGGTAATCACGGGTCGTAGCAACCGGCTCCACCATAGGGACAAAAGCGCCGCCTCTGACCAGGACCGGCAAGGTTTCCAAATGGGTTGGCTGATGGATTTGCTGCCCGCCCGAATAGCGCTGGCCGGTAAAATAATCAAACCACACGCCAGCAGGCAGGGTCACTTGTACCGAAGTCACCCCAGGTGCCACTACGGGGGTAACCAGAAAGGCATCCCCCCACAGATAACTGTCTTTATTATCCATCAGGGCCAGATTCTGCTCGTCCTCAAAAAACAGCGGCCGCATCATCGGCATGCCGGTCTGGCTGTTCTGGTAGCTCAGGCTGTAGTTATAAGGCAGCAGTGCGTAGCGCAGCTTAATAAAGTCCCTGACAATGGCCTTGGTCTTGTCGTCGTGAAAGATGGGCTCAGGGGCAATCTCCTCCTGCGCATGCGGGCGGTAGACGGGTTGAAAAACACCGTATTGCAACCAGCGGGTATATAACTCGGCATCAAATTGTTCACCACCGGCAAAGCCGCCTAAGTCTGAATGGGTGTACGCCATACCCAGCATGCTCATGCTTAGGGCCAGTTCCACCTGTGGCTTCAATCCGTCCCAACTGCGGCTTACATCACCGGTCCAGGGGATCATGCCGTAGCGCTGTGAACCGGCAAAACCACTGCGCATCATAATAAAAGGGCGCTCATTGGGGCGGGCCTGACGATGGCGTGCAAACAGCATCTTTGCCCACTGATGGCCATAGGCATTGTGGATTTCATCGGCGCTGACTTTCCCCACACCGGGTAATTGATGCAGGGTATCGGCAGGATGCACTTCTGGTTCACCCAAATCTCCCCACCAGCCGCCGACACCCTGCTCCAGCAGACGCTGATAGGTTTGCCAGAACCAGTCCTGGGCTTTTGGGTTGAATACATCGACCAGGCCGGTATTGCCAAAGTAGAAATCGAAACGTTTCGGCTGACCAGCCAGATTTTGCGCCAAAGCCCCGGCATCCGCCGCTTCGGACCATTTATCCGAGGTGGTCAAAATAAAAGGCTCGGTGATTAAGATGGTTTTTACCCCATCCGCGCTGAAATCCTGCAGCATTTTTTCAGGGCTGGGCCAGGCGTCTGCATCCCAATCAAGATTACCCATAGTGCCCTTGATATCCTTACCAAACCAATACAAGTCCAGGATCACCGCATCCAGCGGGATATCCTGTTGCCGGAAGGCATTGACCACTTCACGGGTTTGCGCCTCACTGCGATAACCAAAGCGCGAGGCATAGTTGCCCAGCGCCCAGCGCGGCGGCATCGGCTGCATACCGGTCAGCGAAACATACCGTTGAATAAGCTGCGGATAGCTGTCTGCCGCGCCGATAAGGTAAGCCGTGCGACCGGAAACGGCTTCAAACTGTAAAATATCCGCTTCATTGTGGCCCAGATCCAGATAGCCACTGGCCGCATTGTCAAACACCAGAAAATACTTATTGCTGGACACCACGGCAGGCAGGCTGAAATACATCTGACTGGATTCAGTGCCATAGCCATAATGGGCGCGATTATACAGCGGCAGGCGTTGACCACGTCTGTCCATACCCAGTACCCGTTGGCCGCCGCCCAACAGTTTTTCTCCGTCTTGCAGCTTAAAGCGAAAACCGCGCAAGCTTTGATGATTAAATAAACCGCTGTCCTCGGCAATCAGAGGGTTATTTTGATGGAAATAGCTGAGTCTGAACGGCTTCTTTTGAATATGTACCGCCAATTCACCATGACGAAACACTAACCCTGTGTCTTGGCTGGTCAGTTGTCCGCTGTGCTTTATGGCCGTATCGGCAATCGCAAAAGAAGGAAACTGATGAACACCGCTGGGTTGATAAAAGACTTCAAAGGTATCCCTGGCGTAAGGGGTGATACTGACCAGGCCCTCATCCGTCGTCAATTGCAGGCTACCGTCAATCAGCTGGTGGCTCAACAACTCGGCAGCTTTGACCTGAATCACAAACAGCGATACGAATACTAGCAATACAAATTTTTTCATCTTGTTATCACAGCTAATGTTGAAGCACAGACAAGCGCTTAGGCGGACCACGGCATAGAACTGCCAGGTTCAGAATGTCTTCATAGTATCGGCAAGGCTGCACAGCTGCAGCAAAGTGCATACGTATTCATGCAGTGGTTGACAAATTACATGGCACCCTGCGGGCGGCCAGGGCTTAGCTGACTGAATGTGTCCGCCTGCTGGAGATACGCACGACGGTTGTCTGACAACATATGCGCAGCCATGCGTTCAACCCCCGCGAGGATAAGCGCATTGTTTGTCACAATACGATTGATATTAGCAATAATCTGCTGCCCCCAGGCCCCAGTGGTACAGGCGAAATGGGCGCTAAAATGTGGCGGACTCTCTTCGAAAGGCAAAAACGAAAGCAAGTCTTCACTATCATATTTCGCCGAATAATATCTGGCTTCAATGGCATTACCAAGAATAATATCCAGGCGCCCCTTTAGCAGCATACCCATCATGGGCTGATAGCTTTGTGTATTCATAAAAGGCACCAGCGTGGGCCTGGGTCTGCCCCGGCCATCCACCAGCAATGCATCGATATCTGGTCCCAGCGAGCGGCCGCCGATATGCCCCAACAGCAGATTCTGTGAATTCAGCAAAGATCTCAGGCTAAGCCGCCCATCTGGCAGTAAAAATGGCTCTAGCTTGTGCTTTTCTGATTGTTTGAAGATTGCGCCATAGGCAGGCAAAGGTAGAAATGGCTCTGAGAACATCAGATAGGTCTGGCGCTCCGGCGTTTTTGTCAGACCAAATAAGCACAGCGGCTTGCCCTGCTGCATTTCCAATAACAGTCGGTTGAAATTCGAATGGTCAAATTGATGCTGGTAGTCGGACAGCTGGTCCAGCACCAGTTGCTGCACTTCAGCGAAGATCCCCTTTGGCGGTTGATTATCCTCCACCTGCCAAAAGGGCGGAAAATGGGCAGCGCCCCAGTGAATCACCGGCAGGTCGTCGGCCAGAACATTTACCGGCCAGGTTAGCAACATACCCAGACATGCCCTGAAAAATAAATGCTGTCGCATCAGTACCTCAGACTGTCAGCCAGTTACCAGACGCTCATTCCCTTTTTGGCACATCCATTCCAATACTTATGCCGCATTGGGCCGCGAACAGCAGACCAGCGTCACTAAGACGTGTTTAAGTATTGGTACAGTAGTGAGCTAAAGTAAAGGCTACACAACTGACACTAGCCATAAATAATCAAACCACAACAGGGGCAAGATGGCGCAGCGTACAGGCATCGGCATCCAGCTCAACTTCAGCTCCCACCGCCAGGATATGATTGTCCTTAATATGCCCGAACTGCGCGCCCACATAACTGGGAATGTTGAGCGGCCTGAGGTAATTCTGCATCACTTCCATCAGGGTAAAACCACCGTAGCCTTTTTGCGGCTCACATTCGGTGCAGTGGCCAAAGACCACACCGGCTAATTGGTCCAGAATACCTGCCAGTTGCAAGGTGGAAAAGTAGCGGTCAATTCGATAAATGGCCTCACCCACATCTTCCAGCATCAATATTTTACCGCGCATATCCGGCAGGTAAGGCGTGCCCACCAGACTACTTAAGACCGTTAGATTGCCCCCGACCAGCAGCCCTTTGGCCTTGCCAGAACGCACCGTTCTGGCTCTGTTGCTGCGCATAGTCAGGGCATCATCGTCAGCAGGCAGGTTTTGCATTTGCGTGGCATTGGCGTCAAACAACATGGTGCGTACCTGCTCGGCCTGAAATTGCCCCCAGTACGACATCCCCACTGGCCCGTGAAATGACACCAACCCGGTATAGTGATACAAGCTGTTCAGTAGCGAGGTAATATCACTGTATCCCAGCAACACTTTGGGATTGGCCGCTATGTTGGCAAAGTCCAGATAGGGCAACAGACGGTTACACCCCCAACCACCACGAATAGCCACAATGCCTTGCACCGAAGGATCGGCAAAGGCCTGGTTTATATCCTCCGCCCGGGCTTTATCCTGTCCGGCCAGGTATCCGTAGCGGTCCAGAATATGCTGCCCCGTGTCAACCGCCAGGCCCATGGCCTCAAAAGATTCTTTGGCTATTGCCACTTCATCGGGATCAAAAATCGCACTGGCCGGTGCCACCAGACGAATCTTGTCGCCCTGTCGGAGCCGTTTCGGCAATTTGGCGGATACACTGGCGTTTGCCAGTACGGTAGTAGGTACAAGTTGGCTGGCCATAAGACCCGCGGTGGACGCTTTAATAAAACCTCTACGGTCCATATAAACTCCTCAATATATTGCTTTTGGGCTGCCTGGTGGAAAATTTGGGATCAACAACGCCGTGAGTTTTGACTTGTTACTGGCCAATGATTAACCTGATATAAATAAATTATTACCATAAAATCACATTAAAGTAATAAATAATGAAGCCACTGTTATTTATCATGAGCCTGATTATGTCAATGTCATTGTTTGCTACCCCGATTAACTGGCCATCCTTTCAGGTACCCGGACTGGACAAGCCCCAACTGCGTTATGCGGATATTCAAGCGTACCTGGCGCAGGCCAAGTCCGACCCGCAATTCAGGGTAGACAAAATAGGCCAGTCATTCGAAGGCCGCGATATCTTTCGTATCGGATTTGGTCAGGGTCCGGTCAGGGTGATGCTATGGTCACAAATGCATGGCGACGAACCCACCGCCACCGCGGCGGTATTTGATTTAATTGCACGCATCCAGCAAGACCAAGCCTGGCGAGCGCAATGGCAGAACAAGTTAAGCCTGTATATTATCCCGATGTTAAACCCGGATGGTGCCGAACGGGCCACCAGAGAAAATGCCCAGGGCATAGACATTAATCGTGACGCTGCTGCCCTGCAGACCCCGGAGGGCAGAATTCTGCTGGAGCAAGCCAAAGCCATTAAGCCGACTTTTGGTTTTAACCTGCACGATCAGAACCGTTTCTATGCCGCTGGCGACAGCCTTAACCCGGCCACCATTTCGTTGCTGGCTCCGGCCTTTGATCAGGCCAAAACCATTAGCCCGGCCCGTAAAAAGGCCATGCAGCTTATCGGCGTGTTAAAACAAGTGGCCGATGAGATGATCCCTGGCCACTTAGGCCGCTACGACGATACCTTTGCTCCCCGTGCCTTTGGCGATAATCTGGCCGGTATGGGCATCAGCACCATTTTGATAGAATCCGGCGCCCACCGAAATGATGCCAACCGCCAGGTAGCCAGAACCCTAAACCTGGCCATGCTCAGTGCCGCTATCGACAGTATTGCCTCGGCTGGTTTTGCAAACCAAAACCTGTCCGCCTATCAGGCCATCCCGATGAACCGGCGGGAAGCATTTCGCGATGTCATCATTAAGAATGTGCAGGTCGAGGCTAACAGCCAGTCATACCAACTCGATATTGCCCTGGATCTGGATCTACCGGATGCAGATGCCGTACGTATTAAAGAAGTGGGCGACCTGTCTACTTACACGGCATTCTTTACATTTGATGCCGAAGGCTGGCACTACAAACCTGCCAGGGAGTATCGGCTGGATGCTCCCCTGGTTTTGGATAAGGCGGGTTATTTAGCCCTGTTAAAACAGGGTATTGGGCTGATAGAGCCCAATGGCATTGGACTTAAAAATCTAAGCGGCCTGCCACTGGCTCAACAAGGCAAAGGGCTTCCACAAAGCAAACCCACCAGTGACAAACAGGCAGTTTTCTTTCTTGAGCATTCGGACGGCAGGCAAATCGCCGTGATTAACGGGTTGCTGATCGATCTGGCTCGGGGCAAAGTGCTCAACAAGCACTCTACCTAATGCAGTTTTAGTCTATCTTCACTGAATATCACTGCCAGTCTAGCTGCCGGGTATTTATAGCTGCTATTGGCTAGTTTCAGCTGCCGGATTTCCCAACAGATCGGTGTGAATAAACTTAATTGTACGCGGCTGAGCGCTGCTATCTCCCACAGTGAAACGCCATGCCTCGGTAAACGTTGTTGATGTATCTTGTCCTGTGGGGTTATTCATTGACTTAATCCGCCAATAGTAGGTTTTTCCCGTTTCTAGTTCGCTCAAATGGCTGGCATTCTCGTTAGGTAAAAAGGCATTGCTCCAACAGATTTGGGTACTGCGCCAATCCTGAGCGGCCCAACGCTGACTGTGCTCATTAAATGCCGCATCACTACTTACTTGAACGGTGTAATGTGTTGCTCCTGCGGCGACCTCCCAACTAAAACATAGTCCGCTGTTGGAGATTGTTGAATTCGCTTTAGGTGACCTTAATTCGGCGGTTTCCATTGGGAGTACCATTAAAGTAATGGTTTTACTCACAGTACCTCCTGGTCCCGTACAGGTCATGGTAACGGTTTTGCTCTCAGTTTGAGGTTGATGAACACTTGAGCCAGAAGTTCCTACCGAACTACCATTATCTCCAATACATTCAGAAGCATCTGTAGACGTCCATTCGCGGTGGGTTAATTCTCCAGCATAGATGGTGGCAGGTACCCATTTAAAACTGAGTGTTGGTGCCGGAGGCTTTGGAAGCACAGTAAGAGAGGCTGTTTTACTCACAGTACCTCCTGGTCCCGAGCAGGTCATGGTAACGGTTTTGCTCTCAGTTTGAGGTTGATGAACACTTGAGCCAGAAGTTCCTACCGAACTACCATTATCTCCAATGCATCCAGAAGCATCTGTAGACGTCCATTCGCGGTGGGTTAATTCCCCAGCATAGATGGTGGCAGGTACCCATTTAAAACTGAGTGTTGGTGCCGGAGGCTTTGGAAGCACAGTAAGAGAGGCTGTTTTACTCACAGTACCTCCTGGTCCCGTACAGGTCATGGTAACTGATTTACTTTGAGTTTGAGGCCGCATCGCACTTGAGCCAGAGGTACCTACTGAGCTGCCGTTATCGCCAATACATTGTGTAGCATTTGTTGAACTCCACGTACGGTAGGTTAAGTCACCGGAATAAATTGTACTTGGAACCCATCTAAAACTTAATGAAGGGGCGGAAGTTGCTTGAGCTGAAATGGGAAATAAGAGGTGTATCCACCCAAAGAGAAATCCCATCTTAACGGTCAAATTTTCTACTTTTGAGAAAAGCATAAAAGTATTTATCCAAATTAATTTTATAGCAATTCGATTTTCATGACGCTTGTTTGATATAACTAAAATGCGAATAGAGAGATGAATCAAGATAGGGAGTATTTAATGCTGGGTTTCCTTACCTTATTTTGAGTCCATGCTCAAGCAATTATCATTTATTCCTTTAATAATTGATAATTGCGTTTTCCAACTCTAAACAAATATTCTTCTCAAGTAAACTCCGTTTCCTAGACTTCGCTTTACTATAGTAACCGTCAGTAACTGTCCGGTGATCACCGAACGGTTACTGAATACCGGAAAACTATTATAAATATAAAGAAAGACAGCCATAAATTATAAAGAAAGACAGCCATTATAGGCTGTATTGCAAGCATAGGTTCTAAAACTGCACCAACACTTAAGGTTCGATGGTGATCATGAGTCAAATAAGTCGCTATCGGCCATTGATGTTCGGCGATAAACCTTGTGTTCTCAGCAGATTGGGACGTTTAGTATGAAAGTCGGCCAAAGGAGAGCACCTGAGCACGGTGGTCAGGATGTGATGGATATTTGAGCAGCCATGATGTTGGGATGGTCATCATCCGGATGCAAATAACGCTCTGGCTTGCTTGATACCGTGAATACGTTGGTGATGGGTATGGGCTTTAAATTGGTTAAGCATATGCTCACTGCCTACCGGGCCGTGAAAGTGCTGTTCAAACTGTTGGGTGAGGGTCAGCCATTGTTCGCTATTAAGCCCCAGGCGTTCGAGAATCGGGCTTTGGTGGTTATCAATATGACCGGCTTTGTCTTCTCTGATGCAGCGACCTGTGGTGTCAACCAGCTCACAGTAGTCCTTTAGGTTAAAGGCAATGCCCTTGGGCATATTGACTCTTGGATTGCCAACAAAGGCTTGCAGGTTGTGAGGTTGTTTACCTTGTCTGGCCGCCGTGATGCGCTGTTGAATGCTGGTATGGTTAGATGTTTCGGGGGTTTTCGCCATCTTGGCGCGAATAGGGTTTAAGTCTACATAGGCCATGCAACTGAGTACGGCTTGTTCGTCTAACAGGGCTTGGGATTTAAACCGTCCTTCCCAAAAGCGGCCGCTACAGCCGTCTTCCTGATTCGCCTGACGGGCGATGGATTCATTCAGATGGCGCATAAACCAGCTGATGTCGTACAAGCGTTGGCGGTAGATAGCAGCGGTTTGCTCTACGGTGAGGATGTCTGCCGCGGTCATCTGCTCACGCTCCCCTCGCAACATAAAGCGCTGGGTTAGCAAGGTGCCTTTGAATAGTTTATGCCAGCGACCAAGCACGTCCTCCATTGACCAGCTCAATGCCTGGTCTTTGTCCACACAGAGCACCACATGCGTATGATTAGACATCACCGCATAGGCACTCACATCAATGGCGAAGACTTCGGCCAGTTTCAGCAGTGCATCCTCCACCCACTGGCGGCGATGTTCATAGTTCTGGCCGCTTATTTTGTCCTCACCACACAAGAACGCTCGCCGTACACAGCGCGACACACAATGATAATACGGGGTATCGACCAAACTCACCTGACTGGCGCGGGACTTAGGCATCATCCACTCCTGAACGTCAACCATTCATCTAACTCAAGACTAGACTTGTTTAAAATTCAGTCAAGTTGTGATGGGTGTCTTGTTAGTTCGTTGTTAGTTCCAGAGGTACCTACTGAGCTGCCGTTATCGCCAATGCATTGTGTAGCATTTGTTGAACTCCACGTACGGTAGGTTGAGTCACCGGAATAAATTGTACTTGGAACCCATCTAAAACTTAATGAAGGGGCGGAAGTTGCTTGAGCTGAAATGGGAAATAAGAGGTGTATCCACCCAAAGAGAAATCCCATCTTAACGGTCAAATTTTCTACTTTTGAGAAAAGCATAAAAGTATTTATCCAAATTAATTTTATAGCAATTCGATTTTCATGACGCTTGTTTGATATAACTAAAATGCGAATAGAGAGATGAATCAAGATAGGGAGTATTTAATGCTGGGTTTCCTTACCTTATTTTGAGTCCATGCTCAAGCAATTATCATTTATTCCTTTAATAATTGATAATTGCGTTTTCCAACTCTAAACAAATATTCTTCTCAAGTAAACTCCGTTTCCTAGACTTCGCTTTACTATAGTAACCGTCCAACTGATTTATCTATTTTATTTGTGGGGATAGGTCAGACTCTGCCCCCTTTCGATCCCTTGATCGCTGCCTATTGGTGAACCCTTGATGATCAATTCATGATTTACGTGTGTCCCTTAGCCTGTATATGGCATTACCCAAGTCTTCCAAACTTTCTTGGGATATTGCTGGACTACCTTTCTTCTTTTGACAATTAAATACTGTCTCGAACCAATTTACGCCACCGAAAGCAGACAAGAAACCATCGGTCTTCAAGGATACTATTAAAATAAATTCTCTATCTAGACCAATAATAAATGAATTTGAACGCTTAAACTCTATCAGTATATTATGCGCACCAGTTTTTTCTACATAATCATCCACATTCTTACAATTGAATAAAACACTCTCAGTTTCATACACTCTATATGTCGTCGATTTTCCATATTCCATATCCAAGTCACTAATATCAATCAAGCTACCTTTCAACTCCTTTGGTAGTTCTTTACATAAGACTTCAGGAATATATCCTTTATTATTTACATAATTAAAATCAGTTAACAACATGCTTACATCCCAATCAGAATTCACCTCAATTCTTTTGGGAAGGTTACTTATATTTATGATGTCACTTAATTTTTTCTGTTTCATTATTAATGACTCTCTCTGTACTTTTTGTTTGCAGAGCCACTGGGTCTATGAACATCAATAGTTTTTGCTCTGGAACCGTCAGAATTTAAAGTGGAAGTCGACTCATGAGTACCAATAACTCCTCCTTCTTGTGTTTTATTTCTACCTCTACCATTGTCAGAACCCGGCGCTTTATTCTTAAGATCATCCACCTTCACACCCGGTTTTAAAACTCGGATGTTTTTATCATCTGATTGCGGTTCAGAAACGCTATCAAGATCTTTAACAAATCCATCGACTTCATTCTTTGTCCCATCCTGACCTGAACGATCTGTAACATCATCTGCTGACTCGTTGTGTACGATATCCCATACTGCGTTTGCCAACATCGTAGATAGTGTGACGCCAGTTAAATGGAATGCTACTAAGTTAATGCCTTCACCAATGGCCCAGCCTGCTCTTGCGGCTGCTTGGGGATTTTCACCATCAGGATCTACATACTTATAGGGATTATTATTGGCGTAAGCATATCGGTTGAACGACATCACCGGATTTTTCGGCGTCCATCCAACAGGATCATTCGAATAGAACCGCCCGATAACTGGATCATAGTATCGTGCCTGCATATAACTCAAACCTAAGTCTGTATCAAACTTATGCCCGGTATAGCCCACATCATCTATCGCCCCTTCAATACTTTCACCATAAGGGCGGTAATGCTGGGTGCCGCTGTCTTCGGGAATCACGCCGTCTTTGGCGATAAGCTTTTTACCCAGATAGATATAGTTAATGCCGCCCTGGTCGGTTTCGCGGTAAAGCAGGGTGCCATCCAGACTATACAGACTAAAGCTGGTGCCTTTGCTGTCGGTTTGTTTTACCCGGCGATTGTGGCCGTCGTACAGATAGGTCTTATCGATTGACTTCACCATCTGATTGGCGCGGTTGTATGCAAAGGCGTGATAACTGTTATTGGTGATATTGCCGCGGTCATCATAGGCAAACATGGCATAGTCTTTGTTGCCAATGCCATCGGCGACCTGTCGCAGTTGATTGGAATACCCATCGCTGTAGGTTGACGTATCCTTAGCGTAGTTATAAGTGTAAGTTAGGGTATGCCCTTTACTGTTATAACTCAGAATATTACCCAACCCGTCATAGCTGATACTGCTGCTGCCAATGCCAGTGGTGTCGCCGGTGGTGGTTTTTAGCCTGTCCAAACCATCGTAGGTCAGACTGCTAAGACTAAACGCAGAATTAACTCCATCCGTCAGCTTGGTGATATTCAGGTTGTTGTCGTACAGATAACCATATCGAAGGGCATGGGTTGTGCCTTTAAAGTCCTCTATATCTGACGGCACATTACGTGTATTCAGGGTGGTTTTATGCTGATAGTCATTACCGTAGTTAAAACTTTTGATACTGCCATTGGGGTAATAGACTGCATTTGAGGCATAGGTGAAGTCCGTGGTACGCCCGGCACGTTTGCCCACCGCCTTCGTTGGCTGGCCAAAGGCATTCGGCGCAAAACTAATCACATCGCCATCGGGGTAGGTCAGGCTCTTCACATTGCCCAGACCGTCGTAGGTGTAATCCAGTGAGAAGGCCGTTGCACTGGCAGCGATGCGCTTGCCATCTACAGTCAGCGTTTCATCATCAAGCAAGTTAAGGCTGTTGTAGTTATACGCCTGCACCACCGTGCCAGCGGTCAAGTTTGTGATATTGCCATTGCCATCCCGGGTATACTTAATATCCGGGGTGTTAGTATCGGCATAATTCACCTTCCACAGGTCACCCAGGTTGTCATAAACAAACTCAACTTTTTGCTTACTGGCATCAGTGTAGTTAAAACCACAGTCTGTGCCGCTGGCCGTTACGCCCTGAGCCTGTAAAACCATTTCGCCCAGGTTATTGTATTGATACGCCGTGGTACCCACATCTCCCCGTATCACCAGACACAGCTGTTGCTGGGCATTGTAGCGGCGTGTTTCGGTGTGGCTGACATCGGTATTGTCCGCCCCTTTACCGCTTTGGGTGATTGAGTTGATATTGCCAAAGATATTGATATCGATATCGGTGGTGACATTTTCTGGGGATTCTATCTTTACGGCCTGGTCATAAGCGGGGCTGCCATAGGCCAGATAAGTCGTGGTGGTAACATTATTCTCGGCGTCCGTGACCTTTATTTTATTGCCGGATAGGTAGTCATAATCGATAGAGCCATAAGTCACCCCATTTGTGCCTATCTCCTCAACCTTGTCCTGGCGCTGCAGCGCATCGTAGCTCGTCTGTACACCAGCACTTTTCGTTGTACTGCCTAACCATTTACCTTTAAAGGTATTTTGGTTATACGCATTCCATTTATTCACCTGATAACGGCTGACACCCCCAACAGTTTCGGTGATTAAGGTGGGTCTTAATAAACCATCAAAGCGTTGCTCACGGCTAAAACTGGCGCTGCCTTCACAACCGTTTCTATCCGCATTCAGTTTGCAGCGCAGCTCGGTGCGGGTAACCGGGGTAACAGTGTTGCCGTCAGCATCCACGCCCGACCAGCTGTAAACAGCATCCAGCCAGCTATCCGGCCTGTCGATATAGGCTAATCTGCCCATTGCATCGTAGCCGTATTTAGTAGTCACTTGGTTTAAGTCTGTGACACTGGATACCCAGCCATTGTCATCCACTATCTGGGTTTGCGAAAACGTTTTGCCCTCTCCGAATTCGTTACGTTTGGTATGAGTAATCGTCTGTGGAATACCACGCTTGTATTGTTCAAACAGGGTGTAGCGATTCTCTGAAGAGGAAATAGCACCGGCGCTATCACGCAATCCTTGGTTATATTCTACTTTCTTAATATTGCCATCTGCGTGGTATTCTGAGAATTTCTTCTTCCATACGCCAAAGGAGTTTTCATATTCAGGCAATTTCACGGCATACTGGTGGGTAACGCCATCGGCCAACTCATTAGTTGCAGAAACGACTTTATATTTTACTTCACTTACCGTTTTGTAATTACTGTCTGTACTACTGATATGAGTAGCACCGGGCAAATTTATAACCTCATTTTCAGGATCGTCTTCAAAGCTCTTGGTAATATATCTTGAATATCCGCCTTGTTTCTCAACAGTTTTCGTGGCTATACCATACTTATTAAAATCTGAATACTCCGTTGTATAAACACTTTTGATTCCCGAGGAGTCGTATAGTTTAACTATCTTTTTTGACAAATTAACCCAGAAATTTTCCGCGTCTTCATTTACAGATATATAACATTCATCTTTCAAACCAAGATTTTGAAAAACTTTAGTTTCATCTTGTGGGTTATTCGAGCTATTTAGAGGTGATAAACGCTTACAAGAGGAAAGGTATTGCTCCCCTTGGGTGTAGTAATACTCCTCCCTCCTAAGCAATGTATTTGATGAGCTATCAATAGTATCCTTAGCCAGGATTTTATTTTCAGAAAACGCCCCTTCCAATCGTTCTATATAAAAGATTGTCTCAATTTTATCTTCAGTAACCGTAACTGTCTTAACATCTCTAGCAGTAATAACACTGTCAGGTTTCCCATAGGGTAAAGAAGCTTCTAACTCGCGAGTTGTTAATGCATTGACCCTTTGAATAAAATCATCAAAAATGGCTTGCGTAACGTTGTGCGTATCATAAAGCTGAGCAACATATAAGCCAGCATTTTCGGAGTAATCATACTGCCATTTATTCTTATTACCTTCGGTGGAATTCTGACCATTCAGTAACACTTCCCGTGAGATCAGATTTTGCCTAAAAGAACAATGTGGCTGTTTAAAAATTGGCAGCGGAGAGCCCCAGTTATATGGCCTGACATTATGGCGGCCATGATATATATCCTTGACTTTATAGTTTATCTGCAATCCATCAGGAGTCGAAACTGAAAACTCCAGTTCTGACTTTGATAAGTCATCCAAATAGGATTCACAAAGACCGGAACTTTCGGTAATAGACTGCCTTGTTTTAGTCTTGGCAAGCCACTGTTTATAGAAGTTTTTTGAATATATCCAAGCCTTACCATCAGGCTGAACTACTTTCTCAATTGCACTGCTATCGGAGAATCGCTCATACCTCCATACTCTACCGTTAGCACTGGCACTTATTAAGTTATCCCCCTCATATGCAAAATGAATTTCACGCCCATCCGAGCTAGTAATTGAATCAAGCTTTTTTCCTGAGTAATTATAACTTACAGTATTCCCAAATTTATCAACCACCCTAGTAGCAAAAATTTGTCTGGTACCACCAGCATTACCGAGCAATCTACTGTTCGTTCCAGAATTAAATGTCACCGCATGATCAAAATAATAGCGAGTTCCATCTGGAGCAGTTACTTCAAAGCCTTCACCAATACCATCACTACGTTCATAACAGTTGGTTACCTTATATAATCTTGAGGTAATTTGCATACCATCAAATTCACCACTTCCCAAAACTAAGTCAGCAGACTCTTTTCCCGGTATATGTAAAAACTTGCCAAACCAATACTCCTGAGGTGTTATCGGATAAGAACCATTCCTATCAGTAGCATAAAATGAACCAATATCTGAAGAGCATTCTTGGTTAGCGTACCACCCTCCTTCACCACGAATATGATAACCAGTTCCACTTTCAACACCTGTGCTCCTCCCCATCATATCTAATGTTGGGAGCACAAAATTCCCCTGAATTACGGGAACATCCAGATTCCAACCCCCAAGCCCATCAACGATACCTTTAAATTTCGTTTTAAATAATGCTTTTATTCCAGGTTGGAAATTACGACGTAACTCTACAGGAATATTAAAATTCCCTTTTAAGCTAATATCTGTTACCGAAAAACTGATAGAGCCGGATACGGGATCATAAGCATCTCCTAAGTTATCAGAGGTATCCAGTGCACTATAAGCCTTGGTCTGAGTGTCTTCTTCCGTAAAGATCATCTCACCATTTTCTTGTGATAACGATTCAGCTGACGCAAGAAGACACAATAACAGTGGTAAAGCTTGGAAACCTTTCAGTGTGCTATTCATTTATATCCCCGTTTTTTCTTGTGTCTCAGCAGCAGGATTCCCCAACAAATCCGTATGCACAAATATCACCCGGCGTTCACCGGATCCTTTACTGGTATCCACTTCCACTTCATTGCTGTAAATAGCAACACTGCTACCACAATGCAGATTTGCGCCTGGCTCTTGTACGCAGCCGCCCACCCTGAAGCGATATTTGCCTGTTGCCCTGTTACTAAAGGTGATGCTTAGGGCGGTTTGTGGCGTTAACACCTGCCAGGAGCCATTAATTTTTTCTTCTACCCGGTAATGGCTGGCACCTGTCACTGCATCCCATACCAAGGTAAAATCCTGCGATGCCAGTGTTTTAAAGGGAAAAAGTAGAGCAACTAGGGGGATAACCCATACGCTGAAAGCATGTGGCCGCTGTGTGGTGATTTTCATAAAATTCGCATACTGATTGAACATAACAATTGCTACCTAAAGACGTCCCATATGTCGACGCCCCATACATCTTAATCACCAGTTATCTGGTGAGGGGCATATTTTTACGCCATGCACACACTAAGTGGTGCTAAAAAAGAGGTTAGAAAAAGGAGGGGATTTCTCGAAAGAAGCAGAGCTAACGCTTCAAAACCAATTCCTTTTGTTTTTTCTTCCCTGCTTTCAACACGAGTTTGGAGCTTGTGCCAGCTAAAGATCTCATCACAGAATCAGCAAGCAGTAAACCATTATATCTGCCGAAGCTTAGCTGTTGTTTCATAGATTGCTGGTAGGCAGGGCTAACCGCCAGGGATTCTTGCTGTTATACTCCCGTTTTTTTAAGCCCCCACTATCATTAGGAAGCTCAATGAAAAAGGATTTGTCCAAGATTTTCGCTTGTTGTTGGTTGCTGTTGCTTTGCGCGCCATGGCAGGTTTTTGCTGCCCTGGCTACACCTTACCCACCCAGTGCAAACTTATCCGGTACAACTCTCACGCTCAGTTGGGGCACGATTTCGGGTGCCAGTTATTATCATATAGGCTACAGGGATGGTGCCGGAAGCTGGAATACAGCTGGAGCCCAATATACCGGGAGCAGCCGCACATGGACGGGTATCACCAATTTAAACGCTCGCTCTTATCGCATACAAGCCTGTAACGGCTCTGTATGTTCGGCATGGTCGGGGGCTTCATCGCCAGTGAGTTCAGCACAAAGGCCTGCCACCCCCACTTGGATCAGCGCCAATCTCAATGGCAATGACTTAACGGTGAGTTGGCAGTCAGTCGCAAGCGCTAGTTACTACAATCTTCAATATCGTGATGGTGTTTCCAATTGGAATGCTGGTGGCAATTATGCCAATACTTCCCGCACATGGTTAGGCTTTACCCCAGTTCAATCGCGTTCATATAGAATCCAAGCCTGTAATAGCGCAGGTTGTTCTGGTTGGTCAGTTACGTCGAATAGCGTCACAATTGACCCAGTTCCAGCGGCAATGACGGCACCTTTGGCTGTGGTATCGGCCAGCAATGTCAGTCTGACCTGGACGCCAGTAGCACAGAGCGATTTCTATCAGTTGCAGTACAAAGATGGCGCGGGCAGTTGGCTAACGTCTAACCAATCTTACACCGGGAGTACATACACTTGGTCAAATCTGCCTGCTGTTACGAATCGAAGCTATCGCATGAGGGCTTGCAATGAATCAGGTTGTTCCAGTTGGTCGGCAGCGTCCAATGCTGTTTCAATATATCCCACCCCTGCTACACCAGTTTCTGTCATTGCCACCGTGTTAGATGGAGTAGTGACGTTAAGCTGGGAACAGGTATCAGGTACAGATTATTACAAGATTGAATATCGTAACGGTACGGGCGCCTGGAATGCAGCCAACGGAAACTACCAAAACAATACTGTAACATGGCAGCTTACCACTTCACTAAGTAGCCGTCAGTACCGGGTTAGCAGCTGTAATCCTTCGGCTTGTTCTCCCTGGTCAACTGCGTCTAATGTCATTAACCTGCCTGCCAGAATGGCAGCACCGACAGCCGTAAGTAATTCAACTTCAATAGGACTGTCATGGCAAGCCATTACCGGAGCACACCATTATCGCCTGCAATACAGCGATGGAAATGCCGCCTGGAAAAGCGCATCTACGAGTTATTCAGGAAGCACAGTAAGCTGGCCAAATAGTGCATTGCATGTCATTAAAGATCGCCGCTATCGCATGCGCGTTTGCTCTGCCGATGATGTATGTCCGGCTGCCTGGTCCCCCCCTTCAAACACAATTTCATACATACCTGTGATGAATGCCCCTGCCGCAAGCGCGACGGGCAATAGCATTTCACTGACATGGCAATCACTAGGTGACTTGCACTATCAGCTTCAATATCAAGACGGTGGTGGTCAATGGCAACCATCCAGTGCGCCCCTAACAGGCAACAGTCAAACCTGGAATAATGTAGGCGTTGTACAAAATCGTCGATATCGAATGCGAGCCTGCGTGGCTAACGGACAATGTTCAGCAGAATGGTCAGCACCATCAGTCCCTGTATCAACCAATCAAGCGACTCCTGCTGTTGTGACTTTTTCTTGGGCACAAAACAAAACAGTTGTAGGAAAAACATCGACCTTTAACTGGCAAATAACAAACGTTGCCGAGTGTTTTGAATCCATAGACAACAGCAGTTTTAGCAAGGTTAGCGCTACAACAGGCAGCAAGGTTAGCGGCCCATTTTTTCAATCGAGAATAATGAAAATCAGATGGTACTGCACCGATCTGGCAGGCGGACGCTACCCCAGAACACCCAGCGAATTTATAGAAGCCAATCTGACAATTAACAAGTTGTCACCACCATCACTCTCGACGTTGAACTGAAATCATATCTGCCTCTTGGTCTCTAGGGGCAGATGTTTAGAAGATCCTTCATTCAACAAACCAATAGTCGCACAGCACTCTTTGAACACATTATTTACCGATCTGCTGCCCCATTCTGGCCAGGATTTTAATTGTGTCGTCACTCGCTGTTTCCATACTTTTCAGGGCACTGATGGACGCTTGCATATCGCCCGCCACCAGTTTTTCCAGGGCCTGCAATCCCCCCTGATGCACTGCTGCATGGGGTTTTTCCAGGCTGGCATAGCTGTCCAGGTGGCGGAAGTTCGCCGCCCCATCGCCCTGATAGTACCATTTACCCAATCGACATTGATGGTGATCGGAAACCTCGCCATTGGCGGATTGATTATTCAACCAGCGCCGGTAAATAACCTGTTTCCACACCATATGATCCAGCTTCACGGTTTCGATAAAACTGGCCATGGCTTCGTCGGTAATAGTGGCATGCATTGAGCGGGAGTGATCAATCAGACTTTCCAGCGACTTCGCGGTTTCGGTGGCGGTATCCAGCATCTCCGAACATTGATTCAGCGTGCTGGAAATATTGTTATCCGCTTCCAGGGTGCTTTTATCGATATCAGCCACCTGCTTGGCAATTTCCGCACTGGCTTCCCCCGCCCGCTGGGCCAGCGTCCTGACTTCGTCGGCGACCACGGCAAAGCCGCGGCCCTGTTCCCCGGCACGGGCCGCTTCAATAGCCGCATTCAATGCCAGCAGGTTAGTCTGTTCAGAAATATTATTAATAATGCTGACAAACTTGGTGATTTCCTGAGCTACTCCACGCAGCCGGGAAATACCGGAATGAGTCAGCTTAACTTCCTGGTCAACTTTGTTAAGGCCGCTCAATAAGGTTCCCATATTGGCCGAAGATTGGTCATAGATAGCAGAAGAACTAATAATATTATCTCGTTCTTCAAGCATATGATTGGCCAGTTCGGCCACCCTTTCGCGAATCTCTGACAAGGGATTCATGCCATTGACGGCCATACGCATCACACCCAAGTCGTGCTTTTCCCGTGCTTTTTCATCCAGTTGATGCTGCAAAGTGTCGCTCTGACTTCGGGCCTGTTGCAGTTGTGCCTGCAGTTCCTGATTTTGTTGTTTGAGGCGTTCCACTTCGGATTGTGAATCGGTCAGTCTGCTGGCTTTAACAAACATGGGTTATTGTTCTCGCTTTTCCTGAAGAACATTGAGAATAATGGCTTTATAGGATTCTCGCTATAATTTTAACATGGCCATAACAACAAAAAAGGCGGTGATTACACCGCCAGCTCCGCCAGGGAGGTTGGGAACTTAAAAACTGTAGCGGGCACCCAGCATAAAGATCATTGGGTCGATATTCACTGTTACCGGTTGGACGCTGGTGCCATTAACCCGCACTTCGGCATCGGTATCAATATCGGCCCAGGCCACCATGGCATGCACACCCCAGTTCTGATTGAGTTTGTAGTTAAAACCGGCTTGTACCGCCACACCAAATGAATCATCCAGGTGCAGACTCACATCATCTCCCGCGGTAGCGGCCCCGGTGGAAACCAGCACGTTCTTCAGCGCCGGGCTGACCTTTTCAGAAAAAAACAGCGTGTAGTTCAGGCCCAGTCCCACAAAGGGGCGAAATGCCTGCTGCTTGTCCATAAAGTGGTACTGCATCAACAAGGTGGGCGGCAGGTGCTTGGTTTCACCTACGGCCAGACCATCAACTGCGCCGACTGAGCTGTCCAGGCTGATATCATGGGAAAACGGCGTGGCCGCAATCAGCTCCAGTGTCCAGTTGTCGTTCAGGTCGTAATCAAACGTCAGGCCAAGCTGGGTATTGCTGTCGACATCCAATTTACTTGAGTTCTGCGGCAATCCGGCCACGCTTTCCACCACATTCAGATAGGTGCTGTCGGCATTAGGATTGACATTGATGGCGCCAACATTGACATGAAAATCGGCTAATGCCGCAGGGGCAAACATAGCAGCCATCAGGGCGGATGTGGTAAACAGAGACTTCATATTTCTCTCCAGAGTGTTGTGTGTCTGGAGAGGATTGTGCTGCTACATGGCCTGCAATAATCTGATTGAGATCAAGTTTTTCAGCTCACCAGCAGGGCCAAAGGCGCCTAAGCGCCTTTGTTATGATCCAAATCAAATGAAATGCACAGCCGCCGGGTTGGCTGATAGATTTACCCCGCCCTGAGCTGGGCCAATGCCTGCATATGCGGTGGGAAGTTCATGGCACAGCCCTGAATAAAGCGCTGAATGCCATCAATCTTATATTGGTTAGCCAGCTCACTGCCTGGCTTAAGTTGTTCCTGACTGGGGTAAATGCCTTTGCCCGCCAGCAAACAGTTCCAGGAAACATTAGGAAAATAGGCATCCAGCTTCTGTTTTTCCAGCTCATCGGTAATGTTATTGCCCGCCATCCAGGACATCAGAATGGAACGCAGTGACATGGAGATCTTCTCGTTGCTGCCACAGGCACGCCAGTATTCGCTATCAGTGCGGGAGCTGATGCGATAGTGGCAAACAATATAGTCGCGTACCGCGTCAAATCGATTACTGATGCGCTGATTAAAGGCCTCGCGATGCTGGTCGCTGCCATTCCCCTGGTTATAGGCCTCGATAAAACGCACCACAGTTTCCTGCACCATATCCAGAGCAGTGGCCTCCAGTGGTTCAATAAAGCCTTGCGATAAGCCTACTGCCAGGCAGTTCTTGACCCAGTGGCGCGCCACCCGGCCGACTTTAAATTGCAGACGGCGTGCTTCCGTGTCTTTATCCAGCAAGCCTAAGTGCGAGCGAAACTCGGTCTCGGCCTGATCATGATCCACAAAAGCCGAACTATACACGTAACCATTGCCTACTCGATTGGTCAGCGGTATACGCCAGGCCCAGCCATATTTAAGGGCGGTTGAGACGGTATGCGGGGCAATATCCTGATCCGCTTCGGTAGCAAACACCACGGCCGAGTCATTAAACAGGCTGTCGGCACAGCTTAAAAATGGCTCTTTTAAGGCCTGCTGGATCAACTGGCCCTTAAAGCCGGTTGAATCAACATAGAAGTCGCCTTTGATCTTGTCGCCACTGTCAGTGACCAGACAATCGATATTACCGGCACTGTCCAGCAACACCTCGGTCACTGTCGCATATTGGTGTTTCACTCCCTTGCCAGCCGCAAAACGTGCCAGGTACTGGCCCAGCAAGCCGGAATCGAAGTGGTAGCCATAGTTAATTTCAAAGGGAAAATTCGGCGGTGCCAGAGGCGCCAGCTTTTGCCGGATCAGTTCAGTAGTCAGAAAGAAATGATCCGGATGGCCTTCCAGATCAACGCCTTTACGACGCAGAAAACTATTATGAAAAAACGCCGGCGCGGTAAACTGGTCAGGCTGACACAAAAACGGGTGCACATACTGACTAAAGCCGGGTTTTACCGACCAGTCCTTAAAGGTTATACCCACTTTGTAGGTGGCATTACAGGCTGGCATCCACTCGCTTTCCTTGGCACCAATCGTCTGCATAAAGC
This sequence comes from Bowmanella denitrificans, assembly GCF_002887595.1. Classification (GTDB taxonomy): domain Bacteria; phylum Pseudomonadota; class Gammaproteobacteria; order Enterobacterales; family Alteromonadaceae; genus Bowmanella; species Bowmanella denitrificans. Next base: position 127,758 of record NZ_PEBU01000009.1, read on the forward strand.
CTTTAAGTGGTGGAGTGGAACCTTCGCCCACACCGATAATGCCAATATCCGGTGACTCCACCAGGGTGATCTCCACTCCTTTGTCTGCCCAATGGGTCGCCATCAGGTTAGCGGCAATCCAGCCTGCGGTACCACCGCCAAGGATAACGATTCTGTTAATGCTTTGCGTCATGGGGTTTACCTTCTACTTCTGTACCTGCTCAGCATAGCGGCTATCAGATAAAAAATCGCCCGCCAGAGGCGGGCGACGGGGCATCTGCCCGGTTACCCGGGCAACATTCAACTTAGTACTTGTAATTGAAACCTAAGTAATACTGGCGACCAAACTCTGTGTACTCTCCCAAGACACTGTCATTGCCATAAGCAATTAGATTTGGTTCATCTGTTAGATTACTCACGGAGAATACAACATCTAAACCATTTTCAAACGCATACGAGGCTTGCAAATCAACTGTGGTATAAGCTTTCGCTCGAACTGGAGTAAAACTACCCGGAATAGGCATATTCAACACGAATTCGTCCCTGTAGCGAATGTTCATGTGGGTGCTGAAGTTGCCGATATCCCAAAACGCTGTGGTACTCCAAACGTTTTTGGAAAGTCCCGGCAGCGGTAGATTCTGCCCATACAAGCTACCACCACTCACTTGTGTCTCACTCTCCGTATAGGAGTAGCTGGCAGTCAAACCCAATCCGGCAAAAACACCAGGTAACTGATCAAATGTCTTAGTGCCAGCAAGTTCGACACCGCGGATGTAGCCGCCTTTGTCATTATTTACGAATGTTTGGAAAGTTCCGCCAGCCAGTCCATTTGGTACCTCTATACCCAAATCATTAAATTGCTGAACAGTTAAGGTTTCAGAGACCTGTTCAACCAGACTATCAATGTCCTTCCAGAAGATAGCCGCCGTGAAAGCGCCCCCCTCTTCAAAATAATGTTCATAAGACAGATCCATTTGTGTCGCACGGAAAGGATCCAAATAAGGAGAGCCTTTGGTCCATACGTTATAGGTTGTCTCTCCCTGCTCATTGGTGCCATTCCATGATCCAGCACCTCCTTTCAATTGGCCTACAGGAGGACGTCCCATCACTTTAGCGGCAGCAAAGCGCACGACATCATTATCTGTCAACTGGAAGTTCAAGTTCAGTGAAGGCAAGGTGTCATTGTATTCAGGACCATAGGTTATGTAGTCGTAATTATCCTGGGTTACACCAACATCATCGGTAATAGGTTTGCCAAGCCCTGCACCGACATTCTGCACGCCACTTGATTTCACGTCAGTTTTTATATAACGCACACCAACATTACCTGTGACTGCTATGTCGCCCCATTGAGTATCCAGGTTGGCCATTAAGTAATACGCGTCTACTTTCTCGGTCAGCAGCCCTGATTCAACAAAAGTCCAGTCTTGGCTAAATACCTTTTTCCCGCGGTAGTTACCTGCCCCGAAAATACTTGTAGCCAAGCCGTCAAAGTCACTGATAACCAAGTGATTAGGCGCGCCTGCCACAGAATCTACCCCCACAAACCCATCCAAACTTTGTGGCATACAGGCAATATTTGACAGGTTGTCAGCGCAGCTTGTGCCATCAAATTGGCCATCACGAGACCCATATAGGAAAGCGCCACGATCCGAATCAAACTTACGCTCAGAAATACGAGCACCGACCTCAATAGAATTAATCGGACCTAATTCAACATACTTTTTGTAATCAACCTTGTAGCTGTTTACTTCATCTTTATACAGGTGCGGATATTCCTCATATCGAGACAGACGCATGTTATCCAGATCAGTGAAATCGACCCCTGAGAAACTGGCGGTTGGGATCTCGTCACCATTACTGGTATAGGTGAACGTCTGGCCAGCGGCTTCTTGCCATGCAACTAGCGTATCACCTTGATAGGTCAGATCATAAGCATGCATTGAAACAATGCGGTCTTTACGGGTTTTGGTGCCTTCGCTGCGCGCAATATCAACAGTAAGCTGTTGGGTATCGTCTATTTTCCACTCCAGATTAAGGCCATAACTATCGGTATCAGCGACCGTAGACTGATCTTCGCTTCTAGCCTCAAACCAAGGCACGGCCTTTCCACTTACTGTTGGGTCGGGAATTGAAACAGTCGCGCCGGTTACGACACCATTGCTGACGGATACATTCGACAAATCAAATCTCGATTCATTATCGTTTTTCAGGCCACTTACCGTAATACCATGTCTGAAATCGTCGCGCTCAAATTTGGACTTAAAGTAATCTAGCGTCAGCGTCAGATTATCACTCGGCTCATACACTAAACTCGCCAGATAGCCATTACGCTTGTCAGTGCCGTTGCCGGCCTGCCATTGGAAAGCACGTGCACGTGTGTCGGCTTTACCGTCGCCATCATAATCAACGTTGGTGTCATAGCCGACATGGTCAGCATCATCAGCACCTGCTCTGGCTTTAGTGAAGCTATTTGGCTGACTTAAATGCGAAAAGCCCAGAGCTAAGCCCAATTTGTCGTCCATAAACTTGCCGGTATATGACAAGGTCAAACGCTCACCAAATTCATCGGCTCCTACATCACTGGCCGCATCATTGTATGAGGCTCGGAAGCTGGCGTTGAAATTATGTTCTTTTTCTCCACGCAACGGATTGACCGTCTTTAACTCAACGGCTCCGGCCACACCACCTTCAATATGCGAGGCTTTAGGCGATTTATACACGGCCGCTTCGGTAATTAACTCGGCTGGATATTGATCAAAGGCCATCCAGCGCGTGCTTTCGGTATAACCAGAGGTAGACGCCTGCTCACGGCCATTTAAGGTAGTCTGAATAAAGTCGCCGTTCATACCGCGAATATTCAACTGTGAAGACTGACCGTTGTCCCGCACTGTGGTCACACCAGGAATACGACCAAGGGCATCTGCAATGGAAGGATCCGGCAGCACGCCGAGATCACCACCACCGACGAAATCGCCGACCACGTCAGAATTACGCTTGGCATCCAGAGCACTTAGGATACTGACGCGTACGCCGGATACTGCAATGACTTCAACGTCTTCACTGCTTGGTTGCTGTTGTTGAGCTTCCTGCGCATAGGAGGCTGCACTCATAGTGAATGCAGTGGCCACCGCCGCGGAAAGTAAACTGGGTTTAAATGTTTTCATGCCTGGTGTCCTGAGTTGCTTGAGTGTGTTTTCAACTTGCCCAATCGAAGGGCGTACTTTTACAAACCACTGCAAAAGTGTGTCAAAAATGTTGCAAAGGATAGTATCGCTGGCCATCAAACAGGCACAACTGCCTGCATACGTATTCATAAGTCACAAAAAAACATTTCATTAACAACAAACTCTGAAGACCAGCAAAAATGCGGCCTAAGAACTTATTGACGGCATTATTAAACATAGAGCAGCAAACAGAATGTTCACAATTAACAGAATGTAAAAATCCTGAAACAAGAGGTGAAAACTTTCATCTTTAATGGCTTGTTAATTAATGTGTCCCAGCGTATCGCGCCATCCAGCGACCAAAAATTCATCACTAACGCCAAAGGCCCAGCTTGTTGCCGAGCTTAAGTTGCCCATGCAGAAAATGGCGGCTGCGCCGCTGCCCGGCGGATTCATCCCACAGCCAGTTAACAAAAGTACTGACAAAGATCTTGCTGAGAAACAGCTCCTGAGCGGTGCGCCTGAGATCTTTGGCCTGCAGACCTGCCACATCCCGAATCCACTGTACCGTGCGGCTGATCCTGAGCAACCCGGCAAGTTGCAGATGAAGATGACCAGGCTCAAGTTTGTAGTACAACATTTGCCGGGTAAGGCGGCGATGTCGGGCAAGAGCAGACAACCAGGCCCAGATTGTTTGCTCCAGCCTGATACTGGCATCAGTATTGGCCCAATCTACTGCCTTACCGCTTTGCAACATGGCCAGGTCGGCACGTTCAAACCAGGCCTCTGCCAGCGCATCTTTGTCGCGAAAGTAACGATAGACTTCAGCGACCGAATGCGTCATTGCCGCCGCCACCTGAGCCAGATTCAGGCGTGACCACCCCAGCTGTTCTGCCAGTTGCAGGGCGTTATCTAAAATAGCGTCTCGCTGTGACATAAAGATCACCTATCTCAAGAGCATGTTGTGCTTTTTGAGTATAGAAGTTATGTCGAACTTACTCAGGGCCGGAAAGCAGCCTGAACAACGGCATGCTCAGACTGCCTCTTATCAGGAAGACTTTTGCACAGTTTAGTCTTGTGCGTCTTGACGGGCGTTTTGAATGCGGTCTTTAAGCATGGGGTGACTGGACAACCAACGCTCCATACTGGATGAAGGTGCCAGACTGGCCAGCTTCTCCATTGCCTGGGCAAAACTGTCACGTCCTTTGCCCAGTTTATCCAATTGCGTCAGGGCATAGTCATCGGCCTGCCATTCCAATTCCTGGGAAAACTGGTTTTGCACCAAAGTGGTAGATGCACCGGCAAACAGGTCAGCCATGCCGGATAGATCACCGAACATATAGCTGATCACCACAGAAGAGACCAGGGTCTGCGCGATCAGACGCATGGAATGACGATGCTCCACATGACCTATTTCATGTAGCAGTACCGCCTGTAATACCTCTTTATCATTATCCAGCAAGGTTACCAGTTGGTCAGTTATGACGATGGTGCCATCAGGCAAGGCAAAGGCATTGGGACCAAGGGTTTCGGTGTGACGAAACTGAATATGATAGCTGGCGGGTGAAAGCCCCAGCTGGGTCACGGTATTTTGCCAGTAATCCAGGTAGTCCTTTTGCGTGGCAGCATCCAGCTCACTGGGGTCCAGCAGCGATTGGTCCAGCGCCAGCAAGGTATGTTCTGAGGCAATCTGTACATAACTTTGCGGCACATACTGGGCAAAGCCAATCGCCAGCGCCGGAATGGCATATTTAAATAACGCAAACAAACACAGTGGCGCCAGGATCAGGCTGGCCAGTATTCCCCAGCGATTCGTCTCCATGGCCGCAAGACGGGCCGACAGGCCATCACCGTCGAGCCATTGATTCAGCGCTTTATCAGCCGCTACCTGCAGCAGCCCGCCATCCGGTAGCCGGATTTCCCTGGGCATACGGCCAAGGGCCGCAGGGCTGGATAAACCAGATTTTTCATAACTGTGCCAAACCCCATCCGCCTGCAGACACAGCTCCCCGGTTTCGAACCGAACCTGCACCTCGCAGCTTTGGCTGCTGCCAGGTGCATATAGCTTGCCTTGATACAACTGCATCAGGTCAGGCCTATATCCATATCAAAAATATCCGATACTTCCTCAGCAATCGCGTTGGGGTCGGCACTGTGTACGGCCACAACCTGATCCGCTTCGGCCAGTACCTGCAGTTCGGTGGCAGTCGCAAACAGGTTAGCCACTCTGACCTTCACCCAGGGGTAAGCTAATCCCAGACTGAAAACCAGCATAAATAAGTTGGCCAGCCTTAGCTTGGCGAGTGCCCAGAAGCCGAGGTCGGAATGAAAGGCGGCCACTTTGTCGATGCGACTGTTATTAAACAGATGATTGCGGATCTGCGCCTGGTAGTAACTGCTCGCCAGGGTAATCATCAGGATATATACCAGCATGGCGGCAATAGTGATGATGGTGGCTGCAGCGCTGCCATCCTGCATATCGCCGCCGCCCGCCGCCAGGCCAACCAACAGGCCGACAGGAAACATAATGACCACGCTCAGTAGTGCCGCGATAATCGCCGCGCCGATGGCCGCCACATAATATTCCCCGGTACGCAGATTAGTCTGCACCTGGCGGTCACCAAAGCGCATATTACCGTATAGAAACTCATCGATTTTTTTCAACAGAATCGGCATGGTCAGATACAAGGTTAACAAACTTAAAATCGGGTACAGCAGAAACAACAAATAGGCGCGGCCAATACTGCCCTTAAAGCCAAACCGCACATTACGATACGCCGTCATACGCAAATTAAAGCGCAGACTCAGGCAAATCAGCACCGGCATCAAACCCACCAATACCAGCATAATAATGGCGGCCACAAAGGGGCTGAGATAACTGGCCAGAAAGTAACCACCGAACAGCAGCACGCCAATAATACGACCTTTCAGAATTTGCAGCGGTTCAGCCAGGTAGCTGAATCTGTGGCCATCCGCTTCCAGATTGCCATAGAAATATCTGTTGGTACGCACTTTGGCCCAGGCAGAATAAATGCCCAGAGTGACTATGCTCAGCAGCAGATTAACAATCCAGATGCCGAAAAACTCCCGTCCTTCGCCGTGAAACACCAGCCGGCCTTTGCGCAGCGGGTCTGTCTCATTGCGTCGGGCCAGTTCGGCGTCATGCTGCTCGGCAATGCGTTTTTCCAGCCATTGCTCCAGCTCGGCGGCGCGTTCAGGATGCGCCTCGCCGTCCAGCGTTTTACGCGCTTCGTTTAACTCTTTAAGGCTATAGGTAGAATAATCGATAGGTTGCATTTCACTCCCCTGAAGTACTATGTAATTCCCTGATGAACGCCTTTATGTCAGGCATACCCGACAAGAATATGTCATTGCCAGTCGCGAGAAAAGTGACGGGGCGCAAAATGTGTCTTAACTGGTTATTAACGCTGAATACGTATGCAGGGTTTTTACAGTTAACCGGGGCCTGACGTATCCTTCGCCAACATTCGCTTAACACCAGACTCGCTATGACTGAACAGCCATGGTGGCGGGGCGCCGTCATCTATCAGATATATCCTCGCAGTTTTCTTGACACCAACCAGGACGGTATAGGCGATTTGCCGGGTATCATCCAAAAACTGGACTATGTGGCCAGCCTGGGGGTAGACGCGATCTGGATTTCACCGTTTTTTAAATCCCCGATGAAAGATTTTGGCTACGATATCAGTGATTATCGGGATATCGACCCAATGTTCGGCAACATGGCCGACTTCGATGCCCTGGTAGCCAAAGCCAATCAGTTGGGTATCAAACTGATGATCGATCAGGTTCTGAGTCATACCTCAGACCAACATGCCTGGTTTGAAGAAAGCCGTCAGAGCCGCGACAACCCCAAGGCCGACTGGTATGTGTGGGCCGATGCCAAACCCGATGGTTCAGCGCCCAACAACTGGTTGTCGATTTTTGGCGGCAGTGCCTGGCAATGGGAGCCCAGACGCTGTCAGTACTACCTGCATAACTTTCTGGTCAGCCAGCCGGATTTGAACTTCCACAACCCGCAGGTACGTCAGGCGGTGTTGGACAACGTTGAATTCTGGCTGCAAAAAGGCGTGCATGGCCTGCGGCTGGATGCCATTAATTTCTGCTATCACGATGCTCAGCTTCGCGACAATCCGGCTAAACCCGTGCATGAGCGCAAAGGCCGGGGCTTTCGTGAAGACAACCCCTATGCCTTCCAGTACCACTATTTCAACAATACCCAGCCGGAAAATCTGGGCTTTATTGAAGCACTGCGCGCCCTGCTGGACAGATACCCTGGTACTGTGTCATTAGGTGAGCTGTCGTCGGAAGATTCCCTGGCCAGCATGGCGGAATACACCGAAGGCAATAAACGCCTGCATATGGGCTACAGCTTTGAATTGCTGTGTGACGAATTCTCTGCTGCCTATATCAGGCACACAGTGGAAACACTTGAACACAAAATGTTGGACGGCTGGCCTTGCTGGGCTATCAGCAATCATGATGTCGTCAGAGCAGTCAGTCGTTGGGGCAACGGTGAGGCAAACCCAGCACTGGCCAAACTGCTGCTGGCGATGCTTAGTGCCCTGCGCGGCAGTCTTTGCCTGTATCAGGGTGAAGAATTGGGCTTACCGGAAGCCGAGCTGACCTTTGAGGATCTACAAGACCCCTACGGTATCACCTTCTGGCCTAACTTTAAGGGGCGCGACGGCTGTCGTACTCCACATCCCTGGCGCAACCAGCCTCAGGGTGGCTTCAGTTCGGCCAAACCTTGGCTACCGGTGCCAGAAGCACATTTACCTTTGTCGGTTGAGGAACAGGAAAAACAGCCTGACTCGGTACTAAATACTTACCGGCAGATCATGGCCTGGCGTAAGCAACAGCCCGCACTGCTCTATGGGGATATTCGCTTTATCGACACCGAAGAGCCGGTACTGGCATTTGTTCGCCAGTGGCAGGGCGAAGCCATACTGGCTTGCTTTAATCTGTCGGAACAAAGCACCAGTCTGACGGTTCAGTTAGGAACCATGCAACCGCTGCGGGGACAGGCTGTAGCTAGTGGTGAAATTGACGGCAATGTGATTCAACTGCCGCCCCACGGCTGCTTATTTGCTGCGCTCGACCAGATTAGCGGATGATAATTCTTCCAGCAGGCTCTGCAGAGCCTGCTTCATCTGACGCACATCTTCCAGGCTGTTGCCTGATGACGCCAGACAGGTATTAAAATCCCTGAGTTTTTCTTTCAACTGCACAATAGATTGCGATGTGACTGCCATGGGTCCATGTCCGGGCTATTTTTTGCGCATCTAGCTTAACAAAATAAACAGGGGCTGAAAGCCCCTGTTTAAGATTTAATAGCCGATTCGTTGTGCCCGGCGTTTAACACAGCAGATCAAAGCTTGCCGCTCAATTGCTCGGCCCGCGCCTGAGCACCGTCGTCCTTGTACTGACGCTGCTGTAATTTGCGCCCGGCCAGCTCTTTCTTGCCCCGTTTGATCAGCAAGTCCACATAGTTCAGATAAACCTCATCGGTCACAGCCTCGCTATTTGATGCTCTGGACAAGTATTCTTCCGCCTTGCCCAAATCTTTTCTGGCAATCAGAATTTGCGCCGCCGTATCCAGCACTGACGGTTCCTGAGGCTGCAGTTCCAAAGCACGGTTGGCATACTTCAGAGCATCGTCCAGTTTATTCTGTTCGTATAACAAATAAGCCAGGTTGTTCAGCACCAAAAAGTTAGCCTCATGGAGTTCAAGGGACTGCTGATACAGTTCTATCGCCTTGCTGTTATCCCTGCCAATTTCCCGTTCGGCCAATAACATAATGGCCGGCAGATCCTTGGGATGAGCCTGCACGTGGCGGCTCAGCAAATCATGGCTCAGATCTTTTTGCCCCAGTTTTTCCAGGCAAAACATCGCCAGGGTCAGATTGCGCTGATTAGGCTTGTTGTCGTAGGCCGCCTGAATACTGGCTTGAGCCGCCTGGCAATTGCCTTCACCGGCCAGCAAACGCCCCTGCATGCCCAAACCTGCCGGAGAATCTTTCACCGCCTGCGGTAGGGTATCAAAACGCCTACGTGCCTCTGCGAATTCCGCATTCATTAGCAGGAAATGGGTATAAATGGACAAAAAGCGCGGATCGTCCGGGTACTTGTCCAACACGGATTTCGCCAGTTCCTTGCCTTGTTTGAAGTTACTGCGCACATCTAACAGGAACAGCTTGCCTAACAACGCCTGGACATTGCCGGATTGCACCTTCAACCAATTGTCATAGTGCGCTTCCGCATCGGCAACGCGGTCTTTTTGCAGATAGGCCTTACCCAGCATATCCCAGTAGCTGGCCGGCAGTGGCTGACCATTTGCTGGCTGCTTAACCTCGGCGAGCAAACTGATGGTTTTATCTTGTTGGCCAAGCAGCATATGGGCATTAGCCAACAACAAGCGCAAAGACAGGTTGTTTTTCTGTTTGTCAAAAGCCTTCTGAATCAGGGCCAGACCTTCCTGCCCTTGTTCACGCAATCTGGTCAGGTCAAAATAACGTGACAGCGCGGCAATGTTATCGGGGTAATCATTCAGGTAGGCGCGCAGTTCAGCTTCGCCCTCTTGCAACTGATTTTCCACCAGTTTAATGTCAATTAAAGCCAGTCGTACCTTGGCATTGTCTGGTGCCAGCTCTTTTGCTTTAAGCAATTGCTCCAGCGCCTTGTCTTTTTCGCCTTTACGCTGATACGCCGTAGCAGCCAGCAGGTAAGGTTGCTCAGATTTCGGCTCTTGTGCTTTCCATTCATCAGCCAATGCCAACGCCTTGTCCAGTTGCTTGGTGGCCAGATAGGCCGTTGCCAGTGTGGTCCTGGTAATGGCCTGGTCCGGTGCCTGCTCCAGCGCCTGTTCAAGATTCAATATGCCTTTAACATCGTTGACCGACAGTTGCAAAATCCCCAAGCGGGTCAGATCCATCGGACTTTGGCTGACTTGCTCGGATTTGTCGATCATGGCCTGGGCACCATGCAAATCCCCTTCCCGCAACAAACCAAAACCCGCTGCAGAAAACAGTGATGCATCGTCAGCAGAGCTTTGGTCCAGGCGATTCAGGGTTTCTTCGGCTTGTTCATTTAACCCCAGCTTTAGCTGCGCAGCGGCCAATAACCGCAATGCCGGGTGGTTGGCTGGTAAATCACTGGCCACCAGTGACAAGTGGGTGCGGGCCGATTCATAGTCGCCACTCTGATAAGCAGCAAAACCTGCGGTCAGGCGCATGGCCGGATCGGTGGTTTCTTTGAGTAAGGCCTTTTCGGTAAATTCCTGGGCCGCTTCAAAATCTCCGGCATCCGCGCGACTTAAGCCTTTGAGCTGGTTCAGCAACGGATTGTCTTTGTTGAGTTTCAGCAAGCTGTCTACCAGAGGCTCAGCTTCGGCGGCCCGGCCATGATCGGTTAGCAAGCGCGCCAGCATAAAGGTGATTTCATGATCGTCCGGGTTGGCCTGCTGATAGGTTTGGTAGGTGGCAATGGCAGCGTCTACATCGCCTTGCTGAAGTTGCATACGGGCCAGCAATTTCAGCGCATCCGGTTGCTCTGGTTGATTGGCCAGAATTTCTTCCAGTTGAATGCGGGCGGCTTCAACATTTTCGTCCAGCAAATATCCATACACCAATGCCAATGACTTAAAGGCAGAACTGGTCTGGTAGTTACGAATATCTTCAATCAGGCTTTTGGCTTTTTCTTTCTGATCGAGGCGGACCAGGGATTCAAGACGATAAAAACCCACCTCAGCGGCTTGTGCCTCAGTCAGACCTGCGTACTTGTTGGCTAACTTGCTCAGCGCCACATCAGCACCGGTTTTCTGATACGAACGCGATAACAGCGGCACAACCTCGGCTGGATCGTAACCGTATTCCATCGCCCGGTTCAGTTCTTTTTCTGCGTCCTGATACATTCTTTGTTCAAGATAGAGTTTACCCAGTTCGAATCGTACCCGCGCATCCTGCGGTGCCACCTGTACGGCATTTTTAAATTCGATCACGGCAGCCTGGGTATCGCCTTTGGCCAACGCATCTCTGGCCGCCGCCAGATAGCTGTCCGAATCTTTGGGGGTACAGGCCAACAGGCTGCCAAGCACCAATGAGGCGATGAGTGTTCTACGCACTTGAATTCCTTACATCTGCGAATTGATATGGTAAAAAGCCTAGGCTATTGCGGTTGCACCTTTATTGCAACGACATTACAACACCCCACAACAGCTTAATTGCTATAAATTCACCATCAACGTGGTGTAAATTCCGCTGATCTAATATAATTGCGCTTTTGCAGTCGGCCCAGCAGTAGTTTTTTGCCTCGCCACCTATCAGGATCCCAGATGACCAGCACCACAGACATCAGCTTCAAAGATTTAAACCTGCCTGAGCATTTGCTCCAGGCCCTGGAAAAAGTGGGGTATGAAAAACCGTCCCCCATCCAGGCTGAAAGTATTCCTTTATTGCTGGAAGGTCATGACCTGCTGGGACAAGCCCAGACTGGTACCGGTAAAACCGCCGCGTTTGCCCTGCCGATGCTGGCACGACTGGATCCTGAAGACAGCACCACACAGTTATTGGTATTGGCGCCCACCCGGGAACTGGCCATTCAGGTTGCTGAAGCCTTCCATACCTATGCCAGTTTCAACCGCCAAATCAAGGTATTGCCCATCTATGGTGGTCAGTCTTACGACAACCAGATCCGCCCTCTCAAGCGTGGTGTGCAGGTGGTGGTGGGAACCCCGGGCCGGGTTATCGACCATATCAAGCGCGGCACTTTGAAACTGGATAAGCTGAAGTTCCTGGTGCTGGACGAAGCTGACGAAATGCTACGCATGGGCTTTATTGACGATGTGGAATGGATCCTGAGCCATGCGCCGAAAGAGCGCCAAACCGCGCTGTTCTCAGCTACGATGCCGGATCGTATCCGTAATATCACCAACAACTATCTGAAGAATCCCAAGTTGGTGAAAATTGCATCTAAAGTCAGCACCGCCAGTACCATTCGCCAGCGTTTTTGTCAGGTAGCAGGCCATCACAAACTGGAGGCCCTGACCCGTATTCTGGAAGTGGAAGAGTTTGACGGCGTGATTGTTTTCGTACGCACCAAAACCGCCACCCTGGAACTGGCAGAAAAACTGGCAGCACGCGGCTATGCGGTCGAGCCACTGAATGGTGATATTCCGCAGAATGCCCGTGAGCGCACGGTAGAAAGGCTGAAAGACGGCAAGATTGATATTCTGATCGCCACAGACGTGGTTGCTCGCGGTCTGGACGTAGAACGGGTCAGCCATGTTATCAACTTTGATATCCCTTACGATACAGAGTCTTATGTACACCGTATCGGCCGTACCGGTCGTGCCGGCCGTCAAGGCGATGCCATTCTGTTTATTTCGCATCGTGAAAAGCGCTTGTTGTTCGCTATTGAGAAGGCCACTAACCAGCGCATTGAGTCCATGCCAATTCCATCTGTGTCAGAGCTTAACGAGCAGCGTCTGAAACGCTTTAAGCAAGCCGTGGTGGAAGCCATGGAAGACGACAGTATTGAATCACTGATCCCTATTATCGAAGCCATTCAGGCCGAAACCGAAGCGACTCCGGAAGTGCTGATGGCGGCACTGGCCAAAATTGCCCAGGGTGAAGAGCCGTTGTTACTGAAAGAAACCGATCGCCCGGATCTGTCTGAACGCGCACCAAGGGGCGATCGTCCTGAGCGCGGCGCTAAATTCCGTGACCGTGACGATCGTGGTGAAGGCCGTGGCCGTGGTGACAGAGCAGAGCGTGGTGAACGTGCCCCACGTCGTCGCAGCACCCCGGATGAAGGGATGCAGCGCTTCAAGCTGGAAGTGGGTCATGCCCATGGTGTCAAACCAGGCAACATTGTCGGCGCTATCGCCAATGAAGCCGGGATTGAAAGCAAGCATATTGGCGCCATTGAAATTTACGACAACTACAGCACAGTTGATTTGCCCCAGGGAATGCCTGCCGAGATCCGTCAGATTCTGCAAAAGGCCAGAGTGGCAGGTCAGCGTATGAATCTGCGTGAATGGTCAGATGAGCCACCACGTCGTGATAAGCCCCGTTTTGACAAACCCAGATCGGATAAACCCAGATCGGATAAACCTCGCGGTGATCGCCCCAGACGCGATCGCGCACCAAAAGAGTAAAAAAAGGGTTCCTACGGGAGCCCTTTTATATCCAGGGATGGATGGTATGCCGTGATCGCATGGATGCGAAAGAACGGCGATATCCAGGGATGGATGGGCAGAAAAACCGCTCCTGCGTTTTCTGCACTGATACCATCCTTGGCGGGCGTATGCCGATGTAGCATGGAGCACTCATCGGCGATATCCAGGGAAGGATGGACAGAAAAACCGCTCCTGCGTTTTCTGCACTTCCACCGTCCATGGTGGTCGTATTCCGATGTAGCATGGAGCATTCATCGGCGATATCCAGGGATGGATGAGCAGAAAAACCGCTCAGGTTATCGGCCTGGCCAGCGTCGGCAGTTCACCACGTAATCCGGCGGCCAGCGCCATGGCCTGGTGCTTTGCCAAAGGTAATTTATCCACCAGATTCATGCCCAAGCCGCGCATCAGCTTTTTCATTGGATTGGCGCCATCAAATAATAGTTTAAAACCGGCCATAGCCGCCAGCATCTGTGCCGCTTCCGCCTTACGCCAGCGCTCATAGGGCCGTAAATTAACCCTAAGGCCGATATCCTGCTGCTGCTTGCATAACAGCAGCAGCCGTTCGGCCAGCGCCGCCGCATCCATCAAGCCAAGGTTGGCACCCTGTCCGGCCAGCGGATGAATGGTATGGGCGGCATCGCCCACCAGTACCAGTCTGTCTTTCAGCCATTGGCGCGCGTAGCGCATGGTCAGGGGGAAGGCCTGTCGGTCGCTTTGCAACTCACAACAGCCAAGCCGGGCATCAAAAGCGGCGGTAAGTTCGCGGGCAAATGCATGCTTATCCAGTGCCATCAGTCTATCCGTCTCAAGGGTGTTGGCCGACCAGACAATGGAACACAAATCCGGTTCATAAAGGGGCAGAAATGCCAGCGGGCCGTGGGGAGTAAAAATCTGTCTGGCGGCCTGCTGATGAGGCCGCTCACAGCGCACTGTGGCGACCATAGCTTTATGCTGATAGTCGGCAAAGCTGAGCGGAAGCCCAGCTTGCTGACGTAGTTTTGAATGGGCACCGTCGGCCCCCACTAGTAAACGCGCGGTATAAGTGCTGCCATCATGCAATTGCACCTCCACGCCCTGTTCATTCTGTTGCCACTGGGTGATGCCCATAGGGGCGCTAAGCTCAATATTGTCGGCTTCCAGCAAGGATTCCCACAGGGCATTGACCATTACCTGATTTTCCACAATATGGCCTAAGTGGGCCTGGTGTAACATCTGATGGTCAAAGTCGATACGGGCAAAACTGTCTTGTTCCCAGACCTGCATATGACTATATGGCTGCAGGCGCATGTCCTGCATTCGCGGCCAGACTTCCAGGCGGCGCAGCAGATTTTCACTGGCCTGATTAATGGCACTGACCCTCAGTTCAGGTTGACGTGACAAGGGTTTAAGGGGCAGATGTTCATCTATCACCAACACCGATAAGGCGCTGTTTTTCAAAGCCGCCGCCAGGGCCAGGCCGACCATACCGCCGCCAACAATAATCAGGTCCAGGTCACGCATCTTGTTTCTCCGCATACCCCATGGCCTGCCAGGCCAGCAGATTTTTCACACTCTGGCAGCCCTGCAACAGGCCGAGGCCCATATTGCGTCCCACCACCAGCGGTGCATATTGATTGGAAAAAAGCCGCACCAATGAATCGGTCAGGCCGATAACTTTACGCTGATCGCCCTGTCGCGCCTGGTGATATTGGTTCAACAGGCTGAACATGCCAGGATCCTGGCCCGTATGACTGGCCAGCAAGGCGGCCAATTGCTCGACATCCCTAAGACCGAGATTAAAACCCTGGCCAGCAATAGGATGCAGGGTATGGGCGGCATTACCTAAAATCAGGCAACGATGCAGCAGGTTGGTTTCGCTGGTCACCAGGCGCAGCGGATACAAGGTTCGGCGGCTAATCCGGGTGAAACGCCCCAGATCATAACCAAAGGCCTGTTGCAGCTTGCTCAGCAGGGCCTCGTCAGTCAGCCCGGCAAAATCGTCCTGCATCGTCTTAGCCAGGCTCCAGACCAGCCCGGCCTGGCGCTCCCCAATAGGCAATAACGCCAGTGGACCATGCCCGGTGAATCGTTCAAATGCGCGCTGCTTGTGTAGCAATTCACATTCCACATTGGCCACTAGCGCCACCTGAGCATAATCCTCAATGTTGCTGTTTACCCCAAGTAACCTGGCGGTGGGTGAGTCACCGCCATCGGCCACTACCAGCAAGCTGGAGCTCAGGACCTGGCCCGATGCCAGGGTAAGGGTTACTTTGTCCTGCGCTAAACCCAGCGCGTGAATCGTATCCGGGCAATGCCACTGCAGGTCTTGTGATTGCAGCGCGCTATACAGCATGGTCCCCAGTTGCTGCTGACTGATCACATAGCCCAGTGCCTCAATACCCTGGCTCTGACTGTCCAGATAGCACTGCCCCAGGTGCCCCTGGTCGGTGATTTTAATGCTCTGAATAGGCGTGCTAAATTGGCTGAGTTGCGGTTTAAACCCCAACTGCCACAAGTAATGGGCCGAATGGCGGGCCAGAGCCAGAGTACGACTGTCAAAACCGGGGTGACCTTGTTGTGGCTGATAGGCCCGGGCTTCCACTATGCCAATCTTCAGATCTGTGTGTTTGAGCGCACGGGCCAACAGACAGCCCACGACCCCGCCTCCAACAATGATGATGTCCAGTTCGCTGCGTTGTTCCGTCACCTTGTCGCCATTAACCTTTCAATGTCTGCTATGTGTTTGGGGCAGGCGGCAGTCAGATTCTCATAGCCATCTGCGGTAACTAGCAGATTATCTTCAATACGAATGCCAATGCCCCGCCATTTTGCCTCAACCTCAGCCAAGTCGCTGATATACAGACCGGGCTCGATGGTCAGCACCATGCCTGGAACAAGCGGCTGGTCCTCGCCATCGCGCTTATAATCCCCCACATCATGTACATCCAATCCCAGCCAGTGGCCGATACCGTGCATAAAGTAATCACGGTAGTGCTGAGACTGTATATTGTCCTGCAGTTCGCCCTGCAAAATACCGAGCTGGATCAAACCCTGGGTTAAAACCCGCGCTGCAGCATCCATAGCCTGGGGTAAGGTACCGCCTGGATGAATATGCTGAAAGGCCGCCAGTTGTGCATCCAACACCAGTTGGTAAAGCTGCGCCTGTTCAGGGCTGAACTGCCCCGACACCGGAAAGGTACGGGTAATATCGGCGGCGTATCCGCACAGTTCGGCACCAGCATCAATCAGCACCAGATCGCCCGCTTGCAGCTCATCCTGATTTTCGGTGTAGTGCAATATACAGGCGTTGATACCGCTGCCGACAATAGTGCCATAGGCCGGATAGCGGGCGCCTTGCATGGCAAATTCATGATGCAATTCAGCTTCAAGCTGGTATTCGTACCGGCCGGGGGCGCAGAACTGCATGGCGCGTATGTGCGCCTGACAGGAAATCTCTGCGGCGCGGCGCATTAACTGTATTTCCGCTGCAGACTTAATATGCCGCAGACTGTGCACCGCAGGGCGAATATCCTGCATCAGCTTTGGTGCGATATAGCCTTTTTTCGGCGCGCTGCGCAGCTGAGCCAGTGTGCTGAATAACATGTTGTCCAGCGCCTCATCGGCGCCCTGGGCGAAAACCAGTCGGGACTTGCCATTGGCACGGACCAGCACTTCCTCTTCCAACTGCGATAAGCTAAACGCTGCATCTACCCCAAGCGCCGCTACAGCACGCTCTGGCCCCAAACGGCGACCATGCCAGATCTCGGCATGTGGGTCACGCTCACGGCAAAACAACAAACTGACGGATTTCCCCTGGCTTTTTTCCATCACCAGCACGGCATCAGGTTCGTTAAAACCGGTAAGATAATAAAAATCGCTGTCCTGACGAAAGGGAAATTCGGTGTCGCGGCTGCGTGTCACTTCCCTGGCCGCCGGCACAATGCACAGCACATTGTCTTCGAGTTGTGCCAGCAGTTGCTGGCGACGCACAGCATATTCTTGGATGGCAATCATATTAATGCAGTGTCTTATTCGACTTATTGGCCTGTACCGTCGCGTTGCCCATTTCGTTAAAACACAACATGGCAGACATACGCACGTACTCCATCACTTCGAACAGGGCCTGCTCAGAGTCTTCATTATCTGGCATTTCCTCGTCCATGCGGGCAATTTCGGCGAAATCTTCCAGCGCCTCTTTGGCATCATCAGAGCAACGGCTCAGATCTGCCTGGTGCAGGCCAAATCCCAGCATAAAGCCCTGTACCCAGTTCACCAGCCCCTGCCCTCTGTCATTAATCGGCGCGGCATCGTCGGGCAAGCATAAATTCAGCAAGAAGTCTGCCGCCTGCAACTGCTGGCAGGTGGTATCATAAAGCGCCTGAATAGCGATTTTTACCTCGCCGGGTAACGGCTCACCCTGATTGGTAAAATCCGCCAGCGCTGCCATCCACTCCTTGCTGTCAGTGGCCATGCCACCAGCCAGCATCCCGGTCAGTATGCCCTGAATTTCGGCTGCATCACTGGCCACACCATTTTGTTCCAGCAATGCTGTCAGTTCGTCAAAAACTTGATTAAGGTTATTCAAACCCGGTCCACCTATTGTGAATTGTTAGCCTTATCTTACTCCCATTCAGCCAGGCAAAACAGTGCAACGCCAGGCCATGCGCCAGCCACACTGCACAGACAGTGATCGATTCGTTGGTTAAACCGCCAGTCGAACAGTTTGGGCTGGTTTTCCTGTGCGGACCGGGCCTATAATGAGGCATTGAGATGCACTTGCTGGCATAACCACAATAATCCAGGCGCGATTCATGCGCCCAGCCGCACTCTTCTGTTAAGGGATATTCACAACAGGATGTTGAAGAATTCGGTAAATCCGCTCTGCGGGTTTGCCAACCGGTTTGTCTCCTGAGGTGTTCGCCAGTTCAGTAACGTCCCTGGCCGATGCTATCATCATAGGGAGTTGATTCGGCTGCTTTTGTGCAGGCTCGGCTGGTACCGAGAAGCCTACGGTAGTGATGATACTCCCGCCCTGAACTTTTCGGTTCTAGGGCTAATTCTGGGCAGCGGCATTTTGGGAGACGCCCTCTTTCTTTGCAGTGGACGCCCTGTTCCACAATTCCAGCATGGCCTCTTTGGCCAGCAGCAAACAAAGCGCCAATAAACCAAGACAACACCAATCGTTAGCTTTCATAAACAAGAGCCTGGCAAGCCGAATAATCAGCTTAACCGAAGCCAGGACAAGCTGCGGCAAAATATAATTCTATTTTTTAGAATTAAATGCTCGTTTTTAAGTAATTTAAATTCTTTTTTTACGGACTAATATAATTCTCGTCAACACCACTTAACGAGACTTAAATATGAAAACTGAAATCCTGACTTTTAATCACGACGCGACCTTTAGTGCTGTTATTAACCTCACCGCCCGGGTCCTGCTTATCGCGCTGTTTTTCCTGGCTGGCACCAGTAAAATCAGTGCATATGAAGCCACAGCGGGTTGGATGAACGCCATGGGCGTACCCGGAAGTTTGTTGCCATTGGTGATTGTCGCCGAAGTCGGTGGCGCGCTGGCCCTGCTGATTGGCTTTCAAACCCGCCTGGTGGCATTGGCCCTGGCACTGTTCACCCTGGCATCGGCCTTTATCTTCCATCTGGATCTGGCTGATCAAACCCAGTTTCTGATGTTCTACAAAAACCTGTCCATCAGCGGTGGCTTTCTGGCCCTGATGTTATTGGGTGGCGGTAAGCTGAGCCTGGATGCCAGACTGAATCGCTAAGGGCATCTGGCGGGTCTGGGTTGGCAAATAAACCCAGATCCCGCAGGTTAAACGCCCCGGTTGCATATCCGTTGTTAAAGCGTCTAGGATTAGTGCAACCGACCTGATTTGAGACATGGATGCAAATAGCCCGGCTACCCGATACCGAACAGCAGCGCCTCGAGGCGCTGGCTGCTTATGAGATACTGGATACTGATGCTGAGCAGGCCTTTGACGACCTGGCGAAACTGGCCGCCCAATTGTGCCAGACCCCCATCGCTCTGATAAGCCTGGTGGACCCGTCCCGGCAGTGGTTTAAGGCCAAAGTCGGTGTCGAGGCCTGTGAAACCAGCCGGGACATCGCTTTTTGTGCCCATGCAATATTGCAAACAGAGCTGTTTGAAATAACGGATGCCCGGCAAGATCCACGCTTTGCCAATAACCCGCTGGTCACCGGCCCTCCGCATATCCGCTTTTATGCCGGTACCCAACTTGTTACCCCGCAGGGCCATGCCATCGGCACCCTTTGCACCATCAGCGATCAGCCCAAGTCCCTGACTCAAGAACAAAGGCAAGGCCTGGAAAGTCTGGGCCGGGCGGTTATTTCGCAAATGGAACTGCGCCGCAAACTTAAAGATATTCGTCGTATCAATCAGTACAAGACCGACTTTCTGTCGAATATGAGCCACGAATTACGCACCCCGCTGAATGCCATTCTGGCCTTTAGCCAGCTAATGCAGGAGCAGCTTGCCGCCGGTCAGATGGGTGAACAGTTTGGTGAACATTTGCAACACATTCAGTTCAGTGGTCAGCGCCTGCTGGCACAAATTAACAATGTGCTGGATCTAAGCAAGGTGGAAGCCGGTAAGATGCCACTGCACCGGCAGGATTTTAACGCCAGATTGTTTTTCCAACAGGTACACGGCATGTTAAGCGGTCAGGCACATCAGAAAGGGTTGCAGTTTGACTTAAACCTGGACGAACAGCTCCCCCAGTGGCTGCATATGGACATGGAAAAGCTTGGGCAAATCCTGACCAATCTGCTGTCCAATGCGATTAAATTCACTCCCAGCGGCAAATCCATCACCACCCAAGTGCATGTTAACAAAGCGCACCTGTTGGTGGCGGTAAAAGATCAGGGCATAGGGATTGCTGAGGCAGATCAGGCACGGCTGTTTGAACGCTTTGAGCAAGCCGACAGCCCGGCCCGCAAACAAGGCTCCGGGCTGGGTTTGTCCATTACCAAAGCCCTGGTGGAATTGATGGAAGGCCGTTTGCAGTTGCTGAGCGAACCAGGCAAAGGCACATTAATTAAAGTGCAGTTTCCGCTGCGACTGGCGATACGCAAGAACAGTGATTCGGTGCTGGAGCTGCCACAAGCATACAGGAATCAGCAGATTCTGGTGGTTGAAGACGACCCGATAAATCAGGAAGTGGCCAAAGCCATGCTCAGCAGTCTGGGGCTGCTCTGTTTACTGGCCGACAGCGCCGAACAGGCCTTTGAATTAATGGCACAGTTCGAACCTGACGCAGTGTTTATGGATATGAATTTACCGGGCATGAACGGTTTGCAAGCCGCCAGTCTGGTGCGTAAGAAGCACCCCAAGCTGCCCGTAGTGATGTTATCTGCGGATCTGCATTTACGTGATATTGCCGGGCAGCAGCAGGCCGCCGAACTTGACTTTTTAAGCAAACCCATGGAAAAACAGGCCATTATTTCTCTACTGGTAGACAGGCTTGAAGCAAAGGAATACGCATAATCCACAGGCCCTGCGCCAGGCATTGCGTCGCAAGCGCCAGGCATTAAGCCCGCAACAACAACAGCAGGCCTCCGCCGCTCTGCTTGAACAATGCCTGCAATTGGCATCCTTTCAACAGGCCAGCCATGTGGCCCTGTATCTGGCTAATGACGGCGAACTGGACCCTGCACAAGTCATTCAGCATTGCTGGAAAGCAGGCAAAGCTGTGTATTTACCGGTCTTGCATCCTTTTTGTGTCGGCAACCTGCTGTTTATGCGCTATCAGCCCGATAGCCTGATGATTGCCAATCGCTATGGTATTGCCGAGCCTCGCCTGGAATGTCCGGGCCTTTGCCCGGTTGGTCAACTGGATATGCTGTTTACCCCACTGGTGGGCTTTGACCGGCAGGGCAATCGTATGGGCATGGGTGGCGGCTATTATGATCGCACCCTGGCCCCGCTTAAGCGCCAGCCAGCCAATGTAGAGGTGGTGGGCCTGGCACATAACTGCCAGCAATGCGATACCTTACCCGTGCAACCCTGGGATATCCCTATGCATAAAATTATAACGCCCGACAAAATCTTTCATTTCCAAAGCCAATAACATTCAGGGATGATATAGCCATAGCTGAAAGAGCCGGACCGAACCATGAACCAGAATGAACTTAAAAAAGCCGCGGCCATGGCCGCACTGGATTTTATCCAAGACGATGCCATTGTAGGTGTCGGCACGGGCTCAACCGTGGCCTACTTTATTGAAGGGCTGGGTAATATAAAGCACAAAGTACAAGGTGCGGTATCCAGTTCGGAAGATTCCACCAACAAACTGAAAGCCCTGGGTATCGAAGTATTTGAGCTTAACAATGTTGATAGCCTGGATATCTATGTGGATGGCGCCGATGAAATCACCGCGCATAAACATATGATCAAAGGCGGCGGCGCTGCCCTGACCCGGGAAAAAATCGTGGCGGCGGTGGCAAAAACCTTTGTCTGCGTGGTTGATCAAAGTAAACAAGTGGATGTACTGGGGCAATTCCCGCTGCCGGTGGAAGTGATCCCCATGGCCCGTTCCTATGTGGCCCGTGAACTGGTCAAACTGGGCGGTGATCCGGTATGGCGCCAGGGTGTGGTAACCGACAATGGCAATGTGATTCTGGATGTACATAACCTGACCATCCTCAATCCGGTGGAACTGGAAAGCCAGATCAACCAGATTGCCGGGGTAGTAACCAATGGCCTATTTGCCCGGCGCGGGGCCGATATTGTGCTGGTTGCAGGTGCAGGTGGCGTCAAGCAACTCTGAGCCGGATTATGCCGGCGCCCTGGGCGCTGGCCGAAAACGCAGCAAAATTCCCTTTTCCAAAGCATTCAGTTCTGTTATTTTAGCCGTCCAGACGCCTATTAAGCAGAATGAACAGGCCGGTATCAAGCCTGCGCCATTCAATCCCAAAGCACGCAAACCAAGTTGGAAAGTTCGATGAGCAAAGTGTCACTGCCAAAAGACAAGATCCGTATTCTGTTATTGGAAGGGTTGCACCAAAGCGCCCTGGAAACCCTCAAAGCCAACGGCTACACCAATATCGAATACCTGAAGACCTCCCTTCCCGAAGCCGAGCTTATTGAAAAAATCCAGGATGTGCATTTTATCGGTATCCGCTCCCGCACTCAGCTAACCGAGTCGGTGATTGATGCCGCGCAGAAATTGGTGGCCATTGGCTGCTTCTGTATCGGCACTAATCAGGTGGATTTAGATGCCGCCCAGCGCCGCGGCATTCCGGTGTTTAATGCGCCCTTCTCTAATACCCGTTCGGTAGCGGAGCTGGTGCTAGGTGAAATTCTGCTGCTGCTACGCGGTATTCCGCAGAAAAATGCCCAGTGTCATCGCGGCGGTTGGGACAAAAGTGCAGTGGGTTCGTTTGAAGCGCGCGGCAAAACCCTGGGCATTATCGGCTACGGCCATATCGGCACCCAGCTCAGCATTATGGCCGAGCATGTAGGTATGCGCGTGCAGTTTTACGATATCGAAGACAAACTGGTACTGGGCAATGCCCGCCAGATCAAAAGCCTGAATCAATTGCTGAAAACCTCAGATGTGATCAGCCTGCATGTGCCGGAAACCCCGCAAACCAAAAATATGATAGGCCCGGCCGAGTTGGATGCCATGAAGCAGGGGGCGATTTTAATTAACGCTTCACGCGGTACGGTGGTGGATATCGACGCCCTGGCCGACAGCATAAAAGAGAAAAAGCTCTCCGGTGCTGCCATTGATGTGTTCCCGGTTGAGCCCAAGTCCAATGACGAAGAATTTATGTCGCCACTGCGTGGCCTGGACAATGTATTGCTGACCCCGCATGTAGGTGGCTCTACCCAGGAAGCACAGGAAAATATCGGCATTGAAGTGGCCGGTAAACTGGCTAAATATAGCGACAACGGCTCTACCCTGTCGGCGGTCAACTTCCCGGAAGTATCATTGCCGGAGCATCGCGGCCGCTCACGCCTGTTGCACGTACACCGCAATATTCCCGGGGTGCTGACCAAGATCAACCAGGCCTTTGCCGAAATGGATATCAATATCGCCGCCCAGTATCTGCAAACCAATCCTGAAATTGGTTATGTGGTGATTGATGTGGACTCTGATGACGCTGATCAGGCGTTTCAGCGTTTAATGACAATTGAAGGCACGATTAAGACCCGCATTTTGCATTGATTTTTGCTCCCTGCCGGGAGCCGGATTGTTTGCAATGCCGTTCATTGGGTGAACGGCATTTTTTTGTCTTGGGTATGCGTTAGTTTAGAAAAACACCTGAATTAGCTCTGATTGTATGGCCGATAGCTTCAGAAGCCACTATTCACCGCAGAGAGCGCTGAGTTTTCAATAGCTTATACGTTGGGCTTCTATGCCTCAACGGTGAAGATTTATCTGCGCAGAAGTATAAAAACCACAGAGGCACAGAGATCACGAAGTGGACTGGCTTATATTTGGGTTTTTTGCTTTTCTCTGTGACCTCTGCGTCTTCAATAGCTTGTTTGGTGTTTTGTTTTCTCTGTGACCTCTGCGTCTCTGCGGTAACAACGCATCTTTGCGGAGGATAGAGCAGCTCGGGCCTCGTCAGGCTGTAACAAGCTTCCTCACATTAAGCTCTTTGCGATGCTGTTCGGCATGCCAAAGTTGATATTGAGACTGCTGAATTAACCAGCTTTCTGCCGAGGTATCGAAAGCGATAGAAAGCCGTACCGCCATTTCTGGGCTGATGCCAGCCTTGCCATTCAATACAGCACTCAGCGTTTTGCGGCTAACACCCAATGCCTCTGCTGCTGCAGTAACAGAAAGGCCAAGAGGCTCAAGACAAAGCTCTCGCAATACTTCACCTGGGTGCGGCGGGTTGTGCATTAACATTGGTGGTACCTCAGTGATAATCTTCGTAGTTCACGATCTCGGCATCTCCGTCTTCGAACCTAAAGGTCACCCGCCAGTTACCACTGACAGTTACTGACCAGATTCCGGCACGATTACCAGAAAGTTCGTGCAAGCGAAGACCTGGTAAGTCCATATCTTTGGCGTTCAACGCTGCATTCAACCTACCGAGAATCAGTCGAAGTCTCCTCTCGTGAGCGGCCTGAATCCCTGCAGTGCTGCCGGACTTGAAGAATTTTGCCAAGCCCTTGTGTTTGAAACTTCGAATCATACCTTGAATGTACCCTGTAACGTATCAGGTGTCAAAGCGGCTCGGACCGCTTAGGGGAGAGCTTGCTGACTTATTCTGGTTATTTCTGCTGTACCAACAACAGACGTTTAATTTGGTCCTGACCCTGTTTATCGGTCTATTTAACAAGTAACTGGTCCACCAACGACAAACCAACTTTTGACTATCGCAAGTGCGAGAACTTTGGCACATATGGCACCTTGTGATAACGACTTTAAGCTGTGTGTTGATAAAGTTCCAGATGTTGAGCCGCATAACAGCAATGGCGCGGAACACGTCCGCCTTTACCCGGCACCATCTTGGGGCAGCCTAAAAAACTCTTGCTAGGCAAAGGGTTATAAGCATGCTAAAAAATGACTGTGTAAAAATCACGTTTTACCGAATCGCAGAGGGCGGCAGTGATCGACAACTCTGACCCTTTGATCAACCCTTTGATCAGTATAAAAATATGCTATTCAATAAGGTTTGACGCTAAACGTCAGGGAGATAGGTATGGCAGATATCATGACATGGCTACAACAGCGTTCTTTTGCTGAATGGGTCGCAGTGGCCTCACTGGCGGCTGCCATCCTGGGTCTGCTATTCAAAAACAAATTCAAAGGCAAGACATCCGTGACGGCCAGACACGGCAGTGTAGCGCTGGGGGACAACGCGCAGGGAAACAGCATTCAGGTCAATCAGTCAAGGAATACAAGCAATGAGTCTGAGCGATAAGGTCTCTGCCGACAAGGGCAGTGTTGCTTTCGGCAGAAATGCCCAACACAACAATGTCACTATTAATGACCTAGACACTATTATCAAAGCGGTCCATGGTGCAAATGCGGAATTTGAAGTCATCAAGGAGCGTCTGAACGTCACCACCAACGCCTTACGCACCTTCTTCGGTATTCTCCAGCAACAGTCCCTGCCCGAGCATGAATGGCCTCAGGCGCTGGAGCAGATTGCCGCCAAACACCAGGAAGCATTGAAGGTAATGAATACCCTTCAGTGCAGCACCCCGGAGCATCAGGACACACTGGAAAAAGCCAAAGAGGCATTAACTGAAGGCCGGTACCACGAACAGCGGGAATTATTGCTGATAGTGGCCAAAGCCGAAGAAGCGGCTGCCAACGATGCCGAAGCGCTTATGCAACAAGCACAACAGGCCCAGCTAACACGACTGCTCAACAGTGCTGCCAACCACCAGGAAATCGCCAAGAGCTATGAGATAGAGCTCAAATACCAACAGGCGCTGGGCGCCTACGAGCAGGCCATCAGGCTGCTTAGCCCAGTGCAACAGCAGACCCAGGAGATAGCGCAATATCTGGCGCGGTATCATAACGAAGCAGGACTTTTGTGCATTACACTCGGCGCCTATGACAACGCCATTGACTATTTTGAGCAGGCGCTGAACAGTGACCTTTACACCTTCGGTGAAGACCATCCCAATGTGGCGATTCGTCGCAATAACTTAGGCTCAGCCTGGCATGACAAAGGCGACTACGACAAAGCCATTGCTTATTATGAGCTGTCGCTGAACAGTGACCTTAACACCTTCGGCGAAAACCATCCCAAGGTGGCGATTCGTCGCAATAACTTAGGCTCAGCCTGGCATGACAAAGGCGACTATGACAAAGCCATTGGCTATTATGAGCTGTCGCTGAACAGTGACCTTAACACCTTCGGTGAAGACCATCCCAAGGTGGCGATTCGTCGCAATAACTTAGGCTCAGCCTGGCATGACAAAGGCGACTACGACAAAGCCATTGGCTATTATGAGCTGGCCCTGAACAGTGACCTTAACACCTTCGGCGAAAACCATCCCGATGTGGCTATTCGTCGCAATAACTTAGGCTCAGCCTGGCGGCACAAAGGCTACTACGACAAAGCCATTGGCTATTTTAAGCTGGCGCTGAACAGTGACCTTAACACCTTCGGCGAAAACCATCCCAATGTGGCGAGAGACCGCAATAACTTAGGCTCAGCCTGGCAGTACAAAAGCGACTACGACAAAGCCATTGCCTATTATGAGCTGGCGCTGAACAGTCACCTTAACACCTTCGGTGAAGACCACCCCAATGTGGCGATTAGTCGCAATAACTTAGGCTTAGCCTGGCAGCACAAAGGCAACTACGACAAAGCCATTGACTATTATGAGCTGGCGCTGAACAGTGACCTTAACACCTTCGGTGAAGACCATCCCAATGTGGCGAGAGAGCGCAATAACTTAGGCTTAGCCTGGCATGACAAAGGCGACTACGACAAAGCCATTGGCTATTTAGAGTTGGCACTAGTCAGTCTTCAAAAATCACTGGGTGAGCGTCATCCTAACACCCAGAATGTGGCGCGGCATTTATACGAAGCTAAAGCGCAACTACTAGCCAATACGACTTGACCTCTAGATCCAATAATCAAACAGATCGATGATGCCCTTAAGCGGCCCGAGCCGCTTTATCCCCCGCTTAAAATTCCCGGTCGGTTCAGGGCGCTGCTAAAAGGCGGGCAATTTACTGGGCGCAAATTGAGTGGAAGACATGCCTGGGATGGCATCGAGCATAATCAGAAGTTCATTGTTGCGTGCCTGATACCAAAACCCGTCCTGGTTTTTTTAATTAATTCTCTTTCCACCACGAAGATCACGAAGAACACGAAGAACACGAAGAACACGAAGAACACGAAGAACACGAAGTGTGGACAATCGGTTTTACCCTTCGTGCACTTCGTGATCTTCGTGGTGAAGAAAATTTTGGGAAAAATCTGGTCTGGAACCAGATGAAACAGCTCTCGCTGGTCCAAAGGCAAAGCCAAACGCACCAAAGTCCGCCCGGCTTACCCGCCAAGTGATATCTCTATCACGCAGCACTAGTTAAACAAACAACACTCACTTAAGCCGACGCGGCACCCCATCAGACTGATACATAGATATCTGATGATTATCCGGGTCGGCAATTTCAGCAGACCAGCCACCAGGTGCATGGCTCACCGGCGTGACGATAGTGACACCTTTTTCCGACAGCGCAGCGACCATATCGTCTATACCACCATCGGGCAGGTCAAACACAATAATAGGGCTGTTGCCTGGTCGCGACTCCTGTTTAAAAAACAGCAGTTCCACCTCATTGGCGGTTTTAGCTAATAGCCAATCACCGTCTTCCCCTTCCATTCTCTGAATGTCCAGCCCCAACGCGTCGCGGTAAAACGCTTCGGTCTTTTCAATATCGTTTACGTAATAACAAATGGCGCCAATCTTACTTTGACTAAACATTGTCTTTTTCCTCTTTTTGGGTTGATATCACCCTATGTTGCCGCGCAGGGCCATTTTGTGAGCCAAGCATAAAAAGATGTCCGTCCGGATCATGACTGGCTAGTGTGACATGTTGCCGACCAGGCAGTTTGAGTAATGCCTGGCGTATCCGGCCAAACGCCAGCCCGCTTTTTAAACCTTTAAGTTCCAATACATGGCTGCCGTCGAACAGACGCCAGCGCCTTTTAATCTGCACAATACGTTGGCGTAGTGCCGCATCGGACAATCGCAGAAGCCAGGCAATTTCAGCCTTGGTGTGCCCGGTCAAGGCCAACAGAGCGGTCGTTTTAAGGCTTGCAGGTAAGGTGTTAACAAAGCACGTGGTGGATACCTCGCTCTGTGTTTGGACATCCCCCAAATAGGCAAACGAGGCTTCCCGCTTTCGTCGTCTTATTGCCGTTCTGGCACAAAAGGCAGACTGATTGCGAATAGCGCCCATTAACCAACGGCGGTTATCCACACAAGACATGTCCGTTCGGCCTGTCTCGACCGCCGCAAGCAGCGCGGTCTGAAGCAGATCCTCGGCTTCATCGGCATGCCATGCCAGCTTATGGGCATAGCCCAGAAGTTCGCGGTAGTATTTATTTTTTGTTATCACCAATGATATGCCCCAATCTCAGGGTACTGCCAAGCATAGCCAGTATTGAGAAGCACTGTCCTTGTCTGTTGTAGTATTAGAAACCGGTTTATCCCAGTGACGCAAGCCAGTTCTCAGTTCGCAACCCCGGCACCCGCTCAAATTCACTGAGGTTATTGGTTACAACAACCAGGCCTTCGCTTCTGGCATGCGCGGCAACATGCAGGTCATTGACACCAATTGGCTGGCCTTGTTTCTCAAGGGTTGCGCGTATATCTCCATAATGCGCAGCAGCCTTTTGGCCGTAGTCCAGAATCTCCAGGCGGCTGACAAAGTCTTCAACATGATGGCGATTGTGTTCCGGCCGACTGCTTTTCTCTACACCATGTTGCAATTCTGCATAGCTAATGGCGCTGATGCACAGCAGGCATTGAAGGTATCTAGCACCGCCAGTGGGCGGCGCTTAATAACATAAATCGCAATATTGGTGTCGAGCATATAGCGCAGCACTAAAAGGATTCCCGTTCAGATTGCGTTTGCGAGGCCCGTTCTGGCATAAAATCGTCGCTAACCCATTCATTCGAAAGAAAAAATGAGTCCCAGGTATTATCTACAGGGGTCAGAATTCTATCCTGCCCGACAATACGAACATTGACCTTGCGTACCCCCTCGGGAAATCTTGCGTCAACGGGTAGACGCACAGCTTGGGTGCTGTTGTTTTTAAATACGGTTCCACTTCCCATCTCGCCCTCTGAGACACGTCAAACATAGATACAAAAACTATATACCTAAGATGTAGATAATCAACCTATCTATATAATGAATCTATTGCTTCGGCCTTGTGGGTACGAGGTACAAGGGGAAAGTTAAATTCTGCAACTCATAGCCAATACACTAGGCTTGCAAAGTATTCCATGCTTAAAATGGCGCAGTCATGGAATATGGATATCAACACAGTGACGAAAGTGATTTTGGCAATCTGGTGCCTCTGCCTGATGTTGGGTGGGGCAACGCATATCTTCGACAATCTCTATTTTGGCTTATTGCCTTATAAGTTTGTCCCTAGCTGGTTAAACGCTTATTGGTCTGCTTTAGGTGTGTTAGACCTTGTGGCGGTGTTGTTGCTTTTAAAATGGCGAAAGCCAGGTATTTTATTAACCCTTGGCATTATGCTCAGTGATGTGACTATCAACTCTATTGCATTTTACTCGTTGGGCGTCCTGCCCGAGAGTTGGCCATTACAGCTTCAGACTTTGTTTTTGGGTTTCTGTTTAGGCTCTGCCTGGTTGCTATGGAAACCGGCCAGCATGCCTGAAAGACAATAGTCCACGTCTCTCAGGCTTATTAGCTTTGCGGGGATACACTTTTCACCATAGAGACACAAAAGCTAAGATCATAAACTATTAAACTCTCAGCGCTCTCTGCGCCTCTGCGGTGAATAATGGCTTCGGCAAAGATGCGTTGTCACCGCCGAGACGCAGAGGTCACAGAGAAACAAAGAATGTATGCTAGTAAAAACTCTGTGCTCTCTGTGCCTCTGTGGTTTT
The DNA here is from genome assembly GCF_002887595.1 of Bowmanella denitrificans. Lineage (GTDB taxonomy): Bacteria > Pseudomonadota > Gammaproteobacteria > Enterobacterales > Alteromonadaceae > Bowmanella > Bowmanella denitrificans. The sequence continues at coordinate 157,690 of NZ_PEBU01000009.1, forward strand.
TATACTTCTGCGCAAACATATGGCCACCACTAAGGCACGCAGAGACACAAAAGCTCAGATCATAAACTATTGAAAACTCAGCGCTCTCTGCGCCTCTGCGGTGAATAATGGCTTCGGCAAAGATGCGTTGTCACTGCCGAGACGCAGAGGTCACAGAGAAGACAAAAATATAAGCTACTAAAAACTCCGTGCTCTCTGTGCCTCTGTGGTTTTTAATCTTTCTGCGCAAATAAATAGTCACCACTGAGGCACAAAGAGACACAAAAGCCATGGTTTAAGCTATTGAAATCTCAGCGCTCTCTGCGTCTCAGCGGTGAATAACTGTATCGTTACTGCCCCTGCGCCACCAGCCAGTCGATGGCTTGTTGAATCACCTCGGGGTGCTGAAACATCACCATATGGTCGGCCTGTTCCAGGCTGATATACTGCCCACCGGAAAACGCTGCCAGTTCCTGACTCCAGGCAGTACCTTCCTGTTGCCACAAACGCAATGCTTCGGCGTTATCCGGATTATTCTGAATATCCTGTTCTTCAAAGTCCGAATCAATCACGCTGACAGGCACAGAAGCAGGCAGAGGCAAAGCGGCATAGGCATCCAAATCGGCGCTATAACCAGCAATCTCTCTGGCCCGGGTTTGCTGATGACCCACCAGCAAGCGCTGCTGGCTAAGTACGTCAAAGAAGTTCCAATCCATCAGCGCAGCACTTTGCTCAGGCAGTAAGGCGGCCACTTCTTCTCTTTCCACCACCAGTTTCTGCCAGGTGCGTTCGGTCCAGTTGCCTGCGGCAAGATGCGGTAACAGGGCATCCAGATTGGCCAGGTACCAGTCAGCGGGGTAGCCTTTGTATAGCGCCAGAGAATTGGGCAACGGAATATCCGGGTCAATCCATAACATGCCGCGCAGATTAATATCGGCATGATGATGCTGGTAAAACTGACTGGCACTGATACTGGCATTGGAAAAAGCCACCACAATCAGCTCTTTTTCATTCAATGCGTTTAGAATGCCGTTTAAATCCTCAGCAACACGGCCGAAGCTCACCTCTTCACTGGCGTCACTAAAGCCATTGCCCAGACGATCGATGCTATACACCCGGTAATGCCTCGCCAGATAAGGCTGCAGCAGTGCAAACCAGGCTGAATCTGCAGAGTAGTTATAGTTAAACCCTGGTAACAGCACGATAGCCGGGCCGTCATTCGACAATCCTAAAGCCCGCACATGAAACTTTTGCCCCTCTACCTCAATAAGCTGCGAATGCTCGGGTAACTCAGGCTGCTCCAGCGCACCGAAAAAGGCCAGGATCCTGGTGGTGGTATCAAACCCGGCAAACTGCCAGGTATGGGCGCCACCTTTAATACTAACTAACTGGGCTTTTTGCTTACCATTGCTGTAGTGAATCAGGTCGACATCTGGCCCCAGGTTTTTCAGCATAGGATTCGGCAGACTAAAGTTGAGTTCCGCTAATCTGGCGATGGCATCCGGGCTGGATAGCAGACCGAAGTTAGCATGCATACTGCCCTGATAAGGCAATACGCCGTCGGCTTTACCATGCACCATCATAATGGAAACCGGTTCCTGCATGGCACAACTCAGGGCCAGTTGCCTGGACATCGGCGCAGCAACACCCGCGACGGCTTTTACCTTATGGCCTAAGTTGCAAGCCACATTCTGGGCAAACAACGCGCCCTGGGAAAAGCCTGCAGCATAGACTTCGCCTTCCTGGATAGTATAACGCTGGCCGATATCTGCAATAATCTGCTCAATAAAGCCTAAGTCATCCGCGCCTTTGCGATGGGCAATATTGCAATCGCAACCTTCGTTCCACTCCACTTCTTTGGATTTGGGGTAGGCCACTATATAGTCTGAACTATGCCGTTCAAAGCGCGAGAGGCTGCGCATCCCGGCACTGTCGCCGCCAGAGCCATGAAAGGCCAATAGCAGTTTATAAGCCTTGCTCTGGCTGAAGTTGTCCGGCAGCGCCAATAAGTATGTGCGGTCGCCCAGCTGAATGGTTTGGGCATCGGGACTCTCCGGTGCGACGGGTGAAGGTGAGGTTCCGCTTTTGTCAGACGAACTACAGGCTGACAGAGTAAATAAGGTGATTGTCAGGGCCAGCAGCCCCCCCAGTGATCGCAGTTTCATAGCATGCTCCTTGTTAAGTCAGCAAAAGCTATCGAAGCGCAGAACATGACGACATCACTGGCACTGATATTTATGTGATGAAAACCTGATGATGGCTAAAATACGGCCAATCACACGGATAGAAGGCCGCTACCTACTGTTTGCACTGGGCCGCCTTCGCCAATCACTTTTACCTTATCCATCAACAGGTTGGCCACCAGAAAGTGCCCTGCCAGGCAACAGTTACGAAGTTCTCAATTACTTCCGGCAACAGTGTCGCGCAACTGAACCTAACTATTGTCGAATCAACAACAGGCTGTTAGTTTGAATGGCACCTTGGCCACAACCACCTGCCCTTAACAGGCTTCAGCATTAGCATCTTTGTTAAGCCCGCCAAAACCTAAATCAGTGTGACTTTGGCAATATCATTGGCCGTGAACAGAGCTTATGAAAAATAAAAGATACAAATCATGGAGATAAGCGCTTGGAATTGACCGCCACTGAAATTCAGTTGGGACCTTTAACCCTTTATCGCCACAGCCGCGAGCTGTGCCGTGATAAGCGCAAGCTGATTTTGGAACCCAGGATATATGCACTGCTGGAACAATTACTCAGCAGCCCTGATCACCTGGTAAGCCGCGACCACCTGATTGCCACGGTCTGGCAGGGGCGGGTTGTCAGTGAAAGTGCGATTAACAGGGCCATATCCCAGTTACGTAAAGCCCTGGCCGAACTGGACCCTGAGAATGACTATATTGAAACCCTGCCGAAACTGGGTTACCGGCTAAAAGTGATGCCCAGGCTGACCAGGCCAACTCCGCAACTCACCAAGCACAAGTGGCAAATAATGTCTGGCGCTTTAGCGTTACTGGCTGCGCTGTTATGGTTCATCATCCCGGCTGATGCCCCACCCCGTCCGCCCAGCCCTTTGCTTATCGCGGATAAAAGCGTTCACCCACTCACCGGCGATGACGGGCTGGAATTTGATGTGAGCCTGTCCGGCGATGGTCAGTCTGTGCTTTTTCATAAGGCAGATAACAAGGGGCGGGTACAGCTTTGGTTACAGCACAATCAACAAAGCAGCCAACTGAGCCAAACCCCGGCCGAGCACCTCTCAGCCAAGCTCAGCCCGGATGGCAAGCAAGCGGTATTTGTAGAACTGCATGAACAAGATTGCCGGGTGATGCTGGCCGATCTGGCGCCTTTTAGCAGCCGTCCGTTATTTGACTGCACCCCGGACAATGGCATTCGCTTCGCCTGGATGCCTGACAATAAAGGCTTCTATTATCGCTACCGGCTGGACAAGACCCAGCCCTATGCCATGTATCTGTATCGTTTGGATACCGGCATGAGCCGTCAACTCACCCTGCCCGCCAATGCCGGTAATGGCTTGGGCGATATTGCCATGGCGGTGGGAAATGAAGGAGACAGCCTGTTAGTTGCCACTTACCAAAGTCCGCAGCAAAGCATTCTGACCTGGTACAACAGCCAGGATATGCAGGTGGTCAGCCGCCACGAACTGGCCATGGGAGTAAAAGATATGCAGTGGCACGCCGCCAGCGGCAGCGTTATTTTCAGTCACGGGGCGTATTTGTATCAATGGACTGGCGAACAGGTTGCGCCTTTATTTTATGCCGGGCAGACGGTGCAATCTTTTGCCCTGGCGGGGCAGCAGCTTATTTACAGCGACCTGTTGCAGCGCACCGGCATCTGGCAGAAGTCGCTGCCCGATGGCGCATTAGCCGCACAGATCAACAGCTCCAAACTGGATTTGCTGCCCAGGGTGAGTTATGACGGACAGCACCTGGCTTTTATCAGCACCCGTCAGGGCAAACATCAAATCTGGCTGCAATCCGGTCAGAATGCCGCCAGGCTGCTGGCGGATTTACCGGCGGGTTTTACCCGCTTAAGCTGGCAACTGGATGATTCAGCCCTGTTGTACAGCCATCAGGGCGCGGTTTATCAGGTTGAAATTCACAGCGGCCAGGTAACCCAACTGCTACCCGAACAGACCCAGGCGTATGTGGTTAACCCGGCAGCGGATAATGCCTTGCTGTACAGCAGCACAAAAAGCGGCGACTGGCAGCTTTGGCGATGGCATCCTGCAACCGGCCACCAGCAGTTAACCGAACAAGGGGGATATAGTGGCTGGCTGCTCAACGACCAGCTCTATTTCAGCAAGTTTCATCAACCGGGACTCTGGCAAAAACGTCTGGGGGCTGAGCAGGAAACACAGGTTATTGAGGATTTTTCCATCATTAACTGGCTTAACTGGCAAGTTCTGGACGGAAAAATCGCCTTCTATCGTCAGGACCAGGGGGTATTCTTATTTGACCCACAAACCCAGATATCAACATTATTGATGGCCCCGCAGGCCGACTTTATTCACCAATACAGTCTGACCACCGACAGGCTGTTTTTTGTGCGGGCCGACACAGCGCAAGGGGATTTGTATGGTGTACGGCTAAGCACACCATAATAGGTTTACCCTTTGGACAATACAGGTATAGTAGGAAGCACCTATCGAACGAGCCGTACGCCATGATACTTCGATACGCTATATTGATATCTGCGCTATTCAGTCTGTCGCTACAGGCCGCCAGGCTGGATGTCAGCTTAAAAACCAGTGACGATTCCGTGCTGCCTGGCACCGTGGTTTATCTGACCTCTGCGCAACCCCTTCCCCCGGTTGCAGAAGGGGCTACAGCGGAGATGGATCAGGTCAACAAGCAATTTAAGCCGCATATTCTGGTGGTACAGAAAGGCACGCAGATTCGCTTTCCCAATTCCGATTCCATTCAGCATCATGTTTATTCCTTTTCGCCAGCTAAAACCTTTGAACTAAAGCTATATAAAGATCATCACCCCGCCCCTCTGCCCTTTGACAAAGCGGGGCAGGTGGAACTAGGCTGCAATGTACATGACTGGATGCTTGGCTACATTATGGTGGTGGATACCCCCTACTTTACCCAGCTAAACAAGCAGGGCCAGGCCAGTCTGGACGTACCAGCAGGTGATTACACGCTGCATATTCGACACCCGCGCATTCAGGATGACGCCGCCAGCCTGGACCAGGCTGTCACCATCAAGGGCAACCAACAGGTGCAACTGCGCCTTAAACAGCCGCTTTTACCCGGTGCCGATGACTTTGAAGATCAGGACGAGTTTTCCGGCTATGAATAACCTCAGCAAATGGCTTCCCGACAGCTCATTGCGCACCCGCATGCTGCTGGTGTTTTTGCTGATCCTGGCGGTGATTGTGGTGGTCACAATAGTGACAGTGCAGCAAGCCACCTATCGCCATTCCACCGGCCAAGTGTTGGCCCATGCCAAAACCTCGGCCATGGTGGTACAAGACAAAATTCTGAATCAAAGCCGTCAGCTACAGGCAGCTCTAGACACCCTGGGCAAAGATTTCAGTACTAAACAACTGATTGCCAGTGGCAGCGAGGACCCGGCTTCGTTGGTCTCCGCTTTGGGTAATCATCAACGACGTATCAATGCCGATTTAAGCTGGGTACAGAATAACCAACAGCAGATTCTGGCAACAACGGCATCCTTTATCACATCCCCCCTGCCACCCGAATTAGCCAGTAGCAGCAATATCAGTTGGTTTCGATTAGGCAGCGATTACTACCTGGTTCAGGCAGTGCCAGTTCGCTATGTGGAAAGTAGCCCGACCATCAACGCCTGGTGGTTTGCGGCAATTAATGCCAGACGTTTTATCAGTGAGGAACTGGTCACTTTGACCGATATGCAGATCAGCTTGTTTTCGCCCGATGGACAACTGCTGGACAGCACTCTGGATGAAGAACTGAAAAACGGCCTCAGCACTGGGCAACTGCAATGGGACAGCGGTCTCAACCTGGTCAATCTGGGCCAGGGCAAACACCTTGATGAGTATATTTACGCATCATTCAATATCGGTGAGCAGCCGCTTAGTCTCAGGCTGTTACTGGCCAGCCCGGCTGACAATGCTTATCTTTCGTACAACAGTCTGTTGGTACAGCTTATTTTGTTATTGGCCATTGCCGGTCTGCTGGCACTGCTCGCTGCAGTGATCATCTCCAACGGCATTACCCGCCCGCTGACCAGGCTGGTGCAGGTCACGAATAAAATCAGTCGCGGCCAATATGTGGAAACCGTGCCAGAGTCCTCAACCTCAGAGATTGCGTCTTTGTCTGTGGCCATTCAGGACATGCAACAAGGTATTAAACAACGTGAACTGGAAATTCAGCAACTGGCTTATTTCGATGCCCTGACCGGGTTACCTAACCGTAACCAGTTTATTGACCATTTACAGCAACTTATTCATAACGGCCAGACCAATGCCGCGGTGCTGATGATGGATCTGGACAGGTTTAAAGACATTAACGATACCCTTGGCCATGTGACCGGTGACCAACTTCTGCAACTTATCGCAGAGCGGCTGGCAAACCTGCAATTAAGTAACCTGTTTCCAGCCAGGCTGGGTGGCGATGAGTTTGGTCTTATCTGGCTGTGTCAGGACTCATCGGCGCTTACGCCGTTACTGGAGGCGGTGGAACAGCTTTTTGAACAGCCTTTTATGCTGAAAACTCTGCGTATGGAACTGGATGCCAGCATTGGTGTGGCACGTTTTCCTGAAGATGGCCAGGACCCGGCCAGCCTGCTGCAATGTGCGGATATTGCCATGTACAGTTGTAAAGGTAAGCACCAGGGTCATGCCGTATACAAAGCGGAGTTGAACAAATATTCGGTGCAGCGCTTGAGCCTGATGTCGGAATTACGTGGCGCTCTGGGTGAAGGGCAGTTACAGCTCTATTATCAACCTAAGCTGGATCTGGCACACAACAAAGTGGTGGGTGCAGAGTGCCTGGTCAGATGGATTCATCCCATCCATGGCTTTATTCCACCGGACCAGTTTATTCCCCTGGCCGAGCAAACCGGTGCTATCCGCGAACTCACCCATTGGGCGTTGCGCAGTGCCTTAGTACAGCAGCAGCAATGGCAGGAACAAGGCTATACATTGAATCTGGCGGTGAATATCTCGCCGTTGGATTTAGTTGATATGAAGCTACCTGATGTCTTAAGTGAGCTCGCTGACATATTGCAGCAACCGCAATTGAATCTGACCCTGGAGGTGACAGAAAGCGCCGTAATGAGTGATCCAAGCACTGCTATTGATGTGCTGGAAAAGTTGCGGTCGATGGATTTAGTTCTGTCTATTGACGATTTCGGTACGGGTTATTCTTCCATGGCACAACTGAAGAAAATGCCGGTGCAGGAACTGAAGATAGACAAGGCCTTTGTGCTGGATCTAGCCAGTAATGCAGACGATCAGGTAATGGTCAGAACCTTTATCAGCCTGGCCAGACACCTGGGACTGGATACCGTGGCCGAAGGTGTGGAAGATGCGAAAACGCTGAGCCTGCTCAGGCAAATGGGCTGCACTAAAGCACAAGGTTATTATTTAAGTAAACCACTGCCAGCCAATGCGTTTTTCCAATGGTTGCAGGAATACCAGCACAAGGAGACACGGGTTTGCGAGGATGGTTAGCCCTGCTGACAGTTGCGTCCGGCCTGAGCCAAGGTGCTGAAATATCCGGCCTGCTGCAGGTTAACCTGCTGGCCGCTGACAACCTGGATAGTTACCAGCAATATGGTACCAGCATATTACGCGAAGACCACAGCGGTATTCACCTTCAGCAGGCGTTAGTGCGGGTTGAGCAGGATCTGGTCAGCGGCTTTTCTGTGGATCTGGTGGCAAATCTGCATGGCGACGGCGAGCAGCATGTCGGTCTTAGTCAGATGCAGCTTATCTATAAACCTCTGATGCCTTCGCAAACTAAGTTTAAGGGCCGGGCTGGCTTCTTTTATCCGGATATGTCACTGGAAAACCCCGAGCTGGGCTGGCTATCGCCGTATCAGTATACCCAAAGCGCGATTAATTCCTGGCTAGGTGAGGAACTGCGCATCCCAGGTGTAGAGTTTTCCCTCTATTCTCCCGGTCGCCAGCGTCATAGTCCCTGGTCATGGGAAGTCAATATGGGCGCATTTCGCGGTAATGACCCTTTAGGCACCCTGCTTAGCTGGCGGGGCTTTGCTTTGCATGACAGGCAGACTTTGCACCAGGACCGCATCGCCTTTGCCCCATATCCATCAGTGGTGGATCCTGGTCGCACCAATCACCCCGATTGGGTGGAACCTTTTCATGAAATTGACGGGCGCACCGGTTACTACGCCGGTGTGCATCTGGATTATTATCAGCACAGTAACCTGCGCTATTACTATTATGACAATAATGCCGATCCACTGGCCGCCAATGATCAGCGCCTGTATGCCTGGCACACCCGTTTTCACTCACTGGCGCTGTCTCATCGCTTTGGCAATGACACGCGCATTATCGGCCAGTGGCTGAAGGGCGACACAGAAATGGGCACCCGTTGGGTGTTTGTCAATTTCGACGCCTGGTATCTGCTGCTGAGCCATAAATGGACCGAACATCGATTCAGCTTAAGGCTGGACAGTTTCAAAGCCAGAGAAGACGATAAGTGGGCCTGGGACCCAAATAACAGCGACGGGCGCGCCCTGACCCTAACCTGGCGTTACGACCTCAGTCCTCACTGGCAGGTGGGACTGGAACATCATGTCAACCGCAATACCGCAGCCAATCGCCCTACTCTGGGCCAGACCGCTAAACAGAATCAACAGCAGAGTCTGGCCGTGGTGCAATATCGCTGGTAAACCAGTTCAGCACCGCACCAGGCAACATCACATTAACAAAACTGCTGACATTTGCAGCGAACGCGCCGACATCTATCGCTTAGTTACAGGAAAACTAAGACAAATACCTTATTATCCCCCGCCCTGATTCCGTATGATCAGGCTGTAATCCTTTCCTCTGGCTGTAACTAAAGAGACAAGATGACTTTTAATAAAACTTTACTAGCAAGCAGTGTTGCCCTTCTTTCTTTTAATTCTTTCGGCGCCGCCTTCCAATTGGCCGAACAAAGCGCATCCGGCTTAGGACGCGCCTTTGCCGGTGAAGCCGCTATCGCCGAAGATGCCTCAGTAGTGGCGCGTAACCCGGCCCTGATGTCGGTGTTTACCAACAACCAAATGAGCCTGATGGCCACTTATGTTAACCCGGATGTCAGCCTTAAGGGCACCGGCGCGCCGCCTTATGCCGATGCCAGCCAACTAAATAACGACAGCATTGCGCCTACCGCCATTGTACCGGCAGGCTATCTGGTGATGCCGATCAATGAGCAGTTTGCCTTCGGTTTTGGCGCATTTTCCAACTTTGGTTTGTCTACCGAGTTTGCCGATGACTACGCCGCCGGACAACTGGCAGGTAAAACCGAAATCGTCACGGTCAATATGAATACCAGCCTGTCGTACAAACTCAACGAACAATTCGCCATTGGCGCTGGGATTAACTATGTGTATGCCGATGCCAAAATTATCCGCCATTTGGGCACTACGCCATTACCGGTGCCGGCACAAACCGAAGCGGTACACCTGGAAGGCGACGACTACGGATTTGGCTGGAACCTGGGGGTAAGTTATCAAAGCGCACCAGGGCACAGATTCGGCCTGCATTATCGCAGTGAAACCGATATTAAATTCGCGGGTGAATACAGCAACCAGTTACCTGCCCAGCTTGGTGGCCTGGCCGGGCAAAGCCTGCCTGGTTCGGTGGACATCAGCCTGCCGGCCATGGCTGAGTTTTCCGGCACCCATCAACTGGATAAGCAGGTAGCCCTGCACTACAGCGTGATGTGGACCCAGTGGAGCAGTTTCGACAAACTGGAAGCCTTTGTACCTGGCCGCGACACGCCGGTTTTCCATAAGCAAGAGAATTTCTCAAACTCCTGGCGCTACGCCATCGGCGCTGACTACCAGTTGAATGCCGACACCAAATTGCGGCTGGGCATCGCTTACGACGAAACCCCGGCGGATGAAAACCATATGTCCATCTCCATTCCTGACACCAATCGTCTGTGGCTGAGCGCTGGCGCCAAACATCAATTCAGCGCGACCTCGTCACTGGATGTAGGAGCAAGCATTCTACGCGGCGTGAACCGTCGTTTCAGCGAAGCCGACAGCCTGGGCGAATGGCAGTTTGAATCTGAAGGCAACGCTTATCTGTTTGCCGTACAGTACAACCTAGTATTCTGATAAGCCTCTTAGAGAAATTAAAAACCGACCTGTGATGGTCGGTTTTTTGTTAACAAAACGCCCGTACTATATGAGGTACGGCGCGGTGCTGTTTGGACAGGCGGATATGGTCGCGTACCCGATCAGCGGGATAGCCGAACAGGCCGAAGCGATTACCTTTGTTGTGACTGATCACCACCACGTGGTCCGGCACTTTCTGGATGCAACCGGAAAACGGGTCAAGAACAGGGATTTGATAAGGTTCCAATTGGATAATGCCCATGCGCTTTCCGTCAATATAGGAATAACGGTCAAACACCGGCTTATCCAATATGGCATAAACGGCAAATTTGGGGATCTGGACGCAGCGGCCTTGCCACTCCAATTCCACTAGCTGCAAAGTATCAAACAGAGACAGGATACTTTCGGGTAACTTGTTGGCGTACATAGCTTCCCCCCAATAATGTTGTAGTCAGTTCGTCGTCGCTTTTCTCTCTCAGGTAAATAAAAATAAGGAATAAACAATTCTGACTATAGTCGGTTATGGCAATTTAATCTAAAAGTTAAGATAAAAATCCCGGCACAGCTGTCGGTATGCCTGACTATAAGCACCATCTGCCTGATGTATACAAAGGTTTTCGATCATTGGCTGCGACTCTTTAGCCGCCAGTTCCACCAGCATGCGCACCGGTGCTTTATCAGGCTGGCTTTGCAACAGCAGGCAGCGCTGCAACAATAGTCCTGCTGTTTTGCCAAGTTCAATCAGCGTTTCAGCTGGCTCAACCGGCAAAACATAGGCGAAACGCCCCTGCCAGGTCAGCAATCCGGCCACCGCCGCTATTAGCACCGAATGTTCAAGCTCACTTGTATGTCTGGCCTGTTGTCTTTGCCGGGCAAACTGTTGACCGTGGGGGAAGTAAGGGGGATTGCTGATAATCAAATCATAGTGTTTGTGCTGTTGCAATTGCTGCAATGGCCGCTGTTCAAACACCAACTTATGCGGCCAGGGGCTGAGCCTGGCATTGTCCCGGGCTTGCGTGATTGCGTTGTGGTCTATATCTATGCCCAGAATCTGTACTTCGTTGTGGGATTTTTGCGCCATCATCAGCGCCAGCAAGCCACTGCCGGTGCCGATATCCAGAATAGTTTGGGCTTTGTCAGGGTTCACCCAACTGCCCAGCACAATACTGTCGGTACCCACTTTCATAGCACACTGGTCATGGGCGACAAAAAACTGCTTAAAGGCAAAGCCGGGGCGACGCTCAGGCAAAATACTGTAACTCCATCATCTGGCTAATCAACGCTTGTCCAACCAGTCCACTGGCCCCGAGAACCAGCGCAGTAAACGCTTTTGTTTGTGTCACAATGTACCTGCCGAACAAGAATCAATAGAATAGCCTGCGCAATGACCGCCCAGGGCATCAGGCGGCTCTATTAAATCAGGATACAGATAAAAATGAAAAGATTAGCCACCCTACTCGGACTGGCGCTAAGCGTCAGCAGTGTTGGGCTGTCAGCGGAACAGCTCAGTATAGAACGTATATTCTCTTCCCCATCTTTGGATGGCGGTGCGCCGGTTAAACTGAAGATTTCGCCCGATGGCAGCCGGGTGACCTTCCTTAAAGGCAAAGAATCTGACTATGAACGCTACGATTTGTGGGAATACCATATTGAAAGTGGCACTACCCGCCTATTGTTTGATTCCGACCAACTGCACAGTGGCCCAGAAGAATTGTCAGATGAAGAAAAAGCCCGACGCGAGCGTTTGCGTCTGCATGGCAGTGGCATCGTAGACTATCAATGGTCAGATGATGGCAAAGCCTTGCTGTTTCCGCTGGCCGGTGATGTGTTTTATTACCGGCTGGGCGACAAGCAGGCCAAGCGCTTGCTGGAAACGCCGGAGTTTGAAACCGATATCCGCTTTTCACCGAAAGCCAATTACATCAGCTTTGTGCGTGAACAAAACCTGTATGTGCTGAATATCAAAAGCGGTGAGGAACATGCCCTGACCACCGACGGTAAAGGCCCCATCAAGTATGGGATGGCCGAGTTTGTAGCCCAGGAAGAAATGGGCCGTATGACCGGCTACTGGTGGTCACCGGATGAAAGCCAGATTGCTTACACCCGAATTGATGAATCGCCGGTTGAGGAAATCACCCGCAGCGAAATTTACGCCGACTCCATCAAAATGATTACCCAACGTTATCCAAGTACCGGCACAGCCAATGCCAAAGTCGCGCTGGCGGTGGCCAGTCTCAACGACAAACAGCCGCATTGGCTGGATTTGGGGGATAACCAGGATATTTATCTGGCCCGAGTGCGGTGGATGCGGGATAGCCGCAATCTGACCTATCAATGGCAGAGCCGTAACCAGCAAAGTCTGCAGCTTCGCCAGGTCAATACCGACAATTGGGCACAAAAAACCTTATTGGAAGAAACCGCCGACACCTGGGTCAATCTGCAGGATGATCTGACCTTCCTGAAGCACAGCCCCAGATTTATCTGGCCTTCTGAACGGGACGGCTTTAAACATCTGTACTTGTATAACAATGACGGCAAGCTGGTGCGTCAGCTCACCAAAGGCAATTGGGTGGTGGATGACATTGCGGCGGTAGATGAAACCAATAAGCTGGTGTACTTCACCGGACGCAAAGACACGCCATTAGAAAAACACTTATACAAGGTCAGTCTGGAGGGCGGCGAAGTCAGCCGGGTGAGTCAACGCGGTGGTTTCCATGGCGTCAGCTTTGACAAAAAGGCCCAGGTCTATGTAGACCGATTCTCCACCATTAACACCCCGCCACAAGTCAGTCTGCATAAAGCTGACGGCAGCCGTCTGGCCTGGTTGGAAGAAAATGCCATAGATGAAAACCATCCCCTTGCCGCCTACCAGACGCAGTGGATAAAGCCCAGTTTTGGCAGTTTTACCACCGACGAAGGCGTGGAACTGTACTACCGTCTTTATACCCCCAAAAAGCTGCAGGATAAGCATCCGGCTATTGTTTATTTATATGGCGGCCCGCACGCTCAGGTGGTCACCAATAGTTGGGCAGGTAGCCGGGGGCTGATGTTCCAATATTGGGTGAATAAAGGCTACGTGGTATTCAGTCTGGATAATCGAGGCTCCAATTACCGGGGTAAGGCATTTGAAGACGCCATTTACCGTAATATGGGTGATGTGGAAGTGCGTGATCAGGTAGAGGGGGTGAAATTCTTACGCCAATTGCCGTTCGTCGATGCCAGCCGTATTGGCGTACACGGCCACAGCTATGGTGGTTATATGACCCTGATGAGCATGTTCAAGGCCGGCGACTATTTCCAGGCTGGCGTGTCTGGCGCACCGGTCACCGACTGGCTGTTGTACGATACGCACTATACCGAGCGTTATATGGACCACCCCGACCATAACAGTGATGGCTATAAAAAATCCTCAGTGTTTCCTTACGCTAAGGACCTAAAAGGGGATTTACTGATTTACCACGGTATGGCCGACGACAATGTACTGTTTACCCATAGCACCAGGTTGTACAAAACCTTGCAGGATCTGGCCATTCCTTTTGAAGTGATGGACTATCCGGGCAAAAAGCACGGTATTCGTGGCAAGCAGACCCAAATTCACTTAAACCGCACTATTACTGGCTTCTTTGACCACCATTTGGGCAAAAACCTTTAATCTAAGGGCGGGGAAAGGCGGTATGCCTTTTCCCGCTGCTCTCAACTGCATGGCCAGTGGCGCTCAGCCCGATGCGCTCATTCCGACTGTTACGCTTTGCTGTTTTTGCATAAAGCTAACCAGCTCTTCTATCCCCATTGGCATTGCCAGTAAGTAGCCCTGCGCCTCCTGACAGCCGCAAGCTGTCAGACATTGCAATTGTTCCTGGGTTTCCACACCTTCGGCCACCACACTGATACCAAAGCCCTTGGCCATGGCTGCCACGGCCTCGACAATGGCAATAGTGCGTGGCTGCTGCATCAGGTCGCGGATAAAAGCGCGGTCGATTTTAACCTCATCTATAGGCAATTCTTTTAGCATCATCAGCGACGAATAGCCTGTGCCAAAATCATCAATGGAAAAGCGTAACCCCTGTTGCTTCAGGCGTGCCAGTTGCATCACGCTGGCTTTTAAGTCTGTCAGGGCTGCTGTTTCAGTAATTTCCAGTTGCAAGTAAGGTAGTAACGGTGAGGCCTTGTCCAGTTCCAGCTGCAATGCATCCATCAGCGCAGGATTATTAAACTCTAACGCTGAGATATTCACCGACACCCTGGGTAGCCCCTGCCCCAGCAAGTTATAAGATGTCAGATCCAGACAAGCTTGCCGCACAACAAAAGCGGTCAGTGCGGAAATCAGGTTATGCCGCTCTGCCAATTGGATAAAGTGTTGCGGTGAAATCCAGCCCTGCTGCGGATGGCGCCATCTTAACAGGACCTCACAGCCACTGATTTTACCACCTGGTACATGGAACTGTGGTTGATAAACCAACGAAAGACTTTTATTTTCAATGGCCTGACGTAAATCAGCAAGCAGGTTCTGGCGTGCCTGTTCGGCTTCTGACAAGGCACGGTTGAATAAACGAATACTGTCTGGCCCCTCTTCTCTGGCGCAAGCCAAAGAGGCAGAGGACGCCAGCAGCAGTGCGCGGGCATTGTCACCGTCATCCGGCCCCAGAGCCACACCAATGCAACAACTAACATCAAGATTCAGCCCTGCTGCCACATCCGCAAAATAGCCGTTTAAGCTGAGCGCATACTGTTCCCAGTTTTGATTCTGCGCCCTGACCTTGCGTGCCACCACAAACTGGTCTGCCCCCAGTCTGGCCAGTAACGTATCGGCCTGGTAGCAAGCCCTTAATCTGTCCGCCAATGCGCGTAACAAAGCATCGGCTCCGCGATACCCCAGCGCCTGATTGAGGGCTTTGAAATTATCGATATCCAGATGTAGCAATAATACCTTTTCGCCGCCGCTACGGGCTGATTTGAGCATATCTTTCAGGTAGGTGATAAATTGGTGATGCCGGTAAAGGTTTGTTAATGGGTCGCGCTGATCGAGCCGCTCAAAGCGTTTTAACGCCAGTCGAATCAGCCAGTACAGCAGCAGGGCATTGACCGCCACATAAAACCAGCCTTTGTAAGTTTGCAGTTGGGTGAGCAACTGGGTATCTGGCACCGCGCGCTGCAAAGCCAAGTCAGAAAATAATATCCAACTGGCGCCCAGAATCAGGTACGCAAGAGCAATAAACGCCGCCACACGCGACGCCTTTTTGATGGTAACAAATGACAAGGAGCGGATCGCCTTGGCCCTAGTTAAACATCCAGTTGGCCAGACTACGCTGTATGCCCACTGCGGTATTCTTTTTCAGTTCCTTTTTGATCGGCTCTGCGCTACCGGAGATCCAGATCTGCAGTTCTGCATCCATATCAAAATGGCCGGCGGTTTCTACCTTAAACTGGGTAATAGCGCGGTAAGGAATAGAGTGGTACTCCACTTTTCTGCCTGTCATACCCTGCTTATCAATCAGCAGCAATCGCTTATTAGTAAATACATACATATCCCGGATCAACTTATAAACCCGGTCAATCTGTTCAGTATCGGCCAGAATGGGTGCCAGCTCTTCGGCGACCTCACTCTTATCCACTTCCGCAGCATTGCCCAGCAGGGCATCCAGAAATCCCATCCAGTATCCCTTTTAACGTTATGTTCCCTAAGTAATATCAGAGATACGTGGCAATGACCAGATTCAGACTGTGAGGAGCTGTTTATCTTTTATGCCGGATCTAAGATGCCAAAGCAGAAAACTCCCTCAGTAAGCTGTGTAGCGGTGCAGGCTTACCCAAGGCAAATCCCTGACCATAACCAATGCCTAATCCGGCCAGTGCCTGGCGGGTTTCCTGGTCTGAGACGAACTCGGCAACGGTCAGCTTACCCATACTGGTGGCAATTTCGTGAATGGCTTTGACCGTGGCGTAGTCACTGCGATCCCGGCACATATTACGTACAAAGGAACCGTCAATTTTTACATAGTCAACAGCCATGTTTTTCAGGTAAGTAAAGGAACTCATCCCTGCGCCAAAATCATCCAGTGCGAAGCGGCACCCCAGATCACGCAGTACATCGATAAAACGGCTGGCGGCGGCCAGGTTAGTCACCGCTGCTGTCTCAGTGATTTCAAAACAGATTTTTTCCGGCGGTACCGACGAATGTTTAAGGCGCAGCACAATCTTATCCAGAAACTCGTCATTGCCCAGGGTCATGCCGGATAGGTTAATCGCGCACTTATCCAGCACATCAAGGTGGGCCGGATGTTGCTCCAGCGCGTTGATAGTCTGGTTAAAAACCCATTCATCCAGTTTATTCATTAAGCCGTAGCGCTCGGCCACCGGAATAAAGATACCCGGATTAAGGTATTCGCCCTGCTCGCTGAGCATGCGCACCAGAATTTCATAGTGACGGCCACAGGCGGGTTGGTTAAGCGGTTCAATGACTTGATAAAATAGTTCAAAGCGATCCCCCAGCAGGGCCTTTTGAATTTCGTTCACCCACTCCAGCTCGCTTTGCTGATAGTTCAGTTGCTGATCGCTTTCGTCAAATACGTGGTAGCGGTTGCGGCCCAGATTTTTGGCACTGTAACAGGCGTGATCAGCGGCCTTAATCAGTTCTGTGCTGCTGATGGTGCCAGCCGTTATTTCGGCCACGCCAATACTGGCACCAATATGAAAGACCTTATCTTCCCAGACAAAACGAAAACCGCGAATGGCATTCAGCATCTTACCAAGCTTATCCAACACTTCATTTACGGCGCAATCAGCGTATACCAGACAGAATTCATCGCCTCCAACTCTGGCCAGAATATCGGCAGATTTCAAAGAAGTAGCGAGCAGATTCGCCACCTGCCGGAGCAATTCATCCCCCGCCTGATGACCACAAGAATCGTTTACCAGTTTAAACTGGTCCATATCGATGTAGCACAGCGTCGATACCGACTTTTGTTCACGCACCAAGGCCAGACGCTCTTTTAGCAACCGATCAAAGGCGTAACGATTGTACAGGCCGGTAAGCTGATCGTGATTCGCCTGATAATACACCTGCTGCTGCAAGGCTAAATCTGCGGTGACATCCCTGCCAATACCTTCAATGGCAATAAGCTTGTGTTCATGGTCGAACACCGGCGAATCACGATACTCAATATGCCGAATTTCACCATTTTTATTGAAGTACTCCACAACATAGGGATCAGGACGCTGGCCGCTGTGCAGTTGCTCACGAATCTGCTCGATGTTCCCGGGGTTGCGTTTGACGCAGTGTCGGTAGTTCAGTTTAAAATATTCCGGACTATAGCCAAGAATGTCCTGCACGCTGCTACTGACATAATTAATCCGCCCAGCCAGGTCGTGGGAATAAACAAAGTGGCCATTCAAACCATCCACCAGTCGGCGGAACTTCTCTTCGGACTCTTTTAAGGCCTGCTGATTCAAACGTCGGGCGGTGATATCACGAATGGTGACGGCGATACCATTACCGGCTTTGACAATTTGAATCTTGATCCACTGGGCCAGAATCAAATCACTGGAGGTTTCCAGATATTGTTCGTGGGCTTTACCGGTTAGGCACACCTGAATACAAAGTGGCAACAGCTCAGCATGCCCCAGGGCTTGAAGCTGCTGCGACAAGGTAGATTGCACCAGATACGGAGAATCGGTGACAAAGATCTTTCGCGCGACCTGATTAGATTCGACCAGTTCAAAATCAATAATGTCTTTGTGAGCGTCCTGCACAGCCTGCAGCACTAAAATAGCATCAAGGGACGATTCACTGGCCGCTTTGTAACGCTCCTGCGACTGATTGAGCTTAAACGCACTGCGCAGCTGACGGCGTAGAAAAATACTGATGACCAGCGACATCAATACGCCGATGGCCATAACAATACGACCGATTTCAAAACCGCCACGATTACCCTGCAGTTTCAGCAGCCACTGGCGACCGGCAAATTGCAGTTGCTGCTCTATGATAGGTTCACTCTGGTGCAGTACACCATTGGCCATCAGGCGATGTTCGCCATCCTGTAACGTCAGACTGAAGTCAGAGCCGATCAGCTCGCCCACCATAACAGCCAGAGTGGCCTCAAGATCAAAGCTGGCGGCCACAAAGCCATAACTGGGGTCATAAGGATTAATCGCGCGCCCGACCACAGCGACATAACGCCCCTTATCGTTGCGTATCAGCGCATTGACAAAATCCACGACGGGTGTTTTACCCAACTCTAATCCCAGGTCGGACAAAGGACGGTACAGCAGGCGGGAGCGATCTGCGCCTTTGATATTCCATTGCACCAGTTGCTGTTCATCGGCCCAGACAATATCGTCAAAGCCCGGCAGGACATGTTGCATGGTCACTGCATGGGCATTAAACCAATCGGTTGGATTAGGGTGATTTTCCGGCCAGGTGATCATCAGATCTTTCAGGGCCCGCTGGCGGTCTGCAGAGAAGACTTCAATACTGTTTGCCACTTGCTGGGCAACCACTTTGGCTTTGGCTGCCAGACGTCTCTGCTCCTGGTTTTCCAGGTACAGGCTAAACAGGCTGAAAATCAGGCACAGAATCAGAAACAGGGCAAAAGGTAACCCGTTAACCCTGTCCAAAGGCTTAAACCGCATAACCTCTGAATCTACGAAGGCGTTAAAGGCGCAGTCTAGCCCGCTTTGATGACAGTATTATGACCTCAGGGCACTTTGTAACCGCGCGCGGCTTCCAGCAAACTAAACCATTGCTGACGGGTCAGACTGATAGACAAGGAGGCCGCTTGGGTACGCACTCTGTCAATATTGCCACTGCCAATGATTGGCATAATCTGACCGGGTATGCTCAGCACAAACACCATTAATATCTGATCGAGACTGGCGCCGGACTCCTCAGCTATCGCCCCAGCACAATCCCTTAGCGCCTTATACTGAAAATCGTGAAATACCCCGCCGCCGCCCAGGCAGGACCAGGCCATAGGTTTAACACTGTGCTGCTGAAGGAAATCCAGGTTGCCGTCGAACAAATAGTCCGTGTGTACCGCGCTGATTTCCAGTTGATTGGTCACTAGGGGGAAATCCAGTCTGGATTGCAGCAATGCGAATTTACTGGCACTGAAGTTAGACACGCCGAAGTGTTTGACCTTACCGGCCGCTCTTAATCTGACAAAGGCTTCTGCCACCGCATCGGCATCCATCAGCGGATCGGGACGATGGATCAGCAATACATCCAGATACTCTACCGCCAGCTCCTTTAGCGAGCGTTCTGCCGCCGCCACGATGTAGTCGGTGTCATTGTTGTAATGCACCACCCTGACATCGGGCTGTTTGTCACAGGGGAACAAAATACCGCATTTGGACACCACCTCAATTTTATCTCTTAGTCCCGGTGCCAGCTTAAGGGCCTGGCCAAATAAGGCCTCCTGGGTAAAAGCACCATATACATCCGCATGATCGGTTGTGGTGATGCCCAGTTCCAGGCCCTGCTCTACAAAGCGGACAATGTCCTGTGCATGCATATTCCAGTCGGTCAGTCGCCAGTAGCCTTGCACCATGCGGGAGAAACTCAGTTCATTCTTAACCAGTTCTACACGTTGCATATTTGTTCCCCTGCAGCCTGATGGCTTCAATCTTTAGTCCAACCATTGCGGCATGGTAGCAGAATGCCAATGTGCTGGGCTATATGCATCAACCCTGGATTGATAAACCAGTTGCACCACTCCCGTAGCCATTATTCCCCACCACTTTCACCAGCAAAGATGCTAAAGTCCGGCTTCGCCATACGAGGAGCTAACATGCCACTGCCAACCTTCGACGATGTGCTTGCCGCGTCACAGCGTATTAAGCCTCATGTGCACCGCACCCCCATACTGAATTCCAGCCTGCTCGACAGTTGGCTGGGCCACAGGGTGTATTTCAAAGTAGAAGCCCTGCAGCGAATTGGAGCCTTTAAACTGCGCGGTGCCATTAATGTGCTGAGCTGGCTAAAAGAGCAGAACCAACTTCCGCAACAGATTGTCGCCAACAGCTCCGGTAACCATGCCCAGGCGGTGGCCTATGCCGCGGCACAGTTTGATATTCCTGCCACGATTTACAGCACCAAAACGGTTTCCAGGGTCAAAGCTGCAGCAACCCGTTTCTATGGTGCAGAACTGGCCTTATTTGATACCCGGGTTGAAGCAGATGCTGCGGTGCAGGAGGCAGCTAAACAACCTGGAACCTTGTGGATCCCACCCTTCAACCATGCGCAAATTATTGCCGGCCAAGGTACAGCCGCCCTGGAAGCCCTGCAGGATCTAAAGCAGGTAGATGGTGTGTTTGCCCCGGTGGGCGGTGGTGGTTTGATGTCTGGTACATTATTAGCCTGCCGTGCACTGTGCCCCGACGCTCAGGTTATAGGGGCAGAGCCGCTGGCAGCCAATGATGCCGCCAATTCGTTGCGGGCCGGGAAAATTGTCGCCCTGCCTGGACCGGCCAATACCCTTGCCGATGGTGCGGCCACGCCTTCTGTCGGCGATCTCACCTTCCCTTTCTTACAACAGCTGGATGACTTCTACGAGGTAGACGAAGCCCAGATAGCGTATTGGACACAATGGCTGCAACATCTGTTGAAAATTCATGTGGAACCCACCAGCGCCATGAGCATGGCTGCGGTGGCCAGTTGGCTGCAGGAACAAGACAAACCCAGTACGGCACTGGTGATTCTATCCGGTGGCAACATTGACCAAAGCCGAATGCAGGAGATTTGGCAGACCGATTATCTCAGTCAGCCACCGATCCTAAGCGAATAACAAGGGTTGGTTGTTATAAGGCTTCATGTTAAAAATAAGTAAAAACGGAATTAGCCCTATGACAATCCGCCCCATCTGGTTTGCGACAGTACTCACTTTCAGCTTGTCACTGCAAGCCACCCCCACCGCTATTACGCAAGTAAACGGCTACCACATCACGCCAATGCAGGGCCTAGAACGCTTCGACACCCTGGTATTTGACGAGGGCAAAGTGCTGGCAACAGGCGATGCCGACCTGTTACTTCGCTACCCACAGGCAAACGTTGTTAATGCTAAGGGTAAAACGCTGCTACCGGGTCTTATTGACGCCCACGGTCACCTGTTAGGCCTGGGCGAAAACTTACTGCAGGTTGATTTGCGCGGAATTGGCAGCGCCAGGGACTCGGTGGCCAAAGTCAGTCAGTACTTTGCCCAAAACGCCAAACTTGACTGGGTGATAGGCCGGGGCTGGAATCAGGTGCTGTGGCCAGATAAGCAGTTCCCTACTGCCGCGATGCTGGACGAGTTTATCCCCGACACCCCGGTGTGGCTGGAGCGAATTGATGGTCATGCCGCCTGGGTTAACAGTAAAGCGTTGGCTCTTGCCGGCATCAATAAAGATACCCTGGACCCACCTGGTGGGCAGATTATCCGGGATAGCCTGGGCCAGCCAACCGGCCTTTTGATAGATAACGCCATGTCTTTAGTGGCCGAGCGTTTGCCCAAAGCCAATCACAATAAAATGCAATCCGCCCTGACAGCGGCCTCTGCGCACTTATTGTCACTGGGTATCACCAGTATCCATGATGCAGGTATCGACAAAGCCACCTATGACTTTTATAAAGCCCAGGCACAGCATGGTAAATTAGCCATTCGCATCTACGCCATGCTCTCTGCCAGTGATACCGAACTGGCCACAATGCTAAAGCAGGGCCGTTACCATGACGCACAAGATAAGCTTTGGGTACAAAGCGTTAAAGCCTACGCTGACGGTGCGCTGGGTAGCCGGGGTGCGGCGATGCTGGCTCCCTATAGTGACGACAAACACAATAACGGCCTATTGCTGACCCCGGAAGATAGACTGCCAGAGCTATTTGACCTGGTATTAAACGCCGGATTTCAGCTCAATGTGCACGCCATAGGCGATCGAGGCAACCGCCTGGTACTGGATAATTTCGCCAGTGCCTATACCAGGGTTGGAGGCCGGAATTTGCGCAATCGAATAGAGCACGCGCAGGTTGTCAGCCTCGAGGATATTCCTCGCTTTAAGACCCTGAATATTATCGCCTCGATGCAACCGGTACATGCCACCAGCGACATGAATATGGCCGAAGACCGTATAGGTAAAGAAAGACTGCAAGGTGCCTATGCCTGGCAAACCTTCTTAAAACAGGGCACGGTATTGGCTGCGGGGTCGGATTTCCCGGTGGAGCTGGCCAATCCCTTCCATGGCTTGCATGCCGCCGTGACCCGCCAGGATCATCAGGGCAGGCCCCCACAAGGCTGGCACGCCGAAGAAGCGCTAAGCATAGAGCAAGCCCTGCGCGCTTTCACTCTGGATGGCGCTTTTGCTGCGCATCAGGAAGACATTCTGGGTAACCTGCAGCCGGGTAAATGGGCGGATTTCATTCTGATTGACAGGGATATTTTTCAGGCGCCAGCTACTGAGTTATGGCAAACAAAGGTATTACAAACCTGGGTGGCCGGTGAGATGCGTTATAAATCTGCACCTTAAGTGTGACTAGCAGGCGTCACTTCGCCAATAATTCAGAAATGTTAGCCTGAGTCATGCCGGGTAGACTGAAAGCCTGACCACTTGTCAAAGTGACGCTGCATTGCCCGTTATCGTCTGAGCTTAAGGCACTGATTCTATCCTTGCGCACCAGCCAGGTCTTATCAAGGCGGATAAACATATGATGTTGCAACTGAGATGTGACATCGGATAACGAATCCAGATGCAACATTGAGCTACCATCACATAAATACAGTTTTGCATAGTCCGCCGTCATTTCAATGGCGTCCAGCCGCTCTGTTTCCAGGATACTGAGCCGTCGCTTCTCCCTGATCACCACCTTGCTGTTTAAGCCATTCGTCTTATGCTCGGCAATATGCGCTACCACCCGGCCAATCTCCTGGCAATCTACATACTGCGCATCTTGCAAACGCTGCCAGGCGCGCCTCAAGGCTCGGTAAAAGCGTTCATCATCATAGGGCTTGAGCAGATAATCCACCGCACTCAGTTCAAATGCGTTGATAGCATATCGATCATAGGCGGTAACAAATACAATGACACAATTGTCGCCGAACCTTTCGGCCAATCGAATACCATCCAAACCTGGCATCTGAATGTCCAGAAACACCAGTTGGCACTGATGTTCTTCAAACAATGCCAGCGCCTGATGGCCGTCGGCCGCTTCGAAAACCGCCTCAATTCCAGCCTGATTCTGCAACAACAAGCGGATGGACTGACGGGCCAGACTTTCATCATCGGCAATTAATACCTTGATCACGATGTCGTCTCCGCAGGTAGCTCCAGTACAGTTTGAAAATAACCATTTTCCAATGGTTTAAGTTCCAGCCGAAACCGCTGGCCGAACATTTTGCTGAGCCTGTCCCGGCAGTTTTTTATGCCTATCCCAAAACCGTTGTGCTCATCCTGTCGCGGCACTTTGTTGATCAGTTGAATACATAGAGTTGTGTTGTCTTTGTGAATACTCAGTGATAACAAATTTTTGTCAGATTCTAACTGTGAACCATGTTGTACTGCGTTTTCAACCAGCGGTTGCAAAATCATAAAAGGCACATTTAACGCCAAGCAATCCTCTGCTACCTGAATTGACGTTTCCAGTTTGTGTTCAAAGCGCATCTTCTGAATAGTTAGATAACTTTGTATAAACTCCATCTCCTGCGTCAGACTAATCATTTGATTTTGTTGATTTTCCAGGACTTTTCTAAGCATTAAACCCAATTCACTCAGGGCCAGTATGGCTTTGTTTTTTTCATTCAAACGAATCAGACTGGCAACGGTATTGAGTGTATTAAACAGAAAATGCGGATTTAACTGTGACTTGAGCGCTTGCAATTCCAGTTGATACAACTGTCTCAACAGGCTTTCATTCCTGGCTTCTTCACTTTTAACCCGTTGATAGTACTGCATAACGAATCCTAAGCTGACAATGGCCGAAAAGATAATGAAATCCAGATGCCAGGCCCCCCGTCGAAGCAATATAGCAAAGGCCTGTTCAATCTCTTCAAGCCCAAAACCGCCAATTTCCACAAAAGCCAGCATCGGTGTGGCCAGAAACACAAATAAGCAAAGTGTCACCAACCATAGCGCGCTTAACCAGGCAGCTCTGAGCACCCAAGTTCTTACATTTTGTGTTGAGATTAATTTGGTCGCGGCAATGATCAGTGGAGACAAAAAAGCCCAGGGGATCCACCACGGCAGGTAGTACAGCCAGACTTGCCCCCATTCGGAATGTTTTCCCGAATCCACCATACTGCGAAAGCTGAGATCAGCAGAGTAGGTGTTCATTAACAGCCAGAAAACCAGTCCGGACAACCAAAAGCGCCAACCGGGCACTTGCCGTAAAAAAAGTGCGAGCATTCAATGATACAAAAAGAGGACATCAGAGGGGATTATTCACCGGGCAAGGGGTGAAAAGCAAATCTGCCCGGTCAATCCAACAGCTCGGCGAGCTTATGCTTATTTCGTCTGGAAAGGGTCAGTTCCTGTCCCCCACTTAAAATGACGGTATAGTCACCTTTCTCATTAGGTCGAAGCTCTACAATTCTGTCCTGACGAACAATACAGGAACGGTGAATACGGATAAAAAGCTCCGGGTCCAACTGCTTTTCCAGGCTGGTCAGGGTTTCCCGGTGCAGCAATTGCTTGCCGTCTTTAAGATGAACTTCAGCATAATTTCCAGCCCCCAGAAAATAGTCTACAGACTCAACATCGACCAGACGAATTCTGCCCGGATCACGAATCACCAAACGCGATTTATAGCTTGATATCTTTGGAACATTAGGCATGTTCATCAATCTATGAAAATAGCTCAGTTGTCTGTTAGCCAGCTTCTCTCTGGCTTTATCCAACGCCAGATAGAAACGTTCATCATCATAAGGCTTAAGCAGATAATCCGTGGCATTGGCTTCAAATGCTTGCACAGCAAACTCGTCATAAGCCGTAACAAACACAATAACACAGCGCCCACCCAACCGC
The DNA here is from genome assembly GCF_002887595.1 of Bowmanella denitrificans. Lineage (GTDB taxonomy): Bacteria > Pseudomonadota > Gammaproteobacteria > Enterobacterales > Alteromonadaceae > Bowmanella > Bowmanella denitrificans. The sequence goes on from NZ_PEBU01000009.1 coordinate 182,961, forward strand.
TCTGCCAGCTCCAGTCCATTGATTCCTGGGATCTTGATATCAAGAAACAGGATGTCCGGAGATTCCTGTTCAAAAAGCTCCAGTGCATGAATGCCGTCTGCGGATTCCAAAATCCGGCTAAAATCACCTTGCTGCTGAAGTAAGAAAATAATGGCTTGCCGGGCCAATGGCTCATCATCAACCACCATTACTTTTGTCATGACAGCCTCCTTTCCATACAACCGTCCTTATGGATATCGCCTCAACCTGTCGCCCCTCAATACCGATTCATCTTCCTACCAGCAACTATCCGGCACTGGCAGATATTCTCATTGCCGGTTATCAGCGCCCTAAAGGAGCGGCGACAACCAAGCGACAAGCACACTCCTTCAGATAAACAAACGAAGATAATTGAAAGGCATCGATAAATTCGTCGCGATTATTTCTCATTCCTACTTAGCATTGCAACTACTGACATAGTAACTAAATGCGTCAAAAGAGACGCCAACCGAACAATTCTTACGAAACTTTCACAATCGCCTAGCGCACAGGATTTTGCGACCAAATACAGATACGTTTAATTCATCCCTGATAACCCACCTTTCATCACCGGAAACCCGACAACAACGTATCACTGCTATCCGATTTATCGCCCTCCACCTAGCTTATGGTCAGATACCGGGGCACTACCCGTGCTCCTTGCTATCTGAAAAATAAAAAAAGTAACAATATGTTAATAGGGAGAAACACATGCAAAAGAGGCTATTAGCCAGGTCTGTAAGCCTGGCGCTAACCTTAGGCGCTACCTCGGGAATGTTGTCAACTCAGGCATTGGCTCAGGAAGGCAATACGGCAGAACAAGCAGTAGAAAAGATTTCAGTCACCGGCTCCCGTATCCGCAACCCGGATATGATTGCCAATAGTCCAATGCTAACAGTCGACAGCGACGAAATCGGCAGCCGAGCAGACATCACACTCGACACATTCTTAAACACCTTACCGCAGGTTAACCCCGCAGGCGGCACAACCTCCAATAACCCAGGCAATAATGGTCAGTCCAATATTGACCTGCGTGGTCTGGGCTCCAACCGAAACCTGGTATTGGTAGACGGACGCCGGGTCATGGTATCTGCATCAGATATGACAGTGGACTTAAACACGATTCCAGCGGCCATGATCGACAGTATTGAGATTATTACCGGTGGTGCTGGTGCGGCCTATGGTGCAGATGCCGTTTCCGGCGCGGTCAACCTGAAGCTGAAAGATGACTTTGAAGGCTTCCAGTTTGATATCAATCACTCCAATCATATGGAAGAGAAAGATGCTGAAGAGTATGGCTTTTCAACTCTGTTAGGAGCCAATTTTGAGGATGGTCGTGGTAATGCCATTATCGCATTTGACTATTCAAAACGTGAGGGCATGATTAAGTCACAACGTCCCTTCTCAGCCAATGCGACTTCCACCACCACCTTCTTCCCAGAAGGTATCTACAGCGTTGGCGGCAATGCCCCGAGTCAAGCTGCTATAGATTCAGTTTTTGCTCAATACGGCGTAGCCGCTGGAGCGGTACCCGCGGGCCAAAATATCATTGGTTTTAATACCGACGGTTCACTATTCTCAGCCGGTATATTTAACCAGCCCTATAATGTGGAGAACTGGCGCTATCCGGTAGATTTAGGTGTAAACAGTCGTTTGTTCCCAGACCGTTACAGCTATAACTTTGATGCGGTGAACATTCTGGTACTGCCGCTGGAGCGAAAAACCTTCTCCACCAAGTTTGATTATCAGGTGACAGATTCAACTGAAATTTTTGCGACTGCAGGTTGGACGAACTATAACTCTAAAGCTGCGCTGGCACCTACCCCATTCCCTACCGTAGAGATTCAAGGGGTGAATGGCACAGATCCTGCTGCAGCCATATCTAAATATGTCGAACCTAACAGTGTGATTGGCTTCCAGTTAATCGTCCCTACCACCAACCCTTTTATTCCCGATGACTTTAGGACATTGTTGAATTCAAGGACGGGGGATAATCCAGATTTGGTTGGTTCGGGTGCTAATGAAGCCTTCCAAATGCGCCAGCGTTCTTTATGGGGCGGCCTGAGAACCTCTGAATATGACAACACCGTAATTCAGTATACCTTAGGTGCCCGTGGCAGTTTCAATGACTTCTGGAGTTGGGAAGTCTATGGTATGCAAGGTAAAACTACCGTTAAGGAAAGCCAGACCGGTAACCTGGATACCCAGAAAGTGCAGAACCTGATTGAAGCCGCTGATGGCGGAGCCAGTATCTGTGATGGTGGCTACAATCCATTTGGTCGTAACGAAGTATCCCAGGCTTGTAAAGACTACATGACCATTGGTGCTTCGGTTGCCACCGAATATGATCAGCAAATTTTGCAGGGTTTTGTATCTGGTGATCTGTTTGAGACCCATGCAGGCATGGCCAGCCTGGTTGTAGGTTACGAAGTACGTAAATTTGAATATGACTTCGATCCAGGCTCTCTGAGTGGTCCGGTATCCGGTTTTAACACCCAGGATGCTGCAGGTGGTAAGAACCAGTTTAACGATATCTTCCTGGAAGCCTTCTTCCCATTAATTGACGGCATGCCATTCGCTGAATCTGTTGACCTGACATTGGGCTATCGTACCTCTAAGTCCAAATTTACCGATACGGTGAAGAAAATTGAGGGTGACTCTGACACCAATTCAGCTTATAAAGCCGAACTTAGCTGGGATATGGGCGATAATCTTCCCAGGTTGAGAGCGTCTTATCAGCGTGCGGTGCGGGCTCCTAACTTTGGTGAGTTGTTTGACGGCTCGGCGTCCAACCCGCAATTTTTTGATCCTTGCTCTGTTACCTCCGAGTTCAGAAAAGCAAACGGTGATGCTGGCACGGCGCTTTGTAAAGCCACAGGTGTAGCAGATCCCAGTATCTTTGTACAAACACCTGGCAGCCAGGTCTCTATCGGCATTACAGGTAACGCCGAACTTGCACCGGAGAAAGCTGATACCTTTACCTTGGGTGCGGTACATACCTTTGAAAATGGTCTGAGTATGTCTTTGGACTACTACAAGATCGATATCGACGATGCCATAATCGATGCCAACGTTAACCTGATTATTGCCGATTGCTATAACTTTTATGGCAATAACTCTGACCTGAGCGGCGACTATAAGTCCTGCCAGTTTATCCAGCGTTTTGGTGGTGGTGACATCTTAGGTATGGCCAACCCAGAGCCAGGCAGTGGCGGTGACTTACCTGGCATAAACTCCGGCTTTATCAAGACCTCAGGTTTTGACTTCCAGGCCGGTTATAACTTTGAGGCCAGTTGGCTGGGTGGTGCCAGTGTTAACATGAACCTGTATGTTAACCACATCATGGAATACAAGACCCAGGAGCTACCCTTCCTGCCGGCCATTGATTATGCCGATACCATCGCCTACTTTGGTGTAAATCTGGGACAATCCTTCCCAGCATGGAAAGCTAACTTCAATACTATGGTCAGCTTTGACGATTTCGATTTCGCTCTGCGTGGACGTTACATCGACGGTATGGACAACCGTCTGAATGCAGAAATGCCACTGGAAATTGAACCTACCGGTACAGATGCAGTGATGTACTGGGATACGTCATTAACCTACCATATGACAGAGAATCACAGTTTACGCTTGGGTATCAACAACCTGTTTGATCAAGAGCCCGAAACTTATGCGCCTAACGTTCAGTCAGGCACAGATCCGTCTCTGTATGACGTAGTGGGCAGACGTATCACTGTGTCTGCCAGCCTGAGGTTCTAAGGCTTAGACCTGCTATAAATAAACAAAAAGGGTCCCAGATTTGGGACCCTTTTTTTATTCTTCTAACATGGCAAAACGTGGAACGCTTTGTCCGCCAACATTTACCGTCTCGATAAACATGGCCAGTGGTCGAACCCATAGCCCTTTTTCGCCATACAAAGGCCTGTATACCACCAGCTCAGATTCATCCTCACTGTGGCGAGCCACACCAATGACTTCGTAGTCCTTACCTTTATAATGCCGATAGCGGCCGGGTTTCACTGACATCTATTACTCCAGATATTGATTAAGTTCGGACCTGATTGGCATAGGTTTAACGGCTGAAACATTAGCGCCGCCAGTATTCCCCACCGGCACCCATAACCGGGAAAACAACAAGGAGGCCAGAATGCGCATAGTCTGGCCCAGCAGCTCCCTTAGATCATGACGTTTTATCGCCACCTTTAGCATCCACCAATGACTCAGGGTATGGCGTCTGGTACTGGGCTGGCCCAGTACATGGGCGTTCTCCAGATAATAAAATGCGGTTTGCCAGTCAGCCTTGAAATAGGCAGCTCTGGCCTGCTGCATTTGATACTCAAAGCCTGCTGAACGCTTTGGTGACATAACTGACTCCGCTGTTTTAACGAAATGGCAGCGCCTTCTGACTTACCAGATTAAGCCTTGGGCATATAGCGTGCAGCCAGAGCTGTTACCGGGGCAGCGGACGGTTTACCGTGCTGCCAGTCCCCGCCTTCCACACCACTGCCAGCAATATCAACATGGGTGTAAGCCAAAGGTTTGCTGCTACTGCATTCGTGTTTATCCAGCCCGGCGGCAATACTTAAAAACGCAGCGGGAAACTGATGACCTCTGGCCGTCACTGCGGAAGGGCCATTATTGGATGACAAAATATCATCGGCTTTGCTGCGAGGCCTGACAAAATCAAAGTCTTCCCGGCGTAGCCGTGAGGTTTCACCCGGGTCGCCCCACTTATCACCGATTTCACACAAGGCTTCACCACATCGATGGCTGCGTGCTGTGCCATTTTCAACATAGGCCGTGTAAGGTCCATATGCTCTGGCGGCATGCCCCGTCAAAGTAGCAACCGAGAACAAGCTTGGGGCCACTGCGTCCTTGGCATCGCCGCGCAGGTGGGACAGCAAATCAGCCAGCACCAGGCGGCCTTCGGCATCGGTATTACCGATGCGCACCCTGACACCTGCATGACTGCGGATAATTTCGTCAGCCACAAACGCATCAGAGCCAATGCTGTTGCGCACAGCGCCTATTTCAGCAATGGCCTTCACCCCTTTGGGCTGATAGCGGGCCAGACTCAGCATAAAGCCAGCCACAGCCGCCGCCCCGCCTTTGTCTCGGCTCATACCGGCCATATGTCCATCGGTTTTAAGGTCTGCGCCACCGGTATCATAGGTTATGCCCTTACCGGCCAGTAGCAGGGTATTTTCAATCTGCCCCTGGCCACAATATTCCAGACGTATGACCCTGGGTTGATGGCGTGTAACATGGGTGGATGCCCTTGCAACGGCATGCAGCAGCGGATAATCCTGTCGCAGTGTTGCATCATCAGTGATAACAGACACTTTAACAGATGTGCCTGCAAAAGCTTGCTGGCAATACTCGGCAAAGCGCGGTGGTGCCATACGCTCAGGTTCAGTACCGCATAGATCCCGGGCCAACCGACGTCCGGCTTCCACGGCTTCCAGCCAGGCACAATCAACAGAGTTGGCACTACACAGGCCGATACTCTGCACCGGCTCTATGTCAGTTTCATCCAGCGCTTCACGCGCTTCCAGAGGTTGCCACAAGGCCTGACAGGCGGCCAGATAAGCCACTTCCATTGCATTGGCAAAGGCAGGATTATCAGGTAATTCACCCAAAATCAGCAGCGGATTTCGCGCACCAGCGTCTCTGGCCATTAATACAGCCTGCTTGGCCGCATCAGCAATACGTCGCACATCGTCGGTATCACGCTCCAGTTTGCCCACAGGGGCGAAAATCAGTCGGCTTCCAGCCAATCCGGCGGCGGCCATCAATACCACTTCTTTACCGGTTCTGTTATCGACCTGGCTATGCTGACGAATAACCTCTGTTAATGGTGGATGGTTGATTGTACTGATGTCAGTTGCCAGTACTATCACTGCATCCCAGTTGCTGTTGGTAGATATTGCGAAAGACGGGTTAGATTCAGCCAGAGCTTTAGGAAACGCCATTGATAACCTCATTAACGGATTTGCCAGCGGCAAACGAAAGGAATAGTCAGCCTATTTTGCCTGTGCCGTTAATGACACTCAACAGCAGGCAGGGGAAGTTCCAGTTGCAGGTTGTCAGTTTCTGTTGGCAGCAATACATGTAGTCCAACCAGACGTATTCCACGTCCGGCCTGACGATGCAGCGCTTCACTGAGCAGATCACGAAAAAAATGCTGATCCAGTTTACCCAGACGATGCTCAACGGTGGTTTGCTGAAAATCTGCAAATTTCAGCTTAATACCCTGATTCTGAATGGCCAGATTGGACTGGCACTGACCCAGCCTTTTGCGCAGCCGGGGAAACAACGACTCCACAACCTGCCAGCACTGCTCAAAACTGCGAATATCCTCAGGCAACGTCACTTCCACCCCCACAGATTTTCGTTGTCGGTCATGACTGACGTTGCGTTCATCCAAGCCATGCGCACGTTGCCACAATACCGGACCAAACTTGCCAAATTGCTTAAGCAGCTTATCGAAGGGGTAAGCGCGTACATCTTCACAGGTTCTGAGGCCAAGGTTTTGTAACCTTTCCCAGGTCACCTTGCCAACGCCAGGGATTTTCTTTAGTTCCAACTGGCGAACGAAAGCATCCAGTCGGGCGGGCGGGATCACACAAAGACCGTCGGGTTTGTTGATATCGCTGGCAATTTTCGCCACAAATTTACAGGGTGCCACCCCCGCTGAGGCGGTCAATCCGGTTTCGGTCAGAATGGTCCGGCGGATATCTTCGGCAATGCGGGTGGCACTGCCATCGAACAGACCAACATCACTGACATCCAGATAGGCTTCGTCCAGTGACAAGGGTTCAATATGCGGGGTATAACGGTTGAAAATTTCGCGAATTTGCCGCGACACTTCGACATACACATCCATACGGCCACGCCGTAGCACCAGATCAGGGCAAAGCTTCAATGCATGCGCTGTGGCCATGGCCGAGCGTACACCATATTTACGCGCCACATAGTTGCATGTTGAGATCACACCACGCCGGTCTGCACTGCCACCAATCGCCAGAGGTACATGCTTTAAGGCAGGATCGTCACGCATTTCCACCGCAGCGAAAAAACAGTCCATATCGATGTGGATAATCTTACGCACCAGCTGACAGAATAACTGTATATGAATACAGTTATTCTGTCTTAGCTGGAGAAAATGTCAACACCAATGGCAGTTATACTTTGAATTGCTTGAGGACCTTGTCCAAACCAAGCGACAAGGATTTAAGTTGCTGGATACTTTGCTCCACATCTTCCGATTCATGCACCGATTCATCAGCCAGCTCACGCACATGACTGACATTTTTAGCCACCTCTTCGGCTATCTGCGCTTGCTGGCTGTTGGCGGCGGCAATGCTGTGCATTTGCTGCTGAATGCTGCCAATATCGGTGAGCGCCTGTTCCAACACCTGGCGGATCCTGCCAACCTGTTCAACGCCGCTGTCTGCCTGTTGATTACAACTCTGCATGGCTTGGTTTGCCTGACGGGCACTGGCTTGCAGGCGTTCGATAATCTGTTGAATAGAGCGGGTAGACTCATGGGTGCGGCTTGCCAGCGTTCTTACTTCGTCAGCCACCACGGCAAAACCACGTCCTTGTTCCCCGGCTCTGGCCGCTTCTATGGCGGCATTCAGGGCCAGCAGGTTAGTTTGCTCGGTGATATTACTGATCACTTCCAGTACTGAGCCAATGGTGTCAGTTTCCTGTTCAAGCTCGGTAACGACCTGCGCAGACTGACTAATCTGGGTAGATAGCGCTTCTATTCCTGCAACAGCCTGACTAACCTCTGCGCTGCCTTCTTCCATTCGTTGCCGGGTTTGATCAGATACCAGCATGGCCTGTTCGGTACTGGCTGCCACATCGCGGCTGGTTTGCGCCATTTCCTGACTGGCATGGGCGACGGTTTCAATTTCGGATTTTTCATTATTCACCAGCCGCACATTATGTTCGGTAATACGCGACACTGTGTCGGTAGCCTTGGCCACCTCTGAGGTAATATCCCCCGTCTGTTTAACCAGCCCCTGAATTTTGCCAATAAAATCGTTGAATTCTGTGGCCAACTGGCCAATTTCGTCTTCCCGTCGCACCTCGATACGTTTGGTTAAATCGCCTTCGCCACGGGAAATATCCCGCATCGCGGCTAACATACTGCTCAGGGGTTTAACCAGTGGGCGGATAATCAAGGTCATGGAAAGCGTAATCACCACCAGGATAACGAGCAAATAAAGCAGCGTGGCACGGGTTTCAGCCCACACCGGCGCTTCAATCACTGAATCCGGCACCATAAAGCCCAGCTTCCAGTTCATATAGGGGTAGTCACTGGCGACCGGCGTAAATACCACCTGATAATGCTCACCTTGCCAATTAACATCGGCTACACCACTGTCCTGGCCAGACGTCATTTGTTGTAATAGGGCAAAACCACTGGAATCAGCGAATCTTTGATCTACCTGCGCCATGCTGCTGCCGGGCGGAAAATCCTTATCGAAGCCCGGAAAATACACCAGTACCCCTTTGTCTGTGACCAGAAAAGCGTTGCCCACTCCCTGGTACTTAATGCGGCCAAGCAACTGCTCACCGATAGTAGTAATCAGGATGTCCATACCGCCGATGCCGATAAAACCACCATGGTGGCGAATCGGCGTTTTTATGGTGGCGGAGATAGAGCCATCATTGGCATCTACCGCCGGATCAGAGACATACAAACGCCCCTGCTTTTGCGTCTCTGACCACCAGGGACGCTTATTGGTATAGTAATTGGGGTCGCCCTCATAGCGACCATCCAGATCAAAATACTCAAAGGTATTAGCAGAACCAAAGAATACACTTTTAATCGTATCATCCTGCTCGGATATATAACGGAAGTATCCCTTCACCGCCTGATAGTCGGTATCATTGGCAATGTTACCGCCACGTTCACGGTAACCATCAAACCAGTCCAGCACCTGAGGACTGGCAAACAGGCTATGCACCACCTGCCCCTTGGCATTAAAAAAGCCAGTAATATCGATAGCATTTAGCTGAACCAGGGCACGAATATCTGACAGTACTTTAGACTCAGTGTCCTGGTTCACTTTCTGAACCTGCCAGACGCCATACAGGCTGAACAACACAGCAACAGAGCTCACACAGGCAAGGATCAAACGCCTGCTTAGGGAAGTCTGATTTTTCATGGTATTCCTCTTGTTATTGTTATCCCCATCCCACAGGTCATAACATAACCAGCCATAGCTTAAAGCGCCAGAGAAATATCTTGTGAAATTATACAGTTACATGCACTCCAGAGGTAAAACACGTAACCTGCCAAAATAGCAACGACTATCATTGGCCAGTTCCTGACTTGGTACCAGTTACAAAAAAATAATATTCAGAAAGAGAGGCTTAGCCAGCAATAAGGATCTGTTGACTAAAAAAGAAAAGGCGGCCCTTTGGCCGCCCGACGGGTTACTGCAAATGCCGATGCAAAAACTGACTAACCGTCTGAAAATAGTCTGTGCGGTTGGCCTGGTCATAAAAACCATGGGTTTCCGTGTCTTTTACAAACCATTGATAAGTTTTACCAGCCTTGTCCATGGCTTTACGCAGTCGCTCAGCATGTTTTATGGGAACCCGGCGGTCTTTCTCGTTGTGTGCAATCAATACGGGCGCTTTCAGCTTGTCCACATTGTAAATCGGTGAATAAGCTTTCAGCTTTGCTTGGTCGGTACCCAGCACATCCTGCAGATAGCTCTCTCCGTAAGAGCGATCAGGAATGTCTCCCTCTTCAAACATCAGGGGTAAGTCGTAGACCCCCACAGTACCGATCACACATCGGTACATATCTGGCACCCGGGTTGCCGCTTGGAGGGCAGCATAACCGCCGAAGCTGGCCCCCATAATGCAGACTTTCTGTGAGTCAACCCGCCCTTGCCCGATAACCCATTGGGTGCCTTCGATAATGTCCTGCAAAATGCGCCCGCCCCATTGCTGGTAGCCTGCCACCTTAAATGCCTGGCCATAGCCACCTGAGCCACGGTAATTCACCCTCAGCACCGCATACCCCTGCGAAGCCAGCAGTTGCACTTCCCGGTCGAAGTCCCAGTAATCTCTGACACCATGTGGCCCGCCATGCACCAACACGACCAGCGGCACTTTCTGGTCAGCTGGCCGCGACTGTGGATACGTCAGATAACCGGGGATACGAAGTTTATCAGAGGCCTCAAATTCAATGGGTTCTGAGGGCGACAAATGCTCACTCTGCAGATTTGCCAGATTGGCAAACATCGAAAACAGGCTGTTTTTTTGTTTGTCGTACAAGTAGTAAGTACCGGCGTCAACATCATTACTGGTATAGATCATCCACAACTTGCCATTCTTGCTTTTACTGGTAATCCTGACCTTGTAGCCTGGAAAAGTTTGCAAAAACTGGCGATACATAGCGACTTCATCATTGTCACGACCAAGCATGACATAGGTGGGATAATCCGGGTCTACCCGCAGGGCATAAATACTGTCGCCGTCTGCGCTGTAGGTTACAGAAGTAATATCCACTTTATCATCGGTATACACTTCTTTCTTTTCACCGCTTTGCATATCCAACTGGAACAGCCCCTTAAGCGCCTGCCCCTGATTGTCGAGATAATAAAGTTTGTCGCCCTGTTCATTGAGCGCTAACGGGTAAAAACCTTTGCCAAAGTCTGCACTGATCTCGGTCCACTCATCATCTTCGTATCGGTAGGTACGCCTGTTGTTGGTATCATCCAAACCTATGGCCAGTTTCAGATGACCTTTGCCATCGGCAACAAAATCAGCGTAAGACACCGGTGAACGGGTAATGGGATAGCTTAGTTGACCGTTAAACACATTAAGCTTATGGATACTGGCCTTGCGCTCTCCACCTTGTGACATGGGTGTGGAGGCAATCAAGATATGCTTTTCATCATCCGGCAGTGTACTGATAATCTCGCCCCAGCCGAAGGTATCCTGTTTCTTTTTAAGCCTGGAGCCGGTTTGCATTTCCCCCGCACCCACGCCATAAATCAGTTCACCATTTTTGCCGTTATAGTCCACCGCATAAAGCTGCCCATAAAATTTCGGCTCTTCATCCCAGGGTTCGCTCTCTAAGAGTTTTATCACCAATCTTTGATCTGTGACCCAATAAGCCTCACCGGCTTCCTGACGGCCCGGAAATCTGGCACCACCGACAATTTTGCGGTCCTGAGTACGAAAGACCGCCAGTTGGCGTTTACCCTCATGCACGAGAGTGACTGCTAACAACTGACCATCGGGGGAAAGCTTGGCATCAGTAAAAGCATAATCGATGGCAAAATCCGCAGGCGAATATTGTGGCTTCGCTGCAACAACGGCAAAAGACATAAAGCTGAAGATCAGGCACAAGGCCCGACAATAAAACATACCTGACATGGCAAAATCCCTTTTAATCTATTGTTTGGTATTGAAGGTGGCGCTACCAGACTATTATTCCGGCATAAATAATATTCTTTTGGCAAGACCACAACTGGAACTTAGCAGATACAAACCGGACAAGCTAGAATCGGCGGTCAATACTTAATCGGCATAACGTCCGTTGAATATAAAAAAGGCCTGGACCCCAGGCCTCAGACAAACATCAAATAATTTGATTACGCTGCCACTCCTTGAGCTTCTCCTGGCGCGCCTGTTCGCGGGCCTCTCTGGCTTTTTTCCTGTCACAGGGCTCGGGGCAATCACAAGCCTTTTCAATTCCCAGCGCGCCTAACCCGCCGCAACTGCCGGAAATGGATTTCTTCTGCAACAGGTAGCCGATAGACATGGCAACCACGATAACCAGAAAAAAACCGAAGGCTAGAAAAAAAGTACTCACGTCACTTCCTACTGCAAAAATGGCTCAAATTCCGGGCTATTATACGCTTTAAATCCATCCTTTTCTCGGGTGATCAGCAAAACTGCTAATTTGTGTTCTGTGGCAAAGGCAACACCCTGTTCAGCTCCCATCACATTAATTGCCGTCGCCAGACCATCGGCGGTCATACTGGAGGGATGTACCACGGTAACGGAAACCAGATTGTGTTGAATGGGGTAACCTGTGGTGGGATCGATTAAATGCGAATAGCGCACACCATTTTCTTCAAAATAATTGCGGTAATCACCGGAAGTAGCGACGGCATTGTTACCCACACTAATGATTTGCTGCACCGCACGTTCACCGGACAGCGGCTTTTCTATGGCCACCCGCCAGGCTGAGCCGTTGGCTTTTTGGCCTGACAAACGCATTTCCCCGCCAATTTCCACCAGATAGTCATGTAAGCCCCTGTCATCCAGTATATCGGCAACAACATCAACCCCGTAGCCCTTGGCTATGGTGGACAAATCCACATACAGATCGGGTTGGCTTTTACTGGCACTGTCTGCATGCAGATGTAACTTTTCCAATCCCGTTTGTGCCTTGGCCGCATCGATGACCTGTTGTTCAGGGACATGCTCCGGCCTGGCCTTAGGGCCAAAGCCCCACAGGTTGACCAACGGGCCGACCGTGACATCCAGTTTACCGGCACTGATTTGCCCTAAGCGTTTAGCTTCTCTCATAACCGACAGGGTTTGTGCGGATAAAGGAAACGGCTCGCTACTTTGCCACTGGTTAAAACGGGATAGTTCAGAGTCCGGGTCGTAAGTGGACATCTGCTTGTTCACCAGCGCTAACGCAGCATCGATATCCGCCTGCAGTTGTTGTTCATCTAACCCTTGGTGATTCACAAACTTAATATGGTAAGTGGTGCCCATGGTCTTACCAGACAGGGCAGTTTCACTTGGTGCCGGGGTACAGGCCAGCAACAGACAGAGCAACAACCATAGGATGCTGCCGCCTAGTAATCTTTGCATATGTATTTCTCTTAAAACGCTAACATGGAGCCAATAGCGCCCATTTAACCGATAATGACAAAAAAGGGGCCGAAGCCCCTTTTAATTATCCGCCGAAGTCATCCAGCAGAATGTTTTCATCTTCCACGCCCAGATCCTTGAGCATCTTGATGACGGCCGCGTTCATCATAGGCGGTCCACACATATAGAACTCACAATCTTCCGGTGCAGGATGATCCTTCAGGTAGTTTTCCAGCAATACCTGGTGGATAAAACCTGTGTAGCCTGTCCAGTTATCTTCTGGCTGTGGATCAGAGAGTGCCACGTGCCATTTGAAGTTTTCATTCTCTGACTGCAAGGTGTCAAAATCTTCCACATAGAACATTTCGCGCAGAGAACGTGCTCCATACCAGAAGCTGATCTTGCGCTTGCTGTTCAGACGACGCAGTTGGTCGAAAATGTGCGAGCGCATTGGCGCCATACCGGCACCACCGCCGATAAACACCATCTCAGCATCGGTTTCCTTGGCAAAGAACTCACCAAAGGGACCAGAGATAGTGACCTTGTCCCCTTCCTTCAGGCTCCAGATGTACGAGGACATCTTCCCGCAGGGCAGGCTAAGGTTATTCGGTGGCGGCGTTGCGATCCGTACGTTCAGCATAATAATGCCTTTCTCTTCCGGATAGTTCGCCATGGAGTAAGCACGGATAGTTTCGTCATCTACCTTGGATTCCAGCTTGAAGAAGCCGAACCGCTCCCAGTCGCCACGGAATTTTTCCGGTACATCGAAATCCTGGTACTTCACGTGATGGGGTGGCGCTTCTATCTGAATATAACCACCGGCACGGAATGGCACGCTTTCACCAGCAGGAATCGCCAGCTTCAGCTCTTTGATAAAGGTCGCTTTGTTATCATTGGAGATAACAGTACAGTCCCATTTCTTGATGCCGAAGATTTCTTCTTCCAGCTCAATCTTCATGTCCTGTTTAATGGCTACCTGACAGGACAGACGACAGCCTTCGCGCGCTTCACGCTTGCTGATATGGTCCAGTTCCGTAGGCAGAATCTCACCACCACCATCGTGAATATGTACACGGCACTGGCCACAAGAACCACCACCACCACAGGCAGAAGACACAAAAATACCCGCATTGGCCAAGGCGCCCAGCAGCTTGTCGCCTGGCTGCGCCTTAATGGCTTTGTCGGGATCGTCATTAATCAAAATGGTCACTTCGCCGGCAGGCACCAGTTTGGACTTGGCGAACATAATAATGAACACCAGGGCCAATACGATGGCGATAAACATGCCGACACCCAGATAAATTTCTATTTGATTCATCAGAACCTCCAAGTGCAGCGCGTTACAGGGAAATACCGGTGAAGGACTGGAAGCCCAGCGCCATCAAACCAGCGATCATAAATACCGAGCCCAGGCCACGCAGACCATCTGGGATATCGGCATACTTGAGTTTTTCACGTACCGCAGCCAGCAAGGTAATGGCCAGAGCCCAACCGATACCGCTACCTACACCGTACACAATGCTTTCGGTGAAGTTGTACTCACGCTGTACCGCAAAGGCCACACCACCGAAAATGGCGCAGTTCACGGTAATCAGCGGCAGGAAAATACCCAACGCGTTGTACAAAGCAGGGAAAAACTTATCCAGCGCCATTTCCAGAATCTGCACCAAGGCGGCGATAACACCGATAAAGGTCAGGAAGTTCAGGAAGCTCAGATCAGCATCCGGGAAACCGGCCCAGGCCAGTGCGCCAGGGGCCAGGATACTGGTGTAGATAACCTGGTTAACAGGTACAGAAATACCCAGAACCACGACTACCGCCACACCCAGACCCATAGCTGTTTTTACTTTTTTGGAAACAGCCAGGAAGGTACACATGCCCAGGAACAAAGACAGGGCCATGTTCTCGATAAAGATCGAACGAACAAACAAACTCAGATAATGTTCCATGCGTTACTCCTTGGGCTCAACTTGCTGCGGACGTATGGTACGGATAAACCAAATCATACCGGCAATCAGGATAAATGAGCTGAACGGCAGGATCAGCAAACCGTTACCCTGATACCAGCCACCATTTTGTACCAGTGGCAGGATTTCAAAGCCCAGAATAGTGCCGAAACCAAACAGTTCTTTAATAGTGCCGATGACAATCAGGATAAAGGAGTAACCCAGACCGTTACCGATACCATCCAGGAAGCTCATCATGGGTGGATTTTTCATGGCATAAGCTTCAGCCCGCCCCATAACGATACAGTTGGTAATAATCAAACCAACGAATACCGAGAGCTGCTTGGAGATCTCGTAGGAATAGGCCTTGAGGATCTGGTCCACCACGATTACCAGTGACGCGATAATGGTCATCTGAATGATGATCCGCACGCTGGACGGAATCTGGTTACGAATTAACGAGATGAATAAGTTAGAGAACGCGACCACGGCGGTCAGCGCCAGTGACATGACCAGTGCCGTCTCTAACTTAGTAGTAATTGCCAGTGCCGAGCAAATCCCCAGTACCTGCAATGCGATAGGGTTGTTGTCCAAAATCGGACCAAACAACACCTTTTTGGTTTCTTTAGACATTGCCATTTAGTTTGCCTCCTCAAGACTTCCAGGGTTGCTTGGCCAGAAACGGGCCAAAACCTTGCTCACCCAACCAGAAATCCAGTGTATGTTGTACACCGTTGCTGGTCAGGGTGGCACCGGACAGCGCATCGACAGCATGTACATCATCGGCTGAAGCATTCTTCTTCACCGCAATGGCCACTTTGCCATCTTCAAACAGCTGCTTACCGTCCCACTTGGCTTTCCAGTCAGGGTTCAGTACTTCGCCACCCAATCCGGGAGTTTCTTTCTGTTGGTAATAAACCAGTTCACGAGCGGTTTTACCATCGGCATCAACCGCCAGGAAGGCGTACATCAGATCCCACAAACCACTGCCGTGCACGGGCAGAATGATACGGTTAACCTGACCGGCATCGTCTTTCACCAGATAAACAGACGCTACGTTAGGCTTGCGTTGGAAACCAACTTTGCTGCCTTCCAGTTTAGTGCTGGTAGCAGGGTCCTTAGCCGCCTTGTACATGTCGTAGCTATCAGATGGCTTCTCGACATAGTCACCAGAATCCAGATCCACATAACGCTCTTCAACACGCGCCTTGTAAGTTCCGGCAATGTCACCTTTGGCATCAGCCAGTAAACCGGCCGCTTCCAGAATATTGGTTTGTTTGTCCAGTGCCGCATTGTGCTGTTGCAAAGACCGCAGGCCTACGGCAGCACCGGATACCACAATGGAACAAACCAAACAGACGGCGACAACAACGCCAACTGTCCTTCCTAAAGTTTCTTTCTTAGCTGACACGCGCCATCCTCCGTTTGATATTGCCTTGAACAACGAAGTAGTCGAACAAAGGTGCCCACAGGTTGGCGAACAGGATCGCCAGCATCATACCTTCAGGGAAGGCCGGGTTGAGCACACGAATCATTACACACATAAAGCCGATTAACAGGCCATATGCCCACTTACCTTTATTGGTAAAGGAGGCAGACACCGGGTCAGTGGCCATAAACAGCATACCAAAGGCAAAACCACCAGTGACCAAATGCCAGTACCAAGGCATAGCGAACATGGCATTGGTGTCGCTTCCAATCATATTAAGCAGGGTGCTGAACACCGCCATACCCGCTAACACACCCAGCACAATGCGCCAGGATGCAATACGCAGATACATAATGAACAGACCACCAATCAACAAGGCCAGTGTTGAGGTTTCACCAACAGACCCTTGAATGCTGCCGAAGAAGGCATTCCACCACTCAGCATTTAAGCTCCAATCGGTAATCTGGCCAGAAGCAGCTTGTCCCAGCGCCGTCGCACCAGAGAAACCATCAGCCGCAGTCCAGATTGCATCCCCGGAGATTTGCGCAGGATAGGCGAAGTATAAGAACGCACGACCAGACAAGGCGGGGTTCAGGAAGTTACGGCCAGTACCGCCAAACACTTCTTTGGCAATCACCACACCGAAACTGATACCCAGGGCAACCTGCCATAGTGGAATGGTTGCCGGTAGCGTCAGGGCAAACAGTACGGAAGTAACGAAGAAACCTTCGTTAACTTCATGCTTACGAATAGACGCAAACAACACTTCCCAGAAGCCACCCACCGCAAATGTCACGGCGTAGATTGGCAGGAAGAAACAGGCGCCATAGCCGAACATGGCCAACCAGCCAGTAGTTTGGGTGCCCAGTTCACCGCCAAGGGCAGCAAATAAACCCGCCTGCCAGTACCCTTCCACCGTTGCAGCCCAAGTGACTGCATCGCTGCCAAGAATAGCGTTGTGTGCTTGATAGCCAACGTTGTACATACCATAAAACATGGCTGGGAAGGTCGCCATCCACACCATAATCATGATGCGTTTCAGATCAATGCTGTCACGTACGTGAGTACCTGTCTTATTGACCAAACCAGGCGTATAGAAAATGGTCGCCGCTGCTTCATACAAGGCATACCATTTTTCGTATTTACCACCCGGCTCAAAATTGGGTTCGATTTTCTCGAGATATTCTTTCAAGCTCATGGATCAGCCCTCTTTCTCTATCTTGGTCAGGCAATCGCGCAGCACAGGACCGTAGTTGTACTTGCCTGGGCATACGTAGGTACACAAACCAAGATCTTCTTCATCCAACTCAAGACAGCCCAAGGTTTGGGCACTGTCCGTATCGCCAGCCAGCAAGTCGCGCAGCAGCAAAGTGGGAAGAATATCCAGAGGCATTACGCGCTCGTAGTTACCAATTGGCACCATGGCCCGATCAGAACCATTAGTAGTAGTGGTCATTTTGAACAGACGCTTAGGACTGAGGTGACCTAAGTAGGCACGGGTGACAGAGTGTTTGTCGCTACCTGGACGCAGCCAGCCAAACAGTTCTTTCTCACGCCCTTCCGCCAGCAAGCTAAGTTGCAGGTGGAAACGTCCCAAATACGCATGTACGCCCTGAGCGTGAGTACCACACAGTACCGAACCCGATACCACGCGAACTTCACTACCTTCAGTTTCACCTGCGGTCAGCTCTTCAGTACTGGCACCCAGAACAGTGCGCAGCAAACGTGGATTTTTGGCCGCAGGGCCTGCCAGGGCAACCACACGACGATTATCCAGCTCACCTGTGGTGAACAGGTGGCCAATGGCCATCACGTCCTGGTAGTTGATATGCCAGACCACTTTGGCAGCACCGGCAGAATCCAGGAAATGAATATGCGTACCTACCAACCCTGCTGGGTGGGGGCCGGCGAATTCATTTACCTCAGCCTGCGCGCTGCCAGTATCAATATTGGCACCCGGTGCTTTACTGACATACAGCTTACCTTCGGTAAGACGGCGCAGCACGGTCAGACCATTGATAAAATCGTCTTTACGTTCTGCGATGATGGCAACAGGGTCAGCGGCCAGTGGATTGGTATCCATGGCATTGACAAAGATGGCGCGTGGAGATGAACCCAGTGCCGGCGCTTTACTGTATGGACGAGTGCGCAAGGCAGTCCACAGACCAGAGTCGACCAGATTCTTCTCAACGTCATCCCTGCCAAGGGACGCAAGCTGAGCGGCATCATATTTGGCAAAGTTTTCCTGCGCATCGCCGGACACTTCAATTACAACTGACTGCAGCACACGCTGGGCGCCACGGTTCACTTGTTTGATGGTTCCTGCTGCAGGAGCGGTGTATTTAACGCCGGGATTTTTTTTGTCTTCGAAAAGCACCTGGCCTTTCTTGACAGTATCGCCTTCGGCAACGGCCATAGTAGGCCGCATTCCGACGTACTCTTCCCCAAGAACAGCAACCCGGGTGATCCGGGGCCCTTCATGGATCTGTTGTTGTGGCGCTCCCGCAATGGGGAGGTCCAACCCTTTGGTGATTTTTATCATACGCAATTGCACTACTTATTTACTGAATACTCATCAGGATTTGCCCTGATGTCCCACCAAGCCCCATCCTGATGAGTATTCGAAACTAACCCCACCTGTTGTCTGTCATCCAGTAACAAGCGCCTGCAATTCTCTTTACGACTTCCCAGCCATTCCCGGTTGGCTGTTGCAGCCAGATAGACCTCAACAACCCGTTGACCAGCTGATCACCAGCCAACCACATCCTGTGCTCAAGCTTTGCCCGTTTATGAAAAACGCACAAAACCAGTTACAAATGGGAGGGATCTTTGAAAAAGATAGATCTATCTCTCAAACCCGGCATTTTAGCATTAAACACAGCCATTTCGCCATGCAAATGTTTGTTTATCCCACGCATTCCCTGCGACTTTGGTATGACATCCGTTGCCGTAATAGCGTCACGGCAAGGTAACTGGCAAACACAAAAAAGCCGCCCGAAGGCGGCTGAATCAATGGCTATTTACCAGTCTGCCAGCGGACTGACATCGGCGGTATAATCCACATTGTCAAAGCCAAAGCCGAATAGGTGCAGAAATTCACGGTGATAGCTCACATAATCGGTCAGCTCATCGATAGTCTCAGTTTGCACCTTATCCCAGATATGCTGAACACGCTGCTGTACATCATCTTCCAGTTCCTTGTAATTCTGGAACAAATGGCCGCCTGCATCAAAACGGCGCTGCGTGCCATACAAATTTTCACAGAACAAGCCATGAATCTGTTCAATGGTACCTTCGTAGGTGCCGTCTTGTTTCATCACTTTAAACAATGCAGAAATATACAGCGGCATAATAGGAATAGCAGAGCTGGCCTGGGTTACCACCGCATTCAGGGAAGAGACAAAGGCTTCGCCATTCAGATCTGCGGTATTGTTGCGAATCTCAAGCGTGGCGCGGTCCAGGTCTTCCTTGGCCTTACCAATAGTGGCATGACCGTAAATAGGCCAGGTCAGCTCTTTGCCGATATAAGTGTAAGACGTGGTGATAAAATTGTCGGCCAGCACGCCAGCCTCTTTCAGGGCATCAATCCACAGCTCCCAGTCTTCGCCACCCATCACTTTGACTGTATTGGCCACTTCCTCAGGATTGGCCGCTTCCACTGTCACCTCGTCAATAATACGCTTAGAGGTATTGAGGTTTTTGGTGGTAACACTGCCGCCTATTGGTTTAAGCGTTGATGAATAGACTTCACCACTGTCTGGGTCGGTGCGACGTGGAGATGCCAGACTATAAATAACCAAATCCACCTTCCCTAAATCAGCCTTAATGGTGTCGATAACCTGCTGCTTGATTTGATGAGAAAATGCATCACCGTTAATGGTTTTGGCATACAGCCCCTGTTGCCTGGCTTTGTCGTGATAGGCAGCGGTGTTATACCAACCCGCCGTGGCCGTTTTGGTTTCGGAGGCTTCTTTTTCAAAGCACACACCCAGGGTAGCGGCACCATAACCAAAGCCCGCTACGATACGTGATGCCAGGCCATAGCCGGTAGAACATCCCACCACCAGTACCTTCTTTGGCCCCTGACCACTTACACCCTGCTGTTTTACATAGTCGATTTGCTTTTGCACATTAACCGCACAACCCACAGGATGCGCATTAGTACAGATAAAGCCACGGATTTTCGGCTGAATAATCATAAGGACCTTTCCTTTTTAAGAAGTGTCGCCATTGTAAAGACAAGACACAGAGAAACAACTCTGAACACTTAAGGATTGTTGACTACCCACAAAGCCCATTACGGGCTTTATGGATTTTATCAGCTAGTTACCCTGACGATTTTTATAGTACTCCATTTCAGATAACCGGTGATAAGCACTAACCTGCTTCTGGAACGCAACATAGGACGCATAGACTTTGGCAAACTGCGGATCCTGATCTGACTGCTCTTTCAGTACCTCAGCCGACGCCTGCCGCAGGGCCGCCATCACATCATCAGGCAGCGGCAGTATTCTAATGCCGTGCTTATCCCGCAGCGCTGCCATGGCTTCGTTGTTACGTGCGGTATACTCGTCCAGCATATCCTGGTTAACCGCCTTGGTGGCAACCTCAACTATACGCTGCAAATCGGCCGGCAAGCTGTTATAGGCCTCGGCATTAACCGTGAACTCCAGCATGGCGCCGGGTTCATGCCAGCCAGAATAATAGTAATATTCGGCCGCTTTGTGCAGACCGAAGGCCAGATCATTGTATGGGCCCACCCATTCGGTGGCATCAATGGCGCCGGTTTGCAAAGAGGTAAAAATCTCGCCACCGGTCAGTGCCACCGGCACTGCTCCAACCTTTTTCAGCACTTCAGCGCCAAGGCCTGGCATCCGTATTTTCAGGCCTTTAAAATCCGCGATGCTGTGAATCTCTTTTTTAAACCAACCGGCCATCTGCACGCCGGTGTTACCACCTGCAAAGGGGATGACGCCAAAAGGCTGGTAAACTTCCCGCCACAGGGCCAAACCGCCACCATAATGCAGCCAGCTGTTGGTTTCGGTCACGTTCATGCCAAAAGGTATAGCGGTGAAAATCTGCGCAGCGGGTGCCTTACCCTTCCAGTAGTAGCTGCCAGCATGCCCCATCTGTGCCGTGCCATTTGCCACCGCATCAAACACCTCAAAACCCGGCACTAACTCGCCGGCACCATACACTTTGATCTTCAACCTGCCGGCTGACATTTCGTCCACCATAGTGGCAAAGGTTTCAGGCCCCCGCCCCAGGCCTGGGAAGTTTTTGGGCCAGGAAGTAACCAACTTCCATTCAAAGTGCTGCTGTGGTGCTGCGCCTGTCTGGTTAGCTGTCATTTCTTTCCCACATCCCACCAGTACCAACATGGCCGCGACGGTGAGCATGGCGTGTTTAAGCCGCTTCATTGCTTGTTCTCCCAAATTGTTGTTTATGTTTATCCGTATAACTGTGCGGGCAGCCAGGTAGCTAACTGCGGCCATATTGCCAACATCACCAGCAGCGCTAGCTGTATGACGATAAATGGCACCACCCCTTTATACATATCACTGGTTTTTACCGAAGCCGGGGCAACCCCGCGAAGATAAAACAAGGCAAAACCAAAAGGTGGGGTTAAAAACGAGGTCTGCAGATTAATAGCAATCATAATGCCCAGCCAAACCGGGTCCACCCCCATCGCCAGCAAGACAGGCCCAACAATGGGCACAACCACGAACGTGATCTCGATAAAATCCAGAATAAATCCCAGCAGGAAAATCACCAGCATAACCAACAGCATTGCAGCGAAAACCCCGCCTGGCAGTGCAGCGAAGAAATCTTCAATCAGCGCTTCGCCACCAAGCCCCCGGAACACCAGGGAAAACACCGACGCGCCAATCAGAATCAAAAACACCATGGACGTGACTTTTGTGGTGCCCAGCATTACTTCTTTTAAGGTTGCGATGCTCAATTGTCTGGAAATGAGTGCCAGCAGCAGCGCACCAAAGGCCCCCACCCCCGCCGCCTCTGTCGGTGTTGCCAAACCAGTCAAAATAGAGCCCAAAACCAGCAGCATTAATAACAGTGGCGGCAGCAAGGCTTTAAGTAAGGGCAGCAACGTCAGTGGTGCGGCCGCCGTGACGCTGGATTCAAACCAGTGCGGTTTAAAACGACTGCAAAGCAACACATAACAAAGATAAAGTACAACCAGCAGCAGGCCGGGTAATAAAGCACCGACAAACAAATCTCCGACAGACACAGACTCCGGCGAAAAAATCCCCATATCCAGTTGCGCCTGTTGGTATGCACTGGATAAGACATCGCCCAGCAGAACCAGGGCGATAGAAGGCGGTATAATCTGACCAAGGGTGCCGGTCGCACAAATGCTGCCAGTGGCAAATGCCGGGTGGTACCCGCGGTTAAGCATGCTAGGCAGTGACAACAACCCCATAGTCACCACAGTCGCACCGACAATGCCGGTACTGGCCGCCATCAACATCCCCACCAGAACCACCGAAATGGCCAGTCCACCGCGAAAACGCCCAAACATCTGCGACATCGCTGCCAGCAGCTGTTCGGCCACTTTGGACTTTTCCAGCATAATGCCCATAAACACAAACAGCGGTACGGCCAGTAATGTCTGATTGGTCATAATGCCGTACAGCCTGCTTGGCAAGGCATGCAGGTACGCCATATCAAACACACCAAATAGCGCACAAACCGAGGCAAACAACAGCGCCGTGCCAGCCAGGGCGTAGGCAACAGGATAGCCAAGCATTAACACCAGACACACCAGCACAAATAAAATCAGGGCCAGAAACTCCATCAGGCCTCCTGCTGTGTATTAGCTTGAGCCTGTTTAAGCTGTTGCCAGTTTAACCAGCTCTGTGCGAGCGCCTGTAGCGTCATTGTCAGGCAGAAAATGGGGATTAGGCTTTTCAGCACAAAAACTAACGGTAGGCCCCCAGCCTCTGGCGAGGCTTCCAGTAGCAACCAGGAACTGCTGACATAATCCCAGCTCATCACAAAAATAAAACCGTTAACCGGCAGCAATAACAACAAAGTGCCAGCAATATCAATCAGGCTGCGGGTTCGAACTGACAATCGCCGATAAAAAATGTCCACTCGGACATGTTCATCCGCTTTCAGAGTGTGCGCCGCCCCCAGCATAAAGACCATTGCATGCAGATACATGGCCGACTCCTGCATGGCAATCCAGCCCAGGTTAAAGCCATAGCGGAGTATTACAATAAGGAACACCAGTATAACCATGGTCAGGGTCAACCAACTGACGCCCTTACACAGGTATAAATTGATTCGATCTATTCGTTGGCAGGATGATGTCAGCAGCGGCACTATGGATATTTATTGTTGTCCTTTTGCTAATGCTTTTAACAAAAAGCTTACCGGAATGGAACGGCAAGCCGGTCAACAGACATAAAAAAAGTGTCCTAAGACACTTTTCGTTTCAAGCCGCCCAGGCAGGCTGGCGAATCTGGCGCCCCGCCATATAAACCTTGCCACTCACTATCTGTATAGGTATGCAAGGCCAGGGCATGAATATGATTAGCTAATTCATCTTTAAGTACGGCATTCACCGCTCTGTGTCTGTTGATCAAACGCTCACCGTTGAATGAAGGACAGACTAGCACCACTTTGAAGTGGGTTTCAGCGCCAGCAGGCACATTATGCTGATGGCTTTCATTAATGACTTCCAGATAAGCCGGCTGAAAATGTGTCAACAGTTTTTCTTCGATAGTGTTTTGAATGTTCATCTCTCAACCCCTGTATACTACTTAATTGTGGCCAGCCCTTGAGGGCATTCTTGCCACGGATGTGTGTCCCTTACAGGTTTAAATTTAGTCTTCGCCACCAAGGTTACAACCAAATTCCAGGCTGGCTATGATAACCGTCTGAGCCTTCGAGATATATTTTTTCTGACAGGATATATAGCCATTTATAACCTTCCTCTGGCCAAAAGCCCGCAGTGAAATCAGCAATAGATATAACGAAAGGTCAGATTGATACGCTCGCCAATCACCTTGCGGGTTTTAGCAATTCCATGCTGCCAATGGCTTTGCGTCGGCCCGGACATGATCAATAAACTGCCGTGTTGCAGCGGTAGTCTGTGGGTCTGCCCGGTACCTTTATGGCGGAAATCCAGGTTGCGACAGGCCCCCAGACTCACAGAGGCGATCACCGGGTTGCGCCCCAGTTCAGGCTCATCATCTGAGTGCCAACCCATGCTGTCGTCGCCACTACGGTACCAATTCGCCAGGACCGCATTAAAGCGTTGTCCGCAGGCTTGCTCACATGCCCGTTTTAGTGCGCTGAGCTCGGCAGTCCAGTGCTCTGGTGACAAGGTCAATCCAGAATAACGATATTGTGTGCCAGCATCCCCATACCAGGCTTGCAACCTGGGGATTTTCACCACTTTGCCGTAGAGTTTGATATGATCCTGACGCCAGGCCAGACTGTCACGAAAGCAACGCAGCAATCCGTCAGCACTGCACTGGTCAAGGAAATCCGGTCTATAGTCCAACTCAGCCTGAGGTAAGGTGATTACACCGGTATCGAATAACGACTGCTGCACAAAAGCCTCAAAGAGATCTGCCGTATCATGAAGGTAATTCTAACCGCAAATGACCACAGCCTTAAGCTGCATCGCTACCCAGCCCGCCTGCAGGACAAAAATGAACAGGCCTGGGATGCTGCCGATGAGTTACTGCTTGAACAAATGCAAGCGCAGCCCAAACCGGCCAGATTACTGATATTCAATGATGACTGCGGTGCATTAAGCTGTTTTCTTGCCCATTGGTCGCCATCCTGGATTAGCGACTCTCAGGTTGCCAGACTGGCTTGCCAGCAAAATTTAGCTGACAACAATATCGCCCCCCATAAGGTCAGCTTTTATGACAGCCTGACCTTACCCGAAGGCAAAGCCGATCTGGTGCTGATGAAAATCCCGAAAACCCTGGCACTGCTGGAACACCAGTTAATTCAGTTACAGCCCAGGGTTGATGCAAACACCCGCATCATTGCTGGTGCCAAGGCCAATCAGATCCAAAAATCCACCCTGGCCTTATTTGAAAAATACCTGGGGTCAACCCACACCTCGCTGGCCAAAAAGAAGGCCAGATTAGTGTTTTGCCAACCGCAAACGCGCACGCCAGTGCCTTCGCCCTATCCAGATATCTGGCCACTGGAAGGCACAACATTGCAGATACACAACCACGCCAATGTGTTTGCCAGAGCGCAACTGGATATCGGTGCCCGCTTTCTGCTGCAGCACCTTCCGGATGCCAGCAATAAGCGGGTAATCGACCTGGGTTGTGGAAATGGCGTGCTGGGGCTGAGCCTGTTGGCGCGCGCACCAGTGGCTAAACTGCTGTTTGTTGACGAGTCATTTATGGCCGTCGAATCAGCCAGGCTGAATGTGCAACATAACCTGCCGGACAGGCTCAACCACTGTGAATTTATCGCCAGCAACTGCCTGGAGCAGGTACCACAGCTGCAAGTTGATCTGGTGCTGTGTAATCCGCCCTTTCATCAGCAGCAACGCATTACCGACCATATTGCCTGGCAGATGTTTAATGACGCCCGGCGTTATTTGCGTTCAGGCGGAGAGCTGCGTATTGTCGGCAATCGCCATTTAGGTTATCAGGACAAACTGAAACGGCTGTTTGGTGGCTGTCGCCAGGTTGCAGTCAATAATAAATTCGTTATCTTATCTGCATATAAAAACTAAGGAGGACTGTCATGTATCGGATGATGGCCGCACTTATCTTTTGTTTTTCTACCTTAACACTGGCCGCCGATGACGGCTCACAGCTGCAAAAAGGCAATCTGTTTCCACGGGTTAAATTAGATACCAATATGGGCAGTATTGTGGTTGAACTGGACCGGGCCAGCGCCCCCATTACCACCAATAATTTCCTGTTGTATGTGGATAAACGCAGCTATGAAGGCACGATATTTCACCGTGTTATTCAGGACTTTGTGGTGCAGGGCGGCGGCTACGACAAGGACTTTAATACCAAACCGGTGATGAAAACCATCTTTAATGAGTCAGGCAACGGTAATAAGAATGAGCTGTATACTATCGCCATGGCCAGGGAAAATGATCCTCACTCCGCTGGCCGTCAGTTTTTTTTCAATATGAACGATAATCCCAGCCTCGATCCAGGTCGAAAGTGGGGCTATGCGGTATTTGGCCGGGTAGTGGAAGGCACAGAGGTGCTGGACAAAATTGCCGCCGTAGAAACGCAGGTCCATCCTACCTGGGGCTGGCCAGATGTGCCGGTGGAGCCGGTAATCCTGGAAAAAGCTACGTTGTTACCGCAGACGTTCTGACGACCAAAAAACAACCAGACAGGCGTTGTTTTTTTATTTAACAACGCGCTATTCTGTTTGCTCGTTTTTGGCATTGGACGCCCAGCAGATGAAATCCGTTTTAATAGTTAGCATTGCGTTAGTCGTCGCGGCAGGTACTTATGTAGCGCTAAACACTAATGAACCCGGCTTAGTAACTGAAAATGAATTGAATAATTCAGATAGTGAAAGTCCTTCCCCATCTTTGCCTTCGCAACCAAGCTTTTCAGCTGCATTATCTAGCAGCACACCGTCAAAACCTGATTCCCCTGATACCCTGGCAGAGCCTCTAAGCAGCTTAACCAGGCAAAATAATGCTTCATTGGATCCAAGCCGCTTTAGCTCAGAACAAGCGCTGAACCAAAGCTTTATATACCCCGATAATACTGTATCCAGAACCTCACTAAATGACTTTTTTCTACACTCCGACTTTCATCAATGGGTAGACAACATTAGCGCGATGCAAAAATCCCAGGCCAGTATTGAAAGGGAAATCAAACTGTTCGAGCAGCTAACCAACAAGCTGGGGGGCAGAGTGTTTGGCGAGGAATATGCCTGTGCCGGGCGAATTTGTGTCGTACAGTTTTCCTATGATGCCGACGTCAGCAAAGAAGAGCTGTCGGACTTAAGCGAATTTGATAAAAACTACGTGTTTATGAACCATGCTGCAAACGCTGGCGAAGGGCAACAATTCCGGGCTATCTACATTCAAACCGATGACCCTTCGACCCTGACCATTGGCGACTAAAAAACTGCCGCTCCGCTTAACCTTCGCGCTGTTTACGAATTAATTCATAAGCGGCCTGGATATCCTGGGCTTTATTTTTAGCAATTTCCATGGCTTGCTTTGGCAGGCCTTTGGACACCAGTTTGTCCGGATGGTTTTCGCTCATCAGCTTGCGGTAAGTCTTTTTAATCTGCGCCATATCATCGGTTTTACTTACTCCCAGAATCTTGTAGGCGTCTTCCAGGCTATTGGCGTCAGTATAACTCTGCTTAGGGCCAGAATGGCTGTAGGTGCGCCGATGATGGCTGCGGGTACGAAAACGCAGTTCGGCTTCGTAAACGGACAGCAAGTACAGCAGTTCATGTTTACGAAAACCCAGATGACTGGCCGCTGTCTCCAGTACTTTTTGCTCTGCACTGTCCAGACTGCCGTCGGCATAGGCGGCCTGAATAAGAATCTCCAGAAACACCTGCATAATGTCCCGCCGACCATGACAGGAATCGCGAAATTCCAGCAAAATATCTTTAATGGGAAAATCTGCGGCTTTGCCTTCCCGAAATGCCTGTTGTGCTTCTTTGCGGGTATCACCGCTCAATCCCATCTGATCCATCAAGCGGGTGGCCATCTGAATTTCTTCGTTGGTGACTGTGCCACTGGCTTTGGCCACATGCCCCATACAGGCGAACAAAGCATGAAAAAACACCGCCTGGCGCTTAAAATCATCGCCCTGGCCAAAAAAACGCCCAAAGCCGCCCATCTGATCAAAATTCTGGCTATAGCCCTTGTCAAACAAGTGTCCAACAATAAAACCCAGTACCGCCCCTGGTAGTCGGCCGAACATAAAGCCAAAAAACGTACCTAGCAATTTACCCCAGATGGGCATGCGCAATATCCTTGTTGAAATTAAGCGTCATCAAAAACTGTTTGTATCTATGGGTTATGCAAGCCCGTTGCGCGGTTAATATATCGAATCGTCCAAAGCAATTGAAGCGGATTCCCTTAGGTTTCAAGGCAGCAATCAACCCGATAGCGGCCAATAAACAAAAAAAAACATATTATAAGCCCGCTTTTCTGCAACTCTGCTGGTAAAACTGGTCGAAACCCTTAAAATCTGGCCATCATGCAAATGTCACAGATTGTTATCAAAGGGATTTCCATTCGCCTATGAGACTAAAGCGCCTGCCCCTCGCCATATTCTGGTTGCTAAGTACGTCTGCAACGGCGCAACAGATGGAATGTCCCATCCCCGAACGGCAGATATTGCCAGACGCTCCTGTCACCAATCCGGGGGATATTCATGTCAAGGCAGGAAGAACGGAGATCCAACAGGACAACCTGGCGCTGTTCAGTGGCAATGTCGAAATTAACTCTGAGCAGGGCTTAATTCAGGCACAACGAGCCAGGATAGACAAGACGCAGCGTGCACTGCATGCCGACGGTAATATTCGTTTTGCTGATCAGCAGATTCAGGTCAACAGCGATCAGATCGACATTAATCTGGCTTCAGGTAAGTTACGGCTGGAAAACACCGAATATCAGATGCTGGGCTTTCAGGGACGAGGTCTGGCCGACAGTATTCAGTTGGATAGCCAGCAAGGCTTAGAATTGCAAGAGGTGAGTTTTTCAACCTGTCCGGCAGGTGCCGAAGACTGGCTTATCAAGGCCAGCAGTCTGCAGTTAAGCCCAGATGACAATTGGGGGACGGCGCGCAATACCCGGTTCTACCTGGGTGGCGTACCGGTTTTCTATCTGCCCTATTTTAAGTTTCCTGTTACAGATCAGCGTCAGACCGGCCTGTTGTTTCCAAAGGTATCCACGTCAGACAAAGTGGGGGTCAGCTACGAGCAACCCTTCTACTGGAACATTGCGCCAAACTACGATGCCACCATCAGCCCCAGGATTATGACCGACCGAGGGGTGCAGTTAAAAACCGAGTTTCGTTATCTGACAGCCGCCCACAGTGGTCAGTTGGACCTGGAATATCTGGCTGATGACAGGCGCTATGAGCCGGACGATGCCCGCTATTTTTACCGCTTTTTGCACCAGGGTAAGCTGTCTGAAAACTGGCAAATCAGTGCACAGGTAAATGGCCTGAGTGACGACAACTATATTGTCGACTTGGGTTCTGACTACTACAACCGGGGAGATACCCATCTGTATCAGACCCTGGCAGTAAACTACTTCTCAGATCCATTGGATTTTTCTGCTGAAATTCGCGACTTTGAGGTCATTGGTGATCACCCCAGTGCCTACCGTGCGGTACCGGAATTGAAGTTACATTACCGTCAGGCATTATCTGACTATTTAAATTTCCGTCTGCGCAGTGAATTAGCCAGATTTGAAGATGGTCGCAGCGACACCCCCTCGGCCAGCCGCCTGCATCTGATGCCTACCCTAAGCCTGCCTTTGCAAAACGCCTGGGGGGAGTTGTTGACTGAAGCCAGTGTGTTGCAAACCTGGTACAGGCAGGATTTGCCGGACGGTTCAGCATTATCAGAGAATGTCAGCCGTACGCTTGGGCAGGGGCGTATTTACGGCGCCATCAATTTCGAAAAACAAACGGAACTCTTTGGCGACAGCATGACTCAGACACTGGAGCCCAAATTTCAATATTTGTATACCAGCTATGAAAATCAGGATGCCATCGGTCTGTATGACAGCAACAGGTTATTGAACGACTACACCGGCTTATTCAGAGGTCAGGAGTTTGTTGGTCTGGACAGAATAAGTGATTCCAATCATCTGACATTGGGGGTCACAACCAGGTTGCTCGACGCCCGAAATAAAGAGTTATTCAAGCTTAGCCTTGGACAGATATTTTATTTCAATAACACCAGACTCACCGAATACCGACGTGAAGATGACCGTTCTGCACTGGCAGCAGAGCTGGATTGGCGCTTGAGCAGCAAATGGATGGCCCGCTCCGCGATACAGTTGTCTGCGTCTAACCAGAAAGTAGAACGCAGCAATCTGACGCTGGACTACCGACTTAGCGAAGACAAGTTGTTACAGATTAGCCACAGGTATGTGCGAGATATTTCCGGTGAGGAAATCAATCAGTTGGGCCTCACCGCCAGTTGGCCACTGGCGCAAAATTGGCACTGGGTGGGACGCTGGTACAAGGATCTGCATGGCAAACGTACCATCGAAAGCTTCACTGGCATACAATATGAGTCCTGTTGCTGGGCTATTCAGGTGGGCAGTATGCGCTACCTGAGCAACCGCTTCGATGCATTGGGTGGCCAAAGCACAGAGGAGTTTGATACTTCCATCATGTTAGAGTTTGTATTTAAGGGCGTGGGCAGCAAGAAAGGCTCCCGCACCATGTTAGATGAAGGTCTGTTTGGCTACAGGCAACCATATTTTTTGCATAATTAATGAAGATAACTATGAAATTAAAAGCAGTATTGTGTTCGGCATTGGTGCTGGTAAGCACGCTTGGCCAGGCCAAACAGGTTGAATTGGACAAAGTGGCGGTGATCGTCAACCAAGGTGTCGTGCTGGAAAGTGAAATCAAAGAATTGGTCGCGTCGGTTAAGAAAAATGCCCTGACCTCTGGCCAGGAACTGCCTTCAGATGCCGCCCTGCGCACACAGGCAACAGAGCGCTTAATTCTGACCAATCTGCAGATGCAGATGGCTGAGCGGATGGGCATTCAAATTAGCGATCCGCAACTTGAACAAACCATTGGCAACATCGCGCGCCAGGAAGGTGTTTCTGTGGAAACCCTGCGTCAGAAACTGGCAGAAGAAGGCGTAAGCTATGACAGTTACCGCGAAGAAATCCGTCGTGAGCTCATCACTGGTGAAGTGCGCCGGGCCAATGTGCGTCGCCGTGTTTATATTACCCCGCAGGAAATTGACAGCCTGGTTAAACTGATGGAGCAGCAAGGCCAGCAACAAGCCGAATACCATTTGGGTCACATTCTGGTGGGCTTTCCTCCTGAACCCACTCCAGAAGATATTGACGCCGCGCGCGAACGGGCCGACAAGGTATTGGAACTGCTGAACAACGGCTCTGATTTTGCCAAAATTGCCATTGCCTCCTCATCTGGTGCTAAGGCGTTGGATGGCGGTGATATGGGCTGGATGAACATTAACGCCATGCCCACACTATTTGCTGAAGCCGTGCACAGTAAAAAGAAAGACGATTTAATTGGTCCTATTCGCAGCGGCGCAGGCTTCCATATTCTTAAAATTATCGACCTGCGTGGTGTGCAAACAGTAGAAGTAACCGAAGTCAGTGCTCGTCATATCCTGATTAAACCGTCGGTGATCCTGAGCGAAGAGAAAGCCGAACAAATGCTAAAAGACTTCCGCGCCCAAGTCCTTGCTGGTGAAGCAGACTTTGCCGCTCTGGCTAAAGAACATTCTGCCGATCCTGGCTCAGCACTTAAGGGCGGTGAACTTGGCTGGGCTGATCCGAATATCTATGTGCCTGAGTTTCGCGATACCCTCAACAACCTGGAAAAAGATGAGATAAGCCAACCGTTTCGCACGGTGCACGGCTGGCACTTGGCACAACTGATCGATAAGCGCACTGGCGATGCCACCGATAAGGTGCAGCAGGAAAAGGCTTATCAGTTGCTGTTTAACCGAAAGTTTGCCGAAGAAACAGACAACTGGCTGAGAGAGATGCGTGACGAGGCCTATATCGACGTTCTGGAGTAATAGCTTGAGTCTACCTCCAGTACGTATTGCCATCACGCCCGGAGAACCGGCCGGTATCGGGCCGGATCTCACTCTGCAGCTACTGCAACAACAATGGCCAGCACAGTTGGTGTTATTTGGTTGTGGGGCAATGCTGCAGCAGCGCGCGGCGCAGTTAGGGCTGCCATTACAACTGTTGACGTATGCCCCTGATGTTCGAGCAAGTCAGCAACCCGGCCAGGCTTATCTGGTAGACATTCCTGTCACAGCAACAGTGGTGCCGGGGCAGTTAGATAGCAACAACGGCCACTATGTGGTGGAAACCCTGCGTCAGGCCAGTGAAAAAAATATCAGTGGTGAATTTGATGCTGTAGTAACAGGGCCAGTACACAAAGGTATTATTAATCAGGCCGGGGTGTCATTTAGTGGTCATACCGAATATTTTGCCCAGCAGGCCAACACTCCTGATGTGGTGATGATGCTGGCTACTGAAGGTCTGCGTGTGGTGCTGGCGACCACTCACATCCCGCTGGCCTATGTGTCCAAAGCTATTACCCGTGAGCGTCTGCACAAGGTTATCCATATCGTCAATACCGACCTGATTCTAAAATTCGGAATTCGCCGCCCTAAAATCTATGTATGTGGGCTGAATCCCCATGCCGGAGAAGGCGGGCATATAGGTCGGGAAGAGCTGGATGTGATCATCCCGGCGTTGGATGAACTAAGAGCAGAAGGTTTAGAATTGATTGGCCCATTACCCGCCGATACCATTTTTCAACCCAAATACCTGCAACAGGCTGATGCGGTACTGGCCATGTACCATGATCAGGGGCTGCCGGTACTGAAATATAAAGGCTTTGGCGCCTCGGTAAATATCACGCTGGGCTTACCTTTTATCCGTACCTCAGTGGATCATGGCACCGCCCTGGATCTGGCCGGTAGCGGGCAGGCAGATGTTGGCAGTTTTTCTGTCGCTTTACACAGAGCCATTGAACTGGCTGGAATTCGTCAATGAGTAAGCAACATTTAGGGCATACGGCCCGTAAAAGATTTGGCCAAAACTTCCTGCATGACCAATATATTATTTCACAAATCGTCGACGCAATTGCACCGATGCCGGGCCAGAATCTGGTTGAAATAGGTCCGGGGTTGGGAGCGCTCACCGAGCCGGTTTGCGAGCAGGTGGACAAATTAACCGTGGTGGAATTGGACCGGGATCTGGCTGCCAGATTGCGCACCCACCCTTTTATTGCATCCAAGCTCAATATTGTGGAAAGCGATGCACTGAAGTTTGATTTCAGTCAGTTGGTAGAACAAGACCGGCCACTGAGAATATTTGGTAACCTGCCATATAATATTTCTACCCCTTTGATGTTTCACTTGTTCAGCTTTGCCGACCAGGTTCAGGACATGCACTTTATGTTGCAAAAAGAAGTGGTCAAACGGCTAGCGGCCGGCCCTGGCGGTAAAGACTATGGGCGTCTGTCGGTGATGGCGCAGTACCACTGTCAGGTGATTCCCGTGCTGGAAGTGCCGCCTGGTGCTTTCAAACCAGCACCAAAGGTAGATTCGGCGGTGGTTCGCCTGATACCCCACAAACAGAAGCCAATCGAAGTGCAAAGCTTACAAAATTTGAATCAGGTCTGTGCCATGGCGTTTAACCAGCGACGTAAAACCATCAGAAACAGCCTGCGTACCCTGATTGACGATAACACTTTTGAAGAATTAGGCCTTAAGCCAGAGCTTCGTGCCGAGAACCTTAGTTTGGCAGATTTTGCAGCCTTGTCTGATCGCATCAAACCATTGGACCAAGCGTGAAGAGTCCTATCGTTATCCATGTGAAAACCGAATATCTGCCCGGTAGTTCAAATCCTGCACAACAGAGGTTTGCCTTCGCTTATCACATCAGCATTACTAATATGGGTAACGAGCCCGCTCAATTGCTCAACCGCTACTGGCTGATAAGTGACGCCAACGGCAAAGTCAGCGAAGTCTCAGGTGCAGGAGTGGTCGGCAAGCAACCTCATATTGGCGTGGGAGAGACTTACGAATACAGCAGTGGCGCTATTCTGGATACACCTGTCGGCAGTATGCAGGGATACTATGAGATGCAACGCCCGGATGGAGAAAGGTTTCAGGCCCCCATCGCTATTTTTCGCTTGGCCGTTCCTAATTTGATCAACTGAATATGGCAACCTTTATCGTTGGCGATGTGCAGGCTTGCCTCTCTCCGTTAAAACAATTGTTGCAACTGGCGGGCTTTACTCCAGAGCATGATCAGCTTTGGGCGGTTGGCGATCTTATTGGACGCGGTCCGGACGCATTGGCAACATTACAGTTCCTTGAAGGGCTGGGAGCCAGTTTTAACACAGTGTTAGGCAACCATGACCTGCACTTTCTGGCCGTTTATGCCGGCATCAAAAAGCCTAAACCCGCCGATAAGTTTGATCAGTTGCTGGACTCCCCTGACTGTGCCAAATACGCCGACTGGCTGCGCCACCGGCCAATGGCAACCTTGCTTAATGAACAATGCATGTTGAGTCATGCCGGCTTGTATCCTGGCTGGAGTATCAGCGACGCGCTGTATTGGGGCAATCAGGTGGCCAGTGAATTACAGTCAAACAACTGGAAAACCCTGTTAGACTCCATGTACGGTAGTGAACCACAAGCCTGGAATGACTGCCAAAGCCGCAGCCAAAAGCTGGTTTTTACCATTAACGCTCTGACCCGCATGCGTTTTGTCAGTGATAAGGGGTATTTGGATTTCCAGTCTAAAACCGGCTTAGACCAGTCTCCCCCTGGTACTTTTCCCTGGTTTAGTCATCCTCAACTTAAATTGCATCCGCACGCCAAAGTGCTGTTTGGCCATTGGGCAGCCATTGAAGGTAAGACCGGCCATTCGCAATGCCTGGCACTGGACACCGGCTACATATGGGGCGGCCAATTGAGTCTTTACGAACTTCAAAGTGGCAAGTTTTACCGCGTTGGTCATCAATAGGCTATATTTTGGACTGTTTGCAACGTACCATGATTTTTCCGGTATAGAATTAATTCTTTGCGTCGATACAATCAGTTAGATTATTGTTGTAGTAGTAACAAAAAGTAAAAAATAACCCTTCCGTCGGTTTTCAGGTGAATTGACACTGCAAATTTGTGACAATCAGCAGGTCTCGAGCCGTTTGTTTGGAGAGCCCGTATGAATCTAACAGTAGCAATGCGTGTTATCGGTGGTTTTGCCATCATCACTCTGTTGCTTTTTGTCGTCAGTATTTCCTCCCTGGTTAATTTAAATGATGTGGACAGCGCCACTGAAGAGGTGAATACCCTCGCCTTACCTACCCTTCAGGGCAGCAGCGCATTGAAAGTATCTTTTGTTAATATGGGCAGAATTACCTTTGAGGCTTTCTACGAAGCCGAATTATCTGGCCTTGATGATGCGTTGCAACGTTTCTCATCCAGTCGCAGTAATTTTGAAACAGAAATGCAGAAGCTTAAACAAACAGTGAGTAGTCAGCAGGAACTTAAGGCCACCCTGGCCAGAGTTGAAAGCGTATACAACGACTACAACAACAATGTTACCCGCATGTTTGATAATCGTCGTGCTGATCTGGAGCTGGGACAAAAGCTGGGCGGACAGCTATCGGACCTGGAAGATAACACAGACGATACCTCTACCTTACTGCTGGACTTCTCGGATTTAAGTCAGGCCCGGGGTAATGGCCCGTTGGCAGAAGCAGCCAAAGTCGGCAGCGAGCTCGAAACCGGTTTGATGTCGTTGGTGACTGTCGGCAACCAGTACAGCCGCACTGAAGACCTAACCAAGGCCGAGACTATTGGTAACGAACTGAAACTGCTGCTGGAAAATGCCAAGAGCAGTGCAGCGAAAATGGAAAAATCGGCAGCAGGGCGCGATAGCAGCGGTATGCTGGCCGAAATCCTGGAAATGGTAGAAAGTATCGACAATACCATTTCTTCAAATGGCGGTATTTTAAAAAGTCAGGTAGAAAAGCTAAATCGTCAGGCCGACGCCGTTAGTGCGCTGCAAAACTCAGAAGCCAATATCACCTCAGGTATCGCTGACTTGGATAATTTACTGAAGCAGGCCAACAGCATTACGGCCAGAGTAAAAAGCGATGTGTCCGACTCTGTGGCCAGCGGTACTACCAGTACCTACCTGATTATGCTGATCTCCGCATTTGCTGCGGCCGCTATCGCCTTTTTCAGCGTACGCGCCATTACCGTACCGCTGAACAAAGTGAATGAGATGCTGCATGTGGTCTCATCCGGCGACCTGACCCAAAAACTGGATGACAGCTCCAAAGACGAGTTTGGAGAGCTGGCAACAAACTGTAATAACCTGATTGAAAGTCTGAAAGCCTTGATCTCCGGGATCAGCTCCAGAGCCACACAACTGGCTGCGGCTTCCGAAGAGACATCAACAGTGACTTCCCAAACAACCCGTTCAATTCAGGAGCAGAAGTCACAGATTGCTCAGGTAGCTACCGCGACCACGCAGATGAACAGTACCTCGCAGTTGGTATCACAAAGTGCAGAAGACACACTGAACCAGATTCGTCATGCTGATGCAGAAGCGGAGAAAGTGAAGGCCATTTCTCAGGAAAACAAAAGCACGATCATGGTATTGGCCCGTGAAGTGGAAAAAGCCGCCGAAGTTATCAATAAACTTCACCAGGACAGTGCCAGCATTGGTGGCATTCTGGATGTTATCCGTGGCGTAGCGGACCAGACCAACTTGCTTGCCCTTAACGCCGCCATTGAGGCCGCCAGGGCTGGCGAACAGGGTCGAGGCTTTGCCGTGGTAGCGGATGAAGTGCGCACCCTGGCCAGCCGCACTCAGGAGTCCACACAGGAAATCCACTCCATGATTGAAATGCTGCAGGCAGGGGCTGAAAAAGCCGTGTCGGTTATGCAACAAGGTAAGCAGCAGGCAGAACTGTGTGTCACACAAACTGAAAAAGCCACCTCTGCTCTGGATTTGATTACTAACGCGGT
Organism: Bowmanella denitrificans; assembly: GCF_002887595.1. GTDB lineage: Bacteria > Pseudomonadota > Gammaproteobacteria > Enterobacterales > Alteromonadaceae > Bowmanella > Bowmanella denitrificans. The sequence goes on from NZ_PEBU01000009.1 coordinate 219,975, forward strand.
ACACAAGGCACACGATGTATCCAGCCAGATTGAGCAATCTGCGCGTGAACAGTATCAGGTGTCGCAGGAAATCAGCGAGAAACTGGAAAATATCGTCGCCATTGCTGAAGAGACGGCAACCGGTGCCGAACAGACAACAGACTCCAGCCATGAAGTGGCGCGTCTGGCAGATGAACTGCAAGGCTCGATTCGCCAGTTCAGGGTTTAATAACCTGAAAGCCACATAAAAAAACGCAGCTTCCAACTGCGTTTTTTATGTCCAGGGATGGACGGTATGTCGATGTTGTAGGGAACACTCATCGACGATGTCCAGGGATGGACGGTATGTCGATGTTGTCTGGAACATTCATCGACGATGTCCAGGGATGGACGGGCAGAAAGACTGCTCCTGCGTTTTCTGCACTTCCACCATCCATGGTGGGCGTATGTCGATGTTGTAGGGAACACTCATCGACGATGTCAGACTAAATACGCTCCAACGTTCTAAACGTCAGGTTATGGGGATTGGCGTCATCAGCCGGTCGAACCTGAGAGTCCAGCTCACGCCACTCGGCCTCAGCCATATAATCAGGAAAGCGGGTATCCCCTTCCACCAACAAGTCTATGTCGGTAATGTACAGGCGGGTGCAAAGAGGTAAAAAGTGCCGGTAAATGGCTCCACCACCAATAACCATTAACTCTTCCGTCTCGCCTTGCTGTGCAACCTGCACAGCAAGTTCAGGAGAAGATACTACAGTGATCCCATCCGCCTTAAAATCAGTGTCGCGGCTGATAACAATATTGTGTCGTCCCGGTAACGGCCGGCCAATGGATTCGAAGGTTTTTCGCCCCATCACCACAGGTTTACCCAAGGTAACCTGTTTAAAATGTTGAAGATCGGCGGGCAAATGCCAAGGCATGGCATTGTCTTTGCCAATCACCCGGTTTACGGCCATAGCCGCAATCAGCGACACACGCATCCTACTACCTCTTATAGATGACTTCCGCGCCATCTTCGTCGTCTTCATCCCAGTCATCATCATCCCAGTCGTCGTCATCCATTTCTTCAGAATGCGCACTGCTCGGCGTATCCCAATTAAACGCGACATTGATGGCGTCTTGTTGCTTTTCTTCGTCCGCCGGCAAGGTATCGATATAGTTCATAACCTCTTGTGCCAGCTTGTCGGTGCCAGTGGCACTGATAGCAGAAATACAAAACACCGGACCTGTCCATTGCATCTCGTCGATGATGCGTTGTTTGACTTCTTCCAGCTCTTCCTCCAGCAGCAAATCGGCCTTATTGAAAACCAGCCAGCGGGGCTTTGCCGCCAATTTCGGACTGTATTTTTCCAATTCAGCAATGATTGCCATGGCATTGTGTGCCGGATCTGAACCATCAACAGGCAGTATATCCACCAAATGTAACAAGATACGGCAGCGCTCTAAATGCTTAAGGAAACGAATCCCCAACCCTGCGCCGTCAGCTGCACCTTCTATCAGACCTGGAATATCAGCCACCACAAAGCTGCGATTGCTGTCGACCCGCACCACGCCTAAATTGGGAACCAATGTGGTAAAAGGATAATCAGCTACTTTAGGCTTGGCTGCAGAGACAGAGCGAATGAAAGTAGATTTGCCTGCATTGGGTAAGCCCAGTAACCCAACATCGGCCAGCAGCATCAGCTCCAGTTTCAGGTTGCGGATATCACCAGGACTACCATTGGTTTGTTGCCTTGGGGCTCGGTTTACACTGCTTTTGAATCTGGCGTTACCCAGACCATGAAAGCCGCCTTTAGCCACCATTAAACGCTTGCCATGACGGGTCAGATCGCCCAGTACTTCGCCAGTATCCACATCAGAGGCCCTGGTGCCCACAGGCACGCGCAACTCTAGGTCGGCGCCACCACGACCGGTACAATTGCCACCAGCGCCATTCTGTCCACGCTCAGCGCGGTGAATGCGCTCAAAACGATAATCCACCAAAGTATTGAGGTTTTCGTCAGCAACCAGATAGACACTGCCACCGTCACCGCCGTCGCCGCCGTCAGGACCGCCAAAGGGGATGTATTTTTCCCGGCGGAAACCCACTACGCCATTACCACCGTCACCCGCTTCAACACGGATCTCGGCTTCATCTACGAATTTCATTGTTAAACCTCATGAGGACAATATGAATACTTTAGCAGAAAGGCGTGATGCAAACATTGAAGGCTACCACGTGTGTCAGGACGATATACTATCACCACCAGGGCAACACCTTTCTCTTCGTCATATAAAAAAGCCCCGCATGGCGGGGCTTTTAGTAAGTTAGCAGCGCTGATTACTCAGAAACGATGCTCACATACTTACGGTTCTGAGGACCTTTCACTTCGAACTGAACTTTACCGTCAGACAAAGCGAATAAAGTGTGATCCTTACCCAAACCTACGTTAGTGCCCGCGTGGAACTTGGTGCCACGCTGACGCACGATAATGCTGCCAGCCAGTACAGACTCACCGCCAAAGCGTTTTACACCCAGGCGTTTGCTTTCTGAATCACGACCGTTACGGGTACTACCACCCGCCTTCTTGTGTGCCATCTTTCAGTACTCCTCTTAGGCGCTGATGCTGGTGATTTTCACTTCAGTGAACCACTGACGGTGGCCCATCTGCTTGCGTGAATGCTTACGGCGACGGAACTTAACAATCTTAATTTTCTCGCCACGACCATGGGTTACCACTTCAGCCTTGACTTTACCACCGTCTACAAAAGGTGTGCCGATCTTTACGTCGTCACCGTTGCTGACCATCAGGACATTGTCAAATTCGACAGTTTCGCCTGGTGCAACTTCAATCTTTTCAAGACGAACGGTTTGGCCTTCAGCCACACGGTGTTGTTTACCACCACTTTGGAAAACCGCGTACATACTTAACTCCGCTCTTTGCGCCCGCAGGACGCCAACAATTCTAAAACAGGGCGCGAATTGTACGTGAAGTGTGCAGGCATCGCAATAGCAATTCTCCATAAATTTAGCCACATTAATGCTTTGCGGCCAACGTTTAGGGAGATTCGGTTTAACCCGCTGGAACAGTACGGCAATTTCTGCAAAAATGCCGCCAGTTTTCAGTCGATGTACCCAGTGCCAATGAACAACCAACAGATACGCGATCTTGCCGAACAGGATATGCAGGCAGTCAACCAGTTGATTCAGCAACAGGTAAGCTCAGAGGTCGCGCTGATCAATCAGTTGGGTTTCTACATTGTCAACAGCGGTGGCAAGCGTATCCGGCCACTGATCACTGTACTGGCCGCCCGTGCGCTGGGCATTGAGGGTACAGCGCATCACACCCTGGCGGCCATTATTGAATTTATTCACACCGCCACCCTGCTGCACGACGATGTGGTGGACGAGTCTACCATGCGTCGCGGTCGCGAGACAGCCAATGAATTATTCGGCAATCAGGCCAGTGTGCTGGTAGGAGACTTTCTTTATACCCGTTCATTTCAGATGATGGTCAGCCTGAAACGTATGCGGGTGATGGAAATTCTCTCAGACGCGACCAACGTTATCGCTGAAGGGGAAGTATTGCAGTTAATGAATTGCAATGACCCCGAGACCTCAGAACAAAGCTACATGCAGGTGATCTACAGTAAAACCGCCCGCCTGTTCGAAGCTGCTACCCAACTGGCCGCAGTACTGACAGACCAATCTCAGGTGATAGAACTGGCGATGCAGAACTATGGCAAATACCTCGGCACCGCGTTCCAGTTAGTTGACGATATCCTCGACTACGCCGCCGATGCGGCAGAAATGGGCAAAAATGTCGGTGATGATCTGGCTGAAGGAAAACCCACCCTGCCATTGCTTTATGCTATGTGGCATGGCAATGCACAGCAGGCTGCGCTGATTCGACGCGCCATTGAGCAGGGCGACGGCTTACCTCATCTGCAAGAAATACAGACGGCCATGGCTCAGACCGGTGCGTTGCAATATACCCGCGCTAAGGCATTGGAAGCCAGTCAGCAAGCAGTTGAAGCCCTTAGCCCTCTTCCTGACAATGAATTCAAACAGGCCCTGATAGGATTGGCCGGTATTGCGGTTGAACGCATGGCCTGATCTCCGTCCCTTCAGGCAAAGATCTTCACTGAACAAAATTTATGCAAAACTAACAATCACTGCTAACGTTTTATTTCTGCATCTGCACAATCAGGATGTCGAAGATGAAACAGCCGCCTTCCCTGCCGATCAAACTGGACAGTACCTCAAACGGCGAATTTTGTCCGCCCAGGCTGAGTGAGCGAGAGGAAAGTATTAATTTTCTCGCCCGTCAATGTATCGAAAGTACCCGCAAGAAACTGGGATTAAGTCGCCGGGACTTTATGCTGACCAGCAGCGCCGCGGCTCTGACTTTGCTTTGTGCCAATCAAGTCAACGCTGCCCAAGGTCTTAATGGTGGTTTTTATGCGCTGTCTGAACTTAGTGCGTTTGAACCACAAATGGCGGATAGCACACTAGCAGGCAACGAATTTATCTTCGATATTCAGGGCCATTTCGTTGACCCCAATGGCCGCTGGCTGAATCAACTCCCCCAGGATGCCAAGCCGTTTTCGAGCATGCCATATGCTGACTGTCCACTGGCTGATTTGGCTGGCGACAGGAGCTACTTGCAATGTCTGGGGCCCAGGCAATTTATCAAGGACGTGTTCCTGGATAGCGACACAGACATGATGGTGCTGTCTTTCGTGCCCTCAATGCGTCACAGCGAGCCTTTAACCATTGAGGAGGCTGATGCTACCCGGCGCATCATTGACGAGTTGGAAGGCCACCAGCGCTTGCTATTGCATGGACGGGTCAATCCTAATCAGGACGGCGACCTGCAGGGCATGGAGGAACTGGCCGAAAAATGGCAGGTCAGCGCCTGGAAAACCTATACGCAATGGGGACCAGATGGCAATGGCTTCTTTCTATATGACGATGTGGGTATCGCTTTTATCGAAAAAGCCAGACAGCTTGGCATTAAAAACATCTGTATCCACAAAGGTATTCCGTTTGGTGCTCAGTCATACCAGCACAGTCTATGCAGCGACATTGGCGTGGTAGCCAAACGCTATCCGGATGTAAACTTTATCATCTACCACTCCGGGTTTGACCCATCCGTGGAAGAACGGGCCTATACCCATGGCTCACACCGTGCCGGCGTGGATAGTCTTATCCGCTCTTTGCAGGAAAATCAGGTGGCACCCAACACCAATGTCTATGCTGAACTCGGCTCCACCTGGCGTTTTGTGATGCGTCATCCCGAACAGGCTGCGCACTTGCTGGGCAAATTACTCAGATATGTTGGAGAAAATAATGTGCTGTGGGGCACCGATTCTATCTGGTATGGCTCCCCTCAGGATCAAATCCAGGCCTTTCGTGCCTTTCAAATCAGCGAGGCTTTTATTGAGCAATACGGTTATCCAGCGCTGACCCCTGAGTTAAAAGCCAAGGTCTTTGGCCTGAACGCCTGTAAACCTTATCAGGTATCGCCACAGGAAGTGGCCCTGCACAACCGCCAGGATAAGCTGGCTAAAACCCGGGAAAACTATCGCAATCAACCCAGCCCACATTTTCAAACCTATGGACCGAAAAACCGTCGTGAGTTTCTGAATCTGATGCGCTGGCAAGCAAGTTAACGCAACTAATCAGCAACTGCCTCAAACAAAAAACCGGCCATTCAGGCCGGTTTTAGCGGTATAGCTGAATCAGCTATCAGGCTTTATTGACGAAGTCTTCGCCCAGTTGAATATCACCGCGAAGGCCACCCAGCATATCTTCTTTGGCTTTTTGCTCAAATGCGCTCAGTTTGCCGTAAGACAGAATTTCTTCCACACCATTGGCGCTCAGGCGCACAGGGTGGGCAAAGAAGCGGGCATCATCACTGTTGGTTTCAACATAAGTGTATTCCACCACATTTTCGCCACGCATGGCCGCCACCAATGACAAACAGAAACGCGCTGCAGCCTGCCCCATGGACAATGTTGCACTGCCGCCACCGGCCTTGGCTTCCACCACTTCGGTACCGGCATTCTGAATACGATGCGTCAGGCTGGCCACTTCCTCGTCACTGAACTCCACACCTTCAACCTGAGACAGCAATGGCAGGATAGTGGTGCCAGAGTGGCCACCGATTACAGGCACATGCACATTGGCAGGATTCAGACCCTTCAATTCAGCAACAAAAGTTTCGGCGCGAATAACATCCAGGGTCGTCACACCGAATAATTTGTTTTTGTCATATACGCCTTTGGCTTTCAACGCTTCAGCAGCAATGGCCACAGTGGTGTTAACCGGGTTAGTGATAATACCGATGCAGGCTTTTGGGCAAGTGTCAGCAATGGCATCCACCAGATTACGCACGATACCGGCATTGATATTGAACAGGTCTGAACGATCCATGCCCGGCTTGCGCGGTACACCGGCAGGGATCAAGACGATGTCACAGCCTTGCAGTGCGGTATTCAGGTCATCCTTGCCAAACCCTTTAACTTTCACATCGGTAGGAATATGGCTCAGGTCCACGGCCACGCCGGGTACCACAGGGGCAACGTCATATAAAGACAATTCAGAGCCGGCAGGCAACTGAGTTTTGAGCAACAGTGACAATGCCTGGCCGATACCGCCGGCAGCACCTAATACGGCTACTTTCATGTTTATCTCCTGTGAATGTGAGTAACGTTTTCGACTGACAGCGCAGTCTGTGAAAAATGTTAGGCTACTTAGCCACTGACAACCCGGGAAATGGCCAGATCTGACATTTGAGCCGGATTGCGGAAAACATTGGGGGCAGAGTCTACTTTGTGGCCGGGGGCTTAGCAAGCTGCCTGCAAATCGACTCTAATTCATCAGCAAGTTTAGCGGAATAAGACCAAGGTATAAAAAACATTGATTCGTCAGGTCTGGCAGGTAAAGTAACGGCTTGAATTGATAGCAGTGTAAAAAAGCGGGATGGCAATGGCAGGTAAACAAGAAGAACTGATTAAATCCTTTAAGGAAATACTCAAAACCGAAAACTTTGGTTCGCAAGGCGAGATCGTCGAAGCGCTGAAGGAACAGGGCTTTGATAATATCAGTCAGTCGAAGGTGTCCCGCATGCTCAGTAAGTTTGGCGCGGTGCGTACCCGCAATGCGCTGGGTGAAATGGTCTATTGTTTACCGCCGGAACTGGGTATGCCCACGGCCAAGAGCCCGCTTAAGCAATTAGTGCTGGATATCGTACACAACAATGTGATGGTGATTATCCGCACCAGTCCGGGGGCTGCACAGTTAATTGCCAGACTGCTGGATTCATTGAGCCAGGCCGATGGTGTACTAGGTACTATTGCCGGTGATGACACTATATTTATTGCCCCGGCCGACGTCACTCGTATCGATGACACCCTGAAGCGGGTTGAGGCACTGTTCGAAAACGTTTGATAGTGATTAGAGCGTATTCAACAACCACGCGCTAAACCAAGTCTCCTGCAACAATGATTGCCACCGCAGAGTCGCTGAGAACACAGAGAAAAGCAGAAAGAATTCATCTATCTATTTTGAGAAACCCTGCGAACTCGGCGCCTCTGCGGTGAATATTGTCGGGTTTATCCAGTCAATACAGATTCAGCACTTACTTAAATGCCAATTCCAGCCAAACCATACGATGATCGGAAGAACTCTTACGATCTTTAACCAAGCGATAAAGCGCATCCTCTTTGGCAGGCCAGAATACGCCACCATCAACAATGTCCCAGCCTGCTTCAGAAGGCAGTACATAGTCGGCGCGCATACGCCATCCAGCGGTGTGGGTAGCGCCAAGCGGATTGTCAGGGCTATGTGCTTTACCACCAGCACTGCGGGGAACGAACTGACCATTGACCTTGTCATGAGTAATCAGGCCAACAATGGCATCGCGCAACGAATCACCTTCGGCCATGGATGAATTCAGGTCTCCCAGCACCACAAAGTTGCCGCCTTTAAAGCCCCCCTTGTTACCTTGATCGTCATAGATATAGGAGGCCTGAGTACCGCCGGATAAATAATCCACCCAGAAACGCACCTCATCGTGGTTACGTTTACCGTTTCTGTCCTCGGGGCCATCAAATACAGGTGGCGTAGGGTGACTGGCCAGTACATGTATCGTTCTACCGTTCACCTGCACCGGAATATCCCAGTGAGACTTAGAGGATAGCCTCAACACATTCTGCGCTTCTGGTGAGTACCAGGGTTGACCATTTGGTTTCACCACAGACGCCATCAGATTGCCAGGCATGTCTTTCCATAAGAAGCGCTGGAAAGTGCGTACATTGGCCTTGTCGATAGGAAAGCGGCTAAGTACCAGCATGCCATACTGGCCAGGATACTTACCATATCCAAAAGCATCATCTTCGCTGCCAGATGCGACGCCATCCCCGCTTAAGTCCACGCCGGAGTCTACGCCGGTATTGACCGGAGCCAGAAAGTAATAAGGATAATCAATGGCTTGCGCCCCCTGTTGACTCTTGTTCAGATATTGGCGAATAAATGCCAGCGGCCCCTTTTCGGCATCTGCGTCATAGTCAAATTCATTGAGCAGAATAATATCCGGTCTGACCCGCTGAATAATTTCGGCGGTGTTGCGAATCTGCTTGTGTTCGCCACCTTTCAGTAACTCAAACAATTCCTGCCCAGTAACAGGCTGACCACGCTCAACATAGTTGTCGGCTTCCATACTGACGTTGAAGGTAGCGATGCGGATATCTGCCAAAGTTTGGCTGGCTGCGAACATAAGTAACAGAGGTAGAAGGCGTTTAATCATTGTTATCAATTCCGTCGGCGATGTCACGGCAGAGCGTTGTTTTCTGCCATGCTTTGTTACTGAAAAAGCCGGCACAAGGCCGGCTTTGTTTCAGCGTTATATCAGCTTAGAAGCTATATTTCACGCCCAAACGCACTTCCCACAGAGAGCCTGGATTGTATACAGACTCTGCCGCGTTCTCAGGGTTAACGCCGTTGATAGTGTAAGTACCATCATCGTTCATTTCTGCATCGACGACAGAAGCAGCATTGAACGGACCGCGACGCTGAATACCCCAGTCACTGTTAAGCAGGTTGCCAACATTCTTGATCACCAGGAAGGCATTTGCACGGTGGTCAGCAGTGAACGCAGGCAGTTCCTGGTCGAAACGCAGGTCGAACCTGGTGTACCAGCTGGACTCGCCAGCATTACGAGGTACGATCTGTCCACGGTACTTCTCAAGACCAGCCTGTTCAACGAATGAATCAAATTCAGCCTGTACATCGGCAGACGCGAAAGTGACATCAGTACCATATTGATCAACGGTTGGCACATACAACAGTGAGCGATAATCGGCCAAATCTGCACCTGGCTCGAAGTTATCAAAGGTGTAAGAGAAGTTACGACCTGCTTTTCTGTTACCAAACAAAGAGATAGTTGTATCGTAACCGTCGAAGAACTCAGCGGTATAGCGCACACTCAATGTAAAGTTATGAGGGATTTCATAGTTTGAAGTCGCCACACCCGGGTCATTCTGATCCGCAACTGCGATGTTGGTGAAGTTAGAATACGCCACGGAACTTGTCATTGGGTTGTAGTCTTCTGACTTGTTGTAAGCGTAACCCAGTTGGAAATCCAGACCAAAATCGTACTCTTTTTTCACCGCCAAAGAGATAGTGGTAGAGCTACCGTCTTTAGGTGCATTGGTTAGCAGCAAGTCGCTGTAACGAGAGTTACGAGTGATCTCACGTCCGTCAACTGTAGCCAGTACCTTCTTGTCATAGATAGGACGACCGTCAATGGTGTCATTACCAGTATCGAAGCTGCTCAAATCAACAATAGTGGCTGAGTCTTGCTTCTTGGTGTAAAGGAAATCGGCAGAGAAGATATAATCATCTTCAGTGGCGTAGGTGACACCAATGTTGTATTTCCACTCAGACGGCATATCAAAATCAGGGTCAACTGCGTTGGTTGATGGCTCTTCACCCAGGGCTGGGTTATTGGCCGTGACCTGATCATACATTGACTTGATTGGATCAAACACCGCGCGCCCGTCACCAATCTTCTCAGCATCTAGGATATTAATATCAGGGCGGTAGGCATCAATATTGGTTACACCATCGTTGGAGTAGCTGTTAGACAACCATACGTTAGGGTTGCCGCCTGAATACAGACCAATACCACCACGTACTTCCAGGCTGTCGTCAACGGCCCAGTTAAAGCCAAAACGAGGCTGCAGCAAGTCTTTACCATCGAAGCTCGCCTGATTGGTCATGTTGTAACGTTCTTCAAACAGCGCATTGTGCTTAGGCTTATCGCTGCTGGAAATCCAGTCATAACGCAAACCAAAGATCAGCGTCACATCATCCAGAGTCCATTTGTCCTGAATATAGGCAGCATGCGTAGAATAGGAGAAAGAAGCTGCTGCATCATTCGGATTATTGGTGCCGGCGGAGTTATTGTAGTAAACGTCGTCAGCGATACCTAACTCATAATCATCCAGGCCGCTGGCGCCACCGTTGGTGTTGCGGTTTCTGTCGCCACCAAAACGGTACTCACCAATGGTGTGCTGCATAAACAGGTTAAAGATATCCAGATTTTCCTGCTCATAACCACCAGTGATGGTGTGCTCATCCAGGTAGTATGTACCAGCAACTTTGAACGTCGTGTTTTCCCAGTCCAGGTCGTTAGACTGACGAGAGTCATCCGGACCGATAAAAATGGTTCCGCCGTTTTCCAGTGAGCTGATCTGAATTTCACCAAAGCCGCTGTCTGCATCAGTGGAACGCTGCTCGTTATCCAGCTTGGTGTGCCCGATACGCACTTCTGTGGAGAAATTGTCTGTCCAGTCTGAATACAATGACATTACCACTGCATCCAGTGTCGCACCTTTCTTATAGAAGTGGTTTGACAATGTCAGGTTTTGGCTGCTGTCATCAGACTGATCGATTTCGTAACCATCATTGTAGTTGTACACCAAAGAGGCACGGTGTTCGGCATTGATGTTCCAATCCAATTTAACCAGGATCTTCTCATCTTCCACAGGTGCGGACGCAGGAAGACCACCGGCATCATAACCATACACATCTTTGGAAATCTGAATTGCGCGGTTAACTTCGTCCATCGTTACAGAGCCGGTTTGCAGGGCTTCGTAACTGAAAATCTGAGCCCCTTCCAACTTCTCATAAGATGCGAAGAAGAACAGCGTATCTTCAATCAGCGGTGCACCAACATTGAAACCGTAGCGCTTAACCGTAAAGTCGCCCAGGTCTACTTTTTCGTCTTCAACTTCATCACCGGTCAGAGAATCACTGGTGAAGTCATAAAACACACTTCCGTGTATTTCATTTGTACCAGATTTAGTGACCGCATTAACGTTACAGCCGGTAAAACCACCGTACTGCACATCAAAGGGTGCGATTTCAACGGCAACCTGGTCTATGGCGTCAAATGAGAACGGCATACGTGTAGTAGGATAGCCGTTGTAATTCAAACCAAAACTGTCGTTCATGCGCACGCCGTCAACGGTCAGGCTGCTGAAACGCGGGTGACTACCGCCACAAATAATGGATTCAGAACCATTGTCTTCGGAGATGCTGATACGCGGGTCAATACGCACCAAATCTTTAATGTCACGATCCGCAGATGCAGCCTGTTCCAGATCCGACAAGCTGAAAGTAGAGCCCGGACTGGTGTTACCAAACTCAATGCTGCTCAGTTTAGATGCTGTGACAGCAATACGCTCAACAGATTGCTCCTGTTCCAGCGTCACGTTCAAAGGCAAAGGTTCACCTAATGTCAGATAGACGTCAGTCACTGACGTATCCTGAAACTTGTCAGAGTCCACAGTGATGGAATAAGGACCGCCAACACGCAGACCTTTGGCAGTGAATTGACCAGCGTCATTTACAACGGCCGTTTTCACTGTACCAGAAGGAATATGCGTAATGGTAATAACTGTACCTGGAGCAGGATTACCTTTAGGTCCAACGACCTTCCCGGTAATACCAGAAGATGTTTCCTGAGCCATTGCTCCGGCGGACATCCCCACTGACAGAGCCACAGCTAACGCAACGCGATTGAGCTTGGATTTAGTGAACATTGTGTTTTCCTAAGGTTTGTTGTGTGCAATTCACAGTTTAAGAGGCGATTATGACAACTTTGTTGTAGTAGTCGCTGCTGCGGAAAAGTCAAATTTCCGGCAACCCAAACTGAACAAAAATTATCCGACGCTTCAGATTTCCGGAAGAAATTGTCCTTTCTCTGGTTAAAATAGGAAGGCTTCATAAAGATTCATAACTTCTTGTTCATATATGTTTTAAATCAACAAGTTATGCCTTTTAAATAATTTTACCCATTGAAACAAGTAAGATTAACTGGTGAAATGTATAGCCTTACTCATCGGAGTTCTCTGATTTCATGATGTTATCGGGTTTGAAGCTGTCGAAAATCAGTATAGCGACCATTGCGGTGTTGTTAATCGTACTTATGTGGTTGATTGGCAATGAAAATATCGATAGTGCAACGGCAGAATTCCCGCCCGTTATTGAACAATTTTCCGAATGCAGCACCCATGGTGACAACTTAAGTGCCACATTAGTGGTTTTTATCAACGCCGAGTACCTGGCTAAGAACTTGTCCGCTGCGCTGTGCCAGGACCCAGTGGTGGTCAAACAATACGGCCAGGTGAAAGCCGTCTGGAATCATAGCGAAGACCAGGTCCTGCAATATGTAGGCAAGGGCATTGCCGATTTAGCCTTGGTTAAAGAGAACCTGATGGAAGCGGTAAAGGGGGAATCTACTTATGGCTACCGGGTGGTCGCAGCCTACCCTGACTATTCTGCTTATTTAATTTCCACCCGTGAAAAACCTTTGTTAGATAAGGCTTACTTACTGGGCAAGCGCATCGGCTTATTGGATTACCCTACCAGCAGATCAGGGCATCTGATTCCCATTCGATTATTTAAAGAGCTCGGGCTGAGCCTGGATAACCTGCAAATCAGTTATGCCAATTCCCATACCGAACTGAGAAATATGCTGACCAGCGGCAAAGTGGATATTATTTCCTCCTATTGGCAGGACAGTGACGAAAACATTTTGTCACGTAACTATATCACGCCGATTGAGCAGCAAGTCAGTGGCAGCAAGTGGTATCTGAAGATGGAAACCAACAATATCGATTTATTCTGCGCCGTGCAGCGCACTTTAATCCATATTGCAAAGGAGCAAAACTCCAGCTATTTCAGTCGCTTGAGCCCGGAGCCAGATTGCCAGGTACAACCTCAATGAGATTAGATCCGCGTATTACCCCAGCCTTGTTGTTTATCGGTAGTTTACTGGTATTGCAGATGGTTTACTTTTTTGCCGCTCGTCAGGCCCATTACCAACAGGCTGGAACGCTGGCATTGGCGCTGGAAAAACGCATCGCCTTGGATCTCCCCTGGCTCAGATTGCCTAACGATGTCATGAATAATGTCGCAGACGAGGAATCAGTACGCCAATATTTGAGTAAACTCAATGAGTTATCATTACTAAAGGGGTATTCCATCCGAGTGCTTGCCTTGCAAGGCATATCGGCTTCTCAGTCCAAACCAGAATTTGACGGCATCATTCAGCAGCACAAACTGCAGATCCCGGGGCAAACCCTGACGTTGCAGTTGGGGGTTCAGCACTTTCCATTAGCCAAAGCATTTTCCATCTTTCCTTTATTGGCGGCCCTGCTTTTCACCCTTCTGATCAGCAGTTCGCGCAGAGAAACCACCGACGAGCAGCTAGAGCCAGGCGAAAGCCCCAGTGAACCTGCGTTGCCCAGACTTATCGTTAATTTGCAGGAGCGCACGCTGAGCAACAGCGTAGATAACCGACAGATACAGCTGTCGAATAAGCCATTTTGCTTTTATGTGGCCTTGCTTGAATATTGCCTGCAGCATGAAAATGCCGCACTTAACCACAACAAGAATATCCCCGAAGAATTATTGGAACTGGCCAATCGCTATTTCTATCGGTTGATTGAGTTAGGCCATACCATACGTAAACGGCCAGATTTCAGCAGCAATCTGGACAAAATGCTCAGTGAAATTCGCGCCGCGCTGGATGATGTATTTCGTGATTGTCCGGAATTTAAGGCCGCTTTCTATCCCCCAAAAGCACAGGGAGAGGGGTCACGTTCTAAGTTGCACAACTATGCCCTGGAACAGTTGCAGGCTGAAACATTAGAAATTATTGGTAAGTAATTTCTTTACGTAAAGCTAATTCTGTACATAATTCAGCCAGTCTCTGGCTTTTTTTCCCATCGCTGGTACTCTTGCCGGACCTGTCGTTGCTCACTATTCCTTAACATGTCTAATACGCGAATTATCGCCATTTCCGGTGGCTCAGGCTCTGGGAAATCTCTTTTTACCAAAACCCTGATAGCCGAAATACTTGATGAAGGAATGGATATCCGTGTGCTGTGTGAAGATCACTATTATCGTGATCAGACTCATCTGAGCATGGAAGAGCGGCTGCAAACCAATTATGACCATCCGCAAGCCTTTGAGCATGAGTTACTGGAAAAACACCTGGCGCAATTAAAGGCCGGTGAAACCATAGAGTATCCGGAATACTGCTTTAAGACCCACACTCGCTTATCGCAAAGCCAGCCCATCACGCCCGCTTCTGTGATCATTGTGGAAGGCATTATGTTACTGGCCAGTCCGGAACTACTGCCCTATTTTGATTTGAAGGTTTTTATCGATACCCCACTGGATATTTGCCTGCTGCGACGCATTAACCGCGACGTGCAGGAACGGGGGCGTTCATTGCAATGCATCAGTGAACAGTATGAAAATACCGTTAAGCCTATGTATCACAAATTTGTCGCGCCCAGCCGTTTTACCGCGGATGTGATTGTTACCCAGGGTGGCAAAAACCGCATCGCGCTGGATGTCCTGAAATCGCATATTCAACAAGTACTCAAATAATAACAACAAAGGAATTGGCACCCTATGATTAGTCTGCTTGGAATTCTGCTGCTACTTGGCCTCGGTTATCTGGTCTCCACCAATCGCAAGGCCATTCGCTGGCGAACAGTGCTGGGCGCTTTTGCCCTGCAAATTGGCCTGGGGGCGCTGGTGCTCTATGTGCCCTTTGGCAAAGACATGCTGTTGTCTGTGTCCAATACGGTTTCACAGATTATTGGCTACGCCTCGCAGGGCATCGACTTTCTGTTTGGCGATTTAGGCCGGATGAAAATGGGCTTTATTTTCGTAGTGCATGTTTTGCCGGTTATCGTGTTTTTCTCCTCTTTTATTGCCGTACTCTACTACTTAGGCATTATGGGCTGGGTGATTCGCCTGATTGGCGGTGCCATCCAGCGGTTGCTGCAGGTTAGTCGCCCGGAAGCCATGTCTGCTACCGCCAATATATTTGTTGGTCAGACCGAAGCGCCACTGGTCGTCAAACCCTTTATTCCCACCATGACCCGCTCAGAGCTGTTTGCCGTAATGGTGGGTGGTCTGGCATCGGTGGCTGGCTCAATTCTGGCCGGATACGCCGGTCTGGGTGTTGAACTTAAGTACCTGATAGCGGCTTGCTTTATGGCAGCTCCAGGTGGCCTGATGATGGCTAAACTGATTCTGCCGGAAACCGAAACACCGAAAAATGATCTGACCGATCTCAGTCAGGCAGAAGAAAAAAATGTCAACGTTATTGACGCAGCAGCTGCCGGTGCCGCCAGCGGATTGCAGTTGGCGCTTAATGTGGGCGCCATGCTACTGGCCTTCGTCGCTCTGATTGCTCTGTTAAATGGCATAATCGGTTGGGCGGGCAGCTTCTTTGGCGCAGGCGATCTGACCCTGCAAGTTATTCTGGGTTATCTGTTCCAACCCCTGGCCTTTATTATTGGCGTGCCCTGGGAAGATGCGCAATTGGCTGGCAGCTTTATCGGCCAGAAAGTCGTTATCAACGAGTTCTACGCCTACGCCGACTTTATCAATCAAAGAGCGCAGTTGTCTGAGCATAGTCAGGCCATTGTCACCTTCGCGCTGTGTGGTTTTGCTAACTTCAGCTCCATCGCCATACTGTTAGGTGGGCTGGGCGGCATGGCACCTTGTCGCCGCCATGATATTGCCCAACTGGGCCTGCGTGCCGTACTGGCAGCCACATTGGCCAACCTGATGAGTGCGGCCATTGCCGGGTTTTTCCTTTTCCTCTGAATATTGCTAAGACAGGTAACATAATGAAACTAGTCGCCGTTGACTTTCATGCTGACAATGCACAGCAGCTTTTTGTGGAATCACTTCACCAAACCGGGTTTGGGGTACTGAAGAATCACCCCATACAACAGGCCATGGTGGATGCCATCTACAAAAACTGGCAAGCCTTCTTCGATGGTGAAGAAAAACAGCAATATTTGTTTAAAAAAGACACCCAGGATGGCTATTTTCCTCCTTCAGTATCGGAAACTGCCAAAGGGCATAAAGTCAAAGACATCAAGGAATACTTCCATTATTACCCTTGGGGTCGTTGCCCTGACGCACTGCGTCAGCAACTGGCCGATTACTATCAGGCAGCCAATGCGTTAGCTGCTACTCTGCTGTCCTGGGTTGAGAAACACTCACCGACAGAGGTATCAGCACGCTATTCACAGCCGCTGTCCAGTATGATTGAAAACAGCGATAAGACCCTGCTCAGGGTGCTGCACTATCCACCATTGACTGGCGGGGAAGAGCCCAGCGCTATCCGTGCCGCGGCCCATGAGGATATCAACTTGCTGACCATACTGCCGGCCGCCAATGAACCGGGCCTGCAAGTGAAAAGTAAAACGGGAGAATGGCTGGATGTGCCTTGCGACTTTGGCAATCTGATCGTCAATATCGGCGACATGTTGCAGGAAGCATCTGGCGGCTACT
This sequence comes from Bowmanella denitrificans, assembly GCF_002887595.1. GTDB lineage: Bacteria > Pseudomonadota > Gammaproteobacteria > Enterobacterales > Alteromonadaceae > Bowmanella > Bowmanella denitrificans. The sequence continues at coordinate 236,836 of NZ_PEBU01000009.1, forward strand.
TCCCTTCTACAACCCACCGGGTCATTAACCCCATGGGGGCGGACCAGTCCAGGTCAAGAATTTCACTGCCGCTGTTTTTGCATCCCAGACCCGATGTGGTGTTGTCTGACCGGCACACTGCCGACAGTTATCTAACCGAGCGCTTGCGCGAACTCGGCGTAATCTGAGAACCGGGCGGCGCTGAGCGCCGCCACACAATCAAGAGGATAGTATGAACAACGCGATACGCATCCTGGCGCTGTGCGCCTGTTTCAGCGCGCCGGCGCTGGCAGACGCGCCCAGGTTGATAGTACAAATCACGGTAGACCAATTGCGCGGCGATCTGCTGCACAAGTATCAAAGCAATTTTGTGGATAAGCGCAATCAAAAGGGTTTTAAGCGTTTCCTTGATGATGGCGCCTTATACACAAACGCGCACTACCGTCATGCCACCACGCTTACCGCAGTGGGTCATGCCACCCTGGCCACCGGTGCACTTCCCTCTCAACACGGTATTCCGGCTAACAGCTGGGCAGACCGGCTCACGGCTGACAGTGTTTATTGCGTTGCGGATAAAAATACCCAGTTGCTTGGTGCAGACGGATACAGTGCCTCGCCGGCCAATTTGATGGCATCCACTTTTTCCGATGAGCTTTACCAGGCCAGCAGCGGCAAGGCCAAAATATTTGCCGTGTCCACCAAAGACAGAGGCGCAGTGTTGACGGGCGGGCACTTTGGCAAAGCTTTTTGGTTTGACAAAGGTACCGGCAACGTCGTCACCAGCAACTATTATTTCGACCAGTTGCCGGTTTACGCCGAAGAATTTAATCAATCAGGCCTGAAAGACAGTTTTGCCGGTCAAAGTTGGGCGATGATGCTGGATGAAGGTCAGTATCACAACAATGCCGGCAATCGACCTTTTCAAATTCCCCCCAAAGGTTTTAAGTCGGGATTCCCACATCAGATGCCGACAGAAACCGATAAAGACTATTACGGCATGCTGGCCTATACGCCATTTGGTGACAAGCTGACAGCCGAATTTGCCAAACGCTTAGTGATTCAGGCCGATATGGGTAAGGATGAGATCACGGATTATTTGTCTGTCAGCTTCTCGGTGAATGACTATGTTGGGCATATGTTTGGCCCTAACAGCCTGGAAGCTGAAGACAACCTGCTGAATTTGGATCGTACTCTGGCGGATTTTTTCAGCTTTCTGGATAAGCAGGTTGGCCTGAAAAATGTACTGATTGCATTGTCAGCCGATCATGGCGTGGATTCCATCCCAGAGTATAAGAAAAGCATAGGTTTTGCCGGATTCCGTGGCAATACGGGTAAACAGTTCGACGCTATCAATCAACAGTTAGCCAAGGAGTTTGATATTGAAGGCAAACTGGTACGCAAAACCTCCATGCCTTTTTTGTATCTTGATCTGGACTTGATTGCCGACAAAAATCTGGATATTCATGCCGTACAAAAGGCCGTAGCTGCCCATGCGGCTAAGTTGCCCGGCGTGGCCAAAGTGTTTACCCGCCAGCAACTGATGAGTGAAGATTTATCTTTCGATCCCATCGCCAGCAAAGTGCAGAACGCCTATGTCCCAAGCAGAGCGGGAGATGTGGTGTTAGTGCAAGAACCTTCCAGTATGTTCGAAGGGTACTCGGCCGCCACACATGGCTCGCCGTACAAATATGATACCCATGTGCCGCTGTTTTTTACCGGTTGGAAAGTCAAACCTTACAGCAGCAGCCGCCAGGTTTCACCTGAGGACTTGGCAGTAACCTTGTCAGCGTTACTGTCTATCACTTACCCGGATAAAGCCACCGGCCATCCTTTAGCGGAAATTGCAGAACTGCGTTAAACCTTGAGTGCTCGACCACTACCAAAAAGCAGCCCAACCGGGCTGCTTTTTTATCTGTATTCCCAGCAGCGTCAGGCTCTCTAATTAGCCAATGCGGTTAAGGAATTGTGGTCACTTTCAGGAGGGTTGAACCTTTAGTGGGCCGGATTTAAATCCGACGACCCGGCTCCCGAATCAAGAGCGTGCTCTGGTTACTTAAAAAATAAAGGCCCCCAAAAGAGAGCCTGAAAAAGACCAGACGTTTCAGACAACAAGCCTGTTTGCTTAGTTAGCCTGGTAGGCTTTTGCAAAAGAAGTTAAACGCACGCCATTGCAAAATATGCCGTCCATCTGGCGACGTGTCAGTCCCAATGACTCCACACCAGCAGACACTGCCTGCTTGCACAGCATAGATTCAGGACGCTCGTCTGCCACAACGAATTGATAAACTACGTTACTGGCCTGCACTGGCGCGTCGGCTCTGAACTGGCGAGCAAACTGGCTAATTGCCTGGCCATTGCACTTGATATCCTGATTAAACTCACGAGGTGCAGACTTACGGGCGGCTGCCACACCTTGTTCTGCGGCAATCACACAGATAGATGAAAACGGGCTGTTGTCAACCGCAACAAAGCGAAGATTGCCTTCTGACGCGAAAGACTGAGCACTAATAACTGTAGCCACTGCTGCAAATACAAACTTTTTCATTACTACCTCGACAAGTCTGAATGTGAAATTTAATTACCTAACGAAGCAGATCCTACTGAAGAAAAGTGCATTAACCAAGCAATTTCTGTAACTTTATTACCAAAAAGAACTTTTTAACAGAAATTTAGCACAAAAATGGCAAAGGAATCACAAATAAATGTAATTTAATTACAGAATGTGTTCATCCTAACATGCATCCACAACCTGTTCTCTGTCAGGCGTGGAGTTTGTGCAAACTCAACACCTATGCCTGGCGTTTAAGAAACTGAATTGAGGGGGCAAAAAATGCGGCACCAGTTTCAGGTACACTGTAGTCCAGCAATCGATCATAATTGCCCTGACGGTCACCAAAAATGCGGCTGTGCTGAATTTGCATAAAAGGTTTCGGGCTTTTGCAGCAGGAAACAAAGAACAGCCCCTGATTCTGCATATCGCCATAAGGCATGCTTTGACGCAATATCTCAATGGGTCGGCCCGAAGTATCCACTAAGTTGGTGCGAGTGCTGTGGCTGTAAGCAACCCGGTCTTCCAAAGGAAACTCCACGTCATCTTCCCTGGTACGCCCCATGATGACTTCCTGCTGGGCAATACTCACCCGGTTCCATCGGTCCAGGTCATGGCGGTAGCGCTGCACATGCACATAACTGCCACCGGCAAAGTCACTGTCTTCATCCCCTACAATGGCAACGGCGAGTTTTTTCATGCCTTTGGGATTGGTACTACCATCAACAAAGCCGGTCAGGTCACGTCCATCCAGATAACGAAACCCTTTAGTTTGTTCCACCAACTCGGCCTGTTCCTTCAATAGCTCATAGACCTCCACGCCAATGGCATGACAGATATCGGCACGATCTGCGCGTATTTGGATAAAAAGGTCGCAAGGCACCACAGGAGCGTGACGGTCGTCACAAGTTAAATCCGGGAAGGGCGATAGTTCACGCGGGATCAATCCGGAATAAAGATCGCTCCAGTAATTACTGCCTATCGCCACCATTCCCGACACCATGGCCTCGTAGTGCTCTTCGTCGTAATGTTCGAAGATATCCAACATTTTGGCCAGTTTGCTACGAATCATTTGAGTGTCATCGTCTGTTACGTTAAACAGCAGATATAAGGCATGCAGATTAGGCTCTGCACAGATCCCCTTTTGCGGCTGCGACATGTGGTTCCTCTTGTATTCCCCGAACAGACAAAGGCCGGGAATCTGATGTCCCCTTTGCAACGCCTTTCTCAAAAAGTTGCCAAATTTATCGGCAATTGGATTATTGCTTTACAACTTATTGAAAATCAAATTGTTATTATACGCCAGAATGCGCAGGTGGACAGTTACGGCACACCACCCAGGAAGGCAGAAGCGCATAAAGTTCAGGAGCACTATAGCGTATGGAACGCTATAGAACAGCTTTAGCTGGCCTGCTATGCAGGTGTAGTGGTCTAATAAAACCAGACACCAAGTTAGGTGGTAGAATCCAACCATCAAATGAGGTGAATAATGGCAATGGGACGTCGGAGTTTCACTCCGGAATTTAAACGAGATGCAGCGGCATTAGTGGTAGAACAGGGCTATTCGATAATGGAAGCCTGTTCAGCGATGAGCGTGGGTGAGACGGCAATGCGCCGCTGGGTAGCACAGCTACAAGCAGAGCGTCAGGGAATAACACCTGATGCCAAAGCCATGACACCAGAACAACAGCGTATCCAAGAGCTCGAGAAGCGCATTAAACGCCTGGAGCTGGAGAAAGATATCTTAAAAAAGGCTACAGCTCTCTTAATGTCGGACGACTTCAAAAGCATGCGCTGACAGACCAGTTGAGTGAGCAGTATCCAACCGCATTGGTCTGTCAGTTGTTTGACCTGCCCAGGTCGAC
>NZ_PEBU01000010.1 GCF_002887595.1 Bowmanella denitrificans
TCACTCAAGTCCTGATTTAACTGCTCTTCATGCTTTAACATGGTAACTAGTGTGGCTGCTAACTCGGGTTGGTTGCGCATCTCATTGGTCAGTGCAAGCAACTCTTGTCTTTGTTCCAAATACCCCTGCCACAAGGATGGGTCTTTCAACACAAGAAATTGGCTGGCACCTCGCTCCATGTTTACCAACAATTGGCTAACCTGCCGGGTGGAATACACTAGCTTGGAGACTTGTTGAACAGCATTCGCCCCCTGATTAGAAAGCTTATCTATGCGCACCAGCGCCATTGCCAATGCCAGAATCAAAGGCAAACTAACCAGAGCGAAGCCCAGTAAAGTCAGAGATTTAAGTGATGAAGGCATGAATTTGGTCAATGCACTTTCCTTACGCCACCAAATGATCCTACCTATTGTGCCCTAAAATCCCCCACGAAACTAAGGGCATCCAATATTTGAATATCATACCGTCAACATGTCTCCTTTTTGCGACACAAGACGCTCAAACAAGATGACTCCATAAGCCATTATTTTATATAGACATTATCCAAACACCGAGAAGCCATGACTTATGATAATGAAAATCTAGTTACCTATGATGTCTCTTATAGGGGACAAAAAGGCCACTCTTGCTACCCGAAATCACCTCCCAGACCATGTATTTTAGCCACACCCCCAACTGGCATGGAACTAGCATGGATCTGGCAAAAACGCGGCTAGCATTGCTTCTTGTTGTTATGCCGCCTATTAAGTTTGACGGATATGTTTTCCAGTTTGCCTTCCCAATTTCACTCATCAAGATTGGCATTGCAGGTTAAGACATTGACCTGCTTTGCTTTTGTTGTGCTTTCAGCAATTGATACTACTGCGGCAGACATTAGGGAAGATCCTGATACCAATTTAAGACAAGCTGAAAAGGTATCTAAACCGGCCCCCCGAGTTATCGGATAATGGTCTGGGTGATAATGTTTTCAGCACGGAAGACTTGCAGGCATTTTTCCAGTAAGTAAGAATGGCTTGGTAAGATGCAAGGACAGCCACCAGTTGCTGTTGTTTAGCTACTGAAATTAAAAAATTCAGGAAAGTCGTTGTATTCCCCCGGCCGGAGGCCGATAACCCGGTTAAGAGTCGGCTCTTTTCGTCATGGCAGACGAGAAGAACCAAATGCAGTTGCTCCTAACTTTCGTCAATTACAACCTGAAAAATAAACCACGGGTCAATCCCATATTTCTTTTCACAGGGGGAAAAGATGGAAAATAGCGCAAATCGCTATGTTAAGGTTGGGAACTGGATTTTCGAAGTCAAAATGGTCAGGGCCATTCGTGTAGAGGAATACGGCAAACCCTATGATGCTGTTGCGCATATGACATTCAACGGTGATGAAGTTTATGTAGACAGTCAACTGAACAGTTCAGATAGGAGCCTAGATAAGAGCGATATGGCTGCTCTGGTCAATTTTGCTCAAATGATGGAGGTAGACAATTTCCGTTATGACAGATTCCAGAATGGTCAGCGTCGCTCCAGAAATATTAAGTTGCTTGAAAAGGAAGAAGTACAGCCCAATATAAGGCTGGTTAAGTAACGGAACTCAAGGTCGAGTCAGTGGTCAATACTGTGTATTTTCCGCACCCAGACGGGCTGGTGATCGCTGCGACTGGGTGCTACACTGGCTCCACTCTTTTTATGTGAGGTAAACGATGAGCACAAACATGCAGTCTATGGCGTTAAGCGTACCTCAGACGGGCAGTCTGGAAGCCTACATGCAAGCGGTGAGTTCAATTGATATGCTCACTGCCGAGGAAGAAAAGGAATTAGCCGAGCGCCTTCACCATCAAGGGGATCTTGAAGCAGCCCGCAGGCTGATCATGTCGCACCTTCGTTTTGTTGTGCATATCGCCAAATCCTATTCAGGCTATGGCCTTCCTCAGGCCGACCTGATTCAGGAAGGCAATATTGGTTTGATGAAAGCGGTAAAACGCTTTGATCCAGGCGTGGGTGTACGTCTGGTATCTTTCGCTGTGCATTGGATCAAAGCGGAGATCCACGAATTCGTTTTACGCAATTGGCGAATCGTAAAAGTGGCCACCACCAAGGCACAACGCAAATTGTTCTTCAACCTGCGCAAGGCCAAAAAGCGCCTTGGTTGGTTTACCCATGAAGAAGTTCAGAAAGTTGCTGATGAACTGGGGGTAAGCACCAAAGAAGTGCTGCAAATGGAAGCGCGCATGAGCAGCCAGGATCAGGCCTTCGACCTGGCCAATGACGATGATGACAGCAGTAATTTTGCACCAGTGCAATATCTTGAAGATAAAAGTGCCGATGTGGAATCTACTGTACTGGATGCAGACTGGGATGAATCCTCAACTCAGCGCTTGCACTCAGCCATCAAGACTTTGGATGAAAGAAGCCAGCATATTATTCAGTGCCGCTGGTTAACTGACGACAAAACCACATTGCAGGACTTGGCTGATAAATATCAGGTTTCTGCTGAGCGGGTGCGTCAGATTGAGAAAAATGCCCTGAAAAAACTTCAGGCCGCCATGGTCTGAAGCGAGGCTATTTAGCAAAGCACGTTTTGATAAAGGCGCCATACGGCGCCTTTATTGTTACTCTTCTGTCGGCGGTAAAACCCAGTAGACGCCCTTAAACTCGGCCACAGGATTATGGCCATCGTGAATATCCACCTGCAATTTGAATGGGCTCTTACGCCCCTTAGCCAGTTGCTCAAACTTTCCGCTGACAGATTCAATATTACAGATTGCCCTAGGCTGCAAACTGATAGGTTTATGATAATGTATATCAGCGTCGCCAAGCACAATCTCGCCGGACAGGTTTTTCTCTTTCATCTGTAAAAACAACATGCCCCAACCTGACAGGGTGGCCAGAGAAAAAATGCTCCCGGCAAACATGGTGCCATGTAAATTAATGTTTTTATTCAGCGATGCACGAACCTCCAAGGTCCGTCCTGTGTACTGATAAAGCTTGATACCCATTTGTTCGCTGATGGGAATGGTCTCGTACCAGGTGTCCTGCAATTCTTTACACCACTTGGGGTGCAGCATGACGGCATTCAGCTCTGTCAGCTTCTTTACCATCTGCTCCCGTTTAAGCTGCCCCAACTCAGTTGTCGCTTCCCCTACAACTTCAAAACCACAACTTTTAAAGAAAGGGGTGGATATTTCCCGGCTGTTGGTGACAATCCTTTCAATCCCCTGATTTCTGGCCACGCCTTCCAGCGCAGATACAACCAGTTTGCCCAATCCTTTACCATGGTAGTCCGGATGCACAGCTATATGGCGGATTTGCGCCTCTTCGGGTGTGTTGAAATGCAAGCGACCTATGGCGATCACATCACCGTTAGCATTCACCACCATGCGATGAATACCCACCTGCTCGTATTCGTCTTTTTCCGACCCTAGCGGATAGTTCCAGGGCTTGCGCAGCATCAGCCAGCGAAATTGAAAATATTTGTCAAACTCTTCGTCCGTGGTAGGCGTATCAACTTTATACATTTATCTCACCTAAATTTAATCCTGCCAGCAGCTTAACAAAACGAAACACAGCACCTATAGTGAGCCACTTGTTATTGCTACACATCTGGGTATTCCACTGTTTGACCTTAATCATGCGTTAAGGCAAAGGGAGCTGCTCTATTGGCATGCACCGCAGCTCTTTGTTTACCAAAACGCAGCATATCGCTGGCTATGTCTGGATGACACAGTACAGACTGTAATGGATTTGAGCAATCCCCCCACTTTGGTATTACCGCACTTACATGCCATGGCACTGGCGCTGTATTTTTGTCCTCAGGCCACACAGGCGCTGGAGCTTGGAGTAGGTGGCGGAGCACTCAAACGTTATCTGGGCTCTGTGCATCCAAACATCCATATGACAAGTATTGAAAGCAACAACGGCGTGATTCAGTCTTGTGTGGATTACTTTCATCTTGCCCCTGGTACTATCATACAAGGCGACGGGCAAATAGAGATAAAACACTATCATTGTCTGGATTTGCTGTTTATCGATATATTCGATGGTCACAAGCATCCCGACTTTCTCAAACAGGATGCGTTCCACCGTGATTGTCTGGATAGTTTGTCCCAGCTGGGTATTCTGGCTATCAACCTTTTACCCGAACACTCCGGTGAGATTGACGATTTCCAGCAGCTCTATCTGCGATTAAGCGGCTTTCGCCCGCTTTGCTTTAAAGTACCTGGTTATCAAAACCGCATTTTACTTTGTGCGAAACAACCACTCCTGTTGCCTGAATACGCAACGCTCGTAAAGTTCGCCCGCCGTCATCACCTCAACTTAAATTATCTGGTTTCAGTGCTCTGAGGGGTAAATCGTTGCCCGCTACACTTTGAGTTGGAAAGTCACAGGCCCGTCATTGGTTAAGCTTACCTGCATATCCGCGGCGAATCGCCCAGTTTGGCAGTGAACACCCGCTTTTCTCGCCTGACTGACAAAGTATTCATACAACACTTCGCTTTCCTGTGGGTTGCCGGCACGGGAAAAGCTGGGTCGGTTACCTTTATCCGTATCGGCCACCAGGGTAAATTGAGATACCACCAGCAATTGCCCACCTGTCTGCAGTAAATTCAGATTCATTTTTCCCTGTTCATCAGCGAAGATACGATAATTAAGCACCCGCTCACATAACCTGCGGGCTTTGGCTTCATCATCACTTTGCTCCACTCCCAGCAATAACAGAATGCCTTTATTAATCTGTCCTATGCATTCCCCTGCCACCACCACTTTGGCTTCTGACACTCTCTGTAACAATGCAATCATCTGATATTCCTGAGTTAAAGCCATGCTATTGTGGCAAAGTTTGCCTAGCGCAAACAATTGCTTTAAGTTAATTGCATAAACAAATGTGATGGAGACTTCTATGTCAGGACAAGGTTCCGGCGGTAATGTCATTGCGGCAATTTGCAGCTTCTTTATTCCAGGTTTGGGACAGTTAGTCCAAGGCCGGATTCTGGCTGCCTTGCTGTTTTTTGTGGTGGTGTCTGTATGCTATGGCATGGCTGCCACTGTTATCCTGATCTTTATGTGGATCCCAGGCGCACTGATCCATCTGTGGGCAATTGTGGATGCCGCCAAGTTCAGGGCCAGGCTCTGATGTTTCGTCATGCCGGGCTGTTAGGCATCTGGCTGCTGCTCAGTGGCTGCCAGTCAGCCTACTACTCAGCGATGGAAAAGGTGGGCGTCGAGAAACGAGACATTCTGGTTGATCGGGTCGAAGACGCCAGAGATGCGCAGGAAGACGCCCAGCAACAATTCAGTTCAGCCCTGGAACGTTTCAGCACTCTGCTGGAATTTGATGGTGGTGAGTTGCAGCGTGTGTACGAGGGTCTTAAGGACCAGTATGAAGCCAGTGAAGCCTCGGCAGAAAAAGTTTCAGCACGTATCAATAAGGTACAGGATGTTGCCGATGCCTTGTTTGATGAATGGCAGGACGAGCTGGACCAATACAGCAGTGAGAAGCTCAGACGAGACAGCAGTGTAAAGCTAAAGGATACCCAACGCCGCTATACCCAATTACTAAATTCCATGCGCCGCGCCGAAAGTAAAATGGCGCCGGTGTTAAGTGCCTTAAAAGACAATGTGCTTTACTTAAAACACAACCTGAACGCCAGCGCAATTGGCTCCCTGCAAGGTGAATTCAGTGGTATAAAACGCGATATTGATCTATTACTCAGAGAGATGAACCGGGCCATAGACCAGTCTAACGAGTTTATTCAGAGTATTCAGAATTAGCTATTCTTCCACTATCACCTTGGCACCATCACTGTCGGCAACCAGCAGATAAGAGCGGCCATATTCCTGCTGACATAAATTAATGGCGCGGTTGGCTATGCTCAGCGTGCCATTGCACAGCTCAACACTGATATGTGTAGACACTTTACCGGATTTAACCCGGCTGATGTGTTTTCCGTCCACAGCAACATCCATATCAGCATTTGCCAGCACCCTGACACTGATAATATCGGCACGGTTGCGGGGGGATTTGTCAAAAACAGACAATTCATAGTTGCTGCCATTCATCCAGGCCACCACCCAGGTCCGACCGCCGTCAGCTAAATGCGCATCCAGCTTGCGGCTTTTGTTGTTGCTGTTTTTGTTGCGTACACCAAAAGTGGTTTTGGCGTAGTCTTTATTCCAGCCATAAAGATAACTGCCATAATCTTCACTGAGTAAATCTACTGCTTTGTATTTATCCCGGAATACATCGCCAAACATAGCATGCGGGTGAAGATAAAAGCCGGCATCGTCATTCAGGGCATTAACAAAGGTGATGGTGGTATCCCGATTTTTCGGTCTGTCATCAATGGCCTTATCAACCTGATCGCTACTACAGGCCCCCAACCCTATTACTGCCAACCACAACAGCGTACTTCGCTTAAGACTCATTCCCATAACACCTTCCCTCTTTGCATGATGAAAATTGCCCGAGCAAGATACCAAGTCATCTTCTGCGAATCTGTTAGGAAGTGTTGAAAACTGTATAAGCCTTGTGGCGGGAAGTATTAAATACTTTCTTGCGGCGGTGGTGGCTGGCTCAGGCTCTCTACTTGTACGGTAAACTCGGCACCAAGTAACACCACAATCCAGGACAGGTAAATCCATACAAATAAAATGGGTACCGCAGCCAATGCACCGTAGATCATTTGATAGGAGGGAAAGCTGGCAACATACAAAGCAAATCCCTTTTTCGATAATTCGAATAAGCAGGTTGCTAAAAAAGCCCCGGAAAGAGCATGCCTGGCACGTACCGCTTTATTTGGCACCACCATATACAAAATAAAAAATGCCCCCAATGACGTAACAAAGGGCACCAGATTCAGCAACGCAGTAGTAATACCTGGCGTATAGTCCTCGGCAAAAGCCGCCAGCCCCACTAAATAGGAACTGATCGCCAGCCCCGAACCTATTAATAAGGGGCCTAATGTCAGCACCATCCAATAAATAGCAAAGGTAAAGATGGGGCGTCTGTCACTGTTGGTGCGAAAGATATGGTTAATGGTCTTGTCTACATTGGAGATCAGCATCAACGCCACTACCACCAGGAACAATATGCTCACAGCGCCCATTTTCGATGCATTGCCAACAAACTCACCAACATATTGCTGCACCACGCCACCGGCATGCGGCACAAAGTTACTAAATATAAAGGATTCCAAATCACCACGGGCCGAACCGAATGCAGGAAACGCCGATAATATGGTAAAAAACACCATGATAAATGGCACTAAAGACAACAAGGAGACATAGGCCAGATGGCCAGCAGTAACGGTAATTCTGTCCTGTTGGCAACGAGTCAGCATGGCTATGGCAAACACTTTCACCTGGCTTAACGTTAAGGTTTTAATTGCCCTGAATTTATCCATCCCATACCTCCTGCCCAAAACTCAGATTCAAGTGTACCCTCGACGCACAAAAAAAGGCATCCCCTGATGCCTTTCTGTGTGTCTGTCAAACTAATGCTTACTTAGTCGGCTCGCAAACCCAGCATATGACAAATCGCATAGCTGAGCTCACAGCGATTCAGCGTATAAAAATGGAAGTTACGCACCCCTTCTTTGGCCAGAATACGCGCCATATCCATAGCAATGCTGGCACCCAACAGATTACGGGTGGTCTGGTCATTATCGTCCAGACCTTCATACATCTTATGCAACCAGTTTGGCACATGCACATTGGTCATACCGGCAAAACGCACCAGAGTATTGTAATTCGTTACCGGCAAAATACCGGGGATGATTTCCAAATCTATTCCTGCGGCTGCGGCCCGGTCACGAAAGCGCAGAAACACTTCGGCATCGAAGAAAAACTGCGTAATAGCCGAACTTGCACCGGCTTCGGCCTTACGTTTCAGATTCAGCAAGTCAAACTGGCCATTAGGCGCTTCAGGGTGAATTTCCGGATACGCCGCCACGGCAATATCGAAATCCGCCACATCTTTCAGTAACGCCACCAGATCCGCCGCATACAGCTCGGTTTTGTCCACGCCTTTAGGCAAATCACCGCGCAGGGCAACAATCTTACGAATACCAGCCTGCCAGTAGTCATGGGCGATTTGCTTAAGCTCTTCTCGGCTGGCATCCACACAGGTCAAATGTGGCGCGGCCGCCACGCCGGTCTCGGCCTGGATACGTTTCACCACATCATGGGTACGATCCCGCTCGCCACTGTTCGCACCATAAGTCACCGACATATAAGCTGGCTTAAGGGGTGCCAGGCGCTGCACTGAATGCCACAGAGTTTGTTCCATTTGCTCAGTTTTAGGCGGGAAAAATTCAAAAGACACATTGATATTGCGCAATTCAGACAAGGAATTGTTCAGCGCATCAATGCCCTGGGCATAGGAAACCATAGTGACTCCTGGAATAAGCTCTGGATTTTGGACGTTTAGATGGCTAAATCTACTTGTATTCCGCCCAGACATCAAGATGTTTGGACTTCCAGATTGACTGAATCCTGCCAGCGGTTAGAATTTTGCCATCTAACTTAAAATAAAACAGGCAGAAACATGGCTAAATGGAATGGCGAGTATATTCATCCCTACGCCGAGCATGGAAAAAAGAGCGAGCAGGTAAAAAAAATTACCGTGTCCATTCCATTGAACGTACTCAAAGTACTAACCGATGAGCGGACGCGCAGACAGATCAACAATTTACGTCACGCCACGAATTCGGAGTTGCTGTGTGAAGCATTTCTGCATGCGTTTACCGGGCAACCCCTACCCAATGATGCCGATCTGCAGAAAGACAATCCTCATCGTATTCCGGCAGAAGCACGCAAAATTATGGAAAAAATGGGTATTGATGTTGACGCAGTGGAAGCCGAGGAAGACTGAAAATAACGTTAAGCGAGCCTGACTTCCGGTTGGGCCGTTTGCAACGCCTTTGCCCCTGCCTGCAACAAATAAAAGTCCGGTTCTTCCGCACTTACGCAGAAGCCAGCATTTACATAAAATTGCAGAGCTTGCTGATTACAACGAAACACCCTGAGTGTTAACTCTTGAGCCTGATAGACCTTAAGCAATTGCAATAGCAACCTACGTCCAATTCCCTTATTGCGCCATTGTGGTGCCATAATCAGCATCGTAATATATAGGCCATGCTTTGGACGTTGGCAGAGCTGAATATAACCAAGATTGAGGTGGCCAGATACCACCAATAGATTTTGATTATCCTGCCAGCGCTTAGCAAAATCCTGACGCTGCCAGTTCTCATCCCATCCCCACTGACTTTCAATATGTCCACGCATGGCCTGCTGATAATGCCGCCAGAAGTAACTTTTATCCTCATTGCCCGCTTGGGCCAGACGAAGATTTATCACGACACGTCCTGCACAGGTGCTACATCCAAACGCCCTACCGACACTTTAACCACCTGCACCGTCTGCCCAGCTGTTAAATGTTGCTGACTGTGTACCTGCCAAGCAATACCTGAATAACGATACTCAAAACTCTTACCTGGCTGCAGTGCCTCGGTAACTGCAAACTGATGCCCGATCAGATCACTTTGTACCTGTACCGGTTTTCCTTTCGCCTGCATATTTTTTAGCGGCTTCCACAACAACAACGCAAACAAGGCACTCAACACGGCGAGGCTGGCCAGAGCGCTGAACATATCCTGCCCAAGCAAGCCAAGATACATCATCAGCCCGGTGGCCAGCGCTGCCAGGCCAATAAAGAACAATACAAAGGTGGCAAAGCCCAGGATCAGTACTTCAACGGCCAGCAGTGCCAGGCCTAACACCATCAGACTCTCGGCCAGATGCTGATTCAGTAGGTCCATCGGTTACCCCTTTTTTATATTCTCGATAATGGTCATGGCCTGCGCTACCATTGACGCGGCATCAGTCCCACTGTCTGGTAGCAACACCACTGAAGACTCTTTAGCAATGGCTTGTTTGGCTTCAATGGCCTTAGTGGCCAGATCCAGTTGAATCGCCTTCTGGCCTTGTTCTGTGTTGGCCGCTTCGCCCACCAGTCGCAATGCTTCGGCCTGCGCCTCTGCCACCGCCAGAATAGCTTTGGCTTCACCCTCAGCGCGCAGCACCTGCTCTGCTTTGTCCGCTTCGGCGGCCAGTACCACTGAAGCTTTTTCACCCTCGGCACGGTTAATAGCCGCTTGCCTGTCACCTTCAGATTCCAGGATCTGTGCCCTTTTGACTCGTTCCGCCTTCATTTGCGCTTCCATAGCTTCCATAACCGAATGCGGTGGCACAATGTCTTTAATTTCATAGCGCATCACCTGGATGCCCCAGGGGCCAGAGGCTTCGTTTATGGCGGATACGATATTAGTGTTAAGTTGATCACGCTCTTCAAAGGTTTTATCCAGTTCCATTTTACCCAGCTCTGAACGCATAGTGGTTTGCGCCAACTGAGTCACGGCAAAGATATAATCATCCACCCCATAGGTGGCCTTGTATGGATCCAGCACCCGGAAATACAGCACCCCATCCACCTTAAGAGAGATGTTGTCACGGGTAATAGCGCTTTGTTCCGGCACATCCACGGCCTGCTCTTTCAGCGAGCGGTCGGCGGCAATCCGGTCAATAAAAGGTACGATAAAATTCAGTCCGGCTTCGCGGGTGGTCTGGTATTTACCAAATCGCTCAATCAGATAAGCGCGATTCTGAGGGACAAAGATAATGGCGGATTTTAATACCACCACCACAAAAATCAGTAGAAAGGTCTCAATACGTAAAATGTAGTCAAACAGTATGTCCATATTTTTCTCCAATGACGTTCCACTAAATTCCGCCTAACATAGTTCAGTGCCAGAGCACTGACAATGACTAATTTCAATCAGGAAGCATCATCATGTCCCCTAGTAAGGAACAACTGATCAGCCAGTTTGCGCTTAAGCCTCACCCGGAAGGAGGCTATTACGCAGAAGTTTACCGCTCAGCCCAGAGTTTAAACTCACCGGTACATGGCCAACCACGCCCCAGCCTGACCCATATTTATTTTCTACTGGGACAGGGGGACGTCAGCCGCTTTCATCGCGTGGCCCATGATGAGGTATGGAATCATTATGCTGGTGCCCCACTACGGCTTATCGATCTGCATAATCAACAGATTCAGGAGTTACGTCTGGGACCAGACGAACCACATTTTGCCCAGGTGATAGAAGGGGGTCACTATCAGGCCGCTGAAAGTCTGGGCGAATACAGTTTAGTGGGTTGCAGTGTGGCGCCGGGCTTTGACTTTGCTGATTTTAATTTTATTCAGGCGGATTCGGCCCTTAGCAACTTTATCCATAACCAACACCCAGAGCTTTTGCGCTTTCTATAACAGCGTTACCAAGAAATGACGAAAAGCGGTGATTGCTAACATTGAAAACGGAATTCTCTCTCGCAGAGCCGCCAAGAACGCGAATGTCATCATCACTTGAGTCCAGAACTCTGTACCCTCATTGCTTCAGAGGTAAAAAATATATCTGTCTAAAAAAATTAACCACAGAGGCACGAAGAGCACAGAGTATTTGAAGGTGTTATCACCGCGCGCTTTCCTCTGCACACTCGACGAGATGCCTCTTACCACCCACCACCGAGACAAATAAAGTGTTCATTTTTCAAACATATACACCGTTAAATTTCCTGCTTTTCTCTGTAATCTCTGTGCCTCTGTGGTGAAATTGAACTGAACAAATTTTATAGATAATCACAGAGGCACGGAGCGAACAGAGTGGCGTCACCGCGAGCTTTACTCTGCACACTCTGCGTCTCGGCGGTAAAGAATTCGTTTATTGGCCGTCAGGCTGACTTGTTATCAGAGCGAAAGTCTCAGCTGTGGCCGGGGCGGTCGCCCTTGCCACAGCATGCCCGCCACCATTAATAACAACATCGCCAAGCAGGACCAGATCAGGGTCCAGTTCCAGTCGATTGGCTGCTCGCTGGCCTGCACTTTTTCCAGCTTCTGGCCTTGTACCGCTTCTGATAGTGAGGCTTCCAACGGCATCGGCGCCGCCAATTGCTTAATCAGACCAAAGCCACTGGCTGACTGATTCACAAAGTCTCTGAGCTTGTCATTGTCCTGATACAGCTCATACTGGTTCACCAGGTCGATATAGCGCTCAACCAGGGTTTGCAGAGTGTGTGCATCCGCCTCCCAGTAATCTTTGCGATTCGCTTCCAGCATCCGTTCCAGCATACGAGCCAGGGCAGCAGGATTCGTTTGTTCGAACCACTTATCCAACTCCAGATCCAGCTTGTCGTTGACATAGACGTCGAAATACTCCTGCCATTGATCATCGCGAATAATATCCGGGTCCACTACCTGCCAGCCCCAGAAATTGTCCATACGCGAACTCATCCCCACTGCACCTGAGTAGCCTTCTTTTTGCATCTCCTGGATCCAGCGCTTGTGAAATACCCGGGTGCGCAGCTCCTTGGCCAGAAACTGATCGGCTTTCTCGGTTTTGGCGCTGCTGGCATTACGTAAGTTGCTGATGCGCATCTGTGGGCTTTTGCCGTCAATATTGCGCACCGCCAGCGACAGTGAACCGAAATATTCAAAGGGATCATCGCTGGATAACATGCCAAACAGATTGGATGAGCGGGCAAACAGCGCCACGTCGGTACCGGACAGTTGCTGTGCATACAGGTTAATGCCGTCCAGCTTTTCCCCCCAACGTTTGTCATCAGGGCCAAAGAAATAACCCATCTTATCCAGGTAAAGATCGGCAATTTTACTGTCCTGCTCCCAGCTATCGCTGGCCCAGGCGGCGCCATCCACGCCCGAGCCGTAATCGCCGGAGGCATTGGAAAACAATCGCATGGTCGACAAGTACTCGGCTTCGTCCGGGGCCACACCTTGCTCCACCAGCTGTTTGGCAATACGTTGGCTGTTGGCCCAGATACTGTTGCCCTGTTCCTGCAGTTCAGCCACTTGCTGTACTGCCTTGGCCAGCAATTGCATCACATTAGGAAAAGCATCACGGTAAAGGCCGGTCGCAGACAGAACCACATCCACTCTGGGCCGTTTCAATTCGCTGTAGGGGATAACTTCGGTGCCGGTCACCCGCCCATCCGGCGTCCAGGTAGGTCGTACCCCCATGGCATACAAGGCCTGGCTTTCCAGCACACCGTAGTGGCGCATGGTTTCAATACTCCACAAAGAAAACGCCAGTTTATCCGGATATCGGCCATGCTCCTGAAAGTAATCGGCAATCAATTCCCCGGTCAGTGCCTTACCCTGCTCCCAGGCTGCCTGGGTGGGTACCCTGGCCGGATCAAAGCCCTGCAGATTGAATCCTGTGGGCACAGACTCGGGATGGCGTATCGGGTCGCCGCCGGTTTTAACCGGCACATAACGGCCCTGTAAAAAACCGATCAGATTGTCCAGCTCGGCGATATCCTGCATGGCCTGATACTGTTCTCGGGCTTTTAGCAATTGGCTTTGTAGCGCATCGTCCAGCTTCTCAAAGGCGATCGGTAGGGGCACTGACTTACTGCCATCCTGGGCTACCACATAGTCATACATCAGCTTAAACCCAGGGGTGTTCTCCAGCGCTACCTCATCGGTCATGGCCTGATTATCCCCATCATGCACATCCTGATGGGCCTGATAGTGCTTACGCTCAAAAGCCAATGCCTGTTGAATAAAGTCCTGCCCCTGCATCTGTACCAGGGTAGTGGTCAGCAGGGCTTGTTCAGGCAACATACCAAAGCTGTGTAAACCAAGCGGCTGATTGGTGCCGGCGATTTCCTCCAAATGCTCATGCAAGGCCTGAATAAATCCATCAAAATCAGATTTGATCTGTGGGTCACTCCAGCCAAAGTCGGCACAGATATTTTCTTCAATACAACGCTGATGGATTTGCTCGCCGGTGCGCTGCTTCACTCCGCCTTCGTCCAGCGAGTCATACTGATGCATCAGTTCATGTATATCCGCCATCACCCCTTGCAAACCAGCAGTGGCAAAAGGCGCGGTCATATGCGAGATGACCGTGGCGCGGCCACGACGCTTGGTCTGCATCGCTTCGCCCACATCATCGACAATAAAGGGGTAGACTACCGGGGTATCCCAAACTGCCAGGTTGCCCTGGTCAAAGATGGACAAACCGCGTTCCTTGCCGCCTAAATATTCCTGCGAGCCATGGGTGCCCAAATGAATAATGGCGTCGCTATGCCAGTATTCCCGGGCATAGTAATAGGCCGCCAGATAGAAATGGTTAATTGGCACCGTGCCCACATGATAGATATCGCTTTCATTATCCTTTTTGTCCGAACGTGGCGGCTGACGCATAATCAACAAATTACCGTTACGAATGCGCGGCAGGACAAAATAATCCACCCCATCACGCTTGACCGCCATAAAGTTATCCTGAGGTTTTCCCCAGTGTGCATTAATAGGCTCGGTGACCGATTGGGGTAATTGATTAAACCAGCTCAGATAATCTTGCACCGGCATCAACTCGGCCAGATCCTGCTGCAGAAGTTCATCCAGTTGGTAATCGCGATAAAAGGGGTCAAGGATATGATTAACCCGCTGCGTGTAATAATCCCCACTATGTGGCGCTACCTGATAACCTTCCTGATGCAAACGTTTACCAATGTGATACAGGCTGTCAGGAATATTCAAAAATGACGCCCCAACATCCTGGCTACCCCACATAAACAAGGTCAGTCGTTTGTCGGCGTTAGCTTTATGCCGCAGGTTCGCCAGCTTAATTGCTTTGCTGGTCAGGCGTTCAAGCTGATAGTCAATGGCTTCTACCCGGCCGGTTTGCTGGTTAAGTGCCGCCACTATCATGGGGTCCACAACTCCGGCGCCTTCCGGCAAAACCAGGGTAAAAGGTGTCATACCAATGCTGATCCCCTGCTTGTCCTGCTCCCAGGTCTGCTGGTCACCGTCGTAGTAGGTCAGTGCCTGCATCACAGGTACGCCAAGCGCTTCAAATTCGGCTTTGCGTTTGGCGGCCCAATGAAAATTGCGGAAACTGACGATCAGGTCCACATAAGTTTGCCCATCTTTGCTGATAAGCGGACGATAGTCAGACACCACCGGACTTAGCTCAAAGAAAAACGGTACCGCCACCGCCCCTTGCTGTTCCAACTGACGAATGGCCCTATCCACCACCTGGGTTTGCGCAGTTTCAATTAATGAGCGTTGCAGCAAGATACCCACTCTGGGGGCACCTTCAGAAGGTTTTCGCCAGCTCAGAAAACTGTCCAGATCTGCGAAGATTCGCTTGCTGAAATCCGGGTGATACAGGCCAATCTCCGGGTAAATCAATGGCGCTTCAACGACTGTGTCAGTGGGGCTAAGCAACCGATGTTGCAGGTATTGGCCCATACGCTGAAGATTTTGTGTGCCGCCATTATCCCAATAGGCAAACAAATCCATAGCCTGCTGCGGATCAATACCTTTACGCAGGCTATCCACTTGCGGTTGCTGAATAGTGATAAAGCGGCTGTTGCTCTGCGTTATCAGTGCCTGATACTTGGCATACGTTGCCGCAGACTCCCTGGCTGAGACCGCATCAAACAGCACCAGGTCAACTTCGTCAAATAACCCCTTAGCGGCAGACATGTCGTCTTTAATCGCCGACTCGGCTTTGTGCTCAATATCCAGCGTTTCTCCCGCCAGTTCTTTAAACAGACTGACCTTGGCTTTGTTGCTATGAGCAGCGCCCAGAATCAGTACCTTAGGTTTGGCTTGTGTGACTGATTGCTGGGCCAGAGAAGGCATGCTGAATGTACTCAGCAGCAGGCCCCATACTATTAACGTCTTCTTGCTGATATTTATGTGCCTACCTGACATTATGGCTGCCCCTGAGTTTCTGGCACATAAACAATACTGCCATCGGCCATGCGATAGGCCACCCCGGCCTTCACCCCATCACCGGCACCAATTTCGCCAGAGCTTTGATAGGTTTCTATGCTTTCGCCGTTTTTTATGATCATCTGCATATCCGGCTGCCCGGCATTTTTAATCACCGTGACGTTTTCATCCAAAAAGGGATTAAGTGGATTTTGGGCGATGGCAATCAGCAATGCGGCAATCAGGATCAGAAATACATCCACCAGATTGACCACCGACAGCACCGGATTACCGGCTTCATCTTCATCAAGCAGCCGCATCGTGCTCTACCTCCTTGCGAATGGCAGTATCATAAACGGACTGTTCCCGGATAAAGGGGGCCAGGGCTACCAACTCAGAAGCCAGCCAGCGTTTTCTGACGCTGGCAATCCAGAAGGTAATGGATGCCGTCACCAGGCCAAAAATCACCGCTGAAAAGGCCACAATCAGATTTTCGCTGATACCCTGAATATTGCCGTTGGCCAGACTTTTCAGCGCCGGCCCCATAGGAACCATGGTCGCAACCAGGCCCAGCATCGGTGCCAGGCGGCTGACCATTCTGGCATTTTCCAACAGGTTAAAGGCCGCCACATCCAGTTCATCGCGGCTGACTTGCGGCTGTGCCAGTCGCAAACATAAAAGCGGATAGCCAGGCAATGGGCCGGATGTGTTCAGGTTGTTTTGCAACGCATTGATATAGCCCATGCGCTGACGCCGACGCTGTTGCCATTGCATCAGCAATGCCCCCAGGGCAAACAGGCTGTAAGCAAATAATAAAATCAGTAATACCAGTACCGGCGCCATAAACAGATCGGACAGCTGGTACATCAGTTCTTCTAATTGTTTGATCAAGGTGTTATCTCCGGGTCAATCAATAGCAAAAGGGAGTGACAATTCACTCCCCTTGATGACAATCGGGCTTCCTGCCCCGTCGCGATTATTCGTTCAGGCTGTCGGCGCGGAAACTATAGTGGCCCGAAGCACCGGCCTCGTCGTAATAGCTGGTGACCTGAAACTTATAAGTGGCCGTGCCGGTGCGAATCAGATACACCCCATATTGCGACCACAGCTTATGGCCGCCTTGCAGGTTGTATTGATACCAACTGTTGTCGTCGAAGAAGCGCAGCATGGTTTGGTTAGACTGAAAGCCCATATAAGGCACAGCTTCTTCGTCAATGCCCGGGTAACCTTCGGCGCTGTCTTCAATAGCACTGGCGTCGTCGGCAATATGCAGTTCAAAAGCACCACCCGTGGTGCCTGACACAGTGTTGCAGGGTATGCGCAAATCCCAGTTGTCGGTTTCAGACATCACCTGAGCCAGGTCAAAGTCGATATAGACATCGTCCGTGCAGGCACTGGTATCCACTTCAAGATCCACTTCAGGGCGGAATGCCGTATCACCATCGGCGGGGCTTTGGTGGGCGATTCCCAGTGTCAGGGTAGCCATAGTGCGACCAGCGGTGGTGATGTGCTTGGCGCGGATTTTGCTGAAGGCTTGGTCTGACTGGACAATAAAAAACTTATCGTCCGCAGCGGTAACGGTGTGGGTGGCCATATCGTAATGGTAGAACTTGCCGCCAATCACTAACTCTTCACTGTCACTGACAAAGGCGTCATCAGCGGGAATGTCAGTAGTGGCAATCGCCTTGTATTTGTCCAGCTCAGTTTCAGGCGTGGCATTGATAAATTTATCTGTTACGGCGTTGCCTTGAGCATCAAAGAAGTCGCTGTTGATGTCGGTTTTAAACACACTGACCGGTGTCTCGGCCTGATGATTGGTCCACATTTTGGTGCGTTTAAAGGCAATATCCCAATCCTGATTGGTCAGCGCTTGCTCCTCTGTCAGTGGCAGTACTTCACCACTGTCCAAATCAAAGAACACCGCAACAGGCGCGGCCGTCGTGCCGGTGCTGAATGGACCTTTGATCAGGCCCTGTTCTGGGGTTGGTTCCGGGGTTGGCTCAGGGGTTGGATTCGGGGTCGGCGTGGGCGCGCTTGAGTCAGAACCGCCACAACCGGCCAGCGCCAGGCACAGCGCCATGGCAGTAACAGACAGAGAAAACTTCATCGGGTGCTCCTTGAATTGTTATCTTTACAGGAATTGGTAATTAACGCCCAGTGTCAGGCGACGGCTGCTGATTGGACGCACATCAAATAAGCCTGCCGCATCGGCGCTGGCATCTCTGTGCTCATCAAGCAGATTGTCAACAGCCAGTCGCCAGCTCAGGCTTTGGCTAAGGTGTTGGGATAAACTCAGGTTAAGGCTCAGCCAGTCATCCTTAAGAATGCCCTGATAGTCCTGACCTGCTTGTTCGCCAGCCTCGTAGACTGCATAAAACAGGCTATCCAGTTGCCATGCCGGGTAAGACCAGCCAAGGTTGAATTTAAGCTGGTGTTTGGGGCGGCCCGTCAGTGGCTCGCCTTGTTCGTTTTCGGTGTGCAGGTAAGCGTAACTGAGCTGATAGCGCCAGTTATCCAGAGTCAGTTCGGCCGACAGATCCAGCCCGGCGATTGTGGATTCCGCCACATTGGCATAGCGGGACACATCCAGGCCCAGCTCCGCTGACGCCGCCGCATCTCTGATAGTGTTAATAAAATCGTCGGTGCGGGTGTAATGGCCGGCTATCTCAAATTGCAGATCATGGCTGTCATCCATAACCGGAATGGTCAGGGTTAAGCCAGCGTTTGCCGACAGGGCCGTCTCGGGGTTAAGGTTTTCATTACCCAGCACCATGTAGCCAAGGTTACTGTGGTCAAACACATAGAACCTTTCCTTTAGCGTAGGCACACGATAGCTTTGCCCCAAACCAGCCCGCCATTGCCAGGTGTTCTGTGCAGTATCGATATACTTGTACATGCCACTGGCACGCAGTGCCGAATGCCAGCCGAAATCCGTATCATGCTGAACCCGCAAGCCGGCCAGCCAGTCCACTTTATCCAGCATCCAGTTAATTTGGCTATAAGCTTCCAGTGATTGGCGGTCTTTATCCGCTACCTCCACCAGTCCATCGGTGAGTTTGCTCTGATCCAGGGTATCGCTATGCCAGATAACCCCGCCAACCACCTCCATGCCATCCAGCATCCAGACTTTCTGAGCATCCAGCTCGGCCAGGGATATATCGGTTTCGCGCAAGCCATTGGAATCGCCACTGGTTTCATTGTGCTTGATGTAGCGGCCTTTCAGTTGCCAGTCATGCTGCTGGCTGACCAGTACATCCTGTTGCCACTGCTCCACATCGGACAGATAGTAGACAACCGAGTCCTGGCCGGGGACTTTAAATCTGTCCTTGAGTTTTTCTTCCTCAAAATAATGAAGCTTGTATCCCAGCCTGAGGCCATCCAGATTACGGGCCAGCTCAAAACGCGCAAAGTGTTTATCCAGGGAAGCAGATGTCTGTGCAATGCTGGCAGGCTCATAATCAAAGCCAGGATCGTCAATTTTCTGCAGGCTGAGCTTAGCCTGCCACTGTGCCACTTTGGCGGAGCCACGCAGTTTGTAGAGATGGCCCAGCGTATCGCCGTCCACCTCATTGCCCAGATAGCGGGACACTTGATACTCACTGCTCAGGCTATTGCCCTTATCCTGACGGCTAATGATATTGATTACCCCGCCCATGGCGGAACTGCCATACAATACCGAGCCAGCACCTTTGACGATTTCAATCTGTTCAATCTCGTCGGCACTGATCTGATCCAAATCCACCGAGGAACCAGAGGGTGAGATTAACGGCTGACCGTCCAACAGGATCAACACGTGATCTGAGTCAAAGCCCTGCATCATGACGTTATAGCCGTCTTTAACGCTGCGTTTTACTACCACCCCAGGCAAAAAGTTCAGGGCCTGGGCTAATGTGCCACGGCTGACTTGCTGCAGTAGCTCACCACTGACCACATCCACCGCCACTGGTGAATTGTTCAACAATTTAGGGGTGCGGGTACCAGACACAACCAGCCTCTCCACTTGTTGAATCTCGTTGGCCAACGCATTGGGCACTAAAGTAACGGCAAGTAATGCCAAGATTGGGATTTCGCGATACATCATAACACTACTGATAACCGTTATCATTTGTGTTTATGATTGTAATCATTTAAATGCTGGGATCAAGGAGTTTCTTGTTCTCTGATCGATGCAGCGTTGATTCAGAATGAATACCTGCAGGTGTTAGGTGTTAGGTGTTAGGTGTTAGGTGTTAGGTGTTAGGTGTTAGGTGTTAGGTGTTAGGTGTTAGAAAATGATGATATTCAGGCCAGCAGCAGGAAGCGTAGTTTTTATCTCAGAACACAGGGCGGGAATAAACGATAGGCTTTTAACGACGGCCAACCATGGCGGGCTGGTATAAATGTCGGTTTAGCTACCTGCGACTGTTATGTCGCAGGGCGATATCAGAAACGCTAGCCAGATACCTGACGAGATCAGCGGCGGGTACCGCTAACTCTGGCCCAGTCACCATCAATGGCTACCGGGTCCATTTCAAAGTCCTGGCTGTACAGCGCACTGATTTCCTCAGCCTGCTCCTTTAAAATGCCTGACAAAGCCAGTTTACCGCCAGCACGACAGTAGCTGGTAATCACCTGGCGCAGTTCTCTTAGCGGCCCGGCCAGAATATTGGCCACCACCACATCGGCCTGCAGTTGTGGCTGATCTTTGGGTAAATAAAGTTCGATAAGATCGCCAACCTGATTGCGATTGGCATTGTCCTGGCTGGCCTGAATGGCCTGCGGGTCAATGTCGACGCCAACCACACGTTTGGCACCAAGTTTAAGCGCGGCAATGCCCAAAATGCCCGAGCCACAACCAAAATCCACCACCAGACTGTTACCCAACTCCAGACCATCCAGCCAGCGCAAACACAGTGCCGTGGTAGGGTGAGTACCAGTACCAAAGGCCAGCCCGGGGTCGAGCATGACATTAACGGCGTCAGGATCTGGCACCTCGCGCCAGCTTGGGCAAATCCACAGGCGCTGACCAAATTGCATTGGGTGGAAATTATCCATCCACTCCCGCTCCCAATCCTTGTCCTCCAGCGGGTCCAATTTAATCAGGGTGCCTGCTGGCAGCTGGCTTTTCAATTGCAACAGCAGTGCGGTTAAGTCTTCTTCAGCATCAAACAAACCCACCACCTGAGTATCAGGCCACAGTTGTACCTCGCCGGGCTTAGGCTCGTACCAGGGGGTATCCTTGGCATCCACAAACGTAACGGCCTGGGCGCCCCAATCCGATAACAGTTCACCAATGGGTTCGGCGGATTGGGCATTGCTGTTGATACGTAATTGAATCCAGGCCATAGGGTTCTCAGCGGTCAGGGCGAAATAAAAGTCGCCAATTCTTGTTGGGAACGAGAGTATAAGTATACAGAGCTGGATTACCAGAGGAACCTGTCTTAACCTGTTTCTATGGATAAGAGAATCGATGTCTGCATGAACAGGATCATCTTGCTGACCAGCCTGCTGCTAATGAGTACAGTCGCGCAGGCTAGTTCTCTTGTGATGGCTGTTGGCTGGACCAAACCTCCTTATGTGATTGCAGACCAGGATAAAGGCTTCGAACTGGATCTGGTTCGCGCTATTTTGCAAAATCTGGGGCATCAGGTGGATCCCGTCTATGTGCCTTTTGGCCGCTCGGCCGGTATGCTCAACCATGGTCAGGTGGATATGGCCCTGAATATGACCGAGCGCATGCCCGTACCGCATGAACAGCTCAGCCAGGTGTATGTCACCTATCGCAATGTAGTCATCAGCCTCAAGGTTAGCCGGGTGAAACTGGATAGCCTGGCGGATATGAAAGGCTTCAGCATAGTCGCCTTTCAGAATGCATCCATTGTACTTGGGCAGGAATTCGCCAAGGAAGTATCAGACAGTCGACTCTACACAGAACTACCGGATCAAAGTAAACAGGTTAAGATGCTGTTGGAAGGGCGAATTGATTTGGCAGTGATGGATATTAATATTTTCCGCCATATTTCGACCAAATTCCGTGATGACGCTTTGGATCTGGTCGATATCCACTGGCTTTTCCCACCGACGGGCTATCGGGTTGGCTTTAAGGACAAAGCGCTTTTGCAGGAATTTGATAAAGCCCTGCAAGCCTATAGAAGTTCAGACCAGTACCCGGCTTTAATTGCCACCTACGATATCTGGCAGCCCGGATTCTGAAGCCATAGCAAACCGGAACGCCGTTTAGGTTTGCGCCACAATCACCAGATTGCGGGGGGTAATTTGTCGAGTACAAAACTCCAGTATCTGAACATGATAAGCATGCTCCTCAAGATACAGACTTCTGTCCAACACCAACCACAATTCCAGGGCACGACGAAACAGGTGCCGTACTAACTCCATACGTTCAAGCAACCTAAGTCGCTGCCTGGCTGTCATTTCCAGACCAGACAAGTCGACAGCAGGCGCGAATACCAGCCCTTTTTGCTGCGCCGCCCATTGCAAAAAGGCCTGGGGAGGTTGGCGAAACAAGTAATCCGGTGCAGAAGGGACCGGCAGATAATTGTCTTGCCCCAGATGCTGGCGCTGCCAAATATCAAACATCTGCCGGTACAGCCTTTCCTGTAAACGCTTGTGTTGGTCCCGATGCGGTGCGGTAACCGTTTCCTGCACCGCCAATCGCAGATCTGCCCGGCTCAGTTGCAACTGGCTGCATTGCCCGGCCTGGCTCAGGGGTTGATAGGTTTCCTGTGTAATAAGCTGGTAGCAACAAGGGCAAAGATAGACAGCCTGAACCCGGTTCTTAACCGCTTCCTGCAGCATTTTTATATGCAGCTGTCCACAGGCGTGCAAGGCGACAAGTTGCTGGTCGGCTTGCACATACTTATCCAACTTATCCTTAAGTACATCTGCACAAACAAAGCGTTGATTAACATGCTGCTGCCTGGCCACTTGCTGGCCTTGCTGACAAAGTTCAGCCTGCCATTCCACTGAGATAACAGGCTGGGCAAATTGCCAGGCCAGCAATCTACCCAAGTGCCCTTTACCGGCACACCATTCCAAAATAGGGCCTGGCCTGCAATTAAACAGGGCGGCGAAAGCACTGATTTGCTGCCATTTTCGACCTTTTATACCGGATTGTAGCCAAAATGGCGCTGGCAAAGACTGTTGGTGTTTTTGTAATGGATACAGCGCATCGGCCGCCATGAGCTCTGGCAAAAAACGCGAGCAGGCTAGTAATGCCTGCTCGGCATGAATCTGCCAACTTGCCAGTTGTTCATCGGGCAATTCATCCAACCACTGTGCCAGGGCCGGATTCTGCTGCCGCCAGGGATAGTCATTCACAGCAAAAGGCGAAAACTGCCAATACAGACAATGGTCCGTCAGATAGCGGTCAAGGCGCCGAAGGGATGCAGCCAGCATAATCGAGTGCGAAGAGAAAGGTGCTGAATTCTATCCGCAGTGCAGCTTGCAGCCAATAAAAAAGGTGCTTGCGCACCTTTTTTAGATTAAAGCCTGGTTAGCCTTTTTGCATGCCCAGTTTCTTTTCCAGATAGTGGATATTCGTTCCACCATTTCTGAAGTTTTCATCTGCCATGATTTTTTGCTGCAACGGCACATTGGTTTTTATGCCTTCAATCACCAGCTCATTCAGAGCATGGCGCATACGGGCAATCGCCACGTCACGGTTCTCACCATAAGTGATTAGCTTACCGATCATGGAGTCATAGTTAGGCGGCACGCTGTAACCGGCATAAATATGTGAATCCCAGCGCACACCCAGACCACCAGGCGGATGGAACATATCGATTTTGCCTGGTGAAGGAATAAAGCGTTCTGGATCTTCGGCGTTGATACGGCATTCGATGGCATGACCACGAATTTGAATCTGCGACTGCTCAATGGCCAGAGGCTGTCCGGCAGCAATACGCAATTGCTCCTTAATCAAATCCACCCCGGTGATCATCTCGGACACCGGATGCTCCACCTGAATACGGGTATTCATCTCAATAAAGTAGAATTCACCGTTTTCGTACAGGAACTCAAAGGTGCCCGCACCACGATAGCCTATTTCAATACAGGCACGGCGACAGCGATCACCAATTTTTTCACGCATTTCGGCGGTAATACCAGGTGCAGGCGCTTCTTCCACCACTTTCTGGTGGCGGCGCTGCATGGAACAGTCCCGCTCACCCAGGTGAATCGCATTGCCCTGACCATCTGCCAGTACCTGAATTTCCACGTGACGTGGGTTTTCCAGGAACTTTTCCATATACACCATATCATTACCAAAGGCGGCACCGGCCTCGCTCTTGGTCATGGCGATAGCAGATTGCAGTTCCGCTTCGCTACGCACCACGCGCATACCACGGCCACCGCCGCCGCCAGCAGCTTTAACAATAATGGGGTAACCAATACGCTTGGCTATGGCTTTGTTTTTGGCTTCATCGTCACCCACCGGACCATCAGAGCCAGGTACACAAGGAACCCCCGCCTTCTTCATGGCGGAAATGGCAGACACTTTGTCGCCCATCAGGCGAATGGTGTCGGCTTTAGGGCCAATAAACACAAAACCACTCTTTTCCACCTGCTCAGCAAAATCGGCATTCTCGGACAAAAAGCCGTAGCCAGGGTGAATGGCAATAGAGTTGGTTACTTCCGCAGCGGCGATAATGGCCGGAATATTCAGGTAGCTTTGGGTGGCTGCCGGGCTGCCGATACAAATGGACTCATCGGCCAGCAGCACATGTTTAAGGTTACGGTCGGCGGTGGAATGCACCGCTACGGTTTTAATCCCGAGTTCCTTGCAGGCACGCAGCACGCGCAATGCAATTTCACCCCGGTTGGCTATCAGTACTTTATCCAGCATCAGCTTCAGCCCGCTTATTCAATCACGAACAGAGGCTGGTCAAACTCCACAGGTTCCTGGTTGTCCACCAGCACCTGCTTAACCACACCTGCTTTGTCCGCTTCAATCTGGTTCATCATCTTCATGGCTTCAACGATACACAAGGTATCGCCGACTTTGACCTGAGAACCGACCTCAACGAAGTTCTTGGCGCCCGGTGAAGATGCGCGGTAGAAAGTACCAACCATGGGTGAGCGCACAATATGTCCGGCCGGCTCAGCGGCAGCAGCAGGTGCGGCAGCTGGGGCAGGTGCTGCTGGCGCGGCCACTGGAGCAGGCATATGAACAGGCGCACTGTAGTGCACAGGTTGCGCCATGGCAGAGCTGCCACGGTGGATACGTACCGATTCTTCACCTTCGGTAATTTCCAGCTCAGCAATGCCGGATTCTTCAACCAGCTCAATCAGTTTCTTTATTTTCCGAATATCCATCGTCAGGTCTCTCTTATATTTGTAGGCTGTTATACAGAATGTTCCTGGCAGTACTTAATGCCTGCCTGTAAAGCAAATTCATATCCCTGGGCACCTAAGCCACAGATGACGCCTTTGGCCACATCCGACAGGTAAGAATGGCGTCTGAAGGCTTCCCGGGCGTGGACATTAGAAAGGTGCACTTCAATAAAGGGAATATTCACACCCAATAAGGCGTCCCGTAGCGCCACACTGGTGTGAGTAAACGCACCCGGATTAATCACAATAAAGTCCACCTTCCCCATGGCTTGGTGAATGGCATCAATCAGTACATGCTCGGCATTGGATTGCACATGTTCAAGCTTAACGCCTGCATCAATCGCCTGTTCCTGTAGCACCAGCACAATGTCGGCCAGACTTTGATGACCATAAATATGTGGTTCACGCTTACCCAGCAAGTTCAGGTTAGGACCATTAATCAGCAAAAAGTTCACGAATGTGCGCCCATTTGTAGCTAAAACTCTATGTTTAACTATTTTTCAGAAAATTTCGAGTCTCACCGTCAAGCACTGACCAAATATTAGCCAAGCCAACTTCAATTGCAGTCCATTATAGAGACAGATTCATAAATCTCAGCAAAATACTGGTCTTATCAGCGACGTTTACTGCTATTTGTTTGTTACCTTATCAGACAAGACTGCCACTTGTGAGTTAAATTCAGACCTTTAGTGATGAAAATTTATCCCATCCCGCTTTGTTACAAAGTATGTAACAGTCAAAACGGCTAAAAATAAGTATAAATAAAGGTGGAAATACCTGCAGCGAGCTGGCTATCTTCAGCCAACCGGTGGGGAAAGCATGGCTATTTTCGTTGAATCTGCAGATAAAAGCCGCCTGGACAGGCGGCTAGAATTGTTTAGGGTTGTAACTGCCAGACTGCGGCAACACCGGGTTCTTCCCCTTGTGTCCACCATCTGGCCTGATAGACACTGCCCTGATAACTGACCCGGGCGCCACCATTGTAGGCTTGATTGGCGTTCCAGGCTTGCGGCTGACCATTGTCAGGAATCCTGACTTCCCAGGGCCCGCCCAGATCCGGTCTGTCGCCTTGTGTCCACCATTTGGCTCTGTATTCCACACCTTCATACAGCACAATATCGCCTGCGGTATACACCGTACCGGCCTGCCAGGTGGTTTGTCCGCCATCCAGATTACGCACAGTGACAGTGAATTGCACCGTCGTCAGGGCCTGACCGTCGGAAACACTTACGGACACCGGATATTGCGTGTCTGCATCAACATTGCCGGCTTGCAACTGCACATTCGCGCCGCTGCCGCTTAACGTTAGCCCCTGGGGAACCTGCCAGTCATAGGACAAGCTATCACCATCAGGGTCAGAAGATTGCAGGTTAATGGCCAACACCGCATTTTCGTCCACCTCTTGATCAGCAACCGGCGCCACAATTGGTGGCTGGTTGCCTTGTTCGCCGATAACTCTGAGTGTCGTGGCCCGGCTAACCTGATGCTGACCATCAGAAACCTGCAGCGTCACGGCATAGTCCGTTGTTTGAGCCAGCACTGGGGCATTTACCCTGAGCGTTGCGCTATTTTGCCCGGAGGCATCCAGACTGCTGTCCAGTTGCCACTGAAACGTCAGGGGATCCTGATCCGGGTCGCTGGCCGCTGCTGCCAAATCAATGCTTTGCCCACCAGTGACCTGATAAAGCGCCTCTAATTGTATAACCGGCGGACGATTAGGCAGCCCGCCACCGGCCAGTCCCTGATGCATAGCATTGAGTATATCGCCGTTGTCTGCATCGATTTCCCAGGCAAACATCCCAGCCAGATTCAGGCTGCGGGTGTACTGTCCTTTATATAAAACCGAGCGGGGGCTGTCGTAGGTCACCAGTTTGCCATTCTGGCTGTTCCACACATAGGCGGCTTCGGCCTGCTCGTCATAGCCCGCCTCAAAGCCGTTAACACCAGTATTATTGCTACCCAGCATATAAGTCTTAATGCCTTTATAATCAATCACACCAGGCTCCCACACCCCTTGTGCATTGGTACCGGTGAGTTTGCCGCTGGCGGTGGCGGTCATGGGATTGCCATTGGCCGCGTCGGCAGCAAACACCCCTTCCCATCCCCGACCATACATGGCTGCTCCCAGCACGATCTTTTCAGGTGGTACACCTTGTTGCAGTAAAAGTTGTATGCCGTTGTCCAGTGTATAAGCTGGGCCCTGACGGGGTTGTCCGTCATCGTCCGTACCCGTGCCATTGCACTCATCCTGGCTCATATGGCTGCCGCAATACACGGCCGTGTGGTGGCCGGTGACATTGTTCCAACCACCGTAAAAGTCGTAGGTCATGGCAAACAGATAATCCATGTATTGCTGCGCCTGCAGATAGTCCACATCTTCCAGCTTGTCATAACCCACACCTATGGCTGATGTCAGTTGGTACTGGCGACCGGTTTCGGCTTCCAGCTCATCCAGCATGGCCCGCAGTTCCGCCATCAGGGCCACATAGGCAGGGCCGTCATTCACCCTGTCGCCCAGGTTCGGGTTAGCTCCGCTTCCACCCGGATATTCCCAGTCAATGTCCACACCGTCATAGAACTTCCAGGTTTGTAAAAACTCTTTCACCGACGCGATAAACACATCGCGATTTTGTTTTTGGGTAAAGCCATGAAAAGGGTCAGATAACGTCCAGCCGCCGATAGACGGCAATATCTTCAGGGCCGGATTGTGTTTCTTCAGAGCCATTAACTGGGCATAAGTACCGCGAATAGGATCGTTAGTATCGGTGCCAGGTAAGGCTTTTTGTATTGCCGCCCAGGGGTCGTGAATTACCACTTCATAATCCTGGGAACGGCCACAGGCAGTTTGCAGCGCCCGCAAGCTATTACCGTTTTCAATTTCCCGTAACGATTCATTAGGGCCACAAATGGGAATAAAACCGTACAGAATATGGGTAAGGTTGTTGACCGGAATGCGACTGACATCAAATGCCCGGCCATAAATACCCCATTCAACAAAATAGGCTCCCACTACTGTATCAGGCGGTGGTGGATAGTTGCCGTTGTTAGGGTCTACGTTGAGTGGTAGCGGGTCCAGATGTCCACCGTCGGAATCGGCTATCACCAGGGGCTTAACCGCACTGGTTGCGCAGTCTTCTGCCTGACACAAAGCAATGGTCAGATCATGGCGACCCGACTGTGACCAGGAAAACTGAATAGTGCCGCTGCGTGTTCCCGCCGCCACTGATTCCTGATGCACTTGCTGGCCATCAAAATACACCCTGATGTTATCACCACCTTCCCCCGACCAGGCGTTCCAGCCGATGCTGATATTCACCTGCGACAGCCGTTGCACAAGATCTTTATACGCGCCATTACCATCAAGATTGACCTGTATCAGGGAGTAGGCCTGAGGCTCCCAGCCAATGCTGGGGGTAGATGGTGCGCTTTGAACTACTGTGCTGGCAAACAGCGCCAGCATACCTATTGATGCTGGTTTCATAAAAATTCCCTCTCAGAAAAGAAGGCCGGCTGAATGGCCGGCCAGATTGATTTACTGCGCTTCCCAAACGTCGGCTTGGTCTGGCAGTTCGCCCAATGTCCACCACTTGGCCCGGTAAATAAGCCCCTGATAGCTGACCAGATCGTCTCTGACATACACAGTATTGGCGTCCCAGGCAGGGACATTGCCACTGTCGTTCTGTATTTCCACGTCAAAACTGGCGCTGGTACTCAGTTGACCGTCTGACACTGACAGACTGACGGTCACTGTGGTGTTCTGACTCACCTGCCCGGCACTTAGGGTGATATTTGCGCCTGAGCCCGTGTAGCTTAACGGTGCGGGCACTTGCCAGGTGAAGGTAAGGGGATCCTGCTGATCATCATAAGCATGCACATTCACAGCCGTGCTTTGCCCTTCGGGCAACTGCAAGTCGCCGGGCGTGTGCACGATAGGCGCCGTGTTACCCTGTGGCGGCTGAATGCTTAAATTAAAACTATGGGAAGACTGAGCGGCAAAAACCTGATTGCTGAGCAGATTTTGACTGTCAAATTGCACATTGCCGTTTTGGTCTTGCACCCCGACCTGAATGTCCAACGCATAGTCCATATTCAGTTTGGCAGCTAAATCTGCCTGCCAGCTTTGGCTATTCTGCGCGGTGATGGGCAGCAACTCACTGATGATTTCCTGGCCGCTACCATCAAATAGTCTGGCCCAGACGGTATCGCCCGGGCTGGCATCCTGGCCCTGACGAACAAAGTAACTCACCGGATGCCACTGATCTGGTGGGTTGGTGTCGCGCACAATAGTGATATCACTGCAGTTATAGAAACCTTCACCCGCCACATCCTGCCGTTGCCATCTGGTATACAGAATGGCATCGCCACTGCGGTTGGCCGGAATGGAGATGGTCATATCGTAATAACGCTTACCATCGGGTGCGAGGATCACGCCGACATTACCCACATCCTGGATATGGTCCAGATCAGACCAATTCAGGGCCTGTGTGCTGCCGTCAAACCCTGGCTTGCTCAGGTAAAACTTCCAGAAGCTGGGGTTGTGCGGGGTGCTGGCATAAAAACGCACATTCAGTTCATTATTGGCATTGGGTACCACCTGACTGCGTTGCCAGTGGGGAGAAGGGACGTTAATACCCTGCTTTTGCGGATCGCCGGCACTGCACAAGCTGCCATTTGGCACCGCGGCTTCAACAGCGGCCTGGTTGTAGTAATCAGCCACATTGACAGAGAACTCAATAGATTGCACAAACTGGAAGGTGCCGGTTTGCAAAAATGCCGCGCGGCAGGCTGCATTGGGAATGGCAGAACCATCCTGCGGCCACCAATAGCCCCCCTGCTCTTCACAAAATACCTGCCGGGCCTTCGGCACTTGCATGTAACCGTGGGCAGATGCCAATTGACTGTATCCCATGGCACCCAACAGGGTGACCAGAGGAAGCCAGGCTTTGCACTGTTGTTTCATTTTTATCTCCTGCTGTTATGCGGCTATATACCGCTGGTTTTTCAACGAAGAACCAACCAGGAGCAACAAAGGGCTTATTGCCTTACCTGGCAGTTGTAAACAACAAGTAAAGCATTTGTATAATATTTTGACTAATTATATCGATATAATTTATTAGCGAATGTTCTTAACTATTGATTCAGGGCCAATATGCAGATTGGCCCCATTTCTGAAGCAGAGGACTTTTTACAGAGGCAGCTTAGCCAGGTGGGCAGCAAACGCCTTAGCTTGCATAAACCCGGTTACCCGGCCTTTGCCAATCTCTTGTCCCTGGGTATCGAAAAACAAAATGGTAGGCAGGCCCAGAACAAAGAAATGCTCCTGAAATGCCAGGCTCTGTGGGGTATTGTCGGTAAGGTCGATTTGCATCAATACCGTATTGGCCAGAGCTTTTTGCACCTCAGGATCTGGAAAGGTATATTTCTCAAACTCTTTACAAGCTACGCACCAGTCAGCATAGAGATCGATCATCACCGACTTACCCTCGGCATTAGCAGCAGCTAACTTAGCCTGGAAGTCTTCCAGATCTTTTACCCGCACAAATTCAGTGTGCGCAGAAGTTGTTACGCTACCGACCTGGACTGGCCCGGTCTTAAACTCCAGATGCTGGTAGCCATACAGTGCAGAAGCCAGCAGGCCAAGAAAAATCACCAGGCTTCTGACGCCTTTAAAGAAACTTACCGGCGTGTTCTGGTTCATAACCTGCCAGTAGCTGAAGGTCGCCAGTCCCAACACCGCCCAGGCCAGATTCGTCCATAGGTTCTCGACCATCCGCTCAACGAATAGCAGCGCCACCGCCAGCATCATAAAGCCGAAAGTCACCTTCACTACATTCATCCAGTTGCCAGCCTTAGGCAACAACTTGCCTCCGGTAATACCAAATAACACCAGCGGAATGCCCATGCCAATACTCAGGGCATACAGGGCGCTGAATCCCAGCAGCAAATCGCCACTTTGCGCCACGAACAGCAAAATGCCGGTTAAAGGCGCGGTGGTACAAGGTGAAGCCACCAGGCCGGATATGGCCCCCATCAAAAAGACACCAAAATAACTGCCGCCCTTTTGCTGATTACTCAGACTGTTCAGCTTTTCCTGCCAGCCGGAAGGCAACTGCAACTCCCACACCCCGAACATCACCAACGCCAGCAGTGCAAATAACAGGATCAGGGTAATTAATATGGCGGGATGCTGCAGAGCCGCCTGAAACTGCACACCGGCAGAGGCCACAATCAGACCAAGAATCGAGTATGTGATGGCCATACCCTGCACATACACAAAGCTCAGGCTAAAGGCTTTAGAGGTACTCACCTGCTTGCCCTGCCCAAGAATAATGCCGGACAAAATCGGATACATGGGAAACACGCAGGGCGTCAGTGCCAAACCCGCGCCCAGCAACACAAACAGCGCCAGGGTCCAGAGCAGACTTTGCTCGCTGGACAGCAAATCAGCCAATTCAAATTGCTGGGACTGATTTGCCAGCGGTGCATCATCCGCTGGTGTCACTTCACCGCTGACTTGCTCCAGGTAAACAACTTTAACAGTGGCCGGATAACATAAACCCGCTTCGGCGCAGCCCTGGAAACTGACTTTAACCACGGCATCCTGCTCAGCCGCCTGGATGGGAAAGCGGATATCCACCTGATTAAAAAACACATCAGACACGCCAAAATAGTCATCTTCAATCTGTCTGGCTGGCGGAAAAGCAGGCTCCCCCAGGGTGGCGTCTTTTACTACGGTTTTAAACTGCTTTTTGTAGAGATAGTAACCCTCGGCTATTTCCCAGCTCAGTACCAGTTCATTACCCTGCTGGCGAAAATCAAACTTAAATGCTTCGTCCACCGGTAAAAAGGTCGGCTGGTCAGCGAACAGATCACCCAGTGGGTCCTGCGCGCGACTAAGGGGGGAGAGGCCCAGCAATAGGAGCATCCAGGTGAC
Source organism: Bowmanella denitrificans (assembly GCF_002887595.1). GTDB lineage: Bacteria > Pseudomonadota > Gammaproteobacteria > Enterobacterales > Alteromonadaceae > Bowmanella > Bowmanella denitrificans. The sequence continues at coordinate 32,051 of NZ_PEBU01000010.1, forward strand.
ATGCAATAATGTTTTCATCATTTTGTACAACTTTTAATCCATTCCAGATAGGTAGGGCTGCCATCGGCAATCTCTATGATTAACCATTCCGGCTCGTCATAGGGGTGCAATCCGACCACCAGCTTATACAAGGCGTCGAGCTTCGGCTTGTAGGTTTTCGACACCAACTGTATTTCACTGTCGGTCTGTAATTCACCCTGCCACTGATAAACGGATTCCAGGCCAGGAATAATATTGACACAGGCTGCCAATCCTTGCTCAACCGACTGTCGGGCAATATTTCTGGCACTTTCCATATCAGGGCAGGTGCACAGCACCAGGCAAAATTCAGACATAAGGACCTTGGAACAGGTTAAACACTTTCATTGCCACACTTTGTAACAGTGACAGCCTTGGATTTGGGCGAACGCGCCCAAACTATACCTCTAATTCACAGCTTTTTGGATGTCTCATGGGAAAACTCCTGTTCTTGTTATTTGTACTGATGCCCATCGTGGAGATTGCCCTGTTGATAGAAGTTGGTGAGCAAATTGGTGGTTGGCCCACCATAGGACTGGTGATCCTCACGGCTGCCATTGGCGCGGCATTGGTTCGCCAGCAGGGTGTTGCCACGTTGATGCAGGCCAGACGCAAAATGGATAATGGTCAACTGCCAGGCCAGGAAATGCTCGAAGGCCTGATGTTGGCAGTGTCTGGGGTATTGCTGCTCACGCCGGGTTTTGTCACCGATGCATTGGGGCTATTTTTAGTGCTGCCTTTCAGTCGCCCGGTCATTGCCCGTTGGCTGATGAAACGTGCGGTGGTGACAGGCTCCGCCACTCAGACATCCGGCTTTTACCAGTATCAGCAAAGAGGTGATCAAGGCAGCACCTTTGAAGGGGAATATGAGGTTAAGCGGGATGGCCGTGATCCTAAATTACCCCCTGATAATCGCTGATACATGGACTTCCCCCACTGGCCCCGATAAGGTGTTAAGCAAATAACTGCTAAGGAGTCGCCATGCGCAGGCTGTTTTCCTTCATCCTGATTTTTCTGTCCTTCACCACTCAGGCTGCCGAACAAGCGGCAGTCGCCATGCCGGATAGCTACAGTGCCGATGCGGCAGTTGCGGTACTTAAAGATGGCGGTAACGCCGTGGATGCAGCCGTAACGGCAGGTTTTGTGCTGGCCGTGACCCTGCCCGAAGCCGGTAATATTGGTGGCGGTGGCTTTATGCTGATTCATCAAGACGGCAAGGCCGATTTTCTCGACTATCGCGAAAAAGCGCCGTTAAACGCCCACCGCGATATGTATCTGGATGACCAGGGGCAGGTGCTCCGTAACAAGCCCCTTTACGGTATTCTGGCCTCCGGCGTACCCGGCTCGGTGATGGGTATGTGGCAAGCACACCAGAAATATGGCAGTAAACCCTGGAAAGACTTGCTGCAACCCGCCATCCAACTGGCCGAACAAGGCTTTATTCCCCATGAAAAACTGCTCAGTCATGTAAATGGCTATATTGAGCGGGTTCAAAAAGATCGCCATGGTCGTAACTTTGATCAGTATTTTTCAGCCATGCAAAGCGATATGCCGTTTAAGCAACCGGAACTGGCCGCCACCCTTAAACGCATCGCCGAGCATGGTCCCAAGGATTTCTATCAGGGCAAAACCGCAGATTTGCTGGTGAGCTTTATGCAAAAGCACGGCGGCCTGATCAATAAGCAGGATATGGCCAATTACCAGGCTATCTGGCGCACACCTATTAATGCTGACTGGCAGGGCTATCAGGTCCTGTCCGCACCACCACCCAGTTCAGGCGGCATAGTATTAGTACAGATGCTGAAAATGCAGGCGTTGCTCAGCAAGGAATTCCAGGGCCTGGCCCACAACTCTGCCCAGTATATTCACTTACTGGCCGAACTGGCCAAGCTGGGTTTTGCTGACCGCGCGGAGTATATGGGCGATCCGGATTTTTATCAGGTGCCGGTTAAAGACTTGCTGGCGGATAACTATCTGGCCGAACGTGCAAAGTTGGTTAACAGCAAAGCCATCTCCAGCACCGAAAAGGTTAAACCCGGTCTTAAGGAAAGCGAAGACACCACTCACTACTCAGTGGTGGATAAATGGGGGAATGCGGTCTCCACTACCACCACCATCAACCTCAGCTTTGGCAGCGGCATGGTGGTGGACGGCGCGGGCTTTCTGCTGAATGACGAAATGGACGATTTTAGCGCTAAGCCGGGGGTACCGAATTTCTTCGGTGCGGTCGGCAAAGAAGCCAACGAAATCGCCCCACAGAAACGCATGTTATCGTCTATGACCCCCAGTATCCTGCTGAAAGGCCACAAAGTTGAGATGGTGACAGGTTCCCCTGGTGGTACCACTATTATCAGCTCGGTATTTCAGTCGATGCTGAATCGCGTACTCTTTGGTATGCATGCGCAACAACTGGTGGATGCGCCAAGAATTCACCATCAGTTGTTACCAAAAGATGAGATCCGCCATCACAATGGCCTGGCAGCAGACGTGCAGTCCCGCTTGCAAGATATGGGGTATCATCTGAAAAACCGCGGCTTTGGTGATTTACAGGTGATCAGCCGTAATAACCAGGGCGAACTGGAAGCGGCTTCACAGACTAGCGGGCGCGGTAAATCTGTGGTGTTTTGATGTTGGAATGAGAAGTCCTATTGGCCCCGGCAGCAATATGATCAAGCATAGTGTTAATACGGTTAGAACAAGCCCTCGTCTTATGATTTCCATCTTTGAGCTAATATCGGCTTTTTGTTTAGATTCCCAAGAATGGTTTATGTGTGAATCATTTCATTGAGAAATGAGCCATACATAAATCAACCATGGTTGACAGCACTGGCAAGGAAAATCTAACATGAGTCATATATAAACCATTTCATGGTTATATGGGTTATACATAGGTCGAAATCATGCGAAAGTCAGTAAAACGTGCATATTCAAGGTATACCGAAGAAGCAATTTGCTTGCTCGCAAACCTCATTCGCAGCGCACGAATAGAGCAAAAACTCACAACGCAGGAAGTTGCCGATCGTGCTGGTATATCCAGAAGCATGCTTCAGCGTATTGAAAAAGCGGATTTGAGATGTCAAGTAGGCGCAGTATTTGAAGTAGCTACCATCGTTGGTGTAAGCCTCTTTGATGCGTCACAGTCGCTGACCACGATTAGAAAAGAAATTAATCGCAGTAAGGAAAAACTCTCACTTCTCCCCAAAACTGCACATAAAGCACATAAAGTTGTAGATGATGACTTCTAAGCGAGAATATAACGAAGCGTTTGTCTGGATCTGGTTACCTGGTGAAACCGAGCCGGTTGTTGCAGGTAAGCTTGAGGCTGACAGGGATCGATTGTTTTTCAACTACGGTAAGAGCTATCTTGCCCGCGTAAAGGACACTCCGCGCGCAATTCCGCTCTATGCGCCAGAGTTACCGCTCAAATCTGGATTTATACCAAATCTGGAGGGACTAACAATGCCAGGATGCATTCGCGACTCCGCGCCTGATGCTTGGGGGAGGCGCGTTATCATCAATAAAAAACACGGAACCAAAGGGCAAGATATTGATACCGCTTCACTCGATGAACTGACTTATCTTCTTGAGTCGGGCTCTGATCGAATAGGGGCTTTAGACTTCCAGCTCTCCCCCACTGAATATGCTCCGCGATTTGCGAAAAATGTCAGCATAGAAGAGCTTCTAGAATCCGCAGAGCGAGTTGAAAAAGGGGTTCCGTTGACACCAGAGCTCGACCAAGCGCTCTATCATGGTAGTTCAATCGGGGGCGCTCGCCCGAAGGCTTTGATTGAGGAGGGTGATAAGAAATATATCGCCAAGTTCTCTGCATCCAATGATCTATACAGCGTAGTAAAGGCCGAGTTTATCGCGATGCGTTTAGCTAAGCTGGCCGGGCTAAATGTTGCGCCTATCCTGATAAACAAAGCGGCTGGAAAAGATGTTATCTTAATTGAGCGGTTTGACCGGATTAAAAAAGGTCCTATTTGGGCGAGAAAAGCTATGGTCTCTGCCCTTACCTTGTTTGAGCTAGATGACATGATGGCCAGATATGCCAGTTATGAGTTGCTAGCTGAAATTATTCGTCACCGCTTTGTTGATCCAAAAGAAACACTGAAGGAACTGTTTTCACGTTTGTTGTTTAATATCCTATGCGGGAATACGGACGATCACGCAAGAAACCATGCGGCTTTTTGGGATGGCCAACAATTAGAACTCACGCCCGCCTATGATATTTGCCCCCAAGGCAGAACGGGCAATGAGCAGGGGCAAGCCATGCTCATTCATGGCAATCAAAATGCAAGTACCTTTAGTACTTGTCTAGCCACAGCGCCAAACTTCCTGTTAAGCCAAGAAGAGGCGATAGAGATTTTTGAACACCAAAAAACGACCATTGAAAAACACTGGGCATCAGTTTGTGATGAAGCAGAGTTAAGCGAAGTTGAGCGTAATTTATTCTGGCACAGGCAGTTTTTAAATCCGTATTCTGTTCGTTAGTTATGTGGCGTTCACTCCTACTAACTCGAAAATACCAAATGTCATAAATAAAGCCCAAGGCCTTATACAAAATGATAAAAATCCAGAATAGGGCACGAAACGCACGAGGAACAATAGACTTCTGATTAAGAGCCAGGGCGTGAGCATGTTCCATGCATATTCCGGCCCAATTCGATCACCGATTTCGGTTCAATCCGATCACTGATTTCGGTCTAATCCGAGCGCTCATTTCGGACTTATCCGATCAAAATTGACGTTTTTCCGAAATCACTGATCGGAATACCGAAATCCTCTCACGCTTTAAATCAAGCGGACTATCGTGGCCGCTAGCGGATGATTTCAGCGATAAAGGATACGAAGCGTATCAATGCTTGAGATCCTTGTGTGACTGAGCGCAGTCACGCAAGTAGAGATTGATAAGGCTCTGATACGGAATGTCCTTTTTCTCGGCCAGATTCTTGAAATACGCGACAGTATCCTCATCCAGCCGGACCGTAACCTGCTTCTTGAGCTTCTTGGCATATGGATTCAGAACTGACTCGGAAAAGTCGTAGTTATCACGCATGTCTGTACCCTTCATAAGTTTTTCTTTCTCGCCTGTTCGCCTTGCGGGCAAATCTAGCTTCTCATCAATCAAATTATGAATAGCGTGTTCGAACGTACCGGCTTGTAACTGGTCGAGATAGTTAATCACCACCATCGAGTGCTGATGATTTATTGAGCTATTTTAGGGTTTTTCTACAAGCCTCAACGCCCGCCATAAACGGCGTGAGGAACGAGCGCCCGGCGACCGCAGGGAGCGAATTTAATGGCTCTGTTATGGCTTGGCATGCCAGGCAATATCAATCTTTTTATGATGCGCCGCACAATCTCTAAGATACAGATTGATAAGGCTTTGATAAGGCACGCCTGTTTCCTCTGACATTTTTTTGAAATAGTCAATGACATCCTCGCCAAGCCTGATAGTGACAGGTTTCTTTAATTTTGAGGCGTATGGATTTTTACGCGATTTCATTTTTGAAAAATCATATTCATCTTTCATGACAGTCCCCCTTCATAGAACTTGCGTTCCTTGCTGGTTGCTTTGCGCGCAGAAATGATTCGGATAGTTCTCCCCTGATCGCGCTCACAGTGGCACACGACCAAGACCCTGGACTCATTACTCATTCCCAACATAAGGAAGCGATCTTCTGATGGGAGTGAGTTTTCATCATCAAAGTACTGAATGGCGAACTCATCGTAAAAGACTGATTTCGCCTCATAAAAAGAAACCCCATGTTTCTTGAGGTTTGAGTCAGCCTTCTTCTGATCCCACGCAAATTCAATCATAAATACAATGTATGTACATCCCGGCAGACTGTCAAGCTTGGAGGGCCATAACGCCCAAAACAGCGGGGAACCAGTTTGCTGGTGATCCGCTGCTTTTGATTGTTATAGCTTTCATTCATAGTGGGTCCACAACCGAAGTACCTTAATGGATTTTTCTTTTTCTAATACTTGGTATACCAACCGGTGCTGTATATTGATTCTGCGTGAGCAGGCACCTGCCAAATCACCAACTAATTTTTCATAGGGCGGCGGATTCTGATAGGGGTTTTCTTCAATAATTTGGAGCAACTCCTTGGCCTTATCTTTTAATCCGGAAGAAGCTAGTTTGCGCGCGTCTTTTTGTGCCTGCTTTGTGTAATAAACTTTCCACGTCACCAATCAAGCTCCTGGTCACACTCCCCCAAGTCGGCCTCCATACCTTCGCGGATTGATTCACGCATACCAGGGATCGATACCAGGTGTAATGTCTCGTTTATAGCATTCCAGTCCTCTTCAGACAGGAGCACGGCATTACCTCTTTTTCCTGTAATAACAATAGGTTGGTGACTGGTGGACGCCTCGTCTATCAGTGCATATAGCTTAGAACGGGCTTCTGTAGCATTTAATGTGGTCATGATTCACCTCCAGACCGAAAAGCGTACGCCATATCGTACGCTCGGTCAAGGTGCTAGTAGCTATAACGCTTGCCTAACCGGCGTAAAATAGCAGGCTAAAATTAGCGACGAAGGAGCGCAAGCCTGCTGTTTTGCGTCCTTTGGTTTAGGCACTTGTTATATTTCAGTTGCTGAGATCCAAGTAGCTCGTAACTGATTGCCTATTTTTACACTCACTAAAATATGGCAGTTGCTTATCTACACAAATAATATACTCGTCTTTTAATTCAACCACAGGCTTGATGTCTTTTACCAAATAATGATCATTTACCTTTTTCAAGTGCACTAAAGCGAAGTTGAACGAAGTGAATTTAGGTAAACCACTTGAATGAGTGAACCCTATAAACTCAATAATTTCTGGTTCAGAATTTTCGTTGTACCATTCGTAGACGTTATATTTCAATTCAAAAGCAACATCCATACAAATACCGCTTTCTACATATTTATCACATGACTTTTCGCTTTCGACTACTGAAAAAGGTGACCCAAGAAATACAATATCATTTGCTTGCAGTAAGGAACTAAAGAAAAGAATAAAGAAAGTAAAAAGTTTCACCAATCTCTCCCTGAAATATAACGCCGCAAGCAAAGGCGCGCGTTAGCGCGTCCAGCCCGCAGGGCGATTTTGCCTTGCCTTGTTAAATGCTTACGCACGAGTGCCACCTGAATAGAGATGGTTAACACAGAAAGCACTGCCTTTTACTTGCTTGATGTCACAGCCTGACCACATGCATGATTCGTTGGTAAGACCGCCGCGATTTTGAACTATTCTCTCTTTTATGAGTGACTCACTATCAAATGCTTCCCAGTTTTCAGATGAGGGAATTTTTACTGCATAGCAGGTTTGATATTTATCCCACTCATCAACTTTATAGAGTTGCTTGCAATCGGGACATTGCATTAACAAAACCCAATTACCAACATCCAGTTAGTTTAGCTTTGATTTGAAATCAGAGTGATTGTTGCTGATATCAATTAAAGCGGGTTGTTCTTTGCAATTACACATAGCTTCCCTTGGCATTTAACGATGCTGTAAAAAACTCAGCCCCTATTTAAGATTGCGATCCTACTTAAAATCCAGGAGAGTTTTTGATATTGATAACTCCAGATTTTAAAATAGGCGTCATTATTAACTTATTTATTGAACATTTTTTTGTTCAGAAAAATCTTCTGACCTTTTTCTACTACCTCAAGTTCTAAATATGACACACAGGCAGGCGATAATAGCGGAGCCACCTACGTGTTTGTGTCTCAGTCCGCACCCCGCGGCTAAATAATTTTCTGTTAGAAGCCTGCACGCCTTTGTTCCATTAGAGGATCGTGTGGTTTTACATTACCGCCAAATATTTGTCTGTACACTTTACCTAAATCTGAAGTGATTTCCAAAACTATAAGATATGGTGAACCAAGTGCAGAGCGCCAATAGTGGTATTGCTTCTGATATTGTTCATTAAATCTAAAAGTCACATGGGCTGACTTAAGCCAGAATATAGGGATTCTATGAGAATTCAGCATACTGTGAAGCAATTCATGCATACTATTGGCGAGTGGCTCGATGCTTTTGTAGATGCAGCTATTTTCTAATTCTAAAAGATTAATTGAGATAGAAGATACTCTCTCTTGCTCTGCGATTAAGCAAAGTTGACCTATTGCCCAGTAACCAAGATGATCATTGTTACGACCATTTAGCATGTGAGCAAAATTTCTTACTATTCCCTTAAATTCCCTACGACGAGCCATGATTCCCCTTGGCTTTTAATGCTTAAATTTGAGGCAGATACGAGCGCCAGCGAGTAGCCATCCAAGGACAACTTTGTTAACCGAATAACATTTGCTTGCTATACGCTTATTCACTGAAACCCGATAACCGAAATGCCTGATGTCCAAGTTCCACCAATTTAGAAAGACCTCTCTCTTCAGCTTTGACTTCAGGTGTCCAAAGACAAGTCTCTGAAAAAGAGAAACCATCTTTTGGTCTAAAGCACCATATCGAGCCATCCATACCTCTATAATCATCAGTCCTTATGCCTGCTTGAACTGAGAGATATAATTTTTTTAAATTAATGGCCTGTTTTGACGTTAGTTCAGCCCTCGAAGTATGCGTCAACGTTCTTGTAGGTACACCACTAACAGGGGCTGGATCGATAAACTCTGATATGAGATAGCTTTGTTCACCGTAGCAGAAATGAAATATATATTTCCCCCGAAATGATGTTGTCACTTCCAGCTCAAATAATTGCCCTTTAAACGCTTCATATTTTGCACAATTGACTTCAGCTTGTGCTAATGCAGCCAAGCTAAAAAATAAGAGAAAGAATATTGGTATTTTCACTGTATCCTCGGCGTACAACGCAGCAAATCCGAAACATTTCCTTGTTAGTCATGTTGACTTACATTCCCTAGGCTCATTAGGCTTTCAACAAATTTGTGGAACTCCGAATTTGTGCTCATTGCAACATCAAATGAGAATTTATGGACCAGAAGATTCCTGATATGGTTAATCGAAGAACGTCCAATTTTTTTATTGAAGATATGCTTATCAACCTGACCGCTGTATTCATTATAAATTTTTTGATCCAAACCGGCTGCAATCCATGCTTCTATTGAAGGATTAGCAAAGAACCCTGAAATGTTCTCACACTGACTAGATTCAATTATACGGTTAAGCTGCAAAACATTTTGGTGATACTCTTCTTCGGTATGAGCGTCACTATCAAGAAGAACTATTACATGTTCAAATATCTTTGAGTACGGAGCAACAACCTCATTAAAAGTATTGAGCACTTGATATTTTCCATATGTAGGAATTATTACAAAATGCTGAGCCAAATTAAGATGCTGGACTATATGTGAGACGACTAACCGATCTACTTCCCCTTCAACTACAATACAGATACGTGTTCTACCTCTAGTATCAGTATGATCTTCAGTTGAAGTATTAACTGGTTTAGGAATTGATTTATTAAGCTCACTCATCCAAGTAATAAGCTTTTTCTCGAAATCAACTATGGATATAAATGGAGCAATCCAGTTGTTAGTCTTTCGTTGCGTAATCCAATCTAGAAAATCGAATATCTCATTTTTTTCTGAATATGCTGGAGAAAATGAAGTTAAATACTGATTTCTTCTCCTTGTCTCTTTCTCATCCAAAGTCCGTTGTCTTGCGAAAGTTACAACTGGTATTCCTTCTTTGTGTGCGACAAACACCTCACACCATGTTATGGATAACTTATTAAGTTCGTATACTAGTTCGAACCTCTTCTTTTTGCCTGATTTTTGTGTACCAAGAACACTGAATTTCAGTGGCAAAAAGGGCTCCAATGTTGCCCCACCATATCTACCACCATATCTTCTGTCTACCAAACATATAACCAAATCAGACTCTTTGATAGCCTCTAGGCATTGGTCGTGAGAATGAAGTCCAATTCTAGCGGGGAACGTAGGGCTTTCGTGAAATAAAACCTCATGACCATCAGCCTCAAGACGATCAACGACCAACGCCCTGAAATCCGAAAGATCATACGCAGTGGAGCTAAGAAATATCTTCATTTGTACTCAATGCTTCCATATCTGGCTAACGCATTCTTTACGACACCGGTCCGGTTAAGGCTGATAGGTAGCGGGTGTCCGTATAACAGATATACGGTAGGAAAAAGGACAGGTGCCGCCTAATATGCCTTTGGCTGAGGCCTTAAACTTCGTGTCAATTGATTGATTTATCAACTCTATTTCAGCATTACCAAGTTTGCCAGAAAAATCAGCAGCTAAAGGCCATTAGCCATGTTCTGTATATCAACGGCTGTATCCCCTAAGCGGCCCAAGCCGCTTTGCTCCCCGCTAAAAAATTCCCAGTCGGTTCAGGGTGCTGCTAAAAGGGGGGCAATTTGCTGGGAGCAAATTGAGTGGAAGACGCGTCGGGAACGTCGTTTTCACGACCGCCTTTTAGTAGTGCCCTGGACTGACGTAGTTGGGAATCCAGCGGGCGCCTTTTCTTTGCGTCTCGTTTCTTTGAGGCGTATCAAAGAAATGGGACTGGCGCGCCAAGGACGGCGCGTCATATAAGACAAGGACGTCATGTATCAAGCCTTGTACAGGTAATTATTTCTCTACCACGAAAATCAAAAGAACACGGACCGTGCCTTTGGCCGATATTGGAATACCTCTCGCGGTGACGCAAGAAGCGCAAAGAAAAGCTCGCAGAGGTATTTACTGCTTTTAGCTCCTCTGGGTTCTCAGCGACTTTGCGAGAAGGGCTTTTTCGTGGTGAAACATATTCTATTTTCAGAAATGAGGCGTTCAGGCGCCAGATTAAGCAGCGTTAGCTGGCCCGCAGGGCAACAGGCTGGCCATCTGCTGTTCGATAATAAACTGTGTTGATATCTATCACGCATTGCCTGTGAGTGCCTTATATATCAAGTACAGATTGGCTTTTTAGTTACAACTTTCACGATGAGCCAGGCCATTCATCCGCCAAAACCGCCATCAGCAAATCATCACACCACTGTCCTTTAAACCAGAGCGACTGTTTCAGCAGACCTTCATGGCGAAAACCCAGACGTTCAAATAACAGTACCGAAGGCTGATTGCGTGGATCGATAGAGACATGAATGCGATGCAATCCATAGTGCTGGAACAAATGCGAAATCAGTGCCCGTAGCGCCTCAGTGGCATAGCCCTGTCCCTGATAATGCGGCGCAAGGGCCACGCCAAGCTCGGCCTGCTGGCCTTCAGCATCCACACAAAAGGCCAGATCCCCCAGCAGTGTTTGCTTGGATTGATTGACTATTACCCATTGCCACCATTGCTCTTTGCTGTCCGCAGGTAAATCTGCCATTTTGTTGGCATACACAGCCACTTCCTCTGTACTGGCTGGCACCCAACCTTGATACAGGGCCACTTCAGGTAAACTGCGATAACTGAATACCGCCTGTGCATCTTCTGCCCTTATTGGTCGCAGCTGCAACCGTTCGGTGTTGAGATAGGCAGGCATAACTTCACTCCTTGTTCAAAATACTGATTGCAGTGCCACTTTGGTTGAAAGCAAAAAAAATCACAAATTTTTTGCTTGTGGCTCTTGAGATCGATTCGACGACCCCCAAATAGGCTGGCAGACAAGTTTCAGGCGAGTCGAGCTATCGGCTTGCCACACTTTCCCCGAGACTTCGGGATATATCATCCTATATTGGAATTTTTCAGGAGATTTGAGCATGAAAATCCGTCCTTTACACGACCGCGTTATCGTCAAGCGCCAAGAGCAGGAAAGCAAATCTGCTGGTGGTATCGTCCTGACTGGTTCAGCCGCAGAGAAATCTACCCGTGGTGAAGTTATCGCAGTCGGCAATGGCCGTATTCTGGATAACGGTGACGTGAAAGCGCTGGACGTAAAAGTTGGCGATATCGTGATTTTCAACGATGGTTACGGCGTCAAGACCCAGAAAGTCGACGGCGAGGAAGTGCTGATCATGAGTGAAAGCGACATCCTGGCCGTAGTTGAAGCCTGATAAACCCACCGATTAACTGAATTTAGAGGAATGTAAACATGGCAGCGAAAGAAGTTCGTTTTGGTGATGACGCCCGCACAAGAATGCTGAAAGGCGTAAATATCCTGGCTAATGCCGTTAAAGTTACCCTGGGTCCAAAAGGCCGCAACGTAGTGCTGGAAAAATCCTTCGGCGCGCCCACCATCACTAAAGATGGTGTATCTGTGGCCAAAGAGATCGAGCTGGAAGACAAGTTCGAGAACATGGGCGCGCAGATGGTTAAGGAAGTTGCTTCCAAAGCCAATGACGAAGCGGGTGACGGTACCACTACCGCTACCGTGCTGGCCCAGGCCATCGTAGTTGAAGGTCTGAAGTCTGTTGCTGCGGGTATGAACCCAATGGATCTGAAGCGCGGTATCGACAAAGCCGTAGCCGTCGCCGTTGAAGAGCTAAAAGCCCTGTCTGTACCTTGTGCAGATAGCAAAGCCATCGCTCAGGTAGGTACTATTTCTGCCAACTCCGACGAAGAAATCGGCAAGATCATTGCTGATGCCATGGACAAAGTGGGTAAAGAAGGCGTTATCACTGTTGAAGAAGGCCAGGCTCTGCAAAATGAGCTGGACGTAGTAGAAGGTATGCAGTTCGACCGTGGTTACCTGTCTCCTTACTTCATCAACAAAGCTGAAAACGGCACCGTTGAACTGGACAACCCTTTCATCCTGCTGGTTGACAAGAAAGTGTCCAATATCCGTGAACTGCTGCCAGTTCTGGAAGGTGTAGCCAAGTCCTCCAAGCCGCTGCTGATCATCGCTGAAGATGTAGAAGGCGAAGCGCTGGCCACTCTGGTGGTTAACAATATGCGCGGTATCGTGAAAGTGGCTGCGGTTAAAGCACCTGGTTTCGGTGACCGTCGTAAAGCCATGCTGCAGGACATCGCGGTTCTGACCGGTGGTACGGTTATTTCTGAAGAAATCGGTCTGGATCTGGAAAAAGCCAGCCTGGAAGATCTGGGTACCGCCAAACGTGTGGTGATCAACAAAGACAACACCACTATCGTTGACGGTGCTGGCGAGCAGGCTGCAATTGAAGCCCGCTGCGGTCAAATCCGTGCCCAAGTGGAAGAATCTACTTCAGATTACGATAAAGAGAAGCTGCAAGAGCGTCTGGCCAAACTGGCTGGCGGTGTAGCTGTCATCAAGGTTGGCGCAGCCACCGAGATGGAAATGAAAGAGAAGAAAGCCCGCGTTGAAGATGCCCTGCATGCAACCCGTGCTGCGGTTGAAGAAGGTGTGGTCCCTGGTGGTGGCGTCGCCCTGGTTCGCGCAGCAGCCAAAGTTGGCGAGCTGAAAGGCGACAACGAAGATCAGACTCACGGTATCAAACTGGCGCTGCGCGCCATGGAAGCGCCGCTGCGTCAAATCTCTACCAACGCCGGTGCAGAAGCTTCTGTAGTGGTAAACAAAGTTAAAGCCGGTTCAGGTAACTTTGGTTACAACGCAGGTAACGACAGCTACGGCGATATGCTGGAAATGGGTATTCTGGATCCAACCAAAGTAACCCGCAGCGCCCTGCAATTCGCAGCCTCTGTGGCCAGCCTGATGATCACCACAGAAGCCATGGTAGCTGAGCTGCCTAAAGAAGATGCACCTGCCATGCCTGATATGGGCGGTATGGGTGGCATGGGCGGCATGATGTAATCAAGCCCGCCAAGGCTATCTAAGCTTTAAAAACCCGGCTTTTCTGCCGGGTTTTTTATTGCTGCATTGATAAGGGTTATATGGTTCAAAAACAAATTCATCCCTTTATCAATATCGCAAATATTTTTCGACTTATCTTCGGTACTTTTCTACCTGCACAGAACATTTTTCTTTTATTAGCGGTTAAAATTCTCTACAGTGCCGCTTAATTGCTGCTAATAACCCATTCTAAAAAGCAATAGAAATAGGGAGATTCTCGCTCGTAGCCTGATAATCAGAATCTAATCCCCTGTATTGTCTGAATAATTTTCGGATTGAAAATCTGACATGAAAGCCATTGTATTTTTCCTGGCTGTGGCAAGTTTTTCTTTTAACAGTTTTGCCACAGCCACTTCGCAACAAGAATTTGAAAGCCGTCTGTCTGGTATTGAAAAACTGGTTTATGCCATCCCCAGTAAAGCTCAGGCCGAATTGGCACAAATGGAAGAAGAGTTGCTGATAGACAATCAGGCAGATGATTTGCTGATACGCTATTATCTGACTAAATCCACTATTTATTACCTGCTGCAGGATTACAACTTAAGTCTGCAGGCAGCCAGGCAAGGGCTGAAACTGGCGCAGCCGGATAGCTCAGAGGGCCTGCAACTCAACCTCAAAGTTATTCAGGCCATGCTCAACTTAGGCCAGCCACAAGAAGCCGTAGCGCAATTAGATACGCTTTTGCAGATCGCTCAGTCACGCGGCGACAAGCTGGTTGAGGCTGAAGCGCTACTGACCAAGGGCATGCATCTGGATTCGCAGGGGGCGTTGAAACGTTCCTATGCGGCGATATTGTCTTCAATCAACAGTGCTGAAGCTAGCGGTAATAGTGAATTGGCCGGCCGGGCAGCATTTGCCTTGGGCAGAGTGCTGTTGAAGCTAAATGGTTTTGAACGTTCCCAGGTCATGTTGCAGGAAGCGCAAAGCTTTTTTGAAAGTCGAAAAATGTCTTTCAGCCAAATGCTGGCATTACTGGATATCGCCGCCTTACATGAAAAACAACAACAGTTGGACCTGGCGTTAGCGTCCTATCAGTCGGCATTGGTGCTGGCCGACATTCTGGGTGACGGGCGTTATCGTTTCCGCATTCACCTGCATCTGGCCGACCTTTACCGGGACACCGAGCAAAAGCAACAGATGCAACAACATTTGCAAGCAGCCGATGAGTTGCAAAACCGTGAAATCCTGCCCTACTACATGGCTAAATTCCAACTGCTCAAGGCACAAAACCTGTTGGATAGAAATGACCTGGACAACCTGGTGAGCTTTCTGGCCGGGGTGATACCCGCTCTGCAATCCAGCGCACCGCTTTACCGCTCGCAAGTGGAACTGCTAAAAGTGGCTGCACAAGGATATGCCGGAAAAGGGGACTATCAGCAGGCCTACCAGCTTTTCAGTGAATACCACCGCAAATATTCAAGCTTTAACAACCAACAGCATTTGCAGGATCTGGCCCGCCAACAGGTATTGTTTGAACTGGAGCGACTGGAATACGAAAACCATAACCTGAACTGGAAAAACGTGTTGCAGAAGCTGGAAATTGAAGAGTCACAAAGTACCGTGTCAAATCTTGCTTCAACCCTGACCTGGCTGTTGCTTTTTGCCGTTTCACTTCTGCTGGTGATATTGTGGATAAATCGTTCAAGGGTAAAGTGGGGAAAGCTGGCCAGAACCGACACCCTGACGGGGCTCTACAACAGGCGCTACTTAACCGAGTGGTACAGCAGACAGTTTTATCAGGGAGAAGGACTACCCTTTACCCAGCGCTTGATCTTCCGACTAACCGGACTTGCTTCACAGTTTAAGCAGGACTCAACGAAACAGATGGCATCTGAGGACTTGGGGGCCAAACTGGCCAAGCACATGCGCCGCTTAAAGCGAGCAGCCATTCAGGAGCAACAAAGTGGTCCCTTTACCCTGATTCTGACCGACATAGATTATTTTAAGAATATTAATGACAACCACGGCCATGACAGTGGTGACAGGGTGTTAGCCAAAGTAGCGGCGGTGTTTAAAGACAATGTCAGAAGCACTGATGTGGTGGCCCGGGTAGGTGGCGAAGAATTTATGATTATGCTGCCTAATACCGACTATCAAGCTGGATTGCGCATTGCCGAGACATTAAGAGAACGTGTGGCCGAACAGCCTGTGGCCCTGGACAGTGGCCAATTTGTACAAGTAACGGCAAGTTTTGGCGTGTTAACCACCAGCCCGGCCAAGGGTACAGACTTTACTGAGTTATGTAGCAAAGTGGACGAGTTACTCTATGCAGCCAAGGCGCAGGGCAGAAACTGTGTCGTCAGCCTGCAAACGAGCTGACAGACAGAACACTAAAAATCGGCATCCGACAGCGATTCAATCCCATAGCGGGACAGAATAGCCTGCAGGCTGCCATCGGCCTGCAGTTTTCTTAAAGCCTGATAGAACTCGGGCATTTTTTCGTTAAATGGCGATTCCTTGGACAATACCATATAGCTGCGAACAGGCAGCCACTCCTGGTAAGCCACTTTACGAATTTGATCTGCCCCACCTAATGACACCAGCATATACTCGAAGGTGGAATCCACACTGATCACCAGGTCCACCCGCCCTTTTAACAACAACTGAATTTGCATCTCTTCAGTGGCCAAAGGCACCTTGCGCAGGGTCTGATCCTGATTAAAACGGGGAAAATATACCGCACCACGGGTTAAACCGATGCTGTAGTTTTTAAGGTCATCGTAATGCTCAACTCGTATATTGCGGTCGGCTCTGGTGTAGAAGGAGTAGGATGAACGTAATTGATAGTAAGGAGGTTCAATATAATTGAGAAATGTCTGACGCTCAGATGTTTTCAACAACCCCATCATCAGATCCAGTTGGCTTTGTTCCATCATTAACAGACAACGGCTCAGGGGGCAGTTTACGGTGCGAATCTCAATATCCATTTGTGCGGCTACCAATTGCAGGATTTCCAGATCCATACCCGATGCACCACCATCGGCATGCACTACGCTATAGGGAGGGGAATGATGATACGCCACCAGAATAGCCGGCCGGGCCCATGCCCAGCCGCAGATAAAATACACCAGAAAAAGCACTTTCATTGCACGATTAGCCGCAGCAACCAGCAGGCACTGCATCAATCCTCAAGCTTCAGCCATCTATCAGCTATAGCTGACCTGCCTGGCTTTGTCACTGCTGCTTCTGGAATAACTCCAATTCGTCAATTTCGATAAAGGTACGATCACCATGGTTGTTGATCACCTTAAGTCTGAAATAACGGGCCGACACCGGCGACGCCAGACTACCGGTTTGATCAGCCACTCGGGAAAGCCTGAAGGATTCATGATCGGCATAGCTTTCACCGTCATTGGAGACCTGCAAGGTCACATCCCGCGGTCCACGGCCAAGATCTGTGGATTTTTGATTCAATACCACGCGCATACCAGCAATTTTAACCTTGCGGCCAAAATCTATCTGCAACCAGTTGGGGGTGTCTTTATCTAATTTGATCAGCCACAAGCCCCGATGAATGGATTCACCGGCATCGTCATTAATTTGCTGGTCAAAGGTATGGCCGTCGAAAGCGGCAGCAGCAACATCGCTGCCATAATGGCCACTGGCGCTGTAACTTTCTTCGGTAAGACCGTTGGAATTGATCAAGGCCACATTGCCTAAGGCACCCGTTTCCACCAGCAGGTCATCTTCGTCGCCGATATCGCCGAAACCATCGCCTTGCATGGCTGCCACATACTCAAGCTCACACAGCCCGCTGCTGTCAGGTAGATAACCAAGACGAATAGTTTGATTGCTGCTTCTGGCCAGCATTAAAAAATCCAGCCAATTCTGGGCATAGGCCTGATCCAGATGAAAACCTATAGGCCAGTCTCCTTCCCGGCAGACCAGCGGATTTTCTTCATCCTGTTTAACCCCTAGCAGGATGCTACCGGTTTTGCCAATACGCAGGTTGTTGAGTTTGCCGACAAACTCTTTGCTTTCTGCCCCCTGAGACACAGCAGGTAAGAGCGCCAAAGCGACAACTAAAGCTTTCATTACGACTCCTTATTGGGTTCTCACTCCCTGTATGCCCTACAGCAAGTTTTATACCCAAAAGCAATCGACAGAAAATTGGCGACCTTAAGCCGCCTGAATTTGCTGGCTGCGACGGCCACGCAGCGTACTTAATGTTTGTACCAAGCCAGCGGCCATCACCGCACCTAACATCAGAACCGCAAATGGCAACGCCGTACCATCATGGAATACCGCCAGTAACGGCCCCGTCAGCGCACCGCTACCAAATCGCAGTGTACCTATTACGGCGGTGGCCGTACCGGTATGATGCGGAAAGGCAATAAGGATCAGGGCATCGGAATTGACCGCGGTCAGACTCAAACCAGCCATCAAAGGCAAGATGCAGGCTACCGTTGCATACAGTCCTAACCCGAGCATATTAACGGTGACCAGGCTCAGAGCAGAAACCAACGCCAGACTCAGGGCCGAAATCAACATAGTTTTGGTGCCCAATCGGCCAACCAGACGACTATTAACAAAGTTACCGCCAATCAGGGCGATGACATTGGCAGCGAACAGGATGCCAAACATTTCTTTGGATACACCAAATACATCCATATACACCACAGGTACCGCGGTAAGATAGGCAAAGAACGCAAACGAGGCAAACATGGACGTGGCGATATAGGGCTGTGCCTTTCTGTTGCCCAGCACTTCCACATAGCTGGCAAAGAACAATCGTCCCCAGGAGCCGCTGCGTTGCCGCGTGGCCACTTCGGGCAACCATTTAAATGAAGGCAGTAACAACAGCACGGCATACACCGCCAAAGCAGCAAAGATTGCCCGCCAATCGAACCAGTGCATAATCAAACTACCAATACTGGGCGCCACCAATGGCGCGATCATCATAATCATCGACACATAGGACATGCCCTTGGCGGTATTTTCACCGTATATATGCCTTACGATGCCAGGCACCACCACGGCAGCTGCACCACCAGCCATAGCTTGCAGGGTACGCAACACCCAGAACATTTCCATACTGGAGGTAAAGCACAGTGCGATACTGGCCGCGCAAAAGCCTCCCAGTCCAATCAACGCCAGGGGGCGACGGCCGACAATATCGGCAATTGGGCCGCAAACCAACATAGACAAGGCAAACCCGGCCAGATAGGTACTAAGTGAAACCTGTACCAGGGCGATATCGCTGTTAAGACTTTGCGCTATCACGCCAAAAGCAGGCAGATACATATCAATGGCTAAGGGGGTGACCGCGGTAATAGATGCCAGCAGTAAAATAATCCAACCAGCCGTTTTTGTGGTGTTTGTATGCATGAATTCCTCCGTCTGCGTATTTTAGGGCAGACAAGCTCATGCCTCCAATGCATAATCCGTATAGGTGGTATGCAATTTATTAATATATTAAGCGATGATCGACCTCAACCTGTTACCCGCTTTGCATAGTCTGCTACGCGAAAGACATGTCAGCCGGGCCGCGCAAAAATGTCACCTGAGCCAGTCGGCTATGAGCCGGATCCTGGCTAAACTGCGCCAGCAATTTGGCGATGAATTATTGGTCAGGGCCGGTAACGATTATCAGCTCACCCCCAAGGCCATTGAAATTGAGCAGCAGCTTAACGAATTGCTGCCAGCCATCCAGCAGTTGGGGCGGGCCAGGGGTTTTTCGCCCTCCACTGCCTCACAGACGATACGCATTGCCAGCACCGATATGGATGTACTGTTACTGGCTGACCGTATTCAGCACATTCAGATTCAGGCACCCAATCTGGTGCTGTCATTTAATCCGCAAAGCCCTGACTTCTTTGATCAGCTGATTTCCGGAGATCTGGATTTTGCTATGACGCCCATGGACACCAGTCGCAGTGGTTTGCACCGAAAGTTGCTCAGAACCGATACCTTTGTGGCCGTGGTAGAAGAAAACAGTCAATTAACCGGGGCTAATCTGGATTTAGCCACCTATCTTGCCCACCGGCATGGCGTATTCAACGTTGCAGAGAGTTTGGTAGGAAGAGTAGATTCGGCCCTGGCCAGTATCGGAAAGGCCAGAAATGTGACGTTGCGGCTGCCCACGTTCAGCCAGATCCCCCCTTTATTAAAAGGTTCACCACTGATCTTTACCTTACCCGAAAGCTTCGCCCGCTATCTGGCTTCACGCTACCCCATCAAGATCTTGCCCTTGCCCTTTTACATCGAACAGATGAAAGTCTATCTCTACTGGCACCACAGACTGCATCAAAGTTCTCTGCATCAATGGCTCAGAGACAGATTATTGGCAAGGGAAACTCATCAGCCAGCCTAAGGATTCAACTGCAGGCTTTGCTTATAAAGTGCCAGAGCCTGTTTATTATCCTGCTGAGCTTCTTTGATTTCTGCCAGGGCCAGCAGGTCATCCTGACTGCTGCGGATGCTAAGCGCTTTCGTCAGGGCTTTTTCTGCCAAGCTGAAGTCCCTGGTGTGTTTGGCCAAATGGCCCAGGGCCGACAGCAATTCGGCATTCTGTTCGTCCTTTTTCAGCCATTCTTCCAGCTTGCGCATGGCCGCGACCGGATTGCTACTGCGTAGCTTTTTAAACAACGGCAGCAATAACGGGTGTGGACCTTGTTTTTGCCCTTCCACCAGCACCTGTTCGGCGTCTTGGTGCATACCTTGTTCCATCAGTTGCTCAGCATAGGCAGCCTGATGCGCCGGATCCTGCCGCTTGGCTCTGGGCAACCCCTGCCAGTTAAGCTTAAGCTGATTAGCCCCTTCCTTGCTGGCAATCTCGGCGAAGACCCCCTGTGCGGCCTGACGCATCCAGAAGTCGTATTTCTCCAGGCCCAGGGTTTTCTTCCAGCCTTTCAACCTGTCCTGCAGTTCATGCCAACGACCAGCATGCGCCAGTGCCTTGGCCCACAGCAGCGCCACTCTGGGGTGTTGCTGGTGTTTTTCCGACAAGGCTTCCAGTAATTGCAGGGCCTCAGCGGCTTGCTGCTGCTGAATTTCCAGTTTGACCAGATGCAAGGTGGCGGCCAGTTCACTGGCTGGAAACGCTCGCGCCTGCATCCATAGCTCGCGGGCTTTATCCCATTGCTTACGCTTGGCAGCGGCCTGGGCAGAAGCCAGTAAATCCAGGCCGTTAAATGCGGCGCTATCCACTCTGCTAAGTTGCTTTTCTGCTTCCTGATAATTCGCTTCCTCCAGCGCCACTAACCCCCGGGTAAAGGCCTTCTGCCGCTTACGCTCGCTCCAGCCCCCCAACCAGCGTCTGGAACCGGTGAGCAGGGTCAGCAAACGTTTGACCAGCCATTCGAGCAGCAGAAATGCCACTATGCCAAAAAGCAAGGTGAGACCGAGTGAAATTACACTCATCTCTATGGTCCAGTGGTCAAGGGCAATCAATACATAACCTTTCTGACCAGCCAGCATAGGACCGGCCACCAAGCCAGTTAACAGAATGACAATCAGCAGAGCAAAGCGGATCATGATTGCGTACCTGAAAATGCGCCAGCAACTCTGTCTTCCAGCAATTGCTCCAGGGGCTTAGCAGCTTGCAGTCGTTCAGGCAGTGCCAGCTCAATATCGGTTTGATGCAGCTGTTGCAACGCTTGCGCGAATGCGGCTACGCGGTTGTCCTGCTGGGCAAAATATAATGCTAACAGTGTCTGCGCCTGCTCAATGGCCTGACGATATTGCTGACTTTGTTCCCGGGTAACAGCTTGCTGTGCCAGCATCAGGTAATGACGCAATTGTTCTTTGACGAGCCACTGCTGTTTATCGCTCAATAGTGGCCGGGTTTCTGCGTCACGCCTGCGTATTGTAATAAAATCATCCACCAGAGCCCGCCAACTACGTTGCAGGTTTGC
Organism: Bowmanella denitrificans; assembly: GCF_002887595.1. Classification (GTDB taxonomy): domain Bacteria; phylum Pseudomonadota; class Gammaproteobacteria; order Enterobacterales; family Alteromonadaceae; genus Bowmanella; species Bowmanella denitrificans. The sequence continues at coordinate 53,617 of NZ_PEBU01000010.1, forward strand.
CTGCCAGTCCGCCACATCGTCTGACAAAGCTTGATTTGCCGGATTATCGCCATCCACTTCAGGCAGAACCACCATATCCAGAGGTAAAGCATCGACACCCGCCATCAATGCGCCAAGCTCAAGGCTGATTTTGATGGGTGTTTCAGTGTCCAGTTGCTTAACACTTTGCATATCATTGGCCAGTAACTGGCGCACCGGCAATAAGCTGGGATCGGCTAAATCGGCCAGCCTGGCATCAGCATTCTGCAACAGCAATAGTGCGGTTTTTGCATCTTTTTCCAACCATAACTTACGCCCCGCCATACGCACCAGATAATCGGCTTCGGCCAGTAACCAGTCGCTGGGGCGACGCCCGGTCATATCCTGCAGACTTTGATGATTAGCCAGAATCTGTTGTTCCAGTAAGCGTTGTTTTTCCTGGATAGGCTGCAGACTCTGCTGACGTTGCTGACTGATATTCTGCAAACCTGCGTCCAGCTTCTGCTGCAGCGCGCTTTCCTGGCGGCTGACCATTTGGTTGGCTTCCTGTAACAGGCGCTGTTCATTCTGCTGTTGCCCCTGTTGTTGCTGCCACAACCAATAGCCACCGGCTGCCACTACCAGTACCAACAGCAGATTCAACAAGGTCATCAACCACAATGCCGCGGTGGCCGGGCGACTGTTTGCAGGCGTTTTCTTGTCCGGCGCCTTGGGCACGGATGGCGAAGAGGTTGGCTTTACAGGCACTTCTGTTGATTTTTGCTGGGCGTCAGCCATAGCACGTTGCTCCATAAACTGTCTGGCGGCTTGGATCAGCGCCTCATCCGAGGCATTGCGGCTTAAAGACACTTGCCGTATACCTTTGTCCCTGGCCTTATCCTGTAAGCGGGGGCTGACCAGGATCCAGGGAACAGCACGAAGCCAATCCGGCTCCAATTGCGCAAAGGCGGCCTCTAATAGCTCGCCACTTGTGGCCATAATGCATTGTATTTCATGTTTTTGCCATGCCTGGGTAGGCACCGGGTCCTTTACCTTTACGCGCTGGTAAAGTGCCACGCTTTGCACCTCTGCGCCCCGTTCGATCAGGGTATCGGCGATTAACTCACGCCCCCCCTGGCCTTTCACCAGGAGCGCCTGAAGACTGTTGACAACCTTCAGTTCGGCAAGGGCAAGTAAACCTTCTGAATCTTCCTGTTCGGGAAACTGCACCTGTAACCCACCGGCCAACAGTTTTGCCGCCGTACTTTGCCCAACAGCAAAGTAACTGACATGCTGCGGCCATGCTTTGCCCTGCATGGCTTGCAGGGCAAGTTCTGCCGCTGAGGTACTGACAAACAGCACTTTGCTCTGTGCAGCCAGTGCGCTGAGGCATTCGGCAAAGGCCGATATCTGCGCGCGGTCTGGGGCAATATCAATCAGCGGCAACCCCACGGTGGCAACACCGGCATCATTCAGCGCCTTGCTACTGGCCTGACATTTGCCCTCAGGGCGCAGTAACAGAAATTTAGCCATGGGGGTGATACAGCGCCTGAAGAATCTCACGCGCGCCTTTGCTCAGTAGTTCCTCAGCCAGCGCCTTGCCCATAGCTTGCGCTTCGTCACGATGGCCCCGCATTTCCCCCTGAATGATTTGCGAGCCGTCCAGCGCACCAACCAAACCACGTAACCACAGCTGCTTACCCTGCAATTCGGCAAAACTGCCAATGGGTACCTGGCAGCCCCCCTGTAAAGTTGCATTCAAGGCCCTTTCTGCCGCGACTCTGGTGGCGGTATCGGCATGATTTAATGGCGCCAGCAAAGCAATCAGCTCGGCATCATCATTGCGACATTCAATCCCCACGGCCCCTTGTCCCACCGCAGGTAAGGACTGGCCGGCATCGATACGGTGGCGAATACGCGGTTGCATACCCAGGCGGATTAAGCCGGCGGCAGCCAGAATAATGGCATCGTAGTCACCGTTATCCAGCTTGGCCAGACGGGTATTAACGTTGCCGCGAAGGTCACGTATCTGCAAATCCGGGCGCCTGGCTTTTAGTTGACACTGACGCCGCAAACTGGATGTGCCCACCACGGCCCCCTGAGGCAATTCATCCAGGTGACTGAATTGATTGGATACAAAGGCATCAAGTGGATCTTCACGCTGACAAATAGCATGCAGGCCAAAACCCTCAGGAAATTCTACCGGCACATCTTTCATAGAGTGCACGGCAATATCTGCACGGCCTTCCTGCATCGCCACTTCCAGTTCCTTGATAAACAAGCCCTTACCACCAATTTTGGCCAAGGGTGTATCCAGGATCCTGTCGCCCTGGGTGGTCATAGGCACCAGTTCCACCTGCAAACCGGGATGCGCTTTGATCAGTGCATCTTGGACGAATTCAGCCTGCCATAGGGCCAGGGCACTTTTACGGGTAGCGATACGAATCACTCTGGATGTCATAGCTTGCCTTTACTGCATGGCGCCACTGCGCCGCCGGATAGATGGCAGAATAATACCATTGACCCGGCATGTTTGGCACTGATGTGGGTCAACCGGAACCGACTAATAATTGGCTATCGCCAGGTTGAAAACAAAATCCTGGCTGGCAATCAGTGTAGGACAGCGCTTGCCAGCCAACCAGTTGTTACTGGCGCACAGACTAGCCGAAGCGTTTAACCAGCCACTGGGAAACTTCCTGGATTTCTTCCAGGCACACATTGTGTTGCATCGGGTAATCACGCCACTTAGCTTGATACCCCAGACTTTCGAGCAAAGAAAAAGCTGACTTGCCCAGCGCACAGGGTACCACTTCGTCGTACAACCCATGAGCCACCAGGATCGGCGTATCCTGATTAGCGGGATGGCGCTGTTCGGCCAGTTTTTCCGGCTGGCACATGTAAGTGGACAGCGCCAGAATGCCAGCCAGTTTATGCTCAAAACGTAGCCCAAGGTGATAGGCGATCACCCCACCCTGAGAAAATCCGGCCAGCAAAATACGTTCTGATGGGATGCCCCTGGCCATTTCCGCTTCCACCAGTTCTCTGACCAGGGCCATGGATTCCGTTACCCCTTCCACATCGGCACGGTTTTCAAAATCCAGTGACTTAATGTCATACCAGGCGCGCATTTCCATGCCATTGTTGATAGTGACAGGCCGCACCGGCGCATGGGGGAAAACAAAGCGAATATTCAGACTCTGAGGCAACTTAAGTTCCGGCACGATAGGGGCAAAACCATTGCCTGAATCACCAAGGCCATGTAACCAGATCACCACGGCATCAGCCTTGCCCGTGGGATTAACCTCAACAAACGGAAGAGTCGAACTCATTTTGTGCTCCTTGTCACCGGTTTGCCGTCACTACGGCTATTGGTTTGATATGCATGTAAAAACTTATGCTAACATTGCTTTTTTACCGCCTCACGAGTTTTTATCAGCATGGCCTCTGGAAACCTGTTTATTCTTGCCGCCCCCTCGGGTGCGGGCAAATCCAGTTTGATCAAAGCCTTGCTGGAGCGTCACCAGGACGGCTCCATGCAGGTCTCGGTGTCCCATACCACCCGCCAGCCCAGGCCGGGCGAGCAAAATGGCGTGCATTATCACTTTGTCAGCAAGGCAGAATTCGAGCAGCTTATTGCCCAGAATGCTTTTTTTGAATGGGCGGAAGTGTTCGGCAATTATTACGGCACATCCAAACAGGCCATTGCAGACACCCTGCAACAGGGTATAGATGTCTTTTTGGATATTGACTGGCAGGGTGCCCGTCAGGTGAAAAAACTGATGCCGCAGACAGCCACCGTTTTTATTGCGCCGCCTTCCCGTGATGAGTTGCTGCGCCGTTTGCAAGGTCGTGGCCAGGATAGCGCCGACGTTATTGCCGATCGCATGGACAAAGCGCGGGCGGAGATTTCCCACTACCATGAATTTGACTATATTGTGGTCAATGATGATTTCGCTACTGCGCTGGCCGAAGTGGAAGCATTGGTTATCAGCCATCGTCTGCAGCAAACCAAGCAGGCCAGCCGCCATAGCAGACTCTTTGCCGAGCTGTTGAAACAAGACTGAATTTAAGCGAGCATTGTTTAAGCTTTGACCTTTCCATTGGTCGCAAATCCCGGTAAACTACGCGACCTTTTTCGAATCATGCCTGACGGAGTGTTAAATGGCCCGTGTAACCGTAGAAGATGCAGTAGAACAGATTGGCAATCGTTTTGACCTGGTACTGGTCGCCGCTCGTCGGGCGCGCCAACTGGCCACTGAAGGCAAAGACGCCAGAGTTGAGTGGGAAAACGACAAACCCACAGTAGTCGCCCTGCGCGAAATTGAAAAAGGCCTGGTCACTGCCGACAGCATGGACGCCGATGAAATGCGTTCACAGGAAGAGCAGGAGCGCGCCGAGTTTGCTTCTGTGGCCAATATCCTGGCCGGTCATCAGTAAAACCTGCACGGAACGTTAATCGTCAGCACAGATTAGTCCGATTAGCGTTCCGCCGTTGGCTTCCAGTCAAAATCTCCGTATTCTATTTCTAACATTCACCAAATCGAATTAACGCCAACGTGTATCTGTTTGAAGGCCTGAAGCAAAAAGTCTCAGAATACCTGCCCGCCGAGCAGGTGTCAGATATACAGCGTGCCTATGTGGTGGCTCGTGATGCCCACGACGGCCAGATGCGTTCCAGCGGCGACCCTTATATCACCCACCCGGTGGCCGTGGCTGGTATTCTGGCCGATATGCGTCTGGATCATGAAACACTGATGTCTGCGTTGCTGCATGACACCATCGAAGACACCCATGTCTCCAAACAGGATCTGATCGACCACTTCGGTGAATCGGTGGCGGATTTGGTGGAAGGGGTCAGCAAACTGGACAAGATTCAGTTTCGCAGTAAGAAAGAAGCGCAGGCCGAAAACTTCCGTAAAATGATCATGGCCATGACCCAGGATATCCGGGTCATACTAATAAAATTGGCGGACCGCACTCATAATATGCGCACGCTGGGCTCGTTGCGGCCCGACAAGCGCCGTCGCATCGCGCTGGAAACGTTGGAAATCTATGCCCCAATTGCCCATCGCCTGGGTATTCACGATATTAAAAACGAGCTGGAAGACCTTGGCTTTCAGGCCATGTATCCAATGCGCTACCGGGCGCTGAAATCGGCGGTGAAGCTGGCACGTGGCAACCGCAAGGAAATTATCGAGAATACTCAGGGTGAAATTGAATCCCGCCTGCAGGAAAGCGGCATTCAGTCGGAAGTGAAGGGGCGGGAAAAACATCTGTACTCCATCTACCGTAAAATGAAGAACAAGGAATTGTTGTTCAATGAAGTGATGGACATCTACGCCTTTCGGCTGATTGTTGACAATATTGACAACTGTTACCGGGCACTGGGTTCGATGCATGGTCTGTACAAACCCATCGAAGGACGTTTCAAAGATTATATTGCCATCCCCCGCACAAACGGCTATCAGTCTTTACACACCTCGCTGGTGGGGCCCCATGGTATTCCGGTAGAAATCCAGATCCGCACCCCTGAAATGGACCATATGGCCGATAAAGGGGTGGCAGCCCACTGGCTGTACAAAGAACCCGGGGATGCCAAAGGCACAACCGCCCAGGTCAGAGCCCGGAAATGGATGCATTCCCTGCTGGAGTTACAGCACAGTGCCAGCTCCTCCGTTGAATTTATCGAAAACGTTAAAACCGATTTGTTTCCGGAAGAGATCTACGTATTTACCCCGGATGGCCGCATTATTGAATTACCAATGGGCGCGACTGCGGTGGATTTTGCCTATGCCGTGCATTCAGATATCGGTAATTCCTGTGTCGGTGTGCGGGTCGACAGACGCAATTATTCCCTTAACCGACCACTGGAAAACGGCCAGTCAGTGGAAATTATCACGTCCCCCCGGGCCAAGCCCAATGCCAGCTGGCTGAATTTTGTGGTGAGTGCCAAAGCACGCTCCTATATACGCCAGTATCTGAAAAAACAGCGCTCGGAAGAAGCTATCAATATGGGTAGCAGGCTACTGCGCCATGCCCTGGGCAGTGTCAAACTGGACGATATTCCACAACAGGATATCGACAGGGTGGTGAAAGAAACCAAACACGACAACTTTTATTCGCTGTTGGCAGATATTGGCCTGGGTAATGAGTTGTCGGCCATAGTCGCCCGCCGCTTATTAGGGGATAACGATCCTGATACTGCCGACAAGAGTCGTAAAGTGGCAATCAAAGGCACAGAAGGATTGCTGGTCAGCTATGGTCGCTGTTGTCATCCCATCCCTGGGGACGATATTATCGCCATGCTCAGCCCTGGCCGCGGCATGGTGATCCACCAAAGTGGCTGTCGTAATATACGCAAGCTGACGCGTGAAGAACCGCATCGGGTATTGCCAATGAACTGGGAAGCCGATGCACAGGGTGAATTCAAGGCGTCCGTAAGGGTTGAACTGGTGAACCGCCAGGGTACACTGGCCAAGCTGACTAACGCTATTGCCGCAGCAGACGCGGATGTCATCAGTCTGCAAACAGAAGAAAAAGAAAGTAACATTTACTATATTGATTTGGAGCTTACGACCAGCAACCGTATACATCTGGCAAATATCATGCGCAAAATCCGCACCATGCCGGAAGTACAAAAAGTCTCTCGTCATAGCCAATCGAAGCAAAATTCCTAAGGAAACCTTTTATGTCTAAGTCCGTTATTCACACTGACAGGGCCCCCAAAGCTATTGGTACTTACAGCCAGGCCGTTAAGTCAGGTACCACTGTTTACCTGTCCGGCCAAATCCCGTTGGTACCGGAAACCATGGAGATGGTCTCAGACGATTTTGAGGCCCAGGCCCGTCAGGTATTTGAAAATGTTAAAGCCGTCTGTGAAGCTGCCGGTGGCAGTACTAACGATTTGACCAAGGTGAATATTTTCCTCACTGACCTGTCCAACTTTGCCAAGGTCAACGAGATTATGAGTCAGTACTTCAAACAGCCCTACCCGGCGCGCGCAGCCATCGGCGTAAAAGAACTGCCCAAAGGTTCACAGATTGAGATCGACGGAATAATGGAGTTGCCGGAATAATCCGGTGACACCGAATCGTTATCGGCGCATCCGCCATATGCTGGGGCTGCGCCAACCGGATCTGGCAGTCTGCCTGGAGAAGGTTCACAAGCCGCACAATCTGGCGGCCATGATGCGCAACTGCGATGCCACCGGTGTACACCACCTGCATGCCATCTGGGCTACCAAACACCAGATTCGGCGCGGCACGGCAGTAGGCAGTCAGAACTGGCTGAAACTGCACTCCCACAAAACCAGCGCCGATGCTATTGCTCAGTTTAAAGCACAAGGCATGCAGCTTCTGGTTACGCATTTATCTGACAAAGCAGTGGACTTTCGTCAGGTGGATTACACCAGGCCCACCGCCATTCTGTTTGGCCAGGAACGCACCGGCGCCAGTGAAGAAGCCATTGCTGCGGCGGATCAGGAAATCATTATCCCAATGCTGGGTATGGTGCAGTCGCTGAATGTATCGGTAGCAGGCTCGCTGATTCTGTATGAGGCGCAGCGGCAACGTCAGCAGGCCGGGTTGTTTGCCACTCCGAGACTGGATGAAGCCGAGTGCCAGCGTATTTTATTTGAAGGGGGCTATCCCAAGCTTGCCTATCTGTGCCGGATTAAAGGCCTGGATTACCCGCATATTGACGATGAGGGGCAAATACAGGCAGATGCTGACTGGTGGCAGATCATGCAACAGGATGGCCGTGTGGCGTTACAGGAAGCTCCGCAAATTCTGAGTGGCTGGCAACGGAAAATGCTTAGCAGTTGAAATTAATCCCTTTACAGGCAGGTCCAATGGGGCGCGAATTTTAATATGGAGCCCCTATGCGATTACGACAGCTATTTGTTCTGCTACTGATTGTGAGCAGCCCGCTTTATGCCCTGGACAGAACCCAGGTGGCAGACAGCCCGGAAAACGTTACCCCGCTACTAAACGGCCAGCCAATCCCCGATGTCAGCCTGCAGACCCCACAAGGCAAAAACGTCAGACTACGCGATCTGGTAGCAGCTAAACCCACCGTAATGCTGTTTTACCGCGGCGGCTGGTGTCCTTACTGTAACGCACAGTTAGCGGGTTTTCAGGATGTGGAGATGCAGCTCAGCGCACTAGGCTATCAGGTACTGGCGGTATCACCTGACTCACCTGAGCGCTTAAATGAACAGAAGTTTGACACCGACTACCAGGTGAAACTGCTGGCGGATCCGGGGCTGGACGCGGTCAGAGCCTTCGGCCTGGCGTATTATCTGCCCGATGATGTCACCGCCAAATACCGGGACTGGAAAGGCAATATCTTCCCAACCCTGCCCGGCGATAACCGCATTGTACTGCCGGTGCCTGCCGCTTATGTGCTGGATCAGCAGGGTATTATTCAGTTCCAGTATGTGAATCCCAACTACAAGGTACGAGTCGACCCACAGTTGATGTATCATGCCGCCAAACAGGCGATAAAAAAATAATGGATGCAGTCACTGGCATATCGGAAAGTTACCGAGCTTAAAGGGGTAGGAAGCAAGGTTGCGGAAAAGTTGCAGAAGCTTGGTCTGGTCACAGTACAGGACCTGCTGTTTCATCTGCCGCTGCGCTACGAGGACCGTACCCGTATATACCCGATAGCGGACTTGATGCCACTGATCCATGCCAGCATCGAGGCTGAAATAATCTCCAGTGACATTCAGTTTGGTAAAAAACGAATGCTCACCGTCAGGGTTAAGGATGCCACCGGCAGCCTGACCCTGAGATTTTTTCATTTCAATGCCGCCCAGCGCGAGTCACTAAAGCCAGGCCTGAGTATTCGTTGTTTTGGTGAGATTCGCCGTGGCAAATACGGCCTGGAAATGATGCACCCAGAGTACAGGATACACAAACAAGACAGCCCAGAGCAGGCTGTGGAAGAAGCCTATACACCTATTTACCCCACCACTGAAGGGTTGAAGCAGTTAAGTCTGCGTAACCTCACAGAACAGGCCCTGGCTCTGCTGCACAAAGGTGGCCTGGCAGAATTACTGCCCGATGGTATGTACCAAAACCAGATTAGCCTGGAACAGGCCCTGCAACTGGTGCACAGGCCAGGTCCTGAGGTCAGTCTGGCCTTGCTGGAAAACGGTGAACATCCGGCCCAGCAACGTCTGATCCTGGAAGAGCTGCTGGCTCATCATTTGAGCGTATTAAAAGTGCGGCAAAACAGCGATTTACAGCCTGCGCTGGCGCTGCAACCCGACTTTGCCATGTTGCAACGTTTTCTCGGCTCGCTGCCATTTTCCCCCACCGGCGCACAGCGCAGAGTGGTGGAAGAGATTCAACAGGACATGCTAAAGCCCCGGCCGATGATGCGACTGGTGCAAGGCGATGTGGGCTCGGGGAAAACCCTGGTGGCAGCGCTTGCCGCCCTGACAGCCATTGGCAGCGGCTATCAGGTGGCGATGATGGCACCCACCGAACTGCTGGCCGAACAGCATGCCAATAACTTCCGTCACTGGCTTGCACCACTGGGCATTGAGGTGGGTTGGCTGGCAGGCAAGCTGAAAGGCAAGGCCCGTGAAGCCCTGCTTACCCAGTTGCAGGGCGGGGACATTAAAATGTTGGTGGGCACCCATGCCATTTTCCAGCAAACCGTGACCTTCCACCATCTGGCGCTGGTGATCATCGACGAGCAACACAGATTTGGTGTGCATCAGCGCCTGGCGCTGCGCGAGAAAGGTCAGCAACAGGGCATGGCACCGCATCAGTTGATTATGACGGCTACGCCGATTCCCCGCACACTGGCCATGACGGCCTATGCAGATTTAGATACCTCAGTGATTGACGAGCTGCCGCCAGGACGGACACCAGTGAAAACAGTAGTGATTCCTGACAGTCGCCGCGACGAGGTGGTCTACCGGGTTCGGGAAGCTTGCCAGAGCGAAGGCCGCCAGGTGTACTGGGTGTGCACCCTGATTGAAGAATCCGAAGTGCTGCAATGCCAGGCCGCCGAAGATACCGCCCAGGCGCTCGCCATGGCACTACCTGAACTGAAAGTCGGCCTGGTCCACGGTCGCCTGAAAGCCAAAGAAAAACAGCAGGTTATGCAAGCTTTCAAAGACGGCGAACTGGATTTACTGGTAGCCACCACGGTCATTGAGGTGGGGGTAGATGTGCCTAACGCCAGCCTGATGATCATTGAAAATCCCGAGCGTTTGGGTTTGGCACAGCTTCACCAATTGCGCGGTCGGGTAGGACGCGGTTCGGTGGAAAGTCATTGCGTGCTGATGTACCAGTCGCCCTTATCTAAAACCGCGAGTAAACGCCTGGCGGTCTTGCGCGAAAGTAATGACGGCTTTCTTATCGCCCAGCGCGATCTGGAGATCCGCGGCCCCGGCGAGCTGCTGGGAACCAAACAAACCGGCCTGGCGGACTTGAAAATTGCCGATTTGGTGCGAGATGCTCATCTTATTCCGCAGGTGCAGCAGATGGCCAATCAACTGTGGCAGCATTATCCGGCCCAGGCTCAGGCGGTGATTAACCGCTGGCTGGCCCACCGCGAAGACTACGGACACGCCTGATGAGTCATATTCCACTGTTACCCGCCGATCCCAGTTTGTCTGCTCAGGCAACAAGCCTGGCAGAGCGCTGGCAGTTGCCAATCAATCCTGATGCAGTAACGGGTCTGGTATTGTGGCTGGACGACCAGGGCCTGCATCTGAAAACCCTGGATGATGCCAAAATGGGCACAGTACAAGTGGATTTTGCCAGTGATGCCATGGCCTGGCGGCGCCAGCATGGCGGCGGCAAAAACGAAGCCGTGGCCAAGGCGGTAGGCATTAAGCCAGGCTATCGTCCACAAGTACTGGACGCCACTGCGGGCCTTGGTCGTGACGCCTTTATTCTGGCCAGCCTGGGTTGTCAGGTTACTATGCTGGAGCGGGTCAATGCCGTCGCGGCCTTGCTGGATGACGGTCTGCGGCGCGCGACTCAGGACCCGGAGCTGGGGCAGTGGCTGCCCGGCAGACTTAGGCTGTTGCCTGCGTCTGCCCTGGACAAGCTGCATAGCTGGGAAGGCGAGCAACCCGATGTGGTGTATCTGGATCCGATGTTTCCACATCGCAAAAAATCGGCGCTGGTTAAAAAAGAAATGCGCCTGTTTCAATTACTGCTTGGGCCGGACCTTGACGCAGATACGTTGCTGATGCCTGCACTGCAGTTAGCACAAAAACGCGTGGTGGTTAAACGCCCGTCTGGTGCCCCTTATCTAAACAACCACAAACCGCAGTTGGAAATGCAAGGTAAAGCCAATCGCTTTGATATTTACCTGCGACACGCCTGACACTATCCGGCATCCTGCACAGCAGAGGCTAATCGCTGCTGACGACTTTGCCAGGCCATGCGGAGAAACATAATAGACGCCAGCGAGGTGGCGCAAAGATTAAACAGCATAGCCTGGGCAAACGCCTGGCCCTGATTGCCATTCCACTGGGCCAACGCATCAGCATACAAGATGCCCACCAGGGCCACACCGATAGCACCACCCACTTGTTGCATGGTCGATATCCAGCCTGACGCCATACCAGCCAGTTCCGTTGGCAACCTGCCCAGCAGCAAATTCAGTAATGGCGTCATACACAGCCCCTGCCCGGCACCAATCAGAATAAAGGCGGGCAGCAGCGACAACGCAGCCAACTCAGCAGTGTTCACCTGCCAGATCACCAGGCCGATTCCCAGCGCATACATACCGGCACCAATGGCCATGGCATAAATGCCGATTCGTCTGACCAGCTTTGGTGACACCCAGGAGGCCAGCAGAAAGGCCAGACTGGCTGGCGCGAATGCATAACCGGCGGCAGAAGGGGTTAAGCCCATCACTTGTTGCAGCAGCAGTGCGATACAAAGAAACAACGAGGCCGCAGCAGAATAAATCAACAACACCAGACAGGTGCCCATCGCCAGGTCGGGTTGCCTGAGCAATGACAAATCCATTACCGCCCATTGTCCCCGCGCCCTTAACCTGGCCTGATGTCTGACAAACCAGTAAAGCAGCAACAAAGACAATCCCAGCGAGCACCAGGTCCAAACCGGCCAGTTTAGTGCCGGGCCTTTAAGCATCGGCAGTAGCAAGGCCAGCAGAGCAGTGCTCGCAATCAATATCCCCTGCCAGTCCAGTCCAATCCCCTGAGGTCCTTTTGATTCTGCGATCAGCACCCCGGCCAATGACACTGCCAGTGCAATAGGCAGGTTAACCAGAAACACACTGCGCCAGCCCCATCCCAGCAGATTGGCTTCCACCATCCAGCCACCCAGCACTTGTCCGGCAATGGCCGCCAGTCCAAGCGTCATACCCAGCAGGCCAAATGCTTTAGCGCTGGCATGCTGGTCAAAATTCACCCGTATCAGGGCATAGATCTGCGGCAACAGCATGGCCGCCGCCGCACCTTGTATCAGCCTGGCTACAATCAGGTGCCAGGCCGTGACAGCAATACCACAAAGCCCGGATGCCAGCCCAAACCCCAGCATGCCAAGCACATATACTCGTTTGCGTCCAAAGCGGTCACCCAACCTGCCCCCTGCAATCAGCAACGCGCCTAATGCCAGCTCATAACCGGCGATCACCATAGCCAGATCGGAAAAGTCAGCCTGTAAGTCCTGCTGAATACTGGGCATGGCCACATTCACCACAAAGGCATCAAATATGGTGACAAATCCGCCCACCAGCAATACGGCTAATGCCCACCAGCCTTTGCTGCCAACCCTAAGATGTCCTTTCTTCATTCCTGCACTCAATTGCTTTTTTGAAAACCCAAACCCGGAGTGACCAGGCGGCGAAACAAGCCGCTGCCAAGCATAACACCGGTGATAACCAGCATCATCCCCACCATCTGGGCTGCATTGGGATAGTGGCCCATCACGAGGCTGATAAGTAAGGTAAATACCGGTACCAGGTTAAAACATAGTGACAATCTGTCCGGACCTATGCCTTGCAACGCCTGTAACCAGAATGCATAAGCCACAAACGTACCAAACACGCCCATATACACCAATAACAAATGGGTATGCAGACTGAGTGCAGGTATCTGTTTAAGGGGTTGTTCCACCAGCAGCGCCGCAACACAAAGCATCAGGGTGCCCACCGTGATGGTCCAGCGAGTTAACTGCATGGGTGGAACAGCCGCAGCGTGTTTTTTGCTTAGCACGGTAAAACTGCACATGCATAAGCAGGCAACCAGCATGTACAGGTCCCCTTTGGCCACCTGAATGCTCTGCCATTGATTACCGGTAATCACCAGACTGACGCCCGCCAGGCCAACCAGTATGCCCAGCACGCTTATCCAGCGCATGCGGGTGCCCAAAATCCACACCGACAACAGATTCGTCACCAGCGGGCTGGCCGCCATTATCAATGCGCCGTTTAGGGCGGATGTCTGCTGCAAACCAAGGAAAAAGGCATAATTAAAGCCAAACACACCTAATCCCCCCAGGGCAATCAGCCAAAGCTGCTGATTGGCACTTAATATGGATTCGCCTCGGCCGCGCATCAGTCTGAGCAGTAACAAAATCGCTGCGGCAATCACAAAACGTTCGGCCGCCGCCGTCAGGGCGGGAACATCCCCGGCTATGGCTTCGGCCGCATTAAAATTGCCCCCCCAGAAAAAAATACAGGTTATGGCCATTAACCACAGCCAGGACTCACGAATGTGCATGAATAGTTCAATCGCTTGATGAGCAGAAAGGCAGCTTATATATTTTGCTTTCATCAAGATATAAGCAATTTTTCAAGTTGAATTCTCAAAAATGAAAACTAACTATTCATTGGATGACTTGCACCTGTTTGTGATGGCGGCCCAGTACCCCAGTTTGACACAGGCGGCGCAGGTCATGGATATCCCCATTGCCACACTAAGCCGACGATTGAAACGACTGGAGCAACAACTAGGATGTCGCTTGCTGGAGCGTAACGCTCACCAGTTCAGGCTCACAGCGGCAGGCCAGAGCTATATTGAACAATGCGGACCGCTGGTTGCCGATTTAACCCGTGCCGGTGACAGCCTGAATGTTCAGCATCACGGTATGTGTGGCCGACTATGCGTGACCGCTCCCAATACCATGGTGCAAAACTGGCTGGGCCAGTGTCTGAGCGACTTTTTACACCAACACCCCAATCTGCGCTTACAACTGAAGCTGTCCAACCACAATCTGGATTTGGTCAGTGACAGAGTAGATTTGGCATTTCGTGCCGGTATGCCAGCCGACAGTGATTGGGTAGCAAGACAAGTCTGGCAAACCAGCCTGCATCTTCTGGCAACCCGCGATTATCTGCAACAGGCAGGTTCGCTGACCCACCCACGGCAACTGGCACAACACCGCCTGATCGTCTCCGATCCCATCAACCTCTGGCATTTCAGGCACATACACAACACTGAAGACTTCACCTTCAGACCACAGCCCCATATCAGCGTGGACGACAATCTGGTGGCCCTGAAGTTGACGGCAGCGAATCAGGGTATATGCCTGCTGCCCGGGTATCAGTACCATCAACCGGAGCAGGAAAAGTTATTGAATTGCCTACCCGACTGGCAGGGACAAACCAGACCCATATACCTGCTGTATCGTGACAGAGACTTGATTTCTACCCGATTGCGTACCTTGATTGACTTTGTTGTGAACTGGACAGAGCAGCACCAGGCTAACCTGTAGACAGAAAAAAGGGGGCGATGCCCCCTTCAAATTCGCTTACTGGCAACTGCCCAGCGATTCCCAGACATCCCAGGCGCCAGAGTTACTGGCCGGATCATCGCCTTGTGTCCACCACTTAGCCTGATACCCCTGATTGTTATGCTGCACCTGGGCACCAGCCAGATACACTGTTGAAGCACTCCATACCGGCAGCCCCTGGCAGTCTCCACCGCCGGTCGAGACATTCACCAGTTTGGTGGTGCTGCGTGTGGCTCCATTGGTATCAGTGACACTGAGCTGAACGCTGTAGTTACCCGCCTGAGCGTATTGATGCACCGGATTCTGCTGAGTCGAGTTTTGCCCATCACCAAAATTCCAGGCCCTGGATGCAATACCCTGGTCGTCGCTACTCTGATCGCTGAAGGTCACGGTCAAGCCGCTAACACTATAGCTGAAATCAGCCACCGGTGGTTGATCACCACCATTGCCATCGCATACACCGAGATCACGCCAGACATTGCTGAATACATCAGGGCGGGCGCCGGTCGACCACCAGGTTGCTTCATAAGTACGGCCGTTGTACACCACTTTATCGCCGGCCTGATACGAAGTCGTCGCAGACCAGGCTGGCACGCCATTACAACCACCGTTATTGCCGTCGCTGACATTCACGGTACGGCTGGTACTGTTTTGCAACCCTTGCTGATCAGCCACGGTCAGGTTGATCTGATAGCTACCAGAGGATGCGTAAGTATGGCTGGGATTTCGCTGCGTCGATGTTTGCCCATCGCCAAATTGCCAGTTCCAACTGACAACCCCACCGTCGTCGGTGGAGCTGTCCTGCAGGTTAACGGTCAGACCATTGGTACTGACACTGAATGAAGCCACCGGTGGCTGATTGTCGCCAACTCCACCGAACAAGAATTCAGTGTTGGCCAGACGGTTGACGGTACCATTGGTACCGGAAATTTTGCCACTAGCTGCATTGCTGTATATGGCCTGGGCAACCTGTGAAGTACCGGCCTGTGGATTCTGTTGCAGATACAAGGCTGCTACACCGGCCACATGCGGGCTGGCCATAGAGGTACCGCTAATACTGTTGGTGGCACTGCTACCACCAATCCAGGTCGACAGAATATTCGAACCTGGTGCAAAGATGTTGACGCAACTTCCCCAGTTGGAGAAAGACGAACGGCTGTCGCTACTGGTGGTCGACCCTACCGTCATTGCACCGGACACCCTGGCTGGCGAAAAAGAGCAGGCATCTGAATTGTCGTTGCCTGCCGCCACTACCGTAACGATGCCCTGCTGAATCAGGCGGTTGGTGGCCTGATCCAATACAGTGGAAGCACCGCCACCAAGGCTCATATTCGCCACTGCCGGACGCTGCGCATTGGCCACCACCCAATCAATGCCTTGCACTATGGCGGTTGAAGTCGTTTCGCCACTGCAACCAAACACCTTAACGGAGTTCAAGCGTACCTGTTTAGCCACCCCATAGGTGGACGCACCAATAGTACCGGCCACATGAGTACCATGGCCATTACAGTCTTCGGCACTATTTCCCACCGTAGTGACAGTGCTGCCAATGCGGCCACTGAACTGAGTGTGGCTGGTATTAATGCCTGTATCAATAACATAAGCATTAACGCCGCTGCCGTTGAGGTCATAACGATAGCTATTACTCAAAGGCAGATTCTGTTGATCCAGCCTGTCCAACCCCCAGGGTGGGTTTGATTGTTGCGCGGTGGTACGAAAAATTTGTACCGGCTCGATGTAATCCACTTCATCTCGCTGTAACAACTGCTGAATACTCTGTGCGTCGGTGGTAATGGCATAGCCTTTGACACTGTGATGAAACTCCGCAGTCACCTGACCAGCGGTAACACCTGCGGCACTTCTGGCACTTTGCGTGACAAAATCAGCGCTGGATGCAAAGGGAGACACTGCGCTGTCTTTTAACACCACAATATATTGATTGGCTACTGTGGTGTCGGCGGGAGTGCTGAGCAGTTGTGCATCGGCAAGCAGTTGTGGGCTGAAGGCAAGCGTGACTAATGTTGCCAACAGACTTTTTTTCCTTTCACTTAACATTTTGATTCCTCTGATTATTTATTGTTTTACTGCCGTTAACCCAAAATCTATGGGCGCAATAAGTAAAAATAATGGTCAAAAATTAAGCAAAGATTCTGCTAGATCGATTGATGCTTATAAAACAGCAAAAAATCTATATGACAACGCTGTCAAATTGTAAATATTTTGTTACTTTTTAATTTTAGAGATGTCAACCCCGTGTTGAAAGCTAACAACCTGCAGAGAATCAGTCTCCACAGCACAGCGCAACTTAGTAAGAGCTCAGCTTTCCCTCCAAGGTGTAAGCGAGACGATACAGTTAGTTGGCAAGCAGCAGTTGCATCAGTTCCTGAGCCGCAACCCGGGCCACAAGCTGAATATCCTGTCTGTCAGTGTTGTCACCGACCTCATAGGTAACCGCATGCACGGCGTAGGTATCCGCGATATATTGCTTAAAAACGCCGCGTTTTTTGTTATGACCGGGCTGAATGCGGATAGGGAAAGGTTTCACCTTATCGGCCAGGCCGGTCAGCCACCGTTCTGCCAGATCCGCAGATGCCAGCCCATAATCCCCTGGCATGGTATAGAAAACGTCCTTATGGGTAGAGTGAAAATCCACGGCAAAACGTATTTTGCCGCCCTGCGCCTGAATCTGTTGCAAATATTGGTGCACAGCCTGCGTTTCAGGTTGCTCGCGACTAAACCAGTCACGGTTCAAATCGACGCCCCCGGCGTTATGACGCCAGTTGCCGGCCGCCACACCATCGGGATTCATATTCGGCACCAGCAGCAGGTTAAAATGTTGAAGAAACTTAGCGCTTTGCGAATTAACCGTAAATAACTCATCGACAAAGGCTGTCATGGCCATGGCACCGGTAATTTCCGGGGGATGTTGACGCCCAATCAAGATAAGCCAGTCGTTACTTTGCCCCCGATGCACCAAACCCTGTAGCGGCTGGCCATTTACCGTTCTACCCAGTTCAAATGCACTCAGGTCGGCAAAGGATGGCGCCGACAACCAGTGCTGGTAGTAGGCATTGTCAAGGATCTCCTGCCCGGCCACCCAGACCTGCCCCTTATCCAGTGTCAGGCTTACCAGCATGCTGTTACCTTCCAATTGATATTCCAGCGGTTGCCAGTGCAGTTTATCCAGACTGAATTTAGGCAGATACCTGGGGGTGCCATGCTCAGTCTGCAATTCCAGTTCAATGCGCTGTGACTGGGCACTGTCCAGTCGAAAGGCATACCAGGGGCTGGGATTAATCGGCAGATTTTCCGGTGCCAGGGTGAGCTTATAGCGATTAGGCGCTAACTGCTGACATTGTTTAAAACGTCCCATAGCAAAGGCCTTGTCAATGCTCAGCTTGTTAAACCGGCAATCTGTTTCGGCAAAGGCCAGTTGACTGAGTAACAGCAGTATCAGCGCATACTTCATCGGAGCTTTCTCTTGGGCGGTGTTGCCTTGGTCTTAACTATGGCCACCTTAGCCAAAATCAGTATTTAGCGCCTATTCCTTAATGTTAAGAAGCCATACCCTGGTACTATCGGTCAGCGTCAGCAGGCATCCGCCAGCAGCGCCTGCTCCTCCGTCAACTGAACGAGTTTGTTATACAGACCGGCTGGCGGAGTGATATTAAAATAGTCACGCAAACACGTCTGGATCTGCTCGGCGCCAGCCAGTACCGTCACTTGTGGCGGGTGGCCCTGGCGATAACATTTTAGTTCGTTGTTTCGCAGGGTATAACGGCGCTCATCTGTCACTTTCGCCGCCACCAGATTTTTCACAAACACAGAGTCAGGGTGGGTGGAAACATACCAGTTAAACACCTTATAGTCGGCGTTTTGTTGTGGCTGTAAGGTAAACCGATACAAGGTCAGCCAGCCATCGGCTTGCTGAAAGGCCAGTTCATAACTACCGGCCTGTTCCGTTATTTTGTAGTTGCCATGCGGGGTGACCTGAACCTCGCGTTTGTTCAGTTGTAAGGGCGCTGTCGGCGTTGTCACACCAAAACCTACATCTACCAGGTAGTCCACCCCAGCCAGGTTAACCAGCAGCAACATATGTGATGCAGGGGTTTCCACTTCCTCCGGTATACCCCATCTGACTCTGGCCGCCAGACTGGTTACTTGCATGCCAATGGCATTCAGCACAGCGCGAAACAGCGCATTTTGCTCATAGCAATAACCACCCCGGCTTTGTCCGACTAACTTGTGCTGAATCACCTCAGTTGACAGCTCTACCGGCAGCCCCAGGTACGCATCCAGATTCTCAAAAGGAATAGCTTGGGTGTGCTTTTGTACCAGTGCAGACAAAGTGTCCAGGTCGGGGGCTAATGATTGCTGGAAAGCAATACGTTGTAAGTACTGTTGCAAATCTATTGGAGTCATATTACTGCGCCTTTGGTTTGAAATTTAGCGCAGGCTAATTCCTCAAGCTAAGTTGAGGTCAAGAGTTAATTGCCCATTCCTTTTTTCCGGCTTCAGCATCACAAGGCCAGACCATCACAAACTGACCGGTATCGCCGCTGACCTCATAGCGAATTTTGCCTTTCAGAGTTTGGGTAACCAGATTGAATACCAGGTTCAGTCCCAGCCCGGCATTGCCTTCCCGCCTGGCCCCGGTCACAAAAGGTTCGAACATACTGTTGGACAACTCCGGAGTAATAGGCTGGCCATTATCGGCATAGCACCATCGGCACTCTCCCTTGGCATATTGCACCTGGATCAGAATGGTTCCTTCGCTGCTGGTTTTTGCATGTTTCAGACTGTTGTTTACCATCTCCAGCATAATATCCTGCAAAACGGCCGGATAGCTTTGAATGGTCAAATCGGCAGGCACCTTGATGTCCAGCTTGAAACCGGCCTGGTTCAACTGACCTTGAATCGCACTTTTAATGGTGCCAAACAAAGAAGCCAAATGAACAGGTTGCAGTCGCTTATCAGCAAAGTTCACCGCCAGCTTTTTGAAAGACTCGACCAGTCGGTTAATTCTGCGCAGATTTTCACTGGCCAGCAGACACCCCTGCAAAATTTGCTTATTGCGCTGATCAAATTCAGCGGCTGACAAGGTTTTTTGTTTGCGCATGTCTTGCAAGGTCACGACCAGATGTTCAACACTGGAAATAGAGGTGATCACCACGCCTAGCGGGGTATTTATTTCATGAGCCAAACCTGCCACCAGAGAGCCAAGCGAAGCCATTTTCTCCACTTCCACCAATTCACGCTGGGTGTGTTTCAGTTCCTCAATGGTTGTTTGCAGCAGTCCATTGGCACTGGCCAGTTCGGCCGTTCGTTCCTGCACCAGATGTTCCAGATTTTCATTAAGCTGCTTTAATGACAATTCAGCGGTTTTCAGCTTATGAATAATCTGCAACGTGCCCACCATACGCAGGGCCTGGCCATCGGGAGTTCGTTCGGTGACTTTTCCTCTGTCTAGCACCCACAGCCATTCTCCACTTCGGGTACGCAAACGGTACGAGGCCTGATAATACTGAGAATTACCCTGCAGATGACTTTGCAGCGCTGCCTGCATTTGGGCCTGATCAGAGGGGTGAATATGCTGGCTTCGCTCATCCATACTATTTGCCCCGCAAAGATGGGGGAACTCCGCCAGAGCATTACGTCTTTGCAGGCTGGCTTTGTCCAGTTGCCAGTCCCATAGTTCATCCCCGGTACCCCATAGTGCCAGGCTGAGTTGCTGCTCTTTTTCCTGCAAACTGGCCAGCCAGGCATCCTGAGCGCGCTTCCTTTGCCACCAAAGATACAATGCCAGCGAAGCCACAGATATTGCGACCGCCCAGTAGCATAAATAAGCCAGCGTGCTCTTCCACCATGGCGGCAGAATATGCAGTGAAAGCTGGTGTTGTGCATAGGTTTCAGGATTGTCCACTGAAAAAGCACGAATGCTTAATATATGCTGCCCCGGCCCCAGGCCCAGCAAATCCAGTCGGTTGTTGTCAGTGGGCAGACTCCAGGCAATGGCACTGTCACCCAGCTTGTATTGAAAAAACAGCTTTGCCAGATCATCACTGGAGTTGGCGGCCAATGATAACCTTACCTGTCGCTGGTCATAGCTTATAGGTGGCAAGCTGTCGCTGTGGTTCAACAAATTAAATTTGTTTGAGACAGTTTGCAGTTCCCCGACAAAAAATTGGAAGTCGGCCGGCCGCCATGCCATGCTCACATTAAGATTGATGCGGTTAATGCTCTGTGACCCTGCAGCATAGACAAGGTTGCCAGACGCCATTAGCTGCTTAGGCCTGATTGTTTCAGACACACCGGAAGCAGCACTGAATAGCCTGTAATTCCAGGACTGCATATCATAAACAAACAGTCCTTGTGCCGAGGTGAGCCAAAGTTCACTGCGGCCATTAACCAGCACTGAGGTAATTTCTGAGGTTTGCGCATGCTCCCCAAGCAGGGGTGAAACCGGTGAAAGCCCCGCCTGTTGATAAACAAACCCCATACAGCCGCTGTTAGTGGCCAGCCAAATACGGTCCTGCGCATCAATTTGCATATCCATCAGCCCATTGGCTGGCAAAGGAGCATCACGAAAATAAGACCATTGGCCAGCGCCAACATCGAATCTAAGCAGCCCCTGGCTCTGTAAGGCCACCCAAATAGCCCCGTCTGAGGTCTGCTGTAAACGACTGACACTGCTCAGACGCCCCTGCATGGGCGTAAGCGGATGTAACCTTTGCTGCCATGTGCTTAACGCCACTTCAATCAGCCCGTAATAACTGGCCAACCAGACGCGCGAACCATCTTTATCCTGCAGTACATCAGTGATGTTGTTGTAACGCTTACCCTGCAGGGCCTGCAATGTATGCCACTTACTGACGTTAAACTGGCTGTCTGCCACGCCAATCTTATCCCCGCGCACCACAACAGACTGCCCATTGGCTAAAGCCAGGATCTTCTGCACATCCTGCATGCCGGTATCCTGCAAGCTTTCACTGCTATTGCCAGACCATTGCCACAGTTTTTGTTTGCTGTCGTTAAACAGCAGGCCTCCTTGTGCACTGACCGACAATAATTGTATGCGTTGCGGTGCAGGGCTATGATTTTCTGCAAAAACAAACTGTTCAACCTGCCGATGCCTTAGCGGCACCCGAAAGACACCGAAAGAGACACTACCGACCCAAAGATTTTGCAGGTTGTCCAGATACAATGCTGAAGTGAGGAAGTCCTGTAAGCTCTCCGGCATACCAGGGGTGGGCCGATATAGCGTCAGGGTGCCAGTGTCGATTCGGTACTCGGCCAGGCCAAATCCTATACCGGCCAGCCACAGTGCGTTTTTCCCTGCAGAGTGCATGGTGTGTACAGAAGTACCTGAGCCAAAGGTTTGCAGGTCCAGCCAAGGTAGCAAATGCGACTGTTTGAGATCATAAGTCCACAGACGATTTTTTTGCGCCGCAAAAACATGCCGATCATCGACAAACAGAGCATCAATTGCACTGGCGACACCAGTGTTGAAAAGCAACTGCAATTGTTGCTGTTGATAGCGGTACAACGCACCATTGTCTAATGCCAGATACAAAGTTTCACCCACAGTGGCGGTATGCGTAATGCGACCTGGTAGTGGCAGATTGAGCTGGTGTAATAATCTGTCCTCGGTTGAGAAATACCTGAGCTTAGATTCGCCGAGCAACCAGATTTTGTTATCGCTCATGCTGATATTCAGAACCGAAAACTCTTCGTCGCTAAAGGCCCGGCTAAGGTCAATGTGTTCTATCTGCTCAGTCCGATAGTCCAGCCGGTGCAGCCCTTTGTCCAGGGTAGTAAACCAGAGCGCATCGGGGTCCCCGGTTTCTAAATCGTAGACGGCATTGGCAGACATTCCGCCCTGAGTACCAAACTGATGGGCGAAGCGACGTATTTCATAGCCATTGTACTTGAGCAGGCCATTTCGGGTGGCAATCCAGAAGTGGCCCTGAGGATCCTGGCGTATCGCCGATACGGCGCCGTAGCGTTGAATACTTTGTTGCAAAGGGGTCTGACTAACGGCGAGTAGCGGCATCATACTGTGAGTGGCAGACCATCCGCATTGGGCAAACAACATCAGTATTAACCAACAGGCACCCCACCAGCTTTTCTTCATATTGCCAATAACTTGCAGCCTACAGATAACCCAAAGTTTAGAGGCTGTTTGCCTTTTGAGTATGGATTTTGTTGAAATCCCGTTACAACCCCTCCCCGCCTAGCGGTAATAAGCAACTCAGGCAAGCACAGTCAGCACATTCGGATAACCGGCGGCAGCAACAGTCAGCTCTTTAGTTATACAAGTCTGAACCTCAAGGTACATATTTCAGCAGTACAATTCACGACCACTGACCGGTGGAACAAGGTCAACGCACTTTATACATACATTCTTGTATGTATAATGCTTGAGTTAGATTTCTGACTGGACGTTTTTCAAATGCTTAAGGTGGCAAATATGTGGGGCAATTCAGGTTGGGTGCTGGCGGGCATGATGGCAATCAGTCTGACCGGGTGTGAAAAAAATCAAGCACCGACACAGGCTCAGGGCGTGCCTGAAGTGGAAGTTGTGACCCTGACTCATCAGGCCGTCAACCTGTCCACAGAATTACCTGGCCGCACAGTGGACTTTCGCCAGGCAGAGATACGCCCCCAGGTCAGTGGCATACTGCAAAAGCGCCTGTTTGAGGAAGGTCAGATGGTCGAGGCCGGCCAGGTGCTGTATCAGATCGATCCGGCGCCTTACCAGGCAACCTTAAGTGCTGCCAAAGCCAATCTGGCTAAAGCCGAAGCCGTGCTGCGCAACGCGGGTCTGAAGGCAAAACGGATCAGCAATCTGCTAAGTACCAACGCCGTCAGCCCCCAGGATTATGACGATGCCCAGGCTGCTGAGCTGCAAGCCAAAGCGGAATTAGCGGCCGCCAAGGCCAGCCTGCTAAGTGCACAGATCAACCTTGACTACACCCGTATTGTTGCCCCCATCAGTGGTCAGATTGGACGCTCAGCGGTTACCGAAGGCGCACTGCTGACAGCAAACCAGGCGCAGGGACTAGCAACCATCCGCCAACTGGACCCCATTTATGTGGATCTGACCCAGTCCAGCACGGAGCTCATGGCCCTGAAACGCCAGGTGCAAAATGGTGAGCTGCAAAAAGGTCAGGGCACACAAGTCAGTCTGATTCTGGATGATGGCAGCACTTACCCTTTCCCGGGCAAGCTGCAGTTTTCCGAAGTCAATGTCGACCCGGGCACCGGCATGGTCACTATTCGGGCTGTTTTCCCCAACGACAGCGGCGAATTGCTGCCAGGCATGTTTGTCAGAGCGAAAGTTGAACTGGGGGTTGAGCCGCAGGGCTTGTTAATTCCACAGCGCGCCCTGATTCGCACTCCCAAAGGCGAAGCCTCTGTGATGTTGGTCAATGCGCAAAATCAGGTGGAAAGCCGCATCGTCCAGGTTGGCAGGCCTGTGCAGCAGAGCTGGCTGGCACAAGGCGGTATTCAGACTGGTGAGCGGGTCATTGTGGCTGGCTTACAGAAAGTCAGGCCTGGGGCAACGGTGAAGGTTGTCGATACGACTTCCCCCGCTTCTGCCACAGTAGCGGCAGGAGAATAACGCCATGGCTAACTTCTTTATTAACAGGCCCATTTTCGCCTGGGTGATTGCCATCGTCATTATGCTGATGGGGCTGTTGTCGATAAAGCAACTGCCCGTTGAGCAATATCCGCGTATTGCGCCCCCCGCCGTCACCATCAGTGCCAGCTATCCAGGCGCATCGGCACGTACGGCTGAAGACGCGGTCACTCAGGTGGTAGAACAATCCATGAACGGATTGGACAACCTGATGTATATGTCTGCACAAAGTGATTCCGTGGGTAATGTCACGGTAACTCTGACCTTTGAAACCGGCACCGATCCAGATATTGCCCAGGTGCAGGTACAAAACAAATTGCAAAGGGCCATTCCATTGCTGCCCCAGGAAGTGCAACAGCAGGGTGTGTCTGTGGCTAAATCCAATGGTAGCTTCCTGATGGTACTGGGCTTTATTTCTGAAGACGGCAATATGAGCCGGGCAGATATTGCCGATTTTGTGGTGTCCAATATCAAAGATCCCATCAGTCGCACCAACGGCGTGGGCAATGTCCGCGTGTTTGGCAGTCAGTATGCGATGCGGGTCTGGCTGGATGCCAACCGACTCAATCAGTATCAGTTGACACCCGCCGATGTGACCGCCGCCATCAAAGTGCAGAATAATCAGGTAACCGCCGGACAACTTGGCGGCGCCCCGGCGCTGCCCGGCCAGCAATTCAATGCCGCCATACTGGCGCAAAGCCGACTGAGCAGCCCTGAAGAATTTGGCAATATTCTGCTGCGGGTTAATGCCGACGGTTCGCAGGTCCGCCTCAAAGACGTGGCCCGCATTGAACTTGGCGGTGAAGACTATTCGGTATCCGCTAAGTTTAACGGCATGGAAGCGTCGGGTATTGCGATTGAAATGGCTACAGGTGCCAATGCTCTGGACACGGCAAAGGCAGTACGAGCCACGCTGGCAGACCTGGAGCCCTATTTCCCGCAAGGTCTTAAGGTCGAGATCCCCTATGACACCACACCCTTCGTGGAAATTTCCATCAGTTCCGTGGTGCAAACCCTGTTTGAAGCCATCTTACTGGTGTTTGTGGTGATGTATCTGTTCCTGCAAAACCTGCGCGCGACCCTGATCCCGACGCTGGCCGTGCCTGTTGTGCTGCTCGGTACTTTTGCCATTATGACCGCTTTTGGTTTCAGCATTAACACCCTGACCATGTTCGGCATGGTATTAGCCATCGGTCTGTTGGTCGACGATGCCATTGTAGTAGTGGAAAACGTCGAACGGGTGATGCAGGAAGAAGGTTTGTCTGCCGTAGAAGCCACCCGTAAATCCATGGGCCAGATTACCGGCGCGCTGGTGGGGATAGGCCTGGTATTGTCGGCGGTATTTGTACCTATGGCGTTTTTCGGTGGCGCCACCGGCTCAATTTACAAACAATTTTCTATCACCATTGTGTCGGCCATGGCGCTGTCTGTGCTGGTTGCGCTGGTCTTTACCCCGGCGCTGTGCGCCACCATGCTCAAACCCATCAAGGGCGATCACCATCACAAAGGCGGTTTCTTCGGCGCGTTTAATCGCGGTTTTGACAACAGTAATCAGGGCTATCAGCGTATGGTTGGCGGTATGCTGAAACGCCCGGTGCGTTCCATGTTGGTTTATGCGGCCATTATTGGGGTAATGGCTCTGCTGTTTGTGCGGCTGCCTTCATCCTTCCTGCCGGAAGAAGATCAGGGTATTTTTCTGACCATGGTGCAGCTCCCCACAGGTGCCAGCCAGGAACGTACCGAAGAGGTGATGCGCAAAGTCGCCGCTTATTACGACAAGGAAGAGGCAGTACAGTCGGCCTTTACCGTTACCGGCTTTAGCTTTGCTGGCCGCGGGCAGAATGTGGGTCTGGCGTTTGTGCGCCTGAAAGACTGGTCAGAACGTGACGACACGCAAAGCGTGCAAGCGGTAATTGGTCGCGCCATGGGCTATTTTTCCACGGTCAAAGAAGCACAGATTTTTGCTTTCAATCTGCCACCGATTATGGAACTGGGCAGAGCCACCGGATTCAATCTGTACCTGCAGGATCGCGGCGGATTAGGACATGAAGCCCTGCTGCAAGCCCGCAACCAATTGCTGGGCATGGCAGCACAGCAGCCAAATCTGATGGCGGTCCGCCCCAATGGCATGGAGGATGCGCCACAGTTACAAATCGACGTGGATCAACTAAAGGCGCAGGCTTTGGGTGTATCGCTGACAGAAATCAACCAGACATTGTCAGTGGGCTGGGGTTCGACCTATGTGAATGATTTTATCGACCGTGGCCGGGTTAAAAAAGTCTATGTGCAGGCCGAAGCGGGTTTCCGCATGACCCCACAAGACCTGAAACATTGGTATGTACGCAATCATGCCGGTGAGATGGTTGCTTTTAGCTCCTTTGCCAGCAGCCACTGGACCTACGGTCCTCAGCGTCTGGAACGCTACAACGGCGTACCGGCCATGGAGATTCAGGGCGAACCGGCACCAGGCACCAGCTCCGGTGACGCCATGGCCAGCATGGAGCAGTTAATCGCGCAACTGCCCATCGGCATTGACTTCGAATGGACCGCAACGTCCTATCAGGAGAAACTGTCGGGCTCACAAGCTCCCGGACTCTATGCACTTTCCATATTAGTGGTGTTTCTGTGTCTGGCGGCATTGTATGAGAGCTGGGCCATTCCGTTTTCGGTTATTCTGGTGGTGCCACTGGGTATAGTGGGTGCATTGATTGCCGCACACACAATGGGGCTGAGAAATGATGTGTACTTTCAGGTTGGCCTGCTGACAACCATGGGACTGGCATCCAAAAACGCCATTCTGATTGTGGAGTTTGCCCGTGAACTGCAAGCCCAGGGACGTGAATTGGTAGCGGCGATACTGGAAGCCATTCGCTTGCGTTTACGCCCTATTATTATGACCTCACTGGCCTTCTCTTTAGGGGTTCTGCCTCTGGCAATCAGCAGCGGCGCCGGTTCAGCCAGCCGCAACGCCATTGGTATTGGAGTACTAGGTGGTATGTTATCAGCCACTTTCCTGGCCATCTTCCTGGTGCCGGTATTCTACCTGGTCGTGCAGAAGCTCTTTGTACCACAGAAGCAATAAAAACATCAGCCGGGCTTAGCCCGGCTTTTTTAATCCCTGCAGCAGGCCGTCGATCAGATCAGCCGCATGATTGGCAAGGTCACATTGTTCCGGATGCAATAAATACTTAGCAATCAGGCCGCTAAGATAGGCATTTAGGGCACTGGCGGCCAGGGTTGGTGTTATGGCCGGATTAAGCAGCCCTACCTTGGCTGCCCGGCCGAAAGCACGCTGCATGGTGTCATGCACTTCATTGTTGAGACGTTCCTGCTGACGCACGGCGGGATTCAGCTCGTCAATATACTCACACCGGTGAAAGACAATGGTCAGTACCCGGCGGTGCTGCTCACTGCTTCCCACCATTTGCAGTGAGCGGATCATCACATCGCGAATGCGCAGGAAGGGATCGGTTTCGGTTGACTCATCCAGTTCAGACAACATTTGTCTGAATGGCAGCCGGATACGCTCCAGCATGGCGTTGAACAGGTCGGCCTTGTCGGTAAAGTGCCAATAAATTGCGCCGCGGGTAACACCAGCAGCCCGGGCGATCTTTTCCAGGGTAGTGCGCGACACTCCCTGTTCATAGAAAAGCTGTTCTGCAGCGTCCAAAATGGTGCTGCGGGTCGCTTCGGCATCGGCTTTAGTGCGCCTTACCATATGACTGGTCTCAATGTTTTTCTTGTTTTGTAGACAAGATATTAACATAGTCCCAGACGATTTTGGCAGTCGCCAAACCGGCAGAAAAGAGCCAGGTTATTTTCGTTGTTGCTGCTGTTTCCAGTCGTCGGTCAGCATGCCGGCAAAGCCCCAGTCAGCTTCCTCAATTTCCTGGATCACAATATGGGTATGTTCAGGATTCTTACCTAATACCCGCTGTAGCGATTCGGTAAAATCTTTCACCAACTCAGCCTTTTGTTCACGGCTGGCACCTTTGGTGATTTGCACATTAATGTAGGGCATATCCTGGCTCCTTCTCTTTAGAAAAAGAGGGCGGCTTACGCCAGCCCCTCATCAGTATCCACATGTTCTTCTTTGTGGTGTTTGGCGATCTCGTCAGACAATTGCTGACGACTGCGTTTTTCGGTGAGCTTGCGCTCCGTCAGCCAGAAGAAGAACAACGGCAGAAAGAACACCGCCAGGAAGGTGGCAGCCAGCATGCCGCCCATTACCCCGGTACCCACACTATGTCTGGCCCCGGCCCCCGCACCTGAACTGAAGGCCAGTGGCACAACCCCAAGAATAAAGGCCAGCGAGGTCATAATAATAGGCCTGAACCTCAGGCGTGCCGCTTCCAGTGCTGCGGTACTGGTACTCCAGCCCTGCTGCGTCTTCATCAGCGCATATTCCACAATCAAAATCGCGTTCTTGCCGGCTAATCCCAACAACGTCACAAGACCAATCTGGAAATAGACGTCGTTGGTCAGCCCAGCAACCCAGACCGCCACCAGCGCACCGAAAGTACCAAAGGGCAAGGCCAGCATTACAGACAAAGGCAGAGACCAGCGTTCATACAAGGCGGCCAGAATCAGGAACACCATGATGGCGGCCATACCCAGTGCCAGTCCGGTCGTGCCTGAACTACGTTTTTCCTGGAACGCCGAACCTGTCCAGTCATAGCTGATATCCGGGGGTAATACCTGAGCGGCAATCCGTTCAATCTCAGCAATTGCCTGACCTGAGCTGTAGCCTGGTGCCGGTTCCCCCATCAGTTTGACCGCTGGCAGGTTATTGTAGCGATCCAGGCTGTCAGGCCCTGTGCTGTACTCAATATTGGCAAAGGCAGAAATAGGCACCATTTCACCGGTCTTGCTACGCACATAAATACGGCCAATATCCTGTGGCGACATCCGATAGTCAGCATCGGCTGACATCAGCACCTGCCAGGCCCGGCCGAACTTATTAAAGTCATTTACGTAGTAAGTACCCAAAGTACCAGCCAAGGCGTTAAAAGCACCATCAATAGGCACGCCCATGGCATGAGCCTGCTCGCGATCCACATCGATTTTAAGCTGTGGCGTATTGGGCCGCCACAGGGTTTGTACCCCTGACAGAATCGGGCTTTGCTGGGCAGCGCCTTGCATGGTCTGCATGGCCTGCACCAGCTTTTCAGTGCCGCCTTCACCGCGATTCTGCAGGTAGAATTCAAACCCGCCGGTATTGCTCAAACCAAAAATCGGCGGTGGGTTAAAGGCCAGCACCAGTGCTTCTTTAATATGGGCGGTCTTCATAAAGAGTTCCCCCACCAGCTCTGGCGTACTGATATCTCTTTCATCCCAATGCTTTTGTGTGACGAAAATCGTCGCGGCACTGTTTTTATAGCCGCCCCCAATGAAATCAAAACCGGTAAAGGCCACCACGTTTTCATTGGCCGGATTGGACTGAATGGCCGCCAGGACTTCAGCTACAACTTCCTCGGTACGCTCCAGAGATGCGCCGTCTGGCAGGAAAATCGCAGAAATATAAAAACCCTGATCTTCGTCTGGCACCAAAGAGCCCGGCGTGGCTTTCCACATAAATCCGGTAATTAAAATCATCCCCGTGACCAGTGTCAGCCCCAGTAAACCGCGACGCAGGAAGAAGCTGACGGATCCTACATACCTGTTGGTGACACGGTGAAACCAATTGTTGAAACCCTGGAAAAAGCCGGACGTTTTCTTGTGCTCTGCGCGCAGAATCATAACGCACAAAGCCGGTGTCATGGTCAATGCCACCATACCTGACAAAGACACCGCGATCGAGATGGTAATAGCAAACTGGCGGAACAGCTCACCAGTCAATCCACCTAAGAAAGCAATAGGGACAAATACACTACAAAGCACCAGCACGATGGCCACCACCGGCCCACTCACCTCATGCATCGCCTTAATGGCGGCATCACGGGCGTTCAGGTGTTCCTCGTGCATAATACGTTCGACGTTCTCCAGTACCACAATGGCGTCATCCACCACGATACCAATAGACAACACCATGCCGAACAAGGTCAGGGTGTTAATGGAATACCCCAGCATATACAAACCAGCAAAGGTCCCCAGTAAAGACACCGGCACCGCCAGCGTCGGGATCAGGGTGGCGCGCCAGTTCTGCAGGAACAGGAACACCACCAGGAATACCAGCACCATGGCTTCGACCAGCGTTTTCAGTACTTCACGGATCGACACCTCTACGAAACGCGTGGTGTCATAAGGTACCGAGTGTTCCAGGCCGGCCGGGAAACGGGTTTTCAAATCTGCAACGGTTTGATTGACTTCCTTGGCCACATCCAGGGCGTTAGCGCCAGGCTGCAGGAAAATACCCACCAGTACGGCGTCTTTGCCGTTTATCCGTCCGGCGAAGTCGTAGTCTTTAGAGCCCAACTCCACTCTGGCCACATCTTTGAGGCGCAACGCACTGCCATCTGGATTAGAACGAATCAGGATCTGTTCAAATTCTTCGGCGGAGGTCAGACGACCTTGAGCGGTCACGCTGTACACCAACTCCTGTGGACTACTGGATGTTGGTGTCGAACCAATCTTACCCGCTGCATATTGGGAGTTCTGTTCCCTGATGGCACCGGCAATTTCTTCCACCGTCACCCCTAGCTGACTCATCAGATCGGGCTTGAGCCAGATACGCATGGCGTAATCCTTGGCACCGAAGATCTGTACATTGGTGGTGCCGGGAATACGTTTAATCTGGTCAAGAATATTCAGGGTAACGTAGTTGGACGTCCATAAGGATTCGCGGCTGCCATCAGGTGAATAAAAGGCATGCACCTGCAAGAAGCTGGACGAGCCCTTCTCCACCACCACGCCCTGGCGGCGGGTTTCTTCCGGTAACCGGGCTTCAACCTGTTTGATGCGGTTATTCACGTTCACCGCAGCCTGATCCGGGTCTGTACCAATTTCAAAGGTCACCATAATAGTGGTCACCCCTGAACTGGTTGAAGTGGATGACATATACATCATGCCTTCCACACCGGTAATGGCATTCTCAATTGGCGTAGCGACGGTTTGCTCCAAAACTTCGGCCGAAGCGCCGGGATACACCGCCATCACCTGCACCACAGGTGGCGAAATTTCAGGATACTGGGCAATGGGCAGGCTGCGCATGGCCGCCAGCCCCGCCAACACCACGAATATGGAGATAACGAAGGCGAATATAGGCCTGTCGATAAAATAACGAGAAAACATGCAAACTCCCTGTTACTTGGCGCCAGCGGCGGCCGGTTGCTGTCCGGCCAGTACTACCGGCATGCCTGGGAAGAAAATATGCGCCATACCGTCCACAATGACCTGATCGCCAGTTTTCAGACCTTTGTGGATTACCCAACTATTCTCGATACCATTGGCGGTTTCCTGGCGCACCCATTCCCCCACTTCTACCGGGGCAGGCTGGGCGATGGAGCCTTGCTCACCTTTGGCCATCAGGTACACATATTTGCCGGTACCGCTGTCCAGCACCGCACGCTGTGGCACCACAAAGGTATTTTCGCGACTGGCGCCTTCCAGCACCACGCGTACAAACTGGCCTGGACGTAATTTAAAATCAGGATTAGGCACAATGGCCTGCAATTCAGATGTGCCGGTCATGGTATTGATACGCACGTCACGGAAATTCACTTCACCCACATGTTCATAGAAAGAACCATCTTGCAGTTTGATGCGGGTTTTCCAATGGCCATCTTTGGGCAGGGTCAGCAGGCCATTTTCTGCATCTTTACGCATGGCTAACTGCTCCCGCTCTGACAAACCAAAGCGAATACGAATGGGATCAAGCTGGGTAACCTGGGTCAGCAATACATCCGGTCCCGGTACATAAGTACCCTCAGACACCTGTTCGCGTCCGGCCACTCCATTTACCGGTGATTCCACCCGTGCATACTCCAGATTAAGCCGGGCATCCTGCAGCTTGGCCTCGGCCGATTTAACATCAGCCTGGGCAATTTCTTCTGCCGACATAGCGTTATCCAGATCCTGCTGCGAGACGCTGTTCTGCTTACGCAGTGGGGTCAGACGCTTGACATCACGACGGGCACTTTCGAGTCTGGCCTGTGCCGCCAGCAAATCAGCCTGGGTCCGGGCCACTTCAACCTCAAAAGGCTTAAGATCCAGGGTAAACAATGACTGCCCCTGTTCAACCTTGTCACCCTCCTCGAAGTTGCGCGATTCGATAATGCCAGCCACCCGGGCACGGATTTCCACCTCTTTCGAGCCGGACAAGGTCGCCGGCAGCTCCAGGGCAAAAGGTACGGTTTGCGACTGCATGGTGCGCACTTCCACCGCTGCGGGTTGCATACCACCCATACCGCCCCCCTCAGGCGACTGTTCACCGCAAGCGGTCAGAAAGCCAACCAGGGAAACCGCTGTTAGCTTAACGCAAAACGAAAAATTCCTTTTGTATTTACCCATAGGAGCACCGATAGTAGAGAAGCTGGACCGAATAACCTTATAAAAGCTCAGGTTATGAGACAATAACAACAGATATAATAACGGCATTAAAGTACACGATCACGTATACTTTAGCTATTCGTTTATTCGTTTCAAAATGTATCGGCATCCTGCCGATCGCATTACAGAGGAGTTTAGTTTGGGTCGAAGTGATGAGAAGCACAATGATATTTTGTGTGCAGCGATCCGGGAGTTTTGCGAAAAAGGCATGATGGCCACGACCATGGAAGCCATTGCCTGCCGCGCCAGTGTCTCCAAAAGAACTCTGTACAAACATTATCCGTGTAAGGAAGATTTGCTGGACGCCGTGGTTGACCTGTTACTGGAACGGGTTGAGCCACTACAAAAACTGGCCTTTGATGCCAACCGCTCCCTGGCGGTGCAACTACAGGAGCTCAGTCAGAAAGTGCTGCAGTTACTTTGTGACGAGCACTATTTGCGTTTATCCAAAATAGTGATAATCGAATCCATGCGCTCGGAAAAAGAAGCCACCCGTCTGAATGACAAATTCGCGGATTGTGAAAAAGACATGCATAACTGGTTTATCCAGGCGTCTGAGGCCGGGGCGCTGGGCAATTTTGAGCCAGGCATGGCAGCCGCCTTTTTCTACGGTGCCATCAAAGAAGTGGCTTTCTGGGATCAGGCTATCTGCTGGAAGCCATTGCTGAACAAAGCCGAAGCAGAAAAACTACTGGAGCAAAGTTGCAGGTTTTTTATTGCAGCCATTGGCAATAACAAGGATGTGTAGTCCAGAAGGCTAATCAAAACTGACCTTGTTTATTTCGGAGCATAAATACAACAAGGTCGCCCCATAGACATAAGGATTTTTGTCTTGCTCTATGCAGTAGTAGCGCTGAAAGTGTTCCAACTTAGTACGGCTGGACAGAATATCCATCACATAGTCTTTTTGATAATCGTTCATGGCCGAAATATGTGGCCTGACCCTTTCCTGCAGTTCATTCAGCTTCTGTCGCTCGGCCATACTGGCTATCTCTGTCATCCAGTCCGACAAACTGTCCTGCATATCGCCCAGCCAATACTGCACAAATGACGATCGCAGGATGACCACCAACAGGGCAATTTCCAGAATAACAATAAAGGTGCGTTTCATTGTGCTGCATCAATAACTCACTACGGTAAAAATCATACCTTAAACCAACAGAAAGGCACAGATTGCTTGATTATGCGGCAGAATAACTAGCCATGAGTATTTATTACTATCCCTTAAGGCCTAACTATCGAGATACACTGCAAGACAGTCAGAATAGTCATTCAGCGATTTTACCGGATAGCACAACCCATTGACAATTAACAACATTTTAACAATAAATCAGCAAAAACTGGTTTATTCTTGCGGTAGATGTCCTTGCGTCGTGGCGATAAAAATTTATAATTTTCAGAAATTTTTGAAACTTCAAAAATTACGAAAGAGTGTAGCAAGCACAACTTGAATTACACTCTGTGTAGTAGCCAAGCAGGCTTTTGCAACTGCATATCGAAAGGGAACAACAAAAAAAGATTCCCAATGCGAGACAGAGACCAGGAACCATGAGTGAAAGAATCCCCGTAAAAGACGTTTCGCCTGTACAAATTCATAAGCCGGATAGCCGGGAGCATGACAATAATTATTCCCCCCGCAGCCATATTTATGTGCGTGCGGTTAAAGGGCCGCTTGAAACCTTCCGCCGCTACTTCGGCTTTTTCTTTCTGGCCCTGTTTGCCTTGTTACCCTGGCTCAGATATAACGGTCATCAAGCCATTTTGCTGGACATTGGCGAACAGCGTTTCAATATATTCGGCCTGACATTGTGGCCTCAGGACCTGACCATTCTGGCCTGGATCTTCATTATCGGCGCATTTGCCCTGTTCTTTGTCACCACCTTTGCTGGTCGCGTATGGTGCGGTTTTCTTTGTCCTCAAACCACCTGGACCTATATGTATGTCTGGTTTGAAGAAAAAATCGAAGGTAGCCGGCATCAGCGTATGAAGCTGGATGAACGGTCCATGGACTTTGATAAATTCTGGCGCAAAAGCCTCAAACACTTGTGCTGGTGGTTGGTGGCAATACTGACCTCACTGACCTTTGTCGGCTACTTCACCCCCGTTGATACTTTATTTGTCGAATTCTTTACCCTGCAAACCGGTTTTTGGGTGAGCTTGTGGGTGTGGTTCTTCGCTGTTTGTACCTATGGCAATGCTGGCTGGATGCGGGAAATCATGTGTACCCATATTTGCCCTTATGCCCGTTTCCAGTCGGTGATGTTTGATAAGGATACCTTCACCGTCACTTACGATACCAACCGAGGTGAGAAGCGTGGGCCAAGAGGCCGCAAAGTCAGCCGGGAAGCACTGGCTGCGGACGGTGTCGGCGACTGTATTGATTGCAGCCTGTGCGTGCAGGTTTGCCCAACGGGTATCGATATTCGCAACGGCTTGCAGTATGAGTGCATAAACTGTGGGGCCTGTGTGGATGCCTGTAATGGCGTAATGGATAAAATGGGTTACCCCAAAGGCCTGATCAGCTACACCACGGAAACGAAAGTAAAAGGTGGGCACACCCATATTGTCAGGCCCAAACTGGTGGGCTATGCCGTGGTTCTGTTGGTGATGGTCGGTTTTCTGGCGCTGGACCTGTTCACCCGTATCCCGTTGGATGTGGATATCATTCGTGATCGTAACCAGCTATACCGTGAAACCAATGACGGCCTGGTGGAAAACGTCTATACCCTGAAAATTCTCAATAAGTCGCAGCAGGACGGCCGTTATTTTATCACGGTCGAAGGCCTGGACGGGCACCGCCTGACCGGCAACCGGGAGTTCACCGTACATAGCGGTGAGGTATATGTCGAACCGATCAGCGTGGCAATCGACCCTTACCAGTTAGAAAGCAGCATCGTGGAAATCCGCATTAAGGTACAATCCCTGGACGATGAAGATCTGAATGTGGTCGCACCGACCAAATTCCTGTACCGCTAGGAACCTAATGTCCGATTTCAGTTTCCACAATCTGACCCCGGATTTGATCCTGGATGCCGTTGAAAGTACCGGCATTCGGGTTGATTCCGGGTTACTGGCTTTAAACAGCTACGAAAATCGGGTTTATCAGTTTATCGACGAAGACCGGCGTCGCTATGTGGCTAAATTTTACCGCCCCAATCGCTGGAGCTCAGAGCAAATTCAGGAAGAACACGATTTTGCCGAAGAGCTGCTTACGCAGGAGATCCCCATCGCTGCCCCCATGCGCTTGAATGGGCAAACCCTGCATCTTCATCAGGGCTACTATTTTGCCCTGTTCCCTTCGGTGGGGGGCCGTCAGTTTGAAGTAGACAATCTGGATCAGTTGGAATGGATGGGGCGCTTTATTGGCCGCCTGCATGCAGTGGCGGCCAGTCGCCCGTTTACGCACAGACCGCAGATTGACCTGGACAGCTTCTTATTTGAGTCCAGGAAAGAACTTGAACACAGTACATTGGTACCAACTGCGCTGATGAATCCGCTGTTTACCATTATGGACATGGTGATCGACAAGACCGCCAAGCAATACAAACCGGCTAAGCAAATCCGTCTGCATGGGGATTGCCACCCAGGCAATATTCTGTGGCGTGACGAGCCCACTTTTGTCGATCTGGATGATTGTCGTATGGGTCCGGCGATACAGGATTTATGGATGATGTTGTCTGGTGACCGTCAGCAGCAGTTATTGCAATTGGACACACTGGTCAACGCCTACGAAGAGTTTTTTGACTTCAACCACAAAGAACTCAGTTTGATAGAGCCACTACGCGCCATGCGCATGGTGCACTATATGGCCTGGCTGAGCAGACGCTGGGAAGACCCGGCCTTTCCTCAGGCTTTCCCCTGGTTTGCCACCGACAAATATTGGGAACAGCAGATCCTGGCTTTGAAGGAACAATATGCCACCTTGCAGGAACCGCCATTGTCGCTGATGCCCTGATGGCTGACTGTCAGACCAGTTGAATCCAACTGGTTTTTTTATAGCTATCCTTTATAATCCGCCCTGATTAAGGTGTCTTCTGTAATAAAAGAAGGTGAAACGGGAAGTCATTTGACGCTGCCCCCGCAACGGTACGCAAGAATCGGGATCACTATGCCACTGTAGCCAAGCGCTATGGGAAGGCGATCCCTGAGCCAGTCAGGCACTTGCCAGCCCGGAGACCGGCCTTAATCCAATCAACGGCGCAAAGGGCTGGATTTAAATAGATCCATACTCAGACAATCCCATTGCCGCCACAGGAAACCAGCGCTCGGGTGGAGCGCCAACCTAGGCACAAAACTATGCAATTCAAACACACAACTTTAGGGTTGGCGGTGTTCGCCAGCCTGTTCGGCACTTCTGCAGCTATTGCGCAGGACGATATTGAAACTATTAGCGTGATTGGCGCGCGCCAGCCGATAGAGCTGAGCCGCTTAAGCGCATCGGTGTCCGTTATTGATCGTGCAGAAATTGAAAATTCAGGCGCTATCAGTTTGTCAGATCTACTGCGCGGTCTGCCCGGTGTCAGCATCAGCCAGGATGGCGTTAAAGGTTCTCAAACTCAGGTGCGTTTACGCGGCAGCGAAGCCAATCATGTACTGGTGCTGGTAGATGGTGTCGAAGTAAACGACCTGGGTGCCGATGGCGGTGTCAATTTTGCCCATCTCAATCTGGATAATGTGCAACGTATTGAATTGCTGCGCGGCCCACAAAGTGCGTTGTGGGGCAGTGCCGCAGTAGGTGGTGTCATCAGTATCACTACCCGGGAAGCACAAGGTAAGTTACAAGGTTCTTCCAAGCTTGAAGTGGGTCAGGACAGCAGTAAGAGACTGGCTGGTAGCCTGCAAGGTCAGAGCGAAAGTCTGAGCTACGCACTGGCGGCAAATCATTTTTCCACCAAAGGACAAAATATCGCCCGAACCGGAGAGGAACGCGATGGCTATCGCAACAATGAAGTGTCAGCAAAACTGGGTTGGCTGCTTTCCGACGCATCTAAAGTGCTGCTTCAGTATCGCAACCTGGACACGTTCAATGAGTACGATGGTTCTGACTATACTACGGGTCTAAGTACCGATGCCGACAACTTTACCCATGGCCGCTTCGCCAGTGGCAAATTGGAATGGCATTTTGCACCAGCTAACAGCGCCTGGAGTCAGACACTAGGTGTGCAGCACAGTCGCAATAACAGTATCAACTATAGCCCTGCCTTTGGTGGTGATGCCCAGTATCAGCAATCGGAAGTAGACAGTAATAAGCAGCGTTGGTTCTGGCAAAACAACCTCAGTTATGGCCAGGCTAACAGAGCCAGTCTGGTGCTGGAGCACGTAAATGAAGATTTCGAGCAAATTGCCCAGGCACAAAGCTGGGGCGATCCAAATCAACAGCAGGATAACCACACCAATTCCATTGCGGCCGACATTCTTCATCAGCTCAATGACAGTCTGACCTTAACCGCAAGTGTGCGCCACGACAACAACCAGATATTCGATGATGCCCTTACCTATCGTATTGGTGGCACTTTTGATATCTCCGCCGAATACAGCCTGTTTGTCAGCCACGGTAAGGCGGTTAAAAATCCCAGTTTTATCGAACGTTTTGGCTACACACCGGCCAGTTTTATTGGCAACTCTCATCTTGAACCGGAAGAGTCCAGCAGTTCAGAAGTAGGCCTGCGTGCCAATTTGTCTGCAGGCTGGCAGACAGAACTCAGTATCTATCACACAGACCTTGAAAATGAAATAAATGGTTATGTGTTTGACACTGAGCTTGGCGGCGCAACAGCAAAGAATATTGTCGGTGAAAGTGCGCGTGACGGTTTGGAATGGCAGCTTTCCGGTCAGTTAGCAAACCTGTCAGTAGATTTGAGTTATAGCTACCTTGATGCCAGGGAAGAAGACGGTCAGACGAATAAGATAGAAGTCCGTCGTGCCCGGCACTCAGCCAATTTAGTGCTGAATTATCCGTTCTTCGACAACAAAGCCAACATCTATTTACAGGCTAACTATCAGGGTACACGTCAGGATGATTTCTTTGCCACCTTTCCAGCTACCCGGGTAGCGCTGAGTGCAGCCACCATAGTCAACGCAGCCCTGACCTTCAGACCGGATCAACACTGGACCTTTGCTGTGCGTGCCGAGAACCTTTTTGACCATGAGTACGAAGAAGTGGTCGGCTATCAGCGTCAGGGCCGCACGGCTTACTTAAGTGCGGGCTACCAGTTCTAAGCAGAACGACTCTACAATGCCGGTCTTTTAATGACCGGCTTTTTTTTAAGTGGCATGCGGATTGTTCTGATTTAACTTCACGGTCATAACAACTATGGTTAATACGATGGATAAACCTGATTACCAATCACTGATAGATCTGTTAGCTCAAGGTGTGCAGCCCTATATCGGCCAGGGCAAGGTGGCAGACTATATTCCTGCTCTGGCCGACGTAGATGCCAGGCAATTTGCTATGGCCCTGGTCACCACTGACGGGCAATGTTACAGCACCGGGGATGAGCAGGCCCGTTTTACTATCCAGTCCGTGTCCAAAGCCATGACCCTGACGATGGCGCTGCAGCGGTATGGTGAAACCTTATGGCAGCGAGTGGGTAAGGAGCCATCCGGTACCGCGTTTAACTCTCTGACTCAGCTGGAATTTGAACAAGGTATTCCACGCAATCCGTTTATCAATGCAGGCGCGCTGGTGACCTGCGATGCCCTGTATTCAAGGTTATCCGCACCAGTGCATAGTATGCTGGAAACCTTTCGGGCTCAGGCCGGCAACCCCAAAATTGGTGTAGATGTCAAAGTCGCAGCCTCGGAATATGAGCATCGTCACCGAAACGCCGCCATGGCCCACTTAATGAAGTCCTTTGGTAATTTCCACAATAATGTGGACGATGTGCTTAAAGCCTATTTTAGTTATTGCGCCATTGAGCTAAACATTATCGAACTGGCCAAAGCTTACAGCTATTTATCTAACCAGGGTCATTGCCAGTTTTGTCAGCGACAGATTCTGTCGCCGCGCCAGACCAAGCAGTTAAATTCGCTGCTGTTTACCAGCGGTCTGTATGACGCAGCCGGAGATTTTGCCTATCGGGTGGGTATGCCGGGCAAATCTGGTGTATCTGGTGCCATCATCGCCGTTGTTCCCGGGCGCTTTACCGTTGCCGTATGGTCACCCGGGCTGGATAGCGTAGGTAACTCTGTTGCAGGCATAGAAGCCCTGGCAGCGCTGTCAGATAAACTGGAGTTCAATGCGTTCTAAGCTGTTGGTTCCTTACCGGGGAAATGCAGCTTTACCCGTTAGATGAACGACAGCTGACCGGCGACCAGCAGAAGGCTGCACCTAGTCGGCATTTGCCAAAAGCTGTGGTAACCTCTTGTGCGTTTTCTTTACCAATTAAGAGATTGTGCCGATGAAAAAGCTGTTCAGCCTGCTGATACTGGTCCTTATGCTCCCCCTGCAAGCCTGTGCTCAGGAAATGTACAAGGAAGGCGAGCATTTTGAAGTTATCAACGATAAAGCTACCGATAAAGCTGAGGTGCTGGAGTTTTTCTCCTTCTGGTGTCCACATTGCCACGCGTTTGAACCGCTGGTAGCGCAAATGAAACAGAAGTTGGATAAAGACGTTAGTTTCGAAAAAGTGCACGTTAACTTTATGAACTTCGCCAAAACTGAAACCCAGGATGAAGCCACCAAAGCCATGATGGTTGGCCGGGCATTAAAACGCGAAGACGCCCTGAATAAAGCCATCTTTAACTATATTCATGTGCAACGCTCCCCCGTGACCTCTCTGAAAGATTTGGAAAACATCTTTATTATCAATGGTGTTGATTCAGGTGAATTTGAAAAGCTGGCCTCCAGTTTTGGTGTCAACAGCATGGTATCGAAGAACAACAAGGCCATTGAACAGTACCGCAGCCACCTGACCGGGGTACCCACCTTTATCGTCAATGGCAAATATAAGGCCAAATTTACCCGCGAGATGGGCCCAGACGATATGGTTGACCTGATTGTCTGGCTAAGTAAACAGAAATAATATTGTAAGGGACCGGCAGGTCCCTTTTTAATTTTATTTACAATTCAACCGTCTCCGCCCCTTCCCAGCACCAATCCCTGTGGTAAATTCACAGCCGGTTTAAATGGAGAATCAACAATGAAAAAGTTACTTGCGGTGTTGGCTATGCTGCTACCTATGCAGCTACTGGCCGCTAACTGGCAGGAAGGCACGCATTATGAGGTGATAGACGACAAGGCCAGCAGCAAGATGCTGGTACAGGAGTTTTATTCGTTTTGGTGTCCAGCCTGTAATGCCGTGGAACCTATTGTTCAGCAAATGAAAACTCGTCTTGCCAGCGAAGGGATCAAATTTGAAAAAGTGCATGCCAATTTTATGCGCTTTGCCGAGCCGGAAACCCAGGATGCAGCCACACGCGCCATGATGATTGGCCGGGCATTGAAACAGGAAGAGAAACTGAACAGCGCGATCTTTGCCCATATCCATAAAAAACGCCAGCCGATTACGTCCATGGACGATCTGAAGGCTATTTTTGTTGATCAGGGCGTCGACCCCGAGCGCTTTGACGAGCTGGCTGGCAGTTTTTCGGTCAACAGCCTGTTTTCCAGAAACAACAAAACCCTGGAACAAAATGCCCGCCATTTAAACAAAGGGGTGCCGGCTTTTATTGTTAACGGTAAGTACCGGGCCATGTTCACCCGCGATATGACACCAGATCAAGTGATTGAGTTAGTGGTTTGGCTGGCTAAGCAGAAAAGCTAAATAGTCTGAGTGCCGGTATGGCCGGCACTCAACCTTGAGGCTGCAGAACAGATAAAACAACGCTGTTTGTATTCAGCCCTGACATCGGTCAGATAAATTCAAAAGCATCACCAAACAAATTGCTCAGCAACAAGCCTTGTTGGTGGAAAGCATCCCTGGCCACACCGGCCATTTCAAAACGTCCTGCTACATAGACC
The DNA here is from genome assembly GCF_002887595.1 of Bowmanella denitrificans. GTDB lineage: Bacteria > Pseudomonadota > Gammaproteobacteria > Enterobacterales > Alteromonadaceae > Bowmanella > Bowmanella denitrificans. The sequence goes on from NZ_PEBU01000010.1 coordinate 95,402, forward strand.
TGGTAAGGCTCCAGGCTGATAAAGTCATCCAATATTGCCTGATGTACCAAACCTGACCGGCCCGGCCAGTCTTTATCAGGCATTTCCAGCACCGGAATAAAGCTCAGTTTGGCATGTTGAGTGGCCAGTACCTGCAACTGTTCCAGCGCATACATGTCTTCACGGGTTTTGGTGCCCCAATATAAAAATACCGGTTCTTTTAACGGACTGGTCAACAGAGTTTGCAGAATACTCCAGGTATAAGAAAAGCCGGTGCCGCCAGCCATCAGAATGGTTGGCTTGGGCTGTTCGCTACGCAAAAAAGCCTTGCCGTGCGGCCCATCCAGACAAATGTTGTCACCCTGCTTAAGTCTGTCAATCACTTGCATCGCCCAAGGATTATGCTCAGAGGCCCCTATATGCAGCTCAATCAGACCATTGTTCTGTGCCCCATTGGCAATGGAGAAAGGGCGTTTATCTGTCTCACCCATGACCACACGAATATACTGACCGGCTTTAAACGCCACCGGTACCTGGGGTTCCAGCAGAATCCGCCACACATAAGGTGTAAGAGCTTCCATCTGGGCAATTTTGCATTCAAATTCTGACATCGTTGCTTAATCTTTTGCTGAATCGACAAGCCCCAGGTCTTCCCAGATGCTGTCTATTTTCTGTTTAACCGCTGGGTCCATCACAATAGGACGCCCCCATTCACGGTCGGTTTCACCTGGCCATTTGTTAGTGGCATCCAGCCCCATCTTGGAGCCCAGACCGGAAACCGGCGAGGCAAAATCCAAGTAGTCGATAGGGGTATTTTCAATCATGGTGGTGTCACGGGCAGGATCCATTCTGGTGGTAATGGCCCATATCACATCATTCCAATCCCTGGCGTTAACGTCATCGTCACACACAATCACAAATTTTGTGTACATAAACTGGCGCAGGAAAGACCAGACCCCCAGCATAACCCGCTTAGCATGGCCGGGGTACTGCTTCTTCATGGTTACTACTGCCATACGGTACGAGCACCCCTCAGGTGGCAGATAGAAATCCACTATTTCCGGAAACTGCTTTTGCAATATGGGCACAAACACTTCATTCAGGGCCACACCAAGAATAGCCGGTTCATCCGGCGGTCTACCGGTATAAGTGGAATGATAAATAGGATCTTTTCGATGGGTGATATGGGTCACGGTAAAGACCGGGAAATCATCCACTTCGTTGTAATAGCCGGTGTGGTCGCCATACGGCCCTTCCGGCGCAGTTTCCCCGGGCGCAATATAACCTTCCAACACAATCTCGGCACTGGCAGGCACTTGTAAATCATTGCTGATGCACTTGACGACTTCGGTCTTATCGCCACGCAGCAAACCGGCAAAGGCATATTCTGAAAGCGTATCAGGTACCGGAGTTACCGCCCCAAGAATGGTGGCAGGATCGGCCCCCAAGGCAACAGACACAGGGAAGTTTTCCCCAGGATGCTGCTCACACCATTCCCGAAAATCCAGCGCGCCACCGCGATGCGATAACCAACGCATAATCAGTTTATTGGCACCCAGCAGTTGCTGGCGGTAAATGCCCAGATTCTGGCGCTTTTTATGTGGCCCTCGGGTTACCGTCAAGCCCCAGGTAATCAGCGGCGCTGCATCTTCCGGCCAGCAGGTTTGAATGGGAATCTGGCGCAAATCCACCTGTTCACCGCTTAACACCACCTGCTGACAAGGTGCCTTGCTCAGCTCCTTAGCCGGCATATTCAGTACCTGCTTAAACACCGGCAACTTGTCCCACAGTTCCTTAAAGCCTTTGGGTGGATCAGGTTCTTTCAGGTAAGCCAGCAATTTGCCCACCTCGCGCAAACTCTCGACCTTATCCTGCCCCATCCCCATGGCAACCCGCTTTGGGGTGCCAAACAGGTTAGCCAGCACCGGCATAGAGAAGCCCTTGGGGTTTTCGAACAGAATGGCCGGGCCACCGGCACGCAAGGTGCGGTCGGCTATTTCCGTCATCTCAAGCCGGGGATCAATTTCCATCTGTACCCGCTTGAGTTCACCGGCTTTTTCAAGCTGTTCAATAAAATCCCGTAAGTCTTTGTATTTCATGTGCTTGAACTATATTTGAATTGCCAGCCATTATACCTGAGATACCCATGAGAATCCTGCTTAGCCTGCTTATCTTTGTCAGCCCTATGCTGTACGCCAATTGCAACAGCCCGGAGTTTGACCAGTTTGATTTTTGGCTTGGTCAATGGCAGGTCACAGCCAATGGCAAAATAGCCGGAACCAATCAGATTAAACAGGATCTGAATAATTGTGTGCTGCATGAACATTATCAAACGCCGTCCGGTTATGAGGGACGCAGTCTGAATATTTACGATGCCAACCAGCAACGCTGGCATCAGACCTGGGTAGACAATCAGGGATTGCTGCTGCAACTGGATGGGCGTTGGAATGGGCAGCAAATGCAACTGGACGGTTATACACTGACCAATAATGGTGAAAAACACTTGCACCGCATCAGTTGGACGCCCAATATGGACGGCAGCGTCAGGCAGCATTGGCAAGTCAGCAAAGATGCAGGCAAAACCTGGTCAAGCCTGTTCGACGGCCACTATCAGAAACGGCAGCCAGACCAACAATAAGACGCGATTTTCGCACCGGCCCTATGGGAGAATGCCATGCCTTTTACCCACCCCATGCTAGAAGAAATCAATCTGCTTCTGAAATTTCCCCTTGGTAGCCTCAGGCAAGGCCTGAAAATCCACCATGACGCCGACCCGGCAGTGGTGGATGCCGCCAAACGACTTTTTGACAAAGGAATTATCGATCAGGTGGATGGCGGCTACCTGACCGATCTTGGCCATGATTTGCACGAACATGCGCAAATCCTGGCGTCCGCCTTGTCCAATTCACCCGCACAGGAGTAACCCCATGTCGGCACAACCTAATCTGGACAGCAAATATGACATTCTGGCTAAAACACCAGAGCAACGCAGTGATTATCTGCTGAAGCGCATGGTCATTACCGAAGAGATCTGGACGCTGGTCGATAACGACGGCGCCATGATCCTCACCACAGACGAGGAGGATTGCATACCAGTCTGGCCCGATGCAGATTTCGCCCGCGACTGGATAAACGGCGATTGGTCCCACTGCAAACCCCACAAAATATCTTTGCATGACTGGCAACATAAATGGCTGCCGGGATTGGAAGACGATGAAATTCAAATAGTCGCGTTCCCGGTACCAGGTGAAGACGGTCTGGTACTGGCCCCCTGGGAAATGGCCGAAGAGCTGGCCTAAACTTAGCTTCAACAGACTTGAACCCAGCCCCTGGCTGGGTTCTAATTCCGCTAATTGATCCCGTCAGGACCCCAACATGTTAGACCCGAAGAAAATTGAAGAGATTGCCAAGCATATTTCCGACGCCATTCCCCCTGGCGTGAAGTCCATGGCCGAAGGGGCCGAAGCCAAGGTAAAGCAAGTGCTGCAGACGCAATTGAGTAAGTTGGACTTTGTCAGCCGCGAGGAATTTGACGTACAAACTCAGGTTCTGGTACGTACCCGAGAAAAGCTTACCGCCATGGAAGAGCGTTTGGCAGAGCTGGAAAAGCAACTGCGTGAGCAGGACTAAGTTATCGGCCTAATGCTTTCGTGGCAAAGCATCTAACAGGCGCAAAACACTAAAGACCATACACTGCTACCTCGACCAGTGAACGATACACATATATTGGAATCGTATGGATATCATTGGCTGAAGTGGCTTGTTTGGCCGCATCAAAGCTAGCTCTCTACGCTCCCTTTAATGGGTAATTCGCCTTTGAGAATGTTTATTACCAAATATAGGAATGATTCGCCCACAATCTCGTTCTCTATCAAGACTTTGCATATCACACTGAATTAGCGAAAGTTTATTAATAAGAATAAATGTTTCTAAACTATCCAAATAAATAATACACTTGCTTTTTAGATGGCGTTCATCGTTACCTGCAGTGCTACGCAGTCTGCCGGTAACTAAAGCGTTGCCGGTAGGCTTTTGGGGTTAGTTGCGTCAGAGTACTGAATAATTTGCGGAAAGAAGCCGGATCGCCATACCCTACCATTTCAACAATGCGCTCCACTGGCATATCTGTACCCTCCAGTAGTTGTTTAGCCTTTTCCACCCGGATTTGTTGTAAATAGACGAGGGGAGTCTCGCCACAGGCAGCCTTGAAGCGACGGATCAATGTACGTTTGGTTACAGCAAACTGGTCACAAATATCATCCAGGCTAATGGTTTGGGCATAGTTCTGCTGCATCCAATGCTGGATTTTTTCGATCAGGCTGTCCCTGTGACCTATGACAAAATGTGGGTCAATAAAAGCCTGTTGAGAAAGACGGTGCCTGTCAAGTAGCAACACCTTGGACAGATTGGTCGCGAGCTGATACCCATATAAACGTTCCAATATTGCCAGACACAGACTGGTTAACGATGTAGTGGCACCGCCCGTCAACAAATGCTCGTCACTCACCACCAGTTCATCCATACGTAATTCTACTTGGGGGTAACGACTGGCAAAGACTTCTTTGAGCCACCAGCAGGTCGTAGCCTGGCGACCATTCAGAATACCAGCCTCAGCCATTGCAAAAGTGCCACTGCAGTGGCTGGCAACCAAGGCGCCCTCGGCAGAAGCCTGAGCTAATAACTCAAACATAGGCTGGGCCTGATATAGATAGTCTGTCAGACCGGCCTTGTCATAAGTGAATGCAGGCACCGCTAACAGAACATCAGCCTTATCGATTTCCTGAATTGGTCTGGCAGGTAGAAGAAAGCCGTTAGAGCACTGTATCTGAGAACCGTCAGCGGAATAAATACGCGTATCAAATAACACATTGTCGTCGTTGGGATGCAGATAACGCCAGAGAGTATTGGCATAGTCGAAAAAGTCCCTGACTCCCATCAGATGTGAACCCACAGCATTGTCGGTTACCAGCACAGCAATATTTTTCATCTTCCACCTCAATGTCACTATTGACACCTTTTTTATCATTATTGCCACTAACCTTCAGACATAGCAAGCCCTAAACTGGTTTCATCTAGCCAACATGGAAAACAAAGATGGTAACGCCGATTTACGCCGCCTTACTGACTCTGATGTATAGCGCGCTGAGCATTCGCGTGATCACACTGCGTACCACCAACAAAGTGTCGTTGGGAGACGGTGCCAATATCGCACTGACCAAGGCGATTAGGGCACATGGCAATTTTATTGAGTACGTACCTTTGGCGTTGATTCTACTGCTGCTACTTGAGCAGCAAGGCAGTAGTTCGTGGTTGCTGCACAGCCTGGGTACAGGCCTGTTGATTGCCAGATTGGTACATGGCTTAGGTATCAGCGCCATTCGGGAGCAACTGAAATTTCGGGTGACGGGTACGGTGTTGACGCAATTGATACTGGTTAGTAGCGCAATTTTACTGCTGGTACAGCACGGCAGCTGAACGGTTTATTTTACTTTATGGAGACCCAATATGACTGCGAACAAACTCAAAGTGACAATGGTAACGGCCAGCTTACTTGGTATCTGGCTGCTGGTACTTTGGCTGCAATGGACGGTATCCATGCCGTTATCCATTCACCTGATTTGCGTACCGATGCTACTGATTCTGACCGCCTTGCTGGCCGCTCTGGCGATGGAAAGTGAGGATAACTAGGTGCCAGTACATACGCCCCAAATTTTGGGGCGTATGTACTGGCCGTCAGGAATCGCTGGCCGGTAATCTGGCTTCGGCTTTTAATGAGGCAGGGTTTCATCTGCCCGGCGTTTCAGGTCCTGGTTAACCCGTCCAACCAGGAACATACAGAGCAGAAATATCACCACAGCCACGTAACCCAGAATATCAAAGCGTTGCAACGGGCTAGTGTCTGATACCTGATAGACAATACTACCGGCCAACATCGCTCCTAACCCACCAGCGGTCTGTTGCAAAGAAGAAGACAAACTCATATAGGCCCCTCTGTCTTGCTGCTCTGGAACCATTGTATTGATGGCCATCGCGGGCGACATACGCAGCAAAATACCGGTAAACAACAAGATATTGACAACCACAACCGTCCAAAGCGGTGTCACAGAAAGCTGCGTATACACAACCACCATTATCGTCGCGGCCAGAGAACCCAGTACAAAGAGCCTGTAGCGATCGAAGCGATCACAAAGCTTGCCAATCACTGGCATCAGCAATAACGACGCCATTCCCGTGCTGAAAAACACGATAGGCAACTGAGCTGCGGATATTTTGACATTGTTGACCAGAAATACCGCCGTAAAAGGCATCAGCATGAAACCACCAATCGTAAGAAACATTACTGCAACCAGGCCGTTCCTGTAACGTGAATTGCTGATGGTATGCCACAAATGTACCCAGGCGGTTTTGTCCCTGACGTTGCCCAGGTGCTTATCAATGGGCGCAAACCACAGCAGCACAGCCAGGACAATAATCAATGCCAGTAAGACGATTAACCCGAAGGTACTGTGCCACCCCAGGGTATTGGCTATATAAATGCCCAGCGGCACCCCTAAAATCTGACTGATGGCAAAGCCCATCTGCACTCCGCTGATAGCTCTTCCCCGCATGTTGACAGCGAACAGATCCGAAACAATGGTCATGACCAAAGCCCCACTGACTCCGGCAAAGATGCCGGTCACGATACGCGCCAATAGAATACTAATGTAGCTGTCGGCAAACGCACAAAGTAAGGTACCCAATATAAAACCTGAGTAACTGAGTATTAATGACTGTTTTCGATCGTAACGGTCAATAAAACCTGCCAGCAGAATGCCGGAAATAGCCGCACTGAAGGCATAAGATGACACCACCAAACCGAACTGAGCGGTATTGATATCCAGAGATTTCATCAGTGCATCCCCGATGGGCGCAATAATCATAAAATCCAGCACTAGGGTAAATTGCAGCAAAATTAAAACACCCAATACTCGCCTCTGATAAGAGTCGAAACGGGATGGCCCCACAGTATGCATATACATATTCCATTGAATGGGCTTGGGCTGCATTGTGCCAATGCACAACGTGCTCAACGAAAACGACAGATACCCTGACTGCAGATGCCTGTTTCGTGCAGCAAGGAATGAAAAAAAGTAGGTTATTCGGCGCTGATGAACAGCGCCTCTATTGTCGAATAAAGCATCACCTGTTGCCAATGTCCTTCATCAGGCCAGGCCGGCTATTTGTCGATGTCGATGGTAACCAGCCATCATGATAAGCCCGCTGTCGGTATCAGGCAAATACGCCATTCAGATCAGACAAGAAGAACCGATAGGCGGGGTTATCGGTTTGCTCAGCAAAGCTATAGCCCAGTTGCGCCACATGCTGGTCAAACTCAGCACGTGAATCGTCGGGAATATCAAACCCTACCAACACCAAGCCTTCCGCCGCACCATGATTACGATAGTGGAACAAGGTAATGTTCCAGCGCTCACCCAGGGTATCGAGGAACTTCATCAGCGCGCCGGGATGCTCGGGGAACTCAAAAGAGAACACATGCTCATTGAGTAAACTGGGCGGGCGCCCCCCCACCATATAACGCACATGCAGTTTGGCCAGTTCATTGTCTGACAGGTCAAACAGCTGATAACCTTCCTTGTGCAGCAAATCACTGATACGGGCAAATTCAGCACGGCCTTCACGCAGTTTCAGGCCAACAAAAATATGTGCTTCCTTGTCGCTGGCAAAGCGGTAGTTGAACTCGGTAATGGCCCGACCACCCAGCAAGCGGCAGAAATGCCTGAAGGCACCAGCCCGTTCCGGGATCTTGACCGCAAACACCGCTTCTTTTTGCTCCCCCAGCTCACAGCGCTCCGACACATAGCGCAAGGTGTGAAAGTTGATATTGGCGCCACATAAAATGCCGCCCAACTTGCGCCCCTGTAAACCGTGCTGTTGCACATATTTACGAATACCGGCAATGGACAAGGCTCCAGCAGGTTCGGCGATTACCCGGGTATCATCGAAGATGTCCTTAATCGCCGCACAAATTTCGTCGCTGCTGACGGTAATCACTTCATCCACATACTTCTGGCATAACCGGAAGGTTTCACTGCCGATCAGTTTCACCGCCACACCATCAGCAAAAATGCCGACACTGGCAAGTTCGGTAGGTTGTCCTGCCGCCAATGCTGCCTGCAAACAGGCGGATTCTTCTGACTCCACCGCGATGATTTTCAGCTCGGGTTTCAGTTGCTTTAGATACACCGCAATACCGGCGGCCAAACCACCACCGCCCACCGCAATAAACAAGGTATCCAGATGCGGATTCTGCTCCAGCAACTCTCGCCCTATAGTGCCTTGCCCGGCAATCACATCGGCGTCATCAAAAGGTGGAATAAAAGTATAGCCATGCAGATCGGCCAGGCGGCTGGCTTCGGCTTTAGCCGCATCAAAACTGGTGCCATGCAGCACCACTTCGGCGTATTCCCCGCCAAAGGTGCGCACCGCCTCGACTTTGATATCCGGGGTGGTCTCCGGCATCACAATAATGGCGCGAATCTGCTTAATACGGGCCGAATAAGCCACGCCCTGGGCATGGTTGCCCGCCGAGGCGGCAATTACACCGGCCTGCTTTTGCTGTTCGCTTAACTGGCAGATACGATTGTACGCACCACGCAGCTTAAACGATTTTACCGGCTGCTGGTCTTCACGCTTTAACCAGATATCGTTGCCAAGCGCAGCAGACAGCTTGTCCAGATGCACCAGGTCGCTTTTTACCGCCACATCATAAACGGGCGAAAGCAGAATCTTCTTTAGATAGTCACCTTCCGATACGGTCATCCCTTGCCCTCCAGCAGGGCCCGGTCACGCACCGCGCCTTTATCGGCGCTGGTAGCCAGCATCGCGTAGGTTTTCAGGGCCAGAGACACTTCACGCTGACGATCAAGCGGTTGCCAGGGTTTGTCGGCCTGATTCATGCGTTCTCTGCGCTCTGCCAACTCTTCATCGCTGACCTGTAATTGAATACTGCGGTTGGGAATATCAATGGCAATCATATCGCCCGGCTGTACCAGCGCAATCACGCCGCCAGACGCGGCTTCGGGGGAAACATGGCCGATGGACAATCCCGAAGTACCACCGGAAAAACGCCCATCGGTAATCAGGGCACAAGCCTTACCCAGCCCTTTGGACTTCAGATAAGAGGTGGGGTAAAGCATTTCCTGCATACCCGGACCACCTTTAGGGCCTTCGTAGCGAATGATCACCACCTCACCGGCCTGCACTTCATCCCGTAAGATGCCATTAACGGCATCATCCTGGCTTTCATAGATACGTGCTGGTCCGGTAAAGCGCAGATTGTCTTCATCCACTCCGGCGGTTTTTACAATACAACCATCCTCGGCCAGATTACCGAACAGCACGGCCAGACCACCTTCCTGACTAAAGGCATGCTGCATATCCCGAATACAACCTTGCTGTCTGTCGGTATCCAGACTGGGGTAACGACAGTCCTGACTAAAAGCCTTAGTGGTACGAATTCCGGCAGGCCCGGCGCGGAAGAAGGTATGGGCCGCTTCATTCTGCCCCTGGGTGACATCCCATTGGCTAATCACCTCACCAATACTGCCACCAAGTACGTGAGGGCTGTCCGGGTTGAGCAGCCCGCCCCTGTTCAGTTCTGCCAGAATGCCCAGCACACCACCGGCGCGGTGCACATCTTCCATATGGTATTGCTGAGTGGCAGGAGCCACCTTACATAAGTGCGGTACTTTACGGGACAGACGGTCAATATCGGCCATGCTGAAGTCCAGCTCGGCTTCCTGGGCCGCCGCCAGCAAGTGCAAAATAGTATTAGTCGAGCCGCCCATGGCGATATCCAGCGCCATGGCGTTTTCAAAGGCTGCCCGACCAGCAATATTGCGCGGCAGCGCATTGCTGTCGTTATCCTGGTAATAGCGTTTGCACAGTTCCACCACGACCTTACCGGCCTGTTTAAACAAGCCTTCACGGTCAGCATGAGTCGCCAGCATCGAACCATTGCCGGGCAAAGATAACCCCAGGGCTTCGGTCAGACAGTTCATGGAGTTTGCGGTAAACATACCCGAGCAGGAGCCACAGGTTGGGCATGCAGAACGCTCAATGGCTTCGCTGTCAGCATCTGACACATTAGGATTGGCCGCCGCCACCATGGCATCCACCAGATCCAGGTGGATAATTTTGTCCGACAATTTGGTCTTACCGGCTTCCATCGGACCACCGGATACAAATACCACCGGAATATTCAGGCGCAGCGCCGCCATCAACATCCCTGGGGTGATTTTGTCGCAGTTGGAAATACATACCAGTGCATCGGCACAATGGGCATTCACCATATATTCCACCGAATCGGCAATCAGCTCACGGGACGGCAGGCTGTACAGCATACCGCCGTGGCCCATGGCAATACCGTCATCCACCGCGATGGTATTAAATTCTTTAGCCACCGCACCGGCTTCTTCAATACTGCGGGCCACCAACTGGCCCATATCTTTCAGGTGCACATGACCAGGCACAAACTGGGTAAAGGAGTTTGCCACCGCAATAATAGGTTTGCCAAAATCCGCCTCTGTCATACCTGTGGCACGCCACAAGGCGCGGGCACCGGCCATATTGCGGCCCTGAGTGGTGGTTGCTGAACGTAATTTTGGCATGCTGTAAAACCTTCTTTTGCTTAGGTGAATTTATGAATCCACTCATTTCTGAATTTGTCTCGCTAAGACGCTGAGGTTGCGCGGAGATCTATGTCCGCGCGCTTTATACTCAGCGCTCTTGGCGAAAAATAAGGATATTTGTAATTTACTCGACCGGCGTCAACCAGCCCCATTTGTCTTCGGTAGTGCCATCAAACAAGCCGAAGAAAGCGTTTTGCACTTTCTCGGTGATGGGTCCACGACCACCATTACCCACCTTAATACCGTCGACGGATCGTACCGGCGTCACTTCAGCCGCGGTACCACACATCAAAATCTCGTCTGCCAGATACAGCGCTTCGCGGGGAATATTTTCTTCACGCACCTGATAGCCCATCTCGGCCAACAGTGTGATAACCGTATCACGGGTAATGCCGGGCAATATTGCCGCAGTGCGTGGCGGCGTAGAGATCACGCCATTGCGGATAATAAACAGATTTTCACCGGCCCCTTCACTCAGGTAGCCGTTGATGTCCAGGGCAATGCCTTCCTGATAGCCATGGCGTCTGGCTTCCATGGAAATAAGCTGTGAAGACAGATAGTTACCACCCGCCTTAGCCCCGGTAGGCATAGTATTGGCGGCCAGCCGGTTCCAGGACGTAACACAGGCATCCACCCCGTTTTTCAGTCCTTCCTCGCCCAGATAAGCGCCCCATTCAAAGGCCGCGATCACCAGTTCGGTTTCCTGCCCGAATGGCACCTGCAAGCCCATGCCAATATCACCATAAAAGGCAATGGGACGAATATAAGCAGATTTAAGCTTGTTGGTACGAATAATATCCCTGGTCGCCTGGTTGACTTGCTCCTGAGTGTAAGGAATGGTCATACGATAAATTTTGGCGGAGTCAAACAAACGTTGAGTGTGCTCTGCCAGGCGAAACACGCAGGTACCTTGGTGGGGGGTATGGTAAGCACGCACCCCTTCAAACACCGAGGACCCATAATGAATAGCATGGGTCATAACATGCACAGTGGCGTCTTGCCAGGGCATAATCTCGCCGTTAAACCAGATAAAGTCTGCTTGTCTCTTAGCCATAATAATTTCCTGCTTACGCCGTTCTGGGCAGTGCTTGTGTCAGTGTAGACTGACGCTCAATGGATGGACTAAGTGCTGTCCTGCACTCAAGGGACGCCAGGTCATACAGTTTATGCAGTTGACTGGTAAGTATAGTAATGGGCTGTTTGCCAGACACCTGCATCGATACTTTTAGCTTTCTCGAGGCTAGTTGTTCCGGGGCCGGTTGCATATTTAATTGATTGATACGAAAGCCACGGTAGCGGGTGGTTTGCAGTACCCTTTCCAATACCGCAGGCTGATCCGATAACAACATCTCCAGTTGATAGTTCATTTTGGTTGCTCCCACATTTGATGGTTGGCGGTATTGGGCGGCACAATCGGCCACACATTGTCTTTATGATCCAACTGCACATGTAATAGGTAGGGTCCCTGATGTGCCAGCATACGTTCCAGGGCCGTTTGCACCTGGCTGCGACAGCAGATCACATCGCTGTCTATATCAAAGGCGGCAGCCAGACGGCTGAATTCGGGGTTGTCCGACAAATCCGTTTCACTGTAACGCTCATCGTGAAACAGTTCCTGCCACTGTTTAACCATGCCCAGACGCTGGTTATCCAGGATCAGAATCTTGACCGGCATACGGTAACGACGCAGCGTACCCAGCTCCTGCACATTCATCATAAAGGAACCGTCACCGCACACCGCCACCACCTGGGTGTCGGGGTTCGCTACCTGAGCACCAATCGCCGCAGGCAGGCCAAACCCCATGGTGCCGAGACCACCACTGCTTAAATGGCAGGTCGGGTGAGAAAACTGCATATGCTGCGCAACCCACATCTGGTGCTGCCCAACATCACAACTGACAATGGCATTGGCGGCAGACATATCGCTCAGCATCCGCAGCAGTTGCGGCGCATCTATCTGCCCTGGGCTGTGGTCAAAGGCATAAGGAAAGGCTTTGCTGGCTTTCAGCTCACTGACATGTTCGCGCCAGGCTTGCTTGTCACCAACGCAGTGCAACTGTGGCAGAATCACTTTCAAATCGCCCAGCAAGCTGACATCGGCCTGACGACGTTTGTGGATCTCGGCCGGGTCGATATCAATGTGCAGCAGCTTGGCATGAGGGGCAAACTCATCCAGTTTGCCGGTAACCCTGTCATCCAGCCGTGCACCGATAGCAATCAGCAAGTCACATTGTTGCACGCTTAAATTGGCGGCTGCCAGACCATGCATTCCCAGCATACCTAAGTACAAAGGATGGTCGGTGTTGGCACTGCCCAGGCCTTTCAATGTGCAGACCTGAGGCAATTGAGTGCGGTCGATCAAATCCCGCAATTCATTTACGGCATCGGCCATACCCACACCGCCGCCGATATACAACATGGGGCGCTGGGATTCGGCCAGCAATTGGTTGGCTGTCTGTAACTGAGCTGGTATGGCAAGGGGCATAGCCGTCGCAGACGCTGCCTGCTCATCTGACTCGGGCACCAAACCGGTAAGAATATCTTTGGGTATATCCACCAGTACCGGACCAGGGCGTCCTTCCCGGGCAATCTGAAAAGCTTTTTGCAGGGTCGGCAGTAATTCTTGCGGCTCTAACACCAGCATGCTGTGCTTACAGATACTCAGCGACAAGCCCAATACGTCGACTTCCTGGAAAGCGTCAGACCCCATGGCTGACCGCGCGACCTGACCGGTAATCATCACCAGAGGTACGGAGTCGAGCTTGGCATCGGCCAGGCTGGTCAGCAGATTGGTGGCACCAGGACCAGAAGTGGCAATACACACACCAACCTGATTGGTTGACCGGGCATAGCCGATGGCCGCAAAAGCCGCACCTTGCTCATGACGACACAGGTAATGACGAATGGGTGAATCCAGTAACGCGTCATACAAGGGCATGATCGCGCCGCCCGGATAGCCAAATACCTGGTCTATGCCTTGCTCTGTCAGGAAATGCAAAATGGCTTGTGCGCCTTTTTTCATTGTCTTCACTCTTTTTCAGCGCCCATAAAACAAAAAACCCCCCGGGCTTTCGCGCGGGGGGTTTTCGTGTAACTGGACTTATTTCAGACCAAACGCTTCCCCCGCGGAGATAATAATCACCACGACCACGACGACAGTAAGAAGAAGGTTTGCGAAAAGGTTCATAAAAAGGCTGTTGCCCTAAAAATAATCAAGTTACGTCACTGCTATTAGAAATAGCACGGTGCTTTAAGCCAGATCAAGCAATAATTTTTCTTAAATTCCAATTTTGCAAAACAGCTGTTCCATAAGCTTGTTTAAATCGCTGCTGGCGGATTAGAGTAAAGGTACCAAATTACACAGGAAAAATGGCATGAGCCATTGGTTGCATTGGATAGATTTACTCGGCGTGGCGGTGTTTGCCATTTCAGGCACCCTGATGGCTTACCGCAAACATATGGACGGCTTTGGTGTGATTGTACTGGCGTCGGTCACCGCCATTGGTGGCGGCACGCTGCGCGATATGATTCTGGACTTACCGGTCTTCTGGGTGCAGCAGCCAGACTTCTTATACGCCATATTAGTGGCTGCCATCGTGACCATATTGTGGCTGCGGGTTACCCATAAGTTTCCCTATCAAACCTTACTGGTGGCCGATGCCCTGGGTATCGCATTTTTTAATATCATGGGTTTGCAAAAAGCCTTGGATCAGGGCACCGGCCCCTTTATTGCCATTGTAATGGGTACCATGACCGGGGTGTTCGGTGGCCTGATCCGCGATGTGATCTGCCGGGAAATTCCATTGGTTCTCAAGGGTGAATTGTATGCCACCACCTGTATCGTGGGCGGCATGCTGTATGTCGCCTGCCTGGCCCTGGGCATACCGGATGTGCCGGCCATGATTGCTGCGATGCTGGCTACCTTGCTGCTGCGTCTGGGCGCCATTCGCTGGCACTGGCAATTGCCGGTCTTTCAGGGCAGCCATTAGCTGTTTGCTGGTCGTTGGCATTCCCACCTACCTGGACTAGGCTTTGAAAAATGCCGCCAGGGAAGACCATATGTCACTTGCCATCGTTCATACACGTGCCAGCGTGGGTATTGATGCCCCGCCAATCCGGGTGGAAGTGCATCTGGCCAATGGTCTGCCAGCCTTTAATATTGTCGGCTTACCCGAAGCATCCGTGCGGGAGTCCAGAGACAGAGTGCGCAGCGCGCTGATCAATTCGGGGTTTGAGTTTCCGGCCCGGCGCATCACCGTCAACCTGGCCCCGGCCGACTTACCCAAAGAAGGTGGCCGTTTTGATTTGCCTATCGCCGTAGGCATTATTGCTGCGGGTGGGCAAATACCCGCCCAGCAACTGGAAAAACACGAACTGGCCGGCGAATTGGCCTTGTCTGGCGAACTGGCGCCCATCAGCGGTGCCCTGCCGCTGGCCTATGCCTGCAGCCAATCAGGCAAAGCCCTGGTACTGCCCGCCAGCAATGCCGAGGAAGCCGGCCTTATCAAAGATATTCAACTGTTCCCTGCCCCGGCATTGCTGCAGGTGTATCATCATCTTTGCGGACAGCAACCTCTGCCGCTGTATAAGCTCCAGACTCTACCCGCTGCCGCTACGGCCCAGCAGGATATGCGCGATGTTATCGGCCAGGCCGCGGCCAAACGCGCCCTGGAAATTGCTGCAGCCGGAGGTCATAACCTGCTGTTCACCGGCCCACCAGGTACGGGTAAAACCATGCTGGCCAACAGGTTGGTGGATATTTTGCCCCCTATGAGCGATGAAGAAGCGCTGCAAACCGCCACCATTCATTCGGTAACAGGAACACCGGTGGATCCGCAGCATTGGCGGCAACGCCCTTTTCGTCATCCCCATCATACGGCATCAGCCATTGCCTTGGCCGGTGGTGGCAGTATTCCGCGTCCGGGGGAGATTTCACTGGCCCATAATGGCGTATTGTTTCTGGATGAATTGCCGGAGTTTGACCGTAAAGTGCTGGACGTGCTGCGTGAACCCCTTGAATCTGGTTACGTATGTATTTCACGGGCTGCTCAACAAGCCAGATTCCCCGCCAGATTCCAGTTGGTTGCCGCCATGAACCCCAGTCCAACCGGCAGTGCCGATGACAAACGCAGTTCCCCGCAGCAGGTGTTGCGCTACCTGAGTAAGTTATCCGGGCCTTTTCTGGATCGTATCGATTTGCAGGTGGATGTACCGCGTTTACCTAAGGGCAGCCTGGGTGATGAATTACAGGACAGAGGCGACAGCAGTGCCAGTATCCGAGCCAGGGTCAGAGCCGCCAGGCAGCGGCAACTGGCCCGTCGCGGTAAAACCAATGTCACGCTGAATAGTAAAGAAATGGCCGCAGATTGTCCGTTGAATAGCCAGGACCAGGTGTTTCTGGAAAATGCCTGCGAGCGTTTGGGTCTGTCGGTGCGCAGCTACCATCGGCTGCTGCGGGTGGCCCGAACTATTGCGGATTTGCAGGACGAACCGGCCATTGTGCGGGCGCATCTGGCGGAGGCCCTGCAATATCGCTCGTTTGATCGATTAATGGCGCAATTGCTGGCTCAATAGGGATAATTTCTGATATCTGTTAGTCAAGCCACAGAATTCCCGTTACTGACACTTGCGCTTTACTTGACAAGTCAATAGCATAGGGCCTTGTTGCGGCATTTTTGCATGCGTGTAAGGCAGCGCTATAGATAAGCACAACGCCGTTTAGAGAACCATAAAAACAACAGCAGTTTGCCAGCTGGCGACCCGTTTGGAATGGAATAATGAAGCGAATAGCACATCTTGCTCTGGCGATGGCTCTGGTATGTCCAGCAGGCCTGATCGCAGCGGAAAACACATCCGTAGAGGAAATCCAACAGCAAATTCAGGCCAACCAAAGCGAATACGACAGCTACCACAGAACGCTGGAAGGTGAGATAGCCAACGCCGCAAGTCTGGAAAGAGATTTGGGCACAATGCGTACTAAAGGCAAAGAGCTGGAGCATACCCGCCAGGTCAGGCTGAACGAAATGAACGTTCAGTACGAGCGGACCATTGAAGATCCCAGTATCGATATCAACCAAGCCAGAGAAGCCTACCTGGCAGCAGTACGGGCGCATAAAGAGAACAAGGACGCGATCACCGCCAAGTACAATCAATGGCAGAGCAAATTATTAGACGTGGAAAAACTGCGCCTGTCCAAACACAGCCTGCTGAACAAAATTGAAAGCCTCAAAGAGAAACTCAATAACGCCAGGGTCGACAGGCTGTTCCGTGAGTTTAACCGTCAGGATCAGGTGCAGGTCAATCATGAAATTACCTGTGATCGCGACGAAACCATAGGTAAATGTACCGAGCGCGGTAAGTTCCTGGCCAAACAAAAAGCCTCCAAACGTTTCCTGGATCAGTTGTATGACGGCCTGACCGAATCCGCAGCAGCCAAGCAGCATCGTCCTTATTCAGAGGCCTACGTACTGCTGCAGCGCAGCGACGTCACTCAGGACGGCTTCAGCGGTGCCGGTAATTACTCAGTACAGATGAATGTTGAGCTGAAGGGCAACCTGAAGCGCACCGAGGGCTGTCAGTTGCTTGGCCTGGATAAGCGTTACTGCGTAGCTGAACGCACCCCACCCGAAGTGGCCAAAGTGGTGACCGTACCGAAAGCAGCAGACGGCAGTGCGCCGGTTGACGAATCCGTAATGTATGAGCTGACTGTGCGCTCCAATGTTTACGACGACGAAGTGTTTATCGATGGCGTCAGCTACGGTTCTACCCGCCTGCAGATTATGCTGCCGGCCGGTCCGCACGACCTGGAAGTGGTAAAACGCGGCTATGAAACCTTCCGCCAAAATATCCAGCTAAAAGAAAGCACCACCATTAAAGTGGAAATGAAACGCGCCCAGTTTGCCTTTAACAAGGGCGAAAAAGTGCAGGACATCCTGAATGGTGATATCCCTGGTCCACAACTGGTAGTGGTACCGGCTGGCTCCTTCCGTATGGGCGATATCAATGGTACAGGTCTGGAAAATGAGCGCCCGGTAGAAACCAAAACCCTGAATAACTCTTTTGGTATTGGTGAGTTTGAGGTGACAGTGGGCGACTTCCGCCGCTTTGTGGAAGAAACCAGCTATGTTACCGATGCCGAGAAAGAGCGCGGTTGCGCTTTCTACGAGCAGGGTGAACCCGTATGGCAGGACCAGCTTAACTGGCGCACGCCAGGTTATGCCAATACCGACAACCATCCGGTGGTCTGTATCAGCCAGCGCGATGCCACTGCCTATGTAAATTGGTTGTCAGAAGCCAGCGGTAACAAATACCGTCTGCCCAGCGAAACCGAGTGGGAATACGCGGCCCGCGGCGGTAAAGAAAGCGATTATTGGTGGGGTGACAGCGTAGGCACTGGTAATGCTAACTGTGGTTGGTGTGGTAGCCAGTGGTCAAATATCAGCGCAGCGCCCGTGGCCTCCTTTGACCGCAACAGCTATGGCCTGTTTGACACGGTCGGCAACGTGTGGGAATGGACAGTATCCAGTGCCTCAAACAATGGTGCCGTAGTACGTGGCGGCGCCTGGAATTTTGCCCCCCGTCTGGCCAGGGTATCTACCCGTATGGAGCTGGACCCCACCTTCCGCGCTAATTACATTGGTATGCGTGTGGTTCGGGAACGTTAAACCAGACACTGATAAAAAAACCGGCTTCGCCGGTTTTTTTATGTCCAGGGATGGACGGTATGTCGATGTTGTAAGGAACATTCATCGACGATGTCCAGGGATGGACGGTATGTCGATGTTGTATGGAACACTCATCGACGATGTCCAGGGATGGACGGGCAGAATAATTGCTCCTGCATTTTCTGCACTTCCACCGTCCTTGGTGGTCGTATGTCGATGTTGTATGGAACATTCATCGACTAGGTCCAGACCACGCAAATAGCTGCAATCACTATCAGCAACAAGCCCAGCTTATCAGCACGGGCCAGTTTTTCCTTAAACCACCAGGCGGAAATCAGCAGGCTGAACAGTACTTCCACCTGCCCCAGGGTTTTCACCAGCGCCACCGACTCCAAACTCATAGCGGTAAACCAACCAATGGAGCCAACACAGCTGCAAAAGCTGATTGTCAGGGTTAATTTCGGCCTTTGCCACAATGCCTTTAAGGTCGCCATATCACGGATTACCAGCCAGGCCACCAGCAACAGTGACTGCAATAAGATCACCAACAGCAGCACCCAGGCCGCACCATGCGGAAAAGGTAACCCGAGTTCCAGACTGGCTTCCCTGACCCACAGTGATGTCAACGCAAAGGCCAGGCCACTGCCAAGTCCCAGGCACAATGTCTGCCAGGACCAGCCCTGTGCGGCGCGAATACCGCTGAGCAAAAATACCGCCACCGCCCCCAGCAACACACCTAGCCAACCCAGCCAGTCTAATGACACGGCAAAAAATGCCACCCCTAAAACAGCTGCCAGAATCGCTTCACTTTTGGCCAGACCAACGCCAATGGCATAATTACGCAGTTGAAACAGCTTAATCATCAAGGCAGTGGCCAGAATCTGCATCAGCGCCGCGCCCAGAATGTAGAGCCCGAACAGGCCACTGAAGTGGGGTTTAGCAACGGGCTGCCACTGATAGAGCACAAACAAATACAACGCCGCCAACGGCCCGGCATAAATAAACCGCGCCAACGTCACCCCGCTAACAGCTACGTCCTGGCTAAGCTGCTTCTGGAAAGCGTTGCGCCAAGCCTGCATAAATGCGGCCATCAGGGTAAAAGGGATCCAAAGCACAACGCACTCCAATGCTTAAAAAGAGCCCGATAATAGCAGCTAAACAGCCTGAGCTGACAAGTCAGATCTGTTGCAGCAAGGCTCTGATCAGCGGTTCAGAAAGACGTTCTTTAAGACAACACAGGCCCAGTTTAAAGGGTTCAATATCGGCCAGGGCAATTATGCTGATCTTATCTGCCAGAATGGATTGCTCCACCACTGGCCTGGGCACAATGCCAATACCGCAGCCCAGCGCCACCATGCTGACAATAGCCTCGTGCCCCGTGACAGAGGCATACACGTTAGGGCGAATGCCGTGCTCGGTCAGCCAGTGATGCACTATGCGTTTGGACGGCCCGGTTTCTGGCAACACCATGGAGACGGTGCGCCAGTCTACCTGCTCAAGCTGAGTCAGGCGCATGGACGCTGGGCAAATCATCACCAGCGGTAAGGTATCCAAATGATGAAAAGCCAGCGCGGGCGGGAAGTCCGGCGCATCTACCGCAATGGCCATATCGGCCTTTCCTGTCAGTACCTTGTCGGTGGAGACCCCTGGGTCGCCGGTGGTCAGTTTAATCTCCACTTGTGGATACAAATGACGAAAACGTGCCAGCAGGGCTGGTAAATGGCTGTAACTGGCCGTCACCGAGCAAAATAGACTAAGCTCGCCAGCCAGTTCCTGACTATGGCGGTGAATCTCACTTTTGACTTGCTGCCAGGCTGTCAGGGTTTGCTGGCTGAACTGCAACATACGGCTACCGGCCGCGGTCAGCTTAACCTTGCGATTGTCCCTGACAAACAGCGCGGCCCCGCATTCCTCTTCTAGGCGCTGAATGGCGCGGCTTAAGGTGGACGGGCTGACAAACAGTGCATCCGCGGTTCTACCAAAGTGCAGACTGGTGGCCAGGTGTTGAAACAACTGCAGGTTGCGAATATCCATAAGTATTGCAAATTATGAAACATATACTTGCGAATATATCATTTTATTCAACAAGCGCCATGACCTATTCTGATTGCAACACAAGTACGTCACTGGCTTGTAAGAAGAAGATTATCGGTTGCCCCGCGGGGTGACCACGGAGAAAGTTATGGCAAATTATTTCAACTCCCTGAATTTGAGACAGCAGTTAGATCAGCTGGGTCAATGTCGTTTTATGGATCGCCAGGAATTCGCCAATGGCTGTGATTTCCTTAAAGGCAAAAAGATTGTCATCGTCGGTTGCGGTGCCCAGGGCCTGAACCAGGGTCTGAACATGCGTGATTCCGGCCTGGATGTGGCTTACGCCCTGCGCCAGTCTGCCATTGATGAAAAACGTGATTCTTATCAGCGTGCCACCTCCAATGGTTTTGAGGTAGGGACTTATCAGCAACTGATCCCTCAGGCCGATCTGGTTTATAACCTGACTCCGGATAAGCAGCACGCCAGCGTGATCGAAGCGGTGATGCCGCTGATGAAGCAAGGCGCCGCGCTGTCCTATTCGCATGGTTTCAACATTGTTGAAGAAGGTCAGCAGATCCGCAGCGATATCACCGTAGTGATGTGCGCGCCTAAGTGCCCGGGTACCGAGGTTCGCGAAGAGTATAAGCGTGGTTTCGGTGTGCCGACCCTGATTGCCGTGCACCCGGAAAACGACCCGCATGGTCAGGGCCTGGATATTGCCAAGGCGCTGGCATCGGCGACAGGTGGTGACCGCGCCGGTGTATTGCACTCATCCTTTGTGGCCGAGGTTAAGTCCGACCTGATGGGTGAACAAACCATTTTATGTGGTATGCAACAAACCGCCGCCATTCTGGGCTATGAGAAGATGGTGGCCGACGGTGAAGATCCGGCGTACGCCGCTGCATTACTGCAATATGGCCTGGAAGCCATTACCGAAGCCCTGAAGATTGGTGGTGTCACCAATATGATGGACAGATTGTCCAACCCGGCCAAGATCAAAGCCTTTGAGCTGTCAGAGCAACTGAAAACCATGCTGCGCCCGCTGTTTGAAAAACATCAGGACGACATCCTCAGTGGCGAATTCTCCCGCACTATGATGCAGGACTGGGCCAACGGTGATGCCAACCTGCTTAAGTGGCGTGAAGAAACAGGTCGTAGCGGCTTCGAGCAAGCGCCGGTTTACCAAGGCAAGATCGACGAGCAGGAGTTTTTCGATAAAGGCATTTTCCTGGTCGCCATGATCAAAGCCGGTGTTGAGTTGGCATTTGACGTGATGGTGGAGTCCGGCATGTTGCCTGAGTCAGCCTATTATGAGTCTCTGCACGAAACACCACTGATCGCCAACACCATTGCCCGTAAGCGTTTGTACGAGATGAATGTGGTGATCTCTGACACTGCCGAATACGGTAACTACCTGTTTGCCAATGCCGCCGTACCACTGTTGGCAGAGAAGCTGATGCCTGGTCTGAGTGCTGAGTTACTCGGTAAGGGTCTGGCCAGCAAGTCGAACAGTGTGGACAACAAAACGCTGGTAGCGGTAAACCAAGCCATTCGCGACCACCATGTTGAACTGGTAGGTGAAGAGCTGCGCGGCTATATGACCGATATGAAGGCCATAGTCGCAGCAAGCTGATAAAACGTTTCTGTCGTTAGGTGCTAACCAAGCCCTTTGCCCGGTCAATTTGACCGGGCTTTTTTATTCCTAATAAGTCATTGCTAGGTTAATTTAATGTAAAAATAATTAGTCCATTATGTTGACTAAATATTGCTCGTCTCCTAGTTTTGTTGTGTTTTGCCAGCCCTGAGGGCCGGTTTTCC
Organism: Bowmanella denitrificans; assembly: GCF_002887595.1. GTDB lineage: Bacteria > Pseudomonadota > Gammaproteobacteria > Enterobacterales > Alteromonadaceae > Bowmanella > Bowmanella denitrificans. The sequence goes on from NZ_PEBU01000010.1 coordinate 117,588, forward strand.
ACAACACAACACATAGGACAACAACCGATGAGACGAGGATTATTACCAACCGCCCTGCTCAGCAGTGCAGGACTGTTGGTCAGCCACAGCCTGTTGGCGGCACCGGGAACGCCGAACATTGCCTGGATGGAAACTACTTACTCTGCCCCTGCACAGTACACAGTGCAGTGGAATATGTGGTGGGGCAACAATGGCGACACCTGGCATTTACTGGAAAATGGCGCCGTCGTCCATACCGCCAGTCTGACCCCTAATGGCCAGAATGCCCAGAACGGGCAGTTGCAGCTAAGTAAAACCGGCGGCGGCAATTTCGCCTACCAGGTCAAACTATGTGATACCTCGGTCACACCGGAGTCTTGCAGTCAAAGCAATATCACCAACATCAGCGTATCCGGCGGCGCGGTTAATCAGCCCCCCGTGGTAAATGCCGGTAGCGATCAATCTGTTGAAATCGGCAATGCCGCCAGCCTCAATGGCAGCGTGCAGGACGATGGCCTGTCATCGCCTTTGACCAGCAGTTGGGCCAGCCAATCCGGCCCAGGCACTGTGACTTTTGCCGACGCAACCGCTCCTACAACTACTGCAACATTTAGTGCAACAGGTACTTATGTGCTTAGGCTGACGGCTAACGACGGCGAATTCAGCGCTTTTGATGACGTTCAGGTGACAGTGGCCGATGTGGCAGCCAATCAACCACCGGTGGCCAATGCCGGCGCCGACGCCAATGCATCCCCCAATGTGGCGCTGGCACTCAGTGGCAGTTATCAGGATGACGGTAAGAGCGGCCCGGTTACCGAAACCTGGAGCAAGGTATCCGGCCCCGGTAATGTGAGTTTCAGCAATGCCAATGCCGGTAATACCCAGGCCACCTTTGATGCGGTCGGCAGTTATGTGCTGGCCTACACGGTGAATGACACTGAGTTTAGCGACAGCGACCAGTTAAATGTCACTGTTGCCACGGGTCCTGCCCCTGAAGCCCCGGCCACACCAGCCATTGCCTGGATGCCGACAGAGGCTGAACTGACCAATGGCAGCGTGGATATCACGGTGCGCTGGAATATGTACTGGGGTAAAAACGGCAATCAATGGCGACTGCTGCAAAACGGTACGCAGGTACACAGCGCCCCACTTACCGCCAGTGGTAACAGTGCCCAATCAGGACAACATACCGTAACCCTGACCCAGGGCGGCAGCTATAGCTTTGTGGTTGCCCTGTGTAATGTATCTGGCAATCAGGAAGCCTGTACCAACAGCAATGCAGCCACAGTCACCGTAGCCGGTGGGGGCGGTGAACCTATTGTTAATTGTGGTCCCGGCACCGCAGCCGGTTTGTGTTTGCCCTATCGTGCCGATCAGGTCGACCTGTATGTTAAGGGCTGGCCGAATACGCTTGCCATGGGCACCCTGGTAGACAATGACCCGGCTGATAACGCTGAGCTGGCTGCCTCTAAGGTCAATGCTATTTACCAATATGCCGGTGATGGTGTGCGAGGTCAGTTGCTGACGCCTGATGCCACCCGCCAGACTATTGCTCAGGCCAGACAGATTGACAGTCAGGTACGACCGGTCTTGGTAGCCACCACCGCCAATGCCAGCACAGGCACAGATCTGGGCTCTGAAGATATTCTCACCTATGCAAATCTGGTAGTGCATTACCGCAATCTGATTCGCCAGGCGGCACAGATGCAATTGGCCAAAGACGCCAACCATCAACACCCGGCCACCCTGTTGCTGAACGGCGAATTGCTGGGCCAATGGTTTGGAGCACAGAACGACTTTGCCACCTTGTTTGGCAGCCAGGGTAACTGGACACCGGTACAAGTAGTGCAGGCACTGCAGGAAGCCATCAGCCTGGACAGCGGTTATCAATTGCTGGATAACAGCGGCAATCCGCAAAGCCTGGGCAGTTTATACAATCTGAACAACTTGCAAAGCGAAGCCGCTGGCCTGCTCAGCGACGACCTTAAAGGTTGGATCCAGTCCCAACACTTTATTCTGAAGCGCTTCAGCCCAGACGTGCCCTTCGCCTGGGTGGTGAATCTGGAAGGACCAGCCAACACCGCGACATTACAGGCACAGTATTCAGGTCTGCAGGCTGTGTGGAACGGCGCTTCTGAACCTATGGCCGCCTTTATCCACGAGCTGGGACTGTTTGATGACGTCGATTTGCGCCCGGACTTCCTTGCCTTTGACAAAGGTAATGACGATGGTTTCTCGCCAAGTGGCAAAGCGCTGCATGGTTTTGGCCCCCGTCAATGGGAAAATTACCTGAACTATGTACGTCAAATCAGCGACTACTTCGAAGTTCCCGCCATGCTGTGGCAACTGCCAGGCGGCCATCTGGCCACCAATGGCGAAGCCACCGGTAGTTATGATCTGGCAAATCATTCCGCCAGTGCCGGCAGCTACTTTATGGGTGACAAGAACATTGGCACTAACCTGTCGGCGATCCGCCCGGCGGTGCTGAATATCGCCCTGGATGCCAACAACTATGACAACGCTACCAGCGTCGCGGCCTTGCTTGGACAGGAAAGCAACCATGACTGGGGGGTTAGTCGCCTACGTCATGCCGCCTTTGCCAACGTGTTCGCCATTTTGTGGGGCAGCCCCACCAGTACCACCGTGGTGCCACTGGGTAGTCATAACGACAATGGCTGGCTGAAAAACAAAATTGTGGCCTACCAGGATAACGGCGGCGTGCCGCTGTACCATATCGCCGGGCCAAGCAGTTCCAACCCATTAACCTCTATTCCCGCGCTGAACACCGAGTTGGAAAGCATTGAATCTGTGGTGAACAATGAGGTGTTCCTGTATCAGACCCCGTCTAATTCGTGGATCCCATCTACGGTGTACAAGTGGGGCGACTTCCTGTCGGCGCTGAATGCCATGCATAACCAGGGTGTGGGCGATGTGAAGTTCTGGCTGATTGACGAAAACGCCGATGAAGCCACCAACATTCTGTATGCCAAAGTCGCCATTGCGGCCTTCCTGGCACAAAGTATGAAGGAAACCATTCAGTACAATGCCTGCGATGAGAACAACTGGTCAATCAACACCGGCGACCCGGTTAACTATCCGTTGTCTTCGTCTTGTGGCCAGTTACAGCAAGACTACTCGGACTATGGCGTCAATCCCGCCACCGGCAATGACTACCCGTATTCCTGTCCGGTCAATATGAAGATGGAGATGACCGCGGTAACCCATGCCAAATGGTATGGTGCACCAGCCCCGTTGTTTGTGGCTCCGGATAGCGTACTGGAAGAACAAGGCTTACTGGTAAACGGCCATGTAGGTAAATGGAACTACTCTGCAGATTGCAGCGGCCAAACCGGCAGCGCCGATCTGACTAAACAAGCCTGGCTACGTGACGAGTGTAAAGTGTACGACGAGCAAAAAGCCGGTAAATTTATCTGGGACGGCAGCGCCGGTAAGTCAGTGGAAGGCTGTGGCTGGTGGGGTCGTGGTGTGATTCAAACCACTGGCCGCTTCAATTTCGGTAAGCTGAATCACTTCCTGGGTCGCAGCCATGTGGATCCCGACCTGGTCGGTCAGGTGGTTGAAGGTATGCAGGTGGTCGCCGCCCCCAGCAACCCGCTGTACGGCGATATGGACCTGTGCCAAAACCCGGAACTGGTGTGCAGCACCGAGGAACACAAAGAAATCAAATGGATTGCCGGCCTGTTCTACTGGATGAACGAAGTACAGGGCTATGACAATACCGGTGGCCCCTATGAAGGCTGGAACTACTATCAGGAACTGAAGGCTTATGTGGCCGGCGGTTTGCAGGGCAGTGGTTTTATTGATGATATTTCCGGTATCGTCAACCGCGGCTGTCCCGACAGCACCTGCCCCATCAGCGGACCGGTAGACGGTCTGGCTGACAGAAAAGCCAATTTCTTTAAAGTACTGCAAGCCATGGGTCTGAATCCCCAGTAACTGCAAGTCACACCATCACCCGATTAACATCGGGTGATGGTACTTCCCTGCTATGTTTGCCGCATTTTCCGCCATGTGATTTATCGCCGGGCGAACCCTGAATATATCTCCCTTAACCCACCATATAGGTACCAGTACCAAAGGCAATATGCTCACCGTGCTCGTTATGCAATTCCATTCTGCATACCGCCACCCTGCTGCCTTTACGGATCACACTGGCGGTGGCAATAAATTCTTCGCCCTTACCGGGGCGCAAATAATCAACCCGCATATCTATGGTGCCAATCCGCGCCAGCCGCTGCTGAAATTGCTCCAGGGTAAGATCTTCCATGTCCCGCACCACATGCAAAATGGCCATTAACCCACCCACGGTATCCAGCACCGCGGCCGTGACACCACCATGCAGAATTTTCTGGATCGGATTGCCCATCAGCCCGTCGTGCCAGGGTAAACGCACTTCCACACCTTCACCGTCAAACTGACTGATTTGCAGCCCCAGCAAGTGGTTAAACGGCATATGGTCGCGAAATACGCCGGCCACGTAATCCGCCAATTGGCGGCTGTCCAGCAAGGTAGTCTTTTGCATTGTCATTCTTTCTGGTTGGACCTGTTCCCATCATAGCAGCCCGGCCCAGGGACTTGGCAAGACATACAGATATTCACGAATTCTGACGCCCCCTAACCACAACTCACAAAGCTTTACAAAGGCTGCACAGATTGAATTATCCGCCCCGCCTAGACTGCCCCCGAAGCCACCGCTCACGTTGCCAATGGGTCCTCTGATGCGGGCGGTGCGCTTCTTCTGGATATAACCGAACCAACGAGGGATCAATGCACCGGCAACTTCATGCTTTTGGCTGGTTTTTGCTTATTAATGCTGGGCTGGCCTGTGTGATCAGCATCCGCTACTTTGCCTACACACACTGGGAATGGCCGGGGCCAGCTGTGGTTTACGCCGCGCTGTCTGTGCTGGGCCAAATGCCGCTGCTGGTATCATTGTGTGGTGCATTGGCACTGCCCTCATTGCTTATCCGTCAGCCGGTTGTGCGGCATGCATTACTGGCACTGCTGGCGACCTTCAGCCTGGCCTTGCTGATAGTCGATACCCAAATCTACGCGCAATTTCGCTTTCACCTTAACTCCATGATCCTGACAATGTTGCTGTCCGGCGGCATGGTGGAATTTAGCAACTTAACTTACGGCATCTCAGTACTGGTTGTATTAACCCTGTTTACCCTGCAATGGCATCTGCTCGGGTATTTATCGCAGCGCCCGGGGTTACTGAACTTAACACTGGGCAGACGCATTACCGGTTTGGCCCTACTGGCACTTTTAACGACCCACATCAGTCATGTATTTGCCGCCGCCACTTATTATCAACCCGTCGTGCGTCAGGGCGATGTATTACCGCTGTTTTTCCCCACCACCGCCAACAGCTTGCTGGCGCGCTGGCAGCTTATTGATGAGGCTTCCTCACCACACAGATTTAAATCCACCAGCAATGACCAGTTGGCTTACCCTGCCGCCCCGCTGGCCGTGCAAAAACCGGCTGTGTTGCCTGACATTCTGGTGATTATGCTGGACAGTTGGCGATATGATGCGTTTAACCCGCAAGCCACCCCGAATCTGTGGCACTTTGCCCAACAGGGCGTGGTACTGAATAACCATTATTCCAGTGGCCACGCGACTCGTATGGGAATGTTTGGCTTGTTTTATGGATTACCAGGCAGCTACTGGTCAGCCTTTCTGGCAGCACAGCAAACGCCATTGCTGATAGACCGCCTGCAGGCTTTGCACTACCAAATGGGTATTTTTGCCTCGGCGCACCTGCGCCGCCCGGAATTTCACCGCACGGTATTTGCTGGCATCCCAAACCTGCGAGACAGCACAGAAGGGCCATCGCCTGCGGCCAGAGACCTGCAAATTACCCGGGAATGGCTGGACTGGCAGGCACAGCGTTCAGCCACTCAGCCTGCCTTCAGTTTGTTATTCTTCGATGCGTTGCATGGCTATGATGTACCAGCAGACTATCCGCCCAGATTTGAACCTATGCTGGATGCAGTCAATCATCTGGCCCTGAACCAGGATTATGATCCTGCACCTTTGCACAATCGTTACCTGACTGCCGCGCATTTTATCGACCAACAGGCCGCAACGGTGTTATCCGCTTTGCAAGAAAGCGGCAGACTGGAACATACCCTGGTGATCATCACCTCGGATCATGGCGAGGAATTCAACGACAACCGCCAGAATTACTGGGGACACGGCAGTAACTTCAGTCAGGCACAGGTCAAGGTACCAATGGCGGTGGTCGGCCCGGGCGCAGAGCTACTCAAGGAACTGGCATCTTCAGGCGCGCTTACAAGCCATCTGGATCTTGCCCCCAGCTTACTTCGCCACTATCTGGGTGTGCAGAACCCGGTGGCCGATATAGCCGTCGGCATGGATTGGTTCTCAACGCCGAAGACCAGACAGTTTGTGCTCAGTAGCGGCTATGAACAGTTTGCATTGCTGTTTGACGAGGGTCCCGTACATGTTACCCATATGGGCCACGAAACGCTGAACTGGCAGAATCAGCCACAACCACGGGCGCTGGACAGCAACAACATTCAACAGGCCATGTTGCAAATGAGCCACTTTTATCGCTGATTGCGGTCATGAATTCCTGATAACTTTGGGGTAGACTAGCGGCCCTGTTTTTCTGACCCCGAAACCATGTCTGACGTTCTGGCCTCCCCCCTAACACAACCCACCCCGGCAAGCGTATTGCGGGAAGTGTTCGGCTACGACAGTTTCCGGCCCGGTCAGGAACAAGTCATTCTGGCCTGCCTGGACGGACAGGACAGTCTGGTACTGATGCCCACCGGCGGCGGTAAGTCGCTGTGCTACCAGGTGCCGGCACTGCTGCTACCCGGCCTGACCCTGGTGGTGTCTCCGCTGATTTCATTGATGAAAGATCAGGTGGATGCCTTACATGCCTCCGGCGTCAGTGCCGCCTATCTGACCTCAGCGCTGACCCGCCCCGAGCAACTTAACCTGCTGGCCGGCGTGCAGGATGGTAAATACAAACTGTTGTATGTGGCCCCGGAACGGCTGGTCCAGCCAGAATTTATTCAGCGTTTGCAACATATTCAGGTCAGCCTGTTTGCCATTGATGAAGCCCACTGCGTGTCACACTGGGGCCATGACTTTCGCCATGACTATATGGCCCTTGGCCAGCTTAAGCACTTCTTTCCCCATGTGCCAATGATGGGGCTGACCGCCACAGCCGACCCGGCCACTCGCATGGATATACTGCAGCAACTTCGTTTGCACCAACCCATGATCTATCAGGGCAGTTTTGACCGCCCCAATATTCGCTACACCCAGTTGCAGAAATACAAGCCCATGGAACAGCTTGAAGCCTATATAAAGGGCCAGGAAGGCAGCGGCATTATTTACTGTAACAGCCGCAAAAAGGTGGAAGATGTAGCCTTTAAACTGGCCAATCGTGGGATTAACTGTGCCGGTTACCATGCCGGTATGGAAGCCGAGATCCGTGACATTACCCAGCGTAACTTTCTTAAAGACAATATTGATGTGATTGTTGCCACTGTTGCGTTCGGCATGGGCATCAATAAACCGAATGTGCGCTACGTGGTGCATTTTGATCTGCCCCGTACCATCGAGTCTTACTATCAGGAAACCGGCCGCGCCGGGCGGGACGGCAGCCCGGCCGAAGCACTGTTGTTGTTTGACGAAAAAGATGTGGCGCGCATTCGTGAATGGATCAGTCTCACCGACAATCCTCACCGTCAGGAAGTGGAGCTGCAACGCTTTGCTGCCATGGAGGCCTTTGCCGAAGCGCAAACCTGTCGGCGCCAGGTGTTGCTGAACTACTTTGGTGAATACAACGCCTCGGCCTGCGGCAACTGTGATATCTGCCTGGATCCCCCCAAGGCCTTTGACGGCACGGTAGCCGCGCAGAAAGTCCTGTCCTGCATCTACCGTCTGAACCAATCGGTGGCCAGCCAGTATCTGATCGATGTATTGCGCGGTAAAAAGCTAAAACGTATTGTCGACAGCGGCCATGACCAACTCAGCACCTATGGTATAGGTAAAGACGAAAGTGATGCCTGGTGGCACAACCTGATCAATCAACTGATACACCAGGGGCTGGTCAGGGTGGATATTACCCAGAATGCCATGCTTAAACTGAATGAAGCCGCCCGCGCGGTACTCAAAGGGGAATTACCTGTTAGTCTGGCCGTGCCCAGAATGAGTTTGAATCTGGGTAAAAAAGCCAAGCTGGATAACCGCAACTACGACAGGGCGCTGTTTGCCAAATTGAAAAAGCTGCGCAAAGCCATTGCCGAAGAAGACGAAGTACCACCTTTTGTTGTGTTTTCCGATATGACGTTGTCGCATATGGCAGAAATCCTCCCCACCAGCGAGCGCGATATGTTGCAGGTCAGCGGTGTAGGTCAAACCAAACTGAGCCGCTATGGCGAGGCCTTTTTAAATCTGATCCGCGATCATCTGACAGGGTAACAGGCTAAATCAGCACGATCCCTGCTGCTATAACTTCTGCAGCAAACGCCGCACCTGTTCGGCAAAGCCAGGCAGCGGCTGCCAGTTTGCTACCCACCCCAGACAATGTTCGGGCAGAGTGTCAGGCGCAGCCCCATAGCCTATTTTGGTGATACTGGCAGGCATAGTAGCCAGCACTTGTTGCCCGCCCAGCAAGACATCAAAGGGCCTGGCAATCATAGCCACCACTGCCTGCTCCGGTGTAGCGAAATCCATCACATCAAAACCACCGGTGCTTTGCAGCACCAGGGTCAGGTCCTTTCTAAGCCTGGCTTGCTGCTCAATAAGCAGAATCCGCACTATTTTCCGGCAGGGTCGAGACTGGCGTAATAGGCGGCCAAATTAGCGATATCGTCGTCAGACAGCGGTTTGGCCATAGGAGCCATCACCATATTTTTACGCTCACCGTCACGAAAGGCTTTCAGTTGCAGCACCAGATACTGCTCTTTCTGACCAGCCAGATTGGGGTACATGGGGATTGGAGATATACCATTGGCCCCGTGGCAAGCCGCACAAGTCGCCGACTTGGCTTTACCGGCGGCAACATCGCCGGCCAGTGCAGAATAGGATGCAAACAAAGCTAACAGTACAGCAAGTTTCTTCATAACAACTCCGGGTAGTGGTCTTATTGAATGTTACAATAGCCCAAGTTTTCATTTTTCCATACGGCAACACTGTGTATTTGGCTCACACTTACGCCCAACAATTGGCAGACCTGGGAAGTCAGGTGCGGGTGCAAGCGCCGCAGGAGGCTTGGTTAGCCCATGTTAACCATGCCCTGCTGGCGGATCTTGATCTGGATCCACTACTGTTTGAACAAAAAAGATTATTTGCTGAATTGTTCAAGGAACAGGGACTGCTGAATCGTCAGGCCATGGCACAAAAATACGGCGGCCACCAGTTTGGCCAATGGAACCCGCAACTGGGTGACGGGCGCGGATTGCTACTTGGCGAAACCCGGGATAAGCAAGGTAAGCCGGTAGATCTGCATTTAAAAGGGGCCGGCCAAACGCCCTATTCCAGATTTGGTGACGGCCGCGCCGTACTGCGTTCCACCCTGCGTGAGTATCTGGTGGGCGAAGCCATGCACCATCTGGGCATCCCCAGCTCCCGTTCCTTGTGTCTGATTGCCAGTCAGGAACCGGTGCAACGTGAGCAACAAGAAACCGCGGCAATGATGATCCGCACCTGCCAGAGCCATATACGTTTCGGCCATTTCGAGTATTTTTTCCATAGTGGTCAAAGCGACAAGCTACAAAGACTGTTTGATTATTGCCTGACCCAGCATTTTGCCGACATGCAGGGCAGCGACAATCCGTATTTGGACCTGCTTGAGCGCATTGTACTGACCACCGCCGAACTGGTTGCCAAATGGCAGGCCTTCGGTTTTGCCCACGGCGTTATGAATACCGACAATATGTCCATCCATGGCATCAGTTTCGACTTCGGGCCTTACGCTTTTTTAGACGACTTTCAGCAGGACTTTATCTGTAATCATTCTGATCATCAGGGCCGTTATGCCTTTGACCGTCAGCCCGGCATTGCCCTGTGGAATCTCAATGCGCTGGCACATGCCTTTAGTGGCCATCTGGATATTGACCAGCTTAAACAGGCGTTGGCCAGCTACGAGCCCCACCTGCTAAGCCACTATTTCGACCTGATGGCAAAAAAACTGGGCCTGCAGAATGCCGATGAGCAGGACAACCGGGATGAAAAACTGATTGGCGACTGGCTAAGCATGCTCAGTCAGCAGCGACGCGATTACCACTGCGCTTTTCGGCTGCTCAGTCACTACCAGCCCGGCCAGGAAGCACCACTGTTGGATTACTTTATCAATCGTGATCAGGCCAGCCAGTGGCTTACCCGATATCAACAAAAGCTGGCGACCCAGCCGCAGTCGCACCAGGAGCGTCAACAGGCCATGCAGGCCATTAACCCCAAATTCGTGCTGCGTAATTACCTGGCCCAGCAGGCCATTGAACAGGCACAGCAAGGCGATTTTGGCGAATTTGAGCGCCTGTTTGAGGTACTGAAACGCCCTTTTGCCGAGCAACCACAGTTTGACACTTATGCCAAACCGCCGCCGGATTGGGGTAAGTCGCTGGAGATTTCATGCAGCAGTTAAAGACGCTGCAATTTCGCCTGCAGGGCCATGCATTATTGATAGATAACCTGCCCTCATATGCAGATGCTGATATGCAGCTATTTTGCCAGTCCTTGTGCCACGGCTTGCAGGCAACGCTTCTGGCCATGGAAAGCGGTGCAGACCGGCTGCAATGCCGTTTTGAACTGGATGGCAGCATTTTTATCCTGTACCTAGAAAGCCTGTGTGAAGCGGCCTGGGTGGAGGCCTTTTATCACACAGATATCGCGGTATTGGCCCAGCGTCTGGCACTGGTCGGCGCACAGCAGCTTGCCCCGCAGCACCAAGCCTGAGCCAAGGGTTTGATAACCAATTACAAATCAGGGCTTTTAAGCGCCGCCAAAGAATTTATACTGTGGCTACAACGATAAAAAAGTAATCAAAGCCAACGTTGAAACTCACCTCTTACATTCTGCTGCTTCTTGCATGCCTGCTGCTCGGTTCGATGTTGCCATGTCAGGGACAGCCTTTGATTCTGGATTCGGCCTTTACCAGTCAGGAACTCAACGGCCAGATTGAATATCTGCGTGCCGAAAAATACGCGCAGTTGTCTGACGTGCAAGCCAGCCCAGACTGGCAGCGCCAATTGGATATTCAGCCATTGTCGCCACAGCAAAGCCTGTGGGGTCGCTTTAAGGTTGTACAGCAGGCTGGCCATCAGGCCAGATTCGCTTTTGTGATTGCCAATCCAACCCTGGACGAAGTGGATCTGTACCTGCTGGATGACCGGGGCCGTATCCGCCGCTCGTTAATGATGGGGGCCTTGCGGCCTTTCAGCGCCAGAGAACTGAATCACCGACATTTTCTGATCCGCCTGGATATGACGCCGGGGGAACAACTGGATATTTACTTCCGCATTGCCGACAAAGGTCCGCTGGTATTCCCTGTGCAGTTATGGCGTGACGAAGCACTGATTGCCGAAGAACAGGCCAACCTGGCCATTATCGGCATGATTGGCGGCGCCCTGTCGATTCTGGCGTTTTATTACCTGATTACCTATGTGCTGCTGCGCAGTCCGGTACGTTTCTGGTTTTCCATGGCCAGTTTCAGCTTTTTACTGCTGTTTTTAAATGTGGAAGGGGTGCTGGTACAGATTGTACCGGGGCTGTCTGGCTATATCTCTCTGCTAACCCTATGCCTGGTGGCCCTGGCCCTTTTCAATGCATCCAAGGTGTCGCATCTGATGTTGCACGGCGTACCCATGTACTGGCGCTACGTGTCTTACAGTGCCTCTTACCTGCTGCTGTTGTGCGCCTTTATACTGAACGATTACTGGCAGATTATTGCCGCCATTGGCCTGGCGGGTGCGACCCTGGTAGTGCAACTGGGTGTGGCCTGGCGCTTCAGCGACCGTAAAGACGGCCGCCCTAACCGCCTATACGCCATTGGCTGGTCCAGTATCAGTCTGATTGCCTTATTGCAGTCGGGTTTCTATTTAAGTGGCGTGATTCTGGAATCCACCCTGAGCCTGTATCTGACTTTACTGACCTTGTTTGGCATCTTGTTGATTGCCCTGGCGGTAGAAGCCCATCAACAAGCCCAGGTGCTGTCCCGTTACGAACGCCAGAGCAACACCATCAATGACTTAAGGCGCTTCTATGAGTTGTTCCGCAACTCGGCCGAGGGCCTGTATACCTCAACCCTGGCTGGCAAACTGATTACCACCAATCCTGCTATGTGTAAGCTGTTTGGCTATGACAACGAACAGCAGATGCTGAAAGAATGCGGCAATACCTCACAGTTTTATGCCAACCAGGTGGACAGGCTGACCTTAGTGGAAGAACTGGTTAAACAAGGGGTGGTGATGGGCCGCGAGATCCGCGGGGTACGCCGTGATGGCAGCCAGTTCTGGTTCTCCATTTCGGTACAGTTGCGCCATGAGCACAACGAGGATTACCTGTTCGGGACCATCTTCGATATTACCGAGCGCAAAGAATCCAGCATGAGCCTGGAATATATGGCCACTCACGACCCGCTCACCGGAGTATATAACCGCCGCGAATTTGAGTTGCGTCTGCGCCGGGGCCTTAGCCAGGCCAGAGATGCCGAACAGGAATTAACCCTGCTGTATATGGATTTGGACCAGTTTAAAGTGGTCAACGACACCTGTGGCCATAAGGCCGGCGACATCCTGATCAAGCAGTTGTCTCAGCAGTTAAATCAGGTAGTGGAAAACAAAGGTATTCTGGCCCGCTTAGGTGGCGACGAATTCGGCGTGTTGCTGGAAGGTGAACAGGCTAATGATCAACATGCCTACCTGCTGGCCAACAAACTGCTGAATGTGGTGCAGCAATTCCGCTTTGTATGGGACAACCGTATTTTTACCCTGGGTATCAGCATCGGCCTGGTGCCTTACCACCGCGCCATTCATTCACCCGAACAATTACTCAGCATGGCTGACTCAGCCTGTTATATGGCCAAGGAACAGGGCCGCAATCAAATTCATACCTACTCCAAGCAGGATGACAAAATTCAGCGCTATGAAACCGAATTGCATTGGGTTTCACTGATTAATAAGGCCCTGCAGGAAGACAGGTTTGAACTGTACTACCAGCACTACCATCCGCTGAATAAAATCTCCCGTGGTTACCATTATGAAATACTGCTACGTATGCAGGGCGACGAACCCGAGCAGATTGTGTCGCCAGCATCGTTTTTACCGGCCGCCGAACATTATAATCTGACCGCGCAAATTGACCGCTGGGTAGTGGAACATTATTTCCGCTGGCTGGCCGCCAATCCGGAGCATAAAAACAGTCTGGTGCGGGCCAATATCAACTTAAGCGGCCATTCTCTGGGCGACAAGGAACTGCGTCTGTTTGTGCTTAACGCCTTTGAAAAACACGGTATTCCTTACAATAAAATCTGCTTCGAGATCACCGAAAGCATGGCCATTATTAAAATGGATGAAACCCTGGAGTTTATTAAAACCTTCCACCAGCTAGGCTGCACCTTCGCTTTGGACGATTTCGGCAGCGGTTTCTCCTCGTACGGCTACCTGAAGAGCTTGCCGGTGAATTACGTGAAAATAGACGGCGGCTTTGTGAAAGACCTGTTGGTCGACCCGGTGGATATGGCGATGGTCAGTTCCATTAAAGACGTGGCCAAGGCCATGGGCATGAAAACCGTGGCCGAGTTTGTTGAAAGTAAGGAAATCATGGTGGAACTGGGCAAAATGGGCGTTGATTACGCTCAGGGCTATGGCGTGGCCCGCCCCGCCCCACTGCGCGACTTCACCCCCCTCGCCTGATCACAATATTACATCATCTCTCGCAGAGGACGCCGAGTCTTCAGGGCATAGATTGAATGATCTGCTGTATGCCGCTGTAGTGGAAATATATGTGCCTGAAAGCATAAATAACCACAGAGGCACAGAGAACACAGAGAACACAGAGTGTTCAAAGGGGCTAATTCACTGCGAAGGCATCTGCACTCATCATCGTGACTTATAAAAGCCATATATTTCAATGAATTATCTTAACATCAGGCTCTTCTCCGTGACCTCTGTGTCTCTGTGGTGACATTGATCTGAACTAAGTTGTAAATAACCACAGAGGCACGGAGAACACAGAGTGGCTGAAGGTGTTAGTCCCAGATGAGACCATATTCTCTCACCTTCTAGGCACATAAAAATCCTACATTTCAATAATATTAGTTTTGTCTCCTGCTCTTCTCAGTGCCCTCTGTGCCTCTGTGGTAAAAGAAATCTTTACCGAAGGTCGTGGTGAAAGCTCAGACAAAGCGAGCGATTAAAGCCAACCATTCAACTTATTAGATTAACCAATTCACTATTTTGATTTTCCATTGTCGGCCTTTGCCGCTATATTGTGCCTCCCTTGGCGGGCAGCCTGCACAGTGCGAGCGCCCGATACTGTACTAAACTCGATAAAACGGCCAAGTTCAGACCATGACTAACGCGGATTCGCCTTTCGAATATATCAGCAGTGCCAAATTGCCCACCCGGTTTGGCCAGTTCACCATCCATGGCTTTGTAGAAGTCGCCACGGACCAGGAACATGTGGCCCTGTCCTACGGCGATTGGCAAAAAGACGAAGTGGTGCCCATTCGCATCCATTCTGAATGCCTGACCGGCGACGCCCTGTTCAGCACCCGCTGTGACTGCGGATTCCAGCTTGAAAAGGCCCTGCAGAATATTGTTGAGCATGGTAAAGGGGTGATTCTGTATCTGCGCCAGGAAGGTCGTGGTATTGGTCTGCTCAACAAGATCCGCGCCTATCATTTGCAGGACAACGGCATGGATACCGTGGAAGCCAACGAACATCTGGGCTTTGACGCCGACCTGCGCGATTATCGCATTTGCCGTTTTATGCTGGATCACCTGAATATCAGCAAAGTTCAGTTAATGACCAATAATCCACGTAAAATCAAGGCCCTGACCGACCTCGGAATCGAAGTGGTCAGCCGTACCCCCATCGACCACGGTATTACCGACGACAACCGCGGTTATATCCGCACCAAGACGCAGAAACTGGGGCACGAATTCGACCCGCACCTGCTGAAATAACATACAAAGAATGCCGCAACAAAAACGCAAATAAGGCTGTTAAGACACAGCCTTTGGCATTATTCTTAATCTATCCCTGATTGATAAATTGGTTGTTTCAACATGTCAAATCTGTCAACAGAGTCTGTTTCTCTGGTGACTAAGGACCAGTTACTTTCCATTATCCAGGCCCAGTCCGATATTATTGGCGGCGGCTTAAACCTTACCCAAGTGATGCAAAAAATGGCCATGCTGGCCGAGCAGCTGACTTTTGCCTCGGGGGCGGTGGTCGAGATGCTGGACGGCGATGAAATGGTCTATCGCGCCGCCACCGGCAAAGCGCAAAGCCGTTTGGGTATGCGACTGCATAAGGACAGCAGCCTGTCTGGTTTATGTATTAAAGAAAACCAGGTGCTGAACTGCCGCGACGCCAACCAGGACCCACGGGTAGACAGGCAGGCCTGCCAGGCGGTGGGGCTACAGTCTATGTTGGTGGTACCGCTCAAGTATGCTGACCAGGTGGTGGGGGTAATTAAGGTGTTCTCGATTAAAACCGACAGCTTTGACGAGGTGGACGCACAAATCCTGACCATGGCCGCCGAGATCATCAGCGCCGCCATGCACTCCCTGACCAAATAACCCGGTTTTCCTACCAAAAGCATAAAAACCACAGAGGCACAGAGAACACAGAGTGGTTGAAGGGGCTAATTCACTGCTAAGGTATCTGCCCTTATCATCGTGACTTATAAAAGATATATATTTCAATAAATTAGCTTAACCTTCTGCTCTTCTCTGTGACCTCTGTGTCTCTGTGGTGACATTGATCTGATCAAGTTTATAAATAACCACAGAGGCACAGAGCACACAGAGTTTTTGAGGGTAGTATCCTAGCGAGAGGACTTTTGCACTCACAGTCGAGACCAAAAAAATACTTTATTTCAATAAGTTAGTTTAATCCCCTGCTCTTCTCCGTGACCTCTGTGCCTCTGTGGTGACATTGATCTGATCAAGTTTATAAATAACCACAGAGGCACAGAGCACACAGAGTGGTTGAAGGTATTTTTCCGCTGCGAGCTTTTCTCAGCACCACTGCGTCTCAGTGCCGAGAATGAAGAGTTTTCAAATGCATAGATTAAAAATCTCCAGCTCTTCTCCGTGTCCTCTGTGTCTCTGTGGTAAACAAATTCTTTACCGCAGGGTCGTGGTGAAAGTTCAGCCGAAGCGGGCAACAAAGGCATCCACAAAGCGCTGGGGTGAAGCAGCGTCCATATTGAAATACAACGAAGGCTCAATCAGCTCCAGTTCCATCACCGCAAAGCCGTCTGCCAGACGCACATAATCCAGCCGCGCATACAAGGTGGGCTCGGGCAAGGCCGCCAGGGTTTGCCGGGCCAGTTCCAGCAAGGCCGGTTCGGGTTCAACCGCTTGCAGATAACCGCCATGTTCCTCCTGCACGCGAAAATCTCCCGCCTTGGGCCGCTTAACAATACAATGACTGTACTCGGTGCCGAAGAAAAATAGTGAATACTCACCTTCCTGCAAAATAGCCGGTACAAATGGTTGTATTACATGAGCACGACCGGCAAAACGTTCAGCCAGCAGTGCGGCCTGGTCTTGCAGCCTTTGTCGAATTAGCCGGTAAGTGTCGTCTGCATTGGCGCTGACCAGCGGCTTAATAATCAGTTCGTCACAAGCAAAATGCTCAAACGCGCTGTGACAGTCGGCCAGATGAAAGTCATCACGCCACAAACTGGGCACGATGGCGATACCCCGCTGTTGGATATCGCGTAAGTAACCTTTGTTAATATTCCAGCGTACCAGTGCCAACGAGTTGACCAACATCGCCCCTGAAGCATCAATACCTTCCAGGCAGCGCAAAAAAGCCCCGGCATCCTGCTGGTAATCCCAGGGGCTGCGGATCACCACCACATCAAAGCGCGCCCAGTCAACGTCTTTTGCCCGCCAGGACACCCGCTCCACATGCCAACCTTTGACGGCCATGGGTGCATACAGCAAGTCGTCATAAACAAAGTAGCCTTCGAGGCTGTCCATGGATAAAAAAGCACAGGTTTTCATAAGGCTTTACTGCAACGGGTGAGAGCGGCAATATAGCCTGCCAGAACCTGAAACAACAAGCAAAGAGCATGGCGTTAACCAATAGCGATAAAGACTACGGCCGCATTGCCAAATGGCTGCACTGGGGCACTGCCCTGTTATTTTTAGCCTCCTATTGTGCGGTGTATTACCGCCAGTGGTTTACCGAGAGGCAAACCCCGGAAAACTGGACCGCCCTGCAGCTACACCTGTCGGTGGGCGTGACCATAGGGGTATTACTGGTATTACGGTTGATTTGGCGCCTGACCAATACCCAACCACGGATCTGCCCGGGCCCAGCCTGGCAGGTTAAAGCCGCCCACTGGGGCCATTGGCTGCTGTATGCGATGATTTTTATTATGGTATTTACCGGCTATACCGGCACCGGCGCCAATACCGAGTTTTTCTTCTTGTTTGATATCCCTAAATTTGAAGATACCGCCATGATGCCAGCGTTAATGTCATTGCTGGGGGTGGAATACGCCGCTTATGAGGATGTGATGGACTTGATCCACAAGGACATTGGCGGAGCCTGGCTGGTTTGGATGCTGATTCTGGGCCATGCCAGCGCCGCTTTGTATCACCATCTGGTGGTAAAAGATCGCACCCTGAAAAAGATGCTTTAAGCCAACCCCACTTGATTGGGATCAAGCAGCTTCTATCCTCAGTGTATTAGCCTGCCGGAATGAATCTGGCAGCGCTTGTCGCACTTGGAACATAAATATGGAAACCGTACACAGCCTGAATGCCGTACGAATGGGCATCGACACCCACCAGGAACCCGTGGTGTATATGCGCCAGGATTGTCACGTGTGCAAGGCGGAAGGCTTTAATGCCAGCAGCAGAGTATTAGTTACCCACGGCAGCCACATGTTGGTGGCGACCCTGAATGTGGTGGAACAGCATGTTCTGCCGCCGGGCTCGGTGGGGCTGTCGAATATCGCCGCGCTGCGACTGCGCGCCGAGCAGGGTGACGCCCTGTGCATTGCCCATGCGCCGATTCTGCAGTCTATGAGCGCGGTCAGAAAAAAAGTCTTCGGCCATGCCCTGAGCAGCAGTGAAATGCGTGACATTGTGGTGGATATTGCCGCCCACCGTTACAGCGATATCGAAATCGCCAGCTTTCTCAGCGTCTGCGCGGGCAGTCGTTTGAATCTGGATGAAATCACCAGCCTGACGCAGGCCATGGTCGCCTGTGGCAAACGCCTGAGCTGGGCCGGTGAACGGCAAATTTATGACAAACATTGTATCGGCGGCATCCCGGGAAATCGCACCACTCCCATTGTGGTGTCCATAGCCAGCGCTGCCGGTCTGACCCTGCCTAAAACCTCTTCCCGGGCCATTACCTCGCCAGCGGGCACAGCCGACACCATGGAAGTGCTGACCAATGTCGACCTGCGGCTGGAAGAGATTCAACGCGTGGTCGCACAAACCGGTGCCTGTCTGGCCTGGGGCGGCGCGGTAAATTTAAGCCCGGCCGATGATCTGTTAATTCGCATAGAGCGGGCCCTGGATTTAGACGGCGAAGGCCAATTAATTGCGTCGGTGCTGTCGAAGAAAATCGCCGCCGGTTCCACCCATGTGGTGATCGATATTCCGGTCGGCGACACCGCCAAGGTACGTAACCGTCAGCAAGCCGACAGGCTGGCCGCGCTGTTTACCGAAGTGGGCGAAGCCTGTGGCATTTATGTACGCTGCGTAATCACCGATGGCAGTCGCCCCATTGGCCATGGTATCGGCCCGCTGGAAGAAGCGCGGGATTTACTGGCGGTTTTACAATGCCAGGCCGACGCGCCCAGAGATTTACGTCACCGCTCTTTACTGCTGGCCTCACATTTACTGGATTTGGCACAGAATTGCGGCCTGGAAGCCGCCCTGTTACAGGCCACCGAGATCCTCGAGTCCGGCCGGGCCTGGGGCCAGTTTAAGATGATTGTGGCTGCCCAGGGCGGTATGCGCGAATTGCCCGTTGCCCCCTACCAACACCAGCAAAACAGCAGCCGTCATGGTGTATTAAGCAGCATAGATAATCGCCGCCTGGCCAGGCTGGCCAAGCTGGCCGGTGCGCCACAAGACAAAGCCGCCGGGCTGCGTTTGCATGTGGAAGTGGGTGACAGAATTGTGATTGGCCAGCCGCTGTTTACTTTGTACAGTGACAGCCAAGGCGAACAAGAGTACGCCCTGGAGTATTACCGCGAAAACCGCGATGTATTTTGTATTGAGGAGCCCCTATGAGTTTAGGTCGTGCACTGGTGCTGTTCAGCCTGACGCCACACCCGTTACATACCCCCCTTGCCCAGCAGTTAGGGGCGGAATCGGGGCGTCTGGAAAGGCGCGATTTTCCAGACGGCGAATCCTATTTGCGGATTAACAGCGACGTAACGGGTAAAGACGTGCTGGTGCTGGTCGACCTGGTGCACCCCAATGACAAATACCTGCCGCTGATTTTTCTGCTGGACACCCTGCGCGAATTCGGTGCCGCCTCGGTGGGGGTAATGGCCCCCTATTTAAGCTATATGCGCCAGGATATCCGCTTTAACCAGGGCGAAGCCCTGACGTCGAAAATTTTTGCTGGCGCCTTATCCAGACATATGGACTATCTGGTTACGGTCGACCCACATCTGCACCGTTATCACAGCCTCGACCAAATCTACAGCGTGCCCAGCCAGGTGGTACAGGGCGCCCCGGCATTGGCCCAGTGGCTGAAAGGACGGGACAATTTGCTGTTAGTCGGGCCAGACGCCGAAAGCGAGCAGTGGGTAGCTGGTATTGCCGGGCTCTGCGGCCACCCCTTTGTGATTGGTGAAAAGCAGCGTAACGGTGATCGCGACGTACAAATTCAGCTGCCAGACCTCAGTGCCTACGCAGGGCGCACCGCCGTGATGATTGACGATGTGATCTCCAGCGGCCAGACCATACTGCAATGTATGCAGGCCCTGAATAAAGCGGGTATTGAGCAACAGGAATGTGCCGCAGTGCATGGTATTTTTGCCGAAGGCGCAGCACAAATGCTGCTGGAAGCCGGTTTGCAGGCCCTGGCTACCAGCAACAGTATTGCGCATTTTTCCAATGCCATTGACCTCAGCCCCCTGCTGGTCGCGCCTATACAGCAATGTTTACAGTTAATAAACAGCACAAAAGTGGTGGATAATTAACCAGGCTTCTCCCAGGCCATACTTGTGATAGTCTGGAAGCTTATTGTTGTCTGGAGCCTGCCTTGATGCGTTTTTTCCTGCTGCTGATCTTGCCCCTGGCTGCTTTTGCC
Organism: Bowmanella denitrificans; assembly: GCF_002887595.1. Lineage (GTDB taxonomy): Bacteria > Pseudomonadota > Gammaproteobacteria > Enterobacterales > Alteromonadaceae > Bowmanella > Bowmanella denitrificans. The sequence goes on from NZ_PEBU01000010.1 coordinate 138,099, forward strand.
AGTGATGGCCGGGGCGCATTGGTTGCCTGTCTGGATGAATTCCCGCCTTATCAGATGCTGGAAACCCCACCTAAGGGCGAACATGTTGCCGCCCTGGCGCAACTGGCCGAAGAGCTGGACATGGAACTGCAATTTGTTACCGAGCCCAACTTCGCCCATTGCATGAAACGCATCGAGCAGGGCAGTGCCGATGTTATTGCCGGCATTCTGGATCGCGAGGAACGTCGGCACTTTTTGCATTTGCTACCCATGCGTAAAGACACCGCCTATATCTTTGCCACCCGCAACGACGCCAAACCCATTGAAAAATATACCGATCTGCACGACAGGTTGATTGCCGTATCAGAAGCAACCTATTACTTCGATCAGTTTGATCAGGACAACAGCCTGCAGAAGGTGACATTAAACGACGTACATCATGCCTACAAACTGCTGTTGGCCGGTCGGGTGGATACCGTTATCAGCAGTATGGAGAATCTCACTGCTATTTTTGCCAGCGACCCCGGGCTGAAAGAGCATATTCAGGTCCAGCCTTTTACCCATGAACTGAACCGCATTGTGTATTTTGGCTTGTCCATGCAGTCCCGTCACGCCGGACAGGTCAATCATATTCGCGCCAAGGCGGAAAAGGCCTTTGCCGCCGGTAAATTTGAGGCGGTGATTCACCAGTTTGCTGCCGAACACCCTCAGTACTACCAGGTTAAGCCCCCCACTCCGGCCAAGACCAATTAAAGGTTGCAGTGCCCCGGCTGGACATCCAGCTCAGTAAAATACTGGTTGTCAGTCAGCGCCCGTATGCGGGCAATCTGGTTAAGTTCCAGCTCAAAATTGCCACTGCCGTCTTCCAGCACCAGCCATTCACTACCAGCCTGGGTACGGGTGGTCAGCGCCACACCGCTACGCTGGCTGCCGTTAAGCAGCCATAGTTCCAGCCGGTAGCCATATAAACAGGCCACTTCGATATAATCATGCACAGCGCAGGCAATGCTCTTGTTGGTCGGGGTTTTCATCAGTTTATCCTGCTTTTTACTCTCACCATGAATGTCAGATTATGCACCGCCGAGACGCAGAGAGCGCAGAGAATTCAAGGCCCTAGATTAAAAGATCTCCTGCTCTTCTCCGTGACCTCAGTGTCTCTGTGGTGACATTGACCTGAACAAATTTATAAATAACCACAGAGGCACAGAGCGCACAGAGTGTTCAAAAGGGCTAATTCACAGCGAAGGCATCTGCACTCATCACCGTGACATATAAAATCTATACATTTCAATAATTTAGTTTAATCTCTTGCTCTTCTCCGTGACCTCTGTGTCTCTGTGGTGACATTGATCTGAACAAATTTGTAGATAACCACAGAGACACAGAGCACACAGAGTGTTCAAAAGGGCCAATTCACTGCGGAGGCAGCTGTTTAGTCTCCTGACGGGCAGCCTTGCATGGGAATAATGGCAAAGCCCTGTTGTTCAATACTGGACCGCACCGCGGTGTTGGCCATTTCAGTATGACAAAAATCGCAGCGCTGCTGACTAATCTCGGCCTCGTGCACGCCAATATCGCGTAAATACGCATCGGCAAATTGCCCCGCCCGGTGGCGGGCATCTTCAGTCACCAGCACGTCAAAATGATAGTACGCGCCGCTTTTGGTATGCACATGGGTATCATAAACCAGAACTTGCATTGCACTTCCTTAATAAAATTAAGGCGGCAACCTGAGTCGCCGCCATGGCCACTAACGCAGATCGCTCAGCGACGCACCAAAATTAATATGAAAGACCTGACCGTCCAGCACTAAGGCAGGTACCGACTTAACCCCCTGCTGTTCAGCTTCGTTGAGGCGCTGTGGCTGTTCGCCAAAGTGCACAATCTCAACATCAATACGATTTGGATCCAACGCGGCGGCCAGATTTTGCTCGGCGTCAACACACACCGGGCAACCCGCATGGTAGAAAATGGCAGTGCTTTTCATGGTATTCTCCTGTGGTTAAAAGCCTGGCTATTACACGCCCCATTGCCAGGGAAAAACAGCAGGTACAAACCGGTAAGCCACTTACCAAATGGAGCATCTTTTTGATTAATAAAGAAAAAAAAGTTCAGACAAATATGACCGTGCATGCCATGGTGGAAAGCATTGTCGGCTGCAAATGGTCATTAACGGTGCTTAGCCTGATTCGGCAGGGCATTAACCGCCCCGGTGCCATGCAAAGGGAAGTGGACGGCCTGACCACCAAAGTGCTGAACGAGCGCCTGGTCAAACTCACCCGCTTTGGGATATTACATAAACAGATTTACCCCGAGAGCCCGCCCAGAGTGGAGTATCAGTTCACCGAGTTTGGCCAGCACTTTCTGCAGATTATCGACAGCATCGAAAAGGTGCAGGCCGAACTGACATCCCAATAAGCTAAGTGGATACCGCTGACAACCTAGCCCTGTTAACCGTTGCGCAGATGGCGGCGAATAACATGCTCGGTATAATACAGCGGCATAACAATATTTTGTTGTTCCAATGGCGATGAGCCCCTGGTACCGGTTAGTTTGATGCTTTTCAGTGGCTGGCATTTTTCAATATACGAATTAAGCGATCTGGCTTGTGTTCGTTTACCACTTTTTACCTCAATGGGAATAATGTGGCCGTCATGGTCCGCCACAATAAATTCTATTTCCGCCCTGGCGTCCTGCCAGGAAAATGAGGGTTCGATACCATAGGCGGCTAACTCTTGTTGCACGAAGTTTTCTGCAATATATCCCTTGTATTCGTACCCCTGCTGCTTAATCTCTTTGTAGCTGGTGCCCAGCATATGATTCAGCAGCCCGATATCAAACATGAATAATTTCACTTTGTTGTCTTTAAGGTAAGCAGCGAGAGGACTGCGAGGTTTGCCATCGATGGGATAGTTTTTTAGCACCAGTCGACATTTTTCCAGCCAGGCAATGGCGCCTTCAAATTCCTGGTAGCGAGATTTACGTTGATGCACATCTTTAAAGCGAAAACGTTTAACTGACTCATCCAACACACTGGATAGCTGTGAGGGTACACTCCTGAATACTGCCTCGATAAGGCTGGCATCTGTTTTTCCAGAGTATTTGCCGAAGTCTCGCAGGTAACCAGAGACCAGATTGGCATGAATGCCCGAAACGGCTTTCACTCGCTCGAGTATGCTCTTGTCTGCCAGGGCAAACCACATAGCAACCGCCTCCGGCATTCCTCCGGTAAAGTAATAGTCGGTTAATTGGTCAAACAACTTGGTATGTGCAGCCGTTGAGTTCACCGCTGCATCATAGGCTTTAAGTTGTGCCGGTTCATCGGCAGCAATCAGAAACTCCCGAAATGTCAGTGGGCGTAAGTTGTGCTGCTCTACTTTACCTACAGGGAAAGCGTCAAGCAGACCAATATTAGAGCCACTGGCGGCCACATACATTTGCGGGGCTTTTTCGGCGAAATATTTAAGCGCGGTAACGGCCCTGGCGCATTCACCGATTTCATCAAGGATCAGCAGATCCTTGTTCATATTGAATGTTTCCCCAGTAAGCAGCTCTATGTTCGAAATCACGTCCTCTGGCGTCAGAGAACCAGAGAAGGCTTCCGCCATACTTGGCGTCTCCAGGAAATCAATTCGTAATACATGCTCAAATTGGCTGCCCAGCAGCCTTTGTAGCAAATAGGTTTTACCTGTCTGACGGGCACCATCTATTAATAGCGGTTTTCGCTCTGTCCGTTTTTTCCAGGTTAACAAGGCAGATAGTAGTGTCCGATGCATAATTTGCCGCCTCAAATCATTTCCCCATAGGCTAACTATACACTTTTATGCGCATAAAAATGTAATAAAACACACTTTTATGCGCATAAAAGTGTGAAATTCCGCACTTTTCTGCGCCTACCAACAGAAACGGCACCAACTACATAAGGCCGCAGGCCAATATCAATCCAGAAAAACTATCAAAAGCATTTGTTTAATTGATTTAATCAAGCCTTTACCTCAACTTTGCTTAAGGTTTTATGCTATTTCCAAACTGGCACAGCAGGAGGATTACAACATGATTCATCTGGAACATTTAAATCTGGTGGTAAGCAATATGGACAAGGCGCTGGCCTTCTATCAGGCCGCCTTTCCCCACTGGCGGGTGCGTGGCGGCGGCCATCAGAACTGGTATGGCACCGAGCGCAACTGGCTGCACTTTGGTGACGATTACAACTACCTGGCTCTGAATGACAACGGCCAGCAGCGCAATCGCGATTTAAACAGCAACGATGTCGGCCTGGCGCATTTTGCCTTTGTTACCGACAACCTCGACGCCCTAATCGACCGCCTGCAGGCCGCAGGTTTTGCCCCCATCAAAGGTGGCAACAGCCCGTACCGCAGCAATGTGTATTTTATCGATGCCGATGGCTACGAAGTGGAATTTGTACAGTACCACAGTGACATTCCGGCCCAGCGCAACCACTACCAATAAGGACAAGCGATGAACCTTAACCAAATTACCTTACCTGTCACCGATATGCAGGCCGCCGTTGATTTCTACCTGCAACTGGGTATGACACAAATAGTCGATACCCCGCACTACGCCCGCTTTAGCTGCCCGCAGGGCGACAGCACCTTCTCGCTGGCCCTGCAGGCCGAGCCGGTGCAAAACCAGTCGGTGATCTATTTTGAATCGGACGACCTCGACAACCAGGTCGCCACCCTGCAGCGTCGCGGCATTAAGTTTGACCAGCCGCCCCAGGATATGCGCTACCTATGGCGTGAAGCCATACTGCATGACCCGGCAGGCAATAAAATCAAACTCTTCCACGCCGGTGAAAATCGCCTGAATCCGCCCTGGCGGGTGTAGGTCTGACCTCGGTCAGACTCTAGTTGGAATCAATTCCAACCCACAGTAGTAAGCACCTCAGTCCGCCGGGTGCAGTCTACTTCAATAAAGGCACAGGCTACTGAATTTGAGCCTTGCATGCTAAATTCACTGAAAATCACCAGGAGCAGCCAATGGACAAGCATGCCTTTTTAGCCGAATGCCAGACCCGAATCCGCAAAGTGTATGAACTTACCAAGGCTGGTAAGCCTGACGATATCAATAAACACAGAGCAGAAGGCTTTCTGCATGCCGGGGAATTTCTCGGCCTGGTTAGCCGTGACGAAGCAACCCACCTTATTGAATCCGTTCATCAGGAAGTATTCGGCGAATCGGTCAGCCAACGCCGGGAGCGCAAAGACAGATTAAATAAGCTGAAGGAACACTCTTTGGATGCTTTCTATGACGAACCGGCCATTAACCGCCGCCCTTGATTTAAGCTTTCCCGCTGGGGAATACGTTCACCGCAGAGCCTCCGAGAGCACGGAGAAAAACAGGAGATCTTCCACTCTATATTATTGAAAAATAAGTGTTCTGTCGCGCCTCGGCGGTGCACAATGGCTTTTTACCCCTTCGTGTTCTTCGTGACCTTCGTGGTCAATAGCTTTTCAAACAAAACACCTCATATCACCACGAAGAAAAGAAGTGTCACGAAGAGAATACTTCTTCACCGCAGAGTCGCCGAGGGCACGGAGAAATACAGGAGATCTCTTAATCCAGGGCCTTGAAAACTCTGCGTTCTCTGCGTCTCGGCGGTGAATAATAGACGACGTCACGCTGAGGGAGATTAGGTCTGATTCTGTAGCGGTTAGACTGGCTGGCTGTCTGTCTGTGATGAGCCGAATAAATCGATTATTCGGCTCATCACTTGGAGTTACTTGAAGCGATATTCCCACCTGATTTACTTGCACTCAAAAATGAAGCAATACTTATATAAAACAATACCTTAAAGCATATTCAACATGAAGATTGAAGTGCATTTCTGACCAACTCCCGCCCATTCCAGCTTGAGCCGAATATGGCTTTTGTTTCGACAGATTCAAGGAGCACATAAGTGAAGCTTTACTCCACTGCTAAGTCCCGGTGGGTGCAAAAACACTAAGACATTAGGATGTTCCAGCAGATGTTTAGTTATCAGAAGCCAGGAACTGATAGCATTGCCATCACTCGTAATTTAATCCCGCACGTAAACGCTGAAAGTTCAAATCAAAGCAGGTATATTCCATTTGTCAGCAAAACAATAACAAAGGCTTTAGGGAATGATTCCAAACTATCAGGCATTGATGCGCCCTATCCTGGAATCCGCACGTTCAGGCGAGGTTAAACTGAGCCAAGTGATTGAAGAATTGGCTAATACGCTTGGTTTGTCAGAGGAAGAAAAGTCTGAGCTTCTTCCAAGCGGCAAACAAACTGTATTAGCAAACCGCGTTGGTTGGGCCAAAACCTATCTAGCCAAAGCGGGCTTACTTGAAGCAACCAGACGCGGGCATTTTCAGATTTCAGCAAGAGGGCTACTAGCTCTTGAAGAAAGCAACGCTTGCATAGATGCTGATTACTTAAAGCAATTTGAAGAATTCCAAACATTTCTAGCAACTAAGAATGAACCAGGATCGGGGCAAACAGCTAGCGAAGCTGATCAAGAAATCACCCCTGATGAAGCCTTAAGAGCTGCGTTTAAACTTATTAATCAAGCCCTGATATCAGAGTTATTGGAACGCACGCGCAAAGTCACGCCAGCGTTTTTTGAACATCTGTTAGTCGAACTCCTGCTAGCCATGGGCTACGGTGGCAGTGGTGAAGGTGCAGCTCATGCGTTAGGTCGAACTGGTGATAACGGCGTAGATGGGGTCATCAACCAAGACCCGTTGGGGGTGGATCAGATTTATCTTCAAGCCAAGCGCTATGCAGAAGGCAACAACGTTAGCGCCGGGGATATACGCGACTTTTTCGGCGCACTTAACTTAAAAAAAGCCCAGAAAGGTATATTCATTACTACCTCGGATTTTACCCAATCGGCCACCCAAACCGCCAAAGATCTAGGCAGCCGTATTGTGCTGATTAACGGCAACGAACTCGCCAAGCTAATGCTACGCTACAACATCGGTTGTCGCGAAGAACAGGTGTTGTCGTTAAAGAAAATCGACGAAGAGTTTTTTGAGATCTAAGGAAGCATTGAGCCATGGAAATCGACGGACTCAAACCAGAAACCAAAGCCAGATTGTCTATCGACGAGCAGTTAAAGCAAGCAGGTTGGGCTGTTCAGACCTGGCCGAATACTAACTTGGGGGAGTCGCTAGGCGTAGCCGTACGGGAATATCCAACAGATAGCGGTCCGGCGGATTACATTCTGTTTGTAAACCGTATCCCCGTCGGGGTGATGGAAGCTAAAAAAGACCAGAGCATATTAACGGCCGCCGAATCGCAAACACTAAGATACGCGACCAGTAAGTTAAAGCATTTTCCGGAACACAAGCCTAAGCCTTTTTTGTTTCAGGCCACTAGCCAGATGATTCAGTTTACAGATTTGCGCGATCCTGCCCCGCGCTCGCGCGAAATCTTTTACTTTTTCAAGCCAGAAACCTTACTGCGCTGGTACAACGAACCTGAATCGACCCGCCATAAGCTGTTTAGCGCCATGCCAGAATTAGATATCGAAGGGTTGCGCGATTGCCAAGTATCGGCCATTAAAGGGTTAGAAAAATCACTAGCCGAAAACCGTCCTCGTTCTCTAATTCACATGGCGACCGGCGCAGGTAAAACTTTTACCGCCATCAATGCCGTGTATCGGCTACTAAATCACGGTGGCGCCAAGCGTATTTTGTTTCTGGTTGATACCCGCAACTTAGGCAAGCAGGCGCAGCAGGAATTTCACGCTTTTAAACCCAAAGGTAAAGAGAGCTTTTTTCACGAAAGCCATATCGTACAGCGCCTAAACAGCAATACCGTCGACAGTGCAGCCGAGGTTTGTATCTGCACTATTCAGCGCATGTATTCTATTCTAAGCGGTCAGCCCATTGATGAAAGCGCTGAAGATGCATCACTGTTTGAAGTCAAGCAAAGTACCAAGCAGCAAAAGTTCGTGCAGTACAACCCCGCAGTGCCCATTGAAACCTTTGATTTTATTATTATCGACGAATGCCACCGCTCCATTTACAACCTGTGGAAGCAAGTACTGGATTACTTTGATGCCTTCCTGATTGGTTTAACTGCGACACCAGATAAACGCACCTACGGCTTTTTTAACGAAAACATCGTGGCCGAATACAGCTATGAAGATTCGGTGTTGGATGGAGTCAACGTTGGGTACGACGTATATGAGATTGATACCAAAATTACCCAGGCCGGTGAGAAGTTAAAGGCTAAGGAATGGGTAGATCATCGAGATAAACTCACCCGCAAAAAACGCTGGGCGCAAACGGAAGAGGAAACCAATTACAGCGCTAAGGAATTAGATCGTTCCGTGGTAAACAAAAGCCAAATCCGTAAGGTGATCCAGGCCATGAAAGAAGCCGTGGAAAGCAAAATCTTCCCAAATAGGGCAGAGGTACCAAAGACCTTAATCTTCGCCAAAACCGACAGCCACGCCGATGACATTATCCAAATGGTGCGCGAGGTCTACGGCCAAGGGAACGACTTTTGCCAAAAGGTTACTTATGGCGCCAAAGACCCAGACGCCGTGCTCAGTGATTTTCGCAATGAATTTAACCCGCGTATTGCCGTTACTGTTGATATGATTGCCACAGGCACCGACGTAAAGCCGCTAGAAGTACTGCTGTTTATGCGTGATGTGCGTAGCAAAGGCTACTACGAACAAATGAAAGGCCGCGGGGTACGCAGTTTAAGTTTTGAGGAGCTGCACCGCATCAGTAAAAGCGCCACCAATGCCAAAGACCGTTTTATTCTGATTGATGCTGTAGGAGTGGAAAAGTCACTTAAAACCGAAAGCCGCTCTTTAGAAGCCAACCCCAGCTTGCCACTTAAAGACTTACTCCAAGGTGTTGCTATGGGGCATCGGGACAATGACACCATACAAACCCTGGCCAACCGTTTAATTCGCCTGACCAAACAAGCCGATACAAAAGCCTTAAGCAAAATTGAGAATATTACCGGCCACAGTGTTCAGCAATTAGCAAAAAGCTTGCTGTTAGCCATCGATCCAGATGCCATTAATCAACAAGCCTTAGCCAATACTAAAGCCGCCGGTATCACCAGAGGCGAAGAGACTTTGACCGAGCAAGAGCGGCAAACCGCGCGTGACCAACTGGTTAGCCAAGCTTGTGCGCCTTTTGATAATCCCAAACTACGCGAACAGGTCGCCAATGCGCGGCGGGAAAGAGAGCAGCTTATCGACCATATTAATCTCGATGAGCTGCTCGTCTCGGATTTTAGCGAACAAGCTGTCGCCAATGCCGAGCAAGCCGTGCAAGACTTCCGTAGCTTTATCGAACAGCATAAAGACGAAATTCAGGCCCTAAGCTTTTTCTATCAGCAGCCCTACCAGCGCCGAACATTAACCTACGACATGATTGAAGCGCTGCACCAACAGCTACAACAACCGCCGTTAATGTTAACCACAGAAAGACTGTGGAACGCCTACAGCCGTATTCAACCGGATAAGACCAAAGGCCAAAACCAAAAGCGCCAGCTGACCGATATCCTCGCGTTGGTAAAATTTGCCATAGGCCTCGATAGCGAACTAAAACCTTTTGCAGAGCAGGTAGACAGCAAATTTAAGCAATGGATCTTCCGCCATAACGCCCAGCGCAAAGCCGTATTTACGCCGGAACAAACCGAATGGTTGCGCTTAATAAAAGACCACATTGCTGCCAATGCAGGAATTGAGCGCGATGATTTTGACTACAGCCCCTTTGCCGATAAAGGCGGCCTACAAAAGGCCTGGGGCCTTTTTGAACATGAATTAGATAGCATTATGAATGAGATTAATCAGGAGTTGGTGGCGTGAGTGAGAAGTTAGAAGCGTTGCCACGGGGGTGGTTTGAAGTTCAGTTATATGAAGCAATTGACATTCACGATTATGAACGTCAGCCGGTTAATAATTCTGAGCGTAACAGTAGAATTGAGGGTAAAACTACAGAGAGTCTATATCCTTATTATGGAGCCACTGGCCAAGTTGGTTGGATTGATGACTACCTTTCCAATGAAGACTCAGTTTTACTCGGTGAAGATGGCGCCCCATTTTTGGACCCATATAAGGATAAAGCTTATTTGGTCGCTGGGAAGTACTGGGTTAATAATCATGCCCACATATTGCGAGGCCATAAAAATCTAGTTAACAACAAGTTCATATGCTATCAACTAAACATCCTAGATTATGCAGATTTTGTATCTGGAACTACGAGATTAAAATTAACCAAGTCTGCTCTAGAGAAACTCCCTTTTCGCATATGCCCGCATAGAGAGCAGTCACGCATAGTTGAAAAACTCGAAGAGTTGCTATCCGATCTTGATAACGGCGTAGAAGAACTAAAAGCCGCACAAACCAAACTTACTCAGTATCGCCAGTCGCTGCTAAAAAGTGCGGTAGAAGGCAGCTTAACCGAGCAATGGCGCGAGGAAAATGCCGTTACCATCACCGAAACCGGCGAGCAATTGCTGGAGCGTATCCTTAAAGAACGTCGCAGCCGCTGGGAAACACAAAAACTCGCCGAGTTTAAAGCCAAAGGCCAAACACCACCGAAAAACTGGCAGGATAAATACCCTGAACCCGTGCAGCCAGATACCAGTGAGTTACCCGAACTACCTGAAGGTTGGGTTTGGGCCAGTTTGGATATGCTGATAAGCAGCATTGAGGCGGGGAAAAGTTTCAAATGCCTGGAACGGCACCCAGTATATGATGAATATGGTGTTGTTAAAGTCAGCGCAGTGACATGGGGGGAATATGATGAACTAGAGAGTAAAACCTGCACTCGCAAAGATTATGAGAACGACAGCGTATTGATTAAGCAAGGGGACTTCCTTTTCTCCAGAGCAAATACGACAGAACTTGTTGGTGCGTGCGTTATAGCTGAGAGGGTCACAAAAAAAATAATGCTCAGCGATAAAATCCTGAGAATTAATTTTATTGAAGACTCAATAAAGTACTGGTTATTACAATTTCTTAGAAGTCAATGGGGGCGTCAACAAATAGAGGCAGCTGCCAGTGGTAACCAAGCTTCAATGAAAAATATATCGCAAGGAAAGCTGAAAGGGTTCACTGTGCCATTGCCATCAAAAGATGAGATTTACAAAGTAGAAGGAGATCTCTTTAGTGCATTTGAAAATATACAAAAAAGTAGCGCTGAAGCAGAAATAACCCAAAGAACTTTGTTGGCTCAGAGGAAAAATATCCTAAAAGATGCCTTTGCCGGTAAGTTGGTCCCGCAAGATCCCAATGATGAGCCCGCTAGTGTGTTGCTAGAAAAGATACAGGCCGAACGCGCTGAGCGAGCCAAGCTGGCTAAGTCAAAACCTAAAGCCGCTAAAAAAAAAGCCGGTAGTCGAGTAACCATCATGGACAAGTTAGAAAATGTACTAAAAAACAAAGACGATTGGATGGATGCACAAGAAGCCTTTAAAGCCTGTGGTGTCACTGATGGAACAGATACCGATCGTATTGAAGAGCTTTATGCTGAACTGCGAAGATTAGACCAAGCAGGTCGGCTGGAAGTTGAGCGACACGGCAACTACGACATGATCAAACTAAAAGGCGAATAAGGACTATGCGTTTAGCCTCTCTAACCATTGGCTCGGACAAGCCAGGTGACAAACAGCGGTTTAAAAACCTAAAAAACGTCACCATCGACTTTGATGAAGGTGAATGGATAACGGTCGTTATTGGTTGGAACGGCACGGGAAAATCCAATGTTTTGGAAGCCCTGGCAACAATTTTCAGGGATTTAATAGGTAAACCAAAAAATAGACCAACGATTGTCGGTGAGCATTCAGAACCTGAAAAGCCAGAATTTTCCTATAGGCTGCGCTATTTCTGCCACAACAAAGAAATTGTTGTTGATGCTGATCCTGATCGTTCAACCAAGCTCAGCGAACAATATGAAATTAGCTATAAAGCCTTATCCAATAAACAGGAAGATAGCGCTTTACAGACGAGTTTATTTTCTGAAATAGATAGTGATGAATTTCAGTTAGTTAAGTTTTCTAGGTTCATTCAAGATAGAGATAGTTTCCTTCCAGCATATATTTTTGGTTACTACTCAGGGCATAGCCAAAGGATGCATGATGTCTTTTATCCGTACCTTGAACGATATGATGATAATTTGAGAAACGGCATAGATCCTGGTTTGCGGAAGATGTTCTATGCCAAGCCCGTGCATAGTCAGTTTACACTATTGGCATTTATGCTGAACCAAGAGAGTTTTGTGCAAGAGTTTTTGGAAGAGCATTTTGGTATTGATACGGAAGTTGGTATTGATTCTGTTCTTTTTGTTTTAAATCAGCCTCCTTGGAAATCTAATGCAGAGGACGGCGATCCTCGTTTTTGGAACTCCCGCGGTGTGGTAAGGGAATTTTTGAGTCGGTTATATGATGTGGCACTGGCACCTATCAGAATCAGGAGACGCACTCAAACTAGTCTGTGGAACAAGACAACGCTGGAGTATCTATATCTTTATGTAAAAGACCGTGATGCTCTTAGAGAACTAGTTGGGAATATGGCCCCAAGAGAGTTTTTTAGGGATTTAGAAAGTACGTATGTCTCTGAACTAATAGAAGAAGTTCGCATTAGGGTAAAGCTCAAAAATAATGATGGAACCGTTATCTTTAGGGAGTTAAGTGAAGGGGAGCAACAATTACTTACTGTACTTGGATTACTGCGCTTTACAGCAGAGGAAGAAGGTCTATTTCTATTGGATGAACCAGATACCCACCTTAACCCCCAATGGAGTGTCGACTACTTTAAATACCTAAAGATGTTCGTCGCTTCAGGAAAGGGGGGAAGTTCTAGTCATATTGTACTGAATACTCACAATCCTTTGGCTGTGGCAGAACTTGCCAGAGAACAAGTACAAATCCTTTATCGAGATCCCGAATACCTAAGCATTACTTCTCACTTGCCAGAGTTCGATCCAAGAGGAATGGGCTACACAGGCATAGTCACTAGCGATATGTTTGGGTTGCCTTCTTCTGTTGATTCTCGTACTCAGAGGCGTTTAGAAATATATCGAGTATTGGCCAGCATAAAGATACGTACGAAGTTTCAGGAATTGCGCTTTAAAGTAATCCAGGATTGGTTAGATAAGGATAGATTCAAACTTAATCAACGTGATGATGACTATCAACGATATTTAGAAATTCGTACTGAGTTGCTTTCCAGTAAATTTGATGATGACGAATATCAAACCCTAATTCGGCATGCATTATCTTTAAGCTCAGATGAACGAGAGCGAATAGCTCGTGAAGCTGTTGCCGCTGTGCTCTCGGAGCGAGATTCATGAGGTACATTGACAACACATTCTTGGAAATACCCGAGGGATGGGATGAGCGAGCGTTAGAGGCAAGTCGGCAGTTGTTGGATGGTGAACGTACAGCGGAGCAGCTAAGTCAGGTTTGGAGAGTCCTTAAAGCCTGTCTATCTGAAGCATCAAATAGGCGCTGTTGGTATTGTGAAAGCACTATTCATCGTAGTGATAATGCTGTTGATCACTACCGGCCTAAAGGCACAGTGAAGACAGGTCGTCTCCTTGAGGACGGCTCTCGAATTGTGGCTATGGAAATCGCCCCTGTTCACCACGGGTACAAATGGAAGGCCTTCAATTTAGATAACTTTCGTTACTCTTGTGAACATTGCAATGAATATCGTAAGGATCTCGATGGCACCGCAGGCGGTAAGTGGAACTACTTCCCCTTAGTTCATGAAGAGCGACGAGCATATGATGCTCAGAATGAACGTTTTGAAGTTCCCGTCTTGCTAGACCCCTGTAAAGCTCTCGATTGGCAACTATTGTCTTATGATTCAAACGGAAGACCTTTTTCGAGATTTGATAGAGGAACTGAAGAAGACGTTAAAATACGATTTTCCATAAGGCTTTTGCATTTGGATCAGCAAGGGCTAAATGAGGGGCGGCGTTCCTGTTGGAGTCTTGTAAGTCCAATATTAAGGGATACAAAATACTGGTTTGTAGAGAAGCTAAACGGTAATCCAGAAGCCGAGCATAATTTTCAAGAAGAGCTGAGAAAGCTAAAACAATGGTTAAATCCAAGGAATCCCGCCACATATATAGGTTTTGTGCGATACAAGCTTCGAAATGATCGGGACAAAAAAATTCATCCATGGATTGATATGCTCTTGGGTGACATATAGTGAAAGATAAGCCTGCACAATTACTACTAACTGAACTCCGCACCCTAGTCAACGAAGCCAAGCAACAGGTTTCCGTTGCTGTTAATGCCACCCTCACCGAACTTTACTGGCAAATTGGCCAACGCATTAACCAAGAGGTACTTGGCGGCGAGCGGGCCGAGTACGGTAAGCAAATCGTCGCTACACTGGCGCGACAATTGACCCAGGAGTTTGGTAGCGGATTCTCGGAGAAACAACTGCGGCGTATGATGCAATTTGCTGAAGCTTTTCCCGAAATGAAGAATGTCGCCACACTGTGGCGACAATTAAGCTGGAGTCATTTTAAGCAGCTCATTTCACTAAAGGAGCCGCTTCAGCGAGAATTCTACGCGCAAATGTGCCGCATAGAGCGTTGGAGCGTTCGCGAGCTGGCCAGCCGTATCGACTCCATGCTTTACCAGCGCACCGCCTTATCTAAGCAGCCAGAAATGCTGATTAAACAAGAGCTTGGGAAACTAGCACAAAAAGATGCGCTGTCCACTGAGTTGCTACTTAAAGACCCTTATGTGTTGGACTTTCTGGGACTAACGGATCATTACCTTGAAAAAGATCTTGAAGACGCTATTCTGCGCGACCTTGAGAACTTTCTGTTAGAGCTAGGTGCGGGCTTTACCTTTATTGCCCGGCAAAAGCGCATCCAGATAGATGATGAAGATTTCTATATAGACCTGCTGTTTTATAATCGCCGTCTTAAGCAGTTGGTGGCAGTGGACCTGAAGATTGGCGCTTTCAAAGCCCAGTATAAGGGCCAGATGGAGCTTTACCTGCGTTGGTTAGACAAACATGAACGTCAGCCAGATGAAGAACCACCACTGGGAATTATTCTTTGTGCCGAGAAGCGCACCGAGCAAATTGAACTTTTACAGTTGGATGCTACTGGCATCCATGTAGCCGAATATTTAACCGTACTCCCCGAGCGCCAGTTGCTGCACGAGCGACTGCAACGGGCCATAGATACCGCACAAAAGAAGTATGTGGAGCAGAAAAGTTCTGTCCCACATTTGGATGATAAGAGATGAATGCTGCAACCTTAGTACAAAAAGTTTGGAACTATTGCCATACCCTTCGCGATGACGGCGTAGGTTATGGAGATTATCTGGAGCAGCTAACCTATCTGCTATTCCTGAAAATGGCCCATGAATATGCCCAGCCTCCTTACCAGCGCGATACCAAAGTACCCCAGGAATATAGTTGGATTACCTTACTGGATAAGACTGGCGAGAAACTGGAGAACCATTACCGTAAGGCCCTCAAAGAACTCGGCAGCGAGATGGGTATGCTGGGCGCTATCTTCTATAAGTCGGAAAATAAGATCCCCGACCCCGCCAAGTTGGCGCGCATTATCAAGATGATCGATGAAGAAAATTGGATCAGCTTGGAGATAGACGCCAAAGGCGACTTATATGAAGGCCTATTGCAGAAAAACGCCGAAGATACCAAAAGCGGCGCCGGCCAATACTTTACTCCTCGCCCGTTAATTGATGCCATCGTCGCCTGTGTACAGCCAGAACCTAAGAAGACTATTGCCGATCCAGCTTGTGGGACGGGTGGGTTCTTTTTAAGCGCTCATGATTGGATTGCCTACGGCGACCCAGATTGGATTCAAAAGGAATATACCCATTGGAACCCCAATAAAGGGGCTCAGGGCGTTGAAGTTAAGAGCAAACTGGATAAAAGCAAAGCCAGCTTTCTGCGTGATAACACTTTTTTTGGTAATGAAATCGTTCCCTCTACCCGCCGCTTATGTTTGATGAACCTCTTTCTGCATAACATCGGCAGTATTGATGGAGAACCCGAAGTAGAGCGGGCTGATGCGCTATTGAACAAGCCAAGCCAGTATGTGGATTATGTGCTAGCTAACCCGCCCTTTGGTAAAAAGAGTAGCTTAACCATCACCAATGCTGAAGGCGGCACAGATAAAGATACGCTGACCTATGAACGACAGGATTTTTGGGCTACCACCACCAACAAACAGCTGAACTTTTTACAGCATATTGTCACCATGCTTAAAGATACGGGCAAAGCAGCTGTGGTACTGCCTGATAACGTATTATTTGAAGGTGGCGTAGGTGAGCGTATCCGCCGTAAATGGTTGGAGACTTGTAACGTACATACCATCTTGCGCCTGCCCACCGGCATCTTTTACGCCAATGGTGTAAAGGCCAATGTGGTGTTCTTTGATAATGCGCCTCGTGATGGCAAGACTCATACAAAGGGTATCTGGTTTTATGACCTGCGAACCAATAAACACTTTACCCTAAAGCAACGTCCCTTGGTTTTGGCCGATTTGAAGGACTTTATCGACTGCTACCATATGCAGCCAAGGAAAGAATCTGAGCGATTTAAATTTTACAAATATGCCGACTTAGTGGCGAGAGACAAAGCCAGCTTGGACATCTTTTGGCTAAAAGATGATAGCTTAGATAACCTCGACAACCTTCCACCGCCAGACATATTGCAGCAGGAGATCATTGACCACCTGGAAGCGGCATTGGCTGCATTTAGGGATGTGGCTGCCGGATTGCCATCTTCTACTGCGAATTCAGAATAAGGGCATGTAAATGCACGATTTGGTGAAATGGATTTCCCAAGCAGAACCTGTACTTAGCGCAATTTCAGCGGGTATTGCTATTGTGCTGGCGCTATGGGGCGTGGCAAAGGCCGCACCTAAAGTTGTGAAGAATTTCACAGGTCGAACTAAGCAAGCTACTTCGCATTTACCCTATACTGTTGCCCAGCGCTTCGTTGCATTGTTCGAGTCACACGGCGTAAAACGAAATCAGATAACTGGGTTTTTTGGGCATGATTTAACTATCGGAAAATTGGCGACAGATGAGGAACTGACCAATCATCTAACCCCAGAAATTCTCAAGGATGCAGCGTTACTGTTTGGCGTAAACCAAGATTGGCTGGAAGGAGCTTCTGAGACGATTTATGAGGTTAAGGATTTTTATAAGCATCCCGAAGATTTTGAGTACTTTCTGCAACATTTCTTGAACAGAAAAGATAAGTTTTTCTGCTATGTGTTGAATGCTCAGTATGAGACTGCAAAAAACAACCAATATGACGGCATTATCCTATTGGAAGAAACCATTGCTGAAATAAATGGGCGGCCAGTTTATCGGTACCATTTCTGCGGAAAGTGGCTTATGGGTTATTGGAAGTCCAGGGGTTACCTAGCAGCTTGCTGTGCACTATTATTCAAATATGGATTTCATCCCATTGGCAAAAATGTTTCTCAGACTTGGTTAGTGGAAGTTACCAATGGCACTCAACTAATGCAGTATGACTATGAGTCTCCAGGCTTGGCTCTTACTCACACAGCAACCTGGTATGTTGATGAATTTATTGAGAAACCAGACCGGTACTTACAAGGTGTAGATCCTGAAATGGACAAGTTCGGTTTTAAAGCCGCACTAAGTCTATGGTTGGAACTAAGTCAGAAAGGGTATATGGATTGCTTCAATGACGGCACCCATCAAAAATTGATACATACATTTAAAAAGAAGCTATTAGAGCTTAATAAATAAGCTCTGCATCCCCTCCCCCATTCCTTGTCACCCCAACATCCATTGACTAATATTCATACTGTCGGAGTACAAACACACCATCTTTAAAAGGACGTTCTTATGAGCCAGATTCTGCTTTGCAACCAATCCTTAAACCCTCAAAACCTGCTGTATCAATGCGGTATCAGCATTGATCGTATCTCTACAGTCAGTTGTGCGCGGCCCGATGTGATGGCCGCCAATATGCCGTATTTGCTGGACGAGGATAACGCCAGCCATAGCCGCAGTATGCTTGATCAGCTTTCGCCCAAGCCGGTGGCGGAAGAGTTGACCCGGCTGTCTTTGTCCTTGGGGGGCGATAATGTGGTGGCCCTGGCAGATATCAGGGCGAAACTGCATGAATACAACGTGGGCCTGATGGGGGCGTCGACCAGCGTCTATGCCGACCGTATTGGTGGCTTTGCCAAGTCGGTACAAAATTATCAAGCGGCCCTGATGGAATACCGAAAAGCCATTGAAACCAGCTCTCCATTGCGCTCTGCCTTAAAACAAAAAGCCCATATGGCCCACCAGGCAATGCAGCGCCAATTCGGCAATGAACTTAATGCCGTCACCGCGCAGGTACGCTCCAACCGCGGAACACCGCTTTCCAATCCCAACCGGGCAACAAATATCGCCAGAAGCAGCCGCAATGTGGCTAAACTCAATGTCAGCAGCCAGATTCAGGCCAATAACCTGGTGAAGCTGGCCAAGCACGCCAAACTACTGGGCAACGGTCTGGCCGTTATTGATTTTGGCAGCCGCGTAGGCAATGTGCATAACACCTATCAGGCCGGCGGCCATTGGGAGCGTGAGTTGTTTATTGAATCGAGTAGTTTTGCTGCCAGTGCCTTAACAGGAACGGCTGTTGTAAGTGCTGGAAGTACAGCTTTAGGCATACTCATAGTTGCAACTCCAGTTGGTTGGGTTGGATTAATAATTGGTGGAATCGCAGTAGCAGGAGCCGCAGCTGGTGCATCAATTTGGGTAAATGGGCAGATGAAGGAAAACAGTGGCGGGTGGTATGACGATATTATGAAATGGTTGGGGCTTTGATGCCAAGTTTATCGTCGCTCTTGGCAGTTGCTGCTGCCATAGGCTTTTTCAGTTTAATTTTATTTGTCATCTTTGGTCAGCTTACCGTTAGAAAGCTGAGAAAAGATCCTATCACCAAAAATGAACTTGGCATGGAATATGTGAGTGGCTGGGACATTATCAACATTGCTCAAGCATTAACTCTGCCTTCTTCCTGGAGTGAAAAACTCAGTAAGAGCCAAATATCTTTTCTGTATGCCAATGCTGCACTTATTAAGCAGCATACGAACAAGCTGGATAAAGTCGTGGGCATGATGTTTTACATTTCGCTAATGACCTCTGGGCTATCCATGGCGCTATTGGCGCTGCTTGATACGTTGGGTTTTTTTGACTAGTCGTACATAACTTTTCTGGACTGAGATGATGAACGACCAGATATTTGCATTTTCAATGCTTGGGGTATTTATTACCTGCATTTTGTTTGTGCTATTTGGCCAGATTACCGTACGCAAGCTACGAAAGAACCCACAAACTAAAGATCAACTGGGTGTCGAGTTTGCCAGTGGCTGGGATATTCTGAATGTTGCTCAGGCACTTGCCCTGCCAAAAAGCTGGAGCAGGAAACTCGAAAGCAGCCCTTTATCAGGGTTATATGCTAAGTCAGAGTTACTTAGAAAAAACACTACCTTATTTGACCGCATACTGGCGAGGATTTTTTGGTATTCCTACGTTGTTTCCGGCACTGGCCTGATTCTGATGGTGATATTGAATTTGTTTGGCGTCTTTGACTGAACGCTTACTGCCCGTTGCTGAGTAATCAGATGCGTTTTCACCGCAGAGCCGCGGAGATCACAGAGAAAAGCAAGAGATCGTTTAATCCATGCCACTGAAAACTCTGCGTTCTCTGCGTCTCGGCGGTGAATATTAGAAGGCTTTTCGCTCTACTCCAGGGTAAATCTGTCGCCAAAGATTTTCTTCAGGCGGTCATCCGGATCATAAAGCCTGACCTGGCTGGCATCCCATCGGTAAATCACCAGGTTGACGCCAGATTTCATGGTATAAGATGGCACCAGAATGCCGCTGGCCAGGTTTTCTTCCACAACCATCCGCGCCAACAACTGCCCCCGGGATTGCTGCTTCTTTACCTGCAGAATGCGCCAGTTCTGTTTAAAAAACTCATCATCTTGTGAAAAATCCAATACCCGGGGCAGATCAACCTGGTAGCTACATAGGGTAAAAGGTTCTATCAAGCCGGAGGCCGTGGGTTTAACCACTTCGCTGTAGGCCGTCATCAGGTCACAGGCGGTATAAAACGCGTCCAGTCCTTTGGGATTAAAACGCCCACCGGTTAAGGCGGCACCTGCTGTACTAAGGGGGCTGAATGACCACAGCGGATTGTGGACACGAAACACCACCTGTTTAAATGGCTTGGCGGGGAGCTTGCTGTTTAACAGTTTCCTTACTGTCGGGATTGTCATTCAAAGCCGCCAAGTTCCTTGGAAGTAATAAAGTCCTGCACGGCAGATACGCCGTCATTCCCATACAGCTTAATGGTCTCGGCGGCGGTCAGGCCATTTAAAGATGGAATGGGTTTGCCGACATACCAGGCCCAGGCCTCCAGGTCGGAATTAAACCATGGGCGCACTCTGGTCAGAATGGCTTTAACGTCCACTAAGCGGGTTTGTACTTTCGGACTGCTTAACCTGACCTGCTTGGTTAGCGACTGCATGGGAATATCCATATACCTGGACAATTGCTCAACCGTAACACCAATACCCTCGGCCAGGGCTCTGGGATTCACCAAACCCGCTGAACTCACTGCAGCCGTATTGCTTGTTGAATCTGCATGCATCAGTATCGACCTATTTTTGACTGGCTATTAGGTCATATATTAGTCTTTTCTGTGCTTTTATCCACAGATTCTGTGCAATCCCCCGTTCCCCTTTACAGGCCACTACAAACTTTTCTGTCTGTGTTTTCACCGCAAAACCACTGATGCTATTCCACTTCCATATTCACCGCAGAGCCGCAGAGGTCACGGAGGAAAACAGGAGAGCTTTTAATCTAGGCCCATGAAATCTCAGCGTTCTCTGCGTCTCCGCGGTGCACAACGACTTTTACCGCAGAGCCGCGGAGGTCACGGAGAAAAGCAGGAGATCTCTTAATCCAGGGCCTTGAAATCTCAGCGTTCTCTGCGTCTCCGCGGTGAATATTGTAAAACATACAAAATAGGCACAGGGGCCAGCGAGAATCGTCTTCACCCTAGCCCACGCCCTGCACTTCTTCCAGGTGGTTATAAAAGTGCATAACATGCGCCACTTCGTAATCCGCCTTACTCAGTTCGCCATAAGCAAAATGCGGCGCCAGCGGCCCCTGGTGGGCCTGAAACGCCAGCATAGCCTGGCGGAAGCGGCGAATGGCGCTGTTTACCTCGCCTTGCGCGGCAATGGTCGGCGCACCGGGAATAGGCTCACTCAGGCTGTGGGCCATTTCACCCCTGGCGCTAAATACCGCAAAGGCGGCTTTACCCAGGGTATGTTTAAACACCGGGGATTTATGTTCTGGAAAACCGCTAAGGGAATATTCAATGCTTTGTGCACAGTGGCTGAAGATTTGAAACAGGTTCCAGTCACCCGTCGCAGATAACTGCTGGGGTTGCAGGCTGTCCAGTTTGGCCAGCGCCAGTTCCATACTCAGTTGCGCACGGCTAACCTGCTGTGAGCTTAGCCAAAGGCCGCCACCCGCGGCAGCCAGGACACCAGTGCCAAGCAGGAAACGCTGAATAAATTGCCGACGGTTCATATACTGCACTTGCCAATGTTGCTATATGCCGCCAGCATAGGTGGCACCAGGGCGCTTAACAAGCAGAAAAGTGGGTAACTACTTCTGCCCGTAAGTCGATTAGATCAAAGTATTGAAACAGGTCACCATCAATTCAAACAATCAACAGAGTTAACTTTGATAAAGTTCTCCATCCTGTAGTTGTCTTCCTTCATAGTAAAAGAGAGCGCGGCATCACTCACTTCGTAGTCATCATTTGGATCTGCTGTATCAGTCTTTCGCAGCTTATATGGCGGTAATACCTTCCAGGAAATCAGATCAAACCTATGTGAACTTGAGATATCAACCTGACCTGTCAGTTTATTCTGAGTTTCAAATTGATAACTAAAACCAGTTAGCTCAAATACGTTATCTGCGTAGGCTTGACCACCATCTTCGGGAGACGGCAGAGAAGCAGGAAGCGCTAAAAATATAGGTTCCTTACTCGCGATAGGCCGCCCCCCATGCCATTTATCCAACTTATACAGCTTGGCACATAGTGGGGCCCCGGTAACATTTAGATAGACTGCTGTAATGACTTCTGGCTTAGCAGACATTCTTGCTTGGCGGGAGTAAAGAAATGGCTTGAAGACATATATCACCATAAGTACTACAACAGCTGCCAATAAAAGTAATCTTTTCATTGCAATCCCTGGCTCACAATTTCACAAACCACAGAGATGTAAGTCATGAATCTCCAGATTTGTGCATGTTTTAAACAAAACACAATACACTATAACTGTGGTCTGAAAATTAGCAGGATTTTATGGCCGCATTCATCAATGCCTATCTGAACGAGTTGCAACAGGCAGCGGAATATAATTGTACAGTCCATATTAACAAGGAGATTGAAATGGAAGAGGGAGTTGAGGTTGTTCTAACACCGATTCAATTGGCTGCAGTATTAGAAGAAGAAACCATTGAAGAATCTGATAATTTCTCAAACAGACTTTGGGGAGGCGTTACACTGATTGCTGGTGCCATTGAGTTGTTAGGAGGTGCAGCCCTTTTCTTGGTTCCAGAGCCGACGACTGTAACTAAAATTGCAGGTGGAACCTTGGGTCTTCATGGTCTGGACACTGCTTCGGCAGGCTTCATGCAAGTTGTTTCAGGTAAAACTCGCACGACACTTACTTCACAGGCCGTTGAAGCTACTGCAAGTTATTTAGGTTCAAGTGAGGACGTATCAAAAAAGATCGGAATAGCGGTAGATATTGGTGTCCCTTTGCTTACGGGCTTTGCTGGATTAGCCCGAGCAATTGCAGTAAGGAGAGGCTTAATAAGCCTTACAGCCGAAGAAGTTGCCGGTGGCCATACAATTGCGCGCCATATTGGTTTATCCGAAGCGCAACTTAGAGCGCGACTATTAAGTCAGCCTAAGATACCTGCCGCGACGACATTCAGATCATTAAGAGATGCAGAACGTTATGTATCCGCAGCTTTGATCGCTAATAAAGCATTAATAAAGGAGTGGGCTAAGTCAGCAACTGTCGGTCAGACGAAAGGATTTATGTACGACGCAGGAAGAGTTGTTGGCGAAGGGGTTATCAGAAATAGTGGTCAGTTGCAGAAGCTCACGAAAGTTGCCGTTGTAATTCGGAAGGTCCAGCAACAGAATAGAGTATATTTTGTTTTAACAGCTTACCCAAAACCATAAGATTATCACCAATGAACAGTACATCTGAGCGTTATACTGCTTTGAAAGAACTGATTTCTGGTTGGTTTCACCAAGATTATGATCTGGAGGGAGACTCAATCACTGAGATTATGAGTGCATTTATGCGGTCGTGCTCGACGCAAAGGAAAAAGCAGTTAAGTAACGACATTGCTGATTTTTTGTCCTCAGCAACAGGGCCCTTGGATAACGAATTTGAAATGGAATTTCAACCTGATGTAGACCCAAAGGCCTTCTCAGGCAGTGCACGCCGTTTCCTTGAAGAGATAAAGACGGAGTTGGAGCCTGAAAGATAAATCACTCTTATTTTTGGGTTTTCACACAGGAAAAAGATTCAGCCCTTTGCCGTTAAAAGAAAGGACCAGCCAGTTGCTAGATCACAGCGGCTTTTGGCTCATCAGATAATCGATAGTGCCCAGGCTGGTATTGGAAATATGGTTGCGCATGGCGTCGAAGGCTTTGTCACGGTCGCCGGCGATAATGGCTTCAACCAGTTCACCATGTTCACGGAAGGATGCTTCCAGGCGATTGCGTTTTTCAAATAACCAGGGCTGGCGATACAAACTCAGGCGCTTACGCAGCTTGGCAATGGTTTCCTGCAGGGTTTTATTGCGTGAGCCCTGGTGAATGGCGGTATGGATTTGGTTATTAAGCTCGGCAAAACGCTCAACATCTTCGCTGTGTACCGCTTCTTCCGACAACTGATGCATACGCTGAATTTGTTTGCGTTCAACGGCCGTCATACGCTCGGCACTCAGGCGTGCGCATAAGGCTTCCAGTTCCTGCAGGGCTTCGTACATATCGCTGAGCTGATCAATATCCAGCTCAATCACGGTGACCCCTTTATGGGCTTTGCTTTCCACCAGGCCGCTGGTATGCAGCAGGCGAAAGGCCTCGCGAATAGGGGTGCGGGATACGCCGAATTGATTGGCAATTTCCTGCTCTTCCAACTTTTGTCCGGGTTTGATCTCGCCGGAGATAATTTGCGCAGACAGTTGGTTATAAATTTTGTCAGAGATAGTCAGAGTGGACATTCCTATTGCTTCAAACGCAGCCAAACTGCGGCCAGTTTAAAAGATATCCCTTAAGTTTCAAGCGATATATACACAGACATTTTATTGTGTACACGCCAGAATTATATTTATCACTTTTCACCGCAGAGCCGCAGAGGTCACAGAGAAAAGCAGGAGATCTTTCAATCCTTACCCCTGAAATCTCTGCGTTCTCTGCGCCTCCGCGGTTCACAATGGCTTTCACTGCAGAGCCGCGGAGGTCACAGAGAGAAGCAGGAGATCTTTTAATCTAGGCCCATGAATTCTCTGCGTTCTCTGCGTCTCGGCGGTGCACAATGGCTTTCACTGCAGAGCCGCGGAGGTCACAGAGAGAAGCAGGAGATCTTTTAATCTAGGCCCATCAATTCTCTGCGTCTCGGCGGTGAATAAACTCCCTTTAATCAAGGTCGAGTTGCATGCACATGACTTTGGTCTGGCTCATTTCCCGTACCGCGAATTTCACCCCCTCGCGCCCCAGGCTGCCGCGCTTGGCCCCACCAAAAGGCATAGCATCCAAGCGGTAATCGGTGGAATCGTTAACCATCACACCGGCCACATCCAGTTCGCGGCTGACTTTCATGGCGGTATTTAAATTACTGGTAAATACCGCGCCATGAATAGAAAACTCAGCACTGTTGGCCTGGGCCAGAGCCTGATCCAAATCATCAAAGGCAAACAAGCTCACCACCGGGCCAAAGGCTTCCTGACACACCAGCCGGTCGCTGTCTTTGAGGTTATCCAGGGCGGTAGGATAGTAACAGGCACCATCGCGCTTGCCGCCCACCAGCAAATTGGCGCCGTTGGCCAACGCCTGCTCAACCCATTGCTCAATGCGGATGGCTTCGCGCTCGTTGATCATGGGGCCAATATCGGTGTCATCCAACAGCTGGCTACCCACTTTCAGCCTGGCGGTTTGTTCGACAAAGGCCTGTTTAAAGGCCCCGTACAGGCTACGCTGAATATAAATGCGCTGTACTCCAATGCAGTTTTGCCCTACCGCCCAGTAAGCGCCAGACACGCAGGCTTCCACAGCCTTTTGCAGATTGCAGTCGTCCATCACCAGCACCGGGCTGTTGGCCCCCAGTTCCATGGCCAGCTTTTTAATCCCGGCGTTTTTGGCAATGATTTCCGCCGAGGCTTCGCCGCCGGTGTAGGTCACCATCGCCACATCTTTATGGCCCACCAGGGCCTGGGCGAATTCCCGCGCATAGCCGGTCAGCACATTGACCTGGCCTGGCGGCAGACCGCTTTCGAGCAGGGCCTGCACCAGCATTAATGCAGACAAGGGCGCCTGCTGCGACGGTTTCAGCACCACCGCATTGCCAGCGGCCAGGGCCGGGCCCAGCTTATGGGCTGCCAGGTTTAACGGATCATTAAAGGGCGTAATGGCGGCAATCACCCCCAACGGCACCTGCTCGTAATAACCAATGCGCTGTTCGCCACCGGCAAAACTGTCGAAACGCAGGGTTTCGCCGCACAGCCTGGTGGCTTCCTCGGCCGACAGATTCAGGGTGTTGACGCAGCGGCGCACTTCCTTACGGGCGGCCTGTATCGGTTTGCCGGTTTCCAGCGCGATAGTACGGGCAAAATCCTCCAGCCGCTGCTGCACCAGATTAGCCGCGCCTTTTAACCAGGCGGTGCGCTCGGCACTGGGCACAAAGCGATGTTTCTCAAACGCCTGTCTGGCACTTTTCACCGCCTGCAGCACATGGCGGTCGTCAGCACAGGACACTTCGCTAATCACCTCGTTATTAAAGGGATTATGGATCTGCATACTGGCGCTACTGGCCAGCCACTGACCGTTGATCAGCAAACTGGCCGCGGCACTTGGGTACTTGATGGCGGCCTGCATATCAGGGTTTGTCCTTACGCAGTACCAGACCGTCGTACTCTCGGGAATTTAAGATGGCCTCAACAATCACCGGCCCCTGCATGGCAAAGGCTTTTTCCAGCGCCTGGGCGTATTCCTGTTTATCAAAGGCTTTTAGCACCGGCGCACCAAAGATATTGTCACCACCTATGGTGCCACGTTCACGAATCGGTGTGCCGTAAATGGGGTTGTGCTTTTTCTCCTGCTTAATGCGGATCAGCGCCAGGTCATTGTCGGTAAACAGCACATAAACAATATTCAGCTTTTCCCTGACGGCCACCGCCAGTTCACCAGCGGTCATTAAAAAGCCGCCGTCACCTACCACTGAACAGACCGGGGTGTCGGGTTTACACAGCTTGGCGGCAATAGCCGAAGGAATAGCAAAGCCCATGGCCGACCAACCGTTGGTCATAATCTGCAAACCGGCTTTAGGAGTGGGCCACTTTTGCCCAATCAGGTGAATATGCGCGCCCACATCGCAGGTCATAATGCCGTGTTGCGGGAACTTGTCGCGCAAAATGTCCAGCGCCGCACAAGGGCCGAAGGCGTCATTGGCTGGCGACATACGGGCAAACATCTCGGCCTTACGCTGGGCCAGTGCATTCAGATCCCAGTTCTTGGCGCTGCAGTCACTGGCCAGCAGATATTCCACCGAATGCTTAATATTGCCCAGCACGTCACAGGCCAGGGTATATTTGCTGGTGTCCAGGTCGGTGGCAGCAATATCCAGGCTGACCAGCGGCGCATTGGGGATCCAGTCTTCGTAGTTAAACTCCACTTCGTCGTAGCCAATGCTGACCACCAAATCAGCCTGCTGATGGGTTTGCCCCACCACATCACTCAGGGCATGGAACAGCACCCCGGCATAACATGGATGGGATTCGGCCAGCATGCCTTTGGCCATAGGGTTTAACACCACCGGCACCTGGAATTTTTCGGCCAGGGCGATGACCTGCTCCTGCACGCCGCTGGTGATGGCGCGCATGCCCAGTGCAATCACGGGTTTGTCGGCCTGCACAAACAATTCGCGCATTTTGTCCAGCAGCACCTGGGCAGCGGGCTCGGCAATTTTCACCGGAATCGGCTTGGCACTTTCTGCCACCGCTGGCAGGGCACTCATCCCCACAGGCAGGCCAATATGCACCGGCCCTGGTACACCAGACATGGCCACATGGGCTGCATCAAAGATGATTTCGCGCACCCGCTCAGCTTCCAGACGGGTGTTTTTTTTGGTGATGGGGGCAAACAGCGCCTGATGATCAATGGCCATTTGCACTATGCGGCCGCGTTTGGCGGCAGGCATTTCGTCGGTCAGGGCAATCATTGGCGAGCGGTCCAGATAGGCACTGCCCACGCCGGTGGCCAGGTTAGTCGCGCCCGGCCCGAAAGTGCCGAAACACACCCCAGGTACGCCGGTAATACGGCCACAAACATCGGCCATAAAGGCGGCACCACCCTCATGGGTGGCCAGCACAAATTCAATGCCGTCTGTGGAGCGCAGGGCTTCCATGTAGTCGACCCAGCCCCCGCTGGGTACGCCGAAGACATGTTTGACGCCCAGCTCCTTGAGCGCATCGACGACCTGTTGAGCTACGGTTTTATTAGTCATAATAGGGTACCCGTTAATAGTGATTATGCATGAATGTAGCCCGCGCTATTGCTATGCGCAGCGGCACTGGGCGCAAGCCCGGCCATCTGCAGAAAGCTCAGCAGGCTGTCGTTAAATTCCACCGGCTTTTCAAAAAAGGCCGAGTGGCCGCAGGCGTCAAATTCCACCAGAAAGGAACCTTCCACCTGCTCCTGCACCAGACGAATGGCCTCAATGGGGAACAAAATATCGTCCTGCCCGGCCAGAAACATCACGGCAAAACCCAGCTTGCCCAGGGCAGCCGGATCCACCTTGGTAGGGGCATAGGCGCCGCCCAGGTTACTGCGATCGGTGCGGTTAAAACTGTTGAATTGCCGGTATAACAAGCTTTGCTCGGGGTTGGCCTGGCGAAATGCATTGCCCAGTACCCGTTGCAACTGGTCCAGCTCGGCGGTGTCGGCGCGGGCTTTGTCCATAATGGCAGCGACCTCGGGGCTTTCCTGTAAAGCATGCAGGGAGTCGGCTATCACCAGCCCCGCGACCCGCTCGGGATACTGGCTGGCGAACTGAATGGCGGTGCCGCCGCCCATGGACTGGCCAACCAGGGCAACTTTGTGCAGTTGCAGATGGTCAAGCAAGGCCAGCAAATCGCTGACAAAGCCGCTACGCCCCAGGCCAGCCTTATCGCTGGAATTGCCAAAGCCACGGTGATCAAAGGTGATTACCTGATAGGCTTTGGCCAATACCGCCACCTGCTTGTACCAACTGGCATGGTTGCCGCCCAAGCCATGGGCCAGCACCACAGGCTCGCCCTGACCATGGACTTCGTAATAAAAGTTGTCTTGTGCAATCTGAATAAAGGGCATGGTGCGTCTCCTTTATTGGTCTTTGTTGATAATGGCCTTGATCCGCGCAGGCGGCTCAACCACAAAATTTTCCAGGCTCCACTGGTCAAAGGTGCCCATTTCTGAGCCGGGCCACACCGATGCGGTATAAGGCGCCTGCTCTGAGATTTGCAGCATGTCGGAATAAAACTCCACGTTGTTGCCGTCCGGGTCCTTAAACACGATAAAGGTATTGTCGCCGGGGCCATGGCGACCTATACCACGGTCAATTTCGATGCCCCGGTCTAGCAGCATCTGTGTGATTTCTTTAATTTCTTCAATACTTTCAACATGATAAGAGAAGTGCTCAACACGGGACTGGGCCGGATCCTGCCTATCAATCTGGTCGGCAGGCAACTGCAGTAAGGCCAGATCATGATGGTCCTGCCCGGCACGCAGAAACACCATACGGTCGTCTATCCAGTCCGATACGGTCAGGCCGACCACGTCCTGATAAAACTGCACCGAGCGTTGAATGTCCTGCACTTTGATCACCAGATGGCCCAGTTTGGTTGGCTTGGGTTGGTACATGTTGCCCTCCTGTGGGTCAGAGCACTTCGGCTCTGACGGTATTTTTAATGCTGCCCACGCCCGCGGCGCTGGCTTCCAATACGTCGCCCGGCTTCAGAAACAAACCGATACCCTTGCCCACCCCGGCTGGGGTGCCGGTCATAATCAAGTCGCCGGGGCGCAGGGTTAAAATGCCGGACAGGTATTCAATCTGTTCAAATACGTTCCAGATCAGCTCGCTGGTATTGCCGTCCTGCATTTGCTTACCGTTCAAAAACAGCGACAGCTTGACCTGATGTGGGTCGGCAATAGCCTGCTTAGGCACAAACACCGGCCCCATGGGGCAGAAGGTGTCCCAGCTTTTGCCACGAAACCAGTCGTGCTTAAAGGGGTAGTCGCTGCGACGATTCAGATCGCGGGCAGAAATATCATTCACCACGGTATAACCGGCAATATAGTCCAGCGCGTCGGCGGCCTTTACCCGGCGGGCGGTTTTACCTATCACCACACCCAGTTCCACTTCCCAGTCCAGTTGCTGGGTTTCCGGTGGCAGAATCACATCACTGTGCGTACCGGTCACCGAGGTGGTGGCCTTCATAAACACATAGGGCGAACTGTCCGGCTTGGCAGCAAGAATGGTGTTCATCTCGGCGGCATGCTCGTGATAGTTAGACGCCGTACCAAAAATGGTGGTGGGACGAAACGGCGCCAACAGCTGAATATCGTCGGCCAGTGCTGCCAGTTTGCCTTGCTCGGCCAGGCTATCTACCTGCTCGGCCAGATCCTGCAACTCTGTGCGGGTTTGCTGCCAATGGCGAATGGCTTCGGTGGTATTTTGCAACCACAGCGGTTTGCTCTGCTGACCCGGGTGCACGGCGTCGAAACAGGCGGCCAGGTCGAAAAATTGACCGCGAATCTGCAGCGCTGCGCGCTCTGCCCCTTGTTGTTGGTATGTAGCTAATGCAAATGTTGTCATGTTCTGTTCTCTTATTCTGGCCCGTCACAGGAGGGCGATGAAACTTGTTGCGCTCACTTTGCTGCGCTTAGCAGTGAATTTCGACTAATTAAATTGCCGCCAGCTATATATAAAAACTTATATCTACACCAGCACACCTAGGCCTTTTGGTTATGGCTGGGTCAGGCCAACAGGGTGCGATACAGCATGCGACCCGCCACCAGTAACAGGAAAAAACCAAACAACATGCTTAAATGGCGTTTGGCCAACCTATGCGCGAGCCTGGCCCCAAAGGGCGCTACCATTACAGTGACCGGCGCAATCAAAGCCACGCCGATTAAATTGATATAACCGAGGCTGGCGGGCGGCAGCCGGCTGTCGCCCCAGCCGGAAATGGCAAAGCCCACCGCGCCCGGCAAGCTGATCAGCAAGCCAAACAGCGCAGCCGTACCCACAGCCCGGTGAATGGGCTGACTCATCAGAGTTAACACCGGCACACTAAGCGTTCCGCCACCTATGCCCATCATGCTGGACAAACCGCCGATGGCCAGCGGCGGTAACGGCGCAGCCAGTCCTCTGGGTACATCGCGACTAAGGGTCAGGCCATCCAGAGGAAGCAGCATTTTCAGCGCCACGATAAGCGCCACCACCCCAAACAGCGCAGCCAATACCTGGCTGTCCACATAGGCCGCGCCCACTGCCCCCAGCAGCGACCCCATTAGCACTCCCGGCCCCCAGACCTTGGCCAAAGCCAGATCCACCGCCCCTTTGGCATGGTGAGCACGGGTGGACGAAACAGAAGTGAAAATAATGCAGGTCAACGACGTGGCGACGGCCACATGCATACGAATGGCCGGGTCGATGCCGTATATCCCCAGTGCTGTATCCAACACTGGCACAATAACAATACCGCCGCCCACACCCAGCAAACCGGCCAGCAGTCCGGCAACCACACCTGTGGCCAGCATCATGGCGGCCAGTGGCAGTAAAGCGTCAATTATCTCCATAGCATCAGATCTCCAAATTCAACTTAGTATACTTTAATATAGTTATTGTATACATTAAATCTAGATTGCACTCAGATCTAGTGATTTTTTTCATCAAGCCAAAGGACAACCTATGAATTCTGCTTCTTTCAGCCCCGCACAAAAACAAGCCATTCAGCAGGCCCAGGCCGCTGCAGACAAGTTACGTGCAGAGTTTGAGCCCCTCAGCCAGAAGGCGCTGGACCAGATTTTGTGTCAGGCACGCAGCCACAATGGCTGGCTGGACAAAGCCGTTGCCGAGCCAACCCTGCGACAGCTGTATGAGATTGTGAAAATGGGTTCCACCAGTATGAACAGTTGCCCGGCCCGTTTTGTGTTTGTGCAGACCAAGGCTGGCAAAGAAAAACTCAGAGGTTGCCTGGCCCCGCTGAATGTGGACAAAGTGCTGAGCGCGCCGGTCACGGTGATAATTGGCCAGGATCTGGCGTTCTATCAGAAGATGGATAAGTTGTTTGCCCACAATCCCGGGGCCAGGCAAATGCTGGCAGATAACCCCAAGGTCGCCGAAACCACCGCATTCAGAAACGCCACCTTGCAGGGCGCCTACCTGATGATTGCTGCCCGCGCGCTGGGACTGGACGTTGGCCCGATGTCCGGCTTCAATAATCAGGCCTGCGACCAGGCATTTTTTGCCGGCACCAGCATTCGCAGCAACTTTCTTTGTAGTCTGGGCTATGGCGACAGCAGCAAGCTTTTCCAGCGCTTGCCGCGTCTGGACTTTGACGAGGCCTGCCAGTTGCTCTGACAGGGCTTGCCAACGGCGGCCTGCTACAGCAACAGAACAGGCCGCTGGACTAAAGCCCCTGTTGCGCCAGCAGGCTACCCAGTTTAGCCAGGTCTTCGGCGCGCGGCGCTGGCATACGGAACTGCGCCAGACAGGCCGCCTGGCTGAATGCCGGGCGCGCCCTGACCCGCTCAATCCACCCGGCCAGTGCTGGCTTGTTACGCCAGATAAAGTCAAACCCCAGTCTGTCGATTCTGTCCAGCAGCGCCATACTGGCGATATCCGCCAAAGAAAAGCCGTTACCCGCCAGCCATAAGGTTTGCTGCAATCTTTGCTCCATTAAGGTCGCGACTTCATACAGCTTTTCGATGCTGGTCAGCACCGCCTGATAGTCCACCGGCGTGTCCACCAGGTTCTGAAACGCCTGTGCCCTGGCCGGTTGTGGATGGTGGCGAATCAGCGCCTGCACATCCTGCTGACTCATGCACATAAAGCGCTGCCTGATCATCAGTTGGAATGACGCCACCCGCAATGTTGGGTGAATCACCTCATCAAAGTAACCACACCAGCTACGCATACTGTCTCTCAGCTCTGCCCGCTCTGGTACCAGACTGGGTTGAAAGGCCTGATCAAGGTACTCGTTGATATGGCTGGACTCGCAAATAACCTGTTGGTTATGCACCAGTGTGGGTACCACACCGGCAGGATTTAACACGAGATAGGCCGGGCGCAGATGTTCAAAGTCTCTGAGCGACACCCGACGGCTCTGCCATGCCAACTGTTTTTCTGCCAGGCAGGCCCGGACCTTAAACGACATCAGTGAATCCCACTCGTGATAGAGCGCAAGCATAAGCTTCCCCTTGTTGAACTGGTTGTAGATAACAAGACGCATTGTATACATTCAAATATTAATGTATTTATTTTGATCAAAAATATATACAAATAATTAACATTGAATTATATGTAAAAAAGGTGAACACAAAACAAACAGTCTCAAACAACCACACTGCAACGAGAACGAGGAGACGGGAATGACACGACACACCACCAACATAGGCTTCTGCACCGGTTGCCTGCTGTCAGGGCTGACCAGCCAAGGCCTGATGGCACAGGACGCACCAGTTGCACAGGACAGGAAAGTCGAACAAATTGTCGTCACAGGGTCTTTTATCAAAGGCAGGGAACAAGGTAACAGCGCTTCCCCCATTGCCATTATTGGCGAGGAGGATTTAACCAATATCGGTGCCACCAGCGTATCGGATCTGGTCAACACCCTGACGGTGAACACCGGGGCACAGGTATACTCCGACAGTTTCGAACAGGCCCGCTCGGCGGGTACCACTAACATTAATCTGCGTGGCTTAGGCGTCACTTCCACCCTGGTGCTGTTAAATGGCCAGCGCCACACCTTATCACCGGCGGTCACCGAAGCAGGCGACCAGTTTGTCGACCTGAGTACCCTGGTCCCTGCCATTGCGGTGGAGCGGGTGGAAATACTTAAAGACGGTGCATCGTCTTTGTATGGCTCAGACGCGGTAGCCGGGGTGGTGAACTTTATTACCCGTTCCAGCTTTGAAGGCTTTGAGCTGGATGCCAATTACCAACACAACAAATACGGTTCAGATGAAGTGAGTCTGGGTGCCATTGTGGGCGCGGCCGGTGAGCGCAGCAATGTGATGCTGGCGGTAAACTATCTGACCCGCAGCAACGTGCCCAATGCTGCGCGACGCGACGACTATGCCGACAACCAGGACTCCTGGAGTGGCTATGGTTTTCCCGGCAAGGTGATTGCGTTTGATGGCCCGCCCGGACCGCCGATTAAGTTAATTGACCCCAGTTGCCTGGACGGCAGTGCCTTTGCAAAATACCCAGGTCTGGTGCGCCGTAAACCAGACGGTGCCGTGCCCAGCGACGGGGCCTGTGAGCTGAACTATGGCTACTACGGCGACATTATTGCTGCTGCCGAACAAACCCAGGCCATGGCACAGGCCAGCTTTGACCTGACAGACAACACACAGATATTCAGTGAAGTGGTGGTGGCCCGCAATAAAACCACCATAAATTCGGTACCCAGTCAGCCACAGCTGGATGAAGTGCGGGTTCCGGCCTTTCACCCGGATGCCATTGAGGTGGGTGGCACAAACCCCTTCCCCGGCAGCGCGTCGAACAGTGGCGTGCTGTTTATTCGCCCGCTTGGCGCCGGCTCTGAGCCCAATGTGGATGACAAACTCTATCAAAGCTGGCGCTACCAGTTAGGTATCAAAGGCGATCTGGTCAACTACTGGAGCTGGAAAGCCACCTGGAGTAAAAGCGTGAATGAGGCCGAAAATGCCCGCAAGGACGTGATAACCGATAATCTGCAGGCGGCGCTTAATGGCCAGGGCGGCCCCAATGGCGATGCCTTCTATTATTGGTTGTCCAGCAGTCAGGATAAAAATAGCGCAGAAATGTATGACTTTATCTTCGGCGAATTCGGCTATCAGGCTGAATCCAGCCAGACGGTATTTGATGCCCATGTGACCGGTGATTTGTTTGAACTGTCGGCCGGTGCGGTGGGAGCCGCCTTTGGTGTACAACACCGCACCGACAAACTGACATACGACTTTAATGAGCTGTCTAACGATCTGGTGTTTAACTTTTTCGGCGGCGGCGAAGACTTCAGCGGTGAACAGAAAGTGTGGGCGGTATTTGCCGAGTTCTCTGTTCCCCTGACTTATGATCTAACCATGCAAACCGCACTGCGCTATGAGAATTTTGACATTGCCAGTACCACGGATCCGAAAGTCGCGCTGCTATGGGCCCCCAGCCAGGATTTCAGTCTGCGGGCCAGCTATGGCACCTCGTTCAGGGTGGCCACCGTGTTTCAGAACGACTCACAGTTTATTACCCCGCAGACCGCTAATGACCCGTTGGCCGGCGGCAACGAGGTAAGCTTTATTTCCCTGCTGACCGGTGACCCGGACCGTCCGCTGAAGCCGCAAGAATCTGAGGCGGTGAACTTAGGGCTGAGCTGGACCTTGGCCGACAATCTGACCCTGAATCTGGATTACTGGCGCTTTGACTACAAAAACTTTATCACTCCCGAATCCGCAGCGGCACTGCTGGCGGTGGACCCCACCAATAGCCAGATAGAACGCGGTCCGGGCGGTGAAGCAGTGAAGATCACCACCTACTACCGCAATGCCGGGTCGGTAAAAACCGATGGTGTGGACTTCAGCCTGTTTACCGACGTGGATCTTGGCGACTGGGGCAATCTGCGCCCGGTATTAGATGGCACTTATCTGCTTAGCTACGATTTGGATGACCCGCTACTTGGCCCTATTGATGGCCTGGGCAATGTAAATGATGAGAACTTTGGTGTGTCTACCGTGGAACTGCGCGCCAATCTGGGCTTGCTGTGGAGTCACGGCAAGCACAGTGGCAATTTGTATCTTCGTCATATCGGCGACTACCAGAATGACAACGAAGACAACGCCAAAGTGGCCAGCTGGACCAAGGTAGATCTGCAATACAGCTACCAGATGGACCCGCTGTTTGACCAGGATCAGGGCCCGCGCTTAACGCTGGGCGCCCTTAATTTGTTTGACCGCGCCGCGCCTACGGTGCGCAATTCACTGGGGTATGACGCCACAGTGCATGATCCACGCGGGCAAATGTTGTATTTGAATATTAAACAACAGTTCTGATCCTGGCTGTTGTTGTCTGCTTGGCGGGCCTGGCCCGCCTTTTTTGCCTATTTATCGTTGTAGCGGCGCTCGACTTTGTCTTGCATTTCAGGGTTTTCCAGCTTCAGGCGTACCGGTTTTTCCAGAATAATACGACCGTCAATGCGTACCGCTTTTTCCACCAGCAGGGTGGGTTCTTCGTCACTGTTCCAGTCCCAGCCCTGGTCACGACGGCGTTCAAACACCACATCACCTTTAATATAGGTGTCGCCACGTAACTTAATATCGCCGTTTAAGGTTTGCAGGTCCTTGCCCACTTCAGCGTCAAGTAACAGAATATCGCCATTCACGGTACTGATGTCGCCGCCCACCCGAGCGCCTTTTTGCAGCTCAATGCGGCCATTTACCGTTTGTAAATCGTCATGGGCCTGCAGGTTATGACCGGCAGTGATGCTGCCATTCACCGTTTCCGCTTCTTCAATCACCACATTGTCGCCAAGCTCTATCCCCCCGTTAACGGTGGTTACATCACCGGCCTGGCTGCGATGACCAATATCGATACCGCCATTGACGGTGCTTAAGTCGCCTACCTGACGATCATTGCCAATATCGATGCCACCAAATACCGTGCTGGCATTACCATGTTCATCGGCATCGCCGCCGACATGAATAATACAGCCAGACAGTAAGCTGACACTGAACAGGGGTACAAGCAGAGCGAGGG
This sequence comes from Bowmanella denitrificans, assembly GCF_002887595.1. Taxonomy (GTDB): domain Bacteria; phylum Pseudomonadota; class Gammaproteobacteria; order Enterobacterales; family Alteromonadaceae; genus Bowmanella; species Bowmanella denitrificans. The sequence continues at coordinate 174,395 of NZ_PEBU01000010.1, forward strand.
TGTGTTTTTTCATTTTGGTTATCCGTATTTGCAGAAATAACGACTAGCAGCAAAAACCTGGCCAGTAAGTTAACTTATTGTTTTAAATTGATAATATTTTTATTGGTGAGATTTTGTGCTGCGCATCGCACCACTTTTTAGTGAGTTTGGCAATCTGCCCGGGTTCGTTCCTTTGCTGGGCTAACGTTGCTAATCCCTACTCTGACAGGCTGCCACCGTCGGACTCAAGTCCGACCCACTGCGAGGCTCTAACAACAAAATACAATTTTTTGTCTACTTAAAAAAAAGGGAGCCCAGCGGCTCCCTTAAGATTAATTACCCTTAGGCGGCCAGGCCTGCTTCGGTGGGGCAAAGCTGGGTTCACCCAAAAGTGGGCTGGACAGGGCATAGAAGCCATGGTTGGTAAACAGCCAGAACAGGTTGCGGTCGTATTCCACATACACGGCGTGGGACAAGTTGCCCATGGCATAGCTGGCGACCTGATCTTCCTTAAAGGGGGGAACAAAGTAAGCGGCAATTTCCGGTTTGTCCGGGTTGCTTACGTCAAACACCTGTAACCCTGCGTTGTAGAAGTTAAACGGCAAGATACCGGCTTTGTGACTTCCTGGCTGATGGTAAGCACCTGTGCGCTTCGGGCCAAAGCTGCCACGACGCTGACAAAAGTCGGTGAAGGCTGCCTCGGCTGGCGGCTTGGGGCGAGGCATCACGCCTTTCACTTTGGGATTAGCCGGGTCAGAGACATCAATGATATGGATATCTTTATAGGGCTCATAACAGTCTTCGTTGAGTGGGTAGCCACTGAAATACACCAGACCGGTTTCCTCTACCTGAGAAACATCCACATAGTCTCCTTCGGTGCCAGCGATATTGGCCGGGAACTTAAGGTTGCTGACCACTTTCATATTGGACGGATCGCTGATATCCACCACCACAAAACCTAACCCGCCCATGGCACCATAACCATATTTGCCGCCCTGGGAAGCCGGTTTGGGAATAAACAACGGCATACGAGAGCCCATCCAGGAGGTACGGTTGCCGGCACGGGGATCGGCTTTAAATACCGCTTCGTGTTCGGGGTCGCCGACGATTTGGCCGGGCAGACCCAGCATATCCAGGAATCTGGGGTTGGTTGGGTCAGACATATCCCAGGCCTGATAACCTGAACTGTACAGGTCATTGGGATATTCGGTCAGGCCCCAGCGCTTATCCGGCGCAGCTGACACAAACATAATATCGTCACCAAAATAGGCCGGAATATCCCGCACACCTGAGCCTTGCTGCTGGCCGATGGGGGCATCCGGATGCAGGATGTCGGTGCTGCGCTGGGCAATCAGTTTCCAGTCTTTGGGCAATGGCCCGTTCATTTCATAGACCTTAAAGCCTTTGAGATGATTGGCGTGGCGAATGGCCTCGACTTTGTCCGGCTGGCGGTATTTATCGCGCAGCAAACCGAAGCGACGAATTTCAAAGGACTGCACCATCACATACTTACCCAGCTTTTTGCTCCACTGGATGCTGGCGGCGCCCATCATATCGTCTTCAGGATAGGGATTTTGCGCTTCAGCGTCCGGGCCGTTGGCGCCCCAGGTATGGCCCCGGGTCAGTAACAGTTCGACTTTTTTGGGGTTGGTGATGTCGAAAATCTTCAGATCGCGGCGCACATACTGATACAGGTAACGACGGCCCTCGAAATCGACAATATTCTGCCAGGTGTGAAAAGGCTCTACCGTAATAGGGTAGTAAGCTTCCACCTTCATATTCTTGATGTAACTGTTGGGATCCCAGTAATCCAGTTGCCCTTTAAAAGGAAAGGCATCATGGGATTCCGGTGTGGCTTTGGGGTGTACAAAGCTGCCATCGGCCTGCATCCCATAACTTTCTGGTGCAGGATTAGCCGGGGTGCGGTCGCCCCCCAGCTCGGCCTGGCGTTTAACGATGGGGTCCTGAATATTAATCGGTGTATCCTTGCTGATATCCCAGGGGCTGGCCAGCAAACCCGAGCTGAATATCAGCGCGGCGGCAATGGCACTCAGCGGGAGCCTTGTGTAGTTGTGCATGTCGGTCTCCGTTATTAATTAAGGTTAAAAAACTCAGCGGCGTTGTCCGCCAAAATACGTTGCTTGGTGTGCTGGCCAAGGCCATCGTGGCTTTTTACCAGCTCGCCGATGACCTGTTCACCCAGCGGAAAGGGGTAGTCAGAGCCCAGCATTACCCGCTCTTCGCCCATGGTTTTCACCAGCAGGGCCAGGGCGTCAGGGTGAAATACCGCAGAGTCCACATAGAATCTGTCCATATAGCTGGAAGGCAGATTGGGGCAGTCTTCACGCACGATGTCGCGGTGCTTCCAGGCGTTGTCCACCCGGCCGATCAGATAGGGGAAACTGCCGCCACCATGGGCAAAGCAGATTTTCAGGCTGCGGGGCAGGCGCTCAAAAGCACCGGATAAGATCAGGGATAGAATCGACAGCTGCGTTTCGGCCGGCATGGCCACCAGCCAGGGCAGCATATATTTGGGCATGCGTTCCGGCGCCATCATATCCCAGGGGTGGATCAACACCGGCGCGCCGATATCGGCACAGTGGTGCAGGAAGGTGACAATACCTTCATCATCCAGATTCTTCAGGCCCACATGGTTACCGATTTGTACGCCCACATGACCATTGGCCATACAGCGTGACACCTCGGCGCAGGCGGCATCAATATCCTGCATGGGTACCTGACACAGGGCTTTTAAGCGCTGATTGTCCGGGGTGCAAAGTTCCAGCGCCTGATCGTTCAGCCAGGCCGCCAGTGCCAAAGCCTGTTCCACCGGCCGGTGATAAGCGAAAAGGACCGGCGTAGCACACATAATCTGCGTATCGATACCCAGTGTGTCCATATCGGCCAGACGCTTATGGCTGTCCCAGCAGGCATGGGTAATAGGCCGGAACAGCTTACCGTCAATCAGAATATCGGCCTGTTCGGCATTTTTATGCACCACCTGTGGCCAGCCCGGACTGTTATAACGTGCGGCAAAATCCGGCAGACTGGCCGGAAAAAAATGCGCGTGCATATCGATTAACTTCATGGCCAACTCCTATTTGCCGGGGTGCAATTCGCCACAGGCACTGCAGGTGCGTAATTGCGCATTTTCCTGAAAGGCTTTAAACAGCGGGGGCAAGTCTTTAACGATGGACTTCAGCTCTACCTGCACTTCGTGCAGCAGATGGTTGCAGCTCAGGCAATACCAGCGAAAAGCATCTTTCTTTCCATCGGGACGTTTGGGTTCAATCACCAGGCACAGACTGCCAGCTTCCGGGCGCTGCGGAGAATGGGGCACATAAGGCGGTAACAGAAATACATCACCTTCTTTGAGCTCAAGCCGGTATGGGCCGTCGTCGCCCATGATGTTGAGATAGGCATTGCCTTTCATCTGGTAAAAGAACTCTTCCACCGGATCGACATGGTAGTCAAAACGCTGGTTTGGCCCGCCCACCACCGTACACATCAGGTCTGCGTCTTCCCAGATCAGCGCGTTATTAACCGGCGGCTGCAGCTTGTCTTGATTGTCATCCAGCCACTTTTGGAAGTTGAAAGCTTTAAGTTGCGTCATGTTAGTTCTCCTTGATGGTGGCTGACTCTGTCAGTGGCTTATACGCCACCGCCTTGATTTCAATCAGCAGATGCGGATGGGGTAACTGATGCACCGCCACCGTGGTTCTGGTCGGACCGTTGGCATCGAAATATTCGCTGTACACCTGATTGTAAGGACCAAAATCGTTCATATTGACCAGAAAGGTGCTGATTTCCACCAGATCTGCCAATGACGCCCCTTCAGCGGCCAGAATATCGCTGATATTGTCAATAACGGCGCGGGTCTGGGCCCGGATATCCAGATTGGTGGTGCCCATGGCGTCCACCTCGGCCCCAACGATACTGTTGTCAGGCAGGCGGGAGCTGGTGCCAGACACAAACAAAAAGTCGCCTGCCCGTTTAATATGCGGGAATTTGCCCCGCGGTGTGGCTTTACCGCTGACTAGGGTTGCACGCTTGGTCATATTATTCTCCTGCCTGTAAGTGCACCTGGCCCATGCTGCTGGTATGCAAACAAACATGATCAGCGGCATTCAACGGGTGTGCTGCGGTGGCCGCGCCGGCCAGCACGATCCAGCCCGCTTCCAGACAGATATCGGATTCCGCTGCCAGGCGCGCCGCTTCCACCAGCGAGCGCCAGGGATTACCGAGAATGGCTGAGGATGAGCCGATTTGCACCGGTTTACCGTTGATTTCCATCACCATGGCCTGGTTGCTGATATCCAGTTTGGGAGAACACCACTGGCCCAGCACAAAGCCTGACGACGAGGAGTTATCCGCCACCACATCGGCCAGTGAAAACTTAAAATTGGCGTAACGTGAGTCAATAATTTCCAGCGCCGGGGCCACCGCGTCTACCGCACTCATGGCTTCCAACAGGCTGACTTTGCCTTTCAGGGTTTTATTCAGACGAAAAGCGATTTCCGGCTCAATTCTGGGGTGAATAAAGCGCTGCATCGACACGCTGTCGCCTTCCACCAGTTGCATGCTGCTGGTCAAACGGCCCCAAATCAGGTCGTCCACCCCCATCTGCAGCATCTTGGCACGGCTGGTAAAACCCATCTTAATGCCCAGCAGCTTTTCACTGCGACTCATGCGCTTTTCAATGCCAGCGGCCTGAATCTGGTAGGCCTGCTTCAGGCCGATTTCAGGATAGTCCAGGCTAAGCTGAGGGGTGGCCTGACTATTGAGCATGGCCTTATCCAGAATATCGGCCATTTGCCCGGTTTGATGTTGTTTGCTGTCCACAGGCCCTCCTTAATTGGTACCGAAACTGGCACGTACCGAGCCCAGTCCGCTAATTTCACAATCAAACACATCCCCGGCCTGCACTGGCACCATGGGCCCCAACGCGCCGGTTAAAATGGTATCGCCGGCGCGTAGCGGCTGGCCATGGCGTACCATGGTTTTTGCCAGCCACAAGGCCGCACTTAATGGATGGCCAAGACAGGCCACCCCGGCTCCGGTGGACACGGGTTCGCCGCGACGGCTTAATGTCATACCACAGAGTTTCAGGTCAACCTGGCTGAGCAAGGTCGGTTTTCCCCCCAGCACATATAAACCGCTTGAGGCGTTGTCGGCCACGGTATCCACAATGCGGATATCCCAATTGGCGACCCGGCTGCCAACCACTTCCAGGGCCGGCAGGGCGAAAGCGGTGGCGCGTAGCAAATCCGCCAGGGTGGGCTGCTCCATGGCCAGGTCCTGTTCCAGTACCAGTGCCACTTCGGCTTCTATTTTTGGCTGCAGTACCGCAGTTATGGGGATATCTTCGCCTTCGGCGATGGCCATATCGGCAAACAAGGCGCCAAAGTCCGGCTGGTCTACCCCAAGCTGGGTTTGCACCACCTTGGAGGTCAGACCGATTTTACGCCCCACCAGGCGGCGGCCCTGCTCCTGCCAATATTGGCTGTTGAGCTGTTGCACCCGATAGGCACTGTCCAGATCATTGTCTGCCAGTAAGGTTCTGACCGGGGCGCAGGGCTGGCCGGATTGATGGGCCTGGCGCAACTGCAAGGCAGCACGTAGTTCAGCGTCGGTGGCTTGTGATTGCATAATGTCCTCTTACAGCTTGATACAGATATTGCTGGGTTCGGCATAGAAATTCAGGGAATGCTGGCCGCCTTCACGACCAATACCTGACATCTTGACCCCACCAAAGGGGGTGCGCAGATCGCGCAGATACCAGGTATTTACCCAGATCATGCCGGCTTCCATTTGCTTGGCGACCCGGTGACCACGGCTGATATCCCGGGTCCAGATAGCGGCTGCCAGGCCGTAGCGACTGTTATTGGCAAGCGCAATGGCCTGCTCTTCAGTATCAAAGGGGCAAATATGTGCAATCGGGCCGAAAATCTCTTCTTTTACGCAGCGTGCCTCTTCGCTAAGGCCGGTAATAAGAGTGGGTTGTACCCAGGCGCCCTGATCGCGCTCATCACCAAATTCAGGCACACCACCGCCGGTCACAAAGCTGGCGCCTTCTTCGGCCGCCAGTTTGTAATAAGACAGCACCTTGTTGCGGTGCTCAAAGGAGATCAGCGGCCCCATGTCGGTGTCGGCATCCGTGGGCCAGCCAATTTTCATGGCTTCGGCTTTTTGCTTTAGTGCTGCGACAAAGCGTTCGAAGATAGGGCGCTGCACATAGACCCGCTCGGTACAGAGGCAAACCTGGCCACCGTTGGTGAAAACAGAACGGGCCGTACCTTGCACTGCGGCATCAAAATCGGCGTCGTCAAAAATAATCGCCGCATTCTTGCCACCCAGTTCAAAAGACAGGGGTTTAACATGTTCTGCCGCTGCGCGCATAATGGCGCTGCCGGTACGGGATTCACCGGTAAAGGTAATAGCGTCAATGTGTGCATGGCTGGTGAGATATTCGCCTGCTGAATTAGGGCCAAAGCCATGGATCAGGTTGAATACCCCAGGCGGGATACCCGCTTCATGCATCACTTCTGCCAGTAAGGTCGCGCTGGACGGCGTCTCTTCCGACGGTTTGGCGACGATACAGTTGCCCGCCGCCAGTGCCGGTGCCAGCTTCCAGGTCAGCAGTAATAGCGGCAGATTCCAGGGTGCGATAACCGCCACCACGCCCAGGGGTTTAGGCAGGCTGTAGTTCAGTGCACCTTTGCCATCTGGGGTATCAGTATGAAAACACTCACTGCCAGCGGTTTTTACCATATCGGCAAACACCCGAAAATTGGCTGCTCCGCGCGGGATATCAATACTGGAGGCCTGTTGCAGGGATTTACCGGTATCGCGCATTTCAGCGGCCACAAACTCATCAAAGCGCTCTTCAATACCGTCGGCGACTTTGTGTAACAGGGCAGCGCGCTGCTGCACCGACATGTTGCCCCAGGGACCCTGCAAGGCCGCTTTGGCGGCCATAACGGCCTGATTGACCTGCTTCTTGTCGGCTTCGGCCACCTGACAAATACGCTGGCCGTTAACCGGATTGATATTGTCAAAACGCTTGCTGCTGTCGACAAATTCGCCGGCGATATAGTGATGCAAAATACTCGATGTCATTCCTGATTCTCTGGTGGCTGCAAGACGCAGAGCTGAGACTTGGAATGACTTTACAGGCCGTTAACATAATACAAAAATAGAATTTACCGACTTGGATATAAGATAAAAGTTATACCTCCTGGCCCGCTGGCGCAGGCAGGGGTGTAACAGAGCAGAATCATCAGGAATTGAAATTGAGTATTTCTTATCCAGCTAAAACTGTGGTAAGACATAATAAAAGGGTTGGCAAATTCACATTGTTATAGCTTTTCACTGATAACAAATGGGCGCCGCTGATCGTAAAAATCACTGAGATCCTGAACATGACACCAGAAAAACTGCAACGCGATATGGTTGCCCGCATGAAGCTCAAACACCTGAAACTACTGGTAACGGTGGGCGAGCAGTGCAATATTTTTAAGGCCGCACAGCTGATGAATATGGCTCAGCCTGCCGCCACCAAGATTATCCGTGATATAGAATCGGCTTATGAGCTTACGTTGTTTGAACGCTCGTCCCGCGGTGTGGTGCCCACCCTGTACGGCGAGGTGCTGATCAAACATGCCAAACTGGTGCTGTCGCAAATCAAACATGTCAGCGAGGAGCTCACCTCTTTGCAAGGCGGCTTGTCAGGCCATGTCACGGTGGGCACCCTGATCACCGCCAGTTTAACCCTGCTGCCCAAGGCATTGGTGCGACTGCGCGCCGAGCGGCCCAATATTTCTGTGACCGTGGTGGAAGGTACCCAGGATGTGCTGTTGCCCAATCTGGTACAGGGCGATCTGGATCTGGTAGTGGGCAGGATCCCGGAGCACCAGGATTACGACGGCTTAACCTCCATTGAACTGTATGAGGAACCCACCATGATTGTGGCAAGGGCAGGCCACCCGCTAAGTAACCGCGGAGTACTGAGTCTGGAAGATCTGTTGCAGGAAGACTGGATTTTGCCGTCACCACAGACCTACCTGCGCCGCGAACTGGATCAGAACTTTCGTGATCAGGGCCTACCCTCGCCCGCGCCGGTGGTGGAGTCGGTATCGGTGCTGACCAACCGTACCCTGCTACGTGAAACCGATATGATCGCCGCCATGCCTTATCAGATCTTTCGTACCTACGAACAGCTCGGCGAATTATGCCGTTTACCCGTGCCCGCGCTTGCCCGTAAAGGGCCGGTGGGTATTACCATGCGCACCGAGGGCGGCCTGACACCAGCGGCGGCCTGTTTGGTCGACGATCTGAAACTGGTGGCTGCCGAGATCACAGAAAGCTGAGCTTGCTGACAAAGTGATTGAATTGCCTGGCTTTTAGCCAGATCCGCCAGGATCCTTATGGCCGGTAAGGATCTTATCGTCATGGCTATTGATCTTATAATTCAACCACATGCGATTTACTGAGCAGCCTTGGCCACTTACCTGTGGATTATTTTTTGATTTAATGGATTAAAACTTAAGCATTGTCACCAGATTGAATCTTTCGGCTCGCCGTTAATGCCGCAAAACTATCTGAAATCCCCAGATATAACGGCTGTTCACTTTGTTTTATTGTGCAAAAAGCATGTTATTCAGGTACAAAAGTTATGCACCGTTTTGCACAATGCCTGTGGAAAAAACTGTGTTTTATTTTGAAGAAAATGCTTAAGGCACCTTAAAAGCCGTGATTGCAATCAGTGCCAGACAGGTCTGAATACCTTGATCCTGAGCGATCCTCAGTACCGATCAGGATCGCAAAAACAATAAGGGATCCACTTGGGATCCCTTACAAAACATCAGCTTCAGGAGCTTACTTAGAAACGTCCTTTCACCCCAAAGCGCACAGAGCGACCTGGCAGCGGGGCAACGTCCTTAAGGAAAGACGAATGCACCCTGGCTTCTTCATCGGTGAGGTTGTCGCCTTTCAGGAACAGAGTGATGTCGGCAAGATCCGTGGGCAGATAGTAATTAACGCTGGCAGACACCAAAGTGTAGCCGTCGGTTGCGGTTTCATAGTCGGCGTATTTGTCTTGTTTGCTGTAACGGGTTGCACCGGCTTCCGCATGCCACCTGTCGTATTCAAAGTGCAGGGCCGCACCAACACGTAAGGGCGGAATACGCGGCACGTTAGTACCGTCATCCAGCTTGGCGCGGGTGTAGTCGGTAAAGGCATCTACCCGCCAGTTGTCGGCAAAGTGCCAGTCCACCTCGGCTTCAAAGCCATACAGCTTGGCATCCTGCTGTGCAAACAGGAACACCGGCAGGTCATCACCATGCTCATGTTCGTGCTCGTCATGGGTCTCTTCGCCAGCTGGCTCGTCATCATGATGGTGCAGATGGCCGTCGCTGATCACCAGGCCGGTATCCTGCTGGAAGATATAGTTGTCCACATGGTTGTAGAACAGGCTGACCGACGCATGCCACTGCTCGGCATGATAGCGGTAGCTGACATCCAGGTTATTGGACACTTCCTTGTCCATTTTGGTCTCGGCCTGTTCCAGGATATGCTCATCATCATGCTCATGGATGCTAAAACCGCCGCCGACCTCATAGGTGCCGGTACCAATATGCGGGCCATTGGCGAAAATTTCCGAAGCAGACGGTGCGCGCTGGGAAAACGCATAGTTAAACGCCAGCGACTGATGCTCATCCAGGGTCCAAACCATGCCGGCTGACGCACTCAGGCTGGTATAGCGCTGCTGGTCAAAATGAATCTCGTGGTGTTGTTCTTCGCCTTCATCGTCATGTTCTTCGTGCTCGTGAGCCAGGGCATCAAAGAAGCGGTTGTCGGCCTGATGACGCACCTTTTCCAAGCGTAAGCCAAGTTGCCACAATAGGTCACCGCTGCGTTTCTCTTCCAGCACAAACATGGCCAGGCTCTGGCTGTCGGTTGGTGGGGTAAAGGCTTCCTCACCGGTGGCCGAAAACTCACCATCGTTGTAGTGCAATCCCACTACCCCTTCCCAGCCAAACAGCGGCTTATGTTCGGCCCACAGGCGTGATTCCAGCGTATCGTTTTTAAAGGTGGTACCGACCTGCCCGTCTTCTATTTCGCTGTGCTGATAGTCGGTATAGCCACTGTGCCAATGCACCGCCTGGAACGGGCCCGACAAATTCATCCAATCGGCCACAGCCTGGAATCTGTCCTGCTTAAGGCTGGCATACACGGATTCTTCGTTGTGGTTGGCTTCTTCGTGCTCGCCTTCCTCATGTTCATGCTCATGGGAATGACCAGGTACGCCATAGTCGGATTCCAAACGACCATAAGACAGTGCCAGACGGAAATCGTCGGTGATCCAACCGCTGCCCAGGGTAAAGCCCTGGGCATCTATGGCTGAATTTTGCAGGTAGCCGCTGGGCTCTTCATGTTCTTCTTGCTGGCCGTCGTCGTCATGATGCAATTCGGCCTCGCCGGGGATCTCAAAATTGTCGGTTTTGCGACTAAAGGCATCCAGGTGCCAGGCGAAGTTGCCAGCCCCACCATTCAGATCGGTAGAGACGCTTTTCTCGTTGGACACCGTGTCATAAAAACCCATCACTTCGCCGCTCAGGCCGTCCTGGGTTTGCTGCGGCAAGCGGTTGTCCACGACGTTGACCACGCCACCAATGGCACCACTGCCATATAGTAAAGTAGCTGGGCCGCGTAACACCTCTATCTGAGTGGCGGTAGAGGCTTCAGTGGCAACTGCGTGATCAGGCCCCACTCTTGAAGCATCTGACGCATCCAGGCCATTTTGCACTACTTTAATCCTCGGGCCATCCAGGCCACGAATAATCGGGCTGCTGGACACCGGACCAAAGTACGAGCTGTTGACCCCAGGGGTATTTTTCAGGGTTTCACCCAGGGTGGCCGCCTGATTCTGATCCAGCTCTTCGCCACTCAGAATAGATACCGGTGTGGCCGACTCCAATACCGTACGTTTAATCGGTGAAGCATTGATAATAAGTGTTTCAATATCATGTTCATCCTTCTGGGTGGGCTTGTCATCAGCCCAACCGAATACCGGGAGAAGCGCTAAAAGAACAGGGGATAGGCGTAATTTCATGAGCAAACTGCTTAGACCAAAAACTGGTGACAGTATAACATCTCCAACAACATTCTGGTCAAGGCTGGACCGATGGATACCGTTTAATCTGCGACCAGCGCAACCTTCAGTGGCATTTAATCCCGTCTTCGTTATTACTACACACAGCAATTTCTGTTGTAATAGATATAAGCGTGTTTCGGATGCCACTATGTTACCCAGCAGCCTTGCTCAACTGACTCAATTACTGGATTTATCCCCACAGGCCATGCAGCTATTGCATCGTCAATGGTGGCCACTTGCCAGCAGTCTGGCAGTGCGCAATGCCCCGAAAGTACTGGGCATCAATGGCGCACAGGGCAGTGGTAAATCGACTCTGGTGAAATACCTGCAAGCTGTTGTCGCCCAGGAGTTTGGTCTGCAGGTGGCCATTTTATCGCTGGATGACCTGTATTATCCCAAGCCTCACCGCCGCTGGCTGGCCGCCCAGGTGCACCCCTTATTGGCCACCCGCGGTGTACCCGGCACCCATGATATTAATCTGGGTATGGAGATTATTCGCCGTTTTCGTGCCGGGCTGGAACTTAATCTACCGCGTTTTGACAAAGCTACAGATGACCGGGCACTGGAAGGCCACTGGCTGCAGGGACCGGTGGATATTCTAATCCTGGAGGGTTGGTGTCTGGGAGCCTTACCGCAGTCACAAGCGCAGCTGAAGACACCAGTGAATGAGCTGGAGGAAAATGAAGACAGCGACGGCAGTTGGCGTCAATACGTCAATACGCAACTGGCCGGGGAATATCAGCGCTTGTTTGCCCAGTTGGATAAACTATTGGTGCTGCAAGCACCAGACTGGCAAAGCGTGCAAAGATGGCGTGCCGAACAGGAGCAAAAGCTCATCGCGCGCCGCGGGCAGGGTATGAATGAACAGGCGCTTGCACGCTTTATGCAGCATTATCAGCGCCTGACCTGCCACCAGTTGCACGCGCCGCCGCCAAACGCCCAGCTTTGTCTGCTGGATCCTGCGCGTCAGGTGCAAAACCAACCAGGACAACCAAGCTATGACTGGCAAATCTGAGTCTCAGCATCTCGCCCTGCTGCAACTCTGTGAGGATTTGCCGCAGCACTTACGGGCCGCACACGAAGTGGAAGGACTGATTTTCGCCGTTTGCGCCGCCCCGCAAATTCCCCCGCCTCAGCAATGGATGCCCTGGGTATTGATCAGCGCTGAAGATCTGCAGCCCAACCAGGCAGAACAGTTAACCCAGGTATTAATGGACAGCTTTAAACATGGGCTTGGCAAGATGCGCGATGAAGGACCATTGTTGCCGGATATTTGCCGTTATCATCAGGGCCTGACCATAGAAGACCCGTTAAGCCAATGGATGAGTGGCTGTCTGCTGGGCCACCAACACCTGCATAGCACCTGGCAACAGGCCTGGACAGCGATGCAAACCCAGAATCAGCAGTATGCGCCGCAAGCCGCCAGCGAACTGAGCCACCTGCTCAGGCTGTTCAGTACTTTTGCCAATGTACCGCTGGCCCTGCAACAGGCTGCCGACAAAGGTAATAGCGGGCTGGCAGAGCAGTTGGACGCCATAGCACAAACCCTGCCCCGCGCGCTGAGTCAATATGTGGCGCTGGCCGGTAAGTTAGCAGACTATCTTCCCAATCAGTTTGAAACCTTTATATCAGGCCCAGATCCAGCGCCTTAAGCACGGCACGGGTTCGGTCCCTGACCTCCAGCTTGGCCAGTATCGACGACACCTGATTACGGATAGTGCCTACCGACTTATACAGCGCATCGGCGATTTCATGGTTGGAATAACCGGCCGCCACCAATCGCAGCACTTGCACTTCTATATCGGTTAACTGTTCGATCAATGCGGTGGGTGAATCTTCGCTGTCTCTGGCTTTCTCCACCCGGCAGGTCACCGCAGGTTGCAACCAGCTTTTGCCCTGGGCCAGATTGAGTATGGCGTTGGTTAGCACCTCAAAGCTGACATCTTTGCGCAAATAGCCTTTGGCCCCCAGCTTAATGCAATCCAATACCAAATCATGGTCATCAAAGGTGGTCAGAATGAGCACCGGCACATGAATGCCTGCGGATTTAAATTGCTGCAGCACATCCAGGCCGGTCACCCTGGGCATACGGATATCCAGTAACAGCACATCGGGTTGGTGCTGGCGCACCAGTGTTTCTGCTGCACTGCCATCATCCGCTTCGGCGACAACATTCAGACCGGGTTTAAGTTGCAGCAGGCTCTTGATGCCTTCACGAACCAGATTCTGGTCGTCTATCAATACTATCCTGACATTCATACTTAGCTATCCGGTACGCTGGCTATCAGACAAAAGCCTGACCCACTATTTTCAAACTGCAGATCGCCATCCAACTTGTTTAAACGCTCACGCATGCCGGACAGACCATGGCCCGCAACCACTTGTTTGTTATTACTGCCATTGTCTGCCACCAGTAACTTTACCACGCCCTGATGCTTGTCCAAGCGTAACCGACAATGGTTGGCATCGCTGTGTTTGAGCACATTAGTGATAGCCTCCTGAGCACAACGAAACAAGGCTTCAGCCACCCTGGCATCGGTAATCACTAAGTCGTCGGCTACTTCCAGTGCAATATCCAGACTGTTCAGATCCTGAATCAGGGTTTGGATGGCAGACGCGATATCCAATTGATTGCTGCGGCGAATATCCGCCACCGCCTCACGCACGTCAGACAGCAATAACTTAGCCAGCTCCTGGGCTCGCTGAATATGTTTTTGTGCCGTATCGCGGCTCAACTGATTCGCCACTTCCAGTTGTATGCTCAGTGCGGTCAAGTGATGACCAAGCACGTCATGCAGATCACGGGCGATACGTAAGCGCTCGTCCCGCCTGGTTGTGGTATGCAGCAAACTTTGGGTGGCGCGAAGTTCCCGCAATAAGTGTGCATTGGCTTCCTTGGCGCGCCGCTCTGCCTCCAGGCGGGTAGAAACCAACAAGGCGAACAGATTCAGGGTGATAAACAATGCGGTATTTACCAATCCATATTCCATTGGCGACCATAAAAAATTTATGGCGGGAATAATCAGACAGATAAGCACACAGATCCAAGGCTTAACAAACAATTCCCCCAAATGCGCCACCAACATAATGCCAAGCACCAGCACCAGTCCATTAGGGAACAGCCACATCAGTGCGAGTAAGCATAAAAACTGCACAAGCGGCCCGATCCACAGAGCGCGTCGCCCTAACAGGCGCTCAAGATATCCAGCCAGAAACAACACCAACAGCAGACAAACAAATGCAATGGCCATGGGATTGGGGGCAAGATAAGACTGAAAATTTGCATCACCGTGCAACCAAAAGTACAAGGTCACGAAGCTGATCACCGCCCAAGTCAGCAGTCCAAGACCAAGCTCAAGCCCAATCACTTTGTATTTTAGTCTGTTGGTTCTTTTCATATTGTCAGTATCGCATACCGCTTGAAGGGCCCGAATAGGGCAAATGTCACGATTCCACCACGAGCACCAAGCGCATGACATTTGTCACATGCTGGCATCCATCCGCAAAGCTAATCTGCTCACAATTCAATCATGGAGAGTCTGGCGATGAAAAACTATTTATTCTGGATCACGGTGTTCTTATACCTGGTAAGCGGAGGTTGGGTAAAGGCCGACAACTGGACTTTGTCCGTTGGTGGCGGTGCCATTGTGCATGAAACCCCATGGAAAGATATGCCGGTACAGTATGCCGTATTGCCATACATCGATGCGGAATACGGCCGCTGGCATTTTGGTATGCAAAGCGGCATTTTTCAGTATCGCTTGTCGGATGAGCAATGGCCGGTGGCGCTGTCAGCAGGCCTGGATTACCGCGATGAAGGCTATGACAGCATGTTCAACTTTAATGATGACTTGTCGGATGACCCGGTATTTGACGGCTACCATGCACCAGACGGCGAAGTGGCTGCCAGACTGGATATGAACTGGCAGCATCTGAGTGCCACCGTCAGTCAGGATGTGTCTGACAAGTCCAAAGGTACCTCTGCAAGCCTGCTCTATATGTATCCGGTATACCAGGGCAATCGTGGTGTGCAGGTAAAACTGGGCGGCGGTTTTCGTTGGTTAAGTGACAAGTATGCCGATTATCTGTACGGCATTAATGGCGACAATATTAATCCGGCGCAGGGCCGTTTTGCCTATCAGGCCGACGCCGCTACCAACTATCAGGCGTCAGTCCAGCTTATCTACCCCTTCGCGGCTCAATGGGCGGTAAATGCCCAGCTTACTCATGAACGGCTGGATGACAGCATCAAGCAGAGTCCCTTAGTGGATGTCACCTCTACCACGCAATTTATGTTGTTTGTTACCTACAGGAAATTTTAAGCATGAGAACAATCCTTCTTGCTTCAGCTATGCTGACACTCGGTGCCTGTTCTAGCGAAGATATCGAAACCGCTAACTTTGGCAGCGACTATTACAAAAGCGATTATCAATTAATAAATGCCACCGACCTGGAACTGGACTTCTATATGGCCAATTCCGAGTTGGATGGCGATGAACGCGACCCGTTCAAAGATAAGTACAAGGTAGCTCATCTGGCCAGACTGGAAGAAATCAAGCAGATAAGCCATGAACATAACGTTGAGCGGGAAGTGAGCTTCTATGTACATGCTCCTTACGCCAGTAAAGCCAGCTACAAGGAAGCTCACAAGGTCAAACGTGATCGCCATTATCAGTGGCTGGCCTGGAAATCTGGGGATGCCTTATCGCATAGCCTGTTTGAGAAGCATGAATCCAATAAGGAAGGTGTGATCAGAGTCAGGCTGTTTGCCACCCAGGCGGATTTGCACGCCAGTCAGAATGACAATCAGCTCACCCTCACCGCAGGCAAAGTATCGGATTTTCAGTCTGTGGAGCAATGTAACGGTGGCCTGAAAATCAATCAGATACCGGTCAACTTATGTGATGCCTCTTTTGGTCGCAGTTACCTGCTAGTGGTTGGTGATCAGGGGCGTATTGCCCTGGCACTGGAATAAATTAACCCTTTTTGCGTCAGTCGGGCGTTTTACTGTTGAAACCACAACGGAGAACACGCCATGCAAAACCGCATAGAACACCTGCCAATAGTTAGCGCCCTGCCTAGGGCGCTAACCATCACGCTACTGGCCAGCCTGATGACCTTTTCCTTATTTGTGTTAATGGACCAACTGACCCGGGTGGACCAACAGGCCGTTGCCGATACGCCCCCCACAGTAGTGATTGATGCGGTGTTTGAGCCAGAGCCACAGGTGACACATACGAAAAAGGTGCTCCCCCCGCCACCTGAGCCAAGAGTAAAACCCGAAACCCCGCCACTGGCACCGATAGTAGAGAATTTGGATCCGGGTATTAACGAGTTCGTACCGCAACTGGCGCTGAATACAAGAATAAGTGATATGCCAACGCTGGGCATGACAGAAGGGCAAGCAACACCAATGGTACGCTATGATCCTGATTACCCGCTGGAAGCGCTTCGCGACGGTACAGAGGGCTGGGTAAAACTGATGTTTGATATTGACCCTACAGGCCGGGTCGTCAATGTACGGATTGTACAGGCCGAGCCAGCCCGGGTATTTGACCGTGAGGCCAAGCGGGCACTGCTGCGCTGGAAGTACAAACCGCAGATTCATAACGGCCAGGCCATCACGCAAGCTGATCAAATTGTACTGTTGTCTTTTAATTTGAGCGAATAGACTGAGGTAAGGGGCTGTTTATCTTGCACCTAAGGTTTTGCCGTTTATCAACCCGTTTGGCAAAACAATGTGACGATTAAACACCCCCTTGGCCGTTTGGTAAAACGGCCATAGCAACAGGGAGCCGTATGTCATTAAGTATTGCGATTAAATCCTTTCTGCACCTTGAGCTGAGCAATGAAGAGCTGATGGGGCGCTATGTACAAAGTGGTGATGCCGCTTTGCTCGCCAGGTTATACGACAATTGTGCCAATGACCTTTATCACTATCTGCTAACTCATTCCGACCCTGAGATGGCCGGGGAGATTGCCCAGCGAGCCTGGTTAAGAGTGATGGAAAAACGTCACTTGTACCACAGCAATGGCCAGTTTAAGGCCTGGTTGTTTACCCTGGCGCGTAATCTGCTAATGGACGAATACCGGCGCATTAAGCGTCAGCCGTTGATGGAAAGCACGGACTTAACTGGCACTTCGACAGGTTACCAGGGTGATATTCAACTGGCATTTAACCAGGCCCTGGCAACCTTGCCTTTTTTACAACGCGAAGCTTTTGTGTTGCAGCAGGAAGGCTTTGGCCTGCAGGACATTGCTGCGATTACTGGCGATAGTCAGGAAGCGATTAAGAGTCGTCTGCGCTATGCCAAAAACCATCTACGCCAACAGCTTGGAGATCACAGTGAAGAATGATCCTTCTCTGGACGCTTTGTACAACAAACGCAAACAAAGCGTCAAAGCGCCAGCCAGCACTCGCAGCTTTATTCTGGCCAAGGCGAAATCAACGCAAGTTCGGGCAAGCTTTAACTTGTGGAACTGGACGTTGGGTGTCAGTCTGTGCACCGCACTTTTGGTGTTATTTCAATATGTCGGTCTTAGCCACCGGCAGATTCAACCACAATACAATGTCATTCAGGTCCATCGTCTGTATGAAGAGAGTCAGCCGTTAGAGCTGGCCCGCCAGGCCGCCCAGCAAACCCGTATCCAACATGCAGATAATTACGCCAGGTATATGCAAAGCCAGCAGGTATTGGCCACCCATCACAAGCTTAATGCCGAATTAGTGGAAACCGCGAATGGCTGGGGCCTGCAGACATGCGACCGGGAGTTGGTGCTGCTGACCACGCAATTGGTCGATCAACTACGTAATCATCACCGACTGGAACAACAGTTGAAAAAAGGCGATCAGGTGGAGATAGCCTTTGATGCACAGGGCCGTATCCTGACCATAAAACCCACCAGCAAGTTAAACTGCTAATGTGCAATGCCCTGCTGGCGTTGCTGGAAGACTTTGCAAGCACCATACATCTGGGCGGTCAAACCAAAACCTCTCGCAAAGACGCTGGGGCGCAGAGAAAACCTCGCAGAAGAACAATATCTTCAACCACTCCGTGTTCTCTGTGCCTCTGTGGTTTTTATATTCTGGAAAGATAAGATTTCACCACAGAGACACAGAGGTCACGGAGAAGAGCAGGAGAATAATTTCTCTATATTTTTGAAAAATAGGCATTTTCTCATCTCAGCGGTGGGTGGACTAATGTCTCTCGCAAAGATGTTGAGTACGCCGAGAAAAGCTCTCAGATACAATGCCCTCAAAAACTCCGTGTTCTCTGTGCCTCTGTGGTTTTTATGCTTTTGCTACAGAAAACTGGGTTATTTGCCAATCAGGCGCAGGAATTCGTCACGGGTGGCCTGTGACTTACGCAGCCCGCCCAGCATCACCGAGGTGACCATGGATGAATTTTGCTTTTGTACGCCGCGCATCATCATACACATATGCTTGCCTTCCATAATCACGCCAACGCCTTTAGCCCCGGTAACTTCCTGCACGGCTTCGGCAATCTGCTTGGTCAGACCTTCCTGAATTTGCAGGCGGCGGGCAAACATATCCACAATACGAGCAAACTTGGACAGCCCCAGTACCTTGCCATCCGGCAGGTAAGCAATATGACAGCGACCAATAAAGGGCAACATATGATGTTCGCACAGGGAGTAAAACTCGATATCCTGCACCACGACCATTTCATCGGTATTGGATTCGAAGATGGCACCATTCACCACCTCGTCCAGGGTTTTATGGTAGCCATCGGTCAGAAACTGCATGGCAGTGGCCGCGCGCTTTGGCGTATCCAACAGGCCTTCCCGGGTGACATCTTCGCCAAGGAGTGTGATGATCTGCTCGTAATGGCCTTTTAATTCGTCTGACATCAATTCATCTCGTCGCTAGTGATGGCATTAATACGCAAAGGGACTCACTTTGGATCTGGCTTTGCATTGCGCCAACTGGGAAAATTGCCGGAGTATAACGTAATCATAGCCCTGGGTCAGGAGTTTGTGCGATGGTAAAAAAACAATCCGGCTGGTGGCGATCGCTATGGCATACCGATTGTGTGCGTTGCCGGCAAATTCGCATGGCACTGCTTTGGGGGGTGCTGATGTATTTACTGGTGGTATTCTGGTGGATGTAATGATGCAAGAAGAAGTTATCCATATTCGCGCCGGAGCCAAGCGCAACGGCTTCAGTTTGTGCTTGTTTGGATTGCTGGGTTTGTTGTTGTCGGCCTTATGGCTGAGCTTTTTGCCGGATTGGTTGAAACTGGCCGGCATTTTCCTGACCAGCGCGTCATTGGTGACGATTCTGGTGGGCTGGTTGAAAGTAAGAGAACCCGTGCACAGTTTCGAGCTCAGTCGTACCAGTCTCAAATACCTGCACCGCTTCGGCAGTTGGCAGATTGAATGGCACAACATCCAACGGGTGGGCGTCCCCAGAGTCAGACGCGGGCTGGAACACCAGGATATGGAACTGGTCGGTATTCGGATTAAGGATTATGAGCCACTGCTGAACAACCTTTCACCGCGGCTGGCCAGCAATATACTGATGCAACAACGCCCGCTACTGTTGCAAGGCGAGGACTGTCCAAGCGGCCAGTGTTACAGCGAAACCCTGCTGGAAAATGACCGCTACCGCGCCCCTGGTGGCAGGGAGTACACTGGGATTTTAGCCATGTTCGCCCATCGGATGACGCGCATCCGTGAGGTACTGGGCTATGACTTGTTCGTTTACGGTTCTGAGCTGGACAGACCCGAATCAGACTTTGTCGCACTGCTGAAAGCCTGCCAGGAAGCACAATCACAGTCTGAGTAGCTTTGCTATCGAGCGGACTCCGAATTGTGCCCTTGCAGAAACGCCAGCCCTTGTTCTTCCACCTGCAAACATTCTTGGTTAAAGCTGTCCATCAGTGCCTGAGCCTGGACAATATGGCCGGTTTTCAGATGCTCTTCCAGTTCCTGACACAAAGCCCGTAGTTTTGGTACACCGGTATAACAGCAGGCACCATGTAGCTTATGTACCAGGTACTCGAGTTGACCATGATCTTCGGCCTGAGCGGCTTTCTTAATCAGGCTGTGCATATCGGGTAGTTGCTGAATAAAGGCATCCAGCATTTGTCTGGCATGGTGAGGATTGTCATTGGCCTGCTGCAGGGCCTGATTCCAGTCCAGACTTTCTTCCGACACCGGCTGACACCAACGTTTAATCAACTTAATCAGATCATCAAAGTTGATAGGCTTAGGCAGATAATCGTCCATACCGGAACTCAACAGCTTTTCCTTTTCTTCCCGGAATGCGTGCGCCGTCACAGCAATAATGGGCGTACCACGGTTAAGATGGGTCTTGCGGATCATACGACTGGCCGCCAGGCCATCAATGCCGGGCATTTGCACATCCATTAGAATCAGATCAAAAGCCTCTTTTTCGCAGCGATCGGCCGCATCCTGACCATTGAAGCTTAAGGCCAGTTCCACCGGCGAGTCACGCAGCCAGGTGGCCAGCAGACGCAGGTTGATTTCCATATCATCCACGGCCAACACGCTCGCCTTGGGTAGGCTCTTAAGTTGGCGGCTGAAATTGTCGTTTTGAATCGGCGCAGGCGGCTGCAGCAGATTTTCCAGCTTGCTCGGTGTGAGTGGCCTTTCAATACGCCGTTCAAACATGGCAGAAATGATATCCTGCTGACTGGGCCTGGGGCCGCAATCCAGCAAAATCTTATGTCTGGCTGGCAAGGATTCCAGGTTCGCCAACTGTTGTTGATACCCCTGACAATACTCATCGGCACAGGCCAGAAACAGATAATCAAACGGTCCTTGCTGTTGTGCAAGATAGTTAAAGCTGTCGGTACTGGTAACCACTGCGCCCAGGGCCTTAAACATTTTGGCCATGGCCTGCCTGGCCGGTGGATAAGCATCAAATAACAGTACTTGCTTACCCTGCCATCGACCATTGGCGGCCAACGACATCTTCTGACTAAGCTTATTGACCCGCAATTTCACCACAAACTCGGTGCCGATGCCTTGCTCACTGTGCAGGTCGATACTGCCGCGCATCAATTTGACCAGTTCCTGACAGATGGCCAGCCCCAGGCCGGTGCCCTGATACTCCCTGTTGGTGGCACCGTCTAATTGTGAAAAGGCGGAAAATAGCTTATGCCGGTCTTCCCGGCTGATACCTATGCCGGTGTCTTCAATGCGAAACACTAGCTCATACAAGCCATTAGCCTGATCATCACCACTCACCGCCAGCCGCACATGGCCATAACGGGTAAATTTGATCGCGTTGCCAATCAGGTTGGTCAGCACCTGGCGAATACGCGCAGCATCACCGATGAGTTTTTTCGGCAGAGGGCTTAAGTCACAAATCAGTTCCAGGCCTTTGGCATGGGCCGAACGGGCCATCAGCCCGGTGAGCTCTTCCAGCAACTCGGTGGGGCAAAAAGGCTCATTATTGATTTGCAGCTTGCCGGCTTCTATTTTGGAGAAGTCCAGCACGTCGTTAATGATATTCAGCAGGTTATTGGCTGATGCATTGATAATACGCACATGCTCTTGTTTCTCGGCGGGCAGTGGCGTGTTGGCCAATTCCTGGCTGAAACCCAGAATCGCATTGAGCGGGGTGCGGATTTCATGGCTCATATTGGCCAGAAACTGGGATTTAATCTTACTGGCCTGTATTGCCTGTTTGCGGGCGATGTCCAGCCTGGCATTCTGCTCTTCAATAATTTCCATATTGTTGCGTAGATCGTTGGTTACCAGGTCCACTGAATGGCTCAACTGGGTCTGGCTTTTCTCCATTAACGCCAGGGAAAATAATCCCGCTTCCACAAACACACCCATCTGGAAGCAATAGGTAGTGAGGAAATTGGTTGGCAGCCAGCCAAGCAGCCCCAGCATACCAGCCAGCGCGGCAGTGAGCAGGATACTCCAGGCAAACACAAAATATCGGGCCGGTTTAAACTGGTTGGCGTAGCTTTCATAGCCAGCATACAGGTAACTGCTGATAGCCAGCATACTGACCAGATAAACGGCATTATTCTGCCAGGCCGGATCCAGAAAATTACCCAGTGACGCCAATCCCAGCAGCACATTAATCAGCAAAATGCCTATGATCAGACGCGCGGCTTTGGGGGCGTTTTGCCTGACATCCAGAAAAGTGAAAGTAAAAATGCCGGCCGCCAGTGCCACCACTACGAACAGCAAATCTGTATGTTGATTTAGCCAGTCAGAAACGGGGGAATGCCAATAGACCTGGATGTGTCCGCCCCAGACAAACTGCCATACCAAGACAGTGGCAATATAGGCGCAATAAATCAGTAAGTTAGTATCACGTAAGCTGGCAAACAGCGTCAGGTTGTATAACAGTAAAACCAGTAAGCCACCATAAAACATGCCCCACAGAAGATTTTCCAGGGCCTGCTTTTTGACGTGCAGGGGTTCGGCCGACAGCGTAACAGGTACTACTCTGGCTTCACCTTCACTATGCACCCGGATATACAGGTCCAGTCGGGTAGCGTATGGCAGTGTCGCTTCCAGGGACGGATAGCGAAAGGCTTGTCCGGCATTATTCTTACCCTGCTTACTGTGGGCCAGCACTTTACCCTGTGCAACCAGATAAATATCCACATTGTCGTTCTGCGCATAACCTATATCCACCAGCCAGATGGGTTGCTGACTGACATTACTGAAGCTGGTGGTAAACCACAGCACGTCGTCGGCAAAACCGTAATTGGGGTTGTGCTGAGCTGGCCACTGGAATTCGCTTTGCCTGGTCATCACCTGGTCAATACCCAGGTTGCCCTGTTCATCCACCAGCATGCGCATCTGATCGGTCAGACTGTGGGTTTTCTCTGCGTCAATTAACTGCAGACTGGCCTGGCCAGCAGCCGACAGGCTGAACAGCAAGGTCCAACAGAGCAGAAAATACTTGGCAAACACCATGGTTGTATCGGCTAAACGCGGTTCCAAAATCAAAGTGGTCTATTTAAGCATTGTCCACAAGGGGATACCAATGTTAAGTTGCCATTTTAGCGGTGCCATCACTCTAAATCTTGTCTTGAACCGTAAATCGGCAAATGACAATACAACGGGTGCCAGGCCAGTTGCCAATTCCGATAAGAATCACGTAAAACCACTATGAGCCAAGAAATCAGTATCAGTGCCGATGGCATAGAACAGTTGCCCCTGCGGCGTTTCACCGAAGAAGCCTATCTGAATTATTCCATGTACGTGATTATGGACAGGGCTCTGCCGCATATCGGCGATGGCCTGAAACCCGTGCAACGGCGCATAGTTTATGCCATGTCCGACCTGGGCCTGAGCGCCACGGCTAAATACAAAAAGTCAGCCCGTACCGTGGGCGATGTGCTGGGTAAATTCCATCCGCACGGCGATTCGGCCTGTTACGAAGCCATGGTGTTAATGGCCCAGCCGTTTTCTTACCGCTATCCATTGGTTGACGGCCAGGGCAACTGGGGGGCGCCGGATGATCCAAAGTCCTTTGCCGCTATGCGTTACACCGAAGCGCGTTTGTCCCGCTACAGCGAATTGCTGCTAAACGAGTTGGGGCAGGGCACAGTGGATTGGGTGCCTAACTTTGACGGCACACTGAAAGAGCCCAAAGTGTTACCGGCCCGTATGCCGCATATTCTGATGAATGGTGTGACGGGCATTGCGGTAGGTATGGCCACGGATATTCCACCGCATAACCTGCGTGAACTGGCGCAGGCCTGCGTACATTTACTGGACAACAATAAAGCGGACGTGGCCGAACTGATGCAGTTTGTGCAAGGCCCGGATTACCCCACCGAAGCGGAAATCATCACGTCACGCGATGAAATTCAGAAAATTTACGAAAGCGGCCGCGGCTCCATTAAGGCCCGCGCCGTGTATGGCGAAGAAAATGGCGAAGTGGTGATTACTGCCCTGCCACATCAGGCCTCCGGCGGCAAAATTCTGGAACAGATCGCCGCGCAGATGCAGGCCAAAAAATTACCTATGGTTAGCGATCTGCGTGATGAATCAGACCATGAAAACCCTACCCGCCTGGTGATCACCCCGCGTTCCAACCGGGTGGATATGGACCAGTTGATGCAGCACCTGTTTGCCACCACCGACCTGGAAAAAAGCTACCGGGTCAACCTCAATATGATTGGTCTGGACAACAGGCCCAAGGTCAAGGATTTAAGCAGTATTCTCAGCGAGTGGCTGGAATTCCGGCGCGATACGGTAACCCGTCGTTTGCAATATCGTCTGGAAAAGGTGTTAGCCAGATTACATATTCTGGAAGGCTTACTGATCGCCTTTTTGAATATCGATGAGGTGATCCATATCATCCGTACAGAGGATGAACCCAAGCCCGTGCTGATGGCCAGATTCGGTATTTCAGACAAGCAGGCCGAAGCCATTCTGGAGCTGAAGTTACGCCATTTGGCCAAGCTGGAAGAAATGAAGATCCGCGGCGAACAGGACGAACTGGCCGCCGAGCGTGACAAGCTTGAGGGTATTCTGGGTTCCAGTACTAAGCTGAAAAATCTGATCAAAAAGGAAATTCAGGCCGATGCGGAAAAATACGGTGACGCGCGCCGTTCCCCGATTATTCAGCGCCAGGAAGCCAAAGCCTTGTCAGAAAAAGAGCTGGTGCCATCCGAAGCCGTTACCGTGGTGTTGTCGGAAAAAGGCTGGGCACGTTGTGCCAAGGGCCACGATGTAGACGCACAAGGTCTGAGCTATAAAGCAGGTGATCAGTACCTGGCGTCGGCCAGAGGCCGCAGCAATCAGCAGGCCGTGTTCCTGGATTCCTCCGGACGTACTTTTGCCTGCGATGCTCACACCCTGCCGTCGGCCAGAAGTCAGGGCGAACCATTAACCGGTCGTTTTAATATTGTCGGCGGCGAAAACGTCGAACATGTCGTGATGAGCAACGATGACGACCAATACCTGCTGGCATCCGACGCAGGTTATGGCTTTATTGGTAAGTTTGCCGATATGGTCAGTAAAAACAAGGCTGGCAAGGCCTACCTTAGCCTGCCGATGGCCGCCAAAGTATTAACCCCACAACGGGTGCGTGATGTACAAAGCGACTGGTGCCTGGCCATTTCCACCGAAGGACGAATGCTGATGTTCCCGCTTAAGGATTTGCCGGAGCTGGGCAAAGGTAAGGGTAACAAGATCATTAGTATTCCTTCCGCCAAGGCCCAGGCCCGGGAAGAATACGTAAAGGTATTGGCAGTGGTGCCACAAGGGGCACAGGTTAAAATTCTGGCCGGTAAACGCGGTATGACCCTGAGTGCCGAGGACTTAAGTCACTTCCAGGGTGAACGGGGCCGCCGCGGACATAAACTGCCCCGCGGTTTGCAGCGGGTGGATGGCATTGAGGTCATAGCGCCGGAAGTAAAAGCCGCCAGCCTGACAGAAGGTGAGTCCACCACAGAGTCTCAGGCAGATAACAGTGCCAACAGCTGACTGAGCAAATAACCACCAATCAGTAGCAACAAAAACAGCGCCGCCGCCAGCAACAGCGGACGGCGCCCTGCCCTGACCACCTGAGCGGCGCGGGTGTTCAACCCCAACGCCAGCATGGCCATAGTCAACATCAGATCATCCAGTACTTGCAGCATATGCAGGCCTGAGATGGGCAACCAATCCAGAGTTCTGATAGCACTGCAACACAAAAATCCCAGGGCAAACCAGGGTAAGTGCAGCGATTTCTCGCTGCGCCCTGGCGTGTTGGATTGCTGCCAGCCCAACCAAACAAGAAAAGGGGCCAACAGCATCACCCGCAGCATTTTTTCAATGATGGCGGCTTGCTGAACCTGTTCACTGACGGCGGCAGAAGCAGCGGCCACCTGGGCCACTTCGTGCACTGTGGCCCCGATCAGTACACCATATTGCTGTGCAGGCAAGGCCAGCAAGGAATAACCAAGGGGATACAACAACATGCTCAAGGTACCGAACAGCACCACAGTAGCAATGGCCACCGAGACTTTTTCTTCTGAAGCTTTGAGTACAGATTGACTGGCCAGCACGGCCGCCGCGCCACAGATGGCGCTGCCGGCCCCCACCAGCAGACTGGTATGGCGGTCCAGCCCGAGTTTTTTGCCCAGCCACAAGGCACAGCTAATCACTGAGAAAATCACCAACACCGCCATTAGCACGCCTTGCATACCCACTTGCTGGATCTGCTCAAAGCCGATTCTGAATCCGTATAAGCCAATGGCGATACGCAGCAAGGGCCCCTTCGCCCATTGCAATGACGCGTCAACATGCACAAGCCCAGCTGCAAACCGGCTATGGCCCAATACCAATCCCACAAGCATCGCCAACATCAAAGGTGAAATTGCCGGAACTTGCTGATTGAACAGCAGACACAATAGGCTGATTGACGCCAGCAACAGCATGCCATAGCAAACAGAGGCGCGGGGGTGGATAGCATATGTGGGCATAGTAACGCGTCGCAGAGTGGAGATAGGTATAGCTTATAAGTTTCTTTTATATAAAAATAATGCATTAAACTCATAAAAATATGAGCTGGTTTTATGTATTTAAATCTTCACTTACTGCGTATTTTCCTGCATGTGGCACAGCAAGGCAGCTTCAGCCGCGCTGCTGAGCAGCTTTCCATCACCCAGCCTGCTGTATCCAAAGGGATCAGTGAACTGGAAACACAGTTGGGACTGGATTTACTGGAGCGTGTCGGGGCGTCGTTGCGTGGGCGCAGGCAATGGCACCTGACCGAACATGGCCAGGCATTATTTGAACACGCCAAGGGTATCTTTGCCCTGGAACGCGTGGCCGTGGAAGACCTGCAAGCCAGGCTCGACTGTCAGCGAGGCCATTTACATATAGGTGCCAGTTCCACCATCGCCGGGTATTGGCTGGCCGACGCCTGCATGACCTTCAGCCGGGAATTTCCGCAAGCACAGCTGAGCCTGATGTCAGCCAATACCGACGATATCTGCGCAGCCCTGCAGGACGGCCAGATAGAACTGGCATTAGTGGAGGGCCAGACCGAGAATGCAAAATTCACCATACAGCATTGGCATGACGAGCCGCTGAAGCTGGTGTGTCCGGCCAGTTGGGCTGTATCTGACATTAGTCTGTCAGAAGTACGCTGGTTGTGGCGCGAGCCAGGCTCCGGCACCAGAGCCTGGATGGAGCAGCACTTGCGCAGCGCCGCTATTCAGCCCAAATACAGTATGGAGATTGGCAGCAACGAGGGTATCGCCCGGGCAGTAGCGGCGGGCGTTGGCGTATCCATCTTGCCTTTGCGGGTATGCCAAGAACTGCTGGCATTGGGTAAGCTACAGATCATTGATACCCCCTGGAGTCAAAACCTGACACGTCCGCTGTATTTAATGAACCTGCAACACCGGCCGTTATCGCCGCTGGGTAAAGCATTTATGGTCAAGATTCAGGCTGTGAAACCACCTTTGTGAAACAAAGATTGAATCAAAACGATAGGTGCTGCTATCTTTCCATGCCTAAAGCCGCCGGATTGCGGTGGCATACTAACAACACCAAAACAGGGAAAGTCAAATGTCTGAACTTGCCAGCAAAGTCGTTGCACAAAAGTCTGTGGCCGCCAAAATCGGTGGCTTAATCGTCGCGGTCATCCTGATTTTTGCCTTTATTTCTAACTCGGTGTTTTATGCCGAGCCTGGTTATATCTACCATGTGCGCACAGTAACGGGGAATGAGGAAGTGGTGACCGATGTGGGTTATCAGTTTTTCCCTTTTGGCCGTTATAACTCCTGGAAACGCGCCATGACAGTGCAGTCTGTACGTGGCGCCGATGCTGATGATATTCACCCGGAAAAAGATTCAGACAATGCATCGGCAACCTTGCCGCCCATGAGCATTATGTTTCTGGATCAGGTCGACGCCCACGCCGAAGCCACGGTACGTTTTTCCATGCCCACCGATCAGCAGTCCTTTTTAAAGCTCGCCCATGAGTACCGCTCACCCGAAAACCTGCTGCGCACTGCGCTAATGCCGGCCTTTAAGGAAACTTTGCAAGCCAATGCCTCATTAATGACCGCAGAAGAATATTACTCTGGCGGCCGTACCCAGTTTAACTCGGAATTTGAAAACCAGATGAGCCGTGGCATTTTCCTGGTCAAGCGTCAGGAAGAAACCGTTAGTTCCATGAAACGTGCCGCTGGCAGCGCTAATGTGGCACTTGGCACGCAGCAGGAAGAATATGGTGAAGACAGCAAGACCGTCTTTACGGTGAAGAAAATCCTCGGTCAGGACGGCCAGCCACAGCGCAAAGAGCAGCGTTTCCAGCATTTTGGTATTACCGTGGTTTCTGCCCTGGTTACCGATATGCGCCCCAACAACAAGTTTGTTGAACGTATGCAACTCAAGCAGAAGGCCTCAGCCGATCGCGCCATTGCCCGCGAGCAAAGGGTGCAGGAAGAAGAGCAACGACTGCTGGCCATCGCCCGCGGTGAACGGGAAGTGGCGGAGCGTCAGGCCAAGGCCAAAGTGGAGCAAATAGAAAAAACCACCGATGCCGAAACCGATAAGCAACTGGCCATTACTTCTGCACAAAAATTGCGTGACCAGGCAGCCATCAGCAAAGAAACCGCACAAATCGAGCTGGAAAAAGCCATGATTGAAGCGGAAACGGTACGTACCCTGGCAGAAGCCGAAGCCTATCAGAAGAAAGTCATCCTGCAGGCCGATAACGCCCTGGCACAAAAACTGGACGCCGAAGTAAAAATTCAGCAACTCTGGGCCGACGCCTTTGCCCGCCGTCAGGTGCCCACTTACGTATTTGGCGGCGGCGATTCTGGCACCCCCACCGGCAGCGATGCAGAAGCCAAGGTATTTATGCAGATGCTGACCCTGGATGCCGCCAAGCGCCTTAGCTACGACCGCGAACTAACCAAGAAGAAGGGCGATTAAGTGGTAGCGGCGAGATACCTGCATGCGGCCATTCTTTAAGCCAGACCGGGCCAAGTCAGCAACAGGTATTGCAGGCCTGTTGCTGATAACGGGTCTGGCCTGCTTTTCTTTGTTTGCTGCCGCTCCAACCCAGTTAGATTCATCACACAATCCCAATATCCAGGATTACCTGGCATTCCCCAGGCAAAGTATTGCCCTGCTTGATGTAGATATATTGGATGGCAGTGGAGGTCCCGCCTTAACGAGACAGACCGTTGTGCTGTCCAATGGTCGTATCAGCCAGATAGGGCCGGTTGCGACAACCATAGTGCCGGAACAAGCCAAGCAGCTGCACCTGCCCGGCCATACGGTTATTCCTGGTCTTGTCGGCATGCATGATCATACCCATATGCCGGGCCAGACCTTTCTGGGAGAAGTTGCTGCACGGTTATGGTTGGCCAGTGGGGTTACCACGATACAGACAGCAGGCAGTGCGGATTTTCAAGCAGAGCTGGGTCTAGCCGCGGCAATCCAACGTGATGATATGCCGGGCCCGACAATTTTCCCCACGGCCCCTTATCTCACCGGTCCTGATGGCAACGGCCCTATGCATAAACCCGAGACGCCAGCCCAGGCTCGTCAACTCGTCAGAGACTGGTCGGCCAAAGGTGCCACCTGGTTTAAGCTGTACCGGCACATTCAACCCACCATTGCTGCCGCGGTAATAGACGAAGCCCATAAACAGGGGCGTAAGGTAACCGGTCACTTATGTTCACTGACCTTTAGTGAAGCTGCCCAAATGGGTATCGACAGCATTGAACATGGCTTGATTTCCGCCACCGATTTTCATCCGCAAAAATCAGCCGGGCAATGTGTTTCATCACGCCAGGGCTTGGCTGCGCTGGATATTGAAGGAGAAGAGGTCGCCAAGCTGATTGACCTGCTGGTGGAAAAACAGGTTACCCTGACGTCCACCCTGGCTATTATCGAATCCCATTTTGCCCATCGCCCACAAGGTGAAGCGCGGAGCCTGGCACTGATGTCTGAGGCCTGGCAGCAAGCTTATCAGCGCCGTCAGCGGCAATTAAAGAACAATGCATCGTCTATGCCGGACGAAGTACTCGCCAAGCTAATGGCTTTTGAACATCGTTTTGTGCAAGCAGGGGGCCATCTGGTAATGGGACCCGACCCTGGCCGTCATGTTCTGCCCGGGCATGGAAATCAGCGAGGCTTTGAACTTTTGGTGGAAGCGGGATTCAGCCCGCCTCAGGCCTTAAAAATAGCCACCGCTAATGCTGCAAAAACCTTAGGGCAGGCCGCACAGTTTGGACAAGTCGCCATCGGCTTCAATGCCGATTTAGTGGTTTTAAAAGGCAAGCTAGCAGCCGACGCCAGAGTTATCCGCAATGTGGAACTGGTGATTAAGCAGGGCCAGGTCTACGACCCAGCCAAGCTGTTAGAGGGGTTGCAGGGACGGTTTGGACCGCAGTAGCCAGCTTATAGAACATCCGAAATCATCTTGGCGAAATATTTGTCCTGTAAAAAGTATATTGAAACTAAAAGTTACTACTGATAACTTATCTTAAAGCTGCGGGAAGCGGAATCCACACATTGTATAGGGATATCATACATGCCTCATTTGAATAATCGGCTTATTTCAAATATCTATATTCATTCAATATCACTATTCTCATTCTTCAGATTCTCCATTTTAACATTCAAATATTAATAGCAACTTACTACTACTTATTTATCGAAAACTAAATAAGGGGGAGATAACTTACCATCACAATCTAAAGACTTTCTGTTTTTATTACTTAAGGAACAAGTTTTATGAAAAATCTTAAATCAGCTCTTTTTTTTGGAATTTTAATTCTTTTATCGTCAGAAGTATCAGCCAAAATAATCGCTCAATATCCGATGGAAGGGAACTTTGTTGACATCGGACCTTATGGATTTAATGGGGTAGTTGCTTGGGGTAATAGCTCATTAACATCAGACCGGCATGGAGAATTCAAAGCCATGCAATTCTACAAAACAACGATAAGGGTCGACGGTTTCAGAAACTATAATTTTGGTAATGAACTTACAGTCTCTTTTTGGATGAAGAGAAGTAGCATTAAAAACCACTATGGGAGAGATTCCTATATGGGATTAATTAATAATGGAATGGGGAATCAAACTTTTGATATTCGAATGGGGCGAGAAGCTGGAGGCTCCTTTTTATTTGCCAAGTCCACTTGGCAAAATGGCTCCACGTCTTCCTCTTCCACCAATGATATTACTATAGGAAAATGGCATCACGTTGCTGTGGTTCTTAAGGATGGTAGCTCAAAGTTATATGTAGATGGTAGATTCATACGTGAGTCGTCAACCAACCCTGGCGATTTACTCACTTATAATAGACCCGTAATATTTGGTGCAAATGCCAATGGAAAAGATCATGAAAATTTAAATGGAGCTTTAGATGATATAATATTTTTCGATAGGGCACTAAGCGAAGAAGCTATTATTTCCATTGCAAATGACACCTATAGTGAAGCATACAATATAAGTCTATCACCAACAGTGCCCAATCCCGTAGTTCCTTCTGCGGGTGGACAGATTGAGTACAACCTTACTTTCAACAATGAATCCACTAATACCTCATCAGACTTTAAAGTATGGAAAATAATTACTACAAAAGATGGTATAGATTATCCAGTTTCCAACTTGCTAGATATTAATGTTCTCCCAGGAAGCTCTTATGTAGCTCAATCTGAAGTAATCGAGGTTCCTAGTTGGCTTCCGGCAGGGCAGCATGTTTTTCGCTGGTACGTTTCCGACCCAGCCAAGGAAGGGGGAAATATACTGAGCGCCAAATTCACCTTCACCAAGCAACCTTAAGTTTAACTCGATTCCTGTGGCGAGGATACACTCGCCACTTTTAAAGGACATTATATGAATCTGATTCATATTGGAATGCCAAAGGCAGGCAGTACGTCACTACAGAATTTTTGGAGCCGATCTGACCAAGTTAGCTTAGTGTGGCAAGATCTAGAACCACTAGTTAACAGCGTGCGAAAATCAATAAGAAGCCAGGAAGATCCCAATCAGCTACTCAAGCTTTGGCCAACAAAAAATGGCTTAAATACAGAAGGTAAAGCAATCAATATTTTTTCATCTGAAGGCCTATTTGGTCTGCCTTTGTCACAGCGATTTACAAAAGATGAGGTTGATTACTCCAGGTATTTGTATGCAAACATTTGTAGAGAGTTTCTGCCAGAATCGAAAATATTGATCTTAATAAGAAACCCTTATGATTGGTTGAAATCTATATATATCCAGTCCATTCAGGAAGGCAAAAACTGGGGCTTTGTTAAATTTATCAATGTCGAATCAGATGCCATTCTCGAACATTTCAACTTGTGCGCTCTTGTCGCGCACTGGAGCGAGGCATTTGGTGAACAGAACATCATAATCTACCCGTTTGAAAAACTCTGTTTAAAGCCAACTGAAGCAAATAGTGAGCTATGCCGGGCGATATCACTGCATGAACAACATATATTTTCCCTGCAAAAACAAGCGAACAGATCAATTTCTATCGAGCAGGCATATTTACTCAGAGCTTTGTCTGTGATGAATCGTTCGGTCGCTAAATATGATAGCTCACTTAAAAGCTCGTTTGAAAAACTCAACAAGGAGATGAGGCTGCTATATAGAGTAGCGCTGCAGAAAAGTGGATCTACAGCGCTACACAGCAGGATTGAAGTACCCAACAGACTACCCGGGCTGCCTGCCTCAATCAGGGAAAAACTAACACACAAGTTGCAACAGAATTTCTTTCCCGCTTTATGCGCTTCGCAATTTGATGTACCGACATTGGCTTACTATCAGGAGCAAGTGAACAGGCACTTTGACTAAAAAGTGCCTTAAGTCAGAGCGTTGGCGATACTATTCCTGGCGCAACAGCAAACTGGCCATGGCCTGATTAAACACTCTTAACCATTTCGGGCAGAACTGTCCGGCGGCCACCCGATTGATCTCCATCACCGCGCGTTTTTTCGGGCGTTTTCTGTGGGTGCCATGGGCACGGGAATGGGTTAATGCATCAAAGGTATCAACAATAGCCAACAGTTTGGCACCTTCACAAATGTCTGCTTCCTTTAACCCCAGTGGGTAGCCGGAACCATCCATTCTTTCATGATGCTGAATCACGATTTTGCGCGCTTCGTTCCACTGGTCCAAATGTTCAAGCAACCTGGCACTCTTATACACATGGGAGCGCATCAGGTTAAACTCATTCTGATCCAGGGGTTCGGTTTTATGCAGTACCTTAAGGGGCATAAATGCCATGCCAAAGTCATGTACATAGCAGGCCACAGCCAGTTGATTGGGGTCGACCGGTGTGCCGTTTAACTTGTTCAAGTACAAGGCCAAACGGGCAATACGATCACCACGGCCTTCCCAATACTGGGAGCGACGCTCAACCGGTTCCATCAGCTCACGAAAGAACATAATGTCGCGGTGCTCGTCGTCGTCATGGTCACCAGTCAGGCCGATATCGTCCAGCGCCTGACTGGTTCGCGGTTCCACCGAAACCTGTTCTGGCTTGGCAGCAGACGGGGCATCCAACGTCGGGTCAAGCAGCAGCACCGACTCGGCCAGCAGCTTTTCATGCTCGGCTGGGTTGTCCGGCTTGATTCTGGCAATTTGTTTCACCAGCAACTGGTAAAGGTCGCCATCGTACTGGGCTTCGCCGGATTTAATGCAACTCTGAACAAAGAGTTTCACCCTGTCCATGGTCAGCAGCACTAAATCACTCATAGTGCTGGTATAGCGAATCTGGCCTTTGCGCAAATAGTCCAGCAAGTCTTCCACGTGCTGCAGCAAGGGGATCATCGGGGAGAAATTGACCAGCCCCAAATCCCCTTTAATGGTATGAATAGAGCGAAACAGCGCGCGCTGCAATTCGTTGTCCTGGGGCTGAAGCTCCAGTTCAATCAGGGTTTGCTCGCTGGCCTCGTACAGCTCGTTAATTTCTTCGAGCAAGTCATTAAGGATGTCGTTGTCCAGATCGTCGTGTCGGAATGTCTGCATACGGCTGCCTTGCTATTCTTCTTCGCTGGCAAATAAACTGTCAGCCATTGAGTGTAATCTTCCTGCTCGATACTTTCATCACAATATATCAACGAAACGTATGAGATCTTGTCTGGGATCATAGATATTAATAAATTACCGCCGCTAAAATCGGCAATACAGACTGATCAGATATCCTCGCATGGCAAAACGGGTATACTCTGCCACCTGTTTCTGTTGTGGGGGTAGCTGTGCTTGCTCTGATTCGTATCCCGCTGGCGCTGTTATATTTTGTCGCCGTTAATATTGCCTTGCTATGTATTTGCCTGGTCAGGCCCTTTCACCGTGACAATGTGCATTATGGCGCACGTATGTATAGCGGCGTGTCGCGAATATTCGGCCTGAAAGTGATAGTGAGAGTGGCTGACGAAGTAAAACAGGGTGGCCCTTACGTGTTTATTGGTAATCACCAGAACAGCTACGACTTGGTGACGATTTGTGCTGCCACCCAACCCGGCACGGTTACCGTGGGCAAGAAAAGCCTGGTGTGGATCCCACTAATGGGCCAGATGTACTGGTTGTCTGGCAATATTCTGATCGACAGACTCAACAGCAGTAAAGCCAGTGACACCCTAAAGCAAACCATTCGCAAGATTCGCGAACGACGCTTATCCGTTTGGTTGTTCCCCGAGGGTACCCGTAGCAATGGCCGGGGACTGCTTCCTTTCAAAACCGGCGCTTTTCGCATTGCCCGTGAAACCAATGAGCCTGTGTGTATGATTTGCGCCAGCGAACTGCATGGCAAAGTCAGCTTAAATCGCTGGAATAACGGCATAGTTCTGGTAGATGTCACCGCCCCGGTGGCTCTGGATGACAGCCGCGACTTAAAAGGCTGGACGCAGTATTTTCATCAGCAAATGCAGGCCAAAATCCACCAGCTAAATGAAGAAGTTGCAGCACTGGAAGCGAAGCCTTGATGCATGCAAAACAAAAGCAGGCTAGACTGCTGGCAAATTTCTTTTCGCGGAAAATGCTATGAGTGCTGAAATAAATGAATGGTACGAGTTTAATCAGGAAACCATCGAAGCGCTGTTAAATGACGGCAGCAATGCCGAACTGCCTCACTCCATCGAATACCACTTTGCCAGCGACAATTTTGACCAGTTAGAGAAGGCCGCCGTGGATGCCTTTAAAGCCGGTTTTGAAGTCGGCGATGCCGAAGAACTGGTGCTGGATGACGGCGGAACCTTGTTTTGTTTCGATGCCGTGATTGAAAGGCCGCTGGAATTGGATGTGATCAACAAGGACACCGTTACCCTGCTGGCCATCGCCGACAAGCACAAAGTGCATTACGATGGCTGGGGCACGTATTTTGTAGAATAGCGGCGCTGCTCGCAGGCGTCACCGGCTCAGCTGTCAGTTGCCTGACCGGGCACAGGTTTGGAGCGCAATAACATCAGCGCAATGCTATGCAAGTTTTGTTGGGCTGCGGCCCAACCCAGAGTGGGTCGGAATTTATTCCGACACCTCACGGCAAGTAATCAATGCACTCCGACCGCATCCAGTGCGCGTGATACCGTCTGATTTTTTAGCGGCACGGCCTCGGCTTTGCTTTGCGCTTCGGCCAGCAACACGGCCATGGCATCCATAATGTCTAGAAACTGGCTTAGTTGCTGTTCATTTAAGGTAGCAGACAGGCTTTCTATATCCTTGATCAGGGCTTGGGTGGTCATCAGGAACTCCGTCAATATTCTGTTATTGCGCATTATCAGAACCTGATTATTCAAGAGCTGTGCCAGTAAAGACGGATTCGACGCTGAAACAGACTAATCCTGTTGGTTTGGCCCGCGTTTGTTGTCTTCCACTTCGGTGATGACCTTCTGCACCAGTTTAACCCGCCCCTGTTTTACCAGCGCATCGCGCAGCACATATTCAATTTGGGCGTTCAGGCTGCGCAGTTCATCATCCGCCCAGCGCTGCATAGCAGCCAGCACATCGGCATTAATTCGAAGCGGGTAGGCTTTTTTTGACAAGAGGTTACCTTTTCAATCTTGCTGTCAATGGGATGGAGGTTGCCGCTATATGGGCGGCTCCTGGCCGGGTGCACGGCATTGTATCAATCACCGGTATTGATTGCTGCCAGATTGCGCCGCGGATTTCCGCCCTCGATTCCACCTTGGTAGCCATTAGTGCCGGGTAACGGGATGCCAATGCACAATCTGATGGCATCACCGTCAGCCACACAGTGACCAGGGTCATCAGGCTAGTACAAACTGCCAGCATTAATCACCGGTTGCGTGTGTTTGTCACCACACAGCACCACCAACAGATTACTGACCATCACGGCTTTGCGTTCTTCGTCAAGCTCCACCACGTCTTTTTCACGCAGCTTTTCCAGCGCCATTTCCACCATGCCCACTGCACCTTCGACGATACGGGTACGGGCTGCCACTATCGCGCTGGCCTGCTGACGTTGCAGCATGGCGCTGGCAATTTCAGGGGCGTAGGCCAGGTGACTGATACGGGCTTCGTGCACCATCACGCCCGCCTTATCCAAACGATCCTGAATTTCCTGCTTGAGAATGTCAGAAATGGTTTGTGGATGACTGCGCAGGGCTACCGCGTCTTCTTCCTGGGGATCATAAGGATAAGAGCTGGCCATATTACGCAGTGCCGACTCGCTCTGAATGTTAACGAAGCTTTCATAATCATCCACTTCAAACACCGCTTCTGCGCTGTCTGATACTGACCAGACCACGATGGTTGCAATCTCAATTGGGTTGCCCTGGTTGTCATTTACCTTAATTTTGCCACTTTCAAAGTTGCGGATGCGCAATGACACGGTGCGGCGGTTAAATAGCGGGATGGTCCAGCGTAAACCCGTCTTTTTCACGGTGCCCACATAGGCACCGAATAAGGTCATAACCTTTGCCTGATTAGGTTGCACCATCATAAAACCCGCCAGCGCCGCGACATCCAAGGCCACCACCGCCAGGCTAATTAGGGTAGTGGCATTCATCAATTCACTTATCTGTGGCACAAAAATCGCCAGTACCACAATCAAGGTAGCGACCACCGCATAACCATTTAAGGAAAATCCGACTTTTTCTCTAATCATAATCAACTCTTAGTGATATCAATTTGATATCAAAATAGATCGACATCAGATGAGTTGCAAGTTTTTTTCTTCTGTTTATGCTGGATAAACGAATACCTACCAACCTATAAAAGGACATGGCTATGTTGAAACAGATTCTGGCTGCGGTGATGGCATTAACGCTGATTTCCTGCGCGGCAAATCAGCAAAAAACTGTTGAACAGCGCCGCTCGGACGTACAAAAAATGGTGCAGGAAACCGTACAGTCTGTGCAAAAGCACCAGTCCAATATTCGTCAGAAGATGCGTGAGGCACCAGGCTATGCGGTATTCAGCAATGCCAATGTGAATCTGATTTTTGCCAGCTTCTCTGGTGGCTATGGCCTGGCCCACGACAATGCCAGCGGCAAAGATACCTATATGAAAATGGGTGAAGCCGGTATTGGTCTTGGATTAGGGGTAAAAGATTTTCGCGCCGTGTTTGTATTTAAAACCCGCCATGCCTTCGATCGCTTCGTGGAAAGCGGCTGGATGGTAGGTGCCCATGCGGATGCCGCCGCCAAAGCCAGTGACAAAGGCGGCGCTGCCGGTGGTGAAGTGATGGCAGATGAGGTGGAAATATATCAGGTCACTGAGGCTGGCCTTGCCCTGCAAGCCACCATCAAAGGCACAAAATACTGGCAGGATGATTCATTGAACTAGGTATTGCCCTACGACAGTTTATCTCTGCTCAGCGGGCCGGCTACTGAACACCTGATCACGGCCGGCCTTTTTGGCTTTCAGCAGACATTCATCGGCACGCTCAAAGGCGTCCTGAAAATCTTCATGGCGTTCAATCTGCACCACACCAAAACTGCCGGAAAGAAAATGCCGGGTGTCTGCCACTTTCACTCCGCGTAGGGCCTGGCGCAGTCTTTCGGCGGTTTCACTGGCTTTATCCAGGTCAATACCAGGTAACAACAACAGAAATTCGTCACCGCCGAAACGTCCAAGCAGATCAGATTGACGCAGCCCCTTGCCTATCGCTTCGGCCACCAGCACCAGGGCACTGTCCCCGGCAGTGTGACCAAACTGATCATTTATTTGTTTAAAGTGGTCTATATCAAACACCAATAAAGAAATGGGTTGTTGATATCGTCTGGCTCTGAGCAACTCCTGTTCGGCCCGTTCAAAGAAATATTGGCGGCTGGCCACTTTGGTCAGGCCATCGCTTAGCGCCAGTTCCCGCAGTTGCGCGTTGTGTGCTGCCAGCACCGGCACCGCCAAACCAAAGTATGCGCTGGCTGAAATCACGCAGATGGCAAACTGGTACACCAGGGCGTAATCCATCAGGGACAGCGATGCCACCCAAACAGCAGTTAAGGTACTAAACACAGCCAGACTTAGCGAGGCTCTGAAGGCGGACTCGGTGTAAACAATCCACATCTGCGGAATAATCAGGAAGAACACCGCAAAAGACACTTCGGAGTAACGAAACTGCGCTGCCAGCAGCATAGTCAAGGTCAGTAAGGAGCTACTAATCAGCAGCTTGACCAGAAAACCATACAACCCCTGGCCACTTTGCTGAAAGTCCAAGCCACCCAGCCAGCCTTCAATTAAGGGGTAGCGCCAACTGAGCAAGCCAATAAACAGTGGCGTCAGAACAATAGTGCCAGCCATATCGCCAATCCACCAGGGCAGCCAGATACTGGCCGCTTCCTGTTGCTCAATCAAACCACTCCCTGCCAGCACCTGAGTGCCCAGTAGCGCGGCAAGTAACGCTGACAGCGAGCCAAGGATCAAAAAACTAAGGATAATTTTGGGCAGCGCATCACTGAACGAACGACGCACCAGTTGCTTTAACAACTTAGCGCCACAATAGTAGGAAAAACAGTGGGCCGCCCCAAACAATACACCGGTGTAGGCCAGTTGCGTCCATGTCTGGTGCATCGCGTACAAATCATCCACCCAGAAAGTGGCAATCAGGCTACACAACATCACAATGGGTACGGCGCGCAGACCCAAAATCAGAAAGGCCGCAAAACTCAAACCCGCTGAAGGAAACCAGATACTGGCATGCGGGGCATATTCCATCAATACAGCCAACCGCCATAGCAGCAACCAGGAGCCAGCCAGCATCAGGCTGCGCAACATTTCCCGGCTGTCCAATAACTGGTGGCTGACAACTGATTTCAGATGATACTTGCCCGAAGCTGGTGATTCTCGCAAATGTTTACCCTTAACTTGCCGACCAATAGTAGGCCAAACCGTTGTCGCTGGCACCAAATATGGCGCTAGCGTCGGTATTGATGGCCATTGGCCAGTTCATCAGAGAGGTCGGCACCTGCCAACATGTGCTACCGCTTTGCACATCGATGAGGTAAAAGTTGCCCGGCGTTTCCTGCCCTGATTGCTCTGGCTGGCCGTCCGTTGCTGTAACATAGATTGCCTGACGATCCATATTTACGCCAGGATTAGGATCATATTGGGTGTTTTTCTGCCACATGGGTGTGGGAGTCGCTGGCAAGGTGGCTGACGACGTTACCGCATACAGGCAACCATGACTCTGCTCATGCAGGTTAGCACCACACACCAGATAAACCTGGCCGTCGACACCTTTTTGTATCGCAATAGCGTAGGCCACAGAGAGGTCTAGTCCGTCTGGCTGATATTGCCAGACGGGGGTATCAGGTTGTTCGATAGAAAATGCCAGCGCCTGGCCGTTATGGCTGGCAGCGGCCCACCAGGTCCCATCATAACTAATGGCCA
Source organism: Bowmanella denitrificans (assembly GCF_002887595.1). Lineage (GTDB taxonomy): Bacteria > Pseudomonadota > Gammaproteobacteria > Enterobacterales > Alteromonadaceae > Bowmanella > Bowmanella denitrificans. Next base: position 214,314 of record NZ_PEBU01000010.1, read on the forward strand.
CTCTCTGCAGACTGGTCTGAGCCTGATAAAGTACAGGTGTCTGTAACTTGCTGCCAATAATACTGAACTGCGCCACTGTGCCAGCCGGCCCCTGAGTAACATCATAGTTACGAGTGGTGGCGACGACCGCCACACTGCCATCCGCGCTCAGTTGACAGCTTTGACAGTATTGGTCCGCATAGCTGTATTGGTCCACCATCTGATACTGGCCATTTTGCAGCACACACAGTAGCAATTGATTACCTGCAACAGCCACCAGTGTCTCGCCACTGTCAGACAAGGCCACCTGATTGACCCGGCTTTGGGTTTGTAATTCCAACAAACGTTTGCCGGTTACACTGTCATAGGCATATAAGAAGCCAGTATCAGTGCCTTCATGGCTGAGTGTACCGCCAGCTGCAGCATAGTTACCATTGCCACTGACAGCTACCCAATACACGCCCTGATAAATATCCTCACCTATTTTGTCCTGCCATAGCAATGCGCCCTTGCCGTTATAGCAAAACACCGAAAAGTCACCGTTTCCATATTCCTGTGACGTCCCCAGCACACAGACCTTGCCGTTTGCGCTGATCGCTGTAGAGTTGATTTGGTATCCGGATTGCGGCTCTGCCGTCCATTGAGGTTGTGCTGAAATTTCCATACGCTTACTCCTGTTCCATTATTATCAGTGTTACCCTATTGGGCGCTCTACGCCAGGCAACAGCGTTAATTTCTGTCTGATAGGTGATCTATCCGGTGGTGATTGAATCAGCAATTCTTTATCGGGTCAATTTGCCAATTTGGTTAACTTATAACCAGTGAGATATTCAGTACTGACGCAAACCTGACAGGAAGTGGGTATGACGGTTAGAGGACTCAGACAAGCAGCAACGAAAACAGCCCCTGAGCCTTAACATCAGGGGCCGAACAACAAACTAACTCTGACGCCGCTGAAGCTTGTACTCCAGTATAAAGCCCATCAGCCCTGCCACCAGTAAGCCCACACCAATAATTTGCAGTACCGCATTTTCCAACCGCTGCCGATTATAGCTGCCGGTTATATTGTAGTAACGACTGCCACCTTCCACCTGGATATGGAAACCCGCACCACGAGACTCTGCAAGGGTCAGCTCGTGCGGAGCATAACGGAGGATTAGTTTAGTAAAATGTTCTTCAAATTCTTCATGTGGCACAGAGCGCCGCAGACCGCCATCAAACAGATCCATCGGCTCCCCTGGCAAGACAATGCCTTTGGACAGGTAGCGATACTGATCCTCACTGAACAGCACTTTACTGTAACCGCTGAAAAACAAGGTAACGGCCAGCACCATCATTAGACTGCTGCCAAACAACCAGCGGCGACTATTCACCCCAGAGGCGGCCTGGCGCTTCAGCAGCCAGTTTTCCACATCGCTGATGTGGCTGAGTTGTGACTTAACATAGTGCTTGTCTAACTGCCCCAGAAACTCTGACAACTCTATATTCAGAGCCTGCAGTAATCGCCGGAAAACGTCTGTTGAAGGCAGTGACCGGTCGTTCTCCAGCTTTGACAGGTAGGACTGTTCTATTTCTGCCGCAGTAGCCAGTTGTGGCTGGCTCAGGCCGGTTTCATTGCGAAGTTGTTTTATTTTTTCACCGAAGGTCATAGGTTATCCTTTTGCTAAACTGTTGTAGTTAGCAGCCAAAGCTTTGATTGCACTGGGTATTCTTGGCAATGCATGCGGAAATAGGAAGTGGAATACGCAGGAATATACGCGAATACTGGGTGTTTTTTGAGATCATTAGTCCGGCTAATGCGAATTGGTTAAAAAATATGCGTTGTATGTGTCCGGCACTGACATTACAATCCGCGCCCGAATCCATCCGGGCCAGATTGACGTTCAGCCATCTTATGCAAACGTTATCAGGCTGGCGCAGGCAGTTTTAAGGAACAGGCAAGGTGCACAAGGCCGACTTTATCCAGATAAGAAAATTTATCGTCAAGCTTGGCAAAATGTTGCACAAGTACGGCACGCCTGCGTTTCGTCAGGAGGCACACCTGACAGAGGTAGCAACCTACCTTGGTGTACACGCTTCTTTTATTTCCACCCCCACCTCACTGACCTTTGTAATATGGAGCGATAAACATGAGGACGAATACACTCATGCAGCCAGAGTGCAGCCAGGTGAGTTGGATCTGGGTTCATTGTCCCGTACCGATGAACTGGTAACCCAGTTATTAGACGGCAAGCTGACCTTAAGCGAAGCAGACAAATTACTGGATGATATTAATGCCCTGCCCAATCCATACGGCAAATTGGCGACGGGTAGTGCATTCTGTTTGTCCAGTGGCGCGTTTGCGATGCTGCTGGGCTCCAGTTGGCACGATGTGCTGTGGTCGAGTTTAATTGGCTTGGTGGTATATGGCTGGGTGCTTTGGGCCGCCCATTCGCGCCGTGTTACTCATATGCTTGAGCCTGTGGTGGCGATGGTAGCAGGGCTGTTGGCCTGCGCCATCAGCAGCCATCTGGACCCCAGTATCAATATTCGCTTAGTGGTGTTGTCGTCCATCATCGTGTTTATTCCCGGCCTGGCGCTGGCGCTGGGATTAGCAGAGTTGTCGTCCAGGCATTTAGTGTCAGGTACCGCCAGGGTCATGGATGCCATTATGTTGCTGTTTAAATTGTATTTTGGCGCATTTCTGGGTGTGGCATTGGGTTTTGGCCTATTCGGCCAGGCCGAATTTGTGCCCACCGCCCCTTTGCCGCGCTGGATGGCCTGGTTTGCCATTTTGCTGCTATGCAGTGCGCTGATTGTGATTTTCCGTATCCGTATTAAACATGCACCCTGGGCGTTATTGTCTGGTTTTATTGCCTATGGTGCCAGCATCTACAGTGCGCCTTATCTTGAGCATGGTCTGGCAACCTTTGTTGGCGCATTTGCCGTGGGTGTGTATTCCAATCTGTTTACCCGCTTGGCCAACGCCCCAGCCAGTATTGTGGTGATGCAGGGTTTGATTGTGTTGGTGCCGGGTTCAAAAACCTATATAGGCCTGAATTCCTTTGTATCGGGCCAGGATTTTGTGCATGCCGAACATGTGGGCCAGGAAACCTTTCTGATCTTTATGTCTTTGGTGGCAGGGTTGATTTTTGCCAATGTGGTAATGCCGACTAAGAAGGCTTTGTGAGTTGTTGGCGAAACAAAGGGCTGTCGGAATAAATTCCGACCCACAGTGTTTAACTGAGTTCTTATTGTCGGTATAAGTTCCGGCCCACTGTGCTTAACTAAGTTCTTATTGTCAGTATAAGCTCCGGCCCACTGTGGGTTGGGCTTTAAGCCCAACCACTATAGTGTACAACGCCTGTTTGCTTTATTGCCGACAACATCATCCGGCGTCTGACCGCCGCATTACTTTAGTATCAACTAAGCGAAGAAGGCTGGTTAAACTGCCCGGCGTGAATGGCTTCAATGTCTATGGCATCAAAGCGATATTCGGCATGGCAGTACTGGCAATTAATGGCAACTTCACCATCTTTGGCAGCAATCTCCAGTAAATCCTGCTTATCCACAGACGCCAGGGCCATAGCACTGCGTTGACGACTGCAACTGCATTTAAACATCACCGGCTGGGGCTGATACAACTCCACATCTTCCTGATGATACAAGCGGTACAGAATGTCCTGCACCGGCAAGTCCAGCAGTTCTTCGCTGGTGATGGTATCGGTAATCTGGGCCAAGTGCTCAAACTCTTCGTGGGCAGACTCTGCCACAGGCATTACCTGTAAAAGCATGCCAGCGGCCAGCGGGATTGCCCCCTCGGTACGGGTTTTCAGAATAACCCTGGTGGCCAATTGTTCTGACTGGGCAAAATAGCCATCCAGACACTTAGCCAGACTGCCTTTGTCCAACGATACCATGCCCTGATAGCGCTCACCGTCTTTGGGCGTGATGGTAATAGCCATCAGACCTTTTGTGAACATAGCGGCAAAGTCCTCAGGTACATCGCCGTCCCAGCGTGCCACACCGCGCAACTCTTGCTTATCAGTGCCATTAATCACCGCATACTTAACCGGCCCCTCGCTTTGCAACTGCACCGCGATATCCCCCTCAAACTTAAGGGTGGCCGTGAGCAATGAGGTAGCGGCCATCAGTTCGCCCATTAAGCGGCGCACCGGGGCAGGATAGTCCTGCGCTTCCAGCACGGCAGCATAGCTCTTTTGCAAGCGTACCAGTTCGCCCCTGACATGGGCTTTTTCGAACAGATAGCGATATAAGAAATCATTATTTTCAGACATGCTCGGCTTCTTCTGTACTGGCACTGCGGTGCCCATTGGGATGAAAAGCGTTATTGTTGTTTAAACCTGATGATATCACGGCGCTGCTTCTTGTCAGGTTTATGTTCTGGTTTGGGATTATACAGAGCGCCAGCCTGACGCGCCTGGGCATTGGCCTCCCGGGCTGTAAGGCTGGCTTGCGTTTCTTCGTACATGGCCTGCGCCAACGGCGCAGCACGACGTTTATCATGCACTTCCAGCACAATGACCTCTTTTATATCATGCCCTTGGGGAACTTTTATGCAGGCGCCAAGCTCCACTGTCTTGCTGGGTTTGCTACGCTGGCCGTTATATTGTACCTTGCCTCCCTGGACCATCTCCCGGGCAAGGGCGCGAGTTTTAAAAAATCGTGCGGCCCAAAGCCACTTATCAAGGCGTACGGCCTGTTGGTCGGTCTGTAATTTTGCAACTGTGTTCATCTGTATAGGAATGTAATTTTTTAGTAACTTTACCGGATTAAAGTTGTGGCCCTTTTAGCGACTGGCTATGATGGGCTGGATAGTTTAGCACAGGTCGAGCTCCCCTTTCAGCGTGCCGTTTTCCGGCCCAGAGCCACCATAACTTGACCCGAAAATATGGCAGCAATGTGATAACACTTAAAACTGACAATCTGCAACATGCCTGGCTGGCTCTGATGCAACACCAGCAGCGCCTGATTCAACTGGTGGTAATTCTACTCAGCCTGTATTTATTAGCCTTTGCTGCTGAGCTGACCTGGCGTTTGCTGCCATCCCCGGCTGGCAACCAACAGCTCAGCCAAACCACGGCAACCAGCATACAAAATCCTGGCCGGGTTAGTGCCGATATCAGCAAGATCCAACAATTGCACCTGTTCGGCAAGCCTCAGGCCGATACACCAAAACCGGTGGAAGTAGTGGAAGATGCACCCGAAACCAATCTGAATCTAACTCTGACCGGTGTCGTCGCCAGTACTAACATAGAGCGCGGTGCAGCCATTATTGAACATCAGGGTAAACAAAACACTTACGGTGTAGGCGAGAAAATAGACGGCACCAATGCCCTGGTACGCGAAGTCTATGCGGACCGTATTATTATTCGTAATGGTCCGCGTATGGAAACCCTGATGCTGGACGGTATGGATTTCAAAGGTAACAAACAAGCGGCCAACCGCAACCGCCCAGCGCCCTCTCCGGCAGTGGAAAGGCGAGCGCTGAGCCGTGAAGCCGCGCAAGCCACCCAGGCATTGCAGTCGCAACCGGCCAACTTTACCGATTATATTTCTATCAGCCAGCACATGGTGGATGGTGAATTAAAGGGCTATCGCGTCAGCCCAGGCAAGAAGCCCGCTCTGTTTCAGGCCGCCGGTTTACAAGCCAATGACGTAGTGACCGAAATCAACGGTCTGGATCTGACCGATATCCAGCAGTCAATGGAAGCGATGTCCATGTTGCGAGATACCGAATCTTTGCAACTGACAGTAGACAGAGAAGGGGAACTATTAACCCTCTATCTGGATCTTCCATCCGACGACAGCGAATTATAAGGATAATGACCATGAGGCTATTGAGCCGTCGCCTGCTTTCTCAACTAAGCGTTGCTGCCACAGCCGCTTTTCTGTGCGCCGCATCGTCTATCAGTGCCGCAGAGTATTCGCCCAACTTCAAAGGCACAGAAATTGACGAATTTATCAATATCGTTGGCAAAAACCTTAAGAAAACCATCATCGTCGACCCCAATGTCAGGGGCAAAATAACCGTACGCAGTTACGACCTGATGAATGAAGAGCAGTATTACCAGTTCTTCCTGAACGTACTGCAGGTTTATGGCTTTGCCGTGGTGGAGATGCCCAACGGCATTCTTAAAGTGGTGCGTGATAAAGACGCCAAGGCCTCCAATATTCCGGTGATTGAAGGCACTGCATTTGACGGCGATGAAATGATTACCCGGGTGGTGCCTTTGTACAACGGCTCAGTACGCGAGCTGGCGCCGCTGTTACGTCAGCTTAACGATCAGGCCGGCGGCGGCAATGTGGTCAGTTATGATCAATCCAACGTCATGCTGCTAACCGGCAGGGCTGCCGTAGTAAACCGCCTGGTGGAAATTATCGAGCGGGTCGATAAGGCTGGTGACCAGGAAGTGGATATCGTCAAACTTAAGTACGCTTCCGCTTCTGAGATGGTGCGCATTATCGACAGTATCAATAAAAATCAGGGCGCCAAGCAAGGTGGCCCGGATGTACTGGAACCCCGCGTGGTGGCGGATGACAGAACTAACAGTGTGATTGTCAGCGGCGATATTAAGGCCAGACAGCGCCTGATCAATCTGATTGAACGCCTGGATAAGGAGCTGGAAACTAACGGCAACACCAGGGTTATTTATCTGAAGTATGCTAAATCTGATGATCTGGTTAAGGTATTGCAGGGCGTCAGTGCCAGCATTCAGGCTGAGGAACAAGGTGCTGCACAGCCTAATGCCAGGCGCTCAAACGGTAAACGCGAAATCAGTATCGAATCCCACCCGGATTCCAATGCGCTGGTGATTACCGCCGAGCCGGATATGATGCGCTCACTGGAAGATGTGATTCGTCAGTTGGACATTCGCCGTGCTCAGGTGCAGGTGGAAGCCATTATTGTCGAAGTCTTTGAAGGTGACGGTACTCAGCTAGGCGTGCAGTGGATCAGTGAAAACGGGGGTGGTCAGCAGTTTACCAACGGTACAGTGCCGATTGGCGCACTGGGTGTGGCGCTGCGCCAGGCCGAAGACCGTGAAGTCAATCGCACCACCTATAGTGCCAATGGCGAGCCCATTGTGACTAAGGAAACGATAGAAGGCGATTTAACCGGCCTGGCGAACCTATTAGGCGGCTTGAATGGTGCCATGTACGGTGTGGTAAAAGACGGCTGGGGTGCCATAATTCAGGCCGTCAGCACAGACACTAACTCCAATGTGCTGGCCACGCCGCATATCACCACCATGGATAACGAAGAGGCCTTCTTTATTGTCGGCCAGGAAGTGCCGATTATTACCGGCTCCTCTGCCAGCTCCAACAATAACAATCCCTTTACCACAGTGGATCGTAAGGAAGTGGGCATCAAACTCAAAGTCACCCCGCAAATCAACGAGGGTAGCGGGGTACAGATGACCATAGAGCAGGAAGTCTCCAGCGTTAGCGGCACCACAGGGGTGGATATTTCCATAAACAAACGCGAACTGAAAACTACCGTATTGGTGGAAGACGGCGGTACGGTGGTACTGGGCGGTTTAATCGATGAAGACGTGCAAGAAAGTGTTTCCAAGGTGCCGCTGCTGGGCGATATTCCGATTCTGGGCCATTTATTCAGCTCTACTTCCACGTCCAAGCGCAAACGTAACCTGATGGTGTTTTTACGGCCGACCATTATCAAAGATGGCGTCACCATGAATACTATCAGCCACCGTAAGTACAATTTCATCCGTGCCGAACAGCTAAAACGCCAGTCTGAAGGGGTACCGCTGATGCCATACACGGAAACCCCGGTATTACCGGAGTGGAATGATGCCCTTAGCCTGCCTCCCAGTTTTGAGGAAGCGATGGAACGTAAGCGTCAGGCTGAGCAGGATAAGCAAGGCGGTAAGGAAGACTGATGCATATGGCCGATAGCGAAATGCAGGCAGAATCCATGCAAGGCGGGGAACAACCATCCCAGCCCGAGCATAAGCAACTGGGCTTTGGCTTTGCCAAACGCAATAAAGTGTTGCTGGATACCAGCCACCAGCCGCCGTTGCTGTACCACACAGCAGAGACCCCCTTTGTGGTGTTTGCCGAAGTCAGGCGTTTCCTAGGCCGGGAATTCCAGCTCTGTGATATTGCGCCTGAGAAGTTTGAAAACTTGCTGACCAAGGCGTTTCAACGGGACTCTTCCGAGGCCAAACAACTGATGGAAGATATTGGTAATGAAGGGGATCTGTTTGCCCTGGCCGAAGAACTGCCGGAAACCGAAGACCTGCTGGACTCTGAAGACGACGCACCGATTATCAAGCTGATTAACGCCATGCTGGGTGAAGCGATTAAGGAAGGCGCCTCAGACATTCATATTGAAACCTTTGAAAAGCAACTTGTGGTGCGCTTTCGGGTCGACGGGGTGTTACGTGAAATCCTGCGCCCCAACCGTAAGATGGCGTCCATGCTGGTGTCCAGAATTAAGGTTATGGCCAAATTGGACATCGCTGAAAAGCGCGTGCCTCAGGACGGCCGCATAACCCTGCGTATTGCCGGGCGAGCCGTGGATGTGCGGGTCAGTACTATGCCCTCCAGTCATGGCGAACGGGTGGTGCTGCGTTTACTGGATAAAAATACCGCCCACCTGGATTTGCAGGACCTGGGCATGACCGAGCATATTCGCGTGCATTTTTCCGAGCTGATCCGTAAGCCTCACGGTATCATTCTGGTCACCGGTCCTACCGGTTCAGGTAAAAGTACTACGCTATATGCCGGCCTGTCGGAAATAAACACCAAAGACCGCAATATTCTGACGGTGGAAGATCCCATCGAATACGATTTGGAAGGCATAGGGCAAACCCAGGTCAATCCGCGCGTGGATATGACCTTTGCCCGCGGCCTGCGCGCCATTTTGCGTCAGGACCCGGACGTGGTGATGGTCGGGGAAATACGTGACCTGGAAACCGCTCAGATTGGCGTGCAAGCCAGTTTAACCGGCCACCTGGTGCTCTCCACCCTGCATACCAACACAGCCGCCGGAGCCATCACCCGACTGGAAGACATGGGGATCGAGCCCTTCCTGTTATCCAGCAGTTTGTTGGCGGTGTTGTCGCAGCGCTTAGTCAGAACTCTGTGTCCGGATTGCAAACAGTTGCATCATCCGTCTGAGCGCGAATGTGAAATTCTGGGTATCCACCCCCAACAAACCACTGAGTACCGTATTTTCGCTCCTAAGGGTTGTGCCGCCTGTAACCAGACGGGTTACCGCGGCCGTACCGGCATTCATGAGATGCTGATTGTCGATGAGCCCATTCGTGAAATGATCCACAACGGCCATGGCGAACAAGCCATTGAAAAACACATTCGTCAGACCACCCCCAGTATCCGGGATGATGGCTGCAGTAAAGTGTTAAAAGGTATCACCTCATTAGAAGAGGTACTGCGCGTGACCAGGGAAGACTGACGATGCTAAGTATTTTTGCTGTTAAGCCAAACGGAGCCTGTTAATGGGCGCTTTTGCCTATAAAGCCCTGGATCAGGGCGGTCGTAATAAGTCCGGGGTAATGGAAGCCGATAACGCCCGCCAGGTGCGTGCCCAGTTGCGTGAACAACAGCTAATTCCCCTGGACGTTCAACAGGTTTCCGAGCGTAATCAGAAACAAAGCAGCGCTGCTGGCTGGTTTAAAAAAGGTATTTCCGCCTCAGACCTGGCCTTGCTGACCCGCCAGGTAGCCACCCTGGTGGAGTCCGCGCTGCCCATCGAAGAAGCCCTGCAAGCGGTGGCCGAACAGTGTGAGAAACCCAGACACAAAAACATGATGATGGCGGTACGCAGTAAAGTGGTGGAAGGTCATACCCTGGCCGATGCCATGGCTGAGTTTCCCCATGTTTTTGACCAGTTATACCGCTCTATGGTGGCAGCCGGGGAAAAGTCCGGCCACCTGGACACCGTGCTTAACCGCCTGGCTGACTATACCGAAAAGCGTAACCAGACCCGCAGCCAGATAATACAGGCGATGATTTACCCCAGTCTGATGCTGACTATTGCCATGCTGGTGGTAATCGCCCTGCTGACTCAGGTAGTACCTAAAATTGTCGGCCAGTTCGATACTATGGGACAGGACTTGCCCACCATCACCAAAGTGATGATCGCCATCAGCGACTGGCTCAGGGACTACGTTCTGATTGCCGGAATCGTGATTATGCTATTGATTGTGCTGGTACAGCGTTTGCTGCAAAAACCGGCTCTGAAACTGAAATACCATCAATTGATTTTACGCCTGCCGGTACTGGGCAAAGTGTCTCGCGGCCTCAATACCGCGCGTTTTGCCCGCACTTTAAGCATACTCACATCCAGCGCCGTACCACTGCTGGAAAGTATGCGGATTGCCGGTGGCGTATTAGAGAACCTGCATATCCGCAACAGCATCAGCGATGCGGCCGAGCGGGTCAAGGAAGGCTCCAGCCTGCGCGCGGCGTTGGAAAAGACCCGAATGTTCCCGCCTATGATGATGCATATGATTGCCTCTGGGGAACGTAGTGGCGAATTACAACAAATGCTCGGCCGCGCAGCCGACAATCAGGACAGGGAATTTGAAGCTCAGGTCAGTGTGGCCCTGAAAATCTTCGAACCTCTGCTAATTGTCAGTATGGCCGGTATCGTAATGTTTATTGTCATGGCCATTTTGCAACCCATTCTGGCCCTAAATAATATGGTGAACTTGTAATGAAAACCCTATCCCGCAGACATTCCGGCTTCAGTTTGATTGAAGTGATGGTGGTATTGCTGATTATCGGCATGATGGCCGCTCTGGTGGCACCTGCTATTCTCGGCAATCAGGAAACCGCTCAGTTGAAAAAAGCCGCCATTGATATTCAGCAGTTAGAAAGTGCTATTCAGATGTACAAGGTGCGCACTAACCTGCTGCCCACCACAGAACAGGGACTCGAGGCCCTGGTCACCGCCCCGACACTAGACCCCGTGCCACGAAATTTCCCGGCCGAAGGCTTTATCAACCGCCTGCCTAAAGACCCCTGGGGTAACGATTACTACTTGTTAAGCCCTGGCGAAATGGGCAGCTTCGACGTGTTCAGTGCCGGACCGGATATGCAGCCAGGTACCGATGATGATATTGGTAACTGGAACCTGAACGACTATCTGAAC
>NZ_PEBU01000011.1 GCF_002887595.1 Bowmanella denitrificans
GGCGTAAACCAGAGGCGGTTGAGGCTGATACCTACAGTATTTTGCATTACAACGAAGCCGGGCGGGTGTCGGCTGAACTTAAGGCCTTAGCAGAGTTAAACCAGCAGGTGGAAAAGGCACTGCCGCCAGTTTACCGAGACAGCTATTTTCAACTGGTGGCCTATCCGCTGTTGGCCACTCAGGCGGTGTTTGAACTTAACCATAACCTGGCCCTTAACCGCCTGCACGGCAAGCAGGGGCGTGTGACCACCAATGACTATGCCAACCAGGTACGTTATTGGTTTAACCGCGATCAGCAACTGTCCGGGCAATATCACCAACTGGCTGATGGGCGCTGGAAGCATATGATGTCGCAGCCGCATATAGGTTATACCTACTGGCGTAATCCACCGGCTAACCTGATGCCGGTGGTGTCCACGTATGCACCGGCCGCAGAGCCGGTGGCCGATATGGGCGTGGCGGTGCAGGGCAGTGAATTGTCCTGGCCACTCAATGAACCCTTGGGGCAGGATTTGGTATTGCTGGATTTCACCCTGTACGGTCAGCAGCAGCGCTATATTGAAATATTCAATAAACAACTTAAACCTTTTACCTTTAACGCGGCGACCTCGGCGCCCTGGATAACATTAAGTCAGACAACGGGCGATGTTAATCAACAGCAGCGCATTTGGGTCAGTATTGACTGGCAAGGTTTGAGCGAGGGAACGCATCAGGGCTGGGTGCACGTGCAAGGAACAGGGTGGGGGGGCGCACGTATTCTGGTAAAGGCCAGTAAAACCCCGCAGGCAGTAAAAGGTAACTTTGTGGAGGCCGATGGCTATATTGCCTTACAAGCATCCGATGCCACAATTTACGGCAATCATGCTCGCGCCTGGTGGGCACCCATCCCTGGTCATGGTTATGCAGGGCAGTCGGTGTCTGCATTTGCTCACGCCGATTATGTCTGGCAGAGGGACGAACCTGCCCCCTACCTGGAATTTCCCTTGTACTTATTCAGTCAGGGACAGTTTGATTTGCATCTGTGGCTGGCACCCAGCCTGGGGTTTGTGCCTGGCCGCGGCCTGCGGCTGGCGGTGGGGCTGGACGACCAGGTGCCGCAAACCCTGGATATCCTGTCTGATAGCAGTCAGCAAGCCTGGCAGCAATCTGTGCTGGACGGGCTGCGCAAAGTCACCACCCGTATCCATATGACCCAAGCGGGTCAGCACAAACTGCGTCTATATCTGCGCGATCCAGGGGTGGTATTGCAAAAGCTGATAGTGGATACCGGTGGTCTGCAACCCAGCTATTTGGGGCCACCTGCCAGTCCTTACATCAGGTAGTGTGGTGCTACCTGAAAGTGCTTGAAAACGTTTGCATATTTTTCTTTCTGTTCAATATCTGTTATTCGTGCTACACGGCTTATTTTCATTTTAGTAACAAACTGCTGGTGGGCGGTTTTCTGGTGAAATAACGGCATAACCTATTGAAAAATATTTGCTAAATGCTGTTGTTCTTTCAGCTTTGTCGCAAGCTCATTGTGTTTTTTAACATCCTGGTTTTTAAAATCTTGTAACTGAAAACGTTTTCATCTAAGGTTTGTGTTGCTGAATTGTTAAAAAAAGATAGCGAGTAACGTTTTTTTGCAAAATCAAAACACCCGGCTCGCCACTACAATCGCAGACAGAAATAACAATTCGGCCGGGTACTAGCTGGTGCTCCGGCCAGCGGGAACAGACCGACGCATACACAAGCTGAAGGGGTGTGGCAGGTATTAACCTGTGCGCATAGAAGGCGTTGGTTCACTCAATAAAGGCAAAGTGGGAACAACAACATGAACAAAGTAACAGTGTTTAACCGAACCACCCTGGCCAGCAGTATTTCGTTACTGCTGGGCACATCCCTGTCCATGCCGTTACTGGCGCAGGAGACGGCGGCGCAGGATGATGGCTCTGTGGAAGTTATTCAGGTCAGTGGTATGCGCTCCAGTCTGCAGCAAGCAACCAGCATTAAACGCCATTCCATGGGAGTGGTGGATGCCATTTCGGCCGAAGATATCGGCAAATTCCCAGATACCAATCTGGCAGAGTCCCTGCAGCGTATCAGTGGCGTATCGATTAGCCGTACTAATGGCGAAGGGTCTGAAGTCACTGTGCGGGGTTTTGGTGGTGACAATAACATGGTGACGCTTAACGGCCGTACCATGCCTGCTGCCACCACCTATGGGGCAGGCTCCGGTGCCGATGGCACCACCCGTGGGGGCAGTACCCGCGCCTTCGATTTTGCTAATCTGGCCTCTGAGTCGATTAAATCAGTAGAAGTGTTTAAGACCAGTAAGGCCGATATCACCACTGGTGGTCTGGGTGCGACCTTGAATATCATCACCGCCAAACCATTGGACAGTGAGGGCTTTGTGGCCAGTGCCGGTGTTAAAGCTGTACATGACACCACCAACCGCACCGGGGATGATTTGACCCCGGAACTGTCCGGTATTATGAGCTATGCCAATGACGAATCCACTTTTGGGGTGGGCTTGTCTTTCAGCCATCAAGAGCGAGATTCTGGCTATACCGGCGCGACGGTCAATGCCTGGAATATCGGCTACTGGGATGACAGTAATCCAGGTGGTGATTTGTATGGCAACCCTGGCGTGGACTACCGTAATGCGCCGCAGGATGGCCAATTATTTGCCCGCCCAAATGATATTCGTTATGCCTTCTCCAATACCCAACGGGTGCGGGATAACGCGCAACTTACCTTACAGTTTCGTCCCAATGATGCCCTGACCGCAGCAGTGGACTATACCTTTGCCGAAAATGAACTCAAAGAGCAGCGCGGTGAGATCACCAACTGGGTGCAGGGCGGTGGAAATACCCGTATTGTGGAATTTGACGACAGCGCCGTGAAAACTCCTGTGTATATTATGCAAGAGTATGATGGTGGGGTGGACGAAGGTTATGAACAGCAGTGGCGCGAACAGACCAATACGCTTAAATCACTGGGTCTCAACCTGCAATACAATGTGAGTGACTATTTCTCGCTAACTCTGGATGCGCACGACTCTGAAATGTACAGCCGTGGCACCGGCCCTCGCAATACGGGGGAGCTGGCCGTGGGCCTGGGCGCGCCCACCGTGGTATCCCGCGAATGGTTCTGGGGTATGGATCTGCCAACCTATAAGAACGTTTATGACGACAGTATTCGCGGCGCCAATAACAATGGGCAGGTGGATGCCGGTGATGTGGGCTCGTCTGTGGCGCGTTTACGTAACGCCAGCCAGAAGACCGAAATTTCACAGGTGAAACTGGATGGTCAATATGTGCTGGAAGACGGGCGCTTTGATTTTGGTGTGGAGCTGCGCACTATGGAATCCCGCTCCATGCAAACTGCTGGCCGCAATATAGATAACTTGGGCGGATGGGGTATTGCCTTCCCCGGTGAATTCGATGCTTATGGCCTGATCCAGCCTTTTGACCTGCCCGGAGAGTTTGACGATTACGATACTATGCCGGGAGGCTACGGTTTTATTGCCGATGCCAGAGCATTGTATGATGCGGCGCTGGAGCTATACCCTAATGCCAATCCTGCTCTGCCCACCGCCTCAGAGACGGCCTTATCCTTTGACAATACGGTGAAAGAAGAAACCCAGGCGGTGTATTTCCAGGTAGCATTAGGCGGCGAGCTGGGCGGTATGCCATTTGACGTACTCACTGGCTTGCGCTACGAAAAAACCGATGTAACGTCCACCTCGTTAGTAAACCCGGTGTATTTCTCCTGGGACAGTAATGATGATGTGAACCCGCATCCAGGCACAGGCGCGGAGCCTACCTCACTGGACAGTGACTACGATTACCTGCTCCCCAGCCTGGATTTCAGCCTGGATATTACTGAGGATCTTAAAGGCCGGTTCTCTTTCGGCAAAACCATTGGCCGGGCGGGCTTGGGTGACCTGGGCGTGTCGTACGGTAATTTTGGCGGCGGGGGCGGTTCCACCTTGCTTGGCGCGCAACCTACGGCCGATGGTTCCAACCCTGGTCTGCTACCACTGGAGTCGTCCAACTATGATCTGTCGCTTGAGTGGTACTACAGCCCGGACAGTTATGCCTCTATTGGTCTATTTCAGAAAAACGTCATCAACTTTATCGGTCGCCGGCAAGTAGATCAGAAGATTTTAGGGATTCGTGATGTGACCGGGGGGCCAAGAGCCCAGGCGGCCATGGATGCACTCAATGATCTGGGGGTACTGGTCGACAACACCTCGCTGTTTACCATGATGGTCATTCTGAATAATCCAACAGACTTCCCTGGTGGTGCAGGTGATTACAATAATCTGTCGCCACAGGACATCATAGATATTGAACGTGACTATGATCTGCTGGCCAACGAGTCGGACCCTGAAACCACCTTCCGTACCAGTATCCCGGATAACAGCCGCGAAGCCAAACTGTATGGTGCCGAGCTGGCGATTCAGCATTTCTTCGGAGATAGCGGTTTTGGTGTGCAAGCCAACTACACCATAGTACGGGGTGATGTAGGGTTTGACAGTGAAGCCGATCCGGATCAGGACCAGTTTGCACTGCTGGGCCTAAGTGACACGGCCAACCTGATTGCCATGTATGAGAAAGAGGGCTGGCAGGCCAGGATTGCCTGGAACTGGCGGGATAAATACCTGGCTGAGGTGAATAAGGGCGCGGATCGCAACCCAAGATTCGTCGAAGCTTATTGGCAGATAGATGTAAATGTTAGTTATGACATCAGTGAAGACCTGACCGTGTTTGTGGAAGGCTTGAATATCACTGGTGAGAATGACCGGCAGCACGCCCGTAATGAAGCGCAGCTTTGGTATCTGACCGATTTAGGAGCGCGCTATCAGATTGGTGCCCGTTACGCATTCTAAAAGCAGGTGTCCTGTTATGACCTGAAATGTAAGAGCCGCTGGTAACAGCGGCTCTTGTCTGTTTGCGGTGCTGTACATTTGTTCGCCAATACAGGCATAGTGGGGATACACAGGTTAAGTTGTTCAGGGGATAGTATTATTTATGCCGCAACATGTTTTGCTTAACAATATCAGTCATCAACAGACCCGGGTGTTGCACCGGTTTGCCGCGGAGTATGGTGACAATCTGGCCAGTGTGCCGGTGATGCCCAATGAATTTACCGAACTGCAAAAGGAATACCCGCTGCTGTTTCGTCGTCAGCAGCCCAATGGTCCTTATCAGGCTCTGGCATTGTTAGGATTTGAAGCCGGCGAGAACCTGTTTCTGGAGCCGCAACTGCCTTCAGGCTGGGCGGCCAGACAGATACCGGCGATGTTAGAGCGGGGACCATTTTTGATTGGTATGCAGCATCGCCAGGAAGAAGGGCAGCATCAGGAGGTGGCGGTTATCCATATCGATATGGACCACCCTAAGGTTAACCAGCCGCAAGGCAAGGCGCTGTTTCTGGAATACGGTGGCAACAGCCCTTATCTGGAGTTTGTGTCTGCATGTTTAACCCAGCTCCATCAGGGCATGGCCATAGCGCCGCGACTTTATGCCTTAATCGAGGAACTGGATTTATTTGAGCCCATCAATATTGATATTGAACTGCACAGCGGCGAAAAACTGCGCCTGACCGGCTATGCCACCATCAGCGAACAGCGCCTGGCACAGTTGGATGTGCAAAAGTTACATGGCTTACACCAGGCTGGCGCTTTGCCACTCTGCTATGCGGCCATGGCGTCCCTCAGCAATATTCGGCAATTGATAGACAAGAAAAATCAGCGCCTGGGCCAGACCGGCAAGGGGGCCTGATGCACGTCGACTATGCGCCTGCGCCGGTTATTAACAACCTGCCTCCTGGTCAGTTACCTGCAGATTTAAGTGGCTTTAGCCAGCCCGTGGTGTTTAAGGGATTAGTCAGTCACTGGAAATTGGTAATGCTAGGCAGGCTGTCCAGTGAAGAAGCCGTGGCTTATCTTAAGTCGTTTTATAACGGCAATCCCGCCTTTGTTTATCAGGGCGAGCCGGGGCTTGACGGTCGTTACGGCTATAACGACGATTTTACCCGGCTTAATTATGAAACCAGCCGCTTGGCGCTGGATGAGGTACTGGACAGGCTGCTGGCCTGTCGGCAAACCGCCAACCCACCAAGCTACTATATTGCTTCCAATGTTATTGATTACAACTTTCCGGGCCTGAGCGCTGACAACCATTTAGACATACCCGTCAGGCCATCGCCGCAAGCCTGTGAACCGCCGGTGCCCAGTCTCTGGATAGGCAATCGCTCGGTGGCCCGCTGTCACTATGATGCCTCAGACAATATTGCCTGTGTGGTGTTGGGGCGGCGGCGTTTTACCTTGTTTCCGCCGGATCAGATAGCCAACCTCTACCCGGGGCCGCTCACACCAACTCCCGGTGGGCAGGCCATCACCTCGGTGGATATTCATCAGCCGGACCTTGGCCGCTTTCCACGCTTTGCCGAAGCCATCAAAGTCGGACTCAGTGTCGAGCTGGAGCCGGGGGATGCTATCTATATTCCCAGTATGTGGTGGCATCAGGTGGAAGGGCTGGACAGTGTCAACATTCTGATCAACTACTGGTGGAGCGATGCGGCAAAATTTATGGGCTCGGCCATGAATGTGCTGCAGCATGCCATGCTGAGTCTGCGTGATAAACCAGCCCATGAAAAAGCAGCCTGGAAGCAGGTATTTGACTATTACGTGTTTGGCGATAGTCAGTTGCCACGAGCCCATCTGCCGGAGCAAGCCTGGGGGGACTTAGGGCCCATGACGGAGCTAAGCTCCAGGCAATTGCGCGCCAGGCTTATTAATAAACTCAACAGATAGGAACAGCCGTGCAGCAGGTAAAAAAAGTGGTAATTGCAGGAGGAGGAACAGCCGGATGGGTGACGGCCGCTGCCTTGTCCAAACAGTTGGCCAATCTGGTAGACGTGACGCTAGTGGAGTCGGAAGAGATCGGCACCGTGGGGGTAGGGGAAGCAACCATTCCGCCCATGCTGGTGTTTCATAAATTGCTGGGTATTGATGAACAGGCTTTTATGCGTGCAACCCATGCGACCTTCAAGTTAGGCATCAGTTTTGAAGGTTGGGGAGATATTGGGGAACGTTATATTCATCCCTTTGGCACGACTGGCAAGGGCAGCTTTCTGGCTGATTTTCAACATTACTGGCTGCATGGAAAGACGCTCGGAATCGATTACGCTATTGATGACTATTGCTATGAATTGCAGGCTGCCGAGGCTGGGCGTTTTGCCCGCTCCGACAGTTCCAGCATCAGCTATGCCTATCATCTTGATGCTGGTCGCTACGCCAAATTTTTACGTGAATTCAGTGAGCAGCATGGGGCCAGGCGAATCGAAGGACGTATCGCCAGGGTAGAGCAGGATCCCGACAGCCAACATATCCGTGCCTTGGTGCTGGCCAGCGGCCAGCGGGTGGAAGGGGATCTGTTTATCGATTGTAGCGGTTTTCGAGGCTTGCTGATTGAACAGACCCTGCAAACCGGTTATGAAAACTGGCAGCATTGGCTGCCTTGCGACAGTGCGGTGGTAGTGCAGACTGAATCCGCCGACACGCTGCCACCCTATACGCGTGCCATGGCCCATGACAGTGGCTGGCAGTGGCGCATTCCCTTGCAGCACAGGGTGGGTAATGGTCTGGTCTATAGCAGCGCTCACCTGGATGACGATAGTGCCCGTGAACGGCTGATGACCAATCTGGAGACCGCGCCACTCACCGAGCCACGCTTGATTCGTTATCAAACCGGTCGGCGTAAGCAGTTCTGGAATAAAAACTGTATTGCCATGGGCTTATCCAGTGGTTTTGTGGAACCCCTTGAATCCACCAGTATCTATCTGTTTATGAATGCGGTGGTGCGGCTGCTGAAACTGTTTCCCTTTAATGGCATGCAGAGCGCACAGGTAGATGAGTACAACAGGCAGTCCATTGTTGAACTGGAAAAAATCCGCGACTTTATTATTTTGCATTACCACCTGACCCGTCGTGATGACAGTGCGTTCTGGCGTTACTGCCGGACCATGGCCATTCCCGATAGTCTGGCACAGCGCATGGCGCTGTTCCGTGAATGTGGTCAATGTTTTCAAAGCAGTGATGAATTGTTCAGGCTGGAGTCCTGGGTACATGTGATGCTGGGCCAGGGGCTGATGCCGCAGGGCTATAATCAATTGGTGGCGGCCGTGCCGGAAGCGCAGCTACGTCAGCATCTGCAGGGCATTCGTCAGACCATTGGGCAAGTGGTGGGTAAACTGCCCCCACATCAGGAATTTATCCGCCGTTACTGCCAGGCTGAAAAAAACTAGCTTATTGGCTCAGGCAGAGAGATTGGCAAGCTATTGGTGATAGTTTTGGGTTTGGCAAGACTGCGCTACTATTGTGGAATAAGGGAAAATATAGAGGGAACTTATATGCATCTGGTGCTGGCAATTCTTGGCGTAGTCGTCACTATATTAGTCTTGCTTAATCGTCTGCAACAAGGTGGCATTGACCTTGGTTGGTTGAATCCTTTCAGTTGGCATAGGCGCAGAAAATTCCGGCAGGAATACGAGCTGTCCGCAGCTTATACCCTGGACAACCCGATGGATGTCGCGGCTTTGTTTATCGTTGGTGTGGCCAAACTAAATGGGGATATGAGTAAGGAGCAGAAGCAGCGGATTCTGTCGTTGTTTCAGTCAGAGTTCCATCTTTGTGAGCGAGCCTCAGTGGAATTGTTAGGTGCCTCTGTGCATTTGTACGGCAGAGGTGATGAGATACTGAACTATCCAGACAAGGTACTGCACCGCAGTAAAAGTGCGTTTTCAACCGAACAGATTCAATCCGTTTTGTTTATGATGAATGAAGTGGCGAAGGTGGAAGGTCAACCAAATGAGTCGCAGCACAAGCTTATTGAAGGATTCGAACAATGTTTTCCCAAACTGGTAAAAGCCAGTTGGTAATGTCTGTTGGTTTGACGAGAAGATGGATTGGTTTGCGATTGATTTAGGCGATGCCATGTTGGCGCAAGGCCGGCTGACTGAGCTGGAGCGCCAACTCCGCCTGGCCTGGCTTGGGGCCGGTCAGCCGGATACCATGCTGGCTGGCGTGGTAAGCCGCTCGCAGGGATTGCATTGTCAAACCACGCTGCTTTTAAGTGGCCCGCTGCAGCGCTTGGTGGCATTGCCTGATGCTGTACCTTGCCAGCACCTGCCTGCGGATATTCAGCCGCTAATCGGCAATTGGCCCAATATGGCCTGCTAGCCACTCTCAAAATCCACAGCGACCCCCAAGAAACACAGCAAAACTGATATTCACCGCAGAGACGCAGAGATCCCAGAGGTATTGTGGTAAGTGGAGATTCTTGGTGATGAGTTTGGTAGTTTTAATGTTTATTAACCACGAACCACAAGAAAGTCACGAAAACTACTTTTACTGTAGTGAAAATATCATCTTTAATTTAAAAATTTGTCAGATTTTTTGGGTGCTGTCATTTTTGTATAGGATGTCTAGACATACAAAGAACTTTAACTAGTGTTAAGTATTGGTGTCGAGGATTTGGGTATCCCGTTAAAACTATCATCAGGAACATAAGGATATTTATGGAATACTTTTCTTGCAGTATTATTTTTATCGGTGTGCATGATACAAATTTTCTTAACCATTAAATTTATTTGATTTTAATGACTAGGGTTTACACTATTGGGATGTCTGTTTTTCTGGTAGCAGCCGTTGGGTTGCTACTATTTTTATCTTCGATCAAAAAAACAGGAGTGGAATATAGAACAGACTTCTTTGTTGGTTTGGATTCCAACAGGGATGACAAAATTTCCTTTATTGAATGGATGGCCTACTACGGAGGTCATTCACATCCAATAGAAGAGTGCGCCAGGATAGATTTTTATTGGGGGGATTGTAACAAAGACGAGGTGTTAAGTTGGAAAGAATATAGCCTCGTTAGAAAAGTAGGTGGTGAAAAATTTGGCGGATCATCTACATGTCGGCCAGATATAAGTTCTCAGGAAAAATTAAGCAGGGCTTATAGTGATGCACTAGCGAGAGAGAATGTGTTGATTGAAAAATATAAATTTAAGGCGAACAAGTAAATTGACTATTGCTTTTCTCGGAGCTCTCTGCGTCTCTGCGGTGAAAATAGATCTGCGCAAAGCATAAGAAAACCACAGAGACACAGAGTGGTTTAAGGTATTGTCACTGTGCGCTTTTCTTTGCGTCTTAGCGTTACTGCGAGAAGTATCAGGTAACAGCCGATATTTTCCAGTGAATCACAGTAACTCAGCGTGGGGTTTAAAGTTCAGGCCGCAGCGGCGGATAAAATCACTGAGAGTGGCCATTTCTTGCTGATAGGCTCTCAGGTCTGCAGGCTGTTGTAACGGCCGGTTGGGGAAGATACCGTAGCCGGCCAGCATACAAGCCCAGGATTTAGGCTGATAACTGCCAATTAAATTATGCTTGAGCATATCGCCAGCAAAATCCGGGCTATGATGCCAAAGGGTCAGGATCTGCTTTAAGTTGTCGGAGATCTGTTGATTGGCGGCATTGTCCCGCCAGTAGTCAGTGTCGGCGCGGCGGTTCATCTTGTAGTGACAGACAATATAATCACGAATACCGTCAAAGCGGCCGTTAATATTTTGGTTAAAGGCCTGCTGATATTGGTGGCTAAACTGACCTTGTTCAAAACACTGAATAAACTGCGCGATAGTATTAAATGACAAGGCAATGGCCGTGGCTTCAAGGGGTTCGATAAAACCCTGGGATAAGCCAACCGCCAGACAATTTTTATGCCAGTGCTTATCAACCCGGCCAACCCGCATGGCTAAATGCCTGGCCTCGACATCGGCGTCCAGCAAGCCTAAGTGCTGCCTCAACTCCGTCTCGGCCTGGTCGGCATTGATATAGCCGGTGCTGTACACATAGCCGTTGCCGAAACGGTTTGTCAGTGGGATTTTCCAGGCCCAGCCGTTGGACAGGGCAGTGGAGCGGGTTTCTACCGGCAATACCTGGGGGGCAGCGCTTGGCATCACCACTGCGGCGTCATTAAATAAACTGTCTTTATAACTGCGAAAACCGACATTCAGGGATTTTTGCAGCAGTAGCGCCTGAAATCCCGAGCAATCAATAAAAAAGTCAGCGGCTAACTGCTGGCCATCGTTAAGCTGCACATAACTGAGGTTGCCAATCTGATCCAGGGCAACCTCCTCGACATGGCCAATCCGCCGGGTCACCCCTTTGGCCTGTGCCTGTTCGGCCAGAAACTGGCCGAGCAGGGCAGAATCAAAATGGTAACCGTAGGCCACGCCAAACGGAAAAGACTCGGCGGGCAACGGGCCCAAATGCTGCCGGGTCAGATAGGTTTCGAGAAAATACCGATCCGGATGCGCATCCACGTTCAGGCCCTGCATTCTGGCGCGGATATGTTTAAAGAACAGCGGCAAGGTGAAGACATCGTCGGTTTGTGCGGCAAAGGGATGAAAGTAAGATTCAAAGCCGGCAATGCTCGACCAGTTGTCAAAGCTGATACCATTTTTATAGGTGGCATTGCAGCGCGGCATCCATTGCTCGTCGCTGACGCCAATAGCATCAAAGAACAGTTTTAAGTGCGGGGTGCTGCCTTCTCCCACGCCTATAATGCCGATGTCCTCGGACTCCACCAGACTGATTTCAATATCCTGCCATTTGCTGACCAGCAGATTGGCCGCCATCCAGCCAGCGGTGCCCCCGCCGACAATCAGGATTTTATTGGGTTTGCTGTTTGTCATCCTAGCGCTGCGCCCCTTTATTTTTGTAGTTTTTGGATAAAGTAATCTTTGATGGCCCGAATATAGTCGGGCGACAATTTACCCAGTATATGTTGCTGCTGCGCTGGAATGTAGGCGCAAGGATCCACCCCCTGTTTAAATAAGTAGTGGTCAAACATACAGCGCCAGGCATTGCGCTGTTTGGGGGTGAGATCGCGCATGGCCAGTAAAGCCAGGTTTAAACTGTCGATAGCACTGGGGGACACCGCATCCGGTGCTGATGAACCGTTCCACCAGTAGTTCATCAGGGCATTGACCTTGTCCAGTGATTCCACATGATGCCACCATAACATCGGGATAAAGATGGCATCGCCCGGCCCAAGCTCGGCACTGTAGGCTGCGTCACGGGCATGTTGAAACAATGGATAACGCTCGAGATCGGGATTATTCACATCCACCAGACTGGTGGGGGCGCCAGCCGGGGTAAAGTTAAGAGGGCCTGGATATAAATGACAGGTCTGCTCGGGTGGAAACAGGATAAAGCGCCGCCGACCGGTAACCACGCAGGCCAGATTGTCTGAGCCATCATAATGGGTGCTGACAATCCCTTGATTACCTACCCATAGCCGGGGTTCGAGAGCAGGAAAAAAATCGCTGCGGTTTTCCTCGGCCAGCCCCGGCAGGATCTCGCTGAGCCTGGCATTTTGCATGGAAATGGCCGGATACACTGCTCTGTCCATCAACTCTAGTAGTCGGCCTAAAAACAGATCAACGCGCTCTTCACCACTTAGGTAATTAACGTCGGTCATCTGCTCATTGTAATAAAAACGCTTATTGGCCGATGGCGGCGCTACGACCATTCTGGCCTTGTTGCCCTGATAAAATTTAAGCAAGTGGTTAACAAAGCTTTGCGGCCCTTGTTGTGCTGAGATTACCAGCGGCCATTTTTGGGCAAAGCCGCGGATAATCAGCGGCTGTTGTGCAGGGGCAAGCTGATTAAAAAACTGTTCTGCGCTTAATGAAGAATATTCCGCAATGGCTTTGTATTCATGCATATCTCTACTTCCTGCCTGATTCACCCTTTGCCTGAAGTTTGTCAGCGAGCCGGACAATGGGTCTGAAGGTAGTCATGGTGGCTTGGCATTTTTTGCACCTCTGCGCGGATCTGCTGCCGGTTTTCATCAAGCAATCTGGCCAGATCCTGACGGTTAAAGGCATCCAGCAAGGGGTGGTATTTGTTGGGGCGAATCTTCATACCTTCTAAAATGGCGTACCAACTGTCGCTGCTAAAGAACTGGCCGCTGCTATGCGGTATTTGCCCGCGCTGCTTAAACAAGGCTATCTTGCTGGCCAGGGTCTCTGGCACCGGCATATCCTTACACCAGCGCCATAAGGCACTGTCCTGTCGTTTGGAGGTGCAGTAATGCAGAATAATAAAATCGCGGATTTCCTGATAATCCTGGTCAATTTTCAGATTGAAACCGTCTTGCACTTCCTGGTCGAAATCCCTATCGGGAAAGTGCTGAATAAAGTGCACCAGGGTTTTATACACCAGGTGAATAGCAGTGGACTCCAGCGGCTCTAAAAATCCCCCGGCCAGCCCCAGGGCCAAACAGTTCTGCTGCCATAGTTTATTGCGCTTACCTGTTACAAAGGGTATCACGCTGGGCTGATTCAGGACTTTTCCGGTTACCGTGCTAAGCAAGGTATCCTTGGCTTCCTCGTCGCTGCAGAATTGGCTGGCATATACATAGCCGTTGCCGGTTCTGTGCTGCAGGGGAATGGCCCAGCTCCAGCCAGCCTGACGGGCCGTTGCCACAGTATAAGGTACCGGTGGCGCCTGATTTTCCGTTTGTATGGTCACGGCGCGATTGCAAGGCAGGTAGTGGGACCAGTCCTGATAGCCCACCTGCAGGGCCTGCTCGATAAGCAGTCCCTTAAACCCCGTGCAGTCGATAAAAAAATCGCTGCTAAGATTGCTGCCGTCATCCAGGGTCAGGCTTTGAATAAAGGACCTTTGGTCAACTATCACCTCTTTGACGGTGGCTTCGATTCGATTAACGCCGCGTGTCAGGCAAAGCTGGCGCAAAAAACGGGCAAGCTGAATGGCATCCAGATGCAGGGCGTGAGCATAGCTGGCTTGTACCCAGTTATTGGGATGCTGGGGACGCAGCATAAAACGCTGCTGCTCGGCCATAGTGGCTGCCGGGGAATAATCCAGCCAGTTTGAATCCTGGCCATCTGCTAATGATTTCAACCAGGCCTGATAAAAATCAAAGCCATTAATATCTTTACCGGTGCGACCAAATGGGTGGAAAAATTCCTCGCCAGGAACGGACCAGTCTGCAAAGCGAATACCCAGTTTAAAACTGGCGGATGTGGCCTGAATCAGGTCCTTCAGATTAATCTGACTGGCTTGGATAAAATCCATGATGGACGGCACGGTGGACTCGCCCACCCCGATACTGGCGATATCGGCGGACTCCACCAAGGTTAATTTTATGCCGCTGCCCCGTAACACATTGGAAAGCAAGGTCGCAGCCATCCAGCCAGCGGTGCCGCCACCGACAATACAGATGGATCTTAAGGCGTTTTGCATAATTCAACCATAGTGATACTCGCCTTTGCAATTACAGGCCTTAGAATGAAACAAACTGCGCAGTATTGCTACTGCGCAGTTTATATGGGCCAGGACCTGTTATCAGAAGGTGGCGCGCACAGTCAATGCATAGCGGCGGTCTGTGGTAAAGGTGAAGGCATCGGTTAGCTTACCGGCCTGATTCTGCTGGTACTGTGTTTCCGTATCGGTACCCAGCACATTACTGACCTGCAAACCCACTTTGACGTTTTCATTAATGGTATAGAACAGGCTCGCATCCATCATACCTTGTGCCTTGGAGTAAGCCGGTACAAACTCTTCAGACTCGCGCAAGGTCAGCAAGTATTCAGAACGCCATGTGTAGGCAAGACGGAAGGCAATATCGTCCTTCTCGTACATACCGACAATATTCAGGTTCTGGTCCGAATACCCCTGCAACGGCAAGCCGGTGAACTGCCTGAAGGTATTGCGATTGTCACTGATGGGCACACCTGCACCATTGAATTGAATGGCTTGAGTCGGGTTGGTGTTGGGGTCTTCCAGGCCGTCCTGATCAATATAGGTGTAGTTAAATTGCAGGCCTAAACCACTCCAGATCCCCGGCAACATGTCGTAAAACTGCGAGTAGGAAAGCTCTGCACCGCGGATTGTACCTGAGCCTGTGTTATCCGGGCCGTAAGCCGATACAGGATAGCTGGTACCGTCTACATCAATCTCCGTAGAAAATTGTCTGTTGCGGATAATGTTGGACAGTTTTTTGTGGAACAGTCCGAAGGTTAATGAACCCGCCGGGGCAAAATACCATTCAGCGGTCAAATCCAGATTGACCGACTCTTCCGGTTCAAGGAAGGCGTTGCGGGCATTGGCACTGATTTCGATATTGGTCAGATCAACCGTAGGGTTGGTTGTTTCGTCCTTGGCCTCGTTGGGGTTCTGATACACCTCTTCGTAGTCCAGGCTGACCACCATTTTATTAGCCGCGTCCACCAGACTTGGGTAATACAAGCCCTTGGATGCACCGAAACGCAACACCACATCATCAGACAGACCAAAACTTAAGTT
Source organism: Bowmanella denitrificans (assembly GCF_002887595.1). Taxonomy (GTDB): domain Bacteria; phylum Pseudomonadota; class Gammaproteobacteria; order Enterobacterales; family Alteromonadaceae; genus Bowmanella; species Bowmanella denitrificans. Next base: position 15,386 of record NZ_PEBU01000011.1, read on the forward strand.
CAAGCTGGGCAGCACGGTGGTGTAATCGGTGCCCTTAATGGTACTGGCAAAAGACTCACCCGATGCCAGCGCGAAGATGCTGGGATACTGGTTCAGCATCACCTGATAAAGGGAGCCTGTTTCATCGGTACCGCGTCTGGAAGTGGCGGGTAAGTTGATGCCACCAGTGGATTCCAACTGATAATTGACATAGCGCAGGCCGAAGTTACCTTTAACCGGGATATCAGACACTTCAATGTCAAAATTGGCGCGAGCATAAACTTCTGTGCGATCGGTCTTACTTGAACTGATATGACGGGGAGCAAAATGGCTGTGTACACGGTCGGCTAAGTCTTCATAGGGCAGGGCGCAACCACCGCTGCCGTCCATTGCGTTGCCTTGTGCACTCCAGGTGCCGCAACCGTCTCGCAGGGTTTGCTCATAATTCTGCGCCAAATCCATACGTGGGAACAGGAAGCTGTTGTTTGCGCCAATCAGCGTATTGCCGTTGTAGTGATCGGCAAAGCTGATACGGTCATACAGTTCGGGTACCACCTGGGGTGACGCGTTATAAGAAGCCTGCGCATTCCAGGGTGTACCCAATGCCTGCCAGCCTTCATAATCGGTATTGCGGACCGTCAGCTCTTTCTCTGAATAGTAAACACCGCCCATCACTGAGGTGAACGCGCCGTCCAATTCGTATTTGAAATCCAGTTGATAGGTATCAGCATTTGCTTCGTTATGCTCTTCCTGTTGCATACCACTGGCAATACGCAAGATTGGGTTGGTATCCGCTTCAACATCGGGTGGCGTTGATGTATTGGGGTTCAAAAATTCGATGGTGGGGCTGGAACCGCGCAAATCCAGGAAGAACGGAGCATGCTCCTGAGTCTGGTTACCATTAATCCGCGAGGTTACCGAGTTGTTGTGAACAATCTGCTCGGAGTCCACATGTTGATAATCTGCTGTGACAGTCAAGCGGTCCGTGGCTTTAAACTTTATATTGAATGAGGTGTCTTTGACCGTGCTTTCATTAAAGTTATAGCGGGAGCGGAACTGCAGCGGCAGCTCAGGTTCATTGGAACGGCCAACACCTGAGGTCAGATAACCGTTTTCATCCACTGTTAATGGATGGCCTTCGTCACTGCCATCAAACCATTGAATGGCATTGGGCGCATAAGGCAGGAAGCCACGGTCGCCAGATGCGATTACATACTCACGCCATTCCAACGAGGCTTTGGAATTGATGTGCTCTAAAGTGGCGGTAATTCTTTCGTCGGTACTTTGCCATTGCAACGAGGCGGTAAAGCCCTGACGCTTACGATCGTTTTCGGCGGACGCCATAGTGTAACTGGCCGGTGCATACCAGGTCACGCCATCGGGTTGGCCTTCCAGAGCCTGTCCCTCAAATTCGGGAACATATTCAGCCTGGTCTGCGTCGGTGTATTGTACCGTATCTTCAAACCCGTCACCGCAGGCGCGCCAGTCGGACGCACCGGGAATACAAGGGTTGGAATACATACCTGCTACCACGCCAGGGCTGGGCGTGCCCCATTCGTCATAGGAAAAGGTGTCAACCGGGCCCCGGCTATGATAGTTGCCAAGGCCAAAACCGTCGCCGCGGGTTCTGTATTCTGAATCTGACGCCGCTACCAACAAGCCGAACTTGCCTGAATCGGTGTCCCAGTTATCCGAGAACAGCGCGCTAAATGATGGGGTGGTTTCTTCGCGATAGTCACCGTAATTGGCCTGGGCACTGATTGCCAGCAGGCGATTGTCAGAATCAAAGGGTTTGCGGGTAACCAGGTTAACAGTACCCGATATGCCACCAGAAATAAGATCAGCTGTTTGGTTTTTTACCACTTCGACAGCGCCTAACAGTTCCGCTGGAAAATCCTCATAACTGAGTCCACCGTAAGGGTTGGCACTGAAGCTGTCACGGCCATTGATTTCACTGCGCACCCGGTCCAGGCCGCGCACCAGTACGCTGGTACCTTCATCGGCATAATGCTTAGGATCATCAGATGCGGCGAAGCGCTCAATGGTCACACCTGGGACGCGTTGCAGCGCTTCTGTGACTGAGCGGTCCGGCAGGGCGCCGATATCTGTGGCGGTAATCGCATCTTTAACGGTATCGGCATACCGTTTAAGGCTTTGTGCCGTTTCAATGCTCTGGCGAATGCCTCGAACTTCAATCACTTCCGTAGACTCATTAGCGCTCTGATCTTCCGTGACCGGCTCCTGTGCCACCACTGGTATAGTGAGTGCACAAGACATGGCAATAACCAGATACTTCTTCTTAAATCTACTAGACATGTTCAACCCTCGGTATTTTTACGTAAACCAAGCTACCTGGCGATAGCTTCGGTTTGGTTTTCTATTTGTACATAGCGACAAATAACTTTTAATTATTGGTAAAAATCAACATGCACAGAGCATCAAAACATCAGAACCTTTTGGCAAAACTGCCGATTCTATTTGCTGCAACAGCACCACTTGCTCAACAACAACGCCACGTTGAGCTGTGCGGCAATCGCACCTGTTGAAGCCACATTAAGAAATGTGAATTAATGGTAAAAAATAACAAATAAATATTAACTTTACTGGTTATATATCACATTGACAGCGTTGTCAATTTCGCCTGGACGATATAAAAAAGCATGAACCCAAGCTTGGTCCTATGCAGTGTAAGATGGCCTTATTGAGCGGGATGAGTATGAAATGCCAAGTATTTTTCACATTTCAGAGCAGGGCATCACTTAACCAATCGGGGGATTGGCTTGTCTGTTTCGCGTTTCATTAACAAAAAGGTCAGATACATCTTGGTTGGCAGAGATAACGCCATGCCAATCGCTACCAGCGTGGCACTGACAATAATGCCAGCAATCCCAAGGTTGGCCATGGTCTCGCTAAAGTGCAGCACTGTACCCAGCGCTATCATGGTCAGCCCAGTGAGCATCAGCAGCCTGAGTAACTTGATCAAATTTTGGTCTGACATATTTAGCTCCGACAGATTTTGCCTTTATCGATAGTTTATGCCGATGCTTTTGCGACCCTTTGATCCAGGTCAGAAAATACCCAACCCGCAAATAGGTTTGGATGAATTTAACTTCTATGCTACGCTCGCGACCGTCTTGGGGGAGTAGCCCGCCTGCCAGCTATGGCAGGTAAGTTTGTCAACATAGTCAGGCAGCAGCCTGTGGCAAATTTGTATCCGTGCATGGTGTGGATATCGGCGAGACCTGAGGCAAATGGCCATCCCATTGGCGGGAGATGGTTGTTTGCCTTTGGTTTAAAATCCCGCCTGAGACCAGTTCAATGGATGCATTCCTTACTTCTACTGCCGTGGTGGCTATCGCGGAAATGGGCGATAAGACCCAGCTACTGTCCCTGCTGCTGGCAGCCAAGTTTCGCAACAAAATGGCAATTGTCCTCGGTATTCTTGTTGCCACTTTACTTAATCATGCCGCATCAGCCTGGCTTGGTGCCTGGCTGGTAGGCTTTGTCAGTTCATCGGTGGGTCACTGGTTGTTGGCTGGCAGTTTTATTCTGGTAGGGCTATGGCTGTTGGTACCAGACAAAGAAGAAGCCATTGGCAGCCGCTTTGATCAGTATGGCGCTTTTGTTGTTTCATTGGTGCTGTTTTTCCTGGCGGAAATCGGCGATAAAACCCAGGTGGCCACGGTCTTGCTGGCTGCGGAATTTAAATCCGTCGTTTGGGTCACTGCTGGTACCACCTTGGGGATGCTGGTCGCCAATGTGCCAGTGATTTATCTGGGGGCCAGGCTGATGGAGAAAATCCCTTTTCAACTCACTCGCTGGCTGGCCGCCGCTTTGTTTATCCTGATGGGCGGGCTGGCCCTGCTATAAGATCTGTTACAGGGCGTTTAGCGCTGTTTAAAAGAGTTAGTAGCTTACCTCTGCCCGGCTCAGGTAAGCCTTATTGGCACTGACGTCGGTGGTGTCGCCCTGGATACGAAATAAATCCTGCAGTCGAATATCCGCCGACGAGCTGCCAATCATCAGTCTGATGTCGCCTGGCTCTACCACCCAGCGCATGTGGTTATCAAAAAATGCCAGCAGATTCACCGGTAGCTCAAAACTTACATGGGCTTGCTGACCAGGTTGCAGGGCAACCCGCTGAAAGCCCTTCAATTCCTTTACCGGCCGGGTGGCGCTGGCTACCGGGTCCTGGATATATAGCTGCACCACCTCGGTTGCCGTGTATTGACCGCTGTTTTTCAGGGTGAAACGGACCTTGATATGGCCATTCGCTTTGGCATGGCTGGCGTCAAGTTGCAGATCTGTATACTCAAATTGGCTGTAACTCAGGCCATGCCCGAATGGATAAAGTGGGGTGATATCATCAAATAAGTAACCCCGTTTGGCTGACGCCTTATGATTGTAATAACTGGGAATATGACCGGCACTGCGCGGGAACGTCAGCGGCAATTTGCCACTTGGGCTGACATCCCCCATCAGCACGTTGGCTATGGCGGAACCGGTTTCCTGGCCCAGATACCAGGCCTCAATAATGGCTGGCATGTCCTCAGCCAGTGCGCCTAAGGCCAGCGGTCTGCCATTGGTCAGCACCAGTACCACGGGTTTGCCGGTGGCCAGTATCGCCCTGGCCAGTGCCACCTGATTGCCCACCAGTTGCAGACTGGTGCGATCGCCCAGATGACTGTTTGCCCAGGCTTCTCTGGACAGCGCTTCGTTTTCACCCAGCACCAGTACCACTGCATCGGCACGCTTTGCCAGCGCCACTGCTTCGGTCAGTAAGCGTTGATTGTGCTGCGGTTCGCCTAACACCACGTTATCCTCATTCCAGCGCTGCATCGAAAAGCTGTTGGCCTGCTGGCTGCGCTGGTCAGGGCTGAACTGGTCCCGGGTTAATTCGGTGCCAGGAGCATAGTCTACCCGTACCTGACCTTTAAGCTTATCGCGCAGACCCGCCACAATACTCACTGTTTGTTTAGGAATGCTGCTGTAACCGCCAAGCAGGGTTTCGTTTGCATGCGGACCTATCACTGCCAGGGACCTGAGCTTGCCAGCATCCAGCGGCAGCAAACCGTCGTTTTTCAGTAAAACCATAGACTTTTCCGCCACCTGGCGGGCAAATTCACGCTGGGCAGGGGCGCCGACTAAGGCATCGGCCTGACTGGCATCCACAAATGGCTGCTCAAACAACCCCAGTCTGAATTTCATCGTCAGTACCCGGCGTACGGCTCTGTCTATCAGTGCTTCCTGCAACTGGCCACTTTGCACCAGTTTGACTAAATGTACGAAGGTTTGACGATCCGGGGTTTCCATATCCACACCTGAACTCAGGGCGGCTATGGCGGCCTGAGCGTCATCCTGATACAGGCTGTGGCGACTCACCAGTTCGGCGATAGCGTAGTAGTCGCTGACGACCACACCATCAAAACCCCATTCGTCTCGCACTATGTCCTGCAGCAGTGGCTGGTTGACGTGGGAGGGGATACCGTCAATTTCATTGTAGGACGCCATGATGCTGCCAGCTCTGGCCAGTTTGACCGCGGCTTCAAAAGGCGGCAGAAAGATTTCATGCAGTTCCCGTTTGCCTATATGTGCCGGGGCTATATTCACGCCTGCCTGGGGCTGACCATGGCCGGTCAGATGTTTCAAGGTGGCGACAACCTTATCCGCGGCAAACTGCGTGCTGTTGGGCTCGCCCTGAAAACCTTTGACCCCCGCAACCCCCATGGCGGTCATCAGATAAGGGTCTTCACCCATGGTTTCTTCAATGCGGCCCCAGCGTGGATCGCGGGCAATATCCAATATCGGCGTCAACGCCCAGTGTCCGCCGGTCGCACGCATTTCGCTGGCGGCCAGGGCATAGATATCGTGCATATCCTGTGGCGACCAACTACTGGCCAGGGCAATAGCCTGGGGGAAACTGGTGGCATTAAAGGCCACATAGCCATGCAGGGCCTCTTCATGCATCAGGGCGGGGATGGCTAATCTGGTGTTTTCCTTTAGCCAGCGCTGGGCGGCGTTATTAAATTCGGCGGTCTGACGCGGGGTTTTAAATTCACTGGGACGGCCAATATGGCCAATGCCCAGGGGCATAATGTCGGCGGCTTTGTTTGGCAAAAAACGTTGCTCTGTATCTTCCATGTCGCGGCGCTGATGCCAGATGGTTTGCAGTTGCGCGGCTTTTTCTTCCAGTGTCATACGGCCCAGCAAGTCTTCTACGCGCTTTTCTATCGCAAGATCAGGATTCTGATAGGGCCAAGGTTGCGCCCAGGACGACAAGGCAAACAGTGAAAGTCCCACTCCGGTAACCACTTTACATACTCGCATTGTCACTCCTTATAAGGTTGCAGAGTCTGGATTCGGCCCTGCTCGTCGTAAGTTAATTCGGCCATTTTGACCGAGCGCAAGTGGGTGATGCCTTCGGATAAACTGGAATCGTGGTAAAACAAATACCACTTGCCGTCGACTTCGCAGATAGAATGATGCGTGGTCCACCCCACTACCGGCTCCAGAATCCTGCCCTGATAGACAAATGGGCCGTATGGGCTGTCGCCTGTGGCGTAGCAGATAAAATGGCTGTCGCCGGTGGAGTAAGAAAAATAGTACTTGCCCTGGTATTTATGCAGCCAGGACGCTTCAAAAAAACGCCGCTGGTTGTCTGCGGCCTGCAGCAACTGCCCCTGCTCATCAAGCAACTGGATCTGCTGTGGTGTTTGGGCAAATTCCAGCATGTTTTCACTTAGGCGCGCCACCATCGGTCCCAATGCCGGCTCATGCGCCAAAGGCTCGGCAAAGGCCGGATCGTACTGACAATCGCGGTAATGCTGCAGTTGCCCGCCCCAAATACCGCCGAAATACAGGTAGTATTGCCCGTCGTCATCGGCGAAAACTGCCGGATCAATGGAGAAACTTCCGGCTATAGGTTGCGGCTGCGCCTTAAAGGGCCCGGCAGGGGAATCCCCCGTTGCTACGCCAATCTGAAAGCGCCCCTGTGCATTACGGGCCGGAAAGTAGAAGTAATAGGTGCCGTTCTTATACGCCGCATCAGGTGCCCACATTTGCCGCTCAGCCCAGGGCACGTCCTTTATATGCAGGGCCACACCGTGATCTGTGACCTGACCGCCCGGTTTGTCTAAAGACAATACATGGTAATCCTGCATGGCAAAGTGGTCGCCGTTGTCGTTAAACGCAATTCCGGCATCAATGTCATGAGACGGGTAAATATAGATGCGGCCATTAAACACATGGGCAGACGGATCTGCGGTATAAATATGCTCTACCAGTGGCTGGGACAACGCTTTGGCGCGCAGTTGTTTATAGTCGATGGATTGTTCTGACATACCTGCTCCTGTCTTGTTACTGGCTCTGCAGTGCCTGGCGACGCTGGCTAAGTTCCAGCTCTATCTGGTGTTCACGTCGCTTATTAATTTCATAGCGGCTGACAATAACCACACCGACTAAAAAGGGCATAGCGGCAAACAGGCTGACCGACAATTTGATCCCTTCAATGGTCTCAGGGGCCTGTATGGTCAGGGCAGCACTGTAGTCATAATGGGCTAAAATGGCCGCCACCAGTGCGCCGCCAATGCTCAGACCCAGTTTCAGTCCAAAGATCATGGCGGAAAAGATGATCGCGGTGGCACGGCGGTGATTCTTCCATTCTGAATAGTCTGCCACATCGGCAATCATGGCCCAAAGCAGGGGAATGGTGATGCCGTAGAAAAAGCCGTGCAGAATCTGCGCCAGAAACACTAAACCGATGGCGTCGGCTGGCAGCAGATAAAACACCAGAATAAACAGCGTGGAGATAAACAGTGCTACGGCAAAGACATCCCGTTTGCCGAAGCGGTCTGCCAGCGGTTTGGAAAAACCAATACCGACAATCATCAATAAAATACCACCTGCATTAAACAGGCTGAAGCCTGAGGTGGCCGCATCTTCAGGCCAGTGAAACGCGTTCAGCCCGATACTGGTCAACAGACTATTCAGGCCAGCGATAAACTGATTAAAGCCAATATCCTGCAGAAACGCGGCTATCTGCGCTGCATGCAGATAATTCTCGAAGTAATAAACGTACATGCCGCCTTTCAGGGACAAGGTGACAAACACCAGGACAGTCAGAATCAGCATGATGGCCCAGGGCCGGTTACGCAACAGGTCGCGCAGATCCTGAGTTATGCTGGAATGGCCCTCAGTCACTGTTATTACCCGTTCTTTTGTGGTGATAAAGGTGATTAGAAAAAACACGATGCCCACCACAGAAAATATCGTCATGGTGTTTTTAAAGCCCAGGGCTTTGTCACCGTCCCCCAGAATCAATACCAACGGCAGAAGCAGCGCCTGAATGATAAATTGTGCCACCATCACCGCCACAAAACGGTAGGCGGATAAACTGTTACGCTCAGCCATGCTGCCGGTAAGCACACCACTTAGGGCAGAGTAGGGCAGATTGTTGGCCGAATAGATAATCACCAACAGTACATAAGTGACAAAGGCGTAGACCAGCTTGCCGTCGGGGCCGAAGTCCGGGGTGGAAAACGCAGCCAGGGCAATCAGGCCAAATGGCACTGCCGTCCACAGCACCCAGGGGCGAAATTTACCAAAACGGGTTTGGGTGCGATCGGCTATCAGGCCCATCAATGGATTAAAAAATGCACCGATCAGGCCGCCGATAAAGATAATGCTGGCAGCCTGGGCGGGTGGAATTTGATACACGTCGGTGTAAAAAAACGCCAGAAACGTCATAAGAGTCTGGAAAATCAGGTTGGCAGCTAAATCTCCCAGGCTGTATCCCACCTTCTCGGTAATGGTCAAAGTTTGCGACATGTTGTTCCGCTTTTGTGTTTTTTAGCTATCTGGTCACCTCTTGGGGTGACGCTGTGGCCCCACCATACCAGCGAAAGTCTGGCTGGTGGTTAACGGAATGTGAGTGCAGCTTTATTATTTTTAACAAACCGGGTGCGTCAATGATGCGGTGGCCGTATGCTGGGTTAAAACCTCAGCAAACTGCTTTTCAACAGAGGAACTCAAGTTGGACCAAGTGATGGACAAAGCCCTGAGCCCGGCTCAGGAAGAAAACCGCTTCTTTATTGCTTTTATCAGTATTGTTGCCACTATTGGCGGCTTTTTGTTTGGCTTTGACAGTGGCGTCATTAACGGCACCGTTGATGGCCTGCAAATGGCCTTTAATTCCCAAAGCATTGGCACCGGCTTTAATGTGTCCAGTATGTTGCTGGGGTGCGCGGTGGGGGCCTTCTTTGCCGGTCGGCTGGCAGACCGCTTTGGGCGCCGCGCACTGCTGCTGGTGTCTGCGGTGCTGTTTATTATCAGCGCCTGGGGTTCAGGAATTGCTGCAACGTCAGGGGAGTTTGTGGTTTACCGGGTGCTGGGTGGACTGGCCGTGGGCGCAGCATCGGTAATGGCGCCGGCCTATATTTCTGAAGTGGCACCGGCCCGCTACCGGGGCATGCTCACCACAGTCCAGCAGATTGCCATTATCAGTGGCTTGTTTGCGGCTTTTTTAAGTAACTATATTCTGGCCGCCAGTGCCGGTGCTTCCACCAGTGAATTGTGGATGAAGTATGCGGCCTGGCGCTGGATGTTTTGGATTGAACTGTTCCCGGCGTTGTTATTTCTGCTGATGCTGTTGTTTATTCCAGAAAGCCCGCGCTTTTTAGTGGTTAAAGGGCGTCGTGAGCAGGCCCTGGCGGTGCTTGCACGCCTGTATGGTGACACCGTAGCGCGTCGCAAGGTAGAGGAAATCGACCAGTCCCTGGCCAAGGACCACCACAGACCCCGTATGCGTGATCTTATCGACAAGCACAGTGGTAAGGTGCGCAAGATTGTTTGGGTCGGCATAGGCCTTGCGACTTTTCAGCAACTGGTGGGTATTAACGTGGTGTTTTACTACGGTGCAGTGCTGTGGCAGGCGGTGGGCTTTTCTGAGTCCGACGCTCTGCTGATCAATGTGATAAGTGGTGCGCTGTCCATAGGAGCCTGTGTGATCACCTTACTGGTGATTGATAAAATTGGCCGAAAGCCACTGCTGAAATGGGGCTCGGTGGGGATGGCTGTGACGCTGTCGCTGATGGTGCTGGCCTTTGCCAACGCCGGTCAGGATGAATCCGGCCGCCTGATTATGGGCGGTTGGGGCCCCTTGGCGTTATTCGCCGCCAACGCCTATGTGTTTTTCTTTAATATGTCCTGGGGCCCGGTGATGTGGGTGATGCTGGGAGAAATGTTCCCCAATCAGATCCGTGGCTCGGGTCTGGCCGTCAGTGGCCTGGCGCAGTGGGGCAGCAATTTCCTGATTACCATGACCTTCCCCATGTTACTGACCGGTATCGGCCTGGCCGGCGCTTATGGCCTGTATGCACTGGGGGCAGCCTTATCTGTGTGGTTTGTAATGAAGATGGTGCATGAAACCAAGGGCACTGAATTGGAGGATATGCAGGGCTGAGCTAGCGGCTGAGCTGGCCAGCTTAAGGCTGCCGCTGCAGTCTGGGGCGGCGGTGGCATCCACCACCGGGCCGCCTATCCGTGTGCAACTGCTGAGTGAACAAAGCGGTCTGCAAGCTGGCTGGGGGTATTGTTCAGATCGTTTTTACCGCAGAGCCGCAGAGGTCCCGGAGAAGAGCAGGGGGAATTTTCACTCTATGCCTTTGAAATCTCAGCGCACTCTGCTCCTCGGCGGCGAATTCTTCTTTTTAGTGCTATCAGCCCCTCAGTGCATATAAGACCTTCGTGGTGGAGAGACAAACAGACCACAAAGCGCGTAAAAGTAATCACCGCAGAGCCGCAGAGGTCACGGAGAAGAGCAGGGTAATTTTCACTCCATGCCTTTGAAATCTCAGCGCTCTCTGCGCCTCTGCGGTGAATATCTGTATTTCGTCGTCGAGTTCTGAATGTTTGTGGCGAAATTCCATAACGACCAAGTCAACAATCGCACTTTAAAACCAGGTGTCTGGCTTTTAGGCTGATATTTATTTGCCGGACTTTCTATGTCAGTTAAGGTTTTCCGCTTAGCCAACCGGGTCGGCGACGCGGTAGCGATTTTGGATTGGGGCGCACGTTTACATAGCTGGTCAACCCGACTTGGCAGCGGCAGACGTGACATCGTATTGGGGTACACTGATGTTCAGCATTATCAAAACGACCCTTATCATTTAGGTGCGCTGGTGGGGCCCTATGCCAACCGTATTGGCGGCGGCCGCCTTAAGATTGCGTCACAGACTTACCAGCTACAGCAGAACGAAGGAGCGAATCACCTGCATGGCGGGGCTAAAGGGCTGCATCATGTGCAATGGCAGTGTCTTGAAGAGAGTGACACTCATGTTGTACTGCAATATCAACAACAGGACGGGGAAGGCGGCTATCCTGGTCCGGTTACCTATCAACTGGAGTTTGAACTGGACAATCACAGCCGACTTTGGCTGAGCATCCAGGCAGAAGTCGCGCAAATCAGCCTGATTGGCCCGACCTTGCACCCTTATTTTAATTTGTCCGCTGATTTTGGCAGGGTGGACGGCCATCATCTGCAAATCCATGCAGAGCATTTTGCGGTGGTTGATGCACAGGGCATTCCCACGGGTGAACTGCGCAGTGTTAAAGGCAGCAACTTCGACTTTCGATATCCCAGGCAGATTGCTGGCACCGTGGTGGATCACAACTTTGTGGTCGGCGGCAGCCTTAAGCAACCGGCAGCCAGCTTAACCAGCCCGGATCAGCGACTGCAACTGTCGGTAAGTGCGGATTATCCGGGGTTGCAGTTTTATACCGGCGAGCATCTTGGCACCCCCTTTATACCCCGCCAGGGGCTATGCCTGGAGCCACAATTTTTTCCTGACTCGCCCAATCAGATAGGCTTTCCATTTCACTTCAGTCAGCCGCACAAGCCATTTGCCGCGACGTTGTGCTACCAGTTAGATAAATAGCGGCAGTGGGTTTATGCCTTTGCCAGATGCATGGAAGCGTTATTGCTGATGCCTGCCACAAACCTGCAAGTCCGGTGCGTATTGATTGCGTACTATCCAACTGATGGGAGTTCGAAGGTAAAGCCCTTTTGATTCAGCCAGCTAACGGCCTTGTCAATACTGGCGGTGTAAAGCTGTGATGCCTGATCATAGCTGGAGACGTCGGCTACCAGGCGGCGCTGCATTTCCAGTTTGCAGACCGTGGCTTCATGGGTTTGATTATGGGCCAGACACCATTGGTAGATTTGGTCAAAGCCGCTGAGTGCCTCCATGGTTGGCATAATCCAATCACGCATATCCACCAATGCGGCCCAGGGTTGATGCTCTATGGGGGAGATTAATTCAGGTAGCTGCTGCATCACCTTGCTCACCACGGCACTGGACCAAACGCCAAATAGCCGCACATACAGAACCTGATTGATCACCTGCATTTGATAAGGAAGAGGATGCTGCATACCATGATTTATTTGTGTTTTTCTACACTATAACTGCAGGTTGAATGAATCCCAAGTATCGATTGTTTCGATATATTAAGCAGGCTTGTATTACAGATAAACTGCCAGGAAGTTGCTTATAGTCTTTACCGTTCATCCTGAACATCGCCGTTCCTGTTCATCCATGAACCCACGGAAGACGACCGCCAGGGATGGCGGAAGTGCAGATCACGCAGGAGCAGTTATCAGCCGACCGCCAGGGATGGCGGAAGTGACTAAAACGCAGGAGCAGCTTTTAGTCCCGTTCATCCTGAACATACCAGTGCCCGGTTGAGGCCGGGCATATAAAAAGCCGACAATACGCGTTACCTTAGCGGAACAGCACCAGATTAATCTGATTCTCCAGCCATTCCTGCCTTCCGCTAACGGGTTGCGGGTTAAACTCCTGTCCCAGCGCCAAGGATGCCAGGGACTCAAGACTATGCTCACCGCTTTGTATGGCTTTGCCCAAAGCGCTGTTCCAGCCACTGTAGCGGTTGGCCACAGCGTCGGCAAGAAAGTCTTTCTCCAGTAATAACGCCGCCTTTTTCAGGGCGATGGCCAGATGATCCATACCGCCGATATGGCCATGAAACAGGTCATATCTGTCCATACTCTGGCGGCGTAGTTTGGCATCAAAGTTAAAGCCACCTGTGGTGAATCCGCCGGATTTGAGGATTTCGTACATCACCAGGGTCAGCTCTTCCACACTGTTGGGAAACTGATCGGTATCCCAGCCATTTTGTGCATCACCGCGGTTGGCATCAATACTGCCGAAAATACCCAGCGAGATAGCCGTGGCCACTTCATGATGGAACGAATGGCCGGCCAGGGTGGCATGATTAGCTTCGATATTGACGCGAAATTCGTTTTCAATGCCATATTGCTTTAAAAAGCCATACACAGTGGCACTGTCATAGTCATACTGATGTTTGGTGGGCTCTTGCGGTTTGGGTTCAATCAGCAAGGTGCCTTTAAAGCCTATTTTATGTTTATGCTCTACCACCATTTGCATAAAGCGGCCGAGCTGTTCACGCTCCTGGCGTAAATCAGTATTCAGTAAGGTTTCGTACCCTTCGCGGCCTCCCCATAGCACGTAGTTTTCACCGCCCAGGCGATGGGTGGCGTTCATGGCATGAAATACCTGCGTGGCACCATAGCTGAACACCTCAGGATTGGGATTTGACGCACCGCCTGCCGCATAGCGCGGATTACTGAACAGGTTGGCGGTGCCCCACAGCAGTTTAGTGCCGGTCTCAGCCTGTTTTTGTTCCAGTACATCGACCATTTGTGCGAAGTTATTCACATACTCTTTGATGTTGCTGCCTTCTGGTGCGACATCGACATCATGAAAGCAGTAGTAAGGGATGGTCAGCTTGCTAAAAAATTCGAAAGCGATATCGGCCTTTTGTTTCGCTCTGGCCATAGGATCGCCTGCTTCCAGCCAGGGACGGTTAAAAGTACCGGCGCCGAACACGTCCTGTCCGTTCCAGCAGAAGTTATGCCAGTAGCAGGCCGCCAGACGCAGATGCTGGGCCATGCTTTTACCCAGCACCATTTGATTGGCGTTGTAGTGTTTAAACGCCAGCGGATTAGTACTGTCTGGCCCTTCGTAGGCGATCTGTTTAATTTGCTCGAAATATTGAGCCATGCTGCTCTCCCGTCAATTTTGATATGGGCATAGTGGCCAATCAGCCGCTATCCAACAATTATGTTTTTTCAGAGTTTTCTTGTGCTTTTGCGCATTGCTCAGAAATGTTTGTTCAGAGCCTGATATAAGGCTTTAAACCTGGTTAAACGCTTAGCCAGCCTGCTGTGTTCAACTGGGTTGGGTTGATGCACGGTGACGACTGGCGGTGGTGGACAGAGGTCTGTGACAGCCTGCTCCGGATGCATGGCCAGTTGGGCCAGTCTGGCTGCGCCCAGTGCCGGTCCGACATCGCCGCCTTCGCGAAAGGTCAGTGGCCGGTTCAAAGTGTCCGCCAGCAATTGCCGCCAATAGGGGCTGCGCGCACCACCGCCAATCAAACTGATCTCATCCGGTAGCAAACCTGTGGCATGTAACACCTCAGCCCCTTCAGCCAGGGCTAAGGCCACACCTTCGAGTACGGCATAGGTCAGATCTACCCGCTCGGTTTGGTGGGTCAGACCGAAAAATACCCCCTGAGCCTGAGGTTGATTGTGCGGCGTGCGCTCACCGCTCAGATAGGGTAAAAACAGCGGCGCCTTTTCATCGGCCTGATAACCATGCAGTTCGTCCAGCAGCGCTTGTACTGCCGTTTTGGCAATATTATCGGCATACCAGCTCAGGCAACTGGCCGCACTTAGAATCACCGACATCAGATGCCAGGTGCCGGGCAGGGCGTGGCAGAAGCTGTGTACAGCCGATTGCGGGTTTTGCAAGAAGCCATCGCTGACAGCAAAATATACGCCTGAGGTGCCCAGTGACAGCATGGCCTGACCGGGGCGTACCAGTCCGACCCCAATCGCACCTGCGGCATTGTCGCCGGCTCCGGCCACCACTGGCACGGCAGGCATATGCCAGCGTGTGGCCAGCGACTGATGCAGATAACCGGCAATCTGGTTACCTTCCAGCAACCTGGGCATTTGCGCTGGCTGCAAACCACAGGCTGTCAGCATTTTTTCACTCCAGCAGCGCTTGGCGACATCCAGCCACAGCGTGCCTGCCGCATCTGACATGTCTGACACAAACTGACCGGTCAGGCGGAATTGCAAGTAGTCTTTAGGTAACAATACCTTGGCGATTCTACTGAATTGCTCTGGCTCATGCTGGTGCAGCCAGAGTAGCTTAGGCGCGGTAAATCCGGGCATGGCCAGGTTACCGGTGATCTGCCTTGAGTCGGGTACCTCGGCTTCAAGTTGTTGGCATTGGACATGGGCGCGGCCATCATTCCATAAAATAGCCGGGCGGATAACCTGATGGTCTGCGTCCAGCAGGGTGGCCCCGTGCATTTGCCCCGACAGGCCGATGGCCTTGACCCCGGATAAAGCCTGGCGGGCTGCCAGTTGTGTCATGCACTGGTCCAGCGCCTGCCACCAGTGTTCGGGATCCTGTTCTGACCACAGTGCCCTGGGTCTTGTTACCGACAGGGGATGGCTCTCGCTGTCGGCGATATGGCCGTCTTCGGCCAGCACTATTACCTTGATACCCGAAGTGCCAAGGTCGATGCCTAGGTACATGTACACGTCCAATAACGATGAAAGTGCTTAGATCCTTGGTCAGTCAGGTCGCTACAGCAATTACGAAATTTCGTAAACGGATGGTTAATTATGCTTTGCGTCTTTGCAAAATCGCTCTAAAGTCTATGATTCTACAGGGTTGTTAATGTATGGTTAAAAAATAAAAAAGGTAATTGGGTGGAATATGTTCAAAGCCAGACACAGTATTACCCTGCTGTTTAATGCCAACAAAGTCTACGATCGTCAAGTGATCGAAGGCATTGGCCATTACCTGCAATCGTCCAAAGCCGACTGGGATGTCTACCTTGAAGAAGACTTTTTGTGTCGCCTGGAACATATTCATGAGTGGAGTGGCGATGGCATTATTGCCGACTTTGATGATATGAACATTCAGCTTGCCCTGAAAGGCAGCGACAAACCTGTGGTCGGCGTTGGCGGCTCTTACAGCAACCCCAACCACTATCCTGCGGTGCCTTATGTGGCGACTGACAACTATGCGTTAGTAAAACTGGCATATGAACACCTGAAGCAAAAGGGCCTGGAGCGTTTCGCTTTTTACAGTGTGCCCATTGATGAGAATCACCGCTGGGCCAGAGAGCGGGAAGCGGCCATCAGTGAATTAACTGCCAAAGACGGCTACGAATGCCAGATCTATCAGGGCCATTGTACCCGCCCCGAAACCTGGCAATATGCCATGAACCGTTTGACCGACTGGATCCAGAGCCTGCCCAAACCCATAGGTATTCTGGCCGTCACCGACTCCAGGGCCAGGCACTTGTTGCAGGCCTGTGACCATATAGGTCTTATCGTACCGGATAATGTTGCCATAATTGGTATAGACGATGATGATATTGCCCGCTTTCTCAGTCGTATCAGCTTAAGCTCTGTGACTCAGGGCTGCTTTGAAATGGGCTATCAGGCGGCCAAGTTGCTGCATAAGCAGCTCAGCAATATTCAGGTTGGGCGTAAACAGATTCTGGTGCCTCCGGCCGGCGTTGCGTCCAGACAGTCAACCGACTTTAAAGCCCTGAAAGATCCCTATGTGATTCAGGCCATGCATTACATTCGCCAGCATGCTACCCGTGGCATCAAAGTTGAGCAGGTCACCGACTTTGTGGGTATTTCCCGTTCCAATCTGGAGCAACGTTTTCGCAGCGAGCGGGGGCATTCTATTCATACCGAGTTACATAACCAGAAACTGGGGCGGGCATGCAAGATGTTGAGTGATACGCAGGTGAGCCCAACCGAAATCGCCAATATTTGTGGCTACCCTTCACTGCAATACATGTATGCGGTATTTAAACGCCACTTCGACCAGACTCCCACAGAATATCGCAGCAGTCATAGCGAAGGTATAAAACCCAGCGCACAAGTGGTGAACTTCTGAGGTGATGGCAAGCCGGAGGAGCGAAAAGTTTTCGATTATTTTGCTGCCTTAAGTTTTCGTTAAGCTTGACGGCATAACTTCCTATCAGAAGTCGGTGATAGGAGTTGTCCATGTACCAGCAAGTTTTACAATATTGCGGCGATATAACACGTCATGCCAATGTGAACCCCGGCCAGGGATTGAGCCTGAGTTGTGCCCGTCCATCCAGCCCATCCCGCGGTCAGTTGGAAGCTTTTATTCATCAGGGGTTTGCTAAAGCCTATGGTGCAGATATTCATCACTTTATGCCGATGTTGCTGGCGATTAAGGGGCAGCAATACCAGGCGGCGCTTGGTCTGAGAAGTGGCCGCAGCCCATTGTTTATTCAACAGTACTTATCTTCGGATTTGCTCGACTGCCTGGCCCAAAAAGGTATTTATACCCAACCAGAGCGGGTCGCTGAGGTGGGCAACCTGTATGGCCTGTCACGTCGTTATACGCTGCCGCTGTTTATGGCCATGGCGGTGGGGTTATATCTGAATCACTATACCCATTTGCTGTTTTGTGGCACTCATCACCTGATTGCTTTACTGGCCAAAGAAGGCGTTAAGCTCACTTATCTGACCGACGCCGATCCCGCCCGCCTGGCCCCGTCTAATGACGATTGGGGCAGCTACTATCAAACGCAGCCACAGGTCATGGCGCTGGATTTAAATGATGCCATGTTACCCATGCTGGAACGTGATCTGTTGCCGGGGCTGTTTGCGTCTTTTTGCGCGGACATTCAACTTCTGAGTAACGAGCTGAGGGCGCTGTGATGTGGTTTTTCACAGACAACACCAGACTTGAGGCTCAGGCATTGTGTGACGGCACCACCAGCCTGACCTATGGCCAGCTTGCCGAGCAGGTGGCTCTTCGCAGCGCCTGGCTAAAGGCGCAGGACGCGCGTCATGTTGCGTTGGCGCTGGACAATGGGATTGAGTGGGTGCTGATGGACCTGGCTTGTCAGCAAGCCGGTATTTGCTGTGTACCGGTACCGGTGTTTTTCAGTCAATCGCAACTCTCGCATTTACTTAACAGTGCTGCCATTGATCTGCTTATCACGCCGGCCCAGCCACAAAGTGAGAATCTTCCCTTTGGTACTTTCTGTTGGCAGCGTCTGATGCCGGAGCTGGTGGCAAACATGCCAAAGGAGACCGGCAAGATTACCTTTACCTCTGGCTCAACCGGCACGCCTAAAGGCGTGTGTCTGAGCCATGCTGCGCAGCAAAAGACAGCCCAATCAATAGTAGACAGCCTGGCCATGCAGAATGTTGTGCACTTATGTTTACTGCCACTGGCGACTTTGCTGGAAAACATCGCCGGTGTTTATGCGCCGTTACTGGCAGGTGGCAAGGTGATTGTGCCAAACGACGGGCAAAGAGGGTTCTCTGGCAGTCAACTGCAGAACATTCAGGCCATGCTGGCGTTAATCAGCCAGTGGCAACCGACCAGTGTCATTCTGGTCCCTGAATTACTGAATGTGTTGGTACAAGCCTGTGCTCAGGGCTGGCAGCCACCGTCGTCATTACAGTTTATTGCAGTCGGCGGCGCCAAAGTCGCTCCGGCGCTGCTGGCGCAGGCCAGTGCTTTAGGATTGCCGGTCTATCAGGGCTACGGGTTGAGTGAATGTGTGTCGGTGGTAGCGCTGAATACCCCTGACTGCCATCGCATAGACAGCGTTGGTAAGCCTTTACCACACAATCGCCTGAGCATTGAGAATGACGAAATCGTGGTACGGGGTAACTTGTTTCTTGGCTATCTGAATGAACCAGACAGTTGGTACCCCACCCAGGTCCATACCGGCGACAAAGGCAAGATTGAAGATGGCTTTGTCTGTATTGACGGGCGCATGAAGAATTTGCTGATTAACTCTTTTGGTCGAAATATCTCGCCCGAATGGGTGGAAGCCGAATTGCTGGCCAGCGGTTTATTCCGACACGTGATGTTGTTTGGTGACAATCAACCCTTTTGCGCGGCTTTGCTGATCCCGGTTCGTCAGGATCTGCCCGACGCCTTGGTCAATAGCGCGATTGAACAAGTGAACGCACGCTTACCTGACTATGCCAAGGTACGTACCTGGCAACGACTCAACGCCTCAGATGTCGCTGGAAAGGGCGTCTTCACTGCCAACGGTAAGCTGAAGCGCAGTGCTATAAGCACACATTTTCAGGCGCACATCGATGCCCTTTTTAAGATGGAAACCTCAACAGGAGCTTGCCATGCAGCTGTATGAAAGATTGCAAACTGAAACCCGGGTAGAACGTGAATATCTGCTTTCTGCTCCGATTATCCAACGCTGTTTCCGCGCTGAGTTTGACCTGAACGACTATGTGGCGTTCCTGCAACAGGCTTATCACCATGTAAAACACACTGTGCCGTTGCTGATGGCGGTGGGCAGCCGCTTGCCTGAAACGAAGGAGTGGCTGCGTGAGGCCATCGGCGAATATATCGAAGAGGAAATGGGTCATCAGGAATGGATCCTCAACGATATCGCTGCCTGTGGATTTGATAAGCAGCAGGCCAGACAGGGCAAGCCATCGGCTGCCACTGAGTTAATGGTGGCCTATGCCTATGATTCGGTGCAACGGGTTAATCCACTGGCATTCTTTGGCATGGTGTTTGTGCTGGAGGGGACCAGTATCGCCCTGGCAGATAATGCCGCCAGTCAGATTCAGGGCAAGTTGAACTTACCAGCAAAGGCGTTTAGCTATTTGCGCTCCCATGGTGCGTTAGACCAGGAACACATTGTGTTCTTTGAAAATCTGATGAACCAAATCGACGATGCCGGTGAGCAAGAGGTGATATTGCATGCGGCCCGTATGTTCTTCCGCCTGTACGGCAATATCTTCCACGAATTGGATGCTAGTCACGGTTTGGCGGCCGCGGCTTAGGAGGGGTTATGAACTGGTCTAATCAACTTTGTCTGCTCACCGGCGCCAGCGGCGGTATTGGGCAGGCTATTGCCAAGGTATTGGCGGAATCTGGGGTGCGAATGATCCTGCAAGGGCGTGACGAGCAGAGTTTACAGCGCCTGGCCGACAGTTTGCCCGGTATACATCATGTGCTGGTAGGCGATATCGGCAGCTCGGCGGGGCGTGCAGCGCTAATTAGCGAACTGAAGCGCTTTCCTGCCATCAGTATGCTGATCAACAACGCGGGTATCTCACCCTTTGGTGAGTTGCAACATGTTTCTGCGGAGGAACTGGAACAAACAATTCAAACCAACCTGCTGGCTCCCATGCTGCTAACCCGAGCATTGCTGCCACAGCTGCAAAAGCGCAGCGAAGCCTATATTGTCAACGTCGGTTCGGCCTTTGGCAGTATTGGTTTTGCCTGTCAGAGCGCTTATTGTGCCAGCAAGTTTGGTCTGCGTGGCTTTAGTGAAGCACTGTATCGCGAACTGGCCGGTAGTGCCGTGAAGGTGTTTTATCTGGCCCCGCGGGCAACACAGACCGCTATCAACAGCGATGAGGTGGTGGCCATGAATCAGGCCCTTGGCAACCAGGTGGACAGCCCACAAAAGGTTGCCCAGGCGCTCAAGGCTCAGTTACTTGCCTCGCAACCCCGGGCCTTTATTGGTTTTCCGGAGAAACTCTTTGTTCGTCTGAACGGCGCATTTCCCTCTTTGGTGGACAATGCCCTGATCAAGAAACTACCCATTATCAAAAAATTTGCTGCACAGCATGCTAAGGAGATCCTGGTATGAAAATGTTGAAAAGAACGGTTGCCATGTTTTTGGCTGGTGTCTCACTGTCGCTGAGCCTATATGCACAAGCCGACGAATGGCCGGAGTTGCTTGGTGTCCAGCAGCAATGGGCGGTGGTGAACTACAGTTTACAGGATAAAGAAAAGCTTAAAGGCTTCGACGCACTGATTGCCCAGGCGCAGGGGCTGACTCAAACCTGGCCGGACCGTGCTGAAGCCTGGATATGGTTGGGCATCAGTCAATCCAGTGCAGCAGGTGCGCAAGGTGGATTGGATGCACTGGGGTTGGCCAAGCAGGCCCGGGAGTCTTTTGAAAAAGCCATGAGTCTGGATGAAACGGCGTTGAGTGGCTCAGCAATGACCAGCCTCGGTGTGCTTTACCACAAATTACCTGGCTGGCCCATCAGTTTTGGCAGTGATAAAAAAGCGGAAAAGCTGCTGAAACAGGCCTTGACGCTCAATCCTGAAGGCATTGATCCAAACTATTTTTATGCAGAATTTTTATTTGACGATGGCAAATACGCCAAGGCCAGGGAATACCTGCTGCTGGCTAAACAAGCGCAGCCTCGCCCGAATCGCGAGTTTGCCGACAGCTCCAGGCAGAAGGAAATTGATCTGCTTCTGGCCAAGGTCGAAAAGAAACTGACCCGTTAAGGTTATGCTTGCAAATGGCTAACAAAGGCCGGTGTACAGACACCGGCTTTTTTCATTCTGTCAGGCCCAGATGCTGTGCATGAAAACGCAGGTGGTCGTCAATCAGGCTGGCAATAAAGTAGTAGCTGTGATCATAGCCCTGATGATAACGGAATTGCGCCTCGATCCCCTGTTGCTGGCAAACCAGCTGTAAGGGGCGGCTGAGCTTTTGCGTATCGAGAAAGTTATCGGCCAGGCCCTGATCCACTAACATGGGTAATGAAAAGTGGCTTTGGCTGGCCAGCAAATGACAGGCATCGTATTGCTGCCATTGGCTGCGATCCTCTCCCAGATAGGCGCTCAGGGCTTTTTGCCCCCATGGGCAATCCATCGGGTTTACTATGGGGGCAAAGGCCGACACCGAGGTGTAGCGCTGTGGATGGCGTAGCGCCAGAATCAGCGCACCGTGTCCGCCCATGGAGTGCCCGGCAATAGCCGCCTTGCCCAGATTAAAGTTGGTATTCAGCAATGCCGGCAGCTCAGCGCTGACATAGTCGTACATCTGGTAGTGGCGCTGCCAGGGCGCTTGGGTGGCATTCACATAAAATCCTGCTCCCAGACCCAGATCGTAAGCTCCGTCAGGCGCGTCCGCTACGCCTTCGCCACGAGGACTGGTGTCTGGCATCACCAACATGATACCAAGCTCGGCAGCCAGACGCTGCGCACCGGCCTTAGTGGAAAAGTTTTCATCTGTGCAGGTCAGACCCGATAGCCAGTAAAGCACCGGCAGGGGATGCCCCAGCTCGGCTTGTGGCGGCACAAAGACCGAAAACTGCATTTCGCAATCAAGCACGGCAGAACGGTGGCTGAAACGTTTCTGCCAGCCGCCAAATGTCTTTACACTGCTTAATTCCTTTAAATTACCCATATATCACCTTCATTACTTTAACCACAGAGGCACAGAGCACACGGAGTTGTTTAAGGGAATAACCTTTCTGCGAGCATCTCTTCGCGCAGTCTACGTTCTAGCGAGATACATTCCATATCAGCCGAAGGCTTCAAACATGAAAATATATCTCACAGAGCTGCTGAGGTCGCTCAGAGCCCCCCGAAACTCTGTGTAATCTCCGTGCTCTTCGTGCCTTTGTGGTGACAATAGTTCTGCTCAAAAGTATTAAAAAACGCAGAGTAAATTTAGTAGTGGATAACACTACGAATGGACTTTCCCTCGTGCATTAATTCAAAGGCTTTATTAATGTCTTCCAGGCCCATGGTGTGAGTGATAAAGGTATCCAGCTCAAATTCGCCATTCATATAGCGCTGTACGTACTCAGGCAACTGACTGCGGCCTTTAACGCCACCAAAGGCAGTGCCGCGCCATACCCGGCCGGTAACCAGTTGGAAGGGACGGGTCGAGATTTCCTGGCCGGCCCCGGCCACACCGATAATCACCGACTCCCCCCAGCCTTTATGGCAGCATTCCAGGGCTGAACGCATTACATGGACATTGCCGATACATTCAAAGGAGTAATCCACGCCGCCGTCGGTCATTTCCACTATCACTTCCTGAATCGGCTTGTCATAGTGCTTTGGATTGACCGTGTCGGTAGCGCCAAGTTGTCTGGCAATGTCAAATTTGTCTTCGTTGATATCGATGGCAATGATACGCCCGGCTCCGGCCATGCGGGCCCCAATCAGCACCGATAAGCCGATGCCACCCAGGCCAAATACCGCAACGGTATCGCCTTTTTGTACTTTAGCGGCATTGGTTACCGCACCCATGCCGGTTGTAACGCCGCAGCCCAGCAGGCAGACTTTTTCCAGCGGTGCATCTTTGGGGATTTTGGCCAGGGCGATTTCCGGTACCACGGTATGCTCGGCAAAGGTTGAGGTGCCCATATAATGATAGATAGGCTGGCCATTCTTACTGAATCTGGTGGTTCCATCGGGCATCAGCCCTTTACCCTGAGTAGAGCGGATGGCCTGACAGAGGTTGGTTTTACCTGACTTGCAGAATTTACACTCGCCACATTCCGGGGTGTATAGGGGGATAACGTGGTCGCCTACCGCCAAGGTGGTGACACCTTCGCCCACGGCTTCCACAATACCGGCTCCTTCATGACCCAAAATAGCCGGGAAAATACCTTCAGGATCTTCACCTGACAGGGTAAAGGCATCGGTGTGGCAAACACCAGTGGCCACTACACGTACCAGTACTTCGCCTTTTTGTGGCGGCATTAAATCCACTTCTTCAATGGATAAGGGCTTGCCTGCTTCCCAGGCGACAGCGGCTCGGGTTTTGATGGTTTGCATAACTGGGTTCCCTATAGGTTGTTGGCCAGATTCAAAAGCTTAAGTCTAACAAGCATTCGCCAGGATATAACCTCAGTTGTCGCAGTTTTTACGCTGTTCAATGACATTCGGCGGGCAGTTGCGGTAAAAGCGGTCAATCCGTATGATCGCGCCCTTCGACCGACGCCAGTCTAACCTGAAAAGGTGAATTGGCTGACAAGTTGTACCTTTGGCCTATGCTTGGGGACAGACCCTTAGGCCGACATTAAACTCCGCAGGAATATTATGCTTTTACACTCAACCCGACAGGATTGGCTTGGTAATGTGCGCGCCGATCTGCTTGCAGGTCTGGTGGTGGCGCTGGCCTTAATCCCTGAAGCCATTGCTTTTTCCATTATTGCAGGTGTTGACCCCAAAGTGGGGTTGTACGCGTCTTTTTGTATCGCCACCATTATTGCCTTTATTGGCGGCCGGCCCGGCATGATTTCCGCTGCAACCGGGGCGATGGCCTTGGTCATGGTGACACTGGTCAAAGAGCATGGTTTGCAGTATCTGCTGGCCGCGACGTTGCTGACCGGGGTATTGCAGATTCTGGCCGGCTATCTGAAGCTGGGCAGCCTGATGTCTTTTGTGTCCCGCTCTGTGGTCACGGGCTTTGTCAATGCACTGGCTATCCTGATTTTTATGGCGCAGTTACCCGAACTGACCAATGTCACCTGGCATGTGTACGCCATGACGGCGGCCGGGCTGGGGATTATCTACCTGTTTCCCCATGTGCCGAGAATTGGCAAAGTTATCCCGTCACCCTTAGTGTGTATTTTGTCCATGACGGCGGTATATCTGCTGCTGGGGCTGGATATTCGCACCGTCGGGGATATGGGCGAGCTGCCGGATACCCTGCCGGTTTTTCTGTGGCCAGAGGTGCCGCTGAATTTTGATACCTTGGCAATTATCTTTCCTTATTCTGCCGCGCTGGCAGTGGTGGGACTGCTGGAATCCCTGATGACGGCAACCATAGTGGATGACTTGACCGATACGCAGAGCGACAAAAATCGTGAATGTAAAGGCCAGGGCTTTGCCAATATTGGTGCCGGCTTGCTGGGCGGAATGGCCGGTTGCGCGATGATTGGTCAGTCGGTTATTAATGTCAAATCCGGTGGACGTGGACGTCTGTCTACACTGGTGGCCGGGGTGTTTCTGCTGATTATGGTGGTGTTCCTGAGTGACTGGATCCGACAGATCCCGATGGCAGCATTGGTCGCGGTGATGATCATGGTGTCTATTGGTACTTTTAGCTGGGACTCCGTGGTCAAACTGAAAACCTATCCTCTGTCGTACAACATTGTGATGCTGGCTACCGTATTGGTTACGGTATTCACCCATAACCTGGCCTATGGTGTGTTTGTCGGGGTGTTGCTGGCGTCCTTGTTTTTTGCCAACAAGGTCAGTCACATTCTGTACCTGGATGCCAGTCTGGACAGCAATAACAGCACTCGCACCTATAAAGTGGTGGGGCAGGTATTTTTTAACTCCGCAGACAAATTCGCCGCCGGTTTTGACTTCAAGGAAGTCATTGATAAAGTAGTGATTGACTTAAGCCGTGCCCATTTTTGGGACATTTCTGCGGTGGACGCCCTGGATAAAGTCGTGCTCAAGTTTCGCCGTGAAGGGGCCGAAGTGGAGCTGATTGGTCTGAATAAGGCCAGTGAAACTATCGTGGATCGTTTTGGTCAGCATGATAAGCCAGAAGATATTGAAAAGGTTTTACATTAATGGCAAATGACAACAGGAAAGTGCTGGCAGGGATTGACGGCTCTGCTATCAGCGCCGCGGTGACCGATTATGCGGCCTGGATGGCCGGTCGGGTAGGCGCACCGCTAAAGTTGCTACACAATCTGGAGCACCGTGAGCCGGTCATGGTGTCGGATTTATCCGGCAATATCGGGCTGGGCAGTCGTGAGCACTTGTTGGTGGAATTGTCAGAAATGGAAGCCAAGCGCAGTAAGATTTTGCTCGAACAGGGCAAACTGCTGTTGGAGAATGCCAGGAGCAGGGCCCAATCTATGGGTATCGAAGAGCCGCTTTTGTGCCAGCGCCATGGCAGCCTGACCGAGACCCTGGTCGAACTGGAAGATGAGATCCGCGTATTGGCGCTGGGCATTCGTGGCGAGGATCATGCCAATCAGCCCGGACGTTTAGGCAATCAACTGGAAACGGTATTGCGCTCACTGCATCGCCCTATTCTGGTGGTAAACCGCGATTTTGAACAGCCACAACGTATTATGCTCGCCTATGACGGCAGTAAAGCGGCCTGCCGCGCATTGGAGTTGTTAACCAGCAGTCCTTTGTTTAAGGGCATGACTTGCCATCTGGTGTATGTGGGGGATGACGCGGATAAAAGCAAAGAGATACTTCAGCGCGGGGCGCAAAGTCTGGAAGTATCAGAGTTGCAGGTTATCCAGGCTAATCTGCATGGTATTCCTGACCAGGAACTGCTGGCCTACCAGCAGCAGCACGGCATTCAGTTGCAGGTGATGGGGTCGTTTGGGCATAGCCGTTTGCGGGAAATGTTACTGGGCAGCTTTACCCTGAAAATGCTGGGGCAAGCCAGGGTCCCACTGTTACTGTTAAGATAATCTCCAAAAAGATCAGCGGTTTGTCATTTAGATGTCACGCCGCTGTCATCTTGTCGTTATAGTGTTATGCGCTTTTAATCCTGCACTGGCCCGTTGCATAAACGAGGCTGTGCAGCATGGACAAGTAGCAGAGACATCAATGTCGCAAAAGCCCCTAACTTCCCCCGATTTTCAATCTATCCTTGCCGTACGTTTGTCACGCCGAAGCACCCTTAAAGGCTTAGGCTTGAGTGGCGCGGCTGCCGTGCTGTCAGGTTGTGCAGGCACTATAGCGGCAAGTGGCAGAGGCCAAGGCATGAGTGCCAGCAGCACACTAACGTTTAAAGAGCTGCCCCATGCCCTGGATGCCCACTTTACCGTCGCAGAAGGTTACAATGCCCAGGTGCTGGTGAGTTGGGGTGACCCGCTTTTTGCTGATGCGCCGCGTTTTGATCCGGCCAATCAGACTGAACAGCATCAGCTCAGGCAATTTGGCTACAACAACGACTTTATCGGTTTTGTCCCTTTGCCCATGGGGTCAGACAGCTCTGAACATGGGCTGCTGGTGGTGAATCACGAATACTGCCGCTCGGGCATGATGTTTCCTGGTTCACCAGATGAGTTGCAGCTCAGCGAAGAGCAAATAAAGGTGAATATTGCCGCCCATGGTCTGAGCGTGGTGGAGATTAAGAAGCAGGATAATGGCCAGTGGCGCCTGGTGCTGGACTCTGCCTACAACCGGCGTATTACCCCCAATACACCGATGCAAATGACCGGCCCCGCGGCAGGCAGTCAGCGACTTCACAGTCAATATAGTACCGATGGCGTTAAAACCCGCGGCACCTATGGCAATTGCGCTGGCGGCGTTACCCCCTGGGGCACCATACTCACCGGTGAAGAGAATGTGGACAACTTCTTTGGCGGTGACTTTAGCCAAAGCGGCGAAGTGGAAAACTACCAGCGCTTTGGTATGCAGGAAGTGTTTCACAGTAGCTGGGGTTTGCTGGACAAACGCTGGGATATGCGTGAAAACCCCAGCGAACCACTGCATGTAGGCTGGGTGGTGGAGATTGATCCTTATGATCCTCACTCCGTGCCGAAAAAGCGCACCACCCTGGGCCGATATAAGCACGAAGGCGCAAATGTATTTATTAATCGCGACGGCCGGGTGGTGGCTTACAGCGGCGATGACCAGCAATTTGAATATCTGTACCGTTTTATTAGTAAAGGGCGTTACCAGCCGGATAACCGCAAAGCCAATCTAAGCCTGCTGGATGAAGGTACGCTTTATTGTGCCCGCTTCGCAGACAATGGCAGCATGCAGTGGTTGCCACTGGTATTTGGTCAGGGACCATTGAACGCAGAAAACGGCTTCCAAAGCCAGGCCGATGTCCTGCTCGATTGCCGCAAGGCCGCCGACCTGCTGGGTGCGACGCCAATGGACAGGCCCGAGGACGTGGAAGTGAATCCGGTGACCGGCCAGGTGTATGTGATGCTGACCAACAATAGCAGACGTACCGAAGCGCAAATCGATGGGCCCAATCCCAGAGCCAAAAATCTGGCCGGGCAGGTGCTGGAACTGACTCCGCCACAGGGCGATCATAGTGCCGATAGCTTTAGTTGGGATCTGCTTCTGGTTGCGGGGCGCAAGGGAGACGCCGGGACTCATTACCATGCCAACATCAGTGATAATGGGTGGCTGGCCTGCCCGGATAACTGTGCCTTTGATAACCTGGGTAATTTATGGATTGCCACCGACGGTGCGGAAGCCTTTGGGGTGGCTGATGGCGTTTGGGCGACCGAAGTCACAGGTGATAACCGTGCCCTGACCAAACGCTTTTTACGTACACCAATGGGGGCAGAATTGTGCGGCCCGTTTTTTACCCCCGATGCGCAGAATTTTTTCTGTTCGGTACAGCACCCGGGCGACGGCAGCAGCTATGATAATCCCAAAACACGTTGGCCGGATTTCAGGGATGATATGCCACCACGGCCGTCTGTGATGGTAATTACCAAACAAGGTGGTGGACGAATCGGCAGTTGAGGGCTGACATCGCCGACGATTGCTCCCTGCCACATCAGAATACGACCACCATGGACGGTGGAAGTGCAGAAAACGCAGGAGCGGTTTTTCTGCACTTCCATCCCTGGACATCGCCGATGAGTGCTCCTTGCAACATCGGCATACGCCCGCCACGGACGGTGGAAGTGCAGAAAACGCAGGAGCGGCTTTTCTGCCCGTCCATCCCTGGACATCGCCGATGAGTGTTCCCTGCAACATCGTCATACCGTCCATCCCTGGACATAAAAAAGCGGAGCTGTTGCTCCGCTTGTTAACCTTCAGACTACTGACTTATCAGAACTGGCCGATCAAGCTGATGCTGTAAAAATCTGCATCATGGTCTTTGGTGATGTCGGTGTTTTTGTATTCCGCAGATACTGCCCAGTTGTTAGTGAAGTAATGCTTGGCATTGATACCCCAGACATTATTGTCATTCAGGTCATCATAGCTCAGGCCTACAGATGTCATAGTAGTGAAGTAGTAATCACCACTGATACCCCAGTCAGTATCTTCATCGTTGTCTGTTACTGACAATTCGGCAGCAATAAAGCGGTCCTGACCCAGCCCAGCGAAGTATTTGGTAGAAGCTCCCCAAACATCGAATTCATCATCGGTGCTCACGCTAAAACCAACATAGTCAACACCACCCAGTTGATGGGTGTACTGTGCGCCAAAAGTGGCATAACCGCCGTGCTCCTGGTCGGTGTAGTCGGCTTTAATCAGGAAATTGGGGTTGATCAGGTAACCCAACGTCACAGTGGAGCTGTCATAATCTTCACTGCCTACTTCGGAACGAGTGTACTCGGCACCAATCAGGAAATTGTTGTAAAACAGTTCGCCGCCTACATTCAGCGCGTTTACATCGCCTTCTGCGTCAAGGTAAGCACCGTAAACGTTGCTTTTATCGTTGATGTAGGACAGTTCAGCCAATGGGCCTAACACCGCACGCTTATCGAAGTAGTAAGTGGCGCCGATACCCAGGATATCGTTATCCAGCTTACCCACTTCGGTGCGGTTATAGTTCAGTTCGCTGAACAGTTGATATTCTTGTGCCATTACTGTGGAAGAAGCAAGTAGAAGAGAAGTAAGCACTACATTAATTTTTTTCATGATGTTCCTTAGTCATTTTTTATTGCAAACAAGTTTGCGGGGCGCATCCTACCCAGTCATGTTTGAGATTTAAAGTGATAAATGGCGTGAGCTAAGGGGGAATTGTATCAACTGATTTCTTTTTCATCTTGGCTGTAATAATTTTGTCATATTTGTATATTGCTTGTGTTTTTAAATTACTTTTTCTTAATTCAATCTGGGCCCTGAATATCTGTGATGGGATTCGCCACTACGCCTGCTGTTTATATGAATGACGAAATCCGGAATTCGATTGGAGAACTATCAGACTGTGGCATACACTGAACTAGTCCCAAGTGCTAAAGGACTGATCTCGGACAAAAAAATATTTGCCGGGAGGACATAAGCTAAGGATGTAGTTTGCCCCTGTGACAAGAGAACACATCATGCTCAATCAACTTTCGGTTAAAGTGCGGTTAGTCATACTAGTCGCACTGCCGCTGTTTTTCTTCGCCTTATCCGCCGTTAATTCCTTACAGGACCTGCGGCAGCTGAATCATCAAATTGACAGTTTGTACAATGACAGAGTAGTGCCACTGCAACAGATTAAAGTGGTGTCAGACAATTATGCGGTAGAGA
This sequence comes from Bowmanella denitrificans, assembly GCF_002887595.1. GTDB lineage: Bacteria > Pseudomonadota > Gammaproteobacteria > Enterobacterales > Alteromonadaceae > Bowmanella > Bowmanella denitrificans. Next base: position 45,433 of record NZ_PEBU01000011.1, read on the forward strand.
TCGTTGATATCCTGCACAAATACCGGGCTGGAGTGATCAGTAAGGATGAATTGCGCCGACGTTTGCAAGCCGCGCAAGAGCTGGCGGATAAAGAGTGGCAGGCTTACAAATCCACTAAGCTGACACAGCGCGAAGCTGATCTTGTGCGTCAGGTTGAAGCCAGTCTAACTGGTGTGTTGAGTAAGATTGGCGATTACAGGCGTATGCTTGAGCAAGGCGTTCTGGCCGGTGTGGATCCTAATCAGTTTGTCAGAGAACTGTATCAGGCTTTCGACCCGCTAAGTGCTGGTTATGCAGAGCTTATCCAACTGCAATTGGATGAAGCCAATGCGTTTCGTCAACAGGTTGCCCGTGATTATGAAAGCACTGTCACCATGTTTATCATCAAAATTGTGGTGCTTTTTATCCTGATGCTGGTTGTGGCCTGGGTCATTTACCGCTCTGTTAATAACCCGCTTGTTGGTTTGAAAAACACCATCACTGATATTGCCCAGTCAGCTAACCTGTCCCTGCGGGCCAAGGTGATAGGTAAAGATGAGATTGCTCAAACAGCCGAAGGCTTTAACCAAATGTTGGAGCGTCTGCATAGCTTAGTAAAAGAAGTAATTCAGGCTTCCAGCACCTTAGCAGCATCCGCTGAAGAAATGCATGCCATCAGTACCCAGGTGGCCAGTACTGCCACCGAGCAAGAGCATCAAAGTACCCAGATTGCCACGGCTGTGACAGAAATGACTGCGGCGATTCAGGAAGTGGCGCAAAATGCCCTGCTGACATCACAAAAAGCCAATGACGCCGATGAACAGGCGCAGCTAGGGCAGGGCAAAGTACAGCAGAATATCCAGTCGATTAATCAACTGTCTGCGGTGGTGAACCGCAGTACCGAAGTGATTCAGCAGTTGCATAGTCAGGCCAATGACATCAATCAGGTAGTGCAATTGATTCAGAATGTGGCTGAACAGACTAATTTGCTGGCGCTAAATGCCGCCATTGAAGCGGCCAGAGCCGGGGATTCCGGGCGAGGATTTGCCGTCGTGGCCGACGAAGTTCGGCAGTTGGCGCATAATACCCAAAAGGCCACCGAGTCCATAAGTGAAATGATTGGCAAACTGCAGGTGGCAGCCGGGGAGGCAGTAGACAGTATGAGCCAGGCTCAGCAAATGGCATCAGACAGTGTCAGCCATGCAGAAGAGTCCTCACTGGTGTTAAAAGAAATTATTACTTCGCTAACCACTATTGCGGATATGAATATACAAGTCTCCACCGCCACGGAAGAGCAAACTACCGTGGCGAATGAAATTAGTGCCAATGTCAATGAATTTAGCTCCAGTATTGCCCTTGTCACCGATAGCTCCAACCAGAATGCCCAGGCCAGTGACGATCTGTCTCGCCTGGCCGTGACGTTGCAGGGCCAGGTATCTGTGTTTCGAATTTAGTTGCGGGCGGCATTGACCGCCCTCAACCTTCCAGAACGCCACAATGACAGGCCTGAATGCCTTGTGTTTCGGATAGATGACAGACTATCTTTTTGATTTAAAAGGTAAAAATAGAATTCTGGTAATTGATGTTGTAATCAGGCGACAGATATCACCGGTCTGGTAGTAGATGGAATGCCTATCTGTATGATTTTAAAGGAAAAATAAAAGTTGGCATCGAAGTTGTAATGTCCTTTGCAAGCGGTAACAAAACAAACCGTTATCGTGAACCAGGCAATATTGCCTGCCCGGCTGACCCTCAACCAATCTGCTGGCCGGGACTACAAAGTCAAAGGAGAAAGTTATGAAAAAGTTCGCATTTATTTTGTTCTTCCTGCCTGCCATGGGCGCATTTGCCACTAGCGACCTTTTTGCTGCCCTGGACAAGGACGGTAACGGTGCAATTAGTAAGGCAGAGGCAGCGGCTGAAAGTCGTCTGGCTGCAGTATTTGACGAGTACGACACAGACGGTGACGGCCAGATCTCACGCGCTGAGTTTGACAAATATCAAAGCAACTAAGTTGTACCCTTCCCAACCAACGTGCGCCTGAGGACGGGCGCACGTTCATTTCTCCAAGGATTCAGAAAAATACAATATCGGAGACCGTTGTATGTCCCCTCTCCACATGCAAAGACGAGCCCTGAAAGAGCTTCTGGTCAGTTTCCCCAGTGGCGGCGCCAGAATAGCCACCACAGAGGTAGGCAAGCTATTCCAGCAAGCGGAACTGATTAAGCAGAATCCGCAGTCTCTGGCCCTTATCTACGGTTACTGTGATGATGGTACCGGAAAATGTTTACCTGCCAGTCTGGCCTTAGCCAGAGCCGAAGCGGTAAAAAGGGAGCTGATTGCTCTGGGGATTCGGCCTGGATTGCTGCATATAGTCGAGGAGCCTCATGTCTCGGCACCACACCCATCACTCTGTGGATCTGCCATGACGGTATTGATCAAATCAATGCCATAAGAGTTTGTTTGAGACAGAAGACGCCAGCATGACGCCCTGTTGTTCGTTTGACAGCTCTGGATTACTTAGCAGCTTGGTCAGCGTGGCAGCACATGGGGAATGCATCAGCAGTCCTACCCAGGCATTTCTGCTGCTGTGTTTGGCACTATATAAACACTTGTCTGCCAGCTCGATGGCCTGACTCCAGAGTTGTACATTCTGTGTTAGCAAATTGGTAAAGCCAATGGAACATGTGACCTTTAGTGGTTCAGCCTGACCAATATTGAAATTGAAGCTTGCCACCAAATTGCGCAGACGCTGGGCATAGTCTGCTGCACTGCTAAGTGATTGACTCTGCACCATGATAAGAAATTCTTCGCCACCCCAGCGAATCAGGTAGTCCGTTTTCCTGAACACCGTGCCCAGAAGTTCCGCCATTTGCACTAAGACTAAATCACCTGCTGCATGGCCGAATGTGTCATTAATTTGTTTAAAATGATCAATGTCCATCAGGAAGAACAGCCAATGACCTGAAGCGGCCGAACTATTTTGCGGCAAATGTTTGAGCAGATAACGCCGGTTACGCAGGCCGGTTAACTCATCGGTCAGGCTTCTCTGCTCAACAATCTCATAGGCACTTTTCAATTCCAGGTTTTTACGTTTTAAATCCTCTGTACGCTTTGCCACTTCAGCTACCAGATGACGGGTCAGGCGCGTTTGGTTCCAACGTCGGTAAAGCATAAAGAACAACAAAAAAGCAGCCAGCATAGCAAGCATCATGACATTGCGCTGAGCCTGGCGACTTTGTAATTCAAGCTTGGCTTTTTCCAGTTCAACGGCTTGCAGCTTTTGCTGCTGGGTAAGCTTAGTAATTTCAAGGTCCTTTTGTGCGGCTTCAAAGCGACTTCGCATCGCGGCTAATTGCCGATTGTTCTGCTGCTCTGACAACCTTTGTTGTATGCTCATTTGTTCCTGTAGCGCAGTCAGGGCCAATTGAGGTTGCTGCATCGCAGTATAAGCCTGGGTGCGCATGGCCAGCGCATCGGCCTGATTTTCTTCATCGCTGTGTTGTATGGCCAGATGGTAGAGGCGATCCGCCATGGCCAGTGCTGCCTGATATGAGCGGGTTTGCATATGTACCCAAAACAGCTGATTTAACGGACCCGCTAAAGCGCTGGTATCACCGGTTTGTTCGGCGATTTCCAACGCCTCTTCGGCAAGTGCAGAAACTTGTCTGGGCTGGTTTTGTTGCCTGGCCACCTGCGCCAGATTATTGAGTGCCCTGGCAATAGTCACCCGGGCATTTAATTCTCTGGCCAATCTCAATCCTTGTGTTGAGTAGTCCTGGGCGATTTGCCATTGTTCTAGGCTCAGATGGCTGCTACCAAGGTTGACCAGAGCCAGGGCTTCGCTTTGTTTGTCACCCATTTTTTGGGCTAGTGCCAGTGCCTGCTGATAGGTACGGATGGCACCCTGGCTGTCATCAAGCTTTTGCAAAGTGACTGCGATATTGTTCAGTAACGCCGTTTGCGTATTGCCGTCGCTGAGCTTTTGTGCAATGTCCAGTGCGCTAAGCATGGCCTGCAGTGATTCTTCATAACGCCCCTGGGTACCCAAAAGAATGCCGACAATATTTTCGGCTTTACCCTGCATTCGTAAGTTTTCAGCTTGCGTGAATGCCTGTCCGGCTTGTTGAACATGTTGCAAAGCGCGTTCTATATGCCCCTCAAAGAAATCCAGAATGGCATTCTCATATAAGAGTTCTGCTTGCAGGCCAGTGTCAGGTTGCGCTGCTAACAGCTGTTTGGCTTCCAGCAAATATTGGCGTGCGCTTGCATATTCTGCCCGGCTTCGGGCTAACATAGATTTTAATTTCAGGGCGCTTGCCTGATAAGTAATCGAATGCGCACGCTGGGCCATCTCCCACAGATGCTGAACCATAACATTGGCCTGGTCCAGGTTGTCCAGCAGGTAGTGAATTTCAGCCAACTGGAGGGTCAGGGGCAATTGCAGCGGGTCATCATTGGTGAGTTGTTCAAGCCATTGTTGTGTTTGCAACAGAGCCTCAGATGGTTGGGAATGTTTGATGCGTTCCAAAGACGCCAAATCACGCACCATAGAGTCGTCATTGCTGTTGCTGTTGCTGTTGCTGGCTGCTGGATGTTCGGACAATGCCATGACATGGCATGCTAGTGTTATATAACATACCAAAATGAACGGCTTTAAAACCCGGGGGAAGTTAATTTGCTGGGACAACGGCGTAACATCCAAAACCATGAGCCAAGATCTGAGCATAAGTATATCAGTAAAGCCCCCCGCTTTATCTGTTAAGCCGTCAGTGCCCGCCATTTTGGCCCTATCATCAACAGTACAATTTCCAACACTTGGCTACACAACCTGACAGTTTTACTACGGATCTATATCGGTCCCGGCTCTATCATGCCACTAGTTTCAATTCAGGAATCAGACAATGGAAGTTCAACAAAGGTTGGCAGAGATACTAGGTGAAATATTGGCCAGACCCGCACAAGATTTTCAGGCCGACACCCTGTTGCTGGGGGCTATAGCAGAATTTGATTCGATGGCCTTGATGATGCTTATCACTGAGTTAGAGCTGCGATTTGATGTGGATTTGCAAGATGCAGATTTTGATGCTGAGACCTTCAGTGACATGGCAAATCTGAGCGAATTTATCCAAAAGAGTATTGAGTATGTCTAGGCCGAGACATAAGCTTCGACATCGCCTGGCGCTTTGCTTGATGAAGTATCTGGCGCGTATTCCGGCTGCGCGCCGGCCTTTGCTGGCTGGCATGCTGGCCAGAATCATTCTGCGGCTGTCCAGCCGCACACGCAAACGCGCGATAAATAATCTCGCTCTGGCTTTGCCTTTATTGTCTGATCAGCAGCGGCGGACTATGGTCCGGCAATCTTACACTGGCATTATTCAGGGCTTGCTGGATTGTTTAAACCTGGCAGAACTGGAGATGGATATACATTGTGACGAGCAGGCTGCCCAGTATCTTGCTTCAGGCAAGGGGCTTTGCGTAGTAACGCTGCATACCTGCTGTTACGAGTTGGTTCCGCTGGCATTGCAGCGACTCACTGGTCGTTCAACCACATTGTCGCATCTGCCCAAGTTTATCGACCCAAAGCACAATCCCTATCAAAAAGCCGGGATTGGCTATGTGGAAAAAAAGCAGCCCGGGGCTTTTGTTAAGCTGTTAAATCAGGTTAAACAAGGCGCGGTCGTGACCTTACATGCCGACCTGTATGCGGAAGATATCAATGTACATTTTTTTGGCCGGGAAACCAGAGCGCCAGCTGGTGCGGCCATGCTAAGTGCTTTTGCTGGCACGCCATTACTGCTGGCCTGGGGAGTGAAAACAAAAGAGGGCCGCTATCAGGTGTTTATTGAACCTTTTATGCATCAGCCCGTTGAGCGCAATAAAACGGCTTTTGAGTTGGTCACCCGTAAACTGTATGAACGCTTTGAACAAATTATTCTCAGCTACCCTGAACAGTGGTACTGGTCGTTTAATCGCTGGCGCACCTAGTCCAGCTCTGCAGGTCACCACTGCAACTGTTGGCGGCGACGAAACAAACCACCTGTGGGGCCATCATCCGGTAACTGAGCCAGCCATACCGGGGTATCTGCACCTTGTTGGGCGGACAGCGGGGCATTGTCACCGCCCATATCGGTGCGTACCCAGCCCGGACAAGCGGCATTGACTTTAACTTTGTCGCCCAAGGCTCTGGCCATGCACACTGTCATGGCATTCAGGGCGGCCTTGCTGATGGAATAAGCTGCAGGACCATTGAGACCTTCATAGAAGGTGCCCCAGCCTGAGGTCAGATTAACGATCCGCCCCCAGCCTCTTTGCTGCATACTCTTACCCAGTATCCGGGCTAGCAGGAAGGGTCCAATAGTGTTCACCTGCAGTGACATTTCCAATTCGTGCCGCTCGGTATTCAAGGCATCCTGATTAAATAAAATGCCAGCGTTATTAACCAATATATCTATGGGGCCTAATACCTGGGAAATGGCCTGGACACGCTGCTCCGGTTTGTTCAGCAGGTCCAGCTCTACGCCAACAGTCCCCTGACCAATGGTGCGCGCGGCTTTTTCTGCCGTGTCTTCTGTTCTTGCAGCAATCAAGACTTTGATATTGCCGGCATTTGCTAATGCTTTAGCTATTTCAAAACCTATGCCCCGATTGGCACCGGTCACAAGTGCGGTTCTGGTTGGCTGAGTCATAATTTGCAGAGATAGTGCGGTCTAGATCAGTTCGTTCTAGTTTAGCTGCTAGAAGGCAGTGAGGCTCAGTAATATAAAAGGCCCATCCGGACGAATGGGCCTTTAAGCGTGGTGATGTTATGATTTTTCAACCACTTCCAGTTTATCCACCACCTTTGTGACATCGGAGGTGTTCTTGGCAATGGCGACGGCCAGGTCGCGTTCGGCATCGCTGGCCACTGTGCCTTCTAGCGTCACTACGCCTTGCTTGGCATCCACATTAATATCTGTACCTGTTACCTCGGATTCAATCAGTAGCCTGGTCTTCACCACTGCTACTACTTTGGAATCCGTCAGGGTTTGCGCCATTTCGCTGGGCTTGTCTTTGGACATCACTTCCAGTCTGTTATCGACTTTGTTCACGCCGTCCAGACTTTCAATCAGCTCACTGGCCAGGGATTTATCTACCTCGCTGTCCACTTTACCTGTCAGGACAACCACACCATCTTTCACATCCGTATTGATGTCGAAGGAATTCAGGTTGGTGTTGAGCAGTAAAGTGGTTTCAGCCTTACCGTCAATCCAGGCATCCTTGGCACCTTCTTCCCAGGTATTTTCGCCCGCTATGGCTACAGGGGCTGCAAGCATTGTCAGGGTCATCAGGGTTGTTGTGAGTTTCATCATCGTCTCCTTTGACTTGGTCATTGAACTCATAATGACTGTAGCTAGAATGATGCCAACTTCTAACTTGTTGATATTTAATGGTTATTTTGTTTGCTCTAATGTGAGCTGTTGTCATAAGGTGACAGTTTTTGTAGCAGTATGAGGTTTGGCTGTGGAATCACTGACAGGTATACCGAGTAAAAGCGCTTCCTTTCGGGGACTTTGCGTGCGGGGCTATAGGCCTGTGACGCATATAGCCTGGTTGAGGGATAGCAAGGGATGTTTGTTCTGTCCCCATATCCCGACAGTTTTTCTTTGGGGGTTAGTTTTGCGGGGCTAACACTCGTAGCGAGCCAGGTTGAATGCGAATATCCAGCGGCAGATCGTCAAACACTTCACCATCTATGACGTAGCTGTCTAACTGAGGCGAGTTGATGCGCACCCTGGTGGCCTGCTGGTGGCGGATGTTCTCACTTGGGGGCGCTAATCCGGCCACGGCCAGTTCAGTCAGACTTAATAAATGGCGCGACGAGGTATCACTCGGTGTTAGCCAGGTAACATCCAACATGCCATCAGCCAAATCCGGCTCACCATTACCTTGTGCCAATAGGGTTGTCAAAGGCGCCGCGTTAGCCACTACCATGCTGTGGGTGTGGATAATACAAGGGGGGTCTTCGTCGAATTGCACCTCTAATTCCAGTTGTTGGTTATTCTCTATCGCACGCCACAAGCCAAGCAGGTAGGCCATCTGTCCAAGCTGGTTTTTTTCTTCACGACTGGCCGCTTCAATCATTTGTTGCTCAAAACCTACCGCGCTGAGTAGCAGCATCAACTTGTTATTACACCAGGCCGTGTCAATTTGCCTGGTTTCCCCGGCTAATATCACCTCACAGGCTGTGTCGATGGGAAGTAATTTACTGCGCATACCGCATAAGGCTTGCGCCAGTGCATTGGCGGTACCAAGGGGAATAATGCCCAACTGCACAGGTTTATTGAGCAAGGCTGAGGCCACTTCGGTGATGGTGCCATCGCCGCCGCAGGCGATAATGATGTCTGCGCCTTGCTCAATGGCCTGTCCTGCCAGTTGTTGTCCATCTTCATCCAAACTGGTAAGGGCAATTTTTATGTCCAGTCGCTGGCCCAGAATGTGTTTTATTTGTTCCTGGCACTCCTGCCATTTTCCCCCTCCAGCTACCGGATTGGCGATAATCCAGGTTTGCATGTTGAGTCTCAGCTTGCCTTCACGATGCAGGAACTCAAGCTGTTTAAACTGCCATCGGTTTAAACGGGCGGTCTGGCGTATGGCGCGAATATTTTCAAGTACGTCTTGTGCACTGCTGTGAGGTTTTTGGGCTAGCAAATAAGCTGCTACAACCAGCACCGACCTGCCCCGACCCAGGGCGCAATGTACTAATACTTTACGGCCTTGTTTATGCTGATGTTGCAGCCAGTGTAATGCGTGATTTAACTGCGCCACATTAGGTGAACTGTGATCCAGCACCGGAATATTCAGATAGGCGATATTCTCTCCTTGCAGCGACCAATCAAGCGCATCGAACTCCGCCGTCACGTCCAGCACTGCGGCAATGTTTTCGTTCTTAATGGTTTCAACATCCGCAGTAAATAAGCGACAGCCCAGATAAAGATTGTCTGTAATTTTTTGAATGGCCGGGACTTTGTCGTGCTTTCTCGCCCAACTGTTATACAGGGTGACGCCTACCAGAAAGGGAATAAACAGCCAACGGATCACGAGGGGGATGCGGCCATCTTCGCGTTTTCGGAACAGCTCGGCGAAATTAAATAAGTAGGCCAGACTGACTGCCAGCAGAGACAGGCACAGCCATGCAAGCAGCAAGGTAACTACGAGATGCGGGCTAAACAGCAGGGCAATAAAACTGGCTAAACCACCAGCCAGATAATAAAAGGCAACAGGCATAGGTTCTCCCTGAACGTTCACCAATGGTTTTTGCTAGTCCAGTTTATCACTTAAAAGAATAGATTCTATGCCGATCCAGTCTCTGCTACGCAAGGATTGCCCAGCACAAAAAAAGGGGCGTTAGGGGCTGTTTATCTTTCAAGTATGGATTTTGTTCAAATCCAGCCCCTTCTGGTCACGACGCCGGTCTGCAGGCCTAGCGGGCCTAAGTCAAAGCCCGGCAACACAGAGCAGGAGGGGCTGGGTTGAACCCTTCGGGCAGCGCTTGTGGGCCCTTTCTACGGCGTTATCCTTCACTCATGTAGAATAACTACACCACGTTCACTCTGCCTTGTATAAAGGGCCCACAAACTGCTGCAAAATCATACTCGAAAGATAAACAGCCCCTAGGCCCCCGGATAGGAATTAGCAGTCCTTGTCTTTAAACTCTGCTTTTTCCTTGGCTTTTTCACAGAGCTCTTTCATTTTATCGCTGGCGGTATCCGCCGCATCTTCAAGTTTATCGCCGGTTTTTTCCGCGGCATCCTCCAGTTTGTCGCCTGCGTCACGCATCGCACCCTTGGTTTTGTCCATGGCATCTTCTAACTTGTCGCCAGCCTGCTCCATGGTTTCGTCCACTTTTTCACCAGCTTGTTCTGCTTTGCCACCGTTGTCGCAGGCGGTCAGACCCAAGGTCGCCACGAATAAAGCAATGGCCAGGGTTTTGTTGTTTGTCATAATCTACTCCTTTTGTGAAACCGAAATTAAAGTTTAGGGCGTTTGCCTCTTAGTGCACCTGCCACCAGGGAAATCAGCAGCAGCACCACAAAGATAAAAAAGATAACCTTCGCGATCCCGGCGGCTGCGCCGGCTATACCACCGAAGCCAAGTAATGCAGCAACAATGGCGATAATAAAAAAAGTCAGTGCCCAGCCTAACATTGGTCCTCCTGTTGTGACGGCTGGCGTTGCTTTGTGCATACCAGCCAATGAATCGCAAACTCAACTAAGCCAAAAGCATGCCAAGCTGATTTATTTAGTCCATTTAGCCTGACTCAACAGCCAGGAAATATAGCAATGAAGTGGCGCAGACCTTGGCTGGGAAAACCCGGTCTGAGACTCAGTCAGGATCGATCAACCTTGCCCCGGAGCCTTGTTCTGACAGGCTGTCACCTGGATTTCTGAGGCGACAGTTCTGCAGCGATAAGCAACCGCAACCAATGCAACTACTGAGGTTGTCGCGTAACTTGGTCAGTGTCTCAATTCGGTGATTCAGATCCTGTAGCCAGGCCTGAGACATTTTGGCCCAGTCTCCTGAATTGGGTGCTCGACTGTCGGGTAAAGACGACAGGGCATCGGCTATTTCAGACAACGGCACCCCGACCTGTTGGGCGGATTTGATCACTGCGATACGACGCAGCACATCCCTGTGGTATCGGCGCTGATTACCCTGATTGCGCCAGCTTTTAATCAACCCTTTTTGTTCGTAAAAGTGCAGCGCCGACACCGCCACCCCACTGCGTTTGGCCACCTGGCCGACTGTCAGAGGCTGCGTCACATCCTTACAGCCTTTGCCACCTTGCCGATTTTTTTTCATTTTGGCTATTGACCTTAACTTTACTTGAGGTTTTAGCCTATGCCACAAGCACTGATAAGTAAACAACCCACTTTTGATTAATGGAGAGCACCATGGCGGAAAAATTGAGTATTGCGGTAATTATGGGGAGTACCCGTGAGGGACGTTTGTGTGAAGCGGTTACCAATTGGGTGACCACTGAACTGGCCAAGCTGGATGAGTTGAATCTGACTGTAATCGACCCATTGGACCTAACTAGTACGGCACCTCTGGATAATCTGGTGCTGGATGGCATTCGCGCTGAGCTGGGTGCGGCGGATGCCTTTATTGTTGTGACGCCGGAGTACAACCATAGTTTTCCTGCCCCCTTAAAGGCGTTAATCGATGCGGTGAATAACGAATGGCACACCAAACCGGTGGGCTTTGTCAGTTATGGCGGGGTCTCGGGAGGACTCAGGGCAGTAGAGCAGTTACGCCAGGTGTTTGTTGAACTGCAAAGCGCCAGCGTACGTGACTCGGTCAGCTTTATTAATGCCTGGGAACAGTTTGATGACAACGGCAGCTTAAAAGATCAGGACAGACCCAGACGCACCTTAATGCGTATGCTGGAACAACTTAATTGGTGGGGCAGGGCACTTAAACAGGCCAGGCTGGAAGATGTGCGGAAACGCCAGTTATCGCACAGAGGGGCTGCGCTGCGGCTGGCTTGTCAGACTGGCTAGTCTGAAGGCATCGCTGGCTATTGTGGCTCCCCACTTGTTGTAGTGGAAAGGGATATTTTATCCTTCAGGCCCGCCTGACAAGGGCAGCAAGCCACATTGTATTGCCATTATCGGCTCTCGCTGTGCTTGGCTGGTTGGTCTATCTATTTGAAAAACAAAAATAAAGTTCTCTAGCCATAAAATTCAAAATTTCCATGAAACTTTTGTTACAGCCATTGGCTGTAACAAAAGTGTCACCCAGCTTCGATACCCTTGCTTGCGTTTTTATGAACCTACATTTCCTATTCCTATAATTGGAGAGCTCAATGGAACTCAAGACACTTTTTAAAGCGTCCGCAATAGCTGCAGCGTTAGCGTTGGCCGGATGTGGTGGTGATATCGTAATTAATGAAGGTGATGTTGCACCCACACCCACTCCCACACCAACTCCTACGCCAACACCTACCCCTACCCCAACTCCTACACCGGGTATTCCAGCTAACGCTTTCGCGCAGGGCCTGGCAACTGACGTGTCTTCTGAGTTTCCTCAACTTTCTGGTAAGCCGGTGTATCGACTGGCAGAAAACACCACCTTCACTGCAGACGTATCACTGACCAGCGATGCTTACTGGGTGCTTGACGGGCGTGTGGCGGTTGGTAACGACAATGCCGACAGCACGACGCTGCATATTGAGGCAGGTACCACTGTATTTGGTGAAGTCGGTGATGATTTCCTAGTGGTACGTCGTGGCTCAAAAATTGAAGCTAAAGGTACGGCCTCTGCTCCTATCACTATGACGTCTGTTCAGGATGTTACTGGCGAAGAGACATCTATTGGTCAGTGGGGTGGTTTGGTTCTGCTTGGTAAAGCACCCACTAACCTGTGTAACACAGGTGATGATGAGCAAACGTCTGATGCTGAATTAGCCTCCTGTGGTGTGCCGGCAGAAGGCGACGCCGGCCTGTTTGGTGGTAATGATCCACAAGATAACTCCGGTACTATTCAATACGTTGTGATCAAACATGCTGGTAAGGCTCTGGCCGCTGGTGATGAACTGAACGGTATCAGTTTTGCTGGTGTTGGTGCCGGTACGACTGTAGACCACATTCAGGTTCACCAGAACCTGGATGACGGTATTGAATTCTTTGGTGGTACAGTCAATGTCAGCCACGTGGTGTTAACCGATAACGGTGATGACTCTCTGGATTGGTCTTTCGGCTGGACCGGTAGTGCCAAAAACGTTTACATCCAGCAAAGCGCTGCCGGTGGCGACAATGGCATCGAAGCGGATAACAATGAAGACCATCCAAGCTGGTTGCCGCTGACTAAACCCACTGTATCTCATGTCACTATCGTGGGTGCTGATGGTACAAATGGCGTACGTCTGCGCAATGGTACAGCCGGTGTTTTGTCTAATGTGTTGGTAACAGGTTCAGCAACTTACAAAAACTGTTTGCGTGTGAACGGTGCAGAAGCTCAGGCTAATGCCGTTGCTGGTGAACTGACCATCACCAATTCTATTGTGGCTTGTGAAACCCCTGCTAACAACTTCGGTTCTGATAGCTTCGGTGGTCAGACAACTCAAGAGTGGTTTGAATCTCAGTCTGGTAACCACACTATGGCTGCAGCCGAACTGAAGCTTGAAGATAACGGCTATTTCCCGACTGCTGATTCACCAGTGAAGTTGGGCGGCAATGATTACATCGGTGCCTTCAATCCAAATGGTACCAACTGGATGAGTGGTTGGACTGTTGCCGTTAAAGGTGGTTTCCCCACGAATATTCAGAACGCCTTCGCTCAAGGTTTAGCGACGGATGTTTCTAGTCGCTTCCCCGGCTTGGACAAGCCGGTTTACGAACTTCAGCAAGATGCAACGTTCACCGCTGACGTCACTCTGACCAATGATGCCTACTGGTTGTTCAAAGGTCGTGTAGCTGTTGGTAATGACAATGAAGACAATGCCACCTTGTACATAGAACAAGGTACGACTGTGTTCGGTGAAGTGGGTGACGACTTCCTGGTTGTGCGCCGTGGTTCAAAGATTGAAGCAGTGGGTACAGCTTCTGCACCTATCATCATGACCTCTGTACAGGATCTGATGGGTGACGAAACATCTATCGGTCAATGGGGTGGTCTGGTCATGCTGGGTAATGCCCCAACCAACCTTTGTAATACCGGTGATGACAATCAGACATCTGAGGCTGAGCTGACATCCTGTGGTGTCCCAGCTGAAGGTGACGCTGGTCTGTATGGTGGTAACAACCCAGAAGACAATTCAGGGACATTGCGCTACGTTGTGATCAAGCACGCTGGTAAAGCACTGGCAGCAGGTGATGAACTGAACGGTATCAGTTTTGCCGGTATCGGTTCTAAAACCAACGTAAGCTACATTCAGGTTCACCAGAATCTGGATGACGGTATTGAATTCTTCGGCGGTACAGTGAATGTTCGCAACGTTGTGTTAACTGACATCGGTGACGATTCTCTGGACTGGTCTTTCGGTTGGACAGGTAAAGCACAGAATGTCTACATCCAGCAAAGCGCAGCGGGTGGCGACAATGGTATTGAAGCTGACAACAACGAAGACAACCCGGATTGGCTGCCTCTGACGACACCTAAACTGTCCAACGTGACTATTGTGGGTGCCAGCGGAACAAACGGTGTACGTTTGCGTAACGGTACAGCCGGAACCATTAAGAACCTGGTGGTTACAGCAGGTGAGGGCTACAAAAACTGTCTGCGTGTCAATGGTGCAGAAGCTCAAGCCAATGCTGTGAGTGGTGACCTGAGTGTGACCCATTCAGTGGTCGCATGTCAGAGCGCCAATAACTTCGGTAGCGATAGCTTTGGTGGCCAGACGACTGAACAGTGGTTTACCGGTCAGGAAGGCAACAGTGTGAAAACAGCTGATGAGTTGCTGCTTGCCACTGACGGCTTTACACCTAAATCCAGCTCTCCGCTGCTGAATGCCGGTTACGATATGTCTAAGGATGACAGCTTCTTTGCTGCGACCAAACATATAGGTGCATTTGATGGCCAGTTTAACTGGATGGAAGGCTGGACTGTTGCAGTAAACTCAGACATCCCATCTGATATCAGCAATGCCATGGCTCAAGGTCTGGCAACTGATGTGTCTGCTCAATTCCCTGATATCACTGACAAGCCTGTTTACCAGTTGACGGCTGACCACACCTTCACTCAGGACGTGGTGTTGAGCAATGACGCACACTGGTTGCTGAAAGGCCGCATTGGTGTGGGTGAAGACAATGCCAGTAGCGCTACCTTGTACATTGAGCGTGGTACCACTCTGTTCGGTGAAGTGGGCGATGACTTCCTGGTTGTACGTCGTGGTTCAAAAATTGAAGCGGTAGGTTCTGCCTCAGCGCCAATCATCATGACCTCAGTACAGGACATGACTGGTCAGGAAACTTCCATCGGTCAGTGGGGGGGGGTGGTTATTATGGGTAATGCCCCATCTAACCTGTGTAACACCGGTGATGACAGCAACACTTCTGAAGCAGAGCTGACGTCATGTGGCGTGCCAGCCGAAGGGGATGCTGGTCTGTTTGGTGGTAATAACCCTGAAGACAACTCTGGAACGCTGAAATATGTTGTGGTGAAACATGCTGGTAAGGCCCTGGCCGCCGGTGATGAACTCAACGGTATCAGCTTTGCCGGTGTGGGTTCAGGTACTGATGTTGATTATATTCAGGTTCACCAGAATCTGGACGATGGTATCGAGTTCTTTGGTGGTACCGTTAACGTTAAGCACGTGGTTCTGACTGCCATTGGTGATGACTCTCTGGACTGGTCTTTCGGCTGGACGGGCAATGCCCAGTACGTGTTGATCAAACAGAGTGAAGAAGGCGGTGACAATGCTATTGAAGCCGACAACAACGAAGATCACCCAGCCTGGTTACCTTTGACTAAGCCGTCAATTTCTAATGTCACCATTATTGGTGCCAATGGTGTGAACGGTGTACGTCTGCGTAACGGTACTGCTGGTGTAATTAAAAACCTGGTAGTAACGGGTCCTGCTGGTTACGACAACTGTCTGCGAGTTAACGGTGCTGAAGCCATTGCCAATGCCGGTTCTGGTGAACTGAGCATGACGCATTCCATCGTTGCCTGTGCGGATGGTGCAGATACTTTCGGTTCTGACACCATCAGTGGTGGCACCACCCAAGCCTGGTTTGAAGGTCAGCAAGGTAACAGTACTCTCACTGTCAGCGAGCTGGGACTGACTGGTTATCAACCTGCTGCAGGTTCGGTTCTGCTGGGTAACGGTTTTGACGCTTCCAGCCTGAACAGCTTCTTTGATGCCACCGATTATATTGGTGCCATGAGTAGCGACAACGACTGGACTTCTGGTTGGGTAACTGTGGGTCTGGATGACTAAGCCGGCGTTTTAAAAACGTAATGCAAGGAAAAGCTAAGGCGCGTTGATGCGCCTTAGCTGTTACTTGCGGCAAGCATCTTTACCAGTTACTTAGGAGTGAATTCATGAAACAGACATTACATTTTGTGTCTAGAAAAACAGCGCTCAGTTTGGCCGTGATGTCAGCACTGAGCACTTTTGTGTCTGCCCCGGTGGCTATGGCACAGTCGGACGATCAAAACCAGGCCATGGAAGAAGTGATTGCCACGGCAAGTCGCTTAAAAGGTACTGCTTCTGCTGTGCTGCAAGAGCGTCAGAATCAGGCATTTGTCGCAGATATCATGGGTGCTGAGCAAATATCCAGAACGGGGGATGGAGACGCCGCTTCAGCGCTTCGCCGTATTACCGGTTTGACCTTGGTGGATGGCAAGTTTATCTACGTGCGCGGATTAGGTGAACGCTATTCCAGTACACAATTGAATGGCATGATGGTGCCGAGCCCGGATCCAACCCGCTCTGTTGTGCCTTTGGACTTGTTCCCTTCTGATATTATCGAAAGCCTGAACGTTCAGAAGTCTTATTCTCCCAACATGCCAGGCCACTTTGGCGGTGGTAACGTTAACATTCGTACTAAGTCCATTCCATCTGAGTTTGTCTTTAATATTAGTGGCGGTGCTGGTTACAACACGTCCAATAATGAAGATGGCTACTTTTATACCGGTGGCGATGATGACTGGATGGGGAAAGACGATGGCACCCGCGAACTGCCCGGTATCATAGCTGATGCCTTGCGTAATAGTGGCTCAACAGGTGTGGAAGGCATAACGAATCTACAGACCACGCAGGCCATGCTTTCTGCTTTCAACTGGGATATCGGACCCGATGAAAAAAGCGTTGATCCCAACTACAACCTGGGTGCGACAGTAGGTAACCAATTCCAGGTGGGTAGCGAAGGAACGCTAGGGTTTTTGGCGACTATGGCGTACGACCAGGAGTGGACTGTCGCCAATGAGAAGAACGGCTCAGATTTGGGCGGTGGTTGTGATAACAGTGGTGAAAGATGTTTCACCAAGTATCTTGATGGCTTGTCCACAGAGCAGAGTGTTCGCTGGAGTGGCATGTTCAACGTCGGTTATGAATTTAACAATAACCACAAGGTTGAGCTGACCAATATGATCCTGCACGATATGCGAGACAGAGTAAGAAACAGAGATTACTTTGACGCCAACGAGTCAGAGGAAGGGGAAACCGAGCTGCGTCGTCTGGATATCATCTTTGAAGAACGGGAGATGATCACCAGCCAACTTAAAGGCACGCATAATTTCCCCTGGCTGAATTTCGCCTACCTGGATTGGTATGTCGGCACCAGCCGTGCGACCCGCGATGCGCCGGATATTCTGGAAGCCACCTTTGAAAAAGAAATGGACAATGGCGCCGTGGTTTACGAAGGTCTGCAAGATCTGGCGGCCACCAACCTGAACAGACAGTATCAGCAGTTGGAAGATGACTCAGACACAGTGGGCTGGAACTTTGCCTACCCCATGTCCGGTGAAAACTGGGAAGTGGAATGGAAGATAGGTGGCGATTATTGGGAGAAAACCCGCGAAGCGCAGAGTATCGATCTGGGGATTAGACACTTCAGTATTCGTGATGAATACAAACAGGGTGTCAGACTGGATCAAATCTTCTCCCCTGATAATATTGCTAATCCTGACTTTTATACCAGTGCGACAGGTCGAGGGCTGTTCCAGGACGGCACGGCCGACGGTGATAAGTATTCCGCTGCAGCTAAGTTGGAAGCCTATTACCTGATGGGTGATGCTTTTATTAACAAGACCTGGCGGATCAGTGGCGGTTTGCGTTGGGAGCAGTTCCAGCAGGTGTCTATTCCTTATCAGGCGCACACAGATCTGTTTGCGGTAAGTGGTGATGACATTGCGGATACCGTTTTCAACAAAGATGAGTTATTCCCGTCCCTGGCCTTGACTTACATTCTTGATGACGAGATGCAGATTCGTTTTAACGTAAGTGAAACGGCCATTCGTCCTGATATGCGCGATATCAGTTCAAGCTTCTTTATTGACCCTCTGACCGAGTTCCTGGTGCGCGGTTCACCGCTGCTGCGCAGTGCCGAGTTGAAAAATGCCGACTTGCGCTGGGAGTGGTATAAAGAGTCCGGCAACAACCTATCGGTTGCTCTGTTCTACAAAGACATGACTAACCCGATTGAGATGGTTGAACTCAGTGGTGGTGAAGGTACTCCTCAGCTGTTGACCGCCAACGCTGAAGAAGGAGAGCTGTATGGACTGGAAGTTGAATTCCTGCAGGATCTGAGCTTCCTGTCTAATGACATGGCTGGCTTCTTCCTGTCTGGCAACATCACCTTGTCTGATTCCAATGTGAAGATTGGTCGTGATAACCCGGACTCGCTGTATAACCAGCAGTTACGTGATGCCTTAAACGCCAGCACGGTAACAACATCTATTACTAATGATGAGCGCCGCTTGGTCGGCCACTCAAAATGGGTTGCTAACCTTCAGTTTGGTTGGGATTCAGATGATGGTAATCACTCTACTTCATTGGTGTACAACGCCTTTGGTGAGAGGATCATTGTGCCGGGTGTGAGTGGCAATGAAGACGCGCAGGAGCAACCATTCAACTCGCTGGACTTTGTGTATAGTTACTATCCTAACTTTAATACCACAGTGAAGTTCAAAGTGCAGAACTTGTTGGGTGAAGACAAGGAGATCATGCAGGAAAACCTGACAATGTGGTACAAGGAAGTGGGTACCAAAGTCAGCGCCAGCTTCTCTTACGAGTTCTAACTTGCTGTTTAAAGGGCCGCGGCTTGCGGCCCTTTCTTTACCGTTTTTTTGTCACAATTGCCTGTCTTTTCCTCAGTCTTTAATCCCCGTGTTACAAAAGTTTGTAGTCTGATACCAGCCGAAAAGGGTCACCAGTTAGTCATCAGTCTGTAATAAAACTGTCACGCTTAACCCCTATCCTGTGCGCGAATTCCAAAGATCAGTATCCCGCTGGTCTTTTTTAATTAGGGTTTGACAGTATGAGGCTTTTGAAACTACTTCCGCTGGCCGTGCTTGCCACCTCCCTGGCAGTCACCGCCCCGTCAATGGCACAAGAAGACAAGTATCTTGAACCTGTGGTGAAAGAGGCTGGCAAGATCAATACATCTGCAGCCGGTTCGCAGGAAAAAATCAACAAGATGACGGACCAGATTGACAATAAACTGCAGCAGTTTAAGACCATTAATAAAGAAATTGACGGTTTGCTGGTATACAACGCGCAACTGCGTAAGCAAATCGATAATCAGCTTAAAGAAGTAGACGACCTGAACAAAGCCATCGATGAAGTCAGTGTCATCGAACGCCAGATCACCCCTTTGATGTTACGCATGATTGAAGGCCTGAAACAATTTGTTGAACTGGATGTGCCTTTCCTGCCTGAAGAGCGCAGCAAGCGTCTGGCCGATCTGGCTGGTTTGATGGAACGTGCCGATGTGGCACCGTCCGAAAAATTCCGCCGCGTGATGGAAGCCTATCAGATTGAGATGGATTACGGCCGCACCCTGGAAGCCTACAGTGGCTTGCACACTGTCGGTGGCCAGGAACGTAATGTGGACTTCCTGCGCGTTGGACGTACCGCGCTGATTTATCAGACCCGCGATGCCAGCCAGCAAGGCATCTGGAACAAGCAAACCCGTCAATGGGAAGAACTGCCTTCCAGTTATCGCACTCAGGTGACCAAAGGTCTGCGTATGGCCAAGAAGCAACTTGCCCCTGATTTGCTGTCCCTGCCAGTAGCCCTGACCGACTAAGAGAGTAGAAATCATGAAATCCATAGTGAAAGTTCTGACCACTGGCCTGTTTGCCTCCTTAGTCGCCACTGGCGCCATGGCACAGAGCGCGAATGATAAAGCCCTGGATCTGGACCAATTGCTGAAGCAATTGGAGCAAGGCCAGATTGCCCAAAATAAAGACAACCAGCGCCGCGAGCAAGAATTCGCCGCCAAGGTCGCCGAGCAGGATCAAATGCTTAAAGAGGCCACCAATAAGCGTAACGCTGAGTTGAATACCAGTGAAAGCCTGGAGCGTCAGTTCCAGGAAAACGAATTTAAGCTGGCTGACCTGAATGATGCTCTGACCAATCGCCTGGGCTCGCTGAAAGAGCTGTTTGGTGTGTTACAGCAAGTCTCAGGCGATACCAAAGGTAAATTCCAGAACTCGGTTATTTCTGCACAGATTCCTGGCCGTGCTGAGTTTCTTGATGGTTTGGCACAGTCTATGGGGTCTAGCTCCAAACTGGCCTCCATTGATGAAATCGAGCGCGTATGGTTTGAAATTCAACGTGAAATGACCGAGTCCGGCAAAGTAACCAAGTTCACTACCGATGTGGTGGAAGCCGGTGGTAACAAAGTCAGCAAGGAAGTGGTACGTGTGGGCGCCTTTGCTCTGGTGTCTGATGGTAAATATCTGGATATGAACCCATCCACCGGCACCGTCGCTGAACTGACCCGTCAACCCGCTGGTCGTTATGGCGAGAGCGCTGCTAACCTGCAAGCTTCCAATGGTGAGCTGGTAGAATTCGGTTTGGATCCTACCGGTGGTTCAATCCTGGGGCTGCTGGTGCAAGCACCTAACTTCCAGGAACGTATTGAACAGGGCGGTTTGGTTGGCTACATCATTCTGGCCGTGGGCGCTGTGGGCTTACTGCTGGCATTGGAGCGTCTGATCAGCCTGACTCTGATTAAAGCCAAGGTTGACCGCCAGTTGAAAAACCAACAGCCAAGCAAAGATAACCCGCTGGGCCGTATTCTGCATGTTCGTGAGGAATTCCCTAACGTCGATACCGAGACCCTTGAGCTGAAACTGACGGAAGCCATTCTGGGTGAAGTTCCTAAGCTGGGCCGCAACCTGACCATGATTAAGATCATCTCCGTGGTCGCACCGCTGATGGGGCTGCTGGGTACCGTAACCGGTATGATCAACACCTTCCAGGCCATTACCCTGTTTGGTACTGGTGACCCGAAACTGATGGCCGGTGGTATTTCTACGGCGTTGATGACCACGGTACTGGGTCTGGTAGTGGCGATTCCGATGACACTGCTGTACGCCATGTTGAATACGCGCAGCAAGAACATCGTGTTCATCCTTCAGGAACAAGCCTCAGGTGTGATTGCAGAACGCGCTGAACGGAGCTAATCGCCATGTTCGAGATATTCGAGGCAATACGTGATTTTACCGAGACAGGGGGCCAGGTTCTGTTGGTCATCGGTCTGCTGATATTCATCATGTGGTTGCTGATTCTGGAACGTGCCCTGTATGTGTTTATCTGGCACAAACAGTTTAAGGGCCAGACCATTGCAGCCTGGGAAGCCAGAAGCGACCGTTCATCCTGGTATGCCGAGCAGATTCGCCAGGCCATGATCTCCAGGGTTAGCCTGAAACTGAAAGGCTCAATCCCGGTCATTCAGGCCCTGGTAGCCCTGTGCCCGCTGTTGGGCCTGATGGGCACAGTAACCGGCATGATTGAGGTGTTTGATGTGATGGCCATTTCCGGCTCGGGTAACGCCCGTTCCATGGCTTCCGGGGTGTCTAAGGCGACTATCCCGACCATGGCCGGTATGGTTGGCGCACTGTCCGGGGTATTTGCCTCCACCTGGCTGATGCGCATCACCAAAACCGAAAAAATGCATATTGAAGATGCCATGAACCTGGATCACTAGTGTGTAGATGGTCGGTGCGGGTCGGACTTCAGTCCGACAGCTAACCGACCTTCAGTCGGGATAAAGCCCGACCCCAGGGGTTAACTATTAGTCGGGATACATCCCGACCTACTATAAGAGAATTTTATGAAACAGCATTTTCAGAATCTGGTAGACGAAGAAGAAGCCACCATCGACCTGACCCCGATGCTGGACGTGGTGTTTATCATGCTGATCTTCTTCATCGTAACGGCTTCTTTCGTGAAGGAAGCGGGCATCGATGTCAACCGTCCTGAAGCTGCCACTGCAGTGAAGAAAGACCGCGCCAACATCCTGATTGCGATCAGTGATAAGAATGAGATCTGGATCAACAAGCGTCGCATCGACGAGCGTGCGGTTCAGGCCAACATTGAACGTCTGTATGCCGAAAACCCGCAGGGGAGTGTGGTTATCCAGGCGGATAAGAAGGCCACCACTGAAACCTTGATTAAGGTAATGGATGCCTCCAGGGCCGCCGGCGTATTCGATGTATCCATTGCGGCCCAGGAGTAAGTGGGCGTGCAATTTTTCAGGCGAGCCGTTATCTCTCAGTCAGGAGTGAAGCATGGCTAATGCAACAGTTACAGCGCCGGGCAGCAGTTCTATGTTCGGCAGAATGATGATTGCCCTGGTCCTCTCGGCAGTTGTCACCCTGGGTTTGTTTTTCCTGATGCAGTCACTGATTAAAAGCGGTGGCAGTGCATTGACCGATCCTCCAGTCGGGTCGGTACTCGACTTTGTGCGGGTGAAACAGGAAGAACAGGTCGAGAAAAAAGATCGTAAGCCCAAAAAGCCACCTAAGCCGGAAGAGCCGCCGCCACAGATGCAGCAACCGCAGATGGACTCACCCACGCCAAATGCTGAGGGTGGGGCAGGCATGGACTTCTCGGCCGATATCGGTGGTGATATGGCCCTGGCGGGTGGACTGGCGTTGGAAGGCGGAGACGGAGAGTATCTGCCCATCGTTAAGGTGTCACCTGTCTATCCAAGACGTGCATTGCAACGTGGCATTGAAGGCTACGTGATAGTGGAATTCACAGTGACCAAAGCCGGTACGGTGCGAGACCCTATCGTGGTGGAAGCCAATCCTGAAGGCATATTTGAGCAGGCTGCCATGGACGCTGCCATGAAGTTTAAATACAAGCCCAGAGTTGTTAACGGTGAAGCTGCCGAAGTGGCTGGCGTACAAAACCGTATAACCTTCCAGATTGATGGTTAAGGTGGAACCGATGTTTGCGAAAAAAACAATCAGTCAACTGGTCGCTCTGGCGCTGCTGACGACGACCGGCTATGTGCTGCCAACTGTCACTCCCGTGGGGATGGCAAAGGCTCAGGAGCAGCAGGAAGAGCGCAAAACCCGTCGTACTCCGGCCTTGCGTGCTAAAGTATATGAGCAGTTGGCCCGTGCTCAGGCGCTGGCTGATGAAGATAAAATCGGCGAGGCGCTGGAAGCACTGGATAATGTCAAAGATAAGTCCAGTTCCATGAACAGCTATGAGCTGGCCATGCTGTATAACTTTTATGGCTTTATTCACTACAATGCCGAGCAGTACGACAAGGCTATCGCCGCGTTTGAGCAGGTGGTGGAACAACAGCCTATTCCTGAGTCCTTTGAGCTGACCACGCTGTTCAGTCTGGCCCAGTTGCATATGATGCAAGGCAACTACGACAAAACCCTGGTCTTTCTTGAGCGCTGGGAAGCCTTGAATGTGGGGGATATCCCGGCCAAGAACTATCTGATCAAGGCCCAGGCCATGTACCAGATGAAGGATTACGAGCGCGCCTCCCGTTTTATCAATCAGGCGGTAGCCATGGTTGAAAAGGAAGGTAAGGTTCCTGAGGAAAACTGGTTTGTATTGCAGCGCGCTATCTTTTACGAGCTGAAGCAGCCTGAGAAGGTCAGGGATGTGCTGGTGAAGATGGTCAGGCACTACAACGACGGTAAGTATTGGGTACAACTGGCTGGCATGTACGGTGAGTTGGGTGAAGAGAAAAAACAGCTTGCTGTGCTGGAAGCGGCATATCAGCAAGGCTATATCACCACAGGTTCAGATGTATTCAACCTGGCCCAGTTGTATTACTACCATCAGGTACCGGTTAAAGGTGCACGTTTGATGGAACAGGCCATGCAAGAAGGGGTACTGGAACGCAACCTGCGCAACCTCAAATTTACCGCTAATTGCTGGGCGCTGGCGAAGAATGACGATAAGGCCATTCCGGTGCTGACCGCTGCGGCGAATTTGTCGGAAGATGGCGAGCTGGATGCGCAACTTGGTCAGATGTACCTGAACATGGAAGCCTACGATAAAGCCATTGAAGCAACACTGGCAGCCTTGCAAAAAGGTGGCTTGCGCAACCAGGGTATGTCTCATCTGGTATTGGGAATGGCGTATTTCAACAAGCAGCGCTTTAACGATGCGCTAAATGAATTGGCCAAGGCAGAGAAGTTTGACAGTGCCAAACGTATGGCCCAGCAATGGGGTAAATACGTGGAAGCCGAGAAGGTCAGCTACGAAAGGCTCAAAGCCGAGCTTTCTTCCTGATATGCAAAAGATATGTCATCTGTATGAGCCGCCAGCAATGGCGGCTTTTTCTTTTTGGCTTGCGCTACGGGCATGCTCCGCCTTATTGAACTAGAATAACGATAAGCGAAATTAACCCATCGCCACGGAACTGGATGCAGGCTAGGTCAAACTAAGGTAGCTTGCATGAGGCTGTTTTTGTTGCTGTTTTCACTGCTTTTTTGCTCTTACCCATTAGCCTCTGACGGCACAGTGATTAAAGTCTCGCTGGCTGAAGTGGATTATGCCCCGTATTATTTCTACCAGGATGGCCAGCTACATGGCGTATCGGTGGATATTCTTCATCGGGTGCTGAGCGATATTGGCATGAGTCCTGAGTTTGTGCGCAGACCCTGGACAAGGCTGCTGAGCGAAACGTCGCTTGGCAGACAGGACTTGATTATGGTGTTGTATAAAACGCCGGAACGCTTACAACAGTTTGACTATGTGACGCCTGCCTACCTGTCAGACAAAATTGCCCTGCTATGCTTCAAACCTTGTGCTTCTGCTTTTGATGGCAGCTTGGACAGCCTGTCTGGCATGTATATTGGCACAATACGCAATAACTCCTACGGTGAGGTGTTTGACAGTCAGCCGGGCATCGCCAGGCAGGAAGTGGAAAATGAGGAGCTGTTGTTTAAACTGCTGGGGCTGGGCAAATTGCGTTATGCCATTGCATCTGAAATACGGTTTGACTGGTCAGTAAAAGCCAGTAACGATGCGCGTATTATGGTGTTAAGCCCGGCCATTGACCGAGCTGGGATTTACTTTGCTTTTGGCAGACAAAGCCATGTGGACAAAGACACCCGGCAGCAGTTTAGTCTGAGCTTACGGCAACTTCTGCACAGCCCTGACTACCTGGCAATACTGGACAAATATAATATGCAGGAGTACAGGGTTCAGCCTGATTAGCTATTGCTGCTTAAGCAGTGTTATGGCCAGTTTAACGAAGTCAGACGAGGTGAGAATACCTTGCAACTGCCCTTCTGCCGTCACCACGGGCAGGCAGCCATGCTTGTAATTAACAAAGTATTCAGCCACTTCAAGCAAAGACTGATCTGCTGTGGCACTGTCCCCATCCTTGATTGCCACATCCATAATCGGCACCCGTTTCTCCTGCTCGCTGAGATTGTCCTGACCATATAGATTGGCCAGCTTCATAACCCTGGCGACCAGTGCCTTTTGTGTCACAATGGCCATGTATTTGCCAGTTAGCATATCGACAATAGGAATATGTCGGATACCGTATTCGCGGCTCATATTATGTGCATCGTGCAGGGTCGCCGACTGAGTCAGGGTATGCAGATTGCTGGTCATAATATCTTTTACTTGCATTGGACGTCCTCACTAATGGCTCTGTTGCAGAGAATAAAGTTAAGCATGGACTACCGTTATGATACATATCAAGTTTTTACGTCAGCCCAAAGTCGCAGTGATGGAATCTCAGCCTGTTAGGTATATCTAACAACAAGTAACATAAGGTTAATGGTTGTTTTGTTTTAATTTTTAATACCTTTTCTGCGCTACCCAACACTTAGTTATGTGCTTTCTTGACAAGTTGTGATCCCTATACCAGTATCAATTCAAGGAGTTGGAAAACATCCATCAGGGAAGAGATAGTGTATGGATATTAATACATGTTCAGTGCTGATTGTTCATATTGGTGAGGCTGCTCACCAAAGTCAGGAAGCTGATATTTTTCTGCGTTTATTGAAAACCCGTCCGGCACGTATTCAGGAAGTGGATTGTCCATCCAAAATTCATAACCCCAGCCAGTTCGATTTATTGTTTTTTAATATTCAGGGTGCTTATTGGGGCGAAATGCTACCGGGTTACTTGCTTGATCTGGCTGTCGAACATCGCATTGCGCTGTTTAACGCCAGCCAGGATAGTATTTGCGAAACATTAGTATTACTGGCTGGTATCGATGGGGTTTTTTATCGGCAGGATCCCCCCGATTTGATTCTCAAAGGCATTGGCCATTTGCTGGATAAGCAGCGCTGGTTCAGACGTGACGCCATGGACAGAGCATTGCAGACTTTGCTTAAGTGTGCACCAGTGGCCGGCCAGAACCGGCAAAAGCAAGATGAAGAATTCGATGCTCTCACCAAGCGCGAAATGACGATAGTCCGCATGTTATCCAGTGGTGCGCAAAACAAAGAGATTGCCAATCAACTGCATATCAGCACCAATACGGTTAAAACCCATCTGTACAGCGTGTTCAGAAAAACCCACTGTCGTAACCGGCTGGAATTATTAAGTTGGGTGCAACAACATCTGCCTATGCAAATGGTGATGTAACTCGTTTTGCCAGTCTTGAGCCGAACGCCATTTAATCTAGACAACCATCTGATTTATAAGTAACTTATCCAGATAGATGTTGCTGTGGCGGCTAGTCCGCGGTTTGAAGGATAAGATATGAAAGGATGCTTGCTGGTCTTGTTGACCTTGACTATGGTTGGTTGTGCCAAAACACAAGTGCATCTGTATGGGCGCTATCTGCAACCCGAGCAAATACAACAGGTGACCCAGGCCCTCGAAACTGAGGGCTATCAGGTGCAGGTCAATCGTCTGGCCTTTCCGGCTGATATTCATCAGTCCTCCCTGGTCTATTCATTAATGCTCAAAGATGTCAGCAAGCTGGACAGGGTGATGGCGGCTTCGGCAAGTCAGGGCTGGTATGTGCACAATGTTACCGCTATGGTCAAAGGCAATCATTGGTATACCAAAGACAGTATGGGGTTGTTTTTGTTGCCTGAAGGGGTAGACCCATCTGATCCAAGTGCCGCAGAAAATATGAGTTTTAACTATCAAAGCAGTGGCTGTGAACAATCTCCCGGATTGCAATTGTCCGACGATCATACTTTTCGTATTCAGCCGGTAGCGGAAGTACCCTTTGACGCCGACTGGCATCAGGGAACATGGAGGCTAAAGGAATCAGCCTATCTGGAGCTGACGCCTAAAGCCGACCCCACCTGGTCTTACTATCTTGAACTGCAGCGCAGTACCGAAACCGATCAACTGGGTCAGGCCGAAGTGATCCGCTTAACACCAATGCGCACCTATCTGATGTTCGGTAAATGCAGCTTTGAATATGGTGTGCGTAGTTAAGTGCTGCAATCTCTGTGGTGACAATAAATTTGTGCGAAAGCGTAAATAACCACAGAGGCACAGAGAACACGGAGGGGGAAGGAATTGTCACTGCGAGCTTTTCTTTGCGCACTCAGCGGCTTTGCGAGAGGTCTTCAATACCAGCTAAAGGCCAACAAATACAAAATACATTCTCGCAGAGGCGCAAAGCGGACCAAGATCTTAACCAGGTTCACAAGTCTCTGTGCTCTTCGTGCCTCTGTGGTTACATTCTATCCGCGAAAAAGCGTTAATAACCACGGAGGCACAAAGAACACGGAGGGGGTGAAGGAATTGTCAGTGCGCACTTTTCTTGGCGCACTCAGCGGCTTTGCGAGAGGTATTCAATATCAGCTAAAGGCCAACAAATACTCAATACGTTCTCGCAGAGGCACAAAGCGAACCAAGATCTTAACCAGGTTCACAAGTCTCTGTGCTCTTCGTGCCTCTGTGGTGACGTTCTATCAGCGCGAAAGCGTAAATAACCACAGAGACACAGAGAACACGGAGGGGGCGAGGTAATGCCGGAAATCATGTCGATTAGCTGAGAAAAGGTGAGCTTGTTAAGGCTTATTTGAATCGGACTTTGATCGCTCTTGTTTCTGTTCTTCAATTAGCTTGGCAAAGTCCGAGTGTCCCTTCATCTTCCTGATTTGTGAGAGAGTGGCACGTGTCTTTCCTATTCGCTTTTTCATCATTTTTTCCTCACAAGTTCAAATTGAGCCAGTTCTTCGTCCGTTAATTCATATAAATCCGGGTCCAATGCGATTTGCCTGGCGATATCTTGTTCTGATGTGTTTTCAAATTTTTTAGCATCGGAAAGACTCTTGAGCTTCCGGATTTGAGTTATTGTCAACCTGGTTGTTTTTTCTGTCATTTTGATACACCTTGGGAAAATGTACGTGACTCGTATTGATATATTTCTTTGGTGTTAGCTCTGCGCGCAGAAATGATTCGATTAACTGACACTCCACGTTCGTAGACGCGAACAGTTGATACGACGAACAAGATTCCAATAGTGGACCAAGATCATAATCTGGTGAGTTCCAAGTCTCTGTGCTCTTCGTGCCTCTGTGGTTACATTCTATCCGCGAAAAAGCGTTAATAACCACGGAGGCACAGAGAACACGGAGGGGGTGAAGGTATTGCCACTGCGCGCTTTTCTTTGTGTACGTAGCGGCTTTGCGAGAAGCCGATATTATTCACCGTCCAGGTGCCAAAAGCTCTGATTTTTCAATGGTATGCATCAAAACCCTTCTGTTTTTCTTCGTGCCCTCTGTGCCTCTGTGGTGAAACTTATTCAACCAAAATATTAATAACCACAGAGGCACAGAGAACACGGAGTCTTTAGGAGTAAAATATGGGTTCTCCTGTCTTTCTCCTTGATCTCGGCGGCTCTGCGCTGAGATGCTGTGCTGGCAAAAGTTAGCAGCTAGCTTTGGGCGGCCCACACCCGTTTTTCAATGCCTTTGTGCACCAGATCGGTCAGGGCTTTTTCAATGGCCTGCTTTACGCAGATATGCATAGGCTCATTAGTAGTGAAACCGCCTTCCGCTTCGGCCAGGCGTTTAAAGCTCACATAGCGGAAGAAGCCGCCGCGCATTTCCTGACTCAGCACAGTTTTGCTGGTGGATACCGACAGCAATACCTGACCGGTACGTACATCTATGGCGCGCAGGTAAACAGAGATTTGATCCTCCCGGTACAGCTCAGAGGCGCCGATACCAAAATACTCAGCGCCAAAACCACCGGTACGAATATTGGAGTCGTAGCTGATGATGCCGCCTTCCAACAGCAGCTTGGCAGTGGTGAGCGGTGGTAACTCATCTTTTTCTTCTTTGCCGTCGGCCTGCAGGCCGGCGCGGATGATTTTGCGTTCGGTCAGAATGTTCTGCAAGCCCTCACGTTCCACCGGTAGAAACCAATTAGAATCTGCCAGGGCCTGCATCAGAATTGAGGTGGCACCCTGAGTGACCGCAGTGGAAAAAGAACTGACATTGGCCTGTGGCTTATACTGCCCGGTCTGATCGCGAAAGGCGTATACCGACACCGGAATCATGCCTTTGGGCGGGGGTAGCGCCAGTAGATCCTGATAGTTATCGGTGGGGCTTAAGGTCACGGCGGGCTGCTGCCCCGGGGGGAAGAGAGGCCCCATGCTGCTACAACCGCTCAGTAACAGAAACAGCAATAAACTAACTGAACGCAACATGGGCTTATCCAAACTTAGGTACCTCAATCACCGTGACTTCGCCATTGAGCAAGTGGGTGATCTGAACTGTGATGCTGTCAGTGTTACTGGTCAGGATCTGAATTTCATAATCGCCGCTGACAAACACCGAATCCTGATTAAATACGCTGTCATCCACATCCTCACCAAAGGCCAGGTCGGTAATCTCGCGTACCATTTTGTTGATATAGGCACGCTCCAGAGATTCTTGAAATTTCTCCGCGTAGGTGCGTTCTTCTAGATGTTCCTTGTGTTTGTTTTGTGCCTGGGCTTTGCCCATCAGCAGGCTACCGTTAAGTGGGTTGCCGCCAAAGCTGGGGTTGATTGGGGTATAAACCAGCTCAGTTGCTACGGTCTTGCCCGTTATCAGGGTGAGTGCAACCAGCGTTAAATTAATCTTATTCATTTTCTACCATCCGTTTTCGGCCATATCTGCGCTGCTGCTGTCAAACCTGGCATTCGCCATGGCTTGCAATAAAGCCAGCATTGCTTCTTCCACTTTATCTTCCATGGGCGACTGTCTCCTTCCCATATAAGTCATGTAGATAACCTGATTATTCAGTTGTATGGTCAATTTGGTGCCCGCCCTGGGGACCACTTGTTCCTTAACAACTACATTGAAATTCTGGGTTTGTGGTACGTCTTGCCATAGTCGGCTAAGGCGTTGATAAAACTCCCGTCCGAAGCGGCTGAAAGTGTTGTCCAGCAGCAAGCCTCCTAGCTCCACTTCAGCCATACTGGGCGTTGCCAGACTAAGCAGTAGGGCGTATAGCAGGTTTCTGGTAACAGACATAAAAATGGCGGACCGCAGATAGTACTTTGGCCCGCCCCTCCACGCGCTATTGTTGAACTATGGTGGCAGTGTTCCAGTCGCCCACCTGAGCGATGCTGATACTGCCGCCGTTACTGATAACAGCACCTTCCACGATGTTACCGTTACCCACCTGGCTAATAGACAGTTGCACGGAATCGCCGCCAATCAACATGGCTGCACCCCCTTCACCCACAACCATGTTTTCATTGCCTTCCTGTAGGATGTCAATGAGATGGTTGCTGCCTTCAATGAGCAGGTCCAAGGCGTTAAGATCACCATTTTGGGCGATATCCACCTGATTGCTGTTACTGTCCAGCAGGGTGCTGATATTCACCACGGCGTCATTCATGTTGCCGTCCTGCATCAGGCTGATGTCATTGTCATCTGTAGTCAGACTGAAATCAGGGTAGGAGGCTTGAACCACCGCGACGTTCTCATCACCACTTTGATTGATAGTGACGTTATTGTCGGTACCGTTGAAGTTGACCAAATGGCTTTGGTTCAGGTTACCATTTTGCATGGTGGTAAAGTCGTTACCTGAACCAATGGCACCCATATAGGCATCGTTGCCGTCGCCCATCTGCATCAGATTAAAGTCATTGTCTTCACCAACAAGCTCGAAACTGGCAATGTTGTCGTTACCCGTCTGGCTGACCATCACATCATTGTTGTCGCCGGTGAACAATGCCGAAGCTGCACTGTTGTAATCACCATTTTGATCGATGCTGATGTCGTTGCCACTGCCGAGAATTTCATCCAGATTGGCGGCGTTATACTCGCCATCCTGATCGATCTCGATATTGTTGTCTTCGCCCTGAAGCAGGCTCAGTGTGAACTGGTTGCGCCGTCCGTCCTGCACGGTTTCCAGGTCGTTGCCATCGCCTTGCAGGTCGCGTACGCGGCTAACGTTCCAATAGCCATCCTGCTCTATATCAAAGCTATTGCTGTTGCCTGAAACGACATCCAGATGGGTTTCGTTCCATTCGCCACTTTGCAAGATTCCAATGTCATTACCTGAACCTTGCAGATTTTTCACATAGCCCCATTGGCCGCCTTCGCTTTGGTCAATGCTGATATGGTTGTCATCTCCCACCACAATGGCTTGGGCTTCATTGGTCAGACCCAGATAACCAATATCTTCAGTTTGGGTGATATTCAGCTCGTTACCATTACCCGTTACCGACACTTCGGCCTGACTGTCATTACCCTGCTGATTCAGATTGAGGTCGTTGGCTTCACCTGTCAGGGTACTGACGCTGATATTACCTGTGCCTGACTGTGTGACTGAGGCATCGTTGGCATCGCCTTCCACGGTCAGGCTGATACCGTTGGTGTCCCCTTCCTGAAATAGACTGACGTTATTGCCTTGAGTGGCACCGCCGGTTGAAATTTGCGTAAGCTGAATCACATTACCGACGGCATCCGCCATAATGTCGGTTTTCAGCACCACATCGGTACTCTTGGTTTCATCGGCCATCACTGCCTGACTGGCCCCCAGGGCACAGAGGATGGCGCAAGTTAGTAGGGATTTTTGGATTTTCACCTTGTTCTCCAAATTGTTTTTGATGGGATCAACGTTGATACACATTGACCACCATGTTGCTTCCTATCTGGTGAACCCTGAACTGCTGGTCACCGCTTTGCCAGATATTCGCCGTGTTGGCGTCGCCCTGTTGAATGACATCCACCAGGTTGTCCTGCCCCCATTGCTGCACATTGGCAGTATTCCCTATGCCTTGCTGCAAGATATTGGCGACATTACCGTCACCCTGTTGCAACAGGGCAATATGATTACCGTTGCTTGTGCTCTGGCTGATTGTTGCTTTGTTGAAAATTCCATATTGGCCAATGACCAGCGTATTTGTCTGGTTTTGAACCGATGCCGATAGGCTGATTGACAGAGGAGAGTCCTGCAAATCTGTACCAGAGAGTAGGTCTTGTGCCTGCACAGATGTGCCGAAAGCCAGCAATAATGCCCCGAAGGTCAGGCCTGTTTGCCTGCTTAATTCCCTGAATGCATTGTTGTTTTTATTGGTTTTCATATTTTGGCGCTACTGACTAGATACGTTCGCCATTTCACTCTAGGGGGTTTGCGCTGGGATGAATATCGCCAAAAACGCTTAACTTGCGCTGACCGCCAATTGACGTCGTTTGCCTGCCATTGCCTGGACTTTTTTATCGGTTTAAACCGGGCGCCTCATACAAAAGTACCAGATGTTTGCTCATGCAAAAGTCGCAGAAAGGTTGGCCTGTGGGGATAAAACTCATGCTAAGGGCGTATTTTCATGGATTAAACTGGCGCCTGCTGATGGACTCTGCTAATTCTGGTTGCGTTGCGAAAATTCCCGATAGTGACATGGAGAATCCTTCAGGCGCCGGTGCAAGCCGGTTTTAAGGAACAGCTAAGATGGATTCCAACCATGAAATATAAACTTTCTGCTTTAACTGTGGCAATGCTGCCAATGTTGGCTAGCGCCTCAGTAGAGATTCAACAGATATCCGGTTATGTACCGGACTCTTTGATTGTGGTTTACAAAGAACAAGCCAGCCTGGCAGACCGCCGTGCTGTCAGAGGTCTGGTTACTGCCACCATCAGTGATAGTAACCTGGATGAAGTGGACGACAGATTTAAACACTTGCTGGCTGGCCGTATGGCTAAGTATGAGCTTAAAGGTCTGTCGGTAAAAACGGCACTGGAAAAATTACAGAAACACCCTGCCGTCAGTTATGCCCAGCCCAATTACAAAGTCAGGGCGCTTGGTGTACCCGATGATGCGCGTTTTGATGACTTGTGGGGAATGCATAACAGTGGTCAAACCGGTGGTACGCCTGATGCCGATATTGATGCAGTAGAGGCCTGGGATATTTCCACTGGTAGTCGCGATGTGATTGTCGGGGTCATCGACACCGGCGTCGACTATACCCACCCTGATCTGGTCGCCAATATGTGGAGTAATCCAGGTGAAATTGCCGGTGATGGTATAGATAACGATGGCAATGGCTACATTGACGATATGCATGGTATCAACAGTATTGTGGACAGTGGTGATCCGATGGATGATCACGGCCATGGTACGCATGTGTCTGGTAGTATTGGCGCCGAAGGTAACAATAGTATCGGAGTGGTGGGAGTAAACCATCAGGTCTCGCTGGTGGGTTGTAAGTTTCTGGCCGCAGATGGATTTGGCAGTACGGCCGATGCCATACAATGTATCGACTATTTTGTGGCCCTGAAGAATGCCGGGCACAATGTCAGGGTGCTGAACAACAGTTGGGGCGGCGGGCCGGAAGAACAGGCGCTACGTGATGCGATTACGGCATCCGAACAGGCCGATATTCTGTTTGTCGCGGCGGCAGGTAATGACACGGCCGACAACGATGTCAGTCCGCACTATCCCTCCAACTACGAGCATGACTCCATTCTGTCCATTGCCAGTACCGATCATAATGACGAAATTTCCTGGTTCTCCAACTGGGGACTAACCAGTGTGGATATGGCAGCTCCAGGCTCAGACATACTGTCTACCATTCCCGGTGGAGGCTATGGCAACAGCTCCGGTACGTCTATGGCATCCCCACATGCTGCTGGTGCAGCAGCCTTAGTGATGGCCGTGAATCCAGGTCTTAGCGCGCTGGAAGTCAAGCAACTGCTGATGGATAGCGGCGATGACAATGCTGATATGCAAGGTAAAACGGTGTCTGGTAAACGTTTGAATCTGCTGGGCGCACTGGAAGGGGCGGACCCTGCCCCCAGCTTCCGTTTCAGCGTGTCGCCGCTGCGCACGACGATTGAGGCCGGTGAGTCAGCCAGCTACGAGTTTGCCGTCAGTTCTATCGCGGACTGGGATGGCAGCGTTGCACTGACACTGGATGCGCCATTACCTGGTGCCAGCTTATCTGCCAGTAACGTTTCGCCCGGTGAAACCTTTACTCTGACTGTGCCAACTACGGAAGACACTCAGTGGGGGGAATACGAGTTCACCGTAACCGGCACCAGCGCTGAGCTGGTTAAGACCCAAAGTGTGGGTTTGACAGTGAATCCTCAAGGACTGACCGACTTTACATACAGTAATGAGGAGAGTCAGCCAATTCCTGATAATAATGCCGGAGGCATTACCTCTGTCATCACTATTCCGGATGATATTACCGTGTTTGGCACCGATGCCTATGTGAATATTACCCACACCTGGTCTGGTGATTTGCTGGTGAAATTAACCTCACCTGCCGGCACAGAAGCGGTGTTGCATAACCTGACTGGTGGCAGTGAGGATGATATTGATCGTAGCTTCCTGGTCGATGCCTTCAACGGTGAAGTGGCTACAGGGGACTGGACTTTAAGTGTGTCTGACAATGCCGCTCAGGATACCGGTACGCTGAATCGCTGGTCACTGACTATCACTGGCATTGGCGAAGTTCTGCCAGCTCCGCCTGATGCAGCCTTTAACGTGGACAGTGAAGGTCTGCAGGCCAGTTTCACGGATGCCAGTACTGATGTGAATGGTGATATTGTTTCCTGGAGTTGGGACTTCGGAGATGGCAACACCAGCACTGAGCAAAACCCTGTGCATATGTACGGGGCCTCAGGCACTTATGCCGTTACACTGATGGTTACCGACAGTGAGGGCAATACCGACAGCCACACTATGGATGTGACGGTATCTGATACGCAAATCAGCCTGGAAGTGGAACGTGCTTATCTGACCGGATTAGGTTACCTGCGAGTGGATCTGGCCTATGGCGGTTCCCCTGCAGCACAAGTGGATATCTACCGAAACGGTGAAAAGATTGCAACGGTGGATAACACCGGCGTGTATCGGGATCGCGAACGCCGCGCCCAGGGCAATGTGTTCGTGTATAAAGTCTGTGATGCCAGTACGGCATGTTCGGACGAAGTGACGGTCAGTTTTTAAACTGACGAACTGACACCAGGCCGCCATAGGGCGGCCTTTTTTATGTCCAAGGATGGACGGTATGCCGTGGTCGCATGGACGCGAAGGAACGGCGATGTCCAAGGATGGACGGTATGCCGTGGTCGCATGGACGCGAAGGAACGGCGATGTCCAAGGATGGACGGTATGCCGTGGTCGCATGGATGCGAAGGAACGGCGATGTCCAAGGATGGACGGGACGAAAGCCTGCTCCTGCGTTTTCGTCACTTCCACCATCCTTGGTGGTCGTATTCCTTGGTCGCATGGATGCGAAGGAGCGGCGATGTTTTGTTGGGCTTAAAGCCCAACCCACAGTGGGTCGGACTTCAGTCCGACGATACTCGAATGACAAACAACCCCTGGCATTAATGCTTAGCAAGACCACCTTAAACAGCAATACCGCGAAAAAGCCGGTGCTTTTCATGCCTGACAGTTGGTATAACTGTGTATCTCTCACGCACCCGGGATCTAATAATGCAATTAAGTAAAGCGACGCCTGACTGTCTGGCTGAAATAAGCCAATGGTTCGACAGTGAAGACAGTCTGAAAATCTGGGGAGGACCTGCCATGCAGTATCCTTTCGACCTGCAGAGCCTGCGCCGCGATACCCGTATTGATGAGTTACCGAGTTGGCTGCTGATGGAAAACAATCAGTTACTGGGATTTGGCCAGTACTATCTGCGCGAAGGGCGTTGCCATTTGGGGCGACTGGTGATTGCCCCAGAGCAGCGGGGCAGAGGACTGGCGAAAGTGCTGATACAACAGCTAAGCCGTCTGGGCAGTCAGGAACTTCAAACCTGCGAAGTATCGTTATTTGTGCTGGCTCATAACCAGGTAGCACATCGCTGTTATTTGGCGATGGGATTTGTCGAAATTCAGTATCCAGGACCATCCATGGGTATTGATAACTGCCTTTACATGGTCGCAGCAGCAGACCATATTTCAGACACCATCTCCCAGCCGAGTAAAGGGAATGAAACATCTGGATTTCTGGTTTGAATTTGCCAGCACCTACAGCTACCCAGCTGCTATGCGCATTGAAAAATTGGCAGCCGAACGTGGCGTAAAAGTGCGCTGGCATGCCTTCCTGCTGGGGCCAATTTTTAAGGCGCAAGGGTGGCGTGATTCACCGTTTAATTTGTTTCCGGCCAAGGGCAACTATATGTGGCACGATATGCAGCGGATTTGCCAACGCTATAATCTGCCTTTTATGAAACCCTCGCGTTTTCCTCTCAATGGGCTACAGGCCGCCCGCATTGCCTGCTGGTATCAGGATGCAAAATGGTTAAGTGCTTTTGTTAAGGCGGTTTTTCAGGCCAATTTTGTTAAAGACTTAAATATTGCCGATCCCGCGGTGTTGGAACAAATATTAAATGACCTGCAATTAGACGCCGAGGCGATTTTAACCCAGGCCCAGAGTGCAGAATCTAAAGCCAGATTGCAGGCGGCGAACCAGCAGGCGGTGCGCCTGGGCATTTTTGGTGCACCATTTTTTATCGCCGGGCAAGAGCCTTTCTGGGGCCAGGACCAGTTGGAACTGGCCCTGGATTGGTGCCTGCACAATGAAGCCAACCTCAGCTCGTTTGGTTAACAGTAAGGTAGCCATGAGGTTATTTTTCAGGAACTAACTGTCGGCAAAGCATGAGCCTGGGGGGTAAGCATTAGGTAGATTAATGCCGTTGCATTTTAACGGAGAGTCTATAATGCCGATGTTACGCGTTAATCGCGCCCGCCAAACCGGGCTACTTGCAGGTCTGTTGTTGCTGGTGGCGCAATCCACCTGGGCGCTAAGCCACGAACTATCGTCACCCGACGGCAGAGTGAAACTGCAAATCAATCAACAACAAGATCTGACCTATCAATTGACGGTGGACAATCAGTTGGTGGTAAAGCCTTCTGCTATTGCCATGGTATTCACCGATGGCGTACGTTTTGACGGTCGGGCGGTGCTGGTGGACAGCCGCAGGACCAGTTACAAAGCTGTTGTTACACCGGAGGTAGCAGTACGCAGCAGCAAGATCCCTGAGCAGTACAATCAACTGACACTAAGTTTTAAACCTGGCTTCAGCCTGACCTTCCGGGCGTACAACCAAGGTATAGCCTACCGCTTTGAAGGACATCTGAGTGACAATGCCACTTTGCTTAATGAGGACAGCAATTTTAACTTTGCCGCAGGCACCTTTGCCTTTTTTCCGTTTGAGAAAAATTTCCGCACCGCCACTCAGCCCACCTTCACGCCCTTGCCAAGTAAGAGCATTGACGGTGATGAATTGGGGAGCTTGCCGGCATTATTTGTGGCGCAGGGGATCAACCTGCTAATCACTGAGTCGGATCTTCAGGATTATCCTGGTATGTGGTTAAAAGGCCGTGGTGATGGAAGCCTTTATGGTGTGCATCCCAGGAATCTCAATGAGGCAGGCCAATTGACTGAGGAAATTGCCACAATAACGCGTAAAAGAAGCTATCCCTGGCGTATTATCGGCGTTGCCCGCAACGATGCTGAACTGTTGGATATCCAATTGCCTTATCTACTGGCCGAACCCTCCAGGCTCAAAGACAGCAGTTGGATTAAGCCAGGTAAGATTGCCTGGGACTGGTACAACGAAAACAACCTCAAAGGCGTGGATTTTCGCGCTGGTATCAATACGGCAACCTATAAATACTATGCCGACTTTGCCGCGCAGTTTGGTATCGAGAGCATATTGATCGACGATGGATGGTCTACGCATGAAGACGTAATGACCTTGCTGCCGGGTATTGATGTGCCAGACATTGTGGACTATGCCAAAAGCAAAGGGGTGAGTGTGCAGTTATGGGTGCCCTGGTCAGGATTGGATAAGCAGATGGATCAGGCTATGGCCTTGTATAAACGTTGGGGGATCACCGGACTTAAGGTGGACTTTATGAACAGCGACAGCCAAAGCATGGTGAACTTTTACTGGCGTACTGCTGAAATGGCTGCAAAGCACGAGCTGATGATCAATTTCCATGGTTCCTACAAACCGGCCGGCTTGCACCGGACCTATCCCAATGTATTGACCCGCGAGGGCGTCAAAGGTTTGGAAAACCATAAATGGTCAGATGCTATTACGCCTACTCATAATCTGCATTTACCCTTTATCCGTATGATTGCCGGTCCTATGGACTACACGCCCGGTGCGATGGCTAATGCCCATCGTAAGAACTTTAATGCAGTGTTTTCCCGTCCTATGAGCCTGGGGACCCGTGCCCATCAGGTGGCCATGTTCGTGTTGTATGAAAGCCCGCTGCAGATGCTGGCCGATACGCCCAGCAGCTATCAGGCTGAACCTGCTATTCCGGAATTTGTCGCCGCCATTCCAACGGTATGGGATGACTACCGGGTGTTACATGCCAGCATCGGTGAATATTTGGTAATGGCCAGACGCAAGGGCGATAAATGGTATATCGGTGCCATGACCAATGAACAACCCAGAAGCTTTGTTTTGGAATTAGATTTCGTGGATAGCGGGCGGTATCAAATGAATAGCCTGGCAGACGGTATAAATGCCGATAAACATGCAGAAGACTTTCGTCTGGATAGTCAGTTAGTAGAGAAAGGTCAGCGGATCAAGATTGAACTGGCGGGAGGTGGTGGCTGGACAGGGATATTAACCCCGGATTGAGCCGTTATTGCTTTGGTCATTTTAACATCCGGCGATCTTTTCGTCGGATTTTTTATGTCCAAAGCTCTGCCAGGGAAATGAACAATACAGCCGGGCAGGCCCGGCTGTATTGTTGAGTCGCTATAGGGTAATTTCCAGTGGTACCTGTCCAAGCCATGCGTAGTCACGACTTTGGCCGTTATACCTTAGCTGCACACGCGTCTGCTCGCCGTCCCTGTGCGCGCACAGGTCAAACTGGCGATTGAAAGCCTGGATGTTATTCAGACACATGTTGTCCCAACCGCTGGGCAAATGGGGAGCTAGGGTAAAACGATCAAAACCTGTGGGCTCGATGCCGAACAAGCCTTCGGTAATCACTCTGGCATACAGACCGCTTTCAGCAGACAGATGTCGTTGTCCACCCTCTGGCCAGGCTTCGACCGCATAGGGCACATGATCATTCAACAGACGTTTGCGGCTGTAGTATTTAAAATAGCTCATCGCGATGTCTGTCTCGCCGGCTGCGAAGATACCGCGAAAGGCGTATAAGGTGGCGCGATCCCAAAAGGTAGTGTCGCCAGATTCGGTGTAGATACCATTTTCACTCCACAGCAATGGTGAGAGCAAGGCATCCAAGGTGCCTTGCTTGCGCTCGGTCATTCCCATGGTCAGCGGCAGGGCGATCCAGGCGCGCAGCTTGGTATTGCCGTCATAGTATCGGTAGGTGTCAAAACCTTCTACCCGGGCGGAAAAGTAACTGTTTATAGCTTGCCGAAGCTGCTGTGCGGCTTGAGCGTACTCTGAGGACTTATGCTGATTTCCCAGTGCTCTGTGCATATGGCTGGCGGATATCAGAGCGCCATACGCCAGAGTGTTAGTGCTGAGATTGACCTCGCCGGCTTCAAATCGGCCTTCTAGTTCGTCACTGTCAGAAGCTATAACACCATCGGCAGTTTTCTTGGTGTTGTTGTAGTCAATGCACCAATCTATCAATGGACTGAGTTGTCTGGCGGTTTCTGTTGAACCCAGAGCCAGGGCATACCGCGCTGCTCCGTAGGCAATCATGGCGCAGTCGCCACGGTCCCCTGCGCCGTTCCAGATATCCTTGCCTTCGGCAATAATGGAAGAGGGGATAGGATGATAGGCATCATTCATATATCGAGCAAAATGACGAAAGCTGTTGAGTGCAGATTCATTGCCGTTTCTATCACCAAGGAATGGAAAAAACGGGTTGACGTACTCAGCCTGGTCATTTGCCCAGATAGCGGCATAGTAACGACCTCCGCCGGGGCCATGCATCAAGCCGCCAGCCGTGCGGAAAATACTTTCCGCCGCGCGTAATTTGGCAAATTCGAACATTTGGTTAATAACCGGATCCGGGGTTACCAATTGCAGTTTGTCAGCCAGTGAAGCGATATAGGCTTGGCGTGCAGCCAGGGTCTTTTCAGGCTGCAGTTGC
This sequence comes from Bowmanella denitrificans, assembly GCF_002887595.1. GTDB lineage: Bacteria > Pseudomonadota > Gammaproteobacteria > Enterobacterales > Alteromonadaceae > Bowmanella > Bowmanella denitrificans. The sequence goes on from NZ_PEBU01000011.1 coordinate 85,815, forward strand.
GGCTTTTCATCCGCTTGGCTGGCGCTGAATGTCAGGATGTTGCTCAGTGACTTACCTGGTTGCAACCAATGGCTACCGCTTAAACTGCTGGATGCCAGGATTTTGTAGCTGCCGTCCACCCCTTGTTCGGCCGGGGTCAGTACTTGATAGTTCAGCGGTGTTATATCTACCTGTATGGCTAGCTGGCTATTGTTGGTCAGGGTTTGTTGTTCTACTAACATTGGTTCGGTAGGGCTGGGAGACAAGGTACGAACAAGTGACAAGTCCGGTGTCAGTTGACTGCGAATTGTCAGGATGCCGTCAAAGCGAATCTGTTGCGGCTGCTCCGTGGTTAATGGTTCGCCCCCAACCTTGATTTGAGGTGACAAGCTCAGTGGAAAGTCGTGTATCAGGCTGGCGTGGGTGTCATTGGGAAGCGTTCTTAACATAGGCCAGACCAACCTTCGGTTCAGGCTAAGTTTCCCTTGCTCGTCGCTGCCATAATGAATAATGGCTGACATCTGCTCACCGCTGAATTCGATATGATCCTGATGGGAGTCAGTGACTTGCCACTGAATGGCACCAGGTAACAATTGCCAGCGGTTCTGCAGAGTATCGGCCAGGTGATTTAAATCAACCTGGGCAGGGACACTGGCACAGGATGACAGTGCGACAGACAGTGAAAGTGCGAGGATAGTTTTACGCATAATAATGTTGCTACTCCTAGGGTAAATGCGTTGCTAGTGATGATATGAATCGGTGCGTATCTTCAGGGTCTTGTTACGAAACTCTTGTGGCGTCATATTCAGCTCACGCTGGAAAATGTCGTAAAAACGGCTGATGGAGCCAAATCCGGCCTCAATGGCGATATTCAGCACCCCCTGTTCGGTATCCACCAACAGGGCCTGGGCATGTTGCAGCCTGAGCTGATTGATATATTGCTTGATGGAGACCTTCATCACCCGCTGGAACAACTTCATGGCGTAATTGGGATGTAGCCCCGTGGCCGCAGCCACCTTGGCAATGGTAATTTTCTGGTCATATTGCTGGGCAATGTAGCGCAGCATGGTTTCGATGTGTGACAACCCTGACACCGGGCTTTTTTGCACCACATGCAGGTCCAGATTAAACAAACCAAAATGATGATAGCCTTCCACCGACATGCGCCTGACCCGGCTACGGATTTCGCTGACCACCTGGGCGGTCAGGGCATCCTGTTTTTTTTGCAGATCGTACTGCCATTGCTGGGTCAGGGCCAGATCGGCCTTATTTGGATGGCTGGCCACCAATACTTCACCTTGTAACAACAGGCTGCTGAAATCGCTGGGTAGCTTCCAGGTTTGAAATGACTGTAACGGGATATAAATGTTGACCATATGCCCATCCCCCTGGGAGGCCGTCATCTGATGAGGAATGGATGCCCAAAACAGGATCATCTTGCCCTCCGGCACCCGGATTTTTCTACCGTTAATCAAATACTCGGCACTGCAATCAAACAGGAAGTTAATCTCAATATGGCCATGCCAATGACTATGGGGCATGACTTCCGGCGGATGCACATGAAACCCGAATTTACATTCGTTGCCCTGCGCGGTGAGCGGGCTGGTATGGTCAAACACGATTTTTTCGATCCAATCTTGCATGGTTTGTTAGTGTTTTGTGTATTTTGTTAATTAAGCATATATATCATACAAAATGTGGCAAGGTATTGTGGCAATCTGAGAGTAACTGGTTAGTTTTCAGGAATACGGCGCCCTTGTGGGCGCCGGGCTTTATCAGAAGGTGGCGCGCACGCCGAGTGAATAACGCCGTCCGTAAGTAGCAGCGTATTGGATATGCGCAGGATCGCCCACATAGCGACTGTCGACCTTGTCCTGAACATTGCTGACACTGGCCTGCAAGCTAATATGTTGGCTTATTTCATAGCTGGTACTGATATCCATCCAACTGGTGCTGGCGGCCATCACCGGCTCAACAACATAGCCATCCGGCGTCCAGGAAGATTGATCCCAAGCCTGATATTTGGAGCGGGCGTTATAGGCAATTCGGGCCTGGAACTTATCCTGTTCATAAAACAACACCAGGTTATATTGATGCTTGGACAAGCCCAAAAACGGCTTATCCTTTCCTTGTTCGTCTTTTTCGCCCGACAAACTGTTGTTGTAGGTGTAGTTGGCCTGGACCCCGAAACCGGCCAGATAGTCTGGCAGCAGCCCATCAAAGGTTTGCAGCCAGGCCAGCTCATAGCCGCGGATTCTGGCCTTCACATCGTCGTTATTGTAAGGCTTGTTCACTTCAAAGGGCTGACCGTCAATCTCTTCGGTGGTTTTGTCCCATTTGATAAAGCTGGCCACTTCTTTGTAAAAGCTGGCCAGGGTCAGGGTGCCGTCCTTGGAATAGTACCACTCCAATGCACTATCTAACTGGTCAGCACTGTATGGTTTCAGGCCGGGCACTGACATGGAATAGCTGCGTACTCCCTGATCATTGGGCTGTATATTGATGGAGGTATAAGGTGACAACTCCCACAATGACGGCCGCGAAATCGACTGCGACAGGGCCGTACGGAACACCAGTTCATCATTGATGCTTAGCTTGAAGTTCAAGCTGGGCAAGAGGTTGTGGTAGCTTGACTGCTCGGCAACCGGTTGTACCTCCTGCCAGCTGTCATCTACTGGCTTCCCTTGTGCATCAAATCTCAGCTTGTGGATGTTCTGAGTATGGCCGGATGAGGTGACCTCAGTGCGGCTGTAACGCAAGCCGATATTCAGCAGGTAGGGCATGTCGAACAAGCGGTTTTCGATATTGGCCTGTACATAGGCACTGAGAATTTGCTCCTTGATACTGAAGGACTCGGCCAGATAGATGTCGGTGTTTAACAGATCGGCAGAGCTTGGATCCAACTGCTGCAAGAAGGCATACAAACCTTGCATGTCAATAGCGGCCCAGTTCGCCGGGATATTGGCGCTGCTATCGCCCATAAAATTATTCACGTCACCCGCAATCAGCACCGAGCTCGGCAACTGCCACCATTGGTGGCCATAAAAATCCACCAATGCCGAATCCGGGGCATTGACCTTGTCGAGATTTTCGCCGGCAAATATTGAGGGATTGCGCGAACGGTGGGTGGTACGCTGCTTTTCCTGGCTGTCGTAGCCCGCTCCAAATTGCACCGATGTCAGCCAATCATGGCCGCCTTGCCAGGTGCCGTCCAATGCCAGGCGGGAGGTTTGATCTTCAACACCGGTGCCGTCGGTATTGGTGTACCAGGCACCAAAGGTACTTTGTGGTGTTACTTCTTCAGACAGAATAATGTCTGGTACCGAACTGCCGTTGGCCCAGTTGATGCTGGCCGATTCTACTCCGGAGCGGGCAACCACGTACTTGTTATCGCCGTTATTGGCGTTTTTGGCCTCGGAGTGGGCAGCATCCAGTGACAGATCCCAGGCATCCGAGAACCAATGCAGATTCAGTCCTAATTGATAAGTGGTGTTACGCCTGGGGTTCAGGGTATCCACAATATCCATCAGCGCCGGTCCCTGCCAGGCAAGCTGTTTGGCCCAGCCCTGTTCATCAGCTTCGGCACTGGTATAGACACCATTTAAGGCTGGCAACCAGCTCTCGGAGTAGGTCACCACAGATAACTGTCGACCATGGGAGTCGATATCATACTGACTGTACAGGGCATCCACATTGACATCCCAGTTGTCAGCAGGCCGCCATTGCAACGCCACCGTGCCGCCGGTGCGAACCCGTTCGTCCTCATAAGTGGTCAACTGTGCGTAGCCTGGGAATCTTAGTGCCGGATATTCCACCTCACCGTCGCGGCTAACATCAACCTCTCTGGCATGGAAGGACCAAGCTTGGTAACTATCGTGACGGTTGGTGTAGTTGGAATGGCTGATGGAGGCCAGCATGCCCCATTTACCCTCGTCGAACTGCTTACTGACAATAAAGGACGCCCGAGGGTCGAAGCTTTCGGCGCGTTCGTTATAAGCGCTGTTTACTGAGCCGGCCAGTACAAACTCATCCAGGTCCAGCGGACGGGCGGTTTTAACGTCAATCACTGCGCCGATGCCGCCTTCTGGCAACTGAGCCTGAGGGGTTTTATGCACCTCGATACCGCTGATCAGCTCTGAGGCAATGACATCATAATTGAAATCGCGGCTGGCGTTATCTGAGGCCAGTTTGCGCCCGTTTAAGGTGGTGATGTTGTAATTGCCGGTCAGTCCGCGCACGGTTACGGTTTGCCCTTCACCATTTACCCGGGTGACGCTGACACCGGGAATACGTTGCAGTGATTCTGCAACGTTCTCATCAGGAAATTTGCCAATATCCTCGGCAACGATGGCCTCAATCAGGTTGTTGGCCTGTTTTTTTAATTGCTGGGCTTCTTTGAGACTGCTGCGAAACCCTCGGACCTGGATCACTTCGGTATCCTGATCATCTGCCACCTGTGTGGTGCTATTTTGCTCGCTTGAGATCTCCGAGGTGGCCTTCACCGTTTGTGCCCAACTGTTGCTGCCCAGAAGTGCGCCGATTAACAGGGCCAGAGAGGTTTTTTTCATTATGTTCTGCCTTATCAGTAAGTGTCTGGCCTGTCTTCCCTGCGCGGCCGTGAATGTCCGGTCAGCACCTGTTGTGAGCTGCTGAACCGGCGGGTATCACTCTATTGATCGCCAGGTGACAATATTTCTCTTCCTTTAAGGCAAGGGCTGATTCTCGAAAACTAACAATGCATCCAGGCTGTGTTGTTGGCTAATTACATTTGGCGTTAGCACCGGGGCGTGTTGTTAGTCTGTTGAGCGCATTGGCATTGATAAATGGGCATTTGCTGGGTTGTCGACACCAGAGATGTCGCGTTTTTTCAGGGATTATTCCCGGTTTGTGTGCTTTGGTGGCTGCAGCATTGACCCACCCAGGGGCCATCGCTAAGTTAACGCCATCTCACAGACAGGTGTCGGCGTCGGTCATGTCGACAAGCTTTGGCGCAGGATGTAACAGCTCAATGACAACTTTCAATATGGCGGAACATGCTCATCGCCGCCTCAATCCCTTAACCGGCGACTGGGTATTGGTATCGCCGCATCGCAACCGTCGTCCCTGGCAAGGCCAGACCGAAGCGCTGGTTGAGGACAATACTGCCAGCTATGACGCCGGATGCTATCTATGTCCCGGTAATGCCAGAGCCACGGGGCTGCGCAATCCAACCTACACCGAGCCATTTGTATTCACCAACGATTTTGCCGCCATGACCGCCGATACTCCATTGTTTCAGGGCGGGCAGGATGAATTATTTGTAGTGCAATCCCAGCGTGGCACCTGTCGGGTAATTTGCTACTCCCCCGATCACAGCCGCACCCTGGCACAACTTGAGGTCAGCCAGATCCGGGCGATCATCAACACCTGGATTTTGCAGTATCAGCAACTGTCCGCAACCCACCAGTGGGTACAGGTATTTGAAAATAAAGGCAGTATTAATGGTTGCTCGAATCCGCATCCGCATGGACAGATATGGGCCAGCAGCGCTGTGCCCAGCTTACCGGCCAGAGTTGACGCGGCGCAGCGTCGCTATCATCAACAACATGGCCGCAATCTGCTGCTGCACTATTGTGACAGTGAAAGGCAGCGCCAAGAGCGTGTGGTGATAGAAAATGCAGACTGGCTGGTGGTGGTTCCTTACTGGGCCGCGTGGCCATTTGAAACGCTGGTTTTGCCTAAATGCCATGTAGCACGAATGGAAAGCCTGAATGATCGGCAGCAGCAGCACCTGGCCGAGGTATTAAAACGGCTTACTACCTGCTATGACAACCTGTTTCAATGTGACTTTCCCTATTCCATGGGCTGGCACGGGGCTCCTTATTTGGAAGGCACGACCAGCTACTGGCAATTGCATGGTCACTTTTATCCACCACTTCTGCGTTCGGCACAGGTGCGTAAGCATATGGTTGGTTATGAACTGCTGGCCGAAATTCAACGGGATATGACGCCGGAGTTGGCGGCAGAACAATTACGTCGCCATCTGGGGCGACATTACAGGCAAGCCAAATTGGATGTGCAATATGCGTGAGATGCAACCCTTGCTTGATGCCTTTCATCAGCATTTTTCTCACCCAGCAGCAATGCTGTTTCGCGCCCCAGGTCGGGTTAATCTGATTGGTGAGCATACCGACTACAACCAGGGATTTGTATTGCCCTGCGCGCTGAATTTATACACTTATGTGATCTGTCGTCCCCGACCTGGACCGATAATTACCTGCCGGGCTTTGGCCATGCCGACACAGCCGGATGAATTTAATCTGGACCAGCCAATTCTGCCACGCGAGCAAGGCCATTGGGGCAACTATGTGCGTGGGGTGGCAGCAGTGATGCGTCAGCGCGGCGTTGTGTTGCCGGGCTGTGAACTGTTAATTGCAGGTACGCTGCCCCAGGGTGTTGGACTGAGTTCATCGGCTTCACTGGAAGTGGCGTTGGCCATGGCATTTGCCGCCATGGCCGGACAAGCCCTGACACCTCAAGATAATGCGGGTATTGGTCAGCAGGCCGAAAATCAGTTTGCCGGGTGCCAATGTGGCATCATGGACCAACTGATTTGCGCCGCTGGGGTCGCTGAGCATGCGCTGTTGTTGGATTGCCGCAGTCTGACTTACCAGCCGGTACCGATCCCTGACAATCTGGCGCTGATGATCATTGAATCCGGCGTCAAGCGTAAACTGACCGGCAGCGAGTACAATCTGCGACGCCGTCAATGTGAGGCGGCTGCCGCACATTTGGGTAAGGCCTGGTTGCGTGATGTAGATGCCGTGCAACTTGTCGAGCATAGGCACAGATTACCTGCGCTGCTGGCTAAGCGAGCCGCCCATGTTGTCAGTGAAAATGACCGGACTCTGTCAGCGGCAAAGGCGCTGGCCGAACAGAATATATCCGCTCTAAGCCAGTTAATGGCTGCATCACATCGCTCCATGGCCGAGGATTTTGAAATTAGCGTGCCACCCATAGATTTTCTGGTAGCTTTGCTACAGGAGATAATTGGTGAGCATGGCGGGGCCAGAATGACCGGCGGCGGTTTCGGCGGTTCGGTGGTAGCCCTGATGCCCCAGGCACTGCTTGCTGACGCAGAGGCCCGGGTGATGGGGCACTATGCGCAGCAAACTGGACTGCGCCCCAGGGTTTTACATTGTACCGCCGCGCAAGGGGCACAGCGGCTTATCTAATCAGTTTGGATTTAGCTGGCGATACATCAGGTATAGGTGGGCGGCGCTCCAACTGAAATTGGTTGCGCCTTGTACAGCGCCGTTCAAGGGGTGGTAGTTTTCCCTGATGGCACCGTCTTGCAACAAGCCTTGTGAATTATTCAGTAAGCGCAGCGCCAGCTCAGCGGCCTGCTGGTGATAGCCGTATTTATCCAGTGCCATTACACCGAAGTACCATTGATCCAGCCATACCCGGCCGCGCCAATAAATGTCCGGATGATAAGCCGGGTTGCTTTGCGCTGCGGTACCCAGCGGAACATAGGTGTTAAATTCGTCACTGGACAGCATCACACTGGCCACGGCATCTGCCTCCTTTTGCCCTGCAATGCCTGCCCATAAAGGGGCCCAACCCTCTGGACCACGGCCTCTGGCGGTAAGCAGCTTGCCACTACAACCAGATGTGTCGGCTTTTTCGCGGCCAATCTGGCGGTCGTAATAGAAGCCACTGTCCTGGTCAAAAAAGCACTGGTTGACCCGTGCAGCCAATGTCTCACTTTGGCTTTGCCAGCGCCGGGATTGTTCCGCTAACCCCAAAACCTTAGCCATTTCAGCCAGCAGGTGTTTTTCCATCGCCAGGTAGGCATTTAGCTCTACCGACTCCTGATCGATAGAGAAACCTAATAATGTGCCGTCCTTGCTGTGATTTTCAAAGAAGCGCACCTGCCAGTCCAATCTGGCCTGCTGCAGATTACCGGCGTAGTGCTGCTCTGCATAAGTCTGTAACTGTTCGGTATTGATAAAGCCAAAACGCGCCGCGTTATCCATACCCGACTCCCAGCCGGCACCATGCTGCGCACCAATATCCAGTTCATGGTACTGGCCTGAGCTAAGCACCTGTTCATAGAGTGTTGCACCTGCACACTGGTACCAGTCCTGTGACTTGTGCTGGCAGTGGGTTTTAACCTGCTGGCTGATGTCACCTTGCTCCAGGGGGTTGATATCAAACAGAATATGGCCTTGTTGATCATTGTGCAGCGGATGCGCAGTGGCACCGTATTCGGCCAGGCCGTTCTGGTTGTGATCGCGATTTTTGTACCACCACTGGTGATAGGCCACCAGTTTAGGGTAGAGCTGTTGAAGCAAGGCTTTATCCTGACTGGCCTGATACAGCTCCCATACTGCCCAACTGGCCAGTGGCGGTTTGGTGTTGCGCTCATTCCAGTTGCCGCCATCTCCGCCACGCTGGGCATCCTTATTATAGAAAATTGCATCGATCACCATGCCGGCATCCTGCGGACGTAGCGGGTCATCAGCTTGAATCTGATAATCAAACATGGCCAGAATATTGTCTTTGGCCACGTTGGGGGCAAAATGCGCCATGGCAGCGGCATGTTTCCAGCTATCCCAGGCCCAAGCACCATTAAACCAGCGCGCGGTGACCGACGGGGTGACGACATCATGTTTAAGTGCACCGGCGCTGCCCCGCCAATTGCCCAGCAGCGTTTGCATGGCTTTTTCTGCCAACGCATCGGGCAGCACGGCTTGTTGCATCAGGCCTTTTTCCTGGTATTGCTGCCAGCGCTGCTGGCTTGCTTCAATGGCTTTGGCCGGGTTGTTAAATACCTCATCAAGTCGGCGGCTTTCCTGTTGCCATTCCTGCTGACTATGCACATAACTATGGCTGGTATAGATGACCTGGCGTTGTTTGCTGTCCAGATTCAACTGATGGCTGGCCTGATAGGCCAATGTTCCGGTCTGTTCACTTTGACTTGGGACGGAGCGGCGAATCTGATAGCGACTGTCGCCGGAAAGCAGCATATTCCAGGTGCTGCGCACATTACCAAGCTGGATCTCAACGCCCTGCGGTTGGGTTATGATGCTGCGCTGCCAATCGGGATATTGCTTTGTCAGGGGCAGTTCATCCTGCCAATCTTGCAGCAACTGGCCTTGCCAGCGCAGCGTCAGTGGCAGCGGTTTGTCGGTTTTATTTATCAAACTGGTGCTAACAATTGCACTGCGCGGCGTGACAAAGTGCAGACTCAATTGTAGCTCCAATTGTGGCCAGTGGTAACGCTGTTGCAACTGACCGGCCTGGTTTTCAAAACTGACCTGTGCTTCGGCATAATCAAGATCTTTGCCGTTGACACTGATGTTTAGTTTTTCCAACTGATTGGCCAGATACAGGCCATATTCTTCGGCAATAATCATTGGGCCATTGAAGGCACCGTATTCTTCGACCTGGCCAGGTTGTAAAAAGCCATGCCAGGCACCAAGGTCGAACAGCGGGTTAAATGCCTGGTTACCAAATTTGTCGAGCATGCGCATGGCGGTGGGGCTGCCCTGTCTGTCCAATGTGGGAGTCTGTTCCATCTTTGTTTGCTGCGATGCGCAGGCAGACAACCAAAGTGCGCTGCACAGCAAACCAAGCCGACCAACTGTAGATAACCGCAACATCAACTTACCTCTTTTGCTTTGGGCACGGCACATTTTCGCACAACTTAGCCTGTTTATGCCGTTAACCATATGTAAAACTCTGATTAAAAGTATTTATACTATAAATATTGCAACTGTAAAAAGCCAGTAGTAGTATCCATCACAAGATTGCTGCTAAAGGCAATCAATCAAAACGATAAAACATATTTGAAACAACAAGTTGGAACGCTCAAGGGAGTCGTCGCATGACAGGTAAACAGAGCAAATTGGGCTACCTGCCCATGATGGTAATGATTAACATGGGCGTGATAACGTCTATGACAGCTCAGGCGCAGAACAGTGTGCAGGTGGCTGAAGACGAGCCTGTTGAGGTGATTAGCGTAAGAGGGATTAAAGGCAGTTTGATCCGCTCTATGGATATCAAGCGCGAAAGTGGCAATGTGGTGGACGCTATTACCGCTGAGGATATCGGCAAATTCCCCGACCAGAACGTCGCCGAGTCACTGCAACGCATTACCGGTGTGGCCATTGATCGCGAAGGCGGTGAAGGGCAGTTGGTTAGTGTCCGCGGTCTGGGGCCGGAGTTCAACTCTGTATTGGTTAACGGTCGCACAATGGCGTCTATCAGTGGTGGCCGTGCATTTAGTTTCGATACCCTGGCCTCAGAGCTTATCAGTGGTGCCGAAGTGCATAAAACCTCTTACGCATCCCATCAGGAAGGCTCCATTGGCGCATTAGTCAATGTGACCACCTTGCGCCCCTTTGATATTGACGGCTTTAAAGCCAGCGGCAGTATCAAAGGGGTGTACGATGATATGACCGGCAGCACTAAGCCTCAGTTGTCCGGCCTTATTAGTAATACTTTTGCCGATGACACTCTGGGGGTACTGCTGTCGTTTTCCCATAATGAGCGTAAAAGTCGTTATGATTCAGCACAAACCTTTGGTTACCTGACCCGGGATATCACGCTGGATGATGGCAGTGCCGAAGCCGGGGTGCTGATGCCACGTAACTACGATCAGATTTCCCAGACCGAGACCCGTGACCGCACCGGCGGTACCTTGGTACTGCAGTATCGCGCCAGCGACAACCTGGTACTGACCGCCGATGCCCTATATTCCAAGTATGATGTGGATTATCGCCAGGACATTCTGGCCCACTGGTTTGATAACAGTCAGATCACCGATGCAGAGCTGGACAGTAACCGCACCCTGGTCAAATTATCTATGGGCCGTGGCAGTAATACCGATTATCTGAACCGTCTTTCCCAGCGTCCGACTGAAACCAAAGCCTTTGGCTTTAATGCCAAATGGCAGGTGAACGACAGTTTGGAGTTGACTGGCGATATCTTCAGATCTGAAGCCGAGTCTAATGGCGGTGGCCGCACCACGGACACGGTGGCGTCTTATCAGAATAACTATACCTTTGATAACAGTGCCGGGGCTGAGCTGCCAAGCATTCAGTTTGATAAGAACCTGTCCACAGATGGCGTAAAAGCTGGCTGGGGAAGCCGCTTTGGTTCAGATATCGCTGATGAAATCACTGAAGCTAAATTGCAGGGCGAATGGGCTGCGGACATGGGCGTGCTGGCGAAGGTGAAATTTGGTACCACCTATTATGACCGCACATTAAGTTCGCGCTATGCCGAATCGGCCTGGCAAGTGTCGGTATTATATGGTGATAACCCGACGCCGGTTTTGCTGCCGTCCAGTATGTTCAGCAAGTTTGATGGGGGCTTTTTAAGTGGTGCCACCGGTAATCCGCCGCAGGAATGGCTAACCTTCAATTCTGAAGATTTCTTTAACTACCTGTTGTCTGATGCCGCGATTGCGCAGTTGGATGATCCGGCGGCCGGACGCCAATTAATTGAAGAATTTGGCGGTTATACCGCGCATCCTTCTAATTCTGCCTATGAAATCAATGAAAGCGGCCTGTCTTTCTATACCGATTTCTTCTTTGAAGGCGAGTTGGGGGAGATGTTCTGGTCACTGAATGCCGGTCTGCGCTATGTGCAAACCGACAATGCCAGCCGTGGTCAGCAGCTTTTCCTGCTGGACCTGTTGCCGCTGAATAACGGCCAGAATGAAGTGCAGCCCAAGCGTTCGGAAGATTATCTGCCCATAGAGGTGGAGCATGAATATAACAATCTGCTGCCCAGCCTGAACGCCAGCCTGGAAATTCGTGATGATCTGATTGCCCGTTTCTCCTACTCGCAGAGTATTACCCGCCCTGAGCTGGGAGAGATGTCACCGGTTACCAACTATGGTGGTGGAAAAGTAGATGCGCTGAATGCCAGTGGCGGTAACCCTAAACTGAAGCCTTTTGAGTCCGATAATCTGGATTTGACCTTGGAGTGGTACTACAGCGAAGGAAGTTACGCTGCTGTGGCGATGTTCCGCAAGGACATCGACAATTATGTGGACTGGGGCATAACCGACGAAACGGTCACAGTGCCAAGTGGCACCTATCAGTATAAGGTTGGTCGACCGGTAAACCTTAACAGCGCAAGGATTGACGGTTACGAGCTGGCGGTACAACACTTATTCAGCAATCTGCCTGCGCCTTTCGATGGCCTGGGGGTGATTGCCAATATGACCTTCGTTGACAGTGAATCCAGCTCGGATGATCCGGCCAATCCTTTGCCCTTAGTGGGGCTGGGGGATTCACAAAACCTGATCCTGTTCTATGAGCAAGGTCCGTTCCAGTTCCGTGTGGCGTATAACAACCGTAACGAGTTTATGCAGTCCAAGGAAAATGGTTACGGCGGCGCGCCGATTTATGTGGATGATTATGCCCAGGTGGATATCAGCGGCAGTTATGATATTAACGATGATCTGACGGTATTTTTTGAAGGCATCAATATCACTAATGAGCTGACCCGCAAGCGCGGCCTGTATGAAAATCACATCCTTAATGTGATTGAAACCGGCCCCCGTTATGCGCTGGGTGTTAGAGCCACATTTTAATCTCCCATGTGATGGGGCCAGTTCCATCTTTTTCCCTGTGTTGGGCGCGTTAGCGCCCTTTTTTATCAGACCAATGCAATCTGACTGTGCAGCACGGTAAACACCGCCAGTCCATCGGCATTATTCACGGCTTCCTCTCGAGTCAGGCCTGGCTGCCGAAACTTTCCTAGATTATCGGTATAACCGCGTTCCGAGAAATCCTGAGTCCCGGAAAAAGCATGTGATGCTTCATGGATCATATACCTGATGCATTGATTAGCCGATTTAAACTGCGCATTGGCAATGCTGAACTTGTCACCTTTGCCAGGATTTGCGAAGTTAAAGAAAGTAATTTCCACGGTAAATGGGATCTCGGTTAAGCCTTTTAAGGTGTTTTTTAAATGCGCCAGTATTTCGCCAGGTATCTGTTTTTGCGGATTATCTCCCAATATAAAGTAGTAGTTGAGATTGTTTAATGTCTCTTGATCGAGCTCACCTTCTTCAAGGGTCTTGATAATCTTTTTTAGTGCCTCAATGCTGCGCTGGTAGGCTGCTTCAGCCATCTTCTCCTTGTTTTCAATCTTACCTGCTTTTGACGTGACGGTCTTTATCGGCATGTTTGTCTCCTTGTTATGACATCCATCTGGGGGTGCTGCGACAGCTCAGTGTAGTTGACACATTTAGAACAATAAAAAAACACTGTTAAATGTTTGTAAAATAAAATTGAGGTATTTATACTATAAATAGTTTTAATGTGATGGTTGTGTTAATGCTGATGCATTGTTGTCCTGCATCCATATGAAACTGAACCACAACACTTGAGCACTCAAACCAAAGCAAGAGGTATAACCATGCAAGCTGGAACACCTAAACTCGCGTACCTGTCACTCTTGGTGGCCTGTAACTTGGGCCTGGCCATGCCGGTCGCGGGGCAGGAGCAATCCGCTGGACAGGATGTGGAAGTCATCAGCGTTAAAGGCATTAAAAGCAGCCTGATCCGCGCAATGGATATCAAGCGTGAAAGCACCAATGTGGTAGACGCCATCTCGGCCGAAGATATTGGTAAATTCCCCGACCAGAACGTCGCAGAATCCTTACAGCGTATTACCGGCGTATCTATCGACCGCGAGGGTGGGGAAGGCCAACTGGTCACCGTACGGGGCATGGGGCCAGAGTTTAACTCGGTGTTGCTGAATGGGCGTATGCTGGCCACTGTGGGTGATCCGTCTTCCATGAACTGGGATGGCACACCGGGCGGACGTGCCTTTAGCTTTGATATTTTGCCGACAGAGCTGATTAATGGTGCTGAAGTGCACAAGACGCAATCCGCCGCAGTGCAGGAAGGCGCCATTGGTGCCACCATTAATATCACCACCATGCGTCCTTTCGATAACAAAGGCTTCCAGGCCGTGGCCAGTGTGAAGGCCATGTATGACGATATGACAGGTAAAACCAAACCGCAGTTGTCTGGGGTGGTGAGCAACACCTTTAATGATGACAAGTTGGGTGTGTTGTTGTCCTTTGCCAGTTATCAGCGTGAAAGCCGTTATGAAGAAGCCAATACGGCTTACTACTTTAAGATAACCGATCCGCTGGATGGTCAGGATTATGGTCAGGTCTATTTTCCGCGTAATTATGACCAAATTGTTCAGAACGAAGACAGAGAACGTACCAGCGGCACTCTGGTGGTGCAATTTGCCCCCCATGATGATTTGACCATCACCGCTGACTATATGCATTCCAACTATGATGTGAGTGGACGTCAGGATATTTACCCATCCTGGTTTACCCCGGACAACGTCAGAAATCCGGAACTGGATGCCAACAACACCCTGGTGTATGCCGACTTTGTTGATGTGTATGTGGAATCCATGGCCCGTCAGTCCGATGCCTCCAGTACCCTGGATGCCTATGGTGTGAATATTGATTGGCAGGTCAACGAGTATTGGCATAGTGAGTTGGATGTCAGTGGCTCCAAAGCCGAGTCAGACCCTGGTAAAGGTTGGTCTGATGTGGTGGTAGGACGTCCTGGCGAGTTTTCTTATGATCGGCGCCAGGGCCAGCAGGTTCCCACCATGACCTTTGACCCCCTGAAGGCGGGTGATTCGCTGACCGCAGGCTGGACGTCACTACAAGGTACTGAACTGGATGATGAGGTCTTCGCGGTTAAGTTCGACAACAGCCTGGTGGTGGAACTGGGCCCTTTGGTGGAAGTTAACTTTGGCGCCCAGTACACGGATCGCACCTTAGGTAAGGTGTATGGCGAAACCGAAGGGCCGCTGTCCTGGATTTTTGCTGACAACAGTACGCGAATTCCCCTGCCGGAAACATTGTTCAGACTGTTTGATGCTGACGGCTTCCTGTCCGGCGCATCCGGTACCCCGGTTAACCAGTGGCCTACTTTTAATACCGATGAAATTATGGCGTACCTGAGCCGGGACGAAGTCATTGCCATGTTGGATGATCCAGAGGCGGCCAGAGCGGTAATGAGCCGTAACGGCTTTGGTCGGGTACTGGACCAGTCCGCCTATGAAGTGAACGAAGAAGTCACGGCTTTTTATACCGATTTTAACTTTGAAGGCGAGCTAAACGGGATGTTCTGGAACATGGTAGCGGGGCTGCGCTATGTGGATACCACCAGTACCTCCAGTGGCAAGCAGATCGCCCTGTTGGATCTGCAGCCGTCACAGAATGAACCCAACAAAGTCTTTGCGGTGTATTCCGACGACTATGTGCCGGTGGAGATCAGCAACAGCTATCAGGACTGGTTGCCCAGCCTGAACGCCAACATGAACTTCACCGATGACTTGATTGGGCGCCTGGCCTGGTCAAAGTCGATTACCCGGCCAGAGCTGAATGAGATGAGCCCGCTCACCAGCTATGGCGATGGTCAGATTGACGGCCTGAGTGGTTCTGGCAGCAACCCATTATTGGCACCATATACCTCGAAAAACCTCGACTTGTCGCTGGAGTGGTATTACGACGAAGGCAGTTATGTGGCGCTGGCTTACTTTAACAAAGACATTGACGGCTACCTGGGCACCAGTGTGGTACCGGAAACCCTGGTATTACCCAGTGGCAGCTACAACTACGAGATTTCCCGGCCGGTGAATGAAAATAACACCGAGGTGGATGGCTACGAGTTTGCCGTGCAGCACATGTTCAGCAGCTTGCCAGAGCCCTTTGACGGCCTTGGTGTGATATTTAACCTGACCAAAGTAGACAGTCAGTCCAGCGAAGACAATCTGCCGCTGATCGGCCTGGGCGATTCGCAAAACCTGATCCTGTTCTATGAGAAAGACGGCTTTCAGTTACGTTTAGCCTATAACAACCGGGCGCGCTTCCTGCAGACTAAACCGGTTACCAGCGGCAGCCGTCAGCGTGATGGCCATTATGTGGACGATTATAAGCAGTTGGATGTCAGCGGCAGCTATGACATTGACGAAACCTGGACGGTGTTCTTTGAAGGCATCAACCTGACCAATGAACTGACGGTGAAAAGTGCTGAGTATGCCAATCAGACCTTGCAGGTCATTGAAACCGGCCCCCGTTATGCCCTTGGATTAAGAGCCAAGTTCTGAGAATCAAACGCCGGGCCTTCGCCCGGCCTCAGTTTCTGTCCTGAGCTATTGTTGTCCGGCTGGGGTGGTCGGCTGAATAGTTAACGGGCTCAGGCTGATGGTCAGATTGCCGGCCGCACCGATGCGATCCGTATAGTGCTGACCTTGTTGCACGGTATACAGCTGATCCACCTGATCATCGTCATTGATAAACCAGCGATCCGGCATGGCACTTAATAACTTGTTGCTTAGCGCCGGAATGGCCCGGTAAGGTTGCAGCTCTGCCGAGGGGATGGCTGCCATCACTTCACCGGCCAGTTCAAACAATTGCCGGGCCAGTTGCTTGTAATTGGTATTGTCATCCTGCTCCATAAACAATACATCGGCCGCTCCCCAGCGATAACGCTGCCAATAGATCAGGATTTGATGTGGCTGATAAACCTGTTGCTGCTGGTTTAGGTAGGGCAGGTCAACAATATCCAGTTCGGGTTCATCACGGCTGGCATTCACCCCACTGACGATGGCGTAAATTTCCGCATCACCAGAGATCCAGGGCTCTTTGTCATCCTGCAGGCTGATTTTATCTATCAGGGTTACCTGCAGTGCAAGGTTTGCCTTTGCCACTGACTGCACTGATTTTTCTTTGGCTGACATGGTTTGCTTGCTTGTCTGCCAGGTCGCACGCATGCTGTGTATAGCAGCCTGCATCTCAGTGCGACCGTTAGTGTCTATCACCAAAACCGGGCGCTCAGGCACCTGATACACATCCAGCAAGTGCAATTTACCCTGCGTATCAAAGGCTTCGATATAGTCCCAACTGGCTTCGTTACCAGCCGGGGCAAAGGCGAATAAGGGGGACTGCCCCGCTTGCCAGTTTGGTAGGGACTGTCTATTGGCCAGTCGTATCTCCAGCAGGTTGTTGGTTGCACTTTTCAAACCCTTGGCTTGTTTGATTGCCCGCTCAGATCGATAAAGCTGTGCAGATAGCGCTTTATCCGGATAACGCTTCGCCAGCATGGCCAGTGAAACACTGAGTTGGCTATTCTGCATGCCTTGCTCAAGTGCTGTTTGCCAATCTGTATACTGGGTGGCGAGCCGGTATGCCAGCTCACGCTTTTGCTGACTAATCTGATGACTGGTACTGGCGGCATGTGCCATCTGCTGGCAACAAAAAGCGCAAAGCATTAGCACAGTGAATTTTTGCCATAACTGCATATTTTCTCCTTTTATCTATTCGGGGCTGGGTAACTTCAACTGGTCAGACCTTAAGTGAATGTCTTCTGGTCTGTCCAGTTAAGAAAGGCGGATTTGGATATGCAAACTGTTATCAGGGTATGAATATGCATAGATTGCAGGTAGAAATCTTTAGTTATATTGATGCTATTTATACTATAAATGTTGCCATTGTTAATGGCTTGTAATATAAATGAAGGCCGACTCAGGAGGAGATGTTGTTTATGTCACAACCTCGTCAGCCCGGTTTATTACAGGCTTTGTTCCCTATTTTCTGTCTGCTGTTGCTATTGTTTCTGGCGGTCTATTACTTTGGTGACAATTCATCTTCTGGTCCAAATCAGATTGCCTTGCTGCTTTGTGCGGGCATCGCTACCCTGATTGGGCGTTTCAATGGCTATGGTCGTGAGCAGATAGAGCAGGCGATTGTCAAAGGTATCAGCCTGACCCTGGGCGCTATCCTGATCCTGCTGGCAGTTGGTTCATTAATTGGCACTTGGCTGCTGTCTGGTACCGTGCCCACTATGATCTACTACGGCTTGACGCTGTTGAACCCAGATTATTTCTACCTGAGCTGCTGTATTATCTGCGCAATCGTCGCGTTAAGTATCGGCAGCAGTTGGACCGTGGCGGCCACCATAGGCGTGGCGTTGATGGGCGTAGCCAGTGGTCTGGGACTGTCTGAGGTGATCTGTGCCGGCGCTATTGTCAGCGGTGCCTATTTTGGCGATAAACTCTCCCCATTGTCAGACACGACTAATCTTGCCCCGGCCGTGGCCGGTACGGATTTGTTCACCCATATTCGTTTTATGCTCTACAGTACGCTCCCCAGCTTTGCGCTGACGTTGGTGTTGTTTCTTATTCTGGGTTTTCAGTCACAGCACAGCGCCAAACCGGTTGAGCTGGACAATCTGCTGTTAAGCCTTTCCGGGCAGTTTCATATTGCCTGGTATCTGTTGTTGCCTTTGGGCATGACCTTATTTCTGGCCTTTCGCAAGGTACCGGCGTTTCCTGCCATAGGTATCGGCGCGCTGTTTGGTGCCCTGATGGCGGTACTGTTTCAACAGGATTTCATTCAGGCCCAGGCCGATCCGACTTTGGGGGAGATTGGCGGCACTGTTACCGTAGTCTGGCAAGCCATGTATGCCGGAGTCAGTCTGGATACGCCTGACCCGCTACTGAAGGATTTACTCAGTGGTGGCGGTATGGGCTCGATGCTGAATACCATCTGGCTGATTATTTCGGCCATGACTTTTGGTTCGGTAATGGAGGCCACAGGCCTGCTGCAACGGGTGGTGCAGGCCCTGCTAAAAATGGCCAATTCCGTGGCCGGGTTAATTATCACCACTATCGGTACGGCCTTTGGCACGAATCTGGTGGCAGCCGACCAGTATATTGCCATTGTGATGCCAGGACGGATGTTCAAACCCGAATATGACAAGCGTAATCTGGCCCCGGAAAACTTATCACGAGCGGTGGAAGACGGCGGCACTTGTACCTCCGCGTTGATCCCCTGGAACACCTGTGGCGCTTATATGCAGTCGGTGCTACTGGTGAATCCGCTGGATTATGCCCTGTATGCCTTTTTCAATTGGTTGACGCCGCTGATGGGCATTCTGTTGGCATTACTTGGGGTGAAGCGGTTTCGGCCAACTATTCAGGTTGGTGTCGAGGCGCCACCGGGCAAATCTTTGGTTAACGAACTTCACTAGTGTTGCCAGAGTGCAACTGCTAGTCTTGCGCTACCGAACACCAGGTTCGGCAATTCTTTGTTTGCAGGCACGATTTTGGCCCTTAAACCTACCATCTATAAATTTATTATTTCCTTGTCCGACCTGGATCGGGATTATTACGACACTTTGCATCTGACCGTGGCTCAGCATCCATCGGAGTCGCTGGAAAGGATGATGGCGCGGGTATTGGCTTATTGCTTAAATGCTCGTGAAGGGCTGGTATTTACCACAGGTCTGAGTACACCCAATGAGCCGGATATATGGCAGCGTGGTCTGGATGATCAATTGCTGAGTTGGATAGATGTAGGCGAGCCGGCCTTTGACCGTATCAAAAAGGCCTCGCGTCAGGCCCGTGAAGTGAAGATTTACAGCTTTAACCAAAAGTCTGAGGTGTGGTGGCAGCAGGAGCGGTCCCAATTCAGACGTCTGCCGGTAAAAGTAGCGAGATTCCCCTGGCCAGCCATCCAACATCTGGCCAGTTTGGTGGAGCGCTCAATGGTCTGCTCATTGAGCATTAGTGACGCTACCCTATATATGGCCGCCAAACTGGGCGAGGCTGAGATCCCTTGTATTGAACTGCAGGAATGATATTTCCGGCAATGGCCTGGGCCACTATCGCATTAAAGTGCGGTGAATCGCCTATATCCTGAGCTGGTCATTCAAGATCCAATAAATCACCCGGCTTGCAATCCAGCGCCTCGCATATAGCCAGCAAAGTTGTGAAACGTATCGCCTTGGCACGGCCGCATTTAAGCTTGGATAGATTGGCCAGGGTAATATCCACCCGTTGTGCCAATTCCGACAAGCTCATCTTGCGTTGCACCAACAACAAATCCAGATTAATCCTTAATTGCCTGGCCATCAGGCCTTGTCCTGTCTTTGAATGATAATGTCGCTTAGCTTGCCCCAAAGTCATGAGTTTATCAATATAAGATAATTATTTATCGTTAATCGATAAATAATTGTTGATTATAACCAGTCAGCACGCTAACTTGTATAGAGCTTGGCTGTTTAATGAACGGCTTTGTTTTCAGTTTGCAACCCTCAAAAGGAGAACGCTGTGTTTGCATTGCTACTGGCTCTGCTGTTTGCTGGCTTTATTGTTGTTGTGACAATGTGCAGTTATAAGTTAGGCAAAACAAAAACGGAAAACCCAAGACTGGCGGCGTTGATTGGTTTGCTGGTGGCATTTTTGCCGCCGCTGGCACTGATCTATCTGGCTATCCTGCTGTTTAAGGATGATGTCGCCATTGTCTAGCGCAAGCGCTGTACATTGCGGGGGTGACTGAATCTGCCACCCACCGCCTTGATTACCGGCTGAAGACTAACTTAGTTGGCAAGAACTCCATTGACATCTGAAATTTCATATATATGATATTTCGCATGTGAAAGGAGGGCTTATGCTATCACCCCTGGTTTTTTTCAAATGCCTGGCCGAGGATACCCGGCTTAAATCCCTGCTGCTAATCAGCCTTCATAAGGAGCTGTGCGTTTGCGATCTGCAATCGGCATTGCAGCTTAGTCAGCCTAAGGTATCGCGGCATCTGGCGGATCTGCGCAAATGCAATCTGCTTAGCGATGAGCGCCGCGGCAAATGGGTGTATTACCGTTTGCATCCCGAATTGCCAGCCTGGGCGCAAGAGGTTATTGCCACCGCCGCCCGCCATAACAGCGAATTTTTAGCCGACTGCCAGCAACAACTGACGGCCTGTTCATCCTGTGAGTCCTAATATGAAAATTCTGTATATCTGCACCCATAACCGCTGTCGCAGCATTTTATCTGAAGCCATAACCAATCATCTGGCGGATGGCCTGATTGAAGCCAGAAGTGCCGGCAGCCAGCCAGCCGGTCAGGTACACCCCCTGTCACTTAAATACCTGTCCGAAGCCGGTATTGCCACAGATGGACTGCAAAGCCAGTCCTGGGATGGATTTGAGGATTTTGCCCCGGATTTGGTGATTACGGTGTGCGACTCGGCGGCCGGTGAAAGCTGCCCTGTGTGGTTTGGTAAAAGCTTGAAACTGCATTGGGGGCTGGAAGACCCTTCCAAACTCAGCGGCAGTGATGAACAAGTTGCCAATGCCTTCAGGCACTGCATCGACCTGATTAAAGCGCGGGTGTTGGCGCTAAAAGAACTGGCTGGCCAGGATCAATCAACCTGGGCCAAAGCCCTGCAACCACTGGGAGCCCGTTAATGAGCCTACAGGATATATCACTGCCAAATTTAGATGAAACCCAGTTTCAGGTGCCGGACGCACAGCAATTACAAGCACCCTTGTCCAGCCATAAGCCGCGTTTCTTGCTGCTTTACGGTTCGCTACGAGAACGCTCATTCAGCCGCCTGGTGATTGAAGAGTGTGCGCGCCTGCTGACCCGAATGGGCGGCGAAGTGCGGATATTTGACCCAAGCGGTTTGCCCCTGCCGGATGATGCTGAGGATAGCCATCCTAAAGTACAGGAGCTGCGTGAATTGGTGATCTGGTCAGAAGGGCAGGTTTGGTGTTCACCAGAGCGCCATGGTGCCATGACCGGTATTATGAAAGCGCAAATTGACTGGATCCCGTTATCCATGGGGGCGGTAAGGCCCACGCAGGGCAAAACATTGGCAGTAATGCAGGTGGAAGGTGGCTCGCAGTCCTTTAACGTGGTCAATCAACTGCGGGTATTAGGGCGCTGGATGCGGATGCTGACTATCCCCAACCAGTCATCGGTGGCTAAGGCCTTCTTAGAGTTTGACGACAACAATCGCATGAAGCCTTCCAGCTACTACAACCGTATTGTGGATGTGATGGAAGAGCTGATGAAATTCACCCTGCTAACCCGGGATAACAGTGCCTATCTGGTGGACCGTTATTCCGAGCGGGTGGAAAGCGCCGAACAACTGATGCAGCGCGTCAATCAACGGCAGATTTAGAAGGCTTTCTCGCTGAGACGCAGATTGTATTTCAGACCTGTCTGGAGAAGGGCGTTATCCCTTCCCCCTCTGTGTTCTCTGTGCCTCTGTGGTGATATATAAACTCAATAAGGTAGACCGAGATGGGATTATTTGAACGTTATCTGTCGTTGTGGGTGGCGCTGTGTATTGCCGCCGGAGTGTTGTTGGGTAATGCGGCGCCAGGGCTGTTTGCCCAGGTGGCGGCACTGGAATATGCCCATGTTAATCTGGTGGTGGCGGTGCTGATCTGGCTGATGATTTACCCGATGATGATCCAGATTGATTTTGCCGCCATCAAAGATGTAGGTAAAAAGCCCAAGGGGCTGGCGCTAACCTTAGTGGTAAACTGGCTGATTAAGCCTTTTACCATGGCACTACTGGGCTGGCTGTTCTTTAAAGGCCTGTTTGCCGACTGGGTCGACCCGCAAAGCGCCGGTGAGTATATCGCCGGGATGATTCTGCTGGGCGTGGCCCCTTGTACTGCCATGGTGTTTGTATGGAGCCAGCTAACCAAGGGCGACCCCAACTACACCCTGGTACAAGTGTCTATCAACGACATTATTATGATTTTCGCCTTTGCTCCTATCACCGCTTTTTTGCTGGGTATCAGCGATATCCAGGTGCCCTGGCAAACCCTACTGTTGTCGGTTGTGCTGTATGTGGTGCTACCGCTGATTGCCGGTGCCATTACCCGCAAAAAACTGGATAAGGCCAATGATCACAGCCGCTTAAATGCTTTTGTCGCCAACCTTAAACCCTGGTCGATTATCGGGCTGCTGGCGACCGTGGTGCTGCTATTTGGTTTTCAGGCCGAAACCATTTTGGACAAGCCATTGGTGATTGGCATGATTGCCATACCGCTGCTGATCCAGACCTACGGCATCTTTGCCATTGCCTACTTCGCGGCCAAACAGATGAAGCTGCCGCACAATGTTGCCGCCCCGGCCTGTATGATTGGCACCTCCAACTTTTTTGAATTGGCGGTAGCCGTGGCAATTTCCTTATTTGGTCTGCATTCCGGCGCGGCACTGGCCACTGTGGTGGGGGTGCTGGTCGAAGTGCCGGTGATGTTATCGCTGGTCTGGTTTGCCAACCGCACCCGCCATTGGTTTGGATAAGCTTATGTCACAGGAAGTACAGATTCGTTATGCCGGACGGGATGATATTCCGTCCATCTGCGCTATCTACAATCAGGGCATTGCTTCAGGCCTGGGCACCTTTGAAACCCAGCCCAGAACCAACCGCGATATCGCCAACTGGCTAAAAACCGACACTCTATACCCTGTGTTGGTAGCCGAGCAGTATGGCCAGGTACTGGGGGTTGCCCGCTTGTCTGAATACCGGCCGCGGGACTGCTATAAGGGCATTGCCGAGTTTTCTATCTATCTGGCCGATGAAGCCAAAGGGCTGGGCATAGGCACTAAGCTGTTAGCCGAGCTATTGGTAGCCGCTAACGCCTGGGGCTTTTACAAAGTGCTATCGCGCATTTTCACCTTTAATCAGGCCAGCCGCGCCTTATGCCGCAAACTCGGTTTTCGGGAAGTGGGGGTTTATGAGCGCCATGGGCAGCTAAATGGGGAGTGGCTGGATGTGGTGATAGTGGAGTACCTGGTACCTGATACCTCAGAGTAACAAGGAGAGTGCTTCTGCACTCTCCCGGCAAGTATTTACAGGCCCAGCACCGCTTTACCTTGTTTAAAGGTAATATCTACGGGGATGTTGGCACGGGTCAACTTAGCTAAATCTTCAGCCAGTTGTGTCTTAATAACCCCTTTGTCGGCGACCAGGCTGTCCACGCCTTGATAGTCACCATCTCCCTGCAACGTCAGTATCAGGTTAGATAGTGCATCAATGGCTTGCCCCATTTTTGCCATATCCACCTTATATAAACCCTGCTCGTCACGACTGAATGCGCCGTGCTCGGCAAAGAAATTAAAGCGGATCATATTGGCTTTACCATGGGCGCTGGATGCACCAAAACGTACGCTGCGGAAGATACCCGCCATAAAGGTTACGTAGTAGTCTTCCAGTGTGCCCTCGGTGATTTCGCCTTTTTCCAGCAACTGCTGCACCATGTACAGGCCAAGAATATCGGCCTTACCTTCTTCCAGCGCTGATGCATGTTCTTTTAACGCCTGGCGCACCGTTGCGCTGCCATCCAGGGTATTTTTAATTCCCAGTCCATGTGCCACTTCATGGAACATGGTGTTGGCAAAGAAAGCGTCAAAGGTAATATGCTGGCGCTGCTCAGGCACGATTAACTGCTCGGCAATCGGCACAAGAATATGGTCAAACTTGGCCCGCATGGCGTTTTTCAACTGCAGGCGACGGGTGCCTTTTTCCAATTGCACCTGTTCGTCATTGGGCAGATTGATGGCAATGGTTTTACTGCCGGCATTGGAATGACCCGCGTAATAAATTACGTCATACGCATTCAGGTCGGCGTCTGAGCCTGGCATTTCCTGCTTGTAAGCCGCGTCTACCGGTAAACCTTTTTGCAGCTCGGGCAGGAAGGCGGCGTATTTGGCCAGCTTGTCACTCCAGGCCAGATCTTTAATTAAAACATAGGCTTCAAAGGCGGCCCGATAGCCGTAGAGTTGATCTTCATAAGTCTCGATTGGGCCCAGTACTAATTCGATGGGATTGGTTTTCATGTCCATCCAGGCCATATCAGATGGCTGATAATCATCGCTCAGCAGGGCATCAGCACGCATACTCAGGTATTGACCAAAGGCGGCATTGTCAGCCAGCTCAGCGGCCTGGCGCAGCAGATCTGCTGCCTGTGTCAGTTCCGCCTTGAAATACTGGGAGTAGGGAATCGCCTTGAGTGAACCTTTATCATCCCGCACCACCATGGAATAAAGGCCTTGTTTGTCAGCAAAATCGCTGGCTTCAAATTCTGCTTTGTTCATATCCTCGGGGTAAAATTCAGCCCCTAGTGGTTTTTCTGCGAAGCCACTTAGAAAGGGCTTGTCACCATTAAGGCGATCCCAGGGGCCGTAGTTTATATCGGCGAACTGACGAACTTTATCATCCTGGATGGATTGCAAAAACTGTGCTTTATCCTGTCCAAAGGCTTGCTTCCAGAATAGATCGTCCATGACTTTTGCCGCATCTATAAGCAGTGACAGCATCTGCTTCTGTCGCTGAGAAAGATGTGACAAGTCGCTGGACAGGTCTACCGGATAATAGATATCCAGTCTGGATCCCAGTCCTTGTAATAACTCTGGTGCCGATGCAGTTGCTTGTGGTTGGGTCGTTGTTTGTTCTGTTTGCTTAGCAGGTTGGGAACAACCTATCAGTAGCCCGGAGGCCATCGCCATACAAAGGGTGATCTTTGCAAATTTCATAGTAGTCCTGTCGCTTTTTTTATTGGGTGATGAAACGGTGGAATTGATTGCCACTGCTCTATCTTACTGTACTTTTAATGCGGAGCCCAACGCATGCACCATAACGGTTTAGCCGTTACATTCCTTTTACTTTTCCATAAATTAGATGATACTTAGGGCGTTTGCGGGGCTAATGGGTTTTTGCCGGGCCCCTTCAAGGGAAATAATCATAACGCCGCTAATAAAGGTTGGAATATGTCCACAGAAAACGCCTTACTGACAATACTGGTAGAGAAAATTAATAACGACACACTAGTGCTTCCCACCTTACCAGCTATTGCCCTGAAGGTCCGTCGCACAGCCGATGATCCCGAAGTGAATTTAAATAAAATGGCTGATGTGATTGGCCAGGATCCGGCTCTTAGTGCCAGGATTATCAAAATTTCCAATAGTGCGTATATGGGACGTACCGTTAAGGTGGAAACCATTCATCAGGCGGTGACTCGTATTGGCTTGAGACAGGTTAAAAACATTGCCACCGCCCTGGCCATGGAACAGCTGTTTGTTTCCAAGAATCAAATTGTGCATGAGCATATAAATCAGGTTTGGGAGCAGACCATTGATGTGGTGGCCAATGCTATGGCTGCCTTGCAAGTGCATACCGAGCAAACCAAACAAAAGCGCTTAAATCTGGACATCATGACCCTGGCTGCTTTGGTACACAATATTGGCGTGCTACCAATTTTTACCGAGGCTGAGCGTCACGACGATGTGTTTGCCAATCCAACTTTTCTGGCTGTCGCAGTGCAGAAATTATCCGGTCGTATCGGTGGTGTTATCCTCAAAGAATGGGGTTTCCATGAAGAGCTGGTGACGGTGGCAGAAAATTGGCGAAATATGACCTATTTGCCAGAACAGGTTACTTACCTGGATTTTGTCCGTTTAGGGGCGGCACTTTGTGGCCATATGGGCAGTCAGAAAGATGCGGTGATGAATATCAGTCAGCAAAAGGGCCTGTTTAAGGATTTGAGTGTACTGGAAGCAGACGAATTCAAAACTATGCGGGACAACGCCAAAGCCATTTTTCAGTGAGATACAGCCCGGCGTCTGCAGGCGCCGGGCCGATATTTATCAGTCTTGTTCAGACAAGGCAAAGGCCTGGTCAAGGGCTTTAATCAGCCGGATGACTTCGGCGGCCATCAGGCAAAAGTCTGCATCCATTCTGGCCAGTTGCTGGTCTTTGGGAATATCGTCGTTTTGCTCACGCAGTACATCACTGAATTTCAGGCGCTTCACCGTCAGGTCTTCCTGCAATAGTGCAGTGAGGGTCTCGTCCCAGTCCAGTGCGATTTTTTGTACCAGCTTACCATTTTGCAGGTGAAGCTGAATTTCTTCGGCATCCAGTGGCTGGTTTTTACAACGGATTATCGCGCCGTCCTCATCTGGTGATTTAAGCTCGGCTTCCTCCAGCAGGTCGAACCCCTGGGGAATGCTGTCACCTTTTAACCAGGCGGTCAGATCAGCGGCTAAACTGCGTCGACACAGTGGCACCACGGGTAAGGAGCCTATGGTTTTACGCAAATGAGCCAGGAAGGTTTCCGCTTTGCCATCGGCTGATGCGTCAACAACAACCAGATTGTCTTTTGTGGAGATAAAGCCAAAGGTATAACTGTCGCGGGTAAAAGCCTTGGGCAGCAATTGATGGGTTATTTCCTGCTTGAGCTCCTGCTTGGCCTTTTTGCCAACTGGTGCACCGGTTTCACGCTCAATCTTTTCAACTCGTTGCTCAAGCTCTGCGGCTACTACGGCACCAGGTAATAAGCGCTCCTGCTTCTTCAGGCTTAACAAGATGCGGCCGTCGGCAGCATGTACCAGGCTGTCTCCCTGCTTCAGAGGTGACGTCCAACCCATACTGGCGATGTCCTGGTTGCCACAGGGGCGAAAAGCCGCCTGGCTCAGCTTGTCCTGCAGGTCTTCAGGTGCTAAATCCAGAGGCTGGGAAAGGTGATAAATTTTAAGATTCTTAAACCACATGGGACATTCCGCTGCTTAAAAGAGGGCGCAGAGTAGCAGGGATTGGTCAGGATGTCAGGCTAAGGATAAAGGAGATTAATCACGCTTTACCGGGAAGTGAATGTTGTAACATAAACCTTTGCCTTCCTCAGATTGGGCGTCAATCTGACCATGTAAGGCCTGGGTGACCAGGTTGTACATAATATGGGTGCCTAAACCGCTACCGCCTCGCCCACGTCGGGTAGTGAAGAATGCTTCGAACAGTTTATTAAGAAGCTGTTGCGACAAGCCCTTGCCGTCATCTTTGTATTGGATATGAATATTGTCATCCTGACGGCTGACCTTAATTTGAATGGTACCGGCTTTCTTGTTCTCAAAGCCATGGATCAGGGAGTTCATAATCATATTGGTAAATATCTGCGCGATAATACCTGGGGCGCAGCGTACCTGCAGATGCGCCGGGCAATCCACTTCGATTTTATGCTGGGTCTTTTTAAAATTGGGTGCCAGTGACTGAATGATTTCCTGCAAGTATTCACCCAGGTCAAAGTCACGCTCGGCCTCACTGGTTTGGTCAACTGCTACTTGTTTAAAGCTGGCAATGAGTTCCGAGGCACGGTTCAAATTGGTCAGCAGCAAGGTGGCCGTTTGCTGGCCCTCATTCAGGAAGGTTGCCATGGTTTTGGCGGTCAGGCTCTTTTCATCAAAGGCATGCTGCAGACCCTTCAGGCGTTCCTGCAGGAAACTGGCAGCAGTGACGCCCACTCCCAATGGCGTGTTTACATCGTGGGCTATGCCAGCAACCAGACCACCTAGCGATGCCATACGTTCTGACTCAACCAACTGATCTTTTGCCATTTGCAGGGTTTTCATTGATTCGGCCAGTTCGGCATTCTTTTTCAGTAATTCTTCTTCGACTTTGCGGCGATTTTCATTTTCCTGCTTCAATTCTTTCTGATGCACCATCAACTCGTCTTTCTGCTGCTCCAGATCCAGCATTATTTTACTTAACGAGGCGGTCTTGCGCGCCACTTCCTGCTCCAGAGACAGGTTGTGTTCATCCAGTTTCAGATTGGCAGTACGCAGTTCGTCCTGCGCCTGATTCAGCTTATTCTGGAAGCGAATCAAATCATCAACCAATTGATTGTAGGAGTCCTGTAACACCTTTAGTTCATTTTCTTCGGTTAATCGTACGTGCAGCTTGGACTGCTCCAGACGATTGATATCAAATTTGCTGATTTGCTCCGTGAGTTCGGCCAAAGGGTCGGTGAGCATACGCCGGAAGGCATTCAGAAACAGGAAGATAAGAAAGGCGGTTTTAATAAAGGCGTTGCCGATTAAAAAGAAAATACCAACTTCGATGCGCCCGAAAATAATTTCAAAACTGGAGTACAGGGTAACGTCACCCACCTGTGAAGTACGCCCGGAAAATTCGAAAATCAGCGGAAAACTGTAGCCGAAGGTGCCACCGGCATGGTCGCGCATAACCCCTGTTGTGACGGGTTCCATCGGCTGTTTGTTAGTGCGGCCCAAATCCGCAATGTAATTGGCATTTTCATCGCGTATCTGCACACCATCGACGATGGGAAGTTCCATCAGTCCCTCTGCGATGGACACGGCCTGAGGAGTATTAAGTTCCCAAATGGCACGGGTCAGACTGGTGCTGAAGGTATTCTTAAGGGTTTGCAGTTCGCCTTCAATATGGTTTTTGGCGTTAAGGTATTCAGTGAAGATCTGACCAAGGGTGACGATCAGGGTGAGGATAAAATAAACCGAAAGTACACGGGTCAACAGCTTCTTTGACAGCCCTGTTTTTACTTTCGACATTGAATTTGACCCGCTCATCAGCCCACTCCTGTTAGACCAAGAATATGCGTAAAGGCAATATTAGACAAGCGTTTAGAATCGCTTAGCTGCAAGCATGTAAGATACCCTGCACTGGCGAAATGGCATGTGGCGCTGAATGTGGCTTTTTAACATTACTCAACACCAGGCTTCAGATAATTTAGTTTTAATCTGAAGCCTGGCCTGTCTGCAGCCATCCGTATGGCTTTTGCTGCTGGACTGGCAATTGCCAAGCGCAAAAATTATCATACCCCCATTCCCTGACAAGCTCAGGCGAATTTTGCATTGGCTTGTCAACAAGCTTTAATAAAACTGTCACAGATTCAACCAATAATTGCGGGCGTTTTCATGAAGAAGGTTAAAACCATGTCAAAAAGAGTGTTGCTGGTGGAAGACGAATCGCCCATTCGTGAAATGGTAAAATTCGTACTGGAGCAATCCGGTTTCGAAACCATGGAAGCGGAAGATTATGATGTGGCGTTGGAAATGGTTAAGGAACCCTATCCTGACCTGATCCTGCTGGATTGGATGCTGCCGGGTGGCAGTGGTGTGCAGTTGGCTAAGAAGCTGAAGCAACACGAACATACCCGTGACATCCCCATTATTATGTTGACCGCCAGGGGGGAAGAAGATGATAAGGTGCGCGGCCTGGACGCCGGTGCGGACGATTATGTGACTAAGCCTTTTTCACCCAAAGAGCTGGTGGCCAGGATGAAAGCGGTGATTCGCCGGGTAACCCCCACTTCTGGCGATGAACCAATCGAGTTCAATGGTCTGGTGTTGGACCCCATTTCTCACCGAGTAACGGCCAAGGAAGATCCACTGGATATGGGCCCGACCGAGTTTAAACTGTTGCACTTTTTTATGACCCATAGCGAGCGGGTCTATAGTCGTGAGCAGTTACTCGACAATGTCTGGGGTACCAATGTGTATGTAGAAGACCGTACCGTGGACGTACATATCCGTCGCTTGCGTAAAGCCATTTCCAGGCACAACCATGATGCGATGATTCAGACCGTCAGGGGGGCAGGGTATCGCTTCTCGGCTAAGGTCTGAACGGGTTAGACAAGGACATGTATTACCCCTTCTCCTGGTGGAAAATTATCGGTCGATTAGTCGGCTACTTTTTGCTGGCGCTATTGATTGGTCTTTACTTTGACAGTCTGGCCGTGGCGTTTGCCCTGGCCGCATTGTTACTGCTTGCTCAGCACTACTGGAATCTTTATCGGCTAAATCGCTGGCTATGGCACAGCAAAAAGATGACGCCGCCTAAAACCACTGGGGTTTGGGAACATGTTTATGAGGGGATTTATTACCTTCAGCGACGAAATCGTAATAAACGCAAGGAATTGGGGGCTCTGGTTAAACGTTTCCGTGAAGGGGCGGAAGCCTTGCCTGATGCCGCCGTGGTGGTGGATGCCAATGCCTGTATTTCCTGGTGTAACCGGCTGGCCAGAATCGAACTGGGACTGCGTTGGCCGGAGGATGCTGGCAGGCGGGTGGACAATCTGATTCGCCACCCACAGTTTATCGAGTTTTTTCACGAGGGTAATTTTGATTACCCCATCGAAGTCACTTCTCCTACCAATATCGACAAGATCCTTGAATACCGCATTATGCCTTATGGGGAAAAGCACCTGTTACTGGTGGCAAGGGACGTGACCCGAGTGACTCAGCTTGAGGAAATGCGCAAGGATTTCGTTGCCAATGTGTCCCATGAGTTGCGCACACCATTAACCGTGCTGAATGGCTATCTGGAAATGTTTAATGCCGATCCTCAGGCCTATCCCCCTGCTTTTATGCAAAAGGCGTTTGCTGAGATGACCTCACAAACCCGTCGCATGCAGAGCCTGATAGAACAATTACTGATCCTGTCGCGGATAGAAGCCAGCGCTGAACGGGTGTATGAAAAAATTGTTGATGTCCCGCAAGTGCTGGCGGCGATTCAGAGTGAGGCTGGTGCACTGAATCAGGACAAAGGCCATGACATTCAGTTTGAGGTTGATCCACAACTGCGTGTATTCGGCATTGAAACTGAGCTGCGCAGTGCGTTTTCCAACCTAATCTTCAATGCCATTCATTACACACCAGGCAAGGGCAGCATTCGGGTTGGCTGGCGTCTGCACAACAAAACCGCGGAGTTTTATGTGCAGGATAATGGTGACGGTATCGCCGAAAAGCACCTGACGAGACTGACAGAACGTTTTTACCGGGTGGATAAGGCCCGCTCACGCAAAACAGGTGGGTCGGGATTGGGGCTGGCGATTGTTAAACATGTGCTGACTCACCATAACTCTAAACTGGAAATTGACAGCGAAGTCGGCAAAGGCAGTCGTTTTTCTTTTCGTTTTTCAACCGAGCTTACCGTGGTGCACAGTCATGCCAGTAATCAGAATTAGTGCCGCGCTGCTGTCGCTGGCTTTATGCGTGTTGCCCGTTTCGGCCGACGAGTATCAAAAACAGCCTGGTGTGTCGGGTACCATCACCTCGGTGGGCTCTGACACTCTGGGTAATCTGATGACCTTCTGGGCAGAGGAATTTAAACGCTACTATCCCCATGTGGCGTTTCAGATTCAGGCCTCGGGCTCCTCTACCGCCCCGGCGGCACTGACCGAAGGCACTGCCAACGTTGGCCCCATGAGCCGGGACTTGAAAGAAAGTGAAATTGCCTATTTCAGCAAAGTGCATGGTTATCAGCCAACGGTGCTGAAAGTCGCCATAGATGCTATCGCCTTGTTTGTCGACCTGCACAACCCGGTGGCGGGGCTGAATCTGCAGGAGGTGGATGCTATCTTCTCAGTGACTCGCTACTGTGGTGGCCCGGAATCTATAGCATACTGGCATCAGCTGGGTTTACAGGGTAGCTGGAAGAACAAACGAATTCGTTTGTTTGGACGAAATTCGGTGTCTGGTACCTACGGCTTGTTTAAGGCTGAAGCCTTGTGTCAGGGCGATTTTCTGGCCACTGTGAATGAACAGCCCGGCTCCGCGTCTGTGGTGCAATCTGTGGCGTACTCAGATGGTGCATTGGGGTATGCGGGTTTTGGTTACAAGACTGCCGGGGTGAGAGCTTTGTCGATTGCCAGGCAAGGAAACCAGTATATCTCGCCCAGTATGGAAAACATCGCCTCGGGACAGTACCCCTTGTCGCGCTTTTTGTATCTGGTGGTAAACAAAGCGCCAGAACAGCCTTTGCCTTTGCTGGAAAGAGAATTTATCCGCTTTATTTTGTCTCCTGTCGGCCAGGATTTGGTGCGAAGGGACGGCTTTATTCCTGTGCCTGACAATGTCATTCGTCAGCAGTTACGCCTTATTGGAGTAGACATCGAGTAACCTTTTTCCTGTCAATCTGTTTGGCATCTTCTAAGCTTGCTTTTTAGGTATTGTGACCTTGAAAAAGTTCTTTTAAGCACCAGAGCTTAGAAAGTGTCGTGCTAAACATGGAAAAGGAGGCTGTATGCCATCACGCTACGCCCAGGCCGTCAGGTTGGAATTTGAGGGCCAAGAGTATCGTTACTATCCCTTCACCAGGCTGGCTGAGCAGCATTCAATATCCCGATTGCCTTTCAGTCTGAAAATCCTGCTGGAAAACCTGTTACGCCATGCTGACCAGGATTTTGTCAGCGATGAGGATATTCTGGCGCTGGTAAACTGGCAGCCAAAGCAGGAGCCAGACAAAGAAATCGCGTTTGTACCGGCCAGAGTGTTGTTACAGGATTTCACAGGCGTACCAGCTATTGTCGATCTTGCCGCCATGCGTGATGCCATGCAGGAGCTGGGGCAAGATGCGTCGCGTATCAATCCACTTTCACCGGTAGAATTGGTGATCGACCACTCCGTGATGGTGGACGAGTATGGCAACCAGGATGCCTTTGTACGTAATACTGAAATCGAGATGCAACGCAACAAGGAGCGTTATCAGTTTCTGCGCTGGGGTCAGCAGGCGTTTAATAATTTCCGCGTGGTGCCGCCTGGCACCGGTATTGTTCATCAGGTTAATCTGGAATATCTGGCCAGAGTGGTGTTTGAGCAGGATGATACCCTGTATCCCGACACTTTGGTGGGTACAGACTCCCATACAACCATGATCAATGGTCTTGGTGTGCTTGGCTGGGGAGTCGGGGGCATTGAAGCCGAAGCCGCTATGTTAGGCCAGCCGGTCAGTATGCTGATCCCTCAGGTGGTCGGAGTAAAACTTAGCGGTGAAATGCCCCAGGGTATTACCGCCACAGATTTGGTACTGACCGTGACAGAACAATTGCGCAAGCTGGGCGTGGTGGGCAAGTTTGTTGAATTTTTTGGGCCGGGATTGAGCCAGTTGAGTCTGGCAGACAGAGCGACTATCGCCAATATGGCCCCAGAATACGGCGCAACCTGCGGATTGTTTCCGGTGGACGAGGAGACCTTGTCATATTCACGCCTGACCGGGCGCAGCGAGCATCAGATTGGGCTGATTAAAGCCTATATGCAGGCGATGGGGTTATGGCATGACGCTAACGCCGCTGAAGCCGAGTACTCCGACTTATTGGAACTGGATTTATCCAGTCTTGAGCCTTCTATTGCTGGTCCCAAACGTCCTCAGGACAGATTAGCCCTGGGTGATGCTAAGTCGGCTTTTACTGCGATGATGGCCGAGCATAGTGAGGAACTGGCCCAGCGTATTGCTACCTTTGACGCCGAGGGCGGTGGTGCCGCTTCGGGGCAGTCGTCGCTGGCTGAACAAGGCCAGGCCAGGGTTAGCTACAAGGATCAGCAGTTTGATCTTAAGCATGGCGATGTGGTGATAGCGGCTATTACAAGCTGTACTAATACCTCCAACCCGGCTGTACTAATTGCTGCAGGGTTACTGGCCCGCAATGCCAGGGAATTAGGCCTTAACAGTAAACCCTGGGTGAAAACCAGCCTGGCACCGGGATC
Organism: Bowmanella denitrificans; assembly: GCF_002887595.1. Taxonomy (GTDB): domain Bacteria; phylum Pseudomonadota; class Gammaproteobacteria; order Enterobacterales; family Alteromonadaceae; genus Bowmanella; species Bowmanella denitrificans. Next base: position 119,931 of record NZ_PEBU01000011.1, read on the forward strand.
GCAGGTGGTCACTGATTATCTTGAACGGGCCGGGTTGCTGGATGATTTACAGGCTCTGGGTTTTTATCTGGTGGGGTATGGCTGTACCACCTGTATCGGCAATGCCGGACCATTGCCACAGCCCATTGGGGATGCAGTTAAACAGGCAAAACTGCTGGTTTGTTCAGTGTTGTCGGGGAACCGCAATTTTGAAGGCCGTATTCACCCGGATGTGCAGGCCAATTATCTGGCCTCACCACCGCTGGTCGTGGCGTATGCTATTGCCGGCAGTATGAATATTGATTTGCTCAAAGAGCCCATAGGTCAGGATCGTCAGGGTCGGGATGTGTATCTGGCCGATATCTGGCCCAGCAGTGAGGAGATCCAGCAGGCGATTCATGCCAATGTCAAAGCAGAGAACTTTAAAAGCAAGTATGCAGATGTGTTTAAGGGCGATGCCAATTGGCGCAGTTTGCCGGTGCCCCAAAGCGATCGCTATGCCTGGCCGGATTCAAGCTATGTACGTAAGCCCAGTTTTTTTGCCGGGCTGACCCATAAGCCCTCTGCCATCGAACCCATTAAAGACGCCAGGTGCCTGGTCAAGGTAGGCGACAGTATTACTACCGATCATATTTCGCCGGCCGGTTCCATCAAACCCGACAGCCCAGCTGGGAAATACCTGCAAGAGCAGGGGATCAAGCCGGTGGACTTTAATTCTTATGGTTCCCGTCGTGGTAATCACGAAGTGATGATGCGCGGTACTTTTGCCAACGTGCGGTTAAAAAACCAGTTGGCACCGGGCAGCGAGGGCAGTGTTACTTGCTACTTTCCTGACAACAAGCAAATGTCCATTTACGATGCTGCCATGGCTTATCAGGCTGCGGGTACGCCATTGATGGTGCTGGCAGGCCAGGAATATGGTACAGGTTCTTCTCGTGACTGGGCCGCCAAAGGGCCGATGTTACTAGGGGTTAAGCTGGTAATTGCGCAAAGTTATGAGCGTATCCACCGTTCCAACCTGGTGGGGATGGGGATTTTACCCTTGCAGTTTATGCCGGGGCAAAGTGCTGACTCTCTGGGGCTGACTGGTGAGGAGTACTTCGCCGTGGATGAGATTGGCCCTGATACGCGTGAGGTGAATGTGAGTGTGCGCAGCAAAGATGGACAATCGCAAAGTTTTGTCGCCAAAGTACGTATTGATACCCCCAACGAGTTTCAGTACTACCTGCATGGCGGGATCCTGCCTTATGTGCTGAGAAACCTGGCAGTTAAGTAGACCTCATTTGTCAGGAAGCCAGTGCCGCCAGATGGCGGTACTGGCGTTATAGTTTAGGCTTATCCACCTGGCCAATTTCTAATAGCGGCGAGGCATCCAGTTGTTCTGCATTCATCATCGCTGCAAGACGTTGCATGGATGACACCAACAGGCTTTGTTCCCAGTCTTTCAGGTCGTCAAAGCGGCGGATAAAATGCTCCTGCAACATTTGTGGTGCCGCTTGCAGTGCCTTGATGCCAGCATCGGTCAGATATACTCCGACCTTACGTTTGTCTTCAGTACAGCGTTGCCGGAGCACTAATTCGCGGCTCTGTAATCTGTCCAGAATACTGGTAATGGTAGCGGGGCTGAGGTTGGTATGATCGGCGATTTCTTTGACCATGGCACCGTTAAACCTGGTGATGGCACGCATCACCAGCAACTGTGGTCCGGTCAGCCCCACCTGACGCTCAAGTTGCTTGGAATGCAAATCAATGGCGCGGATTACTTTGCGCAGGGCTACCAGCAACTCGTCATGTTTTTCCATCTTACCGCCACTGTCAGAAATCATAGACCGTCTTTAATCAGACATTATCTCAGCATATGTAAAAAATGCATATGTTTCTGATATTGGTCGATAATATCGCCAATCACCGCCTGTTTGGACCAACCCATAATGCAATAATCCTGTCCCCCTTCTGACAAATGTACTTCGGCCCGGTAGTATTTCATGTCTTCGTCCATTTGCTGTTGGTCCACTTCCTGGCGGACAAACTTTGGTTGTATATGCCCCCTTGGCAGGACAGAATAAGTAAAATCCATCTCATCGCCGTGGCTGACTCTCAGCCTGATACTCTGCTGCTCACTGTCTTCCACCTCAGCCTGGATATGCTGGCGGTTTAACTCCCTGGCCACATCTTCACAGGCTGGCCGCACCACCTTTTGAATAAAGCGGCTAACAACCTCGCGGCTGGGATAATCAACGATATTGTGCAAACGCTCCTGCCAACTGCTGGTAGGTGCGGCGGCAAAGGTTGGCGCAACCGATAGTGTCAAACTCTCTCTCTTGTATACATCAACCCTTAACGCTTTCAGTAGTCCTAACATGGCGAGCAGTAACACCACCGCAAAGGGTAGGGCGCTGACAATGGTCATTGTTTGTAACGCCCCAAGGCCGCCAACCAATAACAGCACAATGGCCACCAAGCCTTCACCGCCAGCCCAATATACACGTTGCCAAAGCGGTGTGTCGTTGCGGCCATGGGAACACAACATATCCACGACCAATGAGCCGGAGTCGGCCGAGGTGACAAAAAACACAATCACCATTATTGTGGCAATCACCGATAAAACAGAAGAAAAGGGGAAATGTGACAAAAAGGCAAACAGGGCAATGGATACGTCGTCATTAACCATCTGGCCAAGTTCTGTGACGCCCTGAACAAAGATCATTTCAATCGCAGAATTGCCGAAAAAAGTCATCCACATCAGGGTAAAGCCCGATGGGATCAGCAACACACCCAGTACAAACTCTCGAATAGTGCGGCCGCGGGAGATACGGGCAATAAACAAGCCGACAAAAGGTGCCCAGGCTATCCACCAGCCCCAATAGAAGATTGTCCAGCCGCCCAGCCAGTCGGTTTTTTCATAAGCAAAAAGGTTAAAAGTATTGCGCACAATATCCGACAGATAAGCGCCGGTATTTTGCACAAAGGCCTGTAGCAAAAACACCGTGGGCCCGAGAATCAGTACAAACAGCAATAAACCGGCTGCCAGCAACATATTGAGTTCTGACAAACGCCGTATTCCTTTATCTAACCCGGTGACTACCGATATCACCGCCAGCAGTGTCACCGCGATAATCAGTATCACCTGGGTGGTGGTGCCAACAGGTACACCGAACAAATAGTTCAAACCGGTATTGACCTGCAATACGCCAAACCCTAACGAAGTGGCCACGCCAAACACGGTACCAATAACGGCAAAAATATCCACAGCATGACCCAGTGGGCCGTATATACGCTCGCCGATAAGCGGATATAACGCAGAGCGCAGGGTGAGTGGCAGGCCATGGCGATAACTGAAAAAGGCCATAATCAGGGCCACTATGGCGTAGATGGCCCAGGCATGCAGTCCCCAGTGAAAGAACGTCAGTTTCATCGCCTCCCTCACTGCGACGACGGTGCCAGGCTCGGCTACCGGGGGGGACAAATAATGCATTACGGGTTCGGCGACACCAAAGAACATTAGCCCTATTCCCATACCGGCAGAAAACAGCATTGAGAACCAGGTGAGTCTGGTGTAATCCGGCTTGGCGTGATCAGGCCCCAATCTTATCTCACCATATCTGGATGCACCCAGATACACCACGGTAACCAGAATAATGGCGACCACTAACACATAAAACCAACTGGCATTGTTGACAATCAGCGTCTGTAACCCCTGAAAAACACTATCTGCCTGATCCGGTGCCAGGGCGGCATAACCCATAAGCACGAAGATCAGCAAGGTCGCGGAATAAAACACCGGCGGATTGAGTTTAGCGGGGGACAATTCTTGGCTCACGGCAACCACTTTGATAATTAATTTGATGACGAATTATATTTTTAATTTGGTGAATTAGATAGTCTGCATTCTTTGCTCTTCTTGTCAGCGCTAAAGGCTGTTTTTCAGCAATTCATTGGCATCGCGTGACAAAGTATTGTGCTGGTGCATTTGATCCTGATGGTTTTCCCTTTAAAATATTAATTCGCACACAAATTAATAATGTGACAAAAAGGAACATCAAACACCCATGCTTATTCAGCGAAAACTCAGTATAGCTATACTCTCTGCCTTATCTGTCAGCAGCCCATTGCTTGCTCAGCAGCAACAAAATGACGGTGAAAAGTCTGGCAAAAAAGAGGTAGAAACCATCACCGTCACGGCCACCAAGCGAACGCAGAATATTCAGGAAACCCCTGTCGCGGTCCAGGCGTTGGGGGAGCGTACGCTTAAAGCGCTGGGGGTCGGCAACTTTGATGATTATGTGCGCTATATGCCAAATGTGACGTCAGGCGGCCGTGGACCTGGGCAGTCCAGTGTGTATATCCGCGGTATGTCAATTCAGCCTATCACTGTGATGCTATCGGGTGCCCAGGGCACCATGCCGAATGTGGCCTTGTATCTGGATGAGCAGCCAGTGACGGCTCCCGGTAGAAATCTGGATGTCTATGTAACGGATATTGAACGGGTTGAGGTGTTGCCAGGGCCTCAGGGTACTTTGTTTGGTGCCAGCAGCCAGGCCGGTACCGTGCGACTGATAACTAAAAAGCCGAGACTGGACGGCTTTGAAGCGGGCTTCAAAGCGTCTCTGGAAAGCACAAAAGACGGTGAGATGAGCAATGCGGTAGAAACCTACGTCAACTTGCCGCTAACTAACGATCTCGCAGTACGCGGCGCTTTTTATACAGTGCAGCGTGGCGGCTATATTGACAATGTGGCTGGGGAATTCACTCTCGACCCCGCCATTAACCCGGATTCCGCCGTTGCCGGTGTGGTGCCACCTGATACCACTTATACCTCGGTCAGTAACGTGCATCTGGCTGAAGAGGATTTTAACGACAGTTATTACCAGGGGTTTCGTCTGGGGGCCCGCTACTGGATTACCGAGAACTGGGAGTTGTTGGTACAGCATACCCAGCAACAGCTGGGGGCTGATGGGGTATTTGACTATGATCCCGAGGTAGGGGATTTGCAGGTGGAACGTTACTTCCCGGATGAACTGGAAGATACCTTTGGGCAAACGTCCTGGACTCTTAAGGGGCGTCTTGGCGCGCTGGATATGGTGTATACCGGTGCCTATCTGGATCGCGAAGTGGAGCAGTCCATTGATTACACCGGCTATAACAACTCCGGTGGCTTTATTGCTTACTACACTTGTACTTATACCAATCCGGATTACATCGTTAATTACGGTATTGATCCCAGTCTGATCACCGAAAACCGTCAATGCCTGGACCCCACCAAAGGCTTTAAGGGCTTTCAGGAACATAGCCGCCAGACCCATGAGTTCAGGGTCTCCACACCGGATTATGCTAAATGGCGCGCAGTGGCCGGGGTATTTCTGGATAAGGTCGATATTGAAACCCAGGATGATTTTGTCTATACCGCCACCCAGCATCTGGGTTTTGCACCTAATGCGCCCATTGCTGCGGCGAATAATATCAATCCCGATACCCGTCCTGCCGGCGTAGCGTTTTTCAATGACATTACCCGCAGCGAAGAACAAATCGCGCTGTTTGGGGAGTTTACCTATAAGTTCACCGACAGCCTGAGCGCCACACTGGGCCTGAGATACTATGATATGGAATCGGACTATACTGGCTCGTCCAACTTTGCCGATGGTATTTTTCAGGGCTCAGAGAATACCGATCGTGGGCGTGACTATGATGCCTCTGGGGGGCATAGCACCGAGCCTCTTAAAGCCGATGACTGGATCCCGAAGTTCAACTTAAGCTATCAGGCCAGTGACGACATATTGTTTTACGCCACCTACTCAGAAGGCTTCAGACCAGGGGGCTTTAACCGTGGTGGTGGCATTCCCTCTGCTAATCCTGACTTCCCCACAGTGGCCGTAACCTATCAGACCGATGATGTGACTAACTACGAGTTTGGCTGGAAATCCCTGCTGTTTGACCGTACTTTGCGGTTTAACGGTAATCTTTACTATGTGGAATGGTCGGATATGCAGGTGTCGCGTTTTGACCCGCAAAATGTGTCCATCCTGACCTTTATCGAAAACGCCGCAGATTCGGAAATCCGCGGATTGGAAGCCGATTTAGTCTGGAATGCCAGCGATAATCTGACTCTCTATGGCGCGTTTTCTTACAATGATACCGAGTTAACGGCGGTTAATGCCCAGGTGATTGAAATGGCGCCGGTTGGTAGTGAGTTACCACTGACACCCAAATTTCAGGGTACCCTAAGGGCCAGATATGCCTGGTATGCCGGTGCTTATGACGCCTATTGGCAGGTGGCCGCACAATATGCTGATGCATCCTGGAGTTCTATTGTGGCGGCCGACAGAAAACGTCAGGACAGTTACACCACGGTGGATGCCAGCCTGGGCGTGCGCAAAGATGCCTGGGGCGTGGAATTGTATATCCAGAATCTCACTGATGAGCGGGCCGATCTGTTTATCAATGACCAGGATGATATTACCCGCATTACCACCAACAGACCCAGAACCATAGGCTTGCGTCTGACTTATGATTATTTCTGATTAGTGCGTTTAATTTTCAGGGCGGTGGCGACCGCCCTGACTTTTTAGGTGTGAAGTACAATTGAAACAACATAATGAAGCCAGACACAGGCAATTGGCCCTGATTCGCCAGGACGTCAATCAGGGGCGCTTTTCCCAGGCTAAAGCGCAGCTTACAGACTTGCTTAAGGCCGATGGCAATGATCAGGAAGCCTGGTACCTGCTCGCTGTTTCGCAGCGCTATCTGGGGGAACTGGACGACGCGCTGAGCAGTTTACAGACCTTACGTTTGCTGGACCCAGGTTACGGCCGACTTTACCAGGAAATGGGCCATTGTCTGCTTGCTGGTAAGGAAACCGCCCGGGCAATTATGGCGTATCGTCAGGCTGTGCAATTTAACCCGGCACTGCTGGCCAGTTGGCAGCGGCTCGCAGAGCTATTACCTGAGTCTGATCCTGGCCACCAGCTGATGGTGGCCAATGTCCGCGAACTTAAGGCGCTACCAATTGAGATACAAAGCGCCACCAGTATGTTGCATGAAGGCAAGTTACTTAAAGCCGAACAACTTTGTCGCCATTACCTGCAGCACCATCCCCGACATGTCAATGCCATGCGCTTGTTGGCGCAGATTGGCTTGAAACACTATGTATTGGATGACGCTGAATTTCTGCTTGAGAGCTGTCTGGCGTTTGAACCGGCGCATTTGGGAGCGAGGCAGGACTATGTGCTGGTTTTGCACAAAAGACAGAAATATCAGCAGGCCCTGCAACAAGCAAGGACTTTGCTGGATGCCGATCCTGACAATGGCCATTATCAAATTCTGCTTGCCAATCAATTGGTCGCGGTGGGGCAATTTGAGCAGGCTTTGAGCCTGTATCAGCAAGCCTGGCAGTTGATGCCAGGCAACGCCCATATTCCCTTGTTGCAAGGTCATGCGCTAAAGACTTTGGGGCAACATCAGCAAGCAGTGCAGGCCTATCAACAGGCTATCGAAGCCAGGCAAGATTTTGGCGATGCCTACTGGAGCCTGGCCAATCTGAAGACCTACCGTTTCACTCCTGCTCAGATGGCTGATATGCAAAGCCTGGCCGAGCAGCAGACAGTGTTGCCTGAGGATAAAATTCACCTGCACTTTGCCTTGGGTAAGGCCTTTGAAGACAGTGAAGAATATGAAAATGCCTTTATTCACTACAAGCAGGGCAATAGCTTAAAAAAAGCCGCGCTGCATTACAGCGCAGAGAAGTTCAGCCAGGAAGTGAATGGGCAGATCCAACACTGTGATACAAGTCTGTTCAGCAGCAGGCAAGGCATGGGCTGTGCGGATGATGCGCCCATTTTTATTGTTGGTTTGCCAAGGGCCGGGTCCACCTTACTGGAACAAATTTTGGCCTCTCATTCCATGGTGGATGGCACTATGGAACTGCCTAATATTCTCGCTACTGTGCATCGGCTTAAGGGGCGAAGAGCCAGTGCTCCAGCTTATCCGGCCAACCTGCATGAACTAAGTGCTGAACAACTGCTGGAACTGGGCGAGGCCTATATTCGTGATACCCGCATTCATCGCGGGCAGGGGCGTTATTTTATCGATAAAATGCCTAATAACTTCCGCCACATTGGTTTGATTCAGCTGATTCTGCCTAACGCCAGAATTATTGATGCCAGACGCCATCCCATGGCCTGCTGCTTTAGTGGCTTTAAACAGTTGTTTGCCGAAGGACAGGAATTTTCGTATGCCCTGTCTGATATCGCCGCTTACTACAGGGACTATTTACGCTTGATGGCGCATTGGGACAAGGTTTTACCCGGGAAAGTGTATCGGCTCCAATATGAGCAACTGGTGGCAGATTTTGAATCACAGGTCCGGCAACTGCTGGATTTTCTTGGCTTGCCATTTGAACGAGCTTGTTTGGACTTTCATCAAACCCGCCGGGCAATCAAGACCGCCAGCTCAGAGCAGGTTCGTCAGCCGCTTTATCAATCAGGGCTTGAACAGTGGCGACATTTTTCGCCCTGGTTAGGCGAACTACAACAAGGGCTGGGTAGCGATGTGTTGGCAGACGTTGGCCACTAGGCATTAGCCTTCGGTATGACTATGTTGCTCGATATAGGACTGTATAAAGCTGCGCAGTTCTTTTGCCGCGTTACTGTCTTGCTGCTCGCACAATTCAATAAAAGTGTTACGCATCTCTTTATCGATACGGATAAGTAATTGACTGTCCTTCTTTTTTTTCTTTTTGTCTTTGCTGGGCATCGCGGCACGAGTTGGCGGGGAATGGTGCGGGAATTTTACCCTGCTGGGCTTTTATGTCAATTTTGTTACATGCTGCACTGTGTGCTGCGCTACGATAAAATTTTTGTGAACTCAGAGGCTTGAGCGGCTAGACTATAGCGGTTTAAATCTGCGCTTTTGTTTGTTGGCGGCCAGGCATGGCCGATGGCAAATTAACTTGGAAATGGAAAAATGAAGAAAACCTTAATTCCTGCACTTTTAATGGGTCTGTTTACCAGTACAACGGCTGTGGCTAACAATATGTATGGATTGCTTTCGGCCGGTTATGCGGATGCCAAGCAGGGGCAGGCGGGTGGTAAGGGCGTGGGCTATAGCTTTGGTATGGGCTATGAATTACATCGTCAGTGGGTGCTGGAAGGCGGCTTTCAGCAGCTTTTGGATGAACAGGGGGATGCGCCGAGCCTGACCAATCTGGGTTCAGAAGATAGCAGCAGTATCAAGGCCGATGCCCTTTATCTGGCTTTGCTCGGTAAGGCGTCTTCGCAAGCCGGTACGCTGTTTTACCGGGTTGGTGTCATGAGCGTCAAACTGGAGTCGCAGGCTGTGATTGCGGCTAATCAAAGTTGTGAACGCGGTGATGCTATTGCGCTGAGCGTTGAAGGCACTGCAGCTCTGTCCTGTGAGCTGGACAAAACCATTGTTGCCGGTGTGGTCGGCTTAGGCTTTGATTTCCGCTTGTCGGATTCTCTTGATCTGCGTATTGAAGCCCAACATGTCAGAGGTGCCGAGGATTTTGAAGCCAATATCGGCCAGATCGGCATCCGTTATAATTTCTAAAGACTGTCAATACGCCTGATTAAGCCATCCGCCCAGTGGCGGATGGCAGAACGCTGTTCATGACTTTTCTTGTGCCATTGGCTGACCATCAGCGCCATTCTTGGGTTGGCGGCAAATTCCTGCTGGTGAATATCAATAAAACGCCAGTACAGCGAATTGTATGGGCACGCCTTGTTGCCGGTCAGCAACTTCGGCGAGTAGGGGCAATGCTGACAGTGACTACCCATTTTATTTAGATAATTGCCGCTGGCGGCATAAGGTTTGCTGGCTAACAAGCCACCATCGGCATACAGCGCCATCCCCAGGGTATTTGGTAGCTCCACCCACTCAAACGCGTCGATATAGACAGCTAAATACCACTGGCAAACCTGTTTTACGTCCAGGCCAGCCAACAGGGCAAAATTTCCGATCACCATCAGTCTTTGTATATGATGTGCATAGGCCAGATGCAGCGAGTTGCCCACTGCCTGCTGTACACAGCGCATTCGCACTGTGCCCTGCCAGAACCATTTGGGTAACGGATGTGTGGCATTAAAGTGATTGTTGTTGGCGTAGTCCTCGCCGCAATGCCAATAAAGGCCACGCACGTATTCACGCCACCCCAGTACTTGTCGGATAAAGCCCTCCACCGCATTAATGGGAGCTTGTCCCTGATAATAGGCCGCTTCAGCCCGACGACAGACAGTTATGGGGGCTAATAATCCCAGATTGATATAAGCCGACAACAGGCTATGAAATACCCCTGGTTCATCATCTGCCAGGGCATCCTGATAGTCGCCGAAATTGGCCAGACGGGTCTGGATAAAGTCGTCAAGCGCTTGCTCTGCCTGACAAGCTGTGACGGCAAAGTGAAAGTGTTCCAATCTGCCAGGGTTTTGTGCAAATTCCTTTTCCACCAGAGCCAGCACCTTGGTGGTTATATCATCTGTATCAAATCGCTGTGCTTTTGGGGGGGTAAGGTTGGCCGGCCAGGCCCGACGATTGTGTTTATCAAAATTAAATTTTCCGCCCTCTGGATTCGAGCCTGACATCAGCAGACCGGTCTGCCGTCTTGCCCACTGATAAAAGTGTTCCATTCTGGGCTGCTGTTTACCAGCAAACCAGTCAAGCATCTGCTGGCGAGAGAAGATAAAGTGGTGACTGTCGAACTGTCTGACCGGCACAGGCAGGCTATCCGCCCATTGGTTAAACTGGCTTTGTAGCCTGTGCTCACCCGGTTCAACCAGGTAAAGGGCTTGATAGGCGAAACAACTAAGCTGATACTGAAGTAAGGCATCAAAGCTTTGCCAACGGTCTTTTGTGTCAGTGTATTGGTAGTAATGCACGCTGAAGCCCTGTTGCATTAAGGCCGCGGCAAAATGACGCATGGCAGAAAAGACCAGTGCAATCTTTAACTTGTTGTGCGGCACATAACTGGCTTCGTCCGGCAGTTCTGCCATCAGAATATGGTCGGTGGCAGGGTTAAGATGTTGCAGTACGGGGTGCTTTAAACACAGTTGGTCCCCCAGCAATAGCAGTAATTTCATTAACAGACGACGGTTGTGTAGGTTTTGAGTTAATTCGTAGCAAACGGAGAAAGGGATCACTTATGAAAAATGAATTCGACAGTCATTTCGTGCTTGCGGTGTTCGAGAAGATTCGCAGTCATGGCAAACATCAGGATGATGCGTATACATTGGAAGGGGTTAAGGCCTATACGGATTTTGACGGGTACACCCTGTTTATTGAAGATGCGTCGGTAAAGCTGAGTTTCGGCTTTCATAACCAATACCACTTTGATTATGAAAAAGTCGAGCAAATGGAACAGTTTGAGAAAAAATTGCGGTATATTGATGCCAGCTATGCATAGTGGTGTATCACCCTAAGCTGGCATAACGAAATAATAAATAGACAGATAATGACAAGTGCAGCCAGCGACCACAAACAGATGCCAGACGGCGTGGGTAAACTGGTAACGTTTGGCCACGTAAAATAACACGCCGATACTGAAACAGAGTCCGCCGGCAACCAGCAACCACATGCCGGCACCGGGCAGGGCCTGGTACAAAGGATAGATAAAAGCCAGGGACAGCCAACCCATAAACAAATACAAGGTCAGGGACAAACGGGGAAAGCGGTGTCTGGCCAGCCATTTGAAGGCAACACCGGCCAGGGCAATACTCCAAATAAGTACAGTGCCCAAGGTGCCAACCCATCCCCCCACACTGACCAGCATAAATGGTGTGTAAGTCCCTGCTATCAATAAATAAATAGCACTGTGGTCGAACAACTTCAGCCAGCCTTTGAGTTTTTGATGAGTGACGGCGTGATATATGGTAGAGCTGAGAAACATCAGCAATAATGAACTGCCATATATACTGGAAGCAGTTATCGCCAGGCCGGATTCGCTACGCAACAACAGTAATACCAATCCAATGATGGCGACAATAAAGCCGATACCATGGCTCAGGGCATTGAGCCACTCTTCTGCAATGGAATAAGGGCGTTGCGTGGACAAAACGGTTTCCTGAAAGCTGATAATGGCGGTAAGTATAGAATTTCAGCGAACAACTGTACACTGAAAATATTGTGTGAGGAGTGAGGAGTGAGGAGTGAGGAGTGAGGAATTAGACCCAAGGTTATCGGAGCCGGTTGCTGGTGATAAACCACCGTGCAACGGTGAAGTACAGCAACCAGATGCAGTTTGCTGGTATCTGTATATTGTGGAGAATCGTCTGGGGCATTGGTACACAGGGATCAGTACCGAGCCTGCAAGGCGTTTTGAAGAGCATCAGTCAGATTTGGGTAAAGGCGCTAAAGCCCTCAGAGGCAAGGGGCCATTAAAACTGAAATTCTGTCAACAAGTAGGGGATCGCAGCCAGGCCAGTCGAGCAGAATATCGGGTCAAACAACTGCCAAAAGTACAAAAACGCAGGCTGATCGAAGGGCTGTTAAGCCTGGCTGAACTGCTGGAAACCTAAGGCATATCCTTTGGGGGCGGTTCACTTTTCTGTGCAGTGTTTTGCTGATGCATGTCCATCAGCATACGTTGTATGTCACTTATCTGGCTTTGCAGATTTTCCACCTGATCGTGGATTTCATGAATACGGCGGTTTTGTACGGCGAGCTGATCTTTTTCTGCCGGGGTAATAAAAAACGATGCAATATAACCAGAGATAACCCCAAACAAACTGACACCACTGATAATCAATAGCACGCTGACGATTCTGCCAGCGGTGGAAACCGGATAGTAGTCACCATACCCAACGGTGGAGATGGTAACCAGGCTCCACCAGATAGCATCTTCTGCGGTGGTGATGTTGGCTCCGGGTAAATCGTGCTCAATCAGATAAATAGAGAGTCCGGCTGCGCCAATAAGCAGTACCAGGGTAACCATCATAGTGGCCAGGGTGGTCTGAATGCGGTCTTTCAGCGAAGGTAAAGCCAGATGGCGGGTTTGCTTAAGCAGGCGAATCACCCGCAGTACCTGCAGGAAGCGGGCAAAGCGGAAGGGCTCTATCATGGGAATACTGGCGACAAAATCTATCCAGTGTTCCTTAAAATACGTGGTTCTGTTTTTGGCCACCAACAGGTTGTAGGTGAAGTTCAACAAAAACAGCATGCAAATCAGGGTGTCCATAAACACCAGATAACTGTGTACATCTCTGGGCAGATCCATCAGTACCAGCACGCAAATATTGATGACCGCCACCAGCGACAGCACCATCATGCCGATATCAAAGGCACCGAGTTTATGTCCGCGAGCCATCAGGACACCAACCCAAGTAACAATAACGCCATACCTATAGTCAGGGCCATTTCAACGCTGGCCAGTCCGACATTATGTTGATGATCCACTTCCCGTACCAGATTAATACCGGGTAAAACCAATCGTTTGGCCGCCCAGGCCAGTGCGAACGTCAGCAAGGTAAACAGCATGGCCAGGAACAGCCAGTTCAGCAGGTTACTCACATAAGCAGCGGGATGATATTCGAGCAACTGACTGGCGGCACTCACCGCAAAGGCGGTACCCAATAATAAGCCGCCATGCTGAATGGCCAGGGCCACCTGACCACGTACCAACACGTCCTGCATAGAGTCGTTCTGATTGTCCTCGGCAAAGCGTCTTTCCATTAAACGGGTTGTGACCAACATAACGGCCAGGGTGACAATAAAACCACTGAGAACCGCGATACCGCTGTGTATATCAAAACCTTCTGTCCACAGCAGGACACTTCTGATCATAATGGCGATGGCAATAGAGCTGGCGCCGTCAACCAGGGCGATACTGACATTGCGGCCAAGGATCTGCTCACGCTTATCCAGTCTGTCCAACACCAGTCTGTCATGAACAAAGCGCCCGATTTTAATCAGCAGTATGCCGACAACGCCATAAACCAACATTTGAATGGACTGGGCAAGATAGTCTTCGGAAGAGGCTTTTTCCGCTGCGCTCCATAAGATGATGGACAGTGCCAGCAAACTGGAGGCAATACTGATACCAAAGGCAAAATTGTCTTTGCCGGAAAGCTGGTCATTGCCGTCCACCCTTGTCCAGACACCAAATACCCAGCGCATCAATACCAGTAACAACAGTGCAATCACTATATCCAATCCCTGGTACAGTAATGCCTGCGGAGAAAAAGTTAACGCTATCAGGTCTGAATTCATTTGACCTTTATTCTTTATTCACCAAGACCTCAATTATTCAGTAGGTTAGCTATCAATCGCAAGTCTATTGGTAGGATTGAGTGGAACTGGCATTATTAGCCATAACTTCATTGTACTTTTATCAGTAAGGAATTTTGATGCAATCAACCATGCCGGCGGCTCTATTGGACATTAGTGAGAAGCACTGGGCGCTGCTGCTGGAAAAATACCCGCAGCATCCGTGGTTGGTTGAATATAAAACACAGGTCTTGCCACTGTTCGGCCTTAGTGACTTTATTGCCAGAAGCTGCTGGCAGGACATTGATATTTTGCAGGATCTGCTGCAAGGCCAGGGATTAGTAGAGGGCGTTCCTGACTACGACAACTTACTAAGGGCGCAGTTGCCTGCTGATGTTAATGATGAGGCGGGCCTGCATAAAGTGCTGCGTCGCTTCCGGCGTCATCAGATGGTACGAATCGCTTGGTTGGATCTGACATCGAGGCAAAGTATTGATACGTCGCTGAAGCAGGTTTCCAAACTTGCCAACGCCCTTATTCAGAATGCCTGTGACTGGTGCTATCGCCATTTGCAGGCGCGTTATGGCACCCCCATGTATCAGCGGACAGCACAACCCATGCTGGTAATTGGTATGGGAAAACTGGGGGGAGAAGAGCTGAATTTTTCCTCTGATATTGACCTGATATTTTGCTACCCCGAGCAAGGCGAAACCCTAGGGGGACGTAAAATCCTGGAAAATCAGCAGTTCTTTACCAAGCTGGGGCAGAAACTGATCAGTGCTTTGAATCAGGTGACGGCCGATGGTCAGGTTTTTCGTGTGGACATGCGCCTACGCCCATTTGGTGAAAGTGGTCCGCTGGTGATGCATTTTTCAGCACTGGAGGATTATTATCAGGAGCAAGGGCGTGAATGGGAACGTTATGCCATGGTCAAAGCCAGGGTGATTAACCCTGTCGTCCCCCATACCGATGATCTAAAAGCCATTTTGCGGCCATTTGTGTTTCGTCGCTATATGGATTACTCCGCCATCGAAGCTCTGCGTAATATGAAGCGCCTGATTAGCCAGGAAGTGCGCCGTCGACAACTCACCGACAATATAAAGCTGGGGGCTGGTGGCATTCGGGAAGTGGAATTTATTGTTCAGGCCTTTCAACTAATTCGTGGCGGCCGGGAGGCGGCATTGCAGCAACCGGGTTTGTTTGAGGTGCTTGAAGAACTCAAATTACGGCAATGGCTGGCAGAGGACGATGCAGACAGCCTGGGTGAAAGTTACCGCTTTCTGCGCAAGGCGGAACATCACCTGCAACAGTTTAACGATGCGCAAACTCAGACACTGCCAGATAACGACATCGACCGCCAGCGTTTGTGCCTGGCCATGGGATACCCTGACTATACGAGTTTTTGCCGGGCCCTTGAACAACATATGCAGACTATCCATGGCCAGTTTCAGGAACTGATTGGTGACGAAAACGAGCAAGGGGCCGATGAACAGATCAGTGAGTTGCAGGATTTATGGAACCTGCCGCTGTCAGATGGCGAAGCGCTGACTTTACTGCAAAATCTGTTGCAAACGACTGTTGCCGAAGCCTTCTGGGCAGAGCTGAGGGATTTTGCCCAGGACATGCGCGCGCGCGCCATAGGCCCAAGAGGCAGGGAATCGTTGGATAAACTGATGCCCTGGGTGCTTAATGCCTGTATCAAAGACTCAAATCAACCACAGTTGGTATTACAGCGTCTGACCGGAGTGGTAAAAGCGGTTTGCCGAAGAACGGCCTATCTGGATTTGTTACTGGAAAATCCTGGAGCCCTGGCGCAACTGGTCAGGCTGTGTAACGCCAGTCCCTGGATTGCCGAGCAGATTGGTCGTTTCCCTATCTTGCTGGATGAGTTACTTAACCCTCAGCATTTGTATCAATTGGCGCCGCTGGATGGTTACTTTAACGAATTACGCCAGTTTATGCTGCGTATCCCTGAACAGGATTTAGAAGCCCGCATGGAAGCCATGCGGCAATTTAAATTGGGGCAACAACTGAAGATCGCCGCCGCTGATGTCACTCATGTGCTGCCACTGATGAAGGTCAGTGATCATCTGACCTTTCTGGCCGAAGCGATGATTAAACAGGTGGTGCTGGACGCCTGGCAACAGATGACGGAACGTTATGGACGTCCGGCCGGGCTAGAAGGCAGTGATTTGGGCTTTGGTGTCATCGCTTATGGCAAGTTAGGGGGGATTGAACTGGGATATGGTTCAGACCTGGATCTGGTGTTTGTGCACAATTGTGACAGCTGTGAAGATACCGATGGGCCTAAAGCCATTGAATCCCGCCAGTTTTATCTGAAGTTGGCCCAGCGGATTATGCACCTGTTTAACACCAAGACAGCCTCGGGGGATCTGTACGAAACCGATTTACGATTGCGTCCATCGGGGAATTCCGGGCTGTTGGTTTGCCATATTAACGGTTTTGCCGAATATCAGCGTGCTGAGGCCTGGACCTGGGAGCACCAGGCGTTGTGTCGCAGTCGCTTTGTGTTTGGCGATGAGACCCTGGCCAAAGCATTCAGACAAACTCGCCAGGACATACTCTGCCAGCCCAGAGATAAGCAAAAGCTGGCGCAGGACGTACGGCAGATGCGAGAAAAAATGCGCGAACACTTGCAGGCCGGACAAGGCTTTGATCTTAAACAGGGCAGTGGCGGCATCGCCGATATAGAGTTTCTGACCCAGTACTGGGTGTTGAGCGAAAGCCATCAGCAACCGGCCTTGTGCTTCTGGTCTGACAATGTGCGTATCCTTGAAAGTCTGCAACAGCATCAGATCATCAAGCCGGAATGGGCCAAGGCGCTGACCGAAGCATACCTGGCTTATCGCAACGCTGGTCACCGCTATGTTCTGGACGGTAGGAGTGCCGTGGATGACAGTGGTCAGTTTGAAACATTGCGTGAACAGGTGCGGCAGATCTGGCAACAAACCCTGGGGGGATAATTTATCTGCGGCGAGACATGGCGATCGCTACTTCAGTGAATTGGCTTTTTCAACTTCACTGCTGATGGCGGGATCAGTCGGGCTGCAAAATTGTCGCAGATAATCTGTGGGGTGATCGGTAATCACCAGTGAGCGTTGTTTAGGGCAGAAAAAGCCTTCCACTGTGCCACTGAAATTGCTGTCCACCGCGCGGGCAATTTTATTCAGGGTGCCGACGACGGTGTCGTCCACCTGAAAGTTGTTTTTTACCACAAAGTCCTGGTCCAGTTCCCATATCACCTGCATGCCTTCACTTTGCGCATAGTCAGTGATGATTTCTCGTAAGGTGCCACCGGCCTTAAAGGTACGGTATTTATGTTCACCTACCCATCGACCCGATACGGGCTTTTGGATGCTCTCCATGGCTTGCAGTCTGTCATTTAGTGGCGTGTCTTTATTGGACAACTCCATAACAAAGTCACTCTTTTCCTCTGGATTCGGAACCCCAGCAGAAGTACGGTATTCAGCGTAGAAATCAGACAAACCACGGGCTGGATCTTTTTTAACTGTCTGCCCCTGAGGTACAGGCGCATCTTTCTGATTTTTCTGCAGTTGAATCACCACTACAGCAATCACAATAAGCACGGCCGCCAGGCCTAACTGCCTGGCCCAGAACATACTGGAGGAAAAAGATTTCTTACTCATGTTTTGGATATTGCCACGCTTTGTTTACTCAGTATAGAGAAGTTGGATTTTCCGGTGGACGGGTTTTGTAACGCTTGTGCATCCACAAATATTGCTCAGGCGCCATCATAACTAACTCTTCCACTTTACGATTTACCCTTGCCACATCTTCTTTATCGTCACCTGAGGGGAAATTCTCAAGGCCGGGTAACACGCGTATTTCATAACCCTCAGCGGTACGTAAGGGCACCAGAAACACCGTTTCACAGTTTGATTGGCTGGCAAACAACAATGTACCTGTGGTGGTGGCGGCATCAGGCACGGCAAAAAAAGGCACATATTCACAACGTTTTGGGCCGTAATCCTGATCCGGCAGGTACAGGCACAGCTCGCCGCTGTTGAGTGCTTTTAACATTTCACCGACACCACGCTTATGTATCATGTATTTATTGGAGCGGGCGCGGCCATGGTACTGCATATATTCCATTAAGGGGTTATTGTGGCGGCGGTAAAACACCACCGAAGGGTGAACATTGCCCATTACCCGGCAGTTGAATTCGAGATTCATATTGTGAATGGCCAGTCCAAGTACGCCTTTACCTTTGGCTAAAATGGCCTGAATGTGTTCATAACCTACCACTTTACCCAGTTTTTGCACCCGCCAGTCGGGCCACCACCAGCCCATACTGGCTTCGAACATAGCCATGCCAGCGGCTTCAAAATTCTGTAAAACCAGTGCATCTCTGGCGGGTTTGTCCATCTGCGGAAAGGCCAGTTCAAGATTGCGCTCCGCTACCCGTCTGCGCGATTTCACCGCTTTGTGCAACAAACGACCAATAGTTTTACCTAATGTGAGCTGCAGCCGATAAGGCAACCAGGAAATTAAGTAAAGCATGCCAATACTCAACCAGGTCAGCCAATATCTGGGATGAAAGAAACTTAATTGGAAACGGGGAGCTTTAACCTGCACTGCAAGACCAAGTGAAAAAGTTTGCCGCATTCTAGCCTAATTTTTTCCAGTCCGACATCGGACCGCCTGGCTTTACCCTGTGGTACAATCCGCGCAGAAATATTAGTGGACTGTAAGTAATGAATATTCCTGATTTTTCCAAAGCACGGGTGTTGGTGGTAGGCGATATTATGCTGGACAGATATTGGTCTGGTTCTACGGCCCGCATCTCGCCTGAAGCACCTGTGCCTGTGGTCAGGATTGGTCAAAGCGAAGATAGGCCAGGTGGTGCAGCTAACGTGGCCCTTAATCTGGCGGCACTTGGCGCTACTGTGACATTGGTGGGTATGACCGGCGGCGACGATGCCGCCGCCGTGTTGACGCAAAAACTTACCTCTATGGGAATTGATTGTGCGTTTGAGTCAGTGCCCGGGTTGGACACTATTACTAAGCTGAGGGTACTGAGCCGCAATCAACAGTTGATTCGACTGGATTTTGAGCAAAGTTTTGCCGAGGTAGGCAAAGCGGCATTGTCAGCCCGGGTTGAGCGTCTGCTGCCACAGCACGATCTGTTGCTGTTGTCCGATTATGACAAAGGTAGCCTGAGTGAAGTGGCTGAACTCATCACATTGGCCAAAACAGCGGGTATTCCTATTGTGGTGGACCCCAAAGGAAGTGATTTTGCCAAGTATCAGGGCGCCAGCTTACTGACCCCCAATATGAATGAATTCCAGCAAATAGTTGGGCACAGTCAGACCGAAACACAGCTTGTTGATAAAGCTCAGCAATTGCTGGAGACATTACAACTGGAAGCGCTGCTGGTGACACGTTCTGAACAGGGGATGACACTCATCTGCCCCGGTAAGAGCGAGCTACATTTGCCTGCTAAAGCCAAAGAAGTGTATGACGTTACCGGTGCCGGCGATACTGTGATTGCCACCCTGGCGGCTTCGGTAGCCACAGGGTGCAACTGGGCCCAGGCTTGTATGCTGGCCAATGCTGCGGCAGGTATCGTGGTGGGCAAATTAGGTACATCCACCGTCAGTCGTTCAGAGCTTGCCATGGCGGTGGCTGAGGAACAGGACGTTGGGCGCGGTGTGATGACACAGCAGCAAATGCTGCTGGCTGTGCAGGCAGCCAAAGCTCGGGGTGAGAAAGTGGTAATGACCAATGGCTGCTTCGACATTTTGCACGCCGGTCACGTCTCTTATCTGGAAAATGCTGCCAAATTGGGCGACAGATTAATTGTGGCGGTCAATGACGACGATTCGGTGCGCCGTTTAAAAGGTGAGGGCAGGCCGGTAAACCGGGTTGACAGACGCATGTCAGTGCTGGCTGGCCTGGCTGCGGTGGATTGGGTGTTCTCATTCAGTGAAGATACTCCGCAACGGGTGATTAGCGAGCTTTTGCCGGATGTGTTGGTAAAAGGTGGTGATTACACAATTGAACAGATCGCCGGTGCCGAAGACGTACTTGCCAATGGTGGCGAAGTCAAGGTGTTAAACTTTGAGGACGGCGTGTCGACGACTGGCATCATTCGCCAAATCACCGACAGCCAGAAAGGCGGTTAATAGTAGGGAGTGTTTATCTTTGTTCATTGCTTATGCAGTCGACCTAAATCGTGGCAGGCATAGCCTGCTTTTTAACAGCTGATAATACTTTCTGTAATGCTCTAATCTGCTCCGCTTTTTTATTCAATGCGGTGACAAGTATAGTATTTGCTTGTTTTTGGAGCAGGCTTTAGCATTAGAGCATCAAGTCACGGGAACGTGATGGGTAATTATTTGAGCGGATTTATTCATGTACGAAAGCTTCTACGGACTTAGCGCCAAACCCTTTCAACTGACTCCCGATCCTAGTTTTTTCTTTGCCAGTAAGTGGCACAAAAGAGCCCTTTCCTATTTGGAATACGGTCTGGCCCAGGCGGAAGGCTTTATCGTCATTACGGGGGGCATAGGGACGGGTAAAACCACCATTGCCAATAGCCTGCTGGAAGAAATTCAGGGAGATATCTTTGCTGCGCAAATCGTAACGCCCAAATTGTCTCCGGATGAACTGGTAAAAATGGTGGCCAGTAAGTTTGAATTGAATGTCGAGGGTAAATCTAAAGCAGATATTCTTAAGGACCTAGAGAAATTTTTATTTCAATTGCATCAACAAGGTAAACGTGCCTTATTGTTAGTGGATGAGGCGCAAAACCTGCCACTGGAAACCATTGAAGAGCTGCGTATGCTGTCTAATTTCCAGGCCAAAGGTAAACCTTTGCTGCAAAGCTTTTTGCTTGGTCAGGAAGAGTTGCAACCTATTTTGCGTGCACCAAATATGGAGCAATTCAGACAGCGCATCGTGGCGTCTTGCCACCTGTCTCCGCTAACTGATAGCGATGTTCGCCGTTATATTGAATTTCGCTTACAGCATGCTGGCTGGCGTGGTGCCTCGCTTTTTACTGAAGGTGCTTATCAAAAGATCTTTGAGTTCACCCAAGGGGTACCGCGCAAAATCAATACCTTAACTGACCGTATTCTGTTGTATGGATTTCTGGAAGAGCTACAAGAACTGGATGAGAATGCGGTAGAAGCCGTAGTTAATGAAGTGGCGGATGAGATGTTTATTCAGCCTCCGGCTCCCGTGGCTGACAACAGCCCTATTCGGGAAACAGACGGCACAGTTGCTGTCGGTGATGCGAGCAAAGATATTAAATACTATAAAGATATGCTCAAAGAACTGACCGACGCATTGGATGATGCCATCAACCAAAAAGTTAAATTAACCCGGTATATCGATAAGTTGCTAAAAAAGAAATACAAGACCTATATTCGCCTGAAGTCAGATGAAGAATGACTTATACGGCCTTGTTCCCATCAGTGCAACAGGCCCTAAATGGAACTGTTTTAAATTTGCACAATCCAAGTTTATACATTAATGCTTATTGCTGGGTATTAATGGCACGAAAACAATAAAAAGTGAACTAGCTGGTTATTCAAGGGGAAGTGCATGAAAGGGTCAGATATGCTTGAACCTGGTTTCAAGCTGAGAAAGCCATCAAGAAGACAGGCCTATTACCATGGTAAATATCACCGTGAACTACTGATGATAGGCCTGTTATTGATTGCTTTAGCAGTATTACTTTAAAACTTGTAGATGTATTGCAAGGTCAGGCGCGTGTCTTCCAGACTACGTGATGCGCTCTCTGCTTCTCTCTCCAGATAACGCAAGGTTAAAGCCAGATTGGCTTCTTTACTGACTTTTCTGTCCAGGGTCACACTGTGGTTACGTACTTCCTGGCCATAGCTCCCGGCAATGTTATCTGTACGTGCATAACTGCTGGCTAGCTTAAGGTCAGTTCTTGCCCCCAATTTATAAGTGGCAGATAACTGCACCGTTCGATTGCGTTGCAACCTGTTGCTTTCCAGATAGTCCATGTAGCCATAGCTATAGTTCAGATTGACCAGAAGTTTGCTGCGATTGTAACCAAGGTTAAAATAAGCATTCTCCCTTACAATAATCTCATCCGTTAGTTCCTGACGAACGGTGGGTATATTGACTTGTACTTCATCTGGTTTAGGTTCATAAGTTGGAGAGTCTGGGAAGAAGCAACCGCTGCCGTCCAGGCTACCCTGCGGGCAAACCAATACCAGAGGATCGCCCGGCACCAACTGAAGTTGTGAGTAACTGGTGAGCCCCTTGTTATAGCCTAAACGGGTTCGCCATGTACGATTGTTGTGGTTGAGGCTAAGGTTATAATTATCACCAAAAAAGCGTTTGTCATAGCTGGCTTGCACCGAAGTTCTGCTACTGAATGGCCAACTCAGATCAACGCCAATGTAATTACTTTCATTGTCTCGTTGTTTAAATTTGTTGTAAGTGACACCAATGTAACGGCCATTATTGCGGCGCCATTCCAATCCTGCACCATAGCTTTGTGAGTTAACGTTATTTGAGCCAGTGCCGCTGGTAACACCCTCATTGTCAAAATCAGAACCCACGGCTATCAGATGCCAGTCGTTGTATATGGCTACGCCAATTCTTCCTTGTAGGCTTCGCCTGGTGAAATCTTCCAGGTTTGAGCGCTTGGTATCCTGATGGCTGCCGGAAAGATTCCAATAGACTTGTTTAACTTCATGTCCCTGATAAATACGTGCGGTAAAATTCAGGTTATCGCTGTTCAGTTCTCCATCGCTGCCAAAACTGTTTGGACTATTATCAGCACGGGACTCCCCGGCCTGTGCAAACAAATCGACGCCCACATAGTCGGGCCGCTTTGGCGTAAAAGCGAGCGAGGCACTGTTG
The DNA here is from genome assembly GCF_002887595.1 of Bowmanella denitrificans. Lineage (GTDB taxonomy): Bacteria > Pseudomonadota > Gammaproteobacteria > Enterobacterales > Alteromonadaceae > Bowmanella > Bowmanella denitrificans. The sequence continues at coordinate 143,007 of NZ_PEBU01000011.1, forward strand.
CTTTGCACCGTGCTCAATTCTTCAGCATTCAGAATAGGGTCTGTCAGTCCTGCATCACCCGCGAAAGAAGCGCGATGGGAGCGACTGCTTTGCGCATTGAACTGAATTCGCTCATCCCATAATCCCAGGTTGGAATTGAAATTGACGTCGGTAAAGCTTTTATCCAGCTCGCTACTGTTCTTACTCTGCATTACGCTGGTGTTTTTTAGTGTCAGGGCAGCCTTTAACAGTTTGCTGGTATAGTTTGTGCGAATGGAGGGTTCCAGCATCAATGCATTGTTGCTGGTATCCTCGCCATTGGCAGGATACTCAGTTTTATAGGTGATGACAGACGCACCTACGATGGGCTTAACTTCCAGGTCGCCGCCCTGACTGGCTAAAGGGTGCAAAGCCAGCGCGCAAGCCAGGCTTATGCGCTTCATTCATCAGCCTCCTGCCGTTGATGGTAGTAATAGCCGTAACCGTAATCGTCCCGCTTTGAACGCTGCGCCTTGTTGACGATAAACCCTTTGGCCATATCCGGATTAAGCGCTTCTACAGCCGACTGAATATCGGTCAGTTTAGTGCGCCCTTCTTCTACCACGATAACAGCCTGCCCGGCTAGATTGGCCAGTATGGCTGTCTCGTTAACGCCGAGCATCGGAGGGGTGTCAAATATCACCACCCGGTCTGGATAACGTGTGGCAAACTCTTGCACGGTTTCCTGCATTTTTTCACTGGCGAGTAACTCAGTGGATAAATGGTGACTTTTTCCGGCCGGGATAATGCGCAGTGTTTCGATGTTGGTGTGGTAAATCACATCGGCCACATCCTCTACCTCACCCAGTAAATACTCCATCAGACCATTAGGGGTTTTCTGCTTCAGGGTACGCATCACATTGGGACGCAGTACATCAGCATCCACTAACAAAACCGTTTTGTCTTGTTCCAAGGCAATACTCAGCGCCAGGTTGATCGCGTTATATGTCTTACCTTCGTGCGGATTGCAACTCGTGACCATCAGAATATTCGGGTTGGTCAACGTTTTGGCCAAAGGACCAAAGGCATTGTTCAACACTTTACGTTTAATCGTACGAAATTCTTCGTTAATCTTTGTTCTGGCGGATGTAGCCGAGACAAAATTATTTTCATCCAGCGCCAGCTCAAAAATCACCTTATCGTCATCTTGACTGACCTTTTGCGATGCTTGTGACGCAGCGCTTTGCTCAGTTGTGTCAGGCTGCGTGACTGGGCTGTCAGGGGGCGGCGTTGATTGTTCTTTTTCCCTGGCCAATTCGGCTAGTCTGGCCTCTTCGGCCTTTTTACGTTGCAAGGCCTTTTCAATGGTACTCATAGCAATCCCCCGAACAACTGTTTGGGAAAGCCACCATATACGGCTTCTATCCAAACCAATGCCACAAAACTAAACATCAGTACGGATGAGGACATGGCAAAAATTAACATACGCCGTCTGTTCTGTTTATTTAACTTATCGGCATTTCGATGTGACACCAGGCCCAATACCGGCGTCTTGAAGTGCTCAACTAACTGACGGTAATTGACCACCACTGGGTTAATCTGGCTGATCAAAAATGCGATACCCAGGCCAGTACCAAATCCGACAATCAATACGGCAGAGTAAAGTGCAATGCGCGCTGGGCCTGAAGGCTTGGTAGGCAGGAGAGGGGGATCTATGACCCTAAACTGTACATCATCAGAGGTGGCTTCGGCTTTCCTTGATAACTGCGCAGACTCCCGACGCTGTAACAGCTCTTCATATTTGGCTTTAGTGATACCGTAGTCGCGGTTGAGGCCGGTTAACTCAGCTTCCAGCTCTGGAATCAAGTTTATTTTCTCTTCTAACGTATTAACGTTGTTTTGGTAGTTTTCCACCCTGACCTGAATAGAGGCAATCTCACTTTCCAAATTAGCCACAGTGATCTTCATCTGCTGATAAACCGGATTCTGATTCAGATTTCCAAACTGATTATAGGTCCCGGTTGTCTGTGCAGTTTCGCTCATGCTTTCCAACTGCTCCCTGCGCTCTTTTTTCAACCTGGCTATCAGGGCTTTTGTTTTGACAACATCTGGATGTTCATCGGTATAGCGAATCAGCAGATCATCCAAATTTTCCTCTAAGTTGGCTATTCTACCGTCAAACTGGGTGCTGATGCCTGGACTGGGATTATCTGACAGCTCCGGGGTAACCAGGCCAAAAACCGGTTCTTCACCGTGTAACTGTGCCTGAGCCGAGACCAGTTGAGATTCCAGTTCCTTTAATCGTAACTTTGCCTGTTCTAATAAGGCCCGCTCACTCTGTAGTTGCGCGTAGTAGTCGTTATTACCACCTGGCAGCACTTGTTGCCTGGAGCGTTTGAAATCCGCTAGTCGTTGCTCGGATTCAAGCAGCCTTTGTTCATATTCCTTTATTTGCCGGTCAATAAATTCTTCGGCCGAATCACTGCTTTGTCTGGAACTGCCCAGATTAGATTCAATAAATTCATTTAAGGTAATCTGCACAATACGCTGAGCCAACGCCGGTGTATTGGACGTATAGCTGATGGTATATATGTTTGCGTCTCGGGTACTGCTCAGGCCGATATCCTTGCGCAGATTATCGATCATCTCCTCGAAGTCTGCGTTGGTTTTCGCTGAAATATCCAAATCTGCTTCGCGGGCAATCTTTTCCAGATTCGGCCTGCTGAGTAAGGTCCGAGCGACCAATGTCACCTGCTGTTCCGGGTTGTTATAAACAGCCAAGCCCCTCAACAGAGGACGCAGCAAACTGTTTGTGTCGACATACACCCGCGCTGAGGATTCATAGGTGTCGGGAAGCGACACCACATACAGCCAGCCTAACGGACAAATCAGCCATGATGAAATTATGACATAACGTTTTTTGATCCAGATACCTTTGATATAGGTCTGGATCTGGTCAATAACCTGTTGAAAACCAATCATATTATCTACTGCTTAGGTGGTTCTAAAACCAAGCTTCGGGGATTATCAGAATATCGCCCGGTAGCAGGTCTACGTTTTCAGAAATCTCACCTGACTTGATAAGTGAGTCTAAGTAAACCGAATATTCTACCTGCTTTCCATTTTCCACCCTAATAAGTTTGGCGCTGTCACCGGCTGCAAACTCAGTTAAGCCACCCACGGCTATCATTAAATCCAGCAAAGTCATATTTTCTTTGTAGCTGATGGCTTGAGGATTAGCGGCTTCGCCAATTACTCGTACCTGTTCGCTAAACGGACCTGAAAAGCCTGTCATGCTGACAGTGACGATGGGGTCACGAATATATTTGGATAACACCTTTTCCATATCCCGTGCCAGCACTGAAGGCGTTTTACCCGATACTTCAATGTCTTCCACTAACGATGTGGTTATCTTACCGTCCGGGCGCACGACGAATGACCCGGATATTTCCGGGTTGCGCCAAACAAAAATTTGTAGATTGTCTCCCGGGCCAATTAAATAATTGTAATTATCAATAGCAGTGGTCAGGGATGCATGTGCGGTGGCTGGTGGCAGCTTTTGTACGCTACAGGCTGAAATAAAAGCGGCGATTGAAAAGGTCAACGCTAGCTGTGTGGCTTTGATTGCGTTCATGTCAGTCATATTCCTTACTTATGGACTTCGTAGACTTAAGTCTGGCAAAACTATCTGTTTTCGCATTAACATGTAGACATATAATGCTATGACAAAAAAAGTTAGTCTATCCCTAAACCTTTTTTTAGCCTGACTTCTTGTTTCAATATTATTAAAAAGTAAAGGAATCAATCTGTGAAGGCAGCCAACCGGCGTCAATCTAAACGCTCAAATATACTGGTTTTATTGGAAGGAGCGCTGATTGCTTATCTCGCCTATGTAGCCAATACCTTGATTTTGCAGGTTTCTCAGCAACCTGCCCCATCGGCTAATAAGCTGGCGTTTAATATTTTGTTGTTTACCTTCTTGGTTCTGGTGTCTGCATTATCGGTCGGACTGTATGAGCCAAAACTACGTGAGACCTTTCGTGGCATTATTCGACGTATTTTCGTTTGTGTTGCTCTTAGCTATTTCGTCATGGAGTTGATTACCAGTACCTTTCTTATTGAGCTGTCGTTGCACCCTTATTACCTGCCAACAGCATCTGGTTTGGTTATTCTTGCGCTGGTGCTATTCCGCTATTTTTCAAACCGATTGGGGTTATTGGGGTTGGGCAAAGTTCGCTTAATTGTGCTGGGGGCCGGTGAGCGGGCATCCATCATAGAAAAGCGCATGCGCAGGGAAGTTGACAGAATAGGCTTCGAATTAGTGGGCTTTATCCCTATTCCCGGTGATGATCGCAGTAGCGGTATCCAGGCTGAAAAACTGGTTCATGTCAAAGTGGATGAGAACTTTCGCGATTTTCTGCTGGAAAATGACATAGAGGAAGTGGTGATTGCCTGTGACCAGCGCAGAGGAACACTCCCCATCGAAGTCCTGTTTGATTGCCGAATTCGGGGTATTGAGGTGGTGGACATTCTGGATTTTATGGAAAGGGAAACAGGCCAGATAGTGGTTAACCTGATTTATCCAAGTTGGGTCATTTATTCCAACGGTTTCTCCAGCCAGAATTATCTTCGCGATATGCTGGATTACGGTATGAATGCGTTTTTTGCCTTGCTGGTGTTGGCGTTCACCTGGCCTTTTATGCTGCTTACCGCCCTGTTAATTTATATTGAAGACGGCTTTCGTACCGGTGCCTCGGTGTTTTATAAGCAGGACCGGGTTGGTTTAAACGGCAAAATGTTCAAAATTATCAAGTTCCGTAGCATGCGGCCCGATGCCGAAAAGGATGGGGCAAAGTGGGCCACGCAGGGAGACAGCAGGGTCACACGGATAGGCAATATTATCCGCAAGTATCGAATCGACGAATTGCCGCAGCTATGGAATGTGCTGAAAGGTGAAATGAGTTTTATTGGGCCTCGCCCTGAACGTCCGGAATTCGTTGAGCAACTGATAAAGCAAATTCCGTATTACAATCAGCGTCACAATGTTAAGCCTGGGCTGGCCGGATGGGCGCAGTTAAATTATCCCTATGGCGCCAGTGTCGAAGACTCCATGGAAAAACTGAAGTTTGACCTTTATTACGTTAAACATCAGAGCCTGCTGTTGGACATTTTGATCCTGATACGCACGGTCGAGGTGGTGCTGTTTGGGAAGGGACGATAGATGAAGGATCTGCATACCTGCCTCAACGCTATGACCGTCGATGTGGAAGACTTCTTCCACGTGTCGGCCTTCGACAAAATTATCAAACCTGCAGACTGGGAGAACTTTAACCCCAGAGTGGACAACAACACGCGCCGATTGCTGGATATTTTTGCCCGGCATGGCGTGAAGTCTACCTTTTTCGTGCTGGGCTGGGTGGCGGAGCGCTATCCACAACTCATTAAAGAGATTCATGCCCAGGGGCACGAAATCGCCAGTCACGGATACGCTCACCGCCGGGCCAGTGAACAGAGCCGTGAAGAATTCAAGCAAGATGTTGTGCGTTCCAAACAGCATTTGGAAGATTTACTTGGCGAGGCGGTGATCGGCTACCGGGCGCCAAGCTTTTCTATTGGTTATAGCAACGAATGGGCATTTGAAGTGCTTGTTGAGCTGGGGTTTGTTTATAGTTCAAGCACTTATCCTGTCAAGCATGACCTCTATGGCACCCCTGACTGGCCGAGGTTTGCCTACAACCGACCTGAAAACATTATTGAAATTCCCATCCCGACGCTGAAGATGTTCGGGCGTCAGGTGCCGATTGGGGGAGGAGGGTATTTCCGTCTTTATCCATACGGTATGACGCGCCATTTGGTGAGGAAATATCTGGAGAAAGAGAAGCAGCCCTATTCCTTTTATTTCCATCCCTGGGAAATTGATGCTGAGCAGCCGAGGCTGACACAGGCATCGGCTAAATCAAGATTTCGTCATTATGTCAATCTGCAGCATACCGAAGCTAAGCTGGAAAGGCTGCTGCAGGATTTTAACTGGTCAACTATGAAGGACGTATACGGGGTCAATGCGTGATTGAAGTTAAGCGTTTTGCAGATGATCCTCGGGTTGCTGCTGACTGGGATAGTTACGTTGAGGGTTGTGAGTCTGCCAGCTTTTTCCATTTAAGTGGTTGGCTTAAGGTTAATGAGCAGGTTTACGGCCACAAAGGGCATTATTTATATGCCAGTGATGGTCAGCGCATTGTTGGCGTACTGCCGTTAGTTGAACAAAAAAGTCGTCTGTTTGGCCACGCACTGGTTTCCACACCTTTTTGTGTTTATGGCGGTGTGGCGGCCGATACAAATGAAGTTCAGGTTGCTTTGGAAGACGCTGCAATGGCATTAGCTGAGCAACTTGGTGTGGGCTATTTGGAACTCCGCAACAAAGTGGCCAGCAGCCATCCTAAGCTGGTGGAAAAGTGCGCGCATTCCTTCTTTGCCTGGCCGTTAGCCGATACGCCAGAAGCGATTCTGGCCGGAGTAAAGAAAAAGCAACGAGCTGTGATTCGCCACTCTCTGAATGCCAATTTGAGTTTCCGTGTAGACGGAGATACACGCACTGCTTACGACATATACTCCGAAAGTGTGCGAAATTTAGGTACACCTGTTTTCCCCAGCAAGTATTTCCAGGCACTGAAAGCAATCTTTACTGAACGCTGTGATGTATTGACCGTGGAGCATCAGGGCAAAGCGGTTTCCTCGGTTTTGAATTTTTATTTTCGTGATCAGGTCTTGCCATATTACGGTGGTGGCCTTCCTCAGGCCCGGGACTTGAAAAGTAACGACTTTATGTATTACCAACTGATGTGCTCGGCACAACAGCGGGGCTATGGGTATTACGATTTTGGTCGCAGTAAGGACGATTCAGGGGCTTATCAATATAAGAAGCATTGGGGCATGGAGCCTGTGCCTTTGCACTATCAATTCTATTTGGTGAAAGCGGCCGAATTGCCCAATCTGAGCCCTAACAATCCCAAGTATCAATTTTTTATTAAAGCCTGGCAAAAACTGCCACTTTGGCTGAGTCGTGCCTTAGGGCCCATGCTGTCTAAATATCTGGGGTAAGGCCGATGAGCAAGGAGCCACTGCTATTTTTGTGTCACCGTATTCCCTATCCGCCAAACAAAGGGGACAAGATTCGTTCCTTTAATATTCTCAAAGAATTGAGTCAACACTACGACATTCACCTGGGGAGTTTGGTGGACGACCCGCACGACTGGCAATATCAGGATGTTCTGAACAAGTACTGCAAAGATGTTTTTCTGCGGCCACTCTCGCCTCTGTGGGGAAAGCTTAAAGGCCTGTTTGGTATGTTGCTGGGGAAGCCGATTTCATTGACCTACTTCCACGACAGGCAGTTACAAGCCTGGGTAAGCCGCAAGCTTGCTGGCAGAGATATTCGTAAAGTATTTCTATATAGCTCGGCCATGTGCGGCTATGTGGAAAGTCAGGCAGACTTGCACAGGGTGGCGGATTTTGTCGATGTGGATTCCGATAAATGGCGCCAGTATGCAGAAAAAGCCACGAATCCCCTGATGAAAGCAGTATATAGATTTGAAGCCAGAGCTCTGGCCGCCTATGAGCGGCGCATCACCCGGGCGTTTGATGCGGTGAGTTTTGTCTCAGGCGAGGAAGCGGTTTTTTTTGCCCGGACCTTGCCCGCTGAGTCTGCCAACAAGGTGTTTGCATTCCCAAATGGGGTGGATACCGAGTTTTTTAATCCAAGTCTTGTCTCCACGTCCCCCTTCAATTCGCCTTATTTAGTGTTTACCGGCGCCATGGATTACTGGGCTAATGTAGACGCGGTTGTCTGGTTTGCCAGCAAAGTATGGCCTGCTATTCACAAGCAGCATCCGCAACTGCAGTTTGCCATAGTCGGGGGTAATCCTACCGACAAAGTTAAACAACTGGCAAATACAGCCGGTGTTGTGGTAACCGGCAGAGTCGAAGATATCCGCCCTTATATCACGCATGCGCTTTTCGCTGTGGCACCGCTGCGTATTGCCAGGGGGATTCAGAATAAAGTGCTGGAAGCTATGGCCTTGAGTAAAACAGTGGTGATGACACAAATGGCCGCCGAAGGCATACAGCTTCCATCGGGCCAACTTCCGCTGATACATGACGAAGCTAATGCGTTTACAGACTGTTGTCTGCAACTGTTGGATAGTCCTGATAAGGCGCAGGAGACGGCACTGGAGAATCTGCATTGGATTCGAACCCATTATCAATGGCAAGCTGTGATGGACAAGCTGATAGAGAAGTTAAATGATGCGTAGTCTGAAACCTGGCCATCAGTTGTTGGCGTTGATGTTGTTGGTGTTTGGCCTGTGGCTGGCACTCTTTTTCCCTACCATAAAAGAAACCGTGTTAATTTGGGAGCGATCGGAGACCTTTGCTCACTGCTTTCTTATCCTGCCTATTTGTATTTACCTGATTCGGCGAAACTGGCCGGCTATGATGGAACACCAGGTCAAGGGCAACTACTGGGCGTTGTTGGTCATTGTGGCATTTCTGATGCTTTGGTTGTTGGGGAGCCTGGCGCAAATTGCGGCTGTTGAACAATTTGCCGTGTTTGCCTTGCTGCCGCTTTTTTACTGGTTAGTGCTGGGCAACCAAATCTGTCGTGTGATGCTGTTTGCCTTGCTGTTCTGGATGTTCAGCGTGCCTGAAGGCGAGTTTCTTATCCCCTGGTTGCAGGACATTACGGCCGATATTACGGTGGCCACGCTCAGACTGGTGGATATTCCGGTGTTCCGGGACGGACTTTACATTGCCGTTCCTGGTGGTTTGTTTGAAGTGGCAGTAGCCTGTTCTGGCATTCGTTACCTGATCGCCTCCTTTTCATTGGGTACGCTGTTTGCCTATTTGACCTATCAGAAATGGCATAAAAGGGGAATTTTTATCGCATTCTCATTGGTATTGCCGATTTTTGCCAATGGGTTACGGGCTTTTGGGATTGTGCTAATCGCCTACTTGTCTGACATGAAATATGCCACAGGTGTGGATCATCTTATTTATGGCTGGGTATTTTTCGGTCTGGTTATTTTTATTATGTTCAGCATTGGCAACCTATGGCGAGACCCCGAGCCAGATATGCCAGAGCAGCGTCCTGTGCAGGGGGCAGGTAAACATAGCCTTTATCCTTTGCCAGCACTGCTGGTGTTGAGCTTGGCAGCTATTTTGTATCATCAATCGGCGCAGAACCTGGCACCTGCGCAAGAGCCTGTTTACCTCACGACATTGCCGGGCTGGCAAAGTGAGAACGCACAAGGCTGGTATCCGGATTTTCATAATCCCAGCAGTATTCGTGTCGAACACGAAGGCCAGATGCAAGCGTTCTATATTTTTTACAATCGTAATGACAAGTCTGTAGAGTTAATCAATAGTCTGAATCAGCTTTATCCCAGAATTTGGTCCAGAGTCTCAACTTCTGCTCAACCTGGTTATCAGTTGCTGCAGATTACCAATTCGATTGGGCAACGCCGTTGGGTGGCGTATACCTATATAACAGCCTGGCAGCAATCACCCAGTACATTGGAGATAAAGCTGGGCCAGGCACTGCAGGCATTTTTGGGGCAGGTGCAGTCTGGTATTGCGCTGATAGTGTCGGCACCTGTCAGTGCTTACCCCACGCAGGCCGAGTTTGCTGAAGCAGTACAACCTTGGTTTGAACAGGGTACACGGGACAAACTGCATGATCTCTGAACCTGTGCATATTGCCCATGTGATTTACCGCTTTGATACCGGCGGCCTGGAAAATGGCGTGGTTAATTTGATTAACCAACTGCCCCAGAATAAATATCGGCATAGCATTATTACCCATAAGGGCATGAACCCGGATTTTGCGGCGCGAATCAAAACCGATAATGTACGTTTTTACGATCTTGCCAAGCGGGATGGACAGGATTGGGGGCTGTATCGACGCCTGAACCACCTCCTTAAAGATCTGAAACCGGCGCTTTTGCATACTCGCAACCTGGCCACCATTGAAAGTCAACTGGTGGGCTGGTGGCGGGGCATTCCTCTTCGCATTCATGGTGAGCATGGCTGGGATATGGCGGATGTTGGTGGCACCAACCCTAAATATCAGCGCTTGAGACGTTTGCTCAAACCTTTTATTCACCACTTTATTGCCCTGTCCAGTGAAGCCAATCAATACCTTATTGATAAGATTGGTGTGCCGGCCGGGAAAGTCAGTCATATCTGCAATGGGGTGGATTTTGACCGTTTTGCCGTTGCGCAAACGCCTCAGGGGGCAGTGCCGATGGACTTTTTTGCCCATACCGGGCTGGTGTTTGGCACAGTGGGAAGACTGGCTGATGTGAAAAATCAGCGTTACCTGGTTGAGGCCTTTGCCAAATTGGTAGAAAACCTGGGGAAAGAAGCTGATGCGCTGCGTCTGATGCTGGTGGGGGATGGTGGCACCCGCACCAAGCTGGAGAGGCAGGTTCAGGAGGCTGGACTGGCCAAACAAGTATGGTTTGCTGGCGACCGGGCCGATGTGCCAGCCATGATGCAAAGAATGCAGGTATTTGTACTGCCTTCACTGGCAGAAGGTATTTCCAATACGTTTCTGGAGGCCATGGCCAGCGGCTTGCCGGTTATCGCCACTGATGTGGGAGGCAATCCAGACCTGATGCCACCAGAACATGTGCAAACTAATCTGGTGCCGGTCAATCAGGTGGATGCTCTGGTGAGCGCCATGATGCGCTATGCCCGGCATCCGGCACTGGCTGCTCAGGAAGGCCTGCAGGCAAAACAATACTGCCATCGCCAGTTCAGTCTGGCTAATATGGTGGAAAAATATCAACAACTTTATCAACGAGCAGGGCGCTGAGGACGGATTGGCATGTGCGGAATAGCAGGTATTTTTCAGCTTGGTGAACAGGGGCAACCTGACCCGCAAATCTTGTCTGTGATGAACGACAGGCAGCAACATCGGGGCCCCGATGCAGGTGATTATTTCTTTGATCCCGGCGTGGGGCTGGCGCACAGACGTTTGTCCATCATTGATCTGGAAGGCAGTCCGCAACCCATGTTGAGTGCTTGCGAGCGCGCCTGTGTGGTGTTTAACGGTGAAATCTATAATTTTCGTGAGTTACACAAGGAATTGTCAGCCAAGGGCTATCAGTTTAAAACCCATGGTGACACCGAAACCATTCTGAATGCCTGGCTGGAATGGGGCGAAGACTGTGTGCATCATTTGCGCGGTATGTTTGCTTTTGCTATCTGGGACAGGCAGCAGCAGTGTCTGTTTATGGCCCGCGATCGCCTGGGCATCAAGCCCATGTACTACAGCCTGTTGAGCAATGGCGAGCTGGTGTTTGGCTCTGAACTAAAAGTGCTTAAGCAGCATCCGCTGTTCGATAACAGATTGCGCGAAACCACCCTGGAAGATTATTTTACCTTTGGCTATGTGCCAGAACCTTATACGGTGTATGAGCACAGCTATAAACTTTCTCCGGGGCACTGTATGCTGGTGCGCCGCGGTATGACTGAACTGCCTGAGCCACGCCAGTACTGGGACATACCTACCGACTGGCAAGCACCACTAAGCGCAGACGAAGTGCAGGAACAGCTTATCGACCGGTTAAAAGAAGCGGTGGATATCCGTCTGGTGGCCGATGTGCCCCTTGGCGCGTTCTTATCCGGTGGGGTGGACTCCAGTGGCGTAGTGGCGCTGATGTCACAGTTGCAATCCGATCCAGTCAACACCTGTGCCATCGGCTTTGATGTTAAGGCCTTCAATGAAACCGAATTTGCCCAGATGGTGGCTGACAGGTACCAAACCAATCACCGAGTGGAAACTGTCAGTCAGGACGATTTCGACCTGATTGATAAACTGGCCGACCTGTATGATGAGCCCTATGCAGACAGCTCTGCCATTCCCACTTACCGGGTCTGTGAGCTGGCAAGAAAACATGTAACGGTGGCGCTGTCCGGTGACGGTGGGGATGAGCTGTTTGCCGGCTATCGCCGCTATAAGATGCATTTGCATGAAGAGCGGATGCGCAACATGTTGCCTCTGGGCTTGCGCCGGCCTTTATTTAAGCCGCTGGGCAGTCTTTACCCTAAACTGGATTGGGCGCCAAAGTTCTTGCGCGCTAAAACCACCTTTCAGTCTATGGCCATGGATACTGTGCAGGGATACCACAACTCCATGTCCATCCTGCGCGCCGACGAGCGGGCTAAACTGTTTTCCTCTGAGTTCCAGCAACGTTTAAACGGTTATAGTTCCCTGGCTGTATTTGAGCGTTATGCCGATAAGGTCAAGCACTTAGACCCAATGAAAATTGCCCAGTATCTGGATATGAAAACCTATCTGGTGGGCGACATTCTGACCAAGGTGGACCGGGCTTCCATGGCCCATTCATTGGAAGTGCGGGTGCCAATTCTGGATCACAAATTTGTTGAATGGGCATTTAAAACTCCGTCAGATCACAACCTGCATAATGGCATTGGTAAGTACTCCTTTAAAAAAGCCCTGGAACCTCACTTGCCGCAAGACGTGCTATATCGCAAGAAAATGGGTTTTTCGGTGCCGCTGGCGGACTGGTTCCGGGGGCCATTGAAGGCACGCTTGCAGGATAATCTGTTATCACGGCAAATGCGTGAATCCGGCTACTTTAATACCGCGCAGGTGCAAAAGTTGATTAATGATCATGTCAGTGGACTGCGTGACAACAGCGCCTCACTTTGGACTATGATGATGTTTGAGTCATTCTTACGTCAACAAACAGGACCTGGCGTATGAAAATCCTGCACGTGCTTGATCATTCCATTCCTTTGCATAGCGGCTATACCTTCCGTACCCGGTCGATCTTAAAACAACAACATGCGCTGGGGTGGCAGACCTGCCATGTGACCAGCCCGAAACATGGTGCCTTTGAGCAGGACGTAGAAGAAGTCGACGGGCTGCGGTTTTACCGGACGCCGGTGCCAAACGGCTTGCTGAGTAAAATCCCGGCATTAAATCAGATGGCACTGATAAGCCCTATGCGTAAGCGTATTTTGCAGGCCATTGAGGAAGAAAAGCCGGATATTATCCATGCTCATTCACCGGCGCTAAATGGCGTGGCGGCGCTGCAAGCGGCACGTAAAGCCGGATTGCCTATGGTGTATGAAATACGGGCATTCTGGGAAGATGCTGCAGTAGATCATGGCACCTGCAAAGAAGGGGACTTACGCTACCGCCTGACCCGTAAACTGGAGACTCACGTGGTTCGTCAGGCCGATGCGGTGACGACCATCTGCGAGGGGTTGCGTAAAGATCTGCTGGCACGTCAGATCCCCAGCGACAAGATCACTGTGATCCCAAATGCTGTAAATATCGAGCAATTTAATCTTATTCAAAACAAAGACCCCAGTCTGCTAGCCGAGCTGGGCCTGCAAGGGCAGCAGGTTTTAGGCTTCATTGGTTCTTTTTATGCCTATGAAGGCTTGGATCTGTTGGTCAGAGCCATGCCACAGATCCTGGCGGGCAATCCCCACACCATGTTACTGCTGGTAGGTGGCGGCCCGCAGGAGCAACAACTGCGTCAGCTGGTCAATGAGCTGAAATTACAGGCCCATGTGCTGATGCCTGGCAGGGTGCCGCATCAGGATGTATCGCGCTATTACAGTCTGGTGGATTTGCTTGTATACCCACGTAAATCCATGCGCCTGACCGAACTGGTGACGCCCCTTAAACCTTTGGAAGCTATGGCGCAGGGAAAACTACTGCTGGCTTCAGATGTAGGTGGACACCGCGAACTGATTGAAAACGGTAAGACCGGCTGGCTGTTTGCCAGCAACGATATTCCTGCCCTGGCGGATAAAGTCCGGGATATTTTTTCCAGCCAGGTGCAATGGCCGGCTGTTATTCAGCAAGGTCGGGCCTATGTGGAAGGGCAGCGAAACTGGGGGAACTCAGTACAGGCTTACACCCCGATTTACCAGCGTATTCTGAAAGCCTGACATGCGAATTCTTGTACTTAGTTCATTGTTTCCCAGCAGTGTCAGGCCCCAGGCCGGGTTGTTTGTGCGTGAACGCATGTTCCGGGTGGCAAAACATGCTGACCTGGAAGTCGTAAGCCCGGTCCCCTGGTTTCCCGGTCAGGGTTTACTCAGACTGGTTAAACCCGGCTATCGCCCTCAGCCCGCGGCGCTGGAGGAGCAAAATGGTATTAAGGTACATTTCCCCCGATTTTTGTCGTTGCCCATGCTGGGGCGAAGATTTGATGCCTGGATGATGGCCAGATGCTGTCGGCGTTTGATAAAAAAATTACATCGGCACAAGGCCATTGACCTGATCGACAGCCACTTCACTTATCCGGATGGTCTGGCCGCGACACAACTGGCAAAAATGTTGGGTTGCCCTGTGACTATTACCTTGCGAGGTACCGAGCTGTCACATAGCCGCGACCCGTCAAGATGTAAGCAGTTACTTAAAGCCTGGCAGGCAGCGGACAAGCTCATCTGTGTGTCTGACTCTCTGCGTCAACTGGCCATTTCACTGGGGGCCCCGGCGGAGAAACTGGTGGTGGTAGGTAATGGCATAGACACCGAGAAGTTCAAGGCCTTAAACAAGGCTGAAGCGAGACACAGCCTGGGTATTGATGAAGACGCCAGGGTGTTGGTTACCGTTGGCGGCTTAGTACCACGCAAAGGGTTTCACCGGGTAATAGACTGCATACCGACACTGCTGAAATCCCACCCCAAACTGATTTATCTGGTGGTAGGGGGGGCCAGTGCGGAAGGCAATTATGAACCACAGTTGCGTAAACAGGTACAAAACCTCGATCTGGAAGAGCAGGTCAGGTTTATGGGGCCGTTGCCACCTGACAAACTCAGTTTACCGCTGTCTGCGGCGGATGTGTTTGTGTTATCAACCGCCAATGAAGGCTGGGCCAATGTGATACTGGAGGCGATGGCCTGTGGTACCCCTGTTGTTGCCACCGACGTAGGCGGTAATGCAGAAGTGGTGCGCCAACCGGATACCGGCACCATTGTTCCTTTTGATGACCATCAGGCGTTATCGGGGGCTCTGGGCAGCGCACTGGCGCATGCCTGGCAAACACAAATGATTGTCGACTATGCGGCAGATAACCACTGGGATAAACGGGTGACGCAGTTGATCGCTATCTTTGCACAACTAACCCAGGAGCGCAGATGACCGGGATTTACACCAAGCTGGTTTCCAGCTGTCTTTTTCCTTTGCATGAAAGGCTTAAAAAGCACGATACGGTCAGAATCCGGCGTAATCTGGAAGCCAGTCAGTGGTGGACGCCTGCGCAACTGCAACAAGCCCAGTCGCAGCGCCTGGCTAAATTTATACAGACTTTATATCAGCATGTGCCTTACTACCGGGAAGTGATGAATGAACGCGGACTGACACCGGCAGATATTCAGTCCTGCACCGATTTGGTGAAGCTGCCGTTTTTAACCAAGGCGCTGATTAGGGAACATTTCGATGCGCTCAAATCAGATATCGCCGGACCTTTGCAACGTTTTAACACCGGTGGCTCCAGCGGCCAGCCGCTGATTTTTCTGCTGGGCAACGAGCGAGTGTCTTATGACGTGGCAGAGAAGTGGCGTGCTACCCGCTGGTGGGATGTGGATATTGGCGATCCCGAAATAGTCGCATGGGGGTCTCCCATTGAGCTGGGAGCTCAGGACAAAGTGCGTTTGTTCAGAGATAAACTGTTCCGCTCGCAGCTCATTCCTGCTTTTGATATGACCGAAGATAAACTGCTGGGCTTTATCAATAAAATTCGCCAGGTCAGACCTAAGATGTTGTTTGGTTACCCCTCGGTATTTGATTTGATCGCCAAAACCGCGGAAAAGCAGGGCATCCGGCTGGATAATCTGGGTATCAAGGTTGCCTTTGTTACCTCTGAGCGTTTGTATCCCTATCAACGTGACAATATTTCGCGGGTTTTTGCCTGCCCGGTGGCTAATGGTTATGGTGGTCGTGATGCCGGATTTATTGCCCACGAATGTCCTTCTGGTGGTATGCATTTGTCCTATGAGGATATTGTGGTGGAAATCGTCGACCCACAAGGGAATCCGCTGCCTGCCGGTCAAAGTGGTGAAATCGTTGTGACCCATCTTGGCACCAGCGAGTTCCCTTTTGTTCGTTACCGTACCGGCGATATTGCCAGCTTGTCAGACCAACGCTGTGCTTGTGGACGGGGACTGCCGATGTTGGAGTCTATCGAGGGTAGGAGTACGGATTTTGTGGTGGCGGCTGACGGTACGCTTATGCATGGCTTGGCGCTTATCTATATCTTGCGGGATATGGCGGGCATTGAAGCCTTTAAAATTACCCAGGAGACCTTGCACATGACCCGGGTACAGGTAATTGCCAAAGACAATTTAACCGACGATATGGTGTTGCAGATTCAGCAGGGCTTTAAGGCCCGGCTAGGTGATGATGTGCAGATTGAGGTGGAGCCGGTAAATGAGATTGCACCGGAAAAATCAGGTAAATACCGTTATGTGGTTAGTAAGGTTGCGCCATGATTGATAGTTTGTTTTTGCTGGCGGATATTCTGGCGGTTTGCTATCTGTTTTACTGGGCCAGCAAGCAAGGAGAAGGCGAATGAGGGATATCTTCTTCGTAGCCTTTCTGTTTTATGCCATCTATTTCACTATTAAGCGCCCTTATATCGGAGTGGCGGCCTGGATATGGATTGCCCTGACCGCTCCAGCGGAGTGGGCATTTGGCTTTTCCCAGACCTTCCGGCTCAACTTTACCATAGTGCTGGTGACCTTGCTGGCATACATGTTCCACAAGGAAAAACCCAAGTTTCAATTTACCTCTCTACACTTTTGGGTGTTTGCTTTTTGGTTTTGGATGCTGGTGTCCAGTGTGTTTAGCCTGCGCTTCGACAATACCTACACCTGGGACAAAATGATCGAATTTACCAAAGTGGTGGCACTGTTTTTATTTATCACCATGACGGTACGGAAAAAACACGAAATTGACACTCTGGTATGGGCAATTGTCCTATCGATATCCGCCTATGCTGGGATGGAAGCCCTGAAGTTTGTACTGTCCGGGGGGGGACACCGTATTATCGGGCGGGCCGGCATCATCATTGACCGTAATGATTTGGCGGTGGCCATCAATATGTGTTTGCCTTTTGTTATTTATCTGTGGTCGCAGACCCAACATAAAATACTGAAGCTGGGATTATTGGGGCTGGCGCTGCTTAATGTGGTTGCCATCGTTGGTACTTATTCACGTGGGGGCTTTATTGGTCTGTGTATTTTGGCCATTGCGTTCTGGCTTAAATCCAAGCGAAAGATTGTGCTGATGTTGTTAGCCCTTATTGTATTGCCTGTTGGCTACAGCTTTGCCCCGGCTGAGTGGAAGGACCGACAGCAAACTGTGGAGTCTGCTGCGACGGAAGACGGCTCCTTTATTGGCAGATTATGGGCATGGAAAATTGCCACCTTAATTGCCCTGGACAACCCCATGACCGGGGGGGGATTTAAAGCCACCACCGACCCTATTCTATGGTCTACTTATGCCCCTTATACGCCGCATTTCGGTCCGATAGAAACCCCGCCTATTCCGCCCGAGCTGACCCCCAAGGCGGCACATAATATCTATTTTCAGGTATTGGGTAGTGCTGGCTTTGTCGGATTAATGTTGTTCGGCTGTATGCTGTTGTCGGTGTTGTGGCAAAGTTTCAGGAACAATGCGGGGGGTAGCAAGGGCGACAGCAAAATGACCCTGGCATCGGCAATCAGCTTGTCGTTGGTAGGCTACGGAATTACCGGGTTGAATGTCAGCCTGGCCTATTTTGATTTGCTTTATGCCATTGTCGGCCTAGTGGCAGTGATGGCCAGCAATGCAGCACTGGCCAGAAAGCCGGATGCGGTAGCGGCACAAAGACGATTGGGCTGATATCGTTATTTTACGGTATCAAGCAGCTCGGCAATTTGCGCGACTCTTGTCATCCAGTCCTGCCGAGACGCATACTCAAAGCCCGCTTCGGTTTTGTGATAATTCCCGGCAATAATCCCGTCTATTCGTTGTTGCCACTCAGATGGCGTGGCTGCAATATCCACGTAGTGCTCAATACCAGGCACCGACGGCAGAGGGCAACTGACCACAGGTTTTTTGACTGCCAGGTACTCATTCAGCTTAAGTGGATAGGCATGTTGTGCCCATAAGCTGGGTGAGGTGTCATAACACATCAACAAGCAATCCATCGTTGCCGCAATAGCTGGCAGTTCCATATGTGACTTTGGCCCGTGCAACTGCACATTGGGCATGGCTTTTAACTGGTCAAATGCTGCTTGTTTTGCCCCCATCTGGCCTACCGGGCCAACCAGGTGAAGAGTCGCATGGCTGATATGCTTGGCTATCCATAGCAAGGCATCCATATCCAGCTTAAGATTGATACTGCCAATATAGGCAATATTGGTTTTTTGTCCGGTTCTGGGCCTGTTGTCAGTAGCCGCATAAGCAGAGAAGTGAGCGAAGTCGACGCCATTATGCACTGTTTCCACTTCGGCTCGGCCATAGGTCTGACCAAGCTCAGAGCTCACCCCCACCGAAGGCGTAATCACCAAGTTAGCGCTTTTCATCAGACGGGCTTCATTGTGCCTTAATTCCTGACTGAACTCGCCTTGTTTGGAAAAATTATCATAGGGGTGATAGACCAAAATATCATGGTCGATAACATCCATATAAGGGCTGTAGGCAGGGTGGAATATATATAGTACTCGTTGTTTTTGTCTGTTGGTATAACGGCTTAAACGCTGACCAAAATGTCGCATTGCCCATCTATCCACAACCGGCAGCTTAGGCATTCTGAACTGCAAACTGGACGGTAAATACAGTTGCACATTGTCGGTATGTTGGGTGCGACCTGTAGGCTGTTTGAATAAGGCTGCAGGAGAAGGTAGCTGCCAGCTGTAAGGTAAACCATTGGAATACAGCACCTCGGCGAATTGCCCCATGCGTGACAGCAATTGCTGCCTGTTCATCCATTGTGAAAACCAGGGGTTGGGAGCTAACGCTATCATGCTAAAGGCCGCCAGCTTGTTTAAACTATCACTTTGGTGCTGCATTGATATCTCCTTACCGGTGCCTGATTTTCTGTATCAGCATATCTTGGATGTGGCGTTCCGGGCCGTCAGGGCGGCCTTGCACCAGCCATAAACCCAGGTTTGTCAGAACATAAATAACACCGCCGCATATCAGCAACAGCAACAGCTCTGTTATTGACGCAGATGCGGGCGGCGTAACAGGCACCGAAATGCTGTGGTAAAACAGCTTTGCACAGCCCAGGTACATCACCCCGGCACTGACTAGCGGGCGAAAGATACAGCCAAGATAATGCCAGATACTAAGCTTCAGACTGATACAAATAGCCCCGGTGAAAACGGGGAACATCATAATGCTGGTGGCCAATACCGCATAAGCGGCACCGATGTATCCTTGTGCGGTGATAAGATAAAACATCAGGCCTAACATCAGGCTGACCCTTAAGCCCAGCAATGCCGTGGTGTATTTGGGTTTTCCCATGGCCATAAACACATAACCCACATTAGTGTTAAGGCAGATAAAAGCACTGGCAAAGGCCAGGATATGCAGTATTGGTATCACTTCTAACCACTGCTCGCCCAACACAACAGGGACAAATGTCGGTGCTATCAGGGCCAGTCCCAGACTGGATGGAATCCCCACCATGGCAATGGATGACAAAACCTTAGTATACAAGGCTTTCAGTTCAGACTTGTTATGGGCTACCTTGGCATAGCCTGGATAGGTTGCCCGGTTTACTGAAGCAACAAATTCCGTGCTGGGCAGGTTGGCGAATTCATCACCAACATTGTAGTGCCCCACATATTGCACACCAGCCAGCTTGCCGATAATCAGGTCTTTCGCCTTCAGGTTCATATAGGTCAGTATATTGTTAATCAGCAACCAGCCGCTAAAGGCATAGAGTTCTTTCCATTTAGACAAACAAAATGCCGGGCGATAGTGGCTCATCATATAAGAAAGGCTCAGCCGTATTAGTGCATTGAACAGCATGCCAATGGCTAGTGCCCAATAGTTTCGCAGGATAAAGGCCAGTATCAGGGTCACCACTACTGACAACACTTTGGTGGTAAATTCAAAGGCAAATTCACGCTTGAAATTTAATTCCTTACGAAAATTCACCGTGCCAATATTAGTCAGGCCATTAATGACAAACATCACTGACAGACAATACACCAGACTGCTTACCCGGCCATCCTGATAAAAATCGGCCAACGGTGCGGCCGCAAACAACATAAGTAGGCAAGCTAACAGGCCAAACAAGGCTTTAATGGTCCAGGAGGTATTGTAATGACTCTCATCGGCTTGTTGTTTTTGAATCAGAACCAGATCAAAACCAAATGCATTAATTAACTCAATCAGGGCAAAGGCCGACATCACCAGAGCTATCAGGCCAAAGTCTTCCGGGGCCAGCAATCTTGCCAGCACAATAGTGCTCACTAATCCCAGGGATTTAACCGATAATCTTAACGCTACCATCAGCATGGCGCCCGACAGTACTTTACTTCCGTGGGATGATTCCATTTAACCTTGAATATGTTGAGTAAAAAGCCCGCCTATTTAACGGTAGCCATTCCATGGCTGTCAACCTGAGCCCGCTGCCAATGCTGAGTTATTTTTCTGGCAATAAGTTTTGCCCCATACAAACTGGGATGATTATCATCAAAGTAAAGGGCATGACCATTTTTCACTGCGGCGCATTGCATATTCTGGCAAAACAGATCTGCGGTATGTATGGCTGTTAGTTTGTCTGAAAAGGGTAATGCATTGAGCTTTTTTAAAATAAATTGATTATCGTTCTGGTAGTCAGTCACAGAACTCTGTTGCTGCAAATTAAGCGGATAACTGTTGGAAAAAATATTTTTAGGTACAACCAGTTTTTGTATGTGATGTCGAAGCTCAGGGACTGGGTAAATAACAAAAACATGCTTACCGGCTTTCAATAGGCTGTCGATTATCTCTTCAAATCCCTGCCAGTACTTTTCCCTGACTTCTTCTAAGCTCAGGGCTTTCGACGGACCAGAAAGAAAATATTCTGCCGAGGTCCAGTGCTGATGGCGATAGAAGCCGTTCAAATAAGCGTTGTACCTGAAATTAAGTACGACATTGGTAATGTGTTGATTACTTGTCAGGGCGTCTATGGAATCCGCCAACCAGTTCTTACATCCAGCGGAGATGATCTCCAGGTACTGGGCTGGTGGACAAGAACTGAAGGTCAGGTGCAGCAGTCCCTCTCCAGTCTCGTCCAGCTCTTCACCCAAAGAATAGGCAAGCTCTACGCCATGGCTGTCGCCAAAAACTGCCCAGGTTGTATTTGGGGTGAAGTATCTGCAAGCCTCCTGTGGCATTAGGTATTGCGTCGTACTGGTATGACATTGCTGCCGGTACGGGCTGGATTTAACCGAAGCGGTATAGTCTGTGACCTCAAACCTTTCGGGGAGGCCATTTTGTAGGCTAAGCACGGCCATAACCAAAGCCACAAACGCCATGCCTGCCCCAGACAGGACAAAAATTCGCGTTCGCGATACTTTTTCTTTGTTCCTAAAGGGGGCTTCGACAAAACGCCAGCTAAAATAAGCCAGAGTAATACTCAGCATAATCAACAGGGCAAAGGTGGTTGGGGTGGGAGGGCTAAGAGATTTTGCTCTGACCAGTGCAAAGATCGGTTGGTGCCACAAGTAGAGTGAATAAGATATCAATCCCAAGAACACCATCCACGGGTGAATAAGTAGCTTGGCAACCATGGTTGCAGGCGTGCAATACAATATCAGTGCGACAGTAGCAGCAACCGGTAACAGAGTGGCCGGCCCTGGCCAGGAATAGCTGCTGTTAAATACATAAAATGAAACCAGTAATACCAATAATGCCGTTAGACAGATAGCTTCGCGCTGTATCACCGATACTCTTAGTTTGTCGCGATTAATCAAGGCGGCCAGCGCACCCGCCATCAATTCCCAGCTACGACTGAAAATCAGGTAAAAGTTGGCAT
Source organism: Bowmanella denitrificans (assembly GCF_002887595.1). Lineage (GTDB taxonomy): Bacteria > Pseudomonadota > Gammaproteobacteria > Enterobacterales > Alteromonadaceae > Bowmanella > Bowmanella denitrificans. The sequence continues at coordinate 165,029 of NZ_PEBU01000011.1, forward strand.
TACTTTGTTCGCTGGCGGCCAGCCAGAGCGCCCAGGCAAATGAAAGTGCCGCTAACGCCAGAATACAGCCTCCCATCCAGTGCTTTTTTGTTTGCCACAAGCTGGCGATTAACAATGGGAAAAAAATATAGAATTGCTCTTCTACTGCCAGGCTCCAGGTATGTAACAGGGGAAACTCTTCTGCTGTCGTATTAAAGTAGCCTGCATCAAAATAGAAAAAAATATTGGAAACAAAAGCGATAACCGCCAGAGCGCTGCGGGCAAAATGCTCCAGTTCGCTGGCGCTCAATAGGCAATACGCCAGAAGTGTCGTGACCGCCAACATAAAAAACAGGGCTGGTAAAATGCGCCTGGCGCGTCTTTCATAGAAATTGACAATGGAAAAACGATTCTTAGCCAGATCATCAAGAATAATCGAGGTAATCAGGTACCCACTAAGTACAAAGAAAATATCCACACCGATAAAGCCGCCATTAAAACCGGGGAATCCAGCATGAAAAAACAGTACTGGCATAACAGCAACGGCGCGCAGCCCATCGATTTCTTTTCTGTAACTTAGCAATGTTCATCCCTCTGTTTTACAACAACATAACGCAGTCGCTGATCGTGTTTGTAATCTGAAAGTCAGTTCACTGTGTTGATTGCAAAGAGCAATGATAAACGCAAAGTACAGAGATTAGATACCTGGTGTATCTTATTTCTTAAGTCGGTAGCCACTGAGGCCTATTTGGCTCTATCATATCCAACAACTGATGACGCTATGTATTAATGAGTTAGGGATTTAATAATATGAAAAATTTTGCACTAATCGGTGCTGCTGGTTATATCGCTCCGCGACATATGAAGGCCATTCGGGACACGGAAAATGCCCTGGTGGCGGCGCTGGATAAGAATGATTCCGTTGGCATTATCGACAGTTATTTTCCCGAAGCGAACTTTTTTACCGAGTTTGAGCGCTTTGATCGCCATGTGGATAAGCTGCGTCGTAGCAATCATCAGAACAAAGTGGATTATGTCAGCATTTGCTCGCCAAACTACCTGCATGATTCCCATATGCGTTTTGCACTGCGCAGTGGTGCCGATGCCATTTGCGAAAAACCCCTGGTGCTGAACCCCTGGAATATCGACGGGCTGCAGGAAATAGAACGGGATACCGGCAAAAAAATTAATACCATACTGCAATTGCGCTTGCATCCGGCCATTATTGCCCTGAAAGAAAAAGTGGCCCGCTCAGCAACAGATCACAAGTATGATGTTGAGCTAACCTATATCACGTCGCGCGGCAACTGGTATCTGAATTCGTGGAAAGGCGAAGAAGCCAAGTCCGGCGGTATAGCGACCAATATCGGTGTACATTTTTATGACATGCTGCATTTTGTGTTCGGCAAGCTGCAGCAGAATCTGGTGCATTACCATTCCCAAACCTGTGCTTCAGGCTATCTTGAATATGAAAAAGCCAGGGTTAGCTGGTTTTTGTCAGTGGATATTAACGATGTCCCGGAAGCCATCCGCGCCAAAGGACAACGCACTTACCGGGCGATTAAAGCCGATGGCGAGGAAATCGAATTTTCCGATGGCTTTACCGATTTGCATACTGTCAGCTACCAGGAAATTCTGGCTGGCAAGGGTTTCGGGCTGGAAGAAAATCGTGTTGCTATTGAAACAGTGTCGGCTATTCGTGACAGCGTGCCACTTGGTTTAGTGGGGGATTACCATCCCTTCTTAAACAACCTCAGGAAGTAGATAATGGCAAATTATCAGGTTCATGAAAGCGCTATTGTTGATGCGGGCGCACAAATAGGTGAAGGGTCGCGTATTTGGCATTTTGTGCATGTGTGTAGCCAAGCCAAAATAGGCAAAGGCGTATCCCTGGGGCAAAATGTGTTTGTGGGTAATCGGGTGGAAATCGGCGATAACTGCAAGATTCAGAACAATGTCTCGGTATATGACAATGTATATCTGGAAGACGATGTGTTTTGTGGTCCCAGCATGGTATTCACTAATGTCTATAACCCCAGATCGCAGATAGAGCGCAAAGCCGAATACCGGGACACCCGGGTCAGACGCGGTGCCACTTTGGGAGCCAACTGTACTATCGTTTGTGGCGTGACCATCGGTGAATGCGCCTTTGTTGGTGCCGGCGCTTTGGTCAATAAAGATGTGCCCGATTATGCCCTGGTGGTCGGCGTGCCGGCCCGGCATATTGGCTGGATGAGTGAATTTGGTGAACAGCTGGACCTGCCACTGGCCGGCGACGCTGAAACGCAATGTCCTCGCTCAGGTGACATATACCGTCTTAGTCAGGGGCGGGTCGTTAAAGTAACAGAGGCATAACGATGCAGTTTATCGATTTGCAAGCGCAGTACCGCCATTTGCAGGCACGTATTGATGGTCGGATTGCTAAGGTGTTGGCCCATGGACACTATATTCTTGGGCCGGAAGTGGCGGAATTAGAGGACCAGTTGGCCGAATACGTTGGTGTGAAACACTGTGTCACTTGCGCCAATGGCACAGATGCGTTGCAACTGGCCTTAATGGCGCTGGGTATAGGGCCTGGCGACGCGGTTTTTTGTCCGACTTTTACATTTTTTGCCACCGCTGAAGTAGTGCCTTTAGTGGGTGCATCGCCAGTGTTTGTCGATGTTGACCCACAATCTTACAATATTTGTCCTGCCGATTTACGCGCCAGAATTGCAGCGACTATCAAAACCGGAAAGTTAACCCCCAAGGCCATTATTGCCGTGGATCTTTTTGGCCAGCCTGCCGATTACGCCCAGCTATCTGCGATTGCTGAAGAGTTTGGACTGCTGTTAATCGAGGACAGCGCACAGGGCTTTGGCGGTAGTTTAGATGGCAAGCGTGCCGGTAGTTTTGGTCATGTTGCGACCACCAGCTTTTTCCCGGCCAAACCCTTGGGATGTTATGGCGATGGTGGGGCGCTATTTACTGACCGGGATGATTTGGCAGAATTGCTGCGCTCACTGCGTTTACACGGTAAAGGGCAGCACAAGTATGATAATGTACGTATCGGTTTAAACAGCCGTCTGGATACTTTGCAAGCCGCTATTTTGCTGGAAAAACTGGCAGCGTTTCCTGCAGAATTAACCAGGCGCAATCAGGTGGCTGATGCATATCATCGAGCTGCTGAAGGGAAGTTTGGTCTGCCCTTGGTGGCACCGCAGTTCACCAGTTCCTGGGCTCAGTACTGTTTGCTCAGCGAAGACAGAACAGCCGTGATGGAAAGACTAAAGCAAGCCGGTATTCCCACCGCCATTTATTATCAAACCTGTATGCACCAACAAAGTGTATTTAAGGCCGGAATTGGCGAAGATGAACATTTTCCGGTGGCAGAGAGACTGGCCGGGCAGATATTCAGTTTGCCAATGCATGGCTATATGAGTAACGAGGAATTGCAGCAGATAACCGCAGCTATTTCGGCCTGAGTGACTGATATAAGAAAAGGGGCTGAATAGCCCCTTTTTGTGTTTAAAGTGAAATCGTCACATCAGCGAATTTAAGCTTCTCGATATGCAATAAGGTATCTTTGCCTTCGTCACTTTGCAGTGCGGTCACGTAAACAGTATCACCATAGGTTTCAATACTGTAGTCTTGGGCTTTGCCATCATACACTGCTGTGTCAGTGCCGGGGCCACCATTAAGGTTGTCATCGCCGTGGCCGCCTTTTAGCGTGTCATTACCACGACTACCGATAATCACATCGCCGTGTCGGTCACCGTTGATAAGCTCGATGCTTACCAGCTCAACATTGGAAAAATCCCAGATTTGACGATAATTGGTGCCGCGGATCTCATCAAAGCCATCGCCGCCATCTATCTTTTCAATACCGGTAATTTCATAGATAGGGATCAGATTGTCCTCTTCATCACCCAACACCACATCGAATCCGTCATCACCGTGGATCCAGTCATTTCTGCTGTCCTGCCCGTGGTAAATAAAAGTATCGTCACCAGGGCCGCCCCACATATGGTCTTCGTGGTCGCCACCTTCAATAATGTCATTGCCCGACGAGCCTATAATCACATCCGGACCGCCTTTACCCAGAATCACATAGGATTCATCGCGACCTGCCAAATCGAAATAGTCTCGCTGACTGGTACCCACCAAAGTACCACCAGAAATGATATTCACCGTGACCGTGGCAGAGGATGTCGCCCCTTTGCTGTCTTCAATCATATAGGTAAAGCTGTCTCTAAGCGCTGAACTGTCTTGTGGCGTGTATTGTATAGCATTGTCTGCCAGCAGGGCATTGCCAGCCGTGGCCGAGGATATTGAGACAACTGTCAGGTCGTCATTGTCCGGGTCAGTATCGTTAACCAGCAGCTCGTAGACGCTGATAACGGTGGTTTCGCCTTCCTGAGCCTCAACCTGATCGGAATTGGCTTTAGGCGGATTATTGCTGGGTACGACCTGCACGTAGATACTGGCCGCAGAAATATCATCACCACTGCGCAACTCGTATTTAAACTCCGCAGACCCCATGGCATCAGTAACAGGCGTAAATCTCATGCTGTTATCACTGAGTAACTGTAAACTGCCCAGAGCAGACGACGCTGTGCCAACAATCCTTGTTTGGATGTCCTGGTCTTCAGGTGTGACATCGTTGCCTAAAGGGAAAAAGATTCGTGATGTATTGATTTCCATCTGTACATAGTCGGGGGCGGCGTATAAACCGGAAAAGGTGGTTTGCGCAAGATTGGAACCCGTTAATGGCATCGTTTGGCCTGGTTCCAGTGCACCGATATTTGTTGTGGTGGTGCCAGCAGAAATACCCGGAATGATAACCCCCGCACCACTTGCAGCAGAATCGCCGTGTAACGTCAGGCTAATACCCTCAAGACTGCGGATATCTGAGAATCTAAGCTCGTCCAACTGGGCATCATAGTTTGCAAATAAGGTATCGTTGTCTATCAGTACGTCGTGATTGCCCAGCGGTGAACTTTTCCACTCATTGAAGCTGGCGGCATTAACCCCCCAGGCGTAAGCCGCCAGATTAAACTCGAACTTTCCATCTGTGGTCCAACCGTTGTAGTCCATCTGTGTCAACGAGTGGCGTGAGCTGTTACGCAACACGGTTGCACCATTACCACTGTTGACGAACAGGTTATTTCTGATATCTAACTGGCGAATATAGCCACTGTCGTTAACCCAGGCGTAATCGCCGCCATAGGTGATATCTGAATCACTACGAATAAAGGTATTGTGATAGATCAGCATGCCATTGGGGCTATCCTGCTCTGGCTTGATTTTAAGTGGGCCACGGCCAGCGTTAACTACCATGTTGTGATGAGCATAAACCGGCCCCCCCCATACAGGTTGGAAGCTCAGGCCATTGGCCAGGTTCGCCAGCAGGTTATGGTGCGCCGATACATTGCGCAGGGAAAAATCGAACTCAACGCCATCGTCACCGGTCCACAGCACCTGATTGTGATGAATATTGATACTCTTATTGGCAATACTGGTTTGCCAGCTCATGCCCAGGGCATCGCCAAAGCCTGACAGGGTATTATTAGAGACTTCGATATTTTGCCCGGTCACCACAATGCCTTCATAATTCCAGGTATCGCTGCTGGTATCGCCGGGCTCAGCTTGTCCCTCAAGCAGATTGTTGTGAATCACCAGGTTAGTATGGCCGCCTTTGGCACTGATACCAGAATAGACCGCTGAGATATGCAAACCTTTAATCTGCACATCGTCGGTATTGCCGCTAATGACCACGCCGGTACCGCCATGGGTTAAGGACAGATCCCGCACCCGGATATGGTTACCTGTAATGGTTAGCAAAGGTCCGGAACCGTTGGACATCACGGTGGCCAGTTGCGCCACGCTACCTTTTAAGGTGATTGGCTTGCTAGCCGTGCCGCTGGCGCTTATTGTCAGAGTGGTAGAATAGGTGCCTGGCGTCAGCTCAATGGTATCGCCTGGTTGCACGTTTCTGATGGCCTGTAGCAACGTTGCGGTGTTGGATACAGTAATGACTCTGCCGGTTGGCGGCAGGTCTATATCGGCGGAAAGCGCCGTGCTGGCACTGATGCTTTGTTCCGCTTGCAAACCATCCGGGTCATGCAGAATCACTTTAAAGTCGTATTCAGTGCTAGGTTGTAAACCAGTCACAATGCCAGCAAAAGACGAAGGTGAAAGGCCTGTGCTGTTTTTGGTGTTTCTGGCCAGTTCAGGGCGAATACGAAATAAATCAATGCTCCGTTGCCATTGATCTGCGTCTGCCTGCTTCAACCATAGTGACGCAGTAGCATTGAAGTTTTTATCGCCACCCAACACCGGTAATAGTAAAGATGCTGATGTGGCCGTCACTCCGTCCATCACCAACTCACCAGCTTGCAGCTTGTTGATATCTGCAGGGTTAGGGGTCGGTGTCCAAACCCAAACTCCATCACTGCCTAAACCGCTGCCGGCGTTCTGCAAACCCAGAAAAATGTCCTGCTGCGCCTGATAGATAAACTTATCGAATACCTTACCTGCTCCTTTTCCGCTGTGGCTTGGGGTTTGAGGCTGGTTCTCATTCCAGATAACTTCAAACTGATTGGTGCTGGGATCCCAGGTAATAAGCTCGGGGCCACCGTTCCAGATATAGAATTTTTTATCGACAGGACGATAATTAAAGGCGGCCTGTCTTAAATCCATGGAGTAATTCAGTTCTTCAAGCGAGGGATAAGCGACTAACTGCTCTGCCGCTACCGAATTAGCCCGTACGTCCAGTTTGTAGATGCCCTTATCATTTGAGCTATAAAATTCATTCGTTTCCGGATTGACAAACAGTGTGGAAACTACGGATGTTCCGCCTAAATCTCTTATCGGTCCAAGGCTTTTCTGCGTGCCGTCAGGTTTTACTAGCAGTGCATTGTGAGCGCTGCCGGAAATAAACAGCATATCGCCATTGGCACGCACGGCTGATTTAGGGTAATGGAACGTATGTTCACTGACATATTTAGTCCACTGTCTGGATTGTGGAGAAAATTCCCAAACGGTGTTTTCATGTGGTGCATGAGAAGGTAAATTCACACCACCATAACCGGCACTGCTCGCCATCCAGATGCTATTGGTGACTGGGTTCCACAAAATACCGTCGTAAGTGTGAGGAGACAGCGGAGTAGATGCAGGAATATGCACGGTGTACGCTGGCAGTTCACTATGTGGTTCCGCTACTATCAGTGGGGCTGGATCGGTGAGTCGGGTCCAGACATTTTCATTCAAATCCAATTGGTAAACTTCGTTGCCACCATAGTCTGAGTGACCACCGCCGAAGAAATACATGGTGTTACTGTGTTTATCGAACACACTGCTGTTCCAGGCGTCAAATACTGCCGTGGGCCCGACAACGCCCCAGAAATTTGCACTATTGGTCGTGGCCACCATATTGTCATGGGCCTGCTTGGTAAACGCCACATCATTAAATTGATTGGTCGTTGTCAATTTCTGCCAGTCGGCATATACCTCACTGGGAACAACAAGGGGTAAACAACATAATAATCCGGCAACAGGAAATTGAACTCGCTTAAACATGATAATTTCTCGGGGTACTGTTCAACTTTAAAAGTTTAGAACACAGGGTTACGAGTATGGACCCCGCAAAACTGCATATTCACAAAAGATTCATTCTGCTATCTGGGTCCGCCTAGTCCTCCTTTACACCACTATTATTGCCTGCTTTTTGTTCAAGCAGGTTACGTAATCCCTGCAATGGGTAGTGATTTTTATACGCAATGTCGGCATGTTCGGATGCTTTGTCCAGTTGCCCGGACTTCACGTAAAGCAGCCCCAGGTTGTAATGGATTTCAGGGTTATCTGGTTGCAATTCAAGGGCTTGTATATAGTATTTTTCTGCTTCGTCGAGGCGGGATGTCAGTTGTAAATGGCTGGCATAAAGCATCAGGCTAACAGCGTCCCTTGGCTGCATATAAATCGCCCGCTTGAAGTAGCAGTCGGCAGTGTAGTAGATATCCATGACCTTAAAATTCATCTTCTTCTGGCGCTGATATTTCGCCATAGACGCCAGTGCCCGATGATAATTAGGAATGGCTCTAAGCGTGTAGTCCAGATCTCCGATAATGGTGTTTCTGCTACCTGCAATATGGTTTTCAACAGATGTTGTAAAGTGGGCCCCCAACACAATGGGCAACCTGTCCTGATGCGCCGGGTTAGTGAAATCCCAGGGGCCATAAGCATTACTGAGCGGCTTACCAGGTTCTATGCCACAACTTTGATTATTGCGGTCCGCTGCGGCAAACACCTGAAAGCAGCTAAGTAAGGTAAGGTTGAGAATTAGAAATCTGAATAAAGACATAGGTTCCAATAATTATACCTTTAGTTTTGGACATTATAGGGGGATTAACCAGCAACTTCACTAAGCATATCGCATCGATTAGGGTAAATAGTCGATGTACTAACAATATTTTATGGATAACAAGTTGAATAGAAATATTAATAAAGCTTAAATAGAGGCCTCTTGGAATGGGGATTTTATTTGGTGTCTAAGCGCGTCCTGTATATTGCTTTTCATTTTCCACCAATTCAAACCAGCAGTGGTGTTCATCGGACCCTGGCATTTAGTCGTCATCTGGCTGAACAAGATTGGCATGTCCGGGTGCTGACGGTGGATAACCAAGCGTATGAGCAGCAAAATGAAACCCAACTGAAATTTATTCCGGACAATGTATCTGTGGTCAGAGCATTCGCCAGAGACACGGCCCGGCATTTTTCATTTAAAGGCCGGTATCTCGCCAGTATGGCGGTACCTGATCGTTGGCAAAGCTGGATATTCGGCGGGGTATGGGCCGGATTAAAGCAAATCTGGCGTCTGCGACCGGATGTGATTGTTTCGACCTATCCTATTGCGTCGGCACATTTTATAGGCTATTTCCTGCACAAGCTGACTGGCGTGCCCTGGGTAGCGGATTTTCGCGACCCTATGCTGCAAGATGGGTACCCCAGCCAGCCGGCTATTCGACGCGCCTTTGCCTGGATTGAAAAAAAAGCCGTTAAACATTGCAAGCACATTATTTTTACCAGTCCTGGTGCCGTCGACCTTTACCGGCAAAGGTTTCCAGATGTTGAAGATAGGCGTTGGCAACTTATTCCTAATGGTTTCGACAGTAAAATGTTTGAAGCAGTACCCGAGCCGCAAAGCGATACGCACATATCTGGCCGAGTGACATTGTTGCATAGCGGCACCATTTACCCTGAAGAGCGCGATCCCCGCCCCCTGTTCCAGGCTTTATCTGAACTCAAGCATGAAGAGCCGCGATTAGCAGCACAATTGCGGCTGGTTTTGCGTGCAACCGGGCACGACCCGCTGTTTGCACCAATGTTGAAAGAATATGATATTGAGGATCTGGTTGAGTTGGCGCCGGGTATCGACTACCTGTCTGCATTGCAGGAAATGTTGCAAGTGGACGCCTTGTTGTTAATGCAAGCCAGCAATTGCAACTATCAAACGCCAGCCAAGGCTTATGAGTATATTCGTGCCAAACGACCTGTGTTGGCATTGACCGATCCCTGCGGCGACACGGCCAAAGTCATATTAGAATCCGGCGTGGCACTGGTGGCTCCTCTTGACGATAAGCACGCCATAAAGCAGGCGTTGCGTGATTTTATAGTCGGGCTGCAGGAAAGTCGTTTTACGTATCTAAGTGATGCCAACATCGAACAGTTTTCGCGCCAACACCAGGCCAAGACATTCACCCAACTGTTGGATAACATTGTCCAGCAATAGCATTACTTGCAGCCAGGCAGGGAGAATAAACAGATATGACGCAAGTGCAGCCGCATACGCAACCCCAAAAACCACTTAATGCCCCCCATACATTGCATTGGGAGGATGGCCTGTCGGGTTCAATTAGCATGGTCAGTATTGTAACTGAGCATGCGCAGACAGTGCTGGAAAGCGAGGGTATGCAAATTTGCGTATTAGGCAGAGTTCGCTCCTATGGCCAGGACTATGCAACGGATTTATCTTGGTTGCCTGGCTGTCTGAATAACGCCGATTATTACTCGCAACTGGCTGGCTTTTTTGCCCTGATAGTGCTGGACAAAAAGCAGGGGCATATCCGCCTGATTAGTGATCATGTCGGCAGTGTTCCGCTGTATTTAATGCAGCACCATGGAGAATGCGTGATTAGTGATTCTCTAAAGTTGTTGGAGCCCAGGTGGGGTCAGCAACAGGGCCAACTGAGTCATCAGGCCTTGTTTGATTATTGCTTTTTTCACTGTATTCCTTCCCCCCGTACTTTGTTTACACAAGTAAGCAGAATCAATCCCGGCGCAGAATTGTTGATCGACTCACAAGGTAAGGTTGCAGAGAAAAACTGCTACAGTCCGGCGTATCGTTATAGTCAGGCCAGTGAATCAGAATTAAAAGCCCAATGTAAGCAGGTGATTGACGACGCAGTAAGGCGCAATATTGCACCTAAGTCAGCGGCATTTTTAAGTGGTGGTCTGGACAGTTCAACCGTGGCGGGCATGTTTGCCAAGTATCAGCCCAACGCCCCAACCTTTTCTATTGGTTTTGATGCTAAAGGGTATGATGAAACCCACTATGCGCAAATTACTGCTAAGCGGTTCTCAACGCAGCATTATGTGCACTATTTACAGCCGCAGGAAATCGTCGACAACTTTGTTGAGGTGGCTGGCTATTTTGATCAGCCATTCGGTAACTCCTCAGCAATGGCGGCCTATGTTTGCGCCAAGATAGCCAAAGAAAACGGCTTTGATGTGATGCTGGCAGGGGACGGCGGTGATGAGATCTTCGGTGGTAACGAGCGTTATGCAAAGCAGAAAGTGTTTGAACGTTATGACTATGTACCATCACCATTGAGAAGTATGCTGGAAGTACTGCTGAACAGTCCGCTTGGTAAACTGCCTGGTTTCAAGAAAGGTCTGAGTTATGTGCAGCAGGCCAGTATCCCTTTACCTGACCGCTTGGATACCTACAATTTCCTTAACCGCTTCAACCTGGAGAGCATTTTCAGTGGCGAGTTTCTCAACACTGTAGACGTCGAGCTGCCAAAACAAGCCAAACGGCAGCGCTATCAACAATGTCAGGCTGACCATCCGGTAGAGCGCATGATGTACCTGGATTGGAAGTTCACCCTGGCCGACAACGATCTGGTTAAGGTATCACGCATGTGCCAAAAGGCCGGAGTCGAAGTTCGCTATCCCTTGTTTGAAAAAGAAGTGGTGGATTTCAGTTGTACGGTACCTGCTGAGATAAAGCTGCCTGGAGACAAGTTAAGGCACTTTTATAAAGAAAGCTTTCGCGGCTTTTTAGCTGACGAGACACTGGAAAAGTCTAAACACGGCTTCGGCTTACCCTTCGGGGTTTGGATGAAGGAACAGCCCGTCCTAAGGGAACTAACCAATAGTGCTCTGGCCGGGCTGAAGAAGCGCAATATCTTCCAACCAAGCTTTATTGAACAGGCGCTGCAAGTATATGACTCTGGTCATGCCAATTACTATGGTGAACTGATCTGGATCCTCGTGGTTCTGGAGTTGTGGCTGCAGAGCCGGGGTCTTTAATTATGTTGCATTGGGGATTATCTCTGGCAGGAAGGCTGCTGAACAGAGGCAAGCTGAGTATTCTGATTTATCACCAAGTGTTGGCCGAATTTGATCCTATGCGGCCCAATGAGCCAACTGTGCAAGTGTTTGACTGGCAAATGGCCTTGCTGGCTAAATATTTCACACCATTGTCGCTGGATCAGGCTATTAAAGGATTGGCGCAGGATAACCTGCCCGCCAATGCCGTATGCGTGACGTTCGACGATGGTTATCTGAATAACCTGACATTGGCTCAACCCATTCTGGCCAAATACAACATTCCCGCCACGGTTTATATTGCCACCGCCTTTAGTGACGGTGTCAACATGTGGAATGACAGAGTAATGCATTTGTTTGCCGACCCAAACCGGGACTCGCTGTTATTGGATGAAGACAAGGTGGTACTGGCAGATATGGAGCAGCGCCGAGCTGAGGCATACAAGCGCCTTAAGCAGTTGAAACATCTGGATATGCAATCGCGTTTAGGCAAAGTATCGCAGTGGTATCAGCAGAACCTTGCCAATGAGCAAGCCCCTTTAATGATGACGCCAGCCGAGGTCAGAGAATTGGCGCAGTTGGGAATCACCATCGGCGCGCATACAGTAAACCATCCCATTTTAAAAGTGCATGACGAACCAACCCAGCAATGGGAAATTGAAACCAGTAAACAGCAACTGGAATCCTGGCTCGACAAGCCGGTGGAGCATTTTGCGTATCCTAATGGGGTATGGCAGCAGGATCTGGACGAGACCACGGTAAGCTTGGCTAAACAGGCCGGATTTAAGACTGCGGTGATTACCAACTGGGGTAAGGCCACTGGGAATACCGATTTCCATATGCTACCGAGATTCACTCCTTGGGACAGACAGTCGGTTATGTTCCAAACTCGACTGGTCAGGGGCGGCTAATGCATAAACAGATACATGCACCAATAGTATTTCCGGCACCGCTCGCCAATGCCAGTCAGTTTCCCAGTGCATCAATAAAAGCAGTACCGGGCTTTTCAAGCGCTGGGTTTAGCTTTTTCCGCCGTCAGAAACTGGGTGATGATTTATTACTGACAAAGCATGGCCGAAGCGCTTTGGGATTTGCGGCAACAGCGCTAAAACGACCCGACAGGAACAAGGTGCTGGTTCCTGCTTATCATTGCCCCGCTTTGGTTGAACCTTTCATATGGGCTGGCTACGACATAGTGTTTTATCCTCTGGAAAAAGATTTGTCTGTTTGTGCCACAACCCTTGGAAATTTGCTGAAAGAGGGAGCAACCCATTGCGTTGTCGTCAACTTTTTCGGCTGCAGAAAACCTGATGGCGTGATACTCGAGCAGTTAGCGTCGGCAGGTATCCAGGTCATTGAAGACTATGCTCATGGCTTGCCGGCATTTTTTAGCCATAAAGATTTACACCCAGCAGTGGCTGCGCGGATTTGCAGTGTAAACAAGATCCTGCCTTCCATTGATGGTGGTTTGCTGAAGATGCGCCAATTACCAGCATGTCGATTTGCGCCCCGCAGCGGCATAGAAGAATTAAAGGCCTGGCTGTATTTACTTGGCATCACTGAAAAGTTAAACAGGTTCCGGGTAAAGCGCGATGTAAACGCGGCGACAACAACAACGGAAGCTTGTGGCACATTGCGCTATTTCGACGAAAACGAATTGACGCAATCCGGGTTCAATTCTACCAAGCTGTTGGTGACTCACTGTAATTTAGACTGGGTATCAAAGAAAAGACGCCTTAACTATGTAAAGCTACTTGAGGCGTTGCGTGATTCGGGGCTTGGCCGCCCTCTCTACCCTGAACTTTCCGATGCCATTCCGTATGTGCTGCCGTTTTTACTCTACGATGCATCCAGCTTCGAGACCATAAGAAAGCAAGGTATTCAGATCCTCAGATGGGAAGAGGTGGCCGAGTCTGATTGCCAGGTGAGTCAGCATTACCGCACCCACCTTATTCAGATACCTTGCCACCAGTATCTCAACCAACAGGAGATAAGCATGATCGCACGTGCTTTTAATGGCCAATGAAGGTCGACATATCGATACATAGCTGCTCAGAGTTTCAAGACTATAAACAGAATTGGAACGCGCTAGCCGCAAAGCACGTACTGCCGATTTTGTCTGATGTATTTATTGCTGCGCTGCTGGCTAGCTTTGCTGATGATTCGGTCAGGCTGGTGGTAGGACAACGGGCTGGAAAAGTCGTCTTGATGGCATTTATGCAAAAAGTGGGTTTTGCCCGTTGGTCCAGCTTTATGCCATCGCAGGAGCCAGTTTGCCTGTACCTTAGTGAAGATGGTGTGATTGATGATATTAGCCTCAGGGCTATTGCTAAGGCGTTACCTGGGGTGGTTTTGCAAATTGATCTGTTGCAGGTGGACAATGTTATCTTGTCTCCTGCGGCTAACTTAAAAGCCATGCCATATATAGAAACAGGCGCCCTGGATGTACCTGCAGATTTTCCTGCATACTTCGCTTCCTTGGGGAAAAACTTACGACAAAACTATAACAAGGTGGTTAACCGCGCCAGCAAAGACAATTTAAATCTGAGCATTGAACCTTGGACCAGCCCTGAGCAAGTTGAGGAAGGCGTGAGGCTGTATGGCGAAATTGAGAGTGCCAGTTGGAAGGCCGAGCATAATACCGCTATCAGCCCAACCAATCAGCAAGGGATCTTTTATACCCGGATGATGCGTGAACTGGCCGAACGAGGTCAGGCTGTCGTTTGGCTTTACAAGATTAATGACGAAGTGGCCGCCGTTGACCTATGCGTACACAATCAGGGTACCCTGATTATTCTGAAAACCACCTATAAAGAAGCGTTTTCCAAGTTGTCCCCCGCGCTGCAATTAAAAGTGGATATGCTCAGATACTATGCCGAGCAAACCCCAGCCAGTATTAAGCGGATTGAGTTTTATGGGAAGGCAATGGACTGGCATAAGAGGTTGAACTCTGAGCTTAGATGGATCAATCACCAAACCTGGTACAAAGCGGGTTGGGTTGAAGGTTTAATCGGTCTTGTGCGCCGCTTAAGATAGCGAAGGGCATTGTTGGCATGAGCTGTGGGGACATATTTTGATTAGTGGGCATTTTGTACAAAGTCAGCAGGGCAAAGTGTTTGTCAGTCGCTTCGGTGAACAGCACAGCCATACCGGCGTGTTGATCCTGCCGCCGCTGTTCGAGGAAATGAATCTGTCCAGAGCCGTGCTGGCTAAAGTGGCGCAACATATTGCTGCCAGTGGCACAGCGGTATATATGATGGATTACGCCGGTACTGGCGACAGCGAAGGTGAAATCGATGAGGTGGATAGCGAACTGTGGCTGCAGAACACCCTGGATGTAGGGCACTGGTTAAGCCAGCAAGGGGTTGACCAGATAATCCTGCTAGGGGTTAGATTTGGCGCGTTGTTACAACTGCATTTTCAGCAGTCATTGCATAACGCCTTCAATATCAAAGCTCAGATTGTCTGGAAACCGCTGACCAGTGGCAAAAACCTGTCAAATCAGTTGCTGCGCCTTAAACACACTAATCATGTACTGGCCGGTGGTGAAAAAGTTGACTGGCGGGGGCGGATTCAACAGGGTGAAACTATCGAAGTGGCGGGATACCCCATCAACGAGCGCCTGTTAAGCAGTATTGAAGCCCTGGCATTAAGTCCTGAGCTGGCACCGCTTTCTGCGCTGGACTGGTTGGAGCTGGGGACAAAAATGCTGTCGCCAGCACTTGGCAAATTTCAGCAAGGTTGGCCACAGGTACGTTTTTCTCCCATCGCTGGCCAGACGTTCTGGCAAAGTCCAGATATCTATGCAGAGCCCGCGCTGTATCAGATACATAAAGAGATAATCAGTCGCTATGAATAAGGAAGCCGCAGTGGTTTTCCCGGTGTCGGGACAACAATGCCTGGGTATTTATCACCAGGGCAAACCAGCAAATTTTCATACCGGTGTGCTGATTGTGGTGGGCGGTCCCCAGTACCGTGTTGGCAGCCACCGCCAGTTTATCCAGCTGTCCCGCGCGCTGGCGAACGAAGGAATTGCCTCCTTGCGCATTGATTACCGAGGTATGGGCGACAGCCACGGGCAAAAACAATCCTTCGACCAGATAGATGAAGACATTCATGCTGCACTGGATGCCTTTGCTGCTGCCAGCGGCCTCAATCGGTTTGTGATTTGGGGGCTGTGTGATGCTGCATCGGCGGCTTTGATCTACGCTCATCAGGACAACCGGGTGGCAGGATTGGTGCTGATGAATCCCTGGCTAAAAAGTCAGGCTGCTCAGGGGCAAACTATGCTAAAGCACTATTATTTGCAGCGACTGCTGAGCCGGGCGTTCTGGAAGAAACTGTTACGCGGCGGGGTAAACCTTAAAGCCAGTGTTCAGGACGCTAAAGGCTTTGCTAAAGATGCAACCGCACAGGATTCAACCACCAGTGACAGTTATCAGATGCGTATGCTCAATGGCATACAGCAAGGCTCTGCCCCTATTTGCCTGATTTTAAGTGGTAATGACCTGACTGCCAGGGAGTTTGAGCAGGTTGCATTCAATCACAAACAATGGAAAAAGGCGTTAAAAAATAAGGCCGTGATTCATGCCATCAAAGACGCGGATCACACTTTTTCCAGCCGATCCTGGAAGCAGCAGGTTGAACGAATCACTGCCGATTTTGTTCAGTCGGTTACCGGCTGAAAGGTCCAGGTGATTGACGCCTTGCCGTGGTCGGTTTTGACTGCGCCGCCCAGTACCTGAAAAGGTCCGTCCGACCAGGCTTTACCTTTGGCCAGCTTAGGTTGTTGGCGTAACGGCTGTTCAAGCTGTTGAGTGAATTGTAAGCTGAACGGTGACTGACAGGCTGGCAGCCCTTGCATACTGACAGTCAGCTGCATTTGTGGCGTTAATCTGATGCTTTGTTGTGGCGTTGCATCTATGCAGCGCCATTGAGGTAAATCCGGCAGATTCAGGTGACTGAATAGTGTGACGTCAAGCTGTTGGACACTGTCTGTCACTGCCAGGCTGCCGTCTTTGGCAAAGGTAAAGCGGCGGCTAACCAACCCGGGTTGAGCATTGCGCAAATAGGCTGGGGTTAAGTCCAGACTGATATGGCTTTGTGGCCCCGGTTGATAGGCCAATAGCTCTGACCTGATGTAGGTACGGTTCTGAGCATTTTCCTGCAGCCAATGTTCGACCGAACGAATAGCGCTGCCATGGGGCATAGACATATGCTGGGAGCCGTCTTCCTGACGTTTTTTAAAGATATGGGTCGGCTGATAGTTAGTGTCGGCGACCGACAGATTCAGCAGATTCTTGGCATTACTGCGAATTCCGTAATACAGACGAAAATCAGCTAAGATGCTGCCGTACACTGCTCCATCTACCGCCACGGGCTTACCCTGGGCAAAGTAAATGAAATGCCCTGCGTCGGCATGCTGGTGATGACTGAATTGCTGGCCGCCGTTGATCAGTACATAGCTGTCGTCCGCTCTCCAGCCGGTGCGCAGCACTATTTGGTTTAAATAATTACGACCAAAGATGGCCTGATTGGGTAACCAACCATCAAATACCGCCAGACCTTGATCTGCGTTGACCTGGTAGTCAAGTTTGGGGTCATAAACAAAGGGAATTAACCAATGGTTTGTGCGGTGGTAGCTGGCACGGCCGTGGCGATGCTGGATATAGCCAGCAAAGGCAATAGCTTCGGGCGCTTTGGTCAGTTTGGCCAGTAGGTCGATAACCTTTTTGCTTTCGTCTTTCAGATCGACCCTGCTGCCCTCATCGCCAGTTGCCTGGATCTGGCCGTCGGGACGGGTCATATAGATATGCCACAACGTATTGCGTCTGGCCAGATTAAGCAGTTCATTTTTCAGGCCACTATCTTGACCACTGGTGAGGTAGGCCTGCAAAGCCAGAAAGAAGGTCAAGCCGCGATTTTGGATCCAGTAGTTATACCCACCGGGCCAGCCTTCGGTGAGGCTCAACGCCATAACGCTTTGCTTAAAATGGTAGAAAGCGCGCTCTAATAACTCTCCCTCAGAATACAGGCTGGCAGCCACAATAAAGGCTTCTGCCCCTAATGAGAATCTGCCGTGCCACAGCGAGGCATTACCGTCATCCAGCACTGACAGGCATTGTTCAAGAGAAGCGCTTAACTTTGCTTCCAGTAACTGGTAATCCAATTCCGGAGCAACATATCTGAGCTGATCCAGAGCCAAAGCCAGACGCCAGTCCTGATTGCGATTGCCTGCCGCTGTGCAAGGGACGGAGGCAGATGCTTCGGCAAGGGATTTGACCCTATCGGCAACCTGGCGGTTTGGCGTTAAGGCAAGGCAAGCCAGCTGGTTGTTGAAGTTTTGCGAAGCACATAAGCGCTGTGCAGAAGTATCCATGCTAGCTAGGTAGGTCGACATCTCTGAGCCGAGTCTGACCGGGGCCATTAACCGTGGATACAAGGGACTTAATCTTAGCGACTCTCGTTGCATTATTGGCGCGGTGAATGCCCCGGAGATAGGCAGTTGAGCCAGTCCCAACCTATTTGTGACAAGGGCAATGGAGATAGCAATCAACCAGGAAAGAAGCGACACTATGCAAAGTGTAGAGATACGCATAAGCTCAAATGTAATTCATATTAGTCAATAGCTTACAGGGAGATAGGGAGAATGAGAATCCCACAATTTGGCTCGTGGGGCATCGCCGAGTGGATGACAAGAGCCACCGGTCTGCTGTTTTTAATCCTCGCTTTTTACGGCATCTCGGGTTTCCCTGTCTTTCAATCAGTGCTGATTGGCTGTGCGCTTGTTTATTTGCTGCTGATGTTTTTGTTCCCCATGAGTTGGCTGATTGCTGTGCCTTTGTTTTGTGTCGGGGTGGATTTAACCCAAAGCAGTGGCCGCTTTATCATTAACGAATGGGATTTTTTATTGTGGTTGACTATCGCCGCTGGTTTTCTGTCCGGCAAGGTGGCATGGCCAGGCATAGGGTATCGGAAGATGGGCTTGCTGGTATTGTTGATCATGATGTTGGCAGTCTCAGGCAAGGTTTGGTTGTTAATGCAGTACCTGGTCGAGCCTATTTGGCATAACCCTTATTATCAGGATGCTTATGCGGCCAAGCTGGCAAAAACCGCTATTTGGGCGCTGATGTTACTGCCCATGTTGTTTTGGGGACTAAAAGACAAGAAGGCATTTGTGCATTGGCTTGTTCTGGGCACCACCTCGGCTGCCCTGTTATTGCTTGTTACTGTGCTGTGGGAACGCGGGGTGTTGGCCGTATTGGCCGAGCAAGGCCTGGGATATGGTTTTTTAAACAGCCTACTTGATGCCAGTTCTTCCTATCGTACCACCGGGCTTTTCAGTGAAATGCATACAGGAGGGGAAGTCATTGATGGTGTGATAGTTTTACTGCTGCCATTCGCACTGGCTGGATTGATACAGGAAAAGCAATGGCTTAAAGCGCTTAGTGGCATGGCGTTGCTGGCTTTGCTATATGTCACCTTTGTCGGCTTTACCCGCACCACCTATGTGGCAGTGCTTACCGCCGTTTTTATTTTCCTGCTAATGCATCTGTATGCCCGGAAAAAGCAATCCGCTATATCGGTGCGCGACTGGCTTTTACCCCTGCTTTTGTTCGTTGCGCTTTGCGCTTTGGCGCTGAAACTAACCGGCAGTATTGGTGGTGTAATTGTCGTCGGAACTTTACTTGGAGCTGTTCTGGTCTTAAAAATAAAGACATTAAATAGCGCGGTGCAGAACGTGTTATTGGCCATTGGAATAGGTTTTGCCATTTATCAGTTGGCTATCAATCACTTCTCGCATAAGTGGATTGTCGTGGACCAACTTAGTATAGGGCTACTGATTTTGGCTGCTGTGCTCATGCCATTCGCTCTACTGTTATTGGCCAGCAGATTAAAGCCATTGCGAACATCTCAACTGGCCTGGGTACTGATAATGCTGGTACCTGCCCTGGTATTAACCCGGCAAATGGCCGGGGGCTATCAGATTGGTAATCGCCTGGAAGCTGTGCAGGCCGATCTGCAAACCCGATTCGATCACTGGCAAAGCGTAATACAAAGTGGCAATACTGATGTGTTGAGTCTTTTATTCGGCAATGGTGTTGGCAGTTTTCCCCGCAATTACTTATTGGCACATCCTGATTCGATAAGCCACACCGGCAGCTTTGATATTCGCCAGGATGCACAGGGTGAAACTTTGCTGTTGGGTGGCAGTGAAGATATGGCCGTAGGGCAAAGAGTCAGTGTACAAG
The DNA here is from genome assembly GCF_002887595.1 of Bowmanella denitrificans. Taxonomy (GTDB): domain Bacteria; phylum Pseudomonadota; class Gammaproteobacteria; order Enterobacterales; family Alteromonadaceae; genus Bowmanella; species Bowmanella denitrificans. Next base: position 184,849 of record NZ_PEBU01000011.1, read on the forward strand.
GCGGTGCTCCGCTCAAGGTAACGGCCAGGGTGACCAATCCTGCACAAGCGAGGTTGGGTGTTTACTTGTGTGAGCGCAATGTGATCTTTGCCAGCAATACACAAAGAAAATGCAGCGGTACTTTTTTTGATGCGCCTCAGTCGGCATTCGCCGAAGAGCTCAGTTTGACTATACCCCTCGATGGTTGGGCTAATCAGACTTTGCCAGTTCATTGGCCGCATTTTTTCCATATTAAAAACTACACGGCTGGCGCGTTGGTGGAAGTGCATTCTTTACAGCTATGGCAGAACGGTAAGGCCCTTCTGCACAACAGCGATTTTTCAAAGGGCAGCGACCATTGGTATTTTTATAATGATTTTGCGCACTTGCCCTGGCATATCAAAAATACCTATTTGCATTGGTATTATGAACTGGGTGTGGCGGGTGTGACGTTACTGGTATTGATGTTCGTTGCGGCCTTACGTGGTCGCCAGGGTAATAACCGCTACTACCCTGCGATGGTGGCGGGTGTATGTGGATTTGCCGTTATTGGTTTATTCGGCACGCCACTTGATTCTGCCAGGGTATCACTGTGGTTTTATCTGGGGCTGTATGCTTTGCTGGTCACAAACCGGGACGCAGATGAGCAGGATTTGAAGGCTGTCTGAGCGCTTCAAATCCGCTTGATTACAGTATGATTTCTGCCACATGTGGGTGGCCCAAAAAGTCCTGCGGGCTGGCGGTTGGTCCGTAGGCCCCAGACTGGAATACCACTAACCAGTCACCAATTTCCGCTTGTGGCAGCAGCATTTTATCTGCCAGGGTATCCAGTGGTGTGCAAAGCGGACCGACGGCCATGATCTTGTCTTCTGTAGCAGGTGACGTCATTTTGTTGCCAATCGCCACAGGATAGTTCTTGCGAATCACCTGCCCGAAATTACCGGAATTGGACAAATGGTGATGCAGGCCGCCATTGGTCATCACAAAAGTCTGACCACGAGAAGTTTTAATATCTGTGATTCTACTGGCATATATACCGGCTTCGGCTACCAGAAAACGTCCCAGTTCGATGACCAGTTCAACCTCACCCAACTGTGGATACTGATTTAATAGCTGCTTCAGGTTATCGCCAATAGGAGCCAAATCCAGCCGCTGCTCACCAGCGAAGTAGGGGATACCAAAGCCACCCCCTAAATTAATGGTTTGGGTAGGCACTGGTGTCACATCCAATAATTTCTGAGCCAGCGCAAAGGTATTGATATGGGCTTCGATAATGGCTTCCTGCTTCAGATTCTGTGATCCCCAGAAGATATGGAAGCCACGAAACTGGAATTGCCTGTAATCCAGGTCAGGCAGCAATTCGAACAAACGCTCTTCGTCAATACCAAACTGCTTAGGACCACCGCCCATTTTCATGCCCGAGGCTTTCAGCTCAAAGGCAGGGTTTACCCTGAATGCGACAATGGGCTGAATGCCCAGCGATTGCCCTATTTCAACGGCGCGCGCCAGTTCTGTTTCGGATTCGATATGCAGGGTGACGCCTGCCACAATTGCTGCCCGAATTTCGGCCAACTGTTTGGCCGGGCCGGCAAAGCTGATATCTTGACTTGGCATACCACTTTGCAGCGCCAGTAACATCTCTTTGTGTGATGCGACATCGAAGCCCTCAACCCAGGGCCGCATCTTATTAATCAGGGCCGGATACGGATTGGCCTTAATGGCATAATGCAGCTTAATGGCGGCAGGAATATGCTGATGAAATACATCAATCTGTTTCTTAATTACCTTGCTGTCGTAAGCATAAAATACCTCTTTATCCAACAGCGCGGCGATTTGTTCCAGGGATTGGCCACCAATTAACAATTGTTGCCCGTCTATATCAAACTGATCCATGGGGACATGCACAGGGGCTGCTTTGCTCATTGTCCATACCTCGTTTTCAGTTCCTGGCTGATCAAGCTTCTGTCTACCTTGCCATTGGGGTTGCGTGGCAGGTTGTCGACCAATTCAATATATTTTGGGTGCATGAAATTGGGGGTGTCTTTCTTAATCAATTTGCTGATGTCATCCAAGCTCAAAGACGCTGCTTTTTTTAATACCAGACGAAGGGCAATGGCCTGACCCAGTTCACTGTCGTTTACACCACAAGCCACTGCTTCATCAATGTGTTCGCTGGCAGCATAACAGGCATCTTCTACTTCCATCGGGCTGACGCGGTAGCCGGAGGTTTTGATCATCTCGTCCCGGCGGCCGACAAAATACAAAAAACCATCCTGATCTTTCTTAACGGTATCCCCTGACCACACCGCCATTTCGGTCAGCATCAACCCATTAACGGCTTTAGGTACAGGCTTAAATCGTTCTGCGGTTTTTTCCGGCGCATTCCAGTAGCCCAGACTGACATGCGGCCCGCGATGTACCAGTTCGCCCGGTTCATTCACTGCGCATTCGCTGCCATCTTCACGTACTACCAGAATTTCGGCATTGGGAATCGCCTTGCCCATCGAACCGGGGCGTTCATCTACAAGTTCCGGCGGCAGATAAGTGCTGCGGAAGGCTTCTGTTAGGCCATACATTAAATAAGGCCTGGCTTGATGGAAAATACTGCGTAATTGCGCCAATACCGGCTGCGGCATGGCACCCCCTGAGTTGGTGAAGTAGCGCAACGAAGCCGAAGCCTGTTCCGTCCAGTTCGCCTTAATCAGTTGCTGCCAAAGCGGAGGAACCGCGGCAAGCCCGGTAACGCCATGTTTTTCTACGGTTTTAACCACGTCACCGGGCAGCAGGTAGTCCATAATCACACAAGTAGCGCCAACCAAAAAAGCGGTGGTGATTTGGTTTAACCCATAGTCAAAGCTCATGGGCAGCAGTGCCAGAATGACATCATTGTCATCATTTTGCAGGTATTCAGCCACGCTTTGGGCACCGGCAATAATATTACGATGTGACAAAACCACACCTTTGGGCTTACCCGTGCTACCCGAGGTATAGAGAATGGCAGCCATATCGGCGTCTGTTACTGGCGGCACCGGTACAGTATTTGTTTGGCTTTGCAAGTCCGCCAGCAGGTGAACCTGTTGCGGAATATCCAACTCGAGCATTTTATCGACAAGTATCACGTGCCGTAGTTTGGGACATGCAGACAACACTTCTCGCAAGGCTTTAGCGCGATCAGAGCTTGTGATCAAAATGCTAACGTCGCAGTCGCCCAGTATATGCTGCACCTGCGGAGCTTTCAGCACATGATTGACCGGCACAAATACGCCGCCAGCAGCGCTGGTGGCGAATAAGGACAACACCGCTTCAGGACTCTTGGGTAGATACACCGCAATCCGCTCATGGCGTTGCAGCCCTAATCCTGCGAAACACCCGGCGTATGAATATAGCGTTTCGCAGAGTTGCGGATAGGTCAGAGCATGCTGTTTAAAGATCAGGGCCGGTTTTTCTGCACAAACCATCCTGGACTGAGTAATTAATTGATGAACAAAGCGGGCCATGGGAGAAACAAATTCCTTAGCGGGCAAATGGTTCCTAAACACATAAAATAATGAAACAATGCGTATATTGAACAAGCCCTTGCCCGTTGTCCACGGATAGGCTCATTTAATCGTTATTTATTTTTACCAGACAGGAATATCCATGGTTGCCGAACACGTCAGAAATATCATCATCAGTACCCTGCAATTGGATGAGGATACCCAATTTGAACAAGACAGCCCGTTACTTGGCGCCATTGCAGAATTTGACTCTATGGCGATTGTGACAGTACTAACGTCTCTGGAAGAAAGCTTTGATTTTACGGTAGATGACGATGAAATTAGTGCTGATGTGTTCGAAACTTTTGGTAGCCTGGTAAATTTTGTTGAGGCAAAAATTTAAGCTTGAGGGAATAGCAATGGCATATAAAAAGATCCTGCTGGTTTTTGGTACCCGTCCTGAAGCCATCAAAATGGCGCCATTGGTGCTGGAGTTAAAAAAACATCCGCAACTGCAAGTGCAAGTCTGTGTGACAGCTCAGCACAGGCAAATGCTTGACCAGGTGCTGGCCTTGTTTGGCCTTGAACCAGACTACGACCTGGACTTAATGCAGCCGGGCCAGGACCTCTACGATATTACCAGTCGCGCCTTGCTGGGTCTTAAATCGGTGTTGCAGCAAGCTAAACCAGACCTGGTGCTGGTGCATGGTGATACCACCACTACATTTTCTGCTTCACTAGCCGCCTTTTACCAACGCATTCCGGTCGGGCATGTGGAAGCCGGCCTGCGTACCGGCGATATCTACAGTCCCTGGCCTGAAGAAATTAATCGCAAGCTTACTGGCGCCCTGACCACACTGCATTTTGCCCCCACGCCAGGCTCCAGAGCCAATCTGCTGGCTGAAAATGTTGCCGAGCAGAATATTCATGTTACCGGCAATACCGTGATTGATGCGCTGTTGCAAGTGGTGAAAAAGATTGAATCCGATACTGCGCTTAGTCAAAACTTTGCTGATCAATTTGATTTTCTGGATGCCAGTAAAAAACTTATTCTGGTCACTGGTCATCGCCGTGAAAGCTTTGGCGGTGGCTTCGAGCGCATTTGCCAGGCATTAAAAGTGCTGGCTGACCGTGACGATGTGCAGATTTGCTATCCTGTGCATTTAAATCCTAACGTTAAAGAGCCGGTCGAACGTATTTTAGGCGGGGCTAAGCATGTACAGCTGATTGCTCCTCAGGATTACTTACCTTTTGTTTATTTAATGAGCCGGGCGCATCTGATTCTTACTGACTCTGGTGGCATTCAGGAAGAGGCGCCTTCTTTAGGCAAGCCGGTGCTGGTGATGCGTGATACCACAGAACGCCCAGAGGCGGTGGAAGCCGGTACGGTTAAACTGGTTGGCACAGATGACAAGCTTATCGTTGCCGAAGTGACAAAACTTCTGGACGATACGGCAGCGTATAATCAAATGAGTGTGGCTCACAACCCCTATGGGGACGGCAAGGCCTGTGAGCGCATAGCTAATATTATTTTAGGATAATCAAAAATGGCATTTAAGAAAGTATCAGTGGTGGGACTGGGCTATATAGGTTTACCAACCGCTGCAGTCATAGCTTCCCGGGGCATTGAAGTTATTGGTATTGATGTATCGCAAAAAGCGGTGGAAACCATTAACCAGGGTAAGGTTCATATCGTCGAACCTGATTTGGATATGGTGGTGCAAGCTGCGGTGACGATGGGCAAATTGCGCGCGTCCATGACTCCCGAGCCCGCAGATGCCTTTATGATTGCCGTACCGACACCCTTTAAGGAAGGCCATCAGCCGGATCTTTCCTATATCGAAGCTGCCGCTAAGGCCATTGCGCCAGTGCTGGAAAAGGGCAACCTGGTGATCCTGGAGTCTACCTCTCCGGTCGGTGCCACAGAGAAGTTGGCTGCATGGTTACAGGAACAGCGTCCAGACTTACATTTCCCTGGTGCCTCTACTGCTGAACCCAATATGTATGTTGCCCACTGCCCGGAGCGTGTGCTGCCGGGAAGAGTGCTGGAAGAACTGGTATCCAATGACAGAATCATTGGTGGCATGACTAATAAATGCTGTGAAAAGGCCACTGAACTGTATAAAACATTTGTTCGTGGCGAGTGTATTTCCACCAATGCCCGTACGGCAGAAATGGCCAAGCTCACCGAAAACTCTTTCCGCGATGTGAATATTGCTTTTGCTAATGAACTTTCCATCATTTGTGACAAGTTAAAAATCAATGTGTGGGAATTGATTGCGCTGGCTAATCGTCACCCAAGGGTCAACATTCTCAGCCCTGGACCAGGGGTTGGCGGGCATTGTATCGCAGTGGATCCCTGGTTTATTGTCGATTCTGCGCCGGAAGAAGCGCGGATTATCCGTACCGCGCGGGAAATTAATGACCATAAACCTGAGTATGTGATCGACAAGGTTAAAGCCGCAGCTGATCAATTTAAGCGCCCCGTAGTGGCGTGTTTAGGTTTGGCATTTAAGGCTGACATTGATGATTTACGTGAAAGCCCGGCGCTGGATATTACCTGTGAATTGGCTAAAGCCAATATTGGCCAGATTCTGGCCGTAGAGCCGAATATTCATGAATTGCCCGCCAAGCTGCAGGGGCAGGGCGTGGAGCTGGTCAATTTACAGCAGGCGCTCGAATTAGCCAACGTACTGGTAGTTCTGGTGGATCACAAGCCCTTTAAGGCACTGCACAGTAACGATATCAATACCAAAGTGGTGGTGGATACCCGTGGGCTGTTTAGTCGTCAATAGCGATATTCGTAGTGTTACAAACAAAAGGATAAAGTATGAAATTGCTTCGCTACTTTTTTGCAGTATCTATAGTGCTCTTAGTAAACGGGTGTTCAAATAATAAGTCACCAGAAGAACTAGTTAGTGACGCAGAAAAATATATCAAGGAAGGGAATCAGGATGCTGCCATCATCCAGTTGAAGAATGCAATTTCCTCCTCACCGAATCTGGCAAACGCGCGCTTGATGCTGGGGCAAATATACCTAAACCAAAGTGACTTCAGTGCAGCAAGTAAGGAGTTATATAGGGCTTTAGATATTGGCGCAGATCGAGATATCGCTGTACCTATTCTGGTAAAGGCAAACTATTATCAGGGAGCGTATGAAGAGCTTGATACAGTCATCAAAAAATATGGTGAACTAGGTGCGCAGGCAACCAGTAGCGTAGCTTTATTCTCGTACCTGTCGAAACTGCGTTTAAGTGATAGTGATATTGGTCTTGAAGAATATAAGGGCAAGCTTCTGGGGGATGATCTTGTCATTGCCGAGGTGAATCATGCTTATGCCAAAGGTGAACTCGAGCAAGCATTAGAACTGACCGCTAGTTATCAACAAGATCCTCATGAGCAAATAGAGAAACAGTTCATTCTTGGGGCAATTCATTATCGAATGAATAATTTTCAGGAAGCCGAATCTCTGTTTAAGACTATTCTTAGCTCCATGCCAAGTTTACATTATGTTCGTTTCTTATTAATTGAGAGCCAGCTTGCTCTTGGTGCATCAAAGGATGCGCAGGAAAATGTTGCGAAACTCCTAAAGGTTAACGCTTCAAACCCTTATGTTAACTTATTGAACGCAAGAGCTTTATTTCAAAACGCTGAATATAAAGAGGCATTACCTTTTGCTTCTAAAGCCATTCAAAATGGTATGAATACTGACTTAGCTAATCTTATTGCCGGAGTGAGTGCATACAAGAGTGGACAAATGGAACATGCATATAGGTATCTCGGTCGAGCAGTCAAATCATTGCCTCTGGAACATATTGCGAGAAAATTATTAGCAGAAGTCCAATTATCCTTGGGATATACCGAAGAAGCTAAACATGCATTGGAGCAATTTAAAAAGTACGAGCTGTATGATGCTAATTTGTTTTCACAAACTGGCGTACAGTTGGCACTTGAAGGTGATGTAGATGCAGCTAAGTCATTCATGGGTAAGGCAAATGCCATCGACCAGAACAATGCATTGAACTTGCTACGAGCGGGTATGCTGAAGGTTGCAACCAACGACATGAATGGAATAGCTGACATTGAAGCATCCTTAGAGAAGGACCAAAATGTACAGGAAGCCAGGTTGTTCTTAGTTGAAGCTCATTTGCAAAATAATGATCCCCAGGCTGCTCTGAAAGTGGCGGAAGAGTGGATTAAGACTGACCCTGCAAGTGGGAAGGCATTGAAGGGATTGGTTTATTGGCGGCAAGGAGAGAAACAGACAGCAGAGCGAGAGTTCAAGGAAGCGCTAGAGCACGATGAAACGCATTTAGGTGCAGGACAGTACCTGCTAAATCTATACGAAAGAGATGAACGCTATGCTGAAGCCTTGGCCGTAGGAAAGAAAATACTTACTGCGCATCCCGACAACTTGTTACAAATGGCCAATCTGGTTCGTCTTTTCTACCTGGCTGGCCAAAAAGACAAGCTAGCACCCTACTTTGAACAGCGAATGGCTGAACATCCCGATATCATGAATATAAAGTATGGCGCTGCGCTTGCTTATCGTGCCCTTAATACACCCGAGAAAGCTGTTGAGCTACTTAAACCACAGCTAGCAAATCTGAACGAATATGGATACATGATTCTGGGAGATGCGAACCTTCAGCTAAGAGATTTAGATGAAGCTAGAGAGATATATAGCAAGTGGCGCAGTAATGAGAAGACCAACATTCAGTCGTGGCTAAGAAGTATCGGTGTTGAAGAAATCGATAGAAAACTCGATGCAGCGACTCGTCTGACAGATGAAGCATTATCTTACTTTCCCAATGCATCATCTTTACAACTGCTAAAGTTGAATTTTCTTACACAGATGAACAGACTTAAGGATGCCAATGACTTGCTAAGCAGCCTCAGAAGGGCAGATATTAAATCTGTCTATTTAAACAAGTATGCAGGAGAATTGGCTATTGCAAGCAAGTCTTACGAGAATGCAGAAGAGCTTTTGTCTACTTTCTATCAAGATAAACCGAGTTTTTCTTCTGCCGTCTTGCTAGCGAAGGCTTTGGAAGGAACAGGTAAGGTTGATGAAGCAGCAACTTTGCTTGAAGATGCATTTGACAGATCTGAAAAATCAGGTGTTGAGCGCCATATATTGGCGGAGTTTTATTTGCATAACAATCGTTATGAAGATGCCGCGAAGCACTATAGAGAAGTATTGGCGGAGTATCCAAAGCACTTAGTTGCATTAAACAATATGGCTAATATTCAGGTTGAGTTGGGTCAATATACGGATGCCTTAGTATATGCGGAAAAGGCGCACGAAGTTGCTCCCAAAATGCCGGAGATATTAGATACATTAGGATGGAGTCTGTACAAGAGTGGAGAATTTCCTGCAGCGCAAAATCGCCTTGAGGAAGCGCTATCTGTTTCACCAAATAACACGGCCATTCAGTTGCACCTGGCTGAAGTCTTAATATCTAGGTCAGAGCATATCAAAGCCAGAATGTTACTAAACAAAATCAATGCTGTAAGTGATAAAGAGAGAGCGGCATTGGCCCAGCTCAGGGCAAAAATGTGATCTAAGTCGTCAGCGCCTCATTACATCGTGAGGCGCAATTTATTACTCCATCAGTTGTAAAATCCACCTCTTCAACGGACTACGAAGTGGTAAGTAGTTATATTCAATCTATGCTGATTTTTTATAAGACTCTCGTATCTAGATACGTATATTAATTTGGATGGGTATTATGCTGATTGATGTTCTAAAAACTCACTTTAATGGGGTGTCATCGGTAGAGATCATAGACACAGAGCTAGCTACCAGTCTTTATGGTAAGACCACTTTTTCAGAGCCAGTCACGGTTCATGCAGCTCTTCAAGTTAAAGAAAAATCAATTATTCCGACAATTATCAAGTTAGCCAATAGTCAAAGTTGGCAACTCTATCCTGTCAGCTCATGTAAAAATTGGGGATATGGTTCGGTCAATAATGTTGATGAATGTGGTAGCCGAATTGTTTTGGATCTCAGCCCAATGAATCGGATTTACCCTGTTAGCAAAGAGTTAGGAATATTGACGGTTGAACCCGGAGTGACACAACAGATACTTGCCGACTATCTGGAAAAGCAGGACTGGCAGTTTATGACACCAGTAACCGGGGCTGGTCCTAATTGCAGTATTTTAAGTAATGCATTGGAACGCGGTTATGGCATTACTCCTTATACAGATCACTTTTCGGCCGTTACATCATTAAAAGCTTATTTACCTAATCCGGACTTGTGTGAATCAGAATACATATCAGCTACTAGTAGTCTGGATACATCAGGTGTTGATTTTGTCGACAAAACTTTCAAGTGGGGAGTAGGCCCCTACATCGAAGGGCTTTTCACACAAAGTAACTTCGGTATCGTCACAGAAGCGACAATAAGGTTAGCGCCAAAACCAAAGGGCTTTTGTGCATTTTATATTCAATGTTTTGACGAAAGTAAGTTTGGACAACTAGTGCTACTTATCCGAGAGGTAATGCGCAGCCTAGAGGGAATTGTTGGCTCAATAAACTTGATGGATAAGCGGAGACTCATTGCTATGGTGGCGGATAACCCACAAGGACCCGGTGTGCATGCCGTTATGAATGCCCAGCAAGTCATTTCTTTAGGTAACAAAAATCATCTTCCTGAGTGGATGGTAGTTGGCTCTATCTATGGCGAACCCGAGATTGTAAGAAGCGCAAAAAAAATAGTGTCCAGATTATGTAAAGGGCTAGGTAAATTGATCTTCTCTGACGGTATAGCTATCAAGGCCGGTACTTTTCTCAGTAATCTTGTACCTGTGGGGCCGTTGAAAAATGTTAGGAGTCAATTGCAATCTTTGCAAGAAGGTATTGACATAATGCAGGGAAAACCAAATCAAGTCGCTTTACCCCTTGCATACTGGCGCAACCCTTATAAGAAAGCGGATAAAAGTAAGGCATTACTTCCCGATCAGGATGCCTGTGGCTTGTTATGGTATGCACCATTAATACCTATGGAACCAGAAGCGATGGCAAACTTTGTCGAGTTTGTTAGGAAAACCACGCCAAAATATGGCATTGAGCCGCTCATTACATTTACTAATTTGCGTTACGATTGTGTTGATTCAACAGTGCCGATTGTTTTTAATCTAAAAGATCCTGATGCATTGCAAGCAGCCCATGCCTGCCTGGATGAATTGGTAGAGATCGGGTTAAGGAAAGGTTATGTTCCTTACAGATTAAATGTTGAACAACAGCGTAAATTGCTGGCAGGGCAAATTTCTGAAGAATTGTCTGGAAAATTGAAAATGGCATTCGACCCAAATAATGTTCTCGCGCCTGGGAGATACTCAAGCCGATATTAATGCAGACTTTCCGTTTGTTACCAATAAAGAAGATGGTAGTGAAGATAAAGCATATCCATCAACAAAAAAGCCGTCTGTGAGACGGCTTTTACATTCAGTTATACTTCAACCTACTTGTTAGACTTTCTTCTGGAAAGTGTCGACAGACTTAACAAACCCAAAGCAAATACTGCGATGGTAGTAGGTTCTGGAATGGAATCACCAGAAAAGTTGGCCGAACCGTCTGCTGACAACTGAGTCACATTAATTGTGAATGAACTAAAGAAACTCAGGTCTGCGTATGTACCATCAGGGCGTAGTCTTGTGTTGGTATCAATGTTCGAAGCAGCTAGGCCACCTATAACATCGAAGAATCCCGCACCGCCCAAGCTCAAGAAATTGCCTGAGCCATCACCATTTGCAGTACCTACGAAGGATATACCGGCAGTCTCATGCCCAACGAGGCTTAGCCACAGTGCGTTGGCACCGCCTTCATCTCCAGTATTAGCCATGCTCAATGAGCCATGGTCGAACGGGTCAGTCTCTGGAGTGAAGTCAACATACAGATTCAACCAGCCGCCAGAATAACTGATAACGCTTCCGGCTGGAGAAGGCAGGACGCCACCACCTACTGGCGAAAAGCCGCCAAATTGGAAAGTAAGCTCACAGCCAGGACAAAATGAAGAGAAACCCGCACTGTTCAGTGTGGTAACTCGGCCATACCCACTAATCTCACCTGTGACAGGGTTAATGTCTTGGTGAGTAACTGCTGTAACACCGGAGAAATCTGATGGAGCACTGGGATCCCACATTACACCACCAACATTTATCATCCCTGCATAAGAGCTGAAGGAGGCTGCAAGAGCAACACTACCAGCAGCAAGAACTTTGAGCCATTTGTTCATATCAATTCCCCATATTTCGATAGTTGATTAGTTTGCCAATTTCTAACTGCAACTACTTGGCTCTCCCCATATCGTAATGCGAAATTTGAGCCAATTTTCATGGTCTGCTCAACTTTATGTTTTTAAAGAGCTTTTTCAGAAAGGTGAAATGATTGAGTGGCATAGAAAGGAAAATGTGTAAATGAACCCGACATCAAAACTACTATATATCTAGCTCATCTAGTGCCGTTGAATTGTAATGAATCTTTCAGATTAAACAAAAAGGCCGCTATATAGCGGCCTTTTATGAGCATTATAGCTGTTATTAGCTTTTGCGTCTGGATGCGAAACTCAGACCCAATACACCAAGAGCGAATACTGCAAGTGTACCTGGTTCTGGGATTGAGCTACCAGAGAAGTTTGCTGAACCATCAGAAGAAGTTTGACCAACATTGATAGTAAAAGAACTGAAGAATCTCAGGTCTGCAAACGTGCCGTCAGGCCGTGCGATAGTGTTAGTGTCAAGATTAGCTGCAGCCAGTCCGCCAACAACATCAAAGAAACCTGAACCGCCTAAACTCAGGAAATTTCCAAATCCATCACCATTAGCAGTACCTGTAAAGGAGATGCCTGAAGTCTCATGACCAGCAAGGCTTAACCAAAGGGCGTTGCTACCGGCTTCATCACCAGTGTTTGCCTGGCTTAAACTTGCGTGATCGAATGGGTCTGTTTCAGGTGTGAAATCTACGTACAGATTCAACCATCCACCGGCATAAGTAATTACACTGCCAGCTGGGGAGGGCAGAGCTGCACCACCAATCGGAGTAAAACCGCCAAATTGCAGTGTCAACTCACATCCAGAGCAGAAAGTGCTGAAGCCCATTCCGTTCAGAGTGGTAACACGACCATAACCGGAAACAACACCAGTTACAGGATCGATATCTTGGTGCAATACTGCAGATACACCTGAGAAATCGGATGGTGCTTCAGGATCCCAACTAACTCCGCCTACATTAATCACTGCAGCAAAAGTCGGAATGCTGACAGTTGAAACCAGTGCTACCAGAGCACCTAAAATAAACTTCTTCATACATCAACTCCAAACTAAAGTTACGACTATTAGGTGCTCCGTGTCGGACATGACCTTTGCTTCCTAACTACAACTCCTCCTAAGCTATTATCGGGCCAAGTTTTTTATGCGATTGATTTTATTGCGTTTTTGTTGTTTGTGGGGGCGGGGGAAATATGAAGGTGTAAACTAAGCTGACATCATTGTTTGTGAAAATGACAAGTGTATTGCGAAGTACAATCTGCCTCCGCCTAAATAGAGTCTACATTCTTTAGTTGTGCATCTACAGATTGGGTGATTGAAGTCAGCATATGTTTGAAGCCTGGCGTGAGATTCCTTAGCAGTAGTTCTGGATTGATATAGTATGGAGCTCTAATTCCATGATATTCGACCGCTGGACCAATTTGGTCGAACTCTATACCAACAAATTTCATACTTCTGGCCAGTCTCGGCTCCATCATTACGAAAGTATGTTTTATTCCTGCTTGAATGACTACGGATGCCGCTGTTAAGTAAAGCCCGATGGCGATAAATGGGAAGCAACGAAGTTCCTTTTCTGAGTATGTGTATTCGTTGATTACACCTGTTTCAGCACCCTTGAACTTATCGGTTTGCCGCCTTCTGAACTGCGCTGGTACGGCTAATCTCGAGATTTCACAAATTTCACTACGAGCAAAATTGGAGGGGTTTATCTTGTCGCTTCCTATTGCATTAGAGCAATACTTCTCAATTGGGAGCAACTGAGATTCCTCTGTAGGTCTAACTATACGTACAGTCCCAGCAAAGTTACCTGTTCTGATATGTTTTATCATGCAGAGGATTGAGTATGCGTCAAAGTCATCCATTTCGATTCCATCCGGATTCTCGTCCTCAAACTTCAATTCTTTGCAGTAGACTTGATGTCTTATGCTAAATGCTTCTGCCCTTGCTGCTTCGTCTAGTGCCAGCGTGGGGGTGAGAAACTCAGAAAAGTGCTTGGTTATATTGGTTGCCTCGCGGTTTACCATATACCCCATTGCTCTTTTAACGATTGGGCCTATAACTGGACGTTCTGCCAACCAGCGGAGTTTCTTCACTTTTGACCTCTCAATAAATGATCCATTTAGCAGTGCCTGAGCCGATAGCAGTGCCTGAGCCGATATTGATAATGCTGTAATCGATCTTCAACTTCTCTCGATCCGGTTACTTCATCATTTAACAAAGAAATAAACAACAACTAGCGTATTCACTACCCGCATTGAAACTCTAGCAAGCTTTACAACTAAAATGTATCAGAACAGAATAAATTGAAAGTAGTTGTTGGCGTTGTTGACTTCAAACGTTTGAAACATTGGCAATGTCATCATTAGTCTATCAATCTTATTTCAAATCTGGGGATATATGTGAAGAACATACTGACAATTGTCTTATTTTTGTTGTCCAGTGCTTATGTCAGTGCTACCGACTTTGAGAATCTGGTTAAGAACAATAAATCGGCGGTGGTAGGGGTTGGCATATTTGACCCTTTGGGCTCACCTCGTAGTCAACTGCAAGGGACCGGGTTTGCCATTGGTGATGGTACATTAGTGGCGACTAACTTCCATGTTGTAGAGCGTGCGTTGGAGGAAGGTAGCCAGCAGCGGCGGGTGGTCTTTATTGGTACCGGCAACAACCCACAAATTAGTCAGGCAGAAATTGTTAAAACGGATCCTGCACATGATTTGGCGATACTTCGCATAGAGCAAAAAGTGGCTAATGTACTTTCGTTATCCACTGGCGGTAGCCTGCCAGACGGCAGGGAAGTGGCGTTTACCGGTTATCCTATTGGTGCAGTGTTAGGTTTGTATCCGGCTACTCATAAAGGGATGGTGGCAGCGACAACCCCGGTGGTTATTCCCAGCGCCAACGCACAGCAATTGAGTTTGGAAGTGCTGAAAAGATTGCGAGAGCCATTTATGGTGTATCAGTTAGATGCCACTGCATACCCAGGTAATAGTGGTAGTCCGGTATATGACGTTAAAACGGGTGAGGTTGTGGCCATCATTAACAAAGTTTTTGTAAAAGAAAGCAAAGAATCGGCCTTGTCTGCCCCCAGTGGAATCACTTATGCTATTCCAGTAAAATACCTGCGCGATTTGTTGGCTGAAGCGAGTCTGTAGAGCGTCGGTTTTTTTTACAGTGACATAGTGTAATTTCATATTTAGCCTTAATTATCAGTGCATTGCATGGTGGCATGAAATGTGCATTTTATTTGGCTAACGGTATTGCAATAACTTAACGAGCAACTGAGTATGAGCGATAAGCAGTCTTCACAAAATGAAGTAACGCAACAAACTCCGACTAATAATGGGGCCCACACTGGCAATTCCAGACGTCGGTTTATACTTGGTGCCGCTGCTCCGGTTGTTTTAAGCGTTATCAGTAAGCCTGTTATGGCTACTGGTAGGGTCTGTACTATTTCTGGGTTTACGTCGGTTAATCCTTCTGGGGTGGCTCGACATACAACATCGGGTTGTGGTGGATTGAGTCCTGGTGCCTGGAGAAATCCCTATTCAGGTAATTCTGATGGTGGTTATCAGTATTGGGCTGCTGTAGGCGTTGTTCCCCCCAAGCCCTCAGAAAGTATGTCTGGTGTAAACAGTAGTAATATTAATTACCTCAGAGACCAGTATTTCAGCTACTTTGGTTTGAGTAGTCGCCCTAAGACTTACAAGCCAGAAACCATGTTCGGTGACATATTCAGTACAGGTAGCTACCTGAATATGAGCTTATATGACATTCTGAATGGTGATGGCAGCAAATTAGCTAAATTTGCGGCTACAGCCTTTCTTAATGCGTCATATTTTGGTTGGGGTGTCACAGAATTAAACAAAATTCACCCCCTTGACGTTGTCGCTTTGTATGATGCGCTGCCGGGTGCCTATGTTAGAACAACTTCAGGAAGCCAGGTTGTTAGACCTGGAGATGGTGAGTTGAAGAACTTCTTCGAAAATTTACAGCATTACGTGTAATTTTATACTCCCTCCGTGTCTGCTATCGATACAGAGTTAAATCCTGGGTTTCTTACCTACCATTCAAGTGATGGAGGCTGGGTGTTGTATAGCACAGCCTCTGATGCCACTATTTTCCTTGATTCGTCTTCCGTCGAGCTGGTTCAACGCTACAGAGATGCCACACCTGTTAACAGAGAGGCGTTCATATCTGCCTTAGCAGAAGCGGACGTCGAGGTTGTGGAGCTGAGTGAAATACAGCAAAGCCTGGATAGATTGTTTGAATTAGGCTTGTTAAGTGACTAGGGAGGCGATGTGAGCAGGGAGTCCGCAGTATTTTTTCGGGCCGGGCGTTTTACCGCTAGTCTCACAACGTCTATTCCATCTGTGTTGGCGGGCATAAAGCAGCTTTACCCAATATCAAATCGGCAGGATGATTTTGCTGATTTTCATATTGCTCTAAAGAAAAGGCGCTGGTATTCCCCTCAGGTCTTGTTTAGCTTAAACAATCGGCAGCCATTTTCACCTTTACCTTATGGGCAAGCCTTACCATTATTGGAGTGGGGGCTAAATTGGTGCGTTACCCAGCATTATCATCAGGCATTAGTCATGCATGCCGCAGTGGTAGAAAAAGCCGGCAAAGCCCTGATTTTGCCTGGTTCGCCGGGATCAGGGAAAAGCACTTTGTGTGCGGCATTAGTGTCTGCTGGTGGATGGCGTTTGTTTTCCGATGAATTAGCTTTGGTGGCACTGGATACCCCCTGGTTGGAGCCCAATCCACGCCCGATTAGTCTTAAAAATCGCTCCATCGATATCATCAAAGAGTTCAGTTGCGGCCAGATCTTTACTGAATCGGTGAAAGATACCCTCAAAGGCACCGTTGCCCATATGTGCCCGCCACAAAATGCGACATCGCAGTGGCAGCAAGGAGCGGAACCGGCCTTAATAATATTCCCCAAGTATCAGCAAGGGGTAAAAAGTAACTTGCAACCGGTGAGTGCTGGCGCCGCTTTCATGCGACTGGTTGAAAACAGTTTCAATTATCATATTCTCGGAGCGGCTGGATTCCGGGCGATGGCGGGTCTGATGGACAAGGTGCGCTGTTTTGATTATGTGTATGATGGCAATCTGGAACACGCCATTGGTCAGTGCGATGAACTGGTGGCCAATGTTTAATCGTAGCCTGGTCGCCCAGTTGATTCGCAAGCCAGAATCCGCACAAAGCTTTACTAAAGGAGACTGGGATCTGCTGCTGCAACAGGCATACAGTGCTGGGGTTCTGGCACGTTTGTACTGGTTACTGGAGCGTAGCAATCTAATCAGTCAGGTTCCACAGCAATTACAATGGCATTTTCAATCAGCTTGGTGCTTTGCACAAACGCATCAGAAAGGGGTACTGCGTGAAGTGCAATATATCTGTCAGGCATTGAAAATGAGTGGCGTGGCACCGGTGTTTCTAAAAGGTGCGGCTTATATTCTTTGCCAAGACGACAGCTACCATGGCCGGGTATTTAGTGATGTTGATATTTTCGTACCCAAAGAAGCGCTGGCGAATATCGAACAACTGCTGGGTTGGCATGGATGGCAATTTGCCGAAAAGGATGAGTACGACGATAAATACTATCGGCAATGGATGCATGAATTACCCCCTATGATCCATGCTGAGCGTGGCACGGCGCTGGATGTGCACCATAATTTGCTGCCGTTGATCGGTAGAATAAAGTTAAATGCTGATTTACTTCACCAGGGTGCACAAAGGATATCCAGTGACTACAAAGTGCTGGCGGTACAAGATAGGGTGCTGCACAGCGCAGCCCATTTGCTGCTTAACGGTGAGTTTGAACATGGGTTTCGGGATATCAGCGACATCTACCTGCTGATTATCCAGCACCAGAGCACGGACTTCTGGTCACAGCTCAGTCAGCGTGCCATTGAGCTTGGACTGAACCGGATATTGTTGTATTGCCTGGATGTGTTGATCGACCAGTTTGCCCTTAGTGTTCCTGCTGAGGTGCTGGCCAATTTGAGCCAAAGCCCCAATTCACCGAATGCCAGGCTAAGAAACCTGATGAAGTTTTTGCATACCCGGGCACTACAACCTGCGCATCCTAGCTGTACGGATAGTTGGTCTGATTGGGCGGTGTTTATATTGTTTTTGCGCAGTCATTGGATGAAGATGCCTGTTAGCACTCTGCTGCTACATTTGACCCGCAAAGCCTGGATCAAGCCTTTACTTGACTGGTATAAAAGTCGTCATCAAGCTAACGCCTGATTAAAGAGAGAAAATAACATGAGTATGGCGCTGGTTGGCTTGTCTGGATACGCTCTGGCGGTTATCGGGAACGGCCTGCTGTTTCTTTTGCTGCTAACTGTCAGAAAGCCGGGTATTGCTAAACGACTTTTAATGTTTGGAGTGCTGGGGTGCCTGGTCTGGGCGGTTATGCAGCTTGGGTTGGCACTAGAGAGAGTCAGCCTGCATCAGGTGATGCTGACCGAAGGCATCAAGACATTACTATGGCTGTTATTCATCTGCTCAGTGATGGGTAAGACCTTGCCTGACTTTCGTCACCTGATTACCCGTCCCTCCACGTTATTGGCCTTATGTCCTGCTCTGCTGTATATCGGATTGTGTTTGTCCGGTTTGTCCAATGACAAATGGTTGTTTTTACTACAAACCATTCTGGCTCTGGAAGTGCTGGTGTTGCTGGAAACCATGTATCGTCAGGCAGGCGAGGACAGATGGAACTACAAGCCGCTGGTTATCTATCTTGGTGCAACCAGCCTGTTTGATTTTGTCATGTATGCCGATGCCACTATGGTCAATCAGTTGGATCCGGTGTTTTGGTCTGCCCGTGGCTACATCTATGCGCTGTTGCTGCCGGCATTAGTTGTTGCGGTAAAACGCATTCGGCACTGGGGGATCGAGATTTTTATCTCCCGTGACATTGTCTTACACAGCTCCTTACTGATGGTTGCCGGTGGCTATCTGTTTATAATGGCATTAGCTGGCTACGCCGTACGTTACATTGGCGGTGACTGGAGCGGGGCCGTGCAGGTTGCCCTGGCCTTTTTGTCATTAACCCTGTTACTGACGTTGCTGCTGTCCAATAGTTTTCGAACCCGGGTCCGGGTGTTTATTACCAAGCACTTCTTCGCCAACCAGTACGACTATCGAGAAGAGTGGCTAAAGCTGTCGCAGGCCTTGAATGCGTCAGACAAGAATCTGCAGCAAGTTTATGATGATGGTCTGCGTAGCCTGATACATGCCATTGATTATTCTGGTGGTATGTTACACAAGTTACAGGGCAAACGATTTGAACAGGTCAGCGTGCTGGGCAGCGCTTCACTAAATGACGTTGAAAGGAATGTTATCGAACAGTTAGCCGAGTTTATGCAAAATAAACGCTGGCTGGTGGACATTGAGGAACTGCGTGTAAAACCCTTTAATTATGAGGGGTTGAAGATAAATCACGCCACACTTAATCAATGCCACTTTCAACTGGCTCTGCCGATTTATCAGGATAGCCATTTATGGGGGCTGGCGCTTTTGTACGCCGATAAGGAGCAGCGAATTCGCCTGGACTGGGAGCTGCGCGACTACCTGAACGCGGTGATTGCTCAGGTGGCCAACTATTTGTTTCATTACGAAGCCGCCAAGGAATTAGCCGAGAACGCCCAGTTTGCCGCATTCAACCGTATGTCGGCTTTTGTACTGCATGACCTAAAAAATGTACTGGCGCAAATCGACCTGATCCTGTGCAATGCCCAGCAGCATAAACATAACCCTGAATTTATCGAAGATACTTTTGAAACGCTGGAGCACACTAAAACACGTATGGAACGAATGCTCAGACAACTGACTGAGAAGAAAGAAGCCTTGCCCAGTAGCAATCGCACCCTTAACCTAGGCAAGCTGGTGCAAAAAGTCGTGGAAGAGCGGTGCCAGAGTTTGTTGCCGATTCCATTGGTTGAGGTGCAGGACGACTTAGAGCTGAGTATCGATGAAGAAAAGTTCAGCAATGTTTTGTATCACCTGATTAGTAATGCGCAACAGGCCACTGACGATGCTGGAGAGGTGCAGGTTAAAATCAGTGCGGCGGAAACAGAGCCAGGCGCATTTGTGGAAATTATTGATAACGGCTGTGGTATGACGGAAGACTTTATTGCCACCCGTTTATTCAAGCCCTTTGATACCACCAAAGGCAATGCTGGTATGGGCATCGGTGCCTATGACGCCAAAAACTACATAGAAAAAATCGGCGGGCGTATAGCGGTAGCCAGCCAAGTTGGGCAGGGGAGCAGATTTAGTTTATATCTGCCCGAGACTGCCGCCATTGAAGAATAGAGGAAGACAGTAAACATGGATACACTGCTGGTTGTTGATGATGATCTGGGGATCCAGAAGCAGCTTAAATGGAGCTTTAGTGATTACGATGTCATTTTTGCTGACGACAGACAGTCTGCCATTGCGCAGCTGCGTCGCTTTGAACCCAAAGTGGTCACCCTGGATCTTGGTTTACCACCTGATCCAGCGAATGCATCTGAAGGGTTAGAGGCCCTGGCCGAGATTCTTAATTTGGCGCCTCAGACCAAAGTGATAGTGGTTACCGGCAACAACGACAAAGAAAACGCCCTTAAGGCCATTCAACTTGGCGCCTATGATTTTTATCAAAAGCCCATCGACTCCGACACCATTCGCATTTTGGTCAGTCGCGCTATGACCTTGTTTGATCTGGAGCAGGAAAATCGCCAGCTCAGTCAGTCTCAGCCTGCCATGGGCAAAATTATTGGTAGCAGCGAATCCATCCAGCAGGCCAGCCGCCGGGCAGAGAAAATAGCTCAGACCGATATCAGTACTCTGTTGCTAGGGGAGAGTGGTACAGGCAAAGAAGTGTTTGCCCGTTCGATTCATGATCTGAGCGCCAGGCGCAATAAGCCCTTTGTGGCAATCAACTGCGCATCCATTCCGGAAAACCTGTTGGAAAGTGAATTGTTCGGCTATGAAAAAGGCGCGTTCACCGGCGCTAACAAGACCACCCCAGGCAAAATAGAAACGGCTCAGGGCGGCACCCTGTTTCTGGATGAAATAGGCGACATGCCCATTGGTCTGCAGGCCAAAATGCTGCGCTTTTTGCAGGAGCGGGTAATTGAACGGGTTGGCGGCCGTCAGGAAATCCCGGTGGATATTCGGGTGGTGTGTGCCACCCACAGAGATCTTCAGGCCATGGTAGCAGAGCAAAGTTTCCGTGAAGATTTATTCTACCGGGTCAGTGAAATTACCATTCGCATTCCGCCGCTGCGTGATCGCGACAGTGACGTAGTACTGCTGGCACGTACTTTCCTGGCTGCCTATAAGGATGAGTATGGATCCAAGGTCAAAGGCTTCAGCGAGTCGGCGATCGAGGCCATGATGAAGCACCGCTGGCCGGGCAATATCCGTGAGCTGCAGAATAAATTGAAATCCGCGGTGATTTTGGCCGAAGGGAATTTGATTCAGGCGGATGATTTGGGGTTGTCACCGGATGCCGTAGGGGGCATGCAAAATCTGAATTTGCGTGAAGTCAGGGAAGAAGCCGAGAGTCGAGCTATACGGCAGGCCTGGCATCTGGCTGAGCAGAATATGTCCAGAACTGCTGAATTGCTGGGGATTACCCGCCCTACACTATACTCGCTGATCGACAAGTACCGCATGGACGATATTAAGCCCAGTAGCTGATTGTCACGCCAAAGAGCCGGGTATGTACCCGGTTCTTTGCAAAAATCTGCGACTGGTTTTATGCATTGGTCAGGAATAAAGTATTGTAATTCGTTTCTTTGTGTGGAATATAAAATCAGTTACCCTCTGTTAACAAAGCGCCCGATATGGGGCCAATAAAAATATAGGTGTTCATTTGTCTGACTGGTTAACGATAATTCCCCCTCTGCTTGCCATTCTAGTGGTGTTCTGGCGTAAAGAAGTGATTCTGGCGCTGATCGTCTCGTTGTTCTGTTCCGAATTGCTGCTAATGGCCATGGCCGGGGACAATCTGGGCCAGGCAGGCCTGATGGGTCCCTTTCAAACCCTGGAGCGGGTCGTCTCTGTTTTTGACTCCCCCGGCAACACCCGCATTCTGGTGTTTTCCCTGATGGTGGGGGCATTGCTGGCCTATATGCGCTATTCCGGTGGTGTGACCGCGTTGGTGGAAAAGCTGATCAACAAAGGGGTGGCAAAAAGTCAGCGTCAGGTCGGTTTGCTGTCGTTCTTTACCGGCGTGGTGGTGTTTATTGAATCCAATTTAAGCGTGCTGACCGCCGGGATCCTGTCCAGGGGCCTGTTCGACCGGTTCAAGATGAGCCGGGCCAGGCTAGCCTATATTATCGACAGTACCAGTGCGCCAATCTGTATTCTGATCCTGCTAAATGGCTGGGGCGCATATGTGTTGGGCCTGTTGGGCAATTATCCCACCGAACAAACCGCTGTTTCTATTCTGATCGGTACCATCCCCCTCAACTTCTATGCATTGTTCACCTTGGTGGTGGTGCTATTTACCATTTTTACCGGCAAGGTCTTTGGCCCTATGCGGGAGTCAGAAAAGCGCCTTAACCAGAATCAGGCCCACAGTGAAATTGATTTTAAGGCTACCAAGG
Organism: Bowmanella denitrificans; assembly: GCF_002887595.1. Lineage (GTDB taxonomy): Bacteria > Pseudomonadota > Gammaproteobacteria > Enterobacterales > Alteromonadaceae > Bowmanella > Bowmanella denitrificans. The sequence goes on from NZ_PEBU01000011.1 coordinate 207,190, forward strand.
CGCGCTTTATGCTGGTCCCATTGCTGACCATGGTACTGGGCATGCTCGGTTTTATGTACTGGACCGGCGATGGCCAGATTACCCAGGGTGATGGTTCTAAATCCGTGCTTTATTCCACCACCCTGGCTTGTATGGTGGCCTATGCTTTGATGCTGATTTCCGGGCGCTTTAAGCACAAGGAACTGGTGGATATTGGCTTTAAGGGCATGGGCGAGCTATTACCACTGGTTAGTATCGTGCTCTTATCGCTGGCCCTGGGCAGCAGCCTGAAGCAATTAGGAACCGGTGACTTTATTGCCGGCATTGTGGCCGAATCCCTGCCGCTGTTTGTGATCCCGGCGCTATTGTTTTTGGCCGGCGCCTTAATTTCTTTTACCACAGGTACGTCCTGGGGCACTTTTGCTATTCTTATCCCCATTGGTATGCCCATGGTCCTGAATCTGGGCTTGCCTCCCGAGCTGGTGCTGGCGGCAATCCTGGGCGGTGGGGTGTTTGGCGATCACTGTTCGCCCATTTCTGATACCACAGCGGTGAGCAGCCTGGCTTCCGGCTGCGACCTGCTGGAGCATGTGCGTACGCAAATCCCTTATGCCCTGTTCTGTGGTGTGTTGACGCTGGTTGCCTACCTGATGGCAGGCTTGTTCTGGATTGGACTATGAAAATATCCCTGATTCTGACGGCAGCCTTATTGGCTTCCCCACTGGTTAATGCCCAGTCAATGCCGGACGATTTTGCTGATATGACGGTGCTGTTGCCGGGCGCTATCTATGATATTCGTTATCACGGCAGCAATAATTTTGTCGGTGAGCCGGTAGAAGGCTACTTGGCCGCCAAATGTATTTTGCAGGGAAAAGCAGCCAAAGCATTGCTGAAGGTAGCAGAGGCAGCGGCAGTCGAGGGGCTGAAGTTAAAAATCTTCGATTGCTACCGACCTGCCACGGCCGTGGCGCATTTTATGCGCTGGGCGCAGGATTTGTCTGATACCACCACCAAAGCCGAGTACTATCCGAACCTGGGCAAAGACAAGCTGGTGGGTGAGTACATCGCCGAACGTTCCGGCCACAGCCGAGGTGCCACCATTGACCTGACGTTGGTTAAACAGGACGGACAGGGCCAGTGGCAGGAACTGGATATGGGCTCGGCGTTTGATATGTTTGACACCTTGTCTAATACCGATCATCCCGCCATCAGTGAAACGCAGCGGGCCAATCGCTACAAACTTAAGGAACTGATGGAGGCGCAGGGTTTTGCCAACTATGCCATGGAATGGTGGCATTATTCTTTAGTCCCACAACCTTACCCTGACACCTACTTTGATTTTCCCATTGAATAACCGGCAAATTGTCGGTTATTCAATGGCCTACACCAACATTTCTAACAAACTGTTGAGGTAACGCCGGCCCTGGTCGGTAACCTGCCAGCTTTGTGATGTTTCAGCCAGTAACCCCATATCCACAGCCCGTGCCAGCTTGTCTGCCAGGCTGAATTGTGACAATGCCAGGCCGGTAAACCGGTCATAGTCCTGTTTGGGACAGGGCTCAACCAGGCGCAGGCGATTCATAAAAAACTCGAACGGCCGGTCTTCTTCATCCACCAGATTCTGCTTATCCAGATAGGGGCGCGTGATATCCATATAGCCTTTAGGATGTTTGATTTTTACCCTGCGCTGAATGCTACCTGTCCTGGTGTCGGTAATTTTGCCATGGGCACCACAACCAATCCCCAGGTAGTCACCAAAACGCCAGTAGTTCAGATTATGCTGGCATTGGTGGCCGGCCAGGCTGTAGCCGGAAATTTCATACTGTTGGTAGCCCGCTGCTTCAAGTAGCGCGTGACCTTGCTGCTGAATGTCCCAGAGAATGTCATCTTCCGGCAGCTGTGGGGGTTTTGAGGCAAACTGGGTGTTGGGTTCAATAGTCAGTTGATACCAGGACAGATGTGGGGGTTTTTGGGCAATGGCGGTTTGCAGGTCTGACAAGGCATCATCTAGGCCCTGGTCCGGCAAGCCGTGCATTAAATCCAGATTAAAACTGCGCAGCCCGGCCTGATGGGCAAAACCTGCGGCATTGCGGGCCTGTGCACTGTCATGAATACGCCCCAGCGCTTGCAGTTTGTCGGCCTGAAAGCTCTGCACGCCGATGGAAATACGGTTCACACCGGCCTGGCGAAAGCCGATAAACTTTTCACTTTCCACTGTGCCGGGGTTGGCTTCCAGGGTGATTTCAGCGTCCGGCGCAAGGTTCACTCTGGCACGCACACCATCCAGAATACGATGGATGCCATCAGGGCTGAACAGGCTGGGGGTGCCGCCGCCAAAAAAGATGCTGACGACCTGCCTGTCATCCACCAATAGAGCATCTGTGGCCAAGTCATCCAGCAGATGGCTGATATATTCGGCTTCCGGCAGTTTTTGTTTTTGTCCGTGACTGTTGAAATCACAGTATGGACATTTCTGCACACACCAGGGAATGTGGATATACAGCGAAAGGGGCGGCGCTTCGAGGCTAAAATCAGACAAGGGCAGCTTCCAGTTGTGGCAGCAACTGCTTCAGTGCCTGAGCACGGTGACTGAGCTGGTTTTTTACCTCAGGGGCTAATTCAGCACTGGTACAAGCCTGCTGTGGCACCCAGAATACCGGGTCGTAGCCAAACCCACCGCGACCAACTGGCGCCTGGGTAATACTGCCGTGCCACTGCCCCTGGCAGATAATGGGGGTTGGATCGTCGGCGTGGCGCAGCCAAACCAAAACGCAAATAAAACGGGCTGAGCGTTTCGCCATTGGCACGTCTTGCATGGCGCTAAGCAGCTTGGTCACATTGGCCTGGTCGTTGGCTCCTGTACCGGCATAACGGGCAGAATAAATCCCCGGAGCACCGTCCAGCGCGTCCACGGCCAGACCAGAATCGTCGGCAATAGCAGGCAACCCTGTGATACGCGCGGCGTGGCGGGCTTTAAGAATGGCATTCTCTACAAAACTCAGGCCGGTTTCTTCGGCATCGGCGACACCAAACTCACTTTGCACACGAATATCCACATTCAGTGGTGCCAGCATGTTGGCCAGTTCTTTTACCTTGCCCGGATTGCCCGTGGCCATAACCCATTGTTGTTGCATAGACTCAGATCAAAAGGCTGGAAATGGGTTAGTTTACCAGACTACAATCATCGGCTGGAAACATATCCTCTGTATGCAAGGGAATTCTTATGCACAAGCTTCTGCTGACTTTAGTCTTTTTTACTCTCTCTGCTGTTGCCCAGGACACCGCCAGGTTACTCAGTGAGGTAGTGGAAGCCATGCCTTTGCAGCGTATAAGCCCGGAATATCCAGAAAAGGAAGCCCGTATGCGCCGCGAAGGCTGGGCGGTGGTCAGTTTTGTGATTGAGCCCGACGGCACGGTCAGCAATGCCATAGTGGAGGACTCCTCTGGCTATGCCAGTTTTGAGCGTAGCGCCCTCAATGCGGTACAAAAGTGGACGTACCGGCCAGCCACCGAAAACGGTCAGCCGGTGCAGCAATGTGAAGCAAAAGTGCGCATGAATTTTCGTCTGCAGGGAAACGAGCAGGGCGTTACGCGCAAATTTAAGCGCCGGGTTAATGAGGGATTTACGCTAATCAATGCCGGTAAGCTTGAGGAAGCCAGGCAAGTGCTGGATGACATTGAGGATACGCCCCAATGGAACCTGTATGAAGATGCCTGGTTCAATGTACTAAAAGCCGAATACTATGCTGCTAAGGGTAAGCCCAAACTGCAACTCACCGCACTGACCCGAGCCTTGAATGGCGACCTGCTGCCTGACACCTTACAGTTGACATCGGTTCAGCAAAAGTTGAGCCTGGAACTGCAATTGGGCAAAGCCTCAGATGCCCAGCAGAGTTTTACCCTTCTGCAGTCACTTACCGGCAGCGAAGCGGCAGTGCAAAAGTTTACGCCCTATATGCAAAAGCTTAAGGCCATGATCGCTGGTGACGAGTTGTTGGCCATAGAGGGTAACATTCACAGCGACAAGCCCTGGCATCATTTGCTGTCACGCACCAAGTTCTCACTAGCTAATATACAGGGCCAGTTGGATAAACTGGATGTGCGTTGTCAATTGCGCCGCACTACATTCAGCATTGAATCTGACACGGTATGGCATGTGCCATCGCGCTGGGGGCAATGCCATCTTTATGTTTATGGCGAACAAGATGCCAGCTTTACCCTGGTTGAATTACCGGATGAAATCCCGGCTGAAATGCAGGAATATCTGTCTGATGACTAATACTGCATCGGAGCTGTCTTGATACCGCTGGTTTTTCACCCAATTTATAGTCAACTGGCGTTACCCTACAGGCATCGTTTTCCCATTGAAAAATATCAGGCAATCCGCGATGCCCTGCAACAGCAGGGTGTGCCGGATAGCTGGTTTTTTCTGCCTGAAGCTCTCGACCCTCGACAGCTCACCCACGTTTTTGATGCAGACTATTTGCAGCAGCTTTGCAGTGGCAGCCTGGATGTAAAGGCCATGCGTCGTATCGGCTTCCCCTGGTCACAGCAGCTTATTCGCCGCACCCTGACGGCGGCGGGCGGCACCGTGCTGACAGCGCAATTGGCCCTGCAGTATGGCAAGGCGATTAATCTTACCGGTGGTTACCATCATGCTTTTGCCGATTTTGGTTCGGGTTTTTGTATGCTCAATGATTTATATCTGGCGGCACTGGCGATGCTTAGCGCCCCTGGCATTGACAGGGTGCTGGTGTTTGATTGTGATGTGCATCAGGGGGACGGTACCGCTAAGCTGGCCCAGGGCGATAACCGTATCGTTACGGTGTCATTGCATGGCGAGAAAAACTTCCCGCACCGTAAGCAGCTATCAGATATGGACTTTCCTTTGCCAAAAGGTACGGAGGATAAGGCCTATCTGGACACCCTGGACACCGCGCTGACCCTGGCAATTAATCTGTACCGGCCCGATGCGGTGATTTACGATGCCGGGGTGGATGTGCATATTGATGATGACCTGGGACATCTGCACCTTAGTACGCAAGGGGTCTACCAGCGAGACAAACTGGTGTTTGATACCTGCGCTGATAAAAGCCTGCCCATCGCCGCGGTCATTGGTGGTGGTTATCAGCGTGATATTGCGGCCCTCACGCAGGTGCATTTACAGCTATTCAGCGCGGCGGGGATAGGCAGCCTGTCAAGCAGGCTGCCATAACGGCATTTTAGTCGCAGAACCTATTGCCTTCGGTGTCCATTTCACAGGGGATCCATACCGCTTCCTCACGACATGAACCTTCCACCTGACGCCGTTCTGTGGTGATGTCATAGTCATGACTTTGACTGGTCAAGGGTAATTGCCCTTCAAAGGTGACAAATTCCCAGCTGCCTTCGTTGTCATTCCAGATTTTACTGCGCCTGGCAACATAATGGCTGGCCGGACAGCTTGTATGGCCGTCTAAGCGACTTTGCGCCGTGGCCTGCATAGCTTGTCTGGGGCGACTGTTGGAATAGATTTGCCCTGCGTAAGCACAATGCGTAACAGGGTGCTGAATTTCAACGGTTTCATAGTCGCATACCGTGCGAAAATCCCAGTATCCGGAAGCACTGGCTCCAAGGCTGAATAATCCGGCACTCAGGGCGCAAAGATAACGATATTTCATTTTGATCATCCTTTTCTAATGTATTGAATATCTGGCATCTCCATATAGACAGCCCCTCACTTTCTGAAGATGCCCAATGGCAGGCGAGGGAATACTATTACTGTCCGCTTGTTACTCTGCGGTAACTGAGGCTGAGGCTCTATCATCAACTGCGCGTATTCTGCCTGCAGAAGTGCAACGATTAGATGGCTGTTGTATGGAAGTGCAAGGGAATTGGCGCTAGTTGCTGGCTGAGTAATCTCGCTTTGGCACAGACTGCGCATTTTATATCTTGGGGCCCGCACCTTGCTTGCCAGCCCTTTGCCTAGGCGCCAGCGCCTGCCATAGTGGCCATTCCCGCAACAGAAGGAATGTTCCGCAATGAACAAGTTTGTCTCTTATGGCCTGCGTGCCACGTTGTTAAGTTCGGCCTTGTTTTCACCCTTACTGACGCTACCTGTGGCTGCAGCGCCGCTAAGCCAGGCCAAAGCCGTATTTGTCGGTCATAGTCTGATCAACTATGACATGCCACATATGCTCAGGCAGATGGCGCACAGTCAGGGCCTTAGCCTGGAAAACGCCGTGCAGGTGAATAACGGCACACCACTGAAAATCAATTGGGAAACCTGCCATCAGGCCGATTTTGAAGGGCCCTGGCCACCGCAATACTTTGCCTGCGATGAAATTGAGAACGCCGCAAGCCAGCCTTTCGATGTGTTGATTGCCACCGACGCGAATAACTCCATCAACAGTAACCACGTCTGGAATCAAACCCAGGTGTATCTGGAGCAGTTTACCGAGCTGCTGTTAAGTCATAATGTGCAGGCCAGAAGCTTTTTGTTTACCAGTTGGGAAGAGCTGCACTACCACAACGGTGATTGGCTGGATGCCATTGATGCGGAACTGGCCGAGTACGAGCAGATTGCCGCCGAAGCAGAGGCCCTGTCGGCCCAGCGCGGGCGACATGCCGAGATTCAGGTGATCCCGGTGAATCTGGCCCTTAAACGACTGATTATGGATATAGAGCAGGGCTTGGTGCCGGGACTGACCAGCCGCACCGACCTGTTTGTTGATCAGGTCCATATGAATGGCATAGGGAATTACTATGTGGCCTCGGTAGTGTACTCGGCAGTGTTTGGCCAGTCACCCGAGGGAGCCAGTGCCCGCATGGATGGGCATTGGGGCGATGTTTTGGTGGATTTACCGGCTGCACAGGCACAGGTTCTGCAATCACTGGCCTGGCAGGTGGTGTCTGATTATCTGCAACTGGGCAGCGACCAACCAGCTATCACCAACATGCACGCCAGCGCCAATGCGCAAACCTGGGGAATCGACCTGACCTGGGCACCGCCTGCCGTACCCTTGCAATATTATAAGCTGGTGCTTAACGGTGAAGTGATCACTGCCTTACCTGGTGATGCCCAAAGCTATGAACTGGCATGGCTTGAGCAGCGAACCGAACATCAGATTCGTCTGCAAGCCTACGACTTTTCCCACCAGTTGGTGGCCCAGGCCCAAATCAGCAGTTATGCCGGTGATTATCAGGCACCTACACAACCGCAGGGGCTTAGCGTCAGCCGTTCGGGGGAATATGGCCTGAGTTTGAGCTGGCAGCCCGCCAGCGATGATAACGCCGTGGCGCTATATAAGATTTATCGCAATGGCCAGGCTTACACCCATGTGGCTGCACCTGAGTTTGTTGATTACTGGCCACCGGCCGGGGTGAACCAGTACCAGATCCAGGCTGTGGATCAGCATGACAATCAGTCTGCGCTGAGCGAAACGGTCAGCGCCCCCGAGGTGGTATACCCCTAAAGAAAAACAGCGGCTTTAAGGGCCGCTGTTTTTTTATTTCTTGGTGGTTTTCTTTTTGCCTGCTTTTTTATTAGCGGCCTTTTTCTTCTTGGCCGGCAGGTTGGGGGCCTTATGTTTGGGTTTTAAGCCTTCAATCACCCGGCGTTTGAGTACTTCACCGGTATAACGTTCCACCTTGGGCACCATGGCAATATCATGCGCTTCCACCAGAGAAATGGCGGTGCCTTTTTTGCCGGCGCGACCAGTACGACCAATGCGGTGCAAATACACATCGGCGGTACGTGGCATATCGTAGTTAATGACATGGCTGACATCCGGCACATCAATGCCACGGGCGGCCACATCGGTGGCGATCAGCAGTTTAACTTCGCCAGCCTTAAAGCGGGCAATGGCCAGATTACGTTTGTCCTGTGGCATTTCGCCCTGCAGGTAACAGTTGGCAATGCCTTCTGAATCCAGCTTGCCGCGCAGTTCCATTAAACGGTCGCGGGTTTTAACAAACACAATGGCGGTTTGTACCTGATTCTTCAGAATATGGCTGAGCAGGGCGTATTTATGGGCGGCGTCGTCACACAGGTGGATCCATTGCAGGATCTTGCCCTGTTCGCTGCGGGTAGCGCTGGCCTGTACTTCCACCGGGTCATTCAGAATATCGCGGGCAAAGCGGGCTACACCGCCGCCTTCCAGGGTGGCAGAAAACAGGTAAGTTTGCTTGCGCCAGCGTGCCTCGGCGGCAATCTGGTTAACAATGCCGCCAAAGCCCATATCCAGCATACGGTCGGCCTCATCAAGAATAAAAATCTCGATTTCCCGGCAGTCAAAGCTTTCTTTTTCAATATGCTCAAACAAACGGCCAGGGGTGGCGACCAGAATATCCAGATTCTGTTCCAGTAAATCTTTGTCGGTGCCATAGTTGATGCCACCGGTGATCACACCGCAATTAAAGCGGGTAAACTGGCTGAGGGCTTTGGCCTGTTCATAGACCTGCAGGGCCAGCTCGCGGGTGGGGGTTAGGATCAGTACCCGGCAGGCACCGGGATCGCGGCGCGGATTGTCCAGTAAAAACTGCAGAGCGGGCAGTAAGAAGGCCGCCGTTTTACCTGTGCCGGTGGGGGCCGAGGCCAGAATGTCCTTCATGTCCATGGCAGCCGGAATGACTTGTTGCTGGATGCCGGTGGGTTTTTTAAAACCCATTTCTTTACAGGCACTTACCAGCGCATCATCTAAATCCAACTCATCAAACATTATCCGCCCCTTATGGCCACCATCAAACAGGCCGGGATTATAAGTGAGTTTTCGCTTGGCTGCCTAAATAATTGACTATGGAAACTTCGGCCACGCCTTGTCTTTTAAGCCTGGCTCTTGTCTGACCTACCAATGAAAAAATAAAGCCCAATCAACCACGAAGCGCACGAAGTACACGAAGGGCTAAAGTCATCCTATTTCGGAGCCGTTGTTTACTTCGTGTTCTCTGTGTTCTTCGTGGTGAGAAGTAATCTAAAAACAACCACGAAGCGCTCGAAGGGATGAAGTCATCCTATTCTGGCATCATCGTTCTGAGGTTGTGCTTTGCGGTGAGAAACAAAAGCGGGCTGATTACTTAGCCAAACAACATAGCCAGGGCGCAGAGGATCAGCATCAGGCATACCCACTGCTTAAACTGGCGCTCGTCCACCTTATGGTGCAGCTTATTGCCAATATAAATGGCCAGATACAATACCGGCACATATGCCAGTATGGTCAGCGCCACCGGCTGGATCTTGCCCTGCATCAGCATCACCACGCTGTACAGGCTGTTCAGACAGAACCACACATACAGCAGCAAGGTGCGAAACTGGCCCTTGTCGAGCTGGCGACTGCTGATGGCATATACCAGCAGCGGCCCGCCGGAACCATACAGCCCCTGGCAAACCCCGGCTAATAAGGTCCAGCTTTGCTGCCACCAGGCGGGGCGCGGGGTAACCGGTAACTGGTGATAAAGCTTGTACCATTCTCGGGCAGCAAACCACAGCACCAACAGGGCAAAGCCGCGTTTCAGCCATACCCCGGGTAATTGTGCCAGCAGCACAATACCCAGCCCCAGACCCAGGATCATAATTGGCAGCACACCTTTTAGCAGTAAGGTGGCGTCCAGTTCACGGCGCAGCTTCCAGGCCATGGCACCGGTGGCAAAAATATTTAGCGGCACCAGTACCGGCAACAGCTCGGGAATAGCAAACATTAAGCTGCCAATCGACACCGCAATCACCATGCTGCCAAAACCGATCATGGCCTGTACGGTAAAGCCCAGCCAGATAGCCAGCCCCAGCCACAGATAATCCGGGTTCATGACAAGGCCTGTTTCAGGTTGTCTTTATAGCGGCGCGACAGGTTTAGCTTATGCCCGGACTTCAATTGAATTTCGCCATCGCCGCTGCTTTGGTAACTGATATTGTCAATGGCCTGGTGATTGACCGCATAGCTGCGGTGAATGCGGCTGAAGCCTTTGCTTTGCAAACGTTCGCTCAGCTCATTTAAGGTACTGCGCAACGGATAGATGCGCCCCTGGCTATACAAATTCACGTAATTGCCCGCCGACTCCAGATAGTCAATATCTGCCACCCTGACCAGAAATTCCCTGTCCAGTTTGCGCACCAGAAAATGCTCGGGGACCTGAGTGGGGCTGTCTTCCCGCTCGTCCACCGGCCGCGCTTCGCCTTTGAGGCGGCTGTAAACAAAGTGATAGAGTTGATAGATCAGAAACCAGAACAGATAGCCCCAGGCGTCCTTGCGGTATTCATAGAAAAATTCCCGCAGCCAGGGGCCAAAATCATAGTTGCCACCGGCCAAATGGTAGATTAGCTCGCGAAGCCCCACCATCAGCCCCACATGCAAAATGGCAAATATCAGGGTGGCAACCAGATGCAGCAGCAACTGGCGACCGGGCGCGCTGAGTCGCACCGGCATACGGGCAAACCAGGCAAATAACAGCGGTGCCAGCAGCAAAAAGGCCAGGGCGCTGGTGTATTCCCAGGCGAAGGGCTCCCACAGGGCAAAATCCGGGCTGCCGTCGCGGTTGGTTTCCATCCAGTCTGAGGTGGCATTAATGCTGTTATTGATAAACAAATAGGCCGTTAACGCTAGGGCCACATAACGCCTAGGATGGCGGTCAAACCGTGCAAACCAGCTCACTGAAAGTACTCCCTAATTTCATCCCAGTATTCCACCGCTTGTCCCCAGGCCCATTCAATTCAACCTTTGTCGGTATTGAGTAAGGACGGGGCAGGGCCATGATAAGTGCCTGACTTTACCTTAAGGACGGCATATGACTCAAACAACAAAACCACGTCGCTATGATATTGACTGGTTGCGCACCCTGGCCTTTGGCCTGCTGATTGTTTATCACCTTGGTATGTATTACGTGGCCGATTGGGGCTGGCATATTAAAAGCCCGTTTCAGGCAGAATTTGTCTGGTTACAGGACCTGATGATCCTGACTAATCCCTGGCGCATGTCATTACTGTTTTTTATCAGCGCCATTGCCCTGGCGCTGGTAGCAGATCGCTACCCGCCGGGGCAACTGCTCAGGCTGCGTAGTGCCAGATTGCTGATCCCGCTGTTATTTGGCATGTTTGTGGTTGTGGCTCCGCAGCCCTATTTCGAGGCGCTGGATCAGAACCTGATCCAGCCGGGTTTCTGGGCCTTCTGGCTGGATTATACTAACCCCTGGACTAGCTTGCTGGTGGAACACCACAGTGCCATTGGCTTGCTGACCTGGAACCACCTGTGGTTTTTGCCTTACCTATGGTTGTACAGCCTGCTGGTGATTGGCCTGCTGCCGCTGCTAAACCACATGGGGCAAAGTGGCTGGTTACGTCGCCTGAATGGCCGCTGGGCCTTGCTGGCAGTAATAAGCATACAGTTGTGCGCCTGGTATTTTCTGAAAAAGGCGTATCCCAGCAGCCATGATGTCGTGACCGACTGGTATAACCATGCCAAGTATCTGCTGGTGTTTATCGGCGGCTACCTGTTTGCCCGTCAGGGCAGCTGGTGGCAGCAGGTGATTGCCTGGCGCTATATATTTCTGGGTATGGCGGTAGCTGGTTATGGGTTTCTGGTGCTGGACAGACATGACGCATTTTCGGCCCTGGCCGCGTTGTTTGACACCAACCTGGCGGTGAAACTGCTGTACGGAGCTATCGGCGCAACCGAATACTGGGCCTGGATCCTGGCGGTGGTGGGGCTGGCCGGACATTATCTGAACCGCCCCAGCAGACTGCTGCGCTACACCGACAAAGCGATTTTACCCTGGTATATGCTGCATCAAACCCTGATTATTGTGGCGGCCGCCAATCTGAAGTCCTGGCAACTTTCCCCTGGTATCGAGGCGCTGCTGATATTAACGCTAACCTGTTTAGGCTGTTATATTGGCTATGAAATCATCCGCCGCGTGGCCCTGCTGCGCTGGCTATGTGGGTTAACATCCCGCCCTGCCATTGCGAAAACGGCACTTGCCCCACAAGCGCCTTTAGCTTAAAAGAGGGCTGGCAAGTCACATATTCTGGCAGTATGACAGATTCAGATAGCATGCAATTTAAACAGCTGGCCCTGCAACGTCAGGGCCTGACGGGTAGCCACAGCTGGCAGGGCGAACAGGGTACCCTGCAGGCCATTGAGCAACTGGGCTATGTACAGATCGACTCCATTAATGTGGTGGAGCGCGCGCACCATCACTGCCTGTGGAGCCGGGTACAGGATTACCAGCCAGCTATGCTGGACGCATTGCTGAGGAAGCGGCAAATCTTTGAATATTGGTCCCACGCGGCGGCGTTTTTACCGATGCAGGACTTTCGTTTTGGCCTGTGGCGCATGCGCCGCATCGCTGAAGGCGAGAAACACTGGTTTGAAAAAAACGCGCAACTGGCCAATGAAGTGCTGGCGCGAATTCGCGCTGAAGGGCCGCTCAGTGCCGCCGATTTCGAACATAGCGGCAACTCAAGCGGCTGGTGGAACTGGAAGCCGGCTAAAAAAGCCCTCGAGCAGTTGTTTATGGAAGGCGAGCTGATGGTCAGCGAGCGGCGCAACTTCCAGAAGGTTTATGATTTGACCGAACGGGTGCTACCGGCCAACGTCGATACCCGCTTGCCCAGCGATGAAGAGTTTGCCCGCTATCTGATTAACCGTTATCTGCACGCCCATGGTATTGGTACTGCCAAACAAATGGGGTATTTGCGCAAAGGCGCGGTGCAGAAAACCCTGCAGCAATGCCTGAAGCAGATGCTCGAAGCCGGTGAATTGCACAGTGTTAAGCTACATGGCAACACCTACTATATGCACCGTGCCGAGCGGGATAAGGCGCTGGCCGCGCCCGCTGCACAGTTGCATTTGCTGTCGCCGTTTGACAATAGCGTGATCCAGCGCGAGCGGCTGAAAACGCTGTTTGGTTTTGACTACCAGATTGAATGCTATGTACCCAAACACAAACGCCAGCACGGCTACTTTTGTCTGCCGATATTATGGAACCAGCAATTTGTCGGGCGTATGGATGTAAAAGCCGAACGCAAAGTGGCGGTATTGCAGGTGCTGCAGTTGAATCTGGAAGCGGACTTTGTGATGGAAGAGGCCTTTATTCAGGCCCTGCGTAACAAGCTCAAAGACTATGCCCAGTTTAACGGCTGTAAAAAATATCAGGTGAAGGCGATCAACCGCCGCGGCCTATTGCGACCGTTAAATAAAGCTTAAGATACGAGATGAAGTTCACCGCAGAGCCGCCGAGATCTCAGAGAAAAGCAGGAGAACTTCCGGTTTAAGCTTTTGAAAACTCTGGGTTCTCTTCGTCCCAGCGGCAAATAAATTAAGGCTTCTCGCGGAGACGCAGAGGACGCTGAGCAAAGCCCTCAGAGACATAACACCTTGATTCACTCTGTGTTCTCTGTGCCTCTGTGGTTTTTATGACTTTGTTCAGATCAATTTCACCACAGAGACACGGAGGGCACTGAGAAGTGCAAGAGAAGTTTTAGATTAACGTATTGAAAACGCTGTGTTGTTTATCCTCTAATCACACTGAGCAAAGTCGGTTTGTTCTGACGCCAGACCTTTAGCGGCCTTTATAGCCTGCTCAACCAATTCAGGACGTGCTTCAAACATAGCCCCTGTGCCGGGCCAATAAAAATCAGTATCCACAGCCAGGTTCCTGGCTGTGCATAATGTCAGTAACACTGGCTTGTCAGGGATAATGGCCTCTTCCTCTTTTTCAACTACCATGGCGAAGCGCAGCGTATTCGGTGAACTACCTCTGACCGGACTAATTACAGTGGCACTAAAGATATGCCAAACCATATCTGGATCATCATCGACAGGACGGATACTGACATCGGTAATGTTAACCACGGCGCTAAAGGGAGTTTGTTGCACACTTTTGAGTAAAAATTGTTGCTGCTCCGTTAACGCTGTTGTGGAGGGAAGCTGACCAGCCATGCTACAGGACGTTTGACTTAATAATAAGGTTGTATAGAGGATTGGGGTTATTTTCATACTAAGCTTCACTTCCTGCTGCTACCGCGATTTCCGTATATATGGGCAAACTGATGTGGCTTGCATCGAACTCTTTGGGAACGACAAAGGTATCCCATACATCGGCCTTATAGCGAGCGATGTTAACACTATTGCTTTGATTACCGCCCAACATAAAGAGTGCCTTGTCATCTGCACTTTTACCTACCACAAAGGCAACATGTCCTCCGCCTTTTCTGCTTTTAATGCCAATGGCACCGTACACAGGTTTTGCTATCTCATTGCCAAAATTTGTCCACGATTTGGCTCTATAGGCTTCGCTGACCGGTGTATAGCCATTCTCCTTCATCACCCAGGCAACGAAAGAACCACACCATGCGTTAGCGCCCCCGGAATCGTCCTTGCCCCAGAATTTGGAAGCATTAAAGTAATCAAGAATTCTCGGGTTTGCCTTTTTCCCTGGAACTTCCTTCTGACCTATTTCAGCTAAGGCTGTTTTCATCCATGGCACAGTATTAGCCATCACTGGTATTGCTGCCTGTTTTTCGGTCATTGCTCTGTCCTTGTCGCCATTCCAATGTATAACTTAGTTAAGCAAAAGGGGAATAGATAGCCAGATTTGACTGTTAAATCGTCTGCATCTTAGTGCATTTCGTGGTTGACGAATCGAAGGGACCACTAACCACACGAAAATTATCACCACAGAGATGTATGGACTCCCTCCCCCAAGAGGGATACACGTAATAAGCACGCACGCTTTTACACTATCAGGA
>NZ_PEBU01000012.1 GCF_002887595.1 Bowmanella denitrificans
ACAGCATGATCAGCTCGTCAATTGGTCTGACAAATCAAGTCGAGGTTGCTCAAATAATGTTCGTGATCTCACCCTGAGCGCATTATTGTGTTACCTGAAAAATTATTATTAGAGACACAATAGCCAAGCCTGCATCCCTGTTTTTTATCCGCTCTTGTTATAAGAGCGGGCGACATTATGCTGCGGATTAACCGCTCGTCAATCCAAAGCCATTACATAGATAAAGTGTTTTGTTTAATACTTTGAAATTTATAAGGTTATTTTGGCTTGTGGGGACTTTTAATATTCAATTACAAATTTGCAAAGACTCCAATCTTGCTTTGTTCTGACTAGCTATAGACACTTAAGCATGTGCGACTGAACTGTATTCTGTGCAGTCAATATTGACGCTTGAAAAAAACGAAAGGGAATTAATGTGAATAAATATCTGCTGTCCATCGTATTTGCCTTCTGTTCCAGTATTGTTGACGCATCAGGTTTGATTCCTGACGATAGCGTAAAACATCAGAGCGATTGTTTTAGCGATAAGTTTTCCAGCTATGAATCCTGGCGTGGATTTATAGAACAGAAAAATAAAGCTCAGGGAAAGTCTGAAAAGCTGATAGATAAAGCCATGCAGTCCTTTGACAAAAGATTCAGTAAGACGGATTTTGATTTTTATCGGAACGAATTGATATGTAGCAGTTTTATCTATCAAGTAGACGGAGTTGATGTCTTCGGTTACGTCATTAAACCTCGAAATCATAATGGGAAATTGCCTGTATTAATTTATAACCGGGGAGGCAACGGCAATTTTGGTTCTGTGGTGTTTGCCTCAATGATGCACAATTTGTTTCCTATTGCTAATGAAGGTTTCGTGATTATCGGTAGTCAATATCGCGGCACGTTTAGCGAACAGGACAATGCAGATGAGTTCGGTGGCAAGGATGTTGACGATGTCGTAGCACTGCGGGATTTTATCGGCCAGATACCCGGTGCGGATCCACAGCGAGTTGGCATGTTTGGTGCCAGTCGGGGTGGCATGCAAACGTTTCTGGCCTTAAAACGAATGGAGGAAGTTAAGGCTATCGCTACTATTGCTGGTGTGTCAGATTTGTCCAGAGAAATAGCGCATCGCCCGGAAATGGAAAGGGTATTTAAACATCGAATTCCCGATTATCAACACAACAAAAAAGCGGAGTTGGAAAAACGCTCGACGTTAAATAACTTAGACGATTTATCTGCCAGCGTACCTATTTTGCTATTGCATGGTACTGATGATGAGCGCGTTCAGGTTGAACAATCAACGTTATTGGCAGAAGCGCTGAGTAGAAAACAGCTGCCTCATAAACTTGTGCTGTATCCTGGTGATAATCATTTCTTAAGTAACAACAAAGAGAAGGCGAATAAAGAGATAGTCGATTGGTTTAAAAGATACTTATAACCCCATAATTAAATGGCTGCCTGATTTATCCATTACAGTGGGATACAGATGACGTGCAATGCATTTTTATATGAACAGCACGCCTTTTATCCCATCATACCGGCATTTGACAGTGCCTTACCCTCCAGTGGCGTCTGCCAGCTTTGAAAAAATTGAGTAAATAATATGCTGATGCTTTGCTATTAAGGATGCAGGCTATGAACCTGATACAGGTTGGGATATTGGCACTTTGTTTGGGGTTGTCGGGTTGTGCAAGCAACAGAACGACAAACGCCAGTCAGCAAGATAAAGTCGAAGGTTTCCATTGTCTCAAGGAAAATCGCGGCAATGAGGACGCTTGCTTGAGTGAACAGCAAAAGCAAAGCGTTGGCCTGAAGTGTGAAGAGGTGGAAGTGACAGGGTCCAGGTTTAGAAAACGTGGTTGTACCACCCAGGCCCAGCGTGACGCTCGCAGCGGGAATGCCAAAGAGGCAGCTCAACGTATGCGTGATAGTGGTAAATCCAATATCACCAAAATGGGCAATTAGCGGCGTCTTACTAATTGCTCCTGATCAACTACTGACAAATACTCAGATAAAGCTGATCGGCCAACTGTTGCAGCACTTCACGCTGCGGATGGGTCTGCGCATAGGTACGCAGGCCATAAATACCCATCACCAGATAGCGGGCAAGGATCTCAGGGTCCTTGTCTGCTGTTAGTTCGCCCAAGTCTTTGGCTCGCTGTATTTGTGACTCCAAGTTAGCCTGCCAGGTTTCCAGGCTGGTGCTGAGTTCGGCTTGCAGCTCAGCATCCTGATCAGCCATTTCATTCAGTGCTTTGACCAGAAAACAGGCGCGACTGCTGTCGCAGCTATGGCATTCGGCAACCAAATCGTCCAGATAGCCTTTCAGACTGGGTAACACGGGGGCATTGGCGGGAAAGGTGGCGGCAAACTGCCTGTCTCTGTCCTGCTTATATTGCTCAACAGCGGCCACCAGTAACCCACGCTTATTGCCAAACGCACAATAGATGGAACCCGGATGCAAGCCGGTAGCTTTGGTCAGATCTTGCATACTGGTTTTGCCATAGCCTTTATGTAAGAACGCTTTTAACGCACTTCGCAGCACCTGTTCGCGGTCAAATTCAGCCTGTCGCATAGTATTCTCCTCGGGACTGCGAGGGATTATATCTCGATATTTGAATGTTTGTTCAAAAAAATTCTTGAGTGATTGCTCAAGAAAGACTATCTTGAGTGCTCATTCAAAAACTCTGGAGTCCACCGATGTCGGATATTCTTTTTCAACCTTATCGCCTTAATAAGGCGCTGGAACTAAACAACCGTATTCTGATGGCGCCGCTGACCCGCTGTATGGCAGATGACAATCTGGTGCCAACCGATGACATGGTGGCGTATTATGCCCGTCGTGCCGATGCCGGTTTGATTATCAGTGAGGCGACCATTATTCGCCCTGATGGTCAGGGTTACCCGAACACCCCAGGGTTATTTACCGACGCACAGATACAAGGCTGGAAAAAAGTCACTGCGGCAGTGCATCGTGCCGGCGGCAAAATATTCGCACAGCTTTGGCATACCGGCAGGGTGGCGCATCCGTATTTCTTTGGCGGTGAAGACGTATTGGCACCGTCGGCTGAGAAGGTGGAAGGCACGGTACCCCGTCGTCGTGAACTGACCTATGTTACGCCCAAACCCGCGACGCTGGATGATATTCAACAGCTGGTGCAGGACTACGCCCAGGCCGCAGCCAATGCCATTGAGGCAGGTTTTGATGGGGTGGAAATCCATGGTGCCAATGGCTATCTGATTGACCAGTTTTTGCATCACGACAGCAACAAGCGCAGCGATGAGTACGGTGGCAGCCCTGAGAATATGAGTCGCTTTGCTTTAGAGGTTACGGACGCTATTGCTGCAAGTATCGGCTGGGAAAAAACCGCGCTGCGCATTTCCCCTGGCGCCTATTTTAATATGCAGGGTGATGCCCGTGATCGTCAGGTATTTGATTACTTGCTGAATGAGCTGCAAAACCGCGATTTGGCATACCTGCATATTGGTATTTTTGATGACAGTATGGAGTTTGACTATCTGGGCGGCAGGGCCTCGCAATATGTGCGCAGTCGTTACCACAAAACCCTGGTGGGCGTAGGTGGTTTTACTGCCGATAGTGCAAGTCAGGCCATTGATGCCGGTGAATTCGATTTGGTTGCTATTGGTCGCCCCTTTATCGCCAACCCTGACTATATCAGTAAGGTACGTAACCAGCAGGATTTGGTGACTTACACCGATGATATGTTGGCGACCCTGGTTTGATTTAGGGCGCTTGGAGTACGAGGAGCGTGCGAAGCTGGCTGACTATGTGATGCGGGGCTTTTCCCAAACAGGGAAATTGTTTAAGGTAGGCGCCCCATTACCACAGGACTGATAATGAAAGCGCGATTCCTTGCTCCCATCTTATTGTTGCTGAATGGCTGTGCGCTGACCGATATGGATTTAGGCGCGGCGTTTACCACCAATGAGCAACAAGCCCTTACCGCCCCCCTGACTCGAGCTGAGTTGCTGCAGGACCCCGCCTTTAACGCCGAGTATCAGGCGTTTGTACCAAGCCGGGATGATTTACGCAAAATCGCCGCGCTGCGGGGCAAAGGGGTGATGGTGTTTTTTGGCACCTGGTGTCATGACAGTCAGCGTGAAGTGCCAAGGCTGTTGAAATTGCTGGATGAGGCCAGGGTTAACCCCGCCTGGTTGCAGTTAGTGGCGGTGGATCACAATAAGCAAGAGCCCAGCGGTTTGTACAAACAGTATAAACTGCGTTATACCCCCACCATCGTAGTATTGGATCAGGGCATCGAAACCCACCGTATGGTGGAGCGCCCCAAGCGCAGCATCGCCAGCGACCTCACCGGTCTTTAACAAAACCACGAAAATTTTCTCGCCGAGAGGCTATTAGTATCAGCCGAAGGCAGTTCGTGTCCTTTCGTGTAGTTCGTGGTCATTCTGAATTTGCAACCACGAAAGACACGAAAAACACGAAACTGTTTCTCGCCGAGACGCTGAGTTCGCAAAGAGATGGTGACCAAAAAACTTTGTGGTATCTCCGTGTCCTCTGTGCCTTTGTGGTGACAGTATGCCGGTGCATAGTATGAATAACCACAGAGGCACAGAGAACACAGAGTTGTGTTTAAGGGATGGCGATTCCGCGTGCTTTTCTTAGCGCACTTTGCGTCTCTGCGAGAGGTTATTAGTATCAGCCGAAGGCAGTTCGTGTCCTTTCGTGTAGTTCGTGGTCATTCTGAATTTGCAACCACGAAAGTCACGAAAACCACGAAACTGTTTCTCGCCGAGACGCTGAGTTGGCCAAGAGAATGCCCTGAAACTGCTTTGAAATCTCCGTGCTCTCCGTGCCTCTGTGGTGAAAATCTAACTGCGTAGAAGTATAAAAAACCACAGAGGCACAGAGAGCACAGAGTTGTTAAAGGGATGGTGACTCTGCGTGCTTTTCTCAGCGCCCCCGGCGTCTCTGCGGTGAAGATATCAAAACTATTGTTCACGGATATTACGTAAATCCACATCGCCAGAGCCGTCGCGCAGTAAGATAAAACGCTGAGCACCATCAACCCGGATATAGTGTGAACATTCACGGGTTTGGGAGTTGAACAGAGCCATAGCATCAAACTCGACCGACTGACGGTCTTAATGTTGCTGACCACACTGGCATCCCTATGATGTTGCTATTGGGCATGGTCATCTGGAAGAGCGGCAAACATCGACGTTTTCAAGCCAATACATCAACCAGCCCAACAATATAGTGGCATAGCCTCGGACTGCGGGGCATGGCAACAGCTTTCACCTTTACCCACAGTCAATGGCAACGAGCTATGGATTGGTTCTATACCTGTATTGACGAGGCTTAGCTTGGACAAAGTAAAGTATGAATTCGTGGGGATCTCTCAGGGGCAGAACCTAAACCTGTTTACCTATGTTCATACTCGTACCCAAGAACATACATTCGTTAAATAAAGGACCAAAATCTTTGCAAAAAATCACCCATTAAACTTGATTAATTTTTGCGCAGAACCATACTTTCTAGGAATTGTGAATTAGAAGTGATTTTAATCTTAGTGATAGCTGCACATTTTTAGTGTAGCTATTTCAACATAACGTAAGGGGTCAATGGAATGAAAAATCTATATCTATTTTTATTTCTCTGCAGTTTGTTTTCACTGAAATCCTTCTCACAAGAATTATTGAGATTCGAAGATGAAATTTTTAAGCAATACACAAAGGGTTTAGATGAGAACGCGAAAACTAGAATATCAGATAAAATAGGAAGAGTAAGAGATGCGTACAATTCCTGTCTTAAGGTAGAGAATGTATTGAATTTGAATGAGAAAGAGAAACTTTTCTTGGAAGCAAGGGACTTGTTAAACTTTCTTAGAAAAAATTCAAGTTCTTTATATTTAGATGAGAAAATATTGTTTGAAATATCTGGGTTTGATCAAAAAATGGCCGGCGAGATGGAGAAAATTGTTCTGGCATGTTCAATGCCTAATAAATCAGAAGCTGTTCTTGGTGCATTAAATGAACTTCATCGAAACGAACGATCCTTGACCATTAAAACTTATTATTTAGTAAATTCCAGCCTTGATGAGAGTGAGTTATTGTCTTGGGAAAAATTTAAGAATGACAGAATAACTCATCAAAGTTATACAGTACAAATAGATTTCGGGAAAATGGCAAATCTCTATCCTGATATTTTTAAAGAGAGAGTATCTCGAATTTGTAATAAAAGGTCACCCTCATTGAATTTTGATTTTTTTAGAGAAAAATCAAGTTTCTTAAACTACATGGAGAATAAGTAGATGAAATTTATTTCAGTTTTAATGTTTGCGTTTTTCGGTTCCATTGCGTCAACTTCAGTATATGCAAGACTTGATGCAATATGCTATGAGGGACCATTAGGGCCTCACTCTAATACAGCAATAAATCGTTATACATGGGATTTGTCTGATAAGCTATTTACAGACGGTATATTTATTGTTGCAAATGGCCATGATATTAATATGCCAACAAGAAAGTTCGATAAAGTAGGTGTAATTGACTTTGCTTCGTATAGTGAGTATGAGGTCACATATCTAGTTACATCTAGTTACGTGCCCGTCACAATTGAGTATACTTCGGGCGGTAAGATATTCGTTTATACATTCGTTTATGAAGTTGGATTCATACCTGTTCCTTTGGGGACTCCAGACAGTATGGATGGCTGCTTTGACATCGTGACGATAACTTGAAATGGAGACCAGCGCTTAGCTAATAGCGCTCTACTTTTTCCTTGAATAGCACTATGGTGAACAATAATAGGGTAGGTCTTGGTAATATCGATTTTTGTTTGAACGAACCTAGGGGGAATCTGATAGTCATATTGTCAGGTGATAAAAGAATTAGTTCTTTTGAGATTGCTGAAGAACTAGTTGAAGAAATTGCAGGGTTGGGATTCTCAAGTATGCACTTTAATAAAGAAGGAGTGTCAAACGTAGACTATGTTTTTGCTTCATTTACGAATGAAGATATAAGTGATAGAACGATTAAATTATTACTCGCTGCAAAACTCGTAATGCTAGTAATTAATGGTAATCTTGAGAGAAATTTAGTTGAAAATTTTAACTATCTCAAAAAGAATAGAGCTTATTTTGCAAGGTTGAGAAAGATTTTGACACTTTCTTTACCTATGGGATTGATTAAAGAGGGGGGTGATTTTTATTTATTTAGAAACCATGTCGCCAGTTACATTTCAATTCAATTGCAAGATATAAATGATACATTTAAGGATAAATTCGATAACTTTTCGCACTTAGCTTCGTTCATTGTTAAGTCAATATAGTTTCACTTGCATACATATGTTCAATATCTATGTCGGCGTTTTTCAAAATAGTTGAGGCCTAAGCTGTTAAGTTGCCTCTTTTTTACTCTCTGCTTTTAGCTTCACCTCTCCGATCTGAGCGTCGTTCTGGCCTCCCCATCCCAGTGCTTCGGATACGTCGCATGTTCACCGTGATTGGCCAACATTGCCAGATCTGGTAGCTAACGAATTTTATCCTGCTGTGGCGATGCTCAGTGTTGTACCAATGAACAAAGTTTCTGACCCAAGCTCTGCTTCGAGTGTTTTAAAGCCTTTATCCGGCCAGCAATGGCAGTGTTTTACCGTGCGAAGCGGGGATTCTAAGTAGAGCGTCATTACTACCTTTGGTCGGATATTTGAGCCTATGATTTGACCACTACAAAAAGGCCTTATTTACCGTCGAAATGAAGAGATTTCAACGGCAAATATCGAAGTATCTCCTGCCCTCCTTCGCATCTCTACGAAAGGTTTTAAGTATGAGTCGAAAGTTAGAGCTTGTTTCTGTGGTTTGCGGTCACATTTAATGCTTAACCACGGACGTCACACACAAAAAGAAACTCAATATTCACCGCAGAAGCGCAGGGAACGCGGAGGTTTCAACAGTATGTATTAAAACATCTCCTGCCTTCCTCCGCGCCCCCGGCGTCTCTGCGGTGAAGATATCAAAACTATTGTTCACGGATATTACGTAAATCCACATCGCCGGAGCCGTCGCGCAGCAATAAAAAACGCTGTGCACCGTCAACCCGGATATCTCCGCTGCTGTCTTCTACTTCCACCAGGCCGGATACGTCTTGCACTTCAATATCGCCTGAGCTGTCAAACAGGGTTAAATCACCTTGTATTTTCTGCACCCAGATATCGCCGGAGGCATCAACTAAATGAATATCGCCCTGAATATCCGCCATATGCACTTTGCCAGAGGCATCCTGTGCGCGTACCGGTCCTTTCACCTCGGTCAGGCTGAGATCGCCGGAACCATCGGTTATGTATACCTCGCCATTGATACGACTGACCCGCATATCTCCTGAACCATCCTGAATGTTCAGCAAGGCATTGATGCCACTGACATCCATATCCCCCGAACCATCTTTAATATCTAATAGCAGATTGGCCGGCATACGCACGGTGACATCAATATAGGCGTCATGAATGCGTGGGTTAGTATGTGCCATCAAAATGGCGTCGTCTTTTTCAGCTTCCAGAGTCAGTTGATAGTTTTCTGGTTCAAGCTCCTTACCAGACTGATATCTGGCTTTTGCCTCCACTTTGATGCTTGTTAGCCCTGCTTCACCGCGCACCTGTAATTCGCCGCTACCGGCTTCGATTTTAAACTGGCTCAGGCCCTGAGTGTCGAGTTCCAGTGTTTGTGCCAGACACATTGGGCTGATTAACGCTAAAGATACTAACCATTTATTGTTCATTGATATTCCATTGGCTGTCGTTTGAACCTTAGTCGACCAAAGAACTACAAAGGTTTAAATACCAGTTAAGAAATTTTTAAATTTTTTATTAGCCTCCGGAAAGTTCATCCGGCTGGCTAGACCGTGTAACTTTGGCAAGAAAGCAGCCGTGCGTTGGCGAGTGCAGGTGCAGGTACGATGTAGTGGGATTGTCCAGTAAGCGTTCGATGCACAATCTCAGTTCCTGCTGGCCCTGAGCCAGCTCCGCTGCCTGAATATGGTGCCGGGTTGATAAGGCCCTGACAGCAACGCGTTTTAAGTTAAACATGTCGGGGATGTGTGCTGGCGCAAAATAGCCAGAGGGATGGCCATCGCGAATATAAATAGCATGGCTGGAGCGATAGGGACTGTCTACATCCAGATGCGTGTAGTTAAGCAATAGCATCCGTTCACCCGGCTCGGGCAGGGCGAGGCTCACACGGCAGGGATAGCCGTTTGGTGTCTTGGCAATTTCAGTGATAACACCTTGTCTGGCCAGGGCTTCGTCGCTTAAGCCGTAGAGGTGGTTGAATTGCTGGTGATCCAGGGCAGTAAATTGAAAAGTCATAGGTATCCTGAGTAGGTTAAATCAGGACCTAAGACTAAACAGCCAAAACCCTGGTGCCGATCCGTTTCTTGCGCTGTTCAATGGCCGTTTCTTTCGACGTAAAAATCAAAAAGAATAATAGTATTCACCGAAGAGTCGCAGAGGACGCAGAGTTTTCAAAGAGCTATAGTCAGGTGTTTGGTTTTCTCTGTGACCTCTGTGTTTATTGATGTTTTTAAACTGAGACGATTTCACCACAGAGGCACAAAGAACACGGAGATTCCAGGGCTTGTTCTTAAGACACTCCGCGGCTCTGCGAGAAATACTTTCGTGCTTTTCGTGGTCAAAAGTCACTTCAATATACAGCAAGAAGCGGACAGCGATTTTTTTGTTGGTGCGATAGCCTTTAGACTGTGGTTATTCAGTGAGGTGGTATATGACAGACGCGACCGACAACCGGGTTTTACAGGTAGCTGACTATTTAGAGCAGCATGCAGAGCAAGCGTTGTCTCTGGCTGAGCTGGCGGAGCGTGCAGCCTTAAGCAGTTTCCATTTTCAGCGTAGCTTTAAAGCTCTGCTGGGAGTAACACCAAAACAGTTTCAGCATGCGGTGCGCTTACAGAAACTCCGGCAATCTCTGCAGCAGGGCGAAGCCGTGCTGGATGCAATTTATGCGGCGGGTTTTGGCTCAAGTAGCCGGGTGTACGAGAAGCTACCTGAAAATCTTGGTGTGACTCCTTCAGTATTGCGTCAGGGCGGTAAGGGGCTGGAAATATATTTTGCGCTGCGAGAAACCCGTTTTGGCCATTTACTTATGGCAGCAACTGAGCGCGGAGTTTGCTGTGTGCAGTTGGCTGACAGTTTCACAAAGTTACTCGAAGCCCTACATCAATCCTTTCCCAATGCCGAGCTATTGACCACGCCAGATACTATGGACACCGAGCTGGATAAATGGATGGCTGCCCTGGAAACTTTTTTGCAGCATGGTGGTCCCCAACCGCAGATCCCGGTGGAATTGTTTGGCACGGCCTTTCAAATTAAGGTGTGGCAGTTTCTGACCCGCATCGGTAGCGGGCAAAAATGCAGTTACAAGCAGGTGGCCGAAGGTATCGGTGCGCCCAGCGCGCATCGCGCCGTGGCTAACGCTTGTGGTGCAAACAAACTGGCAGTATTGATACCTTGCCATCGGGTACTGCGCGGCGATGGCAGTTTGGGTGGTTATCGCTGGGGTGAGCAACGCAAACGCGCCTTGCTGGCCATGGAAGAAGGACTGGCCTGTGAACATTGATGCCATCCTGCAAAACAGCAAGCCACTGGCTTTGTTGGATGCTGACTTGCTGGCGCATAACTATAGTGTGATGTCGGGATCTTTGGATGTGGCAACCTGCAAAACCTTATCCGCCTTGTTTGATGAACGGCAGTGGTTTCGCAATGAAGTGCGGATGGAAAAACATGGCTTTGGCCGTGGCCGTTATCGCTATTTTGCCTATCCGCTGCCAGCCGCAATTCGGCAACTACGGGAAGGCTTCTATACGCAACTGGCCCCCCTGGCCAACCTGTGGGCCGAACGATTGGGGTTGGCTACACGCTGGCCACCCACACTGGATGAATTCCTGGCCAGCAACCACAACGCGGGCCAAACCAAAGCCACACCCTTAATGCTGGATTATGGGCCAGGCGATTATAACTGCCTGCATCAGGACAAATACGGCGAGTGCTATTTCCCTTTTCAGGTGCTGATTTTACTTAGCCAGCCGGGACAAGATTTTGGGGGTGGTGAATTGATGCTGGTGGAGAATCAGCCCCGTAAGCAAAGCCGAGGTCAGGTAGTGCCGCTGACACAAGGTCAGGCGGTGATTTTTCTCAATAGTGCCGGCCTGGTCCCCTCGGCCAACGGCTTTCGGCGCAGTCAGTTGCGCCATGGTGTCAGTGAAATATTGACAGGGCACAGGCGCAGCCTGGGTTTGATATTCCATGATGCGCTATAAGCATATGTCAGCAAAAGTGTCGCTATAAAAAAGCCCCGCACTGCGGGGCCTCAAAAACGAAAAAAAATCAGGACAACTTATCGCGAAAATCTTCATACTCGAATTTTCGCACCAGCTTAAAGCTACCGTCTTTTAGCAAAATACCAATGGAAGGATGTTCCACCCCGTTAAAGAAGGTGGTTTTAACCATGGTGTAGTGAATCATATCTTCAAAGATAATGCGTTCACCGATTTGCAGCTCGTGGTCGAAGCTATACAGGTCAATCACATCACCAGCCAGACAGGAATTACCCCCCAGCTTATAAGTAAAGGCCTTTTCCTGAGGCAGACCTGCGCCACGAATCGCCGGGCGGTAGGGCATTTCCAGCACATCCGGCATATGCGCAGTGGCAGAGATATCCAAAATGGCGATAGGGCCATCGTTATGCACAATATCCACCACTTCGGCCACTAACGGACCGGTTTGCCAGGCGACTGCTGAGCCAGGCTCGAGAATGATTTCCAGGTCATACTTTTCACGGAAGGCTTTAAGTGTGGCAATTAAATGGTCCACATCATAACCCTGACGGGTCATCAGATGGCCTCCGCCAAGGTTCAACCATTTCAGTTGTGGCAGGTATTTAGCAAAGCGTTGTTCCACCGCTTTCAAGGTGCGTTCGGCAGCATAAGAGTCACATTCACATAAATTGTGCACGTGGAAACCTTCAATGCCGGACAGGTCCACTCCTTCCAGATCTTTGGCCATAATCCCTAAACGGGAACCAGGCGCGCTAGGATCGTACAGCTCAGTCTCTGCTTCACGGTGCTCCGGATTAATCCGGATACCCATAGAAATACCGGCTGCTGCCACCTGATCTTTGTAGCGTTGATACTGGCCCAGGCTGTTAAATGAAATATGATTAACCAGTTTAACCAGCTCATCGATATCGGCCTGCTTATAGGCAGGTGAGTAAGCATGCACTTCCTTACCCATCTCAAATTTGGCCAGCTTGGCTTCCCATACCGAGCTGGCAGTACAGCCTTGCAGGTACTGTCCCACCAATGGAAAGGTGGACCACATGGAGAAGCCTTTTAAAGCCAGGATGATATTGACGCCAGCTTCTTTCTGCACCCGCTGCATTAGCTGCAGATTGGCTTCCAGCCTGGCTTCCTCACACACATAGCATGGGGAGGGAATGTGGGGATTCATTATTGGATCGTTCAATCTGTCATCCTCAATGTAGCTGAATGTAGGTCGGACTTAAGTCCGACATATTCTGTCGGGATCAATCCCGACCTACAGATCAGGTGCACCGTTACTTCTTAAACGGGCTGTCGCACTCAATCACATGCCAGGGCAGGCCGTGTTTGTTGAGCATGTCCATAAATGGATCAGGATCGAACTGTTCCATATTCCATACGCCCGGCTTTTTCCAGGTGCCGTTTAGCATCAGGGCTGCGCCGATCATCGCCGGTACACCTGTGGTGTAAGACACCGCCTGTGCGCCAACTTCTTCGTGGCAGGCGTGGTGGTCACAGTTGTTATAGATAAAGATGGTCTTCTCTTTGCCATCTTTAATACCTGTGATGTAGGTACCGATACAGGTTTGACCTTCATAGCCTTCAGACAGCGAACCCGGGTTTGGCAGCACGGCTTTCAGGAATTCCAGCGGCACAATTTGTTGGCCCTGGAAGTCTATAGGCGCAATGCTGGTCATGCCGATCCCTTCCAATACGCGCAGGTGGGTCAGGTAGGCTTCACCGAAGGTCATCCAGAAGCGCGCACGTTTCAGGGTAGGGAAGTGCTTAACCAGTGATTCCAGCTCTTCGTGGAACATCAGGTAAGAAGCACGAACACCGATATTCTGGTAATCCAGATCTTCACGTACTGACAATGGATCGGTTTCTTTCCACTCACCATTTTCCCAGTAGCGGCCGCGTTGGGTGATTTCGCGGATATTGATTTCCGGGTTGAAGTTGGTAGCAAAGGCTTTACCGTGGTCGCCGCCGTTACAGTCAACGATATCCAGATAGTGGATTTCGTCGAAATAGTGTTTGGCCGCGTAGGCGGTGTAGACGTTGGTCACGCCTGGATCAAAACCGCTGCCCAGCAGTGCCATCAGGCCGGCTTTTTCAAAGCGCTCCTGGTACGCCCACTGCCAGGAATATTCAAACTTGGCTTCGTCTTTAGGTTCGTAGTTGGCAGTATCCAGATAATCCACGCCGGTTTCCAGACAGGCGTCCATAATCGGCAGATCCTGATAGGGCAGGGCCAGGTTAACCACCAAATCGGGTTGTACCTTGCGGATAAGTTCGGCTACCTGCTTGGCATCGTCGGCGTCGACGGCGAATACGCCCTTGACCCGGTCGGCGCCACATTCCTGCTGCAGCGCTTCACATTTCGACACAGTGCGGCTGGCCAGATAAATTTCATCAAAATGCTCAGGTAAACGGGCACATTTTTTGACTGTTACGGTACTGACACCACCGGCGCCAATGATCAAAACGCGAGACATAAGGCATAATCCTCTAAAGTTGTGTTCCGGCGCCCTTGTTAGACGCCATCCTGCCACTGGCAGAACCATTTTGAACAAGGTACGGGCCTGTTACCAGGCTAAAACCGCAGCATGCTATCAGCTATTTGCAAACAGGCAAGTATTACTGCGGTTAGCAGGGATCAACCTTAGAATATCAGCCTTGAGTCAGCAACTGATGACAGAAAGATGTCTGGTTTTTATTTGAGAGACAACAAAACCCACGAAGAAACGAAAATCTGCAATGAGCCTCTCTCCGATCTGGCATTCCTGGCGTGGTTAGCTATGTTTTCTAGTGTCGCTAACTGCGACTACGCACTCTATAAATTGAATTGTCTGGAAAAGGAGTTCCTATGCTTAAGGTGCATATCTGGTTACCTGAAGGCCCCTTGGTGGGTCATGCTTCACTTTCATTTGGTGATAACTACGTCAGTTTCTGGCCAGCGGAAGGGGCTGATAAAAAAGACCTTAAAATTAAACGAAGCCATCCTGGTGCTTTTGTTGAAGCACTGTTGGATGACATAAGGTCTGAGAATGGACGGCAGCCTAAAACCGTCATCATTCCTTTCGCAGATGAAGCTGCTTTACAATCCTTCGTTATTGCTTTGCAAAGAAACGTTCCAAGATATCAACTGGCGAGATATAACTGTTCGCATTTGGTCGCTGAATGTCTTAGGGTAGCATGCAATAAGGACGCAACTTTTATCCCTACGGCACAAGACTACGGTAGAATCGGAAAGCTTCTCGGCAGAGGAATTTGGACACCGCAAGAAATACTTCGGTATGCTCAGGAACTGGCAAGTGAGAGAGAAAACGGATGAAGCTAATTTATAGTGAGAACTTTAATATTGATCTGGGGTTGTTGAATTACCTTCATCCGTTTGATGGCACAAAATTTAGAAAGATCATCGCCGAACTTGCTAGTACTGAGGTTTTAACTCCCGAAACTGGCATAAGTATGGATGAGGTGGATGAGTTTCTTACCAGTATGATGCGAGTGAAGGTGCGTGACGAAGTGTTTGTTTTCCGAGCACTGGAAGTCCCTAAAATACCCTTTGTCAGCTTTAACTTTCTGGATAGAAAAATTCTCACCCCAATGCGCTGGGCAGTGGCTGGAACTAAACTCGGTGCCACCTTGGCTTTGCAACAGGGCGGTCTGTACTGGAACCTCGCCGGTGGTTACCATCATGCCCACAAAGCCAGTATGGAAGGTTTTTGTATCTATAACGATATTGGCATCAGCGTTGTGCAGCTGCTTAAGCAGGGCTTGCTGAGTGAACAGGACAAGATTCTGATAATTGATACCGATGCGCATCATGGCAATGGTAATGCGTTCACCTTTATGGAAAACCCCAATGTCACTCTTTTGGACGTATACAACGCCGATATATATCCCCGCAGTGACTTTACCCGAGAACGGGTAAATATCCCGGTACCCTTAGCTTCTGGTTGTCAGGGGCAGGAATATCTGTCCCGTTATCAGACTGCACTGAGTCAGTTAGAAAATGACTACAAACTTGCCTTTGTGGTGGCAGGCACAGATGTACTGAAGGAAGATAAGCTGGGCGGCCTGATGCTGAATAAGGATGATGTTGCCCAGCGCGAAGCCATTACGCTTACAGCGTTAAAAGAAAGAAATATTCCTGGCGTTATTCTGGGCGGAGGCGGCTATTCCAAACTAAGTGCGCCAACGGTAGCGAACGCGATTAAGCATTGCTTGTCGTTGGGTTTCTAATCATTGTTGGGGGAATTCCCAGCTCGCACCTGAGTCCGACATCTCTCTGCCATCTCAATTCTGCACACAGCCAACTTTATTCAGGCGTTTCATTACTTTTGACCAAAGCATTGGCTGGCGTGGCATCCAAAGGGCGAATTTCATATTCCAGTCCGCAGGCCATGCAGGGATTTTGCGCTGCCAATCTGGCTGCTTCGTCCAGGCTATTGGCCAGAATAAACCAATAACCGCCAATGACTTCTTTGGTTTCGGTAAAGGGACCGTCGGTAATGCCCTGACTGGACACCCGGCGAATTTCAGTGCTAAGTCTTGAGCCGGGACCAAAGTTGCCTTGCGCCAGATTGTCCTCATACCAAAGATAAAAGGCTTCAATGGCCTGTTGAATGTCCTCGGCTGGCAGATCTGCATGCCATTGTCCGCGGGAAAGCAGTAAATAGGTGTGCTTGGTTTGCGCTGTCACAGTTCGCACCTTCATTGTGGGTATATACTGCAACTATGCCCAAATCCGCTTGTACATAAAAGTGTCAACTGAATCCAAATATCTGGTTAATATCACTATTATTTGCGCTGGTCGGCGTTTCTTGTTAGTGATGAGAATTTTTAATTCATTGATTATTATATGTTTTTTATTTGGTGTGGAAATTGCTTAACAGCATGGCCACTTAAACTCTTTATGTGCTACAAGGATAATCAAAATGTCAGTACCCCTGCAGGACCAACCTATTGAGCAAGTACGTGAACAGGTGATTGACAAGCTTATTTACAACTACGGTCAGGGCGCACTGTCTCTTGATGCCTTTGAACGACGTTTGGATATTGCCATGGAAAGCAAGGATGTCATTGAAATCTCTGCACAGGCACAAGATCTTCCACATCAAATTTCCGAGCAATATCAACAGAGTCGCAATAGCGCATTCGATGTTGCGTACGATACGCAAAGACAGGCTGAGAGTGAAACCATACTCAGTGTGCTGGGTGGTACCAATCGCAGTGGCGCCTGGGTAGTGCCCAGTGAAATTCGCTGTGTCACTATTCTGGGCGGTTCGGATCTGGATTTCAGTCAGGCGGTATTTACCAGCCAGGAAGTGACTATCAAGGTGTTTTGCTTATTTGGTGGTGACAACATTTACGTCCCGGAAAACGTCAACGTGGTGTCGCGGGCATTTTGTATTTTAGGTGGCAATAACATTGATATTCCGCCGGTTATCCACAGACGCCAGGTACCCACCCTGATTATTGAGGGCTTGGTGCTGTTTGGCGGTATTGATGTCAAAATCAAACGCAGCATAAAGCAGCGACTGGTTAGCTTTGCACGACAGATGAAACAAATGCTTAATGCAGAAAAGTAGCGTTTGATGCATCTGAGCATAGAGTTAAACGCCCGAGGTTTTGCTATCGCAGGAATGGCTAAAGGTGCGCCCCAACCGTTTGGTTTTTGATGATTATTCGTCGGTTGAATGACACTGATACTGGAATACGGCTTCAAGTGGTTGGTTAAAGACCTCAGCAATACGAAAAGCCAGCTCTAACGACGGAGAATATTTGTTCGCTTCCAGAGACATAATGGTTTGTCTTGTCACCCCTGCCGCCTTAGCCAGCTCAGCCTGGGTCATTTCATTATGATCAAAGCGTAAGCGGCGAATCTGGTTGTATATTTTACCTTTATTGACGGCCATCATATCCCTCTTCGGTACATTACTAACTGGCTCAGGTGCTTAACGGTGGATGCTGCCAGCAGGCAGATCAGTAAAGCGTGGGCACATATGAGCGGCGTGGATAAAGCAACAGGCAGTGTATCGGAGCCAACCCCCAGTGCATCGGCGACCAGATGACCAATCATAAGCAATATGGCCCCCACTAATACACCGTAACCAATGCTATTGCCTTTGCCTTCTATAAGTCTGTCCCTTTCATCGGCCGGCTCCCGGTTACCGGTGCGCCAGTTAATCAGGCCGAACAGTAAAGCGGCGCCTATGCATGCAACAATAATCACTTGCACAATAATGCCAGCCAGCGCACTGCCTGGTGCCGCCAGGCCTTCTGGCAGCGACGCCAGCTTACTGAAGTACAATGCCGCAATGGCCAGATCCAACACCAGGGTTGCCATAAGATTCCACTCGCGATTGGAGAAAGTGCGTAATGTATCCATCACCTTACCTAAGTTACTAAGTTATCAGAGCATGAAAGGTAATCTAAATCAGACTTTAGGTAAAGTATTTTTTACCTTGAGTTTGTTTTATGTGTCTTCAAGTCTTGTTTTTTATACTCTGAATGCAAAACAGGTAACGGTTGGCTTTAATT
This sequence comes from Bowmanella denitrificans, assembly GCF_002887595.1. Taxonomy (GTDB): domain Bacteria; phylum Pseudomonadota; class Gammaproteobacteria; order Enterobacterales; family Alteromonadaceae; genus Bowmanella; species Bowmanella denitrificans. The sequence continues at coordinate 17,842 of NZ_PEBU01000012.1, forward strand.
GGCGATCCTGGTGGTTTTGTTCCACAGGTTTTGGTGTTTCGCGTAAGAAAAGAAGGTATAGGGATGCCAGCTATTGGGGATCAGATCCAGTTCTTTACGTTCCTCGAAGTTAGACACCAGCTTGCTGAGTATTTCCAGTAGTCTTTCCTTGCTCATCACTTCTAGCTTTTTTCTGGCTTTGGGGTAATACAGGTTGTTTTCCTGGCTGATTAACAGGTCCTGGCCAAATCCGGTAAAGGCCAGGTTCTTGGTGGCTGATCTGCAAATCGGCACACTGGGATTGGCAGGGTACAGTCCATTGACTATGGCGTATTCGTATCTGTCCAAATCGCGGCGATCTGAATCCTTGGGAATATAAGTTACGCCGAAGCCCTGTGGGAAATGCCCCACCACTTTAATAAAACACTGGACCGCCTTGGCGTTTAATGCATCTTTTTCGGCGGCCCTTTCCAGTACTAAGGTGGCTTTGGGTAAAGTATCGTAAGCTTGCCCTGGCTTAGTTGACATCACCACGGAGCTATATACCTGCGGGACTTTAAGTAAATTGCCTATGGACTGTTGGGGGTCCAGGGAGGATTTAATCATAGTCATCACAAACTTTAGTTTGTCTTTTTCTGTTTCATTAAACTGGTCCCGCTCCTGTCGCGAATTGCCCACATAGCTGCCACAGCCGATACCGTCTTTAAGGTAGTTAACCGTGTATTGGTAGCTGAGTTTAAGCATTTGTTGGCGTTCATCTTTTTCCAGGGTGCGAAATTCATCTTCATCACCATCAGGGCCTTTAAGAATGGCCTGCACATCATGATGATACTGGCCTATGTCCTGCAGCAGTGCTGTCATCAGTAGTGGAATTTTCACATACAGGCGAAAAGGGCAGCGGGCGGCGTCATCTTTATCTTTAGGTTGTTGAATGCGGTTGCTGTAATGCTGCAATACATAAGGGTTACTGATTTGCTTATCTTCCAGCATGGCGTCGAGCAGCAACAGACATAACACGGCCTTATACAGGTGCTTGGTTTTCTGATTAAACGCTGCCACCTTGCGGTGCTCTGTCTGCGTGGTTAAAAGCAGGGTACCCAGCAAACGGGCAAAGTTGCGGGCAGTTTCTTCTTTGTTTGCGCCATCGGTTAGTTCCAGTATCTGCTCGCAAACTTGCTGCAAATCTTTGTAGCGCTGCAACCGTGATTCTTCACTGTTTTTTTGAAAGGATTTAAGTTTGTCCTGTGCGTCCTTCAGACGTTTTTCGGCGCGACTATTTTTTAACTCTTTGCTGTCGCTGAGCTGCTGTTTGAGATTAGCTAACTGCTCTTTCTGCACATTAGCAGTGGCAAAGTAGTCGGCTGCCTGCTCATATAATGAGTCTTTGATCGGAGACTGGTCGTGTACCTTTTTAACCAGGTTACGCACACTTTTGGTGTAGTGACTCTCGCCAATCAAAGCCTTGTTCATAGATTAGAATATTTGCCAGGTTCCAGGACTTGCACTTTAGCAGATTTTGCAAGTGGTTGCTTAGTATAAGAATTCCTTAAATGGGCTAACCTAATGGTCTGGATTAAAGCGGCAAATGCAGATAATCCGCTATTGTCTGCTCGAATCACACCGTACTTTAGGGTAGACTGCGCGCCGGAGTCGGCCAGACAATCGCTGCCCGCTTAGGCGGGGGGAGGAAAGTCCGGGCTCCATAGGGCAGGGTGCCAGGTAACGCCTGGGCGGCGCAAGCCGACGACAAGTGCAGCAGAGAGTAGACCGCCAACCCCGAATTCGTTCGGGCGGTAAGGGTGAAAGGGTGCGGTAAGAGCGCACCGCGCAACTGGTAACAGTGTGTGGCAAGGTAAACTCCACCCGGAGCAAGACCAAATAGGGTTCCTTGGCGTGGCCCGCGTCGGAACCGGGTAGGTTGCTTGAGCCAGTGAGTAATTACTGGCCTAGATGAATGATTGTCCTCGACAGAACCCGGCTTACCGGCCGACTCCAACCTTCAATCAACCGCAGATTAATCAGGCGGTTGATTAAGGCTTATGCTTTTCCATAGCAGGCAATGTTTCACTGCCTGTGCCTTTCCGAGTTTAGGGCTGGTGTTTCAGCGCTGACTCCCCTTTGCTGTTAGCTGCCAGCGCGGAAGTCTATCAATGGTGGCCAGCTTTCCGCCCAGGTATGGTTTGTACTTTCACCTTTTGCTGCTAATGACCTAGTCAGAAAGTCGATAAATACCCTGACTTTGGCCGGTAAATAATCCCGTTTCGGATAGATAGCAAATACACCATTGTAAGCCTGAGGCGGTCGGAAATAGGGGTATAACGATACCAAAGCACCCTTGTTTAGTTCTTTTTGTGCCAGAAAATGCGGTAGTTGGGCAAATCCCAAGCCATCGGCACACATATGTGCCATCGCTTCACCGTCATCGGTAATATGTTTGCGCTGCAGCTCATACTGAATGTACTCGCCCTGCGCATTAGGCAGAAAGATTGGCTGCAATTGCTGCGTTTCTTTAATGCGAAAACCAATCCAACTGTGTTGTCTGAAATCTTCTGCCTGGCGCGGCGTGCCATAGGTTTGCAGATACTGTGGTGATGCACAAAGTAGGAAATCCATAGGGCTGAGACGGCGGGCTACCAGACGACTGTCTTTGACATGGCCGGTACGCAATGCCACATCAATGTTGTTATCAATAATATCCATATGCAGATCGTTGATTTCAAGTTCCAGCTTTATCCCGGGATAACGGCGACAGAATGACGGTAACAATGGGCGAAGATACAGATGCCCGTAGCAAACCGCTGCATTGATGCGTAGCGTGCCGCTTGGTGAGTCATTTAGCTGTTTAAGATCGCTTTCACAGGATCTCAATTCATGCAGCATCTTGCGCACGGTGAGAGCATAGTGCTGGCCAGCCTCAGTAATTCGCAATTGTCGGGTGGAGCGCTGAAATAAGGTCAAAGCCAATTGGCTTTCCAGGCGACCTATGGCCTTGCTCACCGTGGAAGGATCTGTATTACAGGCCCGCGCTGCGGCGGCAAAACTACCACCATCACAGGTGGCCAGAAACAGTTCTAATAAACGCAGTTTGTCCATTGCGGCATCCTGGCAGGAATATTCATGAATAGTATTCATGACTGAATGGGGGCGCCAGCTATTTTTCCGTTTCCACAGCAAGAATAAAGTCAGTTATCGACATTAAAACAGATGCATTGCTTGAGGAACCATGTTGAAAAAAATCTCTACTGAAAGTGCAGCCGGATACTTTTTGTTTGCTTTTATCGCGATGGCCGGACTGGCTTATGTCAACTTTCTACCCGGCGTTGTCAGTGCTTTGGCCGGTGGGATCGGATTTGATCAAACAGAAGCCGGGCAAATTGTGGCGGTCAATCTGTTTGGCGGCCTGTTGGGTTGTACCTGTGCTGTTTTCCTCGTGCGCAGGATCAACTGGAAACCAGCCATTATCATCCCTTTTGCTACCCTGGCGCTGATTGACCTGAGTTCGGTTTGGGTTGATGACTATAGTCTGATGCTCGGGATGCGCTTGCTGGCTGGTGTGTTGGGCGGGCTGGGTATGGGCGTGGCATTTTCTGTGCTGGCCCGCCTGAATAATCCTGATCGTGCTTTTGGTGCATTACTGTTTGTGCAGTTTGTTATCGGCGCTTTGGTTATATATCTGCTGCCATTACTGGAGAACATGCTAAGCACCTTTGCGGTTTTCTACGTGATGGCTGGCATTGTTTTGCTAAGTCTGATCTTTCTGATGTTGTTGTCCGATCTTCCTCAGCGCAATAGGTCAGCCATGCAAGCCATGGCATTGTCAGTTGGGTGGGGAAATGCCCTGTTGTTGATGCTGGCCATCATTTTCTACCTGTGCGCCGCCAATGCGATTTGGGCTTATGTGGAGCTGATGGGGCTGGGAGCAGGTATGGATTATAAGAGCGTCAGCAGCTATATCGCCATGACCGGCTTACTTGGTCTTGCCGGTGCTATGTTACCGATTCTCAGTGGTAATAAGTTCGGTCGTTTTTACTGGATTGCCGCCGGTGTTGCGTTGTCGATTGTCGCGGCCGTGATGTTAAGTGCATCAGAACTGACGCCGCTTATCTATATCAGTGCCATGGCCTTGCTGTTTTTCTGCTGGCCTGCGGTGAATTCCTATTTACTGGCTATTGCGGCTGATTTTGACAGCAGCGGCCGACTCTCATCGGTTGCCGCAGTGGTCTCGCTTGTCGGTTTAGCAGCCGGACCACTGATGGCATCGGGTTTGCTGGATGATGGCAGTTTCACAACCATGCTCCATGCTGCTGCCGGTATTTTCCTGGTTAGTTTCCTTATGTTGTTCAGGCCGGTGAAGGCACTGGAAAAGCAGCAATCCTAGCCAATGCCGGCCAACCCCGGACGCCTCTGATATTTACTAACTTTTTGTCATCAAGGTACCCGTCTCAGAATGCTGAAGCGGGTAAGGAGTATTCAATGTTTAGGTATATGTTCAACAAAATGTTGCTGACGCTAAAAAAGCGCTATGACTACGACATTCGCTATCAGCAGGATATTCTTAAAGCAGATTTGGGCGCCTACAGCAAGTTTATGGGATTTCAGATGATGGCATCCCATTCAGGCAACTTGCCGACAGAAGTGCTGTATGCCGCCAGAATTAGGGCCATTATCTGGGACGATTGCGGACCATGCACGCAACTGGTTGTGGATATGGCCTTAGAAGCAAAGGTTAAACCGGACATGGTACGCGCGATTATCGACAGAGACTTCAGCAATGTGCCTGACAATGTCGCCATGGTGATGCAATTCACTGAGTTTGTGCTGGCGCACAATCCTGAAGCGGACGATTTACGTGACAGGATATTGGCTCTGTGGGGCCAAAGAGGGCTGATTACTCTGGGTTTTGCTATCAGTTCATACCGGGTTTATCCGGCCCTTAAGTACTCTCTGGGGTATGGTACCGCCTGTAGCAAGGTACAGGTTAACGACGCTTCATTGGCACCAGGCCGTGGTCCTGATGCGGTCATAGGGGCCCAGCATGGTTAACAGACTAATCAGCGGATTCGCGGTGCTGATAGGCCTGGCAGGGGTGATTAATGGTGCCTTTATGAGCATTGCCCCCGAGCCCTGGTATTGGTTGGTACCCGGTGTGCCAGACCGTGGCCCGTTTAATCAGCATTTTCTGCGGGATATTGGTATAAATTACATGCTGATTGGTGCTGCCTTTATTGGTGGGGCGGTATACACCAAGTATAGATTTCAGCTTTGGCTGATGCCTGCATGCTGGTTGGCAGGGCACGCTATCTTTCATTTCTGGGAAGTGTTTGTTGGCATATGTGGGCCCGAATTTCTGGTGGTGGATTTTGCTGGTGTAACCTTGCCTGCCATATTGGCTGTGGGACTGGTTGTTATCAGTATCAGGAGGCGGGCTGATGACTAAAATGCTTATCGCTGCCGCAATGTTAAGTCTGGGAATGGCTGTGGCGCTGGCGCTAACATTCGTTGTACCCAAACCCCTTGAGTATCAGAGTATTGAATGGCTGGAAAGTCCTCGCCAGTTACAGAACTTCAGTCTGCAATCTGATACCGCGGCATTTAATAATCAGGCCCTACAAGGACGTTGGACGATTGTTGTGTTTGGCTTTATGCACTGTCCGGACATATGCCCAACCAGTTTAAACCAATTGGCAGACCTGGCGGCAAAATTGGTACGCATCACCGCTGACCATAATATGGCTTATGTTTTTGTGTCGGTTGACCCTGGCCGCGATGCTCTGGCAAAGGTTGGCGACTATGCCCGCTTTTTCAATCCAACTTTTGTCGGTCTGACCGGGTCAGAGGGGCAGTTGAAAGCGCTGGCTGGCAGCCTGGGAGTTCAATTTAGGGTTTCCCCTGAAAAGGATAACTACCAGGTATCCCATTCCGTCACTTTTTCGATTATTGGTCCTGAAGGAAATTTAGTTGGGCGTTTTTATCCGGGGTTTAACACAGCCAACCTGAGTGAGGAGCTTCTTTTCAGGCTCAGGATGGCTGCGGTTTAAATCCAGGATAGGAAGGGGCTGCCCTTTTTCTATCCCCTGGATTGAAATGCCACGGCCACTGGCACACTGGTGGCCCGCCAGGCGGGGAAGAAGCCGCTGATAAAGCCAATCACCAGTGCCAGCCAGATACCCTGCATCACCAATTGGCCGTTCATTTCAAAACTGAACACCACCTGGGTAAAGCTACCGCCTAAGGTGGACGCACTTAAGCCGTCAAATAGCAGGAAGGCCGCCAGTGCCCCCAACACACCGCCAAGCAAGGCCAGCACCAACGCTTCTGCCATAGTACCGATAAAGGCCGACAGATTAGAAAAACCAATGGCCCGTAAGGTGGCAATTTCCTTGGCCCGGTCCGATACCGAGGTGTACATGGTATTCAGTGCCCCAGCCATGGCACCCAATGCCATCACGGTGCTGATCACCCGGCCAAAGATGGCCATATAGCTTAAGCTTTCGCCCTGCACCGCGAAATACTTGGCTTCGCTTTGCACTTCCTGATTCAGGCGTGGTTCGTTTTTGATATAGGCTTCAATCGCTTCCAGACTGGCTCCGCTTTGCAGTTTGGCGCGTACCGACTGATAGCTGCTACCGCGGTTATACAGGGTCTGAATCACTTTAGCGTCGGCCCACAGTTCACTTTCAAACACGTTACCGCCGGTACTGAATACACCGACTACTGTCCAGCGGTTCTTGCCAAAACGCACCTCTTTGCCCAGTTCAAAGCCTTCAAACTGGCGTAATACCCCTTCTCCAACAATTAACTCATCGGTACCTGGGGTAAACAGCCGGCCCTGTACCAGTTTAAAGTTGTGACGCAGTGCCATGCCCTGCGGCTCCAGGCCACGTAACGGGATATTGGCGTCAGTACCGCTGCTTTTTTTGGTGCCATCGACAATCACATACAGCTCGGGTGAAACCAGTTTGCCATTTTCATCGCTGGCAATGCCGGGTGCTTCGCGCAGCAGGTCAACCTGCTCTTTCATCACTGAGCTGTTCAGTTCAGCGGCAGAACCGGTACGGATAAAAAACGCCACATCTTCCTGGCCGGCGCTTTGTAACGTGGCTTCAAAACCCTTGGCCATCGCCAGAAAGGCCAGCAGTACGGCAACCACCACCGCGCTGGCCAGGACCATGGCCAGTGACATCCATAAACGGCGCGGCAAACTCTTAATATTCATGCCAATTACGGCACTGGATTGTGCAATCAGGCTCATATTACCCCCTGGCAAATGCGGTGATGATGTTCAAACGAAGCGCCCGGTAGGCCGGTGCAATCCCAGTGATCAGACCCAGCAGCAGCATATAGCCCAGCGCCTGCAGGATAATATCTTCACCCAGCACCAGATTCGGAAGAAAACGCGCCATCATCTTAGACAAGGCGCCTACCGCCAGATAGGCCGCGCCCAATCCCAACAGGCCGCCAAGAAAGGCCAGCAGGCAGGATTCGGTCAGGATCATGCGAAAGATACGGGGTGAGGAAAAGCCCAGGGTTTTTAGCACTGCAATTTCGCTGGTACGCTCACGAATCGCCAGTACCATAGTGTTGCCAACCAGCACCAAAATGGTAAAGAACGCCATAAACACCACACCAAAGATAATCAGGCCGATATTGCCGATTTGCTCGATAAAGGCCTTGTTAAAGGCTTTCTCGGTACTGGTGTCGGTTTCCGCCTGGGAGTTGGCAAAGTTCTCGTCAATGGCCTTGGCCACCTGTTCGTTGATGGCCGGGTCGTCTGTGGTCAGCACTATCCAGCCCACGTAATCACCGCCCCAACTCTGGGTTTCCATAAAGTACTTGTAGTGAAACACCATATAGCCGGTGTCCACCTGCGGGTCCTTGCCGGTGAAAATGCCCTCCACCACTAAATCCCAGGTTTGGCCGCCATCTTTGTTGGAAAAAATATTCGAAGAAATAGGAATGCGGTCACCAATCTTCCAGTTGTTGACTGTCGCCAGACGTTCCCCCACCATCACCCCGGCCTGGTTCTGTAACCAGTTGGCTTTCTGTTGTGTATCGACTTGCAGTTCTTCATACACATCAAAGTAGGTGTCAGGATCTACCGCCATGGTAACCACCTGATTGGCTGGTTCCTGATAATAGCCACCAAACCAGTTGGCAAAGGTCACATCTTTTACCCCGTCAATGCCGCTGACCTTATTGACATAGGCATAGGGCAGGGACTGGGTAAAATTGATTTTGTTGAAGACCACCAGACGGTTATCTGCCGACATTTCCACCCCTGAATTCAATGCCCCCTGCAATGCAGTGACGGCACCGAAAATCAGAAAGGCGATAAAGATGGCGAAACTGGTGAGAAACAGCCGCAATTTTTTGCGGGTCAGGTTTTTGTACACCAGATAGAGGTCCTTCATGCGGATTTCTCCTGCAGTACTGGCTCGTCTTTATCGACAAACTGGCCTTTATCCAGATGCAGGGTATGAGTTGCATAACGGGCGGCAGCCGGGTCGTGGGTAACCATCACAATGGTTTTGCCAAACTCACGATTGAGCAATTGCAGCATCTCGAGAATTTCGTCGGCGGTGTTGCGATCCAAATCCCCTGTTGGTTCGTCACACAGCAGCAATTTAGGATCGGACACCACTGCCCGTGCAATCGCCACGCGCTGCAACTGCCCACCGGACATTTCGCTGGGCATATGTTTGGCTCTGTCCGCCAGGCCTACCAATTTAAGGGCGGTTTCTACGCGCTGCTGGCGTTCTTTGCCGCTGAGGTTGGTTAACAGCAGTGGCAACTCAACATTTTTCGCGGCATTGAGCATCGGCATCAAATTGTAGAATTGGAAGATAAAACCAATGTTGTTGGCCCGCCAGGTGGCCAGTTGCCCCTCGCTTAAACTGTCGATGCGGGCTCCATCAAAGCTGACCTCGCCGCTGGTGGGCTGGTCCACACCGCCCAGCAGGTTAAGCAGGGTGGTTTTTCCCGAACCTGAAGGCCCCATTATCGCCAGGAAATCCCCGCGTTTTATATGCATATTCAGGTCGTCAAAAATACTGATGGTTTCCTTACCTTTTTTGAAACGCTTGGCGACCGCTTTCAGTTCAAATAAATTGTCGTCACTCATGCTGTTTTCCCGTTTTGTGTTGTGATGTTGGTTAGTCGTTTGGCAACCGGCAAAATCGACAGCTGCTATCAGGCCTTCATAAAGGCCACTTTGACACCCATGTCCGGTAGGATCCTGGGGTCTTTTACTTCAATTCGAATACGGACTTGTACTGTGGCCTTGGCCCTGTCGGCGGTGGGGATAATGGCAATAACTGATGCCGGAATACGCCAGTCGGGATAAGCGTCCAGTGTCGCCTCTACCTGCTGACCGGGGCTGACCCTGCCGATAAAGGCTTCGTTAACATCCACTTCAATTTCCAGCGAATCCATATCCACTATGGTGCAGATACCAGTGCGGGTGAAACCACCACCGGCAGAGGTGGGGGCGACAATTTCACCCGGCTGGGCATTTTTTACCGTCACGACACCGGAAAACGGGGCACGAATCGTGTGATCGTCCAGCCGCTCGCGCTGGCTCTGGGCCTGTAATCTGGCCACTTCAATTTCGGCGCTGGCACTTTGCAGGCTGGCCGCCAGGTTTTGCACCCGGCTGGCAGCGCCAGTGCGTTCGGCTTCGCTGGAAAAACTGTTGTTGTTAACCCGGCTCAGGTTACGTCTGGCTTCTTCCAGATCGGCATCCAGCGCAGTACGCCTGGCCGACAAGGCTTTAACCTGGGCTTCGGAAAGTTGCAGGGCGGTTTTTGCCAGTGCACTATCCAGTCTTGCTAACACATCGCCCTGTTGCACCTGCATCCCTTCTTCCACATTAACTTCGGTGATCAGCCCCATCACTTCCGCGGAAACTGTTGCCATGCGTCGGGCAGTGATATAGCCAGATGAGTTAAGGATGCTGTTATTTTCTACCGGTGCTTTGGTGGTCACTGGTTTTGCCGCCGTGGTGTCTGCATTGCTGGTTTGCTGTGCGGAACTTATCTGTGGAGCCGGGCCGGTCTTATCCTGGTTGACAAAGCTGGTCAGCCAGAACGTCAGGGCGGCACTTGCCAGCACCGCGAACAGCAAATGCCAGAGACTCAGGCCCTTTTGTTCATGCTTTTGCTCAGGGTTAATCTGCAGTTGTTTTAGTAGCGCGCTTTTATCGTTCACCATTTATTCCCGGTGTTTTTGTGGACATCCTGGTGGCTAATGATTGCACAGTTAAAAACAAAGAAAAAATAGGCCACAAGTCACAAATTTGAATTTTTTTGCTTTGGCGCGGCTGATAAGCAGCCCTTATGTATAGATTTGAAGTTTAAATTATTTGTTTGTGGCCACCTGCTATACCTGATCCTGATACATGTATTTATGCGGTTCGTGTTGATAGCGGCCGCTCCGGAGAGTGGCCGGATTGGAAACCATGTTCATAAGGAAATTTCAGGATGAACAAAAAACTCATAGTGGTTGCCCTGGCCGGGCTAATGGCCGCTCCCGTCGTTGCAGAAGAGCAACTTTTTCCCGGTGGTGATGTGCAGGTAGAGACAATACTGGCGATGCAGTTGGCCGGATTGCCAGCCATTGAGCTGGATGACGCGCAGTATGTGTTGTCTGGTGCATTGCTCAATGAAGACTGGTCTGCATTCTTTACCCAGCGCGTGCCTGCACTGGTGGATTACCAGGATGTGATTATGCATTGGAGTGGGATTGCCAGTATTAATCCCAAACTGTTGGTGGCATTGATAGAGCACCAAAGTCAGATGCTCAGTACACCGGAAAAAGCCGACTTGCAGCGGCCTTTCGGTAATTTGTCTGATGCGCTTGGTTTTTCTGAACAGGTACGGGATATTGCCGGTCAGCTAAGCCGCAGATTCTATGCTTATCAGCACCTGCAGGCAGAAACAGACAAGGTGTCTTTGCCTGTGAGTTCAGCTACCTTAGCCCTGGCCAGTTTGTTGCAAAACGCTGTAAAGCCTGGCGGTAAGGGCAAAGCCAGATTGTCAGCAGATCACGCGCAGCCCTTGAGAGACTTTCTTGCCACTTACAACCGGCTGTTTGATGCCCCTCAAGAGAGTTTGTTGTTAACCGATGCAGAGGTTAAAGCCGGGGCAGGGGACCAACAGATTCAGGCGTTTTCGATGAACCTGCCCTGGTCTTCAGGTTATGCCTGGTACAGTGGTGGTGCGCATTCCAACACAGGTTCGGGGTATCCCTATTCGTCATTGGATTTCAACAATGGCTCAGGTGGCTGGGGCAGCAATACGCCCTGGGTGCAGGCAGCCCATGCGGGTACGGTAAGCCGTTATTCTTCCTGCAATATCCGTATTACTCATGCCAGCGGTTACGCCACTAATTATTACCATATGTCTAGCCTGCAATATCAAAGCGGCGACTATGTTGCGGCGGGGGCCTACATCGGTCGGTATGCCAGTAATTACAATCAGGCCTTATGCCAAGGCGGGCAATCCAGTGGGCCACATGTGCATTTTTCCTTGTTGTATAACGGTCAGTATGTGTCCCTGCATAACCGATATATCAGTGGCTATCGCATTGATGTGGGTAACTACAACTACGACACCAATTGTTATAACTTCTACTTTGAGCGTAATGGCCAGAAAACCTGTGCCTGGTACCCCTTGTATCGTTAAATAAGTTAAAGGCGCCAATTGGCGCCTTTGCTTTACATTTTGTCTGATGATTTATGTTGGTCTTTTATTGCTTTAAGTCTGGCGGCGTGATCAATTTCATAATCCGGCATATTGGTATTGCCTGCAATCAGATAGTTGTCCATCCAGCGCATCAGGCGCAAACTGTAATCATACTGGGCAGCCACTTTACGATTGCCATGCCCTTCGCCGGGGTAGTAAACCAGGCGCACGTCTTTGCCCTGCACTTTCATATAGCGATACAGCTCCATGGACTGAGCGGGGTGTACCCTGGGATCGTCCTTGCCGTGCATAATCAACAGCGGGGTTTTAGACTGCCCTGCCCAGTATATGGGGCTGCGTTCAAGATAGTATTGCCACTTATCCCATGGGTAAGAGCGGGCGTGTACCAGATGCATTTCATTGGAAATATCCGTGGTGCCAAATTTAGACAACTGATTGGTAACGCCGACAAACATAACGCTGGTGGCAAAGTGTTCGGTGAGCTTGGTGGCGGCCCAGGCCGATGCGTAACCACCGTAAGAGCCGCCGGTGATACCAACCCGCTTACTGTCTACCAGACCCATGTTAACCAGATGCTGCTTAAAGCGGACTAAATCATTAAATTCCTCACCGGCATAATCGTTCTGGCCCAGTTTGGAATAGGCCACTCCTTTGCCGGTGGAACCCCGGTAGTTGGGGTATAACACGGCATAACCGCGAGCTGCGGCCATCTGGCCGGGGCGCGAATAGTTGGTCAACCAGCCGTCCTTATCATGGCTTTCCGGGCCACCGTGCACCGACATAATGAGCGGATAACGCTGACCCGCCTGGTAATCCAGTGGATAGATCAGTACACCGTCCAGTTCCACACCGTCTTCAGCCTTGAAGCGGATGGTTTCTTGTTTGGCCAACCGCTTGCTGCTAAGCCAGGGATTGGAGTCTGACAGGCGGCGGACGTTACCGCTTTGCAACATAAATACTTCGTTGGGATGTGCCGCACTATGGGCGCGCAGCGCGATGCGCTTGCCACTATCATCGATGCTCAGACCGGAAGCAATAAACTGCCCTTCCTTAACCAGTTTTTTGTATTTGCTGGAGCCTGGCTTCAGGCTGGCGATAAAGTTCTGGGTGCCAACTTCGGCAATAAAATTCAGCTCATGGCCTTTGGCAGACCACTGGATATCACTGATGTGGCCCTTAAAGCCAGGCAACCAGTCCTTGACCTCACCGCTGTCAGCATCGGCCAGATACAAACGACCGGCGGCCGGGTCATGTTTGTCTTCGGCGCCGATAATGGCGATGTAACGGCCATCGGCAGACAATTCGGCTTCGTCCAGCTTGCCTTCTGTGGCCAGTGACAGCCTGACCTGTTGTTTGGTCAGATCAAACAGATGCCATTGTGACTTCATATACTTGTCATCAATCAGGGCGCTGGGCTGGGTTTTGATCAATAACGATGCGCTGTCGGGTGCCCAGTTGACATCACTGACATAGTCCTTGATGTCCAAGGCTTGTGGCGTCAGATCTTTACCAGCCTGGTCGAGCCCCAGTACAAACAACTGCTGTGACTTCAGACCGAGCTCATAGACTTCCGCCATAAAACCAAGCTTTTTCAGTTCTTTCTCGGATTTGTCGGCGGCCGGTTTGGCCAGCAATGCCAGTTGCTTGCCGTTGGGGGCCAGTTGGTAAGAGCCAATGCTGCGGTCTTTCAGACTGAGTGCCAATTGCGCCTGACCGCCATCTACCGGGATGCGATACAGGTTGGTGTACATGTCATCACCCAGTTTGGCCAGGAAATAGATGTGCGTGCCATCTGCTGACCATTGCAACTGACTTATATTGACCTTGCCCGTGATATAAGGGCGCTCCACGCCTTTATCATCAACCAGATAAAGTTCGGCATAGTTGTTGCCGTTGTCATCCACATAGAGGGCCCGGGGCACCGAGCGGGTAAAGGCTATCCATTTGCCGTTTGGGCTGATACTGCTCTGGATCACAGCTTGAATAGTGGGAATATCGTCGATGCTCAGGCGGTCTTGTGCAAAAGTGCAGGTACTTGTCAGGCCAAGTGTCAGGGCCAGTAGGGTCTGTTTTATCTTCATTGTTGTCCTTTTCTGTCTTTAGCATTAGCCGCGTGGATTCTACTTAGATGGGCTTATCGACGCTACCTTTGACAAGACAAAGCAGACCAATGACAGGGTAAAACCCATGCCATCTGAGCATGGCATGGGTTTAGGTTTTAGTTGCGGACTTCAGCCAGGACTGACGGTGGAACATCATCAAAGCTTTGCAGGGGCATTTCCCGCCACTGCTCTGCGGGTAATGCTGGTACACAATCCACTCGCGCTGGCTTGGCGGGCAGATTTGCCAGGCGGATACGCAGTAGTTTGAGTTCATCAGGTTCAATGGCTTCGCTGGGGCTGATAAACAGACCGTTCAGCCTGGCCCAGCGCCCCAGTCCGAGACTGCTGGAATAACGCACTATAGGTGCAGCCAGAATCACACCGGTAAACACCGGCACCATCCACCAGAACATCAATGGCGTTAATACAAAAGTCACGGCGGCCCAAAGGGCTGCGATGGCGCTGGGTAAGGCGGTGCGGTGTAGGGCTTCCCGCCAGCTTAACATGCGTCCTTCACGCTCCTGAGCATTCCAGCTCACCTGATACCCCAAAAACACGCTAAGAACAAAAAAGGCGTGATAAACCATCATGATTGGGGCGATTAGCAGGGCAAATAAGGCTTCTGCTATGGCCCCTTTAAGTAAGGTGGCGGCACCACCAAATTCGTTGCGTCGCTGTTTCAACGCCAGTATTACCCCCAATGCTTTGGGGAACATCAGCAACACCACGGTACACATCAATAACGCATTAATCAGACCGGTTTCTGCCACCTGCCAGTTGGGGAATAACTGATAGGTGTGATGAAAATAGTCATTGTCGCTGGTGGCGCGCAGCAGGGCATCGGCTGAACTCAACGCCAGCATCAGCATCCACAACAGCGAGGATATATAGGCCAGAGCACCAAACAGAAAATGCAAACGGCTGGTCAGATGCAAACCCCGGCTACCCAGTAACGCCAGATGCTGAATATTGCCCTGTACCCAGCGACGGTCGCGGGTGGCGTAGTCAAGAATATTGCAGGGCACCTCTTCAAAACTGCCACGCATATCGGTCAGCAGGAATACATCCCATCCGGCACGCCTTAACAACGCGGCTTCAACAAAGTCATGGCTGAGGATATCGCCACCAAACGGCGCAGGTCCATCCAGTTTGGGTAAGCCGCAACTTTGCATAAAGGCTTGCATGCGGACAATGGCATTGTGGCCCCAGTAGTTGGCACTGTCGGTTTGCCAGAATGACAAGCCGGTGGCCAGCATTGGGCAGTACAATTCTGAGGCAAATTGCAAGAAGCGACCAAACAAGGTGGTTTGTCGTACCGGAATGGGGACCGTCTGGATCAGACCCGTATTGGGGTTCTGCTCCATGGCGTGCACCAACTGTAACATGGTCTGGCCGCTCATTATGCTGTCTGCATCCAGCACTATCATCTGTTCATAGCGGTAACCAAATCGTTGGCAGAATTCCTTAAGGTTACCGACCTTACGTTCGCCGTTTTTTTCGCGGCGACGATAAAATGCATGGTGACGCAAGTTACCCAGACGTTGCTGCAGTGCTTGCCAGTGGTCCAGCTCAGCCTGTGCCAGTTCTGGGTTGCGGGTATCACTGAGCATATAAAAGTCAAATTGGGCCAGATGACCGCTGTCCGCCAAACTACGCAGGCAACTTTCAAAGCCCGCCATAATGCGCCGGGTATCTTCGTTATACACCGGCATCACCACGGCAGTGCGACTGAGCGGTGCTGTGTCTGGCGCAGGTATTGTCAGTTTAGGCTTAAGACTAAGTGGATCGATGTTCAGCCATTGCAGTACAAAGCCAATAACAGCACTCCAAAAAGCACAGACAATCCAACTGAACACAATGGCAAACAGGCCCAGAAGTGTTATCTCCAGACCGGTCAGGCCATTGGCTTTGAGGATCTGCGTCATCATACCAATACCGGCCACCGCACTGGTGCTGACCAGCAGGAAAAACAGCCACTGACGCAGTGCCTTATGGTTCAGAATGATCTGCCAAGTCGGATTAGATTGCGCCGCTGCGCTGTTATTTGAGGTCGCTTGGATTCCAGACATAGTTCCATACCTCGCTTAATGTTTCGTTGCGTAATGTCAATTGCAGACGCATGTCTACAGGCTTTTGGTCGGCGGGGTTAAGCTTGAAGGAGACCCGCCAGTCTCCGTTTGGCAGCTTGCTGGTGGTCAAATCGCGGATTGCACCCCAAGACAATTGCAAGTCTGCCTGAAGGGGCTGGGCTGCATTGAGTTTGGCCAGTTTGTCGGCGCTGAAATCCACCATAAACTGGCGCTCGGCCTTGGGTGGCGGATTCTGCTCACCCGGTAAAGCTGACCAGCCGATGCGGGTTCGGCTGACCTGGGCCAGGGTTTGCTCGGGGCGTTTACTGTCAAAGGTCGATAGCTGGTAGCTGATTTCCAGTTGTTGTCCGGCCTGCAGCGGAGCGTCAGGTACCCAATAACTGACGATGTTATCGTTGGTCTCGTTGTTGGTAGGAATTTCCACTATTTCCAGACGGCCTTTCCCCCAATTGCCCTGCGGGGTGATCCAAATGCTGGGACGCTGATGATATTTCGCTTCGGTGTCCTGATAGTTCACAAAGCTTCGATCGCGCTGCACCAGACCAAATCCCTTGGGATTTTCATCGGCCAGACTGGTGACCTGCAAATGACGTGGGTTTTTCAACGGACGCCAGATCCATTCATCATGGGAGGTGTGCATCAACACACCGTCTGAGTCGTGAATCTCCGGGCGAAAATCATCTACAAAACGGACCCGGTTCTCACCATAGAAGAACATACTGGTCAGCGGTGCAATCCCCAGTTTCTTAACATCCTGACGGGCAAACAGGCGTGCGGTAACCTGCATATGAGTGTCGCTTTCTGGCGTCAGTTCAAAACGATAGGCCCCGGTTACCGAGGGGCTGTCCAATAAGGCGAAGAACACTAATGTTGTGTCATTGGGCTGCGGCCTGACCAACCAGAAGCGCTTAAAATGTGGGAATTGTTCACCGCTGCTCTCTGCAGTATCAATCGCCAGGCCTCTGGCAGACAGGCCGTAAATCTGCTCTGGCCCTACCAGACGGAAATACGATGCCCCCTGAAATACCGCTACCTCGTCTTTATAATCAGGGCGATTTAGCGGGTAATGCACACGAAAACCTGAGTACCCTTTACTATTGGCAGGTTGTCCGGCCAGGGGCGCCGCCTCTGCGTCATAACTAAACTGACTGGCATCAAAAGGCAGCAGTTTGTTCATACCATCCTTGTTGATCTCTTCAATTTCCACTGGCTGCTGATATAAGAAGCCAGGATGAAAAAACTGGATTTCAAACAACGACTGCTGATGCCATAGTGCCTGTTCAGGTTTAAAGCGAATCGCCCGGTACTGCGAATAGCTCATCGACTTCCAACTGTCTGGCAGGGCTTCGCTGTCGGCGCTGTAACTCTGAGCGGCCAGGGCTTTGGCCCGGCTGGCCATCAGGTCAAAAAGTACCTGCTGTTTATTTTTGCCCTGATTAGCGGGTAATTGCTGGGCCTTGACACTGGTTGTCAGGATCAGCAATACCGCCACCAGCAGGCCGACACTTAAAAAGGCCCTGGTCTTTAATTGATGAAATTTAGACTTACTCAAGCTTACTACCCCCGAGTCTGAAAATACTGTCCCCTGATTGGAACAAAGTAGAGAAATGCTGGAATGATCTGTGTATCGCAAAAAAGAGGCCAACTAGCGGGGAAAAATATTTTTTCTGACTTCTGAATCACTTCATTTGTCGAGAAGTTCCTGTAACTAATTGAATATACTGCGTTTATATTCTGTGTGCTTTTGCCATTTATGGTCGCAGGGAACGGTGTAAGAAGGACAAGCAGCGAAGTCGAGTCAGCAAAAACTTATAATTCTGTCTCTTTATGGCGACAAATTTGTTGGGGTGGAAGGGGTATCACAAACTTTGGAAGCGGTTTGGCTCGCAAAATTTCTGGCACCTCTGCGCGGGCCTGGCCTGGCGGACCGAAGGCGGTATTTTCTAAATGGTGGCTATGCTGTCGCCTCATTGAGACAGTGTCTGTAGAAGCCCCTGTTTGACCTGAAGCCTATCATTAAGCTTTGGGTATCAGCTCGTCCTGCATACGGCCAAAGCTTTGGCGGCAGTGATTAAAAAATGCCGTGGTCAGTCTGCTCATCGGCGCATGGGCAGAGGTGATAAAGCCATACTCATAAATCAAGGCCGGGGCGAAAGGTATCAGCAGCAAGTTGTTATCAGCATATTGTCTGGCCAGCATGCCGTTGACGATAGCAACCCCAAGGTTACGCCTGGCAAAAGTACAGGCAATGGCCACGGTGTGAGTTTCCAGCTTTACCTTCATGGGCACCCCGGCCTGCTGGAAGATACTGTCAATTTGCATACGGGAGTAGCGCCCCTTCCCTAACAGGATCAGGTTTTGTCCAAGCAGATCCTGAACTTCGATTCGCCCCTTACTGGCCAGCGGGTGGGCGGGCGATAACGCACATACAGTATGGCTTTGCAGCATGGATTCTACCTGCAGGCCCGGATGATTTTCCGGTAACTGGATAAAGCCACAATCAGCACTACGATGGGCTACCAGCTCCCTGGCGGTGGCCGGGCTATGGGTATCCAGAGAGATATTTACCCTGGGATGCTGGCGCATAAAGTCGGCGACGACATCGGCCAGCGGGCCGGCGATAAAAGAATTTGGCGCCACGATCTTGAGTAATCCCAAGTCTGAGTTAAAGATATTTCTGGCCAACAGGCTGATGCGCTCTGCGCCCTGCAGGGTTAGCTCCACTTCCTTAAACAAAGCCAATGCTTCTTCGGTGGGAAACAGGCGGCTTTTTTCCCGGTAAAACAGGGCGAATCCCACGTGCTGTTCAAAGCTGGCCAGCAAGCGACTGACTGCTGGTTGCGTGATGCCTAAACTGGTAGCAGCTGCTGTGGCTGAACCGGATTGAATAATGGCGCGAAAGGCTTCCAGGCTCTTTAAACTCAGGCCTTCTAAGCCTTTTGGCGAAGTTGCTGTACCCATATCAATAACAAAATGTAATGAAATGATTAGTTATTTCCATAATATTGCATGACTTTGGCGGGTTAATAAACTGTTAATCAAAAGGCACTTGTAGATGCCTATCAACAGCCGGAGACCAGTTTATGCGTATCTTTCGTCCTTCCATATTGACCCTGGCCGTGAGTGCGGCCTTTTCACCCCTGACCTGGGCACAACAAACTTCGGTGGCCGACACACCAGCCGATACCGAGATTATCGCGGTAACGGGCTCAAGAATTAAGCGCCAGGGAGATACCCCCAGTCCGGTGCAGGAGTTGGATCTGGAAGCTTTAAACCAGACCGGGGCGGTGTCATTGGGCGAGGTATTGCAGGAATTACCTTCGGTCGGAGCCAGTTTAAACAGCAATGGTTCAGCGGGCACCAGCCACGGTAGCAGCAGTATGAATCTGCGTAATCTGGGTGAAAACCGCTCGCTTGTATTGGTTAACGGTCATCGCTGGGTAAATGGTGCCGGCACACGCGGCTTTCGCGATTTTGTTGACCTCAATACTATTCCTCAGGCCATCGTTAAAAGAGTGGAAGTGTTGCAGGATGGTGCGACTGCCATCTACGGCGCCGATGCAATTGCCGGGGTGGTGAACATCTATACCCATAACGATTTTGTCGGTACCAGTGCCAAAGCCTATTATGGCCAGAGCAGTGAAGGAGACAGAGAGACGCTGAATCTGGATGTGCTGTTTGGTAAAGATATTGGCGACAGTAATCTGATGGTGGCTGCCAGCTATTCAGACCAGAAGCCCATTTATACTCAGGACCGTGAACTGACGGCAATCCCGTTGAACGGCTTGTCGGAAGGCACGCCAGAAGGTTTGTTCAGAGAAAGCAGTCTGGCTTCGGTTCTGGACTTCAGCATTCCGACCGCCGGCATTACCCGCAACCCCGACAGCAATGGTAACAATCTCGGCAGTTGGCGTGCCGCCACGGCTGACGATCAGTTTAATCGCTACTACAACAATTATGTGGTGGGGCCCAGTCAGCGCATGTCTTTATATGCCCAGGCCCTGGTGCCCTTTGATGCGGTTAATTTGCGCGTCGAGGCACTGTACAACAGTCGTGAGTCGGATCAGCAGTTTTCCTCGGCTTTATCCTCGGTGCGGGGCGGTAGTCGGGGTTTTGTGATTGCCAATGATGCGCAGGTAAACCCCTTTGGTGTGGAATTCAGCGGCAGTGACTTTCGCCATACATCCTTTATGCAGGAAAATGGTTACCGGATCAATGCACAGCAGGTGGAAACCACCCGACTGGGTGTTGGCCTGGATGGTGAACTGAATATCGGCCATGGCTGGAGCTGGGATGGTTTCCTATCCTGGGCCAAAAATGAAGGGACCTTTAAGTCCAATAATCAGGTGCATCTGGATAAACTGGCCCTGGGGTTACGGGCTTGTGACAGCAGCGGCATTAGCGCCGATGTGTCGGATCTGGCGGCCGGTTGTGTGCCGGTTAATCTGTTTGACACCCTTAGCGCTGAGATGGTGGATTATATTAATTTCACCGGCAAAGATAAAAACCAGGCCAGTCAGGTGGACTTTACCCTGAACATCACCGGCAGCCTGTTTGAATTGCCAGCCGGTGACCTGGCCATGGCAGCGGGTATTGAGTACCGGCGAGAGCGTGGCCTGGATGTGCCTGACGATATTATTAATTCCGCCCCCAGGGTGAACACTTACCAGACCACCAGTTCCGCGCCCCGCACCGGCACAGACGGCGAATACGACCTGAAAGAAGCCTATATAGAGCTGAGTATTCCGCTGTTGGATGAGGCACCGCTGGCCCACCGGCTGGAGATGAGTCTGGCTAGCCGTTACTCAGATTACAGTACCTTTGGCAGCACCACGAACAGCAAGGTGGGATTACTTTATTCGCCGCTGCAAGGTTTGTCATTGCGCGCTACCTGGGCAGAAGGCTTCCGTGCTCCTTCTATTCTGGAATTATATGAAGGCCAGCGGCAAAGCTTTGCGCCGGTGCTCGACCCTTGTTCGGCGAATAAATCTCTGCCTGGATGTACAGGGGTGCCTTCCGATTACAGTCAGGGAGAAAGCAATGTGCAGTTAACCACTGGTGGCAACGGCCTGCTGCAACCGGAAACCTCGGAAAACCTATCGTTTGGTTTGGTACTGATCCCTACCTTTATGGATGACTTCAGCCTGACCCTGGATTGGTACGATATTGAAATTGATAACACCATCAGTACTTTTGGCGCACAAAATCTGTTGGACTTGTGTGCCAGCCAGGCGCGTAACTGCGAGGTCATCAGCCGTGCCGCCAGTGGCGAGATAGACAATATCCTGGATGGCCCGGTGAATCTCAACAGCACTAAAACCGCGGGTATGGATATGCTGATGCGCTATGGCCTGGCCACCGACAGCGGCGACGTTGATTTCAGCCTGAATATGTCGCGGCTGCGCGAGTTTGAAACCAGTACCACCTTGTCAGATGGTACTGTGCAGGTGGAAGACAAAGTGGGCAACGCCTATTTACGTGAAGCCTTTCCTAAATGGCGTGGCAGTTTCTCTGCTAAATGGCAACAGGGCCCCTGGGCACTGAATTACAACCTGCGCCATATTGGCGACAGCACCGAGACCTTCCAGGATGAACAGCGTCATATTGGTACGGTGGTCTACCACAATGTGTCGGTCAGCTACGATATTGACGAGGCTATGCGGGTGAAGTTTGGCATTAATAATCTGGCTGACAAGCAACCGCCCATTTCCCTGAGTAACCCCAATATCAATTTCGATCAGAACACCTATAACCCGGTAGGACGCTTTTTCTACCTGCAGTTAAGCTACGATATGTAAACCACTGGCCCCGTACGGGGCCAAAGACGACGCGGATGATTTATGACCAATGTCTATACTTTGGCTGAACCTGATTGTATTGAAGCCCTGCCATTGGTGTTGGATTCACCTCACAGCGGTAGCCTGTTTCCAGATGACTTTCGCTGTCTGGCCAGTGAAGCGCAACTTAAAAGCGGCTGGGATGCCTATGTGGATGACTTATGGGCGCCGGTGCTGGCCGTAGGAGGAAGCCTGCTCAGTGCTCATTATTCCCGCATGTATATTGATTTAAACCGGGCGCCTGATGATGTTGATCCTGCCATGTTGAAACGCCCCTGGGCGGGATGTAATCCCAGCAAATAC
Source organism: Bowmanella denitrificans (assembly GCF_002887595.1). Taxonomy (GTDB): domain Bacteria; phylum Pseudomonadota; class Gammaproteobacteria; order Enterobacterales; family Alteromonadaceae; genus Bowmanella; species Bowmanella denitrificans. The sequence goes on from NZ_PEBU01000012.1 coordinate 39,855, forward strand.
AGTGAGCGGGGAATGGGCCTGATTCGCCGTTATGCCCTGCCCGATGTGCCGATGTACGATGCGCCACTGAATATCGAAGACATTGTCAGGCGCATTGAGCAATTCCACCGGCCTTACCACCAGGCGTTGCAAACCAAATTGGACACCCTGCAGCAACAGTTCTCTGCGGTCTGGCATGTGGATTGTCATTCAATGAAATCCACCGGTAACCGCATGAATATTGACAGTGGCGCAGCCCGCCCGGATGTGGTGCTGGGGGATAACGATGGTCTGTGCAGTGATCCTGGTTTTGTGCAGATAGTGGAAGATGCCTTTGTGAGTCTGGGTTATAAAGTCGTGCGCAATCAGCCCTACAAAGGTGGGTATCTGGTTACCCATTATGGCAATCCGGCTAAGCGCCGTTTCAGTATGCAGATAGAGCTGAATCGCGCCCTGTATATGGATGAACAGGCCTTTGTGCCAAATCGCAAATTCGATGATTTTCGTCGTGATCTGGGCCGGGTCGCCGGGGCAATGGCTGATTATATTGTCGACAACCTTGGGGGGCAGGATAATGTCTGAAAACCCATCTGAGCGTAAAACCCTTAATCCCCTGATTATTCTGCTGGGCATTTTGTTGCTGGCTGGTGCCATGACCTACTTTATTGAGTCGGGGCGCTATGCGCGGGATGGTCGTCTGGTGGTGCCTGGCTCCTATCAGGTGCTGGACAAAGATACCAGTCTGGCCAACTTGCTGCGTTCCGATATACCTGAGGCAGACAGGGCCTATCCGGTCAGCATCACCGAGCTGTTGATGAGTATTCCCGAAGGCCTGGAACGCGGTGGTGGGCTGATTTTTATGGTACTGATTATCGGTGGTATGTTTGGCATTCTGACTCGCGCCGGAGCCGTGGACGCAGGCCTGGAGCGATTGCTGAGCCTGGTCAAAGGTAATATTTATGTGCTGGTGATTACGCTGATGCTGGTGTTTTCCGCTGGCAGCACCTTCTTGGGGCTGGCATCGGAATATTTATTGGTTATTCCATTGATGGTGGCGATGGCCACACGTTTGGGCATGGCCCCCATTATCGGCTTTGCCATTGTCACTATTTCGGTCAAGGTGGGGTATTTGTCATCGGTGTCTAATCCGCTGCCGTTGACCATTGCCCAGCCTCTGGTCGGTTTGCAGATTTTCAGTGGTGCTGGTTTTCGCCTGGCCTGTTACCTGGTGTTTTTGCTGATTGGCATTGGCTTTATGCTATGGGTGATCCGCCGCCAGGCAAAAGCCGAGCAAGTTGTGCTGGAACTTAATCATGCCAGGTTGTCCTGGCGTCACAGTCTGATGCTGATGGTGCTTGTTAGCAGCATTGGCTTTCTGGTCTATGCCTCGAATCAATGGCATTGGAAGCATGAAGCCTTATCCGCCTACTATATTGGTGTCAGTTTACTGTTGGCTGCGCTTAGCGGACTGGGGGCCAATGGCGCGGCGGATGCTTTTGTCGGCGGGATGAAAAAAGTGTTGCTGGCCAGCTTTCTGATTGGCGTGGCATCGGCTGTGGCCGTGACATTGGAAAAAGGTCAGATCCTGGATTCAGTGGTGCATTCTCTGGTGCGTTTGATTGGCGAAGGTAGCCCGACACTGGCGGCCAGCGGCATGTTCTTTGCCCAGTTGCTGCTGGATTTTCTGATCCCTTCCACCTCAGGGCAGGCAGCTGTGAGTATGCCGATTATGGGGCCTATCGGGCAATTATCCGGGGTGTCGGCACAAACCACCGTACTGGCGTTTTTATTTGGTAACGGTATCACCAATATGCTGACGCCCACTTCGGGCACCCTACTGGCTTATCTGGCTACCGCCAATGTGGGCTGGGCGCAATGGGCCAGATTTGTTTTACCGCTGTGGGCCATTTTTATTGTTACTGCGTTGGTGTTGTTGGCGGTGGCTGTGCAGGTTGGGTTTTGATTCGCCGGCAGTTGGCTGAAAAGCTCTGCTTCAGAGCAATGTTAGGCTCTGGTTTGTATTGTATGAGTTTTTGTCGGAATAAATTCCGACCTACTAACAGTACTGAGCGGCGAGGTTGGTGTGCCGCTCAGGTCTTTTTACTAGAGCGTGTTGACCTTTTGTGTATGATTTTGCAGCAGTTTGTGGGCCCTTTATACAAGGCAGAGTGAACGTGGTGTAGTTATTCTACATGAGTGAAGGATAACGCCGTAGGAAGGGCCCACAAGCGCTGCCCGAAGGGTTCAACCCAGCCCCTCCTGCCCGGTATGACAGGCTCCTGCCTGTCACCGCAAGCGGCCAGCTAAAGCTGTTCAATGACGTTCCCTACGTCATTGTGTTGCCGGGCTTTGACTTAGGCCCGCTAGGCCAGCAGCCCGGCGTCGTGACCAAAAGGGGCTGGATTTGAACAAAATCTATACTCAAAAGGTCAACACGCTCTAGCGTCCCAGGGCAGTCAGGATAGTTTGGCTGAGCTGTTGCGGCATACTGAGCATGGGTAAATGGCCGCTTGGTAAGGTAAATTGTTGGTCCGGCTGAATGGATGCGGCGATTTTTTTCTGGCTGGCAAAAGAGATAATCTTGTCCTGCTCGGCAAAGATATAGCTGGTGCGGATGTTTTGCAGCTGCGCCGCTGGCAGATTCACCTGACCATCGCCGGTGGCGGCGGGTTCATCTACAGCCTGGGAAATCACCTGGGCATAATGGGCAGAGTCTGCGGTAAAGGTTTCGGCAAAGGCTTGCGGGTTGGTGATCTTCATCCAGCCGTCCTGATAGGTAATGCCGCGAAAATAGTGCTGCTCGTCTGCTTCATTTAGCAAGGCAAACGGCTTAGCACCATCAATGGGGGCGACCGCCGAGATATACACAATGTCGGATACCTCAACGGCAGGGCACAAGTTCAGCGCCTGATGCGCTATGGCTCCGCCCTGACTGTGCACCACCAGGGCAATAGGGCCAGAAATCGCGGTCAGGCTTTGGCAAAGGGCGGTAGCTGAGCTATCCAGTGTGGCACCGGCAGGAGCCGGGTCACTGCCTCTTCCCGGCAGTTCAACCGCCTGGCTGTGTATTCCGGCTTTCTGCAGTTCATTTTGCAGTGGTTGCCAGGCTGCGGCGTTAAAATGGGCGCCGTGTACTAACACTAAGGTAGGCGCAGGTGCTGAAGGGGGTTGTGCAGCGCAGCCCAATAATGTGACAGGCAGCAGGGCCAGGATGTGTTTTCTCATGTTATGTCCTTGATATGAGAGGGTTGTTGGCGCGGATTCTATCTGCTGCGATGCGATAAAAATCATTTTTAACAAATGGTTACAGAAATAAGTTGGCCCTGAGCCAGGCCCCCGCCATGTGCATTGTATGGTTAACAGGCCAGGTGAACGAACACTGGTCTGGCATGACGTGCCTTTCCCCAGCAAAACCCTTGGCAAGGAATAGCAAAAAGTCAGACAATGATGCAGGGATATTTAATCCGTTTTAATGGACAAAAAGATAGCGCTACGAGTGTTTCAGTAAAGGAGGACAAATGCCGGGTAAATTCGAGTTGATCGCTGCGTTTCTGTTGCTGGCAGTGGGCCTGTTGATATTAGTGTATTTCCCCGATTTTTCGGCGACAGCTTGGTTTTTAGTGTCTTTCTCTATTGTTTTTTTCGTATTTCCAGGGCCCCAACTCAGGTTGAAGTGGCACAGTAACGAAGTGAACTTAGCGTGGCGAGAAAAGGTAAAAAAAGCCAGTGCCAACGGAACGGATTGGTGGACATCACCTTTCCCCTGGATATTTTTGACTATTGTGTTTCTTGCTTTCTTTGTTTAAGCCAACCGGCCAGGTTCAGGCGTTTTGGGGATGATGATGATAAATTTTGTACCCACGCCCAGTTGTGATTGGCATTCAATACGGCCGTTTAGTTGCTGCACAACAATATTGTAAACCACATGCAAACCCAAACCGTTACTGAGCTGCTCAAGCTTGGTGGTAAAGAAGGGATCAAACACCCGCTCTCTGATTTCCTCTGACATACCTTTACCATTATCAGCGACCAGCATTTGAATATGATCGCTTTGCTCGCTGATATTGATTTCAATTTTGCCTGGCTTCTCAACCGAAAAGGCATGGGTCAGAGCATTGTCTATCAGGTTCGCGAGGATCTGCGTCAGGGCGCCAGGGTGCGAATACAGATTAAGATCTGGCGGGCAGTTCAATGTGATCTGGTGAGCTGTCTGTTCAAACTTACTGCGCATGGACAGCAGGATCTTATTGATATAATCGCCGACATTGAACAGGCGTTGATTTTCATTGGACTGATCCACTGCCACCAGTTTAAAGCTGGAGATTAAATTAGAAGCCCGATCCAGATTGAGTTGCAGCAGCTCAGTGCTCTCAACAATCTTATCCATAGCCTGCTCAAAGGCCCGTTTGCCTATTTGTCCGTTCATGGCTTTTTCAAAGGTCGCCCTAACTTCCACTGACAGAAATGAAGCCGCGGTGACACAAACACCCAGTGGTGTATTGATATGGTGCGCCACACCAGCCACCAGCCTGCCCAGGGCTGCGTGTTTTTCATTTTCAATCAGTTGTTGCTGGGTGCGCTTAAGCCGTTCCAAGGATTCGGTTAACTTGAGGTTTTTCTGTTGTACCTCTGCAGTTCTGGTTTCGACCTTCTGTTCCAGTTCGGCATTCAACTGCACGATTTTCTGCTTTGACGCGATCAGCCGTAGGTTGGTTTCTTCCACCTGTTGTACGTGTTCCTGTACTTGCAGGTAGATATCATTCATGGCCTTCACGATAGGGGAAAACTCATTGTGGCTGCGATATTCAATTTGCTTCAATCTCACCTTGTTTTCATTGCCACAGTAAGTGACGGATTCCCGTATGGTTTTAAGCACGGCATCAAAAGGCCTGAACAGCCAATGCAATACCAGAAACATCAACAGAATAAAGGCCAGCCCCGCCAAGGTGCCATACAGCAAAATCATGCGCGAAATACTGTTGATATCCCGTCTAAGGTCTGTGCCAGGCACCAGCGAGCCAAACAAAAAGCCATCTTCGGTATAGAAGTAATACAGCTCGTAACTGGTATTGCCGAGTTGCAGGTCACTGATTTGCTTAATCAGGCTTGTTTGCCGGTCTTGTAAAACGGTATTCAGTTCAGGCAGCAAGTGGGCTTGAGTCATGACCTTAGCCGGCTCCCTGGGATAACTGAGTAACAGGCCTGAATCCCGGTGAACGAAAAAAGGAAAGGCATTGGGTGTCACTTTTACCGCATCTAAGAAATGGGTGAGTTCGTCCAAAGACCAATCCACGGTAGACATGCCAATAGGGCGACGCTGATCGTCAAACATTACACAATCCACTGTCATCATGGGCGACAAGGAACCGGCGTCGTCCACATAAGGTGATGTCCATAACAGAGGGCGAAAGCGTTGTTGCCTGGCCCCCCAGTGGCTGTTGACGGCAAGACGATACCAATCTTGCTGATGATAATCGTATTCCGCTGTGCTTAATTCCCAGGAAAACGCCACAGCTCCCAGCTTTCGAAACACATAAGGGCCGTAATAGCGCTCATTCTCATCAAATACGAAAGGTTCATACCAGATACCTCCGCCCAGCGCCTGTTCAAAGCTGGTAAAACTATCGGTAAGCAGTTTCTTTGCATATGCGGTGGCGGCTTGAGTAGACAACAGCTGTTGTTGCTTAAGGCGGTATAACTGTTCACCGGCTATAGCTAGTTCTGTGGCCTTTTGCTCCATACGTCGCAGCACATTGTCGACCTTGACGACGCTGGATTGTAAAACCGATTGGATCTGGCTGTTGCGCAAGGTGTCCATTTCGCGCACATAAAGATAATGATTAACCAACTGCAATGTTGAATAAGCGATAATTTCGAACAGCACAATAAAGACCAGAATTCTGGTTTTAATATTCATGTGCCAGTAGCGCTTTTCTCTCAAACCTGAACTGCCTTTCGTACGTTTTGCCTAATCAGCTTGCTATGTATTTATAGCAGTGATGGGAATACGCAATCTATAAACCGATGAATTAATCCTAACTCTATTGTGTGAACATTAAATTTTTCTTAATTTTGCGGGCGCTTATTCCTGCTCCCGCATTGACATTAAGTAATTTTCACCAACACTTATTATTAACTCGCAAGGGAATGCCTATGGAAAAGCAAGCAAGCAAACTTTTAGCTCAGCGTCTGGCATATCATCCCGCACTTTCGTTGGTTGCTCTGCAGGTGGTCGCCGAGGTTGAAAAGGAGTTAGGTCGGCAGGCCAGCATTAGTGACATCAGGGATGTGCTTAAAAATCGCAATAAACTGGTCAAGCTAGCCAGGGAAAGCTGTAATCTGGAATTACAGACCGCACTGTCTGAGTCTTCAGAAAAACTCCAGCAACTATTGCGCACTTGTGCTGAAATGCTGGACTAACCAGAGCTATGCTCAAAGGGTTAACAGGCTCCAATAAAAAAGGATGGCAATTGCCATCCTTAAAACGGAGCAGTGACAGCAAGTTTTGGCTGTTTATTTATTGCCCAAAAGATTTTTAAGCTTTTCCTTGGCTTTCTCTTCCAGCTTTTGCTTTTCTTCTTCGATTTTCTCTTTGGCTTTTTCTTTGGCCTTGTCTTCGAAGATATCTTTTACTTTTTTCTTGGCCTGTTTAATCAGATTGTCCAGCATACTGTTCATAATGGCCCCGCCAACCTGATCGGCTGGCAAACCATTGGGTACGCCAACAGGTTCTGACTGGAAGGTGGGGAGCGTCAATTCATACTGCTTTTTATCCAGTTTCAACTCACCGGTGTCCATCGCCTCAAAGTTGATGCGTAGCTTGGCGTCTTTAATGGTCACCTTTTGTACCGATACTAAGGGGGAAGGACCGGTATTTTGTTGAGGCTGACTTTCGCCACCTTTAGGCAACATGGCTTGCAGGTTGTCTTTCAATACCACCAGATTAGCCTTACCCGATGCGTCCACTTCATACAGCACAGTGGGCGCATCAATCAGTACTTCTTCCACGATATAAGGTTCCTGGGTGGAGGTGCCCAGGTCCAGCTTCACTTCTCCCAGACTAAATGCCTGATCGTTGGAATAGCCGGAGGGGTTTTGCACATTAAAACCGCCAATACTCATACGTGCTTCGGCGAAGGAAAGCTCAACCTTGCTGACCCTCACTTCAGTTTGCAGGGCTTTGCTGCCTTGCGTTTCCATTTGTGAGCGAATTAGTTCGTCTATGCCTGATGCCAGGTAAAACACCACGCCAATAAAGGCCGCCAGCAATACCAGTACAATAACCAGTATCTTTTTCATGTTTAAATCCTTCTTAATGTGAATGCCTGATAAGTGGGCAGGAACGCCGCGCACTTATTTATCCTACTGAATCGCCATCGGAATCGCCAGTTGATAGCGACTATTGTGTGCGGGCGCCCTGCAAGCCACCGGTATGTAACAGTAATATCTGACTGCCCGGCGGGAAGTAGCCCTCAGCCAAACGCTGTTTAAGCGCCCAGGCGGCTTTACCACTGTATACGGGTTCAATGGGGACCTGCGTTTGCTGATAAAAGGTGCGACAAAATGCCAGCAACGCTTGGTTTTGTTTGGCGTAGCCACCAAAGTGAAAGTGATGGTCTATTAGCCAGTTATCAAAGCTGTGTTGCGGTAACAATGCGCTCACTTGTTGTTCCAGGTAGTCCTGACCTTTGAGCACGGCAATCCCTATCAATCTGGTATCCGCTGCGTTGGTCGACGCCGCGGCAATCAACCCGGCCAACGTCCCGCCGCTGCCCACCGGCAAAACGATATGGCTGAAATGTTGCGTCTGCTCGTTCAGAAGTTCGGCTACACCAGCTAATGCCTGAGTCTGACTGCCCCCTTCAGGAATAATCAGGGCTTGGGGATGAGCGGCTTGCCATTTGGCAATAAAATCGGTCTGGCTACGCAACTGATAAGTGGCTTTATCAAGGTAAACAATTTGCGCCTGCCAGTCGGCCAGATCCTTCAGCATGGGAGTAGGGGTGGCGCGATAGTTGCCACGCACCAGAGCCATAAATTGTATGCTCAGCTTATTACAGCAGTAACCTAAGGCGTGCAGATGGTTTGAATAACCGCCGCCAAAGCTGATGATTTCGGTAACCCCCTTTTGCCGGGCTTCCACCAGCGCATATTTAAGCTTGCGCCATTTATTACCTGAGATGACCGGATGTATCAAATCGTCGCGTTTGATATACAGCCTCACCTGTTCAGCGCCTTGCCAGTGAGTGACCAACGGCTGCACCGGGGAGGGAGAATGGACAGACAACTGGCTGGCAATTTCTGCTGCGATTTTGGTGGAATCTGGCACTATACAGTCAATCAACAAAAGGAATGCACAATGTACATGATTCTGCTGTGTTTGTTTATCGCTACGATATTGCCCATTTTGTCCAAAGCGCCGCTGGCTTTTGCCCAGGCCAAAGCGGGGGGCTATGACAATCGTAACCCGCGCGCTCAGCAGGCAGCATTAACCGGCTTTGGTGCCAGAGCCAAAGCCGGTCATGAAAATGCCTTTGAAGCCTTATTAATGTTTATTCCTGGTGCGCTGGCGGTGCTAGTCACTGGTCAAGTTGATACTTATGCTCAATATCTGGCTCAGGGCTTTATTGTTGCCAGAGTGCTGTATCACTTCTTCTACCTGTTTGACTGGCACCTGCCGCGCAGCCTGGTCTGGACAGCAGGTTTTGCTTGCTCGGTACTGCTGCTTCTGCATGCTGTCCAGGGAGCCTCTGCGAACCTTTAATTTAAAGTGGCAGCGTCCAGCTTGGTATCTAACAGGCCAAGCTGGTGTTGGTCAAACAACTTGACCGAGGCCAGTTTAAACGGCGCTGTAACACCCGCTTTATCCAGAATCGCCTGTTCGAAGGGCACAAGGATACTGTCAGCACCGGATGTCAGGGTCTGTGCGGCGTGGCTTTCCATCACAGGTACCAGTTGGCCATCGGCATTGGTGCCGTACAGCATGGCTCTGATTTCAAAACGACTGTCTTGTTCTGCCAGCAATCCTACTTTGGCATATAAAATTTTCTCTTGTAGCAAGAATACATCAGCCAAGGTGGCGGTTTTATTCGTCAGTGCCACCGCCAGTTTTGCATCTCGCGGAATTGTCGCCTGATCTTCCTGCGCCACCGACTGCAACCGAATTTCATACAGTCCCTGTTTGGGACTCAGTACTTTTTGTGGCGCAGAGGCCCGGATATACATATCCCCTGAGCGGGAAATTTTGACGCTGGCAGGAAGCAACTCACCATCCGGTGCAACCAGGGTTGCCTCAGCACGTTGGATCTGCAGTGATTGCCCGAGTTTTTCCAGACTGGCCCGTGCCAGAATACGCTGCTGTGCAAGCAGATTCTGGTTATCCACACTGAGATTCAGGATGTAGGCAGAGCCTTTTTCTTTCACTGTAATGCGGTAGGAAGCGTCTGCAGGCAGAGGCTGTGAGGTGCTGAGAAGTATAGCGCCGGGATGGCTGTCTGCTGTTGTTTGCAACGCCATACTGTTGTCCAGCACACCGGTTTGGGCCAGCAGTTGCTGGGAGACACGTCTGGCAATTTGTGGGTGACCTTGCTGGTTTTTGTAGCGCAGCTGTAACAGCTCTACATCCAGTGGACTTTGCTGCTTGCTGCCGAGTGGGGTGAGCAGAAATAAAGCTTCGGCTTGAGTGGTATGTAGTGTCACTCCCTGGTGCAGGTCATGTCCATTCACCTGAATGCTGTATTCGTTACTTTGTACTTGCTCTGCCACCGGACCCACCTGCAGTTGCGCGTTGGTATCCAAGGCAAAGCTGTAGTGGGCGTAGTCACCTGTGGTCGGCAATGACTGCCCATGGGCTAACAAACTGCATAGCGTCAGGCAAAGAAAATTAAAAATGGCTCTCATCGCTATCTCCTTATATGTCGTTACGCAGAATGACATCCAGATTAAAGCACTTACGTCTGGATTGATGATGACTCAGGGGTTCACGACCACGAGTGCGACTTTTATCGTTAAACCACAAGCTGCCGGCGCCCGATTGTGAACTGCATTCAAGAAAGCCGTCTGAACAACTGTTCAGCCAGTTTTGTGTCACTTCTAAGGCCACCTGATATTGGTAACCACCACAGTAGCTATCACTGTCCCAAATGGCTGAGTCGACATCTGTGCCAACAATATTGACGAAAGGCTTAGGTAAGGCTGGTCTTCCTGCGGTGCCATAAAGGTTGGTGTTATTGTATTGATGCATCCAGCTTAGTTGTTGCTGTTTTACTGCATCTGAATCATATCCGAGGATCCAGCCCAGAATTTGTTCAAAGCTGTTGCCATCAACCACCGCGTCGGCTAACGGCGTGCCCTTACTGGATGGCGCTATTGCGACTACTTTACTTATCTTATTGATAATATTGGGATAGCGGCTGTCCAGGGTGGGGTTGGACATTAACCAGCGCAACATATTGCCACCGTGGGAATGGGTGATGACATAGAGAGATGTAATACCCTGGTTTTGAATAAACTGACTGAGTTGATCGGCCAAACAGCCGGTGGCGGCGCTATCCCACATGTATTTTTCAAAGTTGCAGTTAATCACGATATAGCGGTTACCGTTTCCCGACATCACAGAATTAACAAAACTGCCGGTCCAGTAATCGTTGTAAGCATCACTTTGTTTGCCCGTACCATGTACAAAGGCGACACCCTGATGAGCTTGCACAAATTGAGCTGTGCCAAGCAGGCAGGCAAGCAGCAGGTATTTGCATAGACGCATGTTGATCTCCATTTTTGAGCAGTACGGCAGATAACTGACCAACTGCTGCCATGAAGATCCACCGTCCGGATTGGTATCGTTGTCCTCTGGCCTGAGGGAGGATTCCGTCAGGTCAAAAAAAGCCTAGACGTGGTTTTTGTGGCTGTAAAGTCAGCAAGTGTGAGGATTTTTCGAACATAATTCGTTTAACTTTCTTTACCACCGTATCTGCTTTTAAAACGCTGCTGCTGGGGATAGGGCAATACATCTTTAATCAGGCCACCGGCCATTTCGTGCTGAATGGTTCGCCACCATGCCGGATCCATCAATTCAGGATGCTTTTGTTTCAGAAGCGCTTTCAGGTGACGTTTACCAACGATAAAGTGCTCAAACTGTTCGGGAAACACATCGTCCGGGGCGACAGATAAAGTGTCCAGTGCGTAGGGATCATCTGATTTTGGCAGGGCCCGGAAAATGCGCTGATGCATATAACAGACTTCATCATAATCGTAGAAGATCACCCGGCCATGACGGGTAATACCGAAATTTTTATGTAGCATATCGCCGGGAAAAATATTGGCAGCAGCAATTTGTTTAATGCACTGGCCCAGGTCTTCTATGGCATCGGCGACCTTTTGTGGATCGGTTTCTGTGTCCAGATAGATGTTCAATGGCGTCATCTTGCGCTCGATATACAAGTGCTTGATGATCACCTCTGTGTCGGTGAGCTCGATACTGCTATTGGCCACATCCAGCAGTTCGTCCAGCAACGCCGGACTGACCCTGGTGCGTGGCAGGCGAAAATTCACATATTCGTGGGTGTCAGCCATACGGCCAACCCTGTCGCTCATTTTCACCAACCGATAACAGTCCTTAACATGCTGGCGGGTAATTTTCTTACTTTCGGCAAATTCGTCTTTGATGACCTTAAATACCACCCCATAAGAGGGCAGGTGGAATACCGCCATCACCAGGCCTTTGATACCCGGGGCCGCTTCAAACAAATCGTCGCTGTGCTGAAGGTGTTGTAAAAAGTTGCGATAAAACACCGTCTTGCCGTGCTTGTAATAGCCCAGGGAAATATACAGCTCAAAATGCTTCTTGTTGGGCAATAATTCCTGCAGAAAAGCCACTACCTCTGCCGGGTGCTGGGTATCTACCATAAAATAGGAGCGGGCAAAGCCAAATAAAACACTCAAGTCGCGCCGCTCGGTTAACAAGGTATCTACCACTAACTGCCCTTGTTTGTTATGCATCAGCGCCATCACGAAGGGGATGGGGTTGCCCTCGGTGCACATACGGCCAATCAGATAGGCGGCCTTATTGCGATAAAACACGCTTTGTAATATCTCGACTTTATTAATGCTGGCTAACTGTTCGCGACTGAAACTGTCCCGCAGGTATCGCTCCAGATGCTGCAGATCCCGCTCCAGATTGGCATAGGGAATGCGAAAGCTGTAACGCTCGAGTATTGCTTCCAGCGTATCTCGGATGCGCCCGCGGGCATCGAAGCTGTTGATAACGGACGTTCTTACCTGACCTGGCAAATAGCAACGACTGGGTAACACAAACATCATGTCATCATCAATTTTCTGGTGACGGAATAGTCGCCCAATAACGGAGTTGAAGAAAGTTTCGGCTAATTCGAATTGCCCGTGATGATCAAGTTGTTTAAGGTAGTGCTGCTTAAGTGAGCGCCAGAAGTCCTGGTCCTGCTTATGTGGGTGACAACTCTGGTAAATTTCGGCGACCACTTCAGCCAGACTTTGGTCGTAAATGGCGATGCGCTCGCGGGCCGCAGTCTGTACTGCGCGCCAGTCGGCCTGCTCGAAACGTTCACGGGCGGCACTGGTAATGCGGCTGTACCAGCGAAAGCTTTTTTCAAAGCCTTTGAGGATTTGATACGCAATTTTGCTGGCAGATGGTGATGGCAATAGGTGTTCCTCCGATAAATGGGGCTGCAGCACAAAGTATGCGTTACATCAGGAATTGATAACGAGAATAACGGAACAAAGATGGGTTTTCCTGTATTGATTTGCGATGACTCCATGCTGGCACGAAAGTCGGCACAGCGAGCGTTACCCATTGACTGGGATGCCGAAGTGAGTTTTGCGGCCAATGGCCGTGAAGCCATTGTGGCCCTGCAGCGTCAGCACTACGGATTGTTATTGTTGGATTTAACCATGCCGGAGATGGACGGTGTCGAAGTGCTGGAGCAAATTAAAGCGCTGGGCATTGAGGTCTTTGTAGTGGTAATCTCGGGCGATATACAGCCACAAATGCAGCAAAGAGTAAGAGAGCTGGGGGCATTGGACTTTATTGCCAAACCCGTGGACAGCCAGAGATTGCAGGCTATTTTGCAGGGGTTTGGCTTGTACCGGCCAACAGCACAAAGCGCCCATGCCTAAATACTCAATGATATTGGTATAAGAACCAATCGATATAAGCTACGGGCGCTGCCTGTAGCAATTGGATGGAATTACGTCTTGACATATAGACGTCTATACGGCAAATTGAAACGCATGAAATTTATTCGTCGCACCACTACCACCATGATGATTACCACCACAAGACTGGTGGTCGCTGGCTAGTGCGCAACAGAATATCAACAAGCCCGCGACCCCACCAGGAAGCGGGTTTTTTTTTATCCAGGAGCAGCAAATGAAGGTAATGAAATTCGGGGGATCCTCGCTCGCAGATGCCGAGCGCTATCTGATGGTCAAAGATATCGTGCTGCCAACCCACCAGGACACCGGCGCGGCAGTGGTACTGTCGGCCCCTAAGGGCGTCACCAATGCCTTGTCGTCTCTGGTTGATATGGCAGTGGCCGGACAGGACTACCAGGAACTGTTTGACAAACTGACCACCACCCTGACCGGGATTGTGCGCGAGCTGACCGAACATATCAGCGGTTTCGACGGCACCACCCTGCTTACCTACATTGATGAGCTGCTCAGCGAGTTGCATCAGAACCTGGATGGCATCAAGCTTATTCACTGCAGTCCGGATGCGGTGACGGCCAAGATTCTGAGTCTGGGCGAGTATGTCAGCGTCAACATTTTCAGTAAGCTGATGACTGCGCTGGGCCATACCAACCTGATTATTGATCCGGTGCAGTATGTGTTGGCCGAAGGGGATTATCTGGACAGCATTGCTGATGTGGCAGAAAGTCGCAGCCGTTTTGGTGATATTCCTAAAGACGGTTCGGTGCTATTGATCATGCCGGGTTTTGTGGCGGCCAATGACAAGGGCGAGAAAGTTACCCTGGGACGTAACGGTTCGGATTATTCCGGCGCCATACTGGCGGCTTGTATTGATGCCGAGTGTTGTGAAATCTGGACCGATGTGGACGGGGTGTACAATGCCGATCCTAACCAGGTGGAAGGGGCGGTACTGCTGGATAAGCTGACCTATCAGGAGGCCATGGAGCTATCCTACTTCGGTGCTAAGGTTTTACACCCTAAAACCATCGGCCCGATTGCGCAGCATCATATTCCCTGTCTGATCCGTAATACCCTCAATCCTGTGGCCCCAGGTACCCTGATCAGCAATGAGCCCAGCACGGTCTGGACCAGCGTCAAAGGTATTTCGCACCTGTCGGATGTGACCATGTTTAATGTGGCAGGTCCTGGCATGAAGGGTATGGTGGGGATGGCCAGCCGGGTCTTTGAGGTCATCTCTAATGCCAATATTTCCATCAGTTTGATCACCCAGTCGTCCAGTGAATACAGCATCAGTTTCTGTATTCACAGTAAGGACGCTGCCCGCGCGCTGGCGCTACTCGAAGATGCGTTTCGCCTGGAGCTGGAAAATCAGTTGCTGGAGCCCATTGAGATGCGCCAGGAACTGGGCATTGTCACCCTGGTTGGTGATGGTATGCGCCGGGTTAAAGGCCTGGCGGCCAAGTTCTTCAGTTCCCTGGCACAAGCCAGGGTCAATATTGTTGCTATTGCGCAGGGCTCCTCAGAACGTTCTATTTCTGCCGTGATTGAAAGCCGCAAAGCCAAGGAGGCCGTGAAGGTCGTGCATCAGAATTTTTTCTCTAATCTCCATACCATTGACGCCTTTTTGATTGGCTGCGGCACAGTGGGTGGAGAGTTGCTAAGCCAAATCGCCCGCCAGCAGCGCCAATTGCTGGAGCGTAATATCAGTTTAAAAGTGTACGGTATTGCCAATAGTCGCACACTGTTGCTGCAGCCAGGTGGCATTGACCTTGAAAATGGCTGGCGCGACAGCCTGGGGCAAAGTCAGCAGGCATTCTCTTTGTCGGCGTTAGAAGCCTTTGTACAAGACAACAGTCTGGTGAATCCGGTGGTTATCGACTGTACCACCAGTGACGATGTGGCCGATTTGTACCTGGAAATGCTGCAGGCTGGTTTCCATGTGGTCACACCGAATAAAAAGGCCAACACCAAAGACATGGCGTTTTATCATTTGCTGCGCGACACGGCGCAGAAAACCAGACGCCAGTTTTTGTATGAAACCACTGTCGGGGCAGGGCTGCCGGTGATTGATAACCTGCAGAAACTGATTTATGCCGGTGACGAACTGACCCGCTTTGAAGGGATTTTATCTGGTTCCTTGTCTTTTATTTTTGGTAAGCTCGAGGAAGGGCTGAGTCTGTCTGACGCTACCCGCATTGCCAGAGATAAAGGCTATACCGAACCTGATCCGCGCGACGACCTCAGTGGCATGGATGTGGCGCGTAAACTGCTGATTATGGCCCGAGAATCCGGTTTGCAACTGGAGTTGGCGGATATTGAGATTGAGTCCATTTTACCGGCCGATTTTGATGCTTCAGGCACGGTAAGTGAATTTCTGGATAAGCTGGCGGGATTAGATGATTTATACCGGCAACTGCAGGCCAGTGCCGAGGCCAAGGGCCAGGTACTGCGTTATGTGGGCACTATCGAGAAAGGCCAGTGCAAAGTAGGTATTCAGGCCGTGGATGCTAAACATCCCCTTTATGTGGTTAAAGACGGCGAAAATGCCCTGGCTATCCATAGTCATTATTATCAGCCGATTCCCTTTGTGATTCGTGGTTATGGTGCGGGCGCGGCTGTAACTGCCGCTGGCGTGTTTGCCGATGTACTGCGCACTATGCCGTGGAAGCAAGAATAATGAGTGGTGAGATGGTACGGGCCTATGCGCCCGCTTCGACTGGCAATGTCAGTCTGGGCTTTGATCTTTTGGGGGCAGCCTTAAAACCCATTGATGGCAGTTTGTTGGGGGATGAAGTTGAAGTGTTTGCCAGCGAGCACTTCGATATCCAGGTCAAAGGACGCTTTGCCCACAAGCTGCCCAGCGATCCCAAAGACAATATTTTGTATCACTGCCATCAGCACTTTATCGCTAAGTTGACCGAGCGGCAAAAGGAGCTTGTACCCTGTGCTATGGTGCTGTATAAAAATCTGCCCATCGGCAGTGGTCTGGGCTCAAGCGCCAGTTCTGTGGTAGCCGCCCTGCACGCTCTGAACAGCTTTTACCATGAGCCGTTTAATCGTGATGAGATGCTGTTGATGATGGGTGAGCTGGAAGGCCAGATTAGCGGCAGCGTGCATTATGATAATGTCGCGCCCTGCTATTTGGGTGGACTGGTGCTGATGGCTGAACAGTCAGAGCGAATTGCCGTCCAACTACCGGTATTTGAAGAATGGTACTGGGTG
This sequence comes from Bowmanella denitrificans, assembly GCF_002887595.1. Taxonomy (GTDB): domain Bacteria; phylum Pseudomonadota; class Gammaproteobacteria; order Enterobacterales; family Alteromonadaceae; genus Bowmanella; species Bowmanella denitrificans. The sequence continues at coordinate 56,241 of NZ_PEBU01000012.1, forward strand.
GTATGCTACTCGGGTATCAAAGTGTCGACCTCGGAAGCTCGTAAGATCCTGCCTCAGCAGGTCAGCCTGAAAAATACCCTGACCTTTGGCAGGCAACTGGGCGTATTTGTGCACGCCTTGCATTGTGGCGACCGGAAGCTGGCGGCCAGCGTCATGCACGATGTGATTGCCGAGCCCTATCGTAAAGCGCTATTGCCGGGGTTCGATGCGGCCAGACAGTTTGCCAACGATAATCAGGCGCTGGCATTTGGCATCTCTGGTTCAGGTCCAACGGTATTCGCCGTTTGTGATAATCTGGACGCCGCCCAGCGAATCAATCAGTGGCTGAGTCAACACTATATCCAGAATGCCGATGGATTCAGTCATATTTGTCAATTGGATCCGCAAGGATCAACAGCAACAAGGGTATAAGTTTGGAATTGTTCAACTTAAAGGAAACCACTGAAAGGGTGAGTTTCAGTCAGGCAGTAAAACAAGGGCTGGGCAAGAACCAGGGATTGTTTTTTCCTGCCGAGCTACCCACCTTTGATGATATTGATGCACTGCTGGCGATGCCGCTGGCTGAGCGCAGCAGCGAAATTCTGCATCGTCTGATTGGCGATGAGATTCCTAAGGCCCGTCTGGCCGAGCTGGTCACCAATGCCTTTAACTTTCCGGCTCCGCTGGCCGAGGTGGAAGACAATGTCTATTGTCTGGAGTTGTTTCATGGCCCCACTCTGGCCTTTAAAGACTTCGGTGGCCGTTTTATGGCCCAGTGCCTGTCCGAGCTGGCCAAGGGCGAAAAGATTACCATACTGACTGCCACATCCGGCGATACCGGAGCGGCGGTGGCTCATGCTTTCTATGGCCTGGATGATATCCAGGTGGTGATCCTCTATCCCAAGGGCAAAATCAGCCTGCTACAGGAAAAACTCTTCACCACTTTGGGCGGCAATATTCACACCATCGCCATTGAAGGAGATTTTGACCAGTGTCAGCAACTGGTTAAAACCACCTTTGATGACGAACAGGCCAGAACCGGCTTACATCTGAATTCTGCCAACTCCATCAATATCAGTCGCTTGCTGGCGCAGATTTGCTACTACTTTGAGGCGGTGGCACAACTGCAAAATCGCGAAAACCTGGTGGTGTCGGTACCATCAGGTAATTTCGGCAACCTGACGGCCGGCATGTTTGCCAAGGTGCTGGGATTACCGATCCAGGGCTTTGTGGCATCTACTAATCTGAATGACACCGTGCCGCGTTATTTGCGCAGTGGTCAATGGCAACCAAAGCCCACTGTGGCAACCTTGTCTAATGCCATGGATGTCAGCCAGCCCAATAACTGGCCGCGTATCGAAGCCTTATTTGAGCAGGGTTATCTGGATAGGGCAATATTGCAATCCGATGCCATTGATGAGGAATACACTCAGGTAGCCATGCGCCAGTTGGCGCAGTTGGGCTATGTGAGCGAACCGCACGCGGCGGTAGCATACAAAGCCTTGAAACGTCATCTTGAGCCGGGGCAAACCGGTATTTTCCTGGGCACCGCTCACCCTGCCAAATTCCGTGATACGGTGGAAAATGTGTTGGGGCAGCCTATCAGTTTGCCGCAGGAACTGGCTGAATGTGCTGGTAAGGAAGGACTGTCGCTGACCCTGGCCAACGATTATCAACAACTTAAAGCCACGCTGTTTGAATTGGTGGGTAAGTGACAAGTTGGCAGGAAGTACTGGGTCAGGAAAAGCAGCAGGACTACTTCAAGCAGATCCTGGCCTTTGTAAAAGCTGAGCGGCAGGCGGGCAAAACCATTTATCCGCCGCAGGCTGATGTATTTAATGCCTTTAAGCTTACCCCCTTTGACCAGGTCAAGGTGGTGATTCTGGGTCAGGATCCTTATCACGGTCCTGGCCAGGCTCATGGCTTGTGTTTCTCGGTTCAGCCGGGTATTGCGCCGCCGCCATCATTGCTAAATATGTTTAAGGAACTGGAGCAGGATATATCCGGCTTTCAGCGTCCTGAACACGGATTTTTGCAGAGCTGGGCTGAGCAAGGTGTACTGCTATTAAACACTGTGCTGACAGTGCAGCAGAGCCAAGCGCATTCTCATGCCAAAATTGGTTGGGAACGTTTTACCGATATGGTCATCGCACAGTTGAATCAGCACCGGGACGGGCTGATCTTCCTGTTATGGGGCAGTCATGCACAAAAAAAGGGCGCCATTATCGACAGACAGCGTCACCATGTGCTGATGGCACCGCACCCCAGTCCCTTATCTGCGCATCGTGGTTTTTTCGGCTGTGGGCATTTTTCCCAGGCCAACCTGTTGTTGCAGCAGCAAGGACAAAGCCCCATTAACTGGCAAGTATAACGCGGACAATGTGATTGCCCCACGCCAAACCTGCCAGTGTCAATGGCCCGTATAAAAGCAAAAAGCCCTGCATGGCAGGGCTTCACTTTTAGATCTCGGATTCGTTCAGTTCTTCATCCAGATACAGGTCCAATTCAGCCAGTTCCCGGCGTAACCGATACTGATCCTGAATGGCTTCGATCTCTCTCCACTTGCGTTTCTTGCTTTTGTTCTTGGCGGGACGGGACTCTAAGTCGAGCATAGACATCAAATCAGACTGATCCACTGGAGATCTCCTTTTTTAGTTACCGCGAGATAGGGTATATCACAACCTCTGATAAACTAGAACACCTTTCGTTACTTTTTATTAACATATTTTGAAATTTTTATGACACTGCGCAGCTCCTTGAATATGTTGAAAAAACGTCCAAATGGCTAACGCAAGAAACTTACCAATCTCGCCTAACTGAACTAGGATTAGCAAAAAGCTATTGCTTCAGCTTCCGGCTGTTGCCAAACCCCAGGGATTTGCATGCTGGCCACACTGGAAAATCTGCTTTTGGAGGTATCCAAGTCCGACCGCATTGATATGGGGGATATGCGCGAGGCCGAAGAAATGATTTTGCAGTCATTGCTTAAAGGGCTGAATATCAAGCGGGCAGGGATCTGGATGCGTGATGATGCGCTGGACGGTATTCGATGTTCCCTGCTGATTGATTTGCATCATCAAAGCCGCCTGGAAGATATCTTATTAACCCGTCAGCAATACCCTGATTACTTTGCCGCCCTGGACGAAGAGCGGCGTATTTCTGCGGACAATGCCCTGAGTCATCCGGCCACCAAAGAGTTCGCCGAGTCTTATTTAAAGCCTTTGGGAATTACATCTATGCTGGACCTACCCATACGCCACCGCGGGCGTGTGGTAGGGATTGTGTGCTGCGAGCATATTGGTGCGGCGAAAGTCTGGACAGCGGATGAAAAAACCTTTGCCGGGGTTCTGGCTGATATGGTGGGGCGAGCGATATCAGCCAAGGAACGTAATGAATATGCCAGACAACTGGAGGTGTCCAACGAGTCGCTGGAAGCCCTGGTGCAAAAGCGTACCGCCAGTCTGGAGCAAACGCTGGACAGCCTTAAAGTGGCTCAGCAACAATTGGTGGAAAACGAAAAAATGGCCAGTTTGGGAAGTCTGGTGGCCGGTGTGGCGCATGAGGTCAATACTCCCCTTGGCATTGCCGTGACCGCCGCCAGCCATTGTCAGTTGGTATTGGGTGAACTAAAAGCTGCCGCACAAGATAATCAACTAACTCGTAGTCTGCTGAATAGCACGCTGGAAAATATGGATGACTCGCTGAATCTGATTAACCATAATCTGGCCAGAGCGGCGGAACTGGTGCAGAATTTTAAAAAAACCGCAGTAGATCAGCATAATCTGGCCCTGACCGAGTTTGAACTGGGCGATTACATTCAAGTCGTAATGTCCAGTTTATTGCCCATTCTGAAAAGCAAAAAAATCCACTTCGAATTGCTTAATCCGGTCGCAATCTCCATGTACAGCTATCCCGGTGCACTGGCCCAGATTTTGACAAATCTGGTGAACAATGCAGCCCACCATGCATTTGAACAGGACGCTGACAATCAAATTTGTATTCAATTGAAACCTGATAACAGTGACAAGGTTGAATTATTGTTTCGCGACAACGGCTCAGGTATGCCTGCAGAGATAAGAAGACGCATCTTTGAGCCGTTCTACACTACTAAGCGTGGTCAGGGAGGTTCAGGCTTGGGATTGTCTATTTCTTATAATCTGGCGACTGCCAAACTGAAGGGCAAGATGTCGGTGGAATCCTCGCCAGGACAGGGCACAGAGTTCAGGCTGGTGCTACCCAGAAAAGTCTCTTAGCCGGTGACCTGTCTGGCGGCATGCTAGATGGGCTAGTCAACCTGGCCTTCGAGTAAGTTATGCAAAGACAACAGAGACTGGCTGAGCTTGTGCCGTGGAGACAGATGGATAAGCGGCTGTCTGGCCTGATGTGACTCGCGCATTTTAACCGATTGGCCTAAGTACACGGGCAGAACCGGCAACTGTTCCTGCTGCAAATCACGGATGATCTGATTGGGCAGTTTGGCGTTAGCCATATATTGGTTGGCAATCACCCCTTCAATCTGCAAATCGGGATTGTGGTCTTCACGGATTTCTTCAATGCGCTGGCACAGATTGTACAAACCCTGACGCGAAAAGTCGTCGCAATCGATGGGAATAAGACAGCGCTGCGCACCAATCAGCGCGGAGAGGCTGTAGAAGTTCAGTGCGGGCGCCGTGTCGATGTAAATGCGTTGATAATGCCCGGTAAGATTGGCAAGTGATTCTTTGAGCTTAAAAATTTTATGCCGACTGTGCAGTTCACTTTCAATATTGGCCAGTCGCGCAGAGCCGGGTAGCAGGTCCAAATTGGTAAAGGCGGTGGCGTGGCAAAACTCGCTGGCTGGACGGCGGTGCAAATGAAAGGTGATAAATTGTTCAAATAAGTCGGCAATGTTGTCCTTTGGCTGCTCGGCATTGAGATACTGGCTGGCGTTACATTGAGTATCCAGGTCGATGACCAGGGTTTTCAGACCCTGAGCGGCGGAAATAGCCGCCAGATTTACCGCAATACTGGATTTTCCTACCCCACCTTTTTGATTAAACAGTACCCGAATCATTGCCTTCGCTCCTTGTTATGTTGCAAGTCTGGTCAACCCAACTATGCAATAATGGCTCCAGTTGCGGCACAAATAATAGCGGTAACCCATAAAAAAGGGCGGAAATTTCCGCCCTGTGATTGTGTACTGGCTAGTTTGGGTTAGCCTCACGGAAACGACTAATCAATGCGTTGGTTGAGGCATCGAAGTCCAGCGCGGCGCTACTGTCGGTAAGCTTGGCCAGAATGTTGTTGCCCAAAACCTTGCCGAGTTCCACGCCCCATTGGTCAAAAGAGTTCACACCCCAGATGGCTCCTTGTACAAACACCTTATGCTCGTACAACGCCACCAGCGAGCCTAAGGTTTTTGGATCCAACTGCTGAAACAGTAGCGTGTTGCTGGGTTTGTTGCCGGGCATGGTTTTGTGGCTGGCCAGCGAATGACATTTTTGTTCGCTAAGTCCTTTGCCTTCCAGCTCAGCATAAGCTTCTTCGTAAGTTTTGCCCTGCATCAGCGCCTGGGTTTGACCGAAACAGTTGGACGCCAGCATGGCATGATGGGTGTCATCCTGATTCGGCACATGCAGTGGCAGCATAAAATCTGCCGGGATCAGCACCTGCCCCTGGTGAATCAGCTGATGGAAAGAGTGCTGGCCGTTGGTGCCTTCGCTGCCCCAGATAACCGGACCAGTGGCATAATTGACCTGCTCAGCATCACCTGCCACAGACTTGCCGTTGCTTTCCATATCCAACTGCTGCACATAGGCAGGGAAACCCCGCAGGTAATGATAATAGGGCAGCAGCACATGGCTTTGCGCAGCAAAGAAATTAGCGTACCACACCCCCAGTAGCGCCATCAGCATGGGTAAGTTTTGCTCTGGTGGTGCCTCGTTAAAGTGCTGGTCCATGGCAAATGCGCCTTCCAGCAACTGCCGATAATTCTCATAGCCCAGGCCCAGTGCGATAGGCAGTCCTATGGCCGACCACAGTGAATAACGGCCGCCTACCCAATCCCACATGGGGAAAATATTATTTTCATCCATACCAAAGTCTACTGCGGCTTTAATATTGGACGACACACAAATAAAGTGTTTGGCAATATCCTGTTGGCTGCCGCCGGCATTCAGGAACCAGGCCTTGGCGGTCAGGGTATTTTGCAGGGTTTCCTGGGTAGTAAAGGACTTGGACGACATCACTATCAGGGTGTCTTCATGGTCAAGATTTGCCAGCACATCCTGGATATGACAGCCGTCTACGTTGGCGACAAAATGTAGCTTAATGCCTTGATGCCAATAGGGCTTTAAGGCCTCAAACATAATTTTCGGGCCGAGGAAGGACCCACCAATACCAATACTGACAATATGCTTGATGGCTTTGCCGGTGTAGCCTTTGTGTTCGCCGCTGTGAATTTGTTTCACAAAGCGCTGGATTTTATCCTGCGTAGCCAATACCTCGGGCATCACATCCTGGCCGTCTACCATAACCGGCGAGCCGGAAAAATTTCGCAGCGCGGTATGCAGTACTGCACGTCCTTCTGTGTGGTTGATGATATCACCGGCAAACATGGCGTCACGTTTGGTACTAACCTGACGCGCTTGTGCGAGGCTAAACAAAGCCTTCAGGATCTCGTCATTGATTAGGTTCTTAGAGTAATCTAACTCAATACCGCACGCCTTGGCGGTGTAACGTGCGGCCCGGTTCGTATCCTGCTTGAACCAGTCGCGCATATGCTGGCCGTCCAGGCTTTGTGCAAGGGATTGCAGGTGTTGCCATTGGCTGGTTTGGGTCAGGCTGGTCATCTTCTCTCCATTGTTGTACTGGCCGCCAATTACCTTGGTTGGCCTGAATCTTAAAACACCAACGCCCGCATTGGGCGGGCGCTTATTCGATGGATTGTGTTAGAAAAACGCTTTGAGCATGGTTTCCAGTTTTACCTGGTCGGCGGCGAAACTACGAATGCCTTGTGCCAGCTTTTCTGTCGCCATAGCGTCTTCATTCATCTGCCAGCGGAAGTCGGCTTCGCCGAGGCGTTCACCTGGTTGTTTGCTCTGCCCGTTATCCTGCAATTTGACTTCCAGTGGAGCGTCGCTTTGGGCAAGTTGTTCCAGTAAGTCCGGGCTGATGGTTAAGCGGTCGCAACCGGCCAGTTCGGTGATTTCACCGGTATTACGGAAGCTCGCGCCCATCACTACGGTTTTATAACCATGTTCTTTGTAGTATTGATAAATCTGCGTAACAGACTGTACACCGGGATCTTCAGCAGGGGTGTAGTCTTTTTTATCGGTATTGGCTTTGTACCAGTCCAGTATGCGGCCCACAAAAGGTGAAATCAGGAACACACCCGCTTCGGCACAGGCGCGGGCCTGGGCAAAACTGAACAAAAGGGTCAGGTTGCAGTTAATGCCCTCTTTTTCCAGTTGCTCTGCTGCACGAATGCCCTCCCAGGTGGAGGCAATCTTAATCAGGATGCGCTCTTTTTCCACCCCAACCTGTTTGTAAAGGTCAATCAGCCGATGGGCCTTTTCAATAGTCGCCTGTGTATCGAAAGACAAACGCGCATCCACTTCGGTGGAGATGCGGCCGGGAATAATATCCAGAATTTCCCTGCCGATACGCACCGCCAGTTTGTCGCCTGCATCAATAATCTGCTGCGTTGGATCATTGGACTGTTGCTTGGCCCACGCAACAGACTTTTCAATCAGTTCCTGATAGTGGGGCAAAGATGCCGCTTTGAGCAGCAGGGACGGATTGGTTGTGGCATCAACGGGGTGATACTTGCGAATGGCTTCGATGTCGCCCGTATCTGCGACCACAGTGGTAATTTTCTTTAAAGATTCCAGTTGATTTGCCATGTGATCCTCTTTTGTGAAAGTTAATTTCGTAAATTTACAACAATCTTGGTGTCGTCTCTATTACGAATTATGACTGAAACCGTGACTTTTGTGATAAGCCCGGAATACATAGTGACTTGCGTTAGTATCTAAGCGTGTCGATAAGTGTACCGTTTTCAGCCCGGCAAACACAGTTGAGAGAGGTAAAAAACGTTGGAAAATGGACACCCTCGCAGGCTGTGAACGTTTGGTTTGTCAGGCTGGTGAAATTAGTGCTTGTCGCTGCTTGCTGCACCGCTCTGGCGTCTCTCTAATCCGTACCGGTCCCTGAGCAGCAAATAGAGGGGCAGACCCTGCGATACACCTACACAGAAGGTTGCCACAACGGCCGTCCAGGCCGAGGCAATTTTTTGTTTTCGTCCATCCACAAGGATAAATACACTGAGGACTAAGGCTGACAATGCTACGTCCAACCAGGCAAACAGACTTAGCGACGAGGCACTTATCTCGCTGACAAGCATTGGCAGATTAAGGCCCTGCTGGCTTAACCAGGACCAGACTGCTGCCAGCGGCAGCAGGGTCCCCAGCACGCACATCAGGGCTTAAAAATACGTGATGCGCAGCATTTAAAATTGATAGCTGATGGTGGCGTTGCCGCCGGCATAATTGTTATCGTCAGCCGACACCCGGCCATAACCGGCTTCCAGGCGGAACCGCCAGCCTGACTGGTTTAAACCATTGACGCTGTAGCTGTATGACAGAGCGGCCCCCTGAATTGAGTGTTCATCGAAGATGCTGCCGATTGCACAGGCCAGACCACTTAAACCGTCATCTTTATCGCAATCATCTATGTCCCGCACACCCACCGCGCCGGCCAGCAGGCCGATACTGTGCTGCTGGTTTGGGTCCAGCGCATATTCAAAGCCTACCGAGAAGCCATCGTCCAGCCCTAAGTTGTACTTGGCGTACCATCGTTGATTATCGGTGTTTGACCAGGATACTTCCGGTACAACGAAATAGGGGTATCCCGCACCCAATGAAAAGTTCACATCGTTGGCAAAGGCAGTAGGGGCTGTTTATCTTTCGAGTATGATTTTGCAGCAGTTTGTGGGCCCTTTATACAAGGCAGCGCGAACGTGGTGTAGTGATTCTACATGAGTGAGTAATAACGCCGTAGAAAGGGCCCACAAGCGCTGCCCGAAGGGTTCAACCCAGCCCCTCCTGCTCGGTGTTGCCGGGCTTTGACTTAGGCCCACTAGGCCAGCAGCCCGGCGTCGTGATCAGAAGGGGCTGGATTTGAACAAAATCTATACTTGAAAGATAAACAGCCCCTAGCAAAGCACAGACTAAGTAAAATCAGTCCTTTTTTCATGGTGTTATATCCTTAGTGTTGATTTGGCAGGATAGTAAACAGCAAGAAAGACATTTGATAGGTGGGCATGTGGTTATTTTGTAAAACTTTGCAAAAAACAATCCGTCCCTGAGTCCTGCATTGAACCTTAAAGACGGGCTGGTATAGTAACGGCCTTTTTGCTGTTTCGAATCTTGTTATGCTGATTGTATTGTCCCCCGCCAAAAATCTCGATTATGACACTCAGGCCCATATCCAGGCCTATAGCCAACCTATGATGCTGGACCAGGCTGAAGCCCTTATTCAGGTCTGCCGGGATCTGTCGCCAGCCCAGGTTGGTAGTTTGATGCATATCAGTGACAAGCTTGCGCATCTGAATGTTGAGCGCTATCACAACTGGTCCCTGCCATTTAACCAGCATAATGCTAAGCAGGCCGTGCTGGCCTTTAATGGCGACGTGTACACCGGCCTTGAAGCCGCCAACCTGAGCGAAGCTGACCTGAACTATGCCCAGCAGCATTTGCGCATTCTGTCCGGGCTGTATGGTTTGCTCAGGCCTTTGGATTTGATGCAGCCTTACCGCCTGGAGATGGGCACCAAGCTGGCAAACCCAAGGGGCAAAGATCTTTATCAATTCTGGGGTGAACGTATTACCAGCGGATTAAATCAGGCGTTAAGTGAACAGGGGGATAATGTTCTGGTGAACCTGGCCTCGAATGAGTACTTCAAGGCAGTTAAGCCTAAAACACTGGATGGAATGATTGTTACCCCGACTTTTAAAGATAAGAAAAACGGCCAATACAAGGTCATCAGCTTCTTCGCCAAGAAAGCCAGAGGCATGATGGCACGCTTCATTCTGACCAACAGGTTGACGGAACTGGAACAGCTAAAAGACTTTGACCTGGGGGGCTACCGTTTTGACTCATCTCAATCCTCCCCGCGGGAACTCACCTTTATTCGTGATGAACAATAGATCGGATCGCTGACTTTCTCTGTATAAAAGCTGGCAACAACTTTAATACAGTTCTTAACACTTCTGTCTTGATTGGGTTGCTAAGATTCAGGCTTGAAAAAACAGGAGAACAGAATGCAACTACGGACGATTTGTTTATGTGTGGCACTGGCTGCGGCCGGACATGCCCAGGCAGAAGGCAAGTGGGGGCTGGGCCTGGGGGCTATTACTGCTACTTCCCCCTATTTGGGGGAATCCCGGGATTTTCTGGTGGTCCCCCTGGTAAGTTATGAAGGGGAAGACTTTCATTTTAGCGGTGTATCCGCCACCTATGATTTGTATGAAAATGAGACGCTGGCACTGAAGGCCTATATCAGCCCCGGCTTTGATTTTTTTGATCCGGATGATGCTGACTGGCAGAGCATGAAAAGCCTCAAGGAACGTAAATTTTCTGTAATGGCTGGCTTTGAGCTTGAAGCCGATTTGGGCTTTGCCACCAGTACCTTGTCTGCAGGCCATGATGTTACCGGCAATGCCAGTGGCTACAGCCTGAGCTGGGGAATTAGCCAACATTATGCACTGGCAAAAGGTTTAATGCTGATCCCCGAAATCGGTGTGGTGTATGCTGATGCCAAGGTGGTGGATTATTATTACGGAGTGGATAGCGGGGAAAGCCCGTATTTTGGTGCTTATGAAGCCGACTCTGCACTAAATCCTTACGCCTCGTTAACGCTGATGTATCAGATTGATAAAAACTGGCAAGTGTTCAGCAATCTGGAATATACAAAGTACGATAGCGAAATTAAAGACTCGCCCATCGTGGGACGAGACGGCGATTTGCAATTCCTGGCGGCGTTTAGTTATACCTTCTGAACAATAAGGGGCTAATCAGCCCCTTAACCCTTTGGATATCAACTACGTTCATCTGAGACAAGGCTATTCGGCGTAGAGCTTCTGATTAAATCGCAACGTTTGCCGCTGGTTGCCGTTAGAAATGTTGATTTCGAAACGCATATCCTCTTCATAGCGAAACCCCATGGTCGCTATATAGTAGATGGCCTTGCCTTCGTTGATTTCCTTAAATTCCAAAGGCTTGGCGCGGCCCATCAGGTCGGTTGCTGAACCGGTTACCAATACCTTTTGCGCTTCTTTTGTGGCGCTGTCCAGGACCGAGATATTGACCAGGGCACTGTATTTACTGCGCTGAATACCATAGGCACGTGCTACTTCCGGGGTAAGAAAACTGCTGGTCAGGGCAATGTAATGCACATCCCAGTCTCCAAGTTGTTTCATCTGTTCGGCCTGTGCCGGCGTCAATGCGCCAAGCAGCCAGGCAAAGCAGAGCGCTTTCAGTAATTTCATGATGTTACTCACCTTGTTGGCGGTGTGATAAGTATAGTACCCGAGCTATTCTGCATTGTGTTGAACTTGTCTGGCGGCACCCTGGGGTGCCGCAATCCATCTTCAGGCCAGGCCCAAATCTCGCAGCAGATAGGTTAAAAACTGAATCGCAATAATGGCTACCAGTACCGACAGATCCAGCCCGCCCATGGGCGGTAAAATACGCCGGATAGGTGCCAGTAAAGGTTCAGTCAGTTGATAAAGCACTAACTCCATAGGGTTACGCCCCTGGCTAAACCAACTGAGAATGGCGCGAATAATCAGGATCCAGAAAATTAACGACAAGGTTTGGCTGACTAACACGGCCAACGAGTAAAGCAGCACGGCGAGGGGATTAAACATTTGCCAGCCTGCGCCACCTAAGACAAAGTTCAGCACCGTTAGCTTAGCAAAGGCTACCAGCAGGGCTAATACCAGCGTGGCAGTATCCAGATTACCCAAGGAAGGCAGAACCCGGCGCATTGGGCCAACCAGCGGATGGGTAGCCTTAACCACAAACTGGCTGAATGGATTGTAAAAATCAGCGCGGGCTAATTGCAGCCACAAGCGCAGGATAACGACCATCAGATAGAGGTCAAACAAGGTGCCAATCAGAAAATGCATGGAACTCATGGTGCTTCCCTAAAGTACAAATTAAAAAACCTTACTCATTTCACCAGCACGGTTGACCGCGGCTTGCATGGCGTTGTTAACCAGCTCGCGTAGCCCCTGTTGCTCAAACTGCTCGATGGCCGCTGCCGTCGTGCCGCCTTTGGAGGTAACCTGGGCGCGCAAGGTGGATAACTCAAGATCTGAATTGTGACAAACCATGTGTGCCGCGCCCAGCATCGCCTGCTCTACCAGCAAGCGTGCAGTATCTTTGTCAAATCCCATCTGCATGGCAGTATCCTGCATGGCTTCTAAAAATAAGAAAAAATAGGCCGGACTGCTGCCTGCGGCGGCGGTGACGGCATCCAGCATGGATTCTTTTTCCACCCAGGCGGTTTTACCTACCTGGCCGAGTAAATCCCCGGCAAAATTACGGTCTGGCGCATTTACCTGACTATTGGCATACAAGCCAGTCATTCCCAGCCCCAATGCACTAGGGGTATTGGGCATGGTGCGCACCAGTGGATATTGTCCGCCCAGCATAGCCTGCAATCTGCTGACCGGCAGCCCGGCGGCGATTGAGATAAATAATTTACCGTCCAAATTGGTTTGTTGCAGTTGTTCACCCACTTGGGCCATTAACTGTGGTTTCACCGCCAGTACCACGACTTCGGCATTGGCCACTGCCTGCAGGTTGTCCTGAGTGATTTGTATGGCAAAATCGTGCTGCAATGCCTCCAGCTTTGGCATGGATGGATTGCTGGCGGTAATCAGTTCAGCCGGATAGCCGCTTTTAACCATACCACTGATAATACTGCGGCTCATATTGCCAGCACCGACAAAAGTAATTTTTCTGTGTTGCATGTTTCTCCCGTTGTGGGTCGGAAGGTATTCCGACACCTTTATCATGTGTTTTACAGCGGTTGGCCAGATCTTTAGGTATTTTTTTGTCTTTCCCCAAATATGGCCGTGCCTAATCTTACCATAGTCGAACCGGCCTGAATGGCTGCCTGCATATCCCCTGACATGCCCATGGACAAGGTATCCACCTGAGGGTAACGAGCTCTGAGTAACTCAAACAACTGATGTAACTGTTTAAACACCTGACGTTGCGCCTCTTCATGCTGTTGCGGTGCCGGAATAGCCATCAAGCCGCGCAGGGTCAGATTGGGTAAGGCATTAACCTCTTCTGCCAGGGCCAGCAACCCGGCACTGTCTGTGACGCCAGACTTGCTGTCCTCGCCACTGATATTCATTTGCAGCAGCACTTGTAGCGGCGCTTTTTTAGGCGGACGCTGTGCGCTTAAACGCTGGGCTATTTTTAGTCTGTCAACCGACTGTACCCAATCAAAATGCTCGGCTACGGCTTTGCTTTTGTTCGATTGCAGAGGGCCGATAAAATGCCACTGAATATCCTTAAGGTGTTGCAGAGAGTGGATTTTTTCTATCCCTTCCTGTACATAATTCTCACCAAACAAGCGTTGTCCGGCAGCATAGGCCTGCTCAATCGCCTCAACGGGTTTAGTTTTGCTTACCGCCAGCAAGGCCACCTGCTGTGGTGATTTATTCAGCGCAGTGCAGTGCTGAGCTATGCTTTCCAATGCGCTTTGTAGTCGTTCTGCTATGGTTTTCATGAGTGGATCTTGTGATTGTATCGGGTCAACGACATAAGGTTATGCCAGGGCATACCGAACATACCAGGTTTCTATGGTACACCTTGGCTTTTCAAACAGTTAACAGACGGAGTAGGCTGTGGATATTACCGAACTTTTAGCCTTTAGTGTCAAGAATAAGGCCTCGGACCTGCATTTGTCCGCCGGTTTACCGCCCATCATCCGGGTGGACGGCGAAATGCGTCGCCTGAATGTGCCAGAGCTCGATCATAAACAGGTGCATGCGTTGGTGTATGAAATCATGAATGATAAACAGCGCAAGGAATACGAGGAAAATCTGGAAACTGACTTTTCCTTTGAAGTGAAGGGGCTGTCGAGGTTTCGGGTGAATGCCTTTATTCAGAACCGCGGGGCCGCAGCCGTGCTGCGTACTATTCCCAGTGACGTACTGACGCTTGATCAGTTAGGTGCGCCGCAGATATTTAAAGAAATCATTAATCAGCCGACAGGGATAGTATTGGTCACCGGGGCAACCGGTTCGGGTAAAAGTACCACGCTGGCTGCCATGATTGACCATATTAATACCAACAAGCGTGAGCACATCCTGACCATTGAGGATCCCATCGAGTTTGTGCATGAAAACAAGATGAGTCTGATAAACCAACGGGAAGTGCATCGCGACACACACAGTTTTAATAATGCCCTGCGAAGTGCCCTGCGTGAGGACCCGGATGTGATTCTGGTGGGGGAGCTGCGTGACCTGGAAACCATTCGTCTGGCGATTTCCGCGGCGGAAACCGGCCACCTGGTGTTTGGCACCTTGCATACTAACTCTGCCCCCAAAACCATCGACCGGATTATTGACGTATTTCCTGCTGAAGAAAAAGCCATGGTGCGTTCCATGTTGTCAGAATCTTTACGGGCGGTGATTTCGCAGACCCTGCTCAAACGTATTGGTGGCGGTCGTATTGCCGCGCATGAAATCATGCTGGGTATTCCGGCTATACGTAACCTGATCCGTGAAGACAAAGTGCCGCAAATGTATTCAGTGATCCAAACCGGGCAGGCCCATGGTATGCAAACCATGGATCAATGTCTGCAACGTCTGGTGGCGATGGGGCAAATCAGTGCGCAGGATGCCGCGGCTAAATCCATTGATAAGCAACCTAAGTTTTAGGAGTTAAGCCTATGATGATGCAACCTTATTTGCAGGGCATGGTGGATTGTGGCGCATCGGATCTGTTTATTACTGTGGGCTTTCCGGTCAGTGTCAAAGTGAATGGTAAAATGACACCGTTGGACGAACAGCGCCTTAGCACAGATATGTCGCTGGCACTGGTGGAAAGTCTGATGAGTGACAAACAGAAGCACGAGTTTGAACAGACTAAGGAATGTAACTTTGCCGTCGCCCTGGACGGGGTCGGACGTTTTCGTTGCAGTGCTTTCTGGCAACGGGATATGGCGGGCATGGTGATTCGTCGTATTGTCACGCAAATTCCCAAAGTGGACGATTTGGGTCTGCCGCAGGTGCTCAAAGACATCATTATGGCAAAGCGTGGTTTAGTGCTGTTTGTGGGGGCCACGGGCACGGGTAAATCCACCTCACTGGCAGCACTGATGGGACATAGAAATCAACACTCCCACGGGCATATTCTGACCATAGAAGACCCCATTGAATTTGTGCATGAACACGCCAATTGCGTGGTGACCCAGCGTGAGGTGGGAATTGATACCCAGTCGTTTGACGATGCCCTGAAAAGCTCTTTGCGTCAGGCTCCAGACGTGATTTTAATCGGCGAAATCCGTTCCATGGAAATTATGGAGTACGCTATGTCTTTTGCCGACACCGGCCACTTATGTGTGGCAACCTTGCACGCCAATAATGCTAACCAGGCGATAGAGCGGATTATGCATTTGGCCCCCCCCGACCAGCATGACAAACTGCGTTTTGACCTAAGCCTGAATATGCGGGCCATTGTAGCCCAGCAACTTGTGCCAACAGTGGATGGTAAAGGCCGGGTGGCGGCCATTGAAGTGCTGTTGAACTCACCTTTTGTCAGGGATTTGATACAGCGTAATGAAATTGGCGGGCTCAAAGAAGCAATGCAAAAGGGCCGCGAAATGGGCATGCAAACCTTTGATATGGCGCTGTACGATTTGTATAAAGCTGGCCGCATCAATCTTGATCAGGCCTTGCACCATGCCGATTCACCCAATGACCTGCGCCTGATGATCAAGCTGGATAAAGACGAAGGTCCCGGACTGGGTTCATTGTCCAATGTGTCTATTGATATGGACTAGCATGAAGGATTGGCGTTGATCCGACTGTATTGCAGCGAAGACCGATTCCAGATCTGGCAGGTAAAAGAATTGCTGGAAAGTCGCGGTATTCCTTGTTTTGTGAAGAATGAATTTGCCATTGGCGCGATGGGGGACTTAGCCCCTTTTGACTGCGCACCGGAAGTGTGGCTGACCGACGATGAATGGCAACCCAGAGCGAAACGACTGCTTGATGACTGGTTGAGTGAGCAGCGGCAATGCACACAAGAGTGGCGTTGTGCGCATTGCCAGGAAGATAACGGCGGGGGCTTTGAAATTTGTTGGCAATGCGGTGAAGAGCGCCCTGCGGAAACAGAATAAACAGCCTAGGTAAACTATACTCTTGGATGGACAACCAACTGTCTCCAGGAGGTGCCTATGAGTTTGTCCCAACGTGTTATGTCGTATCTGAATGAGCTGGATGTAAGCTACGAAGTGATATCCCATCACCCATCACACAGTTCACTGGGCTCGGCTATTGCCGCGCAGATCCCGTCGAATAAGATTGCCAAGGCAGTGATGCTGGAGGATAGCAAAGGTCATCGAGTGATGGCGGTGTTGCCAGCTGACAGCAAATTAAGCCTCAGTGCACTGAACGAGTCGCTTAATGGGCAGTATCATTTGATGAAGGAACAGCAGGTGTATCAGTGCTTTGACGACTGTGCACATGGTGCTGTGCCACCGATTCCGCAGGCGTTTAATCTGGATTGTATTATTGACGAAAGCCTGGGCGATCTTTCAGATCTGTATATTGAAGGAGGGGATCACCGTTCGCTGGTGCATTTGTCACAGCAAGAGTTTTGCCGATTGATGGGGCAAAATCGCAGCGGCCATTTCAGCCATCAGTTGTATCATTAAGGTCTGCATGTGGGCTTAGGCCCACATGCGTTATCTTTGCTCGGGTAATGTGCCGACATAAGTTCTGACCACTTTACGCAATGCGCCATTTTGTTTCTTACTGGCGATATATTGGTTGAGGCCGGGGAGCATGTCTGCCTTGTTTGGACTGAGTGCCAGTCTTAAGCTGTCTACCGCTTTATGCTGCTCTACCGGCGCAATTTGCAGATCGGGAAAATGCTCTTGCACCAACCAGTAGGCAATCAGTTCATTGACATAAGCAAAATCACAACGCCCACTGGCCAGCATGCGCAGTTGGGCCTCTTCACTGCTGGCATCCACCCTTAACAGGCTGGCAGTGGCGAACAGCTCGTTAAGTGTTGGGTAAACATAGTATTGTCGGGTGCAAACACTTTGGCCTGCCCGCCAATGCAAAATATCGTTTCCCTTATTCAATCTGAATAGATAATCCGTGTAGGGCAGTATTTCTTCACTAAAAAGTAATTGCTCCGGATGTTTGGTCCAGGCAGGGCTGAGGACCATAGTGTCCACCTGCCCTGCATACAAGCGGGACTCACCCCCCTGGCGATTGTCCAGAACATAATCAATGACAATGCCGTACTCAAGCGCATAATCCGCCATCAAATCTGCCAGTATGCCACTGACGTTTTGTTGTTCGTCAACAAAGATGTAGGGGGGAAAGCCTGGATCGTAGACGGCAAATTTAAGTTGCTCAGTTGCACCGCTCTGGCAACTGAACAAACAGAGCATAGAGGCTCTCAACAACATCATTGGCCTTGCGCGATTGATTGTCAGATAACTAACAGAATAGACGCAAATTCCGGTGGCGACGACCTGAAGGCCAAAATGCAACGCAGATCAACAATGGTCAGCCATCCAGCTTTCCAGAATCAAACAGGCCGCAACGCTGTCGACCTTTTGTTTGTCGAGCTTCTTGTAGCCGCCCAACTCAAACAATCTGGCCCTGGCATCGGCGGTGGTTAGACGTTCGTCGCAGGTTTCCACCTGCACTTTGAATCTGGCATGCAGGCGGTTGGCAAACTTACGGGCGCCATGGGTTACCTGCTGTTCGGTACCATCCATATTGAGCGGCAGACCTACCACCACAAGATGTGGTTGCCACTCGTTAAACAGCGCCTCTACTTTTTGCCAGTCGGGTATACCGTCCACGGCTTTTAGCGCGGCTAATGGCGCTGCTGTGCCAGTCACTTCCTGGCCTGCGGCCACACCAATGCTTTTTGTGCCGAAGTCAAAACCGAGTAAGGTACGTGCGGTCAATTTGCTTAGTGCCTCAGATAATTGAAAATGTATGACGAGCTACGAGCTACGAGCTACGAGCTACGAGCTACGAGCTACGAGCTACGAGCTACGAGCTACGAGCTACGAGCTACGCATGACCGACATCTGGTGCCAGTTGCCAGATATCCACACCAAGCTTTTGCACTGCGGCCTGCCATTTCTTGTGAATCGGCACATCAAACAACAACTCGGTATCGGCTTCAATCAGCAACCAGGAATTACGCTGAATTTCCTCTTCCAACTGACCGGCGCTCCAACCGGCGTAACCCAGCGCCACCAGACATTTATCTGGCGCTTTGCTGTTACCCAGCACATTAAGAATGTCTTTGGAGGTGGTGACCATTATTTCCGAGGTTAGCTCCAGGCTGGAGGCCCAGCCTGGCTGGGTGCTGTGCAGTATAAATCCACGATCCGGGCTGACCGGACCACCGGCCAGCACGATTTGCTCGGCTTTGTCTTCATCCACCTTGATGGACTCATCTACCTGCATCAGCATTTCTTTCAGATGCAAACCGGTGGGCTGATTAATCACTATTCCCATGGCGCCCTGTTCATTGTGTTCACAGATATAGGTCAGGGAGCGAGAGAAGTAAGGATCTTCCAGGCTGGGCATGGCAATCAGGAAATGATTTTCAAAGCTCTGCATATGACTCTCTGTGCAACGAATTCAGGATTTATATTGGGCCATTAAGGCGTTTTTCAATTGCGTCAAACAGCATGCCGACAATACTGATGGGGTAGGCTGCCTCGATTTCCCTGACGCAGGTTGGACTGGTGACATTAATTTCGGTGAGTTTGTCACCAATAATATCCAGCCCCACAAAGAATAGCCCTTTCTCCACCAAAGTGGGGGCAATGGCTTCGGCAATACGACGATCTGTGTCTGATATGGGTTGAGGACGCCCTGTACCGCCTGCCGCCAGATTACCGCGGGTTTCGCCCTGGCTTGGCAAACGCGCCAAACAATAAGGCACCACCTGACCGTTTACTACCAGCACGCGTTTGTCACCTTCGCTGATGGCCGGTAAATACTCTTGTACCATACACAAACGTTTGCCGTGATTGGTCAGTGTTTCAATCACTACCCCCAGGTTATTGCCGTCTTCCTTGATACGGAAAATCGATGCACCGCCCATACCATCCAGGGGTTTACAGATAATGTCTTTATGCTGTTGGTGGAATTGACGAATCAAACCGGCCTGACGGGTGACTAGTGTGGCAGGGCAATGTTCAGCAAACCAGGCGGCAAACAACTTTTCATTGCAATCGCGCAGGCTTTGCGGATTATTCACCACCAGCAGCCCTTGTTGCTCAGCTAACTCAAACAATTGGGTGGCATACAGGAATTCACTGTCAAAAGGCGGATCTTTGCGCATCAGCAGCACATCCAGTTCTGCCAGTTGCTGATGTTGGACATCTCCCAGTTCATACCAACCGGTCTGATTTTCTTGTACTTTAAGGGAGCGCATACTGGCTTTCGCTATCCCATGATCAAGATACAAATCGGCCATTTCCATGTAGTGAATTTCATAGCCGCGTTGCTGAGCTTCCAAAAGCATGGCAAAGCTGGTGTCTTTCTTGATGTTGATAGAATGGATGGGATCCATCACGATACCGAGTTTAAGGCGCACAGAAATTCCTTGGTTGGCGGGCAGAGTGACTTAAATAGGCATTCTGCCCGGTAAATTCAATAGGACCTGAGATTTATTGCCGGTATCACAGGGTCTTCAGCTTTTTCTTTACGTCTTTAGCCAGTTTTTTGTCCCTGCTTGATTGTATGCTCTGGTACAGCTGTTTGGCCTCAGCCTTATTGCCTTGCAGTTCATACAGGTTGGCGAGTCGAAACGAAGCCCATGCATGACTGGGTAACTTTCTTGTTAAAGGCGCCTGTTTTAAATAGGTCTGTAATGCGGCTACCCCCTGTTCAACCTGGGTTTTACCCATCACGCTGGCCCGGCCTAATTGATACATGGCGATATAACGGCCGGTCAGGCTCTCCTCATCGGCTGCCGGTTGGTTGATGGCTAGCGTGAACTCGGCAATGGCCTGCGGATACTTTTCTTCTCTGACCAGATCCATGCCGGCCTGAACATAGAAATCCGGTATGCCTGGAAGGGCTTGTTTGGCACTACTAAGCAATTGCTGGTAGCCTTGCTGGTCTTCTTCGGCGTTAAGATAGCTAAGACGGGCAGCCATACCGGCTCTTTGATCCAGATTTTCTATTTCTTTGACCTGGGCCAGAGCCAAATCCATATCTCCGCCAGCTATACCCGGTGCTTGCAGATAAAAATTCATCAAGCCTTGCCGGTACTCCGTGTTGTCTGGCGCCAGCTCTACCGCGCGATTAAAGCTATACAAAGACTTTTCAGCGTAGCTCAGTGCTGAAAACACACTGTTACCGGCCTGCTGACCCATAATGATGCCGCGGGTGTAATGGGCTTCGCTATTTTGCGGCGCCTGGGTAACGGCCTGCTCAATCCACTGTTCAGCTTCATCAGCATCCTGAGCGAGCCATAAGCGACCGAGGTAGATCTTGGCTTCAACCTGTTCGGAAGATGCTTCGAACAGGCTCTGGGCACGCTCATCGTCCCCTTGCTCGAAGGCTTCTACGGCTTGTTTAAGATTGGCCTGAACAGATGCACTGCTTATCAGTAGTGCCAGCGCGATAATTTTTTTCATGTTCATTTCCCTTGAAATTCTAGTTGGTACTTGCGTGACAGATGGGCTATCACCACGGCACCGATAATGCCGGGAGCGGCCCAGAAAAATAGCTGCCAATAACCGGCAGCGGCCAGCACTTGTCTGGCACCAAAGGTTAAAAAAGCAGTGTATGCGCCGATTCCCGAGCCAATCATGGCACCAAGGTGTTCTATCCACCATTGGCGTGGACCAATGCGGCGACGCCAGCAATAAATTAGCATCTGGCTGCCGATGATGGTGCCTAAAATACCAAAAATAATATGTAAAACTTTGTTGAACCACAGACCCAGGCCAAACAAACTGACACCGCCAATCGTCAGCAGGCTGAGCAAGGCCAGATGTGAGACGCTACGCAGTAAAATACGGTTCTGCTTGACGCGAAGTACCAGCATACCATGACGAACACTGGCCAGTGTTAGCCAGCTCAGATACAACAGAAACAAGGCAAACAAACGTATATTCAGGCGTGCCTGCTCTGGGCTGAGCCTCTCCAGATCATGGCCATGTATTGCCAGAGGGGCAATCAGTACCAGAACACAGATGAGCATGCCGCTACCTGCCACCATATACATGGTATTGGCGTAATAGCGACCAAACTTTATATGGTCCAGGCTACCTTTTCGGTTGATCGCAGGTATCCAGAATAACAGCAGTGCTGCACTGCCAACCATGATATGACACATCAATACAATAGAATAAAGCAGGTTCATAGGCCTTCCTCCGATTAATGCGGCTAGTCTATCCTTGCGTGAAATTGGGTATCAGTGCCGAAGGTCACGGAATTAAAAATGACTTATGGCCTATTGGCCGCTCAGGTTTGTAAGGGTATGTTGAGCCTGCAATTGGAGAGATAAATATGATTAAACTCGGCTCATACAGACTGAGTGTGGAAACCATCAGTGGTTTGATAAGTTGGGCGATGGTAGCGGGCTCATCGCTGTATTTTATGCAGCAACGCTTGGGGGTGCTGCACTGGCGTGTGGGTTTATTGGCGGGTTTATATCTGGGCTTTGTGGTGTTTTTTGCCCTCGCGACCCGGGAGCAATGCTATTCCAGAGACAGGCAGGTCAGGTTTGCCTTATTGTTTATCCTGTTTTTATTGGTAGTTGGCATCTACTTCACCAGCCCCTATTTTTACAATGCCATCCTTATGGTGATGTGGTCGGCATTGTTACCCTACTTTATGCCGTTCCGGCTGGCGTTATTGCTCTCGCCACTGTGGTCCGCCGTGCCCTACTTTGTTGGGGAATTTTATTGGCAGGACGATATGTCAGCACTCAGTGCGATGCTGTTCTGGACCTTTAATGTGTTTGCTTTGGTGATGGTTAATGTGTCGCTTAAAGAAAAGAGTGCCAAGGAAGCGGCCAATCAGCTAAACCGCGAATTAATGGCCGCACAGGCTTTACTGAGCGAAGCCAACAAACAGGCCGAACGTACCCGTATTGCCCGCAATATCCATGACTTGCTTGGTCATCATCTGACTGCTTTATCTATTAATTTACAGGTGGCATCACGTAAGGCAGACGGTGAGGTCAAATTGGCGGTGGATAAATGCCATGCTATCGCCGGCTTGCTGCTCAGCGATGTGCGCGAGGCTGTTTCAGAGATACGTGAAAAATCCGCAATTCAGTTGCGCAGTGCCCTGGAAGTGCTGACCAGGGAAGTCCCAAGGCTGAAGGTGCAACTGGACTGCCAGGTGGAACCGGAAGATATCGAGCAGGCCCATGCTCTGCTGATGTGTGTACAGGAAAGCCTGACCAATAGCTTGCGCCATTCGCTGGCCAATCAGATGCATATCTGTTTGTATCAGACCGAACAGCAGGTCATGCTGGAGGTGCAGGACAATGGCGGTGGCAAGGGGCTATTGGTGCCAGGCAACGGCCTCAAAGGTATTCGGGAGCGAATCGAAGCGGTGGGAGGAAAAGTGGAATTCAGGTTTAACCCGCAAGGCATGTTTACCCGTGCCAGTATTCCGGTGGCAGCATGAAGGTATTATTGGTAGACGACCAGACCCTGGTCAGAGAAGGCATTAAGAGCTTGCTGTCATTGTCGGATAACTTGCAGGTGGTGGGGGAGGCCACTGATGGCGATGAGGTGTGTCAGGCCGTTATTGACCTGAAGCCTGATGTGATTCTGATGGATATTCGCATGCCCAGAATGTCTGGGGTGGAAGCCCTGCGGGCCATGCAAAAGTCTGGTCTGACTCAGCCTGTGATTATGCTGACCACCTTTGACGATCATAAGTTAGTACTGGAAGCCGTGCAGGCAGGTGCCAGAGGATATTTGCTTAAAGATGTGTCACTGGAAACATTGGTGGCGGCCATCGAAACTGTATACCAGGGCAAAACCCTGATTCAGCCTGCGGTGACTGAAAAGATCCTGCAGGGATTGCAAGGTATGCAGCAGCAGTTTGAAAGTTATGAGGCGCCAGAGCCGCTGACCGATGCGGAACGCAAAATACTGCGGCTGATGGCAGCAGGCTGCAGCAACAAAGAGATTGCCGAAGCTTTGTTTAAATCCGAAGGGACGATAAAAAACCAGGTGTCCAGCCTGTTAGCTAAGTTGGGGGTCAGGGACCGGACCCGGGCTGTGCTCAAGGCCATTGAGGCGGGGCTGATTTAAAACGTTCTGGAAGGGAACTTTTCTGCCAGGCTCTGAACAAAAAGGCGTATTTTGGCTGGCACAAATTGCCTCGACTGATACAGGGCATGCAGTGGGTAGCTGGCCTGCGGATATTGAGGCAACACCCTTAACAATGCGCCTTGTTTAATGGCGTCCTTGAACGCCCAAAGTGGGCCAAGGTGCATACCCTGACCGGCAAGGGCAAGCTCTCGTATGGCAGTGACGCTGTTCACAATGTATCTACCCCGTACAGTGAGTTGCCTGCTGTCTTTGCCGAGGCCAAATGGCAGTGGCTTGGCAGCCTGTGCCCGGGTATAAAAGATAAAGTCGTGCTGTGCCAGGTCTTCAGGCTTTTGCGGTGAACCTCGCTTGGCTAGGTACTCTGGAGACGCCACAATCACCCTTGGTACGTCACCCAAATGGCGACCAATCAGGCTGGAGTCCTGTAACTGACCAATACGGATCGCCACATCAATACCCTGGCTGCGTAAATCTTCAAATTGACTGCCCAATATCAATTCGACATTAAGATCCGGCGCGTTAAGCACCATGTCCTGCAATACTGGGGCAATAAACTGGCTGCCAAAATCGTGGGGTGCGGCTACTTTCAGTAATCCGGTCGGAATCTCCATGCTGTCTCGAAGTTTATGCTCCAGTGCTAATTGCTCGTCAAGCAGTTGTCTCAGTCCCTGATAATAAAGTTGTCCTGCTTCGGTGGCAGTGGAGCGACGTGTAGAGCGCTGGATGAGTTTAACCTGTAAACGTTGTTCCAGCGTAGCGATGCGCCGACTTACATTGGACGGATCCAATCCCAATTGTTCTGCTGCGGCCTTGAGACTGCCAGCCTCTATGACACGTAGAAACAGCTGCTCATGACTATCCAATATTACGCTTCCAGTTAATTGCGAATATCACACTTTTAAAATGCAAAATACCACTCTACTGGAGATATTCGCAAGAGGCTATTCTGCAATGGTCGAAAAGACAGCATCTTAACTCAACAAACGGAGAGCATTTATGCAACAGTCTCTTAAGGGCAATCAACCTAAAGTTGCCCTAATAACCGGCGCAGCCAGGAATATGGGACGGGCTTTTGCCCTTGGTCTGGCGGAAGATGGGGTAGATATTCTGGTGCACTATCACAGTGACAGTTCAAAGATTCAGGCTTTGGAAACGGCCGAGAAGGTTCAGAATCTAGGGCGTCGGGCACTGACTTATCAGGCAGATTTAACCGATAGTGCCCAGGTGAATGGGTTATTCAGCGCCATCCATCAGGAGTTTGGTCGCCTGGATATTGTGGTGAATAACGCCGGAACAGTTATAAAGAAGCCATTTGTAGATTACACAGAAGCTGATTTTGATAAGGCATTTAATACCAACAGCAAAGCCGTATTTCTGGTGATGCAACAGGCCGCTCGCTATCTACAGGATCAGGGACGGGTGATCAATATGGGCACGTCATTACTGGCGGCTTTTACAGGGCACTATGGTTTGTATGCCGGTTCAAAAGCGCCACTGGAAGATTTCTCCCGGGCTTTGGCCAAGGAAATTGGACATCGGGGTATTACCGTTAACACTGTGGCACCCGGGCCAATTGACACGGCGTTTTTTCATGGCGAAGAGGACGAGCAGAGTACTGCCTATCTGAAAGCTGCCAGTGTTCAGGGAAGACTGGGCAAGGTTGAAGATATCGTGCCGGTTATCCGTTTCCTTGCTTCTCCTCAGGCGGCCTGGGTTACCGGCCAGACCTTATTTGTCAATGGCGGTTTTGTGACCCGCTAACTCAGGAGATACAACATGTCCCCATTATTCCGGCCTCATGGCCATCACCAGATTGAAGTGAAAGAAAACGTACTGATTTGTCGGGTAATGGGGGCATGGAATGCCGAACAGGCAGAGCAGTTTTGTGCATCGTTCACCTGGCAGGTCAAACAGTTGGCCAGGCAAAGATGGATGAGAGTTATGGATATGCAGGACTGGGAGCTTTGTTGTCCAGAAGTGGCAGGCATTATTCAGCAAATGGCAGTTTGGGAAATTAAACATGGTTGTGCAGGACGATGGTTTTGCCACACCAGTGCTATGCACCGCCAATTACTGGTAAAAAAGTACGCGGGCTTAGGCTTTATGGAGTTAGCTGATTCAGTGCCCGATGCCCTTCAACTTGCAACCAGGCAACTTGAGAACGCTTAGTCAACGAACTATCAGATAAGCGGAAAGCGAACAACAAATTGGCATCCTTGACCCGGAGCGGATTGGCAACGGATGCTGCCATGCAGAATTTTCTCCACCAGGTCCTTGCAGATATGCAGGCCCAAACCGCTACCACCTCGCTGCTTGGCCGAGGTGAAAAAGGGCTCGAATATATGGCTGAGGGTTTCACTGGTCATGCCCTTACCGTCGTCCTGATAACGCAACTCAAGGTGATTGTCCTGGATTTGTACGGCGACACTGATGTGGCCTGCCTGACCGGGTTCAAATGCATGCATCGCTGAATTCATGATCAGATTAATCAGAATCTGACTAAGTGCGCCGGGGTGGCTGAGTATTTCCAGATCCGGATCCAGTTCAAGGCAAAACTGCAACTTGTAGTTCTTCAGTTTTGGTTTGAGTGACAGGAGTATCTCGCACACATAGCTACTGAGATTGAATGTGCGCGGTTGCTGATTATGCTGATCCAAAGATAACTGCTTAAAGGTACTGACCAGCTCCGCACTGCGTTGCAGATTTCGCTCAATTATCAGCATTGCCTCAGCGGATTCATCATAAAAAGCTTTCAGAGCGGAACGGGTAAGCTGGTTTTGCTCAAACAAAAGCCGGGACTTTTGCAATTGTGTCTGCAAGTGGCTGGCGGCCGTGACAGCCACACCAATGGGGGTGTTTACCTCGTGGGTCAGGCTGGACATCATACTGCCCATCGACGCCAGGTTTTCAATCTCCAGTAAATGTTGCTGAACTTCGTAGCGCTGTTCCAACGCCTGGCGCAACTGCTTGTTTGACTTGTCTAACTCACGGTTACGCTGTTGAACCTGCTTCTCAAGCGCAGTTTTAGCCTGACTTAGCTGCTCTGACGCCTGCATTTTTTCAATGATCAGTGCGGCGATGCTGGCTTCGGTTCGAATGAGCTCAAGATCCTGCTCGCTGGGTTCACGGACAGTTGAATAATACATGCCAAAGGTGCCCAATACTTTACCGTCTGTGGCCAGGATGGGATAAGACCAACAGGCACGTAAGTTTGCTTGTTGGCACAGTTCACGAAAAGGTTCCCAATAAGGATGAGTGTGTATATCGGCAGCCACCACAGGTTTGCCAGAATAGGCGCTGGCCCCACAAGAGCCCACCGATGGGCCAATATCCAGGCCGTCGATAGCGTTCAAAAAAAATTCCGGCAAACTGGGGCCGACCAATGCACACATGCTTTTGCCATCTGCATTCATCAGCATAATCGAACAATGCAGATCGTCGCAGGCAGATTCAATGGCGCTGACCAGCGCACACAGCACTTGGTCAATAGGGGCACCCATTACCCATAGATTGAGGGCATTATTTCGGCCAGTTTCCACCGCCTTTTGGCTGATAGCGCTGATCTCCAGGTTTTTAAACGGCGTCTGTGCTTTGACTGAGCTTGGCATAGCTTGCATTCGCATATACAACATCTATCCGGACACCAGAATGCACGCTGTATGCAAAACAAACAACTGTTTTATTGCCTAATGCGACAGCCTTCAGACACCAAATGGTTCTGACTCTGTTGCTCGGCCCGCTGATTGACAAACTACTTATAAATCGCCAAAGCGCCCTTGCAGATTGGCAATGGCGGTGAGCGCGGCCGTCTCGGTGCGAAGCACTCTGGGTCCCAGCAACACTGATTGGAATCCACCTTGCTCGGTCAGGTAAACCTCCTGCTCGCTTAATCCGCCTTCCGGTCCAATTAACAGTCGTACGCCATTATCCGGCTTTGACAGATCGGCCATGCGTTTATCTGCTCGTGGATCCAGGGTCAGGCGTAATTGATTGGTGGATTGTTGTAGCCAAGGGGCCAACGGCATAACGGGGTGTAAAACCGGTAAAACATTGCGTCCGCATTGCTCACAGGCACTTTGAATGATTTTCTGCCACTGCTGATGTTTTTTCTGCCAGCGCTGTTCATCTAGGCGCACGACACAACGTTCAGTGATAAGTGGAGTGATCTCCGTGACTCCCAGTTCAACAGACTTTTGCAGCACAAAGTCCATACGATCTCCTTTGGAAATACCCTGGCCAAGGTGAATGGCAAAGGGAGACTCGCAGTTAATCTGCAGTTTAGCGTCAATTTGTACCCAAACCGCACGACGCTCTACTTTATGCAAAGTGGCTGGATATTCGTTGCCATCGCCATTAAACAGCACCAGGGGATGACCTTCTCTTAACCTCAACACATTGCCTATATGGTTGGCTGCATCCTGTTCAAGCTGAAGTTGTTGGTCGACGGCCAGAATGCCGGGAAAAAAGATTCTTGGAATTTGCATAAGTAATACCCGCTAGCGTTGTGCAGGTACGGAAGTCTAAGGCATAGCCTGGCATGGTGCACTCACAATTGTAAGACTGGCGAAATCCACACCGGCAGGCATACTTATAGCCTTCTAGAGCAGGACCGAAGGAAATTCTATGAACAACGCAGTGGGCTGGTTTGAAATTTACGTACAAGATATACAACGCGCCAAAGACTTCTATGAGAATGTGTTGGCGGTAACATTGGAGAAGCTGGGCGGGCCGGACTTCGATATGTGGGCATTTCCCAACGATATGCAGCATTACGGCGCGGGTGGCGCGTTGGTCAGTATGTCTGGCGTTGCATCAGGTGGTAACAGTACCCTGGTGTATTTCAGTTGTCAGGACTGTGCGGTAGAAGAGGCACGGGTAGAAGGTGCGGGCGGGAAAGTACAACGGCCGAAGATGTCAATTGGAGAATATGGTTTTATCAGTCTGGTTCTGGATACCGAAGGGAATATTTTTGGTCTGCATTCGTTAACCTGAACCAGGGCAAATACACACTCCTTCGCCTCATAAACCGGCAGATTGCGCAGAAGCAGCTGTTACTGCTTGTGCTAATCGAGATCAAAACTGTAGTAGAGATCCATGGAGCGCTCCAGGCTGCTGACAGCTTCAAGCCATAGCTGATTGAGCAGGTAAAAACGCACGGTGATCTGCGTGACCGGCTCCAGAATGCCCACCCCATACTTCAGATAGATGCGCTCGCCGATATAGCCGCTGACGGTGGCCAAACTGTCACCGCTGACGGCATCCGTTTCTGTGTCCAGAGTAATATCACTGACCAGTGGAATATTGTTCAGTGCATCGGTTAAGCCGCTGGCGCCGGTAATGCCGATACCCTGATTGGCCGCCATCAGAATAGCCATGGAACGGCCGTCTGATTCTCCGCCCGCACCAGGCGGCTTGCCGCGTAATATGTACGACAGAATGGCGCTTTGTTCCATGCCAGGATTAGAAAACAGCTCAACCTGCAGCCCGCTGACCGGACCGCTGACCTGAATACCGGCTTCCACCCCGGTGCCTTTCAGTGGGCGGATCGCCTGCAGTTGAACCACAGGGTTATCAGCCTGGCCAAGAAACTGTAACCGGCCTGACTTCACTTCAAGATTCTGGCCATAGGCTTTGTATAAGCCCTCGGTAAAGGTCAGGGCACCAAATACTTCTAAGGGTTCGGGACTTTTTTGTCTGGCACTTAAAGTGCCGTCAATTTTACCATTGAAGCCAAAGCCGCTGACGGCAAAGGGATCCACCAGTTCTATATCGAGCTGCAGATTAACCGGAAGCAGAGCCTTTTTCTGTTTTTCCTGCTGATTAACCAGCACCATATCCTCAGAGACATCCACTGCGGAGGCAGGCAGCTCCTGTAACTGCAACTGACCCTTATCTATATTGACGCGGCCTTGCAGCAGCAGTCCCTGCTCAAATCGAATATTCAGATTGGGGCTGACGCTGGCTTGTAGTTCGGGTAAGGCATGCACTTGTAACCCTTGCCCCGCCAGTGTCGCTTGTAATGACAAGGCTTTTTGCCAGTCTGTCTGGCTGGTATCCCAATTACCCGAGCCCTGAATCTGCCCTTTGCCGCTGCCCATATGAAACAAACCATCAAAATCGACACTGGTATCGCGAAAACGGGCGCTGAGTTCCAGGTTATCCAATGCGGTCTGCGTTCTGGCTACAATCAGGGAGGCTTGCCTGAGCTGAACCTCGCCACTGACGGCCGGATTGTCCAGTTTTCCTTTGATGCTGATATCCGCTGACAACTGGCCATCCAGTTTGCTTAGTTGCGGTGTCAGCGCCATCAGACTGGCCAGCGAAAGTGGTGTCAGTTGCAAACGGGCGTCAATGTCTGCATCGGCCTTGCTGCCTAATTGACTGGTAAGCTTCAGCAACGCTTGTCCGTCTTCGCCGGTCAGCTCACCATTTAATTGCAGCTTGCCATCTGACTGGGATTGCAAAACAAACTGACCGCCCTGCCATTCCAATAAAGATAAGCTTTGCTCCTGAACCTGTTGGCGGATGTAACCTGGACTGCTATGCAGCCTAACATCCAATTGCGGTTGTCCCTGCTCGGGCAGCACAATATTGGCATCCAGATTAATGGCGCCTGAAATTTGCTGGCCATTTAACTGGCCTGCGCTCCAGGCGCCGTAGTCTACACTGGCACTCAGCACAATAGCTTGCTGACCGGGTTGCGTCAGGGGGTCCTTCAGGCAAAGTTGTGAAAACAAGCCCTGCCAACAATGGGCGGCAAGTGAAAACTGACCATCTGTGACCGCTATTGCCAAAGGAGCGGCAAGCTGCCAGTGCTCACCATACATTTTACTTTCAGCCTTGTTCAGTTGTCCCTGCCAGCTTGCTTTGGCCAGATCGGCGCTGCCCTGTAATTCAATCGCAGCATTTAGGTCGCCGTCTATCACCAGTTGCAACTGATGCTGTGGCGCATTACCGCTCAGGTTCAGGCTGCCATGAAAATGCTGGCTGTTATCCACCACCAAGTGGGGAAAACTCAGGGTAAGTTCACCGCTATGTTGTTGCATTGGGTGGTAGCGGGCAGCAATGCTAAGATCCTGCCAATCCATTTGTTGCAAGTTGAGTTGCTTAACCAGTCCATTCAGTTCAATTAGCGGGTCGGCCAGGGCTCCGCTTACCCGAAAATTTGCTTCTGCTTTACCGCTTCCTTCATTTAGCACAGCGCTTAAGTCATCACTGAACGCCGTGCCCTGCAACTGCCATTGCTGATCCGCCTGGCCAGTGATCTTTACCGTGCTGTTAAAGGCCTGTAAGCGCAAATCAATATTACTGACCCTGAGCAGTTCATCCTGGTTAATATCAGCCACCGCGCTTAGTCGCAGCGGCAGATTATTTAAACTGCCATTTAACTGAGTATCATCCAGGCGTACATGCCACTTTTGTTCCGACCAACTGCCCTGGTGATCCAATTGCCCGTGGATATCCCCTTGCACAGGAATAACCGGGCTGTTTAGCACCAACTTTTGTATCTGACTTTGTAGTTGCCATTGCAGCAGCTCGCCATACGCCAGGCTGCCGCTCAGCTGCAGCGCAGACTGACTGGCACTGTCTTCAAACTGAAGCTGCAACTGTTGAACATGACCAGGACTGTGCACGGCGTTAAGGGCCAGGTTCGCGGGTTGGGTCTGACCAAAGCCGAAGCCACTGAAAGCAAAATTCACCCTGGCGTTTTGGCTATGCATATCTCCATTGGCAGATAATGTCATGGCGCCAGGCCTGAAATCGGCTTCAGCAGGCAGCTTAACCAAGGTGTTAAGCGGGGCGGTATCCAGGGCCACATCAGCAGAAAAAGGTAAATCAGGATGGGTTAAGTCGGTTTGCGCCTTGGCAAGTAGTTTAAGGGTGGTGGGTTCACTTATTTGTACATTAAGGGCATTTATGGCGCCAGCCAGCCCCAGTTGCACCGGCTGATTGCCTAATGCTTCTGGCCACCATGCCTTACCTGGTATCAAGCTGGCGTTAATAGCTATTTGATAAGGGCTTTTCAGTGTGGCTGAACCTTGCAGATCCAGCTGACCAAAATCCTCAGTCGCAAGCTGTAATCTGTCTACCCCAAGCTTCTTGTCAATCCACTGCAACTGCAGCATGGCATGCTGGATATGTATAGGGCTGGTGGAATGAATTAGGTGAAAATCTTCAACTTGCACATCCTTGATACGCATATCCAGCGGCGCGGGTAGATCAGTCAGGTTAGCCAGTGGCCAGGGGGACGAAGGGGGTTCAGGCGCATCGATGCTGGGCAGCAAGGTCAATTCAGTTTGCTGCAACAACAGATTGTTTAAGGTAAACAGCTTATTTTTGAGCTGGGCATTGAGGCTCAGATGCTGCCAGGCCAATTCCAATGTGGGCAGATTCAACTGACTGTGGTTAATTTCCAGTTGTTGGATCCGCGCTGTAGGCAACCAGTCGGGAATGGGCAGTTGTATATCGGTTGGTGCGTCAGTACCTTGGGGAGGGGCAGTGTCGTGCGAAGTACTGATATCTATCCGCAGCTCGTTGACCTTGAGTTTTTGCACCACCAGATGGGGTAATAACAATGCCCGGGCGGATATATCCAGCTCCAGCTGCCTGGCATTAACGTCAAGGTTAGTCTGTTGATAATGCAGATCGCTTAAGGTTAAGCCGAACAACAGACTGCCCTGATGCTGACCAACTTTCAGTCCAGGCACATTTGCTTGCGCCTGCGTTAACAACCAGCCGGTCCCGCTTTGGGTTGCCAATAACCAGTAACCACCCAGCAACAGCAAGGTCAATAGTAACGCCAGACCCAGCAGCAAAGCGCGTAGCAGGGGTTTCAATGATATGTATCTGGCCATCAGAGTTCCGCCCCCATGCTAATATGCACACGCCATGGTGGATCATCCTCGCTGACTCCATAAGCCAGTTCAAGTCGCACCGCCCCCACGGGTGATAACCAGTGAACGCCAGCGCCAACCGATTGCACCGGATTGAAGTTATTGCGATTAAAGGCGTTACCGGCGTCGGTAAAAATCGCCATGCGCCAGTCCGGGGTCAGGTAGTATTGATATTCTGCCGACCCTACGGCCAACATCTTTCCTCCCACTACCTTGGTTTGCAGACCTTCGCTGGTTTGCACTTCGGCGGTGGGGCCTAAGCTGTTGTAATCAAAACCGCGAATGCTCTGATCGCCGCCAGCGAAAAAACGCAGTGAGGGAGCCAGGTCTTCCACCGTATCGATACCCGTGATATTGATACCTGCTTGTCCTTTGAGGACCAGTCTGTGGTTGCCAAAACGATGTAACCATTTCCAGAACGCGCTGACCCGCAATAGTCGGCCATCTGAGCCCAACAGCTTATCTGTCGCCTCAATCTGGTAATTCTGTAAGAAGCCTTCTTCCGGGTCGCGGATTGGGCCCTGACGCCGGGTCCGCGACAAGGTCAGACCGGGTAGCAGATAACCAGCCTGAAAATCCAGACCGTCCAGGCTCCACTTTTCGTCCAGCCAGCGCAGTTGTGCGGCCCAAATCCATTTGTGTGCGGTTGACTGGCTGACCACGGCGGCATGCTTTTGGGTGCTGCTCAAATCGCCAAAGTCATTTTGTTCCAATCCCAGCTTGAGTTGATAGCTGTGGGTCAGTGGATCATCGCCAGGGATCTGGTACAAAAAGCTGGCATAAGGGTTGACGGTGGAGTAACGCAGGGTGGTTTCCTGGCTATGTCCATAACGATTAACTCTGGGGGTGCGCCAGTTTATCTGTGCTCTGGGGCCTGTGTCGGTGACATAGCCAAGGCCCACCTTAAAACTGTGACCTGGTGCATCGGTCAGGGCCACATTCACTGGTACATGATAATCTTCAATGGCGTTCAGGTCAGGGGTCACCAATACGTCGGCGAAATAACCAGAGCGGCGCAGTGCTGATTCCAGCGCACTTAAATGACTGCTTTGATAATACTCTCCGCTGGTGAGCGGTGACAGACGGGACAGCAGCTCGGGGGTCATATCAGAGCCCTGAAAATTAACCTCACCCAGTTTGTGTCTGATACCGGAATCGTAGGCCAGATACACATCGGCTTGCTGCGTTTCTGAATTAACTTTCAACTCATGTTGTTGCCACTTGCCGGACAGATAGCCATGACTGCGAGCATAGTTTTGCAGTTCACTCTTCCAGGCTTCATAGCGGCCGTGATTAAGCACTTGCCCTTTATGAGTCTGCATACTTTGGATGAAGGCCTGAAAGTCCTTATCCTGACTGGCATCGCCTGGTACCTCAATATTCATCTGTCTGATATGCGTGGCAGGGCCGGACTCAATCTGGATCAGCAGCCGCAGCGGCGTCAGTTCCCGTTGTACCTTAGTGTTGATGTTGGCGTTGTTGTAGCCAAGTGCAACCAGTGCCTTTTGGGTCTTGTCCCGGGCCTTGGCGATATAACTGTTCAGTTGCGCCGATGCTTCAGGCACCGGCCCCAGGTGGGCAAGGATATTCTGCTGTTGTTGGTCGTCAGCACCTTCTATCTTGACCTCAAGCAAGGCCTGAGCGCTGACAGACAGGCTGATAATGTATAAACAAAAGAACAAACACCAATAAAGCATCAGGTTAGAAACAAGTTGGCGGTTAAAACTGAAGATTTGCAAGCGGGCCGGCTCCGATAAAACGAGCTTGAAAAAATGCACTGAAGAACGCCTAAGTTAGCACTGACCGGCCATATAACCAAGGGCAGACAGGGCCAAGCTGACAATATCCGGGGTGAAGGTATATGAAATAATGCTGGCCTGCCAGCTTTTGCATACACTATGCTAGCGTGAACGTGATGCATGCATCATGTCAGCAAGTCGCCAGTACGGCGCAACAATAACAAGTTCAAATCGTTTTGATGGAGAGTATCCATGTTTCATCCGGATAAAGTGGCCGAAATGGTCGACACCTATGTGATCCCATGGGGTATTAACATAGCCCTGGCACTGCTGATTTTTATTATTGGTCGCATTGTGGTTGGCGTCCTGATAGGGCTGTTTGGCAAAGTGATGGCCCGCTCTAAGTACGACAATATGTTGGTGGAGTTTGTTAAATCCATCCTTAATGCCGTATTGATGTTGTTTGTGGTGGTCGCTTCATTGGATCAACTGGGCGTTGATACCACGTCATTGGTGGCGTTGTTGGGTGCCGCTGGCCTGGCGATTGGCTTGTCCATGAAGGATTCTCTGGCGAACTTTGCCGCCGGAGTGATGCTGTTAGTATTCCGCCCCTTCAAAGCCGGAGATTATGTGGAAGCAGGGGGTACCGCCGGCTCGGTAAAAACCATAGGGATTTTCACCAGCACATTCAATACACCGGATAACAAGTTAGTGATTGTACCCAATGGCGCCATTTATGGTGGCAATATCACCAATTTTTCCGCCCAGGAGACCCGTCGGGTGGACATGGTGTTCGGTATCAGTTACGACAGCGATTTGCGTAAGGCCAAGCAAATTCTTATCGACATGCTGGATGCTGAACCTCGTGTGCTGAAAGATCCGGCACCGCAGGTTGCGGTATCTGAACTGGCGGACAGTAGTGTGAACTTCGTGGTCAGGCCCTGGGTGAAATCTGCGGATTTCTGGGCAGTAAAATTCGACCTGACCGAAGCGATTAAATTACGTTTCGATCAGGAAGGAATCAGCATTCCTTTCCCGCAAATGGATGTTCATTTGCATAAGGAAGACTAGCGTATTTCGCGCTTCCACCGCCCCTGGTGGTCGTATGTCGGTGTGACAGGGTGCTCACACCGACCTTTGTCAGGCTTTGCCACAATCGGGGCGATTAGGGCTGGCCTGATAATCCTTACTGGCAGCAGGCAGGTTTTTGCTTAGTAGCTGGATACGGGTTTGCGGCGCCGGGTGAGTGGACAAAAACTCCGGTTGACGCTGGCCACCATTAGCTTTTTCCATGTTTTCCCATAGCTTAACCGATTCTGCTGGATCAAAACCGGCCCTGGCCATTAATTGCAGCCCAATCAAGTCGGCTTCTGACTCATGCGTGCGGCTGAAAGGCAATTGAATCCCAACCTGGGTGGCCAGCCCTAATCCGGCCATAATCATATTGCTTTGCGCAACCTGCTGCGATTGTAAGATCTGATTGGTGGCCTCCATGCCCATGCCGATTAAGGCACTGTTGGACATGCGCTCGTTGCCATGTTCGGCAATCACATGACCGACTTCATGACCCAGCACGGCGGCAAGCTGGTGCTGATTCTGTGCGACTTTTAGCAGGCCAGTGTAAACACCAATCTTGCCACCGGGCAGGGCAAAAGCGTTGACCTGGTCATCCTCAAACACCACCACTTCCCACTGGCCATTAAATACGCCATCAGGCACCTGATGAACAATGTTCTCCGCCACACATTTCACAAAACGATTTTCCACCGGTTTAGCCGAGACTTTCTGCTCGCTTTTCATCCCGTCAAATGCCTGTGCGCCCATTTCCGATAATTGACTGGACGAATACAGTTTCAATTGGTTGCGGCCGGTGGGCGACTTTGCGCAGGAAGCCAGAAGTGCGGTGGCACAGATGGCCAGAGTAATATGCTTGAGTTTCATCCGTATTCTCTTGATGATGGAATGCCTGAGGCTATTTTTGCCCAGCCGCACAACAATTACCAGAATCCCATGGGAATTCTAAGGAAGCCTTATGACCTGGCTGCAAATGCTGATGTTGTTTTTATCTATGGCGGGCCTCGCTGCGCTACCCAGTGCCAGTGTGGCCTTAGTCATCACCCGCAGTATCAGCCAAGGGCCCAGGCAGGGTATATGGGTAGCCTTGGGGATCCTTTGTGGCGACCTGCTTTTTGCCTGGTTGGCCATTGTGGGGATGTCGTCACTGTCACACTGGCTTGGTGACGTGTTTCAGGTCGTTCGCTGGTTAGCGGGCGGCTACTTGCTGTGGCTGGGCTGGCAATTGCTACGCTCGGGCCCCGGACAGTGGCAGGGTGAAAGCCAAAGGGGAGGGAGCAGCTTTGTCAGCGGGTTATTGCTGACCCTGGCCGATGTTAAGGCCATATTCTTTTATGCCAGTTTGTTTCCGGTTT
The DNA here is from genome assembly GCF_002887595.1 of Bowmanella denitrificans. Classification (GTDB taxonomy): domain Bacteria; phylum Pseudomonadota; class Gammaproteobacteria; order Enterobacterales; family Alteromonadaceae; genus Bowmanella; species Bowmanella denitrificans. Next base: position 92,868 of record NZ_PEBU01000012.1, read on the forward strand.
TTGTCGACCTGGACCGTTTAACCCTGATGGACATGGCCAGCCTGGTATGGATTACCATATGTGCGGTTGGCGGCGTCAAAGTGACTTATGCATTGCTGGCAGCACGCTTGGCCGAGCGGCTTTCGCAAAAATCTGCGATACCGCTTTTAACTAAGCTGAGCGGTGCAATGATGCTGGGTTTTGGTGGTTATCTGTTGAGTAAGCATTAATGGTCATTCAAGCCAACAACGGATGGACAGAAGGATTACAAGCCAGCCTTTGGTACGACACATTGGGCCAAGCTATTCAACCTGGCGCACCTTTGCAAGGGCAGCAAGAGGCGGATGTGGTCATTATCGGCGCCGGGTATTCAGGCTTATGGACGGCCTGGTATCTGCGCCAATTGGACCCTGGCCTTAAGGTAGTGATACTGGAGGCCGGTGTAGCAGGATTAGGAGCGTCGGGACGCAACGGTGGTTGGCTAATCGGTGGGTTCGGTGGTGACGTACACTATCTGCAGCAACTTGATGGCGAACGTCAAAGCCGAGCCAGAAAGTTAGTCACCGGCATTGTTGCGGAGGCTGTGGTTGAACTTAAGAACATGGGAATTGAATGTGATTTTCAGCACGGTGGTAACTTGCAACTTGCTTGTCGATACCCAGAGCAAATCCATCGTTTGCGTCAGGAACTGGCACATTATCAGGCCGTGGGCTTTGACGAGCAAGATGTAACATGGCTCAGCGCACAAGAAGCACAACGACAATTGCACCTGCCCAATGTGCAAGGTGGGCTGTTTTTCCGCCACTGTGCAAGGGTGCATCCTCTTAAGCTTGTACGTGGACTGGCTAAGGCGGTAATGGCATGCGGCGTGTTGGTCTTTGAACAAAGCCCGGTTTGTCGTGTAAGCAAAAATCGGGTGACAACCCCCTTGGGACAAGTGCGTGCACCGGTGATAGTGTCTGCTTTGGAAGCATATCAGCGTTTGTTGGGATTGGATAACCACGCCACCCTCGCCGTGCAAAGCATGCTGATTGCTACTCAGCCTCTGAACCCGCATCAATGGCGCAGTATCGGTCTTGACAGCAGTCAGACCTTTGCTGACGCCTCGCGTTTAATTACCTATGGACAGCGAACGGCCGACGGGCGCCTGGTGTTTGGCGCGCGCGGCGGGTACGGGTTTGGCGCAAAAGTGCGGACCGAATTTGATTTTACACCAAGAGCATTGGATGCCTTGCCGCAAGGCGATGAATTTGATCTGCGGGTCAGATTGTTACATGCCTTTTTTCCACAGTTGACCGATGTACAAGTTACCCATGGCTGGGGGGGCTCACTGGCGCTGTCACGCCAGTTTCGTCCCCACGCAATTTATGATCCTGACAGTGGTGTGGGCCTAATCGGTGGCTATGGTGGTGAAGGGGTGGGGGCCAGTAAGTTACTGGCTAAAACCCTGGCCGAACTTATTTTGGCACCTGCCGGCGAACTGTGCACAATGCCCTGGGCGCACCGGGGCAAAGCATCGGATATTTTGCGACGTTGGGAATCTGAGCCCTGGCCGTATTTAAGCTATCAGTGCAGTAAATGGCTGTTTGAATGGGAAGATCGCTTATTAAGTACATCAGCCCGTGCCTGGCAAAAACGCGGTGTCACTAAGCTGGCCGATGGTCTTGAGTGGCTGATGAGCGGATAATAAAACGCCGGGGAATCCCGGCGTTTGATTTGAACGCGTTCTGAGTTTTATAGCGCGCTGCGCAGGGCCTCTGCCTTGTCGGTGGCTTCCCAGGGAAACTCTTCGCGACCAAAGTGACCGTAAGCGGCGGTGGCCTGATAGATAGGTCGTTCCAGATCCAGCATTTTAATCAGGCCGTAAGGGCGCAGATCAAAATGCTCACGTACCAGTGCAATCAGAGTATCTTCATCCACCTTGCCAGTGCCGAAGGTATCAATACTGATAGAAGTGGGCTCTGCCACACCTATGGCGTAAGAGACCTGAATTTCACATTTATCCGCCAATCCCGCTGCGACAATGTTCTTGGCCACATAACGGCCAGCGTAGGCGGCAGAACGATCCACCTTGGATGGGTCCTTACCGGAAAACGCGCCGCCGCCATGACGGGCCATACCGCCGTATGTATCAACAATAATCTTACGGCCGGTCAGTCCGCAATCCCCCATTGGGCCACCAATCACAAAGCGACCTGTGGGGTTAATAAAGAATTTAGTCTGACTGGTCAGCCACTCACCAGGCAGCACGGGTTTGATGATTTCTTCCATCACCGCTTCCTGCAGGTCTTTGGTGCTGATGGAATCGCAATGCTGGGTGGATAACACCACCGCATCGATACCCACTGGCTTACCATCGGCATACACAAAGGTCACCTGACTCTTGGCATCGGGGCGCAGCCAGTTCAGCGTGCCGTTTTTACGCACTTCGGCCTGGCGTTTAACCAGCAGATGCGAGTAGGTGATAGGCGCAGGCATTAATACGTCGGTTTCATTGGTGGCATAGCCAAACATCAGGCCCTGATCGCCGGCACCCTGTTCTTCAGGGCGGGTTCTGTCTACACCCTGATTGATATCCGGGCTTTGCTTGCCGATAGCGTTAAGAATGGCGCAGGAGTCAGCATCAAAACCCATATCTGAATGCACATAGCCGATTTCCCGCACCGTTTTGCGGGTCAGCTCTTCAATATCCACCCAGGCTGACGTAGTGATTTCGCCACCGACCAGTACCATACCTGTCTTAACATAGGTTTCACAGGCGACACGGGCCTTCGGGTCCTGGGTCAGAATGGCATCCAGAACCGCATCAGAAATCTGATCGGCAATTTTATCCGGATGACCTTCGGATACAGACTCTGAGGTAAACAGATGCTTGGCCATAATTCTTCCTCATTCACAAATTCATTACTGACCGATAGGTTAACGGCCACATTACCGCGCATTTTACCCAAGTGATTTAAAAAAACCAGTCTTTACTTCTAGACGTCTAAATGTCTGTGTCAGTTTTGCTTGCCACAAGCCGCACTCCCGGAATAGATACAACGGCCTCGTTCGCAGGGGAGGAATCTGCAGGGAAAATTGCGCCGTTACTGCAAGGTACTCACAGCCCCTTGTGAGCAGACATTGATTGTCTTCATGGTGTGTTACGACCTTTTCGAATATCAGCCATGACATTTCTTAGTAATAACATTGAGGCAATAACATATTCACCTTTGGCATTGCGTAATCTGCCAAGGGCGTTGCAGTTGAGCCGGGGCTGGGTAAGAATAGGTGCCCGTTTTTGCCAAGAACAGTCCAGGCCGCGTAGAGGGCCTGTTAGCAGGAGTCAGTATGCCCCAATCGTCACAAGTCGCTCGTCGCGAATTAGCCAATGCCATTCGTGCCTTATCCATGGATGCGGTGCAAAAAGCCAAGTCTGGCCACCCAGGTGCCCCAATGGGCATGGCAGATATTGCCCAGGTCCTGTGGTGTGATTTTTTAAATCACAACCCGGCCAATCCCGATTGGACCAACCGTGACCGCTTTGTGCTATCTAACGGCCATGGCTCGATGCTGATTTATTCGCTGTTGCATCTGACCGGCTATGCCCTGCCAATGGAAGAGTTGAAAAACTTCCGCCAGTTGCATTCCAAAACCCCAGGTCACCCTGAATATGGCTATGCTCCAGGGGTAGAAACCACCACCGGACCATTGGGGCAAGGTATCAGCAATGCGGTGGGTATGGCTATCGCTGAGAAAGCCCTGGCGGCACAATTTAACCGTGATGGTCATGACATTATTGACCATTTTACTTACTGCTTCTTGGGCGATGGCTGCCTGATGGAAGGGGTGTCACACGAAACCTGTTCACTGGCTGGCACCCTGGGTCTTGGCAAATTGATCGCATTTTGGGACGACAACGGTATTTCCATTGACGGGCACGTGGAAGGCTGGTTTACCGACAATACACCAGAGCGCTTCCGCGCCTATGGCTGGCATGTGATTGAAAGCGTCGACGGGCATGACCCTGAACAGGTAAAAGCCGCTATCGAAGCGGCCAGGGCAGAAACCAACAAACCGACGCTGATTTGTACTAAAACCATTATTGGCTTTGGTTCGCCGAATAAATCCGGCAGCCATGATTGTCATGGTGCGCCTTTGGGCGACGATGAAATTGCCGCGGCCCGTGAATTTCTTAATTGGCCCCATGCACCTTTTGATATTCCGGCCGAGGTTTACGCCGGTTGGGATGCCAAAGATAAAGGTGCCAGATTGGAGCAGGACTGGAACGCCAAGTTTGACGCTTATGCCAGTGCCTATCCGGAGCTGGCGGCTGAACTGAAACGCCGTCTGGCTGGCGAACTACCTGCCGATTTCAGCGATAAGGCCAATGCCTTTATTCGCCAGTGCCAGGACAAGGCCGAGAATATTGCCAGCCGCAAGGCTTCGCAAAACGCCATTGAAGCCTTTGCCGCATTGTTACCAGAAGTGATTGGCGGCTCTGCCGATCTGGCCGGTTCCAATCTGACGCTATGGTCCGGCTCCAAAGGCCTGACGGCGGATGATGCCAGCGGCAACTACATCTACTACGGTGTGCGCGAGTTTGGTATGAGTGCGATTATGAACGGCATTGGTCTGCACGGCGGTTTCAGACCCTACGGCGCCACCTTCCTGATGTTTATGGAATATGCCCGTAATGCCGTGCGTATGTCGGCTTTGATGAAAGTGCCGAATATCTTCGTGTATACCCATGACAGCATTGGTCAGGGCGAAGACGGCCCCACCCATCAGCCGGTGGAGCAAGTGGCTAACCTGCGCCTGACTCCGAATATGGATACCTGGCGTCCTTGTGATGCCGCCGAAACTGCGGTGGCCTGGAAAGCAGCCCTGGAACGCCGTGACGGGCCAAGCTCACTGGTCTTCAGCCGCCAGAACCTTAACGCTCAGGCGCGTAGCGATGAACAGCTTGCCAATGTTGCCCGTGGTGGTTATATCCTTAAAGACTGTGATGGTCAGCCAGATTTGCTGTTGATTGCCACAGGTTCCGAAGTGGATATCACCGTGCAAGCTGCGGCGCAGTTAAGCGAGCAGGGTCATAAGGTTCGCGTGGTGTCTTTGCCCAGCACCTCGGTATTTGAGCGCCAGGACGCGGCCTATAAAGAAGCCGTCTTGCCTGCCGCCGTCACCCGCCGGGTGGCCGTAGAAGCCGCGCATGTGGATTACTGGTACAAATATGTGGGCCTGAACGGCAAAGTGGTGGGCATGTCCAGCTTTGGTGAGTCGGCTCCGGGTGGTGCGCTGCTGAAATACTTCGGCTTTACAACGGAAAATGTGGTGGCAACCGCCTTGTCCTTGCTTGGCGAATAAACAAAAACGTACAATACGGGCGCTTTGATGGCGCCGAATGTGCTCATTCTGCGCTCGAGCCCTTTGTTTTCTCTGTCTCGCCGGTGTGATGCCGGCGTGAACAACACTGAGTCGTCCTGAATGTTACGTATTGCTATCAATGGTTTCGGACGCATAGGCCGCAATGTACTGCGGGCCTTATATGAAACCGGTCGCAACGACCAAGTGCGGATTGTGGCTATTAATGAGCTGGCCAAACCTGAAGGTATTGCGCATCTGCTCAAGTACGATACCTCCCATGGTCGTTTTCCCTTCGCGGTCTCTCTTGAGGGCGATAAGCTGTGTGTGGCTGGTGATAGTATTCAACTATTGAATAAGGCCGACATTAGCGAGCTGCCCTGGTCTGAACTTGACGTTGATCTGGTGTTGGAATGCACCGGTGTATTTGGTGAGCGCGCATCCGGTCAGGCTCATCTTGATCAAGGCGCTGGCAAGGTACTGTTTTCGCAGCCCTGCAGCGGCGATACCGATGTAGACGCCACAGTGATTTACGGCATCAATGACCACTTGCTCAACCCTGAGCATCGCATTGTGTCTAATGGTTCCTGTACCACCAACTGTATCGTGCCGGTGATCCAGGCGTTGGATCAGGCCTTTGGTGTGGACAGCGGGACTATTACCACTATTCATGCCTCTATGCACGATCAGCAGGTTATCGATGCCTATCATGCCGACCTGCGCCGCACCAGAGCCGCCAGCCAGTCGATTATTCCGGTGGACACCAAACTGGCACGGGGTATTGAGCGTATTTTGCCAAAATTCGCAGGGCGGTTTGAAGCCATTGCCGTGCGAGTGCCTACTATCAATGTCACGGCCATGGATCTCAGTGTCACTCTGGATACCGATGTGAATATCCAGTTAGTCAACCAGGCCCTGATGCAGGCGCGTGAAGGGCGGTTGGCCGGTATTCTGGGCTATACCGAGGAACCTCTGGTGTCGGTGGATTTTAACCATGATCCGCACTCGGCCATAGTGGATGGCACTCAGACCAGAGTGAGTCATAAACGTCTGGTAAAAACCCTGGTGTGGTGTGATAACGAGTGGGGCTTTGCGAATCGTATGTTAGATACCGCATTAGCGATGGCCAGGGGCTGTCGCTAGGCACAAAGAATCCTGCGGTGGACAGGCAGTCCGCCGTGCAATATTGCAAAATGTGGAGAAATGCCATGAAGGTTTTGAAAATGTCAGATCTGGATCTGGCTGGTCAGCGCGTGTTGATTCGCCAGGATCTGAATGTACCGGTGAAAGACGGCAAGGTGACTTCAGATGCCCGTATTAGAGCGTCCCTGCCAACATTAGAACTGGCGCTGAAAGCCGGAGCCAGAGTGATGGTGATGTCGCATCTTGGTCGTCCCACGGAGGGCCTGGTGGAAGAAGAGTATTCCCTGGCACCGGTGGTGGAGTACCTGGCATCCGCATTGGACTGCCCGGTACGCCTGGCCAAAGACTACCTTGACGGTCTGCAAGTTGAGGCGGGTGAGCTGGTGGTGCTGGAAAACGTGCGTTTCAATAAGGGCGAAGGCAAAGACGATGAACAGTTGTCCCGTCAATATGCCGCCCTGTGTGATATCTATGTCATGGATGCCTTTGGTACCGCCCATCGCGCGCAGGCTTCAACCCATGGCGTTGGTTTATATGCCCCTGTGGCCTGTGCCGGTCCGCTGCTGGCGGCTGAGCTTGATGCCTTGGGTAAAGCACTGGACAACCCAGCCCGGCCGCTGTTGGCCATTGTTGGTGGCTCTAAGGTATCCACCAAACTGACTGTACTGGAGACCTTATCAGATAAGGTAGACCAGTTGATTGTCGGCGGTGGTATTGCTAATACCTTTATTGCTGCTACCGGCAAGCCTGTAGGTAAATCTCTGTATGAAGCTGATCTGATCCCTGAGGCACAGCGACTGTTGGCTAAAGCACAGGCCAGTGGTGGCGATATTCCGGTGCCGGTAGATGTGATTGTCGGCCAGGAATTTTCCGAATCCGCTCTGGCTACCCATAAGCAGGTGGACGACGTCAGTGAGTCGGATATGATCTTTGATATTGGCCCACAGACCGCCGAGATTCTGGCTAAGCTGATTAAGCAGGCTGGCACTATTGTCTGGAATGGTCCGGTGGGCGTATTCGAGTTCGATCAATTTGGTGGTGGCACCAAGGCCTTGTCGCTGGCCATTGCTGAAAGTCAGGCATTTTCTATTGCCGGTGGTGGCGACACCCTGGCGGCGGTAGATAAATACGCCATCGCCGATAAGATATCCTATATCTCTACCGGCGGTGGTGCTTTCCTGGAATTCCTGGAAGGCAAGGTATTACCAGCCGTGGCCATGCTGGAAAAACGCGCTTTGTAGGTTCGAATTTATTCGAATAAAGATGATAAGAAGGGCTTCAGCCCTCACTGAGATAGAACATCAATAGTACCCAGGCCTTTGGGCCGAAACCAAAAAGGAGTGTTGCCGATGGCAGCCGAAGCCAAGACAGAAATGCTGAACAAAGTACTTAACCAGGACGGTTTTATCGCTGCACTGGATCAAAGTGGCGGCAGTACCCCGAAAGCCCTGAAACTTTACGGTTTGAGCGAATCAGACTGGTCAGGGGATGAACAGATGTTTGACATGGTTCACCAGATGCGTACCCGTATTGTTACCAGCCGTGCTTTTGCCGGTAACCGGGTATTAGGTGCCATCCTGTTTGAAAACACTCTGGACCGCGAAATCGAAGGTAAACCCTCTTCGCGTTACCTTTGGCAAGAAAAGCAAGTTGTGCCCTTCCTGAAAGTGGACAAAGGCTTGCTGGATGAGACTGACGGCGTGCAATTGATGAAGCCAATGCCAGGTTTGGATGCGTTGCTGAGTAAAGCCGTGGCCCAGGGAGTGTTTGGCACCAAAATGCGTTCGGTCATTAAGCAGGCCAATGCGGCGGGTATCAGTGCCGTGGTGGCTCAGCAGTTTGAAGTGGGTAAGCAAATTCTGGCGGCCGGCCTGACACCCATTATTGAACCTGAAGTGGATATTCACTGCCCGGATAAAGCCGAAGCCGAAGCCTTGTTAAAGCAGGCGTTGCTGGCCGAGCTGGATAAACTGGAAGCCGAGCAGAAAGTCATGCTGAAACTGACCCTGCCAAACGAAGACAATTTCTACCGCGAGTGCATTGAACATCCCAATGTAATTCGTGTTGTGGCGCTGTCTGGCGGCTACAGCCGTGATGATGCGAATCTTAAGCTGAGTCATAATCAGGGCATGATCGCCAGCTTTTCCCGCGCCCTGACTGAGGGCTTGTCGGCTAAGCAGTCTCAGGAAGAATTCGATTCTGCCTTGGACAAGGCTATCGAAAGCATTTATCAGGCATCGAAAGCCTGAGTCGCAGTAACATGATAAGGGCGCACAAGCGCCCTTTTTATTGCGCTAATGAGAGCATATGGTGTTTGGTGAGGCATTTGTTGCGCACCCTGAATTCGTATGTATCTGGTAAATACGGGAATAATTTACCATTCGATTAAAAAACATACGAAAAAAGCTGAGACAAAATCCGTGATTTAGTTACAATTGCCGCCTGAGAGCTTATGAGGACCCGCCTGATGATGAAAAAATCCGCTTTAACTGTATTTGCCGCTATGTTTGTCGCATCTGCCGCCCAGGCCGATGCATTGGATAATTTATTTGCTGCGGATGTCAGCGTACCTGAAGAAGCGGAAAAGCCCTTTAGTCTGGATGGGGAGTTGGGACTGATTTCAACCACGGGTAATACCAAAGCGACCAGTTTTAAAGGGCGTTTGAATGCGCATCAGGAGCTGGAATCCTGGAGCAACGATTACATAGTCGAAGGTTTCTATAAGAAAGACGAGAAAACCATCGACGAAGATAAAGTGTCTGAAACCACGGCACAGAAAATCTTTGGTTCTGCACAGGGTAACTACAAGTTAGAAAACCCTGACCACCGGGTCTTCGCCTTTGGTTCCTACGAAGATGACCGCTTCAGTGGCTTTGAATATCAGGCCACAGTGGCTGGTGGTTGGGCCCATCAGCTGTGGAAAAACGATGTTTCGGCGTTTAGCTACAGCATAGGTCCGGGTTATTCTTTTGCTGAGCGGGATACCGGTGAAAGTGCCAATGGTGCCATTGTGCGTGGTGCGTTGGATTACAAGTGGAAGATTTCCGACACCGCTAATTTCCGCCAGTTGTTCAGTACGGAAGTGGGTAGTGACAACACCAAGTCCAAGTCAGAAACCTCTTTATCGGCACAAATCAATGGCTCGCTGGCCATGAAGGTTGCACTGATACTGAACCACAACACCGATGTGGCGGACGATGTGGAAGAACTGGACACCCAGACATCGGTGACTCTGGTTTACAGCTTTTTCTAAGCGACTTAAGACAGAACGATTTAAAAGTATAAAACCGCCAAAGACGCTTTTATATCCAGGGATGGATGGTATGCCGACGTTGCAGGAGCATTCGTCGGCGATATCCAGAGATGGATGGGCAAATAACTGCTCCTGCGTAATTTGCACTTCCACCGTCCGTGGTGGTCGTATGCCGACGTTGCAGGAGCATTCGTCGGCGATATCCAGGGATGGATGGGAAAATGACTGCTCCTGCGTAATTTGCACTTCCACCTTCCATGGTGGTCGGCAAATAACTGCTCCTGCGTAATTTGCACTTCCACCTTCCATGGTGGTCGCTTGTCGGCGTAGCACGGAGCACTCGCCGACAACTGCAGAGATCGACTCAGTCAATCTGCGCTTTTAAGCCACGACGAATCAGCAGTGCATCTGTCGTGGGTTCCTGACCGCGGAATTGGATATAAGACTCCATTGGCGGGCGGGAATTGCCCACTTCCAGTATATGTTTACGATACAACTCGCCATTTTCGCGGGTTAAGCCGCCGCGTTCACGCAGATAAGCGAAAGCATCGGCCGCCAGAATTTCACTCCACATATAGGCATAGTAACCAGCAGAATAACCGCCTCCGATGGAATGTGAGAAATAGGTGGATTTATAACGCGGTGGCACTGCAGGCAGGTTTACTCCATGTTTTGCCAGTGCCTTGGCCTCAAACGCTTGCACATCCTGAAGTGGTGCATCGGCTGCCAGCGAATGCCATTCCATATCCAGCAAGGCCGAAGCCATATATTCGAGGGTGTCAAAGCCCATGTTAAAATTCTTGGCCTTCATTACTTTCTCCAGTAACTCGGCAGGAATCGGCTGGTCGGTTTGGTAATGACGGGCATAGTTGGCCAGTACTTCAGGCAGGGCGGCCCAGTCTTCTTCAAAGGTAGATGGGAATTCCACAAAGTCGCGGGATACCGCCGTACCGGCCAGTGACGGATACTTCACTTTGGAGAACATACCGTGAATACCGTGCCCAAGTTCATGGAACATGGTGGTGACATGGTCAAAACTCACCAAGGTAGGTTCACCTTCAGGTGCTTTGGGAATATTCATCACGTTGACCACAACCGGCGTCTGTCCAAGCAGGTTGGATTGCCCGACAAAGGAACTCATCCAGGCACCACCGCGTTTACCTTCTCGGGCAAAATAATCCGCATAGAAGATCGCCAGGCTTTTACCGCCATGATCAAAAACTTCAAAGGCCTGAACATCTGGATGGTAAACCGGTAAGTCAGGTCTGGGCTCAAAGCGAATGCCATACAGACGGTTCATGGTGTAGAACAAGCCGTCATGCAAAACCCGGTTGAATTCAAAATACTGACGTACCTCGTTTTCATCTAAGTCGTATTTTTCCTGGCGAACTTTTTCAGCGTAATAGGCCCAGTCCCAGGGCTGCACCTCGAAATTGCCGCCCTCACGTTGGATCATGGCCTGGATATCCGCTTGCTCTGCCTGGGTATTGGCCACTACCGCTGGTACCATGGAATTGAGCATGTTAAAGACATTGGCTGGCGTTTCAGCCATGGTGTTTTCAAGCTGATATTCGGCCCAGTTGTTGTAGCCCAGCAAGGCTGCCTTTTGAGCGCGGATCTGGGTGAGTCTGGCTACCAGCGGGCGATTGTCCAGTTCGCCGTCAGTGCCCCGATACGCTGATGCTTCCCACACCTGCTGACGCAATGCCCGGTTGTTTAGTGATGCCAGAATAGGCTGGCGCGTGGTATTGGTGATACTCAGCAGATATTTACCACTGTGACCTGCTGCTTCGGCCGCTGTCGCCGCGGCTTTGAGTTGACTGTCTGACAATCCGTCCAGATCTTGTTTGTCTTCCACCACTACCGCAATAGCCTTACTGAGTTTCAGCAGGTTCTGGCTAAATTGGGTAGTCAGCTTGGAATGCTCTTCATTCAGGGCACGTACGGCAAGTTTCTGTTGTTCGGTCAGCTTGGCGCCAGCTTTAATAAAGCGTTGGTAATAAACTTCCAGCAAGCGCGCAGATTCTGCATCCAATTTCAATGCGTCCCGCTGTTGATAAACACTTTCCACCCGGGCAAACAGTGCCGCATTTAAGTTGATATTGTCCGAGTGGGCGGCCAATCTGGGGGCCAGCTCACTTTGCAGAGCACGTCGTGCTTCATTGCTGTCGGTGCCAACCAGATTAAAGAAAATACGTGAGACGCGGGTTAACAGGGGGCCGGCTTTTTCCATCGCCACAATGGTATTGTCGAAACTGGCGGGCTCTGGGCTATCAATAATCGCCTGAATATCCTGAAGGTGCTCTGCCATTCCTTGTTCAAAGGCGGGCAAAAAGTGCGCATCTTTAATCTGGCTGAAGTCAGGCGCCTGATATTGCAGGGGGCTGGCACTCAGCAGCGGATTGATTTGCTGCGCAGCGGCGGTTTGTGATGTGCTTTGCGTATGGTTTGTCGGTGGCTCTGAACAGGCGGTCAGGAATAAACTGGTGCTGATGGCAACCGCGAGCATGGAATAACGCATGTGCTTCTCCGTTATCTTTATTGTTAGGGGGGCGTTAATTTGAGGGGGGATTATGTAGCTATGAAATGTTATGTTGTAACAGTTTTCTGTCAATCGTTGAAGTAATACGACAAATAGCCGATGATGGGCGGCTATTTAGTCTGGAGTTGTTAAAATGAGAGTATTGTTTGTCCTGACTGGTCTGATTTTACTCAGTGCCTGCGTGAGTCAGACAGAACGGGAAAAAATGCAGCAAATGGGAATGGAAGTGAATCCTTGCAATGGCAATCTTGAGCAACAATATGAAGCCAGTATTCGCCTGGATGAAGATGCCAAAGTGGAATCGTCAATTAAAACCCATTGTGAACCTCAGCAGATAGAAACGCAGACCGAGTTTGAAAAAGACAATCGCGATCCCGCCCAACGTCGCTGGTAAACAAAAAGTTGACTTTGGCAAAGCAAAAAACGTCTGGTCAGTGTTAACCATTGGTTTGGTTGGCACATGCCAGCGTTTTTTCCTGATTGAATGCCCAGGCACCAGCCACAACCGCCAGGGCAAGTAAAACAAACAGTGCAAAGGTCTGACGTAATCCAATCCACTCAGCGATAAAGCCAATCAATGGCGGACCGAGTAACATACCGCCATAGCCAAAGGTGGCGACACTGGCAAGTCCGGCGCCGGCTTTCATTTGTGTATTGTTCGCTGCATTGGCGTATACCAATGGCATTACAATAGAATAGCCAACCCCCAGCAATAGCAGTCCGGCATAAGCCTGATAAAGAGTCTGGGATGTCAACAGCAGTAAACTACCGAGCAGCGCGGCACCACCACAAAATCTGACCGTATGGCTTGCCCCAATTTTATTTACCAACCCGTCTCCCATCAGCCGGGTTGCAACCATAGCGACAGAAAATAATGCATAGCCCATGGCGGCCTGGCCATGATCGCTATTGAGTACATCAGTCAAAAAAACCGCACTCCAATCCGCCATAGCGCCTTCTCCTATGGCACAACACAAGGCGACCAAAGCAATTACCAGGAGACTACCTCTGGGGAGCTGAAAACCACCTTTACTGGCTTGAGGATCTGTTTTGTGGAATTGCCATGGGATCCAACACAATCTCAGCAGTGGCAGGAGTATCAGAACGATAAGAATAAAAAACTCCAGGTAGGGCAATACCAGCCAGGCTGAAAGTGAGCCCAAGCCAGCCCCTATACCGGCCCCAACACTGAACATGGCATGGAAGAATGACATGGTTGAACGACCCAGTGATTTCTCTACCTCACTGGCCCAGCTATTCATGGCGATGTCCAACGCACCATGTAAGGCGCCAAACAGAAAGAGTGCAGTTGCCAGGTAAAGAACATTGCTGGCCATGCCCACCATTACCAATGCCGGGCAAACCATAAGGGCTAGCACTTTACTGAGTCTTGCTGCGCCCAGGCGGTCAGACAGATAACCAGCCAGAGGAAAGGCCAAAATAGCCCCCAGAGCCAATAGCAACAACAACATGCCCAGTTCGCTTGCGGACAGATGTAAACCTTGTTTAAGGGAAGGGATCCTGGATGCCCAGGCCCCAAATAATGCGCCATTAAATAAAAATACAACGGACACCGCGAGCTTGGGGCTGTGCCGCTCAGACATAAACAACCTCCACGCCTTTGGATAAGAATGTCTGGCACTGTTCCTGGGTTGCGTCGGTTAGCAACACATCCAACTCTTCGCAGCTTAGTACTTTGTGCCTGGCCCGGCTGTGCAGTTTTTCGACGCCCGACAGAGCTATCACTTTGCTGGCATTGAGCGCCATTTGTCGTTTGACACTGGCTTCGGCAAGATCATCGGCTGACAGACCAAATTGCGGATCCAGCCCGCAGGTGCCCAATATGCACAGATCAGCGGCGCAGGTCTGTAATTGCGCTACCGTATCGGCACCACATGCTATCCCTCCCAGTCCATGCAGTTTTCCGCCAATCAGCATAGTGTCGATAGCTTTGCTCTGTAGCTCAATGGCCACATATGGTGATGGGGTAATAGCCAATCCGCAAAAATCCCGTGGTAGTGCTTTGGCAAAATGCAGTACCGACACACCGCCGTCCAGAAACAGGGTATCTGCTTTATGGACCAGATCATCTATCACTTCGGGGAGCCTTTGTAACCAGCTTTCAGGTTGAGTAATGCGTTGGTGCATTGGCACCGCTGGAAGATTTACCGGTAACGCGCCGCCTTTTACTCTTTTCAGTAAGCCTATGGATTCCAGGGCGATTAAATCCCGGCGTATGGTGTCCGGTGAGACGCCAAACTCCTCAGCCAGGGCCTTTGCCACCAATGGTCCCTGTCCTAGTTTTTCCGTTAGCAGGGCCTGACGGGTATCAGGATTATTCAGGTCAAGATGAGATGGCATAGAGAGCCTCAGCAGCAATACATGCATCACATGGTGCATTGTTGTGCAATATGTTGCAAGTATTTGCGATTTTTTGCATTTTTAATTTATTAGCAATGCGCAAGAAGCGGATCGAAGCCGTTTTGTGGCCAACCTATTATCTGTGCCTGATTCCCATGTTTATCTACTAAGGCGTTAGTCATGCAATTATTGAAAAACAAGACGTTTATCATTACCGGTGCCAGCTCCGGTATCGGCCGGGCTGCTGCCCTGTTATTTGCTCATCAGGGTGCCAATTTGGTGCTTGGTGCCAGGCGGGAGTCTCTGTTACAAGAATTGAAAGACGAAATTCGTCAGGCGGGAGGCAATGCGCAATACCTGGCCGGTGATATCAGTGAGAATGAGGTCGCCGAAGCTTTGGTGGCACTGGCTGAAGAAAAATTCGGTGGATTGGATGGGGCCTTTAACAATGCGGCAATGCTGGGAGAGATGCAGCCAACGGAGGTCATGTCATTGGAAAACTGGCAGCGGGTGATTGCGGTAAACCTTACCAGTGCCTTTCTGGCCGCTCGTTGTCAAATTCCCGCGTTACGTAAACGGCGTGGTGGATCTTTGATTTTTACTTCCACTTTTGTTGGCTACACTGCTGGCATGCCAGGAATGGCAGCCTATGCAGCCAGTAAGGCGGGCCTGATTGGGCTTACTCAGGTACTTGCCTGTGAACAGGGAAATCACAATATCAGGGTGAATGCACTATTACCTGGCGGCACTGATACCCCCGCTGGTCGGGAGTTTGCGGATACGCCCGAGGCGTTAGATTTTGTCGCCGGATTGCATGCGCTTAAACGTATGGCCAGACCCGAAGAAATCGCCCAGGCAGCATTATATCTGGCGTCAGACATGGCGAGTTTTGTCACTGGCAGTGCCATGTTGGTGGATGGTGGCGTGTCAATCAACAAGCTCTGACCCAAGTCTTGACTGATTATCTTAATGGCGCAAACTGGTGGCCGATGTTGTTTTTGCTAAGACCTACATGCCACCCAGTTTGCGCCATTTTCTGATTATTCTTAACCCGCTGGCCAATGGTAATGCCAATCGCTATTTACGGACTTTGCTCAGCGCCTTGCAGCAACTTGGCGATACCTATGATATTTGGCAAACCACAGCCAATGAGCAAGCTAACCTACGCCATCTGCAACAATGCCGTGAGCAATATACTGACTGGGTGGTATTGGGCGGCGACGGCACCCTGAATCTGGTGGTGAATGTTCTGGCGCACAGTGATATACCACTGGGCTTAATACCCTGTGGCAGTGGGAATGATTTTGCCCGAAATTTGTATGCTGGGCAGGACGACCCTGTGGCTGTGGTGGTGGGGGAATACTGCAAAAAAGTCGATCTTGGCCTGTGCAATGAACGTTATTTTGCTAATGTGCTTGGAGTGGGATTTGATGGTGCGGTGGTAGCCAGTCTCTATAATGACCAACCAAGACGATTTCGTCGCTGGCGCTATTTGCAAGCTGCGCTGATTAAGCTTTTTACTTACCCCGAGCAGGAGCTTCATCTGACCAGCAGCAAGATTAAAAGAGAACCCGCATTTATCGCTGCCTTTGCCAATGGGCGTTATTTTGGCGGTGGTATGCAGATAGCCCCGCAGGCGCATTTAGACGACAATATGCTGGATTGCGTCTGGGTAGGTCACACTTCTTTACCCAAAAAACTTTACTACCTGAGTCGAATATTCAGTGGCTCTCATATTCGTGCATCGGCCGTGGACTACTGGCAGGACAGTGCCTTTGAAATACACACTGCAGGATTACCTATCGAGGGGGACGGTGAGTTCTTTGGCGTAACACCTGCCCAAGTTTGTGTTGTACCTGGGGCTTTATGTCTGAAAGTGCCTTGCGTGGGGGACAGGGTCAATACCGACCCTGTCTGTCAGGATTAGACTTCCACATGCAGGCGTACATCAACGTTACCGCGAGTGGCATTGGAATAAGGGCAAACCTTATGCGCTGCAGCCACTAACGCCTCGGCCACTGCTTGCTCCAACCCTGGCAACTGGATAAACAAGTCAATATCCAAACCGAATCCGCCTTCAATCTGGCCGATGCCTACTTCGGCACGAATAATCAGATTGGTTGGTAGTGCCTGTTTTTTACCAGCGGCAACAAACTTTAAGGCGCCAATAAAACAGGCAGAGTAACCCGCTGCGAATAACTGTTCCGGGTTAGTGGCATTACCACCGGCACCACCTAATTCTTTTGGGGTCGTGAGTTTCAGATCCAAAATGCCGTCGCTGGATTTGGCTTGGCCATCACGGCCACCGGTTGAAGTAACGCTGGCTTTGTATAGTACTTGCATAATGATTTCCTCGTATAACTGAACAGGGGTTGTTGGTCTACGAGAAATAAGTTATCGTAGTAATAATTATCGCGATAACATTAAAAAGCGATGAAACTAATCAATAAATTAGATTCAGGTTTATCCAGTTGAAATATAAATATTTTATCCACTTGAAGCTTGGCTGAGATTGGCGCGCAGACTATCCAGTTGCTGTTTCAGACTGGCCAGTTGTTCAAGCTGCAAGCCACTGGCGCAGAGCACTTCACCCGGTAACTGCTGCGCCTGGTCACGCATGGCCTTGCCTTGGTCGGTTAAATACAACTGCACCCGGCGTTCATCTTCAGCACTGCGACGCCTTTCCAGCAGGCCCTGATTCTCCAGGCGTTTGATGACCGGGCTCAGTGCGCCCAGATCTTGCTGAAGGCGTTTACCCATATCGGTGGATGTCAGACCGTCTTCCTCCCATAGCACCAGCATCATCAAGTACTGCGGATAGGTCAGTCCCAGACGGTTGAGCAGTGGTTTATAGAGTTTTCCCATCGCCAGGGAGGTAGAGTACAAGGCAAAACAGAGTTGATTGTCCAGTCGCAGGGCTTCGCAGGGCGTGCTGTTCATGTGAACTCCTAAGGGTAGCAATACCCTGAATATCCTGCCTTGGCAGACTTTTTTCAAGTAGTTTGCTGAGTTACCAGCTGACCTGATATTAAACCCATCGCCACTCTGGGGTTGGTTGTAAAGCAATATATAGCTCATGAGCGGGTTCATCAGCGCCTTGGCTATAACCGAAATCCAGTTTCAGGTCTGACACTGGCATATGCTGAGCTCTGGCCCAATTCAACATAGCGGCAAAAGAATCGGCGATAGCGGTCGCAGGGCCGCTATGAGTGTAATGTATATAACTGGCGGGAGGAATGCAGACGGCAGCCATACCTGTGGGTACCGCTGCAGATGCCGTGACCTGGCAGCTGACCAATTGCTGATAAAGTCCCTTCTGACATTGCAGTGATGCATCGACCAGAATAGGGTCTGGATCCTGATCAATTTCCCACAGTCGGCCAAACAACTGTTGCCAGGCTTGTGGCATCTGTAGCCACAATGCGTCCCAGGGGGCTTTAACACTAATCCCCAACAACATAATCTGTGGCTGTGTAACAATGTCCATCTTTGCTCCTTGCTTGTCAGTGCTACCACTGGGCAACCAGTAGGACATTACTGAATATCTGAGATTTTTACAAAAAAATAACAAGTGTTGCGTGGGATTTCTGTCAAAAAATGTAATCTGGGGTGCGAGATGCGAGATGCGAGATGCGAGATGCGAGATGCGAGATGCGAGTTGCAAGGTTGATCCGCCCCTTTTAGTCGCAAAGGGCGATTGTTGGACTTAAGTCCAACCTACGTTGGGTAAGCCTGAGCCAGGCAGTTCTGTGTAACAGGTCAGCTTATGGTTTTGAGTCCAATGCCAGACCCAGCAGGTGGAAGTACTCTGCTAGTTGTTGTGCAAGCTGGTGGCGTAAGGGCTGCACTGGATACAGCCCTATTTCAGCTTCACGACTTTGTTTTGTGCCCTGCACCAGAAAAGCATTCTTCAGGCTGTGATCCTGAATCATGGCTTCAAACGCTCTGGCCGCCAGCTCTTGTGGCTGCGCGTAATAGAAAATATTTAACTTCTTGTCGATGGCCACGGCGCGCTTAAGGTACTCACTGCCCTGACCATTCTGCAGGAAGCATATCTGGAAATATTGGCAGAGGCGCTGATTTAGTGGATGAGGGATGAGTTTACGGCCTTTCAGCCAGCAATCCGAGGCAAAGTCATGTGGGCTGGCATCGGCAAAAAGTTTGCGGCAGATGTAATGATCAAAGGCATGAAACCATTCGTGGGCCAGTGCACCACCTCCAGCATTTTTAGCCAGTGCCAGGGTGCGGCTGGTGGATTCGTAATGTGCACTGCTGTGTTTGTTGCCGCCGGTGCCAAAAGCCAGCGACAAGGTACCGTTTAAGGAGATCACCTGTTCCGGTACCGCCAGAATAGTCAACAAATCGCAAAACGCATCGAAAAATAAATTGGCTGCCAGTTGCTGTTCTTGTTTGCTGACCCATTTACCAATGCTGACAGTGCGAAAGCCAAAAGTCCGCACAATATCAGCAAATCCAACATCCTGACCTTCCCTGTGATCCGCCCCGTTACGAAAATACGGGCGATGCAGTCTGGACTCTGTCATTAATCAGGGCAGGTTCAGGTGACGGCCACCATCCAGCGGTATGACACGGCCTGTCACGTAGTCGGATGACAACAGCCAGTCAATAGTTTTAAGCACTTCCTGTTCGCCAGGCTCAATACCCAGCAGCGACTTTTGCAGGGTTTTTTGCCGATATGCGGCATCGTCCCATTCATTGAAGCAAATCAGGGCCGGGGCAATGGCATTGACCTTTATGCCTGGCGCCAGTTTGCGGGCAAAGGACAGGGTCAGATTTTCCAGTGCCGCCTTGGATGCAGCATAAGCCATATGTTTGGCACTGCCGGTTTGGGCGACAAAATCGGTCATATGAATAATATCGGCTTTTTCAGCACAGAGCAGGGGCGACAGGGCTTGGTTGATTAGAAACGGGGCTTTGGCATGGATGGTCATCATGGCATCAAACACCCCGTCAGGATCGCTGTCATTATCGGCATGCCAGTCTGAGGCATTATGGATAATCGCGCGCAGTTCGCTGTAGCGCCCCTGCACCTGCTCGATAAACGTCTGCACCCCTTTTGCACTGGCAAAATCGGCCTGGATACAGTCTATGCCACTATTTTGCAGTTCGTCTATCAGGGGGCGATAGCGGCGGTAACTGATGACTACCTGGTGCCCTTGTTGATGCAGGGCCTTGGCGCAATACAGACCAATACGCTGGGCAGCGCCGGTTATCAGAATGGGGGCTTGCTTCATTGCTTATTCATTCACTTGTTGCAGTTCATCCAACAGTTGGTTGACCCACTGATGGATGCGGGCATCGGTTTGCTCAAATTGGTTTTCATCGTCCAGCGACAAGCCGACAAAATAACTGCCATCTTCTGTTAGCGCTTTAGATGCGCTGAATTCATAGCCCTGATTGGGCCAGTAGCCAATAACCTGGCAACCCAGCAGCAGAAGCTCGTCATGTAACATACCCAGAGCGTCCTGGAACCAGTCGGCGTAACCCAGTTGGTCGCCAAGCCCATACAAGGCAACGGTTTTACCATTTAAGTCCAGTTGGCGGATATCCTGCCAATGTGACTCCCAGTCTTCCTGCAGCTCACCAAAGTCCCAGGTGGAAATACCAAAAATCAGAATGTCATAGTGCTGAGTTTCTGTCAGCGGAACATCTTTGATGTTGTGCAAGTCCACCCATTCCTCACCCAATGCGGCACGGATTTTTTCACCTGCCATCTCGGTATAACAGGTGGTGGAGCCATAAAAAAGTCCAATCTTTATACTGCTGTCTGTCATTGCCTGGAGTTTCTGTAAAACCGGGCCGCTATTGTGCCAGAGAAAGCCTTTGTCTGCATGGCCCTACAAGCCCAATTGCTTAATATGGGCTTCCATTTCTGCACCGATTTTTTCACGCATCTGCACCAGACGCAGCGCAGACTCGCGTAAATACTTGTCTTCTTCGGTTTGTGGCAACCATTCCGGGACGGCGGTGGGCTTACCTTGCTCATCAACCGCCACCATAATCACAATGCAGTGGGTAGTAAGCAGGCGCTCACTCAGCTTGGGATCCCCCGCCATAACATCCAGCGCCAGATGCATGGACGTGCGGCCTGTATAGATTATCCGCGCTCTGACTTCCACCAGGCTGCCCACCTGAATCGGCCTCACAAAACGAATGCCACCTGCATAAGCGGTGATACAATACTTACCACTCCAGCCAGCCGCACAAGCGTAAGCGGCCAGGTCTATCCATTTCATCACCGCCCCGCCATGTACTTTGCCACCAAAGTTGACATCGGCCGGTTCGGCCAGAAATCTTAACGTTAGTTCTCGTTGTTCGCCTGCCATTTAGCACCTCCAGTAGCACGGTGAGTTAGCCTTGTCTCCGGCAAATAAAGCGGCTGAAATTTATATGCAAAAGATAAGCAGCCGGACTCAATTCAGCCAGATTTTATAACTAGATATAGGCTAAGATAGCGCGGCAAATAAGTCGTGGGATACAGATATTGGCTATAAAAAAGCAAGCAATGGAAATATCTGCCGGAGATCAGACGCAGATTGACGGTTTTATTGATGCATTGTGGTTAGAAAAAGGCCTGAGTGACAATACCTTGTCTGCCTATCGCACTGATTTGGTCAAGTTCTGTCAGTTCCTTGCAACGCAATCGGTAGAGCTGGCCCTGGTTCAGAGTGAGCATATTCAGGCTTATCTTGCCTGGCGCTATGACCAGCAGTTGTCGGAGCGTAGCAACGCCCGTTTCTTATCCAGCCTGAGGGCTTACTTCGCCTATCTGTTGCGGGAAAAACAGCGCCAGGATGACCCAACCGCCATTCTGCAGAATCCCAAGTTGGGTAAACCACTGCCGAAAACCTTATCGGAACGCCAGGTTGAGCGCTTACTTGAAGCGCCGAATATTGATGATGCGGTGCAGCTCAGAGACAAGGCCATGTTGGAACTCTTGTATGCCACCGGGCTGAGGGTTAGCGAACTGGTCGGGCTCAAACTTGGACAGATAAGCACGGTGCAGGGTGTTATCCGGGTGACAGGTAAAGGCAATAAAGACAGATTAGTGCCGATGGGGGAGGTGGCACTGGAGTGGTTACAAACTTACCTGAAACAGGGGCGTGCATTGCTGCTGAAACAGCAAACCGATGTACTGTTTCCTTCCAGTCGCGGTCAGCAGATGACGCGTCAGACTTTCTGGCACCGGATTAAATACTATGCGCCCCAGGCCGGAATTGCGCTGCAGAACCTATCTCCTCACACCCTGCGCCATGCCTTTGCCACCCATTTACTTAATCACGGCGCAGATCTGCGCGTGGTGCAAATGTTATTAGGGCATTCCGATTTATCCACCACCCAGATTTATACTCATGTAGCCACCGAGCGTTTGCAAAGCCTTATCGACGAACATCATCCCAGAGGCTGATTGGTTCTCAAGAAGGGCGAAGATATCGCTAAGGGTAGCGGGAAGCCCGGCGCGCTATCGGCAATAAAGCGGTTAGCATGATAATGGGCAAGCCGATAAGACTTAGGCTGGCGATCTGCTCTGGTACACCTAACAGGATAAGCCCTTGTACAGGTTCGGCAGTATAACCACCCCAGAATACTAAATGGCGCAGCCCCAGCAGCGGTAACAGGCTGTACAGCAACATATCATAGGCCAGCATGGCGCCCAATATGCTGAGCTTTCTGACCACTCTGTGCGGTTTAAACAAACAAAGAACCAGCAGACATATTGTGGCTATTAACAGATTAGCGGCACTGCCGCAAAACATCACCCAGCCGTGTTGCGCCTGGCTAAGCGGTTCCTGCATGATGCGTGGGTTCCAAATGGCCAAGCCTTGCCAGTCCTGCATCAGGTTAAAGGCATAGTCTTGTTGTTTAAATGCGGATTCATTTTGGATGTAACGCATATAGCCAAGGCCGTCACTGGACCAGGGCAAGTGTATCTGACCCGGCTTTGGATATAACTCTATCCCCGGCCAGATAAAAGCTTGTACATCGACTTGGGGGATGCATTTCACCGCCAGCACATGGCCGTACTCATGAATCAGCACCGAGACAAAGATAAAAACGGGTACAAGCAGCACCCTGGATAATAGGGTTTGGATGCGTGACACTGGCCGTCCCTGGCTTGCGGTGAATACAGCTGCGACATTCAGTTGCAAAGAGAAGTTCCACTTTAACTCTTCTTTATACCCAGTTTTTATAGTGATAACAGGCTGTTACACAAGGGAATTGGTGTTCTGCCGGATGCCGGGTAAGATGCACTTGGGGACGTTTCAAGCCATTGGAGTGTATATGGATAAGTTAGTGGTAAGTGATGACAAGGCGTTGCTGGATCAGCACAGAATCTATGATTTTCTGACTCATCAGAGTACCTGGGCAATGGGTATTTCGTTGTCTGTGGTGCAGAAATCCATACAGCACTCAATCTGTATCGGCGCTTATCTGGACGGTTTACAAGTGGGGTTTTGTCGCGTCATTACCGATCAGGCGACGTTTGCCAATCTGGTGGATGTAGTGGTCTGGCCGGAATATCGTGGTATGGGGATTTCCCGCCGTTTGATGGAAGCCGTGTCGGAGCATCCTGCTTTACAAGGTGTACGCCGTTTTACTCTGGCTACATCAGATGCCCATGGGTTATATCAGAAATATGGCTTTACCGCGTTACACAAGCCACAGACCTTTATGGAAATTTATCGCCCCGACATTTACCAACGCGACACCCGGGAAACGGCCTGATGATTGACCCCATCAGTAAATTTCAGCGTTGGTGGCATGCTGCCCTGCACGATTCTCCGCTACAGCAAAAAAGCGCAGTATGTGTATCTACCGTGGATGCACAGGGAATACCTGATGGGCGTTTTGTTGACCTTAAAGCGGCGGATGAGCGCGGTTTTGTATTTTGTACAAACCTGGATTCCCCCAAAGGTCTGGCCATATCAGACAACCCTAATGTCGCCATGACCATATGGTGGGATCATATGGGGTATCAGGTGCGTATTGTTGGTCAGGCGCAAGCCTTTCAGGATAAAATGGCTGACCAATATTGGCACAGTCGCCATCGTGACGCGAAAATCAGCACGCTGGCATTGCAACAAAGTCAGCCAGTGGCAGACGAGCAACTGCTGTGGGAACAGGTGACTTGCTTCAGTGAGAAGTTTGCAGAGCAGGAAATCGCCCGTCCGGTCAATTGGGGGGGCTATACTGTGGTGCCTCAGCGCATTGAGTTTTTGACCTTTCGGGAATCACGCTTGCATCTTCGCGAGCTGTATATCAAACAACAACAAAGTTGGCATTATCAATTGTTGCAGCCCTGATTCTCTGCTGGAACGCGGTTGTCTGTCGCTCGCCACATTTGTATTTAAGGAAACATTATGTCTAAGAAAGTCTACTGTATTGCTCAATTCCAACCCAAACCGGGCAAGGAAGCGGAATTATTCAAGGTGCTGCAATCCCTTGAACCCAACACCCTGCGTGAAGACGGTTGTCTGCAATACGTGGTGACCCGGCATCTCAGCAGTCCCTTTGCCGAGGGCAAAAGCTTCCCTATTGCCTTTAACGAAATCTGGGCCGATATGGCCAGTTTTGAAGCGCACTGCCAGCGTAAGGAAATTGCAGACTTCTTTGCGACTTACTGCGTGGCCGAAAATGGTTTAGCCGCGGATTGGAACGTCTGCATCTATAGCGATGAACCCAGTGATTTCGACGCCCCGCTGTTGGCTGGATAGAAATGACCAGCAGCACTCAGGTTGCACTGGCCGAACTGCGCCAGAAGATGCAAAGTTATGCGCCGTTGTCTGACCAGACCTGGCAGGCAATGCGCGAGATTTGCCGGACTCAAATGTTGCCCAAGGGCACCTACTGGCTGAAACCCGGCCAACAACCTGACCGCTTTGCTTTTGTGCACCGAGGGCTGCTGCGTATCTACGTGACGGACGGGCAGGGCCGCGAATACAACAAAATGTTTTTTGCCGAGGGCAGTTTCCCTGGCAGTATGGCGGCTCTTTTAGAGAAACGACAGTCTGATTTTGGCCTGCAGGCATTAGAGGACACCTGCCTGCTGGAAATTGATTTTGCCGCCTATCGCAGCTTACTGCAGCGTTTCCACGATCTGGCCCTTTATCAGGTGCACTACCTGGAAACCAACTGGTTACGCGCCAAGGATGTGCGCGAAGTGGCGTTGGTGCAGGAGGATGCCGCCAGCCGATATACCCGTTTTATGGATGAATTTGGCTATCTTGCCCATCGGTTACCTCAATATCATATTGCCTCGCATCTGGGCATTACGCCCACCCAGCTTAGTCGTATAAAAAAAGCCGGCATTATCAACCTATGTAAATGAGTCAGCTGTGGCAGACCCTTATGCTTTTCCTACTGATTCAAACAGAGGAAAAACATAATGTCTCTCATCGATGCATTAAACTGGCGCTATGCAGTACGCGCGTTTTCTGAACAAAAGCTGGACGATATGCAGGTTCTGCAGTTGCTGGAGGCAACCAGCATGAGTGCTTCGTCCTATGGTCTGCAACCTTATCGTATTCTGGTGGTGCAGAATGACGGGCTCAGAGAAAAGTTGCTGAAGCATTCATTTGGTCAGAATAAGGTCAAGGATTGCTCGCACCTGCTGGTCTTTGCAGTGACAACTAAGCCAGTGATTGGCTTAGTGGATGAGCATTTCCAGCGGGTCAGCAGCATCAGAGACGAAGCGATTGACCAATATGTCGGCTACGCCAACCATATGAAGTCTGTGCTGGGGGGAATGAATGAACAGGCACAGCGGCAGTGGGCCCATGAACAAGCCTATATTGCCCTTGGGACCTTGCTGACCAGTGCGGCGATGTTACGTATTGATAGCTGCCCCATGACAGGCATTGACCGGCAAGGTTTTGACCAGGAATTGGATCTGGCCCGTTTTCAATTGACTACCTCCTTTATCTGCACCTTAGGTCATCGCCATCCTGATGATCTGGCCGCCAGCAAGGCTAAAGTCAGGGTGCCGCTGTCTGATTTGGTGGACTGGCAATGAAACTGCTAGGCATTCTGGCGCTTTTAGCGGGGGCTGCCATTGCCACTCAGGCCAGCATGAACGCGCAACTTGGTGTGTTGTTACGTAATTCTTTGCTGGCCACCGCCATTGCGTTTACCGGCAGTATGTTGGTAACCCTGTTGGTGCTGCTTAGCAGCAGCGCCCATTTGCCTAAACTGGATACCTGGTTGGCAGTACCTGTGCACTTATGGTTTGGTGGGGTATTAAGTGCATTAGGCGTGGGCTTGTTTTATTACCTGATCCCTAAAATGGGCGTAGGGCCGATGATGTCATTTGCACTGACCGGGCAGTTGCTGGTGGCGATGCTGGCCAGTCATTACGGGTGGTTTGGGTTGCCGGTAAAGTCGCTGGATGGCATCAAGTTTTTGGGCATTGCTGCCCTAATCACCGGGATACTGCTGATTAACTGGAGAAATGCATGAATAAATCCTCCCTGTTATGGCAGGCGAATATCGATAACCAAGTGGCCCTGTGGCGATTTATGGGGGCTGACACCCTTAACCTGCAAGGTGAACTCTGGCATACATCAGTCAGTTGGCCGAATAAGCTCTGGCCTGACAAACTGCATAACGGCTTGGGTGAAGATATGCTCCACTTACTGAGCGATGCGCTAGCACCCAGCACTGTGGTGCCTGTGTGGACCGGGTTGCATCAAGAGTGCCCTGAAACTTTACCTGGACTGGCTAAAACCGGCGAGTTGGTGCAAATGTACCTTGATCTACAGGATTATGAGCAGTCCATAGGCACAGATAAGGTGGAGCTGGTGCATGTACAGGACCAAACTAGCTTACAACAGTGGTGGCAGATATGTCAGCAAGCCTTCGGCTACGACATCGATATTGAAGTGATGCGCAGATTGATGGCGGAATCTGCGGTGAGAATACTGATGGCGGTAAATAACGGACAGCCCCTGGGTACAGCACTGCTACTGACAACCGGCAGGGTGGTTGGGCTGCATCAGTTTGGTGTGGCACCTGCTTTTCAAGGGCAAGGCTTAGCCAAGCAGATGCTGCTGCAGATACTGGCACTGGCCAAGACCTGGCCAGTTGATTATATGACATTGCAGGCATCCAGTGCCGGGTTAGGGTTATATACAAAGCAGGGTTTTGTTCAACAAGGCAAAGTACATAGCTATATGCTCAGTCCCGGATGACTGCAGATGGTCTGACTGGATGCGGTGTCCGGCGTTTGTGGCTTTGACACCCTCTGACAAGGGGGTACAATGATTATCTTTGTAACTTTCAGGCCAACGGACAGGTCTACTATGTCAGTATCCGGAACAATTGGAAATACGATGCAAAAAGCCAAGTTAACGATCTTTGCTGCCTTGTTGGGAATGGTTTCTCTAGGCGCGCAAGCCAAGGAAGACTACAGTCAAATTAAAGCCAAACTGGTGGAAACGCTGGGGCTGTCGGTCAGCAATATTGAACCCGCCCCGGTGCCTGGCTTGTTGCAGGCGCTGACTAGTCGCGGTTTGTTCTACATCAGTGAAGATGGTAAATACCTGGTGCATGGCAGAGTGTTTAACCTGGATAATCAACTGCTGAATGAAACTGAAATGGCGCTGGGTTCGGTGCGGGCCGAGGGCATTAAGAAGTTCGATGATTCCATGGTGGAATTCAAAGCCAAGGATGAAAAGTACAAGGTCACGGTATTTACCGACACCACTTGTGGTTATTGTCGCAAATTACATTCGCAGATAGATCAGTATAACGATATGGGAATTACTGTGCGTTATCTGGCCTTTCCTCGCGGAGGTGTAAACAGTGAAGGTTATCAGGACCTGTTGTCTGTCTGGTGTGCGGATAACCCGAAAAAAGCCATGACCGACGCCAAAGCAGGTAAGGACATCGCCAGTAAAAGTTGCAACACCAAAGTCAGCGAACAATATGACTTTGGTCAGCAAATTGGCATAAATGGTACGCCAGCAATAATTCTGGAAGATGGCACTCTTATCCCAGGCTACCAACCACCATCAGCGTTGAAAGCCCTGTTAGACGAACACCACTCCTGATAAAGGGCGCGCAAGCGCCCTTTAAAATGTCCTATGCTGAATATTCGTTACCGACAAGCCGAATCCTGGCTGGAGCAAGAGGCTCCACTGCATCCGCGTTTAAAACAAATCTATGCCGGTCGTGGTATCCGCCAGATGGCGCAATTACAGCACAGCACCAAAGCTTTGCTGCATTACCAACAGCTGAACGGCATTGAACAGGCAGTGTCTGTACTGGCCCGTGCCTTGCAGCAAGCCAGAAAGCTGGTCATTATCGGCGATTTTGATGCCGATGGTGCTACCAGTACCGCCCTGTGTATGCTGGCCCTTAAACAAATGGGTGCGACGCAGGTTGAGTACCTGGTGCCGAATCGTTTCGATTTTGGTTATGGCCTGAGTCCGCAGATTGTTGATATGGCCCATCAGCAGGGGGCAGAATTGCTGATTACGGTGGACAATGGTATCGCCTGCCTGGCGGGGGCCAGACGCGCCCGCGAGTTGGGTATGCAATTGCTGATCACCGACCACCATCTGCCGGGCAGTGAGTTGCCCCCGGCAGATGCCATAGTGAATCCCAATCTGACCAGATGCGATTTTCCGTCGAAAAACCTGGCCGGGGTGGGGGTGGCATTTTATCTGATGCTGGCTTTGTGTCGTTATTTGCAAAACACTGGCTGGTTTGCGCAAGCTGCAATACCTGTGCCTAATCTGGCCGACTTGCTGGATTTGGTGGCCCTTGGCACTGTGGCCGATGTGGTCCGATTGGACCAAAACAACCGTATCTTAGTGCATCAGGGGCTGCAGCGAATTCGCAGCGGCCGCTGTCGACCTGGTATTCGCGCTATGGTGGAAGTGGCCGGACGGGAATGCGGACAAATTGCTGCATCTGATCTGGGGTTTGTACTGGGCCCCAGATTAAATGCCGCCGGCAGACTGGATGATATGGCGATGGGCATCGAATGCCTGTTAGCAGAGGAAGAAGGCAAGGCCAGACGTATGGCGGTGGAGCTGGATAGCCTTAACCGCGAGCGCCGGGAAATCGAAAGCAGTATGCAGGCCGAAGCCCTAAAAACCCTCGAGTTGCTAAGCTTTAACGAGCAGCAACTGCCGTCCGGATTGGTGTTATATCAGGCTGATTGGCACCAGGGAGTAATAGGTATACTTGCCGGGCGGATCAAAGACCGCTATTTCCGCCCCACCATCGCCTTTGCCCATCAGGATGACGAGGTGCTAAAAGGCTCTGCTCGTTCTATCCCTGGCCTGCATATTCGTGATTTACTGGAAGAGATCAACAGCCGCTATCCGGGCATTATTGAAAAGTTTGGCGGTCATGCCATGGCGGCCGGCCTGTCGCTTAAAGCCGAAAAGTTACCGGCTTTTGAACAGGTATTTCAACAGGTGGCGGACGAATGGTTGCAAGGCAAATCCCTGCAGGGAGAACTGTGGTCAGATGGTCAGTTGGACGGCAGTGAACTGAATCTGGACTTCGCGCAGTTGTTGAAAGAATCTGGTCCCTGGGGCCAGGGCTTTGAAGAGCCATTATTTGACGGTGAATTTGAACTGCTGGACCAGCGACTGGTAGGTGATAAACATCTGAAAATGATGGTAAAGCAAGGCTCCGGGCCGTTGTTGGACGCCATTGCATTTAATGTTGATTTGGCGGTATGGCCAAACCGGCAAATCAAGCAGGTGCAGCTTGCCTATCGGCTGGATATTAATCATTTCCGCGGCAAAGTCTCCCTGCAGCTTATGGTAGAGGCATTAGCAGCATTATGAGCAAAGCCAACAAAGCGGTGCAGCAAATGTTGCAACGCCATCCTGATTTAGTCCATTCCCAGGATATGAAAGTCCGCTCTCATGTGCAGCGGGAAGAAGATGAATGGTTAGTCAACACCCTGATGCTGGAGGGGCAGGATGTACCGTTTAAATTCCGTCGCAAAAAGCGTTATCGCAGTTTGCAGGGGGCGCGCATCAATATTACTTACTATCCGGATACCGAAGTGGTGGCCGGACTGGAATTTGAATATATGAAAATCGTGCGGATTCGCCAGAGCTGAACGACTTTTACCCCTGACTACTGCTATTATGCACGGATTCTGACAATCGGGTATCCCCCTTGAATCACAGCAGTTTCGAAGCCTTTGTGCTGCATCGTCGCCCTTACCGGGAAACCAGTTTTCTGGTGGATATATTTAGCCGTGAGTCTGGTCGCATCAGCCTGGTGGCCAAAGGGGTACGCAACAGCAAAAGCGCCAACCGCAGCCTGTTACAGCCTTTTGTGCCCTTGCAAATTAGCCTGGTGGGGCGTCATGAACTTAAGAACCTTAAACAGGTAGAAAGCACCGGTCGGGCCATCCCGTTACAGGGTACCGCGCTGTTTTGCGCTTTGTATCTCAATGAACTGTTACAACGTTTGCTACCCTTGGAATTGTCGGCGGAAAACCTGTTTGATGCTTATGTACAATCTCTGCTGAAGCTGCAAGCCGGTCAGGCTTTTGAGCCGTTGTTAAGGGAATATGAACTGCTACTGTTGGCCGAGTTAGGTTATCAGATTGATTTCTATCATGATGCTGAGTCAGAGCAGGCCCTGCGCGGAGACAAATTTTACTGCCTTGATATTGAGCGAGGCTTTGTGCTTAGCCCGGTACAAAAAGCCAGTGCCTCGGATTTTCTCGGTGAGTGGTTGCTGCAGATTGCCGGGGGGGATTGGCAGCCCCATGCGCTACGTAGCGCCAAATTAATTAACCGTATGATGCTTAGGCCCTTACTCGGGAATAAGCCTTTAAAAAGTAGAGAGCTTTTCCAGAGCAATTAGTGGAGTGTAGATGCAATGAAAGACATTTTGCTGGGGGTCAATATTGACCATGTGGCTACCTTAAGAAATGCCCGGGGAACGGCTTATCCCGATCCTGTGCATGCAGCCGAAATAGCAGAAAGAGCCGGGGCGGACGGTATTACTATTCATCTGCGTGAAGACAGACGTCACATTATTGACCGGGACGTGGAAATTTTGCGTCAGACTTTGCAAACCCGCATGAATCTGGAAATGGCGGTCACTGAGGAAATGTTGCTAATCGCATCGCGTATCCGCCCGGAATTTTGCTGTCTGGTGCCGGAAAAACGTGAAGAATTGACCACTGAAGGTGGCCTGGACGTGGCAGGTAATCTGGAAAAGATCCGACTGGCCTGCGGCCGTCTGGCAGCCGAAGGCATACTGGTATCTTTGTTTATTGACGCTGATAAAGCGCAAATTGATGCGGCGAAACAGTCAGGTGCCCCCTATATAGAATTGCATACAGGCGCTTATGCCGAGGCGCGCAACGAACATGAACAGCAGCAAGAACTGGCCAAGATCGCAGAGGGGGCACGCTACGCTCACAGTCTGGGTCTAAAGGTCAATGCCGGCCACGGTTTGACATACCACAATGTCAAACCCATCGCTGCCATTCCTGAGATGATCGAGCTGAATATTGGTCATGCCATTGTCGGCCGCGCGGTGTTTGACGGCTTACCTAAAGCGGTGGCAGACATGAAGCGCCTGATGCTGGAAGCCAGACTGTAAAGATAATTACCACAGAGACCCGGAGAACACAGAGGTGACCACAATAAAGATAGATTCGCCGCTTAGGCCAGTTGAATTGCTGGCGACTACTGACTGGTCGGGCGATAGTGCCGGGAATATACCTACTCTGAATACTCTGTGCCTTGTGTGTCTCTATGGTGACGTAACGATATGGCGATAATTGGTCTAGGCACAGACATAGTGGAAATTGCCCGTTTTCAGGAGCCGCTGGAAAAGTCCCGTCGTTTGGCCCAAAGGGTGCTGAGCGACGAAGAATTACTGGAATTTGATCAGCATAATTTCCCGGCCCGTTTTCTGGCCAAGCGTTTTGCTGCCAAAGAAGCCATGGTTAAAGCCATTGGTAATGGCATTGGCAATGGCGTTAGTTTCCGCCAGATGGAAGTGCGTCACCTTGCCAGTGGTGCCCCGTATCTACATATTAGTGGCTATTTGCAGGAGTTATGTGTGAGCAGGGGAGTCATGTCGATCCACCTTAGTATTGCCGATGAACAGCACTATGCAGTCGCCACGGTAATATTGGAGAGCTGAACAAGCATGGTACAGATTTACAAAGCGGCCAAAGGCCGCAAGCCTGGACCGGTCAGTCTAGCCAAACAGCTTCTGACTATTGATGAGCTGGATCATGCTGGTATGGGGGTATGTCGCAGCCATCAGCCGGTGGTTTTTGTGGAAGGCGCATTACCTGGTGAACAGGTAGAAACGCGCATCATCCAAAAAAAATCCCGCCACTGGCAGGGGCAGGCGGTGAAAGTATTGCAATCCAGTCCCGAGCGGATCGAGGCATTTTGCCCGCATATTAACCAATGTGGTGGCTGTCAGAATCAGCATATTGGTCAGACTGACCTGCTTGCACATAAGCAACAGGCGGTGGCGCAGTTGCTAAGTCGCCAGTCAGGGGTATCTGCACTGCCCTGGCAATCCCCTTTACAAGGGGACGATCGTCACTACAGAAGAAAGGCCAGACTGGCTGTCGATGCACAAGGCAAAGGCGGGCCAAGTATCGGTTTTCGTGCTAAAGGTAGCGAAAAGGTAGTGAACATCCGGCAATGCGCTATTCTAACTCCGGCATTGCAGTCGGTGCTCACGCCGCTGCTACAAGCTGTGAAGGCGTTAAAGGGCGTTAGAGCCATCGGACATATTAGTTTGCTGGATGCCGACAATCAGCTTCAGGTATGTTTGCGAGTTACCCGGGATTTACCGGCAGCCGATCTGGCGCAGTTGCGAATTCTGGCAGAGAAGTGCAAAGTTTCCCTGCTATTGGAAACAGCACCGGAACGCTTTGAATACCTTTCGGGTGAAAGGTTGAGTGCCAGTTATCAGCCTGCCACGGGACTGAACCTGACAATCGGCCCCAATGACTTTATTCAGGTCAATAGTGCCATCAACCAGGCAATGGTGGCACAGGCTTTGGAATGGCTCGACATAGCACCAGGTGAACAGATATTGGATTTGTTTTGTGGTGTGGGTAACTTCAGCCTGCCGCTGGCCAAAGCTGGCACCAAGGTCGTCGGCATTGAAGGTGTTCAGGCCATGGTAACGCGTGCCAGGGACAATGCGCAGAATAACGGACTGGCGGTGGATTTTCGCTGTATGGATCTCAGTGACAGTCAGGCATTACTTAGTTTACCGGTCAAGATGGATAAGGTGCTGCTTGATCCGGCCAGAGCTGGCGCCCTTGAGCTTATGCCTGTGCTGCACAAACTAAAACCCGGGGCGATTTGTTATGTGTCCTGCAATCCGGCAACCTTCGCCCGCGACATCGCCGTACTGGCCGAAAAAGGCTGGCGCATAGATAAGATCAATCTGATGGATATGTTTCCCAATACCGTTCATACCGAGTTGATGGCGCTACTAAAACCTTCCGGGGCAGCGCGCAAAGCATAAGGCGTTTGATAGTGTTCGACCTGATAAAGCTTGAACTCCCGACCCCGACAGGATGAAATGGCAACTGGCAACTGGCAACTGGCAACTGGCAACTGGCAACTGGCAACTGGCAACTGGCAACTGGCAACTGGCAACTGACAACTGACAACTGACAACTGACATTATGGTTTCCATACGTAAGGTACATAAGCAAACTCTGGCCTTCTCCCAGTGGCTGGCTTCATTGCATCTGCCGGCAGACACCGCCGCCAGACTAGCTGCGCTTCAGGAACGCTTTGACTGTCCGCTGATGGGACGGGAAATGGTGGAAATCCTGCATGAACTGCACATGGATGACGATACCCTACAAGCGGCCTTAATGTTGCCGTTGATTGAACAGCAGCAGTGGCAGGAAGAACTCATTGCTGAGCGGCTGGGTAACGACATGCTGGGGTTAGTGCAGGGGGTGAGACGCATGGAAGCCATTCGCACCTTACACAACAATAAACAGGCCCGTACCGACGAAGCACAGATAGACAATTTACGTCGTATGTTACTGGCGATGGTGGAAGATGTGCGGGCGGTCGTGATCAAACTGGCCGAACGTATCTGTACCCTGCGCGACGTTAAAAACGCAGACGAAGAAACCCGGGTACTGGTGGCGCGGGAGTGCGCCAGCATTTATGCGCCTTTGGCTAACCGTTTAGGCATTGGTCAGCTGAAATGGGAACTGGAAGATCTGTCGTTTCGTTATCTGCACCCGGAAACCTACAAGCAGATAGCAGGATTACTGGATGAGAAGCGTGAAGATCGCGAGCAATATATCAGCGATTTTGTCAGTAATTTGCAACAACAGTTGGTTGAACAGCAAATTCGCGCCGAAGTGTATGGCAGGCCGAAGCATATCTACAGCATCTGGAAAAAGATGCAGAAAAAACACCTGGGTTTTGAACAACTGTATGACATCCGTGCGGTGCGTATTATTGCCGAGCGTTTGCAGGATTGCTACGGCGCGCTGGGGATTGTGCACGCCAACTGGAAGCATATTCCACGCGAGTTCGATGATTATATCGCCACCCCTAAGCCTAACGGCTATCAGTCTATTCATACTGTGGTGGTCGGGCCACAGGGTAAGGCGGTAGAGATCCAGATCCGTACCCAGCAAATGCATCAGGACGCAGAACTGGGGGTTGCCGCCCACTGGAAGTATAAGGAAGGTGCGCCGGGTGGACGTAGTGGTTACGAAGAAAAAATCAACTGGTTGCGCAAGATACTGCAGTGGCAGGAAGAGATGGCCGAGTCCGGCGATCTGGTGGAAGAGCTGCGCAGCCAGGTATTTGACGACAGGGTCTATGTCTTCACTCCCAAGGGCGATGTGGTCGACCTGCCTCTGGGGTCAACGCCACTGGACTTTGCTTACTATATTCACTCCAATGTCGGCCACCGCTGTATTGGTGCCAAAGTGTTTGGCCGTATTGTGCCCTTTACCTATCAGTTACAAACCGGTGATCAGGTAGAAATTCTCACCGGTAAACAGCCCAATCCCAGCCGCGACTGGATGAATCCGCATTTGGGCTATGTGCACTCGTCAAGGGCGCGGGCCAAAATCCATACCTGGTTCAAAAAACTGGACCGGGATAAAAATCTGCAGGCCGGTAAAGAAACGCTGGAGAAAGAACTGCAGCGTATTAATTTACCTGTCAAAGAAGCGGCTTTG
This sequence comes from Bowmanella denitrificans, assembly GCF_002887595.1. Taxonomy (GTDB): domain Bacteria; phylum Pseudomonadota; class Gammaproteobacteria; order Enterobacterales; family Alteromonadaceae; genus Bowmanella; species Bowmanella denitrificans. The sequence continues at coordinate 127,701 of NZ_PEBU01000012.1, forward strand.
GCGTGCGAGAAGTTTAATTTTGCCCATCTGGACGACTTGTATGTGGCCATCGGCGGTGGTGATGTGCGGTTGTACCAGGTGGTTAATTTTCTGCAGCAACGTCATGCACCGCCCGCGCCGCTGGATCTGCGCCTGAAGAAAAAGCCACATCCTGCTCAGGGTAAAGATGCGGTGGTAGTGGAAGGGGTGGGCAATCTGATGACCCAACTGGCAGGATGCTGCCAGCCGTTACCGGGGGATCCGATTCAGGGCTTTATTACTCAGGGCCGCGGTGTCAGCGTGCATCGGGAGGATTGTGAACAACTCGCCCATTTGATGCAGGAACATCCCGAACGCAGTATTGAAGTGAACTGGGCAGGTGAGCGCAGCGGTGCGTTTGAGTCCAATGTGGAAATCCTCTGTGCCGATCGTGACGGTATTTTACGCGATATCACCACGATTCTGGCCAACGAGAAAATTGGTTTATTGGGGGTGAACAGCCTGAGTAACGCCAAAGAACACACCGCCAGAATCAATCTGAAGTTGGAAGTGAAAGACTTAAACAGCCTGGCTAAAATCATTGCCAAGCTTAAGTTGGTTAATGGTGTGGCTGAGGTGCGTCGCTCTGAACTTTGAGCTGTTGGTTAGCCGTCGTCAGAGCTTTTATGTCGGAATTCAATTCCGACCTACTGTGGGGGCGCACGTTAGAATGATAAGGAACGGGTTTTGACAATCATACATGATCAGAATTATCCCAACCTCGATAAGCTCCTGTGGGTAATGGACAAACTGCGCGACCCGGATGATGGCTGCCCCTGGGATCTGAAGCAAAGTTTTGCCAGCATTGTGCCCTTTACTATCGAAGAAGCCTATGAAGTGGCCGATGCCATCGAACATGGTGAACCTGCAGACATTCGGGAGGAACTCGGCGATTTGCTGTTCCAGGTGGTGTTTTATGCCCGTCTGGGTAAAGAGCAAGCGCTGTTTGATTTTGAAGATATTGCCGGGCAAATGGCAGAGAAGTTGATTCGTCGCCACCCTCATGTGTTTGCCCAGGCAGAGTTTGATGAGACAGAGGTAAAAGCCAACTGGGAAGCCGAAAAGGCCAAGGAGCGCGCCGATAAGGCGGGTGGCAAGGTGATGCTGCTGGACAATATTCCGCAGGCATTACCGGCCTTAACCCGCGCGGCAAAAATACAGAAGCGTTGTGCCAATGTGGGTTTTGACTGGCCGGACACCGATGGCGTGTTTGCCAAAATTCAGGAAGAAATCCTTGAAGTGCAGGAAGAATTAAACCGGCCGCACGTCAATCAGCAAGCCCTGGAAGAGGAGTTAGGCGACCTGTTGTTCGCCACTGTGAATTTAGTCCGTAAGCTGAAGAAAGACCCGGAAACCCTGTTAAGAAAAGCCAATCACAAGTTTGAGCAACGTTTTCGCCAGGTGGAACAGCGTTTGACTGAGCAACATATCCCTCTTGAACAAGCCAGCCTGGAGCAGATGGAAGAACAGTGGCTTAAAGTCAAGAATCTGAAGAGAAATTGAGAAATATCAATGTCATTATTGTGCTCTGGCGCTAAGCTGGTTAGACAAACAGCTGCTTAGTCTGCTGGATTGCCAGAAGTGATAAGAGACAGTAAGCATGGCCAAACTGAAAATTCACCCGGACAGCCTGCGATTGGGCATGTATGTGAAGTTGCCCTCCGGATGGATGAAGCATCCCTTTCTTTTCAATAGCTTTAAATTGAGCAGCCATGAGCAGATTAGGGTCATTCGTGCCTTAAAGTTACCTTATATCCTGATTGATGCGGACAAAAGTGACGTACAACCACAGGAAGAGGTGCAGTTAGCCCCTGAGCCAGTATTGGATGAGGATACACAGCAGTTGCGCGAACAAATGGAGCAGGATAAGCACCAGCGCATAGAACAGCTGAAGCAGTTTCGTCGCAGTTTACAGAAAACAGAGAAGAACTTTCAGCGCAGTTTAGTGCAGGTACGTAATCTGATGACTAAGGTGGGTAGCAGGCCCTTGCAGGCAGTAGAAGAAGCACAGCAACTCATCAGCGACATGGCCGATATCATTCTGGGCGAAGAAAATGTTGCCCTGCATCTGATGAACCCGGATAAACAGGGAGATAATCTGTATTATCACTCCCTCAATGTGGCAGTACTGGCAATGATGCTGGCCAGACAAGGACAGCTTAGTCGGGAACAAGGGCAGAAACTTGGACTGGCGGCTTTATTTCATGATGTAGGTAAGCTCAAAATCCCCAGTCAGGTGTTAAGAAAAACCGACGCGCTGAGCAAGCCGGAAGAGAATCTGCTGAAAATGCACTGTCAGTACGGGGTGGATTTATTGAGCCATTCTGACGCCTTTCCGGGTGATATATTGCCGGTAATATTGCAACACCATGAACATATCGATGGCAGTGGTTATCCTCGCGGACTGTCAGGAAAAGCCATTGATCCACTTGCACAGATTCTGATGCTGGTAAATGAATACGACAACCTTTGTCATCCTAGGGATCCGGCCAAGGCTAAGATTCCCTATCAGGCGCTGTCGTTTCTGTTCAAGAATATGAAAGCCAAGTTGCCGGATAAAGAAACCAAAATGTTGGTTAAGCTGCTCGGTGTATACCCGCCCGGCACTGTGGTGATGCTGTCTGACAATAGGGTTGGCATGGTCATTTCGGTGAATACCAGTGATCTGCTTAATCCTTCCTTGCTGATGTATGATGCTTCAGTACCCAGCACTGAAGCGCCGATGATCAGTTTAAAAGAACATGACCTGAGTATTCTTAAAGTCATTAAACCCTCGCAACTGCCACCACCTATTTTCGAGTATCTTAATCCCCGGGCACGCATCAGCTACTTTGTCGATAAAGCCGGCTAGGGGCTGTTTATCTTTCAGGTCTGGATTGAAAAGATCAACAGCCCCTTATTCGCTCTTTAGCGGAGCGTTTTTAATGGTCGGTTATCGACGCTTTCTAACCAGGCCTAACGCCAGTAAACCTAAGCCCATCAGCGTTAAAGGGGCTGGCACAGGCACTGGCGTGCCGATAACGCTGCCACCCACTGTCGCACCGTCAAAGGCCATGCCGCTTTGGAAATCATTGTCATTCCAGTTAACCACGCCCATCTGCAAATAATAGTTGCCGGTATTAGCAATGGCATAACTTGCTTTTATCCAGCCGGTATAACCGCAGCCATCGTCATAACAAGTGCCTGAGTCGCTTCCTAGCTGACTCCAGTCCGGCGCCCCTGCAATAATTGGCGTGCTGGCAGGGGTTAAAGTAGCTTCTGGGGTCGGCATATTAAAACCTGGTACGGTATCGCCTCCAGGTGTTGTCCGGGCGGTGAACAATAGAGCCACCTGGTTCATTGCGCTATCGAGCAATCGTGCCCATGCATAGTCGGCAAAGCCAGCTCCATCAGAGGTGACATAATTGAAGAAAAACTCCAGGGAATCGCCTGACTCTGCGCTAAACAGAGGGGACAAGGCCACCGAACCATTTTCGGCACTACCGCTTCCGCCGACACCGTCCAATCCAAGACCAATGGTGCCATTCTGAGTGCTGACATAACCAAACTCGGTGCTGCCAAAAGGGGAAGTGGTAACATCGCCGTCTGCGGCAGAGCTGCCGAAATTACCCTGACCAGTCCAGCCTGTCATTAAAGAGGCAGAAACCTGCCCTGACAGCCCGATTAGGCTTAAAAAAAGATAAGTTGCGGTTAACTTACTCCTAAACTTCATTTACTACTCCTTGGTAATGTTAAAACAACCTGACGTTGACCTTTGTCAGGCGCGCCGTTTTAAGCATAAATTATTCCGGATGGCTTAAAATTAATAAAAAACAATTGGTTATGATTTTTGTTGATGATAAAAGATAAGCAAAGATACAATCAGTGTAAAAAAAAATGACAGTTGGGAGCTGACAGTCATTCAGTCAAACCTGCATGGCATAGTTGTTGTTACCCACTTTGCCAGCTATGTTTTTGTATAAAGTATGTTTTCTTCACGTGTAAGCTCTGGTACACATGTCATTATTACCCAGCTGTACGTTTGGAAATGCCATACAACGGATGGGCAAGTCAGGGAGTCAGGGAGTCAGGATGAGGAAGCGGAGTCAGCAGTGTTAGCCCATAAACAATTTTTCACATTACGTCTGGCTGATTATTTGGCGCCGGAAACGGTGGAGGAGTTTGACAGCTGGCGCTTTATGGGCCGCGAGTGGGCCGGAGAGGCCTTTGGCGCAACAGAGTTTTTGCGTCCACGGGGTAATCCCCATGACACTGTATTGGTAAATCTGGATCTGCAGGAGTTACCGGCACTGAAAATCAAAGAAATTTTGTCCCGCCTGGAATTAGCTCTGACACCTGGCATGGAGGAAACTGAGCTGGCTGCGTTATTGGGTCGCCCTGTCAAACAACATGACTTTTTACCAGATCGTAAAACCCTTGATTACCAGATGTTTCAGCCTGACCCTTATTATCTGTCGCTGACATTGCGCAAAGATAAAGGCCTGACCAATATCTTGTTGATAGCGGAGGAATTATCAAAACCATAGGCTTGCTGGGAGGGATGAGCTGGGAAAGCACACAAAGCTATTATCGGCTTATTAATCAAAACGTCAGGCAACGATTAGGAGGCTTGCACTCGGCCAGTATTATCCTAAACAGTCTCGATTTCGCCTCTGTTGAGAGCTTTCAGCGTCAAGGTGACTGGGAAGGAGCGGCTGAATTATTAGTTGCAGCCGCGTTGCGAGTGCAGCGAGGTGGTGCCGATTGTCTGCTGATTTGTACAAATACTATGCATAAGGTGGCGGATGCGGTTGAAGCCGCACTGGATATACCCTTACTGCATATTGCCGATGCTACAGCGACCGAGTTAAAAGGCCGGGGAATAGACCGTGTTGGCTTGCTGGGTACCGCTTTTACTATGGAACAGGCTTTTTATCGTCAACGCTTGGTGCGACGTGGCCTGGAGGTCATTATACCTGATGAGGATGACCGTCAGACCATCCATCAGGTAATCTATCAGGAACTTTGTCAGGGGCAAATTGTGGACAGCTCCCGGCAGGAATACCTGCGCATTATTCAGCAACTGACTAAACAGGGCGCACAGGCGGTGATATTGGGCTGTACCGAGATTGGTTTGTTGGTCAGTCAGAATGATACCGAGGTACCTCTACTCGATACCACAGTAATTCATGCCCACAATGCGGTGCAATGGGCATTAACTTAAGGAGATATAAATGGCGACTATCACGTTAAAAGGCAATCCAGTAGAAACGGTAAGAGATCTTCCTGCATTGGCAAGTCAGGCCGCTGATTTCAGTCTGGTGAAAACCGATCTTTCTGAAGTGCATTTGGCGGACTATGCAGGCAGTCGCCTGGTTTTAAATATTTTTCCTTCCGTGGATACGCCCACCTGTGCCATGTCTGTGCGCCAATTTAACCAGCAAGCGGCTGCACTGGATAATACTCAGGTGTTGTGCGTATCTGCCGATTTGCCCTTTGCGCTGGCCCGATTCTGTGGTGCGGAAGGGATAGATAAGGTGGTTGGCGTTTCCTGCTTCCGTAGTGACTTTGGTCAGGCGTATGGTGTGACGATTAAAACCGGTCCTCTGGCTGGCTTGCTATCTCGTGCGGTGGTGGTTATTGATGAGAAAGGTAAGGTTGTATACACCCAGCAGGTGGCGGAAATTGCTGATGAACCTGATTACCAGAGCGCATTAGCGGCGCTGGCATAATGGCGCTATAGCCTAAGTAAAAAGGGCTGCCCATGGGCAGCCCTTATTCATTACGCATATTAAGCTTCGCGACTAAATAATGATTCCAGGTTTAACCCCTGGTGACCGAGCATGTCGCGCAGGCGGCGCAGGGCCTCAACCTGAATTTGCCTGACCCGTTCACGGGTTAGACCAATCTCCGCGCCGACATCCTCCAAAGTGGAAGGCTCGTAGCCCATCAGACCAAAGCGTCTGGCCAGCACTTCACGCTGCTTGGCGTTTAGTTCATTCAGCCAGTGCACTATGCTTGAACGCATATCTTTGTCCTGAAGTTCATCTTCCGGCCCATGTCCTTTTTCATCAGCGATGATGTCCAGCAAGGCTTTGTCATTATCACTACCGATAGGGGTGTCGACCGAACTGATGCGTTCGTTTAAACGCAGCATCTTGGTGACATCTTCCACCGGTTTGTCCAGGGCTTTGGCGATCTCCTCCGCGGTGGGTTCATGGTCCAGTTTTTGCGCCAGTTCACGAGCCGCGCGCAGGTATACATTCAGCTCCTTCACCACATGGATGGGCAAACGAATGGTCCTGGTTTGGTTCATAATGGCGCGTTCTATGGTCTGGCGAATCCACCAGGTGGCATAGGTTGAGAAACGGAATCCCCTTTCAGGATCGAATTTTTCCACTGCGCGAATCAGACCCAGATTGCCTTCCTCAATCAGATCCAGCAAGGCCAGGCCACGATTGTTGTAACGGCGGGCAATTTTCACTACCAGGCGCAGGTTACTGACAATCATGCGTTTACGTGAGGCTTCGCAACCCTTAAGGGCGCGACGGGCAAAGTAGACTTCTTCTTCGGCAGACAGGAGCGGAGAAAATCCAATTTCTCCCAGGTAGAGTTGGGTGGCATCCAGATTGCGATGCATATCTTCCTGATTGGCTAGAATTTCCTCCATGGGGTCGACTTCGTCATCTACATCTTCAAGCTCTGATTCGACAACGTCATCAAATTCATCATTCAGCTCAGCATCGGTGATGGCAGTTTTCTTTTGACCCATAACAGCATCTCCAGCAAGGTTGTGTGGTTTAGATAATTTCCCTCTTTCGTCCTCTCTCTATGTTGTTATTATTTATTGTTATGGTTGTTTGGGTAAAAACCGCAACGGATCCACCGACTTGCCTTTGTAACGAATCTCAAAGTGCAACATAGTCTGTGAGGTTCCACTGCTACCCATCTCGGCGATTTGTTGTCCGGGCCGCACCCAATCCTGTTCCTTAACCAGTATTTTGCGGTTATGAGCATAGGCGGAAAGATAGGCGTCAGTATGCTTGATGATAATCAGGTTACCGAATCCTCTCAGCGCGTTGCCCGTATAGACAACCTTGCCAACTGCCGACGCTAAAATCGGCGTACCAGGCGAGTTAGCAATATCAATCCCTTTATTTCCCTGTTCCGAAAGCGAAAACTGCCCTATCACCTTCCCATTTGCTGGCCACATCCACTCTGCGACCTGAGATGGAAAATCCGTTGCGACAGCCGTTGTATTTTGTTTATCGGTTCTGACGCTGGACTTTTGAGCAGTCTTAGATTCACCATACGCCTGCTTTTTCGGGGGGTCAACTGGCTGATTTGCTTTTATTTTTGAGGTCCGACCAGATGAATTTGTAACAGGTTTTGTCTGCTTTTTGTTACTTTCCTGTAACATTAATACCTGTCCAGGGTAGATGGCATAAGGCGCTGAGAGCTTGTTAATTCGGGCAAGATCTTTGTAATCATTGCCGGAATACCAGGCGATGGAAAACAAGGTATCGCCTTTTTCCACTTTGTATTGAGCTTGCTTTCCCAGGTCCCTGAATTGTTTAAAGGATTTAGCTTCGCTGAGTTCTACAACCGGGGCGGGGACATGGCGGGTGCTGCAGCCTCCCAACAGGGCGGCTGCAAAAAGCAGTGGCATGCAGCATCCTCGCCAGCCAATCAATGTCTGCTACCTCAACAACAGGTAAGCCACAATAGCCAGTACCACGGTGGCCCAGCCGAGGGTTTCTACATAGTCGCGCAACTTGTCTTCCATTTTCTTACCTCCCCAGCGCATTAATCCAGCTACCAGATAAAAACGCATGGCGCGACCCACGGTAGAGGCGACCACAAAGGGTAGAAATGCCATTTGCAAAAAGCCAGCACTTACAGTGAATACTTTGTACGGAATAGGTGAGAAGCCAGCGATAAAGACCACCCAGACACCGTATTGTTCAAACCAGGCCACGGCCTTATCCATCTTATGCTGATAACCCATTTCTACAATCATCGGGTGTAGCAGTGACTCAAAGGCCAGTAAACCCAGGCAATACCCGGCGATACCACCTAATACCGATGCCACTGAGGTTAAGAAAGCATAACGCCAGGCTTTATCTGGGCTGGCCAGAGCCATAGGGGCCAGCATCACATCAGGCGGTACTGGGAAAAAAATGGACTCGGCGAAGGTCATGCCACCCAAATACGCTGGGGCATGCTTGTGCCTGGACCAAACCATGGCTTTGTCGTAAAGATACTGAAAAATTTTCACATTATGGCTCCCGGCACCAGCGGCACAAACCGCACGGCTTCCACTGTCTTTTGTTCAAACTCATTCCCTGTTCTGGTGACGGCGTACAATTGCTGGCTGGCATTGCCAACCGGGATAATCAGGCGCCCACCATCGTTAAGTTGTTGCAATAGCATTTCAGGCATATGACTGGCGGCCGCGGTGACGATGATAGCGTCAAAGGGGCCTTTGCTGGCCCAGCCCTGCCAGCCATCACCATGTTTCATGGATATGTTGTGTAAATCCAGAGCCTGCATACGGCGTTTGGCCTGGTACTGTAAGGCCTTGATACGCTCCACGCTATAAACCTTGGCAAACAGCTGTGCCAGCACGGCTGTCTGGTAACCTGAACCGGTACCAATTTCCAATATGTTCTGAGCCCGGTTCGGCGCATCCAACAGCAATTCGGTCATGCGCGCTACGATATAAGGCTGTGATATGGTTTGTCCCTGGCCGATGGGCAGGGCAGTATTCTGATACGCCTGATGTTTAAGGGCATCGGGTAAAAAGGCTTCCCTGGGCGTGGCAGCGATGGCATGCAATACCTGAGGATTGCGAATGCCTTCTTTGCTTAGCAACTGGGCAAGGTTTTCCCCTTTTCTGGAGGTAGCTCTAGGTGTTTGACTCATCTGGGTTCTTTATAGTTTTTCAATCCAGCTCTGCATTTCTTCCAGGCTCTGGTAGGCGGTCATATCCACGCTCAAAGGGGTAACGGAACAGTAACCCTTGGCAATGGCATGAAAATCCGTACCTGGGCCTGCATCCTGTTCCTGGCCTACTTTACCATACCAGTATATTTCCCGTCCCCAGGGGTCCTGACTTTTCAGCATTGATTCTGCACGATGCCGGCGCCCCTGACGCGTCACCTGAATGCCTTTAAGCTGATCATAAGGCAGGTCTGGTACATTGATATTGAGTATTTGATCTGCTGCTAAAGGGTGTGCGCCAAGGTGGCGGATAATATCGCCAACAATACGTGCCGCTGTGGCGAAATGGCCACCCTGATAATTGCATAATGACACAGCAATGGCTGGCAACCCCATATAACGCCCTTCCGTAGCGGCCGCCACCGTGCCGGAGTATATAACGTCGTCACCAAGGTTGGCGCCATGATTGATACCTGATACGACCAACTGTGGATCATCCTGCATAAAACTGTTGATACCCAGGTGTACACAGTCAGATGGCGTACCATTGACTGCGTAGAAGCCGTTGTTCATTTTCTGGATTCGCAACGGTTGCTGCAAAGATAAAGCATTGCTGGCACCGCTGCAGTTTCGATCCGGGGCGATCACAGTGACATCGTGTTGTGCGGCCAGTTCCTGGTACAGACTGGCCAGGCCATCGGCATGCACGCCGTCATCATTGCTGAGCAAAATTCGCATTACTTACCCCCTGTTTGTGCTATGGCGGGCTTTGGGTTGAATAGCTCGCGGGTCACTGCCGTGGCAAATCCCCCGGCTGGTAGACTGAAACTTAGGTGAAGGCAATCTTCCTGCCAATGCCAAACTAAGTTCTGTGGATATTCAACCAAAGCGCGTCTTTCCTGTTTTAACCCCAATGCCGCCAGACCTGCACAAAGCTCAGCATGTTGTTGTACCTGGGCACTTTCGTAAGCCAGGGCTGCCCCTTTGCTGGCCAGCGCACCCTCTCCCCACATGGGCGCACTGAGCAATATATCCTGGCTGTTCAGGCGTTGTTGCAACGTCTCATCCCACTGCTCGGCACAAAAAAAACTGTTACTACCTGCCAGCAGCATAATATCGCCATCCATAGGCTGGTTAAAATACTTATCGCGTATCCTGCAACTGACGATTTCATTGAATAACCAGGCTCGAAGTGCCGAGATGGCCATGGAACGTTTTTGCCTGTCGCGAATCGTTTCACCGGCAAGCATTCTTGCACCCAGATGTAAGTTGCCGTTACGGTTGCCAAAGCGTTGCTCACCAAAATAATTGGGTACACCCGCACTGAGCTTTGACAAACGTGAATTGACCTCATCCACTTGGCTGATCTCTCGCAGTACCAGCTCAAAAGCATTGGCTTTATGTGTACCAGTACGCAGTTTACGGTTGTGTCGAACGGCTTTTAGAATCTCTACCCCTGGTAAGGTAAATGCGTTCCAGTCTGGGTCTGTTTTACCTGGCAAATGCACGCCAATCCACTGCTCGGTGATAGCATATTTATCTTTACGCCCGGAAAAACTGACGTTGCGGGGATGGACACCGGCAAATCTGGCAAGTTGTTCGGCCACATTGGCCGTGTTCAGGCCATTTTTTCGTACCCACAAATAAATATGCTCACCTTCACCGCAAGGCTCATAGCCTAGTTGTTCACGCACGATAAAATCTTCGGCAAAGGCTTTGAGTAAACCTGTACCTGAGGGTTGACCCTGCAGGTACTGCCAGTGGACGGTATCAAGATTCAAAGTTTATTCCTTTTCCAGCAACACCACGGCATGGCAGCCAATGCCTTCTTTGCGCCCGGTGAAGCCGAGTTTTTCAGTGGTGGTGGCCTTAACGTTGATTTGCTCCTGGGTGGCATCCAGATCCTCGGCAATGTTTTTACACATGGCATCGACATGAGGCGACATTTTGGGTGACTCCGCCACTATGGTGACATCCAGATTACCCAGGCGATAGCCCTTGTCTCTGACCAGGGCAAACACATGACGCAGCAGATGACGGCTGTCTGCGCCGGCATATTGTTGGTCATTGTCGGGAAAGTGTCGGCCAATATCCCCCAGCCCCAGCGCGCCAAGTAAAGCGTCACAGATAGCATGCAGTGCCACATCACCATCAGAATGCGCCAACAGCCCTTGTACATAGTCAATTTTTACCCCACCGATAACAATGGGACCTATGCCACCGAACTTGTGCACATCAAAGCCATGTCCTATACGCATCTTCATATGCTGCTCCTGCCGTTATGCAATAATTTATTCAGATAAAACTCCGCCAACATAAGATCCACTGGCTGTGTGACCTTGATATTACAGGCATTACCTTCCACCAGTTGTACTGTGCCGCCAATCCACTCAATCGCAGAGGCTTCATCGGTGATCGCAACGTTGGCATTCAGGGCTTGCTGCAAACTGTCTTTTAACAAAGCCAGAGGAAAAAACTGCGGTGTCAGGGCATGCCACATGCGGCTTCGGTCCAGACTTGTGTTTACCCGGTTATGCTCATCGGCCAGCTTCATTGTGTCTCGTACCGGACAGGCCAGAATGCCGCCAACCGCACCGCCAGCCAGGGCCAGTAATTTATCCAGATCCTGATGAGGCAGGCAGGGGCGCGCCGCATCATGCACCAACACCCACTCTTCATCCTGGATGGCTGCAAGACCGGCCAGTACCGAATCGGCGCGTTCTTTTCCGCCATTCACCCTGGTCAGCCAGGGTTGGCTGGCAATGGGTAGCTCGGCAAAATAGGGATCTTCAGGGTGCAGCGCCAGCACCACCCGACTTATCTGTGGGTGGGCTATCAGGTTCTCGAGCGTTTGTTCCAACATGGTCTTACCCAACAAGGGGAGATACTGTTTGGGGATATCGGCGCGCATACGCTTACCGACACCGGCAGCCGGAACGACAGCAGTAAAGTGTTGGGCTGATGGTGGCGTCATTCTCTGATGATCATGGCTTATTGGTTTGGCGCTTTGGAGGGGAGGATGCGGTAAAACGTTTCGCCTTCCTTGATTAATCCCAGCTCATTGCGGGCTCGCTCCTCAATGGCTTCAAGCCCCAGTTTCAGGTCCTGAATATCGGCTTTCAACAGATTGTTGCGTTGCACCAGATTGGCATTCTGCATCGCCATCTGTTGCGCTTCCTCTTTCATCTGCCAATAATCAGGAATGCTGTGCTTACCAAACCACAGGCGGTATTGCAGCATGCCAAGCAGGGTAACAAGCACCAAGCTTATCCATTTCATGCCAAACCACCTCAATTAATTCGATGCAGGTATTATGCAGGCACAATATTGCCAAGTCTAACCCTTATCTTATTGCTGCTCTGATTAACCTACTGCCAACCTGGACTCTGGGTAAGCTATGCTCCTGGTTCTTGGACTGGCAAGGAAATAGGCCAGGGTTAACGGCCCTAGTCGTCCCATAAACATCAGAATGATGATAATCAGCTCACCTGCGGGTGAAAGACTGGCAGTGAGTCCCCGGGATAACCCCACAGTACCCAAGGCGGAAACCGCTTCGAATACCACATCGATAAAGGCCGCCTGTTCGGTGATCAATAGTAAGAATATGGAAATCCAGGTGACACCCACCGATATAACGGTTAACGCCAATGCCTTTTGCACTGTACCGGTGGGAATGGTGCGGCCAAAGGCTGTGACAGCACCGTCACGCCGCAGGAAACTGTAGGTTGCCAGCACCAGCACCATAAAGGTTACGACCTTGATACCACTAGCGGTGCTTAACGATCCACCGCCAATAAACATTAACAGCAATGTCAGTGCTGTGGTGGCGTCTTCCAGTTGGTGAATAGCCAGAGTATTAAAGCCCGCCGTCCTGGGTGTTACAGCTTGGAACCAGGCCGCCAGCCATTTCCCGCAGCTATTCAACGCGCCGAGAGTGGCAGGGTTGTCGTATTCAATCCAGTAAATGGCCAGCAAAGCAATGACATTGATGAGCAAGGTCCCTGTCAACATTAAGCGGCTGTAGAGGCTAAGTTTATTCCAGCAGCGCTTGCGCCACAGTTCCATCCACACAGAAAATCCCAGACCACCAGTAATAAATAAGGCGGTAATCGTCAGGTTGATGACAGGATCTGCCACATAGGGCATCAGGCTGTCAGGACTCAAGGCAAAGCCAGCATTGTTGAAGGCCGATATGGTATAGAAAAATCCATGTAGTAAACTGGTTTTCCAGCCAAGCTCGGCTGACCAATACAGGGTCAGAATCAGCATGCCGATACTTTCTACTATCAACGAAAACCACAACACCGATTTTGCAGTGCTGACTAAGGTGGATGTGTCGGTCTGATTAAATGCTTCTTTGGCAATGGTTTGCTGTAAGAAGCCAATTTTTCCGCCAAGGGCCAATAGCGTAACAACGGCAAAGGTCATTAGTCCCAGACCGCCCAGTTGTATCAATATGGCAATTACTAATTGACCAAACAAGGTAAAGGCCGATCCTGTATCCACCACTACCAGGCCAGTAACCGTTACTGCAGAGGTGGCAGTAAACAGGCTTTGCATCCAGCCGATAGATTGTGTGCTGGCAAACGGCAGTTTTAATAGCAGCATACCAAGCACTATCAACATCACAAACCCGCCACAAAGCACTAAAGGAGGAGCTGCATGGATTTTCTTTGATGCTTTGGGTTTACGCTCCAGACGGCGTACTCTGGGTTGCCACTGCACCATCAGTTAAACCAACCTTGGTGCCAAATTTTTCAAAACCGCCCGTGTACCGCAGAACAGCGCAATATCTTTGCCGCGCAGGGTGAATTGGGTGTCCGGCTTGGTAAACAATTCCTGCTCACGCTTCACCAGTAAGGTTTCCACAATCCGTAGGTTATCACCCAATAGTTCAGCCACGGTCAGACCGCTCAGCTTGTCAGCAATATGCACTTCCACTACATAGTAGCCATGGCCTATTGACAGGTAATCGTTAACCATAGGGTAGTTCAATGCCTGGGCCACCCGTACCCCCATATCTTCTTCGGGGTGAATAATGCGCGATACCCCCAGCTTAGACAGTATGGTGTGATGAGCGCTGGTGTTGGCTTTTACCCAAAGCTCCTGTACGCCGAGGTTTTTAAGGTGCAGCGTACAGAGCAGACTGGCCTGCATATCTTCACCTATGGCCACCAGTACTGCGTCACTGTTAATCAGATTCAGTTCTTTTAGGGCACGTTCATCGGTGGCGTCACAAATGATCGTTTGAGTGAGTTCTTCTGCATATTGTTCAGCCAGTTTCTCGTCGCTGTCGACACCTGTTACGGTATGACCCAGATAAATCAATTCCAGGCTCGCAGTAATGCCAAAACGTCCAAGACCAATGACGGTAAAATGTGCCATGTAAGGATCCTTAAGTTAACGGCGCCAGAATAGGGGAGAAAACAGCGCCAGCACGGTAAAATATTCCAATCGTCCGAGGATCATGGCGCCGTTAAGTAGCCATATGCCTGCGTCGCTGACCGGTAGGAAATTGCTGCCCACCTGGCCAAATCCTGGCCCCAGAACGTTGATACAGGCCGCTACAGCAGTAAAAGCTGACCAGAAATCCAGACCGGTCTGCATTAATAACAAGGTCAATACTAAAGATGAGCCAGCGGCAAATGACATAAACCCCATCACTGCGCTACGTACCTCGCTGTCCACCGCCTTGTCCTGATAACGTAACGGCAACATGGCACGAGGGTGGATAAGTTGTTGTATCTCCCGGCGAATTAATTTAAAGGTGATAATATCGCGAATTATTTTATTGCCACCTGCAGTAGAGCCGGCACATCCGCCCAGGTAGGCACAAAACACCAGAAACATGGCACTGGCCGCCGGCCAACTGCTTAAATCCGCCGCGCCAAAACCCGTACTGGTAATAAAAGACACCACATGAAATGCGGCAAAGCTGAAGGATTCCAGAGAGCCATAGCGGTTTTCCACAAGCAGATACAGTCCCAGTGCCGCAGACAATGCTACAACAATAAGGATAAACACCCGGGTTTCCTCATCCCGCCAATACAAGAGCGGCGCTTTGCCATGCAAGACGCGAAAATGCAGGCCGAAGCTGATGGCACCCAGCAGCATAAACAGATTAGAAATCGCCAACAGGCTGTGGCTTTCAAAGTACCACATACTGGCATCATGGGTGGAAAAGCCGCCGGTGGAAACAGTACTGAGACTGTGGGCAATGGCGTCAAAGCCATTCATTCCACCCAAATAGTAACTCAGAGCGCAGAGCAGGGTGATCAATACATAAATAAACCACAAATAATGGGCAGTGTTTGCGATACGCGGCGAGAGTTTATCGTCTTTCACCGGGCCCGGTGTTTCCGCCTTGAGCAGCCGCATACCACCGACGTTTAGCATGGGTAACACGGCAACCACAAAGATCACCACACCCAGACCGCCCATCCACTGCAGAAACTGGCGATACATCAGAAAAGACCTGGGCATAGCATCTAAGCCGGTTAACACTGTGGCACCTGTGGTGGTCAGAGCACTGATGGACTCAAACACCGCGTCGGTAAAGCTTACTCCTGTCACCAGCATTACTGGAAAGGCGCCCAGTACGCCGGTTAACGCCCAGGTCAGAGTGGCAAACAGCAGCGCATCACGAAAACCAATTCGGCTCAGATCGGTGTCTTTCAACAGAAAGTTAATGACCAGCGCCAGAATCAGCATAAAGCAAGCTGGCTCAAAAAAGCGCGCTGCCATCTTGTCGCGAAACCACAGTAGTGACAATAACGCAAAGGCAAACTGCACTATGCCCATCCAGAGCATTGGCATAGCCAGTAGCTTTACAACCCTGTCCAGCTTGACCATGCTGTTATTCGCCTTTTGTGCCCGGTTCGGCAATAAAGCGATAACCAACCCCTGGCTCGGTCTGGATCAGTTTTGGGCAGCCTGCATCATCGGCCAGTTTGCGTCTTAACTGACTGATAAAAATGCGCAGGTAGTGGGTGTCTTCGGTGTGGGTATTACCCCATATATTGCTTAGCAGTTGCTGCTGGGTCACCAACTTACCGGGACGACTGGCCAGGTAACTTAACAGAGCAAATTCTTTACGAGACAGGGCGACCACCTCACTCTGACGCCAGACCTGGTGATTGTCGATATCCAGGCTTAGTCCATCGAACTCCAGTCTGGTTTGTTGCACTACAGTACCAAGGTCGCGTAGCAGCACACGTATGCGGGCGATAAGCTCTTTGATGCCAAAAGGCTTACTCAGATAATCGTTGGCACCACCTTCCAGCAAGCGAACTTTCTCTTCTTCTTCATCCCGGGCTGTAAGCACTAGTACCGGGACCTGGCTGATTTGGCGCAGTTCTGTCAACAAACTAAACCCATCTTTATCGGGTAAGCCTAAGTCCAGAATCACCAGGTCCGGCTCCTGCTCCTGCATTTTTCTCAAGCCCTGCGCTGCCGTTAGTGCCTCAAGGTAACAAAAATGCTCGGCGGTCAGTGAAATGCGCATAAAGCGTTGAATTTGCGGTTCGTCGTCAATAACCAGAATTTTATGCATGGCGATCCCCCTGTTGTAACGGCAGGCGTATCCCCATAGTGCATCCCTGCGTTGACGCCAGTATAGCTAATTGGCCTTGATGAGCGCGGACAATACCGGCTGCCACAGCCAGTCCCAGACCGGTACCGCCTTCACCTTTGTCGCCCTTGCGGGTGGAATAAAACAGCTCAAATACCTTGCTGTGATCTGCCGCCGGAATGCCGGGTCCTTGGTCTTTCACCTGAATATCCAGACCGTTTAAATCCGCCTTAACCACGATGCTGACCTCGGATTCAGAATACTTAAGGGCATTGTCTACCAGATTGTACAAAGCCTGTTCCAATAGTGACTCGCGCACCGGCACATCCGGCAGGTTGGTATCCAACCTGACTTTAACGCGGGGATTGTCCAACCTGCTCACCACCGCCTGAACGATGGGGGCGACAGATTGCATGGTAGTGGAAAACCGCATCTGCCCCTGTTGCAATTTAGTGGCCTGTAACAAGTTTTCGATGTAGCGATGCAATCGGTGGCTTTCATCCAGTGCGCCTTGCAGTAATTCTTGCTGATCTTCGCCCGGCAACTTGCCAGCATAGGATTGCAGAGTACTCAGGGTGCCGATAATAGTGGCCAGGGGGGTACGCAGATCATGGGAAACTGACAGCAGCACACTTGAGCGCAACTGCGCCTGGCGCAGGGCTTCCTGTTGGCTGCGATAGTAGGCGGCCAGGTGACTGGTGAGTAGGGCGATGACCAGAAACACCAACATATTGACGATATCGTCAGCATCCGTCATATGCAGGGAGTACCTTGGCTGGGTAAATAAATAGTTGAAGCTTAGGGCCCCAATCAATGCAGCAAGCACAGCGGGCAGTCGATCACCACGCAGTGCCACTGTGGCCACCCCCAACTGTAAAATCAGTAACGTCGCCAGTTTGGGCAGAAACCACCAATCAAGCAGGTAGCTGACTAACGCGGCCAGCAGCATGATCAGCAGGGCAAAAACATAAGGGTTAATTTGTTCTAGGGTCCGCAAACTGACATGGACTCAGGTTGTTGTTGTGTAGTATCAATTTACAACAAGCCGTGCCCCTGCGGCGTAAAAGTTGCGTTAATTTATTGACCTGTCGACGATCTTTTCGATTATCGACAGGTGAAACTACAGCCAGCCCTTGTATTTAAAGAACAGGTAAGGGGTAATGCCCGACAGTACCATTAAGCCCAGCGCCCATGGATAGCCAAGTAGCCATTGTAATTCAGGCATATGTTCGAAGTTCATGCCGTAAATACTGGCCACCAAAGTCGGGGGCAGAAAGACCACCGCAGCGATAGAGAATATTTTAATTATCTGGTTCTGCTCGATATTGATAAAACCCTGAGTGGAGTCCATCAAAAAGTTGATCTTGTCGAACAAAAATGTGGTGTGCGCCATCAGGGTATCAATATCGCGCATAATTTCCCGGCAGGATTCCTGCAGCTCAGGTGCCTCTCGCAAGTGTCTGAGCAGAAAAGAAATGGCCCGTTGGGTATCCATCAGGCACAGACGGATTTTACCATTACTGTCTTCGGATTTGGCCAACTGGGCGATGGCTTCTTCCAAATCTGAGCCTTCCTCTTCCAGCACCAGATAGCTGGTTTTCTCCAGGTTGCGGTGAATATCCTCCAGATTATCGGCCAGATTTTCCACCTTCTGTTCCAGCAGGGTCACCAGCAATTCTGCCGGTGAACGGCTTTCCACCTGACCGCGACGGGCGCGCATACGCAACAGGCGAAAATCCGCCAGTTCCGTGTCGCGAATAGTAATCAGCCGGTGCGGTTGCAGAATACAGGCCACCGAGCTGGTGGTGTGTCGCCCTTCACTCTGGGTTAAAAACAGTGAGTGCACGTGAATACCGGCCTGATCGACAAAGTAGCGTGCCGAGGCTTCAATTTCCTCCATGTCGTCCAGTTCAGGTAAATCCAGCCGCATCAGATGTTGCAAAGCGTCACGCTCTTCATCTTCGGGTTCCTGGGCATCCAGCCACTGGGCATGCGGCAGAGCCTGGTCCAGCGCCGTTTCGTCACTGGCCAGTTCGCGAATCAGACCATTTTCGAATCTAAACAGTTTCAGCATACTTAGTCTCTAAGACAATACACCATAACCCAGATAGCCGGTATAACCCAGATAGACGGCGATCAGTGCCAGGCCTTCAGGGCGGGTAATTCGGCCCGGCCCTTTGAGACCAATGGCCATCAACAATAAGCCAATGGTCAGGGCCAGCATTAACGCCCAGTCGCGGGTCAAGACATCAGATTCCACGGCAAGAGGATGAATACCTGCGGCAATGCCCACAACGGCCAGGGTGTTAAACAGATTAGAACCGATGACATTACCTATGGCCAGATCATGTTCTCCCTTGCGCGCTGCGACCACAGACGAGGCCAGCTCCGGCAATGAGGTGCCAATTGCCACTATGGTCAGGCCAATAATCAAATCGCTGACGCCCATCGACTGAGCCACAGTGACGGCGCCCCACACCAGGATTCTGGAACTGATAACCAGCACCACCAATCCAATAAACAGCCAGATCAGCGCGGTTTTAAGTGACATAGGATGGCTATTCAGTTCCTCTTCCACTTCTCCGGCCAGGGCATCCTGACGCTGACTCAAACCTTCGCGGATGGACCAGCCCATCAGGCCAAGCAATACTGTCAGCAATATGGCGGCATCCATACGACCCAGATTCCCGTCATATAATTGCCAGCCTGCCAGCAAGGTCACCACCAGTAAAATGGGCAGCTCTTTACGGATAATCTGCGATTGCACGGCAATCGGGGCAATCAGCGCGGTCACCCCCAAAATCAGGGCGATATTGGTGATATTTGAGCCATAAGCATTGCCCAGTGCCAGGCCGGGGTTGCCGTCTGAGGCGGCCAGGGCGGACACTACCATTTCTGGTGCAGAGGTGCCAAAACCAATGATCACAATACCAATTAACAGGGCTGGCATACCCATATGTTTGGCGGTGGCCGCAGCCCCTTCAACAAATTTGTCTGCGCTCCAAACCAAAAGCACCAGTCCGGCTAAAATTGCTAATGCAGCCATGGTCATATGTTTCTCCTCCAGAGTTGGGCGCCTTTGTACATCATGCGGTGATTTGGGTAAATGGATTTACGTCCAATCACCATAATAGACCGCCACAAAGATTGAAAATATCAGGCTGTGGTCGTCGCGACGAACCCCAGATCATGGAATGTTAGCCGACCCGTGCTCAGCCAACATTTCCTCATAACCGATGAAGGCACCAAGCCCAAGCAGGATAGTGCCGGAAATTCTGTCTTGCCAGAGACTGAAATCGGCGTGTTGCGACAGCCATCTACCCAGTTTGTGTGACA
Source organism: Bowmanella denitrificans (assembly GCF_002887595.1). Classification (GTDB taxonomy): domain Bacteria; phylum Pseudomonadota; class Gammaproteobacteria; order Enterobacterales; family Alteromonadaceae; genus Bowmanella; species Bowmanella denitrificans. The sequence goes on from NZ_PEBU01000012.1 coordinate 147,547, forward strand.
GTAAGGCCACCAACAGGTCGCAGCATAGTGCAATCAGCAGATAAACCATCCCCAGTACTAATAACTGGCTGGTGATGGAGCCAGCGTCAGCACGTACAAACTGAGGTAAAAAGGCCAAAAAAAACAGGGCTGTTTTGGGGTTGGTCAATTCAACCACCACGCTTTGGCGGAATATTCGGGCCTTGCTCCAGGGCTTGATGTTGGCCTGTTGGGGGTTATTTTGTGGCGCGCTGCGCAGGTAGCTCCAGCCCAGATACATCAGATAGGCGGCACCCGCCAGTTTTAATGCCGTGTAAGCCAGTGGTGAGTATTTGAAAATAGCCGCCAGACCGAGAGCGGTGGCAATCACATAGATAAACGAGCCAATCGCCAGACCACCGGCGGCGGCAACGCCCGCCTGGTGGCCTTGAGACAGGCTTCTGGCCATGATGTACAAATTAGATGGGCCAGGGGACAGGCTGAGTAACAGTGCAGCAAGGGAAAAGGTCAGCAGAATCTCGATGGATGGCATGGCTTGTCTCCTGTCAGGGGCTAATAACTTCACCACGGCGAAATAACTGCCATTGGCCGGGTTGCATTTTATGCCACTGTTCATTGCAGGTCAGGGGTTCTGTGGCAATCACAGTCACCACATCATTGGGAGTGGTTTCACTGGCAAAATCAATATCTACATCGATATCGGACAGCCTGGCCTGGCCGAAAGGCGCACGCCGGGTGATCCAATGGAGCTTGGTAGTGCAATAGGCCAGCAGATATTCCCCATCTGACAGCAACATATTGAATACTCCCATTTGTCTCAGGTTATCCATTTGGTTGCAAATAAACTTAAAGGCCTGGCGACGATTTTGGGGTTTATTGGGAAATCGTTTATCTAGTTCACTCAGCAGATAGCAAAATGCATGTTCACTGTCTGTGGTGCCAACAGGCGTAAAGCGCGCGGTAGGCAGGCTCTTATGGTCTTTAAGCTGTCCGTTATGGGCATAGGTCCAATAGCGCCCCCATAATTCACGAGTAAAGGGATGGGTGTTTTCCAGGCCGATACGACCGCGATTGGCCTGGCGAATATGCGCCACTACGGCGGTGCTTTTGATCGGGTAGTCCGATACCAGTCTGGCTACTTCCGATTCATGGCTGGGCATTGGGTCCTTAAAGGTACAGACACCTTTGTTTTGGTAAAAGGCCACACCCCAGCCATCCCGGTGAGGGCCGGTGCGTCCGCCACGCTCGCGCAAGCCCTTAAAACTGAAACAGATATCTGTCGGCACATTGGCCGACATGCCCAATAACTCACACATAACTGCAAACAAGCCGATTTTGTTGCCCGCAGTTTAGCAAGAATCACGTCGCCAGGCAGCACACAGTCTCAGATTCGTCTGAGTATTACCTTTTTAGGTTTGCCAGATAGGATTGTCTGCCAGCAACCACACCGAGACCAACGTCAGGCTAAGGGCGTAGAGTTGATTTTGCCAGAGCATAATAACGCTTTGTCTGGATAGTCTTTCCAGCAACTTACCGGCACCAATCCAAAGCAGATGCATTGACACGTTCAGCAGGGCCAGCAAAACGATCAGGATGGGGATGGCTGTTGAACCAAACTGTTGCTCAGCAGGCTCGGTGAACAAAGAGAACATCAGTACCACCATTACCCAGCCTTTGCTGTTTAACAGCTGTACCATCAAACCATCACGAAAGCCCATAAACTTTTGCTGCTGCTCCTCGGTATTTTTACCGGAGCGCAGAAAACCGATGGCCAGATAAAAAAGATACAAAGCGCCAAGTAATTGCAGTAGTTGAAACGCCATGGGATGGTCGTGCAATACCGCACCAAATCCATAACCAACCAGTACGGATTTCAGTATAAACACCAGATCAATGCCACAAAGCAGCGGCAACGAGCGACGGATTCCGACTTTAGCACCGGATGTGGCAAACACAATATTGGCTGGGCCAGGGCTGAAGACCAGAGGAAACATTACCCCCAGCCATAACGCGAGAAAACTCATGGAACACTCCTAAGCGTTTAAAAACGCCAGGGTATCCAAAGACAGCAGATAGATTCTTGTATGAAATTGCAGGCTTAGTGTTTGACTTAAATGGCGCGGATATAGCGGCCAGGGGATACACCAAACACATTCTTAAAATTCCGGTTCAGATGACTTTGGTCGAAAAATCCGCAGTGCAAGGCGGTATCAACACAACTGCTGCCGGATTGCAGAAGATGACGGGCATGTTGAACCTTTAGCAGTAACAGGTATTGATGCGGGGCGATACCGTATTGGCGTTTAAAACTACGGATTAACTGAAAACGCCCCAGGCCGGTCAAGTGACACAGCTTATCCAGACCGATATTTTCCTGCCAGTTAGCCTGCAGATAGTCCCTGCTCAGGATGGCCGCTTTCTGATCGACCTTCTCCAATGCGCTTTGGCTTGATTGCCCGTGGCGTTTAAATAGGTTTTGCAATGCCAGCGTCAGCAAACTGTCCTGCGTCATATCAAGACTGTTCAATTCCAAGGTTTGATGCAGTGTCAGCAATTGTGTAAATAGGTGTGGGTCATCAATAATGGGCCCCGTTAGTGTCGGTGTGCCATTGGTACGCTGCTCGTCAAGACAGCGAGTGACCAACTTAGTATCGAAATAAAACATGCGGTATTGCCAGCCGTTTTCCGTGCCAGCATAGCCGGTGTGAACTTCGCCAGGGTTGATGGCTACAATCTGATGCTGTGGTACAAGAATATTGCTGCCACGGTAGTTCAATCCTTCGGCACCGCGCTCAATCACTCCAACTGCCAGCTCTTCGTGCCAGTGCTTATTGAAAGAAAATTGCCGGAATGACGCTTTAAGCAGCTCTAGTTCTGGCTGTGTGTGGCTGCGCCAAATTTTTGAAAATTCGCGGGGCTGAGGAGTCAAGACGTAGGGACACCGAAATGGCCACTGGGTTGAAGCAGTCTAACAGAAATTACTGAGGTAGATGAAGGGGATGCGCCGGCCCGAAGACCGGCGCAGACCGGCTAAATCAACTAGTCGCCCAGACTCAACAGCGTTGCATTACCGCCGATTGCGGTAATATTGTTGGTACGGGTTTTCTCGGTCACAAAACGCGTCAGGTAATGTGGACCACCGGCCTTGGGACCTGTGCCGGACAGACCCTGACCACCAAAGGGTTGAACTCCAACCACCGCACCAATCTGGTTGCGGTTGATATACACGTTACCCACATTCACCCGGTCAGCGATATATGCCGCCTTTGATTCATTGCGGGTGTGAACACCCAGCGTCAGGCCAAAGCCCGTGCCATTAATATCACTTATAACCTTGTCTAAATCGTCTGCTTTGTAACGCACAACATGCAGAATGGGGCCAAAGTGTTCTTTATGCAGTTCATTTATGCTGCCTATTTCAATGGCAGTGGGGCAAACGAAACTGCCCTTGCCAGTGTCTGCTGGCATATTGGCAGTGGCCAGTACCTTGCCGGATTGACTGATAGTGGCAATGTGATCATTCAGGCCGCTTTGTGCCCGGCTATCAATGACCGGGCCCACATCGGTTTTATAATGAATCGGATTGCCAACGCTCAGTTCGTTCATGGCGCCTTTCAGCAGCTCCAGAATGCGCTCAGCTACATCTTCCTGTACATACATGACCCGCAGTGCTGAACAGCGTTGCCCTGCACTCATAAAGGCAGATTGCACGGCATCTTTAACCACTTGTTCGGGCAAGGCAGTACTGTCGACAATCATGGCATTCTGACCACCGGTTTCAGCAATCAGTGTGGCAATGGCGCCATCACGACTTGCCAGGGCACGGTTAATCGCCTTGGCAGTATCGGTACTGCCGGTGAAGCACACCCCGGTAACGCGCTCGTCACTGGACAATTTGCTGCCAACTTCTGCACCACGGCCCGGCAGCAGTTGAATCGCACCAGCCGGGATACCGGCTTGTAGCATCAGTTGCACTGCCCGGAAGGCCACCAGACTGGTCTGCTCGGCGGGTTTGGCAATAACGGTATTACCAGTTACCAATGCCGCGACCACCTGGCCGGTAAAAATAGCCAGGGGGAAATTCCATGGGCTGATACAGGCAAACACACCACGGCCCTGCACAAACAGCTCATTCAGTTCGCCTGTCGGGCCAGCCAACGGGCCATGATAAGCATGCAGTTTACGGGCTTCGATGGCGTAGTAGCGGCAAAAATCCACGGCTTCTCGCACTTCGTCGATACCATCCTGCAGCAGCTTACCGGCTTCAAGGGTACATAAGGCGATAAGCTCATGTTTGTGCTCTTCCATTAAATCAGCGAACTTTTCCAGAGCTTCGGCACGGGTTTCCACCGGTGTGCGGTTCCATTCAGGGAAGGCCTGGTGGGCGGTTGTAATCGCCAGCTCTGTTGCTTTGCCATCAGCAAAGTAAATGCTACCCACCTGCTGAGTATGATCCTGAGGGCATAACACCTTAACCAGTTCACCCTGGTTAAGGGTTTTACCATTCACGACAGGACCACCCTGCCATTGCTTACCGACAAAACCGGTGACGGCGTTCATAAAGGGTTGGAGCATGGATTCAATATGCAAATTGACACCTTCGGAATTCTGACGATTGATAAAAATCTGGGTTGGCAACGGAATTTTGTCGTTGGCCAGACTGGGTAGATGCTGCAGGCTTTCCAGTGGATGATTCACCAGGGAAGACACTGGCGTATTGGGGTCAACCAGCTTATGTACAAATGAGCTGTTGGCACCATTTTCCAAAAGACGACGAACCAGATAAGGCAGCAAATCCTTGTGTGCGCCCACCGGGGCGTAGATACGCACATTGGTGCGGCCAGACTGGCCCAATACGCAGTCATACAGTTCGTCACCCATGCCATGCAAGCGCTGGAATTCAAACTCCCGGTTTGCAGCCATACGGCGAATAGCGGTGACTGTATGGGCATTGTGAGTGGCAAACATCGGATAAATGGCGCCTTCGGTATGCGCACTCAGCAGAAAACGGGCACAGGCCAGATAGCTGGCATCGGTGCTGGCTTTTCGGGTGTATACCGGGTAGCTTTCCAGGCCCATTTGCTGGCACAGCTTAATTTCCGTATCCCAGTAGGCGCCTTTAACCAAACGTACCGGAATCAAGTCACCCTGGTCTTTGGCCAGTTGGGCAATCCACATCAGCACCGGCAGGGCGCGTTTTGAGTATGCCTGCACCACAATACCAAGCTGCCCCCAACCTTTAAGTTCAGGGCTTCTGTAAATCTGCTCAATAAGTTTCAGCGACAGTTCCAGGCGATCTGCTTCTTCAGCATCAATATTGACACCAACATTCTGGCTGCGGGCCAGAGCGATAAGCTTAATCACCGACTCGGCCATCTCTCCCAGCACCCGATCTTCGCAGGCGACTTCATAACGTGGGTGCAGCGCCGACAACTTAATGGAAATGGTCGGTGGCGCCGGATAGTCACCTTCGATTTTTTCCTTTCCTATCGCTTTGATGGCATCGGCATAGGCTGTCCAGTATTTGTCGGCATCCACCATAGTCAGCGCCGCTTCGCCGAGCATATCGTAGGAGTGGGTGTAGCCCAGCTTGCGCTGTTTGCGGCTGGCCTTCAGGGCTTCTTCAATAGTGCGACCCAGGACAAACTGCTTGCCCATAATTTTCATGGCCGCGTACATGGCATTACGCACCACCGGCTCGCCCAGGCGTGACACCATGCGATCAAACACCGACTCGCTGATGCTGCCGGTGGACTTGTCCAACTGGAACAGTTTGCCGGTCAGCATCAGGCCCCAGGTAGAGGCATTGACCAGCAGAGAATCGCTCTGGCTTAAATGCGCACGCCAGTTGGCGCCAGACAACTTGTCTTTGATCAGGGCGTCGGCCGTACCGGCATCAGGTATACGCAGCAGTGCCTCGGCCAGGCACATTAAAATCACCCCTTCGTGGGTATCCAGACTGTATTGCTGCAGGAAGGCGGAAATGCCATCCCCGCCACTGGCCTCTTTGCGCACCTGTTCAACCAAAGCAGTCGCTTCTTTACGAATATCTTCAAGCGTTTGCTGGTCAGAAGGGATCAGACTAAGTAATTCCTGCAGATAGGCATTTTCATCCACAATGTAATTACTGCTGATAATAGCCGGTAAGGTGGCAAGAGGTGGCAGCTGGTAGCTGTCATTGAAGAGTTCACTGGCTTTAAACATAACAAACCCTTTCCAGTAACACTGGGGCCGAGCCCTGTAAATAAAAGGGCGCCGGACACTTTTGTAAACCGGAAACACCCACCCGAATTTTGCGCGGAGTATATCGACGGTTCAGGTCATTGTATACAAAATGCAATGCATTTTTTGCCGGTAATTTTCATGTTTGTTACAGCGGTTTGTAACTGTTGCAAAAATGTCGGTAAATGCCCTGAAAATAAGCTGTTCCGCGCTATTCAGAATCTAGCATGGTGAAATGAAAAGGCCCGGTAAAGACCGGGCCTGGAGACTGGAATTGACTAACTGTTAAGCCAGCTTTACAAAATCTGGCTCAGTGTTGGTAAATGGAGCTGTTTACATCCAACCGTCATTACGACGACGCTTGCGCGGAATCAGCATCACAATAACGCCAAGCAGGATGCCCGCCAGACCGATAATGCCGCCGCGGGTCAGCCATTCTATTTGTACTTTGTTGTCTTTAGTGGCCAGTTCCCGTTCCACGCGACTATGCTGGCTTTGCAGTTCATCCAGGTCGGTCTGCAATTGCTTGTTGCGGGAGTTAAGGTCCAGAATCTGCTGATTTAACAAATCGTTTTTGCGTTTGGCTTCCTGCAGGGCTGATTGTGCGTCGGACAAATCTTCCTGCATTTGCGGCATGGCTTCACGCACCGAAGGTTGTTCACTGATGAAACGACCGTCTACCCAGCCGGTGCGTTGCTTGTCGTCGATAATTTCAACGAAGCCTTCACTGTCATTTCGTTGCAGCAGGGTGACTTTGCTGCCGGCGGTGACTGAACCCAGAATCCGGTAGTTACGCCCTGGGCCTGCATGCATAAAAGTGTATAAATCGTCTGCGATATAAACGGTTTCACCGTCAGTATCGCTTGGCTCCTGAGCCATCACCTGGGATTGGAAAAACAGGCTGGCCAGACAGAAAAATAAAGAGGAATAACGAAGTTTAGACATGGATGAAAATGGTCTGCCGGGTTGTAAATTTTTTAGATGGTATGGCCTGCTCAGGGCAAAGGCAAGTGATTGGTGCGATTGGTGAATTGCCAAGGTGATGGTATTGAGGGTAATGTTTAGCCTTTATCAGTGTTTAACCCCGGATACATGGAAACTGAAATAGAACTGAAATTGCTGGTTTGTGGCCATCCTGATGTGGTCAAGGTGCTTGAAAATCAACTGCTCCCGACCCTTGCTGCGCACTACACAACCGTGCAGATGGCACTGTCCAACCGATATTATGATACGCCGGATAAACAACTAAGGGCCATGGACATGGGGTTCAGAGTGCGGGGGCGTGACGGTCGCTTTCAGCAAACCCTGAAGACCGCCGGACAAGTGCAGGGCGGCCTGCACCAACGCCCCGAATACAATGTGGAACTGGAAGACCAGAATCCGGATCTTGCATTATTTGACCCGGCTATTTTTCCGGCTGATATCTCAATTGCCAGTTTGCAATCCCAGTTATGCCCTTTATTCACTACGCATTTCAGCCGCCATGCCTATCATCTGACCTTCAGCAATGGTACCGAGTTGGAACTGGTATATGACAAGGGGCAAGTGGCAACCGAATCGCATCAGCAAGCCATTAATGAGATTGAGATTGAGCTGAAAAAAGGTGACGTTGCCGATATTTTTCATCTGGCACGTAAGTTGGCTGACGCGCTGCCATTGCGCCTGGGGATATTCAGTAAGGCTGCACGCGGTTATCTGTTGGCTGCGGGTCAGGAGCTGACACCAAGAGCGTTGCCAGATTTTCTCGGCCTGGACGAACAGGATAATATCGAGCAGGCCTTTCTGAAGGCGTTACATTATGCTCTGGACTACTGGCAATTCCATCAGCAGTGTTATCTGGAAACCGGTAAGCCACGTGCTTTAGGGGGCATTAGTGCGGGTATTCAACTGGTCTCTCAGGCCATCAGTTTATATTTGCCAATGCTGCAATGTGATGAGCTGCTGACACTGCAATCACGGCTGATAAAACTGAATAACGACTGGTATTGGACCGACAGTCTGCTGGCGGTTAAAGCGTTGCGCTCGCGTAAAGGACCATTTCGTAAACGTTTGGCAAAAAGTGAAGAGGTCATCAGCTATTTGCGTGGCCGATACGAGGGACTGCTGATGCAGCATCGGCCCGACGAGTTGATATTGGCGCCACAGGCTGGTCGTTTGCAATTGGAACTGGCCGCGCTGGCTGTTGAGTTGCCCTGGCGCAAAAGTGGTGAAGCCTGGCAATCTCCGTTGCTCGAACATGCGCGGGGATGGCTGGCACAAGGCTGGTTTACTATCAGCCAGAGCATGCCGCGTAAAAAGAAGTTTAACGCACAAAATTACCTGTCCAGCGAGCCGTTATTGCGTCAGACCCTGTTTAACGGCTTATTCCTGGCTGGCTTATTCAGCCCGCAGAATCGTGATCAGTTCCGGGCTCCATGGCTGGATATTATCGACGGAATTGATGAGCTCAAGGCGTTGCATCTGCTAAAGTCAGAGTTGGATGTGGCCGATGTGCAGGATAAAGAAGAGTTACTTGTCTGGTGCAAGGACAAGATGGCGCATCTGCTAGAGGTGATGGAGCAAAGTCGTAAAGCCGCCCTGAAAATGGAACCCTACTGGAAACCCTGAAGACCAGCGTTTGTTACCACTCACACTCAACAGCCGCCGGGGCTAATGCGTTATGTTAAATCAAAATCAAATATTGCTGTTGGCGCTGCTGCTGCTCTGGTTATTGCCTGTCATCCTTATCTGGGTGCGTTACCAGCGTTTGCCTCATGCCCAGGAGCTGTTACTGGCGGTACTGTTTACCCCCAGCCTGCTGGTCGATCAATACATCAGTGCCTTTGACAGCCAGTCACGCTGGACTTTTCTGGTGGGCTTGTTTAACGGCATGCCGGTGATGATTGCTGCTTTGCTGGTGCTGGCGGTGGCTAAGCTGGTGCTGGAGAAAGGCAAATACCGGCAATGGCCGATTTGGTCGGGTGTGGCCCTGATGGGGATATTGCAAATACCTTTTATGTTGGCTCCACTGGCTTATAAGGCGCAATTACTCAGTCAGCCGATAGTAGGGCAGTTATCTGTGTACTGGCCTTTATATGCCTATCTGGCGTTATGCCATTTTCTGGTGTTGTTTCTGGCTCTGAACGTTGAACAGAAAATCAGTGACTACCAAAGTCACTTGTCGGATCAGGTTGTTGACACCCATTTTTATCGCTTTTCGGTGGCCGTTAAGCTGTTTGGTGGCCTGATCACCCTGGCTTTTGTCAGTTTAGTGGTGACCATGCTGGTGGCCTTCAATCTGCTGCCGTTTGACAGCTGGCGCGGCTTTGTCAGCGTAGGTTATTACCTGCTGTTTCTGGTACTGACCCTGGTACTGATGGAACAGCGTCGTTATTCCCCTTCGCCGCTGGATTATAAAGCGCTGGAAAATCACCGTTATAGCGATGCCTTTCTGCAGGATGTACTGAACCGCGCAGAGAAGGCCATGATTGAGCACAAGGCGTATAAGATTATTGGTTTACGCCTTAAAGAGTTTGCCGATATGGCCGGAGTGAATCCGGGGGCACTGGCCATTGCGTCACGCAAGTTACTTAATCGTAATTTTCGCGCCTTTGTTTATCACTATCGTCTGGAATATGCCAAGAATGTATTAATGCGCAGCGACGCTAAAGTATCGGCGGTGGCCAAACGATTGGGCTTTGATTCGGAAAAGTTTTTAAGCGGGGTATTTGTTAAATATATTGAGCAGATGGGTAAGGACGGGCGCGGATAGGTATTTTTAGTTTTTCCACTAATTTGAAATGCGGAGAGAATTTGCTACGCTTTTTTTGCGTTTAAAACGCAGGGAAAACAGGATAATTTATTAAGGATATTGTATGGATAGCAAATTTTTTAATCTTTTATTACTTCTTATCTTTTTATTTACTGCTGGCATTAGCAACCAAACGAAAGCGGATTTTAATAGTCTGACCGAGCCGCTGGCCAGTAACACCCTTTCCCAACTCTACCTCTGTGATACGGATATCACCTCAATGGCCAGTCGCTGTGACGATCTCAGTGAACAGGCCTTGCAAAGACGGGCCGAGTTTTTAATTGGCCCCCCATTTAACCCTGAATGTGAGCAAAACCCTCAGGATCCCTCTTGTTCTGGTAGTGCGGACAATGCTTACGCTGCAGTGGAATTTTTTATTATCTTTGCCCGCGCTGGCACAGCCCAGCGTTGGCGTATTGAGAAACAAATTGGTACCTACCATGTCCGTAGTCTGAGTACCGCGGGAAAGATTGATGAGGTAGCCGGTAAATTCAAGCAGTTAAATCAAACTTATGTCTTAATGGGCAAAAAATATAATTTTACCCAGCAGAATGATGGTGGTTTCTCAAATAAACTTGGGGAAAGTTTTTACAACGGTCATGATTTTATCGAAAGCGATAATGAAAGTGAATTTTTGAAAGGTACCACGGTAAAAGGACTCTTGCTAAACGATGGTGATTGCAAGTCAGCAATTGCCTATTTATATAGTAATAATTGTATCAGCTTTATAAATGGTTGGATTCGACAGGAAGTTTTAATGGGTCAATTCAAGGAGTTTCAAAGGATTCATGCTAACCTGCGTGAGCAGTTATCCAGCTTATCAATGCAAAGTAGGGCAACTGCCGATGCCGTCCATTTAATTCCCATGCATTTTTTAGACGACTCAATCCTGGTCTTGGCGATTGGAACGAGTCGCGATAAGAACCTGCCACCAAAAATTAACGTAGAAATGCATAGAAGTCGTGCTTCCAATCAGTTTACCCTGGAACAATTTAAAGAGGCACGGCTGGGCGTTAACGGTCTTATGCTCTCCGAATCAGAGGCTTATGTATATATGACCGGTGGCGGATGTAAGTCACCTGTCCCCCTGACGAATAGCAAAAAAACATACCTTGTCACAACAGTCATGCCTGCTGAAGGATCCAGCGAAGTCACTGCGGTGGAGTTATCAGGGCGTCAGCCCATCTGGGATAAAGCGGTTAGCTGTCAGGGAAGATACTAACCCATTGTTAAATAGCAGACTGCCATGTGTTGTTGCAGTCTGCTATTCCCGGGCCGCGCCTGACATAAAGGCTTAAAGCCAGACCTTACGTGTTTTCTGCATGGAGCTGTTATTTTTGGCCGTCAGCTTGCGCCTGATGTTGTTCAGCCCATTGCTGGTCCAGCGTCTGCACCTTCAGTGCGCTGGGGCGGCTACAGACCCTGTCTACATACTTGGTGATCACCGGCAGGCGCGGCAGCATCTCGAACATCAGCCCCCAGGCAAACGCACTGCCCCATAAGATATCCACGGCGCTGATTTTTTCTCCCAGCAGGTAGGGCTGATTACGTAGCGGCGTCAGTACGGTTTCCAGCATGGTATGTTCATCGCAGTATACTGAAGTCGACTGCGGAGCAGGCTCTCTTTGCATAAATTTGTCTACCATGGCGGGCTCATAGCAGGCTGCGTAGTAAACCATCCAGCGCAAATATTCCCCGCGTTGTGGGTCGTCAACGGCCGGTGCCAGATGACACTGTGGGTACAAATCTGCCAGGTAAATAAAAATCGCCACCTGCTCGGTAATAATTTTGCCCTTGTGACCCAGGGCTGGCACCTTACCCAGCGGGTTGATGGCAAGATAATCGGCCTGGCGCTGCTCACCGGCTTTGATATTAATCAGCTTTAATTCATAGGGCACCTGCATCTCTTCCAGCAGGGTCAGAGCCACTGACGAGCGGGATTGCGGGGCATGATAAAAGGTCAGAGTGGATGGTTGGGACATAAAGTTTCTCTCCTGTTGATGACTAGCGGTTAGCTATTGCCAACAAGATACGGCACCATACCTGTCAGTTTGTGTCAGGTTTGAAAAAGAATTTATGCGTGCCAGTCGTTTGCTTTCCATTCTTATTACCTTGCAGGCCAGAGGGCAGGTCACCGCGCAGCAACTGGCAGAGGATTGTCAGGTTTCCCTGCGCACCATCTACCGGGATATGGACGCCTTAAGTGCCGCCGGTATTCCCGTGTATGCCGAGCGTGGTAGCGAAGGGGGCTATCGACTGGTGGAAGGGCATCGCACCCAGCTCAATGGCTTGTCCGGGGATGAGGCCGAGGCGCTGTTTATGCTTGGGCTGGCGGGCCAGGCCTCGGAGCTGGGGCTGGGTAATGCGGTAGCCGATGCCCAGCTTAAACTACTGGCTGCCTTACCGGCCAAACAGCGCGGTGATGCCCAACTGATGAGTAGCCGTTTTTATCTGGATGCACCCGCCTGGTTTGGCGAGGCAGATCATCCGGTTTATCTGGCTGCCCTGAGCGATGCCGTGCGCAGGCAACAGAAAATTCAGGTGCGTTATCGCAGTTGGCAGGCAGAGAAGGAACGGGTTATTGCCCCTTTAGGCCTGGTGCAAAAAAGTGGGCAGTGGTATCTGGCCGGTCAGGTTGGCGAGGATATCCGTACTTACCGGGTGGCCCGTATCCTTGAACTTGAGGTGCTCAGCGAAAGTTTTGTGCGGCCACCTGATTTTAATTTGCCGACCTATTGGCAACAGAGCCTGCAGCGTATGGAAGAACAGCTGTATAACCAGACCGCGCTGGTGAAACTCTCAGAGTCGGGCCGCAGGTGGCTGAAAGCCTTTTTATCGCCTTATCAGTTGCAGCGTTGTGTGGAAATGGGTGAGCCAGACAGTCAGGGCTGGCAGCAGATGCAGATACCGGTGGGCTCGGTGTCACATAGTGCCAGCGAGCTTTTGCGGCTTGGTGCAGAGGTGGAAGTGCTGTCACCGCAAGCTCTGCGCACACAGATGCAGAAAATGGCCGAGGCACTGGCCAGGCTCTATGTTGTCCAGGACCAGGCCTGACGCTGGTCTGTCACCATTTCGCCCGTCTTGTTATACTTACCGCCCGCATCTTCGTGTTGAACATGCTGAAACCGATTAGGATCTATTTTGACCAACAACGACATTTTACGACGTGTTCGCTATGCCTTTGATTTTAAAGATAACGCTATGGTGGAGATCTTCGCTGCGGCGGATCACAAGGTGTCGGTTCAGCAACTGCATAATTGGCTGAGAAAAGACGACGACGCGCAATTTGTGGCCTTGAGCGATGCCGAGTTGGGATTGTATCTGGATGGGCTAATTAACACTAAGCGTGGTAAACGTGAAGGCGAGCAGCCTGTAGTGAAGGAACATCTTAATAACAATGTGATATTTCAGAAGTTGCGTATTGCCCTGAATATGCGCGCCGAGGATGTGCTGGAAACCATGCAACTGGTGGACTTTCGTTTAAGCAAGCACGAGCTGAGCGCGTTCTTCCGTAAGCCCGATCACAAGAATTACCGGGAATGCAAAGATCAGATCCTACGTAACTTTTTAATGGGGCTGCAGCGCCAGTTACGTCCGCAAAGCGACAGCCCTTATCCAGAGTAAAGGTTTACTGATCAGCCCCTTTGCCCGGCTCCCACAGCTCAATCGGGTTACCTTCAGGGTCGTGGATGCGGGCAAAGCGGCCTATCTCTGAATCCCATTCTGCACGGGTTTCAATGTCGACATTGGCTTGCCTTAGTTGTGCCAGCATGGCGTCCAGATTTTGCACACGAAAATTGATCATCCACTGTTGATTGGCGGCAAAGTAATCAGTGTCTGCAGAAAACGGCATAAATACTGTGGGACCGCTTTGTTGTTGCCACACCGACTGCATAATATCCACGCCCAGGTGACGGCTATACCAGTCTGCCAGGGCGCTAGGATTCTGACTTCTGAAAAATAACCCACCAATACCTTGTACCTTTTCCATTTGTGTTCCTGCAGTGCGTGTTGACCTTCTGAGTATAAACCAGCCTTTCGGTAAGCGTCTGACCGGGATAAGATAACACCAGCTTTATTCAACGGAAACGCCATGAAAACAGAGGAATTGCAAGCCTGGCAACAAACCCGCGCCGCGGGCAAAGGTAAGTTTATCCTGATTAACGCAGTGGCCTGGGGTTTACCCATGTTGTTGATTATGTTGTATATCAATCAACCCTTTGCCGACGGTTGGTGGTCCAAAGCAGTGTGCGTGCATCTGTTAGTCTGGCCACTGGCCGGGTTGGCCTTTGCGTTGATTCTTTGGCATCTGACCGAACGCAAATATCAGAGAGCGTTAAAGCAGCTTAAGGAAGAGCATCATGGGCTTTAATCAACAGGAAAAGGCCGCCCTGCTGGCCGTTAAAGGAGTCGGGCCAACGGTTGTCAAACGTTTCGAGGAAATCGGTATTGACTCTTTTGCCATGCTGGCCGGATATGAACCAGCCACCATTGCTCAGCGGGTCGCCTCTATGTTGGGCAGCAACTGCTGGAAAAACAGCCCACAGGCACTGGCTGCGGTTGCAGCGGCCATTGCCAGAGCCAGGCAGCCCTTGGATTAATCGGCAAGGTAGCTGCAGCAATAATCGCTGACGTCTTCCACTTTGACCTGAAAAGCGGCATTGGCCGGCACATAAAATTGCTGGCCGCCGGTGAAGACTTGCCAGTCCTGGTCGGGCAGCTTGACCTGCAGTCTGCCGGCCTGAATCTCCATCAGTTCTTTTTCGCTGGTGGCAAATTCATACTCACCTGGTTGCATAATGCCCAGGGTTTTGCGGCTGCCATCCGCGAAAACTACCGTGCGACTGGTGACCTTGCCGTCAAAATAGATATTGGCCTTGCGAATAATTGAAACCTGATCGAACTGGGACATGGCATTTCCTTGGGGTTACTCATTGAGCTGATAATGTGACGCCCCTGGATGGGGCAATCAAGTTCATTTGCTGCTCAGTCAGAGCAAAAGGTTATACAGCGTCGCAGCATCGCACAGCCTGTCCGTTGCTGTGGCTGCCACAATCCATTCAGGGCAGCGGCGCAATCAGCGGGCTGCGGTTTTCAATGGTTTTAGGCGGAATCAGGGTGCGCATCGACTCCAGTTTGCCGAAACACAACAGCTTGTCTCCGGCTTCGAGCACCCGGCTGGCTTTGGGGTTGGGAATGACCTTGCTACCGCGGTACAGGGTCAGCACATTAATATCCAAATCATGCAGACCTGACTCCTGCAAGCTTTTGCCCAGTAAATATGAGCCTTCCGGCAAGAACAGTTCACTGACTCCATAGCCGCGGCTGACGGTCAGGCGCTGGCGAATATCGATTTCGGGAAAATCCACCTGGGCACCAATGTAGTCAATGATGGCGCCGGCAATATCCAGATGGGTGCAGCTCTCAATGCCCTGCAATCCTGGCGACGAATTGACTTCCATAACCTGTGGCCCGTCTTTGCCTTCCAGCATATCCACGCCAGCGATTTGCAGGCCCAGAATCTGGGTGGCACGAATGGCCGTCTCTGTGTAATGCTCATCCAGCTCTACTGGTTCAGCCAGTCCGCCGCGGTGCACATTGCTGCGAAATTCCTGGCCCTGCGCCACCCTGCGCATCGCCGCCACCACTCTGTTGCCCACTACTATGGCGCGTATATCTTTACCTTTGCTCTCGGCCACAAACTTTTGCACCAGTACGTTCTGTTTCTGGCTTTGCAGCAGTTCAATAATGGCTTCGGCATTTTTGTTACTTTCTGCCAGCAGCACGCCGATGCCCTGAGTACCCTCAATCAGTTTGATAATAACCGGGGCATCGCCAACCCGGCCAATGGCCGGTAGCACATCTTTTTTATCGCGCACAAAGTTGGTTTTGGGAATGCCCACATGGTGGCGGCTCAGGTATTGCAGCGAACGCAGTTTGTCGCGGGAGTTCAAAATGCCATGGGCGCTGTTGGCGCAAAAAATCCCCATTTCCTGAAATTGCCTGACCACTGCGGTGCCAAAATAGGTAATAGACGCGCCGATCCTAGGTAATACCGCATCATAGTCGGTGAGTTGCTGCTGGCGATAATACAAAGCCGGGGTGCCGCGCTCCAGGTCAATGGCGAACTTGAGGGTATTAAATACTTTAACCTTGTGTCCTTTAGCTTCTGCGGTCTCTCTGAGGCGGCGGGTACTGTAGTTATGAGGTTCGCAAGAGAGTATGGCCAGCTTCATATTGGGTATCCTTTCTGAGGCAAAGAACCCTAACAGTAGTTGATGTGCTGACTTTCTCCAGTGTCAGAACAATCTGCCAGAAAGCAAAATCCTGCATAGGCTGAAAAATATCCACTCTCGCAGAGCACGCCGGGAGGCTGAGAAAAGCAGCTTGGATGCTACTCAACGCCCTGTGAACTCTGCGCCTCTGCGAGAATTGTATTCAACTAGTGCTAATTAGCTTAGCGGTTCTGTTGCCAGCGCTGAATCTCTTTATCCAGACCCTGCTTGGACTTTTCCACCGCTTGCATTGGCGTCAGATTATCCGGATATTCCTCCTGCTCCACCACCAGCCAGTGGGTGCCGCCCACTTCTATATTGGCGCTTAGCAACTGTTGCCAGTTGATGCCATCCTGGCCGATCAGGGTTTTCTTACCCTTGTCACTGTCGCGCAGTTTGGCCTTGTAGTGCGTGGTCAGGGTGCGACCGGGGTAGGCCCGTACATAGGCTGCCGGATCATGGCCGGCAAAATAGCTCCAGCCCACATCCTGCTGCAACACTAAATCGTCTGGAGTATGACTGGCAATATAGTCCCACAAGGTTTTACTGCCGTGCCCCCCGGAAGAAAATTCCTGAGCATGGTTGTGATAGCCAAAGTGCAGGCCATAGGCACTGACCAGTGGGTAGAACTGATTTAAATCCGCTACCGTCTGTTTAACGGTATCGGCGGCAAAGGCCCGCTCATCCCAGGGCACAATCAAGGTCGGGCAGTCCAGGGCCTGATAAAAGGCCAGGGTTCGATAGCGGTTGGCTTCATTTAAGGCATCAAAACCAATATGGGCACCGGAGCAGGCCAGGCCCAGTTCATCCAAACGCGCCTTGAGGGCAGCGGGCTGGTCGGCATAAGGGCCAAAAACACCGGCAAATTCCACCCCCTCGAAACCCATGGCGGCCAGCTTGGCCAGCGTGTCGTCGATATCCCGTTTGATATCGTCTTTTACCGACCAAAGCTGCACGCTGATTTTGGGGAACTGGCTGTCGGCTTTAACCATGGCAAAGGGCAACAGGCAAAACAACGCGGCCAAAAACGGACGTTTTTTCATAATAAATCCTTAAGTTGAAGGCGCTACAGGCGCCCGGCTTTAAACTGGTCAATGGCATAGTGAGCTGCCCTGGCGGTCAGGGCCATAAAAGTCAGGGACGGGTTCACCACCCCTGACGAACAAAAACTGGCACCATCGGTGACAAATACATTGGGCACATCGTGGCACTGATTAAATTTATTCAGCACCGACTGCTTGGGATCCTGTCCCATTCTGGCGCTACCTACTTCGTGAATGGCCAGACCCGGCGGGGCTTGAGTGGCCTGGGCCTGAATATCTTCAAAACCGGCCACCTGCATCATGCGTTTAATGGTCTCGGCGGCGTGCTGCATCATGGTCAGTTCGTTATCCGACCAGCGGCAATTAAAATGCAATTGCGGAATACCCCACTTGTCTTTTTTGCTGGGATGCAGGCTAACCTGATTATCCGCCCGGGGCAGCATTTCCCCCTGCGCCCCCATCCAGATCTGCCAGGGGCCAGCCTGGGTCAGGCTTTGCTTAAAGGCTTCACCAAAACCATCCTGCTGACTCATACCTTGCCAACTACCGCGCGTGGCCCCACCGGCCAGGGCATAACCGCGTACAAAATCCTTATGATAGCGGGACGGCTCAAAGTGAAAGTTGGGAATATAAATACCTGTCGGGCGGCGGCCCCGGTAGTATTCCTGCTCGTAGCCCGGAATGCGGGCTGAAGCCCAGGCATTGTAATTATGATCCATCAGATAGCGGCCCAATACACCCGAGGAATTGGCCAGGCCATTGGGGAAGCTTTTACTGGTGGAGTTGAGCAGAATTTGAGTCGAGCCCAGGGTTGAAGCACATAAAAATACGATCTTGCCGCGGTATTCACGCTGACTGAGATTGTCGTTGTCGACCACCCGCACACCGGTGACGCGCTGTTTGGATTCATCAAAAATCAGGCTGTGCACCACGCTGTTTGGGGCAATATGCAAATTGCCGGTTCGGGCTGCTGCTGGCAGGGTGGCACTTTGGGTGGAAAAATACGCACCAAATGAGCAGCCGCGGTAGCACTCGGAACGGGCCTGGCAAGTAACCCTACCCAGTTCCAGATGAATCTGGCTGGGCTGGGTAAGATGGGCACAGCGCCCCACCACCATGGGTTTGTCGGGAAAATGCTCGGCCACAGTGGCCTGAAAGTCCAGCTCGGGCTTGGTTAGCTCAAAGGCGGGTTGGCTGATACTGTCAGGCAGTTGTGGCAGATTGTCGCGGGCGGCGGCAATACCGGCAAAGGTTTCTACATAGTCGTACCAGGGCGCCAAATCCTTATAGCGAATGGGCCAGTCGATACCATGGCCGTCTTTGGCGTTGGCGGTTAAGTCATAATCACTCAATCTGAAGGTCTGACGTGCCCACAGCAGGGATTTACCGCCCAGTTGATTGGCCCGTATCCAGCTAAACTCGGTGCCGTCTTCGGTGCTGTAGGGCAGGTCGCGGTCATTGCCAAAGAAATGCTTGGTGGTATCGTTAAACGCATAACACTGCTGTTGAATGGCCTGATGTTGCATGGTCAGCAGATTGTCGGCCACTGTGCGGGTCGGGTATTGCCAGGGGCCTTTGCCTTCGGTGGGGTAATCCTTACGGTGTTCTACCAACCGCCCCCGTTCAATCAGCAGGGTTTTCAGGCCAGCTTCACAGCATTCCTTGGCAGCCCAGCCGCCGGTGATACCCGAGCCCACCACTAATACATCAAATTCCTGATCGGACTGCTGAACTATGTTGTTATCTTGCATCTGCGCTGCCTTTTAAAACGGAAAACCGCCGCTGTATGCCTTACCTACCGAGGCGTAGGCAACAGAGCCTTTAAACCCGCCGGGCACCGGGTCATATTGGAGTAACTGCGTCATACCCACCTTGCTGGTAAAAAAGCCAAACACCAGTAGTGCTTTAAGTTGCTTAAAGGCTTTTGTATCGGCGCCATCAAAGCCCGACTGGCTGCTTTCCAGTGCTTGCAATAGTGTCAGTTGCTGTTGCTTTGTGGCATCAGTAAATGGCAGGCTCAGCAGTGCCTGGGCCCTGGTGATGATTTTATCCAGTATCTGCTTGGCCGAGGTCTGAGTCTCGGTTGCAAAACAGTGCTTTAACTGATTGTCCACAAACCAATGACTGTTTGTGGCTAATGCGCCGGGGGTATCGGTTTGAGGAATAGTCAGATCGCCAATAATGGCCAGCACGCGCATTTGTTCAGCACTGAAAATCTGCAGTTGGCGCGGCACAGACTGGGCAAACGCCATGGCCACCGATAGCGCATTGCCACCTAATAAACTCTGGGCCGCCTGTACGCCAAACAACACCCCAAGTCCTTTCAGCAGACTGCGGCGCTGGATTGCCAAACTGCTGGTCATAGCGGGCGTACCCAAATATTACGGAAGCTGACCAGATTACCGTGGTCCTGCAACTGGATAGGGGCACAGCCGTGGGCTTCATAGCTGGGCTCGCCTACCCACACCGTGTTGCCCTGAATTTCCGTATGGTTTTGCACCACTACACCATTGTGTAGCAAGGTGATATAGCCTGGACGGCTGAGTTTACTGCCGTCAAATCGGGGCGCGGTGAAGATAATGTCGTAGCTTTGCCATTGCCCGGGCGAGCGCATGGCGTTTACCAGCGGTATCACCTGCTTATACAGGGCGCCCGCCTGGCCATTGCTGTAGGTGCGATTCTGGTACGAGTCCAGGATCTGAATCTCGTAGCGCTGCTGCAGAAATACACCGCTGTTGTTGCGCTGTTGCCCCTGCATGTTGGGATCGGGTTCAGGCACCTGCCATTCCAGATGCAACTGAACGTCGCAGAATTCTGCCTTGCTGCGAATATCACCGCTGCCGGGTTTGACGGTCATCACGCCGTCTTTTACTGTCCAGGCAGCGTCACCGCCTTTTACACTTTGCCAGGCGTTTAACCCGGCCCCGCCAAACAACACGGTGGCATCGGACGGAGGCGCATTGTCCGGCGCTGCGATAATCTGCGGCTCAGGCTCCCAGACTTCGGTTTTCTGTGCTTGCTTTTCCATATCGCTCTGGGCCCAGGCACTGTGACTGGCCAGTATCAGCCCCATGGCTAAGCTGGATAGTTTGCTGCTGTTCATGGTTATTCTCTTTATCTGTTAGATCAGGTCGCCCAGGCTTTGTCACCTTTTTGATACGGAAACTCACCGTCATAGCGGCCGGGCACGGCCACATAGCGAAGCACTTTGGTGGCGCCTATCTCTGAAGTAAAAAAGCCCAGCAAGGTCAGTTGCTTAAACAAGGTGAAATAATGTGGCAGGGGGCGGGGCTGATCCGGTCTGCCGCCGGGGCGGCCCAACTCCCAATGATCAATCTGGTTTTCACGGTTATACTGATACGCGGCTTCATTCAGCCCGGATAACAGGCTATGGCGCTGTGCATTGTCCAGCAGTAAAAACGGCTTACCGAAACGGGATTGCGCTTCGCTGTTAATCTGTGTCATACCTTGCTTAAACAGTGCCTGTTCGGCAGGTAAATAACAATCGGCGACCCAGATGGCCATGATACGCCCTACGTCGGCGTCTTTTGCCCCTGGGGTATCGGTGCGCGGAATAATGCAGTCGGCGATGTCGTTTAAATAGGCTAAATCTTCAGCACTAAAACCGGCTGCTTTGAGTGGTGTGGCGCTGGGCACGGGTGTCCAGGCCAGGGCATTACCGACAAAGGCCGCCCCGGTTGCGGCGCCAATAAACTTGAGTAGTTCGCGTCTGTCCATCACAGGTTTCCTCGCTTCAGTTCTGCCACTGCATAGTCTGCCGCTCTGGCGGTCAGTGCCATATAAGTCAGGGATGGATTCACGCAGGAGGCGGACGTCATACAAGCACCGTCGGTGACAAAGACATTCAGCGCGTCCCATACTTGATTGTGTTTGTTCAGTACCGAGGTCTTGGGGTCACGGCCCATGCGGGCCGTTCCCATCTCGTGAATGCCCATGCCAGGGGCATAATCGCTGTCATAGCCCCGCACGTTTTTCAGTCCGGCTGCTTCAAACATTTCCATCGCGTCCTGCTGCATATCTTTACGCATCGCCAGCTCATTGGCTTTAATTTCTACGTCTATGGCCAATACCGGCAGTCCCCATTTGTCTTTTACCTGGTGGTTCAAATAAACCCGGTTTTCGTGGTAGGGCAGCATCTCACCAAAGGCTGACATACCAATGCCCCAGTGACCCGGCTCGGTCATGCCGGCTTTGAGCGTGGCACCAATGCCCAGTTCAGCAATATCCTTCTGCCAGCCCTGACGACCGGCACTGCCCTGATAACCAAAGCCACGTAAATAGTCGCGTTTGTCATTGTGCCAGTTACGAAAGCGCGGAATATAGAAGCCAGCCGGGCGCCGACCAAAAGTATATTTATCCAGATAGCCTTCCACATCGGCAGACGCGCCAACGCGGAAATGATGATCCATCACATTGTGACCCAGTTCGCCGCTGCTGCTGCCCAGGCCGCCTTCCCAGATATCGGTGGCGGAGTTCATCAACAACCAGGCAGTATTCAGGGCAGAAGCGTTTAAGAAGACAATTTTGCTCTTGTACTCAATAACCTGGTTGGTCTGTGCATCAATAATCTCGACCCCGGTCGCGCGTTTCTTATCTTTGTCATACAACACCTTTGAGACAATAGAGAAGGGACGCAGGGTCAGGTTGCCGGTTTTCATGGCGGCTGGCAATGTGGCCGATTGGGTGCTGAAGTAACCACCAAAGGGACAGCCCAGCCAACATTTGTTTCGATACTGGCAGTTTGCCCGGCCCTGTTCCGGTTTGGGTTCGGTCATATTGGCGCTACGACTGTTAATCAGGTGGCGAGTGCCCTTAAAGGCTTTTTGCAGTCGCGCGGCCACGTCTTTTTCCACGCAGTTAAGGGGAATCGGCGCCTGAAATTGCCCGTCTGGTAATACGTCCAGGCCATCCCGGTTGCCGCTGATACCGGCGAAACGTTCAACATAGTCATACCAGGGCGCCACGTCTTCATAACGAATAGGCCAGTCTACCGCGATACCTTCCTTGCCATTGGCCTGAAAATCCTCGGGATTCAGGCGGTAGCTCTGTCGGCCCCACAACAGCGAACGGCCGCCAACATGATAGCCACGAAACCAGTCGAAACGTTTGTCTTCGGTATAGGGAGCATCTTTTTCATTGGCCCACATGCCAAAGGTGGATTCATTTAGCGGGTAATCACGGCGGATGACCGGATAGTCGAGCTTCATCTGCTGGGTGGGTACATCGCGGTGCGGGTAGTCCCAGGCTTCTTTATGGGCATTTTTGTAATCCTTGATATGCTCGATATTCTGGCCGCGTTCCAGCATCAGCACCTTCAGGCCCTTTTCGCACAGTTCCTTGGCGGCCCAGCCGCCACTGATACCCGAGCCCACTACAATTGCGTCATACTCATTGACTGACATGGTCTTTTACCTCTTCAAGTCCACCGGCTGTTGTTATCAATATTACTGGTCACAAATGTGCACAGCGTCGCGCAGTGAGGCGATCTTTCCTGCTTTGTCCGGTGGTGTGGGAATAAATTCCTGAGCCAGGTAACCGCTAAAGCCGGTGGCTTTAATGGCTCTGGCGATGGCGGCATAATTCAGTTCCTGGCTGTCGTCTATCTCATGGCGTCCTGGCACACCGGCCGTGTGGTAGTGGCCGAAATAGCCATGGTTATCCTGGATCGTACGAATAATGTCGCCTTCATTAATCTGCATATGGTAAATGTCATACAGCAGCTTAAAGTGTTCGCTGCCCAGCGCTTTGCATAACGCGATACCCCAGGCGGAGTTATCTGCCATATAGTCGGGGTGATCCACCTTGCTGTTAAACAGTTCCATCTGCAAAACCACGCCGCGTTTCTCGGCGAGCGGCAAAACCTGCTGCAGGCCAGTGACAGCATTAGCCAGACCCACCTGTGGGCTGATTCCGCGCTTATTGCCGCTAAAGCAAATCAAATTTCTGTAGCCTGCATCGGCGACCAAATCGATATGCCGCAGATAACGGGCAATCAATTGCGGATGAAATGCGGTGTCGCACCAGCCATCCGTCAAATTCAGCTCGGCACCATTACACATGGATGCGTCTACCCCATACTTTTTCAGGACCGGCCAATCCTCTGGCCCGACCAAATCAATGGCGGCAAAGCCCAGGGATTTGACTACCTGACAAAGTTCTTCAAGGGACAAATCAGCATAGGTCCAGCGGCTTACCGAGTGGCGTATATGGCCCTTCAAGCCCTTCTGAGCTGGACCTGAAGCTAGAGTCAGGGAAGGCAGTGCACTAAGGCCCCCTGCCAGCGCCAGCCCTTTAAACAGTTGCCGGCGCGTGCTATTCATGGCTTTCAATCCGTTCGTTTTTAAAGCTAAGCAGGAACAGCACAAAGATCACAGCGGCAAAACCGGCCGGATACAGCCAGATGTGTTGCCAGTCATGGCCACCGCCCTGGGCAAACTGGTCGGTAATCCGGCCCGCTACCCAAAAGCCGACCAGCATACCCAGACCGTATGTGGCCAGGGTAATCAAGCCTTGTGCCGCACTTTTGCTTTGTTCGCTGGCCTTGGCATTGGTGTATATCTGCCCGGAGACAAAAAAGAAGTCATAACAAATGCCGTGTAGGGCGATGCCCAGCAGCAACATCACCACCGCACCATCAGCATCACCAAAGGCAAACAGTACATAGCGCAGGGCCCAGGCACCCATACCGACCAGTAAGGTGAGCTTGATACCAAAACGTTGCAGAAACACCGGCAGCGCCAGCATAAACAGGACTTCAGATACCTGTCCCAGGGTCATTTTACCCGTGGCGTTTTCCACGCCGATTTCGGTCAGAAAGGGATTGGCATTCTGGTAGTAGAATGCCAGGGGGATGCAGATCAGAATGGAAGACACAAAAAACAGCAGGAAATTGCGATCTTTCAACATGGCCAGGGCGTCCAGCCCCAGCATTTGCCCCAGGCTGGTCTGTCCGTCATTGGCTTTGGGCGGTGTGGCCGGCAGGCTGAAACTGAACAGGCCCAGCAGCAATGATGCCGCCGCGCAGAGCAGGAAGGTATTTTTCAGCATGCCCTGGGCAATGGCGTCTTTGGCATCCCAGGAAAACACATAGCTGATCACCAGACCGGCGACAATCCAGCCGATGGTGCCCCAAACCCGAATTTTGCCAAATTCCCTGGCCGGTTCCTGCATCTGGCCAAATGACACCGAGTTAACCAGCGCCAGGGTGGGCATATAAGCGAGCATATAGGCCAGCACATAGGGGTAAAAGGCGTCAAAACTGTCGGCGCTATACAGGCAGTACATCAACACCGCCCCCAGTAAATGCAGGATGCCAAGAATACGTTCGGCATTAAAGTAGCGGTCGGCAATCAAACCAATCACAAAAGGCGCGATAATGGCCCCCCACGATTGAGTAGAGAAGGCCATCCCAATCTGATTACCACTGGCCCCCAGATTATTGCCTAGAAAGGTACCAAGAGTGACAAACCAGCCGCCCCAGATAAAAAACTGCAGAAACATCATCAGGCAGAGTTGAACGCGAATTCCCATGCTCATGGCTATCTCCTATAAACCCAGGATCTTGCGGTTAAGTACTTCGTCGGCGCCGCTGGCAGCAAAGTCATCAAAGGCTTTATCTGTAGTGCGGATAATATGTTGGCGGATAAAATCTGCCCCTTCGCGGGCGCCATCCTCTGGGTGCTTAATACAGCATTCCCATTCCAGTACCGCCCAGCCCTGATAGCCATATTGGGTCAGTTTGCTGAAGATACCGCCAAAATCGATTTGCCCGTCACCCAGCGAACGGAAACGGCCCGGCCTTTCCAGCCAGGACTGGTATCCGCCGTAGACGCCGCTACGACCATTGGCAATAAATTCCGCGTCCTTGACATGGAAGGCCTTAATGCGTTCATGGTAGATATCGATAAAGGCAAGATAATCCAGATGTTGTAAGACAAAATGGCTGGGATCGTAAAGGATGTTTGCGGCCGGATGCTGGCCTGTCGCGTCTAAAAAGCGCTCAAAGGTGACCCCGTCGTGCAGGTCTTCACCCGGGTGCAGTTCATAGCAAATATCCACCCCCAGTTCGGCGAATTTATCCAGAACCGGCAACCAGCGCTTGGCCAGTTCGGCAAAGCCTTGTTCTACCAGCCCGGCTGGACGCTGTGGCCAGGGGTAGTGGGTATGCCAGAGTAAGCTGCCAGAGAAGCTGGCATGGGTAGTGAGTTGCATTTTGGCGCTGGCCTCGGCGGCAGCCAGCAACTGCTGGTTGGCCCATTGACATCTGGCCTGCGGATTTCCGCGCAATGACGCTGGCGCAAAGCCGTCAAACATTTGGTCGTAAGCAGGATGTACCGCCAGCAATTGGCCCTGCAGATGGGTGGATAACTCCGTGATAGCCAGGCCATGGCTGGCCGCCACTCCCAGCACTTCATCACAGTAATCCTGACTGCTAGCGGCTTTTTCCAGGTTAAACAGGCGCTGATCCCAGGTGGGCAGTTGTATGCCCTGATAGCCTAGACTGGCAGCCCAGCGACAGATGCTGTCAAAATTATTGAATGGGGCGTCGTCACAGGCAAATTGGGCAAGGAAGATAGCCGGACCTTTGATGGTATTCATGTTCAGGCTCCCTGGTCTGACGTTTGAGAAAAATCGGCTAGCTTATGCCATTTCTGTTCGGATGCGCTGGCGGCCACCACGGTTTCGATAAAGGCCATACCACGCAGGGCCGAATCAATGCCGGGCAGTAAGGATGCTGATGGCACCTGGTTTGGCTGAAAATCCATAACCTGGCTGGCAAACTGGCAATACAGGTTGGCAAAGGCTTCCAGATAGCCTTCGGGGTGACCCGGTGGAGTGCGGGTTATCCCCCCCAATGCGGTGGCTGTGGCAGTGGCGCTGCGCAAGGTTTCAAATGGCTTATCGGCATGCATCAGCTTAAGACTGTTGGGTGCCTGTTGTGACCAGTCCAAAGAGGCTTTCTCGCCGTAGACCCGGATACGCAGATTGTTTTCCTCGCCCACTGCAATCTGGCTGGCACTCAGCAGCCCGCGGGCGCCGCTGGCAAAACGCAGCATCACTACCCCGTCATCATCCAGTAAGCGCTCACCACTGGCATTCAGGTCGGCACTGAGCAAATCGATTTTGTCATCACAAATAAATTCCGCCAGATTGGCCGCATGCACGCCAATATCCGCCATACAGC
The DNA here is from genome assembly GCF_002887595.1 of Bowmanella denitrificans. Lineage (GTDB taxonomy): Bacteria > Pseudomonadota > Gammaproteobacteria > Enterobacterales > Alteromonadaceae > Bowmanella > Bowmanella denitrificans. The sequence goes on from NZ_PEBU01000012.1 coordinate 174,061, forward strand.
AGCTCACTCCGGCCTGAGCCGGATCCAGACGCCAGGCAGCCTGTTTGCCTGCTTCCGCACTGGTGTCGGCCAGCCAGCCCTGGTGATATTCCACCACCACTTTACGCACTTTGCCCAGTTCACCTTGTTTTATCAGTTGCCGGGCGGCCACCACCATAGGGTAGCCGGTATAAGTATGGGTTAACGCATACAGGCAGCCACTTTGCTGCTGAATTACTGCCAGTTGCTCGGCTTCACGCAAATTCAGGGTGGCGGGTTTATCGCACAACACATGAAAGCCGGCCTGCAGCGCCTGTCTGGCCACATCAAAATGCAAATGATTGGGGGTGACAATGCTGACAAACTCCATGCGTTGCCCGACAGGCAAGCTTGCCTCAGCCTCGAACATAGCCTGGTAGCTGGGATAACAACGGCTTGCATCCAGATTAAGCTGTTGGCTCATCTGTGCGGACTTTTGCGCATCGCGGCTGAAGGCACCGCAAACCAGTTCAATACGCCCGTCCAAGTTGGCCGCCATGCGGTGCACCGCACCAATAAAGGCATCGGGGCCACCGCCCACCATACCCATCCTGACTTTTCTCATCTGTTATCCGCCTGGATCTTTGACTGTTAACAGGATGTTAGCGCTAGCTGCGGTGAGGTAAATAGAATAGAATCGGTTGGTTGTAGCATTAAATCGGCGCGCCCTTTATTTGTGCAAGCGTTTTCTTTCCTATTCTTGAATAAAAAATTTATTTTAATCAGATTGTTATATTTATGTTGTGATTATGTCAGGATCTTTTTTACCCGCAATATCTGAACAGTTCATGCAATCTATGCCCTGTGCCCAGTGGCTGAAGATGTATGACTTGTTAACGGACGTGCTGGTATGGGTCAAGGACAGTGACAGTCGTATTCAATATGCCAACCGGGCGTTTATTGAACACACCGGCTTAGGCAGCCTGGAGCAGGCTCTGGGAAAAACCGACTATGACTTTGCACCCCGGCATATCGCCCGTCAGTTTCTGGCTGACGATCATAAGGTGCTGGGCGGGGAAGTGATTAACGACAGGCTGGAGATGAATGTACTGCGTTCCGGCGAGCTACATTGGTTTACCACCAATAAACGGCCTTTGTACGATCATCTGGGGCGGCGTATCGGCACCTGTGGGATCTCCCGTCATCTACATAAAACCTCGATTATGCTGGGGCCATTGGCCAGTATAGAAAAACCGATGGAATTTATTCGGCGCAATTTCACGCAGCCGGTGCAGGTCAGTGAACTGGCGAATTTATGTCACTTGTCGGTCAGCGCGCTGGAGCGGCGTTTTCGCAAAGCGCTGGGAAAAACCCCAAAGCAACTGATTAATCAGCTACGTTTGGATCACGCCAGACGCTTACTGGTGGAAACCGACTTGCCGGTTTATCTGGTGGCGGAGCAAAGCGGTTTTAGTGATGCCAACTATTTCAGCCGCCAGTTTTTAGCCGAGTTTGGCGAATCGCCCAGTTGTTTTCGTCAGGCATTTCGATAAGACGGGCCCTTAATCAGCACTAAGGGTTTTGATCATGGGGAGAGCTGTATCACCGTAAGACTGGCAAAGGGTAACGTCGGCATGTCTGGTGAAACCTTGTTTAAGCCAGAATCCATCGGCATTTTGTACCGCCACCAGACTGATACTGGCAAAACCCTTGGCTGTACTTCTTCTTTGTAAGGCGCTGAGCAGTCTGGCTGCCACACCTTGTCCATGGGCACTGGGGCATACCGCTAGGTCATGCAGATACAGGTTGTCTGAGGTGACCGCCTGAACGGGATGATGCAGCTTAGGCAATTGTTCCAGCGGCCAGGGATGTGCCAGTACGTAGCCAAGTACAGTATCCTGTGAATTCATTGCCACCAGACAAGTGTCCGGTGATGCCTGGCATTTACTTGCCAGTACAGCCTGCGATTCAGGAGCAACATCGTGATAGACCCGGTCCTGGATATCCAGGATCCCCGGCCAGTGGTCATGGCTTATTGGCTTGATATTAACCATCCAGTACTTCCTAACGGCAAATCGGCAGTTTACCCCGATAAGGCAATTTTGTGGTGAAATAAAAAAGCCCCGGTTAAACCGGGGCGTGTACCTGGTATGGCGACATAGCGTTGTATGCTTCTGTGTCCTTAGTTATGACAAATTTTAACCACTTTGGTCATCGCTTGCCCGTCCTCCTGCAGTGGGAAGTCAAACTGGTTGCTGCCGTCAGCCAGTTCCAGGGTGATAGCATCCCGATGATAGAGCATAAATCGGGCTGGTGCTGGTAACTTCCTGGTCACGGTTGGGTTTGTCCTGGTCAACGTCAGTGCGCCGTAGAAGTTAAATTCCAGCTCCTGTGGCTGTGCACCGTCCTGCTTGATGTAAATTGCACTACCGGCCAGCTTAAATCCTTCGCAAAACTCTGCGGTCAGAGTGAGTGTCTGCGGCCTGGCCAGTTTTATCTCGCCCAGTTCCTGGTTGTTACTCTGAGGTTCTTCCAGGTCCATATAGTTGATCGTGTTACCACCAAACCACTGTGAAAAAGTCAGTTTTAATGGCCAGCTTTCCTGTTCGGATTTCACCACTACCAAGTCAAATTGCCCTTGCTCATTAGCCCTTGCCTGATAGCCCTTTCTACCGCCAATGACGGTCAGCGGATAAATGGGGTTGCCCAAATAGTCCAGCGCTTTGCCGGAAAAATGGTACACATTCTGGCTGTCAACAACCTCAATGCGCACCGCTTCGATATCCTGATTGACACCGTCACTTACGGTGACCTGAAGATCATAGTGACCGACTTTTTCCGGGGTAAAGTTGAGCCTGGCAGAGCGCATGTCACCAAACTGGGACGTCTGCTCTGATGGGCCGCTGTTTAAGCGCCATTGATAGGTCAAGGGATCATTATCCTGATCCTGACTACCGCTGGCATCCAGGGTAATGCTATTGCCAAGGGTCATCAGTTTGCCGTTTTCCACATCAATCCTGGCTTGCGGGGCATGACCTTCCTCTACTTTTACCCAGTGCATGGCATGATAACTGTCCTGGTGGCCATCGTTGACCAGCAGTTCAATCAGGTATTCCCCGGGGGTCTGGGTACTGAACTGACTTTTCACTTTGCTGGCGTCGGTTAAACTCGGCGTAGCGTCCTGAGGTGCTTTTTTCACACTCCACTGGTAGCTTAATGTATCTGACTCGCTGTCAAATGAACCACTGGCATCCAGGGTTAAAGGCTGGCCAAGGTTAATGCGACTTTGGCCCTGAATACTGGCTAAAGGTGCATGATTAGCCTGCACCGGCATGGTAAAGAAAACTGGCGCTGAGGTCAGTTGTCCGTCAGACACCGTCAGTGACACCAGATAGTCACCTTCTGCATCAAAGTTAATCAGCGCTGTTTTGGTTTTGGCATTGGTCAGTGCAGCCTGACTGGCGTCGGGTTTTTGTAGCAAATGCCACTGATAGCTTAGGCTGTCATTATCCCGGTCTTTCCCTTCGCCGTGGAGGGTAATACCTGTACCGGGTCGGTACGGCTCAAACATATTCACCACATTGTTGATACTTGCCACAGGTTTGCGGTTTTGCTGGTCCTCAAGCACTTCCAGCGTGGTGGTAATGGTGTTTTGTTGTGTGCCGTTGTTTAACAGCAAGGCTATCTCATATTGGCCGGGTAGATCGGCAAAAAAGTTGCTCTCTAAGCTCGTTGGGGTCGACAATTCCACTTCGCTGCCTGCGGGTGCCTGCGACACAGACCAAAGCACACCATTGCCTTCCTTGCCATAAGCGGTCAACCTGATACCTTTGTTTGGCCAGGTTTGCACAAAGTCAGCATGAATTTCCGCCACAGGTTTAGCGCTATCGGGATTGTCAGCCCAGATTGCATGCTGGGCGGTCAAAGTGCGTTTTGACGTGGTGGCGGTCAGTTCTAGTACATACTGCCCGGCACTATCCGGTATAAAGCGGGTTCTGATACCTTGTTGGTTACCCAACTGCACCTGACTGGCGGCGGGTTTATCCAGTATCTGCCAACTGAAGGTTGGCTGTTCCACCCCAATATCGTCAAATTGACTGAAGGCAGCATAAAGTGCCGTACTTTGTGCCACCACCGCAACATTATCCGCGCTTATATTTAGCATCGCCGGGGTAAGTTCCCCTGCTTGTAGCGTGACCTGGGTCTGGTGTGCATTGCCCTTACTGTCGGTCACCTTCAGGCTGATGTTGTAGGTACCAGGATGCATCGGCGTGAAACTAAGGGTCTGACCGGAAGGGTTGTCCAGCGTGACAGCGTTACCTTGCGGGTCGGTTACCTGCCATGCGAAGGTCAGATTGTCCTGCTCCGGATCGCTACTCTGCTGTGCCGATATAACGATGGTCTGGGCCACATCGATATGAGTTTGATCCAAGGTGATTTTAGCGACAGGCGGTTTGTTTTGTGGTTGAGGCTGTGGGTCATCTGAACCGGAACCACCACCGCAACCAGTGAGTATTAAAGATAAGCTCAGGGCGGCGAGGCTAAGGGGGTATTTCATGCTACTTCCTTTTTGAGTCAGCAATTACATCTTGCCGGTAAGATCACCGACATTGCATTTCCCTTCCATTCGGGAGCCTGCACGCTAGGGAAACCCATGGAAACAGTCAATTTTCAGATTGTAAAATCTTGTGTATGCAGCCTGCTGTATCCTGATGAAAAATTGTCCTTGCCTGTTACTGGCTTGTTCTGCTTAAATAAATAACTGACCGGTCAGTTATTAAAGGTGAGCATGCGACGCGCCAATACCGATGCCGCAAAAGATTTACGCCGTAGCCAGTTCTTAGAGGCGGGACTACAGGAATTTTTTGAACGGGGTTTCAGCTTTGCCAAGATGGAAAACATCGCCCGCAGTGCCGGGGTCTCTAAAGGCACGCTGTATCTGTATTTCGATTCCAAGGAAGAGTTGTTTATGGAGATTGTCTCCACCGTAGCCATTCCGCGGGTCGAAATGCTGGAAAGCATTATGCAGGAGGTTGGGGACTTTGAGTTGGCTCTGGACAGGCTGGTGAACGCGCTGCCATTGATGATCCGTGATTCCAAATTGCCGATGATTGCCAAAGTCTTGATTGGCGATGCCTTCGCTTTTCCGGAGGTAGTGCGCCGCTATCGTCAGGAGGTTATTGAACGGGCATTGGCGGCTTTAACCTTATTGGTACAGCGTGGGGTTGATGCCGGTAAAATAGAAGCTGACAACCCGCAAAATGTGGCCAGACTGATGATTGCACCGGTGATTTTCAGTGCGATCTGGACCGTAGTGTTTGAGCCGGCTGACAAACAAAAACTGGACCTGGGATCTTTGTTTGCCACCCATAAAAGCATGCTGTTAAAGGCACTGAAAGTGAAGGAGGCAAGATGAACAAGACGCTGTGTTTGTTAGTGCTGCTATTGGCGGGGTGCAGCCAGTCGTCGGATTCAGGGCATTACACCGGGTATGTGGAAGTGCGGCAATTGTTGATATCTGCCCCGCAATCCGGTTGGTTAACTGAACAACCGGTACAAGAGGGCCGGCAGGTGCAACCTGGCCAGACGCTGTTTGCCCTGGAATCCGAGCGCGAGCAATTGGAAATTCAGCGTAGTCAGGATGCCCTGATGCAGAAACAGGCGCTTTTGCAGGATATGCAAAAAGGTGCCAGACAACAGGTGCTGGACCGGATCCGCGCGCAGCTTGCCGAAGCACAGGCCAGGCTTGAACTGGCTAACCTGGAAGTTACCCGGCAGAAACAAACCGCAGAGCAGCAGCTTAGTTCCCAGGCCAGTCTGGATCAGGCCATTGCTAATCAAAAAGTCGCGTCTGCTCAGCTAAAACAGCTTGAAGAACAGCTGGCCGAAGCTGGACTTGCGGCCAGACCGGATGCATTGGAAGCGGCTCGGGCAGATGCACAGGCAGCCGCTCAGGCCGAGGCTATCAGCCGCTGGAATTTGCAACAACGTAAGGTGCGGGCAGGGCAAAGTGGCTGGGTGGATGAGGTATTTTATCGCCCGGGTGAATTTGTTAATGCCGGTGTTCCGGTGTTGTCGTTACGATTGGCAAATCAATCTAAGGTGCGTTTTTATGTGCCGGTGGCGGTACTAAGCCAGTTGGCGTTGGGGCAATCCATCCAGGTTGCCATAGACGGGCAATCGCAGGGTTTAAAAGCCACAGTCAGTTTTTTGGCCAAACAGGCTGAGTTTACTCCGCCGGTGCTTTACGGCAAAGACAGTCGCGACAAGCTGATGTTCCTGGTGGAAGCCGATTTGCCTGCGGATACCAGTATTCCGGCAGGTTTGCCCGTGGATGTGACACTATGAACGAACTGGCCATTGATGTCAGCGGTCTGGTTAAACGTTTTAATAACAAGGCCGTGGTGCGCGGTGTGGACTTGCAAATGCCAAGAGGGCAGGTATGGGGATTTCTTGGCCCCAACGGCTCGGGAAAAACCACCACTATCCGCATGATCTGCGGCCTGCTTGAACCCTCAGCAGGTGAGGGCCGTTGTCTGGGTTTTGATATTCGCCGTCAGGCGCGGAAAATCAAAGACGCCACCGGCTATATGACCCAGAAGTTTTCCTTCTGGGAAGATCTGACCATTCGTGAAAACCTGGAATTCGTAGCGCGCTTATACAATTTATCCGGGCGCAAAAAATTGGTGGACACCACCCTGGACAAACTCGGCCTGACCGAACGGCAAGGGCAATTGAGCGGTGCATTGTCCGGTGGTTGGAAACAACGCCTGGCCCTGGCGGCCGTAACCATGCACAAGCCCGATTTACTGTTACTGGACGAACCTACTGCTGGGGTAGATCCCCAAGCCCGGCGGGATTTCTGGGATGAAATCCACCAGTTGTCTAATCAGGGCATGACGGTGCTGGTTTCTACCCACTATATGGATGAAGCCGAGCGTTGTGACCAGATCGTCTATCTGGCCCATGGCAATATTCTGACCCAGGGAAAGGTCGATGACGTGATTGAAAAAGCCGGACTGATTACCTTTCAGGGCAAGGGCCATAACGTACGGTTGCTGGCTGAGCAATTGAAAGGGGTCAGTGGTGTGGAGCATGTGGCGTTTTTTGGGGCGGCATTGCATGTCAGCGGTCGCGATCGTGTCAGTCTTGAAAAGGCTATAGCGGCTTTCGCCAATGATGATGTGAACTGGCAGGAGATCCAGGCCAGTCTGGAAGACACCTTTATTTCACTGATGCAGGATGCCGGTAAAGACACCAGGGAGCATGGCTGATGAAACTATTTGCCAGTTTAGGACGGGTTTACGCCATTATGGCCAAAGAGCTGGTACAGATGCGCCGGGACCGGATGACGTTCGCCATGATGTTGGCGTTACCTATTATCCAGTTAATCCTGTTTGGCTTTGCCATCAATACTGATCCTAAATCGTTACCGACCGCCGTTTATGCCGAAGACAACTCACCGGTGGTGCGCCGGATACTCAGTGCGTTTGAACAATCGGGTTACTATCAGTTGCTGCGCCGTGCCGACAGCCCACAGCAAGGTAGTGATTGGCTGGCAAAAGGGGAGGTTTCTTTTGTTATCCATATCCCTGAAGGTTTTACCCGCCGCCTGATACGGGGTGAACATCCGCAGCTATTGGTTGAAGCCGATGCTTCTGATCCCGCCGCAGCCTCCAATGCCATCAGTCAGGCCAGGGAAATCGTCAATCAGGCCCTTGGCACAGAGCTAAAAGGGCCACTGCAATACCTGCGCAGCCCACCACCACAAGTGGATGTGGTGGTACACAAGCGTTACAACCCTGAAGGCATTACCCAATACAATATTGTGCCGGGACTGCTTGGCGTTATTTTAACCATGACCTGTGTGATGATCACTTCTATGGCCATGACCCGGGAAAGTGAACGGGGCAATCTGGAAAATCTGCTGGCGATGCCGACCCGCCCCCATGAAATGATGCTGGGTAAAATTTGCCCTTATATTCTGGTCGGCCTGGTGCAAACCCTGGTGATCCTCTCGGCGGCCAAATATCTGTTTGATGTACCGTTTTTCGGCAGTTTAGGGCTGTTGTTGGCCGGGGTGATGGTATTTATTTTTGCCAATTTATGCCTGGGCTTTACCTTTTCCACCGTAGCACGCAGTCAGATGCAGGCCATGCAGATGACATTTTTCTTCTTTTTACCTTCCATTTTGTTGTCTGGTTTTATGTTTCCGTTTCGCGGTATGCCTGTGTGGGCGCAAAGTATTGGCGAAGTGCTGCCCTTAACGCACTTTTTGCGTATGGTGCGCGGCGTGATGCTAAAAGGTAATGGCATGCCCGAATTGCAGCAGGAGTTTTTGGCCCTCACCCTTTTTATCCTGGTGGTAGGCACTGTGGCTATTTTGCGTTACCGTCGTACGCTGGACTAATCCTTTATCATCAGGAATCCAGATGACGATTCGACGAGCTCCTGCGACGCCACTTATTGGTGTCGTACAGGAGTTTTGGGCTACAGATGAGGTAGATTCTACATCCGCGGATTTGAGTCGCTGTGAGTTTATGCTACCCAGCGGCAAGATGAATCTGGTGTTTCGTCTGAGCAACAACCCATTATGGCTATATGAACCTGGTCGTCCTGAAAGTGTCACACGCTTTAACCGGGCTATGCTGGGCGGGGTGCGAAGCCGTTATTACATTCGTCAGTTTTGCAGCCCATCCAGTGCCGTTGGTGCGGTATTGCGGCCGGGTGCTGCGGCTATGTTCAGGGTGTCTGCCGATGAACTGGCTCATCGTCATACTCCTCTGGTTGATCTATTGGGAGAGCTTGCAAACAGGCTGTACGAACAATTGAGTGCAGCGCAATGCCTGCATCAGCGGATTAATTTGTTAGAAGCTGCATTGTTGACTCGCGTATCCTATATAAAAGCACCTACGGCGGTTGATAATGCTATGACGTCGTTTCAGGACTTGCCTAATGTTGGTGCAATGGTGCAACGCAGTGGATTAAGTCATCGGCACTTTATCGCTCGTTTTCGCCAGTCGGTCGGGTTGTCACCTAAACGTTATCTGCAAATACTCAGGTTTCAAAAAGCATTGCAAATGCTGCGTAGTTCAAATGCTCCATCGCTGGCGCATTTGGCGATGGACATGGGCTACAGTGATCAGTCTCATTTTAACCGCGACTTTCTCTGTTTTGCCGGGGTAACACCACTGACCTACCAGCGTAACCCGCCGTCAGAAGCCAATCATTTACCCGCGAAGATGCCGTTCAGAAAATAGAGTTAAGGATTAGAGATGAGAGGCCTATGGCATTTTTACTCTGACATTGGAGGTCAAATTTTTTCAATACCAACGTGCATCCATCTGCCAATCTGTATAGACCGTCTACTTAAAAACAATCAGGAGTCTGTTTATGAAGATCCATGAAGTGTTTGCTTACTTATGTGTTTCAGATGCCGCCGCTGCCATTGCCTTCTATCAGGACGCTTTTGCTGTAAAAGAAAAGTTTCGTCTGACCGAGCCCGGCGGGCGTATTGGTCATGCAGAACTGGATTTTGGCGGGATGACCATTATGCTCAGTGATGAATTTCCTGAATGTGAGCTGCGTTCAGCATCCTCGTTGGGGGCGACCCCGGTAAGTATTCATCTGCACGTCGACAATGCCGATGAAATGATTGCCAGGGCTTTAGACGCTGGTGCGACGCTTGAACGGGAAGCCAGGGATGAATTCTATGGTGAACGGTCTGGCGTAGTGCGCGACCCTTTTGGCCATCGTTGGTTGATTGGCCATGCTATTGAAGAGGTGGCCCCAGAGGAAATGCAGCGCAGATACAATGCGCTTTTGGCAGGCTGAAAGTCAGCCATATATCTCGTCAGATATCGGCAAAAGCCTGCTGTAACAGCGCTTGGGTAAAATGTTTCTTTAGATAGAAGCCGCGGGGACGGGTCTGTATCCAACCCCCGTCTTTACCTACTGCCTGGGTCAATGCGCTGCCATCCGCTGCTTTGGGGCGAAGTTGCATAACTTCGCCATGGCGGGCGGTAATGCTTTCCACCTGACCCAGCGCGATCATTTCCATGATTTCTTCCCAATCCTGGCGTAGCGCCTGTTCTTGTTGTGCGTCTGGCCGCCATAAGAAGGCGTTGGCGACGCGGCGCTGTGCTGGTGGAATGTCGCGGCTGGCTTCAATAGGCACCCAGCATACGCAGGACAACTTATTTTTGACGTTGGACTGCTCCCAGCTTAATCCAGCAATGCCGGTAAGGGGCGCATAGCACACATATGTGGTTTCCAATGGCTTGCCTAAGCTGTCAATGGGCAGCGTTTTAAGCTCCACACCAAGTTCAGGGAAATCCTGCTCTGGCTTCGAGCCGGCCTGCGCCCCGAGCCAGGTTTCCAGCAACTGGCCGCTCCAGCCTTTGTGTCTGCGCAAATCGGCCGGGGTGTGCAAACCGGCCATATCGGCTAGCTCCCCGAGGCTGTATCCCGCTAGTGTGCGGGCCCGTTCAAGCAGTTCTTGTATACTGTGCGGAGCATGACTAGCGGGGTGCATGGCGTCCTTCATCGGCCATCGGCGCAATCTTCAATGCGCCATTCACCAGGCACAGCTGAGCAAGGTAATAGGTTAGCATGACGGCATAGGCTGAAAATGGGAAAGGTTGAATAAACAGGTTCCAGGCCAATAGCGCGTCTGACACCAAAAAGCTGGCAGCACCAAACAGTAACCAGTGTCCAAAGCGGTTAGCCAGGACCGCCATGGTCGCCATACTGCAGATTACCAGCATATAGGCCAGAACAGGCAACCGCATCGCATCCAGTTTAGGTAGCAATTGCCACAGCATCAGTACTGCAAACAACAATACGGCCAGCAGTGGCCACAGCTTCCAGGGCTGCCAATGACGAAAACGCCAGAAGTTAGTGGCATAGGTTAACTGCGCCAGCAGAAAAGCACCCAATCCCAGTTCGAAGCTATGTTTAATGGGGAGGGCCAGAAAAATATCGCCGGTGGCAGAAAAAGCCAGGGCAAGCAAAAGCAGGTATTTATTGCTGGTGGCATTTCTCAGTACCAGCAGCATTAGCCACAGTATGGGCAGAGCCTTGAACAGGAAATCCATAGGGTAAGGGCGATAAGCCAGACTGAACAAATAGAACAGGCTGCTACCGGCAAATATCAGATTCCAATGTGTACTTCTCATCCCGGGTTCCACTGCAGGTTAAAGGTATTTTGCTCCTGGCTTTGTCGCCTATTGTAATTAATCTTTCTGGGAGCTTTGAAACCTCCATAGTTTATGGAAGAATGCGGTACTAGAAAAGAACTAATGCCCGGGAGTCTAAGTGATTGATGCCGAAGGATTCCGCGCGAATGTGGGCATAGTGATTTGCAACAGAATCGGGCAGGTATTTTGGGCAAGGCGCTACGGCCAACATTCATGGCAGTTTCCACAAGGCGGAATTGATCAGGGGGAAACTGCCGAGCAGGCGATGTATCGGGAGCTCCATGAGGAAGTGGGACTGAAGCCCCAGGACGTGGAAATTCTTGGGGTTACCAAGAACTGGGTAAGATACAAATTGCCAAAGAGGTTGATCAGACAAGGTAGCGAGCCGGTCTGTATCGGGCAAAAACAGAAGTGGTTTCTGTTACGGCTGACCTGTAAGGAAGAAGATGTGAATCTTCTGCATTCGGGGCACCCGGAATTTGACGACTGGCGTTGGGTCAGTTACTGGTATCCGATTCGTAATGTGGTGTCATTTAAACGTGACGTCTATCGGCGGGTGATGAAGGAATTTCTGCCTGTTGCGATGCCAGTGCAAGGTCGTCCGCCCTTGGCCAATAAGCCAAAGCGTAGAAGGAGAAATTAATCCGTGCTGACGCAGCTCAAGCGCATCGTTCAGGAAGTGAACCAGATTCCGATTCTGGATGATGCCCTTACCTTCTTAGCCAGACGATTGCAGGACACCATGAAGGTGGACTGCTGCTCAATCTATCTGGCTAATTACGAGCAGCAGCACTTTATGCTGATGGCGACCGAAGGCTTGTCCAAGGAGGCCATCGGCCAGGTGGCGATCGGTTTTTCTGAAGGCCTGATTGGTTTGATAGGTCAGCGCGAAGAACCCATCAATATCGAAGATGCACAGAGCCACCCGAGGTTTAAACATTACCCCGAGGTTAAGGAAGAAAAATACCACGCCTTCCTGGGCACGCCCATTATTCACCAGCGTAAAGTGCTGGGGGTGATGACCATTCAGCAGAAGCGTAAACGCAAGTTCAGTGAAGACGAAGAGGCCTTCCTGGTCACTCTGGCGGCGCAAATGGCATTGGAAATTGCCCATGCCGAAGCCCGCGGCGCGTTGAATCTCAGTGATGAGCTAACCAGGCAAACATGGCAAAAGTCTCTGCGCGGCGTACCTGGCTCCAACGGTCTGGCCATTGGTGTTGGGCACATTCCCAATATTAAGTTCAATTTGCGTGGGCTGATGCTCAGGCGCAATGCCGATGCTACCGATCAGATAGCCAGATACCGTGAAGCGGTGCGTCTTACCCGCGATGAAGTGCAAAAGCTGTCTGACAAAATGCAGGGCAGGGTGCCGGATGACGTGCTGGCTATATTTCACCTTTACCAGCACCTATTGGATGCCAACAGCCTGGGCCATGAAGTGGAGGCTAAGGTTCAGTCAGGCTGGGACGCTGCCTCTTCACTGAAAATGGTGGTGGAAAGCTACATCAACCAGTTTCGCTCCATGGACGATCCTTATATGCAGGAACGGGCCGTGGATGTGGAAGATCTGGGTAATCGTGTATTAGGTCATCTGCTTAAAACCAATCAGGAACAAAGACCCGTGCCGGACCAGGCGATTCTGGTGGCCGAAGAAGTCAGTGCATCCATGTTGGCTGAATTCCCCCATGGCAAGCTGCAGGGCATCATTTCCATGCGGGGCTCCAACAACAGTCACGCCGCCATTCTGGCCAGGGCCATGGGTTTACCTGCCGTGATGGGGGTGACAGATATTCCGCTGTCGCTATTAAGTGGCAAAGACATTTTATTAGACGGTTACTCCGGCGAAGTGATTGTGTCGCCCAGTCAGGCTATTCGTCAGGAATTTCAGCAGCTCATTAACGAAGAGCGTGAGCTCTACGGCCTGCTGCAGGAACAGGCTGATCTGCCGGCTGAAACCCGTGACGGTCACAGAGTTGAACTGTTGATCAACGCAGGCTTATCCGCCGAGCTGGAAGGGATCCATAGCGAAGTCGGTGACGGGGTGGGGCTGTACCGCACCGAAGTGCCTTTTATGATGCGTGAGCGATTCCCGTCTGAACAGGAACAATGCAAGCTCTATCGCAGTGTGCTGAGCATCAATCCGGCCAAAAACATTACCATGCGCACTCTGGATGTGGGGGGAGATAAACCTTTACCCTATTTCCCGGTCACGGAGGAAAATCCTTTCCTTGGCTGGCGTGGGATCCGCATGACACTGGATCATCCCGAAATTTTTCTTGTGCAGGTCAGGGCCATGTTGCGCGCCAGTCTGGGCTTGGACAACCTCAAGATCATGTTGCCCATGATCAGCACTATCAATGAAGTTAATGAATCTAAGCGCCTGATTAGACAAGCTTACTATGAGGTCGCAGAAGAAGCGCAGTTGGACGGTCAAACTTTGAGTATGCCCGAAGTCGGGGTGATGCTGGAGGTACCGGCCGTAATTTATCAATTACCGCAACTGGCGGCCAAGGTGGATTTCTTTTCCATTGGCAGCAACGATCTGACCCAATATTTACTGGCGGTGGATCGCAATAATGCCAGGGTGTCTGGCCTGTATGATTCTTACCATCCTGCCGTGCTCAAGGCGCTGAAGCTGATTGTTGAAGAAGCCTCAAAGCTGAATAAACCGGTCACCCTTTGTGGAGAACTGGCTGGTGAGCCGGGCGGCGCAATACTGTTGTTGGCGATGGGTTACCGTAAGCTGAGTATGAACAGTTTTAACCTGGCCAAAGTCAAGTGGGTGATCCGTACCCTGAGCATGGCCGATGCTGAATTGTTGCTGGAAGAAGTACTGGATCTGGAGCATCCCCACCAGGTTCGCGATCGTATCAATCGTCATTTGGAAACCCTGGGCCTGGGTGGACTGGTGCGGGCCGGAAAATAGTGCAGTTGCCAAGCTCTTGGCAAAATGAGGTATAGCGTTTGGACCCTTTGTTGTTTTTGATTCTCAGCTGTATGGTGCTGGGGTGTGTCGCAGGTGTGCTGGCTGGTCTGTTGGGCATAGGTGGTGGGCTGATTATCGTACCGACTTTGGTGTATCTGTTGCAGTCGCAGTTATCCCTGCCCCTCGATATTGTGATGCCAATGGCGGTGGCAACGTCACTGTCGACCATTATTTTTACCGGGTTTTCGTCTTTTCTGACCCATTACAAGTTGGGAAATCTGGATATGCGGGTGTTTCTCACCTGCTCTATTGGTATTGCTGTGGGGGCCGCCGCTGGCGCACAATTTGCCGCGATGATGCCGGCTGACTTGTTGAAACAGGTGTTTGCCGGTTTGATGTTGTTGCTGGCTTTTCGCATGGCCTTTGGTAAGAATCGCGTCACGCAAAGTTCACTGAGCCGCGGTAAGCTGGTGGGCATCGGCCTGGGCGTTGGTGGTTTCTCGTCTCTGCTTGGCATTGGTGGTGGCGCCCTGTTGGTCCCCGCTCTGGTTTGGTTCAGGGTGGCGATGAAAACCGCCATTGGTTGTGCGGCGGCATGCGGTATGGTGATTGCCTTGTTTGGCAGCGCCAGTTTTGTTCACGCCGGGTGGCTGGAACCCGGATTACCAACCTTCAGCCTGGGGTTTATTTATTTGCCTGCTACTGCCGCTATTGTCAGTACTTCTATGCTGGCTGCCAACCAGGGCGCAAAGTGGGGACATAAGTTGCCTATCCCCATACTAAAGAAAATTTTTGCTGGCTTCCTGGTTCTAGTAAGCTTGCACATGTTTTTGAACTGAACAGCCTGACGACTTTCTATGTCAGGGATGATTCAGTGCATGCATTGGTGTCCCTGTGCTTTGGATATTTGGATTTTTTAAGATGTTTCCAATTGGATTTGTTAAATGACAGAGTATTTTACTTTCCCCGAGATCGATCCCGTCATCTTCAGTGTCGGTCCGGTAAGCCTGCGCTGGTATGGGCTGATGTATCTGGTGGGATTTGTGGCGGCCTGGTTTTTAGCCGGTAAACGCCTGCACCGAACGCACTGGAGCCGTGAGCAACTTAGCGACCTGATGTTTTACGGTTTTCTCGGTGTGATTCTGGGCGGGCGCATCGGCTATGTGTTTTTCTACCAGTTCGAGCATTTTCTGCAAGAACCCCTTTACCTGTTCAAAATCTGGACCGGGGGCATGTCTTTTCACGGTGGTCTGCTAGGGGTTGTCGTTGCGCTATGGTGGTTTGCTAAAAAGAATGGCTCCAGTTTGCTGCAGGTAGGGGACTTTATTGCCCCTCTGGTACCTATTGGTCTGGGGGCCGGGCGCATAGGTAACTTTATAAATGCTGAATTGTGGGGACGTACCACCGATGTGCCCTGGGCCGTGTTATTCCCTGGTGCCGGACCCTTGCCCCGCCACCCTTCACAGCTGTACGAATTTTTCCTTGAAGGGGCACTGTTGTTTGCTATTTTGTGGTGGTATAGCGGCAAGTCCCGTCCGGTTGGTGCAGTGTCGGGTATGTTCCTGGCAGGGTATGGCGCATTTCGTTTTATCGTTGAGTTTTTCCGTGAACCGGATGCGCACATTGGTTTATACAGCGGTGCCGTGTCACAAGGGCAACTTTTGTGTATCCCCATGATCCTGATTGGCCTGATTCTGATTGTCAGGGCTGGGCGCCAACAGGTGGAGGGGCGACAGGCATGAAACAATATCTGAGCCTGATGCGTCATGTTCTGGAAAATGGCGTCAAAAAGGAAGATCGCACTGGCACCGGCACATTGAGTTTGTTTGGTTATCAGATGCGCTTCAATCTGGCTGATGGCTTCCCGTTAGTGACCACCAAGAAATGCCATTTGCGTTCGATTATTCATGAACTGTTATGGTTTCTCAAAGGGGAAACCAATATTGCTTATTTGCAGGAAAACAACGTGAGTATCTGGGACGAGTGGGCCACAGATGACGGCGAGCTGGGGCCGGTATACGGCCAGCAATGGCGCAGTTGGCAAGGGGCCGATGGTCAGGTGATTGATCAGATCAGCGAGGTTATTCAGCAGATTAAAACCAACCCGGACTCGCGGCGTTTGATTGTCAGCGCCTGGAATCCGGCAGTATTGCCAGATACCCGTTATTCCCCCAAAGACAATGCCGCCATGGGACGTCAGGCTTTGCCGCCTTGTCATACCCTGTTCCAGTTTTATGTGCTGGACGGCAAACTGAGCTGCCAGCTTTACCAGCGCAGCGGCGACATCTTTCTCGGCGTGCCCTTCAATATAGCGAGTTATGCCTTGTTAACACTGATGGTGGCGCAGGTGTGTGGATTACAACCCGGGGATTTTGTGCATACCTTTGGTGATGCTCACCTGTATCTAAACCATCTCGAACAGGCTAATACGCAATTGGCTCGTGAGCCCTATCCAATGCCACAGATGAAGATCAACCCACAGGTACGGGATATCTTCGCCTTTCGCTTTGAGGACTTCGAACTGATTAACTATCAGGCCCATCCGCATATTAAAGCGCCGGTGGCCATTTAAGCTTATGGCAATTAAGGTCCTGATTTGCGATGACTCCAAGTTTGCCCGCCGCCAGTTGGCCCGGGCTATCCCCAAGCATTGGGATGTGGAGATTCAATTCGCAGAAGATGGCCAGCAAGCTTTGGATCTGATCCGCCAGGGCCGTTTCGATGTCACCTTTCTTGATCTGAATATGCCGGTACTCGACGGCTATCAGGCTATGCAGGCCATTCGAGATGAAGACCTGCAGACCATGGTCATTGTTGTTTCAGGCGATGTACAACATGAAGCGCGCACCCGTATGCTGCAGTTAGGTGCACTGGACTTTATTGCTAAGCCAGTAAATAGCCAGAAGCTCACCAGTCTGTTGCAACAGTTTGGTTTGTATGACGGTAACGCCATTGGCCGGG
The DNA here is from genome assembly GCF_002887595.1 of Bowmanella denitrificans. GTDB lineage: Bacteria > Pseudomonadota > Gammaproteobacteria > Enterobacterales > Alteromonadaceae > Bowmanella > Bowmanella denitrificans. The sequence continues at coordinate 191,104 of NZ_PEBU01000012.1, forward strand.
AGCTGCCGCAGGAAGATGACGATGAACTGCAGGATCGGCTGGATATTTACCGCGAGCTAATTAATGTTGCGATGGGGCAGGCTGGTGACAAACTGGCGCAGGTGCTTGGTGAATTTATTCATTTGCCGATTCCCAATGTTAACCAGATTGCCAGCAGTGAGCTGAGTATGGCAATTGCTGAGATTCAGCACAACAGCTATGTATCTGCGGTATCTCAGGGTTTTGTCAGTGCCGGTATCAAAGGTGAAGCGCTGGTGATCTTCAACGATACCGATTTTGGCAATCTGGTGCGTCTGTTGAAATATAAGAGCCAGCAGTTATCCGAACAGCTGGAAATTGAAGCGCTGATGGACTTGTCCAATATTCTTATCGGTGCTTGCCTAAACGGCCTGTCCAGCCAATTAGATGTCAGCTTCAGCCAGAATCACCCGATTATTCTTGGCCGTCATTGCGATCTTGAACAGTTGCTGAAGAGTAATGTTTCGCGCTGGAATCAGGTGGTGGCCATTGAGATCGGTTATTCTATCGACAGTCACAATGTGCATTTTGATTTATTGCTGTTATTTCCGCAGGATGCCATGGATGCCATGTTCGACAAACTTATGCTGTTAAACGCGGAGGCCTGATGGACCCTTCAAACGGCCAGCAAATGGAGGACCTGCACTGGAAACTGGATCTGCTGGATTCCATCGAGGTTGGTATTGTAGTGATAGACAGGGACTTTCGGGTCAAAGTCTGGAATGAATTTATGCATAACCACAGCGGTATTCATCCTGCAGATATCGAACAGCAATCCTTGTTTGACCATTTCGCCGAAATCGATCAGGACTGGTTTCGTCAGAAAACTGAGCCGGTATTCACCCTGAAAAGTCCTGCTTTTGTGATCTGGGAACAGCGTCCCTATCTGTTCAGGTTTACCAGTTATCGTCCGGTAACCAGTGCCAGTGACTTAATGTATCAGAATATCACGCTGTTCCCCCTGGCCTCTCGCAGTGGTGAGGTAGAGCATCTGTGCGTAGTGGTGTACGACGTCACCGACGAAGTGGTGAGCAAGCAGCGTCTGGCCTCGGCCAATGAACAACTGCGTAAACTCAGCCGCATAGACGGTCTGACCGGCCTGTATAACCGTCGTTACTGGGAAGAGTCCTGTGAGCTGGAATTCAAACGTTGTATGCGTAAACGCGGTTCGTCTTCTGTCATCCTGCTGGATATCGATTATTTCAAAAGTATTAATGACACTTATGGTCATCCCGCTGGTGATCAGGTGATTCGCTCCCTGTCGCGTATCGTTCGCCACACCGTCAGGGAAACCGATGTATGTGGCCGTTACGGCGGGGAGGAGTTTGCTTTGGTGTTACCTGATACCTGTGCAGAGGAAGCCGGGCAGGTGGCTGAGCGGATCCGTGAGCAAGTGCAATTGCAGCCTGTTCAATATGAAGGCCACAGCATTCCGTTTACTGTGAGCCTGGGGGTTTGTCAGTTCAACACGTCCTTCAAAAACCATATTGCCTGGGTAGAGCATGCGGATCGGGCCCTTTATCTGGCTAAAGATGGCGGCCGTAACCGCACCTGTACTCAAAGTTAGCCTGTCTTAGTGTCCCTGGCTGCTACCCCATTGATACGACGGCTACACATGATTAGATATTCTCAGTTGATTCTCTTCTGCATCTAACAAGGTCTGCTCAGCAACGGAGCAGTTTGTTACGTATCCCGTCCAGAGTCTGGATGAAATGCCGGGCTTGCTCGTCATTTAGATCGGCCAGCATCTCGTCACGTATCTGTTCTGCGACCTGTTGAATCTGCGCAAGATGCGGCGCAGCTGCCTCGGTAAGCCGAATCTGATAGGCCCGTCTATCCCTGGGGTCAGGCACCCGCTCAATAAGCCGGTTATCCGCTAACTGATCGAGCAGTCTTGCCATGGTCATTGGCTGAATTTCAAGGGCATCAGCCAGATCGACTTGTCTGACACCTTCAAAACGGGATACGTAAAACAGTGCTCTGGCCTGTGCCAGGGTCAGTGAACTGTTTTGCAGACGTTGCTGAAACAGTCTCCTCATCAGCCTGGAAACATCTGCGATAAGGAAGCCAAGATTGTTATGGGGAGATGACATAGTTACCTCTGCATATAATAAGCATTGATTATTATATGTTTTGGTTTTTAATTGTCCAGGTTGGCATTTCTGAATAAAAGCGCACAATGGTCAACATAACTTGACGCTGGGAAGGGCTTAGTATGTCTGTAATACAACCTGTTGTGTTTTTGTCACATGGTGGCGGGCCATTGCCGCTGCTTGGCGATAAAAGTCACCTGGAAATGCTGGACGTCTTTGCCAGCCTGAAGGGAAGGCTGACAAAGCCTGCAGCCATTCTGTTGGTTAGTGCGCATTGGGAAGAGCCACAATTTACATTAACAGCGACCGCGTCACCGGGACTGGTATTTGACTACTATGGTTTTCCACCTGAAACCTATCAGTACCGCTATCCTGCGCCCGGAGCGCCCGATTTAGCCTTGAAAACTAAGGCATTACTGCAGGAGCATGGCCTGGAAGCCCATCTTGAGTTGCATCGGGGAGTTGATCACGGTGTATTTGTACCCATGCTGTTGTTGTTTCCCGACGCGGATGTACCTGTGGTGCAACTTTCATTAAAAAGAGGTCTGGATGCAGCGGAGCATTTGCAGTTGGGACAGGCACTACAGCGGCTCAGGCAACAGGGGATATTGTTAATGGGCTCTGGATATACGTTCCATAATTTGTCGGCAGTAATGGGGGTGAAAACCGCCAGTGTAGTGGAAAAGTGCATGCAATTTCATGACTGGCTTGACATACAGATTACTGATCCGGGCTTAAGTCAGAGCCAACGGTTTGCTGCGCTGACACAGTGGCAACAGGCACCTAATGCCAGATTCTGCCACCCCCGTGAAGAACATCTGCTGCCTTTGCATTTTTGCTGTGCTGCGGCCGACGGGCAAGTGGCTGAAGCGCTGCATTTTAATATGATGGGGTTACCTGCGCGCTGCTATTTCTGGGCAGGTGCAGACTGAGTTTTCAGGCCATATTGCAGCAGTTGGCTGGCGGCCAATGACAGCAGACAATAGCCAACAAAGTAGTAAAATCCATCGCCCAGCATTGACTGTGTGGCACTGCTGATATCAAAATCCAGGCGTAAGCCGAACATATTCAGGCTTTGCCGGGTTGTGGTTTCGGCATGATTGGTGGACAGCATGGCCAGAAAAATCGCCACTACAAACACATCGGCCATTGACCATTTGCCTATGGCAGCCACCCAGGTGGCCAGTCGTTTGCCTTTTTGCAGTTTGTGCCAATACCAAGCCAGGCCTACCATTATGGTTTTCAGCAACGGTATCAGTACCGAGAACACAAATATCAGTGCGGCGACCAGTAACCTCTGGTCCTGCCAAAGTTCTTCTACTGTCTGCATAATAGATAATTCTTTGTCTACCAGGGAGGCCCCTAACCGGCCCTGACCAAACCAGGCATTCATCTCGGTTTTTAAGGCAAACATGGGTAGCAGAATGCCAGGAAAGAACAGCCCCAGCGCCAGCAAATTCAAACCCAGACCTAAGTGTCTTAACACCGTTTCGCGCTCCTGAAGTTAAGCCCGTTGTCCGGCCAGATCTCTGACCCGATGACGTATCAGATAAAGCAGCACCAGGCTGGGTACTACCATCAGCGCAGTCAGCAGGAAAAATAGCTGCCAGTTACCGCCCAGGTTGTCTACTATCAGGCCGCTGTAGGCGCCCAGCGTAGTACGCCCGAAGGTACCTATGCTGGCCAGTAAGGCATATTGGCTGGCGGTAAATGCCCGGTTACACAGCACTGAGATAAAGGCCATAAAGGCTACCGTGCCCCAGGCTGCTGTAAAACCGTCGACTACAATGGTGATAAATAATAAGGTTTTGTCCGGGCCCACCGATGCCATCAGGGCAAACAGCAGGTTACTGGCGGCCATGGCAATGCCACCCACAAATAAGCCTTTTATAATGCCGATACGCAGGTTAATCAGGCTTCCCGTTACCGATGCCACTATGGTGACTGCCCAGGTCAACAGCTTGGAATAGGCCGCGATATCGGAATTGCTGAAGCCCACTTCCTTGTAAAACACAATACTCATGCGACCCAGTATCGCCTCACCCATTTTAAACAGCATCACAAACAAAATCAGTGCCAGTGCCAAGCGCACACCGTTGCGATTGAAAAAGTCCCGAAGGGGCTCGCCCATAGAAACCAGTACCCAGGCCATGGCCCGTTGGGCATGACCGCTATGCTGCATTGCCACTGGATGTGGTGTTTTCAGCATCCGGCTGGTGGCGCTGATGGCATATACCAGCAGTAAAATGACCAACAGGCTGAATACGCCATTCTGATAGCTAAACCAGCTCGGGCCGAAGACCCCGGTAAAGCATAAAACAACGGCCAGACCCATGGCCATCAGTACCAGTAAGGCCTGATGCCCTTTAGCCGAAACCGCGGCCAGGTAGCGGGACTGTGCTTCCTGATAGGCTTGCTCGCGAATAGAGTGTGGCTCTTTGGCCACACCGATAGCCAGCGTCAGTAACAACATGATCGCGCCCAGCAGCAGATAAACATCGGGCCACTGCCAGCCGGGTAAGTCGGCAATAAAAAACGGGATAGCGCCAAGTAAGGCATAACCTGTCCACCAACCCGAGGTGGACATGGCGGCTGCGCTGGATTGCTGTTCATTATGCTGCGGATCGATACTGTCGATACGATAGGCATCAATAGCAATATCCTGGGTTGCCGAACATAAAGCGATCATCAGTGCTGCCAGGCCGGCCAGGGTCAGGTTGGCGTTCGGGTCAATTTGTGACAACAGCAGGCAACACAAAGCGATCAGTAGTTGCATACCCAGGATCCAGCCCCGGCGTTGTCCTAAGCGGCGACAGAGCAGCGGTACTTTTATCCTGTCCAACATCGGCGACCAAAGAAAATTTACCGAGTACACGGCAAAAACCGCGGTGAAATAACCTATGGCCGAGCGGGTCAGCCCGGCGTCTTTCAACCAGGCCGATAACACCGAGCCAATCATCACCCAGGGAAAACCGCTGGCAATGCCAAATAGAAAAATACTTAGCATGGTGCGGTTGCCGAACTGACGGAAGTGCGAAATCAATGACTGCAAGGAGGTGATCTTGTTGCTTTTATTGTCAGGCTATTGGGCCATGACTGGCGCTTTGGGTCAAGGTTGGAGGGGGAGTTGTCAGTACTCAGTCGTCAGATGGCTGAATTAAGTGGTCAGTAAATCAGTCGGCAGTTAGCAGAAATCTGTTGACAGCGCGCGAGGGCGAGTCAGACTGAACTGCCAACTGCCAACTGCCAACTGCCAACTGCCAACTGCCAACTGCCAACTGCCAACTGCCAACTGCCAACTGCCAACTGCC
>NZ_PEBU01000013.1 GCF_002887595.1 Bowmanella denitrificans
ACAGACTATTTAGAGAGGGTGTTAGTGGCCGGTATGGGCGAAGTGCTCGAAAAATGAGCATTCATGCTCTTGCCCTGGGGGTTGTACCATATTGTCTTTGTCGTTACTGCAACCGTTTTCTTGTTCGGCTTGCAGGACGATGACCTGTTACTGCAGTTTCTTTCCAGTATTATGAAAGAGGAGATTGATGTCTTTCTCCTAGAGCAAATAGTATTCTTTAATTTGCTGATTTTCTCGTTGCTATGGGCTAGCTTCTATTTTCGTGGTGTGTGCAACCGAGCAACAGTCATAGACTATGGCCTGATGGTTTGCTTGTTCAATGTAATGTTTTTTGGTCTACATGTTTTAGTAAGCGAACTTCAACTAGGATTGTATTTCAAGATTCCTGTCGGCGTTTTTTCGATGCTGATTTGTGCCCAACTTTTTAAAAAAAGGCAGATCCTGAGACGTTGGTTGGCTTGGAAGCTGCAACATATTGCGCCAAGTATTGCCAGCTTTTTGATAAAGTCTACAATGCCTACTCACTTTGAATTTCGCATGAATAAAGTCGTGAAGTGGTATGTTGCTCTTGAAGTGATCTATTTTATATATATGGTTGGGTATACCATTCTAATGGGTATACCTAATTCTGGCTCAATTGCTGATACCGAAGAAGCGAGAGGGCACGCCTATTCACTAATCATCTATACAGTTCTGTATCAGATTGTAGGCTTGATTTATTTTGTCGAATTAACCTTGGCAATCAAAAAAGATTGGAAGCAACCTGATTTCCTTTTTTAAGTCCGCCTTTAGATGAATTGGTGGGGAAAATCCCCACCTAATCTTATACTCTAACAGAGCCAGGTTTCCAAAATTGCTGACTCGCAGTGTCCGTGCTTTTGCCAATAGTGCTAGCATTCGCAAATCCAGTGGCAAGCAGAGAACTCAGTAAAATTGCAACAACGTATTTTTTCATTACATAGGTCCTTTAATTAATGGGTTGAATGTACCAAGCAATCCTTTTGCAAGCCTTATTCCAACATTAATAAAACCTTCTCTAATAGGTTGACTAATACATTTTTTTTAAAATTGTCAGTTTTTTGACACGAAAATTTTAATTTAAAGGGTAAGTGTCAAAGAGTTGCTGCTAAACTCTGGCATCAATGGCATCAATGGCATCAATGGCATCAATGGCATCAATGGCATCAATGGCATCAATGGCATCAATGGCACTTATTGCAGTTCGCTGTATTGGCAGGCTCAGACCGGGGAATCTATCTTGAATATGGCGCTCTTTGGTAAAGCTTTACTGATCTGGCTGATGATTCTGTTGCTGGCCATTGCCAACGGCATATTGCGTGAATCGGTGCTGTTGATTGTGCTGGTGAAAACCGCGGCTTTTATCATGAGTGGCCTGCTGCTATGCCTGTGTATTTTTGCTATGACCTATCTGGCGCTGCCCTGGTTTGGCAGGTTAGCGACCAGCCATTACTGGCGGATTGGTGCATTGTGGCTGGTGCTGACCTTAGCCTTTGAATTTATATTGGGCGCGGTGATTCAGGGCCATAGCTGGGCACGACTGAGTGAACCTTATACTTTTAAAGACGGTAATCTGTGGACGCTGGTGTTGTGTGTGACGTTCACTTCCCCCTACCTGGCCGCCAGACTGCGTTTTAAACAGGGCATTAAGTTTTTGTAAAGCTTGCTGTTCTGTCCCCGGTTTTTGCCATAGTACAAGCGGAATACTTTCACATAGGTTTCACAAACCTGTCGCTAGCCTGACTGCCATGCTTTTACAGATGGAATGCATTATGACGGTCGGACTGGTACTGCGTGACTTAACCCATCAAATTGCCGTGTCAAAGAATCAGCCCCTTAGCTTGCTGGACAAGCTGGACTTGCAGGTGCCTGAAGGGCAGCAAGTGGCGATAGTAGGGGCGTCGGGCAGTGGCAAAACCACCTTGCTGAGCTTGCTGGCCGGCCTGGAGCCGGTTCAGCACGGGCAGCTTGAGCTTAGCTTAAATGGTCAGCCTTTGCCGCTGTCACAGCTGTCGCGACATAGCGGTTTTGTTTTTCAGCAGTTTCATTTGCTGCCCGAACTGGATGCCATCAACAACGTGGCGTTACCGCTGAAATTACGTGGTGATCGTCACGCCCTGGCCAGGGCTGCTGACTGGCTGGATAAGGTAGGGTTGAATAAGCGCCATGGCTTTGCTGTCAGTAAGCTCAGTGGCGGTGAGCAGCAGCGGGTCGCCATTGCCCGCGCCTTTGTCACCGAGCCAGGCATTGTGTTTGCCGATGAACCCACAGGTAATCTGGATGAGCAAACCGCCACGGACGTAAGCCGTTTGATGCTGACCTGCTGCCGGGCAGCCAATACCAGTTTAATGTTGATTACGCACAATCAGGCATTGGCGCGGCAGTTGGATGCGGTGTACCACCTTCAGCATGGCAGGTTAAGCCTATGTCAATAGTCCCCCCGGCTTTGCCAACAAAGTGCGCCGTTATAGCGCTGACCCTGCGCTACTTGTGGTTACAGACTAAGCAGCGCACCAATTTGATCCAACTGCTGACCTTGTCCCTGCTGTTTTTCTACTTGAGTTTTATCACTTTGCTGGGCAGCGGTGCGCAGCATTTTCTGCAGCAGAATTTACAGCAGTTACTGGGCGCTGACTCAGTAGTGCAGGGCTATCGCCCGCTACCAGATGATGCCTTGAATCAGTTAAAAGCCAGGGTTGAGCAACTCAGCGAAACACGGGTTTATCGACTTACCCTCACACACCAGACGGAGCACGGCAGTGGACAGGTTAATGCTGAGTTTGTGCAACTTAAGGCGGTGGATGACCACTACCCACTGCAGGGACAAGTACATATCAGTCAAAGTGCCTCTTTAGTGGCCTTGCCCACAGCACATGGACCGGCGCCAGGGCACATCTGGCTGGAACCACGTGTGGCTGCAGCTTTATCCATTCAACTCGGGGATGTGCTGATTCTGGGGCAGGCCAGACTGCGTTTTTCCGCATTACTGATCGGCGAGCCAGACCGGCTGCTGGAAGGGCATTCCACCGACATGCGAGCGATGGTGCATCAGCACAGCCTGAATGTTGTGGCTACTGAGCAAGTGTTAGAAGTGAAAACCTATCGCTATCTGCTGGCACACACTGAGTCGCAACTGCAAACTATTCAACCCATCCTGGCCCCGCACAGTGATTTAACCCTGACCAGCAAAGCACTGGGTAACCATCCGCTGGCCAGTGCCTGGCAACGGGTAGAAAAATTTATGGGCCTGATCACGGTGTTGCTGGTGGTGATTGCTGCTATTACCCTGGCACTGAGCCATCAAAGTACCTTATTGCCAATCACACATTTCACCACCTTATGTGTGGCTAACGGTATGCCACGCAGCGATACCTGGCTGGTGGCGCTGTGCGGCAGTCTGTACATGTTGTTCATCAGCCTGTTACCGGCGTTGCTTTTGGCCATTTTAAGCGCCGAGTTGACGGTTATTGTGCTGGCGCAGTTTGATATTGCTATCAGTCTTGACTGGCAGATCAACGGGGTATTAAACGCAGTGTTGCTGGGAGCTGCGATCTTTGTCTGCCTGAGTCTGGGCGCCTGGTTAAACGTCATAACAACCCCCATCAGTACTTTGCTCAGACAAGCACACAGACCGACCGGTTTAAGCATGATTAGTTGGGGATTGCCATTGTGTGCGGTGGCCGCACTGGTCTGGTGGTATTCAGACAACTGGACGCTGACAACCATGATACTGGGCACATTGGCCCTGTGTCTGGGGTTTCTAATGTTGCTGACCTGGGCGGTGTTGAGTATGGGACGATGGGGGCTGACGAGCCGGGCGACGTTATTCGGCTTTACTTTGTACCTGATGCAAAAACGTATTGTGGTCAAAGGCGCACAAATTATTGCACTGGGCCTGAGCTTAACCTTGTTATTGCTCTGTGTCCGTATCAGTCAGGATGTTACTGATGTGCTTGAACAGCTTAGTTTCCGGGAGCAGGGCAATGTGATTGTCAGCCAGGTGGATGACAGGCAAAAACAGGCGCTGGAAGCCTTTGTCGGTCTGCACAACGGTAGTCTGAATCCCTTTTTTGCTTTTCAGTACGCCCAACTTACCCATATCAATAACGCTGCCTTAGCAGACTCAGGTTTGCAACCCAGTGAAACTCTGGCACGAATGGCCAGACCCATCAGGCTGCACTGGCGAACTCAATTAGCCACTAATAATCGTATTGAGCAGGGCACCTGGCCTGATACAGCACAGCTACAAAGCGAATACTGGCCGGTAACAGTGGAAGCCGAGGTTTTTGAAGACTTACAGCTCAATCTGGGTGACATCCTCAGCATGCAATTGGACAGCCGCCAGATTCAGTTGCAGGTTGTGGCAGTGCATAGCTATGTGCGTGGTGGCAGTCCGGTGACCTTCTGGTTTGTGGGCCAGGCACAGGCCCCTATTGCTGGCAGCAAGGTCTGGTATATGGGGGATGTTGACCTGCCAGAGCAGGCGTTGGCTGAGCTTGGCCAGCTATGGCAATCCCATCCTGGTATGCGGCTGATTGCGGTGGAGTCGCTGCTTGGTCAGACCCGTTTTTACCTGAATGTATTGCTGGGCATGGTGCTGGGGCTCAGCCTGTTTATTGCCTTGTTAAGTAATCTGCTGATGGCCGCCGCCATTCAGGTTCATCTGGAGCAAGACAAAGTGCGCAATGCCCTGCTGCTGAGTTTTGGTCTGGGCAAGGGCGAACAAGTTCGCGTTGTGGTGTACGAATGGGCAGTGATCACCTTGCTACCGACGTTTGCTGCCATGGCCAGTGTGTATTTGTGTATGCAGGCATTTTATACCCATGAACTGGGCCTGCCTTATCAGGCCAATGGCTGGCGGCTGACCCTGGAAGCCATTTCTATGGCGCTGGGCATTGCCACCGGTGGGATCCTGATGGCCAGGCGCCAGTTACAGCAATCCGTGCGCCAGTTGCTGACACAGCAGTAGGAGATAAACATGAGATTATTTCGCTCAATCGCCCTGGTTACGGCCATCGCAAACTTTGGTGCTCAGGCAGACCTGCTGGCGGCCGCCCGGCCGCAAATCTGGTCGCAAACAGGCGATAACCCGATGCTATTGGTGCCCCAGCAAGATGAATTGGTGCTGATGCGCCAAACCAAGGAGGGCTATGCTGCGCTGGGCAGCCTGAATGTTAAAACACATGGCATACACGCCATGGCGATGGCCAATATCGCCGGGCGAACCTTACCTGTGTTTGTCACGGAGCAGGGCATTGATGTGCTGACAAATGCCGCGTCTTTGCTGCCGCAACGTCTGATTCAACTTAATCACCTGTACCAGGGACGGCAAATGCAGGACGCACTGGCAGCCATGCAACATATCGATTTTGTGTTTGACCTTAACCATGACGGTTTGAGTGATATGTTGCTGCCTGATGCCCAGGGCCTGGTATTGGCCATTCAGCAAGGCAATGGCGGCTTTCATTTACAGTCTGTGGCGTTACCCCGGCACAGTCACTTTACGGCGCTGAGCTTTGAAAGCCCGTCGGTCAGTTTGTCGCTGCCTTATGCCTTTGTGCAGGCTGATACAAAGGGTGATGGCCGGCGTGATTTGTTGTTTGTTTATGCCGACAAAGTGTGGGCTCTGTTGATGGAAACCACACCGGCAAATGCTGATAGCACCTTTACGCTGCATAGTATTGCCAGCGTGGCTGATTATGTTCAACAGCAAGAAGAGCGGTTGCGATTTGCCGCTCTGACCGACATAAACGGCGACAGCGTACCTGATTTGATCTTGTATCAAACCAATATTGATAAGGATACATCACAGCATCTGTTGGTTTACCCGGGGCAGCATAACGAAAACGCTCTATTGTCTTTTCGTGCAACAGCACAAGGGCGTATCAAAGTCACCGGTGAGCTGGTGGACGTCGGCTTTGCAGATTTTAGCGGCGATGGTAAAGCCGAAGCTTATACATTGGCCACTGAACTGGGGATGGGCAGTCTCTTTTCGGTTATCAGTGGTGGTGGGTTGGACATGCAGATCCACATGTATCTGCAAACCGATGATGGACAATTCAAACAGACTGACAGTGCCACCCAGACAACGGAATTTGCGCTAGATATGCAAGGCTTGCAATTTGGTACCTGGTTTCAGGCCGCGCCTTTTATCACAGCAAAGCGGCATGATCTGCTGTACCTGGCCGACAGCCAAACCCTCAAGCTTGCTGTAGGTCATCAGCAAAAAGGGCTGGCTGGCAAAGGTAAAAACCTGGCCCGCGCCGAACATAACCGACAGCACTGGTTTGTGACCCTGGACACCGATAACGACCTTGTCTGGGAGCTGTATCTAAAGGAGTTTGAAGGGAAGGTACTCAAAAATCTGCAAAGAGTGACTATACAGCCCTGAAAGGTAGCTAGACACAAACCGATAATTAAGTCTTGCCAGAACAACAAATGAAAACTTAGAGTATGTAAGCGCTATCATTTGATCTGGGGACCCGCAGCATATGCCTGTTACATTCACTGCCCGTATGGGAACTACCCTGTTGCTATTAACCTGTCTGTTGGCTTGTGACAGCCGGCAACAACAGGTCAGTACCGGTTCGGCACCGGCTAAGATGAAAGCCGTCCCGGCCGAACTGGTTCAACAAGATGGCCAGTGGCGTATATTGCGTGGCGGTGAACCTTATTTTATTAAAGGGGCAGGGGGCAGTCATAGCCCGGCTTTGCTGGCACAAAGTGGCGGTAATTCGGTGCGTACCTGGAGTACCGACAATGCTGAAGCGGTACTAAACAGCGCCCAGCAAAATGGTTTGACCGTGATGCTGGGCCTGCGCCTGGGCAAAGAGCGCCATGGCTTTGATTACAATGACCAACAGGCGGTTGCTGAGCAAAAAGAGCGGGTGCGTCAACTGGTACTGAAATATAAAGACCATCCGGCACTGCTGGCCTGGGGTATCGGCAATGAAGTTGACCTGTTCTATACCAATACCAATGTATGGTATGCGGTAGAAGACATCGCCGCCATGATCCAGGAATTGGATCCTAATCATTTGGTGACGACCGTCACTGCCGGTATAGACAAAAGCAAAGCTGAGCTGATCGCCCAGCGGGTCCCCAGTATCGATTACCTCAGTATTAATATCTATGGTGGGCTGGAAAATCTGCCCGCACATTTAGATAGCATTGGTTACCAAGGCGCCTATGTGGTCACCGAATGGGGCCCGACTGGTCACTGGGAAGTGCCGAAAACCGATTGGGGGGTGCCCATAGAGCAAAGCAGCACCGAAAAAGCCCAGGTGTATCGACATCGCTACCAGCAGGGTATTGCTGCCGCGCCTGAACGGGCACTGGGTTCTTACGCCTTTTTATGGGGGCAGAAACAGGAAACCACGCCCACCTGGTATGGGGTATTTACCGAGGCGGGCAAAGCCAATGAAGTGGTGGATAGTCTGACCTACTTATGGACAGGGCAATGGCCACTTAGTCGTGCCCCTTCCATTAGTGGCTTTAGCTTAAACGGCCAAACTGCCGGACAAAGTGTGCATGTAAAAGCCGGGCAAGCGGTTAACGTGCAGCTGACTTATCAGCCCGGCAGTGAAGATAGTGCATCTATTCGCTGGGAAGTACTACCCGAAAGTACCGATATTAAAGCCGGTGGTGATCCGGAAGCCCGGCCGCAAGCAGTGGTACTGACCGTCACCCCAACTGAACAGCCAGGCCAGATGGCATTCGCGGCCCCGCAAACGCCTGGCCCCTATCGCTTGTTTGCCTATGTGGAAAATGCCACAGGGAAAGTCGCCACCGCCAATATTCCTTTTATGGTGGATGGGCATTAAGGGGCGTCAGGCTGATATACAGGGTTTGATGTACAGACTGGAACTGAAATGCCTGTTTTACCAATACTCAACAATACGACTGACCTTGTCACCCTTAAATGCGAACAGGGTCAGGCGTAGCTCTGTGCCGCTGTCACTATGATAGGCACGTTGCACCGCCGCTGCCTGTTTACCCGGGATAATGTGGATCAGCCTATAACTGTCGGGTTCATCGTCCTGATAACGGCCTTGCTTAAAGAAGCTGACCGAGTTGTTGTAAAGGGTCTGCCTGGAATAGATGCCTCCGTAACCTTCGTGCTGATAAATATAGTCATCCGTGTACAAGGCAAACAGGGCATCAATAGCTGCCAAAGAAGATAGATTGCTGTAGGCGGTACGCTGAGCGTTCAGAACGTCTTGGGTCAGCTTGAGTATATGCTGCTGTTGTGGGCTTAAACCCGGTTGGCCGGCAGGCTCTGCATAAGTTGCTTGGCTTACCAATAATGTCAGTAGCAAGAGAAAGTAACGCATAGGTTTTCCTGTTTTATCAAAGGGAGTTGCCGTATATCGTGCTGTTTGTTGCAGGCACTAATCCAGGTAGCGCCGCATATGTTGAATTAAGCCTTCTATATTGAACTTCAGTACCCAGATTGTGCGCCCCTTGCAGTGTTTAAGCTGATCATGCTTATTCATATTCAGTTCCTCATACATGGTTGTTATTTGGGGGGAGATGCCACATCGGCGTTATGGGCTTCGCTGACCATACCTAACTGCTTGGCCATTTGTTGATAATGGGTAAGTAACGGGTCGTTGCTGCTGATTGCCAGCGAAATGGCTTTGGTCAGCAAAGGTTTAGCCTGGTTCGGTTGCCCGGCGGCCTGGTAGGTCTGTGCCAGAGCGGCCAGGGCTTTGGCTGAGCTGGGCTGCAATTGCACCCAGCGCTTACCCAGTGCCAGGGCTTCATCGTATCGCCCAGCCCGGCGCAGCATCATGGCTGCCGCCCGCAAACTATCGCTGTTGCGGGGAATATCGGCATTCGGCCAAACCCTGAAGCTAACCAATTCGCTTAAGTAGGCATAGTAGTTGTCTATTTGCTTCAGCATGCTTCCTGCCTCGCTGTTTTCGCGAAATGCATTAAAGTTCAGGCCAATATCAAAATCCTGGCGGGGAAAAACCAAATCCAGGGCCGACAGTAACGCTTGAGCGACCATAGGGTAGTGCCCGAAATTAGTAATTTGTTCGGCGCGCACTTGGTAAGCGGGAAATGGCGCCAGCCGGGTGCTAAGCGTTTTTAAAGTGTCGGGCTGAGTAGGAGCTTCCGTTGCATCTGTGGTAGCAGAAGCAACGTACAGATAGCCCTTGTGCGCCGGACGCTTGACCAGTTGCTCGAACAGGCTGTCAATCAAACTGCTGTTGGGGTGATAGCCCATGCCAACCACGCTCGCTGCCGCAAACAGGAAGTGGCCGTCAAACAAGTTGGGATCTTTAATCAGGCTATGCGCTGCAAACGCGGCGGTGGGCGACATGCCTATCAGCAAGCGAAAGTCATTACTGCGCACCTGTTGGTCTACCTGTGGCAATAATTCCTGTGCCAGATAGGCGTGAAACGCGTCTGCATCCTGCCCCCAGAAGGTTTTGTCATCCGCTGCGCCAGGCAAACCGCTTTGACTTTTATAAAGTTGCGGGGAAATCGAAATACCGTCATCGCTATGCACTGCCACGACAATGGATTTAGGCATGGCCGCTGTGGTGCCCAGATGGCGGGTGACGCCTACGACCAGATCGGCCAGGGTCCAGGTATCCAGGGTATAGATAACCGGATAGCGGATAAAATCAGCATCCAGATGATAGTCTAGCGGCAGATAAATATCGGCGCGCATACTGCGCTTTAAGTGACTGGACTCGATAGTCAGGCTGATCTTGTCCTGCAGCATGGTATTGGCATGGGTCCAGCAGGAAAACAACACTGCCCACAGCAGGGCAAACAAAGGGCAAAGCTTGTACATCTTTTCGCACACCTTATTTCGGGTTATGAATCCATGCCACCCTAAAATAGGCTCGGGCGATTGCCATGGGTGCCCCGTGATTTATCCCTGATTTTTCACTGATGCCTTTATTATTCAACAAGTTAAATTTATTTGTCTGGCAGCGCTGCGCATTAATCTGCGGCTGTTATGGCCTGTGCCTGTGTTACTATTCAAAGGTGCAGGACCATAACAATAACGATTTATGAGCAAACAATTTCTTCTCGGGCAGGCCCAAATTGATCTGACCCGCAATCAGATTATCCTGGCCGGGCAGAGGCAAACCATGCAGCCCAAGGCCATGGCGGTCTTGGCCGCGCTGATTGACGCACAGGGCCAGGTTGTAACGGTAGAGGCCTTGCTGCAGCGGGTTTGGCCCGGCACTGTTGTGACAGCCAATACTTTGCAGCGCTGTATCGCCCAACTGCGCAAAGCATTGGGCGATAACAGTCGTGAGCAACGCATCATTAAAACCCATGCTAAACAAGGTTATAGCCTGGAAGTCAGGGCCGAGCTGCCCGGCACCGATCTTGGTTCTGATGTTTCTTCTGGCAACCGCCAGGGTTTATCTATACCTCATATGGTGGTAGCGGCTGTCGTCTTGCTGAGCTTGATCATGGCCGGTTTTTACCTCAGCGCCGATAACGTGCAGTCCTACAATAAACTGCACTACCTGACGACCTCCAGCGGCAAGGAAAGCTTCGCCAGCTATTCGCCTGATGGCCGCTACATGGTGTTTCACCGCTTTTTGGGGCAATGTGACAACCATTTGTGGAGCAAAGACTTACACAGTCAGTTGGAAACACGCTTAACTCACGAAGCGGGCTTTTTTCAGCAACATAGCTTTGCCCCTGGCGGCGACCGGCTGGCTTTTGTGGGTAAAAGTATCTGTGGCAAACCTGATGTACCCGAGTGCTGGGAATTGAAAACCCTGGATATCACTGCGGCGCTGGCCGGTAACCAGAATGCGCAAACCCGCATAAGTTGTGATGACGGTAGGCTATACGGGCCGCAATGGATGAATAACGGTAAGATTGCCTTGCTGAAAAAACCACATAATGGGCAATGGCAACTGATTACCTACCATGTACGCGATAATCTTGCGCAGCCCTTGTATGCACCAACAGACCAGCGGTTATACAACCTGGCCTATTCGACTGGATTAGATACCCTGGCGTTACTGGGAAAAACGGCTGATGGTAAAGACCAGCTCACCTTGCTTAATAGCAGCGGTGAGGTGCTGTCATCAGTGGTACTACACTTTCCGCTGCCCTTATCGCAGTTTGAGCTGCTCGAATTGAGTTTTCATCCCAGTCAGCCGAAGTTATTGGTGTATAACAGCCAGCATCAGTTTGAAGTGAGCTTCAGTGGCCGTATAACCACAATTGGCCCCCTGGCTGCCAAGGCTATCTATTCATTGGTGTATGCGCCGCATCAGAACACATTACTGGCAGCTTATGGTATGCGGGACTGGGGCTTTTATCTGCATAATCTGTCGGCTGCAGGTGAGCAGATGCGCACCTTTCCTGAAAAGTGGGATTCCACTTTCGCCGACACAGATGCCCGCTTTCAGCCTAAGGGCGAACTGATCGCCTTTGTCTCCAACCGCTCGGGTCAGCAACAGGTATGGCTGATGGACGAGCGGCGCGTCTGGCAGCTTAGCCAGTTTACGCAAGGTTCGATTGCCGGTCTGACCTGGTCTCCGTCTGGCCAACAGTTATTGGTTAATCATACCGACCGCCTGCTGTTGCTGGATCTCAGCGGCGGTGTCGACGTGCTGCCCGCACCTTTTGCGGCTATGCAGCTTTATCAGTGGAGTGAGCAGGGCGAAATCTTGTTTTCCACACAGGTTGCATGGCAACAGCGCATTGTTGCCTGGGATCCACATAAACAGCACTGGCAGCAATGGCATGTGCCAGATAGTAGCTGGGCGCAACTTGACGATAGCGGCCGGTTGCTCAGCTTGTACAACAATGGCCAGCTGTGGTTGCATGGCCGCGATGATGCAGAAGAGCCCAGGCAAGTGTTAAGTCAAATTAAAAAACGCTTTGTCTGGCATCATGGTCAGATTCTGGCGGTGGATAAGACCAACCAGTTGGTACGTTACCCCATGTCGACCTTACAGGAACTGAGCCGTTCTCCCCTGACCACCACCTCGTTGTATGTGGATGACAGCCAGGGCAGTCGCTTGCTGATTGCTGAGCTTAGCGATGTGCAACAGGATATTGTCGAGTTAAGGCCATAGGCTGGTACTTTCCAACTACTTGTGGGATTTCGTTTAATCCAGCCTGAGTTGCAGGTCGGGTTGACGGCCTTTGCCTTTGATATGGATGGCGTTATCGGTGAATTCCACCAGACTATAGGCGGTTTGTGGGGTATCCAGCATGGCGTGGAAAGTAACAAAATGGATGCCATTGTGTCGCCCGTAATCGCCTTTATGGTTATGACCGTTAAACCAGGTCTTTACCACCGGGTAGCGGCTGATCACTGCCATCACTTGTTGATGATTCCAAAGCTGATGCGGGTCGGCGGGATACAAGGGGAAATGGCATAACAACACCACCTTCTTCTGCTCGTCGGTGGCCTGTTGCAATTGCCCATCCAGCCAGTTTAGCTGGTCTTCACCTATGGCACCGTTCCAGGTGGCCCCCAGAGCATACTGCTTAGCTATCAGTGCCAGGTTTTGCTGATGTCTGGCACTGTCTGATGGCCAGCCGTGGTGACTGACATCATTGCCGTCCAGGGTGATAAAGCGCCATTGGCCAATATCAAATTGGTAGTAGCGGTCTGGCATATCCAGGGTTTGAGTGATCAGTCCTTTGTATTGCTCTGCCACATCAAATTCATGATTGCCCAGCACATGGTAGAAAGGCATCTTGCTGTTTGCTGTGATCGCTTTAAGCCGCGCATAGCTGTCAAAGTCCTGGTCGATAAAATCCCCCAGATGCAGAGTGCCTTTGGTCTGCTGGCGGTTAATGTCCTGCACTGCCTGTTGCAGTTTGTCAGGGCAACTGCGATACAGGCGCTCGCCTTTATTGCCTTTGTCGGCATATTGGCAATCGGCGATCACCGCCAGGGTAAAGGCTGGGGTATCGGCCCATGCAGGCGAGCTGATCATCAGGGCGGCCTTGGCAAGCAGAGCCAGCAGGCCGGGATAAAAGGCTTGTTTATACATTTGCTATCCTAAATAGCAATGTTGTTGGCAGGTTATTGGGCCTCATCCTGGCAGCGTCCCTGCCGCCTGAGTTTAGGCCTTTGTATCACACTAAAGATGACGATTTAACGAGCGGCGGAGCGGCATTCCTTTACTGCAGTCTTCCAGTCAAACCAGGACATATAGGCGTATTGGCCGCCGTAATAAGCGACCAATCTGCCATCTTCACTGACCCTGAATCCGGCAGCACCATCGGCACCGCGACCATCGGGCAGGCTTGAGCTGCCCACCGTGGTTTGTGCATAAGGTGTGGTGCTAGTGGCCAGGCTAAAGGTGCCATCGGCGTTAAAGTAGGCGCGATACGCCTTCACAATATTGTTGCCGGAATTGGCGCCACAGATATTCTCCCCGGTGTAGGTATGCACCACATACCAGTTATTGGTGCTGTCTTTAACCAATTGGGCGTTCTGGCCAACACTTTTGCCGCAACCTGTGTTGGCAGGCGATTGATATTGATTGACCAGCGTAAAGGCGTTGATGTCCAGCTCGCCCTCGGCACTGGTACCGTATTGGAACAAATCGGCAGTATTAGCTTTGTAAGCAGCACCGGTACCGGCGTTCATATTGTGTAGGATCAGCCAGTTGTTACCCCCTTCCTGCGCCAGCCACACATCGGTGATCTGGCCTAGCGGATGGTTTGCTAGTGTAGCAATTTCGCCCTCATCGCCTTCCTGGCTGAATTGACGAATGCGTACCTTGTTTTCATTTTCTGAGGCGATAATCAGATAACCCCTGTCACGGCCGCTTTGTTGTGGCGCCGGTAACCAGGCGATGCCGGATGGATGCTGTTCGGTGATAAACAGTTTTTCCGTCATGGGCAGCGTCTGGTCTTTGCCAATCAGATCTGAGCCATTTGTGAACTGGCTGGCCGACACGCGAAACGCCATGATTTGCCCATAATCACCATTGCCGGTTTCCGAATGGCTGACAAAAGCCAGTGCACTGCCATTGCTGAAGCGGTGGCTCAGGGTCATAGATTGATGGTGGTCACTGATTTCAAAGGCATGATCGCTTTCGGTGTCCAGCGTGAAGTTCTGGCAGCTTTGGCCCAGGGTGTTCAGTGCATCAGCGATGTTGGTGTTAAGACGGGGCTGAACATAAGCATCGCTGGTGGCCAAAACCGGGCCGCTGCTGAGTAGTAACAGCGCGGCAATTTGAGTTAATCGGGTTCGCATGGCGTTATCCTTTTTGGGGTTAAGAGTTTATATAAGTGAGCTCTGGCCCGGCCCAATCTCGCTGGCCAGCACCTACCTGCCTGGAATGACTTACAGCGCAGGCACATTGCCAAAACAAACCAGGGCGCCACTTTTTCCAGCGCCGGGCCGCATTTCATAAAAAATTCATACTCAGCACCGACTATGTCAGCGCTCAATAGGCGTGATCACAGCGCTGGTTTGCGCTGAATCTGAAGTTTTTTAAAGATTTTGCGACTTTTGTGAAAAACCGGCCGGGGTTATTTGTCTTGTACTAAACGCAAGGTAGCAAGTTCGAAGTATGTCGTTATCGTCGAAAGTTGATCCCATTGGGGACTATTCCCTTCCCGCCAGGCAAAGCTCAAGCAAAAGCAGGGGCAATACCTATCTGCACAGCTTGTATCGGGAACATGCCGGCAATATTCGTAAGTATCTGCAACGCAATTACGGTTCTGGCCCGCCGGAGCCGGAAGATGTGGTACAGGATGTGTTTACTAAATTTGGTGAAAGTTTAGAGGCCGGCACAGAAGCGCACAGCGCGCTGATCGAAAACCCCAAGGCCTATCTGTATAAAATGGCAGTCAACCATACGTTGAATGCGATCGGCCGGGTCAAGCGTATCAATCAATTTATGGCCGAACAGATGTCTACTGATGATGAGGGGCTGGATGAACTAGGCCCTGAGAACATTTGGGCCAGGCGCGACGAGCTTGGTGCGGTAGGCAAGGCAATGCGGTTGTTATCGGAAAAGCAGCGGCAGATATTAGTGCGCAGTCGGATCAAAGGTGAAACTTACGCGCAGATTGCACAAGCCCTGGATTGCAGCATAGCGGATGTATCCAGGCAATTGGTGGCAGCCCTGGCCATTTTGCATCAGGCCAGCCAGCAGGATGTTCACACCAACGGAGCTCAGCATGGCAGATAAGCAATTTCCTACCCGGGACAGTCAGGCCGACATCCAGGCATTAGAGTGGGTGGTACAACTGCAATCAGGTCAATTTAGCCGGGACGATGAGCTGGCTCTCAAGGCCTGGCTGGGTCAGCACGCCAGCCATCAGCAGGCTTTTGAGCGGGCGGCCAGACTTTGGCAAAACACGGGTATAACGGATGAATTGGTGTTTTGTGCCGAAGCTCAGGGGCAAGCGGTAACAGATATCGCCCGGCAAGGTTGGTGGCAACGGGCCAAACAAGCTTTTTCCTGCTGGGGGATGCCATATGGTTTATCGGCGGGGGCGTTTTCCATTCTGGCCTTGGCTGTTTTGTTGGGCTGGCTGTGGCGTGGCCATGGTGCTGACATTCAATACTATGCTTCCGATTATCAGGGCAATAGCCAGGTGCGGCTGCTGGACGGTTCTGTTGTGACCTTAAGCGGGCGCTCATCGGTATCGGTGCAGCTTAGTGACGAAAAACGCAGTATCAAGTTGTTAGAAGGCGCGGCCCATTTTGCCGTAGCTAAAGATCGAGCCAGGCCTTTTGTGGTGTCGGTGGATAACCTACAGGTGTGGGCTGTAGGGACCGCCTTTGAGGTCAGAAAAGCCGAAGCGATTCGCATCTCGGTGGACGAGGGTCTGGTGGACGTGGTGGCCCGTACCCATAACAGCAACATGCTGACCTCATTGCGCGAGGGTGAACGAGTCAGTTTTGATACCCAGGGGCAATTTTCTGCGGTGCAGCCCTTTGATATAGAACAAGAACTAAAGTGGCGCGAAGGCCGGCTGATTTTTGCCCATGCGCCCCTTCGAGAGGTGCTGGCCGATATCAACCGTTATCGTCAGGTACCTATCTTACTGGCCGATGCCAGGCTGGGTGCGCTGCCGGTTACCGCAAGCTTTGCCATTAGTGATGCTGAGGGGCTGATTCAGGGCTTGGCAGTTACCCATCAACTTAAGGCGTCGCGTAGCGAGCAGCGCATAATGCTGAGTCGCTAAGGTAAAAATATCGAAGGTTTTTATTTCTGTCATATTTTCGCGGTAGCGTGCATGCCTGTGTTGGCAAGTGGAGCGTGGATAAGCGGTGATAAGAGGCAGTGTAGCCATAGGGCTGTTGTTAGGGACGCTGCTTTGCCCGGCCAAAACATCAGCCACTCAAACGGCCATAAGTTATGCGCTGACGATCCCTGCCTTACCTTTGGGCGACGCCCTGCGCCAACTGGCCGAACAATCCGATTATTCCTTACTGGCATCCAGCGACATTCTGCCCGATATTCAGTCCACACCGCTTAACGGCGAGTACTCGCTGAATGAGGCCTTGAGCTTGCTGTTGACCGGCAGCGGAGTTAAAGGGCTATTGCAGGACAAGATGATCTTGCTGGTTGCTGAGGCTGCGCGGCCGGATAAAGTTCAGGCCCCGGCCATGCAAACGACACAAAGCGCCACAAAAGTGCTGGAAACCCTGGTGGTACGTGGTTATCGCGATAGTCTTAGCGCATCCCAGGCAAAAAAGAGGGCCAGCGCGCTGGTCAGCGATGCGGTGTTTGCCGAAGATATCAGTGATTTCCCTGAGCTGAATTTAGGCGATGCCTTGCAGCGCTTACCCGGTATGGTGGCTGAGCGCGATAACGGTGAAACCCGCCAATTAGGACTGCGTGGTTTAGGCCCTAACTTTGTGCGGGTGCAGGTCAATGGGGTGGAATCGCTGGCCACCTTTAACTCGGTGTTTGATCACAGGGGCTCGGCCGGGCGCACACGTAATTTCGATTTTAATATTTTTGCCGCTGAGTTGTTTCGCTTGATCCAGGTGGATAAAACCTATGCCGCCAGTCAGGATGAAGGTGGCATAGCCGGTACCATCGACCTGGTGACGCCCAAACCTTTTGATTATGAACAGGAGCAGGCAACCTTTTCAGTTAAAGGTGCCTATAACGACCTTTCTCAAGCCTATTCACCGCGTCTTTCTGCGCTTTTTTCCCGCCAATATGCCAACCTCGGTGCGTTGCTGGCTGTGGCATACAGCGAAACGGACAGCAGTGAGACCGGCCATCGCGATTGGGGATGGCGGACCTTTTCCCATAAATTGGATGCCTCAATTCCTGCCAACACGCCAAGCCAGCAGCCCGCTGATTTGGTTGGCCCCACCGTGGCTTCGTACACGCTGGCCAACCGGGTACAGCAGCGACTGGGATTAACCAGTGCCTGGCAGTGGCGTGTCACACCGCTTTGGTCAGTGGATGCTGATCTGTTGTTCGCGCAACTGCAAAGCGTTGATAAGGAATACAATCTGGCCAACCAGGATCCGCAAGGCCTGCTGGCGCTGCAATCTGATGCCCATAATACCGTGCGATTTGCTGCCTTTGCGCAGGCCGATATTCGCAGCGAAGCAAAATATTCTGTGGTTCAGACCCGCTTTATCAATGCCACCTTAAAAAGTCACTATCAAGCCAATGAACGTTGGCAGTGGTCCTGGCTGGGCAGTCTCTCTGAGTCACAATTTAGCAGTCCGGTGCATGACAAGATTTTCCTGCAAGCGCCACATCAGCCTTTCAGCTTTGACTATGGTGAGGATCGTCGCTTGCCGGTGAATCGCTACGGCGAGGATTTGCGCCGTGCGGACATTTGGCAGTTGCATCGTGCCGATGTACGTGAGGACGAGATCAGAAATCGCTTTTATACCGGCGAACTGAACGGCCAATTGCGCTTGAATCAGCAACTAAGTTTACAACTGGGCCTGCAATATAAGGATTTTCTCTCTGAAGGCTTTGAGCGCAGGGATGATGTGAGGGGCCTGAACGCTCTGGCATTGCCGTTCGTGGCCAGTACTCTGGCTCATCCGCAACACCCCCGGTATCAGGTGGCCGATGTCGGACAAAGCTTTGACCTGCTGCTGTCTGAGGGACTGATTGGGCGGGTGTCGGGCGGCGCATTTTCCCGTGAGTTGGACGAGGCATCCAATCGGCCGGGAACTGCCTTTGACGTGCAAGAGCAAAACACCGCGCTGTTTGCACAACTGGATTTTAGCTACCGGGATCTGCGCGGCAATCTGGGCCTGCGGTATCTGGATAGCCAGGTGCTAAGCCGCGGCGAAGCGCTGGCTCAGACGCAGGGAGGAAGCTTTACCCCGGTTTCGTTCAGCAATCACTATCACCAGTGGTTGCCAGCCTTCAACCTTGCCTGGGATTTGAATGACAGCCTGACCTTAAGGTTGGCAGCCGGACGCAACCTGTCCCGTCCGGGGTTGAGCGACCTGCGTGCCACCACCGATGTCAGCATTGCCGATAATCGGGTCGATAATGGTAACCCCAATCTGACGCCGTTTATTGCCACATCCTGGGATCTGGGTGCCGAATATTATTTTGCTGAGCAGAACTTCCTTGGTCTGGTGCTGTATTACAAGGATTTAGACTCCTACATCGTCAGTCAGACTCGTCTGGTGAGCTTTGACGAGTTAAACCTGCCTGACAGCCTGCTCACTGAAGACCGTCAAGGTCAGCTTTTTGCTTTATCTCAGCCAGTGAATGGCCAGGGCGGCTTTATTCAAGGGGCGGAGTTGTCCAGCCGTTATGAGTGGACGCCGGGTTTTGGTTTGCTGGCCAATTACACCTACGCCAGCGGAGACACGCATTACCAAATCAATGGCCAACAAGTGCGAGCGCCGCTGCTGGCGCTGTCCCGCCATACTTATAACCTGACCTTGTATCTGGAAAACGCGATTGGCGGTATCAGGCTGTCCACCACCTACAGAGATCGCTATTTTACCCAACCCGACAATATCAATATGTTTAGCGGCGTAAATGCCACGCAATTTGTCGATGCGGCGGCCTTTTATCGCCTCACCGAGCGACTCAAGCTGAGCTTTGAAGCCTTAAATCTCACCAATGAACCCATCGACCTGTTTGCGTCCCCTGTGGCCAATCGGCCTTTAGTGCACACCCAATCGGGGCGCACCTTCCAGTTCGGGATAAGCCTCAGCCTGTAAAGGTCGCCGGGCCGTGTTGGTGGGGTGTCAGCAGATCTTTAATTTATGAAACTTTTATGAAGATACGCCTTTTACTGAAAAGCGGGTAAGGGTCGTTTGTCTTGTGGCTGATGCATCAACAAGGCCGCATAACAGCGCCATTTACCACAAGAGCCGTTATTTTGAGGAACCCGCTATGAACTCCCGTATCCGTATTCACAAAGTTGCCATTGGTGTGGCCAGTGCTTTAACCCTGTCGGCACAGGTTATGGCTGAGCAGGCCCCAGCTGGTGCTAACGCGATTGAACAGATTGTCGTAAAAGGCTATCGCTCCAGCCTTAAAGAGAGTGCGGCCATGAAACAGCAGGCCGACACTGTTACCGAAACGATTCTGGCTGAGGATATCGCCAATTTCCCCGATTTAAACCTGGCCGAATCGCTGCAGCGCATCTCCGGTGTCATCATTTCCCGCGACTCGGGTGAAGGCCGTCAAATTTCCTTACGGGGTCTTGGTCCTAACTTTACCCGTACCCGGGTTAATGGCCTGGAAGCGCTGTTTACCACAGACTCAGGCATTGACCAGCGCGGTAGCGCATCGCGCACCCGCGACTTTGATTTCAGTGTGTTTGCCTCGGAACTGTTTAACCGCATCGATGTGCATAAGTCCTATGATGCCAGCCTGGACGAAGGGGGACTGGCCGGCACGGTTGACCTGCATACCGCCCGTCCTTTTGACTATGCGGGGTTTCGCGGTGCGGTGTCGACCAAAGCCATTTACAATGACTTAAATAGCAGCACCGGCCCCCGTTTTGCGGGTCTGCTGTCCAATACCTGGGGCGACTTCGGTGCGTTAGTGTCGGTGGCCTATTCCCAGGTGGAAACCATCGAAAAGGGCTACCATGTCTGGTCCTGGCGTCAGGCCAATTTTGGCGCCGACAACGTCGCCTCCTCAGTGGATAATGCGGTCGCCGAGCGCTTAATCAATGCCAGCGGCGCTGACCGGGTATTTGTGCCCAGGGCCAATAATATTGCCTCCTGGCATAACGACCGGGAACGTTTAGGCATTACCGCGTCCCTGCAATGGCAACCATCAGCAACAACCAAATGGTCACTGGATGGCCTGTATGGCAAATTGTCAAATGACCGCATTGAGAACCAGCTCTCCACCGCGGGTACGAATGCCTTTACCGGCGATGTGAATGCGGGCCAGCTGCTGGTTGATGGCGCTATTGTCGGTGATGATTTGATGTATGCCTCGTTTGAAAACCTGGATTTGCGCACCGAGTCTAAGGTCAGTTATGGGGAGACCGCTTTCTATCAGCTGTCTTTGCTGGGCGAGTTCGACCTGACCGACCATCTGCGGGCGACCTTATTACTGGGTACGTCTGATTCGGATTTCGACCAGCCCATTCACGACAAAGTGTTTGCCGAGGCTGAAGGTCATGCCTTCTCGGTTGACTGGCGTAACGCTGCTCACGGGCAAAATACCTATGACTTTGATATTACCGATGCCAGCCAGTGGTCATTAATGCGCACCGACGTGCGTGAAGATCGTATTGAAAATGGCTATGACATAGCGCAAACCGACTGGAGCTGGGCGTTTGACAACAGCGAGTCACTGGACTTCGGTTTGCAGTTTAAACAGTACCAGTCTTCTGGCTATGAACGGCGTAACCGGGTGGACTGGGAAAACGATCCTACCGCGCCCGAGGCGGTATTTCAGCTAACCGAAATCCCTATTCTGCGCCCTTATGCCATTGCCAATAACCAGGCGACCTTTGAGCGGGTGGAAGCAACCGGACGCATTTCCCGTGACCTGGACGCCTCTTTTAACCGCCCCGGTACGGTATATCAACTGGCCGAAGACACTTTGGCGGTTTATGCCAAGTACAACTTCTTCCGCGAGTTAGCCGGTATGGATGTACGCGGTAATATCGGTGTGCGCTGGTACGAAACGGACCAAACCTCAAGTGGAGAAGTGAATACCGGTGAGGGATTAGAGTATGTGACGTTCAACAAATCCTATGACGACTTTCTGCCCAGCCTGAATATCGCCATGGACCTGAGCGATGAGTGGGTGCTGCGCTTTGGTGCCAACCGCAATATTTCCCGCCCGGCTTTGAATCAATTGCGTGCAGCCGGTCAGGTAGGGGTAGCCGATACGCGTATTGCCGCTGGTAACCCTAATTTACAGCGCTTTGTGGCCGACTCGTTCGACAGCTCGCTGGAATACTACAGCGAGGATCTGCGTTTTGCGCTGGGCGTTTTTTATAAGGATATGGACTCCTTTATCGTCGAGCAGTCGGTGACCATGCCCTATGCACAAACCGGTTATCCCTTGGCGTTTTTGGAATTTGATCCCAGGGTGAATGCGCAAACCGAGTTCACTGTGAATCAGCCGATTAACGGCGATGGCGCCACTGTCCATGGTGTGGAGCTGGCCTTGCAGGCGGATATGACCTTTTTGCCCGGTGCCTGGCAAAACCTTGGTTTTGCCGCCAACCTGACCCTGGCCGATGGTGAAACCACCCTGTTTAACGAAGGTCAGGCCTTTGAGGTCACGCCACCGGGTTTATCGGAATTGGCTTATAACATCACGGTGTATTACGAGACGGATATCTGGGGCGTGCGCTTGTCCCATGCTTACCGGGACGATTTTATTGCCGGTGAAGGTGAAAGCCAGAACGTGGTGGAAGGCTATGACGACACCAGTTTCCTGGATTTCAAAGCCTTTTATAACCTGTCTGAGGCGTTGCAGTTGACGGTAGAAGGCAACAACCTTACCGATGAGCGTATTCGTCAGTTCCAGGATAATCGCACCCAGTCGTACACCACCAGTGGCCGCAACTTTATTGTGGGCATGTCTTATAAGTTCTAAGGACTGTCGCTGCTGATCTGAAACGCCCTGGCTTTGCCCGGGGCGTTAGAGCCTGTTGACCTTCTGGGTATAGATTTTGTTCATATCCAGTCCCTTCTAATCACAACGCCGGGCTGCAGGCCTAGTGGGCCCTTTCTACGGCGTTATTACTCACTCATGTAGAATCACTACACCACGTTCGCTCTGCCTTGTATAAATGGCCCACAAACTGCTGCAAAATCATACTCAAAAGGTCAACACGCTCTATTTGCCTATCGCAAAGTGATGTCAAGCTGACAGCATAAGTATTGCTTACCTGACACTTAAGATTTAAGCGTTGGTTTTGTAAACCGCCTGTTGCTAGATTCTCGCTCCCTAATCAGGAGTGACTTATGTTGAAAGCTGTTGCCTTAAGTGCCTTGTTGTTTTCCCCTGTGTTGTTGGCTAAGACACCGGGCGAATTGGCACAATCTGCCGCCGAATATGCGGTGCAAACCTATGAACAAGCCATGATAGACAGCCTTGCCAGTCTGGTCAGGCATAATACCGTAGCAGTGGAGGGTATACCCTCACCCGATAATCCTGTACACAGGGCGTTTAAACAGGATCTGATCGGCCAGGCGGCTGCATTGGGCCTGGATTATCAGGATTATGGCTATGTGGTGGTGATTGGATTGGGGCAAGGCCCGGAAAAAATTGGCTTGATCACCCACGGTGATGTACAGCCAGTCAATCCTGATAAGTGGGCGAAATCCCCGTTTGAACTGGATATGACCAGTGAGCCGGGTAAATTGCTTGGTCGGGGAACCGAAGACGATAAAGGGCCAATCTCTACGGCTCTATTTGCCATGAAAGCCATTAAGGACAAGCAGATTTCCCTGCGCAAACGGATTGAACTTTATGTCTATATGGCCGAGGAATCAGACTGGGGACCACTACAGGAATTTATTAAAACCCATACACTGCCTGAGCTGAATATCACTATCGATACACAATATCCGGTGGTAACAGCAGAAAAAGGTTTTGGCATTCTCAGCATGACATTCCCCAACCGGGCTTTGAATACCACACAGCCCTATATTAAGCACTTTGAAGGTGGCTTTTTTGCCAGCCAGATCCCTGAAGATGCTAAAGCGGTGATTGCGAACGCATCCAAAGCCTTGTTGGAAGGTATAAAGCAAAAGACAGCTGCCCAGCAGGGCATGCAGTACGACTATGATTGGCGTGATAACAACTTGATTGTGACTGCCTTGGGCAAGTCTGCCCACTCATCCAAACCGGAAAATGGGGTCAATGCTATTGCTCATCTGGCCGATGCCTTGTCATCACAGCACTGGCCTTCCAATGCGGCAGGTTCGCTGGTGAATTTTATCAATGACCAATTAGGTACTGGCCTGTATGGCCAGCAGTTTGGCAGTATTGCCTATGCCGACGACTTTATGGGGCCTATGACGGTATCGCCTACCGTACTGAAACAAGTGGATAAGGGCATACAACTGAGCATCAATATCCGCCGCCCAAAAGGCAAAAGTGCTCAGCAACTGGAACAGGAAATCGATTCGGCTCTGGATAGCTGGCAGAAGCGCAGTGCTGTCCGGTTGGAAGGTCGCCACTACCGAATTGACGATCCTTTTGTTCTGACTGATGCGCCGCATGTAGAAAAATTACTGGGGGTATTCTCGCATTATTCGGGTATAGAGGATGCCCAACCGGTGTCCATCGGCGGCGCCAGCAACTCCAGATTGTTCCCCAATGCGGTGGGCTTCGGCCCCGCCATGCCCGGTAAGGAGTACACCGGGCATTCAGAACATGAATTTATCACCCGGGAGCAATTTGTACTGAACCTTAGAATGTACACGGCAGCATTGGTGGAACTGGCTAATTAATTCACAATGCTGCGACGCTTAATGCGTTGCAGCATCCGCCTCATCAATAATGCCATCTGCCCGGGTCACCGGGTAGCCCAGATTCATCCAGCCAAAAATGCCTTCCCAGAGGACGGCGGTTTTGCTGTAGCCTTTGTCGCGCAATTGCCGGATCACATGCTCGGTGGCGGCTCTGGGGCAGGAGCAGTAACCGACAATTTGCACATCTTTGGGCAGGCCGGCCAGTTTGTCATCCAGATCGCTGTAATAAGGGAAAGGGATGGCCCCTTCAATATGGGCACGCTGCCAGACCGATGGCACCCGGGTATCCAGCAGAATCATGCGTTTTTTGTCTTGCAGCGCCTGGTGTAAATCAGCAGACGACACATACATGTCGTCTGTCAGGGTAAATTGTGGGTCAGCACCTTGTGGATTCACTATATATTGATCCGGCGTCGGCAATGCGCGCAGCGGCACGCTGTTCTGACTCTGATGACGGGCTTTGCTACGCAAAAACGCGGTGACATTATCAATATCCCGGTCGGACAAAATGCCGTAAAAGGACTTCATCGGCGTACCATCACGACCATTGACAATGGCGTAGCGAATAAACTCATCCTTGTTGTGTGCCAGTGCCGACGGATTAGCCAGCGCCGGGGCGTTGACTCCTTCGCCTTGCTCGCCATGGCAACTGGTACAATGCTGTTTAAACACCGCTTCACCTTTGCTGATATCCCCTGCAACCGGGTTTTCACTTAACCTGACCCGCTCGGCGCCGGATTGCCAGAACAGCCAGTAGGTGAGATCCCAGACTTCATCCAGATCCATGGGGCCGCCCACTTCGTCCAGATAACCTGCCATGGCCGTACCTTCGCGCCCATATGACAAAGGGCGCAAAATCGCATGCGGCACCCCGGATTCAAATAAGCTCTTGCTGCGCAATGAAGGCGCATGGTCATTGGCATAGCCTTGTCGGTCAGCACCGTGGCACAGCGAGCAGTATTTCTGGTAGTTAGCCTCGGCTTTTGCACTTTGTAATGCGTTGAGCCGACGCGGCGGCTCCTGTTTTTCATAGACGGGTTTAGCAGCCAGACTACTGGCAAAAGTGAGAGAAGCCAGAATGGCTAAGATACGTTTCATTTTGGTCCTGGGGCTTTGTTGCCTGAATACTCAAACTTTACCGGTTTTTAACAACATTACTCAATCTGTGTGGCCAATAGCGGCTTTTTGTCGTTAAGCGGGTTTTCAACATGCGGTGATACAAAATTTGAACAATTTCTGGCTGGTCAGCTGTATGTATGAAAGATATCTTATTGCAATACTAAGGGAATTGACCATGCGCTTGAAAATAATTGGATTACTTGCAGCATTGAGCTTCAGCCTGCCGGTGATGGCGGATCTATCCGCTCGAAGTAAACAGCAACTGGATAACTATCTGGCCACGCTGGGGCAGCACAATAGAATGATGTTAAGTGTGGCGCTCAGCGAAAAAGGTAAACCCATTTACACCAATCAGCAGGGCTATGCGGCACTGGAAAGCCAGCAGACGCTGAATGCCGATACCCAACTGCGCATCGGTTCAATTAGTAAAACCTTTACGGCGGTAATGGTGATGCAATTGGTGGAGCAGGGGAAATTACAATTGGACTGGACCCTTGGCCAATATTTCCCGGACTTCCCAAACAGTGACAAGATCACCATCCAACAGTTGCTGACCCATCGTTCGGGGCTGTTCAATTTTACTGACGCCCAGGATTACAGCCAGTATATGCAAAGCCCCCAGAGTCACCAGCAGATGTTGGACAGATTTCTGGCCTTGCCCCCCAATTTCGATCCGGATGAAAAACAGGATTATTCCAATACCAACTATTACCTGCTGAGCCTGATTATTGAAAAAGCCAGTGGTAAATCCTATGCAGAGGTGCTCAACAAGCAGATTGTTGAGCCGCTGGCGCTAAAGCGCACCGGCTATGGTGGCAAGATTACGCCAGAGCAAAATCAGGCATTGTCCTATCAATGGCAGGGGGACTGGCAGCGTGCCACAGAGACCGATATGAGTGTGCCATTCGGGGCTGGCGCTCTGGTGTCTACGGCCAGCGAGTTGAATCAATTTTTTCAGGCATTGTTCAGCGCTAAGCTTGTGTCAGCTGACTCCCTTAAAAAGATGCAAAAAATGCAGCCAGACTATGGTTTTGCGCTTTCCCCCATACCATTTAATCAATATCAGTTGCTTGGCCATAGCGGCGGCATAGACGGCTTTGTATCGATGTCAGCTTATTTGCCGGAAAAGGGGTTGGCCATTACGGCGTTGTCCAATGGGGTGAATTATTCTTTTAATGATGTGCTGATTGCGATGCTCAGCGCCTGTTTTGATATGCCGGTCCGTCCCCCCGAGTTTGCTACCGCCATAGACACTAAAGATATGGATTTACAGCGCTTTGTTGGCAATTACGTGTCCAGTCAGTTGCCGCTGGAGATTAAGGTGTTTGTGCAAGACAAGCAGTTGTTTGCCCAGGCCAGTGGCCAGGGCGCCTTTCCACTGACGGCTGTCAATGAACGGGAGTTTGTTTTTGAACAGGCCGGTATACGTATGTCGTTTGACGCAACTGACGAACCGCAGTTTAGCGGATTCGTATTAAAACAGGGTGGTGGAGTCTTTCAATATCAGCGAAAACCGGCTGAGTGATTTGGGTAAAGGCTGAGGCAAGCACCTCAGCCTTTTGCCATTAACGGCGCAGATATTTGCGCGAAGACAAGGCTAGTAAGCCCAGGCCCAGAATAACCAGGCTGGAAGGCTCCGGAATACTGGTTTGATTTCCATTGGTTGAGACAATACGCATACTGGCCCAGGATGTTCTAACAGCATTACCATTGTTGTTCCAGGCGAAATAAGCATCGGCAGTCGAAACCTGTGGCATCTTGGCATTAGCCAGCCACTTATTGTTTTGCAAATCAAAATCACCAAACAGGGTTAAATCCGCTAAGGTGACTTTGTGACCGTAATGCTGGCTGGTCCAATAAAAGCTGCTCAGCTCGCTCCACTGCAAAAGCTGATCCGAATTACTGTCAATACCGCTGAAGGTACCCAGTTCATCGTTATAGTTGGTAATATCAAAGGTAATAGTGATTAAGCTGGCATTGGCAATACTACAAATACCTAAGCTGATGGCGACTACACAAGTTTTTAAGATATTCCTGATCATTAACTACTCCATGGTACGGGGATGTATCGGCATGGCTGCTCAGGCAATATTTGCGCCAATCTACCATTTTCTTTTTATTCAATACCTTAGGTGTTTTAGTCTAATCGGAAGACACTTCACGTGTAAATATAACTGACAGCATCTGTAAAGCTAACTGGTTGAGGAGTTGGTGGCAGGTGCTGACAAGTAAGCGGAGTCAGAACGCGTTGTTGGCGTTAGTCTGGTAGAAAAATAGCGCCACGACAGCCAGGTGGTGAGCATGCCAATGATGCCGACCCAGAATCCGGCATTTTTAATCAGCCCTACCCAGTTTATATCGGCGGATAACCAACTGGCGCTTAGCATCAACGCAACACTGCCAACATAACCACAGGCATCGGCGATGTAAATGAGAAAACCTGCGTTGCCAGGTTTGTCAGTACAGGCCAGCAAACGTTCGAACAGCACACTGTTAAAGGGCACATAAGCCAGATATAACCCCATGCCTATGGATACCATCCAGATCACGGGGGAGATCAGATGCTGCCAGTAAAGCCAGGAAGCTGCTGCCGTTATCAAGCAGCCAAAGCCAATGCACAGATGGTTGACGGCCAAAGCCCGGTGGTTGCTCTTTATCAGCATCATCATGGCAATAACCGACAAAATCATCAAAGCCACTGGTACTTCGGTGAGGGTATAAATCAGCGGCGAACCGCTGATACCTACATCAGCCCAAATATCGGCAACAAAGTTGTCTCTCAGATCGCGAAACAGACTCAACAATACATAGGCCAGGGTCAGCATGGCTAACCCCCAGCCATAGTGTTGCAAGTAATCCAGTCTGGCGGCTTTGTCCATTGGTACCCGCGCCCGCCGTGCGGCAATATCATCCTGATTGGGCGATGGTAATTGATCCAGCAACCATACCGACGACACCAGTAACGGCACAAACAGGAGGGCAGTCGCCAGGGGCATCCAGTGCTCACTGATGGCCATATGCAACATCAGATAACTGCCCACCGATTTCACCACCCCAGACGCCACGATAAAACTGGTGCAAAGACCGGCGGCCAGTACTTCTGTGACCCGCCGCCCTTCCAGATAACTGAATACAAACCCCCATACCATGCCAAGCGGCAGGCCGTTTAAAAACATAAAGGGAATATTGTAAGGTGGAGGCACCAGAGCAAAGCCCAATAAAGCCAGGGCGGCCAGGCCGATTAGTTTGCAGATGCCTGCTGCGCGGCCCTGTTGTTTAAGTTCGGCAATAAATTTAATGCCCACCACTTTGGATAGTGCATACCCCAACATTTGTGACGACAGATACAGCACCTTAAGGGATACCCCCCAGTAACTGGCATCTGCAAACAGAGCAACACTGACAGGTTTTCTAAATGCATACATACAGGCATAAGTGGAAAAAGCGGCCATAATCGCATAGGCGCAAAACAGCCAGGATGGCTGTTTCGAGAGCCATTGGCGCAAAATTCCTTTGGACTTACTCATTGTTGTAATATGCATATGTTTACACTCTGGTATGTACCAGTTTGGTGCTTGCTGAAGATTGATAGCAAAGTGACATGACATGCGAATGACAAAGGTGACGGTTTTTGATTTAGATGACACCCTGCTTGAGGGAGACAGTGCTCAGCTATGGTTGGAATTTCTGTGTGAGCAGAACTGGCCTGGTGCGCAGACGGCTTTGCTGAATTGCAGTGCAATGATGGATGACTACTATCGCGGTGCTCTGGATATGCAACTTTATATGCAGCACTGGGCCAGGCCTTTATTGGGAGCCAGTCCCTGCCAGTTGGCCCCTATGCTGGCACGCTTTGTTAGTGAGGTGATTGAGCCGAGGTTTTTCAAGCAGGCCCTCGCCAGGTTGCAAGTGCATTTGCAACAAGGGGACCATACTTTGGTGATTTCGGCCAGTCCGGCCATTCTGGTTAAAGCGATCTGCGATTATTTGCAGGTTGAGCACTGCATTGGTATTGAGTTGGAGCTGCTGGAGGGGCGTTTTAGTGGCAAGGCGTTGCTGCCTTACAGCCTGGGAGAAGGCAAGGTCATCCGGCTCAGACAATGGTTCAAGGCACAGCAGCTCGAAGCGGCCAGCCAGCATTTGCACACTGTCTATTCAGACTCCATCAATGATGTACCACTGCTGCAACTAAGTTGCCAGCCACAGGTGGTCAACCCTAATCCCGTATTGCTGGATATCGCCAGCGCCAAGGGCTGGACGGTACACCGCTGGCAGCGCTGAATGAAGCGGCACAGCAAGGTTGTTGTTTATCTGTCCTGGGATGTCAGGCTGATGTGGGTTTGGTTTTCTACCATCAGCGCATCGTGTCGCCACAATTCCTCGTCAAATTCGATGATCTCACCTTTTTCACTGTAAATGGTGCGCAGCACCCTAAGCCCCAATGCGCCGTCGTTTACCCCTAAGTAGGCAGCATGGGGATTAAACAGGCAGCAGGATTCAATCTGAATCGCAAAGGTTAACTGGCTGTGGCCATATTGATTCTTCAGCATGGCATTGATAGACAGGGACAGATCCTGCTTTTCCAGGCCGATAAAGTGGCGGTTATTGAAGAATATCCTTTCTACCACAACCGGGCGCCCGTCCACTGAGCGCAATCGGGTCAATTCGGTTACGGTGCTACGACCATCCAGTGCCATGACTTGGCTAATTCGGGCATCGGCCTTGCCTTTGTTTTGGGACAGCACCCTGGTGCTTGGTTCAAACCCCTGGGCAACCGTGTAGTGCAGAAAAGACACATGTCGCATCGGGTCGTAACGCAATTTGCGTGGACAGACGAACCAGCCCAGTCGGTTGCGCCGGTAAATTACCCCCATGTTTTCAAGTTGTGACAAGGCCTGTCGTAGCGTGGAGCGGGCTATCTGGTACAGATCACACAGTTCCCTTTCTGAAGCAAGCTGTTGACCTTCTGTCAGCTGCCCGGTTTGGATCTGCTCAGCAATGGTTTCTCTGATTGTCGCATAGGCATATCTGGCCATATCACTCATTGCTTCTCGCTCGTGTTCATCATCTTATTCACCTGGGAATCATTATTCTTAGCATGGCGTATTTTTAATCTCAATTAAAAATAAAATATTCCCTGGTACGTACCAATTTAATATTTCTTTAATTAAATCGTCATGCGCCGGGCTTACTCTCTAATTGTTTTTGGAACGTACCAATTGCGTGTGCGAATGGCCAGTGACAATGTTGGTCCACTTAGGGAGTGCAGGAGGCGGTGATGAAAAATAGCGGGACAGGCAGATATCAACAACCGGTGTGGGGTGGCGTTTTCGTCCGCCGTATAGCGGGTCTTTTCATCTTGTTGGCACTGATTGCCGTCAGCCCGTTGCAGGCTGAGCCTTTGGTGATTGCCCATCGCGGGGTGTCGGGATACTTACCCGAGCACAGTCTGGAAGGCGTGATCCTGGCCCATGGCATGGGCGTGGATTATATCGAGCAGGACCTGTTTGTTACCCGTGACGATCAACTTGTGGTGCTGCACGACCCTTATCTGGAGCACACCACCGATATCGCCCGGCGTTTTCCCGAGCGGGTGCGTGCCGATGGACATTATTATGCGCTGGATTTTACCCTGGATGAATTGCAATCCCTGTCATTAACGCCCCGCCCGCATCTGCTAAAGCGAATGGACGGTAATACCGCTGCGCTGGCACCTCTGCATGCCAGAATCAGCAGTTTCGATGAGCAGATACGCCTGATTCGTTATCTGAACCGGGCCAGGGACATGCAAGTGGGTTTGTATCCTGAAATCAAAAAGCCTGCTTTGCATCGCCAGCAAGGCAAAGACATTAGCCGCTTGTTCCTGGCCGCACTAGAACGCCATCAACTTAACCAGGCCAGTGCCAAAGTAATAGTGCAATGTTTTGATTTTGCAGAAGTGAAACGCTTGCGCCAGTTAGGTTTGAAGACGCAGTTAGTGCAACTTATCGGTGCCGTGGAATGGGCCGACGCCGAAAGCGACTTTGCCTATTTGCAAAGTAAAGCCGGGGTGGCGGCAATGGCGCAAGTTGTTGACGGTGTCGGCCCCTGGCACAGGCAGCTTTATCACCTGGATAACCGCCAGCCCAGCGATTTTGCAAAGTGGCTGAAACAAGCCGGGTTGCAGATCCACCCTTATACCCTGAATTACAACGATACTCCGCAGGGCATGCCGTTTTCCGTCCTGCAGCAACTGCTGTTTGACATCGTTGGGGTAGACGGTGTGTTTACCGACTACGCAGACCGTATTCTACCCGGTCCAGTGCGGCCAGACATCGAATAACTACCCATAAATCGGATAAGGACGTTTCACCAGGCGTTAGGCGCGCTTTTAGAAACTCACACATTCTCTAAACCAGTAGGAAGCTTGTATGTATCAAACAAAACAACGCCAGACCGCCAGTGGTCTGCAGTGCCATTTCGTGAAGTCTCTGTTGTGTCTGTCGGTGGCAACGGCCTGTTCGCAAGCTGTGGCTCAGCAAGATAGCGCCTATCAGTCGGTAGAAAATGGCATGGAAGTGGTGGAAGTGCGGGGCATTCGAGCCAGTATGGCCGAAAGTCTGGCGGTAAAGCGTATGGCCAGTGCCGTGGTCGAAGCCATTACGGCTGAAGACATAGGTAAATTCCCGGATAAAAATATTGCCGACTCGCTACAGCGCGTGCCCGGCGTCATCATTCAGCGCAATGGCGGTGAAGGGGAATCGGTCAGTATTCGCGGTCTTGACTCCGACCTGACCCTGACCCAGCTCAATGGTAATTTTATTGCTTCTTCTCCGGGCAAACCGTCCCGCTCTTTTGATTACAAGTTATTGCCATCCGCCATGATTGGCCGGGTTGAAGTGTTTAAGACCCCTGAAGCGCGCCTGGACGAAGGTGGTGTGGGTGGTTCGGTGATTCTGCATTCCCGCAAGCCACTGGAAATGGACGCCAACGCCGGGATTATCAACCTCGAAACCACTTATGCCGATGTCACGGAAAAATACGAGCCGCAGTTTGCCGGCCTTTATTCCTGGAAAAACACCGCTGAAACCTTTGGTATTCTGGCCGGTTATACCAGGCAGGACAGAACCAATCGCACCTTAAGTGGTGATATGTACTATTCCATGTATACCGCCGATCCTGCGGACAGGGACAATGGTACGGCTCAAGCCGTGGATGCTAATGGCAAGTCGGTCAATGATGCCTATTACTGGGACACCGTAACCGATGCCAGTGGTCGTCAGTACGAGGGCTACTGGTTGCCACGTGGCATTCGTACAGGCGTGGCCAAAGAAGACCGCGAACGTGAAGGTATTCAGGTAAGCACACAGTGGCGCCCCACCGACAGAATCGAAGTCGGGGTAAACTACTTCGGCTTCACGTTAGGGCAGAATCGCACCATGTCCTATGTGGATATGCCGGAATGGCATTACCGCCCTGACCGCTTGCTGGGCATGACAGTGGACGACACCGATTCCATTATTACCGGCGCTGATTTTTCTGCCACAGCAGGTGGCAATGAAGTCGCGCTGGAATTTCCCTGGTATCGCGGCACCTACCAGCGTATTGAAAATACCTCAGATACCTATGATGTGAATGTTAACTACCTGGGCGATAGTTTCTCTGCGCGCTTCGTGGCGGGGAATACCAAAGCCGAAGGTGGCCCCACCGAAGACTGGAAAGTGGCTTATAAGAGCCACAGGTCAGAAGCTCGCAGGGATGCCAATGGCAATGTGTTGACCGACGCCAATGGCGATACCTTATATAACTACAACAATGCCTCGCAAACCGCCGGTTGGTCGCTGGCTGACGGCACTGTGAGCATGTACCTGGACCCGGATACCCTGACCAATATTAAAAATGGTCTGGGCGGCACACCGGACCGTGGCTCCATTAATTCAGGCTGGGAGCAGAGTATTCTGGAGGAAAGCTATGCGCAGCTCGACCTGGATTTTGACGTGCAGTGGGGGCCAGTCAACCGTTTGCGCAGCGGGTTGAAATACCGGGACACCGAGCTGGAACGTTTTACCGGTGATACCCTGTGGTGGACGCCGGGGCTAAGTGCTGAGCAAGCGGCCAAACTGCAGGAGGGCGATACCTACGACAACGATCCGGATGGCCCAGGCGTACCAGACTTCAAAGATGTGATTAATGACAAACCCGAAGACAACATTATTGGCGGCTTTAACATTAACCTGATGCCGACCATTAACTGGGACAGGTACCGGGATATTGTCAGCAGCCACTACCAGGACTACTACTGGGAAAAGAAAATTTATGATTACAGCGTAGCAGAGCAGATCAGCGCAGCCTATGTACAGGCGGATTTTGAGCATAACAGCCTGCGCGGTAATTTAGGGCTGCGTTATGTGCGTACCCAGCGCACCACCTTATCCAACGAAATCAACGAGTACTTTCTGGATTATTACGACGATGCCACCGGCGAAGAGATCCCGGAAGACGAGCGCGAATACGAGGTGATCAAACCTGTCAGTGTGGAAAACACCGAAACCCATCTGCTACCCAGCATGAATCTGGTCTGGGATGCCACTGATGATTTGGTGGTACGTTTTGCTGCGGCTAAAACCATTGCCAGACCGGACTACTTTGAACTTGGGCGCGAAGAAGCCCTGGCATATACCAGTCAGGAATGGGCCGACGACCGTGCCGAATTCGGCGAACGCGAAGGCTTTGAAGGGCGTGGCGGTAACAAGAATCTGGACTCGTTCGAATCCGTACAATTAGATATGTCGGTGGAATACTACTATGGCGAAGGTTCTGCCGTGGGGATGGCGCTGTTCCATAAAGACATTGATAACTTTATTGTGCCCATGCAAATCACTTATTCCCGTTATTTTGACGGTGAGCCAGGGGTAGTGGAAGCCGGCAATATCAGCATCAGTCCATACAGCACCTGGGCCAATGGTTCCGATGCCAAGTCAAAAGGGGTGGAGCTGTTCTTCCAGCATAATTTTGCCAGCGGCTTTGGTTTGTACGGCAACTACACCTACAACGATACCAATCAGGCGGATGTTAGTTTTAACGGCGAGAAGATTGGTCAGTCGGTCCTGGTAGGCAGTGCTGAATATCAGTACAACTTTTCAGCCTTCTATGAAAGTGACTTGTTCAGCGTGCGGGCTTCCTACAACAAACGTGGCGATGTGGTGCTGGGTAAGGTCAACGGCCTGGATGAAATACAGGACGCTTATGATCAGATTGATTTGAATGCTTCTTACAACCTAAGTGATGCCATCAGCCTGCAGGCGGCGGTGATCAACCTGACCGAGTCTGAGTCCAAAAGCTACCTGGGGGATGACAGCAAGGCCCGCTTATATCATTCCAGCTATGCCGGACGGCGCTTCTATGTTGGTTTGAACTACAGCTTCTAAGCCTGTTTAACCGCCAGCCCCTGCTTGTTTGAGCTGGGGCTGTTTTTGTTTGCCCTGCCCATACAGGATTTAAAATGACACCCATCCACTCCCGCTGGCTACTGAGTCTGGTCAGCCTTATTTGCTTGAGCTGGCTGACCGCCTGCCAGTCCGGTTTAACCAGCAGCAAAAAAGCCGAAGTCGCGGCCAATAGCCAATCCTTCACCCTGGCGGTGATCCCGGATACCCAGAAATACAGCCGCTATTCACCCGAGCGATTCCGCGCCCAGACAAGCTGGATTGCGCAGAATTATGCCAGGCAGAATATTCGTTTCACCATGCATCTGGGCGATGTGGTTGATTTGCCCCATCACGACAGTGAATGGCTGGCAGCCCGCCAGGCCCTGGCGATTCTGGAGCAAAATCCCGACACGCCCTATTCGGTGCTGGCTGGTAATCATGATGTGCTGGCTTATGTGCAGGGCGGTATAAATGACAATCAGGATGTGCAGCGTAATCCTGGCCAGGAACCCTTTATTCAGTATTTTTCTCCCCAGCGTCTGGCGACAACTGATGCAACCTTAGCCGGTTATGACAGCTCCGGTTTTAACCGCTACCACCTGTTTGAAGCCAACCACCAGCGTTTTATGGTGTTGGCCCTGGACTGGCGGGTGTCCGAGCTGACACTGCGCTGGGCTCAGCAGGTGTTGGATGAGCACCCGGATGTACCGGTGATCCTGACCACGCACCAGTTACTGAATGTGGATGCCGACGGCGAGGCCTTTTTTACTGAGCATGGGGCCTATCTGTGGGACAAACTGATTAACAACAACGATCAGATTTTTATGACCTTTAACGGCCATCATCATGGTGAAGCGGTCAAGCGCAGCAAAAATGCCTATGGCCGCGATGTGATTATGCTGCTGGTGGATTACCAGTCCCATTTCTGGGGAGGCAACGGCATGCTGCAACTGGTGCAGTTTGACTTTGCCAATCAGGCGCTGAATTTCCGCTCTTTCTCGCCCTGGGTAGAAAGTATCACTGTTGCCGAGCGGCAGGAACATGACGAACTAAGCCGCTGGGAATTCAGCATTGCCATGGATCTGGATGCGCGCCTGCATGACTTTAACCTGTCCAGCCTTGGCCGTTTTCCGGGCAATATCGACGCTACATTGGGCTATTGGATCTTTGACGAGGAGCATCAGCTAACCGCTGCAAACGGCGATATGCTGTTTGCTGATTTGTCCGGCCGTGGTCAGCATATGGCGCTGGCGCGGTTAAATACCGCTAAATCAGAGCAGGCTGACTGGATTGAGCAAAGCGCCGAAAAGCCGCCTTTTGGCCATGCTGGTGGGGCACTGCGCTTTAAAGGGGATGGGGCGCAAAGGCAGGACAAAGGCGTGTTTTTACAGGCTAGATCTGCACTGAATGGTTTGTCTGGCAACATCGCAGAATTTACGCTGGAAGCCATCGTGCGTTTCCCGCAGGATTGGCACGCCGATAAACACAGCTGGTCGGCGATTTTTGCCCAGCAAGCCAGTCACAGTCAGGTTTGTACCTTTCACCAACTGGACTGTCAGGGAAGCGATCCACCTATGCTACTGGCAGTATCCAGCCTGATGGAACTGCAGTGGCTGTCGTTATCGGCTAATCAGGCATCGCGCTCAAACTGGTCCTGGTCACTGAACAAACAGCACTGGTATCACGTGGCAGTGGTGAACGACGGCAAATACAACACCCTGTATGTGAATGGTGCCAGAGTGATGCGTACCGCCGAGATTGAACAGCCCGGCGCTTTGTTGATGCCTGGCGGGCAGTGGTTGATCGGCGCAAGCAGCAGCGACGGCGACTACGCCAATCCATTTTTTGGTGATATTGCCGAGATTCGTCTGACCGGCCGAGCACTTCAGCCGGCACAGTGGTTAACCGCAAAATAGATGGATAGGGCGGGCCAGGATTTTTATACAGGCCCGCTTCATAGCCCCGCTACTGATATTTTAAACGGTACATCAGCAGGGCGGCGCGTTTGGCTTGTTTGGGCAGTGAATCCAGCCGGCCCGTTTCTTCCACGGTGTGACCGGCCGTGCCGCTCATACCCAGCCCGTCGATGGCCATATCCACAAAGGCGGCAGTAAAAGACACATCGGCTGCGCCAGCATTCAAAGGGTTTACCGCCTCTACCATGCCTAGCCCCAGATCGACACTAACCTGACTGTAAAGGCTGAGCAGTTTACGATTGCCATCACTTGGCCCCATGGGCGGGTAACCTTCGCCGAACACGATATCTCCACTGGTCTGGGGCAGGCTGCGGGCGACTATTGCCCGCATTTTTTCCTGCACCCGCTGTAGCTGCTCCAATGACACAGCCCGAATATCCCCTGTGACAATGGTATGTTCTGCGACGACGTTGTTCTTACCAAAAGTGCTGCCGCTGTTGCTGAGTGGGTCATGATTGACTGTGGTACCACCCATGATTCTGCCAGGGTTAAAGGTCAGCAAGGGTTCACTACGCAGCTCTTCATAAAAACTGTTAAGGATACGTGCGGTTTCATAAATAGCACCTGCGCCGATGCGATCCTGAAAAATCTGCGAAGAGTGAGAGGGGATGCCTTTTACGGTCAGTTGCCAGTCCACCGAGCCACGACGCGAGATGTTGGCGGTTTTAGGGTTGCCATCACCATTTTCAAACCCAAGCGCAATATCTGCCCATTGGGCACCATCCACCAGTGCTTGCTTTGACAGGGCAAGTGGTCTGCCACTCAGTTCCTCATCGCCAGTCATGACCACCAGAATGTTCATATTGGCCAGCTCGCCAGCGGCTTTAAGTGCCTTGAGCGCTTGCAGAATAATAATATTGCCACCTTTCATATCGGCAATGCCCGGTCCTCTGGCGCGATTGTCATCGAGTTTTTCAAAGCGTTGAAAGGGACTGTCGGGTTCGAATACCGTATCCAGATGGCCAATCAGCAGCATTTTTGGACCGTTACCACCGTGCAGCTCGGCAATCAGATGACCGGCCCGGTTAAAGCTGGCACCGTCTTCAAAACGCGCCTGCATGCCGAGCTTTTCAAATTCTGGAATAAGCACATGTGCTACTTGTTTAACCCCGGCAAAGTTCATGGTGCCGCTGTTAATGTTGACCACCTGTTCCAGCAGTCCCAGCGCCTGTTGATTGGTTTGGTCTATATGGGCAACTAGTTTGGCTTCGGTTGCGTTTAAGCCGGCAGCTGCCGGGTGGCTTAGCATGGCGGCTAACGTCAGGGCCAGCGCTTTTCTTAACATAATGTCAGGCTCTTTGAATACCAGGTGCCGCTACTATGGCAAATTCTGCTGCGCTGAGCGACCCCCAGTCACAGGCTTAAGGGTATTCCATTTATTGGTAAAGATATAAACAGGCGTTGCATACCGGTATTAGGCTATAATCGCGCTTTTGCCGAATTCGGGAGTGAAGCATGAGAGTTTGTGGCGTAGAGCTGAAAAGTAATGAAGCCAATATCAGTCTGTTGTCGTTAAAAAGTGGTTTGTTTCAGATCCCGGATTGCCGTGC
Organism: Bowmanella denitrificans; assembly: GCF_002887595.1. GTDB lineage: Bacteria > Pseudomonadota > Gammaproteobacteria > Enterobacterales > Alteromonadaceae > Bowmanella > Bowmanella denitrificans. The sequence goes on from NZ_PEBU01000013.1 coordinate 37,958, forward strand.
ACGTAAATTGGCGTTGAGTGACAACAGTGCCGAGGGGCTGCGCCAGTTTCAGGCAACTTTTGCCAAACTGCTGCAGGATTATAAGGTGGAGAAAGTGATTATTCGCCAGCGCCCACTGAAGGGCAAGTTTGCCGGTGGGGCTATTGGATTTAAGCTGGAAGCGGCCATTGAGTTGATTGATGGTGTGGATGTGGTGGTATTCAGCAGTACCGACATGAAAGAATCACTGAAGCATAATCCTGTGTCGGTGGACTTTGCCGAAACCGGTCTGAAGCAATTCCAGGAAGCTGCCTTTACCACTGCCTATGCCTGGCTGATGCGCCACGGCTGATAGCTTCTTACTCGGTCTTGACTTTGAGAGATATTAATCAACCACAGAGACACAGAGAACACAGAGGTTATAACTGCAGCTTAGCATTTGAGGATTGAGGAATTCCTATCAGTTGATATTTTTAAATCGTCCATGTTCTCTGTGCCTCTGTGGTTACATATTCAGCAAAAGGGGAGCTTGAGCTCCCCTTGTTGTTATTTAACGCCCATTTCTTTTAGCAGGTTGTCGGCACCGTCCAGTTCCATTTGCCACAGCATAAAGCGGTGATCGACCTGGATGGAGCGGGTGTTGGCCGGATTGAAATCCCAGTCAGAGATAATGGAATCCAAAGTGCCGTCAAAGGCCAGACCAACCAGCTCGGCTTTACTGTTCAGTACCGCAGAGCCAGAGTTACCACCAGTGATATCCAAAGTGGCCAGGTAATTAACCGGCACAGAATTCAGACTATCCACCTTATACGCACCGTATTGCTTGGCATTGATGGCATCCAACTGCTTCTGTGGTGCATTAAATTCGCCTTCGCCGGTGGCTTTTTGCGTGATACCGCGCAAAGTGGTGAAAGGCGCCCAGGCGTTACCATCTTCGGTACCATGTGCACGACCTTTGACGTTACCGAAGGTAACACGCAGGGTACTGTTGGCATCAGGGTAGACGGCTTTGCCCTGGCTGTGCATAAAGGCAATTTTGGCGCGCATATAGCTGGCATAGGCCTGCTGAATCTTACCTGCCAGTTCTTCTTCATCGGCTTCACGTTTGCGGTCCTGTTTGTACAGGGCCACCGCGGCTTTAACAAACACATCATCAGACTGGGCGAATTGCTCAGGTGTGGCAGTTAGCAGGGCCTCGCGGCTTTCCAGACTGGTCAGGCTGGTGTTGGCGTACCAGCTATCAATCAGCGCCTGAAGCTGTGCTTCGCTCATGTTATCCTTAACGCCCAGCGCTTTGTCGAAATGGCTGTCGCGCAGTTTTTTCGGCTGGGCGGCATACTTTTTCAGATCATGCAGATCCAGCGCTTTTTCCACGCTCACGTCAAAGTTACGTTCCATCGCGGCCACATAAGATTTGAACTTAGGCAGATCGCGTTCCTGGAAACCGGCTTTACGCTCGTTGTCGGGTTTAGTGTTTTCCTGAGCCAGACGATACAAGGCACGGGCAGTACCCAACAAACGTGGCGCGGCGGCATCCAGCAGATGTTCCTTTCTGTCATTACTGTGGCGCTCGGCCAGCAGCTTTTCAATCGCTGCCAGGTCTTTGGCATAGGCTTTCTTATTGTCGCGGCTGCTGTTTACCCAGGCGGTTAGTTCGGCATGCTCTGCCTGCTTGCGAGCCAGCAGGTCACTGTCGGCGAAACTGTCCAACATGCCCTGGCGGTTTTTCATATAGTTATTCAAACCGGCGACACGGCTGGCATATTTCAGCTCGGCATCTTTGTTGTCTGCGGTTTCACGGGCGATGATATCCAGCGCATCACGGTAATCCTGCACGACAGTGGGGTAGCTCCATTCGAAGGTTTCAGCCACTTCGCTGGGTAAACGATGGCGGTTGGTTCGACCGGGGTAACCCAGAGCCATAACAAAATCACCTTCCTTAACGCCTTGTTTGGCAATGGTCAGGTGAAAATCTGGCTGATAAGGCACATTGTCCTGACTGAAATCGGCCGACTTACCTTCGGGGCTGACATAGGCACGGTAGAAGCTGTAGTCACCGGTATGACGGGGCCACATCCAGTTGTCGGTGTCGCCACCGAATTTGCCCACCCCGGAAGGTGGCGCATGCACCAGACGCACGTCCTTGATTTCAAGCTGCTTGATCATGTAGTACTCAAGGCTGCCGTAGAATGCTGACACCGTGCAGCGGTGCCCTTCGTCTTTCTCACATTCTGCCACCAGGGCTTTCTGGTTGGCTTCAATGGCATCCACACGCTTTTTACCGCTCAGTTTGGCGGTGCTGGCATCGATAACTTTGTCGGTAACTTCTTGCACGGCTTTGGTCACAAAAATGCGGCTGCCGGGGCGAGCCTGCAATTCTTCATCCATGCTCCTGGCTAAAAAGCCATTGGTGAGGATGTCGTTTTCTGCGGTGGCATTGTGGGCGATGCTGCCATAAGCACAGTGGTGATTAGTGGCAACCAGCCCCTGCGGGGACACAAATGACGCAGAACAGCCGCCCAGACTGACCACCGCGGCCATGGGGAATTCGGTTAGTTTAGTCAGGCTAGCCGGGTCCAGTTCCAGACCGGCCGCTTTCAGTTGCGGGGCGATTTCTGGCAACTGCTTGGGCATCCACATGCCTTCATTAGCGAACACGGCGCTACTGGCCAGAGCCAGGGCCAAAAGGGACTTTTTCATTGTGATTATTCTCGTTATGGGACTTGATACAAAGTAACGGATAGTCTTCGTCGGCGCCTGCTATGTCAAGAGCACAGGCGCGCAACTGCCGGGGATTTGCGCCAGTCAGGTGGAAAGCTTGAGTGACAGCACATAGTTCTGTTGAACATCGCTGTTGGGCTCATCAGTTGTTGGCCATCGTTATATGCAAACCTGCAGAAATAGACGTCAGTTGGCTATCCTTTTACACTTGGCAGTATGAATTACCTAGCGCATTTATTTCTGGCCCAACCGACCGCCGATTCACAGATGGGCAATCTGCTCGGGGATTTTTGCCGGGGTGTGGATACCTCACAGTTTTCGCCGCCTGTATTGGCGGGGCTGGCTAATCACCGAAAGGTGGACCGATTTACTGATAGCCATTCCGAAGTCAGAGCCTGTAAAGCCCTGTTCAGTGCCAGACGCAGGCGTTTTGCTGGCATCGCCCTGGATGTGCTGTTTGATCATTTTCTGATTCGGCATTGGTCGCATTATTCCAACCAGCCATTCGAGGTATTTTGTCAGGCCAGTTACCAGCGCCTGGCAGAGCGTTTAGAGCATATGCCGCTGCGTATGCAGCGGGTGGTGGGTAGCATGATTGAACAACACTGGCTTGCCCATTATACCAGCCTGGCAGGCGTGGGGCTGGCGCTGGACCGAATTGCCGGACGTATCCGTTTCGCCAATGAATTTTTTGGCAGTGTGGAAGAGATTGAGCGTTATTACCCGGCGTTTGAAGCCTGTTTTACGGCTTTTTTTCCAGAATTGCTCAGGCATACTACACAATCGCCATTAGAAATCAGACAACCACAGTAATAAGGAATATTCGGTCGTGACCTATATGACCCTGCTGCTATTTTTACCCGCGTGCTTTGCACTGAATATGGCCCCCGGCCCAAATAACCTGCTTTCCATGGCCAATGCCAAGCAATATGGCATCAGGGTTGCTTGTTATGCGGGAGTGGGGCGTCTTGTGGCGTTTATGGGGATGATTGCACTGGCCGCCAGTGGTCTTGCTACCGTGCTGTACGCTTCTGAAACCTTGTTTTTTTTCATAAAAATACTCGGTGGACTTTACCTGATATGGATGGCGTTTCAGCTGTGGCGAGCTGAGCCAGTCAATTCTGATCAGACCATGGTGCAAGGCAAAAGTCTGATGCAACTGGCCAGGCAGGAGTTTTTGCTGGCTGCCGGCAATCCTAAGGCGATATTGATTTTCACCGCCTTTCTTCCCCAGTTTATTGATTCGGGCAGGGCGGTTGAAAGTCAGTTTCTGGTTCTGGGGGCGTTGTTTCTGGTTTTGGAGTGGGTCGCGATAGCCATTTATGCGTTTTTTGGCCAATCCCTGCGTCACTGGTTTTCCCGCCCCAGTATGAGGCGTTTGTTTAACCGGCTATGCGCCAGCCTGCTGGGGTCCGCTGGTATTGGCCTTTTGCTTGCACCGCGTCAATAATCCGAAGCCTGGACTTTTGCTCAGTCGGTGAGTCAGGCAATATTGTTGAAGTTTTATTCATGGCCAAAATATAAGAAGCAGGTAATGATCAAACCAATCACCAAAGCAGAGTTTGGAGTTTTCTGGCCGACCTTTGCCGATATTATTCAGGCCCGTGAAACCTATGCTTTTGACCCTGATATGACCCAGGAGCAGGCTTATCAGCTTTGGTGCTTGTCACCACAAAGGGCCTACGCCTATGTGGATGAGGGTGAGGTATTGGGCACATACTACCTGAGGCCAAATGCTATGGGGCCCAGTCGTCATATCAGTAACTGTGGTTATATGGTCGCGCCCGAGGCCAGGGGCAAGGGCGTGGCCCGTAAGATGTGCGAACATTCACAGCAAATCGCGCTTGAGCTTGGTTATAAAGCCATGCAGTTTAATAGTGTGGTTTCCACTAACAAGGTCGCTATTAATCTTTGGCAGACGTTAGGCTTTGAGATTATTGGCATTATCCCCAGGGCTTATGAGCATGGCCAGCTTGGTTATGTGGACAGCTATATTATGTACAAATGGCTGTTATCCTGATGTTCGCATGCCCCTGGAAATAAACGTCCAACAGTCAGCAAGTTATTCAGTTTTGGGTCATTCAGGGTAAAATCAGTTGCTACCCGACAGCAGTGAGCCCAGCCAATGAACAAAACCACCACCAAACTGGAAAATAATCTGATTAAGGCCCTGACTATGGCGTGCGAGGAATTCAAACGCTGGGATATGGGCTTTGACTGGCTGACCCATACGGTCAGTCATAATCGCTTTCCCGACAGCCTGGTGGTCACCTGCGTATTTTTGAGCAAAGCGCAGATGCAGCAAGTGCTAAGCGATAGCCTGGATGCCAGAATGCGTAAGGAAATTCAGACCCGTTTGCTGAAAGCCGGTATTCGCCCCAAAGGTATTCGCCGCAATGTGCGCATGGACAACGAAGAGGATTGCGCCGCGCAGGACAGTGGCAATTGGGCCGCACGACTGGAACGTTTTCGTGGTTGACAACAGGATTCTGGGGCCTATTATATGCGCCTCAGGTGGCAGAGACGCCTGTCCGCAGAAGATGAAATCACTCTGAGCAATTATTAGTAACAGTTCAATTTGAACTAAGTTGGCTTTGCGGAGCGCCATAAAAACTTAGGAGAATTGAATTGTGACTGTCACAACTGATGCCGGTTCGGCATCTTCGCAAAACATACTATCTTCTCCGGCGATCCTGTCGGTATTTCTAAAACTCAGTGTGCCTATGGCCATTGGTATGTTGCTTAATGGTTTGCATACCCTGGTGGACGCCTTGTTTATTGCTCAGTTTGTCGGTGAACAGGCCTTTGCCGCCGTGTCGGCCGTATTCCCGTTGCAGGTGGCCTTGGTTGCTTTGGCGGCGTTATTTGCCAATGGCGCATCAGTGCTGCTAAGCCGCAGTTTGGGGGCGGGGCGTGCGCAAGACGGCCAGCAAATTGTCAGTACCGGCAGCTTTCTGGCCTGGCTAATTGCCGCCATGGTGGCCCTGGCTACCTGGTTTGCTGGGCCACTATTGCTGGCCGCGATGGGGTTGGAGCAAAGCTTGTACGCCGATGCCTGGATCTATTTAATGATCAATGGGGTGGGCTGTGTGGTGCTGTTTAATTTATCCGTGGTGGCTGATGTACATCGCGGCCTGGGCCGCAGTAATACCTTGTTTTTGATTATCCTGCTGGGGGCGCTGGCGAATATTGCACTGGATATTTTGCTGGTTATTTTACTCAATTGGGGCGTCACAGGCGCGGCGCTGGCAACCTTAATATCCCAGGGATTGGCCTGGTGGTATGGGATAAGAGCACTCAACAGCAAGCCAGAATTACGTCAGGCATTACGGCCTTACTGGTATCGCGGCTGGGCCCGGCGCATCTTATTGCAAGGCTTGCCAGTGACGCTGATGTATTTAGGCGGGGCTCTGGTGATGCTGACCTGTACCGTACAGATTGCCAGGCTGGCGGCTGAGCAGGGCGAGGCCATGCTGGCGGCCTATGGTTTGCTGGGGCGGATCAGCATTTTTATCAGTTTGCCGATGATTGCCATGACGCATAGCTGTCAAACCCTGACCGCTTATCACGCCGGAGCTGGCAGCAAACGTCTGGCCAAACAGAGTATTAAGGTAGGGCTGTTGTCAACATCTGGCTATCTGAGCCTGATGGCATTGCTGTTGATGCTGGCCATGCAGTCTATTGCCGGGTTGTTTAGCGACAATCCGCTGCAGGTACATATGGCCACGGATATCGCCAGTTTGCTTTATCTTGCACTACCTTTGGCCGGTATCAGCGCGGTGGCCATTGCTGCCCTGCAGGCGCTGGGTAAACCGCATCTGGCGCTGGTATTGTCATTGGCCAAAACCTACCTGTTTATGATGCCGATGTTGGTGCTACTGGCCTGCTGGGCCGGGCTGGATATGATGTGGTATGCCTTTCCCGGTGCCGAACTGCTGTCGGTTGCTCTGGTGCTAAGCCTGGTATTTATCAGCCGTCGCCATTTATGGTCAACATCTGAGGAGGCGGGTTATGCAACTGGCCATTGAAGAAGTAAAAATTCGCGCCAAGAAATTGCTGAAACAGCTGCGTAGTGGTCAGTCACCTGGTTGGATTACGGTGCAGCGCACATCCGAAGACTGGCAGCTAAAGCATGTACAGCTACTGCTGGCCCGCCAACTGGGATTTGGTGACTGGCAGCATGCCCACCAGATACTAAGCGGGGCAGTGCATGGTGATGCTAAGGTGGATTTTGGTCAGCTCTGGTATGAGCGCGCTTGCGGCACACTGGTGAATCATTGGTTTGCAGATTACCGCGAAGCGCGCCAGGCCTTGCATACGCTTGAAGATCATTGTCTGTATCCTTTTCGTCACCAGTTTGTGGTGGCCGCGCCGTTGTATGCGGAGCTGTTGGGGCTACCTGCTCTGACATCCCCTGAATGGCAGCAGACCAACCGCGATTTGGTGAAGGGCTACGGCGGCTCAGGCTGGCAACAACTAACGTTGCGACGTATTTGCCATAAGCTGGATAGCTTAGGATAAAACCGGCCCGTCAGGTAAGACGGGCCTAATCAACGGCATGACTAATGACTGCTGAAGTGACGGGGTAGGATCAATTCATCCAACTCGATATTGGCACACAGGGTCTGCAGATGCCGGTGCAGCTTGTGTTTGATCTCGGGTATGGCGATATCCGGCCTTGCCTGACTAAGCAGAAATATCGCCAGGAACCCTGCACAACGGACTTTGCTGGACTGTTTCATACCCGCCTCATGAAGTCGAAGCTGGCTTTACCCAAACCGACTCTGTACAGCCAGTAAAGCAACACTGCCAGTACCAGCAGTACCGGAATCGCCAGTACGCTGAGGTGGCGCATAAATTCAGGGAACAGTTTGGCCTGACCGAGAAAAAATGCGGCTGTGGCCATAAACAGCGCAAAACACATGCGCCAAATATGTCGTAGCAGCCCCGCTTTGGCCGACAGGCCACCGCCAACCAGCATTTTCACGTCCATGCCTGCGGCCAGCACGTTGACAAGGGCGAAGAAATAATACGCCTGATAGCCAAAACCGTCTTTTTTGCCGTCAAGGCTGTGCTGCGCGTCAATGGCAAAGCCCAGCAGCATTGCTACAATCCCCAGGGCGCAGCCCAGTAACACAAACTCCAGATTGCGACGCCAGTTGCTGCGCGGTTTAACTGCCAGCCAGGCCGTTGCCACCAAATAGCTGATAAGCAGGCCGTTACACAGGGATAACATAATGCTGCGTTGCCATGCTACCCAGGCACCAGATAGACCGAGCGCCAACATGGACAGCCCAAACACAATCCCGAGCTTCTTATGTAGCGGTGTGGCTTTAGCTAAAGCTAATACCCCGAAGCCTGACAGTATGGCGCTGGTGCCAGCCAGCGCATGTAAGGTGATGCTGAATGAAATCATTTGCAATAGGTCCTGAATGTAAACGCCTATTGCTATTACAAACCTTGTGCCAGAAGTAAAAAAACTATATACAACAATCTGTTATGATTGTTTTGGGTGATATGGGAGGGCACTTAGAGGTGAAATTCCCAAATTCGGGCCAGCATCGTCCCGAAAATGGCATACGGCAATTACGCCAAGGGCAGCTCTATTATGGCGCAGCAACCCGATCCTTCAGGTCGGTTGGTCAGTGATATTTGTCCACCGTGAGCTTCGACAATCTGGCGGCTCAGCACCAGGCCGATTCCCGAGCCGCCTTGCTTAGTGCTGTAATAGGGCACAAACAGGTTGTCCGTATTGCTGATACCGACCCCGTTGTCACAAATATGCAGGTGTAACCGGTCTGCTGAGCATGTCCAGTGAATACAGATTTCCCCTGATTGTTCTGCTTGTTGCATGGCTTCCTGCGCATTCTTTAACAGGTTGATCAGCACCTGCTGCATTTGCACCGGGTCAAGTTGGACCTGCGGTGAGTCTGCATTGAGCAATCTGATGGGCTGTGTGGCAAATAAGGCGATGCAGTTGTCCAGTAGCTCACGCAAGGATGTGGGTTGTTTGTTGGGCGTCGGCAGGCGTGCCAGCTGTTTGTAACCGTCGACAAAACCTTTCAGTCCGGCGGCCCGCTCACCAATCAGTGTCAGCCCATGTTGCAGATCTGTTTGCAGCTCAGCAACGGTTGTGGTTGGCTGCCCAACCAGGCGTTGCAGAGTCTGGCTGATGGACATAATAGGCGAAAGAGAGTTGTTGATTTCATGGCTGATGACCCTGACCAGGCTCTGCCAGGCTTTGTTTTCCTGTTGGCGCAGAATATGACTGACATCGGTGATGAACAGTAATTTGTGCGGTTTACCGGCTTCACGAAAGGCGCGGATGTGTACATTAAAACGTCCCTGGCGCTGGCGCAGTGGCAAGGTCACGGCCTGATGGCTGCCGTCACTGAGGTTATGCAGAGGCTGCAGTTGTTGCAGCAGTTGTGGGTCTGGGCTGCCTTCGTCCACCTGCAACAATACCCTGGCGGCCGGATTGATAAAGCTGATATCGCCCTCTGGGGTAAAGGCCAGGATCGCCACATCAATCTGTTCAATAATGGTTTGCACCAGCAACTGACTTTCCACGGAAATCAGCCGCTGTCTGCTCATTTGTTCCGACAGGGCATTAATCGCCAAGACCAATTCGGCAAAGGCGCCCCGCTGGTGCCCGACTCTTGCTCGCAGGCTGTAGTCCCCGCGGGTTATGGCATCCAACAGGTTGTACAGGCTGCGAAACTGAAACAGCGAACTTTGCCAGATCTGATAGCAGCAATAGCCGATCAGCAAACTGCCGAGCAGCGCCGTCAGCAGAATCAACCAGATGGATATCCTGGCCTGCACCATTACCAGCAGGGCCAATAAAAACACCGGCAGCGCTGCCAACAGGCAGAGTCTGACCAGTCGCAGTTCAAAGGCTAAGGGGCGGTGCATGCGCTATTTTTCCAGACGGCGGTAAAATGCACTGCGGCTCAGTCCCAGCGACTCGGCGGCGCGAATGGCATTGCCATCGAAATATGCCAGGCGCTGGCGGATAAGTTCCGCTTCAATGATCTCCAGAGAGCGTAAGTCTGCTTCGTTATTGCCAGCAATGGCATTGTCAGCAGTCCCGGCGGTGTTATTCAAACCAAGATCCTGTGGGCCAATTTTACCGGAACGGCATAAGATATGTGCGCGTTCCATCATATGTTGTAGCTCCCTGACATTGCCTGGCCAAGCATAGGTTTGCAGGGTATGTTGAGCCGCTGAATCAATACTCAATCTGGGTTGGTTGTACTTGCGCGCCACCTTATCCAGAAAGGCCATCGCCAGGGGCAAAATATCCTCTTTGCGCTGCCTTAGCGGTGGGATCTGAATTTCTACGGTATTTAGCCGGTACAACAAATCTTTGCGAAAAGTCCCCAGTCTGACGGCTTCACCCAAATCAGCGTTGGTGGCACAAATCAGGCGAATATTTACTTGCTGGGTTTTACTGGAACCAACCTTTTCAAACTGACTGTCTTCCAACACACGCAATAATTTGCCTTGCTGAGAATAGGGCGTATTGGCGATTTCATCCAGAAACAAGGTGCCCTGGTCGGCCAGTTCGAATCGGCCGATACGTGCGGCCTTGGCATCAGTAAAAGCGCCTTTGACGTGACCGAACATTTCACTTTCAAACAGACTTTCTGTGACCGCACCCATATTCACCGATACCAGGGGAGTCTGGTTGCGATGGGACAAATCGTGGATATAGCGCGCATACAGGCTTTTCCCTGTGCCGTTTTCACCGGTCAGCAAGATACTGGCGTCAGTAAAGGCCACCTGCTGGATCAGAGCCATCAATTCTTTACTGCTATCAGATTCGGCCACCATTTGCGTGTCGCCGCTCAGTTCGGCTTGCAGCAGTTGATTGTGACCGGATAATTTCTGACTGTGCCGCTGAATGCCCGCTAATTTCAACTGATTCTGCACTATGGCCATCAGCCGATCATTTTCCCAGGGTTTTTGGATAAAGTCGTTGGCACCCAGTCGCATACTTGCCACCGCTACATCAATGCTGCCCCAACCCGACATGACAACAATCGGCAGGCAATCGTCCTGTTGGCGGATGCGTTGGAGCAGTTCCAGACCTTCTTCACCTGACGTGGTGTCCCTGCTGTAATTGAGATCCATCAGCAGCAACTGCACATCCCGTTGCGCCAAAATGGTCAGCACTTCTTTGGGGGAACTGGCCATGATGGTTTGGTAGCCTTCGGCTTTCATTAACAGACCCAGGGCGGAGAGTACGCCCGGGTCGTCGTCGGCAATCAATAAGTGTTCAGACATGGATTATCCAATCCGCTAGTCGGCAGCCTTGAACTTGTTGCCAGGGCAGCCGACCATTATTCATAACGTAACGCCACCGCCGGTTCCATACTAAGGGCTCGTCTGGTTGGCAGCCAGGTGGCAGTGAGCACCACTGCACCTATTATCAGAATCAGTAGGGTGGCAATCAAAAACAGCGCCTGTGGTGGCGTAGCCATAACCTGTGACATGCCGTAGCCTAACCCGCAGCCGACGATTAAGCCAGGGATCCCCCCCCACAACAGTTGTGCAGCACCGGCAAGTAAAAGCTGTCTGGCAATGCGCTGTTCGCAGGCGCCCAGCGCCCGTTTCACGCCGATTTCCTGGGTGCGTTGACGTATGGTATTAGACATCAGGCCATAGATGCCGCTGGCGGTCAGTAACACCGTGGCGCAGCCAAACAATAAGAACACGCCGCTTAAAAAACGCATTGGGCCTGTTTTGCGGGTCAGGAACGCCTGGTAGGTTTCAATGCGGTAGGCCGGTAATTCCGGATCCAGGCTTTGCAGGGTTTTACGCAGGGCCAGGGTGGCACTGTGTACATCAGATTTTAACCGCATTGCCAACACCATTTGTGCCTGAGGCAATTGGCTGTATGGCCTGAACACGCTGGGCATACGGCCATCGGCGGAACTGGGTTTGTCCTGACTGACATGGCGCACCACGCCGACAATGGTCAGCCAATGTGGTGTTTGTCCATCATAGTCCACCACTCGAATGCGTTTACCCAAAGGCGATTGGTCACCAAAGTGGGCTGTGACGAAACTGTCGGTGACTATGACGGTGGCTTTATCCTGCCCTTCGTCCTGGGCGCTGAAATAGCGGCCCTGGCGCAACTCAACCCCAAGCTTTGCCAGGCTGCCCGGCATGACCAGAATATGATTGGCTCTGGGGAAACTGGTTTGCTGATCGCTCAGGTACTCCTTACCGTCAATCGCAATGGCCGTCACCGGTGCCGGCATACCAGGTAAGGCCGTGCTAATCATCACATCCCCCAGGGCGCTTTGTTGTTGTAATTGTGATTGCAGTTGGTTGAATAACGTCACCTGCTGCTGCGCTTGGCTGTACCGGCTGGAGGGCAACAGCACACTGGCGATCAGAATATTGTCGGTTTTTACCCCATAGTCTGCCCTTTCTTCAAGGTAACGGGATACCACAATCACGCCAGCAACAATCAAGATAGTCAATGACAAAAATATTTCGCTGATCACCAGCACACGGTTGAGGCGCCCGGTTTTCTTGCTGAGCGCCCCACGGGTTCCGTCACGCAGCACCTGATTGAAATCGCCGCCGGAGTTTTTCCAGGCGGGCAGGAATCCAGTAATAAAGATGGTGGAGACTAAGAACAGCAGGAAAACTTTCAGGGTAAAGGCATCGATACCAAACTTAAACCAGAACACCTGGCGGCCATAGCTGAAGCTGGCGGTTACCCGTTCGGTGACCTCCAGCCCCCAGGCCAGCAGCAACAGGCCAATAATGCCACCTAATGTGCAGATTAAAATACTTTCCCACAGTAACTGGCTAATCAATCTGGCGCGCGGAGCCCCCAAAGCCATGCGAATGGCGGTTTCCTTGCCACGCTCGATGGCGCGTGACAACAGCAGGTTGCCAACATTGAATGACGCCAGAAACAGAATTAGTACGGCCGCCACCTGCATGGAATAAACCACAGCAATGCCGTCTTCGGCCACCGACAGAGGAATACTATGGCAATAGGCACCCAAGCCACTATTGGTCTGTGGGTAGCGCTGCGCCAGCCGCTCCATCAGCAGGGCCAATTGCTGATTCACCTCGGTGGTGCTGTAGCCAGATTTAATATGCGCCAGTCCGTAGACCCGCCCTGCTTGCTGACGTGACACCGCGGCGGGAGATTCATTGAGGGGTAACCAGAGCTCCGCCACATTCGGGAACAGGTAATCCTGCGGCATCACGCCCAGGATGCGGTGGCTGACACCATCGATTTTAACCTGTCGTTCCAGTATATCGCTGGCCCCGGCAAACTGGCTTTTCCAAAGGTCATAGCCAATCACTACCACAGGTTCTGCACCAGGCAGATTTTCCGCCTGGTTGAAGGTGCGGCCCATCAGCGGCTGAGTGCGGGTAAGCTGAAAAATATTCGGCTCGGCTCTGACTCCGCTGTAACGCACTGCACCGTCGCGTCCTGACAAATTGACCGTCACATTGCGATAGGCACCCATCTCGTCCAAACCCTGAACGGCTTCTCGCAACATCTGATAGTCTTGGTAATTCAGCGGGTTACCTTCCAGCGCGCCATGCCGGGACTGGCTGATTTGTACCAGGCTGTCACCGTCGGTAAACGGCAAGTCTTTAAACACCATAGTGTTGATAAAGGAAAATAAGTACAGGCTCAGCCCGATACCGGCTGCCATTACCAGGGTGGTGAGTGCGGTAAACCCCGGACTTTTGGCCAGCAGACGCAGTGCATAGCGGCAATCACTTAGCATAAACATGGTGCTTGTCCTCACTTTGCGGGTTGAGCTGCAGCCTGTCAGAGACAATGCGGCCGTCAAGCACTTCCAGCCGACGCTTGGCCTGGCTGGCTGAGCGGGGATCGTGCGTGACCATACAGATGGTGGCGCCGTCGGCATGCAACTTGTCTAATAACTGCATCACCGCCTCGGCATTTTTGGAGTCCAGGTTACCTGTGGGTTCGTCGGCCAGTAATAAAGAAGGTTTGCCGGCAATGGCCCGCGCAACGGCGACTCGTTGTTGCTGACCGCCGGATAATTGCGACGGATAATGCTTGGCACGATGAGACATGTCCACCTTATCCAGCGCGTCTTTTACCCATTGTTTGCGCTGGGCCTTACTCAGATCGCGCCGATAGGTCAGGGGCAAGGCCACATTTTCTTTCACATCCAGATCGCTGATAAGGTTAAAAGACTGGAAAATAAAGCCAATTTCCTGGTTACGGATCCTGGCGCGCTCTTTATTGGGCAGGTTGGACACGTCATGTCCGGCCAGCACATAGCGACCGGCTGTGGCAGTATCCAGTAAGCCCAATACCGATAGCAGGGTTGACTTACCGCAGCCGGAAGGGCCGGAAATTGACACATAGTCACCCTTGGCGATGCTCAGCGAAATATCACTCAGCGCATGGGTTTCCAATTCTTCCGAGTAATACACTTTCTTAAGATTATCTATTTTTATCAATAGGTTGTTCATAATCGCTCACTTAGTGGCTGTGCTATTCTAGCTTAGTTGATACGAAACTTGGGATAGCCGCTGAAACGGCTGGGATCTGAGGTGACGACCAGGTCGCCGGCTTGCAGACCGTCCAGGATCTGGATTTGGTTAATTGAGCCCTGGCCAAGGGAAACCGGCACTAACTCGGCGAAGTTCCGGTCCTGGCTAAGTTTGTACAGGGTCGTCTGACTCTGACTTTGGGCGTATAAAGGTCGGTCAACAAACAGGGTGTCGGCGATATTGCTAATATGAATTTCGCCATCCACCGACAGCGCCGGGCGGGCGTCATCGGGCATCGGGCCAGACAACGCCACATCCACCTGTACCTTGCCACCTGTTACGGCAGGATCCACCCTGATGACCTGCCCCTGGATGGTGCTGTTGCGGGTATCAATAGTGACCTTCTGGCCTGGTGTAACAGCTTTAATCTGAATTTCAGGTACCTGTAGCTCGGCAATCAAACTATTGTGCTGGGCCAGTTTGGCCAGGTTTTCGCCCATCAGAATGCGTTTGCCTGGTTCCAGCGGCACTTCCAGCACAATGCTGTCCATACTGGCCCGTACCTGCAGGCTGTCTACTTGTTGTTGCAGTTGTTCGTGTGCTTTGCGGGCTTTTTCTAATCTGGCCTGACGGGCGGCAGCCTGGGCAATCAGGTTGTCCTGCATTTTCAGCAGTTCCTGCTCACTGATTTGCAGGCGCTGACGGAACTGCTCGGTTTCCAGTTTAGTACGCTCATAAGTCAGTTGGGAGATGGCACCGCTGGATTGTTTAAGCAGTTTTGTTTCGGCGTTGTATTTCAGCAAACTACTGTCATAGTCCAGTTTTGCGTTCAACAATCTGGCTCGCTGAGCCAACACCGCGGACTCTTGCGCCACCTGACCGGCCTTGATATCTGCTTGCAGAGCGGTCAGCTCCCAACTGGCTTCCTCCAGTTGTCTTTCAAGTCTTGGATTGCTGAGTATGGCTATCAGGTCCCCTTGTTTAACCTGGTGGCCCGCTTTGACGATAAGTTGTTCCACTTTGGCGTCCACATTGGCCGACAGCCAACGTATATGTTCCGGGCTCAGTACGCCGCTGCCTCTGACCGAAACATGAAAATTCCCGCGCTGCACTTTACTGAAAACGATGGAGTCAGCGGCGACGGCATAATCAGCCTGGCCGAGCAGCCACCAATATCTGGCAGCCACACTCACTACAAGTACCAACCCCAGGCCCAGCAGGTAAGGCCGGATACGCAGGGCAGGGCGTTTTTGAATGGCGATATCCATCTGATATTTCCCGGTTTGTGATTAAAGGTCGCCGGATGCTGGGCGACCAAGGGGCTAAATCAGAAAGCAATCAGGAACTATGCCAAGGTTTAATGCATTGAAATATAAGAAATAATTTGATGTGGTTTGTGATTCGTCCCATTTTTGGGACAAACAAAGGGAAGCCGTCCCAGTTTTGCTCATGGCACAATGATACAACGGCAGTCCCCGCATAGGGCGACTGCCGCAATCTGATTAGCCGCTGACGTGACGGGCATCCCGCTCCGCTACCAGGCGGTTGATTTGCTCGTCGGCCGGGCGAATTTCAAACGGGCCGACACCCACGCCAGGGTGCGCAGACATCAATTCAATGGCATGCTGCATATCCCGTGCTTCCAACAGCAAGATACCGCCCAGCACCTCTTTGGTTTCAGCATAAGGACCGTCTGTTGCTTTAATCCGGCCATTTTGCTTGCGCAGGGTAACGGCCTGACCGGCACTGGCCAATGCCTCACCACCGAGAAAATGACCGCCACGACGCAATACATCATCGTATGCAAAGCATTTTTCCATTAGCTGCGCGGCTTCATCGTCACTGATGTCCTGCCACATGGACTCATCCAGATAACCTAAACAAATAAACTTCATCTTCGTCTCCTTTTGGGTTGTTTCAGCCTCTGGTCGAACGGGCATGTCAGGCGATCGACATTTTTGCCAGGGTGCAGTGGGTTTTTATGTTGCCTTAACCATCGCCCAGTAACTTTCTGAGTTTTTCTTCGGCAAGCTCAGCCGGGGTTTTTTCGGAATCTGGTTTGGTGTCGGTATTTTCTGGGGGCGATTGACTGTCATCACCAAATAAGGCCGCCAGCTTGGCTTTGGCCTCTGCACGTTTATCCCGGTAACCGCCCTGATAGGCACCGTCGGTGGGTTTGAAATAATCGCAGAAGTTGGCCTTTTCTTTATCGTTAGGCGGCTCTGCGCGCGGTTCGTTGCAGTGCCTGTTATCAAAAAACTCACAGCATTTGCAGCAGTGCAGATCTGCCCCGCAGGTTGAGCATTCTTCTCTGCGTGATAACGGCAGCAGCAAGCCGCTAAGGGCTGCGCCACATTGCCAGCATTGCAGATTGGTAGTCATGGTCTTTATCCGTCTGCTCTTGGTGGCTTCAGCTTAGTCGTATTGCTGCAGCCTTGACAGTGGCGGCCACAGAAATTGGCTATTAAGCATAAAGCCCGGGCTCGTCTGAGCCCGGCAGCACCTGATTATTTAACGGGAGCAAGAACCAAGCGGCCATAGCTGATAAACACACACAGCACCGCCACGGTTAGCCAGTAATACAGGGGACCGGCGTTAGCTTCACCCGATTGCCAATGCAGCAGGCTGAAAAGCAGCATGGTTGCGGCGATCACCAGCGAAGCAAACGGGGCTAGTATGGCGCCAGGTTTATATAAAAGCGGTAAAACCAGACACAGGCTACATAGCAGTTCAAGTACACCCAGTCCCAGCCAGGCCGCATTTGGAATGGCGGCCAAAGACGGCATGCCCTGAGCAGGGTTGCTGAATTTCCACAGTGCACCTATGGCAGTATGTACCGCCAGCAATACTTGCAAGATCCATAACAGAATATTCATACTTATGCTCCTTGCTCGGTTGCCGGGCCTTCAATCAGGCGGATATCCATGTTATCCAGTCTGACTCTGTCCATTACCACATCGATGCTGGTGAT
This sequence comes from Bowmanella denitrificans, assembly GCF_002887595.1. GTDB lineage: Bacteria > Pseudomonadota > Gammaproteobacteria > Enterobacterales > Alteromonadaceae > Bowmanella > Bowmanella denitrificans. The sequence goes on from NZ_PEBU01000013.1 coordinate 55,143, forward strand.
CTTGCCGTCAGTGATACTAAAGCAGAACGCCACCATGGTTGTGCCATTTGCCCCCCAGGTTGCCCCTGGTATGCCGTCCACCAAGCTAAGCATGGCCCCCATTGCCTTGCCTTTAAGCGTATTGGCCACCTTAGTTGCCCCTGACATCTCTGCTTCAAATTGCGGCGCACCCTTAGCCTGATTAGCCTTAGTGATTTTCAGAGCAGTGGCATCCGCACGCAGAATGGCATCCGGGTGCAGCAAACTCAGCAGTGCCTGAAAGTCACCTTGTCTGGATGCCTGCAGAAAAGCGGCAACCAGATGCTGCTGCTGGGTATCATCCTGTCTGCGTGATTTGGCGCCCTGAACCTGGCGGCGGGCGCGGCTGGCCAGTTGCCTGGTGGCTGCTTCTGAACGTTCGATAATAGGTGCAATATCGGCAAAGCTGAGATCAAACAGATCATGCAGGACAAATGCGATACGCTCAGGGGGAGAGAGGGTGTCCAGTAGCAGTAACAGAGCAGGTCCCAGTGAGTCGGCAATCAGCAGCTCGGTTTCCGGTCCTTGTTGGTTGCCGATTGGCAAGTCCAGCGCCGCATCGTCTGCCTCTGGCTTGCGTGCCCGTAACTGGTCCAGACAGATGCGTGATACAACAGTTATTAACCAACCCTGCAGATTGTTTATCTGTTCGGCGTCACTGCGATTAAGCCTGAGCCAGGCTTCCTGCACCGCGTCTTCGGCTTCATTGCTTGAGCCCAGCATCCGGTAAGCCACCGACTGAAGATGTTGGCGATGGCGGTTGAAATGCTCTGCCAACCAGTCCTGTTTGTTCATGGTATATCCTGTATTGTTTAAGTGTTGATTCACAGCCCCAAAAGGACTCAATCAAGATGACGAACGACACTATATCAATGTGACAAAAATCGCGGGTTTATTTTTAATTAATTGAAAATAAAGAAGATAAATTTATTCCTATGGATTAGGTATAGCTTGCATCAAGCCAGCATGCATGACCTGCTGGCTATTCTGCCATGGCGATAATGTCTTAGGCAGGCGAAGGAGGATTACACCTGCACAACCTGTAAATTACGCTCCTGCAAAGCCTGCACAATAGCAGCATCAGCGTCCTGGTCGGTGATCAGCACATCCAGTTCCCGCACATTGGCCACCTGGTGGTTGGAAATCAACCCCAACCGATCTACCCCGCCCATCACAATGGTTTGGTCTGCCTGCTCGACAGAGACGCGCATAATTTCCGCTTCCTCCAGATACTTGGCCGAAAAGCCCCGCTCCGGGTGCAGTGCACAGGCACCGGTAAAATAGCTGTCAAAGCGCATCTTGCGCAGGGTATTTGTGGCAGCGGTGCCCACGCAGCGCAGCGCTGGTTTAAAAAAGGTGCCGCCCAGCAGAATCACTTCGACCTTTTCATGGTGCACCAGCTCGCAAGCGATCAGAGGGCAAGCGCTGACTACGGTCAGCGGCATATCTCTGGGAATCGCTTTTGCCAGATACAGGCAGGTTTCGCCGGAGTTCAGCAATATTGTCTGGCGTGGCTGAATAAAAGCCAGCGCAGCATTGGCACGCTTTTGTTTGGCCGGGTGTTTAACTTCCAGCCGATCGGCATAGTCCGGCACATCCAGTTGCATGGGCAGAGCACCGCCATGCACCCGGCGCAGCATCTGTCGCTCTCCCAACTGATTAAGATCACGGCGCACCGTATCTTCCGATACCCCTAATTGTTGGGCGAGATCAGCAGCATAAACCCGGCCCTTATGATTCAGTTCTTTAAGGATCAGAGACTGGCGTTCGGCCAATAGCATGATATTTCCTGTTTATGCATGTTTTTGCCGATTTTACTTGAACATCCTGCATGAGCAAGGGTATATTTTGCTTGTTGTTGCCTGTTTTTGCTTTTTCTTGGTCTGAAACGGGCAGTTCTGTGCAAACTCACGGTTTTTTATTAAAGGAGAGCCGATGGACAGTTTTTCTCTGGAGCTGGATCGTTATCAGGCGGTCATTTTCGATATGGACGGTACGTTGCTGGACTCATCAACCGCCATTCGCGAGGTATTCCATACTTGGTGCCAACGCCACCAATTAGATTTGGAGCAAGTACTGACTATGTGCCACGGATCCAGGGTACGGGATTTTCTGGATCAGTTAGCGCCGCATTTAGATGCGGACGAAGAGGACGGCTGGTTGTTTGCTGAGGAAGCCAGAGTGACAACGGGGGTTGTACCGATCTCAGGTGCCAGCGAATGGTTGCAACGCGTGTCTGCTCTGAATATGCCATGGGGGATCGCCACCTCAAGCAACAGGTCAGTCGCTTTGGCTCGTCTGAATGCGGCCAATTTGCCGGTCCCTGAGGTGCTGATTACTGGTGACCAGGTTGAACAGGGCAAGCCGCATCCGCAGCATTTTTTGCTGGCGGCAGAAAAACTCGGCGTCAATCCAGCCAGGTGCCTGGCATTTGAAGATTCGCCAAACGGCATTTTATCTGCACAATCAGCCGGTTGCGATGTCATCGTAATCGGGGAATCGGCACATGCCTCGGCGCAAGCACAGCAGGTTGTGGCCAGGTTGCGGGACTATCAGCCGTTGCTGGCGGCGCAGGCTTAATACGGGACACAGCAATGGAAAATGTCACCAGATTACAGAGCCAGGAAAAATACTGGGATATCGCGGGCATTGTTATTGGCCTGATGGGCTGCCTGGCGCAACTTACTCAAGTCGTCAGTGAATGGCAGCGCAGTGAACCTGCCACTATGTCGCTGGCCTTTGTTATCGGCTATTGGTTGGTGTTTGCTTTCTGGCTGGCTTACGGGCTGTTTTTTAAGCGCCCGGCCATTATTGTCACCAACAGTATTGCCTTGCTTTTACAAAGTGCCTTGCTGATGGCGCAGCTATAAATTAGCGCGAGACCAAGTACAAGGCGGGTAGGCAGATTACGCCCTCTCAATCTGCTTACCCGCTCTTTACCAGCTCAACCTATTCAGCATCCCCAATCTGACTCAGGCGCTTCAAAGCCCTGCGTATGTCTTTGTGTACGCTTTGATCTGTACTGAGCTGTTGTGCTTGTAAGTAACTTTGTCTGGCCAGTACGTGTTCTTTGGCTGACTCAGCCAGTTCGGCCTGCAGCAGCAGGGATTGCACATAATAGTCGTCATAAACCCGATCTTCGCTTAGCAGTCGGGTTAAGGCTTGCAGACCTTGCTGCTGACTGCCATAGCCCTCCAGGCTGAGATAGCCGCTCCACTGGCAGGCATCCCGCCATATGGGTAATGATGTTGCCTGCTTAGGTGTCAGCAGGCAGGTTTGATAAAAACTCTGCTGTGCGTCTGCCTTTTGATCATAGGTAAGTTGTAACTGCGCGGCGCGCTCCATCAGTGGCACATTTTCGCTGAAGTTGGCCTGCACCTCAGCTATCAGCTTGTGGCCCTCTGGTTGATTCTGGGTATTTTGGGCGTAATCCATCGCGGCCAGCAGGTGGTAATGCTGATTGAGTTGTGCAAGTCGCTCAACCAGCGCTTTGGCTGCCTCTTTGTCCCAGCCCCACAAACTGTCCCAGGCCAGCGCTTTAGCTGCTTCGCGCATATATTTAGGATTATCCGGCTCTAGCTCATAAGCGCGCAGCATGTGCTTTACGTGACGGTCTATATAGCCCATTTTATTGATAAAACTGGATTGCTCTTTCACTTCATACCAAAGTCGGCCTGCCTGATAATGTACTTCGGCATTGTCAGGGTAACGTCGGGTCAGTGCTTCCAGCTGTTTGTCCTGATCGTCGGCATCCTTTGCCACGGCCAGGGCAGACTGCCAGATAGCCTGCTGTTCGGGTGAAAGTGTCTGCTCCTGAAGCAAACGTTCCATTTGCATGTAGTCTCTTAGATAGTAAGCATTTTGCAGATTATCCTGGCCCTGAACAAATAAACTGAACAGGCAGCATGCGGCTGCCAGCCCTAGTAGTTTGTGTTTCATTTTTCCTCCTTGCTGAGTTGCAGCTGTTCCAACCATTTCACCGGTTCCACCTGGCTGGTAAACAGCATGTCTATCAGTGCGCGTTGTTCAGGTACCTGGTTAATCAGCGCCTGAATAAAATCGATGGAACCGGCCGGAGGTTTGGGATAGCTGTATTCGCGGCCCAGGGTTTGCAGTGCTGCAAGAATGGGCTGGTCACCGATAGCCTGACGCAGTCTGGCAAAAACCAAAGTGGCGCGTGAATACTGATCGTGTGGCGACTCGGCACTAATTAAACTGCGCATTGGCTGGCGGTTATGCTGCTCGGCATTCAGGTAACGCTGTTTTTCATAGTTAACCAGGGCCTGCATGGCTGATTGGCCTTGCTGCCGCTCGAGCATCACCAATTCAATATATTTAGCCAGCGACTCAACCAAAAACGCACTGTCCTGCTCAATGCCGTTGCCCAGGGCATGGCCAAACCACTGGTGGGCGGTTTCGTGCACTGCGCGGCGGTATGCCTGACTGTAGGGCATGACATTATTTTGCAGGCTGCGAAATCCTACCCGGCTACCAATCAGAATCAGCTGGGGCAGGGCATAACCCGTAGGGCTTAGATCGGGTTTTTCAATCAGCGTCAGGGTCTTACCGTTGTACGGATTGATATGGGTAGATAAAAATTCCACGGTTTGCGCCATAGCATCAAGTGTCATGGGCACATTGGCCTGATGGTCGGGCTGATAGGCCACCTGCAGGGTCAGCCCCTGAATAACACGGCTGCTTAATTTAAGGGGCGCGGCGATAAACCCCTGTATATTACGAACAGGTTGGTTCGTCACAAAACGGCGGTACTGACGATTATCCTGTTGCCAGCTGCGAATCAGTTCACCCTGGGTAAAGCTCTGATAGCCCAGTGGTGTGGAAATCTGCGTGTCCATGCTGCTCCACTGATAGCCATCCCGGCTTTTGTCTCTGGCTGCCAGCGCCTGTTCTACAGACTGTTCGGCTTTCACGGGCAGGCCGTACTCGCGACGTAGATCCGTGCTTTGCAGTTCACGAATGGGCAGATAGCCTATTGCCGGAAAATAGGGGATAGCGCGCAGATAGCTAAATTCCCGGGTCAATATTTTATGCTGAGGTAACGCGCTATAACCGCTTTGCATAAGCGTCAGGCTGAAATCCAGCGTCAGCGACTGGCCTGGCTGAAGCGGCTTTGCAAGCTTGAAAATACGTTGTCCCAACCTTTGATCGTACATCAGGTGATTATCGGTATTAAGGCTGATACTGTGCAGCGGGACCTGCCAGTTCTCACCCACCAGAATCTGCTCTATTGGCTGATTCTGCTTATTCAGCAGTTGATACTGGCCATGGATCTGCACTTGTCGCTGGTCAGGGTAAAAGTCCACTTCAGTACGGATATGCTGAATGTCTGGCATTGGCAAGTTGGCAAAACCTTTATAGGTTTTCTCGTAGCTGGCCAGCATTGCAGCGCGCTGGTCGGGGGAGAAATACTGGCCGTTCAATTCCAGCCCGGACTGAATGGCATAGCCCTGCAAGGTCAGAGGCACGCTGAGTAGCAGGCAGGTCAGCCCGGCAGCGAGCCTTTGTGGCGGCCAACCCCGGCCTTGAATGCGGGTCAGGGTGCCAATCAATAGCACCGCAGCAAACAGCCACCAGAATCGCGTGAACGCCCAGAAGCCATCCAGATTAGGGGCATAACCCCAGAAGCCGTCCGCTGCGCTTAGCGGTGTTGCAAAAGGCCGGGCCAGCGGATGATGAATGTCGAGCAGTGCGGCCAGTGGCGTAAAGTGCAGAATCAGCAGCAGCCCACATAGACACAAGGCAGCAAGACGGTGCCCGATGCCGGCCTGAATGGCCAGAAATACCGTACCTTGTGCCGCCAGGGGCAGTCCGGCATACAGCATAAAGCGCCCATATTCCGTCAGTTGCACCGGACTTTGTGCTAGCCACTGGCAAAAAATGGCGGTACTGGCCGCCAGTAATAAAATGCTCACCAGCAAACCTTGCAGGCACACCAGTCTGGCCAATAGCACGGTCCATGGTGCAATTGGCAGGGCCTGTACGATGCCAGCAATATTGAGCTGTTTGTCTCGCCTGCTTAACAGATCGCTGAAATACAACAGCAGGGCTGAGCCAAACAGCGGTAGTATGTCCCACATAAAGCGATTTATCGCATCAAAACTCAGACCGGTAAGTTCAGCGCCGGGTTCGCTATGATGAATGGAAGGGTAGGTTTCGCCAGCAACAAGCGCACACCAGATAAGCCCTATCAGCCAGATTACCGGGCGCTTGAAAATTTGCCCGGCTTGCATACGGGTGAGGGCGTATAGCTGATGCCAGGCGCCTGGCTGTGCCGGAATGAAGTGAAAGGTTGTGACATTTGAATCCTGGCTTTTTAATGGCAAATCCCATGCCGGCTTTTTGGTGTTATCGCGGCGATTTTTCAGGCGAACCGCACAGTAAGCCAAAAGTGTGGCGGCCAGAATAATCAGTAACCTGTTCAGCATGACTAAGGCCAGGTCCGGCTGTTTAGCCATAAGCGGCGTTAAGCCAAACCAATCCAGATAGTTCATTGTACTGACCAGCCACGGGGCGGGTGTTTGCGCGCCTGCCATCAGTGGTGAGCCACTGGCCGTGGCCAGTAGGGTATAGCTGACAAAGCATAAAAAGGTTGCCAGATAAGTCAGTACCGGAGAAGAATTCAGGCTATGCAGCAACCAGAAAAACGCGACAAACAGTAAGCTGGCCGGCAGGCCGATGAGCAACTGCAGACCTTGCAGGTTGAGGGCAACACTCAATATCACCTGATATTCAGGAAGTTGATTTGCGCTGCTGAGCAGTCCCGCCAGCAAACCCGTTGCAGCGACTATACCCAGCAGTATCGTCAGGCAGGTCAGGCCGGCGACCTGCACCATCTGTTGCCGGGTTTGTGACAAAGATGCACTCAGTACCAGCTCTCGCATCTTATAGCTGTCTGCCCTGTAAAGACTGAAAACCGCCAGCAGGCCGGTGGCCCAGGGCAGCGCCATCATACACAAGGCACCGACCAGGTGCTGTAAATGCGCCTGGGTGAACAGCTCAGCCTGGCTGGTATGGATGCCGCATCCAACAAAATAGCCAAACAGCACAGCGACAACTGTCAATATCCAATACAGCGGCTGGCGAAGCCCCAAGCGTATCTCATTTAACATCAGGGTCCGCATCAGGCTGCCTCCTGCACTTGTTGCACAAGGTGCAGAAAATAGCAGTCCTGCAGACAGGGGATGGCTGGTTCAAAGTGACTTCCGGGTTGCTCCTCACAGAACAAACGGACCACTGGATTGCCATAGTGCAGCCGTTGGCTGAGTAAGATGGCATGCTCGGGTATCACGCCCTGTTGCGGTCCTTGCCATATCCTGTTGGACAGACCGCTGAACAGGGCGCCGGTCTGACCACTGGCGACTATCTTGCCGTCCAGCAATATGGCGGTTTGGCGGCACAGATGTTCGATATCCTCAACAATATGCGTAGACAGCAGCACCAAACGGGTTTGCGCAATGTCGTGCAGAAGTTGGTGCAGACGCAGACGCTCAGCGGGATCCAGGCCCGACGTTGGTTCGTCAAAAATCAATACCTGCGGATCGCCTAACAAAGCTTGTGCCACCCCAAAGCGTTGTAACATGCCCCCGGAAAAATGACTGGGTTGCCGCTGAGCATGTGCTGTAAGGTTGGTCAGTGCTAACACCTGTTCAATCTGCTGACGACGCTGAGCCCGACTGTTCAGGCCTTTAAGAATGGCCAGGTGTTCTAACAGCCCCTGGCAGGATATATGGGGATAAACGCCAAAGTGCTGCGGCAGGTATCCCAGTTTGTTGCGCAATCTGGTTGGTTGTTGCCACACATCCTGGCCATTGAAAAGGATGTGGCCACTGTCTGGTGTCTGAAGCGTGGCGATGGTGCGCATTAAACTGGATTTGCCTGCACCATTAGGGCCAAGTAGTCCTACCATGCCCGTGCCCAGTTGCAAAGAGATGTCCTGCAGGGCGCGCGTGCCGTCGGGGTAGGTTTTGTGAATGTTGTGAAGTTCCAGCATGGTTGGTCTCCAAATTTTTTTGGCAGGCTACGGGGCATGCCTTAGGTGATAAAGGCTTTAATGACAAAGGCGCTGATTTTTATGACATGATTGATTTCGAAGGGTAAATTGACGTTTATCAGTAAAAACGGCGGGTTTGTCATGATTCGGCTGACAAGCTCGGCCAATTGACCAACCATGACAACCCAGCCACCCGAACCCGTTATTGCCATTATGTTGAAAGCGTTATCGTTCCAACCCTTTTATAAACTGCAGCCTGTATTACCGGTTCTGGTAGCGATTCTGGTTGAGGCCCTGGTAAGGCTGCACGGCTATGCGCCAGAGCAATACGACGACTATATCCAGTTGCGCGGTGGCTGGGCGCTTTACCTGCAAACAGCCTTGCAGCTGCTGTTGGAAAGTCTGCCACTGATGGCGGCGCAGTGGTGGCTGGCAGGCCATTCGGATTGGCGTGGTTATCTTGTTTGGTTAGCGGGCTTTGCGATCTATCCCGCATTCAGTCTGATGTTACAAGGTGGCTGGCCTGAGGCTCTGCCGCTGTTGATGGGCGTGCAGTATTGGTTGCTTGCGGCCGGATTATCCTTGACGTACTGGCTACATAAGGCTTATCAGCAAAGCGCCACGCTGCATCAGCGACAAGCATGGTGGCGTTATATGCTGTCACTGGATGCTGCTTTATTATTGTGCCTGGGTGGCTGGGTGCTGCTGATGAGTGGCATGTTTGTGTATAACCCCGATCCTATGCATAACCAGCCCCTTGAGCCACGACTTGACCCCGGCCAGATGTTAAGCCAATGGCCACTGACTTTATACTATGGCTGGCAGTTTGGGCTGCTGGCTGGAATCATCTTTGTTTATTATTGGGTTAATCGCTATGTGCTGGTCCGCCGGGTTTTGGCGAATCAGGGCGTGTATCCGTTTCTGCTGTGCAGTGCCGTTTGGTTGTTGCTGTCTTATCCCTTGTTCGGTGTTCTGGTGTTGCAATTGCCCCTGAATATTGCCGAACAAAGTTTATTACCTTCAGAGAATCATCTGCCGTTTGATACCTTGAATCTGTTGGTGGCTGGCATTATCTGGGCCCTCAGTACGCCGTTGATTCTGGCCTTTGAGCGCCAGCACAATGCCCGTGAAGTGGCTGAGCTTACCCAGGTGCAAACCCTGGCCGAGCTGAAAATGCTGCAGCAGCAGGTCAATCCGCATTTTCTGTTTAATACCCTCAACAGCCTGTATGCCCTGTGTCTGACCCAGTCAGCACTGGCCGCGCCTATGTTGCTGAAGTTGGCGGATTTGTTGCGTTATGTGGTGTATCAGGGGCAAAAGTCCAGGGTGGCACTGCGCGATGATCTGGCCTACCTGCAAAATTATCTTGAATTGCAACAACTCAGGGTAACCAGACGCTGCAAGATAGTCACGGATATTCAAATTGCCGAAGGCGACTGGCAAATCGCCCCGTTACTGCTGATTATGCTGGTGGAAAATGCTTTTAAACATGGCGCGGAAGTCAGTCAAGGTGAGTGCGATATTCACCTAAGCTTGCGTATACAAGCCGGGCATTTAGCCTTTGAGTGCAGTAACAGCTTGCCTGAAGCAACGCCGGATGCGCCAACCGGCATAGGCCTGACAAATCTGCAGCGGCGTTTACAGCTGGGCTATGCCGAGGCATTTACGTTACGCAGTGAACGGCAAGGCCAGCGCTGGGTTGCGCGGTTGGAGATGGACTTATGAAAACCCTGATCATTGATGACGAGCCACTGGCCCATGAGGTGCTGTTACACCACAGTCGCATGCATCCAGACATTGATGTAGTGGGGCAGTGCTATAACGCTGCCGAAGCGCTGGCCTTTCTGGCCAGTCAGCAGGTTGACCTGATACTGCTGGACATCCATATGCCGGTGTTATCCGGCCTGGATATGCTCAGGGTGATGGCGAACCGTCCACAAGTGGTGCTGTGTACCGCTTATCAGGAACATGCACTGGTGGGCTTTGAACTGGATGTTACCGACTACTTACTGAAGCCTGTCAGTGCTGAACGCTTTGCCCAGGCCTTAGACAAAGTGCGGCGCCGTAGTGGCATGGTATTGCCGCCACCCGAGATGACCAGTCATATTGTTATCAGGGTGGACAGGGAAGACCGTAAAGTTGAGCTTAGCAAAGTGTGCTGTGTTGAAGCCTATGGTAATTATGTCAAGGTCTGGTTGGAGGATGGCTGTTTGCTGACGGCTGCAACGCTGAAACACTTTGCCGAAATCCTGCCAGAAAGCAGCTTTGTGCAGGTGCATAAATCCTTTCTGGTCAATAAGGCCTGGGTGGTGGCCAAGGACACAGAGCAACTTACATTGCGCAGTGGTCAGAAGATTAAAATGGGTAAGGCTTACCGGAACAATGTGTCGGGATTACTTTAAATCGGCCTCAGCAAGGAAGTGGTATGCGTATTTCAGCAATATCTTTACTGTTGTTAATCCCGTTCAGTGCAATGTTGGCTAGTAACAGCCTGGCCAGTGCAGTAAATCCGGTACCTGTATCTGCAGAGATGCAACAGGCAACGCAGGCGCTGTTGCAAGGGGACAAAAGGCCAGCCGCAGCACTGCTAGACAAAACAGCACCGCAAAGGAGCTATGAACTGATGGCGCTGGAGATTTTGTATCTGCTGGCGTCATCTGCAACGGATCTGGCAGATGCACGACTAACGTCCTTTGAGCAACAGTTTGCCAGCAACCCCGAGACCTTTGCATTTTCGTCTGAGGTGTGGCGTTCCATTGGTCATCAGGCCAGTATCTTTGCCAAACGTGGTTACTACAAAAAAGCGGTTAAAGCTAAAATTCAGGCGGGAGTGCTGGCTCCGGAAAATCCGTATTATCTGACTTTACAGGCTTCAGCGTTGGGGCAGGGGGACAGTTATGGCGGCAGTGCTGCAGCGCAAAAGCCGCTTACTGACAAGATTGCGACACTGGATAAAAAATGGGGGTATATCGCCCGGATTAATCTTGCCCAGAATGAAGATGATGTTGCTCTTGGCGAATCTATGGCTGAACAAGCCGCGAGTGCGTTTAAGCAGGATTTTGATGTATTGGAAAGGGTGGCCCAGTGGTACTGGACCATCGGCAGCTATGAACAGGCGCAGGCCTACTTTCTGCAGGCTTGCCAGCATCGCCCTGCTATGACATGGCATTTGCAGGTTAAATGGTACAACGCCTGCTATCAGGTTGGTGAGTTTGCTAATGACAAGCAAATTGGCATGGATAAAGGCATCAAAGCGTTGAACATATTACTTAATGCCTATTCACTGCCAACGGAGGTGAATTTTGATATTGCCAGCTTATTAATGACGTTGGCCGACTCTGAAGAGACCGATTCTGCCAGGAAGCTACTCCAGCGGATAGTACAGGAGAGCCCGAACAAAGCGTTGGCACGCAAAGCGCAAAAGTTGCTTGGCAGGGCACCTTAATGCGCAAGTCGTGCTTTATTTCGCTGCAAGCTGGATGCAGCTCAATGCCGGGCTGAGTTGTCTACCCAGCCATCACCCGGTTACGACCACCTTGTTTAGCGTCATACAAAGCCTGGTCGGCACGTTTCATCAGGCTTTGTGCATCATCGCCGCTACGGAAGGTACTGGCGCCGATACTGGCGGTAAATTGGGGCAAATCGGGTAGCGCTATTTGTTCGATATGCATACGTAACTGTTCAGCCACCAAGGTCGCGGCTTGCCTGTCATGCTGGCGTAGCAATATGGCAAATTCTTCGCCACCGATGCGGAACAGCATATCGGTACTACGCAGTCGTTGTCTCAGGCTTGTGACCAGCGATATCAGTACCTGATCTCCCATATCGTGACCGAAACCATCGTTAATGGATTTGAAGTGGTCCACGTCCAGTAACAGTAAACTCAGCGGTGCGCCCCGATCTGCCAGCGCCAGTTCTTCGCTGATTTGCTCTTCCCATTTATGTCGGTTAAACGCACCTGTCAGGCGGTCGAGGGTGGCAAGTTCAATTAACCGCTTTTCCACTTCCACTCGGTTGTGCATCTCTTTTGACAGGCTATCCATCAGGGTTTTTATGTCAGTTTCCAGCTCGGCCAATTCGTCCTGGCCTGTACGGGTTACATCTGAGCACAGTGACATGGTGTTTTGTTGTTGCAGTGACTGTTGAAAATCCCCTATCTGGTGCTGGATATGGCCGATACGTCGACGAAAAGACTGGATGATATACAGGGTTAAATAGATGCCAATGGCCAGGGCACTGACGCCTAGAGTGGAATTTACCCACATAAATTCGCGTTCGTGCTTTTCGGCATAAGCAGCAATCTCCAGGGTAAGCTGTTCCATTGCTAATAACAGACCGGCAGCTTCATCATCCAGCTGTGTATCGAGGTCCTGCAATTTTTGCCATTGAATCAGGCGCTGCTCTGTGTGTGCCTCAAGCCAACGGCTATATCCCTGTGCAAATTTATCACGGTGCTGGTGCAAGGCCTGCAATGATGCAAGCACGCTTTGATGTTCAGTCACTTTCTCCTGCACTGCACCATTATCTAGAGCGTTTCGGATTACCTCTATTGCCTTATCAATCTGCACGTTCAACTGCTGACTGTATTGATTAACCTGATCCGGTCGCATGTTGGTTGCCGAGGTCTGAGCCTGGCCTATTTGCTCCATCAGCAGGTGCTGGCGTAACTGTAGCATCTCAATTTCGGCCATCGTTTCTGACAGTGGAATATCTATCTCTGCCACCTCTCGCATTTCGTCATTAATGACTTGCAGTTTGACAACGGAATAAAGGATTACGACCAACAGAAATGACAACAGCATTGTCGACAACCCGCCAATCTTGCGAGTCAGGGAAGCGTTCAGCCAATCTAACATGGAGTGTGCTATACAAGGAAATGGCTGATCCTAACGGGGATTGCTACTGGGTAAAAGGGCTAAATAACAAAGGAGTTGCCTGCGGCGGCTGTTCTATGCCCCTTTGTTCCACAGGTATTCCGGTGTAGATTGGCCTGTTTGTAGATAGCTGATTTGGAGATACCATGCGTGCGCTAATGTTTGCTGCTCTGACATTGACTAGCGGGGCAGTATTGGCCATGGGCACTCAACCCCTGGCGAATGAAGAGCTGCTAAAGCCGGTGAATACTTTGTTTGATGCCATGCGAAGCCATGACGAAGCCGCCCTGCTGGCACAGTTTGCACCAATGGCACAATTGCAGCGAGTGACAGCCGATGGCCTGATAAAAACGTCGGATGTGCAGAAATTTGCTAACAGTATCGCCACCAGCCAGGCCTATCTGGACGAACAGCTACTGGCCGTTAAGGTGCAGCAGCATGGCAATCTGGCCAACGTCTGGACGCCCTTTGCTTTTTATCTGGATAATAAGCTAAGTCATTGCGGTGTTAATAATTTTGTTCTGATTAAGAGCGAGCAAGGCTGGAAGATTCAATATCTGATTGACGTGACCTTTGAGGGAGACTGCCAGGCATTTATCGCTGAGCATTGATTGGCTTTAGCGTTTCACCACCGAGCCGCTGAGTTCGCTAAGATAATTACCTAGAACCTCTGTGAAATCTCCGTGCTCTCTGCGCCTCTGTGGTGAAAATCTAACTGCGCAAAGTATAAAAAAACACAGAGACACAGAGATCACAGAGTGGTTAAAGGTATTATCACGGCGAGCTTTTCTTTGCGCCCTTAGCGTCACAGCGAGAAGTATCCCGGTATTGGCCGTAGGCCAGTTCGTGCTTTTTCGTGTGGTTCGTGGTCGCATAATTTATTACCACGAAAGGCACGAAAATCACGAAAGCCACTCTCTCGCGGAGCCGCTGAGTTCGCCAAGAGCAAGTACTTAAACCTCTGTGAAATCTCTGTGTTCTCTGCGCCTCTGTGGTGACAATTAATCTGCGCAAAGTATAAAAAACCACAGAGTCACAGAGAACACGGAGGGGGTGAAGGTATTGTCAGTGCGCGCTTTTCTTTGCGCCTTAGCGTCACAGCGAGAAGTATCCTGGTGTCGACCGAAGGTCGGTTCGTGGCTTTTCGTGTGGTTCGTGGTCACCCAATTTATTACCACGAAAGGCACAACAAACACGAAAACTCTCTCGCCGAGCCGCCGAGCCGCCGAGCCGCCGAGCCGCCGAGCCGCTGAGTTCGCCAAGAGCAAGCCCTGAAACCTCTGTGAAATCTCCGTGTTCTCTGCGCCTCTGTGGTGAAAATCTAACTGCGCAGATGTTTAAAAACCACAGAGGCACAGAGATCACAGAGTGGTTGAAAACATTGTCACTGCGAGCTTTTCTCTGCGCCTTCAGCGTCACCGCGAGAAGTATCCAGGTATCGGATCGGCCGAAGGCCAGTTCGTGTCTTTTCGTGTAGTTCGTGGTCGCACAATTTATTACCACGAAAGGCACGCAAGCCATTCTCGCGGAGCCGCAGAGTTCGCCAATAGCAAGCCCTTAAACCTCTGTGAAATCTCTGTGTTCTCTGCGCCTCTGTGGTGAAAATCTAGCTGCGCAGAAGTATAAAAAAACAGTGGTTAGCACTATTGCCCCAACTGTTCGACCAGAAAGTCAAACACCAGGCGCAAACGGGCACTGGTATGCAATTCCCGGTGGATCACCAACCACAATTCCACATCATAGGCCGCCATACCCGGTAAGGCCCGTTCCACCAAAGGCTCGTTGTCGCCCACATCTTCCACCATAAAGCCCAGTCCGGCGCCTTGTTTCACCAATTGCCACTGCACCAAGTGATTGGCCACCACAAAGGGAAAATTGGCAGCAGTCAGGGTAAAGCCGCGCTTTTTCAGCTCGTCCTGCATGATGGTGCTGTGCTCAAAAGCCATAAAGTCCGCTTGGTTTAAATCTGCTGGCACACTGCGGCGACTGAATTTCTGCAAGTAACTTTTGGCCCCATATAAATGGGCTCGTTCATCCCTGAGTTTTCTGGCAATCAGATCAGGCTGGGTTGGGCGATATGAGCGCAGGGCGATATCGGCTTCACGCCTTAGCAGGTCACTGCTTTCATTGGTTGCCAGCAACTCTATCTGGATCCCTGGTGCCTGTTGATGCAGTTTGCTCAGGACTGGCGGCAGAATATGCGCAGCGGCGGATTCAGATGCGCTGATACTGACTTTACCCACCAGGCTTTTGGCATGACTACCGGCTGCCATATACAGTTTCTCGGCAGCTTCCTGCATGGCCCGCACATAGACCAGCAGTTCATGGCCGCTGGGGGTCAGCAATAACCCCCTTGCTGAGCGTTCAAACAAGGTCGCCCCCAGTTGCATTTCCAATGCGCTAACCTGCCTGCCCAAGGTCGGTTGCGTGATCTTTAACACTTTGGCCGCTGCTGAGAACGAACCCTGTTCGGCGGTAATCAAGAAGGCTTTCGCATGGTTCCAGTCAAAGTGTCTGTCCTGCCAAGTCATACATTTTTGCATAGCTGAAGTGAATATTTCGCCATTCTAACGTCTTTTATGCATGGCTATGATGGTGTTTTGTCAACAAATACGAGATAACCATGCAGGAAAGTGTCAGATTCTGGGATAAGGTCGCACAGAAGTATGCCAAAAGTACCATTGCCGACATCCCATCTTATGAACACAAACTGGCGGTAACCCGGCAATATTTTCGCCCCGACAGCCGGGTGCTGGAACTTGGCTGTGGTACCGGGTCAACCGCGCTACTGCATGCCCCTTATGTGGCGCATATTCTGGCCACGGATATTGCAGCTAATATGCTGAAGATTGCCAGGGAAAAAGCCACTGCTGCAGGTGTCGGCAATATCAGCTTTGAGCAGGGTAGCTGTGACGATTTAAATCCGCAGGTGCCGCTGGATATGGTGCTGGCACTGAATCTACTGCATTTGGTGAAAGATCGGAAAAGTATGATAGAGCAAGCATTTAACTGGCTGAAGCCAGGTGGAGTGTTTATTACCAGCACCGCTTGTCTGGGGGACAGTGCCTGGAAATGTATCGGCCTGATTGCACCCCTTGGCCGGTTATTGGGGTTAATGCCGCCGGTTTATGTGTTTACTTTGGCGCAACTGCAACAAAGTATCATTGCAGCCGGATTCGAAGTAGATTATGTGTGGCAGCAGGAAAAAAGCCCCAGCGTTTTTATGGTGGCAAAGAAGCCAGCTTAACGGTTATTTTGCGCTGCTTGGAAAATCCTAGTTTTGATTCAGGGAGCAAGATGTCAGCCTTTATCCAGGTCAACAACCTGAGTAAATCCTTTAAGAAACTGCATGCAGTGAAAGGGATTAGCTTTAGCGTGCCGAAAGGAATTTGTTTTGGACTTCTGGGGCCAAATGGCGCGGGTAAAACCACCACCATTGAAATGATGGAAGGCATTGTCGGTATGGATGGCGGTGCGATTCTATATGACGGCGAGCCCCTTAGCCGGGCCATGAATCAGCGAATTGGCATACAGTTCCAGCATACCGCCTTACAGGACCATCTGACAGGTCGTGAATGCCTGAAAATGTTTGCCAGTTTTTACAGCCATGCTCTGGCGGTGGAAGCGCTTATCGAGCTTTGCCAATTGGCCGATTTTGCCGATCAGGATCACCGCAAATTATCCGGCGGTCAGAAGCAGCGTTTACTGCTGGCTATTGCCCTGGTTAATGACCCGCAAATTCTGTTTCTGGATGAGCCTACCACCGGCCTCGATCCCCATGCCAGGCGTAACTTCTGGGATCTGATTAACCGTATCAAGGCATTGGGTAAAACCATCGTTCTTACCACCCATTATATGGACGAAGCGGAGTACCTGTGTGATGACATTGCCATTATGGACAAAGGCCTGATTATTGCCCGCGGTGCCCCCAGAGAGTTGTTGGCCGAGCATTTTAACGGGGTGCTGATTCGCTTGCGTCAGCAGCCGTTGTCACAGGAAGTGCTGAAGCAATGCCAGCCGAGACTGGATGGGGCTTATTGGTATATCAATACGGATAAGGTCGAGAAAACCCTGAAACTGCTGGTAGAACAGCAGGTGGAAATGGACGGTTTACATGTAAAGTCAGCCAACCTGGACGATTTATTCCTTAAACTCACCGGGCATGGCCTGCAGGGCAATACAGAAACACAGGAGGTGGCAAGTGCTGGCTAGGTTCTGGGCGGTATTTAAGGCACGTAATCTGGAGTTTTTTCGCGACCGTTCTTCATTAGGCTGGAATCTGGCCTTTCCCATACTATTGGTGGTGGGATTTGCCTTTATTTTCAGTGGCGATGGCCGGGCTGCCTATAAAATCGGGGTGATGCAGGAAGGTACAGACAACAGCTTCTTTCACTTAAAGCATGTGGAATATGTTCATTATCAGGACTTGATCCTGGCTCAGAACAAACTGAAGCAACATCAGCTGGATTTATTGGTGGAACCCACCAGTCAAACCTACTGGGTCAATCGTTCATCGCCACAAGGCTATTTTGCCGCCGAGCTGCTGACAGGGAAGCTACCCAATTATCAGCGCCAGGAACTGGATGGGCGTGAAATTCGTTACCTGGACTGGGTGCTGCCCGGTATTCTGGGCATGAATATGATGTTTTCCAGCTTGTTTGGGGTGGGTTATGTGATAGTGCGCTATCGCAAAAGTTCGGTGCTGAAACGCTTAAAAGCCACGCCACTTAGGGCCGTGGAATTTCTGGGGGCGCAGATCCTCTCCAGGCTGTTTATTGTGCTGTGTATTACCAGCTTTGTATTTATTGCCTGTAATAGCTTGTTTGATTTTTATATGCTGGGTAGCTATCTGGACTTGCTGCTGGTGACGGCACTTGGCGCGGCATCCATGATTGCCATGGGCCTGCTGATGGCCAGTCGCAGCCAAAGTGAAGAGCTGACCGGTGGCCTGCTGAATCTGATTAGCTGGCCGATGATGCTGTTGTCCGGGGTGTGGTTTTCACTGGAAGGTGCCCCGCAAGCCATTGTGCAGGTTGCACAGCTATTACCTCTTACCCATTTACTTGAGGCCGCCAGAGCCATTATGAATGACGGTGCCGGTTTGGCCGACATCCAATACCACTTGTGGGCGCTGCTGGGTATGACATTAGGGTTTATGGGCTTGGGTGCTTTGCTGTTTCGCTGGCATGGGGATGGCCGCTAGAAAGCCTTTGAGAGACCGAGGAGAAACATATGTTGCGAATAATCTTTGTTGTCGCGATTTGGTTTGCAGCCAGTTCGCCTATGGCGGCGGAAAGCCTGCCAGTCTTCCATCGTTTACTGGCATTTAATCAGCAGGGGGAGCTGCTGGTTGTCAAGATTAAGGACCGAGAGTTGTGGGTAACACCTGGTTGGTATCAGGACAACAATCTAACTGTTAAAGAAGGGCTGGAAAAACTGGCTGGCAGTTATGGCTTAACCATTAGCGATCTCAAGTTGAGCGGGGTATTTACCCTGAGGATGGGAAAAGAGCAAAGTCCTTCCACGCGCTTGATATACCTGGCCAACACTCAGGGCCAGGGTGATATCCTTCCTGAAGGAATTGACAAAATAGCCTGGCAGCCACTTACCGAGGCCCTGCAAACCATTAACCTTGCACATATTCGCTACCAGGTTAAACAGATTATTGCGAATCCCCAGACCGTCTGGGGAGGAACCCAGAAAATGCGCTGGGAAGAGGGTATCAATCGATTTGAGGTGGTAGAAGACTTTTATCCGCTATTTGCTAAGGATTAAGGAGCCACCATAATTACCGGTTCGGATTGAGGTTTGTGATTTACGTTGCTCTTTCATCTTGGGCAAAGTAAACCACCATGCGTAAATGCCTGTGCTCATCCACCAACAGGGTTTCATGTTGATAAGTTGTTTGCTTTGATTCGTTTGTGATCAGTGTCATTAATCCCCGGCGCGGTGGTTGATTATCCGGGCTGTTGTACCAACGTTTGAAATCGGCAGACAACAATGTCAGCTCGCTGACCAGGCTTTGCATTTGATTGTCTTCTACTGCGATGGCCCGGTCATATTTGAACTGCGCCAGTAATTTCGGGGCATCGTCCTGCCAGTTAACAATACGATTGCGGAAATCCGGGTCCGAAAACACCATACGCAGCAAGTTGCGCTCCTGATGCGACCTTTCGCCGAATGTAAACAGCTTATCTGCCGCAGCATTCCAGGCAATCACGTCCCAACCCAGGTTTATCACATAGGCTGGCCTGGCCAGCTCATCCATCAGCTTTTGGGTGAGAGGGCTGACAGTTAGCAGTTGATGCGCCTCAGGAGGCGGTGGGCGTTTATGGGCCAACATAAATAGATAGCTGCATTGTGCATCATCCAGCTTGAGCGCCTTGGCTATGCCTAATAGCACCTTTTCAGAGACTTGAATATCGCGACCCTGTTCAAACCAGGTATACCAGGTTAAGCCTACACCGGCTAAGGCGGCCACTTCTTCGCGCCGCAGCCCGGGGGTTCGCCTGGTGCCGTGTGACGGCAGACCAACATCGGCAGGGGTGAGCCTGTTTCGCTGCTGGCGCAAGAATTCTGCAAGTTCATGCTTAGTGCGTTGAGCGCTCAGTTCAGTCATGGCTATTACCTTTTATACTAGGATAATTGCTTAAATTGTACTGGGATAATATTGGCAGGATGATGTGCCTTTCGCAATGAATCCAACGTATTTGGGGAGCATAGAATGGCACAAGGTATTGATTTAATTTCTGAGCAGCGCGAGGCAGGTGAGACTGCCAACCAAAAAGCCGGGCTGAGAGAGTGGCTGGGGTTGGCATTGCTGGCCTTACCGACCTTACTTCTGGGCATAGATTTGACCCTGCTACACCTGGCCCTGCCGGCATTGGCGATTGATTTGCGTCCTAACAGCATTCAGGCGCTTTGGATTATTGATATATATGGTTTTATGATTGCCGGTTTTCTGGTCACTATGGGCGTGTTGGGTGACCGCATCGGACGGCGCAAGTTATTGCTGGCGGGGGCTCTGATGTTTGCCTTGGCGTCGATAATGGCAGCTTATTCGAGCAGCGCCACCATGCTGATTATTGCCCGGGCCTTGCTCGGAGTTGCCGGGGCCACGCTGATGCCCTCGACGCTGGCGCTGATAAGCAATATGTTTAAAAACGCCCATCAAAGAGGTTTGGCCATTGGTGTATGGGCGACTATGTTTGCATTGGGCATGGCGTCAGGCCCTGTTATTGGCGGCTTGTTACTGGCCCACTTTTGGTGGGGAGCGGCCTTTTTGGTTGCCTTGCCGGTGGTAGCCTGCCTGCTGGTCCTTGCGCCTTTATTGCTACCTGAATACCGCGCGCCTGTTAGCGGGCGAATCGACATACTCAGTATTGGGTTGTCATTGCTTGCCATTTTGCCTGTGGTTTTTGCAATCAAACAGTTTGCTAAATACGGTGCTGTTGTTAGTGCGATGCTGCCATTGGTCATGGGGGCGCTGTTTATACTGTTATTTATTAAACGTCAGAGAAGGTTATCGCAGCCCTTTGTTGAACTCTCCCTGTTTACCAGTCGTCACTTCAATATCGCTTTGATTATACTGCTAGTTGGTCTTATTGGCGTGGGTGGAACCATGCTATTGGTCACTCAGTATCTACAACTGGTGGTGGGCTTGTCGCCTATGGCGGCCGGCTTGTGGATGGGACCTCCAGCACTGGCGATGTTGGTGGCGGGTATTGCCTCGCCGTTGCTGGCCCGGCATATGCTGCCTGGCAGGATAATTGCCCTTGCAATGGGATTATCTGCAATCGGCTATGTACTGATGGCCCGATTGGACAATTCGCCTCAAGGCATTGTGCTGGTCACAGTCGCCTTCTCTCTGGTGTATCTGGGACTGGGAACCATCGCGTCCCTTGGGACCGATTTAGTCGTCAGTGCTGCACCAGCCAGCCAGGCCGGCGCAGCATCGGCCATGTCAGAAATGGTGCAGGAACTGGGGTTGGCCGTTGGCGTCGCCATGTTAGGTAGTCTTTCAACATTGGTTTATCGTGGTTTGATGGATACTGTACCAATTGAGCTGACCGATGGGATGGAGCCAGTGGTTCAGGACAGTCTGGCCGGCGCAGTTTCGGTTTCAAGCGAAATTCCCGCACTGGTGCTGGAACAAGCCAGGGAAGCCTTTACTACAGGATTTAATATTGCAGCAGGTATTAGTGGGGTAATGATCATGTGTCTGGCCATTCTGGCGGCAGTTAAGCTAAGGCCTGAATAAAAAAATTGCCTCTGGTTTCACCTGGCTTGTTAGCCTCAGTGCCTTTTGCCATAGTAGCCTTTTGTTTGTTGAAGCTGATAACGCCATGTTGCGAAAACTTACTTGTTTACTGTTCTTTGGTTGCGGATTGATGGGACAAACTGTACAGGCTAACACACCAAAACTGACTCTGGAGGAAGCCAATCGGCTGGCGGCCATGCCGCTGCATTGTATGCAGGTGGAATACCCTAACAAACTCAATCAGGTACTGGCCGATGCCAGCTATCTGAAAGGGCCGAAGGACCTGCACCCGGCCTTTTACGGCTGCTTTGACTGGCATTCCAGTGTGCATGGCCACTGGATGCTGGTGAATTTACTGCGGCATTTTCCGGACCTGGCCAATCAGCAGGAAATCCGCCAGAAATTGCTGGAAAATATCTCGGCTGAGAACATAAAGGCCGAAGTGGCGTATTTTTTTATGCCGCAGAATGCCACTTTTGAGCGTACCTACGGCTGGGCCTGGCTGTTGAAGCTGGCCGAAGAACTGCATCTGTGGGACGATCCCCTTGCCCGCCAGCTGGCACAAAATCTGCAGCCGTTGACTGATTTGATAGTCACTAAGTATCTGGAATTTTTACCCAAGCTTATCTACCCCATTCGTACCGGTGAACATCCCAACACCGCTTTTGGCCTGTCTCTGGCTTATGACTATGCTAATACCCTGGGGCATCCAGAACTGAAAGCGCTGATCAGCCAGCGGGCCAAAGATTGGTTTGCCAATGACCATCAATGTCCGCTCAGTTGGGAGCCCAATGGCTTTGACTTTCTCTCGCCCTGCTTGCAGGAGCTGGATGTGATGCGCAAGGTACTGGACAAAGCCGCATTCAGCACCTGGCTGGATCACTTCTTACCGCAGTTGGCGCAAACGCACTTTACCCTTGAGCCCGCCAGAGTCAGTGACCGTGCCGACGGTAAATTGGTGCATCTGGACGGTCTGAATTTCAGTCGTGCCTGGTGCCTGTATGGATTGGTGCGTGACTTTGGGCCAAAGTATGCGCATTTACGCCCCATTGCCGATGCGCACGTCCGCCATTCCTTACCTGCAATAGTGGACGAAAATTACGAAGGAACACATTGGCTGGGAAGCTTTGCGGTATATGCCATGCAGGAATCCGGGCAATTGGATTAGTCAGGCCTTACTAACAAACTGCACCAAATACTTGCAATGTTGTCTAGTTGCATTGATGCGGAGTTGATACCGACGCACTCAAAGCGAAGAAGGCCTTAATTGCAGGCATGGTGCCTGTTGAATGACATGGGGTTAACTGTTCTGCGGATTAAAGTGCACTGAGTTAAATACCTTTTCTGCCAGTTCAAGGTTGACCTGTGCGCTGAATTCCAGAGACATGGACAAGGCCATATGGGTTTGCATAACGTCAACATAGTGGACCTTGCCAATGTAGAGGGCCACCAGGTTTCCGTCGATAAACATTTCCGCTTGATACCCATCAATCTCTAAGGATTGGCGACGGGCCTGTTTCAGGCGGCTGAAGTTGTCAGCATTGATACCGAAGTCATAGCGCATAACCAGGTTATCCCCGGCCAGCATACCTGCGGTTGAATCAACCATGCTGGCCTGTTGATTTTGCCAGGACGAAGGATGTGAAAAACAAAACATCTGCGCCGGGCAGCTTTGCTGCCAGTTATCCATGCTTGCCTTGCAAGGTAACAAGAGGCCTGTTAACAACAGACCTCTGATTAACAGAATAACAAGATTACGCACGGCGGTGGCGCGGTAAAACAAGTAAGCCCAGTAACATTAATAGCAGTGGAGAAACGATCGGGACATCAACTGCCGCTACGACCAGAACAGGTATGATTTCAATAAACAGTCGGCCAGAAGTGTCAGTTTGGATCAGGCTACTGGCTAGAATAGTGGCTACTTCCGCTACGCTTAAATCCGTACCGCCATTGATGGTAGGGTCCATCAGGTTAGTGGCTCCTCCATTGTGACCAAGGCCAAGATTGTGGCCCAGCTCATGCGCGAGTAGCTCGGCATTGGAAGCGCTGTCAGCGAATACCGACTCAACAACGAAGTCGTTTCCTGGTGTTTCACCACAGCCTACGTAAAACACATTGATATTACCGCACCAGGTAAGATCGTCGAGAAACCAGAAATTAACCACATTGGCGGCACCATAATGCGCACTGGTGAGCGTGGCCCACTTGGCCGCCGAGTCCATATTTAACAAAGACGCATCGACGTGTTGTACGGAGGGACCAATACGGATATCAACAGGGGTGTTTCCAAAGCTGGCTTGTGAAAATATGGCGTCCATACCGATTTCATCAATAGTGATGTAGGCTGCGTTTGCAAATCCACTGATGCAAACCAACAGCAGCCCGACACAATGCCTTTTCAGTGCCCCAATACTTAAAATGTTAGGATTAAACATTGCTTGACCTCAGGTTGTGATTATCGGTAATAGCAGTTACCTTGGTGTTTTATTAAACAGCGCTCACCGGGGTAAAAGACACTGAGCATAAATTGCGCCATCAATAATTATTTATATATTTCAGTTAGTTAATTTACGCCAGAGAGGGTGGTGTAATAAAGTTGTAAAAAAACGGACAAGATGCCGGTTGTGCTTGCCTCTTATGCCAGTGAAAATGGCCTGCATCAGCCAGGCATCTGACAAGTGCAGTATTCCGCGCTCTGATTAAAACGTTAGGGTAAAACAGGCGCCGCCTTGTGTTGTATTGGTGGCCGTGACTTGTCCGCCGTGGGCAATCATTACCTGGCGGGTCAGGGCCAGACCCACCCCTGAACCGTCGCGCTTGGTAGTAAAAAACGGCACAAAAATCTTATCCCGCTGGGCAGGATCAATGCCCGGACCATTATCTGTCACTTCAATCACTACATGCCCGCGGCGATTGGTGTAGGCCTTAAGGCATATCTGCGCGGGGCTTTTTCCCTGTAACGCTTGCTCGGCATTTTTCAGCAGATTAAGCAGCACTTGCTCCAACATATGTGGGTCGGCCATTACGCAAAGTGAGCTGGGTTGCACATCAATATTGACCGACAGATGCCGCTTGGCATCATCAATACCCGTCATTTGTTTCAACTGCACAAACAAGGCTGCCAGGGCCACGGACTGGCGCTGCGGTGGGGGCAACCGGGTCAGACGCCGGTAACTGCTGACAAACTGCATCAGGCTGTCGCTGCGTCTGGCTACCGTAGCGATGGAATCACGAATATCGGTTAATTCTTCCTTTAATGTGGCGTCTGTACACTTTTTAGCGGCATCACGGGCCATATCGGCTGAGGTGGCGGCCAGGGAGGCCACTGGGGTAATACTGTTCATGATTTCATGGGTGAGCACCCGCACCAGATCCTGCCAGGCACTGAGCTGTGCTGAATCCAGCTCGCTGCCGATATCCAGCAGACTAAGCAGTTTCTCCTGCTGGCCGGCCAATGTTATTTGTGTGGCGAAGGCCAGTAATTGCTGCGGCATGCCGTCAGCCACAAACCGGCAAAGCTGGCGCTCGCCGGGTTTCAGTTCATGTAATTGACTAGCCAGCGCTTCGCCAAAGGCGGCTAAATCTTCCAGGTTGCTGATCTGAGCAGAGCCAAACAAACGCCTGGCACTGTTATTCCACAGGTTAAGATGACCATTGTTGTACAGGCTAATCAGCGGAATGGGCACATGTTCCACCATGGCTCTAAAGTGGCGAAGCTGCTGTTGTTGTTGTTCTCGCTCCTGCAAATAACGCTGCATCAGTGCGGTAAATGTTTCACCCAACTGCTCGAAGCCGCTGCCGTACTGACTGTAGTCAAAGCGCTGGGTAAACTCGCCATAACGAATGGCATCCAGAAAACGTTTCAGCTCAGCGTTGGTTTTACCCACAAATCTCAGGGTTTCCAAAACCAGTAAAGCCAGCACCAACAGCAGTAAAATTTGCGTGGCGTGGTACCCGGGTTGCAGTAACAGCCAGGCGCTGCACAAGGCAGACAGCACAATCAGCGTAATGCGCCCACTCAGCAGCAGAGAGAAGCGATTAAAGACCATGTTTTTCCATCCTGCGGTACAAGGCGGCGCGGGTTAGCCCTAAGGCTTTGGCGGCATGACTGATATTGTAACGATGGGCTTTAAGCGCCCCTTCTACCGCCTGGCGTTCCAGTTCTTCGAGATTAAAAGTGGCTACAGCGGCTTGGGTATCGGGCTGCGGCAATTTGGCTTTGCTGGTTAACTGGAAGTCCTCGCCTTCCAGTATCTGGCTCTGACTTAAAATCACCGCCCGTTCCAGGGTATGACGCAATTCGCGGATGTTGCCCGGCCAATGATAATCCTGCAATTGGGCCAGTGCTGAAGGGTGCAAACGTTTGTCGTCCTTCTGGTATTTGCGGCAATAATGTTTCAGGTAGTATTCGGCGATAGGGGCGATATCTTCGCGGCGTTCACGTAACGGCGGTAGTGTGATCTCCACGGTATTGAGGCGAAACAACAGATCCTGGCGAAAACGCTGTTCGTCATGCAGTAGTTCCAATGGCAGATTGGTGGCGGCAATAACCCGGACATCAAAGGTCCTGGCTTGATTGCTGCCAAGAGGGGTGACCTGGCGCTGGGCCAGTACGGTCAGCAACTTGGCCTGCAAATGCAGCGGCAGGTTGCCGATTTCATCCAGAAATAAGGTGCCACCATCGGCAGCCAGTAAACGGCCGATACGTTCCTCATTAGCACCGGTAAAGGCGCCTTTGCGATGGCCAAACAGTTCACTTTCAAACAGGGTTTCGGCCACCGCCCCCAAATCCACCGCCATAAATACTTTATGGTGTCTGTGGCTTTGGGCATGAATGGCACGGGCAATCAGTTCTTTGCCGGTGCCGTTTTCCCCCAATATCAGCACATTGGCATCGGTGGGAGCACTGCGCTCCAGCATTGTCAGCGCCTGCTGCATCGCGTCGGAATCGGCAATAATGGGCTGAGTGTTCTGACTGGTCACTTCGGCGAGCAAGGTATTGGCACTGCGCAGCTCACTGGCCTCTGCCCGAGAGTGCGATAACTTCACTGCAGAGGATACGGTGGCCAGCACCTTGTCGTTGTGCCAGGGTTTGGCAATAAAATCAGTGGCGCCACGTTTCATGGCCTCCACTGCCACATCCATATCGCCATGAGCGGTAATCATAATAACCACGGCCTGCGGTTCCAAAGACAGAATTTTTTCCAGCCAGCGATAGCCCTGCTCGCCACTGCTTTCACCAGGACCAAAATTCATATCCAGTAAGATAGCGTGGTAACGTTGTGCGGCCAGTAGTTTAGGGATCTGATCGGGAGTATTGCAGATATCTACCTGGCTAAAATGCCTTTTTAACAGCATCTTGCCTGCCACCAGAATATCCTGGTCATCGTCCACTATCAGAATCTGTGCCGTTTGCTGCATGGCCTGTTCCTCTGCTTAAAACTGTTCAGTAGCGTACAGTCAGTGTTCATATTCGTACAGTTTGAATCTGACTTTATGTTGAAGGTTAAGTCTAACCAATTGAAATATATGAATTATTAATTTTGGAACGGAACTTGTTTAGTTGTTGGCAGTAACCGACAACATCAAGGAATTCTATGTCCATGCAAAAACTCAGTGCCGTGCATAAGCCCACCACTCAGGCCGTGTCCGGTGCGGGAATGGACCGCAAGGTCGTTCGACCGCGAAAAGCCTGGAAACCCTGGCTGGTGGGGACGGGTAGCGCCGCGCTAATAGGTTTGGCGCTTTACATGATGCCAGGCTTCTCAGGTAAAACCTTAAGTGTGAATGGTGAACGTATTGCGCTGGCCAGTGTCAGCCGCGGCACCTTTGAGGACTTTATTCCGGTACGGGCGCGGGTGACACCGGCCAAAACCTTATATCTGGATGCGGTAGAAGGTGGCCGGGTTGAGCGCATTCTGGTGGAAGACGGCGCCATGCTGGAGGCCGGACAAATGATCGTGGAGTTGTCTAATGCCAGCTTACAACTCAGTGTACTGGGCAATGAAGCCAGGGTATCTGAGCAACTTAATAACATCCGTAGCATCGAGCTGAGTCTGGAGCAAAACCGACTGCAACATAAGCGCGATATTGTGGATATTCAGTATCAGATCAAGTTATTACAACGCAAACTTCAGCGCGAAGCCGAACTGCTGAAGACTCAGGCTATCAGCCAATCACAGTATGACGATACCCAGGATACCCTGACCTGGTATCAGCAGCGTCTGGCGTTAACCAAAGAAAGCCAGGCGTCGGATGCCAGAATGCAGGAAGAGCAGTTGGCCTTTTTGCAGGATTCGGGTGCCAGGCTTGAGCACAATCTGGAATTGTCACGCCAGAACCTGGCCAATATGAACGTGCGTGCGCCGGTGGCCGGTAAGCTGTCCGGCTTTAATGTGGAAGTGGGACAAAGCATCGGCCGTGGGGAGCGTCTGGGCCAAATCGATACGCCGGATGATTACAAGCTTACTGCCCAGATTGACGAGTTCTACTTAAGTCGCGTGGCACCCGGACAGATTGCGCAAATGGACGGTTATAAGCTGCAAATCAGCAAAATCTATCCGCAGGTCAGTAATGGCCAGTTTGAAGTAGACCTTACATTTATTGATGAACAACCGCCAGCGATTCGCCGCGGTCAGACCATGCAACTGAAACTCACACTGGGCGATGCCAGTAGCGCGTTGCTGGTACCCAATGGCGCGTTTTATCAGGACACCGGCGGCAACTGGATCTTTGTGGTTAGCCGCAATGGCGAAGTGGCCGAGCGCAGGGCGGTGCGTATGGGCCGTCGCAACAACCAGTTTATCGAAGTGCTGGACGGGCTGAATGAAGGAGAGCAGGTGGTGATCAGCTCTTACAGCCAGTACCGGGACATCCAGCAACTCCACATTCAAGACTAAGGAATCTGTTATGTTGAAATTAAATAATCTGTGCCGTTCTTATCTTTCCGACGAAGTGGAAACCCAGGCTCTGAATCACGTCAATATTCAAATTGATGCCGGTGAGTTCGTTGCCATTATGGGCCCCAGTGGCTGCGGTAAGTCCACCCTGCTGAATATCATCGGTATGTTGGATAACCCGACCGGCGGTGAATACTGGTTTAATGGTGAAAATGTGGCGGCCTATAAAGAAAAGCAACTGGCGGCCATTCGTAAGCACCATATTGGTTTTATCTTCCAGAACTTTAATCTGATAGACGAACTCAGCGTGCGGGAAAACATCGAGCTGGCGTTGCTATACCACGATGTGCCGGCTGCTGAACGCCGCCGCCGGGTTGAAGAGATGATGGATAAGGTCGGTATTGCCCACCGGGCCAACCATCTGCCTAGCCAGCTCTCCGGTGGGCAGCAGCAGCGGGTGGCGGTGGCCAGGGCCGTGGTGGGGGGCCAGTCTATGATCCTGGCAGACGAACCTACAGGTAACCTGGACAGTGCTCATGGTCAGGAAGTGATGTCCATGTTGCAGGGCTTGAATGAGGAAGGAACCACTATAGTCATGGTGACCCACAGCCCGGCCCATGCTGATTATGCCCGGCGCACCATCAATCTGTTTGACGGTCAGGTAGTGACCGAAGACGTTAAAGCAGCCTGAGGCTAAGGAGTACCTGATGTTACTTAATTATTTTCTGACCGCCTGGCGCAATCTGCTGAAAAACCGAGTGTTCTCGGCCATCAACATCATTGGCCTGGCTGTTGGCCTGGCCAGCTGTATTCTGATCATGCTGTATGTCAAAGCCGAAAGCGGCTATGACCAGTGGGTACCGGATCATGAGCGGGTGGTGCGTTTGCACACTGCTTATGAGTCACCGGGGCGCGCCCCTTTTCTGACCGTGCGCAGTGCCGGACGTATGATGCCAGCAGTGCGTGACTACCTGAGTGCTGAAATTGAAGACGGTACCAGAATGGTTTTCTGGGGAACCACTATTCAACAAAACGGTGAGGCCTTTGCTGAACGGGTGACTTTTGCAGACAGCAGCTTTTTTAATGTGCTGAATCTGCCTTTTGTTAACGGCAGCGCCCAAAGCAGCTTCAATAAGCCCAATGATCTTTTGATTAGCCGGGCGATGGCGGACAAATATTTCGGCAGCACAGACGCTGTGGGCAAAACCCTGACGCTCTGTTGTCTCAACGATCAGCCTGTGGAACTAACCGTCAGCGGCGTTTTGGAAGATCTGCCAGACAATTCACATATGCGCCTGGATTTACTGGTGTATATGGATACTGAGCTATTCGCCCAGTTCCCGGGCATATTGGATACCTGGACCAGCGTCAACGTCTATACCTACTTCAAACTGCGCCCCGGCGTTTCTCTTGAACAGGCTCAGCAGCGTTTAACCTGGTGGGTAAACAATGAAAGTCCGTTTCTGGAATTCGCCAAACAAAATGCTGGCATGATGCAACCAGGCACTCAGGTGTCAGACACCCTGAAACACAAGTTGATGAAACTGGCGGATCTGCATCTGGACGCCCATAAAGACGCTGGCAATATGGGCGATTTGACACCCATGGGGAACCGCAATCTGGTGGCGACCTTCAGTTTGGTGGCGCTGCTGATCCTGATCATTGCCTGCATCAATTTTATGAATCTGGCCACCGCCAGAGCCGGGCAGCGCGCCAAGGAAGTGGCCATGCGTAAAGTGCTGGGTGCCAGCCGCCGTCAGGTGGCAGGCCAGTTTCTGCTGGAAGCCATCGGCCTGGTGATGATTTCGCTGCTATTCGCGATGGTGGCGGTGGAGCTGGTATTGCCCTGGTACAACCAATTGCTAGGCAAGGTTATCCACTTTCGCCTCTTTAGTGAACCAAGCATGCTGTTTGCTCTACTCGGACTGGGTTTGTTGGTGGGCCTGATTGCAGGCAGTTATCCGGCGTTAGTGCTGTCCGGGTATTTGCCCGGACAAATTCTTAAGGCCAGCAAAAGTAACGAAAGTCGTGGCTCTGCAAAACTGCGTTATGTGTTGGTGATCTTCCAGTTTGCCGTGTCGGTGACGCTGCTGGTGTGCACCGCAGTGGTGTATATGCAAACTCGCCACGCCAGTAATCTGGATCTGGGGTATAGTGCAGAGCGCAAACTGGTGGTGACTATCCGCAGCGCGGGTGACCGCCTGGACAGCCTTAAACAACAATGGCAAGCCATTCCCGGCGTGCAATCGGTGGTGTATTCCTCTGAGGCCCCCACCCAGGATAATGAAAACAATAATTTTGTTACGTTGCTGGGCAGTCAGCAGGGCGATAAGCCGGTAAAAGAATTACTTAATTATCACAATATGGATTATGGCTTTTTCCAGGCCTATGACATTCAGCCTCTTGCCGGTCGCTTGTTTGACGAGGCTTATGGTGCAGATACGCTGACACTGGCCGAAGAGGGGCAGATCACCCAGGCCAGTGCCATCTTAAATGAAAGTGCGGTGCGCAAACTTGGCTTAGATTCGCCGCAGGACGCCATAGGTAAAACCTTGCAGATCAGCGCCAGCGGCGATGGATTGAATCAGCTTACAATCGTAGGCGTGATCCCGGATATCTATTTCCGCTCGGTGAAATTCGCTATCCGCCCTACCTTGTATATGTTAAACCCTGAGCGTTTCAACGTGGCCACTATTAGCTATGATCAAAGTGCAGCTAGCCGGGTGATAAGCGATATCGAGCGGGTGTGGAAGCAGGTGGTTCCTATGCAACCCATTGATATACAGCACCTTAGCGATATGCTGGCGGCTCAGTATCAAAGTGAAAAAATACAGATGCAATTGTTCACGGTGTTTTCGCTGCTGGCGGTACTGGTGGCCTGTTTGGGACTCTATGGCCTGGCGGCTTTCACCGCCGAGCGTAAAACCCGTGAAATTGGTATTCGCAAGGTGATGGGAGCCAGTGTCGGACAAATTATGCTACTGCTGGTATGGCAATTCTCGCGACCCATTGTGCTGGCCAACCTGATTGCCTGGCCGCTGTCGGTGTGGTTGATGCTCAATTGGCTGCAGGCCTTTGTGAATCGTATCGATAGCTGGTGGCTGATCCCCATATGCCTGTTGGCGACCTTGTCATCAGTGTGTATTGCCTGGCTGACTGTTGGGGGCAATGCCGCCAGGGTGGCCAGAGCCAATCCTATTTACGCTTTGCGGCATGAATAAGCTAAACGAATAAGCTAAAGGGGGGCGAATTTCGCCCCCTTTTTTAATGCGGTTTGTACATATACCGCAGGCCTGAGGCCACAAACATCAAACTCACCCCAAAGCAGGCGGGCTGCTCTGTCAAAAAGCCCGAAACACAGAATGCGATGGCCGAACCTAAGAACAGGTTGTCGGCAGATTTAGTTTGCTTCTGCACTAAACGTCTCCGTCATTGTGGGGCGATAGCCAGTAGCACGCCGACCATTGAGTCACTGGCGTAGATGGGTAGCCGTGTATTTTAAACGCAACGGCTTTAGGATAGAGGCATGACCATAACAACAACAGGAACAGTCATGCAATTATCCAAACGTCGATTTCTTCAAGTCAGTGCTGGCGCACTGGGGGCCTTACCCTTTGCCAGCTTGAGTATTGCGGCCGAACAGCCAAAGCAGGCGGCAACACAACCATTAGCGGAGCTGACCGATCTGACCGGAGAGGTCAAAGCCATCAGTGCAAAAGAGCGGCTTGAACGTATCGCTAAAGCCAAACGCCTGATGCAACAACATAAATTGAGCGCAATAGTGCTGGAGCCAGGCCCGGCCATGGATTATTTCACCGGTATTCAATGGTGGCGCAGTGAGCGGTTAACTGCTGTGGTGATCCCCGCCGAGGGCGATATTGCGGTGATTTGCCCGTTCTTTGAAGAGCCCAGCATTCGCGAGTCCTTGGAAGTCGGTGATGATGTCAGAGTTTGGCAGGAGCATGAGAGTCCTTTTGCGTTAGTGGTGCAGGTGCTTAAACACAGAGGGTTGAGCAAAGGCCAAATCGGCTTTGAAGAGTCGGTGCGCTACTTTGTATTGGATGGGGTAATGAGCCAGCTTGGCAATTTTACCCATACCAGTGCCGACCCGGTTACCCGCGGTTGTCGTATGTACAAAACTGCCCATGAACTGGCATTGATGCACAAAGCCAATGAAATCACCCTGACCGCCTATGCCCATGTTTGGAAAAACCTGCAACTGGGCATGACACAACAGGATGTTAAGGCCCTGATGCACAGTGCTCAGGCCAAGCTGGGAGGCAGCGGTATCTGGAATATGGCTTTGTTTGACCAGGCCAGCGCCTACCCCCATGGCACCAAACAGCAGCATGTGCTGAAGGAAGGTTCAGTGGTGCTGATGGATTGCGGTTGTTCTGTGCAGGGCTATCAGTCGGACATCAGCCGGACTTTTGTTTTTGGTGAACCTTCGGCCAAGGTACGTAAGATCTGGAATACCGTGCGGGAAGGGCAGAATGTGGCATTTGCTGCTGCACAGCTTGGTAAAGCAGCCGGGGCAGTGGACTATGCGGTAAGGGCCTACTACGTTAAACAGGGGCTGGGGCCAGATTATAAACTGCCTGGCTTGTCGCACCGCACCGGGCATGGCATCGGCATGCAGGGCCATGAGCCGGTCAATTTTGTGCGTGGCGAAACCGCGCTGCTAAAACCCGGTATGTGTTTTTCTAACGAACCGGGCATTTATCTGCCGGGTGAGTTTGGCGTGCGTCTGGAAGATTGTATCTATATGACAGAGCAAGGCCCTTGTTGGTTTACCGAACCGGCTGATTCACTGGATTCTCCCATCGGCAAGTTGGCCCCACTGATGGCTTAATATAACTACAGGCAACAATGAGATGAACATACAAAGAACGATAGTGATGCTGGTATCAGTGCTGGCCGTGCCAGTGATGGCTGCTGATAAAATCGGTGATGAGCAGGCGCTGCATAATATTGCCAGCCAGGTTTCGGCCAGCCGTATTGAACAGGATGTTCGCAAACTGGTGAGTTTTGGTACCCGTCATACCCTGTCTGACACTGAGTCAGACAGCCGTGGTATCGGCGCGGCCAGGCGTTGGATAAAATCTGAATTTGATAAAATTTCCGCCCAATGTGGTGGCTGTCTTGAGGTGTATTATCAGTCGCAAACCATTCAGGGCGAAAAGCGAATTCCTGAGCCTGTTGAAGTGGTGAGTGTCATCGCCGTACAAAAAGGTCAGACTGACCCCAGCCGTTATGTGGTGATGTCCGGCGATATCGACTCGCGAGTTTCTGATGTCATGGATGCAGTATCGGACGCACCGGGGGCCAATGACAATGCTTCCGGCCTGGCCGGGGTACTGGAAACCGCCAGAGTGCTGAGCCAGCATAAGTTCCATGGCTCTGTGGTGTATGCGGCACTGGCTGGTGAAGAGCAGGGCTTGTTTGGCGGTAAGATTATGGCCGAACAGGCGCTTAAAGACGGCTGGCGGGTTAAGGCCGTGCTGAACAACGATATGATTGGCAATATTGCCGGCATAAATGGGGTGATCAACAACACCACCGCCAGATTGTTCTCTGAAGGTACCCGAGTGGTAGAAACCCCGGAACAAGCCCACAAGCGGCGCTTTACCGGTGGAGAGGTGGATTCACCGTCGCGCAACCTGGCCCGTTATATTGATAGAATTGCCGATTCCTATATCCCTAATCTGGATACTATGCTGGTCTATCGTTTGGACAGATTTGGCCGTGGCGGCCATCACCGCCCCTTCAATGATGCCGGTTTTCCAGCTATCCGTATTATGGAAACCAACGAGCATTATGACCGCCAGCACCAGGATCTGCGTAGTGAAAACGGCATTGTGTATGGTGACACCCTGGATGGTGTTAATTTTGCCTATGCGGCCAAACTTACCGCCTTGAATGCCGTAAGCTTAGCCAGTATGGCCTGGGCGCCCAGTCCGCCGGCTAAGGTAGAAATCAAAGGGGCGGTGCAGCCATCCACTACCCTGAGCTGGGCACCTGCTGGCCAGGCGGAGCAGAGCCTGATTAAAGGCTACAAGATCTACTGGCGTTACACCGACCAGCCGCAGTGGCAGTTCAGCCGTTATGTGGGCAAGGTCAACAGCTTTACGCTGGAGAATGTAGTGATCGACAACTACTTCTTTGGTGTGGCCAGTGTGGCTGAAAATGGCCTGGAAAGTCCTGTGGTGTTCCCCGGCGCTGCTGGCTCATTCGGCGATTAATCTCACAGATGGTGGCTTGCGGGTCACCATCAATGTGCCTTTTCTCGTATCTCCACAGCACATCAGCGCCTTTGATCCATCTTCCTGTTATCAATAGTGCGAAGTAAGGGATAAATCACCCTATCTGCTGTATTAATCTATAGGCGGGCAGACGAAAGCCTGCTAGGCTGAATAATGAGTTCAGCAAGCTTGCGGCATTACTGCAGTCACCGTGAGTTTCTTGCCTGTAAGTTTTAAGTCGTTTCACTGTCCAGATGAATATACAACAGAACCTTGCCATTAGGCTTTTGCGGGTACTGCGCTACAACAAGGCCAGATACGAACGGGCGCTGGCCTTGCTGCCTGCTGACAAGCGTCCGTTTTTCCATATTTTGCCGTTTTTACTGCATACCAATCACCCCGCTCTTCCCGGCTACATTGATGATGACGAAATTGCCTTCGGCCTGACTAATTACTCACTGAGAAAAGCCGTGAACGAGGCACTATTACAGGTATTTCCGCAGCACAAAACGCTGCTGGAGGACATTCGCCAGCTATGGCCCAAACAACGAAATATTGATTCTCTGGTGTTGATGGGCAGTGTCGGCACCATAGCGCAAACCGATGATTCAGATTTTGACTACTGGGTGTGTATTGACGCAGAGCAGGTATCTGAACGGGGTAGGATACTGCTGCAGGAAAAACTGCATAAAGTGGAAAGCTGGGCGGAGTCACATGGCTTGGAAGTGCATTTTTTCCTGTCGGATATTGATAAGGTCAGACGCAACGACTTTGGTGAAGCAGACGGTGAAAGTTCAGGATCAGCCCAGGCGGTGTTTCTTAAAGCCGAATTTTATACCACCAACCTGGTGGTGGCAGGCAAGCTGCCATTCTGGTGGCTGATGCCGGATAAAATTAGCGATCGCCAATATCAGGAATTGATGGCCAGCCTGAAACCAGGAGAGGCACCAGACCCTAAGTTGTTTATGGATTTTGGCAACTTGCAGGAAATGGATCCAAACGAACTTTTTGGTGCGGCTATCTGGCAGATTGCCAAAGGCGTGGACTCACCGTTTAAATCTGTGCTGAAGATGGCCAAGCTGGAAGTGTTTCTGGAGAATATTGAGCACAAGCAGCCCTTATGTAACTTATTGAAAAAATGTGTGCACACAGGTACCAACCCCATGGCCCAGCAGGAACACGTGGATCCATACGGGTTGATGTTTGATGAATTAATCGGCCATTACCAGAAAACCGAACATCAGCAGGTGGTGCAACTGCTGCAACTTTGTCTATATCTGAAATGTGGTTGTGCACTGAGCCGTGACACCAGCGAGGCGCAGAATAACTTTAAGCGCGAGATCATTAGTCATTATGTTTGGGAATGGGGCTGGACGCCGGACAAAGTTCGTAAAATCGACCATCTAAGTAGCTGGAGCTTCAGCGAAAAGTCTCAGCTCAGCCGCCAGGTGCATGCATTCTTAATTAACTGTTACCGGCGTATGTCCAGTCGTATAGCCAACCAGAAGCAAACCGTCAGTCAGGAGGACATGACGGTGATTGGGCGCAAACTGGATACCTTCTACTCGAAAAAACCGCACAAAGTTGAGTACCTGCGCAGTGTGTTCGACAACGAACTATATTGTCGCACCGTCACCATTAAGGCCGATCCGGATACCTTGTCAAAACGTAACTGGTCCATGTTTGCCGGAGACCAGATTTCAGCCAGGGCTGAACTGCTGCGAAAGGAACACCTTAAATCCAGCTATAACCCAATCGATCTGATTGTGTGGGCAGTATGGAACCGCATAATGGACAGCCAGACGCGCATTCAACTGGACTACCATACCGAACCTGTGACAGAAGAGGATTTATACAAGTTGGTGGGGAAAGCCGAACGGCTGTTTCCGCCCAGGCGGGTGTCTGAGTTGCCTCGGCAGGCATTACTTGAACCTGCCAAGGTGCTGAACTGCCTTATCGTGCTGAATTTTGAAAGTCGTCGCTTAAAACCGGATGTGGAAACGGTTCGGGTTATTTATACCAACAGTTGGGGGGAGCTATATTCATTGTCTGGTTTGGAAGCGCTGGCGCCATTACGTCAGGAAATGGGCGACAACAACCTGGCCAAACAGGCCCATATACTGGTACCTGAAGGGGCGCATAAGCAGCGCTTGTATGAAAACTTCGCGATGCGTACCGGGTTGGAATTTCGCCATATTTATTGAATCCCGCCGCCTGGCGAGAGGTCTTTTATACTTTGAAACGGGCCAGCATTTTTTCCAGATTGCCGAATTGCATATTTAGGTTATTACATTCCTTGAGGGTGGCCTTGAGATTGGCATTACCCTGTTCGCTCAAACTGTTGACCTGGACAATAGTGTCGTTGAGCTGGGTTATCAGCTGATTCTGTTGCCCGGTGGCATTGGCAACCTGAATATTGACCGATTCCAGAGACTGTATGGCTTGGTTAACATCTTCCACCCGATCGCCTGCCTGACTGACCAGGCTGACGCTCTGCTCGCAATCTTCTATGCTGGTTTTCATGATACTGACAACCCCGCTAGCCCCGTCCTGCAATTGACTGATGGTTCGCTGTATTTGCTGGGTAGATTCTTGTGTGCGTTGCGCCAGTTGCCGGACTTCGTCCGCTACCACGGCAAAACCGCGACCCGCATCACCAGCTCTGGCTGCCTCTATGGCGGCATTCAGGGCTAACAGGTTGGTTTGTTCAGAAACACCTTCAATAACCTCTAATACCTGATTAATACTGGTGGTGTGTTGTTCAAGACTGTCCACTGCCTGCTGAGCCTGATGCATTTTGCCGGAAAGAGACTGGATTGCCTGAATATTGCTGCCCAGTGCATTGTTGCTTAGCTGGGATTTCTGTTTGGCATCCTGTGTCAGTGACGTGGCCTGTGTGGTACTGTCTGCGATGCCAGAAGCGCTGTCTGCCAGGTACTGAATGGTCTGGACGGCATGCTCGACATAGCCAGTCTGTTGTTCCTGCATCGACATGCTTGAGTGGGTGTGGGTGAGCAGGCTTTGCACTGACTGTTGTAAGGCGTCCGATGCTATCTTTACTTGAATAAATGACTGATGCAGTTTATCAATCACGGCATTAAAATCTTTAGACAGCATGCCAAATTCATCTTCCCGTTGTATGTGTAAGCGGCGGGTCAGGTCGCCTTCGCCGGCGGCAATATCTTCTATGGCCAGTGTTAACTGCCTAAGCGGCTTCATCAGATACTTCAACAGCAAGCTCATCATTAGCGCGATGGCGGCAATGCCAATCAGCATGTACACAATGGCCCGGTTGCGAAAAGCCTGCAGGGCCGCATAAGCTTGCTGCTTATCCACCAGGCCCACCAGATACCAGTTAACATTTTCCAGTCCTTCAACCGGAGTCAATAAAACCAGCAGTTCCTGTTGGTCTGTCCGGTGTTCAAAATAAGCTGGCTGGATAGCAAGGGATTGACCAAATACCTGTTGGATGTGTTGGTCATTCAGTGATTTTTGTGGATGGCTTAAAATTTTGCCTTGTGCGTCGACCAGAAAAGCATAGCCATAACCGGAAAAATCAATGGACTTTATCTGATTGGCGATGGACAGCATGTCGATGTCGCCACCAGCCACGCCCAATAACTGGCCTTGCCTGACGATGGGCACGACCGCGGTAATCGTCAGATCACCAGTGGTGGCATCAATGTAAGGCGTGGTAAAAGCGGGGGAGCGGGTTTTTTCTGCCAACTGATACCAGGGTCTTAAGGTGGCATTATAATCTGCAGGCAAAGCGATGCTCTGGTCGTCCAGGGTAAAGGTGCCGCTCTTTTCTCCTATATAGGTGTTTTTAAAATTACCGGCCTGCGCGCGGCTTTGCACATTTCTTAGCAGTAGTTCTCTGCCGTCGGACGGCTGATATTCATCAGCTATGGAGCTTACCAGTGCCAGTTTGCCATTCAGCCAGGTGGCAATATTACTGGCGGCCGCAGACGAATTATCCTTTAGCGATTGCTCAACCTGGGCTTCTGTATGAGCGCGCATCACAAAATAATTGTTAAGGGTAAATGCGCCGAGAACCGCAACCAGTATGCAGGACGCTGCCAGACTGATCTTGCTGGTGAATGTTAGAGGTTTCGCCATGTTTCAACCTGTATTTTTGTTTGGCGGCAGTGGTTATTCGAGCATAGCAGAGCCTGCCAGACTGATCAGGAAGAGCAAGGATTTGGTCGGCAATAACAGCCCTTTGCTATACCATAAGGCTTTTTGAGGATTTGCCATGCTCATCCAGCAATCGTTCGTTGATATAGAGACGGCCAGTGGCCCCATGCGCACTGCTATCTACCGTCCGCAGCAGTCTGGTCGATTTCCCGCCATTATTTTTTATTCAGAGATCTTTCAACACACCGCGCCTATCGCCCGCAGTGCCGCGATAATGGCAGGACAAGGATTTGTGGTGCTGGTGCCAGAGATTTTTCATGAACTGAACCCATCAGGTACGGTACTGGCTTACGATGATGCGGGAAAAGACAAAGGCAATCAGGACAAATGGAGTAAGCCTCTTGAACAGCATGACAGCGATACGCAGGCGCTGGTCGATTTTGCCGCCAGTCAACCATTTTGCCATGGCAATATCGGTGCTATGGGTGTGTGCATTGGCGGGCATCTGGCTTATCGAGCGGCCCTGAATCCTGCCATTAAGGCGGCATTTTGTCTGTATGCCACTGATATTCACAGCGATACCCTGCCAGCGCAGCCGGGCAACCAGTCCTTCGGGCGTATGGCGGATATTCAAGCTGAAGTGCACTTTATCTGGGGACGTCAGGACCCGCATGTTCCGGCACAAGGACGCCTGAAAATCTATCAGCAGTTATTGGCCAGCGGCATCAACTTCCACTGGCAGGAAGTCAATGCGCAGCATGCCTTTATGCGGGACGAGGGCGAACGTTATGATCCAGCCCTGGCACTGACCATGTACCAACAGGCTGCAGCACTGTTTCAACGTGCGCTTTAAGCGTAAACTGTTTTGCGTTACATCCAGGGGCGTTTTTCCCGCTCTACCTTGTGCAGCGCGGTATTAATCAGCGCATGGCCAATGTGGCTTGGAATATAGGGAATCGTCTGGGCACCGCAAGCCAGCACTAATTTGATACTGCACAGGCCGGAGCGTTTCATTAACAGGCTTTGCGAGAAGCGGGTTTGTTGAATCTTATGTATGGGCAGACAATAGCGGTCGATGCCCAGCAGACCTTTGCGGATATACATAAATTCGGCGTCGCTGGCATAGCCCCAGCGCCACCAGCGCAGGGTAAGTAATGCGGCGCTGGTGAACAAGGCCAGGCTGGCAATCATTAGTTCCGGCCAGAGTTGTTTATACGCCATGATGCATGCCAGCGGCAGATAAACCAGGGTTGGCAGCAGCATAGTGCGCAGAATGTGGCGGCGGCTGATAGGGGTAAAAGTGATATCGGCCAATTGATTGCCAGGCAATGCATCGGCCATTAAAAATTCACATTCATCCGCTTTAACCGACGGCACCATTAGCTTACCTGTTACCGCTACCGCACCGGCATGCTCAAAACTGGCATTGAGTTGTTCAAACTTCAGGTTAATACGACCAAGCACCCGATCCAGCCAGTCCTGCTTGGCCACTATCATTTGCAGGCGGGACAGCTTCATTGACACTTCGTGACGGGTTAACAAGCCACTGCGACGAATATACCTGTCATCTATACGGGTCAGGCGAAAGCCATGAAAGGTCAGCAGCGATCCGCCAATGGATAGCAGCGTCAGTCCCAGCATCAGCAGCAGTACCAGACTGACCAGATAAATGCCATATTGCCACCAGGCCTGGGTGGCCGGGTCAAACATCGCTTGTAAATCCACGCCCAAGCGTTCAAGCCAGATAGCCGCACTGTCAAACATATTGTCGTAGAAAGGTGCCAGGCCACCGAGGAATAACCAGATACGGTTGCTGGTAATACCATGAATGATTAAATCTTTAGTGGAGCGGGCGTTTAACAGCTGTTCCTGCTGTTCCACCGCATCAGTTTGCGGTTGCTGGTGTTCTGCGCCGGCCCTGTTGTTCAAGATACGGCTTTTTAACTGCTCGGCGAAGGCTTTGGGCAGTGCGTAAATCTTGGCTTCCTGTTTGGCCGACCCTGCCGTATCAAGCAACATGCACACATGGTCGGTGGGGCGGTAAAACAGTGGTTGTTCGAGTCGAATATTCTGAATCCGCTCAAATGGCAGATCCAAATGCTTTTTCTGCAGAACGCCACTTTTTATTTGTAAATTGCCCTGATACAAACGGTAGCGATAGTAATGAAACTTCAGCCAGCCAACAGTGGCGCACAGCAGCAGTAATGCACCCAGTGCAGGCAGCCATAACTGTGGGTTTTGCTTTATCTTGTTATAGCTGAGTAATAAGGCTGGCAGCAGATAGACAAAGTTGCCCACCAGGGCACGAATAAATGCGACCGCAAAATACATAATGGCCACAGGGGACAGACGTTGCCATTGCCCGGGCTCTGCGGCCAGCTTCAGCGTTGCAGTGGCACTGTTATCCATCCTGGCTGACATCCGAATGGCTGAGAATAAACTGTCTCAACTTACGCGCGTCGGCCTCGGGCAGCCCCGGAATCGCAAAGGTATAGAGCGAGCCACCGGCGCTGAATACCTGCAACGTGGCCAGCCCGGCTTTGCGCTCGATGGGGCCACGTTTTAATTCCACATGTTGCACACGCAGGATTGGTTGGGTGACCAGGCTTTGGAAAAACAGCCCGCTTTGATAGCTCAAATCCTGTTCTCGTACGGCATAGCCTTTGCGCTTGTCTGCCAGGTAATCATACAGTAGCCACAGCAGACCGACTGCCACCAAGCCACCGAATATCAGCGGAAACAGATGCAGATACCAGTCAGGCAGAGTCAACCAAGTCTGCCAACGAATCGCGGCTAGTATTGTCAGTAAGAATAACAAAAAAATTGTGCCGCACAACAGGTTAAGGGGCGCATAGCGGGGGCTTAGCCTTTGCATTTCAAGCGCTGTCACATCCGCCAGGTTATGCACTGACAGTGACTGATTGGTAAATAGAATTTGGCTCATGACGCATCCGTTGACATCCTCAGGCGTAGATTCTGCCTGTGGCCGGATAAGTTAGTCAATGCGGTGGGTGTAACAGGGTTTATTCAAGCCGGGTAGTCAGACTACCCGGCAGTGGCACACTTACAGCAGATACTTAGCCCTGAGTATCTGAATGTCCTGCTCGGACACGTCCAGTTCCTGTTTCAGGTATTCCAGTACGCTGCCGTGCTTAGCTTCCATGGCAGCTATAGCCGATTCAATTAAGGGTTGTGTTACCCCCATCAGCGGCTGTGTGATGTCCTGGGGTAAGCTGGCAAAGAACTTCATCATCGCTGCATATTTTGGATCCATATTGCTACTGTCTTTGGGGATTAAAGACTGAAAGTCCAGATATTGATTAGTTGCCAGGTAGTCCCGAATCACCGTTTGCCTGTCGACGCCCAAAGCGCTTAATACCAATGCTGCGCTAATGCCGGTGCGGTCTTTCCCGGCGGTACAGTGGAACAGCAGACCACCGTCTTTATCTACCAGGCGGTCAAACATAGCGCGATAATTTTGCTTCTGATCCTCCAGTATATGGGGATACATCTGTGCCATCATGGCCTCCAGCTTGTCCCTGGATAAATCAGGGCTGCGCAATATTTTGCCCAGCTCACCCATGTCAAAGTCCATTTCGTAGTCGGTGCTGATGATTTCTACCTCAGCGGCACGCCATTGGGTGCTTTCAGACTGGCGTTCACTGTTGGCTCGAAAGTCCACGACGGTTTCAATACCCAGACTGTCGACAAATACATAGTCTGCCTCGGTCAGGTTGGCTAATACTCCGGAGCGGTAAATCTTGCCCCACCTGACAGTGCGGCCATCCTGAGTCTGATAGCCGCCCAAATCGCGGAAGTTGCGACCCCCTTCCAGAGGCATTAAGCGGTTGGCTGTCATCACTGGCTCTCCACCTTCGGGTTTGACAAAAAAGTAGTAGCGTTGGTGAGCGTGTTCTGGTGTCCAGGCGTATTGATGGGCTTTAACATCTTTGGCCAGCAACCTGGCTTTGCCGGCATCCGGATATTGGGACACCAGAATATCAACTTCGGCGTCACCGGGCAGGGGCTGCCAGCTAAGCTGATATTGCTGTTCACTGAAATTGGCTTCAAGGTCTGACAGACTAGCCGGAGTCTGAGCGCAGCCAGCAAGACTGACGGTCAGCAGACCCGCCATCAGCAGAGAATAATTTTTCACGGTAATTTCCTTTGTCTTAATAGGGAATGTCAGGAGCGCTCGATGGCGCTCCCGGATGATTTAGAAGTTAACGCGCACACCGGCCATATAGCGGCGGCCATAGCGCTCAATCTGGTTTGGCGTGGCTTCGCTGCCAAGATAGCGAATGTCAATTTCGTCGGTCAGGTTATTGGCATTGGCGTACAGGCTGATGTCCATGTCACCGAGACTAGGCAGGGTGTAGCTCAGGGACAGATCCAGGCGTTTCTGGGCATTCCAGTATTCGCCCATGGCGTCATTTTCGGTGGTGGATAACCAGTCATCACGGAACTGGTAGTTCAGGCGCACCGACAGGCTATCGTTTTCGTAAAATACCGAGGCGTTGTAGATTAAATCCGAGGTACCCGGCAGGCTGAAACGGCTGCCGCTTAAGGTAGTAAATTCGCTGTCCAGTATGGTCAGGTTGGCACTGAAACCGATCCCGTCAAGGTGCTGACCGATAAAGTCGGACGCCTGGGCAATCAGGTTCAGTTCCAGGCCTTGAAAATGGCCCTCCTGGCCGTTAACAAAGCCGCTGTAATCCCACTGTTCGCCTGCAAAGGCAGGGACATACAGACCAGCATCCACCTTGGTACTGTCGGCATAGATAACCTTATCGATATGCCGGTAAAAGGCGCCAATGGCCAGTAAGCTGGCATCCCCAGCGTACCATTCCAGAGACAGATCGCCGCCGTAGGCATTTTCGGCTTGCAGCGCCGGGTTTCCGCCGGAGATTTGCTTCTCGGTGGTGTCGATGTTGGCCGAGGCACGCCATTCGTTATAAGTCGGGCGGCTAATCGCGCTAGACAGTGAGGCTCTGAACTTCACATCTTCCGCGACGTCCACATTCAGATGCACACTGGGGAGGATATCGGTAAAGCGGTCACTGTGCTGACCTTCGGGGCCGGTGCTGGCGTAATCCGTGCTTTCCAGGCGTAGCCCCGTGACCAGTGAGCCCCAGGCGAAATCGGTGCTAAGCATGGCATAAGCGACACTGATGTCTTCATCAATGTTAATGCTGTTTGCCTCAGTTGGGGTAAAGCGTAAACCACCCGACGCCTTTTCCAAAGCCTGGCGCAGGGCCTGGTTGTTATAGTTGGTTGCATGGATACTGTTGGTGAAATCGGTATCCCAGGCGTCATCAGTTAAAAAGTCAGCAGGGTTCACCCCCCATAGATGATACTGTTGGCTGACGTCGGTGCCATGACCCTGTGCCGAGCGGGTGTCATACATAGCACCAAGTTGTAATTGGGCAGACAGGCCAGCAACGCGGACATCGGTCTTGGCATCCAGTTTGTATTTCCAGGCGTCGATATCCAACGACGAGCCATACAGAATAAATAAATCCAGCGCATAGTTGCTGATATCGTTGATGCTGCCACTATCGGTTTTAAGCTC
This sequence comes from Bowmanella denitrificans, assembly GCF_002887595.1. Classification (GTDB taxonomy): domain Bacteria; phylum Pseudomonadota; class Gammaproteobacteria; order Enterobacterales; family Alteromonadaceae; genus Bowmanella; species Bowmanella denitrificans. The sequence continues at coordinate 99,156 of NZ_PEBU01000013.1, forward strand.
AATCAGAGGGTCATGGATATTAGTCAGGTCGTAGCTGGCAAGGCTATTACCGCCTGCACTGTATGGAATCGGCAGGAAAAATTCACTTTGGGTATTGGTTTTGTTGATACGGCCTTCCACCAGCCAGGTGCCCAGTTGAATATCTGCTCCCAGGGTATTGGCCCAGGTGGAGTTTTCGTAAAGACCATCCTCCAGCAAACGGTTGATAATCACCAGACCCTGACCTTTAGTGCCTGGCGCTACACTGCTACCCATGGCCTCTGCACCGGCTTTAAAATCCAGTACGTACTGATTACGCTGTTCGTGGTCCTGAAATTCACTGTACAGGCTGCTGAAAAAGAAGCGATCCAGACTGTCCTGTGGGCGGTATTCGAGGCGACCACCATAGGCACTGTCTTCACGCTTTACCTGGTAGCTGCGCATGTCGACTTTGTTGACTACCAGCTCGCCATCCTGCTGTTCCAGGTCGAATTCGCGGTTGTCGGTGATTTGTTCGCGGCTGTTCTGAGAGCCGAACAATGACAAGCCAATGTTTTGATTGGACCAGGACGTACGCAGAGACACTTTGTCAATGGTACCGCCACCCAGACTTTGTTGACCGTAACCGACGTCGGTGGCCAGAGTAAAACCTTTGGTTTCAAAAGGGTTGAAGGTTTCAATATTGATAAAGCCCGCGACGGACTCGGCTGGCATGCTGGCCAGCACCGCTTTATTGGCTTCTATCTTGCGGGTTATTACCGCAGGGAAGCTGTCAAAACGGGGGATCCGGCCATTTTCCGCACCAGGAATGGCAATTCCGTCGATCGCCAGGGTGGTATAACGGAACGGGGCGCCGCGAAAATTGATGTAGCGGGCCTGGCCCTGGTCCCGTTCAATGGCCAGACCGGGAATACGGCCCAGTGAATCGGCCAGGTTTTGATCCGGAAAACGGCCAATAGTGTCGGCAGATACCACGTCAACAAAGTTGCTGGCGTGTTGTTTGGCCTCAATGGCGGCTTTCTGACTGTCACGAATGGGAGAGGCAAGGGCGATCACTTCTTCCATCGTCTGCTGTTCGTTCTGTGCCAGCAAGGTATGCGACAGCAGACTTAAAGATACGAACAAAGCAAGCCGCTTAGGTTGTGTATTGACCATGTTGGTGCTCCTGATTGTTGAATTCGCTGTGCTAAGCGCTGAGCATCATCCAAAGCCAATATGTCACTCAGGTGAAAAGGACATCTTTGCTGGTAAATAAGATATCTCTAAAACTTAACGTCTTGTTTTTCATCAGGATAGATATGGCGTGCGTTGACGCTAAGGAGAAAGGAAATTTACTCAGCGGAGAAGGTCAGATGTTCTGCTGGCAGCATTAAGCGATAACGATAGCGGCTGGTTTTCATATCCCGCTCCGTTTCAAACAAGTATTGCCGGGCCAGAGACTCCCCAAGTTGGGCAATCAGATCGTCTTTTATCTTGTTGCGGTTCTGGTCGAGTATTTTGCCGCGCAGACCATTTTCTTTCAGATCGTTAATTGCCTTGGCATGCCCGCCGTATTTTTCCATTAGTTCAATCAAAGACGTTGCGGCATGATGGTCGGGGCGCGTAACGGCAGGATTGAGTTGCCAACCATCACCTGTAAGGCGAAGCCTGGCATACCACAGGTAATAGAAAAACGGCGTCTTGCCCAAACTAATGGGCAAGCCGTGGACGGTCAGGCTGTGATTGCGCAAATCAAAATGCAGCCCATCTTCACTGCTGGCGATGGCCAGTGCAGTATCTATGCAACTTGTGGCTGTCAGAGCCAGTTGAAACCATTGAAGCTGTTGGTTATTCAGCTCAATTAAGTCCGGTCTGGCAAGCCAATCCAGGGTACTTTGCCATTCTTGTCGGCGCAGCAGTAGCTCTAAGAACTGGTTTTGTTGTGCAGAGAAATGCTCCGTGTTAACCGCAAAACGTCTGGCTCGGCGGGGTGACAAACCCATGGCCTGCAGACGCTGTTGCCAATAGCGGCCGTTTTTATTCAGAGGCCTTGGAAGACAAACAACCAAAATGGTCAACAGCAGCCCAAAGACAGACTGACTAACTACCAAGGTTGTCCAATTTGTCTGACAGTCGAGACTGAGAAGGGTGTGCTGTGTTTTTCCCGCCAGTGGCCACTGCAAATGGATCTGTGCTGCTTGTACATTCCCCTGATTATCCTGATTAAACAGCTGTACGACTTGTGCCTGACATTCTGACAGCAGCGGTAGTGGACCGGTCAGAGGTAGCCGGGCCAGGTCGGCATTGATTTGCTGGCTAATCAGATGGAACAGTCGCTCATCATTGAATCTGTTATGCAAGGCTTCTTCGAGCCTGGAAGGAAGTACTTCCTGTAATTGCTGACTAACGGACTGTGTCAGGCTGTAGCGGCTGTACCCCCACGTCAGTGCACACAGTAGCGTGGTTATACTCAGCCACACTGCAAGCCAACGACTATGGTCTGCCATCACATCCCTCAAGATGTTCCCAGTTTGTATGTGTGTCACTGAGCACGGCGGCAAACTGATTCATGGCCCTGGCGGCCTCACAGTTTATTTGCGGGTTGTTTAATTTTCGAATAAAAAGGGTGGCGGCAATGGCATGGTCGGAGATCAGAGTGCGTTGCAATGGCAAATCGATTTCACCTAATAGCCAAAGCCCACCACTTATCAAATCTACTTGCTGACGGGAAAACGCCTCGAAAAGGCTGACGCCATCATCAAAATAAACCAGTTGATTGTCGCTGACCTCAATGCCGGCTTCTTTTATTGAGGTCAGCGGCAGCAAGTAATGGGTGTGGCTGAGTTTGTCATTAAGCAAGCCTATCTTTTTGTCGGCAAATCCTGCCTGACTGATGACAGGGGCATCCCCGCGGCTGAACCAATAAACCTGATAATGATCGTATTGCAGCAAGGTGTCATAGTAGTTGGCAAATTCAGGTACCAAGCCCTGCATATTGTGCTCTCGGCTCCAGATCAGGTCGTATTCCTCATTCAGAATTTGCGCTGCATTCAGTTGTCCTCTGGGCTTCCAGGAAATAATGATACTTCTGTAGTGCTGTGCCATAACGTCAGATGCGCAGAGTTGATCGGCAATGTCCTGAGCCAACATGGATGTCACGGTAAGAATACGAAATGCTGGCTGCGCAGCCTGCGGATTGCTGGTCTGACATTGATAACGATGATAATGCCCAAGTGCTAAGGTGCTCACCTGCTGAGCGGAAAACGGTAAGGTGACGACAATCAGAAGTATCAGCATGGCTGACAGGCAAATCAGATAGGCAGGTCTGGTCAGAAGAAACAGCGATGACATGGTTAAAAAGTGGGCCTGTCAATAAAGAGCTAGGGGCTGTTTATCTTTCAAGTATAGATTTTGTTCAAATCCAGCCCTTTCTGGTCACTGCGTCGGGCTGCAGGCCTAGTGGGCCTAAGTCAAAGTCCGGCAACACCGAGCAGGAGGGGCTGGGTTGAACCCTTTGGGCAGTGCTTGTGGGCCCTTTCTACGGCGTTATTGCTCACTCATGTAGAATCACTACACCACGTTCACTCTGCCTTGTATAAAGGGCCTACAAACTGCTGCAAAATCATACTTGAAAGATAAACAGCCCCTAATATATGTCGCATTTGTGACAGCTTTATTAAAAAAGCGTGGCTGATGTTGGTCAATCATCAGACAGTTATTACCGCCAGCCTATGAATTGTCAGTATTTCTCTACTAAGCTGACTAAACCTCATGGTGTGAGGAGTTAAGCAAATGATTAAAGTGAATAATTTTTAGCTGAGCGGATCTCTGCCTGATTACCAGCAACTGTTGGTATGACAGCTGAAACTCGCTATCTAATCGGCGACCTCTAAGGTAATCAATTGATGAAAAAACTAATGCCGTTTATTGCTCTAAGTTTGCCGGTGCAAGCTGAAACCCTGTGGTCGGATTTTAGTCTCTCATACCTAAACGGCAGTCACTATCAGGTAGGGGACAGTGATCGACAAGTGGCGACCTTCGAATATGCCACGGGCACAAGCTGGGGGGGAGCATTTCTGTTTATTGACAGATTGCATTCGGATAATGGCGATAAAGAAACCTACGGGGAGTTTTCCCCAAAATTTACATTGCATGAATTTGCTGGAACTGGCTGGGTAAAGCGCCTATCTGCGGCAGCCACTATCGAAGTGGGAGAAGAATTCACCCATTACCTTTATGGGGCAGGTATTGGCTTAAAGCCCGCTGGTTTTAACTATCTGAATGTTGATCTATATCGCCGCAATAACGACAGTGGTAAAGACAACTGGCAAACCACCATCACCTGGGCAGTGCCGTTTAAACTGGCTTCCAGCCAATGGCTGTTCGATGGCTTTCTGGACTGGAGCTCGGCCATAGGCGAACAGGGAACCGCAGCCAGCATGAACTGGACGTCGCAACTTAAATGGAATCTGGCGACTTATCTGGGGCTCAAGTCGCCTTTGTACCTGGGCATGGAGTATGCGTACTGGAATAATAAATACGGTATTCAGGGCGTGCATGAGCGCAATGCCAACTTGTTGGTGAAATGGCATTTTTGAACACAGGAGCGGTGTCAACCGCTCCTGCATCAGCGCAAATATTCAGGGCATGGCCTTCATAAAACGGTCAAACTTTTCCTGCCCCTTGACTACCCATCTTGGCGCTGTTTCACCCGTACCAATTTGCTTCAGCCCGGGATGTTGCTGAAGTATTTCCGACAGAACCAATTCCTGGCTCTGATCCACATCGACAAACAATATGTGATGCCCTTTGGCCAGTAATGTCTGGAAACGTTTGAAACGACGATTCGGCACCTGAATACCTATCAGGCCACCTTCCCAGGTACAAAAGCCCAGTACCACAACGGCCAGAAACACAAAAGGCAGCCAGCCTGCAGCCGTATCTGTCCAACCCAGCCAATAGGCCATGGCGAGAATAAACACCGCGGCCAATATGCCAAACAGTGCACCGGTTTCAGTAGAATGCACCACATCTTTCTTTAATACCGGCTCAATGGCATTCAGGTGATGCTGTTCCACCTCTGCATCATGTTCACTGAGAACATGAAAGTGTGGCTTACTGAATCCCCGGCGCTGCATGTCCTCCTCGACCTTGGCCAGATCATGCAAATCATTGCTCAGATAATAATACCGTAACATGACATTTCCTCCTTTTGTGCGCCGTGGTGGTTGTGACGGAGCACAGGCGTAAAGAAGCGAAGTTGTTGTAATTATAGTCGCTTCTATACTTTACAGCTTACCGGTGCAATTAATGGGGGGCACCACCTGAATAAACTTCAGGCAACAGCACCATCTTGACGCGTCAGGTACTTCATCCGTCGCACTCATACTTACCCATATCTTTTGTGTGGGTAAAATTATGGGTTTTCCCGATAGATCCCCTCAGGGAGCCGTCAGACTGGACATTCAGGAGGACATTTGACCACTCTGCAACTCAGATTCGACGCTATTCAACAGGCCATCACCGATGCCGCAGTCGATGCCATTGTCATTATTGACGACCGGGGAATAGTGCGTTTTTTCTCGCCCTCGGCCGAGCGATTGTTCGGCTTTAACCGGGCAGAGGTGATCGGCAACAATATCAATATGCTGATGCCAGCCAAAGATGCCAAACTGCATGATGGCTATATCCAAAGTTATAAAAGCAGTGGCCGAGCCAAAGTGATTGGTATCGGCCGCGATGTGCAGGGGCGTCGCAAGGACGGCAGTACCTTCTCCATGCATTTAAGTGTTGGCGAAGCACAAACAGAGCAAGGGCGGCTGTTTGTCGGAATTTGTCATGATCTCAGCGAATATAAGGCGCTGATGGAACAACTCAGCTCAGCAGAAAGACGCTACAAAGATATCGTTCAATATCAGCGAGAGTTTATTTGCAGGCTCACCAGCAGCTTCAGACTGAGTTTTGTCAACAATGCATTTTGCCAGCAACTGGGCTATCAGGAATCCGAAGTTATCGGCGTGTCGCTGGCTGAATTTATTCATGAAGATGACAGAAGCAAAGTCGACAGATTATTGCAGACGCTGCGCCATGAACGTGGTGAAGCAAGTCTGAGTGTTGCCAGTGCGGTGTTGGACAACATGGGCGGCACACACTTTATCGAATGGACCTTCAGAACTGTGCCAGCAAGCTCGGAGTTTCATCATGAAATACAAGTTATTGGCAATAATATTACCGAGCAGGTAAAAGCCAAACAACATGCTCGTTTTTTGGCTGAGTACGACAGCCTGACCGGCTTTTTTAACAAAGACGGGTTAATGCAGGCTTTTGCCAAAAGCCATGTTCCGCAGCGCCTGTATGCGGTTTTTTTCAGTGATTGCTACCGCTTCCGGTTGATTAACGAGAAATATGGTCAGGACGTTGGGGATTTGATGCTGATGGAAGCGGCTCAGCGCATTAAATCCGTGATGCCGGCTGATTGTCTGGCATGTCGCCCTGGGGCCGATGACTTTGTGCTGGTGCTGCCATTACGTGAGCAAGCAGATGCTTTGCTGCTCGCCGAGCAACTGCTGCAAAGCTTTGTTCAGCCCTATTATCTGGCCGGTGAGAAACTGGTGCCTTCAGCAGCCATTGGCATCAGTTTTTACCCCGATGGTGCAACAGAATTACCGCTGCTGATTCGTCAGGCCGAGTCCGCTATGTTTGAAGCTAAAGCCAGCAACCAAGCGATTAGAGTATTTCATCAGGACATTCACCAGCAACTGACACAACGGCTGGAAATAGAACAGGGTATACGCCGGGCGCTGGATCAAAATCTGTTTGAAGTGGTGTTGCAAGCGAAATACAACCTGGAAGACATGCACCTGAATGGTTATGAAGCCCTGATTCGCTGGCATGATCCGGAATTGGGCACTGTACCGCCCGACGTGTTTGTCGCCATTGCGGAGCGGGTCAACCTGGGAGAAGAGTTGGATCTGTGGGTGTTGTCCAATGTGTTGCAACAGATTGCCACTTGGCGTCAGGCCGGTTACCAGGTGAAACCCATTGCCGTGAATATTACTGCGGCGCACTTTTCGCAGCCGGAACTCTTTAACCGGGTTGCTGAGATGGTCAGCCACCTGGATCTCAGCATGGACTGTATCGAACTGGAGATTACCGAAGGCGTGGCAATGGGGAATTCCCAGGTGATCCTGGACAATTTACAGGCGTTTAAAAACAAAGGAGTCAATATTGCCATTGACGATTTTGGCACCGGCTACTCGTCGCTGGCATATCTCAAAGACTTACCAGTGCAACTGCTGAAAATTGACCGCGCATTTATTCAGGACATAGAGCATCCGAAAAATTTTGGCTTAGTGAACGCCATGATTGCCATGGCCGATGCAGTAGGTATGCAGGTGCTGGCCGAGGGCATAGAAACCGAGCGGCAACGGGACATTCTGCTAAAAATGGGCTGTGACCTGGGGCAGGGTTACCTGTTTGCCAGGCCTGTCAGTTATGCCGAAATTGAAAAGGGCTGGATTTGAACAAACTCCCTATTCAAAAAGTCGACAGGCTCTAAGGGATAACAAACAGCTCAGGGTTCATCACTACCAGAATTTTGTAAGCTTCAACCCGGGCACTCAGCATGGCATTTTCCAATTCCGCCTCGGTCAGTTTCAAATTTCGCAGTATGTCTGCATTAATGAGTCTGGCGTAACTATATTGGTCTTTGAAGATGGTCATTAACGCCAGTCTTACCGCCAGATAGACAATGGCTACGTCGGTCTGTTGCAGTGACAAATCCAGATTATGCTGGTTTGCTATTGGGGTGAACAATGTCGAGGGTAGATTCCAAAGCATCAGAATCTGTCCACTGCATTCGGCGTAGGTGAAACCCAACTGTTGTTGTTGCCAATCCCAGGGCAAAATATCTGCAGCGACGTCCTGGCACTGGCTGGCTAATTCGGGAGAACGGTTTGCCACTGCCAGTTCGCCAAAGTTGTGCAGCAGTCCCAGCAAAAAGAAGCGTTCTGCATCTTTCTGACCGGTTTCCTGGGCCAATTGTTTTGCAATCAGGCCGGCAAATACGGACTGCTGCCAGAATCGTTCCAGGTCAATGGCATTATTTTCAAAATGTTTGAATGCACTGCGGGCGGTTTCTGTCATCACCAGGCTATACAGAGCTTTTCCGCCAATAACATTAACCGCACGACTGATGGTACTGATCTCCGTGCTGAGATTATAAAGCGCGCTGTTAGCCAGCTTGAGCAGTTTACTGCTTAAGGACGGGTCCAGCGACACCACTTCTGCGATATCACTGGCAGTGGAGCTGGGGTCTTCAAGAAGTTCTTTGATACGGGTGCAGGCGTCGGGCAGGGCAAAAGAATCCGTTACTGCCAGGGCGTAGTCTGTAGCTTGCATAAGAACATGTTTCCAATCAGATAGTTTGCCTGAATTCAGAATAGACGAAAGCATCAAAGTTTAAACTGTGATTGGCAGAATTTCGTCCGGTATTCATCCCACTGGCACCAAACCTTGCTTGCCAGATTGACTTGGGTGCGTATGATTTGCAGTAACACGGGTTACGAGATGTCATGCAATTGGACTGGCTGAAGCAAATTTTTACCTATCCCTCAGACAATCTGCTGCTGTATGGCACTTACGATATCTGGTTGGTGTTGCTATCTATTCTGGTGGCGGTGTTCTCTTCCACTATGGCGATGCAGATGGCTGGTCAGGCAGCGCAGGCAAGCTCGCGACGTGCTTTGGTATTGCTGGTAGGCAGTCTGGCGCTGGGCACCGGTGTGTGGTCGATGCACTTTATCGGTATGCTGGCCTTTGACCTTTGCACGCAAGTGGATTACGCCACCGATCTGACGCTATTTTCTATGCTGCCCAGTATTGGCGCGTCGTGGGTAGCATTGTCCCTTATTGGTCGGCGACAGGTCAGTATTGGACAACTTAGCCTTGGCGCTGTGCTGATGGGGGCTGGTATCGGCACGATGCATTATGTCGGTATGGCGGCCATGCAGATGGCACCAGCACTAAGATACGATCTCTGGCTGTTTGCCCTGTCTATCCTTGTCGCGGTCTTGCTGGCCTGGCTGTCTTTGTGGGTACGTTTTGGTATTAAGGCCTTAAAGGCTGGCAAGCTTTCTTCCTTAACGCTGAACCTGGCTGGGGGCACAGTGATGGGGCTGGCCATTTGTGGAATGCATTATACCGGAATGGCCGCAGCGCGTTTTGTTCCGCCAACCGATATGCAAAATACCGCGCAAACTCACCAATCCGAAGTTCTGGCACTGGGTATCGCGATTATGACAGTGCTGATAACAACCTTGGTGGTGATTGCCAACCTGTTGTTTAAGTATCGGGATATCAGTCAGGTGGCCAGACGCAATGAAACGCGTTTGCAGGCCATGATGGACACCGCTGTGGATGGTGTGGTTACCATCAGTGCCGACGGAAAATTAATGGGATTAAATCAGGCGGCAGAGCGCATCTTTGGTTGGCAGGCAACAGAAGTCCTGGGCAAAAATGTCAGCATGTTAATGCCCGAGCCTTTTCAAACTGAACACGATGATTATCTGACGCGTTATCTGCAAACCGGTGTGGCGAAGATTATCGGCACCGGTCGCGATGTACAGGCATTACACAAAAGTGGCTGGCATGTGCCGGTGCGACTGGCCATCGGCCATGCCAGATTGCCTGATGAGGATGTGTTTGTTGCCTTTGTCACTGATATAAGTCAGCGCCTCAAGATGGAAAAGGCGCTTAAAGAAAATGAGGCCAAATACCGTTCACTCATCAGCAATATTCCAGGGGCTGCATACCGATGCCAGCCCAGCACCGACTTTCCCATGCTGTTTATCAGTGAAGCCGTGGAACAGATAACCGGCTACCCGGCCAGTGACTTTATGTTGCCTGAGCCAAATCGCTATTTTGCTGAGCTGTTTCATCCAGAAGATCGCGACAGGTTGTTGGAAATGGCCGCGTATCAAAGCCATTTCTGTGTTGAATACCGTATTATCGATAAGTTTGGCAACATCCGTTGGATCCTGGATAACGGTGGTGCCGTGCGGGACGAACAAGGGGAAGTACTGTGGCTTGACGGCTTTTTGATGGATATCAGCAGCCGTAAGCAAATGGAACAGGAATTGGTGCTTGCCAAAGAGCGTGCCGAGCAGGCTGCGGCGGCACGTTCCGCCTTTCTGGCCAACATGAGCCACGAAATTCGTACTCCGATGAATGCCATTATTGGCTTTAGTGAAGTGCTGATGAATAGCAAACTGGAGCAGGACCAGCGCAAACATCTGTTGACGATTAACCAGTCGGCACGTTCGTTACTGCATTTGCTGAACGATATCCTCGATAGCGCCAAGCTTGAAAAAGGCAAACTTGAGCTGGAGTGGCGGGACTTTTCACTGACCGAATTAATGGATGAGGTGGTATCCACACTCTGGTTACAGGCGCGTAAAAAAGGACTGGAACTGGCACTGCACCTGGAACCCGGCCTTAGCGAATTTTATCGCGGGGCGCCGGATAGAATACGCCAGGTACTGACCAATCTGGTTGGCAATGCGATTAAGTTCACCGAACAGGGGATTGTCAGGGTGGAAGTGCGTCAGACGCAAGAAGACCTAATCCAATTCTGCATCGAAGATACCGGCATGGGCATAGATGCAGAGCGTCTGGAGCGTATTTTTGACCCCTTTACTCAGGCTGATGCGTCGATGAGCCGGCGATTTGGTGGCACGGGACTGGGCACGACTATCAGCAAACAACTGGTGGAGTTGATGGGCGGACGTATCTGGGCCAGCAGTGAACCAGGCCGTGGCAGCGAATTTTGCTTTCATTTGCCGCTAAAGCCTGGTCAGCCAGTACTCAGCACTGACAAAAACAGCTACCTGCAGTTACCAAAGTTAAGGATATTGGTGGCCGATGATATTCAGCAAAACCAGGATCTGCTGGCGCTGTTATTGGGCAATGCAGGCCATCAGGTTGACTTGGCTGGCAACGGATTAGAGGCCGTTGATAGGGTTAAGCAGCAAGCTTTCGATCTGGTATTGATGGATATTCAAATGCCCGAGCTTGATGGCCTGGCCGCGACAAAGGCGATTCGGGAATGGGAGCGGCTGCAGGGCAGGGACAAGTTACCTGTTATAGCCCTGACGGCCAGTGTGCTGGAAGAAGACAAGCAGGCTGCCAGGGAAGCAGGCATGCAGGGATTTGCCAGTAAACCTGTAGATATGCCGGTGTTGATACAGGAAATTGCCAGGGTGCTGGAACTGGATGTTGCGTTGCCGCAAACCGAAGTTTTAGCCCAGGTTTTACCAGCACAAGGGGTAAATCTGGATAAGGCGCTGCAACTGTGGGGCACCGAACCCGTTTACTGTAAAGAGCTGCAACGGTTCCTTGAACGTTATGAGCAAGTACCCGAATTAATGCAGCAACTTGTGCAAAAAGGCGATTACACCGCGTTGGCGGAGCGAGCTCATTCGCTTAAAGGCCTGTGTGGCAACCTCGCCTTGATACAACTGGCAGACCTGTTCAGTCAGGTGGAACGAGGTGCCCGACAGACACAGGATCTGCAGTGGCAGCCTTTGTATACTGACCTTCGTGACGGTATTGCCGGTGTGGCATCCTGGCTGGGGGAACGGCAATCCAACCCAGAGGATCAGTCAGCGTCTGTTGCCAAAGCGGATAGCCATGCCTGTATGGCACTGTTAGTGCGGCTGCAAACAGCTGCCCAAGCCAATGAGCTGGATGATGAGGCGCTGGAGCTGTTATCCGGGTATTGTGCCAATATGGCGGATCAGGATCTTGATGCCATTGTTGATGCCTTCAATGATTTTGATTTTGCTGTCGCCAACAACTTGCTGGAGCAGCTAATGGCAACCTTAAGCAAGGAGTCCAAATGAATGCGACAGATAAAGCCAGTGTTTTGCTGGTGGATGATGAACCAGCCAACCTCAAAGTGCTTAAGTTGGTATTGCAGGAACAATATCGGTTGATTTTTGCCAAATCCGGTGAAGAAGCCCTGACCATCGCCAGGCGAGAGTTTCCGGACCTTATTTTACTGGATGTGATGATGCCAGGTATGACCGGCTTTGAGGTATGCCAGCAGCTTAAATCTGACCACAGCCTGAAACGCATTCCGGTGATTTTTGTCACCGCTCTGAAAGAGGAAGTGGATGAAACCAGAGGGTTTGAACTGGGCGCGGTGGATTACATTACCAAACCTGTGACCCCCGCGGTGGTCAGGGCCAGGGTCAAAACCCATTTATCTTTGGTACAAGCTGATGAAGTAAAGCGAAGTCGTTTGCAGGTGATTCAGCGCTTGGGGCGTGCCGCTGAATATAAAGACAATGAAACAGGTACCCATGTATTGCGCATGAGTCACTATGCTAAAACCATTGCCCTGGCGTACGGCTTTAGCCAACCTCATGCTGACGAGCTGTTACATGCGGCGCCGATGCATGATATTGGCAAAATTGGCATTCCCGACAGAATCCTGCTTAAACCGGGCAAGCTGACCAAAGAAGAATACGCAGAGATGCAGAACCATCCGCAAATCGGTGCGGAAATCCTTGGTGATTGTGATTCAAGCCTGTTAAAGCTGGCACGTATTGTCGCGCTGTACCATCATGAAAAGTGGGATGGTAGTGGTTACCCTCACGGATTACAAGGTGATGCTATTCCCATTGAAGCCAGAATTGTGGCACTGGCTGATGTGTTTGACGCACTGACCAGCAAAAGGCCCTATAAGGAAGCCTGGCCGGTTGAAGAGGCGCTTGAGTATATTCGTGAGCAGCAAGGCAAGCATTTCGATCCCGCGCTGGTGCCCTTGCTTGAGCAGGAACTGGACGAAATCCTGCAGATCAAGTCCCGTTGGGTTGATAACTAACGCGTAAAGCAGCGCACCCTTGTCACCTGTCTGCACCCCTTCGCTATGCCATCAGCTACCGTCAGCTATTGGCTGATGGTAGTTAATCTATTCTCTTGCTTGTTACGCTTGTCCACTGCCCATCACATTAAGGTAAGGCCGGGTCATTCAATTAAATAGAATGATTTTGCCAAAAAAATCCCATATTCATCTCTTTCATTGACGGTTACTCTCACTCGCATCACTAGTGGTGATGATAAAAATATTTATTCATTTGATTATTGAATATTTAAAGGTCGTCACCATTATCCAGTAAACATTCATTTTAGTGATGCTATTTGCTATGAAGTATTTGGTGTTTTTATTTTTTTGCTTGACGTTAACCTTGTCATCCGCCACTCAGGCAAGGCAAGGCGCAGCACTGGACCTGCTTTTGGGAGAGGGCGATTTAACTGGCCTGCGCTTGGCATATCGGCCCTACCAGGGGCACTTAAGCAAAGTGCAGTGGTTAGGCGATGTGGAAGTGTATTTCGAATTCAGCCTGAACTTTTGGGAATACGGTGCGCAAAACCGTCATGAGACTAATTTGGCGCTGGCTTTGTCGCCCGTTATCAGCCAGCAGTTTGCGACCCTTTATGGTTATCCGCTGAAGTGGGAATTTGGTATTGGTGTATCCCTTGTGGATGACACACGTTTTGCTGGCAAAGATATCGGCTCCCATTATCAGTTTGAGGACAGATTGGGGCTGGTACTGCAAACCGACTCTCAACAATCTGTTGCATTGCGCTATATGCACTATTCCAATGGTGGGTTGAACGATCATAATCCCGGCATGGACTTTCTTAACCTGTCCTATGCGCGCTGGTTCTGAGTCTGCTCTGCTGGCGTAAACTGCCAGTCGACCAGAGTGTCAGCCTGCAGCGGACGGGCAAAATAATAGCCCTGAAACCGGCGGCAACCCATTTCTTTGAGCGTGTTAACCTGCCACTGGTGCTCAACACCTTCACAAACTACGTCCAGATTAAGGTTGTGACTGATGTCAACTATGGCATGCACCAGCTTGAGTGTGCTGGGTGTTTGTAAGTCATCGACGAAGGATTTGTCTATCTTGAGAATATCCAGCGGCAGATCCTTCAAATAAGACAAGGACGAATAACCGGTACCAAAGTCATCCAGGGCCAGTTTAAAGCCCATTGCCCGCAGTTTATGTAGCTTGTCCAATGTCTCATGTTTGTTATCCAGTAACCCTGTCTCAACCAGTTCCAATACGATCTCTGAGGGTTCTATATCGTAATACAGCACCTGCTTTTTCAGGTTCTCAACAAAGGAAGGATCAACAAACTGCAAAGGGGACACGTTGATGGCTAAGTGATGGGGATAATTTACCTTCTGTCGCCGCCAAATCTGAATTTGCCTGAATACCGCTTCAAACAACCACTGACCTAGTTGACGAATTAAGCCGGTCTCTTCTGCTACGCTGATAAACAGGTCAGGTCGGATCATGCCTTTGACTGGATGAGCCCAGCGGATCAGCGTTTCTGCACCAAGCAGTTGACCATCAGCACTGGTCTGAGGCTGAAAAAGCAGAAAAAACTGGCCTTCTTTTATGGAGTCAGCCAATTCCTTTTCTAACGACTGACGGCTATCCAGCAATGTCTGCAGAGCCGGATCAAAACGCCGTATACTGCCAGGCCCCTGTTGCTTGGCCTGCTGTTTGGCCGATTCTGCATAACGCAGCAGCTCTTCAATATTTCTGGCCTGGCATGCCAGTACAGAGCCGATACTGGCACTCAGTTTAAGTTGTCGGTTGGCCAGACGTATGGGCGTGCGGACCAGACTGGCAAGCATTTCACCATGCAACTTCAGCATCGGATCATCGGGGCTTTCGATACCCTCTTTAATCACCACAAAGCTGTTACTGGTATAACGGGCAAGCAAATCCCCTTGTTTCACGTAGGCCTTAAGCTGTTTGCTGATAGCTTGTAGCACTTTGTCACCAACGGCCTGGCCATGTAGTTTGTTGATCTCTCGAAAACCGTCAATATCAACAATCAATACTTGTAAGGTTGGGTAACCTCGCCAGACTTCCTTTGGCTGGCAGGTTAACCACTCCCACAATGTTTTGCGATTGGCCAGCCCGGTCAAACCATCAGTAAAGGCCGCTTGTTTCAGGCTCAGTTCTGCTCGTTCGCGGCGTAACTCTGCCGCCGTACGCTGGGCAAAAATCATCAGGGTTTGTTCATATTCCGGGATCGCTTCCAGCTCTCGTCTGAACAGTAAAGCGATTAAACCTAACGGCTGGCCATCTGTATCCAATATTGGTGCGCCGATATAGGATTGGAAATTTTGCTCTACTAACATGGCGTCATGGGGAAACTGTTTTTGTACATCCCGGTAGTGCGCGCAAATACGTTTGTCCTTAATGGATTGGCAGGGGGTGTTTTTAAGCGGGTAAATATACCCTTCCGATTTTTCCCCGTCTTTGTACATTGACAACGCCTGTACTACCGCATCATCGGTACTGTCGGTTTTATACAGACCGACAAAGCATAAATCTGCCTGGTAGAGCTTTTGCAATTGCATGACCTGGCTGTCATAGAAGCTGCAGCCTTGTTGTGCTTCCATGCTCTTTACCAAACCACGCAAGGCGCCGGCGACACGTTTGCTGGTTGTCAGCGCTTGTTGTAGTTGATTGCGTTGTCGGTGCAGCTGTGATGCCACATTGATGCACACCAGCAACATAAAATAATTAAAGGTAAAACCAACCAATTGTACTGAGTTGATGCGACCGGTCTGAATGGCCGCCGCCACCATCCAACTGGCAAACAGCAGAAGCACAAATATCAGAATAGATATCGCCATTACGCTCTTGCCCTGCTTCTTTAACTCCCAGCAGCGCCACAGTAACCAGATAATCATCACCAGACCCGTCAGGTGTAAGAGGATCCCGGACCAATGCAAGGGGCCGACAAAGTTTTGCAACTGCTGCCCTGCTGCACTTTGCCAGGTGATTACTGCGTTAATCTGACTGAATTTGAGGCCATATGGCTGCATAAAGTTAAGTATGGCCAAGATCAGTGACCAGATAAGCAACAGTTTGAGCCAAACATTAATACCATGCTGTTTTGTCCAGACGGCAAAACAATAGAATGCGGTGGGCATTACCGCTATATAACAGGCGGTTTGCAGTTTTAACCAATAGACTGCGGATTCAACAGGTTGTGCTTCGTGGTAATGAATGGTTGACCATTGATAGAGAGAGACAACCAGACACAGAAAGAAGAAAGACAGATAAGCCTGGTTTTGTCTTTGATACAGGCCGGATGCCAGCACCATGATTGCAACCATCAGATTCATGGCGATAGACGCAGTAAAAAAGGCAGGAGCTGACAACAGGTTTAAATGCATATTCATTTCTCTTTAGCTTTTTCCCTTGCAATACATCAATGTGTCAGCCTTGAGTATCAACCATATTGCCTATCTATCAAGCTTGCCTTGGATAGTGAATTGAATTGCCGCCTTGGTATAGAATAGTCCTTTGCTTTGCGGCCCAGAGAGTTCGCACTTTGGCGCTTGTAGTTGGATGGATGTTGCCATCCCCGAATAAGGAACCTTATGCCTGGACTAGTTCGCCTGATTCTGATTGATACCCACCTGCCAGGGGTGGTGGAACTTAAACTCGACGGCCACACCAATATATGTGGCACCAATGCATCGGGAAAAACCACTCTGCAACGCCTTATCCCGGTTTTTTACGGCGAATATCCCAGCCGCGTGGTACCCGCTACTCGTGACAGTTTCGAGCGTTGGTATCTGCCCCGTGAATCCAGTTTTATTATCTATGAGTATCGCACCGGTGAAGAAGAGCTTTGCCAATTGGTATTGACCTCCACCGGCAACGGTGTGAACTACCGCTTTATCGCCAAAGGCTTTGATCTGGACGACTACCTGTACCAGAACAAAAACGGCAAACATACCAGTCTGCCGGCGGTAGAGCAGGCCAGAACCCTGGCCCGCAATGGCTATACCGTCAGTAAGCAGCTCAACACTAAGGATTTTCGCGCTGTTCTGCAAAATGACAGGGGAGTGATGAACGCCTCCAGCAATGGTAGGGAACTGTTGGGCTATGCACGCATTTTTGCCCTGTGTGAAACTCAGCATAGCCTGCGCCATATAGAGAAACTGGCCAAGGCTGTGCATTCCCGTGAAGGCAAGATGGAGACCATCAAGGCCATGATTGCCGCGATTCTGGAAGAAGACGGGGTGCAACCACCCAGTTCCGGGTTGAGTCGCAATAAGGTAGAAGACTGGATCCGTGAATGTCATCTGATCAAAGAATTTGATGCCATCCGTCCTCAGTTCAGCCGCCTGGAGCAGGCTAACCACGAGTTGAGCCAGAGCGAAATTCGCCTGGCACAACTGCGTCAGCAATTTTCCATTGATTTAAGCCAACTGGCCGCCAGCTTAGTGCAGCACGAAGGTAAGCTGGAAGAGACGGTGCTGAGCTTGCGTAAACAGGAAAGCGACTGGGCCATTCAGCGTGACCACCTTAACCAGCAACTGTCTGAGGCTAAAGCTGAAGTACGCACGTATGAAAGTGATCTGGAGCGGGTCGAGAAGGAATACCAGGACTGGCAGGACAAAGACATTGAGACCCTGCAGAAAAACCTGAATCAGTTGGGTCAGTGGCAAAGTCAACTGGATGGTGCGCAAAATCGTTACAGCCTGCTGACCGATCAACACCAGGATGTTGAGTCCAGTTACAACAAGCAACTGGCTGCCATCAGCGAGAAACTCAGCCAGGAGCAGGAACTTTACGGCGAGAAGCAGCAGGAGCTAAAGGAAAAACTGGCCGACGCCCGCACCGATGAGCAGCGCAAACTGGCCGAATTGCGCCAGGATTATCAACAACAATTAAGCGAAGCTCAGCAAGACTACCAGCAGCGTTTGCAGGAACTAAAGGTTCAGCATGCTGAGCTGTCAGCCGCCTTGCGCAATGCAGGCTTCAATGAGTTTGAGCAAAGTCAGGTTGCGCTGCTGGAAGAAAGTATTCAGGAGGCAGCCGATCTGGAAGATGCCGGGCGCGATAAGCAGCGCCGCTTGGCTCAGGAACTCAGTAACAGTCAGAAGTCCCGTCACCAGGCAAGCGTCGAGCTGGAGCAGGCCCGTAAGCAGTTTGCCAAAGCCCAGCAGCAGGTGGATAAAATCGAAGCGCTGCTGTACCCCGGCCAGGGCAGCTTGCTGGAGTTTGTGCGCCGTGAAATGCCGGACTGGCCCAAATCCTTAGGTAAAGTGATTAATGCTGAACTGCTGACCCGTAAGGACCTGAAGCCCGAGCTGGGTGAAGTGCATGACAGCCTGTTTGGTCTGAAACTGGATGTTTCACTGCTGGATACGCCTGATTATGCTCACAGTGAACAGCAGTTACAGTCACAACTGGACAGTGCACAGCGTCTGCTGGCCGAAGCTGTTGAACAACAGAATCTGGCGGAGCAGAAACTGGCACAGGCCTCAGAGGTCGTGCGTAACCAGGAACTGAAGCAGGCTCAGGCCGACAGTGAACAGCGCACCCTGGAAGCGAACCGCAAGCGTCTGCAACAAGATAAAGACCAGTTATTGCAGGAATATCGAGCGGCCCTGGCCGAACGCAAGCAACAGAATAAAGACCGACTGAAGGACAATGAAAAGCGTCAGCAGCAGGTGCAAAGCCAGCAGCAGCAAGCGCTGGACGAAATTCGTGATCAACTGCGTGACGCAGAGACCGAACTGCAATTCCATTGGCAGCAGGTAACCGACGACTTGCGTAGCCAGATTGCGCAGGTGGAACAGCATATCCAGCATAGCCGCCAGCAGGCCACTAACGACAAGAAACAAGCGCAGTTGTGGCTGCAAAACGAGTTAGCCAAACGCGGAGTCGATGTTGACGAAATTGCTGAGCTGCGTAAGCAAATCGAGACATTAAAAACAGATATTCTTAAAACAGAAAAGAGCCGCGGGCTGGTTAAAGATTACGAGCACTGGCACGCCACGGTGTATTTGCAACACAAGGTCACCTGGCAGCAGGGCCTGGCCCGTGCCCGCAAGGTGCAGGCTGAATCGGAAAGGGAGCTTGCCAAGCAGGAGGGGGCCTATAAAGAACAGCGCAGCCAACTGAAGGAATTGCAGACCCAGGTCGAACAATTGCTGAAAACCGCCAGGGAACAGGAACTTGACGTAAAGAATATTTATTCCCAGCTGAATAAACTGAGCTTACCTAAAGCTGAGTCGGCGGTGGATAAAGGCAGTATTGTGCAGCGCTTGGGTGAAGGTCAGCAGTTACTGCAAAGTCGCGACAAACTGCTTAGCGATATTAAAGCCTATGTTGAGCATTTTGATTCTCTAATTGCCAGCCAGGCAGGTACCGGACTGGCGGAAACCTGGGAGCGTTCCAGGGAAGAATGTGCGGTAATCAATGCCCAGGGGGTACGCACAGTGGATCACCGCCGCCTGGTCAGCCATTTGGATCAGTTACTCAATGTATTGATTCCGCAGAAGCTACAGGGGCTTCGCGACCTGGGGCGTACCTTTGGTGCCGACCTTAGCCAATACTACAAAGTCCTGGAAGATATTGATAAACGCATTGTCACGCAAAGTCGACGGATTAGTCAGGAGGTTGAAGAAGAGTTATTCCTGGATGGCGTATCTGACTCTGCCGTGCGTATTCGTTCACGTATCAGTGAATTAGAATTCTGGCCAGAACTCACTCAGTTTAATCGCTTATATCAGGAATGGTTGGAAGACGGTGCGGCCGATTTGCCACCCGATGACTATGCCATGAGTATGCGTAGGGTAATGGATATTCTTGGTCGCGCGGCCTTATCTGGTGGCATTGGTAAGTTACTGGATATTGAATTGCAGTTACGTGAAGGTAAGAGCGATCTGGTGATCCGCACTGACCGGCAATTAAATGAATCCTCCAGCCACGGTATGGCCTACCTGATTTTGTGTAAGTTCCTGCTGGCCTTTACCCGTTTGTTACGCGGTAAAGCCAATGCAGTTATTCACTGGCCTATTGATGAGCTCGGTACCTTGCACCAAAGCAATGTGAAGAAAATCTTTGATGCCTGTCAGAACAACAATATTTCCGTGGTGGGCGCCTTCCCCAACCCCGAGTCAGAGGTATTGACGCTGTTTGACAATCGCTACCTTATTGATAAAGCCAGCCGCAAACTGCAAGTGGTGCAGCCCAAAGTCAGTGCGATTAGTGAGCGCTTGCGTCAACGTGCCCAGCAACAGGAGAAAAGCGCATGATCAGTGAACAAGGTCGTATTCTTGAGCGTCTGCTGTCTGGCGATTTTATTTGTGAAATCAGTGACGAAGACGGCTGGCGCTATTTAAAACAAAGTGCCAACTTTGAAGCGGTGGACCAATACCTGGCCACCTTAAACCGCAGTTTGTCGAGCGCAGCCGACGGTCAGGTATTTTTTGCCGCCTATCGCACCTTGGGAGACAGTGAGCGTAAGGTATTGTCATCGCAGTTTCAGGAAATAGCTGCGGGCTTGTTGCCCCTGGTGGAATGGTTACTGCTGGTGCAACAAAGCAGTGGCTCGGATGTGCCAGTAACTCAGGGCAGCACCATTCGTTCAAATGAATTGCAAAGCACCATCGAGGACACCCCGGCTTACAAAGAGCAGTTAGCCAAGATTGCCCGTTATCGTTTGTTTAACTCCAACAGTGTTGAGGTGGTCGGGCAGTTAAATCTGGTATTTAAACGCTTAACTGAGCTGGGCTACCTGATGAAACCCAACCCGGATAAACTGATTTATATTGCCACCGGCAAAATAGATTACCTGTATGAAGTGCTGCGCTTTATTGATGAGACCGAAGCGCTGTCGCTGGCGGAGCAGGCCGAATCTGCCATTCAGCAAGGGAGCCTGCTGTGAATCAGAATTTGCATCAGGCCGGGGTTAAACTGCTTAATGCCCTGTCGCGCAATGCCGATTTGATTATGCAGGTGTACTTAAGCGGTACCCTGCATGAAAGTGAGGCAAGTCCCGGTGTTATCGATAACCTTAAGAAACTCGGTGTGTTATGGCGGCCTGAACCTGGTGCGCCGCTGCGCCTGAAAAAGGCCATCCGTAATTTACTGGAAGGCAGTTTACATGATGAGCGCAACCGGCAGATCGACACCAATATCGGCTCGGCACTGGCCAGTCTCAAAACCCTGGCCCAGCATTATAAAGAAGCGCTGCATAATCATCGTTATGCCGAAGCCCAGGCGCATTTAAATGATCTGGCTGAACATGTTTATGCCCTGGCTGAGTCATTAGCAAACAGCGTGCGTACTTTGTTTAGCCGTATTAATAATGAATTCGGTTATGTGGCCTCTATTGATGCCAAAATTCGTGAAAACGAGCTTGCGCAAAGTCAGGTGTCTGAGCTGCTTAGCCAACTGGAAATGTTCCGCTTTGATGAGCTGTCCGAAGTGGCTGGCGGCCTGCGTGAGCTTCGCCATCTGCTGGTGGTCGCCCTGCAGCAAAGCTTCTCGCGTTGCACTCAGGAACTGAGTATGGCGCAGTCGCGTCTGTTGGAACTGCTTGGGCGCTTCCGCGAGTTTCGCGGCCGCACCCGCCTGCTTAAGGGCTTTTTGCTACATATGGAGCAGCAGCCCGATTTTGTACCGGCTAATTATGCCAATCACAGCCAGGTACCGGCGTTGTTTAATCTGGCCAAGCCATTACTGCAACCTGCGGCGGTGGATGTAAACCGGGTTGACCATGAGCAGGATCTGCTACTGCTGGTTGGGCGCATTAAGGCCCTGCATCGCACCGAAAAACCCCATGATGAGGAGCGTAATGCTCAGGCTATAGATGTGGAAAGTCAGGGCCAGGTGGAGCTGGACGATAAGGCCATTCATCAGGCGGTGGAAGCCTATTTCTGCGAAGTGATTGATACGGGCAAGCGTTTAACAGCCTTACAATATCTGACCAGCCAGGCACTGGAATTTGATCCAGAAGTATGGATTTACCAGGTAATTGGCGGCTACCAGGGCCTGGCCGAAGAAGATCGCCAATATTTCGCCCTGGAACCGGAAATCGAGGACCATCCAATATTTACCGGCAATAAAATTGTGCGCGATGTGGAACTGGGGCTGCGCTAGCTTAAGTTGGCATAGTTATGGAACTTAATCGCCGCGACATCAATACCCTCAGCCGTTTTTTGCAGGATCAGGAATGCCTGCAAAAACGCTTTGGCTCAGCGCTGACACAATGGCTGGTGGACAATTATGGCGATCTGTTCCGACAGCAAGGCCAGATATGCAGCTTCAGCTCTGAGCAAAAACGCCGACTACGGGACGAGCTGCAAAAGGATTACCCGCGTTTTGACTGGTTGCAGGGACTGGAAACAGGTCTTGAACGCCTGGCCGTTACAGCCAGGCTGAACCAGGAAAAACTGGCCGATATTCGTCCCGATGATGATTTTGTGCTGGTTCGTCAGCGTGATGGTCTTATGCATACCTGCGGCCTCGATCTTCAGCTTCCCCCGCAAAGTTCGCTGCGTCTACCTGTTGAGCTGCTATTGCAAACTCCACCCAAGCAGATACTGGTGGTGGAAAATCTGGATGTATTTGATCACTGGCAGCGCGCCTGCGTAGCGGACGATATTGCCGACTCTTTGTTGGTTTACCGTGGCCATAACCGTCTGAACAGCGGCTTGAAGAAGTTGCTAACCCAGTTACCATCACACACGCAGGTGATTATGTTTAGTGACCTTGATCCCAAGGGGCTGGAAATTGCCATCAGCCTGCCTATGGTGACGCATATGTTGTTGCCTGCCAATCGCTGTGAACAACTGATCATGCGCAGCAGCCCAGGGGTTTTTAAAAAGCAGGGTAAGGCTTGTGCCTTTTTACGCAGACAGTTAACCAACGGCTGGCAGCCCTGGACCGACTGGGTGCTGAGCGGGCGCCTGGCGATAATGCAGCAGCATTTTCTGCAGATGGGCACCGAGCTTATCAGCGTCCCTCGGTAGCGGATTTGCTTATGCACCGCCAAGAAGCAGAGAGCGCAGGATATACATCAAAAAAATTTCTGTCTTTCTCCGTGCCCTCCGTGCCCTCTGTGCCTCTGTGGTGATATTTATCCAACTGAAATATTGATAACCACAGAGGCACAGAGAACACAGAGTGGTTGCAGATAATGTCACTCTGCACGCTATTTTCCGCGTCTCTGCGGTGAACGTATTTTCGTGGTGTTCAGGTGTTACTAGGTTGAAAATGTACCAGCGTCATGTTTTGCAATACCATGTTGCTGTACAGAAGGAATCCGAACCATAAGCTTGTTCGATATCAATAAGCCGTCAGGATGATATTGTTATCCTGGGCCTGATTGGGTGAACCAGAAAAATCAAGGAGTGAATGAGATGGCAACGACAGCGCGTATATTTGGGCTGGTGGCGGTAGTCGCCGCGGTAGCAGGCGGGATATGGTGGTGGAGTCAGCCGCAGTTGCCGCAGGGTATTATCTCTACCAATGGCAGGTTGGAAGCCACGCAAATTGAGGTGGCCACCAAAGTGGCGGGCCGGGTGGAAGAAGTGCTGGTGCAGGAAGGCCAGATGGTGCATCGCGGTGACTTGCTGGCCCGCCTGGACAACCAGCAGCTATTGGCCAAACAGGCGGAATTACAATCCAAGGTCGAGCAGGCAATGCTGGCGGTAGAGGAAGCCAAAGCCGGGGCAGAACAACGCCAAAGTCAACTGACCCTGGCGCAATCAGAGCTCAAACGCATTCAGGCGTTGGTAGCCCAAAAACTGCTGTCGCAGGATAAGCTTGATCAAGCCAAAGCCCAGTTTGATTCTGCCTCTGCTGCGTTGAAACTGGCCAATGCCAGTACTGAACGTCTGCTGGCCAGTGTCAGTGAAGCCAAAGCAGCGCAGCAGGAATTGCAAAGCCTGCTGGATGACACACAAATCCGTGCGCCGGGCAATGGTCGGGTGCAATACAAACTGGCGCAGGCCGGTGAAGTGCTGGCGGCTGGTGGCAGGTTGGTGACCCTGCTGGATTTATCCGATGTGTATATGACGGTGTTTTTGCCAGCCGATGTGGTAGGTAAGCTAGGGATGAACGAAGAGGCGCGTCTGATTTTGGATCCTATTCCTAACTACGTGGTGCCGGCCAAAGTCAGCTTTATTGCTGCCGATGCACAATTCACCCCCAAATCAGTCGAGACCCGGGATGCCCGTGACAGCCTGATGTTCCGGGTTAAGCTGGCCATTGATCCAGCCCTGCTGGACAAATATCAGGAAAAAGTGAAGACCGGTGTAAGGGGCATGGCTTATGTGCGTGACAGCGCAGATACGCCGTGGCCGGCCAGCCTGACCATCAGCTTGCCATGAATGCGCTGCAACAGTTGACCGACGTAGTACGCCTGCACAACGTCGGCCACCTCTATGGTGAGCTAACCGCGCTGGCACCTGTCAGTTTGTCGATTCCGGCCGGCTGTATGGTGGGCATAATCGGCCCGGATGGGGTAGGTAAATCCACCTTGCTGGCGCTGATTTGCGGTGTTAAGCGCTTGCAGCAGGGAAAGCTGCTGGTACTGGGCGAAAATATGGCCGATGTGCGGGCCCGCAGGCAGTTATTACCCCGTATTGCCTATATGCCGCAGGGACTGGGCAAAAATCTCTACCCGACCTTAAGCGTTGCGGAAAACCTGGCTTTTTTTGCCCAACTATTTGGCTTAAGCCGCCCCGCCTGTCAGCAACGTATCGCCCGCCTGACGCAAGCGACAGGCCTGGCGCCCTTTTTAGACCGTCCTGCCGGTAAATTGTCCGGTGGCATGAAACAGAAGCTGGGTTTGTGCTGTGCCCTTATTCATGACCCGGATTTGTTGGTACTGGATGAACCTACCACGGGGGTTGACCCGCTTTCACGTCGTCAGTTCTGGCAACTGATCGATGAAATTCGCGCTAGCCGACCTGCTATGAGTGTGCTGGTGGCTACCGCTTATATGGAAGAGGCACAGGGTTTTGACTGGCTGATGGCCATGGATGACGGCAAGGTGATTGCCACCGGTAGCCCGGCAAGCTTGCTGGAGCAAACCCATAGCCAGGAACTGGAGCAGGCTTTTATCACTCTGTTGCCGGACAGTAAGCGGCTCAATCACCAGGCGGTTCAGGTTACACCGCCTGGCCACTATGAAGGGCCACCTGCGATTGAAGCTAAGGATCTGACTCGGCGCTTTGGTGATTTTGTGGCGGTGGACAGCGTGTCGTTTCGTATAGAGCGGGGCGAGATATTTGGTTTTCTCGGCTCCAATGGTTGCGGTAAGACCACGACCATGAAAATGTTGACCGGCCTGTTACCATTCTCAAGTGGCGAAGCGAGACTGTTTGGCCGCCTGCCAGATGCCGCAGATATGCAAACCCGCAAACAGGTCGGCTATATGTCGCAAAGTTTTTCGCTGTATGCCGAGCTATCGGTGTTGCATAACCTGGAATTACATGCCCGCTTATATGGCCTGAAGGACCACTTCGCCAGGCAGCGTATTGAACAATTGCTGGTGGATTTTGAGCTGGTGCAGGTAAAACACAGCTTGCCACAAAGCTTGCCGCTGGGGATGCGCCAGCGACTGCAACTGGCGGTTGCCGTATTACACGAGCCGCAGGTGTTGATCCTAGATGAACCCACATCCGGGGTAGATCCCATTGCCCGTGATCAGTTCTGGCGCCAACTGCTGAGGTTGTCCCGAGAGCAGGGCGTTACCATCTTTGTTTCCACCCACTTTATGAATGAAGCATTGCGCTGCGATCGTATTTCCCTGATGCATGCAGGCAAGGTGCTGGCGGTGGGCAGTCCGGCTGAACTCACGGCAAACCGGCGGGCAAACAACCTGGAGCAGGCCTTTATTGCCTACCTGCAGGACGCGGCCAATACGCAAGCAAAACACAGCTTGCATGACACAAGCCCAGACAACGTGGTGGTGGAGCCTGAACGGCCGTCGCCACGATATCGTGCGTTGCAACGCTGGTGGGCATATGCCTGGCGTGAGAGCCTGGAAATCCGTCGCGACCCGATTCGACTGTTGTTTGCTCTACTGGGCCCGCTATTGCTGATGCTGACTTTCGGTTACGGCATTTCTTTTGATGTGGATAACTTACGTTTCGCGGTAGTGGATTATGATCAGTCCAGGGAAAGCCGGGTGATGCTGGAAGGGCTGGACGGCTCCAGCTACTTTGCCCGCCAGCCGGCACCCAAAGATAACGAGGATGGCTTAAATAAACTGCGTACCGGCGAGCTGAGTTTATTGCTGGAGATCCCGCCCGCGTTCGGACGGCAGTTAATGCAAGGCCAGCGGCCCCAAATTGCAGCCCTGGTTGACGGTGCTATGCCGTTTAAAGCCGAAACCAGTACAGGTTATCTTAACGCAGTGCTGCTTGGTGAGTTGCAACGTTTGCAGGCCGGGCAGCCGCAACCAGGCGGACTGGGTATGCCAGTGCAAGTACAAAGCCGGTTTCATTTCAATCAGGCATTTGAAAGCCGCTTTGCTATTGTGCCAGGCGTGGTGATGCTGATGCTGGCGCTAATTCCTGCCATGATGACGGCGCTGGGCATTGTCAGAGAGAAAGAAACCGGCTCCATTGCTAATTTTCAGTCCACCCCCACCCGGCGTCTGGAGTTTTTACTGGGTAAACAGGCACCCTATGTGCTGATTGCCTTTGTCAGTTATATATTGCTGATGTTGATGGCGTTGCTGGTGTTCCAGGTGCCGGTACAAGGTTCGCTGTGGGTACTAAGTTTAGGCGCGCTGTTGTATGTGGCTGCTACCACTGGGTTTGGGCTGGTGGTGTCATCTTTTACCCGCACCCAGGTGGCTGCACTGTTTGCGGCGGCGGTACTAAGCATCTTACCGGCCGTCAATTTTTCCGGCCTGCTGACCCCAGTATCTTCGTTGCAAGGGGCCGGTCGCTATCTGGGGCTGGCGTTTCCTTCTGCCTGGTTCCAGCAGATCAGCATTGGCAGCTTCACCAAGGCCCTGTCATTTATGCAACTGTGGCCCAATCTGTTAGCGCTGTTAGGGTTTATCGGACTGTTTACCTGGCTGGCCTGGCTGGGTTTGCGCAAGCAGGAGCGTTGAAGATGCAGTGGCGTCATGTCTGGCAATTAGGGGTAAAGGAGCTGTTCAGTCTGAAGGCCGATCCGGTGCTTCTGGGTCTG
Organism: Bowmanella denitrificans; assembly: GCF_002887595.1. Lineage (GTDB taxonomy): Bacteria > Pseudomonadota > Gammaproteobacteria > Enterobacterales > Alteromonadaceae > Bowmanella > Bowmanella denitrificans. The sequence goes on from NZ_PEBU01000013.1 coordinate 126,173, forward strand.
ATCTTTTATATTTTCTCAATCGCGGTGTACACCGTTGCCACCGGCGTGAACTTTGAAGTTCGCAACGCCGCAGTGGCGGTGGTGGACGAAGATGACTCCGCACTTTCCCGGCAAATCGCCGCAGCCCTGCTGGCCCCGCAGTTCCAACCTGCGGTGAAGATCTCCGCCCGGCAACTGGATATGGTGCTGGAGCAAGGGGAGTTTGTGTTTGTATTGGTATTCCCGCCTGACTTTGAACGGGATGTGCTTGAAGGTAAGCAGCCGCAGGTGCAACTGAATGTGGACGCATCGGCGATGACTCAGGCCGGTAATGGCGCCACCTATATTCAGCAGATTGTTCAGGCTGAAAGCCTGGCATATCTGGCCCCCGGTGTGAATTATACCGACAGCCTGCCGGTGCGTTTGGAAGTGCGCAAGTTGTTTAATCCTAATGCTGATTCGGCCTGGTTTAACTCGGTTATGCAGGTGATCAACAGCGTCACTATGCTGGGCATTATCCTCACCGGCGCGGCGCTGATCCGCGAACGGGAACATGGCACTATTGAACATCTGCTGGTGATGCCGGTCACCCCGGCCGAGATTATGCTGGCTAAAGTCTGGGCAAATGGCCTGGTGATCCTGGTGGCGACTTTGTTATCCCTGGCGTTGGTGGTGCATCAGCTTTTGGCCGTGCCCATCCAGGGCTCGGTATTGTTGTTTAGTCTGGCGACGGCTTTGTATCTGTTTTCCGTCACATCGCTGGGAATTATGCTCGGTACCCTGACCCGCACCATGGCGCAGTTTGGTTTACTGGTGATCCCGGTGGTGGTGGTGATGTATCTGCTTTCAGGGGGCACTACGCCACAGGAAAGCATGCCTGACTGGCTGCGCTGGATTATGCAGCTTTCGCCATCCACTCACTTTGTATCGCTGGCACAGGATATATTGCACCGGGGGGCGGGCTGGTCGCTGGCCTGGCCACTGTTGCTGGTGTTGCTGGCGATTGGTCTGGTGTTTTTTGCTATTGCCCTGACGCGTTTTCGTAAAGCCATTGTCAGTATGGGCTAGTGACTGAAAAAGCGCCGCACCGCGGCGCTACCAGAGTTATTTTTTAACAAACTTGAGGGTCATACGGTCACTTTCCCCAATAGCCTGATATTTGGCTTTGTCTTCGTCACCTAAACGCAGACTGGGGGGTAAGGTCCATACGCCTTTGGGGTGGTCGGCGGTGTCTTTGGGATTGGCATTCACATCTGATTCAGCCGCCAGGGTAAAGCCCGCTTGCTCGGCAATACGTACCACCAGAGCCTGATGCATATAGCCGCTGCGCTGCTGATCTGATTCCGGACGGTCGGCCGGTAAGCGATGTTCAACCACGCCTAATACGCCACCTGGTTTCAGGGCTTTGGCAAATGCCTTAAAGCTGGCCAGCAGGTTTTCCTCGCCACCGTTCATATACCAGTTATGTACGTTGCGAAAGGTCAGCACCATATCGGCGCTGCCAGCCGGGGCAATATCCAGCTTATGCGGGGGCTGGAAAATGCTGACTTTGACATTGCCATACATCTCGGGATTGGCCGCCAGCTTTTCGCTGAAACGCTTGTGGGCATTTTGGTAGTACTTTACCTCGGACTCGGGGTCAAAACCGGCTGCATAGTAAGTACCACTGTCTTTAAGATAGGGCGCCAGAATCTCGGTATACCAGCCACCGCCTGGGGACACTTCCACCACAGTCATATCCGGCTTAATTCCGAAGAATTCCAGGGTTTGTTTTGGATGACGGTACTGGTCTCGGGCCTGATAATCTGCCGTACGCTGAGCATTGTTGATGGCATTATCCAGGCTGTCGGCTATAGCGAAACCACTGACACCCAGGGCCAGGCTCACCGCGCATAAAAGCTTTTTCATTGTCACTTTCCTTTGTTGCTGTTGTTGATTTTACTACGGCTTAAAAAAACCTGTTCAGCTTACAGAGCTATGCAGGCTTTGAAAACTTTCATCAATACGCATTTGAGTTGTAACAGGATATTTAGCAAATAGAACACGGGGTTGTTGTAAGGGGAATCCGCACCAAGTCTTAATGTTTTCACCGCCCCCTCTGTGATGACGGTATTCTGCTAAAAAGCATGAAAACCACAGAGGCACAGAGAACACAGAGTTGTCTAAGGGGATGATTACCCTTGGCGTATTTCTCTGTTCACTCTGCGTCTTTGTGAGAGGTTATTCGTGAGAAGGCTGATGCACCGCCGAGGTGCAGAGAGCGCTGAGTTTTCAACAGCCTACATTGAAAAATCTCCTGTATTTCTCAGTGCCCTCTGTGCCTCTGTGGTGAAATTTATCCGACCAAGATATTGATAACCACAGAGGCGCAGAGAACACAAAGTGGTTGCAGGTGTTGTCACTTTACAAGCTCTTCTCGGTGTCTCTGCGGTAAAAGGATTCTGTCCGTGGTTATTTTTATTCCTTAGTCCAGATACGGGTATTCAGATCCAGATCTTCCACGATGCCGGTAATAAATTCCAGATCCTGATAGATCTCTTCGATAACGTCCATATTGACCGAAGGTTTGAACAACTTAGGTTCAAAATAGGCCTTGCGGGTAGGAATCGCGATATATAACTGACCGCCGACGAAAGACAGTGCCACCCTGGCATCGGCTTCGTACCTGAAAGCCAGAAGCCGTCGCATCAAGGCCGGGGAAATTAAGTAGCGGGCTTCTACCTGGTCGTTACTGTAAACCTCAAAATAACGCTCAAACTCGGGATCTTCCAAAGCGACCCTGTCGTCGCGGGTGCCGAACAGATTACCTAAAGATTTGCCCAGGGCGGAAAACAAGCCGGTGCTGTCGGGCAGAATATAGGTTTTACCCTTAAAGTGTTTATTGGCGTCGGCGACAAAAAACAGGCCCTTAAAAATAGTGTGCCAGGTGGTTCGGGTACGACCTTTGGAATCCGTTGTGGTGGTTTTGTACTGAGTATGCAGTTCGGAAAATTCAAGCTGTGTTTTGCCCAGCTTACCTGTGACATGGTCTTCACCCTGGTATCTGTCATAGGCGCGTCGGTACAGGCCGCTTTCTTTGTACTTAACCGATGAGATCTCACCGCTGGGGGAGTACTTAAAGCTGCGATTAAAGGTACTGAGTAACTTGCCCACGACCTGCGTTTTATAGCCTTGTCGGTAGGCTGACCACTTACTGGCTACAAGCCAGTACATCAACATCGCGCTGATGCCGACAACCCAGAAGATAAGCTCAGGGCCCATATAATTCACCTGAGCATAGGCAAAGCTCAGCAAACCGAGCAGGGGCACAACAATACAGCCGATAAACAGGCGCTTGACCGCCTGTTGTCTGACGGAATCCAGCGCCTGTAACTGGCTTTTAAGCTGGCCTGAAAACAGGGTTGTTAGTTCTGCCTGCCTGGCAGAGTGGCTTGGGGTGACATCCATGTTGTTCACTTATCTGCCGAATAGCTGACCGACATTGACGTTTTCCCTTTGCGTTTCAGGGATTTCAAACAGAGCGCGCTGCTTCAGATTCATCCGGCTGGCAAACAGATTGGATGGAAACATTTCTATAGCGTTGTTCAGGTCGGTAACTGCAGCATTAAAGGCGCGGCGGGCCGCAGAGATTTGTTCTTCTACTTCATTGATGGTGCGTTGCAACATCACGAAGTTGTCGCTGGCTTTTAAGTCCGGGTAGTTTTCCACTGCAATATTAAAACGGGACATGGCGGCATTCATTTGTTTATCCAGTGCCACTTTCTGTTCACCCTGCAGGCCACCGGACTGCGCCTGGGCTCGCAGAGCGGTTAGTTCATTCAGCAGTGACGCTTCATGTTGCATATAAGCTTTCACGCTTTCCACCATATTGGGGATCAGGTCAAAGCGTTTCTTTAGCATCACATCAATGGACGCTTCTGCATTTTCCACCTGATTCTTCTTGCCAATCAGGCCGTTGTAAACAGAGATTGCTGCAATCACAACAACCGCAAGAATGACCCAAATAAGCCAGTTTTCCATTTGCTATACCTCTGGTAGGGATAAAAAAAGACAACCACCAAAGTACTTTGGTTGCCAGTGCTGCTGATTCTAAGCCTTTATCCTTAGCTTTTCAGCGACTATAGGTTTGGCCTTTGAGTGCAGGCTTGCGCTGTTTGTAATATCAGCCCCTTCAGGTCAGATCACCCAGACCTGACTTTATAGCGCTTTTTGTATTCACCGGGCGTCATACCTGTGGATTGATTAAAGGCCTTATAGAAGGATGAGCGGGCGTTAAAGCCAACCGCCAGGGCAATATCCAGCACGCTCTTGTTGCTGTCAATGAGTTGCGGTTTCGCGTCTTCAATACGGGCCTGATTGATAAAATCAAAAAAACTGATATCCAGATGCTGGTTCAGAGTCTGGGATATATATTGCGAAGGCACAGCGATGTGTTTGGCCAGCTTAAGCAGATTCAGGTCGGCATCCAGATGCACAGCATCCTGGCAGATGGCCTGTGTCAGTTTAGCTGCAATGCGTTCGAAATCATCAGCATTGAGCGCAGAGCGCTGGTACTTGGCCTTACTTTCTTCTGTGCTGGCCTTTGCGGCATTGTCCGACTCAATTTGAAAAACCTCGGCAAAGCCGGGTTTCTGACGAAGCCCTTTGGTTGCAAGCAGCCAGACTAAAATAAGGAGCAGCAGGAAGACCCCGGTATCGGAAACACCATATTGTTGGTAACGATTCTCTAAGGCCAGCACGGCTAACGCATATACCCAGGTAAAAACCAACAGCAAAGATATTCCTTTTACCCAGCGTAAGGTCTTGCCTTGTTCATTTGAATACATTTGCTTAATACGGGAATGATAATTCAGTGTTCTTTTAAATATAGCGATGACATAAATCAGGCTAAGCACGCACCATACAAGCAGCAAAGAAAAAAAACTCAGTGCGGAAAACGTTGCCATTGAGGTATTAACCGGAATATCCGAAAAGAACATATTGTTAAAGTCTTGCTCGGGTAACAAAAAAATAACCAGCGAGATGATGATTACCAGAGGCAGGGTTAGAAAATGTTTATTGGCTTTGCTGGTCCATTGCCAGGGCGCCTGTGCTATTAACGCTTCGTGGTATAACCATAAACTGGGTAATAAGGCGTAGAAGGCTATGGGTAACACCGCAATATAAAGTTGTCTAAGCTCAGCAAGTGCAGAGAAAACCACAGGGCCGCTGGCCAGAAAAATCAAACACAAAAGGATCAATGACAATGGCCGGCTTGCGTGATTTTTATGCTGTGGCAACAATAAACAGAGGCAAAATGCGGCAATCGCTAAAGCCATAGAAGATAAAAATAATTCGAGCATAAAATTACTTCTGCATAAAGCCTGGGGCTACCTTAACATATTCAACTGCACCAATAGATGCAATCGGCCGGACTTTAACATGACAGTCCACCTTGATATGTCCATACCACTTGTCCAGGACAGCAATAAGAGGCCGTTCCCGCATCTGCCCTTCAATACTGTGCCTGGCCTCTCTGTGTGCATACCACAGCAATAGGCATGACCTTTATCTGCATAAGCCCATGCGCAAATATATGCACTTTATGGTATTGGGCAACTAAGGGTGACAGGCCCTTTTATGTCCTCGCCACGTTGCGCAGACGAACTCTGCTGCCATGCCCGGTACTCTGTGTCGAAATAAACCGTTATTAAATCCACCTGGAGAAAATGTTTTATGACTATCAACACAGAAAATTCAGTTAACCGCGCACTACAGTGCACAGGAGCCGTTGCGTCCATGGGGATGGCGCTGTGTTATATTTTTATGTTCATTGTGTTTGGGGCGCTGCTGTCTTTTCCTGCATCGGAAAGCATAGCGGATAAAATTCAGTATATTGCAGAGCAACAATTACTGATCAGTCTTGCCTACTTGGTGGGGTATCTGGTTTTTGGAGGGCTATTACTTATCTCTGTGCAGGCATTGCATAATAAAATGCAATTAGCTAATTCAGGCTTGTTAAATACTGCCAGCTTATTCGGTATTGTCTGGGTCGTGTTAATGATGGCATCCGGTATGATTGCCCTGGTGGCAATGAATACCATGGTCAGCCTTTTTAATAAATCCCCACTTCAGGCTGAGACCCTTTTTTATACCTATAACACTATTGTAAATGGTCAGGGCGGCGGCATTGAACTCGTTGGAGGGTTATGGGTTTTGCTGGCCAGCATTTGCGGATTAGTGCATAAGATAATGTCAAAAGGTTTGCATATGCTGGGAGTGGTGGTGGGTACCTTTGGCGTTCTGACATTAATTCAAAGTATCCCGGAAATAAAAGAACTGTTTGGATTAAGCCAAATTGTCTGGTTTATCTGGTTAGCTTTGTCATTGCGTCCTGGCCGATAAAATATACTCATAAGGGCTGAAATGTATGACCGAACTCCATCCTATTGCGTTATTTCATTATATTGTTGTAACCCTGGTGTATTCGTTAGGCTTTAAGCGATTTTTTAAAAGCCCTGCCACCCTGAGAAAACCGGGTTAACTGCTTGCTCGAGGCTGCTCAGCGAGAGGGTTTCTTCCTCACTCCAGTTTAAGCACTCAGGGCCAGTAGCTCCCGGTATTCATCCAGGGCGTACTGGTCGGTCATACCGCTGACCATATCCTGGATCAGGCGGCAACGATAATAACCTTCCCATAAGGTTAAATCGGCATTGTCTGGCAGGTCTTTAAGCGCCAGTTGGTAGGCACTGATATGCTTATTGGCCAAACGTTTGGCCAGACGGGACTCAATCAGCAGGTCACGGTGACCGCCGCTGATCACCTGCTGGAAGTCTTCGCTGCACAAGGCCAGTAAGGGGCGATACTGATTAAGTAATTCGCTGATAATGCGATAGCCCTGTAATTCCAGGGTTTCCACCTCAGGGACGCTGAAGATATGCTTAATGGCGACTTTCTTAAAGGTTTCGATCAAGCGATGGTTCAGTGAATCATCTTCCAGCAAGGCGCGGTTAAAATCACCGGCGTAAATAGACTCGATATTGTCTAGAAAGGCATCGGCACCGTGCTGCACCAGCGGGTGAATCAAACTGACCCGCAGCCACATAAAATACTGATGGGCTTTGTTCAGGGGCTCATCATCGGCGCGTTTCAGCACATAGTTCATAACCTGGCGAAAACTTCTGGGGTCACGGCCGGGTAGAAAGGCCACGTCGGCCAGACCATGATCGCCATTAAATTCGTCGATCAGTAGCTCGGTCAGACGGGAATAGCTAAGCAGACCTTTTTCCACTCCGTCTTCGATATCTGCCAGGCAATAAGAAATATCATCGGCCGCTTCCATCAAATAGGCCAGCGGGTAGCGGCAATAGGGTGCCAATGCCAACTGGTTTTGCAGCGCCTGCACAAAACCTTGCTCCGACAGGTAGTAGCCCGGCTTTTTACGCAGATAGCTCATGGCTTGGTCTTTACCCGGTTTCGCTTCAAAGGCCGGGCGGGTATATTTCAATACACAGGCGGCCTGCATATAGGTCAGGTTCAGGCCCAGTAATGAGTGAATCAAACGAATGGCCTGGGCATTGCCTTCAAAGCTGGACAGATCGGCCAGGATGCGTTGCTTTAGTTCTGAATCCGGCTCGTTTTTGAACAGTGGTAGGTTATCCAGGTGATCGCGAAACCATTTGGTAATGGCCGCTTCGCCAAAATGACCAAAGGGTGGATTGCCAATATCGTGCATCAGGCAGGCCATTTCTACCAGGGATTCCAGTGCCCGCTCTAAACCATCCAGGCCATAATGGGTTGCCCTGTCGCCTAGCTTATCGTACAAGGTTCGCACTAAAAAACGGCCGGTTTGCTGCACTTCCAGGCTATGGGTCAGACGTGAGCGTACTGCGGCGTTACGTTCCAGTGGAAATACCTGGGTTTTTTGCTGCAAACGGCGAATAGCGGCGGACTGTATAATACGCCCGCGATCACTTTCCAGCGCCCGTTCCAGTTTCCTGATATCCCATTGGCTGCTATCGCCGCTTTTATTATAAGGGCGGGCGGTGCTGAGTTTTTGGCGAAAGTCTATGGGCATGGGTACGAGTAAGATTCAGGACTTATGCTAATGCTACCTGTTTTACACCAGCGATGGCTAACTTATTCATGTCAGCCATCGCCAGGCATGATTATCCGTTATAGATAGGTGCTAAGGAAGGTTTCCAATTCTCGTAAGGTAGTGAGTCGATTCGCTTCAATTTCAAGGTAGTGGTTACCTTTAGGGAGTTCTACATAGCGAACATTTTTGTCCAGATCCTGCAGCTCTTCCGCCATCTCCCTGCTGTGTTTCACTGGCACAACCCTGTCCTCCTCACCGTGGATCAGTAATATCGGGGCGGAAATTTTATCTGCCAGATGAAGAGGGGAAGTGGCGCGAAGTTGCCCTTTGTCTTCACCCAATTGCTTTTTCACGACTTTATTATTGGTGTAGCGACGGGATTCACGGAGAATCATGGTTAAATCGGTAACCCCATTGATACTGGCGGCACATTTAAATGTCTCGCCTTGCGTTGCGACTCCCATAAGGGCTGCGTAACCACCATAGCTAGCACCGACAAGACAGATACGCTCAGGCAAAGCCAACTTCTGTGCCACCAGCCAATCTGCAGCATCTTTCAGATCTCTTTGCATTTCTTTACCCCAACCTTGTACAGAGGCCTGTTCAAAATCAAAACCATATCCTGATGAACCTCTAAAGTTGGGCTGCAATACCACATAGCCGCGATTGGCAAGGAACTCTGATAACCAATCAAAACCGCCATAGTCTCTTGCCATAGGCCCGCCATGTGGCAGTATTATGGCTGGGAGCGGTTTGGAGGAGGCTGAACTTAGTGGGGTGGTAAGATAAGCCTCGATCGTCAATCCATCTTGCGTCTTGTATTGCACTTTGGCCTTACCAGACAAATTGCTCTCATCTAATAGTGGATACTGGGACGACAATGCCTCTAACTGGCGCGTATTGCGATTTCCTACATAGTAGATACCAGGCTGATCATCTATGAAGCTGAGTAAGACGTACATGCGCTCATCACTGCTCATACTAATGATGATATTCGCAGAATTCGGCAAAACTTTATCCAAAGCGCGCTGAAAATCCTGATAGCTTTGGTCCCAATAGATACGACCATTTTCTGCCTCGCCATGTGTGACGCCAATGGCATTACCCGTTTTGCGTGAATACAGTAGTCGCCCTTCTATGTCGTAGTGTGGATCTGCATACACCAGTTCTTTCATTTGTGGGTCCTTGCTCAGATCAACCTTAAAAATGGCATATCTGTTGTTATGCAGGGCCCTGATGTAGAGTTGGTTGGGGTCTTTATCAAAGCCCAGGATATCGATGTCCGGGGCATCAAAAATTTGATATTCCCAAAGGGATTCCCATTCCTCTGTTTGTAAATTCTTATGGATATAAAATACACGGGTGTCATCTAACCCCACACCTATTCTGACCCGCCCCTGTCTGTCAGCATGCCAGTCATGAATATCTTCTTTGGCCTGTTGGAGTTTTTTCCGGGCTGAGTTTTTCAAACTCAGTTTGTAAACACTTGGTCGATTTGGGATGTCTGCATCCACAGCGAGTAAAAAATGTTCATCGTCGCCAGGAAGCAGGCTGACTATATTGTCCTGAAACTGGCTAAAGTGATCATCGTCGGAGAAACTAGAGTTTCTTGATTTATATGCTGCTTGTAATTCGCTATCGCCGCTAATGCTTACTTTTAATAGTCTCGTTTCTGTCACGTCAATTCGATAACGTTTGGTTGGAAAGCGAGCACTAATCAGCAATGTGTCGTTGTTCGCCCATTCATACCAGTTTATTTTAAATTTCTGGTTGTCCGTACTGGCTAGAATTCTGGATTCCATGGACTCAATATTAGCAACCAGCAGAAAAGTATTGCCTTCTGAATTTCTCAGCATGGCCAGATGCTTGCCGTTTGGCGCAAGCTGCACCTGGCTAAGTACGGGCAGACTGCCAAAAGCTTCCAAAGGTAGCTTACCCGGGGCAGTCGTTTCTGAACTGAAGGTTGGGATGGCAAAACACAAAAGGTATAACGCGGAGACAACAATGCGCATAGATAGCATGTTCCTTTGCAAAATATTACTCTTAACTCGTTTAATCTGCGATTTTAAACCCATTTGCTTTTTGGTCTAGCGTTTTAACGAGTCCTGTCCAGATGGCTCGCTCGTTGAGTCGTTTGCGCAGACGGGTTCAATGAGGTACTTAATGTCTGGACTTGGCGTTGGATTGATCTTCCTGATTGCGGCAGTGATTGCCGTACCTTTATTTAAGCGACTGAAGCTGGGTGCCATTCTTGGTTATCTGGTGGCTGGCGTGGTAATTGGGCCCTCGGTGCTGGGGCTTATTCACGACCCGGATCATGTACTGCATGTAGCCGAACTGGGAGTGATTCTGCTGTTGTTTGTGATTGGCCTGGAACTGGAGCCGAAAAAGCTTTGGTCTATGCGCAAGGCCGTTGTGCTGACTGGCGGTGGTCAGTTGCTGTTAACCACCGCCATTCTGGTCGGGGCGCTGATACTGCTGGCACAGCAGCAGTGGCAACCCTCGCTGGTCATTGGCCTGGCATTGGCCTTGTCGTCTACCGCATTTGCCATTCAATTAATGGCCGAGCAAGGCATTCTGAAAACGCAGCCGGGTCAGCAGGGGTTCGCCATTTTGCTGATGCAGGATCTGGCCGTGATCCCCATCTTGTTGTTGGTGGAAGGACTGGCCGGTAACGGTGAGGGCGCGGCGCCGCCCTGGTGGCTGAGCTTGTCGGCTATTGTTGCTGTGTTGCTGGTGGGCCGCTATCTGCTCAACCCGTTTTTACGCCTGTTGTCGCGCTATGGCAGCGAAGAGGTGATGACGGCCGCGGCGCTGCTGATTGTGATTGCCACGGCGTTGGTGATGGAGCAGGCCGGGTTATCCATGGGCATGGGGGCCTTCCTGGCCGGTATGTTGCTGGCCAATTCCAGCTTTCGTCATCAGCTTGAAACCGAGATTGAGCCCTTTAAAGGCTTGCTGCTCGGGCTGTTTTTTATCGCCATTGGCATGAACCTGGATTTGCAACTGTTGCTGGACAATCCCGGCTTTATCCTGGCTGCCAGTCTGGGGCTGGTGGCGGTGAAAACCCTGATTATCGGCCTGCTGCTGATGCTGGCCGGACAGAAAAAAGGCGATGCCGTGCGGGTGGCATTAATGCTGTCCCAAGGCGGTGAGTTTGCCTTTGTGGTTATGACCAGTGCGGCGGGAAATGGTTTGCTGGCGCCGGCGCTGGCCAGTCAGGTCAGCCTGATTGTTGGCATTTCTATGGCGCTCACCTCGCCAGTAGTGATCTTATACAGCCGCTGGGTAAACAGCCGCCAATGTCCGCCGGTGTATGACAGCGCAACCAGCGTGGAAGAGCCGCAGGTGGTGATTGCCGGTTTTGGCCGCTTCGGACAAATGAGCGCCAGGATCCTGACCGCTAATCAGATTGCCTTTACCGCGCTGGACAAAGACGCCGAGCATATCGCCTTTGTGCAGCGCTTTGGCAACAAAGTGTTTTATGGGGATGCCACCCGTCTGGATTTACTTAAGGCAGCGGGCATTGAGCAGGCCAAGGTGCTGTTGATTGCAGTAAACCGCGAAACAGAGGTAGTTAAAATTGCCGCGCTGGCCCACGAGCATTTCCCTCACCTGCATATTATCGCCCGTGCCCATAACCGCATGACGGTGCGTAATCTGCACCGGTTGGGGGTGACTGAGGTGGTACGTGAGGTGTATTCAGGCAGCCTGGAAGCGGCCAATATGCTGCTCAAGGCCTATGGTATGTCCAGTGCCCGTGCTGATTATCTGGTGCAGGTGTTTCGCAAGCACGACGAAACCTTGCTGGCCGGTACCCTGGAAGAGCTGGATGACATGGACGCCCTGATTGAACGCAGCAAGCAGGGCAGGGCACAACTGGAATCGCTGTTCAGGCAGGACAGTGAGGATATTGGCCGCTAAATCAGCCGGCGCGGAAATGTGCGTTTCAGCGCAGAAAACGCACCAGAGCCTGACCAGCTTCGCTGATATGCTCGCTTAGCAGTTGACTGGCCAGGGCTGCATCGCCTTTGCGCAAGGCGTTTAGCAGTGCATGGTGCTCGGCCTGACTGCGGGATTGATAGTTGAGGCTAAGAGACTGGTAGCCGATATAGCGCTGACACTGGCGATGCAGATGCTCAACCATACTGAACAAGGTGGGGCGGGCTGCTGCGCGAAAAATGCAGGCATGAAATTGCCAGTTCAACTCACCGATGTCCGCCGCTGTCAGCCCGTCGGACGCCATTTTTATCAGGATATCCTCGGCCCGGCCGAGTATTTCGGCATTCAGGTTGGCCATGGCCAACTCCTGTAACAAGGGCTCCAGGCGCATTCTCATCAGGTAGATATCCTCTACCTCGTTGGCGTCAAATTCCGGTACCGCCACCCCGCATTTACCGTGGTCGGTCAGCCAGCCTTCATTCTTGAGACGTAAAATGGCATCGCGTACCGGAATACGGCTGACCTGATAATGCTCGGCCAGGGCTTTTTGCTTAAGCACGGTGCCGGGGGCAAAACGTCCGGCCTGCAAATCTGCTTTAAGTTTGTGATACATACTCAAATGGTCAACGCGCTCTTGTTAGTAGCAGGGTCAGCATGCCGCCGACCAGCCCCCAGAATGCCGCGCCAATACCAAAGAAACTGACGCCCGATGCGGTCAACAAAAAGCAAATCAGGGCGGCGTCACGTTCCTGCACCTCGGCCACGGCAGCCGATAAACTGGCACCGATAGTGCCAATAAGTGCTAAACCGGCCAAACTGGCAACCAGCGCTGTCGGCAGGGCGGTAAAAAGTGCCACCACTGAGGCGCCGCCAAGGCCGGCCAGAACGTAAAAAAAGCCAGCCGACAGCCCGGCAATATAGCGTTTTTTGCTATCCGGATGCGATTCAGGACCGGTACAAATCGCTGCGGTAATGGCCGCCAGATTAAAGGCGAAGCCGCCAAAAGGTGCCAGCAGCAAAGCTGTGATCCCGGTCCCCGTCAGTACCGGCGATACCGGGACCTGCTCGTAGCCGCTGGCCCGCAGCGTTGCCACGCCAGGGATATTTTGCGATGTCATGGTGACAATAAACAACGGCAGTCCAACTCCCAGTAATACGCCAAAATCAAATTCCGGCCATACCAGCACAGGCTGGCTGATACTAAGATTGAGCGCGTTCAGATCCATTTTATTCAGTACCAGACAGGCCGTCAGGCCCACGGCCAATACCAGTATAATGGTATAACGGGGCAACCAGCGTTTACCCAGCAGGTAGGTGGCCAGCATTAAACCCACTAACCAGGGCTCACTCTGCAAGGACAAAAATACTGACAGACCGAATTGCAGCAGAATACCGGCCAGCATCGCACTGGCAATACTGGTGGGAATACGTCGCATCAACCGGTCAAAGCCGCCGGATAGTCCAAGTAGTAAGGTTAACAGGGCACTAAACAGAAAGGCGCCAATGGCCTGGGTAATAGGTACGCCAAGCAGACTGGTAGCCAACAGGGCGGCGCCGGGGGTGGACCAGGCGGTAATCACCGGGGCTTTGTAATACCAGGAAAAACCAATACAGGTCAGCCCCATGCCCAGCCCCAGGGCAAAAATCCAGGATACCATCATGGCCTGGTCAGCCCCGGCCGCCTGCGCAGCCTGAAAGACAATGGCAACAGAACTGGCGAACCCGACTAATACTGCCACCAGTCCGGCGCTGACCGCCGACAAGCTTAGATCCTGACGCCAGGAGCTCATAATGTATACCTTATAAAAAATGTATACATTTTATTTTGGCGTAAACTATCACTAATGCAAGCGCTGTTTAGACTGTTTGTTCAATATTAATAAAAAGAACCTGTATATATTCCGGTAAGCCTGGACAAGGGCTGCATAACACCCGGTAGCGCTTCTCCTCGCCCATCTTATTGGTAATCAGTACATCCAATTTAGTGAAGTTTCGCCGTTCACGGCCAGCCAACTCTTCTTCTAATTCCCATTGATTTTTAACTACTTTGCGATAGGCGATATCAGGATAAGCGAGTTGCCACCAAGTCTCTTTGTCAGGGATCTCCGTTTGTTCATAACCAATCTCTTGTTGGAATCGACGGTTGACAAATAGGATTGGGTGGTTGATGGAATCATCAGGACAGTATTTAGCAATCAGTGCAGGTACTGGCAGGTACTGAATAAATTCATTTAGCGTTTTGGTTTCCATGCGAGCCCCAAGACTACTTTCATGGCACTAAGCATGGTTCAGAATGAAAGTAAATCAATACGCTGTGATCAAGTCCAACAACCCTGGCAGCAGGGATGCGACTAACAACAGTGCCATACTGATATTAAATATGCGTAGATTGCCCGGCGTATTAATAAAGCGTTTTAAACTGGTGCCAAACAGCAGCCAAGCGATTGTGCAAGGCGTACCGAGCAGTAAAAAGCTCAGGGCAATAAACATCACCTGCCAGGTGTAGTCGCTGCCTGCTGAGGTATAAGTGGCAACCGCCCCCACAATCATGATCCAGGCCTTAGGGTTAACCCACTGAAATAGTGCCGCCTGCATAAAACTAAAGGGTTTGCGCTCTTTAAGCTTTATACCGTCGACCGGTGCCGAAGCAATTTTCCAGGCCAGCCATAACAGATACAAGGTACCGACAACTTTCAGCACATCATGCAGGCGCGGAAAGGCGCTGAAAATGCCTGCCATACCCAGGCCAACCGCCACTACCATCAGGGTAAAGCCAAGATCTATGCCCAGCAGATGCGGAATACTGCGTTTGATACCATGATTCAGGCCCGATGCCATTATCATCAGATTATTGGGGCCGGGGGTGACGGACGCTGACACCACAAACAGCAATAACGCAGCGTATTCCATCTGTTACTCCCATACCAACTGTTTAAAGTGCAAGCGGCACATAGAAACATATTTGTCATTGCCGCCTACATCCACCTGTGCCCCTTGTTTGACTGCCTGACCCTGCTCATCCATACGTACCACAAAGTTGGCCTTGCGACCACAGTGACAAACGGTTTTCAGTTCTACCAGTTTGTCGGCCCAGGCCAGCAGGTAATGGCTGCCTTCGAAGGTTTCACCGGCAAAGTCGGTGCGCAGGCCATAAGCCAGCACCGGAATGTTCAGCTCATCCACCACAAAGGTCAGCTGTTTAACCTGCTCTTTGGTTAAAAACTGGGCTTCGTCTATAAACACGCAGTCAATGCGCTGTTGTCGGTTGAGCTTATTGATTTGTTCAAGCAGATGGCTGTCCTGGCCGAACAATTGCGCTTCGGCCTGCAAACCAATTCGCGAGGCCACCACGCCGGTGCCAAAACGGTCGTCCAGTGCGGCGGTAAACAACACCACATGCATGCCTCGCTCTTTGTAGTTGTAGGCGGACTGCAGCAGAGAGGTGGATTTGCCGGCATTCATTGCCGAATAGTAAAAATACAGTTGCGCCATAACTCTCAGTACACCGGGCAGAAAAAGGAAAGCTATTGTGCCGTCAGTTGCCCTGAAAGTCACTTTGGCATGGTGCTTACTATGGGGGATAGGTTAATAGAAGACTGGCGAATTGCTGTTGGATTTGGCCAGTCAGTTTCCGCTACGCACAAAACGGCGGCTATCAGCGCTGACTGGCTTGGCCGAGTCTTTGCTATTACCGGAATACAGCAGGCCCAGTTGCTTCAGAACAACACTATATGCACTGGGGGCTTTTTCTGCAGTCTTTTGTGGTTTTTCGTTATTGGCACCAGATTTCATGGCAAGCTCACGTCTAATAGTCATCTCAGAGAAGTAAATACTAACCCAAATAGGTATATAGCAGAGTATGCAATTTATACTAAGGGTATGCGTTATGGGTATGGTAATACTTTGCCGTTGTGGTGAGCTCGACAGTGGACAAAACATTCCCTTAGAATGCAAACTCTACACTGAGCTCCCTTCCTTAGGGGGATTGATAGTTTGGAAAAGCTATTTAGCATTGCTAATGATGCGTGCTATCGGTTGCCAATCTCCAATAATAAGACCTTGCCATGCATCTTAAGAATCTGTTTATCGCCATTTTTGCCCAGACATTACTTGCTTCAACCTCTTGTGCTGCTGACCGTGCTACACCCATTGATATCAATGGAATCTGGCAGACGTCGGGGTATGGTTATGTATTTGATGTGGACTTTCCCAATGTCGCCATTTATGAACTGACAGCTATCAGTTGTGTCGAAAGTGGCCTGCAGGCCAGTGCCATTACACTGGATTCATCGCTTTCACAGCGTGCCAGCTTTGCGGTGAAAATTGACGGTTTTATTAATGCCGAGATGGAAATCGCTCACACTGACAGTCCTGATGAGGTTGTATTTCACCGCACTGATACCGCCGCCACTATGTGGGCTCAGCGTCTGAAAACGTTGCCCGCACTGTGCAGCCACCCCAAGGACAACTCCGCTGATTTTAGCTTGAAGGTCTTTCTGCAGACCTTTAAAGAACATTACCCTTTCTTTGCTGAAAAGGGCACAGATTGGGCGACGTTTAGTCAGGTGGCGTTACCCCAAGGGAATACAAATGATACAGAGTTATTCGGGCAGTTGGTTTCCCTGGTAGAGCCGCTTTACGATTCGCATGTGGCGATCGTGGCGGCCAATCTGGAACAGTACTTCTTTGGCGAAGGCCGTCTGTCAGATGAAAGTGCTTATGATCACATTGATAAAGCTTTTGCCAATGTCGAAGCCAGTTATCTGCTGCAGCCTCTTACGTCATTTTGCCAGGACCGGCTGGGATTCGCCTTGTTGCCGGGTAATGTTGGCTATTTAAGAGTGAAGGCATTTTCAGGGTGCAGTGAAACGGGCCAATTTGCGGACGATGAGTCCGGCTTTGGTCAGGCACTTGATACTATCTTCACTGACATCAAATTTAGCGCGCTGGTGATTGATCTTCGCGATAACAGCGGCGGTTCCGGTCGCCTGGCGATTCAACTAGCACAGCGCTTCGCCCAGCACACCTATATTGCCTACAGAAAACAGGCAGCGGTAGATTTTGCTGCCAGTAACGCCTGGACTGAACCGGAAGCCATTTTGGTGGCGACAAATGGTCTGCCTGGTTTTAATGGCAATATTGCCTTGTTAACCAGTTACCAGAGTATCAGTTCTGCCGAAGCATTCGCCATGGCGCTGATGCAACGAAGTCCCAAGGTGGTGCGTATCGGTCAGCGAACCCGCGGCGTGTTTTCAGATATTTTGCCGCGCACATTGCCTAACGGCTGGTTGTTCGGCCTGCCAAATGAAAGGTATCTGGATGCCAAGGGGAACAGTTATGACGAGCAGGGTATTCAACCGGATATGGAAATCAGCAATAGCAAAGGCGATCTTGAAAATGGTCAGGATAAAGTATTGGAGGCAGCGCTGAGCCATCTGCAAAACACACAATAGTCCCCTCAGCTACTCAGTGGCCTGGTGAGGCAGTTCGTGTAAAGACTTTGGTTGCTTATGCCAATGTATACCGCATGTTGTAAACTGTTTATCGCCAGGCTCTAATGGCTTGCCACACGCCACACGCCACACGTTCAGCAAAAAATCCCTCTTGCATTGCGCGCAAAACGAACTATTATGACGATTCGTCAAGTTGACGATTCGTCAAAAAATGAATTTCAGATTAAGTTGCAATAAAGACAACGAGCGTTGTCTGTTTAAAAAATTCAAAAACAAACGCCAGCAGGCCATTGCAGAGCGTGAGCAGGAACTGTTGTGCCTGGCGGAAAAACTGATGGAGGAGCACGGCTTCAGCGGTCTGACCATGGATAAGTTGGTGGCGGCCTGTGATTACTCCAAAGGCACGGTGTATAACCATTTCTCCAGTAAAGAGGATCTGATTTGCGCATTGTGCAGCAAATGTATGACCCTTGAACTGGAACTGTTTGCCCGTGCCATTACCTTCGACGGCAACGGCAGGGAACGGGTATTGGCGGTCTGTTTTGCCTACTGGTTGCATGCAGTGTTAAACCCCACGCTGTTTTATTGTGTGCTGATAGCCAAAACCCCGGCGGTGGCAGAGCGTGCATCCCCTGCGCGGCTGGAAGGCCAACTGGCGCTGGAAATGCAATTGTCAGACACCTGCAACAGCCTGTTTGCTGCTGCGGTTGACAGTGGTGATCTGCCCAAGCCAACCGGCCTGCCTTTTGAAGCCTTTAGTTTTGCTGCCTGGGCCACGGCTTTTGGCACCAATGCCTTGTTGCAGGCTGCCAGTACCTCACAATTGATTAAGGGGCTGGACGCGCAGCAGGCGTTGTTATTTAACACCAACCTGCTGCTGGACGGTATGCAATGGACACCGCTTAGCAGCCAATGGGATTACCAGGAAAGTTGGCAACGGATTGGCAAAGAGCTGTTTGCTGAGGAATTGCTGACCCTGAAGGAAAAACAGCCCAATCCGGGCATATAGAGGAACGCGGCATGAGAGCTATCTGGTTGAACAGTATTTTACTGCGCCCCTGGTTAACCTTGTTGATCAGTCTGTTGTTGGTACTGGCGTCTGGGTTTGGTGCAAAGAACCTGTATTTTCGCGGTGATTACAGGGTGTTTTTTGCCCCTGATAACCCGCAAAAACTGGCCTACGAGGAAATGCAGCGGGTCTTCAGCAAAACTGACAATGTGAATATCACCATTGCCCCTGACAGTAACAATGTATTTAGCCCAGACACGCTGGCTCTGATCAGGGAATACACCGACCTGGCCTGGCAGATCCCGTATTCCACCCGGGTAGACTCTATTGCTAACTTTCAGCATACCTCGGCCGAGGAAGACGAGTTACTGGTTGAAGATTTGATACCTGATGCTGCAAGCATGGACGCCCAGCAAATTGCTGATGCCAGGAAGGTGGCCTTAAGCGAACCCAACCTGGTGAAGAAGATGATTGCCCCCGACGCCAAGGTGGGGGTGATCAACATTATGCTGCAATTGCCGGAAGATGACCTGACCAGTGCGGTCAAGGAAATCAGCACTTATGTGCGTGACCTCAGCCAGCGCATGAGTGAGAAATATCCGGGGCATGCGTTTTATCATACCGGCGTGGTATTTTTGAATGACGCCTTTGCCACGGCCGCCGAAGAAGACAGCAAGACTCTGGTACCCGGTATGTTTATAGCCATTCTGTTAATGCTATGGCTATTGCTGCGCTCTTTTACTGGCATGTTGGCGACGCTGGTGGTTATCGTTGCCACTATAGGCGCCACCATGGGCGTGGCAGGTTGGCTGAATATTTTTATGAGTACCGCCACAGTTAATGTACCGACCCTGGTGATGACCTTGGCGGTGGCCGATTGCGTGCACGTTATTTCTTCCATGCTGTTTGCCCTGCGCCAGGGCAAAACAAAAATCGAAGCGATTCGCTACGCCATGGAGCTGAATCTGATGCCGGTATTTATTACCAGTGTGACCACCGCCATTGGCTTTTTAACCCTTAACTTTTCTGATGTGCCAATTCTGGTGCATTTAGGCAACCTGACCGCCCTGGGGATTATGCTGGCCTGCGTATTTTCTATCACAGTGTTGCCCGCATTATTGTTGCTGTTGCCGATGCGAGTGGCGGCCAAGCAGAAAAGCCAGTCGGGCTGGATGGAAAGTTTCAGCGAGTGGGTTATTCACAATCACCGGCGCTTGTTGCCACTGACCATTATTCTGACGCTTGGGGCGGTTGCTGCCACCTTGAAAAATGAGATCAACGACGAGGCCTCTGAGTATTTCAGCAAAGCAACTGAATTCCGCCAGGCAGCTGATTTTCAACAGGACAACATCAGTGGTATGGCAACGGTGGATTTTGCCCTGTACCTGGGCACACCGTCAGCCCTGAATAAGCCTGACAATCTGCAACTGATTCAGGACTTTACCAACTGGTTGCGGTCCCAGCCAGAAGTCGATCATGTCAGCAGTATCAGTGACACCTTCAAGCGTTTAAACAAAAACATGCATGGTGATGACGACAGTTATTACCGCTTACCGCAACAGCAGGATTTAGCCGCTCAGTATCTGTTGCTGTATGAAATGTCACTGCCATTTGGCTTGGACCTGAATAACCAGGTTAATCTGGATAAGTCTGCCACCCGGGTGATGGTGACGATGAAAAATCTTGGTAGTAAGGAATACACGGCGTTTGAAAATCGCGCCCAGGCCTGGATGCAGCAACGTGCCCCTGCCATCAATATGACGGCGGCCAGTCCAACACTGATGTTTGCGCATATCGGTGAAACCAATATGGATAGTATGATTCGCGGTACCGTATTAGCACTGGTATTGATATCCGCTTTATTGGTGGTGGCACTGCGCTCCTGGAAAATGGGCGCCATTAGTTTATTACCCAATTTATTGCCGGCGGGGATTGGATTTGGCATCTGGGGGCTGTATTCCGGGCAGATCAATATGGGCTTGTCGGTGGTGATGAGTATGTCGCTAGGTATTATTGTCGATGATACCGTGCACTTTCTGGCCAAATACCAGCGTGCCAGAAAGGATGGCGCTGATGCAACGCAGGCGGTGCGCTATGCTTTTAGCAGTGTTGGACGCGCGCTGTTTATTACCACGGCGGTGCTGGTGGCCGGATTTGGCGTACTGGCCATGTCTAACTTTGCGGTCAACTCGAACATGGGTATGCTCACCGGCATTATTATTCTGGTGGCGCTGGCGGTGGATTTCCTGTTCCTGCCAGCCTTCCTGATGGTTTTCGATAAGCAAAAAACAAACACAGAGGATAACGCGGATGATACGGACAAAAAGCTGCAAACTGCTCATTAGCGCGCTACTCAGCCTGTTGATGGTGGCGCAGGTACAGGCACAAAGTGCCGAAGAAAAAGGCCTGGCCATTGCCAAAGAGCGAAAAAGCCGGGATTTGGGCTGGCAGGACAGTCAGGCCGACGCCAGTATGATCCTGCGTACTGCCAACCGGCAGGAAATCGAACGGCGCATGCGTTTACTGACGCTGGAAATGCAGGACGACGGTGACAAGGGCCTGACTATTTTTGATCAGCCAGCGGATGTAAAAGGCACGGCGTTTTTAAATTATTCCCATGCGGTGGAGCCGGATGAGCAATGGATGTACCTGCCTGCGCTGAAGCGGGTAAAACGTATTGCCTCGAAAAATAAGTCCGGGCCCTTTATGGGCAGTGAGTTTGCCTTTGAGGATCTGAGCTCATTTGAAGTGGAGAAGTTCAGCTACAAATACCTGCGTGATGAAAAGTGTGATGATCAGGATTGTTTTGTGGTGGAGCAGATCCCGGCCTACGAGCATTCAGGTTATACCCGACTGGTTACCTGGCTGGACAAAGCGCACTACCGTGCGCACAAGGTGGAATTTTATGACCGTAAAAACAGCCTGTTGAAAACCCTGACCATGCATGATTACCAGCTGTATCTGGACAAATACTGGCGGCCCATGAAGTTGTCCATGCAGAATCATCAGACCAGAAAGAGCACCGACCTGGTGACCCATGAGCTGAGCTTTCGCACCGGCCTGACAGAAGATGATTTCAGCCAGGCGGCGCTGAAGCGCGCCAGATAGGAGGAAGGGTGAAAAAATCGCTAACGGCTGTGGCGCTGCTGATGGCCTGCGGGGCATCGGCAGACACCCAGACATATGTAAAAGCGGCCCTGGAGCAACGCTTTTATTTTCAGGACGGGTTGTACGAGCAACAACATGACAGTGATATCTCGGTATTTGTTGAGCCGGAGTTTTATCATAGCTGGAATGACGGTAGCGACAGCCTGAATGTTAAACCCTTTTTTCGTTACGACAGCCGCGACAGTGAACGCACCCATATGGATATTCGCGAACTGATTTGGCTGCACGTGGGCGATGAATGGGAAATGCGCGCCGGTATTGGCAAAGTGTTCTGGGGGCAGACTGAATCCCAGCATCTGGTGGATGTGATCAATCAGACCGATTTTGTTGAAGCCATTGATGCTGAAGAGAAGCTGGGACAGCCCATGGTACAGTTTTCGCTGGTCAAGGACTGGGGAAATCTGAGCCTGTTTGCCTTGCCTTATTTTCGTGAGCGCACCTTCAGCGGTGTGGAAGGGCGTTTTCGGTTGCCACTGCGGGTGGATACCGACAATCCCCTGTTTGAATCTGCAGACGAGGAAAAGCATCTGGATTGGGCCGTTCGTTATATGGGCTATCTAGGTGACCTGGAGTTGGGTTTGTCCTGGTTTGATGGCACCAATCGCGAGCCGCTATTGAAGCCCGCCATGAACGGACAGGAAGCCGTGTTAAGACCCTATTATGGGCAAATGCAACAGGCCGGGCTGGATATGCTGATGGTCTCCGGTGCGACTTTGTACAAGCTGGAAGCTATTCATCGCAAAACCGAACTGGACAGCTACTACGCGCTGACGGCCGGATTTGAGTACACCTCGGTGGGGGTGCTGAATTCGGTATACGATATCGGCTGGTTGATGGAATACCAATACGACGAACGGGATGAACAGGCTACCAGTCTGGGCCAGAACGATCTGATGCTGGGGACCAGGCTGATTTTCAACGATATCAATGGTACCGAACTGCTTATTGCCTTTATTCAGGATCTGGATGAGAGCGGCAGTCGCAGTGGCTATATTGAAGCGTCCAGCCGCATTAACGACCACTGGAAATGGCGTATCGATGGTTGGTTTTTCAGCTCTGATACCGAGGAGGATCGGGCATTTATGCTGCGCCGCGATGATTATCTGCAATTCAGCCTGGAGTATTATTTTTAGCACTGCACAGGGCCATTGGCCGATAAATTGTCATGCAATTGTGGCACAATGGCGCTTTTATCGAGCGTAGGGCCTGATGCAAACACTGACTATTCTGGTTGGCTCCACCAATCCCGTCAAAATTAATGCGGTTGAAGGGGCGTTTTCTGCCCTTTTCCCCCAGACCCTGATTCAGTGCCAGGGGCTGTCGGTGCCATCCGGCGTCCCCGACCAGCCAATGAATGAGGCCGATACCCGCCAGGGCGCGGTAAACCGGGTTATTGCCTGTCAGCGTCAGGCTGAGGCGGATTACTATGTGGCCGCTGAAGGTGGTGTGGATGAGTTTATTGATGGTCCTGCTACCTTTGCCTATGTGGTAATTGCCGATAAGCATAAACAATCAGTTGGTCGCAGCGCCAATCTGCCATTGCCACCGGTTGTCTGGCGCGCCTTGCTGGCCGGTGAAGAGCTTGGCCCGGTGATGGACCGGCAATTCCAACAAACCAATATCAAGCACAAAGGTGGCGCTATTGGGCTGCTGACCAATGGCCGTGAAACCCGTCAAAGTGCTTATCATCAGGCACTGGTACTTGCCATGGCGCCGTTTTTACACCCGCAACTTTATTAAGGAGACCTGATGCAGTACCCCTGGATCCTGTTTGATGCTGACGACACCTTGTTTGATTTCGACGCCTTTGCTGGGCTGAAACTGGCTTTTTCACGTTTTGAACAGCAGTTTGACGATACAGATTATCGAGATTTTCTGCATATCAGTATGCCGCTGTGGCGCCAGTACCAGGACGGAGAAATTACTTCAACAGAGTTGCAGCATCGTCGTTTTGCCCCCTGGGCGCAGAAACACGACATACAGGCCAGGCAGATCAATGAGTTTTTTGTGGATGCCATGGGCCAGACCAGCAAGTTATTGCCGGGCGCGCGCGAACTGCTGGAAGCCATTAGCGGTAAAGCCACGTTGGGGATTATCACTAATGGTTTCACCCGTATGCAGCAAATTCGCCTGGATAACAACGGCGTCAGTGAGCATTTTCAGCATCTGGTGATTTCCGAACAAGTGGGGGTGGCGAAACCTCATAAAGGGATCTTTGAACACACTATGGCACTGCTGGGTAATCCGCCCAAAGAGCAGGTGCTGATGGTCGGCGATAATCCCCATGCCGATGTGTTGGGTGGCCTGAATGCCGGTATTCATACCTGCTGGTTGAATATGCAAGGGCAGGTGCGACCTCAGGGCATTGACCCGCACTATGAGATAACCGATCTGTTTCAGTTGCGGGATTTGCTTGTCAACGCAGCTTAACTAAGGTTGGCGGGAATGCTGATTTCGAGCGCGCCAGCACAAAGATCGGTCAGCTGGCGCAAGCATTGCTCTTTTTGCTCATCGGCCACGGCGAAATGCATCTCCACCTGCTGGTGGTAATGGATCTGCGGTTCGCTGATATCAAACTGCCCCAGGCAATGGCGAACATTGGCTTCCAGCGCATAATCAATGCGTATATGCACCTCGGTGCGTGGCACCTGCAATCTGGTGGGAAGTTCGTTCAGGGCACCGGTCACTGCATCGGAATAGGCCCGTTGTAAGCCGCCGGTGCCCAGCTTAATTCCACCATAGTAGCGCACCACCGCCACCACAATTTCTCCCAGTCCGGAGTGCTGTAACACTTTTAGCATTGGCCGGCCTGCGGTGCCGGACGGTTCACCGTCATCACTCATGGACATCAGGGTAGTGTTGGGCGGACCGGCGATATAGGCCCAGCATACATGGGCTGCTTGCGGGTGTAATTGGCGTTGCAGGCGAATAAAGCCTTCCGCCGACTGCCGGTTATCGGCATGTTGCACCAGACACAAAAAACGGCTGCGCTTGATGTCAAATTCGTATTGATGGGCGGCGGCGGGGACTGAATACACGGAGAGCATGGCCGGTTCCTGGCTGCGAAAGGCCGCTATTGTGCCACAAAACCATTCGCTATGCAGGGTATGCGTTTGCTCGTTCAGCCTGGCATGGTGGCCAACCCTGCCTGAAGCCGGGTACCATCCAGGCTGGTTTTAAGCCAATCCAGCGCAGTCTGGCGGTCAAAAAAATTACGCATTAGCAGCTTCTGTTTGTCGGCGTATTCCTGAATAAGCTGCTGGCGGGTATCCAGATCTTCCACCACCCGGGCGATTTGCAGATTACATAACAAGGGTTCAAGGCGATCCAGGGTATACAGGACGCTGGCGCTGTCATAGCTGAGGCTGACTTTTCGCAAGTCTACCAGCGCCTTACGGCAATGGTAACGGCCAGACAGACAATGCAGTTTATTGTACAAAGCCAGAATGTCACCGGGTTCAGCCAGTCCGCTGGCTTCAGTGACAATCACCCCTAACGACTCATCATAGCAGTGCGTTGCAATAAATCTCACGCGTTACTCACAGACATCCAGCCTATTCAAATATTTAGCACATAACGGCAAAGAGGCAAGGTTTGCCCCTTGTGCAGGTCTGGCCGATAGTTAGTGCGGCTATTTTGTTGTTAGCAGTTATGTCGGTATCTGTTTTGTAAACAGGATGTTTGTTATGTTGCCAAATCGAACACACCTGCACGGAAGAACAAAATGCTGAAAATAACAAATATATGCAAAACCTATCAGAACGGCGTCAAGGCCCTGGACAATGTCAGTCTGAATATCGACAAGGGCATGTTTGGTCTGCTTGGTCCTAATGGCGCGGGTAAATCATCACTGATGCGTACTATCGCCACCTTACAGCAACCAGACAGCGGCAATATTCAGTTCGATACGCTGGACGTGTTGCGCCAGCCAAATGCCCTGCGCCAGCGACTGGGCTATTTGCCACAGGACTTTGGGGTGTATCCGCGTATCAGCGCCTATGACCTGCTCGATCATCTGGCGGTACTAAAGGGCCTGACCAACAAAGCCCAGCGCAAGGAAACGGTGGATGGGCTACTGGCGCATACCAATTTGTTTCAGCATCGTCATAAGGCGGTCAGTGGTTATTCCGGCGGAATGCGTCAGCGATTTGGTATCGCCCAGGCCTTGTTGGGCGACCCGGATCTACTGATTGTCGATGAGCCCACAGCCGGGCTGGATCCGGAAGAGCGTAACCGTTTTCATAATCTGCTGGTCAGTCTGGGTGAGCAAAAGGTGATTATTCTGTCCACTCACATTGTCGATGATGTGTCCGAGCTTTGCGCCAATATGGCGGTGCTCGGTGGTGGCCAGATTTTACTGCAAGGTAACCCCATTCTGGTCACGCAGGAGCTGGAGGGACGCATCTGGCGTAAGTCGGTGTCATTACAGGAAGCGGCGGAGCTGGAAAAATCGCTGCAGGTGATTTCCAAGCGCTTATTAGCGGGGCAGACCATTATTCATGTGTTGGCCGATCAGGCCCCGCAAGGCTTTGAATCTGCACCAGCCAATCTGGAAGATGTGTATTTCAGTACCCTGCATGCGGCCAGAAAGGCTGAGCGTCAGGCGCAGGCTGCCTGAGGAGAATAAGGATGTTTTTACATAATCTGGGTTTTGAATGGCGGTACTTTACCCGTCAGCCGTCTTTTATTGTCACTTGTCTGGTGTTTTTCCTGTTGCCGTTTCTGGCTATGACTATCGACAATGTGCAAATTGGTGGTAGCGCCAACACCAACTTTAACAGCCCGCAAACCATCGCGGTGATGACCCTGATCCTCGGGGTGTTCGCCATGTTTCTGGTGGTAAATTTTATCGCTAATACCGCTTTGCGTAATGAGCAGAGCCAGATGCTGGAAATTGTCAGCAGTAAGCCGCTCAAATTGCTCGGCTACCAGAGTGGGCGCTTCCTTGGCAGCTACCTGGTCTGTGTTACGGTATTTGCCATGGTACCGCTGGGCATTTTTATCGGCAGTCTGATGCCCTGGCTGGACAGCGAACGTATCGGTGCTAACCAGTTGAGTTACTACCTGACGCCGTTTCTGACCTTTTCCCTGACCAGTTTGCTGATGATGGCGGCTCTGTTTTATGCGGCGGCGTTAAGGTTCCGCTCTGTGGTGGCGGTTTACCTTACAGCAGTGGCGCTGTTTATTCTGTATATTATCTCCGGACGCTTACTGGATGAGCCTGAATACCGCGTGCTGGCAGCGTTGTCTGATCCTTACGGGCTGCGTGCTTTTAGTGACGTCAGTCGTTACTGGACTCCTTTTGAACGTAATACCCAGGTGGTGGGGCTGGAAGGCGTGGTACTGCAAAACCGCTTGATCTGGCTGACTGTGGCTCTGCTGATATTGGGCTTGTTTGGCGGATTGCACAAACCATTGAGCCTGCCATCGCGTGGTGGCAAAAAAGCCACTAAGGCGGATAAATTTACGCCACCGTTAGCCAATCGCATTGATTACAAACCCTCGTCCAGCGTTGGGTTGGCACATTTTAGCGCCCGCACTGGCTTTGAAATTCGCCAGGTGTTGAAAAGCCCGGCCTTCTTCGTGTTACTGGCCTTTTCTTCCTTTAGTCTGATCAGCGATTTCTTTGACCCGGCAGCCTTATACGATGCGCCTAACTGGCCCCTGACCCAGGATATGCTCAATCTGATCCAGGACAGTTTCTCTTTGCTGCTGGTGATTGTGGTGACCTGGTATAGTGCCGAAGCCGTGTGGCGGGAGCGCAGTGTTGGTATGGGGGATATTGTCGATGCCATGCCGGTATTTAATCTGCATTTCTGGTTGTCGAAGCTGTTGGCCGTGTGTCTGGTGATTTTACTGCTGTTATTTGGTGGGGCATTGGTAACCATGGCCTATCAATTGATTAAGGGCATGGACGACCTGGAGCTGTGGCAATATCTGGCCACCATTTTGGGCTTCCAGGCCCCGACCTGGCTGTTGCTTACCGCTCTGGCGTTCTTTCTGCAGGCCATCAGCCCGAACAAATACGTAGGTATGTTGCTGTTTGTGGCTTATTTCTTTATCTCTCTTGGCCTGGGGGAGATTGGACTGGAGCATAGCCTGTTTAATTATGCCGCTGCACCGTCCCTGCAATACTCTGATATGAACGGTTATGGCTGGTTTGTCACCAGTCAGCTTTGGTTTATGGGCTATTGGTTGAGCCTGGCGGTGATCCTCGGGGTGGTCAGTTACGGTTTATGGCAGCGCGGTCCGCAGATGGGGCTGAAGTTCAAGTTGCAGGCGTTGCCGCTGGTGTTGGGGAAAACCGCCCGTGCTGTGTTGGCCGCGGCACTATTGGTGTTTGTTGGACTGGGCAGCGGTATTTACTACAACACTGTGGTGTTGAATACCTATCTGACCAGCGAGCAGGGCGAAGATCTGCAGGAGCGCTATGAGCGCGACTTCGGCCACCTGGAAGATGCGGATATTCCTGCCGTGACCGCGGTGGAAGCCAAGGTGGATATCTTCGCAAACCAGCGTCGCATTGAGGCTAGCGCTGAATTGGTGCTGACCAATAAAACCGATCAGGTGATAGACGCCATGCTGGTGAACTTGCCCCAATACAGCCCCAGCTATCGTCTGCAGATTGAAGGGGGAGAACTGGGAGAGGTGGATAAAGCCCTGAACCTGGCCAGCTTTACCTTCACCAAACCGATGCAGCCAGGCGAGCAGCGGGCAGGTAAGGTTGAAGTGGTACGCCAGATAGTGGGGTTTGAAGACGGCAGTGGCGACCCTACGTTGGTGAAAAACGGTACTTTTATCAACAACTATGAGCTGTTTGGCCAGTTTGGCTTTGCACCCGAGCGTAAGTTAAGTGACAAGCATGAACGGCGTAAACGCGATTTACCTGAGTTGCAGCGTGCTTATCCACTGGAAGACAGACGTCATTATGCTGACAGTTTCTTTGGTAAAGGCGTGGGACTGATTGACTTTGCCGTCACTCTGTCCACCGACGCAGAGCAGACCGCCATTGCCCCGGGCTATCTGACCCGCCAGTGGCAGGATAATGGCCGACAGTATTTTCGCTACGAAATGGACAGTCCGATGGTCAATTTCTATAGCCTGATGTCGGCACGGCTGGCGGTAAAAAAACAGCAGTACAAGGGTATTGATATCGAGGTTTACTATCATCCGGCCCACCACTGGAACGTGGACAGGATGATGGAATCGGTACGCGATTCACTGGACTATTTCACTGAAGCTTTCGGCCCTTATCAGCACCGGCAGATGCGTATTATTGAGTTTCCTGGTTATCGTTCTTTTGCCCAGAGTTTTGCCAATACCGTGCCTTACTCGGAGCGAATCGGGTTTATCAGTGATCTGCGCGATCCGGAGCATATTGACCCTGTGTACTATGTGACGGCCCACGAAGTAGCGCACCAGTGGTGGGGACATCAGGTGGGGGCGGCGAATGTGCAGGGTAGTGCCATTATTTCCGAAACCTTGTCACAGTACAGTGCGCTGATGGTGATGCAGCACAAATACGGCGAGGCTAAAACCCGTACTTTCCTGACCTATGAGCTGGATCGGTATCTGCGCGGCCGCACCCAGGAACTGATTGAGGAAATGCCGCTGGCCCGCGCCGAAGGCCAGAATTATATACATTATCGCAAGGGCTCGGTGGTGATGGTGGCGCTTAAGCAAGCCATGGGCGAAGCGCAACTTAACGCTGCACTTAAGCAGATGGTGCAGAAGTGGGGCGGCCGGGACGATCGATATCCTACCACCCTGGATCTGATGGCGGAGTTAAAGGCCAAGGCCGATGAGCCCACCCAACAGTTGATTGATACCCTGTTTAAGCAAATCAGCTTGTATGAATTGCAAGCCACCGACGCCAAGCTCAGCGAGGCTGAACAGGGCTTTAGCGTAACGCTGAATGTCAAAGCCGCCCATTATGTGGCAGACGGTCAGGGCGAAGAGCAAGAGCAGCCTATGCAACAGTTGGTGGATATTATGCTGTTTAAAGGCGACCCGGATGATTTTGCTCAGCAAAGTCAGATAGTCTACCGTGGCAAGCATTTGCTCAAGTCTGGTGATAACCAGGTGGTGCTGCAGGTGGATACTGAGCCTGACTATGCCGGGGTTGACCCGCTGGTCACCCTGATCGACAGAGATACCGACAACAATATTATTCGCATCAGCCGTTAAGCCTATGCAGGCCGCGCGCTGTGTGCGGCCTGTCTTTATTCGTTACTTTCAGACTGAAAAAACGCAACCCTTCTGCCTACTTTCATAATGTCTATGGCATTGATTGAGAACGTCTTTTTCCGTTTTAATCTGGCACTGTACTTTCAAAGGGGCAGCGCCGCACGCAGTTGGTAGCAGTTGCCCCATCAGCTGCGGAAAAAACCATGACAAAGATGAATGCCTTGTGTCGCTGGCTTTGTTGCATAGCTTTGGTATCACCACAAGCCATGGCGCAGGCCCCGTCTGTAGGGCTGCACACCCTGGCGGACTTTCCTGTTGGGGTGGCAGTGCCGATTGACCCCTGGCCAAACAGTGTACTGCAAAGCCCGCAGCGCCAAGCATTGGTAGAGCAGCACTTTTCCAGCCTGACTGCTGAAAACGGCATGAAAATGGCGTACCTGCAGCCCGAGCCAGGTCAGTTTGAGTTTGGCGCCGCCGATGCCCTGTTGGCGTATGCCAAAGCGCATGGATTGATACTGCATGGCCATGCTCTGGTATGGCATACCCAGGCTGCGCCCTGGATGGATGCCCATCAGGGGCCGCCCGGCAGTTTTACCGAGATACTGGATGCGCATATTCAGACAGTGGCTAAACATTTTGCCGGGCAGGTGCACAGCTGGGATGTAGTCAACGAGGCCTTTACCGATGACAGCCCCAGTGCATATCGCTCCACCATCTGGTTGGACAATATAGGCCCCGGCTACATTGAACGGGCATTTCGTCTGGCCCGGGCCGCCGATCCCAGTGCCGAGCTATATTACAATGATTACAACATCAGCGGTGCGCTGCCCGCCAAACTGGAGCGGGTGCTGGCGATGCTGGACGACTTTCTGGCCCGTGGTGTGCCGATTGATGGTCTGGGCTTTCAGGTACATATCGACACCGACTCTCCTTCACTTTCCGCCATGTATGATGCCTTTGCCAGTGCGGCAAAACGGGGTGTTAAAGTACGTATTTCCGAGCTGGATATTGCTGTTAATCAATCAGAGCAATATCGCGCCTTAACCCCCGAACTGGCGCGCCTCCAGGCCGAGCGTTATCGACAGGTGGTGCAGGTTTATCTGCAGGCCGTGCCGCCGGCGCAACGCGGTGGTATCACGTTGTGGGGGCTGACCGATGGCGACAGTTGGATCCCCGGTTTTAAGCAGCGCCCGGACTGGCCGCTTTTGTTTGACGATAGCTTTGCTGCCAAGCCTGCTTTGGCGGGGATGGCCAACGGACTGAGGGGACAGCCATGAGATGCCATGTAACACTTGCCAGTCTGATGTTGACGCTGGGATTGCTGGGGTGCTCTGAACCGCCCGCCTTGTCGGCACCATCACCGGAGCCGCAAGCCAGTTTCCTGTGGTTTGAATACCAGGGCATGGACGAAGTGTTCGACGCTCCGCTGGCCCCAGATCGTTATCAAAACCCGGTAGCGGCTGGTTTCTTCCCCGACCCCAGTATTACCCGCAAAGGGCAGGACTACTATATGGCAGTATCTTCGTTTGCCTATACGCCTGGGGCTCCGATTCTGCATAGCCGTGACCTGGTAAACTGGCAACTGCTTGGCCATGCCCTGACCCGACCCTCGCAACTGGACGTGGCGGGAGCCAGGGTATCCAGGGGGATTTTTGCGCCAACCCTGAGATACCACGATGGTCTGTTTTATATGATTACCACCCTGGTAGATAAGGGCGGTAATTTCTTTGTTACCGCCAGCGATCCTGCTGGCCCCTGGTCAGATCCGGTTTGGCTGCCGGAACTGGATGGTATTGACCCCGATATCTTTTTTGACGATGACGGCCGGGTGTTTATTGCCCACAATGGCCCGCCGCCGGGCGAACCTTTATATGAAGGGCACCGGGCCATCTGGTTGTGGGAGTTTGACCCCAAGTCGCAAAAGATTAAGGCCGATAGCGGCAGAATCATTGTCAACGGCGGCGTGGATCTGAGCAAACAACCTATCTGGATAGAGGCGCCGCACCTTTACAAAATCAATGGTTGGTACTACTTGCTGTGTGCCGAAGGCGGTACCGCCGATGAGCATTCCGAGGTGGTATTTCGCAGCCGCAGCCTGGACCTGCCTTTTGAGCCCTACAAAGGTAATCCCATACTGACCCAGCGCGATTTGGATCCGGCCGGACCTGCCCCTATCACCACTGCCGGGCATGCGGACATAGTACAAACGCCCCAGGGGCAGTGGTGGGCGGTGTTCCTGGCCACCCGCGCCTATGCACAGCGTTTCTACAACAGTGGTCGTGAAACCTTTTTGCTACCGGTGAGCTGGCAGGATGACTGGCCACATATTTTACCCGCTGGGCAAGCTATTGATTATCGGCCACAAAAACCGGATGGATTGGCAAACAGCCCGGTGGATGAACCGCTGACCGGCAACTTCACCTGGCGGGATGAGTTTGACCAGCCCTCGCTGAGTGTGCACTGGAGCCAGCTACGCGATTTTAGTAGCCATTGGTGGCATATCCATAAGGGCGAGTTGTTGGTGAAGCCACAGACTGGCAGGCTAAATAGTGCTGAATCACTTAGCTTTATCGGCCGTCGGCAGCAGCATATGCATTACCGGGTCAGCACGGCACTAAACTTGTCCTCGACAGGCTTCTCGGCCGGACTGACGGCTTTTCAGAACGAACAATACCACTACTATCTTGGCGCTCGTCGTGTCGCACAAGGCATGCAGGTGTTTTTAGAGCAGGCGGCGGGGGATGACGGACAAGTGATATTAACAACGCTGCTGGAAGGGCCCGCAAACGGCGACATTAACCTGGCCATTGAGGGCGATAAAGACAGCATCCGCTTTTCTTACCAACTGGGCGAACAGGCCTGGCAACCACTGGGCGGTACATTTGATGGCAAACTGCTGAGCACCCAGTTAGCAGGGGGCTTTGTTGGCACCATGCTGGGGGTGCATAGCCGTCTTGAACCTGTGGAGCCAGGGGTATGAAATTTCTGTCTGTCATGCTGGCGCTGACCGGGCTGTTGACCGCGCCACTTAGCGCGGCTGACTGGCTAACTGAACAACCTGATGCAAGCGCATTTACCCTGGTAGGGGCCAATACCCAGGCGCGTCTGTATATCGACAAGGAAGCCTTGCCGGGCGTGCAACGGGCCGCCCACAATCTGGTCAGTGATATTGCCAAGGTCACTGGTAAAACACTGTTATTGGGGCAGCAAACCCAAAGCGAACAGTTAGTGATTATTGGCAGCCTTGGGCACAGCGCAGTGCTGGACCGCCTGATTGCCGAGGGCAAGCTGGATGTCAGTGCTATCGAAGGGCGCTGGGAAGCCTATCAGATTCAAACCCTGCAGCAGCCGTTACCTGGGGTGAAACAGGCTTTGGTGATTGCCGGCAGCGACAAGCGCGGTGCTATTTATGGGGTGTATAGCCTGTCTGAAGCCATTGGCGTTTCGCCCTGGTATTGGTGGGCCGATGTGCCGGTGAAACGCAAGTCCAGCCTCTATGTTCAGGCCTCTGCGGCGATGGTGGATGCGCCGAAGGTGAAATACCGCGGTATTTTTCTTAACGATGAAGCACCCGCCTTAACTAACTGGGTGAAAGAAAAATTCGGCGACTACAACGCCGAGTTTTATGTGCATGTGTTTGAACTGCTGCTGCGCTTGAAAGCCAATTATCTGTGGCCGGCTATGTGGAATAACGCCTTTGCAGATGATGACCCCGGCAACGCGCTGCTGGCGGATGAAATGGGTATCGTAATGGGCACCTCTCATCATGAGCCCATGATGCGCGCGGATAAGGAATGGAACCGCTATGGCGAAGGGCCCTGGGAGTATTCCAGCAATCGCGACAATATCTATCGCTTCTGGCAACAAGGGGCGCAGCGCCATAAGCAACTGGAAAGTCTGTTTACTCTGGGCATGCGCGGCCAGGAAGACGAACCCATGAGCGAAGGCGAAAATATCGGCCTGCTGGAACAGATTGTGGCGGATCAGCGCCAGATCCTGTCTGACACCTTCGCTGATGATATTCGTCAGGTGCCGCAGGTATGGGCTTTGTATAAAGAGGTGCAGGGCTTTTATGAACGAGGTATGCGGGTGCCCGATGATGTGACCCTGCTGTGGGCCGACGATAATTTTGGCAATATCCGCCGCCTGCCAACCGCAGAAGAGCGCAAGCGCAGCGGTGGGGCCGGGGTGTATTATCATTTCGATTATGTTGGCGGGCCGCGCTCTTACCGCTGGATTAACACCGTTCCTATTGCCAAAATCTGGGAGCAGATGCATCTGGCCTGGCAATATCAGGCGGACCGTATCTGGATAGTCAATGTTGGCGATCTCAAGCCCATGGAGTTGCCCACCGACTTCTTTCTGCGTATGGCCTGGAACCCCACTGCTTTTACCGCTGCCACTCAGGCCGCTTTTAGCAAGCAGTGGGCCAGCCAGCAATTTGGCCCTGAATACGCAGCGGATATTGCCCGCATCCTCGATGGCTATACCCGCCACAATGGCAGGCGC
>NZ_PEBU01000014.1 GCF_002887595.1 Bowmanella denitrificans
CGCTCCTTGAATCTTCCTGCCTTCCTGGCTGACTGGGAAGCCTTTCTGCCTGCCCCGTCGAAGTGGTGCGCATTCTACAGACCAGCAAAAACAGATCAAGGGATTTTTGCAAAAAACATTTCGTTCGCGCATTTATTGAACAGCAACCCGTGTTTCCTTACTTTACGCTTTTAGGCAACAGCACACTAACACTGTCAAAAATTATTACACATCAAAGAGATACCATAAATTTAACACCTAAAAATCAACAACATAACAAGTGGATTAATTCTTGCTAAGTTCTAAGGCTCTACTACAGAACACCATTTGCTTTAGTTGTATGCAGAGAATCGAGGTATAGATGCCCATTGGGATAACTTACCATCTACAGCCTTTTATTCTCTCGCTGGCAATAGCAATCAAGGTGCTTTCCTTAGTATGAATGAGTCTGGTCAAGGGATGACTACAGAAAGCTCCCTACACCCGACATAAAGAATAATAAAACAGATATAAGAAGAATATATTCACAGGAGATAACAATGACATTTAAAAAGTCACTACTAGGCAGCATGATTTCGGCTGCACTGGTATCCCTGGCCACAGGTAATGCCCTTGCACAGGAAGTTGATATAAACCCTGCTAACTTGACGTCCACCTCACCTCACCAGCATGTACAGAAAAGGGGGGGCAATCAAACCGCTTCCTATATTGTACAGTTGAAAGGAAAATCCGGGGTAGCGCATGCGCTGGATTTAGGTGAGCTCACCCCAAGCAATCATCTGGCCGCAGGTAAGGGTAATCTTTATAACGCCCATTCAGCACGGATGGAAGCATACACTCAGGCGATGAAAGCCAGACAGCAAGCGGTTGCACAAGGTATTGGTATTACAGACGTTTTATATAACTACACTCATACCTTTAATGGCTTTGCCGCCAAGTTGACAACTCAGCAAGCTGAGCAGTTACGCCAACATCCAGAAGTGGCCGGTGTTTGGGTGGATGAGAAACAACAATTAACCACTGCTAATACACCTGCATTCCTGGGGCTGACTGGTCCTAATGGACAGCACACATTAGGTATTAAAGGTGAAGATGTCATAGTGGGCGTAGTGGACTCCGGCATCTGGCCTGAAAATCCAAGCTTTGCTGATGACGGAAGTTATTCTCCTGCAGCAGATCTTGGGTGGAGTGGTAGTTGCGATGCAGGTGCCGAAGCAGCAACTAGTAGCTTTACCTGTAATAACAAACTGATTGGGGCACGCTATTTCAAAGCAGGTTTTGAAGCTAGCTATGATATTCAGTACGGACTAGGAGAATTTGAATCTCCCCGCGATGCGTCTAGTCACGGCACTCATACTGCGTCAACAGCAGCCGGAAATGAGGGTGTTCCAGCAGCTTTGTTTGGCACTGATGTTGGCAATGTCTCCGGAATTGCGCCAAGGGCGCGCATTGCAGCTTATAAAGTATGCTGGAACAGCGATTATGTAAGTCCAGAGGGTGTTGAAGAAAGAGGTTGTTTCGGTTCAGACTCAATGGCTGCAATTGATGCTGCAGTAGCAGATGGTGTTGACGTAATCAATTATTCCATCAGTGGCAGCCGCACAAGCTTGACGCCACCTCAAACCGCTGCCATGTTGAGGGCGACAAATGCAGGCGTGTTTGTCTCTGTCTCAGCAGGCAATAGCGGTACCGCTCCGGTCACTGTTGGTACCCCTGCTCCTTGGGTAACCAGCGTTGCAGCCTCAACCTATGACGGCATAAGTTATACAAATAGCATCGAAATTGTTTCAAGAGACCCCGCGGAGAAGTTACTTTCCACAGAAGGCTCAATTACCAAACCTCTATCTGAATATGGGGATGTCACAGCTAAAGTTGTCATTGCAGAACCTTTATTAGGTTGTTTTGACGGTCAACCCAGCCCATTAGATAACGCTGCAGAAATAACCGACAATATTGCACTAATTAAACGTGGCACCTGTAACTTCTCCGATAAGATAGAGCGCGCACAATTGGCTGGTGCCAAAGCGGTTGTTGTCTACAGTGATGACAGGCCAGTTACTGTTATGGGCGGAAATGGCGCTTACGACATTCCGGGCGTTATGATTAATGGCGCAGATGGTGATGCATTAAACATAGCCATCTCCGGTGGCGAAGAAGTGACCATTAAAATGAGCGCAGGCTCCTTTGAGCAACAAACAGAAGTTGGCAATATCATGGCTGATTTCTCATCTCGGGGCCCTAACGGCAATACAGAGGATTTAATCAAACCTGATATTACCGCGCCAGGTGTAAGAATTCTGGCAGGCATTTCCTCCGCACCAATGTTTGGCCCACAAGGAGAAAGCTATGGTTATTTAAGTGGCACCTCTATGTCTGCACCGCATATTGCCGGTATGGCAGCCCTTCTCAAAGGCCAACACCCCTCATGGTCACCTGCGCAAGTTAAGTCAGCTTTGATGACTACGGCCCGACAAAACGTCGTGGTAATGCATGACGAGAATGAAAATGTGATTAGCCCCATTCCAGCTACCCCATTTAATTTCGGCAGCGGGCACGCCGTACCTGTAAGCGCTATGGAGCCAGGACTAACCTACGACCTGAATGCTGGCGATTACTTCGGCTTTATGTGTGGCCAAGACCAAGACAGCTTTGTCCAGACAGAGTCTGGTATCAGTTGCGCAGATTGGGAAAATGCAGGTTTTGCTGTTGACGCCAGCCAATTGAACTACCCATCCATAGCTGTTTCCAAGCTTGCCACTGGGAAAGCAGTGAGCCGCACTGTGAAAGATGTTTCAGGGATTGGCGGTACTTATGTAGCCAGCATCGAGGCTCCACAAGGTATTGATGTCACTCTGCGTACCTTTAATGCAGATGGTACAGAGACTGAAGGCAACGACATGATTGTCCCCGCAGGTGGCCAAGCCAGCTATGAATTGATGTTCAATAAAAATGAAGATGCAGTTATAGGTGAATGGGCCTTCGGTGCCATTACATGGACTGATGAACATGGACATTCTGTGCGTTCACCTATTGCGATCAAAGCTGCTCCTTCAGTGAAAATCGAAGTTCCGGACAGCTTGTCTTTGCAATTGAATCGTGGTCGAGCTTCCTTCCCGCTAAAAATGCTGTATAGCGGAGCAACCAGCCTTGATTATGCAGGCTTAGTTGCACCATTTGGTTCAAGCAGAACAGTGGCACAAGATGAAGACAGAGAATATGTATTCAAAGAACCTGGCTTGGGTTTCCACGCATTTCTAGTACCTGAAGGTACACAAGTTGCTCGCTTTAGCTTACGTGACAGTTTGGTTAGTGCAGAAGGTACCGATCTGGATATGTATGTATATCGCTGTATTGCAACAAGTTGCTCCCTTGTAGGTAGCTCTGCTTTCAGTGGTTCCAATGAGGATGTAATTTTAACCAATCCTGAGCCTGCAGCAAATGGCCCCGCCGGTGACTACTACGTAGTATTTGTGCATGGTTGGGATTTGGCTGGAAATGAAACAGTGGACTACACCATGCCAGTGTGGGTCGCAGATCAAGCCGAAAGTGAAACCACTATACGCTCAACCCCCCGGGCAATAGAGGGGCGTTTTAACAACGTTTCTATTACTACCCGAGGTTTGGAGCCTGGTTTCTTATATATGGGCGCCGTCACTTTCTATGACGATGATGGCATTGCGCAGGGCACCACAGTATTGGAAGTCCAACCCTAAAACATATGGAGAGAGGAAAAACGCCCTCTCCTGCATATAAACAGAGGTTGCTGTTCGCGACCTCTCTATAAAAACAAATATTGAGGTAAATGATGAACACTATGAAGAAAATTTTTGCCAGTCTGGGCTTAATTGCCGCAATGACAATAAATGCCAATGCCGCGCTTATTACGCAGGATCTCATCGAGGTGGCCAGTGATGGTTCAACCGGTGTAATAGGCTCCATCACTGTCAGCACCAACAATGCCGTAATCGACCCCATCTATGGAACAGGTGAAGTCTTGTCTTTCGTGTCATTTGAATTCCTTGGATATGATATTCCAGTGGATGACAGCTATTTCTTTCTGGCAATATTTGATAGCAACAATGTCTATGCAGGCTTGGAATACCTGGACTTTGATATTGATTTTTTCCTTCCAGGCATTGCTGATTGGGCATTCCAAGGTTACTTTGAAGCGTTTGGCAACCCAGACTTCAACTATTTTACCGTCTTTGAAAATGGTAACGCTCAACCAAGATTCTTTAACGGATTAACATTAGGTCAGGCAAGTGTGGTATCGGAACCTGCCACATTGGCCATGTTCGGCTTAATGTTGGGCTTACTGGGTATGCGTCGCACGTTGCAAAAATAACATACAGCAAACTAAAAAGGGCGTTGTTATCAACGCCCTTTTTTATATACCTGATTTTCACTTATCATCTTGCTTCTTCTGAGGCGGCTCCGCCCCAAACTCAGCATCCACCTGTTCGTCGGCATCCCCAACAACATGCTCAAGTTTAACCTTATCCACACTTCTGAACGTATTGATGGGGCCTGCAACGGCATAAAGCAAAAAAGCAATAAACAGCACCAGTGACGGCTGTGTCGCGACTATCACAAAAATCAACATGACCAACAGCAATGCCACAAACGGCACCTTACCCTGCCAGTTTACTTCTTTAAAAGAGTTATATTTGAAATTGCTCACCATCAGTAAGCCAGCTGCAGCCGTAACGAACGCCACAATAACACCATAATCAGTGCCCACAGCTTCATATTCC
The DNA here is from genome assembly GCF_002887595.1 of Bowmanella denitrificans. Lineage (GTDB taxonomy): Bacteria > Pseudomonadota > Gammaproteobacteria > Enterobacterales > Alteromonadaceae > Bowmanella > Bowmanella denitrificans. Next base: position 4,734 of record NZ_PEBU01000014.1, read on the forward strand.
ACACCGACCCAAACCAAGCCTGCCACCAGTGCAGCAGCGGCCGGACTTGCCAGGCCCTGAAAGTAACGTTTATCTGCAATGCCAATTTGTGTATTAAAGCGCGCCAGTCTTAGCGCTGCACCAGCCACATATACAAAGGCAGCCAACCAGCCCAGTTTACCTAACTCCGTCAAACCCCAAGTATAAGCCACAAGTGCCGGGGCAATACCAAAAGACACCATATCAGACATGGAGTCATACTCAGCGCCAAACTCGCTTTGCGTATTGGTCATTCGTGCTACCCGGCCGTCCAGGCCATCAAACAGCATGGCCACAAAAATTGCCACAGCGGCCGCCTCAAAGTGCCCATTCATTGCCGAGACAATGGCATAAAACCCAGAAAACAGGCCCCCCGTGGTCAATAAATTAGGCAGCAGATATATACCTTTACGTTTGGTGTCAGTCATCGAACCCTCCAAAAACAATGACAAGAAGATATCACAGGTCCACAACCTGACTCTAGCAATGACCCATCTGTTTTACTCCACTTTAGCTCTTCTCATAATTGACAACTCAGCCAGTAAACCCCACGCTCAAACACACAAGGTGTCGATATACTTTACAAACGCTGTATCTCGTAGCGTCACAAATAGGCGTAACACATTGTATAAAAAGGGCTTACACCAACATGGAACAATATTTGCTTTATCATAAGAAATTGTTTCACTAGTCAGGAAAGAACGATGTTAAGAAAATCTTTACTGCTGATTGCCGCGCTAGTTTGTGGAAACGCATCCGCCGGCACTGAGACATGGAATCTCGGCAATGCCAACTTCGGAGGTTCGGGTAACTCGAACTACCTGAATATGGTAGTTGATGGGATTGGTCTGACTATTACAGGCTGGACGGATGCCAGCAACCAGGGTGGCGATCTTACTCAAAGCCAGTTGTATCGTTGGAGTGGTGGCGTTGGTATTGAAAACTTGTCGAATCCCGAACACGCGGTAGATAACAGCAACGGCTATGATGCATTGCTGCTAAGTTTCGATACGGCGGTGTCTTTGGACGGCGTTAGCGTTGGTTGGTACTCTGGTGATGCAGATATGTCATTTGCTGCCTACACCGGCAGTGGTAATGTGAATTCGTTGGCCAACCTGAGCTGGAATGAATTCCTTTCCAATGGCTGGATTTCTCAAGGTGATTACACAGGTTCAGCCGGGACAGCCTATCGTAGTGTCAGCAACACAGTCACATCTAAGTATTGGATTGTTGGAGCGTTTAACCCTGCATTCGGCGGTAGTTCCAGTTACACCGGCGCTGCTGATTATATGAAAATAAACGGTTTGTATACCACAAGCCCTGACACGCCAGACCCTGGAACAGGAATTCCAGAACCATCTGCGATTTTACTTTTCGCCTTGGGTTTACTGCTACTGCGCCGCTCAGGCAAGCATTGCTGATTTCTCAATCGGACCATTTCGGGGTAGAGTTTGATCTACCCCATTGATGTTAGCGCTCCGGTGACACTATGAAAGTTCTCTTTGCCTTACTGGCGTTATACTTTTGCACTCTACCTCTCCAGGCTCGCAGTTTTTCAGAAGACTACGAGTCGGCTCTCTCTGCCTATGAGCAGGGTAAGATAGAAGATGCATTTATCCATCTGAAGAACGCACTGCAAGAAAATCCGTCACATCTCCCATCCACTTTGCTAATGGGTAGAGTGTATTTTGCCAGTGGCAATATGATGGCAGCGGAACAACTCTTTGATGAAGCGCTTGAGTTGGGCGCAGATTTACATCTTGTTCTGCCATTATTGGGCACCAGCCTAATATTGCAGAGAAAAATCGACAAGTTGTTGCAATTCGAAGAACACTATTATGATCTGAATAGAGAAGGACAATTTGAATGGCATTTGCTGCGCGGCCAGGCTTATCTATTGCAAGGCAAGCCAGAATTTGCTGATTTGGAATTCAGAAAAGCAGATGAACTGTTCCCAAACAATGTCAGAGCCAAAAACACAACAGCTTCATTCTTGTTGCAAATCGGCAAATTCGATGAGGCTGAACATTGGATTAAAGCATCTTTAGTTCTGGAGCCGAAAAACGAACAAAGCCTGCAGCTGATGGGTGAACTTAGGCAGCGCCAGGGGCAATTGGCTCAGGCACTGGACTATTATCAACTGGCTTACACCATAGATAGTGATGACCCTATGGTGCAAAGAGGACTGGCACAGGCTTATTTTGGCCTGGCACAATACACCGAAGCTGGACGGATTATTGAACAAATCCTCGAACAGTCTCCCAACGACCCCACCGCCAATCTGATGAAGTCCTGGTTGCTGAATTACGAAGGCAAATCCGAAGAGAGCCTCACACTTTTACGTAACCTTAGTCAAAAGCTTGCGGTGCTCGACCCCAACGGCGCGCTATACAAAGGAAGCAATCAATATGTACATGGCTTGGTAGAGTTTATTCAAGGCAATCTTGAAAATGCCAGAGATATATTGGGAAGGCTGCTGGAAGAGCGTCCCGGTGATGATAAAGCATTGAGGATTCTGGCAGAAACCTATTTACGGAGCAATCAACCAGATAAAGCCATGGCCTTACTTGAACAGCGCCAAAGGCAGGTGCAAAGCAACCTGGATCTGGGCTTAACTCTGTTTAACCTGTACCTGAAACAAAATAACCTGTTCAGGGCAGAACAGTTATTTCGCGAGTTAGACAGAAAATTCACCCACCAACCCGCATTGCGCATTGGCGCCGCCAATTTACTCAGCCTACAAGGTAAACCAACTGAAGCGTTAGAGGCTATTGCATCCCTTGACATACCTGCAGACAACCTTGGCTTTTATTTGCTAAAAGGGAAACTGTTACTTGCTGTTGGTGAAACGACAAGTGCCAACGCTATTGCTGATAAGTTGTTAGAAAACAGTCCTGATAATCTGGATGCCCGCAACCTTCTGGCTGCGACCCTAATCGAAATGCAGAAGCCAAATCAGGCTGAACAGCAAATACAGAAAGTGCTTAAACAAGATCCGAACAATCTCAGCGCTAATTTCAATCTGGCAGTACTGTATAAAGCTAGAGGTAGCTACAAGGAAGCACAGGACATTATTACTAACGTATTGAGAGATTTGCCTACTAATGTGCGCTTCATGTTGCTTATGGTGGATATTGCGCTAGAGCAACAACAGATGGACGTAGCAACAGACTGGTTAAATAAAGTCCTTATTTACGAGCCTACCCATAAACAGGCCGCACAGTCGCTGCTAAACCTGTATATGGCAACAAGCAAATGGTCCGAGGCTGCCACACTGGTCAATCAATTGCGTCAGAATGACCGGCTGAACCCTAAACTTGTGCATCAGCAGGCTAAAATCTACATCGCTCAGCGTAATTACCAGGCCGCCAAAACCAACTTAGACATTCTCTTTGACCTTTGGTCTGATTCTGCCCCCAGGTTACTGGATCTAGCCGTTGAGCAGATCCAGATAGCGGATCTTTCTGGGGCCAGGAAGAGCCTGGAGTCAGCAGCAAAATTGTCACCTAACTCTGCGGAATTAAAGCTAATTCAAGTTAGACTTGAGTTAAAAGAAGGTAAAATTCAACAAGCTGCCAACCTCACAAAGCAGTTAGATGAATCAGAGGTTAAGCCTTCGCAACTTGCTTTTGCCAAAGCTGAAGTGGCCATTGCTCAGCAGAACTGGTCTGCAGCGGCCAAGTCATTACAAAAAGCCATAAAGGACGATCCTGACAATTTAGCCGCTATCGTCAGCTTTTATCAACTCAGTCAGCAAAAAATCCATATGGACATGTTTCAGCAAAGCATAGAGCAGAGATTGGCGGTCAATGCTGAGCCATCCTGGGTAAGAAAGTTACTGGCCGACAGTTATCTGGATAACAATGATTTCGTCAAAGCCCAAGATCATTACGAAACCTTATTGGATACTCAAACCTTTGCCAGCAATGCCGCAGTGCTGAACAATCTGGCTAATATCTATGCAAAATCAGATCTACAGAAGGCCTTGGCCACAGCCGAGAAAGCAAGAAAGTCCGGCCAGAATAACCCAGCTTTAATGGATACCCTTGGTTGGCTCAATGCCCAACTGGGTCAGTATGATAAAGCCTTACCTCTGCTCAGAGAAGCCTACGTCCTGGACTCTGCTAACCCTGAGATACGCTACCATCTGGGTTTTGTATTGGCTAAATTAAACCGGGCGGAGGAAGCCAAAGTGCAACTGCAAGAGGCGACCCGACAAGACAGCTACCCAGAGTTTCAGGATGCGGTACTTTTACTCAACAGTTTAAATAAGTAAGGGCTGCCCTGGCAGCCCTTACTCAAAGTTTGCTTCTGTAGTCATTAATGAATCACAAAGCCACTTTCGCCTACATCAACACTGATAGTGGATTCCGGTTGCACTTCACCACTAAGCAGTTTCTGAGCCAACGGATTTTCAATTTGTTGCTGAATAGCCCTTTTTAATGGTCTGGCACCGTAGACTGGATCAAACCCGGCATCTGCCAGTTTATCCAGTGCCGCGGTACTCAGTTCAAGCTCATAGCCTTTGTCTGCCAGACGTTTTTTCAAAGACGCCAGTTGAATCTCTGCAATGGCTTTAATCTGCGCATGAGCAAGCGGGTGGAAAACCACAGTATCGTCAATTCGGTTGATAAACTCAGGCCTAAAGTGCTGCCCCACCACCGCCATCACCAGGGCCTTCATTTGTTCATACTGCTCCTCACCGGCTTTATCCTGAATAATGTCAGAGCCAAGGTTGGAGGTCATAATGACCACGGTATTTTTAAAATCCACCGTGCGGCCCTGACCATCCGTTAATCGGCCATCATCCAGCACCTGCAGTAAAATATTGAACACATCCGGATGCGCTTTCTCCACCTCATCCAGTAACACCACGGAATAGGGTTTACGCCGCACCGCTTCTGTCAGGTAGCCGCCTTCCTCATATCCCACATAGCCTGGCGGCGCACCGACTAATCTGGACACCGAATGCTTCTCCATAAACTCAGACATATCGATACGTACTATGGCATCCTGGGTATCAAACAGGAAACCAGCCAGCGCCTTACAAAGTTCCGTCTTACCTACTCCTGTCGGGCCTAAGAACAGGAATGAACCAATAGGACGGTTAGGATCGGCAAGACCGGCGCGGGAACGGCGGATAGCATTGGATACCGCACTTACTGCTTCGGCCTGACCAACGACCCGCTTATGCAGGGCATCTTCCATCCGCAACAACTTTTCACGCTCGCCTTCCAGCATTTTGGACACTGGGATGCCGGTCCAACGGGACAATACCTCGGCAATCTCTTCATCGGTCACTTTGTTACGTAGCAGCTTGGTTTCCTGATGCTGCACTTCATCGGCCCGTTCAAGACGTCTTTCCAGTTCAGGAATGCGGCCATACTGAAGTTCTGACATGCGGCTAAGATCGCCTGCCCGCCTGGCAATTTCCAGATCCAACTTAGCCTGCTCTAACTCAGCCTTAATATGTTGCGTCCCTTGCATAGCCTCTTTTTCGGCTATCCAGAGCTTCTCGAACTCTTTGAACTTGATTTCCAGCCCCTCTCGCTCCTGCTCAATCAGTTCCAAACGCTTATGACTGGCTTCATCGGTTTCCTTGGCCAGCGCTTGTTCTTCCAGTTTTAACTGAATTATGCGCCGTTCCAGTCTGTCCATATCTTCGGGTTTGGAGTCAATCTGCAAACGAATACTGGATGCTGCCTCATCAATAAGATCAATAGCTTTATCAGGTAATTGCCTGTCACTGATATAACGATGGGATAGCGATGCCGCTGCCACTATGGCAGGATCGGTAATATTCACCGCGTGGTGCAATTCATAACGTTCTTTCAAACCACGCAATATGGCAATGGTATCTTCCACAGACGGCTGATCCACCAGCACTTTCTGGAAACGGCGCTCTAAAGCTGCGTCTTTTTCAATGTACTGACGATACTCATCCAGCGTTGTGGCACCGACACAATGCAATTCACCACGCGCCAGCGCGGGTTTAAGCATATTGCCAGCATCCATGGCGCCCTCTCCTTTGCCGGCTCCCACCATGGTGTGCAGCTCATCGATAAACAAAATGACCTTGCCTTCTTCTTTGGCCAGTTCATTGAGCACCGCTTTAAGGCGTTCTTCAAACTCGCCTCGATATTTGGCTCCCGCCACTAAAGCGCCCATATCCAGCGACAACACGCGCTTATTTTTCAGCCCCTCGGGCACTTCACCGTTGACTATCCGCTGGGCCAGGCCTTCCACAATAGCGGTTTTTCCCACCCCAGGTTCACCAATCAATACAGGGTTATTCTTAGTGCGGCGTTGCAGTACCTGAATCGTGCGGCGAATTTCCTCATCGCGGCCAATTACAGGGTCCAGCTTACCTTGTTCGGCTCTCTCAGTAAGATCTGTGGTAAATTTTTCCAGCGCCTGACGGACGTCTTCGGCATTGGGATCGGTGACCTTCTGACCGCCGCGTAATTTTTCGATGGCCTGCTCGGTCTTTTGCTCGGTCAGACCCAACTGGCGCAGGGTTTCGCCCAACTTGCCTTTGTCCTGCAAGGCCGCCAGCACAAAAATTTCAGAGGTGATGTAATCATCTTTACGTTTTTGCGCAATCTTGTCGCACAGGTTCAACAATACAGCGGTGTCTTTACCCAGTTGCACATCACCGCCCACTCCCTGGACTTTAGGCAAGCGTTCGATGATTTCGGAAAGCGCAGAGCGCAGGGCATTGTTGTTAACGCCGATTTGCTCCATTAGCGGGCGCACGGAACCGCCCTCCTGATTCAGCAACGCCATCATCAGGTGAGCAGGTTCAATATATTGATGGTCTCGGCCCAGTGCCAATGACTGGGCATCGGAGATAGCAAGCTGAAACTTGCTGGTCATTTTATCCAAACGCATAAAATACCCTTACATAAAAACCAAGTAGCTTAGTTATGGGTATGTTCTATACGGGAATCAAGTAGATGGTGGTGCACAACTTTGTGCTGGATCAATGATCTTCCAACCAGATAAGGCTGGCCATACGCCCGGTTTGCCCATCTCGTCGATAGGAAAAAAAACTTGTCGGCTGCTGATAGGTACAGTACTCACCTCCAAAAATGGATGTCACCCCTATCCTGGTTAATCTGGCTCTGGCCAGTTGATAGATATCCGCTAAGTACTTGCCTTTGTTGTTGGTTTGCTGAAAAGCGGCTGCATCTTGCGCAAATGCCGCACGCACCTCTTCGCCAACCTCAAAAGCTGGAGCCCCAATCGCCGGCCCAAGCCATGCCAGATAATCCCCGGCATTCCCTGGTAATGCAGTCAGGGTATTTTCCAGCACACCAGCGGCGAGTCCCCGCCAGCCAGCATGCGCCGCGCCAACCGCGAGTCCCCGGCGATGACAAAACAGCACGGGCAGACAATCAGCCGTCATTACTGCACAAGTAACTCCGGCTTCAGAAGCAATCGACGCATCTGCTGACATATTTTGCAAACTACCAGCGTGTAAGGAATGTACATCATTACCATGCACCTGATTGAGCCAGACAATCTGTTCAAAGTGGGGTAATTGCTGACGGTTAGCCAATACATCAGCCGCCTTGTCACCAACATGCAGGCCAAGATTTAAACTATCGAAAGGCGCCTTACTGACGCCCCCCTGACGAGTGGTGGATATGGCCTGAACCCGCTTGGGTGCAGGCCAATCCGGCAGAATAAACACTTATTCCCAGCCTTGATCGTGGGCTTTGGTATCTGCGCGCAATGTGGACAGCAGGTTAACCATGTCCAGCGGCAGCGGCGCTTGCCAGCTCAGCCATTCACCACTGATGGGGTGAGCCAGTTCCAACTGTGCTGCATGCAGCGCCTGGCGTTTAAAATCCCGCAGCATTTCGCGCAATTCTTCACTGGCAGACTTAGGTGGACGTGGACGGCCACCGTATAGTGGATCCCCAACGATAGGGTGATGCAAGTGCGCCATATGCACACGAATCTGATGGGTTCGACCTGTTTCCAATTTCAGCCGCAAATGTGTATGTGCGCGAAACTTCTGTATCACTCTGTAGTGCGTCACTGCTGGCTTGCCACCCATTCGAATGGCCATACTGGTACGCTTGGTTTCATGTCGGCCAATTGGCTCATCGACCGTGCCACCAGCCACCATCGTACCGTTGACCACTGCTTCATATTCCCTGCTGATCTCTCGGGCCTGCAGTTGTTCCACCAGGTTAGTCTGGGCCGGAATGGTTTTCGCCACCACCATCAATCCGGTTGTATCTTTGTCAAGCCGATGCACAATGCCGGCACGTGGCACAGCACCAATGTCAGGTACATGATTGAGCAGAGCATTGAGCAAGGTACCGCTGCTGTTGCCTGCACCGGGGTGTACCACCAAATCTGCCGGTTTGTTCAGCACCAGAATATGCTCGTCTTCATATTGAATATCCAGCGCAATGGCCTGGGCCTGATGTTGCTGCTGAACTGCAATACTGGTTTGAATGAATACTTGTTCGCCACCCAGTAACTTTTCTCTGGGCTTGTCCCAAACCTGATGATTAACCTGAACCTGGCCAGCCAGGATCCAATCCTTGATGCGTGAGCGAGAATAATCAGAAAACAATTCGGACAGAGCCTGATCCAAGCGCTTGCCAATTAATGTATCTGGAACCTCAGCATGTAACTCTATTTTTTCTTGCATTATCAGCTTCGACGGGCAGTGGATTTGCCTTCCGATAGCCGTCATCTATCAGGAGGAACAAAGGCTTAGATAGGCCAGGTCGTAATTTGACCGGCAATATCATGTGCATGACCCAGCACAGTCGGTTAGAATGCTGTGATTTCTTGGGCACTTATTTTCAATCAGGGTGTCTATTCTAGCGGAATTTTGCACCCGGCAGAATCGCGTAAACGATAATGAGCGTTATGAATACGAGAGTTTTTTCAAAAAGCATACTGATCAGCGCCGCATTGGTGCTGTCCGCCTGTTCGTCCTCACCTGACGAAGAGGACCTGGCACTGGTTAACCAAGGCCCCCAAGCCCTTTATGATCGGGCAAAGGAAAGCCTGACAAATGGTAACTTCAATGCCGCGGCCACCACCTTAAGTGCATTGGACTCAAGATACCCATTTGGTCCATTGTCGCATCAAGTACAGTTAGACCTTATTTATTCCTACTACAAAACCAGCAACACTGACCAGGCACTGGCCACTATTGATCGCTTTTTGCGCCTGAATCCCAATCATTCAGATGTGGACTATGTGCAATATATGCGCGGCTTGGTGAATATGGATGCGGATGCCAATGTGTTTCAGGATCTGGTAGGAATTGACCGTTCAGACCGCGATCCAAGTAAAGCACGTGAAGCCTTTAGTGACTTCCGTCAGTTACTGGAAAAGTACCCGGATAGCAAATACGCTGCCGATGCGCAGAAACGTATGATGTTTATTAAGGATAGGCTGGCAAAATATGAACTGGCCATTGCCCGTTACTACATGAAACGCCAGGCTTATGTGGCAGCGGCTAATCGTGGACAATATGTCCTGGAGTATTTCCCGGACTCACCCCATTTGCGTGAAGCATTGGAGCTAATGGTGGAATGCTACGATCAGTTGAACCTGCCTGAGTTAAAGCAAAGTACCCTAAAAACCTTGAAGCTTAACTTTCCTGACAGCCCCTACGCGAGCTGAGCTCGTCAGCGTCATCAAGTCATTAAAAAAGCGCCTGTTGGCGCTTTTTTATTTGAAAAATAAGTGACTAAAGGGATTAAGCAGGCGAGCCAGACCTGAAGTAAAATGTAACGGCTGGTCAAGCAAGCTGAATACCAGACAACCTTCGTCTGCCTCTGTATGCGGCATGTGGGTATGTTGGCCATCACAGCGAATAAAATCGCCAGTATCGTAGTGATTCAGGCCATCAGAAAACTCACCGTCCAGCACCAATGTTAACTCATTGCCCTTATGGGTATGTTCAGGCACACTGCCGCCTTTTTCCATGTAAATAAAATCAGCCCGTCCCTCGATACCAAGATCCACCCGAGCCTGCCAAAGCTTACCCACCATATGCGACCAGCCGCTAATCTTGCCCGCATAGCGCTGCAGACTCCTTGGCAACGCAAACTTTCGTCCATCCAGCTCAAGAAAGGTTGCGCAATCGGGCTTCACACCAGTTTGTGCTGGCAGTGCCATTATGCTGTCGAGCATCTTTTGTAATTCAGGCTCTGCGGCCTGTGGGTGTGAGAGCGCTTGCTCTGCCAATCGCCCTTCGAACTGGGCTACTCGCGCCGCACATTTCCCGCACATATCCATATGCGCAGCAATTATCAGTGACAGGCCAGGACTGGCAAGTCCCTGGGCAAATTGCAAAAGTTGCTCATCTGTTGGGTGTAAATTAATCATCTTCTGACAACATCTCTTTCAATCGCTGCAAGGCTAAACGCGTGCGTGACTTAACTGTGCCAAGGGGAATTCCCAGGCTTTCCGCCACTTCCTGCTGTGATTTTCCTTGTACATAGATGGCTTCAATCACTTGCCTTTGTTTGTCAGGCAAAGCCTCAAACAGCTGACCGACCTGGTCTAGCGTCACCTGCTGATCAAGCCCTAGTTCACCGGGAGCAGCTGTTTGCTCACATAGCACCGGCCATAGGTCATCGGCGCAAATATCTTCCTTGCGGTTTTGCTGCTTTCTTAGCATGTCAAAGCGGATGTTGCGGGCAATGGTAAATATCCAGGTAGACGGCGAGCCCTTTTCTGCATCGAACAGGTGCGCCTTCTGCCAGACATTTGTCAGGGTTTCCTGCACCAGTTCCATGGCCACTGCCTCGTTACCCATCTGTTTTAAGGCATAGGAGCGTACTCGAGGGGCAAAGTAATTAAACAGTCTGGCAAAGGAAGCCTGGCATCTTTGCAAGGCCACTTCCTGCAAGCACAATGACATCTCGTCTGCCACATCAATGGGTGCAGTACCCTGGGATTGTCGATTATCCAATTGAATTCCGACCAGCATAACTCCGTCACCTTTGCCTAAGATTCTTTTTATACGGCAGGTGAGGAAAAAGGATCAATGCGTCAATTCTGTCAGAAAATGCAGAATTTTGCGGCAATCTTTTTCCTGTAACAGATTCTGCTTTTGCAGCGGGTCAACGGGCAGGAGCTCCAGCCAGCGAAACAGCACCCATAAGGGATCTGAAAAGTGTGTTTGCTGGTATAGCTGTTCAATATCCGGGAACCGGCTGAAAATTTCTTTGAGTTTGCTTTGCATCAATTGCATCTGTCCGTCGCCCGGAGGCACAATGCAGTCCCATTGACTTTGCTCTAAGCAGCGTCCTACACGAAGCTCATCGGATTCGTTAAGGATCTCTTGTATGTGCCAACACCCAGTACCTTCTACCACTATCCCAAGTAAACCGTCGTCCAGGGTACTGAAGTCCACCACTTTGGCCAGAGTGCAAAGCGGGTGAATATGCTGATTAAGTACTTTATCTCCTCTGGCGTTTAACATACAGACTGCAAAATCGCGATGACCGGCACAAGCTTCTTTCACCATGCGCAGGTAGCGAGGCTCAAAGATGCGCAAAGACATTCGCCCTCCGGGCAACAAATGCGCAGATAAGGGGAATAATGCCAATTGTCTGGCTTCGCTTCTCAACATTTTCTCCGATAGTTAGCTTTCTGCCTTTTATACGAGTTAAACATGCGAGCGGATTAATTTATTTGCACTGATCTTTTGCACCAGACTAACGTATTGAATCAAAAAACAATGTCGTGAATTGCATGAACCCCATTCTGAATAAGCTGGAGCATTTCTATAAAACCTTGCAACCCGATGCCCTGCACTGCCTGGCGGACATCTATGACAAGCAAGTGCGTTTTGTCGACCCGGTAGGCCAGCACCAAGGCCTGGAGCAGGTACAGCACTATTTTGCTAATCTGCTGCATTCCTGCCAAACCTGTAGATTCGACCTGCACACCCAACATCTATGCGGTGACATTGCCTACATACATTGGACAATGTATTACGCCCACCCCAGGCTGAAAGGTGCCACATTGCTGAGTATTGAAGGCATCAGTGAAATCCACCTTGGGCCACAGCGTATCGTTTATCAACGTGACTACTATGACCTTGGTGCCATGCTGTATGAACACCTGCCATTGCTTGGCCCCTTGGTTAAGTGGCTTAAACGCAGGCTGGCGGTATGAAACATATTCTCATCACCGGTGCCAGCTCCGGTATAGGAAAAGCCTTAGCCATTCGTTGTGCTCAGGCTGGTTGGCGGGTAACGGCCTGTGGACGTAGCCAGGAAAAACTGGCACACCTGCATGGCTTTGACAATGTACAAACACTGTCTTTCGATATCACCGACCTGCAAGCTTGCCAACAGGCTCTGCAACAATTACGGCCTGATATCGTTGTTCTCAATGCCGGCACTTGTGAATACGTAGATATAGCGCACTGGGACCCCGCGTTATTCAAGCGGGTGTTCGACGCCAACTTCTTCGGTGTGGTTAACTGTCTGGCCCCTTTACTGCCAAATCTCAGGCCGGGCACTAAGCTGACCATAGTAGATAGCCTGGCACGATGCCTGCCTTTCACCCGCAGCCAGGCATATGGTGCCAGCAAAGCCGCTTTGCATTATCTGACTAAATCTCTGCAAACCGACCTTAGCCAACGCCAGATCAGGGTGCAAAGTGTGTCCCCCGGCTTTGTTGAAACCCCGCTTACACAGAAAAATGATTTTTCCATGCCGATGCAAATCAGTGCGGAGCAGGCGGCTGAATCTCTATTCAAAGGGCTACAAAACAACAAGGCCAGTATCTATTTTCCTACGGGTTTTGCTTTATTGATTAGAACCATGGGGCTGTTACCCGAGGGCATACAGCAATGGCTTTGCCAAAGGATGAAGAAGTAATGACGCAAAAAATTGCCATTATTGGTAGTGGTATCTCTGGTTTGGTATGTGGGCATCTGCTGCACGATAAATATGATATCTGCTTATTTGAGGCCAACGATTATATCGGCGGCCACACCCACACCGTGGATGTTGAGGTAGAGGGTGAACAGCAAGCCGTAGACACCGGATTTATTGTCTTCAATGACTGGACTTATCCACATTTTATCAAGCTTATGGACAAGCTTGGTGTTGCCCGCCAGGCCACCGAGATGAGTTTCAGCGTCAACAATCTGGCTGACAACCTTGAATATAACGGCAACAATCTAAACAGCTTGTTTGCCCAGCGACGTAATCTGTTTCGTCCGGCCTTTTATCAGATGCTTAACGACATCGTGCGCTTTAACAAGCTATGTAAGGCATTGTACAGCCAGAAACAAGTGCCGGTGGATTTGACTTTAGGTCAGTTTATTCAACAACATGGCTTTGGCGTTTTCTTTACTCAGAACTATATCCTGCCCATGTGCGCTGCAATCTGGTCCGCCAGTCTGGAGGAAGTTAAGGCCTTCCCACTCAGTTTCTTCCTGCAGTTTTTCACTAATCATGGTCTGCTGAATATCCGCCACCGGCCCCAGTGGTATACCCTGGTCGGAGGCTCAAGAAGTTATATTGCACCGCTAACCCGGGGATTCGCAGACAGAATCCTGCTCAGCAGTCCAGTCAGCAAAGTTATCCCCAACACACAAGGCTACCTGATACAGGCCGAAAATCAGCCAGATCGCCAAGTGGACCAGGTTATCTTTGCCTGCCACAGTGATCAGGCTCTGGCCATGATAGCTCACCCCAGTCAGACCCAGCAGCAGATACTCAACGCCATTCCCTACGCCAGTAATGAGGTGGTATTGCACTGGGACACTAGCCTGTTGCCCAAACGACCACTGGCCTGGGCAAGTTGGAATTACTTAATCAAAGGCACAAAAAATGAAGGGCAACGTCCCGCTTCCGTGACTTACAACATGAACATATTGCAGCGGCTGAACAGCCGCCACACCTTTTGTGTCACACTGAATAACAGCGCCGCTATTCGTGACGATAAAGTGTTGCGGCGCTTTCAATACAGCCATCCTCAATTCAGCCAGCAAAGCCTGCAAGCTCAGCAACGCCGGGCGGAAATATGTGGCCGGGATGGACTGCATTTCTGTGGCGCATACTGGTACAACGGCTTTCATGAGGACGGTGTACGCAGCGCTCTGGACGTGTGTCAGCGCTTTGGAGCGACGCTGTGAATCATAGTCTTTACAGCGGCCAGGTTTGGCATAAACGCTTTAAACCCAAGGTTCATCAGTTCCAATATCAGTTGCAACTTTTTTGGCTGGATCTACAGGACACTGACTCCCTTAACGCATTGCCCTTTGTCAGCACCAGGGGCTTTGCCCCTATTCGCTTCAAGCGCAGTGACTATCTTGATCAGCCTAAGCAGAATCTGGCTGACGTAGCCAGAAACAAAATGTCGGCACTAGCCAACAAGCCGTTACAGGGACAGGTATTCTTACTCGGTCAGTTACGTTGGTTCGGTTTGTATTTCAGCCCGGTCAATTTTTACTATCTTCGTCAGGCAGACGGTTACTTCAGTCATGTACTGGCAGAGGTCAGTAACACCCCCTGGAATCAGCGTCATTGCTACCTGGTCGACCTGGCCAATCCAATAGATACCGTCAAAGCTTTCCATGTCTCTCCTTTTAACCCGATGAACATGCATTACCAGTGGACATTCAATCAACCACAGCACGATCTCAAGGTGCAAATAAGTTGCATAGCTCAGAAAAAAGAATTTGTTGCCAGCCTGGCCATGACAAAAAAAGCATTGAACCCAAACAGCCTGACCAGCGTATTGCTAAGCACGATGACGTTAAAAACCCTGGCCGGTATTTACTGGCAAGCCCTGAAACTGTTGATTAAGGGCACACCAGTATACGGCCACCCGTCCAGTACCAAGGAGTCCTGATGCAAGCGGGCGAAAACACTATCACTATACAGAGCCAGTCCAACTGGTTAGAAAAAGCGGCCAGAAGCAGCCTGATGGCGCTGCTGAGCAGATTACCGAAAGGACAGTTGGTCCTGAAAGAGCATGGGGTGTTGATTGACAAGTTCGGTAAAGACACACAAGGCCCACACGCTGAAGTAGATGTACTGGATGCCGCTTTCTATATAAAGGTATTAAGCGGTGGTTCAGTAGCAGCAGGGGAAACTTATGTGGATGGCCTATGGAACAGCCCGGATCTGACAGAGGTAATACGTTTATTCGCGGCGAATATAACCCTGCTCGACCAACTGGAAGGAAAGTTGGGCTGGTTGTTAACCCCCCTCACCTTGTTAAACCGTCTGCGTACCGTCAACTCCAAGTCGGGTGCCAAGAAAAACATCGCTGCCCATTACGACCTCGGCAATGAGTTATACCGGCATTTTCTTGATGACAGTATGATGTACTCCGCCGCCATTTATCCCCAAGCAGACTCATCCCTGGCTGAGGCGCAGCAACATAAACTCAAAGTGATCTGTGACAAGCTGGCGTTGAAACCCGGCGAGCATCTGCTGGAAATAGGCACCGGCTGGGGCGGACTGGCCTTGTTTGCAGCCCGTCACTATGGCTGCGAAGTCACCACCACCACTATTTCTGAGCAGCAATACGCTTACACCCAAGCCCTGATAAAGAACATGGGACTGGAAGACAAGGTACATTTGTTAAAACAGGACTACCGGGAATTAACCGGCCAATACGATAAGCTCGTCTCCATTGAGATGGTGGAAGCGGTAGGGAAAAACTATCTGGCGAATTTCTTCCAGCGCTGCAGTCAGTTACTCAAAGCCGACGGCCTGATGCTGCTCCAGTCTATTACAATCAGCGAAGCCAGACTGAAAAGTTACAGTAAAGGGCAAGACTTCATCCAGCGCCATATTTTCCCCGGCGGCTTTCTCCCTTCACCATCACTGATCAGCAGACACATTGC
Organism: Bowmanella denitrificans; assembly: GCF_002887595.1. Classification (GTDB taxonomy): domain Bacteria; phylum Pseudomonadota; class Gammaproteobacteria; order Enterobacterales; family Alteromonadaceae; genus Bowmanella; species Bowmanella denitrificans. The sequence continues at coordinate 20,617 of NZ_PEBU01000014.1, forward strand.
CCGTGACACAGATTTGGAAATACGTGACTGCGAGGATATTGGTCTGCACTATGCCCGTACCTTGCGGGATTGGCATCAGGCCTTACTTGCCAGTAAAGAAGCCTTGGCCACTTATGGCTACGACGAACGCTTTATGCGCCTGTGGTCCTTCTACTTTTGTTATTGCGAAGGCGGCTTTTTACAGCGCACCATCAGCACAGTGCAACTGTTACTTTCGAAGCCACAATACTATGGCCAGATTTGTCGCGGCTAATGCGCTGTCTGGCGCAATACCCAACCTGCTGTGGTTCCAGCTTTGCTGGTTTGTAGCGGTACTGGGGCGTGAAAAGCTGATAGCAGTGCTGGCCTTGTTGCTGCTGGTGCGTTTACTGCAGCCAGACTGGCGACGGGAACTATACCTGATGGTGACCTGTGCCAGCATCGGCGTGATAGTGGATGCTGTATTGACTCATCTGGAATTCTTTGTGTTTATACCAGACCCCATGATGACCTTACCCTTTTGGCTCATCGGCTTGTGGCTGGCATTTTCAGGCACATTAAATGCTGGTTTGGCCTGGCTGCAAGGTCGGCTGTTTTTATCGGCTTTGCTTGGCGCCGTGTTCGGGCCACTAAGCTACTTTGCCGGTATGCAACTGAATGCAGTGAAATTCGAGCAGAACCTGTTTTTTACCATGCTGATTCTGGCGTTGACCTGGTCGTTATTGATGCCGTTATTTAGTTATCTTGCCTGGCGATTTAAGGGGATTACCCATGACAGTTAAGTATTACCTGGTTTTAATATCCCTGTTATTCAGCCTGTCGGTGCAGGCCAGTCCAATCAGTGATTTAAAACTGGTGGGGCAAGCCCGGCTGAGCCTGTGGGTATGGGATATCTACGACTCATCCTTGTATACGGCTGATGGCACCTATCAACCAGAGCGGTTCCCGCAAGTGCTGCAAATTCGCTATCTGCGAGATATCAAAGCACAAGAGTTACTCGAAACAACCGCCGAGCAATGGCAAAAGCTGGGACTATGGTCATCACAGAGTGAGGGCTGGCTGGATCAACTTGCAAGCTTATGGCCGGATATCAAACGTGGCGATACCTTAGAACTTGAGGTTAAGCCAGACAAAACCAGTGTGTTTTATTTCAATGGCGAGGAATTGGGGCGTATTCAGGCCCCCGACTTCGCCGACAGTTTTCTGGCCATCTGGCTATCTGAAAATACCGAATACCCTAAGGTCAGAGAACAACTTATCGGCAGGGTTAAGACATGAAAAAACTTATCTTCCTCCTTATGCTGACATGCCTTACCGCCTGCAGCAGCAGCTTAGATGAGCATCAGATTAACCATCCCGAGTTTGATTTAAAGGGTTACTTTGATGGCAACATCCATGCGTGGGGGATTGTGCAGGATTATTCCAGGCGCCTCACCCGTCAGTTTTGTGTAGACATCAAGGCAAGCTGGCAGAACAACAACGGCACCCTGCATGAAACCTTCTATTTTGACGATGGTGAACAACAAGTTCGCATTTGGCAGTTGGAGATCCACTCTGACGGCTCCGTCAGTGGTACGGCTGGCGATGTGGTGGGCACTGCCACAGGCAAGGCCAAAGGTAATGCCCTCAACTGGCAGTACGTATTGAGTGTGCCTATAGACAACAACGTCTACGAATTCAGTATTGATGACTGGCTTTACCAAATGGATAGCCAGCATATGATGAACCGCTCTTACATGCAGAAGTTCGGCGTGACAGTGGCTGAAATCAGTATATTTTTCAAGAAGACTCGATTGCCCGCCAGTTGCTCTTCTTTGCCATCAAATGGGTAGGTTTTGGCAAATCCTGTCATTGCCATATTGATAGAGGCCGTATCTTAAAAAGAGAGACAAAGCGGCAGGTATTTAGCCTGCCAACACCTTAAACCGCATCCTCATTTTCTTCGCCGGTACGAATGCGAATCACCCGCTCAACGTCATAAACAAAGATCTTACCATCGCCGATTTTGCCAGTTTGTGCAGTTTGCATAATGGCTTCAATGGCCCGTTCGGCTTGCTCGTCTGGCAGAACCAGATCAATTTTGATTTTGGGCAGAAAGTCCACCTGATATTCTGCACCGCGATAAAGCTCTGTATGACCTTTCTGGCGACCAAAGCCTTTCACTTCGGTAACTGTCATACCCGTAACCCCAACCTCGGCCAGGGCCTCACGCACATCGTCCATTTTAAATGGCTTGATTATGGCTTCAATTTTTTTCATCTGCGGTTACCTTTCAATCAGCATCATAAAGGGTGGGAATTGGGCGGCGCTTGTGTTGGGTGCGTTGATAGATATACACCAATTTCTCTGTCACGGCAGGAGCAACCTGCCGACCTTCAAGAAAATCGTCAATCTGGTCATAGGTCAAACCCAGCGCGGCTTCATCGGTTTTCTGCGGTGCCAGGCTCTCAAGATCAGCGGTTGGTGCTTTATCAATGACCTTGGTCGGCGCGCCCAACGTTCTGGCCAGCAAACGTACCTGACGTTTATTCAGACCAAACAGCGGAGCCAGATCACAGGCACCGTCGCCCCATTTAGTGTAAAAGCCTGTGATGTTCTCCGCTGAGTGATCCGTTCCCAGTACCAGCGCATCCAACATACCGGCAATCTCGTACTGAATCACCATACGGGTACGGGCCTTGACGTTACCTTTAACAAAGTCCTGCTTCGACGGATCATTGGGTAACAGCCCCTGTGCAGCCAGTGCTTCGGCGGTTTGTTGATGGATGGCATCGGCGCCGGGCTGCACATTAACGTCAAGTGCCAAGCTGGGCTGGATAAAATCAATGCTGGCCTGGGCGTCTGCTTCATCAGCCTGACTGGCATAAGGCAATCTGACGGCCACAAAGCGGTAAGTTTCGTGATGCTCCTGATTCAACTCATTTACCGCAATTTGCGCCAAACGCCCAAGAGTACAGGAATCTATACCACCACTAATGCCTAACACCAGAGTGTCCAAACCAGATTGGCGTAAATGGGATTTGATAAAATTTACCCGTCGGGTGATTTCAAATGCCGGATCGATCTCAGGCAATACCCGCATCTCTGCCAGAATCTCTTTTACATCCATAACATGCTCATTTGGTTTTTCCACTATCATAAAAAAAAAACCGCTAACTTGCTCGCCTTTATATATGGCGGGCTCATACTCAGAGCACGTGCAGTCTCTGGTAGCCCCTGATAACAATTGGCCCAACCGCATACCCAAGGTTTTGCCCAACAAGGTATGCTGGGCGTATATAAGCAACGAGTTAAGTCTAATGAAAAGGCAATCTTCTTCTGCATCACAGTTCTTGCAAGCAGGACTGACGTTACTTGAACTGATGATTACGCTGGCCATCTCCGGCATTCTGTTGACCCTGGTTGCCCCTAATGTGCGGGATATTCTGATCCGCAATAACATTACTTCTCAGGTCAATGAAATCAGTGGTGCCGTGCAATTTGCCCGCAGCAACGCCATTGATGAGCAGAGCACCGCGATTGTTTGCCCAACCCCGGATTTTTCCACCTGCAGCACAGACTGGAATCAGGCCAAGATGGTGTTTAACGATCTGGATGCGGATGGAAACCGCGGCAACAATGAAGAGATTCTGGCAGCCACCAGCATTGCGCCTGATAGTCTGGTTTTAACCGGGCCGGCCATAACCGTGCGTTTTAATGGCAATGGCACAGTCTCAACCCCGGCGACAATCAAATTTTGTCATCAAGATGGTGAAGCAAAGTTTGCCCGGGCCCTGGTTATCAGTCTACAGGGCCGGGTCAGGTTAAGTCAGGATGAAGACGGGGATGGGATCCATGAAGACGGTGGTGGCAATCTCAGTTGTCTCTAAAACAGATCAAGCTGGCTGGTCATCCTCCTTTGCCATCTGGGTCAGTTGCTGATATCCATCTAACGCCATAATCAAAGACGCTCGGTCTTGTTTGGCGACATCCTGCCAACGTCGTCCTTCTAACGCCCCCACCAAGGCATAGAGCAGATTCAAACTAACCGGCCGCTGAGCCGACACCATTGCGTAGGCTCTGATTGCGCCTATTGCCTGCAGTTGCGCCAAACTATGAATGCCAGACTCATTTAGCCAACGGGCGGATTTGGGTCCCAGCCCTGGCAGGGATGCAAGATCTGTCATAACTAACAGCGCCAGCAAAATTCGCTATTCGCAAGAGCCCCATTGTTGTTCTGATCCCAGGCCTTACGTCCATCACTGTAATAATACAGGGCACCATCTGTGGCCTGATTTGTGCCAGTCACAGGTGTGGCTTTAAGTACATAGCTATTGCCGTTGGCGGCTACCGCATCAATACTTAAATCGTATTGTTTGCTGGCAGTGGGTTCGGCAGAGGGCGAATGGGCATGAAAGACACTGGGACTGCCAGTATCCGCCCCCGCTGCGCCAGCTCCTTTGTAAGTAAAATTAGCGGCACGATGTCGCTCCATCGCACTGGCCAGCGCCATCAGGTCTGCCTGTGCGGCACTGCGATGGCTACTCACCGTAAAATTGATATAGGATGGATAGGCGACTGCCGCAATAATGCCAACGATAGCGACCACTATCATTAACTCTACCAGGGTATAGCCTGCGTTATTGTTCACGTTCATGCTCAGTTTTCCAAATACTTGGCTGCACCCGCTCAAAGCGCCCATAGATATTTTCCGCCAAACATTCAAAGGCGGAGCCACAAGGATCGTTTTCGTCAATCACGGCTGAGGTACACTCCGTACCAAGACAGACCACGGGTTTGACAATGTCTTCTATCAGGATCTTGGTGTCTGGCGCAATACCGGTTTGTTTCAGGTTGGCATGACGGTCCGCATGCTCTTTCTCACCATTATTGTTGAAATCTTTCACCGCATTGCCATTAATCAGTTCCACCAGATAAGCACGACTGTTACCAGTGGGCGGTGCGCACAAACTTTGGCTGATAGACGCCGGAACATAGGTGGTAAAAAACAGCTTGTAGTTGAGGATAAGTGGAGACGCCAGAACCTTCTCGCCACCGCTACCGAGACTGATATACCAGCCTTGCTTGCTGGCAAATGCAGCCGCTTCTATTTCACGTTGACTGCTGCTGGATGACGTCAATAAATGGTTAGTGGCATCATAAAGATCAGCCGTGGTAATGGGCGTACTGGGTAAGCCGTAATTACCATCCTGATCCAACGTAAAGACACCCTTATCCTTGATCATATACATATTGTCCTGGATCTGGGTGTTCAGCGGATGCGCCCGGTAACCTGAGCCCAGCGCTACCGCATAGTAGTGTTCGTTAGCCAGGCTGATTTCAGATACATCGGGGCCATAATAGAAACGCCGGTTGTCGGCGGCCGACCCATCGGTGGAAAAACTGGCCATTTGCGCACCGGTCACAAAATCAGCGCCGGTTTCGCCATTGTGAATATCCAGTCTGAACATCTGTCCGCCGGTATCCACTACATACATATGGTCTGCATAACCATCGTTTTCCCGGTCTATCACTGAGATTCTGGCCGGTATACTGTATTGCATGGTCGGCAAATTTAAATCCGCCCCGGCATCGCTGGCTGTCCACAACAAAGCACCGGTATCTGCATCCACCATATAAACGGCATTACCAACCACATCAGGGCTGCGCAATACTTTATTGTCCTGGTCAGCGTCATAACCACCGCCGAAAATCAGTACGGTCTTGCTGCTACCACCTATACGCACTTTGGTAACTGTGGGTCTTGACCAGCTTTGTCCCAGTTTGTCAAAGCCAGTACTGCCGCCTTCTATTTTAAACAGCAGTGATGGCTGAGTTTTATTGCTGATATCAAAGGCGTAGTAGTTCCTTCCGCCCCGCCGCATCCCCACATAAAGCAACTTACGGCCATCATCATGAATTCTTAGTACCAGGTCGCCATCCAGGCCATATATATGGTTAAAGCTGGAATTATTCTGGTAAAAGTCATAGAGGTTACTCATTAACTCCTTGGGCGTAATAGCAAAGTTTTCTGCGCCGGTTTCGGCGTCAAAAGAATGCAGAAAGCCCTGGTTAGTGGCTACCAGAATCGCACTGTCGGTATTACTGTAATTGACTATCACTGGCTGCGAGTGAATTGGGTCGCCCATTTGCAGTCTGACATCGGTAATATCACCGTCCGCGTCATCATCAAACAAATCTACGCCACGCGCCCACTTTAGCACAGCCTCTCTGGTGCTCACCTGGTCTACGGCAGCCGGAATGCCTAACTCGGGGGCAGCGATAGCATTATTGTTTTCATGCAATGTATTGGCCGATGCAGTGATAGGCCCGGTACCACTAAAGAAATAAATATTACGCAACAAACTTAAGCGACTGGCCGCCCCGCCCTCACGTACATCGTTACCGTCGGCCAAGGTAGACCAATAACTGTGGGCATTGTCATGGAAAAAGCCGGAGGCATCATCTACCGCATCCAGTCCCTGACTATCGAGAATGGTGTCACCACTGATTTTGTATTTTTTCAGGTTGCCAGGCCAGATTGTGCTCTCTGCGGGCTTAAACAGCGCAAAATATAACTCATCCTTGTGGGTCAGGCGGTTAAGCTGGTTTACCGCTACGCCAGGTGATACAAAGGTGGCATTGACGTCTTTTACCGTTTTCAGAATGCTCTGGAATGCATCTACCAGGTTCTCTGCACTGTCTGCGGTATAAAAACCCCCACCACCGTTTAACGCCAGTTGGTTAAGATAGTTATTGGCGGTGGCATTGGCAGCAAAGCCGATGGTATGTGTGACAATGCGTGCATCGATCACTGAATCCGCTGACTTACTGATGTTTTTGACCAGGTCAACACCACATTTTTCACCACTGTTATAGCCACTGGCACAATATTTACCCAGTAAGGCCTGAATCTTACTCACACTGTGGTTGTTATTGGCCTCGCCATCCGACAACAACACAATATGATTGTTGGTCTGACATTGCATATCGGTGATAGGGGAGATATAAGTGGCACCAGAGGGTATGTATTCGTTCATACAGCCTTTACCACTGAGATCATCTTCACTACAACCTGGCGGCCTGACAGAATCAGCCCCGGCATAAGACAGTCGGTGACTAACCCGGGTGGAGCGGCGCACATTTTCATTCACACTGGAGTTGCCGCGAGTCAGACCGTAATCCACCGGCAAACCACCATAGTAGCTCACCGCTTCATACAAGGTATCCACAATGGGTGTCAAACCATCTGCACTCAATTCGTCGACCTTATTAAGCAGATGCTCTCTTACTGTGGCGACCGTCTCTGGCGTGGCATTGCCCTGAAACTTAATCACCAGTCGCGGTGCTTCCGAGGGTTTGCCGTCATAGGTATAAGCAGCACGATCACCGTTAAAATCATAGGCGACAACCACCAAGTTATTACCGGGTTCCCAACCGCTGCGGTTCACTACCTGCTGAATTTGGTTAATCAATGACGGGGTCTGGTATACCTGGTTTCTGCTCCAGTTGGGAATGTTGGACCAGGTGGTACTGCTGGTTTTCGGCATATTTCTGACCATATAGCGGGAATGTGGCGAAAAGTCAGAGGTGTCGTCCAGATTGACAGCGGCTAATTTGAATGATGCATTACTGTTATCATTTTCGGCAGCAGTAAACTCCATCCATGCGTCCTGAATAACCACCCCCTGAGGTATGGCCAGATTTTCAAAGCGCATGCCAATGTATTCGTTGTAACTGTCGTTAAAGGTCAGCTGTGTACCGGTTGCATCATGGCCGTTGGACTTTTCTTCCACGTTATTAGCAGTCGAACTGACCTGATAGGTATGCTGCCCGGTGGCGCAACCCGTGGCACTTAATTTGTCGTAAGCCACCACCAACTGTGCTGACAGGCCGCTACCTTCTTCGTGGGAATGAATACGCCTGGCGGATGTGCCACCCAGCCCCTGACCGGTGACAATAATATTCAGCGCATTACCACCACACCAACTTCCCTGATCAACGATTTCCTGAATAACGTTGCTGATATCAGGAGTGTTAACCAACTCGCCACTTATTGGCCAGTCGTTGTCACTATTCCAGTCAATGGAACTGGCTGTTTTACTACGTGCCGAAATATTGCCGCTGGCCGTTGAGAAAGTGCTGCTATTGCCAACTAACTCCCCGGCAATATTGATATTGGCCGCCGCACTATTGAATTGGTCTGAGGTAAAACGAATAAAGGCTTTGGTAATTTGCGCACCGCGAGGAATATTGATATCGGTAAATCGTAGTCCTGATGTAAGGGTGGTAGTGCCATCCACCAGCTTCAGCGCATTGCCTCCCAGCGTGACAATGCCATTACTTTCATACGCGTCATCACTTGGATTAAGCACCGAAGTAATAAATTCCGGCTCTACAGGTTGGTCAATAGCCCGAACCGGGTACAATACCGGCCCCCCCAGATCGGAAAAGCGCATCAGCCCTGCATTAACGTTGGTAACAGATTGCAAGACGGTCTTGAGACCTTGCTGTACCCGCGCCATTCTGGACGTATACCCACCATCTTTATTGGTCATACTGCCTGAGGTATCCATAATAAACAGCACATTGGGATGGTAGGTCACCTGGTTGTTACCGGTGCCCAGATAGATTTCCAAATCATCAGCAAAAGCCGACCAACTAATCATTGTAGAGAGCATTGCACTGACAAGGCTTAGGCTAAATTTATTCATTTACCCTCTCCTATTGGTTGGACGGCGCAAATACCGCCGCTTTCAGGGTATTGGCAATAGCAAAAGACTGACCGTCTACCTGGCCACAGCCCCGCACCAGAAATACATGGCAGCTGATATTACTGCCGCCAATCACATTGCTGGAGCCAAGACAGGCTTCCTGGCGCACATAAGCCGTTTTAGACCAGGCTGTGGTCGCGGGAAGGTTGGCATAATGGCCTGCGGCCTGATGGACATTGCCCAAGGTCAGGCCGGCAGCGGTCAGGCTGCGTTCCGCCCAATTCACATTGTCGAAGCAACTGAAGGGTTGATTCAGCAGATCAATGGCATTGCGCTGCCGCGCTTCGGATAACGGGTCCATCAGAGTATCATCGGTTAGCACTTGCGGATCTTCGGCTTCGAAGATCACGCCGGCAATCGCTGCCTCTGCGGCATCAAAGGCCAGCAATTGCTTTTCCATGGAAATGGCCATCTTGTTTTGCATCAGGCTGCTGCTAACGGCTGAAACCCCCAATATGGTCAGGCTCATCAGCACCAACAGGGCCAGTACTAACACTAAACCTTGCTGTCTCATATCTTTCTACTTCGCATTTGATTTTTAACATTGCGCAGGGAAATGGTGGATTCAAACTTTTTGAATAACCGCTTCTCTGCAGGTGTAATGGGGGCTTCGTTTAGAAGCTTAAAACTGGGCACAGGATCGATAGTCACTTCGCCATCCCCCTGTACAAGCACAGCAATTCGAATCGCCACAATGGCTGCGTTTGCAGCACGCAGCGCTGGCAACTGATCAGCAGTCACATAGGTGACCGGTCTGGCGGAAAAGTCGTTGGACACCTGGTGATCGGCGATACCGTAAAGCACCTGAAAGCTTTGTACCTGGTCCAGCAGGGAAAACGCCGCATCGGCATTATTGCCCACCGCATTACGCTGACCGCGCAACACCCGACCATCGAATCCCCGGCATTTCAGGCTGTCACCGTCTAGAAAATATTCATTAACCACAAAGAATTCTTCGGGATCGGCATAGCCAAGCTTGTAGCCACGGCAGTCGCGCAGCCCTTGAAACGCTACAACCAGGGTATCCGGTGCACCATTGGCTCCTTGAGTGGCGCCAAGCGCCGGGCGGTTGATAAAGTCACCGGGTAATATAACAGGACGGTTTTGCAAAAATGCCGCTTCATCCACTATATCCACGATGCGGCTGAGGTTGGGTGAGGTAGAATCGTACAATCCGGCCATCAGTAGATCATTGCGCATCCTGCCAATGATAAACCGGCCACCTTCCTGTGCTGAGGCCATGGCACGATTCAGTCGCTCGGTAACCTGGTTGGACACCATCACCTGCACAATGGCGCCGGAAATTAACAATCCCAGCACCAGTGTGATCATTAGTTCCACCAGACTGAAGCCGCGCTGTCTCATAAGGTCACGTCCAGTACCACACAATCCCTGGGATCATTGGAATTGGCGGGATTACACAAAGCGTTAAGCTGCCTGTCGATGTTCTGCCAGTTTGCCGCTGGCCAGCTAATCATAATGCGGTGCCTGGAACCGGCACTACAGGCATCAGCATCTAATAAATCATTGTCGCTGCAAGTCAGGTTGATGTTAGCTGCGGGGTTGGTGGCGGCCATAGAACAGGACACCTCATAAGCATCAAACTCGGCAAATTGTCCCGGTGTACATTGACCACTGCTGCAATCCGGAATCGCAGCCGGTATCGCCAGGCAATAACAGTTGTAGGTATTACCACTGGCGCAGGCCCCCAGATTATCAAAGTTATACAGGTTATTGGTAAAGTAGCTGTTATCCACCACCATACTATTGGCAGTATTCGACATCTTTGCACTGGCTCGCAGCCTTTCAGCCAACTGCTGGGTGATGATGACAGCCTGAGAACGGTTCAGTGCATCGGCATTGGAAAATGAACCAATGAATTGTAAAGAGGCAACGCCCAACAAGCCGATGGACAAAATAAACAGGGTCACCAGGATTTCAATCATCCCGACCCCAACTTGTTGATTTGGCAGTTTCATGCCAGTAGCAGACATTTTCACCTTGACCTCAACGTTAAACCCGATCCAGTCGCATACCGGACGCTATTTCAGCTTAGTACAAGGTACTGCATATTTAGGTGCTTTTGGTTATACGTAGGTGTGGATGGGTATGGGAATAGACTGACTAATAACCAGCCTCAAGCGCGGTTGGGGTTTAACCAAAACTAACTGCGAAGCCCATAGAATAGGGCTGAATGGCCTGACTCACTCCAAGGCCGGTAAAAACCACAGGCGCCATAAGGCGCCTGTGGTATAGTGCAAAGTATGATGTTGCATACCTAGATGCGCATGTTCCTAAGACACTTCGCGAACCCGCAACTCCTTAGGTACGGCAAACTCAATGTTTTCCTTACGCCCTGGCGTTTCAATAACCACTGAGGCGCCTTTTTCACGTAAGCGATTCACCACACCCTGCACCAACACTTCAGGGGCTGATGCACCCGCGGTTACACCAATATTCGTGGTGTTTTCCAACCATTCCGTTTGAATGCAGTCGGCACTGGCAATTAAATACGCCCTGGCACCAATCTTTTCAGCCAGTTCCTTAAGCCGATTGGAGTTTGAGCTGTTCTGCGCCCCCACTACCAGCAGTACATCACAGCGCCCTGCTAATTCGCGCACAGCATCCTGACGATTTTGTGTGGCGTAGCAGATATCATCTTTGCGCGGCCCTTCAATGGCTGGAAACTTGCTGCGCAGCGCGTCAATCACATCGGCCGTATCATCCACCGACAACGTGGTCTGACTGCAATAGTGCAGTTGCGTGGGATTTTTTACCTGCAATGCCACGACATCATCCACCGACTCCACCAGATAAATGCCGCCGTTAGGATTGTCATACTGTCCCATTGTACCTTCCACTTCGGGATGTCCCTGGTGACCAATCAGAATACACTCAATCCCTTTGTGACTGGCGCGAGTGACCTCCATATGCACTTTGGTAACCAGCGGGCAGGTGGCATCAAAGACCTTCAGGCCCCTTCGCTCGGCTTCTTTGCGCACCGCCTGGGATACACCATGGGCAGAAAAAATCACGATACTGTCATCCGGCACTTCAAACAGTTCGTCAACAAATCTGGCGCCCCGCGCTTTTAACCCGTCCACCACAAATTTGTTGTGCACCACTTCATGGCGTACGTAAATAGGTGGCTCAAAAATCTCCAGCGCCCGCTCCACAATGGTAATGGCCCGGTCAACGCCGGCGCAAAAGCCTCTGGGGTTGGCTAGATGGATCTGCATTCTGCCTCTCTTACCCATACCGTTTGTTGCGATACGGATTGGGTTATTCAGTTGTACTTAGCTATCCAGTTCCTGATTCAGGATCTGAACGATTTCCACATCAAAAATGACTTTCTGACCAGCCAGTGGATGATTGAAATCAACCGTCACAGAATCGCCCGCCACGTCACGCACAATACCCGGAATTTCCACACCACCCGGCTGGGTGAAGGCGATGATCATGCCAGGCACCGGCGGTGTTTCACTACCAAATTTGCTGCGATCCATATGATGGATGTTATCCGGGTTAGGCATGCCAAAGGCATCTTGTGGTGCCAGGGTGAAGGCTTTTCGCTCCCCTACGTGCATGCCCATCAGGCAGGCTTCAAAATTGGGCGTCAAATTACCATCGCCAATACGCAGTTTGGCTGGCTTATTATGCACTCTGGTGCTGTCAGCGGCAGAGCCGTCCTCCAGCTTAAGGTCAAAATGCAGCACTACGGTGCTGTTGTGATCCACTAATGGCTCAGTCATCGGATTTCACTCCGTTATTCCGAAAGGCATCAATAATCAGCAGTGCAGCCCCGACACAAATTGCACTGTCGGCGATATTAAAGGCTGGCCAGTGCCAGTTGCCAACGTAGAAATCCAGAAAGTCCACCACATAACCGTAGGCCATACGATCAATCAGGTTACCCAATGCCCCGCCTAAAATCAGCGCAAAGGCACAGGGTAATAACACCTGCTCGCGCTTACTTTGCCTAAGCCAATACAAGATCAGCACACTGACGGTTACAGCAATACCAGTGAAGAACCAGCGCTGCCATCCACCGGCATTACTCAGGAAGCTAAATGCCGCCCCATAGTTATGCACATAGGTAAAGTTAAAAAATGGCACCAGAGGAATTGACTGATAAAGCTGCATAGCATCCACCACCAGCAGTTTTGTCAACTGGTCGATCAGAATAACCACTGCGCTAAGCCACAAAAAACGCAGACCGGTGCTTTTGAACAGATTAAGCATAATGACGTTGCTCACCTTCACCATCAACGTTTTCAATACAACGTCCGCACAACTCGGTATGCTCAGCATGCTGCCCCACGTCTTCTCGGTGGTGCCAGCACCGTACACACTTATTGCCCGCAGCTTTGCGTACTTCAACCCACAGCCCTTGTACGTCAGTATCATTTAACTGCGCAGGACGAGCATCGACAGACTGCACCTTCGCGGCAGAGGTAATCAGCACAAAGCGCAATTCATTTTCCAGACTGGCCAGTTGACCGGCCAAAGCAGGTTGACAATACAGCAGTACATCGGCTTCCAGAGAGCCGCCAATCTCACCACCACGACGGGCATCTTCCAGGGCTTTATTGACAGCATCTTTTACCGCCAGCACCTGTTGCCAGAACTCATCGCCCTGGGTCTGGCCAATGTGCATATCTTCCAAAGCCTGATACCAACTGTTGGTAAACACATACTGTTCCCGCTCACCCGGCAATGCCTGCCAGATTTCCTGGGCAGTAAAACTCATGATAGGTGCCATCCAGCGCACCAGGGCTTCGGCAATATGATACAGGGCAGTCTGACAAGAGCGGCGTGCTACGCTGTCGGCTTTGGCGGTATATTGTCTGTCTTTGATCACATCCAGATAGAAGCTACCCAGTTCGATGGAGCAGAACTGCATCAACTTTTGCACCACCACCAGGAAGTCGTAATGGTCATAGGCAGCAATCAGCTCTTTCTGCACATATTTAGCGCGGCTTAGCATCCAGCGATCCAGCGCCACCATCTGCTCAACAGGCACCAGATCGGTGGCCGGATTAAAGCCATTCAGGTTAGCCAGCAGGAAACGGGCAGTATTGCGGATACGACGATAGGCATCGGCGGAGCGTTTGAAAATCTCATCGGAAACGGTGATTTCCGAGCGGTAGTCAGTTGAAGCCACCCACAGACGTAATATGTCGGCCCCCAGCTTGTTGATGATCTCCTGCGGCGAAATGGTATTGCCCAGTGACTTGGACATTTTCCTGCCGTTGGCATCAACAGTGAAGCCATGTGTCAGCACCTGCTTGTAGGGTGCATGTCCTGTGGCGGCAACGGACGTCATCAATGACGACATAAACCAGCCACGATGTTGATCCGAGCCTTCCAGGTACAAATCCGCACCGGCCGGAATATCATCTCGCCTGTCTACCACAAAATAATGGGTTACCCCTGAATCAAACCAAACATCCAGGGTATCTTTGACTTTCACATAGGTATCAGCATCCTCACCCAGCAATTGTGCCGCATCTAAATCCCACCAGGCCTGAATACCCTTCTGCTCCACCGCCTGGGCAACTTGCTCAAGCAGTGCATGGCTGTTGGGGTGCAGATCGCCGGTATCTTTGTGCACAAACAAGGCAATGGGAACGCCCCAGGTACGCTGACGGGAAATACACCAGTCTGGACGACCTTCCACCATTTTTTCAATACGGCTTTGTCCCCAATCCGGGATCCACTGGGTTTTGGCGATTTCTTTCAGTGAGTCAGCACGCAGGCCATTTTTGTCCATGCTGATAAACCACTGCGGGGTGGCCCGGAAAATAATCGGGGTTTTATGCCGCCAACAGTGCGGATAGCTGTGCTCATAGGCATGGTGATGCAAAAGCGCGCCTTTTTCTTTCAGCACGTCAATCACATGGTCATTGGCCTTAAATACATGCTCGCCGGCAAATAAAGGAGTGTCAGGTAAATAAACGCCGTTAGCGCCAACCGGATTGGCCACTTCCAGACCGTACTCTTTGCCAACATTAAAGTCATCCACACCATGACCTGGCGCGGTATGCACACAGCCGGTACCTGACTCTGTCGTCACATGGTCGCCCAGAATCACCGGCACATCAAAATCATAAAATGGATGGGCAACACGCAGATTTTCCAGTGCCTTACCCTTGCAGTAACCTAGGGCGTGGTAATGACTGACACCAAATCTGTCCATGCACTGGTCCATTAATTCGGCGGCCACCACCAGACGTTGTTTGCCCTGCTCGGTTTCTGCCTGCACCAGCACATATTCCAGTTTAGGGCTTACCGATACGGCTCTGTTGGCTGGTAAGGTCCATGGGGTAGTGGTCCAGATTGCCACGGATACCGGTCCTTCACCCACATGGTTTTCCGGGTGGGCAAAGGCCTCGACCATAGCCGCTTCGTCGATAGCACGAAAGGCCACATCGATAGAAGGCGAAGTCTTGTCTTTGTATTCCACTTCGGCTTCGGCCAGAGCTGAGCCACAATCGGTACACCAATGTACCGGCTTGAAGCCCTTTTCAAGGTGCCCTTTGTCGATGATGCCGCCCAGGGCGCGGATAATATCGGCCTCAGATTGGAAATCCATGGTTTTATAGGGTTTGTCCCACTCACCAAAGACGCCCAATCGAATAAAATCTTTCATCTGCCCGGCAATTTGCTTTTCAGCATAATCGCGGCAATGCTGACGAAACTCAGCCTCGGACACTTTTTTGCCGGGTTTACCGACTTTCTTCTCTACCTGCAATTCGATCGGTAAACCGTGGCAATCCCAGCCTGGCACATAGGGCGAATCAAAATCAGACAGCGTTTTGGACTTAACAATAATGTCTTTCAGGATCTTGTTAATAGAGTGACCCAGGTGAATGTCGCCGTTTGCATACGGAGGGCCGTCATGCAAAATGAACGGCTTATTACCCGCCTTGGCGGCACGTATCTTGTGATACAAGCCATCTTCCGTCCACTGCTTAAGCATCTCAGGCTCACGCTGCGCCAGGTTGCCACGCATGGGAAACTCAGTTTCCGGCAAATTCAAGGTATGTTTGTAATCGCTCATCGATCCTCAATTCCACTATTAGAACAGGCGTATCGCACTGCTGGCATAACGCCTTAACCGGGCAAGTCGCCCTTAAGCCGAGAGTAACTCCCTGGCTTTACTGGCATCCTGCCGTATCTGTTGTTGCAATGCTTCCAGCGAAGCAAACTTCATTTCGTCCCGGATCTTAACCACCGGAATCACTTCGATATGACGACCATACAAGGCCGCTGAAAAATCAAACACATGCACTTCCAACTGGCTACGCTGACCATTTACGGTTGGACGATTGCCGATATTGGCGACCCCCTGATAGGTTTGCCCCTGGACCTTAACCCGCACGGCAAACACCCCAGCTAATGGGGCCCGGCAACGGTTTAACAACACATTGGCGGTAGGAAATCCCAGGGTCCGGCCCTTTTTATCACCGTGTACGACTTTGCCGGAAATGCCAAAGGGTCTGCCCAGCATGGCCTCTGCCAGTTGAAAGTCAGATAAGGCCAGAGCCCGGCGAATTACAGTGGAACTGATACGGCAGTCCTGCAAACGAAAACTGCGGGTACTGACCACATCGAAACCACAGTGCACGCCTTCACTTTGTAGCATGGTGAAATCGCCGCTGCGACCTTTGCCAAAGCGAAAATCGTCCCCTACCACCAGAAACCGGATACCCAGGCGCTTCACTAATAAATCTTCAACAAAATCACTGGCCGACAGCTGTGAAAACGCCTTATCAAACCGAATGCACAGCAAGCGATCCACGCCCAGCTTGCGCAACTGTTCGTATTTGTCGCGTAGCCTGCTAATTCTGGCCGGTGCACTCTCGGGGCTGAACACCTCTTCAGGCTGCGGTTCAAATACCATGACAGTCGCCGGAAGTTGCATGGTACGGGCCTTATCAATCAAACGTTTAAGTACCGCCTGATGCCCTAAATGCACACCATCAAACTTGCCAATGGTCAGCACACACCCTTTATGTCGTTCACGGATGTTATGCAGGCCACGAATCAGTTCCACCAGCTACCCCTTGTTGGTTGCGGCTTTCGCCCGTGCAAAAATCACGGGATTATAACCGACTGTCCGCTTAATTAAAGCCCAGTGTCAAGGGCAAAGCATCTATCCATGCGCTTTATTCAAATCGCCGGGCCTTAATCCCAGAGCCAGGGCACTCAGCAGCAAACACAGCAATGCCAAACCGATCAACCTGCATAATTCCGTGATTTGCGCTATTAGCGGCAGTTGCTGCCATACATCGGCTGCGGGTTTTAACCACATTAACAAAGCTACCATAACCAGGGTCGCCAGCATCACCCGGGCCAGAAACAAGATTGTATCGCGACTTATTTGATATACAGCGGTTCGGTGCAGTTTCTGATACAGCAGAATGGCGTTAAGGCTGGCTGACAAAGCGGTGGCAATGGCCAGACCAACATACCCGAATGGAAATGCCAGAATAATGTTAAACAACATATTGGCCGCCATCGCCCAGATCCCGTACCTGACTGGCGTTTTTGTGTCCTGTCTGGAAAAGAACCCCGGTGCCAGCACCTTGATCAGCATAAAACTCAACAACCCACAGCCATAAGCCATCAAGCTATATGACGCTTTCTGCGCATCACTGGCATCAAACTCGCCGCGCACAAATAAAACCGTTAGCAGCGCTTCGGCAAGCACAATCAATCCCGCTGCCGCCGGAATTCCCAGTAAGCACACCATACGTACGGCCCAATCCATGTTAGCCTGAAACTTAACGCTGTCAGCACTGACATGATTGCGGGATAAGGTGGGCAGGATCACGGTCGCAATAGCAATACCGAATAAACCCAGGGGAAATTCCAATAAACGGTCAGAGTAATACAGCCAGCTAATTGAGCCTGTCACCAGAAAACTGGCGATAAAAGTATCCAGCAACAAATTGATTTGGCTGACTGATACGCCAAACAAGGCTGGAATCATCAATTTCCTGACTTTGGTCACATTGGGATCTCGCCAGCCCCACCGGGGTTTGGCCACCAGCCCCGTACGCAACAGAAAGGGCAACTGGAAAAGCAGTTGCACCAAACCACCGAAAAACACCCCCCAGGCCAGGCCAACAGCCGGCTCTGCCAATTGCGGCGATAGATACAGTGCAGCACTGATAATACAGACGTTCAGTAATACCGGGGTAAAAGCAGCGACAGCAAATTTATTCAAAGTATTGAGAATGGCCCCGGAAAGCCCGGTAAGCGTGATAAAGAACAAATAAGGGAAGGTGATTTTCAGCATTAAGGCGGCCAATTCAAATTTAGCGCCATCAGCCCCACCTTGCAGATAATCAATAAACCAGCCGGTGCCAAACAATGCCGCCAACACAGGTGAACCAATGACTCCCAGCAACGTCACCACCAGCACCAGGGTCCCCAGCGTCCCGGCAGTACGAGCCAGAAACAGTTTCAGTTTCTGCTCATCGCCCTCAGCGTGCACCTGGCTAAGCACAGGCACAAAGGCTTGGGCAAATGCGCCTTCGGCAAACAGTCGGCGTAAAAAATTAGGAATTTTGTTGGCAAAAAAGAACACATCCGCCGCCGCGCCAGCGCCCATTAAATTGGCAACAACAACGTCTCGGGCCAAGCCCAGAATTCTTGACAACAACGTCATAAAACTGACAATCAATCCGGATTTCAGCAACTTAACCGACACACAAAGTCCCCAGACAAAAACAGCGCTCTATTATGCGGGATCCGGGCCATGTTGAGAAACACAAATGCCCTCGCAAATGTTGTCCAATAAAGCGGCAAAAGCATTTGACAAATACGCCAATAATGGGAATAATCCGCACCCTTAAATTTTGACAAGAATCTTTTGGGAGTTTCACCTTGGCTAACATCAAGTCTGCTAAGAAACGTGCTATCCAGGCCGAAAAACGTCGCCAGCACAACGCCAGCCGTCGCTCCATGACGCGTACCAGCATCAAGAAAGTGATCGCTGCTATCGCCACTGGTGACAAAGCTGCTGCTGAGGCCGCTTTCGCTGCTGCAGTTCCAGTATTGGACCGCATGGCTACCAAAGGCTTGATCCACAAAAACAAGGCTGCCCGTCATAAGAGCCGTCTGGTTGCTAAGATCAACGCTTTGGCCTGATGCCCGTTCCTGCAATTCTGACTATCAGGGATTGTATTAAAAAAAGCGCCTGTCGGCGCTTTTTTTATGTCCCGGTCAATACGCCTTCTGACAAATCAAAATAGCTGATATCGCCCTTTGCCAGGCTAATGTTTCTGTGACGGTTACATTTTCTTACGTTGATATACATTTCCCCGCCCTTGCAAGTCAAGACAGTTTAAGCTGGCTCTGATAGAATCCAACGCTCTTTAAAACAGGCAATCTGTCAGCCAAGACACCTGGGAATTCTTGTTGAACAAGGCACAACACCTTACTTTTATCAGTGTCACGCTGTGCATTTTACTGTTGCTGGCGGCCACCCTGATCCCAATGCCACAGTTAATTACCTATGAGCGTGCCAACATTGTTTCCAAGAGTATTTACTGGCAGGGGTTCGGCGAATCCGGACAACTGCTGGATGCCAATGCCAGCTTTGTCAAAATAGATAAAGACACCAACAATCTGCATGTGTGTCATAGATTCGAACGTGGCGACACCTGCCAGCAATACAGAGTGATAGAAACGCAGGGGCTGACTGCCGTTATTCGCCACCTGCTCTGATATTTTCCCTTGTATTAGCATTTGCTTAGCGTCAACCGCACTTCGGTTGCTTCCTGCCTGCACCACCAACATTAGGCTTTAACAAAAAGCCATCCAGATGCTGTTGCGCGTCACACAAAAGAGGCAATTGTCATGACACTTTCAAATTAACGTCACGTTTTTGTAAGAGGCATTGCCTAGTCTTTGAACAAAAGTCGACGCAAGGCAGGCTAATTTATGACTGAAAAACGCCACTACCGCACCGTATGGCTGTCTGACATTCACCTCGGCTACAAAGACTGCAAAGCCGAGTACTTGTTGGATTTTCTGCGCCACAGCCGCATCGAAACCCTGTATTTGGTAGGGGATATCGTCGACATGTGGGCCATGAGCAAACAGTTTATGTGGCCTAAAGCCCATAATCAGTTGTTCCATCGCCTTATTTCACTGGCCAATGAAGGCACAAAGGTCATCTACCTGCCAGGTAATCATGATGAACCGGCGCAAAAATATGATGGTATGGCCTTCGGTGAGGTGGAAATTCATCGTCAGTATATTCATACCACTGCCGATGGAAAAAAGCTGCTGCTGCTGCACGGTGACCAGTTCGACCAGGAAGTCTGCTTTGGTAAGTTCCACGCCTGGATAGGCGACAAAGCCTACGACTTACTGCTATTTGTCAATCGCTGGTATAACAAAGCGCGTGCCTGGCTGGGTCAGCCATATTGGTCATTAGCAGGCTACATCAAAAGTCGGGTGAAAGGGGCCAATGAAGCCATTGGTCGTTATCGTGATATTGGCTGTAGAACCGCCAGGGACATGGGTATGGATGGTCTGGTGTGCGGACATATCCATCATCCGGAAATCACTCAAAATCAGGGAGTATTGTATTGCAATACCGGCGACTGGATTGAGAATTGCTCGGCCCTAACCGAAGACAGCCGGGGCCGGTTAAATTTAGTTTACTGGACGCAAATTCAAACTCAGGTACAGGCGTTGCCGCGCAAGGCCAGTGCCAAACGGGCGGCTTAGGCAATGGCCTAGGTCAGCCTACCGTCATTAAACCGCAATAAAAAGCTCACAAAAACGTCATTGGGCGGACCTAAACTCGGGTGAAATAACTGGCCGAGAAAGTGATCCATGTTTACTGTTGACGAAGTTTTACAAAAACACTATCCCAAACTATCCGCCAACCCACTGGTTTTCAATTCCGCCAAGTTCGTTCTACGACGCCTGCTGCATGAACGCGAGTTTCAGGAGTTTGCCCGCGACTATCCCTACCTGCAAGGTCTGGAATTTGTTGAGCAGGTGCTTGAGTATTTTAATTTCAGTTACTCAGTACGTGATAGCGAGAAGGAGCGGATCCCTACCCAGGGGCGCCTGGTGATCATTGCCAACCACCCCATCGGCACCTTAGATGGCCTGGCGCTGGTGAAGCTGGTCAGTGAAGTACGTAAAGACATTAAAATTGTTGCCAATGAAATGTTGATGGCGGTTGGCCCGCTGCATCCTATGTTGCTGCCGGTCAATAATATGAATGGCGGTACGGCCAAAGAAAGCTTGAGCAATATTCAGAAGTATCTGGCGGAGGAAGGCGTGGTG
This sequence comes from Bowmanella denitrificans, assembly GCF_002887595.1. Taxonomy (GTDB): domain Bacteria; phylum Pseudomonadota; class Gammaproteobacteria; order Enterobacterales; family Alteromonadaceae; genus Bowmanella; species Bowmanella denitrificans. The sequence continues at coordinate 41,670 of NZ_PEBU01000014.1, forward strand.
ATTATTTTCCCGGCCGGTGAAGTGTCTCGTTTGCGCCCACAGGGCGTCAGAGATACCCGCTGGCGTAGCGGTTTTTTGCGCATTGCATCCATGGCCAAAGCCCCGGTATTGCCTATTTTTATCGATGGCAAAAACTCACCACTGTTTTATGGTGTATCCATGCTGTACAAGCCACTCGCTACCTTGTTTCTGGTGGCGGAAATGTTTAAACAGCGCAAAAAACACCTGCCGATGCGGATTGGCGAGATGATCCCGTTCGAATCTTATCAGGGACAAAAAATATCCGCCCGCCAGCAGGTCAAATTGTTTAAGAAACACCTCTATCGTATTGGTCTGAATAAAGAAGGCATCTTCCCCACCCAAAAAGCCATTGCATTGCCCGAAGACAGACGAGAGCTCACTAAAGCGATTCGCAAGGAATGTGAACTGCTGGGCTCTACCGCCGATGGCAAAGATATCTACCTTTACCGTTATCAGGGCAGCTCTCCTATTCTGCGTGAAGTGGGCAGACTGCGTGAAGTGGCCTTTCGGGCGGTAGGTGAAGGCAGCAATAAACGTCGCGATATTGACCAGTACGACAGCCACTATTACCACTTGCTGTTATGGGACAATGAAGAACTGGAGATAGTGGGTGCTTACCGTTTTGGTGATGCCAAGCAACTAACCAGTGATATGGAAGGTCCCGGCTTATATTCCGCCAGCCTGTTTGATTATGGTCAGGATATGGACAAATACTTCGAACAGGGCCTGGAGCTGGGTCGCAGCTTTGTTCAGCCTAAATATTGGGGTAAACGTAGCCTGGATTATCTGTGGTACGGCATTGGTGCTTTTTTAAAGCGCCACCCTCAGTATCGCTATCTGTTCGGTCCGGTCAGTATCAGCGGCAGCTTACCGCCGGCAGCTAAAGATTTGCTGGTGTATTTCTATCAGTTGTATTTTGGCTCAGAGCAAGGCATTGCCCGCTCCAACCGGCCTTATCTGCTTCCCCAGGATTTGAAGGATGCCTTCAGTGGCCAGGACTACAAAGCCGACTTTACCCAGCTTAAGCATCTGCTGGCCAATATGGGCGTGGCAATCCCGACGTTGTACAAACAATACACCGAAGTATGCGAACCCGACGGCGTAAAGTTTCTCAGCTTTGGTATTGACCCGGATTTCAACGATTGTGTGGATGGCCTGGTGCTGGTAGATATCACCCGTCTGAAGCAAAACAAGCGCGCCCGCTATATGGGAAGCGTATCCGAGCACAACGCCGCCTAATGCGGCGATTGTGCCACCAACCCGGTCAGCGCCTCCTCAAGACCCTGCCCATCGCCATCTATAGGTCCAAGAGGCCTGATGCCCAGAATTCTGGCCACAATGGGATACACATCCAGGTTCGAAAAGGCCGGGATCCTGAGACCCTTTTTAAAGGCCGGTCCTTGTGCCACAAATACCGCCCCCATATCCTGATTGGGAATATAGCCATGAGCACCCATCACTTGTTGCCCTTGTAAATCTTTTTCGACAAAAAACGCCGGTGCCTGCGTTTCCAGGATAATATCCGCCACACCGGCATGTCCCTGATAGCTAAGCGCGCTTAAACGCTGGTTGTTCAGCCACTGATAACGCCCATTCGCGACATCCAGCAGTTTTTGCCTGAAGCGCTGAACTTGCCCGGCGCTGACACCCGGTTTGGCGTAGTACATCAGGCGGGTTCCACTGTTAACCAGTTTGAAATCATCATCATAGGGCAAGGTACGCACGTCTATGGCCTTGTCAGCATGGATTTCTGCCATCCCGTGGTCTGCCACCACCAGCAGATTAACCTCGGGTTTGTCTGCCAGCCCGGCACGTAATAAACCAATAAGCTTGTCAACCTGCTGCACGGCATCTCGGGTCTGAGCAGCCGATGGGCCAAACTCATGGCCAATGGTATCAACCAGAGAAAAATACCCGGCGATAAAACGCGGTCGCTGGGCAACGGGTAAAGCCAACCAGTCAAGGATCTGTTGCACCCGGTTCGAATAATCAGCTTGTTTGGCATAGTGATAATAATAACTGGGGGTCATACCGTTAATGCGGGCATCCGACTCCGGCCAGAAATAGACCGCCGACTTAACACCATGCATCTCTGCCAGATTCCACAGCGGGATACCCTGTATCCAGGTGCTGTCTTTGCCACCATCACCCATTTTGTAGCATTCCTGGCGCTGTTTGTGGCAAAACTTGTTGTCCACAATACCGTGGTGAACAGGTAACAAACCGGTTATCAAAGAAAGGTGGTTGGGGAAGGTTTTACTCGGGTATACCGGCAGCATTCGTTCGGCACGGACGCCTTTTACAGCCATATCGGCCAGGTTAGTGGCCTGGTGTTTTTCTATATAGTCCCAGCGAAAGCCATCCAGGGAAATCAGCACCACACTTTGCGTCGCCCCCTGGGCAACAACTGGGCAGAACAACAGCAACAACCGACAAAGCGCCCTTTTTATCATGGCTCTGCAACAACTCCATATCGATAGGTTTCTGAGCCGATACTATACCTTGTCAGGCATCGCCCTGCCCACCGCTGAATACGTCAGGAAACCATCTGAGTTTGTTCAGGCCAGTAAACGTTGCAGTACCTCGGTATAAATATCTTCAAGGGCGATCAGGTCTGCAATATGTACCCGTTCGTTCACCTGATGGATAGTGCGATTGGGTACGCCTAACTCCACAACCTGAGTGCGTGCCCCGGCGAAGAAACGGCCATCTGATGTGCCTCCCGAGGTAGACAATACCGGGAACTTACCGGTGTTGTGAAAAATAGCCTGCTCCACCTCATGGATCAGGCTGTTATGACTATCCTGACTGGTAAAATAGGGCTCACAGGGGCGCTCCCATTGCAATTCAAAGCCATTAGTCACAGGTAACAGTGTTTCCTGTATCAACTGTTGCAAAGAAGCCAGATCATATCTGTGACTGTAGCGAATATTAAAGCAGATACTGCATTGGGCCGGCACGATATTATCGGTAAAAGCACCTGAATCGATATGGGTGATCTGTAAGCTGGTACCGGGGAAATCGTCGCTGCCGCAGTCCCAGTTTATGTTGTTAAGCGCCGCTATCACCTTTCCCATCTTGTGAATGGCATTGTCGGCATATTGGGGATAAGCCACATGGCCTTGTTTACCCAGGACTTTTAGCCTGGCAGATATCGCCCCGCGTCGGCCGACCTTAACAGTATCACCGGTTTGTCTTGATGCTGTCGGCTCCCCAACCAGGCAATAGTCCAGGTGAATGTTTTGCCTGTCCAGTTCTGCTTTGAGCACCTTAGAGCCAAACTCAGCCTCACCTTCCTCATCACTGGTGATCAGCCAGACCAGACGCTGATTAAAGGGCTGCTTAGCTGCCAAAAAGCGCTCTGTCGCCGCCAGCATGGCCGCCACTCCGGTTTTCATGTCCGCTGCACCGCGACCAATCAACTCATTGTCGGTAATTTGTCCGGCAAAAGGATCGCATAACCACTTATCCAAGGGGCCAGGTGGCACCACATCGGTATGTCCGGCAAATGCCAGGGTCTTCTGTCCTTGCCCCAAAATCGCCAACAGGTTACTGACCCCTTCCACCTCAAAATGCTGACAGCTAAAACCTAGCCTGCTCAGCTTGTCTGCCAGCCACAGCTGGCAGCCCTGATCATCCGGCGTAATAGACCGGCGGCGAATCAGTTCCTGACTGTAAGCAATGGAGCGAAAAATTTGCTGGTGGCGGGGCAATACACTTAAGGTCATTGTCTGCATCCTGTCGGGGTTTTGCCCATTACAAACGCCCGTTATGACAGACAAATGGCAATTTCAAGACGAACAGATGACAGCAATGAAGGAACTTGGCCCTTGCTAAAGTTTATCAGTGAAATAAAATCAATGGGTTACTACCAGTTACCCGCAAAGGAGATTGTATTGCTGCGCCTGCTCTTTCTTGTTCCGGCGATATTGTGCCTGATTTGGTATCTGTATCTGCGTCATAACGGCTACAGCCTGTCTCAGGGTAAGCAGGGCTTTGTGTATATCCTGATTTTTTCAGCCGTGATCGGTGGATTCTATACACTACTACTTTGGCTGACCCATATATAAGCTTAGGGCCATAGTATAAGGTCGCGGCCGTTGTCAGTATTAATGACAACGGCCTGAGCAGCTCTCTAACCAGTCAGGTATTGGCCTTATCAGCCGACTAACGCCAGCAAAATACCGGCCGCCACCGCAGAGCCCAGCACACCTGCCACATTTGGCCCCATGGCATGCATCAGCAGGAAGTTATGGGGGTTGGCTTCCAATCCCACTTTATTTACCACCCGCGCGGCCATAGGCACAGCTGACACGCCAGCCGCACCAATTAAGGGGTTAACCTTGCCACCGCTCAGATGGTTCATCAGCTTGGCCATCAGCACACCGGCTGCAGTGCCTATGGCAAAGGCAATTGCCCCTAACCCCAGGATCCCCAGGGTTTCCAGGGTCAGGAATTTATCCGCAGACAATTTTGAGCCCACCGCCAGTCCAAGAAAGATAGTAACAATATTGATTAACTCGTTCTGCGCGGTCTTACTCAGACGATCCACCACACCACATTCACGCATTAAGTTGCCCAGACAAAACATACCAACCAACGGCGTGGCTGTGGGCAAAAACAAAATGGTCAGTAGCAATACGGCCAGCGGGAACAGGATTTTTTCCCGTTTGGAGACAGTGCGTAGCTGCTCCATTTGAATTTCCCGTTCTGCCTGACTGGTGAGGGCTTTCATAATAGGCGGCTGGATAATAGGCACCAACGCCATATAGGAATAAGCCGCCACCGCAATCGCACCAAGCAATTCAGGCGCCAGTTTTGAGGCCAGGAAAATGGCGGTTGGGCCGTCCGCACCACCAATGATGGCAATGGCCGAGGCATCTTTAAGACTAAACTCAAAACCGGGAACTAAATTAAGTAAAATTGCGCCAAACAAGGTGGCAAAAATACCGAACTGGGCAGCCGCACCTAGTAACAGCATTCTGGGATTGGCAATCAGTGCGCCGAAGTCGGTCAGCGCCCCTACCCCCATAAAGATCAGCAGCGGAAACACTCCAGTCTCAATACCAACTTCATACACATAGTAAAGCAAACCACCGGGCTCACTGAATCCAGCCAGCGGAATATTGGTGAGAATCGCACCAAAGCCAATAGGCAGCAACAGTAACGGCTCATACTTACGCACAATGGCCAGATACAACAGCAGCAAGCCAACCGCCATCATCACCAGTTGCGCGCCCTCAAAGTTAGCCAGGGCGGTGGACTGCCACAAGATTGTCAACTTCTCCATGTTGTTTTATCCCAGCGTCAGCAAAGGTTGGCCGGATTGCACGGCATCACCGTCATTCACCAGCAGCTCTATAACCCTGCCGTCATGGGCCGCGCGCACTTCGGTTTCCATCTTCATGGCTTCCATCATCACCACAACATCCCCCTTGCTGACCTGACTGCCAGGTTTAACCAGGATCTTAACGATGTTGCCGGCCAGTGGCGCATTCAGAGTTTCCCCTCCCTGCACCGAGGTGGCTTGGGGTACCTTTTCCTCACTGCCCGCTTTGATATCTGTCAGTTCCCCACTTTCAGCCACTTCCACCTGATACACTTTACCATCCACCCGAACCGAATAGACCGCAGGCCCGGTGCTTGGCTGAGTATTCTGTGGTGCTGCTGGTTTACTGGGTTCATTCCCTGGCGCAGGTTCAAAGGCAGCAGGGTTGTTGCGATTTTGCAGGAACTTAAGGCCGACTTGTGGGAACAGTGCATAGGTCAGTACATCATCCACCTGCTCATTGGCCAGTTGAATAGACTTCTGACTGGCAATTTCTTTAAGCTCCTCTGACAGCTTCTGCAGTTCGTCTTCAATCAGATCGGCGGGTCGACATACAATTGGCTTGTCTCCATTGAGTACCCGGGCCTGCAGCTCTGTATTGACCGGGGCGGCCGTGGCACCATACTCCCCTTTCAATACTGCGGCAGTTTCTTTGGTAATGCTTTTATAGCGCTCACCTGTTAGTACGTTCAGCACCGCTTGGCTGCCAACAATCTGCGATGTCGGTGTGACTAACGGAATAAAGCCCAAATCTTCGCGAACCGAGGGGATCTCCTTAAGCACGTCATCCAAACGATCTTCAGCGCCTTGCTCCCGAAGCTGGTTTTCCATATTGGTTAGCATGCCGCCTGGCACCTGAGCAATCAGAATACGCGAGTCAACACCACGCAAACTGCCTTCAAATTTGGCGTACTTCTTACGCACTTCCCGGAAATACGCAGCGATTTCCTCAAGCAGTAACATATCCAGCCCGGTATCCCGCTCCGTGCCCTCAACGATGGACACGATAGTTTCGGTCGCCGAATGGCCGTAGGTCATACTCATGGAAGAAATGGAGGTATCCAGCATATCGATGCCCGCATCAATGGCTTTCTGATAAGTCGCCGTGCTTAACCCCGTAGTGGCATGACATTGCATCGCAATAGGAACGGCGACCGCTTGTTTAAGGCGGGTAATCAGTTCTTCACACTCATACGGCTTAAGCAGTCCAGCCATATCTTTGATACAGATGGAATGCACCCCCATATCTTCCAACTCTCTGGCCATGGTCAGCCACAGTTCCAGATCATGTACCGGGCTGACGGTGTAAGAAATGGTGCCCTGGGCATGTGCTCCTACCTCAATAGCGGCCTTAACCGCCGTTTGTAAATTGCGCACATCATTCATGGCATCAAAAATGCGGAAGACATCTACCCCATTACTGTGTGCCCGTTCAACAAACTTACGCACCACATCATCTGCATAGTGCCGATAGCCAAGCAGATTCTGGCCACGCAGCAGCATCTGTTGCGGCGTGTTGGGCATGGCTTTTTTCAATTCGCGGATACGTTGCCAGGGGTCCTCGCCCAGGTAGCGAATGCAGGCATCAAAGGTAGCACCGCCCCAGGATTCCATTGACCAGTAGCCAACCTTATCCAGTTTCTCGGCAATGGGCAGCATATCTTCAAGGCGCATACGGGTAGCCAGCAGGGATTGATGGCCGTCACGCAGCACAAGTTCGGTAATAGCGAGTGGTTTGGACATGGTTTCTCCCGTTAGCTTGGATTGCGATATTGATGAATAGCGGCACTGATAGCTGCCACTTCAGCCGCACTGACAGAGGCTGGTACCTGGGTTCTTTTCGGTGTAACCACTGCGGGTTGGGGTTCGGCAAAACGACTGCATAGCCGGCTAATCAGATTAACCACCCCAATCAGCAAGGAAAGAAATAAAAAAACCACCGCCATACCAACCAGCAAGAGCAGGCCAGCATCTAGTAAAAGTGCTTGAATATCGGCATTCATCCCAGCGAGTCCCTGAAAATAAGTGTGCAGATAAGTAACATGGGGATCACTAAAAAACAACCTGACCATCCGGCTAAAAAGCCATAACAAATAACTATTTATTCATTTATTTGGCATATTTAACCACCAAACAGGAAGGATCATGGATTTTTACCTGATGATATATAGCGATTTATCATGGGGTATTGAATATTGGGAATGACTGAGGGTGTGGTATTTGGTCATAGCGAGAATTGAATATGTATATGTTTGCTTTCAACACATTCCTTGACTGGATATCAAAGAAAAGGCTCTTTGGCTTTCTGATAGCTGGCAGTGGTGCTCGCGTTACGGCGTGGCAGGATTACGTCGGGCTATCCTGCACTGCGGGCCGTAGCTGTAAGATGCGATGTTCAAAAGTACTTCTGGCATTTTTGTCGAACCTGGGAGGTTTTACTCCGGCATCCTGCCTTCGCCCAAGGGCCAGTTGAAGCTGTTCTAAAACACTCCTGGTGTTTTAGTCACCCCTTCCCACTATCTAATAAAAGAAAAAGGCTCTGTGGCTTTGTAATAGCTGACTGCGGGGCTCGCGTTACGGCGTGGAAGGATTACGCTGAGCTATCATGCCCAGCGCCCTGCGGGCCTTCGCTGTAAAGCGCGATGTTCAAAAGTGTTCCTGGAACTTTTTGTCGAACCTGGGAGGTTCTTACCCCGTCCCTCGACGATCTAAAAGAAAAAGGCCCCGGCTCTTGTTGATAGCTGACCACTACTGACTGCGGTGCTCGCGTCACTGCGTGGAAGGATTACGCTGGGCTATCCTGCCCAGCGCCCTGCGGGCCGTCGCTGTAAGGCAGCGACGTTCAAAAATGCTCCTGGCATTTTTGTCGAACCTGGGAGGTTCTTACCCCGTCCCTCGACGGAATATAAAGAAAAAGGCCCCAGCTCTTTCGAGCTGGGGCCTTTTTCTTTATATGGCGCGTGTGGAAGGATTCGAACCTCCGACCGCCTGGTTCGTAGCCAGGTACTCTATCCAGCTGAGCTACACACGCGTGATACTTAAATTCTTTGCTAATAACTGCGAGAAGGCAAGCTTCCCTGTCACAGCGAGCGCGCATTCTACATGGCTGACCGGGAAATGCAATAGTAGCAGCTGATTTTATTTGCAATAACGCTGTGACTGGCTAAGGTCTGTTCGGTTTATGCTGAAAAGTGACTTATATTCTAGACTGAACCTTGACGAAGAAGGGATACAAATGGATGAGAGCAAATATCATTATCTTGTTGACAGGCTTATTGATAAGCAGCTTGGGAGCGCAGGCCATGGGATTTTTTAAAAAGTGTATGTTTTCTGCTGTTGAGGGGACTGTGTTGATGGCAGGAAAACCTGTTGAGGGAGTCAAAGTCAAGCGGCGTTATCTTTGGGGAGCTGCCGAAGAAGAGAAAATAGATTACACGACAACAGACTCTGCCGGACGCTTTAGCTTCCCTGCACTTTATAGCTCATCGCTCTCAGTATCCCTGCTTCCACTGCATGAGGCAGGGGTAAATCAAAACATAGTCTTTGAACATGACAATAAAGAATTCGACGGTTGGAGTTTTAGAAAACGTAACTATGAGTTGGGTGGAGAAAAAGGGAAATCGCCACTAAATCTGGTCTGTGATTTAACATCATCAGCTCAGATGAACGAGGACGGTGGTTACTTAGAGGATTACTACGGGGTCTGCAAGGTGGTTAAATAGATAAAGGATTTAAAATATGGACAGTCTTACGCCTCATCAAAGCGCTTCAATCTGCGATCTAGCTTATGACATAACCGATGAGATTCATACAGAAACAAAAAGCTCAAAAGCAAAGTTTCGCGTTCCTTTTGACTATATGAAGAGTGCTAAAAAGAACAGAATATTTGCTAGCTTCGCAAAGCTTCAGTTCTCTCCAATCGATTACTTTCAGGCTAATACGGGCTTAGGTGACGGAAGAGCCGCAGCTTTTGGAGTAATAGCGGAAGGTATTGATATATATAAAAATAACCGTATAGGTGAATCTCTAATTACCATTCGCGGTACCCAATCTTGGGCTGATTGGGGCACTAATTTCCGTACTATGCCGGATTCAAAACAAGGCGTGCATATTCATAGCGGTTTTAACCAGGCATTTCAGTCCTTTACTCAGCATATTGATCGCTATCTGGACTGGCATAGCCCCAGTCGTATTCACTTGGTTGGCCATAGTCTGGGTGGGGCGCTGGCCACCTTAACCGCACGACATATTCGCAGCCGGGACAGCGCCGGGTCCTGTCAGGTTAAGCTATACACCTTTGGGGCGCCGCGGGTGGGTTTTGATAACTTTAACCAGCAGATGGAAAAGCTAATAGGCAAGCAGAATATCTACCGTGTTTACCATGATGCCGATGTGGTCGGTATGCTGCCCATGTACCCTTTTTTGCATGCCTTCTCGGCCGACAGCGCCGAAGGCTACTGTCTGAACTGGAGTGGTAGCCTGGTGTCGGTTCAGGCCCACGATCGTCAGGGCTATATCCGCTCAGTTGGCAATAGCGACTGGCAGGGGCTTAAAAACAAGCCAATGGCATGGACCAGTAGCCGCTTAATGGCCAGTCTGGGCTCACATCTGCTGCTGGGACCAGCCTTATTTTCAGCAAAACTGCTAAGCATTATTGGTAAAGCCCTTAACTATATCTTATCAAAAGCCCTGGGGATTGGTCTGGGAACCCTGCCCGGTTACGCCACCACCTTAGACCAAATAAGCTGGTTGCTGGTACGGGGCATGACAGCACTAAAGTCGTTGTGGGAACTGGGTATCGGCGCGTTAAAAGCCATACTGGCATTTTTAGGTATTAAAGCCGAGGTAAAGAATCCAACTGTTGCATTTATTCGCGCCTTGCTGGAGCGACTCGGTAGCTGCCTGCAATCGCTGGCTTATCAATCTGTTTGCCTATCCCATCCCGACACTGTGATACCCAAGCGCCAACAACTCTGGGGGTGGCAGGCCCAGCAGGCTGCTTTAAGCCGTATGGGATTACTGGAAGAGAAAATGCAGCTTCCGTCAGGTTACCAGCCAAGGCAAAACGGGTATCGCCGCCCAGGCCCCAATAATAAATTCAGCCGACGGCGGTTAGGGCCTTTGGCCTGGATGCCTGATGATTAAGATGACTTGATTACTGATAGCTGATTGCCGTGCTCGCGTTACGGCGTGGAAGGATTACGCTGAGCTATCCTGCCCAGCGCCCTGCGGGCCTTCGCTGTACAGCGCGATGTTCAAAAGTGCTCCTGGCACTTTTTGTCGAACTTGGGAGGTTCTTACCCCGTCCCTCGACGCCATATAAAGAAAAAAGCCCCAGCTCTTGTTGATAGCTGACCACTACAGACTGCAGTGTTCGCGTAACTGCGTGGAAGGATTACGCTGGGCTATCCTGCCCAGCGCCCTGCGGGCCGTCGCTGTAAAGCGCGACGTTCAAAAATGCTCCTGGCATTTTTGTCGAACCTGGGAGGTTCTCACCCCGTCCCACGACATACCGAATAAAAGAAAAAGGCCCCGTTCTTTCGAACGGGGCCTTTTTCTTTTATATGGCGCGTGTGGAAGGATTCGAACCTCCGACCGCCTGGTTCGTAGCCAGGTACTCTATCCAGCTGAGCTACACACGCGTAAACTTTGAATCCTGCGCATTTCCTTCAAAAGGAAATGGCGGAGAGAGAGGGATTCGAACCCTCGATAGGGGTTAACCTATACACCCTTAGCAGGGGTGCGCCTTCAGCCACTCGGCCATCTCTCCTCAATGTGGAGCCGCAGTTTAATGATTCACTGGGGGAAGTCAAACCTTTTTTCCGGACTGGAGGTTTGTTCGTTGAGCATTTGAGCAATTCAGCCAATTTTCATGCAAAACAGAGATTTTTTGACGGTTCAGGAGAAAGTCGCGGGCAAGAAAAAGGCTGGTTACCCAGCCTTCTTTTTCTTATGCATCATCAGATGCGTCGTCACCCGGATACTGAGAGTTTTTCTCAGCCTGGATACGCATATAAATTTCTTCACGATGCACAGATACTTCTTTCGGGGCATTTACGCCAATCCGAACCTGGTTTCCTTTGACGCCCAACACAGTGACGGTCACTTCGTCACCAATCATCAGGGTCTCTCCTACACGACGGGTCAATATAAGCATTCGCTTGCTCCTGTTCCGTTTTTCCAACAAGTCCTTACTTAAAGCTAGCGTAATTCTCTGTTATCACAAGAGATTATCTAGCAGCCGTTCCTTGTTTTCCGTGTCACTGCGAAAAACCGGCCCATTTACTCAAAAAGTGAGCGGCGGATTATAGCTTATCTTCCAGCCATGTCGACACGCTGGACAGAGCCTTGTCGAGATTTTCCGGTTGTGTACCGCCAGCCTGAGCCATATCCGGCCTGCCGCCACCTTTGCCCCCCACTTGCTGGGCAACAAAGTTCACCAGTTCGCCGGCTTTGACTTTGTCGGTGAGATCTTTACTCACGCCAGCAATCAGGCTGACCTTTTCACCTTCCGCTACCGCCAGCATCAACACCCCGGAACCCAGTTTGGTCTTCAGGCTGTCCATCAGGTCTCGCAATGATTTGGCTTCCACACCGTCCAGTTTGGCCGACAGAAGTTTCACGCCTTTTATTTCCACGGCGCTGCTAAGCAAATCCGCGCCGGCCTGGCTGGCAAGCTTTTGCTTCAACTGCTGAATCTCTTTTTCCAGCCCTTTGGACTGTTCCAGCAATTGCCCAACCCGCTCTGGTAAGCCAGCCAGATCGGATTTCAATTGACCGGCCATACTTTGCAGTTGCGTGCTGTGTTGCTGGCTGAAAGCCAATGCGCCAGCACCTGTCACGGCTTCGATACGGCGCACTCCGGAGGCAATGCCGCTTTCACTGATAATACGGAACAAACCAATATCGCCGGTACGCTGCACATGGGTACCACCACATAGTTCCATGGAAAACTCGCCCATGGAAACCACCCGCACCTCATCGTCGTATTTCTCACCGAACAGCGCCTGCGCACCGGCCGCTTTGGCATCTTCTATAGCCATCAGCCTGGTGCTGAGATCATGGTTCTGACGCACCTGCTGGTTCACCAGGTTCTCAATCTCAATAAGTTGTTCGCGACTGACTGCTTCAAAATGGGAAAAATCAAAACGCAGTCTGTCTGGCTGAACCAATGAACCTTTCTGGTTAACATGCTCACCCAACACTTGTTTCAATGCGGCATGCAGCAAATGTGTGGCACTGTGGTTCAGTTTGATAGCCTGACGACGCTCCGCATCGATTTGCGCATCCACCTTGTCGCCAATGCGAATGGCTGTTTCGGCGACACCTTTATGGGCAATAGCATTACCCAGTTTGACCGTATCGGTTACCCGAAATACGCCATTTAACAGCTTAAGCACACCAGTATCACCAACTTGCCCACCGGATTCGGCATAAAAGGGAGTGTTATCTAATACCACTATGCCCTGTTCACCGACGGCCAGACTGGCCACCGCGCTTTGCAGATTAAACAGCTCCAGCACTTGCGCCATGCCTGCTTCATTGTCATAACCGGTGAACTCAGAACAGTTCTCGCTGGTGAGCTGTGCGTTGTAATCCGCACCAAAGTTGCTGGCCGCCTGCGCGCGTTTGCGCTGCTCGGCCATTGCAGCTTCAAAGCCCTGCTCATCAATGCTGTAGCCTTTTTCACGGGCCACATCATTGGTTAAATCAGACGGGAAGCCGTAGGTATCGTAGAGTTTGAACACCAGCTCACCCGGAATGACCTTGCCATCCAGACTATCAAGAGCGTCGCTGAGAATTTGCATACCGCGCTCAAGAGTACGGGCAAACTGCTCTTCCTCGGCTTTAAGCACCCTTTCGATACTGGCTTGCTGGGTTTTCAGTTCAGGATAAGCTGCGCCCATCTGTGTCACCAAAGACGCCACCAGCTTGTAGAAGAAAATATCCTGAGCGCCTAACTTATAGCCATGCCGTACCGCGCGGCGAATGATGCGGCGCAGCACATAGCCACGCCCTTCGTTGGACGGCAGTACACCGTCAGCAATCAAAAAGCCACAGGAACGAATATGATCAGCCACCACGCGCAGGGATTTGTCCTGCAGGTCTTTTGCGCCGGTCACACTGGCGGCATCTTTGATCAAAGCCTGGAATAGATCGATTTCATAGTTGCTGTGCACATGCTGCAAAATGGCAGAGATTCGCTCCAGCCCCATCCCCGTATCAATAGAAGGCTTGGGCAGAGGCTCCATGCTACCGTCGGCCTGACGGTTAAACTGCATAAACACCAGATTCCAGATTTCGATAAAACGATCGCCATCTTCTTCCGGTGTTCCAGGCGGGCCACCCCAGATATGTTCGCCATGATCGTAAAAAATCTCTGAACAGGGACCGCAAGGGCCGGTATCGCCCATTGACCAGAAGTTGTCCGAGGTGCCGATACGAATAATTTTGTCTTTCGGAATACCGATTTCTTTTTCCCAGATTTCAAAGGCTTCGTCATCTTCGGCATACACTGTGACTAATAGCTTGTGTTTGGGCAATTTCAGTTCTTCAGTCAGAAAGTTCCATGCCAGGGCAATGGCTTCTTTCTTAAAATAGTCGCCGAAGCTGAAATTCCCCAGCATTTCAAAGAAGGTGTGATGCCTGGCCGTATAACCGACATTCTCCAGGTCATTGTGTTTACCGCCGGCCCGCACGCAGCGCTGAGAAGAGACCGCACGAGTGTAAGCGCGCTTTTCCGCCCCCAGGAATACATCTTTAAACTGGTTCATACCTGCGTTGGTGAACAGTAACGTGGGGTCGTCCGCAGGCACCAATGAGCTGCTCGCCACTTTCTGGTGACCATGTTTGGCAAAGTAGTCCAAAAATGCGCTTCGAATTTCAGCAGTGCTAATAGTCATTTAACATCCCGGAGAAAAAACAGTGAAAAATAAACCTTGAAATCAGTGCGGACAATATCATGAAATCTCGCTGACTGTCAGGTGCAATCATAAGTAAATAAAAGGGCTGCCAGCGCCCATTGCGATCTTTTCTGGCACTTCAGTGGCATTGCGCTATCCAATCGCTGAAACTAACAATTATTCTGCTTCACATGCATAACGAATCTGCTCACTGCTAAAGCCTTTGTATTGCAGATAGCGCATTCTTTTTTGTTGCTCTTTCCAATCCGTTGCAGGGCGAGAATACTTGCGTTGATACAGCTTTTTGGCCGTTTCAAACCAATCCACCTGTATTGCTTCAAGTGCATGCTGAATATGGTTATCGGCCACTTGTCGCTGCCTGAGCTCGGCCCTGATACGCAATTCCCCCTGGCCCTTAGCGACCCTTTGCCGAACAAAACTTTCAGCAAAACGTAAATCAGACTGCCAGCCGCGTTCAATAAATTCCTGCAACACTTGTCTGCCCAGCTCTGCGTCCAGTTCCCGTAACGCCAACTTGGTCAGCAATTCGGCCTGACTGTGCTCACGTCTTGCCAGCAGGGATGTCAGGGTTTCCCGGATGATCTTGCGATCAGCATCTGTCATAGTAATCCGCAGTAACATAGTTTCCCCATATATTGTAACGCCGGGTCGGTATGGATTTGAAATTCAGTTTTATCGATAGCCTTAAACGGATCTGTCCTACAGCGTGGCAAAAGCTGGCGGCTGATGCCGGGCCTTTTCTGCACTATCATTTTTTATCGGCATTGGAGGCGTCTCAGTGTGTGGGCGGCAGTAGTGGCTGGCAACCCAAACATTTACTGATAGAAGACAATCTGGGTATCGCGGCGGTGATGCCACTTTATGAGAAATGGCACAGTTACGGCGAATATGTGTTTGACTTTGCCTGGGCCGATGCTTACGCAGCTCAGGGGCTGGATTACTACCCCAAGTTGCTGGCTGGCATCCCATTTACGCCGGTGCCCGGTGACCGTTTGCTGGTCAGGGCCGATCTTAATGTGCAATTACTGTGGCAAGATGTTGTAGGGTATCTGCAGCAGCAATGTCAGTTGCAGCACTACTCTTCGGTCCATCTGCTGTTTTTGCAGCAAGCCGACTCAGACCAACTTCAGCCACTGAACTGTGTCCAGCGCCACAGCATTCAGTTTCATTGGTATAACCGCCGTTACCACAACTTCGGCGAGTTCGTTGCCACCTTTAATTCAAGAAAGCGCAAAAACCTGCTCAAGGAGCGGCGTAAACTTGCTGACAGCGGACTGACCTTCAGACGGTTAAGTGGTGCTGACCTCAGTGCTGCAGACATGGACGACTTTTACCAATGCTACTGCAATACTTACCTCAAACGTTCCGGCCATACGGGCTATCTGAATCGCGCATTTTTCAATGCATTGGTGCAAAGTATGCCAGAACAGATGTTGCTGGTGCAGGCCCACAAAAACCAGCAATTGCTGGCTTGTGCTCTGCTTTTTTATGATGACAAATGCCTGTACGGCCGCTACTGGGGCTGCATAGAAGAAGTGGACGGGCTGCATTTTGAGCTTTGCTATTATCAGGGCATTGAATTTTGTATAGAGAAAGGTCTGCTCGTTTTTAACCCAGGTACACAAGGAGAACATAAATTACTGAGGGGCTTTGAACCAACCTTATGTTTCAGCAATCATTGGCTGGCCCATGCCCGGTTGCACTCGGCAGTGCACAATTTTATTCAGCATGAGAAACAGCAATTGGCCAGTTACAAAGATAATGCCATGCAGTTTTTACCTTTTGCCAGAGGCTCACAGCACTCTGGCTGAGCGCATCGCTCAAAAGACTGCTACCTTTTAATAAAAAGTGCTGGCAGTAACTTGTGAAATACTCAGGCTATATCAGTTTTGTACTGCTATTGATTTGTTCCTTTGCTGGCTTCGGGCAAACACTTATTCTTGGCGTATCGGAGCGCCACGAAAGCGGCTTGGACCGACCTGGCGAGTACCGGTTAGCCTGGCAGTTAACTCAGCAAGTGCTTGGCGACAACCAGGAGTTCAAGCTCACTTTACAATCAATGCCCTGGGCCTGGTCGCAAAGTCAGTTGCAGCAGGGCAAACTGGACGCATTGTTTTTTGCCGCCATCACCCCAGAGCGGGAGCAATGGGCTCAGTTTACTGCACCATTAGCTATCTCAAGAGCAGGTTTCTTTCGCTTATCCAGCCAGCCCTTTGCAAGTGCCGAACAGATCCGCACATCGGATTTGCTTGTAGGGGTTATTGAGGGCTCGGCACAAAGTCAGTTTCTGCGCGACAGTGGTTACAATAACCTATATGGCTTGGTGGAGAGCGACGCACTGCTGCAATTGCTTAAAGGTGGCAGGGTGAAGCACATCTTTATCGTGGAAACCCTGGCCCGTTATTACTGCAGTGATAAAAGTGGACGGCGACAAAACTTGTGTCTGGAAGCTGGGGACATGCCTATGGAGGCAGGTATTCATATTATGGGGCGCCAGGGTAATGCCAACTTCGGCCGTTTCACCAGGGCGTTAAACAAAGGACTGAACAAGCTGGTATCGGAAGACCGGGTTTGGCCGCTATTTGAGCAAAACGGTTTATCCAGACTTAGCTATCAGAAGTGGCAGCAAATCCTTGACCGCCAAATGGCCTTATCGCCTTAAGGCATCTTCTGCCAAACCAATAATTGATTGTTAGCCGGCATCTGTACTCTTTGCCCTAAGCTTAGTGAGGTTCCCGCCAGCCAATCCTGCAACTCATTGATATCGCGAATTCCACCATAGCCCTGCGCTTTTAGGTGCAGATCAAATTGCTCATTGCTGTCACTGGTGTACTGACCATCAATATTAAAAGGTCCGTACTGGCAAAATACCCCGCCGCAGGGTAAGTGCTCAGCCACCATCTCCATCATCAATCGGGCTTGCTGCGGCTGCATAATATGTGTGGTATTGGCGGTAAACACCGCATCCGCTTGGGTATCCGGCCAGTCATCTTCACCAACAGTAAAATTTAGCGGGCGACGCAAGTTGTCACAGGGAAACTCATCAATCCAGGCATTAATACCGGCATGATTGTGCGGCATATCACTGCACTGCCAGACTATAGGTGACAGTGACGGGGCAAAATACACCGCGTGCTGGCCCGTTCCGGATCCGATCTCCAGTACATGCCTGACATTACTGAAACGAACCCGCAGAAATTGCAGTATGGGCTGTTTATTATTTTCACAGGCCTGACTAAAAGGCTTTGACATACCAGCATCCACAAAACGCTAAACAGAAATCATACCTAAAGCTATTGCATTACCCAACTCATTGCAGTCGACTAATGTTTAAATAACAGACATTAAGTGTCAGATATATTTACACAATTTAATATCCAACGTCGAAGTGGAGCATAAACAATTGTTTTCAAATAACTTTACATGTTGGCCCAACTTGTGCCTAAAGCGGCAGCGCTATACATATTTCACCAGAAAAAGTTGTTGTTAGTAGGAAGTTAATTGATGTTATCTATTCGTCGCACTTTTGGTGCCGCCATCTTTACTATGTTTTCCCTGCAAGCTAATGCCGGTTTGATTCACCAATTTGATTTTATCAATATGGACGCCCCTGAAGTGTTACCCCAGATTGATATGTACGATGCTGGCTTAGCACTACAGGTGAGCGGCTGGACCACCAGCTTCAATTCTGATGGCGAGCAAAAAGAATCCTGGCAGCCGGTTAGCTATCCCGGCATTTTTTATGCCGACCTCGGCTTGGGTCTGATTTCCTCCGACGATGACGGTCCATTTCTGGATGGCGGCAGCTCATCATATTATGATGAAGATCCTGATGAAGGTTTTCTGTTGGTATTTTCCCATACCGTCTCTTTAGACATGATGTTTTTTGAAGGTGTCGGCAGATCAGATGATATTAATATTTCCCTGGTAGATTTCAGCAGCGGTATACCTGAGTTGCAGATAAGCTTCCATGACATTGAACCAGAGTTTGGTGTAATAGCCGCAAACGACCCGTCAAGTGCTCTGGTTGGTAAGGCATTTATGCTGTGGGTTGACGGAGATGATGATTCCGTTGCCTTGGCGGGCTTACAGGTCACCCGCGTTCCTTTGCCTGCCACTGCCCTGCTGATGGCGCTGGGCCTGGTGATGTTACGCAGGTTCCGTCGCGGCTAAAAACACCGGTTCACTTGGCTCTCAGCACAAATATCCAAGTCTGCTAAAGTCGCCGCCGCAAACTACCGGGCGGCGCTTTGTCCCACCTTCAGTGACTTTAATCTACTCAGAAAATCTTGCCCTTGTGGCCCTTCTATCGGCGCCCAGGCGGCAAAGTCTTTATCCTCCATCGCCTGGTAAGGGCCCTGTTTAACTTCAAAAAAGGTCGCGGGTTCATCACCAGGCACAACGGTATGCCAGGTGTTAGCCGGGATCTCCAGCCCTCTGAGTGGGCCATCCGCATTGAGTTCATACCTTTGTAGTAACTTTCCCGACTCATCAAAGATCAAGAATGCCACTTGCCCCTGCAACATCAAAAAGCATTCCCATTTTTCCAACTGACTATGCCGGTGCGGACGTACATAAGAGTCTGGCATCAGGGTAATAAACAGTCTTTGTACCGGGTCATTCAAATCCTGATGAATATTGTGATTTAACCGCCGTCTGGGGCTCTCATTGGCCCCCTGTTGAAGCAATTGAAACAATTCTTGGTTAAAAAATTTTACAGACACTAACCTTACACCATCTATTTCAATGAACTGTCAGTAATGACTGACACGAGTACAGAGCCAATCTTATGAAAATACTTCAAGTAATCACAATAATACTATGTGTATTAGCCTATGGCGTTGAAGTTGAAGCAAAAGCATGTAAAAAAGGTAAGCCTTGTGGGAACTCATGTATCTCTAAAAACAAGACTTGTCGAATTGGAACAACGCACTATTCACCGAAGAGAGTCTACAGCTTTCCTCAGTCGTCAAAAGACCCCGCCTCACCCAGCAGCCCCTCAGTGTCTTATGGCCAGCCTTATCAATATGATTACAAAACACCAGCTCGTTCTAAAACCTACGCGGTCAAAGCATCGAGCCTAAATGTAAGAGAAAAGCCAAGCACTACCGCGAAGATTATAGGCACTCTTATTAGAGGAGATAAAATTCCTGTCTTCGATGTTTCTGGAGAATGGGGTGCAGTTATTTACAAAGGGGAGATTGGTTGGATACATCTAAATTTTCTAGAATGAGGGAGCTCATGCTCCCTCCCTGACAACTGACATCTAACAACGGCTAACTTAAATTCGGCGCCAGCCACTTCTCAGCAGTCTGCGTATCCCAGCCCTTGCGCTGCGCATAGTCTGCCAACTGGTCAGCTTGAATCTGCGCTACGGCAAAATACTTACTTTGCGGATGGGCAAAATACCAGCCGGATACCGAAGCACCGGGCCACATGGCATAGCTGGATGTCAGTTGCATACCGATCCGGCGCTCTACATCCAACAAATCCCAGATTTTCTGCTTCTCGGTGTGTTCAGGGCAGGCTGCATAGCCGGGCGCCGGGCGAATACCCTGATACTTCTCGCGGATCAACTCATCGTTATCCAGATTTTCATCCGCTGCATAGCCCCAGATTTCCTTGCGTACCTTTTCATGCAGATACTCGGCAAAGGCTTCTGCTAAGCGGTCAGCCACGGCTTTAACCATAATAGCGTTATAGTCATCCCCTGCGGCTTTATAGGCATCGGCCAGTTCATCTTCACCAATGCCGCCGGTAACGGCAAAAGCGCCGGTATAGTCGGCAATGCCACTGTCTTTGCTGGCAATAAAATCACTCAGGCAGTAATTGGGAAAATCCGCCTTTTCGGTTTGCTGGCGCAAATGACAAGCCCGGCTCAGCACCTGGCTACGGCTTTCATCTGCGTAAATTTCAATATCATCGCCGACCCGGTTGGCCGGGAAGATACCCACCACCCCTTTGGCCTGAATTTCGCCAGATTGAGCAAAACGATCCAGCATGGTATTGGCATCGGCAAACAGTGTTTTTGCCTCTTCGCCCACCACCTCATCGTCAAAGATACGCGGGTATTTACCGGCCAGTGACCAGGTCAGGAAAAACGGTGTCCAGTCAATATAGCGGCGCAATGTAGCAATATCCGCCGTGACTTCCTGCACGCCAGGTTGATTGGGCGACTTGGGTTGATAGTCGCTAAAGTCCAGTTTGACGTCATTAGCACGGGCCTGCTCCAAGGAAACAGGTTTGGTACGCGGCTTTTTACGGGCATGCTGCTCACGAACTTTGGCATATTCCAGTGACAGCTCAGCGGCAAAATCGGCGCGCCCTGTAGCTGAAATCAGTTTCTGACACACCCCTACCGCGCGGGACGCGTTAGGCACATACACCACAGGGCCATGATAATTCTGTTCAATTTTTACCGCGGTATGGGCTTTGGACGTGGTCGCGCCGCCAATCAGCAGCGGTAACTCAAAACCCTGACGCTGCATTTCCTTGGCCACATGCACCATTTCATCCAGCGACGGGGTAATCAAACCAGATAAGCCAATCATATCGGCCTGTTGTTCGCGGGCGGTTTGCAGAATCTTCTCGCAGGGCACCATCACACCAAGGTCAATCACCTCGAAGTTATTACATTGCAGCACCACACCAACAATGTTCTTGCCGATATCGTGGACATCGCCTTTTACCGTGGCCAGCAGGATCTTGCCGTTGGAGGAACCGGCACTTTTTTCCTTTTCAATATAAGGCTGCAGGTAAGCCACCGCGCGCTTCATCACCCGCGCCGATTTGACCACTTGCGGCAGGAACATCTTGCCCTCTCCGAACAGGTCGCCCACCACATTCATGCCGTCCATTAACGGCCCTTCGATCACATGCAGGGGTTTCTCGGCTTGCTGGCGGGCCGCCTCGGTGTCTTCTTCGATAAAATCGGTAATACCTTTTACCAGCGCATGTTCCAGGCGTTTGTTCACCGGCCAGCTACGCCATTCCTGGGTTTCTTTTTCTACCTCTTTACCGTCGCCTTTGTATTTGGGCGCCAGTTCCAGTAACCGGTCGGTGGCATCGGGGTGACGATTAAGAATGACATCCTCAACGGCTTCGCGCAGTTCCTTAGGGATATCATCATATACCGCCAATTGTCCGGCATTGACAATGGCCATATCCATCCCGGCCTTGATGGCATAGTACAGAAACACCGAGTGCATGGCCTCGCGCACCGGCTCGTTGCCGCGAAACGAGAATGATACGTTAGACAGGCCGCCGGAAATATGCGCATGGGGCAAATGCTGACGAATCCTGCGGGTGGCATTGATAAAGTCCACCGCATAGTTGTTGTGCTCTTCAATGCCGGTGGCCACCGCAAAGATATTCGGGTCAAAAATAATATCTTCCGGGGCAAAGCCGATTTTCTCGGTGAGCAGCTTGTAACTGCGCTGACAAATTTCAAACTTACGCGCTTCGGTATCGGCCTGGCCGGTTTCATCAAAGGCCATCACCACAGTAGCAGCGCCATAACGCTTAATCAGTTTGGCCTGATGCAGAAACTGCTCCTCGCCTTCCTTAAGACTGATGGAGTTAACAATGGCCTTGCCTTGCACGCACTTCAGGCCCGCCTCTATCACCGACCATTTGGACGAGTCGATCATCACCGGCACCCGGCTGATATCCGGCTCGGAGGCAATCAGGTTCAAGAAACGCACCATGGCAGCTTCTGAGTCCAACATGGCTTCGTCCATGTTGATATCGATCACCTGGGCACCGTTTTCCACCTGCTGGCGGGCCACATCCAGGGCGGTTTCATAGTCGCCTTCCAGAATCAGGCGTTTAAAGCGGGCGGAGCCTGTGACGTTGGTACGCTCGCCGACGTTGATAAAGTTGGCGCTGGCTTGTTGAGTCATGCTTACCTCGGTCTGTTACTGTACAAAGGGCTCTAGGCCGGACAGGCGTAATCTGACCGGCAGCTTTGGCGCGGTTCTTGGCGCTTTACCCGCGACGGCATCGGCCAGCACACGAATATGCTGTGGCGTGGTACCACAACAGCCACCGACAATATTCAGCATTCCGGCATCGGCCCATTCACGAATATGTACCGCCATTTCTTCGCCGTCCATATCGTATTCGCCAAATTCATTGGGCAGACCGGCATTGGGGTGGGCAGATACCGCACATTCGCACACATCACTGAGCTCCTGCACATACTGGCGCAGCAAATCCGGCCCCAGAGCGCAATTAAGACCAAAGGACAGCGGCTTTATATGGCGCAGTGAATAATAAAAAGCTTCGGTGGTTTGCCCGGACAGGGTACGCCCCGACGCATCGGTGATGGTACCTGAGATCATCACTGGCAAGCGCTGTTCGCGCTTTTCAAATACATTTTCCACCGCAAAGGCGGCTGCTTTGGCATTTAAGGTATCAAAGATGGTTTCAATCAGAATAATATCTGCACCGCCTTCCATCAGGGCCTGAGTAGCCTCCTCATAGGCTGCCACCAACTCATCAAAGGTGACATTACGTTTGCCTGGATCATTCACATCTGGCGAGATTGAGGCGGTGCGGTTAGTGGGACCTAACACCCCGGCGACATAGCGGGGGCGTTCAGGCGTACTGTATTTGTCGCAAGCCTGCCTGGCCAAACGGGTGGCCTCAAGATTAATTTCATACACCAGCGCCTGCATATCATAATCCGCCATGGCGATAGAGGTGGCGTTAAAGGTGTTGGTTTCCAGAATATCGGCCCCTGCAGCCAGATACTGTTCATGAATGTCAGAAATAATCTCTGGCTGGGTTAATACCAGCAAATCATTGTTGCCCTTGATATCCATATGCCAGTCGGCAAAACGCTGTCCGCGATAATCGGCTTCTTCCAGCTTATGCTGCTGGATCATGGTGCCCATGGCGCCATCCAGGATCAGGATGCGCGATTTCAGGGCCTCTTCGATGGGCTTAAGCTTCAACTAAACAATCCTCTTTATGCCTTTCAGGCAATATCCGACAGGTTATACGGGGTTTCCTGATACACATAGTAATTCAGCCAGTTGGTGAACAACAAATTACCATGGGAGCGCCAGGTGACCAATGGCGGCTTGCCAGGGTCATCGCCAGGGAAATAATTATCCGGCACAGCAGGCGACAGGCCACTATCCAGATCGCGCTGATACTCACCTGCCAGGGTATCAGGGTCATATTCTGGGTGACCGGTAACAAATACCAAACGCTTGTCCTTACTGGCTGCCAGGTAAACCCCGGCCTTGTCTGAGGTGGCCAGTACCTTGATATCCGCTAATGACAAATAGGTGTCTGTCGGAATTTCCCCAAAACGGGAATGGCAGGCGTTGAATACCGGGTCGAAACCGCGCAGCAGTTCATCGTGCTCCTGATTAACCTGATGCACAAACACGCCAGAGAGCTTATTTTCGCGCAGACGCCGGTCAATACCATAGTAATGGTACATGGCTGCATGGGCGGCCCAGCACAAAAACAGGGTGGACTGCACATGGCGTCGTGCCCAATCCAGTACCGATTGCATCTTATCCCAGTACTTAACATCTTCATAATCCAGCAAGGCCAGCGGTGCGCCGGTGACAATCAGCCCGTCATACTTCTTCTGCGCTACATCTTCAAATTGGTGATAAAACGCATCCATATGGGCTTTCGGGGTATTCTTCGGTGCTTCGTTGTCAATCCGAATTAAATCCACATTGATTTGCAATGGCGTATTGGACAGCAGTCGCAACAGTTGCACTTCGGTCTCAATCTTATTCGGCATCAAATTCAGAATACCGACTTCCAAAGGACGAATATCCTGATGGGCCGCACGGTCCATCCCCATCACAAAAATGTTCTCTTCGCCTAAAACATCTTGTGCAGGTAAGTCATTGGGTATGCGAATTGGCATGGTAGTGCTCCGAACAAGTGAACGAATAGGCCGCCCCGGCGCTATGGCGATCTTGCCAAGACGTCTGGAAATGTCAACCTCTTTACGTCTAGACGTCCAAAACAAGTGTGATAAGATGGAAATCAAAGTTCACAGTCTGTCTTTGCGGTACGTCAGCGCCGCCGTTACCCCGCGTGCAGAGGATCGGTTTGTAAAAGGTGACTTTTAAATCAAGAGTAAAACCTATAGCTTATACACCTGTTAAAAGACCCTGAAGGACCAGATAGCGTGAACTGGCAACTGGCTAGACAATTTCCTTCCCTGGTGTGGATTATGATCCTCGGGGTATTCTTTTCACGTGGTACCTTCTTTATGGTCTGGCCCTTCATGGCCATTATGCTTTACCAGAAGTTCAACCTGAACGAATGGCAAGTGGGCCTGACCATGACCTTGTCTGCCGTATCGGCCGTATTGGTGGGGTTTTACGCCGGGGCACTCACCGACAGGCTGGGGCGTAAAACCATGCTGCTCACTGCCGGGGTGCTGGCAGTACTGGCTTTCAGTCTGCTTGCCGTTGCCGATCAGGTACTGCTTTATGCTATCTGCATGGCCTTTTGCGCCATTAGCCGGGAGATTTGGGAACCACCAGCCAAAGCTATTATCAGTGATATGCTGCCAAGTAGTGAAATGCGCGAGATGGCTTTTCAATTACGCTACTTTTCCATCAATGTGGGGGCGGCACTGTTTCCCCTGGCGGGCGTATGGCTGGGTTTTTCCGGCCAGCAGCATACATTTTTTGCCGTTGCAGCCGTGTACCTTCTTTTACTATGGGTTGTCTGGTGGGGGTTTCGTCGCCCTTCGTCCCCCAAAACTGCGGCAGCCAGCATTGTGCCCCTCAGACAGATATTAACCGTACTTAAGCAGGATAAGCTGTTTTTGCTGCTGGTTGCCGCCAATACTTTAGTGGCATTTGTCTTTGCGCATATGGACTCATCCCTGGTTCAGTATCTGAGTCGTGAAGGATTGGACAACGTGGTGCAGTTAGTCGGCACCCTGATTTTCACCAACGGTATGACGATTGTCTGTTTTCAATTTGTGATGGTCAGACTGATGCAAAAACGCAGTTTGACTCACAGAGTGCAAGTAGGCATGGTACTGCTGACACTTTCCCAGTTAAGCTATGCCCTTAATCCGGTAGAATGGTATTGGGGCTGGATAGTTGCCACCTTTTTACTGAGTCTGGGCGAATGCGTGCTGTTTCCGACCATGAACATCCAGATCGACCGCATTGCGCCGCCCAATATGCGCGGGGTTTACTACGGTGCTGCGGCAATCTATTCGTTGGGATTTGCTACCGCCCCTTATATTGGCGGTCTGCTGCTCAAGGCCTATGGCGGCCCCGCACTGTTTCTTTGCACGAGCTTTTGCTGTTTGGCGGTGTTCGTTCTTTATCAACAGGTTAGACGGGCTGAACGACAAGCATTGCAGTTGTCTGACGGGCCATTGGAGAATCAGGGATGATTAAACTTCTGCAGCATTTACCCCTTGTGTGGGTACTGTGGTCACCTCTTCTGATGGCCAAGCCAACATCCTTAGTAGCTGCGGCCCAGGCCCGCACCCAGATTGAAGTTAACTATAATGGTAGTTACCGTAAGCTGGCCTATCCAGGCGGCGATGTGCCTGACAATATCGGTGTTTGTACCGACCTGATTATCCGCAGCTATCGCGCACTTGGTGTGGACCTGCAACAATTAGTGCACGAGGATATGCTGGCTAATTTTTCCTTATATCCATCCAAACGCATCTGGGGCTTGCAAAAACCTGACAGCAATATTGACCACAGGCGAGTCCCCAACCTGCAGGTATTTTTCAGTCGACAGGGCCTGACATTGCCAAATTCACAGGATAAATCAGACTATCAGCCCGGCGATTTGGTGACCTGGATGCTGCCAGGCAATCTGCCTCATATAGGTATAGTCAGTACCAGTAAAGCTGCAGATGGAACACCATTAGTACTGCACAATATCGGCGCAGGGCCAGTAGAGGACAACCGGCTGTTCAGCTTTCCTATCACCGGACATTACCGCTATTTTCATCAGTATTCCAACCAACAAAACTGATAAAAGTGAATCCATACTATGAATGCCTGAAAACAAAAAGGCCCGAAAACGGGCCTTTCTCACAAACAAGCTAATGCTTACAGTACATCTTCAGAAACGCCTTCCTCGGCTTTAACTGTTTTAGCCAATAACAGTTTGTCACGCAGTTGCTTTTCAATCGCCTGAGCAATCTCTGGTTTTTCCTTCATAAATTTCACCGCGTTGGCCTTACCCTGGCCGATACGTTCGCCATTATAGCTATACCAGGCCCCGGCTTTTTCCACGAACTTGTGTAGCACGCCCATGTCCACCAGCTCGGCTTCTTTGCTTATCCCTTCGCCGTACATAATATTAAATTCGGCCTGCTTGAAGGGTGGCGCCACTTTGTTTTTTACCACCTTCACGCGGGTTTCGCTGCCAACAACTTCATCCCCCTCTTTCACCGCACCAATACGGCGGATATCCAAGCGAACCGAGGCATAGAATTTCAGTGCATTACCACCAGTGGTGGTCTCGGGGTTACCGAACATCACACCAATTTTCATACGGATCTGGTTGATAAAAATACATAAGGTATTGGAGCGCTTAATATTACCGGTCAGCTTACGTAGTGCCTGCGACATCAGACGAGCCTGTAACCCCACATGAGAGTCACCCATTTCACCTTCAATCTCAGCTTTAGGCGTCAGGGCTGCCACTGAGTCTACTACCACCACATCCACGGCGCCTGAACGCACCAACATATCGCAAATTTCCAGCGCCTGTTCACCGGTATCCGGCTGAGATACCAGCAGCTCTTCCACATTCACGCCAAGCTTACCAGCATAAACAGGGTCAAGTGCATGCTCGGCATCCACGAAG
This sequence comes from Bowmanella denitrificans, assembly GCF_002887595.1. Taxonomy (GTDB): domain Bacteria; phylum Pseudomonadota; class Gammaproteobacteria; order Enterobacterales; family Alteromonadaceae; genus Bowmanella; species Bowmanella denitrificans. Next base: position 68,781 of record NZ_PEBU01000014.1, read on the forward strand.
GCGCAGGTTTTACCCATTTTCTGTGCCTGGGCAATCACTTGCAGTGTTAAGGTAGTTTTACCAGAAGACTCAGGACCGTAGATTTCCACTACCCGGCCACAAGGCAGGCCGCCAATCCCCAGCGCCACATCCACACTCAAAGAGCCAGTGGAAATAGCTTCAATATCCATCGCCTGGTTATCGCCCAGACGCATTATGGCACCTTTACCGAATTGTTTTTCAATTTGTCCCAGGGCGGCTGACAAGGCCCTGGCTTTATTATCTTCCATTGGTCGCTCCTTCTCTGAGCAGGTTGACAGTCGTCATTAATTGAATGCAAGTATACTGTATAGCCATACAGTTACAAGGGCCTGATGGAAAATTTGTGTAGATTGGCGTTTAATAGGATGCCGCCCCTGCGGCTATACCAACAAGGGCGGTGCCTGGCGGCGATGCTGTTACTTAGAGAATCCTCTATTGCCATAACGTCTGGCAAACTTCTCTATGGGTAAACCATTGCATTGCACGTCGTCGACTCTACCATTAAACATACTTTGCTTAACCTTTTCATAGGTCTCTTTAGAGGTCACTGCAGCAAAGCACAGCTCGGATTCGCGGCTATCCTGAGTCTTCTCGAAGGTGTACACCACAACAGATTTGCCCGAGGTGTTGTCGCGGTATTTCTTGGCAAATTCTTTTAAGGTCATGCCGTTACAGCTGAAGGTTTGCAATTCTGTTTGGTTAAATCCAAATTCTTCAGCTTTAGCTTCCATTGCGGCATCAGATTCAGCTGCAGCAATGCAAATCGCAGTTAAATTGGAATTGTCGCCACTAACCAAATCAGCAGCCAAAGTGAATGGACTGGTGCACAGCGCCACAACGGACAAAACAAGGAGTGATTTTTTCATTATTGGGTTTCCCAGATTGAATAATTATTATCATTAACAGTCGGTCAATTGGAACCGATGTTAATTAAACCTAATCCAGGAATACCAGTTACGCAAAATCATCCATAAAATAACCATTAATCAACTGGTTGCTGTTCAATAACAGGCCATTCTGAGCGAACTTAGCGCCCATATGCCAGTTTGGATACTTGTTGCTTGCTGCCGGCACTATGTGCAACCGTCAGCGAATAGCTTCAGCCCCAAACCTCAGGGCAAATTCCACCGCTTGCTGGCGAATTTGCTGTCTATCGCCCTCAAAGCGCTGCAGAACACTTTTTGTTTCGCCCTTCAAGGCCAGGCCAAACCACACAGTGCCAACCGGCTTCTCCGGGCTGCCACCGTCCGGGCCCGCAATACCGCTAACGGCAATGGCCATGTCAGCCTTGGCGGCATTTAATGCCCCCTGAGCCATTTCTTCAACGGTCTGGGCTGATACTGCGCCGTGCACCACCAGGGTGTCAGATTGCACACCAAGTAAATCCTGCTTGGCCTGATTAGAGTAGGTGATAAAGCCGCGTTCAAACCAGGAGGAACTTCCAGAGACGCTGGTAATGGCGTATCCTATGCCCCCTCCGGTGCAGGATTCAGCGCAGGTCATTGTCCAACCCTTTTGTTTAAGGGTGTCGCCCAACTCACCGGCCAGGCGCAGGCTCGTTTCTGTCGTCATCTTTTCTAATCCCGACAATAACAAAGAATAGCGTCATTATGCCCTCTGATAATTTTGCCATGCAAGCCGGTCTTTTTAACCAACAGCAGCTCGCCCAGCATACGCCGATGATGCAGCAATATCTGCGCATCAAATCTGAACACCCGCAGATTCTTTTGTTCTATCGTATGGGTGACTTCTATGAACTGTTCTACGACGACGCCAAACGGGCCGCCCAGTTGTTGGACATCTCGCTGACGGCCAGGGGTAAATCCGGCGGCGATCCGATTCCCATGGCTGGTGTGCCTTACCATGCTGTGGAAGGCTATCTGGCCAAATTGGTCAAACTGGGACAATCCGTGGCGATTTGTGAGCAGGTTGGTGACCCGGCCACCAGCAAAGGGCCGGTGGAACGCAAAGTAACCCGTATAGTCACCCCGGGCACTATCACTGATGAGGCACTTTTAGAAGACCGGCGGGACAACTTGCTGGCTGCTGTCTGGCAAGACAAGGCCGGTTTCGGCTACGCCACGCTGGAGTTATCCAGTGGCCGTTTCAGCCTCTGTGAACTAAAAAACGAAGAAGCCCTGCAGGCAGAATTACAGCGCACCCAACCAGCAGAGCTGCTGTATCCCGAAGGTATGGCAGCATTTAACCTGATTGAACAACGTCGTGGCCTGCGTCGCCGCCCTCAATGGGAGTTCGATCTGCAAACCGCCATCACCCAGTTGAACCAACAGTTCGGCACCCGGGAATTAAGCGGCTTTGGTGTGGAAAATGCCGAATTGGGTCTGTGCGCCGCCGGTTGCGTAATGCAATATGTCAAAGATACCCAGCGTGCCGCCCTGCCGCATATTCGCGCCATTCGTTTGGAAACTCAAACCGATACCGTGCAAATGGACGCCGCCACCAGGCGTAATCTGGAATTGACCCAGAACCTGGCCGGTGGCATCGAAAATACCCTGGCCTCGGTACTGGACAAAACCAGCACAGCCATGGGTAGCCGCCTATTGCAGCGCTGGATCCACCGCCCACTCACCAATATTCAGGCTCTGAAGCAAAGGCAAGACAGCATTCAGGCCCTTTTAGACGCCGATATCAGCGAACTGAAAGACTATCTGAAGCAGGTCGGCGACATAGAACGGGTATTAGGGCGTCTGGCTCTGCGTAGCGCCCGGCCCAGAGACTTCGCGCGCCTGCGCCAGGCGTTTGCTCAGCTCCCTGCTATTCGCACTTTTTTGGCCAGCCTGAACTGTCCGCCCATGGACAACCTTGGCAGGGAAATCAACGAATTTCCGGCCCTGCTCGACCTACTGGAACGCGCCATTATCGACAACCCGCCGGTCCTGATCCGTGATGGCGGCGTGATAGCCCCCGGTTTTAACGCCGAATTAGACGAACTCCGTGCGCTGTCCAAAGGTGCCACAGATTATCTGGAGCGTTTGGAGGAAAGGGAAAAACAGCGCACTGATATTCCCACCCTGAAGGTCGGCTTTAATAAAGTGCATGGCTACTATATCGAAGTTAGTCGTGGCTACGCCGATCTGGTACCAGCAGAATATGTACGCCGTCAGACCTTGAAGAACAATGAACGCTACATTATTCCCGAGCTGAAGGAATATGAAGACAAGGTCCTGACCAGTCAGGGCCGCGCCCTGGCCCTGGAAAAGCAACTTTACGATGCGCTGTTTGATGAATTGCTGCCACAACTGTTTGAATTACAGCTTAGCGGCGCAGCACTGGCCGAACTGGATGTATTGAGCAATCTGGCCGACTGCGCCCTGCGTTTTGATTACCAGCGTCCACAGTTCAGCGAAGAGCCAGGTATCCAGTATGATCGCGGCCGCCATCCGGTGGTGGAACAGGTGCTTAACGACCCTTTTATTGCCAATCCACTGGCTCTTGGCAATCAGCGCCGCATGCTGATTATTACCGGGCCGAATATGGGCGGTAAGTCTACCTATATGCGCCAGACCGCTCTGATTGTGCTGATGGCGCACATGGGCAGCTTTGTGCCAGCCGAAAATGCCCGGCTTGGCCCGGTGGACCGAATCTTTACCCGCATTGGCGCATCAGATGATTTGGCTTCCGGTCGCTCCACCTTTATGGTGGAAATGACCGAAACCGCCAATATTCTGAATAATGCCAGTGCCAACAGCCTGGTACTGATGGATGAAATCGGCCGCGGCACCAGTACCTATGACGGCTTATCACTGGCCTGGGCCACGGCCTGTTATCTGGCCGAAAAGATTCATGCCTTTACCTTGTTCGCCACCCATTATTTTGAAATGACGCAACTGGCTGACAGCATGCAGCAGCTGGCCAATGTACATCTGGATGCGGTGGAACATGATGATGGCATTAGCTTTATGCACGCCGTGCAGGAAGGCGCAGCAGACAGGAGCTACGGTTTGCAAGTGGCCATGCTGGCTGGCGTACCTAAGCCCGTGATTCTGGCAGCCAAGGCTAAATTGCAGGAACTGGAGCGGAATGAGTCCCAGCCGTCGGGTAACATCGCCCCTGCCCCGCCAGCCCAATTGGACTTTATTCAGCAACAAGACCCGCTACGCAAGCATCTTAAGCGCCTGAATCCAGATGAACTTAGCCCCAGGCAGGCATTGGATATGCTGTATGAATTGAAACGCCTGGCTCAGGATTAACCTCTGCCACTTGCAGGGCGCAGCCTGGCTTCGCCCTGCATATATCCACCAAGCTGACCAAGCAAGATTTCGACCTGATTCTCGTGTTTTAGATTGAGAGATATCCGCTAATTGCGTATACTGTTTTCCCGTCCTGATAAGAATTCCACGCGCCTTGATGCAATCCACTTCTAGTGGATGGTTTTGCGTTGTGGCATGGATTTTCGATTAACTCCCAAGTCTTAGGTTTCGCATGACAAACTATATTTTCGTGACGGGTGGTGTGGTTTCATCACTGGGTAAAGGTATTGCTGCCGCTTCCCTGGCTGCTATTCTGGAGGCCCGGGGCCTGAAAGTAACCATGCTGAAACTGGATCCTTATATCAACGTGGATCCAGGCACTATGAGCCCAATTCAACACGGTGAGGTGTTTGTTACCGATGATGGCGCCGAAACCGATCTGGATTTGGGCCATTACGAACGCTTTATCCGCACCCGCATGACCAGCCGCAACAACTTCACCACCGGTCGGGTGTATGAAGAAGTGATCAAACGCGAACGTCGTGGCGACTATCTGGGTGCCACCATTCAAGTTATTCCGCATATTACTAATGAAATCAAGCGCCGGGTGATTGAAGGTGCCGAAGGTGTGGATGTGGCCATTGTCGAAATTGGTGGCACAGTGGGCGATATTGAATCCCAGCCCTTCCTGGAAGCTATTCGTCAACTAGGCACTGAAATTGGCCGCGAGCGCGCCATGTATATGCATTTGACCCTGGTGCCTTATATGGCCGCCTCTGGAGAAGTGAAAACCAAGCCGACTCAACACTCAGTGAAAGAGCTGCGCAGCATTGGTATTCAACCGGATATTCTGGTCTGTCGCTCCGAAGCCCAGTTACCGGCCAACGAACGTTCAAAAATCGCCCTGTTTACCAATGTGGCAGACAAAGCGGTTGTCAGCTTAAAAGATGTAGACAGTATCTACCGCATCCCAGCCATGCTGAAATCTCAGGGCCTGGATGAATTAGTGGTTAAACGTTTTGGCCTGAGCTGCCCGGAAGCCGACCTGGCAGAATGGGAGCAGGTGCTTTATGCCGAGTCCAATCCCAATGGCGAGGTGACCATTGGCATGGTGGGCAAATATGTGGCGCTGCCGGATGCCTACAAGTCAGTGAATGAAGCATTAAAGCACGCCGGGTTAAAAAATCGCCTGACGGTCAATATCCAGTATATTGATTCGCAGGACATTGAGAGCAAAGGCACAGACTTACTGGCTGGCCTGGATGCTATTCTGGTGCCCGGCGGTTTCGGTGAACGGGGTATTGAAGGCAAGATTGCCGCGGCCCGCTACGCCCGTGAAAATAAAGTACCGTATCTGGGTATCTGCCTGGGTATGCAAGTGGCAGTGATTGAATACGCCCGTAATGTGGCTGGTCTTGAGAATGCCAACAGCACCGAGTTTGATACCAGTACGCCAAACCCGGTGGTAGGCCTGATTACCGAGTGGCTGGATGCCGACGGCAGCACCGAAACCCGCACCGAAAATTCCGATCTGGGTGGTACCATGCGACTGGGTAGCCAGTTGTGCCATTTGATCAAAGGCAGTAAAGTGCATGCCATGTACGGCAGCGAGACGATTTATGAGCGTCATCGCCACAGATACGAAGTAAACAATAACCTGCGTCCACAAATAGAGGCAGCGGGTCTGAAAGTGACGGGATTGTCCACCGACAAGCGTTTAGTCGAAATCATCGAAATAGATGATCATCCATGGTTTGTCGCCGGCCAGTTCCACCCTGAGTTCAACTCTACCCCGCGCGATGGTCATCCTTTATTTGAAGGGTTTGTGGCCGCCGCCGGGCAACATCATAAAAGCAATAATTGATGGGCGTAGCCTGCTACGCCTGAGCGAATAATAATATCGCCCAGCCGGGCGATTTATCTTTTATATTCAGAGGCAACAATGTCACAAATCAGTAAGATTATTGGCCGCGAAGTGATGGACTCACGCGGTAACCCCACGGTTGAAGCAGAAGTTTATCTGGCCAGCGGAGCCTGGGGCCGCGCTTGTGCACCCAGTGGTGCCAGCACCGGCTCCCGTGAAGCACTGGAGTTGCGTGACGGTGACAAAAGCCGTTACCTGGGCAAAGGCGTATTAAAAGCCGTCGCTGCAGTGAATAATGATATCCAGGCAGCCCTGCTGGGTAAAAGCAGCCACGATCAACAAGCTATTGATGCCGTGATGATTGAGCTGGATGGCACCGAAAACAAAGAGAAACTGGGTGCTAATGCCATTCTGGCCGTGTCACTGGCCAACGCCAAGGCCGCCGCCATGGATAAAAACATTCCGCTTTATCAGCATATTGCCGAACTGAACGGTACGCCGGGTCAGTACAGCATGCCGGTGCCAATGATGAATATCATCAATGGTGGTGAGCACGCCGATAATAACGTGGACATTCAGGAGTTTATGGTACAGCCTGTGGGCGCGGCCAGCTTCCGTGAAGCCCTGCGTATGGGTGCCGAGATCTTCCACAGCCTGAAAAAGGTGTTGTCAGCTAAAGGCCTGAATACCGCCGTGGGTGATGAAGGTGGCTTTGCTCCTAACCTGAAATCTAATGAAGAAGCCCTGGCCGTAATTGCTGAAGCGATTGCTGCCGCCGGTTACGAGCTGAATAAAGACGTGACCCTGGCGCTGGACTGCGCGGCCTCCGAGTTCTACCACGATGGCAAATACGACCTGAAAGGTGAAGGCAAAGTATTTGACTCAGAGTCTTTCGGCGATTACCTGGCTGAACTGACCACCAAGTACCCTATCGTGTCTATCGAAGACGGTCTGGACGAAAGCGACTGGGACGGCTGGGCCAGCCTGACCAAGAAGATTGGCAACAAGGTGCAGTTGGTGGGTGACGACTTGTTTGTGACCAACACCAAGATCTTAAAGCGCGGTATCGACAACGGCATCGCTAACAGCATTCTGATTAAATTTAACCAGATTGGTTCACTGACCGAAACCCTGGAAGCCATTCGTATGGCCAAAGACGCCGGTTATACTGCAGTGATTTCGCACCGTAGCGGCGAAACAGAAGATGCCACTATTGCTGATTTGGCAGTGGGTACCGCCGCTGGCCAAATTAAAACCGGTTCATTGTGCCGTTCTGACCGCGTTGCCAAGTACAACCAATTGCTGCGTATCGAAGAGCAATTGGCTGGCAATGTGGCCTATCATGGCCGCAAGGAAATCAAAGGCCAGGCCTGAGATTAGAAAGGGGGCAGCGGCCCCCTTTTTGCATCCTTATGCAGTCCAATCAAACCGATATTTTTCGCGATGACAAAGCACAGTTGCAGTATGCGGAGCTGTGCAATGCTCTGTATGAACGCGAGCTCCTTGCCCTGTCTCAAAACGCCAGTCTGTCACTACTACAACGCCGTCTTAAAGGCTTAAGTCATCATATCAAGCGAGTTGCCGCAGGTATGTTGCAACATGCCGGCCCCTTACAACTGGATATTCATAACGCCAGTTGGCAGGCCAGGCAAAGCGCGCATTGCCCCCAGGGCAAAGATAAAATCGATACACTGCACTGGTTTAAACAACATGCCTGTTTTGGCCTGCCCGTGCCGGTCTGGCAGCATCACCTGGGTATTGAACATCTGGAGCTGGACAGCATCGACCGTCTGGAACTGCAGAACGACAGACTGCATCTGAACAAACATGGCTGGTTTCATTTAGACGGCTTGCCGCAGCCACATAGCGTCGACAAAGCCCTGCTGGTGCCAGGCAAAACAACCCTGAGCGCCGCCTGTTGTGGCCATAGCTGGAAACACGCCCACAAGTCCCTGCCCCGCACCTTAAGCCTGCGCGAACTGCGCCTGGCCAACCAGATTAATTGGAAAAGCCTTAAACAACCGCTTTAACCCGTTTTTAAATGATGACAATTTAAGCTGACACAGAGCGTTGAACACCCTCTAGCCATCAGCTCACAACTGAACAGTCCCCAATAAACCAGACAGGGTTTGGCATTTTCTAGTTGTTGGGCTTGAGCCCAACCCACAGTGGGTCGGAATTTATTCCGACAGCAAAAACTCAGATAAACACCCAGGTCTCGGACGTGAGTCCGACGGGTTTAAGTCGTCAGAGGTTAAATAGAATCAAGTGAACAGCGCCAGAGAGTGAGTCAAAGTGCCAACCCAGTCTAACGCCGCAGCTCAGGTGGAATAGGCAACTCTTTAGCCAGTGGCTTAGGTCGTTTAGCCCGGCCTTTCTTCCAGTTTTTCAACTGGTACACATAAGCCAGTACCTGGGCGACCGCCATAAACAGCTTTTCAGGAATTTCCCGATCTTCCTCGGTGGAGTAGTAGATAGCCCTTGCCAGCATCGGCGATTCAACAATAGGTACCTGATGGGCATTGGCGATTTTACGAATATGCATGGCCAGTTCATCAATGCCCTTAGCCACCAACACCGGCGCACGGGTGCCATTTTGATCATACTTAAGCGCCACCGAAAAGTGCGTGGGGTTAGTGACGATGACATCGGCTTCCGGTACTTTTTGCATCATACGCCGGGCCGCAGCTTGGAATTGCAGGCGACGGATACGGCTTTTCACCTCGGGGTTACCCTCGGCATTTTTACGCTCGTCCTTTACTTCCTGCTTGGTCATTTTCATTTCCTTATCATGTTTGAACTTCTGATAAGGCACATCAAATACCGCAATAGGGATCATGGCACAGCAGATGATTAAAAACGCCCAGCCAAGTAACTCCAACGCATGCATAATATTGCGTGGGTAGAGTTCCATATCCAAATGCAGCGCTTCATGGCTGAACAGTCGCAGGGCCAGGTAAGTGCTGACCGCCACAATAATGAATTTGGCCAGGGCTTTAAGCAGTTCCACCAGACCATTAGGACCGAACATCCGCTTTAAGCCGTTAATCGGGTTAATCTTATTGGCCTTGGGACTGGCTGATTCCCAGGTAAAGTTGTAGCCGCCCAGGGCAATACTGCCGTAGATTCCGGCGATCGTCACAATCACCATATAAAACAGCACCGGGCCGGCTATTTCCAGGACACTGCTGCCCCAGGCCTGGAACATATGGTTGGCATCATAGGTTTCATCACGGGATAAGGTAAACATACGCTGCATCACCCGAAACAATGCCCCCCCGATACTTTGGCCAAGAAAAATCAGTGCCGCCGCACTACCAATTAAAACCAGGGTGGTAGACAGCTCGCGGGAACGGGCAATCTGGCCTTTGTTACGCGCCTGTTCGAGTTTTTTCGACGTGGGGTCTTCTGTTTTCTCATGTGCATCAGCCATTAGGGCACTCCTGATAAGGGTTCAGGCACTGCACCTGATGATCGCGATGATTTAGCAAATAAAAGGGTGTCATTGGCAGACCCGCAGAAGCTGGCACATAAATAACTGGGCACGCTCCCATTCCTGTTCAAAATGGTAGGTGAAGTTATCCATGGTCAGCCAGATAATGATCAGACCAACGATCTGCGCAATGGAAAAACCAATAGTAAATACGTTGAGCTGCGGTGCCGCTTTGGTCATCACCCCAAAGGCCAGGTTAATAATCAGCAATGACACAATAGGCGCCAGGGAAATGGTCACGGCAGCGACAAACATCCAACCGGCAAAATGGGCGATTTCCCTGAATTGCTCGGGACTTAATGTGCTGGGACCAACAGGAAATGCCTCAAAACTCAGCACAATCATTTTGATCATCGCCAGGTGCCCGTCCAGCGCCCAAAACAACAAGGTGGCCAGAATCAGATAAAACTGCCCCACCGCCGGCACGTTGATACCATTGACCGGATCCACAATTGACGCAAAACCCAAACCGGTTTGCATGGCGACGATTTGCCCCGCCAGCACAAAAGTGTTGAGCACCAAAGTAGAAATAAAGCCAATAGCGATACCTATCAGGAGCTGCTGAATCACCATCAACCAAGTCCCCACCGATACCATTTCGGCAATGGGCACGGGTGGCACTACCGGCATAATCAGTACGGTCAAGAATAAGGTCAGCAAAGCCCTGACCGGCGGAGGTAAGGTTTTGGCGCTAATCCCCACCATAGCTGCAAACATGCCGCTGATACGCATAAAGGGCAGCAGCAAATCCGCCAGGTATTGGGTAATGGTGGTAGAAAGAATTTCCATTATTCGCCCATATGTGGGTCGGGCTTGCGCCCGACGTTAAGGGTTATATGGCTTAACTTGTGCGGCAATGTGTGCTTGTTGTGTCGAACTGAAGTTCGACCTACTGAGCTATTAACTACAGCATCTCTGCCGACTGCACACTGCATACTGACCACTTTTACCCCACCACTTCCGGGATACGATTGACCATCTCAAAAAAGAAATCCATCAGTTGCCCGGTAAGCCAGTGGCCGCCCCAGGACAAGGCCAGTAAGGTAACGATTAAACGTGGCAAAAAGTTGATGGTTTGTTCGTTAATGGAGGTGGCAGCCTGAAATACCGACACTATCAGCCCCACAAACAGGCTGGGCAGGATAATAGCGGACACCAGCAGAATCACCATAAACAGGGCTTCGCGTAATACGTCAACAAAGACTTCCGGGCTCATCAGATTCCCCCTACATACCAAAACTGTTAGCCAGGGTGCCGAAGATCAGATTCCAGCCATCCACCAGCACAAACAGCATCAATTTAAAGGGTAGCGCGACGATCATGGGCGACAGCATCATCATACCCATGGCCATCAATACCGATGCCACTACCAAATCCAGAATCAAAAACGGAATAAACAGCATAAAGCCAATTTGAAAGGCGGTTTTCAATTCGCTGGTCACAAACGCAGGGATCAGCACATTCATCGGCACTTCTTCAGGACTCTGGAACTGGCCCTGGTATCCGCCGATTTCCACAAAGGTTTCTAAATCTTTGACCCGGGTTTGCGACAGCATAAAAGCCCGCATCGGTATTTTGGCTCTTTCATAGGCCTCAATGGAGGTAATTTCTTCATTTAAATAGGGCTGCAGGGCAGTTTCATTCACCTTGTCGAACACCGGCGCCATAATAAACAAGCTGAGGAACAGACTGACACCGATCAGGATCTGGTTTGAAGGCGATTGCTGTAGGCCGATAGCCTGCCGCAGAATCGACAGTACCACAATAATGCGGGTGAACGAGGTCATCATCATCACAAAGGCTGGGATCAGGCTTAGCGCCGTCATAATCGCCAGCACTTGCAGTGTCATGCTGTAATCCTGGCTGCCATCCGGGTTAGTGGTGACGGTCAAGGCTTTGACACCTGGATTGGCCCAGGCCCAGTCAGGCTTCAGTATCATCACCAGCGCCAATACCGTAATCAATAGCCTAGTCATGATCTTTCCCCTTCTGGCCCTGCATCAGTTGGCCAAGCTTGAGCTTAAAACTCTCCCCCGATGGTGCTGGCGTGTCCAGATTTGTCTGCAAACGGGCCAGATGATTAATATTTTGCGGCGTGACGCCAAGCATATGCTGCTCCTCGCCAACCTGAATCACCAATATACGCTCGCGGGTACCTAAGGCCATGGAGCCCACCACTTTCATTTGTGCACTGCCGGTTTGAGTGACATTAAACCGGCGCAACAGATAGCCCAGCATAAACACCAGGCCAATAACTAAGGCCAGTGACAGCAGAATCGACAAATAATCGACGGGGCTACTTAGGGGTTTGTTGTCGGCAAAAGCGGGGGAAGAGAGCCAGGCCAAGCCGCAAAGATACAGCTTGGCCTTTGATTTATCTGAGTTTTTTAATACGTTCGATTTGGCTGATAACATCGGTTAAGCGAATTCCGAATTTGTCGTTGACCACTACTACTTCTCCATGAGCAATCAACGTGCCATTTACCAGCACATCCAGAGGTTCGCCGGCTACCCGGTCCAATTCCACCACAGAGCCTTGGTTCAACTGCAACAAATTTCGGATGCTGATGTGACTGCGCCCCACTTCCATAGAGATGGTGACCGGAATATCCAATATGGTATCCAGTTTGCGCTTTTCTTCGCCGGTAATAGGCGCATCGTCCTGCAATTCGTCCAGTTCGGCTACCTGTACATTGTCATCACCGGCCTCAGCTTCGGCCTGTTCAGCCATGGCCGCCGCCCAGTCGTCCATTGCGTCATCATTTTCGGTGCTCATCGCGCTACCTCACTTTCAATTGGCACCAGGGCAGCCCTGATGCAAAAAATCATGCCGAAAACCGGCGTTATAAATCGTCTTCCAGGCTGGCCAGTTCGGCGTCGCTGTCCAGTCGCCGTCCGCCTTTGGTTAACAGTTGCAGTTCTGACTTCACAGAGGTCGGTCTTGGTATTTTCTCGGTAATCTTCAGCGCCAGGTTGTCTCTGGAACGGCCCATTTTAGTGCGGAAGGTCGGTAAGTCCTCGACAAACATCACCACATGCTCCGGCAACTCGATGGGAATAATATCACCTTCCTGCAAGTCCATGACTTCCTGTAAAGACAGTTCTATTTCCATCAGGGTGGCAGACACTTCCACCTGCACATCCATGATTTCATCCCTGAGTGCCTTACTCCAGCGCAGATCGGTATCTTCCTTGTCGCTTTGCACCCCGGCATCCAGCAACTCACGAATGGGTTCCAGCATGGAATAAGGCAGCGCCACATGGAAGTCACCGCCGCCGCCATCCAACTCAATATGAAAAGAGCTGATCACCACCACTTCGGTGGGGCTGACGATGTTAGCCATGGCCGGGTTAACTTCCGAGTCCAGGTATTCAAATGACACGTCCATGACCGGCGCCCAGGCTTCTTTGTAATCCTCAAAGATCAGCTTGAGCAACATCTGGATAATACGTCGTTCGGTAGGGGTAAACTCCCGGCCTTCAATCTTGGCATGATAGCGGCCATCGCCACCAAAGAAGTTATCCACCAGAATAAATACCAGGCGGGCTTCCATGGTGATAAGGCCCGTGCCTTTGAGTGGCCTGAAGCGCACCATATTCAGGCTGGTAGGTACAAACAGGGTATGTACGTACTCACCAAACTTAATCATCTGAATGCCGTTAATCGATACTTCGGCACTGCGGCGCATCATATTAAATAAACTGACCCGCATATGCCGGGCAAAACGTTCGTTAACGATTTCCAGGGTCGGCATACGGCCACGGACAATACGGTCCTGAGAAGAAAAGTCATACTCCAGCGCCGAGCCACCGCCCTCTCCGCTGTCTATCTCTTCTTCTTCGACTTCATCAACGCCGTGTAACAGCGCGTCGATCTCGTCCTGGGATAATAAATCGCTCACCTGTTAATCCTATTGCATTACAAAACCGGTAAATAACACCTGCGACACCACGTCCTTGCCGGCTATCTCCTGCATCACCTTGCGCACTTCTTTGATGGACTGTTCACGCAGGGCAATTTTACCCGCTTCGGTGACCAAATCATCAGCATTGGCACTGGAAAACACTCTCAGCAGTGTGCCTTCTATCATAGGAATATGCATCTTGGCCTGTTCTTCATTATCGGCACCGCGTACCAACAGCTGCACCTTGATTTCCACCAGGCGGTCACGGCCGGTACCAGGCACGTTAAATACAAAGGGCCTTGGCATAGCAACATACAAAGCTGACCCTAACGAAGCACTATTGGCAGCAGGCGCGCCGTCACTGGCCCCTGGCGTAGGGCTCATGGCCTGCTCATCCATCGCTGGCTCATCTGAACCACCCAGCAGGAAAAACGCCGCGGCGCCACCAATGACTAATACGGCAGCGGCGATGATGATAATCATCATCTTGCCTTTTTTGTTACCGCCGTCTTCCAGCTCCAGTTCTTTTTCCGCCATTATCAATCCAATTTAGTTACCTGTATGGCTACTGATCTTATCTGTCACACAGGGAATAGCAATTGTGTTAAACGAAATAGTCGATTCCACCCAGTCGGCCATTAGATATCGGTATATCATGTATTGTTTGTTGTTCATTTAAGGACTGCTGTGGCTCATCGCCATCAGACTGGCCTTGCTGCTGGGCAAACTGTTCACCCTTACCTTCCTGCTGAACAAATGATTGCCCAAGTTCAATACCTTTTTCCGCCAACATTTCTCGCAATCTGGGTACCGCCTGATCAAGCATGTCTCTGGCCTGCTGTGATTGCACCACAAAGTTCACGCTGGCCTGGTCGCCATGCATCTGAATGCGCACCTGCATAGAGCCAAGGTCCGGTGGATCGAGACGGATATCGGCACTCATATTGCCTTGATTCACCAGCATCCGCACTCGCTCTGCCAGTTGTATTGCGGCCTCGGGCTTAGCGATATTAATGGCCTTATCCAGGACACTATTAGAGGATGCATTGGCTGTTTTGCTGCTTTCTACTTGTGCATGGGCGGTTTCAGCCGCCACTTGTCGCTCTGCTACAGCTCTGAGACTGGGGTCAAACGCGTCCTGCCGTTGACTGACCTGGCTTTCCATTAAACTTGCAAAACGCTGCAATTCGGGCTGTAGCACAGGTTGTGGGATCTTGATGCCTTGTTCTTTTAAGCTGGCTTGCACCAGACTTTGCAAATCCAGGCCAGGTTCACGCCCTTGCTGTAACTGCGCTTTAAATTCGGCAATACCGGCTTTCAAACTGGCAACAAAATCTTGCACGGCTTGTGGCCCTTGCTGCTTAACCGGCAGTCGCTCGGCTAGCTCGGTGAGTCGCTTATCCAGATCTTTTTCGGGTAACTGAACCAGCTCCTGTAAAGTAACCGGTTTTACAGCTGAGGGTACTTTAGCTTTATCTGCGGCAGTTTCAGCGCTGTGCAACGATTTTTCGGATTGCTTCATTGCATCATCAGCGGCTGAAATCTGCTCTCTGCTGACCTTTTCCCCCTCAGGGCTAAGAAGCGCAGCTTTAAGCTCGGTCAGCTTAATGGTTCCGTCCTGCACATTGCCTTTCGGTAAATCGACCTGTTGTTGTGGGGTTATCAGTGGCAACTTGGCGATCTGTTCAGGCGCCAGCGCCTTCACCAGATTTTCACCAGCCAGGTTGGTTAACTGCTGCCAGCCCTTTGCGTCAAACAGCGCTAGCGGAATCTCTGGCGTTTCACCATCTTCCAACATATTTGCCAGGGTTACTAACACATTGGCAAACATCACATCATCTGACTGTGGCGGCATCTGCGTCAAAAACTGTTTAAACTCGGTTAGTTGCTCTGGCGTCAGGAGTTGCTGAAGAATATCAGGGTTTAACCCAAGCTGTTCCAGTAGAGCTAAATTTTGTTCAGTCCAGTCGGCTTCAGTGCCGGTGCCATCGACATTGTTTTCAGTCGCACCAACCTGCAACACATCATCTTGTGATTCGCTTGGCTCCTGCTCTACGGTCGTGTTTGTCTGCTGCAACACCAGTTGATAAACTAACTTCAGCCAATCATCCGCCTGCGGTTCGCCTTGCGGCGTTGATATCGCCCCTTCCTCTGGCTGCTCGTTGGTGGATGATGACAACTCAGTCTGCCCTTTATCCGCACTTTTTTGTGCATCAATAACAATCGCATCGCCTTTTTCAGACTGTTTATCAGCCTCTTCAGCGGCGGGGATACTGGCCTTGTCGGACTCAGTTGTCTCGCTTTTTGACAGAGTTTCGGTCTGACGACTTTCCTTGTTATCACGCTCGGTGACTTCGAAGCCGGGTTTTTCCGGGCCGCCCTTTCGCACGGGCTCAACACTGTGTCGGCCCTTGCCTTGCTCTAAGCTTAACTGCTGACGAAAAATGTCTGCCTGACCACTTTCAAGCATTTGCTCATTGTCATCAGCCACTGCGCCAGGGGCGGCAAGTTTGGGATTGGCGGCGGCAACTTGTTGCATCATAGGGCGTTTCCAGAACTTAGGTTTAAAGCCATCAGCCTTTTACTTTGGGGCCTTTGGTAGATAATGCGTTAGTTCGTAGCCAGTGTTATGCAAGTAGCGCTCCAAGTTGGTAGGATTACGCATTCAAGCCTTGGCTGGCTTACTCCTGCGCCTTTCTGCGCACAAAACGTTGCAACGCAACTTCATCCAGCAAGGCCTGCTCACGCCGGTTTTCTAGTTGTTGGGCCTGCTGATGCTTTTTTTCAATCAGCATTTCCACCGCTTTACGCTTTTGTTGCTGTTTCAGCCATAACCCGCGGCGCTGCTGCGCCACCGCCCTGGCATTGGCAATCATCTGATTTTGCTGAGCACAAGCCTTGTCTAACTTATCAATAAAGGCCTGATGCTGAGCAAAAGACGTGGCACCCAGTCCCTGGTTAGCGCGTTGTTGTAGTTGGCGCAGGTAATCCAGACGGTAATTTTGCAAACCGGTCAGCTTTTGCACATTGGCCTGCACATTTTGCTCGGCGAGACGATAATCCTTAGCCAGTTTATCTTCCTTTTCCTGCTCCCACCTGGCCACTTGCTGCAACTGGCGTGTAGACATCAGCCTTCTCCCAGTCCTTTGGCCAGAGATGCCATGTCTTCAAGACTTTCATCGTAAGGAAGCACTTGCTTCATTTCCTGCTGCAGAAATTTGTTGATCACCGGCTCGGCCTTAATCGCCAAGTCGACTCGTGGATCTGAGCCCCGGCTATATGCGCCGATGCTGATTAGATCACGATTCTGTTGGTAGTTAGAGTAAACCTGCTTAATCCGCCGGGCGGCTTTCAGGTGCTCGTCACTGACCACCATGGGCATTACCCTGCTGATTGAAGCTTCAACATCAATGGCTGGATAGTGGCCACTGTCAGCCAAACGTCTGGCCAACACCACATGCCCGTCCAGTATCGCCCTGGCCGAATCGGCGATAGGATCCTGCAGATCATCCCCCTCGGTCAGCACGGTAAAGAAGGCGGTAATCGCTCCTTGCTTGTCGCTGCCATTACCGGCGCGTTCCACCAATGCCGGTAGGCGGGCAAACACCGATGGTGGATACCCTTTGGTGGCAGGAGGCTCCCCCACTGCCAGGGCAATTTCACGCTGCGCCATGGCGTAGCGGGTCAGTGAGTCCACCAGCAGCAGTACATTCATGCCCAGGTCTCGAAAATACTCAGCAATGGCTACCGCCGTTTCGCAACCTTTTAAACGCATTAAAGGCGAGGTATCCGCGGGTGCGGCCACCACTACAGACTTTTGCCGCTCTTCTTCACCCAGGATATCCTGAATAAATTCCTTCACTTCGCGGCCCCGCTCCCCCACCAAACCGACCACCACAACATCAGCACTGGTGCCGCGGGTCATCATGCCCATGAGCACGCTTTTACCCACCCCGGAGCCGGCAAACAGCCCCATACGTTGTCCGACCCCCACGGTGATCAACGAGTTGATACAGCGTACGCCCACATCCAGTGGCTGATTGATAGGGCGGCGAGATAAGGGGTTAATCGGCGCGCGGCTAAGCGGAATGCGCTTTTCCACTTTGATGGCACCCAGCCCGTCAAGGGGCTGACCATTACCGTCAACCACACGGCCCAAAAGCTCCATGCCAACGCCAATGCCCTGCTCACGGGACAATGGCTGAACCCTGGAGCCGGGCACAATACCGCGAACCGCCTCGGTAGGCATCAGGTAGGTGATATTCTCGGCAAATCCCACTACCTCGGCTTCTATTTCGCCATCGATGGTTTGTACCAGACACTGACTGCCCACTGGCATTTGGCAGCCTACCGCTTCCAGAGTCAGGCCGATGCCCCGTACCAGTTTGCCTGCTGCCACGGTTTGTGCCTGGGGAACCTGTTGCCGGTAGGCGGCGATTTTGTCTTTAAGGCTTTGCAAGATGTACCTGTTTAGTCTGTTTAGGTGTTTTTGTCGGACTTAAGTCCGACCTACAGGGGCTAATGTTTGGGAAGCCCGTAGCCCGTAGCCCGTAGCCCGCATTATTGCCGGTCTAAGCCTTGCTCCAGCAAAAATTTATCCAGGACCTGACGCACCCGTCGCTCAATACTGACATCCACCGCATTGGTATCAGTAACGATATCGCAGCCACCACGCTGCATATTGGGGGTTTCAATAAACTGCCAATGCTGAGATTCAATATGCTCGTCAGAAAAATGGCGCCTTACCAGGGCGATGTCTTCCGGATGCATATGCATCTGATAGCGACGTTCCTGAATAGGCAGCACTTTTAACCCTTCGCTAATGGCCTGCAGCAGCACATTTTCGTTGCTTTGTATTTCTGTTCGGATCACCGCCCGGGCTAAAGACACCGCCAGTTCCACCAGCTCGCGCTCCAGGTGATTGTCCACCTGCGTAACCGGCTTGGTTAACCTGGTCGCCAGTTCCTGCCAGATGGTGGCCGCCTGCTGCATTTCCTCCAGGCCACTTTGCCTGCCCTCTTCCAGCCCCTGGGCCAGACCTTGCTCACGGCCTTCGCTCAGCCCTTCTTCGCGCCCCTGCAACAAGCCTTGCTCGTGGCCCGCCTGACGGCCTTCTTCCAGGCCTTCCTGATAAGCAGACTGACGAATAGCCTCGATTTCTTCCGCAGTGGGAGGCAGAATTTCTTCTTCAGGCTCGGGGGGTTCGTATTTCCATTCGCTGCTGCGGTTAATGGCGTTGGTTTTATCCGGTTCGGGCTGGGTATCTTCCATATAAGGCAGCTCCCAGGTGCGTACACCCTGCTCCTGGGACTGATATTTAAGGACTTTGGAACCGCTCATCCACATTCACCCACTAAATTAGAGGAATTCTTCGCCGCCACCGCCGCCAAGCATAATTTCGCCGGCATCGGCAAGGCGACGGGCCACCGACAGAATTTCTTTTTGCGCCGCTTCCACTTCGCTGATACGCACCGGCCCCATGGCCTCCAAATCGTCGATAAGCATTTCTGCCGCACGTTTGGACATATTTTTGGTGATCTTGTCTTTGACTTCGTCGTCGGCCCCTTTGATGGCTTTGAGCAGCGCATCCTGTTGCACTTCGCGCAGAATGGTCTGAATCGCCCGATCGTCTACATCGGCCAGGTTGTCGAACACGAACATCAGGTCCTGAATCTGCTGACTCATCTCTTCGTCCTGCTCGCGGATGGCATCCATCAACTGACCTTCGATATTGGTATCCAGGTAGTTCATAATATCTGCGGCAGACTTCAGGCCGCCCATCTTGGCTGCCTGAGCACCGGCCTGACCGGCGAATTGTTTTTCCATAATCTCGTTCAGTTCCTGTAATGCGGCGGGTTGCACTTCTTCCAGATTGGCGATACGCATCATCAGGTCCAGACGCACCTTTTCCGGGAACTGAGCAATAATTTCCGCTGACTGCTCTGCATCCAGATAAGACAACACAATGGTCTGAATCTGTGGGTGTTCGTTGCGAATAATGCTGGCCACCTGCTTGGAGTCCATCCACTTCAGGGAATCCAGGCCTTTGGCACCGCCGCCCATCAGGATCTGATCGATCAGATTAGCGGCTTTGTCTTCACCCAAGGCAGCGGTCAGGGCTTTACGCACAAACTCCTGGCTCTGGAAGCCAATGGTGCTGTAGTTCTGAATTTCCTCAATAAAGTGCTTATGCACCGCAGTGATTTTGTTCTGGGTCATATCTTCCATGGTGGCCATGGCGCTGCCCAGCTTCTGGACCTGTTTGGGCTCCAGATGCTTTAAGATCTGCGCGGCATCTTCTTCCGACAAACTCAGCAACAAAATAGCAGCTTTCTCAACCCCCTCCAGCTTACTGACATCGTAGCCTGGACTGGATTCCGCTTCTTCCGGAGCGACTTTAGCGACTTGTCTGGTTGCCATGATTATTCATCCTGCATCAGCCAGCCCTTGACCACCTGGGCTGACAATTCGGGTTCATTGGCCACCAGGGCACGAACCGCTTTAAGTATATCTTCATCTTTATGCAAGTCTGGCAGCATCAATGAACCGTCGGCAGCAAAGCCCACCTGCCCTTCATCAAACTCCTGAGACAGCATACTGATAGTTTCATCACCCAGATCCAACCCGGCATCGGCATCAAAGGCATCAGCCTCACGGGTGTCTTCTGGGTAAATCAGTTTCTTAAGCATGGGTCTGACAATGGCCAGGATCAAGGTAATGATCACCAGTCCCCCCACCACCAGGCGCAGTGCGCGCATAAACCATTCCTGCTCCCACAATGGCACTTCGGTTACCACCAGGTCGTCGATACGGCTAAAGGGAATGCTCACCACTTCCAGTGAATCGCCGCGGGTCACATCAAAGCCAATGCCACCTTGCAATAACCGGCGGATATTGAGCAGCTCTTCCTGACTTTTGGGCACACTCGAGGTGGTGCCATCAGCAGCAGTCTGCTGGGTATGATCAACAGCCACAGACACAGACAGACGACGTATCACGCCAGTTTGCTGTTTGGTATGGCTGATGGTGGTATCCAGCTCATAGTTGCGAGTCGCTTCCTTATGCGAACGGCCAGGGGTGGTAGTTTTGGCATTGTTGCTATTGGCCTGTTCAGGAATGTTGGAGTCCAGCGGAGGCTGGTTAGTCAACGCACCGGGAATACCTGCAGCAATTCCGCCCACTGAGTTTTCCTCAATGGTCATTTCGCTGCGCACCGCAGGTAAATCGGGGTTATAACGCTTCTGAGTTTGCTCTACCGCGGTGAAATCCATGGAAACGTCAACCTGCGCGGTGTAATTGCCCAGGCCAAGCACCGGGATCAGTATTGAATCAATTTTTTGCAGGTACTCGGTTTCACGGTGCTTTTCAATTTCGTATTCTTTGCGTGAGCGGGCAGAAAGTGAGTCCTGTGAGCCGGAATTCAGCAAGCGGCCATTGTTATCCGTCACCGTAACCCGTCCAGGCTCCATACCCTGAACCGCCGAGGCAACAATATCCACCACCGCATCGACTTCTTCGCCGGATAATACAGAACCGCGGCGCAAGGTCAGCACAACGGTCGCACTGGGCTTTTTCTCTACCCGGGCGAATACGCTTTCCTTGGGCAGGGCCAGCAGCACATTGGCGCGGGTTATGGCGCTAATTTCTTCAATAGTGCGGGCAAGCTGTTGTTCACGGGCATGTTTTAAGCGTTCTTTTTCCACCCTTTGGCTAACACCAAAGCCCATATCCTGCATGATGATATCGGTGCCGCTGTTAGCTTCCTGGCTGATGCCCTGGCGTGCCATGCCCAGTTTGATGTTTTGATACTGCTCTTCGTTTACATAAACAACGTTGCCTTCCAGGCGGTAATCAATCTGATTCTGATCCAGATAATCCAGCGTCTGAATAAGCTCTTCGGTGGGCATCTTGGCCAGCGGGCGGTAGTCCGGCTCCTGGGCCCAGATAACAATAAACACGGCAATGGCCACACAAATAACCAGCGCCACAATCAAGGTAATCTGACGCAGCAAATCGATGCCGCCCAGGCCTTCCATAAAACCGGAGCGCTGTTCCGGGTTGTTGTCGGCCTCTGGGGCGTTGCCCGTTACGGCCAGTTCTGTACCAGTTGTTTCTGCCACAGCTTAGTCTCCCGTTACACCGGCATATTCATAATTTGTTTATAGGCTTCCATCACCTTATTGCGCACCTGCAACGTGGCTTCAAAGGCAATGCCGGATTTCTCCTTGGCCACCATCACATCCACCAGGCTCAGGCTTTTATCGCCCATTTCAAATGCCACTTGCTTGTTTCTGGAGTCAAACTGCAACTCGTTCACATTGTCCAGCGCTTGTTTCAGCATATCGCCAAAATTCTGTGAACTGGGGTTGGTTACCAGTGGTTGCGCCTGACTGCTGTCCAGGCTGGCCTGACGGGCCAACGACTGCAGTTCGCTGTACAAGGATTGGGCTTTAATATCCATCGGCGGCTCCATAAGCTGGGCGTGGAATAATTGACTAGCAAAACCCTAGCAATACTGGTGCCACATTATTTATTCTTTTAAATTCAAATAGTTGAAAGGTCTGCTAGGATAGCGTGACGGGAATTTGGCGGCGGGTATAGATTATCACCACAGAGACACGAAGAGCACGGAGATTCACAGAGGTTTCATGGCATTATCTCGGCGAACTCTGCGGCTCTGCGAGAGTGGCTTTTCGCTGATACCTGAATGCTTCACACAGAGACGCTGGGGGCGCTGAGAAAAGCACGCAGAGTATTCTAATCTTTCAATAACTCTGCGTCTCCGCGAGAAAGCATTTCGTGCCTTCGGCTAATACCAGAATGCTTCACACAGAGACGCCGAGGGCACAGAGAAAGACACGCAGAGTATTAAATACCTTCATCCACTCTGTGTTCTCCGTGCCTCCGTGGTTTATTTATGCTTGTGCGCAGATAGATTGTCACCACAGAGACACGAAGAACACGGAGATTCACAAAGGTTTCATGGCATTATCTCGGCGAGCTCTGCGAGAAATGTTTGGTATTTTTCGGGGCCTGAACAAACTTCAGGCCGGTACCTCAATCCCTACATCACGCATTCTGGCTAGTTTGTAGCGCAAAGTGCGGGGGCTGATGCCCAGTTTATCGGCTACTGCCTTACGGCTGCCGTTACAGGATTTAAGTGTGTCGAGAATTATCTGGTGCTCCTGCTGCTGAAGCTCCATCCCCAGCTTGCTACCTTCGGGTTCGGTATCCAGTTCCGGCAGTTCATGAGGCAAGTCCGGCTCCAGCATCAGATCCATGGCATCTATTTGCTCGTCTGTGGCCAGAATAAGGGCGCGCTGAATAACGTTTTCCAGTTCCCGTACATTACCTGGCCAGCTATATTGCTGCAGTTTATTACGCGCCGAAGCGCTAAGCACAGGAATGGCCGCCCCTACTTTCTGGCTGTGTCGTTCAATCAGGTGCTGGGCCAGCGGAATAATATCGCCAGGACGCTGGGCTAAAGGCGACCAGGTTAATGGAAACACATTGAGGCGGTAATATAAGTCTTCGCGAAAATCGCCCCGCGCCACCGCCTGACGTAAGTCGCGGTTACTGGTTGCCACTACACGCACATCCAGGTCGATGGTTTTACGGCTGCCGAGGCGCTCGACTTCTTTTTCCTGCAATACGCGCAATAACTTGGCTTGCAGGGCCAGATCCATCTCGGTAATTTCATCCAGCAAAATGGTGCCGCCCTGAGCCTGTTCGAACTTACCAGGACAAGCCTGCAGCGCGCCTGTGAAAGCGCCTTTTTCATAACCAAACAAAGTGGCTTCGAGCATATTTTCCGGAATCGCCGCACAATTGATTGCCACAAAAGGCTGTTCACTGCGACTGGACTGGTCGTGAATATAACGGGCCAACACTTCCTTTCCGGAGCCACTCGGGCCCAATACCATCACCGTGGCATCGGCCTTAGCCACTTTTTTGGCCAGTTCCAACAGCTTTTTACTGGCAGGGTCTGCCACCACAGGCTGACGGGATTCCACCTTCTGCGCTGGCGCATAACGCCCAACCAGATTAAGTAGCACCTGCGGGGCGAATGGTTTGGCCAGATAATCAGTGGCACCGTCGCGCATAGCCTGCACTGCATCGTCAATCGTGGCATATGCCGTCATCAGCAACACCGGCAAATTTGGTAGCTTCTGCTTAATGCTGCGCAGCAGCGACAAACCAGACATTTGCCCCATCTGGATATCACTGACCACCAAGTCCACCGGCTCCTGGCCAAGTATCGCCATAGCCGCTTCCGCACAATCGGCTTCCACAATCTGATAGCCGCCCAGCAGCAAGGTATCAATCAGTGCTTCACGCAAACCAGCGTCGTCTTCAACAATCAGGATTTTACTGTTACTCATCCTCTGCACTCCTTAGGAGTTAAGGTTTTTTCCAGTTGCCGCAAGATGGGCAAGCGAATATCAAATTTGGCCCCGCCCTGTTCCAGATTGACCGCCCGCACCTGGCCCTGATGGGACTGGGCAACGGCCTTGACCACCGCCAGACCAAGACCTGTGCCCTGGCTTTTGGTGGTATAGAATGGGTCAAAAATATGCAGCAACTGCGCTTTGGGAATGCCCGGGCCGTTGTCTGCCACGCTGATCACCACTTCGGTTGGATTGAGTGGATCGCGCCCGGCTTGCAGGTGAATACGGCAGCCCTTGGGCATGGCCTGAATGCTGTTGTGAATCAGGTTCTGCAGGGCACTGGCCAGGGCGGTTTTATTGCCCAGCACCAGAATATCCGGCTCGGGAAGCTCCACGGTCAGAATGGCCTGACGTGCCATCAGCATAGCTTCGGCACCGGCTTCCACTTCCAGCATCAGGCTTTGCAGCGACAATTCACTGACCACCTGCTGTTCGCCGCTTTTGGCAAACAGCAACATATCATTCACCTGCTGCTCTAAATCTTTGAGCCGGAACAGCAGTTTGTCGGCAAACTGGCCTCTGGCATCCAGTGTCAGAGTGGTGTTTTGTAAATTGGCCGCATATAACATAGCCGCAGATAACGGCGTACGGATCTGATGGGCCAGGGATGCGACCATACGCCCCAGGGACGACAGTTTCTGCATATGGCTGAGCTGTTGCTGCAGGCGCCGGGTTTCGGTCAGATCGGTCAGTACAATCAACTGGCCGGGTTCCAGCTCCAGAGGACTGATAGACAGTTTCACCTTGCGACC
The DNA here is from genome assembly GCF_002887595.1 of Bowmanella denitrificans. Classification (GTDB taxonomy): domain Bacteria; phylum Pseudomonadota; class Gammaproteobacteria; order Enterobacterales; family Alteromonadaceae; genus Bowmanella; species Bowmanella denitrificans. Next base: position 93,475 of record NZ_PEBU01000014.1, read on the forward strand.
ATCACGCAACGATATCTCATGACCATCATCGGCACGCGGCTTAAAGGAACGTTGAATTATGGTGCGCCAGGCCTCGCCTTCCAAAGGCTCGCCCAGCAATTCAATGGCAACCTGATTGGCCTGGCGAACCTGGCCATGGCCATCCACCACAATCACGCCGGCCGGCATCACCTCAAGCAAATGCTCCAACCGCGAGGACTGTTGCTGTAAACGCAAAAGCTCACCGGCGTCGGGTAAAATCTCCATTTGTGAATGGAGAGTGGTTTGGTCTGCAGCGGCGTTAGGCTGGCTAAGCATGGCTACCTCATGTCAAAACTTGGACGTTATACAACGGACATAAGGGCAAAGCAGAGACCGTGCCAGTTTTTAACCTATAAATATCAGTAGGTTAACCTAAGTTTTTAGACGGCGGGAAATTGACAGCAATAAAAATTGTCAGAAAAAAGCAGTACCACCAGCTACTCTGCCCAGTTAGCGCTTATCGGGCCAGAGCGATTAAGAATTCCATCAATTATCCCGTACGCCATGAATTTCAGCCTTGCCCTTTTGTTTGGCAAAAGTAAGGCATTGGCAAATATACGTAAGGGCATCACTGCAAAGTTACGGAGTTTCCAGTAATTTGGAACATACGGACGACGGGATAACAAAAAAATATTTCTGAACTGATAATATAAACGCACAGGAGCCCCAATTTTAAATGTAACCCCAGCAAAACGCCGTCGCCCATCTCCTAGCTTGTGATACATAACAACATTTGACGCCTTGCCAATTGCGTAACCGCATTTTCTTGCTCTCCAACACCATTCATGGTCTACGCCATCAATGAACAAAGAGTCATCCTTCAAACCAATTTGCTTCAACTGGCGCAAATCCATCATCATTCCCGAAGCAATAATTTGTGGGACAGAAGCAATGTTACAAAAGTGCTCAATCTCACCCTGTATTGATGGCCGAAGTATTTTATCAGTGTAAGCACAAATCAAAGACGGACCAATCGCCACCAACTCAGGTATATGCTCACTTCGCGCTTGTTCAAATAACTTTATCAACTTGTCAACGAAGTCTTCTTCGAAGTGACTGTCTTGATCAAGTAGTAAGCCATAATCAAACCCCGCTTCAATCAAATACTGTAACCCCACGTTCTGCGCAGCAGCAATACCTATATTTTCAGGGAAATGGAAGAACTTCAGATTCTCGTATGAAGTAAGAGACAACGGAATGCAGGAACTATTAGGGGAGTTATCCACCACACACACCATATCAACCTGAGCAAACAAACTGCTTAACATACATCTTGTCTGTTCCAACTCTGGTTGATACAGAATGACAACCGCACCAATCTTCAATGCTTCACCAACTTGTCCAAAATAAGTCTATCCAATTTGTACGCTAGTTTGACGACTTTAGCCGGCATTAATCGCAATGCCAGAACGGAAACAGCATAAAGTATATTTGAAATGGAATAGCGTTTAAGCTTTCTCATGGCCAACCATCTAGCTTTGAACTCATTAACAGACTTATCAAAACCTCTTCTTTTATAGAAGTCGTTTACCCTTCTAAACTTCAGAAGCCTTTCACTTAGGTTTTCAAATATATAACCTGCCTGCATCAACTCGATCCATAAGAAGTAGTCTTGCGTATTCTTCAAGTCTTTTCTGTAGCGAAACCCACTTTCAAAAATACTATAGCGGAAGACCACCGTCGGATGATTCATTGAGCAGCGTTTTGGCAAAAACTTCAGAATCTCCTGGTGAGAAAGAGGCAACTTTCTCCCTCCGACTTCCACACCAGCTTCATTAATTTCGGTCAAAGATGTACCAAGCACCGCAACTTGCGGATGACTTTCAAGAAAACGAATCTGCTTCTCCATTCGATCTGTGGAAGATATATCGTCAGCATCCATTCTAAAAAAGAATTTTGGCGCTAACTCTGCACATCGATCAATGACTTCATTCATGCAGGCGCTAAGACCCCGGTTCTCAGTTCCCAACAAAACAACCAATTGTTCGCTTTGACGCTCTGCGGCTTGCAGGTACGAAAAAATCAAAGGCTGTAAGCGTCCGTCGACCACAACAACCAACAGAAAATCTTGATAAGTTTGCCGCAAAATGCTCTCAATGGACTGCCTGACCCAATCCACACGGTCCTCGTGATAGACGGCCATGGCGACAACCGCCTGACAAGACTTACCGTGCAGGCTTTTGCCTAAATACGTATATTGATCGTCCAATCTATTCTCTATAACATTCAGCAAAGTGCGATGAACAACGGCAACAACCGCTGAACAGGATAAAATGGCGGGAAAATAACAGAAACTGAAAAATAATTCTGCCTCTAATTGATATCTTTTACAGTTCTGAAGCCGATATGCGATGTCCCAAGCCCTTTATCTTGTGCTTGTCTGGCTGCAGGACGAAATCTTGCACAATAATTCTGGGAACAAAGAAAAGACCCTCCTTTAACGACCCTTACTGGTGCATCCGATAGCGTTTCATCTTGGCCTGCATTGGAAGCTTCAAGCAAAGGATTATCTACAGAATGTCCATGGTAGTAGACACTGGATGTCCATTCCCAAACATTTCCTAGTAAATCATATATACCATACTTATTAGCAGGGAACTGAGCTACAGGAGCAAGCCCTGAAAAGCCATCATCAGCGTCATCAGAATACGGGAAAGCACCCTGCCAGGTATTTGCCAAATAGCGCCCCTGAGAAAACGCCTGCATACCTTGTGCAGCTAACTCAAACTCAGCCTCTGTTGGCAGTCTGTGCCCTTTCCACTTCGCGTAACTTTCGGCATCCATATAAGAAATATGTATGACAGGATAATCATCCAATCCGGATAAATCTGAACCAATCCCCCGTGGTGCAGCCCAGTAAGCACCATGCAAAAAACGCCACCAGCTCATACTCTTTACAGGACCAGTAACGCTCTCAGGCATATTAAATACAGCGGCACCAGCCACTCTCATTGATTCAGGCAGATTAGGGTAGTCTTCACGGGATGGCACTTTCTCTGCCGTCGTGACATATCCGGTGGCCTCTACAAACTCTCGGAACTCCCGGTTTGTAACTTCAGTCTTACTCATATAAAAAGACTCAACCGAAACAGTTCTGCGGCCGCGCTCCTCAGGATAAAGCGCATTCTCTCCAAGAGTAATCACACCACCACGAACCAATACCATCTGTTGTTTGTCGTTATCAGGCGCATATACAGGCCTTTCGCATCCAACCAATAGTATTAAGAACCAGCTTGGCAATAAGAGTTTAATCAGCATAATTTGGTGCTACCTCTGAGCACTAAAAAAGGGACGATATTCTGGCTGATCTGCCACCAAAAAATTCTCTTGTTTCAACGTCAGGTGCCTATTGTAAGCCGGGTCATGAGCTATAACAGCGCCCCACTTCTTTTGTAAATACAGCACTTCCGATTCAAAGCGCTTTATTTTCTCCGGGGTATCCTCCGCCCCACGGGATACTGACTCATGATGAAAAAGAACGGCTTCGGCGCAGAACAGGTTTCTACGCCCTAACTCCCTAACTTTCAAACAAAAGTCTACGTCGTTAAAGGCAACTTTTAAGTCCACCTCGTTAAGTCCACCAACAAGTTCAAAGTCGACGCGTTTAACAAGTAAACAAGCCGCTGTCACTGCGCTAACATTATGACTGGCCACAAGACGCTGCATATAGCCTGGAGCATCTGCAGCGAAAAACTTGTGCGCATGCCCCGCTCCACCGCCATAGCCCATAATAACTCCGGCATGTTGAATGCGGCCATCGCTATACAACAACTTCGCTCCGACACAACCAATCTCTGGTCGCATCACCTGGGCGACCATTGATGTCAACCAATTGTCACTGATAACTTCAACGTCATTGTTTACCAACCCGATTACTTCACCCTGGCAGTGTTTAGCTGCATAGTTGTTAATGGCGGAATAATTGAAGGGACCAGGATAGTGCAATAGCCTGACTTTGGGATGCTTGCTAACCTCCTCAAAGTACTCAAGACTCTGTTGTTCATCCGAATTATTGTCAACTAACAGAATCTCAAAACACTTGTAGGTGCTGCGTGTAAGAATTGAATCTATGCAAGCTTTGACCAATTGCCATGCATTCTTGGTGGGAATGATCAGACTAACCAGAGGAGACGACGATAGCTTCCAGCATAAAGATAGCCTGAAGCCGTCATTTTCAGTCACTGCGGCCTTATCCAATATCTGCTGAGACAGGATGTCAGGGCAATCCGCCAATAAAGGACGCTCAGCACGACTTTTATGCAACAAACAAAAAGAGATGTGCTCAACTGATGCCTTCACCTTACTTAGGGCCACTGACATTAGAAAATGGCGAATAACATTTTTCTGACCCTGCACTTGTCGCCAGAACAAATCATCCAAGGATTTCGCCCAAAGTCCCGTCGCAACATAACCCGAGGTTAACTGCAGATCTGGATTCCAGTCAGGCATAAACTCCGGTTGCCGGTGCACGCCTTCATCATCTACCGAATTACAATCCACATAAGCATAAGAGATATTACTCAGCGGCCAATGACCCAACACCACCAGCAATTTAGCATGCAGGCGCTCCCCTTCCCTGAAAAAAAACACAGGTCTATGGCTAAACGAATTAGGCAAATCGCTTAGTCTGCTTACAGCACATGTGTTCAGCTTGAGCCAGCTAAAATCGACTTCGACTTGGTCCAATGCCATTGGCAGATGCGCCTCGAGTCCCCAGAGAACCAGTTTGATATCACTGACATTCAGACCATCCATCGCCATAAGGCTGGACAGGCTTTTGGTCAGTTCACGGCTGTCAGCGTCAGTGATCAGAAGAACAAACAGGGGCTGCTGCACAGTCCTGCTGTCCAGTATGGCCATCTCTTGATATTGCATGCGTTGATTAGCCAAAAAGCGATGTTGCTGAACCACGTCAGAAGCAAAGTAGTCCACCAGACCTGCCTGCTTAAGCCATGTGGTGTATTTGATGGTTACTCGGGAGTATCGCCTGGCATAGCGGCGCCAACTGGAAGGCAAAGAACTAACCACTGCTTTAAGTGTAATTACTGCCACTTTTCTTAACACTTGAAACCTCTTCTCTCCCAAGGCTAGCATCATAACCGGGACTCTATTTAAACGAAATGTCTGGAAATGGCCTGCGCCGCATGCTCACTGCTATGTCTATAGATGAGGCTTTGCTGCAACATCTGCCGGGCTTTGCGCTCTGCGTCATCGTCCAGATATTGCAAAATCAACGACTCCAGTTCGTTAGAATGGCGGTAAGTAACGCCACCATAGTGCTTTAATGCGTCTAAGTTATAGTCACTGATAACAAACGCACCTGCCATCAAGAGGTCCACATACTTATGGCTCACCAGCCCCATTTTGTTCATGGTCTGATGATGATCAATCAAACAAATTTTGCTCCCCGCCGCCAATAGAGGGATGTCTTCATATGGGACCTGTGGTGCCCGCCAATATTGCTTTGCCGCTGAATTTCCGGGATATTTGTCCCAATTGGGGCCATACAGATTCAATGTCAGTCCATGGCGCCCAACAATAGGTAGTACATCTTCCAAAACTGGGCGAATACGAGGTGTGCCAATGAAAGACAAATCACATTCATAGCGAGGCAGACTGCTTTTAGATGGTTGCAACGACGAAAACGGGGGCACAATTTCAATGGGCGCATCAGAGGTAAAGGCAGGATACCGCCGCAAAGGGTCAAGCCGCAGCCAGGACCGTCGCTTAAAAAATGAGGCGACTCCCTGACTACTGACGAAGACTCTTTTGAACGGGCGCAGTGATTGCAGCTTTTCCGCATGGCTGTACACCAATGCCATGTTGTTGGCGCCAGATTCAAACTTTCCGACCTCGTTGTAAAACTGTCGCATCGGTGCACCCAAAAAATAAATGCGATTTTCAGCAGCACTCTGATAACGAAAGCCAAGCTTCTCCAGCGCTTCACGCAGATTTACATACACACGGTAGTCATACCACAACGAGTTTTTATGCGGTGAGGCGATGCAAAAACTAGTCAAACTGGCTCCCGACAAAGGTTTGTTCGACTCTCATGGGCGCGGCAAATAATGGTCATAGCGTCGCTGAAAAGGACCAGGAATTTCCACCATTGGGTCATGGCGAAGCATACTGTCAGACCAGTCTAGCAACTCTCTACGTAAGGCTTCGGCAATATCCGGATGCAAATCAATCAGGTTCTCAGTTTCAGGATGTGTCGACGTCATATCGAACAGATATTCTCTTTCAATGCCTGCCTGTAAATACTTCCATTGACCTTTTCTAACTGCCCTTTGCATCCAGAAACGCCAGAATAGCGATCGTTCGTTGAGATAAGCTTCTTCGCCCTTGATAGCCGGAATCAAACTGACTCCGTCCAACTTGTGCAGTTCTTTATCTCCGGCAAGTTCAAGGGCTGTCACTATTGCGTCCAGTGAAGATACCGGTTTATCTATCACCTTACCGGCGGGGAACTGTCCCTGCCACTGCATTAGATAAGGCACCCGAATCCCACCTTCCGTCAACATGCCCTTTTCACCGATCAACGGATCATTTCTTGAGCCATTCCAGGCTTCACCTCGCTTTTCCAGTGGTGCATCGGTCATGTCGTCGCCCAGCGGGGCTCCGTTGTCACTAATAAAGACAATCAAGGTTTTATCCAACAGCCCGTGTTGCTCCAGCTTGTGCACTATAGTCCCGACACCATCGTCTATGGCTGCCATCATCGCCAGCGCATAACGACGCCTTAGCGGCATATCCTCAGGGAAACGGGACAGATAAAAATCAGTAGCCTCAAGCGGAACGTGCGGTCCGTATGGAGCAAAATATAGGAAAAACGGCTTATCGGCGTTGCGGTCTATGAAAACACTTGCAGCATCCGCAGTCAGATCCAAGCGATAACGGCCATTAGTCTGGTAACCCGGAGATTTATTTTCTCCATTCAGTTCAAAGTTAGTCCAATAACGCTTCTCGTACCCCCAGAACACATCATTGAAGCCCCGTTCATCTGGGAAGAAAGGGCGCTTGAACTGTAGCGGTAATTTTTCAATGCTCTGTCCAGAGGCATAAAAATCCTCATGGTTTTGGGCCAACCACTCTTCAGAGTTACCCATCACCTCAAGGTGCCACTTACCAATCATACCAGTCCGATAGCCCAGGCGCTGAAACTTACTGCCGACCGTATCCACATCTAGTGGCATAGGGGTAAATCGATTTTCGTCCAGACCGAAGCGTTGCTGATAAAGACCTGACATCAAGGCAGCCCTCGATGGAGTGCATTGTGGTGACGTAACATATCCATGGCTAAACCGCGTCCCCATGGCTGCCAGCTTGTCGATATTCGGGGTTTTAAGATCCGTTAGGGTTCCCTGTACATTGAGATCTGCATACCCTTGGTCATCCGTAAAAATCACGACAACATTGGGCTTTTCTGGATAAGCCGGAACCGGCTCTTCGGGCTTTGGCACCGGTGGCTTGACAGATTCGCTGCTGCCACCACACCCATTCACCAACATGATAAAACACAAAAAAAATACCAGACGCATCTCGAAGTCCTAAATCTGTTTATTGGTTAAATCAGCACGCTTCATACCAGGCTTAAGCTTTATGGCTTCATATTCCGCTATTCTGGCTTTAATCATGGGCCCATTGGGGCGGAGTTCCAGGGCTTTGCGCCACACTATCAACGCCAGTCTAAGATCAACACTCTCAACCTGTTTGGCCAGCGCTATCAACTCCTTCGAAGAGGTGCAGCGGTTAGCTGAAAAATAGGTGCGTATCCCCAGATAAATGTCCTTGGAAACTGAGGCCAGAGTCACCCCGCGCAGCACTCGCATCATACTCACAAAGTAGGCTTTAGGTACCTTAAGCATATTGCGCAGCGTCGCCCGGTAACGCTGCTCAACAAAACGACGAGCAGTTTCAAGTAAAGGCTCCATTTGAGTATCCACTAAAAACTGAGTATACGCTGCCTGATATAAGGCAAAACTATGCCGGTCAATATGAAACCTTTGTTCAGGTGCAGGGTTTCCGGCAAAATTATAGCCTTCCCGGTTCAGTTTCAGTGGAATGGTGTCGGTCGGTCGCCCCCGGTTTAGTAGTGAAACATATTCCTTTGGAGAGCGAAAAAGTCTATGAACAATCATGACTTTACGCAGTTTATGCAATTCTTCTTGCAGGCACTCTTTCTTAGTTGGCGTCGCTTTGTAAACCGTGCCATCACAAAGACATATGCGCCCATCTTTCAATTCAGGTACATGCAGGCGCAGCTTTTTAATCTCGGCATTCACCCTGAAGAGCGATTTCATCAGTGGTGCCAGCCAGCCGGTCACATCGTAAGACAGATTGGAAAATGCCTTGCCTTTGCCTTTTTCATTAAACCATTGAAAGCTAATACAATCCGCACCGGAATTGTCGGTAATACAATTACCCACTTTATATGACAGAGTGTCCGGCATCCAAAACTCATCAATATCGAGAAACATCAGATAGTCAAATTGCTTCTCGTCGCGACAGGCGGCAAAAGCTTTGGCATAAACCAAATACTGGATATATCCAGCCACCTCGAATGGGCAGAAATCAATCCAGTCGGCATAGTAAAAGTTCACCATGGGATAGCGGCGCTGAATGGCCTCCAAGACCTCTGCACTATTATCCGACGTCCGGTTTAGATAGATGTCAATGGCATCAAAACCCATGTATAGATGAAAAAACACCCATTCGGCTAAATATGCCGCCTCGTCTTTGGCCACTGCAACCAATTTTACTTTTGCAGGGACATCAGAGGTCACGTCACGTCCATTGTCAAACTTAACCTTTGTATTCATATTCATCTTCATGCTGCATTACATCAGAGCGACTTTTGACATAACAAACCTGGCTAGTTCAAAATCACAGTTTTTTATCTTTAGCGCCAGTTCCATGGCTTGGTGTCTTGTGCCAAGCTGATGAACCTGTAAAGACGATTTAATTATCGTACTAACTGCATGTCTTACCTCTGTACTACAGCCATCAAACAGGCGCACCACCAAGTCCAAGTTGTCAACTGGCATATGAGCAACTTGGTTCAAAACCTCAGTTCGCTTTAACATGACGTTTTCTCTGGCCTTGCGTAAATGCTCATGCAAGTGTATTTGGTTTAGAAACTGCTCATACGACTTGCGATAATCATCATAGGCGGCTGGCTTCAACTCCATCAGCACATGCATACCAGCCGCCTTGTTGTAGCCACGGCGGTTGGTTTTCAACGGTAACTCATCGGATGGGCGGCCACGGCTGAGTGCGGCAATATATTCCAGCTCAGAACGAAACATTCGATGGATAATCATAGTGTCGCGCAGTTTAATCAACTCAGGATGCAAACATTCACGATTGTCTGGCTGGCCAATAAAAGCTTCGCCATTGCATAGACGATTTTCAACTCCACGGGTTTTCGGCAAATGCAGGCTCATTTCCTGCACTTCAGTGCGCATATTAATGGCAGTTTTAACCAAAGGACTAAGCTGCCCGGCCACTCGTTGTGAAAAGGGTTGAAATTCATGATTACCACCGTGCTCATTCAGCCAACCAAAAGAGACGGTGTCTGCTTCATTATGATCACTCAGGCACTCAGCAATCTGGTTCTGCATGTCAGATGGTGTCCAGAACTCATCTATGTCCAAGAACATAATAAAATCGGCCTGGTTGCCCACTTTGCACTCGGCAAATGCTTTGGCATAAACAATAAACTGCAGTTGTTGCCGAACCGCTTCTTGGCAGCTATCAATCCAGTCGGCAGTATGCACATTCACCTGGTCATAGTGGTAGCATATTTGATCGAGCACAGTCTGACTGGTGTCCCGGGTGCGATTCAGATAAATATCAATCTCGTTAAATCCAAAATACAGGTGGTGGTGTATCCACTCCGCCAGATAGGCTGCTTCGTCCTTTGCCACCGCCACCAGTTTAACCCTGGGAAACCTTGATTGACCTCGTTCTCGAAGCAAACTAGGTAGCATAATTCGTCCTTCGTAAAGGCATGGAGATTAACTTAATCATCGGCTACATCTTGCCCAAAGCCGCTGCATATTGACGCCACTTTTTATCAATCAGCGGCCCTTTCGGGCGGATTTTACGTGCCATCGACATCAACTCAAAAGCCTTTGCCATATCCACTTTTTCAAGCGCAATGGCGCAATCCCGGAGCAAATTGACCTGCGCTGAAAGTTCTGTAGACAGAGGCTGCGCGCGCATATACTCGGCCAACATTGCAGCTGGCGAGCATACCTGTGAAAAAGCGTCACTGTTGATTAGCGCCTGCAACGCCGGATACGCCTGAATAACAGCGTTAAACTGCTGCAAATTCTTGTCCCCGACGTTCACCTGCCGGTACAGGGCATTGTCCTGACTTCCAGGTATTTCTCGCATATCTCTGGATGCGCTCAGTGGTAGAATCACCGTAGGCGTGGCAGCCAGCATAGCCATACACTTAAACCAGATATCATCAGCAAAAGGCGCCAGTTTAGAAAAAGCCGCAATATCCAAAACGGAATCTTGTAACGCGCCGGGTGGATAAAGCACACCTCCGTATCCGATTGGGATAAGGCAATAACAAGCCTGTAGCGGATGCTTGCCGTCAACAAACTGCCAATGTGCATAAGGTGCCAGTTCACCTGAGTCATCTTTCAATATAAGGCGGCCTCTGGCGCCAATGATTGCCCCGGGTGACACTTTGCTGGCCAAATACAGTGATTCAACCAGCCTGGGGCCGTACAACATGTCATCATCCACCGTAATAACGGTAGCGTCAGGATAGCGGGTCAGGGTCGGGATTAACTTCTTGTAGCTGCGGTAATTAGGGCAAAAAGCAATCTCAAATACTTCGTCCTGCATGTCCAACAGTACAGGTGGCACACTCTGTGCCGAAAACTCTTCCTGATCAAGCCACAACAGAATTTTATCTACCGGATAGTGCTGCGCCTTAAGTGAATTCACGGTCAGATGCACCGCATCAATACGCTTTCCATAGGTAGTCAGTGACAGTACAATCACAGTCTATTCTCCGCCGTCAGCAGATTGTGCTGCTCCAACCATTGCCTTGCGATGCCTGAGTTCTTCCAGTAATGCCTTTATCTGTGGTCCCTTGGGGCGCAGCTCATGGGCTCGTTCGAGATACCCTATGGCTTCATCCAAATCCGTGGCGGCCGCATCTCGGGCAAACTGCTTGAGTAGTTCAACATTGCGGTTTACCCGCGCCAGACGCCGCTGCCGAAAAGCCCTAAAGGTCCGCAATATTTCTGGCAAAGCCACACCTTTAAAGATTCGCACCATATCTTTGTAGTGACTTGGCAAATAGGCCGACATGTTATCAATCGCCAATTGATATCTCTGCTCCACAAAAGCACGGGCTTGCTGCATATAATCATCCAGTTCAGCCCCGTGCATAAACGCCTGGTAAGCAGCCTGATATCTTGCATAGGCTGCATCAGGAAACACCAGCTCCAGTGTAGCATGCCCCCTTCGGGGTAAGCCGTTGCGGTTATTTTTGTATGCAAACTGGTTGCCGGGACGCCCCCGGTAGAGCAGTGACACATACTCGGTTTCCGAACGATGTGCGCGATGAAACACAAATGAGGATTTAAGGCTGTTTAATTCTCCAGCCACTGCCTGATCTGGATGCTCTCTGCCGCAAAACTGCCGACCATCTACCAACACAGGCAACTGACTGTTATGAAAATGCGGCACGTGATGACGCAATTCGCGAATATCTGTCGAAACCGGCAGCAGGGTCTTGCCCAATGGAGACAGATTACCGGTCAGGCGTTGTGGCAAACCTGAAAAAGGCACGCCGTCACCCAAATCGTTCAGCCACTCAAAAAAAATAGGCTTGTCAGCCCCAACCTGCTCAATACAGTGTTTAATGTCCTGACTGAAATCCTGCGGACACCAGAACTCATCAATGTCCAGAAACAACAAATGTGTAATCTGCCCATCTCGTCTAGCCTGTTCCAAAGCCTTGGCATATACAATAAACTGAATCTGCTTTTTAGCCGATGCAGGACACATATCGACCCAATCAGCTTCAAACCAACGAACATTGCTACAGAGCTCACTAACACGGCTTAGCAAGGCGACCGAGTTATCAGTGGTGCGGTTAATATGGATCTCAATCTCATCGACACCAAAATAAAGGTGATGAAAAATCCAGTCCGGTAAATAGGCCGCTTCGTCCTTGGCGACCGCCACCAATTTAACTTTCACTGGCACCGTCCCCTGAGTTTCAGCCTTCATGAGCCTGCCTTATCAGATGTGCAATCTTACCCAGGATCTGCTGTGCCGGTAAGCTGAAAACCCACTCATCGCTGACCACCTGAAGATCCTGCAACTCCGCACTAGGTTCATAGTTAACCAAGTTATCAGCAAAGCGGCTCTGCATAATCTTTTCACAACGATTATCGACAAAATAATTTCCCACTCGCAAAGTTTTTTGCGCACCGCGAATAATATCTTTCAGGTCTCCTAGGCCCAAAGCATCAAGCTCAGCCCGATGTTTGAGATACTGATGACGAACCCAGGAGCCCGTCACACCAAAATTTGCTTTAAACACATGGTTTAACGCACGGATAACTTCAATGTCAGTGACATCCATCGCACGGTTAGCTGCATCTGGGTTGTCCGCCGAGCTCACCATGCCATCGCTGTATTGCACGCCAACTTGTTGCAGAAAGTCGGGAATAAGCGATTGATTACGTTGTGATGCATCATAGTCAATGATCTTGACGTTCTCTTTGCCGAACACATGACAAAACATCGCCACTTTCAAATCCGCCGACAACATCTGGCTTTGTCCGGGCCTGGCAAGATGATCGTGATAGTAAGCAAAAAAGCCTTCCGTACCGCCGTGTTTTACCGTTTCCTGCCAAATGGAATAAAGCTTTAAGCTGGCACGACGCCAGGCATACAGAATTACAATGCGCTTATTATCCAGCGCATTGCGCAGATACTCGAACTTATCCCTGCTCAGGGAAATAAAATCTTCACTAGACAATAAGAAGTCATGCGGTTCCTGATTGAAAAAATCCACATCTTCCCGACTTAGCGCCCTGTCATTCAGCAGTTCCCGAAAAGGATGATGACCAAAAATGCTCTGATGACGTTTGGGATAAACCAAATTGTTTTGAAACAATACACTGCGGTTATCCATTAAAAATTTCTGTATCGCAGTAGTGCCAGTTTTATGCGGCCCCACATGTAAGTAAAAAGTGTTCATTCTGCAACTTGCTATATCAATTAATCACCAAAAAACGGATAACGGCCAAAATTGCTGACCAGCGGCCCCCACTTCAGGATATTGGCTTCATCTATCTCTCCTTGACTTCGTAAACAATGGGTGGGCATGCCTGCCGCTTGCCATTTATCATTTGGATGCAGAATATGCAGATTCGTTAATCCATAATCTCCACACAACTGAGCATCAGAGCGCACATTGTCACCAACATGAACAAAGCTCATATCAAGCTCACTAACATTGTCTTTAATGTGTTGCCACATATCACCACGATCTTTACGCAAGCCCATTTCACTCGACACAAACAAGCGATAGGGCGCAGCGACTCCTACTTTGCGTAACAAAGTCTCCACCTGTCGCTGCTGATAATAGGTATCTGACACAAACCATATGGTTTTGCCCAAATCGGCCAGCTTATGCACTAGGTCGACCATTTCCCGCTTGGCTTCTATCTGCTGCAGGTCAAAGTCAAACTCGAGGTCCATCAGGCTTTGTGCATGGTCAGAATCCAGTGCCATCTCTTTTGCCAGCTTGGCGTAAACCTCGGAAATACACACATCGCCGGTAGAATTCTGCGCCTTTCTGATTGCAAACTCTGTTTCATTTCGTAACGACACAAAGGCTTGCGCACTTGGCATTAAACCTTGCTCTTGCAAATAACACCCAAGCAAATACTTAGCGTAATCCGGCTCATTGAATTTGCGTCTCAGAATAGTATCGAATACATCAAAAGAAATGATATCGAATCGCCTGAGTTCAGCGAAAAGTTGCTCTGGTGGTTTGTGATAACCTGCGAAAATATGGCTTGTATCGTCGGTAAAGTGCCCTGCCGGAGGGTGGTAGAAGAACTGTTTATAGCCACCTTTTTCCACTAACAACCCTAAAACACGCTCTAGCGCATGTAACCATGAACCATCATTTGGCAAAGGTTCTGGCGGAAAATCAGCATAGCTGAATTTTCTTTCCAGCAATGGCTTCAGTGCTTGGGGTCTGGCCCAAAACATCCCACCAACAGGGTAACTAATAAAATTATCCTGTAGATCGATGCCCCAGTTATCTGCGAACTCCTGAGCAAAATTTTTATTGCAGGTCCAATGGTTAACCCAGGAAGGCATCATCCAGAACGACGTCGGATAATAAATACCCAACGTAGGATGCTCATCGAACAGCCTCAGCAAACAAGATACCACATGCAGGTCTTTAAACAGGAACTGATTCAGGTAGTCAAACCACTGGGTTTGCTCTCGTCCTGAATACAGAGATTTTTTTGAGTGCAAATGACACATTAAATCGTATTTCAGCAGTTCTTCGCCAAACTCCACCAGCAGCGGGCCAAAATTACGGCCACAGTTAGGTACTGTCACTGTTTGCAGCTTAGCGACCCTGCGCAGGCCGGAGTAGCGTCGTTTGACATCGCGACATATCTGTTCTGATGCACATGTAACGAATACATCCACCTGGCAGGGGAAGTGTTTAAGACAACTTAAAAACTTTTCGATAAAGTCCGGATAGTAAATATGTAAGCACACAGCAATTCGCTGCTGCTGCCAACTTGTCGTTTCATTTGCCACCATCACCCTAGACGGGATCCAGCGAGGTTTGGCCTCCTGGGCTGCGCGCCCTTCCATTCGACCATGGTAAAGGTAATGCAGCAGGGGGTTAGCGCCACTGTGGTAAATATCCAGATGCGTGCGAAGATAATGTTCGGTATCAAAGCGTGATGAAGGATTCACATTGGCAAAAGGGGCCTTTTGCAAATAGTCCTCAAATGCATAAATATCATTCTCAAACTGGCCATAATACTGCTGATACCACACAGGGTCGAACACACCTGCATGGGTCGCGAGGCGATAAAGCCGTTTTAACCTTCTATATTCCCGGCCTTTGCGGGTTAGTGGTGTGGCACGATGTAGCACGGAGGCAGTGCGTTTTAGTAGTCTTCTCATCATTTACAATCCAAATAAACGCACGGGACTGACATTACCGTTACCAGAAATCACATCATCCACATCAAATAATGGGCATACTGCCCTTGGCAGCAGATTTCGCCGGGTGACATAACATTGGTACATCAACTCAAGCTCACAGGTACTGAAGCGAATCTGGTGACCAAAATAATGCTCTATGGCTTCGGTGGCACCACTGAATACCATTTGCAAATCCTGAAAGTGGCTTTGTGTGCGGGTATGCCGACCAAAGAAGAAGTGAAAGGTCGGCTCAGCCAACTCGGAAATACGGTCAATGTCTACAAACTGTCCATTGGGCGAGGTCAACAAAGACTCCAGAAACAGTGAGCGATCCAGCATGGTATAGCCTTCCCCCATGCGCACGCCGGTTTTAAATACACTTTGGATATCAGCGATAAACCCTGCCACCTCGTGCTGACCGTCTTCCGTGGTAATAAAATACAGCCCGCTGGTGTCACACTGCAGTAGCCGGGTCAGCAGCTTTTGGATAGTGCCGCTGTAACCCACATCAACCATTAGAGGAGCACATTGCATATTCAAGCCAAGGCTATGCAGGTAGTCCAGGTAAGTGTTCCGACTGTTCTGCACCAGTATTTTCAACTGGTCCAGGTGCATCAGCAACATCTCTTCAAGCTTTTTTCCATCTGCCGGTAGTTCAAACTCAGCAATTAGTTCTTCATCGGAAAACAAATGGCTAAGCTGCGACAAGGTAAAGCCAAAACGCCCCACCAATAGGTCGGACAATGTGCCCTTAAACTTGTGATAAAGGCTCCACTGCCATGTAAAGGGGTCTGCAATGCTAATGCGAAACAGGAAGGTGCGGGACACATTCAGGTAAAGGGCAGGACAGGTTGGCATCTGCCCTTTGTCCACTAACACCGAATGCACTTGCTGGAAAAAGTACCCTTCCCGGGCCAGAAACACCAGGTGCGAAGGCTGTTTCTGTTCATAATGCGCTTTAAGGGCAAACAGATATTCACTGCACAATGGCCCAAGAAAGTTATAGCCGAAATCACGTAAGGCGACGGTTGTGTTCATCTCTTATCACTGTGTTTGTTACGTCTTCATCCACCGATACCGACAATGCGCCAGCAGCTAATTTGGGGGCGGATAATATCATACAGGTTTAGACAGCTAAATCTGTTTTACCGGCCCGCCATTTAAGAGATCTCGGCCCACAACATTGGTAATTTTTGCATAATCTGATGCAGTGCCTTGCGCTCGGCGCCAATGCTGTAACCGTGCGCCAACTTTGCCCCTTGCCACCGGCGGATTGCGCCCAGCACACCACGCCGGGTTTGCAAAGCCTTTAACACTGCTTCCAAACAGGCTTCTGGATCACGTTCACAGCTGCTGATGTTTGCGCCATTTAGGGTATATTCCCGGCTCGCAATGCAATCCGGTACTATGGCCCAGTCCGATAACGCCATTGCTTCTATACCTGGCAGGAAAAAGCCCTCGGTTTTGTTGGGTAAGGTTAAGGTAACCAGACTCCTCGCCATGGCTAAGTGCACTTCTTGCCGCTCCACTGGCTGGCAGTGTAACAGCACCTTCAGGCCCTGCCGGGTGGCCGCCTCAGCCACTTGCTGTCCAAGCTGCGGGGCTTTAGTCGCAAGAATATAAAGCTGATGCTGCTTTTTACATGTCAGATTAGGAATGCGATGCCCCATTTTTACCGTGATGCACGGACCATTTGCATAGGGCAAAATGGCTTGCCTGACTGCTTCGGAAACGCAGAGCCTGACAGCTCTATGCTGAAGAAATGCAAATAATGGGTGCCCGGCATCGCCGTGCCGAACGTGCTGAATCAGGTTCAGGCGCGGCTGACTTTCGTTAAAATGTGGCAGATAGCCCTGCCAGTCCAGTCCTGCAAGAAATACGATATCAGCTTGCTCAGGGCAATATCTTTCCTGATAGGTTACACCATCAATGCCATCAAATAACTTCGTTTGAATCCTGGCACGATTTTCCAACCACAGAGTCGCTGACATATTGTCCAGCGCCAGCATGTGTTCCAAATAGTCCCTGACCTTCTGGTGACCACCGGTATAACCATGATAGCGGCGATAAAAGGAAACTGTCGTAATCGTCATAACTGTGGTTGACCCTATAAAGGTGACAAGTTGCACCAGACCCGCTATGGTATCGGCCTTTTGCCCCCTACAGCAAACAAAGTGTGAAACCGGTTAATTTACATATCATTGGCGTACAAAAAGCTGGCACTACGGCGCTGGCCAGCTTTTTACAGCAACACCCGTCGGTGTATGTGGTGGAAGGAAAAGAAGCGCATATCTTTGATCACCCTGAGTACAGCGCTCAGGCTGCCCCCCAGGATTTTGCCCGTCGCCAGTACCAGCGCCGTATGCAAAACTACCAGGGCCAGCCCATCATTTGTGATGCCACGCCGATTACCGTATATCAACCGACATTTTTAAGAGCATGTTATCACTACAACCCGCAGGCAAAATTTATCCTGATCTTACGCGACCCGGTGGAACGGGCCATTTCCCATTACCTAATGTCGAAACGCACTGGTCAGGAGTCAAGAAACATGCTGAGCGCCTTTGTGCTGGAACCACTGCGCCTCGCCATTGCTGCCAGACGCAATGGGTGGGCCTTTAATTCGCCACTGCGCACCCAGTCCTACCTGCATCGGGGCTTATACCGCAAACAATTACAGTTTCTGTATAATTTGATCCCAGCCACTCAGGTTTTGGTGCTGCGCCAGCAGGAATTGAAGCATGCCCATCAGCAGACCTTGTTGAAAATCTTTAGCTTTCTGGATATTCACCGCCATCCCATTGCGCCTGAAACGGTCTTTGCCGCACCGGAATCCCCGCCAGGCTGGCTGGACAGGCTGGCACGTCGGTATGCCAGGCTCTACTTTCGCCTCAGAGGCGAAAGTGACATTCATTGGCTGCCCCCCGGCAGTTAGAGCAGTTGCATTGACTGGGTTTTACCCTGCTGTTTTGCCAACGCACAGACCAGCAGAGAGTAGAAGTCAGAATCGCTGTAAAGCTCAGCCGGGACCTCAAGCTGCGCTAAGCTGCGCGGGTCGTACCAGAACATACCGTCTGCCGGGCAGATAAACAGGCTGGACGGCTCGGGCAGATCCAAGGCCCTGCACCTGCTTGTCAATGCCTCGACACGCTTTGCTCCTGCCACGCTTGCGGCTTGGTCAGGGTAATAAGGCGGTACCAGCACAGCAATGTTAGAAGGCGCAGTAAACTGTTCATGCACTCGCTCGAGCATGACATCACTGCCAATCAGTCCATACCATTGTGCCAGCAACAAATTATCCAGCTGTCCGGCTGGCGCGCTACTAAAGGTGTGTAACTTAGCGACCGCCTGATAGCCGTGGCAAGCCGTTGTCTGTGTCGATAACCATTGCTGTGGTTCAGATTCCAAATGGACATAACATTCAATGGTCACCTTACCAGGCCAGTTCGCACAAAGTGTCGTGATGTCGGCTCGCAGATCCTCGCAGGTACTAATGATTAAATCAAAACCGTTACGACGCTGCGTGACTAACGCCAACAACAACGCCAGACGCACCGGGTCTTCACTGTGCACATAGACAGCCAGACCACAATGTGGCTTAGCCGCAGGGCTAATAACCGGCAATGCCCGAGAATGCTCAAGTACATTGTTCAGCAACGGCTCGGGCCAAAGTTTGCGCCATTGCCGCTGAATACTCCGGCGAAGGCTGGCTGCCGACGCATCAGACAAACCTTGTGTACCACTATTCAGCCAAGCCCGGTTGTCGCGCAGTAAAAAAGTTACACAAAGGTTGTGCCTGTCAAGCTCCTGGCCGGCCTTGATGTCTAACTGTGTTAAGCTGACCACTTCGTCATAATCCACCGCTGCATAACTGAGCATCGCCAGCGCGGCGTCCTGCAAAGACGTGTCTCCATTCCCCTGGCACTGTCTGGTGTCAAGATGCCGGGCAGCTAGTTTCACCTGTGGATGGGTTGGTGCCAGGTTTTGTGCGGTCGTCAGATAATAACTGCTTCGCTCTGTATCACCCAGTGCATGACTTACCATGGCAAGGCGAGCCAACAATACCGGGCGCTGCGGCGCCAGCCTACTGGCTTCATCAAACACAGCAAAGGCTTTAATCAACAACTTTTGATGATGGTATAAATCGCCAAGACTTACCAAACATTCCAGTTGGTAAGCCATGCGTAATGACTTAAACAGCGCATGTTCTGCCAACCACGGCGCCTTAGCCTTCAGGGCCAGTCCAGCCAACTGCTGGTAGGATTCTGCATGACTAAGTGCCCGATAAAGCAGCACGGCTTCAATAGCAAGTTGTGCCGCTGGTGGTGCCAATGCAGCCAAACGTTGCAACAAGGTTGGTTCATCCAGATGCGGCAGCGCATCTATAAGCGGTAACACCGCTTGCGGACGCTCTTCAGCGGCGCGCAACGAAAAAGGAATAACCTGCGGCAGTTCGCTGTCATCCTGCATGTGCCAATGCGGGCAATCTTCGGTAAACAGTTGCCATTCAGCCACCCGCCAATGACCAGCCTGCACATGCATGGCTCGCAACTTAGCCAACTTGGTTACCTGCCAAAAGCCATGTTGATGTGCCACCTTAGCCAGAGTTTGATACTGCTCTGCAGAAGCAAAAGGGCGGGCAAAGATCTGGTTAAATAATTGCCTTTCCAGCAATCGAGCAGGAATCCTCGCCACAAAGCCAAGCAATTCAGGCCAGGTCAAAGAGCCAAGCTGAAAATTCGCCGAAGATGTCGACGGCGCCGCAACTTCAGCTTTAGTCAATGGCAATTCATTCAGCGGCGGCGCCCCAGCCAGAGTACAACTTGTATCGGGGCGGCGGCTCGGAATATCGGCGGCATCCTGTAAAGCCAGCCATAGCGAGTCCAGTTGATGTTTAAGCGCAGTATCATACATGCCAGCCAGCGTTTGCTCCTGATGCGCCGACATCAGCTGGGAGTTAAAGGCTGTTGGTGTCAGACAAGCGACAGGTAACTGTAACTTATCTGCGAGGGGCGGTGCTTCGAACTGCCCGGTAGCAAACCCTTCCTGGCTTATTAGTAAGCATTTATCCTGGTGCGCCAGATAAAAATCCAGCATGCGCCGGTTTCCTGCCAACCACATGTTAAACGCCAACTGAGGCTCGTGCCAAAAACGATAATTCAGTTTATTAGACTGAATGGGTGCTGTCCCGTTCAGTAAGTGACGTCCGGCGCGGTTTAACAGCGATTGGACAGCGCCGGACCAGTGGCGATAAATCAATACGTAGCGGATATTCTGTTGCCCTGCTACCTGCCAGTCCTTAAGAAAAAACAACGCTCTTGGATCTTTTACCCCACGCAGACCAGTTTCTGCCTGTCTGGATTGTATATAGCGAGCAAGGTAATTCTGTAACCAGTTGGGCTTAATTAACGGGCCATCATCACAGTATTGCCAGTTAGTGCCGTTGATATAAAACAGGCGGTCATGCAGGCGAACGACTGGCATATCCTCTACATGGCCTAAAGGGTTACTGAAACTGGCCCCCATCAGTTCATTGCCCATATGCATGCCGCCTTTGGCTAGACACTGGGCAATCATTGAGGTACCGCTACGGTGAAAGCCGGTACAAAGATAAAAACGCTTGTCAGCCTGCGCCTTATTACTCATAGCATTCCATGGTCATTCAGGATGAAATCAAATTGTCGGGTTAAGCACGTTGTCAAGCGCCTGAACAATATCGGCTTCACTGTATAATCCCAGCTCCGCTAGCCGAACAACAGACTGACGATGGGCAGCCAACATCTGCAACACTTGCGGACTGAACTGGCGGGGTTGAGGGGCTAACGCCGGACGCGACACAGGTGGTAAGCCCATTGTCTGATCTAATACCGCGCCACCACTTGCCAACACGTCTTCGTATCGCACTAACGGTAACTCGTGGCGCATAAACTGCTGTATAAACCAGCGGTAAATCATCAACTGACGTTCAAACACCGAGGATACCTGTTGCAAGGACTGACGCAATGCCGGGCTAAAACGCTCTCCAGCTGGCAACCTGCCGCGGTTAACTGGCAGATCCACTGTCATCCAGGACAACAGCACATCGACAGGATTGCGCACTACCGCAGTCATAGGGTACTCAGCCGTTAAACCTGAGAGTAACGCCGTAAACAAGGCATTTTGTTTCACTACCAGCCGAAACGTACCAGACGCTCTGGCAGGTAATATAACCTGCCCGCGCTGCGCAACAACCTGACGCTTGCCATCTTGCTCCACCAGACCAACAGGGTTCTCTATTTGCAGGCCCCCACGATCACCATGTTCAAAAGGCAGCCCTTGCTCTACAGCCTGACAAAGCTCTGCGATGAGCGTCTTTACTCTAAAAGTCGCTCCAGGGCGCCCCAAGTTCTGGTGCAGTCTGGCGGGATTAATAGGCTCATGCAGGGCAACCAGATCTTCTCGCTGATTAAGCAGTTTACAGCATAAGGTAGTGCCTGAACGGGGAATCCCTGTAATCAGGCTAATAGAGGTAGACAAAATCTTTTACTCACAAAAGGACCATTATTGCTTAAGTAGTCGTCCGGATTGCGCTTCATAGCGGGCAATATGCTTTATATAAGTGTCGCAAAGTTGCAGTAAAACATCTGCAGTTTTTAACGAAAAGTTAGAATACTTAGATACATACTCATTCACCATATTCTGCAGTTCTTGCCAATATTGGCGATTTAACCCAAGAATCATCGTTTCAATATGATTCAACTCAGCAGTCATGGTATCTGAATTAGTGTAAATACCTTCAATATCTATCTGTTTTAGTACTTCAGTAATGATCATTCTCAGTGAAGAGTGATGCTCCTTGCCCGGGAGGACCAGCTTACTTACGTAAACGCTTTTCCCATGTCTGATTACTTTCGGAGGATAATAAGCAGAAAATCCCATGAGATGATTCGGTACATCTTCTACAGGCGACGACGAACAGAGGTTGTCAATTCTCATATTCAATCCAGACCTAGTCTGAATAATAATCGGCACTGTATATACCCAACTTGCTGATAAATCTACAAAGCCATAAACAAGTAAGGTGATTAAAGGATCATCTAGATTGTACTGTACAAAGATTTCACGCCCTTCATCTCCAGGTTGAGAATATGTCACTAAATCTAAATTTTTAGCATCTTTAACGAATCCAGACACTCCCATTCGATGATTGAACAACTCAATAATAGGGATAAAAACTGCCTCATCGCCCTTGCTTGACTTAACTCCAATCTTCCTCAACTCATGTTGAGCCAAAGTAAATATTCTGGACCCAACGAAAGTTTTAATTACAGCATATCCGCTAATAAGTTCTTTCTTATCCGCGTAGTATTGTAAATAAATAGCGCTATCCGACCTGGCGCTAATCAGTTTGTCGAAAAGTGGCTTAAATCCAGCCAATGAAAACAGAGTAAAATATTCACGCCAGTTCGCCAACTTATCACAAGCATTGTACATGTTAACCAATAGCTGCATCAGCTTCTTAGCTTGCGGGTTTAGCATCTGCTTTTTTGTTTCGACAATCAACTTTCCGTCGTCGTCGAGGCTAAACTGATAATCATCCACCAACGGCATGCAGGTCAGAGGCACACCCATACATTTTTCAGTTATATTAGAGGCTGTAGCCATTTGAACTGAAATGTCATTGCCTTCAACGACAAATCTCAAGTCCCGATGAAAAAAAGCCCCATTTTTCTCTAACTCACTGCGTAATTTAGTTACAGCATTTACAATATTAATGTCGTTGCCAATAACACCAGGCTTGATAGCAGATTTTTCCTGAGATATATTGCCTTTTTTGTATTCTACATTGATTGAGCTGTTATCTCTGGCCCCTACATCTCTTAGACGCATCTCGACAGCATTAAACCACTTTTCATGTTGAAATCTATCTCGTAAGTTCTCCAAAAGATCGCTTTCTTTCTTGAATGCATGGATGTGGTGGTAACCATTAAGCGTATTTACAATCTGCTGCTGCTTAATGCTCTGTCTTATCTGTGTACAAATATCTACTGTTACTTTATCTAAATAACTGCACGCTTTATCTATATTTTTATCATTGATCGCCGCTTCAGCAAGATAGAGTGTCGCATCAGTGGTATACTCTTCGACATTGCTCAATGCAGGGGCGTAACATTCAATGGTATTATAATCCTTTACCTCAGCAGCCAGGGATATCAGACCGAATCTTAACTGTGCTCTTTCTAAAGCTTGGGTTGCATTTAGTACTTCTTTTATACACTCTATCGCAGCGTGCCTATTACCCAGTTGTTGATGTACCGATGCCATATTCTCCAAACAACTGTATCTCTTTTCAGCACTGTCAGCCAACTTTAAAGCGGCTTCGGTTTTAAGTAGTGCGAGTTGGTAATTTCCTTCTTGATACAAACATCTTGCTTCAAGCTCTAAACTCTCAAAGCTGGTAAGCTGTGATTTTTGGTTTATTTTTTTAACAATGGAAAGAGCTTTCTTAAACCTACCTTCAGCAACCAGTTCCCTTGCCTTCTGAATCTTATCCTGCACTCTTAAACTCCATCATGCTTTTTACTTTTTATTAGTATACGCTGAAGAAGCGACACACTTAAAAGAAAACACAAGTTAAAAAGACAAAAAAAAGCCCTCAGAAGAGGGCTTTTTTAATATCAACTATTTAATTAGTTGGTACCAGTTACAGACAGAGTCAGAGTGTCGGTAGAACCGTCACCCAGGTTAACAGTCTGAGTAGTGGCTTTGATGTTGCTTGAAGATGCTTCGATCTCAATCACAGCAGCACCACGAGTCTTACCAGTAAATGTTACCAGGTCAGACGCTTTGATAGCGACCATAGTCTTAGCTGGAACAGTACCAGTGGCCATCGCACCTGCAGTTGCAGTTACACCATCTTCCATTTGGAAAGTAGTAGTGTAAGGAGCTGGCACAGAACCATTATTCAGGATGTAAACACGCTGGTTGTAATCCGCGAAAGTGGTCAGGTAAGGGATGGTTACGGCAGTTGTATCATAAACGATAGAACCGATAGTACCTTCAACGCCGGTGTTAGATGCCAGAGATACCTTGTAACCAGTGCTGTTACGTGGGATAACTTCAGAACCACTAACTTCCACACACAGAGTTTGACCAGCAGTAAATGCCAGAGAAGGTGCAGTAGCAGAGGCTTTATCAGCAGCAATGGTCAAAGTGTTGCCAGCGGCAGCAGCAGTACCACAAGTGTTCAGGGCAGACAACCACCAAGTCTTACCAAAACCAAAGTCACCAGTGATAGACGCGGTAGTGGTAGGAGTAGTGAATACGTCAGCTTCTGCAACCTGAGCAGAGTCATCGGCAGCCAAAACACCAGTTACAACTGTCAGGTCAACAGTACCCAGAGCAGCTTTTTTACCGGCAGCAACGTTAGCAGTTGCTTTAAACTCTTTGAATTGCTTGGCAACCAATGCAGTGTTTTCAACACCAGCAAAGGTCTTAGCAATATCTTGACCAGTAGTGAAGGTGTAAGCAGCTAAAGCAGTTTCTTTAACCGCACCAGCTCCACCATTCAGAGCCGCCAGGCTAGCTGAGTTTTCGTACAGTTTGTAAGTAACAGTAACAGGTTTAGACTTATCAGTTACAGTCAAGCCAGTAGCAGTACCGTTGTCAAATGCAAAAGTCAAAACATCAGTTGACTTTGTAGTTGTATCGGTATTGCTGTAACCAAACACAACATAAGACTCTGTTAAAGCACCACCACCAACTTTGGTGATTGCCTTGGTACCAGCAGTAGAGATAGTCAGGTCGCCCGCTTCAACAGCGTTGGTAGCAAACTTGGCATTATCCAACTCGATACGGATGAACATTTCAGAGTTAACAGCGATAGTAGGCAGATTCAAACCTACAGGCACGGTGAAGTTCAACGCAGCAGCGGAAGCAATAGTGCCACCGTTAACGATTGTTTCGCTTCCGTACTTCAGAGCTGTAGTGCCGTTAGTCAGATCCACAGCTGCGTTCGCGCTCATTGTAACTGCAGCAGCAATGGATGCTGCTAAAATTTTCTTATTTAACATGTATAAACTCCTGCAAGAGTAACTATAGTTTTTTGCTAGTCGTGGCGATGCGCCAACAAGTCCATGGTGACCAATCACCAGACCACCCCCAATAAGCTACAACACCAGATTGTAGTAATCAACTCTTTTAAAGTGTAGTTTTATCAGTATTAACACTAACTTACCGATCAAGTTGACGAGCTAAGTTGTAGCATGCCAAAAAAAGCCGTGCAACTATAGTGTAAAATTCCACTTCCCACAATCTCGCCAGGCTTTATTTTCCGTGGCCCACAAGGCATGTGCTGGTTTTTCAGACAACCATTTAACCCGATAAAATTTGTACAAATGTGACAATTTGTTGAAATTTGCGGTTATTAAAAAAAATATGTGGGGATTAAATGCCACACCCATACAAGCGGCTAAAATATAACCCTTTGGGTAAAAGGCCGGGCATTTTTTGTCCCTCGTTCAATGCTAAGCCGGTAATCAGTACCTGGTGCTTTTACGCTGAGCACAAATCGGTCGCCGCCCAGCGGTGAATAACGATCTTCAGACTCCAGTAACAAAGTCGGCTCTATCTTGTAGGCGTCCTGATAGTGCACCACCCAGTCACCCGCGGCCCTGGCAGCAGCGACTTTCTCTGCGGATGCCGGCCATAGCACTTGCCATAAGGATAAGGGCACGGCATTAATATTTAACTGTGGAGAGCGTCTGAGACTGCAGTGCCCTAGTATGGCAGGATGCTTTTCAATGACTGGCGGCCAGCGGTCAACCAAATACAGTTCCGCGCATTGCTGTAACAGGAAGTTGGCAGGCGAACGTTTACCCAAACGCTCATAATCCCGGCGCTCCGCGCCACCAGCCCGGTGCCAGTCGTCTGCATCGGCGTAATCTGCCAGCCTGTCGGTCAAAAATGCCTGTTCAGTATTGCTGTAACCTTTATTCTGCAACCAGCGCTTCAGCCAATACTGAAACGCCGAATTCACTGGCAGCAGACCATTCTCATTTTGAATACTGAACTGGATATTTCCTTCCTCATAGATGAAGCCGTCTGTCCGCCATTCGTCCCCGCTGATACGCTGTATAAACTGGCCATCCTCATTACGCTGCAACCCTTGTTGATTGCTGCCCTGGCTGATACCCGCCACGGTAAGTCGCTGCGTCGCCAGTAAATAGATAAGTTCATTGGTCTTGGCATAGGCCGCTGCACCATCGGTAAATTGTTGCCGAGCCTGTTCCGCCAGTTGCAAACGGTTATCCATTATCAATGCCGCCGATGCCAACAGTGTTACCAATACCACCGACACCACCAGAACCGCCAGTAAGGCTGCGCCACTTTGCCTGGCCCGACTAACCGCCAAAATCATACTCTCCGAATATGGGCAACTCCGGCGGTATATCAGCCTGTACCGGTCGACCAGGCACTGCCAGTGCCCAAACTTTGCCAGCGACTCTGACGCGCACAGCGTCAGGCAAGCGGGCTTGTTGCGATGAAAAATCGTTTTGCCATTGCGTGTCCAGCAGATAATCAAACACAGCATTGTCAGAAAAACGTTGTACGGTTACCGCTGAACCTGGTTGGCCCAATGCCTGCCACTGCAACAACCAGCCACTTTCTCCCGGCACAAGTTGCCAGACCATGGGCGCCGGTATGTGCAACGAATCATCGGGGCGAGCGGCGCTGACAAACTCAAATCGTTGTGATGTTCCAACCGCATTGGCCTTAAGCGGGTGATACATTAATGCCGCCCTGATACTCTGCTCAAACCAGTCGACGGGGAGGTTGGCACTGGACTGACTCAGGTCTTTGGCACCCAGTCGCTGAAAATTCTGCCAGGTGGATTGCAGGCCCTGTGCCAGTAAAGCCGTAGTCATAGACAGAATCACTAGCACCACCAGCATCTCAATCAGGGTGAACCCCTGTCCCGAGCGACAAAGCAAATCAGCCCCCTCTGTTGTCTGCCTGGAGCGCATCACTGACTTAGCCCTGGCAATTCGGCATACGCAGGATCACGCCATTGCTTAACGATTCTAGTGCTCATTCTGGAAAGGCTTTGGTCTTGGTATTTTACCTCGGCCTGAATTTCAAACAGCGTCACAATCCAGGCGGGCTGACGCCGGTACCTTTCCTGGTTAGACTGACGCAAAGGAATAGCCTGCCAATCCACCACATAGTCCCCTATCTGATATATTCCTGCCCGGGAAGCCTGCATATCCTCAAGTTCAAGGTAATGGGTAAATTGCTGAAACACCCCGGGTAACGCCAATGCGTGCTGGATACGAGAGGTCGCGGTGGCCGCTGAACCGAACCACCCCCACACAGCACTAAAAACCAGCGACAACACCACCAGCGCAACCAGTGCTTCAAGTAAAGAAAAGCCTTTGCTATTCAACGCTTCGTGCTCTTAACTCACAAAATGGTGGTAGCACATCAAACTGAAAACGACGTGGCCCTTGTACTATGGCAACGCGGCCGCCCAGGCAATAGCCGTTAGCCAGCACGGATACCGGCTGTTCAATTTGCAATTCGACGTCAGGCATGGCCAGATCCTTAGCGCTGTGAATTGATAAGCTCTGCCTTTGCTGGCTGGCCTGTATTGGCAACAACAACAGCCGGGAAGCCAGCTCTGCGCGTTCGGTGGCTGCCTGGCGGGACGCCATCCAGGCTTCCAGCCCAGGCGCGGCAACGGCTGATATTAACCCCAGCAACACCAGGGTAACCAGCAGTTCCACCATAGTGAAACCTTGCTTAGTTAACCGGGAAATAGCCAATCTCGGCATTTATGCCATCTCCGCCTTCAACGCCGTCAGCGCCAAGACTATAAAGGTAGTATCCCTGCTCTGCCCCGCTGTCCAATCGATATTGGTAGGGTTTGTCCCAGGGATCCAGGGGGACAGCTTCGTCAAGATAAGGACCAGCCCAATAGTTTTGCGCATCGCCAGGCGCGCTGCGTAAATCGTCCAGCTTTGCAGGGTAACGCCCCACATCCAGACGATACGTCTGCAATGCCATTTTCAGCATTTTTACCTGGGTTTCGGCGGTGCGAACTTTAGAGCTATCAACCTTGCCAAAAAATTGCGGACCAACCAGTCCCGCCAGCAATCCAAGAATAACCAGCACCACCAACAGCTCGATCATGGTGAAACCACGCTGTTTATTGTTTTTCATTTGTACTCCCAGTATTTAAATTGCAATATCAGTTGAGGCCGTAATCGCCAAAACTATGCCAAGAATCATCACGCCAATTAACAGACCGACAATCAGAATAGCGACAGGTTCCATCAACGTCAGCACCTGCTTCATACGCCGTTTACATGAACTATCATGCAATTGTGCAACGGCCCTTAGCATTTGCGCCAGTTGTCCGGTCTTATCTCCGACAGATACCAGGTTTAGTGAAGTGCCTGGAACCAGACGTGACCTTTCCAGGGCGTCAGTGAAACTGATGCCATCCTCCACATCTTTGATCATGGCCTCTGCCCGTCTGCGCCTGCGGCTAAAGTTGCACGATGCAGCAGAAAGACGTAACGCCGTTATTAAACTAACCTTCGCCATCAGCATTGCGGAACATAATGATGCCCAGCGTGCAGCGTCCTGCT
Organism: Bowmanella denitrificans; assembly: GCF_002887595.1. Lineage (GTDB taxonomy): Bacteria > Pseudomonadota > Gammaproteobacteria > Enterobacterales > Alteromonadaceae > Bowmanella > Bowmanella denitrificans. The sequence continues at coordinate 122,355 of NZ_PEBU01000014.1, forward strand.
CAGCCAGCCAGGGGCCAATTACAGGGGTTTCGACCAGCAAGTCCATTATCTTACGCCGCACGCCAGCATTGGCAAAGATCCCGCTCCCAAGCAGCAGTATGGCTATGATCACAGCCAAAATAATACCTGGCGATTCATTCGCATAGCGCCCGGCTGAGAGCACCAGAAAAGCCAGCGCAGGCAGCTCTTTGCCAGCATCAAGCATATGGCTGAATTTCGGTACAACAGCAAAGAAAATAATCAGCATAGCCCCGATGCCTGATGCAATTAACACCATAGGATAAGTCAGTGCGCTTTTAATATCGCCACGCACAGCCTGATCGTAATTCATTTGCTCAGAGGCATTTGTAAGGGCCTGGGCCAGTTGGCCACCAACCTCACCGGCACTCACCAGGTGTGCTACATAATCAGGAAAAGGCAGTGTCGACTGCTTAATAGCCGCAGAAAAACTCTCCCCGCCCTCTATTCTACTGGCAATGGCCATAAATCCTTTAGCCAGATTGGGGTGTTCATCGTTCTGAGCCAGCGCCCTGACCGCATCAATCAGTGCAACCCCCGAAACTGTCAGTGTCGCCAGTTCCTGCAGTGGAAGCACAAGATCGGCAGTTTTGACCTTACGGCCACGCTTTTTGGACGGCACAAATGCTTCCACCTCGAAAGCATCAATACGTTTTTCTGCAAGTTGCCTGACGCCTTCTGCCTGACTGACAGCTTCAATATCGCCTTCAACTCTTTGGCCTGTTGTTCGGTCTATGCCCCGGAAGTGAAACTTCATGTATCCGCATCATCCATACTGCATACCCGTAAAACTTCTTCAACGCTGGTGATTCCTCTTGAAGCTTTCAGTAACCCATCTTCCAGCAACGAGCGATTTCCAGAGCGGCGCGCCAACTCACGAATATCATTTACCGGAGCACCACGGGTAATAAGTTCTCGCATAGCAGGGGTAACAGGAACCAGTTCATAAACACCAACTCGCCCACGGTATCCACGGCCCTGACAGGCTTTACACCCCACAGGTTTGCGCCAATCCCCTCCGGCCGCCTCAGTGGCGAGAAAAGTCGGTGGCTCGGTCGGCTCAGCACAGCTTGCACACAGTTTGCGTACCAAACGCTGCGCCTGGACGCCCTGAATAGTGGCAGCCACTAAGTAAGGTTCAACGCCGATATCAGCCAACCGGGGGAAAACCGAGCAGGCATCATTGGTGTGCAAGGTAGACAAGACCAAGTGGCCGGTCAGCGACGATTGAATAGCAATGTCAGCCGTTTCTTTATCACGAATCTCCCCCACCATGATCACATCGGGGTCCTGACGCAAAAACGTTCTCAGTGCTTTGGCAAAAGTGTAACCGATATCCGGCCGGGCCTGAACCTGGGTAATACCCTCAACCTGATATTCAACCGGATCTTCAACGGTGACGATCTTCTCCTGCCCGGTACGAATATCCGCCAGCAAACCATACAGCGTGGTGGATTTACCCGAGCCGGTGGGCCCGGTCACCAACACAATACCATTACTCAGGCTCCCCCACTGACGAATCAACTCGAGATGGTCTGCTTCAAAACCAAGATTGTCGAGTGTGAGCTCGTCTCTTTTCTTAGGGAGTAAACGCATGACAATGGATTCACCATGCACATCTGGCGCAGACGACACCCTGACATCAAATTCCCTCTTTGCCATTCTGGTTGAGAATCGGCCATCCTGAGGTAAACGGCGCTCTGCAATATCCAGTTGCGCCATGAGTTTGATACGTGAAGCAATGGCAGCAAAGCGTCCCATCGGCTGTTGCATAAACTCCACCATACGGCCATCGACCCTGAATCTGACCAGCATAGACTGCGCCCCCGCCTCAATATGAATATCAGAGGCTTCAGCTTGAATGGCTCGCTCCAGAATGCTATTGACTAAATTGATCACCGGCGCTTCTTCTGCCAGCGCCATCACATCAGTATTGTTGCGACCAAATAGCTCTGAAACAGCACGTTCACGACTAACATCATCGGCTATGCTGGCAGCCATAGCGGGTGTCAGCAAATGCACAGCCATTTCTTCCTCACCCGCAACATGCTGAATCACGCCAAGCGCGAAACGATCGGTCGGGTCGACACAATAAATCTGCAACAGGTCGTCTTGCTGACTAACAAACACATTCTGATCGAGACACCAATCTATGCTCAGTCCCAAACGCTGGCACTGTGTCAATATTTGATGGGCGGGTGGACAAAGCGCGACACTGGCAACCAACGGCCATTGAATAACCGTTGCCATGGCTTCCCACAGTGAATCTTCGCCTCCCATACCGAGCCGCGATGCAGCCTCAATAAAAGAGCATTTTAGTTCCGCGGCACTATTTTGCACCAGGGTCACCTGTTCGTCGCCAAGCACGCCCTGCTGAACCAAATGGGTAGACAAGCCAGTATCCAGTTGACTGGAATCTATGTAGATATGGGCAGCCAAAATCCTGCATGCCTCCTGAGTCTTTGTCACTTTGCTGGCAACTGAGTTGCCATTAAGAAGCGATTAACCTATTGACCTAATTCGCGTATATTACACCACTGACGTTTTGGAAATGAAGTGAATTTAGATTGCACAGCATGCCCTTTGAAACATTTAACACACAACTGAATAAGATGATAACCGGGTTGGAACGCTGGCTATGGCCCTCCCGTCGGCAGGGCGACTGTAACGTTAAAACCTTGTTTATATATAAAGAAGTACCAAAACAGCTCAAAAGCCACGAAGTTGATGCCTGGGTGGCATTGCAAATTAAAACCCAATGCCCCTTTGTAAACGGTTATCACTTTAGCTACATGAGTGCTCAGGGATTGCACCTGTGGTTTTCAGCGACAGCCTTCAATGGCCCTCCTGAAACAGCCATGCAATCACCTTTGTCAGACGGCTCACATCTGGTCAAAGGGGCTACTTTTTACTACGCACAACACTGGGTTAAAGGAAACATGATAAGTTGTGAGATTGTCAGCGAAGGCAATTCCGGTGCGGTTTTACTAGATGATCAACAACCATGGGCAATGGAGTCAAAGATACGCCGCAGTCTGACAACGCCACTGGGGTGGTTCTGGTGTTTCAGCGCTTTACTGCTCTGCATACTGACTTGGTATGGTGTCGGCATGCTGACTCTGGCCTTGCAGGAAAAAAGCCTGCAGGCTGAAACGCAAACCCTGTCTGACCAGGTTGGTGATAAGTTACAGAAACAGAGCCAATTGCAAAGCCAGCAATTGCAGGTAGATTTTATTGAAAACTGGCTACTGCAATATGGACAGTTGCCCGAGAGCCTGGGAATGGTAGCTGATAAAGTCAATCAGCAAGGAGCCTGGCAGGTACGACAGATAAATTGGCAGAATGCCACTCTGGAGCTCGAACTTAGTGCCGAGAATCTCGATATTGCCAGCCTTGTCAGTGAAATTGAAACCTTACCTTTTATGCAGCGGGTGAGTATCCGCCCTTTCACTGCTGGCGGTGCCTGGATTATTGAGGCGAAGTCAAAATGACCAGCACAAAGAACGAACTATCCACAAAGCTGGCTAAGGAGCTGCATAACAATCCACGACTGCAATGGTTGCTCCTGGCCGTCGCAGTTATCATTGCATTGTCACTCATTAAGAGCATGGTCGATAGTCTCGCTGAGCAGAGAGGACAGATCCAGGGCCAGCTCAATTTATTGGCCAGGCTGCAACATAGTGCAAGCAGTGAAACGGATCCTGAACAGAGCCAACGCCTGGCAGCACGGCTTAGTGAACTGCATGACCGTTTGCCTGTTGCACCGTCTGCCAGCGTGGCGGAGGCCAAAGCGTTAGCTGAGGTAGAAAGCAGTATCGGTTCGATGCTGGGGCGAAAGCGTTTGAGTCTGATCGGGTCTGAACCGCTAACCGTCGGACAACAAACCTATTGGTCAGTACGGGTGGATATTGCCGGACAGTTACCAGGGCCTGATTATATAAGGCTTTTGTCAATGTTTGACAATACTTCAGGTTACCGACGAATCGCTTCTTTGCAGTATTCCCCTAAAACCTCAGACAGTCTCAGTCTGGTGGTTGATCTGCTATACAGGCAGGCAGGCAATGAATAAGCGTTTATTAACTACCGCAATGGCAGTGCTTTTTGGTTCAGGTCTGCTGGGTGCTCTGCAGGGATTTCAGCAACCGGAATGGAAACAACCAGGCCAACATGCCGTGGACACCAATGCCCCACACTACCTTGACTATGCTTGGCAGCAAGCAATATCCAGCATTCCGCAATTTTCCCCCCCTGAAGCTGAGAAACCCGCTCAACAGGAAGAACATCCACTTCAAGCCGTTACTATCGAAGATAGCCTGCTGATAGCGCTGGTAACAGACAACCCCAGTTCCATACTAATACAAGCTCCCGACAGTTCTAACCCGCAAAGCTTGCAATTGGGTGAAAGCTGGCTTGCAGACTGGGTTTTACACGAAATAGGCAAAGACTTTGTTGTCTGGCACAATACTGCGTCAGACCAGTTTTATACTCAATTCTTATTCGGCGTTCCAACAGAGGCGAACGTAGAAAGCAACAATAGTTAGCGGAAGTGCATCACTTTATGTTTAAGAACAGCTATAACCTATCGCGCATTTACCATGCATTTCTAATTGCCGCAGTGTGCAGCAGCCTGGCCAGTTGCAGTAGCTTCAAAGGGCCTGCATACCAAGTTGCTGAGCAGGACAATGAGATATTCACGAAGCCGATGCGTGAGCCCAAAGCGTTACCGCAGGATCCCAGCTCAACTCTGAGTCAATCCTCTGAATCTGCCAGCAAGGGAATGAGTGTTAAGGCGGCGCCCAGGTTGAATGTCGATGAGGCTCAGGAACAAGCCCAGGAAGCGGTTGTTCCAGGCCTTAGTGACCAACAGATCAGCCGACTGGCCTTTAACAATATGCCAGTGGGAAGCTTTATTAATGAAGTTTTTGCCAACCAACTGGGCCTTAACTTTGTTATTGAGCCAAGCGTAAAAAACGCACCAGACCTGGTAACCATGCGCATTACTTCCAGTATCAGTCAGAAAGAACTGTACCGGCTTGCCATTGCAACCCTGAGATCTTACGGCATATTTACCTATATGAAGGAAAGTGCGCTGGTATTTGATTTTTCCGCCAATGCCAGTGCAACAGAAACACCCCTGCTGGTCAGTGGTCGCGCCTTACCGGAAGTCCCGGCCACTACCAGGCCGGTCTTCTACGTACATCCCCTTATCGCAACAACCACGCCAATGGTCAGAAGCTGGATAACACAAATGTTTTCCCAGGCAGAATTGGATATCAAAGAAGATCCAATCCGTAATGCTCTGATACTGCAAGGAAATCGACGCACAGTTGAGCAGGCTCTGGCAGCGGTACAGTTGTTAGATCGCCCCAGCATGGATGGAATGTACAGCCGGGTTGTGCGACCAGACATTTCGAGTCCAAGCGATTTAGCTAAAAATCTGGAAAAAGTATTGTCTGCTCAGGGATATGCCGTACGAATTGGCGAAGGCAATACAGCCATTCGCCTGCTGCCACTGGACTCGACAGGACAACTTGTCATATTTGCGCGCAACTCTGCTACCTTGACACATATACTGGAATGGGCAAAAACGCTGGAAACTGAGCAGTATAATGTGGTTGAGAACGGGCTTTTCAGCTATCAGGTGCAAAGTACCCAGGCCGAGCATATTGTTAAGGTGCTAAACGGTTTAGGCGTGGCCAATTACAGTGCTCCGGTCAAGGATGAACAAAGCAGCACGTCAACAACTTCCCAAGGTGCCAACAATACCAGGGTCACTCGAACGTCAAACGAACAGGCCCGCGGACAGTACGCAGTAGACGAACACCTAAACACCATATTGTTTAGCGGCAGTGGCAAGGACTGGCTAAAGACATTACCGATAATTAAGAGCCTGGATAAACCAGCCCCTTCGGTGATGGTGGAAATTATACTGGCAGAAGTGGCACTGGATGATACGGAAAACAGCGGTATTGATTGGATCAGAAAAGCAGCCAACGCATCGGCTAGCGGAAACCCCAATACCCTGATAGACATTAACGAAACAGGTTTAAACCTTACCCTTAATAGTGCTGGCATAACCAGAGCCGTGCTAAGTGCATTTTATAAGAACCAGAATACAACCATTCGAGCCAGGCCCCGTATTATGGTTAAGAGTGGTGGGGAAGCCACCATAGAGGTGGGCGATGAAATTCCGGTGCTTACCTCCAACAGCCAATCGACTACCAATAGCGATGCGCCAGTAATTCAAAATATATCGTACCGCGACACTGGTATTCTAATGGAAGTAAAACCTACTGTTCATGCCTCAGGCTATGTGGATATTGAAATTAGTCAGGAGCTTAGCGAAGCCTTGGGCAATGCCACCAGCGAGATAGATTCGCCTACGGTATCTAAGAGACGTATTCAAACAACGGTTTCGCTGCGCGACGGTGGCTCAGTGTTACTCGGTGGGCTGATTCGCTCAACCTCAACGGTTACTGATACTGGGGTGCCTATGCTTGGCAAGTTGCCATTACTGGGCAAACTGTTTCGCAATGATAACGAAGAACGTAAACGTACCGAACTTATGATTATGGTCATCCCTTACGTACTGAGCACGCCACACGAAGCCGAAGCTCTTACTGACGAGCTACAACGGGCCAGAATGGACGATTTATCCAAGAACAATTAATAAATACCGGGTTACGCTCACTCCAGGTTGTGTAACCCAACTTGATGTTGCCTGTATGGAGAGTAGTATGAAATTTAATGCAAAAAAACTGTTAGCATTACCCATGGCAATCGTAGCGCTGCCGATAGTGGCCCAACAGCCAGATATCAGTGGCTTCGACTGTGCCGACGAGGTTTTGGAGATTGTTCACCTGTTGGGTCGTGGCGAGACACCGGCACAATTTGTTCCCGCGGACGTCCAAACGGAGTTGAATCGACAGCATCAGGGCTCTGAGCTAAAATCTATCCGTTGCACCGACGCCCCCGAACTGAAAGCCTCAACGGCCGTAGAAGAAGGGACCGAAAAACAGATTCTGACCAGCCTGTCTATGACATTTCCTGTCGAAGCCACTGTGTCGATCAATGGTCAAACAGTATCACTTAAGATAGACCAGCAATACCTGGCAGAAAATCTCGATCAAGCTGAAGGTCGAAAAGTCACGCAGAAGTTTATTGTCAAACAGTAACATGCACGACAGGCCCGTTAATGGGCCTGTCTATAAAATTTCGGATTTACACTTAGCTAACGCAGCCGCTTCCTGTAGCCCATTTTGCCTGAAGATACTTTGCAATACTTCCCGCCACTTAATTGCACCTAGCCCGATCGAGCAGGTTTATGCACACCGAAACAGGCAACAAGGATATGTAGGTGTTTACTTACCAGCAGTGATTGACACCAGACATCTGGAAACATTCAAATTTACTTACAATTCAATAGGTAATCACTGCAGCTTATGGTTAGACAGTGGTCGGGAATTCCCATAGCCTACCAGAGAATTCAATCAAATGGAGTCGTAACTACATGAAGTATAAGGCTATATGTCTCGGCCTTGGTATGGCACTCGGATCTTCTTCACTTCCTATTAATGCTGCAGAGAAAGCCATTTGGTATTTTCCAAATGCATCCCAGGAAGTCAGACAGGGATTTATTCGAATCGTAAACGAATCCAACAAGGCAGGCACTGTTACTCTGCTGGGAATCGATGAAACAGGCAATACCAGTGAATCAGTGACATTCAGTATTGCCGCGAAAGAAACCATCAGCCTCAACTCTAATGATCTGCAAAATGGTAACGCTCAGAAGGGCTTATCGGCAGGTATTGGCGAAGGCACTGGCGATTGGAGGTTGGTAGCCAAGAGTGACCTCAATATTGCGCTGTATGGCTACATGCGCACAGCTGATGGTTTCCTTACGAGTATTCACGATATTGTTACTCATGAAGGTTCGGTGTTTGAAGTACCCATGTTCAATCCCGCATCAAACACAAACCAAGTGAGTCTGCTTCGCTTGAGTAACATCGAAAGCACGGATGTTACCGTAGACATTACGGCGATAGACGATGCAGGCACGACAAAGGGGCCCATCTCGGTGGCCATTAATGCCGGGCACACCTTGGAACTCAGTGCCCAGGACCTGGAAAAAGGGAACGGAGCGAAAGGTCTAAACCAAGGACTGGGAGACGGAACGGGAAAATGGCGTTTAAGCGTTTCGAGTTCAGCAAACATCAGACTGGTTAGCCTGCTTTCTGATCCCAAAGGATATTTGACTAATCTGTCATCCAAATCCAACGCCAAAGCCAAGTTCACCATCCAATCCGACAACTTTGAAAATGGCGACCTGATCCCTAAAGCACAAGCATGCCCTGAAATGGGCGGCAGCAACATATCACCTCATTTATCCTGGAACAATGCTCCTTTCGGTACGGCGGGTTTTGCTCTGGTAATGGATGATGAAATATCGCCCTGCGGCATTGGTTCTCAGGCTTGCCAACACTGGAATGTGATGAACGTGCCAGCTGGAACGTTAGAGTTGACGGCAGGTATGAGTTTTGCGAACACCGGCATGGTTGAAAACCCAGATAAATACTATGGCCCTTGTCCTCCGAATAACCACTCGTACAGTATTACGGTGTATGCACTGGACAAGAACATGCCGACGTTGGCAACATCTGACCTTGGTACCTACGGTTTAAACCGCGCCGAGTTCGAAGCCCAGTACAGTAACTACATTCTGGGACGAGCCACCTTAACTGGCCAATATCGGTAATCAGGCACTCGACCTATACCTCTAGTGTATAGGTCGATTCTAACTCTCTAACCCGCTCGCAGGGGTGCCCACCATTCCTCATTGTCAAGATACCAGTTCAGTGTCTTAAAAATCCCCGAGGCAAAAGTCTCCGCTGGCTTATAGCCCAATTCAGAGGTAGTTTTCGATGCGTCAATGGCGTACCTTCTGTCGTGACCTGGCCGGTCACAAACAAACTGAATCAGCTCTTCGGCTTTACCTTGTTGTGCCAAAGTCGCCTGCGGAAATTTTTGTGTTAATTCGGGGCGCTCGTTAAAGGCTTTGTTCGTCAACTCACATAACAATTTTACAATATCAATATTGGCCCATTCATTATGGCCGCCAATATTGTAGTTCTCACCTATTTGTCCTTTTTCCAGAACCAGTTCGATTCCCCTGGCATGATCTTCAACGTATAGCCAGTCCCGAATTTGCTTGCCATCGCCATAAACTGGTAGTGGCTGATCATGCAAAATATTGGTAATGATCAATGGAATCAGCTTTTCAGGGAAATGGAACGGCCCATAGTTATTGGAACAATTGCTGGTTGTGACTTCCAAACCATAGGTATGGTGATAAGCTCGAACTAAATGATCACTGGCCGCCTTGCTGGCTGAATAAGGCGAATTAGGGGCGTAAGCGGTAGATTCGGTAAAGGCTGGATCTTCCGGTCCCAGACTGCCGTATACTTCATCGGTGCTGACATGATGAAAGCGGTGCGCCAATACCTCTTGACCAGCTGCCTTGGGCTCATCAATCCATACTTTTTTCGAGGCCTTGAGCAAACTGTAAGTACCAATGATATTGGTTTCAATAAACGCATCTGGTCCACTAATAGACCTGTCCACATGGGACTCCGCAGCGAAATGTACTACGGTGTTAATCGCCTCTTCCCTTAACAACCGCTCAACCAAAGCGGTGTCACAGATATCGCCTCTCACAAACTTAAATTCAGGCTTTTTACTGACCATGGCCAGATTCAGTTCATTACCTGCGTAGGTTAATGCATCTAACACCACAACGCTGTCCTGTGGGTGTTTGGCCAGCCAATAATGCACAAAGTTGGCACCAATAAAACCGGCTCCCCCTGTTACTAACATTCGTCTTGTCATTTACTTTACCTTGTTAGGCCTTTGCCAATGCCAAAGGCCGTCAATTCATTGTGGCTTGTCAGCTAACGCGCCAAGCAGTTCTCTTAGCGGTTCACGCCAATGGCGGCCAGTGAGTTCGGAAAAAGCGGCACGTAAGGATTGCTTGTCCAATACACTATAGCTAGGGCGCTTTGCCGGCGTTGGGAAGGCAGCGGTAGGAATGGGGGAGATAGGTATACGTCTGGACAAAAGTCCGTATTCGAGAGCGATTTCCTGGATAGCGTTGGCAAAATCATACCAACTGGCTACCCCTTCATCGGTATAATGATAAACCCCTACTATTTTCTTCTGTGCAGCTTCTATGCAAGCCTTCGCCAGCCCTGATGCTTCGGTGGGTGAACCGATTTGATCGTCAACAACCGACAGGTATTCACGCTCTTGCATTAATCGCAGCATGGTTTTAACAAAATTGTTGCCGAACTTTGAATAAACCCAACTAGTTCGTAATATGCAGCTACGCTCAGGCAACACTTCTGTTAATTTGCGTTCGCCAGCAGCTTTAGTTGCCCCATATACACCGAGAGGCGACAATTCATCTGTGGGCAGGTATGGCCTGCCATTCTGACCGGAGAATACATAGTCAGTAGAAACATGAACCAGATGCACCCCGTGTTTGTTAGCATAAGTCGCCAAATTACCGACAGCGGTACAGTTAATCAGGTGAGCTAATTCCGCTTCTGTTTCAGCCCGATCGACAGCAGTGTAAGCAGATGCATTGATAATTGCTGTAACGGGAATTTGTGCCAAGGTCGCTTCAATGCTTTCCATGCTGCCCAGATCAATCTCTTGTCTGCCCAGGCAGACGGCCTGCTCACCCAAAAGCGCGCCTAGCTCTTGCGCTAATTGCCCTTCCTTACCAATAACTATGTACATGCTCTTATCTCAACACTTAAAGGCGTGGTGCATCAACGAACAAAACTCCGGCCCTATCCTTAGCTGACAGCGAGACGTCGATACCGTCCAGAAGAGGCCAATCGATCTGCAACGAGGGATCATCATACCTGATGCTAACTTCAGACTCAGGATGATAATAATCTGTGCACTTGTACACAAATTCTGCATATTGACTGGTTACGTAGAACCCATGTGCGAAACCGGCCGGGACCCATAATTGACGCTTGTTCTGCTCGCTTAGGTAAACGCCAACCCACTGGCCAAACGTAGGTGAGCTTGCCCTAACATCAACGGCAACATCGTACACCTCGCCTGATACAACGCGCACTAATTTCCCTTGTGTTTGCTGAGTCTGGTAATGAAGACCTCTCAATATCCCTCTGGATGAGCGACTATGATTATCCTGCACAAACTGAACATGAGCGCAATGTTGACGAAACCAATCATCACGAAAGGTCTCCATAAAAAAGCCTCTCTCATCACCAAATAGGCGTGGCTCAAGGATTTTCACATCGGGGATAGTTGTTTCAATAACTTGCATTACGCGCCTACTTAACCTTGTCGTGCAATATTTTCATTAAGTACATTCCATAGCCACTTTTAATCAGGGGACTGGCCAAGGCTTGTAACTGCTCAGCATTGATATAGCCTTTTCTGAATGCTATCTCCTCGGGGCAACTTATTTTAAGCCCCTGACGTTTTTCAATTGCAGCAATAAAATTTGCCGCATCCAAAAGACTGTCTAACGTGCCGGTATCGAGCCAGGCCGAACCCCTGCCAAGTAATTCAACACTCAGCTTACCAGCCTGCAGATACAAAGAATTCAGGTCTGTGATTTCCAGTTCATTTCTTTTGGATGGCTTAACTTGTTTTGCCATCTCAACAACATCGCTGTCATAAAAATACAGGCCGGTTACTGCATAACTTGATTTGGGTTGAGCGGGCTTCTCTTCAATGGATAAGGCATTCCAGTTCTCATCAAAGTCAACCACCCCATAGCGCTGTGGATCGTTGACATGATATCCGAACACCGTGGCACCCACTTCGCGTTTGGCAGCATTCAGCAAAGAAACTTGCAGGTCATGACCATAATAAATATTGTCCCCCAGAATCAGCGTACAAGCATCGTTTGCAATAAATTCCTCGCCAAGAATAAATGCTTGCGCCAGTCCATCTGGAGAGGGCTGCACAACATAGCTAAAATTGAGCCCCCATTGACTACCATCACCTAATAATGCAATAAACCGACTCTGCTCTTCGGGCGTGGTAATGATTAAGATATCCCGAATACCAGCCAGCATCAGTGTAGATATGGGGTAGTAAATCATCGGTTTATCATAAACCGGCATAAGTTGTTTGCTGACTACGCTGGTTAGAGGATGTAAACGCGTCCCCGAACCACCAGCCAATACAATACCTTTACGCATTAGCACCTCTTCTACAAAAACTTAGTTATTAGTTCAATTCAGGATTTAGAACAGAACACTCAGCGCAGCTCGTCAACCGTTGCCAGAATAATTCGCCCGATACCAAACATCATCAGCGAAACAGCTAAAAACAGTGCCAAGCTATAAAAAGTACGAGGGTATCTTGCATCCTCCGGCAAGGTCGATGTTTCTACTACGACAAGGTACTTTAACTGCCTGTATGCTTCTATCCGTGATTTTTCCAGCGAAACCAACGATGCGGACAATGCTTCAAGGGCAAATTCAAGCTCGGTCTTTAACCCTGCAAACCTTGCTTGTACCTCATTCACCCCAATGACTTCACTGCCAGATGTAGGGGTTCGATCTTTTGTCAAGCGGGTACGTTCTTCAAGCAATTGCTGCTTGAGACTCTTTAGTTGCTCCCGGGCTTGTATAACCGGGGAGGCTGTATCACTCATACTACCTTTAAGAGCCCGCAGCTCGGCTTCTTTAGCGGCAATCTGCCCTTCAAGCGCATAGGTTATTTGTTGCAGAGCCATTCCCTCAGCAACAGGATCCAACAAATTGTACCGACGCTGAAACGACAACAGATCCTGTTTCGCCTTTTGCAGTCTGCTTTCTACTTGTTCATGTTCACGCTTCACAAAAGTCAATTGAGCTTCAGCCAGTTGATTACCAATTTTATTGATATACCACTCTGCTCGGCTGACGATGGTTTCATTTAACAGGCGCGCATATTCTGGTGTATATGCCTGAGTTTTCAGCTTAATCACTTTGGAAGCGTCATCCACTTCAACTTTCACGCGTGTTTGATAATACGCCAAGCGATCTTCGAAACTGGCATTTGATGCTAATCGACTGAATACGTCAGCATTACTGTTACTGAAGTGCTCCGAAAACCCAATGGTTTCCTCCAGATATGCCAGTAAGTCACTTGATTGCATAAAAACTTCAACCAATTCAGTATCTGGACTGGCACTTTTACCTGTCAGACCAGACAACAGTGCCATTGAAGGATCTAGCGTACTTGCGCCATTAGGTTGTTGAACAATAATCTGGCTTTGACTTTCAAACCTGTCGCTGGCTAGCAGACTAAGGTAAATGGCAAAGGCTAGAAATGGCAGTATCACAAGCAAGACAAGCGGTCGCAATAACAGCTCTTTCATGTTCCAGGCCTGAAGAGCAGTGATTACCAAATCGCCTGTTTCAATTTGTGGCACATCCGATTTGTCAGTGAGCCTATTTGACTCACTTGAAGAGCTGCGCATTACGTCAGGTTCAATTTGTTTAAGTATTTGACCAGTTGTCTTAATTTTCTGTTTAATAACAGGTGAATTTGGCTGTAAAACCCTGGCTCGTTGGTAGATTCTCAATGCTAACGCAGGATCGCTATCTACCAACTTATCTGCGGCCGAGACCAATCTGACCGGGCGTCTCCAATCGCCTTCTTGTAAATGTTCTTTTCTGAACACTTCCAAACGCTTTTCTAATAATTGCTGAGATTCACGAGTCATGTTCTATAAAGCCTGATAATGACGAATTCCTTCGTCTAAATCGTTATAAAAAGTGAGTTCTCCAGCATGCAATACTATGGCACTGTCACAAAACTGACGGATATCACGCATATCATGACTAACCATTATCACGCTGGCGTCCCGACTTTTTTCCAACAACGCTTGTTTTGCCTTACGCTTGAACCCGGCATCTCCAACAGATGTAACCTCATCAATCAGATATACATCGAAATCTATTGCAATTGAACAGGCAAAAGCCAGCCTTGAACGCATTCCGCTGGAATAGGTCTTGACCGGTAACTCATAGTTTTTGCCTAACTCGGCAAATGCTTTAACCTTATCTTCATATTCCAACAGGTCATTAACACCATTAATCCTTCCGATAAATCTGGTATTTTCTCTGCCCGTCATTTCGGCATGAATTCCTGTCGCAAGCGCAACTGGCCAAGACAGCTCTAAGTGCGTAACAACTTTGCCTTTATTAGGATACTCGCTACCTGCTAACAACCTAAATAAAGTAGACTTACCAGCTCCATTTGATCCGAGAATGGCAATATTATGATCTGTAGGTATTTCAAAAGATAAATCTTTAAAAATATACTTCTTTCCGAGTTCAGTTTGATAAAATTTAGTTACACCCTGTAGTTTTATCACCGTGAAATCGCCTTCTTCCAACACGCCTGATAAACAGACAAAGAAAGAAAAGTCGATATAAGTACACATATCGCTAAGTAAGAATTACTCACTCCGACCAGACCATAAGATGGATAAGCAGCAAAACGGCTTAACTCAATGGCATGTAGAATTGGGTTCCAATCTAATAGCCACCAATAATCACTAGGGAAATCCTGCAGGGAGAAAAACACTCCCGAGATAAAAAACAGAGGCCTGGTCATAAGACTTTGTATCTTATCAATTTCAGGAATGTATAAAACAGCAATGCCCACTAAAAAGCCTAAGCTGAGTGAAAATAGCCACAGTATCAAGAAATAAAAAATGAAGCTAAGAGGATCTGAAAGCTGAAAATCAAGGTTAAGAAAATACATCATCAGCCCCATTCCTAGACTGACAAAGATCTTTATCAACAATTCAAACAATCCACTAGCTAGTACAACACTAATTGGCTGAACTTGTCTAAATGCGAAAAGTGCTTTGTTCTTTTTTATCGCCTTCACACCCGCAGTAAAGGTTTGCAGGAAACACTGAATTAGCACCATACCAAATGCGATAAAAACAAAGGTTGGAATGGTATGGGTTTCACCTTGATCAAGGCGTCCGCGGAAAAAAGACAAGACAAAAATAAAAATAATAGGCTGGAGAATTGCCCATCCAATTCCCAAGCGATCATTAAAACCGACTCGTATTTCTCTGGCAAATAATGCAAAAATTACATCTTTCCAGATGACCCAGGGGTTTCTTTTTGTCTTTCTAGCCAATGGTGATCTCCCATATCCCCCTATATTCAGGATCAATCCTTAAGGGCGACATTGGCAGCCACAGCAATTTGGTAAACTATTTGTGTGATGTCCTTCACAGCTTGCAGAACTTTGGTATCGACTTTCGGTAATACAATGATTTCATCTCCAGGACTTATCTGCTTAAGTTGCGTTCCTGAATACCAACTCCCCTCACCAATATCCATAAAAGTCGTGAGCCCGTTGGCATGCACCACAGCGATTCGATCGGGTTCGGCTCTTTCAGTGAAGCCGCCAGCCCAAACGATATAATCACTTATACTTGCACTGGGATTATGAACAACGGCTTGGGGCAGTAATACCTCACCGGCAATATTCACCAAATCACTCTTTTGCGGAATGACAACTTCATCCCCTTCTTCCAACCTTATGTTGGCAGTATTTCCGTCACCAGAAACAACTACTTTTCCCAATGGTTTTATTTGTCTTGCGCGCTGAACAAAATTAGCGACTAACTTTGCCTCCTCCGCTCTTATTCCAGCTTCTCCGGTAGATGATGTAGGGGCAGTAAAAACACTTCGTTCGAGGCGCTGCAGCGATTCATCAATCATACGTTTCTGTGCAGCAGCGACACTTTTCCTACGTAAATAAATCGAGCCAAGGTTAGCTTGCTCTTTGTCCACCTGAATATAGCTGAGCAGTTCCATCAGACGAGTATCTCGTTTCACAGCATAGTAAGAAGGCCCTAGGTAACTTCCAGACACTTTGATACTGATTACGTCAGCGCGTAAGTCATCATTAAAAAGTACCCTGTCACCATCCTGAATAGAAAAACTATCAAAATCTCTTATTGGCAAATAAACAGAGAGTGGACCATCTTCCCTATTCCCAATTATGCCCACATGACTTGCCTTTGTTAGTGGACGCGCATAATAACTGAGCTCGCTCCCCATGCTAGACTTATCTTTCAACTCAAACGTAAAGGGGTATCTCGCGGCACCATCCACAACAACAGAAGGCCCTTGCTGCCCCACTAACAACACATCATTGTCTTTAAACGGTACATTTGCCAATTTTCCATCTCTTAGAAAATGGTATAGGTCAAATGACAAGATTACTTTATCGTCACGGAGTAAAGAGATTTCACGATAGCTCCCTCTCACAGGGTCAATACCACCAGCTCGTTGTAAGTATGAAAGCACTGAATCAGACGCCAAACCGGCATATTTTCCCGGTCTAATGACGGGTCCCGTTACAAAAACGCTAACTGGTGTTGCATTAAGCAAATTAACGTATACGTTGACATTGTTGACATAGACCGCCTTTATCTTATCAGTTACCGTTTTGTTTAAACTACCGGCAGGCAAATCTAATACATGTACGGGTCCCACTTCAGGAACAAAAAGGTTACCTTGGTTATCTACCGTTAAAACTTCTGCAAAATTAACCGCACCCCAAAGCCAAATGGATACTTTGTCGCCCGGAGAAATTTTATAGTCGGGGTTAATACCATCACTACGCTGCGCTTCATACCCTCCAGTAAACAAACTGGCCCCATAGGGCTGGGGAGATAACGTTTCGCCAGACAATGCCTGATAAGCTGGAGCCACAGAGTTGCTATTTGCACTTTGCATGTATCTAGAAACATCAACCCCCTGACTTTGAACAACCGAACCAGTTTGCATCTGTGGGACTGTAGTTGACGGTATAAAACCAGACTCAGTTGCACTCTCATTGGTACTTTCAACTTGAGAATTTAACGACTGCGCCTGTAATTGGACTGTAAAGCAGGAAAGCATTAGCAGCAGAGTAAAAAAACGCTTCATCAGTTACTTCCTAAAATCCATACCAATTCGTCATTCGCTAATATAGGTCGCGTAATAAACCAATCATTCGAGCTGTTTTTCCGACAGACAACATTTATATTCTCATTCACTGAAACAGTCGATTGGAGTCGCAATTGACGACATTCATTACCCGCAGCAGAAAAGTAAAACTTTCCGATCGAAATCGTGTGACCATCATGTCTAATCTCCGTAGCTGTCTCATCGTTTAATACCCCTACGTATGAGTACGGTACATCCCTGGAAACTAGGAGAGGTGATTTTTCGACAGGTATACGAGAAGAAGACAATTGTGGCGGACCAGACGCACAACCAACTAATATGGCGGCAAGAAAGACTGTTAAAAAAAACTTCATCTTATACATAACTCTGGTATTTTATAATTCACTACGTTTACGGACTACCCTAAGTATTTTCCAGATATTTTGTAACACGTAGCTATACAATATCAAAATTGACATAAACAAACCGAACATAATGTATTCCGGCACATTTAAAACTTCACCAGCAATGCCAACCATTGCATAAATTGCACCTATAGCAATAATGAAAACAAGTGCTTTAGTCTGAGAAAAGCCTGCACGCATAAATATATTGTGTAAGTGCTGTCTATCAGGTTGAAGCACAGACTGCCCTTTCTTTGCGCGTCTATACATAATTGCCGCCATATCCATCAATGGCAAGCCTATAAGCCAAACAGCGGTGATAGGGCGCATTGCAGGTTGACTACCTTGTGTAAATTCAACCAGAAGCCAGACAATGGTCAACCCAATGAACATGCTGCCCGAGTCTCCCATAAATATCTTATTTCCCCGAAAGCCCTTAATGCTGAGATTAAAAGCCATAAATGGTACTAATGCAGATACTATTATCAGCGGTGCCATGATGGCATCTCCATTATTTGAGATCAGCATTAAGAACACCACGGCAAACAAGACCACCAGACTCATTCCACCAGCTAGGCCATCTATGCCGTCAATCATATTGAACGCATTGATAACCCCAACCACACAAATCAAAGTAAAGAAATAACCTATACTACTAATTTCTATGTCGCCATAGCCGAAAATATTGCCTAAGTCTGTGATATAATTTTGGGCGCTCCAAGCCATGATTGACGCAACAGCAAACTGACAAACCAATCGACCCTTGGCACTCAAATTGAATCGATCATCAAACATACCTAAGAGAACTACAAAAGCAGACGCCGTAAAGAACAATGGATAGTTTTTCATCCACACATCGGTAACCAGACTTGCGGTCAGAACTGCCAGAAATATTGAAACACCGCCTGTTAGTGGAACTAAACCAGTATGGCGTTTTCTATAATCAGGCGCATCAACCAGACCTAAATGTCGAGCAAAGGGCGTCATCACCACCAAAGAAAAAAAGGCGACAATAAATGCAGTAAAAAGTGGAACAACTTCCAAATACGCGAACATTATTAATCCTTGCAAAGGCCGAAACGGGTAGATCTACTCAGGGAAACAGTCATCAAATACCAATTTTATCGTTATTATTAGGCTTCATCGCATTTTCTACCTGTAATCTGACAGATAATCCCTTACCTATTACCTTGTTTAAGAATACTATCCTCAGGAAGCGCTTTGCCCGCTCTACCATGTTGTTCACAGGCGACAACCAAGCTTCCAGTATTCCGCGCAAAATGGTAACAAAGCCTAGCTCACTGCACCAGCCAGAAAATGCTACAAAATACGGCCTCTATGTTTCTTTTTGCAATCTTGGTATTGCGAATACTCGTTCAGCATTAAGCAATACAGCAAAGCAAGTGTAACACCGAATGCCTTTACATCGCTTGCATTTACCCGGCTGCGGCTGTATAACCGGGCGCTTGCAACAGGCGTGTTTGCTGGTTTTTTGTACCCACATTGCAGCTCAACCGGCTAAGCCTTTGTCTCCTGATAATTATTACTAAATAAGGAAGGATCAATGAAACCATCCGACATGAGTTTGCCGGCCCTGCGCCGCATTGAGGGGGGGCTTGGTCAATGACAACGCCTTCAAATAACAGTCAATTAGATAAGGCCTTTTTTGGCCATCCCGGCGGCTTATCCACCCTGTTTTTCACCGAAATGTGGGAGCGTATGAGTTATTACGGCATGCGCGCCCTGCTGGTATTATTTATGACCGCCAGCTTGCAAGAGCAGGGCCTGGCTATCACGGTGGCCTCGGCCACGGCGATCTACGGTTTGTACACCGGTGCGGTGTATTTTATGGGCCTGCCCGGCGGCTGGATGGCAGACCGCTTAATCGGCGGGCAAAAAGCCGTGTGGTACGGCGGTATCATTATTATGTCCGGCCATATTGTGCTGGCTATCCCTTCAGACCACACCTTCTTTATCGGTTTGATTCTGGTGGTACTGGGCACCGGTCTGCTGAAACCCAATATTGGTGCCTTGGTTGGCCAGCTTTACAGCGACAATGACGACCGCCGCGATGCCGGTTATACCCTGTACTATATGGGTATCAACATGGGCTCCATTATTGGTTATTTTGTCTGTGGTTACCTGCAAACCAATATGGGCTGGCACTGGGCTTTTGGTGCCGCAGCAGTGGGTATGGGCCTGGGTCTGATTCAGTATCGAATGACCTTACCCAAACTGGCCAATATTGGTAATGGTCCGACCGAGCCACTGTCACCTGGTGCCGCAAGGTTAAGCTGGACAATTATCGTCGGCTTTCTGATCGCATTGGCCCTGATTACTGTTTTAACCATGAATGGCCAAATCAGCATCAATCCGGTTAGCATGGCTCAGTATGTAGCTATTGCCATCACTGCGGTGTTCCTGCTGTACTACCTGGCCATTTTTATGTTTGGCAAACTGAGCGGCGATGAAACCCGTCGTTTGCTGGCACTGTTCCTGGTCTGCGTGGCATCTACTTGCTTCTGGGCCGGTTTTGAGCAAGCCGGTTCTTCGCTGAACTTATTTGGCCGCGATTTAACCGACCGTATGATTGGCACCTTTGAAATTCCCACCGCCTGGTTCCAGTCTGCCAACTCTATTTTTCTGGTGATTATGTCGCCCTTCTTCGCGGCGCTGTGGATTAACCTGAGCAAACGTATGATCAACCCTTCCTATGGCTTTAAGAGCGCCTTAGGTCTGGTAATTATGGCCACCGGTTTTATCACTATGTTCTTTGCCGCTCAGTTGGCCGCCAGTGGCCTGAAAGTGGCACCTTTCTGGCTAATTGCCACCTACTTCCTGCATACCGTTGGTGAGCTGTGCTTAAGCCCTGTCGCGCTTAGCGCAGTCAGCAAGTTGTCGCCTAAGCGCATGGCTGGCCAGATGATGGGTGTATTTGTACTGACTTACTCCATAGGCAACGTAGTAGCAGGCCTGTTGGCCGGTAACTTCGACCCGGAGAAACCAGCAGAAATGCCGGATCTGTTTATGCAAATCACCCTGTTCAGCATTGCGGTTGGCATCGTGATTTTCCTGCTGGCATTAAAAACCCGTCACTGGGAAAAACTGGCAGACAAGCCTGACGCACAAAGCGGTCCGGCCACACCGGTTGGCCAGGCACAAGCCAGCCACGGATAAGATATCAAGGGGCTGTTTGCCTTTCGAGTATAGATTTTGTTCAAATCCAGCCCCTAATGCCCGGTTCGCCGGGCGTTTTTATTTTTCTCGCTCCTAAACCCCACCAGACACTGCATCACCGGATAATTTCGGGTAAGCTTGCCGCCATTGCCAAACAAGCAACTATGCCATGAAATTGTATTTTTCTTCTCGTCACATTCCGGCCCTGGCCCAACTGCCTTTGCAGCAGCGGCTACACAAACTAAGAGAAGCCAGTAGCAAGCTTACCGGCCCCGAGAAGATGCTGCTTAACCTGGTCAAACTGCTGGTATTGCTGCCACCCTTTGTACTGATTTTACGTTTGTCCGACGACTGGACGGCAATTATTTGGGTGGCATTGCTATTGTTGGCTTATCCCTTACTGCTCAGGCCTTTACAATATGGCCTGTGCGAGAAATATATCAGTTTGGATCGCAACCAATAAGGAAGGTCTTTATGTCTCATATTCTGGTGACCGGCGGCGCCGGCTATATTGGCAGCCATACGGTGCTGCAACTTCTTGAAGCAAATCATCAGGTCACCGTGCTGGATAATCTGAGTAATGCCTCAAAAGCGTCCCTGCAGCGGGTACAAGAACTGTGTGGCAAACCCCTTAGCTTTGTCGAGGGTGATATTCGCGACGCCGACCTGCTGAACACCTTGTTCGCACAGCAGCAGATTGACGCGGTTGTGCATTTTGCTGGTCTCAAGGCCGTGGGCGAGTCGGTTGAACAGCCCCTGCGTTACTATCAGAACAATGTTTATGGCACTTTGACCTTATGTGAGGCCATGCAGGCCAATGGCGTAAAAAACCTGGTGTTTAGCTCTTCTGCCACTGTGTACGGCGACCCGGTCAGCCTGCCATTGCTGGAATCCATGCCAACCGGCCGTCCGACCAACCCTTATGGCCAATCCAAACTGATGGTGGAACTGATCCTGCAGAATCTGCACAAAGCCGACCCAAGCTGGAATATCACTCTGCTGCGTTACTTTAACCCGGTCGGTGCCCACCCCTCAGGGCAAATTGGTGAAGACCCTAATGGTATTCCCAATAACCTGATGCCCTTTGTTGCCCAGGTGGCGACCGGACGTCGTGAACAACTGGCCGTATTCGGCGATGACTATCCGACGCCGGACGGTACCGGCGTGCGCGATTATATTCATGTGCAGGATCTGGCGGCGGGCCACTTAAAAGCGCTGGATAAACTGCCTGGAGCGGGACTTAAGGTATATAATCTGGGGACCGGTCAGGGCTATAGCGTACTGGATATGGTAAAAGCCTTTGAACAAGCCAGCGGTAAAACGGTGCCCTATAAAATTGCCCCGCGCCGCGCTGGTGACGTGGCATCCTGTTATGCCGATGCTAGTCTGGCAGAACGTGAGCTTAACTGGAAAGCAGAAAAAGGCATCGAGGAAATGTGTCAGGACACCTGGCGCTGGCAGTCGCAAAATCCTAACGGTTACCAAGCCTGAACACACAATACATTCTCGCAGAGCCGCAAAGTAACTAAAACCCTTTAAAACTCTGCGAGCTTTTCTCAGCGCTCTCAGCGTCTCTGTGTGAAGATTCCGCTTTCAGCTAAAGCTACTCGCCAAGCCGCGGAGTTCGCCAAGACAATGCCCTGAAACCTCTGTGAATCTCCGTGCTCTTCGTGCCGCTGTGGTGACAATGTATTTGCGTAAAAGCAGAAAAAACCACAGAGGCACAGAGAACACAGAGGAGTTGAAGACATTGAATACTCTGCGTGCTTCACTCTGCGCCCTCAGCGCCTCTGTGTGAAGATTCCGGTATCACGCCAAGCCGCGGAGTTCACCGAGATAATGCCCTGAAATCTCTGTGAATCTCCGTGCTCTTCGTGCCTCTGTGGTGACAATGTATTTGCGTAAAAGCAGAAAAAACCACAGAGGCACAGAGAACACAGAGGAATTGAAGATCTTAAAACTCTGCGAGCTCTTCTCTGCGCCCTCAGCGTCTCTGTGTGATATATCCGAATCAGCTAACCTTTTTTAGCGGCTTTTTGCAGCGCCAGTACCAGTAAATCCACCAGATAAGACAAGTTAATCGCCTGCGGCGGTAGTACCACATCCGGATGCTGACAATCCACCAGCATCTGCAGAGTGATATCACACAGGCTGGGCAGGCGGGTGTCGCCGTATTTGCAAATACCGATAATTTTGCTGCGATGCGCGCGGTTCAGACGAATCAGTTCCTGCAAATGGTTGTCGCTGTCATCGATGCTAATCACCACCAGCACCTTGTTGTCCACCGCCTGATCGGCCAGCAGCAAGGCCAGGCGCTGATCATTAACATGCTGAACCTGTTTTTGTACCTCACACAACCCCTGCGCCAAGCGGGTAGCGGGATAGCAGCCTTCACCACTACCCTGCACCTGCACACAAGCGGCATGGGCCAGTACGGTCACTGCCTGCACAAAACTGTCGGAAGCCTCCACTTCGGCCAGATAATCAATGGTTTTCAGGGCTTCCTGGCGAATAATGTCGGTAATGGACTCCTGCTCATCGGCGCTGACAGCCTGGCCCATCTGGTTTTGCAGGCCCAGCCCCCTGGCCAGGCTTTCATTGACCGCCAGTTTCAGATCAGGGTAACCGCGATAGCCCATTTTCTGGCTGAATTTCACCACACTGGACTGGCTGACCCCCACTGCATTGGCCAACTGCTGCGACGAATAATCCCGCAGCAGATGGGTATTATCCAAAATAAAATCCGCCAGTTTCTTCTCACTGGAAGACATATGCTCACGCATGGCTTGCATCTTCAGTAAACAGGTCAAAATCTCTCCCTAGCGCCAGGTTTGATGCCCATAGGCCATTCAATTTCTTTACAAAGGTATAACGTCCTAGCATAACCTTTTTTTTATTCTGGTCACCCATTCTGTGCGTATAAGCCGCAGATTCAGGGTTTAGCCAGAATGGCTTCGTAAACCAGCGATACCACACTACCATATCGCCCCGTTTCATATTCGTCACCGGCAAAGCCGTATCCCTGCTCGTTATCTGTCACCGGGCTGTGTTTGCGGTTAGTAAGCAGAATAATGGCAAGGTCATAAGCCGGGTCAACCACCGTAACCGTACCCGTCCAGCCGGTATGGCCAATGGCCTGTGGACTGGCATAAGGGCCAAAGTGCCAGGCCCGCTCACCGTTCCCTGCGCGGCGCCAGCCCAGCCCCTGAGTGATATCTTTGTCTGATGCTTTGGCAAACTGATCCAGCACGGTTGCACTGAATATCTGCTGTTGGCCGTAGCCGCCGCGATTGAGCAGAATCTGAGTCAGCACCGCCATATCCTCGGCGCGGGAAAACAGCCCGGCATGCCCGGATACCCCGCCCATGGAATAAAAGGCCTTTTCATCATGCACTTCCCCCTGCAGGGTATAAGTACGGATATTGTCAAAATCGACCCGCCCACCGCGGCTATTGCCCTGAATTTCTGTGGCGGCAAACTGGCCCTTTACAAAGCCTTTATGTAGCGGGTTAAACATGGTGTGATGCAGGCCCAGCGGCTGGTAAATCTGGTTTTCCACATAGCTGTCCAGTTGCATGCCGGTGAGGCGTTCAACCAATATGCCCAGCAGCATATAGTCAGTGTCGCTATACAAGCTGCGCAAATGACGGCCGGTTTCAAAGGGCACCTGAGTTAATAGCAAACGCTCGGTTTTGGCCTTGTTTTGTGAAAAGAAGCGTTCGCCCAGCGCGTTATCAGGCTCATAAAAATGTATCGAGCTGGCATAGCCGGCGGTATGGGTTAGCAGATCTTTTACCGTACGGGCTTCACGTCCGGCGCCGCGGTACTCAGGAATATAGCGGCTGATAGGCTGACTGAAATCCAGCTTGCCCTGGCTGGCAAGCTTCATCAATGCATAGTTAGTGGCATACATTTTGGTGTTTGACGCCATATCAAACAGGGTGTCAACCTGCATCGGCTGGGGGCTGGGCAGCAGGCTGCCGTCATCAGCATAGACCCGCTGATTGCCATAGGCGGTCTGCTTAATGATTCTGCCGTCTTTCACCACCATTAATACCGCGCCGGGAAAGCCCTGGGCAATGTCATCGCCAATCAGTTTATCCACGGCTTTAAAGTTATAGGAGCTGGTTTTAGCCTCAGTGAGGGTTGGATAAGGAATAGTGACCCGGATCTCAGCACCTAATGGCCTAACATTAGCCACCTGCAGCACGTTGGTGCCATTTTTAGTGCGTTTAGCCAGGGAATAACGGTACTGCTGGTTAGCCTTAAATGGCTGCTGAATATTCAGCTTCTGGCCATTAATCATAATGTCGGCGCTTTGCGCATTGTGGCTATCAATAATAATCTCGCCCTGTCCGGCATATGCCTTAAAAATACGCCTGTCGTTAACATACTGCCGCTCGCTGGGGTTGTGCTGCGGAAAGACTTCATCAATCTGCCCCAATGGCGGTAGCGTTACAGGCGCAACATCCGGCAGTTGCTCTTTAGCATAACGCTGCATCAGCTTTTCAAGCCTGACAGGGAAGTACTTCTCCAGTAACGCAAACAGGGTGGCGGCGGTTTTATCACTGGCCTGCCCACTAACATGCCAGGGTAAAAAGTGCATCTGAAAGGCTGACAGAGTATCCAGTGTTTGTGCATCCATCTGCCCGGTTTCCAGCACGCCATAACCATAAGTACGCAGTGCTGCCTGCACCAGGCCCAGACTGGGCGGCGACTGGCTAAATTGTTGCCAGTATTTGTTGACGGTATCGTTGTCATACCAGGCGCCTATACCTTCTTTGTATAACTGGTACCAGGGGAAACGCGGGCCAGGGTCATTCTTGCGGCTCGGGGTGATATCGGAATGGCCAATCACTTGTGTTGGGCCGATATCCGGGTTTCGGGCCAGAATGTCTTTTGACAGTTTAACCAGCAATTCAATTTGCTTGGGATCATAGTCAGGGAAGATACACAGGCGTCCATCACCGTGCTCCGTGCTTTGTTCCGGGTCCATAAAGTGATGCCCCATCGGGCGCTCGCAGCGCGGCACATTAACGATTTCAATACCAATGGACTGGTCATTCAGGTCCTGCCGCCCCTGCCAATAGCTGCTACCAGCATGCCAGGCGCGATCGTGCTCATCCACCAGTTGGTAAACCTGTAAATCATCACCGCCAGGATAAGAATCGTCAAAACGTTCAGGAATAAGATAGTGAGAGCTCACATACTTACCAGTAACCAGCGCGTCCACCGAAGCCTGATAGTCTATGGCAGTAAAGTGCATCACCAAAAACTGCACTCTATGGTTGTAACTGTTGGATGGCATTTGCTGCACCGAGAAACTGGCACAGCCGGCTAACCCAGCCAGGGCGGCCAGGCCAACCCAGCTAACACGGGCTATTCCCTGAAAAAACGACATAACACTCTCTTTGTTTTTGTAGACCGTATGGCCTTAGTCTCTCGTTATCCGATGGTGTTTTTATTGCACCGAATTGCGTTAATACATCTTTTTGACCGCTAGCGCCGGTCAGACAAGCCAGAGAGATAGGCTTTTTCTGCCCGCTCCCCTGGACATCGCCGTTCTCTCGCATCCATGCGATCGCGGCATACGACCACCAGGGATGGTGGAAGTGCAGAAAACGCAGGAGCAGCTTTTCTGCCGACCACCATGGAAGGTGGAAGTGCAGAAAACGCAGGAGCAGCTTTTCTGCCGACCACCATGGAAGGCGGAAGTGCAGAAAACGCAGGAGCAGCTTTTCTGCCCGTCCATCCATGGACATCGCCTCTCTTTCGCATCCATGCGACCACGGCATACGCCCGCCATGGAAGGCGGAAGTGACGAAAACGCAGGAGCAGTTTTTCGTCCCGCCCATCCATGGACATCGCCGCTCTTTCGCATCCATGCGATCGCGGCATACCGTCCATCCATGGACATAAAAAATCCCCGACGGATGCGAGGATTTTATCCGGCCCTGCCAGCAGGGCCATAGTGAACCGCTTAGAACTCCACCGCCACAGAGACTTGTAGTCTGCGTGGGTTGTAGTAGTCACGAGCTTCTCCAAAGGTATCGGAGAACGCATAAGGATTAAAGTTGTAACCAGTCTGGCGATCAAACACATTGAACAGGTCAGCACGGAACTTCAACATAAAGTCATCAGTCAACTGGAAATCCTGCGTGTAGTTCAGATCTAACTGCCAATGGCTTGGACTGCGTCTGCTACCGGCTGGCTCACCATAACGGTTTGTTGCGGAAACAGTACTGGCGTAACCATACACAGTTGGGTCCCATTTCTCCCAGGGTTGACCCGACTGATACAACAAATAAGCCCCAATATTGGCATTCCAGTCCGTGGTGTAGTAACCATAAACCTTCAGCAAATGCGGTTTATCACTGCTAAGGGTTCCGTATTTGTTATCCCATGAATAACGGCCATTACCATCGTTATAGTTGGAGGAACCAACAAAAGTATTGGCATCGTTTGTCGCCGTGGTATTGTCCTGGTCAAAGTTACCGTAGTAATGGCTCCACACGTAAGAAGCATTCAGATAGGTATTATCGCCATTCCATTCAGCTTCCAGGCTTAATTCCCAATACTTGGTCCGGCCGTCATCCACTTCGGCAATTACATAAGACGACCCGCCAATTTCGGCGCGAATGGCATCCAGGTTATCAACATACAGGCCTTTATCAGCAATATGTTGTGGTACAGAGCCATTGCCATAAGTACCGGACAAACGCGCAGTATTTGGTACATCTTCCCAGAAATGCGAGCCTTCACGGTATCTGGCATGGCCACGAATAAACCATTCATCGGTTAGCTGTTTGGTTGTACCAATAGTAAATTCATCAATTCGACGTGGCTTCATATTATCCTGAAATGCCTTACCGGATGAACCCTCTCTTGGCGTAGATTCAATAAAGTTTCCGTCCTCATCAAACCATACTTCCATTTGCGGGCGGGCATTTCTATCCCAGGACGCTGCACGGGCCAATGAACTGGCTTCCGGGTTATACTGGGCAAAGTTAGCAAATACGGTGTTTTCACCGTCATAACGCCATTCCACCCCCAGACGGGGTTGGATCATATCCTTCCAGTCAATGGTATACATTTTGTATTTATTGCCAGGCGCTACTTCATAGCCTGACACAGTGCCGTCTTTAGGCCGCAGACCTTGACCGTAGTAAACATCCTTACTGATCAGTACCCCAACATTGTAGGTAAAATCACCATGTTCAATAGTGTCATTGATTTCGAAATTATAGGTTTCGATGGATGACACAATGGCTGGCACCGAGCTTTCAATATCACCAAAAGTGGATTGCTGGGTATAGCTACGATAATAAATGGGAGTACCATCTGTAGCAGTCTCCAGGCCGCCAATATAAGAAATAGAACCCCAGCCGTTAGAATCACGAATCAGCTCTTCCTCACTTTCGGCCCATTTAAAGCCAAAGTGCAAACTGTGGGTTGACTCACCCCACATCAGCTCGTGTTCAAGGGCTGTTTCAAAGCTGTCTCGATAGAAATTAATGTTATCAATCTGAAAGAAGCCACCAACTCCGCCACCGCCTTTGCGTACACCGCCCTCTAAATAGCCATATTGGTCAATTAGGGCCTGACCTGTGACACGGTCGTACCCCTCATCAGAGCGCAAGGTCGGCACATTGAAATACCCCATCTGGTCCAGATTCGAGATATCAAGCGAACCGCCAATGGTAGGCACCACACCTAAAGCCATATCAGGTACACCAGCTGTTTCCAGAGTAAACTCACTGTATTGGAAACTAACGGTTGTGTAGTCATCGATAATATAGGAGCCGTCAAATATCAGGATATCCTGGTCCGCTGTGCCGCCGGAAGACGCGCTATCCGCATCAAACTCCCCAATTGACGCGGCGGTTTCTTCCTTCTCAGAAGTCCGGTAGCTGAGGTTCATCAACAACTCGTAAGTTGGTGCCCAGGTCAGCTTGCCAAAATATTCATCCCTGACGCTCTTAAAGGGCTTAACCTCACCATATTTGGTTACTTTGCTTTGACCATCTTCTTCCGGGCGATAATAAGAGGCATAGAAAAACAGCTCATCCTCAATAAGCGGCCCCCCCAGGTTGGCGGTCACCCAGCTCTTATCTTTCTCTTCATACAGACCTTCATCAGGGGTGGCTGAAAAATTAGCATCCTCCAGCTTGTATTCTAATTTACCGTGGAATTCATTGGTCCCTGATTTGGACTTGGTGTTCATGGCGAAACCGCCAGCACGATTAAAGCCCTTAGCCTTGGCACCGCCGCGCTCCATCGACACCATTTCAATATCATGGGTTGAAGGCTCAGATGCCAGATTGCCAAACAGCGGCAGAGAAACATCCACGCCATCAAAGCCATATTTGTTATCCACTCCTGAACCACCAGCTGCCGGCCCCAGAGTGCTATTCTCGGAATACTGTACGCCTGGTACCAGCTTAAACAGGTCGCGGTAGCTCTGCCCCACCGGCAACCCTTCCACTACATCATCACCAATCGAGTTGGTCAGAGAAGAATTACCTTCACGGACAATAGCACTGCCGACAATCTGAATAATCTCTGTGTCGTCAGCCGTGGCCGGAGCCAGCACAATACTGACATTAGAAACCTGGTCCAGCAGTACATTAGCACTGGCCTTACGAACGGTGCCGTCGGCTGACGTAAATGTCAGTTCATAACGCCCGGGAATCAAGAGTGGCAGATTGTAGCTACCATCTTCGGCGGTGGTGGTGGAACGGGGCTTGGGCATTACATTACTGGTGGCGGTTACCGTTACACCACCCACGGCCATACCCTGTTGCTCGGTAACTTTACCCTTGATACCGCCTGCCTGCTGAGCCACAGCCGGGGCACAAACCATCGCACTCGCTAACGCCAGGGCAGACACGGAATAAAGAGGAGTTCTCAACGCCCGTCTTGTAGCCAATGCCAGGCGCCTTCTAGAAAAAGCAGTCTTATTGAGTTTCATGTTTATGTTATCCCTGGTTCAGTTGTATTTGTTTTAAACCAATGCACTTGTTGCTGGCTTTTTGAACAGCCGCTATTAACGCTAGCACTATTCCCGGCCAATTGAAATAACTTATTCCAAACAACTTGCAACCAAGGAATATTTACTTCATCCTGAAGTTAAGCTGCTCCTACACCAGTATGGATAAAATATCAGCAATTTCCACAATGTAAATAATTTATTATTACTTTATTATTGATTTGAAATAATATTCCTTGATACTCAATGTGTATAAAGATTCGCCGATGGACAAGGGCATAGAAAAAAGAGACCTCAGCCATGATTGATTCTGTAAGCGGTTTTATAGCGCTGGTACTGGGCTGTGCAGGCCTGCTGGCGCTACTGGAAGACAAAACCGCCAAGCGCTTTTTTGCCCTGGTTCCGGCCGTGGTGGTACTGTATTTTGTGATGCTGTGCGCTGCCAGTCTGTCGGTTTGGCAAGCCAGCCCAGCCATCGACCAGGCCTACAAAGTCAGCAAAGGCAATTTGCTGCCTGCCATGATTTTTCTGATGATGGTACAGGCCGACCTGCGCATTATCGCTAAACTCGGCCCCAGATTATTGCTGACCTTTCTGGCCGCCTCGGCCTCTATTATTCTGGCGATTATTGTGGTGCATTTGCTGATGCACAACTGGCTGCCTGCGCAGAGCTGGCAGACCTTTGCGGCACTGGCTGGCAGTTGGCTGGGCGGCACCGGTAATATGGTGGCGGTGCAGGGAATATTCAGTATTAATGAACAAAGTATGGGCTTTGCCCTGCTGGTAGATTCCATTGACTATGCGGTGTGGGTCTTTATTCTGCTGGCCCTGACCCCGCATGCCAAACTGTTTAACCGCTGGAGTGGCGCAGACAATACGCGTCTTGATCAGGTTGCCGCCCAGTTGAATGAACAACAGATTGCACCGGCCAGTGGCGCAGCTTTGCTGTTTTGGCTGGGGGCTGCCGCAGTGGCGGCCCAGACTGCTATCTGGCTGGGTGGCATATTGCCAGGCAATGAATTTTTTAACAGCACCGCCTGGCAAGTGGTGGTTGCTACGGGATTAGGCCTGCTGGTGGCCCAGTCACGCCTCAGACACTTAGGGGGTGACCGAGAGTTATCCAAATTAATGCTGTTTATTCTGATTGCCCTGATTGCCTCCAGAGGCAATGTGGCCAATATCGGCCAGGCGCCTCTGTTCATTCTGTCCGGGCTTTTGATTCTGATACTGCATGCGCTGGTGATGCTGGCCCTGGCCAAGTTATTCCGGCTGGACCTGTTTACCTGTGGTGTGGCGTCGCTGGCCAATATTGGTGGCGTAGCCTCAGCGCCGATTCTGGCGGCGTCCTACTCTCGCAGCCTGATCCCTGTTGGTATACTTATGGCGTTACTGGGCTATATAGTCGGTACCGCGGGCGGCATTTTGGTGGGCAATCTGCTACCGGCCATTTGAATTGGAAGCAAATTAATATTATGAAATTACTCTGTGCATTATTTCTGGGTCTGAGTTTCCTGACTTTCAGCGCCAGCGCTGCCGACACCGATGTTATCGGTATTCAGATGCAGCATCTGCAAAGCGAATATTGGGTCGAAAAACAAAAAGATGCCAATCAGGTACTGTTAAGCCAAACGCAAATCAAGCAGCTTAATCAGCGAACCTTCAACCAGCAGAATGAACTACAGGACCTGGCTGACCTGCCTGCGGCCTTAAGTGCAGAAGATCTTAAAGCCGCTATCGAACAGGTCAGTTCTATTCCCAGTAGTGACAGATTCTATGCCGATGGTACCCAGTTAACCAAACAGCACTACCAGCCTTATCTGGAAAACCTGAATATCACCAACATCAGAGCCTTAAACCCCGTGCGGTTTGCGCTGGTGACCGAGCGCACTCATATGCGCCGCTTCCCCTCTGCGGATAAAGCCTATAACCAGGAGATGGATCTGGATATTGACCGTTTTATCGAAACCGGACTGTTTCCCGGTGATGCCCTGGCGATTTATCACCAAAGTAAAGACGGCCAATGGTTACTGGCCCGTGCCTATCATTATCTGGCCTGGCTGCCGGCATCGTCGGTGGCCATTGGCACAAAAGAACAAGTACTGGGCTACGGGCAAAAAACGCCCTTTATGGTAGTAACTGGTGCAAAGGTGTTTACCAATCATAATCCCGAGGTTGTGCAACTGTCGGAAAAACAATTGGATATGGGTGTCAGGCTACCCCTGCTGAGTAATCAGGACGTCAATCACCGCCTGTATGGCCAGAATCCCTATGCCAGCTATGCGGTGGAACTGCCCTTTCGCGAAGCCAATGGCAGCTTGTCATTTAAACCCGCTCTGATCAGCCGTAATCAGGACCTGCACCAGGGTTACCTGCCTTTTACCCCGGCCAATATAATTCGCCAGGGTTTTAAGTTTCTCGGTGAACGCTACGGCTGGGGCCACGACTTTAACGCCAGGGACTGCACAGGTTTTGTGTCAGAGGTTTATCGCACTTTTGGCATTCTGATGCCGCGTAACTCCGGTGAGCAGGGCAAAGGCCAATATGGCCAGAATATCCGCTTTGATAAAAACAGCAGCGCACAGGACAAACTCAGCGCCCTCAACAAACTACAGGTTGGTGACCTGATTTACATCCCCGGCCATGTGGTGATGTATCTGGGTGAGGAGCATGGCCAACCTTATGTTATCCATGATGTACACGGCATGGCCTATGTGGATAAACAGGGCAATTTTTACCAGGGAGGGCTGAACGGTGTATCTGTGACTCCGCTTCTGCCCATGCGATTGTCGCAGTCCACCAGCTATGTGGACAGGATCTACACCATTAAAACTATCCGTTAGGGGTCAAAGTCATGAAAATCACTGATATCAAATTTGCCATGCTCAGGGTGCCACTTAAGACCCCGTTTAAAACGGCGCTGCGCACCGTTGAAAAAGTTGAGGATGTGATCGTTATTATCGAAACCGATACCGGTCACAGAGGCTATGGCGAAGCCCCGGCCACAGCAGTTATCACCGGCGATACCCATGGTTCGATTATTGAAGCGATTAAAACCATGATCAAACCCAAGCTGATTGGCGAAGATATTGAGGATTTAAATCGCATAACCCATCTGATTCAGGGCAGTATCGTCAAAAATTACAGTGCTAAAGCGGCGGTAGAAATTGCCATTTATGACCTGTTTGCCCAGCGCTATAACGCCCCCTTGTATAAGATCCTGGGCGGCGGCGAACCCACCTTAAGTACCGATATTACTATCAGCGTGGATTACATCGATAAGATGGTCAAAGACAGTATCGAGGCGGTAAACCGCGGCTTCGAAACCCTGAAAATCAAGGTCGGCAAAGATATCGGTGTGGACATCGAGCGGGTTAAGGCCATCTATGCGGCGGTAGAAGGCAAAGCCTTGCTGCGCCTGGATGCCAACCAGGGCTGGACCGCCAAAGAAGCGGTATACGCCCTGACCAAACTCGAAGATGCCGGTGTGCGTCTGGAACTGGTAGAACAGCCGGTCAAAGGTCATGACTTAGAAGGAATGAAGTATATTACCGAGCGGGTACATACGCCGGTGATGGCCGATGAAAGTACTTTTGGCCCCAAAGAAGTCATCGAACTGATTAAAATGCGCGCCGCCGATATTATTAATATCAAGCTGATGAAAACCGGCGGTATCTCCAATGCCATCCGTATTGCAGATATCGCCGAAACCTTCGACGTTCAATGCATGATTGGCTGTATGCTGGAGACCAGTATCAGCGTGGCCGCTGCCGCCCATCTGGCGGTGGCCAAATCACATATTATTACCAAGGTGGACCTGGACGGCCCTTCCCTGTGCGCCTTTGACCCTGTGATTGGCAATGTAAAATTTAACGGCGCCGAGATCAGTATCGAAAATACCCCTGGGCTGGGCATTAAGGAAATTAAAGGCCTGGAAATGCTGTAAGTGATGCCGCGCGCGAAAATTCGCGCTAAAGCGCGAGATAATTGAGAAAAGTGCGCGTTGCAAATAGTGAAAACATA
>NZ_PEBU01000015.1 GCF_002887595.1 Bowmanella denitrificans
CACAGCATGATCAGCTCGTCAATTGGTCTGACAAATCAAGTCGAGGTTGCTCAAATAATGTTCGTGATCTCACCCTGTTTGCCGTCCTGCTTATGATCCGGCAGCCCTGTTAAAAATCATCCTGTTTGCGTATTCCAAAGGCATCACCTCCAGCCGTGAAATTCAGTGGTGTTGTGAAACCAATGTGATTTTTAAAGCCTTGTCGTGTGATTCGGTACCGCATTTCACCACCATTGCAGCTTTTGTCAGTGGTCGGCGTAAGGAGATAGAACAGGTATTCGAGCAGGTGTTATTGATATGCCATACCCAGGGTTTACTGGGCAATGAGTTGTTTGCGATTGATGGCTGCAAGATGCCGTCGAATGCGGCGAAAGAATGGTCTGGCACCTTTAAGGAGCTGGAAGCCAAGCGCGCCAAACTGAAACGGCAAATTCGCTATCACATGACTGAGCACGAGAAATTGGATAAGTCTGACGCCGCGGAGGAAGTCCGTCAAAAGCGGGCGGAGCAAGCTATTGAGACATTGAACAAGGCCCATGACAAGATAGACCAATTCCTAAAGACGCATAACCCAAGGATGGGCAAAGGCAAGCGTATCAAGGAAGTCAAAAGTAATATCACTGACAATGAATCGGCCAAGATGACTACCAGCAAAGGCACCATCCAGGGCTACAACGGCGTGGCGGCAGTGGATAAAAAGCATCAAATCATCGTTGATGCCCAAGCCTTTGGTGAAGGCCAGGAGCACCATACCTTGCAACCGGTATTGGCAAGTATTCGAGAGCGTTTCCGGCGATTGGCTATTAGTGATGACATCTTAAAAGCGCAAACCATTATCACGGCCGACACGGGCTTTGCGAATGAACAGAACATGCAGTATCTGCATGAGCAGGGAATTAATGCCTATATCCCTGACAACCAGTTCCGGCAACGCGACCCCAAGTTCAACGAGCAAAAGCGCAAATATGGTAAACGCCATCAGGATAAAAAGGTGCGTAAGCAAGGCGTCATCCCGGCCAGTGAATTCAGCTTTGACCCTATCAATCACCAGTGTGTTTGTCCGGCAGGTCAACGCATCAGCTTCAGAGGGATAAGAAAGAATGAGCAAGGCATAAAAATCGCCTACTTCGAGGGTAAGTTATTGCAGTGCCGCCACTGTGACAAAAAACAGCAGTGCATGCACAACCCCAGCGCTGCCGACCACCGCAAAGGCGCGGGACGCCAGGTGAGCTTTAGACTCGATGCGGGGCGGGAGCCCACGTATACAGACTGGATGAAGCATCGGGTAGACAGTGCGCAAGGCAAACAGATATACAGTCACCGCATGTCGACAGTGGAGCCGGTGTTTGGCAATATCACCGTCAACAAACAACTCAGGCGATTCAGCCTCAGAGGTACAGCGAAAGTTCAAAGTCAGTGGACCTTATTCTGTTTGATACACAATATAGAAAAACTCAACCATTACGGCCAGTTAGCGGCCTGACTTGCCCCTGAACTCCCCCTAAAAAACGCTCCGCCAGCCCTGTAAACTCAGGCCCAAATCAGTGCAATTATGCGGCAGAGGAAAGTCCCCAAGCCAAGCGCCAATCCAATTGAAAAACACTCAAGTTCAAGGCAAAGTAAGGCAAGTTAATCATTAAGCCGAGCGTAGAAAATGAAGACCCGAAACAACCTTTTTCTACAGGCTCGTTAGGTTGCAAGGAGGAACTATGAATTTATCCATCGATCAGATTATTGCTTATATCGTTACTATTGTTTCTGTCGTACTTTTTCTACAAGAAAAGTTCAAAAACAATAAGGTTCCAGTATATATGGCCCTGCAAGGGCTGTTGAAAGCAGCTTATGCAAAACACAAAATACATCAATCTAATTGGGGGCTATTCATTCAGGCCAAAATGAATAACGAAGACAGGCAAATCAGTCTCGACGAATATATGCTTTATGTTCAAATGGTTGCGTTGGACTACGATGCCCAGATAGAACAAATTTTGGGTCTTATGAAATCACTTGAAATCAAAGAAGACTCAATATTTAACAAAAATGACTTTACTGGACACGAGGAGTTTATGAGAGAAATACGGGAACGCAAAAATGTTGTGCCCAAAAATAGCTCTTCGAATGCAACCTAACAAGTTGCGGAAGTTTGCCGCAAACAATGCGGCTGGGACGCAAACTCACTGGCTTGGCGCTCCGCGCAGTATAGCCAGCGTTTTGCGCCCCTTTGCAAAGCGTTATCAGATTGGAAGGAATCGTGAATCTATTGTTTGTATGCAGTGAAAATAGGCTGAGAAGTCCCACGGGCGAAGAAGTGTTCTCTGCCTATGAAGGCATCAATGCTATAGGTTGTGGCACAAATCTGGATGCTGAAACCGTCGTTAGTGGAGATCTGATTGAATGGGCTGATATTGTCTTTGTTATGGAAAAGACACATAAGAACAAGGTATCAAAGAAGTTCAAGGATCTTCTGACCGGGAAAAAACTTGTATGTCTAGATATCCCTGACAACTATGACCGGATGGACCCTGTGCTGATAAGAATTCTTGAGAATCGTGTATCAAAGCATGTGCGTTTAAGATGAGTCAGATAACAAAAGCCATCATATCGCCGCCCAAAAGCGGCGGCTGGGACGGCGCAAAATACGCTCCGCCTCATATGGCTGCTTTATATTTCTTTCAGACAGCAAGGATGTAAATTTTGGTTCGGAAAAGAGACGAAAAAGTCACAGTCGCCTACAGTTTCTTATTTCAATCAGACGCATCAGCTAAAAGTGGATTTAGGGTTCTTCAAGAGCGAACAGTCCCATCAGAATGTTCTATGCGTTATACCAAGGAAGGCAAAGTAATTCTTCGAATCACTAGACTTCTGGAAAATTCAGAACAAGCTTTATCTGCCGCAAAAGAGGAACTGGAATCAGATCTTACTAGGTATGGTGGTGAGTTTCAGAACTGGAAATATCATGTGATCAGCTCAAACGGAAAAATGAAACCAAAGGTCATGACTTACACATCAACTCTTCTGGCATGGTTAACTCCCCCCGGAGATGCAAGAAACTACCGTACATACAAAATGCCTTATTTCTCCTTAGTGTTTGTTTTAGCAATAGGTTTTATTGTAGTCTTGTGCGTATGAAATATAACAATACGCTATTGCCACTCACTTCGTTCGCTGGGACGCAAACACGGGCCGCTTCGCGATTATAGCTCCGTGCCTGCGCCCCAAGCCTTTGCGTTGTACGCAGTAAGGAATTGAGAGTTTTCCATGAGATCTAAGAAGCTTGAAACTCTTGTTAACGTTTACAAGGAATTAGCCGAAGAGCTTGTCAAACTAAATAGCCCAGAATTAGAGCCGCTGCTAAATGGCTGGTCGGTATCTTTGAGCCAAGTTAACGAAATAATTAATAGCCCTGATAATGCAATTAAGCCTTCTCTGCTCGCATCAGGTTTCGAGCAAGGGCTACGTGACACGCATCTGATGTTGGGCGATTTAAACGCCCAATATAGGTCATCCGCTATCAAGGTGTTTTATAAAATTGTAGGGTCGCATTTGCCTAGCTTCTTTCAAAAAAGCGAAGCTCAACTTCAGCGTATCGTGGCAAAAGGGCAAATTAAAAACGAAAACGAGTGGTACTTAGTTCGCCACCGAGTAGATAAAATCGAGTGCCAGCCAAACAACGAAGCGGAGCTGGCAGTTCTTAATGAGCTACTTGGTAAATTCGAAGCAAGCGGGATCAAGAGGGCAATGTCGTTGAAACATCGATAAATGGGGCAATTGTGCCAACGCTTTGTACCTAAGAAGCCCAAGCCGCTTTGACCCTCGCTAAAAAATTCCCGGTCGGTGCAGGGCGCTGCTAAAAGGTGGGCAAGTTGCTGGGAGCCAATTGAGTGGAAAGCCTATCTTGGATGGCTTCGCTCAGATTCAGAAGTTTATTGTTCCGAGCCTGATACCAAAAGCCAATCCCGGTTCTCTCAAGTCATTCTTTTTCTACCACGAAGGGCACGAAGAACACGAAGAGTGGACAATCTCTATTGTCCTTCGTGCGCTTCGCGCCCTTCGTGGTGAAGAATATTTTGAGAAAAAGTCTGGTATGGAACCAGATTAAACAGCTTTAGCTGGCACGCAGGGCAACAGGCTGGACACTTGTTGTAAATGGAGCTGGCCCGCCATATAAGACATTGAGGTCATGATATTCAAACCTTGCCACGACAGTCTTCACCATGGATACTAAAACTAAGTTTGGCTAAACAATGCCATAGACATAGTTAAAATCAGACATGGACAGTTCTCCTCAACAGTTGCCACTCAAGATTGGCAAAACTCCGGGAAAGGGGGAGTCCATATCATTCGTTATATAGCCAAGAGGGATGTCATCGAATGAGCCTGAATCTGTATATGAAGACGGATAAGTTCAAAACTAATAAGGAGATGGCTGACTATTTTTATGGTGAATTCTCCAAACGAGGGTTTAAGCCTGGCAGTCCTGAAAATGAAGATTATATGTACGCTATAGAGTCCGTAATTGATGGCGAAGCGGTGACATTTTATCTTGGGAAAAATGATGAAGCGTCTATACCCCCACTTTGGCAAATTTGGCCTGAACAAAAAGTGTCTTTTCTTAAGAGGCTATTTGGTAAACCTGATCGAGCACCAGAAGAAAAAGCCAAACGAGTTCTAGAAGAAATCGTTAAGGAAATCGAAGGAGTTCAGGCCGTTGAGTGGGCTATATAACAAGCAAAGGCAGTCGGACGCTTCGCGCCGCTGCTTGGGGCGTTATGTTCTCTTATGATTTCTTCGAAAATTAATAGGCTAGCGAATTCAGGTATTGATATATCAGGCTTTCATGAGTTGGAGTTTGAATTTTATGTTGTTGGCAAGGCCAAACTTCCGTCGCTGGCAGCGGAGTTTTATCACCCCGACAACAGCATGAGAGTGAGCACTCAAAAGCACCCTAATGGTTTTGGTTATTCACTCAGGCTACGGATTGACGGAATCTTGCAGGAAAAGGATATTGCGAAAACACTGGTTTGGCTAAACAAAGTGGCGGATGAGCATAATGTAATATTGGAAAACTGGCGTGTTGTTCAAAGAACATAACAAGGCCGAACACATCGCACTAGCTCTGCTAGTGATGGATTCGCAACAAGTTGCTCGCCTGTGTTGGCGGCGTTATACGGTTGAATGATGAAGGTAGTTTTGATCCCTGGTATGGATGGAACGGGAAGGTTATTCGAGCCCTTTATTGAATCCGCCCCTGCTGGATTAGAAGTGATTACGGTGCCTCTTATACAGGATGCTGCGGCTGGTTACATCGATCAGGCACAGTATGTGGTCGACACGATTGGCGATGAACCCTTAGTATTGGTTGCTGAATCCTATTCGGGAATGGTCGCCTATAATATGTTAAATATTGGGTGCAAAAATATCCGCCACATAATATTCGCCGCGAGCTTTATATCCTCACCTTCATGGATGGCATCGCTGGCAAGATATTTACCGGTGAGCGTGCTCAAAAGCAGGTTTGTCCCAAACTCTATACTGGGAAAAATCTTATTTGGCCGGTTCTCTAGTTCAAAGCTAATCGCGGTGTTTTATGAGGCGCTTGATCACGTTTCTAACGACGTTCTTGACCATAGACTTAAGCAGATAGCAACGCTTAAGTACCCAGTTACACCAATCGAAATTCCATGTTCGTATATAAGGCCAAAGGATGATAAATTGGTGTCGAGAGCTGCGTTGGAGCCTTTTAGTAGGCTGTGTCATAAGCTAACGGTACATGAAGTAGATGGCACACATTTTGTGCTTCAAACAAACCCCAAGCAATGCTGGAGCTTGATACAGGGTGCAGACGTATAACAATCCAATGCACGCGGAACCACCTACGTTGCGCAATTATTTGTGGTGTCGCTACGCTCCATTATTCCACAAAAATTGCTCCACTCCGGTGGTCCTGTGATTGGGGCTACATGGACTCCCCCGTTTGTCAAACAACAGCTACACTAATCTTGATGTGTGGTATGGGACTGCCGCTCTACATTCGACTTGTTAGTGGACTTACAGTTGCTCTGGCCATGATGACAAATGGGTAAGGAATCCATTTGAACGCCCAAAGGGCGGCCCGCAGGGCGAGCGCAGGTATAGAGCGAGTAATCTGCGTGGTTGTGGGACCTCATTCGTTAGAAGGCTTTTTGAAGCCCGCCGCAATTGCTGAAACATCATCCCTTAAGCGGCCCGAGCCGCTTTGGTCCCGCTTAAAAATTCCCGGTCGGTGCAGGGCGCTGCTAAAAGGTGGGCAATTTGCTGGGAGCCAATTGAGTGGAAAGCTTGTCTTGGATGGCTTCGCTCAGATGTAGAAGTTTATTGTTCCGTGCCTGATACCAAAAGCCAACCCCGGTTCTCTCAAGTCATTCTTTTTCTACCACAAAGGGCACGAAGAACACGAAGAGTGGACAATCACTATTGTCCTTCGTGCACTTCGCGTCCTTCGTGGTGAAGAATATTTTGAGAAAGAGTCTGGTATGGAACCAGATTAAACAGCTTTAGCTGGCACGCAGGGCAACAGGCAGGACACTTGTTGTAAATGGGGCTGGCCCGCCATATAAGACATTGAGGTCATGATATTCAAACCTTGCCACGACAGTCTTCACCATGGATACTAAAACGCAGTCTGGCGAAACAATGCCATAGGTATAGTTAAGAGCTGACATGGGCGTTCTCCTCAATGGTTGCCAGTTAAGCGTGGCACCCGGGAAAGGGAGAGTCCATATCATTCGTTAGGCATACGAGAATTGGTGCAGCGATGAAAAATCTGACATTTGATGGCACTCAAGAAGCACTTCGTCCGATAACGTCTCTTCTTAGCAAGTCGGAGAAAGCTTGTCAGAAGTTAACCCCAGGAACGTGGCAGCATAAGATGCTAAAGAAGAACATAGATGCATTACAGGTTGCTTCTCATTTGATAAACGACGATAGGACGGCGCCCCAGAATGACTTACGAGATGCTCTGAGCGCAATTTCAGATATGGCATCCAGGTCCGAAAAGGCCCTATCAAAGTTCGAGCCGGGGACATCTCAACACACACTCCAGCGCAACAGACTCAATGCTCTGCAGATTGCAGAAGTTCTGGTAAAACAAGGAATTGAATGTGACAGCGCCTAACAATTTGTAGCACGCAGCCCTTTTTGGGCTTTGGACTCAAAACTCACTGGCGTTCGTTTTTCGCCCATGTACAAGAACGTTATGTGTTCTGGAGTGAAAATTGATTTTCATATTCGTTGGTGCCGTCTCTTTGTTTCTTACTTATCATGCGCAGATTAGAGCCGGTTCTAAGTGGAACAATTTTTTGGTTTACGTCTTTTCTGGTGTAACTTATCTCTGCGCTTATATCTTGATAGATGAGAAGCCTAAAAGTGACGTGATGGGTATTTTCTATAGTATTTCCGCAATATTTTTCATGTTTTCAACTTTGTTCGTTACCTTGGCAATAAAGCCTGACAAGTTAAAGTGACCCAGATGGCTTCAACACATAACAAGCCGTTCAACGCATGTGCCAGCAAACAACTCTGGCATGGACTCGCAAACTACGCTCGCCAGTTAACGGAGCGTTATAACTCATTGGTAGACTATGTACTCTTTTGACCAAAAGAAATGGAAGAAATTCGTTTTAAAACAAGCCCTTTATCCGAGTGTATGCGGAATAATAACCTTCATCATCATTACCAATGCACTACAAAAGATCTCAATTTCGGAACTTGTTAGGGAAGTTGCAAACGGATTAGGCGGCATTCTGGTGCTAGTCTTCCTTTTTTTTACTTGGGTTACAACCGATAGTTGGTTGGAAGATAGAAAAAGAAGAGACTTCCCGACGTTTTCAATAACGCCCGACTATTTGTCTCTGGTATACGGCTTGATCGAAGAAAGAGTCAAAACTGAACACGTAGAATGTTTTGAAGTGGAAAGAAAGGACAAAAAAATCGGAAATTTATCTATCATTTTAAGGGATGGAGGCTCAATAACCCTTGAAAAATTCTTTCCAATAGCAGAGATAGCAAGTGAATTAAGGCGCATGGGTATAAATGAGTTATAACAAGCCGTTAAACGCATGTGCCAGCAAACAGCGCTGGCACGGACTCGCAAAATACGCTCGCCCGTTAACGGTGCGTTATAAGCCATCAATAAACTTAATCAGGGATAGATGAATGAAGAAAGTGATATTAGTTGTTCTGTCGATTTTAGTGACGAGTTGCTCTTCTACACCTAGTGTTAAACCTAAAGTTTCAATCGCAGTCTCACAGGCAAACCAAGAGGCTAAGATTACCGTGTTGGACAAGGTTTCAAAATCCGACAAATCTATGCAAAAGCTTGCAAATATGAGTGCGCAAGGGGCGGCTGCTTCCTTGGGATGCACTGACAATCAAGCTACAATGGCTTGGGAAAACAATGGTAATGCCATTATTTCAGATGAAAATCCAAATGCAAAAGTCGTTACACTGCTGGTTAAGTGTGCAAATGGCTTATAACAAGGCGCTATTGTCGCCACTATCGTGGCTGGGACGGCTTACGCTGTGCTTCAGCCGCCCCAAAGCTTTGCGTTATGAGTCTCTCGTGAAAAACACAGTAATCCCGCTAACACTCTGCTTGCTGTCATCTTTTGCTGGAGCCAATGAAGCAGCTTCATCGATGAACAAAGAAACTTCCGATGAAGAAGTTCGAGAGCTCATTTTGAATGAGAAAGTCACGGTCATTGTTCGAATGTCTGAAACTGAGATTGAGCTTTGGCTCAAAGACGGAACAAAAGTTAAAGGTATCGGCTTTGATGTAAATACCCTCAATAGGGTACTGTCTGAATGCGGTGACAAATGTATGAGCATTGTTCATGCGAGTGAATGA
Source organism: Bowmanella denitrificans (assembly GCF_002887595.1). GTDB lineage: Bacteria > Pseudomonadota > Gammaproteobacteria > Enterobacterales > Alteromonadaceae > Bowmanella > Bowmanella denitrificans. The sequence continues at coordinate 8,885 of NZ_PEBU01000015.1, forward strand.
GACTCATAACAAGTTGCGCAAGTTTGCCGCAAACAACGCGGCAGGGACACAAACTCACTGGCTTGGCGCTTCGCGCAGTATAGCCAGTGGTTTGCGCCCCTTCGCAAAGCGTTAAGCGCTAAGTGATAGATATGGATGCTAAAGATTTTGCAGAGTGCTGGAAAAAAGAGAGGGATTACCTGTTGGAGCTTTATACCTCTGGACAGGAAGAAACAGCAGTATCTGATTTGATTGAAAAAATGGGGTTGTCATCTGAGCAAAAAGAACAAATGAAGTCAGTGCTTGATCAGGTGCTCACAGATACATTCTATACGCTCCTGCTGGGCTTAGATGGTTCAGCGTCAATCGGAGGTATTCAGCATACATTTAAAATATATGATGAAGATAAAAATTTGATTTCGGACTGTGGTGAATTGGAATCTGAAGCGTGGGAGCAATTTCATGAAGAATAGGCGTCCAATAAATCGCTTAACAAGCGGCTGCTGTCGGACTGTCAAAAGCTCCGGCTGCGCCTCCACTTTTGCCAGCCACAGAGCCGAGCGTTATATTCGATAGGTGTCGTTTCGCTTAATAGTTGCAATCGAATCAACAAAATAGGTCTAGCTAAACATCAAGAGTAAAAAATATGAGTGTATTTGAGAATTTCAAGTTGTTGAAAGCGGATATGATAGCAAATGGCTGGGTCATAGATGCGTTTCCTTTCAATTACAAAAGCCGCGATTACATTGTGTTAGCGAAGCTGTACGAAGACGGGGAAAAAAAGCCGAAATACGCTTTGATGAAAATAGAGATATTGAAAAGTGAAAACATAAATGATCGACTTGTTACTGCTGTGAACACCACTGGGTTTCTTATTGAAGCGAAGCTGCTAAGGGAATTTTTTAATATAGAGTATGGTGAAAATCTTGGAGATATATTGAGTCAGTTTAATGAGTATTTTGCTCAATTTATTCCAACTCAAGTAACTCCGGGTAAATCACCACAGATTGAGGAAGCAATGGTTGCATCTCTATCAAAGAGTGACAGTCAAGATCCCAAAAAGCGCTACTGTTATAGTGTTATGAGAAATCCAGATGGGCGAAAAAGAACACCGTTCAATGACAATAAAACTAGACTGCTAAGACCAAGTTTGTACCCAGAGTTCAGTGGAGATCAGTCGATAAGCTTTTGCTATTCAACCGATTCTAATGATCACAAATCGGATGCAGTAATCATTCAAAATTTTTCTAACAGATAATCTTGAGATTTGGAATATAACAAAGCCATCAAGAGTGGACGCAAAAAAGCTTGGCTTGCGCTCCTTCGTCGCTAATTTTTGCCAAGCATTTTTTCGCCACTTATGGCGGCGTTATACGCCAAAGGAGACATGGAGTTGAAAAGTAAAATTTTAGTGGCGTTGTTATGTGTGGTTTCTTTTTTTGCTGGTTCAATTTGGGGGAAGTTTAATTTCGTAACTTCAGAGATTTATTCTTCAAGTGAAGATATAGAAGTTAAGACCGATAGTGGCAGCATCGGCAAAATTCCATTTGGTACAGAATTGCATTTCCACTCTTCAGCTCATTCAGCGACGAAGTACTTTCTTTTCATTGAAGTCCCTATTGAGGAATCAGCAAGTAAAGTTAAGGCTGCTGAATTTGACAGTTATGGCGGTATCAAACCATTAACGAGTACATTTAAAGATGGCGTATAACAAGTTGCCTAATATCGCCGCAAAAAGCGCGCCTGGGACAAGCACTCACTGGGCTTCGCCCCACGACGTTCGCATTTGCCCATTGGCAAAGCGTTAGGTGCTTTGGAGTTTAGCTGATGAACGAATGCTGTTCGGATAATTCAAAACTAAAGATTGCAGGGCATGTTAGTTTTTTAGACGCACTAGGTTTATTGATACTGTTGCCATTTTATGGCTTTGTTATTTGGGGCGCATCCTATTTAGTTGTAACTATTGCAACCAATTTATTGAGTACCTTTTGGGACTCCCATGCGTACACTGTTTTCTTTCATTTATTGGCCCTGTTTATAACGATGGCATGGTTTGTTCTTAAATCGCTTCCCAAATTCTTGCATGCTTGTAGCTTTCTTTTGAATTACAAGTTACATATATTCCATGTATGCAATACTTGTGGCCATAAAAAAGATTTACTCAATGTCCCAAAAGAATCCGACCCCTTCAACGGGCGCACCTAACAATCGTTTCAAGTCGCCGACGCGGGGCATGGGCTGGGACACAAACATGCAGGCTGCTTTGCAGTTTAGCCTACATGTTTGTGCCCCTTAAACGGGGCGTTAGCTGCTTAAGGAGTTTCGGTGAATAAAAAGGGATATCATTTTGCTTATGATGCATCAAAGGTCACCTCAGATGAGTATATTGGCCTACTAGATAGAGATGAATATAATGCCGCGATTTCTCATGTCTTCGAACTATTAAACTCATCAGCAATATTATTTTTTGCAAAACACTTTGCACCATCTGTGTTTCTTTCAATAACAGTATTTGAAGAAATAGCTAAAATAAAATCTGGCCATATGAGATCGTGGAGTGAAGGAAAAAGGGAAGTTAGACGTGATCAAAGAGATCAAAGGGGTCAGGTTCATTGATCAAAGGGGTCAGGTTCATTGATACTGGCAATAGTTCAAAGCGGCTTTGCCCCAAGCGGCCCAAGCCGCTTTGACCCTCGCTAAAAAATTCTCGGTCGGTGCAGGGCGCTGCTAAAAGGTGGGCAAGTTGCTGGGAGCCAATTGAGTGGAAAGCCTATCTTGGATGGCTTCGCTCAGATGTAGAAGTTTATTGTTGCGTGCCTGATACCAAAAGCCAACCCCGGTTCTCTCAAGTCATTCTTTTTCTACCACGAAGGGCACGAAGAACACGAAGAGTGGACAATCTCTATTGTCCTTCGTGCGCTTCGCGTCCTTCGTGGTGAAGAATATTTTGAGAAAAAGTCTGGTATGGAACCAGATTAAACAGCTTTAGCTGGCCCGCAGGGCAACAGGCAGGACGCTTGTTGTAAATGTGACTGGCATGCCATGGAGCACATGTCATAAAGGACAAGGAGGTCATGTATTTATGACCTTGCCACGACAGTCTCCACCATGGATACTAAAACGCAGTCTGGCGAAACAATGCCATAGGTATAGTTAAGATCTGACATGGGCGTTCTCCTCAACAGTTGCCACTTGAGTTTGGCAAAACGCTGGGAAGAGGGAAATCCATACCATTCGTTAGGCGACATGCAAAGGTAATCGCAAATGCAAAAGAAGAAACCTGTAGTTCGATTACTGAGAATCATCATGCCTATTGTGGCGATAATCTGCATCGTGATGTTCCCTCCTTGGGAGGGAATATGGGCATGGATAACACCATTACCAGATACGGTGCAGGAGCAGCTCGATGATGCTATTGATTCTGGGCTGGATGGCATGATCGTTTATGTCGACCAGGCCAATCAGCCACCCGCTCTTTATGCAGCGGGATGGAAAGATCGGGCGGCGCAGATACCAGCTGACCCGCAAGCCTTGTTTAAGATTGCCAGCATCAGCAAGTTGTATATCGCCGCGGCCGTTGCCAAGTTGGTCAATAAACAAAATTTGTCTCTGGATGACACGCTGGCAGATTACCTACCTGAACTTGTGGGCAGAATTGAATATGCCGATCAGATCACCCTGAAGATGATGGTGCAGCATCGCAGCGGTATTCCCAATTACGTCGACGATGAGGAATTCGATTGGGGGAACCCGTTGATGGAGATCAGCGAGAATCTGGCGCTGGTTCTGGATGAGCCGGCAGATTTTGAACCTGACACCGACTATCGTTACTCCAATACCAATTATTTGTTGATTGGCAGTATTCTCGACAAGGTGTTGGGATACAGCCACCAACAGTACATCAAAAGTGAGATCATTGCCCCTCTGGGGCTAACCAATACTTATGGGCTGCTTAGCGATGTAAATCTCGAAGTTGTAGCCAGTGGTTACTACACTAAATACGATGGTGATCTGAAGACGCTGGATTATGTTGTTCCCGGTGGTTCAATGGTTGCCACCGCACAGGATGTCGGCGTGTTCTTGCGTGCTTTGAATGATGGGGCATTGCTAAATGATGATGAACAGGCTATCTACTCCGCAATTTACAAGTATGAACATAAAGGCTGGGTGCTGGGATACCATAGCATCGCACGCTATTACAAAGATATCGATGCAGTGGTTATTCAGTTTGTGAATACAACCGGTGGAGATATGGAATTGTTATCGAATGTTGTTTACGGCCGTATTGTTCGAATCTTGCGCAGGGAACAGTGAGAAGCGTAGGCCCCGAATTGTTCGGCGATTTAGAGATTCCCTATAGCGCCGCCTAACCAATCAAGCTGGCAAAGGGGGCGCCTTGCTTCGTCCGATTGTGTTGCATTGCTTCATGCGAAGCCTGCCTTTTAGCGTGTTTACGAGTATCACAAGCCCCTGTTTATGTGGCATCTTGTTCACTTTGAGCCTTTGAACAACTCCGGCTAATCTATTCCAACTGGCTGGTATATAGGCCATTGTTCTGAATCGACAGGCAGCTTTAGCTGCAAGCAAAAGCGCTGGCACTGACTCAGAAACCTCGCGTGCTTGTTAACGGTGCGTTGAGGCTGTATAAAAATTCGCAAGGTTTTATACGAAAATCATTGATAAATAAGATAAAAATAACGCTACTTCTTTAAGGTCTGGATTTATCGATATCAAAAACTCTCCTGGATTTTAACTAGGATAAATCGCTATCTGAAAAAAGCAGGGGTTTCTACAGCCTCGTCAGCTGTGATTGCCTCATCCGCAGAGTGATACTATAGTGTCACTATTATTCTGGTTCAGAGTGAGCTCATGAAAGTTGAACTTGTTACCAACCTTAAGCGCCAAGCCACAAAGATCCTGGCAGACCTGCATCTGACAAAAGAGCCGGTACTGATAACCGAACATGGTCAACCGTCCGCTTATCTTGTTGATGTGCAGGATTATGAGTTTATGCAGCGTCGGCTTGAGCTGCTTGAGGGGCTCTCACGAGGAGAGCGTGCTGTACTTGAGGGAAAAACGTACAGTCAAAGTGAAGCCAGGGAGAAAATGCGTAAATGGCTGAAGTAATCTGGGCGGAGCCTGCTCTTCAGGAATTAAACGCCATTGCAGAGTATATCGCGCTGGACAATCCCACCGCAGCAAGCCGCCTGGTAGAAGAGGTTTTCAACAAAACAGACCGGTTAGAAGGTTTTCCCCGATCCGGGCGGATTCCTCCAGAACTCACTAATTCGGTATACAGGGAGGTAGTGGTTCGACCCTGTCGTATTTTTTATCGTGAGGATGAGGGTCGGGTTCTTGTCATCTATGTCATGCGGGAGGAGCGGCAGTTTCGTGCGTATATGCTTGAAAACAGCTAATCAGGCGCGTCACTCAGATGCCTTTGTCCGCACTTCGCTACGTCAAGATCACCGATGCACTCAGCGTGATACATTCAGGAGAGTTTAGTTTGCTTTTGGTTGTGGAGCTGCAGCGTACAGGCCGCTTTTCCGTACACCAGGATGTTTTTAACAGTCGGATTCGATTTCTTATTTTCGCGTCAACGTTATGCGCCATCGGCACTATCTTTTATGCGGCATCCCTCTAAGGGTTCAATAGTCTGAACAGCCAACAGCCAACAGCCAACAGCCAACAGCCAACAGCCAACAGCCAACTCACCAATACTCCCCGGCCAGCCGCCCCAGGCGCTCAATAGCCAGTTCAACCTCCCCGGTCCAGGGTACGCCATAGCTAAGTCTGATGCAGTGCCGGTATTTATCGGTGGGGGAGAATAACGTGCCGGGCATAATGCTAATGCCTTGCTCCAGGGCGCGCTGAAAAAGCTGAGCGCCGTCTGCCTTGCGGGCAAGCTCCAGCCACAGCACCGCGCCGCCATGGGGGCTGCTGACCCGGGTTTGATTGGGAAAAGCGGACTCCACTTTGGCTTTCATGCGCTGCATATTGATTTTTAGAACGTCACGAAGATGCCTGATATAGCGCTCATATTCGCCCGATGCCATATATTCAGACAGGGTCCATTGGTTAAGCAGTGATGATGTGCAGGAAAGCGCGCGTTTTAATCTTACTGCCTGCGCGGCAAAACGGGGGCTCAGCAGCCAGCCGATACGATGGCTGGGGGCCGCGGTTTTGGAAAAAGACGAGCAGGTGATCACCAGCCCTTTTTTAGCGTAAATCTGGGCCGGCAGGCCACGGCGTTCACCAAAGTACAGATCGCCGTAAACATCATCTTCAATCAGGCCAATATCTCTGGATTCCAGCAATGCCACAATGGCTTGCTTGTTGGTTTCCGTCAGCATGGCACCGAGGGGATTGGTAATGCTGGTGGAGAAAATACAGGCCTTGATGGGCTGAGTGTTTATGGCACGTTTAACATCGTCAACGCATAAACCGTCATCGGGACAGATGGGAATTTCGTATACCAGCATGCCGAGGCTTTCAATCAGTTCCAGAATGCCGAAATAGCAGGGGGATTCCACCGCGACCACATCGCCGGGTTTGGCCAACAGCAGCAGGGCTATGGTCAGGGCCTCCTGGGCACCATTGGTGATCACCAGTTGTTCCGGGTCGGCCTGCACGCCTAAATCCAGATAACGAAACGCCAACTGGCGGCGCAGCGGCAGAAAACCGTTAAGTGGGCCATAGCCCAGCGCCTGTTCATTGGCCAGTGAAATAACCCTGCGCATATTACGCGCCAGGGCTTTATGCGGGGGCAGGGCAGAAACGGGATTGCAAATAGCCAGGGGCAGGGCGTTGTGCTGGTGCACATTGGCATGTACCTGCTCAATCATTTCCTGACGGCCAACAGGTACCGCCCGGGTCGACTGTCTGGGTTTGCGCGGGGTATTCATTCTGGCCTGACTGGCACGCAGGAAGTAGCCGGATTTAGGTCTGGCTTCCACCAAACCTAATCGTTCTAACTCAAGGTAACCCTGTTTAACCGTGGGCACACTGATATCCAGCCGCCCGGCTAATTGCCGCAGCGATGGAATGCGATCGCCAGGGCGCAAGGTGCCTTTTTGCTGCATATCGCTAATCAGGTCAACCACCTGATGATAGAGAAAACGCTCCGATGGCTGGCCGGCAGAAAATTCCATCTGTATAGGTCGCTTTTTTAAAAAACTGTATATGTTAAGTATACAGATAGGGTCTATCATTGCTAGCTGAATCAACGGGAAGATGGCCAACATGAAAAACCTATTGCTGTATATCGTCACTGTCCTGATTTGGGGCTCAACCTGGCTGGCCATCGAATTTCAACTTGGCGTGGTTGAACCCGAAGTGTCCCTGGTTTATCGCTTTGCCATGGCTGCGCTGCTGATGTGGGGTTATTGCCTGTATCGGAAATTACCGATGCGCTTTAACCTGGTGCAACATGGTTTTTTTATTCTGTTGGCCCTGTGTAATTTTGGCTTTAATTATCTGGTGCTTTACTGGGCGCAGGCTTATCTGACCTCGGCACTGGCGTCTATCGCTTTCTCCACCATGCTGCTGATGAATATCATCAATACAAGGTTGTTTTTTGGTCAGCCTATTGCCGGGCGCACCTATATTGGCGCACTGCTGGGCATTCTGGGGATTTTGTTATTATTCTGGCAGGATCTGCAGCAACTGGATATGTCCAATACCGTGTTGGTGGGACTGTTAATGGCGCTGGGCGGTACCTTAATTGCCTCGTTTGGCAATATGGTCAGTGTACGCAATTCCAGACGTCAGGTCGGCGTGCTGCAGGGCAATGCCTGGGGCATGCTGTATGGCACCCTGATACTGACCCTGGTCTCGATATTCAGCGGGGCCAGCTTCAGCTTTGATGCCAGGGCACCTTATGTGCTGAGCCTGATATATCTGGCGGTATTTGGCACGGTTGTGGCGTTTGCCTGCTATTTTGCGCTGCTGAAAAATATCGGCCCGCAGCAGGCCAGTTATGTGATTGTGCTGTTTCCTTTGGTGGCGGTGGTACTAAGCAGCTGGTTCGAGGATTTTCACTGGCACAGTGAAACGATTTGGGGATTTTCCCTGGTGTTGGCGGGCAATGCGCTGGTATTGACCCCATTTTCCAGGATTAAAAAGTGGTTGGGTGTGACAAAGTCTGCCACACCAGAGGCTGTATAATCAGGTCTGTGCCCACTGGCGCAGCAGATTATGATAAACACCTGTCAGTTGTACGATCTCCGGGCTGTCCTGTACCTGTTTGCGCAGCGACTGAATCGCCATATCCATATCGAACAGGATGGCGCGTTTCTCGTCGCTGGCCACCATACTTTGCAGCCAGAAAAACGATGCCAGCCGCCGACCTCGGGTAACCGGGGTTACTCTGTGCAGACTGGTGGAGGGATAGAGCACCATATCACCGGCCGCCAGTTTGACCCGCTGCGAACCATAGGTATCTTCCATCACCAGTTCACCGCCATCGTATTCATCCGGTTCACTGAAAAACAGGGTCATGGACAAATCTGTTCGCACTTTCACCGGTGTGCCGGGCACCTGGCGAATGGCATTGTCCACATGTACGCCGAAAGACTGCCCGCCCTGATAACAGTTAAACAAGGGGGGAAAGATTTTCAGCGGCAGGGCGGCTGACATAAACAACGCATGCTGGCCCAATGCCGCCAGTATCTGATCGCCTAATTGCCTGGCTTGTGCTGAATTGTCAGGCAATTGCAGGTTGTTTTTGCTTTGCGATGACTGATAGCCCGCAGTGACATTACCGTCTATCCACTCGGCAGCTTCCAGCACGGTGCGCATTTGCCTGACCTGTGCTTTGCTGAGCACGGCGGGGATCTTTAACAACATGGTGAATCTTCCAGAATAAAAGGCCCGCAATCGCGGGCCTGAACAACAAGCTTAACGCCATTCTAACTAGAAACTATAGTGGGCGCCCAGGGTAAAGTAGCGGCCCACGCCGGGAATGGCATGGCCACCGCCCAGTTGCTCCAGATACTCTTCGTCGGTCAGGTTCTCACCGTTGAATTGCAGTCTGAGCTGTTCATTGACGCGGTAAGACAGCATTACATCCAGCAATACATAGTCATCACCAGTGCGACGATTTTCAGAGCTGTTGTTATAGCGTTTGCCAACATACTGGGCACCGAAGCCGCCGTTTAGCGCATCATTGAACTGATACGTGGTCCAAAGGCTGAAGGACTGCTTAGGCGTATTTGGCAGCTCGTTACCGGTACTGACGTCTTCGCTGTCCTGATAGCTGAATGAACCGATAATGTTCCACTGCGTGCTGATAACGCCGGTGGCACTTAACTCAATGCCTTGCACCTTATGCTCGCCATTCAGTTCATACATGCTGTCGTCATTTAACAGGCGGGCATTATTTTTTACCGAGCGGAACAAGGCCGCGCTGGTCAGTAGTTTGTCATCCAGCAGGTTCCATTTGGTGCCCAGCTCGATACTGCGGGTTTGCTCGGGATCCAACTCTGCCTCGTTGCGACGTGTGGAAACGGCTACCCCTTCTGCGGATGGGTTATAAGAGTTGCCCGCTGCCAGATAAATACTGCCATTTTCGGCCGGCTTGTACACTGCAGACAGGTTCCAGGCCAGCATATTGTCATCGGTATTGATCACTTTAGACGGGTCGGAATAGTCGTATTGGTAGTCGCTGTCGAAAGACTCCCAGCGCAAACCGCCGGTGACCTGCCACTGCGGATTAATGGTTACCGTGTCAAAGGCATAGATGGCCAGGGTGTCAGCATCGGCTTCGATACTGGTGCCATCGCGCTCATAACGACCGGTAAAGGGTAAGTGCGGGTTTGGATGATACAGGTCATTCAGGGCCGGGCCGCTGTCCAGATTGTCATCTACCACGTCGGTCATGTTCCAGCGCTTGAAGGTTTCCCGTGCCAGCTCCACGCCGACCACCAGGTCATGACGGATATCACCACTTTGCAGATTGGCAATCCAGTCGGCCTGCAGAGCCTTCAGGCTGTTTTTACTGTCGCGGGTTTTCTCATCGCTCAGGCGTACATCGGTACTTTCCGCCAGCTTGTAAAAGCGTGGTGCGGTGACTATGGTCTGACGTTTTACTTCGCCGGCGCGGGCCTGAATTCTCAACAGACTGTGTGCCGACAAATCCTGCTCGTAGCGCAGGGTGACAGACTGGGACTTAATGTCTTCCTGATCCCGGTTCACATTGCCGTAGAAGTTGTCAAAATCCACCGGTGGGGCCTGGTTGACATAATCTGCCAGCTCAGCCACGGGGTTGGTTCCTACCCATGGCAGACCATAATCGGGCAGATTATCCTGCTTTTGATATTCCAGATTGGCGTTAAAACGTTTATCGGTGCCAAGCCCGGCGGCGTAGGACAAGGCTCCGGCATAGGTGGCATTTTCCACTTCGTCGCGACCCGCCAGTTCACCATCCTGCGCCAGTAAATTAACCCGCAATGCACTGGTGTCACCAACCTGCATATTGGTATCAACGGTGGCCCGATAATCCTGCTCAGAGCCACCGCGGGCACTGACATCGGTGAATTGATCCAGACGTGCGGTTTTGCTTTGCAGGTTAATGCTTCCCCCTGTGGCGCCACGTCCCGTTACCGCAGACCCAGGGCCTTTGGCCACTTCAACCGATTCCAGGTTATAGGTATCTCGGTAATAACCGGCGATATCCCGAATGCCGTCAACAAAAATATCATTGCTGGCGCTGAAGCCCCGAATTGCCATGCTATCGCCGGAAGGTGCTCCGCCTTCACCGGCCGCCAGGGAAATACCCGATACGCTACGAAGGGCATCGCGCAGGCTGTCTACGCCGCGGTCTTTCATCACTGACTCGGGGATCACTGTGATGGACTTGGCGGTATCCAGCAGTGGTTGGGTAAATTTAACCGAGCTGGAGCGGGTGACCTGGTAACTGTCTTGTTGTTGCACCGTGGCCTGGGCGGTTGGCAGTTCTTTAATTTCAGACTGATCTGCAGCCAGGGTTTGAGAAGAAAAAGCGGCTGCAACGCTTAGGGCAAGCAAGCTGGTTGCTGACCCATAAGGAGTGTGTGTTCTGTTAGACATAAAATCCCTATGAAAAAAAGTATCGGAAAAAACGATTGTTGTGGGTGAGAATCGTTCTTTTTTATGTCAGAGTATCATAGCAAAAGTGATGCTAGTGTAAATAGGAATGATTATTAATATTTGCAGTATTTTTGTCAGGAACAGATAATAGCGACGTTTTTTCACAGGTAGGGCTGCACTTGTTCAGGTCGAGATTCATTGTATTAGCCGTCAGCATGTCGGCATTAGCGCTGCCAGCTTGGGCAGATAAAGCGCAAAGTCGCGATAAGCTGGTTCAGCAGTGGCTGAGCCTGGAACAACAAAAAGCCGCATTGCAAAGTGACTGGCAGCAACAAAAACCTGTGCTGGCGCAGCGTATGACATTGCTTGAAGCTGAGAAGCAGCAACTGCAAGCTTTGTTAGCCAACAGTCAGCAGGGCAGTTCACAAGTGCAGGTGAAGCGTGCCGAATTGCTTGCCCAGCAAAGTGAACTTGAGCAGCAACAAGTCAATGCCAGGCTGCAGGTGAAGCAGCTCAATGCGCAACTGGACGGCTTGGCAAGCCGCTTACCGCCGCCACTGCAAACAGCCTGGGCTCAGGAGCAGGAGGGCTTGTCAGACGATGCAGATACCTCCGCATTACTGCAGGTGGCCCTGGCCAAACTGGATAAGCTTTATGCGTTTGACAGCCGGGTCAGCTTGTATGAAATGCCGGTCACCACACCCACCGGTCAGCAAGTTCTGGTTAAACAACTGTATCTGGGGATCACCACGGCCTGGTTTGTCAGTCCGGATGGTGCAATAAGTGGTCAGGGCCGCTCTGAAGACGATGGCTGGCAATGGCATTTTGGGGACCAAGGGCAGGCGATTCTGAGGGCTGTTGAGGTGTTTGAGAAAAAACGCCAAGCCGAGTTAGTACCAATGCCTGTGCAACTTTCCACCGGAGCTGGCCGATGAGATTAATGAATATCGCTCTGCTTTGTATGGGCTTAGTCACACCTGTGGCTATGGCTGCTGACGCGGTGGAAACATCACTGCTAAAAGATATTCAGCAGGCTCAGCAGAGTCTGCAGCAGTATCAGCAGAAAACAGATAAAGAGCGCACTCATATAGCAGCCAGCTTGCGTAAGCTGGAGTCAGAGGTAGCAGACTTGCGGGAGAAAACCGCAGTAACGCGGCGGCTGAACGATGAAAATACGCTGGGGCTGAGCCAATTGCAGGAGCGGCTCGACAGTTGGCTGCAACAGCAACAATACCAGTCCAATCTGCTGAAGCGTTTTTTACATCAGCAGCAAATCCTACCCACCACGAGCCGTGCAGATTTGCTTCAGGGCCTGACGCTGCTTAACACCGAATTGCAACGTATTCGTCTGCATCCGCAGTGGCAGGAACAGCAACTGGTGATGCCTGATGGTACCTTGCAGCAGGCCCAGATTTTGCGTATTGGCCCGGTGCATTGGTGGCTGGGAGAAGATAACGGCGGATTCGCACTGCCAGAAGATGGCTTGCTAAAGGCTGGTCCCGAATTGCCCGCAGATGGTTTAAAACACCTGCAACAAAATCGCCAGGGCGAGTTGCTACTGGACCCAAGTCTGAATCACAGCAGACTGCTGGCACAAAACAGCGAAAGTGCTTTTGAACATATCGCCAAAGGCGGACTTTGGGCGCTACCCATTATTTTCTTTGCGTTATTTGCGCTGGCCATTGCGCTGCTAAAAGCCGTGCAGTTATGGCGACTTCCTAGGGTGACCGCGCTGACCAGAAGCCAGGTTTATAGCAGTAATGAAAGCGCGTCGTTGATGAGCGGCATGTCAGTGCACCAGCAAGAACTGCTGAGTATTGCCCGTCAGGAAGCAAATCCAGAATACCGTGATGATCTGTTGTTTGCGGCACTGCAAAGGCAAAAGCATCAACTGGAACGCTATCTTGGCGCCATTGCTATTACTGCCTCAGTGTCGCCGCTGCTGGGATTGCTGGGTACGGTATCAGGTATGATTGAAACCTTTAAAATGATGACATTATTCGGCTCTGGCGATCCGCAGGTGGTGTCCGGCGGTATCGCGCAAGCGCTGATTACCACGGAGCTGGGGTTAGTGGTGGCGATTCCGGCGTTAATTCTGAATGCGTTACTGTCCAGAAAAGCCCGTGCTTACTTCCATGAACTGGAGGATTTCGCCATTAAGTTAAGTCAGTCAGAGCAACCCGCCAGCGCAGCGGTCAAACCTGCACCGCACATACTCAAGGAAGTTAAGGCATGATGGCGCAACTGCTTTCTAATTGGGTGTGCTGGGCCATAGTACTGACCGCATTATACTGTTATCAGCATCTTGCCCTGCAACTGTTGCAATTAAGGGGGTTGGATGAACAACTTGAACAGCGGGATGCGCAATTCAGTCAGTTGCTGATTGGCACAATGCCTTTGCTGGGGTTACTCGGCACTATCATCGGCTTACTGGATTGTTTTATGGCCATGTCAGAGCAGGGTAACAGTGGCTATCAGCTTAGCCAGGGGATCGGGGATGCTTTGCTGACCACCGAATTGGGATTGGTGTGTGCGATCCCTGGCTGGCTGTTGCAGGGCTATTTACGCCATCGTCAGCATAGTGCCGTCTTGATGCAGCAGGGCTGACGATGCAATCCAGACTTAAACAGAAGCTCGAGCAGCAGCAACAGCAAGGCATCGATATGTCGCCCTTGCTGGATGTGGTATTTATCCTGTTGATCTTTTTTATTGTCACCACGGTGTTTGTGCGTGAAACCGGGGTTGAGGTGGACAAGCCTCAGTCTATATCCGCACAACAACTGGAGCAGACCGTTATTTTGCTGGCTATCACCGATACAGGTGAGGTCTTTTACGATGGCAGCCAGATAGGTGTGGCCGGTGTGCGGGGCACGCTGGAGCAGTTGCTGCGCACTCAGGCGCGGCCGGTGGTGATTCAGGCCGACAAAACCGTTGCCACCCAGTTGCTGGTCGAGGTGCTTGATGAGGCCAAACTGGCCGGTGCTAAAACCGTTAACCTGGCGACCAGAAACTGAGTATGCAGCGCATTACTCAACAGGCCAAGGCCACGCTGGTGAGTCTGAGTATTCTCAGTATGGCCCTCGCTCTGCTGTGGTTGGGGCAGGGCTGGCAGGCCAAAGAAGCCGAACAACTGACCATTCGCGAGGTGTCGGTTGCCATGCTGCCGCCGCCACCGCCACCGCCGACCCCTGTTCAGCAGGTCATAGCAGACGCGCCGATTAATCTGCAGGTAAGCGGTTCGGGCCCCAGTATTCAATTAACTAAGCCGGATGTACTCCAGCTAACTGCCATTCAGCCCCCTGCACCCGTTATGCAGATGGCCAGGACTGACTGGCAAAGTCTGGAGGTGGATTGGCAGGCATTCAGCCTGGATGAGCTGGATGGTTTACCAACCTTACTGACGCCATTGAGTATCAGATTGCCAGCCAGTTTAAGCCGCCAGGGCATTAAGCAGGTGCTGATCAAGCTGGAAATCCTGGTGGATGAGCAGGGGCAGGTAACCCTGTTGGACGTGGTGGAAAATCCACACCCGGAACTAAAGCCGGAGATCCTTAAGATGGTTCGCAGCAGCCGTTTTTCTGCCCCGAGCAAAGGCAACGAAACAGTCCGGGCCAAATTTATCTGGCCCATTAATATTAGCGAGTAAAATGCCAGTGAAGAATCCCCCCCTTGCCCTGTGGTTGTTATTATCCCTGTTTGCCGGTAAAGCGGTGGCAGGAGCAACAGTACAAGTTCAATTCAGTGAGCCTAAGTGGCAATTCTTGTTGAATAATCAGCCGTTGGCACAAACCGAAGCACAGCTGGCACCAACAGAGAGAAACTTTGCCCGCAGTGTTCAGCCCAGCTTAGCCAGCCAGGATTACCAGGCGGTGTGGCAGGCGTTCGCCGATCGTCCCCTGGCCCAGGACAGCGCCGCATTGCAGGTTCTGCGTGGTCAGGTGGCTTTGACCCTTAAACATTATGATCAGGCTGTATCGGCATTTCGCGCGGCGCTGAGCGCCATGCCTGAGCTGACACTGGCCCAGCAGGGTCTCAGTATGGTGTATATGCTGAAGCAGGATTACGCCAGCGCGCAGCCGCTACTGGCAAAAAGCATTGCTGCAGGTCGGGCCGATGCGCAAACTTATGGGCAACTGGCGTATGTTAATTTGCAACTCAAGGATGCCGGAAGTGCGATAGCCGGTTATCAGCAGGCACTTTTTCTGGAGCCGGACAATTTGCAGTGGCGTCAGGGACTGTTGTATGCATTGACCCAATCCCGCGCGTTTGCCCAGGCAGCCGGTCTACTGGAAGGTATGCTGGAAAAAAATGGCGATGATCCGCAACTGTGGCTGACCCGTGGCCAGTTGGCATTGCAGCAAGGTCAGCAGGAACTGGCGCTGAGTAGTTTGGAAGTGGCCTTGCGTCTTGGCGAGAAAAGCGCTGCTAATCTGGCTCTCGCCGCGCAGCTTCATGTTCAGCAGGGCAGTATGCAAAGGGCGGTGGCATTGCTGGAAACTGGGCTGAAGCTTGCCGATATTCAGCCCCTGGTGACCACGCTGGAGCAAACGACCGCATGGCTGGCCCATCAGCAGCAGTGGCCATTACTGGACAAACTGTTCGCTAACCTGGATAAGCATATGGCCGCGCTACCTAAGGTTACTCAAGCCAGAATCAAAGTGGTTAAAGCCTCACAAGCAACGCAGGCGGGCCGTCAGGAACAGGCTCAGCGCTGGTTAAACGAAGCCATTGAGGCCGATCCGGCCAACAGTGAAGCCGCGCTTAACCTGGCAACGCTTTTACATGAGAAAAAACAGTGGCAACGGGCTCGCAGCTTCTATGTCCGAGCCAAGGCCTTGGCTGACACATCTGAGCGGGCCATACTGGGGCTGGCACAGCTGGAAATCGATCAGGGCCGTTATCAGGATGCGCTGACACTGTTAAACGAGATCCTGCGCAAACAACCCGGCAGATCTGATATAGCAGCCAATATTCGAGCGCTGGAAACCCTGGTGCGGCAGCAAGGAAGGAGCTAACAGGGCGTATGACGCCCTATGGCTAAAATGTGTAGCTGAATTCACTGCCCAGAATATGCACATCATCGCCCGTGCCATCCAGTAACATTAGATAAGCGCCCACTTTCAGATTGTTATCGATGGCTAGCTCCGCACCCAGCGCACTGCGGCTTTGGTTGTACTTACCCTTAGTGGCGTTAAAGAAATATTCATAACTGGCGTACAGGCCAATGTTGTCAATTTTTTTGCTGAGTTTGCCGCGCACTCTGGGACGCAGTGAATAATCACCGTCGAACCAACGATTCTCTAAACGCACCCGAATGTCTGCGTTGTAATCTGACAGGCGCAGCTTGTAACTGGCAAAGGGGGTCAGGCGCTGTTCATCCCGGTATTGGTCTTCTACCGGGTCGCTGTCCTCCACTCTGAATTCCAGACCGGCACTCAGCGCGTCGGTAAGCTTGGTGCTGGCACCGAGTTTAACATTGAAGTGGTATAAACGGCTCTCGTCTTCCAGCATGCGTTGGTCACTGCCCAGAAACACCGCATAGTCACCCAATTGGGTATCCAGCTTCACACCATTCCACCACTGGTCCAGCGCGTGGGCATTAGCGGACAGCATAAACAAAAAAGCCAGCATCATTGGCCGGCCCCTGGCAATAGTCATCGAATGCATCAAAACTCCACCTGTCACAAAAGTGACTTAAAAATGTCACAAAAATGTCACGGGCGGATTATACGGAGGGCTAAAAGAATAGCAACGGGAAGTTCAGTCGACGATACTATTCCACCATCAAAGAGGAGGAGGTGATAGTGCTAGCGCGTCTGGGTAGCCAGATGGCCAGCAACAGACCGACGCTTGCAATCAGCCAGGCCCAAAGGTCGCCGAATCTGGCATAAGGTGTTTGGCCGCGGTAACGTGGTACATCGCTGACCAGCACCCCTTGTTCAAACTGCGGAAGGTCAGCCAGCACCTGGCCATTGGCATCAATAATGGCGGTAATGCCGTTGTTGGTGGCGCGCAGTACGGGTATGCCAAATTCCCTGGCCCTGACCTGAGCAATTTCCAGGTGTTGATGCGGACCATGAGAATGACCAAACCAGGCGTCGTTACTCACGGTCAGAATAAAGTCGGTATCGGCATGCAGATTGGCACGAATTTGTGCCGGAAAGGCGATTTCAAAGCAAATGGCCGGGGCTAGGCGCAGGTTGTTGGCCAGCAGGTTGGTTTGCTGGTAATCACCGCGGCTAAAAGATGACATGGGCAGATCAAATAACGGCGCAATACCGCGCAGCCAGTCTTCGAAAGGGATAAATTCGCCAATAGGCAGCAGGTGGTGCTTGGCATAGCGATTTGCATGGGGGTAACGATAATGCCCTTGCGGCTCGCCATGCTGACTGCCCAGCACAATTAGGTTGTTAAAGGCGTCACGGCTTTCAAAATTGTAGTTAACGATACCGGTAATTAGTGCGGTGCTATGCGCAGCGGCCTCTTCGTCCAGTTCATGCAGGTAGTTAAGGGCCAGCGGTTCCAGTTTAGGGATAGCGGCCTCCGGCCAGATAATCAGGTCCGCGTCCCAATGACTCTGAGTCAAACGTCGATACAGGTTCATGGTTGGCAGGTCCTGTTCTGGCACCCAGCGCAGGGATTGCTGGATATTGCCCTGCACCATCACCAGTTTGCTGGTGTCACTGCGCTTTTCAGTCCAGCTTTGCTGGCCAAGTACATACCCGGCAATTACAAGAATACCAATGAGTGACAAGGCCGGCAGATATTGACGTTTTGGCAACATTAAGCCCAGCGCACAGGCCAGGGTAATCAGCAGCACGGATACGCCGGTTTCGCCAATCACAGGCAGAAAGCCACCCAAGGGACCATGAAGCTGGCTATAGCCTATAGACAGCCAGGGAAACCCGGTCAGCATCCAGCTTCTGAGCCATTCACATAGCAGCCATAGAAAACCAATAGCCAAAGGCCAGTAAGGCAGGGCGATATAACGCACCAGTAACTTGATTGCCAGGGCAGGGTACAAGGCCAGATAGGCGCACAGTAACAGCATCAGGCCGATAGAGGCGATAAGTGGTAAGCCGCCGAAGTCGGCAATACTGACATGTACCCAGCTGATGCCGGCCCCAAACCATCCCAGACCGAAACAGAAACCCTGTAAAAAGGCAAACTCCCGACCTTTATGCTGTAGTTGCCAGAACAATAATGACAACAGCAATGGTGCGATAAACCAGTGCCCGAACGGGGCATAAGAAAGGGTTAAACCTGCCCCCAGCATCAAGCTGAAAAGGCAGGTGGGCAGGCGTTTAGCCGCCTTGTTCTTCGGCGTCATCCTTTTTCGGCAGGCTTACTTTTAATTGGATTAGACGTCGTTTGTCCGCATTGGTAACACGAAACTCAATACCATTGATTTCTACAAACTCGTCACGCATGGGCATATGGCCAAACGCACGTAGCACAATACCGCCAATAGTATCGGCTTCTTCTTCGTCAAAGCCGGTATTGAAGTAGTCGTTGAAATCCTCAACCGAGGTCAGCGCCTTGACCGAGAAAGTACATTTGTTTAATGGCCGAATGTCGTCGGTTTCGTTTTCTTCAACGTCGTGTTCGTCTTCGATTTCGCCAACAATCAGTTCAAGAATATCTTCAATGGTGGCAAGACCAGACACCCCGCCATACTCATCCACCACAATGGCCATATGGTAACGTTCCTGGCGAAATTCGCGCAGCAACACATCCACGCGCTTACTTTCCGGCACGATAATCGCCGGGCGCAGAATATCCTTAAGCTTGAATTCTTTCTCTGGATTAAAACCGTATTCAAGCAGATCCTTGGCCAGCAGAATACCTTCGATATGGTCTTTGTCTTCGTTGATAACGGGGAAGCGAGAATGGGCTGATTCCAACACCACTGGCAGGAATTCCGCCACAGTTTGATCAATACCGATAGTGACGATCTGTGCTCTTGGGATCATAATGTCCCGCACCCGCATCTCACTGATTTCCAGCACCCCTTCGATCATATCGCGGGTGGCGTTGTCTATTACGTCACGTTGCTGGGCTTCGTTGATAACTTCAACCAACTGATCCCTGTTTTGCGGTTCTCCCGACAGGCTCTGGACTATTTTTTCCAACCAGCCTTTATTGGAAGAACCGTTGCTAGAGTGGGGACTGTCGTCGCTCATAGGCTCCAATCTTGTATTTCAATGAGGGGCTATCATTCCCGATCCTGGTAAGGATCGTCAATGCTTAATTTGGCCAGAATGCGGATTTCTAAACTTTCCATCTCCTCGGCATCAATGTCCTCTATATGGTCATACCCCAGCAAATGCAAGGTGCCATGAATGCACATATGTGCCCAATGATGCAAAAGAGGCTTGTGTTGCTCAGCGGCTTCCCGGCTGACCACGCCAGCACAAATCACCAGATCGCCCAGCAAATCCAGCTCAATACCCGGAGGGGCTTCAAAAGGAAAAGACAACACATTGGTAGCGTAATCCTTGCCCCGGTACTGATGATTCAGCTCGCGACTTTCCACTTCATCCACCAGACGGACAGTGATCTCGCCCTGTTCCAGTTTGACTTCATTGAGCACCGCATCCAACCATGCCTGAATCAGGTGCTCGGGCGGCAGATCTTGTGCGTCACTGGCAATTTGCAGGTCTAATTGGGCGCTCACGGCTTATGTTCACCCTTATCTTGCTGGCTGCGCTGTTGCGCTTCGGCACGTTTTAATTCTTCCTGCTGCCGTTCATGCTCTTCGTACGCCAGTACGATCCGACTGACCACTGGGTGGCGAACCACATCGGTAGCATCAAAGAAGTTAAAGGAAATATCATTTACATCCTTCAGTACTTCAATAGCATGGCGCAGACCGCTGCGTGCACCGCGGGGCAGGTCAACCTGGGTGATATCACCGGTAATCACCGCTTTGGAATTAAAGCCGATACGGGTCAGGAACATTTTCATTTGTTCCACCGTGGTATTCTGGCTTTCATCCAGAATGATAAAAGAGTCATTCAGAGTGCGGCCGCGCATATAGGCGAGTGGCGCGACTTCGATTACGTTGCGCTCCAGCAGCTTTTCCACCTTTTCAAAGCCGAGCATTTCAAACAGGGCGTCGTACAGGGGGCGCAGGTATGGATCGACCTTTTGCGACAAATCGCCAGGTAAAAAGCCTAGTTTTTCACCGGCTTCCACCGCGGGGCGGGTCAGCAAAATGCGGCGGATTTCCTGGCGTTCCAGCGCATCAACCGCGCTGGCTACTGCCAGGTAAGTTTTGCCGGTACCGGCCGGGCCAATCCCGAAGCTGATATCGTGATTAACGATATTCTGTACATATTGGGACTGATGTGGATTGCGCGGCTTGATGACACCACGCTTGGTCTTGATATGTACTTCCTTGCCATATTTACCCGCTTCGGCCTGTTCCAGGCATTTTGCTTCCTGAATGGCCAGATGCACCTTCTGTGCATCCAGATCAGGGATTTGGCCTTTGACCGGCTGGGTTTCAATATACAGGAGTTTCAGCAGCTCCGCGGTGGCCATGGTTTGCTGTGCCTTGCCCATGACCTTAAACAAATTGTCGCGATAACTGATTTCCACCCCAAGGCGGCGTTCGATTTGCTTGATATTGTCATCAAAGGGACCACAGAGGCTGGAAAGGCGCTTGTGGTCGTTGGGTTCCAGTACCAGTTCGTTACTGACCAGTTGATTGGGCAAAGATACTCTCCTGCTTAATGCATACTGATGGGAATATATTGACCGACACCCAGATTGTCGGGCTGTTCGGCCTGTTTCTGAATAATGCTCTGTGGTGCAACACTGACCCGCAGCCCCATATCGGCTTCACGGCGCACAACTTCACCACGCAGAGAATTGGCGAATACATCGACAATCTGTACATCAACAAACTCGCCAATCATATCGTCGCTGCCAACGAAATTGACAACCCGGTTGTTCTCGGTACGACCACACAGCTCACCGGCGTCTTTCCTGGATGGGCCTTCCACCAGAATACGTTGCTCGGTACCTACCATCTTACGGGCGATGTCCATGGCCTGCTGGTTGATACGTTGCTGCAGCAAATATAAGCGCTGCTTTTTGGTTTCTTCGCTGACATCATCCGGCAAATCTGCCGCTGGCGTGCCAGGACGTGCACTGTAGATAAAGCTGAAACTTAAATCGAAACCTATGGCCTGGATAAGATCCATGGTGGCCTGAAAATCGTCGTCGCTTTCGCCGGGGAAACCAATGATAAAGTCTGAAGACATACTCAGGTTGGGGCGGATCTTTTTCAGACGGCGGATCCTGGACTTGTATTCCAGTGCCGTATGGCCGCGCTTCATCAGGGTCAGAATGCGGTCTGAGCCACTTTGCACCGGCAGATGCAAATGGTCCACCAATTCAGGAATGGCGTCATAGGCCTCAATAATGTCATCGGTGAACTCCACCGGATGCGAGGTGGTATAACGAATACGATCAATGCCGTCTATGGCCGCCACCAAATGCAGTAATTCTGCGAAAGTACAGATACTGCCGTCATGGTTAACGCCGCGAAAGGCATTCACATTCTGGCCAAGCAGGTTCACTTCACGCACGCCCTGTTCGGCAAGCTGAGCAATTTCATAGATTACATCATCGGCCGGGCGGCTGACTTCTTCACCACGGGTGTATGGCACCACACAGAAACTGCAATACTTGGAGCAGCCTTCCATAATGGACACAAAGGCACTGGGGCCTTCTGCGCGGGGTTCTGGCAAACGGTCAAACTTTTCAATTTCAGGGAAACTGATGTCCACCACCGGGGAATGGGTGCCTTTGACCTGATTGATCATCTCCGGCAAACGATGCAGGGTTTGCGGACCAAAGACGATATCGACATAGGGCGCGCGGTCACGAATATGCTCGCCTTCCTGGGAGGCAACACAGCCACCCACGCCGATAATCAGGTCGGGGTTTTTCTTTTTCAGGGTCTTCCAGCGGCCCAACTGGTGAAACACCTTCTCCTGAGCTTTCTCGCGGATGGAGCAGGTATTCAGCAGAATGACATCGGCATCCTCAGGATTTTCGGTTGCCTGGTAACCATGGGTGGAATCCAGCAGGTCAGCCATTTTCTCCGAGTCGTACTCGTTCATCTGGCAGCCCCAGGTTTTGATGAATAGTTTCTTGCTCATACTGCTTAAGTAAAACCCTAATAAGTAAAAAAGAAAGGCAGTGGGCCTTTCCTTGTTAATTTGGTCCGTGATGAACCGGGTATTTTACCGCCACTGGCGGCAGGTTGCCAGCTAATCACCACAACCATCGTTGCCGAATGGTCAGATTGGCGGCCCAGATAATCAATAGGGTGCCTGCCAGTAAGCCTGCAGAGACAGGTTCCTGCCAGAACCAGTAGCCGAGAAAGGCAGCAAACAGCACACTGCTGTAGGTTAACAGGCCAATGCGCACCGGCGATGCCAGTTGGAAGGCTTTGGTCATCAGCAACTGACCGATAGCCGCCATCAGCCCCATTAACAATAACCAGGGCCAGGCTGCATCTGGCATAGGTTGCCAGTTGTACAACAAGGGGAACAACGAGACACCGGTGGCCAGGCCGGTAAAATAAAACACGATACGCCCCGATGGTTCAGAGCCTGACATCTTTCTGATAGTGCATTTAGTGAATGCGACAAAGCAGGCGCAGCAAAGTGCTAACAATACATAGATATTCCAGCCGCCGGACTCGGGACGCAGCACAAAAGCGCAGCCAATAAAGCCAAGACCAATGGCCATCAGACTTTTCTGGCTGATACGTTCCTTGAGCCAGAAAAAAGCAATTATAGGTACGATAAACGGGGCAACCAACAGGGCCATCATGGCCTGGGCCAGAGGTAAATGAGCCAGCACGTAAAAAAAGCAATACATACCGACTAATCCTGAGGTGGAACGCAGTAAATGCAGACCAAATTGCTCGGTCTTCAGTCCCGACAGGCCGACGCGGAACAACCAGGGCATTAAAAATACCAGCGCAAACAAGTTGCGGAAAAACACCAACTGCGATTGGCTTAAACTGTCACTTAAATATTTGACCAGTGCGCCAACCCCGGCAAATAAGGCTTCGGCCACAATCAGGCACAAGGCCCCGAGCAGCATGGGAGAACGCATACAACACCGTTAGAAGGGAATTCACCGGCTATTCTAACAGAGCTCAGTGCTGGATGCGGCCAACTGTCGTAAATAAATGCGGCGACTTATTGCTGCTCGGTTTCCTCGGTGGGCAAGGTTCCAGCCAGAGGCGGATTGCTGACCATGGCCTGTACGGCCAAAGCGCCCATCACCTGATCGTCAATATCCTGCTCCAGATTGTCATCAATATCTTGTTTTACCAGCAGGTATTGATACTCCATATAGCTGGTGGGTTTATTTAACTGATAGGTAAACACATAGCGAGGAACTTCCTCATCCTTATTCAAGGCGGCCAGGCTTGCAGTGCTGACGGTTAAACAGACAATTGCTACTGAAGTGAATGCTTTCATGTTTGGCTCCGGTTGGTATGACCATTCGTTATATTTGTAGCTGCTACTGGCAAAAAGGTTGGGTTCAGGATGTAAGCATTTTTGTCAAACGGGCTATTTGGCCTTGCCTTGTTACAAGTCAAAGAAAAACTGTCAGTGAGCGACGAAACAGGTCGGTTTAACGTGCTATCCTTGCCGGCAAAGAACCATGGAAAAGATGGCATGCAGGATTTTGATATTGTGGTGGCTGGCGGCAATATGGTGGGGGCAGCGCTGGCCCTGGGGTTGACCAGACTGGGTTATAAAGTGGCCGTCCTGGAACCCCATATGCCAGCGCCTTTTGACAGACTACAGCAGCCGGATATCCGCGTCTCGGCTATTAGTCTGGCGTCTCAGCGCTTACTGCAACAACTGGAAGCCTGGTCATATATCCAAGGCATGCGGGTTTGCCCTTACCGCCGCTTATCTGTATGGGAAGAGCAGGGAAGAACCGACTTCTCGGCCGCTGAGCTGGATGTCCCACATCTGGGTCACATTATTGAAAATCGTATTGTGCAACTGGGTTTACACCAGGCCATGGCTGATAAAACCGTTGTGTGGTTTGAACAGGCACTGCTGTCAGTCAGGCAGGATACAAAGCATCTGCAACTGACCCTGGCTGACCAAACTGTGCTGCAATGCCGGCTGTTAATAGGCGCTGATGGTGCTGCATCTAAGGTCAGGACGCAGGCCGGTATCGCCACCCATGGCTGGCAATATGCTCAGCAGGCCTTGGCCGTATCGGTAAAAACTCACAGCCCTATGCAGGATATTACCTGGCAGCAGTTTACGCCATCCGGACCCATGGCATTTCTGCCGTTATTTGACGGTTATGCCTCGCTGGTGTGGTATCACAGTGCTGATGAGGTAAAACGCCTGAAAAGGTTGCCTTTTGAGCAGCTTAAAACACAAATCTGCCAGTCCTTCCCTGATGAGTTGGTGGACTTTAGTGTGATGGAAACCGCCAGTTTCAGCCTGACCCGAATGCATGCCAATCATTATTATCAGGGCCGTATGGTACTGGCCGGTGATGCTGCCCATACCATTAATCCATTGGCTGGTCAGGGAGTAAACCTGGGATTTAAGGATGTCGCTTGTTTGTTGGAACTACTTGGCGACAAACAATGGCTGGACGACAGCAGTAAGCTTGATGATTTGTTGGGGCAATACCAGCGCAAACGCTACAAAGACAACCTGCTGATGATGACCGCGATGGATGGGTTGTATGCGACTTTCAGCAACGCCTTGTCACCCGTTCGTTTGTTACGCAATTTAGGGCTGGGATTGGCCCAGCGCGCCGGGCCCCTGAAAAAACAGGTGACCCGCTACGCCATGGGGCTTTAAAATCAATAAAAATACCAGCCCCTGGGTATTCAATGCTGGAGTATTCGGAGTGTGGGAAAAGCAATCTGGGCCTTAGCGGTATGTTTTAAGCCGAACAATTAAGGCTAATTCATTTAAATACAAGTGCTTATTTACAGGGTAAACTTTGCGTTAATTCATTGCATAGGCTCCTGGGAAATCTGCATGTCGGTCAACAACACGGAAGAATTTTATCAACAGTTAGGCCGCAATCTTTCTGATACTATGGCCTATATCAGGCAACATCCAGCGTTAATTCTGTCGGTGCTATATCTGTTGGCCAGTACTTGTGGCCTTATGTATATCCATGCTTTATTAGCTCAGTTCGAGGTTGATGGGCTTCAACATATAGAGCTGGCAGACTTCTTTTTAGCCGTGATTGCTAAACCCACCCCAATGGTAGCCTGGCTGGGTATCAGCCTGTTGGTTTATGGCTTCTACATGCTGGATAAACGACTGCGAGGCCGATGGAGCTGGTATTGCCGTTTTTCTGATATTTCCAGTAAGCCGTTTTTCAAATTCAATCCACTTTTGGTGTTTGTACTGATGTTTGGCTTCTTTCTTTATTGGTATGCGATGATCGTAGCCCAGGCCGACAGCGCCAGTATAAAAGAGGGTAAAGGGCCAGGCTTTAAAGTCTTTACCCAATATGCCATAGGCTATCCAAAGGAAACGCCGACCAACCTGATCCTGGATGATGTACAGATTATCGTCTCGACCAGCCGGTATTTATGGCTGTTTGATAAAAACAATCAGCAGGTGCTGATGCTGCCACATGCTAATGTGGCCAGCATCATGCCTTTATCTGATCAGCCTATCGCACTGCTACCCCAATCAGACATAACTCACTGATTATCTAGCTTCGCCATTGCTCGGTTTGGCCCTGAATATCACAGTTGCCATGTCGATATTCTGGGGTCTGACCGGCTTTGCGCTGCGCCAGATAGTCGCGGCTGACATTCACTATGGTCGGTGTCAGCCACACAATAGCGATGATGTTGATAACGGTCATCAGGCCCAGCGCCATATCTGCCATGGCCCACACCTGGGGCAATGACGCCATGGAGCCCCACAGGATCATGGCTAGGTAGCCTGCGGTATAAACACTGCGACCGGCTTTGTTATCCAGTTTAAACATATGCAGGTTACTTTCGCCGTAGGCGTAGTTGGCTACCACCGACGTGAAGGCAAACAAACTGATGGCAGCTGCGACAAAATCATTGCCACCGCCACCTAAATGAAAGGCCATGGCGTCCTGGGTCATACGAATGCCTTCCATATGCTCGCCCTGAGAGCCGCCAGCTAACAGAATGATCATGGCGGTACAGGTACATAACACCATGGTATCCAAAAACACCCCCAGCATCTGCACATAGCCCTGACTGGCTGGGTGGTTGGGATTGGGCGTGGCACTGGCTGCTGCGTGAGGCACACTGCCAGAGCCCGCTTCATTAGAATACAGGCCCCGCTGAATACCGTGCTTAAGGGCCGCGCCAAAGGCCCCTCCGGCCGCTTCCTGTAAACCAAAAGCCGAGGTGATGATGTTATACAACATGGCCGGTACCTGCTCGATATTCAGCAGGGTGATACCAATGGCGACCAATACATAGCTGATGCCCATAAAAGGCACCATCCATTCGGAGAAACGCGCAATGCCGCGCAAGCCGCCAATCACAATCACACCGGCCAGCAGAATAATCACCACACCAGCATTAAGGGTTGGGATCCCATAGGCATGATTCAGTGCATCAGTAATGGAATTGGCCTGTACGGCACTGAAGATAAAACCATAACCAAGAAATAAACACAGAGAAAAGGCGATGGCCAACCAGCGCTTATTGAGCCCTTGTTGTATGTAATAGGCCGGACCACCACGGTATTCGCCGTTGGCATCTTTTACTTTGTAGAGCTGACCTAAAAGGCTTTCAGCAAAGCCGGTGGCCATGCCTAAAAAGGCAATCACCCACATCCAGAACACCGCACCGGCGCCTCCCAAAGAGATGGCCACCGCCACGCCGGCCAAATTACCGGTACCAACCCGGGCAGATAAACTGGTGCACAGCGCCTGAAATGAACTAATACCGGCCTTATCATGCTGGCTGCTGCCTTTTAGAAGGCTGAACATATGACGAAACTGGAATATCTGTACGCCACCAAGGCGAACGCTGAACCAAATACCGGCGAGAATTAGCATGGCAATGAGTAGCCAGCCCCAGAGTACGCCGTTAACGGCGGAGACGATGTCGTGGATCACTGTTGCTCTTTATTCTTATTGGACTTCTGGACGCCTATACTGGCGTGATTGCGAACAACTGTCCAGCCGCACGGCTATGATAAGGGCGATAAAAAGCAAAAAGCCGATCAGAGACCGGCTTTTCTTAATATGGCTGGGGTAGCTGGATTTGAACCAACGCATGGCGGGATCAAAACCCGCTGCCTTACCGCTTGGCGATACCCCAAAAGGGTCAAAACAATACCGAAGAAATTGGCTGGGGTGGCTGGATTTGAACCAACGCATGGCGGGATCAAAACCCGCTGCCTTACCGCTTGGCGACACCCCAACATGGTGCGGAAGGAGAGACTCGAACTCTCACGCCGTGAAGCACTGGAACCTAAATCCAGCGTGTCTACCAATTTCACCACTTCCGCATTGATGGTGGCTACGGCGGGATTCGAACCTGCGACCCCAGCATTATGAGTGCTGTGCTCTAACCAGCTGAGCTACGTAGCCATCTTCGGTACTCGTCTTGAGTGGCGCGTATTATGCTGATCCTCTTTTGGAGCGTCAACCCCTTTTTTGACAGCTTTGTGTCAAGTGCTCAGTATCTGTTCACTGCGGCGTAAATTCTCCGCAGTTGGGTGAAAATATCCGCGAAATCGACGTTAGTTTTGCAAAGTGATTGAAGGTATTGGGATTATCAGCAAAACAAAAGTGGCAAAAACGGTGGTGTTTTCTGCCACTGCTAAAGAGTTTGCTATTAGAAAATGACTGACAGCCAGAAAAAGACATTAAAAAACCCGGCGAACCGGGCTTCTATCATTATACGTTGAAGCGGAAGTGAATCACGTCACCGTCTTTAACAATGTAGTCTTTTCCTTCCAGACGCCATTTCCCAGCATCTTTTGCACCGGCTTCGCCTTTGAACTCAACATAGTGCTCAAAACCGATGACTTCAGCGCGAATAAAGCCTTTTTCAAAATCCGTATGAATCTTTCCTGCCGCCTGAGGGGCTGTGGAGCCGATTGGAAAGGTCCAGGCCCGCACTTCCTTCACGCCAGCGGTGAAATAGGTATTAAGACTCAACAGGCTGTAACCGGCGCGAATAACACGGTTCAGACCTGGCTCTTCCAGGCCCATATCCGCCATAAATTCGTGGCGCTCTTCATCATCCAGCTCGGCAATTTCCGATTCAATGGCGGCACACACGGCCACGACCACGGCGTTTTCGGCGGCGGCAATGTCCCTGACTTTATCCAGGTAAGGGTTATTGTCAAAGCCATCATCATTGACGTTGGCAATGTACATGGTGGGCTTGAGGGTCAGAAAGTTCATATAGGCAATGGCCGCCAGCTCTTCTTTTTCAAGAGCGACCATGCGCAGCATTTTGCCTTCATCCAGGTAAGGTTTGATCTTTTCCAACACCTGCATTTCGTATTTGGCGTCCTTGTCTCCACCTTTGGCACGCTTGCCTACACGTAGCAATGCTTTTTCGCAGGTTTCCAGGTCTGACAGGGCCAGCTCGGTGTTAATCACGTCAATATCACCAGCGGGATCCACCTTGCCAGCCACATGCACGATATTATCGTTGTCGAAGCAACGCACTACATGGCCGATGGCATCAGTTTCGCGGATATTGGCCAGGAACTTGTTACCCAGACCTTCACCTTTCGAAGCGCCTTCTACCAAGCCTGCGATATCCACGAACTCCATGGTGGTGGGGATGACGCGCTGGGGATTGACTATTTTTGCCAGTTCATCCAAACGGGTATCCGGCACGGGTACCACGCCGGTATTGGGCTCTATTGTGCAAAATGGGAAGTTGGCTGCCTCAATTCCGGCTTTGGTCAGCGCATTAAATAAGGTGGATTTACCCACATTGGGTAAGCCCACTATGCCACATTTAAAACCCATGTTGATTCCTCAAGTTATTCCGCTTTAAACGAGTGCAGGCGATTCATCGCCTTGGTCATCCCGTCTTTCAGCAATATGTCGGTGCATCGTATGGCTTCGTCAATAGCCGCATCGATAAGTTGTTGTTCTTCGTTACGCGCTTTACCCAGTACATGCCCGGTAACCTTTTGTTTATCGCCGGGATGGCCTATGCCAATGCGTAAGCGGTGAAAATCTTTATTGTTGCCTAATTTGGCAACAATATCGCGGATGCCGTTCTGACTGGAACTGCCGCCGGTTTTCAATCGTACAATGCCCGGTGGAAGATCAAGCTCATCAAACGCCACCAGCAGATTTGCCGGTTGGATCCGGTAAAAATTAGCCATCGCGCCAACGGCTTGGCCGCTGCGATTCATAAAGGTCAGGGGAAGCAGCAAGCGCACATCCTGACCGGCAATAGTGCCGCGTCCGGTAAGGCCGGAAAATTTGTTTTCCAAATTCAGGGAAATGCCATGTTGGCGGGCGAGGGCAGTAACAAACCAGGCACCTGCATTGTGCCTGGTTTTTTCGTACTCGGGACCTGGATTGCCCAGGCCCACGATCAGCTGGATATCAGCCAAGAGGATTATTCCTCAGTCTTGGCTTCTTCCTCGCCTTCAGCAGCAGAAGCGCCTTTAGCAGCCTTAACGGTCACAACGGCCTGGTCGTGATCGGCACCTTTTGCCAGTTCAACCAGCGTTACACCTTTAGGCAGCTTCAGATCAGACAAGTGCAGAGTTTGACCCAGTTCAACCGCAATCAGGTCAACTTCAATAAACTCTGGCAGGTTGGCAGGCAAGCAGCTGATGGCTACATCTGCAACATGGTGCTCAGCATGACCGCCGTGAGTTTTGATTGAAGGCGCTTTGTCTTCGTTGATGAAGTGCAAAGGTACGTTGGTGGTCAGGGCTTGCTTGGCGTCAACACGCAAAAAGTCAATGTGCGTGACTTTTGGCTTGTAAGGGTGACGCTGCATGTCTTTGACCAGGGCTTCTACTTTTTTACCGGCAATGTTCAAGGTCAGAACATGGCTGTAGAATGCTTCGAATTCCTGGGCTTGCAGCACTTTGTTGTGCTCAAGAGTCAAAGAAACAGGCTCTTCGCCAGCACCGTACAGGATAGCAGGTACTTTGTCTTCACGACGCAGGCGGCGGCTCGCACCTTTCCCCAGGTCTGTGCGGACTTCTGCATCCAGATTAAAAATCGCTTCAGACATAATTTACTCCAAATAGTGGGTGGAATTTCGCGACCAAAATCCCACAAATGATAAATACCTTTAGAAAAAAGGCGGCGAATTCTACCACCGCTGTTTGGCAGAGACAAGGATAAGGAGAATCTGGAGGGGGCTTACATACGGTTATCTTTATTGGATATCTGACTGTCATCCAGCACTTTGATACTCAGGATTTTAATCGGGGTACCATATTGTTGGATGGTCAGCAGATCCGGGACGGTTTGCGCTTCAACTTCGACAATTAAACCGTCACGTCTATGCTCCTGACTTAGCCCCATAGGGTGGTACTTGCCACCATCCGCGGTGTCGATAGCATAAAAGCCGCCTTCGAAACTTTTGTATTTCACCGTACCGGTAAACTTAAGCTTCTGCACTTTATTGGCGTCATTTTTCATGTCTACCTCCTTTTTAGTGGCAGTGACAGGTTGTGTGCTCTGTGCCTGACATGCCGCCAGCAGACCAACAAATAACCAGCAGAGTGTTCTTCGCATGGGCTATCCCTAATCTAAGTTTGAAGCAGTATACAATACTGAATCAAGGGCATAAAAAAAAACCGCATAGGCATGCGGTTTTCTTACATCTTGCTGTTTGCAATTAGTATTCAAACATAGCGGAGATGGATTCTTCGTTACTAACCCGGCGGATAGCCTCAGCTAACATATTCGACAAACTTAGTTGCTTAACTTTGTCCAGCGCCCGGATTTCTGCTGACAGCGGGATACTGTCTGTGACAACGATCTCATCAATAACGGAATCCTTCAGGTTCTGCGCTGCATTACCTGAGAATATTGCATGAGTAGCATAAGCAAATACCCGTTTGGCACCATGCTCTTTAAGGGCCAACGCCGCTTTGCATAGTGTGCCGCCGGTATCAATCATATCGTCAACAATAATGCAGTCGCGGTCCTGAACATCACCAATAATGTGCATCACCTGGGAAACGTTGGCCTTTGGACGACGCTTATCGATAATCGCCAGGTCCAGATCATTCATCACTTTGGCCAGGGCCCGGGCACGCACTACGCCACCGATATCCGGTGATACCACCACAGGGTTATCAAACTGGCGCTCCAGCATGTCTTCCAACAGAATCGGTGTACCGAAGGCGTTATCCACTGGGACATCAAAGAAGCCCTGAATCTGCTCTGCGTGTAAATCCACTGTCAATACACGGTCTACGCCAACATTAGATAAAAAGTCAGCCACGACCTTTGCGGTAATCGGCACCCTGGCACTGCGTACACGGCGATCCTGACGGGCATAACCAAAGTAAGGGATAACCGCGGTAATACGCCCTGCAGATGCGCGGCGCAAAGCGTCGATCATCACAATCAGTTCCATCAGATTGTCGTTTGTCGGAGCACAGGTGGATTGGATAATAAAGACATCAGAGCCGCGCACGTTTTCGTGAATTTCGACACTGATTTCGCCGTCGCTGAATCGTCCTACACTGGCATGGCCCAGTTTGGTGTAGAGTCGGTCGGCGACTTTCTGGGCGAGTTCTGGTATGGCATTACCAGCAAATAGCTTCATATCCGGCACAGTAGGATCCTCAGTAGGCTATCAATAACAAGGTTCAAAAAAATGGGGTCAGGGTAAAATTCACGTATTCACAGGTGTTGTCTGACAAATCCCGGCTGTGTAATTTTACCCTGACCCCATTTTTCTGTTTGGCAACTGGTTGACGCATTAAGTCTAGCCGTTTTTCCATTGCTCAAGTTGACTGTGCAAAGGAGAAATATTGACCCCTTGAGCAACAAACCCTGCGAATTCTGCCGGCATTGCCTGCAGGACTTTCACGGCCTGGGATTGGTCTGGAAATACGGCGAAGACACAGGAACCCGTGCCCGTCATTCGCGACGGCGCGTATTCTAACAACCAGTGTAACAGCTTTGCAACTTTAGGATGGTATTGGCACACCAAAGTCTGGCAGTCGTTAGCCGTGCTATCAAAATGATAATCCTGCCACTGCATAGTGGGGGTGTTTCTGGGAAGTTCGGCATGGCGGAAAATTTCTGCCGTTGCGATATGCACACCGGGGCTGGCCACCAGAAACCAATGCTTTGGTTGTTCGGTATCGACAAATTGTTCTCCGACGCCACTGGCGAAGGTGGTACGGCCATGCACAAAGACCGGCACGTCAGCGCCAAGCTGCAATCCAAGCGCTTCAAGCTGCTCAAGTGTCAAGCCACATTGCCAGAGGGTATTGAGTACCACCAGGGTGGTGGCGGCATTGGACGACCCTCCGCCGATACCGCCCCCCATAGGTAACCGTTTGTCTAACCAGATGTTGGCGCCCTGACTAACGTGGCAATACTGCTTCAGTAAACTTGCCGCTTTAACAATAAGATTATCTTCATCGGCGACACCGGGCAGTGGGGTCATCAGTTGAATGGCACCATTGGTGGTGGTTTCAAAGGCTAACTGGTCTCCCTGGTCAAGCAATTGAAACAAGCTTTGCAGATGATGGTAACCATCCTGGCGTCGTCCGGTGATATGCAGAAACAGATTTAACTTGGCCGGAGACGGCCACCAGGTCAGTTGATTTGCCATGTATTTACCCGAATTTTAATAAGCTCAGTAGGGGTCTTAAGTTCCAGATTGTAGGGCAAAATGTAGGCGCCAGTTGGCCGGTAATCGCTCATATTTACCTGCCATCCCTGTGCGGTATTTAATTGTTGTAACAGACCATTGTCAGAAAACAGTGGTCGGGTATCGGGTGAAACCTGGCCTTTGATCCACAGGGGAATTTGCTCTACCGGAATGGGCCAGCCGGTTAACTCGTATAACAGTTCGCTGGCATTTTGGTGTTGATAGTCTTTGTCTTCGTATTCCAGGGTGACCAGTGCACCGTTTTTATGCAATGTCAAAATACGTGTACCGATAAAACTGCTCAGGCCCAATTCATACTCGTCTGGCGATTGCTGCCAGTTTAAGGTGGCACTGAAACGCTCTTCTTTACCTTGGTAGGCCAATTTGCCATTGATACGCCAGCTGTGCAGGTTTTGCAGCTTGATTTGATTGGCTTTGGCGTCAACGGAGTAGGTTACATCCGGGCGGGTGGTGCAGGCACTCAACAGGCTGAGCAACAAACAAGCACCAAAAAGGCAAAAAAACGAACGGAACATTGACGAAATCCGGGTCTTGAATGGCCGCTATGGGAACACAGATTGCCCGGTGCTTTCAATAGGTTTGGCTTTTGCGTACAATGCCACGCCGTAATCCTTGGCGCGTAAAGACACTAAACACCCACATGGCCCTAATTGCACTCGGTATCAATCACAACACGGCTCCTGTGGATGTCCGAGAGAAAGTGGCGTTTTCGGCGGATGCGCAGCTTGACGCCTTATTGTCACTTCGAAATGAACTTGGCAGTCAGGAGTCGGTGATTCTTTCCACTTGTAATCGCACAGAGATATATGCCCAGCTTGATGCTCAGCAACAGCAGGCTTTGTTGGCCTGGCTGGCCGACTTCCATAATCTCGAGCAGCAAAGTCTGCAACCCAACAGTTATGTATATCAGGAGCAGGATGCAATCCGCCACCTGATGCGTGTGGCCAGTGGTTTGGACTCACTGGTACTCGGCGAGCCGCAAATTCTCGGACAAGTGAAGCAAGCCTTTGTCAGCGCCAAAGACAGCGGCATGGTAAGCAGTGGTTTTGAGCGACTGTTTCAACAGACCTTTGCGGTGGCCAAAAAAGTGCGGTCAGACACGGATATCGGTGCCAATGCTGTCTCTGTGGCCTATGCCTCGGTGCAACTGGCCAAGCATATTTTCTCTTCTCTGGACAAGATTAAAGTCCTGTTGATTGGGGCCGGTGAAACCATTGAGCTGGTGGCGCGCCATCTACATGAACAGCAGGTAAAAAGTATGCTGGTGGCCAATCGTACCCTTGCCAGGGCTCAGGAGCTGGCTGATCCCATTGGTGCAAGAGTCATCACGCTGGCGCAAATACCAGAGCACCTGGCAGAAGCCGATATTGTGATCAGTTCCACAGCCAGCCAGTTACCGATTCTGGGTAAAGGTGTAGTGGAAAGAGCACTAAAAAATCGTCGCCATCAACCTATGTTTCTGGTGGATCTTGCTGTGCCCAGAGATATAGAAGCTGAAGTGGCGGAGTTGGATGACGCCTATCTTTATACGGTAGATGATCTGCAACAGATTGTGCAGCAGAATCTGGCATCCAGACAAAGTGCCGCGCAAAAAGCCGAGCAGATGATAGACCTGGCGGTGCAAGAGTTTCTTCAATGGCATGGCGCCCAAGCATCGATGGATCTGGTGCGGGACTATCGGGCCCAGAGTGAAGCAAATAAATTTAAGTTGCAGGAGCGCGCGCTCAAGCAACTGGCAGATGGCAAAGACCCGCAGGACGTCATTGTCGAGCTGGCAAACAAACTAACCAACAGCCTGATCCATGCGCCAACCCAGGCTATTAAGGAAGCAGCGCTAAGCCAGGATACAAATAGTCTCAACCTGTTACAGCGGGCTCTGGGATTGGAAAAGATTTAGGAAAACCGAGATTCTATGAAAGCATCTGTATTGAACAAATTGGAATCCCTGATGGAGCGCTTTGAAGAAGTGCAGGCGTTGTTGGGCGACGCCGGGGTGATTGCCAATCAGGAAAAGTTCCGCAACTTGTCCAGGGAATACGCGCAGTTGGAGGAACTGGTAAAGTGCTTCAGAGCCTACCGCCAAGCGCAGCAGGATTTGGTTAGTGCTCAGGAAATGCTGAAGGAAGAGGATCCTGAGATGCGTGAAATGGCGGAAGAAGAAATTAAAGCCGCCAAACACAGCTTAGAGGAATTAGAGACTGAGCTGCAGGTGTTATTACTGCCCAAGGATCCTAACGACGATAGAAACTGTTTCCTGGAAATTCGTGCCGGAGCGGGTGGCGACGAGGCGGCCATTTTTGCCGGGGACCTGTTTCGTATGTACAGTCGATATGCAGAAAGCCGCAGATGGCGAGTGGAAGTGGTCAGCGCTAATGAAGGCGAACATGGCGGCTATAAGGAAATTATCGCCAATGTAATGGGGGACGGCGCCTATGGTATTCTGAAATTCGAATCCGGTGGACACCGGGTTCAGCGCGTTCCCGAAACCGAATCCCAGGGGCGTATCCATACATCGGCCTGTACCGTGGCGGTATTACCTGAGTTACCTGAGTCCGAAGCCATTACCATCAACCCGGCAGAGCTTAAGGTGGATACCTTCAGGGCCAGTGGTGCCGGTGGTCAGCACGTAAACAAAACCGACTCGGCTATTCGTATTACTCACTTACCCACCGGGTTGGTGGTGGAGTGTCAGGATGAGCGCTCCCAGCACAAAAACCGTGCTAAAGCCATGTCGGTGTTGCAGGCCAGGTTAAACCAGATGGAGCAGGATAAACGTGCACTGGAAGAAGCCAGCACCCGTCGTAATCTGGTGGGCAGTGGCGACCGGTCTGAGCGCATACGAACATATAACTTCCCACAGGGCAGGGTCACAGACCATCGCATTAACCTGACCTTATATAAGCTAGACGAAATTGTTGAGGGCGATCTCAACGGTATTCTTGAGCCAATTCGCCAGGAACACCAAGCCGATCTGCTGGCGTCGCTATCCGATGAAGGCTGATGATCTGACGATTCAGGACGCGTTACAATGGGCCAGGCAAGTGCTGAGCGATTCTGAGTCGGCTGCCTTAGATGCCCGAGTGTTACTTTGCCATAGCCTTGATGTCTCGCCGGTTTATTTGCACACCTGGCCGGAAAAACCTTTGCAAGAAAATCAATGGGTTGCGTATCAGGCATTAATTGAAAAGCGTAGCAAAGGCGTGCCTGTGGCCCATCTGACCGGGCGACGGGATTTCTGGAGTCTGACCCTTAAGGTTAACAATTTGACCTTGATCCCACGGCCGGAAACTGAATTGTTGGTGGAAACGGCGCTGGCGCTGTTTGATCACAGCCCTATTAATGTATTGGATTTAGGCACGGGCACCGGGGCCATTGCCCTGGCATTGGCCAGTGAACGACCAGGCTGGCAGGTGATAGGGGTTGACTTTGAGTCACAGATTGTTGAACTGGCCGAACAAAATGCCCAGTTGAATCAACTAACTAATGTCAGGTTTTTGCAGAGCCATTGGTTTAACAATGTGCCAAAGCAGACATTCTCTCTGATCCTCAGTAATCCACCTTACGTAGAACCCGACAGCCCCTTTTTGCAGCAAGGGGATGTGCGCTTTGAACCTTTGTCTGCTTTGACCGCAGATGAAAATGGATTGGCAGATATTCGCCAAATTATTTCTCAGGCCAGCCTTTATCTGGTCGATTCCGGTTTCCTGTTACTGGAACATGGTCATAGTCAAGGGGAAGCGGTCAGACAGTTACTTGAGCAGGCGGGTTTTGCACAGGTGGATACCCTGAAGGACTTGGCTGGACTGGACAGATTGAGTATGGGGCAATGGCACGTATAAAGTGCGTGTTGGCCTTTTGAATTTGAATGGCATCTATACTCAGAAGGTCAATACGCTCTGGTCGCTTTTACTTGCCGTCCTGCTGAAACAAGCTATTCTGCTAACTGATTGAATCGACAAAATTTAGCTTTTAATTGGCAGACTGGAGGCGCCATGATGTCCGATGACCTGTTGTTCCTGGATGAGTCTGATGATGAAATCATTGAGGAAAGAAGTACCTGGAAGGTTTTAATCGTTGACGATGAGCCCGAAGTGCATGCCGTCACCAAGCTGGCCCTGAGTGATTTTGTCTTTCAGGACAAAGGTATTGAGTTTATTAGTGCTTATACCGGTGCTGAAGCAAAGAAATTGTTTCTGGAGCATGATGACATTGCCATTGTGCTGCTGGACGTTGTGATGGAAACCGATGATGCAGGTTTGCAAGTTGCTGAATTTATTCGTGGTGAAGCCAACAACCATTTTACCCGCATTATTCTGCGCACCGGACAGCCAGGTCAGGCACCGGAAAAACATGTCATCATCAACTACGATATCAACGACTACAAATCCAAGACGGAGCTGACGGCACAGAAGCTGTTTACCGTGGTTATTGCCACCCTGCGCTCTTATCGCGACATTATGGTTATCGAAGAGAACCGTAAGGGGCTGGAGAAAATCATATCAGCCTCTGCAGATCTGTTCAGCATTCATTCTCTTGAGCACTTTATTGACGGCATAGTACAGCAACTGTCTTCGTTGTTAGGCGGCACACAGGACGCCGCTTATATTACCTCTGCGGTGGCAGGCCCCCGTCCTATCGATAACGATGTGTCCTCTGATTTCTATGTGTTTACCGGCAAAGGCGACTTTGCCGATCATGAAGGTAAACCTCTGGATAATGTGCTGAGCGGTTCGCAACTGGATGCCTGCCATCAGGCGTTGCGTGAAAGGGAAATCGTTTATGCCGAAGAATATCTGGTCGCTTACTGCAACAGCAAAACCATGCGTGGCTCGTTGTTGTACTTGTCTGGGTTGCCGCGCAAATTAACCGAGACTGACAAACGCTTACTGGAAATTTTTGCTCAGAACGTGCAGATTGCCTTTGACAATGTACTGCTGACCAAAGATATCGAAGATACTCAGCGGGAAATTGTCGAGCGCTTAGGCCAGGCTTTGGAAAAGGAAATGGGCGGTGGCAAGCATATTCAACGAATGACGCTGATGTGTGAGTTGCTGGGCCGGGAATATGGTCTCTGTGACGAGGAACTGGACATACTCAAGTTGGCCGTACCATTGCACGATGTCGGTAAATTAAAGATCCCAGAGTCCATTTTGCTCAAGCCTGGCAAACTAAACGCTGAAGAGATTGAAATTGTACGGAATCATGCAGAGTTTGGTTATCAGCTTCTTAAGGATTCCCGTCGTCCAATCATAAAAGCGGCCGCACTGCTGGCCAGGGACCATCACGAATACTGGGATGGGCAGGGTTATCCACGTGGATTGAAAGGCGATGAAATTCATATTTTTTGCCGCATAACCGCGCTGGCCGACGTGTTCGATGCATTGCATGCCAAACGTTGTTACAAAGAAGCCTGGCCGCTGGATAAGGTACTGGACTTAATTAAGTCGCAGCGCGGCAAGCAGTTTGACCCCAGGTTAGTGGATATCATGCTGGCCAATCGGGATAAAATAGAGGCTATTTGCTATGCCTATCCGGACAACTTGCCAGAATCGCCATGCAGCTAATGCTAGTTGGTTGACAATATTGATATTGAGTTGCGGTTTTAACCTGAATTCATCGCAAAAATAGCCAGTTAGTCCTAAATCGCATTTCAGGGCTCGATTTTGCCTCTTTGGCAAAGTAAAGTTGGGCTCCGGTGGGGCACGAAGCGCCTCACAATATAATTACAATAACAGGGTTAGTGCTATGTATATGATGGTCAAACACCTTCACCTGACCGCAATTGCTATCAGTCTTTCATTGTTTATATTGCGTTTCTTCTGGCAGCTTAGAGGGTCTCCGATGCTGCACAAGAAATGGGTCAAAATTGTTCCCCATGTCGTCGATACTTTGCTGCTGGCCAGTGCCGTCACCTTGTGTGTGATGATTGCGCAATATCCGTTTGTGCATGCCTGGGTAACAGAGAAACTGATGGCTGTACTGTTCTACATTTTGTTGGGACTGGTGGCCCTTAAGTTAGGCCGCACCAATACCATTCGTTGGATTGGTTTTGTTGGTGCCATCAGTTGGTTAGCCTTTGCCGCCAAAGTCGCCATATTCAAGCAACCCATATTGTTCTCCTGAAATTCGTCGGATTGTCGACCTTGATGTAGTTGCCCCAGAGGTAAATAGTGTCGCCTGTATTTTCTAGTATTGCGCAAGAGCAGCCGCTGAAGGCTGCCTTGCAACTTGGTCTGTTGTTTGGCCCGGTGGATGTGGATGCACAGATACGTCAGGTGCATGAGTGGATTGAGCTTGGAAAAAAGCGCCTGACTGGCCCAGACCCCTTTGGTGCCTTTCTGCATTTTTTCTATAAGGAACTGGCCTTTGGCCAGGGGCCGGACTTACATGCTTCCAATATGGTAAGAATGGATCAGGTTTTGGCTTATCGCTCCGGAGGGAGCATTTGTCTGGGCTTACTGTTTTGCTATATGGGCAGGCAGTTGGGGTTTGAATTGACTGAAATTAACTTTCCCGGTCATTTTCTGATTAGTCGTCAAAAAGGGGCATTGCGTCGGCAATTTATCGATCCTCTCAATGGCAAGATCCTCAACTGGCAGCAAGTGGAAGCGTTGTATCATACGCTGCTGGACGACATGCATGAAGAAGATGACGAGTCTCAACTCGCTAACTGGTTACAACCTGGCAGTTGCAGAGATATCGTCGTGCGGTTGCTTAACAACCTAAAAGCCACGTTTATTCAAGAGCAACGTTTTGAACAGGCCTGGCAGGCCAGTGATCTGCTGGTGCAGCTATGCCCGGATGATCCATATGAGCGCCGGGACAGAGGTTTTTTATTACAGCAGCTTGATTGCCCTGGTGGCGCACTGGCAGACTACCGCTATTACATCAGCCAATGTCCCAGAGACCCGGCTGCCCAGTTGCTGAAGATGCAGCTTAAACATTTTACCCAGGAATTCGTTGTACTGCACTGAGCTGGTGGTGTAACGATAAAGGGTTAACGATATTTAGGAGGTCTGATGGCCCATCCCGCTTTGATCACCAACGATGCAGTGGTGATAGGTATTTTGGCGATTATTCTGGGGGGGGTATTTTATACATCCCACAGTAATCATGCTTTTTTTAAAGGCTTTTATCGCTATGTGCCAGCCTTGCTGCTGTGCTATTTCATCCCATCATTACTGAATACCTTTGGCATTGTTGACGGCCACACTTCCAATGCTTATTACATGGCGTCACGTTATTTATTACCTGCTTGCTTGGTGTTACTCACCCTGAGTATGGATCTCAAGTCTATTATTGGCCTTGGGCCAAAAGCCTTGATCCTGTTTTTGACCGGTACTGTGGGCATTGTGATTGGTGGTCCTATCGCACTGCTGATAATGTCTGCCGTGGCGCCAGAAGCGATGAATGGGCAGGGCCCTGATGAAGTGTGGCGGGGCCTGACGACTATCGCAGGTAGCTGGATTGGTGGTGGTGCCAATCAGGCGGCCATGAAGGAAATATTTGAAGTAGGGGGCGGCATTTT
Source organism: Bowmanella denitrificans (assembly GCF_002887595.1). Lineage (GTDB taxonomy): Bacteria > Pseudomonadota > Gammaproteobacteria > Enterobacterales > Alteromonadaceae > Bowmanella > Bowmanella denitrificans. Next base: position 49,348 of record NZ_PEBU01000015.1, read on the forward strand.
TTCCACTATGGTGACGGTGGATATTATTGTGGCCAATCTCTGGATGGCGGTATTGCTAGTGATGGCTGCCAATGCCAAGCAGTTGGATGCCAAAAGTGGAGCGGATACCTCAGCCATTCAGGACATCATCGAAAAAGTGGAAAAATATGAAGCGGAAAAACGCCGTATCCCACATTTGAAAGACTTGGTCGGTATTTTTGCCGTTGGTTTTGGTGCTTGTGGCATTGCCCATTTTCTGGCCGATACTATTCAACCCTGGATGGTGGTGAATGCGCCGTGGGGTGAGCAATACAGCCTGCACAGTCAATTTTTCTGGCTGGTGGTTACCGCAACCACTATAGGTATCGCCTTGTCATTCAGTCCCATGCGCCACCTTGAACAAGCCGGTGCTTCTAAGGTGGGCAGCTTGTTTGTCTACATTCTGGTGACCACCATCGGCTTGCATATGGATATTACTAAGATTGCTGAAACCCCGGTATTTTTTGTTCTGGGTATTGTCTGGATGATGATCCATGCTGGATTAATGCTGGGGGTTGCCAAGCTGATTCGGGCACCGATTTTTTACATGGCGGTGGGTAGTCAGGCTAATGTGGGAGGCGCCGCGTCTGCGCCGGTTGTTGCGGCAGCATTCCACCCATCACTGGCACCAGTGGGTATCCTGCTTGCAGTGATGGGGTATGGTCTGGGTACTTATATGGCCTATCTTTGTGGTTTGATTATGAAAGGAGTAGCGGGATGAGTAATCTGCAGCAAATCGACTTTGCTGGTTTACAAGTGGCAAACAACCAGCCTTTTGTCTTGTTTGGCGGGATGAATGTGCTGGAATCCAGAGACTTGGCCCTGCGCATCGCCGAGCATTATAAACAGGTCACCAACCGCCTGGGCATTCCCTATGTATTTAAGGCGTCCTTTGATAAGGCTAACCGCTCATCGGTGCATTCATACCGGGGACCCGGTATGGAAGAAGGGCTGCGAATTTTTGAAGAGATCAAGCGTGAGTTTGATGTGCCCTTGATTACCGATGTACATGAACCCCATCAGGCAGCCCCTGTTGCAGAAGTGGTGGATGTGATTCAGCTCCCGGCTTTTCTGGCCCGCCAGACCGATCTGGTGGTGGCCATGGCGAAGACTAATGCGGTTATTAACGTTAAGAAACCGCAATTTCTGGCGCCGCATGAGATGCGCCATATCATCAGCAAGTTTATCGAAGCCGGCAATAACCGCGTGATTTTATGTGAGCGGGGAAGTTGCTTCGGTTACAACAACCTGGTGGTGGACATGTTAGGCATGGACGAAATGAAGGCCTTTGCCCCAGTTATATTTGATGCCACTCATGCATTACAAAAACCAGGTGGTCGCAGTGATTCGGCGGATGGCAGGCGTGCTCAGGCTGCACAACTTGCCCGCAGTGGCATGGCTCTTGGGCTGGCTGGCCTGTTTATTGAAGCGCATCCTGATCCAAATCAGGCCCGGTGTGACGGTCCCTGTGCCCTGCAACTAGACAAGCTGGAGCCTTACTTACAGCAAATGAAAGCCTTGGATGATTTAATTAAAGGTTTCGCACCTTTGGATACCAGTGCCAGTTGATGAACTGCCTGTTGGTGACCGATATCTTTGGCGATGGTCCCTGGCTGCAACAGGTCAGGGAAACCATCCAGCAATATGCACAAATCACTTGTGTCAGCCCTTACAGTAGCAAACAGGCATTTGATCATGTTCAGCATATTATTGGTTTCTATCCTGGCCAGATTCGTAATGCATTGGCGCTGAATACACAGATAAGCACAACGCTGGTGTTTCCAAGCCATGAGTCACATTTTGATCTGGTACCGGTGAAGTCGGCTTTGCGTAAAAAAGACAAGGTTGAGGTGCTGGACAGTGCTTGGCTGCATGGTTTTATGAACCCCTGTTCTGAAGGGTTTCATGTTTATGGGCAGAAAATGGGTTTAGAGATTATTGAGCAAAAGTTGATGCTGATGAGGGAAAGTTTGATGAGGGCACAAGAAGGCGGGGATATCCCCGCCGTCCAGGCGTAAACATCAACAGGGGCAATCCTTGCCTATGGCAGGATTGCAGATAAGGTGACTAGTCAGCCTTGGTCTGCAGATCCTGGCGGCTGTCAGCCTTTACTAGCAGCTCAGCGTTGTTATCTTTGCTGTCCAGTGTCAGACTGTCCTCGGTCAATATAATAACCGGTTTAATTTGAGGCAGTTCCAGGCTGTCTGCCGCTGCTTTTACCTGGGCCTGGATGAGCTCGGCTAACCAGTCTTTGTCCAATGTATTGGCATTAACGGCCTGGCTGCTAAGCAGTACTAGGCCACAAGTGAGAATTCTGTTAAAGTTTTTCATCTGCAATACCTTAAGTAAATATAATGTTAAAGTTACGCTTTTATGAGATCTTTGTTACAGTTTTGTTTTGGTGATGAACTGTTAACTTGCTTTTTATAAAGCAATTTTTTATCTCACGGTTAAAATATAACCGATAAATTGCAAGCGTTAAATTGACATTAATTCAGGTAAATGGATTAGAAAAAATAATGAAAGAGTCATTTTGATGTCACGCCGCTTACCGCCGCTGAATTCCCTTAAAGCCTTTGAGGCAGCAGCCCGACACCTGAGTTTTACTCGCGCAGCGGATGAGCTGTTTGTGACGCAGGCCGCGGTTAGCCACCAAATTAAGGCTTTGGAAGAATTTTTGGGTATCAAACTTTTTTTGCGGAAAAATCGCTCATTGTTACTCACAGAGGAAGGCCAGGGTTACTATCTGGATATTAAGGACATCTTCAGCTCACTGCAGGAAGCCACCCAGCGCCTATTAGCCAGGGGCGCAAAGGGAGCCATTACGGTGGCTTTACCTCCCAGTTTTGCTATTCAGTGGTTGGTTCCGCGCATTCATAAGTTCAGCGCCCAATATCCGGATATTGACGTACGTATCAAGGCAGTAGATTTTGATGAAGGCCATTTGACCGACGATGTGGACGTTGCCATTTATTATGGGCGCGGCAAGTGGCCTGGCTTGCAGGCTGACAAGCTGCATACTGAGTATCTGACCCCCATATGTTCGCCTATGTTGTTTCAGTCAGACAAACCGCTGGATACCCTGGATGACCTGCGTTATCACCAACTATTGCATGATGCCTCACGTGAACCCTGGAAAAACTGGATCCGTGAATTTAACGTGCTGGGGGTGAATGTTAATCAGGGGCCTATTTTCAGCCATTCCATGTTGGTTTTACAGGCCGCAGCCCTAGGGCAGGGTATAGCACTAGGACACTCCGTTCTGGCGCGCCCGGAAATACAGGCTGGGCGTCTGATCTGTCCTTTTGCCGAAAAGCTGATCACTAAAAATGCCTACTATGTCGTGTGTCATGAATCTCAGACCGAATTGGGTAAAATTGCCACCTTCAGAGACTGGGTATTGGCTCAGGTAAAAGAAGAACAGGAAAGCGATGATTTTAGCTGATACTGCCCACCAACCCATTGCCAGCTTATTGCTGGCACATGGTGCCGGTGCTGGTATGCACAGCGACTTTATGCAGCAGGTCGCTGCAGGTCTGTGCGAACTGGGTGTTAATGTCTACCGGTTTAATTTTCCTTATATGCAGTTAGCCGAGCAGCAGGGTAAAAAACGTCCACCGGATGGCATGGCCAAATTACAATCCGCAATGCAGGACGCATTGGCACAAGTACCGGTTAATCTTCCCCGTTTTATCGGCGGTAAATCTATGGGCGGGAGGGTTGCGTCGATGCTGGCTGATAGCCTGGAAGTTCAGGGCTGTTTGTGTCTTGGTTATCCTTTTCATCCCCCTGGTAAACCCGAAAAATTGCGTATTGACCACCTGCAAAAGCCTGGCAAGCCCATCTTGATAGTGCAGGGGCAGCGGGATCCCTTTGGTAGGGAAGAAGAAATTGCTGGCTATTCACTGCATAGCAGGGTTCAGGTGGCGAAGATAACGGATGGCGATCACAGTTTTGTACCGCGTAAATCGTCGGGCTTGGTATTCGAGGATAATTTGCATACAGCCTGTCAGCAGATGGTGGCATTTATCGGAGCTAATAAATGAAGTGGATTTTAACCTTGGCGGCTTTTTTTGGGCTGACCGGCGTGATGTTGGGGGCCTTTGCAGCTCATGGTCTTAAAGGCAAACTGGAAAATCAACTACTGGCGGCGTTTCAGACCGGCGTTCAATATCAGCTTTGGCATGCATTGGCGCTTATTCTATTGGTGCTACTGTACCGTCAGCAGCCTCAGCCACTGTTGCAATGGGCTGCAATCAGCATGTGCTCCGGGGTGGTATTGTTTTCCGGTTCGTTGTATTTGCTGGCAATAACCGGAATGAAATGGCTGGGACCCATAACCCCTTTGGGCGGATTGGCCATGATTCTTGGTTGGTTGTTGCTGTTGATTGCAGCACTGCGGGGAGGCCAAATCTGATGGCTGGATTATTAGCCTATTGCCGGGCTGGCTTTGAATCGGACCTGGCCAACGAATTACAGGAAAAAGCGGCACAGCGACAGATATTTGGTTTTCCCCGGTTAAAACCAAACAGTGGCTTTGTGTTGTTTGAATGCTATCAAGCCGAAGATGCGCGCCCTTTGGCCGAAGCCTTACCCCTGAGTGAGGTGATTTTCTCCCGTCAGCAGTTTGCCTGTCTTGCCAGCCTGACGTCGCTGGATCCTGCTGATCGCATCAGCCCTATTCTGACCGCGTGTGCGGATTTTCCCCTTTGTGGCGATTTGCGCGTGGAGTACCCAGACACCACAGAAGGACGGGAACTGTCTAAGTTTTGTCGAAAATTTGCTGTCCCTTTGCGTCAGGCGCTGCGAAAAGCCGGCAAGCTGACGCATAAAGAGAATGCCAGAAAGCCGGTGCTTTTCGCTTTTTTCACCGATGGCCAGCATTTACATCTGGGCGTAGCCGAGCCGGATGCAATCAGTCCACATCCGCTGGGGATTATGCGTCTGAAAACCCCTGCGGATGCCCCCAGTCGCTCCAGTCTTAAATTGGATGAAGCGATTCAGACCTTTCTAAGCGAAGCTGAACAACAAAGTAGGCTGCAAAGTGGTATGCAGGGGGTGGATTTGGGGGCCTGTCCGGGAGGCTGGACCTATCAATTGGTTCGGCGTGGGCTATTTGTGCAGGCTGTTGACAATGGTGCTATGGCACCCAGCCTGATGGAAAGCGGTCAGGTTCGCCATTATGCTGAAGATGGCTTTAAATTCCGGCCAAAGAAAAAGAATGTTCACTGGCTGGTATGCGATATGGTGGAGCAGCCGGTCAGAGTGGCGAGACTGATGGCAGATTGGGTAAGAGATGGCTGGTGCAAAGAGGCCATTTTTAACCTTAAACTGCCAATGAAAAGGCGTTTTGAAACTGTGCAGCAAGCGCAGAATTGTATCGAAGAGGCCATGGCCGGTCAGGCGTATCGCCTGGTAGCCAAGCACTTGTACCATGATCGGGAAGAAATCACCCTGCACTTGTTTAAAAAATGAGTCGTTTGATGGGGCTACTTTTTAGCCAGGCTGCGCTTTAGCTTGCGCAGCTGATGTCGCATTTGACGCACTAGTCGTTTTTTCTGCTGCGCCGTTAAAGGTCGATAATTTAGATGGGTAAAACAGCGGGTCAAGATTGCAAAGTGTTGCAGGGATTGCTTATCTGATTTTGTTGCCAGACTCATACTGAAGTCCTGTGGCCCCTGCCAATATGGGCGCTGTATGTCATACCTGGCCAGTAATTTAAGTGCTTTTTGGTAGTACCAGTGGGGCAGGTTTTGTCTGGCCTGCAACCAGGGCCTGATATGGTAAGCCGCCAGTAATAAAGCAATGACAGCCACCAGGGTGAAGCTAAACAACAGCAGTTTCCAAAGTTTCAATTCGCCCAGCAATGCTTTAAGCAGATCTTGTTGATTTTGCTGGTCAAATCCCAGAACCCAACGGCTCCACCAGTAATCCATGTCGGCCATTAATCCACGTAGGTTGTTAAACCACTCAATATTGCGAAGATTGGCAAGTGGTGCATCGGCCAGAAAGCTTTGTTCAAATTCTACCGCCTGTTCCAGACCAAATTGCAGTCGTAAAGGCGCTACCCAGGCGGTGGGATCCAAGCGTTGCCAACCTTCATCAGACAGCCATTCCACCCAGGCGTGGGCATCATATTGGTAAACGCTCATGTAACGGTCACCGCGCATTTCCCCACCCAGATAACCGGTAACTAATCTGGCAGGAACACCGCTCAGTCGCAGCAAGTAGGCTGTTGCACTGGCATAATGGCTGCAAAATCCAGCTTTTTCTTCAAACAAAAATCTGTCTACAGGGTCAACGGGCATACGGCCGGGTTTGAGGGTATAACGAAACTCCTGCTGCTGCATAAACTTGGCAATGGCCTGAATGATCTGTTCTGCACTGGTGTTCTGAGCTTTTAATTGGCTGGCCCATTCGCGAGTGCGGGGATTTGCCTGCTCAGGCGTTTGCAGATTCAGGCGTTTATCCAGATTTGGGATCCCTTCGTGCAATGCGGTTTGGTAGTAAGAGCGTACCCGATAAGCCAGGTTGGACTGTAACGGGATTCGACTTTGCAATGTGTAGTCATGACTTTGCCATACGTGGCTATCCTGGCTGGTTGCCACATCCAGGGCAAACAACCAGCGTTGTTTGGTCGGCTCGGCGATGATTTGATAGCTATGTGCCGGTCCGCTCACTTGTGGTGAAAAGGTCTGATTAGCCCCCTTGTATCTTTCCTGCAATTTGCGGCGATAGGGATGCACCTGCCAATTGCTGCCGTCAAAGTCCTCCATTACCAGTGCCCGCCAGTAACGCTGAGACATGGGCGGGGCATTCCCTTCAAAGGTCACGCGAAAGGCTAAATCATCGGTGCGTGCCAATTGAGCCAGATCACCTGGGGAAACTTTATCGCTAAGACCGGTCTGGGTGCCTTTACCCGTCGGCATCTGCCAAAGTGGCCCCAGTTTCGGCAGGACAAGTAGCATCAGCACGGCAATAGGTAGTGCCTGAAGACATAATTTGCCAACCCGCTTAATCAGTATCGGCCACCTGGCAGACGGATTAATATGACAGGCCAGACTCAGCAGCAGTAAAACACAAAGCAGGGCATAAAACAGGCTGAAGGCAATATTCTGGTTAAACACCAGTGCAGCCCCTAACAGGAAAAACTGCACGCCAATCAGTTGGAAGTAGTCTCGGCGACTGGCCAGCAACATTAATTTTAAACTACTGGCCATGACCAGCAGATTTAACATGCCAAGCAACAGCCCTAATTGCCAACCAAAATACGCCAGTACAATGGCGCATAGTATGGCCATTAAGTTCAGGGTACGAATAGAAAGTTGATGCTTCTGCCAATTCAAGTAAAGGCTGACACGAATAATCACTGCGCAAAGTACTAAAAGCAAAACCCACAATTGCAATGGCTCAAAGAGCGTCAGACTGAGTGCCATCAATATCAGGGTCAGTAATAAATGGGCATTGTTGTGAGCCGAGGGATTAAGACGTAACATCCGCCACTCCTTTGACCAATGCCAGTGCGACCAGGCATTGACGAACATGTTCTTTGCCTTTGCCAGGTGGAATGACCTTGCCGGGTATATCCAGGCCAAATTCCCAGCCTCTAGCGTCCATTTCGAGACAAGTTTGGCAAAGTCGGCACAGATTATCTTCCAGATGCTGATCAATGTGGTGCAATATCAGCCATCCTGATTGTTGGGTTTGCGAACTGAATTTTTTACTGAGTAACCCCTGGCCTTTTGCGGCTTGTTTCCAGGCAATATGATAGAGAGGTTGCCCCAGTCGGTAATCGGTCAGACTGTCAAAATCATCCAGGTCCTGACCTTCTTTGACACAACTGACACTCTGCTGCCCTGCAGATGTGGTATCGCGATGGCTGACTGGCCATAAAGGGAGCATCGGCGTGGGATAGACTATCAGGTGAAAGTCAAAGGCAAGGTGTGTCCAGCAGCGGAACAGACCCAAAGGATAGTAGCTACAGAGTGTTAATCTGGGTAATTGCAGTTTTCCGCGCTTTGCGCTGAACAGATTCAATGTTGCCGGGTTCGTAAAATTGTCCAGCTCCACGGCACTTTGGACTTTTTCACCAAACCAGGCTAAATGCAGCTTGCCAGCTTTGCCTTCTTTTCTACTTTCAATCCAAAGAGGAAAGCTCACCGGGTTACCTGCATAGATATTGGCCAGCTTCCCGGGTTGAAGATTAAGCCCGGCGAAATTCAGGTAACTGCTGAACAAACTCACCAGCATCAAGGCCATCAGAAAAAAACTTAATAGCAAAATCAGATTATTTTGGTAGTTGGTACCGAGGATAAACAGGGTCAAACATAAAAGTAGATATAACCAACCAAACCTGGAGGGAAAAATAAATATATTGCCCCGATGCAAACTAAATCGCGGTTGTGCAGGAATTCTTTTGTCCAGCCAGCGAAGCAAGCGTTGTTGAATAAAGCCAGCCATGTTCAGGCAGCCAACGGGTCAACACATTCCAGTAACTGCAGGCTTAGGCCTGAATTTGTCTGACTGTCGGCCTGCGATGATCTTAATCTGTGTTCAGCCACCGCGGGCAATACCGCTTGAATGTCTTCCGGGATCAGATAGTCACGATGATCCGTTACCGCCCAGGCCCGTGCTGCCAGCAGCAGCGCTTTACTGGCTCTGGGTGACAATGCATTGGCAAAGCGTTCAGACTCACGGCTGAAGGTAACAAGGCGAAGTATGTAATCCAAGATAGCGTCGGAAGCATGGACTTCCAATACCTGCTGTTGAAGCTTGAGGCGCAATTCATCGTTGATAATGGTGGGTAGAGCCTGACCTCTTTGGGATTGCGGTTGTTGTAACATAGCTTTCTCAGCTTGCCAGTTGGGATAGCCTAATTGTATGCGCATCAAAAACCGGTCCAGTTGGGACTCTGGCAATGGATAGGTACCTGCCTGATGCAATGGATTCTGTGTACCAATAACAAAAAACGGTGAAGGCAGCATATGGGTCTGCCCATCCAAGCTGACCTGTCGCTCCTCCATTGCCTCTAATAAAGCGCTTTGAGTTTTGGGGCTGGCACGATTGATTTCGTCGGCCAGCACAATTTGGCTGAAGATGGGACCGGGATGGAAGTGAAAGGCTTGTTTCTGATTGTCGAAAATATTGACTCCCAGCATATCGGCTGGCAGAAGATCGGAGGTGAATTGGATACGGGAGAAATTCAGTCCAAACACTTGCGCCAAGGCATGAGATAGCGTGGTTTTCCCCATGCCGGGTAAGTCTTCAATTAACAGGTGTCCGCCCGCCAGCATGCACGTCAGGGCCAAGCGTATTTCCTGTTGTTTGCCAATGATTAGTTTGCCAATTTGCCCTATGGCTTGCTGTACTTGAGCTTGCATAGTGGGTCCTTGATGATTCCATGTTGTGATGACCAGTTGGGCCACAATCGATTGGTTGTTACTGCATTATAGGCGCTCTGCCGCCTCAGACTGGCAGGCATTAAGCTCATCCTGCCACAACATGAAGGAAAGCAAATTATTCGGGATAATAATTAGGTATAAATAAAAAAGGCCGGTAAAGCCGGCCTTAATTCAAATGAAAACATCGCAGATGTTAAACTGCGTAATTCTCCAGTTTTCCTTGCTCTTTCAGTTCAGCAAAGACTTTAGGCGTGCGGCCAATACCAGTCCAAGTGTGCTCTTTACCAGCATTGTCGGTGAACTTGTATTTTACTGGACGCTTCTGACCTGTGCGTTTGGATGGTGTACCTACCTCACTACCAGCCAAATCATCAAGATCCAGCCCGGCTTCCTGCATTTGTTTGAGGATGGCATCCTTCAGAGCTTGTTTCTTTTCCAGCTCGCGGGCTTTCTCAGCTTCCTGCTCTTTTTTGGTTTCGATAACGGCAGCCAGTTTTTCTGCTACCTGTTCAAGTTCAGAAACAGACAACTCTCTAACGGCCGCTTGCAATCTTCTGGCGTGGGTCAAAATACTGATGAAGTCACTCATTCTTCCACCTTATTCGAAATTGGAGTCATAATTGTTGATGGGTTCGGCATATAAAAATACTGCCTAATTAATATATTTGCAATAGATAATCAAATTGCCAGTATTACGCATCATTTATTTTTAATCCGGCAAGTCCTGCCGATTTTTATAAGTCTGCCGGTTCGCGATGAACACCAGCAAAGATGAATTTAGTTCAGTTGGATAAAAGTGCCAAAATATTGACGCGATTCGCTTAAAAAATATTAAATCTGATGCTATTCGGAATGACATCAGGCAATTGTGAATAGGCTGAATACATTTTTTTACATTTTACTCAGCAAAGAATGGGACTAAAGGTCCCATCAGGCATTGTGTTGATTTGCGCAAATTATGCGATAAGTAGCAGCATCGTGGCGAACTGGTTGACATTAAATTCGCAATTACACATGTCTCATCTGCAAGTGCGGCAATATACCTTATACCTTGACCTGTGAGTGATGAGGATAAATCCCTGTACGCTTTTAAGCTTTTTGGCATAATTGCGCGTCTTGAGGGGGATTCGATGCCGACAATTGAACAGGTTTTTGCCAAACAGGGTGCGCTGGCGGGCGTTATTCAGGGCTTTACACCGCGCAAGGCGCAAACTGATATGGCTGAGGCAGTTCAACAAGCCATCAAAAATAAACAGCAACTCGTTGTCGAAGCAGGTACTGGCACAGGTAAAACCTTTGCATATCTGGCACCGGCGCTACTAAGCAGTAAAAAGGTCGTTGTTTCAACCGGCACCAAGAATTTGCAGGAGCAGTTGTTTCATCGTGATTTGCCATTGTTGAAAAAAGCCCTTGCTACTAATAAACGCACAGTATTGCTCAAAGGCCGATCTAATTATCTGTGCTTGCATCGATTGTCACAGCATGGTGGCAAAAGTAATCTGGTGGATAAATCCGTATTACATGAACTCACGTTAGTGCGGCAATGGGCAAGTGGCACTAAAAGTGGTGACATCGGGGAATTAAAGAGCTTACCCGAAGATGCCAGGGTGTTACCTTTTGTCACCTCTACACAAGATAATTGCCTGGGCAAAGACTGCCCCGATTACGAAGATTGTTATTTGGTAAAAGCACGTCGTGAGGCGTTGGACGCCGATCTGGTGGTGGTCAACCATCATCTGTTCTTTGCTGATATGGCGCTTAAAGATACTGGATTTGGTGAACTTATTCCTGACGCAGATGTTATTTTGTTTGATGAGGCTCATCAAATTCCAGACATTGCCAGTGAATATTTTGGTGAATCTCTTTCCAGTCGGCAATTGCAGGACCTGGGTATGGATCTTGAGCTGGTATATCGAACTAAGCTAAAAGATGCTCAGCAACTAAGTAAAGTGGCGGAAAAGCTTCGTTATATCACTGGTGACTTGCGGCTGCTTTTTCCTGAACAGGGGGAAAAGGGCAATTGGCGGCTGGCGCTCGAGCGAGAAGACGTTCAGGCGCAACTGGGTAAACTGCATGAAATTCTGGATCTGGTCTACGAGGTGGTTAAGCTGCACCTGGGTAGAGATAAAGATCTGGATACCATTTATGAACGATGTGCTCAGGCACGCAGTCAGTTGGAAAGGCTAACCGATGTGGACAAAAAAGGCGTCAGTCTTTGGTATGAAACCACTATCAAGCATATTGTGTTACACCTGACGCCGCTTTCTATCGCCAGGCGCTTTGCTGATTACATGGCTGAGCCAAAACGTACCTGGGTGTTTACGTCTGCCACCTTAATGGTCGGCGGCGGCTTTGAGCATTTTATTCGCCAAATGGGCCTTCAGGGTGCACAGACCCTTGCCTTAGACAGCCCCTTTGATTATCAACAGCAGGCACTTTTATGTGTGCCCCGTTACCTGCCGGAGCCCAGCGCTTTTGCAATGCGCCAGACCTTGACGGGTATTGCTCAGCAGCTAATCAAGGCCAGCAATGGCCGCTGTTTTTTGTTGTTTACCAGTCATGCCATGCTCCGTGAGGTGGCTGATGGGTTGGAAGCTGTGATTGATAACCCTATTCTGGTGCAGGGAAGCACCAGTAAACGCGCCTTACTCGAGGCCTATTTGCAAGCGGACAATGCTGTTTTACTGGGTACCGGTGCATTTTGGGAAGGGGTGGATGTTCGAGGGGATGCGCTGACATGCGTGTTGATCGATAAACTCCCCTTTGCGGCACCAGATGATCCACTGCTGGAGGCCAGAATTGAAGATTGCAGAAAACATGGCGGCAATCCTTTTGCTCAGATACAGATACCGCAAGCCGTTATTACCTTGAAGCAAGGTGCCGGCAGGTTAATCCGTGATAGTGCCGATCGTGGTGTATTGGTCATATGTGACAACCGCTTGGTTACCAGAGACTATGGAAAAACCTTTTTGGCCAGTTTACCGGATATGCGTCGCACCAGAACGCTGGACAGCGCGCTGACTTTCTTAAAACAGATACAAGAGAATCAGGTTACATGAATATATTGGTTATAGATACAGCCACAGAAGCCTGCTCAGCCGCCCTGAGTTACCAGGGGCAAGTATTGGCAAAGTTTGAAGTATGCCCGCAACAACATAGCCAGCGACTATTGCCCATGGTGGATGAATTACTTGCTGAAGCCGGAATAACGTTGAAAAACCTCGAATTACTGGGGTTTGGTCGGGGGCCCGGCAGTTTCACCGGGGTGCGGATCGCCACAGGAATGATACAAGGACTGGCATTAGGCTCAGAGTTACCTGTGGTTCCTGTATCCACCTTGGCTGCCATGGCGCAACAAGCCTATATTGAGCATGGGGTTGAACAGGTTATCGCTGCTATTGATGCGCGTATGGACGAAGTCTATATGGGGAAATACACCTTGGTTGACGGGACGATGCAACTGGTGGGCGATGAGGCAGTATTACCACCTGAACAGGCGCTGTCTGGGATGGTGGATATTCGCCAGTGGGCAGGTGTTGGCACAGCCTGGGGCACATATGAGAGTTTAAACCCAGACGGCCAGGTAAGGGTATTGTCTGATATTCTGTATCCATCAGCCCAGTTTATGCTGCCTTTGGCAACAAGAGCCGCCGCCGATGGGGCTGCTGTCTCGGTGGACCACATAGAGCCGGTGTACTTACGTGACAAGGTCACCTGGAAAAAGTTACCGGGTAGAGAATAGATGACGATATCGGCATGATTTTTGCGAACTACCCTAGGCAGACTGGTGATATGGCAAAAATGGCAATTTGCTGCCATAGATTAAAGCTGTGCTTAGCTGGATAAGTTGTATCCTACTTCGGTGGTAAATTAGTGGACATTGAATCTTCTCTTATCGCCCAGCAACAAGGGCTGGTGGTTAATCCTGCGGTCAAGGGACCTGCCAGGGACCAACCAGCACGCCAGCCTCAGGACAACGCGCCTACAGAATATCCTCGTAGCCAGGTGGTTGCGCGACAGGGCAATGAAGAAACCCAGGTACAGGCAGACAAGTACCGACGCCAACAACAACAATTTTACGATCAACCAGATTCACGAGGCAGACAAGCTGTCGATGCTTATCAAAGCCTGGCCCGGCTGCAACTAAAAGACGAAATTCAGCAATCTATGGGAATCGACACTTACGTCTGACGCGCAGCTCTTGACGCATCGGAATCAGTTAAATACCCTCGCCATATACCCAATTCAGTACGGGTTCAGCTATTTGTTAGATAATGGACCAGACAATAACGCCAGTTGTGGGGTGAATATGAAGAAGTTAATGTTGGTCACATTTGTGTTGGCCATTGCCGGTTGCTCTACCTTACCCAAGGATTTACAGGTGGCAGAAGGCGCTAAGCTGCTTAATTATCAAGAGGTGGCTGCTCAGCCCCAACAGAGTTCGGGTGGGCAGGTATTGTGGGGTGGGGTGATTGCTGATGTAAAGAACAAGGCCGACGCCACAGTGCTGGAAATGGTGCATTACCCGATACGCAGTTACGGACGACCTACCACAGATGATGAAAGTGTTGGCCGCTTCAGAGTTTATGTGGATGGATTTCTGGATCCTATGGTGTATAAACCAGGACGCAGCCTGACCGTCAGCGGGGCGGTAACGGGGAGCGAAGAAGGACAGGTCGGCGAATACAAGTATCAGTTTCCAACGTTGAAAGCCAATGGCTACCACTTGTGGAAAGATGTTCAGGAAGTGGAAGTTAGCACCATGGGGTATGGTTATGGCCCTTACCCATACAATTGGTGGGGTTGGCATATGTGGCCTTACCATGAACGGGTTATTATTCGAAGCAAAAGCAAAGGGTATGTCGATGGACCACTGCCCAATCGGGCACCTCAGTCCTCGAATTCACCAGCACCTAAAAAGGTGACACGTTAAGCGGCAAATGGTTGCCTTGCTTTGCAATGGTGTGGCAGATTATTGTAGTGAAGCGGCAGATTATTGCCGCTTTTTTATTGCGTATGGAGTGAAGTGGATTGCAGGACATTCAAATTAAACTTAAACACCTGACATTGTCGGCCCTGCGATTTGGCAATCCTGATGGACCCAAAGTACTGGCATTACATGGCTGGCTGGACAATGCTGCCAGTTTTGTTCCGATGGCGGAATATTTTCCAGACTGGGATGTCGTGGCGGTTGATTTAACCGGACATGGACACTCCGCGCATCGAAGCGCTGATGCGCACTATCATTTTCTGGACTGGGTGCAGGATATCAGGGAATTGCTGAATGTATTAGGCTGGCAACAATGTCACCTGCTTGGACATTCATTGGGAGGCATTCTGTCTTCCGTTTATGCCGCCACTTTTCCGGAACAGATAATCTCTGTGGTGATGATCGAAGCATTCGGTCCTTTGACTAAAGAAGCAGCAACCAGTGCGGAACAGTTAAGGGAATCCGTTGTAAGTCGTCTTGCCATCGATGATAAGACGGCTCGTCATCCGCCCAGTTTTGCTAAAGCTGTGACAGCCAGGTTGCTGGCTGGCGATCTCAAAAAGACATCCGCCACTTTGCTGGTTGAGCGTAATTTACGTCAACTGGGGCGGGAGTGGGAATGGCGCACGGACCGGCGTTTGCGCACCGTCTCATCATTGCGTCTTACCGAACCTCAGGCAGAAGCGTTTCTTATGGCAGTAACCTGCCCGGTCTTGGCAATAACCGGAAACAAAGGATTTGAAAAAGTGCGAGGGAATGTGCAGCGACGCAAGGCCTTGATTGCAGATTTGAGTTTGGCTCAAGCCGAAGGGGGGCATCACCTGCATATGGATAATCCGGGTGCCGTTGCAAAGCATATTCGCAGCTTTTGGCAGCAGGTAGACAAACTTTAACCGCAACTTTTCTGATTTATCTTTTTCCGGGCTTTGGCTACTATTGGGGCTGCGCCGTTTGCCGGGCAATCCCCGGCCATGAAGATAATAAGTAAAAAAATGCCACAGGAGGCAATGTGGAAAAGATTTGGCTAGAACATTACCCTGATAATATCCCTACAGATATTGACGCAGACCACTACGCGTCGTTGGTGGATATATTCGAACAATCTGTGCAGAAATACGCTGACCGTGTTGCCTTTATTAATATGGGTGCACAGATGACATTCAAAGAGCTGGATCAGTATTCCAGGCAGTTTGCCGCCTATCTACAGCAACAAGGGTTAAAGCAGGGCGATGCTGTCGCTATCATGATGCCTAACTTGCTGCAAAACCCTGTGACTATTTTCGGCGTGCTGCGCGCTGGTTTAACGGTCGTTAATGTTAACCCTCTGTATACGGCCAGAGAGTTAAAGCACCAATTAAATGATTCCAATGCCAAAGCCATAATCATTGTTGAAAATTTTGCCCACACCCTGGATAAAGTAATAAAGGATACGCAAGTCAGTCAGGTGTACCTGACGCGCCTGGGAGACATGTTACCAGCGCCCAAGCGCTGGATAGTCAATCTGGTGGTGAAACACATCAAAAAAATGGTACCAGCCTTTTCACTGCCGGGCAGTCGCAGCCTGATGGAGGCAATTAACAGCGGTAAGAACATGAGCTACCAGCGTCCTGAGGTGAAAGGCTCAGATATTGCGTTTTTGCAATACACTGGCGGTACTACAGGCGTATCAAAAGGGGCCATGCTTACTCACCGGAATCTGGTGGCGAATTTGCAACAGATTTCCGTGATCCTTGAACCTGTAATAGAACCTGGGCAGGAATTGGTGGTAACAGCCCTGCCGCTTTACCACATCTTTGCTTTGGTGGCTAACTGTCTGACTTTCGTTAAATACGGTTGCCGTAACCTGTTAATAACTAATCCCAGGGACATGCCAGGCTTTGTTAAAGAACTGGGAAAGTATCCCTTTACCGTGCTAACCGGCGTTAATACCTTGTTTAATGGCTTGCTGAACACGCCAGGATTTAAGGAACTGGATTTTTCCAATTTTAAGTTTGCACTTGGAGGCGGCATGGCCGTGCAGCGACCGGTTGCGGAGCGCTGGGCCAAAGTGACCGGGCATGTGCTATTGGAAGGTTATGGACTGACTGAATGTTCACCTGTGGTCAGTATTAATTATCCAACTATCACGGATGAATATAACGGTTCCATAGGGATGCCTGTGCCTTCCACGGAAATCAGGTTGCTTGATGACAGTGGTAATGAAGTGGCTGTTGGCGAACCTGGTGAAATGCACGTACGCGGTCCTCAGGTCATGAAAGGCTATCTGAATCGTGACGAGGCAACCAGCGAAGTGCTAAACGATGGTTGGCTGGCCACTGGTGATATTGCCAAAGTGGATGAGCTGGGACGCTTTTATATCGTTGATCGTAAGAAAGACATGATTCTGGTATCCGGCTTCAACGTATTCCCCAATGAAATAGAGGAAGTGGCGGCCATGCACGATGGGGTTGCGGAAGTCGCTGCCTTGGGTGTTCCCAGTGAATCAACCGGTGAGGCGGTTAAACTGTTTGTAGTGAAAAAGGACCCCGCACTGACTGAAGATGAACTGATAGCCCATTGCCGTAAGCATTTGACCAATTACAAAGTGCCACGTCAGGTAGAGTTTCGTACCGAGTTACCTAAAACCAACGTGGGCAAAATATTACGCCGGGAGTTAAAGGGTTAGCATCCTCGATACTAACGCCGCTCTGTGACAGGATGGCGGCGTTTTCCACCCTAAGATTGTTGTGAACCCTAACTAAGGCACCGCATTTTTCTGATGAAATATCAAATGATTACCGAAACAGGGCAGTTGGCATCCTATTGCCAGCAAGCCTCCGGCAAGTCATATATTGCTGTTGATACCGAATTTGTTCGTACCCGCACTCTCTACCCTCAGTTGGGATTGATTCAGCTCTATGACGGAGAACAATTAGCCCTTGTTGATCCGCTCGCCGTCGATGATTTATCCGCCCTGGTTCAATTACTGACGGATGAACGGGTGATTAAGGTACTGCATTCCTGCTCTGAGGATCTGGAGACCTTCTGGACCGCCATGAAGGTGGTACCAACGCCACTATTTGATACTCAGTTTGCCGCTGGATTGCTGAATATGGGGCCATCTCTGGGCTACGCTAAGCTGGTGGAACAGCGTTTGGGGATCAGTTTAGACAAGGGTGAATCCCGAACAGACTGGCTGGCCAGGCCTTTGAGCGAACAACAACTGGATTACGCTGCCAATGACGTTTTTCATTTATATGCGTTGTATCCGCAGTTGGCCAATGAAATCGAAGCGCTGGGCCGTACTCAATGGGTGTTTGATGAAATGCAGCAACTGGCCGAAAAAAAGCGTCGTGAGTTGCCGGATGACTATGTATATCTGACCATAAAGAATAATTGGCAGATAAAAGGTAAGGCTTTGTTAGTGCTGAAGGAACTGGCTAAGTGGCGGATTCAGAAGGCTCGCAGCAAAAACCTGGCCTTAAATTTCGTCTTCAAAGAGCAATATCTGCTGGAATTGGCCAAACGCCAGCCGATGCAACGCAATGCGTTGTTTGCCATATCCGGTATGCCGCCACAAGATGTACGCCGCCATGGCGATGAGCTATTAGCGATTATGAATGCATGCATGGATGTACCTCCCGAACATTTCCCACCTAAGATAGAGCGTCTGGTGGATTTTTCCGCCTACAAGAAAGTGTCTCAAGCACTCAGACAGCTTTGTGAAGAAGTGTCGCAGGGGCTCAACATTCCGGTTGAGTTGCTTGGTTCAAAAAAACAGATCAATCAACTGTTAAAATGGCTGTGGTTCAGTCTGGATGAAGGTAAACTGGCAGACCTGAAACCTGATTTAATCTGTGGTTGGCGGCAACCTTTGTTGCAAGACGGGATTCAGAGTATCTTAGGTAAAGACTGAGAATGCTGACACAAACCAGCCCCAATCACTCTCATGGGAGTCCGAGCAGTCGCCATGTTGTGCGCTATTTATAAAAGTAGTAAGAAAGACGAAACCTATCTTTTCGTACCCAAACGCGATGATTTTTCTGATGTACCACAAGCGCTTATGCAGCATTTCGGTACCCCTTCTCTGGTGATGGTAATGGCCATTAAGCCCGATAGTAAACTTGCCATCAGTGATGCCGCGAAAGTCTGTCAGGCTATGCAGGAACAAGGTTTCTACCTGCAGTTGCCGCCACCAAAGGAAAATCTACTGGAGACGCATCGTCGTCAACTTCATCAAACAAAGGAGCAGGATGATGTTTAGACCTTTATCTGCTGCACTATTATTATTCTGCAGTCTGGGAGCCATTGCGAAACCCGACTTTGATCAGTATGTACAAAATATTAAAGCAGAAGCACTGCAACAGGGCTTCAGCCAGGCCTTAGTTGACCAGGCCTTTGCCGATGTTGAATTTTATGAAAGAGCCGTCAGTTCTGATAAGAATCAACCCGAATTTAAGCTGACATTGGACAAGTATCTGGCAAGCCGGGTACCTGACTGGAAGGTTAAGCAGGCCGTAGAAAAATACAAAGAAAATAAAGAAGTGCTTGAAGCGGTGGGGCGTAAGTTTGGTGTACAACCTCGGTTTATAGTGGCCTTGTGGGGGAATGAAAGCAATTTCGGCCGTATACAAGGAAAATTTCCGGTCATCTCGGCCCTGACGACCCTGGCGTATGAAGGGCGCCGTGAAGCCCTGTTTAAGCGTCAGTTATTTGCAGCCCTGACTATCCTTCAGGAAGGGCATATTGATAAATCAGGTTTTGTTGGTTCTTGGGCCGGGGCAATGGGGCAAAGTCAGTTTATGCCCAGTTCGTTTTTAGCGTACGCCTATGATTTTGACGGCGATGGTAAAAAAGACATTTGGTCCAATCAGGCCGATGTCTTTGCGTCGATTGCCAATTACCTGAAGACAGTTGGCTGGGATGACAGTCAGACATGGGGACGCCAGGTGACGATCCCGGCTGATTTTGATACTAAGCTTAGTGGGCTGGATAAAGATAAAATGAAATCACTGAGTGAATGGCAGGCGTTAGGGGTAAGACGCTATGACGGCTCCGATTTGCCAGCGCGGAACCTGCGCGCCAGTCTGGTAATGCCGGATGATGCCAAAGGGCGTATTTATCTGGTATACGATAATTTCCATACCTTGATGAATTGGAATCGCTCCACCTATTTTGGTAGTGCGGTGGGATATTTGTCAGATCGAATCAAAGCTGAATTGCGAGATAATGATGTATCAGCACCTGGACAATAAAGGCAAAGTTATTGGCCTGCCTGCAGGCAAGACCGTATGCGTGGGGCGCAATTACCTTGACCATATACAAGAACTGAACAATGAAGTACCGGAACAGCCGCTGCTGTTTATCAAGCCATCAACCGCCCTGGTGACATTTGCCGGTGAGATCCGAATCCCTACCGATTTGGGGGCTTGTCACAACGAGCTGGAAATTGCTGTGCTGATAGGGCAGACCTTAAGTCATGTTGCCCCAGAGCAGGCTATGCAGGCCGTGTGGGGTTATGGACTGGGGCTGGATCTGACCCTGCGTGATGTGCAGGACAAGATGAAAGCCAAGGGGCAACCCTGGGAGCGGGCCAAAGCCTTTGATGGCAGTTGTCCGCTTAGCGGCTTTGTGCCTGCCATTGAAGTGCAAGAGCCGCAACATCTAAGCTTTAATTTGTGGGTGAATGAACAGGTTTGTCAGCAAGGCAATGCAGCATTGATGATCCACAACATGGCGGCGCTTATCAGTGAAATCTCCAGGTATTTTACCTTGCTGCCGGGCGATGTGGTGTTAACCGGGACCCCTAAAGGGGTAGGGCCCTTACTTCCAGAGGATAGTCTTAAAGCTGAACTGTGCGGGTATCTGCAGGTTGATGCACAAGTGAGGGGCGTTTGTTAGCCGATAAATTCTGGGAGCAAAAGCCTCTCGAACAGATGAACGATATTGAGTGGGAAGCCTTGTGCGATGGCTGTGGCAAGTGTTGCCTGCATAAAGTCATTGAGGATGAAGAAGGTGATGGCCTGGCAACCGATGAGCTGCGTCCGGGAGAAGAGGTCCAGTATACTAATGTCGTTTGTCATCTTCTCAATACTAAGCGTTGTGAATGTACTCAGTATCAAAAACGGACCATACTGGTGCCGGATTGCGTTAAGTTAACCAAAGCGAATCTGAAAGATATCTTTTTTATGCCTGCCAGTTGCAGTTACAGGCGACTTTATGAAGGGCGCGGTTTACCTTCCTGGCATCCACTTCTGCATAAAGGTAAGAAATCGGCTATGCATAAAGCCGGAATGTCTGTACGTGGTAAAACCGTGTCGGATGATGGTATTTCGGTGGATGACCTGGAAGATTATATTGTTGTCTGGCCATTGCAGGATCTTGATTAGCGCCATATAAAAAATCCCGCATCAAGCGGGATTTTTTATTGCTGAGTAGGATTAGCTGATACGATCCAGCAATTCTTTACCGATTTCGGTGGTCAGGTGGCCATTTGCTTCGGCCCACTGCTGCAACGCCATACCGTCTTGCTCTGCCTGGCTCAGGTCAGATTTGCTCATTTTTTTAATCATAAAAGTACCGACTTCCGTGGCGTTATTTTCCATGGAGTAGCGAATCAGGCTGTTACCACCGCAACTGATACCTGTGTAATAGTCACCCAAACGCAGGTTGTAGTCGTCTTGCACTTTTTTCAGCTTCTTGCGCAGCTCTGATTTGTCATCGTTTTTAACGATGGTGCAGATGTTTTGCAGATCTTCATTAATATCAGCAAAGCTTGTAGGTGCAAAAATCAGGCTGCTCAGGGTCAGGATAGCGATGGTGGTCTTTTTCATGTGAATTGCCTCTAAAGTTAAAAATTCGTTAACGGTCTTGACGGGAAGCAGTGTATGAAAATCGAACTGAGGGAAACAGCGGGTAAAATCGTACCTTAGTATATAAAGTTATACGCTATGTGAGAGGTGAGAGGTGAGAGGTGGATGAAACGTCAGAACTAAGCGCTGAGGATCAGCGCTCTTTCACCTCGGATAGCAATGCCCTGTGCGCAGGGGCAGCGGGTTCGGGTTTTTCACCCACCAACACTGCTCCCCAGCGACGCAGCCGTTCAAAGCCCGCCAGGCAGGCCGCGACAGCCAGTAACGCAATCAGTATGCCGGTCAGACCCAAAACTTGGCGCTCGGTCATCAATGTCCAGATAAACTGGCCAACACAAAGCGTTGCCACCACCAGCAGGGTAGGTTTGCGACCAATTTTAGCTACAATAAACACCCCCAGAGGCGCCCCAAGGGCCACTACCGGAGCGGCTGCCAGCCAGTTCTCAAACACCCCAGGTTGCAAACCATCACCGATAAACAGTTTCACGGCGACACCCAGAACAGAGGTGTAAGCCATAATCACAACCGACGTTGGTATGGCAATTTTTAAATCTGCCCGACACAACAGCACCAAAGCCGAATAGACCACCATGTCGATTCCGACACCGGTCACTGCTGCCACGGTGGCGCCAGACAGCAGCCCAAGCCAAAGGCCAAGACGGAAATCCCAGTTCTCATCAAATTCCGTCATACCGCTGTGTCCGGCAATTTCATTCAGACGGTACAAATGAAGCAGGCCAAAGCTGGCCCATACCACGGCAAAAACCAGTTTTATCCATAGCTCAGGGACATAAGGGGCGATGAAAAAAATTCCCAGCGGTGTCCCGACAAGTGCGCCGAGCATAGCACCTTTGAGTAAGGCCCAGGCTAAGGGTTGACGTCTGGCTAAGATAAAAATGCTGGCACTGGTCATACCGATGGATTGGATGGCGAAACTAAAATCCCTGCCCAGGCTGGCAGGAAGTTCGAATAACAAGACCAGGACAGGAAATCCCACCGTGCCGCCGCCCATTGGGGTCGAGCCTGCGGCATAACTGCCAATGGCCATCGCCAGCGCCATTGGCCAATGCTCAATGGCCTGTGGCCACAGGGACTGACCTACCATCAGCCACAACCATATGCCGTAAAAACCGGCCAGCCATAGCCACCAGATCCATAAAAACTGCTTTTGGGGAGACTGCAACGACATTGTGACTGACTGCTGGTTGGTTTTGCGCATTCTAACAGCTGCCAGAGCAGTGTGAACAACGCCTGGCCAGATAACTGGCAAATATTTAAGTTTTTGCTGTACTTACCCATGACACCTTCATTTAAAACTAACATAGCCAAATGGAACTTATGGATAAGGCATTACTGACAGGCGGTCCCAGCAGTTCCGGGAAGCAAAACAATATAACGGCCGGTTTGAATTTACTGGATTTGGTCCGCCCGCTGGTAAAGCTGGGCTGCTTCACTGGTGAATTGTGCTCAACTATGGGCGCAGTGTTGCAGTTATTCAGCTTTCCAGTGGTGTTGGTTAAAACGGATGGCAGAGTTTGCATCGGCAATAGTGCAGCGTCCAGATTATTTGGTTGTGATAGTGATACCCGTTGGCAAAAGTTGAATCTGGCTGATTTAGAGAGTTCAGAACCTATCGCCGATTTTCTCAACGATCTGCATGAAAAAGGTGAAATGCCTGCCATTCATTATAGCCTGCAATTAGATTCCAACACATTAGTTACCTGTCGGTTATCCGGGTTGAGATGCACAGAGAAAAGTGACAGCAGTGCGCTACTACTGATATTTGAACCCGAAGAATTGCCCTTGATGAACAGCCTCAGGATTGATTTGTTTGAGGCAAACCCTGCGGCCATCTGGGTTGTTGAGAGACACCATTTTCAGTTTTTAAGTACCAATAAAGTGGCGTTGGATTTGTTGGGGCTGCATGCTGAATATCTGCGGCACACAAGTTTGCTGGATTTATTGAATAAGCAGGATGTGGACTCGTTTCTGACACGCCTTGAATGTGTAATCAATGATAAGTCGCAACAAGGTGCACTGGGATTGTGGCGGGTTAGTTGCAGAGTGGAGGGCAGAGCAGAGCCTCGCTGGTTGGAACTGCTGGTAAATCCTATCCATTATGGCGGCAGGCAAGCATTAGCCATGATCGCTTTTGATGAAACTTCCAGAGTGCTGGCTGAGCAGGAAACCTTATCCTGGTTTCGGGATATCAGTCATCAACGCACTGAGTTGGAAGAAATACTGGATAATATGGTGGATGCAGTGATCACCATCAACGAAAAGGGCTTGGTGGAACATTGCAATCCCAGTACAACCAAGCTGTTTGGCTATAGCGCCAAGGAGCTGCTTGGGCAAAATATCAATACCCTGATGCCTGCCGACGTGGCCGCTCAGCATGACGGCTATCTGATGAACTACCTAAAAACTGGTAATGCGCAGATTATTGGGGTGGGCAGAGATGTCACCGCCAAGCATAAAGAGGGGTGGGAGTTTCCCATTCGTTTGTCGGTCTCTGAGCTCCCTCCGGCTGAGAATGGCTTGCGGCGATTCCTTGGTACTTGTCATGACCTGACCTTGTTAAAAGAGCAGGAAAAACAACTGTTGCTCAATCAAAAGCTAGGCGCGGTTGGCAGCCTGGCTAATGGGGTAGCCCATGATTTTAATAATATTTTGGGCATTATTTCTGGCTACGCAGAACTGAGCCAGATGGAGCTGACCGATGAACCCGCCGGTAAGTATCAGGAAAAAATACTGTCTGCCTGTGAACGGGCCGCGGTACTGACCAGAAAGTTATTGGACTTTTCGTCCAGCAAACCGGGCCAGGAGGATATCCTGGATATAGGTCAGGTAATTGAACATATGGATGAAATGTTGGTTGAGGCGGTGACGCGCTCGGTCAATATTCACTACCAGTTGCAGGACAACCTCTGGCTTGTGCTATTAGACAAAGGCGGCTTTGAAAACGTTTTGCTGAATCTGGCCATTAATGCCCGTCAGGCCATGCAGGAAGGGGGCAATATCCTGGTTATTACCCGCAATCTGATGATTGGCGCATTGGAAGGGCAATCACTTGGTATTGCAGCCGGTGAGTATGTTCAGGTCAGTGTTGTGGACAATGGTTGCGGTATGGATGAAGAAACCAAACTCAGAGTATTTGAACCATTTTTTACCACCAAGGGCCGGGATGGCACTGGGCTGGGGTTGGCTCAGGTCTATTCCTTTGTGCATCGCAGTGGCGGCGGAATTGGGTTGGAATCAACGCCTGGCCAGGGCAGCCGCTTCGAGTTGTATTTCCCCCGCTACCATGCAGACGAACAGGATATTGCTGCACAAGCCCCTGCTGTCAGCAATGACATAAGGCCACAATTCAGGCAACACGCCAGCATTTTGCTGGTGGACGATGAGAAGGAGTTACTTAGTGTAACCCGAGCGGTACTTGAAGCCGCAGGTTACAGAGTACTTCAGGCCAATAATGTTGACGATGCCATGCGATTATTGGGCACCCATAAGATTGATGTGGTGCTCACTGATGTCGTTATGCCCGGACGGGGCGGTATCTATTTATCCGAGCAAATAGACAAGTATTACCCGCATATAAAAGTTCAGTTGATCACGGGCTTTGCCAGTGAAAGGTCCAATCAACTTGAGCAGGAAAACCCGTATTACCGACATCGTTTAATTAAACCGGTTTCAGCATCAAATTTATTGAAGCGGATGGCCGAGTTATTGGTTGAGGCTCGTGCATAGCTTACCAGGAGTGACGTATGGAGATGGTTGATAAATATATTCTTTACTTTGAAGACGATCCGGACATTGCACAGATGACGACGACCGCGCTTGAAGCACAAGGCTTTGTGGTGCGTCATTTTATTTCCTTCCCGAATGAAGGGGTGAGTGCGTTGCGGGATAGCTTACCAGTCTCTCCCTGTCTGGTGATTCTGGACGTGCAGTTGCCTGGCGTTAACGGCTTTAGTATATGCGAAATACTACGCCGCGAATTCTTGCAAGACGACGTACCTGTGCTTTTTACCTCCGGGCTTATGCAGGAAGAAGATATTTTACATGCTTATGCGGTAGGCGCAGACGACTATCTGATTAAGCCGGTACGCCTAAAGGAACTGATACTCAAAGTAGAACAACTACTTCGCCAGCGGGAAACACGTCAGCAGGCCAGTGAACAATTTGATTCGGCCATGAAGATGGCGTTTGATGCAATGAAAACCAGCGCCGAGCTTGGCGATATTCTGCGCTTTATGGAATCAACGCATAAGGTGTCAACAACGTCGGAGCTGGCTGCGTTGATTTTTTCAGCGTTGGCCGGATTTGGTGTCAAAGGCACAGCGTATTTCGAATTAGATGAAGAAAGATATTTTCGTGATGATGGTCGGCAAGTGAGTCTGGAATTACAGTCCATTCATGAAGCTCGCAGTAAAGGAAGAATTTACAGCTGGAAGCAGTTTTCTTTTTTTAATTACCAATATTTCACCGTGTTGATTCGTGATATGCCCATAGATGATGAAGAAAGATACGGTGTGTTAAAAGATCAATTTTGCTTATTGTTAAATGGCGTGGATGCCAGAATTGAGGCCATATTGCTTGAGCGAAATAATCAGCAGAAACAACAGATTGCCTCAGATGTTGCTAAGTCTATCGCTGGTCTGGTATTGGAAATGGAACAAAGTAAGTCGGCCATGTCGGAACGCTTTGAACAGACGATATTAAATCTTGAAACCAACCTTAGCACCGAACTTATTCATTTCAACTTGCTTGAAGAAGAAGAGCAGACGCTGGTCACGCATGTAAATGCCGCTATTCAGGAAGCAAGTAGCATTTTTGAGGAAAGCCTGCAAAAAGAAAATGAGTATAAAGCGGTGATGCAGCAATTATTGAATAAGTTGGCAGGCTGAATAGAGTAAAAAACCACCAGTATATTAGCGCAATTCGTTTTCCTCTCCTAAAGTGGAAATACTGACAGGGACTTGGATAGCATGTTGAAAACTACACTGGTTCTACGCGACGCTCTGTTTATATTCGCAGCACTGCTCGGCGGTATGCTATTTGAGTGGCTGGGATGGGGTTATTGGGGCATGATTCTGGCCGTTTTGGCGGTATCTGTCGGCTTTTATACACGGAAATCCACCGCACCAAATATTGCAGATAATCAGCCCTTAAATCCTCCGCCAAAGGCACAGACTGAACATTTAAATGCCTTATGTGCTGAACTGGTACCGGCCTTAAAGCGTTGTGAACAAAGTCTGGCAGACAGTATAAGCACACAGGCCGATGCCGTTTTACTGCTGAGGGATTCATTCGAACAACTGCAAGGGTTAATGTCCCGCCAGGGAAGCTGTATTCATAGATTGCTGGGTACAGGTGAGAGTGAACAGGAATTTAACAGTGCCCGCATGCATGATTTTGCTATCAATACCGGCCAGATGCTGGATCGCTTTATTAACACCACGGTCGACATGTCTGCTTCTTCCATGGACTTGCTGGAAAAGGTCAACAAGATATACGAGTCCATGCCTCTGGTAATGAAGGCACTTAAGGATATTGATGAGATTGCTTCACAAACCAACTTGCTGGCTTTGAATGCCGCAATCGAAGCGGCCAGAGCCGGGGAGGCCGGACGGGGTTTTGCGGTGGTGGCTGACGAGGTGCGAGCCTTATCCAACCGTTCCGCCGAGTTTAGTGAGGCTATTCAGCGTCAATTGAAATCCATTCGCTCGCAGATTGAGGGGCTGACTCATGATGTGGGCAAAGTGGCGTCGCAGGACGTTAGCTATGTGATCGAGTCAAAGAAGAAGATCCAGGGAGCGCTGGATATGATTGTGGCAAAGTCTGATGAAGATGAACTGACCACGAAAGAGTTGGATCAGGTGGCGCATCGCCTCGAAGGCGCCTTGCATAATGCTATCCGGGGTTTGCAATTTGACGATATCAATAGCCAGAACCTGAATTTCAGTAGGGGGGTTATCGAGTTTATCCATGATCATCTAGCGCAATTGGATGACGATAACTTGCCTGCTTTAATCGAGGAGTTCCACGGCTATCTTGAAACCATGCGCATTGACAGACAGACCCGGCGCAATCCGGTGTCGTCTTCTTCTGTCAGTGCAGGGGAAGTGGAACTTTTCTAAACCGGCACCAGGGAGACACGTCGATGTCTGATATTCATGTTATTTCATTACCTGAAAGGTTCGACTTCAGTTTCCACGGGCCTTTTACCCAGGGCTATCAAGGGGTGATTGATAGCAAGTCTGCCAAACACATTGTGCTGGACTTTAGTCGGGTGGCTTATTTGGACAGTTCTGCACTGGGTATGATGGTGCTGTTGCAGAAACGGGCGTCGGCCGCTGGCATAAAAGCCTCTATACGGGGGGCCAAAGGGACCGCGCAGGAAATATTGAACATGGCCAATATGCAGAAGATTTATGGATTCGCCTGAGTTTTTTATCGAAGCGCCTGAAGATCATACCAAAGTGTTGCTGGTTGAAGATAACGGCGTGCATAGCAAAATGCTGACAGCCTATTTTTTACAAAATGGGCTGAACTGCGATGTGGCTGCCAATCTGGCAGAAGCGCGCAGCCTCGCCGCAGGTAAGGTCTACGACATTGTGTTGCTGGATAACCACTTACCGGATGGCTTAGGCATAGAGTTTATTGATGTGCTTACCCAACTGGGGATAGATATTCCGGTCATGATGATTACCAGCGATGACGATTACCAGTTGATACAAAGTTGTTTCGAACGGGGCATCAGCGACTTTATGCCTAAGCCTCTGCACTTGCCCTTGTTGCTGTTTAAGATGCAGAGGCTGATATTCAACTATTGGTTGCAGCAAAATGTTCAGGTCCAGAACAATCGTTTAGAAGAACTGTTGGGACAAAAGCAACAGGAGGAAAAGCTCGCCAGGCATGTGTATGAACACCTGTCTGCCAAGGAAAACAGCAGCTCATCCTTTGTTCATAGCTTAATGCAGCCTTCCAGTGCTTTTAATGGTGATTTGCTGCTTAGTCGGCTGTCACCCGGTGGTAATTTGTTTGTTTTGTTGTTGGACGCCACCGGGCATGGATTGGCTGCCGCTATCAGCATTTTGCCGGTGGTGTCTGTCTTCAGGGCCATGGTATCCAAGGGCTGCCCCTTATCTATGTTGGCCTATGAATTAAACCATAAGCTGACCAAAGAAATTCCCGGTGACAGATTTGTAGCTGGCATTTTAATCGAGCTGGATCCGCATAGAAAAGAACTCAACTTGTGGAATGGTGGTATGCCGGAAGCACTGTTGTGTGACGCCGATGGGCATATTCAGCACAGGTTTGTGTCCCGGCATATGCCCTTGGGGGTGCTGGAAGCGGGGGACTTTGACGCGGGTAGCGAAACCATCGCTATTACTCCTGCTCATGAGCAACTTTTTATGTTTAGCGATGGTTTGATTGAACAGCTATCGGCAACAGGTGAATTATTTGGCATACAGCGTGTAGAGCGACTGATTGAGCGAAGCAGCAACTCTGAAGCTATTGTCAACCTGGATAAAGCCCTACGCCATCATTGCCAGACGAGAGAATACAACGATGATGTGTCGATCTGCAGGATAGATATTCAGGGGTTTATGTACGAGGCCCGCAGTGCCAGCCTGCATGACTACTACCTGGACGGACGCCTGCATATTGCGAGCCGTTTTTGTGGCTATCAACTGGCCGAAATGGATTTACTAGCCTGGTTGAATTCCATATTACAGGCCAGCCCGATGAAGCCGGAGTTGCGTCAGCGCGTTTTTACTGTCAGCGCCGAACTTATCAGCAATGCCTTGGATCATGGCGTATTGAAGCTGGATTCCGTGCTTAAGAACGATGTAGACGGTTTTATCACCTACATCGAGCAGAAAGAACAGCGCACCGCATTGCTGGCAGAAAATGATTGGGTAGAGCTGGCCTTGGATTGGGTCACACCCAGCAATGAGGTGACCATCAGGGTGAAGGATTCAGGTCAAGGCTACAGCCTGACGGAGCACACCCAAGCTGAAGTAGACGGCTTGTCGGGGAGGGGACTGTCTTTGGTTCGCACCCTGGCAAGCGTATTTCAGTGCGAGCCACCCGGCAACCAAACAACAGTGTTAATCAGGTGAGAACATTATGACGAAACAGGTACTGATTGTTGACGACTCGCCGTCTATCCGGCAGATGGTAGAGGCCACACTTAAATCGGCAAGCTATGGTGTCACCGCCGCCAAGGACGGACAGGAAGCCTTTGATATTTGTAAAGGTGGTAAAAGCTTCGACTTTGTGTTGACTGACCAGAACATGCCCAGAATGGACGGTCTGACCCTGGTTAAATCATTGCGCTCACTGCCTGCTTTTGCCCGCACCCCTATTGTGGTGCTGACGACCGAAGCTAGTGATGAGATGAAAGCGCAGGGCAGAGCAGCCGGGGCGTCTGGCTGGATGGTCAAACCTTTTGATCCACGTAAGTTGTTGGAAGTGGCTGCCAAAGTGATGGGATAAGGAATCGCGCACATGTCTATCGAGATGGAGCAGTTCCACAATGTGTTTTTTGAGGAAAGCCAGGAGCATCTGGACGAGATGGAACAGTTTCTGATGGAGCTGGATCTTGATTCACCTGACAAGGAATTACTCAACAGCATATTTCGGGCAGCCCATTCCATTAAGGGCGGCAGTGGCATTTTTGGTTTTGATGCCTTGACCGGTTTGACCCATGTGATGGAAAACCTGCTGGACAGGGCTCGCAAGGATAGCTTGACGTTGACCTTATCTATTGTGGATGTATTACTCAGTACCGTGGATATTCTCAAGGGTATTTTGCACAGCTATCGTACGGGAGGCGATATTGATTGGTCAGCCATCGCGGCCGGAACAGAGGCTCTGGATGCCGTTTTGGGGACCTCTGCCCCTTCAGAAAGCCAAACACAAGGGTACGGCTTGTTTGAGCAGCCATTGCTGGTAAACGAACCTGAAGGATTTGGACTCTTTGCCGATGAGCCTGGTGCTGAAAAGGATGAAGGATTTGGATTTTTTGCTCCGTCAGATGAGCCTGTAAGTGCCAGAAATGAGGATGAGCAGGCTTTTGGATTGTTTGAACCTTTGCCTCCTGCGTCTGAGAAACCGGCTGAGGCAGAAACAGCACAAAAGCAGCCTGAAGAAAAATCAGCGCCACAGCCGCTAAGCAGATCTGCAACGGAGCGAAAAGGGGGAGCTGCTGCCAGCGAGTCCAGCACCATTCGGGTTGATACCCAGAAGATTGATGCGCTGGTTAATCTGGTTGGCGAGCTGGTGATTACTCAGTCCATGTTAAGCATGATCTCTGGTAACGATAGCGCCGAGGCCGAGGAAAGAAGGCTGGCGGCGTTAGCTGAACTGGAGCGCAACACCCGTGAGATTCAGGAAGCGGTGATGTCAATGCGTATGTTGCCCATGTCATTTGTGTTTAATCGATTTCCACGTTTGGTCAGGGATTTATCCGGCAAGTTAGGTAAGAGCGTCGAGCTTTGCATAGAAGGTGGCAGTACTGAGATAGACAAAGGCTTAATCGAAAAACTGGTGGACCCACTAACGCATCTGGTTCGCAACAGCATTGATCATGGTATTGAGAAGCCGCAACGCCGAACTGAATGTGGCAAGAATGAAGAAGGCTTGCTGACGCTTCGGGCGGCCCATAAAGGCGGCAGCATACTGATCAGCATTATTGATGATGGTGCGGGGCTGAACCGTGAAAGAATTTTAGCCAAAGCCTATGAAAACTCGGTATATGTGCCTGAGCACCCCAGTGACACCGACGTTTGGAATCTGATTTTTGCTCCCGGCTTTTCCACCGCCGCAGAAGTCACCGATGTATCCGGGCGCGGTGTCGGCATGGATGTGGTACGGCGTAACATTGAAGCGTTGGGCGGACGAGTGGAGATTGAATCTGAACAAGGGCAAGGAGCGGCATTTCATATTCGCTTGCCATTAACCCTGGCGATTCTGGACGGCATGTGCGTTGCCGTTGATGGGCAAGTGTATGTGGTACCGCTGGTGAATATTATCGAATCCATTCAGCCGCAACCTGAACAAATCAAAAGTATGGGTAATGACAAGCTGCTGTGGGTACGTGACGAGTATTGGCCTTTGCTGCAACTTGGTCAGCATATGGGGGTTCAGGCCAGGCATCAGGATGCCACACAGGGCATTGTGGTACTGATAGAAAGCGCGAAGAAGCGATTTGGCTTACTGGTAGATAGCCTGGTGGGACAGCAGCAAGTAGTGATTAAAAGTTTAGAACAACACTACAAAAGGGTCGCTGGCGTCGCCGGAGCAACCATTATGGGGGATGGCAGTGTTGCGCTGATAATAGATGTTGAATCACTGTCTTCCAAGGTGAAAACAGCCCCACAACCAGTGCGGGAGGCATCCTGATTATGGCAACCAATAGTGCATTGGCGACACATACACAGCAACGTGAATTTCTGACCTTCGTACTTGGCGAAGAACATTATGCACTGGATATCATGGCAGTGAAGGAAATCCGTGGCTATGAAGCCGTGACACGCATTGCCAATGCCCCGCCCTTTATCAAAGGGGTATTGAATCTACGTGGCGATATCGTTCCGATAGTGGATTTACGTATGAAGTTCAACGTCGGCGAGGCCACTTACACTGAATTTACTATTGTCATCATGCTGCATGTGGATAACCGCATTGTCGGTGTGGTGGTGGATGGTGTGTCTGATGTTATCAATCTGTCTGACGACGAAATTCGCCCACCTCCGGAGTTCGGGGTGGCGTTTGACAGTCAGTATCTGGTGGGATTGGCCGCAGTTGATGAGCAGTTGGTGATTCTGGTCAATATAGAGAAACTCATTTCCAGCGACGAGTTGGGCTTGTTCGAGCAAAAGCAGAACACAGTACAGGAGTGAAACATGAAAGCGCTCAAATGGATAAATGACCTGAGTATATCAATGAAGATGTTAGGTGTTGGTTTGTTAGTCGTGGTTGGTGTTTCATTGCCTACTTACATGCTGCTTGAAACATCTTATGCTGCCCAGGAGGCAGCCGAAGCTGAGTTAGCTGGCACCGATCCTGCTGACTCAGCTCTGGATCTGATGCGAAATATCGCTATGCATAGGAACTTGTCGACCCGGATAATCCAGGGGGAAGGCCAATTGCACGCAGAGATGTTGTCCAGACGGACGCAGGTTAGCAACAACCTGGATAAGCTGGCCAATCAGATGCAGGGCGTATCCACAACGTCTATCGACCCATTGCAGCAAAGTTGGCAACAAACACTGGCGTTGGTGGACCGTAATGAAGCGGTAAAAACGGTTTTTGACGCACATTCACAGAATATCGCTGAAACCCGTAAATTACTCTACGCCGTCATGCGGGAGTCTGGCATGGCTTATGATCCGGAACCTGTCAGTTACCACCTGATTATTGCTAACTATGAGGTGCTGCCGCGGCTGGTGGAAGTACTGGCACAGATTCGTGGTGTAGGCAGTAAGGCTTTGTCGGCAGGGACGGCAGTTGAAGCAGACAAAATAGCCATGGTATCGGCGATGGACCAGCTACAGACGCCACTGGAAAACTACATCGATAACCTCAGTGAGGCAGGTAAATATGACCGTTCACTGGATGGATACCTATCCAGTGCCAGACAATTACAGGAACGCATTGGTGCACTGTTGCAATTATCACGTCGTGAAGTTGTGGAAAAAACTTCCCTGGATTATTCAAGTGAACGTTTTACCGCAGATTTTAATCAGGTATTGGCAGGCTTTTACGAGCAAGGCGACAAATTATCCAGTGAACTAAATCAGTTAATCGCTAAACGTATAGACAGATTAGCCAATGAAAGGCTGGGCTCTATTACGGGGTTATTGGTATTTTTCTTACTGGCCGCAATAGCGGCATTCTATCTGGTCAGGGAGTTGATAAAAGCTATTAACAGAGCGATTTCTGCTGCGTCGGCGATTGCCAATGGCCAGTTTGACACTGAGCTTGACAATGCGCGGCGCGATGAAATCGGCAAACTGAATCACGCACTGGTTGAAATGACCGAAAAGCTGCGCGAAGCCGCCAGACTGGCTACCGAATCCATGCGTGTGAAGCAGGCATTGGACGGTGCTACCACCAATGTGATGATTGCCGATACAGATCGAAAAATCATCTATATGAATAAATCAGTGGAGACGATGTTACGAGGCGTGGAACCTGAGCTGAAAAAAGCACTGCCGGGTTTTGCTGTTGATAAAATCATCAACGGCAGCATGGACGGTTTTCATAAAAACCCGGCTCATCAGGCGTCTTTGCTAGAGAACCTGAAATCCACTTATCAGACAGAAATTAAGGTAGGTAATTTACATTTCCGCCTCACGGCTAATCCCATTGTGGCCCCCGATGGTAAAAGATTAGGGTCCGTAGTGGAGTGGCTGGATCGCACCCAGGAAGTACTTGCCGAGCAGGAAGTGACCAGGATTGTATCAGCTGCATCACGCGGAGAATTCAGTGACCGAATTGAAGTTCAGGATAAGTCAGGCTTTATGCTGACGATTGCTGAAGGCATTAATAGTTTACTGACCATCACCGATACCGGGCTTAAGGACATTGCCAAGGTGCTTATGGCGATTGCCGACGGTGATTTGACCCAGCGTATCGATAGTGAATATCAGGGCACCTTTGATGCGCTAAAAAATTACTGTAATGACACCTCTGACAAGCTCACCGATATGATAGGTCAGATACGTGAAGCCGCAGATACCATCAGCAGTGCCTCCAGTGAGATAGCGAAGGGCAATTCTGACCTGTCATCACGCACCGAGCAGCAAGCCGCCAGTCTCGAAGAAACGGCGTCAAGCATGGAAGAGTTAACCAGTACGGTGCGATTAAATGCCGATAATGCCAAACAGGCCAACGGTCTTGCCTCTCAGGCTGCCACGGTGGCAACGGATGGTGGCAGTTTGATTCAGCAAGTGGTCAATACCATGGCCTCCATCAATGAATCGGCACAGAAGATCTCCGATATTATCGGTGTGATCGACGGTATAGCATTTCAGACTAATATATTGGCATTGAATGCCGCGGTAGAGGCCGCAAGGGCTGGCGAACAAGGGCGGGGGTTTGCCGTGGTTGCATCTGAAGTGAGAACCTTAGCGCAGCGTTCAGCCAATGCCGCGAAGGATATTAAAACGTTAATTTCCGACTCTGTTGCCAAAATTGAAAATGGTAATCAGCTGGTGAATCAATCTGGTGAAACCATGAAAGAAATTGTCACCTCCATTAAACGGGTTAACGACATTATGTCGGAAATTGCCGCGGCGTCTGCGGAGCAGTCCTCTGGTATTGATGAAATTGGCAAAGCGGTGACGCAGATGGATGAAATGACCCAGCAAAACGCCGCCCTGGTCGAGGAGGCTGCCGCTGCGTCAGAAAGCCTGCAGGGCCAGGCTCAGCAGTTAGCCAGACAAGTGGCGACCTTTAAACTGGACCAACAACATCAGGTTGCATCCTTGCCGCCGGCAAAGCCAAAAGTGCAGGCCGTGCGTTTGACTAAGGAGAATCGCAAAAGCAAACCCACTATGGCAAAAGTGGCCGTTGAAGAAGATGAATGGGAAAGTTTCTAGCGGAGATGTCAGGTGATGCAAGGAGAAAAGGAATTCGCCTACACCAGAGCGGATTTTGACAGAGTACGCAAACTACTTTATCAGTTAACTCGTATTCATCTGGCTGATAGCAAAGACTCTATGGTGTACAGTCGGTTAGTCAGACGGTTGCGGGCCTTGAAACTGTCAGGGTTTAGCCAATATCTGCAATATGTGCAGGAACACGAAGAT
Organism: Bowmanella denitrificans; assembly: GCF_002887595.1. Lineage (GTDB taxonomy): Bacteria > Pseudomonadota > Gammaproteobacteria > Enterobacterales > Alteromonadaceae > Bowmanella > Bowmanella denitrificans. The sequence continues at coordinate 84,434 of NZ_PEBU01000015.1, forward strand.
GAAGTGCAATGCTTTATTAATTCCCTGACAACCAACCTGACGTCGTTCTTTCGGGAGCCGCATCACTTTGACATTCTTGCTGATTACCTGCGTGAGCATAAAGTTAAGCGTATCTGGTGTGCCGCCAGCAGCACGGGGGAAGAGCCGTATTCTATTGCTATTACGGTGGCTGAAACCCTTGGTAGCTTTAAAAACGGCATCGAAATTATTGCGTCAGATATCGATAGCACAGCACTGCAAACAGCGCAAAACGGTATCTATGATGAAGAGCGAATCAAATCTTTCAGTGCGGACAGACGTAAAAATTTCTTTCTGCGAGGCAAAGGGGCGCAGGCGGGCAGAGTCAAAGTGGTGGCAGAGCTGTCTCGTATGGTGTCATTTCGCAAGGTTAATCTGACTGACAGGCACTGGGGGATTGAAGGACCTCTGGACATCATTTTTTGCCGCAATGTCATGATTTATTTCAACAAAGAAACACAACTGGAAATCCTGGAGAAAATGGTGGGGTTACTTAAACCTCAGGGATTATATATTGCCGGGCATTCCGAAAACTTCAGTCATGCCACACATTTGGTTCGGCATCTGGGGCGAACTACCTACCACCCTGCGCTGGTACAACCGGCATGAACGCTTTTGAACTGAATGATCAGCACCTGGCACCCACTCGGTATTATGATCGACACTTTGATTGTGACGCGGTGAAAATATTGCCCGGTGAGTATTTCGTTACGGTTGAAGGCACCATGATCGTGACTGTATTGGGCTCTTGTGTTTCAGTATGCCTGCGTGACCCGGTGCGTAAAATAGGTGGCATGAATCACTTCTTGTTACCCAACGATGGTGGCAGTGACAGTTCCAGCTGGTCAGAATCTGCACGATATGGCGCGTTTGCCATGGAAATATTGATTAACCACCTGATAAAGCTTGGTGCCAGCCGCAATGGACTGGAAGCCAAGGTGTTTGGCGGTGGTAATGTGCTAAGAGGCTTAACGCAAAACACCGTTGGTGAACGAAACTGCGAGTTTGTGCTGGAGTACCTCAGAGTAGAACAAATCCCTGTTTTGGCTAGTGATTTGCTGGACCAGTATCCCCGTAAAGTGTACTTCTTTCCCCACACTGGCAAGGTGATGGTACGTAAGATCAAGTCTCTGCATAACAGCACTATTATGGACAGGGAAAGCGAGTACAGAATGCGTATTCGTCATGCACGTAAAAGTGGCGATGTGGACCTGTTTTAGGATAAACCTATGGCGACAAAAGTTCTGGTTGTGGATGACTCGGCTTTGATCAGGCAGTTGTTAGCGCAGATAATTGCTCAGGCACCCGATATGACGCTGGTGGGAACAGCCCCAGATGCTTATGTGGCCAGGGATCTTGTCAATCAGTACGCACCAGATGTCATCACGCTGGATATTGAAATGCCTAAAGTGGATGGACTGACATTTCTTGACCGCCTGATGAAAGCCAGGCCGACTCCCGTACTGATGATATCCACACTGACCGAAAATGGCGCCGAAGCGACCTTGAGAGCTTTGGAACTGGGGGCGGTAGATTACATTGCCAAACCTAAGTTAGATGTGGCGCAGGGCATTGCTGAATATAGCCAGATAATACTGGATAAGATTCGTATGGCGGCTACTGCCAGAGTGTCGAAGCGTCAGGCCATCCAGCCTAAGGTGGTTGCGGGCTTTGTGAACTCTGGCACTGAAAAAATTCTTGCCATAGGTGCTTCTACCGGGGGCACAGAAGCCATTAAAGATGTATTGATGGCGCTACCAGCCAATAGCCCGGCCATTGTCATTACGCAACATATGCCGCCGGGCTTTACCGCCACCTATGCTAAACGTCTTAACGGTCTGTGCGCTGTGTCGGTGGCTGAAGCCAAAGACGGTGAAAGAGTGTTGCCCGGCCACGCATACCTTGCACCTGGCAATTTGCATATGTGTATTGAAAAGTATGGGGCTGACTATCGAATTAAGCTGCTCGATACAGAGCGGGTGAAAGGCCACAAACCGTCGGTGGATGTGATGTTTCAGTCACTGGCAGACTGCGCCGGTAAGAACACCCTGGCCGTGCTACTCACAGGCATGGGCAAAGACGGTGCGCAAGGCATGCTGGCCATCAAAACGGCCGGTGGTCAGACACTGGCCCAGGACGAACAGAGTTGTATTGTTTTTGGTATGCCAAAAGAAGCCATTCGCCTTGGTGCTGCTGACAAAGTGTTACCCTTAGCGGACATTGGCAAAGTCGCACTTGAAACCATCTCTAGGCTGGGAGGTGGTACCCGTTTGTAGTTACAAACAGTGATTCCACTTCCCTGCGGAATTTTAGCCAATAAAAAACCCCGAGCCTTGGCATCGGGGTTTTCTATTATTTGGTGGAGCTGGCGGGACTTGAACCCGCGTCCAGAAAGCGTCTACCGTCGGTACTACATGCTTAGTCTGTCTTTTATTTAACTACGTTGGACCCCGGCAGACAGGGTTCCTGGTAGCTGTCCTGATACTATTTCGCGGTTCAACCTCAGGAAGTTTCCCTCGCTAGTCCATGATGATGACCTTCCGAACCTCTACCCATGGACAAGGCCAGAGTGGAAGGGCACTAAACCGGTTATTAAGCGGCTAGAGCGTAGTTTTCGTCGTTTGCGACTACTTTAAAGTGGCTTTTTTAAGAGGCCAGCCACAACCTCTGCATGCACCTCGGGCGTCCAGAATCCTGTCGAATCCAAAATCAGCCCCGAAATGTGTATTGCGCAGCTATTACGCCGAACAAGTGGTGCAAGTTTAACACAAGTAAACTGGCTTTGTCTCACACCTTATTGCAAGTGCTTGATTTTCAATCAAGCTTTATGTTTCATCAGGCGTTCTTTCTGGCGTGCCCAGTCTCTGTCCTTAATGCTGTCACGCTTGTCCTGACTTTGCTTACCTTTCGCCAGGTAGATTTCTACCTTGACCCAGCATTTCTTCCAATACATTGCTGTCGCAACAATGGAGTAGCCCTTTTGCTCGCGAGCACCGATTAAGCGGTTGAGCTCACGTTTATTAAGCAACAGCTTGCGGGTGCGATCCGGATCGCAAATAACATGGCTTGATGCTTCCTTGAGTGGCTGGATTTTACACCCCAACAGGAAGGCTTCGCCGTTTTGAATGATCACATAGCTGTCGGAGAGATTGGCCTTACCGGCGCGAATGCTCTTAACTTCCCAGCCCTGCAACGACACACCTGCCTCGAATTTATCTTCAAGGAAGTATTCATGCCTGGCTTTTCTGTTCAGCGCTATGGTGCTGCTTTGATTGGATTTGGTGTTCTTCTTTTTCATGGCGGCGTATTATACTGCAACGAATTTTTTTGTCTGCGACGGTGAACAAATTATTTTACGCCAAGATGTCGCTACCCCAGGAGGGGCTTCAGAGGAGAATAGATGCCAAACGTGAATCGCAGTGCGCTAGTCAGTTACAGTGCCGAATCCATGTTTGACCTGGTCAACGATGTTAATGCCTACCCCAGTTTTCTGCCTGGTTGCGCTGATACCCGGGTACTGGAAGCCGACCAAGATTGTATGAAAGCATCCTTGCTTGTGAGCAAAGGCGGATTAAAACAATGGTTTACCACTCAAAATCAACTTAAACGCGGTGAATATATTCAGATGCAATTAGTGGATGGGCCTTTTACCCATTTACGCGGTGGCTGGCGTTTTACCCCCCTGTCTGAGCAAGCCTGTAAAATAGAATTAAATCTGGAATTTGAATTCACCAGTCGGTTGGCCGAGATGGCATTCGGTAAGGCGTTTTCCAGCATTGCCAGTAATATGGTGGCGGCCTTTACCCAACGAGCCAGAGAGGTTTACGGTGACTGAAAAGCAAATACGGTTGGAAGTGGTGTATGCCTTACCGAATAAGCAGGCTTTATTGGAAGTCGTGGTTGAAAGGGGCACTACGGTGCAAGAGGCCATTCAGGCGTCTGGATTGTTAAAGCGTTTCCCGGACCTGGATATCAGTCAAAGCAAGGTCGGGATCTGGTATCGTACCTGTAAATTAACCGACGTGCCCAAAGACGGCGATCGTATCGCCATATACCGCCCTTTGATTGCCGATCCCAAGGATGCCCGGCGCAGAAGAGCTGAAAAAGCTAAAGATGAGGGCAGGGCAGATAAAGTCACAGGTGGGCGAGTTAACCCCCTGCGTTCAGGTCAGGATGAGTAACAGTGGTGAGCTAGTCGCACAATACTTTGGTGTGAAGGCATTCCCCGCTAAGAATACGGGGAAGCCCTGACGAGTATTATTGATCTAACGGGGTATTAAAGGTCTCAGGTAGGGTGAAATCACCACTTACCTGGCTTATCTTGCCCTGGTCGAAGTCGATGATCAGTTCCTTACGAATATGTTCGTCACTCATACCACGCTTCATCGTGTAAACGTAATACCATCTGTCCTGATTAAAGGGGTCATTAACCACAGGTTGGCCCAGAATGTAGATCACCTGTTCTTTGGTCATCTGAATACGCAATTTATCCACATCTTTCTGATCCAGATAGTTGCCCTGCGGAATATCAATACGGTAAATCCAACTGCTGCAAGCTTGCAGGCTGGCCATTACCATGAGTCCTAATGCGAGTTTTCTATACTTCATATGCTTTATACTGTCGCGTTCGAGGCTGCATCCTACCCCAGTTAGTCTGCCACTGTCCATGTGCATCCAGGCATTATTCTGTCGGCTATTGCTAATGAAGATTTTATCAGAAGCCATTGCCCGAACATTGTTTAAAAAAAGGTCATGCTTTGAGCGGCGCTGATCATAATAGTTCCACTTTGACTGTCTGATTGGACATTCGTACAAGTCATGGCCGATGAAATGGGCATTTAAACACAATGACAAACTGACAAAAAAGCCCGCTACTCTTGCATATATTTCTGAGTAGCGGGCCCTCCACGCTTAACCCTTTTCTTATCCCTTAATGGGGCAGTATTTATAAAACCCAATACTTGTCTGTTGGATATATTATAGGCCTAATAGTTCCCGGGCATTGGCGATTGCTGTATCCGTCAACTTATCGCCAGCCAATAGTCTGGCCAGCTCTTCAATACGCTGCTGTTGTTCAAGCGCCAGCATATGGGTTTCTGTGGTTTTACCATCACTGAATTTGGTGACCAGCATCTGGTGCTGGGCACAGGCGGCTACCTGAGGCAGGTGAGTGACGCACAATACCTGCAGTCTTTCCCCTAATCTTCGCAGCAACTGCCCGACCACAGACGCGGTTGGTCCGCTAATGCCGGTATCTACTTCATCAAATATCATGGTGGGCACCTGGTGGCTGGCACTGGCAATAACCTGTACCGCCAGACCGATACGCGAAAGTTCACCGCCAGAAGCCACTTTTTCAAGCAGATCAGCAGGCTGGCCTGGATTGGTGGCCACCATAAAATGAACCTGATCCAAACCATAGCGGCTGGCTGCTTGCTCGGCGTTAAAATCTACAGCAAGACAAAAGCAGGCCTGGTTCATATTCATCAGCCGGATCTGGCTTTGCACCTCACCCGCCAGCTTTTGCGCGGCTTTTGTACGGGATTCACTCAATGCTTGTGCCGATTCAATATAGGCTTGCTGCAACGCATCAAGCTTACTGGCTAATTCGCCGAGCAGGTCATCATCCTGTTGTAACTGAGCAAACTCATCCAGTAACTGCTGGTGGTATTGGTAAAGTCCTTCCGGCAATATCTGGTGTTTGCGCGCCAGCTCCATCGCGCGGGAGAAGCGCGCTTCCACCTGCTGCATCCGGAAAGGATCTACTTCAAGACCGTCTATATAATCACGTAGTTGCTGCGACGCTTCGTCCACCTGAATATTGGCCTCGGTCAACATCTCTACAATCGGAGTCAGGCTGGCATCGTGTTCCTGTAGCTCTGACAGTCTGTCCACCGCATGCTGAATAATCGATAAGGCGTTAATATCGTCCGCATCGTATAACTGATGAAAGCTCATTTGCGATTGTTCCAGCAATGACTGGCTATGGCTCAATCGTTTATGTTCCACCTCAAGTTGCTCGAATTCCCCTTGCTCAATGGCAAATTCATTTAACTCCTGAACCTGGTAATCCAGGAGCTGGCGTCTGGCTTCACGTTGCTGCTGACTTTCCTGTAAGGCTTGAAATTGTTTGCGGCTGTCCTGTAACTGCTGATAACAAGCGGCCACCTGTTGCAACAGGGCAGGGTGGGCGGCATAGCTGTCCAGTAATTCGCGCTGTACATCCGCTTTGAGTAATTGCTGATGGGCGTGTTGACCATGAATATTCACCAGATACTGCCCCAGGTTTTTTAACTGCTGCAGCGACACGGGAGAGCCATTGATAAAGGCCTTGGAACGCCCTTCGGCAGAAATAACCCGGCGAATAACAGCTTCTTCGTCGTCTTCCAGTAGTTCCTGGTTGCTTAGCCATTGTCGGGCTTGATGGAGATTTTGCAGTGAAAAACAGGCGGTAATTTCCGCTTTATCCGCGCCTTTTCTGACCATGCCCGCTTCAGCCCGGTCTCCCAGGCATAGCCCGAGTGCGTCTATAGCAATGGATTTACCGGCACCGGTTTCGCCGGTAATGGCGGTCATACCTTGTTGAAAATCAATATCCAGTGATTGAACAATAGCGAAATTACGTACAGAAAGTTGCAGCAGCATATAGTCACCTGGTTATCCATACAGACATATCTGTAACTATATACAGTATTTTGGGCTTGTCTACAGAGTAACAAATAAAAATTTGCTACCTGTGCTAAAGCGGGTTGAACCGGTGCGCTTTACTTATTCGACTAACTAAGCTGTTTAGGTCAGGCTTGAGTATCTACCACTGTACCCACCCGCTGATTCGGCTCGGGCTGACTGCGCTGTGCTTCCAGTTCGGCCTGACGCTGCTGCTGGTCGGCCTGACGGACCTCTTGTTGTTCCTGGCGGGGTTGTGGCTGTACACTCTGTACATTGGTACCTGAGACTGAACCGACTTCCATTTTAATTCACCTTGTTGTGGAATCTATTGGTTGACAAAGTGTAGACCAAAGTCGGTTTATTGGCTTGCCAATAGAATAGGCTCAAGTTGTTTACGCATAAACTCGGCAATCAATGGCTGTGCTTCTGCATTGGGATGAATACGGTCTTTTTGCATCAGCTCTGGCTTGAGCGCAATATCTTGCAGCAGGAATGGTAACAGAGGCACCTGATGATTGTCGGCCAGCTCGTTGTAGCTGTCGGTAAACATTTTGGTGTAGCGCCTGCCGTAGTTGGTGGGAATTTGCATCTGTTGCAGCAGCACAGATACCCCATTTTGGCGGGCCAGTTCGATCATGGCGCTGATATTGTTTTTAAATTTGTCTACCGGGTAGCCGCGTAAACCGTCGTTACCGCCAAGTTCTATCAGCAGATGGCTGGGCTGGTGTTGTTCAAGTAAACGTGGCAATCGCGCCAGGCCACCATCGGTGGTTTCGCCACTGATAGCGGCATTGACGACAGCTATTCCTTTGTCCTGCCACGAATTTTGTAACAAACTCACCCAGCCTTGTTCTTGCTTCATGCCATAGGCTGCGCTTAGGCTGTCACCTAATACCAGTAATTTGACCTGCGCCGCCTTCAATTGATCCGAAAAGCACAGCAGCGGTATAACAATCAGGATAACCTTGAGAGCAGAATACACGATGACGTTGACCTCCAATATGATTAGTACCAAGGCCATTACCAAAATAGTGACAACCAGCCAGGGTGAGTTGCAGATCCTTCAGCCTATCAGTTTTGATGTCAAGGCCGGTGAGTCTGTTGCCATTGTCGGTGCGTCAGGCTCCGGCAAGTCCACTTTGTTAGGTTTACTGGCGGGACTGGACCAGGTGTCTGCCGGTGAGATTATTCTTGATGGTCAGCCTCTGCACGCTATGGATGAGGAACAGCGCGCCAGATTGCGCGGTGAAAAAGTCGGCTTTATCTTTCAGAGTTTTATGCTGGTGCAAAGCCTGACCGCACTGGAAAATATTATGTTGCCTGCTGAAATTGCCGGACTCAGCGATGCGCGTAAACGTGCCACTGAGGCACTGGAACAAGTTGGTTTGTCGCATCGGGGTAATCATTATCCCAACCAACTCAGCGGTGGTGAGCAGCAACGGGTGGCTATTGCCCGCGCGTTTATTACTCGTCCCAGAATTCTATTTGCCGATGAGCCGACCGGAAACCTTGACGCCGCCAACGGTGAAAAAATCGAAAATCTGTTGTTTGATTTAAACCAGCAACTGGGAACAACATTGATTCTGGTCACGCACGACAGCGAATTAGCTGCGCGCTGTCGGCGCCAGCTTCGCATGCATGGTGGTGTATTGGAGGAAGCACCGGTGTCTGGCTTTGAGGATAAACGCCATGCGGGTTGATGCAATGTCGTTAAGCTTGTCCTGGCGGTTGTTTCGTCATGAAGCCCGGCGTGGTGAACTCACCGTAATCCTGTTGGCCATCGTGTTGTCTGTTGCTTCTGTGTTGTCACTGTCTCTTTTTAGTGAGCGTCTGCAGTCGGCGTTGACCGACAAAAGTGCCGAGTTTCTGGCTGCAGACCGCCTGCTGGGCTCAGACAAGCCGGTGCCACCAGAATGGCTGGAAGAAGCCACACAACGTGGTCTTAAGGTCGCCCAGCGCAATCAACTGCGTTCCATGGCATTTGCCAATGACAAAATGATGCTGGCGGATGTCAGAGCGGTAGACAATCAGTATCCGCTGAAAGGTAAGGTTAAAATTTCCGAGACGCCCTTTGGTCTGCCGCAAGTGACAGATAGTTTGCCCCAACCAGGGGAGGTCTGGATAGGCTCGCGTTTGTTCCAGGTTCTGGGGGTTAATCTTGGTGATCAACTGGAAATAGGTGATAAGGCTTTTGTGATTACTCAGGCGGTGATTGAACTGCCTGATGGCGGCTTTAGCCTGTTTGGTGGCGATCCTGTGGTGTTGATGAATCAATCGGATTTAGCTGCTACCAATGTCACCGGGCCGGGTAGTCGCACCGACTATGATTATCTGTTTGCCGGTGATGATACCGCCCTGGATGATTACTACGAATACCTGAAACCTCAGCTTAATCGGGAGATCCATTACTGGCGCTCGGTTAAAGATGACGATTCACCGCTGGGGCGTTCCGTTAAACGTGCCGAGCAATATTTTCTGCTGGCCAGCCTGCTGGCCATTGTGCTGGCCGCCGTGTCTATTGCTGTGGCCGCACAGCGATACAGTCAGCGCCATTACGATCCTGTTGCCATTATGAAGACCCTCGGCGCATCCGCCGCTTTGGTGCGGCGGGTATATTTACTGCAAATTCTGTTTATCACCGCCTTGGGTATCTTAATTGGCGGTATTGTGGGCTATGGGGTGCAACAGTTGATTGCCAGTTTAATTGCCGAAAAGGTTCAGGTGGCACTCGACAGCTGGTACTGGCGACCATTTTTAATCGCGGTATTTACCGGATTGGTATGCGCCATGTTGTTTTCACTGTACCCGCTGATGAAGCTCTTTTCTGTACCGCCCTTAAGAGTCTTGCGCCGCGACCTTGGCGCCAGCATGGGCTCCAGAAGTGTGCAGTTCGCCGTGGCCGGTTTGGCTATTTTTCTGTTGATGTGGGCTTACAGCGGCAATTTGACTATCAGTGCTATCCTGCTGGCTTGCGGGCTATTGTTAGTGGTGGCGCTGATGCTGGTGACGCTGGGGTTAATTGCCCTTGGCCGCAAATTGGGGCAGGCAAGAATGGGCGCCTGGCAACTGGCCTGGGCACGGATTTCCCGTCGCGCCATGGACAATTCGGTGCAGCTTATCAGTTTTGCGGTCACTATTATGCTGCTGTTGGTGGTACTGGTGATGCGCAATGATATGGTGCAGCAATGGCGCGACCAGTTACCCGAAGGTACGCCCAACTATTTTATGATCAATATTACCGAAGGACAGTTGCCACAGCTCGAACAGCATTTTCTGGCGCGAGGCGTAAAAGTTGAACAGTTTTATCCCGTGGTTCGCGGTCGCTTTGCCGCCATCAATGACGAAACAATCCGTACCGATGTTAGCAAAGAGGCAGACAGTAATAGTCGTGGTCGTCAAGGGTTGGGGCGCGAAGCCAACCTCACCTGGAGCAATCAACTACAGCACGAAAACCATGTGGTGGAAGGGAAGTGGCATGGCGGCGCTGCGCCGGGTGAAGAACCCAGGGTGTCGGTGGAAAAAGAAGTGGCCGAGCGTCTGGACATTAAAATGGGGGATAGGCTGACCTTTAATATTGGTAGCGAAGTGGTCAGGGCCCGGGTGACCAGTATCCGGGAGGTCAACTGGCAAACCATGCAGCCCAATTTTTTCTTTGTGCTGGAGCCATATGCGATGGCGGAGTTTTCACCTACCTATATCACCAGTTTTCATCTGGATACTGAGCACAAAGCCAAGTTGGCAGAGTTGATGGCACCGTTTCCCACTGTCAGTCTGTTTGATGTGGATGCCCGCATTAATCAATTGCGCAGCATCGTAGAGCAAGTGTCGATGGCAGTGGAGTTTATTCTGTTTCTGGTACTTTGTGCCGGTACTCTGGTATTAGTGGCGCAAGTGCAAGCGAGTATGGATGAGCGTATGCAGGAGCTGGCGATATTACGAACACTGGGGGCCAGGGGCATGCTGATCAGAATGAGCGTGGTGTTAGAATTCGTTATTATCGGCTCGGTTGCCGGTTTTATGGCGGCAATGGCCAATGAGTTGGCACTCTATCTGCTGCAGACCCAGGTGTTTAATATGCAGGCCGGATTCCACTTTCAATTCTGGCTGCTGGCGCCCTTGGTTGGTGCGCTGGTTGTTGGAATACTGGGGGCGCTGAGTTGCTGGCGATTGTTGTCTTTCAATACCAGCGATCTGCTGAGACGGATGATTTAGAATAAGCCTCAACATATGTTGAGGCTTACTTTTTAGCCCTTTATCAGATTCAGCAATGCTTTATCCAATTGCTGGAATTGGAAATGAAAGCCAGCCTCTTCCAGGCGTTTGGGGATCACCCGTTGGCCGTACAGTAATAAATCGGACATTTCACCAAACAGGCCGCGAAGTACAAATGCAGGCATAGGGAATAAACAAGGCCGCCCTAATGTTTTAGCCAACGTCTGGCTGAATTCGGTGTTCGTCACCGGATTCGGTGCGCAAAGGTTATAGGGCCCCTGGCAATCCGGCGTTTCAAGCAAAAAGCGCATGGCGGCCACCATATCACTGATATGGATCCAAGGCATAAATTGCTTGCCACTGCCCATTCTTCCCCCTAATCCCATGCGAAAAGGCGGCAGCATTTTAACCAATGCGCCACCCTTGCGGCTCAAGACAATCCCGGTTCTGAGCAAGCATACCCTGGTACTGGGGGACTGGGCTTCCAGGGCGATTTTTTCCCAGCGTTCGCAAAGCTGATGACTGAATTCGTTATGCGGGCTCTGATGATATTCACTGATGAAGTCATCGCCCTGGCGTCCGTAGTAGCCTACGGCTGACCCGCTAAGGAAGACCTTGGGTGGGTGCACGCTGGACTGGCAGAGTTCCACCAGTTTCTCGGTAAGTTGCCAGCGGCTCTGACAAATCCGCTGCTTTTGTTCTTCACTCCAGCGCTTATCTGCGATGGGCTCTCCGGCCAGATTTATGACAGCATCAAAGCCATCCAGGTTTTGTAGTCCCTTAAGTGAGGATATCCAGGCAGCCCGCCGCCCCAACGCCAGTTCGGCCTCGGCCAAATTTCGGGTTAACACTGTGACCTGATAGCCTTCTGGCAAACGGGACAATAGTCTGGTACCAATTAGCCCGGTGCCGCCAGTCATCAAAATCTGCATAATGCCGAAAAATCCTTAGCTGTTCAGGCCTTGCTACAAGATAAGCACAGAGAGACAGAATCAGCAAAACGCAATGCGTGCGGTTTATCCACTTCTGCTTCGGCATGGATAACCCAGGGATGCTCTGCGGCAATAGCCAATACATCTGAGGTGAGTTTCTCAAGCAGCGAAAATCGGTTGTTTTCCACCAAATCGATAATGCGTTTAGTGATAGTGCGATAGTTCAGGGCATCCTGCATATCGTCGCTATTGGTAGCCTGTTCAGCACGGTATCTGATGGTGACATTAATTAACACGTCCTGCTTGTTATCAATCTCGTCCTGCTTAATGCCGATAAAAGTGCGTAAGCGTAGGTTCTTGATACGAATTGTGGCTGGGTTAAGCTGCATCTGAGTACATCCGTTAATGACTTAATTTATTTTAAACACAGTGGCTTTTTGGTAATTTTGCCACAACCTGAGGCCAATCTCCTTTGAATATGGAAATTAAACGTTCGTCTTCCTCCAAAGTTCTGCTGACTATGGCAGCGCTGGTCATCATTCTGGCCGGTGTAAAAGCCGCCAGCACGATCCTGGTGCCTTTTCTGCTGTCGGTTTTCATTGCCATGGCCTGTAACCCGTTGATTAATTGGGCCAGTCGCTATCGGGTGCCACGCTGGCTGTCGGTAATATTAGTAATACTGCTGATCGTGATTTTTGGATTTATGCTGGCGGGCCTGGTGGGAAATTCCATGAATGAATTTTCCCAAAATCTACCTGTTTATAAGGAACAACTGGCCGGTGAATTAAACTGGTTGGTAGGGCAACTGGCCAATCTGAACATTCATCTGGATCGCACGCAACTGCTGTCTTATCTGGACCCTGGCCTGGCCATGAATATGGCATCCAACTTGCTCTCCGGGGTAGGCGCGGTGATGACCAATTTCCTGTTGATCCTGCTTACTGTGGTATTTATGTTGTTTGAAGCCGAGTCTGTGCCACGCAAAGTACATATCGCCTTGGATGATCCAGCCATGAAGATTCAGCAGATTGATCGCTTTTTATCTTCAATCAAAGATTATCTGGCCATCAAAACCCTGGTCAGTCTGGGCACCGGCTTCCTGGCTGGCTTGATGCTGTATTTGTTGGATGTGGACCATTTTCTGCTGTGGGCCGTGTTGGCCTTTCTGCTCAATTATATTCCCAATATTGGTTCCATTATTGCCGCGGTGCCTGCAGTGTTATTGGCGCTGGTACAGCTAGGGCCCGGAACCGCTGGCCTGGTGGCGATTGGCTATGTGGTGATTAATACCCTGATGGGCAATGTCATCGAGCCGCGCTTTATGGGCCGTGGTTTGGGTTTATCTACCCTGGTGGTATTTCTGTCGTTGATTTTCTGGGGCTGGCTGCTGGGTACGGTAGGCATGTTGCTGTCTGTACCGCTAACCATGATTGTTAAGATTGCCCTTGAATCGACCCAAGGGGGGCGTTGGTTTGCCTTGCTGCTGGGCGACGATGTTAAACCGGCAGTGCAAAACGCAGACTGATTCTGGCCCCGCCCAGTTCAGAGTCACGCAGTAATAGCGTGCCATTGTACGCGGCGACTAAGTCTGACACTACCGCCATGCCAATTCCCTGGCCGCTGGCGTAGGTGTCCAGGCGGCTGCCCCGATTCAACAGAGTTTGGCGCTGGTCTGCTGGGATCCCAGGACCGTCGTCCTCAATATCAATGCACAACTGGCTATTCAGGTGCAGGCTGATTCTGACCTGCTTTTTGGCGGCTTTGCAGGCGTTGTCCAGCAGGTTTCCAAACAACTCCATCAGGTCAGTTGTATCACCCGGTAGCCTCAGTGCACTGGGATCCAGCAATTGAATGTCCAACTGTTTGTCGGCATGCACTTTGGCCATGGCGTTAATCAGCTTTTGCAGCAACGGCGCCAGCGGTTCAGCCTGTTGCCAGCCGCTACCCACACCGGCCACCGCACGTTTCAACTGGCGGGCGATAATGTTCTCTATTTGTTCCAATGGTTCATGGGCACTGGTGGGGATTTCCGGGTTACCTTTTAACACCGCCAGTGGCGTTTTTAGATTATGGGCCAGATCGCCAAGGCTATTATGATAGCGGTTGCGTTGCTGCTGTTCTGAGTCCAGCAGATGATTCAGACTGGCTTTCAAATGTTCCAACTCAGGTGGATAGTTGCCCTCGGCACGACGTGTTTGCCCTGATTCCACATCACTGATTTGCCGAACCAAATCACCAATAGGTTGCAAAGCCGCGTTGAGACTAAATGCCAGTAACGCAATGAGTACCACAGCCACTAAGGCCAGCCACTGCCATAGGGTGTAACGGAATGTAGCCAGCTCGGTGTCGAATAAACGTCCTTCCATCAGGATATGGAAGGTCACCGGGAACATCAGCTCTCTGTCTTCAAATTCGGCGGTGTAGCTGAACTGAAAGAAAGTACGACCGTTAATCTGCTTGGACAGAAACAGTTCTTCTCCTACGGCTGGGCGTTGTAGTTCAGGGACTTTTTGCCAATGCAAAGTGGATTCGGATTGCCAAAGCGGTAGTCTGTGCATAGAGATCAGTGCATAGGTACCAGAGTCAGGAATATTCAGACTGTTATTAAACAGGGTTTCCGGCATCTGAATTACGCCCCGTACCACTTCAAACTCAGATATCAGGCCCAGATTCTGAATACGTAACTGATCCTGCATGGATTGTGTCAGGCTGCTGGTATAGGCTCGCTCAAGGGTCAGGGCCGTTAAGGGTAAAAATACCAACAAAACAAGCAGAGCGGCAGCAAAACTGCGGGCCTTGAGTGACCACTTACGCATATTTGTCAAAGTTGCCGGCTTATTCTGTAACCACGACCACGTAAGGTATCTATGGGCTTGATACTGCCATCTGGGTCAATTTTTTTACGCAGGCGGCCAATAAATACCTCAATCACATTGCTGTCCAGATCGAAGTCTTGATCATAAATATGCTCGGTAAGCTCGGTCTTGGAGACAATCTTGTTGGGGTTCATCAACAAATATTCCAGCACCTTATACTCATATGCGGTAAGTTCCACGTAGGCGTTGTTGACGAAAACCTCCTCTGAGAGCGTATCCAAGCGAATGGGGCCGCGTTCGATAGCTGGATTTGGTTGACCTGCAGCGCGCCGTATCAAGGCCTTGGCCCGGGCCAGCAGTTCTTCGTTATGGAAAGGTTTAGTCAGATAGTCATCGGCGCCGGCTTCCAGACCTTCTACTTTTTCCTGCCAGCGATCCCGTGCGGTCAGAATAAGGATCGGGCTGGTAACATGGTCCTTACGTACCTGGCGAATCAGATCAAGGCCATCTAACACCGGCAAGCCGATATCCACAATGGCTAAATCGTAGGGATATTCGCGGAATAGAAACAAAGCCTTCTGGCCATCATCGGCTAAGTCCACACTATAGCCATTTTGCTGCATTAACTGATCCAACTGAGTTAACAGTCTGGCATCATCTTCAACTATCAGTACTCGCATCAGACATTACTTCCTGTCTTTGTGGTTTTTGTTCTGCGTGACCTTGCCGGATTTTTTATCCACATCCACCGTCACTACCCGGCCATTTTTTTGCAAAACCTTGACCCGATAGTTGTCCTTTTGCTGCTCAACTTTCAATACGCGGCCATCCACCTGTTGTTTGGCGCGCTTGGCTGCCTGGGCTTCATTTAACTGATCCTTGTCTTGTTGTGCCTGAACCGTGCAGCAGACCATGCAACTTAGTAAGAAAATCAGCACCTTGCCCAATTTCATTATCACTACCTTAGACTTGTCTTAATATCGACAAGTCTACCTGTAAAGGCGCTATCAATAAAACGCAGGGCTGACATTTATTTTTACCTTCAGGCGTTTACCTGGGTGCTGCTGAGTCACAGTGTGATACAGGTCGCCCTTGTATTGATAGGTCACATCATAGCCGGTCAATTCTCTGATTCGACGTTGCGTTCCTGGCCGGGTTTCGCAGACTTGCCGATAACTATTGCGGCCAACATCATGACCAATGGCCCCACCCAACGCAGCACCGGCCACCATACCGACCTTCTTGTTTGAGGAACTATGGCCTAAAGCATGGCCTACGGCGCCGCCAATGATGGCGCCAACGACGGTTGGTGTTGCATCATGGCGTCTGCCCGTGGTGTAGCATACCTGCTCGGGTTCGCTACTTAGCAGAATGGTTTCGTAGATAGGTGTTACCTGCTTTACTTTGGCGTAATCGTAACGCTCAGCAGCTTGTAGATTGGTACTTAAAGCCAGCATAGATAATGGGATAAACCAGGCTTTCATCTTTTGCATCCTCATCCAGTTGTTATGCTTAGATTAGGACGACGAGCATGAATATTGGCTGAACTTTTTCTTAAGCTAGAAAACAAAACAGGGGCCTTAGCCCCTGCCGTTCAACCCTGGCATGATTCAGGCCAAAGGATTAGCACATTCGGCATGCACACTGAATTTCTTGTTAAAGGTGTAAATATGCACAAACAACGACATTTGCCCCATTTCCTGCCAGAAGTCATGTTGCTCTTTGGAAGGGCAAACCGACTGACGTAAGTAGTTTTGTTGGTATTCCAGTTCCATATCCAGTTTTGCTGGGATTTGGATATAGGCATTAATGCTACCTTTAACTACCTGTGCCCCTTGATAATACCAGTCGCCCATCATAAAGGAGGTTTTAAAGCTATGATTGACGCGTTTCAGGGCCTGCTGAGCCAACTGAGGATCCTGAGGAGCCGCAGTGAGGGATTGGCTTTGGATACAGGCAGATAAGGACAAAGTGGCCAACAATGCCAGTGTGGCAGCGAATAGCTTGCGTGCTTTAAGGCTAACTTGTTTGGACATTGTGTGACTCCGTCTTGCGCTTTCACAACAGGTATCGGCCTGCACCGAATTTCCTTTAAGATAAATATGCGGACGCGAAAGGAGTGACAGAATGTGACTAAATTTCTGAGTTTTCTGTTGATGGGACTGGTGAAAGTTTTAGCCCATGTGTTTTATCGTGGTCAGCCAAACTGGTTAAGTAAAGAACAGGAATCATCACTGAAAGATGTCCGGCTGGTGGTTTTTCTGAATCATACCAGTCTGTTCGAGCCGTTGTTTATCCGCTTTGCTCCCTGGTCGTTTGTATGGCTAATTGCCCATAAAGTTATCGTGCCAGGCGCGGATGTTACCCTCGACAGACCCGTGGCCGGCACGTTGCTGAAGACCTTACTGCCGGGTGTGATCCCTATTACCCGCAAGGCTGACGAGTCATGGGAGCATTTTCTGTCTCTGGTCAATACCGATGTGATTACTGCCATATTGCCGGAAGGCAGAATGAAAAGGCGTAATGGTTTGGACAAGGACGGCCAGCCGATGAGCGTCAGGGGCGGGGTGGCGGATATTCTGGAAAGGCTTGATAACGGCAAAATGCTGTTTTTTTACAGTGGCGGGCTGCATCATATTCAGTGCCCCGGTGAAAGGCTACCAAGGCTATTTAAAACCCTGACGGCCAACCTGCAGATTGTAGATATTCAGACATACAAACACAGTATCAATCAGCGCAGTGAAGCGAATTTTAAAGCCAGAGTGATGGCAGATATGAACGCCCGATTGGATACCTTTGTCCCCTGAATCACAGCAAACTCGCTAATTAGATTAAGTTTTCTACACTTTTGACAGAATATCACGTCGAAGTAATTGGCAAGCTTAACCTGGAGGTTTGCGTGTTCTCTAAACTTACCCTGCGTCAGCAGTTAGCCAGCGGCTTTATGATTCTCGTCGCTATCATATTTGTTGTTGTTGCCTTGGCCTATATGGCCCTTTCAAAAGGTAATAGTAATCTGGAAACTTATCGTGAGTTAAATATTGATCGTTCGGTGGTTCAGGATATGACGATTTCGTTGATGGAGATGCGTATATCTGTGATTAATTTTCTCAAAGAACCCAGCGAGGCCAACCTTAAGACAATTGCCGGCACGGTCAAGCAGTTAAATGATAAGGCCGGCAATACGCAGCAGCAGTTACATCGGCCTGAATTTACGGTGGCGGTAGAAAAGATTGTCACTGCGATATCTCAGTACCAGGATGTGTTTAAACAGGTTGAAGCTTTGTTTCGTCAGCGCAGCCAACAGGTTGCTGTTATGGATAATGTGGGTCCACAAGCTCTGAAAACGTTACATAACCTGCTGGAACGCAGTAAGCAAATTGATGACCGGGAGGTTGGTTTTCTGGGGGCGCTGACACTGGAAAATCTGATGCAGGCGAGGCTGGCTGCGAACAAGTTCATCAAAACGAATAGTGCAGAGGATGCCCGGCAGGCTAAACAGGCCCTTACAGATATACAGCTCAGATTGACAGCGTTGTCGAGCAGAGTCAGCGCTGAGAACAAGGCATTGGTTCAACAAAGTCAGCAACTGACTATGGAATATGAACAAGCCTTTGTCAGCTTGAATGAGATCATTAACAAACGAAATCTGCTGATCGATGGGCAGTTAAATCAAATAGGCCCCAAAGTGCTGGCAGAACTCAAGAGCGTAGCTGATTTAATTGAAAGCGAAGAACGGGATACCGGAGAACAAGCATTAGCATACAATAAAAAGGTGGAGTGGGAGGTCATCATGCTTGCCGTTGCGTCGGTGATTATTGCCAGTTCAGTGACCTTTTTTGTCAGCAACCTGGTGATTCGTCCTATCGGGGGTGAACCAAGGGATATCGAGGCGATAGTAAGAAGGGTTGCTGCGGGTGATTTTACGTTAGCCAAGAATCATAGTTCAAAACCGCTGACGGGGATATATGCTTCAACCATGCAAATGGTGGAACAACTTTCCGGGTTGATTAAACAGATTAATGCTGCCAGTGACGAGCTGACTGTGGCGGCGCAAGGCTTGTCACAGGTTACCCGTCAAACAGCGGATAATTCTGAAAATCAGATGCATATGTTAACGCAAACAGCCACGGCCATGGAGGAAATGACAACGACCGTACAGGAAATTACCCGAAGTGCGCACAATGCAGCAGATGCGGCAAGAGAAGCCGATCACCAGGCGCAATTGGGGCAACAAGTGGTGGCCACCACCGGGCAAAACATTAACAAGTTGGTAGGGAACATTCGTTCTGTCAGTGAAATGATAACGGGTCTTGAGCAGGAAGCAGAAAACGTTGGCGGCATATTGGGGGTCATAGGTGGCATTGCAGAGCAAACCAACCTGCTGGCGCTGAATGCAGCTATAGAGGCAGCGAGAGCTGGAGAGCAGGGGCGGGGCTTTGCTGTAGTGGCCGATGAAGTTCGCACACTGGCCAGTCGCACCCAGGACAGCACCGAAGAAATACAGAAGAAGTTGTCCAGTTTGCAGAACCAGACCAAGCGCTCGGTTGAGTCCATGCTCAAAACCACCCACGAAGCCGAACAAACGGCTACTGCCGCGCTGGAAACCAATAGTGCGCTGGAAAACATCATTGCTGCGATAGGAACCATCAATGATATGAATCACCAGATTGCCAGTTCATCGGAAGAACAAAACCTGGTTGCTGAGCAAATCAACCGCAGTGTTGGAGATATTAATCTGATCGCCAAAGGCACTGCCGAAGAAGCCAGTGATACTGTGCAATCCTCAAATAACCTGTATGAGCTTGCCAAGCATCTGAAACAGAGCTGTGAGCGATTTAAAGTGGCTTAGTCAGGCAGTAAGCAAGAAAGCCGCTTTAACGCGGCTTTCTTTTCCTGGTTGGCGGTCTGATTACAGAACTGCAACCAGCGCTTCGGCAATATAGTCAACATTCTGGTGACTGATACCGGCAATATTGACCCGGCTGGAATCAACAAAATAGATGGCATTGTCACTGCGCATTTTTTTTACCTGTTCAGGGCTGATACACAGGTAACTGAACATGCCTTTCTGGCGGGTGATAAAGTCAAAGTCCCTACCACTTTTTTCTTTGATTTTGTCGGCCAGCAAGCGGCGTAACTGCTGCATACGCTCGCGCATTTCGGTGACTTCACCCAGCCACTGAGCTTTCAGCTCTTCACTGTTAAGAATAATATCTACCAGTGCACCACCGTAGGAAGGCGGCATCGAGTAGATAGCCCGGGCAATAGATTGGATCTGGCTTTGCAAGGCGTTACGCACCTGATTATTGGCGCAAATCATGGCGGCCAGGCCAACGCGCTCACGATACAAACCAAAATTCTTCGAGCAGGATGCCGCAACAATCACTTCCGGCAGGTTGTCGGCCAGCAGGCGCAAACCGTAGACGTCTTCTTCTACACCATCACCAAAGCCCTGATAGGCAATATCCAAAAACGGCAGAAACTCTCGCTGCTGGGCCAGTTCCAATACTTTGTGCCATTGCTCTTTAGTCAGGTCTGCCCCGGTCGGGTTGTGACAGCAGCCGTGCAGTAACACCACATCGCCCTTGCTGACCTGGGCCAGACAAGCCGCCATTTCATCGAACTTTATGCCGGCTTGTTCTTTGTCGAAGTAGGGGTAGGTTTTAATTTTCAGGCCGGCACTACCAATCAGTGGAATATGGTTGGCCCAGGTGGGGTCGCTGACCCACACGGTTAAGTCACCGTTTGCACGCTTCAGCAGCTCAGACAGAATACGCAAAGAACCGCATCCGCCTGGCGCCTGAACGGCGGCGACACGCTGTTCGATGAGGGTTTTGTGGCCTTTACCTAACAGCAGTTCCAGCATACCGTCGATAAAACCTTGCACACCTTGCGGGCTGATGTAGGTTTTGGAATCCTCGTTGGCCAGCAGAATATTCTGTGCCTTAGCAACGGCGTGCAGAATTGGCGTACGGCCCTGTTCGTCTTTATAAACGCCTACACCCAGGTCAACCTTCTTGGGGTTGGCATCCTGTTTGAACGCGGCGGACAGGCCAAGGATTGGATCGGCAGGTAACTGCTCTAGCACTTCTAACATGGTTTCCCTCAACTAATTATGTGCGGTTGGTATGGTGCGCAAACGGCGTCCTATTATGACAGCAGTACGACAAAATTCGAGTGCCGTTTTAGACAATAATGGTTATAGATATTCGCGAAGTGGAAAGTGAAAGCTGACATCTTTGTAAACAACCCCTGACGCAGAAAAACTGCGCTCATACCAGGATGCCTGAGCATGTTTGTTGACCATCAGTAAGGTCGATGTGCGGGTTCCGTATTGCTCTGACTGAATAAAAATGGCCGACAGGCGTTTTTCCCATTCTTTTGCCACACCTGTGCTGGGCAAAAGATGGTCTTCGGCGGGCACATCGTCTTTTAGCAAGGAAAACAGGATTTCTGTATTCGTCTGACCTTGCTGGCAGAACTGCGTCAGGCGCGCCACCCCTTTACTGGTTTTAGGCCAGGGGCTGTGGATGTCGGCGTTGGACAGCCCGTATATCCCGTCGGTAAGCACAGTCAGCTCATCGCGTTTGTTATTGTAAACGGCCAGATTCTGCCAGTTGCCAAACAGCAGGTTGTAGCCATTGTAAGCCGTTTTGCTTCGCTTTAAGGCCGCGGCGTAATCCTGTGGCGTGGTATTTGTCAGATAGCCGCTGACAAGGTGGCCACGACTTGGGCTATTTGCCTTGTGTTGCGATGGTTCGCGGATATTGGTCAGGGCGGCGACCCGGCCATCCTCACTTACCCCCATCCAGGTTCCGCCAGCCTGCAGATCCTTGCCAGCCAGAATGCCTGGGGCTGCGGGCCAAAAACCCGATGGGGTGGTGGGCCTGGCATGAAACTCATCACGATTAGCCGCGATCAGCAGCGGAAACTCGGGATGAGCCCTCAAAGCCACAAACAGGATGCACATAGCCTATTTCTTTGTCCTGTTGGCGGCTGAATCTGCATAGCTGCCTTGCAAGCTTTGGATAAATTGGTCGGTTGTCATACCATCGTCCAGTGCATAGCTATCGGGTAACAAAATAAACTGGTAGACGGGCCTGGGGGTAAACTCCGCTTGTTTAATCTGCTGCCAACCCATGATGCAGGATAGCAGTATCAGGCTGCACCCCAGGGCAATACGATTGCGTTTGTAGGTCGGTTGGTGAAAGGCAATTAGCAATGTTAACCAAAATAGCACAAACAGCAGCAGCGCCAATACGCTTAGTTCCACCAGGTTCCAGGCAGGTAGCTGCGGATAGTTAAACTGAATCCATTGATTTATCAGTGATAGCCCCATGCCGATTAATACCATGATTAAAGCGATGGAATATTGGCTGGCCAGCCTGGCATCCTGCTTCTGCAGTCGGGATAACATGCCAAACAGCAGGGGCCATGCCGACAGAATTAGGAAATCACTGATCAGCCGCGGCAGCACTTTGCCCAGTTCAAATTCGACAAAGGTATTCAGATAGGTCTGATAGGTCAGCGCTAATGCGTAAACAAAGCCAAGCAGCAACGCAAATCGCCAATGAGAAAGAAAGTTCAGCCTGGATTCAATCACACTCAGGCGTAGCGCAGGATCTACCTGCTCTGCACTGTCAAATATACGCAGGCGGGTTTTACCAAGGACAATCACATCCTGTTTAGTGACAGCCGATTGCGTTGTGGCCAGTCCGTTTACCCGCAGCCCGTTAACGCTCTGCTTGTCACTGATCCGTATCTGGCCGCTATCCGGGTCCTGTTCAATCAGCACATGATCTGCGCATACATAGGGATCGTCCAGACGAATATCGTTGTCATAGCCACGACCAATGCTGATTTGCTGTTGGTCAAAGCGAAAGTGTTTAACCTGACGGTTATTGCCCCCCAGTTTTTCAACAATTATTGCCATGCCAATGCCTCCACAAAACGTTGCGTAAAGGCCTGACTCATTTGCTGAGTAACACCGGCCAGGGTGAAATGACTAATCAGACCCTGATTGGCCTGATCGTAACTGGCACCGAGAATTAACACGTCATATAACTGGTCAAAGTCTTTATAGGCTCGAGTGCAAAAAACAAATCTCAGTTTCATGTTATGGCTATTGGCCATACGCTGTTGCTGGCAACTGTAGTTGGTCACATTTTCCTTGCCGGCATTATTGCCCGGCCCTGCGCTTTGCATACCTTGTTCATAAAGGTTGTAAAAGGTCGCGGAAGACAGCTTGTCGGAGGTCAGCCATTCATATTCAAGTTCCAGCGTACCGGTACGTAAACGCTGATGCAGGTAGATTTCTTCATCCAAACGGCAGCGCTTTTGCACGGTCAGGTAGCGGGCATTTTTGTCATTCGCGTTGGAATCGCCCCAGCAGGGCAGGAAGCTCACCACTTCGCCCGCCACTTGGGCTTGTCCAAGGGTGGCAATGGGCCAGGGGTTTTCCACAAAAGGTGTTAATAAACGTTGTTGGTTATCTATTAATTGGCGCTGGATTTCCGCCATGAAATCATCAGGTGTTGGATCAACCGCCCTATTTACCAAAGCCTGCAGGGGGGCCAGCGGCACCAGAAAGCCAATCTGGTTACCTGCCGTCGCTACGTTAACGCCCACCACCTGACCATAAGCATTGACGGTTGGGCCGCCACTCATACCTGGATTAATGGAACCGGTAAAATGGATCTTTTGGTTAAAACTGCTTTTTTTCAGACCATTGTATGTTCCGGGTACCACTATCATACCCAAATCATGGGGGTTACCCAGTGAAAAGATATTATCTCCCTGGGCCGGTAGATTCTCACCCAGGACAAAGAAGGGCGCATTTGCCGTTTCTCTTTGCACCAGTGCCAGGTCATTAACCACGTCAATATGCAGTAACTTTAAGGTGCCGGTTTCACCTTCGTGGGTAAGGTATTCAATGCGGTATTTTTTGGGATAAAACACAGAATCCGAGATAACGTGGTAATTGGTGACAATCAATCCATCCGCACTGACCTGAAATCCTGAACCGATAGAGGATTTATTGCCTGACTCCACTTCAATCATTCTAATTTGAAACAAAGCCGGTTGATAATGCCCGAAAACATCCTTGGCATTTTCCTGTGCCGCCAGCGATGCATTGCTCAGACAGCAGAACAGGGGGATGAAAATCCTGAATAAAGACATCAACTTCATTGTGATACCAGAAAGAAACGAATAGCCTCATTCTGCCTCAGGCTACTGGGCTTTGCCACGCTTATCCGCGATCAAATCTCCTCGACAAGCGAGTTTGCCTCAGGGATCATGGGGCAGGTGTAATGACAATTTGGTTTTATGCAAGATTCACTGAATATGCCGGAAATCGGCAACAATGTCCCAAGAATTGGTGGTAACTTTACGTTTTGGCTTGGCTGTAAAGTACTGAAGCTCAAAGGCTGGAAAATGGAAGGGCAATTTCCAAACCTGGGTAAAATGGTGGCCTGTGTGGCACCGCATACATCAAACTGGGACTTTGTGGTGGCGCTGGGCACGGCCTTTGCCCTGCGCTTAAGGATTTCCTTCCTCGGCAAACATAGCTTGTTTAAAGGGGCACTGGGTTGGTGGATGCGCAAAATTGGTGGTATTGCGGTTGATCGCAGTGCCCCGCAAGGCTTGGTACAACAGGTCGCCGATGTCTTTGCCCGCCAGAATATGGTGTTGGGCGTGGCGCCGGAAGGCACGCGTAAAAAGGTGGAGCACTGGAAGTCCGGCTTTTTACACATAGCTCGCGCAGCCAATGTTCCGGTGCTGTTGGTCTATCTTGATTATAAGAAAAAAGTAATTGGATTTGGTCCTTTGCTTGAAATCGGCGATGATATAGCCGTAGAGATGGCTAAAATCCGAGAGTTTTATGCCACCGTTCATGCCAGGCATCCAGATATGGCGTAACGACAGCACAATTTTTACGGGCGGCGTGGTCGCCCGCAAATGGCCTGAACAGGCCTATGACGAGGTGAGTTTTGGAGTTTAAAGGTTTTACTACCAGGTTGGTGCATGCTGACAGGCTGATTAACCAACCGCAGGATGGAGCGGTGCATCAGGCAACCAGTAACTCGGTGTTGTTTGAGTACCAGCGGGTTGAAGACTTGGTGGATGTGTTCCAGGGACGCAACAACGGTCATGCATATTCGCGCCAATCTTCGGCATCCATTAACGCCCTGCAGAATATGTTGAGTCAATTAGAAGGTGGTGTCGGCGCACTGACCTTTGCGACAGGCATGGCTGCCATCACCACGACTATGCTGGCGCTGTTTAAGCAGGGCGATCATCTGATTTTCAGCCAGTTTTTGTTTGGTAATACCAACAGCTTCGCCCATACACTGCGGGGCTTGGGCATTGATGTCACCTTAGTGGATACAACCAATCTGGCCAATGTGGAAGCGGCCATTCAACCTAATACCCGCGCCGTGTACCTGGAAACTATTGCCAATCCTGTGACTCAGGTGCCGGATTTAAAAGGCATTGGTAAGTTGTGTGAAAAGCATGGCCTGTTGTATCTGGTTGACAATACCATGACCCCTGCCAATCTGTTTGACGCCAAGTCGGTTAAAGCCTCCATGCTGGTTGGCTCGTTAACTAAGTACATAGCCGGACATGGCCATGTGCTGGGCGGTGCAGTGGTGGACACCGGGCTGTTTGACTGGCAGACGTTCCCTAATATCAATGAGTCATACAAATCCCAGCCAGCACATATGTGGGGATTACTGCAGGTTAAGAAAAAAGGTCTGCGCGATATGGGCGGTTGTCTGACTCCTGATTCCGCACATCTGATATCCATCGGCATGGAAACCCTGGCATTGCGTATGGATAAAATCTGTAAGAACGCACTGACCCTGGCCACTTATCTGGCCAGCCATGCCAAGGTGGAGAAGGTGTATTATCCTGGCCTGAGCGATCATCCCCAACATCATCTGGCCGGTGACCTGTTTGCGCAATATGGCGGCATATTAAGCCTTGATTTAAAAGAAGGTACTGACTGCTTTGCATTTTTAAATGACTTGAAGCTGGTGTTAAATGCTACGCACTTGGGGGATACCCGAACCCTGGCAATACCGGTTGCCCATACCATTTATTTTGAAATGGGCGCGGAACAACGGGCCAAGGCTGGAATAAGCGACAATATGATTCGTCTCAGCGTCGGTATTGAAGATATTGACGATATTATCGCCGACTTCGAGCAAGCGCTGGATAAACTCTGACAATATCGTAAAAAATCAGATGAAACAGGGGATATAAAAGAGCTAACCAATTCGTGCCAATTCAGGCTTGTGGTAATCTTATTTTTTAGTGGACCGTGCCTGAAGGAAACACCATGAATGACGTGATTGGTATAATGTTGTTGGGGGGCGCGCTGCTGGTGTTCAGCATACTGGCCAGCGTCTTGTCCAACAGGATTGGGGCGCCGCTGCTGCTGGTGTTTTTGTGTATCGGCATGCTGGCGGGTGAAGACGGTGTGCTGGGCATTGAGTTTGACAACCCGCAACTGAGCTTTTTTATTGGTTCCCTGGC
Source organism: Bowmanella denitrificans (assembly GCF_002887595.1). Classification (GTDB taxonomy): domain Bacteria; phylum Pseudomonadota; class Gammaproteobacteria; order Enterobacterales; family Alteromonadaceae; genus Bowmanella; species Bowmanella denitrificans. Next base: position 110,625 of record NZ_PEBU01000015.1, read on the forward strand.
GCTGGCCATTATTCTGTTCGATGGCGGTATGCGCACCCACCAGGACCGATTTCGTGTGGCCCTTTGGCCCGCTATCAGCCTGTCCACGCTTGGTGTGGCACTGACCTGTACTATCACTGCGGCCGGTGCGGTGTGGTTATTTGACTTGCCCTGGCCAACTGCCATGCTGATTGGCGCGTTACTCAGCTCTACTGATGCTGCTGCGGTTTTTGGCATCTTTCAGTCCAGGGGCGTGACCTTAAAACAGCGTGTGGCTTCTACTCTTGAGATTGAGTCGGGTACCAATGATCCAATGGCGGTGATCCTGACCATGACCCTTACCACGGCGCTTGCTACTGGTGCGTCGCTGGATATGCTCAGCCTGGGGACTAACGTATTATGGCAACTGGTTATCGGCCTGGTTGCCGGCTGGATAGGGGGGCAGGCGTTTATCCAACTGGTTCGGCGTATTCCGTTAGATTTCACCTTTGTACCCTTACTGGCCGCGGCCAGCGCTATCCTGGTGTTTTCATTAACCGCTAAAGCCAATGCCAGTGGCTTTTTGGCGGTGTATCTGATGGGCTACCTGATAGGTAACGCACGATTACCACAACTGGTGCATATTCTACAGGTGCAGGACGGGTTGACCTGGCTTGGGCAAATTTTGATGTTTCTGATTCTGGGGCTGCTGGTGACACCTTCACACCTTATGGACAACGCTGCCTTGTCATTATCCGTTGCGCTTATCCTAATCTTTATTGCCAGGCCGCTGGCCACCTTGATTTGTCTGGCACCTTTTTCTTTTCCCTGGCGGGAACAGGTGTTTATCAGTTGGGTAGGGCTGCGCGGGGCAGTCCCTATTATTCTGGCATTATATCCCTGGTTATCCGGGTTGGAATACCAGGCGCTGTATTTTGATGTGGCCTTCTTCGTGGTGCTGATTTCTCTGCTGGTGCAGGGCTGGACTATGGCGCCTCTGGCGCGTTGGTTAGGACTGGAAGTGCCGCCAATCCCCGAACCGGCGCAGCGAGTGCCGCTTGAATCGCTGCCAAGTGCCGATCCTCTGGAAGTTTGGTGCTTTCCCATTGGTACCGACAGTCTGGCGCTTGAACATCATTGGCAGGAACTGAATTTCACTCATCGTCCCTGTTTTATCGGCGTACTCAGAGACAATGAATGGTTGCAGGCCGACCCGGCGTTACGCTTTAAGCAGGATGATCAGGTGCTGGTGATGGGGCGAGTGGCGGATATAGAAAGCGTCAGTCGCGTGCTGGCCAGCAGCAATGAAGGCAAGCAACTACGGGAAAGTGATTTCTTTGGCGCTTTCAGTCTGCATGCCAGTCTGACCCTGGCCGAAGTCGCTGAGTTTTATCCGCTCGGGGAGTTACCTGAGGAAAAGCGGCAACTAAGCTTGGCGGATTTTTTTGGCCGTAAGTTTCATCGGCGTGTTGTGGTGGGAGACAACCTTACCCTTGGCGGGGTGGTGTTGACCGTGCGTCAGGTGGATGAGGCAGGTAATATAGAAAGCGTTGGTATTAAAGAAGCCTGACAAGCGGATTTAAAGGGGCAGCCTTTGGCTCCCCCTGCTGTGGGTGTTTTATACCGTTAAGGCTGGCTGTCATCCAGCAGTATGACCTGGGGAGGCAGTCCGCCACCGTCGCCATCCAGCGCGATTGCTGTAAATACCTGGCCTGCGGTAAATTCCAGCATTAACGGGCCAATGGCTGCATCTTTACTGCCAGCCCCTGTAACTGTGACATAATAGCTGCCTTCTGCCAGTTCCTCATAGCCAGTTGTGGCCAAGTCCGGTGAACTGAAAGGGACGGCACTGAAAGCTGGCGTATCATCACTGATATCATCATCCTGAGTGACATAAATATCCACGTCACCCGCACTTGGCGATGCGTGCACGATGCGAACTTTTGCCGCTGTGGCCAAAGATCTGGGGGTATCAGCTAAAACGCCCAGAGCAATGTCGGCCAGTTGGTTATGCGCAATGACCGTGTAAATCATGCCTTGCGCTGGCATTAACTCAGCATCATCAATAACCACCAGGCTGTTATCTGCATCAGCCACCACATCCACCAGATAATCGCCAGCCGCCACCGGCAGGTAACCTGAGTCTTGTTTAAAGGCAAGCGCATCGAGAGCGGGAGCTGCCGGGATAGTGGCATTATTCAGCAAAATATCCACTGCTGGTGCATCTGCCACACCGTGCACCACGCGTAAATGTGCGCCTGCATTAGCATCCCAAATCAGGCTCGAGCCTTCTGGTGTAGACAGCAACAGACTAACCGGCGCACTGCCAGCACCTACATTGTCTGTGGCAGTGATCATAGCGTCCAGACCATCAGGTAGCGTGACGGTACCGGAGTCAAATACCACATCCAGGCTACCTGCTGGCGTGATCCTGATTCGGTAGTCGCCAGCCGCTACTTCCATTTGTGCGGTATATTGCTTAAATGCCAGCGTGGCCAATGCCTGGGCACTGCTTAAATCGTCATCCGGCGCTGTAACGTAGATATCCACGGCCGGTGCATCGGCCGCACCATGCACTACCTGTACTCTGGCATTGCCAGTGCTGACGTCCATGACATCATTTTCGATCACCAACGGCTCAATCGTCTCGACGTTACCCACAGCCAGAATGTCGTAGCTTTTGTCTGCGCTGAAAGTTAATGAAACCGGGCCTATCACGGCTGCCAGATTACCGCCTGGCAAGCGTGCATCCACCTGAATGTCATAACTACCCTCATCGACTGTGATCCAGGGCGATGACACCTGATAGTCGACATTTTCCAGGCCCGCCAGTATGCTATTGCCAGCAAGAATATTGACCCCCGGCGCATCAGCGACGGCGTGAGTTATTCGCACAATGGCATCAGCAGGCTCTGGAGCGGGTTGCTCCGGGGTTGGGGTTGGCACGGGAGCCGGATCATCGTCGTCGTCAAGCCAGCACCCGGTCAGTGCGGCAGTCATCAATGAGATCGTCAACAGCTTTGTGATCCCTTGCATGGTTTTCTCCTCATTGTTGTTTAGGCAAATTCAACTACGGGGATAATCCGGCGAGGGATCACATCCTTTCCCTCGGGTGTGAAAATAAAACGTTCAATTTATTGGAATGGTTTTGCCGTTTTTTTGTGATTTTCTTTCGTATGTGTGCGACTAAAATACACTCGTCTTCTAAATTAAACCTGTTGGAGAACGAGCGATGAACAAGCTGCTTCTGATTAATTCAAGCCTGAATGGTAAACAAGGTAATTCCTGGCAACTGGCTGAAAAATTTGTTCAGCAGTTGGCTAAGGCGGCTGACATTCAAATCACTGAGCGCGATTTGGACGATACTGACCTGCCACATCTAAGTGGGGCGGAAATGGCCGCATGGATGACACCCGCCGATCAGCGCAACGACGAACAACAGCGCCTGGCCGGTATGTCAGACAAACTCGTTGAGGAGCTTAAGGCGCACGACATTATTGTTATCGGTATGCCGATGTACAACTTTGGTGTGCCGTCAGTGTTTAAATCCTGGGTGGACAGGGTTGCGCGTGCAGGTATTACTTTCCGTTATACGGAAAATGGTCCGGTTGGCCTGCTGGAAGGCAAAAAAGTCTATGTGCTGGCAGCCCGTGGCGGCTTGTATCAGGGCACTCCTAAGGACAGTCAGACCCAATATCTGCAAGACGTACTGGCATTTATGGGCATGACAGAGGTGGAGTTTGTGTACGCCGAAGGCCTGAATATGGGGCCTGAAGCGGCTAATCAGGGATTTTCTCAGGCAGATGAAAAAATTTCTGAACTTATTGAAAAAATGGTTGCCTGAATAAGTGCAGTGAGTGAAGGCAACGCCTTCACAATGTGTGTTCCTAGTTGAGTGTGCTCTTTATGCCCCGCCGCCCGGCGGGGCTTTTTTTATGCCACTCGGCAATGGGCAGACAGGCCGCGAATGGCCAGATCATGCAGAAATTGACTTGGCGCGGCACAGGCATTGGCATAAATAAACGGCTGGCCGGGCAATTGTTTTGACAATGCCGTATGGGTAATACAGTGCTGCGTCATCATGCCCAGCAAATAAACATTTTGCACGCCATGATGTTCAAGTAATGGCGCCAATCCGGTGGCAAAGAAACTGTCAGCTTGATGCTTAGTAATAATTGGGGCATCGCCTAATACAGCAGCGATTTTCGGGTGTAACTCAGCACCTGGGGTATCAGCGGCAAAAAACGCCGCATCACGGCTATTTAAATGCTGTATTCCTACCACTAACCAGCCAGCAGATTTGGCTTGCATTATAAGAGGTAAGGCTGCCTGACAGGCTTTCTCTGCGTTGTGCAAAGGAAAGGCGCCAGTGGGGAAGTAGTCGTTTTGAATATCTATCACTAATAGGGCGTTGGTTGGCATTGATGTTCTCGTTAACGGCAGGCTATCAATCTGATGCACTGCAATGAATGAAGCGCAGATTATCAAGGCAAATTGTGCCATGAAATATTGACCCAAAAGACAAATATCGAAAGAATTGGGCCAATGTTGCTAAAGATATTCCAGACCCTATGCCTTTACCTCAAGTAGGATTGGTTGTTTACCCAGACTTCAACCCATTTCATTTTGCTGTACCGCAGATGGTTTTCAGTCTGCAACTGCCGCAAGGCCCGTTATTCTGCCTGCACACCCTGGCGGTTACGAGTGAACTTCAGTTGGGACGCGGCGGCGTATCGGTCAAACCTACTGGGGATGTGCGACAGATGGACAATATGGACATCCTGGTGGTGTCCGGCTGGCATGATATTCATCAGGCACCTGAGCCAGCGCTTGTTGATGCATTGCAGCGGGCCCATGCACGCGGCGCTTGCATTGTCGGCTTATGTTATGGCGTGTACGCCTTAGCGTATGCTGGACTGCTTGATGGCAAACCGGCCTCAACACACTGGCTGGCTGAGCAGGATTTTGCCGTGCGCTTTCCCAGGGTGAAACTCGATCTGAATGCTTTGTACGTGGAAAGCGATAATCTGATTACCTCGGCAGGAACGGCAGCGGGGCTGGATTGTTGTCTGCACATAGTGCGCCGCTATCATGGTGCCAGCATGGCCAACAACGTTGCCAGGGTAATGGTGGTGGCGCCACATCGAGAAGGCGGGCAGGCACAGTTTATTGAACAACCGGTGGCTGCAACCACTCAGGATGCAAAAATTAACCAACTGCTTGACCATCTGAGGCAACATCTGGCTAAGCAGCACAGGATTGAAAAGTTGGCTGAGACGGCGGCCATGAGTCGTCGCACTTTTACCCGCCATTTTAAGCGTGCGACCGGTTTAACTCTGGTGGACTGGCTAATCAATGAAAGAGTACGCTTGAGTCGCGAGTTGCTGGAAACGTCCAGCCTTTCTATTGAACAGATCGCGCAGCGCTGTGGTTTTCATACTGCGGTGTCGTTCAGACAGCATTTTCGTAACAAACACCATGTCAGCCCGAGCCAATGGCGTAAGGTTTTTATTGGCACCAACACAAACCAGTCGGCTAACGCCGACCGGTGAGTGAAACCTGGCTTATTCGCCGGACAAGGTTTTTTCCAATGTCAGGATAAAGTCTTTATCCTGCGGTTCGGTGCGGGAGCCGAAGGATTCCACCACGTCTCCCTTGTTGTTGACCAGATATTTATAGAAGTTCCATTTGGGGGTAGTACCGGATTTTTTAGCCAGCATGCGATACAGCGGATCGGCATCATCACCCCGCACGGCAATAGGTTCGAACATGGGGAATTTAACCCCATATGTCAGCTCGCAAAGTTCCGCCGTTTTGGCTTCGTCCTGATCTTCCTGATTAAAGTCGTGGGACGGAAAACCTAACACCACCAGACCTTTATCCTGATAGTCAGCATAGAGTTTTTCCAGGCCCTCAAACTGCGGTGTAAAGCCACAATAACTGGCGGTATTCACAATCAGCAGGGTTTTTCCCTGATAGGCCTGGCACAAATTTACTTCTTCCTGAGAATTCAGCTTACGCTTTACAAATTTAAGCAGGTCAGGGCATTGGTCTGCCATAGCGCTGCCGGCAGCCAGACTGAATAACAAAGCAATCAAACGCGTTTTCATGGTGGTCCTTTTCAATTTGAGGTAAATAAGACTCGTTGTACAACAAGAACTGGGTTTACGCCATTGTCTTTCAACAAGATCAATTAGCATGGCGATTAACGGCACTTTACGTTTTAATAGCTCGTTCACACACCCCATCAGTCACGGGAACATAACAATATGTATAAAACCACAAGATCCTATCTGGTGTTACTGATTTGTGCAGGTCTGAGTGCTTGTGCCACGACCTCACAGACATCAAATACAACGTCAGGTGTACAGACCAAACCGCTGCCACAGCCCATCCAGGCACAGGCTGCTGTCAGTCAGGGCGACGATATAATTCGTCTTGAGCAAATCATGGCAGATCCGGACTGGATGGGGCGTTTCCCCGAGAACCCATACTGGGGGCTGGACAGTCAATCCGTGCGTTATGAACGAAAGCGCGAAGGCAGTCCGGTCAATGATCTCTGGCAAGCCTCTGTCCGACAGCAAGGTAATGGCAGCATTGTACCTCTGGGCGAGCGGCATCTTACCGATAACGGTAACCGAATCGTTAACCAGGATGCCACAAAAGCGGCCTGGGTGTTTGAGGGCAACCTGTTTGTCAAAGATCTTAAAACCGCTCAGGTGACCCAGCTCACCCGCAGCAGTGACGGGGTGCAGCGCCCTATGTTCCTGTTGGACGGACGTATCGCCTATCAAAGTGGTGACAGTATTCTGGCTATTGATGTGCAAAGTGGTTTGACCCGCCAACTGGTCAGTTGGAAATTTGCCGACAAGCCAAAGGCCGTGCAGGAGCCTAAAGACTATCTGGCCAAAAAGCAGCTGAAGCTGATTCAGTATGTCAACAAGGAACGGGCAGAGCGTCAGGCCAGATTCGATCATCAGCAGGAACTGCAAGCTGAGAATGCCAGTCTGACCCCTCAGCCATTCTATCTGGCCACACAATTTAAGACCGCTGAAGCCAGCCTGTCCCCCGATGGAAAACGCCTGGTCCTGGCCATAGAAAAAGATGAACCCAGCCGTGATGATAATGACATCATGCCCAATTACATTGGTGAAGATGGCCGTATCAAATCGGAAGCGGTGCGCCGTAAAGTGGCGGATGCCAAACCGCGAAACCAGGAATTGTGGTTACTGGATTTGCAGTCAGGCAGCCAGATGCAACTGAGCTATCAGGAACTGCCTGGATACAATGAAGATGTGCTGGCCGACGTGAAAAGCGAAAATGCCAGAGCCAACGGAGAGAAATATCAGCCTAACCGTTTACCGCGAGACATCGGCCTGATTACTGACTGGTACTGGAGCGAGAGTGCGATTAAATGGCACGCCAATGGTCAGCAGGTGGCGGTCATGCTCAAAGCCTGGGACAACAAAGACCGCTGGATTGCCACAGTGGATCTGGCCAAAGGTAAGCTGGTAACACAGCACAGATTGCATGATAAGGCCTGGGTAAATTACAGATTTAACAGCTTTGGCTGGTTGAATCACAGCGAAACCCTGTATTTCCTGTCGGAGCAATCCGGGTATGCGCAGTTGTATCGCCAGGAACTGGGGGGCAAAGAGCTGGCCCTGACCTTTGGTGACTACGAGGTGGACAAGCTGACCCTGACCCGTGACGATAAATTTATCTACTTCCGGGCGAATATCAAACACCCAGGTATTTACGAAATTTACCGGGTTAATCTGCAAAGTGGCGACATTGAAGCCCTGACTGATTTGGGCGGTGACAACGAATACGTGCTTAGCCCGGATGAACAGAGCCTGTTGCTTACCCACAGCCAGGTGACCCGTCCGCCAGAGTTGTATGTGCAGGCCGCGCAGGTTGGTGCCAAACCCATGCAATTGACTAACACGGTCAGTGAGGCTTTTAAAGCCATGCCCTGGGTTGCGCCCAAAGTGGTTCCGGTGCCTTCCAGCCATGGCAGCCAGCCGGTCTATGCCAAGGTTTATCTGCCTGCAGATTATCAGCAAGGGCAAAAACGCAAAGCGGTTATCTTTAACCACGGTGCCGGTTATTTGCAAAATTCCCACCTTGGTTGGTCAGGCTACTTCCGTGAATTTATGTTCCATAGCATGTTGGTACAACAGGGCTATGTGGTGATGGACATGGATTACCGTGCGTCAGCTGGTTATGGCCGTGACTGGCGCACCGCTATTTATCGTCAGATGGGCACACCGGAAATCCAGGATCTGCAGGATGGCGTGAACTGGTTGGGTGCCAATGCCAATGTGGACACTCAGCGCATTTGTACCTATGGTGGCTCATACGGCGGGTTTATGACCTTTATGGCGTTGTTTACCAGCCCGGAGCTGTTCCAGTGTGGGGCGGCCTTGCGCCCGGTAACAGACTGGGCTTACTACAATACGCCTTACACGGCCAATATTCTTAACACACCGCAGGTGGATGATATTGCCTATCAGCGCAGTTCGCCGATTTATTATGCAGAAGGGCTCAATAAGCCGCTGCTGATCAATGCGCCTATGGTGGATAATAACGTGTTTTTTGTGGATGTGGTCAGACTGGTACAGCGTTTAATTGAACTGGAAAAAACCGATTTTGAAACGGCTATCTATCCGGTTGAATCCCATGGATTCCGTCAGCCCAGTTCGTGGCTGGATGAATATCGACGCATTTATAAGCTGTTCGAGGAAAACCTCAACTAATCCGGTCTGCATTTCAGCCCCGCGATTGCGGGGCTTTTGTTTGAATGTAGGGAGCAAAATATGAAAATAGCTTTGATTGGTCTGGGGGATATTGCGCAAAAGGCTTATCTGCCGCTTTTACATCACTGGCCACAGGTGGAGTGGCTCTTTTGCAGCCGCAACCCTCAGGTGCTGGCCAGCCTGGCTGCGCAGTACCGGATTGTAGACAGCTATACCGATTACCAACAATTGCCTGAGCTGGATGCGGTAATGATCCATAGTGCCACCGCAAGCCATCTTGAACTGGCGGCGCATTTCCTGGCTCGCCGTGTGGCGGTTTTTGTCGATAAGCCTTTGTGTGACAACTATGCTGATTGTGAAAGGCTGTACGCGCTGGCTGCCCGCTTTAATGTCCCCTTGTTTGTGGGCTTCAATCGCCGCTACCTGCCTTTGCTGCACCAACAAACCGGTGCCGCATTAGCCAATGGCACCGGCATCCGCAATATGCGCTGGGAAAAGCACCGCCATAACCAGCCCGGAGATATCCGCACTTTTGTGTTTGACGATTTCATTCATGCTCTGGATGGGGTAAACCTCAGTGGCAGGGTGGACCCCGCGGATATGCAGATATACAGTCAGATGGACGGGCAGCAGTTAGCCCGCCTGGATTGTCATTGGTATGCAGACGGCGGTATGTATCATGCGTCAATGGACAGATGTTATGGCATGACCTGTGAACGTATTGTGCTTGGCCAGCTTAATCAAACCCTGGAGCTGGATGGTTTTCTGCGAGGTACCAGATGGTCGGAAAATCGCGCAGAGCAACTTGCGCTGGCCGACTGGACGCCGATGCTACATAGCAAAGGCTTTTATGCCATGTTGGTGCATTGGCTGGAGGTGGTAAAAAGCGGCAGACTGGCTGACGAGGTAATTGCGCGTAACCTCAACAGCCACAGACTATGTGAAGAAATCTGCCAACGCTTAACCAGGGCGTGCTGACCTTTTAGCTATTCTTTCGGGGCATACTGAGCAAATACTTCAGCGCCGGTCATATTGTGGGTTTGATTGGCAAAGCTGTAATAATGTGGTTTTTCATCGATAAAAATCTGATGATCCAAGGTAAAGTCAGATGACACTTCGAACAGGCCGGCCGAGACAATATGCTGATTATTTTGTTTCAGCCGGTAAAACAGCGCACTGCCACATTTTTTGCAAAACGCCCGCTCTGCCCAGTCTGATGAGCTAAAGCGCTCAACATTTTGCTCACCCGTAACTGTGAGTTCTGTACCAGCGTCAACCGCCAGAAAAGGACCGCCTACCCATTGCCTGCACATACTGCAGTGGCAAACGCCGACCTTTTGTTCAACCTGGCCTGTCACTGAGACGGCTCCACATAAACACTGACCCTTTGCGGAAATTTTCATCTGGTTCTCCTTTTTTTGATGAAAGGGGTTAAGACACTGGCAGCCAGTGCCAGCATCCCTGCCAGCGCACCGAAAAGGTGTGCATCAATGGCAACATTGGCGTTGATAAGCTTTGCCACTTCCTGGCTGGGACCTGCCCATTGTTCATATAATACTTTGCCCCATAATCCCATCAGCAGCAACCAGCCAGATTTTATGCCGTGGCGAATATCCATACCTGCACCCCAGACAAACAAACCATGCAGAATCCCTGACAGGCCTACGTACCGAATAAGCTCGGGCGAACCCCAATACAAACCAATGCTGCAAATCAAGGCACAAAAGAGCATTAAGCCCAGGTAGGGAAAAAACCGGTAGTAATGGCCATGCAAAGCCCACAACAGCAACATCCCGGCTGCATTTAGCAATAAATGATTAAAGTTAGTGTGCAGCAGATGTCCGCTTAACAGGCGCCACCATTCACCGCTTTGCAGCAGGGTACGAGCATATGTCAGATGCACCTGACTCCATGGCTCCAGGAAAAAAAGCAGGAAGCTGAGGAGCAGCACAAGCAGCGGGCCACTGAATTGTTGTGGCTGGCAAGGCAGTTTGAGCATAACTAAATGATTCTGCGTAATTTTGCATATAATACGGTGCGAAAAACCAAAATGGAAACTGGCCCAGTCATAGCCGGGGCTGGTAAAGTGACAGAAAAATGACTGAGTAATAGCATGTCTGACATCCTGCTGAAAAAAGAATCCCAGGTGCTTAAGATCCTGATTAACCGGCCGCACAAGAAAAATGCGTTGTCGATGCCAATGTATCAACACATGGCCATGGCTATTGAACAAGCCAAAGAAGATAACGAAATACGCGCCATTTTGATTGCCTCGACGGCAGATGATTTTACGGCGGGGAATGATTTAGCGGACTTTGCCGATTTTTCCGAACATGAGCAGATTGGCGACACAGTGCGCTTTATGAATGCACTGATGCATTGCCCTCTACCTGTGGTGGCCAAAGTGCAGGGCCTGGCTGTCGGCATAGGTACAACCATGCTGCTGCATTGCGATCTTGTTTATTGTGCAGACAACAGTCGTTTTTCACTACCTTTTATCAATCTGGGTCTGGTACCTGAATATGCTTCCAGTTTCCTGCTGCCTAAATTGGCCGGTCATGCAAAGGCCGCCCAGTGGTTGATGTTAGGGGAATCCTTTAATGCTGAAGATGCAAAAGCCTTCGGTATGGTGAATCAGGTTTTTAACCTTGACCAGCTGAATATTGAGGTTGAAAAGGTATTGGCAAAGCTGGTGGCGAAACCCCGCCAGGCGATGGCACTGACCAAGGCACTGATGAAGTCCAATCTGGAAGAGGTAAATTTACATATGAACGAGGAATTGGACTTTTTTATTGAACAATTGCGCACACCTGCAGCCAAAGAAGCATTTGCTGCCTTTTTACAAAAGCGTCAGCCCGATCCGGATATTTACAACTAATTATTATCAGCTATCGCGAGTTTTATACTTTGAAGGGGAAAGGTTTGTTTAGAGTCGGGTTTTTTCTGAGCTTGATGTTATGTATGCCTGTGGCTTTAGGACAGGGTAAGGTACTTGAGGACAGAGAGCCAGAAGCGGCCACTGGATTTGCCAATAAATCGGCTGTAGTGGCAAAAGAGTTTATGGTCAGTGCGGCGAATCCATATGCTGCCTGGGCGGGAAAGAAGGCTTTGATGCAAGGAGGCAGTGCTATTGACGCTGCGATTGCTGTGCAAGCGATGTTAACTCTGGTTGAACCCCAAAGTTCGGGGATTGGCGGTGGTGCATTTATTCTTTACTGGGACAACGCTGCACAGACGCTTTATACCTATGACGGCAGGGAAACCGCTCCTCGGCAAACCAACGCGGCACATTTTTTACAAGATGGAAAGCCTATTCCCTGGCGCGATGCCATAGTGGGAGGTAGGGCAGTGGGGGTGCCGGGTGTATTACGTGCGTTGGAAATGGCCCATCAGAAGCACGGTAAATTACCCTGGATAAGCTTATTCCGCGATGCGGCCATAGCGGCTGAGGAAGGATTTAAAGTCTCGCCGCGTCTGGCAAGGTTAGTGGCTATGGAACTGCATCCCGGTCTGAAAGAGTTTATTGCCAGCAAAAATTACTTCTACCCGGATGGTAAGCCTATTCAGGCTGGTGTGATCCGTAAGAACTTGCCACTGGCCCGCACCTTCAACACCATTGCCGAAAAAGGCGCTGACGCTTTTTATCAAGGCGAGCTGGCGGAGCGGATTGTTGCAGCGGTACAAAAAGCCAGTATCAACCCCGGTACACTGACCATGGCGGACTTGCAGGAATATAAAGCCAAGGCCCGCAGTCCGCTGTGTGGCGGTTATCGCAGTTACCGGGTGTGTGGTATGGCCCCCCCCAGTTCCGGCGGTGTGGCTACTTTGCAGATCCTGCGGATGCTGGAAGGTTTTGAGATGGGCCGTTTTGCCCCAAACGATCCCCAGGCACTGCATTTATTTACCCAGGCTTCCCGACTGGCATTTGCGGACAGGGAGAAATTCTCTGCTGATCCGGAGTTCTTCAGCCACCCAGTGGCAGCGATGATCAGCGGTTCTTATATTAAAGATCGCGCCAAGGCGATAAAGCCAGGTCAGGATATGGGCAAAGCTTTTGCTGGCGACCCGTTTCCACATGAAAAACTGGCCAGAGATAATGCCTATGAACTGCCTAATACCAGTCATATCTCTATTGTGGATGGCCAGGGCAATGCCTTGTCGATGACCACCAGTATTGAGATGGCCTTTGGCTCAGGCTTGATGGTAGAAGGATTTCTGCTTAACAACCAGATGACCGATTTTTCTTTTGTGCCGGAAGTAAACCGTGCATTGGTGGCGAACAGGGTGGAACCGGGCAAAAGACCACGTAGTTCCATGAGTCCGACTATGGTGTTTAACAAGCAGGGCGAGCTGTACCTGGTGGTGGGCTCCCCTGGTGGTAGCCGTATTATTGACTATGTAGCACAGACCTTGGTGGGGGTGTTGGACTGGCGGCTGGACATTCAACAAGCCATTAACCTGCCGAAAATCACTAACCGTAACGACTACACGGCGCTGGAAAAAGGCACAAGCCTCGAACAACATGCCGCTGAGTTTGAAAAATGGGGGCATAAAGTGCAGGTACAGGATCTCAACAGTGGTCTGCACGGTATTATGCTACTGGATGATAAGTTGATTGGTGGCGCAGACCCAAGGCGTGAAGGTGTCGCTGTCGGCTTATAATGGCTTTGGTGACCCGCCGTTGGCGGGTCTTTTCGTAGTGCGTGTACCGGGTATGCTAACTTCTTGCCTATATTACGCGTGAGCCCGGCCTCACTATCAACCCGATTGTTAGCACTTTGCTATTCCCTGCACCCGCTCCCAATGCGATAAACAATAAAACCGCCAGGAACAGTTGGCAGACTGTTCCAATTGCATAACGAAGTGTGACAGCCGAAATTCTTCTTGTTTTGTCAGCAAATGTCACCTCAGTGTCGGATTATTTTTCAACTTCATCCTCTTATATTTTTGGTTGAAATTTAACCTTTTGTTTTCGTTGTAGTAATTTGTGCTGGTGTAATTCTTGCTCACTGGCTGACGTCGTATCTTCGCGGCCACCAGCAGGTTTTCGGTTGGCCATATCTTATGACCAGGGTTTGGTCGCGGTTTTTGCCAGGCCCTCATAAAAGGAATTTAGGATGATTAATAAAGCACTGGGTCTGACGGCCCTGTTGTTAACCTCCTGTCACTGTCTGGCTGATGTGCCTGCTGCACAAGATGGTGACCGTGCTCAGGAAGCCAGCAGACAATTTAGTATTTTGTCGCGCTCTTCCCCATTTGACCCACCCACGACTAACAGCTTTGTGGCCGACGCTGGCCCTGGACTCGATACTGGCTGTACATTCAATAATAGTCCCGAACACCCGCTGATGATTGACGTTATGATCGATAAAGCGGTCGGGCCGGTGGATGCCAATGGATATCTGCAGGATGCCAATGCATTGATTGCTCAGGGCATTATTCCCTCCACCGTCGGTATCCTGATGCCAGCTTATGATGTGGACGTTAATGGCAGTCCACCGCCAGAGCGTAATGAAGTGGTGTTCAACGGCGAGTCTCTGGGCACCCTGACCGGTGACAACGGCATTTGGAAGCTGAATAACTTTACCGTGGATGTGCGCAAGCTGAAATTTCCCGCTCCTGGTAGTGGCGCGTCACAGGCTAACCGGGTGCAAATCAATATTGATACGCTGTCTTCCGGTCGCTGGTGTACTGCTATTGATTGGGTGGCGCTGAACCTGGAAATCAAACCCGTGGTTGCCCTGACACTGACCCCCAGCAATGGCAATCCGGTCTGGAAAGATGCTGCCACCCAAGTGACGGAGATTTTCTCCCAAAGCCTGGATGCGGCCTGCAATCTTAGCGACGACACGTCCTCAGCCGCCGATAAGCCTTTCTCTGCAGCCAGCGATACAGCACTGGTAGATGTGGATACGCAGTTAAGTTCCTGTCCCAATGATTTGCTTGATGATGCTGAGGTCCAGGCACAGTGGGCAATTCAAGGTACCTCCAAGCAGGGCAGTACGTCCTGGACCGGGGCGTCAGGTACAGTGTCTCTGGATGTGCCAGCAGAAATTGGCGCTTACAGTGTTACCTTTGATTACGAGGTCAATGGTGAGGCACTGCCAACCGTCACCCGTACCTTGTATGTGACTAAAAGTGCACCGACCATTGGTCGCCCTTTGGCTTATTGGTATGAGCAAGCCACTGACTGGGCCAATGGTGAGACAAGTGAAACACAGATCCTCAATAAAGTGTTGCAAGGCGTCTACAGTTACGGCAACAGTCATTGGGAGTATGGTTATCATTTTGGCGCTGCAACCAAATGCGATTGGCAACAATTGATGGCCGATCCGATTACCTGCAATTACTCCGATTGTTACGTCTTCAGTGATGTATTTGAAAATATGTCAGGTCTATTGGGCGTCAGTGGACTTAATCCCGTGCGCAAAGTGGGAAGCGGTGCAAGAGGTAGCTTTATTACCAATGCCACGCCATCGCTGGATCCGGCATTTCCTGGCAGTGCTAAGCCTGTTGGCGGTAGCTACGACAGATACCTGTTTTCCAGCCACAGCCTGAGATTAAGAAGTGCCACTTACTATGATGCCACCTTTAACGGTCGGTATAGCAGTGATAGTGAGTTTATCGCCTGGAACATTGAATCCGTGGCGTCGGATGCCAGGGGGCCGCACTTTACAACCCTTGAGGGGGCAAAAGTTTATCCGTTCTCGCCTGCAGTGCCGACCAAATATGAAACTGCCTGGGGGGCATATGAGTATTTAGCTCCGGTACCTATTGCGCCCATTGCACCACTTGTTTCAGCTCCAGAGCCTGAAGCAGTTGCAGTGGTGGCCGAAGCGCAGTTTGAGTCCATTGATGATGACGCTAATGGCGTATACGAGCAACTTCAGGCCAGAGTGATGGTGGATTTCCCCTCTGGTGGTTTCTACTTTATTCAGGCCTCGTTGCATAAAGGTGGATTACTGATAGCGAATCAAAGCCAGTTTGATGACTCAAGACCAGTTAGCCTGTTTTTCGATGTGGCAGGTGCTGGGCTGCATGAAGTGAGCTTGCGTTTCTCTGGTCAGCAAATTCTTGATTCTGGTGTAGATGGCCCTTATGAGGTCAGATTGCAAGGCGTTGGACCTGCGGGCACCAATCTGGAAGTCACCGCCGTGTCATCCGCTTTAGACCATACCACCTTCGGTGAGAAACCTGTGGCAGTGCTTGGCGGGACTGACAACGCAGTCGACCTGGACAGCGACGGTCTGTTTGACCTGCTCAGTGTTGCTGTGGAGCTACGTGCGTTTAACCCCGGTGACTATCAGGTTAAAGCGACTCTGCTTGGCATGGGCGGTACCATACAGAACTTGTTGGTCCCTGTGACGCTTACTCAGGGCGTACAGAGCTTGAAGTTGGATTTCCAAGGGGTGGCAATTTACCGTGCGCAAACCGATGGCCCTTATGAAATAGTGGTCAATGTTACCGAGGATGACACCACGGTGGCCAGTTTGGTGTTGAATAGCCAGTCATATCAATATCTGCAATTTGAAGGATTGCTCGAGTTCAACGGTAATCTGCTGGCGCAGGGACTGGATACTAATAGCAATGGCAAATTTGAGCAGTTGCAAGTGGAGATCCCGGTGCTAACCCGTACTACCGGCAACTTCCAGATTCGTGCCACCCTTAAAGACAGCAGCGCTAATAAGTCTATCGTGGCCAGCCAGAATGTACGCTTTGACAACAGTGCGATGACACTCAGCTTCCTGTTTGACGGGCTTTCAATTCATGATTTGCAAATGGATGGACCTTATTCACTGACCCTGGTGTTAAGCCAGGATGCCAATGATTATGTGTCTGATGTGGTGTTGGTACCACAAATGACCCAGGCATTCAGTTATGAAGAGTTTGAAAGTGCAGGGCAAAACCAGTTGCTGAAGTTAAATGGCAACAACAGTGATCAAGGCATTGATAACAATGGCAACAGCCTGTTTGACATTCTGCAGGCAAGAATAGGCATTGATGTGGCCGCCGCGGGTACTTATACCTGGTCCGCCAGTTTGACCGACGTCAATGGCAACGACATAGAGATTGTATCCAGTCAGGGCTATCTGAACCTGGGAAGCCAGTCAATGACCTTTAACTTCTCGGGGCAGGCCATTGGCAGCAATGGTGTGGCCGGTCCGTACTTCGTTAAGAACCTGCTGGTGTTTAGTAATGCCGGTGCCAACCTGGTGTCTACCGAAGGCTCAATGACTCAGGCCTATGCCGCCAGCCAGTTTGAAGGCTATAGCGGGCAGGTGGAAGGCGATTTGGACAGTGACGGCGATGTGGACCGGCAGGACCTGCAGGTTTTGATGGGCCAGTTAAACCAACCGGTTGATAGCCAAAATCAGGCCATGGATCTGAATCTGGATGGCGTGATCAGCATACTGGACGCACGTTTGCTAAGACTGCGCTGCACACGCGCCATGTGTGCAACTGAATAGCCATCTGGCTTGCCCGGGGAGGCAGTGTGCCTCCCCGGATTTTATTTCAACCAAAAAGGACAGAAAATGAAAAAACTCAATTTCCTTAAGGCCTTGCTGGGACTGACGGCACTGATTACCTGTGGTATCAGTCAGGCGGCGCTAATCACCGTTGTGCCGTCGCAAAGCACGGTGTCAACCGGACAAAATATCAATCTGGATATTGTTATCAGTCAATTGGCCCCTGGGGGCGCCCCCTCGCTGTCGGGCTTCGATATCACGTTATCGTTTAACAACAGCCTCGCGGGGTTAGATACCAGCGATACCGACAGCGATGGCGTATTCGACGCAGTAGCAATTGATCCTGCCAGCCAACTGGATTTATTTGGTCTTGGCCTGAATATCCTGGGCACCAGGCTGCTGGCACCAGGCCAGCTACAAATTTTTGATTTATCTTTTGATTTGCCCACCGATCTTAACGATTTCCAGGCTAACAGCTTTGTGCTGGCCAGTCTGACGCTGGCCGCTCAGAGCCCTGGGTTGGTGGACTTTGTTTTGAATATCAATGGATTGGCCGATGGCATGGGTAATGCCATTAGCAGTCAGGTTAATAATGCCTCAGTGCTTATTGAAGGTAGCACGGCTATTGATGAACCCTCGGCATTATTACTGTTGCTTTTGGGGATGATTTTACTCAGCCGTCGGCATAGAGCGGGGAAATATATCTCTGCATAAAGCCATCTTTAACCACAGAGACACAGGGAACACAGAGTTTTCTGGGGCATATATTTTCCTGTGCTCTCTGCGGTGTAGCGGTGAGTGATGTTCTCCTCGTGTTTCTTATGATCTTTATGGTGATATTGGCGTTTTTAAAATTTGTACCGCCACGAAGAACACGAAAAGCACGAAGGAAGCATAAGTCAATTTACCAAACAGCAAAGGTCAACTGGATAAAGTACAAGGTGATACTTGGCGAAGTGGCCAATCCTGAAGCAAAATGACGAACTGTCTTCTGATACTTCACAATTTATGCAAAACCCGGTAGTTATTTGTGTGGCGTTGCTGATTTGCAGCAATCTGTTTATGACGTTTGCCTGGTATGGTCATTTGAAAGGTATGAACAGCAAACCCTGGCTGATCGCGGCACTGGTGAGTTGGGGAATTGCATTATTTGAATACTTGTTGCAGGTGCCAGCTAATCGTATCGGATACACCGCAATGTCGGTAGGGCAGCTTAAAATTATTCAGGAAGTGATTACCTTAAGCCTGTTTGTGCCCTTTGCGGTGTTTTATCTTAAAGAGCCATTAAAACTGGATTACTTGTGGGCCGGACTGTGCCTTATGGGCGCGGTGTTTTTTATGTTCCGGGATAAGCTGGCCTGATATTGTATGAAGGGCCATCTGGCCCTTACATAAACTTATCAACTTCTATTTCGTCTATTTTCCAGTCGCCGCTGATTTTAATCAGGTTAACGGTGCGCAGGTCCTCTTTTTTGTCACCATGATCGGTACCGGTGAAAAAGATGACTACGCTGGCTTTATCGGCAAACTCCGAACGCATCCTGTTGTTGCCGGAGTCCACCATCATTTCAACCTTTTCATAGGTCAGATTCAGTACATGGCGCTGAAAGTTACGATTGGTTTTGTAGTTGCGGATCAGTCGGGCCATTTTCGGTGAACTGATGCGTAGCACGTCTTCCATGCTTTCGTCATGGTAAACATGGTCAAAGAACTCGATGGCGGTGTACTCCGGTGTACCGGATTCCATCATGCCATAGCGGCCCACACCTTCGCGTTTTTCAGCCTTATCACAGGCCGTCAGCAGTAACGTGGCGGCGCTTAGCACAATTATTAGCAGGTGTTTGTACATCGTTATATTAATTTTTGACCCTGATGAGTCAAAGTCTGCAAGCAACGGCTAAAAAAGTAAAGCAGCCATCTTTCAGAAATAAAAAAGGCGCCCAGAGGCGCCGTAGTGACCATTGACCTTTTAAATAAGGTCAATGGTCACTAAAGGGAGACGGAATTACTGTTCCAGTTCGGCGTCGGTAAAGGCACCGGCAAACAGCGGGCTGGACAGGTAACGCTCGGCGGAGCTTGGCAGGATCACCACAATGGTTTTATCGGCGTTTTCAGGTTTCTCAGCCAGACGCTTAGCCGCAACCACAGCGGCACCGGATGAAATACCGGCCAGAATTCCTTCTTCGCGCATCAGACGGTGGGCCATTTCCATGGCTTCGTCATTGCCAACCTGTTCAACCTGATCCACCAAGGCCAGATCCAGGTTGCCCGGAATAAAACCTGCGCCTATACCCTGAATCTTGTGTGGCCCTGGGGTGAGCTCCTGACCAGCTTTGGCCTGGCTTATCACAGGGGAGTCGGTTGGCTCCACCGCCACAGACAAAATAGCTTTACCTCGGGTGTTTTTAAGGTAACGGCTTACACCGGTAATCGTGCCACCGGTACCCACACCTGCGACAAAAATATCGACCTGACCGTCAGTGCCTTCCCAGATTTCCGGGCCGGTGGTTTTTTCATGCACTTCTGGGTTGGCCGGGTTGTCGAACTGTTGCAGCATCACATATTTGGATGGATCGGAATCAACAATTTCCTGCGCTTTGGCAATAGCGCCTTTCATGCCCTTAGGGCCTTCGGTCAGCACCAGGTTAGCACCTAAGGCCTTAAGCAGTTTGCGACGCTCCAGACTCATGGTACTAGGCATGGTCAGGGTCAGTTTATAACCGCGGGAGGCAGCCACAAAGGCCAGGGCAATCCCGGTATTGCCACTGGTGGGCTCAACCAGTTCTTTGTCTTTGGTCAGCACACCGCGTTTTTCTGCATCCCACACCATATTGGCACCAATACGGCATTTTACGCTGAAGCTGGGGTTGCGGGCTTCAATCTTGGCGTACACCTTGCCGCCAGTTACCCGGTTAAGCTTAACCAGTGGGGTATTGCCGATGGACTCGGAATTGTCTTTAAATACTTGCATGGTGATTCCTTGCTTAAAGAACAGCGCCAGGCACTATTCTGGAATTTCTGGCCCCAAGATGGGGAATGTTTACTAGATTAAGGCTCTGGCACTAAAAACAAACTGCTTTTTCGCTATATGATATTGTGAATATTCACAATCCAATAAAGGTAGTCCATGTCCTTTACCGGTACAGACCAATATATCGCCAGTAAGGAACTGCAACTGGCTGTTAATGCCGCCATCCGTCTTGAACGTCCGCTTTTGATTAAAGGGGAACCGGGTACAGGTAAAACCCTGCTGGCCGAGGAAGTGGCTAAAAGTCTGGATACGCCCTTATATGCCTGGCACATCAAGTCCACCACCAAAGCCCAACAAGGGCTGTACGAATATGATGCCGTATCGCGCTTGCGTGACTCGCAATTAGGTGACGCCAAAGTACAGGATATTGGTAACTACATTGTCAAGGGCAAGCTCTGGCAGGTTTTCGAAGCGCCGAAACGGCCGGTACTGCTGATTGATGAAATCGATAAGGCGGATATTGAGTTTCCCAACGACCTGCTTCTGGAGCTGGATCGTATGGAATTCCATGTGTATGAAACCCGCCAGACCATTAAGGCAGCGCAGCGTCCGGTGGTGATCATTACCTCCAACAATGAAAAAGAGCTGCCGGATGCCTTTTTACGCCGCTGTTTCTTTCATTACATCCGCTTTCCTGATGCAGACGAAATGCGTCGTATTGTGGAGGTGCACTTTCCGAAACTTAAACAAGCCCTGCTTAGCCAGGCGCTGGAGACATTTTTTAATCTTCGCGAAATACCCGGACTAAAGAAAAAGCCGTCCACCTCGGAGCTGATCGACTGGCTTAAATTGTTGGTGGCCGAAGACATTCCAGCCGAAGCCCTGCGAAGTAAAGACAACAAGCAGGCGATTCCGCCGTTGTATGGTGCGCTGCTGAAGAACGAACAGGATATCCACCTGTTTGAAAAGCTGGCATTTATGGCCAGACGCTGATGCTGGTTGGGTTCTTCTTCCGTTTGCGCCAGCATGGTCTGCCCGTCAGTCTGCGTGAACTGCTGGACCTGCTTGGAGCTTTGCAGCAAGGTCTGGTGTTTGCCGATATGCAGGCGTTTTATTATTTGTCCCGCACTGTGCTGGTGAAGGACGAAAGCCAGTACGATAAATTTGACCGCGCATTTGCCGACTATTTTAACGGGGTGCAAAGCCTGGATTTGTTCGCGGACATTCCCGACGACTGGCTTCGTAGGGAAATAAACCGGCACTTCAGTGAAGAAGAAAAACGCCGGATCCAGGCCCTGGGCGGGTTGGAAAAATTGATGGAAACCCTGCGTGAGCGCTTGCAAGAGCAGCAAAAACGCCACCAGGGCGGCAATAAGTGGATAGGTACCGGCGGCACATCGCCTTTTGGTGCCTATGGCTATAACCCTGAAGGAGTGCGAATCGGCCAGGACGGCAATCGTCAGTTCAGCGCGGTGAAAGTCTGGGACAAACGTGAATTTGCTAATCTGGATGCGGATGTAGAACTTGGCACCCGCAATCTTAAAATCGCCCTGCGTAAGTTACGCCAGTTTGCCAGGGTGGGGGCCAGCGAAGAGTTGGATCTACCTCAGACTATAGCGGCTACGGCAAAAAATGCCGGCATGCTCGACTTACATATGCAGCCGCTACGGCACAACAGTATCAAGTTACTGATGTTTTTTGATGTCGGCGGCTCAATGGACATGCACGTGCAGGCTTGTGAAGAACTGTTTTCGGCGGCCAGAAGCGAGTTTAAACATCTTGAGTATTTTTACTTTCATAACTGCGTTTATGAAGGGGTGTGGCAGGATAACCGCCGACGCGACGAACGTCTGCCGGTCTGGGATATCATGCACAAATATGCGGCGGACTATAAAGTGATTTTTGTCGGGGATGCGGCCATGGGGCCTTATGAAATTACCTATCCCGGCGGCAGTGTTGAACACTGGAACGAAGAACCGGGAGCACTGTGGCTGCAACGCCTGCTGGGGCATTTTCGTCACAGCGTGTGGTTGTGCCCCAATCCCCAACAACAATGGCATTATTATGCCTCGGTGAATATTATCCGCCAACTAATGGAACAGCGATTCTATCCCATGACCTTACAAGGCATTACCGACGCCATTAAAAAATTGCAGGAAAAACAATAATGACGCAAGGCGCACAACATACACAGTTAACCCAGAATGAAACCCGTGAAATCATTACCCCATATGCTTTTAAGGTGGCAGATGACTTGCTGGGCACGGCGCTGGCCAGCCCGATGCGCCGCGGCATCGCTATTTTGCTGGATTTACTGATTATTGTGTTGCTCACCGGCGTGGACAGTATGATTCTCGCTGCCTTGTTCTGTTGGATGTTCTGGCGAGCTTCTAATAAGCTGCATGCCCGCCAGCCGGAAAAAAAACGCAGTAACCTAGCATTGCGTATTGCCTCGGTGTCGATGCTGTTTATTTTTGCCATCGGCCTGATTGAGGTGTTAAAGCCTGAATCGGAGTTCGCTTCTGATGACCAGGAAATCAGCGCGGAGCAAGGATTGGTGGTGGTGGCTCTGACTGCCAAACACCTGGGAAATATTGGTTCGCTGCAACGTGAGATTGCCAGTGGTGCCTGCCAGCCAGCGCTGGATTGCTGGACGCCCGCTGGGCAGAGCCTGGTAGATGATCTGGCCAAGGCCAGTTTGCCCAAGCAGAGCGCAAAGGAGCTGATCAAGGAGTTTGTCAGAGCCACCACTGATAGTCTGGATAAAATTCAGCGTGATGCCCTGAAAGAAGACCTGATAGCCCGCTACCAAACGCTTGAAGTAGTGCAACCTGAGTCGCCGCCCAAGACTGAAAATCTACCCCCTGTTGTCACGCCGCAGCCAGATAAGGAAAAAAATACAGACAGTGATTTTAGTCTTATCACCTTGGCTAAAACACTGGCCGAAGACCTTGGATTGGGCTTTGGCTGGGCGGCGTTTTATTTCTCGGTATTTACCGCCTGGTGGCAAGGGCAAACCCCGGCCAAGCGTTTACTGGGTATCAAGGTTATAAAACTTGATGGCAGCAGCCTTAACCTGTGGGAAAGCTTTGGCCGCTATGGTGGCTATGGCGCCGGTGTTGCTACCGGCTTGCTGGGTTTTTTGCAAATTTATTGGGATGCCAACCGCCAGGCTATTCAGGACAAGATTTCTGAAACCCTGGTGATTGATCTGAAAAAACCGAAAGTTGCGCTTAGCGGGCAACAAGTAGCTACACTGGAACAACAAGCGGAGCAAGCCAAACTGCCCGCGCAACCTCAACCCATCACAAAGGGATAATTTCGATGAAGAGTAAGTTGAATCTGATCCTGGCCGGCATTGTTGCCAGCAGCACGACAGCCACCGCCGATACCTTGATCACCTCTGTGGATCAGGATGGCGCAACCACCAGGATCTACGTATCAGCGGGGAAAACCGGTGCGGTAAATGAAAGTGGCCAGACCGATTTTATTTACGACGGCAACAAAGGCGAAATGATTGCTCTGAACCATGAGGAAAAGGGCTATCTACAAATGGACGAACAAGCGATGGCCAAAATGGCCAGTGGGCTTAACCAGATGCAGCAACAAATGATGAGTATGATGCAGGAGCAGATGGCCGATATGAGTCCCGAAGAGCGCGAGCAAATGCGCCAGATGATGGGCAGCATGATGCCGGGCATGGACAACAAAAAAGAAGCATTGCGTATCGATGAAACGGGCAAGTCAGACAAAGTCAACGAGCATAGCTGCAAGTGGGTCAGCGTATATAACGACAAGACCTTGCTGAGCGAAGCCTGTGTGGTGACATTATCGAACCTTGATATCGACAAGGACGATTTTGAGACCCTGTCTGCCTTTTTGAATAAAATGAGTCAGTTTGCCGGCCAGTTTGGCGCCCAGGATGAGATGATGCTGAATCAGCATTTATTTGCCAACAAGCTGTTGCCAGTGCAAATCAGGGAACATGGTGAAGAGGGCGCGCAAACCACCACGCTTAGCTTTAAGAAACAGGCGGTGTCTGCCAATATTTTTCAGATCCCAGCGGGGTATACGTTGCAGCAGATGCCTGCCATGCCAGAGTATTAGCGGCTAAATAAGGCAAACGGCTGCAGGATTGCGGCCAATGCTGGCTGACCAAACAAGCAGACCTGCTACCATCGACAGTTGAACATCCACCCTATAGACAATAAGAAAGCTTATGTTAGTGACAAGACAAATCGCCAAGCCACCTCTGTTGCTGCTGGCGCTGATTTTCAGCCTGTTTGCCCAGGCGAATAGCCGCGACATTGAAGTGGACCATAAAGTGGTCACTGAGCATAAAACCCTGATTGAAGGGCAGCGGGTGAGTTACTCTGCAACCACCGGCACGCAACCTGTGTGGGACAACGAAGGCAAAGCCATTGCCAGCTTGTTTTATACCTATTATCAGCGCACGGATATCAAGGACCAAAGCAGCCGGCCATTGGTGATTTCGTTTAATGGTGGCCCCGGCTCCGCGTCGGTGTGGATGCACATTGCCTATACCGGCCCGCGCATCCTGAAAATTGATGACGAAGGCTACCCGGTGCAACCCTATGGTATCGATAGCAACCCCTATTCGATTCTGGATGTTGCTGACATTGTGTTTGTTAACCCGGTCAATACCGGCTATAGCCGTGTGCTGAAGAATGCCGAGGGTAAATTACCGCCTAAAGATAAGCAGCAGGAGCAGTTTTTTGGTGTCAATGCCGACATCAAATACCTGGCGGAATGGGTCAATACCTTTGTCAGTCGCAATAACCGCTGGCTGTCGCCTAAATTTTTAATTGGTGAAAGCTATGGTACCACCCGGGTATCCGGCCTGGCACTGGAGCTACAAAATAGCCAGTGGATGTACCTCAATGGCGTGATTCTGGTGTCTCCCACCGATATCGGCATTGAACGAAACGGTCCGGTAAAAGCCGCCAATCGCTTACCTTACTTTGCCGCCACCGCCTGGCATCATGGCAAGCTGGACAAAGAACTTCAGGCGCTGGATTTAGAAGCGCTACTGCCGCAGGTGGAAGAATTTACCCTTAACCGCTTGATCCCAGCCCTGGCCAAAGGTGGTTTTATTGATGCACAGGAAAAAGCCGCGATTATCAGTCAAATGGCCCGTTATTCCGGCTTAAGTGAACAGGTTATCGCGCAAAGCAATCTGGATGTCAGCACCGCGTTTTTCTGGAAAGAACTGCTGCGTAATGAAAGCAAAACCCTGGGGCGCCTGGACAGTCGCTATCTGGGCATTGATGCCAAGGATGTGGGCGACAAGCCCGACTACTGGGCAGAACTGACGTCCTGGCTGCACTCTTTTACCCCCGCCATAAATTACTATCTGCGCGAGGAACTCAATTATAAAACCGACATTAAATACAATATGTTCGGTCCGGTGCATCCCTGGGATCGCAGTGACAACAAAACCGGCGAGAACCTTCGTCAGGCCATGGCGCAAAACCCCTACCTGAAAGTGCTGATCCAATCCGGCTACTATGACGGCGCCACCAACTATTTTGATGCCAAATACAATATGTGGCACCTGGACCCCAGCGGCAGAATGAAGCAGCGCCTGAGTTTTAAGGGCTATCGCAGTGGTCATATGATGTATTTGCGCCGCGAAGACCTGAAAGCCTCTAACCAGGATCTTCGCGAATTTATCCGCGCCGCCTTGCCAGCCAAGGAACAACCGGCGCGTTATCCCAGATAAGATTCCACTTTTATTCATTCGCCCCGTTTTATCGGGGCTTTTTTATACCTTTTGCTTGCAACAGACATTATTAGCGCACATAAGGTATTAACTGGTATATCCAAAAACTGATGTTTGGCTCTTATCTGTGATGTGGCTACATTGTAAGCTATAGCGCCTTTAGTCTTGTCAGGATAAGCCGGCTGCAGCCGGACCAAATATGCTAACTCATTCAGCCACGCGTGTTGTGCTTTGCAGCCTGTTGTTCAGTCCGTTTTCTTATGCAGGCATAGCTTTGGTACATAAGCTGGATGCCCAGATTATTGTCGCAGCCTTTTGTGCTGTGCTGTTGCTTTCAATCGGTATTTGGCTATGGCTGAGGACCAGGGTAAAGCGTCAGCAAAGCCAAATCGAGCAACTGAGTGAACAAACTCAGAACAAACAAGCACTATTGGATGGTTTTAATCTGGGTATGCTGCACCTGGATGAACAAGGCTGCATCCTTTATATCAACCGTATCGCGGCATTCTGGCTGGGTAGTAAGGCTCAGGATCTGACCGGCAAATTACTGAGTAATGTCTTGCAGGGGGACGCGGCGGACAAGTTGCTGGGTGCACTGAGCAGTCTGGTGGATTGCAAAACCCAGTGGTACTGCGAAAAACATCAGCGCCATATATTATTGGGCGCCCACCCCCTGGCGAAACCCAAAGACCAGCTGGCAATGGTAGTAACACTGCAGGACATTACCTATTACCAGGCACAGATTGATACACAGCAAAGGCAGTGGCAGGTCAGTTGTGAACTCAACCAGCGAGCCGGCATCGGCAAGCTGGATATCAATCTTAAGGAAAAGCTGGTCAGGCTCGACAAGCAGATGATGACATGGTTGGCGCTTACCGACCCGGAACAAAGTCTGGACAGCTTTAGAAGCAAGCTGGACAGCAGTGACTGGGCAAACTGGCAGATAGCTTTGGAACAGGGTGGTGAACAGGGGCAACTGTCGCTTAGCGGCGTGCTGGCGAGTCAGTCCGGACCGCTACCGGTTACGCTGTTAGGGCAAGTGGTCAAATGGGATAGCGAGCACAAACCACTGAATATTCATCTGCAGGTTAGCGACCAGCTCGCCTTTGAACAAGCTAAGCAACAGCTAAAAGCCGCCAGAAACCAGTTTAAGGCCTTGCTCGGGGCGTCTGCGCAGCCCTTATATCTGTTGGATAGCCGAGGCTGTTTCAGCGACTGCAACCTGGCTTTTCAACGTTTGTTTGGTATTAATCAAATGCAGGTGCAGGGCAAAACCCCCGCCGAGGCAGGGCTGTTTGACGAGGCCATTAACACCTGGCAGCAAAGCAGCGATCTGGCCTTGTCATCGATGGTCGGGCAGGGCCGCGAGTTCAATCTGACACTCAAAGACGGTAAGGCACATCCGCTGCGTTTTCGCTTGCAGCCACTAAAGGACAGCGAGGGTAATAGTGGTGGTTTACTGGGCCAGATTGAAGATTTAAGTGAACTGAGGGCCATGCAAGCACAGGTGGAGCATAAACAGCAGCAGCTTGAACAGTTTTTACAGCATTCGCCCCTGGCGATTGCGCTAATGGACGAAGAAGAACATCTGCGTCAGGCCAATAACCTGATGTTAAAGCGTTTTGGCTATTCAGAGCCGGAGTTAAATAAGCTCAGCTTATATCAGCTGTTCAGCGAGCCGGGCCAGGCGGCCAGGGCCGCAAAACAATTACAGAAGGGCAATTTAGACAGCTTCCATGCCAGCTTAAAAGACAAGCAGGGTAAGCTGCATCCCAGCGAAATCTTTGTGCAATCCTTGGGGCAAGGACAACATCTTTGCTGGATTGCAGATGTCAGCGAGAAAGCCTTTCAGCAGGACAAGTTCGACAATCTGCTTGAACATAGCAGTCTGGCCATGGCGGTGCTCACCGATACGGGCTTTAGCCGTTTAAATCCGGCTGCCTGCGCCTATTTTGGTATTCAGGATGAACAGCAGTTATTTGGCTTTTACCCCTATTCTGAAGGGCTGAATACCGATGCCGAGGCTGCCGCTAAACTTAAACAAAAACTCGACCAGCTTAAGCAGGACGGCAAGGCATTATCGCTGGTATGGCAGCATCAACATGGGCATGAAGCCTTGCCTTGTCAGGCCACCTATGTGCCTATGTTTAAAGGTGGCGTGCTGGATTCGGTACTGTGTATCTGGATGGATATGCGCGCCATTCATCAGGCGGCGGCTGAGCGGCTGGAGGCCATTAACTTGCGCCAGGCAGCCGAGCGGCAGATGGCCGAGCAACAGCAATTACTGCAAAACAGTCAGGACCAGTTAGCCAGCAAGGCTAAAAGCCTGGTGGACACACAAAGCAAACTGCAAAGTGCCGAGCAGAACCTGTCGCAACAGCAAAGCCAGCTTAAGGATTTGCAGCAGGCCCATCAGAGCGTGACCGAAAATCTGCAGAAGTTGCAACAGGAATACAGCGACAGCCGCGCGCAATTGGCCGACAGTCAGCGCGACAACGCTGAATTGGAAGAACAACTGGCACAGTCCAGCAGTAAAGTCGGCGCGCTGGAGAAGCAACGTAATGATATTGCCGATGCCTTGCAGCACAGTGAACGACAGTTTCAGCGGGCTCAGCAGCAACTGCGTGCAAGCGAAGAAGCCAGTAATCAGCTTAAGGCAGAGCAGGGCAATCAGGCCCAGCGTATGCAGCAGTTGGTGGAACAAAACAATAGCCTCAAACAGTCCATGGGCAAAAAAGACCAGCAAATTGCCGAGGTGAGTGGCCAGATAAGCAGCTTACAATCACAGTTGCTGAGTTCCGCCCAGGCCAGTGAGAGTTTGCGGGAACAGCTGGCGAACCAGCGAAAAGCCAGTGAGCAGGCTCAGCAACAACACCGGGAAACCGAACAGCGCTGCAGGCTGGCTCAGGCGGAACTGAGTAATAAGCTTCGCCATATAGAGCATTTGCAGTATGAAATGCAAAAAGTCGAAGAGATGTCGCACCAACAACGCGACGATCTGGAAGAACAACACAAAGCCCTGCAGCAGGAACTGCAAGCCAAGCAGCAACAATTGCAGGATACTCAGCAAGCCCTGGATGAAACCCGTAAACAGTCAGAGCTGGAGAAACAAGAAAAAGCCGCTAAGCAGGCCGATTTAAACCGCCTGCAACAGGAACTGAATGACATGCAGGCGCAGGCCGGGCTGCAGCAGCAGCAAGCCGAGCAGGCCGACCAGCACTGGCGGCAACAGCAACAGGCGCTGCAGGCCGAACTGCAGCACAAGCAACAACAATTGCAACAAGCCGAAGCAGTGCTGGCCGACGCCAAACAGCAAACCGAAGCAGAAAAAGCAGAAAAGGCCAGACAGCAGCAAATATATGCCCAGTTGCAGGCCGAGCTGACCGAAGTGGAACAGCGCGCTGCCAAGCAACAGGCACAGATATCGCAAAGCGATCAGCAGTGGCAGTCCCAGCAACAGGCCATGCAGGCAGAGCTCGCGGCCAAGCAGCAACAGCTGCAGGACAGTCAGGCCCGTCTGGATGCCTTCCAGCGCCAGGCCGATGAGGAGAAACAGCAACGCCTGGAACAGCAGATGAAGCTGGAACAACTGAAAGTCGAGCTTACCGATGTGGAAGGACGTGCCACCCGCCAGAAGGAAATGATGCAAGGCAGCGACGAGCAGTGGCGCCAGCATCAGGCTGAGATCGAAGCGCAGAAACAACAGTTACAACAGGCCCTTGAGCAAGCCAGACAGCAAAATCTGCAGATGGAAGACAAACTCAAAGACAGCCTGGAAGAACTGCAGCGTGCCGAGAGCCAGGTGCAGCAAAATCAAAGCGGCGAGCAAAAACTGCAACACGAACTGGAGCAGTCCAGACAGGCCGCAGACACCTTACAAGCCCGCCTGGCCCAGCAGGAAGCGCAGGAAATCAGCCTGCAACAGCAACTGGCCAGCCAGCAGCAGGTGTTGAAAGACAGTGAACAGAATATTCATAAGCTGGAACAGTCTCAGGCCAGCCTGACCGCACAATTGCAGCAAGTACAGCAGCAATACGAGCAAAGCCGCAAGCAGCTTAGCGACCAGGGCAGTAGCCAGTCTGATTTGAATCAGCGTTTACAACAACTGGAAGATGAACTGCAGCAAAACCGCGCGCAGCTGGATAGTAAAGAAAACGCGCTACAGCAGGCCCAGCAGGCACTGCAAAGCAGCCAGTTAAAAATGGCCGAACAGGAACAGGCATTGGTGGATGCCCACCGCCAGGAACTGCAGCAGGCCCGCAGCGAGCAAGTGCAGCCAGCCAGTGCCAAGCCAGCGATTGCCGAACAGCCCATGCCGGATAACCCGGCGGTGTGGTTTGATTTACTGCCTTATCTGCAAAAGAATCCACAAACCGGCTCTTTGGCAGCGGCCTTGACGCAACTGATGCAGGCGCTGGAAGACGCTACCCAGCAGGCTGACACGGCCATTAATAACGAAGATACCCGCGCTATGCTACAGGCCATGAGGCGTCTGGTGGCACTGGCCGAGCAAATTAATTCTGAGCCGCTGGTGGACTTGACCAGCCGCCTGGAAGCAGCAGGCAAGCTAGGCCACCTGGACAGCATTTCTATCTTTTGGCCCAATGTAAAACGTTCACTGATAACTACTATGCGGGTGATTTATTCGCATTTGGAGGGGTAGGGGCCTTGCTGCACTGAGTTAGTAACTTCCCTGTTCTTTATGACGCGCCGTCCGTGGCGCGCCAGTCCCATTTCTTTACTGCGCGGTAAAGAAACGAGACGCAAAGAAAGCGCGCCCGCTGGATTCCCAACTACGTCAGTCCAGGGCACTACTAAAAGGCGGTCGTGAAAACGACGTTCCCGACGCGTCTTCCACTCAATTTGCTCCCAGCAAATTGCCCGTCTTTTAGCAGCACCCCGAACCGACCGGGAATTTTTTAGCGGGAGTCAAAGCGGCTCGGGCCGCTTAAGGGCTGCTGTGGATTGTGTAAAAAACAGGGCATAGTTTTACCATTTCTTGTAGTCGCTAAAGCGTTGCGTGTTTACTGAGACCTCGTTTACACTGCATTCTTACTTTCCCCGCAATTGCGCTAAGCGTGAAGTCGCAAAGTATCGCGTTAACTATTTGAAAATAAGGGATTAATGTGAAGATGGCAGGGCAGTATTACCGACGCAGAAGCGAACATTATCACGAATTCAATATAATAAGCTGTTCTACGTCAACCATGAATAGAGTACAGAGTAGATATGGAATTCGATAAAGAAAAATACAAAGTATGGAAGCTGCCGCACCCAATGCTGCTCCATTGGATTATCAACCCTGGACTTGCATTCAATGAGTTAATTCTTGGGCAGAGAATTCCTAAGATAACTCTAATAGATAAAACTAGCGATGCTCCTTTAATGGAGAGGCAGTACGTTCCGTGCCCTGAATGTGGTGCATTAAATGATGGCAGGCTCTGGTCTAAAAGCAATTCATTTGGGCACTGGTTTGGCTATGTATGCCCAGAGTGTCACGGGAAAATACCGTGCCTTTGGAATATCACCAGTCTTATATTGCTTGCCTTAACGTTCCCAATCTGGATTTGGTTCAAAATATTCGGTGAGGCAAGATGGCTTGAGAAAGAAAAAGGTCGCTTTGCCGAAGTTATGTCAAGTGAACTTCCAGAAGCCAAGAAGACTAACTGGCTAAAAATGGGTATAACCTATGGAATCTTAATGTTTTGCATCATGGTGCTACCAAAAATATTCCAAAATCAGTTAACCCCTAGCGCAATCGCCATTCAGGCAGTCATTTGGCTAGGTGGCGGTTTGGTATTTGGTCTAGCAATGAAGCTATTTCTAGGCAGCAGAAAGTGAAGCGTAGAACAAACGCGTCAATCAGGACGCTCGCAAGCTCGCGCCTATTATGCGGGCGTTATGCTTTTCAGAGGAAGTATGGACGAAAGAAGCACTAGTGAACTTATTGTAACTTTAGGTGAAGATTTTCAGCGGTGTTACGCCAATGTCATAAAAGATATTGAGAATGGCGAAAAGCAAGATGATGGTACAACTCTTGCTGATCATGAGTTCAATGCTCGCCAGCTTGTTAGAGCTGGTTTCGCCCTTATCGAAGGAGTCAGTTTTGCTTTGAAGATTGCGGCAATTGATGATGCAATTGAAAATGGTATTGAACTAACTCAAGCCGAAATTGACTTTGCGTTTGAAGTTTCTCATCAGTTAAATGAAAAAGGCAAAGTTGTAGAAGTTAGTGCTCATATCAATCTAACGAAAAATATCAAATTCGCTTTTAATCTATATTCTAAAGCTCATAGCTTAAATCAATCATTTGATGCAGGTCTTACGTGGTGGAGTGACTTGAAAAAGGCAATCAAGATCCGTGATCGGCTAATGCATCCTCGTAGCCCCGAGAACCTTGATATTGAGCCTAATGAAGTAATCACTGTTATTTCTGCAGTTAGAGGTTTTGAAGCTTTGCTAGTTGAATATATTGGAAAAAAAGCATAACAAGCGCTTTAACCAAGGGACGCAGAACAGCAGGCTTTAGCCTGCTGTTCTGCGTCGGTTAAGCGAGCGTTAGGTTTACCGATGAGAACTATTCTGGCACTCTTATTAAGCATTGTCTCAGCGTACTCCTATCCACTTGAAACTGATTCATTTCCTCTGGTTAACACAAAGTGGTTTAACTATGGGAGTAAAAACACGGTTATCTGGGGATTTTATGAAAATACTCTGACAAGAGAGTTATCTCTCTATCCAGAGCGGGGTGTAACCACCTTCAACATTCGATATAAGAAAATAGAGCACGGATGGCTGATTGAGCTCATTTCCCCTGGTGGAGAGGTTGTTGAAGACCTGTATGTGAACATACAGGCTAGAGATGAAATTTACGTTGGCGATACTCTTGATTATTTGAGCTTATATAGGCCAACTGGATATGGTAGTGATAAGTAGCATTTTGACCATAGAACCTAACAAGTTAAGTCATCGGAAAACCACTCGCTACGCTCGCGTTTTCCGCTGTTCAAAGCGTTAGTAGCCCCGGTAGATTAGGCTAAGAATTAGACATTGGCGCGGCATCAGGCCCCGCATTTCATGGAAGCATCGCAAGGAGGTTGGTATTGGCAACAAGCATCATTTCAGCATCACCAACGCGCACTTTTTACCTCACTGGCTTAAAGGCGGTTCGCAAAGAAGTGGTTGCCTGTTTGCGATCAATATTCCCGTTTGCAGTTAGCCAAAAACCAGCCGCAAAAATCGGTTGTTGTTTTATCTTTCTTCGGGCTAAGGTAAGCGCATGAATATCAATTTAAGCTCATGGGCCAACAGGGCTGGCGGCAAAGCCACGACAGTGTTGTGCTCGTGGGCAACTAACAAGTTAAATCATCGGAAAACCACTCGCTTCGCTCGCGTTTTCCGCTGTTTAAAGCGTTACGTGGCATGGAGCGGCAATTGAACATCGGCAGAGTCTTTAGCTTCGCAGTAATTCTATTCTTGGTACAAGTCACTGTTAGTGCGGCTGTCACTCTCATTGCAGGGGCTGACAATCTGAATAGCTTCAGATTTTATGAATACGTGCTTTTTCTATATCTACCTGTATTGTTTTTTTCCGCCGTTGTATTCACTATCTTTGCTACAAAGCAGGCTGAGCATTTGTGGCTTCATGCCCTAATGGTTCTCGTATCCACTGAGATCTTTGGTTTTCTGGTTATTTCCCTGATTATGCAAGAGTTTTATCTGGCGCCAACCTGGCCAGTCGAGCTGTCCGTATCGTTTTTTGCACTGCTAGTTGGGAGCGTCGTAGGTACAAAGGTTAGGGGTGTCCAACCAAGTGCCACGTAACAAGTTAAATCATCGGAAAACCACCCGCTGGCCAAAAAGCGGCCAAGCAGCGTGTGTTTTCCGCTGTTTAAAGCGTTAGTTTTACAAGGTTCTTTACACAACTCTATGGATAACAAATCAAAGTTTATAAAAGTTTGGAAGGTCGTGTTTAAGTACCTTTACATGGTTATGCTAGCAGTTTTAGTTTTTAGAACAGCGGTTATGGTTTTACATGAAGGTTGGTCTTTTTTAAAAATAGGCAATGTTTTATTGGGTGTCGGTATAGCTACAGTAGGCATGGCTTTTGTTTCTGCCTTAATTGCCGTGTATGCAGTTATTCAAGATAGTAAAACTAACAAGGCCATAAAGTCAGATTCGTAACAGCTTGCTCGGTTCCGCTTCGCTTCACATTTTAGCAAGCTATTACTCACGGCTTATGGCGGCGTTATATTTCACGGAGACTTTAGTGGACGAAAAGGATGAAAAAGCACTAAGTGATATCGAGAAGTTCGGGTGTCACGTATTGAAGGTTATGGAAGGTGACGGAGAACCTTGCTTCAGCTATTCAATTGGCATCAATAAGAACCAAAATAAGCCTGACCTTATCATTGTGGGGCTGAAACTAGATTTGGCTCACTCGATTATCAACAATTACAAGAACCGTTTGCTTGCTGGTGAAGTATTTGAACCTGGTAATTACTATTCCGATTTTCTTGAAGGCTTTGATGTCTGCTTTATAAAAATGGATAAGTCACATTACGAAGAATATTTAGGCTGGGGCTTATGGCTTCACGACGGAGATGACTTCGATATGTTGCAAATGATATGGCCAACGACAGACGGTTTTTGGCCATGGTTCAACGATAGATCCGAATTTTATCGATGGGCACAACCCATCTTAAATGAGTCTGGTGAGCTTAGTGAAATATAACAAGTTAAAGCAGCGGAAAACCACTCGCTTCGCTCGCGTTTTCCGCTGTTTAAAGCGTTAGCTATCAGGGAGGAAGTCGTGTGAATGAAGTAGATTATGCTAAACAAATGCTGGATAACCGAGAGCAAGGTATTTCAGTCCTGATTAGCCTGAGAAAAATGAAAAGAAGACTTTTATTCCGTCTATTTATTTTGTTCATTTCCGTAGCTTGCTACTTCACACTTAATGACGCACCCGTTTTTCTTTTGATTATTGGAATGGTTATTGGAACTACTCTCCAAGATATTGGATGGTTACAATCAATTTCGAAAGCTTGGCCATTTACTGCCAAAGTAATTAACTGGAATCAGGTAACGGAAATTGCGCGCAATGATAGCTAACAAGTTGCCTAATTTCGCCGCAAAAAACGCGGCTGGGACAAATACTCACTGGGCTTCGCCCAACAACGTTCGCATTTGCCCATTGGCAAGGCGTTATATTTGCTGAGGAAATTTAGAGAGATGGAGGTTGCTGACCGTAGAAAATTACTTTTCTATATTTATCTACACAACACTTTGAGTGGTGTAGGAATAATAGTTTTAGGCGCTTTCTTTGAAGGAATCCTTCAGCTAGGAGTTTATCTTCAGTTGCTAACGTATTCTTATCCGTGGTCTATATTCTTGACAAGTTTAGCCTGCGGGGCAATATTTATTATTTTTCAAGTCATCAAAACTTGGTATGGCATTAGAAAAAATGTTGGCTAATACAAATATAACAAGCCGTTTAACGAAAAACGCCAGCAAACAACGCTGGCACGGACTCGCAAACTGCGCTCGCCCGTTAACGGTGCGTTAGGTTTCACGGAGGAACATTTTGGAATTCCCCCCAAGATTATAAAAGTTACACACTCGATGAATTACACGATGTTATTGAAAACATGGATAAAGATAGCTATCCCGATAGGTTCCAACAGGCA
This sequence comes from Bowmanella denitrificans, assembly GCF_002887595.1. Lineage (GTDB taxonomy): Bacteria > Pseudomonadota > Gammaproteobacteria > Enterobacterales > Alteromonadaceae > Bowmanella > Bowmanella denitrificans. Next base: position 146,213 of record NZ_PEBU01000015.1, read on the forward strand.
GTTCTTGAATTGGAATCACGTTCTACCTCAAAGTCAAATCTTGAACACTCAATAGTTGAGGACGGGACTTCAAGTGATAATGAATACGTGCCAAATGAAGTTCCAATTTTTGAACAGATTAAGAACGTAGTTTTATCAATTTCAGTAATCGTTTTTGGTGGACTTGGAGTTGTTGAAAATGATCTGGCTGTTACAGCTTGCAGGACTTGTGAAACGGTTTATCACTTGAAAGATGAAGCCGCATGGGTCATGTATGCGGCCATGCTATTAATGGCGGCTGGGTTGATATCAGAAGTTGTTGATCATTATGACAAAAGAGATAATGAACATCTTTATCATCGAATATCGAATTTTACTATGCTACCGGGCTTAGGGCTTTTCTTTTTAGCGTTTTATCTTCACTCAAGATGAAACCTAACAAGTTAAGGCAACGGAAAACTACTCGCAGGGCCTCGCCCCAAAACGCTCGAATTTTCCGCTGCTTAAGGCCAGGGCAAGAGCATGAATGCTCATTTTTCGAGCACTTCGCCCATACCGGCCACTAACACCCTCTCTAAATAGTCTGT
>NZ_PEBU01000016.1 GCF_002887595.1 Bowmanella denitrificans
TAGCCCTTTTTTATTGCCTCTCGTTTACCCCAACCATCAGACCGCTTTAATCCCTGTCGGAATCAATTCCGACCCACGCCGGCTCAAACCTTAGGCATGGCCCGGGCGATAATTGCTCTGGCATCAATACATTCAGGCAGGGTACTGTACTGGTGGTAGTGTTTATCGCTGAGTCTGGCTTGAATAAATGCTTTGGCAATAAAATCTTAATGAAAATCTCTGGACTTGAGTCTGAGCTTATCCAGTAAGTGGCTTAGATCTTCCAGCTTGCCGGCAATAACATGAATAACGCCACCATCGCCTCTTTCCAATAGCCCTGAAACCTTAAGGATACTGGCCTTCAGGTAGGCTTGCTTTTGTGCTCTGGCCGTCGCCAGCCAGACAATCACATTAATATTGCCGGTGTGGTCCTCCAGGGTAATAAAGGTCACCCCCTTAGATGTGCCTGGGCGCTGCCGCCCAGTGACCATGCCTATCACCGTAACCGGCTTTCTGTGTTCCTTATTGGCAAGCTGCGCAGCTGCTGTATATTTTCCTAACAGCGCGGCTTCATCCAGCAGTTGAATAGGATGCTTGGCAAGGCTGAAACCTGTCGCCGCGTAATCCTCTGAGAGGGTTGCCAGCTCATCAGGCTGAAATAGCCAGCCCTGGTTGGAAGGCTCTGAGTGGTTAAATACTGGCAGACTATGGCTGTTGTCCATAAGAGCCCATCTGGCCTGATAGCGATTGCCCTGAATACAGGCGAGGGCGTCGGCACTGGCTAGCTGTTCCAATGCCTCTTGAGGGACATTACTCCCGCGCAGTTGCTGGATATGCCTAAATCCCTGTTCGGGGCGAGCCGCAACGAGCTTCAACGCTGCTTGCTGGGCCAGTCCTTTAATCTGGCGAAAGCCCACCCGAATCGCCAGTTCATCATCCTGTTTTTCCAATCTATAGTCATAGTCTGAGTGGTTTACACAGACCGGAAGCACCTTAATATGATGACGCCTGGCATCCTGAATGAGTTGGGAGGGGGTGTAGAAGCCCATCGGCCAGCTATTCAGTAACGCAGTATAGAAGGCGGCTGGGTAGTAATGCTTTAACCACGACGAAGCATACGCCAGCACCGCAAAAGAGGCGGAGTGGGCTTCGGGAAAACCGTACTCACCAAAGCCACAAATCTGCTGAAAGATACGTTCGGCGAATTCCCGCTCGTAGCCTCTGACCAGCATACCGTTAACCAGCTTCTCGCCGAATCGTTGTAGCTCGCCGGTTTTCTTCCAACTGCCCATAGCGCGACGCAGTTGATCGGCCTCTCCCCCGCTAAAGCCCGCTGCGACCATAGCCAACTGGATAACCTGCTCCTGAAAAATAGGCACGCCCAGTGTGCGCTCTAATACTTTTTCTACCTCTGATGAGGGGTACTCAACCGGCTCCTGACCATGGCGTCGGCGCAGATAGGGATGCACCATATCGCCTTGAATAGGGCCGGGGCGTACGATGGCAATTTCAATCACAAGATCGTAGTAATCCTTGGGTTTTAGCCTGGGTAACATGCTCATCTGTGCGCGGGATTCAATCTGAAAGACCCCTACGGTATCTGCATTTTGGATCATGGCATAGACAGCTGGGTCATCGCCGCGGTTACTGATTTCAGCAATCGACAGGGCCTGGCCATAATGTTGTTGAATAAGGCTAAAGCACTTGTGAATAGCCGTAAGCATGCCCAGGGCCAGTACATCGACTTTGATCAGGCCCATGGCTTCCAGGTCTTCTTTATCCCATTGAATCACAGTACGCTCTGCCATGGCGGCATTCTCTACTGGCACTACGTGATACAAGGGGCCGGAGGCAATCACAAAACCGCCAACATGCTGGGATAAATGGCGCGGAAAGCCAATCAGTTCGTTGACCAGTTCAATAAAATGCTGACCAAGGTGGGACGATGGGTCCAGGCCTAACTCGCTGAGCTGGGCCTGCCAGTTCAGGCCACTGTCGCGGTGATTGATGTTCTTAATAAAGAAGTCCAGTTGGGTCTCATTAATACCCAGGGCCTTGCCCACCTCACGTATGGCGCTTTTGCGCCTGTAAGTAATTACTGCAGCGGCCAGGGCTGTGCGCTCACGGCCGTACTTCTGATAGATGTATTGAATGACTTCTTCGCGGCGTTCATGTTCAAAGTCCACATCAATATCCGGTGGCTCATCCCGTTCTCTGGAGATAAAACGCTCGAACAGTACCTCGCTTTTTTGCGGGTTTACCGCAGTAATACCCAGGCAATAGCATACCGCCGAGTTGGCAGCCGAACCTCGCCCCTGATAGAGAATGTTTTGCCGACGGGCAAATTCAACAATGTCGTGAATAGTCAGAAAAAAATACTCGTAGCCAAGCTCTGCGATCAGACAGAGTTCTTTATCGAGCAGTGCTTGTACCTTGGCCGATACGCCCTGTGGGTAGCGCCATGCTGTGCCTGCTTTAACTAATGCCCGTAGATGCTCACTGGCGGTCTTACCTTGAGGTACGACTTCCTGGGGATACTGATATTTGACTTCATCCAGTGTAAAGGTGCAGCGCTCAGCGATACTCAGGGCAGTCTGTATCCACTGTTGAGGGTAAAGCTTCATCAGCTTTTCCAGTGGCCGCAGGCAGGCTTCCGCGTTGGCCTGGAGTTGATGACCTAGCTTTTCCACGGGCTTACCCTGGCGAATGGCCGACAAGGTGTGTAGCAGCTTGTGGCGGGCTTCATGGTGCATTAACACCCCGGTGCAACAACAAACCGGCAACTGATACTGTTTACTTAACTGCTGACAATGTGCCAGATACTCCTGTTCATCCGCCTTGAGTAGGCGTCGACAACCAAGCCAGAGACGTTCTCTCTGATGTTTAGCTAACCAGTCAGCCCAATAGTTATCTTGTTGCTGATCCCCTGTGGGCAGCCATAGCAGTAAACAGTGGCGAAGGCTTTTTAGATCCCATTCATGTATCTGGTAGCTACCTTTTTCTGAACGGCGTCTGGCATTAGTAATCAGTCGGCAAAGCTCGGAATAGGCGGATTTGTCCGGGCAAAGCAATACCAGTTCAAGACCCGGTGCAAGCTTAATCAGACTACCGACAATTAACTTGATATCCAGTTGTCGGTCTCTGACTTCTATATAAGCTTTGACAATACCGGCCAGGGAGCACTCGTCAGTGATGGCCAGTGCCTGATAGCCAAGATAGTCGGCTTGCCTGATCAGTTCTTGTGGATGGGATGCCCCGGTCAGGAAGGAAAAGTTGCTCTGGCAGAATAACTCAGCGTAACACATCAACTGAATAACCCTTGGATGTACCACTGGTTATTGCGGGTTCGATAGACCCACAGCCACTGGCCCTGAATATTGCGGGCAATAAAATAGTCCCGGTCAATGGGCTGATGGTCCCACCAACCAGTTTGGATACGCTCCGGTCCCTGCAACAGGCTGACTTTTTCATTTAAGGGACGATGAGGGGCCAATAGCAGGCTGGGTCTGAGGGCGGGAATCGGCCAGTCCTGTTTATCAAGGCGCTCAAAAGGGCGGCAATAGCCACTGCTGTATTCAGGGCGAAAGTCATCGCGCAGTTGTAGTCCCGAGACCGCGTTTGTGCCTAAGCGAGCTTGCAGTAGCGACAGCAACTGGCGGTGATTCATTTGCCCTTGCTTACCGGCGAACAGATCATTTGCCTGCGCTTGTTTGGCTTGCATATGAGTCACGGCCAGCTGAATGCCATACACGGGCTGTGCAAGCACCAGATTTTCCAGTTTAAGGCTGACCAGGGATTGCCATTGCTGGGCCTGATATTCCCCTTGCGCAGAACATACGGTCAATGAAATGGCGTCGCTATCTCGCTGTGAGAAGCGAAATTCGAGCACGGTGGCCAGCTTGTCGCGCAAGCGTAAAAAACGCTCCAAATCGTTCAGCAAGCGCTTGATGGGGTGCAATAGTATTGGGCTGCTGTCTATTTCATACATCAGCTCAAGATACTGACTGAAAGTGGTAGGAGGGTGATAAAAGTCCACTGGGTGATGGAATGTGCCTTGCAGCTTGCCTATATAGGTCACCAGTTGGCTGTCAAAGCGCTTCGCCAGCTCGCCGGGGGGCACATTCATCAGTTCCTTCAGACGGCGGATGCCCACTCTGGTCAGCTTCTGGCACATACTATGGGGAAGGTCGGTTTGTTCCAGTGTACATAAGCTAACCTTCTCTCGCAGTAGCTCAGGGTCCTGACTGATGAGGTTATGTCCGCTTCTGGCCAGCAGTCTTGCACCCAAGGGGCTGGCACCGCAAGCATAACGCATGGTTAGTTTTAGGGGGCTGAGTCTGTCTTTGAGCGCCTGCCAGTAAGACGGCAAGCCACCATACATGGATAGCATGTGCTGGACGCGCAGTAGCAGGCCGTTAGGTGACCAGAAGGCAATATCTGAGGTGACAAAGTACAGCCATTGTGCGATCTCGGCTAGCTTAGCGGTTTCAAGTTCCTGTCGGTATTCAATCACTTGTAGGTCTTTATGCAAAGCGGCCGCACTGCCAAGCCCCATGCCTACTCTGACCCCATGGTGATATGCCTGAGTATTTAGCTGGATGACCTGGTTGCACTCTTTACTCAGGATAATGACAGGGCAGGATGCTTGTTCCTGGTATAAGCTGTCGAGTTGCAGACTGGGAAAGTCCAGATACAGCCAAAGGGGCGTCATATGGAAGCTCAGCTTGCACGATGCAGAGGGATCACATTGGCTGAGGGCTGTGTTGGCTGGGGCAGACACAGTTTCGGCCAGCGCTGGCGCATATTTAAAATAAAGGGCGCAGGCGGCCAACTCCCGCGGCATTTAGTGACTTTGATCTGAAGACCCTCTGCATGGGCTTCAAGCTGCAAGCTTAACGATACCGGCAAGGGTTGGGAGATGCTCTGTCTGGTTCGCAACAGAAACAGTTGCGCCCGGCCTTGCTGACAGGCCTGCTGCAGGCGTTTCGCCTGAGCGACTTCTATATCACCATGCCAGAGTAAAACCGAGTGGCAGGTTCCGCTTTTCAGGCACTGCTCGGCGGCCCACAGGGCCTCTTTGCCATCTCGAGGGTGTAGGATAAGTACGCGGGACAGATCTACCCCTGCCTGGTGCAGGCATTCACCATTGATTTTATGGGGTGGCGCAACCCACACCAACAGTCTGTGGTCTTGCCCATTGGCTGCCAGGCGCGGAAGGAGCAGACGAATTTCACCTATACCAATCTGGCTGTGAATTTCTACCAGGGCATGCTCTTTCAGCCCGCCACGAACATACTTATCCAGATCGTCCGGTACAGGCTGCGTGGTGATGGGCAAAGGTTGGGTAAAATCCGCTTGCCAGATCCAACCTTTGTTTTTTAAATGATCAAGAAGATTGTTCATAGGATAAAATTAACTGTATATAAATACAGTATATTGATGATTAGCCATTGTGCAAGTCTCTGTCCGTGCAGGGGCTGAAAAAGGAGCAAGACAAATGCGTTACTGGTTGTTTAAAACAGAACCCGATGCTTTTGGGATCAATGACTTAATTAAAAGGCCCAAACAGACTGAGCATTGGGATGGGGTGAGAAATTATCAGGCCAGAAACTTCCTGCGGGATCAAATCAAGCTGGGTGATCAGGTGTTTATTTATCACTCCAGTTGTGATCAGGTGGGGATTGCCGGTATTGCCGAGGTGGTAAAAGAGGGCTATGTGGACCACACCCAATTTGATCCTGAATCCAAATACTATGACCCCAAAAGTAGCCCGGATAAACCGCGCTGGTATATGGTGGATGTCAGGTTTGTGCGTAAGTTTGACCGGGTGCTGAGTTTGCAGGCCATTAAGGCCAATGCTGAGCTGGCTGATATGCAACTGGTACAAAAAGGCAATCGCCTTTCTGTGATGCCAGTGGCGGCCCGGGAATGGGCGGTGCTGGTGAAGATGGCAAACGAATAGAAGCCATGGCCCGGTTAATCCGGGCCATCAATATCCTGTCTCTATCAGCTTTGTTGCCTGATATAGTCCTGTACCAGTTCTTCCAGCACGCTAAGGGGCACAGAGCCGTTTTCCAGCAGCATATCGTGAAAAGCGCGTAAGTCGAATTTTGCGCCCAGCGCTTGCTCTGCCTGTTTACGTAAACGCTTGATGGTGATTTCGCCCAACTTATACGACAGCGCCTGTCCTGGCCAGGAGATATAGCGATCGATCTCGGTGGTGACGTTATGTTCCGACAATGCGGTGTTTTCCAGCATATAGTCAATGGCCTGCTGGCGTGTCCAGCCTTTCATATGCATACCAGTGTCGACCACCAGACGACAGGCCCGCCACATTTCGTAGCTCAGGGCGCCAAACTCGTCATAAGGGGTCTGATAAAAGCCGATTTCCTTGCCCAGGTATTCAGAGTACAAGCCCCAGCCCTCACCAAAGGCCGAGATATAGGTGTAACGCCTGACCGGTGGTAGATCGGTCATTTCTCTGGCCAATGAATTTTGCAAGTGATGACCAGGTACGGCCTCATGTAAGGTTAATGCTGGCAACTCATATAAAGGACGCTTGTCCAGTGCATAGGTATTGACCCAGTAATAGCCAGGCTGATCGTCACGGGTAGGGCCAACATAACGACCTGTGGTGTATTTGGGCGCGATGCTGTCTGGTACTGGCGCCACCCCATAAGGGGTGCGAGGCAATTTATAGAAAAGCTGAGGCAGTTTGGCATCAATCTGTTTGGACAAATAGGCAGCCTGTTTTAACAGTTCTTCAGCGCTCTTTGCATAAAACTGCGGATCGGTACGCAGAAAGTGAACAAACTCGTCATGACTGCCTTTAAAACCGGATGCCTGCATCACTGTCTGCATTTCAGCACGGATACGTTTAACTTCGGCCAGACCAAGCTGGTGGATCTGTTCGGCACTGATATCCAGGGTGGTGTAGTAACGGGCACGATTTTCGTAATAGGCCGCGCCATTAGGCCAGTTCTTGGCGGCAATATCCTGCTTGGCACCGGGAATATATTCATTAACCAGGAAGTCATAAACCATCTGGTAAGCCGGAAACACCTGCTGGCTTAAAACCTTGGCAGCTTCGCTTTTGAGCTGCGCCTGCTGGGTGGCATCGATATGGGCGGGCATATTCTCAAAGGGCGCGTAAAACACGCTGTCTTGCGGTTTATCCTGAATAAAGGCCAGGGCTGTCTGCTCGAAGTCCTTCAGTACCACCTGTGGCTGGGTAAAGCCGGTTTTCAGCCCTTCCCGCATCCAATCAATATTTTGTTTAAAGTAAGCTTCAATGGCTGACAGTCTGGCCAGATAATTCTGATAATCTTTGAATGTATCGAACTTGCTGCTGCGTGGCAGAAAGGCCAAGGCACTGTGAAAGCCATACTCGGAGGTGATGGGCATATAGTGGGCGTGAAACGCATAACTATCGACTATTTCCTGCAAACGACGGCGTTGCATCAATAAATTGATGCGGTCGTCCTTATCCAGTTTGGCGTCGGCCAGTACATCCAGTTGTCTGATATAAGCCTGTGCCTGATCGCTGTCGCGTTTCAGACCCTCAGCAGACAAGTCAGCAAGCAGATGATCATAATTATGCACCCCTTGAGAGGTGGCCATGGTAGGGGAACTTTGCAGCTCAAATTGCCAGATCTCGTCCAGCAGTTTGTCCAGTTTTTCGTTAGCCATAACGGCGCTGCTGGTTAGCAGAGCGGTAGCGGTTATCCAATATTTCAACACGGCAATGACCTTATCCCTTGTTATTATGCTCCGAGCTTAAGGTATCTATGCCTGAATGTGTATCGGTCTGAGACCAGTCCGCGTTGTCAGCAGATAAAATTGCGTCAGGAGTCAGCTTTTAGGGGTATAAATGGGTTTGGGGAAGGGGGTGACCTTATCAGACAATTCGGTCACTTTGGCATTGCCCTGTTTCTTGACTTCATCGATACGTAATACATTGTGCATGGGAATATAGGTACGCACGACAGTGTCAAACTCTGTCTTGAGTCGTTCCTGGCTGGGATCCACCAACAATGTGCTGTGGTTATCCCAGACAAAGTCACCAATTTCCACAAAGCCAAACAGGGCACCCTGACTGACTTCGCGCACATACACCTCATAGCGCTCTGCGTTGCTGATAAACTGAACCTTATACAAGGGCTTACTTTTGTTCATAACACCATTTGCCGTTGGATAACCGGGCGGCGATTTTAGCCGCTGTGAAGGTAACTGCCAACCACTTAAGCTTTGGCTGACAGCGGGCCCAGTAAAGCCCGGGTTGCCAGTTTAAGCTCATCGGTTTGGGCGGCCAGAATGCCGTTAACCGCAAAGCCCTGTACATAGCAGGTGAGCTGCAAAGCCGTAGCTTCAAGCTGGATATCTTTGCGTACTTCGCCATGCATCAGAGCGCGCTCCAGGCAACCGATAAAGCCGAGTTGCAGATTATCCAGATAATGGCGGCCCATTTCCCGAATCCGGTCGTCGTCAAACCCCAGCTCGGTGATGCAATTAACCAGCAGACAGCCTCTGCCCTTGATCAGCAGAATGTAATCATCGAAGAAACGCTGAATCGACAGCAGCCCCTGATTTTCAGTGAGATGCGCCGTTATGGGGGTCAGTCTGTGTTGCTGATATCGCTCCAACACCAGATAAAGGAAATTCTGCTTACTACCAAACTCCAGATAAAAGCCACGGCGGTTGAAGTCTGTTCTGGCAATAATCTCATCCATGATCGAGCCGTGAAAACCGTGTTCCAGCAGAACATCCATGGCCTGATCCAGGACCTGATTGACATCATATTGTGCTTTTCTCGGCATGAGGATAAACCAAAGAACAATTGTTCTTTGCAGGTTAGTGCAATGGCCGTACAAGTCAACCTAAATAGCCGACAGTCTTGGAAAAATATGCGAGACTAAGGCCATCAATAGTCAAGAGAGGTAATATGAAATCTTCAATATCCGCGCTACTTTTGCTGCTAAGTTTTGGGGCTCATGCCGCAACTGAGCAAGCGTTGCCCAAGGCCGATGCCAATCGTATTCAGGCACATCTGCGTTTCTTGTCCCATGACTTATTGGAAGGGCGGGATACCGGTTCCAAAGGCCATGAGATTGCGGCCCAGTATATGGCTAGTCAGTTTGCTCAACTGGGCTTACAACCTGCGGGTGACAAGAACGATTATCTGCAGCAAATTGCTTTTCGTCAGGCGCATCTGGTACAGGATTCGGCCAAACTGGAACTCAACGGGCCGGATGGCAAGACCGCTCTGGAGTATCCCCGTCAGTATTTGACCTCGGCCAGTTTAAGCAGCGAAGTATCAGAGTTGCAGGGTAAACTGGTCTTCGCGGGTTACGGCATCGTGGCACCAGAACTTCAGCATAATGACTATGCCAATCTGGATGTAAAAGGCAAAGTGGTCGTGATACTGTCAGGTAAGCCAACTTCCTTCCCCAGTGAAGAGGGGGCGCATTTTGGCTCTGGCAGCGAGAAAAACCGTCATGCCGTGGCCAATGGTGCGATTGGCATGATTACCATCAGTACGCCGTTGGCCGAAAAGGTCAGGCCTTACCAAAATCTGCTTAATTACCTGCATATGCCCAGTGTTAGTTGGTTACAGGCAGATGGGCAGCCAGCTAACCAGTATCCGCAACTGCAAAACTCAGCATATTTTTCCCAGGAAGCGGCCGCGTTACTCTTTGCCGGAGCCGAGCGCAGTCTGGCTGATATCTACGCGGACCTGGAGCAGAATACATCCCCGGCCGGTTTTGCCTTGCCAACCAGCATTCACTTCAGTAAACGTAGTGAGCATAAAACCATCAGCAGTCCTAATGTGGCTGCTATTTTGCCTGGCTCTGATGCACAACTGAAAGATCAGTATGTGGTCTATACGGCGCACCTTGACCATATTGGCCTGGCCAAAACCGTCAAGCAGGACAAGATTAACAACGGTGCCATGGATAATGCCAGTGGCAGTGCCGTGTTGCTCGAAACGGCCAGGTTGTTGAGTAACCTGCCACAGGCACCGGCACGCTCCGTGTTGTTTCTGTCGGTAACCGGAGAAGAAAAGGGCCTGCTGGGGGCCGATTATTTTGCCCATCACCCCACTGTGCCACTGCAGTCTATGGTGGCAAATGTGAATCTGGATATGCCGATTCTTACCTATGAAGCTGCCGATGTGATTGCCTTTGGTGCCAACCACAGCTCGTTACAGGGTGCGGTTGCTGATGCGGTGGCTAAACTGGGGATGAGTTTGAGTCCGGACCCTTGGCCTGAACAGGCGCTGTTTACCCGCTCAGATCATTATATGTTCGTGAAAAAAGGTATTCCGGCCGTGTTTTTGGTACCGGGCCTGACTTCCATGGACCCGAATGTCGACGGTGCTAAGAAATTTGGCGAGTTTCTGCATAGCGACTACCACAAGCCTTCCGATGAGCTGAACGACAAATTCAACTGGCGCGCCGCCCAGCGCTTTACCGAAGCGAATTTGCAGATAGGTCTGACGATCGCCAATGACCCGGTCAGACCAACATGGAATAAAGGCGACTTTTTTGGTACGACCTTCGGGCAATAAAAAAGGGGCACATGCCCCTTTTCAACATCTATACCCAGAAGATCTACAGGCTCTGGTGCTAGACGAAAAAACGCCCTTTCAGCAATTGCCACTGCTCAGCAAAACCCTCGGTGGGGCGACGGGTAAATTCGCTGCGAATAAACTGATTAATACGGCCATCGGCAAAGCAAATCAGAATGTTGGCAATAAGCCCTTCGTCGGCAATCATCGGTTTACCTTCACGCAGCTTGCGTTCCCGCAACACCTGACGTAACTGGGTTTCCAGACGTTCAAACAACTGCGCTATACGGGTGCGCAATCTGTCCTGCTCCCCCATCAGGGCATCACCATTGAGAATCCGGGTAATACCGGGATTACGCTCAGCGAAACCCAGAATCAGATGCAGAATATGCTGACAGCGAAGCGCCGTATCTTTTTCATCTTCGAGTATTTTGTTGATGCGCGAAAATAAGGTTTCTTCGATAAACTCGATCAAGCCCTCGAACATTCGTGCCTTACTGGGAAAGTGCCGGTACAGGGCGGCTTCCGACACCCCCACTTCGGCAGCCAGCTTGGCCGTGGTAATACGCTGGCCGGGGCTGGTTTCCAGCATACTGGCCAGACACTGGAGGATCTGCGCGCGACGATTAGTGCGTTTGCTTGCTGGCATGCTGCTTCCTGTTAGTTGCGGCCGGAGGAACCAAAACCACCCTGGCCCCGGTTGCTGCTGTCGAATTCATCCACAATGCTGAATTTGGCCTGGATAACCGGCAGGATCACCATTTGCGCGACCCGATCACCTGGCTGGATAATAAATTCCTCATCACTGCGGTTCCACACTGACACCATCAGTTGACCCTGATAATCGGAGTCAATTAACCCCACCAGGTTGCCCAGCACAATGCCATGCTTATGGCCAAGGCCAGAACGCGGCAATATGGTGGCGCAAATGCCAGGGTCAGCAATATGAATGGCGATGCCGGTGGGCAGTAGTTCAGTTTGCCCCGGTGCCAGCAGCAGGGGTTCATCCAGGCAAGCACGTAAATCCATACCTGCAGAACCTGGTGTGGCATACTCGGGAAGTGGGAACTCGTTACCGATCCGCGGATCCAGTATCTTTACGTCTATCTTGTGCATCTTGTTTTTCTTTATATTGTTCTGCAATTACCTGAAGTAACTGCAGTGCCAGACTGTGCTTATCGCATAGCGGCAGTTGGGTTTCACCTGAAGGCCAGAAAACAGACAAGGCATTCTGCTCACTGTTGAAGCCGATATTCTGCTTGGATACATCGTTGGCTGCAATCATATCCAGCCTTTTTCTGCTCAGTTTATCGCGCGCATAATGTTCCATATCTTGCGTTTCGGCAGCAAAGCCCACCACAAAAGGGCGATCAGGGCGTGCGGCGACATCACTGAGGATATCCGGATTTTTTACCAGGCTCAGGGTCATCTCATCGCGATTTTTTTTGATTTTTTGCTCTACCTGCTGAGCAGGCCGATAGTCAGCCACCGCCGCACAGCCGATAAAGATATCCATATTGGCCACTTCAGCCATAACCGCCTGATGCATCTGCTGAGCGCTTTGTACATCGATGCGCCGACACCCAAAAGGCGTACTTAATGCTACCGGACCACTGACCAATGTGACCTGCGCACCCAACAGCTGCGCTGCCTTAGCCAGGGCATAGCCCATCTTTCCGGAGCTGTGGTTGGACAGATAACGTACCGGGTCTATTGCTTCCCGGGTGGGACCTGCGGTAATCAGCAGATTAACACCTGCCAGCAGTGGCGTTGTTACCGCACTGGCCATAAGATCGGTCAATTCCTGAGGTTCCAGCATGCGCCCAGGTCCGGTATCTCCACAGGCCTGTTCACCTTCGGCGGGTCCCAGCAACGTTACCCCCCGTGTTTGTAAGGTGTGCAGATTCTGCTGTGTGGCAGCAGCCCGATACATTTGTTGGTTCATGGCCGGGGCTAAATATAAAGGGGCGCTGGTGGCCAGACAAAGCGTGCTGAGCAGGTCATCTGCCATGCCGGCGGCCAGTCTGGCAATAAAATTGGCGCTGGCGGGGGCGACAAGCACTCGGTCTGCCCATTTAGCCAGTTCAATATGCCCCATGGCAGCTTCTGCCGCAGGATCTAACAACTCAAGTGAAACCGGTGTTCCGGAAACCGCCTGTAAGGCCAAAGGGCTGACAAACTCTTTAGCCGACGGCGTTATTACCACTCTGACATTGGCACCTTGGGCTTTTAGTTTGCGCACCAAATCGGGAGTTTTATAGGCCGCGATCCCCCCGGTAATGCCAAGCAAAATATTGGTTCCATTTAACCTTTGCATAAAAACAAATCCGCTGCGGATAAGTGGCTTAGCCTATCATTAATGGGGTAGGTATAGGTAGAGCACTGATGGCATGAAGTGAATCGCGCTGCTTGTAGATAGGCTGAATAAAAAGCAAAGCTGGGGAATTGAATATGAAGCTACAGGATTGGCCGGACCAGGATAGACCCAGGGAAAGGCTACTGGCGCGTGGTGCGCAAAGTTTGTCTGATGCGGAACTGTTGGCGATTTTTCTGCGTACCGGGGTTCAGGGCATTAATGCCGTGGATTTATCCCGGCAGGTACTGCAAAACTTTGGCAGTCTGCGTGGGTTGTTTGCGGCCAGTCGCGAAGACTTTTGTGCAGCCAAAGGCTTGGGCAATGCCAAATATGTGCAATTACAGGCGGTACTGGAGATGGCCCGGCGTTATTTCCAGGAAACCTTGTTGCGCAAGGATGTGTTTACCAGTGCTCAGGATACCCGTCGATTTCTGGTCAGCCAGCTCAGGGATGAACCCAATGAAGTGTTTGCAATGCTGTTACTCGACTCTCAGCATCGTCTAATTGCCTTTAAGCCCATGTTTTTTGGCACCTTGGATGCAGCCTCTGTGTATCCCAGGGTGTTGGTTAAAACGGCGCTGGACGCCAAAGCAGCCGCAGTGATTCTGGCGCACAATCACCCTTCCGGGGTGGCTGAACCCAGTCAGGCTGACCGATTGATTACCCGCCGCATTGTTGATGCGATGGCGCTGTTGGATATTCGTGTACTGGATCACTTTGTGATCGGCGATGGCGAAGCCGTTTCTTTTGCCGAAAGGGGCTTGCTATAAGCGCTGGCGCCGCGTGATTAAATGGAAAAGAGTTGATCTTGGTGGGGCTTTGCTGTATAAAATGCGCCCTCTTGTCACTAGCGTGAACTGGTATAGGTTGTATATTGGCCAGCCAGGATTGATTTAAAGTAATTTGGAGACAAACATGTCCAGAGTATGTCAAGTAACTGGCAAGCGTCCAGCGGTAGGTAACAACCGTTCACACGCAAAGAACGCGACTCGTCGTCGTTTTCTGCCAAACCTGCAAACCCACCGTTTTTGGGTTGAGAGCGAGAACCGTTTCGTTAAATTGCGCCTGACTCCAAAGGGTATGCGCATTATCGATAAGAAAGGCATCGATTCAGTTCTGTCTGATATCCGTGCCCGTGGCGAAAAAATCTAAGGAATAAACCATGCGCGATAAGATCAAGTTGGTTTCTACTGCTAATACTGGGTATTTCTATACCACTGACAAGAACAAGCGCAACATGCCTGGCAAAATGGAGATCAAAAAGTTTGATCCCGTTGTGCGTAAGCACGTGCTGTTCAAGGAAGCCAAAATCAAGTAATTTTGCTTGCTTTTGTCTCCAAAAAAACCCGGCCAGCCCGGGTTTTTTTACGCCTTGATTAAAGTGTAAGTCACCCGTTCCTGAGGATTTCGGGCCATATATTTGATATAAAAGCGGCTCATATCTTTATCGAGCAAAAGCCAATGATTCGTCTGTCGCGCCAGGGCTGGAACAATGTCCTGATTTTTGCCACGTTATTGCTGATCATCCTGTTTAACCAAAGTGGCAAGTTTCTCTCTGACGCACCTGACAGTGAAAGTAACCTGCTCCTACCCGCGGATATTCCAGTGATGAAGATGGAGTTTGGTCATCACCAACTGGAGCGTATTGGCCAGGGCTGGCGCCTGCGACCTGCAACAGACGCAACAGAAGCACAATTGCAACAGTTGGTAAATCAGTGGCAAAGTGCCAGTATGCAGGCCTTGGGGCCAGGGCGACTCGAATCGCCCATCGTGGTAGTGGTCTGGCTGGCGGGTGAAAGTCAGGGCAGGGTATATAGCATTCAGCAAAGCGCCGATGGGCTGCTGGTGGCACAGCAGGGCCAGCTTTATCAGCTACCCGGGGCGGACTTATCCGATTTTATTCCCGCAGGAGTGTATTAATGCCTGAACTACCAGAAGTGGAAGTCAGTCGCCTGGGTATCAGTCCGCATCTGATTGGTCAGCGTATCCAGGCCATAGTCGTACGCCAGACACAATTGCGCTGGCCGGTACCCGGCGAGGTACAGTTTGCAGTGGGTAGAGAGATCCAGGATGTCCGTCGCCGTGCCAAATACCTGCTGGTGGATACTGCCAGCGGCAGCCTGATTCTGCATTTGGGCATGTCCGGCAGTTTAAGGGTTTTGGATACCAACAGCCCGGTGCAAAAGCATGATCATCTGGATATTCAACTGCACAATGGTAAGTGCCTGCGGTTTAATGATCCGCGCCGATTTGGTGCCTGTTTGTGGCAGGGAACGGATACCGAACCACTGGCGCTGCTAAGTCGCTTAGGGCCGGAACCCTTAACCGACGCATTTGACGGGCAAAGATTGTTTGCTCTATCCCGAGGCAAGCAGGTGGCGGTGAAGAATTTTATTATGGACAACCATATTGTGGTAGGCGTCGGCAATATATACGCCAGTGAATCTTTGTTTATGGCGGGTATTGATCCACGCAAGGCGGCAGGCAAGGTTAGCCAGGCTGCTTATCTTAAGCTGGCGGCGGCCATTAAACAGGTATTAGCACTGGCTATTCAACAGGGTGGGACCACCCTGAAAGATTTTACTCAGGCAGACGGCAATCCCGGCTATTTTGCCCA
This sequence comes from Bowmanella denitrificans, assembly GCF_002887595.1. Taxonomy (GTDB): domain Bacteria; phylum Pseudomonadota; class Gammaproteobacteria; order Enterobacterales; family Alteromonadaceae; genus Bowmanella; species Bowmanella denitrificans. The sequence goes on from NZ_PEBU01000016.1 coordinate 15,520, forward strand.
GGAATTGCAAGTATATGGCCGTAGCGGTAAACCTTGCCGGGTGTGCCAGTCACCGCTGCAAGCTGTCACTATCGGACAGCGCAACAGTTTTTTTTGCCACAAATGTCAACGATAGTTAAGTTGGTTTATCTGTCTTTAAATTTGATACGTAATGCTTCTTGTACCACTGGGTGACAAAAACCGCTGACATCACCACGATGCAGTGCCACTTCTTTAACCAGAGTGGAGGATATAAAGGAATTTTCTTCTGAAGGAGTAAGAAACACACTTTCCAGATTAGGGTTCAGGCGTCGGTTCATATTGGCCAGTTGGAATTCGTATTCGAAATCGGATACCGCACGAAGGCCCCGAATAAGAATAGTGGCGTTATGCTTTGAGGCGAAATCCACCAGTAAACCAGTGAAGCCCAGCACTTCCACATTGTTCAGATGAGAAGTCACCTTCTTGGCCAGTTCCACTCGCTCTTCCAGGCTGAATAATGGCTTTTTACTTGGATTGGAAGCAATGCCTACCGTCACATGCGCGAACATATTGGCTGCCCGCTCAATTAAATCGGCATGACCGTTGGTGATAGGATCAAAAGTGCCCGGATAAATGGCCTTGGTATGCATAAAGGTGCCGCTAGCTATAAACCAGCGCCAAGCTTAGCTTAGCTCTTTACAGAATTTAACCCTTTAGTTGGTATTTTTAATGCTAGAATGCGGCCTCTTCCGAGGATGTATAGGGTTAAGTTAATGTCTGAAAAAGGAATGATTTTGCATAAGACGCTGCTTTATTCATCTGTCCTGGCTGCTTTGGCTACCCCAGTGACCACATATTCCTCTCCTTGGATAGGAACTATAGAGCCAGCTTTACACTCCGATCTGACATTGCTGGCCGAAAAAGGCCATATCAGGGTGGCTGTGACCAGTTTTCCTGTGCCATGGAAGGGGGTTGACCGTGAACTTGAGCAACTGGACCCAACCAGTCTGGATGCGGAGGCCTGGATTGCCTATTCACGCTTACGTCATTACCTGCAGCAACAAAAAAACGCCAAAACCCTGAAGGTACTTACGCTGCAGGCCAGCACGGAAGAAAAGCGCTTTAAAAGTTTCGATGATACGTCTGCGGAAAAAGCCTTTGCCCGTATTTCGGCCAGCGGCGATTGGGGTCCAGTAGCCTATCAGATTTCAACCAATTTTGTGTCAGGTGGCGAGCGATATTGGGATCAAAGCTTCATCGCCTACCAATTTGGTAACTGGAATATTAGGGTCGGAGCCTTAGATCAATGGTGGGGCCCTGGCCAGGCCAGTAGTTTAATCTTGAGTAACAACGCAAGACCTGTCCCCGGAATCGCTTTTTCCCGTTCAATGGCAACAGCGTCTGATGGGGTCTTGAGTTTTCTTGGCCCTTGGTATTTCACTGCGCAGATGGGCAAGTTAGAAAGCGACCGAACAGTACCCGATACCCGCTTATGGAAAAGTCGTTTTAACTTCCAGCCGTTAGATGGCTTGGAAGTTGGTCTGTCGTGGGCGGCCATGTGGGGAGGGCAAGGGCGGGGTAACGGCCTGTCAGATTTTTTTAAGATCCTAACTTTCAAAACTGAATGCGCAAATGGTGAGAACGAATGCGATGCCGCTCTTAATACTCAGGCGGGGAATCAGATTGCCGGTTACGACATTCGATACAGCTTCAGGGTTTTTGATCTGGACGTCAGTGTCTATGGGCAACAAGTTGGTGAGGATGCGGTTGACTATTATAAAGTCACAGATAAAGGACACCTTTACGGTGCATCCGCCTACTTGCTTGGTGCTAAATGGTATTTTGAATCAAGCAATACCGAGGTCGCCTGTGGCGGCAAAGGCTCTACCACTTACAATTGCTATTACGAGCATAGTGTCTATAAGAGTGGGTATCGCCATTTTGGGCGAGCAATTGGCAGCACCTTTGATTCAGACGCCAAGTCATTGGTGTTTGGCATGCGTAAGCATTTCGAGGACGGTGAAGCTGTGTCTATCGAGCTTGGACATCTTCGCCTGAATGAGGATAAGTCAAAGCCATCTCCTGTCTTAAAAGGACAGAGCGAGGAGGTATATCATATTAAAGGACAATACCAACACCCTGTTTATAACTGGTTGTTAAAACTCGGATTTAATCTGGAGAAAAGTTATGTTGATGAAGAAAGAAAAAACTGGAATGCATACATCAGTTTTTCTGCTAGTTATAAATTTTGATTTTTGATGAGTCTGACATCATATTCGCTTCTTCATCAAAATAATTTTCATGTATTGAGTAGTTGAAATAAATCCTGACATTTGAAAGATAAACGCTGACAAATAAGAACTCTTCCTTACAGTTTCTTTCTTAAAAGTACAAAAAAATCTCTGTAAGTTATTTTTAATAAGAGGTTGAGTTTTTTTAATATCACTCTATAGTAAAGCGGGAGTTAGCCTCCCTTTATTTTTTAGGCTGTTATAAACAAGTTTTTAAGGGATTAACTCTTTTCTGCTATATCAAATTTTTAAGGAATGAAAATGAAACTTCTAAAAACTTCTCTAGTATCTATTGCTCTCTTAACTTCCTCATACGCTTCCGCCGAATATGCAACCCTATATGTGGACTCTCACTACAAGGGAGGTCTTGTAGCGACTCCACTTGTTGCCGGCTATGGTAGGACTGTTGATCAAAATGATTCAGCGAGCTCTGTTGAAATAGTTGGGAATTTGTGTGTCCTCCTCGCTAGAGACCATACTTACAAAGGCGCATGGACATTTCTATCGAATTCTGCACCGGATCTTCGCCCATTGGGATGGAATGATGTTGTTAGCTCATGGGCGGTATTTGATGATACATGGGGGTGTAATGATGCATCCATTGCGAAGTTGTATTATGACGCAAATGGGGGAGGCGGAAAAGTTCCTGTAATTCCCAACGTGCCTAATAATGATTTAAACTATTTTAATGATAAAGCTTCAAGTGTTTATATCCCTGTTGGCATGTCTGTGACCCTATTCGAACATGGTGGGTTTAGTGGCTCAAGTATAACCTTGCAAGGTACTGGAAGTATAATAAACTTAGGTCCATTGGGATGGAACGACAAAGTGACTTCATTTACTTCTAATAGATAGATTGTGTATGAGCCCATCTTAGTGCTTTTTATATAAGATGGGCTCATGTAATATTGAATTATAGTAGATGTAAAAATGTAGCTTCATAAAAACTCATTAATTATAGTTCTATTAGTTTCAAATAAGATTTTGCTACAGTTGAAGCGTCAACTTGTTTTAATATTTCAACTGATTGTAAGTCTGGATAGGAACAAAGAGCTTTGTCTATCGCTTTTGCTAAACTTTTATGATCTCTGCAAGGCACCAAAAATTCAGAAAGAAAACCTGTCATAATTTCCCTAGGTCCATGTGGACAATCGGTGCTGACAACAGGGGTACCGCATATCAGTGACTCGATCAACACATTCCCCAGACCTTCATGATCTGAGCTAAGTACCATCAGTTTGGCTTGCTTAATCCAAGGATAAGGGTTGCTTTGAAATCCCGGTAATATAACTTTGTCTTCAACACCATATACCTTAGCCATTTTACGGGCCTTTTTAATATTGTTGCAAAGCAGCACAACGGGAAGCGAGGTTTGGCAGTGGCGTAATGCCCGAAACAGAACATCATGGCGTTTTTGCTTGGCAAAACGTCCAACATGAATGATGTAATCCGTTTGCGGTAACCCCGCAACCTGCTGTTCAGATTGTAACTTGATATCGGCGATATCGAAGGGGTTATAAATGGTCTTGACTGAGTTTGGTGAGGCTAGTTTGCAAGATTCCAGTTCCTTGGCGATACCTGCCGACACCGTAATCAGATCTTTTTTATCCAACGCACGTTTGGCCCGATACATCTTGTAATATTTTATCGGCCCCATGCGTTTTTGCTTATTCAATTCTTCCTGAATGGCATTATGCACCACATAAAAACTTGGCGTGACTTGCGCGCGACTCATGAGCAGATTGCTTTTATCGAGATTGGAATAATAAGCATCAAACTGTCCCACCTCTGTCTGAATCCGCTCAATCCAATTGCGGAAGTCCTGGGCCAGTTTTTCCATGCCCAAGATTGGGTCGCAGCTACGGTGCTTGCCTTTTTGCCAATAGTACACGGGCAAAGACGCCGGAACGTGATACAAGCCAAACTCCTGCAAAACCAACAGGTAGGGCTGATGTCCCAGGTTTTGCATAGCCACCGCCAAAGTCAGCATACTACGTTCTGCCCCCCCACCCGCTAGACTATCAATGACTATGGCTATGCGTTTACTCATTTTGTAAATCCTTCAGTAATTGGCGAATATCCTGCATGGCTGTGTCCACGCCATTAAGTCCTTGAAATTTTGATAGATTTCTCTTGATTTTTTCCATACTGCGTGGCTGTTCCATTTGCAGGGCAACCTGAGTAATGCTATCAGTCTGGCATGGACTAATCATAATCAGTCCCTGCTTCAGGCACGCTGAAATTCGTTTGGGTTGATCTTTTGAAACGGCTACGGCTACGGTCGGCACTCCCAGCGCTATCGCCTGCAATAATGTGTCTCCGCCACTTAGCACTGCATAGCGACTTGCTGCCAGTAAGTTAATAAAATCATCATTATCAACAGCATTCAGACATATGATGTTAGCAATATCTGGTATCGGCTTGGGGTAATTGGGACCAAATACCATCACGACTTGGTTTCCGTGGTCTGCGAGGGCTTTAGCGCTCTGGGCAAAGCTGTCTGCAGCCAAGCCATCCGGGCCCTTATGCCCGCCAGAACCAGCGTTTAACAGCAGGAATTGTCTTTTTTGCAGGCCATATTCTGCCAGTAATCTTTGTTGGCGTTCTTCCGCTGGTGGTGTGAAGACCGGGCCGATACAGTATGGTTGCGTAAAACCCAAAAGCCTGAGCTTCTGCCGGTCAAACCAATTGGGGGCGCCAATTACAAATTCCGGTTGTACCACCCAATGACGATCTGTGTATTTGGCCCGACTGATACGCATCCCTCGCCGACGCTTGCTGCGATGCTGGCTGATAAACACCACCTTTGCACCCATATTCTTCGCCTGCGCCAGCTGGGACTGTCGCCCTGAGGCGTCAAATATCACCAGATCCGGCTTAAAGGTGGCAATTTCCTGGCAGACTTCTGCTTCGCATTTGGTCGGGGAAGCGTCCAATAGCAGTGCAGGATAAGGGCAGGACGCAGCGTAAGGAGCATGTTTACTCAGGATAAATCGAATTGTGGCATTGGGCATTTCTGCCATTATCGCCTTGGCCAGGATCAGGCAACGCATATATTCACCGATGCCTTCTGGTGACGATACCGGAACAAGCAAGACTTTAGGGGAGGGAATAGTCATTATATTTCTCAGCCCAATTTGAGAGGGTGTAGATAAAGGTTACAGATAATGCCTCTTGGACATAAACATCTAACAGAAGCAATAACGCTATTTCTGAGACTAGCTTCAATGTGATCTCTCATCGTTGGCGCGCGAGTCCGAACTTGATGCTGCGACGCAATTCGATACGATTTTTAACTGCGAAGCTTAATAAGTTTTTAAATTTAATTAATGACTTGCTTTTGCTTTTTTTTCTTTTATTAAAAATATCAATCTCACTTTCAGCATCATGCGGCTTGATAATATAAGGTGTTAAACCATATATATTAAGCTTATGCTCCCACCAATATTGCAATTCCACATCAACTGGACGGCCAAATTTTTCTGTGCCGACTAAAAGCTTTTTGGCCCCGGATAAACTGACGAGCTGGGCGCATGTCCGGGAAGGGACTTTATCATAACTAGATAACGTGAACTGCTCCACTTTTGTACTGAAGCGTGCTCGTCGTTTAATCGGATACTCGGCTAACTTAATATAATCCCACTCCATATCCATGGCAGAAATGGCTTGGGTTATCTTGTGAAGATCATCTTCAAGGATAAAATCATCTTCGAGTATTAAAGCAAAATCCAAACCTTCAGAAATAACGCGTTGCCAGGCTTGCCGGTGACTAAGAAAACAAGCAATTTCACCCCGGTTCATCCGCTTATGGTATTTTTTGCTGTTCAGTGACACATCATAATGTTGCTGCAACTCCTGTTCAGACAAGTACTGTCCGTCAATGGCCGGAATTCGGTCAAACTGAATGTTGAATTTGGCGAACTGCTGCAGGCAGTGCTGCAATCTGATTGTCGACCTATCCAAATTAATTAGGAAAATCTGATATCGCTTCATAACATTTTGCACCAAGCAGAAATGCCTATCACGCAAGACTGATTAAATTGAGTAAGTTTGGCAATCTGGCATCACTTGATGTGCTCACTATGTTGGTAACCTCGTTGCAATGCATGCCACTCCTGCTCCTGCCAAAAATACCCAGGGCTAGTTTGCCGCTCCTTGCTTAACGAGCGTTTTAGTCTGGCTAAGTTTTGAGCTTTCCAGGCACTTCCTGAGCGACGTTGACAGCGATCAAAGTCGATTAGCCAAATCCTATTTTGGCTATCCATCATTAAATTATGAATATTTAGATCATGGTGATATATCTGCAGATTATGCAGGCTGGCAATGGCACAGCCTACATCAAACCATTGCTGTTCAGACAGACTTTGCTGGCATAACAACTGGTGCAGATCTTGTGCATTCTCAATTTGCTGCTGTATCAAGTCCGCGCGATAGATTAAACCGCAGCGTTGCACGTGAGCGGCTACCGGCCTCGGCACTGGCAAGCCTTGGTTGTGCATCCAGTTCAGCAAGCGAAATTCTTGAAATGGCCGACTATTTTTGAGACCGGTAAAAAAATACTGATCATCCAGCAATTTACCCACCAAGCCGCCGCGGCGGTAATGACGCAGTACCAAGCGATGTTCTTGGTGAGAGACAAAGTAAGTGGTGCCGCGTCCATGCGACTGGCCGGTTATGTTGCCGTGCCAGAAGCCAATGTCAAAATGTGCCGGACCACAATCTGGCAGTATCTCTGTATCCATCAGCCAGTGGTGAGAACCAGCCCGACATTGCTTAACAGACGACATCTTGTTCCTGCTTTGTGGTAAATTCGCCATTTTACACTATCCACCCTGGAAGATTGAGTGAAAAACCTCTGTATTCTGCGCCTGTCCGCCATTGGGGATGTTTGTCATGCCGTTGCTATGGTGCAGCGTATTCGCCGCCAATGGCCAGAAACTGGTATTACCTGGGTCATTGGTAAGGTTGAACATCAGTTGGTCGGCGACCTGCCTGGGGTCACTTTTGTTGTCTTCGATAAAAAGCAGGGCCGTCAAGCCTATACACAGCTAAATCGTCAACTGGCTAATCAGACGTTCGATGCCTTGTTAGTTATGCAAGTGGCTCTGCGCGCTAATCTGGCGGCCCGGCAAATTCGGGCCAGACGTAAAATAGGCTTTGACTGGCAGCGCAGTAAAGAGTTGCACTGGTTGTTTACCAATCAGCGTATTCAACCACAGCAGCATGCACATGTGCTGGATGGCTTTATGGCCTTTGCTGATGCCATTGGTGTACCTGCCGAAACACAAGTGCAATGGGATATTCCCATTGAATTGGCAGACAGGCAATGGGCAGATGAACGGGCTGCATCTCTTGGGAACTTTGTAATTATCAGCCCAACTGCCAGTAAAGCGGAGCGAAACTGGTTACCAGAGCGCTATGCCCAGGTTGCAGAATACTTACATAATCAGGGCAAGAAAGTGGTGCTTTGCGGAGGACCGGCCAAGCTGGACCGACAGGTAGCCGATGCAATTCAGGCCCATACCTCTGTAATTCATACCGATTATGTCGGCAAGACCAGTCTCAAACAAATGTTGGCTCTGATTGCCCAGGCTGAGCTGGTAATTGCACCAGACACCGGCCCTGCGCATATGGCCACCGCTGTGGGTACCACTGTTATCGGCTTATACGCCCATAGTAATCCAAGACGCACAGGCCCCTATTTGGACCAGCACCGGGTGGTATCGGTTTATGATCAACAGGTGGTAAGCCAAAAGGGCAAAAGCTGGCAGCAATTGCCCTGGGGTACCAGAGTAAAAGGTCAGGACTTAATGGCGGCTATCAGTGTTGAAATGGTGCTGGATAAAGTGAATGAGTGGTTATCCGGGGGCTAGAAGTGCTCCAGTACAGTCTTTAAGTCAGCTTAAATAAGCAGGCAAGCGTAGCATCAATCGCCCCTCTATTGGCTTTGAGTACCGCCAGGCCTGCTTCCCCAGCCTGCTGCATGCCAGATGGATTAGTTAGCCAGTTTCTGGCCTGCATAATGATGTGCTGACTATCGGTTACGTTCTTTAATGCCCCGGCTTGCTTAAGTATCTGGCATATCTGAGGATTGTTGTGTTGGGAAGGGCCCATCAATATAGGTACAGCCAGTGCCGCAGGCTCCAGCGCGTTGTGTCCTCCTCTTAAAGCCAGACTGCCACCAACAAAGGCTATGTCTGCAACGGCGTAAAGACGGGCTAGTAAACCCATTTCATCGGCCAGTAAAATGTCGCTGCCAGCATTGCAAGGCTGTTGGGCACTAGTGCGGCAAAGGGTCAGGCGTTGCTTCTGACATAGCTGAGCGACCAGATCAAAGCGATGTGGGTGTCTGGGCACCAGTACAAGCAGCAGATCGGCAAACTCAGTTTTAAGCTTTTTATAAGCGTCCAGCAAAATGGCTTCTTCCGGCTCATGGGTGCTACCAGCAATCAGAATCCTGCGGTTTGCCAGCCCATATTGAGCCAGGGTGTCGGCTCTTAGTAACGTTTTCTCCGGAATCTCCAGGTCAAACTTGATGTTATTTGTAAGGTGCAACTTTTCTGGGTTGATACCCAATTGCAGATAGTTGTCATAATCGCGTTGCCCTTGGGTACATACCTGATGCAGCTTATGCAGCATAGGGGCTGCTAGCATATTCAGACGTTGATAACCTTTTACCGACCTGTCTGTCATGCGGGCGTTAATGACAGATACCGGGATACCCTTCTTCCAGCAGGCATGGATTAGATTCGGCCAAAGCTCGACCTCCATTATTAACACCTGGCTGGGTTTGACCCGGCTTAACATCCCTGCCATGGCCATGTGCAAGTCAAAAGGCAGGTAGAAGTGATGTACGGAATCGCCAAAGGTCTGTTTTACCCTGTCCGAGCCGGTTGGTGTGGTGGTGGTAATCGTAATCTGCAAATCTGGCTGTAAAGTCTGAATTTTTTTTATTAAACCTGTGGCGGCAACCACTTCTCCCACTGACACACAATGCAGCAATATCCCACCTGCTTTCGGCGCGCGGGGAATAAAACCAAAACGTTCAAAACGACGGCGGTTATATGACTTGCTGCGAATGGCTGCTTTGACCAGCAAGCTGGCAAAGGCAAAGGGAATGAGTAACGTCAGTAACAGTGAATAGCTCCAGCGCAACATATCCTGGACCAGGGTTGGGCGATAAGCTGAGGTAAGCAAGGGCATTACATTTCTTGACCGGCTGAAAGGTGGCCACTTTAGCAGAAAATTCATCATTCTGTATTAATGCTCTGTTACCTAATACTGCTTATGGCGGCTGAAATTTCGAAATCTATGCAGAGCCCTCCCTCCAAACTATTGATTGTCAGGCTAAGTGCTATTGGTGATGTGGTGATGACCACAGGGCTGTTGAATCCACTCAGGGCAGCCTACCCGAATTGTCAGATAAGTTGGTTGATTGATGAGTCTATCGCCGATCTATTGTCCGAAAACCCGTCGGTACATTTAATTAAATGGCCAAAGCGTCATTGGCAGCAGTTGTGGCGGGATCGTCATTGGTCACGTCTTTTTAAAGAGGTGAGGGCTTTTCGACGCAGTTTGAAAGATGCAAAGTTTGATTGGGTTATTGATGCGCAGGGATTATTAAAAAGTGCCTTGCTGGCCAGATTTACCTGTGCTAACCGGCGCATTGGTTTTGCTGGCAAGGAAGGCAACGATTATCTGATGACCGAAGTGCTAGAGCGTCAGCAGGGCAAGCAGATTGGTAGTGAATATCGTGGGCTACTAAGCCACCTGGGGTTGAATCCACAGCATTATCGAATGGCGCTGCCATCCGCTGTTGAGACCCAGAGTCATACGGAGGCCTTGCGGGCCAGCTTGTTCGCTGCGTCGAACTATATTTGTCTTGCTCCTTTCACCACTCGAGCGCAAAAGCATTGGCCTCACTCATATTGGCTGCAATTGTTGGCGTGGCTTAGCCAACATAATGGCTGGCCTTGTCTGATTCTGGGCGGACCCGGAGATCGTGACTTGGCTGAGCAGTTAACCCGTCAGCAAGCAAATACTTACCATTTATGTGGCCATACCAATCTATTGCAAAGCAGTGAACTGATCCGTACCTGCCGTTTGTTGGTTGGCGTCGATACCGGCCTGACGCATATGGCGGTTGCTCATGGGGTTCCGCTGGTGGCGCTGTTTGGTTCGACCCGTCCTTATCTTCAAACCTACCAGGACAATGCCAGGATATTGTATGACAACAGGTCTTGTTCTCCTTGCCGGCGACATCCGGTTTGTGATGGAAGATTTGATTGTATGCATGAGCTGACACCTCATAGAGTTTCTGTGGCCATCGAGGAATTGCTAAATGAAAGTTCTGCATCTTGAACTGGGGCGACATCTCTATGGTGGCGCCAAACAGGTCGTGTATTTAATGCGGGGCTTGCTCGAGTTCCAGGTAGAGAATGTCTTGGTTTGTGCCGCGCAGAGTGCAATTGCTGATACCGCCCAGCCCTATGCTCGAGTCGTCCCCATCCAGTATGGCGGAGAATGGGATCTGCGCATTCTGTACCAGCTGTTTAGCATTATTGGTCGGGAAAAGCCTGATCTGGTGCACCTGCATAGTCGTCGCGGTGCAGATACCTGGGGATTACTGACTACCAGACTGGCGGGGGTACCTGTCGTCTGTTCCCGAAGGGTAGATAACAAAGAGCCTGCGTGGTTGGCCAGATTGAAGTACCGCAGTTGCAATAAGGTTATTTGTATCTCTGACGGAATTCGTCGGGTACTGATTGACGAGGGTGTACCGGCCTGTCATCTGCACCGTATTCACAGTGCGGTTGACTTAGCTGAATATCAGCCAGTGCAGGACAAAGCCTGGTTTCTGGACACGTTCAAATTGAGCGGCAAAGAATTGGTTATCGGCTGTTTTGCCCAACTAATTGACAGGAAAGGGCAATCACTGCTGATTCAAGCGATTGCCAACCTTTGGCAGCGACACCCTAACATCCGCCTGTTGCTCTTCGGTCAGGGGCCCAATGAACAGAAACTCCGGGTGTTAATCCAAGATTTAGGTATGCAGGATGTAGTGCATTTAATGGGGTTCAGAAAGGATGTTGCGCGGATTATGCCGAATATTGATTTGGTTGTTCATCCCGCCTTTGCTGAGGGGTTGGGCGTAGCTTTACTGCAAGCAGCTGCTTGTGGCATTGCGGTTATTGCTTCCCGGGTTGGAGGCATTTCAGAAGTTATTGAGGATCAGAAAACCGGACTGTTGGTTGAACCCGGCCAACTTGGACAACTTCAAAGTGCCATAGAACAGCTGCTGGAAACAACGCACTTGAGAAGACAAATGGGCGCCAAAGCGAGAGAAAAAATGCAACATCAGTTCTCACCGCAGATTATGAGCGCGCAAAACTACCACCTTTACCTTGAAGTGCTCGCCAACATTTAACTACATGCCATTTAAGTCCGAGTTAAAAAAACAAAGTAACAGTTTGATTTCAGGTGATAAATACTTTTGAATTGGGAGAGTTGCGCTATGCTTGAAATGTAAACAGCGTGGCAAAGGCACATAAGGCAGGGAAGTGAAAACCAGCAAATACTTGAAACTGATGATTGGCCTGTTGTTGCTCAGCTTGTCTGCCGCTGTATCCGCCAGTGATGCCGAGGTTATTGTCAACGCGGACAGCCAGGTTTTACATCTGTCACCGGCGCAACTTCGGCGCATTTTTACCATGCGTCAACGTCAGTGGCCAAACGGCACGCTGATCAAAGTTTTCGTATTACCCAATCAAAACCCGCTTCACCAGCACTTCTGTAAATCTCAATTGAATATGTTTCCTTATCAGTTGGAACGGCTGTGGAATAAATTAGTGTATTCGGGTTTGAGTGAACGTCCTGTTGAGGTTTATGACCAGCAGCAAATGCTTCAGGTCATTGCACAAACCCCAGGTGCCATAGGCTACATTGGCAAAGGTATGGATATTCAAGACTTCGGGGTGTTACTTATCACTATCAGTGAGGACGACAGTAATGAATAAACATAACAATATTGGGTTACTGTTGAGCTGTTGGTTGGGCTTGAGCGCTGTTGCATCTGATTGTTGGGCAGAAGAGGACATAGTCTGGCATGGCTTTTTATCGCAGGGCTTAATGCAGGCAAGTAAGAGTAACTTTGTTAATGATGATGGGGATATTTCCTACCGACTTACCGAAGCAGGGATAAATCTCTCCTATCAGATTAATCCCAGCCTGCGACTAGCTTCTCAGGTTGTCTATCTGAATGGCGGCAATCGTTATCCTGAGGGTTTACGCCTTGATTACCTGTTTCTGGACTGGAGTGTATACACCAGTGATAACTGGGAGCTCAGGCTCAATTTAGGCAGATTTAAAAATTATCACTGGCTGTATTCATCAACCCGGGATATTCCTCACACGCGTCCTTCAATAGTTTTGCCCCAGTCACTCTACTATGATGCTTTCAGAGACTTTGCTAAAGGCAATGATGGTCTTGCCGCCCTGGCACAGGGCGATAGTCGTTGGGGAAATTGGGAGCTGAATTGGAGTTATGGAACTACCCCCATTGAAAAGGCATTGACCAGAACCTTGCTGGGCGAATTTGCCACCGGAGAGCTTGAGCAAGTGTTCGACCATCAGGCGAGCTTTTATTTTCAGCCCAAAGACAGCTATAGCCAGTTTGGTATTGCCATGGTCAGTTCCGACTTCAGGTATAAAAGTGGCAATGCGGACTTTTTTGTCGATGGCGATGCCGGTACCAGACGCTGGATTGCCAGTTATAAATACAGTGCGGAGCATTGGGATCTGTCAATGGAAGCCGTTCAGGAACAACTTACCTACGACAATATCCTGTTTCCTGGCTATTACTTAAACACTTACTCTCAAGGCATTTATTTGCAAGGTCGGTGGTTCGCCAGTGACGCACTTACATTGCTGGGCCGCATAGACATGGCTGACATGAATAAGGATGATAGAAGTGGCGCCTGGCTGGAGCAATACAGTGAAGGACGAATCCCGAGGTATTTCGGCTACTCCGATAGTTTGACCCTCGGAATGACGTATTTACTATCTGAAAATTTTGCCCTTCAGGCTGAAGTGCATCGGGTCAAAGGAACAGGGCGGCTGTCTCCTGCTGTTGTGCCCAACACCGCTATTAACCGCAGTGAATATTGGAATTTGTGGGCGGTGCAACTGATGTATTGGTTCTGATATGCAGGTATTTATCAGCCTGCCGTGGAAAATCCTTGGCCTGCTCATTGCCGGTTTGCTGCTGGGCAGCGTGCTTCTCACTTACACCTGGCTGGATAAACTGGATGAAGATTTTGCCAAACAACAGGAGTTTCTGCTCAACAAGGACGCCCAGCAGTATAAGCTGTTGACAGATATGCTGTTAAATCGCATGGAGACCAGGCTTGAGTCTTTAGTCCGGTTTCGCAGTCTGGATGGGCAAAGCAAAGAGCAGGTCGCCCAACTGGTGGAAGAGGAAATTGAGCATCTGCAAATGAATTGGCAGGTTGGCGATTTGTGGTTGTTCAAACAAGATGGTGAGTTACTTTACGGCACCACCTCAAAAGCGCCGGCACATATTCTCAGAGATAAGCAAAAGGTGGCTGATCAACAAATGTCGGTGGCCAATATCCGCTGTGATCGCATTTGTGAACTGTATGTCAGTGTGCCTATTCTACTTGGCCAGCAGTCCTGGGCCATTCTGTCTTCAAGCAGCTCTTTATTGGAAACCCTGGCCTACCTGAACCAGGCAACTGGCGCCGATCTGGCACTTTTTAAAGACACCGCAAATCACCAGCGTGGAAGTTTGTTCAGTGACCTCAGGCTGCAAGAACCCCTGGCTATTAGTAAGAAGCATAAATTGCAGTATGTTCTCAGTCAGATGCCGGAAAATTTGTACCTAAAAGATATGCTCGAGAATGGCGCCCGACTGGAACTGGAGGACAGTATGTTGCTGCTCAACCTGTTACCTTTGCAACAGGAGCAGCAGAGCGCTTATTTGCTGTTGATGCACGATATCACTGAGTTTAGTCGTGCACATAAAGCCTATCAACAGCGGGTACTTTGGATCGCAGTCAGCGTATTTTTGTTACTGCTGGGCTTGTTTTTCTGGTTGACGCGGCGTTTTCGCCGACGTTTGGTATCGTTAGCCGGAAGCTTGCCGTTATTAGCACAAAAACGTTATCAGGACTTTCACGAGCGGCAAAGTCAGGCCACAACGTTGTTCCGTGATGAACTGGAAATACTGCAGGATTCAGCCACGTCTCTTGGCGAAGAATTGGAACGATTGGATGGTCAGGTAGAAGCCTATACCCGGGAGCTGGAGAACATCGCCATGTTCGACAAACTGACCGGTCTGCCCAATCGCAATAAACTCAGTTTTTATCTGGGTGACATCTTACCAACGCTAGTTGATAAGCACGGCATCCTGTCGGTGTTGTTCCTTGATTTCGATAATTTCCGCAAAATCAATGATAGTCATGGTCATTCTTTGGGTGATGATTTTCTCGTGACCGTTACCAAGGAACTCTACTTATGTATCGAGAAAGAGGATTTTATTTGCCGTTTTGGCGGAGATGAGTTTGTACTGGTTTTAGCTCCGCGCAAGGATGAGCGGCAAATATTAAAAGTGGCAGAGGCTATTCAGCGTCGTTTCTGCCAGCCTGTGCAGGTGCAAAATCTGAGCTTTCATGTCTCGGTGAGCATTGGCATTTCGGTCACCATGGAACCCACAGCAGAGCCTGAAGAGTTAATTCGCCAGGCAGACATGGCCATGTATCACGCAAAAGATCAGGGTGGCAATCGTCCCTGCCTTTATAATGAGCAAATGTACCGGGCTTTGACGCGTCGAACACAACTGGAAGAAGAGGTTCGGGAAGCCCTGAATTACGACGAACTCAGCTTTGCGTTGCAGCCACAGATAGAGATTCTCACTGGCCGACTGGTTGGCTTTGAAGCTTTGTTGCGCTGGATCCATCCACAGAAAGGTTTTGTGCCACCCGACGAGTTTATCCCCTTACTGGAAAATACCGAAAGCATGTTAAGAATTGGCTATTGGGGGTTAAGAAAAGCCTTTGAAATTCTGCAGCGCTTAAGAGCAATGGGTTTAATGGGATGCAAAATAGCAGTGAACCTGTCTGCTGAACAAATGTTAGACAGTCGGTTAGGTCCTTATTTACAAGAACTTCTGGCAGAGTTTGGTCCTTACGCACAGTGGGTTGAGTTGGAACTGACCGAGCGCACACTGGTGATGGATATCGACCATTGCCTTGGCATTATGCACCAGTTGCGGGAGATGGGATTTAGTTTCTCCATTGATGATTTCGGAACAGGTTACTCCTCATTGAGTTATCTGAAAAAGATGCCGGTTGAGGTGATAAAGATCGATCGTAGTTTTGTTGCGGGTATGTTGGAAAATCATGCTGATTATCAAATCGTATCGTCCACCATTGCCATGGTGCATAACCTGGGCATGCGTGTTGTGGCAGAAGGGGTGGAAAATAAAGATCAGCTTCGCTGCCTGAATGAGCTGGACTGCGAAATCGGCCAGGGATATTACATCTCCCGGCCTATTATGGAGTCTGACTTATTCAGTATTCTTTCGAGCAAAGTCAAGGACGGTATCTGGCAAGGCCTGGGGCATGCTGCCCAGATTCCGAACCTATAAAGTATCACCAGCGCTCGTTTGACCTCTGCAATGGTCTGACCGGGCAATTCCATCGCATCTATATACCTGCACCTGACTAGTCTTTTACAATAAGCCTTTGGCACAGTCCTAATGGAGCAAAACAATGAATAGTGGTTTTACTGCGCACCTGCAACAACAACTGGCAGACGTGCGGGAGCAGGGCCTGTATAAGGCAGAAAGAGTCATCACCTCTCAGCAGCAGGCAGACATCCGGGTTAGCAGCGGCGAGCAAGTACTGAACTTTTGTGCCAACAACTATTTAGGCCTGGCCAACCACCCTGAATTAATTGAAGCTGCCAAGCAAGGACTGGACAGCCATGGATTTGGTATGGCGTCAGTAAGGTTTATTTGTGGCACTCAGGACATCCACAAACAGCTGGAAAACAAACTCAGCGAGTTCCTGCAAATGGAAGATACCATTCTGTATTCTTCCTGTTTTGACGCCAATGCCGGTTTATTCGAAACCTTGCTGGGGCCGGAAGACGCCATTATCTCAGATGCTTTAAACCATGCCAGCATCATTGACGGTGTCCGCCTTTGTAAAGCTAAACGTTACCGCTATGCCAATAACGATATGCAGGAGCTGGAGACGCAACTGCAACAGGCACAGGCAGATGGGGTCAGGTTCAAACTGATCGCCACTGATGGCGTGTTTTCCATGGATGGGGTGATTGCCAACCTGAAAGCGGTCTGTGATTTGGCTGATAAATACGATGCCCTGGTGATGGTGGATGACTCTCACGCGGTGGGATTTGTCGGTGAGCAGGGGCGTGGTAGCCATGAACATTGTGATGTAATGGGGCGGGTAGATATTATTACCGGTACCTTGGGTAAGGCCCTTGGTGGTGCTTCAGGTGGTTTCACTTCTGGCAAGAAGGAAGTGATTGACTGGTTGCGGCAGCGTTCACGTCCATATCTTTTTTCAAATTCTCTTGCGCCAGCTATTGTATCGGCGTCTATCCGGGTGTTGGATATGTTGGCCGAGGGCGGCGAGTTACGCCATCGTCTGCGCGAAAACAGTCAGTATTTCCGTCAGCGCATGACAGAGGCCGGTTTCACATTAGCAGGCGCAGACCATGCCATTATTCCGGTGATGTTGGGCGATGCCAAGCTGGCCGCACAAATGGCGGAAAAAATGCTTGAACGTGGTATTTATGTGGTGGGCTTCTCATTCCCCGTGGTACCTCAGGGGCAAGCCAGAATCCGTACCCAAATGTCCGCCGCGCATACTCGCGAACAGTTGGATTGTGCCATAGACGCCTTTATTGCTGTGGGTAAAGAATTGGGAGTGATAGCATGAAATCCCTGTCAAAACTGCATGCCAAACCAGGCATTTGGCTGACCGAGACAGATAAGCCGGAAGTGGGTCATAACGACCTGCTGATTAAGATTCGCAAGACCGCCATTTGTGGCACTGATATGCATATTTATCATTGGGACGAATGGTCACAAAAAACCATTCCTGTGCCCATGGTGGTAGGGCATGAATATGTCGGTGAAGTCGTCGACATGGGGCAGGAAGTGGCTGGTTTTAAAGTTGGTGACAGGGTATCTGGTGAAGGCCATATTACCTGCGGATATTGCCGTAATTGTCGGGCCGGACGCCGTCATCTGTGCCGCAACACCACGGGTGTTGGGGTTAATCGAGCCGGGGCGTTTGCCGAGTATCTGGTCATTCCTGCCTTTAATGCCTTCAAAATTCCAGACAATATTTCCGATGAACTGGCTTCCATTTTCGACCCATTCGGTAATGCCGTGCATACCGCGTTATCTTTTGATTTGGTGGGTGAAGATGTATTGATTACTGGTGCCGGCCCTATTGGCATTATGGCTGCCGCTGTCGCCCGTCATGTTGGGGCCCGCCATGTAGTGATCACCGATTTAAATGACTATCGTCTGGAACTGGCCAGAAAAATGGGGGCTACCCGGGCAGTGAATGTGGGTAAGGAGAACCTTGCCGATGTTATGAAAGAACTGGGCATGACTGAGGGGTTCGATGTTGGTCTGGAAATGTCCGGCGTACCTGCAGCGTTTAGGGATATGCTGGCCAAGATGAATCACGGCGGTAAAATTGCCATGTTAGGTATTCCTTCCGGTGAGACCGCCATTGACTGGAATCAGGTGATTTTCAAAGGGCTGATTATTAAAGGTATCTACGGACGGGAAATGTTTGAAACCTGGTATAAGATGGCCAGCCTGATCCAAAGTGGTTTGGATCTCAGCCCCATTATTACCCATAGATTCGCCGTTGATGATTTCCAGCAGGGTTTTGATGCGATGGCGTCGGGGCAGTCTGGTAAAGTCGTGTTGAGTTGGTAACGGGAATGGCGCAGTTTTTACACATTCAGGCAGATGCGGCCAGCAAAATGCTGGCCGGGGATCAAGCCACATTAGTGGATATTCGTGATATCCAGTCCTTTAATGCAGCCCATATTCAGGGCGCAATGCATTTGTCCAATGAGTCTCTCAATGGCTTTATGCAGACGACCGCCAAAGACCGTGCGTTGATTGTTTGTTGCTATCATGGCATCAGCAGCCAACAGGCAGCCCAGTTTCTGGTCCAGCAGGGGTTCAATGAAGTGTACAGTCTGGACGGCGGATTTGAAGGCTGGCGTCAGAACTGGCCTTTTGTGAGCGGAGACTGACATTTGCAGTTAGTGGCATTCAGCCAGGAAGCGCCAGCACACTTGCTGGCTAACTACCTGAATCAGCAAGGAATCATAGTAAGCTACCAATTGTTGGAAGGTGAGCATCCTCACGCCGTTCTGCTAAAAGACGATAAGCGCTGGGAAGAAGCCCGACTTATCACCCAGGATTTCCTTCGCGATCCACGTCAGGCCAAATATCAGCAGGCTGCCTGGCAGCAAGGGCAGGTGGTAAACATGCAGCGTAGCCAGCAGGATATGTCGCCACAATTGCAAATTCTGATGCGTAGCCCCTTTACGTTGTTGGTACTGGTTGCTTGTACCTTAGTGTATTTGGGTAGCCTGATGGGGTGGTTCAGCCAGTTACAGCACATGTTGTCTTTTCAGCCCCCGGCATTGCTGGTGGAAACCCAGCAGTGGTGGCGACTGCTGGGGCCTGCATTTCTGCACTTCTCGGCGCTGCACATAGTATTTAACCTATTGTGGTGGGCAATTCTCGCCAGCCAGATAGAACAGAAGTTCGGCACCCTGAATCTGTTACTGGTGTTTGTGGTTACGGCCTTGCTATCCAACTACACACAGTACCTGCATACCGGGCCTAATTTTGGCGGCCTGTCTGGCGTGGTCTATGGCGTGATGGGGTTTGTCTGGTGGTGTGGTTGGCTGCGCCCGCAGTGGGGATTACATCTTTCTAAACCTCTGGTAGGGTTTATTCTGTTCTGGCTGATTTTAGGTTATGCCGATTTACTTTGGGTCAGTGTGGCAAATACCGCACATACGGTAGGCCTGGTAAGTGGCTGCTTACTTGCTCTGATCTACACCAGGCTGGGACGCTGAGCTCAGCCTTGATAAAGGTACTTAGTAAATATCACATCCTTGATCATCTCTGAGCCGGTTTCCTGTTTCATCAATTGCCGCAGCTTTTGCAGGCAATCCCTGCGAATTTCTTCGCGACCAGTAAGAGATTTAACTTTTTCTTCCGGCTGACGGCCAAAAATATCAATAGTCGTGGCCCTGAGCAGCGGTGAGTGATGTTCAGCTGCTTCAAGAAAAGAAGCGTCTTCAAGCATCAGTTCCACCGTGACCCTCACATACCCCAGGTTGCGGCTGCTGGTGCTGACATAGTTAGTGACAATATCGGGTTCCAGACCAAAATAGGCGTAGGCTGCCATCGCCCGGGGTGAAATCAGCATCAGGGGTAGCAAAACCAGTACGACTATCTGTCTGTTGAACATAAGGTATAAGTTCCGGGTTTCTATTCACTATGGGTATTTTATCAACAAAATCATACAGACGGACAGTTCCGCACAGGTATTTTTCCGCCCACCTGATTTGCTGCTATGCGGCACCACGGGTATTATGACCACTATATCGTCTGAGTCACAAACCACCTTGAATTTATCTTTAGACTTTCCCTTTTCCCCTGCCGTCACCTGGCACAGTCCGGAGTTTATTGGCATACCGGATTTCCATCTGAAGAACTGGCTGTTGGATACCAGTTCCCTGACCGAACGCTTGCAGTCCCATTGCAGACACTTTCGTGTCCAGCTTCTTGGTCAGCAGCTTTTGCCCTTGCTGGACAATGAGAAAGCGCCTATGCAAAACCAACCCTGTCAGGTCAGGGAAGTGTTGCTGTGGGGAGAAGAGCATCCCTGGGTTTTTGCCCGCTCGCTGTTACCTGAGTCTTTGGTGCAGGAAGGCATGCGGGAACTGGCCGCACTGGGGGAGCAATCACTGGGTAAGGTATTGTTTAACAACAGTGATTGCCTGCGAGAACCCTTTGAGCTGACCAGACTGGGTACCGAACATGAGCTGATGACCAGGTTGGGGCTGCGTTGCAGTCATGATTTGTGGGGGCGCCGTTCTCGTTTTAGTTACAAGCACTGGCATATGATGGTGGCTGAGATATTTCTGCCGGGTTGCCCGGCCTACAAGCAATTTGGAGCTACGTATGTATAGCCGCGCCAAGCTGGCTGCATTCGCGCGTCTGGCGCGAATGGATAAGCCCATCGGCACATATTTGCTGCTTTGGCCAACATGGTGGGCGCTATGGATGGCGGCTGACGGCATGCCGGATTGGCAGTTGATTGTCATATTTAGCCTGGGGGTGTTTCTGATGCGCTCGGCCGGCTGTGTCATCAATGACTATGCCGACCGCCATGTGGATGGTGAAGTGAAGCGCACTGCGTCGCGCCCTTTGGTTAGCGGTGAAATCACAGAGCGACAAGCGCTGGGCTTTTTCGCCCTGCTGGTACTGATGTCCTTTGGTCTGGTGCTGTTTTTAAACTGGCAGACTATTTTGCTGTCCTTTGGCGCCCTGGCGCTGGCGGCGTGCTACCCTTTTATGAAGCGTTACACACATTTGCCGCAATTCGTGCTTGGTGCTGCGTTCAGTTGGGCGATTCCCATGGCATGTATGGCCAGCCTGAGTTTTTTACCCTGGTGGAGCTGGTGGCTGTTTACTGCCAATATCCTATGGACGGTGGCCTACGACACTATGTACGCGATGGTGGACAGGGACGATGATCTTAGAATTGGTGTTAAGTCCACCGCTATCCTGTTTGGGCGATTTGACAAATTGATCATAGGCTGTTTACAACTGATGTTTCTCGGCATTCTGGCCTGGCTTGGCTTCTACCTGGCCTTTGGGGCGCTATACTTTGTCGGCTGGACTATAGCGGTATTGCTGTCCGGCTATCAGCAGTGGCTGATTGCCGGACGGGAACGGGAACCTTGCTTCAAGGCCTTCCTCAACAATCATTATGTGGGGTTGGCCATTACACTGGGATTGATACTCGATCTAGCTGTGCGGATGGTGTAACTGGTGCAATTTCTGCACGATCCCGGAACTGACCAGAGACAGCACCATTTCTTTTAAGGCGGCACTTTGAGCAGACTGCTGTAACGCCCCGTCTTCGTCTGCTGCTACCAGGCCGTTGTCTTTGAGTGCATTCACAAAGCTTGAAAAGACGTTCTTATCGTAGAACTCTGGCGCATTGATGCCATTTACCGCACTCAGATGTTCTGCCAATTCGCGGCTCTGTTTCTCCAAGGTCGCGCGAGGGATTGATTGCTCCTTTTCCAGCAATGTCAGTACGATGGCGTAACGTTGTAAGGTTTGCTGGATGGTCTCGCTGAGTACTTGCAAAGTCCGGTAGTCCGCATCTGTGCGAGGTGGGGCAAGCAATTTGCCGTCCAGCTCTTTAATCAAGCCAAGTTCCAGCATCTGCTGCACTAACTGCTGACAATAGGTTGTCGCCTCGGTTAAGGTGAAATGCATAAACAGTTCACGCTTTAACAAAGGATAGATTGCCTTGATGTAATCTATCACTGCCGACTTTGGCGGCCCTGTCATTACTGCGGCGGCAATCAGGCTGGGTAATGCCAGCAGGTGCAAAATATTGTTGCGATAGTAAGTTTGAGTAATGGCACTATGTTCATTCAGTGACACTACCCGGCCAAATGCATCATCGCGGATACTGAACTTATTCAGAGCCATGGTTTGTTTCAGTAGCGTATGACCATCAACATCAGGAATACTGCTTAACTGGCTATAGGGCGCCGCACGGAGCAGGGTCAGCAACTGATTAAGACTGCCAGCCAGATCATCTTCTTCCATTGCATGATTTTCTGCTGCTAACAGTACTAAGGAGCACAAGGCCATGCCGTTAATGGCGGCAGTCTGATTAATACGGCACATCACTTGATTGGCCAGATGGTTGACGGTGGGGGTGAGCCAGCTCGGTTTGCGTTCCACAGATAATGCATCGTCACGCCAGTTTGGCACCCGGCTGTCGAGATAACTGTTAAGCTGAATCGGTTCACCAAAACTCAGAAAACCATGACCATAATTCTTTAATTTCTTAATGGCGGAAAATACCTGCCAGAATGATTCTTTCTGTTTACTGCTGCCTTTTAGCTCTTTCAGATAGCTACCTAATTCCATTACGTTCTCGTAGCCAAGATAGACCGGTACCAAACTCACTGGACGTTTTACACCCTTTAACATGGCTTGTAATGTCATCGCCAGCATGCCGGTTTTTGGTGGTAACAACCGACCGGTTCGACTGCGCCCCCCTTCGGGATAGTACTTAACCGGAAAACCGCGATTAAACAGAAAC
Source organism: Bowmanella denitrificans (assembly GCF_002887595.1). Classification (GTDB taxonomy): domain Bacteria; phylum Pseudomonadota; class Gammaproteobacteria; order Enterobacterales; family Alteromonadaceae; genus Bowmanella; species Bowmanella denitrificans. The sequence continues at coordinate 38,225 of NZ_PEBU01000016.1, forward strand.
TCCAGGTACTCTTTGAAGACTGCGGTATAAAGTTTGTTACCGGCAAAGCTACGACGCAGGAAAAATGCGCCACCGCGGCGGAAAATTCCGCCCACTGGCCAGAAATTCAAATTGATACCTGCAGCAATATGTGGCGTGGCCAGTCCCTCATGGTAGATAACATAAGTCAAAAGCAGATAATCCATATGACTGCGATGGCAGGGGACATAGATGATTTCATGTCCGTTTTGCGCCAACTCACGGATGCGTGCCGCATTGTGCACCTCTATACCGTTATAAATCTTGTTCCATACCCGGGTCAGTAATCTGTCTGCCAGGCGAATGGTGCCTTCCCGATAATCAGCGGCAATCTCTTTTAAATAGCCCTCAGCCCGTTGTCTGGCTTGTTCGGCACTTAGCCTTTTATCCTGTTGTTCTTCAGTGATGGCATCTTTAACCGCTCTGGCGCCAAGAATGGCATTCTGCAGTTGCAAACGATCAATGCTGCGCGGCCCGGTCATCGCTTGTATGCGGCGATAAAAATGTGTCCTGGCGACCCTGATTAACTTATGTGCAATGCGTTCATCACTGCCATTTTCTTCGAGCATGCGTCTGGAGGAAACGGCGCGGCTGAAATAGACAAAGTTGTCGCGACCTAAAAACAGCACAATAAAAAACTTTCGTAACCAACTTGGCGAGGCGCGGTCAGCCAACAAGTCAGACCAACCCGGTTTGGATTTGCCCGGAGCCCGGCCCCAGAAAATCGCCGTCGGCACTATTTGCATATCTATATCCGGCGTCTGCCGCTGCAACTGCAAAATATGTTGAAAGCTGTTCGCTATATCCGTTGCATGAATACGACGGCTTATTAACCCCTGCGGTTCTTCCAGACTCAGGTTTGCCTGCAGCACCTGGCCGTTTAACTGCAAGGGGCGCAGGGGATCCGGTAAACCCAATTGCTCTGTTGCTTTCTGCAATGCAATCAGGTCGGTGGCAGAGTGGGTGTGCAACAAATAGATTATGGGTTTGTGTTGATCAATGCCCAGTTCCTGATGAATATCGGCAGGAATGCTTTTGGTTTTGACCAGCAAACGGGTTGGGTATTTAATCAGGTTTAGTAGCAGCTTGTGCAACCAGAACATCGCCAATGGACCTCCTGTAAAAGTGCGCGAAGCATAGCATCTTCTTGGTTTAATGTCCTTGTGCAGCATCAGCCCCTAGCATTTCAGACAGAATAAACAACAAGAGTTGCTATCTTGGTATAACTGGATATACTCACAGTAAAACTGTATGGAAAAACAGGCTTATGCGTCCACTTACCCCCCGGCAGGAAGAAGTTCTGCAACTGATTAAAGATACTATGGCTCATACAGGTATGCCGCCTACCCGCGCAGAAATTGCCAAGCAGTTGGGGTTTCGTTCCGCCAATGCCGCCGAGGAACACCTTAAAGCTCTGTCCCGTAAAGGGGTGATAGACATTTTACCGGGCACGTCCAGAGGCATAAAGCTCAACATTCCAATGGACGGACAGGTTGAGGAGGAAGGCCTGCCACTCATCGGCAGAGTTGCTGCCGGTGAACCTATACTGGCACAACAGCACATCGAAACTCACTACAAAGTAGACCCGGATTTGTTTAAACCCAAAGCGGATTTTTTGCTCAGAGTGAATGGGATGAGCATGAAGGATATCGGCATTATGGACGGTGACCTGCTGGCAGTGCATCGTACCCTGGACGTGCATAACGGTCAGGTGGTGGTGGCCAGAGTCGATGATGACGTCACCGTCAAGCGTATTGAGCGGCGTGGTCGAAGCGAAATTCTTTTACATGCGGAAAACGAAGAATTCGCGCCGATTAAAGTAGACTTAGCCACCCAGCCTTTTTCGATTGAAGGTATCGCGGTCGGGATTATCCGTAACAGCGATTGGATGTAATCACCTAACAATTATATCCAGGGACGGATGGTATGCCGATGTAGCAGGAGCACTCATCGGCGATATCCAGGGATGGATGGGCCGAAAACTTGCTCCCCGGCTCGGTCTCCTGATGCGCTCTACCTCCTCCATTCTTGGAGTTGTGCATTTTATGCACTTCCACCGTCCCTGGTGGTCGTATGCCGATGTAGCAGGAGTACTCATCGGCGATATCCAGAGCCTGCTCTACAGGCGCTTCTGCCTGAACCACAGGCCCCCATTTAACAGCCGCTCCTAATGGGCAACTTTCCCTGCACAATAAAACAATCAATAAATTAGCAGCTTAGCGAAAATTCGTGATTCCTGCTCACTTCTGGTTAAAATTTGAGCGCTTGATTGTTATCCTCTCAGAAATCGCTGGACGCGCCCCGTACAGTTGAGTAATTCTTGTACTGCATTTAACAAAAATATAACAAGAAAGTGTCATTTTGTGTCCAACGGTACTTTCGATTTTCCGGGTTTCTGACACCGGAGTCTTTCAGTTCTGACATAGGAGACGTCACGTGGCCAGAAGTGTGTTGACCGCATTATTCGCAACCCTGCTGAGCGCTGCTGCCATGGCGCAGCCTTCCCAGTTGAACTTGCGCAAGGGGGTAACAGACATCAGTGCGCAGGTTTATGATCTGCACATGACCATTTTCTACATTTGCGTGGTGATTGGCATACTGGTCTTCGGCGCGATGTTTTTTGCGATGATCTTCCATCGTAAATCCAGAGGGGTAAAACCAGCCAATTTCCATGAAAGTGTCAAAGTGGAGGTGGCCTGGACGGTAGTGCCGTTTCTCATTCTTATTGGCATGGCAATTCCTGCTGCCAGTACTTTGATTGCCATGGAAGACACCAGCAAAGCGGATGTGACTGTGTTGGTCACGGGATCTCAATGGAAATGGCACTACAAGTATATGGAAAACGAGGTGGAGTATTACTCGGTGTTGGCTACTCAACAGGAGCAGATTCACAACAAATTCAGCAAAGGCGAAAACTACTTACTGGAAGTGGATCGTCCGCTGGTCATCCCCACAGATAAGAAAGTCCGCTTCCTGGTGACCTCTGATGATGTGATTCACTCCTGGTGGGTACCGGATTTTGCCGTGAAAAAAGATGCGAACCCTGGCTTTATTAACGAAGCCTGGGCCCGTGTTAATGAGCCTGGCATTTACCGGGGGCAGTGTGCAGAACTCTGTGGTAAGGACCATGGCTTTATGCCTGTGGTGGTAATCGCCAAGACACCGGCTGAATACGATGCCTGGATTGCCGAGCAGGAAGCGATTCAGCGCAAAGCCAAAGAGGAAGAGCAAAAGCTTCTGGCCATGAATATGGACATGACCGAATTGATGGATTTGGGAAGTAAGGTTTACCAAAGTACCTGTGCTGCCTGCCATATGCCAAACGGTGAAGGTCTGCCAGGCGTGTTTCCTGGTTTGAAAGGTAGTGCCATCGCCACTGGCGATGTGCGCAAGCATATCGATGTGGTGGTCAACGGCGTTTCCGGTACTGCCATGCAGGCTTTTGGCAAACAATTGAGCCTGAAAGAACTGGCCGCTGTGATTACATATGAACGTAATGCCTGGGGTAACAACACGGGTGAAACGGTACAGGCCAAAGATGTCAACGCCGTCCAGACAGGCAAATAGGAGAATTATGATGAGTACCGCAGCAGAGCACCTGCACCACGACGAGCATCATGACCATAAGCCATCCGGTATTAAGCGTTGGTTGTACACCACCAACCACAAAGATATCGGCACCCTGTATTTGTGGTTTGCCTTTATTATGTTCCTGATTGGCGGGGCCATGGCGATGGTGATCCGCGCTGAGTTGTTCCAGCCCGGCCTGCAGCTAGTGGATCCCAACTTTTTCAATCAGATGACCACAGTACATGGGCTGATTATGGTTTTTGGTGCGGTAATGCCGGCCTTTACCGGTTTAGCCAACTGGATGGTGCCACTGATGATTGGCGCGCCGGACATGGCCCTACCGAGGATGAATAACTGGAGTTTCTGGATCCTGCCTTTTGCGTTTTTGATCCTGCTCTCTTCGCTGTTTCTGGAAGGTGGTGGCCCGAATTTTGGCTGGACCTTTTATGCGCCGTTGTCTACCACCTACAGCAATGACAGCACGGCTTTATTTGTGTTTTCTGTGCATATTATGGGGGCATCCTCCATTATGGGTGCCATCAACGTTATTGTGACCATTTTTAATATGCGCGCACCAGGCATGACCTGGATGAAGATGCCGCTGTTTGTATGGACCTGGTTGATCACTGCCTTTCTGCTGATTGCGGTTATGCCGGTGTTAGCCGGGGCGGTGACTATGGTGCTGACAGATAAATTCTTTGGCACCAGCTTCTTTAATGCCGCCGGTGGTGGTGACCCGGTGTTGTTCCAGCATATTTTCTGGTTCTTCGGGCACCCGGAAGTCTACATTATGATTCTGCCGGCGTTCGGCATTATCTCGCAGATTGTGCCAACCTTTTCACGTAAGCCATTGTTTGGTTATGCATCTATGGTGTACGCCACGGCTTCCATCGCATTGTTATCCTTCATTGTGTGGGCCCACCATATGTTTACTACGGGTATGCCGGTGGCAGCAGAGCTGTTCTTTATGTTTGCCACTATGCTGATTTCCGTGCCTACCGGCGTGAAGGTCTTTAACTGGGTGGCGACGATGTGGCGTGGAGCCATCAGTTTTGAAATTCCCATGCTGTTTGCCCTGGCCTTTATCGTGCTGTTCACTATAGGGGGCTTTTCCGGATTGATGCTGGCGATTACACCTGTGGACTTCCAGTACCATGATACTTACTTTGTGGTAGCACATTTCCACTATGTTTTAGTGACCGGGGCAGTGTTCTCCATTATGGCGGCGGTGTATTACTGGCTACCCAAATGGTGCGGTAAGATGTACGACCTGACGTTGGCCAAATGGCACTTCTGGTGTTCGCTGATCTCTGTCAATGTGCTGTTCTTCCCTATGCACTTTGTTGGACTGGCCGGGATGCCCAGGCGTATCCCTGATTATTCGCTGCAGTTTGCTGACTTTAATAAATGGGTCAGCATTGGTGGCTTTGCCTTTGGTCTGTCGCAGCTTATATTCCTGGCCTTGTTGATTAAAGCCTGCCGCAAGCAAGGGGAAGCGGCCACAGATCAGGTTTGGGAAGGCGCGGAAGGACTGGAATGGGAAATCCCTTCACCTGCGCCATACCATACCTTTGAAACACCTCCGGTGGTGAAGTAAGCCATGAATACGCCCGCCCCGAATAATGGCAAGCTGGTGATCAAGTTAGTGGCCGTGGTGCTGGGCATGTTTGGCTTTGGTTTTGCGCTGGTGCCCTTGTATGACGTGTTCTGCGACGTGACGGGCATCAATGGCAAAACCAACCCCTATGCGGCGACCTATCAGGTGCAGGACATTGATACCAGCCGCACTATTACGGTGGAATTTATTACCCGCACCAATACCGGCATGCCATGGGAATTTAAAGCCAGAAGCAGGCAGGTTCAGGTTCATCCGGGGGAACTTAAAACCGTCGAGTTTTATGTGCGTAACCCAACCGGTAAAGATATCGTTGGCCAGGCCATCCCTTCCGTCTCCCCAGGTACGGCAGCGTTGTACCTGAATAAGACAGAATGTTTTTGTTTTAATCAGCAGCCTCTGCCAGCAGGTGAAGAGGCGTTAATGCCTATGCAGTTTTATGTGGATCCACAACTGCCGGAAGATATTGAGATATTTACTCTGTCCTACACTTTTTACGATGTGACTGAAACCGCGTCGACTGTGGCAATGAACCGCGGCTAAATGGAGAGCGACATGTCAGAACAACAATACGAAAAATATTATGTACCGGCCCAAAGCCCATGGCCCTTTGTCGGGGCTGTAGCATTGTTTCTCATTGCCGTCGGGGCTGGCAATTTTGTTATCGAATCCACCAAGGGCAAGGACGGCTACGGAGGTTGGATTTTGGTGGCGGGCCTGGCTGTGCTGCTATTTATGCTGGTTGGCTGGTTTCGCGATCAGATTGAAGAGTCTATGACCGGCATGCACTCCAGCCAGTTGGGGCGTTCGTACCGTCAGGGTATGAGCTGGTTTATTTTTTCTGAAGTGATGTTCTTCGCAGCATTCTTTGGTGCATTATTTTACGCTCGTATGATTGCTGTGCCCTGGTTGGGAGGCTCGTCAAACAATGCCATGACCAACGAGGTGTTGTGGCCGGGTTTCGAAGCTATGTGGCCCTTGGTTAAGACCCCTGATGGCACGACAACTGAGGCCATGGGCTGGTATGGACTGCCGCTGATCAATACCGTGATTCTGCTGATTTCCTCCGTAACAGCGCACTTCGCTCATGTGGCGTTGGAGGAGGGAAAACGCAAACAGCTGACGTTGTTCCTGGGGCTGACCATCTTGCTAGGTGTCGGCTTTTTGATCCTGCAAGTGGAAGAGTACGTGCATGCCTATCGTGAGATGGGGCTGATGCTGACTTCAGGGGTGTATGGTAACACCTTCTTTATGCTGACCGGCTTCCATGGCTTGCATGTTACGCTGGGAACTATTTTACTGATTGTGATGTTCTTCAGGGTACTTAAAGGTCATTTCAATAAAGACAACCAGTTTGCGTTTCAGGCTGCAAGTTGGTACTGGCACTTTGTTGATGTGGTGTGGGTATTGCTGTTTTTCTTTGTTTACATACTTTGACACTAAGGCGAGCCGTTAGTAAGGACGGGGGTTGGGTGTAATCCAACCCATCGCCACGGCAATTATCAACAGTAGTATAATAATGGCTGACGTCAGAACCCGCCGACCAATAAACTTGGTCATTGATGTACCGCCACTGTCCCCTTTTAACATGATTTTCATGGCGCGAAAGAGGTTGAACACCATAAAGATCAACAGACAAACTATCAGAATCTTTAATAACAATGTGCTTCTCCTATGCTCAGTCGTCTGAAAGCCATACCCTGGATGACCGTTGGCATTGCCTTGCTGGCTATATTGCTTATGCTGCGATTGGGATTCTGGCAATTGTCCCGGGCCGAGCAAAAACAACTGCGTGCCCAACAACTTGAACAGCGTGCCGCTAACAATCCACTTTCTTTACAAGATATTAACAGACAGCCAGGGAATGTCGCGGATTTTCCGGTGCAGGTCAGTGGTCACCTTGATATTGGTAAAGTCTTTTTATGGGACAACCGGGTGTTAAAAGGTCAGGTGGGCTATGAAGTGCTCGTGCCAATGACGACCAATGCCGGAGACGTGCTGATTAATTTTGGCTGGATAAAAGCGCCGCCACTGCGAACTCAGCTACCTGACATCGATTTGCCCACAGCCCTGTTAACGCTGCAAGGTGTGGTGGTTATGCCGGGTGATAATCCTGTCAGTCGGGAAGTATCTGAGTCGGGCTGGCCGAGGAGAGTGCAGCAACCTTCGCCTGAGCAATTGGCAAAACAATTAGGACGCGATCTGTTGCCCTATATTGTGCAACTAAATGACAGCCAAGCCTATGGTTTTACTAACAACTGGCATCCACTGGTAATGCCTGCTGAGAAACATCTGGCCTATGCGGTGCAATGGTTCGGCCTGGCTTTAGCCTGCTTTATCATCACCCTTATTGCTTTGCATAAACAAAGGAAAAAACATGGTAATTCAAGGGCATCGTAAAACATTTATATTGGTTGCTGTGATTTTTATCCTGCCGGTACTGTTGGCCAAACTGGCTCTGGAAATGGGCTGGTTCAACCGGGCTTCCACCAATAACGGGCAACTACTGGAGCCCAGTCTCGACTTGTCGATGCTTGACTCCCAGCACAAATGGCGGTTGCTGTATCTGCTGCCGGCAGACTGTGACAGCAGTTGCGAAAATGCGCTGATAGCCATCAATCAGGTATGGGTCGCGCTGGGAAGAGAGCAAGACAGAGCTGAGCCCGTGGTGATTCTGACCGACAACAGTGATAGCCGGCCGCGGCAGCAATTGGACAAATTAACAGGGATGCGACTGCTGAAAGTGGCACCCCAAGATGTTAATGAAGTGTTTAAAGATGTGCCGACTGATGGTATTTTTCTGGTAGACACCCTGGATAATGTGATTTTGCGTTATCCGCTACAAACAGAACAACAACAAGCCGTGCTGCATAGCCGGGAAATACTGGCCGATCTGCGAAAACTGCTGAAGCTTTCCAGAATCGGATAAGGGAATGCGCTGATGAGAAAGTTGGTGTTGGCAGCCTTGCTGCTGGCTTTCGTCGTAGTGATTTTAGGGGCTTATACCCGTCTTACCGATGCCGGTCTGGGCTGCCCGGACTGGCCTGGCTGCTATGGTTTTTTGCATGTCCCCGTGCATGACGAACATGTGCAAATTGCTGAACAGGCTTTCCCTGAGCGACCGGTTGAAGCGCACAAAGCCTGGAACGAAATGATTCACCGTTATTTTGCTGGTGCGTTGGGTTTAGTCATTCTCGCCATATTCGTATTGAGTTTATTGCGCCGCGCCCATCATCGTCCACTGAAGCTGCCGTTCGTGCTGTTATGTCTGGTCTGTTTTCAGGCATTGCTGGGTATGTGGACGGTAACCATGAATTTAATGCCGCTGGTGGTAATGGGGCATCTGCTGGGTGGTTTTACGGTGCTGAGCTGTTTGTTCTTATTGTTGCTGCGACTGACCCCTTACCGTATTCCCGGTGGCGATGCCAACCTGCGCAAATTGGCTGGCTTTGCCATGTTGGGACTGATTATCGTCATCGGGCAAATTGCCCTGGGAGGCTGGGTATCGGCTAACTATGCCGCATTGGCTTGCACTGAGTTACCCATTTGCGAAACCAACTGGCTGGAACGACTGGACTTCAGTGGTGCTTATTCGGTGGTAGCCACTGATAACTATGAATTTGGTACGCATGATTACGATGAACGCATGACTATGCACATTATGCATAGATTTGGAGCCTTGCTGACCTTTATCTACCTATGCTGGCTGGCTATTGGCCTGTATAAAGGGGCCTCGTCCAGCTTGTTCCGACAGTTAGCGGTGGTGCTGGTGCTGGTATTGGGATTACAAGTTGCGCTGGGGATCAGCAATGTTGTTTTCAGTCTGCCGGTGTTTGTAGCAGTGGCGCATAACGCCGTCGGTGCCTGCTTGCTGCTAACCATGGTGATGATCAATTACACCCTGCTAAGAAAAACCTAGGAGGCAATATGGATAAGACAGTCGGTATTAACCACAGTGAAAACCTCCAAAAGGCCGGTTGGCGGGATTACTATGAGATGACCAAACCTAATGTGGTGTTGCTGTTACTGCTGACCGCATTGGTAGGTATGTGTTTGTCCCAGCCTGGGTGGTTACCCTGGCAGCCATTGGTGGCGGGCTTATTTGGTATTGGCGCACTGTCTGCATCGGCTGCAGTGATTAATCATGTGATGGACAGGCGCATTGACGCACAAATGGCCAGAACCTTTAATCGCCCGGTACCCAAGGGTAAGGTCAGTCCCAGACAGGCGCTGACATTCGCTCTGGTGCTGGCTTTACTGGGCTATATGGTACTGGAGATCTGGGTGAATCGCCTGACAGCCCTGCTAACTCTGGCCAGTCTGGTAGGTTACGCAGCCATATATACCCTCTATCTGAAACGGGCGACTCCACAGAATATTGTTATCGGTGGCCTGGCGGGTGCTGCGCCGCCGCTGCTTGGCTGGACAGCCATGACCGGTGAGGTGCATGCTCATGCCATGTTGCTGGTATTGATAATTTACACCTGGACCCCTCCGCACTTCTGGGCGCTGGCAATTCACCGGGAGAAAGACTATGCCAGGGCAAAGGTGCCAATGTTGCCCGTGACCCATGGGGTGGAATACACAAAAGTATCGGTTTTGCTCTATACCGTGCTACTTGGCATTGTATGTTTATTGCCTTATCTGGTGGGCATGACCGGGGTGATTTACCTGGCCGGCTCCAGCCTGCTTAACGCGGTATTTCTCTACTACGCACTGAAGCTAAAATATGCGCCCAAAGAAAATACAGCTATGCAGACATTCAAGTTCTCCATTGTGCATCTGATGCTGTTATTCTTGCTGCTGTTGTTGGATCACTATTTCAAGTTTAGTTTATGAAAAGGACGCTCCTGATAGGCCTGCTGTTGTCATTGGCGCTGGCCGCTGGCATTTATTTGTCGTTAACCATTAAGCCGCCTGCGACACCATCGCATGCCAATATGTACCCTCAGGCCCGTGAGATACCTGCCTTTACCCTGATTGACCAAAAAGGTCTGTCATTTGGTAAAGAACGCTTAATGGGGCATTGGACCCTGGCCTTTACTGGTTATACTTTTTGCCCGGATATTTGTCCCACCACGTTGGCCGAGTTAAAGCGTATTTATCCGCAGCTTAAAGCGATATCAGCGGACATTCAGATACTGTTTTTATCCGTGGACCCTAAGCGGGATACTCCCGAACGCCTGAATGAATATGTCAATTTCTTCGAGCCGGAGTTTATTGCCGCCAGTGCCGAGCATGCCGAGCTGTTTCCCTTTGTTCGTAGTCTGGGCATGATGTATGCCATTGCCGGTAGCACAGAAACCCCTGACTATCTGGTGGACCACAGCGCCTCGGTGAGCCTGATTAATCCACAGGCTCAGGTGATAGGGCGTTTTAAGCCGACTCTGGCACCCGGGGCGATGGCGGTGGTGGATCCCGAGCATATCCTGGCGGATATGCCCTTGCTGATAAACCCTTAGTCCAGCCACAGACCGTCGTTAGTGGGCACAAAAAACGGTTGAGACAGCCAGTAGTAGCGGCTTCTGTCCTGTTTGCTGGGGGCGGTACAGTTGACTCTGGCCCGTCCTGGTCCCAGCGGGGCCGGCAGACTTAGGGCGAATACATCTTCCATTTCCCAGATCACATCCAGCTTGTCGCCCTTGAAATAGCAGGCAAGCTGGGCGGGACGAATATCCGTGGTATCGATTTTCGTCGTCCATTGTGGCTGCAGGTTGTCAGGCCCCAGTTCCGGGTCCAGTGGTGCATATAAGCTGGGCATGGCCAAACTGCTCAGTTTTACCTTCAGGGTATTGAGGTTGGCGTATGTACCAGCCGCAGGAAAACGTGGCAGGGCTGTCATGTCACTGTACGGTGCCACGGCTCCGGATTGCTGACCTAAGCCGATAAACCCAAGCTCTTTAACCAGTGCTTGCAGGTCGCTGTTATATTCACCAAAAGGGTAGGCCAGGTACTTTAAACTGTATCCCAGTTCTTCCTGCAGCTTGCTTTCCGCTGACAGAATTTCTTCCCGCAGACTGGCCAACCATTGATCCTTAGTCATATCGCCACGGGTCAGCAGATGCTGGTGGCGATTGCTGTGGTTGGCAAACCATACACCGTCGGTTTTCATCTGCCGCACCTGCTCCCAGCTGAGTTGCTGGCTTTCTTTGCCAATCAGGGCCGGATTAATAAACACCGTATAGTTGAAGCCGTGCTGCTGCAAAATAGGGTGGGCGTTATGCAGAATATTGGCGTAGCCGTCATCAAAGGTAATTGCCACCGCTTTGTCCGGCAATGCCTGGTGCCGAGCGAGTTTGTAAAGCATGTCCTGCAGGGAAATCACATTGTGATGTTCGGCCAGATACTGCATATGTTCGGCAAACTGTGCAGGGCTGACCGACGTGGAGGCCGGTGTTTCCGTGCTCACATGGTGGTATTGAAGTATAACCCCATGATGTTGAAGACTTATTTCACTTGCTTTCAGCGGCCTGGTAAACATCAGAATTGCCATAAGTGCCAGCAGAGAGAATGCCTGTTTAGCCATAAATATCCATAGGGTGAACCTTTGATGCCAAGAGCTTACCTTGTCTGGGGCTTTTTTTCAGTAAGGCCGGGGACTTTTGCGTAAGTGGCCAGGTGCCAAAGTGCTTCTACGGGGCCTTTAGCATGTGTTTGCAACCACCAGTGTGTGAGCAAGAACTGTAGCAGCCATACTATGACTACCACCAAGGCGGTGAGATAGGGAGGCATGCGGGCAAATCCCCAAACCCCGTAAAAAAAAGCTGTGCACAAAATGCTTTGTAGCAGGTAGTTAGACAACGCGGTGCGGCCAATACCTTGGATGAACCGCGCCAATGGCTGACAGCATCCGCTGGCCTGCCATAACGTGATCAGCGCTATCAGCCCTACAGCCGTGCACACCGCCCCCCAGTAATTAAATAGGGTGTGGCCAAAGAAGTAATGGGGAAACTGCCAGGCGGTTTGCTCATTCAGATAATAGCCATAAAGTGATAACAACATACCGGAAAAAATGCCGGTCCAGGCCGTTCGTTGGTAAAAGAGTATGCTGAATTGCCCGCGCAGAAAGCCACAGCGATACAAGCCAAGCCCTAATAACATCATCCCGCTTACGCGCCATATTCCCCAGTTTGGCAGTACCTCGGTATGAAAATGCCAGGCTGCACTGATTCGGTAGCTGAGCTGTTGTGCCCAACTGCCGTTCAGGGCAGCAATTTCCGTTTCGGATACCTGAATCATTCCAGGCAAGCTTTGCGTAATAATCTGCTGTTGAATGGCTTCTGGCAACGACACCATGCTCAGATACGTCAGGTAGCTTTTAAGCGAGCCAACACCGAGACAGAGCAGACCAAACATTATGCATATGCGCCAGTTCAAGTGGCGAAAAACAAAGGGAATAACCCCGCAAAGTGCATAGAACACCAGAATATCGCCATGCCAGATGAGATAAGCGTGCAACAGGCCGATCAACAACAAGACCAATAAACGTCTTGTATAGATACGCCAGGCGCAAAGCCCTTTGGCATCCAGTCGGTCGCAGATAAGCGCGGTACTGGCACCAAACAACATGGAGAAAATCGCCATAAACTTCTGGTCGGCAATAAAATATTGTAAGGTCCACCAGATCTTGTTTAACTGCAGTTGCTCACCATATACCAGCGGGCTGAAGTAAGCGGCTTCGGGGGCAGAAAACAGGCGTATGTTCATTAGCAATATGCCCAACAGGGCAATGCCGCGGAGCAGATCGAGCAATTGAATGCGTGGTTGGTTCATTGTTGCGGTCTCACTGATTTTTCGCCAACCTTAGCCGCAAAGCCTGATATCGGGCGTCTGTCCCGACCGGAATTTACCTGATGCCGTTTAACTTTTACGTTGCCTGGTGTGTTCAGCCCCAGCCAATGTTAACTATGCTGCTGGTCTGATTGCGCTAAGCCAAGCTCAGGCAATAGCGACAAGAGAAACTGAAAAAAGTCCATGGCCATACAACTGCTTGAAATCATCACCACCTTTGCTTTTACCCTGTGCTTCTCGATGGTAGCGGTATTAGCTTGGCTGCCTGGTATAGACAAGACCGAGCACCGGTACTTACAGCTCTATCTGGCTGCAATTGGTGTCATCTTGCTGATTGACCAATTGACACCGGTGCATCACGCTCTGCATCTGAGTTTGCCTCCCTTGCTCTTTATGCTGGGGCCATTGCTGTTTGCTTATACAAGGCAGCAGTGCCGCTTACCGCTCTCGGGCGCAATCCTTGGTTTTTTGCTGATTCCCAGTCTGGTGCTTAGTCTGTTACTGGTCTTGCAGTGGCTACAGCTGCTGTCCTGGTCCAGCGTAATGCATTTGTCGCTGCTTTACTGGTATGCGGCGTATGAGATGCTGTTTACTCTGCTTAGCCTTGAGTGTCTGCGGCACTTTAGCCAGCAGGATAAAGATAGCCAGGGGGCCAATCTGCGCACCCGCTTGTTATGGCTTAAAGGTTATTGCTGGTTCAACCTGCTGCTATTGTCAGTGGATCTAATCAGCCCTTGGTGGTGGGCGGCCTATGCACCTGGATTACCTGTCAGATCGCTGAGTTTGTGCATATTAACGGTAGCGCTTATCTGGTTTGGCCTGACGTTAGTGCGCAAACCGCACCTTTTGCTACTGGATCATCTGCGTCAGGTGGCAAAGTATCGCCATTCCGGGTTAAGGCCTGATAGTCAGCGCTATTACAAACAAAAACTGGACAGCCTGATGCAAACGCAGAAAATCTTTCTGGATCCGGAGTTGAGCCTGGCTTCTCTGGCCACCCAGGTTGGGTTGAATAGCCACAATCTGTCGCAATTGTTAAACGAAAGTTGTGCACAGTCATTTTATGATTACCTGAATACTTATCGGATAGCACATGCTCAGCAGCAACTGCTATGCAGCGATGCCAGTGTGGTGGATGTGGCAATGGCCTCCGGCTTCAATAACAAGGCTTCCTTTTACAAAGCGTTTCGCAAACAATGTGGTATGACGCCGACCCAGTGGCGCCAACAAGCACTGACAACCAACCACCAGGAAAGCTGAATGTTATCGGTGTTTACAAGCGGCAGCCGCACAGAGCACAAACGTATTCTGGCATTGGCGTTACCAATGATCTTGAGCAATATCACCAACCCCCTGCTGGGTATGGTGGATACGGCTATTGTTGGTCATCTGGGCGCCAGCTATTTTTTGGCCGGTACGGCAGTTGCCAGCATGCTGATCACCCAGATTTACTGGTTGTGCGGATTTTTGCGCATGTCTGCTACAGGGCTCAGTGCACAGGCACTTGGCACTAAAGACAAACGTGCCGCAGCCAGGATTTTTTACCAATTACTTGTGCCAGCCTGCTTGTTAGGCACCCTGGTACTGATCTTTGCGCCTGTGCTGGAAACCCTGGCAATACGTTTTGCTGATGCCGATATACAAACCGCTGGGGTGATCCATCACTACCTGGTGGTAAGGGTATGGGGCGCGCCAGCCGCGTTAGCTAATCTTTTGCTGATGGGCTGGCTAATAGGCCAGCAAGCTACCCGCACGGTGATGATGATTCAGATCGCCGCCAATCTGGCGAATGCTTTGCTTAGCTATGTTCTGGCCATAAAGCTGGGCTTTGCGGTGCAAGGGGTAGCGACAGCCACTGTGCTGGCGGAATATGGCATTTTGGTAGCGTCATTGTGGGCGGTGCTGAAGCGCATTCACTGGATTGGACCCCAATCCACCTGGTTCTCTGCTGCCGGGTATCGAGCCGTGTTGGGCTTAAACCTGGATATTCTGCTGCGTAACCTGGCTTTACAACTGACCATGGCCTTTATGGTGTTCCAGGCTGCCCGGCTGGATAGCCAAATTGTGGCCCTCAACGCCCTGCTAATGCAGTTTTTTGTCCTCACGGCATTGGGCCTGGATGGTATTGCTTACGCGGTTGAGGCTCTGGTTGGTGAGGCCCGGGGCAGGCAGCAATATCAGCTGTTACATCAGCGCGTTGTGCGGGGATTGTGGTGGTCCGGCCTATTGGCGTTATTATACAGTCTGGTGTTCGTTATCTTTGACCGGGCTATCCTGACACTGCTCACTGACCTGCCAGAGCTTATTCATCTTGCCCGCGACTATCTGCATTATATTTGGTTGCTGCCGCTGGTTTCCCATTGGTGCTTCTTAATGGACGGGGTGTTCATTGGCCTGACGCAAGGGCGGGCGATGCGCAACACTATGCTGTTGTCGGCTTTTGGCGTGTTCCTGCCTTTGTGGTGGTTGTGTCAGACAGCCGGCAATCACGCCCTGTGGCTGGCATTTCTGGCGTTTTTGGCGGCCAGGGGAATAGGTTTGGGATGGGTTTATTGGCGACGTTGGCAGGTTTGGCAGCAGGGCTCAGGTGAGCCCGGCTGAAACGGAGTAACGCGGTTTAATAGTAAGAGTGTTCACCAGCCTGGTGTTCAGTGGCATCCAGCACTCCCGTCAATTCCGGGAACTGAGCCAGCATCTGCTTCTCAATGCCTTCTTTCAGTGTCACATCGACCATAGAGCAACCGTTACAACCACCACCAAATTGCAAGACGGCCTTACCGGCCGGTGTGATCTCAATCAGCACTACCTTTCCGCCGTGGTTGGCCAATTGCGGATTAATTTCTGAGTCAATCATATAGTTGACCTTTTCAATCAGCGGCGCATCATCTGCCACTTTGCGCGTTTTGGCATTGGGGGCCTTAAGTGTCAGCTGTGAACCCATCTGATCCGTGACAAAATCAATTTCCGCTTCTTCCAAAAAGGGGGCACTGTCCCGGTCGACTACTGCATCGAATCCGTCGAATTCGAGGCTGATGTCCGTATCTTCAACTGCGTCTGGCGGACAATAAGACACACCACACTCAGCGGTTGGTGTACCAGGGTTGACCACAAAGACCCGGATATTGGTGTCCGGCTCTTGTTTTTCCAGAAGTTTTCTAAAATGCGCCTGTGCGGGATCGGAAATGCGAATCATCATGTTGCCTTAACTGCCAGCTTGGGCGTTATCATAACAAAAATTACCTGAGTAAAACACTCGGGTAATTACTTTCCTGCATATTCTTGTCTTGCTATTGCCGCCAGGCTGATTGTAACAAAATGCGACAAAGCGGCTTATATTTGCTGTTACATCACTGGTCGCAACGTAATGAAGCTGCTAGTTTGGGTCAAAAACAACAAGCAAAGGCCTGAAGATGCACAGACTTCATTATTTCTACCTGCTAATTATGTTGGTACTCGTTACCCCCATTGGGGTTGCGCAAGTCAGCAGTGATCTGGATTACCTGCCCAGCGATATTCAATACGACCCTAAGGTGCCAAAACCTGAAGCCGTTCTGGGCTATCCGGTGGGTACCTGGCATGTGCGGCATGATCAGATAGTGAATTATCTATACAAACTGGCCGACAGTTCAGACCGGGTCAGTATTGAGGAGATAGGCCGTTCCCATGAACAGCGCCCCATACTACTGCTGACCTTTAGCTCGGCCGCCAATCAAAAGAACCTTTCAGCACTACGTCAAACCCATCTGGCCGCATTAGAAGGCAACAAAGCTGCCAATGCGCCCTTAGTGCTGTGGATGGGTTACAGTGTGCATGGCAATGAGCCATCCGGTGCCAATGCTGGCCTGCTGGTGGCTTATTATCTGGCGGCGGCCCAGGGGGAAGAGGTAGAAAAACTACTGGATGAGGCGGTCATATTGCTGGAGCCGGCGCTTAATCCAGATGGTTTATCCAGGTTCGCACAGTGGGCCAATATGCATAAGGGCTTGAATCTGGTATCTGACCCCAACCATAGAGAACACTGGGAAGATTGGCCAAGCGGCAGAACCAACCATTATTGGTTTGACTTGAATCGTGATTGGTTATTACTTACTCACCCTGAATCCCGTGCAAGGATTGCGAAGTTTCATGAGTGGCGGCCGCAAGTGTTGACTGATTTTCATGAAATGGGCACGAACAGCACTTTCTTCTTTCAGCCCGGTATACCTTCACGCAAAAATCCATGGACGCCTGACGCCAATGTGGATCTGACTCATGCTCTGGGGAAATTCCATGCCGCCGCACTGGACAAAAGTGGGCAGCTTTATTTCACCCAGGAAAGTTTTGACGATTTTTACTATGGCAAGGGTTCAACCTACCCGGATGCCATGGGCAGTGTCGGCATACTGTTTGAACAAGCCAGCAGCCGTGGTCACCTGCAGGATTCTATTCATGGACCTCTGAGTTTTCCTGCCACTATCCAAAATCAGGTGACCACCTCATTATCCACTTTCGCCGGTGCACTGGCGAATGCCAAGGCGCTGAAAGACTATCAGCGTGGCTTTGCTGCTGAGACAGCCAGGTTAGCCGACAAAGATGAATTATCCGGGTATCTTTTGAGTGAGAGCCAAGATAAAAGCCGCTTTCAGGCCCTGCTGGATATCCTCAGGCAGCATAAGATTCAACTGCATGGCCTGAGCAAAGATTTGCAACTGGATGGTAAGAAATTTTCCAGTGACAGCACGGTATTCGTGCCGCTGGACCAGCCACAGTATCGCCTGCTGAAATCTATTTTTTCTACCCGTACCAGTTTTCAGGACAATACGTTTTACGATGTGTCTAACTGGAATCTACCGCTGGCATTTAATATTGACTACCTGCCAGTGGCGCGCAGCAACTGGCGCAAGGTGCCAATAAGCGACACACTGCCAACGCTGACAAGTAGCCCGTCATCACTGAAGGAAGGCGCCTACGCTTATGCGTTTTCCTGGCAGGATTCTAAAGCACCCATGTTGCTGCAATCATTGCTGGAAGCTGGTATCAAGGTAAAAGTTGCCGGAGGTGCTTTCACTGCAACAACAACACAGGGCAGCGTGGCTTTTGCCGCCGGCAGTATTGTCGTTCCCCGTGCCTTGCAACAACCGGCTAATTGGGTAGCGAGTATTGAGAAGTTCAGTCAGGCCGCTGATATCAAAGTTTGGTCAATTGAATCCGGCTTAACTGCACAGGGCAGTGACCTGGGAAGCCGCAGTATGATGGTTTTGGAAACACCCAAATTATTGCTGGTGGGCGGCGTCGGCACTTCTCAGTATGAAGTGGGTGAGGTCTGGCATTACCTCGATCAGCATGTCGGCTTGCCAGCCACGATAGTCGATATGGACAGATTGAGCAGAATCACCTTGTCTGACTACAGCCATATTGTGATGGTGGACGGGGATTACCGCCAGTTAGATGACAAGCTGGTGGACAGGATACAAGACTGGATAAAGCAAGGTGGCGTTTTGATTGCCCAAAAAGGTGCGGCAAAGTGGGCCAGCCAGCAAGAGTGGCTGCAGGCCAGCTTCCTGTCTGACAAGGAAATCAGTGCTGCCTTCGACACCAGCCAGCTCAGCTTTGCCGACCAGGAAGCGTTACAAGGCAAACAGCGTATAGCCGGTGCGGTATTAGCCGGTAATGTCGACCTCAGCCACCCTTTGGCTTTTGGCTATGACAACACCGATGTGGCTTTTTTACGCAACAGCAATCTGGTCATGCGTGCGAATGCTAAACCTTTTATTCAGGTATCTGGATATTCGCAAAAACCTCTCAGGGCCGGTTATGTCAGCGATGAAATGCAGAAACTGCTGGCTGGCAGCAGTAACCTGGTGGCAAATAAGTTGGGTAAAGGTAAGGTGATCGGTACCACTGACAACCTGACCTTCCGTGGCTATTGGTATGGCACCAGCCGTTTCCTTAGTAATGCCATATATCTTGCGCCTTTGATGGATAACTAACGGCTGCTTATCTTTCGAGTATGATCTGCAGCACTATTGGTCTCCTTACCAACCTTGTCGGGAGGCCTCTAGTGCTCTATTCAAGGGGCGACTTTAGACTGATAGCGATGCACCAGACTTCAATATGCAAATCGACCCTGGCGCATCGCAGCGTATGACACAGACTGCTGATGGTGGTGCCGGTGGTGATGACATCATCTAATACGGCAATATGTCGGTAGGGAAGGGGTCCATTCAGGCTGAATGCGTCACGTAAATTGTGTCTGCGCTGTGCCCCCGTCAGTTCGGTCTGCGGCAACGTCGCCTTGCTGCGCCGACATAAGTGTTGGTCTACTGGAATATGACTCAGCCTGGACAATTGCCCGGCAATTTCGCCTGCCTGGTTATACCTGCGCCGCATGTAGCGACTGGCATGTAAAGGCATGGGCAATATGGCTTCAGGTAAATCTTGCCTGGCAAACAGTGTCAGGCGGTAAAACTGTTCGGCCAGAGCCTTGGCACAGAGCAACCTCTGGCTGAACTTCAATGACGTGATTAGTCGGTCCCAGGGCCACTGATAAGGGGCGCAGGCCACCAACCTTTGGTAGTTTATGTTTTCCAGGCCCTGTGCAATGTCAGGCCGGTTCAACAGATTGTGTTGGTATTGAGCCAGGTTAAGTATTGGTAGATCTGCCTGGCAATGCTGGCATAACAGCGTGTGGCTGTCCTGCAAACATAGCAGGCAAGCCTGGCGGTGCATTCCCTGCAACAAGCTTCGAATTGAAATTGGCATCCCTGAGATTAAACTATATGGCCCTTATGAATAAGAGTAGATGACTTTGTCTTTAACCTGCGACTCCATAGGCTGCGGCCCCGATATATTGTTACTGCATGGCTGGGGGCTGAATAGTGAAGTCTGGCAGCCGCTACTGGATCGTCTGCAAAGCCATTTCTGTTTTCATTTACTGGACTTACCTGGATTTGGTGTGAATCATCAGCTTGCACCCGACCACTACAATCTGGCCACCGTAACTGAACTGGTTGCCCGGCATTTGACGCGGCCAACTGTGGTACTGGGCTGGTCTTTGGGGGGCCTGGTTGCTCAGCAGTTGGCATTGCAGTATCCACAGCGGGTGCGTGCTTTAGTTTGTATAACCAGTAGCCCCAGGTTTTTAGCCGATGATAACTGGCCTGGTATCAAAGACGATGTGCTCAGAGCCTTTGCCGCCCAATTGCGTTCAGACCCGGCGGCAACAGTGGAAAGATTTTTAGCCATACAGGCGCTGGGTAGTGAAAGAGCCAGGGCGGATATTCAATTGTTGAAACAGCAGATAAGCCGACGCCCAACGGCCAACCCTGTTGCTTTGAAGCAAGGCCTTAATATTCTCAGGGAAGCTGACCTTCGTCATCAGCTTAAGCAGATTGAATGTCCAACTTTACGAATTTACGGTCGCAATGACAGTTTGGTACCAAAGGCGGCGCTGGAGCAGATTGAAGCCTTGCAACCCCAAGCCACGTCCATGTTATTTCCCAAGGCTTCGCACGCGCCTTTTATTTCCCATGCAGATGAATTCGCTGAGGCGCTGCACCATTACCTTGCAAGGTTGAGTTGACAACTGGGTATATAAAATCACACCAAGGTGTATCCGTCAGGCTTCATTTTCTGGCATTTCTGGTTAATAATTAGCCATGAGGTAATAGGGGTAGTCTATGTCGGTGAATTTCGATAGTAATATCAATTCTGCCATTATTTCGGGTACGTTGGGTTTGCAACGTGCCTCTGATGGCATAACTCAACATTCCATCAACCTGGCCCAGCAGCAGGCCCAGTTGCGCGATCCTAAAGAAGTGCTGGCCGAAGCGGCTCAGCAGCAGATTGGCCTTAGCACTAAGTTGCTGCCCAAAGGGGGTGACAATGTGACTAATGATTTGGTCGGCCTGACCCTGAATTTACGCAATGCCCAGGCCAATGCCAAAGTGTTGGATGTTGCTAAAGACACGGTAGGCAGGTTAATAGACGAGATTGCCTGATTATGATGAATATCGTCGCGCCAGCACTCACAGCCATTCCGCTGAACACCGCCAACTTCAATACTGAAGCGGCGCGGCGTGACAATATTGCTCGGGAAACTGTGCCACAGCTGAGCAACACCGAAAATTCAGCAGCAGAATCCGGATTGGGTTCAGAGTCTGATCGGGTAAAAACCCCAGGGCAGGCACCTCAGCCCGTTACATACGAAAAACCCCAGGCTAATCAGCAAGCGCTGGCGCAAGGTCAGAATGGTCAGAACAAAGACAACGGCGAAGATCCCAGTGCTGGTAAACAGGATGCCAAAGATCAGCAGCAACAGAGTGCCGAACAGAAGAAAGTTGAAGAGCTGAAACAACGGGATCAGGAAGTTCGCGCTCATGAGCAAGCGCATGCCGCTACAGGAGGGCAACATGCCGGAGCACCTTCCTATGAATTCGAAACCGGACCGGATGGCAAACGTTATGCGGTAGGTGGCGAAGTGAATATCGACATCTCTGAGGAAAAATCTCCGCAGGATACATTGCGTAAGATGCAACAGGTGAGAGCTGCCGCCCTTGCGCCGGCTGAACCCTCGCCACAAGATTTACGGGTTGCCGCTGAAGCTCAACAAAAAGCCTCGCAAGCCAGACAGGACATTGCCAGCCAATCAGCCGACAAGGCTGATCAGGCATATCAGTCGGCTTTTTCTGCAGAAGATGCTAAGCCCACAACCAATATTGCTTCTGCCCCTGAGCTGGATGAGATTGTCGATGGCAATGTCAGTCCACCTACCCGCAAATTACAGGAAGATGATCCGGTGGCTGAAGCGGCGGGCCTGGAAAGTAGTAGTGCTGAATTTAAACAGTCTCAGGCTAGTTTGGATTTTGACATCACTGCGCGGAGTTTGCGCATTGAGAGTTTTTACCAGCAAATCTCGCAGCCAAGAGAGTATTCATTGCGACACAGTGCCTGAATAAACAACAACGCCCCGGATGGGGCGTTGTTGTTTGTGCTTCAGGATTTTTTAGCTTTGGCAAACGCTTCGGCCAGGGCATTACCCATCGCGCTATTGGCAGGTTGCGCCGCTCTTTGCGGTTTCGCTTGTTGGTGACGCTGGCCACCTTGTGGCTTGGCACCTCTTTCTGGTTTGGTTGCAGATTGTCTTGGTTGCGACTGCTTGGACGTAGGTTCATCATTCAGGCGCATACTGAAAGAGATGCGGTTTCGCGCGACATCCACCTCCATGACCTTCACCTTAACAATATCCCCGGCTTTGACGACTTCCCTTGGGTCTGAAATAAATTTATCTGTCATCGCAGAGATATGCACCAGACCATCCTGATGCACGCCCACATCGACAAATGCGCCAAAGTTGGCCACGTTACTGACCACGCCTTCGAGGATCATGCCGGGTTTCAGGTCGCTAACCTGTTCAACCCCTTCCTTAAAGGTGGCGGTTTTAAACTCTGGACGGGGGTCACGTCCGGGCTTGTCCAATTCCGCCAGAATGTCAGTGATAGTGGGAATACCAAAGGTATCATTGGCAAAGTCCGCCGGTTTTAAGGATTTTAGTAAATCCTTATTGCCCATCAGTGCCACAACCTCAGCGCCGGCACTTTGACTGATATGTTTGACCAGCTCATAGGCTTCGGGGTGCACAGCGGATGCATCCAAGGGATTGTCTCCACCAACCACTCGCAAGAAGCCAGCCGCCTGTTCAAAGGCTTTAGGCCCCAGCCGTTCCACTTTCAAAAGTTGTTTGCGGTCTTTAAAGGCACCATTCTGGTCGCGGTAGCCGACAATATTCTGTGCCAGGGTGCGATTCAAACCGGAGACATAACTAAGCAGGGCAGGGGAAGCCATATTCACATCCACACCCACTGCGTTTACGCAATCCTCAACTACAGTATCCAGTGATTTGCCCAACTGACTTTGACTGACGTCGTGCTGGTACTGGCCAACGCCAATGGCCTTGGGTTCAATTTTTACCAATTCTGCTAAGGGGTCTTGCAGGCGGCGGGCGATGGACACCGCACCTCGCAATGACACATCCATTCCCGGCAACTCGTTTGATGCCAGTTCAGAGGCTGAGTAAACAGATGCGCCAGCTTCGCTGACCATGATTTTATTGATCTTCAAATCAGGCAGGGCTTTGACGACTTCGGCAGCAAGCTTATCGGTTTCCCTGGACGCTGTACCATTGCCGATACTGATCAACTGGACTTTATGCTGCTGGCACATGGACGCCAGGGTACGCACCGATTTATCCCACTGATTCTGTGGAGCATGGGGATAAATAGTGTTAGTTGCCAGTACCTTACCGGTGTTATCTACTACGGCTACTTTTACGCCAGTACGCAGACCGGGGTCCAGTCCCATGGTGACCTTGGCGCCAGCTGGAGCGGCCATCAGCAGGTCCTTCAGGTTGTTGGCAAACACACTGATCGCTTCCAATTCAGCTTTTTCGCGTAAGGTACCAAAGAGTTCATTTTCCATATGTAGCAGGATTTTCACCCGCCAGGTCCATTGCACCACGCTTTGCAGCCATTTGTCTGCGGCCCGGCCACTATCACGTATCTCCAGATGTTGGGCGATAATGTTTTCACACTGAGAACTGCGATCGCCTTCTTCATTCGCTGGATCGGCGTTCATCGATACCTGCAGCAGGCCTTCATTACGTCCACGGAACATCGCCAGGGCACGATGTGAAGGGGTTTTGCCCAGTAATTCACTATGTTCAAAGTAATCAGAGTATTTCGCCGCTTCTTTTTCTTTTCCTGGCGCTACACGGCTTTGAATATGTGCTTCACGGTTCAGGTGCAGACGAATTTTCTGCAGCAGCTCTGCGTCTTCGGCAAAGCGCTCCATAAGGATATAACGGGCGCCTTCCAACGCAGCCTTAGTATCAGCCACTTCGTTACTGAGATACTGGGTCGCCAGTGTTTCTGGATCCTGGTCGGGATTGTCAAACAAGCTGTTCGCCAAAGGTTCCAAGCCAGCTTCAATGGCAATTTGCCCTTTGGTACGACGCTTTGGCTTATAGGGCAGGTATAGGTCTTCCAGCTCAGTCTTGTTATCCACTGCCAGGATTTTTGCTTCCAGCTCAGCCGTCAGCTTCTGCTGTTCACCGATAGATTTGAGAATCACCTGACGGCGGTCCTCCAGTTCACGCAGATAGCCCAATCGTTGTTCCAGGGTTCTTAACTGCGCATCATCCAAGCCGTTGGTGGCTTCCTTTCGATAACGGGCTATAAAGGGCACTGTGGCGCCGTCGTCCAGCAAGGCTACTGCGGCCTGGACCTGGTGAGGAGAAACGGAGAGTTCTGAGGCAATTTTTTCTATGATCATGGGGTGCCTTGCTGGCTTTAGACAAAAATAAACAGGGCCTTTATAAGGGCTATACAGGGAAAATTCCAGTCTGCATGGGATGATTGTGTGGAAAAAACACAATGTGAGGTCGGTATTGGCGTTTCGATCACAACAGTGTCTTATTCAGTACGGTCAGTCCGGGGTGATAACAGTCGGCTAATTTGCTGTTTCGCTTGTATATTGAATAGCCACAACGAACCATTGTTTGCGACCTGTTGGCGTTTCTACCCAGGCTTCGTCGTCTACCTCTTTTTTTAGCAGGGCTCTGGCCATAGGCGAATCTATAGAGATATAGTCTTTACGCGCATAGATTTCATCCGGCCCCACAATGCGAAACTTGAGCAACTCCCCTTGCTCATTTTCCACTTCCACCCAGGCACCAAAGAACACTTTGCCCTGCTGTTGAGGGGAGTAATCTACCACCTTGATAATCTCAAGGCGCTTACGTATATATCTGACGCGTCTGTCTATCTCACGAAGAAGCTTTTTGTTGTACTGGTAATCCGCATTTTCGCTGCGATCACCCAGGCTGGCTGCCCAAGCCACCTTCTTGGTGACTTCGGGGCGCTTCTCTCGCCATAAATGATCCAACTCCTGCTTGAGACTATTGAAGCCTTCTCTGGTGATAAGGTTGGTTTTCATAGGGATGTTAATTTTGGTACCACTGATGGCGCATGTTATAGCCTCTAGTCTGAATAATGTCACTATAACTTAGGCGCAATCTAAGGCGGACTTTTATGACAAAAATGTTTCAAAATCACAAGGCAAAAAAGCCGTGATCTTCTACACTAAAACTGAGGTAACGGCAGAGCGATATGGTGGTCAAGAGCCTTTCAAACTGCTTGAGTTACCGCTGACGCATCTGACCATGCTACTGGGTTTGATGCTTAACATCTTGTCATTGAAACTGAGCTGAGTAGCGAACAAATTGGCAAACGAGTAACCGGCATCAATGCCGGCCCACGTCACCCGTATAACGGGTATTGCAATGAAGGACCCAAGGTTCAGCAAGGAAATAGCTGGGTAGGACAAGAAGCGCCGGGCACATGTGCCCGGCTTTTTCTTTTTACTTGGCGCTATCTTCAATACCTAACAACTCAACTTCAAATACCAGAGTTGAGTTGGGGGTAATCGAGCCTGTTGAACGTTTGCCGTAGGCAAGTTCAGAGGGGATAAAGAACTTGAACTTGGAACCGACGTTCATCAGTTGCACGCCTTCAGTCCAGCCGGCAATAACCCGGTTCAGTGGGAATACGGCTGGCTCGCCACGCTTATAAGACGAGTCAAACTCAGTTCCGTCCAACAGGGTGCCCTGATAATGTACCTGCACGGTATCTTCAGCTTTAGGTTTGGCACCTTCGCCCTGCGTGATCACTTCATATTGCAGGCCGGATTCTGTTACGACCACGCCTTCGCGTTTAGCATTTTCAGCCAGGAAAGCCTTACCTGCTTCAATATTGGCAGCAGCAGCTTCTTCCTGTTTGGCCTGCTGCTTCTCATTGACCTGTGCGTCTAGTGCCGTCAGTACTGCCTGGATGTCTTCCTGTGTCAGTTTAGACTCGGCGGTCAGGGCATCTTTAAAGCCTTTAATCACTAGCTCGCGATCCAGCTTAATATTGACATCGTCCTGCATGTCCAGTTTTTGGTCAATAAACTGCCCCACCGACACCCCAAGACCATATGCCTGCTTTTGTTCCTGGCTTTCCAGCGCAACGTTTGGTTCATTGGGTTTGGCAGTTTCCTGTTGGCAGGCTGTCAGGGTCAGGGCGGATAGCACCAGGGTAGCTAAAGCGGTCTTTTTCATTAAAGTCTCCAGTGAGTATGTGTTATCTAATTTTGTTTGGCATGCATTGAACTGCACCAATCAGCACGCAGTAAAATGACGCCGCAGCGAATTCCGAACTTTGAGGGGCGACAAGCGAGAAAGTTTCCTGTTTGCCGCAAAGAAGGTAGTTCCGCAGTCAGGATATCCCGGTTTCCCCCCACTGTGCTGGACAGTTAACGGGACATTGGGCTTATACTAAACCCATAAAAGTAAAAGCGAAACCTAAAGGACGTTATGCGCCAAAGCCTGTTGTTCGGATTGTTTGTCTTGCTGTTGACTGGTTGTTCGATTCCAGGCAGCACGCCAGTGGCGTCTTATGAACATGCTCCGGGCGGCGCCATGGCGGCGGCTATTGCGGTTAATGCCAACATGGTAGTGGTGTCATCGGTGGAAAACGGTATCAGCGTCTGGGATGTTGAAAAGCAGAACTTACGCTATCAATGGCGTCATCAGGGCGAGGGTAACAATCTGGTGGCCACCACAAGGATTGCGTTTGATGGCAGCTATGTGGTGACGTCCGACCGCGAAGCCTTTGCACTTTGGAGTCTCCAGAGCGGTGAGCCTGTGGGGTTCTGGCGAATTGACGAATCCAGCATTCGCGATATTGCGGTATCGGATCAGGGGCGGGCTATTTTGGTTGGCCGCGGTAATGGCAAGGTGATGTTGTTTGAGCCGCAAACTGGCCGACGTCTGGAATTTCTTGGTCATCAGGAAAAGATCAACAGCGTCGATCTGTCACCCAATGGTTTTTACGCTTTGACCGGTGGCAGTGACTTTATGGCCTATCTGTGGGATACCCGCAGTGGCCAGGTGCTCTACAGTTTTACCCACACCAGTCGTGTTACCAAAGTCGCTCTGGATTATCAGGGACGCTATGCTTTTACGGCGGATAGCAAGAATAATGCAAGAATCTGGGATCTTCGCAGTGGGGACCAGATCAGCAAATTACATTATTTACAAAGGCAGAAAATATTTTCTGCCGCCCGGTTTTCTGCCGACGGCAAGTATCTGCTAACCGGCTCGCCTTCTCGCGGCCTCAGCCTGTGGGATGTTAAAAGTGGTGATGAAGTAAGCAGTTGGATGGTCACACCCAAGCAAGGTAGCCGGCCACAAAGCGCCGTAGTGTATGATGTGGCTTTTATGCCGGACAACAAGGTCATGTCGCATAGCAGCAGCGGCCTGACTGAAGTCTGGTCTTATTAAGCCGGCAAGGGGCAAAGTATGCATAATGAGTTAGTGCAGGATATTGAATTGTTGCAAACCAAGGTGGCCTTTCAGGAAGACACCATTGAAAAACTCAGCCAGGCGCTGGTGGATCAACAAAAACAACTGCATGCATTACAGTTTCAAATGAAGCATGTGATTGACCGGCTGAAGCAACAGCCAGTGTCGAATATTGCCAGTGAATCTGAAGAGACACCACCGCCGCACTACTGAGTTTTTACACAAGCGGCGCAGACCAGATTCAAAACAACAAGGGGTGGGAAGATTGCGATGCAGGAAAACAAACAACTGGTATCTAGTCGTGGTGAACCACTGGGGCGGGAGCAGGATACCGGCCGTGGCAAAGAGCGCCGGCAGGAAAATAGTGAGTTTGTGTCTGTTATAGTTAAACGCACCGACGAAACCTTTCGCCACCCAGACGATATTCTTGAAAAAGCCATTGGCGAAGGTCTGGAGCAAATTTCCCGTCCCACCGTATCCTTGCTGCTTTCGGCGGTGGCGGCGGGCATGATTTTATGTTTTACCGTACTGGCCGTTGCCGTAATGGCTACTCTGGTGGCCGGTGGAGAACATGAATTTCGCCGGGTGATTCTGGCGGCCAGTTATCCTTTAGGTTTTGTACTTTGTATTCTCAGTCGTACACAACTGTTCACCGAACATACCGCCACGGCCGTCTACCCTGTGCTGGACGGCAAGGCCAGGCTGAATAAACTGTTTCGTCTTTGGGGCATTGTGATTCTTGGCAATATGCTCGGAGGGCTGCTGTCCAGTGGCCTGTTAATTGCTGCGGAGCCGGTTATCCATGCCAGCGAAGGGTATCTGGTGCTGGCCAGGCATCTGCTTGACTATCCGGTGCAAACCTTGTTTGTCAGTGCGGTTTTAGCGGGTTGGCTGATGGCGCTGGGCGCCTGGATAGTGTTGTCTACCTATTCCACCTTAAGCCAGATTGTCAGCATCTATATCGTGACTTTCCTGATTGGGCTGGGAGGTTTTCACCATTCCATTGCCGGGTCTATTGAGCTGTTTGTCGGCTATTTTTCTTCTGACAGTATCGCTTTCTGGCAGCTACCTCCGGTTATTCTCACCGCCCTGGCGGGGAATCTGGTGGGAGGCAGTGTATTTGTTGCTATGCTGAATTACGGTCATATCCGCCATTCTCAGCGGGCTGAGAACAAGCCCAAAAAGTAGCCTCAGGGCTTAAACACACCGATAACCGATTCGCTGCTGCGGGTGGCCGCTTTGACCTGATCCTGCGGCTGGCTTTGTTTGTGTCCGCAACTCACACATTCCACATGCTCAATATTGTTTTGCATGTACAGCATCAGGGTATCCATGGCCTGGCATTTGGGGCAGGTCGCACCGGCGATAAAACGTTTTCGGGTTTTTTCTGACATCTGATTACTCTGATCTGTGTGATGGATACCAACACCGCTACTGAACTTGGTATAATATCGCGGTTTTTCACTCAGTTGTAGCCGAGCCCATGATCCAGTTTACCCATCTCAGCCTGATGCGTGGCAGCAAGGAATTGCTGACTGACGCCAATGCCACCATTTATCCAGGCCATAAGGTGGGACTGGTTGGTGCCAACGGCTGCGGTAAATCCAGCCTGTTTGCCATGCTTAAAGGTCAGTTGCAACCTGATCAGGGCGATTGTGAACTGCCCCGCCATTGGCAGATTGCGGCGGTGGCTCAGGAAACCCCCGCATCTGATCGCACCGCTCTGGACTATGTGATTGATGGCGATCACCGATTACGCCGTATTCAAGCTGAGCTGACCGATGCCGAACAGGCTCATGATGGTGAGCGAATTGCTGCATTGCACCTGCAGTTGGAACAGGCCGGTGGCTATCAGGTGGAATCAAGAGCGGCGATTATTCTGGCTGGTCTGGGTTTTTCCCAGCAACAAATTGGCCTGCCGGTACGCACCTTCTCTGGTGGCTGGCGTATGCGTCTGAATCTGGCCCAGGCACTGCTGTGTCATTCAGACTTATTGCTATTGGACGAACCCACTAACCACCTGGATTTGGATGCCGTTATCTGGCTTGAGCGTTTCCTGCAGCGCTACCCCGGCACCTTGATGTTGATTTCTCACGACAAGGCCTTCTTAGACGCCGTGGTGGAGGAAATCATCCATGTCGAGCAGCAACAGCTGAATTGCTACCGGGGCAATTACAGCGCCTTCGAGGGGCAGCGTGCGGAAAAACTTCGTCAGAAGGACTTACAATATCAAAAGCAACAGCTTCAGCGCGCGCATTTACAGTCCTTTATAGACAGATTTAAAGCCAAGGCCAGTAAGGCCAAGCAGGCGCAAAGCCGGGTAAAGCAACTGGAGAAAATGGAACAGCTGGCACCGGCCCACTACCAAAGCGGCTTTTCCTTTGAGTTCCTGCCCCCGCCCAAACTTCCAAATCCATTGGTGAGTATGGATCAGGTGCAAGTGGGTTATGGCGACAAGGTGATTTTGCAGAAGCTGCAACTAAATCTGGTACCGGGCAGCAGAATAGGTTTATTGGGGCGCAATGGTGCCGGGAAGTCCACACTGATCAAGCTGCTGGCAGGTGAAAATCCCCCTTTACACGGGGAATACCTCACGTCTGCGGGGCTGCAAATTGGTTACTTTGCCCAGCACCAGTTGGAATACCTGGATGCAAAGGCATCTGCACTGCTGCATTTACAACGCCTGGACAAACTGGCTACCGAGCAATCTCTGCGTGATTTTCTGGGCGGTTTCGGCTTTCGTGGTGATGAAGCGTTAAGCCCGGTCGCTCCCATGTCTGGTGGTGAAAAAGCCCGCCTGGTTTTGGCGTTACTGGTGTACCAAAAACCCAACCTGCTGCTGCTGGACGAACCCACTAACCATTTGGATCTGGATATGCGTCATGCCCTGAATATGGCAATTCAGGGCTTTGAGGGGGCGATGGTCTTGGTGTCCCACGACAGATTTCTGCTGAATTCGGTATGTGACGAATTTTATCTGGTGGACAGTGGTCAGGTGCAACCCTTTGCCGGTGATCTGGATGACTATAAAAACTGGTTGAGCAACACCGAGACGCCGGGCGGCGAAACGCCCAAAGCCCAGGACAATAAACCTGACCGTAAAGCCGTCAAGCGTTTGGAAGCCGAATTCCGCCAGCGTACCCAACCCTTGCGTAAAGCCATAGAAGCACAGGAAAAACGCATGGATAAGCTCAACGCCAGTCTGGCGGATATTGAGCGTCAAATGTTGGATACCAGTCTGTATGAAGAACAACATAAAGCCCGCTTAAAGGAACTGTTGGAACAGCAGGTAAATAACAAGCAAGAGCTGGAAGAACTGGAAATGCAGTGGTTGGATAATCAGGAGCAACTGGAGAATCTGCAGCTGGAATTTACCGGTAATGTGGCAGGCTGAGGCGTTCTGGCAGTTCAGTCTGGCCTGGTACGAAAAGGTAAAGCCCAGTTGTCTGCTACTGCAGGATAAGCATGGTTTTAATATCAACCTGTTGTTGCTTTGCCTTTATCTGCAACAACAGAACGCAGGATTAAGTGACCAGCAGTTGGAGTCGCTATTACACAGCCTGAGTGACACCGAAATACGCCTGCAGCCACTAAGAGCAGTGCGTCGCTCAGTGAAAGCCCTGGATATGCAGGCGTATCGGTATCTTCTTGATGCAGAGTTACGGCTGGAAAAACGTCAGCAACAAGACCTGATTGCCTGTTTAAATCAACTGGGTCCACTGCAAGCGCCCGCCGATAACCTCATGCATTACGCCCGACTTATCAAACTGGACGACAGACCGGACGTGATGCCATTAATCGCGACGCTTTATCAGAGCGTGGCAGAGTTCGGATTGCCATATTTCGGGAAATAGTTTGACCGGGGTCAAAAACCCATCATGCATAAACTCTTACTCTGAGCTCAATACAAAAGGGCCTGGAGACTATTATGCTAGAGCTTATTTTAAATGACCCTGTTGCCTGGGGCTCCCTGTTAGGGCTGGGCGTGGTGCTGGCCATCTGCTTTTATTATGTCTACCTGTTTATCCGCAACAGCATAGACGGTAAGCCACACTAACTCATCGGCCTTGTACTTGGCGCCATCCTGTTGTCAAATCTGCCAGTCTGATAACAGGAGTGGGTAGTGAGCAGCGCAGAGTACGGGCAGATCGTGGAAAGTGGCTTTCGGCCACCTTGGTGGGCTAAAAATCGCCATGTACAAACCATCTGGCCAAGATGGTTACAAAAGCGTCGTCGTATCGCACTGGATTGGGAAGCGCTTGAGCTGCCCGATGGTGACTTTGTCGAACTGGCCTGGACACCCGAACAAAAACATCAGCACGGCTTAGTGGTATGCTTTCATGGCCTGGAGGGGTCGGCTCGCTCCCACTATGCCAATGACATGCTGGCGGTTTTGCATGAACAAGGCTGGCGTGCGGTGATGATGCATTTTCGTGGCTGCGGTAACCAGCCCAATCGTACCTTACGTGCTTATCATTCCGGCGATACAGAAGATGCGCGTTTTTTGCTGGACACTCTGCAGCAGCGTTTTCCTTTGCTACCCAAAGTTGGTATGGGTTTTTCGTTAGGTGCGAATATGCTGCTCAAACTACTAGGAGAAAGAGTCAGCCAGTCCTGGTTCAGGGCCGCCATTGCTATCTCTCCGCCGTTTCGTTTGGCAGATTGTGCACAGAGCATTAATCAGGGGTTTTCAAGACTGTACCAACGTTACCTGCTGGGCAGCATGTGTAAACGCCTGCTGGATAAAATGCAGCGTCTGGACTTTTCCCAACTGGGTTTGGACGCTGGCAAGGTGAATAGTTTTAAGAGTTTCCGCGACTTCGACCAACATGTGACCGCTCCCCTGCATGGTTTTGCTTGCGCCGATGACTATTATCAGCAATGCAGTGCCGTCTCTTACATGGACAAAATCAATACTCCCACACTGGTTTTGCATGCTCTTGATGATCCCTTTATGAGCCCGCAAGTCGTGCCTAAGACAAATGAAATATCTCCTTACGTCAGGCTGGAGCTAAGTCGTCAGGGGGGGCATGTGGGGTTTATGCAGGGCACGCCCTGGCGCCCACTAATCTGGACGCACAACAGAGTGGTAGAGTTTATCCGTCCACATTTTCAAGGTAACAAATGATTATCCCTATCGAGCAACTGGAAGCCGCCACCTTGCACAATATTATCGAAGCTTTTGTACTTCGTGAAGGCACCGACTATGGCGAACAGGAAGCCAGTCTGGAAGATAAAATCCAGCAGGTACATCAACAGCTTAAACGCGGTGATGTGCTGCTGGTTTATTCAGAATTACATGAGTCAGTGAATATCCTGCCTAAAGATCAGTTTGGCGAAGCGATTCAGCAGCAGCTCTAATTTGCAGCATTAAATACCACATTAAAAGTGACAGGCACGGTCTGATCAATACTGGCAAGCCCCGCTAATTCCTGCAGTTTCTTTATGCCATCGGTCAGGCCAAACTGGACAGAGTTGACCAATACAGGCTGAACGGTAGTGGCCAGTAATTGCTCGTTGGCCAGACGGGTAACCTGAAGCTGCATGGTCAGAATCTGTGTCTTACTGTTTAGCTCCAGTTGACCTTTGACTTCCAATGGCATGCTTTCGCCCACATCCAGGCCCATTACCTCATTAGGTAACTGTGCTGTCAGGTTGGCGGTAGGGAAGAGTTTAAACAAATGTTCACGCATGCGCTCATTACGAATGGCAATATTGGTTTCAACCGAGTTCAGCTCAATTTTCACCGCCAGACTGCCGTCTTCCGCCAGTGTGCCGTTAAAATCAGTGAAATGATGAGTTTCTGTTACCAGATTATTTTTGGTCGACAGAAAAGACAGGCTGGATACTTGTTGATCCATTTGCCAGTCGGCCAATGCGGCTTGAGAACACAGCAGTAACGCTGCCAAACTAACACGTTTCATGATCTTCCTTTTATTTGATGTTTGACTACATCCTGCCAGTTGACACCGGGGTCGCCCAGCACGACAAAGTCGGGGTTCGTCAGACTGTTACGTCTGTTGTAAGTCAGGGGTTCAAAATTGGCCGCCAGCACTTTGCCACCTGCTTCGGTAACAATACATTGGGAGGCGCCGGTGTCCCACTCGCCGGTGTCGCCCACACGTAAAAACACATCGGCCTTACCTTCGGCAATAAAGCAGGCTTTTAACGAACAGCTACCCAAAGGCAAAGGCTGATAGACCCGGCTGCTGTTTAAGCTGGACATCACCTTCTCCCTGGATTGCCGGCGGCTGATGGCAATCACCACCACCCCGTTAGCTGGATCATCCAGCTTGCGCACGCTGATACGCTTATCTTCCTTAGGGGTTTCTTTGAATGCCCCCTGATTTTTACTGGCGTAATAAAGTGAATCACCGGCTGGCCAGTAGATTACCCCTACTACCGGTTCATTGTCTTCCACCAGGGCAATATTTACCGCAAAGTCACCGCTACGGGCGACGAATTCCTGTGTGCCATCGATGGGGTCTATCAGCCAATAACGTTTCCAATGCTGGCGCTGGGCAAGATTACCGTTATTTTGCTCTTCCGACATAATGGGAATGTCCGGAGTCTGTTCCTTAAGCATGGCCTGGATAATGTCATTGGCCTGGTAATCTGCACTGGTGACCGGGGACTCGTCAGCCTTACTGAAGCTCTGATAATCGCCGCTGTCATACACTTTTAGTATTACCCGCCCTGCTTCGCGAGCGGCTTGTTTGGCTATGGCCAAATATCTGCTTAAATCCCCGTTCGACATTATCGGTTCCTTAACCACCTCTCTGTCAGTAACAAGGCGGCAATACTGCGCGCCTCGGTAAAATCCTCGCGATCCAACAGGCCGTCCAAATCCTGAACCGACCATGGCACCACTTCCAGTGGCTCGGGCTCATCTCCTTCCAGGCGATGGGGGTAAAGATCTTCTGCAATCAGTACTTCCATACTGGCATTGAAGAACGCCGGGGCCATGCTGACCCTGTGCAGACGATGCAGGGTTTTGGCCCCGTAACCCACTTCTTCCATCAATTCCCGGTTACCTGCCTGCAGGCTGTCTTCACCTGGGTCTATCAAACCTTTGGGAAAGCCCAACTGGTAGGAATGGGTACCAGCAGCATATTCGCGCACCAGTAGCAGCGTGTTGGCATCTAAAAAGGGCACCAGCATCACGGCGCCACGGCCTGAGCCTTTCATGCGCTCAAACTCGCGCCGCGCACCGTTTGAAAACTCCAGATCCAGTTTTTCTATATGAAAGAGGCGACTGCGGGCCACCACTTGTGCATCATGGATAAGAGGAAGGGCTTTGTCTGACGTGACTTTACTCATCTACCTGTCGCGTTAGAATATCTCGCCCTAACTATAACTCAATAAGTGGCGGATAAAACAGCGTATTGCTGTGTGAATGCCAATTAATTGCCTTTATGGAGCGACTGCCGATGCTGTCCTGGAATCAAATTGACACTGTACTGCTGGATATGGACGGCACCCTGCTGGACCTGCACTTTGACAATCATTTTTGGTTGGAACTGATCCCGGCCAAACTGGCGGAGCGGGACGGTATCAGTCTGGAGCAGGCCAAAGCCCGCATGCAGAAGGACTATGATGCGGTAACCGGCACTATTGCCTGGTATTGCCTGGACTACTGGGCCGAGCGTTTGCAAATGGATATTGTCAGCGCCAAACGTGAGGTGCAGCATCTGATCAGTTTACGGGAGGACAGCCTGCCGTTTCTGGATGCTCTGCATGCCAGTGGTCGCCAGGTAGTGTTGGTAACCAATGCCCATCCTGGCAGCTTGTCGCTAAAGGTGGAACGGACCCAACTGGACCAGCACATTGACTTGCTGATCTCCACCCATGAATTCGGTGTCACTAAGGAATCCCAGTCCCTATGGCAACAACTTCAGGCCCGATTAGGCTTTGACCCGGCCCGCACGCTGTTTGTGGATGACAGTCTGGTGATTCTGGAAGCAGCCCGTCAGTTTGGCATCGCGCATCTGTTGGCGGTCAGCAACCCTGACTCGAAAATACCCGCCAGACAGATTGATGACTTCCCTGCCGTGCAGGATTTTCGTTATCTACTTGAGGATATTCGCCGCTACCCTGTTCAACCAGACCGCTAAGTAAAGCGCGCCTTTGTGCATATTTTGTCATCCTGCTGTCTTGACCTCTGACCGACTATCGCTTTAACTGCCGCTTCCGGCGCTGGGTACTCATCCCATTTGTAGGTGTCCGACGTCAGGAACAGGACGCAGGTGCTGACTTGCTATGGAATGAAGTCAGTATCTGAACATTATAAAAAAGCCTAGAACGGCAGGAAATTTATGCAAATCACAACACAAAAAGTGAAACTCGGCCTTGCGCTTGGTATGGCTTTGACTCTGATTGCCTGTGGAGGCGGTGGCGGGTCTTCTGGCACGACAAAACCCGTTAATAATGGCACATCGCCCACCGCGCAGTGGCAGGCCGGCGTGTATGCCAGCTCTGCCAGTCTGAAAGATCAATGTGCAACTCCCCGAACTGGTGTCGACCCTGTCACCAATAACGCCTATCCGGATAAAAAAGGCAGCGAGACCTTGGAAAAGCTGTGGCTACGCTCCTGGAGCCACGAAAGTTATCTTTGGTACGATGAACTGGATGATGTTAATCCAGCTGGTTATGGTGTGCTGGAGTATTTTGAGCGTTTGAAGACGGATTTACGCACTGCATCTGGCAGCTACAAAGATAACTTCCACTACGCGCAAGATACCGCTGAACTCAATAAACGCACCCAGTCGGGAGTGACAAGTGGTTATGGTTTTGAATGGGTTTGGGGCAGTCCCTACCCTCCCCGCAGTTTGCATGTGGTATACATTGAGCCCGGTTCTCCTGCCGACCTGGCGGGCATCGAACGTGGGATGCAACTGGTTAACATAAATGGCCGCGATTTGATCTACGACGAAACTGATGCGGGTGTGGATGCCATTAATAACGGCCTGTTCCCTGAGTCGGTTGGCCAGCGAACGCCAATGACGTTCAAAACCCTGAGCGGCAACATGCTTGATGTATCGTTAACCTCGGCTGACTATGAAATTCATGCAGTAGCGAAAACAACGGTATTAAATACAACTCAGGGACGGGTCGGCTATCTGCTGTTTAACACTTTTAATATCTTTAAATCCCAGCAACCACTGAAAGCGGCAATACAGCAACTCAAGGACGCCAATATCAGCGAGCTGGTGCTGGATCTGCGCTACAACGGCGGTGGGTTGCTGGCCCAGTCATCGCAGCTTGGCTATATGATCACCGGCCCGGATATTGTCCCGGCAGATGCGTTCTTTGAAAGAATAGTATTCAACGGCAAGTTTGAAGAAGATGATGAATTAGTGTTCATTAACCAATTACTGGATGAAGAATTCTATGGAACAGGCGTGGCGCTACCCACCCTGGATTTGACTCGTGTGTATGTATTGTCTACCGGCAATACCTGTTCAGCCAGTGAATCGTTGATCAATGCACTCAGGGGCATTGATGTTGAGGTGGTGCTGATGGGCGACACCACCTGTGGTAAACCCTATGGTTTTTATCCTACAGATAACTGCGGTACTACCTATTCCACCATCCAGTTTAAAGGAGAAAACTACGCGGGCTTTGGTGAATATGCCGATGGACTTAAACCCAAACAGCGACCTAACCTGAACTTTCTGGACGAAGTGCCAGGGTGCAGGGTGGACGACGACTTAAACCACGCTTTGGGTGATACTCAGGAAGCCCTGCTCGCCGCTGCACTGCAACATATGCAGGATGCTAGCTGTCCCCCAGAGCCACCCAGAACCAATAAGACTAAAACGCTACAGAGAAGTGGCCCAGCTGTGCAAACCGCAAGTTCGCATAACCCGCTGTGGAACAACAAGATCTACCCGAATAAGGTGGTACTACAGAGGTTAAGTCAATGAGAGGAAATGCCATTTTATTCTGCTCAGTACTACTAAGTGCCTGTCAGGGCACCGCCATGCAGATGGTGCCAGCGGTGATTACCAACCCATCCGCTGAGGTCAAAGCGGAGTTGCAACAGGTTATTCAACAGGCCATTGGTGTGGCCGCTACCCCCATGCTGGAAACGGCTTTAACCGACAGCCATAAACTGCTGCTGGAACGCCAGGCCCTGCGTGATACACAAGGACGGCTGCTAAATGGCCGGCACAACGAGCCGCCACTGGTGTTTGAGTTATATCTGTCGTCAGGTATTTGCCAGTTAGTTCAAGTAGGCAGCGAGCAAAGTTTTGCACTTAAGCAGGCCAAATGCCGCCCGTTAGCAACATCTGACAAGGAGTAGGTTCAGCGGCAAAAAATCGGCTATCACCAGGAAAACGCGCCCTTGTCGGCGCGTTTTTTTACCTCTGTCAGAACCGAATCTGGTAGTAGCCCTGATTATCAGCCTGGCCAAATAACCTGGCAGCCTGGTGAACCTCCTCCGGCAACTCGGCGGACGGTTTAAATCTGCCTGTCACTTTGACTTTAAAGTCAGCCGGTATCCTGGCCTGAGCATTAAGGCCAAAGCTATTAGGTTCTTTGATGTCCAGCAACAGTTGCTTGTCCTGGCAGCTTAGATCCGCGCTGAAATTCCCAAGCGGAATAAAACCGCGGGTACCAGACACCTGGGCGTTTAACCACTGTCCCCGCCCGATAGCACTGTGGCAGCCGCTCTGATCGTATTCCAGTTCATCCAGATTGACCTTAAACCTGCCCTTGGCATTGACCGGCAAAGGTAATGGTAACTGGGCAATCACCAGATCGGTGGGCAAAAAGATCTCCAACCCCTCAGAGGCAATGCTGTTATTGCCGAGACGGAGATGACCTTGTAGCGAGATTTGTTCGACGTCTCTGCTATTACCGGCGTTCAGTGCCAGTGATAACTTGCCGGTTAACAATGCCCATGGATTGACCTGCCAGTGAAGCTGGCGAACAGGTAAGCCCTGATATTGCACTATGGCGGCACGACCATTCCAGATACTACC
This sequence comes from Bowmanella denitrificans, assembly GCF_002887595.1. Lineage (GTDB taxonomy): Bacteria > Pseudomonadota > Gammaproteobacteria > Enterobacterales > Alteromonadaceae > Bowmanella > Bowmanella denitrificans. Next base: position 76,584 of record NZ_PEBU01000016.1, read on the forward strand.
CTGCAATCCCTGAATCTGCAGTTGTGGCGGCAACGGCAGTCGTGGCACAACCTGCGCGGCCGGCAGGCTGGCTATTAACAACAGCAGGTAGGCCAATAATGACAGGCCCAGAATCTTGACAAACTTCATGCTTATCCTTTGCTTAACTGCAATCTGCGGATGCGAATCTGACCGGTATTGGCGGTCTCAGCAAAATCGGCATCCATAATCACTATGCCCATTTGTTCCAGGCCCTGTAACCAGGCCACTACCTGGTTGAAGGGGGCTTCGTCCACCCAAACCTGTAATTCTTCACCTTGTGGCTGCATACGGGCGATACTGATATTGACCCGGCTGGCTGACTGATTCACCGCCTGGGTTAGCGAACCGTTAAATTTACTGCTTTTGCTGGCACTGCCTTTTAGTTGCTGGACGCGATTGGCATTTTTTTGTACCCAGGTCAGCAATTCCTGCTGACTGGCTATCGCCGCCTGATTGCGTGCAATAGACTGGTTCAGCGGTGACCAGACCAGAAAGTAAAACAACAGCACTGCTAATACGGCTGCGGCCGCCAGCACCAAACGCTGTTCACGTTCTGACAGGGCTTTGAATTTTTCCATGATTTGCTTCACATCAGCTCCTTATGGACAGTGAACCGACCACTTTATTATCGGTGTTATTTATCGCGCCCTGATCAACGCTGAACCCCTGACCTTCGGCCAGGCGACGAAACTGTTCCAGCGCTTCGAAACTATCGGCAGCAGCTTGCATACGTAACTCGGCGCGCTTGCTGTCAAATTTCAGGGTCTGCGGACGTACCTGACTTTGGGCAAAGGCCGGGCTGAGTTGCGACAGCATTACCAGCAAGGACGTGCCACCACCGCCCTGCTGAAGTTCACTGAGTTTCTGATTCATTTGCGAGCGAACGTTGACGATTCGGGTCACTTCGGGAAATGCGCGCTTAAACTCGGCCTGAATCTGGGCGTCCAACTCTGCCTTGTGGCTGGCCAACTGGCTGGCCTGCAGGCCTTTATCCACCAGGCTGGTGGTCAGGGCTACCACGGCAAGAACCGCGGCCAGGCGCCATTTCTGCCACTGGCCGTTATGTTGGCGCTTGGGCTTAAATTCCCCCTGCAGCAAATTGAAGCTTTGCGCCAGCGCACCCTGGGCCAACACTTTCATTGGCATTTCCAGCGGTTCGGCCTGTTGCACCAGATTGGGTGAGTCCGGCAAGGCCAGATCGGAATAATTGGCGATCTGCAGTGGCTCGCTCAGCTGTTTGGCAAAATGCAGTAAGGCATCCAGCATCCAGGTGCTTTCCCCTTGCATGCCTTTCCATTGGTCCTGACGAATCAATAACTGCTCACCAAGCTGTAGCATGGACCAGCCAGTGCTGTTTACCGGCAGGGCCAGCACATCGGGCAGTAACTTATGGCAAACAAGACCGGCATCGGCCAGCATCGCCTGCCACAGGCGCAGACGTTGTTTATCTACCACTGCTACAGCCTGGCTGTTGGCCTGGCGTGGTCCGATGGCAAAAAACTGGCTGTCAATGTCGCTGCACAGCTCATCTTCCAACATAAAGGGAATGGCCGCCAGGGCTTTACGCCCGGATTTGGCTGGCATATTCACCCAATGCAATAAGATATCGCTGGCCGGTACCAGAGCGGTGACAGGCCTTGAACCGGCTCTGTCTCGTAAGCTGGCAAGCTGAGCGGCATCCGGCAATTCCCCGGATGCAATAATATCCTGTTCGGTAGCGGACCAAACCAGCCACTGCACCGGGTCCAGTGCATCGCTGCCCAGCCTGACAATCAGCTGTTCTGTCATTGAAAACCTCCAAATTCCCTGCGTATTACGCTGGCCTGATGATCATTGCCCACCTTCAGCAGGGAGGACATGGCGAAGCTGGCATTATTGTAACGACTTCGGGTCTGCAATAAAAAATATCCTGTGGTGACGTCAAACCAGGCTTTCTGGTCATCATCCAGGTTTAAATTAGTGATCTCCGGCATATTCAGAAAATCTTCTTTACTCTCGAATCCTTCCGGACGCCGGGAAGAGAGAATATCTTTAACATTCTGCAGGCTGATACTGCTACCCAAGAGCGCATGTAACAACGGCGCGGCACTTTCGTCCAGGGTATTGATATTGATTTTCAGCTCAGTATGCCCGGGAATCACACAAAGCAGCGGTAATACCTTGCTTAGCCACTTGGGATTGGCACCATTGACCATACGCAGTTCGCTGATACTGCTCATCAGGCCATTGGCTGGCAGATAAGGGGGCTGCATGGCTTCGTAGTCACTGTCTTCTGCACCATAGGGGCTGAGGTTGTCATCTTCATCCAGCCAGTCCAGTACCGAATCTCTGAACACATCCACTTCATAGGAAGGAATCTCAAATTCCTCGCTTTGCAGCAAGCGCTTAAAAGCATCGGCCAGCGGTCTGCTATTACTGCTGGTTTGCAGGGCGTTGACGTTAAAGCAGCTTTGCATGTCGGTGAGCTTGGCTTCGATTCCGCCGTTTTCCAATGGAAACTGAATATCACTGGCTGCCCAGGGCTGATTGAGGTTAATCACGCCGTTGGCATTTTTCATCTGTTCGGCCAGGGCTTTTTGCGCATATTGCTCGGCGCTCATGGCGTACCAATAAGCCTGGTTGCTGTCTTTGAGATTGCCAGCGCGTTTGGCCTGCAATTGCAATCTGGAGCCCATCTGCGTGGCGATGACGCTGACCAGTGCCACTATCATCAACACCAGCACCAGGGCCACACCACGCTGTCCTTTAGTTGACTGCATTGGGGTCGCCTCCCTCTGAGGCCAGCAGAAACTCGCGGCGTATGCGGCCAAAATCGACACTGTCGAATTCAATGGCAATAGCTCTTGGCAGTACCGCACCAACGTAGTCATCCTGCCATTTCAGTTCCCTTTCAAAGCCGGCGTTGGGCAAAAACTGTACGCGAAAATCTTCAATATCCTGCAACAGCACTTTTACTTTGGGTTCACTACCAATCACGCTGTCCGGATGGTTGCTGTACAGGCGCTGCAGGGTGCCATCCTGCAGCCGATAGCCAACGGCTTGCAGAGTACTTCTGGGTAACATCAACTGCGGATTCTGCCAGCCGGCGCGTACCAGCGCCAGGCCGTCGGCCTCGCTTTGCAGTTGATCCTGACCGCCACTGATAACCTTGCCGTTGGCATCGCCGTTAATGCGTACGGCACGGGGAACGGCCTGCAGAATATCCCTTTCTAAATACAGCATAGCCCGCTGCAGGGCTTCCAGTTTAGCCACCCGTTGACTGGATATGGCATCTGAGTCTGTGGTGGTGGTGAGCACGGAGTAAGCCGCCATGCCAATCATGGTGAAAATGGCCATGGCAATCAGGATTTCCAGCAAGGTAAAGCCACGGGCGTTCATTATGGGTTCCTGGCTGGTTTGGCAATATAGGTGCTGACCATGGTAATGGCCTGCGGGGCATTTTCTTCCAGCCGTACTTCCACTTCCACCTGGCGCAGTTCCTTATCGGCGGTTTCCTTGACCAATTGCTTCCAGTACCAGGTGCGGTGTGCCATTTCCACACTGCCTTTTTGATTGTTTTGTGGTGGCCAGCGGCCTTCCAGATGGATTTGTGTCAGGCGGTTATCGGCCACCCAGGTGGCCATAGTCACTTCTTCAATCATGCCGACATTATGCAGGTGTTCCCCGGCCGCTTTCATTACTGCGGTGCCGGCAATAGCGAAAATCAGCAAGGCGACCATGACTTCCAGTAAGGTCATGCCCCGCTGTTTGGTTGCATTCAGCCTGGTCAGACACAACATCATGGGTTATCCAGTGCCTCGCTGACAGAAAGTGGTGGCATATCCTGCGCATCTACCCTAAAACCCACGGGCCTCTGGTTGCCGAAGGAAGGTTCGAACTTAAAGGTCAAACTAAAGGGGGTAATTTCGCCACTGGATAACAGTAATACTTGTGGTGGTGGCAGTTTTTCCTCGTCCTCACCGATTTCGACGCCTTCCTCACTGACAGACAACTGCTCGTCAAACAGCGCCTGGTCAAACAAACTCTCCTCGTCCTGCCAGGGCAGATCCTCCAGCTCCAGCGCCAGGCTCATGTCTTCGTCCAGATCGCGCTGCTCGAAGAGTTTATCCTGTTCAATCTTTTGCCACTGCTGCTTGTCGTCAAGCTGCATAAAATAGTAGTGATCTTCTTCTATTCGCAGGCCCAGTTCCAATTGGTTTAGCACCGCATAGTCCGACGCCATATTCATGACCACGGCAAACCGCTGCGCCTGTTCTTTCAATATATCTTCAGGGCTTTTGCCCAGCGCGGTAAAGGTCACAGTGCTGACGATCAGGCCCATCAGCAACAATACCAGCATCACTTCAAGCAACGTGAAGCCGCGGCTGGGTATTGAATGTAACGGGTACTTGGCTGGCATGGCGTGTCCGG
>NZ_PEBU01000017.1 GCF_002887595.1 Bowmanella denitrificans
CAACGGGGTTACGGTAATCTAAACGAGGCAGCTAACGAACTGTATCGACTGAGCCGTCAGGCAATTGATTCTGAAGTGCTGGCCATAGAACGTAGCGCTGACCAGCTTCGCGCTACTGTATTACAGTCCGCATTAGTGATTCCGGCTTCCTTATTAATTGCACTGCTTTTTGTTAAGTTGCTGATGCGACCAATAAACCAACTGAAGCCTCAGATAGGCCGACTGCAGGAGGGCAACTTTGACCAACCTGTCACCGTGGAAGGAGTACAGGATATTCAGGAGGTAGCGCAGATTCTGGATGCTATGCGCTTAAAGCTGCTGGATCTGGAGCAACAAAAAAGTCACTTTATCCGGCATATCTCTCATGAGTTGAAGACCCCACTGGCTGCCATCCGCGAAGGAGCAGAACTTTTGTATGATGGTACGGCGGGTGCCCTGAATCCTGCTCAGCAAGAGGTTTCGGGTATTATCCGAACCAGTGTCAGTCGTCTGCAGTGTCTGATTGAGGACCTACTGAACTTCAATATGGTGTTAGATAACAGCTCCGCCCTCAAACCACAGTCCAGTTATCTGTCATACAGTTTAGAACGTGTGCTGAATGATCGGGCCTTGGAGATTCAGGGTAAAAACTTACAGATACAGTTACCGGAGAATGACTTCAAGATGCCCTTACATCCTGAACACTTGCGGGTAATTCTGGATAATTTGCTGTCAAATGCGGTGAAGTTTTCACCGGCTCAGGGCAATATACAGATCTGTGCAGAGTTGGATGTGCATGTATTTTTGCTGAATGTCATTGATCAAGGTCCGGGAATCCCGAAAAATCAGCGTGAGCAGGTATTTGAGCCTTTCTTTCAGGGCAGCGTTCGTGCCGATGCAAAAATCAAAGGGAGTGGACTGGGGCTGACGATTACTCGCGAGCTCGTGCAAAAGTATAATGGCCACATTCAACTAATGGACAGCCAGAAAGGCTGTCATTTCAAGATAAGCTTGCCCCACTCCGGGGTGGAGAAGATTATTCATGTTTAATTTAAGTAGCAAGTGTTTAGGGCTTATCTTGGCGACGATACTGTTGTCTGGATGCGAAACGTTGCCCTTCCTGCCACAAAATGAACCGCTGCCGGTCAATCAACCAGTCAGTGCTGAAGGGTACTATAAAAAGATAACTAAACTGGACAGCACGGGGATAAAGACTGAAGTCTCTCATCAACAACAATTAGCTGAGACAGGTGATGAGCAAGCGGCGATTCATTTGGTCATGCTTTATAGTTTACCTGGCTCGCCGCTGAAAAATTCGCAACTGGCAAGAAGCCATTTGCGCCAGTATTTGCAGAAGCAGTCAGATGATGATTTAGGGCTTCTGCACTTGTTATCTGATCAGTTGGATGAGCAGATACAACTACAGCGAGAGTCAACGGAGCTGGACGAAAAAATCCGGCGCCTACAGTCTGATTTAAAGAAAGAGCAAAGAGACAGGGAATGGTTGCAGAAACAGAAACAATCTTTGGAACAACAATTGCAGCAATTAAAAGCAATTGAGAGAAATATTCTGAAGAGGGAAGCTGAAACCAATGGTAAATGAGGTAGCAGACAAGCGGGTTTTAGTCGTGGATGATGATCCATCCTTGTTGAAACTAATCAGTATGCGTTTGCTTGGCGCAGGTTACAAAGTGGAAAGTGCCGACAGTGGCAAACAGGCATTGGGCATCATGGAGACCTTTAATCCGGATCTGGTTATCAGCGATCTGCGTATGGAGGGTATGGATGGCATGGCTTTGTTTGGTGCGACGCGGGAGCGCTACCCAGGCATGCCGGTAATTATTCTTACAGCGCATGGCACTATCCCTGATGCAATAGAAGCGACTAAAAAAGGCGTATTCTCTTATCTGACAAAACCCTTTGACAGCCAACAATTGCTCACCGCCACAGCTGACGCAATCCGCTTGCATCCTATGGGGAGTGACGATAACCGCCAGACTGACGACAGCAATTGGCGTAGTGCCATTATCAGTCGCAGTGCCAAGATGGAAGAACTGCTACAGCAGGCCAGGCAAGTGGCAGACAGTGATGTCAGTATTTTAATAAACAGTCAAAGTGGTACGGGTAAGGAATTGCTGGCCAAGGCCATTCACTTGATCAGTGACAGGGCCAGTGCACCTTTTGTGGCGGTAAACTGTGCAGCCATTCCCGAATCCCTATTTGAATCCGAGTTGTTTGGCCACACCAAAGGTGCATTTACCGGCGCAAATCGCGAGCATGTCGGCCTATTTCAGTCGGCAAATGGTGGCACCTTGTTCCTGGATGAAATTGGTGACATGCCTCTGAATTTTCAGGTGAAACTGCTACGAGCGCTGCAAGAGCGTGAAGTCAGGCCGGTTGGCGCAACACAGCCTATTAGCATTGATGTGCGGATTATCAGTGCAACTCACCGCAACCTTGAGCAAGCCATCCAGGATGGAGAGTTCAGGGAAGATCTGTATTACCGCCTGAATGTCGTGGAACTGAGATTGCCACCACTGGCAGAGCGTCGCGATGATATTCCCTTGCTGGTGAACCATTTCCTTAACCAGATATTGTCTCGCAGCAGAAAGCAGGTAACCGGCTATTCGGATGAGGCAATGGAGCTGCTGATTGCAGCGCCTTGGCCTGGTAATGTCAGGCAACTACAAAATGTGGTTGAGCAGACGGTGGCTTTATGCAGCGGCCCACTGATTCCGGCGGAGCTGGTGCAAAAAGCCCTGCGTGATAAACCCAGCTCTTTACCTTCCTTTGCCCGTGCCCGGGACGAGTTTGAGCGCCGATATCTGGCAGATTTACTCAAAGCTACCACTGGTAATGTGACCCAGGCTGCAAGAATAGCAGGTAGGAATCGCACCGAATTCTACAAACTGCTGGATAAGCATCATTTGTCCCCGGAAGCGTTCCGGGAATAAGTCTTCAGTGGTCAGTAATCAGTTGGCAGTAATCAGTTGGCGGAGCAGGGGCGACCTGAACTGCCAACTGTAAAGTAACCACGGATATTGAAGCTATTGTTGTTGGGCTTAAGCCCAACCCACAGTGGGTCGGACTTGAGTCCGACGGGATGTAAGCCGTCGGATCAAAGTGGCCAGTAATCAGTTGTCAGTTAGCAGAAATCCTTTGACAGAGCATGAGGGCGGGTCAGACTAAACTGCCAACTGCCAACTGCCAACTGCCAACTGCCAACTGCCAACTGCCAACTTATTTAGGTTCTATGGCACGGATATGCTTATGCACGGATATCATTGAGCCGGCCAGACCCAGAAAAACGGATAATCCCAACATGGTCAGCAGGGCATCGCCTTGCAGGCCGTCGAGACTAAACTGGGTTTGATACAATTGCGCCACTTTGGCAATGCTGTCACTCATCCACCATAAAAGTAGTGCTACGGTAACCCAGGCCAGTAAACCGCCAAGCAAACCATACCAGAAGCCGGTGTAGAGAAACGGACGTTGAATAAAGGCATCGGTGGCGCCAACCAGCTTCATGACCAGAATTTCGTCGCGCTTATTGAGGATATTTAAGCGTATGGTATTGCCAATAATCAGTACCACCGCCAGAAATAATAACAGCGCAATGACGCTGACCAGTTCTTTAGCAATACCAACCAGGCCATGTAAGCGTTCCAACCACTGAATATCCAACTGGCCGACTTCTACTTCACGCTCTTTGCGTAATTTATCCAATAGCAGCCCTGCGGCTGTGGGGGACGTATGTTTGCTGGTGGGGGTAACCAGTAAGACGTCGGGAAGAGGGTTATCGTCCAGGTGGTTAAGGGCATCACCAAAGCCGGACAATTGCTTAAATTCATCCATGGCCTGACTTTTGTCTATATGCTCAACCTTTTCAATCTCTGGCCAAAGTCCAAGCCGGGTTTGTAATTGGTGAATATCGCCAATCTGCGTACTGCGATGCAAGAACAGCGTGATCTCTGAAGCCTGATCCCAGCCTGCGCTGACTCTTTCGGTATTCTTCAACAATATATACAAGGTACTGGGTAAGGTAATGCTCAGCCCCAGAACTGCGATGGTCATCATTGACGCCGCGCGGTTGCGCCACAGTTCACCTAAACTGGCCAGGGCCTGGCGTATATGGCTGACAAAAAACATGGTGAGTTGCTGTAATGGTGAAATACCCACCCGTTCAGCCCCCTGGGCACGACCTTTAAATAGCAGGCTCATCGTCGTCTCCTGGCCATTCTTCTGTTAACCCGTCGGTGATCATCTGGCCTTTCTTTAAAGTCAAAGTGCGATACTTCATGCGGGCTATCAGTCCCAGATCATGGGTGGCAATAAGTACCGCAACGCCTGCCTGGTTAAAGTCTTCGAAAAGACGGATGATCTCCAGTGATAGCTTGGGATCCAGGTTGCCGGTGGGCTCATCCGCCAAAAGCAGTGGCGGCTTGTTCACTACGGCCCTGGCAATGCCAACACGCTGCTGTTCACCACCGGACAGGGTAATCGGCAGGCAGCGGCTTTTATCCGCCAGTCCCACCCTTTCTAGCACTGCACCAACACGCTTTGCAATTTCCTTATGCGTATGGCCCTCGATAATCAGCGGTAGAGCCACATTGTCAAATACAGATTTGTCCATTAACAATTGGTGGCTTTGAAATATCATGCCGATGTCACGGCGAATAAAAGGCACTTGGCGGCGGTGGATGACATTCAAGTCGTGACCGTTGATCAGTACCCTCCCCACTGTAGGGCGCTCCATAATACTGATAAGCTTCAGCAGTGTGCTTTTTCCTGCCCCGGAATGGCCTGTTAAAAAGGCCATTTCACCTGGTGCAATATGGAAATTAACCTGGCGCAGGGCTTGCTGACCGCCGGGATAAGTCTTACTGACCTGCTCAAAGCGAATCATGGTCAGTCCTTTTCGCTGAACAGGGCTTCAACAAACTGTGGTCCGTCGAAGGGGCGTAAGTCGTCGATACCTTCACCCACACCAATATAGCGGATGGGCAAACCAAATTGATCGGCCAGAGCAAATATGACGCCGCCTTTTGCGGTGCCATCCAACTTGGTCAGACACAATCCTGATAAACCGACTGCCTGATTGAACAGTCGGGTTTGGCTGATGGCATTCTGTCCTGTGCCTGCATCCAAAGTCAGCATGATTTCATGGGGGGTGTCTTCATCCAGTTTTTTCATAACCCGCACGATTTTTTTCAGCTCTTCCATCAGGTTATCTTTGTTTTGCAGACGGCCAGCCGTATCGGCAATCAATACGTCGATATTGCGTGATTTGGCCGACTGCAGTGCATCAAAGATAACAGATGCGCTGTCAGCGCCGGTGTGCTGAGCCACCACTGGGATCTTGTTGCGTTCCCCCCATGTTTGCAGTTGCTCTACCGCAGCGGCTCTGAAGGTATCTCCTGCAGCCAGCATCACGCTTTTACCCTGCTGCTGAAATTGTCTGGCCAGCTTACCGATAGTAGTGGTTTTACCCACCCCGTTAACACCGACCATCAAAATCACAAAGGGGCCGGACGATGAGGGGATTTGCAAAGGTTGGCTGACTCCCTCCAACATTCCGGTCATTTGTTTTTTTAACAGGCTAAACAGAGCATCACCATCGCGTAACTCATTGCGTTTGGCGCCCTCCGTCAGTTGTTTGATAATAGTGCTGGTGGTATTGATGCCCACATCGGCAACCAACAGCTGAGTTTCCAGCTCCTCAAACAATTCATCGTCGATTTTTTTGCCTCGAAACAAACTGGCAATACCGCTGCCAATATTGTTGCTGGTGCGGGATAAACTTTGCTTGAGTCTGGCGAAGAATCCGCTTTTACTTGCAGGCTCAGGCTCAGGCTCAGGCTCAGGCTCAGGCTCAGGCTCAGGCTCAGGCTCAGGCTCAGGCTCAGGCTCAGGCTCAGTTATTGGTTTAGCAACATCCTCGTCGACAGGCAAAACGGTCTTGTCATCAGATGATGGGTCTTCCTTGAGCGTCTCTATATGTTGTTCTGGTTGAGTATTATCTACTTCCTGTTTATTTGATGTGGCTGGCTCCTGGATGGGGGCGTCTGGTTGGGCCGCAGGGGTTGGCTTGTCGTCTGCTGGTGCCGGTTTATCTTTTTTGAACCAGCCAAAAAACTTTGACATGAGCGTTAGAGATCCTTTGAAAAACGTTGGGTTATCGGCCCTGGCCGATTAGACTGTGCGCAATCATAGCATTTCTTGAATTGACAAATGAAGCGAGCTGTAAAACGCCCGGCCTCAGCCATGGGCAGTATTCGCATTATTGGTGGACGTTGGCGTGGCAGAAAGTTACCGGTGCTGGATGTCGAGGGGCTTCGTCCAACGACCGACAGAACCAAAGAGACCTTGTTTAACTGGTTGGCTGCGCATACCGCCGATAGCCGCTGTCTGGATGCCTTTGCCGGTAGTGGAGGATTGGGTTTTGAAGCTTTGTCCCGGTTTGCTGATTCGGTAACCTTTGTTGAAAAAGACCGTCAGGCTGCTGAGCTGTTAACCAAAAATATCCAGCTTGTTGGGGCGCAAAACCAAGCCAAAGTGATAAACACCTCGTTACAGGTTTTTCTCGCACAATGTCAGCAAGGATTTGATCTGGTCTTTCTTGACCCACCCTTTCACCACAATCTGCTGGTGGAGGTCATACCATTATTGACGCAATATAAACTGCTGAATCCCGCTGCGCTTATTTATGTTGAGGCGGAACTTGAAGCGACTCTGCCTGTCCCTGATTCATGGCAGCAACTTAAGCACAAGCAGACCAAACAGGTCAGTTATCAATTATTTCAGTATCTGGGGTGAGAAATGCAAAAGCCTAATGGCACTGGATTGACCAGAATATGGCGCGCAGCAATCTGTTCAGTGGACGGTATAGGGTATGCGTTTCGCCACGAAGCTGCATTTCGTCAGGAGCTAATGCTTTGTGCCGTGATGATCCCATTGGCTTTCTGGTTAGCCAACACACCGGTTGAACTGGTGCTGCTAACTGGACCGTTAATATTGTTACTGGTGGTGGAATGTATTAACAGTGCAATCGAGGCGGCTATTGACCGAATCAGCACAGACAGGCATCCATTGTCAAAACAAGCCAAAGATCTGGGGTCGGCAGCAGTGTTTTTCAGTATGCTGATTATACTGATGTCCTGGCTGGCGATTGCCCTGCCAAAAGCATTCTAGTGTCGCTGTTAATCAGATTTCCAGGCCGATATTGCTGATACCTTCTTCCACCGCCATAGTGCGTAAAGCTGTTATGCTATTTTTATCTCTGGGAAGTGTCTCAACCAAGTCCAGTAATTCATTTTGAAAGGCGACTTCCCATTGCATAAGTGGGTGAGCTTTAATCTGTTTAGCGTCTAGTTCATCTTCGCTGGTAGCCTCAATAAAGGCTTCTACCGATCCCTGAGAAAGCTTACTGATCACCACCGCGCCCTGTGCATCTTCGCCCATCATCAACTGTAATAAGGCTGCAAAAGACATGCAGAGATCGATAGCCGGATAAACACCGTAAGTGTCAAATTCATTGGCGTCCGGGGTGGCTTCTTCTATTCGTTCCAGATGCACCGCCAGGTTTAATTTGGCTTTTGGATTGGCCAGCCAGTCCCATACCGCATTCAGACTGTTGCGATACTGTTCCGCATCACCAAATTCACAGACTTCGCAGAACAGTAAATAATTCGGCAGGCTGCGTTCTACCAGCGTGGCACCAAAGGCCACTGCCTGCCAGCCTTCCAGCGTGCGTACTCGTTGAAAAGTGTTGAGTTTCATACGCTGTGCTCCAAATACTTAGCTATGCCGTCCAGGAACATCTGTATTGATATCATCGCCAGAATCATCCCCATAAGACGTTCTACTGCCGTTAATCCGCGCTCACCCAGTAAGCGGTGGAATAAACCAGAAAACATTAGAATGGCCGACGACGCCAGCCAGGCAGAAACAGCTGCAATGGTCCAGTCAGTCATGCGGCTTGGGTCCTGATTGGCGATCAGAATCAATGCGGCCAGCAAGGAGGGGCCTGCAACTAATGGAATAGCCAACGGCACCAGAAACGGCTCTGAATCAGAACTATGGCCAACCGGACCGCCGGGTTGAGGGAAAATCATCCTGATGGCAATCAGGAACAATACTATCCCTCCGGCAATACTAACCGTTTCCTGACGTACGTTGAGAAAATCCAGTACTGCCTGTCCGCTATACAGAAACAGCAACATAATGGCCAGGGAAAATAATAACTCACGCGCCACAATATAGCGTCTGCGACGTGATGGGATCCCCTTGAGTACGGACATAAAAATGGGCAAATTCCCCAAAGGATCCATAATAAAAAACAACATAATGGCGGCAGACCAGGTATCCATTGATTTCCCAGCAGTAGAGTGACATTCTTTTAGTCTGTCTATTATCTGTCAAAAGCGGCAGACTTTCAGTAAGTTAATTGAAAAGACCTGAATCAGGGCGCATTAGCCACAGGTTTAGTGCATAAATGTCTATCCGGCAGCAGGTTGTCTGAATTGGGCGGACTATAATGAATCAGAATTCTTATAATAAAGAGGAATACAGCAATGAGTTTGATGTCGGTGTCTGAAGTGGCCGAGTATCTGGGAGTGCAAGAGATCAGGGTGGAACGTCTGGAACGGGAAAGTCTCTTGGTGGCAAGAGATAAAGATGCAGAGGGGAAACCGTTGTTTGACAGCGAAGATGTACGCAAATATAAAGAGTTTGCCGAACGTCTGGGCGGAATTTAATTAAAAAGGGAAGCCAGTCGCTTCCCTTTTTAATTCCATTGCAATTCCAGCTAGTTTAGCTGGAGGTTGTCATTTTACTCATTAAGCTTCGAGCAGCGCCCTGGCGATGGTACGAATGCCTTGTGCTGTAGCACCGGCAGGCATGGTGTTGGTGGCGGTGTTATTAAATGCCGCAGCTAAATCCATATGCACCCAGCCCTGGCCTTGATTGGGCACAAAACGAGACAGAAAGCCTGCCGCATTAGAGGCACCACCCGCACCGCCTCCTTTCATGGGGCGACTATTAGCCGTATCCGCATAGGGGGATGGACACATTTCCTGATGCCAGTTTTCTAAAGGTAACGGCCATACAGGCTCCATTTCCTGCTCAGCATAGGTTTGCATTTTCTGCTGAGTTTGATGATCCAAACCAAACAAGGCATGGTATTCACCGCCCAGTGCCATCACGGCAGCTCCGGTCAGGGTGGCGGCATCGATAATCAATCCTGCACCGGTTTCTCCGGCAGCCAGCAATCCGTCCGCCAATACCAGACGCCCTTCAGCATCGGTATTGACGATCTCCACGGTCATACCGTTTTTGTAAGTCAGAATATCGCCAAGCTTATAAGCATGGCCGCTGATCAGGTTTTCGGCGCAGCATAAGAACAGCTTCACCCGCTTGTTTAAGCCTTGCATAATGGCCAGACCCAGTGCACCGCTTACCGTTGCAGCCCCGCCCATGTCACACTTCATGGTCAGCATCCCTTCACTGGCCTTGATACTGTAGCCACCGCTGTCAAAGGTAATGCCTTTTCCCACTAATGCGGCGGCTACTGGTGCATTGGCGTCGCCGCTGGGGTTGTAGTCCAGCTCTAATAATACGGGAGGTCTGCTGCTTCCCCGGCCCACATTATAAATACCGGTCCAGCCGGCTTGTTGTAATTCCTCGCCAACCAGGGTTTTCACTGTGACGGCTTGTGGTGCCAGTGTGGACAACCATTGGCTGACTTCATTGGCCAGACTTTGTGGATAAATATCCTCGGGAGTGCGGTTGACCAGATTACGGGTAAACAGCATGGCTTGATACATTTGGCTCAGCTTATCCTGATTGGCATCACTGACCCATTGAATATGATTCTGCTTTTTCGCCGTGGTGAAGCTACCGGCGAAGGCCCATTGCTGTTCAAGGCTCCAGTCATCTGTCAATTGTACAGATTCAATGCCAATGCTATCCAGTAATCTGGCGGCTTTACGTATACTACGGATTTGGTCTTTGTCAGAGCCTGACAGGTGAATGGTGGCGGACTGGCTATCAAAAGAAACCGGTGCCTTGCTACCCCAATGACTGTCGGGATTGGAAGCGCTAAGTCTGACTTGCAAGCTGGACATGAAATACTCCTGTTGTGCTATCCTGAGCGGCTTTCGAGCTCAGGCTATTTATTTCATTCTACCAGTTAAGGTACTGCTCTCAAGCTATGCACTTTGAATCCCCTTTGCTTTGCGGCAAGCTGATTAAACGCTATAAGCGTTTTCTGGCCGATGTGGAATTGGACAGCGGTGAGATTGTCACCGCGCATTGTGCCAATACCGGCGCCATGACGGGCTGCGCTGAGCCGGGTTTCAGGGTTTGGCTGTCTTATCATCCCGATCCCAAACGTAAGCTGGCATATAGCTGGCAACTGGCACAAGACTTTCAGAATCATTGGATTGGCATTAACACCTTAAATGCCAACAAGCTGGTGGAAGAAGCGATATTCCAACAGCGGGTTAACGCGCTGTGCGGCTATGAGTCAATTCGCCGGGAAGTAAAATATGGGCAAGAAAATAGCCGCATTGACTTGTTGCTGAGCAAAGCAGGGGAACCGGACTGCTATGTTGAAATAAAATCCGTGACCTTACTCGACGGTCGGCGAGGATACTTTCCTGACGCTGTTACTTTGCGCGGACAGCGTCATTTGCAGGAACTGACCTGGGTGGCGAGCAACCACGCGCGCGCAGTGTTGTTTTTTTGTGTTCAGCATACCGGTATCCAATCTGTACAGGTGGCCCGACATATTGACCCGGCATATGCAGCGGCATTGCAGGATGCATTGGCCGCAGGTGTTGAAGTGATGGCCTACAGCTGTACCTTTGATGCCGAAAAAATTCTATTAAATCAACCACTCGATCTGATTCTCTAATATTGAGGGTTGATTTTTACCCGTCAATAGCCATATAAGGCTACTGATTTTTGGCAGTACGGCATTTGACGTGGCCCTGCAGCCTGGTCAAATGATATAAATTGCCTGGCAAGGGCCTTTCTGCTATAGATAGCCGCTTGCTTTAGCTCTGAAAGCTGTTTAGGAGACTTGGCTGATGCCAACAGAAAATTCACATAAGTCACTCGGATTACTGGCCCTGGCCGGTTTAGCTCCTTATCAGGAGAAAGCTGGCGAGGAGTACATGAATGAGGGGCAACTGGAACACTTCCGCCGCTTGCTGAAAGCGTGGCGAGACCAGTTGCGAGAGGAAGTGGATCGTACAGTGCACCATATGCAGGACGAAGCGGCCAATTTCCCTGATCCGGTCGATCGCGCTGCCCAGGAAGAGGAATTCAGCCTGGAGTTACGCACCCGTGACCGCGAGCGCAAGCTGATCAAGAAAATTGAGAAAACCCTGAAGCGTATCGAAGAAGACGATTTTGGATTTTGCGATGCCTGCGGTATTGAAATTGGTGTGCGTCGATTGGAAGCCCGTCCTACTGCGGATCTTTGTATCGATTGTAAGACCATGGCAGAGATTAAAGAAAAGCAAATGCAGGGCTAAATATTGCCTTGCTGTTTGCGGATGTGCACGTAGATTGCTGCTGCGCAAGCCCGGCCGAACGGGTCGGGCTGACTGCCTCTTAAAGACGGTACCCTTCGTCTTACTTGTTGAAAAAGTCCAGCATGTCTTCACTCTGCCCGTCTGCAGTAAGTCTTGATGATAAAGCATGCTTAGCGACAAATACCCTGGCATGATTCTGATCAACACCGCTCATGTCTGAATATTCTGCTTACATAGGGCGTTTCGCGCCTTCCCCTTCTGGTCCTTTGCATTTGGGCTCACTGGTCGCTGCACTGGGCAGTTTCCTGCAAGCAAAAAGCCATCAAGGGCGATGGTTGGTCAGAATAGAAGACATAGATCCTCCTCGTGAAATGGCCGGTGCTGCAGAGTTGATTCTTGAGCAATTGCACGTCCACGGTCTGAAGTGGGACGAACCGGTGATTTTTCAAAGCACACGCAGCGAATATTACGATGGTGCATTAAGGCAGCTTCGCGATGCAGGTATGAGCTATTTTTGCCGATGCACCCGCGCTGAAATCAAAGCCCAGGGGGGGCATGTTCGTTGTCAGGCAAAGGGAACGGTGGAAAAAGGTTCTGCCATACGATTTCTTAACCAACAGCCGTTACTGGAGTTTGACGATGGCCACCTGGGGCGCATCAGCGTTAATCCCGATGTGGCCCAGGAGGATTTTGTTATCCGCCGTAAAGATGGCCTTTATGCTTATCAGTTAGCAGTGGTGGCAGATGATATTGCCCAGGGCATTACCGAAGTCGTAAGAGGTGCCGATCTGTTGGAAGTCACGGTATTGCAATTGGCGTTATACAGAGGCCTGGGCATCAATCCGCCGGCCTGGTTACATCTGCCTGTGGCTTGCCTGCGGCCAGGTCAGAAACTAAGTAAACAAAATCACGCGCCGGCTTTGGATACCCGTAAGGTCCTGGATAACTTGCGCAGTGCCCTGCAAATACTGGGTTTTGCGCCTGCCAGGTTGGCTGAGTTTGCACAGGCTGAAACGTTGCTGGAATGGGCTGTAAAGAACTGGTCGGTCAGACAATTGCCTCCCCAGCGGGAGTGGCTGGTTGAGCTCTGACCTGTCTGATTCTCTTTTTTGCTTCGCTGGTATATTATTAGCGCCCATTTTTTAGGCTTAAGGGCTCCGTAGGAGACAGCATTATTATTTCCCGAGTCATAAACAAGGTAAAGCAAGTGTTTGGTGGCCAGCCAACACAGGTCAAGCTGACGCCCGTCATTGTACCGCGAGCCGAGCATGGCATATCCCGTAAAGATATCAGTGAAAATGCACTGAAGGTGTTGTATCGCCTGCATAATGCGGGTTTTCAGGCGCACCTGGTGGGGGGCTGCGTACGTGATCTGCTACTGGGCCTGCATCCCAAAGATTTCGATGTGGCCACCGACGCTGAACCTGAACAAATTAAAGCACTGTTTCGCAATTGCCGTCTTATCGGCCGACGTTTCCGTCTTGCCCATGTGGTGTTTGGCAGGGAAGTGATCGAGGTAGCGACGTTCAGAGGCCATCATCAGTCACAGACTGACGAAGTGGATGATAAGCTCAGTAAACATAGTGATGAAGGGTTAATCCTGCGCGATAACGTATTTGGCAGTATTGAAGAAGATGCTCAGCGCCGGGATTTCACCTGCAATGCCATGTATTACAGTATCGCCGACTTTAGTGTGACGGATTTCGCTGGTGGTATGCAGGCGCTCAAAGAGCGAAAAATTCGCCTGATTGGTGATCCTGAGACCCGCTACCGTGAAGACCCGGTACGTATGCTTCGTGCCGCCAGATTTGCCGCCAAACTGGATATGCAGATAGCCCCTGAAGCCGGAAATATTATTCCTGAATTGGCACCGCTGCTGGCCAATATTCCACCGGCGCGTTTATTTGAAGAAGTGCTGAAGCTTTTCTTGTCCGGTAAAGGTTTGGAAACCTATCACCTGTTGCAGCGTTATGGGCTGTTCGGCCAGTTGTTTCCGCAACTACAGTCAATGCTGAAGGTGTCAGGCAGCAAAGAATGCCAGTTTGTTGAACAAGTGCTGATTAATACCGATGAGCGGGTCAATAATGACCAGCGCGTTACGCCGGCTTTTATTTATGCCGCGCTGCTGTGGTACCCGGTTGAACAGCGCAGCCAGCAGCTGCAGTCGGAAAGCGGATTGAGCGGACAGGATGCCTTTAATATGGCCATGAACGATGTGCTGCACAAGCAACTGCAGCGCATTATGATCCCCAAGCGTTTTACCCTGCCAATTCGTGATATATGGATGCTACAGCACAGGTTGTCGCGCCGCTTTGGTCGTCGTGCCTATCAGATGCTGGAACATCCCAAATTCCGTGCCGGGTATGACTTTCTGCTATTGCGTGCAGGTATTGAAGGGGGAGAACTTGAATCCCTGGCCAATTGGTGGACCGAGTTTCAGGACGCCGACGCTGAGCAGCGTAAGGGGATGCTGGACAAATTGCAGCATGCCGACGGCGCTAATCGCAGCAAAAGGCGGCGCAAGCCCAAAGCTCGCAAGAAGCCACAACCACAATGAGCCTTTGCTATGTCGGTATGGGCAGCAATTTGCATCGGCCCACAGAGCAGTTGCTTGACGCACTAAATGCCATGCAAGAGACGGCCAGGCTGGTGGATTGCTCGTCTTTTTACACCAGTAAACCGATGGGACCTCAGGATCAACCTGACTACGTCAATGCCGTTGCTGCGCTTGACACTCAGCTTGAGCCACTGGCATTGCTGCACACCTTGCAAGGCATAGAAAACCAACAAGGAAGAATAAGGGAACGCCGCTGGGGTGAGCGTACCCTGGATTTGGATATCCTGTTGTTTGACGATCAAGTGATTGAATTACCTGAGCTGATCATTCCTCATTACGGAATGGCGGAGCGGGAGTTTGTATTGTATCCATTGTTTGAGATTGCGCCACAACTGGTGATGCCGGATGGACGACCGCTGAGTCATCTTATCTCTCATTGCCCGGCAAACGGTCTGCTAACCTTGCTGGATAGCCATAAGGTAAAGCAGAAACTGGCACAACTCTGACAATGGAGCATTAGGGGTATGACCAAGCGTGTTCATACTCAGGTGGGATAAATCGCTTGTTGCGACGCGGGGGTAACCTATGAAAAAAGTGACGATCTCGACGCTGCTCAAAATGAAACAGCAGAACGAGCGGATCAGTGTAATTACGGCCTACGATGCCAGTTTCGCCAAACTTTTTGATGAACAAGGCATAGATGTAATGCTGATAGGTGACTCCCTGGGTATGGTGCTGATGGGTGAAGACAGTACCTTACCGGTAACGGTGGAGCAGATGGCTTATCATACCAAGTCAGTGAAGAAAGGCGCGCAGCGCGCTTTTGTTATCGCTGATATGCCTTTTATGTCTTATGCCACCAAAGAGCAGGCCTATGCTAATGCCGCCACGCTGATGGCAGCAGGCGCTGAAATGGTCAAGATGGAAGGCGGTAGCTGGTTGTGTGACAGCATAGCCGGCCTGGTTGAACGTGGTGTGCCGGTATGTGGTCATCTTGGCTTAACCCCACAGTCTGTGCATAAGTTGGGAGGTTTCAAGGTGCAGGGCCGCGAGCAAAGTGCAGCCGATGACATGCTGGCCCAGGCACAAGAACTGGAACAGGCCGGAATCCAGATGCTGGTGTTGGAATGCATTCCCACTGAACTGGGGCAACGTATCAGTGCGGCGCTGAGTATTCCTGTAATCGGCATAGGTGCCGGTCCCGGCACCGATGGTCAGGTACTGGTGATGCACGATATGCTCGGCATCAGTGCCAACTATATGCCGAAGTTTTCCAAAAACTATCTGGCCGAAACCGGCGATATCCGTAAGGCTGTCAGCCAGTATATCGACGAAGTCAGAAGCGGCAGTTTCCCGTCCGAGCAGCACAGCTTTAATTAAGGTGAACGTTATGCAAGTGATCAGTGATATCACCAGCCTGCGTGAAATCAGGCGTCGCTGGCAGATTGAAGGCAAGGTCATTGGCTTTGTGCCAACCATGGGCAACTTGCACCACGGCCATCTGCGCCTGGTAAAAGAGGCCAGAAAAGTCACGGATGTCGTAGTGGCATCTATCTTCGTTAACCCCTTGCAGTTTGGGCCTGATGAAGACTTAGCTGCCTATCCGCGCACCATGGCCCATGACCTGGCAGCATTGGAATCGCTGGGGGTGGATGTGGTGTTCACCCCACAGGTCGATGACATTTATCCCAGAGGTCTGGAACAGCAAACCTTTGTGGAGGTGCCGGGCATTTCCTACATGATTTGCGGTGCCAGTCGTCCCGGACATTTTCGCGGCGTAGCCACTATTGTCTGCAAATTGTTCAATATGGTGCAGCCCAATCATGCGTTTTTTGGTGAGAAAGACTTCCAGCAGCTCCAGGTGATCAAAGCCATGGTGACGGACTTATCCATGAATCTGAAGGTCCATGGTGTGCCCACCGTCAGGGAGGGGGATGGCCTGGCCATGAGCTCCAGGAACAACTACCTCACCACTGATGAACGGGAAGTGGCGCCCACCCTGTATCGTATTCTGCAATCAGTAGCCGAAGCGGTGCAACTGGGCAGGAAGGACTTTTCCAGGTTGATTCAGGAACATAAGCAAAAGCTGATGGATGCTGGTTTTAAACCTGACTATATCGAGATACGTTCTGCAGAAACCTTGCTGCACCCCAGCCATGAAGACAGCCATTTAGTTATTCTGGGGGCGGCCTTTTTAGGTCGTGCCAGGCTGATTGATAATATTCAGGTTGAACTGAAGGAATAGCGGCTACACTTTTCTGTGAACAACGGAAAAGGGATAAGTATGGATACCAGACAATGGTGCGCCCCCATAATCATGCTAATGGGGGCGCAAATTTTCGTTGCAGAAGCTGAAAACAACCGTCCCCGCCTTTTGATCAGCACAATCAAACATCCGCAAATTAGTTTGATAGAAAAAGACCTGAGTATGGCTTACAGCCACCTTGGCATTGATCTGCAATTTGTTGAGGTGGCCGGGGAGCGCGAATTTATTGTGGGTAATCGCGGCGAAGTGGATGGCATTGCGGCTAAATTTTCTCTAGTTGAACAGCAGTTGCCGGAAATGCTCAAGGTCAATGTGCCTTTGATGAATGTGGAAGTTTATCTGGTTTGTGCCTCTGACAGCCTTTGTCAGCAGCAGATACTGGATGACCCCACACAGACAGTGGGGCTGCTTGGCGGCAAGAATGCCATGAGCTTCGCGTTGCGGCATCGTAAGATTAAGCGGATGGAATTAGTATCCCACGCACAGATTCTTAAACTTTTGGAACTGAAACGTCTTAAATATGCAGTGTTGGCATTGTCTTACCAAAACATTCAAATGATTGATGCCGCAGAGCTGCAAATATCCCTACCAGCGATTTACAGTGATAAGGTATACCACTATCTTCACAGTCGTTATGCTGGCCTGCTGCCTGAAGTCGAAAAAGCATTGCGTAAAGTGGTAGATGACTGCCCTAAAAAGGAATAGTCTTATCTGCCACAGGCAAGGATAACTTGCTGATATTGAGGCAAGGTTTCTGCCAGACGATTCTGCTCAGCCAGAATTTCAGCTAAATCTTCGTCACTGGTCAGGGGATTGGCCAGCACTACGCGAAATACATTGATAGCCTGTTGAGGATAGGCCTGGATCTCCAGCCTGGTTCTGGACACAAAGGAATGCCCGGATTCTCTTTGGTGTTTTTGAATGGCAACCGTTAATTCATCAAGTAGCGGGTTTATGCTGGCTGCCAGATCCGGACTGGCCTGTAGTTTGTCCTGCACAACCTGCGGTACTAAACGGTATGTCAGCAGGCACAGTACCGGTGCCGTTGTGAGCTGAAAATTGCCATGTTTTTCAATCATATCTGCAAATCGCTGAGCTTTTTCCAGACTTTGGTCAATCAGCAGCTCGTAGCCACTGCGCCCAAGAATATGCAAGGAAGCGTACAGCATCATCGCCATACCATTTCGCGAGCCTTCCAGGCTGGTGGCTCCCAGGTCTTTTGAGCCATGGCGCAGAATATACTGGGCATGGTGGCGCACCTGATTGCCTGCGTCAGGGTCTTTAAACAACACCATGCCCGCGCCCATGGGGACATACATTTGCTTATGGGCATCCAGGGTCACCGAATCGGCTCGTGCTATGCCTTTGAGCAGTTTGCCGTGACGCCGGGAAAAAAGCGTTGCACCGCCCCAGGCTGCATCTACATGTAAATGACAGCCCAGCTCTTCAGCCACATCGGCCAGTTCATCCAGGGGATCAATATGGCCGGTTTCGGTTGTGCCGGCGATAGCGGTAATTGCTAATACCTTGCCACCCTGTGCTTGTATGGCGATACCTTCTTTCAGGACCAGAGCCGGGTCCAGGGTCTGGTCAGGGCAGGGTAGGGCGATGAGGCTACTACGACCTAAGCCCAATACATCCACTGCCTTACCTAAGGAGTAGTGGCCTCGCCTGGAGGTGATGACGGATAAGCTGTTGTAGCCATATTCCTGCATTCCGGCCAGCAGGCCGTCCTGACTAATACCGCGAAATGTGCCCCTGGCTTTCAGCAGGCGATTGCGGGCAACCCAAAGTGCGGTGATATTGGCGATGGTGCCGCCGCTGCAAAAACTGCCAAGGCTATGGCCGGCGTTGTGCAGAAACTGCTGATAGAAGTCCGGCTCATGATTAAAGATTAAACGGTGAATCATGCCCAGCACCTGACGTTCCAAAGGGGTAAACGCCTTGGAGGTTTCAATCTTCACCAAATTCTGATTCAGCCCGACCAACAACTTGGACAAGGTCAGGTGAAAATAAGGCAGGGCCGAGGTCATATGGCCGATAAAACGCGGTGAATAGGTGTTTACCGAATGTGCTACCAGTTTATCCAGCAGTTGCTGGGCATGTTCAGATACAAACTGCGGTTGCTCGGGCAGGAGCGACTCACTGAAGTCCTGCTCAATATCTTCCAGTGAGCGGGGGCTGGCGACTACATGACGGGATAAAAAATCGGCAAGATTGTCGGACAGGTGCTGTTCAATTTGCGCCAGCTTTGAGTCCTGGCCTTCCGGCTTGGTAAATACGCGATACAGATGAGCCAGACTGGCTTGGGCATTTGTCACTGACATTCTCAATTGAACCGTCCGGTGGCGGACTTTACCTCTTTTCCGCTGCTTCGTCACCCGCCAGACTTCCTGTGTATGATAAATCGGTTACAACCTAAGCGGTCACTGCTATATTCAGACAAGCGCACTGAGAAGAACAATTGCATGCGAATTAAAGAGATAGCCGGATTATTTGATATTGAGCGCATCGTGCCGTATTTCCAGCCCATTATGGACTTACAGCACCATGCGGTGTGGAGTTACGAATGCCTGGCAAGGTTGGTCACCGATGATGAGCGCACCTTCCTACCCAGCGAATTCCTGTATCTGGTGGAGCGGCACCAGTGTTTTGGGGAACTGAGCCAGCGTATTTTTTATCGCTGCGCCAGCTACTTTCGTAACAACAATATGGCATTTAGTATCAACATCAGTCAGCAGGACATTATCGAACCGGGTTTTGCCAAGTTTCTGGCTGAATTTCTGGATGATTATCCGGATCCCAGCCGTGTAACTCTGGAGTTGATGGCCTCTACGGCCTTTGATTTCCGCGATGACTTTTTGTCTTTTCTGGCGATTTGCAAAACCTTGAATGTACGTTTATTTGTCGACCATTTCGGGGCTATATCCAGCAATATCACCAGTATTCTCGATTTGCCCATTGATGGGGTCAAAGTGGATGGTGCCCTTATCAAGCAGATGGTTAAGCATCAGGAAGCAATGGATTTCGTTGGCTACCTGAATGAATTGGCTGAGCAGCGGGGTGTTGCAGTGATTGCCGAGCATATTGAGGACAAAACCGCCCTGGAAGCGGTACAAGGGCTGGGCATTCGTTATGGGCAGGGTTTTTATTTCAGCCGTCCTCAGGCATACCTGAACTGAGCACTTTAGTTGACAGATGTAAATAAAATGTAGCAGTTAATCAAGCGGCCTCTGGTTGACCAATTTGGTTAGGTTAAGGTACTTATTCGTTGCAGCGAATCAAATAAAAAAGGACGTGCCCCATGCAAGACCATGCCTGTGTTCCCCTTAGCGATTACCAGGAATTTTCTCCTGAAGAAATGCTCAATCGGGCTAAAACATTTTATGCCAGTTGCCAACGCCGCCATACCATCCGCTCATTTTCTGATCGGCCTGTCAGCCGGGAGTTGATTGAAACCTGTATCCGTGCTGCAGGTACCGCGCCAAGCGGGGCCAATCACCAGCCCTGGCACTTCGTTGCCATTCAGGACCCGGATGTAAAGCGGCAAATTCGCGAACAGGCCGAAGCCCTGGAAAGTTCTTTCTACGCTGGGCGGGCTGGTGAGGAATGGCTGGGCGCGTTAAAGCCCCTGGGTACCGATGCGCATAAACCCTATCTTGAAAATGCCCCCTGGTTGATCGCCATTTTCAGTCAGAAGCGCGGCGGCATTCATGCCGAAGATAATCAGCAGAATTACTATGTGCATGAATCCGTAGGCCTGGCCACCGGCTTTTTGATTCAGGCCCTGCACCAGGCAGGTTTGGTTACCCTGACGCATACCCCCAAACCCATGAGCTTCCTGACCGAAGTCTGTCAACGCGATGCAGATAATGAACGACCCTATATGTTGTTAATTGCCGGTTATCCCGCCCAAGACGCCACTGTGCCCGAACACGCGCTGGTGAAAAAATCTTTGGATGAGATTGCGACCTTTATTTAGTGGAACCTGCGATGTCCATCAGTATCCGACAAGTCAGCAAAGATTCCTTATCTGAGGTGTTAGGGCTATATGCTCAGCCTGACTTTGACAAGGACGTACTGAGCCTGGAACAGGCGCAGCAACTCTTTGAGCGGATGGCCAGTTATCCTGACTATAAACTCTACCTGGCCCGCCAGGCCGAACAAGCGGTGGGGACATTCGCGCTGTTAATTGTGGATAATCTGGGGCATCAGGGCGCTAAGTCAGCCATTATTGAAGATGTGGTTGTGGCCGATTCACATCGGGGCCAGGGCGTTGGCCGGGTGATGATGCAATACGCATTAGAGCTTTGCCGCGAAAAAGGCTGTTATAAGGCCATGCTTTCATCCAGTCTGCGCCGTGAAAAGGCGCACGAGTTCTACAAAAACCTTGGTTTTGTACAGCATGGTTACAGTTTTTTGATTGATCTTGTAAGCCCCCCATCTTTGCCATCTGAGTAATTCTATGTCTCGCTAAGGCAACAGGTCCGTTGATATGTCTTAGCGAGCCTTGCCCCGCTGCCTTAGCGTCTCAGCGTAAGCGCATTTCTGTTAACTGAAATTTCAGTATTTCTGCTAGTCTGCGGCCGCTTATCTACGCATTGCGCGTTTGAGCTGCCTTGCTATCCGGTCTAACAAGAAATACCTGCCTTAAGTTGTTTAATGTAAAAATAGCGCAGCTAAAATGTTAAAAAAGGCTGTACAAATATCTTGCTGTGTGACTAAAGTGTATACAGAAGCAGGGTTAAGCCGGTCAGATTTGCCGAACCAACCCCAGAAATAAGAAATAAAACATTTATAAAACAACAGGTTGTTGAGGTGGAAGATGAACGGAAACAAACCGGGAACTAAATACTCACTTATCTTGGCAGGCTTAGCGACGGCAGGCTGGCCACTGACATCCCTGGCGGATGTTGCGCAGGATCTGGAAGTCAGTGCGGCCAATGAGGCGGTAGAGAAAATCACCGTGACGTCTTCAAGACGGGTGCAGAGTATTCAGGATGTACCGGCTGCGGTTAGCGCCGTTAACCCCGATGAGTTTGTGAAAAGCGGTCTGACCTCAATCAGTGATGTCATCGGCTATACCCCTGGCTATCAGGTGATCAGCGAAGGCGGTCAGCGAGGGCGGGGTTCAATTACTGCCCGTGGTGTCAGTCAGTTGGGAGGAACCGCGGTAACGGCGATTTACATTGATGATGTACCACTGACCAGTAACAGCAGTTTCGCCAAAGGTAACAGCTTGTTTTTCGATGGTTTGTTAGGTGACGTGGAAAGGGTGGAACTGATTAAAGGGCCGCAGGGAACCTTATTTGGTGCCACAGCTATCAGCGGTGCCATCCGTTATATCAGCCGCGAGCCAGCCTTGTTTGACGCCAGGGGGGCGCTGACGGCAGATATGTCTGCTACTAAAGGCGGCGGCGTCAATAAACTGTATCGCGGCTTTTATAGTCTGCCACTGGTGGAAGACCGGCTGGGCATCACCCTGGCTGGTTTTTCCGCTGATGATGCCGGTTATGTGGATCAGGTAGATGCACTAACGGGTGACGTCATACGGGAGGATGCCAACCATGGGGAAAACTATGGCTACAGTGCAGATATGCTGTTTGATGCCACTGATAAACTCAGCCTGCGTATCAAGGCATTAAAACAAAACTCGAGTTTTGGCATGGGCTCGGCGGTGAATATTGCCGGACTGGATAAACAGGAAATGTACGGCAAGCTGACCTCAAACCGTACCTTTGGTGATGAAAATACCTCTCAGCGCATGTTGTCGGGCAGCCTGGAATATGAAATGGATGGGGCGGTTGTCAATTTCACCAGTAGTTATGTGAAATACACCAGCGGCCTGGCGCAAGATGGTAAACCCTTGTATGCCCCCATTATCGAACAGTTGACTGGTATGACGCCGGGGAGTATCGATACTGTGCCGGTCACTGTGGATGTGGAGTCAAAAAAGACCACGCATGAACTGCGGATCACCTCTACCGCACAAGGTAAACTGGAATGGATTGCGGGCTTATATCTGGCCGATGAATCCACCCAGAACCAACAAAAAATACTGGCATTGCCAGCGGAAATCGTCGGCTTACTGGCGGCCTTCCCCAGTGATTACAAGGAAATGGCGGCCTTTGGTAACCTGACTTACTATCTGAGTGATGACTTTGATCTGACCCTCGGCATGCGCTACGCCGATACCGAACTGGCTTTGAATTATCTGCGCGATGGGCTGCTGATTGGTGCCAGTGAAGACCTGACCCTGCCAACCGCGGAGGCAGATATTCAGACCTATCTGCTGACCGCCAGGTATCGCCCGCATAAAGATATGTCCCTGTATGCCAGAGTTGCCAGCGGCTATCGTCCTGCATCTGCCAATCTGTCGATTAATCACCCTGTAACCGGGCAATTGTTGTCGCAACCCACAGTGGATCAGGACAATTTATGGAGTTATGAAATCGGTGCCAAGGGAGATTGGGCCGATGGTCTGTTCAGCTATGACGCGGCCCTTTGGTATATCGATTGGCAGGATTTCCAGGCCTACGCCTCCTTTTTTGGTTTGCGTACCCAAGGCAATGCCCGAGGCGGGGTAACGGCCAGAGGCTTCGAAGGGGCGCTGACCATCAGCCCCAGTTCCAGCTTTACTATCAAAACGTCTATGGCCTACAGCAACAGTACTTTAAATGAAGACGAGCCCAGCTTGTTTGGTCTGGCCGGTGCGGATTTGCCCGGCGTGCCGCGCTGGAGCTTGTCGTCTATTGCCAGATATGAGTTTGATCTGTCCCGCGACACTTATGGCTGGGTAACGGCCGGGGTAAGGTATCGCGACAGCTTCCCTTCGGCGTTTAACAATGGCGACCCGACTAACCCAACGATCAATCTGGACAGCGATGACACACTGTTGGTGGATATGAGCGTGGGAATGGCCTGGCAGGATTTGGTGCTGAACCTGTATGTGAATAATCTGCTGGACGCCGATGACTATGCCAGCTTCAACGCCCAGATGATTCCCGGTACAGGCAATATGGATATCACCGGTACCCCTGTGGAGCCGCGCACTATAGGTCTGTCGGCCACGTATTCATTCTGATTTTGTATTTTCCGGGAGAGAGCAGGGTATGAACCAAATAACCAATGTGCAGCTAAAAACCCCTTATCTGGTTTTTCTGGGGGATGTCACCGAAATGCTCTATGCCAAGACTGGTGCGGGTATAGTGCAATGGTGTCCAGAGGCCGTGGTGGGGCAAATTCGCCTGCCGGGCTGCAGTATCGATCTTGGCGTGCCCGAGCTCTGTATTCAGAATGCGGTGCTGGCCGGAGCGCGCAGTTTGATTATTGGTGTTGCCCCTATGGGCGGCGGTATCGGCGCTAATTGGAGCAAAGTACTGAATGAAGCAGCGGCCATGGGCATGGACATTGTCAGTGGTCTGCATACTGACCTGGCCGAAATCCCTGGGTTGGTAGAAACCGCCAGTGCCTCTGGTGCGGCCCTGATTAATGTGCGCCGGGCGCCACCACGCTTACCTATTGGCACAGGTGAAAAACGCACTGGTCTGAGATTACTGACGGTGGGCACAGACTGTGCGGTGGGAAAAAAATACTCCGCTCTGGCATTGGTTAAAGCGATGCGAGAGCAGGGCATGCAAGCCACATTCAGAGCTACAGGCCAAACCGGTATTATGATTGCCGGGAGCGGTATTCCGGTGGATTCGGTGGTGTCAGACTTTATCTGCGGTGCTGCTGAAGTGATCTCCCCCGCCAATCACAAGGAACACTGGGATGTGATTGAAGGTCAGGGCTCTTTGTTTAATCCGTCCTATGCCGGTGTCAGTCTCGGTCTGCTGCATGGGTCACAGCCTGATGCCCTGGTAGTTTGCCACGACGCCACCCGCACACAAATCAGTACCTGTAAGCAATATGAGTTGCCATCTATCCGTGAATGTATCGCGCTTAATCTCCAGTGCGCGCGCCTGACCAACCCCAAGGTCCGCTGTGTAGGTATCTGTGTAAATACTTCCGGTCTGGCGCCGCATAAAAGAACGGCATATTTACAGGCATTGACACAGGAAACGGGCCTGCCTTGTGTCGACCCACTGACCGATGGCTGCGCCTCCATAGTGGATGAGATTCAACGGGTTTGGCATGGTCAGGCCGAACTGGCATGATGCTGCTGAGGCAAGCCAGCCGGTGCAGTCAGGGAGGAAGTGATGATTAATTCGGGCAGGATACGAAACCTATTGCAGTGCTATTTTTTGCCAGGATTGGTCTTTCAGTCGGTGATTGTGGGTGGCGGCTATGGTACCGGGCGGGAAATTGCCGAATTTTTTCTGGTGCATGGCCCGGTTAACGGGCTACTGGGCATGTTGGTAGCCAGCCTGTGTTGGAGCGTTGTGCTGGCTATTGCATTTGAGTTTTCCCGCCTCACCCACAGCCATGATTACCGGCGCTTCTTCAAACAACTGCTGGGGCCAGGTTGGGTACTGTTTGAGTTGATCTACTTGCTAATTGCCCTGTTGGTACTGGCCGTGCTTGGCTCTGCGGCAGCGCAGATGGTGACCGATCTATTTGCTTGGCCGGGTATTTGGGGCACGCTGATATTGCTGGCCTGTATAGGCTTGCTGGCTTATCTGGGAACCCGGGTGATAGAGCGCGCGCTGACGTTCTGGTCGGTACTACTGTATCTGGTGTATGCCGGTTTTCTGCTTTGGGTTGTACATGATTTTGGCGGCGATATTGCGGCCTCTTTCAGCAGTGAACCAAACACAAGTACCATCTGGTATTGGGACGGAGTGCGCTATGCAGCCTACAATCTTAATGCCCTGGCTGCCGTATTGTTTGTGACCCGCCATTTGCACAGTCGCCAACAAGCTTTGGGGGCCGGTGCCCTGGCTGGGGTAATTGGTATAGTGCCGGGCATCTTTGTGTTTATAGCGATGCTGGCCCAGTATCCACACATTATCAGTGCGCCGGTGCCAGTCACAGCGCTTTTGCAGGGGCTGGGCGCCATATGGTTCTTTGTGGTGTTTCAGCTTATTTTGTTCGGCACTTTTGTGGAAACTGGCGCAGGAATTATTCATGCAATAAATGAACGGGTTGCTGGTGCTTTCCAGGAACGGCATAAAACCTTACCCAAAACTTACCGGTTGGCTATTGCCCTGGGATGCTTAAGCCTGGCCATGTTGCTGGCTGAACAGTTTGGCCTGGTAACGCTGATTGCCAAGGGCTACGGTATGCTGTCCTATGCCTACCTGGTGGTGGTTATCCTGCCCTTGCTGACCTTCGGACTGGTGCGTATTTTGCGCAGTTCCAAGGCCCGGAGCAAAGGCCAAAAGACTCAGACCAGCAGGTCCTGGGTATAGAACTGCTTGTGTGAAAATATGGCGTTTAAAATACGCTCCTCGGTCTGGGCAATCATATCCTGAACTTGCGCCTGAATGGCCCTGGGTTCGTCACCCTTGATGAGATCCAGTAGGCTGTTTTGTTGATCACCAGAGTAGGGAAAAGATTGGCGGGTTTTAATATACAGCCAGTAAATGCGCATGGCGGTGTCTTCCAGTTGCCGAACCCAGTCATTCATTAACGGGTAGCCAGCCGGGGCACAAAAAGCCAGATTGATTTCCTTGTTGATTTTTAGCAGCTGCAGAGCGGTTTGGTCGTCTTTAACCGGCAATAAGCCCTGAATTCTTTTGTTCAACTGGCGAATATGCTCGATATCAATCTTGGCGCCAGCCAGAGAGATCACCTCTGGCAGCAGCATTTTGCGTAAGGTGAAATTTTGCCTTATTTCCAGCAAGGTTAACGGCGCAACCTGGGTAATGCGAGGTGACAGCGAAACCAGAAATTGCTGGGCAATCAGCCGTTCTATCAAGTTTCTGGCAATAGTGCGGCTGATGCCGAACATGTCACTGAGAATATTCTCAGACACCTTGTGACTGGGCGGCAGAGCCTGGGTCACTATAGCGTCCATCACGATATTGTATGCCTCGGAGGCATCGTTAATTTTATTTTTGTCCATTTGTGTGCATTGACCTTGGTTGAGGCTCAAAAATTAATACACCAGCTGACCCATCTATTCAAGCGATAGAGCTACTGATTGCGGAGAATGTTGATGATTTCCTGTATTTTGTACAGCCATATATTGTAAAAAGGCTGTTAAATTGATTTGCCAAGCGATATGGTGTTTCTTTCTGGCCCTGT
Organism: Bowmanella denitrificans; assembly: GCF_002887595.1. Taxonomy (GTDB): domain Bacteria; phylum Pseudomonadota; class Gammaproteobacteria; order Enterobacterales; family Alteromonadaceae; genus Bowmanella; species Bowmanella denitrificans. The sequence goes on from NZ_PEBU01000017.1 coordinate 26,534, forward strand.
GGGCAGCAACTAAACACAATGGAGTAAAGGATGAAGAAGTGGCAAATATCGGCTCCCCTGGGATTAATATTGGTCGCCCTGATTTTTGTGCTGGGCACGCTGTGCTCCGTCTATCAGCTTGTTTCTGCTGGTAAGGAGATAAATCGCAATGCTCTGTGGCTCAATACCAATAATGGCGGCATAGACGAATCCTTCTATCTGCAAATAAATGGTGTGCGCCAGTATATCCGGGTCCGTGGCAGGGATTTATCGAATCCGTTGTTACTGGATTTACATGGTGGTCCAGGTGGTGCTTTTACACCGCTATCACACCGTTTATTGCTGCCTCTTACCGAGTATTTTACCGTGGTGGAATGGGACCAGCGGGGGGCCGGACGCTCTATCGCTGATAATCAGGCCGCCAGCGTGACAGACTATGCCACTATGGTCGAGGACGCAGTCGCCGTGATGGAGCATGTAACCCAGCGTTTTGGACAATCTAAACTGGTGCTGGTGGGGCATAGCTGGGGCAGCATGCTCGGTCTTGGCGTTGTTGCTAAACGCCCTGATCTGGTGTCTGCCTATGTGGGCGTTGGGCAGGCACTGGGCTGGCAGTCTGGATTTGAAGGCAGTCGCAGGCAGATGATGGTGCTGGCTGAAGAGCAAGGGGATATAGACACCTTTAACGCCCTGGAGGCGCTTAGCCAGTGGCCGGACGCCGACCAAGGAATGGCGCATATCCAGGCCATACAACAATATGTGCCCCGCTTTGCTGGTTCTATTTATGCGTTGCGTGACCCTACCGATGACTTTCGCACCCATTTGACTCTGGATGCGGTATTGTCACCGGATACCAGCATCGGTGAACTGCTGAGTTTTATCACAAATTCCGAGCCTTCACTGGCAACCCGGCAACTCATTCGTGATCTTTACCACTATGAAATCGAGTACCCGCAACATTATGTTTTTAGCGTGCCGATGTTTATTTTTCAGGGCGAGCATGATCTGCAAACCCCTACCCACCTGGTTAAGAACTGGTTCGAACAGGTCGAATCCCCGCATAAAGAATATGTTGCATTCCAGCATTCCGCCCACTTTGTGATTAATGAAGAGCCAGGAAAATATTTATATAGCTTGCTAAGTAAGGTCAGACCTATGGCCTTGCAGCCAGTTACAGCCAGCCAATCGATGGACTGAGCGGGCAAAACCCTTCAATAATGAAAATAAAACAGCCTAAATATGTAAAAGGGCTGTACAAAAGATGTTGCGCACGGTTAAAGTGTAACCAGTCCGACTGCCACAGACAGCCATCGCCAGGTTGTTGTCTGAGACGGACAGGCCGGACGGCAGGCATGTGAAGCTGGACCCTTGACACCTAGCATGCCGTTCGGCCACCCCCACAAAGTGTTGGAGAAAAATAATGAAAACAGTGAGAAACACGAAATATCCACTTAGCCGACGCGCTTTTCTTAAATCTGGTCTGGCCGCCGCTGTTGCGGTTCCTATGCTGAATTTGGGCAGTTTCAAGGTCTTTGCGGCCAGTGAATCCCGCTACAGTGCCAAGGTGATTGAATTAGTTCAAAGCACGCAGGTCTTTGATATGTTGTCGCTGATGGCGCCGCTTGGGCAGACCATAAAGGCCGCCACCAGCAAACAACCCAAACTGGAAGATGGCTATGGCCTGGATGAAAAGTATCTGCGCCTGATTTTGTCCAGTGGCACCGATGTATTTCATCCCGCGGTGGGAGTGGGAGCGGATGAGGCGTTAGCGTTTGTGGCCCGTTTGAATGCCTTGGCGGCCGAGCATCCGCAGCATTTGCAACGCATCGATAGTATCAGCGATCTGGACAATCTGAAAAAAGGCCAGCGGGTGGGTTTTATTGTTGGCACCCAGAATTCAGATCATTTCCGTAGCCTGGATGATATTAACCAGTTTTACACCCTGGGGCAGCGCATCAGCCAGCTAACCTACAACAGTCGCAACCTGATTGGCACTGGTTCTACCGACCGCAACGACGGTGGCCTGAGCAGCTTTGGTGTAGATGTGGTGCAGCGCATGAATACGCTGGGCATGGCGGTGGATGTGAGCCATTGCGGCGACCAAACCACCCTGGATGCTTTTGAGGTGTCCACTAAGCCGGTACTGATTACACATTCCAATGTGCGTGAGCTTGCCGGAGGCCATATTCGCTGCAAGTCGGCCGAGGCGATCAAAGCCTTGGCGAAATCCGGCGGCGTCATGGGTATTACCGGTATTCGCCAGTTTGTCAGTCATCGCGAGCCCACCAATCTGATCAGCATGATTGATCATATTGACTATATCGCCAGGCAGGTGGGGGTGGAATACGTCGGCGTAGGGTCGGATATGGACATGGATGGCTATGATGACATTCCTGCGCCCTTTTTGAATATGTTGAAAGCCCAGTATAAGTCCAGTTATGCCTTCAGAGACAAGCTGGACACAGACGGTTTTGACCATCCCAAGCGGATCTATGACCTGACCGATGCCTTGTTGCGTCGCGGTTATGGCGAGGCGGACATCCGCTTGATCCTGGGCGGCAATTTTAAACGGGTGCTGGGTGAAATCTGGCAAGCCTGAGCCAACATTGGAGTCAATCGTTATGACGTTACAGCGCATTATTCTGCTTAATCTCCTGGCCGGGCTCTTGTTCACCCTCAGTGTTCAGGCACAAACGGCATTGGATATTAATGATCCTGCTGTGGTCGAAGCCTTTGTAGACGGGGCTGTTAAGCCCACCATGGAACGCGCCCATAACCCCTCCGGGGTGGTGATGGTGATGAAAGACGGCAAAATTATTTTTGCCAAAGGCTATGGTTACATAGATCTGCAAAAGCGCATTCCGGTGGACCCTGACACCAGTCTGTTCAGGCCTGGCTCGATCTCCAAACTTTTTACCTGGGTGGCGGTAATGCAGCAGGTTGAGCAGGGAAGGTTGGACCTGGATACGGATGTAAACCGCTATCTTAAGTCATTCCAGATCGAGGACAGCTGGCCTGGTCAGCCGGTAACCCTGCGCCACATCATGACCCATACCGCTGGCTTCGAAGACGGTGGGCTGGGCTACTTGATTGTTGACGACCCTGAGCGCCTGATGCCGCTGGCCGAATCTTTGGCCAAATATCAGCCACAAAGAGTCAATCCCCCTGGTATGCATACGGCTTATTCTAACTGGGCAACCGCGCTGGCCGGGCTGATTGTACAAAACGTTGCCGGCCAGCCCTTTAATGACTATGTACAGAGGCATATTTTTGCTGTGCTGGATATGCAACATTCCAGTTTTGCAGAACCTTTGCCAGCGGATTTGCAGCCGCGTATGGCCAAAAACTATAAGTACCACCCCCGTGGTGAGCAGGAAATCAGTTATGAACTGGTGAGCAACTTTGGCCCGGCCGGGGCGATGGCTACCACCGCGCTTGATATGAGCAAGTTTGCCGGTGCGTTGTTGAATGACGGTGAATTTAACGGACGCCGTATTCTGCAGGCAGATACCTTGCAACGTATGCTGGATGACGGCTTTAGCCATGATCCACGGGTACGTGGCATGGGACTGGGATTACTTTTACGCCAGTACGGTGCCGACGGCCTGGATATATACGGCCATGATGGTGCGACGCTGATTTTCTTCTCGCATTTTGGTTTGTCCAGACAAGAAAATCTGATGTTGTTTACGTCCTTTAGTGGCTCGCCTGGCGGCCCTGAACCCCACAAAGCCCTGGTGAAATCCTTCTATGACGCCTTTTTTCCGCGAGCGGTTGCGGCGATTCCACCCCCGGCGGATTTTGCCGGGCGAGCAGACAAATATATCGGCACTTACCATAGCTGGCGCAATAACTATAGCCAGGCGGAATCCCTGCGTCGCATGCTTGGCGAAACCAAAGTCGCGGCATTGGATGACAACACCTTGCTGATTGGTGATAAGCGCTACCTGGAAGTGGACCACAACCTGTTCCGACAGCTAGATGGTTATCAGCAGATCGCGTTTCAACAGGATGCGGATGGCAGCATTAGCGGGTTTGTGGTGGATGGCATGGGGGTGGCGCAAAGTTATAAAGCGCCACTACAAGACACCCTGAATTTTAATCTGCTGTTGCTGGCGTTGTGCCTGCTTATCTTCTGCAGTGTGGTGCTGCGTCTGGTGTATCAGTGGCGTCTGTGGCGCAGCCAAACGGGTATCGAATATCGTGCCTGGCTGGCGTCTGCTGGATTAGCCTTGAGTAATCTGTTGTTTGTTATTCTGTTACTGACGGCCTTAACCACTGAGTTGCCGGAGCTGATGTTTAACCTGCCAACCTCTTTTACTTTGGCGCTATGCTTCCCTATCTTGGCGGTACCGCTGCTACTGGCCCATGCTTTTTATGCAGTGCAGATTTGGCGCCATCGCCTGTTGGCTGGCAGCTGGGCTCGCATCCGCTATAGCCTGGTAACGCTGGCTGGGTTCGCCATGTTGTGGTTTTGCCTGCACTGGAACCTGCTGGGGTTCCACTATTATAGCTAGCCGGATATATGAAAATCATACAAGTTGATATTGCCAATCTGGATGTGCCGATTCGTCATGCAATCAGTACCCCACGCGGAACTATCACCGCTGCGCACAATGTGGCGGTGAAGCTGACCACCGACAGCGGCATTTATGGCTGGGGGGAAGCCAGCCCCTTCGCAGCTATTACTGGTGACAGTCAGCAAAGCAACTATCTGGCAGCCAGACAACTGGCGGAGATTTTACTGGGGCAGGATGCGCTGGCTATAGAATCCAGGGTAGGTGAGCTGTTCAATGCAACTTGTGGTGAGCCTTCACTTGTCTCTGCCTTTGATATGGCATTCTATGATATCGCCGCCAAGGCGGCCGGTATGCCGCTATACCAGTTTTTGGGTGGACAATTGCGGGAATTGCGCACCGATATGACTATAGGACTGCAGACTAGCGTGGCTGATACTCTGGCGCAGGCGCAGGAAGTGCTGGCGGCAGGATTTGTTGCTATCAAGCTGAAGGTGGGGCGCGATGGCCTTAAGGATGTTGAACACGTAGCGGCAGTACGGGAACTGGCTGGTGCTGATATTGCTATCCGTATTGATGCCAATCAGGGCTGGGATCTGCCCACCGCGCTGGCCAGCCTGCGCGCCATGCAAAGCCTTAACCTGGACTACGTGGAACAACCGCTGGCGGCCTGGAATGTGAGGGGACTGGCAGAGCTCAGGCAGCGACAATCGATTCCTGTTTGTGCCGATGAAAGCCTGTTCAGTCATATTGATGCGCTTAATCTGGCTCATATGGCCGCGGCCGACTATCTGAACATCAAGCTAGGCAAGGCCGGGGGAATTTTTACTGCCCTGAAGATAAGTGCTGTGGCCGAAGCCGCAGGACTTAAATGTATGATTGGTTGTTTTGCCGAAAGCCGTCTTGGCGTGTCGGCGGCCGCCCATCTGGCTCTGGCCAGGGGCAATATCCATTTTATCGACCTGGATACCGCCTATCAGTTCCGGCAGGACCCCATCCGGGGCGGGGTGCGTTACGCAGAACAACATGGCGGGCTTATGCAGATAAGCGACCGCCCCGGCCACGGTGCCGAGGTGGACGAAAGCTGCTTACGCACCCCGTATTGCATTCGTTTATAGGCCGTCAGGGCAGCTCCACCTCTAATTGCCAGCTTTGCTGGCCGCTGGCCCAGTACTTGCGTTCAAAGGGGGTCATCGGGTGTTCGGCCTGATAGCGTTCAGGATTGGCTTTGATACCGGCAATGCCAAGGGCCAGGGCAAATTCTTCAATATACAAAGGCCAGTTACTGCGTACTGTTAAAGTACCACCCAGTTTGAGAATATCGGCAAAGGAGGCTCCGCCGTGCCAGCGTCTTTTGACATGCATCGACTTGGGCCAGGGATTGGGGTAGAGCAAAAAGTGCCTTTGCAGGCGCCAGCCGGCCTGATGCGCTAAACGCCAGAAATCATTGAGGTCGGCGCGCAGCACCAGGTAGTTGTCTTGATCCACCGCATAGCCGCGCTCATGCTTGGCGGTACGCAGCGCCGATTTGTCGACGCCAATGACTTTGGCTTCGGGGTAAAGGCTGGCAATTACGGCCGTGCTTTCACCTACCCCGCAGCAGGAATCCAGGATCAGTGGTCCCTGCCAGTTATCCAGCCAGGTCTGGGCCTCGGCAAAGGCATCCAGAGTATGTTGATTAAAAGGCTTTTGCGAGTCGCTGGCCAGGTGCCGTTTGACCAACTCTTCCAGCTTCTCGTGAGGCCCGCTCTGGTTACTGGTAACGACTTTTGATTCACCCATCAACTGCGGATCCCCACGCCTTTATTGATCAGATGCCAGGCGGTGGCGAATAACGCCAGGTTAAAGGCGACTAATACTGCCAGGGATGTGCCAATGCCCACATCGGACACGCCGAGGAAACCGTAGCGAAAACCGTTAACCATATACACAACCGGATTGGCCTTGCTAACCCACTGCCAGAATTCAGGCAACAAGGTGAGTGAATAAAATACCCCGCCCAGATAGGTCAGGGGGGTCAGCACAAAGGTAGGGATAACACTGATATCATCAAAGGTTTTGGCATACACGGCATTCACCAGCCCCGCTGCGGCAAACAAGGTGGCGGTCAATACCAGCGTCGTCACCAGCATCACTGGATGGTGAATCTGAATATCCACAAAAAATAATGACACCAGGGTAACAATCAAGCCAACCAATAGGGCGCGTGCCACGCCACCACCAATAAAACCGAGAATAATAATCCAGTTAGATAAAGGCGCAACCAGCAACTCCTCCACATTGCGCTGGAACTTAGCGCTAAAAAACGAAGAGGAGACATTGGCATAGGCATTGGTGATCACCGACATCATGATCAGGCCGGGAACGATAAACTCCATATAACTGAAGCCGCCCATCTGGCCGATGCGGTTACCTATCAGGTTACCAAATATCACAAAGTACAAACTCATCGTAATAGCTGGTGGCACCAGGGTTTGTACCCAGATGCGCAGGAAACGCGTGCATTCTTTGCGCCACAAGGTTTTCAGGGCGGTAAACTGCAAATTAGCCATGTTGAGCCTCCCCGGGAGTCACCTTTTGTGCACGACCATCTTCCACCAGGCGCACAAACAATTCTTCCAGTCGGTTGGATTTGTTGCGCATGCTCAGTACCTGAATGCCCTGCTCGGAGAGCTGACTGAATACGCTATTCAGCCCCGTAGCCTTAGGAACATCCACTTCCAGTGTATGGTCATCTGCCTGGCGGAAGGTAAAGCCTTCCAGGTGAGGCTTGAGACTATTGGCAGGCAAATCAAGAATAAAAGTTTCAATATTTAATTTGGCCAGAAGCCCCTTCATGCTGGTGTTTTCGATAATACGCCCTTTATCGATTATGGCGATATTGCGGCACAGCATCTCCGCCTCTTCCAGATAATGAGTGGTGAGAATGATGGTGATACCCTGACGGTTTATGTCTTGCAGAAAGGTCCACATGGAGCGACGGATTTCAATATCCACTCCGGCCGTGGGTTCATCCAGGATCAGCACCTTAGGTTCGTGCATCAAGGCCCGGGCAATCATTAACCTGCGCTTCATACCACCAGACAAAGTGCGTGCAGGCATATCGCGCTTTTCCCACAGATCCAGTTGCTTGAGATACTTTTCTGCACGTTGCACGGCCACATGACGTGGTACCCCATAATAGCCGGCCTGGTTGCACACTATCTGCAACAGGGTCTCAAACTGGTTAAAGTTAAATTCCTGTGGGACTAAACCAATATGGGATTTGGCTTTAACCAGATCTTTGTCCATATCATCGTCAAACAGCGCCACCTTGCCGGCGGATTTATTGACCAGGCTGGCAATAATACCGATGGTGGTGGATTTCCCAGCTCCATTTGGGCCAAGCAGGGCGAAAAAGTCGCCCTCCTGAACTTCCAGATCTATACCTTTAAGGGCCTCAACGCCGCCTCGATAGGTCTTACGCAGTCCTTGGATTTGTAACGCTTTTTGTTTAGTCATGCTGTTCCTGTTGGAGTGAGCAGGATTGCGGGATATGGAAATCGTTAAGTTGAGCAATGATTGGGACAGCAGGCTGAATTTTCAACCTTGTTCAGGCCAATTGCGCTATTTAGCGTTCAACAAAGCATCTCAACCGGCTGTTTAACACAAGGCAAAGAGGATTTCAGGTATTTGGTATAAGCTGTACGGGAATGGCATCAAGGAAATAGGGAATGAAAAAACTGTTAAACCTCGGTCGGGTGATACTGGTTCTGAGCTTGCTGGTAGGCCTGGTTGTGGTGTTTATCTGGAACGTTGACAGAGAGCGGGACAACGCCATCGCTGACAATATCAGCAAGCTCAATAGCCAGGTTAATCTGCGTGCCGAGCAGTTACAGGAATCGGTTGACGGCTATAAACGCAATACTTTGTTTCTTGCTTCCGTGCCACCCGTGCAGGGCTTGGTCAGGGCGGCGCAAAATAATGGTCTGGATATTCAGGAAGACAGTACCAGCGACAGATGGAAACGTCGTCTGACGCAGATTTTCACCGGCTTTATGCAAAGTCACCCGCTGGTCTTGCAAGTTCGTTATGTTGGTGTGGCAGATAACGGTCGGGAGTTGGTGAGGGTAAATAGAACCCCGGACGGTCTGCAAGTGGTTGGTGAATCAGAATTGCAAAGCAAGGGGCATCGCGAGTACTTTCAACACACCTTGAGATTAAAGCCTGGCCAACTTTATGTGTCTGAGATCAATCTTAATCGTGAGTTTGGCCAACTTGAGGAACCCTATCGGCCGACCCTGAGAGTTGCCACCCCGGTTTGGGACCACAACAACCAGCCTTTTGGCATGATGGTATTAAACATCGACGCCAGCAGCTTACTCACTGTGATGGCTGAAGATGTACCTTCAGGTAAAACCCTGTATCTGACCAACGCCAGGGGTGACTTTCTGCTACACCCTGACAGCGCTCGACGTTTTGCATTTGAGTTTGACCGCCCTTGGCGTTGGTCTGATGAATTCAGTGCCGGTGAAGTTGATTCCGGCCAGCAAACCGTATTTCGAGAAGGAGAAGGCTTTTTCCTGGTGCAGAAAACCATCCAGTTAGGATCAGGGGACAGTGAACAGAACGTACTTGCCAGTATGCTGTTTGCGAAAACCACAGTGAATCGTGATGCGTCGCTGGCCACGGGCAAGTTGTTTGCCGGCATGTTTGCCGGTATGGCTGTCATTGGTGGTTTTGTATTGCTCTATTGGCTTAACTTGCAACAGCGTCGGCAGTTACATCGCCAGCAAGGCCGATTGGCAGCCATTGTCACCAACAGCCAGGATGCGGTGGTCAGTGCCACTCTGGAAGGCAAGGTCACAGATTGGAACCTGGCCGCTGAACGTATTCTTGGATTTCAACGAGACGAAGTGCTCGATAAAGACTATTTGCAGTTACTTGTGCCTGAAGACAAGTTGGATGAATCCCGCCGCACTCTGGAAAAAATTAGACAAGGTAAAGTGGTATTGCCTTATGACACGGTACGCCTTCGTAAAGACGGTAGTTTGGTGGATTTGTCCGTCTCTGTTACCCCTGTGTTAGAAGAAGGTCGGGGGATTGTCGGGGTGGCGGCCATTATGCGGGATATTGGCCGACAAAAAGCCGTGGAGCGCCAGATACAAAAATTAAATGAAGAGCTGGAACAGCGGGTTGCCAGTCAGACCGCTGAAATTACCGAAATACACCGGCTACAGCAAGCCGTACTCAGCCAGGCTGGCTATGCAGTCATTGCTGCGGATCCCAAGGGTGTGATTGTGATGTTTAACCCGGCAGCGGAAAAAATGCTGGGGTATAAGGCAAAGGACATTATAGGTAAAAATACCCCGGCTATTTTTCATCTGGAAAAAGAAATTGCCGAGCGAGCCAGAACATTCTCCGCCGAACTGGGAGAGCAGATAGAACCTGGTTTCGAAGTGTTCATTTGTAAATCAAAGAAGGGGCTGGCAAATGTCCATGAATGGACCTACGTCAGGGCGGACGGCAGCCTGTTTCCTGTTCAGCTTTCTGTTACCTGTTTGTACGACGATAAAGGCAATATCACTGGGTATCTGGGGATGGCATCGGATATCAGCCAACAGGTCGCGGCGCGGGCAGAATTGCAGCATATGCAGGAGCATCTCCTTAAAGCCGTAGAGGTGGGAGAGTTGGGGGTGTGGAACTGGGATGTGGCCAGCGATAGTCTGGAATGGAACGAGCAGATGTATCGTATCTACCAATTGCCTAAGTCCCACGTTCTGAATTACAAGACCTGGCATCAGGTGTTACACGAAGATGATCGGCAAATGGCCATAGAGAGCCTGACTGAAGCATTGGCAGGCAACGGCACCTTTAATCCCGAATTTCGCATTATCCGGCCCAGCGGTGAGGTGCGTATTGTTCAGGCGTCGGCCGCCATGGAGTGGAATGACCGCGGGGAAGTGGTGCGCGTAGTGGGGATCAACCGGGATGTGACGGTACAGCGCACCTATGAACAAAAACTGCAGGCCGCCAGACTGGAGGCCGACAGTGCAAACCGTGCCAAGTCGGCATTTTTAGCCAATATGAGCCACGAAATTCGCACACCCATGAACGCGGTGTTAGGGCTGCTACAACTGCTGGGTAAAAGCCAGCTCGAAACCCGTCAACTGGATTATGTTAAGAAGGCCGAATCCGCTGGCCGTCTGCTGTTGAGTATCCTCAATGACATCTTGGATTTTTCCCGGGTGGAAGCGGGCAAGCTGGAACTGGACCCACAGCCCTGTAATCTGGATACCATGTTGGTGGAGGTTGGCGCAATTGCTTCAGCAGATATTGGCGATAAAAATCTGGAGATTCTCTTTGATATCTGCGCCGATATCCCTAAACGTGTGGTGCTGGACGGTTTGCGCTTGCAGCAGATTCTGATCAATCTGGCGGGTAACGCGGTAAAGTTCACCCAGCAGGGGGAAGTTAGATTGTCCCTCAAAATTATTGAGCGCCAGGATGAGCAGTTACAACTCGAATTTCGGGTAAAAGACACAGGTATCGGCATCGCCAAGGCACAGCTTCCACATATTTTTGACGGCTTCCGCCAGGCTGAGAACTCTACAGCAAGGCGTTTTGGTGGTTCCGGGCTGGGACTGGCCATTAGTCAGCGGCTGGTGCAGCAAATGGGCGGGCAGTTACATGTAGAAAGTGAAGCTGGCAAAGGCAGCGAGTTTTCTTTTTCCTTACCTTGTACGTTGGCCGAAGAACGCGATTTACATAATTTGCCAAAAGACCTGAAAGTGCTGGTGGTAGACGATAATGCCAGTGCCCGGGAAGTGTTATGTAAGATGGTGGCGTCTTTCGGCTGGCGGGCTGACAGTGTTTCTCAGGGCGATCAGGCCATCAGCCAAATGGCGAAAGGGGGCCATTCTGCGCCTTATGACTTATTGCTGATGGATTGGGACATGCCGGGTCTGGATGGCTGGGAAACCTGCGAATGTATCGGTGCCATGTATCCAACTGACAAGTTGCCTTTGATCATTATGGTAACAGCCCATGGCAACGAACTGACTCAGCAAAGAGGTCGAACTGACAATGGAATGATTCATGCCCATTTACACAAACCTGTGACGCCGTCCATGTTATTGGATGCTGTTGCTGATGCCATGGGGAAAACGGCCAGGCTGGGCACACAAATCACCGCCGGAGTGCCCAGACTTAAAGGTGTTAGTCTTTTGCTGGTGGAGGACAATCCAACCAATCAGCAGGTTGCAACTGAATTGCTGGAACTGGAAGGGGCCAAAATTCAGGTTGCGGGCAATGGCCAGCACGCCGTGGACATTTTGGCCGCTCGTCGGGATGATATTGATCTGGTGTTGATGGATATCCAGATGCCGGAAATGGATGGTTATACGGCGGCAAGGGAAATTCGCCAGACTCTGGTGATGACAGACCTGCCTATCGTGGCGATGACCGCCAATGCGATGGAATCGGACAGGCTAGATGCATTAAATGCCGGCATGAACGATCACATCGGCAAACCTTTTGAACTGGATAAGCTGGTTACCACCATACAGCGAAATTTAGTTCAGGGCAGTCACCAGCCTGAGTCGCAGCCGTCGCCCATTATCAACGAAACAATCAGGCTGGATAGCCAGTCAGCCATACGGCGTCTGGGCAATAGCCAGCAGATATATGCTAACGCGGCAAGAAACTTTCTGAAGGAAGCGCCTGATTTAGTGGCGCAACTTCCTTTGCAGCGTCCAACTGACAGCGCCATTGAGTCGGCTGATTTGATACACAGTCTAAAAGGCATGACGGCCATGCTGGGGGCTAATGCGTCGGCCAAGATTTGCAGTCAATTGGAGACCCTGCTGCGCAAAAATTTGGAAGGTGACTATCCGGCCTTAGTCACCAGCTTAAAGCAGCAGTTAGAGCAGTTATACCCGCTACTGGCGAAATGGGCCGATTCCGCACAAAAGCAAGGTGCAACTCAGCATCTTGAACCCGCGCAGTTATATGATGGGCTAAAAACGTTGGAAACATTGCTTGAAGGTGCCGATATTGATGCACTATCGGCTTTTGAGAGTTTGCGGGCAGAGCTGTTGATATTGTTACCCACAACGGCAAAAGACCTGGCGCAGAGTATGGAAAGCATGGACTTTCCAGCCGCCCTGGCACATTGTCAGGACGCCCTGGATAGCTTGCAAAAGCACAGCAATAAGAGTGCCGGCAACTCGCTGAGTTAATAGGGACTAATGGCAGAAAGTCTGATGGTGCGGCCGATTACCTGCTGACCGTTCACACCCCGCAAGCCAAAATGGATAACAGGATCATCGGTCTGCCAATCGATTTCAAGAAACCCATAGTTGACCTCATGGGTGAAGTCGCCCTGGCGGTGTTGATTGGGGCTGACGGCTTTCCACTTTTCGGTTAATCCTGAACTGGTAATTTCCCACAGCGGGTAATCCAGGTCCTGTTCCACCAGGGACAGCTCTCCCCAATGAGTATCACCGCTAACAATCATTACGCCGTTCAGTTTTGCTGTGCGAATTAAGCGCAGCAGTCTGTTGCGGTCGGCAGGAAAATTTGCCCAGGCCTCCCAGCCGGTAAACTCCGGCAGCAGTTGCAGACTGGAGGCAATAATGCGTATGGCGGCGGGCTTCTTCAGTTCCTGTTCCAGCCATTGCCATTGATGCTCGCCCAGCATACTGGCGCTATTTTCCTGATTTGGCTGGTAGGGGCCCATATTGGCTGGTTTGCGCTTACTTTCATACACATCCTCACTAACATGGGGAAGCGCCGCGCGGTTCCAGCGTAGATCCGGCATTATGACGCGTATTATCTGTTGGCCCTGGCCATAGGTGTAGGAGGTATAGATACCGTCTGGCTGACGTCTGCGTGGGGAATCCATCGGCTCCTGCCAGAAATCCAGCATAATACGCCGGGAGGCTTCTTTCATGGGGTACTCGCGCCCGGCATCGTTTTCGCCATAGTCATGGTCGTCCCAAATAGCGATTAGCGGCGTATTGGCGCGTAGCTGTTTAAATCCGGGATTATTGCCAAGCTGCTGATATTTGGCTGCAAGCAGGGCCATGTCTTCGGTATCACCATATATGTTGTCACCCAGGAACATAAACAGGTCGGCCTGCTCAGCATTGATGGCATTCAGTATTGGTATGGGTTTGTCCTGTTTGGCACAAGAGCCGAACAGGATCTTTATCGGCGCCCCGGCGCTTACCTGGCAACTTAGCAGTAAGGTGAAGCAGAACAGTATGGGCTTGTACATTGGTGCTCTCCGTAAACAAAAAAAGTGCGCCATCTAGGCGCACTTAAGGGGCAATACAACCGGCTTAGAAGTTTGCTGTCAGCGTCAGAGACGCGGTACGCGGTGCACCAATAAAGTAGGTGAATCCGTCGGTAGTGCCAGAACCCAGATAGCGTTTGTCCAGCAGGTTGGTTACGACAAAGGCGACATCCACAGAGGAAATCCCTTTGATACCCACATCCAGATTGTAACCCACGTTCAGATCAACCAGAGTGTAGCTGTCTACCTTGTTGCGCTGCTGCGGATTGTTCAGAATGTCCAGATAGCCACCGGTGCGACCACCAGTATATTTGGCGGACAAGCCACCACGCAGGTTACCCGAGAAGTAATCCAGGCTCAGCGACAGCATGTCTTCTACGGCATCGATGACATCAGTATCGGCAACTACCTGAACTTTGCGTTCGGTGACTGTCTGACCGTCCACTTGTTTGGTGGTTGTGGTTTCCACTGTTTCTGTGTACTCAGAACGATTCAATGTGTAAGAACCATACAGGCTCCACTGATCATCGAAGCGGTAGGTGGCACTCAGTTCCAGACCCTGTGACTCAATACCCCCTTCATTTCTAAAGGTACCATCGCCCTCATCGTAAACAATACCACCGATAGCGGCACCCGGCGGGATATTGACAATACGGTCTTCAAACTCGATATGGTAGAGGGTGGCAGACAAGTTCAGGTTGTCAGCACGGTAACGTAAGCCCAGGTCAATATTGTCAGCGGTTTCTGGATTCAGGTCTGACACATCAACACCGGCTTTCTCCATCACCTGATCGCTGATAGCAGAAAAATTCTGGCTGAAACCTGCAAAGGCTTCCAGTTCATCGGTAAGCTGATATACCCCACCCAGACTGAACAGTACATCTGAATCACTATCCAGTTTTGTGCGCGTATTGGCAAAGCGGTCATGCTTCTCGATTTCCACCATAAACTGCTGCGCGCCCAGGTTCACTGTCAGGTTGTCGAAGTTAATCGTGTCCTGGATGTACCATTTAAAGGTATCAGTAACGTAATTATTGTCGTATTGAATCCAGTAAGGGGTCTGGTCAAAATGATGATAAACCTTGGCATCAACAACTTTGTGCCAGTCGCGGGATTCATCACGATCAGACCTTTCAAACCAGAAGCCTGCCAATAGATCATGGTTGTTCAGAGTTAGCTGATATTTACCCACAGTACCAGTACGGTCCTTGGCATAATGAGTATGACGATAAGACATCACCGGAATGGCGTCATCCGGGTAGCAGGATGGATGTAAGGCTGCACCGGAATCCCAAGGCCAGCTATAGTTGGCGGTACAGCCAGCCGCCGGTGTTAATGGGTTACCTTGTTGATCGGTAAAGCCATATTGGGTGTTGGTGCCACCCTTGTTGGTCGGGTTACCATCTTTGTCTACTACGATATTCAGGTAAGGCGGGATCCAGTCACCGCGACCTTTCATCTTGTGATAGTAAGGCGTCATACTGAAGTTGCTGGTGGCCGACAGGTTGTAGTCAAAACGCAGGTAGGCAAAGGTGTTCTCGCGCAGAGTCGACCAGCCTTCGGCAAACATCTGGTCATAATGAGGAATACCAGTCCAGTTCCAGGTTAGCTGATCCCAGTCCGGGTTTTGTGCGAATTGGGCCTTACTGATGGCATTGTAGTTGTCTTCTTCCACATCATCGTAGGACAAACGGCCTGTTACACTCAGGTTGCCCCAGTCTGAGACAAACTTGGTTTCAAAGTGGCTACGCTCGGCACCGCCATTTGAGCCTTCGCCAATCCAGCGGCTGTTAGAGGTGCTTGAGTAGCTGACATAGGCATAAGTATTGTCAAAGATTTCACCACTGTCATGACGGACAAAATAGCGGCTGGCGTCGTGGTCGCCGTTGCTGTAAGCAAAGGTGGTACCCTGACGACGAGCCGGGTCGCGACTGACGAAGTTGAATGTACCGCCTAATGCGTCAAGTGACGCAGAAGAAATATCAGATGTGCCCTGTGCCACTTCAACCGTCGCCATGTTCTCGGCATCCATATAACGGTTGGGCTTTGAGCCACCACCATAAGTGGAGCCACCGTTTGGTAAACCGTCTATGGTCATACCCAATTGCTGTTGACTACCAGTACTGGCAAAGCCACGCATAGTGATGCTGGTAGACCAGTCGTCACCACCAAATGCATCGCCTTCATTAATGCTGATGCCCGGCAGGTTATCAATTACCGCCAGCACGCTGGTGGCGGGGGCCTGCTGTTGAATCATCGAGGCATCGACCAGGTTGTTGGCATAAGAAATTTTCTTACCAACCACAGATACTTCTTCTATCATGGTCTGGGCTGCATCGTCGGCGGCAACCTGAGCAGACAGGCCGCCAAGTACAGCCAGACTGATCAGGCTCAAAGATGGAGTGCGCATTATTGGTAATCCCTAATTTTGTTTGTTGAGGTTGTGCTTGAAGCGCGAAAATTATGGGAAGCCAATATGACAATTGGATTAATGTTAATTGAACGTTTAATTAAAATAAAGCTTCTGTTTAATTATTGCGCGGTTAAGCGATAGAAGTTCTTCGCCGGGATTGTCTGAACCGTTCAATCATAGGTAAGCTGAGGAAAAAACTGGCAAAAAGAACTTATGCCCAAAGTTGGAATGGAAGAAGTACGTCGGCAGCAACTGATCGACGCGACCCTGGAATCGGTCGAAAAATTTGGTTTGCAAGGCACCACCATCAGTACTATCAGCCGTCTGGCTGGTGTATCCTCCGGGATTATCAGCCACTATTTTGGTGGCAAACAGGCTTTATTGGAAGCCACGGTGCGATTTCTGCTGGAGCAGCTTAAACAGGATTTACTGGCACAGATTCATGGCCAACCCAGTCCGGTTGACCGGTTGATGATGATAGTCGAGGCGAACTTCACCCGCTTACAACGCTCAGAGCGGGCAGCCAAAACCTGGTTAGCGTTCTGGGCGCAGTCCATGCACAGTGAAGATCTGATGCGTTTACAACGTATCAACGCAGCTCGGCTGGAGGCCAATCTTAGGTATTCGTTCAGATCTTTAATCGATGCCTCTCAGGTGCGCAATGTCGCAGCCATGACGGCAGCGATGATTGACGGCTACTGGTTACGCGCCGCGCTGAGTGGCTCCGATGGACAAGCCTTCGACCTGGCACTGCATAATTGCAAGGCGTTTATCCATCTGATGCTGGAAAAGCACCAAGCCAGGAACTAGCGATGTATCTGTTGCTGGTGGGTTTGGGGCTGACCGCTGTGCTGGCTCTGGTCATGCTTTGGTTTTATGCCGACAAACCTTGCATTGGCACGCATCCGGTTGGCTTATGGAGTTTTGTGGCGATCCTCTTTACCACCAGTCTGGACATCGGACTGGTGATGTTGCCACTGACCGAATTTCCCCGTTATGCGGATACCGGCAAATTTCCACAGTACAGCCTGACTAACCCGTTGGCGATGGAGTTTGCCATGTGGGGCTGTTTGAACTGGGCCTTGTACTTTGTCAGCTCCCTGTATTTCTGTTTGCTTGAGCCACGTCTTGGATTTTTTCGTCTTGTCTGGGTTAACCGATTGAATAGCCTGGTGATTATTGGTACCTGTGCCTTTACTCTGCATTTATTTATGGTGAATTTGCCCTGGTACCTACCTGCGCTACAAGACAAACCCTATGCCCATGTCGCAGCCAATCTATTGCTGGCCGTCGTTTTGCTATGCGCCATTGTCTCCAGCCTGCATTTACGTTGGCTGACCTGGCTGAGTCGCGCCAGTTTGTGGGCGCTGCTTGGCGCTATTGTGCTGTTGTATTGGGATGCCGGGGTGCAATGGCAACAATACATGGGTTATCTTGGCGAACTGGCTGACTACTTCAGAGTTATGCCTCTGTTACTGATGCCATTGGATGATCAGCATGAGTTCTATTTGCTCTGGTGGTTCTCCTGGAGCATCATGATTGGCCAGTTTATGGCCCGTTTTCTTAACGGCATTAAGCCCTGGCGTTTGTTGCTGGTGCTATTGTTGCTGCCATCTATTCCGATTGCCTTGTGGTTTTCGCTGCTTTATCACTTTCAGGTGCAGAACCTGTCGCTCTCCACTTTGGCTGTTGCGGTGATGCTCGCCCTTGGCATCCTGTTTCTGATCAACTCCCTGGATTCGTTGATTCGTTTATACGCCGAGAACCTCAATCTGGACGCATTACGACTGGGCACTTCGCGCTACATCCTGCTGCACTTCATTTTACTAATGGTGCTGGGAATGTTGTATAACGCTCAGTGGTTGAAAATACAGTTGTTTGGCGCCCTGGTTATCTTGCTATATATACTGGGCCTGGCCTATTGGGCCAGGCACCGCAATCAGGCAACGTCTTTGTCCTTGCAACATCGGCGCAAAACCAGATAACCAGCCACGGCAGACAACAGAGAACCGGCCAAGATGCCCACCCGCTCATCAAAGGCCATTCGTACGCCGGTTTCCTCAAATGCCAGGGAGCCGATAAACAGACTCATGGTAAAACCTACGCCACATAGCAAAGCTGTACCATATAACTGCATCAGGTTGATGTCGCTGGGCAGTTTTACTAAACGCAGTTTAATTGCGGCATAACAGAAGCCAAATACGCCAATCTGCTTACCAACAAACAAGCCAAGTAACACGCCCAGGGTGACAGGGTGTGTAATGGATTCCAGCCCCATTTCGGAAAAATCGATTCCGGCATTGGCAAAGGCAAACAGTGGCAGTATCACGTACGCTACTGCCGGGTGCAGGCTGTGCTCCAGTTCCTGCACTGGCAGATAGCCGGCCTTTTTCTTGTCGTACATTGGGATGAAAAAGGCCAGTAGCACTCCTGCCAATGTGGCGTGTACACCGGACTTGAGCATGGCTATCCAAAGTACCACACCAATAAGCACGTAAGACGCAATTTCAGTGATATTACGTTTGTTCATCCACCACAACACAAACAGGCAAAGTCCTGCAACTATAAGAGGACCGGTGGATATATGATTGGTGTAGAACAGGGCAATGATCAGAATGGCACCAATGTCGTCGATAATTGCCAGTGAGACTAAAAATACCTTCAAACTGGTCGGAATACGGCTGCCAAGAAGGGCCAGCACTCCCAGTGCAAAGGCAATATCCGTTGCGGCCGGTATCGCCCAGCCTGACAAGGCATGACTGTCACCAATAGTGAAAAACACGTAGATGGCGGCCGGTATTACCATTCCACCAACAGCGCCAATGGCCGGCAACATAATGTTGTCGGGTTTAGACAACTGACCAGAGCGGATCTCCCGTTTAAGTTCCAGTCCAACCAAAAAGAAGAAGATGGCCATAAAGCCGTCGTTGATCCACAGTAGCAGCGGTTTGGCAATCTCCAGTTTACCCACCTGCACGGCCACCGGAATATTCAGAAAAGAGTTGTACAATCCAGAGAGCGGCGAGTTAGCCACAATCAGGGCCAGAGCGGCGGCAATCATCAATAAGATTCCGCTGGCCGACTCTAGCTTGAAAAAGTCTTTCAGTGCACTCATGGGGCGTGACTCCTTTACTCGTTATAGGGGGCTGGTCTGCGTCCCAATACCATTGTCAGCTATTCATGCTCAGGCTGCCAGTAAAAGCGCTTAAGTTCAGATGACAGCGACTATATTTATGACTTAACCGGTTGATTTTCAAGTAGTCATAACCATGCTTTTCGATAAACCGACCCGTGCGGCAAGACCAGTTGCGGTAAGCCATCCTCGACACTTTGGCTGGACGGCAGATTAATGTACAATCGCGCATCTGTTGTACCAGGGGAATTGTAAGCAGTCTCTCTGGTTTGCATTTTTGCCGATATTTGAGGAGCTACAATGCCTAAAGTTGCCATTGTGATGGGTTCACAGTCTGATTGGCCCACCATGCAGCAGGCTGCCCTGATGTTGAAAGAACTTGGGGTTGAGTACAGCGCCAGGGTGGTGTCTGCACATCGTACCCCGGATCTTTTGAGTGAGTTTGCCCATACAGCGGCCGATAATGGGATAGAAGTGATTATTGCCGGGGCTGGTGGCGCTGCTCATTTGCCAGGTATGATCGCCGCCCACACACACCTGCCTGTGCTGGGTGTACCGGTTAAATCCAAAGCCCTTAGTGGCGTGGACTCCTTGTATTCGATAGTGCAAATGCCTAAAGGCGTGGCCGTAGGCACTTTGGCAATAGGTGAAGCCGGAGCGGCGAATGCCGGTTTGCTGGCTGCTCAGATTCTGGGGATCAGCGATAAAAGTCTGGCCGACCGTATTAAGGCATTTCGTCAGGCCCAAACCAATAAAGTCCTGGCTAACCAGGAATTGGAGCTGCCTGAATGAAGGTACTGATCTTCGGGGCCGGGCAATTAGCCAGAATGATGTATCTGGCCGGTGCCCCACTGGGCATTGATGTGCAGGCGGTGGATGTCAGTAATGAAGACGTGGTAAATCCTGTTACTAAGGACAAACTACCGCTGTCTCTTGCTGAGGCCCTGGACGCTGCCGATGCCATATCGGTGGAGTTTGAACATATTCCTGAGACATTGCTGGAACAGGCACGCTTGACCGGTAAATTGTTGCCTGGAAAGGAAGCCATTTTAACCGGTGCTGACCGGGTCAGGGAAAAACGTTTACTCGAACGTCTTGCCATACCCAATTGTGCCCATCGTATTGTTGATAATGTCGAGCAATTAGACCAGGCGGTGGATGCACTGGGGGATAAACTTATCCTCAAGGCCAGTCGCGATGGATACGATGGTTATGGTCAGTGGCGTTTGGCTGAGCGTGAAGACTTGCCCGCACTGAAGCAGACCCTGGCTGCACTGGATTTGAAAAAGGTGCCGTTGGTGGTTGAACAGATGCAGCAGTTTGAACGTGAACTGTCGCTGGTGGGCATGCGCAGTAAAGACGGCCAGCTAAAGTTCTATCCATTGGCTGAAAATCTGCATCACCAGGGGCAATTACATGTGTCACTGGCTCCTGCACCTGATTGCAGTGACGCCCTAACCGGGCAGGCACAGGATATCTTTAGCCGCTTGGCAGAAGGCTTAGACTACGTTGGTGTGCTGGCTGTAGAGTTTTTTCAGGTGGGCGACCAACTGCTGGTCAATGAAATCGCGCCCAGGGTACATAATTCAGGGCACTGGAGCATGCAGGGTGCTGATACCTGTCAGTTTGAAAATCATCTGCGTGCCGTGTGCGGTTTGCCTTTGGGTGATACGCAAGCCAGAGGAGCTAATGTCATGATCAATGTGATTGGCTACGATGGTCTGGATCTGGAATTGTTGAAAGTACCTGGCAGCCATTTGCATTGGTACGGCAAGAGCGTCAGAGCAAAACGCAAGATGGCGCATATCAATCTCAGTGCCGGAAATTATAAGCAGTTAGGTGAGGCCATGTTGGCGTTGGCTGACTATCTGCCGGCCAGCCATTTTCCTCATGTTCTGGGGGAAGGAAAAAAATTACAAGCACGCTGACCAAGGGCCAACTGGCCCTTGGTGTTCTTATCTGGGTGCCCTTGTCTTGTAAATCGCGGTTTTGACCCGATAATCTCAACAATTGCTCAATGCAGTCTAAATGGAAGAATTCGTGGAAAATATCGTCAACGTAGATCTGAATAATTTCCAGCAGGTAATGCTGGAAGCGTCCCAACAGAAGTTGGTCATGGTGGACTTTTGGGCTGACTGGTGCGAGCCCTGCAAGAACCTGATGCCAATTTTGGAAAAACTGGCCGGTGAATATGCCAGTGATCTTATCCTGGCCAAAGTGAATTGTGATGAGCAGCAACAAATAGCGATGCAATTTGGTGTACGCAGTCTGCCAACGGTGATTCTGGTAAAAGACGGGCAGCCCATCGATGGTTTTGCTGGTTTGCAAAGTGAAAGCGAAATTCGCACTTTGCTGGAAAAACATCTGCCCAGTCCTGCTGATAACCTGCTGGAGCAAGCCCGCCAAAGTCTGGCCGACGGGGACGCTCAGCAAGCTTTTACCCTGGCTAAACAAGCCCTGGATCTTGACAGCCAGCGCGCTGATATCAAACTGGTGCTGGTCGAAGCCTATCTTGACTTAGGACGTTTACCGCAAGCCAGAGAGCTGCTGGACAGCATCACTATGGTTGACCAGGATGCGCAGTATCAAAGCCTTAAAGGCAGGCTGGAACTGGCAGAACAAGCAGCGGATACCCCTGAAATTAAGGCGCTGCAGGATGCATTGGCACAGGCTCCGGATGATCTGGCCCTGAAGGTAAAACTGGCGGTACAGTTGCAGCAAGCTGGCAGAGTGGAAGAAGCGCTGGAATTGTTGCTGGCGGTGCTGCAAAAAGACTTGGCTTTTGCCGATGCCAAGAAAGTGATGCTGGACAGTCTCAATGCTTTACCTGCTGGTGATCCACTGGCCAGTCGTTACCGCCGACGTTTGTACAGCTTGCTCTATTAGAATGAAAGCAGCCAATGTGAGGCACTTCTGACTCAATAATATTGACAATTGGATGAATTTCAGGCATTTTCCGCAGCCAATTTGATCGATGTTGGCACAACTGGAGGTTGCCAGCCTCCAGGCTCAGGCTGAGCCCAATTGCTTTATTGTTGGATGTATCTTGAGCTTAAGATCAACAGTTAGTTATTGCCTTTTGTGGCTTCTGCTGCCGCTATCATTATGCCCTTCTGCTGCTGCGACGGATGGCCGTCTGCAGGATTATTTCCGTGAAAGCTGGACCACCAGAGATGGTCTTCCCCACAACACTATCAACAGTATTATGCAAACCGACGACGGTTACCTATGGTTTGCCACCTGGGAAGGTGTGGCACGCTACAACGGCCGGGACTTTCAGGTATTTGGTCGTGGTGAGCTGACACAATTGCCGGATGATGGGGTATTTACCCTGGCTAATGACTGTCAGGGTAACTTGCTGGTGGCGGGGGCTCGTGGCGGCATCAGTTTTACCAGTAAAGGGCGTTGGTCAGGTCTGCCTTCAGCGCCGGTGCTGGTCAGGGCGTTGTTATGTGACAGTCAGGCGCGTTTATGGATTGGGACGGACGGTTCCGGTGTGATGCGTGACGATCGACATGGCAAGCGACAGGTCTTTAACATGCTAAATGGTCTGCAAGATGAAAGCGTGTTTGATCTGCTTGAAGATCCCCTGGGGCGCATTTGGGTGGCTACGGCTCAGGGTCTCTTTGTTATCGAGGATGATAAGGTCAGCCCTGTTACCGAATTTCGGGGCTTGCCCTCGGGTCCGGTATTCAGTTTGGCTTGGCATCCAAGTGACGGCTTACTGGCTGGAACGGAACAAGGAGCCTTCAGACTTCATGGTCAACAATTCCAGTTGCTGGACAATGAGCTGGCTAATCTGCCTATTTCCAAACTCCTGGTTGATGACACAGCATTATGGCTGGGTACGATTGGCCGGGGACTCTATCGATTAGGGCCATATGGCCTTGAACATCTTGGTCAGGAAGATGGACTGCCCAATGGTCGTATTACTGCCATTTACAAGGACAAGGAGCAAAGTGTCTGGCTTGGCACCAATGGGGGGCTTTTCCGGCTGCGTGATGCAGCATTTCGTACCTTTACCACCGAGCAGGGACTGAGCGACGACTTTGTCCGCACATTGTTAACGGATGAGGCTGAACGGGTGTGGGTCGGCACCAGTAAAGGGGTAAATTTGCTTGAGAAAGGGCAAATAACCCATCTGCCAGGGCAACGGATCAAGCAGACCATCCTCAGTCTGGCGCATGCCAGGGAAGGGGGCATTTGGGTCGGTACTTTTACGCATGGATTAATCCACTGGCGGGACAATCAGGAGGTGACCTGCTATGACCGGGACACGGGCCTGCTGTCTAATGAAATCAGGGCGATATTACCGGCGGCTGATGGCAGTCTGTGGCTGGCGACCTCGTTAGGGGTGAATCGTATTGACCAAGGCCGTATTAGCGCGCTGCAAGTACAAGATGGTTTACCCAGCAACTTTAGCGTTTCCTTATTTGAAAGTACAAGGTCTGGCATCTGGATTGGCACGTCTTCAGGGGTGGCCCGTTGGCAGGACGGGCGTCTGCGGGCCTTATCCATTTCACATCTGGATGGTGCCCAGTTTGTCTTTGGTTTTTTTGAACAAACTGATGGTCAGGCGTTGTGGTTAGCCACCGACAGGGGACTGATACGTTACCGCTACGAGGATGAGCAACTGGCGTTGTTGGGACGCGATAAAGGCATGCCCTTTGATAAATATTTTCAGGTTCGCGAAGACCAACAAGGCAATTTCTGGTTAAGTAGTAACCGCGGCGTACTGAGAATCAGCGCCAACCAGGCCAACAGATTACTGGATGGTGAAGGGGGGCAGGTTGAGTTCAGCCTGTTTTCCGAGTCCCATGGCATGGTGAGTGCTCAAGCCAATGGCGGTTCCAATCCAGCCATGGCGCTGGCCGAAAACGGACGGATTTGGGTAGCCACCTCGAAAGGTGTTGCGGTGGTTCAGCCCGCCAGGTTACAGCAATTTGGCGATGTTCGTTTACCTGTGGTGATTGAACAGATGTTGGTCGATGGGCAAGCGCTGCATCCTGCGGCTAATCTGACACTCTCTGCTGGGGCCAGCCGCATTGAATTTCAGTTTGCCGGACTGGGGTATGTTGTTCCAGCGCGCATCCTTTATCGAACCCGTTTACAAGGCTTTGATAAAGGATGGGTGTACCGTGGTACTCATAACAACTCCGAATATACCAGTCTACCCCCGGGTGAATACCGCTTTGAGGTGATGGCCAGTTACCCCAGCGGTGATTGGGGGGGCGAGGTGGCGCAGTTGCGTTTTAAGATTCCTCCGCGTTTTTGGCAGCATCCCGGATTTGCTGTGGGGGTTGGGTTACTGTTTGTGATGTTTCTGGTGTTGCTAATCAAATTGCGTTTGCTGGCGTTACAGCGCAGCGCAAAACGTCTTGAGGAGCAGGTTCAGGAACAGACGCAAGCGCTGAGGTGGCAAACCGAATCTCTGAAACGGGCTGATGAAGAAAAGTCCCAGTTGCTCGAGCAGATACGTTTGCAAGCTGAAGCCTATGAATTGCAGGCACGACAAGATGCTCTCACTGGCCTGGCTAACCGCAGAGCATTTGATGAAGCCTTGCACAGAGAATTTTCCCGCGCCGTCCGTCAGGCTAACCCATTCTGCTTGTTACTGTTGGATTTAGATCACTTCAAGCGCATTAATGACAACTGGTCACATGCTGTTGGAGATGTTGTTTTGCAACGAGTTGCTGAATGTTTGCGCTTACTAAGCAGGGACGCCGACCTGGTTGCCCGTTGGGGTGGCGAGGAATTTGCTGTTTTATTACCGAACACTGATTTGCATGCTGCTCATAAGCTTGCTGAAAGATTGCGCCTGGCAATACAGGCTTTGGACTATTCAGCGCTGGCTCCTGAACTCAGTGTCACGGCCAGTATCGGGTTAGCAGAACAGCAAGACTGTCAGGATTCTGAGCAAATGCTGCAACGAGCTGACACCGCATTGTACCAGGCCAAACAGAATGGTCGAAACCAGACCTGCATCGCAGGCTAAGCGAGCTTTAGGAAATTGTGAAGGTCTTGTGATACTTTTGCGATAATTCTCCCCGATGCTTTTCCCTGACTCTGTTCAATTAAGGAAAAGCTATGAAATATACCCTAGTTGCATTAGCTGGCATGTCAGTCCTTGCCAGCACAGCCCAAGCTGCCGACCTGGATATCCAAATACAGAATATCAGTCACGGCGTTTATTTTGCTCCTCTTTTTATCAGTGCACATAACCAGGACATGTATTTGTTTAAGCTCGGAGAAGCGGCAAGTCCTGAGCTGCAGGCGATGGCTGAAGGCGGCAATATTGCCGGTCTGGCTGAAATGGCCAGTGCCATGGGCGCAGACAGCGTTGAAAACCCGGCGCAGGGGCCTATGTCTCCTGGTATGACCGTTATGACCAGTCTGTCTACCAGTGAGGGCAATACCTGGTTATCTGTCACCGGCATGATGGTTCCCACCAACGACGGATTTGTTGGCTTAAACAGCTGGGAAATTCCCACCGAAGCTGGCAGCTATGAATTCTATTTGCAGGGCTATGATGCTGGCACTGAAGCCAATGATGAAATCCGCGGCAGCGGCGCACCTGGTGTACCGGGCTTACCCGTGTTGCCATTTTTCGATGCAGAAGTGGGACAGAATGGCACGGGCGTCACCACCACAGAGAACAACCCTGTAGTACATATTCATCGTGGCAGTATCGGTGATACGGATATGCAGGGCGGTAGCAGCGATCTGGACAGTAGCCGCCATCGGTGGTTAAACCCGGTTGCCAAAGTCACTGTAACGGTGAATTAAGGAGTGGTTTATGAACGTTTTGAATAATAAACCAATGTTATGCCTTTGGGTTTGTGCGGCAAGTTTGTCGGGCTGCTTTGATGGCAATGACAATAACACTGCAATGACACCAATGCCTCAACCCGAGCCGGAACCGCTGATGGTCAGCTATGAGGTTACGGTGGATAACCTGACTCAGGGGCAACCGCTTTCACCTATTACTCTGATATTGCATAGCGAAGGTACCTTATGGGAAATAGGGCAGCCCGCTTCTGTGGCACTGGAAAAGGTTGCTGAAAGCGGTGACAACGCTGACTTACTGGCACTAGATATGGCGATGGCCAGTGCTTCAGGGGAAGGGCTGACCATGCCGGGAAATGCTCAGACCATCACCATCAATATTGAGGATGTCACCAACGCTTACTTGTCTGTTGCGGCCATGTTGGGGAAATCAAATGATGCCTTTACCGGTCTCAATGCGCAGGGACTGGCTGGACTGATGGTGGGAGAAAGCTGGACCTTGTTTACTAACGCTTACGATGCCGGTACCGAAGCCAATACTGAAAATATGGCGTCGATTGGCGCCGCAGGTGGTGAAGGCTTCAGTGAGGTGCGTGATGATGCCAGGAACATGGTGACTATGCATCCCGGTATCGTTTCAATGGATGATGGCTTGGCTACGTCGGCGCTAACCCAGGAGCAACGTTTCGACAATCCTGTCGCCAGGATCCGTATCACCCGCACGCAATAAAGAGGAATAGCAAAATGGGCCAAAGGGTGTTGCTTGTAGAAGATGATGCAGATATCGCTGAGCTGGTGCGGGTTAATCTGCTGGAAGCCGGTATCCACACGCAACACTTTGATCAGGGAATCGATGCGTTATCTGCGGCATTGTCTGGTGAATTTGACCTGGTGCTATTGGATTTGATGCTGCCGGATATCAGTGGTCTGGATATCTGTCGGCAGGTTCGCCAGGCAAGGCCTGCTCAGGCTATTTTGATGTTAACTGCCAAAGACGCGGAAATGGATAGGGTGCTTGGTTTGGAGTTGGGGGCCGATGATTATATGACCAAGCCCTTTAGTGTCCGGGAATTACAGGCCAGAGTTCGGGCTCAGCTGCGCAAGGCAGCGTTGATTCAGCAGCGCAAGCATAACGATAGCGATGATGCCCAGTTAACACTGGGGCGACTCTGTATCGACCAGTTGCAACACATAGCCAGCCTTGGTTCATTGCACTTGGACTTAACCGCCACCGAGTTTGAACTGCTGCATTACCTTGCTCGTCACCCTAATCAGGTGTTCAGCCGCAGTCAATTGTTGGAATCGGTGTGGGGTTACCATCACAGTGGCTATGAGCATACGGTGAATTCGCACATCAACAGATTGCGCAATAAGTTGGAGCAAAACCCCAATCACCCCAAAGTGATAGAAACCGTCTGGGGCGTTGGCTATAAGCTCAATCCACAGGGCGTATTGTGATGAATCTGTCTTTGTATCAGCGCCTGGCATTGTCGCTGGTGTTGGTATTTGTTTTGATGCTGTGGGTGTTTTACTGGTGGAGTAGTGAATTACACCAGCGGACCAAGCTGGAGGCCGAGCAGCGGCTACACATAAATTTAGCCGCGCATCTTGTACATGACAACCCCTTGTTGGCACAGGGCGTATATGATTACCAAGGGCTGGAGAACTTGTTCCATACCCTGATGGTGCTGGGGCCGAGCTTCGAGTTTTACTACCTGGACCCCCAGGGCAGGATCCTCACCTACTCGGCAGAGCCTCAGAAAATTCGCCGTCAGTCTGTGAGCCTGGCGCCCATATTGCAGTTGATTGAGCACCCGGATGCGGTGCCCGTGCTAGGGGATGACCCGCGTAACCCCAATGGTCGCAAAATATTCTCGGCGGCGGCGGTCAAACATGCCGACCAGTTGCAAGGGTATCTGTATATGATTATCGGTGGTGAAGCTTATGACTCGGTATTTGCCAAAGTCAGAGACAGCCATGGATTACAAACCATTGCATTGTGGGCTTCATTAGCTCTGGCCTTCTTATTGGTGGTGTTGTTGGGACTGTTTAGGTTTATTACCCTCCCGTTGTTGCGACTGACCCGTTCCATGCAAGCCTTTCGCAGCAATCAGAGGTTACCGTCAGCGGATAATTGGTGTGCAACCAGCCACAACGAAGTCCATCAGTTAGGTTGTGCCTTTACGCAAATGACGGCACAAATCAACTCACAGTTTGAACAACTGCAGCAATTAGACCAGCAGCGCAGGACCCTGCTGGCAGACCTATCCCATGATCTGCGCACACCGCTGGCGAATTTGCAGGGCTATATCGAGACCCTGGCGTTGAATGATCAACACCTTAGCCCGGAGGAGCGGCGGCGTTTTGTTGAAATCTCCCTGAAAAATGCCCGTAATCTTAAACGCCTGATTGATCAGATCTTTGAACTGGCCTACCTGGAAGGCGGTCAAGTGACCCTGAATCAGGAGGCCTTTCCCCTTGGCGAGTTGCTGTATGATGTGGTGGCGAAGTTCTCTCTTAAAGCCAATGAGAAAGGGGTGAAGCTGGAGATAGTCCCCGGGCAGTGCCAGTATCAGGTGTTTGCTGATATTGCCAAACTGGAAAGGGTACTGACCAACTTATTGGAGAATGCCTTACGCCATACACCCAAAGGGGGACGGGTGATTATTCGCGTGCTGTTAGGCAAAGATAGCATTAAGGTGGAAGTGGAAGATACCGGCGTCGGTATTGGACGCAATGAGCTGGCCTATATTTTTGATGCGCGCTACCGGGCCAGCAATAGTCACGAGGATAAATCCTTGCATGCAGGTCTTGGCCTGGCCATCAGTAAAAAGTTGATGGCCTTGTTGGAGTCCGAGCTCAGGGTAAAAAGTGAACTAGGCAAGGGGACCTGTTTCAGCTTTGACCTGAAACAGGTGTTCTAGGGCTTAGCTCTTCAGGCGGCTGGCAAATTTCTGCCTGAATTTGGCGAGCTTGGGTGCCACCACTACATTGCAATATTGATTCTGCGGGTTATTACGAAAATAATCCTGATGATAGTCTTCCGCCTGATAGTAGTTGTTCAGTGCCGTCACTTCAGTCACTATCGGGTCCGGCCAGACCTGCTGTTCAGCCAGCTCGCCAATTAACTGTTCGGCCTGCTGTTTTTGCATCTCATCGTGATAGAACACCGCACTGCGGTACTGCGGGCCAATATCATTGCCCTGGCGATTAAGCTGGGTGGGATCATGCAGGGCGAAAAAGATCTCCAGAACTTCGCGATAACTGATTTGCTCCGCATCAAAATTCACTCTTACTACTTCTGCGTGCCCGGTATTTCCTTCGCATACCGCTTTGTAGCTGGGACTGTCCAGGTGTCCGCCTGCGTATCCGGAAAATGCCGACTCTATGCCGTTTAGCGAGTTAAATGCCGACTCAATACACCAGAAACAACCACCGGCCAACGTGGCTTGTTGAATATTCTTTGCCATCTTTTTCACCTTTGTCGATTGTACCGAAGCGAACTCCGGCGCTGACCATATAATGTGGGTACATGTGCCTTCTGCTTCAAGTGATCTTTATCGTCGTATTTACGCTATTAGTCTGTTTTAGGGAAAACCTAGGTTATGGATACAGATGCTGTATTGGTTATTGGTGCCGGTGGTGGTATTGGCAGCGCACTAACGGAGCTGCTTGTTGAATCGGGCAAGCGGGTGTTTTGTGTTAGCCGCCGTCCTTGTTCGGCTTCGAGCGGGTCAATGTTATTGCCAGAACAGAATGACAGTACCATCGCCCGCTGTTGTCAGACTATGCTAGAGCAGGGCTGGCGATTCAAATGGGTTATCTGTCATATTGGTGTGCTTTATGAATCGACGATGATGCCCGAGAAACGTCTGGAGGATCTGCAAGCGCAGCATTTACAACGTTACTTTGAAGTGAACAGTATTCTTCCCGCTTTGTGGCTTAAACACTTGGTTGGCTTGTTTGAGCCCCACCAGGATGCCCGTCTGGCGTTTCTGAGTGCACGGGTGGGCAGCATTGAAGATAACCGCTTTGGAGGCTGGTATGGTTACCGGGCTTCAAAGGCCGCCCTGAATATGCTGGTAAAAACGGCGCAGGTGGAATATGCGCGGCGTGTACCAGGTGTGCAGCTTATGTGTTACCACCCAGGGACAGTGGACACCCCACTGTCGCGTCCCTTCAAAGGCGGCGCTCCGCGCGACCAACGTCTTTCTGCTCACCAGGCGGCACAATACCTGTTGTCTGAGTTGCAAAAGCCCAGACAACAGCGCGAAGCGATCTTTATTGACTGGCAGGGACACCCCATCCATTGGTAAAAAGCGCACGTCGGCAAGTGGTGGAATAAATACGTTTGCTACAAAGACATTTTGTTACTTGGCTGTTAACATCGGCGCTGGGGAAGAAAACCATAATGATAAACTCCAGGGAGTTCACCAAGTAATGAAGCGTGAAGAATTCAGTTCCAGCCTGGGCTTCGTCCTGGCAGCAGCAGGCTCGGCAGTCGGTATTGGCAACCTTGTTGCTTTCCCGGTCATGGCCAGTAAAAACGGTGGCGCGGCCTTTCTGATAATGTATGCCATTTTTGTATTTTTTATCTGTTTGCCGGTGATGCTGGCAGAAATGAGCCTGGGACGTCATACCAGACAAAATCCCCTGGGGGCTTATACAGAGATAGGTCGCAATCCTGCCTGGCGTACGGTAGGTTGGTTGTCGGTATTAACGCCATTTATGATCGGTGTGTTTTATCTGGTGATCACGGTCTGGATTTTTGGCTATCTGGCCAAATCTGTTATGGGGCAACTCGACCTGCTGGCTGCACCGGAAAGCTTTGGTGTTTTTATCAACAGCAATGAACTGTTTATTTATATGGCGGTGGTTATTGCCCTGACCTTCCTGATTTTACAAGGAGGGGTAAAACAGGGGATTGAGAAAGCGGCTAAGGTTCTGATGCCGCTGCTGTTTCTGATGTTGATAGCCTTGGTTCTGTATGTGCTTACCCTGGACAATGCTGAACTGGGAGTTAAATTCTTCCTGGTGCCGGATTTTGACAAAGTAACAGGTAAAGTGTTGAATGGTGCCCTGGCTCAGGCGTTCTTTTCCTTGTCCCTGGCGATGGGGATTCTGATTACCTATGGCTCTTATATTCAAAAAGAGAACAATATTGTGCAGGCAGGGAAAATGGTGGCAGGTTTGTCACTGTTGGTGGCCGCCTGCTCAGGTTTGTTGATTCTGCCAGCAGTATTCTCTTTTAATCCGGATGTGCAGCTTAGCACCCTGTCTGAGTCCAGTATCAGTATGATCTTTACATTCCTGCCGAAGATCTTCCTGGCGCTGCAAGCCAACATTGGTTATTTCGGTGCATCCTTTATCGCCAGTTTCTTCTTTCTGTTAGTGTTTTTTGCTGCGTTGACCTCGCTGGT
The DNA here is from genome assembly GCF_002887595.1 of Bowmanella denitrificans. Lineage (GTDB taxonomy): Bacteria > Pseudomonadota > Gammaproteobacteria > Enterobacterales > Alteromonadaceae > Bowmanella > Bowmanella denitrificans. Next base: position 58,059 of record NZ_PEBU01000017.1, read on the forward strand.
TTCCATTATTGAAGTGCCGGTTGCCAGCCTGATGGATGGTAAAGGTGTCAGCCGTCGTAAGGCCCTGTATTCTCTGGGTGGCGCGATGATTCTGCTGGCGATTGTCAGCGCCCTGTCTTTTGGCCGGGTGGAGATATTTTCCAACCTGACTGCATACGGCCTGAATGCGTCGGGCATGCCGCTGAACAAGTCATTTTTTGACGTGGTGTACGACATTTTCTATGAAACAATTCTACCTCTGAACGGATTTTTGCTGTGCCTGTTTGTGATCTACAAATGGAAAAAACAGAATTTTGATGCAGAGATCAGCCAGGGTAACAGTACCTTTGCCGGCTCTTTGCTGCAGAAATATGTGAACTTCTCGTTAGGTACTTTTATACCGGTGATTCTGGCGGTGATTTTCGTTAATACCGTATCGACGGTGTTTTTCGGAAAAAATCTGCTGTTCTGAGTTAACTAACATCAAGGCAGCTTTGGCTGCCTTGATGTTTAGCCAATCTCTATCGGCATATCATACGGGCTGGGGTATTGCAGCGTAAACCCCAGCTTATCCAGGGTTGCAGAGGCATTGATCCAACGCCCCGCCTCGGCATTGTTCCCCTGGCTGAACTGCGGAACTGCTAATCCTGCTGCCGTGGCAGCCCAAGTGTAAAATTCTGCGCGGCTGGGGTGTTCAGTGGCACTAAGGTGGAACGTCTGCCGCCAAAGCTGCTGAACGATAATCGCTTTTATCGCCGTGATAACATCCTGCTGATGCACCAAATTGATCGGTTGTTGCCCTTTATCTAAAACTCTGCCGCTGAGATGCCTCACCGGGTGACGGGCCGGACCGGTTAGCCCCGCCAAGCGAAGTATTGTGCCGCTACCTTGTAATACTTGTTGCTCAATGATGGCATGGGCCTTAGCCGATGCCGTGACAGGGTGAGTCTGGGTGGTTTCGAATATTTCCCCGCTCACCTCCCCGTATACCGAGGTGCTGCTGATAAAAAGGATGTGACTTTTCTGTACCAGTGCCTGATTAATCAAGGCGGTCATGGCTGCGACAAATCTAACTTCATCAAACTCCCGGCGTCCGGGCGGAATATTTATTACCAGCACATCGGGGGGGGCGGCTGACCAAGGCAGCGGCGCACCGAGTGAATATTCAAAAGCCTGAATGCCTTGCTCTGCCATGAATTTCAGTTTGTCTTTATTTCTTGAGGTGCCCAGCACGGTATAACCACGGGCTTTTAGCTGCATGGCCAGCGGTAAGCCCAGCCAACCGCAGCCACAGATTCCGATCTTTTTGTGCATATAAAAAAGCGGCTTACGCCGCCCAGGGAGAAAGATAAGGCCGAGCTTACATGGAATATTTGGACTCGGAAACTTCGATCATATTCAGGCCTGATAGCTGGGGGATGCTACTGCTGATTTGATTTTCCAGGCTATCCAACTGGCTCAGGTCATAGCAAAGAGTCTGTGCCTTAGCCTCAATGCCCGCCGCGCGTACTTCCATATCGGCTTCCAACTGTTCGCCAAATCTGTCCATACGTTTCTCGAATGCTTGCATATCGCCACCACTGAACAGCATTTCTTTACCAATGGCGATCATCAAACTACCCATGGAACGCTGTACCAGTTTTTCCAGTTTTTGTTCAAACTCTGACTCAAAATCTTCGCCAAGAAACTGGCCATTGTCGAAGTTGGCCGAGTTAAATCTGATGCTACCGTCTTCGGTGTAGAATTCCTGGTGCAGCTTAATACGTAAGGCATCAATTTCTGATGACAGATCGGCAACCAGTTCGTTGTCTTCTCCCAGCAATTGATTAAATGCTTTTGCAACCCCTTCATTAGCTAAGGCCACCGCATCCAAAGCAATACCTGCTACTTTAGGAGCGAGATCATTAACGTTTTGATGGTATTGATTCAGCATGTTTAACTGAGCATGGCTTAAGTGCATTTCCTGACCGTTTAATAGTGCTTTATGGCCATCCAGATGCAATAGCTTGTCATCGGGCAAGTGCAGGGTAAGTTGCCCATGACTCAACTCCATCTCACCATGCAGGTTCATATTGCAGTCATTGGCCATGCTGGCAGTGGAAAAAAACAGGGCTGTGGCAGCGACTAAGGTTCTCATTGATTTATCCTCTATTGGGCTTTGCCTTCGGTATTGCTTCAGCAACCCTTGTGCCAATGGAATAAATTCATAGTTAACAGTAGGTTATGGTTTTTGGTGAACATGGATGAAATGTGCATTTAGCGATTTTTGCTAAAAGTTAACAAAATTCGCTAACTGTCGATGTGAACAGCTTGCAACCGGCGGCTAAAAATTTGATCTAACACACTGAATTATCCTCTTGTTTTGATGCATAATAAGCACAGTTTGAATGTAACTTGGGGTGAACTATGAGCAACTGGATTGAAGCCTTGCTGTTTGGCTTGGCACTGTTAGCTTTCGTATTGGGCTTTAGCAGCATCATTATGGCCATGATCCACAAACCTGTAACAGTTGACGCTGAAATGAAGGAAAAGGTCGAATACGGCTTTTTTGGTGTGGCTGGTTTAGTACTCTGTATTTTATTCAGCTACGCCATTTAATGAGAGCGTGTTGGCCTTTTGAGTATGATTTTGCAGTAGTTTGTGGGCCCTTTATACAAGGCAGAGCGAACGTGGTGTAGTGATTCTACATGAGTGAGTAATAACGCCGTAGAAAGGGCCCACAAGCGCTGCCCGAAGGGGTCAACCCAGCCCCTCCTGCTCGGTGTTGCCGGGCTTTGACTTAGGCCCACTAGGCCTGCAGCCCAGCGTAGTGACCAGAAGTGGCTGGATTTGAACAAAATCTATACTCAAAAGGTCAACACGCTCTAATACATAAATAAGGCGCTTTGAGCGCCTTATTTGTTTTTAGTGGTTTGCCGGTTTGTGGTAGGTATCAATGCCCAACAGTTTATAGACCAGGCATATACCACTGGATGCGGTGGTCCACAGCAGCAAACCCGCAATGGCGAGAATTGCGCTGGTTGTATTTGAAAATATCCCCTCTACCGCCATTGCCAACAGGATACAGGACAAAACTGAACGTACGGCTGTATCCAGAACGCCAACATTATCATTGTCTTTCATTGATTTTTCTCCGTCCGATTGATGGCATCATTGTCTTCTTTGCACAAAAATTGGACATTGATGTCCGTCAAATTCCAGAAGGCAATAAATTGTTCCAGATCAAATTTGTTTCCTTCGCGGTCGCGGGCATATAGTAACCCTCTAAATTAGGAGAATAGGATGGACGTAAAGATCAGTGCAGTATTGTTGAATGCATTGGTGCTGGAGGATGATGGCATCACTCAGGAACTGCTCGGGCACCTGTTGCGTGATATGAACTTTGCTGAAATCAGTTTTTTTGGTGACGGGGCGCCTGCCCTTGACCACCTCAATGAGGTGGGAAGCGGCTATTACGACCTGGTCGTCTGTGACTGGCATATGCGAACCATGAGTGGGCTGGAATTCCTGGCCGTATTTCGTCAGTTGGAGCCTGAAACACCTTTTTTGATGCTTACCGGCGACGCTACCCGCGAAAACGTAGTCGAAGCACATAAAGCCGGTGTCACAGAATTTATTGCCAAGCCTTTCTCCAGAAAAGAGTTGCAGGAAAAATTGGCGCGAGTACTGCGTGAAAAGCTGCAACGGGATTATCGTGACCCATCAAATGAATGAGAAAAGAGAGCCCTATGGATTTTGATCAGATTATCGACCGCAGCCAAAGCTGTTCATTTAAATGGAACAAGTATCAGGGCCGCGACATTTTGCCTATGTGGGTGGCAGACAGCGAATTTCGCTGTGCACAGCCGATTCTGGATGCGTTGCATAACCGGGTTGAGCATGGTCTGTTGGGCTATACGCTGCCGGCGCAGTATGAACCGGCTAAACAAGCTATTGTGCACTGGCTGGGTCGCCAGTATAACTGGCAGATCGAATCAGACTGGATTGTCTGGACCCCTGGTGTTGTGCCAGCCTTCAATGTGGCCTGCAAGGCCTATTGCCAGCCTGGTGATAAGGTTTTAGTGCAAGTACCCAACTATCCGCCACTTTTAGCCGCTCCGGCCCTGAACCAATTACAACGGGTAGATATCCCAACCATTGAAGAGTCAGGTCGCTGGCAACTGGATTTCGAAAGCCTGGAGCGGCAAGCCGCTGATCCTAAAGCCAAGCTTCTGATTTTATGCAACCCTATGAATCCAGTGGGTTCGGTGCTGAGTGAGGCTGAACTTGAGCGAGTGGCAGATATTTGTCAGCGTCATGGCCTGATGTTGTGTTCTGATGAAATTCATTGCGACCTGATTCTGGATGAGCAGGCATTACATATTCCTGCCAGCAAGCTGGAAAGTTTAAAACATCATTCAGTTACCCTGATGGCCGCCAGTAAGACCTTCAATATTGCTGGTTTAGGTGCGTCTTTTGCGGTTATTCCTGATGCCAAAGTACGGCAGCAGTTTGTCCAGGCTGCCATGGGGATAGTGCCTTGGGTCAATGTGCTGGGATTGTTTGCAACAGAGGCTGCATTTACCTTGTGTGATGACTGGTATCAGGCGCAGCTCGATTATTTGCGTGGTAACCGCGATTATCTGATGCAGGAAATCAACAAAATAGACGGATTGCGTCTGCTCAAGCCTCAGGCTACCTTCCTGGCCTGGGTGGATGCCCGCGGGCTGGAGGAGGATAACCCGCAGAAATGGTGCGAAGAAAAAGGGGTGGGTCCCTCGCCGGGTGTCGACTTTGGCGACAAGGGATTTTTCCGGATTAACTTTGGTTGTCCGCGCAGTTACCTTGAGCAGGCCGTTGCCAGACTAAAAGGGTAAGGCTGGTTCTGATGGAATCAGTTCTTCAGCATCCAGTTGACGGGCCGATACAGACAACACACCCACAAGAGGATTGAAGATGAAAGCCCTGGCTGCTTTGCCCCTGATGTTGACATTATGCCTCTCTGTTCAGGCTGAGGAAGAGCTCAAAGCTGTGCAGCTTTATTCTCAGGACGAGCTGATAGGTCTTATCCGTGACAACGCCCATTTAGATCGGGTGGTGCTGGATAAATGCCAGTTGGTGCAAGATATTGAAGCCAGAGCGCAGACATTGATGGTGCCCGCCTACCAATTCTTATGGGGCGATATGCTGGCCTGGGGAGTCTGTGTTAAGGCCGATCCTGAGCGAGGTGTACATTATATGCGACAGGCGGCCCAGCAGGGGCTGCCCGAGGCGCTGGAACAACTGGGGCGTTATTACGCACTGGGCAAACTGGTGCAACAGGATAAGCAAAAAGCCGTGGTGTTTTTGCGGGAAGCGGCTGGCCTGGGTAATCTGAAAGCGCAGATCCGTCTGGCAGAACTGTTTATCGAAGGCTATGGCAGCCCGTATGACTATGAAGATGCTTACCACTGGTTGTATAACGCTATTACCGATGACAAGCCAACTCACCAGAAAATTGCCCGTTGTTTGCAAGAACTTGAAAAATTGATGCACCCCAAGGCGGTTCGAGCCGCCAAGCGAGCGCTGGACAGTTAAGGAATTTGAGTAGGATTGGCTGTAACTGCTGTGCAAATCTGTTTTGCTGAAATTCCCTGCTACTATCAATGCGCGAGTTCGCTATACTAGGGGCCTAAACCTGATATAACGGACTCCGCATTTGTCTCAATCTGACGATCCTTACTTCCAACGGGAACAGGAAAAGTACGAAAATCCTGTCGCCAGCCGCGAATACCTGCTGCAAATTCTTACCGATAAAAACAAGCCGCTTTCCTTTATGGAGATTTGCGAGCTGGTGGATGCCATGGACGAAGAGAGTCGTATTGGCATTCAACGCCGCTTAAGGGCCATGGAGCGTGAAGGGCAGATTCTGTTCACCCGTTCAAAAAAATATGGCCTGGCTGAAAAAATGGATCTGATCCGTGGCAAGGTGCTGGGGCATCGGGATGGCTTTGGTTTTCTTAAGCGGGATGACGGCCAGCCGGATCTGTTTATTCATAATGCCCAAATGCAGGCTTTGCTGCATGGTGACATAGTACTGGTAACCGAAAGCAGCCAGAATTTTAAAGGCAAGAAGGAAGCTCGTATTGTGCGGGTTGTTGAGCCGCGCAGTGAAGCCATTGTCGGGCGTTTTTTCCTGGAGCAGGGGCTGGGACTGGTGGTGCCGGATGACAGCCGAATCTGCCAGGAAATCATTATTCCACCAGAGCATGTAAATGGTGCCCGCCAGGGACATGTCGTAGTAGTGGAAATCATACAGCGGCCGATGAAACGCGTGAATGCGGTGGGGAAAATTGTCGAAGTGCTGGGGGAGCATATGGCCCCAGGCATGGAAATCGAAATGGCGCTGCGCACCTTTGATATTCCGCACAACTGGCCCAAAGACGTTGAAAAGCAGGTTAAGGGGCTCACAGAGCAAGTCCCTGAAGAGGCTAAGCAAGGCAGATTGGACTTGCGTGAGCTTCCGCTGGTAACTATTGATGGTGAAGACGCCAGGGATTTTGACGATGCCGTATATTGCGAACCGCTGGATGATGGTGGCTGGCAGCTTTGGGTGGCGATAGCCGATGTCAGTTACTATGTGCGTCCGGCTACCGCGTTGGACAAAGAGGCCATCGAAAGGGGCAATTCGGTGTATTTCCCCGAGCAGGTTGTGCCCATGTTACCAGAGGTACTATCGAACGGACTGTGTTCATTAAACCCGCAGGTCGATCGTCTGTGTATGGTTTGTGAAATGCAGGTGTCCAAGTCAGGGCAACTCAAGGAATACCAGTTTTATGAGGCGGTAATGAACTCCCATGCCAGACTGACTTACACCAAGGTGTGGGATATTCTGCAGGGAGACAAAGAGCTTTATCAGCGTTACGAGCCTTTGGTGCCACATCTGCGAAATCTGCATGATCTGTTCCGCACCCTGAAAAAAGCCAGAGGGCGGCGTGGGGCCATTGAGTTTGAAACCCAGGAAAACAAATTTATTTTCAATGCCCAGCGCAAAATTGATCATATTGTGCCGGTGGTGCGCAACGACGCCCATAAAATGATTGAAGAATGTATGATCCTGGCCAATGTCAGCGCCGCCAATTTCCTGCAGAAACACCAGGCTGAAGGCCTTTACCGGGTGCATGACAAACCGGATCAGGACCGGCTGCTAAGTTTTCTGAGCTACCTGGGAGAAGTCGGCATTCCGCATGGCATAGGCAAAGATCCCCAACCGGCAGATTTTTCCAATGTGGTGGACAAAATTGCTAATCGTCCGGATCAGGAACTGATTCAGACCATGTTGCTGCGCTCTATGAAGCAAGCCGTGTACGACCGGGAGAATGTCGGACATTTCGGTCTGGCACTGGATGCCTATGCACACTTTACTTCACCTATTCGGCGTTATCCGGATTTGGTGGTGCATCGGGCGATTAAAGCGGTACTGGATAAAATAGCCAAACGTAAAAATAAGACCGGCGGTAAGGCTTACTCCGAAGAAGAAGTGTCACAGCTGGGTATTCAATGCTCTATGACTGAGCGTCGTGCCGATGATGCCACTCGCGATGTGGCTGACTGGCTTAAATGTGAGTTTATGCTCGATCATGTGGGCGACAGCTTTGATGGTGTGATTGCTTCAGTCACCAATTTTGGCTTCTTCGTCAGACTCAGTGATTTCCATATCGATGGCTTGGTACATATCACTGCGCTGGAAAACGATTACTACCACTATGACGAGCTCAAGCAACACTTAATTGGCGAGAACTTTGGTACGGTTTATCGCTTGGGTGACCAACTGCGGGTTAAAGTAGCTGGCGTGAACCTGGATGATCGCAAAATCGACTTTGTGCTGGACCAGCCCATGGGCAAAGGTAAGGGGGGGCGCAAGGTGATGGTTAAAAAAGTAAACAGAAAGTCCGACAAAAGTGAGCTGTCAGAAGGTAAATGGCCAACCTCGGGTAAACCCGCCCCACGCCGAAGCAGGCGCGGGGAAGAGGCAGAAGGTGCCGATCATAAAAAGTCCCGCAAATCAAAAGCAACCAGCAGGAAGAATAGATAAATGGCTCAGCAAGAATGGCTTTATGGTATCCATGCTCTTGAATCCCTGCTGCAGCGGGAACCGGAGCGCCTGATTGAGCTTTTTGTCTTGAAAGGACGTGAAGACGAACGGCTGACGAATATTATCAACCAGGCTAGGCGCTTTGGTGCCTCTATTCAGTTTTGCCAGCGTAAAACCCTGGACGATAAAGCGCATGGGGAGCAGCACCAGGGCGTGGTAGCGAAAGCCAGACCAGGGCGCCAGTACGATGAAAAAGACCTGGATCAGATTCTGTCAGCCAGTGGCAGCCCATTTCTGCTGATCTTGGATGGTGTTACCGATCCACATAATCTGGGGGCCTGCCTGCGCACAGCTGATGCTGCTGGTGTGCATGCGGTGGTGGTGCCTAAAGACAAATCGGCGTCTCTGACCCCTACAGTACGAAAAGTGGCTTGCGGCGCGGCTGAGGTCATTCCCCTTGTGCAAGTCACCAATCTGGCCAGAACCTTAAAGGAACTGCAGCAGGCTGGGGTGTGGATCGTAGGCACCGCTGGCGAGGCGCAACAGGATATTTATCAGGCTAAGCTAACCGGCCCAATTGCGCTGGTTATGGGGGCAGAAGGCAAAGGGATGCGCAGGCTGACCCGCGAACACTGTGATGAGTTGATTAAACTGCCAATGGCCGGTTCGGTATCCAGTCTTAATGTGTCTGTCGCCACTGGTATCTGTTTATATGAAGTCGTACGGCAACGAGCCGCACAACTGTAAATTGGGGGCGGCAAGCCCCTTTATCGCTACTTACACATCGTCTCCCCATTATCCTGGCCTTGTCTGACACAGTTGTTAACTTTTCTGCGCTAGTCGGCTTGTTGCTGTTAGGGTAGGGTGCTCTGTTAGCCCTATAACAACAACGAAGAGGAAAAACCATGGCCGACAAAATTGCGCGCGGCTTTTATGGATGGCTGCTGGCGCTGACCAGCTTTTGCTTGCAGGCGACGCCAGACTATCAACTACCTGACAATATTCAGCCGAATTTTCAACAAGTCAGCTTGAAAGTTGATCCGGACCAAGCGGATTTCAGTGGTGACACTTTTATTGATCTGACCATCAAGCAAGCCACTGACAAGGTCGGCTTTTATCAGATTGATTTAACCCTGGATAAAGTGGAATTGATCAGAGATGGAAAAATCATTCCTTTGACGGTCAGTGGTGGCGACTATGATATCTTTTGGGGCCAGTCGGCCGCGGTGCTTGAACCTGGCGACTATCAGTTGCATATCCAGTACAAAGGCAAAGTGAATACCAGCTCTGACGGCATGTATCTGGCCAGGTTTGAAGAGCGTAACTACTTGTTTACCCAGTTTGAGGACATGGAAGCCAGGCGGGCATTTCCCTCCTTTGACCAGCCTAACTACAAAATACCATTTCAACTGAAGATTCAGGCCCCGGAAAAACACGTTGTGCTATCGAACACCCCGGTACTGAGCCGGGAGGTGAAAGATGGTTGGCAAACGGTGGAGTTTAAACGCACCAAACCTCTACCAACCTATCTGGTGGCCTATGCCATTGGAGAGCTGGATTCTGCCGAGATTTCTGGTTTGTCAGTGCCAGGGCGAATTTACACCCCCAAAGGCAAGGCGGAGCAGACGCGTTTTATCATTAAGCACACGCCGCAAATACTTAAAAGTCTGGAAGACTACTTTGGCATACCTTACCCCTATGAAAAGCTGGACTTTATTGCGGTGCCAAACTTTACTCACGGGGCAATGGAAAATGCCGGTCTGATTACCTTCAGAAGTAGCCTGTTGTTGCTGGAAGATGAACCTGGTCTGGCAGAACGCAGTGGGCCGCTGGATACCGTAACCCATGAACTGGCACATCAATGGTATGGCAATCTGGTGACGATGTCCTGGTGGGATGATCTGTGGCTGAATGAGGCGTTTGCCTCCTGGATGGCCAGTAAGGTCATGATGAAACTTTATCCTGAGCTGAACTTCCATACCCGTATTGTCCAGGAGGGGGCCTTTGAAGCTGACGCCAGCCCCACCACTAAGCCGGTGAAAAAGATTGTGCGCTCCTCTGCGGATGTGATGGATGGCCTGGGCCTGAACTACAGCAAGGGGGAATCCATTCTGAATATGATTGAATCACTGACCGGAGAAGCACCCTTTCAAAAAGCGGTGCAAGCCTATATGCAAAAGCATAAGTGGGGCAACACCACCGCCGATGACCTGTGGGCCGTACTGGGCGACGTGGCAGACTTTGACGTGCCGGCCATGATGAGAACTTATCTGGAGCAGCCTGGATATCCTCTGGTCAGCTTTGCAGCGGACGGCACGGTAAGCCAAAGCCGTTATCACCTGGCCGGGGCGGACGTGGCAGAGCAAAGCTGGATAGTGCCCCTCTCTGTGAGCTTCAAGAAAAATGGCAAGCTGCAGCGTCGAATGCTGTATCTGGACAAACCAAGTAGCAACGTTGTTGAGCTGGCTGAAGCAGATTGGGTATACCCTAATGACAATGCAATGGGGTACTTCCGCTGGCAGATGTCCGCCCAACAGATGCGCGCCTTGTTAAAGGATATAGACGCGCTGAATGGCCGGGAGAAAAAGGAGTTGTTGTATAACTCCGGTGCATTGCTGCAGGCCGGAAAAGCCGATTTTGAACAACATCTGAGTGTTCTGAATACCCTGGCTGCAGATAAGGAACCTATGGTGGCAAGGGCGGTGGTCGCCTCGCTTAACGATTTTACTTATTTGGTAGATAAAACCAATGAGGACGATTTTGCCAGTTTCCTGCAAACAAAATTACTGCCCTGGTATCAGCAACTAGGTATGAGTCAGCGCCCCGATGATTCCGAAGATGTCATTAAATTGCGTCAGGCTGTTTTTAGCTTGCTGAGTCTATATGGGCATGTGCCTGAGGTGGACAGCAAAGCTCAGGCGCTTGCTGCCAGTTATCTGCATGAGCCTGTATCAGTGCCGCGCAACCTGGCATCTTATGCACTGCGCAATGCGGCTAAGTACGGCAATGCTGAATGGTACGAGAAGTTCAACCAAGCTTATTTGAAGCATACGGATGCCAATATTCGCGGCACGATAATGGCCGGCATGTATTTCCCGCAAGATAGCAATCTGACTAAAGTTCTGAACTTTTCCTTTGATGAGCAAATGAGTCCAGCCAATGTTATTTATAACCTCGTGGTCGCTTCTCGTGCGCAGGAACAACAGGATCTGTTGTACCAATGGCTGGACACACATTTTGAGCAACTGGTAGAGCGGATGCCCAGTTACCACATAGGCCGCATGCCTGAGTTTGTCTCCAGCAGTTGTAATGCGCACAATATTCAGCTGGCCAAAGCGTTCTATACGCCGCGTATGGATAAATTTGATGGTATGGCGCGCAGTTTTGAGGTGGCCATGAATGATGCAAGCCAATGTGTTGCTATGAAACAACGCTTCCAATCAAGTTTTACTCAACTGCTGAAGCAGGTAAATCAAAAACGCTAAGTTTGACAAAGGCGGTCCAGTTGGCCGCCTTTTTTAATTGGCTTAGTACAGTTTGGTCGCCAGAAATAGTCTCTAAATACAGGAAAATTAGCTTTTGTTACTGCAGTTTGTAAAGCAATGTAAAGATTGGTAAAGAATGTGAATCCTCAAGAACTTCGCGGCCTGCGGCGGGTCTTTGCTGAGTCGAGCCAACCTATAAGTTATGAGGACCTTAAATGCATTTGCGAGCATTATCTTTTCCCCTGTTAATCACTGCGTCTGCTTTAGCACTAACCGCCTGCGGGGGTTCCAGTGATGATGATAAAACCTATCCTAATGCCTACGTACAATTCTACAACGGCTCTCCAAACAGCGCCGAGACCGATCTCTACATTGAAGACATTGAACAAGGCGGTGCGGCTTACGGGGATGCTTCCGGGCTGTACACCGTGGATACCGGCGATGCCACCCTCACTCTAAAACGCACCGATGCCAGCGATAAACTGGTGGAGGTCTTGAGCAAAGAAGTGAATTTCACTGACGGCCATAAGTCTCTTTACCTGCTTGTTGGTGATTACGAGAGTCCAACGCTGATTGAGCATAAATTCGAACGTAAGGAACTGACAGACCATTTCATTCTTTACGCCATGTCAGCTGTGGCAGATGCCAACTATGACCTGTATATGGCTGAAGCAGGCGCGCCTTTCACCGACGCTAATAAGATTGACAGTCTGAGTTTCAGTGAGGTTGTGGAGGGCAAGTATTGGGATGCAGATACGACCAACCCTGACTGGGATACCGGTGACTATGTGGTTTATCTGACGGAGCCTGGTAAAACTGACGTGCTGTATGAAAGTCCCACGATTAAATTCAGTTATGACACTGAGTATATGCTGGTTATCAGACAGTCTGCCGCCACCACACAAAACAACTTGTCAGTGGACTTAGTGATCAATTCCACTAGTGTGTCCAGTTACAAAGATGTACGGGCGGGGGCGCAATTCCGCCTGTATAACAGTCTGCAAGACAGCGGATTGACAGCACTGGTTAAAGGCAATGATGTCGAGCAGAGTAGCAACCTGCAGCATAATGAACTAAGTGAGTTCAGTGCTGTTAAGTATGGTGATTATCAAATTTCAGCACAAAATGAAGATAACAGCCTGTCTTTCAACAATCGCCTGCTGACTCTCAATCAAGGTGAAGCCAAAACAGTCGTACTCTATAAGAATAAGGAAAATACCCTGACTTCACTGGCGTTTGAAGAGAGTGATCTGCCCCAGGTGTATGACCACGAATTGAATGTGGTAAACCTGGCACAGGATTACGCAAACGTGGATATCTATTTCGTTCGCCAGGATGAGACAGTCGAGACAGCCCAGTACAAGATCAAACGTTTGGGCTTTGCAGGAAGTGAAGATATCAGTTTGCCAAGTGATTATTATGAGATCATTGCTTTGCATGATGATAACAGTGGTAATCAGACTTTATTGTTCAGAACACCGGCTCTGGCCATTGATGAAGCGGTCAACTATATGGTTGCTGTGGAACCGGACAGTACATCAGCCAGCGGCTACCGGGTGGTATTGCTGAACTAGTGACATCCAACGGATGGGTAAAAGGCCTCTTTTTAGAGGCCTTTTTTGTGACGGGGATGAATTTCCACCATCCTGCCCCCATCATGTGCAATCAGTGGTTTTTGACTGACAAAGAATTTTCACCGCTGGCATTTTTTAACGTTGAACTTTCCCTGTCCTTCGCCCTTCCAGGGCCGTCGCGACTGGGCTGCGGCGTTAAAAAGCGAATTAGGCGCTTTTTTCAACATTTCGGGTATCGCCGCAAATTCTTTTCTGTTATTATTTCGCGCCCTTTTTATAGGGGTATGACTATTAAAGCAGCTAAACGGCCTGAGAAGGCCTTAACAACAGCGGAGCACTAACAATGATCCAAATGCAAACTAGCCTGGACGTGGCCGATAACTCCGGCGCTCGCAGGGTAATGTGTATTAAGGTTCTTGGTGGCTCGCATCGCCGTTATGCACATATCGGTGACATCATCAAAGTTACCGTCAAGGAAGCAATTCCTCGCGGTAAAGTTAAAAAAGGTGACGTACTGAATGCAGTGGTGGTGCGTACTAGAAAAGGCGTTCGTCGTCCTGACGGTTCTCTGATCCGTTTCGATAACAACGCAGCCGTGTTGCTGAACAACAACAAGCAACCTATTGGTACGCGTATCTTTGGCCCGGTAACCCGTGAGCTTCGTGGAGATAAATTCATGAAGATCATCTCACTGGCCCCAGAGGTACTATAAGGAGTCACGATAATGGCAAGAAAAATTCGTCGTGATGATGAAGTTGTCGTATTGGCCGGTAAAGACAAAGGCAAAACAGGCAAAGTCCTGAAAGTGCTGGTTGAGTCTGACCGTCTGGTAGTAGAAGGTGTGAATGTGATGAAGAAACACCAGAAGCCTAACCCTCAGTTAGGTGTTGCTGGTGGCATCGTTGAGAAAGAAGCATCCATTCATGTATCGAATGTAGCGATTCTGAACCCTAAAACGGGTAAAGCTGATCGCGTCGGTTTCCGTCTTGAAGGCGAGAAGAAAGTACGTTTCTTCAAGTCTAACGGTGAACTGGTTTAATTAATTGGAGAGTACGATGGCGAAACTGCATGATTTCTATAAAGAAACAGTAGTGGCGGAACTTGCTAAGCAGTTCGGTTACAAAAGCGTCATGCAAGTCCCTCGGATTGAAAAAATCACCCTGAACATGGGTCTGGGTGAAGCTGTAGCGGATAAAAAGATTCTGGAAAATGCAACTGCCGATATGCAGGCAATTGCTGGCCAGAAGCCTGTAGTAACCGTTGCGCGTAAATCCGTTGCGGGTTTTAAAATCCGTGAAGGTTATCCGATTGGCTGTAAAGTAACCCTACGTGGCGAGCGTATGTGGGAATTCCTGGAGCGTTTGATTTCAATCGCTATCCCACGTATCCGTGACTTCCGTGGTCTGAATGCTAAGTCATTCGACGGCCGTGGAAACTATAGCATGGGTGTTCGCGAGCAAATCATCTTCCCCGAAATCGACTTTGATAAAGTTGATAAGGTGCGCGGTATGGATATTACTATCACTACTACCGCCGCTACGGATGAGGAAGGTCGCGCTCTGCTGGCTGCTTTTAACTTCCCATTCAAGAAATAAGGTGTAGGGTTATGGCAAAACAATCAATGAAAGCGCGTGAAGTAAAGCGCGCCAAGCTGGTAGCCAAGCACGCAACTAAGCGTGCTGAGCTGAAAGCCATTATCAGCAGTGTAAACTCTTCTGACGAAGAGCGTTGGGACGCCGTGCTCAAGCTGCAATCATTACCTCGTGACTCTGCCCGTACACGTCAACATAACCGTTGCCGTATCACTGGCCGTCCTCATGGTTTCCTGCGCAAGTTCGGCCTGAGCCGTATCAAACTGCGTGAGGCCGCCATGCGTGGTGAAGTCCCTGGTCTGAAGAAAGCCAGTTGGTAAGGAGTAGCTAAGATGAGTATGCAAGATCCTATCGCGGATATGTTTACCCGCATCCGTAACGGTCAGCTGGCCAGCAAAGTGTCTGTCACTATGCCGTCTTCCAAGCTGCGTGTTGCGATTGCCAAGGTACTGAAAGATGAAGGTTACATCGCTGACTTCCAGGCATCTGGTGACGTTAAGCCTACCCTTGAAGTAACTCTGAAGTACTTCGAAGGTAAGAAAGTGATTGAAACCATCGAGCGTGTCAGCCGTCCAGGTCTGCGCATCTATAAGAAAAAAGATGAGCTGCCAAAAGTAATGGGTGGTCTGGGTATCGCTATTGTTTCAACATCCAAGGGCGTGATGACTGACCGAGCTGCGCGTAAAGCCGGCATGGGTGGTGAAGTCATCGGCTATGTAGCGTAACGGAGGATTATTCGATGTCACGTGTAGCAAAAGCCCCGGTTGAGATCCAAGCTGGCGTAGAAGTCACTATCGCTGGTCAAGTGGTCACACTGAAAGGTAAAAACGGCACGCTGAGCCGTGAGTTCAACGGTGCAGTTGAAGTAGTTAAAGAAGAAAACAACCTGAAAGCCCTGCCTCGTGAAGGTGCGGTTGACGGTTGGGCTCAAGCTGGTACTGCTCGCGCACTGCTGAACGGCATGATGATCGGCGTCACCAACGGTTTCGAGAAAAAACTGCAGCTGCAGGGCGTTGGTTACCGTGCTTCGGCACAAGGTAACAAACTGAACCTGACACTGGGTTTCTCTCACCCCGTAGTCTACGAAATGCCTGCCGGCGTTAGCGTAGAAACACCTACCCAGACTGAAATCGTCGTAAAAGGCGCTGACAAGCAACAGGTAGGTCAGGTTGCAGCTAACATCCGTGGATACCGTCCGCCAGAGCCTTACAAAGGCAAAGGTGTGCGTTATGCCGATGAAGTTGTGCGTCGTAAAGAAGCCAAGAAAAAGTAAGGGGTTGATACGATGGATAAGAAAACAGCTCGTTTGCGTCGCGCGACTCGTGCACGCAAAAAGATCAGTGAACTGGGCGCAGCTCGCCTGGTAGTACACCGTACTCCCCGTCACATCTATGCACAACTGATTGCCGCTAACGGCGCAGAAGTGCTGGCGGCTGCCTCTACTGTTGAAGCTGATCTGCGTAAAGACCTGAAAGTAACAGGCAACGCAGATGCCGCTACTGCAGTTGGCAAAGTGATCGCACAACGTGCTATCGAAAAAGGCATCACTGAGGTGGCTTTCGATCGCAGCGGTTTCAAGTATCACGGTCGAGTGAAGGCATTGGCTGATGCTGCTCGCGAAGCAGGTCTTCAGTTCTAGGAGTAGATTATGGCTAAAGTAGAAGTTCAAAACGGTGAACTGTTAGAGAAGCTGATTGCCGTAAACCGTGTAGCCAAGACTGTTAAAGGTGGACGCATCATGAGCTTCACCGCGCTGACAGTGGTTGGTGACGGAAACGGTCGTGTAGGCTTCGGTTACGGTAAAGCCCGTGAAGTACCATCCGCAATTCAAAAAGCGATGGAAAAAGCGCGTCGTAACCTGGTTACCGTGGGTCTGAATGGCAACACCCTTCAGCACCCAATTAAGGGTCGTCACTCCGGCTCTCAGGTATACATGCAGCCTGCATCTGAAGGTACCGGTATTATTGCCGGTGGTGCGATGCGTGCAGTACTGGAAGTCGCTGGCGTACAGAACGTACTTTCAAAATGTTACGGCTCTACCAACCCAATCAACGTAGTGCGTGCCACTATCAATGCCCTGGTGGATATGAAATCTCCAGAGCAGGTAGCAGCCAAGCGTGGATTGTCCGTAGAACAGATTTTGGGGTAATGAATCATGGCTAAGACAATCAAAGTAAGACAAACCAAGAGCTCAATCGCTCGTCTGCCTAGCCACAAGGCTACGCTGACCGGTTTGGGTCTGCGTCGTATTGGTCATGTTCGTGAGTTGGAAGACACTCCTGCTGTTCGCGGTATGATCAACAAAGTCAACTACATGGTTGAGATAGTTGAGGAGTAACTCATGCATTTGAATACGATTGCTCCTGCACCTGGAGCGAAAAAACCCTCTAAGCGTCTGGGCCGTGGTATCGGTTCTGGCCTGGGTAAAACAGGTGGCCGTGGTCACAAGGGTCAGACATCACGTTCTGGCGGTACTGTGCGTCCTGGTTTTGAAGGCGGTCAGATGCCTATCCAGCGTCGTCTGCCTAAGTTCGGTTTCACTTCGCGTAAATCTCTGGTTTCTGACCAGGTGACGCTGGCTGAAATTGCTAAGGTAGAGGGTGAAGTGGTGTCACTGGAAACTTTAAAAGCTGCAGGTCTGGTTAAGAAAGACGTGCTGCATGTTAAAGTGATGAAAAGTGGTGACATCGCTCGCGCTGTTACTGTAAATGGCTTGAAGGTAACTAAAGGCGCCCGTGAAGCTATCGAAGCTGCTGGCGGTAAAGTAGAGGAATAAGCTAAATGGCTAAACCAGGATTGGATTCAGGCGCCAAAGGCGGTTTGACCGAGCTGAAATCAAGACTTTTGTTTGTCTTGGGTGCGATTATCGTGTTCAGGCTCGGTTCTTTCGTGCCTATTCCTGGTATTGATGCAGCAGTGCTGGCGAGTTTGTTCGAACAGCAAAAAGGCACAATCGTAGAAATGTTTAACATGTTCTCCGGTGGTGCGCTTGAGCGTGCATCAATCCTGGCGCTTGGCATCATGCCCTATATTTCTGCGTCCATCATCATGCAGTTGTTGACTGTTGTTCATCCTCAGATGGCGGAACTGAAAAAAGAAGGCGAGGCGGGACGTCGTAAGATAAGCCAGTACACCAGGTATTTAACCTTGGTGCTGTCTATCTTCCAGGCAATTGCCATTGCCACCGGTCTGCCTAACCTGATGCAGGGTCTGGTGATGAATCCTGGTTTCGGCTTCTACTTTACAGCGGTGGTGAGCCTGGTCACGGGAACTATGTTCCTGATGTGGCTGGGTGAGCAGATCACTGAGCGTGGAATCGGCAACGGTATATCTATTCTGATCTTTACCGGTATCGTGGCGGGCTTGCCCTCCGCGATCGGTCAGACAGTTGAGCAGGCAAGACAGGGTGACCTGAACATGCTGTTCCTGTTATTGATTGGTGTGATTGTTATCGCCGTCACGTATTTCGTGGTGTTTGTAGAGCGTGGCCAACGTCGTATTGTGGTCAACTACGCTAAGCGTCAGCAGGGCCGTAAGGTATTTGCCGCGCAAAGCACACATTTACCATTGAAAGTGAACATGGCGGGCGTTATCCCACCAATCTTTGCTTCCAGTATTATCCTGTTTCCAGGTACGCTGGCGAGCTGGTTTGGTCAGAATGAAGCCATGTCCTGGTTGCAGGATGTGTCTTTGATGTTGTCACCCGGACAGCCTTTGCATGCTATGTTGTATGCAGCGGCCATTATTTTCTTCTGTTTCTTCTATACTGCGTTGGTGTTCAACCCGCGCGAGACAGCAGATAACCTGAAGAAATCCGGCGCATTTGTGCCCGGTATCCGTCCAGGTGAGCAAACATCACGTTATATCGATAAAGTGATGACACGCCTGACTCTGGCTGGTGCCCTGTACATTACCTTTATTTGTTTGGTGCCCGAGTTCATGATGATCGCCTGGAACGTACAGTTCTATTTTGGCGGCACATCACTGCTGATTATCGTAGTGGTAATCATGGACTTTATGGCACAGGTCCAGACTCACCTGATGTCTCATCAGTACGAGTCTGTTCTGAAGAAAGCGAATCTTAAAGGCTTCGGCCGTTAAGATTGGCAATTACGGAGTAACGAAATGAAAGTTCGTGCATCTGTCAAAGCGATTTGCCGTAACTGCAAAATCATCAAGCGCAACGGTGTTGTGCGTGTGATTTGTAGCAGCGACCCTAAGCATAAGCAAAGGCAAGGCTAATCAAAAACAAGCTCTTTAGAGAGCTTAATTTGCAATTTTGTCGTTGGATAAGTATCCTAGCGGGCTTTTTAGGCCGACGACAATTTAACTATAGGAGTGCTGTTAGTGGCCCGTATCGCTGGCATTAACATCCCTGAACACAAGCATGCCGTAATCGCTGTACAAGCTATTTTCGGTATCGGTGCTACACGTGCTAAAAGCATCTGTGCTGCCGCTGGTGTTGCAGAGAGTACCAAGATCAAAGATCTTGATGAGACGCAAATTGATAAACTGCGTGACGAAGTAGCCAAGTTCACCGTTGAAGGTGACCTGCGTCGTGAAGTGTCAATGAGCATTAAACGTTTGATGGACCTAGGTTGTTTCCGTGGCTTACGTCACCGTCGCAGCTTGCCTGTTCGTGGTCAGCGCACTAAAACTAATGCGCGCACCCGTAAAGGTCCTCGTAAGCCGATTAAGAAGTAAGCGGGGGGATTTATGGCAAAAGCACCAGTACGTACTCGTAAGCGCGTAAAACGCCAGGTTGCTGATGGTATGGCTCATATCCATGCCTCTTTCAACAACACGATAGTGACTATCACTGACCGTCAAGGTAATGCCCTGTCTTGGGCAACTTCCGGTGGTTCAGGCTTCCGTGGTTCACGTAAGTCTACGCCTTTCGCTGCTCAGGTTGCTGCCGAGCGCGCCGGTGTTGCGGCCCAGGAATACGGTTTGAAAAACCTAGAAGTGTTTGTAAAAGGTCCAGGTCCAGGCCGTGAGTCTGCGATCCGTGCCCTGAATGCAACAGGTTACCGTATCACTAACATTACCGATGTGACTCCTATTCCTCACAACGGTTGTCGTCCACCTAAGAAACGTCGCGTATAAGCAGCGTTTTAGGACAGTTGGAGAAAGATCATGGCAAGATATTTGGGTCCCAAACTCAAACTTAGCCGCCGCGAGGGAACAGACCTGTTCCTGAAAAGTGGCGTTCGAGCAATTGACTCGAAGTGTAAAATTGATACTGCGCCTGGTCAGCACGGTGCCCGTCGTGGCCGCCTGTCTGATTACGGTGTGCAGTTGCGTGAGAAGCAGAAAGTTCGTCGTATGTTCGGCGTGCTGGAAAAGCAATTCCGTAACTACTACAAAGAAGCAGCACGTCTGAAAGGCAACACAGGTGAAAACCTGCTGCAATTGCTTGAGCAGCGTCTTGACAACGTGGTTTACCGCATGGGATTTGCCAGCACTCGCTCTGAAGCGCGTCAGTTGGTTAGTCACAAGGCCATTATGGTCAATGGTAAAGTTGTTAACGTTCCTTCTTTTAGCGTATCTGCTGAAGACGTTGTGTCTGTTCGTGAAAAAGCCAAGAAGCAAGCACGTATCGTGGCTGCCCTTGAGCTTGCCGATCAGCGCGAAAAGCCTACTTGGATAGAAGTGGACAGCAAGAAGATGGAAGGTGTTTTCAAACGCATTCCTGAGCGTAGCGACTTGTCTGCCGAAATTAACGAACAGCTGATCGTCGAACTTTACAGTAAGTAAAGAAGGTCAAAGAGAGGAAACAATGTCGGGTTCTGTAACTGAATTCCTTAAACCAAGGTTAGTCGAGATAGATAACGTATCCAAAACCCGCGCTAAGGTCACACTTGAGCCGTTGGAGCGTGGTTTCGGTCATACACTCGGAAACGCACTGCGTCGTATCCTGCTGTCATCCATGCCTGGTTGCGCGGTGACTGAAGTAGAAATTGACGGTGTGCTGCATGAGTACAGCACCAAGGAAGGCGTCCAGGAAGACGTTATCGAGATCCTGCTGAACCTGAAAGGTCTGGCCGTTCGTCTCGAAGGTAAGAATGAAGCTACCCTGACCCTGGTTAAGTCCGGTGCAGGCCCGGTAGTTGCAGGTGATATCCAGCACGATGGTGACGTCACTATTGTAAACCCTGAACACCAGATTTGTACGCTGACAGGCGATGCCTCCATCAGCATGCGTATCAAAGTGGAAATGGGGCGTGGTTATATTCCTGCCGCTACTCGTCGTACCTCTGAAGAAGACGACAGACCTATTGGTCGTTTGTTAGTGGATGCCTCTTTCAGTCCTGTAGAGCGTATTGCCTATAGTGTTGAGTCTGCCCGTGTTGAACAACGCACAGACTTGGACAAACTGATCATTGATATGGAAACCAATGGCACTATCGACCCAGAAGAAGCTATCCGTCGTTCTGCTACTATTTTAGCTGAGCAATTGGATGCCTTCGTAGAACTGCGCGATATTAAAGAGCCAGTGGCGAAAGAAGAGAAGCCGGAGTTTGATCCGATTCTGCTTCGTCCAGTAGATGATCTGGAATTGACAGTACGTTCTGCCAACTGTTTGAAAGCAGAAGCTATCCAGTACATTGGTGACCTGGTCCAGCGCACAGAAGTTGAGCTGCTTAAGACCCCTAACCTGGGTAAGAAGTCTCTGACTGAAATCAAAGACGTGCTCGCTTCTCGCGGACTCTCATTGGGTATGCGCCTGGAAAACTGGCCACCAGAGAGTATTGCTGAGAAAGACTAATCAGGTCGCAAGTTAAACTGATTTGTTAAGAAGGAAAGAACCATGCGCCATCGTAAGAGTGGTCGTCAGTTAAATCGCAACAGCAGCCATCGTCAAGCGATGTTCCGCAATATGGCAGGTTCTTTGGTGAAACACGAAATCATCAAAACTACTTTGCCTAAGGCGAAAGAACTGCGTCGCGTTATTGAGCCTCTGATTACACTTGCTAAGCAAGACAGTGTAGCAAACCGCCGTTTGGCCTTTGCCCGCACTGGTGATAAAGAGGTTGTAGGTAAACTGTTTAATGAACTGGGTCCTCGTTATACCGAGCGTCCAGGGGGTTACATTCGTATACTGAAATGTGGCTTCCGTACCGGTGACAATGCCCCTATGGCATATGTTGAACTGGTAGACCGCCCAGTTGCTGAAGAAGCAGCTACCGAAGAAGCGGCAGCTGAATAAGCTACCGAATAATAAAAAACCGGGCCTGGCCCGGTTTTTTATTGTCTGTCGAAAATCTAATCTTGCTTTAAGATGGCGGCGACTTCTTCAGCGTTGGCACCACCTTTTATTGCGTACTCTGTTAGTTGTTCATCTGTTAAACCCGCACTACGTGCAGTTTCTAAAATACGCTGCAGGTTCTCGTGCTGCGCTGAAGATTCCTGGACAGCTGTGGTTACTACTGCGTCAGCGTTATCCGGAAAGGTAGCGAGTAAGGCATCTACTATATATTCACCTACAAAGGGAACGGCTTCCATTGCCGTTTTGATGATATCCACTAATTTATTCGGGTGGGCTTTTGCTACTGAACGAACTATTGCATCGGCCGAGTTCGGTTCTGTCACCACTGCGACCCGAACGATATCGTTCAATTCCTCAGGTGTTGAATAGGCTGCTGCAGTTGCAACAAAGTCCACATAGCTGGGTTCAGCATTAATTGCCGTCTCCACTATATTAGTGCAACTGGTGATACCTTTTTCCAAAGCAATACGTACCACATCTTCTGTAAGTGCTGGTTGTGCAGCGATAGCTGCATGGATAACTTCCTTATATCTGTCAGGATATAAGTCCAAAGCGGTCCCCACCACTATCTCGACATCCTGCGGATAGTGGCCAACAATACTTTTTATTGCCCGGCCAATAGACATATTCTGTGCTACTTGCCTTTGGATGAACTCAGCAGTCTCTTTATTATTGCTGTCGGCTTTTTCCGCTGCCATGGCTGCTGTCCCTGTTATAGCCAAAAGCATCACCGAACATATTATCTTTCTCATGGACAGACTTCCGAAGGTGTCAAACGACTGACGACTTAGTCCCATATTGGACTGTCGTACAGAAAATGAGTTCAAAGAGTAACAAGAAATAAACAAAACAAAACAAAAAATAGCCGTTTGGCTGGAAAATAATCGTTTGAACGGCAAAAATTAAGAAACATGAAAAAACCTGTTGACGGTTGTGCGGAAATCTCTAGAATGCGCACCACTTCGACGGGGCAGGCAGAAAGGCTTCCCAG
>NZ_PEBU01000018.1 GCF_002887595.1 Bowmanella denitrificans
AACTGCCAACTGCCAACTGCCAACTGCCAACTGCCAACTGCCAACTGCCAACTGCCAACTGCCAACTGCCAACTGCCCTAAGCCTCACGAATATACCGGGCATGTGACAGATACAGGGCATCTTCCAGTTGTTCCAGACCAAGTTGAAGCTTGGCCCTGCTTTCTACTACCACGCTGACACAGATAAAGTGAATATCGGCAGGCCCTTCTGGAGATAAACTGATAGAAAGGTTGCCAATGGCCTGCTTCAGCTCGCGGCGCCTGTCATCGTTAATCGCCGGGGCAAACAGCATTAATTGTTCACTGCTCCAGTGGCCCAGCAGTTCATTACTGTGAAGTCGCTCGCTGACTTGCTGCATGACTTTTTCCAGTAACTCATCACCCATAGACAGCCCATAATTCATGGTGGCCTGTCGCAAGCCGATGATATCGATCATCAGTAGTGTGAGTGGAAAATCGCTTTGTCGAACTTTACTGACCAGTAGCCTGTCCAGTGCTCTGCGATTGGGGTAGCGGGTAATACTGTGACGAAGTGATTGCTCTTCACTTAACCGGGACAAGGTTTGCACATCACGCCATCGGCGGATAGAGAAGAAACATAACGCCAGAATCAGGTAAAAACCAGTGGGTACCAATTCATCCAATTCCCAGGATTCATACTCTCTGGAATAATGATAAATCAACTCAAGCATATCGATATTGCCCAGCCAGGCAAACACCGCAGCAGTAGTAATAACGACAAACAGCAAATCCGTATAAAAACGCCGTCGGATCCGTTGCTTTAACTTATCCAGGATCACTGCTACATCCCTTCTGCCGGAGTTAACGTTCCTGTGGCGGCAGCTTTGCTACTCAGCCTCCTGGCCAAATAGGTTGAAACAAAGATGCCGACGTAACTCACGTCGGCATCCAACTCACTTAGTTTTAACGTTGGAACTCACTGGTCGGCAGCCACTTTGGCCAGTCCTGGCTGTCGGCGATATCAAAACCAACTTCGAAGAACATCCTTGTGTCCTGTTCTACACCGCTAAAGTCCCAACTCTCGCGAAATTGATCGCACACCTGATGGTAGCAACCGCGGGTGATGACTTGCGTGCGTTTGCGATAGTTGGCTGTCTCTTCATCCCAACTGTCAACGCCGCCTTTGGCATACAATGCTGGTATGCCCTTTTTGGCCAGGCTGAAATGATCAGAGCGGTAGTAATAGCCCGCTTCAGGGCGATCTTCCTGGGTCAGATAACGGCCCTGGCCCTTTACAGCCTTGTCCAGATAATTTTCCAGTTCAGACTTACCTTTACCCACCACGGCAACATCTTTGGTACGGCCGAGAATATTCATGGCATCCATATTCAGGTTAGCAACGGTCTTATTCAATGGAATAACAGGGTGTTCTGCATAGTAAGCTGAACCCAGCAAGCCTTGCTCTTCGGCCGTCACCGCCAGGAAAGTCACAGAACGCTCAGGGGCTTGTTCTAAGGTGGTGAAGGCTTCGGCCATTTCCAACAACGCAGCGGTGCCAGTGGCATTGTCATGGGCGCCATTGTAAATATGGTCACCATTGAGGCTGTCGTCTTTACCCAGATGGTCCCAGTGAGCCGTATAGATAATATGCTCATCCGGGCGCTTGCTGCCGGGCAGGGTGGCGATAACGTTATTGCTGGTAGAGCGTTTAAGGGTACTTTTTACGGTGACCGAGGTTGTGAGTCCTAAGGGTTTGGCAAACGGACCCTGCTGTGCTTGGGATTTCATTCGCGCAAAGTCTAGGCCTGCTTCTGTGAATAATTTTTTCGCGGCTTCCAGGTCAATCCAGCCTTCAACGGCCACGCGTCCAGCGTTACCATCTGCGGATGCCAGACTATATTGTGGACCGCTCCAACTATTTCCTACCACTGACCAACCGTAAGAAGCGGGCTCGGTTTCATGGATAATTAACGCGCCAGCTGCGCCCTGACGACTGGCTTCTTCATATTTGTAGGTCCAGCGCCCATAATAGGTCATGGTCTTACCCTGGAATTTGCCACTATCCGGGTTTTCGAATCCGGGATCGTTAACCAGGATCACCACGGTTTTACCTTTAACATCCAGGCCTTGGTAGTCGTTCCAGTCATATTCCGGTGCATTTACCCCATAGCCGACAAACACCAGCTCAGAGTTATGTAAAGAAACCGTTTCTTGTTCGCGTTTGGTGGCGACCACCATATTTTCTTTGTAAGTCAGGGTCTGACTGCCAAGTTGCAGGGAAACATTTGGGTCGGCGGTAATTTCCAGCAGATTTACCGGTTGCAGATAGCTATCACCATTACCGGGTTTAAGGCCCAAACGTTTAAACTCGCTGACCAGATAATCCACGGTTTTTTGTTCACCTAATGTGGTTGGCAAGCGGCCTTCGAATGCATCAGATGCCAGCACTTTGGTATGCTCAGCCAACTCGGCGGCGCTGATGCTGTCATAGGCGGCGGGAAAATTATTTGGTGTTGTCGTGGTAGAAGTGCAGCCAAGCGCCATAAAAAGTGGTGCAATGGCTACAGCCAGTAGGTTTTTTTTCATTATCATCTCGTTTTGCATCACGTAAAATTCGGCCCAAGTATAGGTAAATACAAGGATCAAGACCAGACAGCCTATGTTGGACAACCGACCAAAACCAGCCCATTGTGCGACCAATGCTATAAAAAACAAGCCTACTGCCAGGCGATTTGCCGATTCATTGCCTCAGCAATGGATGCCAGAGGTGTTTAAGTACGCGCCATTTTCCTGGCTGGCGTCGTTGTTTGCATTGCGTGAGATCATGAATTGGCCAGATTATCAATGGCTTAATCAAGATGCTAAGTTGTCAGTGGCCTTTGTGCCGCAGCACTGCCTTGACCTGCAATCTTTATGTTACGAGTCTTTTATTGCGACTCATAGCAAGGTACCGACTCGCCAGCACAACTGGCATGACTTTTTTAATGCCCTTATCTGGCGACAGTTTCCGTTAAGCAAATCAGCACTGAATCGGTTGCATATGGCAGACATCAAGGCGCACGGCACGTTGCAACGCACCCCCAGACGTAACCGCATTACCCACTTTGATGAATGTGGCGTATTGCTGGTATACAGTGACCCTGTCATTGCCCAGTTATTAAAGGACCATCAATGGCTTGAGGCCTTCTGGCAACATCGTTCAAGCTGGGGAAAACAGGTGCAGGCGCTGATTTTTGGCCATGCTAACTATGAAATGCTATTAAATCCCTACATCGGCCTGACAGGTAAGTGGCTGGGGATTCAGGTGCCGGCATGTTATTTTGACTGGCCGCAATGGGAGCAGTTGAGGTGGGTTGATCAGCACTTGCAGCATCGCTTGGCACAAGAAAACTGTCTTGGCGAGAAAGGTGTATTGTCACCCTTACCGCTGCTCGGCGTGCCTGGATGGTGGTCAGATAATCAACAAGCAGACTTCTACCGCAATAGCGATTACTTCATGCCGAAAAGAAAATAAAAAATCTGTTATTTATTTTGTTGGCGCAAGACTATAGCTGCTGTGATGCTGATCTTCACAAGATTTACCAAACATAATAATAAGCACTGAAGGGAAAAGGAGAACTGTCGTTTATGATTGAAATAAGAGGGTTAGCCAAAAAATTTGTGGTGGAAAACCTCAAAAAGCTCAGCGACCAGGAGAAGCTGGATCCGCGCTTAAAAGGCCGATTTTTTCATTCGGTTGAAGATGTCAGCTTCAATTGTGAAGAAGGGCAGGTGTTGGGTTTGCTTGGCCCCAATGGGGCGGGTAAAACCACAACTTTGCGTATGTTATCCACTGCCATTAAACCAACCAGTGGGAGCGTCAGTATCCGGGGCACAGACGTATTAGCTGAGCCTTTGCTGGCCAGACGAAAAATAGGCTTCTTGTCAGGCTCCACCGGTTTGTATGGCAGATTAACCGGCCGGGAAAATATCCAGTATTTCGGGCGTTTGCACGGTGTCAGTGAAAACGACCTGGCACAACGTATCAATGAGCTGGCTGATCTGCTGGATATGCATAGTTTTCTGGACAGGCGCAGTGAGAGCTTTTCGACTGGCATGAAGCAGAAAACCTCCATTGCCAGGGCGGTCATACATCAACCCGAAGTGGTTATTCTGGATGAGCCGACTACCGGGCTGGATATTATGGCTACGCAAACCGTGCTGGATTTTATACGTCGTCTCAAAGCCCAGGGCACGCCGGTGATTTTTTCCACTCACCATCTGGATGAAGTCGACGAGCTGTGTGACAAGGTAACGGTGATTGATCAAGGTCGTACTCGTTTCGATGGCAGTCTGCTTGACTTTAAAGCGCTGTCATCCGGCTCTATGCATGAGTCTTTTCTGGCGACATTAAAAGGAGCTGCATAATGTGGTTAGTATTTAAAAAAGAGTTACTGGAACTGCTGCGCGACCGCAAAACCTTGTTTTTTATGATCGCTCTTCCGCTGTTGTTGTTTCCACTGATTTTCGGTGCGTTTGGCTTTTTTGCCAGTAAAGCGTTTAAGGAGGCCGAAACCAAAGTGCTGAAATATGCCATAGTTGGCGGGGAATACGCCCAGGGGTTAAGCGCCTCGCTGGCTGCCGCCACCGATAAGTTTGAATTAGTGGATGTGTCGCCAGATGCAGACTTGAAGCAATTGATCCGTGATGAAAGCATTGATTTTGCCCTCAAAGTGCCCAGCAACTACGACCAGCCATTGCTGGAAGGTGGCCAGGCGACTCTGATACTGGTCTTAAATGATGCGGGCTTAAATATGGTGCAGTCTCGGGTCAAGGATCTGGTTGATAACCAGGTTGAGTATAAGCGCCGCCAGGCCTTTGATGCCCTGACATTAGATGATGCTCAGCAAACGGCATTGCTTAAACCTGTAGTCATTGAGAAAGATGATGTGGCCGACAGCCGCGAGAACTGGGGGGAAAAAATCGGCGGTTTCCTGCCCTATATACTCTTTATCCTGTGTTTGCAGGGGGCGATGTATCCGGCCACCGATATGGGGGCGGGTGAAAAGGAACGTGGCACCCTGGAAACCTTACTGACTTCACCCACCGAACGACACAAACTGGTACTGGGCAAATTCCTGACCATTGCCTTTGCCGGGGTAACCTGCGCACTGATTACCATACTCAGCATGGCTATTTGGGGCGTTGTGCTCAGCCAGGGCATGGCGATTAAGGTGGTAGGGGAGTTTATGAGCGCCATCAGTGCACTGGACTTTGTGCTGATGTTCCTGATGCTGGCGCCCATTGCAGCCATTTTTGCCGCTTTGCTGCTGAGCTTGTCTATCTATGCACGCAGCTTTAAAGAAGCACAAAGCTATATGGGCAGTCTGATCATGGTGGCCATTCTGCCTATTATTATGGCCATGATGCCGGGGGTTGATCTTAAAGGTGGCTGGGCCTGGGTGCCTATTACCAATGTGGCACTGGCGATTAAAGAACTGATCAAAGGCACCATGGATTATGTATCGCTGTTTGCCATCTTTGGCTCCAGTATGTTGATTGCCGGCGCGCTGATCGCATTTTGTGTGTACTGGTTTAATCAGGAAAAAGTTCTGTTCCGCTGATATCGTTTCGCGGCAGGGACGCCGCGCTACTGTATGGGCAAAGGCCATCTTGGCCTGATAAAAGAAAAAACATTGATAGGCTAATGCGATGACTATGCAGGGTAGAGCTGGCGTGTTCAGTCCTGCAACCAACCGTTGGTAAGCCTTACATCAACAACACCAACCAATTTCCCCTTCTTTTCAGAACACGCCAGTTCCATCTGTGTTCGATTTGTAAACTTTTGAGAAATAAAAGGTTTCCAGTATCGGCCTGGTCGATGTTTGTAATGTGCCGCTCCGTTATAAATCCCAGTTGTTTGAATTAATGAGAATCGTTACTATTCGCTTCGGGTTTTTTGCCGGGCGATTTTGCTGGCACATACTTAAACACACAGGAACACGTGAATTATGGAAACATCCAGGCTTCAATCCACCGCTACCAAGGCTTATCAATTATCACTCAGTCCCATTATGCTGGCCATTCTGGCCTTGTCTGCGCCGGTGATGGCTGCTGAAGACTTGTCTGCAACTGGCGCCGATAAAAGTCAAAATGCCCTAAATGATCCCGACGGTACCAGTAAAACCCGCGCCCAGGAATATGAACGTATTTATGTTACCGCATCCACAGAAGGCAATTATTCTGACGCCGCCACCAAGTCAGCGACCAAAATGATTTTGTCACTGCGCGAAACACCACAGTCGGTGTCGGTGATCACCCGCCAGTTTCTGGAAGACTGGAACACGGTTAATATCAAGGATATTTTGCAGCACAGTACCGGCGTATACACCAATTTTGGCGCAGGTGAAGAGCGCCCTTCATTTATGGTACGGGGTGGTGAAGCGAATCTGATTCAAATCGATGGCGTACAGCAATTTCCCGGTGGTCGCCGCCCTGACGTAAACGGTGATTCCGTCGCCTTTGAACGGGTGGAGATACTGCGCGGTGCCAATGGTTTGATGACAGGGGTGGGCGATCCCACCGCCACCGTCAACCTGGTAAGAAAGCGTGCCGTGAGTCGACATACCGATGCTCATGTGGGGATCAGTGGCGGACGCTGGGGCTATCAGCGTATCGAAGCAGATGTGGCCACTGCGCTGACCGAAGACGGTGATGTGCGAGCCCGCATTGCCGCAGCCCATTACGACAGGGATTCTTACATTGACCGCTACGGTCAGAAGAAAACCTCGGTTTATGCCACGGTGGAAGCGGATTTGGGGGATGCCACTTTAGTACGCGGCGGGATTGAATATGCTGACACTGCGTCCCGCGGCGTGATTAACACCCACGCGGTGCACTATTATTACGCCGATGGCAGTCTGGTCAATCCCAGCCGCAATATGACCGGTATGTCTGCTGACTGGAGCGCCTGGCCGATTAAGGAGAAAACCTACTTTGTTGGTGTCGATCATGCCTTTGACAATGGCTGGCAGTTAAACGCCATTGCCACTTACAACACTATCGATATGCAGGGCGGCGAGCTGTTCTTTGTGTATCCAGAGGATTATATGGATCCCGATGGCAGCAGCCGTCTGGGCTTTGGTTACAGTGCCGTGATCAGCAGCAGTGAAGACCAGCAAAAAACCTTTGATGTGACCCTGCAGGGCACTTACGAGTTACTGGGACGTGAGCATGACTTAGTCCTGGGCTACAGCTACTTTAACCGCGACAGGACCAGTTTTGGCAACCAAGCCGACCAGACCACGATTTCACTGGAAGGCCTGAATTACAATACCTGGACCGGGGATGTAGCGCGCTACCCCTTTGAAGATTCTGGTCGCAGCAGTCTGAATAAAAACAGCAGCGGCGGTGCCTTTATTGCCACCCGTCTGCACTTTACCGATGAACTGAAGTTGATCACCGGCGCCAGGTTGACTAACTGGCAAACCCGCACACATATGTATGATCCCAACAGCGGTGAATATCGCATGACCCGCAGTGAATATGAGGTTGACCGGGAACTCACCCCCTATGCCGGTTTAGTCTATGAGGTAAATGATAATGTCAGCCTGTACGCCAGCTATACCGACGCCTTCAGACCGCAAAATTACTATGATGCCAACGACGATATTCTCGATCCTGTGAGCGGCCGCAGCTATGAAGGTGGCGTAAAGGCAGAGTTTGATTTACTGAACCTGTCAGCCGCCTACTTTGAATCCGAGCAGGACAACGTGGCGGAGCGCGATACGTCATTTCCGCTCGACTATCTGACACCAGGCGGTAATACCCCATATCGCAGCAGCGGCAAAGGCAATAAAACCCAAGGTTACGAGCTGGAAGTATCAGGCGAGGTGGTACATGGCTGGAACGTGTTTGGTGGCTACGCTTATGCTAAAACCGAAGACAACCAGGGACAGGCGATCAGAACCGAGATACCGCGCAAACTGTTCAACTTAAACACCACCTATCAACTCCCTGGTGCCTGGCATGATCTGGTATTGGGAGCCGGTATTCACTGGCAGTCCGCCTATTTCGTTAATAGTAAAAAACCAGCAGGTCTTGGCCGGGATGAGAACGGCTATGTGATTACTACTCCCGAGCGCCGCGAGCAGGGAGCGGTTGCTCTGGTCAATCTGATGGCCAGATACAGGCTGACGGAACAGATTAGCCTGTCGCTGAACATCAACAACCTGTTTGATAAAGCGTACTTTAACAGCATCTCGTCCTGGGATGGCAGTGTCGTATGGGGAACACCGAGAAACTGGACCCTTAGCGCCAGATACGACTGGTAACCATTAATGGAGCAGTCCGCAGGTCAGCCTGCGGGCTGAGTGTAAGGATAATAAGAATGATGTTGTGTGCATTTCTACTCAATCTAAGCGGTTGTGTGTTGTTTTATCTGAGCCTGAACAACCAGCAGTGGCTGGCGAGACCTTTATCGGCTCGTCCCTGGCGCTGGCTTTCCTGGCTGGTGTTGGTGGCGTCTTTTGCCCTGTGGATGTGGATGATGGACGCTAAGGCCGGATTTTTCGCGGCGCTGGTGTGCACCATGTTGCTGCTGGGCTTGTTGCCCTTTGTCAGTTTGCTTATTCACAAAGGAGAGCAACATGGCAAGGCGTGAGCGTATTCAGCCGCATTGGTGGAGCAAAAGTCTGGCTGGCGTGTTGCTGGGTTTTGTCCTGGCTATAGGGATTACCGGTTTGTTTGCCTGGCTTGGCCCGGGTGGTCTGCATGCCGATAACAAAATACAGTTTAATATGTGGATCAGTGCGCTTATCTGGATGGTGCTGTTCGCCTGCGTTTATTTGTTCAGTACCGGTCTTAAGGCCTGGTTATGGCTGGGCGGTGCCAGCATTGCGGTGTGGAGTTTGTTAGTTGCTACTCAGTTGTTGATGCAAGGAGGCGCCTGATGCGCGGTGATATTCTTAAGACCTATAAAACCCTGCATACCTGGACAGGGTTGATTGGCGGTATGGCACTGTTTATCTGCTTTTTTGCCGGTGCCCTGACCATGTTCAAACCCGAGCTGGATCGCTGGGTTAGTCCGCCAGTGCAGCAACTGCCCTGGGTGGAAGAAAGTCGGTTGTCTCTGCTGGTGGAAAAAGCCATTGCTGAACACCCGCAAGCTGCCAACAGCTTCACTTTGCATGTGCAGCACAACGAAGGGGTTGAGGCGCCCATGAGCTGGCGGATACGCAGCAAAGACGATAGCAGCACCTATTGGCTGGCCAGCCTGGATGCGGATAACCGCCTGATGGTGCGCCAGCATGAACCCTCCCAACTGGCCCATCTGGTGGACATGCTGCATCAGACCGCTGGTATACCCGGTGAAGGCCACCATATGTGGGGCGTGTATGTGATGGGAGCCGTGTGTTTCCTGTATGGACTGGCATTGCTATCCGGGGTTATTTTATTGCTGCCTTCCCTGGTGAAGGATTTCCTGCTGCTCAGGCGGCAGAAAACCAGCAAACGCTTCTGGCTGGATGCCCACAATGTTATCGGCATTACCAGCTTGCCGTTTCATATCCTGATTGCCTGGACTGTGGTGGTATTCGCCTTCCATGACCAGATTTATGACGGTCTGGAAGCGCTGGTGTATCAGGGCGAACCTGCGTTTGCCCGTGCCGAAGCTGACCCGGATGCGCCTGTCTTTAATACCGCGGAGTTGCTGATGCCGACGCAAATGGCGCCGGTCATTACTAAATTGTCAGCAAACTTCCAAATATACGAAGCCAGTTATTCCAGGGTGCAGGGTAACACGCCGTCGGTACGCATTGCTGGCAGTGATAAAGCGCATATGGTACGTGCTCCGTCGTTTGGCTTTGTCAGCTTGCAGCCATACACCGGCGAGGTACTGGATAAGGATTACCTGCCAGGTTATGAAGATGGCTGGCTGGATATGGTAATCGCGGTATTTGCCCTGCATTTTGGCAGCTACGGTGGTGACACCATCCGTTGGGTGTACTTCATGCTGGGCTTATCCGGTGCCTTTATTTTCTATAGCGGTAACCTGCTTTGGATTGAAAGTCGCAGGCGCAAACAGCGCGAAGCCGGACAAGTGGTAGAGCAGCAAAAAAACGCCCGTTTAATGGCCTCGGCCACCGTAGGCGTTTGCTGGGGCTCGGTTGCCGGTGTCGCCTTGGCGATGAGCATAGGTAAGTGGGTAAGTGCCACCGGCGGTGATGCCAACAGCGCCTATCTGTGGGTGTATTATCTGGTGTTTTTAAGTGCGCTGGCCTGGGCCTTTATTTGTGGCCCGGCCAAAGGGGCTGTGCATATACTGGTGCTTTGTGCCCTGGCTTGCCTTAGCATTGTGCTAAGTGCTTTGGCTGCCTGGCTGATTGGCCCGCCACATTGGTGGCATGCCGGATTGGCGATGGTGGAGGTGACGGCCCTGCTGTTTAGTCTGATATTTGCCAATATGGCGATAAAGATGCACCGGCGCGCACGCTGTGGTCCACAGGACAGTGTCTGGGCCTATGCTGAGCGGCCTGTTGCAACCGAATTACCCGCAGGTATAAAACCCGTGTCTGCCAGTAAGCCTTAATTAGCGATATCAGGCGCGCTGATACAGCATCAGGGTATTTAACGTGGGATCACCTGGCTGACGCAGCATCTGGCCCTGCTGTTTAAAACCAAACTGATGCATAAATTGCTGCAACTCTGTCAATGCGTAAAAGTGCCGGCGCTCGTCGGCATTGTATTGCCAACTTTCCATGGTACCCATATTAAACACATCATGGGCCAGCGCCACCAAATGCCACATATGGCGGTTATGCACATCATGATCGCGCAGGATCAGGCAGCCACCGGGTTTAAGCTTGTCCCGCAAGCCACCGATAAACTGTTCACGCAAATCGACAGGGCAATGGTGAAAACCGATATACACGGTAATCAGTTCCAGTGACTGATCTGCTATCTGGTCAAGCGCCGGTGCGTAGTCATTGAGTGCAAGCCAGTCTCCGGCCTGGGGGACTTGACCACGGTCCAGCATATCCGCCAGTGAATAGCCGGGGGCCCGCTCACTGATAAAGAGCCGCTGGCCCTGAATATCCAGTACTTCTTCCAGACTGTCGATATAGCGGCCACTGCTGCCGATTTCCAGGTATCCCTCAAAACGCTTATCCGGCAATAAGCTACGGGTTTGCTCGGCCATCACCTGCTTTTGTTTTTGCAGGGCGGGTAAGGCGTAGCGTAAGTCAGCCAGCAGCGGACGGATTTCATCCAGTTGCTGCTGTAAAAAGCCATATACCTGTTTGTCACTGCCAAATTCTTGCACCGCCTGATGAATCAATGCCTGCAATTGTTGTTCGGGGTAAAGGTGAAAGACATTTTGTAAAAACGGCAGGAATTCTTCGCGGCGGGTTTTATCGGCGTAGATATAACGAAAGTTACCGACTAATTGCTCGGCCTTGCCCACGCTGCCGGACGCGGTAGCTTTTGCCGATGCCCGGGTGGCCATACCGGCCAGTATCAGGGCCGATAATTCAAGAAACTGGCGCCGGTTCAACCGCATGTTAATATCCCTTGCTGGAAGCTGCATAAATCATATCAGAAGGACCGCCGCATGGGCACTGTGCTGAAAAAACTTCTCAAGCTGCCATTAAAGTTGCTGAAATGGGGCGGAATCGCAATTTTGTTGCTGGGTATTGCTACCACCGCGGTGATCTGGTCAAGTGGTGACAGCCATTTTCTGCCGGAGCCGGGCCAACCCCTGGTCACCGATGTGACCCAGTTAAATCCGGCGGCGGTCACCAAAGTGATGACGCCACGCACCATCGAAGACATTGTCAGCGCGCTGCAGGACAGTCAGGGGCCGGTGTCCATCGGTGGCGGCCGCTTTAGTCAGGGCGGTCAGGTCAGCTATCCCGACAGTTTGCATCTGGATATGCGCCAGTTTAAGCAGGTGCTGAATCTGGATGTGCAAGCCAAGGAAGTGACCGTACAGCCGGGTATTACCTGGCGTGACTTGCAGGACGTCATCGACCCGCATGATTTGTCCATACGTATTATGCAAACCTATGCCAATTTCACTGTGGGTGGTTCAATCAGCGTCAATGCCCATGGCCGCTATATTGGCGAAGGGCCGCTGGCCCATTCGGTTAAGGCTTTAAAGGTGGTGCTGGCCGATGGTTCATTGATCAGCGCGTCCAGAGAGCAAAATCCTGATGTGTTTTTTGGTGTGATAGGCGGTTATGGCGGCTTGGGGGTGCTGGTGGAAGCCACCTTGTGGCTGACCGACAACAGCCGGGTCGAGCGCCAGGATCAGAAAATGCCTCTGGCCGATTATAAGGACTATTTCTTTGCCACACTGCGTGATGATGCCAATCTGGTTTTTCATAACGCCGATATTTATCCACCGGATTTTACCCGGGTGCGGGCGGTCAACTGGCTGAAAACCGACAAGGCTCTGACCGTCAATGAGCGGCTTATTCCCAAGCAGGATAACTACTATTGGACACCGAAGCTGGCAAGCATTGTGGCGGATTACGACAGTGGCAAGTGGCTGCGGGAGAATCTGATTGATCCCCTGGTGTATGCATCGGACAAAGTCGAGTGGCGTAATTACGAAGCCAGTTATTCGGTGATGGAACTGGAGCCGCAGGACAGGCAGGATGTCACCTATGCGCTGCGGGAGTACTTTGTGCCGGTGCAAGAGTTTGATCGCTTCGCCGCCAAAATGGCCGAGATTTTTCAGCGCCACCAGGCCAATATTATCAATGTCTCTATCCGTCATGCCAAGGCCGACCCTGGCAGCCTGCTGGCCTGGGCCAGAACCGAAACCTTTGCCTTTGTGGTGTATTACCAGCAAGGTACCGACCGCGAGGCGATGAAAAAGGTGAAGGCCTGGAGCCGCGAGATGATTGATGCGGTGGTATCTGTGGGTGGCAGTTACTATTTGCCTTATCAGGTGTTTGCTGACGAAAACCAGTTTCTGGCAGCGTATCCGCGCGCACCTGAATATTTTGCCCTCAAGCAGCGACTCGATCCGAATTATCGCTTTCGCAACAGTTTGTGGCGACAGCATTATCCGGGCGAGGCTATTCGTGGCAATCAGCAAGCCCGCTTTGCCCAGTATCAGCGCGGCGAGGAACAAACCTTACTGACCATTCCCGAATGGTACCTGGTGTTTAATCCTAAAGAGTACGCCGCGTTTCTGGCATCCGCTCAGCATCCCAGTGAGTTTCCCTTTTTGGACAGCATCGACCGTTACTGGACGCTGTACGATAGGGTGGTGGCCATGACAAAGGACAGGTATCCGCACAATGACGAATATCTGACCATGCTGCAGGTTATCGGCGTCAGCACCACAGTGGAATATCTGGTTAAATGGGCCTACGAGCAAAGCATCGGCCGTTTCAGCCATTGGACCGCCAGCGCGCCGACTCCCGAAGAAGCGGTAATCGCCAACGCCCATCAGGCCTACAGCGAGCTTATTTTTGACAAGGCCTGGTATGAGTTTGACTTTGCTTACTGGATAGACAAAGTCTGGCAGGATACCGATTTTTGGGGCGAGAATTTTATTCGCAAGCTGGAACGTAAGCTGGCCTTTACCCTGGAGTTTGGTTTTAAGCAGGGCTATGCGGCGTTAATTGGCTACGCGGCGGCGGCTACCTACGAGCCGGCCGAAGGGCTGGTATATTTGTCCGCCTATGTGCCGGAACATATTCAGCTACCAGACAAGGTCAAGATTCTATACCAACAGGATGATGCCGCTATTTTGAGCCTGCCAAGGTGGGGGGATTTTAGCCGCCTGATGCCGGACTTAGCCGCTGCTGGGGTGCGCTTTATTGATATTTCCGGCAATAAGCGTATTAGTGTGTCGGTGCTTATGGATGGCGAAATGCCGCTTGAGCATGGCAAACTGATGTTCAGCCTGCCGATGGTGGCCACGGCCGATACGCGGCAAGCCTATTTGTGGGTTCAGGTTGAACAACTGCATGCGCTGCTGAATGAACTGGCGCAAAAGCAGATCCGGCTTGAACACATTTATGATTTCTAGATGGCACATGTTGGGCGGCGGAAATTCGGTAGGCAAAGCCATGTAAATGCGGCATGCTAGTTATCTGTAGTATCTGCTATCGTGTGAAGGTGTGACGCAACACATTCAAACCCTTGTGAGTGGCATTGTTGACCAGTTATTGGACGCCGTCTGTGTGGTGGACGAGCAGGGCCGTTTTTTGTTTTTAAGCGCAGCCTGTGAAGATATTCTTGGCTACAACCAGCAGGAATTACTGGGCCGTCCTATGCTTGAGCTGGTTCACCCTGACGACCGTCAACGTACTTTGGATGCAGCGGGTGAGATTATGAATGGTCAACCCAAGCGTCATTTTGAAAACCGCTATATCCGCAAGGACGGCCGCGTCATTGATATTATGTGGTCTGCCCGATGGTTGGAGCATGAACGGGTGCGCGTTGCGGTGGCTCGGGATGTCACTGTGATTAAACGGGCTGAGCGGGTTAAGGCGGCAGTCTACAAGATTACTGAAACCGCTTACGGTGTGCAGGACCTGCAATCCATTTATCACAGTATTCATAAGGTGATTGCTGGTTTATTGGAGCAATGTGAGTTTTCTCTGGCGTTATTAGATACCGCCAATCATCAGTTAAAGTTGGTGTATGCCGGCGATGAACAGGGACCACAAGATGCTTCCGTGCTTAAACTGGATCCGGCCGTGTATCAGGTGGTAGCCAGTGGTGAACCACTAGGACGGCATCGACAACAACCGGGCAGTTCCATTCCTGCAGACTGTGACTGGATAGCCCTGCCATTGCGTGCCCAGGGCCAGGTGTTGGGAGCGTTAATCGTCAGTTGCCATAATCATCTGTTGGGAAGGGATGAACAGCAATTACTGCAATTTGTCTGTACCCAGGTTGCCGCTACTATTGCCCGCAAACAGGCCGAGGAGAAACTGGTTTATCTGGCCAGTCATGATATTCTTACCAATCTGCCCAACCGTATGCTGTTTATGGACAGGTTTGATATGGCTTTAAAACAAGCGTCCCGCGCACAGTCAAGGCTCGGTTTATTGTTTTTTGACCTGGACAAGTTCAAACAGGTCAATGATGCCTTTGGCCATGATGTGGGCGATATGTTGCTGGTGGAAACCTCGCGCCGACTGGAACAGGCGGTACGTAGTTCGGATACAGTGGGGCGTATGGGCGGCGATGAATTTACCCTATTGCTAAGCTTTATCAAAGATCAAAGTGATGTGGAGCTGGTGGTAGAGAAGATCCTGGAAGCCATGCAAACGCCATTCATATTAGGAGAGTTACAACTGCACATGTCTGCCAGTATTGGCATGGCTATTTATCCTGATCATGGTGATTGTAAAGAAACCTTATTGCGGGTGGCTGACAGCCGCATGTATCAGGCCAAAAAAGCCCGTACATGACCCAATTTATAAGGCATCTTTCCAGCGCTGTTTACCTACATGCAGTTTCAGCAGTTCCAGGCATTCATCCACCACCAGCAGCATTTCCTGATCCAATGCTTGCTCTTGCTGATTACTGGCACCCAGACCATGTTGTAGCAACTGGTCAATTTTATCCGGGGTAACATCAAGCAGCAGATTCGCCAAGGTTTCAATCACGATGCCCGAAACGGCGTTTTCCAGCATTTTTTCCACGCCACTGCCCAGCACTGGTACCAGGCGTAAACGGCCAACCTGGGGATTGTCCCGCACCGCTTTGGTGACACTTTGCTGCACATGCTGGCGAATGACTTCACCGCTTTGTTCATCGGCCAGGGTGTGGCCCGAATGCACCAGTAATGCGGCCAGCCATTGGCACAACACCGGACGGCGAGCCGCCAGTACCTGTGTCACGATATCGTCCAGCAGCGGTGAACCCTGGCGCAGGTCTTGCTGGGCATCGGATAATACTTTGATCACCACCCGGTCGCTGACTTCTTCCACAAACACCTGATAGTAGAAGGCAAAAAAACGGTACAAGGCGGTATCTCTGATATCGATGATCTTGTACTTCTGCAATCGGTACAAAATCGAAAATATGCGCAAAAAGCGCAGGATTCTGGCACCACCAACCGGGATGCAACCGACCAGATCGTACCAATGAATAAAAGGGTAAAAATACCAGCGCAGATAGTCTTTGCGATAAATCGCCACCGCCCAGCGCAATACAAACTCACTAAGGAAGATACCGACAAACACCAGATCGATAAGAATAAAGTTGGCATGCACAGGTTTGTACCAGTCCAACAGGGCAGGAGAAACCTGATTCAGAGAGTGGCGGACCAGCTCGGTTGCGTATAAAGAGTCGAACAGAATCAGAGTGAGATTAAGGATCAACAAACCCAGCATCACTAAGTCCAGCAAAAGCCAGGTGCCTTCATGGCTCTCCTTTAATCGCTTTAAACTGAAGTTAAGCATGCTTGTTTACTCTACTTTCGCAGAGCACACAGAGTTAAGAGCTTTTGTTACTCCGAGTCCTCTGCGGCTTTGCGGTGAACAATGTATTGTCTCACTCAGATCCTGGTGACATCCACATGGACTTTGAGTTTCTGACCGGGTTGCAGATATTTGTTGGCGTTGAGCTGGTTCCAACGGGCCAGATCGTCAATCGCCACCTTAAACTTACCGGCAATACGTGCCAGTGAATCACCGTTTCTGACCGTATAGGTGACGGTACGCATAATGGCATTGTCAGACTGCGTACTGGACACTTTATTCACCCAAATCACCAGCTTTTTACCCGGTATTAAAGGATCTGTGGGGGCCATACCGTTCCATTTGGCCAGGCTACGTACATTGACGTCATACTTGCGGCTAAGATCCCATAAGGTATCGCCACTTTTAACCTGATGGCTTAGTTGGTAAGAAGCACGAGGCTTAGCCTGGGTTTCGGCCAGACGCTGCTCGGCCGACAGGCTGTAATAGTCCATGGACTTCAGAGCGACTGGAATAAGCAGGTGATCGCCAGCGCGGATCATATTGCCGTCCACTTCATTGACCTGCTGAATCACATCGACCGAGGTGTGATACTTTTTCGCCAGTTTCAGCAGGCTGTCGCCGCTTTTGACCTGATGGCGTACCCAGTTAAGGCGTTTGGATTCATCCAGATCATTGAGGGCAATCATAAAACTGTCGACCTTATCTATAGGCAGCAGCAGGGTATGTGGGCCCTTCGGATCGGTGGCCCAGCGGTTATAGCCCGGATTCAGGGCATGTAGTTCTTCGACGCTCAGGCCAGCCATATCGGCCGCCAGGGCCAAATCAATTTGTGAGCCGACATCCACCACACCTGTAACCTGGCGATTTTCAATGGGTAGCCATTTGGCATCCCACTCGTCAGCCTTTTTAAGGATATTGGCCAGGGCCAGCAGTTTAGGCACATATGCCCGGGTTTCCCTGGGCAAGTCAAGTGACCAGAAATCGGTGCTTTTGCCTTTTCGTTTGTTGTCTTTAATTGCCCTTGCCACTCTGCCTTCGCCACTGTTGTAGGCTGCCAGAGCATGCAGCCAGTTGCCATCAAACATCTCGTTCAGATATAGCAGATAATCCATTGCCGCCGTGGTGGATGCCAGAACATCACGACGACCGTCATACCACCAGCTTTGGCGCAGACCAAAACGCTTGCCTGTCCCTGGAATAAACTGCCACATACCGGCAGCCCGGCCATGGGAATAGGCGAATGGATCAAAGGCGCTTTCCACTATCGGCAGTAAGGCCAGTTCCATGGGCATATTGCGCTTTTCCAACTCTTCGACAATCAGGTACAAAAAGGGCGCCGCGCGTTTACTGACTCTGTCCATATAGGCTGGATGTTTAAGATACCAGTCCTGCTGCACCTTAACCCGTCTGTCATCCGGTACTTCAAAGCTCAACTGCGAGCCGATACGCGACCATAGGTTAGTGATCTGTTGCACTTCTTCGGGATGATCAATCAGCTCAGGCACCGTTTCGATAGGATGGTTAATCTCTTCCACCGGATGGGTGATCGGAATCGTGCCTTCCTGTGCCACCTGACAACTTTCACTGTTGTGCTCAGCTTCCTCGCAGGCTTGCAGAACCTGAGCGGCAATTTCCAGTTCCTTGTCCTGCTGAATGTCCGACTGGCTGGTTTGCACCGTGGATACACAGGCGCTTAAACCCAATAGTGGGAAGATAAATAACAGCTTTTTCATAGGCTCACGGATTCTCTTGTTGTTGTGACGCAACCAGGCAATTCCTTGGAATCTTATCGGCCGTCAATTTCTGTGCTTCACTTAGCAAAGGCGAGTTGTGAAGCCATTGTAAAGATTAAAAATGATCTTTCCAGTCCCTGAGTGCAGCAAAAACCGCCTCTGGTGTGGGTAACGTTATCCCCCGGTATTGTTCTGCCTGTTGGCGTATCTGTGCTGAAGTACAGCGCAGGAAGGGGTTGATTGCCCGCTCTTGGCCAATGCTGGAGGGCAAACTCGGCAACTGCTTGCTGCGCTGCTGGTCCACCCAGTCACTGTACCGGGCCAGGGCCTGATTGCCTGGCTCCACGGTTTTGGCAAAGCGCAGGTTTGCCTGGGTGTATT
Organism: Bowmanella denitrificans; assembly: GCF_002887595.1. Classification (GTDB taxonomy): domain Bacteria; phylum Pseudomonadota; class Gammaproteobacteria; order Enterobacterales; family Alteromonadaceae; genus Bowmanella; species Bowmanella denitrificans. The sequence goes on from NZ_PEBU01000018.1 coordinate 18,509, forward strand.
CGTGGGTACAATAAACCTTAGTCTCGTCCTTTAGTGCCGACAGTCTGCTTAACGAGCGATACATTTGTTCTGGCGTTCCTTCAAACAAACGGCCGCAGCCGCCACTAAACAAAGTATCACCGCAAAACAGGCCCACTTCCTGATGATAAAATGCAATATGGTCGCGGGTATGTCCGGGCAGCAGCAACACGTCAAATGTCAGCCCCAGGCTTGGCAAATAGCAGTTTTCTTCCGGCACAACAACCTGGCTGACTTGCGGCACTCTGGGGGATTTCAGCCCATGTACCACCGTATCAGGATATATATCGAGCAACGCATTGATGCCACCAATATGGTCGGCATGATGATGGGTTACCAAAATATCAGTAAGTTGCAGATTGTGAGCTTGCAGATACACCAGGGCAGGCCGCGCTTCACCAGGGTCGACTAAAATGGCTTTGCCTTTGTCCTGCAAGCACCAGATGTAATTGTCGGTAAAGGCTGGAATAGCGACGACGTTGAGCATAAATTGGCAGGTATCCAGGTAAAAAACATATAGGCTAACAGCGTAACAGGGAATAAAACTGATATGCTAGGCCTTATGACTGCGCCAACATGTATCGGTTCCCATGAAGCCGGCTCTGACCAGCAAAAAGCCCAGATATCCTAACACCTGGCAAGAATTGCCAAGTGGTGAGCTATTGCAGAATGTGGTAGCCGAGCGCTTGCTTGAGCCGAGTCGCCAGTGGTTTGGTTATCATTTGTTAAAAGTCGGGCAACTGAGCGCCGAGCTGTGTTTTCCTGATTGCCCGATTAAACATCAGGTCTCTTTGCATAACGGATTGGGGAGTGCGCCCGGGGTTAAAGCGAAAACCCGCCAGTTACCGATTCTTGAGCGCAGTATAGATGCCTGTGTACTGGCATTTGAACTGGACTTTGCCCAGGATCCACACCAGATTTTACGTGAGGTCAACCGGGTGATGATGCCGGATGGTCACCTGGCCCTGATTGGTTTTAACCCTATGAGCCTGGCAGGTTTGGCCAAGTACATTCCCTTGCGTGGCGACAGTTTACTGCACGATGCCCGCTGCTTTTCCATGATGCGGATCAAGGACTGGATGAACCTGCTGGGCTTTGAAATTATTCAGGAGCAGTGCCTGCTGCATACAGAATTGTTGTTTGAGCGTCAGGTTAATCCGGACAATAAATTTCAGCGCTGGGCCAGTCACTACTGTCGTTGGTTTGGTTCTGTTTATATTTTAATTGGCAAAAAGCGTGAAATACCGCTGTCGCTGCAAAAGCCCAAGTGGGCACCCAAGCCGGCTTTTATTGCCAAGCAGGCCAATATATAAAAAAAGCGCCCTGAGGCGCTTTGATTACTTTACTTTCATTCCTGGCTGGGCACCGCTGTGGGGCTCCAGGATCCACAAATCTTTCCCGCCGGGGCCGGCGGCCAGTACCATACCTTCTGACAGGCCAAAACGCATCTTACGCGGGGCCAGGTTGGCCACCATCACGGTCAGCTTACCTTCCAGATCTTCCGGCTGATAGGCTGATTTGATCCCGGCAAATACCTGACGGGTCTCGCCACCCAGATCCAGTTGCAGGCGCAGCAGTTTGTCAGCACCTTCCACGTGCTCGGCTTTAGCGATTTTGGCAATACGCAGGTCGACCTTGGCAAAATCCTCAAAGCTGATGGTTTCTGTAATGGGATCTTTGGCCAGGGGGCTGTCCGGTGCTGGCCCAGTTGCTTTGGCTTGCAGATTTTCTTTGGAGGCGTCAATCATGGCATTTACCTTGTCGGTGTCGACGCGCTGCATCAGGGCTTTAAACGCATTGATGTTGTGGTCGGTCAGCACTGACTGAGCGGAGGCCCAGGTCAGTTGGTCATTTAAAAACAGCTCGGCCTGCTCAGCCAATTTTGGCAGTACAGGTTTTAAGTACACCAGCAGGATACGGAACAGGTTAATGCCCAGTGAACAGACCTGTTGGGTTAGCAGCTGTTTGTCTTCGTCCTTAATGGTCACCCAGGGGGCCTGGGCATCGATATATTGGTTGGCCTTATCGGCCAGCGCCATAATTTCGCGAATTGCGCGATTGTACTGGCGTTTTTCATAAGCCTGGGCAATGGAATCGCTGGCAGCCTGGAACTCGGCAATTAAGGCCGGTTCGGGCAACGTTGCGGCCAGTTTGCCGTCGAACTTTTTGCTGATAAAGCTGGCACAGCGGCTGGCGATATTGACCACTTTGCCGACCAAATCTGAGTTGACCTTTGTCACGAAGTCTTCGAAATTCAGATCAATATCGGTGACCCCTTCGTTTAGCTTACTGGCGAAGTAATAACGCAGATACTCTGGGTTCAGATGATCCAAATAGGTGCGACCTTTAATAAAGGTACCGCGCGACTTGGACATTTTGGCGCCGTTGACGGTCACAAAACCATGCACGTTGACGCCGGTAGGCTTACGAAAGCCAGCGCCTTCCAACATGGCTGGCCAGAACAGGCAATGGAAATAGGTGATATCCTTGCCGATAAAATGATATAGCTCAGTGTCAGCGCCTTTGTTCCAGAAACTGTCAAAATCCACACCATGGGTATTACAGTAGTTTTTAAAGCTGGCCATATAACCAACCGGCGCGTCTACCCACACGTAGAAGTACTTTCCTGGCGCATCGGGAATTTCGAAACCGAAATAGGGTGCATCACGGCTGATGTCCCATTGTTGCAGGCCGTCTTCGAACCACTCCTGCAGCTTATTGGCCATTTCTTCCTGAATGGCACCGCTTTTCAGCCAGTCTTTGAGCATGCCTTCAAATTGTGGTAGGTCGAAGAAATAGTGTTCTGAGTCTTTCAGAATCGGCGTCGCGCCTGATACCACTGAACGGGGATTCTTGACTTCCGTTGGGCTGTAAGTGGCGCTACATACGTCACAACTGTCGCCGTTTTGATCTTCTGCACCACAGCTAGGGCAGGTGCCTTTGATAAAGCGGTCCGGCAGGAACATCTGTTTTTCCGGGTCGTATAGCTGGCTGATGGTGCGTTTGCTAATATAGCCACCATCGTTCAGGCGGCGGTAGATCAGTTCCGACAGTTCGCGGTTTTCCGGCGAGTGCGTGACATAATAGTTGTCATACTCTACATGGAAATCGAGCAGATCCTGATGGTGCTCGGTACGGGTTTGTTCCACCATCTGCTCAGGGCTGATACCCAGCTCCTGGGCTTTGAGCATCACCGGTGTACCATGCGCATCGTCGGCACAGACGCTGTAGCACTGATGGCCGCGCATTCGCTGAAAACGGGTCCAGATGTCCGTTTGAATATGTTCCAGCAGGTGGCCCAAGTGAATGGAGCCATTTGCATAGGGAAGGGCACTGGTAACCAGAATTTTACGTTGCGAATCTGCCATAACCGCCTTAAGAATCGTGTTAGAGAGTGGAGTTTGAAAAGACGCAAATGTTACCCAAAACTGCGCCCTAATCATAGTTCTCTATTGTTGTAATAAGGAGAGTTGCGTTGTTTTTTAAAAAACGCCAAGACGCTACGGATATTTCTGCCCTGGTTGAGTGTGTGGCAAACTTTTTTGGGATGCCACAACAGACCGTCAATGGCTGGTTTATGCAGGATGGTGGGCAGCTAAGCCTGAATCTGCCATTTGCCTGTGCATCCCGCCATCAGGCGCTACGAGATGCGTTGAACAACCTTGATGGGGGCGACAAGGTGCAAATCCGGCAGAATGTTGCGTTTGGCGGTGATGCTAAGCGGGGCCATCGTGGTATTCGCAATTTGCTGGCGGTGGCCTCTGGCAAAGGTGGGGTGGGGAAGTCGACCACTACGGTCAATCTAGCCCTGGCCCTGCGCCGTGAAGGTGCACGGGTCGGTATTCTGGATGCCGATATATACGGCCCCAGTATTCCGCTGATGCTGGGGAATGCCGGGATGCAGCCGCAGTCCAGCGACAATCGGCATATGCAGCCCCTGCAGGCGCATGGTTTGGTGGCCAACAGTATTGGTTATCTGGTGCCTGCTGATGATGCTGCTGTTTGGCGTGGCCCGATGGCCAGTAAAGCACTGCAACAACTGCTGAATGAAACCTTGTGGCCACAACTGGATTATTTACTGATTGATATGCCGCCAGGCACCGGGGACATTCAATTAACCCTGGCACAGCAGATCCCGGTGTGTGGTGCGTTGGTGGTAACGACCCCACAAAATATCGCTCTGGCGGATGCACAAAAAGCGATTGCCATGTTTAACAAGGTCAATGTGCCGGTATTGGGGGTGCTGGAAAACATGAGTTATCACCAATGCGAGCAGTGCGGCCATAAGGAATTTTTGTTTGCCCAGGGGGGCGGTGAACAAATCAGCCAGCAAAACGCAGTGCCGCTGCTTGGCCATATTCCTCTTGATATTCATATCCGCGAATATACCGATGCGGGCAAGGCGCTAATAGTGGAAAAACCGGATAGCCCTATCAGTCAAGCATACGCTCAGGCTGCCAGGGCTCTGGCTATGCAGTTGTATCAATCCGGACTCAATCGTGTACAGGCCATAGATATTGGATAGTCAGCAAAAAATCACCGATTAAATGATTGAAGCAAGCTGACTTGGCGGGAATAATAGTGCCAACACTTTACTTACCTGCCAGCAAGCCTTTAACAGGCACCTTGTGTTTTGCATTTAGACGGCAATTAACAGCATTTCCAAATGGGACATCCTAATGCGCTTGTGCGACAAAGATATTAAAACCTGGTTAAACGACGGCAAGATCCAGATAGTACCTGTGCCGGAAGATAATATGATCAGCGGGGTGACCGTGGATATCCGGCTGGGAAGTAAATTCCGGGTATTTCAGGATCATGCTGCCCCTTATATCGATTTAAGTGGTCGCCGGGAAGAAATGGAAGCGGCGCTGGAATCGGTGATGAGCGATGAAATAGAAATTGCCGAGGGTAAAGCCTTCTTCCTGCACCCGGGTGAACTGGCACTGGCAGTTACGCTGGAGTCGGTAACGCTGCCAGCTAATGTAGTCGGCTGGCTGGATGGCCGCTCGTCTTTGGCCCGATTGGGACTGATGGTGCATGTTACAGCCCACCGTATCGACCCAGGTTGGTCAGGGAACATTGTGCTGGAGTTTTTTAACAGCGGTAAGTTACCACTGGCGCTCAGACCGAATATGAAGATTGGCGCGCTTAGCTTTGAAGTGTTGTCGGACTTTGCTGAGAAACCCTATAACGCGCGCCAGGATGCGAAATACAAAGATCAGAAAGGTGCTATCGCCAGCCGTATCAGTTCTGATGGTAGCCGTAGCTAGTGGCATAAATCAAAGGGTTGTATATGCAAAGGGCGTCGGTGTGTTATCACTGCCCAGCGCCTTGCTGGCGACCAATGTGCAAATAGCCGACATAATCCGCGTTTTTTAACCGATATGCCTATAAACTCAGCAATCAACCACTGAGGCGGATATTTTGCTTGATTAAGCAAAATGAATTCCCTACCATACGCGGCGCTGGATGGTCAGGGTCAGACAAATGGCTCTTAAAAGTTCAGCAAGCCGCATTGTTATTTTTATCGTTTAGTTAAAAAAGCGGCTAAAAAACAGAATTAGGTGAGGTGTCCGAGTGGCTGAAGGAGCACGCCTGGAAAGTGTGTATACGGCAACGTATCGAGGGTTCGAATCCCTCCCTCACCGCCATATAAAAGAAAAAGCCCCGTCCTGTTGGACGGGGCTTTTTCTTTTATATCCCGTGCAGGGTGTAGCCGCGCGGGTAATTTGAGGCCTTTCGCGGGGTAATTTGAGGCCGCGCCTATTAGCCGTAATCACAGTATGGTGGGGTGACCCCTGCGGCGAGCATGGTTAGCTCTACTATTGCATGGCCATGGAACTGGCCTGTTTCGTCCTGCCGCAATACCAACTCTTTAGCTGAATCCAGTAGCGCCAGTCTGGCGGTGTTAATGCCTGGCAGGGTGGCTCGTTCGTACGTTTCCCAAATGAACCAAAAAACCTTGGCCACCTGGCTGGCATCGCGGTTGTTTAAACCGTGGTTAAACGCTGCATGAGCGCACCTTAAAAGGAATTTAACTTCGGCCAGGGGTAGGTGCTGCATGCCTGCTGTTGCTGTCATTGTTATTGTCCCTTTGGTGTTTGATGCAGACCCTAGCGCCGTTTCGGCTTGGACGCCATACAGCAAACTGTACAGATGGGAACACATAAAAATGTGGTCCAATATTCTGGACGAATTGCAGGTGATCACATAAAAATATGTTTACTTGGCTGGTGGTGTGGGTTACATCACGTAACGAGTGAGGGGAGGAACCAATGAAGAAGGATAAACCAATAGACTGGGACGCCGTTGACTGGGACGCCGTTGAGGGGCAGCGCCAGGCGGGTGAACTGCTGAGACTGAGAAGGCGGGCGCGCCTTAGTCAGGAGAAAATGGCTGAGCTGTGCGGGTGTAGCCGTACGACGATAAGCGCGATGGAAACCAATACTGCAAATACCACGCAGTACTTAATCAACCGCTACAGGGCCATTGCCATTGTGACGGCAGAAAAAGACCAGATTGCAGCCATAGGCGATGCTGTGAAGGACACTTTTGCTGTCACTGCTGTAAAGCGCCTAAAACAGCTGTTAGGAGGCCAATAATGGAGTTGCTAAAAATTACCTTGGGCCAGCCATACCGGCTGGTGAGTTTTGCGGTACTACTGGTGATTTTCTATGTGTTTGGGCCTGACTATTTGCTGACCTGGCCGGAAACTGTGGAAGACCCCACTGAGTGGGATTGGATCTCGTTGGTCAGCTTCCACATATACTGGATGGCCATCTTCCTTGTAGGCATTTATGCCAGAGGATCCAATAACAAAATGGTAGCTGCTTTGTTTGCTGGCACTGCAACTATTGAATACGCCATTTACTTTACGCTGGCTGATGTCGTTAAAGACAACCTTTATATGTTGCTTAGCGTGCAGGTACTGGCCTGTTGCCCGTTCTTTTTAATCGCATTTTACCGGGTTGATGTAGTGTGCTGGTTGGCCAAGAACCTGGGCAAGTATGGCCATTATTTTGACTATGTGCTGAAGCCGTTTTCAGCACTGCCAATATTTGGGCACCGGGTTACCCGCATGATTGCCGCCAGACCGGCGCTGGCCTACCGGATACTGACCCGCACCAGGGTAACAGAGCTGGAGCTGATGATCATGGGGATCATGCGTTTGTTTCTGGTTTGCTACATAGTGATAGCGGCATGGCTTTATGTATATGCCATGGGTATGGGACTGGGCATAGAAGACCGGGTGTATGCAACTGTTATGCAGTTTGAAAACGCCACCTACCTGATTAATGATGGCATGCTGCGCAACGCATTGGGCTGGTACTGGGGGCCGTTGCATGCCCTGTTTGCAGCTGGACACCCCAGTTACCTGGTACTGGATGCCATACTTAGCAACTCGGTTGGGCTGTGGTGGATTATTGCAGCATATCGGATGGTTAAACTAGAAGCGCGACAACCCGACGCTCTGCTGTAAAAAAGGCGCTTTAAGCGCCTTTTTCTTTGGTTTTTAAAATTGTCTTAAACGCGCACTGAGCGGGGTTTAATATGTGATGGATCCTGACTTGTATCTGCCGGTGCTGCAACAACAGCGCCAGCAAACATGGTAACCAGCATTAGTGCAATCAATTTTCTCATGTGATTCTCCTTTGTTTAAACACTCATTGAACAGTTGTTTACGTGTTGCATTACCTCCGTCGATTTATTGACGTAGCCAACTGAACCCATTTTCCCTTCAAAAATCGGGCCATGTGCTACACTTACCTTTGTCCTTGGGACACCTTCTATTCTTGTCATGCCCCGCGACGTTGGCGGGGCTTTTCTTTATACGTCGGCGACAATTAGCTTCACTTTGCGGTTGATGCGACGGCCTGCGCTGGACGTTGCCAGTACGTCGATGGTGTGGGTGCCTGGCGTGCCGCCTGATAGGCGCACTGCGGCGACTGTGCTGTCGATTTCCTGAACCTGACCATCTTTGTTCAGCCCTGTCTCCGGGGGCACAGTGAACACGACAGTGGCCAGCGTTTCGCCAACCAGCCAGTCGTCAAATTCAACTGGGTAAAACTCTATGTTTTGCGGGTCATGCTGTATCTTCCACGTTCGATCAACGTCTACGATGTTGACTGGCGTGACAAAATAACGCTCGGGCATGATGATGCCTCCTGAGTCGGGATTAACAGTTAACTGCATGGTGTCGATAGTGCTGGACTCGGTGCCGTCGTGTGCCACCAGGCCGAGCACGTAAACACCAACCGCATCGGGGGTGAACTGCGCTGACTGTTGCGTTGCGCCGGTGATTTGCGCCAGGCTGCCCTGGGGGGCGCTTTGGATGCTCCAGATGTATGTCAGGGTATCGTTGTCGGCGTCTGTGCCGCTGCCTGTGAGGGTGACTGAGGCACCTATCTGTATGGTTTGGTCAGGGCCTGCATTGGCAATCGGGGCCACGTTGGCGCTTTGTACTGTGATTGTCAGTACATCCATGGGGCTATCAATTGTGCCGTCGTTGACTACTAGCCCAATCGCGTAGCTACCCAGTACATCTGGTGTTATTGATGCAGTTGCAGCATTAGCATTTGTGATTGTCGCCGCGCTGCCCGCCGGGGCTGATTCTATGGTCCATGCATATGTGAGGCTGTCGTTGTCCGGGTCGCTACTTGCGGTACCGTCTAGTGTCACAGCCTGGCCGAGGGCGATTGTTGTGTCAGTGCCTGCCTGTGCGACTGGGGCCTGATTGGGTGGCGGTATGTCCTGCACTGTTACTCTGATGTCATCCGTTGCCGTCGCGCCATCATCGTCTGTCACGGTCAATCTAAACACAAAATCTGTGTCAGCCGTCACCAGCGGAGCGGTAAAACTGCCGTCTGCCGTATTGGCGTTGTTGATAGTCACGGCAGGGCCAGATAGCTGCGTCCATGCATAACCAACAATGCTGCCATCGCTGTCTGAGCCTGCGCCTGTCAACGTAACCGTTGCACCCTCAGTAACTGATTTGTCAGCACCAGCGTTTGCTACTGGCAACTGATTAGACTGTTGCAGTGCGTTCCAGCCTGCCGATTCGTTCCACATTATTCGGTGACTCCGGTTACTCCGCACCCGTCAGCAGGCGCATTGTCACCCGCCCAGTACCCGAACAGTCTGACCCCAGCGGGTACAAACAAGCCGGTTACTTGTGCAGTTTCACCAGTAAACGTTACGCTACCGGCAAATACCCGTGTTTCGGCGTAATCCAACACTAACCTGTGCTGCCCATCTGGTATGCCTGCGATAGTTAAATTGAGCTGCGCAGGGCCTGCCACTGTGCCTTGTGACGGCATAACTGGCAGGCCATTACTGATTAATAGGTTGCTAACATCGGGGTTGCTGCCAAACAGCAGCCTGTAGTGGCTAACCGTCGCGGATGCATGCGTAACCGTCAGCTGATTACTGGCAGACCCGCTGACATCGCCCACAGTCACATCAAATGTGGACCCGTCAGCAGATAGCGTTACCCCTGTGATTGCTGTAGCAGCCGACACATCGTCTGCATCCCCCAAATCCAGCGTAAGCACCGTATGAGTGGAGTCAGTTTGCACAGCACTTAATATACGTGGGTGCTGCCATGGAGCATTACCGCCTAGCACCTGATCAATAATCGCATTTGCGAAGCGCGTGCCCAGGATTGGGTAGCCAACGGCGCTGGGGTGCACTGCGTCCTGTCTGTCTACATCAAGGTGGCACACGTACCATAAGTTATCCGTGGCATCGAATGCAGCTTGTTGGGCCATAACATGTTGGCCGTAAGCCTCACTATCTGGTGCTGACGTATGCACGCCTGCCAGGCTGGCGAAAATTGGTAAATCGGCCCTGGTATCGGCGCGCAGTTGCGCAAAGTGATCTACATAAACCTGATAGTACTCAGCGGGGGTGGAGTTGGCATAGTAACTATCGTTTGCTCCCACCAATAGTATCATCGCTATCGGCTCACCGCCCACGGCATACGCAGCGAGCAGATTGTTGTAGTTGGCCGTTGGAGTAACGGCGTTGTGCATGTAGTTTGCCGCATTGTTTACAGGCAGCATCGCCATGCCGCCACTGCCAGATGTAGCTACAACTACGCCGTAACCTGTAGCGGCTGCGAGCAGATTAGCCGCCGTCACGTTACCATCACCTGCAGCTGGAACTGACAGCGCGCCAGTGTCACGGTCAATATAATACACGCCTGGCGCCGGGGTCACTGCGCTGCCAACCAGCGCCATATCACGGGCCAAGCTTTCGCCGTACACTACGATTTTAACGGCAACCACCGTCGAGTTGGTGGTGCCAATCACCGCTGTTTCGTTGCTAAATCGCACCGCAGCGTAATAGCCGCGCGTGGTAGACGGCAGCACAATAGGGGCACCACTAAACTCACCGTCAGATGGGCTTGCAATATACGTTGCCCAATCAAAACCTGGCACTACGTCGTCATTGTCGGCGTAATGCATCCGCATCTGCAAAGATGCGGGGCTGCCCGTATATGTGCCGCTCAGTGCAATCGTAATTTGCCCTGTCAGCCGGTTACGCACATGCGCAGCTGGAATGTTGTTTAGGGTAACTTGATCACCACCACCAACCCCGCCAGTCGATTTCAATTGGTAGTTAATGCTGTAATTGAGTTGTGCTGACAAACCGACGCTAGGGATATCGGCAGAAATGTCACTCGCGCCGCTATAGCGTACCCCAGCCGTTGCCCCTGCCGCCGCTGACAACTGCAACGCGCCCGGAGATGGCACAAAAAAAGCAATAATATCGCCAACCACCAGGTTTAGGGGCGTGTCTAGCGGCACATCTGTATTAGTCGTTGCTAAATCCGGTAGTGTAGATTCGGCAATGTAAACGAGTTGTCCGGCGTTTGGCCGCCACTGCTTTACTTTAAGCCCGCCGCCACCGGTTGGGAGAGGGATGTCTAAGAGGCTCGCTGTCCCGGCTGTTGCTACGGGGTTCGCGAAATCAAAAAATGTGCGGCCCGGCGAGGCCCCACCGTTTAGCGGCGCAGAGTGTGCGCCCAGTGCACCAACTAATACTGTCATGATGCCCTCCCAATATTAATGCGATGCAGACTCATGCTGCCGTCTGGCTCCAGTCGCTCAAACCGCAATATGCTGTGCCCACGCTCACGCAGATAGGCAAATAGCGTTGAGCTGATGCGCGGGTTTAATTTGCCTGCGCCGAGCCACACCCAGGCGTGGTCCGAGCGAGGGGTGACGATGCAGACAAACTGCGCCCCGCCGTCGTCTGTGCAGACGCGAACTGCTGTGGAGCCTGGCGGGATTTGTTGGGCAACTATTTTCATTTGCTCACCATCCAGCAATGCTCAGGGGTAACGCGATTACGGCGATTGGGCCGAAACAGGCCACTGCAGTACGCTACCAGCTCGCTACAAAACCAGCGGTTATGGTCGTCCCATTTCCCCCAACGAATACCCAGCACCCCGCCCCAATCGTAGGGTTTACCTAACTGGTCTATCGCCAGGTGCGCTGTACCCGGCATTGTGCAGATTTGATAGGTAGGGTACTGGCGCACAAACTCGGTTAGGGGCTGGCAAACTACGCCCTGGGCGGCGGTGGCGTGGATGACGTCGCCATCCAATACGATGCCGCAGTGACTCCAGCGGCTCCAGGTAAACCAGCGCACAAACAGGCTGAGGGGATGATTGTTGCGGCAATAAATGACTTGCATAGCTACACCAACATCACCACGTTGGCGCGCTCGATACGCCAATCGGCGTTGATGGCGGCCAGGGCCAAATTGATGCGGTCTATCAACAAATACCAACTGCCGCTGCTGGGGATGGTGCCGGTAGCGGTCACATGGCCATTGACCAGGGTTACGTCAAAATACACCTCGTCGACCAGTGTGCCGTTAGCGCCGCCTGCGATCTTTTGCACCGGCATTTTCAGGACTGGGGGGTAGCCCAGGGCCGCTGCGTCTATGTCGGTTTGCACTGCGCCATGCTCATCAACCAGGTCTGCACTAAACTGCGTGACCACCGCGGCTGTACCGTAGTAGGTATTGCCAAAGCCCTGGGCGGCATTGCCGTCAACGGTAATGGCCTCGGCGGCGGTGTGGTAGTGCGTGATGGTTGGTGGGCTGTTGGTTTGTTGGTCAACAAACTCCGTGCCGTTGTAGTACATGCCCAACAGTTCGGTCTGCTCAGATTGCAGCGCAACCGCGTTGGGGCCGGTATACTCATCGGTGCGGCGTTGTACGCTGTAAACAACGCCAGCATCATTCAGTAGTGCGTAGTAATGCCACATAGTGCCCCCTTATACGAATTCGAGTAGTTGCCAGTAAATAATGGGAAAGGTATCAAGCTGGCCATGGTACGACCCTCTCTGAATGTCTATGGCGGTGCTGCTGGCTAGATGCACACTGGCTGAGATGCTCATCGCGTACGAGTTGGTGCCCTCATTTATACTGTGGCCGCTGCGGTAGGTTGCCAATACAACGGTTTTGTTGACATCAACCGGGCTAATTGAGATTGCTCCTGTGGAGCCTGCCGATACAACCCCACGCTGCACAGGCTTAATGACGCTAGTTGGCAACAAGTCCAGCCGCGCTTTAATCAAGCTGTACAGACTGCCCGCCGTTTCGCGCACAAGCTCGGCCATCACGGCATCGCGCGCCTGTTTAACGGTGATGCCGTCTTTAACGCTGTCTCTGGCGCTGTTAATCACCGATGACAGCAAGGCGTAGAGGCTACCGCCCGTGGTGCGGCTCAGCTCGTTGATAATGTCGGTTTTCGCAGTGGTGACCTGTGCCGGGGTGGCGCGCGAGGATGTGGCTACATCCGTGCGCTCGGCAATGGTGTTGATTTTGGCGGCAGCGGCGGCGTTAATGTCGCTGGCAATGCCTGCCAGGATGGCAATGTCAACCGGGTCGCTGGCCGGTGTGAGGGCGCTGATGCGATTCTGCAGCTCTGTTTCAAATGCGGCGATGTTAGCCCCAACCCGGCCAGTGATGTACAACTGCCCCAGGGCGGGGGTGCTGAGCGCGCTGAGGTTACCCCCGGCGATGCTGGCCGCAACGGATACAATATTGCTGGTGTTTAACGGCATGGACCCTCCTAAATAAACATGGCCAGCGTGGCGACATCGGTGGCTTTTTTAACGTCTGCCTCTGTGGCTACGTTACCGCCGACCAGGGCTTCCAGATCCTGGCCAATGTCCAGGGCGGCCTGGATGTTGATGCCCAGGGCGGCAAAGTCGTCAATCAAACCATTGAATGTGTCAATCAGGGTGTTGAGCTTTTGCACATACTCATAATCAGGGACTTTAAAGCGCCCGGATTCGGGGATTTTTGCTGCCATTAAGCCTCCCTCAGCACATACGGCTGCTGGTAGTTGTTGTGATAATTGCCGGTGGTATCCGGCAGGGACTGAAATTTGCACAGCATGCTGTAATCACGGCGTTTAGCGCCTGGCGTGGCTGGGTATACAGAAATATAGATATCCCGGTGTCTGCCCACGTACATGAGTTGCTCAAACCATGTGCTGCGCTCGCTCTCGTCCAGATGGGCCAGGGTAAAATTCAGCACTCTGGCGGGTTGCTCTGCCACACTGTGCAGGCTCTTATCCTGGGTGCGATGGGGCGCGGTGTTGCTGCCGTCAAAACCCAGGCTATGGCCATAGTTGATATTGAAACGCGGCGTGAGATAACGCCCGGCGTGGATGCGGTCTATCTCGATGTAACCCTGCGGATTGTCTGGGTCATTGATGATGATTTCGAAGCTCTGTACAACTACTGCCTCATCTAGCCAGATAGCAGTTGAGGCCCACTCCCAGCGCAGATACTCGGTTTCGCCAAATGGGTCCAGACCAAAGATAAAGTCACCCAACGGCTTGTACCGGCCTGCAGGTACAACCCCGGTATCAAACATAATGTCACCACCCCGGCCCGGCCCGCTGTAACCTCTGATCTGGATGGTGCCCAGGGCGCTGATGTTGTGTCTGTCCAGATTCCAGCCGCTGATAAACATGGGGCGGGTAAAATCGCCGAGGATACGCGCGCCAGTTAGCGTGGGCGTCACAAAGCGTTTGCTATGACCATATTTTTGCAGATGATGCACCGGTGCCTGGGCAATGGCTGTTGCATCAGCCAATACCAGGGCAGCCTGATCAAACAAATTATCCATGATGATGCGCACGTTGCTCATCGCAGCACCTCTAACTGACATGCATCGCGGCTCAGCTCGTCGCTCAAGCGCGTGACACAACAATACTTTCCGCCCGCAAACGTGCCAGGGTAGTCAATGCTGATGACCTGACCTAGCTCCATGGCAAATGGCCCGGCCGCGGCGGTTAGCTCATAGATGTTACGTGCATTTACAGCCAAACCCAGGCGGCGGCTGCACTCTGCTGTGGCGGCGGCTTTGGTGGTGAGTAGCGTGTCGGTAGTGACGTCTGCGGCATCAAGACTTGCGGTGTTATTGTTGTCGTCGACGTAGCTGTATTGGTTCTCAAGGCGCGTGGCCAGCACCGGGTCCGTATCGCGCACAACTTCCGCAATAGTGCTTAACGGCGACCAGTTGCGGCTGTAGCCCAGTTTGAGCGTTTTGAGCGGTGGAATGCGGCGGCGGGGGCGAAGTGAGCCGCGCTCTATTTCGCCGGATAAATCGGCATTGGTAACAGGCACAGTCACATAATTGCCGCTGCCGGGTGGCTCTTCAATCTGCAGACTACTTTCAGGGTCGGCGGGCAGCCCATTAAACCTATGCAGTTTTAACACGCTGTAACGGTCAAAATACCAGGCGGCCGCCAGCGACTTGGCCAATGCGTCAAATGCTGCGCGGTACGATAGGTCGCTGCTATCGCTGTTGAGATATAGACCTACGGGCACATTAGGCCAGCCCTGGTTAGCGGACGCTGGCAGGCCCAGGCGGGCCAGTAGCCAGTTGATAATCTGGGCGGGGTATTGCAAATAGCTGCCGGAGATAATCCCCGCCACATCGCATGTGATTGTGCCCGCCGCAGCATTGATCAGGGTAAATTTGCCAGTGGCTAAATCCACAGTGTGTGGGATGGCGTGGCCGTTCTCGCGCACTGGCCCAATTGCCGACACCGGGCCGGTGCTTACCTGGTATGTGTGATTGTTAGCATCAATCAGCTCAGGTTTTACGTTAAAGCAGTTACCCAGGGCCAGGGGGATCAATCGCCCTTCACTTGGCCCGCTGGCGTATGTTTCGGTCAGGATGGGTTTATCAAATATCGCCGCTCTATCGCGCAGCTTTAAAACTGCTGTCGTTTCGCTGCTTTGCACCAGGCTATCTGCGATAGCGCCGGTAGCAATCAGGCCAAACTCAGCAAGCGGCCAAAACTTGTCCCCACAACGGATTGTTACGGACCTGCCGCCAAAGTCGGCCTCTGTAAGCAGTGGCTGGATATCGTCGGGGTGTAAAAATAGCTCAATCTCTGTTGAGCCCAGAATGCTCTGGCCGGTAAACATCTCGCTCATCTGGCGGTCAAATGTGCCGGGGTTGAGGATGTAGTCCGGGTAGGCAGTCCAGGCCGGGGTATCCGTCGGGCCACTGCGGTATGGATGGGTTGACAGGCGCAGCGTGTGCACCGCGCTGCCAAGTTCGTACTCTGCTTCTACCAGGTAGCACCTTTCTTTGCCTAAACTCTTAATCCAGTCGGCGTACATCAGGCAATCCTCCTGCCGCCGTCGAGTCGGTCTGACACATCTTTAAATGCGCGCGTTTGTTGCTCTGACGTGCGGTTGAGTTGTTCCAACTGGCGGACAATCTCAGGGTCCGAGACGACATTAGGCCTTGGGTCGGGTTGTTTGGGCTGCACGGGCTGTTGCTCGACCCCAGTGGATTTTTGTTGTGGCACGGTTATAACAACCGGCGGCGGTGGGGTTACCACCACCTCTACATTGATAACTGGTGGGCTATTGGCGGCTATCTCGGCGTTACTGGCTGCAATGGCCTGCAGCTCTGCAATTTGTTGCTCCTGTAGCGCCTTCAACTCGTCCTGCTTGGCCTCAAACGCCTTTTGTAGCTCATCCAGGGCGCTGGTCTGCTCGATGATGGCCTGGCTGTTTAGCTCGTCCAGGAGCGTTTGCAGATCTTGCAACTCGGTTAACGCCTGCTGCTGTACGTCCACCAATGCCGATTGCGCACTGGCAATGGCGGCGCGGGTCAGGGCTGATTCATATTGTTGCTGTGCGTCTGCCTGCTGTTGCAGTTGCTGTGCAAGCGTTTGCAGGCCTAGTAACTCGGTCAGTTGGGCCTGCTGCAGTTGCTCCACTGCAGTTTGATGGGCTAATACTTCGCTGGGCAACTCTGATTCTTCTGGTGCATCCAGGGCACCCAGGGCGTCCTTAACCTGGTTAAACAGGGTGTTGTATTCGGCACTGCCTGCCCCATAGTAATCGCGGAGCAGTGTCAGGTAGTCAGACGATACGCCCTGTAGTTTACCCGCCGCATTGGCATCACCCGCCTGGGTTTTGCCCAGCAAATCATTGTACTGGGCGGCCAGCAATGCCAGTTGATCACCTGATTTCAGGTTGCTTAGATTGCTAGTGCCCAGGCCTGATGCAAATTCGTTAAGGCCGCTGATAGCGTCGCGCAGACGATTGAAGCGCTCAAGCTCGGCGTTCGCCAGCTCCTGTTGCTGGGCAATCTGCGCGTCATACCATGCGTTGGTGGCATCCAGTAGTTGGTCGGCAGCACTCAAACGCTGCTCAATACTGCCGCTGCTCAGTTGCCCTTTGAGCTGGGCTACGCGCTGGGCTTGGTGCGTAATCTCATCCCAGCCGGGCATGGCGCGGCGGACTGCCAATACCGCATCATCAACTTGGGATCTAAAGCCAGCAATGGCATTGCTAATGGCCTCATAGGCCGATTGGATCTCGCCCAACTTTGCCTGATGATTCGCAATGGTGTCATTCAGTCCGGTTACCTGGGCGTCGTAACGGGCTATGATTGCAGACTGCAGTTGGCCAATCAGCTCTACCTGTTGCTCCAGAGTGCCGCTATCCAGTTGGCCGCGCAGTGTGCTGATTTGGCCCGTTTGGTAGCCAACCTCATCCCAGCTTGCCCCCTGACGGCGGACTTGCAGCATGCTATCTGCCAGACTCGCTGAGGCTGCGCGAATGGCATCAAACAGCTGGGTAAAACGGCTAGTTACATCTGCAACCGCACGCTCATGCTCGGCGGCCAGTGCATCCATTTGTTTTGCGGTATCTGCGTTGATTTGCTCCAGATATTTGTCGATTACGGCCTGGCGTTTACGGCCGTGCAGTTGCTCCAGTAACGTGGTGGATGCTCCCAGCTCTTCAGCCTGGTTGATTTGCTCCTGATACCATTTATCGAGGTCGTATAGCTCCAGGGCTGCACCGTCCAGGCCGATACGGTCTAGCTGTTGCTGGATGCTGGCTAGCCACTGGGCGCTGGCGGCGGTTACGCTGTTTAGCCCGTCGCCCAGACCTGTGGTGGCATCTTTGGCGGCTTCAACTTGATCCAGATACTGGTCCATGGTCGACACCAGTTGCATCAGTTTCGCAAACAGCTCCTGCCCGGATTCGGTATTCAGGTCCAGCCCTTCGACCAGCGAACGGAATCCAGCATGGGTTTGTGGCAGGGTTAGGCCTAACTCGTCAAAGGTGGTACTTAACTGTTGCTGCAGGCGGTCAAACTGTTCCTGTTGGCTGTAAAACTCCTGGTAATAGGTGCCGGTTAGGGCCACCAGCGCATCTAGCCCGCCCACCATCTCAACAATGCCGGTGGCGGCCAGTGCAGCAGATTTGCCAGTCAGGTCATAGGTTAGATTTAACTGCTCTGCCAGGCCTGCCATGATTTGCATATTGTTGGATACGCGCAGCAGCGTATCGCTAAGGCCCTCGCCTTCTAACTGCAGGTCAGTTAAGAATGAGCCAAACACCTGGTTAATCATCGAATCGGTGACTGACTGCACCCAGTCGGCAATAGCGGCCTCGGCCTCTTCCTGGCTCATGTCCTTGATATTAATAGTGGTGGAGCGGCTGAAATTGGCTAACCACTCTTCTATGGGAGTCTCAACATCCTGAACGATCTGGGACCAGCCCTGCCGCCAGCTGCCTACAAAATCCTCGTTAAAGCGGGTGGTCAGTCTGGTTGTAACAGATTCAATATCGAACTGGTCGGCGGCATAAAGGATCGACGCCTCGACTTGATCAAAAATCGCGTTGATAGGGTCGTCAGATATCTCGCTGGATTCGTCTCTGTACCTATATTTCCAGAGTTTTTTCTTCCTCTCCTGGCTCCAGATTTCGCCGTCAAAGTCGCTGCCGCCGTACTGCAGGCGGGCCTCTACCTTGTGCTGCTTCCAGTTGCCGCCAAACAACGAACCGAACGCACCACCCAGCACCGCGCCCACCGCTGCACCAATGGGGCCACCGGCAGCTAGCCCGATGGCGGAGCCCAGCGAGCCACCCAGGGCACCCTGGCCACCGGCCGTGCCACCAAACAGGCCACCGAGAATCCCAGCAGCGCCATACTGCCAGTTGGCATAGCGGCCAGCACCGGAAAACAACGTATTGCCCCAGGTGTTGGTATAAATGCCCGCGTTGTGACCAAGCCACAGACCACCGCTGGCCAGGGCATTACCAATACCACTGCCGCCCAACAATCCGCCCAACCCTGCCAGGCCGCCCAGTGAGCTGGCTGCAGATGCCCCGCTTAATGCCGTACCAGCCAGGCCGCCACTGCCTAAACCCAGCATGGGCATAATGGCTTGCTGGATCTGCAGCACGATGGGGCGGGTAATGGCCAAGTGCAGCATTTCGGCCAGGGTGCGCTTAAAGGCATCCAGAATGTCGTCAAAGGCGTCATCGGCGCGGCCGCTGAGCGCCTCAAACCAGGCATCACTAAAACTGCTGTCGATGCGCTCAAACGCCGATACCCAGGCCTGGCCCCAGTCGTCAACTTGCTGCTGGGCGTCATACAGCTGGCGCGCCAGGTCTGCCACTTCGCGGGCCTGGTCGGCGGTGGCGTCGGCATTTAAACGGCGCAGCGCGGTTTGCACGGCTAACTCGCGGCCCTGGTATTTGGTCAGGCCCAGTTCTTCGCGCAGCTGTTTTATATAGTCAGCATTAGCAGCGGTGTTTTTGTCCTGTTGTTTCTCGGCTTTTTTCTGTTCGGCGGTGAGTTCGGCGTATTTGCCGGTTAGCAATGTTGCCGCTTCCATATATGCGCCCCAGGACAGCAGCCCGGACTTATGCGCTTGCTCAAGCAATTCATGCTCTGCGGTGTACTTAGTCATTGCCGCTTGCGCGGGGTAGAGCGTGTCCAGCAACTTTTGCAGTTCTTTGTTTACTTCGTCGGTGCCAGTGCTGGTTTTACCCTGCTGCTCGTTCAATTGCCCCAAACGCTGTTCCAGGAACTGGATTTTTTTACTGAGTGCGTCGACTTTGCCCTGGGCGGCGTCGAAGTAGTGCAGCGCTACTTTGTCGTCTGGGCGGGCGTGCATGCGCTGCCGCGCTTCCTGCAGCAGTTGCACGGCAAAGTCCAGTTGGCCCTGGTACAGGGCTAGCGATGCTTCGGCTTTGGCTTTGGTGAAGCTGGCAAAGGGGTTTAACTCGCTCATGGCGCTGTTTAACCCTTCGACTTTGTTAGTTAGTTCTTTGGTTGGGTCAATGGCGTCTTCGGTGGCGTTTAGGTACTCGTAAATGGCATAACCGGCCAGTAACGCTATACCAGCAGGGCCCCCCAGCAGTGCCAGTGTAGAGCGCAGGCCTTTACCTGCAGCATTTAGCAAATTAACGGCAACAGTGGCGCGATTGGCCACTGGCACGGTTTGCGTCATCATCAGGTTGGCGTTGTAGACAGTGCGATTTACCGCTGTTTGGTTTACATACCAGGCACGTAAGCCGGTGACCAGTTTACCCGCCCCAACGGCCACTGCAGCCAAGCCTACGCCGTACTTACTCAGGATTAACAGCGCCGCGCCGCCACCGGCCAGGGCGGTAATAGCGGCCGTGGCGTTTTGTAGTTCGCTGGCGTCCATTTCGTCCAGGGTGGTGGCGGCACCTACCAGCAAGGCTGCCCAGGTTTGGGTGGCACCGGTGGCCTGGTCCAGCCGGGACAAGGCCATGCCCATGGCGTTGTCGAACGTTTGGCCAGCGCGGCCCAGCGATAGCGGTATGGCGGCCATGTCGGCATTGATTTGCGGCAACTGCTGTAGGATCACGTCCAGCACGTCGCGCGACAAGAGCTTACCTTCCAGCACTTGCAGGCGCAGTTGGCCAGTGGTTTTGTCAAAGCCGGATGCAATGCGGTTGGCCAGTTCGGGTATGTTTTCCAGTACGCTGTTAAATTCTTCTGCCCTTACCACGCCGCCGCCAAGGCCCTGGCTTAACTGCAGCAGGCCGTTTTTCATGGCGTCGGTACTGCTACCGCCGATGATGCCCAGCTTTTGCACCGCGTCGGTAAAGTTCAGCATTTGCTCGTTGGTGGCCTGCAGATCTTTGCGGGCGGTAGACATGCGCTGGAACAGTTCAACGGTGCTGTCCAGGGCTGCGCCATTTTGCTGGGCAATGGCGTACATGGTCTTGCTGACTTCGTTGTAGTCGCCGGTGGCCTTGGTGGCGGTTTGTACTCGGGTTTGTAATACGTTGAAGTCGTCGGCCAGGTGGGCGAAATCTTTGACCTTTCCGGCTGCAGACAGGGCGGCGTAGAACACCGCGCCTACGCCCACCATGGCGGTTAGGTGGTCTTTAAGGTCCTGTATGTCTTTGCTAACCGCACGGGTGCCTTTGGTTAGCTCGTTGGTGCCGCGCTTGGCCTGATCTAACCCCGCTTTGGCACTTTGGCCCGCGCCCTGGGTTTGCTTTAACTTGGTGTTGGTGTCTTGCAGTGCTTCAGACATATCACGCACGTCGCGAACGACAACTTTGCCGCCCTCGGTGGTGAATCTGATTGCTAACTGCATGTCGTTCATTGGATGCGCCGGTACGTAAATTAATGGGGTGGGCATCCTGCCCTTAGCCTTCCTGGCTACTCCATGCCGCCAGGGCGGCCAGTTCCATGACTTGCAGGCCGCGCCATACGGCGTCCTTTAACTCGATTGGCAGTGCCTGGTAGTCAGGCATCCGCATGGCCCTTACATCGATAGCCGGGTAGTTCAACCCGGTGCGGGTGCCTGCCATGCCAGCGGTTAGCCACTGGGTTGACACGGCGTAAAACAGCCGCACGGTGAGCAGGTTGCCTGGCTGAATATCGGGGCCAGCCTGGGCCGTGGCCTGCTGGTCGATTAGTTCCTGTGGTGCGCCCAGCGCTTTCATGCGCTCGGCCACCACTTTGGCTTTACTGCTGCCGCTGGTAGCCCAGTACGTGGCTACTTCCTGGAGTTTTTTGCCAGGGGATCTCCTTCGCGGGCTTCGCGGTAGGTTTGGGTAACCGCGTCGCGCACTTCTTTGCTTTGCAACAGGCGTTTAATGTTGTCGGGGGTGTTGGCCAACTGCTGGTCGCCGTCCATAAAGGGGAAATCATGTTTAGGGTGTTTTTCGAACCCTACCCAATAGGTGGCAATACGCTCATCTGCCCATGCCAGGGCTTCGCGTTCTTTACCTTCTTTTTGCAGCTGTACCAGCTTGTCCAGCTCTTCGTTAACCTGGGGCAAGGGCAGGCATTCGAACAGGCCAACAAAATGGGCGTAGGCGTAAACTGTATGGCCTTTGCTGTCGATGTCTTCGGTAGGGATGCGTACCACTACCGGGGCTTTAAAACGTTGTTTTGCCAGGGCGTCGACTTGAAACATGGGTATCTCCGGTTAGTAACTGGGTGAGGCGGCAGCGCCGCCTTACAGGGTGGTTAGGGTAAAGTCGCTGTTTTTGGTTAGCGGCTTGATCGTTAGGGTTAAATCCAGGTACAGACGGCCTGCATCGTTACGGCGCGATACCTGCCCAAGTTGTGCATTGGGGATTGCCAGCAAGTGGATATTGCCGCCGTGACTGGCGGTTTTGCCACGCTGGTAGTTCAGTGCACCGGATTCGCCTTTTTTTGCTTTGGTCCAGTAGTTGATAGCGCTTGGATCCGGTTCAACAATGGAGATGCTGATAGAGCCATTGCGTTCCTCAAAGGCGATCTCTTCCTGGTTGGTGACATGCAGGTGGCTGAAGACATTGCCAAAAGTGACCTCCAGGCTGGCCATGCCGACTGGGTTGCCAAACAAGGTCATGGTTTCCACGGTGTTGGCAGCGGTGGGCAGCGGGGCAGTTAGGCCAGACCAATCTACTGCTGGCAACGCGCCTGCTGGTTCTGGGTCTACGTCGAGGCCCATGGCGGTGCATTCGTAGTAATCCAGGGCACCTGGCTTGCTGACGTACTTAAGGCCACTGATGCGCACACCAGTTAATTTGTGCAGCACGCCATTGGCACCGCCAGCGTAGTAATACAATGTGCCGTGTTCGAATGCTTCCGACACGGGCGCATAAGCTACGTTGGTGTCGGGTGTGACGGTTTCGCTCAAGCCTGCCGCACGTAGCAGCGGCGCATGCGGCACTGGGGTGGCGGGCTGGCCATCGGCTGCGCCACGGGCATAAAACTTAAAGGTAATAGCCTGGTAGCCGGCAACGGTTTGTTCGCCTGCCGCGCCGGGGAACCCTAGCGCTTCCTGCAGCTGTTCGCGGGTAAACTCAGGGTTGTAGTTAATGTCGTAAACCGCAATGGCATTCAGGCCGGTTAGGGCTTCGTCGGTGCCATAGGCCGCCGCCTGCAGTTTGAACAGAATGTATTCTTCTTTGGCGTTAAGAGGCATTACGCTTTCTCCTGCGGTTTGGCCTTAGCAGCTTTTTGCTTGGCCTGGGCTGTTAGGTAGTCCGCCTCGCTGACACGTTTGCCGTCTACCTGGTAGTAGCGGCCACCTTTGGCGGGGGCTGGGTTAGGGGTTGCCATGGGTTACTCCTTCTGCAAGGTATTGAGGGACAGCAAAGCGGTACAAATGCCACAAGGTGGCGTCTGGCATGCCAACAGGTTCGGTGCGGGTTAAGCTGACTCGCTCGTAGTTGGGGCCAGGGTGCCAACCCAGCAGGCTGCCCAGCAGGGTTTGCTCTAGCTGGTCGATTTTGGCGTTGCCGTTTGCGCCGGTTGGGTCGTTAACCGAGCGAATACCTACCAGCACGCCAAAGGCTTTCACGCCTTTTTGGGTTAGGGGGCCTAAGTCCTGACTGCGCTCGTTGTAGGTAGATGGCAGTGGGATAACAAAGGCCTCCATGTTGCGGGCTACGCCATTTTTCATGGCCATGGCCACTGACAGGGCGCTGCCGACCCGGTCAAACACCGACAGGGCTTTTAAACGGCTTTCAAGCAGGGCCAACATCAGATAAACCCTTTGCTATTGCGGCGGCTGAATACCAGTTCAGAGGACTGGATTTCTATGGCGTCGTCGGGTTGTACCGCTGGGGTTGAAGTTTCAACGCCCAGGGTAACGTCGCCTTTGGCCAGGCTTTTTAAAAAAGCCAGGGCGTCTACCTTATTGGCGCTAACCACTTCGGAGGGGGCGTTGTCGTACAGGTAGTAACGGGCCAGATCTGCACAAAGCCTTACCAGTACGGCAGGCACAGTAGAAAGGGGGAGGGTGTAACGCCCTCCCAAGTAACCGTTAATGGTTGCCGTGGCGTCGTCTATGGCTTTTTGGGCCTTGGCGGCGTCAACCTGGCTTTGGCCGGGGTTGGTTAGGTCGACCAACTCTTGTTGTCCAAAGCGAGCAACTAAACCATCAACGGTGCAGTACATTTACGCGCCCGCCTGTTGGTCAGCCGCTTTGTCGTCGCCAGCTTCATCTTTGGGGGGGGCTTTGTCGGCGGCCTTGGGATTGGCGGTTTTCTTATTAGCCGCCGTTTTTTCCGCTTCGGCCTGGGCGGCGGTGTAGGCGGCCTGGTCCACAGCGTCGGTGTTGACGGTATCGGCCAGTTCTTCAAGGGCCACTTCCCGCACAGATAAACGCGGTTCTTTGTGCAACCGCTTGAGGTCGGATTCGCTGAAATAATCAAGGGGGAAGGCACTGCCTTGGTCAGTAAAACCATGGCCGCAACGGCGAAACGATGCACCCAGGGCGGTCACCACCAGGACCTTTATTAAGGCTGATTTAGTCATTATTTGTCTCCCAGTTGTCACAGTTGTAATGGTTGTACCCCTGGTCCAGCGGCTGGCGGTTACACCAGCCGCTGGTTGCGTGGTGCCCTAGTGGGCTGTCGCGGGGTGTTATGGGTTACAGGAAGTCCGGCGAAACAACCTTAAATTGACCTTTAAGCTCGTTGCTGACCGATACGCCGCCCTCGTCAATCATTTCGCGGGTGTTAATTTGCTTAGCCAGCTTTTCCAGTGAACTGGGCACCACCAGCGTCAGGGTGTTTTTACCCAGCCCAAGTGGGCGGCCGCCATCGGCCTTAAAGCTGCGCATCAGATTGATGGCTTCCCACAGGGTGTCGCGCGTTAATGCTTTCTTAACGCCGATGGCCATTTGCCAGAAGCCATAGCCGACGTTACAGCGACAGTCGACGCCATAACGGAAGATCTTGTTGGTGAATACGGCTTCGTCGTTGGGGTTGTCCATGGCCACAAACTGCATGCCTTTGCGATCTTGGAATATAAGGGGTTTAAGGCTGCGGCTGGTGTCGAGCAGATACCACGCTTCACCCACGTACCCGGCATCTATAATGGCGTTGGCATAGCTGGTGTCTGCGCCGGTGCCATCCACTTCGGCGTTTACCGGATGGTCGGTGTCAAAGAAGTACTGGCCGTCGTAACAGACAGTTGTAAAACCAGCCGCCAACATAGGAAATACCAGCTCGTCGGGGAAGACTGACGCGGCATAACCCATTTCATTGAACATAGGGGCATAGACACCGAGGTTATCGTCGTCAATGTCGTTGCGGTCTACTTCCACCGAACTTTCAAAATCTTTGTTGGTGATGCTGTAGGCGTGTTCCTTCATTGACTTCATTACACGGGGACCAATCCACTCGCGAAAGCCTGGCCATTGCCCTAACCAGCCGTAAGTATTCGATTTGCTGGAACTAGGCACCACGGTTGCCACTTCTTGGAACATGGGCTGGCCTTTGACCTTGCCGTCTTCAAAGTTCTTTTTAAAGCCGGTACGCAAGCCGTTTAACGTTGCGGACGTAATAATCATTGCGGGTTCTCCTGGTAGCTACCTGGTTGTAGGGTTAATTAGGCCTGGTCGGTTGTTAGCTCTTTGGCGTAGTCGGCATGGGAAATACCCAACTGATCAGCAATGGCCTTTTGGTCAGCCGTAAGGGCCGCCGTGCCGGTTTTGTCGTCGGCGTCGGGTTTGGCCTGGGTGGTTTGTTGCTGGCCACCCAGAGCGGCGATGGCGGGGCGACTGTCCAGGGTGGCTTTAAGGGCAGCTACCCCTTGCTTTTGGCCCAGCTCTTTTAAGTAGGTCAGCTCGGCCTGGGCGATAAAGCGACCTTCCTGCTGGGCCTTATCAATGACCTGGTCAACGGTCAGGCCGTCGTTGCTGGCTTTTAGGGCGGCCATTTCAGTGATAACGGCGTTGTAGGTTTCCACCGGCACAAACTGGCTCATATCCAGTTGCCCGGCTTTGGCATTGGCCAGGTCGGCTTTGAGGGCTGCAATCTGGGTGGTTTGCTCGTTGTTGGAGTCGACCTTGGTTTTAAGCTCGGCCAGCTTCTGTTCAACTTCTTTAGATTCCAGAGTGGCTTTAAGGGCGGCGGCATCAATGTCTTTACTGGTGTCAACGTCTACACCAATAAAGCTCAGCAATAGGGCTAGGGCCTGGTTCATGGGTTTCTCCTGGGGGGTTGCGAAACGGTTATTCAGGGCGGCGGCCTGCATGCCCAGTACGGCTGGGTCATTGGTGATAGCGACACTGTGCAGGTCAACCACGTCGCCGCTGCTGGTGTCGTAAATCACCACAGGGCTAAAAAAGCGGTACTCTTCGTCGGCGACATTTTGCTTGGCTCTGGGGGTGTACTTGAGCTGGGCAAACAGCCCCTGGCCGGGCCGCCATTCAAACTGTTTGCCCCAACCGCTGGCGGGGGCGTCTTGGCCGTTAACCTTGGTGAGCAGGGTTTGGTGTTCGTAGTCAAACAGCAGTTCCTGGCCCTGTGCTGCGCGGCTGTTAAGGAGCGCTGCCAGGCGGGGGCCTAACTCGTCGTTGATATTCCACTTGCGGCTGGGTACATCTAACGGGCGGCCATCTTTAGCGGCGAATGGCTGGCCAGGCAGGATTTGCTGCCAGGACTGGTTAGGGACAATGGCAAACGAACAAGCCGCGATACCCAGCGGCTGTTCCTGGTTGGACAGGGCAGCTACAGACAAGGCCGCTGCAGGCGTTGCGGTTACATAACCGACTCCTGGGTAAGCGAAGTTGTATAGGCGTTGATGTTTTTTCATAGCCCGGCCAGTTTGCCGGGCTTTGGGGGTTAGGTTGGTTTAGTGTGGGTTTGGGCTATTGGGACTCTGTTACCAATACTTCCTTCCCTAATTCTATCCAGCAATGCTTCAGGGAAGCATCGTTAACCATGTAAACATTGAGTTCGCTATATATGTGATTTACAAGACCATTTAATTTTGCAATTTCGTCAAAATAAAGTATTCCGGGTATCTGGTATTTCTCCCGACATATTCTGGCTAGATCAAGGTAATGCTGAGCGATGCTGACTATTTCACCAATGCTTTGCTCAAGTAGTGCGACGTATGAATCATTACTCATAAACCAGACAAGCTCCGAATCATCATGCTGATTTGCAAGACGATCAATTGTTACCTCTTCAGCTTCTGGAAATACAGGTATGGCATTTTCATAGTAGAGAGTTTCTACTCTATCAACCAATTGACTCATTTTGCTTTTTGCGGCAGGCCAGTAGTCGTTGGCCTGTTGCAATAGTAGTGCTCGTTCGTGAGTCAGAGCTGTTGCGTTATGTATGTTTTTGGTTTCGTTCAATGTATCTCTGGTTGCAGCTAGTTCACTTGACTGCAACCGTAACTGCCCAATCAACAAGCAGATTGTTATAAAAGACAGGAGCGGATTAAGCACACCACCAATAAAATCCCCCAAAGTGCCAAGGTCTCCCTTTAAGTACCTGTAACAAGGGGTTTGGTCCGGCCCACATTCTGCAGATGATCCTAAATGGATCGCCAGCAGCATGCTGACAAAAAGCAGCAAACTAATTAACACCGCCAGGCCAATCAGCGGCCATTTGGGGAACCTGGTTTTGTTCTTGTTGTTTTCCATCTGCATTCCTTGTTAATTGCTGTTTAAATCTTTCCAGAATCGTTTAAATGGATCAATCTAAAGCAACGGTAGCTGTGCAAAGGGTTAATGCGCTTAGAATGGCGCTGAGGCGGTTGCACGGTTTTTGGGGGAGGGCATGCAGAACTGGGTAGATGTGCAGCGGCGCAAACTGCGTATTTACAAAGACGGGGCGTTATGTGGCACGGTGGTTTACCAGCGGGGCCGTAATCGGCCAGAGCAGCCGTGGCTGAGTTGGAGAATAGTAGAGGTGGAGCCACGTACCTTTTCTGTGCCCTGGCCAACCTGGCATTCACCGTTGTCGGTGCAACAGCAAGTATTGCAGGATGGCGGTTATACCTGGGAGTGGGGCGAAACGCTGATTTCAGGGGGCGAAGATGCCGGATGGCAATGGCTGACAATAGATGAAGCCAAACAATTACGTACACAGGCAAAGGGGGAATAACGATGAACAAGGGAACGATGCTGGTGCTGGCTTTGCTGTTAACTGGTTGTGGCAATGATCAGGAAATAGCCGCATGCCACGACAAAGTACAAGGCATGGCCAAGTACACTGCAGAGATTGTGAGTACAGATACGACTCGCAAAGGGTTGGACCTGGATATGGTAACGGGGCGGGCCAAGCTGCAAACCGGGCGGGGAGCCTGGCGCAATTATCGTTATAGCTGCAGTTACCAGGGCAGTACTTTGACGGCCTTTGATATGCAAGAGGGCTGGGCACCTTAGTTGGTGTGCATGGCCTGTTGCAGGTGGTCCTGCAGTATGGCCAGGATCTCGTCGCTGTCTTCCCAGGGGCCGGTGGCTAAGCCCAGGAACGGGCGCGCTACGATACCGTCGCCTTCGCGGCCAAACTGGTGGGTTGCGCCGTATTCCAGGTTGGTGCCAAAGAGTAAGGTGTTGGCGTCGGCCTGGTAGTGCAGGGTGTCTTTTAAGATATTGGACTGTTTTAGAATTCTATCGTCGCCGCCTTTACGTTTAACGGTTTTGGGCTGCAATGGCTCCCAGGGAGTACCGTCGGGTTCTACCTCTAATTCAAAACGCTGCTGATGCGATTCCAACAGGTATTCGCCTATTTCCTGCATAGCGGGCTTTAAATTGGTGCTGGCCGTGGCCAGTTGCTGCAGTATGCGGTTTACCTGGTCAAAACCTTGCAGGTCTACGTTGATAAAACTACCGGCCATTACTGCTGGGCCTCTATTTGCTGGCGGGCCAGGGTGGAATACAGATCAGCGAAATAGGCTTTGTCGCTGGCGGGGGCCTGGGCGCGTAATTCGGCCAGGCGCTGTTCTTTTTCGGGCAGGGGTAAGTTACTGCGCAGCAATTCCTGGGCCTCTTGCAATTGTCGGCTGTACTGGGTGTTGGCGCTGGCTGCCCGTTTTAGTATGTCAGTCATTTAATGCCTTCATGATGTTGTCAAAGTATTCGGCTATGTCGGGGTGATGCTCTACCAGCTTGGGCCGGTTTAAGGCCCAGGCTACAAAATGCTCGGCGTGCCATTCCCATACATCTTGCCCGGCATAGCGGGTTAAAGTGGTGGGCAGGCCTCTGGCATTATAGCCCTTATCTATGACCCTGAAATGCACTTGGTGGCCAAGTTCGTGCAACCAGGTTAACACGCTGCTACCCGCTTCGCCGCTGTCACCAAAGTTGCGCACTATGCTGCTAAAGGTCCACATGGGCGCGCCGTTGGCATGGGCCACTATGCCAGCCTCTACGGCGTTTATTAGCTCGTCTACATTGGTGACATTGGACAAGCGCAAATTTGATTTGGCTTTAATAACCAAGTGGTGCCATGCGTGGGCGGTATAGCCGCCCGCTTTGCGCGCCACACTCGGCGATACTGGCCAACTGCGCAGGGCTTTGTAGCCGTCAACCTGCAGATAATCGGCAATAGGGGCTACCAGGTCTTTTATGCGTTTACTGCTGGTACTGATTTCGGTTGGCTTGAGGATCAGAGTTTTGATTTGGTAGCGCTTCACAAACGCGCTGACCTGTTCCAGCTCTGGGCGCTTGGTCGCAATCTCTGCCAGTATGCGGTTTAAGCCATGTATGTCCATACCTTTTACTGTGCTGAAGGCACTGGGCACCAGGCGGCGAGGTAAACGGTCTGGCAGGGCTGGCTTGGCCGCTTCTAACTGCTGTATATGCTGGGCTGGTTTGGTGCGCCCTGGGGCGTAGTCAAAGCCCGGATCAATCCCCACCGGCACATGGTGCACTTCGCCGGTGGCTTTGTCTGTCCAGGGGACGGTGTCGATTACCGGTTCTTCGCTAACCTGCCAGCCACGGCGGCGCATTTGCGCTTCGGTTACGCCATACACTTTGCATTTGCAGCCCCAGCCGTTTTGCGGGAACCAAACCTGCCAGAATGGGCTGTCTTTGGGCAGGATCAGGCCATGGTGCTTTAAGTGGTGGGGACGGGGGAAACGGCTGTCGCCGTGGGCATAGCGCCAATAAGGAAAGGCCTGTAGCTGTTCCCAGCGCCCGGCGTTGTAACTTTGACGCATGTTAGTGCCGTAGATGATATTGGCACGCCACGCGGCACTGCCGGTGTGGTCCCAGCCGTGCTTTTTAACCAGGTGTTTAAACTCGCTTTTAAACCAGGTTAGGCTTTTGCCTTCGGCTATGGCGGCGTCGACCATTTGGCGCAGGTCGGCTATTAAATCGCGTTTGGTGGCACCGGCCACCATAAAGGCGCTGTTGTGCTGGTCGCGCCATATATCTGCCCAGCGCTCTGCGGGAACGTTTAGTTTGCTGCGGAAAAACTCAATAGCCTGGGTAAACGGCAAACTGCCGTATTGCGCTTCAGGCATGGTGCCACCCGTCTAACCAGTCCTGGTGGTAGGGGCTGGTTATGGGCCAGGGGTTGGCGCTGTGGGGCTGGCCTTCAGCGGCGGCCTGTTGGCCTGCTAAAAAGGCGTCGATATTGGCCCAGGTCATACTGCGCCACCAAACAGGTAACCAAACAACAGATCAATCAGCCAGGCCAGCAACATCAGCCCCAGAAACAAGGCTATGCCAAGGTATTGGCGGGTGTGGGTTAGCAACTGCTGAAAGTCTTTGTCGTTGATCACTGGTTGGCCTCAGTAAGGTTGTAGAACGATTTACAGCCACAACGCGGGCAAACCAGATCAAACACGGCAATCTTGTATTTGGGGTTTCGCTTCTTAACCCTTTCAGACTCCAAGTGTTTGTTCTTGCATCTGCAGCACTTAACTTTGATATCAGCCATTATTGCCCCCTTTTTACGTCGTAGCGCCCGGCCAAATCAGCACTGGCCAGGGCCAGTTGCATGGCTTCGGCCAGTTCGGTTTCGCTTAACTCGCCTTCCAGATCGAGCAGGCTTTGCAGCAGTTGTTCCAGGCTGTCGGCCTGGTCGACTTTTTGCTGTGCGCCTTTTAGCCAGGCTTCCATAGGCTGGGCGGCTTGCTGGCGGAGCTGGGTGGTTAAGTTGTCTAACTGCTGGTCGGCATTGTTGGCCTGGTTGGCTTTTAGGGCGGCCAGCATTAACCGCAGGGCGTCTTTACCCTGGGGCGGTAGTGGCTTGGTGCTGGATTGCTCTTGTTCTGGTTGGTCAGGCGCGGGTTTGCTGGCCAGGCTTAGTATTGGCTCGTTACCGTCGGGCTGGGGAATGCGCAGCTTTTCATGGGCGTACGACAGCGGTATTTGCATACCCATGCCCACCAGCGCCGGTAAGGCGGTGGCGTAGGTGGTGAGGTCTTCCGGTTCCTGGATGTCGAACACCAGGCGCGGTTTGCGGCGGGTGTCGCCCTTGTAGCTTTTGCCGTTGAGCATAAACAGCGGCCAGATAAGATCGCGGTTTAGAGTGCTGGCTATCTGGCTTAAGTCGTGGTCGCGAATATCCTGGCGCACCTCGTTGTGTACGTTGCCCAGGGCCTGGCTGCCGGTGCTGTCGACCTGAGCGGTTAGGGTTTGGCCAACAATGGCTTTACTTTGTACTCGTTCGCACCAGGTCATCATGGTCATGAATGGATCACCGCCGCCGCCTTTGGCTGCGTCGTGAAATTCCAGCTCCATCCCCTTGGGGATGATACCCCCGGCGTTGTGGCCAACTTCAACCACGGCACGCAGCAGGGCGCGCTTCTCCTGGTCGGTGGCACCGCTGGGGTAGCGGCCGACCCGAATGGGGATACCGTAAATTTCCAGAAACTCGGCCAGATCACGCAGGCTGTAGTTTTTAAACACAAACGGCCAGGCTAACTGGCGCACCAGGCCGATACGGGCCGGGTAGCCGGATTTTGCCTGGTGGCGGTGCTGGATCCAACCGAAGGGCTGCAGCAACTGGCCATGGCCGGAATTGTCGCGCAGTACAATTTGGTTTTGGTCTTCCTGATGTAGTTGGAACCAGGTTAACGGCCGGTGGCCCAAAATGCTGGGTATGCGCCAGTTGTGGTACGGCTGCCACACCATTTCGGTATTGGATATGCCCTTAAGCACCGCGTCGGTCATGCCGAATAACAGGCTATGCCATTCGTCCATGTCTTTCAGGATTTGCTCTATTTCCTCGGCGTCTTTGCGTTCCTGGGCGCTAGCATTGGTGGGCGGCTCTACCATCCAGGGCACGCTGGAAACGGCCATCCGGCGTTTAAACAGTTCGGCCTGGATGTGGCCGTCTTTTTCTTCGATGTCTTCGGCCAGGTAGGCCTGCTGGATCAGGTTGCCGTGTTCGGCTTCGGTAAGTATGGCGTGCAGTTTTTGCGGGGTTAGGCCGCTGCTGGGGTGCTCTGGCCGTTCGCGCTTCAGCACCATGGTGGCAGGGCTTCTTTCAGTTTGTGACTGGCTGGGGGCAAACTTGTCGCGCACCTTAAAACGGGTGCCGTTGGTTTCGTAAAGTGGCATTAGAAACACCCTGCTTGGTTAATGTGTAGGTCGTCGTCCTGGTCTGTTTCTGACCAGCGGCTGTGTTTGTTGGGTATGGGGGTAAAGGCTATTTCGCTGCCGTCCAGGGTACTGGCAAACACCAGCATGGCACAGGCTATGGCCGCGTCGCCGTGGCGGCGTTTACCCTGGTCGGTTTTGGTGTTGGGTAAACAGGGTATGCCGCGCGCGTTGATCTGCAGGGCGCGCAGGTCGTCCAGAATGTCGGCGTCTTTGGGAATGGTGATGGTGCCGTCTTCAAAGTGGGCCTTCATACGCGGCATGTTTTCCAGATACCACTTTTCGGTAAGTTTTACCGCTTCCACCAGGCCAGTGCCGTAGCGCTCCACGGTTTGCTCAGCCAGGTAGTCACCGTTGCCGGTGGCATCCAGGGCGGCACCGGTAAAGCGTGGCAGCCTGTCCATGATGTAGTGCAAGA
Source organism: Bowmanella denitrificans (assembly GCF_002887595.1). Taxonomy (GTDB): domain Bacteria; phylum Pseudomonadota; class Gammaproteobacteria; order Enterobacterales; family Alteromonadaceae; genus Bowmanella; species Bowmanella denitrificans. The sequence goes on from NZ_PEBU01000018.1 coordinate 51,085, forward strand.
TTTGCTCTTGCTGGCGGTAGGGTATGTTTTTAAGTTCGATGGCCAGGGGCACGGTCAGGCTCAGGTCCTGGGCAATTGTGCCTATCCAGATAACCGTTAGGTCGCCTTTGCGGGCAAAGTCTTCGCCCAGGCAATGGCGGTAAGCGGGGTCAAGCTTTTGCAGTTCTGGCAACAGGGTGCGCTGGCACCAGTCCTGTACGTCGGCAAAGCGCAAATGCTCGGCCATTTCGTTCCAGCTTTGGCTTTGCTCATAGCGCAATACAGGCCATTCCTGGCGCATGGCCAGTTCTATCAAAGCTCGGGTTAAGTACGCACCGCCGCCTTGTTTGGGCACGCAGAAGTATTCTTCCAGGGCGTCTTCCTGGCTGGCTGTGTCGCGCAGCAGGTCGGCTTTCCATTGGTCTTCCAGTTCCTGGGTCCAGGCTTTACCCAGGCGCTGACAAATACGCTGATACAGCCCTTCGTTGCAGGCGTCGTCCAGGGTAATGCGGTGCACGCTATAGCGTTTTTTACCGGCGCGGCTGTCTTCAATCAGCTGATTAAACAGGTTGTCTATGCCGTTGTGGGTGCTAATCAGGCGTACCTTTGCGCCCCACATGGTTAACGCCAGAGCGGCTTTAAGCACCTCGGCTAACTGTTCGTGGAAGGCGGCTTCGTCAATGGTAACGTTGCCCTGCATACCCCGCAGGTTACTGGGCTTGGATGACAGCGCCTGGATTTTAAAGCCACTGGCAAAGTGAATAACAAAGGTGAGGATTTCTTTGCCTTCCTGGCCGTCGTCTACAAATACCTCTTCCTGGATGTCGCCCGCTGCTTTGTTGAAGGCTTTGGCCCACATGGCGGCCGCGTCGATAAACTCGCGGGCCATTTCTTTGTTGCTGCCCACATAAAAGTGGTTGGTGCCCTGGGCGCTGCGGGCACGGCTGGCAGTGAGCACGGCGTCGGCAGCTTCCGCCCAGGTAATGCCGGTTCGGCGCGACTTCTCGGCAATTTTTAGCGGCGAGTCATCGGCCACCCAGCGCTTTTGGTAACCCAGCAACAGTTCGTCTGGGTCAAAGGGAATAAAGGTGGGCAGGCCAAAGCGGGTTTCCAGCCTGTCGCATTGCTCTATGGCCTGCTGGTATTGACTCTTGCTGGGCCTAATCTCAGGCGGGACGGTAGGGGCCTTGGGTGGGAGTTTCATCAGGCTAACCCCAGTATCTCGCGTTTAATCTGTGCTACCCCTTCGGCTGTCATACCTGCGGCGCTGGCAGTCTTCTCAGCTTGAGCTGCTGCCTCTTCAGCAAAGGCTTTACGGATTTCCTGCTGGCGTTTATGCGACTTGGTGGCGGCCTCTTCCAGGTCTTTTACGCCCTGGGCGAGCTGGCGGATAAATTTGGGTTCTACCACTTTGTCTGATTCAGACAGCTTTAACACCTGGTCAAAGGCCAGAGTACGCACCATTTCAATAAGGATTTTGCTTACCTCACCTGTGGGCTTGTCGCCCAACTGGTCAACCCACTGTTTGGAGACTTCGCGGGCTTCCTGAATTTTGCTGCCCACCGTGGCCATTTGGGTGGCATAGCGGTTCAGGCCGCTGCGGCTTAACTCTTCCTCTTCGGGCAAGCCTGCAGCGCGGATCATGCTGTTAACCTTTTCCAATACATAGGTTTGGGTAACCGACCTGTCGCGCAGCAGCTCGATTAACTCGGCCTTGATGTCTTCCGGGAGTTGGTCGATTTTGCTGGGTTTGCCTCTGGTGCGTTTATCGGTCATGGCTTGTCCTTTGGCATTACGCTGCCCCAGCCATCTCTGGCGATTTGTCTTGAGAACTCTTTACGCAATCTTGGAATGGCTTCCCGCAACTCATCTAACACTCTGAAGTATTGAGGGAACTGGGAACGCATATGGTTGCGGAACGCTTCGGCTTGTTCCGGGTAGTTGGGTTCCATAACGTCCTTGGCTATGTCTTCAATAACAAACGCATGAGCTAGGCTGTTCATGGCATCCACTTCGGCCTTTGTGCAGGTCTTACGTTGGGCCATCCCTAAACCCTCGGTCCTGGGCGTTTAACACCAGGTTGGGTGGCCAGGCCTTTTTCTACGTCCAGGCCGCGCTGGGTGAGTGTGGCAATGGTGTAGCTTTCGTGACTTTCCAGGGTGGCCAGGCCTTGTTCTTTTAGCCAGTGCAGGTGGGTGCCGATGCGGTCCATGGTCATCTGGTTGCCGTAGCGCTGGCACACTGCCTGAATAATGCTGTTGTTGGTGCTGTAGCCGTCCATTGCGGCCAGGCAGTGCAGTATACTGAGGCGCTGGTTTTCGGCCATGATTTGGTCCAGGGACATTACTTTTTGCCTCCGTTGAGTTCGTTTTGGATCAGCATGTTGTCGTTGTTTAACAGCTGTTTAAACAGGGGGTTAATACCGTCGAGGCGGCCATTTAGCAGGGCCATTTGTTCGCGTAGCTGGCCAATTTCCTTGCTGGTGGGCAGGTGCTTAATGTGGGCGTCGAGGGCTTGCACGGTTTCGCGCATGCGGGCGTGGTCTTGGCGTTGCTGCTCAAAGTCGGCCTGATGCTGGGCCAGGGCTGCGGCCTGAGCCTGCAACGATTGCTGGGTTTCCTGTCGGTGCTGGTGCAGATCGCTTTTGGTGGCAAAGTAGCGGCTTAACCAGTACAGCAGAAAACCGCTGGCCAGGGTTATCAGCAGGCCATAGACAAATTTGTACGCTTCGATGTGGGTAAACACGGGTTCCATTAGCGACGGCTCCTTTGTTCTTGTAGTTGTTGGCAGTCGGTGCAGTACTGGGTATGGGGCATGGCCAGGCGGCGCTGGGTTATGTCGGCGTCGCAGCCTATGCACAGAGGCTGGCCGGTAGCGCTAAGTTTTAACGGTGCGGCCGGGGCCGGGGTGCGCACACCTGCCAGGGCCGCTTTTTGGTACTGCTCGTTAAGCAGTTGGGCGCGGTCAATGATGTCCATCAGGCTTTGCCCTTAAACAAACTCAGGCTGGGTTTACCCGCCTTATCCCAGGTGCGAAAGCCAAAATAGGCTAACACCGGGGCGGCGAGAACCAGGGCAATCTCCCAGTCAGCCCCAGTACCCTTACCAAAGGCATGCAAGGCTTCAAACCCAAATATGTAGGCGGTGAGTACCCAGAAGCTTCGGCGCACAATTTTGGGGCGGGTTTGGCGTACGTAGGGGTCTTCGGCGTTGTCGCCACTTCTGATGGTGTTCTGTTGTTCCTGGTGCATGCCCAGGTCGTGCTGCAGGCGCTCTTTTTCACGGGCGGCCTGAATTTGTTCACGCTCTACGGCCAGCCTTTCCAGGCCCAGCTTTAGCTCTGTTAAGGCGGCCTGGTCTACTGCTTTAACCCTGGTGGCCAGTATGTTGGCTTGCTCTGCAGGGGGTTCGCCTTTGACCAGTTCGACAACATCGGCGATGGCCTCGGCAGTTTGTTCGACCTTGCCGCCTTTGCTTTGGCCAAACATACGAATCAGGCTAGGCCCGGCGGTAAGCAGGGTGGTCAGTATTGCGCTCATGTGGGTTCCTTTAATCGCTGCCGGGCTGCCTGCAGGGCGGCCAGGCGGCTTTGCTGTGGTGGTGAGGATACGCTGCTGGGCGTGTGGCCAGTTTGGTTGGCGTTGATGTACTGCTGTATTTCGGCCAGCGATACGCTGTTCCAGCCTTGCCGCCAGTAGCTGTGCGCGGTGGCGTTGTGGCTGCTTAGGGGCATTTGGGTGGCGCGTTGGCTTTGCCAGGCGGTTAACTCGGCAGTAAAACGGGCCTTGCGGCCCATGTCGTAAAATTGCTGGTTGTGGCGGCTCATGACCACTTCCCGGACATTACCGCCCCTGGGGCGTACAGCAGGCGGTTGGCACTTTCGGTGTAGTGTTCCTCGGTGCCTTTGCCAAGCTCGGTGTTGTAAAAACGCTTCCAGTACTTGGCGCGGGCGGGCAGGGTGGCGGGTATGATTTCGGGACGCAGCTTGTATTTAAGGCGGCAGCAAATCATTGACAACACCGGGTCGTCGGCCAGGTCAAGGGCAAACAGCGCATCAAGGTTATAGCCCCAGATATTGCTGAGTAATAGCTTGTCTTGTTGGCGGGTGCGCTTTTGCAAGTCGGTAAAGCCAACGTGGTCAAACTGGTTGAGGCCAAAGCCGTTGCTGGGGGTGGTGTCTGGATACTGGCCTAACTGGGTTTCAGCACTGGCGGTTTCCATCAGCAGGTTGATGGCGCAGCCGTTTACCCCGTGGCCAAACACGGAACATACTTGGGTGGCTTGGTTTAGTGCTTCCTGGTGGGAAGCTAAGCCGTAATAGAGTGTGGGATTTTCTTGGTTCATGCCGCCATCGTAAAGGCGGCGGCGGAGTGGGCGGGTTTAGCCTGGGCTTGGGGTTCCAGGCTGTTTTTTTGCGGGTTGGTTGGGGCGGATCCTGTGCTTCTAATTGGTTGCTGTCAAGGCCGGTACAACCTTAACAACTATCACAACTGTGGCAGTTGTTAAGGTTGTGTTGGTTGTTCGGCCAGGTAGCTGTAGTGGCAACTGCGGCCCTTGCGGCTACAGGACCAGTGTTTGCCTTCGTAGCGGTCCAGGCGTGCCCTGGCGGTTTTGTCGTCTTTTTCGCAGCCTACCGCTTTGAGCAGGTCGGTTTTGTTGAGGGTGGGGAACTGGCGCAGGGCGGCTTTGACGTCCTGGATAAATTCCAGATCGTCTTCGCTGGCCAGGGCTTCGGTCATGTCTTTTTCAGTTAGCGCCAGGCTGGTGGGGCAAATATCAAAGGCTTTGTTTTGAATGTTGGCGCGCTCTTTTACCGCTTCCAGCAGCACGCCAATGCCGTTGGCTTGTTCGCGCTTACGCAGGCGGTACATGTTGTCTACCGAGTTGCGAATATTGTTACTGCCCTGGTAGTTGCGGCCGTCTTTGTTGCTGTGGTGCAGCACCACAACGGTGGCCCCGGCTTCACGAATGTTCATTAGCCGGTCCATGACGCGCATAATTTGGCTGTCGTGGGCGACGTCGCCAAAGTTACGCAGGCTGTCGAAAATGAACACCATGTTTTCGTAGCGGCTGGCGGTGGCGGCGTTGGCCAGTTGTTCCAACAGCTCCCCGGCACCCAGGGCGCTTTTACTGCGTTGTATGTAATGCAGGTTGGCGTAACGGCGTACCAGCTTGCGTTCCACCCCGCGCTCGGCCAGTACGCTCAACGGGTTGTCAAAGTCCATATAAACAACGGTTAAACGCTGGGCGGCGCAGTAGTTGGCCAGGGCAAAACCAACCCAGGTTTTCCCGTTACCGCCGTCGGCAAACAGCATGGTAATTTGCCGCTTGGCCAGGAAGCCGGGCAGAATAAAATCAACGCTTTCGTTAAAGTCTTCCGGGCGCAGGGCGGCGGCTTGTAGGACTTCTAGCATACTTAAAATGCCTCCCGCTTTGATTTTCTTTGCAGCCTATCGATTTCAGCGGCCAATAAGGCCCCCGCTTTAGTTAGTTCTCGGATGCGACTGGCATTGGAATCGTCTTGGCCGGGTTTCCACCACTCTCTATCCCAAGGCCAATAATTTGGAGGCATCCCTAGTAGGTAAGCCTGATTTCTGATTCGTTCACGCATCTCATTGCCGCTCCCAGCAACAGTTGCGTAACAAATGGCGGCAGTAGTTAAGGTTCCAGGCTTGTATGCGTCGTCTAACTCAGCGCTACGCCCTTCTTCGTCAATCTGCCTTTGTCGTTCATCGGCAATTAGTTGTGAGCCTGTTTTCATGCTTCTCTCCTAGTAATAACGGGTTTGGTCAATTAACGGGTTGCAAACGCTGGCTATCAGCTCATCTTCGCCGCGCATGGCATAAATGTGCTGCAGGGCTTCGCGCAGCCTGCCTATCAGGCGGCTTTGGTCTTCGATTGTGATATTGGCCAGTTGCAGTGCTTGTTCTGGTGGAATGGGTGCAGCCAGGTCGTCTCCAGTCGGGCTGAAGATGTCCTGGCGCTGGGTAGTTGTTTTAATGCTCATTGTTCCACCCTATCCGAAAGCGAAGCCGCTGAGCTTTACCACCAGTAGGTCGTAAATTACCCAGGCAAACTGGCTGCCAAGAGCAAGCTCGGTCCCAAACCAAAAGCCAGCGGTAAACCAGCTTTTTACACCTGCGGGTTTTAGCGATAGCATGGCTTACCCCTCGTCTATAAAGTCTGCGGGCACCTGGGTAGCCACTAGCTGCAGTTGAGTTGGTTGGCCGTTAACCATAGCGGTGCCCAGCCACAGTCTGGCTTCTTTGCCTACTGCTACTGGGGATTCGACAAACTCCACCTCTTCAATGACGTTGGTGGCGCACTCTGCGAACACCCAGGACTGTTGGGCGCACATGTGCATGGGTGCATCGTGGTCGTAGTCTGGATGGGTTTGTGTGCCCAGTTTTTCTAACCAAAGTGGGTGTTTAGTCACGGTACACCTCCACCAACCCCTTGAGACTGTGCAAGGCTTTAACCTGCGACAGTTCGCGGGTTAAGGCGTCCATCCGGGTAGTGTGTTTGCTGAGCTTTTCATGCTGCACATAAATGGCCAGGCAGGCCAAAAACAGCAGCACAAACAAGGTGACGATGAGCAATTCAATTATCATGGTGTTCTCCTGGTTAAAGTAAACGGCCCTGCACTTTGGCGCGGTATTCTTCGCGCTTGTGTTGCAGGATTTTGTAGACCTGGATCTGGTTTAGCTCCGGGCAGTACTCTTTGTGGATGCGGGCAACCGGCCAGTTGTGCTGGTTCCAGAGCCGGAACATGTGCATGTCGCGCAGTTCCTGGCGCAGTTTGTCGCCGCGCGGCAGGTAGCGGCACTCGCCGCCCTGGTAGTGGGCAATTTCGGCAATGGTTTCGCAGGCCAGCTTGTAGGCTTGTTTTGAGTCAATACCGTTTTTGGCCAGGCGACGTTCTATTAGCAGTAGCAGCGTCCACAGGTGTTCTTTGTAGGCGGCCATGGCCCGTTGCTGGTCACTGGCCAGAGCGGGCAGGTGGTCCAGTAACTGGTCAAAGCCGTCGTCTAAAAACAGCAGTTGTTGTTCTTCAGTCATGGGCGGGGCCTCGTTGCTGGGTGCGCAGACTGGCCAGACGTTTTTGCAGTTGGCAGTCTTCGTCTATCCATTGCTGGGGGATCACTGGCGGCAGTTTGCGTGCGATGTTGTAGCTAAGCAGTGGGCGCGGCTCTGGCAGGGTGCCTGCTTTAAACTGGGTGATAATCCGTTTCCATTCGGTGTTAAACCGCCGCTCGAAGCTGCTGGCCGCTTCCTGGGTAACGTGGTGGCCGATATGCTGGTTGATAACCTCTACCACTCTGTGCAACCAGGTGAACTGTTCGACAAAGCGGTACTTGCCGTGGCGGTCAATGATTTGTTGCAGGGCCTGGTGTTTTTCGGGCAGGCCCAATGCTTGAGGGTCGTCACACAGGTTTAAAAACTCTGGTAGCTCTGGGGGCCATTCAAGCTTGGCGCTGATAATGCGCTGGATGGCGTGGGCCACTTGTTCTGGCTTTATGGCTTCCTGGATAAAGGCTTTTGCCCACATGCGCTTGGTGGCGTCCAGTTCGTTCTTGCTGGTGAAGCGGCTGGCATACTTGCGGCCAAAAATAAGCTGCAACTGGCCAAATGCTTGGTTGATTAAGGGCGCTACCTGTTGCATGGCGGTGTCACTTTGCCCAGTCGCTGTTGTCGACTTGCAAGAGGGCGTGGCCAATGTCTTGGCGATGTGTTGCAGATCTTGCGGGCTTTTCATGGTTGGCTCCGGTTGGCAATTGCAGGGCGGTGCTTAGGTTCTGGTCCCAGCCGGGCAGGCTGTGCAGCACTTTTTTCAGGTAGTTGTGGTTGCTGAGTGGCTTGGCGTCGCCACTTTCATTGCGCCTGGCACTGATTTGCTGGGTGGTTTGTTCCAGGGCCTGGGTTAGGGCCTGGCGGTTGACGGTGAGCGCCTGGACTTCGCTGATCAGCCGCAGGGCGCGACTGTTGGCCAGGTCGCTTTTAGCCGGGCGAAACAGCGCCAGGTAACCCACTAGGGCGGCGGCCTGTTCGGTGGACAAGGCGGCCACAGTACCAAGCAGGGTTTTACCGGCTGTGTCTTGCACCAGGGCGTCTAGGTGCAGGCCTGTGCGACAGACCGGGCAGCGGCCTAACTTCATGGTTTTGCCCCCTGGCCTTCTATGTGACCGTGGTAGGCGGCTGAAACATAGTCGTACGGGGCCTGGCTGGTGGACCACATGCGCTGCTTGTAACCCACCAGGTGGGTGATGCCTTTGGCGATTAGTTGTTTGGCCATCAGGCGCTTGTGCCAGGCTTTTATAGATTCGAGGTTGCTTAGTGCCATGCCACCGGATTGCCAGGCTACCGACTCAACGCCAACACCGTTGTTGGCTTTGGCGGTTTGGCGTTTGATCCAGGCGTCCAATGCGGCTTCTGAGCCGTCGCGAACAAAACCCTGGCGGGCCATGTCGATCCAGATGGCGCGGATTTTGTCGACTTCGGCCAGACGGCTGTTGCCGCTTTTGGGTGACTGGCGGCGCTGGCCGGTTTTGCTTGGTTTAAAGCCTTTGCTTTGCATGTGCTCAAGCACGTCATGCAATTGTTTTGGGCGCAGAGCGGCCGCGCTGTTGTGGCCGGTTATTTGTACCAGCATGGCGCGGTAGGTGTCGTCGTCCAGCCCCAGTTTGGCTTTGCCGACATGTACCTTGGCAATCAGCCGTTTGCGGGCGTCTTGTATGGCTTTATTGTGTTGCATGTTGACCTCGTTTTGCTTAATCGAAGCCCTGCTTGGCAAGGCTTGGATTAAGCCCCTCGTAAGGGGCGGGGTTTAGTTGGCTGGTTCGATTTCCAGCCATTTTTCGTCGGTGTCTTCGGCGTGGTAGACGTTGACCTGGTAAAGGGTTTCCAGGCCGTCTATGTCGCTGGGAAGGCTGGCTAACAAGGTGCGTAAGTCTTTTACGCTGCCAATGTGGTGGGTTTGTTTTTTGGGTGCGTTCATGCGGATTGCTCCAGGTTATTGATGGATGCCATATCAAGGGGAAGTTGGTGGTACACGCCCTGGTCGTCGCGGTAGTAAACCCGGAAGTATTCGGCGGTGGAGTCGTATTCCAGGGCGTCGGCCAGGGCTTCCATGGCGGCTGGCCAGTTTGGATCATCAATTTTCAGGCGGCGTAAGGACTGCAACTTGGCCACGCTGTAACAGCCTTGACTGTCCAGTCGTAAATAGCCTTTAACCACGGCTTGCAGATTGCGATTGCTGCCCTTTGTCCAGGACTCAACGCATTGCTCTATCAGCTTTGCCGCAATTAGCATGCGTTCGTTAGCGGCCAGGCGGGTTTGACGGGCGCGTTCAATCTTGATGCGGCGGTCAAAACTAAACAGCGTGACATTTCCCTTTTTGCCGCCTATGTTTTTGCCGTATTCAGCAAAGGACTTTTCAACCAGAGCAGCTACTTCGGTACGCAGAAACTTGGCTAGGGCCTGCATTTCGTCACTAATCACCACACACCCTTTAAACAGCTTTTTAACGACTTCGTCGCGGGTCTTGTCGATGTCTTTTATTCGGTCCAGGCGCATGTGGTTGCCGTCTGCATCGAGCATAAAGCCGGGAGGGGCGTTGTTTTCGGTCAGTTCGTAGAGCTTTTCGATAGTTTTCATGGGGGCCTCTTATTGTTGGTTGGGGGCGTTCCAGCGCACGGTAATGCCGTTGATGCGGCAATGGGTTTGGTAGGCGCGTCCGTGCTGCGTACCTATGACGGTTTCGTAGGTGCCGACCAGGCTGCCCTTGGGTGGGGGCAGAATGTCGATGATGTCGCCGCTGTCGCCAATGCTGATGCCGGTAATGGCGCAGTTGCGCTTTACCAGGAGTTCCAGCACTTTGCCGACGGCGTTGACCTTGTTGCGTATAACGGTGTTGTAGCGGTTCATGGCCTTTTGCTCCGGTTGTTGGGGCAGGTTTGGCAGGCGCGAAACAAGGCCACCCGCTGGGGGTTACTGGCTGAGAACGGGCGGATTTGTTCGCTATGACAGCGCTTGGCCGAGATTTCCTCCAGAATGGGGCACTGCACCATCTGGTGGGTGTAGGTTTCCAGTACCAGGCGCTGGATGTTTTCAAGGTTGCCGGGGTATTTGCTGTTAAGTACCTGCGACAGGGTGGTTTTGCTGACGCCCAGGTCGGCTTCGACCTGACGGCGGCCCAGCTCGGCGGCTTTACTTTGCAGTAGTTCAAGCCATTGCACGGTGATTCTCCTTGCCGATCTTCAGCTCGACCAATTGCTTGCGGTTTTGGTCCCACAGGCCGTTGGGGCGAATAATCGGGTACTTGTAGCCGGTGTTTTCGAGCAGCATGTACACCACCTTTGAGCCTGTACGCACCGCCATACTGGCGCGACGGCGCTGGGGCTGGCTGATGACAACATAGCCATAACAAATTAAGTCGCTTAGGTACTTTTCAACGCTGGCGCGGGTTGCTTCGGCGCTACCGGTTAAGTCGTCGACGGTGAACTTGCGCAAAAAACGCATGGCCTGCCATATGCGCTGACGGGCGCTTTTGGGCTTAGGCGAGGTGCGGTTTTTACCGGGTAGTATGGGTTTTACCCCTTTAACCCGGCTGTAAAGCACGGGGTTAAAGGTGGCGTTAACGGTTTCAACTGCGCCCAGGCTTTTGAGGTAATCAATAGCCATTTGGGCCTGGTGCAGGGTGATGTTTAGCGCATGCACCAGGTCGGTGGCGTGAAAGCTTGGCTGTGTCTGGATCCATTCCCAGCTGGTTTGGCTTGTCGTCCTGTTGCCTGTTGTAGTGTTATTGGCGGTGGACATTGCTACCCCTTACTGCGCACTTGGGAAGAACGCCTGATTGCCCCACTGTTCAGCGGTAACGCTGGTCAGTTTGTTGGCTTTGGCGAACTTTTCGATTTTGTCCAGGGCGGTATGGATACGGCGATACGAGCCCTTACTGACGTCCAGCAGTTGCGCGGCCAGACAGTCGGCGATGCTGCAGTTTTCCAGCAGCGCTTTGGCCATTATGGCGATGTCGCCAGAGTTTGCGGGCTTGAACTCGACATGCTGGGCCACGCGGCTGTCTAACTGTTCGAGACGTTTGATTTTGCGGGGCAGTTCGGCGTAACCAATCATGATGATCGGCACGTTGGCCATGTCGTAAATGTCGCGAATGGTTTCCAGAATTTCGGGCTTGTCGGCGATGTAATCGCATTCGTCAATAAACAAGGGCAGGCGGGTAACGCACAGCTCTTTAATGATGAAATTAAAGGTGTCGACTTTGCTCCAGCGTTTGTCCAGGCCCAGTTCCTGGCCTATGCGTTCCAGAAAACTGCGGGGGCTGTCGGCCTTCAGGCAGCGCACAAGCAGGCCATTTGCCTGGGCGAACAACCAGACACCTGCAGTGGTTTTGCCGTAACCGGCTTTGCCAGTGAACATGCCGATAGCTGGGGAGCCAGACTGGGCGGCGTCCATCAGGTTCTGGAAGGCTTCAAAGGCTGCCATGACGTTGCTGGTTCTTGCTACTGTGGATTTCATTGGTGTTGCTCCTTTTTCAGGTCTTCTTCAAATAGCGTTTCCAAGAGTTGGAATTGCCGGGGTTGCGCACGTTGATACTGGTGCAGCCAGGCCCGTTCCTCTGGGGTTGCGGTGCCGTTTAAACGGCGTTCAAAGAGGTAACGTGCCTGGTGGTGCTCGTTGCGGAAAATGGGGGTGCTGTCTTCAGCCAGGGCTTGTTCTGCCGCCTGCAGTTGCTGGCGCTTGGCTTCAAATTCGCTGAGCTGCTGTTCGCTGTACTCGCTGTACTCGCTGGCTTGCTGACTTTGCTCTATGGCTTGCTGCGTGGCGTTGATTAGCGCACTGTCGGCCTGGCTGGCAGGTTTGGGGAAAGCGGCCAGGCTTTCAAACTGCTGCTTTTGGTGGGCCAGGATTTGCTGGGCGATGTCTTTCACCGAATGTTTTTTAGCAGTGTTGGCCAGTGCCTGGCGCTGTTCGCGCAGTTTGGCGCGCTGCAGTTCTTTGGCTTGGCGGGCGATGTCTTCGAGATTGACGGTGCCGTCTGACAGCTCTGGGTTAACTGCTTCACAGATAAAGTGGTGGTGCAGCGCATGGAACACGTAGATTTTGCTGATGTCTTTGGGGTTCCAGCGGCAATACACGCGCTGGCCTATGTAGCCGCCCAATTCGGGGTGCACGTAACACATGTTTTCGATGCGGATGCCGTCTTTTTTGCTGACGGTGCGCTGGCCGTTGTTGCCGGGGATGGGGGCCAGCAGTACGTCTAGTACATGGTGGTTGTCTAACCGGCGTATGGTGGCTTTACTGTTGGTAAAGCGTTCAAACGGGCTGCAATTCAGTTCACTGTGGACCTTGGTGTGGTATTTGTAGTCGATCCAGTCGTTGATGAACTGTTGGAACTGTTCTGCTGACAATTCAACGTTGATGGCTTCTTTGTCGCGGCCTTTCAGGCGGCGTTCCATCAGGCGTTGATGAAATGGTATGCGCTTGCTGATTTGCTCGCGGTCAGCCACGCTGTGGCCAACGTAGCCTTGCAGCAGTTCGGCTATGCCATGGGAAAAAGTGCGGAAAAACCGTTCTATAAAAGGCTTTTGCCAGCCGCTGTAAGGCTGGGTGAGTTCCTGCTCTATACCCAGGGCGTCAAACACGCTGGTGATATGCACGCTGGTGTAGTCGCTGCCGTTGTCGGTGCGGGCGATGTCGGGCAAGCCCCATTCCAGGATGGTTTCGCGCATTAGCAGGGCGATACCTTCGGAGTTTGAGGTTTTCTTAAGTACGCATTTAACGCGGCGGGTGTAGATGTCGATTACGCCAATAATGGAGTAACGGCCATCCAACAACATTACGTCGGCCGGGGTGCTGTCAAATTCCCATATATGGTTTATGTGCAGGGCTTCGGCGGCTTTGTTGCCGAAAGCGGCCATGTATTTGTTCTGCCAGCCGGACGGGTCGCACAGCGATGTGTACAGCTCTTGGTTTTGCTGTTTCCAGCGCGTTAACCAGGTGCGGCAGGTGGGCGCTGAGGGTAGAAATTCGCAGGTTGGAAAGCTGGCTTTAATGGCTTCGTAGAGCTGTTCGCCTTTAACGTGCGGGTATTCTTTGATCATGGCGATGGCAAAGGCGTTTATTTGCTCGTTGCTGTCGATGATGCCGCTGCCTTTGGCGTGGCCGTATTTGCCTGCCAGGCCGGTAATGCCTTCGCGGTTATAGGTGGCTTGCCAGCGTTCCAGGGTGGCGCGGCTGATGCTGGTTTTGGCTTTAAAGGCGAATTCTGGCAGTTGGATGCGGCGTTCGTTATATAAGGTGGCGAACTCGTTAAACGCGGCCTTTTGTGGCAGGTTGCTTTGCTTCTGAAACAAGGTGGCCGACATCAATATGGTGAAAGCGGCTTCTGCGCGGGCTTTTGCCGGGCCGTCTAGCCCCGCCAGGGTTTGCACGGCTTGCTGCTTGCTTTGCTGGGCAAGGGTTTGGCGGTTTTTGTTTGTGGTGGTGATGGCTCTGGCGGCTGCTATGGCAACGTGGTTGGCGGTGTCGTTGATGCCAAACGGGGCCAGAACTGACACTTTTATGTCGTGTGGCAGGGAGTCAACATAATAATGTGGTATTTGGCCGCCGCGCCCGGTTAGCAGGGTGTGCGCCCAGTTTTCTTTGTTAGCTCTGAGCCTTACGTTGCGTGGGGCGATGCCGACAGCTTCGGCAATTTGCTTGGCAGTACACTTTTCCATGTTACTATTCGTCCTTGGGGTTTTGTTGTGTACGGTTACTGCGATCTGCTACGCTTGATCCCGATTTGCGATATTTTCGTGGCCCACTTTTGTTGTAGCGTGAAGGCCAGATGGTTTGAGGTTGTTCCCCAATGGCGTCAGCAATTATGCGTTCAGCCTTGGGATACGGGCGGTGTAACGCCTGTTGCAGAGTGCCGGGGCCAAGTGCCTTAGACTCTGAAAGTTTGCGCAGGGACATCCCTGTTGCTTTCTTAACAGCCGCAACAATGTCTGCGTTGTGCCAATCTGAATGGGCCATTTTTATGTCCTTTTTGTGTCTGCATGAATACAAAATAAGTACATAAAAATGTGTTGTAAACCGAAATAACACACAAAAGTGTGTGTTTTTCTCTATGCTATTGTTTTAACAGAGATTATTTTTGTGGTGATTTCAAGAGGTAGGCATGGACGCGGAAAAGTTTGGTGAACTGATCTTCCAATTGCGTGAAAGCGTGTTGTCGCGTGCTGAGATGGCCAGACTTTACCCGTGGCATGTAAATACCATTCTTGCTTATGAGAAGCAGGGGCGCTTGCCCGATACTGATTACCTGGCTGCGCTTTCCTATGAAACAAAGTCCGATTATGTGCAGTTGATACGCCAGCGGGTGCAGGCGGGCATACTGGCTGAGGAACATCCCAATGTTATTGGCTGGGTAGAGGCCGCAACCGCTGCCATACCGGGCGAACACCCTAGCTACGTGACTGCCCCGGACTGTGAGCCAGGTCATATGATTATGGAAAGGGCAGCGTTGTATGACCCTGAACACAAACGCTGTGCTGAGATTGACGATGATGCGATGGAACCAACACTACCAGCTGGTAGTGTTGTGCAATACATGGTTGACAGCACACCACTGCAAGACGGCAAGTTGTACGCGCTGGCGTTAAACGACAGAACTGTGATTAGACGGGTGCAATTTGGTTTTGAAGGTGAGCTTTTGCTAGTGGCAGACAATCGCAAGTTTGAAACACTGCATTTAACCAAACAACAGGCCACCAGGTTAAAAGTACTGGGCAAGGTTTGCCTGGTGGTGACTGAATTGGATTAAGCCGGATCTGTTACAACTCAGATCCGACTTTACAACTGTTCCCTGAATCCCGCGCTATCGTCTAAACCCGCGTCTTATGGGCCTTTATCCCTATCTAAGTGTTTTTGTGAAAGTAGGATCAATGGATCCGACTTTCTTGTTTGGAACTCGGATCTTGTTTTGGGTTTTTGACAGGGGCCACAGACTATAAGACGCCTGCAGAAGCCCACGTTTAAACAGGCTTTAAAGGGTGCGTAACCTGTTGCAAGGGCCTTAAGTGGCTTGTCCTCACTCTGCAACTGCGTTGGTGGTGTTTTCCAGGTGATGACCTCAATGTACCCGATCAGGCGTCTTTGGTGCGTTTCTGACCTCTGTTTCCCTGCAGCCCTTTATTGATAGGCTTTCCCACATTTTCCCGCCAAATTTTATTGGATCCCACTTAACCCTCATTCTTTCTTAGTGTTTACACAGGGCGGCCATGGTTTGAACCCTGGTTCGACAAAAATGCCAGGAGCATTTTTGAACGCCGCTCAGTCAGCGGCGCCCCGCAGGGCAGAATACAGGAAGTATTCTGTAATCCCTCCCGATGTAATTTCCAAAACTGGATAAACGCTTTCAACTGGACGGGGCCTCTGCACTCAATCGTTATCAGGCCACAGTCGAAAGCCTGTCTGTACTCAAAAGGTCAACAGGCATAATGTCGACCCGGGGGAATCTATTATTGTTGGGCTCAAGCCCAACCCACAGTGGGTCGGACTTGAGTCCGACAGAATTAAAGTCGTCAGTTCCAAGTGGTCAGTAGTCAGTAGTCAGTAGTCAGTAAGCAGAAATCCGTTGACAGAGCGCGAGGGCGAGTCAGCCTGAACAGCCAACAGCCAACAGCCAACAGCCAACAGCCAACAGCCAACAGCCAACAGCCAACTCGCGAT
>NZ_PEBU01000019.1 GCF_002887595.1 Bowmanella denitrificans
GGACGAAGGTCTGCGTTTCGCCATCCGTGAAGGTGGTCGTACTGTAGGTGCTGGCGTAGTATCTAAAATCGTTGAGTAATTCTGATTGCTTAAATGATTGAAAAGGCTCCTTCGGGAGCCTTTTTTTGTAATTGCCCAAAGCGCTAATAGATAAAATAAGCTTTTATGCCGGTTCAAACTTTCGCTGCTGTTGCTCTGCCTTATATTGATGTTCGTGCTGATACCGAAAGTATGTGAATATCAATAACAGCACAGAGCAGAACGACCTGATAAAACAAATGAAAATTGAGCTTTGGTTCCCAACCGCCATCTATCACCATGATCCTGAATTGCAGGAAATTGCTGCGATTCGGGATGAATTGCAGGCCGTGGTTGATAAGGAATACGCAGAAATTCTGAGCAGAAGTGACAGCCTGGAAAGATCGTATATTCAATCCAGGCAACCGGAACATCGTCAGGTTATCCAAAAGTATCAGTTACAGCAGTTCCATGATTATCTGGTAAAACATGCTGGCGCATTTCTGAGTAAGCTCTATCCGCAGGCGCAGGGGGTAGAAGTGCGTGAAAGCTGGTTTAACTTCTATGCTACGGGTGATAGCCAGGAAGTGCACAATCATGTGCATGCTATTCATCCCTCTTTCCTTAGCGGGGTGTTTTATTTGTCCGCCCCGCCAGGTTGCGGAGATATCAAGTTCTATCATCCCAATATGCAGACGGCTGTCCCCAACCCTCAGGGCAGTATTGAAAATTATGAAACCAGCTACACACCGCTAGAAAATCGGCTGATGCTGTTCAGGTCGCATGTATCTCACGCTGTGATGCCTAATCGCAGCCAGGCGACCCGCATTTCCGTCAGTTTCAATATCTATGTGAGGTGATCGCCACTATAGCTTCATAATTGCCTGCTAAGCTGTAGCGGGTTGCGTTTTGGGGCCACTAATGAAGTTAAATTCCATAAAGTATCGCTTGCTGCTGATTATTCTGGTTTGTGTGCTGGGTATGCTGTTGCTGATGATAAGCCAGTTCCATTCAACGCAAAGACTGATTGAACTGAATCAACAACGCCTGCAATTGTTGCAACTCAATAATGAGTTATTGCAAATGCGCCGACATGAGAAGGACTTCTTGTTGCGTTTTGACATGCGCTATGCGGAGCAACTTAATGAACGGGCGGCCAGTCTGGCTGCGCAGCTTGCTGCGCTATCAGAGCAAATAAATACACTGACGTTGCCTGCACAACAAGTGCAGGGCATGTTGGACGCTCTGTTTGCCTATCAAAGGCGTTTTGACAAATTGGTGGAGCTGCAATCACGTATTGGCTTTGATGAGCAACAAGGTGAGCAGGGACGCTTTCGCCAGGCCATTCATGCACTGGAAACACGATTGAGTGATCAGGCACAGTGGCAGATATTGTTATTGCAAATGCGGCGCAGCGAAAAAGACTTTATGTTACGTAAGCGCATGGAGTATGCCCAGCGGCAGCAGGCTGTTTATGAACAGCTTGAATATGCCATTAGCCAAAGCGCCGCGCGCGACGCTTTAGTGCCTCTTTTACAACGTTATCAGCAAGGCTTTTTACAGTTGGTGGAGTCTAACCGGCAAATTGGCTTAAACCATGAACTAGGTTTAAAAGGTCAGTTTCGTGCTCAGGCTCATTTGCTGGAACAACGACTCACACGTTTGGAACTGGCTTTGCAGCCCATACTGGCAGAGCAGCAACGCGAGGTTGAACGAAACGGCATGCTAATTATGAGCATGACATTGTTCGCTTTACTACTGTTATTAATACAGAGTTTTGTTACCTTTCAGCGGGCTTTCTCGGCATTTATTCAGTTTTTTTATCGATGTAAGCGGGAATATCAACGCCTGGATGAGAGAAAACTGGGATTTGCTGAATTTCGATCCCTGGCGGCAGTTGCCAATGAGATGGTGGAATCTCGCCTGGAAATGGAGAGAGAGCTTAAAGAAACCAAACAGGAACTAGCGCGCTTGCGAGAGCAGCAGCATGTCTCAGCGCATTAGTTGAACATCCGCTCGCTGCCCCCACAGTTGGCTAATGATGGATGCCGTGTGTGCTGTCAGACTGCTGGAGTAGAAGTGGGTTTGTCCTGAACTACCGCTCACATTCAGCAAGTTGTTGTCATGCAAACGACGCTGCAATTGTCTGGCAACTGCTGGCGCCGGATTAATAATATTCAGCCGACCATTGCTGAGGTCTGTAAGTAATGGGATCAAGAAAGGGTAATGTGTGCAACCCAGCACCAGGGTATCAACTCCCTGGCACAGCATGTCCTGAATAACTGGGCTGGCCAGTGCACGTACTTGCGGACCGTTAAGATCGCCTCGCTCAATGCACTCAACAAAACCCGGACAGGGAACAGCGAAGACTTTGCATTGGCCAGCCCAAGCCTGTAAAAGCGATTGGAATCTATTACTTTCCAATGTCGCCTGGGTGGCCAGCAGACCTATTTTGCCGCTGCTGCTGGCTAAAGCCGCTGGCTTAATAGCTGGCTCAATACCAATGACCGGGAAGGGACTGGTGGCTCTCAAGGTGTCAATACAGATGGCAGTGGCCGAATTGCAGGCCACCACCATGGCCTTACAGGATTGATGATAAAGAAAATCCCGAATGACAATACAGCGCTTGAGAATGTCCTGTGTGGATCGCCGTCCATAAGGAGCATGGGCGGAATCAGCTACATAAATCAGGTGCTCGGCGGGCAAATGATGCCTGATTTCCTGCAATACCGACAGGCCTCCCAGGCCGGAGTCGAAAACGCCGATGGGGAGATGGTTAAGGTCCGGAGCTGGATCTGCGGGCATAGGGTTGAAAGCAAGCAAACAAACACAAATGTTATATCCTTCAGGGCTTCAATGCTATCCCTGCCATTGGTCTGTAAATTCACGACATTAATAGATTTACCCTTGGATTTTATTCGAATTGCCACAGAGTAAAGCGGTGGCTAAGCAAAGAGGAAAACAATGCAATTCACCAGATTAGGCAGCAGCAACCTTCAGGTATCCAGAGTGTGTCTGGGAACCATGACCTGGGGGAAACAGAATAATCAGGCTGATGCTGATGAGCAGTTAGACTACGCCGTGGCACAGGGCATCAACTTTATTGATACTGCTGAGATGTATGCGGTGCCGCCAACTGCAGAAACCTATGGCAGCACAGAGCGTATTTTGGGTAACTGGCTGAAGCGACATTCGGCAAAGCGCCAGGAACTGGTGATTGCCACCAAAATAGCAGGTAACGGCCTGTCTTATATTCGCGGCGGTGGCGATATCAGCGGACGAGCCATTATAGAAGCTGTGGATGCGTCATTGCTAAGACTGCAGACAGACTACATCGACTTATATCAGCTACACTGGCCAAATCGTACGACCCCGCATTTTGGCAAACAATGGCCTGGAAAACTGAAATTTTCAGAAGTGAATGCTGAACAACATAGTGACCAAATGCTGGACATTCTGCAGGCACTGGCGAGCTGTATCCAAGCCGGAAAAATTCGTCACTGTGGTTTGTCAGACGATACCACCTGGGGCATAAGCGAATATCTGCGTCTTAGCGAAAAACATGACTTACCGCGCATGGTCTCCATCCAGAATGAATTCAATTTGTTGCACACTAAGGACTGGCCTTACCTGATTGAACACTGTGTGCACGCAGATGTGGCATATTTGCCCTGGTCACCACTGGGTGGGGGTATGTTAAGTGGTAAGTATCTCAAGGGGCAGCGCCCATCAGGAAGTCGCTGGACACTGATGCAGCGAAACGGCTTATTCAGGGACACTGAGCAGTCCAGAGCTGCGATTGCAGAATATGTAGAGCTGGCAGCCTCTTATGCCATCACCCCAAGTCAGTTGGCGCTAGCCTGGTGTCATCAGGTGGATGGTGTGACATCGACCATCATTGGCGCTACCAGCCTGGCGCAATTACAGGAAGATATCCAGGCGTTTTCGATTCCCCTCAGTGATGAACAAATGGCGGCTATTAATAAGGTACAAAAGCGCTATCCCATGCCTTTTTAACGTCCCTCTAAACAAAAATGCCGTTCACTATGAACGGCATTAGTCTTGTATTTGTAACCATTACCCGCCGCTTGTGCTCAGCGGATCTGGAGATACGGCCGCTGTTGGGCCCTGGATTAAGTTTTCCAACTGAGTGATACGCAAACCCAGATCCTGAATATGCTGCTGACTGTCACGCAGTTTACCTTTTAGCTCATCCAGTTGACTGTTGAATTTAGGCTGTGCCGAGCTCAGCTTCATCAGACTGGTATGCAAGGTATCATGACTGTTTTGCAGTTTACTGAATTGTTCCTCAATGGCTGCCAATCTGGTGGTACCCAGAGAAATGTCCGACTCCAGCAAGCGGGTCTTTTCAAGCGTGCCTTGTTGCTGCTTTTCCAATGTGCTCAGGCTGGTGGACAAGTCTTTGATTTCCGCTTGGTTTTTACGCCAGGCTGAGGCCCAGAGTTTATCCATTTGCTGCCAGAGTTCGTCGGTTTTTTCTGTCACGGCTTTGAGCTTGGCCTGCAACGCCACCGTCGATTCGCCCATTTCTTCGCCCGTCGCCGAAAGTTTGCCTTCCAGGTCTTCAATGCGGGCACTGGCACTTTGCAAATGCTGTTTCTCAAGCTGAAGTTGCTGATACAGCCAGCCATTGCCTGCCAATGCTGCTAATGCCAGCAGCAGTACGAAAAATACCAGGCCACGCCCGGCAGCACTTTTCCCCGCCGGTGCAGCAACCTCTACCGTATTGGCTTTTTCATCTTTGGGCTGCTTGCTGCGTTTATGCAGGTAAGCCTCTCTGTCTTCCTGTTCCAGCTGGATGCTGGGCATATCATCTGTTTTGGACATGGCTCCCCTCTGAGGTAAATCTAGGCACGAATGCCTTATCATACCAATTTTGCTTAAATAGGTAATTGCTTCCCTGCACTTAGCTATTGTCCCCGTTTAAAAAGGGCTCCATTACTGCCAGTTTACATCTGGCTCCGGGTAATATTGTATTTGCAGGCCGTCAAGATGCCCCTGCAAGGCTGAAAGGCGTTTGGTAAAAGCCGTATAATTACGCTGTTGTTTTGGTGTCCAGGCCACTTCAGCAATGGCGGTCAGGCGTGGCCACATACGGTTATCGGCCGTGGCACTGTCCCTGACCAGTTCTGACCACATCGGACCTTCCACCCCGACGGCCTGAGGATAATCCTCCGGGGTCAGACTGTATACTCTCTCCAGAGGAATGCCCTGCTTGGCACACCAGGTATAAGTATTGGGCTGACCGTCGTAATTGCCGTGATCCAGATAGGTATAACTACAAGGCGACAGAACCAGATGAATGCCTTTATCCAGGGCGGGTTGGATGTAGTATTGATCGTTCCACAGTTGCAACAAGGAGGACGCGCGTATATCCCCAACAGAAGCTTCTTCCCAGGCCAATAGTTCCCGGTCGAGAGAGGCAACGATACGGTCTACTTCGGTGATAAAGCCGGCAAAGCTGGCCTTTTCTTCGTTTAATACTTCGTCCCCGCCAATGTGCAGATATTTAGTCGGAAAGATGGCAGCCACTTCTGTCAGTACATCCCGCACAAACTGGTATGTCAGGTCGGGTTTTTCGCTGGTACATAAGGCGCTGAAGCCCACGCATGTGCCTTCATAAAGCGCCAAACGGGCTGCACCGGTCACATCTGTGCACTGATTCTGTGCCGGGCTGTTAACCACATAGTCGCAGGCCAGTTCGTTGTAGGATGCGATAGCTGCCTGAGTGTGACCGGGAAGATCGATTTCCGGGATAATTTCAACCTGTCTGCGCGCGGCATAATCCACCAGTTCCCGCATTTGTTCCTGTGTGTAGTAACCACCAGGGCCACCGCCCGCCTGCGTTGACCCTCCAACTGTAGCGAGCTTCGGCCAGCTCTTAATCTCCAATCGCCAGCCCTGATCATCGGTAAGATGCAGGTGCAGTTTATTCAGTTTGAAGGCGGCCATGCGATCCACATGCTGTTTCAGGTAGTCCAGGCTAAAGAAATTGCGTGCTACATCCAGCATGCTGCCACGCCAGGCATACTGTGGCTGGTCAGTGATAAATACCTGTGGAAGTGTGTAGCTTGCCTGTGGCACGGCCGGCAGTAACTGGCGCAGGCTCTGTACTCCATAAAAAAGCCCGGTATCTGTGGCCGCTTTAATGGTTATATTTTCTTCAATTGCCAATTGATAGCCTTCTTCACCCAGACTGAGGTTGGGATCAATCACCAGCCTGATGATAGCGTTGTCATTTGTGCTTTGACTTACCTCTAGTTGAGCCAGTAGCTCACTGAGGGCCGCGAGGCTGTCCGGAGCATCGGGCGAGGCACTGACAGTGACAGTATTGGGCAGAGTGAGTTGACCGGAACCGGGCTTTACCATGGCGGGGTAGGGAACCAATTGTACTTGTTTACCCTGGCTGCCGGTGGAGTAAGAGGCGGTATCCTGTTGTTTTATCTGCTCTGGCTGACAAGCCAGCAGCAGAAAAGCAGCAAAAAAAATGATAGTGGTTTTTAGCATAGGGCTCATCTGCCTCCGGTTCTTTGTATAAGGTCTTGAAATTATTACCCTTCACTACACAAATTACAGCAGCAGACAAACCAGTCAAGGCCAACGGTCGCTTAGCCTGACAGAACCAACGACAACCGGTGGTGTTTAATTGTGATTGCTGGGTCGGTCACTGACTCGCTGGTAAGCACGCAGACCGAAAGCCGGCAGCATGGCCAGGAAGTGATCGAAAATATCCGACTGAATTCCCTCATAACTCACCCAGTTCTTATCTGCGCTAAAACAGTAGACTTCCATCGGCAGGCCCAGCTCAGTAGGGGCCAGTTGGCGCACCATCAGGGTCATATCCTGATTAAGTTTGGGATGATGCTGCAAATACCTGACCATGTAAGCGCGAAAGGTGCCTATATTGGTTAAACGTCTGGCGTTCAGCAGGTCTTGTTCGGTGATACTGTTGTCCTGATGGTACTTGGCCAGCTCTCGCTTTTTCTCGCTGATATAATCTTTGATAAAACGAATTTTTTCCCAGTTATCCAGCATGTCCTGATCACAGAATTTAATGCTTTGTATATCAATATTGATGGCGCGCTTAATTCTTCTACCACCAGATTCTTGCATGCCACGCCAGTTTTTCACTGAGTCGCCAATCAGGGCATAAGTGGGGACAGTGGAGATGGTGTTGTCCCAGTTGCGAACTTTAACCGTGGTCAGCCCCAGCTCCAGTACCGTGCCGTCGGCGCCGTACTTAGGCAATTCAATCCAGTCGCCGTTGTTCACCATACGATTGGCAACAATCTGCACACCAGCCACAAAGCCTAATATGGTATCGCGAAAGACCAACAGCAAAATGGCAGCGGCGGCACCCAGGCCGGAAATAATTAATACCGGTGACTTTTCCAGCAGGTTGGACACGATCAGAATCACGGCGATTAACGCCAGTACCAGCTTGCCCACCTGGATAAAACCGGTAATGGGTACCCGTTGAGACAGTCTGGATGCTTCATAGATATCTTCAATGGTATTCAGAATGGCGCTCAGCAACATCACCGCTGTCAGCAGGATATAAATGAATGCCAATTTCTGCAGCAACACCAACAGCATCGGGGTATGGGCAAACAGCAACGGACTGAGCAAATAGAGCAGTACGCCCGGCACCAGATGCGCACCGCGCTTAAAGAAGTTATGCCGCTGCAGCTCGTCATCCCAGGTGGCCTTGGTTGCCAGGATAAAACGGGTCAGCTTGCCGCTGAACAAGCGTCGGGTCACCTTGAACGCCAACCAGCAAAGCCCCAGCAGAATCAGCAGAGAGAACAAGGTAAACAAGGGGGAGGCAGAACTGAGATCCAGCCCCCACTCGCTGATGCTGTCCAGGATAAGCTGGCTGATTTGCGTTGGTTTTTCTGTCACTTAATTAGCATCCATTAGTTTTTGTATAAGACTGTCCTTGCTTTGCCAAAGACCATTTAGCCAAAGCTGAAAGTTCTCGCGGAATTGCTGATCCGCCTGGTAGTCGCCAAGCAATGCAGACTGCAAGGGAATGGCCCTGGCGCGCAATACCACTTTTGTCAGACGGCCGCTGAGCATATCCATCATGACATGCCGCCGGTTCTGGGGGTAGAGCAGGGTCACATCAATAATATGACTGAATAATTCACCCATGCTGGCCAGGGTAAAGGCCACGCCGCCAGCCTTAGGGGTGAGTAAATGGTTGTAGGGGCTGTTTTTAGCTCGCTGCTTTTGCTCTGTAAAGCGGGTGCCTTCCACAAAGTTGATCACCGTGGTGGGGATAGTACGGAACTTTTCACAGGAGCGTCGTGTTGCTTCCAGATCTTTGCCTTTTAGATGTGGGTGCCGGCTTAAAAAGTCAGCACTGTAACGTCGCATAAAGGGCATATCCAGCGCCCAGGCACCAAGGCCAATAAAAGGCATCCAAATCAGTTCCTGCTTAATAAAAAACTTGGAGGCAGGAATACGCCCGCAGGAAAAGTGCATCAGCAAAATAATATCCAGCCAGCTGATATGATTGGCCATCACCAGATACCAGCTATGCTTTTGCAAATCGCCTTCGATCTGGTAATCCCATTCTACATTGTTGAACAGGTTGATCAGGCCCACAGCACAAAGGGCGAAGCCACTCAAGGCACTATTCAGCATCCTGTTGAGGTTTAAGGTCAACCAACTGAAGGGGCTGATAAGCTTAAGCAGGCCGAGTAAAATGATCAGGGAACCCCACCACCCCAGGTTCAGAATCTGCAGCACAGCATGGATTGGTAAAATCACAAAACCAGGCAGGCGGCTCAGCATTGGCGCTCCATAACAAGTTGCTTGATGGTATCGTCTTTAAGTTGCCACCTGCTGTTCAGCCATTGCTGAAATTGCTGACGTTGTTCAGGGTTGTCAAAATAGCTGGCTGACATCAGATTATCCAGCGACATAATACTCACCCTGACTTGAATCTGTTTGACCTTACCGCAAACAAAGTCCCAGAAACTGGGCACACCTTGTGGATAGTGAATAGTCACATCCAACAATTGATGCAGCTTGTCGCCCATCGCGTTCAGCACAAAAGCAATGCCACCGGCTCTTGGCGTAAGCAAGTGCTGAAATGGACTTTGCTGGGCTTGCTGTTTATTTCTTGTCAGCCGGGTACCTTCAACAAAGTTCATGATGCTCACAGGCTTGTGGCGAAATTTTTCGCAGGCGCGCTTAGTGGTTTCCAAATCTTTGCCTTTTAAATGCGGGTGCTTTTCCAAAAAGGCTTTCTTGTACCTTTGCATAAACGGAAAGTCTAACGCCCACCACGCCAGTCCCAGCACAGGAACCCAAATCAGCTCTTTTTTGAGGAAAAATTTGAGAAAAGGGATGCGCCCACTGAAAATGCGTTGCAATACCAGAATGTCTACCCAGGACTGGTGGTTGGCAATCACCAGATACCATTCCCTGCGCTTGAGGTTGTCCAGTCCCTGAACATCCCAATCAACCTTACTGCACAGATTCTGGTTCAGGCTGTTGACTCTGACCCAAGCCGATGCACAACCGTCCAGAATGCGACTGACCAGGCGCTGCCAACTGGCCAAGGGTATAAGTTTCAGCACAGAAAACAGCATGATGGGAATAAACCACACCAAGGTGTTGACGGTATAACCAATTATCGACAACAAACCTATGAAAATTCGCCACATTTGATATTGCCTTTGACCGAATAAGCAACGTATTTTATGCGCACCCTCGTCATATCTCAAAGTTAATCCGGACAGACCTATGAGTCACAGTATCGAGCAACCCAATTCTTTCACCTGGCAGCGTGCGGTTATCAAGGTTGGCAGTGCACTGATTGCACCGGATGGACAGGGTTGTCGTACCGAGCATTTACTGGCGCTGGCACAGTTTATTAATGCCAGTCGCCGCCAGGGCAAAGAAGTGGTGCTGGTGTCATCCGGTGCGGTGGCCGCTGGCCGCAACGCTATGCCGATTGATGGAAAGCCGACCCTGGCGCAAAAGCAGGCGATGGCGGCGGTGGGGCAAACCCGAATGATGGCTAACTGGGCACGCTTGTTTGACTTTCCTACCGCGCAGATTCTTCTGACTCATGGCGATATTCGCGATCGCGACAGATATCTGAATATCAAAAGCACATTACGCGAACTACTGGCCCATCAGATAATACCTATTGTTAATGAGAATGACTCGGTGGCCACCGAGGAGTTGAAGTTTGGCGATAATGATAACTTAGGTGCACTGGTAGCACTGGTGGCAGAAGCCGACACCCTGATGATCTGTACTGATGTGGATGGGCTTTACGATGCTGACCCACGTAAAAATCCTGGTGCCCAGCTGCTTACATCGGTGAGTGACATTAGCCGGGATATTATGGCACTGGCCGGTGGCAGTGGTTCCACTGTCGGAACCGGCGGTATGCTGACTAAACTCCAGGCAGCTAAAAAAGCCAGTGCCAATGGTATTCAGACTCTGATTGTTAATGGCCATAAGACCAGCTCTTATGCCGCCTTAGGTCAGGGGCAAGTGCCAGGCACCTTATTTCACCCTGCATTGTCGCGCAGTAAGGCCAAGAAACAATGGCTACGCCACAGCCTCAAAGCGAAAGGCAAATTACAGATAGATTCAGGCGCGAGGCAAGCCCTGGTGACCCGGGGCGCGTCGTTGTTGCCGGTAGGCATCTTATCGGTGGAAGGTCATTTTGCAGCAGGGGATGCCCTGGAGATTTGGCATGATTCGGAATTGCTTGCTATCGGCCTGAGCCTGTTTGACGCTGATGATTTAACTAGCATCAAAGGTGCCCAGAGCCAGCAGGTGGAAGCCCTGCTGGGGTATGCCAGCCACGATGTGGCAATACATCGGGACGATCTGGTGCTGCTTTGATTACAGCAAGGAATACAGTCTGTAGCCGCTCAGACAAAACAGAAACAACACAACAGCGCCGGCCATAATGTTGGTGGCAAAGGTGTTAGTGTAGTCACCCAATAACGTTTTGCGGTTCATCAACCACAGCAGGTATAAGGCTATTATTGGTAACAGCAGGCCATTGGTGGCCTGAGCAAACAGAATCAATGCCAATGGGCTAAGCGACAGGCTGGCACCCAATACACCACATATTAAAATCGTCAGCCACACCAGGCGAAAGGGTTTTGAATCCAATGCGGTTGACCAACCCAACATGCCGCATACCGCAAAAGCACCCGCCAGGGGCGCGGTAATGGCGCTGGTCAAGCCTGCTGCAAACAGACCGGTGGCAAAAAAGTACTGGGCTGCCGGCCCCAGAAGCGGCTCCAGTTGGTTTGCCATACTGGCGGCATTGAGTGGGCCTTTGGCCATTTCCTGACCAAAAAAAGCGGCGCTGGCCGTTGCTACAATGGCCAGCGTGACCAGTCCACCCAGACCAATTGACAGGCCACTGTCCAGCTTCATGGCCGGTAACGCCTGTTGCCAGTCTGGTGTGCTGCGCTTGGCCATCAGACTGGCATGTAAAAACAGGTTATAAGGCACAATCGTCGTGCCAACCAGTGCCAGCAATGTGATCAATGAACCGTCGGGAATCCTTGGCTGCAATAACCCACTAAACATTGCGACAGGATCGGGTTTGGACAACAGCATGGTAGTAATAAAGACCAGGCTCATAATTGCCACTAACAGAATCAACGCTCTTTCCAGCACAACATACTTGCCGCTGTATAGCAGCAATCCCGCCAACAGTGCCAGCAACACCGCCCAAATCTTTAACGGGCCAGCAAACATCGCGTTCATGCCCAGGGCGGCGCCAGTCAGGTTACCGGCCTCATAGGCAGCACTACCTACACCAATGGCACTGATCACCAGTACGGTGCTGATTATTCGCGCGGGTCTGAATGGAAGCTGCTCGCGCAGGGATTCGGCCAGACCTTTACCTGTCGCCAGCCCCAGCTTGGCGGCCATGTTTTGCAAAATCAGGGTGGCAAATATGGCAAACAATAACACCCATAGCAGACTGAAGCCGTAATTGGCCCCGGCTAAACTGGCCGTGGTAATAGTACCCGGGCCGATAAAGGCTGCGGTGACCAGTAATCCTGCACCAAATCGCATGCAGTCAACCTTGTGATAGAAAAAGACAGAAAGTCAGGATAACAGGGTAAGCAGGGAAGGAAAGTCTGCCGGACAATAACGTCCGGCAGAATCAAAACTTAAAACAACGAATCACCCATCCGCAGGGGTTTCTTTTTCAGTGACACCTCAGTACTCAGTGCGTCATCCGTGTTGCGGAAGTACTTGGTGTTCTTGCCCTTGTCCTGGGCCAGAGAATACAACAACAAAAATATAACAACTGCAAAAAGTAACGTGAGCACTAGCATATACAAATCCTTTCAATACTGTATGCTGTTTCATCAACAGCGGCACTAAGCCTACCTGCGCAGTATTTAACGAGTGTGAAAGTATAGTGAAATTTTCACTAAAGGGGCCGAAGATTTTACGCTTGGATGGTTAAATTTCAACCGGAAAAATCAATTAATTTCCACCCCAGCCGGGCTTGACTTGGTGTTGATCCTGTCCAGCGTTTAAAGGCCCGACGGAAATTAGGAATATCATTAAACGCCATCTCTGCCGCAATCGCTTCATTATTCAGGCCTTTCACATGCAGCAGAAACAAGGCTTGTTGACGATTAACCTCATCCTGTAGCTGACTGAAACTGACGCCATGTTGTTTCAGGCGACGCTTTAACGTTGCTGGACTGATATTGAATACCTCTGCCAGCTCGCTAAGGGCCATGTTCCGATGTTGTTGCAGTTGTCGTTTGACGGCTTCCAAAAAGCCCATGTTTATCTTGCTGCGCTGTGCCCGTAGCTGGCGTAATGCATGCCATTTAAGGGTCTGACTGAACTGGATGCAGGGTTGGCGAAGATATTTCTGCTCAAAACTAATGCAAAGCAGGGGCTGGTTGAATCTCAATCTGATGCCCAGATTTTCCTCATATTCCTGAATATGCCTGGGACGAGGGAAGGGAAAGTCAAAATGAAAAGGCACGCGTTGGGCAAACAGCTGACGACTGGCAGCAGCCAGCGCCGTGCAATAGGCTTCCAGTACAAACTGAAACTCACCAGCGCAGCCAAATGCGTCATCCAGCAACCAATAACAGCGCTGGTTGTAAATGTGCAGTTGCCCATAAATAAAAGGACAAAACTGCATTTTAACCAACCCCAGTAACTTGAGGGCGTCACCCAGATCGCGGCAATGCATAAGCAGGTTGGCAGAAGCGGTGTGAGCACCAGGGAATAAGCGCCGTCCCAATAAAAATGCGGCGTCTTTGCCCGGCATCAATTGCCTGGCGTTAGCCATCAGTCGTAATAACTGTGATGCACTGAGCCGGTGTTTTCCGCTGCGGATATCTTCATAGAAAATCCCTGTACCGCGCAGCAGGCGGTTTCGGTCAACGCCCCGGGCGCAGGCCAAATCAATCAGACTGGCGGCCAACTGATGAGCCGGGAGCTGCTTGTCGTCCAATGCGGCAAAGTTGCTCACCTGTCAGCCTGCTCCTCTGCCCAGCTCTAGTTGCCTGTTTAGTCTGTCCAGTAAGGCTTCAGCCTGATCGCTTGCCACCGCACTGACCAATGCACAGCTAAGGGTGTGGAATACGGCTTCACCACTTTCCCGGGTTTTAAAGGCAAAATGGCGCACCGATTCAAGGATCTGCCCGGCCAGGGTCACGGCTTGTGGGCGCTGAGTTTCCGGCAGCAGTACAATAAAGCGGTCGCCAGCATAGCGGCAGGCTAAGTCGGTTTGCCTGATATTCATCAGGATCAGTTCCGACAACTCCCTTAGCAGGCGATCTCCTTCCTGATCACCATAACGCCGATTAAACTGGTCAAAGTTATCAATATCCAGCATCAAAACCGACAAACTGCTGACGCCCTCGTCCAGATGTTTTGTGAGCTGCTCACGCAGGTAATCTGCTCCGTACAGGCGGGTCACCCAGTCAACCTGATGGTGCTGACGAGACTGCGCTTCCCTGCGGCGCAACTGTTGGTTCAGGGTTAATTGCTCCTGGTGCCATTGGTACAACGCCCAGGTCATCAATACCATACCGATGGGTGCGGGAATGGACTCCACCAGACTTAACCAGTAGCCACTCTGGTGACGGACAAATTCATCCATCAGGTCAAGCAGGGCAGAAAACATAAAACAGCTCAAGCCCAGTACCAGCAAGTCAGTGACCCGGCCCGGCGGGCGGCTGACAAACAGGAAAAACAGCCATACCAGTGTCAACAGGGCAATGCCGCCTTCCCCCACCACATCCAGCCAGGAAATCACTTGCCAGGCTTTAATTTCACCATGGCTGAAACTCAATAGCAGCGCAGACAGTGCCGTGCAAAGCACCAAAGCGATACGTTTGCTATGTAAGGGTAACAGAGAGTAATTCATTGCGGGTCCAGACAGAAAACCTTGGCCGATGCTAAACCACCAGTAGCAGTCACAGCAGGGTCATTTTGGCTCAGGCATATGACATTTATATGATGCTGCTGGCTGTCATTGGCCTGTACATCAGGTTTGCGAGGCTGCTTCTGTGGCAAAGGCCGGGGGTCAACTCAGCTCATCAAGGACAAAATTGCAGGCCTGATTAACCGAGTTTGGCCCTTAACCAAGGTGGTGGCCGCAACTTTGTCATAAAAGCGTCATGCCTTACCTCTAGCTTGCCATGCGACATCACACACACCGCAATAAGGCTCGCAGATGAACATACATAAAAGCAAACTGGCGCTGGCTTGTCTGGCTGCCCTTTTCAGTCATCAGACACTGGCAGCAGACGGCAGTTTGTTAGGCAGACTTGGAGACACGCAAAACAAGGCATGGTTCGAAGGCGCCAGTGTGCGCATTAAGGAACTCAATTTATCCACTGTGACCAAAGGGGATGGCTCTTTCCGCTTTAATGCCCTGCCGCCAGGCGACTATACCCTGGAAATTCGTTATCTGGGCGCCCCCAAGACTGAGCATCCAATCCATATTGAGGACGGTAAAACCCTGCAACAACGTTTCACCCTGGGGCTCAAAGAACCCAAGTTGGACGAGTTGATTGTGTACGGGCAACGTGCCGGTCAGGCTGGTGCATTGAATATGCAGCGCAGCGCAGACAATCTTAAATCCATCGTTTCCAGCGACGCTATCGGGCAATTTCCCGATCAGAACGCTGCCGAAGCCTTGCAGCGCCTGCCGGGTTTGTCGATTGAACGCGATCAGGGCGAAGGGCGTTTTGTTGGTATTCGCGGAATCGATCCTAACCTCAACAATGTCACCATTAACGGAATGAATATTCCGTCGCCGGAAGCCGGTGTGCGTTCGGTGGCGCTGGATGTAATTCCTTCCGAATTAATCGAAGGGTTGGAAGTTACCAAGTCTGTAACCCCCGACATGGATGCCGATGCCATCGGTGGTTCGGTAGAAGTAAAAAGCCTGAGTGCTTTTGACCGTGCCGGTCGCAGTGCCAGCCTTACAGTGCAGGCCAGTCGTAACGAGCTGCGTAGCGAAACCAGTCCAAAAGTTTCTGGTAGCTATACCGACGTGATGGATTTTGCTGGCTTACAGGATTCATTGGGGGTGGCAATGGCGCTGTCCTGGTTTGACCGGGATTTTGGCTCAGACAATATTGAAAGCAATGGTGATGATGAAATAGAACAGCGTTACTACGCCATTAACCGTGAGCGTATCGGTGCGGCATTGAATCTGGATTTTAGGCCGGATTTCAACAATCAGTACTATCTGCGTACGCTTTACAGCCGTTTTTCTGACGATGAATATCGCCAGGCTAATACGTTCACTTTCGATGGTGATGACTCAGAAATCGAGCGGGGCAGCAAAGACAGATATGAAGTACAAGAAATACTGTCTCTCACTGCTGGTGCTGAGCATCAACTGCAACAATGGCATTTAAGTTATCAACTTGGCTATGCTGAATCGTCGGAAGACGAGCCTGATGCTTTGTACTACAGCTTTAAGGGCGATGGCTTCGCCATCAGTTCTGATTTCAGCGGGCAGATTCCGGCCATTGTGCAGGATGCTGAAGCAAAATCCCTGTCCAACTATGAAGTGGATGAAATCTCTTTTGAAGATAATCTGGCTGAAGACCAGGAGCTGAGCTTTAAGCTGGATATGAGTCGCGATTTCGACATGGCCGGCCATCCCGCTCAGCTTAAATTCGGTGGTAAGTATCGTAGTCGTGAAAAACAAACCAACGTCAACATCTCTATTTATGAGGGCGATTTTGATGATCTGGATGCCGGGCAGTTTGCTGCTGCGGTACCTGATTGGGGATTGGGGGACTTTGGCAGCGGTTTGGACCGTCAGGCCATGCGTAACCACTTTAACAGCAACAGAAGTAGCCTGGAGCTAGCCGAACTGGATTCTGAGCTGGAGTCCAATGGTGCTTCATATCAAAGTGACGAGGACATCTTTGCCACTTATCTGATGACTAAAGTGGACATCGACAAGTTACGTGTGGTGGCGGGGATCCGTTACGAGCGCACCGACTTTTCCACCAGTGGTCAACGGGTAGAGCTGATCGAAGATGAACAGGCCGATGAAGAAAAGGTGGTCAATACTGCCTGGCAGGGTGAAAAACAATACAGTCACCTTCTGCCCAGTCTCAACCTGCGCTATGAATTTAGTGATCAGTTGATAGGCCGTTTTGCCTACACACAGACCATTGCCAGACCTAAATTTGAAGATTCGGCGGCATTTCAGATTATCGAATCTAAAACCGAAGAAAATGACGATGGCGGCTTTGATACTGAACGTGAAGCCGAAGTGGGCAATCCGGAACTGAAGCCATTTGAGTCTAACAACATTGACCTGTCCATTGAATATTATCCGGGCAGTATTGGCGTGCTGTCCGCTGGGTATTTCCATAAAGATATCGATAACTTTGTGATTCTGGCAGATGTCTCGCATCTGGATGCCTGGCAGGGCTTTGCAGAAGTCACCCAGCCAATTAACGGCGAAAGCGCTAAAGTTCAGGGCCTGGAATTGTCCTGGGTAAAAAGTTTCGATAACGGTTTGTTGATTGCCGCCAATGCCACCTTGTCCGATTCTGAGGCAGTGACCTTGCTGGATGGTGAGCGCTTTGAAACCAGCCTGCCCAATCAGTCTGACAAAGTGGGCAATCTGACGCTGGGCTATGAGGACAATGACTGGAGTTTACGCCTGACACTCAGCCATAAGAGTGAAAACCTGGAAGAAATTGATGGCGAAATGTTGCGTATGGAAGATGCGCATCAGCAACTGGACTTCAGTGGTAAATATTTCATCAATCCACAGATGCACATCTATTTTAACGCCGTCAACCTCAACGACGAGCCTTACTACCACTACTTTGACCGCCGCAGCATCAACGCGCAGTACGAAGAATACGGTCGTACATTCGAGCTTGGCTTTAACTGGACGCTGTAACGTTTAGCAACGGCCGTGCATTTACACGGCCGTTGCATAGAGATGGGTAACATATGAAAAAGACGCTTAGTGCACTAATACTGACCATTACGGCTGGTGGTGCGTATGCCGCTGACGCGGTAATTCAGGCCTTGCCTTTTTATCAGGCCGACAAGCTGCAGGGGCAGCAGGTGCAGCCTCTGGTTCGCGATAATGGTCAGTACTGGTTAATCAGCAGTGAAAGCCGTGGTTTGCTGTTGTTGGATGAACAACAGCAGGTCAGGGCCAGTTTTGCCGGAAACTTTGAGACGCTGGCCTGGCAGCCAGCAGTTAAGCTGGATGGCAAATTAGTGGATTTGGTCGTCAGCATAGATAACGAGTCAGCTACGACCAAGTTGTTGGCTCTGGACTGGCAAACGCCGGAATTGCGCCTGTTGCAGGACCTGCCAGCAGAGGAAGCACAGCTGGAGACTTTGTGTCTTTATGCACATCCGCAAAGCAGCCATCTGTCGTTATTCAGTGTCGACGTGCAAGGCATGGCACACGAACGGATTATCTACGACGGCCAGCGTCAGCAACTGGTGAATGTAAAAGTGCGTGATTTTCCAGGTGTGCTGAACGCCAAAGATTGTGTCGCCGATAGCGCCAGTGCCAGCCTGTATATAGCCGAAGAATCGGTAGGCGTATGGCGTTATCCTGCCAGCATGGAGGCCGACCCGGTTCGCGAGCCTGTGGCCATGTTGTCCCCTTTTGGTGATATTCAGGGAGAGATAACCGACTTGGCCTTGCTGGACGATGGCACTTTGCTGGTGGTGAGTCCAAAGGCCAGAAGTTTGTCGGCGTACCGCACTGATACAGACGCCCGTCATTGGCAACTGACAGGTATGGATGAGCCCGAAGCGCTGGGCGCACAGTTGGATAGTGAAGGATTGACTCTGACCTTTTACGATGAAAGTCAGGACGCCTATTTAGCGGCTAAGGTCGCGGATTACCAGGCTGGCAATACAAGTAAACAGGAATGGATTGCCAATGTCAGTCCGAGCGCACAAACCACCCCGGTTGCCCGCTTTGGCGATGCCGCGGACGATCCGGCAATCTGGTTTAATCGTCAGGCTCCGGCGCAAAGCCGGATTCTCGGCACGGACAAGCGTGTGGGTTTGATGGTGTATGAACTGGATGGCACGTTAGTCCAGCAGTTGCCGGTAGGCCGGCTGAACAATGTGGATATACGTGGTGATTTTGTGGTGGGTGGTAATCGGGTCGACCTGGCGGCGGCCAGCAATCGTACCAACAATAGCATCAGCCTGTTTGCGATTGACCCTGAATCGGGTGGGGTCAGTCATTTGCAGGATATTGCCACCGACCTGAATGAGGTCTATGGGCTGTGTATGTATCAATCAAAGACCGGTCATTATGTCTTTATCAATGATACTGATGGACGTTTTGCCCAGTACCGTATCGAAGGCGATAAACATCACCTGAGTGCCACACTGGTCAGGGAATTTGCCGTCAGCAGTCAGCCGGAAGGCTGTGTGGCCGACGATACAACCGGCGTGTTGTATCTGGGCGAGGAAGCTAAAGGCATCTGGCGAACCCAGGCCGAGCCACAACCGGCGGTTTTGGAACAAGTTGCCCACACCGGCGATCTGCTGCATGCAGATGTGGAAGGCATGGGGATTTACCGCAACGGCAATGACGCCATGTTAATCGTGTCCAGTCAGGGCAACGACAGTTACCTGGCCTTTGGTTTGGACCAACAGTTCAGCTACCTTGGCCGTTTCCGTATCGCCCTGGACTTGCAGTCGGGAGTGGATGGTGTATCTGAAACGGACGGTTTGGAAGTGACATCCGCCAATCTTGGTGCAGACTATCCAGCGGGATTGCTGGTAGTACAAGATGGTCGCAACCGTATGCCAATCGCCCCGCAAAACTTTAAGTTGGTGGACTGGCGACAGGTTAAGGCCGTGCTGGAAAATTAGCGGCAATATGTCAGTCGGGCCCGATTTGTCCTGAGTCCGGCCCTTGCTGATAACTTATCACCCGGTTTCGCCCTGCTTGCTTGGCCTGATACAGGGCGTCATCGGCTTCCAGATAAAGTTGTTCGAAACTGGTGTCGCATTCGCGGGTGGTGACGCCGATAGAGGTGGTGACGCGGATGTGTGCTTGCCCATGATGAATAGTACTGGCCGCCACCGCCTGACAAAGCCGCTGGGCAATTTCCATCGCAGTTTGTGCATCGGTGCTGCCAAGAAATACGGCAAATTCCTCGCCGCCGATGCGGCCAAAAATATCATACTGGCGCAAAGTCTTCTTAATGGTATCGGCGACTTGTTTCAGTACCGCATCGCCGCCCTGGTGACCATATGTGTCGTTAATGTTTTTAAAATGGTCTAAATCCAGTAACAGTTGACTGACCAGCGAGGTATCCCGCCGACAGCGGCTCAGCTCTGACTCCACCGACTCGACAAAGCTGCGCCTGTTGGCAATACCTGTCAGTGCGTCAGTCAGAGCCATTTGATGTAAGGTATCTACAGAGCGTATTAACTCCGACTCCATCACCTTTTGCTTGGTAATATCCTTGGCCTGTACCAGCAGTGCGCCGTCCTGGCGAATCTGCTCCGAGAGTAGAAACCAGCGGCCGTCCATCATATCCACCTCAAACAGTCGAAACGGCCGTGAACGACGTTTGGCATTGGCCTGGGTCAACCAGACCTCTATATTATCTGTATCCAGCCTGATGCCACGCCCGATGGCATAGGTATGCCGTATCAAGTCGGCAAAGGTCAGGTGCTGGTAGGCTCCTTCAATGCAGAACATCTCTTTGAAGACGCCGTTGCAATAGCACAGCCGATCATCCACATCGTAAATTGCGTAGCCATCCCGGCTTTGCTGGATAAACTCAAATAACTGCTGGGCAACACTATGGGCTGTGTCTGTCATCGGATAACATCTCTGCCTGTTTGTGATAAGCATAGCCAAGCCCCTGAAATTCGTACCACAAATCAGACACCTGACGGCTTTGTATAGCGTTTCTGAGCGGCGATGGACTCAGATGGTCACCCTGTCAGGGCGTAACGGCCTAATAGCGGGCATTCAGGGCAAAATAAGCTTGTGTCGACAGTGTGCTTTATATACAATGCGCGCCCTTGATCAGCCCAACTATTTTAGTTCCTTGTCTTAAGCAGTCTGGCTGAGCTGCAAGAGGCTACAACCGTAAGGAGCACCAATGCGTCATTACGAAATCATTTTTATGGTCCATCCAGACCAGAGTGAACAGGTTCCAGGTATGATCGAGCGTTATACCGGAATCATCAAGAACGATGGTGGACAGATTCACCGTCTGGAAGACTGGGGCCGTCGTCAACTGGCTTACCCCATCGAGAAGCTGCACAAAGCCCACTATGTTCTGATCAATGCTGAAGCATCTGCTGCTGCCATCGAAGAACTGGAAACCGCTTTCCGCTTCAACGACATCGTACTGCGTAATCTGATTATGCGTACTAAGAGCGCTGTGACTGAGCCATCACCTATGGCTAAAGAAGAGCGTCGCGAAAAGCGTGAAGACAGAGCAGCTGTAGAAGCTGACGCGGAATAACAGATTAGGAGACTAGAAGATGGCTCGTTTTTTCAGACGTCGTAAGTACTGCCGCTTCTCGGCAGAAGGCATCCAGCAGATCGATTTTAAAGACACTGGCCTGCTGAAAAACTACATCACTGAGAGCGGTAAGATCGTTCCTAGCCGTATTACCGGTACCAGTGCCAAGTATCAGCGTCAGTTGTCAACTGCCATTAAGCGCGCGCGCTTCCTGGCTCTGTTGCCTTACACTGATTCTCACAAGTAATTGTTGGCGTAACTAAGAGGTAGCAAAGATGGAAATCATTCTACTAGACAAAATCGCCAACCTGGGCGGTTTGGGTGACCAGGTCACCGTAAAATCAGGTTTTGCCCGTAACTTCCTGTTCCCTCAAGGTAAGGCTGTGCCTGCCACTAAGGACAACGTAGAGAAGTTCGAGCAGCGTCGTGCCGAGCTGGAAGCCAAAATTGCTGAGCAATTGTCTGCTGCACAAGCACGTGCCGCCAAACTGGCTGAACTGGCTGAAGTCACTATCGCTGCCCCGGCTGGCGACGAAGGCAAGCTGTTCGGTTCTGTTGGTACTCGTGACATCGCTGACGCCCTGACGGCGGCCGGTGTTGAAGTATCCAAAGCTGAAGTAAAACTGCCGCACGGCACACTGCGTGAATGTGGTGAGTTCGAGGTGGACCTGCAACTTCACTCTGAAGTGATTGCTCAGGTTAAAGTTGTTATCATCGCTGAAGCTTAATCGCTAACGCGCTGATGAGAAAGCCGCCTTTGGGCGGCTTTTTATTTGTCTGTTTCTGGTTCTGACGGCATGGCAACAATGCTGTTTTGGCCGCGAAATGTAATTGGCACATGCAAGTCTCTGAGTGCCGAAAGCAGCTTTCGTTGGTCGTCCTGATTAAGGTACTCGCCAATCGGTAAACGCTGTTGATTACCTAACAATACCAGCCTGTCTCCACTTAATGAATGTCGGGCTTTTTCCACCAATATTAAGCTGTTTTCACGTGGAAATTGCCAGCGTCTTTTAGGGTAATGTTGGCCCCATTGCACATCAATGCAGTGCGCAGATACCTTGATTACCTGTTGGTGATAGGTGTATTTACACACCTTGAAAGCCAGTGCCGCCAGCAATGCCACTTCCAAGCCTGCAAAAGGCAGGATCAACCATGCGCCGGCCAGGCTCCAGGCCAGTGCCACTAGAATAGCAACACAGCTCAAGCCGCTAATCAGCCATTTGGTTTGTGACCATGAAGCGGAACGGTTGGGGCGCAGGCAGATTTGATTCACCCCATTGCGGTGGCTGATTGAGACCATAATTGTTTCGTCAACGCTACCCTGAAAAAGTGTGCAGGCTGTTCAAGTCTTGCACAATCTCTGACATTTTGCTTTAATCCCCATCCCGCCTCACAGGGACGACCCTGTCTGTGA
Source organism: Bowmanella denitrificans (assembly GCF_002887595.1). Taxonomy (GTDB): domain Bacteria; phylum Pseudomonadota; class Gammaproteobacteria; order Enterobacterales; family Alteromonadaceae; genus Bowmanella; species Bowmanella denitrificans. Next base: position 22,450 of record NZ_PEBU01000019.1, read on the forward strand.
TGTTCACGCAAGGCTTATGCAGGGACGACCCTGCCATTATGGAGGAAACTCTGATGGCATGGTTGATACTGTTTGCCGCTGGTGTGTTAGAAGTAGTCTGGGCTGTCGCCCTTAAGCAATCCAAAGGCTTGTCTGAGCCAAAATCATTAATTATTGCCGTTGTGGCCATGATTCTCAGTCTGGGCCTCTTGGCTATGGCGCTGCGAACGCTGCCTTTAAGTGTGGGTTATGCCGTATGGACCGGAATCGGCGTGCTAGGGGCTTCTCTGGTGGGTATTTTATGCTTGGGAGAAAGTCTGAACGGCACTAAATTACTTGCGTTGCTGCTGCTGGCCAGCGGTATTCTATTGATGAAAATCAGCCACTAGTGGAGGGGCTTATGCAGGCGATTACCAATTTGCAGCAACTAATATACACAATGCAACCGGTGCTACATGCGCCCTGTTATGTATTTGCTACTCTCCCCCCAGGCCTGGCCATACCTGTGGGGGTAAAAATGTTGTTCGAGGAAGTGGAAGGCTGGACCGCCATTTTAACTGAGCAGAAGGCCATGCAATTGGAATTGGCGTATGAGTTTCCTTGCCGCATGATTACCTTGAACGTGCATTCTTCTCTGGATGCTGTGGGTTTTCTGGCCCGCATTACCGCGGAGTTAGCCAGCTTGAACATGGGAGTGAATCCAGTCTCGGCGTTTTATCATGATCATCTATTTGTACCGGCCGGGCGAGCGGAGGAAGCGTTAGCGGCCCTGGTTAACTTGAGTCACCAGGGCCAGGTGGTTAGTTAGATACTGGTGCGGCGATATTGTCGGTAAGTGGGCATCCAGAAGTTAGCTTCAATTTTGCTCAGCAACATTTCATCTGACATTTCCAGTGCCAGGCCTTGTTGCTGGGCGACCTTGCCGACGGCAAAGGCGATATCTTTACTAAGCTGAGCTAGTTCTGTTAAGGGGGGTAATAACGCCCCTTTGCCTTTATTGGCCAGTGGCGAAGCTTCGGCCAATGTGGTACTGGCGGCCATCAGCATTTCATCAGAAATGTGCCGTGCTTTGGTTGCCAGCACACCCAGGCCAATACCAGGGAAAATATAGCTGTTGTTGCACTGGGTAATCGGCAAGGTTTTACCTTTGTATGTCACAGGACTGAACGGACTGCCAGTGGCGATGATGACTTCGCCATCTGTCCACTCAATAACCTGTTCGGGACGGGCTTCCACTTGTCTGGATGGATTACTCAATGGGAAAATAATGGGCAACTGACAACCTTGCTTCATGGCCCGGATAACTTGCTCGGTAAATAGCCCGGCCTGACCGGACACACCGATGAGAATATCAGGCTTCGCACAGTGCATCACGTCCAGCAGCGAAGCAAACTCGCCACTGAAGTTCCACTCAGCGATATTGTCTTGGGATTGGCATAACGCCTGTTGGAAATCCCGTAACCCTTGCATGCCATCGGTAAGCAGGCCGTAGCGATCAATCATAAAGATCTGGCTTCTGGCCTGGGCATCAGAAATGCCTTCGGCACACATTTGCTGAATCACCTGCTCAGCAATCCCGCAACCGGCTGAGCCAGCGCCAACAAATACCACTTTCTGCTCTGACAATTTGGCACCTTTGGTGCGACAAGCGGCCAACAGCGTGCCTACCGTCACGGCTGCCGTGCCCTGAATATCATCGTTGAAACAGCACACTTCATTGCGGTAGCGATTAAGCAGAGGCATGGCATTTTGCTGAGCGAAATCCTCAAACTGGATCATGGCATCCGGCCAGCGGCGCTGCACAGCGCGAATAAAGTCCTCAACAAAAGCGTCGTACTCTTCCTGACTGATACGCTTATGACGGGCTCCCATATACATAGGATCGGCCAGCAATTTTTCGTTGTTGGTGCCTACATCCAGCATCACGGGCAAGGTATAGGCCGGGCTGATACCACCGCAGGCCGTGTACAAAGACAGCTTGCCAATCGGAATACCCATACCGCCGATGCCCTGGTCGCCTAAACCAAGAATTCGTTCACCATCGGTCACCACAATGACTTTCACTTTGCGCTTGGTGGCATTATGCAGAATATCGTCCATATGCTGGCGTTCAGCATAGGAAATAAACAGGCCGCGGGAACTGCGGTAAATATCTGAAAACTGCTCACAAGCGTCACCAACCGTTGGGGTATAGATGATGGGCATCATTTCTTCCAAATGGTCAGCAAGCAGCCGGTAAAACAGTGTTTCATTGTTGTCCTGAATGGCGCGCAGATAAATATGCTTGTTCAGCGGCGTGTCAAAGCTGGAATACTGCATGTAAGCGCGGCTGACCTGCTCTTCGATACTTTCGTAGCGCGGTGGCAACAAGCCGTTCAGGTTGAAGGCTTTGCGTTCTTCAGCACTGAAGGCGCTGCCTTTATTGAGTAGCGGCGTTTCCAGCAGGGAAGGGCCGGCGTGGGGAATGTATAAAGGGCGTTTTTTAGATGTCATCAAACCAATCCTGCATACTGGCGCAGCCAGTCTTTGAGTAATTCCTGGATCATCCCCTATCCTGTGCGGGATTTCCAGTAAGACCAGTTTGATTGCCGGAATGGAAAGATAAGGTCAGCAGCGCCTTGCACTTTGTTATTGGAAAAATATTTTTCTGGGGCTTTAAACCTCTGTCATTTACTCTGCGACATAAAAGGTCAACACGCTCTAACAAGACAACAATAATGGTGGTAGTGCATTGCAAACTCAGGGACAGCTTATCGAAGCAAAGCAACAATTTGCCGAGCGTGGGTTGCACAGCCTGGTGGACGCTGTCAAACAGGGGGATCGTCAGGCTTATCAGACCTTGTATCAGCAGTATCTTGGTCAGGTGTACGCCTTATGTTATCGGCTGACCGCTGACAGAGCTCTGGCTGAGGACGTTACTCAGGAAGTCTTTATTCAGCTTTGGCGCAAACTGGACAACTATCGCGGCGACAGCAAATTCAGCACCTGGCTGCATTCTGTTACCTCAAATGTCTGTGTGTCATATATGCGCAAACAGCGCGGCTGGTGGCACAGAATGTTCAATCTTGAGGACAGCGCAGCCATGTATGAGAGTGCAGAAGCGTCGGCAGCCGAGGTGGATCTGGACAGTTATGTGCGGCGCCTGCCACAAAGGGCTCGCATGGTGTTTGTTCTACATGCCATTGAAGGTTATCGCCATGAGGAAATTGCACAGATGCTGGACATGGCCGTGGGCTCAAGCAAAGCGCAGTTTCATCGTGCCAAACAGCTATTGTCGGAGTGGATGGGTTATGAGTAATAAAGAGTTTGAGCAGCAGTTGCAGAATGCCCTGGCCAGTTTACCTAACGAGATCCAGCCCGGGCGCGACCTGTGGCCGGGGATAGAGCATGCATTGAATAGTCAGGCGGCGGCACCTGCTGTCACTTCCAGCAAGGCAAAGCCTTATTGGGGAATGGCGGCGGCCGTTGCCACTGTTGGTCTGCTGGGCTGGTTAGGTTTGACGCAGTTACCTGGTATATCCGATTCAGCTCAGTTGGCGCAGGTGTTAAGCCAGCAGCATCAGCAACAGAAGCAAGCCTTGCTGGCATCGTTCAGCGGGCAGCCTGCGCTGACAGATAACTGGCAGCAACAAGTGGATGAACTGGACGCTGCGGCACTAGCCATTAAACAAGCGCTTAAAGAAGACCCCAATAATCCGGCCCTGCTGAAAATGTTGCAGCAGGTCTACCAGCAACAAATTGATTTAATTGAACGGGTGCACGCCCCCGCATGGCAGAAAATATAGGATGTCACATATGAACAAATTTTTATTTGCAGCAGGATTGTCATTACTCAGCCAACTTTGTCTGGCGGGTGAGAAAGTCGATTTAAGCTTGGATGCCAGGGCAGATGGTCGTATCAGCATTGAACACATTACCGGCAAAGCCGTGATCAAGGGCTGGGACAAGCATCAGGTTAAAGTGACCGGCGAATTGGATGATCGCGCAGAGAAGCTGATTTTCGAACGGGACGGCAATGAAATCATCGTGAAAGTAAAGATGCCACGTAATAGCCGAAATGATTGGAGTAATGACGACGGCGACGACTTACAGATATTTGTGCCGGTGGCCAGCCTGGTTAATTATGAAACCGTCAATGCCGACCTGAGTGCAGAGAATATTTTGGGTGGCACGGAATTGTCGTCAGTCAATGGCAAAGTCAAGGTAAATGCACTGGCTGGGCGTATCCGCATTGAGACAGTAAATGGTGATATTCACAGCGCAGAGTTAACAGGCGACATTAAGCTCTCTACGGTGAATGGTCGTATTGTCGATAAGGACTCCAAAGGAGATGAAATACGCTATGAATCCGTTAACGGGGACATTGATGGCAGTACGTCTGCACCCAGAATAAAAGTTGAAAATGTAAACTCAGATGTGAAACTCAGTTTAGATAAGGTGGAGCGACTGGCGGTGCAAACTGTTAGCGGTGATACCACCATCAAGCTGACCCTATTGGAGGGCGGTGAAGTGACAGGCAGCACGGTCAGTGGCGGTGTTGACCTGACATTTCAGGACAATGTCTCGGCCCGCTTTGACCTGGAAGGTCATGCCGGAGGGCACTTTGTTAATCGTCTTACCAGCGACAAGATGGACAAAGCTAAATATGGGCCAAGTCGTTGGCTGAAGTTTCGTACCGGCGATGGTTCGGCCAGGGTAAGGATTTCAACAGTGAGCGGACGCATCTCGCTGGATAGTCAATAACAAAAGGCCCTTAGGGGCTTTTTTTTGCGAAATAAAACCCCGGCAGGTCAAGGCACTTCAATACAATAGCGGCGATTGGCTGTGCTTTGGCTTCATTCCATCTGACTCTTCGCGCATAATAGCGTTTATGGTAGTTAACCCGGTCGGTGATAAGTGAAAGTTGTATCTCACAAAGAGCGCGACAGCAAAGTCGAAAAACTGAAAATCCCGCCTCATTCCATTGAGGCTGAACAGTCTGTTATCGGCAGCATGCTTATTGCACCGGATTGCTGGGACAAAGTAGCCGAAATTCTGATTGAGCAGGATTTTTATAATCGTGCCCATCAAACCATATATAAAACCATTCTTAAACTCTTAGGTGACAGTCAGCCGGTGGATTTGATCACCGTATCCGATGTACTGGAGCAGCAGGATGAGCTGGAGGGCGTGGGCGGTTTTGCATACCTGGGTGAATTGGCAAAAAACACTCCCAGTGCAGCAAACGTGGTGGCCTATGCACAAATTATCAAGGAAAGGGCAGTCCTGCGCGAGCTTATCGGAGTCGCGCATGAAATTGCCGACACGGGGTACAACCCGGAAGGTCGCAGCAGTGGCGATGTGCTGGACCTGGCGGAAAGCAAGGTGTTTGAGATTGCCGAAAAGCGTTCCGGCAATAATGAAGGCCCGCAAAACGTAGAGACTATCTTAAGTCATACCATTGACCGGCTTGAAGCGCTGATTAAGAACAACAAGGAAGTTACCGGGGTATCGACGGGCTATAAGGATTTGGATAAAAAAACCAGTGGCTTGCAACCATCCGACCTGATAATCGTAGCGGCGCGTCCCTCAATGGGAAAAACCACCTTCGCCATGAACCTGTGCGAAAATGCCATGCTGCTGGAAGAAAAACCTGTACTGGTATTCAGCCTGGAAATGCCGGCCGAACAAATTATGATGAGGATGCTGGCCTCGCTGAGCCGGGTTGACCAGACCCGTATCCGGACTGCACAACTGGATGACGAAGATTGGGCCAGAATCTCAAATACCATGGCCATGCTTAAGGATAAAGATAATCTGTTTGTGGATGACTCATCCGGTCTGACGCCAATGGAAGTGCGCACACGGGCGCGCAAACTGGCGCGTGAGCGCGGTGGTCTGGCCTTGATTATGGTGGATTATTTGCAATTAATGCAGGTGCCTTCTTTAAGTGATAACCGGACCCTGGAGATTGCCGAGATCTCCCGGTCGTTAAAAGCCCTGGCCAAAGAACTGCAGGTGCCGGTGGTGGCGCTCTCTCAGTTAAACCGAAGTCTGGAACAGCGGGCTGACAAACGCCCGGTTAACTCTGACTTACGGGAATCCGGCTCTATTGAGCAGGACGCCGACTTGATTATGTTTATCTATCGTGACGAGGTCTATCACGAGAACAGCGAGTACAAAGGTATTGCTGAGATCATTATAGGTAAGCAGCGGAATGGTCCGATTGGAACCTGCCGTTTGACCTTTCAGGGGCAGTTTTCCCGCTTCGACAATTACGCCGGCCCGGAAATCGCCGACGAGTATTGATTGGTCGCGATATCATTAAAAAGGGCGCCATAGGCGCCCTGACTATTTTGAATTACTTGGTCACTTTAACCTTTTCCATGGCACTGACAGTGGCATGGATGCGGCGGTTACGCTTATGCGCTTCTGCTGTATTAGCCGAATCCAGCGGGCGGCTCTCTCCATAACCTACAGCCTGTAAACGGCCTGCGTCTATACCGTAGCGGTCAATCAACAAGCGGCGCACAGCCTTGGCCCGATTTTCAGACAAGGTCTGGTTGTAGTCATCTTTGCCTGGTGTGGAAGTATGACCTTCAATAACGGCCTGAGTGTTGGGGAAGCGGCGCATAAACTCAGCAAATTCAACTATTTGGGCAGCATCTGGATTGCCTACTTCATAACTGTTGTTGGCAAACAGGATATCCAGTTTGGTTTCCACTTTTTCTTCCATAAAAATACTGCAACCGTTGCTATCCACTTTGTCCATTCTTGGCGTATTGGGGCACCGGTCTTTATCGTCGTATACGCCGTCCATATCTGAATCTTTGGGTGCTTGAGTGACCGGCGCCAAAGGTTGTGGTTCAGGTTCAGACACTGGCATCGGTTTGGATTTATGCCCAAAAGTATAAGCCAGGCCCAATTTAAGGCCATAGTCAGTAAAATCCTGACCAAAGTCATAATAGGCGGCAGCTTCAGTAACCAACTTCCACTTTTCAGTCAGATCCCAGTGACGACCCACACCTAAGTTCATCATCCGGTAGTTGTCTTCCAGGTTCTGATGCTTAAAACCACCAAACAGGTAGGTTTGCTTTTGGTCTAAGAAGTACAACCCATCGATACCCACTCTGTCGCCTGATTCGTCCGCCAATCCAGACTTCGAATCCAGATTCAGATGGGACCATTCGATTCTGGCTCCCCACTTGGGCGTGAATCTAAAGCCAAGTTCGGCACCAAAGCCAGTGCCATCATCAAGTCCTCCCATTGGTAGAGGCTTGTCACTGTCGGCGTTGTAATATTCACCAAAGCCGGCAACCCAGCCTTCATATTCGGATGGCGTATCAGCCAAAGCCAGGGCAGGAATCAAGCTAAGAACAAGTGCAGAAGCTAAGGTTTTGTTTTTCATAAAGGTCCCTTAATGATAAGTACGCTGTAACAAGCGTAATCAATAATTCAGCAGTTACTAATTATTCCTGAAGGTAAATTGCCATGCTGCTTTGGCAACTTGCCCCACGATACTGCTGGGGGCGGGATTTTTTGATGGGCGAGCTCTAACGGCTGCTGCGTATATTGTATCAAGGGAGCGGGGCTTGGGAAATGGCTTTCTATGCCTGGAACTGGCCCTGTATGGTGGCCAGTAACCTTCTGCTGCCACCCTGATTACGATGTTCACACAAATAAATACCCTGCCAGGTACCTAATGCCAGCCTGCCATTGCTAATAGGTAAACTCAACGAGGTTCCCAATATACTGGCTTTAAGATGGGCAGGCATATCGTCTGCACCTTCGTATGTGTGCTCATAGTAAGGGGCATTCTCTGGCACCATCTGATTGAAGTGGCGTTCGAAGTCATCTCTGACAGTAGGGTCGGCATTTTCATTAACAGTCAGCGATGCACTGGTGTGCTGAATAAACAGATGCAGCAACCCAATCTGGCAATGCCGCACAATGGTTAGTTGTTCCAATACTTCAGATGTCACAAGGTGAAAGCCACGAGGTTTGGGCCGCAACTTAATGTTTTGTTGATGCCATTGGCTCATAGCTTGTCGAAGCAGATCTCCAGATGAGCGTTTCCGGCATCGCTGGTAAAAGGCAAAATAATTTTAGGGCCATCAACCTTGTGGGTAATGGTGTGCTGTTTACCTGATACTACAATTGGCGTGGCCATATCAAAGTCAAAGCCTTTGCTGGATAGCTCGAGCTTGGCACCACCTGTGACCATATTGGTTATTTCACCTACCATGTCGGTGACTTCAGGATTTATTTTGGGCGGCTTTTCGCCCAACATGCGCTGCATAATTTCCAACGCCAATGATTCATCGAAGGAAATAGAAAAAGACCCTTTGACTTGTGGGCCGACCATTCCAATCAGGCCTGATACATCGCCGATAGCCAATTCATCGCCTTTTTTCTTTGGCTTACCTGGCTGCAGTTTTGTTTGCGCCATGGTGTCCAGCACATTAACTAAAGAAGAGATAAATGGATTTATAAATTCAACATTCATGGTTGATATCTAACCTTGTCTATAGACCCTGCCTGGGCCAGGCATTTCTTACTTTCACTGCGCCAACGGCCTGTTCGTCGACGTCTGGTTATTTAACTATGGCTAAGGGGCCAGCCTAAGTCTAGTTAAACCTTAACTTAACAGTTTGTTATTTCTGTCTATTTCTATCAATTTTGGCAACTGGCACAAGTGCCGTGTGCTTCAATGGTCTGAGATTCCACTTTAAAGCCATAGGCCTTAGCCTGATTATCCAGAGTTTCTTTCAGACCTTCAGACTGAATTTCCTGAACTTCGCCACAAGTGTCGCAGATCAGAAACTGTACCGGATGGTTGCAACCAAAATGATGGCAGGCAACAAAAGCGTTGTTGGACTCCAGTCTGTGTACCAAACCAAACTCAAGCAAGAAATCCAGGGTACGATATACCGTAGCTGGCTTCGCTGAGCTTTCTGTTTCCTTCAGCTCGTCAAGCAGCTCATAAGCACCTGTTGCGCCTTGCTTTTGCAGCAACAGGCCGTAAACCTTCTCCCTTAACAAGGTAAAACGGGCACCCTTACCTTCACAATATCGTCTGGCTTTTTCAACTAGTTTCTGGTGATTCATATGTTCACATCAGGTAAGCACACTGGCGCTAGTGTAGCACAGTAAACTTGGGTTAAAAGGCTATAACATAAGGGATATTCCACATGTCGTGTCTGCCTGCCCGGCAACGCAAAAACTGATACAATATTCGTTCTGCTTTGTGGTGAAGATGGTTAGCCGACGTAAATGATACAAAATTCAGTTCCTTGCCAAGTCAGTAAAGACGCTATCAGGTTTAATCGCGCCTTGTCCATCGCGCCCATGCTCGACTGGACAGACCGGCACTACCGCTACTTTATGCGCAAGATCACCCGTCATACTTTGTTGTATACCGAGATGGTGACAACCGGTGCCATTTTGTTCGGTAAAGGTGACTACCTTGGGTTTAATCAAGAAGAACACCCCGTAGCTTTACAATTGGGAGGGTCTGACCCTGCTGATATGGCGGAATGTGCCCGACGTGCTGAACAACGTGGCTACGATGAAGTAAACATCAATGTTGGTTGCCCGTCTGATCGTGTGCAAAATGGTCGCTTTGGCGCTTGTCTGATGGCCGAACCTGACACCGTTGCTGCCTGTGTTACTGCCATGCAAAAGGCCATTGATATCCCTGTCACAGTAAAATGTCGCATCGGCATTGACGATATGGACGAGTATACCCACCTGGATGATTTTATCAGGCGGGTGGCGGATGCAGGCTGTGATACCTTTATTATTCATGCCAGAAAGGCCTGGTTGCAGGGGCTGAGTCCCAAAGAAAACCGTGAGATTCCACCGTTGATGTATGACAGGGTACATCTGCTTAAACAACATTTTCCGCATCTGCATCTGAGTATTAACGGTGGAATCAAAACCCTGCTTGATGCTCAGTTACATCTGCAGTATCTGGATGGTGTGATGATTGGTCGCGAGGCCTATGCTAACCCCTATATGTTTGCTGAATCAGATCGTCTACTTTTTGCCGACCAGCATGACATTCTCAGTCGTGAAGATATCGTCCGGGCCATGGTTCCCTATGTCAATGAACAGGTAAGCAAAGGAGCTAGAGTCTGGCATATTGCCAGACATATGCTGGGTTTATTTCAAGGACAACCAGGTGGACGTATTTGGCGGCGTTTTCTGAGTGAAAATGGTAGCCAGGCTGTTGATGGGCAGTTGTTACTGCAAGCACTGGCTTGTCGGCAAGAGAGTCTCGAAAAGTCGAGACATACTGAGGTTGGCTAATTTGACGATACTTTTGCGTCTTTGACCAAACAATGTGCTAGTCGTTCTTCTTGCTACTGATGTTCGAACCGTGTTTTTCTTTTAATTCATTATTTTTCAATGTGTTAAGTGTTTTTTCCGAGTTGGCACAAGTCTCGCTACAACTATTCTGTCAGTTAATGCGACTTAGTACTTGAACCAACCCGGAGAATATTATGTTTAACAAAGTAAAATTGACCGCCGCTGCTCTGCTTATGACTGCCTCTATGGGAGCCAGTGCACAAACCACAGATGTGTCGTTTCAGGAGTTTGTCTCTCATATGCTGAGCACGGCCATGAGCACAGCCAGCCAGGAAATGCATAGCAACCTTAATGAAGCCGTGAGCCACGCGTTAAATAACCTGATTCAGGAAAACGATGTTGCTGAGTCAGTACAATTGGTTGAACGCAGCCAGAAAGTGGAGCAGGACAAAAACAAGCAGGCCGAATAATGATGTTGGATCAGACTCATTTACTCAGCTTATTACTGCTACCACTCATCACATTCTTGGTCGGGGCGCTGGTTTTTAATGCTGTTGAACGCAAGTTAATTAAAGCCCCGAGCTTTTCCCCCCAAGACGGTCGCTAAAGTAGTACGACCGTCTTTTTTATTTGCACCCACGTCAACTCAATCTAGCCTGCTTTTCAGTCTTTTCAGTCTTTTCAGTCTTTTCAGTCTTTTCAGTCTTTTCAGTCTTTTCAGTCTTTTCAGTCTTTTCAGTCCTTTTAGGGGTCTGTCATCAGCCCTCCGTTTTGAGGATTCTGGTGCTTTAACGTTGAACGTGAATGTCTATCCCTATCTCCGCGTTGGTTAGTTATGCCATATCGGTGGTCAATTTGACCAAATTGTGTAATTGCGAGATTTCGAAAACCTAACACGACGCTATTCATGAGAGAAATAATTCATTTAAAACAGTCTGTTAGGCGTTTTCTTGAAGTTGGCACAAGCCTTGTAATAGCTATTTTGAACAATTCGATAATCCCCCATTGATTATGGGCAACAAGCGTGGAGGAACCTGAAATGGGTGTCTTTTCAAGAATGAACGACATAGTACAAGCCAATCTGAATGCTCTGCTGGATAAAGCCGAAGACCCTAAAAAGGTCATTCGTCTTATTGTGCAGGAAATGGAAGAAACCTTGGTAGAACTGAGAGCCATTGCCGCACGTAACCTGGCCGCCAAGAAAGAGTTGCAACGTAAGATTAACCGTTTGAATCAGCAAATCTCTGAATGGCAGAGCAAAGCGGAACTGGCCCTGACTAAGGAACGTGAAGATCTGGCCAAATTGGCATTAAGCGAAAAGCATAAGCTGGAACAGCAAATTGCTGGACTGGACGCAGAAATGCAACAGGCGGAAGACGCCCTACAGCAACTGCAACAAGACAGCGCCCGTCTGCAGGAAAAACTGTCTGAGGCCAGAACTAAACAGAAAGCGCTGATGATGCGGGAAGAATCCGTTGCCGCCAGACTAAAAGTCAAAGTCAGCAACGACAGTCAGAAAGTTGAACAGGTAATGCAGCGTTTTGATCATTACGAATATCGTGTCGAGCAGTTGGAAGCCCAACTGGAAGCTTACGACATCACGGCGGCACAAAACGGTTTGCATGCCCAGTTTGCTGAGCTTGAAGCTGACGAAAAAATGCAGGCCGAGTTGGAAGAGTTAAAGCAAAAAGTGCAGAAGAAAGTGGCGTAAAGGAGGGCCAGCGTGCCCTCCCACAACAATTCCAGGTTTGAGGAGAAAATCATGAGAACACTGTATGACGATCAACGTATCCGTAAAGATAAGATCCGCGCCAAGCTGTCAGGTGTCTGTGCTGGCTTAGCACAGCATTGGAACACGCAACCCTGGATGATCCGCCTGGCGGCCCTGGTGATCTTCTTTCATTTCCCTGTCGCGATGCTGATTGCCTATGTCGTTGCCGCGATGGTGCTACCTTCAAGGTAAGGAGTCTTGTCATGTTCAAGAACTTTATTATCGCTATATTAATTGCCACATTGCTGGTGTATTGCCTGGGCACGGTTGCAGACTCCTGGGGCAGTGTGCATCTGTACCTGGACGATGATCTACTGTCGCCTGCAATCACGCTGGTGGGCGGAGTTCTTCTGGCTATAGGCTTTATACTGCTGGGGCTGATGTTGGCGGTCAGTTTGTTTGGGGTCCTGGCGTTTGTTTTTATCTGTGTGTTTGGTGCGCTATTGATTGCCGGATTGGGGGCGCTATGGCCTGCATTATTGGGTATTTTGGTGGTGGTTTGGCTGGTCCGGGATGGCAAAGCCAGTCAACCCCAGTAACGCACTGTCACACATAGACCATTGGCAAGGAGACTGATTTACTGAATAATTCCCTTAGGATGACAATGTTCATAGCTCAAACAGGAGTTTCAGTATGCGTTACTTGCTTTTAGCCTTACTTTTGAGCACTTCTACTTTTGTTACCGCACAACTGCAGGTAGATAACGCCACCATCAGGTTGTTGCCTCCGGGTGTGCCGAATACTGCCGGATACTTTACCTTAGTTAATCATGGCCAACATGACCGCATTCTGGTGGGGGCCCGCTGCTCATTAGTACAGAAAGCTGAACTGCATGATCACCAGATGGTGGACGGTATGATGAAAATGACACAGCAGCAGCGCGTGGTCGTTCCGGCCGGTGAACAGGTGGCGTTTCAACCTGGAGGGCTGCATTTAATGCTGTTTGGTCTAAAGTCTCCATTACAGGATGGCCAAAGGGTGCCTCTGACTTTGTTGTTTGCCGATGGTGAAGAGTTGCAGGTTGATGCGGTCGTTGGCAGTGCTGTAAAAGTTGAAGATCATTCCCACCATCATCACTAATTAAGGTATATCTGGAGCCTCCATGTCACAGTACCTAAGTACAAAACGTATACTGCTTGCCCTATTTCTGCTGATACTGTTTTTCTATATTGTCGCGGTTTATTGGAGCAGTGAGCCTGATACCTTTGATGTTAAAGCCAATGCTCAAAACCATGCACAGCAGCAGGGCCGGGAATTGGTGCCGGGGTATGTCACCACCGCGACCCTGATCCGTGTTAGTCGCACTTTACTGGAAAAGCCTGGCGGCTACCTGTCAAATGATGTGATGCCACCTTCCGTGTTAATGGACAATATGCCAGCCTGGGAATATGGCGTACTGGAAATGATCCGCGATTTAAGTCTGGCCATGCGTAAAGACCTGAGTCGCTCTCAGTCTCAGTCTATGGAAAATCCGGATTTACTGGTTGCACAACCCAAGTTCAACACCGACAGCCGTAATTGGTTGCTACCTCCGGCAGAGTCTGAATACGGCGAGGGGATAGAAGCTCTGGAGCGTTACCTGAATAAACTGTCCAGTCCTGCCGATGATGGTGCGCAATTTTATGCCAGAGCAGATAACCTTCGCGATTGGCTGAAACAGGCGGAAAAGCGTTTGGGCAGCCTATCCCAGAAGCTTAGTGCCAGCGTTGGCCAGGAAAGATTGAACACGGATTTAGCGGGCGATCCCAATGCCAAACAATCCACACCGTCAAGAAGCTCTCAATACCTGAAAACCAGTTGGTGGAAGCTGGACGACGTATTTTACGAAGCACGTGGGGCTAGCTGGGCATTGCTGCATTTCCTCAAAGCGGTGGAAGTGGACTTTGCTGATGTGCTGGAAAAGAAAAACGCCACGGTCAGTCTGCAACAAATTATTCGTGAACTGGAAGCCACACAACAAACCGTCTGGAGTCCCATGATCTTAAATGGCAGTGGCTTTGGGCTGGTGGCTAACCATTCTCTCGTCATGGCCAACTATATTTCCCGGGCTGATGCGGCCCTGATTGATTTAAATGAACTACTTAGCCAAGGATAATTAATGCTAAAGAAATTATTGCCGTTCACCCTGTTTTCTCTTGCACTGCCGGCCCAGGCCGACACCCTGCTTGGGTTGTATGTAGGTGCTCAGGGCTGGCGTGCTGACAGCCAGGGCGGCTTTGCCAGTAATGCAGATGTGACAGATTTCAACTTCTCGGATGAAACTGTGTCCTCCTTCCATATTGCGCTGGAGCATCCGATTCCTCTGATCCCGAATATCAGAATTGCACGCCAAAGCCTGGATACTGATGGCAGTACTACTCTGGCTTCCAGTTTTCAGTTTGGTGGACAGAACTTCAGTGCTGGTACCCAGGTTATGTCCGGACTGGATATGGACAGCACCGATTATACCTTCTACTACGAAGTATTCGACAATGATCTGGTCAGTCTGGATCTTGGCTTGACGGGCCGTGATGTAGATGGCCGGTTGACGGCCAGCAGCACTGGTTTAAATGCCGCGCAGTCGTTCTCGGGTATCGTTCCCCTGCTATATGGCAAGGTGGAAATTGGTATGCCACTAACTGGCTTCGGTTTTCAAGCCCAGGGTAACTTTCTGGCCATAGACGACAGTAAGGTGTACGACTATCAAGCCGCACTGACCTACAGTCTGTTAGATAACCTGGCGATAGATCTTACGCTGCAGCTGGGCTATCGCGCGTTTATGCTGGAGTTGGATGACATGGACGACGTTTATACCGACCTGGATTTTAAAGGTCCTTTTGCTGGGGTTGAGTTGCATTTCTGAGTGTTGTGCGGGGTTGAGTTGACCTGCAAAGGCAACTCTCCCTGCATCCCAACCTAATCATTTTTTATAGATAAATCTAAAATTAGCACTTTCAGTAATAAAGAATTTGATTTAATTCTTTCCTGTTCGTCTCACACCTCGCTACCCTACACACAATTGCAATAGGGTTAGCATTATTTATGTCTTCATCGAACTCCCAGGCACACTTGCCTGTTTCTTTACTCAGCGATGCACAGTGGTCTGCGCTGCATCAGGCTATCGCGCCGTTAAGTGGTGCTCAGCTTACCTGGGTGAGTGGTTATTTGGCAGGCCTTGCTCAGGCTCAGCAGCCGCTGGCTGCACCTGCCGCCCAAGCGGTAACCTCTGCCAAACTGACGATTCTATACGGCTCGCAAACCGGCAATGCTAAAGGAGTCGCTAGCGAGTATAAGGCGATGGCTGAGGCGGCTGGGTTGACGGTTGAGCTGCTGAATATGGCGGACTACAAAAGCAAGCGACTTAAAGATGAAACGCATCTGGTTATCGTGGTCAGTACCCATGGTGAGGGAGAAGCGCCGGATGATGCTGCCGAGTTGCATGAATTCCTGGCCAGTAAAAAGGCGCCCAAGCTGCCGCAACTGAAATACGCCGTATTGGGACTGGGTGACAGCAGCTATGAGTTCTTCTGTCAGACTGCCAAGGATTTTGATCAGCGTCTGGCTGCTCTTGGTGCTAGCCGGCTGGCCGAGCGGGTTGATTGTGATGTGGACTATGATGCCGATGTATCCAGCTGGACCAACCGGGTGACCGAGTTGCTGAAAGAGGAGCTGGCATCTGCTGGGCAGGGACAAGTTGTGGCCATGCCTGGTGTCAATCTGGCCGTTGCTCAGGCAAGCCATTACAGTAAGAAAAATCCCTTTGCCGCTGAGTTGCTGGCCGCACAAAAAATTACCGGTCGTGATTCGGTAAAAGACATTCGCCATATCGAGATTTCACTCGAAGATTCAGGACTTCAGTATCAACCTGGTGATGCGTTGGGCGTATGGTTTACCAATGATCCTGCGCTGGTGGACGAACTGTTGGGTCTGCTTGAACTCAATGGTGATGCGGAAGTCTCTGTGGGCGATGAGCGTTTGCCGCTGCGTAAGGCATTACTGGAGAAATTTGAGCTTACCCAGAGTTACCCCTCTTTTGCTAAAGGCTATGCTGAATTAACCCACAATGCTCAGCTGTTGCAACTGAGCGAAGACAAAGGTGCGTTGCGTGATTATCTCGCCAGCCACCAGATTGTGGATATTGTGAAAGCCTATCCGGGCAAAGTCAGTGAAGAACAACTTGCGTCCTTGTTAAGAGCAATGACGCCAAGACTTTATTCTATCGCTTCAAGCCAATCTGAAGTGGAAGATGAAGTGCATCTGACGGTGGCGTTGGTGGAATATCAAAAGGATGGCCAACTGCGTCAGGGCGGCGCATCAGGTTTTCTGGCCGGCAGGGTGGAAGAAGGTCAGCAAGTCCGGATTTTTGTTGAATCCAACGACAACTTCAAACTGCCCGCCGATACCAATACACCAGTGATTATGGTGGGGCCGGGTACCGGCATTGCACCGTTCCGTGCTTTTATGCAGGAGCGTGAAGCTCAGGAAGCACAAGGAAATAACTGGCTGTTCTTCGGTAACCCCAATTTTACTCAGGACTTTCTGTATCAGGTGGAATGGCAGCGCTGGGTCAAAGAGGGCTTGCTCAACAAAATCAGTCTGGCCTTTTCCCGTGATCAAGCGGACAAAATTTATGTTCAGCATCGCTTGCTGGAGCAGGGTAAAGAAGTCTTTGAGTGGCTGCAGCAAGGTGCGCACTTCTATGTTTGTGGTGACGCCAATCATATGGCTAAAGATGTGCATAACGCATTGCTGACTATTATCAGCGAACATGGCGGCAAAACAGCCGAACAGGCAGAAGAATATTTGAATGACCTGCGCAAATCCAAGCGCTACCAGAGAGATGTGTACTAATGAGTGACAATCAGGAACAAAAGCTTTCCGACAACGAGCGGCTCAAGCGGGAAAGTAATTTCCTGCGCGGTACTATTGCGCAGGATTTGCAAGACGACTTAACCGGCGGCTTTACGGCTGACAATTTCCAGTTGATTCGTTTTCACGGCATGTATCAGCAGGATGACCGGGATATTCGTGCCGAGCGTGCCAAACAGAAGCTGGAGCCACTGCACAATGTGATGTTGCGTTGCCGTTTGCCCGGGGGGATTATCACGCCCAAACAGTGGCTGGCGATTGATGAGTTTGCCGAGCAGCATACTTTGTATGGCAGCATCCGACTGACCACCCGCCAAACCTTCCAGTTTCATGGGGTGTTAAAACCTAATATTAAGCCTATGCATCAGATGCTTAATAGTATTGGGCTGGACTCCATTGCCACGGCGGGTGATGTCAACCGCAACGTGCTTTGTACTTCCAACCCGGTGGAGTCTGAAGTGCACCAGCAGGCCTATGAGTGGGCGGTGAAAATCAGTGAACATCTGTTACCTAAAACCCGCGCCTATGCGGAAATCTGGATGGATGAAGAAAAGCTGGAAACTACCGACGTTGAGCCCATTCTAGGTAGTACGTACTTACCTCGTAAGTTCAAAACCACCGTGGTGATACCGCCGCAGAACGACGTGGATGTGCATGCCAATGATCTGAACTTTGTTGCCATTGCCGAAGGTGGCAAGCTGGTGGGCTTTAACGTTCTGGTGGGGGGCGGTCTGGCCATGACTCATGGCGACAAAACCACCTATCCACGCAAAGCCGATGATTTTGGCTTTATTCCTCTGGATAAAACCCTGGCGGTAGCGGAAGCCGTGGTCAGCACTCAGCGTGACTGGGGTAACCGCAGCAACCGTAAGAATGCCAAGACCAAATATACCTTGGAACGGGTAGGGGTGGACACCTTTAAAGCCGAGGTGGAAAAACGTGCTGAGGTCACCTTTGCGCCAAGTCGGGCCTATGAATTTACTGGCCGTGGTGACCGTTTCGGTTGGGTTGAAGGTGTGGACGGCAAGCACCACCTGACCTTGTTTATTGAGAATGGTCGGATTCTGGATTATCCAGGCAAGCCACTGAAAACCGGCTGTGCCGAGATTGCCAAAATACATCAGGGGGATTTTCGTCTGACCGCTAATCAGAACCTGATTGTTGCGGGGGTGGCGGCTGAGCACAAAGCCAAGATCGAAGAAATCGCTATACAGCATGGCCTGATCCAACCCGATGTGACGGCGCAAAGACAAAACTCTATGGCCTGTGTGTCATTACCAACTTGCCCACTGGCCATGGCCGAGGCGGAACGTTACCTGCCGGATGCGGTAACCGAGTTAGAGCAGATCATGGCCAAACATGGTATGGCCGAAGAGCATATTATTTTCCGTGTCACCGGCTGTCCAAATGGTTGTGGCCGCGCCATGCTGGCCGAAGTTGGTTTGGTAGGTAAAGGGCCGGGTAAATATAACCTGCACCTGGGTGGCGATCGTAATGGCACCCGTATACCCAGGATGTACAGGGAAAACATCGGTGAGCAGGAAATTATGCAGGAACTGGATGCGCTGATTGGCCAATGGGCCAAGCTCAGACTGGCTGACGAAGGCTTTGGTGATTTTCTGATCCGTAATGATGTCATCAAACCCGTGGTGAATTCCGCTAAGGATTTTTATGACTGATGCTGCAGTGAATATTAACAGCAGGTTGAGCACCAATATCAGTCAGGAAGAACTGGCTGATATCAATATCATGCTGGAAAGCATGAGCGCGCAGCAAAGATCACAGTGGGCACTGGAAAATTTGCCGGAGCAGGCGGTATTGTCTTCCAGCTTCGGCATACAGGCCGCAGTGATGTTGCATCTTGTCAACCAAGCCAAGCCCGGTATTCCGGTGGTTTTAACCGATACCGGCTATTTGTTTCCGGAAACCTATGACTTCATTGATGAGCTGACCCAGACCCTGGATTTGAATCTTAAGGTCTATAGTGCTGAGATGTCGCCAGCCTGGCAGGAACGCAAGTTTGGCCAGCTTTGGGAGCAGGGTTTGCCTGGTATCGAAGCCTACAACAAGATGAATAAGGTTGAGCCCATGCAGCGGGCTTTGCGGGAACTGAACGTGGGCACTTGGTTTTCGGGCCTACGCCGCAGTCAGTCCAGCAGTCGTGAAAAACTGCCATATCTGCAACTGACCGGTGGCCGATTCAAAGTGTTTCCAATCCTGGATTGGAGTAACAAGGACGTACATTATTACCTGCAGGAGCATGGTTTGCCTTATCATCCGCTGTGGGAACAGGGCTATGTATCAGTCGGTGACTGGCATACCTCCAGGCCACTGGAAGCCGGTATGACCGAAGAAGAAACCCGCTTTTTTGGCCTTAAACGTGAATGTGGCCTGCACGAGTTTGGTGATGGTATTTAATCAGTGCAACTCAAACGCTTTGCTGAGTAACTGTTTCAATGACTGTAAATAAGGGGCCTGGGGCTTTACCGGTACCAGCCGGGAAAGCTCGGCACCTGCTGCAGTAAACTTATAGTAATTCAGCAGGGTTCCTCTGTGTCGGGGCGCCAGATGCAATGGCTCTCCCGCTACCCGCCACTCACTACGCGTACCGGTATTCAACTCACCGGACTCTATTTCACTGCTATAGATAAGCCCCAGGTCCATTAACCCAAGCAGATCCGGGTAGGTCAGGCCAAACTGCGCCAGATTCAGTTGTGCCCCTCTGGCCAGGGACAATATGGAAAACAGGCTGGGTTTTTGATAGTAACCGTAAAGGATACGTGGACTATAGTCTCCGCGTCGCCGACTGGACAGACTGACCGCCAGCGAGAACATTTTTGCGTCCCGTTGAGTCAATTGCTGAAGTATTGCCAAACTGCGTAATGAGAATGATCCTGGCTGACTAATCTCGGTGGCAAATATCTTCGCCCAAAGCTCCTGCATGGCAGGGGAGTGCACATTTTCTGCCATATTAATAAAGCTGAAAAACCAGTCGGGGTCTAAGTTCTCTTCGCTTCCCTGAGCGGGGGAAAAGTCCATGGCCTGTTCAAGAATTTTTTCAAGATTATGCAGTTGGCGCTGTGCCTGCATTGCCTTGCGGCGCTGCAATTTCTTACTGGCATCCAAATCCACTCCGCCCGATCTGGCAGGGCTAATACCTGCCTGAGCAAACCAATGGCGCATGCGATCTTTTAAAGCCTGCACAGAGGTATTGGTGTCGGCCTTGGCAGGCGCCGTGACGGTCTGACTGGGAACTGAAGCAGGCCTGATGCGGGTCACTTGTGGTGAGTGACTAAGGCTGTCTATTTTACTCATCTTCAGAATCTGCATAGATCTGGCAACGCTATCATGCATGCCATCATAGGCCTTAGATAGATGCTTGACCAGCTTTGTGCCGGTGGCCGTTGTACAGTTTATTGCTAAAGTGTCGTCACTCCCACACATTTTGCAGTCTGGTCAGGCTGGAGGATTAAGTTTCTCTTTCATGAATATTAGGATATTGTTAATCAAGAGTGGAAAAGTAGGCCCATTGATTCGGCACAGGTGACGGATAGGCAGATGAGTCCAACAAATTACGACAATGATGAGCTGATTTTTCTGGAAGAAGATGAAAGTCAGGTAGAAGAGCAAGAATCAAGTGAGGCTTGGAATGTCCTGATTGTTGACGATGATGAAGAGATCCACTCGGTAACCCGACTGGCGCTGGCCGATTTAGCCCTGAATGGGCGTCGCCTGCGATTTATGCACGCCTATTCTGGTGAGCAGGCGCTGAATGTGTTGAGTGAACATGGCAGTGATATTGCTATCGTCCTGTTGGATGTGGTGATGGAAAGTGACGATGCAGGTTTACAAGTGGCCAGGCGTATGCGCGAAGAGTTGCAGCTCAATGAGCCACGGATTATTCTGCGTACTGGTCAGCCTGGTTATGCACCAGAAGAGAGTGTCATAAAAGAATATGACATTAATGACTACAAGACTAAAACCGAACTTACCCGCAGTAAACTTGTTACTACCATTATTGCTTCACTCCGTTCCTATCAACAAATTCTGACCATTAATCAAAGCCGGGTTGGCCTGGAAAAGATCATTTCATCTGCCGCTAATTTACTCGAAGAACATTCCATCAAAGGCTTTTGCGAAGGGGTGGTGACGCAAATCAGTTCACTTATTGGTCTGGATGCCGGGGGCGTGGTATGTGCCAGAGCGGGTTCAGTATTGGATAAGGATGACGACAGTGTTTATGTATTGGGGGCGGCGGGTCCTTTTGCCAGCTACATCAATGAGAAGCTGGACAGTATTCATGATGACAAAATAATTGAACAAGTGGCGAGATGCCTGAAGCAAAAAGACCATATCTACGAGAAAGACTTCTCTGTTTTATATATGAACAGCAGTGGCTACGAAGCGGCGGTATACGTACAGGTAGGCTTTGCCATTAATGTGCTGCATCGGCAATTGCTGGAAGTGTTTATGTCCAGCATTTCTGTGGGTTATGAAAACGTCAATTTATTCCATCAACTGCGTAATGCTGCTTTCCGCGATATGCTGACCAAATTGCCTAACCGCAATGAGTTCATCAATATGCTCGATCAGATGCAGCGTAACAGTCTTGACTTAAATAGTCAGGTGGCGGCACTGGTAGATGTGAACCACTTTTCTGATATTAATGATGGCTTGGGGCAGGATGCGGGTAACCTACTGCTTATTGCCATTGCGGAGCGTTTACATAGCGCCATGGGTGCCGATGTAAAAATGGGCCGCATCGGTGCTGACGTATTTGGTTTGATAGGCGGTGACGACAAAGTTAACCCAGACACTATTGCCAAGGTGTTTAATTCCCCCTTTAAAGCGGGCGATCATACGTTACCTGTCAATGTCACAATTGGCTTGTGCAGATTGCTGGATGAAGACAATAACGGCTTGAACATTCTTAAGCAGTCCAATATTGCCCTGAACCGGGCGAAGAAAAGCCTGACAGCAAACTATGAGTACTATGCGCCGGAGATGGAAGAGAAAACCACTTGGCGACTAGGTATGATTCGTCAACTACGTTCTGATTTTGCAGAGCGCAAGCTGGAGCTATGGTATCAGCCGCAGGTGGATCTGGTAAACGAGTCCATTGTGGGAATGGAAGCCTTATTACGTTGGCCTGCCAGTGAAGGTGGCTATGTATCGCCAGCCGTGTTTGTGCCTTTGGCTGAATACAGTGGGCTGATTATTGATATTGGTGCCTGGGTATTGGAAGAAGCCTGTCACAAGTTAAGTCTATTGCATGAAAAAGGCTTCCCTCATCTGCGGGTGGCGGTCAATATTTCTATGCCGCAGTTTCGTGATCCGCAATTTATTCCACTGGTCAAAGATTGCCTGATTGCAAGTAAGATCGATCCAAAATCCTTGGAACTGGAGATTACCGAAAGCGTGGTAATGGATGAACCCCAGATTGTTGTCGATTCCCTCAAAGCCTTGAAAGAGTTTGGTGTAACTATTGCCATTGACGATTTTGGTACGGGATTCTCTTCAATGAGCTATCTGCAAAAGCTACCACTCGACAGACTTAAAGTGGACCGTTCTTTTGTGAATGAAGTCACCGCAGGTAAAAGTGCCTTTATTGCCGAAACTATTGTTACCCTGGGCAATAAATTGGGGCTGCAGACCATCGCCGAGGGCGTGGAAAAACGTGAACAGGCCAGTTATATGCTGCGCCTGGGTTGCGACGAAGCGCAGGGCTTTTTGTATGCTAAACCCATGCCTTTCCATGAGCTGACCGAGTTTTTAGATAACTATCAGGCAAGAGCCTAAAGAAAATTCAGCACATAAGAGCCGTGCAGGATCAGCCCATGTTCCTTACATCGACAGAATGCACCTGACTCGCTGACGCAAGTCAGGCAGCAATGTTGTTTCAAACCAGGGATGCTTTTTAAGCCAGATATTGTTCCTCGGCGAGGGGTGGGGCAGTGCAAAGTAGTCTGGCAGGTAGGTCTGATAGTTTTTCACTCTTTCTGTCAGATTTTTGCTATCGGCCAAATAATATTGTTGAGCGTACTGACCAATAAGTAAGGTGAGCTGCAGCTTGGGTAGGGTATCAAGTAAGCGGCGATGCCAGGTTGGCGCGCACTCCTTTCTGGGCGGCAGGTCGCCGCTGTTACCTTTACCCGGATAACAAAATCCCATTGGCATAATGGCTATTTTATCCTGATCATAGAAGACGTCCCTGGAAATCTGCAGCCACTCCCGCAGCCTGTCACCAGAAGCATCATTCCAGGGAATAGAGCTGTGATGCACTTTAGTACCGGGTGCCTGCCCGATAATCATTAGCCTGGCGCCTTGCTTTCCGCGTACCACGGGATTCGCCCCCAAAGGTAAATTGGCTTCACAAAGTCGACATTGCTGAATTTCCTGAATAACAATGCTGGTTTTATCACGCAAAGCTGGATCTTTTTTAATGGTTGTCATATTCCTGTCATAAAAATATGTTTGCAAAGCAGGCGGAATCCTGCAAAAATGTATATACACTCATGTTAGAGTTGTTGTAGGAGTCTGTAATGCGTAAATCTATCATTTTATTTTCGTTGTTGGCTGCCAGCGGCCTTGCGCAGGCTGCCGATGAATCCAGTAAGCTATTCGACTGTATGGCTGCCGATACTCTGACGGTCAATAGTGACTGCGTACAATCTAAGATAAGTCAGAACATTCAGTACCGTGATGTACAGCAGACCATCTACCAAAGCTCTCAGGTACAGAGTGAGAACGCGATGGCGACCATTAAATTCTATCCGGAAAAATACCTGATAGAAGTTGTGGCGCACAGAGATGCGTTGGAAAATCCAGACCTGTTAGCCGCTAATCGCAAGTAACTTGTTGAATTGTTGAAGAAACCGGGCCAAGCCCGGTTTTTTTGTACTTGCTGATCCGCTCCCTTCTGAGCTGATATATTAAAAAATACGATTCAGACCATTAATCGCTGCGACCCGGTACGCTTCAGCCATGGTCGGGTAGTTAAATGTGGTATTTACAAAGTACTCAATGCTATTTGCACTGCCTTTCTGTTGCATGATCGCCTGGCCGATATGCACAATCTCCGACGCCCTTTCACCAAAGCAATGAATACCAAGAATTTCCTTTGTCTCACGATGGAAAAGAATCTTAAGACTACCCACTTGGGTATTGGCAATCTGCGCGCGGGCCAGGTGCAGAAACTGTGCACGACCCACTTCATAAGGCACCTTAAGGGCGGTCAGTTCCTGTTCTGTTTTACCCACCGAACTGATCTCGGGAATGGTGTAAATCCCGGTTGGAATATCTTCCACTAAGCTGGAGGGACATTTGCCACTGAGCATGGCCTGTGCCGCAAAACGGCCCTGATTGTAGGCGGCAGATGCCAGGCTGGGATAGCCGATAACATCACCCACCGCATAAATGTTATCCACTTCGGTTTTATAATTTTCGTCAACTCTCACCTGTCCCCGAGAGTCGGCTTTAAGGCCGATAGCCTGCAAATTAAGCATGTCGGTATTGCCAGTCCTGCCGTTGGCAAACAGTAAACAGTCGGCACGCATCTTCTTACCTGATTCCAGATGCAATACTACGGAATCGTCCCTGCCTTCGACACTGGCATAGGTTTCGTTGTGACGTATAACCACGCCGTTATTCCAAAGGTGGTAGCTGAGTGAATCTGAAATCTCCGCGTCCAGAAAAGACAACAATCTGTCTCGCATGTTGACCAGATCCACTTTCACGCCCATACCACGGAAGATACTGGCGTATTCCGACCCTATGACACCAGCCCCATAGATAATAATCGACTTAGGATCGTGTTTAAGGGACAGAATAGAATCGCTGTTGTAGATCCGTGGGTGGTCGAAATCTATATCCGATGGGGTGTAGGGTCTGGAGCCCGTGGCAATGACCACCTGCTTAGTGGTGATCTGGTCAACCGAACCATCTTCGCGGGTAACTTTAATGCTGTGTGCGTCAATAAAGGACGCTTCACCATGAAAAACCTTTACCCCATTGCGGTCGTAGAATGTGCCCCGTAAACGGCTTTGCTTACGGATCACCGCGCTGGCATGGGTCAGTACGTCGCTGAAAGTCAGATGACGACTACGATCACCGTCGTTAAATAAAGGATTGGAATTGTATTCGATAAGGCGGCTGACAGAATGGCGCAACGCTTTTGACGGAATTGTTCCCCAATGCGTACAGCCGCCGCCAACCGATTCGTGGCGCTCTATTACCGCCACCTGCTTGCCGGCTTTCGCCAGTTGCATGGCGGCACCTTCGCCGCCAGGGCCGGTGCCAATGACAACGGCGTCAAATTGAAATGTCTGGCGAGCTTTGGTGTTTTTCTTGCTGGTAACGGTTGACAACGGATGACTCCGACAACTGAAATAGAATCATAGCGTTACCGAGTTTTACCGGGAAAGCAAGGCCCCATTTAGTCTCAGACAAACTTGAGGCTATGTACTTCCAGCCAGCGTCTTTTTGCCAGCGCTAAGGTTTGCTTGAGCTCCCGGTATCTGAAATCCAGCTCCAGTTTTTCATAGCTGGCCACCAATTGGCGTTTCCTGGCTTCCAGCCGCTGTTTTTTAATCGCGTGGTAATCGGCTAATTTCTGCATCAGCAATTCGTACTCTTGCTGCACTTTTTGAGCTAAATGCTGTGCATCCGGCCGGCTGGCAATTCTCTGTTGTACTCTTTTTAACTGCATTTCGGCCTTGGCTTTTTCGATGCGTTCTTCTGGGCAGCGCCTCAATCCGCTGGTTAAACCTAACCAGGAAAGTGAGCGTATCAGCCACTTGGTTGGATCGAAATGCCACCATTTCACCCCGTTTCGGTAGTCATATTCGAAGATATGGTGGAAGTTGTGATAGCCCTCACCAAAGGTAAACAGGGCGAGGATGCCATTGTCCCTGGCGCTGTTTTTGTCGGTGTAGGTTTGCCGCCCCCAGATATGGGCTAAAGAGTTAATAAAGAAGGTCACGTGGTGCACAACCACTAAACGCAATACGCCAGCAATCAACAACATGCCCCAGATATCGCCGTTGACCCATCCCAATAGCAGTGGAATACCAAAATTGGCTGACAGGCTGATCAGCAGATAATGTCTGTGCTGCCACATAACCACCTGATCTTTTTGCAGATCGCGACAGTTGTTGTAATCACTGTAACGACTGGCCTGGTATTCCCTCAGCATCCAGCCGATATGTGAATACCAGAATCCGCGGCCGGCGGAATAAGGGTCTTTGTTATCGTCGTCCACGTGTTTGTGGTGGATGCGGTGGTCGGACGCCCAGTGCAGAATACTGTTTTGCAGTGCTAAAGCGCCGCCGATGGCCAGTATGACCTTAACCACCGGATGCGCGTCATAGGCTTTATGTGACCAAAGCCTGTGGTAACCGGCCGTGATAGACAAACCGGAAAACCAGATAAGAAAAATACAGGCCACCACTTCGACGGCATCAAAGCCATGTAGATAAGCTTCCAGTGGCACCAAAATCAGACTAATGAGTCCGGTAACGGCAAAGACCAGAACATTGGTCAGAATAATTGCGGGTTTTTGCATCAGAAAAAGAGTTGGGCGTACAGTTGTGCGCTAATTTAGCCAGATCATCAGGGCTTGGCAAGGGACTGCTGCGAATTCTATGGCGTGAAGTGCGGTAATATAATGCTACACTCGTCGCGTTTTAAACTCCGGGTAAGCCTATGAGACGTCAGCAACAGAAACTCAAAACCCGACGCGCTATTATTGATGCGGCCTTTAACCTGTTGGACGAACAACGCAGTCTGTCCAGTGTCAGCCTGCGGGAAGTTGCCCGCGCAGCCGGTATTGCGCCAACGTCGTTCTACCGGCATTTTAAGGATATCGATGAACTGGGTCTGACCCTGGTGGATGAAGCTGGCCTGGCGTTGCGCCAATTGATGCGCCAGGCCCGCTCCCGAATCGACGCCGGTGGTGGGGTGATCAGTACCTCGGTCAATACCTTTATGGAGTTTGTGGTGTCCAACAGCAATGAATTCAGGTTGTTGCTGAGGGAGCACTCAGGCACCTCGCCGGCATTTCGTGCGGCGGTTTTAAGAGAAATTCAGCATTTTATCGAAGAACTGACCGACTATACCGCCAATCATACCGGCTTAAATCGTGATTTGGCGGGCTTACAGGCCGAAGCGATGGTGAAGTTGGTGTTCAGCGCCGGGGCCGAGGCTATCGACGCCAATGCTGCGCAGCGTAAGGTGCATGCGCAGCGTTTAAATCAGCAACTTCGTTTTATTGCCAGGGGCGCGGCCTTCTACGCGGGTAAATGAGGCTTCTTAGTCAGCATCACACCGCACTCGGCATGATGGGTATAAGGAAACTGATCAAACAGGGCAAACCGCGTAACGTCATGAGTTTTACTCAGGTGCTGCAAATTGTCTTTCAGGGTCAGCGGGTTGCAGGATATATATAAAATGTTGCGGTAGCTGCTAACTAATTCGCAGGTGTCCGGGTCCAGGCCAGCCCGGGGTGGGTCCACCAATACGGTCTGGCAGTCAAATTCTGACAATTTCACCTCACCCATTCGTTTGAATTCCCGCTTACCTTGCAGGGCTTCGGTGAATTCCTCGCTGGACATGCGCAGCACGGTAACATTCTCGACCTTGTTCAATTGGGCATTGTAATTAGCTGCTTCTACCGACGCTTTGGATATTTCGGTGGCCAGTACGCGCCGGAAATTTTGTGCCAGCGGCAGGGTGAAATTACCCAAGCCACAATAAAGCTCCAGCAGGTCTCCACTGGCATCCTGAGTGGCATCCAGTGCCCATTCGATCATGTTGCAGTTCACCCCGGCGTTGGGTTGGGTAAAGCTATTTTCAATCTGCTTGAACTGATACGGTCTGGATTTGATGTTCAGCGTTTCAATAACGTGATCGCGATTGAGCAACAGCATTTGCTTGCGGGCGCGACCAACCAGATCCAGTTGGTACGTTTTCCGCAGTGTGTCACGCAACTGCTCTGCTTCTGCCTGCCACTGTGCATCCAGAGGTTTGTGATAGACCAGGGTGACCAGAATTTCGCCACTCAGCGTGCTGAGGTAGTCTATTTGATAGAGTTTACGTCGCAATATCTGATTGGGTTTGAGCAACACCAATAAGTCCGCCATAACCTGGTTAATCAGTAAACTGGCTGGTGGGAAGTGGTCTACTCGGTACTTTTCCTTGGTCTGGCTGTCAAACATGATGTGATAGAGATCTTCACCCTCATGCCATACGCGAAACTCGGCCCGCATACGATAGTGGAGTGGGGCAGACGGATAGAGCGTCAGTTCCGGCATAGCAAAATCGCTGAACAGGGCTTGCAGTTCAGTCGCTTTGTCTGCCAGCTGTGCTTCGTATTGATTACTGTCTATTTCGGTTGGTCGCATGTTACCTCCACTAAAAGGCCGCCGATTGTAAAGCCTTTAGCCAAATGCGCAAATTTTAGAACAGACAAAACTTTTACACAGTAATGACTAAAACTTGTACTAATTTGGTCGATAATAAGTCGAGAGGTATTGAGGACATTATCATGAATTTAGGCGAACTAAAGGCGCGTCTTGAACAACGCACGCCTCATGTTGGCCGTTCTGAGCCACAAGGACCGTCAAAGGAAGACGGTGTGAGGCAGACGACGGACCAGCAGCAAAATGCGGTGACTCTGACGAATGCTGCGCAGTCGCAGCGTTTTATGAGTCTTAAGATATTCAGTAACGCGTTGAGCCAGTCTTTGTTGTTGGATGATCGTCGTCCCAGCTTGCCTGTGGCGAAGCCGCAGGACAACAAAAGCCTGTTTGATTTTGAAGAGGTGGCTAAAAACGTACTGCGCTTCGTTGGTGGCGCTATCCGCCATGCGCAGTCAAAAGGTATGGATGACGAAAAGCTGACCGAGATGTTTGAACAGGCCAGGAGTGGCGTGCTCAAAGGTGTGCAGATGGCCGAGAAAGATCTGGCCGGTTTTATGAACGAAGAGATCTCCACCGGCATCAAGAAAAGTCGGGAGCTGATAGAAGACGGCATTAAGAATCTGGAAAACGAAATCTTCGGTAATAAAGAAGAGGAAGATGACCAGATTGCTCTGCGCTACACTGAGTCAGTGAGCTACAGCCGCCAGGACAGCAGTGAGCTGACGGTGCGCACCCGCGATGGTGACGAAGTCACCATCAGTTTTGATGACCTTCGCCAGTTTGAACTGAATCGCAGCTTGGTACTGCGTAGTCAGGCGGAAAAGGAACAAGCCAAAGACAATGCGGATGCAGAAAAGACCAACAGCACAGAGTCTGATGAGGACGAGTCTTCTAGCTTTAATGTGCGCGCCGAGCAGCGCACATTGTTTTACCAGAAGAATGAATATGGCTTCTCAGTAAAAGGCGAGCTGGATGAAGAGGAACTCAAAGCCATAGGCGATCTGGTAGATAAAACGGCGGACCTGGCCGACGAGTTTTTCAACGGTGACGTGGAGAAGGCCTTCGAGCAGGCGTTGAAACTTGGTTTTGATGAAACTGAACTGACCGGCTATGCATTGCAACTGAGCAGACAAGAGCAGACCCGGGTTACCCAAACCTATGAAGCGGTTCAGCACGGTGACGACAAGTTTAAAGAAATGGAAGGTTATGCCAAACAGGTTTCGCACTATCTGGATAAGATGCTGGATATGGTGGAACAGTCCCGGCAAAAACTGCAGGACGACAATTCTTTCGACAATCTGATTAACGGGCTGGTCAACAGGATGCTGGATGTGGATACGCCGGATTTATTGCAGGCTATCAATAAATTCCACAGTTTTAACCAGCGTCTGCTGGATAACCTGCCAGACTCTCAAGCGACTGCAGACAAAGCCAAGCCAGAGAGTAAAGACGATAAACAATAAGCAAAAGGCCCTTTTCAGGGCCTTTCATTTTTAATAACTACTCGTCGTCTTGCTTGTCCTTGGCCATACGCACTTTAAGTGTTCTGTCCTGAAACTCCGTATCGTTCAGCGTGCTGACAATCAGTTCTGCATCACCCTGCATTTCCACAAAGCCGTATCCCTTGCGTTTGCCTGTACGCCTGTCTTTCATCAGGCGCACTGATATAACTGTCCCATGACTTGAAAAATGGGCTTTAACATCCTGTTCACTGGCACGGTAGGGAAGGTTACCTACATACAAAGTTTTGCTGTCACTATTGTCATCATTATCTGTGCCACTGGCAGAAGTGTTCTGCTGGCCAAATAAAGTGGCTAATAATGGTGTAGCAATACTGCCGACGATTAACCCCAGGGCAAGCGCCTGGTTTGATGAGACAGCTTGCGCGGGCAGGACAAAATAGCCGAGCACCGCCAGCAATCCGCCGATAACTATATAAAGAAGAACCGGTGATTTCATGTAACTACCTAAATTATAATTAGAAAATGACGTAGCAGAGCTATGTTACCGATTTATTTACATTACGCCAACTAAACTGCTGATACGGTCGTAAGCCCTGCCAAATGGCGTATTATCTATAGTTTTGTTCAATAAACGCGCGAACGAAATGTTTTTTGCAAAAATCCCTTGATCTGTTTTTGCTGGTCTGTAGAATGCGCACCACTTCGACGGGGCAGGCAGAAAGGCTTCCCAGTCAGCCAGGAAGGCAAGAAGATTCAAGGAGCG
>NZ_PEBU01000020.1 GCF_002887595.1 Bowmanella denitrificans
GCTGTTGGCTGTTGGCTGTTGGCTGTTGGCTGTTGGCTGTTGGCTGTTCAGTCTGACTCGCCCTCGCGCTCTGTCAAAGGATTTCTGCTTACTGACTACTGATTTACTGACCACTTAATTCAGCCATCTGACGACTGATTACTGACCACTTAGCTTAGAACTGACGACTTTAATTCTGTCGGACTAAAGTCCGACCCACCGCGCTTAGACTGAGTTTTGTTGTCGGAATAAATTCCGACCCACAGTGGGTTGGGCTTTAGCCCAACAAAATTAAATGACTTGCTGTACCTTGGACATTCAGCCGTACATCATGCTGTTACTGAAAACTCACATCTGACGACTGAATACTGATGACTGACGATGACGACTGACAACTAAATACACCCACCACAGCTACCACAACGCCAGTCAGCCGCATTGACCGCCTGATAAAACCAGCGCAGATGTTCCTCATCCAGCGGGATATGATGTTGTGCAAATACATCGATCAGCCAGTCGACATTGGCCACTATCCAGTCGTCTTCGGCTGTGCCCTCAATAAAGTCATCTTCATCGGGAAACAGATAACTGAAATTGCCGCGGGTATCCATATCGTTTTCAGCTTTACTGTCGGGCAGGCTCAGAGGTAAACCTTGATAGTGGATAATCCAGTGGCCCAGACACAGGGTATGCCCCTGTGCTGACCATTTGGCGTGAAAGGGATTGTCTGCCATGGTGTTGCCCTGCTGCTTAGCGGTATGTCGGGATAAATCCCGACCTACTGCATTAAAGGTGAGCCATCCAGGCCAAAATCAAAGCCCTGAATCTGTGCTTCGCTAAGCAGACGGGTGATGTATTGTGCGGTGGTTTTACGCCTGACCTTGTTGTCCAGATAGGTCTGGATATCGGCCCTGACCTGTTCAAAAGGTAAAGCATGACCATCCACACGGCGCACCACATCCACCACATGAAAGCCATAACGGCTTTCCAGTGGTTTATCCATCAAGCCCTGCGAGGCAGACAACAATTGACGTTCAAACTCAGGTACGGTCTGGCCCTTGCTTACCTGGCCTAAATTGCCGCCCAGTTTGGCCGAGGGGCAGTTTGAGTGAGCAGCGGCCAGTTGCGCAAATTCGCCAGGATTTTTTTGCAACCGGGCCAGCAACTCCTCGGCAACCTGTTTGGCCAGTTCGCGCTCATGCATATCTCGAGGGTCTGCAGCCAGTAAGATATGCCTAACTTCCAGCAGCGGCGCGGTGGCAAACTTAGCTTGATTGGCCTGGTAATATTGTTGGCAGTCTGCACTGCTGGCCTTTGGCCACTGACACTGATGTTCAAGTAACAGGTCCATAAGCTGCTGTTCCTGTTGGCTGTCCAGCGACTTGTCAGTCGGCCACAGGCCCAGCTTGACGGCGTGTTGACGCACCACTTCGTTAATAATCAGCGCCTGCGCCGATTTAACCGCCGCCTCGCGGCGACTGGCAGCCGGATGATACTGCATCTCGGCACTGATTTGTTCGGCACTGATAGTACATTCATTCACCTGTACGGCAGGAATATCACTGACAATCATGCGGTTCTCCAAAAACGACACATCCATGTGTCAACTGAGTGAAACTAGCGTTGACGCACCACCTGATAATTGCGGCGCATATACTTAACCGGCACACTCCAGATATGCACCAGGCGGCTGAATGGAAACAGCAGGAACAGGGTCATACCCAGCAATACATGTAGCTTGTAGATCATGCCGACACCGGCAATGGCCTGAGAAGCCGCTACAGCATTGAATGTCACCGTGTGCTGTGCCCAGGCCATCAGCTTGAGCATTTCCGAACCGTCCAGATGGCCCATGGAGAAAGGAATGCTCAACAACCCCAGGATTAGCTGGGCATACAGCAGCACCAGAATAATGATATCCATCTTAGTGCTGGTGGCGCGCACCCGTGGATTGGTGAGGCGACGTTTAAGCAAAATCGTCATGCCATACAAGCACACCAGACCAAACAGGCCGCCAGCCGCCATGGCCACCACCTGTTTGGTTGCGGCACTGATACCCAGCCAATGCCAAACCTGATGCGGGGTCAGCAACCCAACAAAGTGCCCGGCCAGAATCGCCAGTATACCGATATGAAAGGCGAAACTGCCCTTACGCAGTTGCTTGCTTTCCAGCATCTGACTGGAGCCGGTTTTCCAGCTGTAGGGTTCACGGTCATAACGAATCAAACTGCCCAGCACAAATACGGCCAGCGCAATGTAGGGATAAATCCCGAACAACAAATGGTTGATAAATGACATGCTCGGCTCCTTAATTCAGCCGCACAGGGGCTGGAGTATCAAAAAATTCAATGGGCACCTGCTGATCGCGCCGCTGCCCTGGTTCAGGGCGCTGACGCTGGCTGGGGCAACCGCCATTGATGGCATCGCCACCGAAAGTAACGGCCTCCTCTTCCCACACTTTGTCCAGCGCTTTGGGAGTATGGTCTGCCTTTTCCGCACTGATCTGGCTGCGCAGCTCCTGCAAGTCCACCGGTGCCTGACTAAGCGCAAGCAAGGCTTTAAACAGCCCGGCATAGTCCGGGCTGCGCTTCTCCAGGCGCACCGCCAGTAAACCAAGTACCGGCGCAATATCAGCCAGCCAGCCCCTTGCTTCATGCTGCTGGGTTGAGGCGAACTCCAGAAACAGCGGCAGATAATCCGGCAGTTCCTGTTCGGCAATCTCCAAACCGGCGGCCCGGTATTGGGCAAGCAATTCCACCATGGCCTGGCCGCGATCCCGCGACTCACCGTGAATATGCTCGTAAATCAGCAACGACAGTGAACGACCACGCTCAAACAGGCCATCGTATTCTTCCTGCCAGTCCAGCAGATCGCCGTTGAAACGCTGTTCAACAAAGTGGCGCAATGCCTGCTGGTGTTCATCAGGCATGGAGCTGGCGTCAATCAGCGCCAACACCTCCTGACGGGCACCAAGCAATTCCGCTTCAGGGTAATCCAGTAATCTGGCAATTAAGGTCAGTATCTTCATGACTTACTCCTGTACATCTACCGGGATAACCTGACGCACCGTCTGGCTCTTGCCACCAAACAGGTTCACCCCGGACGAACTGCTGCAACCATTGCCAAAGCTGAAACCACAGCCACTTTTCATGTCGTAGGCCTGCTCGGCATAAGCGGTATGGCTGGTAGGGATAACAAATCTGTCCTCGTAATTAGCCAGCGCCATCACCCGGTACATCTCTTCTATCTGCCAGTCATGCAGGCCTACTGCGGCGATCACCTCATCGTCCTTAACGCCTTCCACCTGCTGGGCACGCTTGAAGGCGCGCATGGCCAGCATACGTTCTAAGGCCCGAATCACCGGCTTTTCATCACCGGCGGTAAGCAAATTGGCCAGATACTTAAGCGGAATACGCAGGGATTTCAGATCGGGAATGATACCGTTCATACCCACGTGTCCGGCTTCCATCGCGGTTTGAATGGGCGACAGCGGCGGTACATACCAGACCATGGGTAATGTGCGGTATTCCGGGTGTAGCGGCAGTGCCACCTTCCATTCCATGGCCATTTTATATACAGGTGATTGCTGCGCGGCCTGCAGCCAGGCCTCGGGAATGCCTTCACGGCGTGCAGCAGCCTGCACATCCGGGTTGAAGGGATCGAGGAAAATATCACACTGGGCCTGATACAGATCCTTGTCATTCGGTACTGAGGCGGCATCGGCTATCTTATCAGCGTCATACAACATCACGCCCAGATAGCGGATACGTCCCACGCAAGTCTCTGAACAGATAGTGGGCTGCCCCACTTCAATACGCGGATAACAGAAAATACATTTTTCTGATTTGCCGGTTTTCCAGTTGTAGTAGATTTTTTTGTAGGGGCAGCCTGACACACACATACGCCAGCCCCGGCACTTGTCCTGATCGATCAGCACAATGCCGTCTTCTTCGCGTTTGTAGATGGCGCCGCTGGGACAAGACGCCACACAGGCCGGATTCAGACAATGTTCACACAAACGTGGCAGATACATCATAAAGGTGTTTTCAAACTGGCCGTAGATGTCGGCCTGCACCTGATCGAAGTTCTTATCCTTACGGCGTTTGGAAAACTCAGTGCCGAGAATTTCCTCCCAGTTGGGTCCCCATTCAATTTTTTCCATACGCTGACCGGAAATCAGCGAACGAGGGCGGGCTACCGGCTGGTGTTTGCTTTCGCCGGCCCGGTGCAAATGCTGATAGTCAAAATCAAAGGGCTCGTAGTAATCATCAATCTCCGGTAAATCCGGGTTGGCAAAAATATTTGCCAGAATCCGGCGTTTACCACCTTGTTTAGGCTCCAGTTTACCGTTTTTGCTGCGTACCCAGCCGCCATTCCACTTTTCCTGATTCTCCCATTCCTTGGGGTAGCCAATACCCGGCTTGGTTTCTACGTTGTTAAACCAGGCATATTCCATCCCTTCGCGGGACGTCCAAACGTTTTTGCAGGTAACCGAACAGGTGTGACAACCAATGCACTTATCCAGGTTCAGCACCATGCCTATTTGCGCTCTGACCTTCATGTTACTTCTCCTGCTCGTTCATCTGGGCATCCAGGGCGTCGACGCTGTCATCGTCCAGCCAGTCCACCTTGCTCATTTTGCGTACAATCACAAACTCGTCACGGTTGCAGCCCACTGTGCCGTAATAGTTAAAGCCATAGGCCTGCTGGGCATAGCCACCGATCATATGGGTGGGCTTTAGCACTGCACGGGTTACCGAGTTATGAATACCACCACGGGTACCTGTGGTTTCGGCGCCGGGGATATTCACGATACGTTCCTGGGCGTGGTACATCATGCTCATGCCTTCGGGCACCCGTTGCGACACCACAGCACGGGCAGCAATGGCACCGTTGACGTTGAATACTTCGATCCAGTCGTTATCCTCGATACCGGCCTTGGCTGCATCCGGCTCGGCAATCCACACAATAGGGCCGCCACGGGACAGGGTCAGCATCAGCAGGTTGTCGGAATAGGTGCTATGGATCCCCCATTTCTGGTGCGGCGTGATCCAGTTCAGTACCAGTTCCTTATTGCCGTTACCTTTCTTATTCAGCAAGGGTCGAATGGTTTTCAGGTTGACCGGCGGCTTGTACAGGCAGTGCATTTCACCGAAATCCCGCATCCATTCATGGTCCTGATAAAACTGCTGACGGCCGGTGATAGTGCGCCAGGGGATCAGTTCATGTACATTGGTGTAACCTGCGTTGTATGACACATGCTCGTCTTCCAATCCCGACCAGGTGGGCGAGCTGATGATCTTGCGCGGCTGGGCCACAATGTCGCGGAAACGGATCTTCTCCTCTTCCTTGGGCAGCGCCAGATGACGGTGATCCAAGCCGGTGATCTGTGACAGTGCGTCCCAGGCCTTCACGGCCACCTGACCATTGGTTTCCGGCGCCAGCGACAGAATCACTTCGGCCGCATCAATGGCACTGTCAATTTTTGGTCTGCCCTGATTAGCACCAGGTTTAATATGGCGCTGATTCAATTCACCAAGAAAGTCCACTTCCTTCTGGGTGTTCCAGCTAATGCCTTTGCCACCATTACCCAGCTTGTCCAGAAGCGGGCCGAGTGAGGTAAAGCGGGCATAGGTGTTAGGATAATCCCGCTCTACGGTTAGCATGGCGGGGGCGGTTTTGCCTGGGATCAGGTCGCACTCCCCCTTCCACCAGGCCTGGCCACCAAAGGGTTGCGCCAGTTCAGCCGGGCTGTCGTGCTGCATCGGCAAGGTGACCAAGTCCTGTTCCACCGCCAGATGCCCTTCGCATAAGTCAGAGAAAGACTTAGCGATACCTTTGAAAATATCCCAGTCGCTGCGTGACTCCCATACCGGATCAACCGCTTTGGACAAGGGATGAATAAAGGGGTGCATATCCGAGGTATTCAGGTCGTCCTTTTCATACCAGGTGGCCGTGGGCAGCACGATATCCGAATACAAACAGGTGGTGGACATACGAAAATCCAGCGTCACAAACAAGTCCACCTTGCCTTCCGGGGCCTGCTCCACCCACTTCACATCTTCGGGCAAATGACCGCCCTCTTCCCCCAGGTCCTTGCCCATCAAGCCGTGTTTGGTACCAAGCAAATGGCGCAACATATATTCGTGGCCCTTACCCGAGGAACCCAGCAGGTTGGAGCGCCAGACAAACATATTACGCGGGAAGTTTTTCGGGTTATCCGGGTCCAGACAGGCAAATTCCAACTCACCGGATTTCAGTTGCTGAACGGCATAGTCCTTGGCGTCCATACCGGCCGCTTTGGCATCCCGGCATAGCTGCAGAGGATTCATACCCAGTTGCGGCGCCGACGGCAGCCAGCCCATGCGTTCTGCCCGGGTGTTGTAGTCAATAATGGCCCCAGTCCATTTACTCTTGTCCGCCAGCGGGGAAATCACTTCCTGCATATGCAGTTTCTCGTAGCGCCACTGACTGGAATGGTTATAGAAGAAAGATGTGCCATTCATATGGCGCGGTGGTCTGATCCAATCCAGGGCAAACGCCAGGGGCGTCCAGCCAGTCTGTGGGCGAAGTTTCTCCTGGCCAACATAATGGGCCCAACCGCCGCCGCTCTGGCCAATACAACCGCAGAGGATCAACATATTGATCAGACCCCGGTAGTTCATATCCATGTTGTACCAGTGGTTCATCCCCGCACCGACAATGATCATGGAGCGGCCTTTGGTTTTGGCGGCATTGTCGGCAAACTCACGGGCCACTTTCACCACGTCGCTGGCCCGCACGCCGGTAATGGCCTCCTGCCAGGCTGGCGTGTAGGGCAGATTCTGTTCAAAGGTTTTGGCGCAGTTGGGATCCTGGTAACCGTTGTCTACCCCGTAATTCGCCAGTGTCAGGTCAAATACCGTGGCCACCAGCACTGTACGTCCATCTGCCAGCGTGACCCTGCGGGTCGGCACCTTGCGTGGGATCACCGCATCGTGTTCGGTGTGCTGGAAGTAACCGTATTCATGCTCCCGGCCACCGAAATAGGGGAAGTTAACCGCCACCAACTCGTCATGACTGGTTTTCAGGCTAAGTTGCAACTGCAGTTGCTCACCACTTTTGCCATCGCGCTGGGTAAGGTTCCATTTCCCCTTGCCAATACCGGCCTCGGCTTCGCCCCAGCGATAGCCGATTGCGCCAGTGGGGGATACCAGCTCGCTGCAGGGTTCATTAATGGCAATGGTTTTCCACTGCGGATTATTGTCTTGCCCAAGGTTGTCCAGCAGATCCGAGGCGCGTAAAAAACGGCCCTGCACATAGCCACCGCCTTCGTGTTCATCCAGCATCACCAGCATCGGCATGTCGCTGTAACGACGCACATAGTCGGTGAAATACTCCACCTGCCGCTCGACATAGAACTCCTTGAGGATCACATGGCCAAAGGCCATGGCCAGGGCGGCATCGGTGCCCTGTTTGGGCGCAAGCCACTGGTCGGTGAGTTTAGCCACTTCCGAGTAGTCCGGGGTCACACTGATGACTTTGGTGCCCTTGTAACGCACTTCGGTCAGAAAGTGCGCATCCGGGGTGCGGGTTTGCGGTACATTGGAGCCCCAGCAGATAATGTAATTGGAGTTATACCAATCAGCAGATTCGGGGACGTCGGTTTGCTCCCCCCACACCTGCGGCGATGCTGGTGGCAGGTCACAATACCAGTCATAGAAACTCAGGCAGTTACCGCCAATCAGCGACAGATAACGGGCCCCGGCCGCATAAGATACCATGGACATGGCGGGAATAGGTGAAAAACCGGTAACCCGATCCGGCCCATAGGTTTTGGTGGTATACACATTGGCCGCAGCGATGATTTCGTTGACTTCATCCCAACGGGCCCGCACAAAGCCACCCAGACCGCGCTGCTGCTTGTAGTCTTTGGCCTTAACCGGGTCTTCCACTATGCTGGCCCAGGCATCCACCGGGTCGCGGTGTTGCAGTTTGGCCTGACGCCAGAGTTTTATCAGGCGCTTGCGGATCTTGGGATATTTAAGGCGGTTGGCACTATAGATATACCAGGAATAACTGGCCCCGCGTGGACAACCGCGCGGTTCATGATTCGGCAGATCAGGACGGGTGCGAGGATAATCGGTTTGCTGGGTTTCCCAGGTGACCAAACCGTCCTTGACGTAAATTTTCCAGCTACAGGAGCCGGTGCAGTTAACCCCATGGGTAGAGCGCACTATCTTGTCATGCTGCCAGCGGCGGCGATAGCCTTCCTCCCAGTCTCGATTTTCGTCCGTGGTCACGCCATGGCCGTTGGCAAATTGCCCTTTGATACGCTTGAAATACTGTAATCTGTCCAGAAACTGACTCATGCCGGACTCCCATTAATGTTTTTAGCTACTGGTCTTGGCGATTGGAACCGCCCTGGCCATTAGTTAAATAGATAGCGCATAGCCCCGCAATCCCCTGTCAGAGAAGGGTTTAGAGGCAACTACCCCTAAATAGGTAGCTGTTAAATTAGGCAAAAATCAGTAAAATCGCGGTATTAACCAAGGGTGATGGGTAGAAAAACAGGGACAATCCTCTCCCCCTGTTTATTAGGAGTACCCCCTGTGCCCCAACAAGGCCTAAAGATGTTTAAGCAACTCAATCGTTCCATCGTCTTTCAGGTCGGGCTGCTGATGTTTGCCATCAGCCTGCTGGCGGTGGTCAGTATGGCCAGTTCGGTGGTCATCAGTGACAGTGCCGAAACGGATGCCTATGCAGTGAACCTGTCCGGCACGCTGCGTATGCAAAGCTATCAACTGCTTTTGAGTCTGATGCGTACAGACCTCAGCCCGGCAGAGCGCGAAAGCCGTTTGACTCAGCAGGTGCAGCAATTTGACCGCACGTTGCAACTGCCCACCTTGCAGCGACCAGCACGGGCTGAACGGCGCAGCGAACACTTTCGTTTATACGAGTCTATTCTGGCCCGCTGGCAGGACAGTATTAAAGCGGACATGCTGGCCACACTGCACAGCCCCGACAAGCTGGCAACCCTGATAAATGAAGTAGACCAACTCGTGCAAAGCATTGATCAGTTGGTCCGCGTGCATCAGCAGCACGCCGAACAGAATGTTGCCGCCATTCGCCTGATTCAGGGCCTGGCGCTGCTGTTAACCGCGCTGCTGATGATAGTGGCCATGTTCACGATCAGCCGCCATATCCGCCAGCCACTGGCACAGCTCACCCAGATTGCCCGTCAGATTGGTCGTGGCGACTTCACCGGCCGGGCACCAGACCATGGCCACGACGAATTAGCGCTGCTGGGCCATACGCTTAACCATATGTCTGACGCGCTCAGCCGTTCTCATGCCCAGTTGGAAAAGAAAGTCCAGGAAAAAACCTTACGCCTGCAGCAGAGTAATCAGTCTATTGAGTTGCTCTTCCATATCAGCAATAGCTTGCAGGACTCCCTTAGCCATCCCTCCGACTTTGCGCCTTTGCTGAAACGGTTAGCCAATATCACC
This sequence comes from Bowmanella denitrificans, assembly GCF_002887595.1. GTDB lineage: Bacteria > Pseudomonadota > Gammaproteobacteria > Enterobacterales > Alteromonadaceae > Bowmanella > Bowmanella denitrificans. Next base: position 9,468 of record NZ_PEBU01000020.1, read on the forward strand.
GGTTTGTCAGATTTGGATCTGTGCGTGATGACGGCCTCGGGTAGCACCCCCTACGAGCATCTGATGACCCGTGACAAAATTCTGCCCAGCCGCTGCGTGGAGCAGGATTGTTCGGGCTGTGTGGACAATACCCCACCCTGCGACAACAAACTGACCTTCCCCCTGAGTCGCTCCAATAACAACTACGGCGTGCTGGTTTGCCAGTTACAGCCCGGCCAAAAGCTGGAAACCTGGCAAATGCGTTTGCTCAAGTCGGTGGCCGAACAGTTTGCCGTCAGTCTCAGCCTGCGAGACCAACAGGAACAAAGCCGCCGCCTGGTGCTGATGCATGAACGCACCGTAATCGCCCGTGAATTGCATGATTCCCTGGCCCAGGCATTGTCTTACCTGAAAATTCAGGTGGCCAGGCTGGAAAAACTGCTGAAAATGCCGGACGGTGCCACTAAGGCCGAACCCGTGATTGATGAACTGAAAACCGGCTTAAGTTCGGCATATCGCGAGCTACGCGAACTGCTGACCACCTTCCGCCTGAAAATGGATGGACAGAGTCTGCACGCGGCCATGGCGCAGAGCCTGCAGCAGTTGCAGGAACGCAGCGAACAGATTCGCTTTAAGCTGGAGTTTGAGGTGGAGAATCTGCCATTTAGCCCGAATGAGGAAATACATCTGCTGCAAATCACCCGCGAGGCGGCACAAAACGCCCTGCACCATTCCTGTGGCGATGAAGTGGTGGTCAGCTTGCGCCGTGACCAGCACAATCCATCGTTACTCAGACTAAGTATCAGAGACAACGGGGTGGGAATTGAGGAAGATCCGGGCAAACTGAACCATTACGGTCTGGCCATTATGCGGGAGCGCAGCCGCAATCTCGGCGGTGAACTAAGTGTTTGCCGCCATGCTGACGGTGGCACCCTGGTTAGTTTTGAGTTCGAACCTGAGTACTTTGCCCAGCGTGATGAAGAAGTGGTCGGATTGTAATTTGCCGTTCAGAGCAACTACGCCAACTACCCACTAAGAGGTACCCACCTATCTCCTGAGATTGGTTGGCATCCCTGCCCGCAAAGGTTAGGCTTTGAAAACTATCCAGATAATGACCGGAGCAAAGGATGTCTGATTTTACCCCCGCCAGCGTATTAATGGTTGATGACCACCCCCTGCTGCGCAAAGGGCTGACCCAACTGATCGAACTGGAGGATGATCTTCAGGTGGTCGGCGAAGCCAGCAGTGGCCAGCAGGCTATCGAGCTGGCCGAAACCCTGGACCCGGACCTGATTACCCTGGATTTGAATATGCAGGGCATGGACGGTCTGCAAACTCTCAAAGCCTTGCGTGAACGGGGTGTGACTGCCCGCATTATTATGCTGACAGTGTCAGACAGTGATGAGGATGTGGTCGAGGCCATTCGCTTAGGCGCCGACGGTTATCTGCTGAAAGACATGGACCCCGACGCCCTGATCGATAAGCTCAAAGAAGCAGTACTGGGCAAAATGGTTATGAGTCCCAAGCTCACCGAGATATTGGCAACCGCCTTGCGCCGTCCACAGCGCCAAACCAACCGCGCACTGGCCAGCCTGACCAGCAGAGAACTGGATATTCTTAAACTTATCGCCAAGGGACTGAGCAACAAGCTGATTGCCAGGGAACTGGATATTTCAGATGGCACGGTGAAGGTGCATGTAAAACACTTGCTGAAAAAACTGGATCTACGTTCCAGGGTAGAAGCCGCGGTGTGGATGGTTAATCAGCAAGGTAAGGCTTGATACCTCTTTAGGATAAGCGCCGAAGGCTTGGGGGTAGTGGGCGCGGCGCTTTGATATACATCAACAAGTTAGCTTGTGACACTTTTCATAGTAAAGGCTGTACTCATCACCCGGACACCGACTATGAAATGTTTTGTTCTGCCCTTGCTGCTGCCCCTGGCCGTGGCTGCCGACCCACATCCTGATCTGAGCGACGCCCTGACTCAGGGTAAGGCCAACATCAGCTTGCGTTATCGCACCGAAATGGTGGATGACAAGCAATGGTCACATCAAGCCTGGGCCCATACCCTGCGCGGCCGCTTCGGCTATCACAGCGGCGACTATTATGGACTGTCGGCGCATATGGAACTGGACAGCGTGACGCATCTGGGCGCCGAAAAATATCAGTCCACCAGCAACGGGGTCACAGACCGCCCTGTGATAGCCGATCCCACCGGCAGCGACATCAACCAGGCGTACCTGGCTTATCAGCACGGCGCCTGGCAGATGAAAGCCGGACGACAACGGCTCAATCTGGACGACCAGCGTTTCGTCGGTAGCGTCGGCTGGCGTCAGAACGAACAAACCTTTGACGGCTACCGCCTGCAATATCAATGGCAGGATCTCAGCCTGGATTACAGCTATTTCCACCGGGTGAATCGCATTTTCGGCGATAACAGCCCGGCTGGCACCTGGCACGGGGATATCCATTTACTCAACAGCCACTATCAACTGCACAGGCAACACCGGCTCACCGCCTTCTCTTACTGGATGGATTTTGCCGAGAGTCCGGCCTTGTCGAATCAAACCCTGGGCGTCACATATAACGGCGAAGTGGCCGGTATAAAGATCACTGCCAGCCTGGCCAGCCAACAGGACTATGCCGAGAACCCGGCGGACTATCGGGCCATTTATTGGTCTACCCGTGTGGCTGGTAAATGGCAGGCACTTGACTGGCATCTGGGTTATGAACGTCTGGGCGCGGACGCACAGGGCCGGATTGTCACGCCACTGGCGACCCTGCATAAGTTCCAGGGTTTTGCCGACAAATTCCTCAATACCCCCATGCAAGGATTGCAAGATAGCCACGCCGGGCTTGGCACCAGTCTGGGTAACGCCAAGCTACAGCTGACCTACCATCATTTTGTCAGTGATAAGAACCATCTTGACTACGGCCATGAGTGGGATGCCACGTTTGGCTTGCCAGTTTACGACCAGCTTGACTTGCTGGTGAAATATGCGGCCTACCATGCAGGTCAATCCGGCACCGATACCAACAAACTGTGGCTGATGCTAAGCGCAGCCTGGTAACGCTAATGCGCCGTCCATCTATCCCTTTTGGGGAATAGTCATAATGCCAATTTCACGTAGGCTTGTCAGTGCCCGGACCGTTCCGGGCCTGCCGAGCCCTTAGCGCTAAACCTGCGGGCATGCGCCATTGGCCTATAGGGTTGGACGAGAAATCTGCCAGCCTCCCATGTTTGGAAAGGTGTGAGTATGTTGGAAGACAGATTTGGCCGCCGCTTTCGCTATTTGCGGCTGTCGATTACCGAAGTATGCAATTTTCGCTGTAGCTATTGCCTGCCTGAAGGGTATCAGGGCAATACCAGGCAAGCCTTTCTCAGCCCACAGGAAATTACCACTCTGGCCGGGGCCTTTGCGGGTCTGGGCACGAGTAAAATTCGTATCACCGGTGGTGAACCGTCACTGCGTAAAGATCTGCCACAAATTATACAGCGCTGTGCACAGACGCCGGGTATCCAAAAAGTCGCCCTGACCACCAACGGTTTTAAATTGCCCAAGATGGTGGACCAATGGGTAAGCGCCGGACTGAATGCGCTGAACGTCAGTATTGACAGCCTGGATCCGCGCCAGTTTTATGCCATTACCGGCCATGACAAACTGCATACCGTGCTGGCCGGACTGGACCGTGCCTTAGCATTAAATTTGCCGGTAAAGGTCAATGCGGTCCTGCTTAAACCCTATTCTCAATCGCTGCTGCAGACTGCACTAACCTGGCTGAAAAGCATGCCGGTCACCTTACGCCTGATAGAACTGATGCAAACCGGTGACAATCAGGCGTTTTTTAGCCAGCATCATTTAAGTGGCCAGGGTATTAAGCGCGCGCTGCTTGAACAGGGCTGGACCCGCATTACACCAGATAAAGCCGCTGGCCCCGCCCAGGAGTTCAGCCACCCGGACTACCAGGGGCGTATCGGCCTGATTATGCCCTACGACAAGGATTTTTGTGCCTCTTGCAACAGGCTTAGAGTGGCTGCCAACGGCGACCTGCATTTGTGCTTGTTTGCCGAGCAGGGCCTGTCGCTGCGCCCCTGGTTGCAAACCGGCGATATTGCCGCCGTGCAGCAACGCTTGTCAGAACTGATTGGGCTTAAAGATGCCAGTCACTGGCTGCATCAGGGTCACAGCGGCGCAACCCGCCAATTGGCCATGCTGGGAGGATAATATGCTGACCGGATTGGTACTGGCCGGGGGAAAATCCAGCCGCATGGGCTGCGACAAGGCTTTACTGGACTACCATGGGCAATCACTTTTGCAGCATACCAGCCGATTACTGGCAGACAGCGGTTGTCAACGGGTAATGATAAGTCGCAACCAGCTAGGCTTTGTGCAGGATTTGATTAAAGATGCCGGTCCGTTGGGTGGCATTCATGCCGTACTCACCCATCTGCAGGATGATGACGAGCTGCTGATCGTGCCGGTGGATATGCCATTTTTGCAGGCCGCGCCATTGCGCTTACTTTGCCATCAGGGCCGACAGCGGCAAAGCCCCTGCTACTTTCAAGACAGTTTTTTACCCCTGTATTTACCGGTAAACCCGGCGCTGCGTGATTATCTGGCTGAGTTACTCGAAAACGAAGGTTGCGGCTCGGTGCGGCAGATGCTTGACCAGCAGGGCGCGCTGTCCATACCCTGTTCTGAGCTAAATATGCTGCAAAACATCAATACCCCGGCCCAGTGGCAACATGCCTCGGCCCCCAGGAGTGCCTAATGAAAACGAATTTCTGTTTAAACATTGCGCTGCTGACCTTGTCTGACAGCCGTAGCCTGGCACAGGACAGTTCAGGTCAGTATCTGGCAGACGCCATTACATCGGCGGGTCACCACCTGGCTGACAGAAAACTGCTGCGCTGTGATTTTTATCCCCTCAGGGCCCAGGTCAGCCAGTGGATTGCTGATGTGGGCATTCAGGTGGTGCTGATCAGTGGTGGCACCGGCTTTCACCCCAGAGACTGCGCCCCCGAAGCCCTGCTGCCGCTTCTGGCCCAGCAGGTAGATGGCTTTGGTGAACAATTCAGGCAGCTTTCATTTGCCGATATCGGCAGTGCGGCAATGCAATCCAGGGCCTTTGCCGGCTTGGCCAATCATACCCTGATAGCCTGTATGCCCGGCTCCACCAATGCCTGTCGCACTGCCTGGCAGCATTTGCTGGCCCCACAACTGGACGCCAGCACTGGCCCCTGTAACTTCGTCGCGCATTTACTTGGCGAACATGGCTGTGTGGGGCGCTGATGCAGAGTCTTAGTCATGTCAATCAACAGGGTGACGCCTGCATGGTAGATATCACCCAAAAGCCAGTGACTCAGCGCATGGCCAGCGCCCAAGCCAGAATAACAATGCGCCCACAGACGCTGGCAATGATAAGCCAGGGCAGTTTGCCCAAGGGGGACGTGTTCGCAGCAGCGCGACTGGCCGGTATTCAGGCAGCCAAGCAGTGTGCCAATCTGATCCCTTTATGCCATCCGCTGCTGCTTAGTAAGGTGGATATTCACTTTGAACTGGAACAGGCCAACCAGGCCGTGCTGATCCGCAGCCTTTGCAAACTGGCAGGTCAGACCGGTGTGGAAATGGAAGCGCTGACCGCCGTCTCGGTAGCAGCACTGACCTTGTTTGATATGTGTAAAGCGGTAGACCCGGCGATGTGCATCGGTGACATCCGGGTACTTGAAAAACAAGGCGGCAAAAGCGGCCATTGGCAGGAGGACCAGTCAGTATGATTACCGTGTTATTTTTTGCCCAGCTACGGGAACAACTGGGCCATGACAAGCTGACCTTACACAGCGCCTTTTACGATATTGGTGCGCTGCGCCATTATTTAATGGCCCAGCACAAAGAATGGCAGGCTTATCTTGCCCCGGATAATTCCCTGGCCGCGGTTAATCAATGCTTAGTGAATGACCATCATCCCTTACATTCCGGCGATGAAGTGGCCTTTTTCCCACCGGTAACAGGAGGCTGATATGCGTGCCAGGCAACCATCAGATTATATCTCTGTCAGGCAGGCCAACTTCTGTCAGGCCGAAGAGTACTTGGCACTGTGTGCCGGTAACCGACAGGACGGCGCGGTGGTGAGTTTTGTTGGTCTGGTACGGGATTTTAATCAGCATAACCAGGTACAAACACTCACGCTGGAACATTATCCGGCCATGACCGAAAAATCCCTTAAAGCAATAGTCACAGAAGCACGCGATAGGTGGCCGGTTAGCCGTGTAAGATTGGTTCACCGCGTTGGTACTTTAAACACCGGTGAGCAAATTGTGTTTGTTGGTGTCAGCAGTTGTCACCGGCACCACGCCTTTCTGGCCTGTGAGTTCATTATGGATCAGCTAAAAACCCGCGCGCCCTTCTGGAAAAAAGAACAAGGCGACACTGGTGAACACTGGGTGCAGGCCAATCCGCAAGATCAACAAAAAGCGCAGCAGTGGCACCGCCAGTAACTGTGCAGCCAGGCGCGCAGCCAACAGCAACAAGAGCGCGCTGCTGCACGCCCCAGGCCTGAAAGCGCGAATTCACTGTTAGTGGTTATTTTACCCCAAGGCGTTTTGCCAGTTTATGCAGGTTACTGGCGTCCAGTTCCAGTAACCGGGCTGCCTGAGCCCAGTTTTGCCCGCTGCACTCCAGTGCAGCCTTGATGGCCTGCCGCTGAGTTTGATCCAACAAAGTTTTCATCGGCATCAACGTCTGCTCACTGGCTGCCTCAGTTATTGCTGGCACGACAGGCTGGCTGTAATCAACATCCAGATCCAATAGCTCCGGTGCCAGGGTGAAAATGCCGTCACGGGCCGGGCTGCGTCCCAGACATTTGATCGCAGCCCGACTGATCACATGTTCCAGCTCACGGATGTTGCCCGGCCACTGGTAAGCCAGCAAGGCTTGTTCTGCCTCACTGGACAAACGCAGACTGCGTAATCCCAGTCGCGCACGATTCTGTTCCAGAAAATGACCGGCCAGCAGCAGGATGTCATTGCCTCTTTCCCTCAGTGGTGCAATAGGCACGGGGTATACCGACAACCTGTGGTAAAGGTCGGCGCGAAAATCGCCATTTTTGACACTGTCTTTAAGCTGCCGATTGGTGGCGGCCACAATCCGTACATTGACCTTGCGCGGCTTATCAGCACCAAGGCGCTGAATTTCACCGTTTTGCAGAGCCCTTAGCAACTTAGCCTGCACGGCCAGCGGTAACTCCCCTACTTCGTCGAGAAACAAGGTGCCGCCGTTGGCGGCTTCAAATTTGCCAGCCCGCTCCTGATGTGCCCCGGAAAACGCTCCTTTAACATGACCAAACAGCTCACTTTCCGCTAAGGATTCGGGTAACGCCGCGCAGTTCACATGGATCAGGGGTTTATCTACCCGCCTGGAGTGCAGATGCAAACGCCTGGCAAATAATTCTTTGCCGACACCGGTTTCCCCCAGCAGTAGCACCGGTAACTCTGAATCCGCCACTGTATCCAATTCTGCCAGCAGTTGCTGCAATGCCTGGCTACGTCCAACAATTTCGGTTTCACCGCTGCCCCCAGCTTCCTGCGGCATTGCCGCACCAATGCGCGACTGGCGCAAGCTGCGATTTTCCTGCTCCAGCCGGGTGGTGCGAATAGCGGCTTCCAGTAAGAGTTTCTGCTGTTTCAGTCTGGATAACGCCGACTGATCAAAGGTGCCGGGTGACAAACTATCAAAGGTGATCACCCCCCAACTCTTGCCATCCTGCTCAAGGCGCATTCCCATACAGTCATGCACAGGCAGCGGTTCACCGGCTAACTGATCCAGTAAGCCGTCGTAAGGATCAGGCAACGCGCTGCTGTGTTCAAAACAGACCGGTTGCTGCTCACTGGTCAGAATTGCCGCCAGCCTTGGGTGCTGGGCCGGTAAGAAACGCCGTCCCAGGGTTTCCTTGACCAGCCCGGTGACAGCCAGGGGCTTTAGCATTTCACCTTCCAGTTTCAGCAGCGCTACGGCGCCGCATTCAAACTCGGCCTTAAGGGTTTTAACCAGTCTTTCTAAACGCAGTTGGTCAGGCAGTTCGACCGATAGATCTGCCACCAGAAATTCATTCATCATGGTATTTACAACCCTTTAAACGGTAAATAGAACCTTATCAAAACAAGGTCTATTTTACCATATTGTTTTTTATTTCTTTATTTTCATTGAGTTAAACCATGGCACAGGCCTTGCCATAGAAGGTTGCGCTTCACAACAATAACGGAGAACACCCAAATGCTACCTACCTGTTGCAAGATGCTGCCTGTCAGCACTCACTTATTTACCCATCACCGGGAGAGGATGTATGGCTAATTATCGTCGACTCTGGTTTGTGCTTATCGCCATACTGGCGGTTACCTTTGCCATGCTGGGCTATTTCGGTCGCGAAGTATATCGCCAGGCCCCGCCTATTCCTCAGCAAGTGGTCACCCCTTCGGGACAGGTGCTGATGACCGAATCGCAAATCCTGGATGGTCAGACAGCCTGGCAATCCATCGGTGGTATGCAGCTTGGCTCAATCTGGGGCCATGGCGCTTATCAGGCCCCCGACTGGACTGCCGACTGGTTACACCGGGAACTGATGGCCTGGCTGCAACTGGCGGCAGAAGACACCTACGGACAAGCCTATAGCAGGCTAGATGCCGAACAGCAGAATCTGCTGAAATTTCGCCTTAAACAGGAGTATCGACAAAACACGCTGCAGCCAGGCGATATTGTGCTGGTCAGTGCCCGTCGGGCGGCCGCCATGGCGGACGTGGCCGGATACTATGACAAGCTATTCAGTGACCACCCTGAATTGCAAAGTAGCCGTGAAAGTTTCGCCATGAAAGAAAATACCCTGCCAGATGCAGGTAAACGTGCCAGCATGGCACATTTCTTTTTCTGGACAGCCTGGGCCGCCGCCACCGAAAGGCCTGACTCTGCTGCAACCTATACCAACAACTGGCCCCATGAACCCCTGATAGATAATCAACCCACAGGCGAAAACATCCTGTGGTCGGTTATCTCTGTGGTCCTGCTGATTGCCGGCATCGGCGGCCTGGTATGGGCCTGGGCATTTCTGCGTAAAGAGGATGCCGAACCACAGGCACCACAGCGAGACCCACTGAGTCTGGTCAAGCTGACAGCCTCGCAACAGGCGCTGGGCAAATATGTGTTTTTGGTGGTGGCGCTCTTTACCTTTCAGGTTTTTCTGGGTGGCTTTACCGCCCATTACACGGTGGAAGGCCAGCAATTCTATGGCCTGGATGTATCACAGTACTTTCCCTATTCCCTGGTCAGAACCTGGCATATTCAATCCGCGCTATTCTGGATAGCCACCGGCTTTCTGACTGCAGGGTTGTTCCTGGCCCCGATCATCAATGGCGGGCGCGATCCCAAATTCCAGAAACTTGGGGTCGATATATTGTTCTGGGCCTTGGTGATCGTGGTGATTGGCTCCTTTACCGGTAATTACCTGGCCATTGCGCAAATCATGCCAGCCGAATGGAGCTTCTGGCTGGGCCATCAGGGTTACGAATTTGTTGATCTTGGCCGCTTATGGCAAATAGGTAAGTTTGCTGGCATTGTGTTTTGGCTGGGCCTGATGCTACGCGGTATCGTCCCAGCCCTGCGCCAGCCAGGTGACCGCAATCTGCTGGCACTGCTAACCGCCTCAGTGGTCGCCATAGGCCTGTTCTATGGTGCAGGGTTCTTCTATGGCGAGCGCACACATTTGTCCATTATGGAGTACTGGCGCTGGTGGATAGTCCATCTTTGGGTGGAAGGCTTTTTTGAAGTGTTTGCCACCACCGCCCTGGCCTTTATCTTCTGCAGTATGGGCCTGGTGTCCCGCACCATGGCCACAACGGCCAGTCTGGCCTCGGCATCGCTGTTTATGCTCGGTGGCGTACCTGGCACCTTTCACCATATGTATTTTTCCGGCACCACCACCCCGGTAATGGCGGTAGGTGCCACATTCAGTGCGCTGGAAGTGGTGCCACTGGTGGTACTGGGCTACGAAGCATTTGAGAACTGGCGCTTACAACAACGTGCGCCCTGGATGCAGCAGATCAAATGGCCACTGATGTGTTTTGTGGCGGTGTCTTTCTGGAACATGCTGGGGGCCGGGGTATTTGGCTTTATGATCAATCCCCCGGTTGCGCTCTATTACATACAAGGTCTGAACACCACGGCCACTCATGCCCATGCTGCATTGTTTGGGGTGTACGGCTTCCTGGCCCTGGGCTTTGCCCTGCTGGTGCTGCGTTATATCCGGCCAGGTTTAGTCTTTAGCGAGAGACTGATGAAAGTCGGCTTCTGGTGGTTAAACGGCGGTCTGGTATTGATGCTCTTCACCAGTTTGCTACCCATTGGCGTACTGCAATTTTATGCCAGTGTGTCACAGGGATTCTGGTATGCCCGCAGTGAAGCCTTTATGCAGACTCCGTTGCTGGAAACACTGCGCTGGATCAGAACCTTAGGCGATGTGATTTTTATCATCGGCGCCCTCGCCTTGTCCTGGCAGGTGGTTAAAGGCTTATTGGCATGGGGGCACAATTCGGCCCTAACGCAACCCACCACCGCGGAACAAGATTAACCCCTTGGGGCAGGCGCACATCCTGCCCTACTGCCCAAACTGTTTATGGAGGTATACATGAAATTTCCACAACTGACCCGAATGGCCGAAGGCCTGCTGGTTTTATCTGTGAGCATTATGTTGCTGACAATCTGGGTAGGTTACCTGGCCGCCGATCACTTCAGCATCACTGTGCAGGTGAGTGCCCATATCAGCCTGATTTTTGCAGCCACCCTGCTAAAAATCGCCTATGTGCTCAGATGTATTGGACGCCATGCACAAAAACTGGAGGTTTAAATGCTGCTTCACTCCCTACAACAATATTTCGGCCAGCACTACAAACAGCAATGGTTGCAAGCATCAGAAACACTGCGCACAGAACAACAGGCCAAGTGCGATATGCAACAGCAGCTATATCTGTGCCAACAGGAAAACCAGCGTCTCAAACAAAAGGACAGCTTACGCCATGAACAGCAGGCCATATTAACCGGCTTTGCTGATTCGCTGGATGGCTACCGGCAAAGCTTTCAGCTACTGCAGACATTCCTGGCCGACGAAAGAGACAATATGGAATCTCTAAACAAACGCTCTGTGCATGTTCAGCATGCACTCAGTCAGGTGCTGGGCAATCTTGGCGACATTCTCGGCCGAACCCGGCAAATGGCAGCAGATATCGTCGACTTGAAACAACACACCGGGCAAATTCAGGCAATTAGCGAGCAAGTCAACGACGTGGCTCGAACCACCAATCTGCTGTCTCTCAATGCCAACATTGAAGCAGCTCGTGCTCAGGAGCACGGGCGGGGTTTTAGCGTAGTGGCCAACGAAGTGAGGACACTGGCACAAAAAACCGGGCAGCTTACCGGCCATATAGGTGACAAGGCAGAGGAAATAGAGCGCAAAGTGGAGCAAACCCACAAACAAAGCCAACAGGATATCGCTCTGACCCAACATCAGCTTGGGCACGTGGAGCGGCATATCGGAAATATCAGTGAGCAACTGCAGGATATGCGGCATATTCAGGCCAGCCTGGTTAAAAGTGCCTTATTGGCAGAGATTGAGCTGGGCAACATAGAGGAATTGCAGTTGGTCGTCACCGTACAACGTATGGTGCTAGGCCTGTTGCCTATTGACCTGACGCAGGCTATTGGCAAAGAAGAGTGCGGCATTGGTCGCTGGTATTACAACCCCATGTTTCGCACCCACTTCGAATCCATTCGGCAATTCCGGCAACTGGAGCAACCGCATGAACAGGTACATGAATTTGCCCGCCTGGCTTTGCAGGCAGCAAACGAGAAACAATTCAAAACCGCAAAGACTTGTTTGCTCAGTATGAACCAAGCGGCTGCGGAAGTGGCCAGTCTGATTAAATGCCTGACTGAAGCGCTGATTCACGGACAGAGCAATCAGATCCTATCGACCCGGGTGGCCTGACAAGCCGCCCCGCATCTATCCGACATGCATACCTGCCCCAGACTAACACAAAAAAAGTGACCACAGATAAGATACAAAGATAGAAAAAATCGGGTGGGCAATCAGACCACTACGCCCACCCGATGGCTGGAAAGCCGTGCTTAGTGACAACTACCGCAACAACTGCCTTCGCCGCTTTGGCGCTCAACAAACAGGACATTGTTTTCCAGGTGAATATGGTCCATTAAGTCTTCTTTTAATTCCTTCAGGCCCAGATAGAGGGCAGTCCAGGTATTACAGGCGCCAAGCGGGAGTTCCAGATCATGGGCCAGTGTCAACATCTGCTCCAGTGCCTCACCATGATCCAGGTGCTCTTCCTGCATGACATTGATGGGACCAGACGGATGAAAGCCATTTGACAGCATAGGAAATAGAATCTGCTCTTCTTTGAGCATATGGTTTTCCAATTCCAGATGCATGTTTTCCAGATGTTCTGCCAGCCCCTGCGGGCAATCGGCTGAATCGCCATGCACCTGTTCTACGCGTCTGGCCAGGCGGATCAACTCGGGTAGTTGTTGTCTGTGTTTGGCATGAAATCGCTCCAGAATATGTGCGATCAGTTCCTGGTTACTGGCAGAAGTCCAATCCTTTTCGGTCTCACCTTTCTCTGCCAGTTGCTTAAGCTCTGTCAGAATAGGCTCGGCTTGCAGGCCCTTCTTGTGCAGTGCTTCGGCCAGGGTACGATGACCACCGCAGCAAAAATCCAACTTATAGTGATGGAAAACCCGCGTGGCACCGGCAATTTGAATGGCCAGATTACCCAGGGATTGATACAACATTTCCATAGTGTCTCCTGTTAACTCTCTACTGGTTTATCTTAGCCAGACTCTGCAAACAGCAGACCATGTTTATCCTATTGTTTTATATGAGCTTAATTCAAATAGGGTAAAATGAACCATCAACCTGACAGGGTTTAAAATACCCTAATGGTAATTTAAACCCTCTAACTAAGGGTACGCAGCAGACAGCTAGGATCAGGCGCGACCAATTGCCGGGGCTGTAAAATAGTTAGGCAATCGGTATTCACCGGCTCACCACAGGTTAAGCGGTGCTCCAGGCATTCACGTAGGGCCTGGCTATTGTGCAGATACAGCGGCAGACCGTGATGACGATAGTGGCAACTGCGCTCGGCAATGCGTCCGGACACCAGCAACCAGCGCAGCAGTTCGGTGGATAAGCCGGGCATATCCGGTGCAACACAGAGCAAATGACACTCAGGGCGGTAAAACAGCCCGGCGTGCAGCGCAGACAATATGCCATGATGCGGATAAATATCAGGTATATAGCCTGGGCTGAAGCAATTACCGCTAATTGCCACGCTGGTAATCCCACATTCACTTAACAGGGTGTTAAGTCGTGTCACGCCACGTTCAAAATCAGCGGATTGTAACCAGGCATCACTGCATTGATAGGTGATAACTAAGCCTAGCGTTTCCATCTGTCACTCCCAACTACTGCTAAGTGGTCAGTTGACCAGCAAGAACAAACTTTCGCCATACACCCTATGGGGTAGCCACAACGCCCAAATAGGTATTGCCCCTGGACACGTCAGGCGTTAAAAAGAACAAAACTCCGCAGGAAGCCGTGATGTCCGATACGCTCAACCATCAACAAGCCCTTCGTTATAACAGGCAGGTATTGCTGCCGGGTTTCGACCTTGAAGGCCAGGAAAAACTACTGTGCGCCAACGTTCTGATCATGGGTGTGGGCGGCCTGGGTAACCCTGCCGCGCAATATCTGGCCGCATCCGGCGTTGGTCATCTGACATTATGTGACGATGACAAAGTGGAACTCAGCAACCTGCACCGGCAGATCCTGTTTGCCGAAGGCGATATTGGCCAGCAGAAGGTCCAGGCGGCATCCGCCAGATTGCATGCCATCAACAGCGAATGCCGAATAACGCCATTGGCTACCCGCCCTGATGAAAAGCAGCTTTCTGAGCTTATCAGCCAGCATCAGGTCATACTGGATTGCACTGATAACCTAACCAGCCGTAATCTGATTAACCGCCTTTGCGTACAACTGCAAAAGCCGCTGGTGTCAGGTGCTGCCATCCGCATGGAAGGCCAACTGTTCTGTTATCAGCCCCACCTAGACTGCCCCTGTTATCAATGCCTTTCCAGCCTGTTTGGCGAACAAAATCTCAGTTGTGTTGAATCCGGCATTCTTTCGCCGGTGGTCGGCGTTATCGGCGTAATGCAAGCCCTGATGGCAGTGAAACTACTGGCCGGACTACCGGTGCAAACAGCGCAACTGCAACAGTTCGATGCCCGCACAGGCCAGTGGCATACCTTTAAGCTGTCTCGCCACCCGGACTGCCCGGTCTGTGTCAGGTCGTCACAGCGGTTTTAACCCAGGAACCTGAATAAGCCCTTAAAACCTACGCAAATCAATCACAAAGGATGCAAATAATATAGAGTATCCGCGGCGGGTAATATTGATCTACCGCAAGCATCGCGGCTTGGCGTAATTTAATCCGGACGTTAATTTAGCGATGGTTGGCAGGCTTACGTGGTCGAAGCAATATTGGTTTTTTAACTGCCGGTGAAAGCCGTATAGAGCTTGCAAAACAAGCTCCATAGCAAGGCAGCCCGACGCCCATTTAGCTACATGTCGCGGCCATTAACATGCTGGCTGTTCAGCGCCCTTGGCTCCACTCCGGCTAAGCAATTGACGTTGATAGCAACAGTTTGTGAACCATCCGGCATATTGCCGTAAGCAAAGCTTTCCACTCCGCAGGTTTTACAAAACAGATGACGAATTGCCTTATTATTGAAAAGATACTCACTGAGCTGCTGCTCCCCGGACTTTAAGGTAAATTGGTCCTTTGAGGTAAATGCCAGCACAAAGCCCATCCGTTGGCAGCGGGAACAGTTACAAGTAATGGTATTGCCCAGATCGACATCCACTTCGTAGCTTACTGCGCCGCATTGGCAGCTACCTTCATAATGCGCAAGTTTCATTGTCTTTTCTCCTTAATATAATCAGTCTGCTTTTGCAGCCACGGCCCTGAATGGTGAGGCCGTAACATGAATTATCTGGCAATAGAAAACCTATAGGCCTCCTCAATCAGAGGTTGTAAGACTCCAAGCTCATCTAGACTGGCAATTTTGGCCACATGCGTAACTTGTTTGCCATCATCAACCACTTTGATAAATATGGGGTTTTCTACCTTACGACCAATATGAACGGCAACGCGCACCATATCTTTCATAATTGACAGATCAACAAAAATTCGGCGGCTTCTGAACAGCACATATCTGTCTCTTGCCACTATCTCCACTTTGCCCAGACCACTGACCAATGCCTCTATGGCACGGTATACTTCAACAACAGACTGTGGCCGGTCGCGTATTACGTCATCCCGGTTGCCGGTGCCGCAGACATGTCGTTGGTTGATACGGGTAAATTCCCTGTCACAGTTGGGGCACTGCCACATTGTTTAAATTCCTTTGTTTCGCTGTGGTTTAGGCGTTGATTTTCAGTATCCATAGTGAAAGCTGACGTAGCAAGCTGCAGAGGAGTTTTTGTTAGCGCGCTTTAGCAAAACAGTGGTCTTTAGCCTCAATTAGCATATTGGCTATGTGCGTGGCATACGGCTTGTTGGCTCCCAGTCCCATCGACGAAGATTCCACATTATTTAGATATGATGCTATTTCATGGTTTTTGGCATCACACACCAAAATTTACTTTATAAAATACCCAACAGGAAGCCATTGCCCACTACTTTTGCTAAGTGTCAATGTTTCCGTTGCTGATTCTTTATTTTGAAATTCAGTTTGAAATTGAATCACCAGATACAAACCATCTGGGGCACCGGGAAGTGATGAATATTCCTCTATGCCAATCTCAGCGCGTGATTTAACCGCACCTAATGGAGCACGAACACCTGTAAGCGCGGCATCCCACTTACTTTGGGATAATTGTAGTTTAAAGAAAGGATCTGACTTTTCCCAACTTTCGACATATTCACCAGAGTCTACAATCTTAAGCCATTCTTTTGCCACAATTGACGCCGTAGAATCATCGGCCAAAACAAAAGAAGAAATACACAAAGACAAAAATAAAATCAGTTTTTTCACAATAATTCCTTTTACTCTAAAGTTGACAGAAATTGCCTTACCACAAGTACCACCAAGGCAAAGTTTTGGGCGGCTGGAACCGACCCAACCGTGTTAGCTTTACCAATAGCGTCGTTATAAACTTACTACACCGCCGCATTAAACACAATTGAAAGGCTACTGAGAATAACCGTAGCAAAACAGAAAAACTGTATACGCTTTTTAAATTTAGTTGGCTCCATTACAAAACGTTCTGTCCGTTGTGCACTTAGCATAAACAGTGTTACTGACATCATAAGCAACGCCGGAGTAATGAAAGGAGCTTTACTCATCAGCGCAGCAATTGCTGCTACACCTACAACAAGTCCGAGAATAAACCAAATGACTGCAAAACCTGAAATCCGGGTAGCCATGTTAGTTGCCAAGCTCCTGAGCATATCTATATGAGCAATGTAAATTTCATCATTTCTGTCGGTTTGAGCTAACACCCTCTTTATATTATTCAATGTACTTTTATAACCAAGCTGCGAAAGTAGCATAAGTACTTCATTCGCGTGGCTAGCATTTGCTTTATCAATTTCAGGTTTACTCATATTTTTCACTAGAAAACCACCACAAAAACAATGTTCATTTTGACCACAGCCAAGCGAAGGGGAAACTTCACTTTGCGTTCTTTTACGCGCGAAGTAAATTTATTTTTCAGGGCTACTCTTCACTTACTTTCCGCTTTGTTAATTCGATTCTATCTTTTAGAACTCTGCATGTAATATTTGATGCTCGCTCAACATTTCCCTGCCGTTCAGCTACTTCAGCCAAGGTTAATTTCAGACCAGTGTCGTCTATCCCCACCTTTGTATAGTAAGCATTTGGGCTACCTAATAACTTCAAACCATTTTTGCATTTGGCCAAATCTAAATTGAACTCTTCGTTTTCATGCGCGTCCTCTCCGACATTCAATTCAGATTGCACTTGTTCTAACACTGATGCACATGCAACAGCACAGAAGAGTAAGGTAAATATTGCGATTCCAAATTTTATCATTGACAGTCCTGAGGACTGAATAATGTGTGAGCGTAGTTTGGTAATTTTATTGCACTGTTTGCAACTGAAAATGACAAATCATGGCGAATCACGATTAATTCGCTTGTTAGCTAATTTGATTTATTTCTTGTGTAATATTCTCTTATATGGCTATTACCATCTGTTCCAGCGGAACCCATATATACCCAATATGTATCTTCATTTTCAAAGTGCAATTGAGATATTTTTTTCTCACCATATCTTTCATATTGCATCGCGATGCTTTTACTTGTACATCCTAACACATTGAAAGTAATACGCTCTTCTGAAGGTGGGCGCTTCATCTTTTTCTCGCCCACCTTGATTTCAATTTCTGGGGAATTAATGCTCATCTTATTTTCCCCGTTATATTTGATAACTTCAATTCCTTGCGTTTGAATCATAAAAGACCATGCCTTGTCTTCTATGTTTGCCCATTTTTTATTGAACGACTCAAATTTCTCTATGGATGATGTCCATGTTCCATCTAATGATGGGCAACAATACCCAACACTTGGGATCATGACAGATAAACACATTAATACTCTTTTCATAAATAAATTAGTAATCCTTGCTCGAAAGTATCGCTAAGTTGTTAACAGCTAACGAATGATATGGACTCCCCTTTCCCGGGGTTCTGCCACGCTTAACTGGCAGCTGTTGAGGAGAACCGTCCAGGTCCGAATAACTATGTCTATGGAATTGATTTAGCCAAGCTGCGTTTTAGTATCCATGTCGAAGACCGCTGTGGCAAGGTTTGAATAACATGGCTTCCTTATCCTTTATGACATGCCCTCCATGGCATGCCAGTCCCATTTACAACAGGCGTCCTGCCTGTTGCCCTGCGGGCCAGCTAAAGCTGTTCAATCTGGTTCCTGACCAGATTGTCTTTACTGCGAAGAAACGAGACGCAAAGACCAAATTTTCAGGAAAAATTTGGGACAGCTTTACGCTGGTCCGAAGGAAAAGCTACAGGGACGTAGCTTTCAAAGCGCGCCCGCTGGATTCCCAACTACGTCAGTCCAGGGCGCTGCTAAAAGGCGGTCGTGAAAAAGTTTTGATTTACGGCTTCCTGCCTTTAATCAAAAGTCCACTTCGGGCATCCTCTGCCCTCTCGATGACATCTGAATTTGCTGCGCGCACTCGCTAATTCCGGGCGATGCCATCCCCGACGCGTCTTCCACTCAATTTTCTCCCAGCAAATTGCCCGCCTTTTAGCAGCGCCCTGAACCGACCGGGAATTTTTAAGCGGGGGTCAAAGCGGCTCGGGCCGCTTAAGGAGTGACAACTGATTGATGTTTTGTCGGTTAATGTCTGCTTTGTGCCAAGACCGTTTTTGACTGCAATAACAATTGCAACCAATCCACCAATCAATCCCGACGAAACCCATGATTCCAATGCTTACTCCTTAACTTCTAACGCCACAATAAACGGCACGACCGAGCCGGTTGGTTTTGGACAAAATCGCGCAGCGAACCAAAATCATCCGGCGACCGAGTGTCCGGCGCAGCAAACGAAGTGAGTGGAGCGAATTTCATCTCCTTGTTACACGTTTACTGCAGCTGGCTAAAGACTTCTGGATGCTGCTCGGCTATGCGTAGTAGAGTAACCGCAGGGCCTTGTGGGGAACGCCGACCCTGCTCCCAGTCCTGCAGTGTGCGCATGCTGACACCAAGCAAACCCGCAAATGCTGATTGTGACATATTTAATTTTGAGCGAATTACTTCTGGTGGCGATGGCTCAGAAAGCTCAGTCACCTTCAGGCTGATTTTGCCTTTTTTGTGCTGCTTGATTTCCTGAATCCCTTCCAAAATCTCAGCACCGATATCACGCTTACTCATGATCGATTGCCTCCGCTATTTTCTTCAAGATATGACCAGGAATCGTAGACCTCTCAGATTTGCTATACAGCGTAAGCATCCAGATTTCGTGGTCGGGCTTTCTCCAATAATAGATAACTCGAACTCCTCCACTTTTCCCTTTCCGTTCCGGAGCCCAACGTACTTTTCTGACTCCGCCTGATCCTTTGACAATATCCCCAGCGTCTGGCTTCTGCATGAGGTAAGTCTGCAAGGCTCTGTACTCCTCGTCAGACAAGTACTCCGGCAGAAGCTTTGTGAATGTAGAGGTTTCAATAAATATCATGGACCAAACTATACGGCATTGCCGTACTTTCTGGCAAGAGATGTCTCAAGACGTGTAACGCCGCGCGCGTTAGCGCGTCCAGCCCGCAGGGCGATGCTGCCTTTGCTTGTTATGTGTTTACTTGACTTCGTTGACATAGATTTTGTATTCCTTTCCACGATCATCAGAAGCCAGCATGAACTTTCGTTGGCCAGATGGCCACACGAACTTTAGCGATTCAAGTTTTTCTGGCTCTACATTGTGTGATGCCAAATGCTTATTTAGTGAATCACCCCAATATCCTATAGATTTCTTAATTCGTTCACTCGCCATAGCGTCAGGCGAGAATTTTCGTGTTTTCCAATCTACTTCGATGTCGTAACCTTTGCGATGAATATTGATAAGCTCATCTATTACATAGTCGCTATCCACGTAGTTCATAAGGCTCGTGAAACTATGGCCAAAATTATGAATCGCTGAGTAGATATTCTTGTACTTCATCGGTGCTCTTTACACATAACGCTTTAAACAGCGGAAAACACGCGCGCTTTGGCCGTCTTTTGGCCTGCGGGTGGTTTTCCGATGATTTAACTTGTTAGATGTTCTACTTACTGTTGATGTCATTTTTAATTTTTTGGTTTAACTCCATAAAATCTTTTACTAATGAGTCGCAAACAGATTTTTTAGCAGCACATTTTACTTCGGTAGTTATTCCAATTTGACCATTTCTCTCGACAACTGCACGGCGAACAACTGATGGGTATGAAGGGTGAGCTTTGGGGGCAAATGACCAAAGGGCTTTATTCGTATTGTCATTTACAATAACCCAACCTTCAGACTCACTAATCTCTGCATTGGGATCTGATTTCAGCGCTTCGAGAGCCTCTAATACAGTGTTATAACCAAACACTTGTCCATTTTTGCCTTTGTATCCCAATTTTGAGTCGGAATCAGTAGCAAATGAAAAACACGAAAAGGTTAATAGAACTAAAAATAATACTCGATTCATACACAATCCTCCTTGAACATCTAACGCTTTGAACAGCGGAAAACACGAGCGTAGATAGTGATTTCCCGATGGTTTAACTTGTTAGTTGCTATGGTTAGCTTCCATAAAATGTAACTTCAGGTTTATATAAAAGCGCGACCAAAACAAACACAATGATGATGGCAAAAATAACCATTTCCATGGCAAAGTTTTTCATTAACTCTTTGTACATTCTAGCTTTTGTTTGATTTTTATCAGAGTAAAAACGATGCATCCTCACATATATACTGAAGACAGAGATAATGCATAGTAGAGCTACAATTCCACCAACTAACCAAGCAGCAACTGCTCCCCAAGAACCGTACAATGCCTCATTCTCCCTAGATGGCAACTAACGCTTTGCCAAGGGGCAAATGCGAACGTTGTTGGGCGAAGCCCAGAGAGTATTTGTCCCAGCCGCGCTTTTTGCGGCGAACTTTGGCAACTTGTTATATGCTCTTAACACCAATAACCTCACCCGACATTAGTACAGCAACAAAATTTTTTGAACCATACATTTTGTTGCCGTCTAGAAGAGGATCAAACTCAACAACATAATACCAATATTCTTGTTTAGAAAAGCCAGCCAGACAATGGTACTTAACTAACTCAATACTTCTTATTTCGATACCATCAAACTTAGGCAAGTTAGTAACCGCCCAATCTTGCACTAATGAATAGGCTTTGTAAGTAGCCAATGGTGGTGAAATCATTTCTTTAGGTGACCATGAACCAGCTTTCTCAACTTTGCTGCCTGGGACAACAAGTCCATACTTTTCACCATCATGCGTTGATGTTGTTCGTGGCGTGTGATCCTCACAAAATTCAGTCGTCGCATGCGCAAACAGCGGTAATAGAAATATTAGAATAAATATAGATTTCATCGTGTACCTTCCCTGAGCATATAACGCTTTAAACAGCGGAAAACGCGAGCGAAGCGAGTGGTTTTCCGATGATTTAACTTGTTAGTGGCCCACGAGAACAGAACTGTCATGGCTTTGCCGCCAGCCCTGTTGGCCCATGAGCTTAAATTGATATTCATGCGCTTACCTTAGCCCGAAGAAAGATAAAACAACAACCGATTTTTGCGGCTGGTTTTGGCTAACTGCAAACGGCAATGTTGATCGCAAACAGGCAACCACTTCTTTGCGAACCACCTTTAAGCCAGTGAGGTAAAAAGTGCGCGTTGGTGATGCTGAAATAATGCTTGTTGCCAATACCAACCTCCTTGCGATGCTTCCATGAAATGCGGGGCCTAATACCGCGCCAATGTCTAATTCCTAGCCTAATCTACTGGGGCTACTAACGCCCCAAGCAAGGGATTTTATGAGCGTTGTTCAGCGAGTAAAATTCCCGCTGGCTTGGCTTGTTATGTTTTAAAACACTCAATTTAATATCCCAGTATTTATAACTTTCAGGTAGCCGCTTATTAATGTGTTGTAGGCAGCAAACAAGCAAATACCAATAACCAAAATAGTTTTACTCCATGAGCTAAAACTCTTTGATTCTAGTTTATGTTCCTTAACGCCCATCACAAATAAAAAGATGGAGACAACGACAAATAGAACTCCAAAAAAGAATGTAGCGATGGCGGTTATTTGCTCCAATGTCCGACCTCTACCTTAAAACATAACGCCTCAAGAAGGGGCGCCGGTTACGGCGTCCCTCTTACTTGATTTGTTATGCTTTTTTACCGCTAGCAGATTGGTTAGATAGTTTTCACCGTAAGGCGTTAATACCCAATTTGAATCATTACCTTCATGGGTTATTAAATTAAGTGCTCGGAATTGAATTTTAATTGTCTGAAATGTGGTGAGTCGTATTTTAATATCATCAATCTTGTTATCTGGATAAGCTTCCTCAAGATCATCCTTCACCGTTCGCTCTATCAAGCCGTTGAGATAACTAATCATCCACCCCTCGGATGAAGCGGTTATCATATTCGGACCAACAAAGGAAAATATTCTGTCCCAAGACAAATCAACAGCACAATCAATAATTTCGCCTTTTTTCCAATATTTCTTATTATTCTTACCAACCGATACTTTTTTTGCCTCAAAAACAAATTCTAGTGTAAAAATATCTTGTCCTTGGGCTAGTTCTTCTGTTCCCGACGGTCTTTCTATACGAGCCTTTTTTAACTTTTCTTCGAGAACTTCGTTCTTTTTTCTTAGATCTAGAAGTTCTTTAGAAGTAGATTCCGTAACAGAATTAGCCTTAATCCAGCCCACAGCGGGTTGATGTTTTATCAATTGAGTTATACTTCGGCTTACTTTCGCTCCTAAATCTGAAGGAGAGTTCCAGTACTTACACAATTTACTTGATACCAAATCTCGAAAATCTTCGAGCTTCTGGCAGGCATCCGGATCACTTTCCGATTTTCCTTTTTCAATTTTCTCTGGTCTTTCATGCAAAAAACCTATAACTGGCTTACCTGTTTCGATCGCATACCGGTATTCCATCTCGGTATAACTAAATCCAGTTTTCTTAGAAATAGAACCGTATCTTCCGGCAAGTATCACAAGATAGTAGTCAGACTCATCTATAACTTTTTTTATCCACTCCCACTGCTCTTCATTCGCTGCAGGAAATAGCTCCATTCCAGAGGGCATACAGTCTAGTTCTAGCAGTGCCTGCATAACCTCAGCTCGCTCTTCAAGAAGATCCGTGTACGTAGAACTTACAAATACTTGATATCGTTTATCCATTTTTGAACTCTAATTTTTATCGAGAGCATAACGCCGCGCTCTGCGGCAAATTTGGAGCGCAGCGGAAAATTTGTCCGACAGCAGCGCCTTGTTAGCTGTGGATCTTGGCTTTGACTTCATTTAAGTACTCCTGGCCTTCTTCGTCTAATTTAGACGAAAAGCTATCAATCCACTCTTGAGCATCAAAACTGGCACCTAGACCATTGAATACATCCACTGCGACATCCATTGTATGCGAGAGAAATGGGACGCCACGGATATAAACGAATGTTGTGTCAGTGATTTTTAGTTGCTCATATATTTGGCGTAATTCGTTTATTTGCTCCAAAGCCAAATCGTATTCACCTATATCGCGTAGCGCACAAGCGTAATATTGGCGCATAAAAGGGATGCTTGGCTGCTCTTTATGCCCAGAATCTAACTGCAACTGTACAGCTTTATCGAAAGCATTGCGCCCAACCTCTACATTTTTCGATAGAGTCCCAGATGAAATGACATTGAACCAGTCATTGATCTCTGGATTGTATTCAGTGGCCTTTTGAAAGTATGGAAGAGCCTCTTTATATTTGGCTTGCCTGAATAGGGCCATACCCATGAGCTTGTTGGCATCTTTGGCAATGGGTGCCGATTTATGCCCAAGTAGTTCCTTTGCTTCAAGAATTACTTCTTCGTACTTTTCATTTTGAATAAGCTCCCAAAGCTTATCCGTAAGACTGAGGTCGGGCGGCTTCTTTTTAAATATATTTTTAATCTTGCTTAGCACGATGATTCCTTTGTACAGCTAACACCCAAATTAGGGGCACAAATACATAGGCTAAAATCCGGAGCGAAGCGAAAGGAGCCTACGTATTTTTGTCCCAGCGAACGCAGTGAGAGACTATATTGGCTTGTTATGTTTCCTCATCCAAATCTTCCTCTTCTACGAAGTCAAAATATGGATCAGGGCCAAAGATCTTTGTTTTGCCAAAGGAGATAACAAACCCTATCAACGCAAGAACTGCCATTCCGATGCCGATAGTAAGACCAAATGCAAAGACAAGAAAAAGATTTTCTTTTTGTACCCAAGGAAAATAGCTGCCAACGGTCCACAAAATGCACATCGCGTACACCATTTGTAACCCAAGACTAGTTACGTATAAGATTTTTCTACACTTAAACTCAGATAGCCGCTCGTATTGCTTTGGGAGTGGTCCAAACCACGTGAAGTTGAGCGCAAAAACTAGATTTGGCCACACGAAGTGAAGTGTTAAATAAATGCTAAATACAATTGCGTAGAAAAGGGCTATTTTTTCAATCATAATTCAGAAACATAACGCCGCCATATGGGACGACGCGTATTTTGCGCCGTCCCAACCGCAGCTTTTGGGCGGCTATATGAAGGCTTTGTTATCTGACTCATCTTAAACGCACATGCTTTGATACACGATTCTCAAGAATTCTTATCAGCACAGGGTCCATCCGGTCATAGTTGTCAGGGATATCTAGACATACAAGTTTTTTCCCGGTCAGAAGATCCTTGAACTTCTTTGATACCTTGTTCTTATGTGTCTTTTCCATAACAAAGACAATATCAGCCCATTCAATCAGATCTCCACTAACGACGGTTTCAGCATCCAGATTTGTGCCACAACCTATAGCATTGATGCCTTCATAGGCAGAGAACACTTCTTCACCCGAGGGACTTCTCAGCCTATTTTCACTGCATACGAACAATAGGTTCATAATTCCTTCCAATCAGATAACCCCCGCCACAAACGCGAGAGACTTGTTGCGAGTCGAGCCGCGAAGCGGCGTTTTGATGTCGCTTGTTATATGCCACTGCTACTTTGCTTGTTCATATTCCCAGCAAAAATGCTTGGACACTTGGTTAAACATACCTTCCCAGCTAACGTCCGAGCAAGTGCTCAAAACCTTATTTATACTACTAAGAGTATCTGCCCATGAATAGTAAGGCAAAATGAGCAGATGATTGTTAGGGTATATCTGAGACAACATTTTTTGTGTTACCACGTGAACCTGAAAAAGATTTGAGCCAGCTTCGCTTTCTATACCTACTTCTATCGATAGCCAAAACTCGACTTCCGTAGGGTCGTCAAAGGCCCACTGTTCTATGGGATCATAGTCAGCGCAATCGAAAGATTTAACGACAGGAATAAGATTATCCATTTGGCATATAACGCTCAAAGCAAGCGCGCGGTACGCGTCGCTTTGCCTTTGCTTGTTATATGCGATTGCATTAAATTTTGAACCTCTGAAACGTTTTTTGGCGATAAATAGCATTAAACCAAAAAGAGCTAACATGACAATGCCAAAAGCACCAAAAAACATGGCTATTTCTGTACCTGATAACTCACTGCTGCGAATAGGTTCATTGATATCGAAATTCAACAAGTTACCCAACACATAAACCATTCCAGTGCTTATCGCTATAAAGAATGGCAATAAGACAAGATAAACGCAGACCCGAAAAAAGCGCTTCTTTTCACTGAACGGAGCATCAATTCGGTAGTTGAAATTTGAACTCAATATCTACTCCCATTCCAGCATATAACGCCGCCAGCAGCGGCCGAGTGAAACGAGGTCCAGCGAACAAAGTGAGCGACGCTGGCTGGCCTTGTTATGTTGCATTTAATATGGACTCGTATTTGACCAGATGTTTATTACCCATTAGTTTTGAAGCACTAATCAAGTGCAGCCAAAACTCCTTGGATGGGCTCGGGTTATCTTCGATTACCCTATCCAGCTCTTCCATAGCTAAGAGCAACTCATTTGCATTGATATAGTCCAAGAAATCTTCTTTTCTATAGCCATTATCAGACTCTATTGTATTGCTCGGCAGCAATTTAAATGCTGCCATCAATTCAGCCTGGATAAGAGCCCATCTTTCAGTTAGCCCCATAAGTCAACTTGCAACATAACGCCTTAAGCACAGGGTGAGATCACGAACATTATTTGAGCAACCTCGACTTGATTTGTCAGACCAATTGACGAGCTGATCATGCTGTG
>NZ_PEBU01000021.1 GCF_002887595.1 Bowmanella denitrificans
CAACAGCCAACAGCCAACAGCCAACAGCCAACAGCCAACAGCCAACAGCCAACAGCCAACAGCCAACAGCCAACTAGCCCTTTTACGCCAATAAGTTACCCCCAGTGGGGTATATCAAAGCATGCCTGACAAGGCCAAGATCTGGTTATCCATCAAGGCCTTGAGCCTGGAAAGCGGGGAACAGAGATGATACCTGATCGGCAAAGGCCAGAAAGTTGCAATGATTACTGGCGTTGTATTGCTATGGTGCTGCTGGTTTTGCTACTGCACGTACCCAAGCTGGCATGGGCCAGTGACCAGCAACAGTTGGGCTGGCAACGTGTTATACAGTTTTTCCCTAATGCCAGCGGCTGGTCGGAACCCGCAGGCGAATTCGCAGTGCGTCAGATTTTGGCGGGCGAAAGCTTACTGGGCTATCAGTATCAAAGTCTGCAGGTCACCGACATTCCAGCCTATTCAGGTAAACCCATCAACATCCAGGTGCTGCTTAATCCCGACGGACAAATCGTGGATGCCTATGTACTGGAGCACCATGAACCGATTTTACTTATTGGTATTCCCGAGCAAAAACTGCATGACTTCAGTGCTAAATACCAGGGCATTATGGCGGATCAGCGCGTAGTGGTGGGCAACACCAGTGATCCCGACGCCGTCACCGTTGACGCTGTTACCGGCGCCACGGTGACGGTAATGGTGGTTAACGAAATTATTATGCGCTCGGCCCATGAGGTGGCGGTGTCGCTGGGATTGATTGAAGACCACAGCAACCGGCCGTTTGCTCCGTCCGGTATTAAGCGCGAGCTATTTGCAGCAGCTGACTGGCAAAGTTTGTTAGGCAATGGTGCCATCCGCCGTTTGCATCTGACCAGGGCCCAGGTCGACCAGGCGTTTGCCAATACAGAAGCTGCGCATATCGACAATGCTCCACCAGGGCAGAGCGGGCAAACCTTTATCGATTTATATGTAGCGCAGATTGACCCGCCGATTATAGGCAGAAACCTGCTGGGCGAACGCCAGTATCAGTATTTGCAGCAACAGCTGCAGCCAGGGGAGTTCGCGCTGGCGGTGCTGGCGTCGGGACAGTATTCCTTTAAAGGTTCCGGTTATGTTCGCGGCGGGATTTTTGACCGCATACAACTGCGCCAGTTCGGCGACATTATCAGCTTTCGCGACCTGGACCAGCAGCGTCTGTCTGATCTGTATATCGACGGCCTGCCGGCATTAACCGAAATGTCGGTGTTTATTATTCGTGACCACCACGGCTTTGATCCGGGTTCACCCTGGAGCCTGGAGCTGCTGGTGCGCCGTCAGACCGGGCCGGTGGACGGGGTGTTTACCAGCTTTGAAGTGGGGTATCAGTTACCTGAAGCCTATATCGAGCGTCCGGTCCCCAGCGCTGAACAATTAGCGGCGATGGAAGCGGCTAATCGCCCTATGTGGGTCAATATCTGGTATCAGAAAAGCTTTCAGCTAGCGGTGGTGCTGATTGCCTTACTGGTGCTGATGGTGATTTTATTTCTGCAGGATAAGTTCACGCAAAAGCCGCAGTTTTTGCATTGGCTGCGCCGCGGTTACTTGCTGTTTACCGTGGTCTTTATTGGTTGGTATGCACTGGGACAATTGTCGGTGGTCAATGTACTGACCTTTGTGCATGCCATGATGCAGGACTTTCGCTGGGAACTGTTTCTGATTGATCCGGTGATTTTTGTGCTGTGGACCTTCACTGCCGCCTGCATATTGCTGTGGGGCAGAGGGGTATTCTGCGGTTGGCTTTGCCCTTTTGGCGCCTTGCAGGAACTGATCAACGAGGCGGCACGCAAACTTAAGGTGCCACAGTTTGAATTGCCATTTGCCGTGCATGAACGCTTGTGGGCCATCAAGTACATCATCTTACTGGTGCTGTTTGGCATTTCCCTGGAGTCCCTGGCCAGCGCCGAACGCTTTGCCGAAGTCGAGCCCTTTAAGACCGCGATTACCCTGAAGTTTGATCGCCAGTGGTGGTTTGTGCTGTATGCCGCCATTCTGCTGGTGATCAATATTTTTACCCGTAAGGTGTATTGCCGCTACATCTGCCCACTGGGCGCGGCACTGGCCATTCCCACCAAACTCAAGTTGTTCGACTGGCTAAAACGCCGCAAAGACTGCGGTAATCCCTGCAAGCTGTGCGCTATTGAATGCGAAATTCAGGCCATTCACCCGGATGGGCATATTGACCATAACGAGTGTCACTACTGCCTGGATTGCCAAATGACTTATCACAACGAGCGCAAATGTCCGCCATTGGTGGCCAAAAATAAGAAACGTCAACGCGCTGCGAAACAAGAATCTGGGCAGATCCCCATCGTCCAGATTGAATCTCAGGTTTAAGAGTGTTCCTAAAGGAGACAACCATGACGAGCAGAAATGACAACGATAAAAATGGCATGAGTCGCCGCGCCTTTCTGGGTGCCACGGCCATGACCGGTGCAGGTGCTGCGATGTTGGGCACGGTGGGGTTGGGATCGGCGGTGATGAGCCGTGAAAGCTGGGCGGCGGCGGTGAAAGACGCCAAGCAGAAAATCCATGTGGCGCCGGGTGAGCTGGATGAGTACTACGGCTTCTGGAGCGGTGGTCACCAGGGCGAAGTAAGAGTCTTGGGTGTACCGTCCATGCGCGAGCTGATGCGCATCCCGGTGTTCAATATAGATTCCGCCACGGGCTGGGGCATTACCAATGAAAGTAAGGCCATTATGGGGGAAAGCGCCAAGTTCCTGAATGGCGACTGCCATCACCCGCATATCTCCATGACCGACGGCCAGTACGATGGCAAATACTTGTTTATCAACGACAAGGCCAACAGCCGCGTAGCCAGGATCCGTCTGGACATCATGAAGTGCGACAAAATGCTAACCGTGCCGAATGTGCAGGCCATTCACGGGTTACGTTTGCAGAAGATGCCGCATACCAAGTATGTGTTTGCCAACGCCGAGTTTGTTATTCCGCACCCCAACGACGGCATACACTTCGATCTGCAGGCCGATTACAGCTATACCATGTTCAACGTTATAGACGCCGAGAAAATGGAAGTGGCGTTTCAGGTGATGGTGGATGGCAACCTGGATAACTGTGACGCCGACTACAGCGGTAAATATGCGGCATCCACCTGCTATAACTCGGAAAAAGCCTATGACCTGGGCGGTATGATGCGCAACGAGCGCGACTGGGTAGTGGTGTTTAATATTCCCGCCATCGAGAAAGCGGTAAAAGCTGGCAAGTTTGTTACCCTGGGCGATGCCAAAGT
This sequence comes from Bowmanella denitrificans, assembly GCF_002887595.1. GTDB lineage: Bacteria > Pseudomonadota > Gammaproteobacteria > Enterobacterales > Alteromonadaceae > Bowmanella > Bowmanella denitrificans. Next base: position 3,281 of record NZ_PEBU01000021.1, read on the forward strand.
GCCCGTGGTGGATGGCCGTAAGAAAGATGGCAAAGACAGCCCCTTTACCCGTTACATTCCTGTGCCTAAGAACCCGCACGGCCTGAATACTTCACCAGATGGCAAGTATTTTATCGCCAATGGCAAGTTGTCTCCCACCGTCAGTATGATTGCAATTGACCGCCTGGACGACTTGTTTGCCGACAAGCTAAAAGATCCCCGTGATACCATCGTCGCCGAACCCGAGCTGGGTCTTGGGCCACTGCATACCACCTTTGACGGGCGTGGCTACGCCTACACCACCTTGTTTATCGACAGTCAGGTGGTGAAGTGGAATATGGCCGATGCCATCCGTGCCTACAATGGCGAGCAAGTCAGCTATATTCGCCAGAAACTGGATGTGCAATACCAGCCTGGACACAACCATGCGTCATTAACCGAAACCAAAGACGCTGACGGCAAATGGCTGGTGGTGCTATGTAAATTCTCCAAGGACAGATTCCTGCTTACCGGCCCACTGCACCCGGAAAATGACCAGCTTATTGATATCTCAGGTGATGAAATGAAACTGGTGCATGACGGCCCGACCTATGCTGAGCCTCATGATTGCATCCTGGCCCGCCGTGACCAGATCCACACACGCAAAATATGGGATCGCAATGACCCCTTCTTTGCCCCCACCGTGGAAATGGCCAAGAAAGATGGCATCAAACTGGAAGCCGACAATAAGGTGATCCGCGACGGCAACAAAGTGCGCGTGTATATGACCTCCATGGCACCGACTTACGGCATTACCGAGTTTAAGGTGAAGCAGGGGGATGAGGTCACTGTGGTGATTACCAATATCGATCAAATTGAAGATGTGTCCCATGGTTTTTGTATGACCAACCATGGGGTCAGCATGGAGATCAGCCCGCAGCAAACCGCTTCTGTCACTTTTGTGGCCGACAAACCCGGTATGCACTGGTATTACTGCAACTGGTTCTGTCATGCCCTGCATATGGAAATGGTGGGACGCATGCTGGTCGAACCGGCCTGATAACAAGGAGCCGGCGGCTGGTCCGCCGGCCTATTGCCATGAAGACGATATTTATCACCTTGATTCAATCTGCTGCAACTGTCGCGCTTTTGTGGCCGTTAAACTGTGCCGCTGTGTCAGAGGTGCAGGAGTTAAACCAGGTATTGCCGGTAAAAGAGACAGCTTCCGGGCAGTGGCGCTTGGCGCCTGGTCACTATCAAGGCAATTTTCGTATTTCCTCTGCCATGGTGCTTTACTGCGAGCCGGGCGCTGTACTGGATGGCGGCGGACAGGGCACGGTATTAAGTATTGATGCGCCCGACGTGCAGGTGCATGGCTGCGAGCTGCGTGGGGCCGGTCATGACCTTACCGCTATGGATGCCGCCATATTTATTCAGCATCAGGCCAATGCGGCTGTTGTTGCCAATAATCACATCGTCGGCAGTGGCTTTGGGATCTGGGTTGACGGCAGCAAAGATGTGCAAATTCACCACAATGTGATTGAAGGGGATGACAGCCTGCGCTCCCAGGATAGGGGCAACGGTATTCACCTTTATGCGGTCAGTGGCGCCAGCGTGGTGGGCAACCGGGTCAGTCAAACCCGCGACGGGATCTATATTGACACCTCTAATCACAATCATCTGCAAAACAATCAACTCACCGACCTGCGCTACGGCATTCATTACATGTTTTCCAATAACAACCAGGTTGTTGGCAATCTGACCCGCAATACCCGTACAGGTTACGCCCTGATGCAAAGCCGGCAGTTAACCGTGACCGGTAATCGTTCCGAGAACGATCAGAACTACGGCATCCTGATGAATTACATCACTTATTCCACGTTGTCCGGTAACGAGGTATCCAGGGTCAGAAGCGGCAGTACCGGCGACAGTATGATCCAGGGCGCAGAAGGCAAGGCGCTGTTTATATATAACTCGGTGTTTAACCGCATTGTTGCCAACCGTTTTTCTGACAGTGCACTGGGGATCCATCTGACCGCTGGCTCCGAAGACAATGAAATCAGTGCCAATAGTTTTATCGGCAATCGTCAGCAGGTTAAGTACGTAGCAACCCGTACCCAGGAGTGGTCTAAAGACGGGCTGGGCAATTACTGGAGTGATTATCTGGGCTGGGATCGCAATGCCGACGGCCTGGGTGATGTGCCCTATGAACCCAACGACAATATTGACCGCCTGGTGTGGATGTACCCGCAAATGAAATTACTGATGCATAGCCCGGCCATTGAATTGTTGCGCTGGGTACAGGCTATGTTTCCGGTGGTCAAGTCACCTGGTGTCAGGGACAGTTTCCCCCTGATGGCGGGTTACCAACAGGACGAACAAAATGAAAGCCGTTGAATTAGCGCAGGTTCGCCAGTGTTATGGTGATTTTATCGCTTTAGATAATGTCAGCCTGTCAGTGCAGGCCGGCGAAGTACTGGGGTTGTTTGGCCACAATGGGGCAGGCAAAACCACCAGTATGAAACTCATTCTTGGTTTGTTACAACCCAGCCAGGGTCAGGTCAGGGTGTTCGGAGACTCTCCGCGCACCGTGCAGGTTCGCCAGCAAATAGGGTATTTACCGGAAAATGTGGCTTTTTATCCGCAATTGACCGGTTTTGAGACCTTGCGACACTTTGCCCGCTTAAAGTCAGCCCCGCTGAGTCAGGTTGAGACTTTGTTGGACCAGGTCGGTCTGCAGCATGCCAGCCACAAGCGCGTGAAAACCTATTCTAAAGGCATGCGTCAGCGTCTTGGACTGGCCCAGGCACTGCTGGGTAAGCCACAGTTGCTGCTGCTTGACGAACCCACAGTGGGCCTGGATCCCATCGCCACCGGCGAATTGTATGCCCTTATCCAACGCTTGCGGGAGGCGGGCACGGCGGTGATTCTTTGCTCCCATGTGCTCTCTGGTGTTGAGGCCTTTATCGACAGAGCAGCCATTATGGCCGGAGGCCAGTTACGGGCACTGGGTAGCTTACCTGCCTTACGTGCCGAGGTGGGACTGCCCAGTCTTATCCGGGTGAGTGGTATGCCGCAGGCACATGAATGGCACAGACAATTGTTGTTAGACGGCTACCAGGCCAGATTACTGGGGGAGCAGAATCTGGAGATCACTGCCCATAACGGCGCTAAGCAACAGTTATTAAAATTGCTGCTGGAACAAGGATTACCACAGGATGTTGAGGTTCGCCAGGCCAGCATGGAAGAGTTGTACCGACATTATATGCAGGCACAAAGCCGTATCGATAAGGGGGCATGATGAGAGCGGTTTTAAGTATTGCGCGAAAGGAACTGCAGGACGGGTTACGTAACCGCTGGCTGCTGGCCATTAGTTTGTTGTTTGTGGTGTTGGCCACAGGCATTGCCTGGTTTGGTGCCGCCGCTGCGGGGCAGGTAGGGTTTAGCTCCATATCCTCAACCATTGCCAGCCTGGCCAGTCTGGCCACCATCATTGTTCCGCTGATTGCGCTGTTACTGGCTTATGACGCCGTGGTTGGAGAAGACGAAGGTGGTACGTTACTGCTGCTACTCAGTTATCCCCTTGGCCGGGTGGATTTACTGCTGGGCAAATTTGTCGGCCAGGGACTGATTCTGGCGCTGGCCACCCTGATCGGGTTTGGCGGTGCGGCCCTGGCCATGGCAGTGCTGATCCCCGGGCTTGATTTGCCGGCACTTTTCAGTGCCTTTGGCCGTTTTATTCTGTCGGCCATATTACTTGGCTGGGTGTTTATCGCCATGGCTTATGTACTGAGCTGCCGGGCCAGGGAAAAGTCCAGCGCGGCAGGCATGGCGCTGGGACTGTGGTTTTTCTTTGTGTTGCTGTTTGATTTAGCGCTGCTGGCTTTGCTGGTGCTAAGCAAAGGCCAGTTAAATCCACAGTGGCTGCCCTGGCTGCTACTGCTGAATCCCGCAGATATTTTCCGTCAGTTAAATCTGCAGGGCTTAGACGGTGCCAGCCAACTGGTTGGCGTGATGGCGCTGGGGCAGGACTTACCCGGTTCTGCGGCGATGTTGTGGAGCGCCATGCTGGGCTGGATGCTGCTATGTCTGCTGCTGGCACGACGCAGCATATTACGCCGACCGGTTTAAGCTGCCGGTGCCAGTTTAGCGCTGCACGGCAACGATAGTGATTTTTTAAAACTCAGGAGTAACGTTTATGCGCATTATCTATTTGGCCTGTTTGCTTATGACGCTAAGTCTGCTTGGCTGCGAAGGGCAACGCCAGCAAGAGCAGGTTCTGCAGCCAGTGGCATTTCATAGTGGCGATGAATGCCATGTGTGCGGCATGGCTATCACCCGCTTTCCCGGCCCTAAAGGTGAAGCATTGGGTGGCCAGCCACAGGGCGTGAAAAAGTTCTGCTCGGCCGCTGAAATGTTGAGCTGGTACAGGCAGCCAGAAAATCGTCAGGCCAATTTCAGTCTTTATGTGCACGATATGGGCAAAAGCGAGTGGGATATGCCGGATGATGCCCATTTAACCGATGCCAAGGTCGCGTTTTATGTACCTGCACCCACTTTGCCCGGTGCGATGGGCATGCCGCTGGCCAGTTTTGCCGACAGGCAGGCCGCCCAAGCCTTTGCCACCCAGCAAAATACCCAGGTATTGACCTTGGAGCAGGCCGGCGATTTCCTGGAACAGCAGCAACATGCTGGCCATCACGGCCATCATTAGGAGGACACTATGGGAGTGAGTATCTGGCAATTGTTGATTGTACTGCTTGTGGTGGTGGTGCTGTTTGGAAGCGCCAGGTTGCGCCATCTTGGCAGCGATCTTGGTGGCGCTATTCGTGGCTTTCGTCAGGCCGCCAGTGGGGATGAGCAAAAAGACAGTGCGCCCTGAACGCCGTACCCCATTTTAGGTACTCCCAATGTACCGCTGAGATAAAACGGGCCATGCAGTAGCATAGGCCCTGTAGAAACCAGTAGACAATCGAGGTAAAAATGAAAAACGTTGTTTATGCCGCCCTTTTGCTGACCCTTGGCAGCCAAAGTGCACTGGCGGCCGGTGATGCCGAAGCAGGCAAAGCCAAATCCGGTATGTGTGTGGCCTGTCATGGCACCGATGGGAACAGTCTGGCGCCAATGTATCCCAATCTGGCCGGTCAGCATGCCCAGTATCTGGAAGGTGCGATTAAGGCTTATCGGGATGGTCAGCGCACTGGTGGTACGGCCGTTATGATGGCACCGATGGCCGCTAACCTGAGTGATCAGGATGCTGCCGATCTGGCTGCCTATTTCAGCCAGCAGAAGTTAAAGCAAAAATAAGCCTAGGGGCCAGCAAGCTGGCCCACTTTAACCCGGTAATAAATTCAGCAGATTGCCCTGGCGATCAAAGGCCAGAAAATCACCAATTCTGCCACTGTTGATTTTGTTCATCATTAAGTGCAGCGGTTGCACTGCCTCATCGACACTGGGAGCGAAACCACCGCGGCCCGGCAAGGCTGCCACAAAGGTAATGTCCCAATGTGTATTGGTGTGTTCAGACTCTGTGACTAATGCTGCAAAATCCTGTACTTCATCTGGCAGCTTATCCACGCACAGCACAGGCGAGAGGGTGCCGCCAAGGCCCTGCTCAAAATCCTGTTTTTGTTTGCCTGTGTGTCCAACCGGTAATTCGGCCCTGGCGAATACAAATAGCAGTCTTTGTGGCTCAGGCTGAGCCAGGGCGGCTTCAATGAGTTGTGTATAGCTGTGAATGTGCATAGTTAAAAATCCCAGAAAGCAGGTGTGGCTATTTTACCCTCAGGCCTTGTTGCTTGCTGTGCGCACAAAGAGTAGCTCCTGTACCCAATGGGAGGTAGAGAGCCATGGCTGTACAACCTGAATTAGCCAACGACAATGGGTGCTTACTGGCGTGCTAAGGCGACATATTCTGCATAACTAGGGGCGATACCATGTTATAGGCTTAAGTTTCCTGGCGCGGCCAGGCCGCAACAATGGGCACCATTCAGATGGTTTGACCTTTTTGGCTGTTGGCATATAAGGCTGCAATCAGGTCAGATTGGGTTACCATTCCCACCAGTTTGTGATTAGTATCCAGCACCGGTACCTGATGTAAGCCCAGTTCTGACAACTTGGGGATTAGCTCGATAACATGCTCATCTTGCCGAATGGCGGTGATCCCGGTGCGCATAATATCGGCTACCTGCTGTTTGTGATGTTTGCGCCATTGGCGTTTGGCACTGGTGTGCAGACTGAGGCTACTCATATGTCGCAATAGTCCCCAGTAATGTGGAACACTGATATCTTTTAAGAAATCCGTTACCGAGACCATTCCCAGTAGTTGCCGATCGGCTGTAATCACTGGCAGGGTGCGAATTTTGTGCTTTTGTAGTAACCGCCATGCCTGGGGTAGCGGAGTCTCTGCTGTGACGCAGATAATATCCCGCGACATGATATCCCGGCACAATATTGCGCCGAGCTGACGCTGGTATGCGTGCAACTGGGCTTGCTGATAAATTTGCTCTAAATCCGTTTCGCTGACATCCACTACGGTTTGATAGTGATTCAGGGCGTACAATAAATCTTCAGGCTGCAACCCGGTGCGTTTTATCGGACTGGCATCCTGGTGCAAATGCACCGGGTCAAAATCGCGCTTTTGTGGTCGGGGACGCAACAGATAATTGAGCATCAGTGCCATCAGCAACATCACCGTTACATTCAACGCGACAGGTAGAAATAGAAATTCATAGCCGAGTAACTGCTCGCTTGAAGCGATAACCGGCACTAATGCGGTGGCGCCGCCAGGCGGATGCATACATTCAAACAGGTACATGGCAAACAGTACCAATGCAATAGTCACGGCAGCCATTACCGCCATATCGGTAAACAGATGTGAACACAACAGTCCAATGCCGGCGGAGATAAGGTGACCGGCGGCAAATGACCAGGGCTTGGCCAGGGGACTGGATGGCAGACCGAACAGTAAAACCGCTGAGGCGCCCATGGACGCCAGCAGCACAACCGTGCTGGCTAGGTCGGCCAGATATTGGCTGGTCAAAGTCACAACAAACAATGCAATACCGGCGGCGGCAGCGACTTTTAGTCGCTCGGCGACAGGAATACTGGACAAGCGCTGACTGTCGGCTTTGATTATGCCAAGCCGTGTCAGTAATTGGCCGGTAATTTTGCTTATAAACAGTTTCATAATACGACAGGACAAACGACAAGCGCGGCAGTGTACAAGTGCAGTGGCACAAGCGCATGTTTTTTTCCGTTATAAGTTAAACCCGGCAGGCCTAATTTGTTGATCCAGATCAACAACAAGATCTTGTGCTCATTTACCGTATAAACACAATATATGGTGTTTGTGGTTGTGTTATGACACAAGATAAGAGGTTTGAGCCCTTTAACAGCTTTCCCCCCCAGGTGTGCTTTCAGGAAGTGCCGGATGAAGTGGCGCTGGCCTTTACCATCACTGGCTGCCCGCTGCGCTGCGAGGGTTGCCATAGTCAGGATAGCTGGGATCCCAGCACAGGAGAGGCGCTGACCCCGCAACTTTTTGCCCGGTATCTGCAACGTTATGCGCACCTGGTTAGTTGCGTCCTGTTTTTTGGCGGTGAATGGCATCCGGATGCGTTACTGGCATTGTTACAACAGGCCCGGCAAGCCGGACTGAAAACTTGCCTGTATACCGGTATGAACAAAATACCGGCCCGCCTGCAAACACACCTGGATTATCTGAAAACCGGTCGCTGGTATTCGCAACTGGGCGGTCTTACCAGTCCCACAACCAACCAGCGTTTTCTGGAGCTTGCCACCGGCAATCTTCTTAATTTTCGATTTATGGAGAATGATTATGCTGCCGCTTAATGCGCAACAACTACAAGGCAAACTGAATTTTATTCGTGAGTATCAACAGGCGGTGAACCCGGCAGATGGTTCGAAGCTGGACGCCAACGCCAATGTGACACATAAAAACATTGCTACCCTGGAAGCAGAACTGATGAAGGACTGCGTGATCCAGATTAATCGGGCACTGGTCAAAAATAAGATCAGCGAATTGTTTGGTGACGCCCTGGGAGATGAGTATGTGCGCCAGATAGAGCGGCACGAAATCTATGTGCATGACGAAACCAGCCTGAAACCCTATTGCGCATCAATTACCATGTACCCGTTTTTGCTGGATGGACTGACCAGACTGGGCGGCGAATCCAAGGCTCCACAGCACCTGGAATCGTTCTGCGGTAGTTTCGTTAATCTGGTATTTGCCATCAGTGCCCAGTTTGCAGGGGCGGTAGCGACGGTGGAATTTTTAACTTACTTTGACTACTTCGCCCGCCGTGATTACGGCGACAACTATCTGAGCAGCCACACCAAAGCCATTGAAAATCATCTTCAGCATGTGGTGTATGCGCTCAATCAACCCGCCGCAGCGCGCGGTTATCAAAGTGTGTTCTGGAATATTTCCCTGTATGACAGCCATTATTTTGATGCCATGTTTGGCAACTTTGTATTTCCTGATATGAGCGCCCCCGACTGGCAATCGGTCAGCGCCCTGCAGGGCTTTTTCCTTAATTGGTTTAATCAGGAGCGCAATAAGGCCATTCTGACGTTTCCGGTGGTAACCGCCGCCATGCTGACCGAAAATGGCAGGGTGAAGGATGACAGCTTTGCCGGCTTGTGCGCCGAGAATATGAGCCAGGGCGGGTCGTTCTTTGTTTACCAGTCACAAAGTGCTGATTCGCTGGCGTCCTGTTGCCGCCTGCGTAATGAAATTAGCGACCATACCTTTTCTTACAGCCTGGGCGCCGGTGGGGTGGCCACCGGCTCGATCAATGTCATCACCCTGAATATGAACCGATTGATTCAGGATGGCCGCGATCTGGCCGTTGAAGTGGACAAAGCGCAGAAATATCAGGTGGCCTATCGCCGTTTGATGGAGGAATACCAGCGCGATGGTTTACTGAGTGTGTATGACGCCGGCTTTATCAGCCTGGACAAGCAATTTCTGACCATTGGCGTTAACGGTATGGTGGAAGCCGCCGAGTATCTGGGCATCGAAGTGGGCGTCAACGAGGATTATCAAAGTTTTGTCGACAGCCAACTGAAGGTCATCTATGACGCTAACCGCCAGGCCCGGGTGCGTTGGGGTTATATGTTCAACACCGAATTTGTGCCGGCCGAAAATTTAGGCATCAAAAACGCCAGATGGGATCGTAAAGACGGCTACCAGGTGCCACGTGACTGCTACAACAGTTATTTCTATGTGGTAGAGGACGAGACCATTAATCACCTGGACAAGTTTGTCCTGCATGGTGAGCAGATGACCCGCTATCTGGATGGCGGCTCGGCATTACATCTGAATCTGGCAGAACAGCTCAGCGCTGCCAATGTCATGAACCTGTATAACATTGCCGCCAGCACCGGTTGCAATTACTTCTGTGTGAATGTACGAATTACCATTTGTAATGTCTGTGAACATATCGACAAGCGCACGCTGCACTGTTGCAGCGCCTGTGGCAGTCAGGATATTGATCATGGCACCCGGGTAATAGGCTACCTGAAGCGGGTGTCAGCTTTCAGTCAGGGGCGACGCACAGAACATGCGGCGCGTCACTACCACAGGCAGGCCCGTTCAGCCTGAGGTAGCAAGACTCAGCTCCCGATCCGAGTTGAGGATATGGGAGCTGTACCATTCCGCCAGCGACGCCAGTTGTTCCCTGACCGACAGTGTGGACATGGGAATATCTGAACTCAAACGCAGAATAAAACTCTGCAGGGCTTCAAGAAAGTGCTTGTGGTGCAGCTCATGCAATCTCTGCTGGCCGCTTGGTAATGCCTGTAGGTATGGGGCCTCGGTCAGAAAATGTTGCTCAGTTTGCGCCAGCAAATGGGTGGCCAATGGTAGCACCTTAGGGTCCGGCCAACTGGCTAAAATGGCAGCATGCAAGAGATTGATACTGTCCAGCAACTGGCGGTGTTGGAGGTCAATTTCCTTCACCCCCATCGGCATACTGTGCTCACACCAATGCACCAGATGGGCACGTTCCTCAATCATGGGTATAGCTCCATCAAGACCCTGGTGACCGCGTCGGTGTTAAGCAACTTGTCGCAGCAGGGATAGAGGCCAAACTCATCATTTTCAATATGATCTGACAGCATCAGTTCCAGGCTGCGGTCGTCCTCCTGGCTGTCAATGCGTTTGTCCAGCAGGTTCTCGATCCAGTCAAGTTGCTGGCGGAGTTGCTGATGTTCACGCCTGGCCTTACGGATAAGTTCAGCGTCACCTGTTACCTGGCAAAGCTCCGGCAGCAGACTTTGTTCTTCCTGTTCAATATGCTGCAGCATGCCGGTTTTAAATTTGTCGAATAATTGCCGGGACAGAACCGGATCATCCTTTTTCAGGCGCCGGTAGGCTATAAACAGCAATTCCAGGGCATGCAGGTTGGTGTTAAACAACTGTGAGAGGATCTTTTGCATATGTCACCTCAGGTTGGCGATTGATAAAGTGTGGCGTAGAACGCCAGGGGTTTGCGCACAAACGGCGGCAACTCGGCCAGTTCCAGGCTGTCCAGCAGATTTTTCAAAGCCAGCCCCAGTTCGGTGTCACCGCTAATCGACAACTTGCGCTGAAAAAACAAGGTATCCGGGTCAACCGACTGGCTGGCCAGCATCAGCAGATCATGCAGTGCCGCGCTGAAACACACCTTTGCCTGCGCCTGTCTGGCAACCTGGATTTGCTGCTTATGGACGCTGAAGAACCAGTTTTGGTTAATATCCCGAATATGCACCTGAACCCAGGCATCACCCAGAAAGTCCAGCTCATTGGCCTCCAATAAAGGGCGTAGGGCCTGATTAAACAGCGCGCTCAGCACGCCAGTTTGTAACCGTTCCGGGGCCAGACCAAAGAGCATCACTGCCGGACGGACCAGCGTTTGGCTATGTTGCAGTAGTGCTTGCATAAGGTGTTTCCAAAGCCGTATTGATAAAAAACTGTTAACAGCTTACGCCCGCAGACGGGGTGAAAAGTTAATCTAAATCAAAGATGCACAGAAATGTGCCGGGCAGAATGGGTACTCCTTTGGGTGGATAGCAATAATGCGGGGGCGACGTAAACTCAGCCCTTTGCGGCAGTCACTGCCTGTCGCTATACCTGAAGTCTGAGGAGAAATCATGGAACTACTTTGTCCTGCAGGTAGTATGCCCGCCCTGAAAAAAGCAGTAGAGCAGGGCGCTGACGCGGTCTATCTGGGGTTAAAAGATGACACCAATGCCCGGCATTTTGCCGGACTGAACTTCACCGACAATAAACTGGCCGAAGCGGCCGACTATCTGCATCAGCATGGTAGAAAGCTACATATTGCTATCAATACTTTTGCCCATCCACAAGGGTGGCAAAGGTGGAAAAATGCCGTAGATATGGCGGTGAAAAATGGTGCAGACGTGTTAATCGTCGCCGATTTTGCGGTACTTGCCTATGTTAGCCAGCGTTATCCTGAGGTGGAATTGCATTTGTCGGTGCAAGCCTCTGCTACCAACAGTGCCGCCATTGAGTTTTACCAGCAGCAGTTCAACGTGCGCCGGGTGGTGCTGCCCAGGGTCTTGTCCATCCATCAGGTTAAACAACTTGCCCGCCAATGCTCTGTTGAACTGGAAGTGTTCGCCTTTGGCAGCCTGTGCATTATGGCCGAAGGACGCTGCTATTTATCGTCCTATATGACCGGGGAGTCGCCGAATACCGCAGGTGCCTGCTCGCCTGCCGCGCATGTGCGCTGGCAGGAAACCAGCCAGGGACTGGAGTCCAGATTAAATGGCGTGTTGATCGACCGTTATAACAAACAGGAAAAGGCCGGTTATCCGACCTTGTGCAAAGGGCGCTTTGATGTGGATGGGCAGACCTATCATGCCCTGGAAGAGCCGACCAGTCTGAACACCCTTGAGCTACTGCCGGATCTGCTTGGTTGTGGCATTGCCGCGGTTAAAATTGAGGGGCGCCAGCGCAGCCCTGCCTATGTGCAGCAGGTGACTCAGGTATGGCGCCAGGCCATCGACACCTGCATCAATGGCAGGGAGGATTTTCACATCATGCCAAGCTGGCGTCGGCAGCTTGATGCACTGTCCGAAGGCAATCAAACCTCTCTTGGTGCTTATCACAGAAAATGGCAGTAATTTATGCAGTATGCGTTAGGACCCATTCTTTATTTCTGGCCCAGAGCAAAGGTGGAAGACTTTTATCAGGCCGCGGCACAAAGTAGCGCTGACATTATTTATCTGGGCGAAACCGTTTGCTCAAAGCGTCGTGAACTGCGTACCCGCGACTGGCTGGCGCTGGCGAAAACTCTCACCGGCAGCGGTAAGCAAGTGGTGCTGTCTACGATGGCATTGCTTGAAGCGCCCTCAGAAGTGAAAACGCTGAAAACCTATTGCGATAACGGTGACATTCTGGTGGAAGCCAATGATACCGGGGCCATCCAGTTTTTGCATGAACAGCGTAAGCCCTTTGTCGCGGGGCCGGCGATTAACTGTTACAACCAGTATGCCGTTAAGGGCCTGCTGGATCTGGGCATGCAACGTTGGGTGATGCCGGTGGAATTGTCGCGGGACTGGCTAATTCAACTGTTGCAGCAGTGCGAAGACATGGGGCTTCGCCAGCGTTTTGAGGTGGAAGTCTTTGCTTATGGCTACCTGCCTTTGGCCTATTCGGCCCGCTGTTTTACCGCCCGTTCACAAAACCGTGCCAAGGATGACTGTGAACTGTGTTGTATAAAGTACCCCAATGGCCGGCTTACCCGCAGTCAGGAAGGCCAGCCGCTATTTACCTTAAATGGCATCCAGACCCAGTCGGGTCAGTGCTACAACCTGGTAAACGACTTACCAGGCATGCAGGGCTTGGTGGACTGCCTGCGGCTTAGCCCCCTGGGCCCGGACACCCTCGACTGGCTGGATAAATTCCGGGCCAATCAACAGGGTTTTGCGCAGCAACCCCTGACGCAGGATTGCAACGGATACTGGCATGCTATCGCCGGTATGGCCAAATCAGCACAAAGCGCATCCTGACCACAATGGCTACCCCTTGATGGGTAGCCGCATCGCAGCCTTATGCCTCTTCATCTGTATAGTGCCCACCTGCCGCTGTCTCTATGATCAAACTGAGACAACCGGGAGTAACAAAAATGATTGAAGCAGGTACGGTTTCCAGTAAAGACCAGCGATATGCCCTGTGGCTGACAACGCTGGCCTTTACACTCTGTTTTGCGGTTTGGACCCTGTTTTCCATCCTGGGTATTCGTATCAAGGATGAAATGGGCCTGACCGATACTGAATTGGGGCTGCTGATGGCCACCCCAATATTAACCGGCTCGATTAGCCGCTTGTTCCTTGGCCTGTTGACCGACAGGTTTGGTGGTCGTTGGGTGTTTGGTCTGCTGATGCTGACCACCTCTGTCGCGGTATTTTTGCTGAGTCTGGCAACCAGCTATCCATTGCTGCTGTTGGGCGCCCTTGGGGTTGGCCTGGCGGGAGGCGGTTTTATCGTGGGGGTGGCGTACCTGTCCAGTTGGTATGAACAGGGTAAGCAAGGAACTGCACTGGGAATATTTGGTGCCGGCAATGTGGGCGCCGCGCTGACTAATTTCGCGGCCCCTTTTTTACTGCTGGCAGTAGGCTGGCAAAGCACAGCTCAGGTGTACGCCGCAGTGATGGCGGTAATGGGCCTGAGTTTTTTGCTGTTTGCCAGGGCCGATCCCGGTCAGCATCAGCGGCAGCAGGAGCGTGTCACGCTGGCCGCCCAGTTAATGCCACTGACTGAGCTGAGAGTGTGGCGGTTTTCCCTTTACTATTTCTTTGTATTTGGCGCCTTTGTGGCGCTGGCCTTGTGGCTACCGCACTATTTGATGGAAGTGTACCATCTGGACTTGGCCACAGCGGGGATCCTGGCGGCGCTCTACACCATCCCGGCCTCTCTGTTTCGCATTCTGGGGGGCTGGCTGTCCGATCGCTTTGGTGCGCGCAAGGTCATGTACTGGACGTTGATTGCATCAGTGCTTTGTACCTTCTTATTAAGTTATCCCCCCACCGAATATCAGGTGCAGGGAATACGCGAAGTGTTAAGTTTCTCACTGCAGACTAATCTGGTTGCATTTGTACTGCTGACCTTTGTACTGGGCTTTTTTATGTCGCTGGGTAAAGCCGCAGTGTTTAAGCATATTCCGGTGTATTACCCCAAACACGTTGGCGTGGTAGGGGGAGCGGTTGGCATGATTGGCGGCCTGGGTGGTTTCTTCCTGCCCTTAACCTTTGGCATGCTCAATGACGTAGTCGGCATCTGGCAAAGCAGCTTTATGCTGTTGTTTGTGATTTGCGCGCTAGCGCTGTGGTGGATGCATTTCGCGATACGCCAGGCAGAAAAACGCGAATGGCAGGCAGGGCAGGAGGTCACCGACCTGCCGGAAATGTCCAGCGACAGTTTGCTGCTTGAAGACTGGCGGCCTGAAGATAAAGGTTTCTGGCAGGACAAAGGGCGGCGCATTGCCACGCGTAACCTGTGGATCTCTATTCCCAATCTGTTTCTGGCCTTTGCCGTGTGGTCCATCTGGAGCATTATGGTGGTGAAAATGCCACAACTGGGCTTTACCTACAGTGCTAACCAACTGTTCTGGTTGGCTGCGCTACCGGCCTTGTCGGGTGCCACCTTGCGGATATTTTACGGTTTTATGGTGCCCATTTTTGGTGGGCGGCGCTGGACGGCATTGTCTACCGCTTCATTGGTACTGCCTTGCTTGTGGATGGGAGTTGCACTGCAGGACACCAGCACCCCATATCTGGTGATGTTGATCCTGGCATTGCTGTGCGGACTGGGGGGCGGCAACTTTTCTTCCAGCATGGCCAATATCAGTTTTTTCTACCCCAAAGCAGAGAAAGGCGCGGCACTTGGATTAAATGCCGGGCTGGGCAATCTTGGTGTGTCAGCAATGCAGTTAATCGGGCCTTTGGCCATCTCTGCCAGTTTGTTTGGCGATATGGGCGGTGCGCCGCTGACACTGCTGGATAAAAATGGAGCCAGTCATCTGCTGTGGCTGCAAAATGCCGCGTTTATCTGGGTGCCCTTTATTGTGATTGGTGCGCTGGTAGCCTGGTTTGGCATGAATGATATTGCCGATGCCAAGGCGTCGTTCAAAGAACAGGCGGTGGTTTTCAAGCGTTCCCATACCTGGATTATGTGCTGGCTGTATCTGGGCACCTTTGGCAGCTTTATCGGTTTTGCCGCGGGTTTTCCGCTGCTGTGTGGTTTGCTGTTTCCCGATGTGGATCCGGTTAAATATGCCTTTATAGGCCCTCTGGCCGGTGCGCTGGCGCGGCCCTTTGGTGGCATTATGTCGGACCGCCTGGGCGGCGCCACTGTGACGCTGTGGACCTTTGCGCTGATGGCCCTTGGTGTACTGGCGGTGCTGCATTTTCTGCCACAGGACGGGCAGGGGGGGAACTTTATCGGCTTCTTCGCGGCCTTTATTGTGCTGTTTATTGCCAGTGGTATTGGTAACGGCTCGACCTTTCGCATGGTGCCGCTGATCTTCCTGACACTGCGCAGCCGTGCTTTGGGAGCGTCAGGGGCAAAACAGGCTGAGATTGAAGGTAACCGGGAAAGCGCAGCGGTACTGGGCTTTATCTCGGCGATTGCCGCTTATGGTGGTTTCTTTATTCCCAAGGCGTATGGGTCCTCTATCAGTGCAACGGGCTCTGTGGCGATGGCGCTATATGGCTTTGTACTCTTCTATATCAGTTGCGTACTGGTCACCTGGTGGTGTTATGCCCGCAAACAGGCCACTATTCCATGCTGAGGGAGAATCTCTGATGACACACCACAACCCGGGACTACCACATCCACTGTTTCGTCTGGGGTTTCGGCCGCTGTTTCTGGGCGCAGCCCTGTTTGCTGCGCTGGCGATTGGGGCCTGGGGTGGGCTGTATGCCGGGCTGTGGGGCTTTTCACCTTATGGCGGAGCCTACTTCTGGCATGCCCATGAAATGTTGTTTGGCTTTGTTGCTGCGGTTGTAACGGGCTTTTTGCTGACCGCGGTGCAGAACTGGACCGGCATTCCCGGACTCAAAGGCCGGGCGTTGGCATGGCTGGTGATGGTCTGGCTGGCTGCCCGGCTTGTCAACTGGTGGGGACCGGCGTGGCCAAACTGGCTGATAGCAACACTGGATCTGCTGTTTTTACCTATGGTGGCGGGCTTTATGGCCTATCCGCTGTGCAAAGCCGGTCAATGGCGAAATCTGTTTTTTGTACCGGTTTTGTTGCTGATGAGTGGGGCGAACTTTCTCACTCACTTTGGCCTGCTTAGTGGTGATAATGGGTTTTTTAAACAGGGCATCTACCTGATGCTGATGCTGGTGACGGCGCTGATGTGCGTGATTGCCGGCAGAGTCACCCCCATGTTTACCGCTAACGGCACTGGAACAGTTAAAGTACAGCCTGTTGCCTGGCTGGAAAAAGCCGCATTGCTCAGTATCTGGCTATTGGTTGTACATTTTCTATGCCGGGAAATACTACCGCCGTTCGCTGCGACTTTGCACTTGTGGCGCTGGTGGCGGTGGCGCTTCTGGATTACTTTTCGTGTGCCGCTGCTGTGGTCTTTGCATCTGGCCTACCTGTTTATTCCTCTCGGGTTGGCCGCATTGGCGGCACATTATCTGTTCAATGCGATGGCGCTGAGTACCGCCATACATTTTCTTACGGTAGGGGCGATGGGTGGCATGATTCTGGCCATGATGGCCAGGGTATCATTGGGTCATAGTGGTCGGCCGCTTAAGCCCAGACCGCTGATGAGTCTGGCCTTTGCTTTAGTGTTGCTGGCGGCGATGATTCGAACGCTGGGCAGTTGGCTGCTGCATCAGCACATTGTGGCGGTATTGTTGCTGGCCAGCCTGCTCTGGTGTCTGGCATTTATGCTGTTTGTATTGTTGTACTGGCCGGTACTGACCCGCCCCAGGGTAGATGGCAAACCTGGGTAGAAAAAAGCAATAGGCTCTCAGTATCAAGTTGCGTCATTTATTAAATTACACCTGCTTTAGCCAGGATTAGCTGATAAGTCTGACGTGGATTTATCAGCTAATCCTGCCTTTTTGCTCTGGTGGGTTGCGAAATATCCAAGTCTTTGAGATATTAATTGTAATATAATACCACGAATGAGATATATTATGTTGCAATCCAACCCTTTGGCCAATGCGATCCGGGTTTTGTCTATGGACGCGGTGCAAAAAGCCAAATCCGGTCACCCTGGCGCCCCTATGGGCATGGCTGATATCGCTACCGTATTGTGGCGGCAGTTTTTGAAACATCATCCAAAAAACCCCAACTGGCCTGACCGTGACAGGTTTGTACTGTCTAATGGACATGGCTCTATGTTGTTGTACTCGCTGCTGCATTTGAGTGGTTATGACCTGAGTATTGACGAGCTAAAGCAATTCAGGCAACTGCATGCCAAAACGCCCGGACACCCGGAATTTGGTTACACACCAGGGGTCGAGACCACCACTGGCCCGTTGGGAGCAGGTATTGCAAATGCCGTGGGCATGGCGGTGGCCGAGAAAACCCTGGCGGCACAGTTCAACCGTCCCGGTTTTGCCCTTGTTGATCATTACACCTGGTGCTTCTTAGGCGATGGTTGCCTGATGGAAGGCATTTCTCATGAAGTCTGCTCGCTGGCTGGTACCCTGAAGCTGGGTAAGCTTATTGCGTTTTGGGACGACAATGGTATTTCTATTGACGGCGACGTGCAGGGTTGGTTTACCGACGATACGCCAACACGGTTTGAGGCCTATGGCTGGCAGGTTATTCGCCAGGTTGACGGTCATGATGAAAAAGCCATTGCCAATGCCATTGAACTGGCCAGGGCGGAAACCAACAAACCCACGCTTATCTGCTGTAAAACCATTATTGGC
Source organism: Bowmanella denitrificans (assembly GCF_002887595.1). Taxonomy (GTDB): domain Bacteria; phylum Pseudomonadota; class Gammaproteobacteria; order Enterobacterales; family Alteromonadaceae; genus Bowmanella; species Bowmanella denitrificans. The sequence continues at coordinate 21,167 of NZ_PEBU01000021.1, forward strand.
TTTGGTTCACCGAATAAGTCCGGCAGTCATGACTGTCACGGCGCCCCATTGGGGGATGACGAAGTTCAGGCGGTGCGGGAACAGTTGCAATGGCCCCATGCACCCTTTGAGATTCCCACAGCTATTTATCAGCAATGGGATGCCAGGGCACAGGGGGCGAGCAGGGATTTGCACTGGCAGGGCATGCTAAAGCGCTACCAGCAGGCCTATCCTGAACTGGCGGCAGAATTTACCCGCAGGGTGATAGACAGAGCCTTGCCCGACAATTTTGCTGAGCAGGCACAGGCATTTATTCAGACCAGCCAGCAGCACCAGCAAAGTCTGGCTACCCGCAAGGCCTCACAGAACAGTATTCAGGCGTTTGCAGAGATACTGCCTGAGTTGCTGGGCGGTTCGGCAGATCTAGCCGGTTCGAACCTGACGTTATGGCCTGGTGCCCGGGGACTGCAGGACCAGGATGACGGCAATTATCTGTACTATGGTGTGCGGGAATTTGGCATGAGCAGTATTCTCAACGGCATTGCCCTGCATGGTGGTTTTATTCCTTTTGGTGCGACTTTCCTGATGTTTATGGAGTATGGTCGCAATGCGCTGCGTATGGCCGCATTGATGGGCACGCGCAGCATTTTTGTATTTACCCATGATTCCATCGGGCAAGGCGAAGACGGCCCGACCCATCAGCCCGTGGAGCAACTGGCTAACCTGCGTATGACGCCCAATCTGTCAACCTGGCGTCCTTGTGATGCGGCGGAAACCGCAGTGGCCTGGCGCCATGCTTTGCAACGCACGGACGGGCCATCAGCGTTGGTCTTCAGCCGTCAGAATACCGAGCCCATGGCCCGTGATGCCGCTCAGCTAGAGGCCATCGCCAAAGGGGGCTATATTCTGGCGGATAGCGGCGTTCAACCGGATGTGATCCTGATTGCCACCGGCTCCGAGGTGGGCTTGGCCATGCAAAGCGGCAGGGCTTTATCTGACAAAGGCTATAAAGTGCGGGTGGTCTCTATGCCAAGTACCGATGTATTTGATGCCCAGCCTGCCACATACCAACGACAGGTGCTGCCCGATGCTGTGCCAAAGTTAGCCATTGAAGCCGCTCATAAAGACTACTGGTATAAGTATGTTGGTCATCAGGGGGCCATAGTGGGGATGCAAAGCTTCGGTGAATCGGCGCCGGGCGCGGTATTGCTGGAACACTTCGGCTTTACGGTGGAAAAGGTACTGGAATTGGCTGAAGGCTTGTTGCAGAAATAATCTAACCACGGAAACACAGAGAGTATTGAGGGTGAGAGAACGCTAAGATCCACGCTCCTTTTTGCAGCGCTCTTAGTCGTTCTTATGTTGATTTAACAATGTTTCATGACCACAAAGAGCACGAAGAGTGGTAACTTCACGAGCTGCTATCTTTTGAAATCTCCGTGCTCTCTGTGGTCACTTCTTGAATTACCCGCGTAATAGCTCGCCGATTAAGGCTTCCAGCTTGACCTGATCGACGGCAAACTGGCGAATGCCCTCACTGAGTTTCTCTGTGGCCATGGCGTCTTCATTCATCATCCAGCGAAACTGCTGCTGTGTCAGTTGTGACGGGCGGGCTTTTGCTGCTGTTGCACCACGCAGTTTTTGCACCAAGGGGGTATCACAGTTGGCCAGTTCCTCAAGCAGAGCAGGGCTGATGGTGAGTCTGTCACAGCCTGCCAGTTGCTGAATTTCACCGATATTGCGAAAACTGGCACCCATCACTATGGTGCTGTACTGATGTTGCTTAAAGTAATGATAAATCTGGCTGACTGACTGCACTCCCGGATCGCGTTCCCCATCAAAGTCCTGTTCTGGGGCATGCTTTTTGAACCAGTCAAGGATCCTGCCAACAAAGGGGGAAATTAAATAAACCCCGGCTTCAGCACAGGCCCTGGCCTGGGCAAAGCTGAACAGCAAGGTCAGATTGCAGCGGATCCCTTGCTGTTCGAGGACCCTGGCGGCTTGGATCCCTTCCCAGGTAGCGGCCACTTTGATCAGCACTCTGTTGGTATCAATGCGTTGCTCACGATACAGGGCCAGAAGTTCGTGGGCTTTTTCAATGGTAGCAAGTGAGTCGAAAGACAATCTGGCATCCACTTCGGTAGATACCAGCCCCGGTACCTGGGCCAGCAGTTTACAGCCTAGCAGGACCGACAGCTTATCGGCCGCCCTGGTGATTTGCTGGGCGCCCGACGCGTGCTGAGCCGCCCAGTCCAGCGCCTCCTGTGCCAAAGCCGCATATTTGTCCTGTTGGATGGCCTTAAGCACCAGCGATGGGTTGGTGGTGGCATCCTGAGGTTGGAAGGCCGCGATTGCTTCCACATCGCCAGTATCGGCTACCACAGTGGTCATGCTTTTCAGTTGTTGCAGTTGATTTACCATAGTCTTCCTGTTTTTATCATACAAAATTAACAAAGGAGTGATGAAATTTCGTTTCTTGTCTCGGATCTTTCGCGATGAGCGTGTCTTAAACCTCATTCATTTCATAACCTTACCCAGTTTATGGCGCTGATTTTGTGCTGGCACTTCGCCATAAATATTATTTTTATATTGCCTTTACATGAATGTAATGTTGATATTATCATACAAATAAGTTGTTTGACTAACATTAGCCAATCATTAAGCGAAAGGTTTGATATGTCTTGTTATGCCCTTGGACTGGACTATGGCTCGGATTCGGTACGGGCGCTGTTGGTAGATACAGCAACCGGCGAAGAGATAGCCAGTCATCTGGTCTTTTACCCCAGGTGGTCAAAAGGTCTGTATTGTGAACCGGCCCGTGACCAGTTTCGCCAGCATCCGCAGGATTATCTGGACAGCCTCGAAGAGGTGATGACAGGACTGTGGCACAAGGCGCCAGCTGGCGCCGCACAGGGTGTTGTTGGTTTGAGTGTCGACACCACAGGATCAACCCCTGTGGCGGTGAATAAGCAAGGGGTGCCACTGGCCCTGCTGCCGGAATTTACCGACAACCCCAATGCCATGTTTGTGTTGTGGAAAGATCACACGGCTCTGCGTGAAGCGGCAGAAATTACCGCCGCTGCCACTCGCGCCGATGTGAACTATCTGCAACATATGGGTGGCATCTATTCATCTGAATGGTTTTGGGCCAAGGCCTTACATGTGCTGCGCTGCGACGAACAGGTCAGGGCTGCTGCCTGGTCCTGGGTCGAGCATTGTGACTGGATCTCGGCGCTACTATCCGGCACCACAGAGCCGCAGGTATTTCGCATGGGACGCTGCGCTGCAGGTCACAAAATGATGTGGAATGCGCAGTGGCAGGGCTTTCCGCCCAACCGTTTTTTTACCGCCATTGATCCACTGTTGGATGGTCTGGTGGACAGATTGAATCCACAAACGCAAACATCAGATCAGGTGGCGGGTCGTCTGACCGCCGAATGGGCTGAACGCCTGGGACTGCCAGAAGGGATTGCCGTGGGGTATGGCGCATTTGACTGCCATATGGGCGCGGTTGCCGCTAATGTCAGGCCGGGTGTGCTGACCAAGGTGATGGGCACATCCACTTGCGATATTACTGTGACCAGCAAAGCGCAACTGGCAGATAAGTCAGTGCGTGGTATTTGTGGTCAGGTTGATGGTTCGGTATTACCCGGCATGATTGGTCTTGAAGCGGGTCAATCGGCCTTTGGCGATTTATATGCCTGGTTTAAGGACCTGCTGCTGTGGCCGGCCCGGGCAATTCTGCCGCACACGGCTGCCGGGCAAAATGCAGAGTTACTTAAGGTCCTGGAACAGCAAACTCTGAATGCTCTGTCAGAGGCTGCCCATCAGTTACCTTTATCAGATTCTGCCATTACCGCGCTGGATTGGGTCAATGGCCGGCGCACGCCGGATGCTGATCAATCGCTCAGCATGGCCATTACCGGACTGAAAATGGGCAGTCACGCGCCGCAGATTTTTAAAGCCCTGGTCGAAGCTACCGCCTTTGGTTCCCGCGCGATAACCGAACGTTTTCGGGCTGAAGGCGTACCTATTGAGTCCATTGTGGTGATCGGCGGTATCTCAAAAAAATCTGATTTTGTTATGCAAACCTGTGCCGACGTTTGGAACTGCCCAATTGAAGTACTGGAAAGCGAACAGAGCTGTGCCCTGGGCGCGGCGATTTTTGCCGCGGTCGCCGCCGGGGTATATGCAGATGTGGCACAAGCTCAGGCCGTGATGGCCTCGCCGGTGCATAAAACCTATCTTCCCAATCCTGAAAAAGCCAGTGTTTATGACCGCCTTTATCAGAAATACCAGGCGCTTGGCCGTTATGTCAGCGGAGCAAAATCATGAGTTATACGGAACTGAAACGCCAGGTTTACGAAGCCAATATGGAACTGCAACAGCGCGGTCTGGTGATTTACACCTTTGGTAATGTTTCACAGGTGGACAGGCAAAAAGGTGTAATAGCCATTAAGCCCAGCGGCGTGTCTTACGAGCTGATGCGTGTAGAGGACATGGTGATTGTTGACCTGGAAAACCAGGTAGTGGAAGGCAACTTGCGGCCTTCTTCCGATACCAAAACCCATACCCATTTATACCGTCATTTTGATGCCATTGGTGGGGTTACCCACACCCATTCAACTTATGCAACTGCCTGGGCGCAAGCCAAGTTAGCCATACCCTGTTTGGGTACGACCCATGCCGATTTTGTGCATGGGGAAATTCCTTGTACAGCGCAGATGACAGACGAGCAAATTCAACGTGACTACGAGGAAGAAACCGGGGTGCAGATCAGTGATTGCTACAAGGACAAAGATCCGATGGCGTCACCCATGGTGGTGGTGGCGGGACACGCACCGTTCGCCTGGGGCGTTGATGCGGCTAAATCCGTTTATCACGCCGCACTATTGGAAGAGATAGCCAAAATGGCCTACCTGACTCGCACTCTGGCCCCACAGGGCAGCTTATTGAGCCAGGCCATTCTGGACAAGCACTATTTAAGAAAACACGGCAAAGATGCCTATTACGGCCAGAAGAGCTGAGCCCGTTTCAACAAGTTTAGAGGTGGTTATGCACAACATTGCAAATAAAGAAATCTGGTTTGTTACAGGCTCGCAGCACCTGTACGGTCCCAAGGTACTGGCGACTGTCGCCAATGACAGTGAGACCATAGTTAATGGTCTGAACAGCAATGGCAATTTGCCGGTCAGGCTGGTGTGTAAACCTACGGTAAAGACACCGGAGGAAATACACGCGGTCTGCCAGCAGGCCAATGCCAGTAAGGAATGTGTGGGGCTGATTCTGTGGATGCACACCTTCTCACCCGCCAAAATGTGGATTGCCGGTCTGAATGAACTGCGTAAACCCTGGTTGCATCTGCATACCCAATTCAATGCCGAGTTACCCTGGGCCGATATCAACATGAATTACATGAATACTCACCAGAGTGCTCATGGATGCCGGGAGTTTGGTTTTATCGGCACTCGTATGCGCAAGGAGCGCAAGGTGGTGGTCGGACACTGGCAGAGCCAGACAGTACAAAAAGACCTGGACGACTGGTGCCGGGCCGCACTGGGCTGGGACGAGAGCCGCAATCTGAAGGTGGCCCGCTTTGGTGACAATATGCGTCAGGTCGCCGTAACTGAAGGTGACAAAGTGGCGGCCCAGATCCAGTTTGGCTATGAAGTGCATGCCTACAGCGTGGCCGATCTGGCGGCGGTGGTAAACGAAATCAGTGATGCCGACATCAGGGCGCAAATCGAATTGTACCGGCATGACTATGTGATTGCCCCGGCGGTGTTTGAAGATGAATACCAACTGACGATGCTGAAAAACGAGGCGCGTCTGGAATTGGGCATGCAGCGTTTTCTGGATAAGGGCGGCTTTGGTGCCTTTACTAATTGCTTTGAAAACCTGGCCGGGCTGACTGGTTTACCAGGGCTGGCCACCCAGAGGCTGATGGCCAACGGCTATGGCTATGGTGCCGAAGGCGATTGGAAGACCTCGGCCATGGTGCGCATTATGAAAGTGATGGGGCAGGGCCGTCAGGGAGGATGCTCCTTTATGGAAGATTACACCTATAACTTTGGTAGTCGCGATCAGGTGCTGGGCGCACACATGCTTGAGGTCTGTCCGTCCATCGCCGCACAGAAGCCACGACTGGAAGTGCATCACCATACTATCGGGGTGAAGTGTGATGTGGCGCGCTTGTTGTTCAGTGCTGCCACCGGACCGGCCATTAACGTATCACCTATTGATTTGGGTAACCGTTTCCGCATTCTGATAAATGAAGTGGATACCGTGGCACCACCGGCCAATACGCCGCAGCTACCTGTTGCCTCTGCGTTGTGGGAGCCTAAGCCGAACCTGTCAGTGGCTGCAGCTGCCTGGATCCACGCCGGTGGCGCCCACCACACGGTGTTCAGCCAGTCGGTCAGCACAGACATGATCATTGATTTTGCCGATATGGCCGGAGTGGAAACGGTGGTAATCGACGACAGCACCAATATCCGCACACTGAAAAATGAACTGCGTCAGAGCGCCGCTTATTATCATCTGAATCAGGGCTTGTAAGGGGAGAGATGACTCACCACAGACACAGAGGGCACAGCGAGGGGAAGGGGAAATCCCTGTCAGTCACCTGATAATCTCTCGTTCACCGCGACATAATGTGAGTGATAAGGATGTCTTATTGGCGAGTTCTGCGAACCGGATTTGCTCCTTAAACCTGTGTGTTCCTGTGGTTTAGTGCTTTTCCGGGCCGGCTGGTTGGTGGGATTGTGTCCCCCGCTGATTGGCTGGCCTTTCTGTTGAGATGAACGCTTAGCGATTAGAAGGAGAAACCATGCTGGATTTAAGCCGTTATCAGGGCATTATTTTTGATATGGACGGTACCCTGGTGGATTCAATGCCGTCGCATATGCAAGCCTGGCAAATGACCTGTCAGGCTTTTGGTTATCCCTTTGATCCTGACTATATGCACAGTCTTGGCGGTGTGCCGACCAGAAAAACCGTAGAAATCCTTAATCACAAATATCAACTGGAGCATGACCCTAAACAGGTGGCTGAGCAAAAACGCCAGTTCTGGGAGCAACTGGACAGGCTGCCGGCCCTGATACATGAGACAGTCGCAGTGCTGCACCATTACCGGCCAACAATGAAAATTGGCATAGGTACGGGAGCTGAGCGCCCCCATGCGCTAAAGCTGCTTGAGCAAACGGGTTTACTGAACAATATCGATGCCCTGGTGACCGCGTCCGACGTTGTGCATGGCAAGCCTCATCCCGAAACCTTTTTAAGCGTTGCCAGGCTATTGAATCTGCCACCTGCAGCCTGCGTGGTATTTGAAGATACCGACATAGGCCGCAGGGCAGCCGAAGAGGCTGGTATGGATTGTATTCTGGTAAAAGACGGTTACATACAGTGCTAAAGAAACTTTTTCTTTCATACTTATTATTGTAATATAAAAGTATAAAATTGATTGCAAAAAGGTTAATCATGAAACAAACAACGCCACTGTCGCCCTGTGCCAGACATTATATTGTGGGGCTGATCACCGCAGCCATGTTAGGTGCGTGCAGTCCAGCGTCGCAGCATTCAGCGGCAGTCACTTCACCCGTAAAAGCAGAACAGGCAGCAATGAAAGCATCACAAAGTATTAGCGAGCGCCCTTATGGTCATCTGGCAGACGGTACCGAAGTCAAATTGGTTACCTTGAAAAACGCCATGGGGGTGGAACTGGATGTGATCAGTTATGGTGGTATTATCACCCGTTTGCTGACGCCGGATGCCCGGGGCCAATTGGATGATATTGTGCTGGGGCTGGACAGTCTTGACGACTATGTGGCAGGTAGCCCTTATTTTGGTGCACTGATTGGCCGCTATGGTAACCGTATTGCCAATGGGCGTTTCAGTCTGGATGGTGAGACGTTTCAACTGGATACCAACGATGGCGTGAATCACCTGCATGGTGGCGTAAAGGGCTTTGACAAACAAGTATGGGATATGCAGTCCTTTACTACCGAGCACAGCGTCGGCGTAACTCTGACGCTTATAAGCCCGGACGGCGACCAGGGTTACCCGGGTACGCTTGTGACGCAGGTGGTTTATGAACTGGACAACGACAATCAACTGGATATAGGTTTTAGTGCCACCACCGATAAGCCGACTATCATCAACCTGACCCAGCACAGTTATTTCAACCTGGCCGGGCAGGGCGATATTCTTGAACATCAACTGATGATTCCCGCTGCTAGCATTACGCCAGTAGGTGAGGGTCTTATTCCTACCGGCGAATTTATGGCTGTGGCAGGTACACCCTTTGACTTTCGTACCGCTAAGGCCATTGGTCGGGATATTGAGGCTGACCATCCGCAGTTAAAACTAGGTCTTGGCTATGATCATAACTTTGTATTAAAGGCCCAGCCCGACAATGAACTGATATTGGCAGCCCGGGTAAGTGAACCTACCACTGGTCGGGTGCTGGAAGTCTTGACGGTAGAGCCAGCGGTGCAGTTTTATTCAGGGAACTTTCTGGATGGAAGTCTGAATGGCAAAGGGACTGACTATGGGCAGCGCAGCGGATTTTGTCTGGAGCCCCAGCACCATCCTGACTCACCTAATCAGAGCCATTTTCCCTCCACAGTATTGCGCCCGGGACAGACTTACCAGAGCCGAATCGTCTATCGCTTTACCACTGAGTAATGGCCAAAACACCTGATGCGAGGTGCCAACGCCACCCGCTGTCGACCGAGTAACGAGAATATACTGATGAATAACCTAGTGAAGTCATTGCGCTGTCTGTTGCCTGTGATTGCCCTGGCAATGGCAGCCTGCAGCAGCACGTCGAACCAGATCGTCCAGGCTGATAAACCGGCCATACAAGTGCCGGGCAGTTTTACCAACCCGTTATTTCCCAACGGCGCCGATCCCTGGCTGGAATATTGGGACGGCAATTATTATCTGACCACCACCACCTGGACCTCAGAGCTGGTGATGCGTAAATCGCCAACCCTGGAAGGGCTGGCCGACGCCACTCCGGTAAATATCTGGTCCGATACCGATCCGAAACGCTGCTGTAACTTCTGGGCATTTGAATTTCATCGTCTGCAAGGCCCCAATGGCTATCGCTGGTATATGATGTACACCGCAGGTCAGGATGGCAGCCTGGATCATCAACATCTGAATGTACTGGAAAGCGCTGGCGATGACCCTATGGGCCCGTATGAATACAAAGGGGCCCTGATGCCTGACGTGTGGAATATCGACGGTAACTATCTGGTGCATAACAACAAGCTGTACGTTATTTATTCTCAGTGGCAGGGTGATGAGCAGCTTAATATCATTGCCGAGATGGATACGCCCTGGAGTCTTAAACCCGGTACGCCCCATACCATTCTGACCCGGCCAGAACTGGACTGGGAAATCAGCGGTCGCAAAGTCACCGAAGGCGCTGAAATTCTGCAACGCCACGGTCGCACTTTTATGACGTATTCGGCCAGCTTCTGTAATACCCCTGATTATAAACTGGGGCTGATGGAACTGGTGGGGGACGATCCCTTAAACCGCCAGCACTGGAAAAAATACCCTGAGCCGGTATTTTCCCGTACCGATACTGTTTTCGGCCCGGGCCACAACGGCTTTTTTCGGTCCCCAGACGGCAGCGAGGAATGGCTGGTGTACCATGGCAATGATTCTGTTGAACATGGTTGCAGTGCCACCCGTTCTTTACGTGCGCAGAAATTCACCTGGAACGAGGACGGTACCCCAAACTTCGGCACCCCACTGACTCCGGGCGTGGTGGTATCACCGCCTTCAGGTGAAGATGGACCGCTGGTCACCCGCGTGCAGGGCCAGGCTTATCAATTGATCAATGCCACCAGTGAGCTGTGTCTGGATATTGCGTCCGATCCTCAGGACAGCCGAGCTTTGCAGGCCAACTGCAGGGGCAATAACGGCCGCTGGATCCTGGACCCAACCACCGACGGCTATTACCGCCTGGCCAATGGGGAAAGCAGTAAATTTCTGGAGCTGGCCAATTGTACCGCGACCAATAATGCCCGCATTCAGGAAGCGGCCTGGCGCAATAACGCTTGCCAGCAATGGTCGTTGGAAGCGGGGCAGGACGGTCACACCCAGATTAAAAATCGTCATACCGGCCTGGCACTGGGTGTGGCTGGTTGCTCGGCTGCGGCTAACCAGGCGGTATTGCAGCAGTCAGACAGTGCCTGTAACCAATGGCGCTTACAGCCCATGGGCGAGGTGGTACTGCTTAGTCAGCAATCCGGTAAAACTATTGCCGTCAGCAGTAACCAGGCAGGCGCTAATGTGCAGCAGGCAGCCTGGACCCACGGCGATAATCAGCGCTGGACCTTCAAACATACCGATACCGGCTATTTTCAGATAAAGCCGCAAAATGCCCCTTCCCTGTGTTTGGCCACCGAGGCCGATGCGGTGGTGCCTGGTGCCAATCTGCAACTGGCCGACTGCGCGGCCAAAACGGCCCAATGGCGCCTGACTCCCAAACAGGGCGGTGGGGTGGCGCTGGAAAACCGCTATTCCAGGCAATTAATCAATTTGGCCAACTGTGGCCTGGCGGAAGGAACTAACCTGGCCCAGGGACCAAAACTGGAAAATCGCTGCCAGGTGTTTCATTTACGCCAACCAGATTGAAGGAGAACGTAGCAAAGCGCGTAGTGCCCATTGCTAATGTAGCGTATGAAAAATTATCCTTTATTGGAAGCTCAGACTCGACAAGGAAGGTACTTACGTCATACTTATATGTGATTTGACGACAATTTCTCTGAAAGTTGGGTGATTGATGATGTTTTTCTATCTTTTAAGAGCAAATAAATTGGTATTGGTGTGAAAGGGACTCTCCCTTGCATTCTTATATTGTTGTGTGGAAGTCTGCTTTCCTTTGCCAACGCCTGCGAAAGGACGCTTAGAGTGGGTATTAATGAGTTATATTGGCCGCCGTTTATCCTATATGAAGATGGTGAATTTTCCGGGATGGAAATTGATGCCATAAATCTCGTATTCAAAGAGGCAAAGATTTGTGCTGAATTTGTAATTTATCCTAACTCGTCAAGAATGTTGGCGGAAATAAAAGAAGGGCGGGTGGATGTGCTGGTCGCAGCGACCGAGACTGCCGATAGAAAAAAGTACGCATATTTTTCAGCGCCTTACAGAGTTGAAATTATGTCTGTCTATGCGCACAAGTCTGTATCTGAAACTCAGTTTGATATTCAGGCGCTAGCCAGGAAAGGAATGATTTTTGGGATTAACTCGGGAAGTTATTACGGAGAAATGATTTCGCAGCTCAAGAAGCGTAAGATGCTGAAATACATCAATCTTCCTAATGCGAAAAAACGTTTTAGCTTGCTTGATGCTAATCGTGTTGATTTTGTTCTGGAAGACGTTCTGTCTGGAAATTATATGGTATCCGATAATCAGTATCCAAATGTAGTAAATACTGGAGTATCAGTAAGTGTAGTGCCGGTTAGCTACATACTCAGCAGAAAGACAGTAGGACTAGAGATTTTGTCTGATATAAATTCATCAATTGAAAAGAATGCAAGTGAAATTTTAGATGTTTTCAGATAATTTAGTAACTAAAAATCCAAAGTATGGAATCATCTAATGTATCCTATTCTTCTTAGAGTTAATAAATGTTGCTATAGCCAAAGCTGGTAATTTATTGTCAGGTATTTTTTTGTAATGGCTCATTTAAATAGCGGGAAAATTTAAATAACATAAAAGCTTTTCCGAGACGTCAGGGTTATTTTGGTGCTCCACTGCTGTATACAAAAGGACTGTTTTCATGACTGGAAAAAACTGGTATTTGCCCGCGCTACTGGCAATGATCCTTACTGCCTGCAGTCAACCGCAACAACGCCCGGATGAAGGTATTAAGTCTCAGGCCAAAAGCCACTATAGTCAGACCAGTACCTTTAACGTGGGCGTGGTTTCCCACCCGGAAATGGACGCTTTGCTGCATTCCTATATCGAGCAGAAAAAGACCCCCGGTCTTGCGGCTATGGTGATTAAGGACGGCAAAGTAGTGTATGCCAATGCTCATGGTTGGAAAGATCCAGACAACAAGATAGCAGCTTCTCTGGACGATTATTACGTGCTGTTTTCCCAGACCAAGGCCGTGGTAACGGTGGCCTTTATGACGCTGGTTGAGCAGGGCCTGGTGGATATTAACGATGCCGTTGCCGACTACTTCCCCGGTATAGCGGATACCCTGATCGCGGGTAAAGATAAGGATGGCAACTACCTGATCAGGAAAGTTAACAACCCCATGACCTTTGTGCATCTGATGAGCCATACTTCCGGGCTGGGTGCCCGGCTGGCGGGGGAAATGCGTAGTCAAAAGCTCCAGGGTGACGCTCGGCCACTGGGCTTTTTCGGCTCACCTGAACCTGATTTTATCCCCCATGGTCAGCACTCCGGCGGAGGCGATTTTAATGCCGCCTACCTCAGTGAAGAAATGCTGGCGCTGGCTGAGTATCCGCTGGGGTTTGAACCGGGCTCTGACTGGGACTACCACATCAGTACCAATATGCTGGGGTACCTGATTGAGCGTATTTCCGGTAAACCGCTGCGCCAGTATGTTAAAGAAACGGTGCTTGAACCTTTGGGGATGGCGGATACCGATTGGTACTACAGTGCCTACAAGAAAGAACGCTTTATTAAAGCCTACAGCCTGGTGAACGGCACCTTAGAGCGTCGCCCTGATTATTACAGTCAGGGGGCGGTCAGCCAGCAGCAGACTTACGCCGAAGGCGCTATAGGCCTTAACGGCCCCATCACCGATTACGCTAAATTCTGCCAGATGCTGTTGAACCGCGGTGAATTTAACGGCCAGAGGATCCTCAAACCCGAAACCGTAGAGATGATGACTGCTGTTAACCGTCTGCCTGCAAGCAACTCCGGTGGGAATGGATTTGAATTTGGCCTGGGCTTTAGGCTGTTTAACGACAACAGCAAGCCAGTGGCGGCCATATCCAATTCAGCCTACGCCTGGGGCGGGATGATGGGCACCGAATTTCTGATCGATCCACAGCAGCAGATGGTCAGCCTGTTTTACCTCAATATGTATGACCGCGAAGATCTGTACACGCCTTTTCTTCAGCAGGTTTATCAGATGATTGGGGCTGTGGAGTAGTGCTGGTGATGCCATGCGCGGCTGAAAATATAGGCCAGCAAAAGAACCGGGCAAAGCCAATTTCGGTAAGTCGACAGGCCTGTATGAATGTCTGTGAAGCCTCTTAAAGGCGCTCTGAATTGAATTAACCACAGAGATGTATGGACTCCCTCCCCCAAGAGGGATACACGTAATAAGCACGCACGCTTTTACACTATCAGGAGT
>NZ_PEBU01000022.1 GCF_002887595.1 Bowmanella denitrificans
AACTGCCAACTGCCAACTGCCAACTGCCAACTGCCAACTGCCAACTGCCAACTGCCAACTGCCAACTGCCAACTGCCAACGGCTAGCTGCCCACTTTGGAATAAGCCTCAGTTCCCCACAATGGCACAGTAGACAGGCTATGTTTAAAGCTACCTGAGGTTTCTTTGGTGGAGTAGGACACATACATCAGGGTCTGATGCTCGGGGTCAAAGATGCGGCGAATCTTCATGGATTTAAAGAAGATGCTTTTGGACTTACTGAATAACACCTCACCGGACTTACTCTTGTCGATTTGCGCAATCATGGCAGCGGTAATCGGGCCGGTTTGCCGACAGGCAATCGCGCTGTCGGATGGGTCGGAAAAATCCAGATTGGCTTCAATACTGGACACATGACAGGTGACGCCAGTCACAACAGGATCCGTAAAGGCATCCAGCTTAATATCTTTGGTGGTAAACACCCCCAGCGACACATCGCCGACTTCATTGGGGCTACAGGCTACCAAGCTGAACAGCAAAGCACTCGCCAAGGTAAGTTGTTTTAGCATAATGGGTTTACTCCGCTTTATCTGTCAATCCCGCCACTGGTCAGCCCAAATAACGGTCCTTCCAGCAAGGTATTCAGTACCGACTTTACCTGATCAATCTGCATTGTCGAACTCGGGCTGCTAAGTAGTTGATACTCAAGATGATACAAGGTGCCCAGCAGAATTTGCGCTCTTTCAATGGCCTGTTCCTTACCCAGCCCGGCAAAGAAATGTTGGATGGCGCGGGTCATCATTACCTGCGGTTGTTGGTAAAGCTCGGTCAGCTTAGGGTTACGCAGTGCTTCCTGACGGAATGACCATTCCAGTATCCTGGCATCCTTGTCCTGTACCTGATTTTCAATATGGGAGACCAGAAAACGCAGTAAGTCCTGCTTCAATTTGCGCTTGTCACCGTGACGGTTAAATTCCTCCAGCGCGATCCAGGCGCTGCGCTCCAACAGTTGCACATGGCTGGCGTTTTTTTCGGTGAAGTGCACAAATGCATCGTGGATCAGGCACTCGATAGTATCGAAGTAGTAGGTGGTGGCAGACAATGGCACGCCCGCTTCTTTGGCGACGGACCGGTGGCGAACTTCACGAATTCCGTCCCTGACCATCACGGTCAGGGCTGCATTGAGTATGGCGTTGCGGCGTTCAGTGCTGTCCTTGCGTTTGGTAGGGCGCCCCTGATAGGGCAGGTGTAGCTGGTCAAGAGCCAGGCTGCTCCTTGTCTGCATCGGCATTACCTTGTGGTTTAAACCAGTTGAGTTTATCTCTTAAGGTCACCACAGTGCCAACAATGATTAGTGCAGGGGGCTTGATATGCGCTGCTTTGTCCTGAATGTCGGCCAGAGTGCCGGTAACCACCTGCTGCTGCTCAGTGGTGGCTTGCTCCACCAAAGCTATGGGCATATCAGACGGCATACCATGGGCAATCAGTTCCCGGCAGATAACCGGCAGCCCCGTCAGTCCCATATAAAACACCAGGGTCTGGCGTTTTTGTACCAAGGCCGGCCAATCCAGATTGATGCTATCGTCTTTTAAATGGCCGGTAGCAAATACCACGGACTGTGCGTGATCCCGGTGCGTCAGTGGAATACCTGCGTAGCTTGATGCGCCACTGGCCGCAGTGATACCGGGCACCACTTCAAAGCCGATATTGTGTTCCAGCAATACTTCTATTTCTTCACCGCCGCGACCAAATATAAAGGGATCACCGCCTTTCAAACGCACTACACGTTTACCGGCTTTGGCTTCGCGGACCAATAACTGGTTGATGTCCTCTTGTGGCAGAGTATGGTTGCTGGCCGCTTTACCTACATACACTTTCTCGGCGTCGCGCCGCACCATATCCAGAATGTCCTGCGAAACTAACCGGTCATATACCACCAGATCGGCCTTTTGCATTAGGCGCAGGGCACGGAAAGTCAGAAGCTCAGGGTCGCCGGGGCCAGCACCTACCAGATACACTTCTCCTTGTGCTTTTGGCGCATCATTCTGCAGCTTGGCTTGCATCATTTCCCTGGCTTGTAAGGGGTTACCTTTTAACACCTGCTCGGCAATATCGCCGTCAAAGACCTCTTCCCAGAAATAGCGCCGCTGGGTGACATTGCTGAAACGCTGCTTAACCTGTTCGCGAAAGCTGTCGGCAAACTGGGCCAGGCCACTGATGCGCCGGGGTAAAAAGGCTTCCAGCTTCTGACGCAAATAACGCAGCAGGACCGGCGCAGCGCCGCCGCTACTCATGGCGATCAGCAGTGGCGAACGGTCAATAATAGACGGCGTAATAAAACCGCATAAATCCGGCGCATCAACCACATTAACCAACAGCTTCTGGGCTTTGGCCTCCTCACTGATTTGCTGGTTGAGCATCGCATCATTGGTAGCAACAAACACCAGATGGGCATCATTCAGATCACTTGTTTGATAGGGGCGTACTGATAAGGTCAGTTTACCGCGCTGCGCCAGGGTCATCACCGAGGGGCTGACTTCAGGTGCCACCACATGCACCTGGCAATGGGTGCGCAGCAGCAGCTCTATCTTGCGGGTGGCCACTTCTCCGGCACCTACCACCAGTACGGGCAAGCTGTGGGTATCAACAAATAAAGGGAAGTATTGCATCTGGTCTTAGTTTTCTATTGCACTTTGTACATTCTGCCAGCTCTGCTTATAACCACATAATATTAATTTCAGAAAACATATAATCAAACTGTTGTGGAACAATCATTCCACTAACCTCGCGTTATAAAGGGCAAGATCTCCTGCTTTAGTTTGAAGAAATTTTATTCTTCTTTTTCATATTCGCATGAGCCAGTTTATTTTGCTGATGGATATCTCCACCATTGCCTTCGCACTCAGTATGGGATTCGCTGATGGCTGGCCATTACTGCTGCTGGCCTGTGTCAGCGCAGTAACCAAGTTGGCTATTATGTATTTGTTCTATTGGGTGCGGGTCAGCCCTGTAGCACTGGCCCGTCGCCAGGCCGCGATAGGGTAGTCTACCAGGGCTTGGTTTGAGCAAACCTGTCTGCAATGAGCGCACGTTTTAATACTCAATAGCGTAGTAAACACATTCAGTGCCCAGATGGGTCACCTGTTTTTCATACTGCATGCCCAGTTTCTGCAGCAGTCGAATCGAGGCCTGGTTGTCTGGCATGGCCATGCCGATAATACGTTTAAGTCCTAATTGTTCCTTACCAAATTGCATGGCTGCCTGTGCGGCTTCAAATGCCAGGCCTTGCCCCCAATAGCTTGGCAGCAGGCGGTAACCAATATCCACCTCATTGAAATCCGGCAGAAATTTCAGACCGCAAAAGCCAATAAATTCATTATTGGCTTGGTGGACCAGGGCATGGCGACCATAGCCATATAACTGATAATCACGTAACGGACTGTCTTTAAGATACTGGCGCGTCAATGCCACACTGGTTTGCAGCGGGCCAATATGGCGCATAACCTGTTGGTCGCTGTTGAGGCGGTTTAGCGCCTGTGCATCTTCTAATCTCAACGGGCGCATAAGCATTCGTTCGGTATGCAGGACTTGCATGGCAGACTCGCAGTTTTAAAGAGAGCGAAGGGTAGCGCAGATCGTTGCCCGAGAAAATAAAGCTTGTTTGGCCGGGAGTGACTATTTACACTTTTAGACGTCTAAACGTCTTTATGGTGAAAGCAGTTGTCTGACCTTAATTCCGTATCGGCTCGCGGCAAGTATGCATTGCTGCCGCTTGGCCTGTTTCTGCTGCTGTTTCTGGGGGCTGGTTTTTACTACCAGGCGCAAGGAGTGGAGTTTGCCTTTTATCAACTGCCGGCTCCTGTCGCTGTATTGCCTGCGGTATTGTTGGCGGTCTGGCTATCCAAAGATTCACTGAATCGCACTATTGCCCAGTTTACTGATGGCGCCGGACATCAGGATATTATGACCATGTGCATGATATTTTTGCTGGCCGGTGGTTTCTCGGCGGTGGCGAAAGCCACGGGTGGAGTGGATGCCACCGTGGCCCTTGGAGTCAACCTGATCCCGGCCCAATTCCTGTTGCCTGGGTTGTTTCTGCTCGGGGCTTTTGTGTCGACGTCCATGGGGACGTCCATGGGCACCCTTGCTGCGATGGCACCTATTGGCATGGGCATGTCGCAAGTGACCGGTATTGAGCCGGCGCTGATGGCGGGCGTGCTGATGAGTGGCGCGATATTCGGTGACAACCTGTCGATTATTTCTGATACCACCATCGCCGCTACCCGCACTCAGGGCTGCCAGATGCGCGATAAGTTTGTCGAAAATCTGAAAATGGCCTTGCCAGCAGCCATTGTGACCTTGCTGTTATACGCCTGGATCAGCCCGCAGCCCGAACCTGTTACGGTGGAACAGGGCAACCCCTGGCTGGCCATTCCTTATTTGCTGATCCTGGTGCTGGCTGTATCCGGGGTCAACGTTTTTGTGGTGCTGGTATTGGGGATTGTATGCAGTGCATTGATGGGCTTGTGGCAGGCTGATTATGCACTGAACCAACTGGGTAAGGACATTTACGCCGGTTTTACCTCTATGCAGGAAATCTTTATGCTCAGCATTCTGATCGGCGGCTTGTCCGGTTTGATGCGCTCCCAGGGCGGGTTGGATTATCTGGTTGGCAAGTTGCATGCGTTGTCGCAAAAGTTGTCCCGCCATGCCCAGGCCAGTCACAGTTTTGCCATTGCGGCGCTGATTGCGCTTAGCAACCTGTGTATTGCCAATAACTCGGTGTCGATTATCGTGGTGGGCGAAGCGGCGCGCAAGCTGGCCGAACATGGCGAAATTGACCCGAAACGCAGCGCCAGTTTACTGGATATCTTTGCCTGTATTGTGCAGGGGCTGATCCCATACGGTGCGCAGGCGCTGCTGTTAGGTGCCAGCTTTGCCATCTCGCCGGTAGAAATTATTCCTTATGTATTTTACTGCTACTTGCTGGCGCTGGTGGCCTGTGGCTATATTGTCTGGAAGCTGGCCGCTAAACGTTAGCGGCTTAGCTGGTTCATGCTGAGCGATGAATAAGGCGGGCCAGGCTTTGCTGATAAAGCCCTGCGGCCTGCTCTTTATTCATACAATCCCGCAGCAGAATATGGCCAAGATACAGGCTGTACAGTTCATAGGCCAGGGTATCGGCAGCGATATTGGACGGGAGTTGTGCAGCGGCCTTGACCACTTGTCTGCGCAGGTATTCCAGCAATCTGGCCTGCTGCTCCAGGGCAAAACGCCGGACCGGACTTTGCGGGCGATTCTGGTATTCCACCGCCGCTTTAATCAGCGGGCAGCCCATACCGGTTTCACCCATTACCTTGTCAGCCCAATTCATCCAGGTCAGCATCAGCGCTTCAATTCGCTCGATGGGGTCGTCTCGGCGGGTTGGCACTAGTACCTGCTGTTTAAACTGTTCCTCAATATAGGCAAGGATCGCCAGTTGCATGGCTTCCTTGTCTTTAAAGTGTGAAATCACGCCAGTTCGCGACAAATTGCACTGCTTGGACAATGTGCCTATGGTGATATCGGCCAAGCCGAATTTACTGCTGTGTTTAAACCCGGCTTCCAATATGGCCTGTCGGGTGCGCTCGCCTTTATTCATGTGCCTACTAGAATGGACGAAATCTGCTGAATAACCCCAGTATCTCTCAACAATTTGTTATGACCAAGGTTTTGCGTGCGGTACAACGGCATACCCTGTTCGCGGCTCACATCTTCAATGTGATTGAAAGGCGCGAATTTATCGTCGGTATCATGAATCAGATAAAGGCGATCACGGTATTTATGCAGGTGATGCTGGTACTGCAGTTGCTGCCATTGGGTTTGATACTGGCCAGAGATATGTTCCAGCACCAGCGACAGCATCTTGGCGGAAATACCCATACGTTCCACTTGTACAAACATTAGCTCAAACAAGCGGATAGGCATGGCAATCAGGATCAACTTGGTATCTTTCAGGTACTGAGGTTGCAGATTCAGGCTGGCCAGCCCGCCCATGGAATGGGCAATAATGGCAGATACAGCCTGATGGTTTTGCTGAAAGTGGGCCAGCAGTTTTTCGGTGGCTTCAATAAAGGCCAGTAAATGCGCCTGCTTGCCAGTTGCACGTCCATGCGCCACATGATCAATAGCAGCCACGCTGTAGCCTTGTTGCAGCAAGGTCTGAATCAGGGGTTCAAAACAGCGGCTGTTATCTGCCCAGCCGTGACTGGTGACAATCCATGGGCCACTGTGGCCAAACAGATGCACTTTTGCCATGCCTTGCCTGGTGTCGATATCCAGTTCCGCCGACGGGGTGACTTGTTCAAAGTGGCGGGTGCGCTTGCCATAAGGCCGCAGCAGTAACTGGCGGCCAAGCCATAACGCCAGTTTAGGGGTATTGTCACTCAGAAAACCGGTAATGCCTTGTAAAACGCGTTGCCTGCGATTTCCACCCTGATCGTCTGCAAAGTAATTCAACGCCATGTTTGTCTTCCTGATCATAATAAATAGTACAGTTGTACTAATAAAATAGTTCAACTGTACTATTTTGGCAATAAGTAAGTGTCAGAGATAACAGCACGGAAGACCAATAAAGCGAAAGGGAGCCGGTTAGAACCGCCAGTCAATGCCGGCGGTCAGCTGGCGCTGCTGCTCCAGGTAAGGCCAGGTATTCACTACCCGCCGCGTTACTTCCGGTTGCCAGCGGCTTTGATCGAACACATTATCAACATCCAGCCATAAGGACAGGCAGGCGTTGACATGATAATTCAGGTGGGCATTGACGCCGGTCTGAGGATTGGTCAGCGGATTGTAAGGCAAGGTGCCGGGTGGGTTTTGCCAGCCACGCACATGTTGCATATGCACGCCAAGCTGCAGATTGTGCCCCAGGGTTTGGATCCAGCCAAGTTTCAACAAATGCCGGGGCATGCTGCTGGCATTGTCAGTATTCACGCCGGGAGCCTGGTTCTGCTGGTATGTCCAGGACAGCTCCAGGCGCATATTGCTGTCGGCGGGTTGCCAGCGACTTTCCCACTCCAGCCCTTTAATGCGTTGTTCACCAAAGTTAAAGTAGCTGGCGGTCTGCCCTGGTTGGGCACGGCGAATAATTAAATCCTGGTTGTGACTGTAAAACAGACTCACGGCGCTGTAGAAACTAGCGCTGTTGTATGCCAGTTGAGCGTCCCAGGTGTCGGTGGTTTCCGGCTGCAGAGCCCTATTACCCAGCACCACACCAGGCAGGGCAATGCCTTGCTCCAGCATCGAGGGGGCGCGATAAGCTTCGGCATACTGAATTTTTGCCAACCAACCATTTTGCCATTGGTAATTGGCAGACACCCGGCTGGAAAGATGGCTGTCGCCATGCTCGGCTTTATTTAGTTGTAAACCGGCCACCAGCGACAAGCGTTGGTTAAATTGATGGGCAATTTCGCTGAAGGCGCGTTGCTGATTGTCCTGATAGGCAGGAATTATCTGAATATGGCCGCTTTGTGCATGGTCACCGGCGGAATCCCCCTTATTACGCTGCAGCTCAATGCCCAGTGTCAGGGTGGTGTCGGCACTTAAATCGCGTTGCCAGCGCACATCCCATTGCCAGTCGTGTGCGTCCATATAGCTGGGCTGCGGACCGGGGTTAGTATAGTGATTGTGCATCGCGTTATAGGTGAGCGCCATACTCAGTTGGCCTTGCCACAGATTCTGTTGAGTGGAAAGGCTCAGCCATTGCCGGGTGGCTTCAATGCTGGCCTGTTCAGTAAACAGACTGGCAATAGGTAAGGTGCCGCCATGGCCAGAATGGCTGTCGGTATATAAATAGCTGAACTGCCAGTCACCCCAACCACCCGCCAGGCGCATGCCCAGGTTCTGCTGGTCAAAATCTCGCACAAAGCCCTGGTTGGTCTCATCCTGAGCACGATAAGGATTATGTCTGTCGTTAAAAAAACGCAGGTTAACCGTGGCCCAGGCTGACTGGCGTTCAATGCCCTGACTGAGGCTTAGCATTTGCCTGCCTCCTGAGCCAAGGGCGGCGGTGATACCCTGGCTGCCAACACCGGGGTCGGTAACAATGTTCACCACTCCGCTAAAGGCATTGGTGCCATATTGCACCGAGCCCGGACCACGAATAATCTCAAGTTGTTTAATCCCACCAAGCGGCATGGCGCGCAGAATAGCCAGATCGGCACCGCCATTCTGGGTTTCGCGAACGGGCTGACCGTCAAGCAGAATAAGCACATGGGTATTGTACTGGCCTGGCTGATCGCCACGAATACTCAGGCTGTTCACCGGAAACATATAAGTGCCGGTGCCCAGTACCCCTGGGGCAAGCTCCAGCGCTTCAACCAAACTGGTAGCGCCATAAGCCTTGATCTGCTCGCGGCTGACCACCGACAGTACCCCCGGTGCTTGTGATAACGCCTGCAGCCTGCGACTGGAGGTCACCACTTCCACGTCCAGCAGTTCTTCAAAAGACAAAGCGAAAGGGTCAGGGGGGGCAGTTTGCCGGGCGTTAGCAGTATGCACCAGAAACAACAAGGGAAGGCAGACTCCCTTAAACAACAAATTCCGTTGGCGCCGCGTCATGCTTTCCCAAACAAAGACAGGTTATTGATGTTAAAAGCTAAATCATCTTCGACCGGGTTGCAAAGTTGTTTATGTCGTCGCGTGGTAAGTATTTGTTATTCAGGTGATAGTGCCGCTGCCACCGCTAACTGATTCAGGCAGCCAGGTAACTTAACCTGGAGCGAATAAACTCAGCCAGTTTATGGCTGGCCTGAGGATGCTTGTTGGACTGGATAAACAGGTTAATCCCCACCAGGCCAAGCGACGGCAGACTGCGATGTTTAATCAGGGTTAAATCGGTTGGCAGGGTACTTTTGGCCAGCACGGTAACCCCCAAGCCTTCTTTAAGCGCCGCAGTAATACCGCCGATATCGGCATTGGTATAGCTAATGCGCCAGGGCTGATTAGCAGCTTGCAGGCGATCAAGCGCGCGTCGCCGGTAAATGCAGCCACTGGGTGCCACCACCAGCGCCACTTTATCGTCTGCAGGCCGGTATTGCGGGTTGGCGACCCACACCAGTTCATCTTGCAGCACGGTTTCCGGCTGGTTGGGGTGGGGCATATCGTCCAGTGCCAGAATCAAATCAAACTGGCGACGACGCTCTTTGTCCAGCAGCGACTTGCTTAAGTCGCAGGTGACTTCCAGGGTCACATCCGGGTAGGCCTTGTTAAAGTCACCGATAATGGCAGGCAGCAGGCTGGTGGCGAACTCGCTGGGCAGGCCCAGGCGCAACTGGCCGGTGAGCTGGGTTTGCTCAAACTGGCGAAACAGTTCATCGTTGATCGCCAGCATCTGCACCGCTTGCTGGTACAACTGCATACCGTCGCTGTTCACCTGCTGGCGCTGGCCCTGACGAGTAAAGAGCTTGCGCCCGAGCTGTTCTTCCAAACGCTTGATCTGCAGGCTGATGGCGGGCTGCGAGCGGCCAAGAAAATCCCCGGCCTTGGCATAGCCGCCCATTTCCACCACAGTGACAAAGGCGCGTAAATTATCCAGTGACAGTTGTTTCATAGCAGAATTTCTTCACCGCAGAGCACGCAGAAAATTGCAGAGTATGCAAAGTGCCAGCTTTTAGGTAATTCAATTGCACAGTTTGTGACTCTCACTCTTAATGCAGTTCTCTGTGTGCTCTGCGACTCTGCGGTTTTATTTAAATCAGCTTCTTAAATGATGTATGGATAATACATAATAATTCTTAATGTATCCATTTGGATTTCCAATTTGTTGCCTTGTGGTGAAGCTCCTATAATCAGGCCACTTTTTTTGAACCTCACAAGAGTGCCAAAGCCATGACCAACAAGACTGTGCTGCACCCCAAACACCTTGAAGCCGGCGCCAAAATGGTGGATTTCCACGGCTGGGAAATGCCCATTAACTATGGCTCCCAAATTGAAGAGCACCACGCCGTTCGTCGTGATGCCGGTATGTTTGACGTGTCGCATATGACCATTGTTGATATCAAAGGTCCGCAGGCCAAAGCCTATTTGCGTTATCTGCTGGCCAACGACGTGGAAAAGTTGAAGGACAAAGGCAAAGCACTGTACAGCGGTATGCTGAACGAAGCGGGCGGCGTGGTAGACGACTTGATCGTGTACTTCTTCGCAGACGACGATTACCGCCTGGTAGTGAACTCGGCCACCCGTGAAAAAGACATTAACTGGTTAAACAAAGTTGCCGACGGCTTTGATATCCAGATTATCGAACAGCCCAACCTGGCTATGATCGCCATTCAGGGTCCCAATGCCAAAGCCAAGGCCGCCGAGCTGTTCAGCGCCGAGCAAAAAGCCGCCGTGGAAGGTATGAAGCCATTCTTTGGCGTACAAAGTGGCGAACTGTTTATTGCCACCACTGGCTACACCGGTGAAGCCGGTTATGAAGTGATGGTACCGGCCGAGCAGGCCTGTGACTTCTGGCAAAAGCTGCTGGATCTGGGCATTCAGCCTTGTGGTTTGGGCGCGCGCGACACCCTGCGTCTGGAAGCGGGTATGAACCTGTACGGCCAGGATATGGATGAAACCATTTCGCCGCTGGCCGCCAATATGGGCTGGACCATCAGCTGGTTGCCGGAAGAGCGTGACTTTATGGGCCGTAAGGCACTGGAAGAATACAACCGCAGCGGTAAAGACAAGCTGGTTGGCCTGGTGATGGAAGAAAAAGGCGTACTGCGTGCTGGCCTGACCGTTAAGGTGGAAGGTGGCGAAGGGGTGATCACTTCTGGTACCTTTTCACCGACCCTGGGTTACAGCATTGCAATGGCCCGTGTGCCTTCCAGCGTAAGGGATACAGCCGAGGTGGAAATGCGCAAAAAGTGGGTTACAGTAAGAGTGGTTAAACCCAGCTTTGTCCGTAACGGCAAAAAAGTAGAACACTAAAAACGTCACAAGTATTAGAGGAAATACAATGAGCAACATCCCTGCCGAATTGCGTTATGCCGCGTCTCACGAATGGGTGCGCCCCGAAGGTAACGGCGTATACACCGTAGGTATTAGCGAACACGCCCAGGAACTTCTGGGTGACATGGTGTTTGTTGAACTGCCTGAAGTAGGCAGCAATGTCAGCGCCGGCGACGACGTAGCCGTAGCTGAATCTGTTAAAGCGGCATCCGATGTATATGCCCCTATCAGTGGTGAGATCCTGGCGGTAAACGAAGAGCTGGAAGACTCCCCTGAGCTGGTCAACTCTGACCCTTACGGCGACGGCTGGATGTTCCGCATCAAAGCCGACGACGAGAGCGAGCTGGCTGAGCTGCTGGACGCCGAAGGTTACGAAAACAGCATTGACGAAGAGTAACAAATATTGAAAGGCCGCGCCGACCAGGTGCCGGCCTTTTTCCGTTAAGCGCCCTGGGTTTTCCCGGGGTTTGCTTTTGCAACTTCCCTAATCGAGATACCAAGCATTATGTCTGACACCAACCTCTCCCTGTCGCAACTTGAACAGAAGCAGGATTTTGTCCGTCGCCATATCGGCCCCGGCCAGGCAGAAACCGCTGCCATGCTGGACGTGGTAGGCGCCAGCAGCCTGGATGACCTGATTGAACAGACGGTACCCGCGGCCATTCGCTTACCTAAGCCATTGAATCTGGGTGAGAGTCAGACAGAAGTCGAAGCCCTGACGGCGCTAAAAGCCGTAGCCAGTAAAAACAAGATTTTCCGCAGCCACATTGGTATGGGCTATCACGACACCCTGACCCCCAATGTGATTCTGCGTAACGTGATGGAAAACCCCGGTTGGTACACGGCCTATACGCCTTACCAGCCCGAGATTGCCCAGGGCCGCCTGCAGGCGCTGCTGAACTTCCAGCAAATGACCCTGGACCTGACCGGTTTGCAACTGGCCTCTGCCTCTTTGTTGGATGAAGGCACCGCCGCGGCCGAAGCCATGGCCCTGGCCAAGCGGGTTTCCAAAAACAAAAAAGCCAACCTGTTCTTTATTGCCGATGATGTGCACCCACAAACCATCGACGTGGTAAAAACCCGCGCCGAGATGTTTGGTTTTGACATTATCGTGGCCCCGGCGGCTGACGCCCCTAATCACGATGTATTTGGTGCGCTGCTGCAATACCCTGGCACCACGGGTGCCATCAGCGATCTGGAATCTCTGATTGCTACCTTGCAAGGCAACAAGGCCATTGTGTCGGTGGCGGCCGATATTATGAGCCTGGTGCTGCTGAAATCCCCTGGCGAAATGGGCGCCGATGCGGTTCTGGGCAGTGCCCAGCGTTTTGGTGTACCAATGGGTTACGGCGGCCCGCACGCGGCCTTCTTCGCCACTCGTGACGAGCATAAGCGTTCACTGCCTGGCCGTATTATCGGTGTGTCGCAGGATACCCGTGGTAAACCTGCTCTGCGTATGGCGCTGCAAACCCGTGAACAGCATATCCGCCGTGAAAAGGCTAACTCCAACATCTGTACTGCGCAGGTGCTGCTGGCCAATATGGCCTCTTTCTACGCTGTGTATCACGGACCAAAAGGCCTGAAAACCATTGCCAGCCGTATTCACCGTTT
Organism: Bowmanella denitrificans; assembly: GCF_002887595.1. GTDB lineage: Bacteria > Pseudomonadota > Gammaproteobacteria > Enterobacterales > Alteromonadaceae > Bowmanella > Bowmanella denitrificans. Next base: position 12,561 of record NZ_PEBU01000022.1, read on the forward strand.
GGCCGATATTCTGGCCGCCGGTTTGCAAGCCAAAGGCCTGGAACTGGTCAACGACACCTGGTTTGACACCATCACGGTTAAGGTCAGCAATAAAGACGAGGTTGTGGCCCGTGCTATCGCGTCCGAACGTAACCTGCGTACCGACTTAGGCGGCGCGCTGGGTGTGAGCCTGGATGAAACCACCACCCGTGACGATATCAACAGCCTGTTCGATGTCTTCTTATGCACCGGTCACGGCTTGGATATCGACGTACTGGATGCGCAAATCACCGCCAGCGGCTCGGCCTCAATTCCGGCCAACCTGCTGCGTACCAGCGAGATTTTGACCCACGAAGTGTTCAACAAGTATCACAGCGAAACCGAAATGCTGCGTTACATCAAGTCGCTGGAAGACAAAGATCTGGCCCTGAACCACTCAATGATTTCACTGGGCAGCTGTACCATGAAGCTGAACGCCACTGCCGAGATGATCCCGGTGACCTGGCCTGAGTTTGGCAGAATGCACCCCTTCGCGCCGCTGGATCAGGCGCAGGGCTACCAGCAAATGATCAACGAGCTGGGCGATGCGCTGGTGGAAATTACCGGTTACGACAATATCTCCATGCAGCCTAACTCAGGTGCCCAGGGTGAATACGCCGGTTTGATTGCCATTCGTCGCTACCACGAAAGCCGCGACGAAGGTCACCGCAATATCTGTTTAATTCCAAGCTCTGCCCACGGTACCAACCCGGCGTCTGCGCAGATGATTGGTTACAAGGTGGTGGTGGTTGACTGTGACAAGAACGGTAACGTTGACCTGGCCGACCTGAAAGCCAAGGCCGAAGAAAGCGCCGATAACCTGGCCTGTATTATGGTGACGTACCCTTCTACCCACGGTGTATACGAAGAAACCATTCGCGAGATTTGCGATATCGTGCACCAGCACGGTGGCCAGGTATACCTGGACGGCGCCAATATGAACGCCCAGGTTGGCCTGACCAGCCCCGGCTATATCGGTTCTGACGTATCGCACCTGAACCTGCACAAAACCTTCTGTATTCCACACGGCGGCGGCGGCCCCGGTATGGGCCCAATCGGTGTGAAATCGCACCTGGCGCCATTCCTGCCCAGCCACCCGGTGATGGCAATCAGCGGTACGCAGCCAACTAACGGTGCCGTATCTGCCGCGCCATGGGGCAGCGCGTCTATTCTGCCAATCAGCTATATGTACATTAAGATGATGGGCGGCGAAGGGCTGGCTAAAGCCACCGCCATGGCGATTCTGAACGCCAACTACGTGGCCAAGCGTTTGTCCGGCCATTATCCGGTGCTGTACAAAGGCCGTAACGACCGTGTGGCGCACGAATGTATTATCGATATGCGTCCGCTTAAGGAAGCCTCAGGCGTGACCGAAATGGACGTGGCCAAGCGTTTGAACGACTACGGCTTCCACGCGCCGACCATGAGCTTCCCGGTAGCCGGTACGCTGATGATCGAGCCCACCGAATCCGAAGCCAAGGCCGAGCTGGACCGCTTCTGTGATGCCATGATCAGCATCCGTGAAGAGATCGCCAAGGTAGAAAGCGGTGCGTGGAACGACACCGACAATCCGCTGCACAATGCCCCGCACACCCTGGCGGATATCTGTGACGACGAGTGGACCCGTGCTTACAGCCGCACCGAAGCGGCCTATCCGGTAGATGCCGTGCGCCGCAACAAGTTCTGGCCAAGCGTAAACCGTATCGACGACGTATTCGGTGACCGTAATTTGGTGTGTTCTTGCCCTGCTACTGATACTTATCGGTAAGTTGGCGGACAACGCTGAATAGTTGAAAAAGGGCCTGATGGCCCTTTTTTTGTATCTACAACATCCTTGTTTTTTATAACACGCTGCTTTTGGCGCGCTAGATACAGTTATTCACCACAAAGGACACGAAGTGCACGAAGGGTTATAGAGATCGTCCACTCTTCGTGTTCTTCTTATCTTCGTGTTCTTCTTATCTTCGTGTTCTTCTTATCTTCGTGGTAGAGAAATAATTTTGGATACGGGACCTCCTTGTCTTATATGACGCGCGGTCCATTGCGCGCCAGTTCCTTTCGAGCGTCCTGCCTCCAGCTAAAGCTGTTCAATCTGGCTCCTGACCAGGTTTATTCAGCCTCTTCAAGTATTTAAATCGTTGCACCACGAGAAAACCTTTCTGGCGGAGTTGCTGAGAAGCCAAAGTAATTGAAAGCAGTAAATACGTCAGCGAGCTTCTCTGCGGCCCGGCGTCACAGCGAGAATCGGCCAGAGGCCAGTTCGTGCCTTTTCGTGTAGTTCGTGGTCATCCATAAAACAAATATTCGTATTGTTTTTTTGTCATATAACAATATAAAAGTAGTAAATTGTGTTTAAAACTACATTTAGGTTGTATTATCTTGAGGATACACAATTAAAGTTGTTTTTATGAAGACGAATAACGCTATTGCTGAGCGGCTTATCGCTGAGCGTAAGAAACGCAACCTGTCGCAGAAAGACATGCGCATGCTTATCGGTATGTCACAGCAGCAATATCAGCGGGTAGAAGCGGGGCAGGATCTGAAAGTCTCCACGCTGTTGCGTATTTTGGCGGGCTTGGATCTGGAGTTAGCCATTGTTGAGTCCGGGCTGACGGTTAAACACTCTGACGCTGATTCAATGGCGGAACAAGAGAGTCTTTGGACGAATCGGCATAAGCACCTGGAGGATTGACCTCTGATGGCGATAATGAAGAGAAAAGAGGAAGTTGCCGGGCTCAGGTTGCTGTTAGCAGATCAGCAAGTGGGTGTATTGACTCACTACTCCGGCGGCAAGAATATTCTTGTGTTCTCTCCGGATTATGTGACCCTGCCCAAAGCACATCGCCATACATTGACATTAACGCAGTTGCTCAACGAAGGTTACCTGTCAAAGCCCCTGATCTGCGCGCAAAGGCTACCGCCAGTGCTTTCCAACTTACTTCCTGAAGGAGCGCTTAGAGCATGGTTAACATTCCAGCTTAAAGTCCACGATGAGGATGAGTTTCCCCTTTTGGTACATACCCGCCATAACTTGCCTGGAGGCTTAACAGCCGAAGCCATTCCTGCTGGTCAGGTACCGATCTGGGCGCTTGATCACCGGGAGCAGGTCGAAGCGGTGCAAGTCGAGGTTGACCCGTCTGCACAGCACAGTTTCTCGCTGGCCGGTGTACAGATGAAGTTTTCAGCATCCAGGCAAGCGCATGGCGGATTCAATATTGGATTAGATGCTAACGGTGCCAAGCTGTTTCTGACCAATAATGAAAGCTGGATTATTAAAACCCCTTCCGTTATTCACAAGCATGTTCCGCTCAATGAGTATACGGCGATGCGCCTGGCTCAGGCTGCAGGGATTGTTATCCCCGAAATTATGCTTGTTGACCTCACCCAGCTTACAAACTTGCCTGACATACCACTACCTCAGGAAAGTCAGGCCTATGCCATAAAACGTTTTGACCGGCAAAATGGCCAGCGTGTTCATACTGAAGACTTTGCTCAGGTCTTTCAACTGTACTCGCGAGACAAGTATGGAAAGCATAATTATGAGCAGATAGCTGACGCGCTCTATCACTACAGTCCACAGGGTCTTAAAGATATCCAGCAAATGGCCAGAAGATTACTGATCAATATTCTGCTGGCTAATGGAGATGCGCATTTGAAAAACTGGTCTGTGATATATCAAGACAGGGCTAATCCTCTACTGTCACCTGCCTACGATATCGTTTTTACCTCGCCTTATGTGGCCAACGAGCAAGAGGTGGCACTGAACATGGCTAAGAACAAGAATTGGTACCAGATGAGTATGGCGTCTTTCGAGACCTGGGCAAAGCGAACAGGTATCCCCTGGCCCGCTGTCAGGGTACACCTGAAGGACACGCTCGAAGCGGCAAGAGACAACTGGCCAACCATGCTGAATGACTTACCTATGGTGGAGTCCCAAAAAGTATTGCTTAGGGCGCACTGGCAAAGGCTGCATTCTGATTTCAGGATATCCACCATCTTGTAAGATGATTGGCTATTTGTGGTGCCCGAAAGACAATCTAAAACTCGCTTTTATTTTGCTGATAATGACTCAAAAGTATTTCGGCGTATGCTTTGTCATTTGTGATATCTGAATGATCATCTTCATCAAGCTCATTGGAATCTAGTTGAGAGTTATACTTTTCAATAAGGGCTTCCAATGCTTCGATTATGCAGTTTAGTTCTCGCCATTCCATTTTTAATTCTCTCTAATTCTGAACCACAGTATTGATGAGGAAGGTTACTGTCGCAAGGCAGAAGGTTCCTAACTTTCCTGTTCTGTATGACGTGTTGTTTTTAGCTTGCCGGTCCTATTCAAAAAGTTCTCCCTGAACCGACCGGGAATTTTTAAGCGGTGGGAAAGCGGCTTGGGCCGCTTGGGGGCTGGATGTTTCGGCAGCTCTGGCCCTTTGATTCGGACCCTTTTATCCCAGATCAAACAGTTTCCTTAGTCAATGACAGACTGTAGGATGCGGCTATATCAGCGGACGTTTTACAGGAAGCCGAAGGCCATGGAGCAGACGAATAACAATAACAGGATGAAGTTCTACCTGGTTCATCTGATTGCCGGAATTATCGTCGTTGCCTGTTTACTGATGAATGGTCCTATGCGAGGTGGTCTGCCTGTTGACAATACATTGTCAGAGAGAATGACTTTCATCGTTGAGCATCAGGTAATTTGGCAGTTTTCCTGGTGTATTTGGATGCTCTGTGCCCTGGGACTTTTCACTTTTTGCGCAATTCTGGCTGATAACCTCAAACCTTCATTGTTTCGTAACCTTGGGCTGGCCTTTGTGGCCATGGGTATAGTGCCGGATCTCAGTGCCGAAGTGCTGTATGCCTTTGTAATCCCTAATCTTATTCATAGCAACACCAGTTTGGAAACATTGTCAGCGTTGGAAGTGATAGCTACTCATTTAACCGGCTTCCTAGGCAACGGTTTATATAACTTGGGTGGCATGCTACTGACGCTGATTGCCATTCAGGAAGGCCTGATTCGTTCATGGGTAGCCATTTGGGGTATAACAGCGTGGGTATTGGGACTAATGTTGTCCTTCTCTATTGCCTTAAACGCTATGCAGGCGGCAGAACTATTTACCGCTACTAGCATGGTGTTAAGCACCATGTGGATGCTGATCTTTGCTCATAAGGTGTTGCAGCGATAATGGACTATTCGTTGTTAAAACTGTTACATATTGGCGCTTTGATCTTCTGGTTGGGCCCAGCCTTTGGGGCCTGGTTGGTGCTTAAGGCCGTGGAGAAAATCGCCGACCTTAGTAATCCCATTGCTGCCAAGGTCAGTAAAGTCTTCTTCTTTACCATAGTGATCGAACATGTCGCTTTTGCTGTGCTGCTGGCCAGTGGATTTACCCTGGCATTTCAATACGGCTTCATTCACACCGACTGGCTGCAGCAGAAACTTTATATCGTTCTGTTGATTATCGTACCGCTGGAAGTCGTGGATATCTTACTCGGCAACTGGCTCACTGCGCAGGCATCGAAAAAGCTTTATGTGGGGCAGCCGATGACAAAGTGGGACCAACGCTGGATAGACTTCTATCATGGACCATTTACTAAAATCGCATTGTTGGTCATTCCAATTTCGGTATTGATGGTAATGTACTTGGCTGTTGGGAAGAATACATTATTATAAACAGTAGTATTCGTTGTATCTTCGTAACCATTTAAATTGCTTTGCTAATATGGAAATTAAAAATTCAAAAATTCAAAAATTCAAAAATTCAAAAATTCAAAAATTCAAAAATTCAAAAATTCAAAAATTCAAAAATTCATAGATTCTTATAAGACTATGTACTAAAGGGGTAGAAGAATGAGTAAACTCTTTCCGACCGAAGTCTCAGATTCCATTCCAAAAATAGGGATCTCAGTGAAATCATCGCAGTACCAGAAGCAACTACAAAAGCAGCTATGGGAAGCTGAATATGGCATATCTGCAACCATTCCATCATCACATCGACGTAGTCCTTCACACGCAATTCAAGCAGCACTGCCACTTTTGAATGAAAGAACAGGAAAGGCACTCGATCTCGGATGTGGAAATGGTAGAAACTCTTTCTATTTAGCGGAGAATGGGTATGATGTTACAGGAGTTGATTTTTCAGAGAATGCTTTAATGCTAGCGCGTAAGTATTTTTCTGGAAAGGGAAATATTAGATTCTTTGAACAAGATCTTTGTGAAGGTTTTCCATTTGATGATAATCAGTTTGATTTTTTAATTGATTCTTATTGTCTTTGTCATATTTTGGATAGCAGTGAATTAATAAAAATTCTCTCCGAATGTAAGAGAGTATTGAAACCCGATGGGAAGATGCTGAAGATTCATTTGGACGCTGATGATGAATATTATCTCCAGAGAAAAGAAAGCGACTTTGAATACGGCTTTATTAGTTTGGATGGTGCGAATGGAATACGGAAAATGCATTTTACAGAGAACTCTTTCAGGAAAATGATGAAAGGAATATTCGAAATAGAAAATGTTGAAAAAGTCAGCTTTTATGATTCTGTTAGAGGCGAAGTGCACAAAAGATCCGTAACATTTTTTCTAATGAGAAATATGTAGAATAAATAGAAGGAATTAAGTGGTGGAAAAGGTCTATGATTCATCAACAGGACAGTTTATTGATCCATTGTTCGCTATTGTAATTGCTGCAGCTGTAAATGAAACATTCGTTACTTGGTGTAAGTCAGATAGTTTAGTCAATATCATGCCAAACAATTTAACAGAGTTTTTAATTGTTTTTGCAGGTTACTCCAACATACTTCTTAGCTGGTTTGGCTACCACAAATCAGTAGCTAAAAAACCTATTAAGAGTGCGGCAAGATTCTATATTACTGTAGTTCTTTTACCGTTATATTTATTCACAATAATTTTGTACAAAATGCCTGTTGAATACCTGACTATAGTCTATTTTTCAATATTTCTTCTTTGGACTATTTGGGAAGTGATAAAAAATAATGAATATGCTAAAGAAAGTTGTGAAAATGGTAGAGATAGAGCTTTATTTCGTTCGTATAATATTTTTATTTTTCTAGCTTTTTTAATTGCTGTTGGTTCTCTTTTATATCGTGAAATTATTGGGGGGAGCTATGATAGCTCTTCTATTTCTTCTGTTTCTCAGTCAATATTAATAGTGATTTCTATTTTCTGGTTGAGGATAAGAAAGTCCGAAGGGGACTCTGCTTTCGGTTATTTGAATGAAGCTTATAAAAAGGCTGTTGGATTATAATAGTAAGATATGATCAAGGTGACCCCTTGATCCAGGGAACCTAGGGATACCTATGATTCATCATTCTTGTTGATGCATGTAGTAATGGACTTAGCTAACTCAATAATCATAAAAAAAGTCAAAAAACAGTGTCTTAGTGTATTCGAGTAAAGTCATTTTTCTATTTACTAAGTGACATAAGGTGACTAGACTGGGTTAATTAGGGAGTTAGAAAGAGGCTAGGAATTGAAAAACCCTCAGAATAGCCCAAAAGACTGGGAAAATTATTTTAAAGATATTGTCAGGTTACATTATAAGCCAGCGAACTACCGAGATGTTCCTGATAAGCATGTTGGAGATTTTGGCATTGAATGCTACACGCTGACGGGGCATGTTTTTCAGTGCTATCTGCCGGAACAAGTTACAGAGGTTAACAAGCTTGTTGATTCACAGCGGCGAAAGATTAACGCAGACATTAAGAAATTTTCCGAAAAGAACATTAATGAGCTTTCAAAGCTATTTGGCGAGTTAGTTATTACTCGATGGATACTGGCTACGTCCGCTAACGATTCTGCGGTTCTGACTCAGTTCTGTGCGCAAAAATCAATTGAAGTCAGAAATTTAGGTATAGATTACATTAGTGACGACTTCGAAATACTCGTGCATACAGAAAGAGACTACCCGAAAGAAGTAGGATTTTTAAGAAAAGAAACCTACCAAATGAACTTTGATTTTTGCAGTACGACTGCCGAGGGAGCTGCAATTTGGATTTATGAAAATACTGCGTTTCTTTCAAAACTCGACATGAAACTTCCAAAAATTGAAAGCGATGCGAATAGAATTTCTTTAATTCGGACCTTTATTATTCAGAAGTATTTAGATTATCAAAATCTTATGGACATGCTGCAACTGGAATGGGGTGACATATATTCGACCGTTTTCAACTGCATCCAACACAGAGAAAATAGCTTAATAGGTAGATTTGTCTTGGAGTCAGGTGAAACCTTACCCGGTGATGTTATAAAAGATGAAATGGCAAAACTTCATGACAACATTATGGAAGAAGTAAAGTCATTTAAAGGGACGGATTTAGAGAAAATAAAATGGGGGGTTATTGCCGACTGGCTGATCAGATGCCCTTTGGATTTTTAAATGGATATTAACACGATACTTGACCAACCGTTTACGTTTACACGAAGAAACCAACTTATCCCCTGTGAATTGAGGCCTACTTGGAAAATATCTTTGATGTTAATTGTTTTTGGCTTACTAGCGAAAAATAACAAATGCAGTCTTAAAAAGCTTCACGTTGCCAACTGGGTTGTTAAGAGTGAAGACCATGTTGAAGAGTTCCTGTTTTGGACAAAGGATACGAATGGAGTGAGACCTGATATCAGAATGGAACCAGCATTGGATAGAGCAATAGAGTTGATGATTGGGGACAAGTTCCTTCTCAAAACTGATGGAAGGCTAGAAGTAACGGATGCAGGAATGAAGATTTTTGAAAAACTAAATGAAGCCTCACTGTTAGAAATTGAAAGAAAAAGACTGTTGGCGATAAAAAAATATATGACCGAAGCCAATGTAGAAAGAATTTTCAAGGTGGCTTAAAGATGACACTAGCTATAACAAGGTTGAAAATAGTAGCTAAAACGAAAGATGGAGACTACGGAGTAGATATCCCATTTAGTCAAGGATTGTTTGTTTTAAGACTAGAAAACTCACATGGAAAATCTACATGTATCAATGCGATTGCTTATGCGCTTGGTATGGAAAAGGCATTAGGATTAGGAGGGACCAAATTACCTTTCCCTCCTTCGTTAACTAAAGCTCTCGAAGGTGAAGATGGAACGGAACATTTGGTTATTAAATCTTCTGTGATGCTAGAAATTTCGAATAAAGATGGTGAGGTTTGCACGCTAAGGCGGCAAATTATCGGTTCGGATGAAGATGATATAATTTATCAATACGATTCAAAAATCGATGATTTACAAATGCACAATCATAAGAAGTTGTTTTTGCACAGAGAAGGAGATACCACCCGCCCTCTTGGTTTTTTCAAATGGTTAGATTCTTTTATTGGTTGGAATTTACCTCTTGTACCAAATTTTGACGGAAGAGAAGTTCCACTATATCCGTCTGTGTTTTTCCCTACTTGGTTTGTCGAGCAAAAAAAAGGTTGGTCTTCTATACAGCATACAACACCGACTTTTCTGAAAGTTAAAGAGGCTAAGAAAAGAGCGCTTGAGTTTATTCTGAATTTAGACGTCAACGAAACAGTAAAAAAACGAGCAAAGCTAAAAGTAGATATTGATGCAGCTTTACAATCATGGAAGATGACATACAAAAAATCAGAGTTGCTTGCTGCGAGAGTATTTGGGCAAATACGAGGTGTTACGGAAGTTCCAGAAGCAAAGTTTGATCAATACAAAGTAGACATTGCTATAAAGAAAGACGATAGGTGGATTTCAATTCAGGTATTGGCGGAGGAGGTTGAAAAACATCTTTTTGAATTTCAAAAAAGCAGTCAGATTGAATCTGTAAATACTCAGATAGACAATGAGCTACAACAGAAAATTGATGAAATAGAATCTGAGATTAAAGTTCATGATTCAAAGTACATTGAACTTGATAGTGAAATATCTTTTTTAAATCAGCAGGTTTTTTCGGCTGAGATCAGAGTATCCAATCTTCTAAACGATAAAAGAAAGTATGAAGATCTTAGAAAAGTCGGTGAACTTAACATTTATCAAAATGCCAAGCTAGAAACAGAACAATGCCCCACATGCGGACAGGACTACACTGATAATTTGATAGATATGGATTCCTCTTCTGCGATTATGAGTGTTGATGAGAGCCTGGAGTTCATTAAGCAACAAATTAAAGCATTCAAGGGGGTAATTGAAAGCTACAAGTTCCAGAAAAAGAAGAGAATTGTAGAATTATCAACCGTTAAGTCGTCCTTGTCTGAACTGAGAATTTCATTGCGAAAAATTAAAGATTCGTTGATAAATCCGGGAACAACTTTGAAAGAGGAAGAGCTTCGCAAGAAGATCAAGCTCGAGAACAAAGTAGAGCTGTACAAAGAGACCATTGGTTCATTGGTTGATATTAGGCTTGAGTTGGACGCTATCTTTAGGAAACATTCGAGTTTAGTAAAGCAAAGACGAAACTTGCCAGAGAGCGTTTTATCTCCTTTGGATATGAAGAAAATCAAAAAGTTAGAAGTGAGCTTGAGGGAACTCTTAGTTGACTACGGATTTTCCAGTTTCAGTCCAGATAAGTTAGAAATTTCTAGAGAAACATATTTACCTACTAGAGAAGGATTCGATATCGGGTTCGATACGTCGGCTAGTGATGGTATTCGTCTTATTTGGAGCTATCTCCTTAGCCTCTTTGTAGTTTCCAATGAAATAGAAACAAATCACCCTAAATTAGTTGTATTTGATGAACCACGTCAACAGGAGGCTAATAAATTCAGCTTTACCACTCTATTGAAATCAGCTGCTAATATTTGTGCCGAAGGTGGACAGGTGATACTTGCAACGTCAGAAGAAACTGACGTAATTAAAGATTCTTTGAAAGGAGTTGCGTATAATATGTTTTCCGCTGAAAGAGATGAAGGGAAGATTATTCGAAAACTTAACCGGTCAAAGGGTCAGAGATCTTGAACCCATAGCTAATGCATTGTTCTGAACACTGAAAGCGTAGAACTTGTGGTCATCCTTGGATTTTTTTAGCGTCACTTTTGCTTCAAGTAAGCCCATATCTCCGCCAGTTCTCGCTTATTCCCATGCCGCAGAATCTTAGAGATTTGCTGGTCATAGCAGAGATTTTCTTCCTTGACCCAGGCGGTGCGGGTGAGTGAGCTTTTTAGTAGGGTTATAGAAGGGCAGGGTTGGTAGCCTTGCTGTTTGGCCTGATTGTCCCACAAATTATTTAGATAGCTTCTGCTAATTAGTAACCCCATCAAGCAAATTAGTAAGGCATAGCCGCAATAGCTGGTCAGCTTATCTGGTTTCTTGGGATCGTGTTTATTAGTTAGGCGCAAATAGACCTGATTGGCAAAGGCAATCGACAGTACCAGTAAGCCCAGTCCCGCTGCGGGTAATGCGCTACCCAGATAATTCAGTACTATCAGTGGCTGGTCGCTGTGGATGTTGTTGTTTAGCTCAAGCCTAAATTCCTGAAAAAAATAGATGGAAGATAAGGCTGTGATCAACAAGGCCAACGACATAAAGGCTGACAAAAAGATGACCTTTTTGTGAGCGCTGTTAATACTTGATGAAGCCAATATATTTTCTCTTTAATTCTTCAATAATTCGCCGAGCTAGACCCTGAGCTTGCATTCTTGTCCAGCCTTTAACACCCGACAACACATAGTATCCAATCTCTGCTGCCTTTCTTGTCAGCTTGTCTTGAGTTTTCTCTACGGCATCATTTACTTTTTTCGCCGCTGAATACAAATATGCTTCAAATTCTTGAAGTCCTGTGATGAGTAGTTCGGCAAGCCTTCCATCATCCACACTATCTATCACTGTCCCTGCAACGATCGCGACAAAGATTCCTGCTGCTAGAGGAAATATGGCGACGGTAAATACAGCAGAAGCTGCAGCCATAGCTAAGTAGCCAATCACACAGATAACAGAAGCCTTAACAATATCTGCGCTGATATTTCCTAGCCAATGAGTCCAGCGATATTCCTGCTCGAACAACCAATCTACGCTATGCAGCGAGACAGAGAATATCACTGTTACCAGGAAACCGCCTTTTGCCATATTTTTCAGGCCTTGTGAACCTACGGCAAACTTTATTACTTTACTGTGGGTACTAAGGTAACGCGTTCCTGTCAGGACCTGTCGCAGTCCGGCACGGCCTTTAAAAATGACGTACTGCTTACCGTTGCGTTGTTCAACATAGTATTGGCCAAGAATATTGCCTGAACGCTGCATTTCTGCGGCCAACGCATAAAGTACCTTGCTGTCCATTGCTGCACTACCGTAGCTTCTACCCGATTCCAGCATATCTTTGGTAACCGACAGCGCAGTCATGTCTTCAAATTGCGCTTCTATTTGTGACTGTGCCAGCCCAGCTGCCAGCTTTATGGCGAACCAAAAACGTATAAATTCATCGGTATTTTGTACGTAGATATCTGTCTGCTGAATTTGTCGCGGATGTTGGTAACCCGGTAACTTTTCTTTTGCTTGCTGAGGCAAATGAACAGGGGAATAGGTAGGCAGGCTCATATGTCATCTCCTTGTCGACATGCTATGTATCCGTTGCATAAAATTTAAGCATGAAAACTGTTCTATTGCCAACTGTTGCAATCAATATGAAGCGCTTTGTTTATTTCACTTGCATGACTTTTTTATTCGCTTGCACATCATCGCCGCACTCAAACTTAATTGCACTGGATTACGAGGATTTTGGTCCCCAGGTGATTGCCAGTGAACTGATCGGTATGCAATGGTGGCAATGGCAATCTCATGGCGACTCTAGGCCCCAAAAGGAAGATATTCGGGTTATTGTCTATAAAGATGTGCCATTAAGACTGGTCAAAGAGGCATTTCCCGTTGATCAAAGTAAATTGGAGGATTATCGCTATATTGACTGCCAATCTGCGTATACATACCTACAAGCAAAAATTCAGGAAGATGTACTTGAAGAGGTTACCAGACAACTTAGCACTACTTACCAGTATATCTCCGACAATCTCTGCCACTTTACCGATGTAAAGGACGGCAATATGGCAAAGGATTTTGGCATTAGGAATACGTTATGAGAACCGGCTGGAAAGTGTTGTTTTGTCTGGTGGTGCTAACCACGCTTTTGGGATTTGTTACGCTGTTTTATGAATGGCGGGTTAGCCCTGATAAGGTTAGACAGGATGTTTGGGATTGGGTCTTGTTTTTTGTTGCGGATGCCTTTTATCTTACCGCTGCCTACGGCTATGCCTATCGGAAATACTATGGTCCCGGTCTGCTCTGGATTGGGGTTTTTGTATTGTCTTTATTCAGCGCCATTTACGAAAGTGTGAGCTATGTGTTGTCCGATGAAATAGACAACATGGAGAAGTGGATAGTGACTCCTCCTACGGTTGTATTTCTGCTGGCGTTACTGTGGATGTTGCTTTCTTATGCCAGAGAGATTGACAAGTTAAAGGCAAAAGGTTGAGTGCAGATGCTTAGGATATGTACTCGCTTATTGTGTTTTTAGTCTTTTTCCGACCCAGTTTTTACTATTTACTGTCTATTTCTATTCCTGCGCGCTGTTTAATAGCAAGGAAGTAAAGGATGACTAAGCCCACTATCGCTCTTCTTCTTGCCACAATAACGGCAAACCCTGATTTAGGATTGCAAGGGCGACATATGGTGTTTCTGATGAGCTGTGCGGAATTTGCGCTTGATGTGAGTGAAGACGATAAGGAGCGGTTCAGGACTCTGGGATTTGCAGTTAATGAACGGGTTAAAAACCATTGGCCTGACAATCAGGACTTTATTGATGGCATGCTCAGCGCTTATGAAGAATTTTCTGAACTGGAACCGATGTCGGCCAGTATCAGAGACAATAAACAGTTGATGTCAATTAAGCTTACCCCTGATGTCTGCGCATTGCATGCTAAGGGCGCCGAAGCTTTTCTGGAAAATACTATGTCTGCAAAATCATCCAGCCGTATTCCAGCCCCCGTTGTGGAGCCCATCGTGGTTGACGGCATTCGTTATGAGCAGGTAAAAAATGGCTTAATGGCGGGCTTTGAACAAATGGGCGGGTTGTTGGCGGCGTTTGAGCAAGACCAGCAGCTGTGGGTGATAAAGGTGTACGAGAACCGGCGTGACCCAACGCGCGAAGGGGATGTGCAGGATGTGTTTTTTAAAAGCATGGCGCTGGAAGCGGATAGGCTGCATCTGCGTATTGAGAACGAACGGGGCCGGGTATTTCGTGTCAACCTTGAAACCCGTCAGGTGACGGAGTTATAACCCTGCTCTCATTGGGTTAACGATTAATGGGTGATACGGCTGACTTGTACTAGCTCAGACCTGATCTGACAGTTACTCTCCTAAAGCACTTTGTTGTCAGGGTGAGATCACGAACATTATTTGAGCAACCTCGACTTGATTTGTCAGACCAATTGACGAGCTGATCATGCTGT
>NZ_PEBU01000023.1 GCF_002887595.1 Bowmanella denitrificans
ACAGACTATTTAGAGAGGGTGTTAGTGGCCGGTATGGGCGAAGTGCTCGAAAAATGAGCATTCATGCTCTTGCCCTGCTTTGTTGTTGGGTACCGGTTCGTTATTCCCTGAACCACATTACTGCTTAATATTTTCATCTGATCTTTTTTAGCTTGCCGCCAGACAATTTATTCAGCTCGCTGGCCGTTTTTTCATTTAGAAAAAACCAGATGGAAGCCTGACCGTTATCAATAGCGTAAAAGGAATGATCGGAAACAAGCATATCCTGCATGACAGCATCAACTGCCTTGGCGTCAGCCCAATCATTATCAATAACAATATTGTGTTTCCTGCTCTTACCATCAATTTTATAGCTGACCCATGCCTCTCCAGAACCAAAATTCACGCTATCTTTTATATCGGAAATCCTACTAACAGCGCCCGTCAGCAATGACAATCTGTGTACAATGTCAACGTAAGCGCCGTCACCTTCTATTGATTCCACATCGAAATTCCACACCTTATCACAGACATTTCGCCCCCACGGTGCCCGCTCGACCTCAGAGCCATATATCGAAAAAATCAGATCATAAGGTGACTGCTCATATTCCTCTCGGCTCCAGGAGTAGAGCAGATCCCCAACTGTCACGCCATCATTAAGCTTCAGCCCCGACTCAGCCAGGGCCTGGATCTGGGCTTCAAGCCCTATCTGTTGCGCAGCCGTTTGTGGCAGGCCGAAAACGCCAAAAAGTAGTCCAGCAAAATATGTCATTAATTTCATTGTAATGATGTCCTTATGCTTGCTATTGCCAGAGTATTGTCAGCTATTTAAGCAAGCCATCGCAGACAGCAGCCTAAATCTGATAATTGCTCATCTCCTCACACACTTGACGGCAATCGACTGATAAATTCAACCTTAGACGGTCAGGGGGCAGCCGACGGCCTATCCTGAGCGGTATATCGCGGTTTGTCCAGCGAACAGCCTAGGTTGACAGGCAAGCGCAAAGCAACAATGGCTGTATTTGCAGGTCACTAATTACAGTCCGATCAAGAGAACAGAGATCTTGAACCCATAGCTAAAACTTCCTTCTGAATACTGGAAGTCTTGAACTTGCAGCCAGCACTGAGTTATTACTTCGCTTTTGCTGTAAATAAGCTGATATTTGGTCTGGCTGCAACTTATATGCCCATAGCAGATTTACTGAATTTTAAGCATGATCCACTTGTTTAGTGACACTATAATGTTAGTAGCTGTGAATTAATCTGGTTAAATGACATAATGATGTCACTTATATCGCCATCAAAAGCCCAAAAGAAGCTTGCGGAGAATGCCAGGGCGAAGCGTCTGCAAATGGCGCTCACCCAGGAGGGGCTGGCGAATCGTTCTGGTGTGCCTGTTCGAACGTTGCGTAAGTTCGAACAGGAAGGGGCTATCTCGCTGGCTTCATTTCTCAAACTTTATATGGTGCTCGGGGGGCTGGATGACATCATTGCCGCCAGCGCATCCAAACAAACTGCGTTTGCATCGATTGATGAAGTGCTGAGTACGCCCCGCGCGCCAACGCGTAAGCGCGGGACGCGCAAATGAACACAATACCGTCAGTGAATGAAATTAAGGTTGGCCTGGATTTTGGCACTAAGCGTTTTCATATGCATACCGCATGTGGATTACTGCACTCAGATTTTAGAACGCCAGCTTTGGATTACGAAGACCTCTTAACCTTGACGGGCATGCTGACCCGCGATGTGCGTGAGGTCGAAAAAATGTTCCGGTTAGCGGTATTCAACGTGCTGACCCATAACCGGGATGACCATGCCAAAAACTTTAGTTTTTTGATGGCGGAAGATGGACAGTGGACGTTATCCCCTGCATACGACTTAACCTTTTCGTCTGGTCCTGGCGGCGAACAAAGCACCACGGTGATGGGAGAAGGCAGAGCACCTGGCGTTGAGCATTTACTTAAGCTCGCCAAAGAGGCCAATATCAAAAAGCCAAGGGCTGAAGACATCATACAAAGCGTTCAATCCAGCCTGACAGGCTGGCCAAAATTGGCAAAACAATATGGCGTAAGCCGTGCGAATATTGCGCTAATCAGCAAGAAGCTCTAGCTGTGGCCACAAGTGATGAAGATGCCTTTTTTGGAAAAACCTGTGTCTGCAAATCATCCTGCCGTATTCCAGCACCCGTTGTTGATCCTATCGTTGTTGATAGTATTCGTTATGAGCAGGTTAAAAATGGCTTAATGGCGGGCTTTGAACAATGACGGAGTTGTAACCCTGCTCTCATTGGGTTAACGATTAATGGGTGACACGGCTGACTTGTACTAGCTCAGACCTGATCTGACAGTTACTCTCCTAAAGCTGAACTAGTCTCGACCTAATCTGACGCTGACACGGAAAAATCGGGTCACTGTCAGCTCAGGTCTTAGCTCGTACTGCTAAGAGCAGTCTACCATTGTCGAATAATACTGTTCTACCACCTAACTCTGTATCTGGCTTTATTAGATAACTACATTATTAACCGTGTTAGAGAGTTGGCATTTAAGTGTCGTTTTAACCAAATAGCCGCTAAAAACAGCACCAATAGATAGCTTGTAGAACCACCGCCTGAAGAACCTGACTTGCTTCCATTATCGGGCAATGGTGTTGGTTCCGGAGGTGTTGGACGTGCAGGCGTATTCCATTTAGTCACCAATTGTATGGCGTCAAAGTTTGTTAGCTTCACACCCTCAATTGATTCTTCACCTAACCCTTCAAGCAATGTGACACTGTCGTCAGATTGTCCTTGTATTATACCGCTAGCATTGTCATAAAAGCTCGTAGTCTGTTGTAGCGTGATATAACGAACCGTTTGCCCATTCCATTGGGTAGAGCCAAACTTCGCCACCTCAAGTTTTCTGACAACATACAATGACTGATAAACATAACCATATTGAGGATCGGTTTCGTGAACAACACTTTCTAGAACTATTGTTTGTCCTTCGCTAATTTTCGCTGGCAGCTCACACCAATTTTCTGTTACGAGTGACGGGTAGTTATTACCCTCTGCAGGCATGGCGGTAAGCATAATACAATCGTTGGTTACCGATAAACGAACTGGAGCGGAAAAGTCGCTTTCAACCATGAAAGTATCTGCTGTTTCGCCATTCGTCATGCTAACGCTATAGCTATTACCACCACTGTTATACACTTGCGTAAATTCGCCTAACGGGTAGTAGTCAAAAATATTGAAAAGTGCGTATTCGTCAGCAACTGCAGGGTTTTTATTGTTCTTAATTTCGTATAGATTGCTGGCGCCATCATTGTCGTAATCAGTTAAAGCATCACGGTCATCGTATGGGTCAAGGAAGCTATAGCTATTTTCTACGTCGTTAGCTATTCCGTCGTTGTCGATATCGTCGTCACATACATTTCCTAGTTCATCACCATCAAGATTAGTTTGGTCTGTATTAGCGATTACAGGACAGTTATCGATACTATCGGGAACACCGTCGCCGTCGCTATCAACATCTGGTACATCTGGATAGGGATCACAATCATCGCCGATACCGTCGTTGTCACGGTCTTCTTGTCTTGTATTCCAGGATGAAGGGCAATTGTCCATTGCATCTACTATACCGTCACCGTCACTGTCTACACCAAATGCAACGTTATCAATTGAGAATTGATTAATCTCATGAAGACTTTGCCGAGATCCGGTCCTCACCCTAAAAGCTACGTTATGCTCTCCCCTTGACAGATTAAACGAGTAGCGCCGCCACTCATTGTTTAACGATTGGTATGATGTACTGACTTCTACATCATCAACAAACACACGAAAGCTTGTGTTGTAGTTGTAATAATCTGCAATTTTCAAGTCGAAGTTGAAGGTGCCTGTTGCGAAATTAGCGAGATAGTTAAGTTGACTCTTGCCTCCAGAAACTACAGGGTTAGTTGATGTTATAACCTTGTTATCTTGCGAATTCGCTTCTACAGTCCACGGTTGAAGAGAGTCCTGCGAAACGTAAAAGCCTTTTGGCCATCCTTCATCAAAGGTCTCTAGCAAGGTTTTTATTTGTGAAGGTGTTGAGTCGGCATTTGCGAATTCAGCGCCATGTAGGTATTCGTTCAGGTTACTAAAACCGTCACCATCTAGGTCTAACAGGGCGTCACTGCCATCAAGAGGATTGAGGCCCCCAGCTTCTTCAGCCTTGTCAGAAATACCGTCATTGTCGTTATCTAAATCACAAGCATCGCCAATGCTGTCGCCATCACTGTCAGTTTGTTCAGGGTTGGCAATAGCAGGACATAAATCAATTAAATCATGGTACCCATCACTATCAGTGTCAGGTAGGTTTGACAGGTCAACGTGGCTAAAACTAAAGCCTTTTACCTGTTTCGTTACAACTACCAGCAAATTGCCTAAACCAACGATGCGATCAGCTTTTTTGCCGTTATACAGGCTTTCGCTTAGCAGTTTATAGTTCGCACCCCAAAATTGCAGTGCGCCATTACTTCTATTAACCGTGACTAATTGTTCTTCAAACCAAGCTCCACTGGCGATATTGCTTGAGAGCGCATTTAGTACGTTGAGTGAGTAAACATCAATAAGCTGGCCTGCGCCATTAAGGATAAGTTGTTGATCGAAGCTCAAAACTAATGGCGAGCTAATATTTAACGTATCGCCATGATAGGGTGAGTCGCCGTTAGCGCCAAATTTACCGGTATTGCTATCAATTTCGGTCCACTCAATATCGTTAGGTGAGGTACCATCTCTAAAGTGGTACATTCGCCCAGTAAGCGGGTTCCATAAATATTCGTGTGATGTATTTCGCCAGTCGACCGAATCTACTGTTTCACCTAAAGCATTAAATGTGTAGTGGGTGTTCCAGGCACCTGAGCCATCTGCAGCAAAGAGGTAATCTCCGGCAGGTGCGAGACCATAAACACCTGTTGCTAACGTGGTAAAATGTGTTTCAGTTGGCGAACTTTGCGTAGTGTCAAAGTAGGTGATTTTGCCACTGCTATATCCTAAATACAGGCGTTGGTGTGCCGCAGAGTATGTCATCCATGAAGCTGGAGAAGAAAGTACGTAAGATGTCAAGTATTCATCATTTTCAATAGAGCGACGGAAAACACTTAGAGAGTCGTTATCGAGCAAGTAAATCGTGTCTTGACCATTGTCTGACCATGCTTCTGGTTCAAAATCGATGCCTGTTGGATCAACCGGCTCTCCTGGCTCTGGTAATACGAATGAGGAAACATCGTAGGTATGTACGTTTATTCCACTATCACCAACTTCAACAAAAACGAAAATGGTTTGTTCATTTGCCGCGACGAAAAAACCGTCGGGTTCAACGTTAATGGTCCCTTGCTCAATATTAGCTGCGCTGAATAAATGTACTTTAGCGCCATCTAATACAACGGCATTGTCACCGATAAAAGATAGGCTAGTTACATCAACCGGTAAACTACCAGCATAAGTTAGATCAAGAGCAAAATAACTAATGCCCGCATTATCGTAAATCTTATTTTCGCTACCGTTTACATAAAGAGTCGATGCCGACGGGTAGTCACCATGATAAGGACTATCAATACTGTTTATTGGCAAACCTTGCTCATCTAGGGTGATTTTACGAATATCAAACGGAGAGGTTCCTGAGTTTCTTGCGTACAAGGCATTTTCAGATTCAGAGTAAACAAAATTGCTACCGCTATACCATAAGCCAAAGTCGTTGGTTTGGCTGTAATCAGCTTTTGAGACAGAAACAAGGGTGCCCCCATCTTTGTAATGAAACTGATGGACAGAGGCGACGATGCCCGTAACTTCACTACTGGTGTTTCTTACGAAGTTTGTCGCCAACCCTTCAAGTTCAATAGCATTTACTTCGCGATGAGAACCGACATAAACAAAATTATCATCCACATCGAATGCCGTTGGCACTTTATTTAGCGGGATATCGGCGAGAAAAGCTTGCTGAGTTAGATCATAGCGGACGATCTTATTTGGCGCAGAATAGAGGAAATAGACGACATCGTTACGATGCTTTGTATCTACAAGCACTGCAAAGCTTTGCGAAGAAAATAACGAGACGATAATACATATCGCGCCGATAAATGCGTTTTTCATGGCAGAAACGTTCCATGTTCTAAAGGTAAAGAATAGAGAATGCCTAATTTAAAGCACTTTTTAAACACATACTAATGAAATTTTTGCTGTTGTCTTGTCATGGCGTCAGGTGCATGATAGTGGTGCCAAGACATGCATGAGCAAGGGTTCCTTTAAACAGCCGTGTCAAGTAAAAAGCGGAAGTCCTCCCGGTATTTGAATAATATCGGGATGTGAGAAAGATAAACTCCGCCAGGCAATCTGTTTCGCGTCGTTTTTTCATCGGGTGGTGTCGATTCCGTTCGCACCAGTATTTTGACCAAAGCGTCAGAGATCTTGAACCCATTAGAGAAGTTGAACTCGTCGTTAACACATTGTTCTGATTACTGAAAATGTCGAACAAAAGGTCATCCATGGATGCTTTGAGGAAGCAATTCAATACAGAGGTGTTTTCATTCATAGTTTCCTGAAAGAAAAATTCGCTATTGATTGTCTGAATTTTTTGACAGTATTTTTGCACACACCTTTATCTGCACCTTCCTCCCTTTAACGAATACGGGCCTACTTTAGCGATAAAACCATATTGGCGCAGCTATTCAGCGATGTGCCTTTTCCGCTGAGCTATGATGCCAATATCGGCCTCCTGTCCCCCAATATGAGCGAGGTTCGAGTTAATCCTGATAGTGCCTTATTAACGCAACAATGATTGTCCTAACTCTCTTTACAAGAAACCGTCAGCTTTCTTTGCATGCAGTTTGAAAAGCAAACGGCGTAAAAAGAAAATTCTTTAAAAAACAATGAGGTATTAATGTTGGCGCGAAATTGGCTTAGTCGACTTGCAACATACTCATGTAGTACCTCCTGCATAACACGTTGCAACCCTCACCGCAGATTTAGATGTAACCTTTAGGGAAGAGACAATGAAAAAACTTATTACGCTTTTAAGCTTTTTCGGATTTTGTTGTACTGCGCAAGCCGCACTAATCACATCATCCTTTACCGGCAATTTTAACGATGACGATAGTCGCTACTACATCCAATTTGATGTTACGGCAGACAATACCATGGTCAACCTGGTTAGCTTTAGCTATGCAGGCGGTGTTAACGGCGCAGGTACGAGTATTGCTGATGGCGGCTTTGACCCTCAGTTATTTGTGTTTGACAGTGCCAATAATCTGCTTAAGGCAGACGATGATAATTCCAATGTAGTGTCGGCAAGTTCCGGTCGTTCGTGGGACGCCCTTATCAATATCTCTCTGGATATTGGTACATACTTTGCCGTGCTGACACAGTTTAACAGTGACTATCAGTCTGGCGATTTGGTAACAGGTAATTGGTCACCAGCAAACCAGACTAACTTCGATGGACGTAGTTCATTCTTCGCTTTTGATATCAGTGGCGAAGAATTAGCAAACGTTGGTGGTATTGGCCACAATGTGACACCTGTTCCAGAGCCATCCACTCTGGCTTTGCTAAGTTTGGCACTGTTTGTTTTTGGCACGCGCCGTAAGCATTCCTAACGGTCAAGCACCCTAAAAAACAACCGCCTATTGGCCAAGCTGATACTGAAATTTGGATTCAATTCCAGATTTCCAATTACAAAGCCTTGCAGGAGCCTGTAAGGCTTTCGTCTTTTTTTTACAAAAATCCACTCTATGGGTAACCCTGATAAACTGCGGCATTTGCCATTAAATCCCGGTATTCGGCCTGGCCAATGCCATGCGATGCAGGGGAGTGAGTGGCAACAGGTGAAGCCGAACGGTTTTCACTGATAACATGGTGAATTTTGTGATTCTGCTTATCCGGGCCTGATACTGCATGCGATGCCCGGTATGTTCCCTTATTAGATGTGTCACTTATGGTTTTTTGCCACTGAGCTTCATTCAGCCAGGTCCAGTAACTATTGTTGTTAACCTGCTTGCTTAGGCTGAAACTGATGTCGGTTCTGGTAGTCTGACCTTTTTCCACCAGTTTGCCTGCCTCTGCCAGGCTTAAACCGCCGTAGCGAACCAGATAAACAATCAGCGCAAATGAGGTTCTGCTATTGCCGTTATGACAATGCACCGTTGCCACTTTGCTCTTGCTCAGCTCTTCATGCAGAATGTCTGCCGCGGCGATAAAACAAGGAATGCACTTCTGCGCGGTATCGTCCATACCGTGCGGCATTGGCCGCATATCAATTCTGTTGTTTATTTGAGTTCTGCCATGACGGCTGCCAAAGGCAATACATCTGTCATCATCATGCTTTAACTCGCCGCCTCTGTCTTTGATCGTGATTGTCCAGCCCATATTGCCTTCCTTGTCGGATGATATGTATCTGTGCGTGGTGTTATTAAGTAAAGTTGAGTTTGTGGGGCTTCGCACAGATTGTTGAGTTTATTTTGCTTTTAGCTCGACCAGTGCAAGTTAATCCTGGCGGGGCTATAAATCAGGAGCGGCAGTTGAGCAATCAAATTGCTCATTTGCCTGATGTTAAAGGCGAATGTGTTACCTTTGATATTGCGGCTTGGGCCGATTTTCAGGCGACGATGGTTTGTATAGTTTACTGCTGGCTTAGTGGGCTAATACTCTGATATTACGACCTGGTTGCGGCCGCGCACCTTCGCATCATACAGCGCCTTATCTGCCCGTTCGATAAAGGCAGTGGGACTTTCGTCACCTTGCTGAGCTACCCCAAAGCTGGCGGTTAACTGAATATCCTGTATCCATTGATGATGGCTGATAATATTGCGCAATGCCTGGGCCAGATCGTAGGCATCTTTTAGTGAGGTATTGGGGCAGACCAATAAAAACTCCTCACCTCCCCAGCGGGCCAGAAAGTCAGTAAAACGACAATTATTGCTGATTAACTTAGCAAACGCCTTGAGCACTTCATCACCCACTGTGTGACCATAACGATCATTGACCGATTTGAAGTAATCGATATCAATAAACATAACGGAGAGCACTTCAAGTTCTTTGGTAAATATTGTTTTTATCCCGGCCCTGTTCAGCGCCCCGGTCAAAGGATCCCGCTCTGCCTGGTTTTTTAATTCTTTAGTCTTCACATTCAGCAGTTGGTTTAGCTGTCGCAGCTCTTCTGCTTTGCTTTTTGTTTCAATAAGTTGTTTGCGAGACCAACTGAGATTAAAAAACAGGAAGCCAACGGCGGAACAGGCCCACAGAGAAATCAGGAAGAGTAACACCTGATTATTGGTGAAATACTTGCCAGTAAACTTTATATGCTCCAGTTCAATAACATACTGACCAGGTTGAATGTTGTTGCCGGTTGACAGCTCTAACATCATCACATTGGTAAACTCAGGCTCGGCGTGCTTGATGGGGAGTTTCTGCTCTGCTATCCACCAGGATGCGACTTGTAAGCTTTTTAGCGGAATGTCATTGGCTTGTGGGGAGCGCTGTGGCCAGAACTCAATGCCTACGTATTTCCATGTGCCCTGGTCGTCGAATTGCCCATACAGAGGGTTAAAATTGCGCAGCTGGAAGCGTAAGCTGTCGTGTCCCTGATGGACATAGCGCGCTTTGACATAAACTGATGTGAAAGAAGAAAAGTCAATTCCCTGGCCGGTCGGCTGTTCTTGCTCATTGAAGAAATTGATTGAGATCTCGCAAAAAGGCCAGTTGTAATCAGAGGCGACAATGTGGCATGTCAGCAGCCACTTCCCGTCTTCTTCTGTCAGTGTTGCCACCGAATTTCCGTTAAGGCTTTGGTCCGATATTGCCTGTACATTTTCGACGTTGTCAGGGTGGAGCAATAGTGTTCTTTCCAATAAAAAAAACTGCAAAGATATTGCGATAAACGTCGCTATCAACAGGGTTATTAATGTAATGCTATAGAGCTTTCTGTACTCCATGAAATCCTCAGTTTTTCAACAATTCCATATTTGTGTTGCTCAATCTTGCAGTGCTTGTCATCCCTGATTTGCAATTAAACAGAACCCTCGCTTAAACACAGGAGAATCATTAGGTTAGAGTACAACTATAGGAGGGCTGTTAGTCCAGGCAATGTTTTAACGTAGAATTCTGAGCAGAAATATTGCTGACAGGCACTTCTCTGAGCTGGTCTAAAGATTGCGGCGACTGCGAATTTGCCGTCAGATTCGGTTTTGCTAACGGTGACAGGATAATAAAACGTCCTCCCCGTTTTTCTGGCTTTGCTGAAAGTAAAGTGGTAGCGACGAGAACTGACCTGGTTTGGCTAACGAAAGATAGGTATCAGCGCCAACCCCGTTTGGTGTTGCTGGTTTGCCTTGCTTCGCAACTGGCGCTAAAGGCTAAGGCATTTGAGGGGCTGAACTTGAAGCCAATCCAGCCCTAAGGACATTATTGAGATTGCATAACGCTGTCGCCAAAAGGATGGTCGATTACCATTTTCCATTGGCCATCTTGCTGACGATGCAGCACGGCAACCGAAAGGGCACTGGCGTTACTGCCGTCAGGTTGAGGCGCTGTCCATTTCATTAAATGCAATGCGGTGTTGCCACTAACAATCACTTCATGATTACCGTAGGTAAAGGCGACCCCAGTCTTTATGTATTCGCTAAACATGGCTCGCAGTGCCGCACTGCCTGTCACTGGCTGGTCAGGATCTGCCGCAATAACGGCGTCAGCCGTGTAACTGGATAGAATTGTGTCAAGGTCACCTTGAGCAAATGCGTTGGTCATGCGTTCGATGCTGG
Source organism: Bowmanella denitrificans (assembly GCF_002887595.1). Lineage (GTDB taxonomy): Bacteria > Pseudomonadota > Gammaproteobacteria > Enterobacterales > Alteromonadaceae > Bowmanella > Bowmanella denitrificans. The sequence goes on from NZ_PEBU01000023.1 coordinate 10,747, forward strand.
CGTGAACCAGCTGTTTTTGGTCAGTCATTTTAATCTCCTGTGCTTGGGTTACACTAGCCATCAATGTGAATGTGAAGGCCGTTGTCAGTACGTTATGAAAATGCATGCTGTCTCCGAAGTTAGCCGGAATGCAGAGTTTGCATCGTTGCTGTGTCAGAAAATGGCAGTGTTGTGATGCGGTTGTTCCGGCTTTTCCAGCTTCTTGACGAATTACGCCTGCGGCGGACCGCGGTGTCTGCACGCACCCTGGCGGCAGACATGGGGGTGTCAGTTCGCACGCTGTACCGGGATATCGCTGATTTGCAGGCATTAGGGGCGCCGATACGCGGCGAAGGTGGTGTTGGGTACATTCTCGAACCTGGTTTGTTTATGCCGTCATTGCGTTTGGATCAAGACGAGCTGTCTGCACTAGCGTTGGGCCTTCGTATGGTTGCAGTGCGCACTGATGCAGGCATGTCGGAAGCGGCGCGCCGCGCTGCCGCCAAAATTGCTTCAGCGGTAGATGATGCAGCTCGTCTGGAGTTTCTGGATTCAGCGCTGGAAGCAGGTCCCACAGCAATGCCTTGCCAGGCGTTTTTTGGGGTATTACGAGATGCTATTCGTCAGCGCCGGGTAGTAGAAATAGGCTATACCAGCCTTGCCGGTAAGGTGTCTAAGAGACTGGCGCGTCCGCTGGGATTAACGGTGTTTGATTCCGCCTGGCTGCTGACCATCTGGTGTGAGAGCGCACAAGATTTCAGACATTTGCGAGTGGATCGCATCCATCATGTGCTTGTCACTGAAGAAAGATTCAGGGATGAACGAGGGCGGCGTTTTGCCGACTGTCTGGCACTGGAAGAGCAGGGCATAACGAAGTTGGGATCTTGAACGTTAGCTAAAACGTCGTTCTGAATACTGAAAACATATGCAATAAAGGGGCTGAGCAGTTAGATCTCTAAGACAAAGTCTTTGGACCGCATAGCCCCTGATGATTTGCTCCGTTCTTAAAAGTAACTGCTTACTTTTAGCTTAATTTGGCTTGGTAGGCCTTGGGACAGTAAGCGCGAGCCGGTGGCGGCCCAGTGTTTCTTGTTGGTCAGATTTTGCCCATACAGGCTGACGGTGACCGGCCAGTGTGAGAAACGATATTCCACACCGGCATCGAACAAGGTGTACCCCCCAACAAAGGTGCTGTTAATAGCGTCTACCGCCCGCTTTGAAGTGTGGAATAATCCACTGGTCACGCTGAGCCCTTCAATGGCTTCAAATTGGTAACGTAAGAAGACCGAAGCGGTTGTATCCGGGGTGTTTTCAATGCGTTTACCGGTCAGGGTGTCGCTGCTGGTGCGCTGCTGTTCTGAATCGATATAGGTCAGGCTGGCGGACAGAGATAACCGCCGCGTCAGCTCGCCGGATGCGTTGATTTCTGCGCCGCGGTAGCGGGCCCGACCATCCTGAACAAAGTACTGACTTTGCGGGTGAATAAAGGCCGACGCCCGCTCAATATCAAAAAGCGCCAGGCTCAGCATCAGACCGGTTTCATTCTGGTATTTGCTACCTATTTCATATTGCTTACTAAGCGCCGCCGGCAGCACTTCACCGGCATTTTTGGCAATGCCCTGGGCAATGCCCCCTTCTTCAAGCCCTTCTGTATAACTGCTGTATAAGCGCCACTCTTCGGTGGGTGAAACTACGATACTGGCAGATTTGGCACCCTGGCGATCCTGGTAATCTGACAGCAGATTTTGGTTTCGGTAGTCGGCGACCCGGTAGCCAATAGTGGTTTGCAGCCAGGGGGTAAATACAGAACGTAGCCCCGCATAGTAGCCGGTATCGGTGATTTCAATCTGGTTTTTAATCTGTCGGGCTGGCTTGGGCTGCTCTGGGAAGCTAAGCGGATGGTACAAGTGTTGAGACCAGTTCCCCTGTCTGACTCTGTCGGCCAGTATTGAATCGCTTTCCCGTCTGGCCATACCCAGCACCCATTCGTGTGTGATGCCCGCCAAAAGGGTGCTGCCGGACAGTTGTAGTTCGGCGATGCGGTTTTTGTATTCAGAGTTGGGGAAGGTAGACAAGGCTAATGTGCCACCTTCTCCGCTATCCACATCAAAGCCATAAAATGCTGCGTAGCGCCGTGTGGCGCGGGTTTTAGCTTGCCCCAAGCTAAGGCTCAGGTCGAGATTGTCACTGATGGCGTAACTGGCTTTAGCCAGCAGATTGGTCGCTTCTGATTCGGCGGTGAACCATTCTGAGCCATGATTGACACTGCTTTTTTGCAGCGGTGGAATGACGGTGTTTCCGTCGGCATCTGCCAGCAGATAATATTGGGCCGGTTCGGTCATATCCCGTTGAATGTATTCGCCGTCAAATTCAAAGGTCAGTCGTTCATTGGCGTGAATATGGTAGCCAACCGAAGCAAACTGGCGCTGGCCCTGACTGCGTTCCAGGCCATTTTCCTCCTCTGCCTGGGACAAATTTACCCGTAACCCTGCATCATTAAATACCCTGGACCAGTCTAATGCCGCCCCCAGGGTGCCATGCAGGTTGGCAAAGGTGTCAAACTCAAGCCCATTGTGATGAGCCCGCTCTGTAACCAGATTAATCATGCCAGATGGCGAGCCAAATCCGTAAAACAGCCCGGAGGCACCTTTTAGCACCTCAACCCTGTTTTTGTTGTCCATTGGCAACTGTACATAGTTGGTTAGTGGCAGTGCCCCATTGAGGCGGTAATTGGTGGTGTTATCCAAATGGATACCGCGGATACTGAGGTTGGTGTATATGGCCGAGTCTATCTGCGCGGCGGTGACACCGGCGCTGTTGCGAATGGCATCTGCCAGGGTATTGGCCTGCTGGGCCTGCAGTAACTCTTTAGTCAGTACATTGGTGGTTTGGGCAGAATCGAGCAATCGCGCGTTTCTGAAACCACCGGCCTGCACATAATCGGCGGCGAAGCTTTCTATCCGGTCGGCGGTAATAACGATTCTTTCCAACCCGGCAGCGTGGTCCTGTGCCACAGCGCTAAAGGCACCGGTGAGTAAAATTGGGGGGAGAATTTTCTTTATAATCATAAGATGCAATTGGTAATGATTCGCAATATTTTTTTTGAGTGTATCAGACTAGTCGCCTTCAGGTAAGATGGTTTTTCAGTCAAATCAAAGGGGGACCCGACAGCTCTGGCCTTAGGCTCTCAACTTAGGTGATCTCATCAATCGACTCGGGTATTTAATGGTTAAATAATCCTTGCGCAGTTCATCGAAGTAACGCTTGATAATTTTGTGGGGGGGCAGGTTTCATGGCTAAAGGCTTGTGATGGCACACCTTAAAGCGCTGGTAGAGATGTTCCTGATGACCTTCAAATACTCTCCCAAATATCGACAATAATGCTGTTATGCGTCTATTTCGGCAGATCATATTGATTATTCGAAACCAATACCAAAATGAAGAAACATGTTCTTTTATGCTCCCTTAATCGATCCCTTTGGCGTTATAGTTACAATCGGCGGTGTTAAGGAGAACGAAACAAGCTTTCTTTGTTGAAGTTCAGGTCAAGGACGATCAAAATTGTCTCTCATTTCAAGGTATTTGAGTGTCCAGCACTGTATCGGCCGTTGTCGACCTCAGCACGCAAGGGTCTCTTTCGTTTCATTCCACAACATCGTTCAATCAATGCATCAATCAATTAGGTGCATCACTGAAAACAAAACAGGAATAGGATATGAAAGTTTTGAATAAGCCAACGATGACTATGGGTATTGGACTATTATGCTCGCTGTTTTCTATGCAATCACAAGCATTCACGTTTGAATGGCGGCCTGCCGAAATGTATGAACAGGAGCCAACCACATTTCACTGGAATGTGCCGGGTGCGAAAAATTGCTATCAAAAAGGCTCCACTTCCCCACGTGCTCCCTTCGGCACATCAGGCCCGTACAGGTACAACGAAAGTATCTATACCACACAGTGGTACTGTAAGGATGTAAACGGCAATCGTATGCCGGGTAGTGGATATTATGAAGCTACTCGAAAGGTTGTCAAACACCCGATTAAGAGGACCTTCGCTTGGAGTCCAAGTTCTGTGAATGTGGGAGAGCCAACAACCTTCTATTGGAACATTGAGAATGTAGCGGCTTGTTATAAGGACGGAACCGGCAGTAATCGCGGTACGTCAGGCTCATCAGGCCCTTGGGCATATACAAATCCAGGAACGGCGACTACAAGGTGGAGCTGTATTGACAATATCGGAAACTATCATTGGTACACTGCTGAGCGAACTGTTGTTACTGCACCGGTTTCGTTACCCACCAACCCCAAGGTGCAAATTCTGGATATTGCGGGCAACGATCAAAAAGACAATCATGTGTTTGAAACTGGACGGCAATTCCAGGTGAGGATGAGTGCCAACGGGACAGTCGACAGTTATGAACTGACAGAAGAAAAGCGTGGCATTATTCAAAACAGCAGTGCCAACGTATATACCAATATGATTACCAATAGCGGAGAGCATTGTTACAAGGTTAGAGCGAAAAATTTGTCAGGCTATAGTGTGTACAGCCCCGCCGTCTGCAAGCAGTTCGACAATAGTGGCTATAACGGGATTCACTACAAACAATATTTCAGTGCCAGCCAACAAGCTATAAAGTATTCCGGCAACTTTGCAACCTATACGGCCAAGCACAGACCGTTGGCAATTTACGATGCCTCAAAGAACAAAACCTTCTTTACCTACGGTAGCGGGATAGGTGAAGAGAGTACAAGTGAATCAACTAAGAGGACTCTCGGTATATTTGTTGGGTGTTTTGATCATGTAACAGATGAACTGTGTGTTCCAAAGGTTGTTACCGTAAAAGGCATGAACGCTGACGGTCGAATTGGCTCTATTGTCGATGATCCGCATGACAACGCCGCTCTGCTGATTGATCAGTCAGGGTATCTCTGGGTGTACGTCAGTGGCCGCAGTCGTATGCGGGAAATGGAAGTCTATAAGAGCGAAAGTCCGCATGACCATTCAAAATTTGTAAATGTTACCGATGATGAATTTAAAGAGCTAATGGACACTCGTGAACGCATGATGAGCTATCCACAGCCTTGGTTAGTCGAGTACGAAGAGAAGTTGCAAAAAGTACTGATCCATAACCAATATACTAATGGCCGGGAGCTATACATTAAGCTGCCTGGACAAAAATCAACAAAGCTGGTTTCTGGCGGGCATTATGCGGTAAGTCATGCCAAAGGTAAGCGGTTGGTCGTGGCCTATAATAGTCACGGTCTGGGTAATAGTAATCCTGCACACGTCGATTCGCGCTCCAATCTGTATTTTATGGAGTCCAATGACGGCGGAAAAACCTGGATGAATTCGAATGGGATGTCCCTTGACAGCAAATTTCCGTTAGTCACCGATTCCGATGATACAAGGATCATGAGGTACTTTTTCGCCGAAAATGATCCGAAAAACTGGTACATCTACTTAAAAGACATCAAGATCAACATTGATGGAACGATAAATGTGCTTTATGTTGCGTCCAAATCTGCTGACCCCACCAATACATCGGCTCGCAGAGAACTCGTGTTGGCGACTAAATCAGACTCTGGCTGGTTTTTCAATACCGTTCGCACTGATATAAATCATAATTACTCAACAGGGTTTGTGGCAGACGGCGGAAAAAGAATTGTATTTCCCGTATATAAGCCTGGAACTAATAAACAGCAGTTTGCCGGTGGAACTGTATACATTGGCACCTTCAAGAATTCATCCTGGGGCTGGAGTGAATTAACAGCATGTCAATATCCAGGACAGAACCATAACTATGTGCGAGACGTGATAAACGGCAAACCTGATTTCGAATTCTTCTGGGGCCAGGCAGACGGAGAGTTTAAAGCCAATTCACCTAAGTTAGACATGTATTATTTTGACGGATCAGACGCTAGAGTTATGCCTTATGAAATGCACTCTTCGTCGCCAGGTTTAATTGGTTGCCTGCACTAGAAAATTACAGGTAGTTGCCACATGGACGTGATGTGTTAGCAAGTTACTTCCTCCTTCGTTAGACGCGAAGGAGGAATTGTGAGTGAAGAATGAAGTTCTACAAATGCCCGCTAGGTTCGGCGATTGCATATTTATTTTCTGACGAAGTAAAAACGCACACTAAACAGCCCTGGCCATTGAATGTGCGCTGAGGTGTTAAACAAGCTAATGCTGTTAGCACATTAGCTTGTTAACGGTCAGACTAGAAAGTCCAGTTAAGGCCCAGGTAGAAACGGCGGCCGTTGGTCCATTCGTTTACCACAATTTTGCTTAAGTGGTTTTCGTAATAGGGTTTCAGGTCTGCCACCGGAATACCGCTAGCTTCAGACAGCATCTCAAAAGCGGCATCACCGGTAATGGACGATTCAATAATTTGGTTGCCGTCGTCATCGGTGGCAATCACGCGATTGCCGGTGGCAGCGCCATTGTCATCCACTTCGTCAATCCACTTCATCTTATTGATAACCGGCTCATTTACAATCTGCGTAGTATCCAGATAGTGCACGACATTTTCATTGGTTAAGTTGATTGCCGCAAAGCTGGCTATCAGGTTATCCATGATTTTATAAGTGGCTTTAAAGTCTAACTGCGAGCGGGCATCGGTGTAGCGGATACCTTCGTTAAAGCTCCTGTTTGCAAACTCGCTGCGGTAGTTGTAGGAAAGACGGGCCGAGAAATCATCGTCTTCATAATATATTGATGCATTTATGGTGTCTTTCGACTGGCCAAACATAGGCTCTGTCTGGGTGGTAGTTTTAGCGCTAAAGCCGGTTACTTCAAAATATTCGCGTTGTGACGGGTCGCTTTGATGGGTTTCAATATCCGTCATATCGGCGATTTCATAGGCAAACTCAGAGGTAGAGAACGCCTGGTCTGGTACATCGGTATAGGTATAGTTAATCAGGCCACCAAAACCGTTACCCAGGTCATGCTGCAACTGCACCTCAACCCCTTTTACTTTTTGCTCGCCGGTATTGAAGTAGGAGTTGACCACATAGTCACCAAATATCGGGTAGCCGTTGTTATCCGTTCTGCCTTCTTCACCCAGATAGTCCAGATTCTGAACCTTGGAAGTGGAGCGAACCATATCTTTAATATCTTTCTGGAAGGCGGTAACAGCAAAAATTGAAGACTCGGCAAAGTACCATTCCAGGCCGACTTCGCTATTTACTGAGGTGTAAGAGCCCAGGTTGGGGTTACCTACCGAACCCCGGCGCTGTGCATCCATGGCAAGACGTTCGGCATTGCCTTCTGGTGTCATATCTTGCTGGCGGCCGTCGGTGTAAAGTCGGTAGCGTTCCGTTACCAAATAGAAATTACTTCTTAGTTGTTCCAGGCTGGGGTGGGAAATATTCTTGGACGCCGCTGCGCGTAAAATCAGGTCATCGGTTAAATTATACGAGACGTTGAAACTGGGCAGATAGTCTTTGGTGCTGCTGGTTTGTACCAATGGCACATACTGGTTAAAACCAGCCAGCTCGGCGATGTAATCTGGATCGCTGGGATCGGTCGGATAAGACAACAACTGACCATTTTCGTCTTTGGCCACTTCTTTGCCAATGGACTCTCGCTCGGTATCCACTACCCGCACGCCCAGATTGCCACGGAATTTTTCACCGCTGAAGTTGACCATGGCATAGTAAGCCAACAGTTCTTCGGTAACATCGTAATAGTCGCCGGCAGATTCTGTCATACCAGAACGACAACCATAGTAGTTGTTAGAACCCGATGCAGCGATGGCGTCTTCACAGGCGCCTCTGTTTGGAGCTAACTCAGAATGCAGCAGCAGGAAATGATCATTGAGCAGGGCATTACGCTTACCCTGGTCAATATCAAAGTATTCGTCCGGTACATCATGACCTGCGGTGTCCAGGCCAGACACCGTGCCACCTACCAGCTCCTCGGCGAGGATTAACGGGAATTTACTGGTTTCATTGGCATAGCCATGGAATGTGGCATTTTCGGTGTAGTAGTTTTCGGTACGCTGGATATTGCGGTACTTGGCACCGAATTTTACGCTGTCGATATAAAAATCGTTTTCCAATTCCCAGGTAACATCGCCCTGGAAAAAGTCTTCGGTGTTTTCACGATAACGCGCCGTATTGCGTAAACCGCCCGTCAGCAGGTAAAACTCGTTAGTCGGTGCCAGCAAGAAGTTTTCGGCGCGTTGTTGTGCCGCCGCCAATGCTTCACCACTTAACGACGGATCAGCATGCAGGCCCCAGTAAACTTTACCTGTGTCTGGGTTGTAGCCATACCCCAGGTTCACCCCTTCATAGGTGGGGATCTTCAGGGCGGCTTTGTCACCGGAGTAGGGCGTCTCGTAATCGCCATAGCGGGTGGCAAGGGTAGTCATGCGATCCATTACGGTACTGTCCGCCGTTGTCCGTCCTGCCTGAAGTTTGACGATAAAGGCGTCTTTGGCATAATCCATGGTCAGGTGGATACGGTCTTGCTCGGTTTCTGTGCCGCTGCGATCGTTGGAATCTCTGCGCACCATTTCACCCCAGCGGGTGTCGCCGTCATAATAGTTGTTGCCATCCCACACCATACCGGCACCACGCACCAGGTTAACACCATCTACGGGGTAGGTGGCTGACAACACAATGTCGCTGACCGGATCCATCACCAAACGCGGATCGACACCCGCCACACCATTGCTGTATAACAATTGGCTCATGCGGAAGGTTTGCGCATACAGGTTGTCGCTCTTGTTGTCGCGATCCGAGCTGTTGCGGTTCAGTTCAAGATTGAAGCTAAGTGAGTCAGACGGTGCCCATTGCAAATTCACAGTGGTATCTAAGCGGCTTTCATCGGTAGAAAATGCCGGAGAATAAAGCATGTTACCTATATTTCTTGGTGCCGTTTGCCCCAGCCCCCCGTTTCTTCGATCGCCCAAGAACAAACCCCAGGTAGGATCGATATAAGTAGGGTCCATCACCTCGTCAAGCTGCCCCCAGTTATTGGTGTGGTTATTCCATACCCCTGAACTGTTTGGGTCGTTGGTCAGCGAATAAGCACCATTGCCTGCCACGGCCTCGAGATCGCCATAGGTATAGCCGTTTAACGCCATATGTCTGGTAATAATCAGGTTATGCCCATTCATATGTCTTAACTTAATATCGCTACTGGCGCAGTCTTCGGTAGGACAGGCGATGGGGTTGGTTTGCTGGAAGCCGGTACCGGAACCAATACCGTCGGACTCAAATCCCGAGCGAAAGGCATTACGCTGTTGCAGGCTGACCGCAATGGATGCGCCAAATTTTTGGTCATCAGACACGAAGTTGTAAGCGGTGGAAATCTGTGGTGAAGATTTTTCCGAGGAGTCATTGTATTCCCCCTCAATGTTCAAATAGCCGTAACCATCTTCCTGCTCTAATGGCTTTTTGGTATGCAGAATAACCGTGCCGCCGATACCGCCGGCATCTAAGTCGGCGCGCGCCGATTTATGCACTTCTATCTTTGCCACTCGCTCTGCTGGAATGTTAGAAAAATCAAAGGCATTGCTCTCATCCTGGCCGGGCCGGTATGAGGCCGATTTGGCCGCTTGGCCATTAACCAGGGTGTTGGTGAGTTCGGGGGAGGTACCGCGAATTGAAATCTTAGCGCCTTCACCAAACTCACGTTCAATCTGCACGCCAGGTATGCGCTGCAAGGCTTCTGCCATGTTTTTATCAGGGTTCTTGGCAATATCTTCGGTATTAACCGAATCAACAACAGAGTTTGAAAAACGCTTGTTGTTCAGGTTCTCGCGAAGCGAGGAGCGAATGCCGGTAACTTGAATGACTTCAACGCCCTCTTTTTCGTTTTCAGCAGCAGTGTTTTGCGCTTCCTGAGCAGCAACGGACAAACTGCTGCCTATTAACAGCGCTGTACTTACGGCAATGGCGGTTTTGGATAATGGAATAGCCTTCATACCTTTCCCTTTCGATTTGTTGTGGTCAGTCTTTTGTGTCTGGTTACGGCAAACTGTGCTGGCTTAAAACTGCTAAATGCACCTCTGAGCAGCATTGTTACAACAGCTGTCACAGCTTCTCCGGTCGCTCCGCACTTGCCTGTTACTTTGCGCTTTATAGCCACTGATCGCGCCATGTTAGTTACCGGCGCGCTGACTCAGTGAGCGAAGCTAAGAGCAAGTGTTAGGAATAAAATATCACAGCGTTAATAGTTTGTGAAAAATAATTTATTTTTTGTGCGTAACTAAATCCCATCAGTGACTTTGATGGTGTTGCGACCTACTTGATAAATGGATTTTTTGCCGCAAAAACAACGCGCTACCGTTGCGCTTGCGGCAAAATAGCTTGGCCTGCGACGAATATTTTCAGTATGCCGGTGCTTGTGGAATGATGATCAGCTTTGCCGGTTTGTGATGTCTGCAACGTCTTCGGCGTCGTTTGTTGTTTGGCGACCTTTGCTATTGAGAGGTAGGAGTAAATTTGTGTTGCTAAGGAAGTGTTGCTCGATAGCGCGGCTGATATTGAGTCTGCCCACCGTTCTTGTTTCAACATATGGGTCAAGCGTCAGCCACAGCGAAATCTCAGGTGCTTCACCATCTTGCAACTGATGCAGCATCTCTGTTTGAATCTTACTGATTATCTTCTTGTCCTTGTCGGAAATGGGTTTACGCGGAACGGAGGTTTCGGCCTTGTCACCCTGCAATTCGCACATCAGTACCCTGTTGATATTGTCGGCTAGATTGTCACTGTGCCAAACGACCAACTCTTCTCCCTGGCTATGCCTTTGAAACCACCGGTTATGCAGTGAGCCAGTATACTCTCCGACATAAAGAATATTCTGCTGCTGGTAGTTTGAACCAAGTATGACCAGATATGCAGATGTGCCGGCCTTGAGAAAATTCCGGTTTGTCGGCTTGAATACTGTTGGTTTCTGCCATTCACCGTTTTTGTGAGTATGACTTTTCTCGCCCAACTCAAAATGACCGGCTTTGACAAAGTCGAATCCAAGATAATTCTTATGCAGCACTTTTGTTGTTCTACCTTCTCGTTTAAGCATTAAGTTGCAGAGGTGAATTGTGCAATAGTGCATATGGCACGGCAGGTTACACCGACTGTCATTATATGCCTTATCACAGCAGCATATTAACGCCAGGAGGCTGAATCACCAGGCAACTATTTAGCTGAACTGAAATGAGAGACGGTTGTTTGCAGCACCCACCTGGAATACCTGGCGTTGTCAAAGTGTTCGATAACTTCATCCAGCTTCAGGGGGTACGACAGCATGCCATCCACCCTGGATGCAATACATTTTGATGCGTGAACTTTGGGCTGAATTGCCAACAGTAGCGCGGATTGATGCCGGTTCATTGAAAGTAAAGCCGGAACATAGTTCACTGAACTGTTCAGGCAGCAGTCGAGCACAATAATGTCGAAGTGGTGCAGCCGCAGCACCGCAGCCGCATCGTCGCAACTGATAAAGTAGGTCTCAATGGCTAAATCCACGGCAACTGAATTCAATGCCATCATATCGATAAAGTTATTGCTGACCACCAACACGCGTTTCACCGACATCAATCTTAACCCTGGCATGGCAGACTGAAACTTGCCTGTCATTTGAGGAATTCTAAAGTGTTGGGTGAATTGCTTGGCCGACTTGTAGGCTAACTGCATCGCCTGATGCTTGGCATACTTCACTACACCAGATAATGAAGACGCGGAAAGCCAATATTCGCAATGTAATTCCAATAACTCGTAAAGACTGCGTTTGCGTTCTTCTGCATTAACATACGAGGGCGGCACGCTGCCCTTCCAAACGGTGACGGCAATCTCCAGGTAATCCTCCACGGGCTCTACGGTAATCTGTGTATTAACGGCGGTGCAATTAAAAACATACCCTGAGTCGTGTAATACAGCTGGCCAAAGTGGCATATCGGAAGCGCGAGTGGGCGGATTTGATGTTGGTTTCACCTTGATCCCTGGTTGATTTTTATTCTATATTGGCGAAGGATACGCGCTTTCTTCAGGGACCAAAGGGCCACTTTTGGTACTTTATGTACAGGGATGAACGAAAATGTATAAAACCGACCGCCCATCTTTACAATCTCAGCAGCTCAGCGTAAACGAAACCGTAAAAAGTCAGCTTCGCAATCAGTTGCTGGTGTTGCGTGCTGCCACCAATCGAACTCAGGAAGAACAAGCCACTATTTTTGGTGTATCGCTGTCTACCTATAAACGCTGGGAAAAAAGCGGACCCGATGTGTTTGACTGGGATTGCTGGGAACGGCTGCTGCATGAAGTGGAAGCCAGAGTCAATAAAGAGCACCGCCAGGCCTATATTGATATGTTTAGAAAGTTTCAGGAAGCGGCAGGTTATTTAAGGAAGTTTCTAAATATGTTTAAGCAAGGCAGTTGAGATGAGCAATATGGTGTTAAAAAAGGGGTTGTACCAGGGTGAGATCACGAACATTATTTGAGCAACCTCGACTTGATTTGTCAGACCAATTGACGAGCTGATCATGCTGTG
>NZ_PEBU01000024.1 GCF_002887595.1 Bowmanella denitrificans
AGAGCCCGTATATAAGTCCGCATCTGATCTGGTTTTCAATGCGATCTCGTTGACAACACCGAGGGAGTCCATATAAGGCACAGAGGACGCTGAGTTATCAATAACATACACATAAAGATCTCCTGCTTTTCTCTGAGATCTCGGCGGCTCTGCGGTGAAAATGGATATCCTGCCAAACCATCTGAAAACATATATTCACCGCTGAGGCGCAGAGAGCGCAGAGTGGATCAAGGTGTTATCTCTTTGCGTGCTTTTCTCAGCGCCTCCTGCGTCACTGCGAGAAGCCTTCTATGATCAAGTGGTGCATCAAATTCTTAAAATCATCAGCTTTACTTTCACTGGCGGCTTTCCGCATCATGTGAGATAGCTATGCAGGTAAAACGTGTAATTTGTGCAAATAAGGAATATATGATGAAACGGACATACAGAAGCCAGTTGGATTTCCAATCAGCTATTAAGGTTTCCGCCACATTAGGGTTTGGCAGTGGTTTTCTGCCCGGATTGATATTTTTATTCGGTGGCATGCAATCAGGCGAACCTGTTCAAGGTGCCCTAGGGTTCATTATTGCTCCTTTTTTCTCCGCACTGGGCGGTATAGCAACAGCGGCAATTGGCTTCCCGTTTTACTACTGGTATGCCAACAAGATTGCTGGCCAACGGATCTCCGGCAAATTTGCCGAGGTAACACCAGAACCCAAAGAGTAACCGCATCTTGACTTGCTTACTGGTTGTTAAATACTGCCAACTGCGCTGCAAAGGCCCGCTTAAATGCTGGGCGTGCTTCGCCGCGTAACAGGTAGTCAGATAAGTTGGGATAATTTACCAACAATTCGGCACACGCTGGTCGACGTAATACCTGGATCATCAATAAATCACCGGCACTGAATTCACCTTCCAGCCAATCGGCATCGCCCAGGCTGTTACTCAACTCCTTTAAGCGCGCATTCAGGCGCACCTTAAGCATTGGCATACGTGCGCTATGCCAGGGCTTATCCCGCTCCAGCAGCACTGCCACTTCGCACTGCACTACCAGAGGCTCAACACTCGATTGAGCGGCGAACATCCACATAATAGTGCGGGCCCTGGCGTCAGATGCTGCAGGGAACAATCCACCATGCTGTTCAGCAATATGCTGCACAATAGCGCCAGATTCAAACAACACCAGCTCGCCTTTTTCATAGGTTGGTATCTGCCCAAAAGGATGACGACGTAAATGTTCGGCCTGCTTCATATCAGCGAAAGATACCAGCCGCACCTCATAAGGCTGACCTACTTCCTCCAGTGCCCAGCGCACCGTCATATCTCGCGCTAATCCACGGCCTTGGTCGGGGGAATTAGCAAATACGGTAATTATAGGTTTCATCATTGATCTCCTGGTTCCATCAAGCTCTTTAGCTGGCGTTTAGGGTATAGACGAATAATGAAGGGGAATTTCGACAGCAATACCGTTGGAACTTGGCCTTCACCAACATTGATGTTTTTGAATGACATGGTGTGGCTTCCGCGACAGCAAATTTTTTCCAAGGTCGATTGGGGCTAGCTTGCACTTTACTGTCAAAGACATTTTACCTTTCAATAACATCCATGTTCTTTGTGGCACACCATCCATGGGCGCAAGTCTCACTCGGGCATCCTGCCTGTTGGCCTGCGGGCCAGTTGAAGCTTTTCAATTTGGTTCCTGACCAGATTGTCTTTAGTGCGAAGAAACGAGACGCAAAGACCACATTTTCAGGAAAAATTTGGGACAGCTTTATGCTGGTCCGAAGGAGAAGCGACTATGCATTCCACTATTTATGCTTATTGCAAACATAGCGAACCAGATCAGATTTGCTGGAACCCGGCACCAATGATGTCCACTTGGCGTTAGACCAGTCTTTAAGTTTTTTTGATGGGGATTTCTTGGCACCATCTTCGCTGCTGCCTCCTAGTTCAAAATATTGCATGGATGCACAATTCACATTGAGTTTGGTGAAGTCGGTATACGCATTATCTTTGCCGATACGGCTTGAAAGTACAGTGAGTATTCCATCGCTGCCTTTTTCACTGTTTACAATGTAATAAGTGCCGCTATCCCCAGATGACGGAGCGCGATACATTTCATTTGCTATGACCGAAAAGGAACATGCTGCGAATACGACGGTAAAGAGGACTTTCGTCATGAAGTTGCTCCTTGCTGCATGAATGCACAACGAATTATATGGACTCTCCCCTTCTAGGGATTCAGCCACGCTTAACTGGCAATTATTGAGGAGAACTGTCCACGTCAGATTTTAACTAAGTCTGTGGTGTTGATTTGGCCACACCGCATCTCAGTATTTGCGGTAAATGCAGTTGTTGCAAGGCAGAAATTCCTTAACTCCATGTTGGATATGACACGCACTCCCTTGCGCGCCAGTCCCATTTCTTTACTACGCGGTAAAGAAACGAGACGCAAAGAAAGCGCGCCCGCTGGATTCCCAACAACGTCAGTCCAGGGCACTACTAAAAGGCGGTCGTGAAAACGACGTTCCAGACGCGTCTTCCACTCAATTTTCTCCCAGCAAATTGCCCGCCTTTTAGCAGCGCCCTGCACCGACAGGGAATTTTAAGCGGGGGTCAAAGCGGCTTGGGCCGCTTAGGGGGTGGCTTCTGGTTGATGTTTGTAGCTCAGTCTCTGTTTGTGCCAATTGCGCTCATTGACTGCAATAACGGTCTTGTCACCACCCAACTCTCTCAAACTGTTTCAACAACTACGCCCCCTTGATTCCTGATTTTATGGGTAAACCAAAGTGAATAGACAGATGCTCTGAATTCACTTAATGTTTCTTTAAGTTGAATGGTGACAATGAAGAATATGCTAGATAGAACTGAGCAAGCGAAAGCATTCAGTGAATTTGAGACACTAGTATCCAAATACAACGATATAGCCTCACAAATTGATAGTTCTAACGAAGCTAAAACCCGTCTACTAATTATCGATGAAGTTCTGCTTCTATTGGGCTGGTCTAAGGATAACTTCAACCCTGAAAAATGGATTCCAAACTCAGGCTTTGCGGACTACTTACTTAAGTGCAATGAAACGCCGAGATTAGTTGTTGAAGCAAAGAAAATTGGAATTACCTTCAAATCACCAAGTACAAAAAACAGCAAGGTCGTTTATGAAGTTAGGTATCTTAGACGAGCGTTCAAGAACCTTTTCTCAGAGATCATTGATCAGGCTTTGGCATACTGTAAGGAAGAAAAGGTTCCATACGCAGTTATAACAAATGGTGCGGAGTGGGTTGCTCTTCAGCTAATACCACCTCCCGGTGTGAGTCTAGATTCAGCAAAAGCAATTTACTTCGGAAACATATTTTCAGATAACTTTGAGTTTGACCTATTTTGGAGTCTATTGTCGCGAAAGTCTTTTGATGACTTGCAGTTAGAGGAATACCTTGCAAAAGAAAACTACCAGCATGCTGAAGTAAGTAAGGTTTTACAAGCTGACTACAGTTCACTCCAGTGGAAGGTTGGTCAACCCGAGAAATATCTGAGTGAATTTTATGAGAACTTCTTTTCCAAAATCACCGATTCTAATCAAAGGAAAATGCTTGAATATTGTTTTGTTTCCGACTCAAAGCTGGATCAATATCGTGGAGAATTGAAGAGGCTACTTAAAGACACCAAACCATCATTTTTGCCAATGGACGCAGTTGACCTAGAGCCCGGTGAAAGCAAAGAGTCAATTTTAAATGATAGAAGTACCGGACAAGTTGTAATTATCACGGGATCCGTTGGATGCGGTAAAAGTACTCTCGTTACAAAGTGTTTGGTTGAGGCAAGACAACAGAGCGGTGAATTCGCAAAGACGATTCTTATTGACTTAATTAATGAGGTGGGTCGAGCCAACCTTGATGTAACTGAAATAATTTATAGACGGATTTATGAGTTCCTTGAGTTGGAATTTCCAGATGTATTTGACCTTGGTTTTTTGAGGAGAACTTTTGCCAAAGACATTAAAAAGTTGAGAAATAGCAGTCATAAAGAGTACTTCGAAAGCACCCCAGCGGAGTTTATCAGGCACGAGGCGGAATTATTAAGGTTGAAGCAAGATGATATCGAAGGGTTCATATATTCATCTTTAAAACAACTAACAAGTGAAAACAATAGTGTAATTGTTATTCTAGATAATGTAGACAGAGCTGACGAGAAGTTGCAAGAAGAAATGTACGCATTTGCACACAGGATATCTAGCAAAACAGGAGCGAAAACTATAATTACGTTGAGGGAGTTTACATTTTTTAGAAATAAGAGTGGAGGTTTCTTAGACGTACGTCCTGAAGACAGAGTTATCCATCTAAAGTCACCAAACTTTGAAAAGTTGATATCTAAAAGAGTCAGGTACATTGAAAACTGTTTAGATGATGATTATCGAAAAAAAGACTGGAGAAAGCAGGCTCAGAACTTCAATGATTTTCTTCAATCAATGTCAAGACATGCAAGTGCTTTAAAACAAAGTATTTTAGTATCATCCGATGGGCACAATATATTGGAAACACTATCATCTATTTCTTGGCATAATATTAGATACTTCTACGATCTTCTTCGGCGTGTTCATAGACAGTTGGGCTCAGGCGAGAAACACTGGGACAACCAGGAAGTCATCGCTGCACTTATGTCATCTACTGAGGTTGGTGAATCACCAGTATTACCTAATATCTTTATACCACATCCGACATCAACTCAGTCGTATTTCCTGAAGATTCGTTTACTTGCATATCTAAGTATTCTTCAAGCGGGGGAGGCCATTAGAGGAGTCCCGCTAAATCGCATTAGCGAGTTTCTGCGTCTTTATGGATATCTAAGAAAGTGGATCTATAGGTGTATAGAAGATGGTGTAAGGCAAAAGCTTGTAGAATGCTTGGAGATACCAGTTGAAGATGAGGCAACTAAGTCTTTTGAGATCAATAAAAATGGCACATACAGACTTTCTCCACTCGGGTTATTGTACCTTAATCAAATAATTCGCAATAAAACGTATTGCTCTTTGATAGCAGTAGACCTACCTATCCACTCGTTAAACAAATTCAAAGCATTCAAAAAAGAATTCGATGAAATCAACTCTTATATGACAGATAAAAAGGAGCACCTTATTTTTAAGGAAGGTTTGGAGATAATTCTTTCTTCGAGCCTTTCTCACTTAACAACTCAATATCTCAGGGATGAGCTTAGTATTGAGAGGGTACTATCAGAGTCCTTTCTTAATGAATCGGAATTGCAGCTTACTGAGAGAAAAATATCGGAAGTCTTTTACCATGAAGAATCTAGTACAAAGAATAAGCTAGAATTAAAACGAGAAACAGGGCAAGGTCCTCAGCTAATGATGGATTTTGATGAGAATACATCAACAAGCAATCCTAAGCCAAAAGTTGACCATTCAGATTTTGTAAGGTCTTTAGGGTATGACTTTGACAATGTAAAATACGACGGAACTGAGTTTATTCCTCTCATTTTTTGTGCGCTGAGATTGAAAAGCAAGGAAGGCATAGATTTTTGTAATGGTGCAGATATTACTGATACGATCAATGATCTTCTAGTCGGGGATGGAAACAAGAAGTACCCAAACAATGTTTCACGAGCGCTTAGAACAGAAAAACTAAAATCACAGGGGTGGCTTGAAATACGCTCAGACCTTCATCCTAAAAGGAAGTATTTTGGGCTAAGTCAGTCTTGGAAAAGCTACTGGGTTAAAATTTTCGAAGAAGACAGATAGTTGCTTTTACACTTTAATGGATTACACAACTCTATCTACCACTTTTAATATTAGAATTTAACCTAACACGACAGTCTACTCGGTGCCAGTAGCAGACATTCAGTAAGCATAAGAGGGTGGCGGTAGCTACTCTCACTTGATATTAATATTACCGTTGTTATCTGTGCCTACCTGGACAGTTTTATTACCTTTCCCGGTCACAGACTGCTGTTCGGGCTTAGTTTTATTTGCTGATTTTCGATATTGCAGAATCGCAATCAACACGCCAATGGCTGCCAGTACAGCAGCGACAACGGCTACCTGCACTTCCGTACTTTGCGCTAAAAACCAATTCATATCGGCGGTGCCTCCTATTTATCCAGTGAATCAAGCCATTGTTTTACTTTGTCTATTTGATGTTGCGCCCCTATTTCTTCAAAGAGTTTGAGGCTTTTTAACCAACAGTCTCTGGCGGCATCCAGCTCACCACGGGTTTCGTAGATAATGCCCATGTTGCAGTATTGAATGGCCATCCCTTCCTTGCGTCCAAGCGCTTTATTCAGTGTCAGTGCTTTCTGGTACATCTCAAGGGCGGTATCCGGCTCACCACGGGTTAGGTAGATATTGCCGATGTTGCCGTATTGATTGGCCATGCCTACCTTGCGCCCAAGCGCTTCATTCAGTGCCAGTGCTTTCTGGTACATCTCAAGGGCGGCATCCAGCTCACCACGGGTTTTGTAGATTATGCCCATGTTGCCGTAGCTACCGGCCATGCCTTCCTTGCGCCCAAGGTTTTCATTCAGTACCAGTGCTTTCTGGTACATCTCAAGGGCGGTATCCAGATCACCACGGGTTTGGTAGACAGTGCCGATGTTGCCGTAGCCACTGGCCATACCTTCCTTGCTCCCAAGGGCTTCATGCAGTGCCAGTGCTTTATGGTACATCTCAAGGGTCGTATCCAGCTCACCACGTGTGTCGTAGATTAGGCCCATGTTGCCGTAGCCACTGGCCATACCTTCCTTGCACCCAAGGGCTTCATGCAGTGCCAGTGCTGTCTGGTACATCTCAAGGGCGGTATCCAGCTCACCACGGATTTGGTAGACAATGCCCATGTTGCCCGTAGCAGCCGCTATAAAACCTTGGTCATTGGTTTTTTCTGCCAGTGCCTTCACTTGCTTGTAAGCTTCCAGTGCCTGGTCCAGCTCACCTTTTCGACGATACAAAAGCCCTAACTGATTCCACGCTTCTATGTAATCCGGATTGAGCTGAGTGGCCCGTAATGTGTCTGCCAATGGTGTATCGGTTTCAGACAAAAACGATAACGACGCTCTTTGATAGTAGAGTGTGGCTTGACGTTGCACCGCTCCTTCACAACTGTCAATTTGCCGGGTCAGCAAGGCTTTGGCTTTGTCGGTATCGCCACTGTCTATAATTGCTTGCAGGGCGTCGTCTACGTCCTGCTCAGGTAGGGCGTGTGACTGTTTGGCCTGGGTTAAATTCGATAAGATATCGGTGAGGGTTTGGATTTGCTGGTTCTTCATATCCAGCTCAACTTGCTGACTGTCCAGTTGTCTCTTATAGGCTTCAAGGGCTTCTTTGGCTTTGGGGTCAACAAGCGTAATGGTGCCGTGATTATCCCCGCCTATCTGCACAACGACACTATTCTGTGTGTCGCTAACACGTTGCTTGCCGCCAAATAGTTTCCACATGAGCTGAAATTCACTATTTACCCGAGTGTTAAAGCCACTCTATAGGCGTGTTGGTGTGAGTTCAATTGTTAATGTTATTAGTGTTGCTTGGTAGGAATTTCTCCCACTGTCCACTCTTCGCTCATCTGAGCCGCCATACTTAACTCTCCGAACAACAGGAGATTAATCATGGCTGTTCAACAAGTAGTACCCTGGAACAAAGATCGCATCATCGGACAGAAAATGCCACTTCAGATATCTCACATTTGGGGTATCCGTATCAGGCTTGAACTAGAAGGTAAGACACGGGATTTAGCCCTCTTTAATCTTGGTCTTGATAGCAAGCTCAGAGGCTGCGATTTGGTCAAACTTAAGGTGTCAGATGTTGCTTGCGGGCGCTCAATATTAACCCGTACTCACGTAGTACAACAGAAAACAGGCTGTCCAGTGCAGTTCGAAATCACCCAAGGAACTAGAGAGTCCCTTTCCGCCTGGATAAAGAAAGCAAACTTGTTAGGCTCGGATTACTTGTTTAAGTCAAGGATTACTGACTCGGAACACATCTCAACCCGGCAATACAATCGTATTTTCCATGGTTGGATACAGAAGCTGGGGCTTGATGTATCTCTATACAGCACCCACTCAATGAGGAGAACCAAACCTTATCTAATCTACAAGAAGACTAAGAATCTTAGAGTCATCCAGCTCTTGCTGGGCCACAAGAAGCTGGAAAGCACAGTGCGGTATCTTGGAATTGAAGTAGACGATGCATTAGAGATTTCAGAATCCATTGAAGTCTAAGAGCAAGAGGGCTGCATGAGCATCCCTCCTGTGCCAAATGCCTCCGTTCGAGTTTTGAGGTCTGGCGGCTGCGTATCATTAGCGGACCTTCGTAAATAGCTACAGCTGAGGCTTTACCCTAATTTTTCTCTTTTTTACTGGCGCAACATCCAAACAAACTTCAAATGCTTCATGAATTCTGATTTTATGTTTTCCATCATTGTCCGAAGTTTTACATTTAAATATGAATTGGTCATCTTCATCGAAAGTCATATTTTTTGGAGTTTTTCCTCCCTCTGTCGATGTAAAACCTTCACTGGAAACCTTTTTTTGGATGAACCTTTCTTCTGTTTTACCAACTAGGATACCTACATAGTAAAGTAACTCCACAATATTGTGTGGATTATTCTCGTGCGTCGACCCGAATACTGAAATATTTCTCGTAGCGTCCGTAATATTTCTGAATTTTCTAGTTAGTACGTTGTAGGTTAATTTAGAGTTAACTAAACCCGTTAGGTGAGCAGTTAGTTTTGAAAGATCATTGCATTCGTTTTGGTATTCCGCTGAAAGATCCGCAATGCGAGCTCTTCCATACTCTCCAAGACTCCTTTGTACATCGTAGAAATCGATAAGCTTTCCTTTTTTTACGTCGCACGCATATTTTCCGGATCGACTTATCAAATCCATTAGCCATCTAGGACGGTGATGTGACAAATTTGCAAGGTAGTTTTGAGAAGATTTTTTTTCTTCCTTGACAAAAGAATCTTGATCCACTACTTGTCCGTAATACATATCAAAAAGATGTTCGTTAAATAGCTCTGGCCTTTTCCTATTTATATGATGATAAATTCTTTTTGCTATAAGCTGTTTGAGTTCTTCATCATTCCATTTTAATTTGCAAAATATAAGTTGACCCAAGTTGGCTATGTTTGAGTCTTTCGAGTCCAATACTTTTTTGACATTTGGCCGGATAGTACTCCTTACCTTCAGCCCTTTAATAGAATTAGCCAAATTAGCCAAAACATGCAAAAAACTGCCAACCTTATTAATATGCTGAGGAGTGTTGAAAAATTGAGAGTCTACCTCATCAACAAATAACCAAAACGAGAAATTACGATCAGCTTTACTCATTATTCTTTTTAAAATTTCGACGTAGTTAAACTTTCCTCGCCTGTGTTGCAATATATCCTTATCAATTGGTAGTTTTACTGAAGACCTAAAAAAATCAACAGCCGAACTTTCTATCTCTCCATTTTCCTTTGCCTCTTCGATCATATAATTCAAATCCGAATCAAATGTCAGTTTGAATTTTTTATTGGCGGCCAATATGGCAAATTTCAATATTATTGCTTTACAGATATTATTTTCCCAAAGCCGCTTCCATTCAGAATAATCACGGTTAATATCCATAGAGGGAGATACATCGGAGTCAAGTAAAAAAATTGAATCGACATTATTGTATTCTTCTCCATTCTGCAGTTTTTCATTGAATACCTTACACAATGTTGTCTTTCCAGATCCTTTAGGGCTATTTAATATAATGAGATTCTTCGATGAGTCGAAGAAATCCTTGCAACCTGGCCTCTCAATGTATATATTCTTTAAGGTTTCTACTGACTCATGATTCGCATCAGGTTTTCCAAGTACGCTCTCGTCAAGCCAATCTATTCCAAGAGTACTTTTGTAGACATCTAAAACTTCGTCAAACTCTATTAGTATTTGAGAAATTTTCTTATGCGCGATATTTTTGTTTCTATTAGTTGCTTGGGACAGGTCTTTTTCTGTTAACAAGTTTTCGTTTATACTTTTCCGCATGCTTTCGCTCTCACTAATTTCCCTATTGTCAGGCCTTAAACAATTCGGGGCTGGCACCAATTAATTAAAGAGTCTGCTTTATAGGTTAGTCTTGGTCAACTTCAGAATACTACCTGAGGCTTCACAATTCGCTCATTCCGGCAAGTGCCAATTGCAGTCATTGACTGCAATAACGGTCTTGTTACCGCCCAACTCTCTGAAACTGTTTCAACAACTGCGCCCCCTTGATCCCACTCATGTACTGAACTTACTATACATTCCGGTAGTCCAATGGCTAAGCGTTGAGTGACCGATTTTGACACAAATAGGAAGTCCGATATTAACCTCCTGAAGGTCTGCTCTTTGTCTTAAACAGACGGTCACCATTGAGCTAATCAATGTCCGTTTTTCGCTCGAAACAGCCTACCAATGCTTGTCATGAGGTAGTTAGGTCCCAGAAAAGGACTTTCGGTAACGTTCTAGGTCCTTAAAGTGATTGCTTTTAATACCAACAATGCGCCATTTTTCAAAAGTTCAACACAGAACGCTCTTCGTGGATAAGCCATCCTTTTGTATTAGAAATTCCCTTAGTTCGAAACGGGTCAACGAGAAAGTACGAACCTACGTGGACGACCTCAGAACCTTTTTTCCCGATTTCTTCGACTTGCCATAGTTCATCTCCTGCTCGTGCTAACACCCGATGGCTAGATTGCGAAAGACTTATCGCCGTTGATGCAGCACTGAATAGTAAACCTGCGCCACTTGACACTGCCCCTAAAAGGGTTCCAAGGGCAGCAGTTAAAATAGGATAGCTTTCCCCACCTAGAAGTGCTGTATTAAGTCTATATGTAAAATTGTCCTCAGTTCCAGGTGGCAGTGTCATGAGCTTTCTCAATGACTGCGTATTTCTGGCTAGTGAAGAGCCTCCGTTTGTTGGCTCAATAATCACTCCGCTACCAGTGGGATTTACTCGCGTACGTATTAACTCATAGCGAGCCTTAGTAAAGCTTTGGGTCATGCCAGCAATCAAAGCCTCAGGGATCGAATTTCTGGAGCAATCCTGAAGTTCATTGAGTGATGCCAAAATTTTTTTATCGACCATCTGATTCATCCTTTTAATGTCAAATGCCCCTATTATCGGAAAGCAAAAACGCCTTGATGCTACTGGTAAGTGACTTTCCTAAGGTGAGGCTTGTTGAACAGTTTTTCCTCGAAGCACCTGATTATATTAATTGAGAATTAGAAAAGTTGATAAGTAGCATGCAAAATAAAAACCACGGATAGGCGTAATGATCGAAATGAATGAATTTCTACACCTTTGTAACAGATTCAGTAGCGATTGCTTCAATGTCGAGGATTATTGTATTGGCCATTTCCAGTACGGCTTTAGTTTGAGGAAAGCTGGGATTGATACTGAGGAATCCCCACAAATAGTCGATAAAATTCATTGAGATAAGGAACATTCACGGCGTTTGGTGATCAGATCGTTCGCCAAAACAAAACCCGTCAGGAAACGCCATGAATGTCCGTACTATGTTGACCAAGTTAGTCTCGCTTGTCACCTTCAATATGCACAAAACCAGACAACAAGCCGTGCTGGCCTGTGTGCATAGTTTGGCGAATGGTAGCGCTGGAACGGTGACCAGTATCGGGCGCGGTATCCGCTCAACGGCCTATGAAAAACACCGGATAAAGCGCGCCGACCGGCTGCTGTCTAATCAGGCGCTCAGACAGGATATACCGGCACTTTATACCGCTATCAGCCATGTGTTTTGCCATGCTAAGCATCCGGTGATTGCCATAGATTGGTCTGATTTGGATGACCATAAGGGCCATTTCCTATTGCGGGCCGCAATGACGTTAAAAGGGCGCTCTGTTACCTTGTATCAGGAAGTGCACAGCAACTGCACCAAAGAGAAGCCTGCCACCCACAAGCGATTTCTGACCAAGCTGAGCTCAGTCTTGCCTTCTCAGTGCCAGCCCATTATCGTCACCGATGCTGGCTTTAAATCGCCCTGGTTTCGTTTGGTGCAGGCCATGCAATGGCATTTTGTCGGACGCGTACGCAAACCGCATTTCTACTCTGTTGACCAAGGGAGCCGCTGGCAATGTATTACCCATTTGTACCAACAGGCGACGGCGCGAGCCAAACGGTTTGGTAAGGCTAAGATTGCCCGGAATAGGCCTTTTGACTGCACCCTGGTGTTGATAAAGCAGCCCAACAAAGGGCGACATGCCACCAACCCTGACGGTTCACACAAACAATCAGGGCAATCAATCAAACACGCACAAAGTGCCAATGACCCCTGGTTACTGGCGACCTCGCTACCCCCCGCATCGCCATTTAGCCAAACAAGTGGTGCCTGTTTACCGCCAGCGTATGTAGATTGAAGAGGGTTTTAGAGACATGAAAAGTCGTCGTTTTGTTTTGGGGTTTGAGCACAGCCGCAGCATAAAGCCCGCCAGACTGGCTGTACTGGTGACGCTGAGTACGCTGCTTTCTATCGTCGTTATGTTGCTGAGTTGGGTGGTGCACATCTCTGGCCATCATCGACGCTTCCAAGCCAATACCGAAAGGCTTCCCCTATTGTCGTTCCAAACATTGGGGCTACCAGCATGGGCAACCGGTATGCGCTTCACTGCCAGTCAATGGAAGCGAGCGATAAAACAGTTTACCCGCAACACAGAAGACGCATAGCATAGAGCCGAATCAAACTAAATTCGTGGGGTCCGGCCAGAACCTGACCCTATTGATCAGTGATCTTGCAGATCCTCACTGATTGGCCAGTATGGACCTAGCAGCTAATTAGAGGATGGATATTTCAATTGTTGTTCAGCACCATCAATAGCAAGCCTGTTAATTCTTTACTTTCCACACCTATTTTTTCTATAGTTCTTTCAATCAACTCCTTACTGTGTTCTTTTTTAAGTTTGAGCTTGCCCACCGCTAGCGCCCCAGCAAATTCGAGTGCAGCATAACCAAACGGGTGCTTGTGCCTTGTAAATACTTTGTACAGAAACTCTGTCATCAATTCACTTAAATGGTGGTCAGATGAATAGTCTAATTCAGATGGAAGGCTTGCCCGCAGAATACATGCTTGCAATATATCATCATTAAATCTTAAAAAGTTTTCTGGAGAAATGATGACGGATTGATAGTTAGTAGGCCTCAAGCATTTTTCAGGATCAGCGTGTTCCCTAGCCGCTTGCAATACAGAGGCTATGCTTAACAATGTATCACTTTGGGTAATGCTTTCAATTTTGTCATCAAATTTATCATCAAAAAAAACAAATCCTTCTGTAAGTTTTAATTGACCACCAAGGGTATTAGGAAGCAAGCAATTACTTGCTGATGCAATACATGCTGACAATGCTTCATAGCACGATGCTGCTTCACTATCATTGATTGATCCCAATGGCGACGCAGTTTCAGTGTCTGCTTTTGACGCCAACTTAGCTAGTTCGTCCCATGATTTCTTAATACTGTCAGGGCCTACTGGCAATACTTTCCATACAGAAAAATTATAAGGTCTCGGAGTTGCATTGCGCACAAGGAACTGATCAAGTTTTTTCCAAGACTCCATGCTCTGTGGCAATCCTACTCCTACTAGAAAGTGTCTCGGAATTGTCTTATTTTCATATTCTCGAAGATCTCGACTTATCTGCCTTAATTTACCGCCATCACCTGCAAATCCTGTGACTACAATGACTCCGGTAGCATTTCTTAAGTCATCTTTGTCTAATGGCCATTTCAAAAGAGACGGATTTTTTTCTTTGCTACTATTACTTCTAATGAACTCAAGAGCTTTCTTGGCTAAAGCCTCTGACGCGCCGTCTTCACTATATATCACTGTATCAATAGAAGATGACAACGACCAACTCAACTCTTCTTTAAACCAGTCGTCGAATTTTTTGCTACTATAAAGGTTTGCTGGCTTGAGACTCAGCAGTGGACTCTTTCCGATGGCGTCAACACGCTGGTTAATTGTATTGATTCCAGAGATACAGAAATCCTTCAGGATATCTAAAAGAAATTTCGGCTTATGAGGTAAACCTATGGTCACCTGTTTAGGAGGCTTAGCTTTATAGGAAAAGTGCTCACCGACTAACTCAATATCAGTCTCATTGCCATCAACGCTACTTAGTCCCTCTAATAGACCAGTTGATGACAGGTTTATAAGAACCTGTGACAAAGATTCTCTATCTTCAATATCAATAAAAGTCACTATTTTTTCTTTTGAAAAACCTCTACTTACCAAATCTCTAGCCATGCCACCTGATGTCGACGCAGAAATCACGACTAAATACTCTTCCGTGGGCAAATTGAGTTCTCTTAATGAATCGTAAGAGTGGTAGCTTTCTATATTTGCGACGCAGCCAGCTGATAAAGCGGCTTCTTTTACAATAGAGTAGATCCCCATTGTATCAATATAGATTGTCTTTATTTCAGACCAATGTATGTTCGCTACTAATGCGTGTAACCCTTTTCCAATAAACTGAAGCTCGGTTTCTGTACTTGCAATTTCTCTGGACTGGATAAATAGCTTATTTATTCGGCCGGATGGGTGCTTAAAGGTGTGCCCGGCAGGGGCGACTTGTAGAACATTATTTCTTTTGATAAGTTCGCTCAGACCAAACGAATAGAAATCGGCGGCATCTTTAGTATCTAACTCAATTGAGTTTAGATTATTTTTAAACTCCTCATGAATTACAAAATTTCCACCGCTCATTCCGACAATGAATATAGTCTTAGTGTAGAAAATGTTATTTTTTGATAATCGGTTTGTAAAGCTGTCGTGTAGCTCTTTATTGTCCCAATACTGACGAAAGCCATCCAGATTATCGGTCGAAATATAAACAACTATACAGTCTGGAAGGGTATCAGTGTTTTTCAACGCTTTCTCTAACGCAGCATAAAAACTAGTGGAGTCTTGCCAAGACTTATCTCCCAGATAAATACAAAGAACATCATATCGATGGTTATTGCTATCTTTATTTGCATTAAAGTAAAGTACGTTGTCCACTATCTTTCCTTAACGGAACTAAAATTGATACGACGGTTCCAGAAGTGGTCGACAGTCTTCTATCCGTCCAACTTTCGAAGTTCATCAGATATTGGGCTTGCTGTAGCTTTGCAGCTTCAGAAGACTGTTCAGCCTCCCAAAACCCGTGTCGTTCTCTGTCAAAACAATTAAACAAACACTGATTACCGGATCTAATTCTTATTAAACCTCCGACTTTACTAAGCTGGTTTAGAATTGTGGGGTAACCATTACCTGCTCCACTCTCCGACTTGGTGGAAAAATTCTTAGCGATACATTTAAGCAATGCATCTTTCTCTTCTGTTGTGTCAAAACCTAAACCAAATGCTCTTCTTACTATTCCGGGGCCAGTATCAAAAAAACTAACTTCCATACATCGGAGAGTTTTTTTTGTGCCATCCGTTGTCGGAACTAGATTGTCATTCCAATATTTAGCGAGTCTAGGGTTCCCAAAAAAGTCTTTTTCATATGTGTCACTTGATTGATCCTTCCAAGAAGCAATTATTCCTTCAACATGTTCAATGTAAGGCTTTCCACTAGGATCTCTAAGAGCGTGTTCTTGCGTATTTTTGAACAGCTCACAACCAAAGATACCAAAGGCTTCAATTAGATCAGCATCTAAATTGTTAAATTCACGCCTATTAATCTGTTTAAAAATAGCAACCATAGTTTGCTTCATCAGAGAGCTATTCCTAACAGATTGACTATTTTTGTTTGAAAAAAGCGGGGATAGATACTGACGTTCAGCTCCGCTAATACAACAAAGGTCTATGGAGCGTCCACGGATTACCTTCTCGTATTGCTGGTTATCGGAAGCGATCATTTTATCTCGCGCTGATAGAAGTGCTTTTCTCCGAGAAACCAGTTCATCGCTAATATTGATCGATTTGTTGAGACGCACCGCTGTTAAGCCGGGAGCGTAACTGCACAACTCATTCAGTACGGCTTCAGTATTAGATGATTTTTGTAACAGAAGGACTTTGTCTTTAGAGTTTCGAGCTAGTGTTACCAAAGCTAGTAATCTTGCTGCATCTCGCAATGCTCCATAACTTTTTGAGATGGTTTCTGAGGAAAGCTTTACAGTCTGACCGCTTACAGCTTTATCTATTATGTCCTCCACATCGTCTAGTGACTCAAAAGGAGACTCTTTCAATCTTTCCATTCAGTTGTTCCAAACAAGGTACTTGTATTTATTTTCCGCAATCACGACATTACCACCGGTCTAAACAAAGCACAAAATTACACATCAACGTCGTTTAGAATAAAAAGGAGCAGCTCCAGAGGGAATCAAGAGGGTCAGTTCAGTGACAAAGTTCCAAAAGCCTTCACCCACTCATGCTAAACTTTGCCCAACCTACCAAAACTCCCTGCCAATATCCGCTTGTCGCTCAACCCAGCCATTCACAAAGTGGCACTAGTTTCGAAATCCTCGCACTTGTGATAGTCAAAAATTGGTTTGTCGTTGATAGACCAATTGCCAGTAAAACAAACTGATGATCCTCTTAAGCGGCCCGAGCCGCTTTACCCCCGCTAAAAAATTCCCGGTCGGTTCAGGGCACTGCTAAAAGGTGGGCAATTTGCTGGGAGAAAATTGAGTAAAAGACACATCTGGAACTATGACGACCTTTCGCAATACATCCTTCAGCATGGTGCAATCAGAGTATCTTTTTAGCTCCCCACAACAGGTAATGCATTTGCATTACCTGTATTCCATACTTAAAATGTCACCATTCGCTAAGTAAAGTTGTGGAGACCATTGTGCATGCGCATAGGGCATTAGAAGCAGAATCAACATTGACGGACCGTTTTCAGACCACAGTGCCAAGCGCTGTTCGTCAGGCTTTGCAGTTGGGTAAGAAAGACAAGATTAAATACGTCATCCAGTCTGATGGCAGCGTGCTGATGAAGCGTTTTCAAGCAGAGGAAGCGGATCCTGTTCTTGACCAGTTTTTATCTTTCTTGGCGGTTGATATGCAGCAGCATCCCGAGAAGCTACAACCACTGACGGCCAGTATGCGTCACAGCGTGGCATCGCTGGTTGCCGACGTCGATATTGATTTGGATGTGCCACTGTCTGATAAGGATGAGTAAACTTGCCTGATAACGTGCCGATGGTAGTGAACGGCTGGATGCTATTTACCCATCCTCTTTTTGCTGAGCAGTATCAAATGCTGAAAGCCAAAGTCGCAGCGTTAAAGGCAAAAGATCCGTACGGCTACACCAAGAAAAATGACAGCAAACGCTTAGCGGCAATTGATAAACTGGCCTATGAGATTATTCCTCAAGACCCAACGTTACCGGACTATCGCCAAGGGAAGACTCTAGGCGACAACAATAAGCACTGGTTTCGCGCTAAGTTCTTTCAGCAATATCGGCTGTTTTTTCGATACCACCTCGAGTCCAAAATTATTGTTTACGCTTGGGTCAATGATGATGGCAATAAGCGGGCTTACGACAGCAAAACAGATGCTTACAAGGTGTTTGCCAAGATGCTGAAGTCTGGCAATCCCCCGGAGGATTGGGATGCGCTTTTAAACGCTGCCAAGGGCGGACAATTCTCGCCTTAAGAATTTAATCTCCTCTTCTTCCGAAGAAATCCGTCCGACTTATCTTTCTGATTGGTAAGTTACTTTTCTCTCATTTCGGCCATTTATCTGTATGTCAGAGTATCTTGGCTAAACCCGGCACTCTGCTCCGCTACCCTGTATTATGGCGTCCTGGGGATTATTGCGATTAGGGATTATCAAGCATATCAGCGGCGTTGAACGTAGAACACAAACTACTTACAAACCATTTCAACGCCAGGGGCTGTGCTGGCAAACAAGCTGGTGGATATCTGACCGAGGTTATATCCTCGATTGTTAATCACTGCAGCAGGGCGCTTCTCGGCAGCGGCCTTATTGCTAATTGCTTGATTGCAGATGTTTGCAGCATCAATGGCATCTTTGGTTGTCATCAGAATGCCGAAAAGCGCTACCGCAACAGTCGTTACCGTGGCGATAGGAACACCCACACCTGTTACAGCGGCCATACTGGCGACTCTGGATACTTTTATGGTGTTCGAGGTCCACTCCATACCCGTGACGCCCACCTCAAATAATGCGATACCGCAATCTATCCAGGCCTGATTCGTCACAACTCCCAAGCCGCCCGCGACTCTCATTAACGCATCCCTGGCTTGTGCCATGCCAACCTTACCCAAGGCTGCGCTGACTATTAGCGCACCGTGCAGCTTAACAAACTCTGTGAGCACAGAGACCAAGACAGGATCAAGCTTCTTACCGGAACCTGATTCATACATTTTTACCGCTTCGTCGATTGCCTCGAACAAGACTTTTACAGCCGCGTCTGCCGCGAGACTTGTTGCCGCTCTTCCCATGTGTTTTCTCCCCCGCCAATTTATGAAGTATCCCGATCCCGCTGAGATCAACTGTCGCCCACCAACTTGTTCTATCAACCAAGCAAGGTCAGCCACGTTGGACGCTACGACTTTGCGCGGTCTGAAAATCCAATGCCTGCTTTTCATTCAAGCCAGCCATTCGCGTAGTGACATCAACTCAGCAATTCTCGCACCCGCGATAGTCAAAAATTCGTGGGTCGTTTGTAGCTCATCTAATTATCACTAGATCGGTGCCCACCCTAAGCGGCCCGAGCCGCTTTGGTCCCGCTTAAAATTCCCGGTCAGTTCAAGGTGCTGCTAAAAGGTGGGCGATTTACTGGGAGAAAATTGAGTGGAAGACGCGTCGGGGATGGTATCGCCCGGAATCATAAGTCTATTAGTACGAGCCTGACACCAGAACCCACACCCAGTTTTCCCAAATCATTACTCTTCACCACGAAGATCAGAAGAACACGAAGAGTGAACAATCTCTATTGTCCTTCGTGCACTTCGTGACCTTCGTGGTGAAATTTATTTTGTGAAAAGTCTGGTCTGGAACCAGACTGAACAGCTTGAGCTGACCCGCAGAGCAACAGGCAGGAAGTTAAGCGCTTTCAGCCTTGCCAAAGCCCCTCGCCCCTTAGATACTCCCCGAACAAAAACCAAAACAGGATGTACTCATGCAATGTTCAGTATTTATTGCCACTAGTGCCGATGGCTATATCGCCACACCGGATGGTGGAGTGGAATGGTTGGAAACCAATGCCGAGGTGGATTTGGGTGAGCAGGCCGATATGGGTTTTAACGCTTTTATTGCCACAGTAGATTGCATGATTATGGGCCGCGGCTGTATGCAGAAGCTGGCCAGTTTTAACCTGACCCCGGAGCAGTGGCCGTATGGCAAACTGCGAATTATTGCCCTGAGTAAAAGCCTGCTGGAAGTGCCTGAGAATCTGAAGGGCAAAGTGGAACTGTATGGCGGGGATATTCTACCCCTCACGGCCCAGTTGCAAGCCGAAGGTTACCAGCACGCCTATATTGACGGCGGTGCAACCATCACCTCGTTCTTAAAGGCCAGGTTGATAAACCAGATGATTATTACCCAGGCGCCGGTGGTGCTTGGCGCTGGTATTCCGTTATTTGGTCAGTTGGACCAGCAGGTGCTACTTAAAAATGCCCAGGCCACGGCCTTTGCCAACGATTTTGTACAGATTAAGTACGACGTCAGCTACTTGTAGCCATGCAAGCCTATTTATAATTCCATTCACCACAAAGAACACGAAGTGCACGAAGGGTTTAACAATTCTAAGCTCAGCGGCTCTATGGTGAGAGTTTTCGTGTCTTTTCGTGTGGTTCGTGGTCCGTGTAATTCTTTAACCACGAAAAACACGAAATACACGAAAAAACATTTCCCTCTTGTGAAGACGCTTAGGATTGGCGGCTCTGCGAAACATCCTTCGGTTAAAAGCCGCTTCGTGTTCTTCTTATCTTCGTGGTGAGTTTGGTTGTTTTGAAATGTTATTAACCACTAAGGACACGAAGAGCACGAAGGTTTAGCAATTCTAAGCTCAGCGGCTCTATGGTGAGAGTTTTCGTGTCTTTTCGTGTGGTTCGTGGTCTGTTTAATTCTTCAACCACGAAAAGCACGAAATACACGAACGCTAAAAAATCATGTTTACCACAGAGGCACAGAGAACACTGAGGTTTCAAAAGCTTAAACCCGAAGTTCTCCTGCTCTTCTCCGTGCCCTCCGTGTCTTATATGGACTCCCTCGGTGTTGTCAACGAGATCGCATTGAAAACCAGATCAGATGCGGACTTATATACGGG
>NZ_PEBU01000025.1 GCF_002887595.1 Bowmanella denitrificans
GGACGAAGGTCTGCGTTTCGCCATCCGTGAAGGTGGTCGTACTGTAGGTGCTGGCGTAGTATCTAAAATCGTTGAGTGATTCTGATTGCTTAAATGATTGAAAAGGCTCCTTCGGGAGCCTTTTTTGCTTTCATGCACCATGTATTGTGTATGGAATTGACTTGCTGGTGAGGGAAGCTTGTATAACAGTGGTCAACAGGTATAATACCGCACCCTTCTTATGCTTGATTCTTGATTTCAACCTCCCTTGAGCTGAAAGCTATCTTGCGAAGAAGAAATTTAGGGGCGTAGTTCCAATTGGTAGAACAGCGGTCTCCAAAACCGATGGTTGGGGGTTCGAGTCCCTCCGCCCCTGCCAGATATATTAATTTTGTCACAGACAAGATTAATGCGAAGTGCCTGGCACTTGAAAGTCTATAATTTGCGCCAATATGGAGCAATTAAGAAGCCGGCATTACGCAGGCAGGAATGAACAGGTTTCGACACCGAACGGTGCGAAACAGCTAATCGCAGTAATAGGTAAATTGCATGAGCGTCAATACAGAAAACACATCCGGTGCGATGGATTCGATAAAATGGGTACTGGTTATCGGCTTACTGGCTGCAGCTATTGCCGGCAACTATGTATATGAAGAGCTGTCCGTGCTGATTCGCGCAGTGTCTATTGTTGCTCTGGTTGTGATTGCTGGCTTTATTGCTGCCAAGACCGAAAAGGGTGAGCGTTTCCTAACCTTCGCAAAAGAGTCCAGAATGGAAGTGCGCAAGGTGGTATGGCCAACTCGTCAGGAAGCAACACAAACAACAATGATCGTATTGGTTGCGACCGTCATTGTTGCTTTAGTTCTTTGGGGCCTGGATGGCATTCTGGTGCGTCTGGTTTCTTTGGTAACCGGGTTGGGAGTTTAATATGGCTGACAAAAAATGGTACGTGGTGCAGGCTTTCTCCGGTTTTGAAGGCAGAGTTAAGCAATCCCTGAAAGAACATATTAAAATTCACGGCATGGAAGACTACTTCGGTGAAATTTTGGTACCAACCGAAGAAGTGGTTGAAATGCGCGCTGGCCAGAAACGCAAAAGTGAGCGGAAATTCTTCCCAGGTTATGTGCTGGTAGAAATGGAAATGAATGAAGATTCCTGGCACCTGGTTAAAAGCGTACCACGCGTATTGGGATTTATTGGCGGCACTTCTGACCGTCCTGCTCCCATCAGCAAGCGCGAAGCCGATGCGATTCTGAATCGTCTGCAGGAAGCGGTTGATAAGCCCAGACCTAAAACCTTGTTTGAACCAGGTGAAGTTGTACGTGTTAACGATGGCCCATTTGCTGACTTCAATGGCGTTGTTGAAGAAGTTGACTACGAGAAAAGTCGCCTGAAGGTATCCGTATTGATCTTTGGACGTTCCACTCCGGTAGAACTTGAATTTGGCCAGGTTGAAAAAGGCTAGTTTAAGTATCCGTTTGTTCTTGTTAGTGAACTGAAAACGTCTATCCTTCGGTTACTCTGCAACAAACTCAATTTTATTCCCAAGCCGAAAATTGCGCTTTGTGCAAGTTTCGGCTTGAACCAGGCTGTAGATTAAAATATAATCCGCAGCCCTTTTTATTGAACGGGGAGCCGTTTGAGTAAGCATCCTCAATGCTTACGAGGCGTTATACCCACTTTAGAGGTTAAAAACATGGCAAAGAAAGTAAAAGGCTTGATTAAGCTTCAGGTCGCCGCTGGTTCTGCTAACCCCAGTCCACCAGTTGGTCCAGCGTTGGGTCAGCACGGCGTAAACATCATGGAATTCTGTAAAGCGTTTAACGCCAGAACAGAGAGCCTGGACAAGGGTGCACCTACTCCAGTTGTTATTACAGTTTACGAAGACCGTTCATTCACATTTGAGACTAAGACGCCTCCTGCTTCTTACCTGCTGAAAAAAGCGGCTGGTCTGAAGAGCGGTTCTGCCCGTCCAAATACAGATAAAGTTGGCAAGGTTAACCGTGCTCAACTGGAAGAAATCGCCAAAACCAAAGAGCCTGATTTGACGGCCGGCGATTTGGATGCAGCTGTACGTACTATCGCAGGTTCTGCGCGTAGTATGGGTCTGGTAGTAGAGGACTAATTCAAATGGCTAAACTGACTAAACGCATGCGCGTCATCAAAGAAAAAGTTGACGCTACCAAAGAATACGAAATCAACGAAGCCGTTGCTCTGCTGAAAGAACTGGCCACTGCCAAGTTTGCGGAAAGCGTGGACGTTGCTATCAACCTGGGTGTTGATCCGCGTAAATCTGATCAGAACGTTCGTGGTGCTACTGTACTACCTCACGGTACTGGTAAAGACGTCCGCGTAGCAGTATTTACTCAGGGTGCAAATGCCGAAGCTGCTAAGGCCGCTGGTGCCGACATCGTTGGTATGGACGACCTGGCAGAGCAAGTTAAAAAAGGTGAAATGCCTTTTGACGTAGTGATCGCCTCTCCAGATGCCATGCGCGTTGTGGGAACTTTGGGTCAAATCTTGGGCCCCCGTGGTCTGATGCCAAACCCAAAAACTGGCACCGTAACACCAGATGTGGTGACTGCGGTTAAGAATGCCAAGGCTGGTCAGGTGCGTTACCGCAATGACAAGAACGGTATCATTCACGCCAGCATTGGTAAGATTGGCTTCGAAGCCAACCAGATCAAAGAGAACCTTGAGTCTCTGCTGGATGCCCTGAAGAAGGCTAAGCCTTCTACTGCCAAGGGCACTTTCGTGAAGAAAGTTAGCCTGAGCACTACTATGGGTGCCGGCGTAGCTATCGATCAAGCTAGCCTGGCTGGCTAATCAGATAGTTTAAGGTTATGGGTTGGAGCCTTTTCGAAGGCTTCCGTCCAAGACCGCAGGCGCATTCAGGGAGCTCCCGTGAATGCTTAATCTAACAGCCTGCGCAGACGGTGCAGACCCCAGAAGAATTTAGATTCTCTGGTTTCTCACCGTAAATCGCGAGTCGGCACTTGTGTCGGCTATGTGTAGGAAACCAGACGTAAGTCTGGAAGAACCAGGAGTTAAGAGCCAATGGCTATTAAGCTTGAAGACAAAAAGGCAATTGTTGCTGAAGTCAATGAAGCTGCCAAAGGTGCTTTATCTGCGGTAGTCGCAGACGCTCGTGGTGTCACTGTAGGCAAAATCACTACTCTGCGTAAGCAGGCTCGTGAAGCCGGTGTATGGATGAAAGTTGTCCGTAACACTTTGGCCCGCCGTGCAGTAGATGGCACCGAGTTTGAGTGTCTGAAAGATGTATTCGTAGGTCCGACTGTTATTGCCTTTTCTAAGGAGCATCCAGGTGCTGCCGCGCGAATTTTTAAAGACTTCGCTAAAGACAATAAGCAATTCGAACTGAAGGGTGCGGCTTTTAATGGCGAGACCGTTGACTTCGAACTGCTTGCCTCGTTGCCAACATACAACGAAGCAATTGCACGTTTGATGAGCACCATGAAGGAAGCTGCAGCTGGCAAACTTGTTCGCACTATTGCTGCGGTTCGCGACCAGAAACAAGAGCAAGCTGCCTAATTTTATTAGCGGCTTGATTAAGAGTTTAATCGGGAATATTCCCCTTAATTTAGGAATCTGAGAAATGTCAGTGACTAAAGAGCAAATCATCGACGCTATCGCTGAAATGTCTGTAATGGACGTTGTAGAGCTGGTAGCTGCCATGGAAGAAAAATTCGGCGTTTCTGCCGCTGCTGCCGTAGCTGTTGCTGCTGGCCCAGCTGAAGCTGCTGAAGAGAAGACTGAGTTCGACGTAGTTCTGGCTGAGATTGGTGGCAACAAAGTTGCGGTTATCAAAGCTGTACGTGGCGCAACCGGTCTGGGTCTGAAAGAAGCCAAAGACATGGTAGAAGCTGCTCCTAAAGCCATCAAAGAAGGCGTGAGCAAAGAAGAAGCTGAAGCACTGAAGAAAGAGCTTGAAGAAGCTGGTGCTAAAGTTGAAGTTAAATAATCTGTCTGTGGACAGATTATTTGCCTGATTTCAGGCAAAGGCTGGTGATCATTTGATCACCAGCCTTTTTGCGCTGTAGGATAGTCACTTACACCGTTTACTGCCTATCCGTAAATTGCGCACAGGATTGTTTATCAAATACTTTTTCCAAGCCGCTATTTCAGCGCATGGATTTGTATTGTGACTATCCTTGAAACGGTGCTGGAAGTTTGTCTATTGCTCATTTTTCAATGAGTGCAGTAAAGGCAAGTTGGGTCAAAAATCAGCAGGCTGAGGAACCCATGGTTTACTCTTATAGCGAAAAGAAACGTATTCGTAAGAATTTTGGCAAACGCCCGCAGGTATTGGAAATACCTTATCTTCTATCAATCCAACTAGATTCTTTCAAGAAATTCATCGAGATTGATGCGGATGGTCAGTACGGTTTGGAAGCAGCCTTCCGTTCTGTATTTCCAATTAAAAGCTATTCAGGTAACTCTGAATTGCAATATGTGAGCTACCGTTTGGGTGAGCCGGTTTTTGACGTTAAGGAATGTCAAATCCGCGGCGTAACCTACTCTGCTCCATTGCGGGTGAAATTGCGCATGGTGTTGTTCGATAGAGAAGCAGCGCCAGGCACAGTTAAAGATATTAAAGAACAAGAAGTCTACATGGGCGAAATTCCGCTCATGACTGAAAACGGTACATTTGTTATCAATGGTACCGAGCGAGTAATCGTTTCTCAGCTGCACCGTTCTCCCGGCGTGTTCTTTGATCATGATAAGGGCAAAACGCACTCTTCCGGTAAAGTATTGTATAACGCCCGGGTTATTCCTTACCGTGGCTCATGGCTGGACTTCGAGTTTGATCCAAAGGACAACCTGTTTGTCCGTATCGACCGTCGTCGTAAATTGCCAGCGACTATTATTTTGCGCGCCCTGGATATGGGTACAGAAGAAATTCTGGATTTGTTCTTTGAGAAGAACCAGGTGCGTATTACCGCTGATCGTCTGATGATGGATATTGTGCCGGACCGTCTGCGTGGTGAAGTGGCCCAGTTTGATATTCTGGATAAAGAAGGCAATGTGCTGGTTGAGTCCGGCCGTCGTATCTCTGCCCGTCATACCCGTCAGTTGGAAAAAGCCAATATTGCTGAGCTGGAAGTACCGCCTCAGTATCTGGTCGGCAAAGTGGTTGCCCGCAACTACGTGAATGAAGCAACCGGCGAATTGATCATCGGAGCTAACGAAGAGTTGACGCTTGAAGCGTTACTGGCACTGAAGAAAGCCGGCTTTGACAGCTTCGAAACGCTGTATATCAACGAGCTGGATCACGGTTCCTATATCTCTGACACTATCCGTATCGATTCAACCAGCAACCGATTGGAAGCGCTGGTTGAAATTTACCGTATGATGCGCCCTGGTGAACCACCAACGAAAGACGCTGCTGAGACGCTGTTCGACAATCTGTTCTTCTCTGACGACCGTTATGATTTGTCTTCAGTGGGCCGGATGAAGTTCAACCGTCGTTTGGGACGTGATGAGCTGATCGGTGAAGGCACGCTGGACAAAGCCGATATCGTAGCGGTAATGAAGCAACTGATTGCTATTCGTGACGGTAAAGATGAAGTGGACGATATCGACCACTTGGGTAACCGTCGTATTCGTAGCGTTGGCGAAATGGCCGAGAACCAATTCCGTGTTGGTCTGGTACGTGTTGAGCGTGCGGTGAAAGAACGTTTGAGCCTGGGTGACCTGGACAACGTTATGCCTCAGGACCTGATCAACGCTAAGCCGATCTCTGCAGCCGTGAAAGAATTCTTCGGTTCTTCACAGTTGTCGCAGTTTATGGATCAGAACAACCCGCTGTCGGAAGTGACCCACAAGCGTCGTATTTCTGCCTTGGGCCCCGGCGGTCTGACCCGAGAGCGCGCCGGTTTCGAAGTACGTGACGTACACGTTACGCACTACGGTCGTGTCTGTCCTATTGAGACACCTGAAGGTCCAAACATCGGTTTGATCAACTCATTGTCAACCTATGCCCGTACTAACGATTTTGGTTTCCTGGAAACCCCTTATCGTAAAATCGTTGACGGTATTGTGACCGATGAAATTGAGTACCTGTCTGCCATTGAAGAAGGCCAGCACGCCATTGCTCAGGCTAATGCTGAACTGGATGCTGAAGGTCGTCTGGCAGATGAGCTGGTATCCTGTCGTTTCCGGGGTGAATTCACCCTGATGCCGGCCAGTGATATCAGGTATATGGACGTATCACCACAGCAGATCGTGTCTGTTGCTGCCAGCATCATTCCATTCCTGGAGCACGACGATGCTAACCGTGCTTTGATGGGCGCGAACATGCAACGTCAGGCCGTTCCTACCCTGCGTGCTGAAAAGCCATTGGTAGGTACTGGCATGGAGAAAACCATTGCGGTTGACTCTGGTGTAACAGTGGTTGCCAAACGTGGCGGTGTGGTGGATTACGTTGATGCCAGCCGTATTGTGATCAAGGTTAATGAAGAAGAAACCTATGCTGGTGAAGCGGGTATCGATATTTACAACCTGACCAAGTACACCCGTTCAAACCAAAACACCTGTATCAACCAGAAGCCTACTTGTAACGTCGGCGAGCCGATAGTGGCCGGTGATGTACTGGCAGACGGTCCATCCACTGATTTGGGTGAATTGGCACTGGGTCAGAACATGCGTATCGCGTTCATGCCTTGGAATGGTTACAACTTCGAAGATTCGATTTTGTTATCCGAGCGCGTGGTGCAGGAAGATCGCTTTACCACTATCCATATTCAGGAACTGAGCTGTATTGCTCGTGATACTAAGTTGGGGCCGGAAGAAATTACTGCCGACATCCCTAACGTAGGTGAATCTGCCCTGGGTAAACTGGACGAGTCGGGCGTTGTTTACATCGGTGCTGAAGTAAAAGGCGGCGACATTCTGGTTGGTAAAGTAACACCTAAGGGTGAAACGCAACTGACGCCAGAAGAAAAACTGCTGCGCGCTATCTTTGGTGAAAAAGCCTCTGATGTGAAAGACACGTCTTTGCGTGTACCGAACAGCGTGCATGGTACGGTAATTGATGTACAAGTCTTTACCCGCGACGGCGTAGAGAAAGACAAACGTGCCATCGAAATCGAAGACATGCAATTGCGTCAGGTTAAGAAAGACCTGTCTGACGAATTCAACATCCTGGCCGATGGAATATTCTCTCGCGCTCGTAACCTGCTGATTAACAGCGGTGTTGCGGATACCAAGCTGGATAGCCTGCCACGTGAGAAATGGTTCGATCTGACGTTGAAGGACGAAGACGCACAGAATGATCTGGACCAGATTGCCGAGCAGTATGGCGAGATCAAAGATGACTTCGACAAGAAGTTTGAAATGAAGCGTCGCAAGATCACTCAGGGTGATGATCTGGCGCCTGGCGTACTGAAGATCGTTAAGGTGTATCTGGCAGTGAAGCGTATGATTCAGCCAGGTGACAAAATGGCTGGTCGTCACGGTAACAAAGGTGTTATCTCCACCATTATGCCGGTGGAAGACATGCCGTATGACGAGCATGGTCAACCAGTTGATATCGTACTGAACCCATTGGGCGTACCTTCACGTATGAACATCGGTCAGGTACTGGAAACTCACCTGGGTATGGCCGCCAATGGTATTGGTGCCAAGATAGACCGGATGATTAAGGAACAGCAGGAAAAAGCTAAACTGCGCGCCTTTATCAAAGAAGTTTACGATCTTGGTGAATCACACCAGAAAGTGGATATTGACAGCTTCAGCGACGATGAAATCGAACGTCTGGCTGGCAACCTGCGTAAAGGTCTGCCGATTGCCACACCGGTATTCGACGGTGCCAATGAAGCTGAAATCAAGCAGATGCTGAAACTGGCTGACATCCCTGAAGATGGTCAGATCGTGTTGTACGATGGCCGTACTGGTCGCGCCTTTGAGCGTAAAGTGACCGTTGGCTACATGTACATGCTGAAACTGAACCACTTGGTTGATGACAAGATGCATGCCCGTTCCACTGGTTCTTACAGCCTGGTAACTCAGCAACCGCTGGGTGGTAAGGCGCAATTCGGTGGTCAGCGTTTCGGGGAGATGGAAGTGTGGGCACTTGAAGCCTACGGTGCTGCCTACACCCTGCAGGAAATGCTAACTGTGAAATCCGATGACGTGAACGGTCGTACCAAGATGTATAAGAACATCGTGGACGGCGATCACCGCATGGAGCCCGGAATGCCGGAATCCTTCAACGTACTGCTGAAGGAAATCCGCTCACTGGGTATCAACATCGAGTTGGAAGAGAATTAATCCGACTAGGGTATTTAGGGCATGTGGGGAGCCCCTGGGCTCCCCAAGGTTAATGACTCCGCAGGGAGAAAATCGTGAAAGATTTATTGAAGTTTCTGAAGCAGCAGAATAAGACCGAAGAGTTCGACAATATCCGTATCGGTCTGGCTTCACCGGACATGATCCGTTCCTGGTCCTATGGTGAAGTGAAAAAGCCCGAGACCATCAACTACCGCACATTCAAGCCGGAGCGTGACGGCCTGTTCTGCGCGCGTATTTTCGGACCGGTTAAAGACTATGAGTGCTTGTGCGGTAAGTACAAGCGTCTTAAGCATCGCGGCGTGATCTGTGAGAAGTGTGGCGTTGAAGTCACTCTGACCAAAGTGCGTCGTGAGCGCATGGGCCATATTGAACTGGCGAGCCCGGTTGCACATATTTGGTTCCTGAAATCACTGCCGTCCCGTATCGGTTTGATGCTGGATATGACCTTACGTGATATCGAGCGTGTGCTGTATTTTGAAAGCTATGTGGTAACCGAACCTGGTATGACCACACTGGAGCGTTCGCAGCTGCTGACCGAAGAAGAATATCTGGACGCCCTTGAAGAGCATGGCGATGAGTTCGAAGCCAAGATGGGTGCCGAAGCGGTATTCGATCTGCTGAAAGCCCTGAACGTGGATGGCGATGTTGCCTCCATGCGTGAAGAGCTGCCATCGGTTAACTCTGAGACCAAGAAGAAGAAGATCACCAAGCGTTTGAAATTGCTTGAGTCTTTCCAGGCTTCTGGTAACCGTCCAGAGTGGATGATCCTGACCGTACTGCCAGTACTGCCACCGGATTTGCGTCCATTAGTACCCCTGGATGGTGGTCGTTTTGCGACCTCTGACCTGAACGATCTGTATCGCCGGGTGATCAACCGTAACAACCGTCTGAAGCGTCTGCTGGATCTGGCTGCGCCTGATATCATCGTGCGTAACGAAAAGCGTATGCTGCAGGAAGCCGTGGATGCGTTGTTGGATAACGGTCGTCGTGGTCGTGCCATCACCGGTT
The DNA here is from genome assembly GCF_002887595.1 of Bowmanella denitrificans. Taxonomy (GTDB): domain Bacteria; phylum Pseudomonadota; class Gammaproteobacteria; order Enterobacterales; family Alteromonadaceae; genus Bowmanella; species Bowmanella denitrificans. The sequence continues at coordinate 9,301 of NZ_PEBU01000025.1, forward strand.
CCAATAAGCGTCCTCTGAAATCCCTTGCCGACATGATTAAAGGTAAGCAAGGTCGTTTCCGTCAGAACCTGTTGGGTAAGCGTGTTGACTACTCTGGCCGTTCCGTTATCACCGTAGGTCCTACACTGCGCCTGCATCAGTGCGGTCTGCCTAAGAAAATGGCTCTGGAACTATTCAAGCCCTTTATCTATGGCAAGCTGGAAGGTCGTGGCCTGGCCACTACCATTAAAGCCGCCAAGAAAATGGTTGAGCGTGAAGCGCCCGAGGTATGGGACGTACTGGATGAAGTGATCCGCGAACACCCGGTATTATTAAACCGTGCACCTACGTTGCACCGTTTGGGTATTCAGGCCTTTGAACCCACCCTGATCGAAGGTAAGGCGATCCAGTTGCACCCATTAGTGTGTGCGGCTTATAACGCCGACTTCGACGGTGACCAAATGGCCGTTCACGTACCCCTGACAATCGAAGCGCAGTTGGAAGCCCGTGCGCTGATGATGTCTACCAATAACATCCTGTCGCCTGCCAACGGTGAACCTATCATCGTACCTTCTCAGGACGTGGTATTGGGTCTGTATTACATGACCCGTGACCGTGTAAATGGCAAAGGCGAAGGCATGGTGTTCAAAAACGCGCACGAAGCCGAGAAGGCCTATCGTACCGACGTTGCTGAGCTGCATGCCCGAGTTAAGGTGCGGATCCGTGAGTTTGAAGTCGATGAAGCGGGTAATAAAACAGAGAAAGTGACACTGACCGACACCACTGTTGGCCGTGCCATTCTGTCGCTGATTCTGCCACAAGGTCTGCCGTTTGAGTTAATCAACCAAGCCATGGGTAAGAAGCAGATTTCTCGCCTGTTGAACGCCTGTTACCGTACGCTGGGTCTGAAGCATACCGTTATTGCTGCTGACCAAATCATGTACACAGGTTTCCATTATGCGATGATCGCTGGTGCCTCTATCGGTATCGACGACATGGTAATCCCTGATGAGAAAGCCCAGATTATCGATGCTGCTGAAGCGGAAGTAGCCGAGATTCAGGACCAGTTCCAGTCAGGTTTGGTCACCGCTGGTGAGCGTTACAACAAAGTTATCGATATCTGGTCTGCAGCCAACGAGCGCGTATCCAAGGCCATGATGGATAACCTGAAAACTGAAACCGTGATCAACCGTGACGGTGAAGAAGAGCAACAGCCTTCATTTAACTCTGTGTTTATGATGGCTGACTCCGGTGCCCGGGGTAGTGCAGCACAGATTCGTCAGTTGGCTGGTATGCGTGGTCTGATGGCCAAGCCAGATGGTTCAATCATCGAAACGCCCATCACGGCAAACTTCCGTGAAGGTCTGAACGTATTGCAGTACTTTATTTCTACCCACGGTGCGCGTAAGGGTCTTGCCGATACCGCCTTGAAGACAGCGAACTCAGGTTATCTGACTCGTCGTCTGGTAGACGTTGCTCAGGATCTGGTTATCAACAATGACGACTGCGGCACATTCGAAGGGGTGAAGATGACTCCGTTAATCGAAGGTGGTGACGTAGTTGAACCATTGCGCGAGCGTGTTCTGGGTCGTGTGGTGGCTGAAGACGTGATCAAACCTGGTAGCGACGAAGTTCTGGTAGAGCGTAACGTGATGCTGGACGAAGCTCTGGTTGACCTGCTGGAATCGCACTCTGTGGATCAGGTGCTGGTACGGTCTGTTATCACTTGTGACAACGACTTCGGTGTCTGTGCTAACTGTTACGGTCGTGATCTGGCTCGCGGTCATCTGGTGGGTACCGGTGAAGCAGTGGGCGTTATTGCCGCCCAGTCAATCGGTGAACCAGGTACACAGCTGACCATGCGTACCTTCCACATCGGTGGTGCCGCTTCAAGAGCGTCTGCCGAAAACAGCGTACAGGTAAAGACTGTCGGTAGTTTGAAACTGCATAACGCCAAGTACGTGCGTAATGCTGATGACAAGGTAGTGATTGTTTCCCGTTCCACCGAAATCACGGTAATTGATGATCAGGGCCGTGAGAAAGAGCGCTACAAAGTGCCTTACGGTGCTGTATTGGCGGTAGATGACGGCGCCAAAGTGGCAGCTGGTGACATCGTCGCTAACTGGGATCCGCACTCGCACCCGATCATTACTGAGCGTCAGGCTAAGATCAGCTTTGCCGACGTTGATGACAGTAACACAGAGATGCAGCAGGATGAGCTGACCGGTCTGACCCGTATCGTGGTTAAAGATCTGTCCAAGTTCAACGCCAAAGAGCCTAAGCTGATTCTGGAAAGTGCTGAAGCCGGTTTGCAGGAAATTCGCCTGCCAAGCTTTACCACTATTGAAGCTACCGACGGCACAGTGGCAAGAGCCGGTGACGTGTTAGCCCGTATACCGCAGGAAAGCTCGAAGACCCGCGATATCACGGGTGGTCTGCCAAGGGTTGCCGACTTGTTCGAAGCGCGTAAGCCCAAAGAGCCAGCTATTCTGGCCGAGGTTTCCGGTACCATTAACTTTGGTAAGGAAACCAAAGGTAAGAAGCGCCTGGTGATTGTGCCTGAACAAGGCGAAGCTTATGAAGAGATGATTCCTAAGTGGCGTCAGCTGAACGTGTTTGAAGGTGAAAAAGTGGAACGCGGTGAAGTGATCTCCGACGGTCCAGAATCACCTCATGACATTTTGCGTCTGCGTGGTATCAGTGCGGTATCCAACTATATCGTTAACGAAGTACAGGACGTTTACCGTCTGCAGGGTGTAAAGATCAACGACAAGCACATCGAAGTGGTTATTCGTCAGATGCTGCGTAAATGTTTGATCACCCACCCAGGTGACAGCAAGTTCCTGGAAGGCGAGCAGGTAGAAGTATCGCACGTTAAGATCGCTAACCGTCAGTTGGAAAAACAGGGCAAGATCCCGGCTCAGTATGAAACCCAGTTACTGGGTATCACTAAGGCGTCCTTGTCTACCGAGTCGTTTATTTCTGCGGCCTCGTTCCAGGAAACTACCCGCGTACTGACCGAAGCGGCTGTACAGGGCAAGGAAGACGATCTGCGCGGCTTGAAAGAAAACGTTATCGTTGGCCGACTGATCCCTGCTGGTACCGGTTTTGCCTACCATCAGAAACGTCAGCGCAGAAGACTGGAGTCCATGATGATGGAAGATCCGTCTGTATCTGCGGCGCAGGCTGAACAGGCGCTGTCTGAGGCACTCAATGCCGAAGTCGGTGATGACGAATCCGAAGATTAAACCCTTTGCCAGGGCCTGCCGTAAGGCAGGCTTGGGTTGACAGGTTAATCTTTGGTCTATAGAATTCCGCGACCCTTTTTCAGGGTTGCGGTTTTTTTATTTGCACGGATGTGAATAAGCTGCAGCGGCAGGACGGCCAAATGCAGCAACACGATAGCTATTCATCAGCTAAGCTGAAGGATCAGCAATCGTTTTCGATTTTTCAGTAGTAGTTATTTTTATCAGGAGCTAGTTAATGGCAACAGTTAACCAGTTGGTGCGTAAGCCCCGCGCGAAGGTCGCTGAAAAAAGCAATGTACCTGCGCTGCAAGCTTGCCCCCAGAGACGTGGCGTATGTACTCGCGTATATACCACCACTCCAAAGAAACCGAACTCTGCATTGCGTAAAGTATGCCGTGTTCGTCTGACTAACGGTTTCGAAGTCAGTTCATACATTGGTGGCGAAGGTCACAACCTGCAAGAGCACAGCGTTGTACTGATCCGTGGTGGTCGTGTTAAAGACCTGCCAGGTGTTCGTTACCACACTGTTCGCGGTACTTTGGACTGCGCCGGTGTTAACGCTCGTAAGCAAGCCCGTTCTAAGTACGGCGCGAAAAGGCCCAAGTCCTAACGGTTCTCCGTTTAGTAAGGCCAAACTAAAGTTTTAATTGAGAGTTTTGGGTAATCCCTGAATTCAACGGAGAAAGAAGATGCCTAGAAGAAGAGTCGTAGGTCAACGTAAAATCCTACCTGATCCTAAGTTCGGATCACAATTGCTTGCCAAGTTCATGAACGTTGTCATGCTGGACGGCAAAAAATCTACTGCTGAAAAAATCGTATACGGTGCACTCGACATCGTTGCCGAGAAAACCGGCAAAGCACACCTGGATGTGTTCGAGGACGCCCTGGATAATATCCGTCCGTCTGTGGAAGTTAAATCCCGCCGTGTTGGTGGTTCTACCTATCAGGTGCCTGTAGAAGTGCGTCCTGTCCGCCGTAATGCCCTGGGCATGCGTTGGTTAGTGGAAGCTGCCCGTAAGCGTGGTGAGAAATCCATGGCTCAGCGTCTGGCCGCTGAAATGCTGGATGCCAGTGAGAATAAAGGCTCTGCGGTTAAGAAGCGTGAAGACGTGCACCGTATGGCTGATGCCAACAAGGCGTTTGCTCACTACCGCTGGTAATCGAGAGAGGAAGCTATGGCTCGTAAGACACCAATTGAGCGCTACCGTAATATCGGTATCTGTGCTCACGTGGATGCGGGGAAAACTACCACTACCGAGCGCGTACTCTTCTATACTGGTTTATCGCATAAAATCGGTGAGGTCCATGATGGCGCAGCCACCATGGACTGGATGGAACAAGAGCAGGAGCGTGGTATCACTATCACCTCTGCTGCCACCACCTGTTTCTGGTCCGGTATGAACCAGCAATTTGAACAGCACCGCGTCAACATTATTGATACGCCGGGACACGTTGACTTCACTATCGAAGTTGAACGTTCCTTGCGCGTGCTTGATGGCGCTGTGGTGGTGTTCTGCGGTTCGTCCGGCGTGGAGCCTCAATCCGAAACAGTTTGGCGTCAGGCTGACAAGTATCGTGTACCGCGTCTGGTGTTCGTCAATAAGATGGACCGGGCCGGTGCCGACTTCGGGCGCGTGGTCAAACAGATCCGCAATCGCCTGGGCGCTACCTGTGTGCCTATCCAACTTAACATCGGTGCTGAAGAGAACTTCAAAGGCGTTATCGATCTGCTCAAGATGAAGGCGATTAACTGGAACGAAGCGGACCAGGGCATGACTTTCACCTATGAGGATATCCCGGCAGAGTTGCAGGCCCAGGCCGAGCAGTTCCGTATGGAAATGGTCGAAGCTGCCGCCGAAGGCTCTGAAGAGCTGATGGAAAAGTATCTGGAAGGCGGTGAACTGTCGGAAGAGGAAATCAAACAAGGTTTGCGTACCCGTACGCTGAACAATGAAATCGTACTGGCTACCTGTGGTTCTGCCTTTAAGAATAAAGGTGTACAGGCTGTGCTGGATGCGGTGATTGATTTTCTGCCCGCGCCGGTAGATGTACCAGCTATTAAAGGCCATCTGGATGATGCAGATGAGTCTTTGGCTGAACGACACGCTGACGACAACGAGCCGTTTTCTGCCCTGGCATTTAAAATTGCCACGGACCCCTTTGTCGGTACCCTGACATTCTTCCGCTGCTATTCCGGCGTGGTGAATTCAGGCGACACCGTATATAACTCGGTAAAAGCCAAACGTGAACGTTTTGGCCGCATCGTGCAGATGCACGCCAACAGCCGCGAAGAGATCAAAGAAGTGCGTGCCGGCGATATCGCCGCTGCCATTGGGCTGAAAGATGTCACCACCGGGGACACATTATGTGACCCGAACAACATCATTATTCTTGAGAAGATGGACTTCCCTGAGCCGGTTATTGCGGTTGCTGTGGAACCCAGGTCTGTTGCTGATCAGGAAAAGATGGGCATCGCGTTGAGCAAGCTGGCTGCAGAAGATCCTTCCTTCCGGGTCAAAACGGATGAAGAATCAGGTCAGACTATTATTTCCGGTATGGGTGAACTGCACCTGGATATCATAGTTGATCGCATGAAGCGCGAGTTCAAAGTGGAGTGCAGCGTGGGCAAGCCCCAGGTTGCTTACCGTGAAACACTGCGTAAGGCAGTGGAAGTGGAAGGCAAGTTCGTCCGTCAATCTGGTGGTCGCGGTCAGTTTGGTCATGTATGGCTGAAGATCGAACCTCAGGAAGAAGGGGCGGGCTACGAGTTTGTTAACGCCATTGTGGGTGGTGTTATTCCTAAGGAATACATCCCGGCTGTTGACAAAGGGATCCAGGAGCAGATGCAAAATGGTGTGCTGGCTGGCTATCCCATGCTCGACGTGAAGGTAACTCTCTTCGATGGTTCCTATCACGATGTTGACTCTTCTGAAATGGCGTTTAAGATCGCAGGCTCGATGGGCTTCAAGAAAGGTGCTGCCCAAGCGAACCCTGTGTTGCTTGAGCCGCTGATGAAAGTGGAAGTCACGACGCCTGAGGATTGGATGGGTGATGTGGTCGGCGACCTGAACCGTCGTCGCGGTATCATCGAAGGTATGGAAGACGGTATAGCCGGAATTAAGATAGTGCGTGCAAAAGTGCCACTGTCCGAAATGTTTGGTTATGCCACCGACCTGCGGAGCGCAACCCAGGGCCGAGCATCCTATTCCATGGAATTCTTTAATTATGCTGAAGCCCCAAGTAATGTGGCCAATGCAATTATTGAAACTAGAAAATCTTAATGAAGGTCTGGTCCGGTAATCTGTCCCAAGCAGGGGGCCGGACTTTTAACTTAGGAACTTAGTAAAATGGCAAAAGAAAAGTTTGAACGTACGAAACCGCACGTAAACGTAGGCACTATCGGCCACGTTGACCACGGTAAAAC
>NZ_PEBU01000026.1 GCF_002887595.1 Bowmanella denitrificans
TATGTTTTCACTATTTGCAACGCGCACTTTTCTCAATTATCTCGCGCTTTAGCGCGAATTTTCGCGCGCGGCATCACCAACTGCCAACTGCCAACTGTCAGTTCAGGGACGTACCCCGACGCAATCCAGCGGATACTGGCCATCCCCTTCCAGATAATCCAGACAAGTCTGCAATTCGCTGCGTAGAAATGGATCTTCCAGTAGTTTTTGCTCTGACCAGAAATGTAACTGATGCAATAAGTGCCAAAAAACCCGTTCTTTGGCACTGAAAGGTTGGTTGTTGCGATCTTGCACCTGATGCCATTCCTCCATGGTGTCCCAGAAGTAAAGATCCACTTCCCGGTAGGGAATACGTCTGTCCCAAAAGGCCCTCACAAAGAAGGCCAACTGCTTTGCCTTACGATTGATAAAACCCTGTACTGTCACTGGTATCACCCGGAGTTGCTTTAAACCCCAGTATAGTTGGGATTTACAGAATCGCTTGGAACGATTGATTTGACTCTGGAACCAGTATTGCGAGCGATCTCGCTGTGATGCTGAAGCGCCAAGAAAAGCCCGCAATAACAATACCTTCAACCACTCGGTGTTCTCTGTGCCTCTGTGGTTTTTTATACTTCTGCGCAGACAGATGGTCACCACAGAGGCACAGAGAGCACGGAGGTTTCACAGAAGTTTCAGGGCTTGCTCTTAGCGAACTCAGCGGCGCTGCGAGGGAGTTTTCGTTTTTTCGTGGTGATAAACACAAAGCGGCTAACAAGCACTGATGTAAGCAAAGGCAGGGTCGTACAGACTATGTCCATTAGCGTTAAGGTGTCACCACCCCATTTGGGTTAACCAACCCTGTATTTCCTTGGCCAAGTAAGCGCTTTGATTGGTTGATAAAGGCTGACCAACGATTTCTCTCTGGCGATAGTGCAGTTTCAGGGCTTTTTGCGCTGCCACCATTCGCTGCTTGCGGCTTTGCCGGGTCCACTCATTGTCCCATTGATTGTAAATATCCAGCAATGGGCTGGGTAACTCGCCCACATACTGGCTGAGCTGATGGTTCCATTGGCTGTCAGGCCAGAATGGTGCAATGCTGATTAAAGCATCCGGTGGACCCAGCTTGTCTTCAGCATACAGTTTCGTTAGCCAGGCGGCGCTGGTGCCCTGGCTGATAACCAGGAAAAAACCAGGATATCGTTGGGCGACGGGCACTACCGCCGTCATCTGCTGACGTAGCGCCAGTTCCTGATTATCAAAGCTGCCTTGACTGATAGCTGATTGATACTGATTGGGCTTGACTGGCGTTGATTGCTGGCCTTGCTCAGTGGCAGGCGGTGCGGTTTGCTCTGCATCAGCATCGGTTTGAGATTCGGGATTGGACTCTGTTGATGGCGAGGCGACAGGTGATGCCGGCTCTGCGCCAAACAGCTCAGTGTCAGGAGCACTCATTAATACGGTAACCCAGCCGGTATCATTTAAATAGCCGGTTAAGGGAGCCAGTGACTGCGACCCCATATGCCCCAGACTAAAGTCATTGACCAGAATGGCCACCCCACGGGTGTTGACCGTGGTGCTGTCCTGTATCACCACGGTAAAGTCTTTTTCACCGGCCAGCAGGGTCTGATACTGGTGAGGCGACAATGCCTGCTGGATATCCTCGCTGCGCATAGCCTGGGGATCCAGTTGCTGGGCCAATATGGCCGGGGAAAGCAAGAGCAGGGCAAAAAATAACTTCATGGCATATCCATCTGAGGCTCAGCCTCTTTATCGGAGCCTCGGCGGTAAACTTTAAAATGGGCAGGGGCTGACAAAGTGCAGTGTCTGGCCGCTTTGCGGGTGGCTAATCTGTAGCTCAGCGGCATGCAGCTGTAAACGTTCTGCCATCTGTAAGGCCTGGCCTTTTGCATATAGCCTGTCGCCCAGAATAGGGTGGCCGAGACTGAGCATATGCACACGTAACTGATGCGAACGGCCTGTTACCGGCTCCAGGCGTATAACACTGTGATCGACCAGGGCCTGTAATAACGTCCAGCGGGTCAATGCATGCTTGCCACGGACAAAATCCACCATTTGCCTGGGGCGGTTAGGCCAGTCACAAATCAGCGGCAGATCAATTTCTCCTGACTGGGCGCCTGGAACGCCGTAAACCCTGGCCAGGTAGGCCTTTTGGGTTTGGCGACGTTCAAATTGCAGGGAAATATGCTTGTGGCTATGTGCATTTAACGCAAACAACATAATGCCGGAAGTGGCCATATCCAGCCGATGTACCACAGTGGCAGTGGGGAACACCCGCTGCACACGCAATTGCAGGCTGTCTTTATGCTCGGCCGCCTTGCCAGGCACGGAAAGCAACCCGCTGGGCTTGTCCAGCGCCAGCAGGTCATCGTCCCGGTACAAAATGTTCAGATAGGGACTTAAGGGGGGCGAATAATCCAGTAACGCCATCAGTGGCTGTTCACCACCAAGCGGATGGCTTCGAGGCGTATTTCCGCCTGCCCCATGGCTTGCTTCAGCGCTGTTATTTGCTCGCTGATATGGACCAGTTCTTCTTCACGCACAGAAGGATTGAGTGCCTTAAGGGTTTGCAGGCGATTGAGCTCATCGCCAAGCAGTCCCTGCATGGATTCAGTGGCCTGCTGGTTAATCGCGATGGCCTGTTTTGCCGCCTGAGCACCGGCCTGTTCCACGGCTGTGGCAATCTGTGCTTTGAGGGCGTCGACCAGTTGTCGGCCCATCTTACCCTTCAAACGTTCCAGATTCACAAACTGCTGATCGCACAGTTTACCCGTGGCATCCACACACAGGCGGATAGGCGTAGGGGGCAAATAGCGATGCAACTGCAGGGCGCGTGGCGCGCTGGCGCTGAGCACGAACAAACATTCCACCCAGTAGCTGCCGTTTGGCAGGGCTTTGTCCTGGCATAGGGCGACACTGCTCATACCAATAGTATCGGTCAGAATCATATCCAGGGCGTGTTGTACCATAGGATGATCGGCGCTGATAAAACGCACATCTTCACGGGCCAGGGCAATACCGCGCTCGTAGGTGATGGTCATACCTTCTTCATCCAGGCCGGGTAACTGGCTGATCATGGACTCGCCAGGCCGCAGGATGTAGCAATAGTCATCCTTTTCTTCCTGGGCAATACCAATGGCATCAAACAAGCGGGTCAGAAAGCTTTCCAATTGCGGGCTGTCATCCAAATCGGCAATGGCTTGCACCAGTGACTCAACCCGGCCGCGGCCGGAGGAATTCAGCTCCAGTAATTTATCGCGGCCCTGCTCAAGCTTTTGCTTGAGTTGCTGATGCAGGCTTAATGTGGTGCTGAGCAGATTATCCACTTCATCTTCTTGCTGAGTATGCAGGCAGCCAAGCAGTTGGTCTTTAAGCTGCTCGAACACCGCAGTACCAGTAGGGCAGGTATGCTCAAAGGCATTCAGCCCCTGGTGATACCAGTTCATCAGTAATTGCTGAGCACTGCCGCTGAAATAAGGAACATGAATATGGATATCGCGCTTCTGGCCGATGCGATCCAGGCGGCCAATACGCTGTTCCAGCAAATCCGGCACCAATGGCAAATCAAATAGCACCAGCTGGTTGGCGAACTGGAAGTTACGTCCTTCACTGCCTATTTCACTGCAGATCAGCACCTGAGCGCCTTCCTCAGACTGGGCAAAATAATTAGCCACCCGGTCACGTTCAACAATACTCAAGCCTTCATGGAAGACGCCGGCACGGATCCCGGCTTTAACGCGCAGGGCTTCGGCCAGTTGCATGGCGGTAACTGCGCTGGCGCAGATGGTCAGCACTTTCTCGCCTTTAAGGTTTTGCAGCAGTTCAATAAACCAGTTAACCCTGGGGTCCAGTTCGGTCCAGGTGCCTTGCAGTAATGGGTGGCGTTCCGGCGTCAGACGAAACTCCAGTTTCAGTTCAGCGTCGTCGAACAACTGTTGATAGCGCTGTGGTAATGGCAATGCATGAGGCAGCAACTGGCGCTTGGGGAAACCCTGAATACCGGCGCGACTGTTTCTGAATAACAGACGACCAGTACCATGGCGGTCAATTAAATGGGCCAATAGCTTTTGTTTTTGTTGTTCTGTGGCGCTATTGATATTCGCCAGGCTCGCTTTCTCTTCCGGTGCAAATGCTGCTATGGCCTGAATCTGAGCATCGCTCAGTTGTTGTCCTTCCACCAGTGGCGCAATGGCATCGGCCAGCGCTGCATATTGCTGTTCTTCAGCCAGAAAGCTTTGATAATCATGGAATCTGGCCGGGTCGAGCAAACGCAAGCGGGCAAAGTGACTTTCATGGCCAAGTTGGTCTGGGGTGGCGGTCAGCAGCAGTACCCCTTTTGTCTGAGCGGCCAGCGCTTCAATCACCCGATATTCTTCTGAGGCCTGCTGCTCCGACCATTGCAAATGGTGGGCTTCGTCGACTACTAACAGATCCCAGGGGGCCTCAACGGCCAGTTCGTGGTACTGCGGATGGCGGGTCAGAAAATCCAGGCTGCACAATACCAATTGTTCTGATTCAAAGGGGTTACCGCCTTCTTCGGCCAGGGACTGACAACGCTCCTCATCAAAAATGGCAAAGGCCAGATTCACCCGACGCAGCATTTCTACCAGCCATTGGTGCACCAGGCTCGACGGCACCACAATCAATACCCTTGCAGCGCGACCCGTCAGCATTTGCTGATGAATAATCAATGCCGCCTCAATGGTTTTGCCCAGGCCTACTTCATCGGCCAGTAAAACTCTTGGGGCAAAGCGACCAGCCACGGACTGGGCGATATGCAACTGATGGGGGATCAGGTCTACCCTTGCGCCGGTCATACCCAGCAGTGGCGAGGTTTGATGCTGATGTTGGTGGTTAAGACAGACCAGACGCAAGTCGAACCAGCGTGGATCGTTAAAATTGCCGCTGTACAGGCGCTGGTCAGGTTTGTCCAACTGGTAGTGATGATCTATGAAGGTTTCTTTCAGTTCCACCAACTGACCGCTGTCCAGTCGCTTGCCTGTATAGGTGAGCTGACCATTTTGTTCTGTAACCTCTTCTACCTGCAATTGCCAGCCTTCATGACTTTTGACCTTGTCGCCCTGAACAAATTCGATACGGGTCAATGGTGCGTTATCCCTGGTGTAAGTGCGGCTTTCCCCGGTGGCGGGAAACAGCATCGTCAGGGTACGGCCCTGGGCATCAACGACTGTACCCAGTCCCAATTCGGTTTCGGTATTACTGATCCAGCGTTGACCTAAGGCAAATGACATGAAGGCTCCTGATGACAAAAATTGCGGCGCGGGATCTTATGTGAGAATCCCCTCTGGGGCAATTCGCGTTGGCCATGGATTTTATGCAAATACGATGTTGCTGTGCAATTTGTGAGCAAATAATCCCGCTGCAGCCGCCCTTGTCTAAAAATAGGTGATTCGGCGGGAAAAGTGTTCTATTGTGAGGTTGTCAGGCCAGTGAACTCAATTGCTGGTCTGCACGGGGAATGCGCGGTCCATGGCTGGCATCCAGCGGCTATGGGCTAAAACCACACCCTGCCAGTCAGCGGATGGCCCAGGGTGGGAATAACCAGCCGGAGATGCGAATGGTAAGAACCAAACCTGCCAACAGCAAAATTTACGTCCTCGATACCAATATCCTTCTTCACGAACCTTTTGCCTTCCTGTCCTTCAAAGAACACGACGTAGTAGTACCTATGACGGTGCTGGAGGAGCTGGATTACATCAAAGACAGTAAAAAAGATGTGTCCCGCGATGCGCGTATTTCTATCCGCGCCATGGAAGATGTGTTGCATGAGGCGACTCCCGATCAATTGACCGCCGGCGTGTCGCTGAAAGGTCTGGGTTCTGGCGAAGCCGCACCTACGGGGCGCTTGTCCATTTTCGCTGATGTGGGAATGCCCAAATCCCAGCAGGTATTTACCAGCAACGAAAACGACAACCGCATCATTAATGCGGCACTGCATATTCAGCAGCGCGCTACTCCTCGTCAGGTGGTATTGGTTACCAAAGACATCAATATGCGCCTGAAAGCCAAAGGTGCTGGCCTGGCCCATGTGGAAGACTATCGTACCGACCAGTTGGTTAGTGATATTAAGTATCTGAGCAAGGGTTACCACAAGTTTGAAGGCGACTTCTGGGACAAGGTGAAGACCGTAGAAAGTCGCTCGGAAGGGCGTGAAACCCTGCATGTGGTTGAACGCAAAGTCTTTCCAGAGGCTTATATCAATGAATTTTTGATCGACGACAGTAAATCTTTTGCCGGCATTGTGGAAAATGTATCGGAATCCAAGCTGGAAATTCTGGATCTCGGCTATGAACGACTGATGTCACGCAAGGCATGGGGTATTCATCCAAAGAATATTGGTCAGGCCATGGCCTTACACGCCTTGCTGGACCCGCATATCGACCTGATTATTCTGACCGGCCCGGCTGGCTGCGGTAAGACCTTGCTGGCCCTGGCTGCTGCGCTGGAGATGGTGGTTGAGCGTAAGATGTACGATAAAATTATCGTTACCCGTAATACGCCGGAAATTGCTGAATCCATCGGTTTTCTGCCGGGGACTGAAGAGGAGAAAATGGCCCCCTGGCTGGCCGCTATTACCGATTCATTGGAAGTGCTGCATAAACATGACGAAAACGTCAAAGGCTCCATGAGTTACATTATGGAAAAAGCCAATATCCAGTTTAAATCGGTCAACTTTATGCGTGGACGCAGCATTCAGAATTCCATCGTGATTCTGGATGAAAGCCAGAACTTAACCGCGTCACAGCTGAAAACCATCATCACCCGTTGTGGTGAGGGAACCAAGCTGATTTGTAGTGGTAACCTGGCGCAAATAGATTCTAACTATCTGTCGCCGGTGACCTCTGGTTTGACTTATTTAGTGGAAAAATTTAAGAATTTTGCCGGGAGCGCTACTATTAATCTCGACGGTGTGGTTCGTAGCCGTCTGGCCGAATTTGCTGAAGAGCATTTATAACAAAGGTAAGCAGTTTGAGCCCTTATCGGGATAACCAAAAACAAAAAGTGCTGGTCGTGGACGACCAGCCAATTAATCTGAAAATCCTTGGTCAGGCCCTGACCGGGGACTATCAGGTGTTAGTGGCATCCAATGCCGAGCAGGCTCTGCAAATAGCGATTCTGCAGCAACCTGACCTGATCTTACTGGATATTATTATGCAGGGTATGGACGGTTATCAAACCTGCCGGGCGTTAAAGCAGGACTCGCGTACAGTCAATATACCGGTGATTTTTTCTACCTCGATGGATTCTGAGGCGGACGAAGTTAAAGGTCTGGAAGCAGGCGCGGCTGACTATATCACCAAACCCTATAATCTGGCCCTGGTGAAAGCCAGGGTCAGAAACCAGATGCAGTTAAAGAAAAAAACCGACTTACTGGAAAAGCTTGTTAGTCTGGACGGGCTGACCGAGATTCCAAACCGGCGTAATTTTGAGCAACATTATGAGGTGGAATGGCGCCGCGCGCAGCGCTCCGGTTTGCCCTTAAGTCTGTGCATGATTGATATAGACTCTTTTAAACAGTACAACGACAATTATGGCCATGGCGCCGGTGACATTTGTTTGCAACGGGTGGCACAGACTCTGGCCAGTACAGCCAAACGCTCAGGCGATCTGGTGGCCCGTTATGGCGGAGAAGAGTTTGTTGTGCTGCTGCCAGACACTGAGCTGGAAGAAGCCTGCGTGGTGAGTGAGCGTTTACGCCAGGCGGTAGAAAGCCAGGCCATTGAACATAAATATTCCAGTTGTGCGCAAGTCGTTACGATCAGTGCCGGATTGGCCAGTTGTCAGGTACAGATAGGGATGGAGCGTACGCAATTAATGGAAGAGGCCGATAAGTTTCTGTATGAAGCCAAACAGCAGGGGAGAAACAGAGTGAGCAGTGGTATCTATTCGCCTGATGCCGCCTGAGGAATGCCTGTAACCTTTTCATAGGTAAACATATTGCCGGCAATGGCAGCCAGGCTAGTGGGCGAGGCTTCACCCACCTGATAAGGTGCCGGTCCAGTCGGTTCTACCAGCAGGTAATCGCTTCCTTCAATAGTAACAGTGGCATCTTTTTCCCGGTGCGACAGTTTTACTCCCATCAGTGCGTGCCCAGGTAGATAAAGAATAACCATACTCATATTGGGTAGCATTGAGCGCAGCAGTGAAACTGCCAATGTTGTTTTGCTGTCACAGTCACCATGGTTATTGATTAGGACTGACGCTGGAGGCAAGAATCCCGAGCCATTCGAGGTCAAGCGGCTTTCCAGGGTATCGTAGGGAATGGCCTGGATCCAACTCAATAGAATGTTCACATAAGCGCGGGGTTGACTGTCGTCCATCAGCTTGGCATAGATGGCGTTAGCGGCCGGCAGCAGAGTGACAATACTTTCATTGGCATAGCGAATATGATCCGGCTTAACCCCTTGCTGCCCGAGGTAATCTGCATAGCGGGCATAATAGTTACTGGCCAGGTAGTCATCAAAGGCCTGACGTTCAAGATTAAATAGTCTTGACTGCCATTCGCTAATCAACTCCGGATTGCTTGCCCGCACCTGGTATTGCAACTCCTGGCCGACTTTGCGAATGGCGATTCGCGCTTGCTTAGGGTCTATGTCTCTGGCCGCTTTTTGCATGGCAAGCATTACTGAGCGCTGCGCGATATGGGGCTGATAGCTTTTCAGCTTCTGAAATTGCTGATGGATAACCTGCTTGTCCAACTCGAAAGATAATGACTGTTCTTGATTCTGAAAGTCTGTCCAACGATAGCTTAGCTGTATCTTGTCTGCATTGTCCTGCCGTTGAAAATCCAATTGTTCAGCCCCGGCGGGCATCGCAAGCCACAGCAAACATGCAACACTGGTTGTCAGAATATTTTTACTTATCAACGTCATATACTTGCCAATACAGAGGCTGTTCAGTTTGTACGATTAATTGTTTAAATAAAATTCAGTATAACGACAAAAGGGCGCCATGGCGCCCTTTGCTCGCTCATATGAATTAGAAAGACTGGCTAAATTCCACGCCCCACATTCTCGGCAGGCCAGGACTGAGGTTGGCTGAGCCGGTATTTTCCCCTTGTCCGCCAAAACCGGATAACAGGTATTCCTCATCGGCCAGGTTGCGCACAAACAATGACAGTTGCCAGTCATCGTCACTGCGATAGCTGACCCGGGCATTGATAAGATCGTATCCTTCCACCCGATTTTCCGAGGTCAGACCCGGCACCTTACCCGGATCTACCGGCAACAAACGCACCGAGTTAACGTCACTGGCGGTGGCACGCTCGTCCACCGAGGTAATATCCATATGCAGCATCCATTCGCCATTGTCAGCAGGAATAAAGTAGTCTGCACCTAAATACCAGCGGTTTTTCGGGACCCCGGCCAGTGGGCTGCCGGTTAGATCATCAGCGGCGGTTTCCCCCACAAATAGTGAATACTTAGTGTATTCGCTGTCCAGATAGGCATAGTTAAAATTAAGCACCAGATTATCAGTGGCGGCCCATTCCGACTCCACTTCAAAACCTTTACCTGCCGCGTCAACGTTTCGCACGTTATACACCGGTATATTGCCGGTTGAACCGGTCAGACGCAGGATCTGCAGGTTGGTGTAGTCATAATCATACGCAGACAAGTTCAGCTTCAGGCGATTGTCGAACAAAGTGGATTTCATCCCCACTTCAATATTATCCACTTCTTCCTGATCAAAAGGCGGGGCAGCGCCAAGACTGTTAAAACCGCCTGCCTTAAAGCCACTGGCGGCGGTAATATAGGTCATCAGGTTGTCTGTCCACTGATAATCCAGCACTACCCTGGGGGTAAGTTTGGTCCAGCTGTTAGTCTGTTCAAATGGCTGGTAATTGCCATCGGCGTCCAGTATCGCTTCACCATTGGCGTCGCGCAGAAAATACTCCGTGCCAAACGCCAGCCCGAATGGCATGGCTGGTACACCAGGCAAGGGGATGGTGACTTCATTCTGATAGCGGGACAGAATGCCGAAGTCTTTTTTGTCCTTGGTGTAACGTAATCCAACCGTCAGATCCAGCTTATCGGTAACCGGGTAAGTCACGTCAAAGAAGGCTGCATAGGAAGTGTAATCACCAAAGTTTTCTGTGGTTTCCGTCCAGGGTTTACCCAGATTGTCGCGGGCGATTCGCCACGCCAGTTCTTCGCTGGATACGCCGGAAAGTTGTGAAAGATAAGCCAACTCGTTGGGCAGTAAGCTTTGCAGGAAACCTGACAGACCTGTACCTACCGGCATATCCATAATGCCGGGCACGCCCAGTTGCACAGCGCCTGTTGGTGGCAGGCCAAGGGCCTTGAGCTGTTCATTAATGGCAAAGCTGTCCAGCGATTCCATCATAAACTCCGCATCGGTGATCTGATGAATATCTTCATTGGCGTAAGTTGCCCCTACTGTCCATTTCATACCGCCTTCGGTGATACCGGTCAGGCGTATCTCCTGGCTGAAGTAGGTCTGGTCTTCCCTGTTGTTGGAGGCAAAGAATCCGCGGGTTTCAGCACTGCCATCGTCATCGGTGTGGTTTTCGGTATTGAAGCGTCTGTAGGCAGTAATGGAAGTCAGAGTACCCACTTCCAATTCCTTATTGATTTCCAGCGAGGTGCCAAACAGATTGCGGCTTTCCACCGATTGCATATCGGTTTCGTAGGTACCAAATGGATTCAGACCGCCATCAGCCTGTTGCTTGTAATAGCTGCTATTGGCTGAATAGACCGGCCTGGCATCGCTGTCCAGTTCGTCAAAATCCGCGCGCCAGATAACCTCCAGGCTGTCACTGGGAAGCCAGCGCAGGGCTGCCCGGCCTGATAGTACATTCTCAGCGCCTAACTTAACCTTTCTGGCTTCCCCTTCGCCGTTATTCACCCGTGGGTCGGGATACTGGATAGCATCCACATAGCCGTCGCGATCGCTCAGATTCATGCTGCCGCGAAAATACAATTCGTCGCTCAGGGGCAGGTTATATACGCCTTCAAACTGTTTCTTATCATGGCTGCCCAGCGTCAGTCGGTAATTACCCTCGGTAATATCTATGGGTTTCTTATTAATGATGCGCACAGCGCCAGCGGCGGTATTACGGCCAAACAGGGTGCCTTGTGGGCCTTTTAACACCTCCACCCGCTCAACGTCGTTGAAATTCATCAGCGCCGAACCACTTCGACCGGCATACACATCATCCACATAAATACCCACGGCCGGATCGGCACCAATACCAAAGTCATTGGTTTTAATCCCGCGTATATCAAACTTAGGCTGAGTAGGTGAAGTGACGTTAGTTTCAAAACCCGGTGTCAGGTTACCCAGATCGTTTATGTTGTTTGCGCCGATTTTGCGCAGGTTCTGTGCTGAGAATGCACTGATGGCAATAGGCACCTGCTGGATGTTTTCTACCCGCTTCTGAGCGGTTACCTCCAACACTTCGATGCCGATGGTTTCTTTATCTGTGTTGTCTTCCTGTGCGTATACCGCAGTGCAGGTGAGAATGCTGGCAACGGCACTGGCAATCAGTGTCGGGCGCTGGGTCAGATGCTTCATTGTGTACCCCAAATCATTGCTGCTGATGTTTATTGTCGGGCTTGCACCCGTTTTTATAGACAGCGCGAGAATAGCAATTCTTCACTACTGTCGAATGACATATCTGGCCCAACCAGTTTAAGGATGGATGTAAACAGATACCAGATCAAAGTTAAAAAAATGTTTTAATTGGTACTATAGTTCCACTAATATGCATGTCACAACTAAAATATGAGAATTCTTCATGCCGCATTTTGTCTGCCGTTTTTTGTTGCCAGCAGTGTTTTTTACCAGCCTTTGTGCCTGGGCCGACCCCTCGGCAGTTTATGCAACTTGCGCCGCCTGCCATGGCGAAAAGGGACAAGGCAACACACAGATGCAGGGCCCGGTATTGGCTGGCTTGTCAGCCGACTACCTGACCCGGCAACTGCTTCACTTTCAAAACGGTAGCCGGGGGCAGCATGCCGATGACGTTCAGGGCCAGCAAATGGCCGCCATGGCGAAATCCTTATTGCCGCAAGACTCAGACATTCAGGCCTTGGCAGCCTATATAGAGAAAATGCCGGTACCAAATGAACGCCGCCTGTTACCCGGCGATCTGAAAACCGGTAACGCCTATTACCAGAATAACTGCGGCGCTTGTCATGGTGGTCAGGGACAGGGTAATCCTGCTCTTAAAGCACCGCGTCTGGCCGCACAGGACATGGATTATCTGCGCCGCCAGTTTATGCACTTTAAACAAGGCCTGCGTGGTAATGCAGATGCCGACAAAGCGGGCAGACAGATGGCGATGATGGCCAAAGTACTGCCGGATGACAAAATTGAAGATGTGCTGGCGTTTATTAGTTCTCTATGAATAAGTTGCTAATTCTATTGATGTTGATGACCTGCCATGTGTTGGCTGGGCAAGATATTGAGCTGACGGAGCAATGCCCCCCCAGTTTCGAGTTGCGGGCTGGCAAGTGTTACCTGGTGAATCGTTATCAGTTCTACGATTCATTACAAAACCGCGGAGTGGGAGGCACCCAGACAGGGTTGCCAACCTTTCGTGATGGCTTCAGTCCGGCGCAGATTGATTTAGGCCGTTACCTGTTTTTTGATCCCTTGTTGTCCAAAGATGGCTCGCTGTCCTGTGCCAGTTGTCATCAGCCGGAGCTGGGCTTTGCCGATGGTCGTCCCCGCAGTATTGGTATTGATGGGCAGGTGGCCAAACGGGCGGCACCCAGCCTGTGGAATGTGGGTTTTCTGCAGAAGCTGTTTTGGGATGCGCGGGCAGACAGCCTTGAAGCGCAGGCGGTAGGGCCGCTATTCGCAGCAGATGAAATGGCCAATACACCCCAGCAATTAATGGCAGATTTAACCGCCAATTCAGACTACCAAAGATTATTTGGGCAGGCCTATGCTGACACTTCGCAACCCCTGAGCCTGGAAAATCTGTTGCATGCGCTGGCGGCATTTCAGAGTTCGCTGATTTCATTAAACAGCCGTTATGACCGATATGCACTGGGCCATCATCAGGCGTTAAATGAACAAGAGATTGCCGGTATGAATGTCTACCGGTCGTTTGTTGCGCGCTGTTCTGAATGCCATACCCCGCCGCTTTTTACCAATCAACAGATTGCCGTGATCGGCACGCCGGAACCCCAGGGGCTGGCATTGGATATTGGTGCTGAAGCGACCTTTAATGCCCCCAAACTTAAGGGCGGTTTTAAGGTGCCCAGCTTGCGTAATATCGTAAAAACCGCGCCCTATATGCATTCCGGTGTTTTTGCGTCATTACGCGATGCCGTAGCGTTTTATACCAAAGGCCGCGGCCATGCCGTACCACCCGGCGTGGAAATGCAGATTCATTGGCATATTTGGGAGCCGAAACTCAGCGACCAGGAAATTGACGACATTGTTACTTTCCTGGGCACCCTGACCGATGAAAGCCTGATGCCAAACATTCCAGAAAAATTGCCGTCCGGACTTAACCCCAGGACAGCTTTTCAACCAACACGCAACCAACAAGCGGAGTATACCGATGAATAAGGGCAACCTTTTTGCCGTGGTGTTAATTGTCGCGGCATTTTTTGCTGGTCGACACTGGTTCGCCGACACCCCGGCGCAAATGACAGATAGTCGCAGCGGCCCTGGCTACAGCGGCGGCAGTGGCAATGACAATAAGCCCAGTGGGCGAACCGGGCTGGTCAGGGCAATACATACCTCAGCGCAAAACGGCACTGTGCATGAGGTACGCGAAGGCCAGTTGATTATGGACAAGGTAAAAATCGCCGAACCCGGGGATACCATTCTGGTGTATCCGGGCAACTATTCCGAGACGGTGTATATCGATAAAGACAATATCCGTCTGACAGGTGTGATTGAGGAAGGGCGGCGGGCGACATTAGACGGTAAAGGCCATCTGAATGATGCGGTGCTGTATTCGGGCAACGATATTGTGGTGGAAAACCTGCTGATCACTAAGTACAAAGGCAACGCCATTATGGGGCAGGCCGGCAACAACTTTGAGATCCGCAACAATATTATTGTAGATACCGGCGTCTACGGTATTTTCCCGCAACTGGGTAAAAACGGCATTGTGACCCACAACGTGATTTCCGGTATTGAGGATGCCGCCATCTATGTGGGCATGAGCGATAACATTCACGTGGCTCATAACCAAGTGTTTGAGAGTGTGGCCGGTATTGAGATAGAAAACAGCCGCCACGCCATAGTGGAAAACAACTATGTCACCAATAACACCGGCGGTATCTTGGCCTTTATCACGCCCGGCCTGCCAGTGAAAACCACCTATGACGTGATTATCCGCAACAACTTTATTGTGGGTAACAACCATAAGAACTTTGGTGCGCCTGGCAGTACGGTGGCAGGCATTCCACCGGGTACTGGTATTCTGATTATGGCGGCCGATGAAGTGGTGGTGGAAGGTAATATTATCAGCGACAACAAAACCGCCGGTATTATTATTACCGACCATGATAATGCGCCTAATACCACTATCGACCCGGAATCCGATCCGGCCCCGGATAAAGTGGCGATTCTGGACAACCTGATGCACAACAACGGCTACGACACCATCGACGAAGCCAAAGCACTGATGCTAACCGAATTTAAAACCGGTAACCCGGATATCGTGCGGGTGGGAGTCAGTCGTGACAGTTGCATTATTAATCGCCATCAGTATGTCACTGTCGGGGTGGATAAGTGGGCAGAATGCGGCTTTACCCATACGGGTGACATTCTGACTTACCTGCTGGATGAGCCGGTCGCACCCCGTGAAATTGACCCCAGCGAAGTGGGCAAGGTGGCCTATCTTGGTATCTGTGCCGGTTGCCATACCTACACCGGGCGTATGATCGGCCCACCCGTGCAAGTGATTCAGGCCCTGTATATGGATAACCCACAAGGGCTGGCCGACTATATTGCCAAGCCGGTGAAAAAACGTGATGACTACCCCGAAATGCCGCCTCAGGATTATCTGGATGCAACCACTCGTCTGGCGGTGGCGGAATATATGCTGAGTGTCACGAAGTAAGTTTGCCGTTTGGAGTTGGCAGAGCTAAGTGGTCAGTAATCAGTCGGCAGTTAGCAGAAATCTGTTGACAGCGCGCGAGGGCGAGTCAGACTGAACTGCCAACTGCCAACTGCCAACTGCCAACTGCCAACTGCCAACTGCCAACTGCCAACTGCCAACTGCCAACTGCCAACTGCC
>NZ_PEBU01000027.1:0-1181 GCF_002887595.1 Bowmanella denitrificans
GCCGGGTACACAGCCAACGATTCAATCCTGGACGACATTCTGGAAAGCTACGGCCATAACATCAGCCGCGACAAAGTACGTAACCACATGTTGTGGTTACAGGAACAGGGCCTGCTGGACGTAGAACGTATTGGCGACAAAACCCTGGTCGCCAAAATTACCCAGCGCGGCATGGATGTTGCCCGCGGTCAGTGCCAGGTGGAAGGCGTTAAGCGCCCCGCACCAGGTGCCTGATATGAAAGGGCGTAAAGTCGAGCGTCTGCCAGACCAAATCCGCAAAACCTTCTACCAGTTGCTGGAGTCGCAAAAATTCACCTGTCAGCAAATTGCCGACCAGGTCAACGACATGCTGCTCGATTACCACGGCGACACCGACGTACAGAGCATTGACGACAACACCGTGTGGCGTGAAGCCAAGCTGCTGGAGCAAACCACCAAGCAGTTGAAAGATGCCGAGATTTGGGCCAACTCCATGGCCGACAAATTCGACCTGTCGCAAATGGGCGAACAGGGCCGCCTGCTGATGAGCATGCTGCAGGCGGCCGCATTTAAAACCACCACCGCCTTTATGGGCAAGAGCGAACCCATCGACCCGGAAACCCTGGGTGACCTGGTATTGTCTATTTCCCGCCTGCAGCGCAGCGCCAACTACAACGCCGCCCTGGAGAAACAGATCCGTGAGCAGGCAGTGGCTGAAACCAAAGCCAGAGCCGCCGAAGAGGCCGAGAAAGCCGTTAAGAAAGCCGGTGCCGATGCCGACACCATTGCCAAGCTACGTGAGGCCATAACCGGGGTGCGACTGTGATCGACGCCACCAAAAAAGTCGCACCGGTAGCCGACGCAGTAGAAGAAGCGCTGCTACTGCATTACCAGGTCGACGTTATAAATGACCCTGCCCAGGTTATCGTCATTGAAAAATCCCGCCGTATCGGCCTGAGTTGGGGGGTAGCGTCACAGGCCGCACTAGTCGCAGCCGCCACCAAGGATGCGGGTGGTATGGATGTGTGGTACATCGGCTACAACCAGGACATGGCCAAAGAATTCATTCGTGACGCCGCCAACTGGGCGAGGGCCTACGAAGTCGCCGTGGGCGAGATAGACCTGGATGGCACGGTACTGGTTGATCAAGACAAAGACATTGTGACCTACTGTGTAACCTTTGCGTCTGGCTGGCGGATCAC
>NZ_PEBU01000027.1:1514-4413 GCF_002887595.1 Bowmanella denitrificans
TTGTTCAAACGCATCTGCAAAATGCGCAAGCTTGAATGGTCGCAGAAGGCTGAAGACAAGTTCATTAAAGACACCTACGAATTCTATGGCGACGATGCGGCCGAAGAACTGGACGTCATTCCATCAGCTGGTGGTGGCGTGTATATCAGCCGCATTCTGGTGGAACGTGTGCAGAACAAAGAATGTGTCAGGGTCAAGATCCATCGTCCTGACCAATTTGTGACTGACCCCAACCGCCTGCATGATATTCGCAAGTGGTGCCAGGACGTACTTAAACCTATCCTGGACAACCTGCCTGCTCAGCGCACTGTCTTTGGTCAGGACTTTGGTCGTTCAGGCGATCTGTCGGTGATCCAGTTGCGCCAGAAAGTCAGCGACGCATTTTGGCATACGCCATTGGTAGTCGAGTTACGCAATATGCCCTTCGACTGCCAACAAGAGATCATGTTTTTTATCCTGGACAATGTGCCGCTGTTCTTTCATGCCAAGTTCGATGCCAGGGGCAACGGTCAATCGCACGCTGAAGCTGCTCTGCAGCGGTACGGTCAGGACCGGGTAGACTGCGTAATGTTCACGCGTACCTGGTATGCCGAACATTTCCCTAAATACAAAGCCGGTTTTGAGGGGCGGCATTTCAACCTGCCGGTTTCAGAAGACATTATTGCCGACCACCGGCGCGTGATTCTGGATAAAGGCGTGCCGCGCATGGATGACAAGCGCGACAAGGGCGAAGACGGTCTGCAGCGCCACGGTGACAGCGCCATTGCTGGTGTGTTGTCCTGGGCTGCTACTTATCAGGAAGGTGAACCAGCCGCAGCAGCCCCACCAGACGCCACCGAACAATACAACCACCGTGATGTTTACCAGGCCACCAAAGCGGCCAATCGGCCGCGCCTGCGTATGCGGGCGTTAACATGAACTGGCGTGACCGCCTCAGTGGCGTTTTAAGCGTGTCAACGGCAAACCTGGGTAATGTGACGACTTTTAACTTTACGTGGCACTGGCGCGCAGGCAACTGGTTGCGGTGCGATATTTGGAGGCAGGTATGAATTGGTGGCAACGCTGGTTAGGTGTAACCCCACAACCCACGCAGGAACAAACTAACCTAACCGAAGCCGCAGGCGGCTTTGGCGACGACTACCACGACGCTGATCTGGAAGGCTACCGACCCATCACCCAGGACAGCGCCCGCAACTTGTCACCGCTGACCCAGGAGCGCATGCGCAAAGTTGCCTACAAGCTCTGGGAAGCGAACCTCCTGGCCAACCGCATTGTTGAAATACCGGTGGCCTACATACTGGCGGAAGGCTGCAGCCTCAGCCATTCAGATGAACAATACCAGGATGTGCTGGACCGCTTCTGGAAAGACCCCATTAACCGCATGAGCCGCAAGCTACCCAAACGGGCCAGGGAACTGTTTATCGATGGCGAACTGTTTATGCCCGCCTTTACCAACGAACATACCGGCGCGGTGCGCCTAGCGTTGTTGTCGGCTGATCTGGTGGCAGAAATTGTATACGACCCGGACAACCCCGAAGAACCCATCGGCGTTATCACCAAGCGCGACACTAAGGGCCAATACCGCAAATACCGGGTGATCATTAACGGTGCGGAAGACTGTTTTACCCAGCGTACCCAGACCATCCGCCAGGACTTTACCGACGGCGACATATTTTACTTTCACATTAATTCGCTCGGCATACGGGCCAGGGGGCGGTCTAAGCTACTGGCCCCGGCCGATCACCTGGACAGCTATGAAAATTTCCTGTTCAGCGAAGCCGAGCGGGCCGATTTTCTGCGCGCCTTTGTCTGGCACTTCCAGGTGGAAGGGGCCGACCAGGACGCTATTAAAAACACCTGGTTGCCCATGTACCGGCAACCGCCCCGGCCTGGGTCCACCCAGGTCACCAACGAGAAGGTTAAGATCAACCCAGTTACCCCACAGCTGAACTCGGAAGACACCGAAAAACTGGCCCGGCTGCTACGCAACCACAGCCTGGGCGGCAGTACCATACCCGAGCATGTATTCGGCGGCGGCGGTGATGTCAACCGCGCCACCGGCGATTCCATGATGGAACCCTTTGAAAAGGTGCTGACCATGGACCAGACCACGGTCAGCGAGATCCTAATGGATATTGGCATCTATGTGCTGCGCCAGCACGAACTGAACAAAGCCGGTGGCAAAGAGCCAGATCTAAACCACCCCATCTATGACATGGCCGTTAACATGCCAGAGATGACCGCAAAGGACACCAGCAAGCTCACCAGTGCCCTGCAGCAGCTGGCCAACTTTTCGGTATCGCTGATCAACGCCAGGTTACTAACCAGAGAAACAGCACTGCGCTTTATCAGCCTCACCGCTGCCAAGCTCGGTGTCGACTTCGACGCCAAGAAAGAGCTGGAAGCGGCCCAGCAAGAGCACAAACAGCAAACAGCAAAGCAGGACAGCGACGATGTGTACCAGGCTACAGATGACGACAACCCCGCCCAGGAGAACGCAGATGCAGCAGTTTGAACGTAGCGCCATGGCCCCGGACTGGCAACCCGACCCTGATCAGGTAGAGCAAATTGCCACTATGGTCGGGCTGCTCAACAAAGAGTTCGACGCTACCGATGTTGGCGAGTTTGTCGCCTATTGGATGGGGCGGCCCGAGATTTACCTGAACAGCTACCAGTGGCACCACAAGTTTGTACAAAACCTGAAGCACAAACGCACCGCCTGGGGCAAAGTTTCCCAGTCGCGGGTCGGTACCCAAATGGTTAGCAACACCGAAGGCCTGACCACCTGCGACAACACCAGGCAACTGCTGGACCGTTACGCCAAACACAAGTAAGCCATGCTAACCGACGCACAGCGCAACCAGGCCCTGCAAAGGGCCATACGCGAACACTTAAAACA
>NZ_PEBU01000027.1:4513-9238 GCF_002887595.1 Bowmanella denitrificans
TGGCGGCCTACTACAGCCACGAAGGGGCCAATGCCCTGAACGTTGACGCGGTAGACCCAGGCAGCAAGGCACGTGATTTTCGCAACCGTGGCCGTGATTTATTACGTGCCTACCAAAGCCGGGTACCCAGTAGTGCCCCCGGTGATCAGGCCGCGGCCGCGGTAGTGAACTGGGACCGTACCCGACTGCATATGCCCCGACGCAGGTACCAATGATGCTGGCATCCATCGACAGCAACCTGGGTAAGCTGGCGGACCTTTGGGGCACGGCCGAAGCGTTAATGGCCCAGGAACACAAACGTGCCATTACCGAAGCAGGCCTGTTGCTACAGCGCGAACTGGCCGACGCTTCGCCCGGTGGCGCAACGGGTTTTTACCGCCGCGCCCACAACTTTGCTGGCCCTATTCAGGTTGGTCAGGATTATGTCGGGGTGGTCGGTAACCCGCTGAATTACGCAGTGCCGGTAGAGCTGGGTACCAAACCGCACTTTCCGCCCATTGCGCCATTACTGGACTGGGTGGAAACCGTGCTGGGCCTGGACGGCAGCGAAGCGGAGCAGGTCGCCTATGCCATTGCCTGGAAGATCAAACACAAAGGTACCGAAGGCCAGTTTGTCTATCGTGACACCTTTGCCGCCAATGAACACCGGGTCGCGCAGATTATGCAACGCGCCACCGACAGAGTACTGGAGAAGCTAAGCCATGACCCTGCGTGACGACCTGCTAGCCCGCTTAAACACCGTGCCGAATATGGGCCAGATGCACGGCTATGAGCGCTATGCCAGCAACCAGACTGTGCTGGCCAACCTGTACAAGAGCGGTGACACGCTGCGTGGCGGCTTTATTCGCTGGTTGCGCGGTAAAAACACCGGTACCTGGGAGCGTTACCAAACCTGGGAACTGGTCATGCTGCAGGGCTGGAACGACGAACAGGCCAGCCAAGTGGAGTTTGACAACCGCATTGACGTGCTAATGGCAGGGTTCAATCGCGACACCCGTGTGGGCGACTGGTACGCGGTGGACGAAGGTGCCCAGGGCTGGCAATTGCTGAAGAACCAGCCTGCCCTGGTAGCCGGAGTGCTTTGCCACCATGCCACCCTGCAAATTTTACTAATGCGAACCTGAGGAAACGCCATGAGTAACGCCAAACCGGCGGCTAAAACGACCGCCAAACCCGCTCAGTCAGAGCCGACTGCCGCGCCCCTGAGTAAACAGGACGAAGCCGCGCTGGCCGCGGCCAAAACCAACACTAATAACGACCAGGCCGCCTTTATTCGCCGCCGCCGTGCTGCCCGTAAAGCCGCCCTGAAGCAACAAGACGGAGACACTCATGAGTAGGATCTTAGAAGGCGACCAATGGCTGGCGGCCGCAGTTGAAACCAACTACGGCGAAGACGCCAGCCCCACCGCGGCGGCCAATGCGATGCGCGTTAAAGCCAACTTTGACATTGACGTGCAGGCCGAGGAAATGAACTACGACGCTGGCAAGCCCGGTGCCAAAGGCCAGCTCGAAAAGTACCGTGTAGTGCAGGGCAGCCTGGAAGGCTACCTGGCACCTTCTGGTACCGCTACCGTGCCACCGGCCCTGGTCCCGCTACTGCGCGGTGCAGGCTTTAACGTCAACGTAGGGGCCAGCTCGGTGGACTTAAGCCTGGTTGACCCCATGGCCTCGGCCAGTGTTACCGGTAAGTTCTACCGTGGCTTAAACCGCCGCGACCTGCTGGGTATGCGCAGCGACTGGGAAATAGGCATTAAAAAAGGCGGCCTGGCCACGCTGAAGTTCCCCAATGCCAGGGCGTTATACAGTGCCCAGGCCGGGGAAGCGGCGCTTTTGGCCCCTGACTTTTCGGCCTACAAACAGCCCTACATACCTGACCCGGTGAACTTTACCGTGCAAAACGTATTCGGTTACGCCGCCAATATTGCCGAGGTCATGATCAAGGGCAACAACGAGGTGGTATACAGCCCGGAAAATGGCGTGGTGATGATCGTAGACAGAAAAGTCACCTTCGACATTACCTTTGAAGAGCCAAACGTGGCCACTCGCGACTTTGAAAGCGAGCTGTTCACCTACGGTGCACTGGCATTGCAGTTGGGCGAAGACGTTACGGATGAAGGCAAGATCTTCGAAGTAGCAGCCCCTAATGCGCAACTGGTGGGCATTAGCCGCACCTTTATCAACAAGGTCAGTTACCTGCAGGCCAAATTTGAATGTATTGGCGTGGCGCGTAACGACGAACTCACGGCCAAGTTCCGTTAATGGCGGCGGGCACAGTGCCCGCCAGTAACTCCCCCTGACACAGGACAGACACATGCAATTCGAATTAAACGCCCTGAACACCCTGGAATTCAAAGCCCCGGTTACCCTGGCCGTGCCGCTGAATAACGTCGATGAACACGGCGAAACAGAGCGCCACGAAGCTAAGTTTATTGGCCATTTTCGCCGCCTGAGCGACGACGAGCAAGACGCACTGCAGGACGCCTTGGACGCCCTGCGCACAGAAATGGACCAGGCCAAAACCGACCTGGACGCCAACCAACCGGACGATGCCAAAAAGCTACGCGCCCTGGAACGTGACCTGATTAAGCGCACCAAGCAGCTCACCCGAGAGCGCATGGCCAAGTACTTTATCGGCTTCAGCAAGCACCCCAAACATGACTTTCCGTTCCTGACAGGCGGCCAGGAACTGGTGTACAGCCCCGACGCCGTTATGTCGCTGCTTAAAACAGAAATGGTGGCTGACGCCGTGGCCGAGGCCTACCTGGGCGAAGTCAACAAGGGGCTGAAGGAACTGCTGCGGGGAAACTCCAGGAAGTAGCCCGCTGGTGGGCAGGGGCCGCTGACCGTGCGCCGAGCATGGCGGAAAAGGAAGAACGCCAGGCGCTGGCGGCAATGGGCGCGACGCAGGCTGATATTGATGCCGTCATCGCCGCAGGACAGGACTACCGGCAGCACGACGCCCAGCCCAGCGTGCAGCCCGCCAACCTGCTGATTGTGAGCCTGTTTATGCAGGTAAACAAATACTGGTACCGGGCGGGTATGGAAGGTCGCCCCACCTACCTGGACCCGGTAGCCGTAGAGCAGCGGGCCAGTAAGTTGCGATGGTACCAGGGGCTAACAGATGAAATGCGCGAATGGGTATGGGACGGGCTGGATGCCATGGCCAACACGGCATTAGACGTGTGGCGCGAACAAAACGCTTAACTGTTGCGCCAGGCCTTAATTATTTCGTCCCACAGGGCAGGCAGTACCAGGTAAGCAAACAGGTAAACCATTAACAGCACGGCAAGTAGCGTAAGCATTGGCAATGACCGATTACAATATCAGCATCAAATTTAGCACAACCGATGGCCGGGTGGTAATTAAAGACATCCAGGACATTGGCCGCGCGGCTGATACCGCCAATGCCGCCCTGGGGCGCACCGGCCCGGCGGGCAACAAAGCCCGTAGCGGCTTTGACCAGGCTGCACAGGGGGCGCGCCACCTGGAGCAGCAAACCCGCGGCAGCACCGACGCGCTGGGTACAATGATCCGCCACGCCCACCTGATGACCAGCGGCATTATTGGTATCGCTGGAGCCATGCGCGGCCTGCGTATGGTGGACGACTTTAATACCCTGCAGCAACGTATTCGTACCGCCACCCTGGAAACCGGCGACTACGTAGCGGTTAGTCGTGAGCTATATGACGCCACCCAGAACAACCGGGCCGCATTCGAGGGCACGGTAGCGTTGTTTCAGCGCCTCAGCCAATCGCGCCAGGACCTGAACGCCACCAACGCCGACATGATCGAATTTACCGACACGGTGCAAAAGCTGGGCGTTATCAGCGGCTCCACCCAGGAAGCCATGAAGTTCGGCCTGACCCAACTGGCCCAGGCCATGAGTGGCACTATTGTGCGCGCCGAAGAATACAACAGCCTGATCGAAAACATTCCCGAGGTGGTCAACCGTATCGCCAAGGGTTTGAACCTAAGCAAGGGCGAGTTGCGCCAGATGATGCTGGACGGCCGCCTGCTCAGCCAGGACGTATTTAATGTGCTGCTACTGCAGGCCGACGACATTGAAAAGCAGTTTGCTGATATTGCCCTGAATATCAGCAGTACCGGCCAGAAGCTGGAAACGGCTATAGGCAGTGCACTGGCCAGGCTGGACAAATCTGCCGGTATTACCGCCTGGATAGCCCAGCTGTTAAACGACATGGCCGTCAGCCTGGACGATATGGACGCCAGCGGTGTGCAGGACCTGGTCGCTGCCATACTCGCCGTGGCAGGCGGCGGGGCCGCGTTGTTGCTGTTGCGCCGCCTGAATATTAGCGCCACCACATTGGGTACCGTGAGTGGCACAGTAGCGGGTCGCCTGGCTGTGTGGCGCGCCCAGCAAATTGCCTTAAATGGCACGATCACCCGCGGTGCTGTCGTTATGGGCACCATGACCGTGGCCGCCAGGGGGCTGCGCAGCGCTCTTGCGCTGTTGGGTGGCCCGGCCGGTATCGCCTTTTTGGCCGGGGTGGCCATTTACGAGTACCTAAGCAGCGCTGAAGAGGCCAGCCCCGCCACCCAGCATATGGCTGACCAGGTGTATAACCTGGCCGACGCGTATGAGTCGCTGGCCAACAAGCAGGCCCTGGGCGCAGTGGGTACCAATACCGACCAGATGCTGGCCATTACCACCGACATCGAAAACAAAACCCGCGAACTGCTGGCTGCCAACCGTGAACTGTACGC
>NZ_PEBU01000028.1 GCF_002887595.1 Bowmanella denitrificans
GTCGACCTGGGCAGGTCAAACAACTGACAGACCAATGCGGTTGGATACTGCTCACTCAACTGGTCTGTCAGCGCATGCTTTTGAAGTCGTCCGACATTAAGAGAGCTGTAGCCTTTTTTAAGATATCTTTCTCCAGCTCCAGGCGTTTAATGCGCTTCTCGAGCTCTTGGATACGCTGTTGTTCTGGTGTCATGGCTTTGGCATCAGGTGTTATTCCCTGACGCTCTGCTTGTAGCTGTGCTACCCAGCGGCGCATTGCCGTCTCACCCACGCTCATCGCTGAACAGGCTTCCATTATCGAATAGCCCTGTTCTACCACTAATGCCGCTGCATCTCGTTTAAATTCCGGAGTGAAACTCCGACGTCCCATTGCCATTATTCACCTCATTTGATGGTTGGATTCTACCACCTAACTTGGTGTCTGGTTTTATTAGACCACTACACAAGGTAATCGTTGAAGGTGAAGGCGGAGAAGTAAAACACTCACAGTTCCTGTCAGATTATCTGCGAAAGCCATCGCTAGATTTACAGGTAGCCACATTCGGCAATACTTTGTTGGATGTGCTAATCGAAGAATCATATATTTCAGAGAATTTAAAACTAAAACAGGTATTAACTGGTAATGCCCATGCGGATGCTACTAGGCTAATTGGAAGCATCGCGGAATCGTTAGTTGTAAAATTATGTAACTCAGAGCCAGATGTGAATAGAATTCTTGGAATGTATGCAAGATTTGGGCAGCGGCCGCATAAAAAGCTGGATGATTACGTTGCCGTTGCAACTGGTTCAATGAGGGCAAAAAACTACTTTTTCCAACATTACAATCCGTGTGATACACAAAGAGATATAATTTGGGTTGAGAAGGATGACACTAGCAATCAGCTTCTTTGCATTAGCCCAAACAACCGTGTTGGAGCAAAACCTGCCGGCTTGCAAGTTAAAGCAAGCCACGATGGCGTCAAGTATGTAGTCCCAACCATTCAGGATTATCATTATCCTGTGTTGTACTTTGATTTGAATGGTGACTGGGGTGAAGTGCAAAAAGCTGTTATTACTCACTACCAGAATGCAACACTCGTTCATCCTGATGAAATACAGCATGAAGTTAAGCATATTCTCAAAGGTTACTTTGATATTGTCGTAGCATTGATTCACGGGGAAATTTCAATTGAACAGATTATCCAAGAGTCAAAGTGGCGTGGCGATTCGATTTTACCAACAGGCATTGATGGAGCTGAACCTACAAGTGAATCAAAACTGATACTGCCCTCTTATTTAAGGTGAGTGCAACTAACTGTTACCAACAATTGAAATCTGATCCACTTTTTTCACTATGGTCCCTTTTCGGGGGCGCTTTGATTACAAAAGAAGAACTCATGAAAATTCAGATTTTGCATCAGCAAGGCCTTTCCCAGCGTGCGATTGCCAAACAGTTAGGCATCTCGCGTAACACGGTGAAGCGTTATCTTCGAGCCAACGTCGATACGCCTGTTTATTCCCCTAGGAATCAAAGGGTCACCCATTAATCAGCCGTGTCAAGTAAACAGCAGAATTCCTCCCGGTATTTAAATGATATCGGGATGTGAGAAAGTGAATTTCTGCCCGGTAATCTGTTTCGCTTCGTTTTTTCGTCGAATAGTGTCGATTACGTTCACACCAGTCACCTCAGCTATCTAACCTTCTGTCTAAATTCTTTTACCCTAAACAATGTACGCTTAAGCATAATACCCAAGTAAAAGATTAGAATAGTAAAAAATAGCAGGTGACTATCATAATTATCACTCGTAATTATGTAGTAAAGTGGCAGCAGTATGGCAATTATCCCAGCAAACCAGCCGGATAAATTCAGCTTCAAAGTAAGCACTCCAATATACTCTGAACTCTTTTCTCAATAGCTGAGATTATTTTTTCTTCTTCGTAAGATGGGATTGATGTACTTAAGGCTCTGAAAAAATATAGTTTACCTTTATAAATGACAGGGCCAAAAAGAGTAACATCAACGAAGTTATTAGGTTTTACACTCTCTTCAGTGCGAAGCGTTAGAGTTGAAGAAAAGATCTTATATTCTGTCCTTTCTAAAACAGACTCTTTTTTTATATCAAAGACTTCAGATAGGTTCTCATCTATGTAGCTATATATTACTGAGTCAAATATACTTGAAGTAGATGATTTTTTAAATTCCCATCCTCTCTTTTTTATTTCTTCGTTAGATATCTCATCCAAGTTCCAGATCGTTTCTCGGCTAGATATTGTGAACTGTCCTTGAACAGATGACTTGTTAAGTACATTTTCATCACAGTCTGAAGCATCTGCAAATCTAACCGGTAAAATTGTGCAAGCCAATACGAATAAAGTTACAAATCTATTTATTTTCATAAGTGTACGAATCAATCACCAGAAAAAGCATAACCAACGGTAAGGTAATAAAGAGAATCATCTTGGAGTAAGCCTCTGCAAAGAAAATCCAAAAACCAGTAAGTGTCAGACAAACAAATACCGAGAATAAAAATCTGGATAAGATGATCTTCATCAATTCAGCTCTAACTCTCGGATGACACTTCGTCTTTCGACTTCAGCGGTAATGTTTGTTAGCACTTTGTCATTCAGATAAACGGCTCCCCAGATAACAAGCGTTACTGTTCCGCCGCGGGTAAGCTTGCCATTTTTTTTCAGTTCCCGAATAAAATCAGACACACTGGTTACCGAGGCGCCCACGCCAATTATTGAAGCAAATTTGGCAAATCTCTCATGAAACTTTTTGTCTGCTAACAATTCTTCAGTGGTCATTGACCACACTCCCCACTTTTTATTCACATAGGTGGGATGCAGCGCAATATTCATAACCCTCGTCAGAAGAGGGCCATTTAGCTTCCTGATGCGCTCCATAGCCTCAATCTTCTGATATCGGTCCAAATGCCGATACAGCATGGCATAACAGAGCGCTTGAATTTCTGCATCTCCACCATTCTCTAGCAAAGAATATGGAATATCCACAACAGCAGCCAAATACTGCAATTGCTGTCTAGGCGTAGCGGGTAGCTTGTAGGGTAATTGAGCAGTGGTAACACTAGGCATAACAGTTCCTTCTGAAAATATCCATGAGTTAAAAAGACTAGATAGCAGACAGTCTTTTGTCAAAGTACAACCTCGCCCCTTAAGCGGCCCAAGCCGCTTTGACTCCCGCTTAAAAATTCCCGTTTAGAGGTTTGCGGGCGTGTTTGAAAGCTACTTCCCTGTAGCTTTTCCTTCGGACCAGCCTAAAGCTGTCCAAAATCTTTCCCTAAGATTTTGTCTTTTGGTTACTTTTCTTTGCACGAGCAAAGAAAAGTGACTGGCGCGCAATGGACTGCGTGTCATAAAGAACAGGGAAGTTATTAAGTCAGTGCAGCAAATGCTAACTTGCGACCCAATCTACAATAAACAATCCAGCGGACGCGCAAAGCAACAGGCAGAACGCTTGTTGCAAATAAGACTGGCGCGCCACGGATGGGGCGTCATCAAAGACAAGGACGTCACAAACCTCACCACAGTATTTTCATGTTAGGATACCGAAGACCATTTTGACATGGACAGTTCTATTCAATGGTTGCCAGCTCAGCCCTGATAAGGGCATCCATTTCATCCGCAACATTGACTCAAAGCGATACGGACAATATGAAAATAAAAATTCTAGCCACTTTACTATTCAGTATTTCCCTTGCTGGCTGTTTTAAGACAACAGAAGACGACAGGTTTAACGCTAAAGATGCCTGGCAGGTACTTGAAAGTGTTCTCAAGCAACAATATGCCTATATAGATCGTCCTGACTTCAATGCCCAGAAGGTTTTTAATGAGTTCCAGATTCGGGCCTCTGAAGCAAGTACCCGGCAAGAGTTTGCAGATATCAGTCAAATGTTCTTACGGCATTTTCTCGACCCTCATCTAAACCTGGGGCCCTATGATGAAAATGATTTTAGTGTATTTCCGACAGGCTCGGATATTAGAGCAATCTATAAGCACAATGAATTCATTATTGAAGATGTTAAAGCGGATGGCGCTGCCGATCTTGCCAATATCCGCCCCGGTGCTGAAG
The DNA here is from genome assembly GCF_002887595.1 of Bowmanella denitrificans. Lineage (GTDB taxonomy): Bacteria > Pseudomonadota > Gammaproteobacteria > Enterobacterales > Alteromonadaceae > Bowmanella > Bowmanella denitrificans. The sequence continues at coordinate 4,073 of NZ_PEBU01000028.1, forward strand.
TGGTAACCATTGATAACTTGCCGGTAAAAGAAGCGGTTGAAAAAGTATTCGGCAGGCAGTTTGAGCAGCTGTCGTTGCAGCAAATAAACTACGGTGTGAATATTAGCTTAGGTGGCTATAGAAATAGAGAGCGGACAATTAGCTTAAAGCATCAGGGTGAGTTAAAAACCTATCACTTGGCGGCAAGTTACGATTCGATCAACGCGATCGCAAAGGGCCCCACCTTAACTTATCAAGAGCTTGATGGCCTGGGTTACATTCGATTTAACAACTCATTAGGTAACAGCGATACCGTGAACGCCTTTAAGGAGGCGATAACTGCGCTGTCTGAAACAAGCGCTTTGATTATCGACCTTCGCAATACCCCAAGTGGCGGCAATACCGCTGTTGCAGAGCCTATATTAGGGCACTTTGTTGACAAGAAAACCGTCTATCAACTTTATCAAAGGCAAGAACAGGGTAGATCATACAAAGATGCCGACATGGAAAAGGCCTATGCAGAACCCAATGCACCACATTACACGAAACCTTTTGTTGTATTGGCAGGTCGCTGGACTGGCAGTATGGGAGAGGGAATGACAATTGGACTGGATGCAATCGGCGCCGTCACTGTTATCGGGGCACCTATGGCTGATCTGTTGGGTGGCATAAAAACCGTTAAATTAGCGAAGAGTGACACTTGGTTAGAGCTGGGATTTGAACGCTTATACCATGTAAATAACACCTACCGCGAGGATTTCGAACCTGATGTGATGATAAGCCCCGCCGATCGCGACTCAAACGGCAATGACCCGGCATTATCAATGGCTCAGAAGATTCTTAATGAATCGCTGATGGGTTCAATGTAACCAATCACGGGGCAAATAAAAGGAGCATAGCTGTTGGAATACTCATTCCCCTAGCGGCCCAAGCCGCATTGCCTCCCGCTTAAAAATTCCCGGTTGGTTTAGGGCCGGCTACTTGCTAGAGGCGAATTGAATCGGAGATACGTCGGGGATGATGTCCAGATAAATTTTCGGCAACTTCATGTGGAGTATACCTGAACAGCTTCAGCTGACCTGAACAACAACAAGTGAAATGCCAGAATAGGAGGCGCATTCTAGAATGAGGCATAATAAAATCAGCATAACTCAAGCCTTGCCACAGCTCTTGTAGCCATAGATACTAAGACTCGCCTCAGGCAAAATCTATGCCTGAACGATAATTGAAATATGATATAGCCAGTGCTTCTCAATGGTTGATTTTATATATTGCAAGGCCTTTGAGCAGCGAACCCGTATCATCGATTAGCTTTCAGTGGAATATAAACAAGATACTAATAAAAAAGGAAGAAAAATGAAGAAAGTAGTATTAGCAGTAAGCCTACTCGCATTAAGTGCATGTTCGACAATGCAACCACCCCGCTACGCAATTTCTGTGGACAATGTTCAAACATTAAAACAGCTAAGCGAAATTAATGGCGAATTTGCTTCACTTAATCAGCCAGCATCATTCAGTTCCAATTGCCGTTTAATGGGGCCAATTGAACCAGCCGATGGGCTGTCAATCCCACAATTCATTACTAAAGCGTTCAATGATGAATTAAAGATGGCAGACAAATACTCAAAGGATACAGTTAAAATTACAGGAGACATTACCAAAATTGAGTTTTCGTCTATAACAGGTTTAACCAATGGTTATTGGGATATTGGTTTAAGTTTAAAATCAAGCAACGGTACAGAATTAGAAGTGAGTAATAAGTATTCCTTCAAAAGTGGCTTTGATGCAATTACAGCGTGCAATGCGACTGCGGATGCTCTGTCACCTGCAGTGCAAGACCTGATTAAAGCAACCTTTAGTCACCCTGACTTCGCCAACTTAATGAAGCAAAGCTAGCAACACGCTTAAACCAATATGTAACAGCTTGGCTATATTCGCCAATATCCAAAATTTAGCCAAGCTGTACTGTAGCGTCACCGTACTAAAAGAAACAATCGAAGGTACTCCACCAGTCAACTCATTTCTCAAGCGGGTCACAGCCCTGAGCGCCGCTGATCAACAGAGTCAGGCCATGCCTACCAGCATTGGCAACAATGGCCAGGGATTCCCCTGGTAATAAGCAAACCTGTTCCAGCACAAGCCAGTTTATGAAACACTGACCCAATCAGCCTTAACCAAACAGTGCCATAATCTGAATCGGCTAAGAGGTGGTTATGTCCCATAGCATTGATATAAGCGATACCCATCAGGTCTTCAACCAACCTGAGCCCCTGCAAGACTACAACGCCTATCAGGCAGATGAGGTGCTGCAATACTGGGTACAGCAGTTTGGTGGCCATTGGGGCGACAGTAAGTTGGCCAGTTTCGGCCATCAGATTGGCCATGAACTGCTGCAGGCCGGTTTTCAGGCCAATAAGCATCTACCCGAGTTCCAGCCCCACAACAGATTTGGCCAGCGCGTAGATCAGGTGGATTATCACCCCGCCTATCACCAGTTGATGCACCATGCAGTGCATAATGGTCATTGCAGCTTTGCCTGGACCGAAAACAAGCCTGGTGCCCATGTTATTCGGGGCGCGATGGCATTTTTGCATAACCATGCCGATCCCGGGTCCGGCTGCCCCCTGACCATGACATTCGCCAGTGTGCCGGCCATTAGCGTACAACCTGATATTGCGGCCAAATGGCTGCCCAAGATCCTGTCCGGCCACTACGACGGTACCAATAAGCCTTGGTTTGAAAAGCAAGGGGTGACAATCGGTATGGCCATGACCGAAAAACAAGGCGGCTCGGATGTGCGGGCCAATACCACCGTTGCCTCTGCCGTTGCGCAGGCCGGACCAGGCCAGCTTTATCAACTGACCGGGCATAAATGGTTTTGCTCGGCACCCATGTGTGACGCCTTTTTGGTACTGGCTCAGGTAGATAACAAGCTGTCCTGCTTTTTGCTGCCGCGCTGGCGCGACGATGGCAGTAAAAACCCTATCCAGATTCAGCGACTGAAGAACAAGCTGGGTAACCGCTCGAATGCCAGCTCCGAAATAGAATTTCGTGGTGCACATGGCTGGCTATTGGGTGAAGAGGGGCGCGGCATCGCTACGATTATTCAGATGGTGGCCCTGACCCGTTATGACTGTATGTTAGGCTCATCGGCACTGATGGCGCAGGCCGCCAAGGAAGCCATCTGGCATACCAGCGGGCGTAGCGTATTTGGCAAAAACCTTCACGACCAGCCGCTGATGATGAATGTGCTGGCCGATCTAGCTCTTGAAGCCGAAGCGGCGCTGGCCATATCGCTGCGTATTGCCCATGCCCTGGATCACAGTGACAACCCGCAGCAAGCCGCGCTGGTGCGCAGTTCCACGGCGATCGGCAAATACTGGATTTGCAAGAGGGCTATTCAGCAAACCTATGAAGCCATGGAATGCATCGGCGGCGTAGGTTATGTGGACGAAAACGTGCTCAGTCGTCTTTACCGGGAAGCGCCGGTTAATGCGATTTGGGAAGGTTCGGGGAATGTCCAGTGTCTGGATCTGCTCAGAGTGCTACAGCGCGAACCCGATACGCTGCAGGCCCTGCTGGCTGAATTGCAAAAGGCAAAAGGCCGCCAGCCACTTTTTGATCAGAAACTGGTGGTGTTAATGGCTGAACTCACCGAACAACACAACATTGAACTACGCGCCCGTCAGCTTATGGAACAGCTGGCCTTGCTCTGGCAAGCCGCAACATTGCTGGTATATGGCTTACCCATGATTGCCGAAGCATTTATTCAAGCCAGACTCAGCGATAAACACTACCACCAGTACGGTACCCTGCCTGAATGTATTGATGCCAGAGCAATTATCGCCCGGGCCATGCCTAAGGTTTGAGTCGGTGTGGGTCGGAATTCATTCCGACAGCTTTTTAGCAGTCTGACGGTTGGGATAAACGATAGGCAATAAAAAAGGGCTATCCACTCGGATAGCCCTTCTTCATATTGGGAGCCTGGCGGTGTGCTACTCTCACATGG
>NZ_PEBU01000029.1 GCF_002887595.1 Bowmanella denitrificans
TAGAATGCGCACCACTTCGACGGGGCAGGCAGAAAGGCTTCCCAGTCAGCCAGGAAGGCAGGAAGATTCAAGGAGCGGCAAGCAACAAAATTTAAAAAAGTTGCTTGACACAGAAACCGGATGGCGTAGAATGCGCGTCCCGCTTGAGAGAGGAAAGCCTCACTTAAGTCGCCTGATAAGGCACTGTTCTTTAACAATTAGCAACGAGACAATCTGTGTGGGCACTCGTTAAAAGAGTGTCGGCTCAAGAAATTCATGATTTATATTTAATTGAAGAGTTTGATCATGGCTCAGATTGAACGCTGGCGGCAGGCCTAACACATGCAAGTCGAGCGGTAACATGAACTAGCTTGCTAGTTTGATGACGAGCGGCGGACGGGTGAGTAATACTTAGGAACTTGCCTCTTGGAGGGGGACAACAGTTGGAAACGACTGCTAATACCGCATGATGTCGCAAGACCAAAGGGGGCTTCGGCTCCTGCCAAGAGAGAGGCCTAAGTGAGATTAGCTAGTTGGTGGGGTAAAGGCTCACCAAGGCGACGATCTCTAGCTGTTCTGAGAGGAAGATCAGCCACACTGGGACTGAGACACGGCCCAGACTCCTACGGGAGGCAGCAGTGGGGAATATTGGACAATGGGGGCAACCCTGATCCAGCCATGCCGCGTGTGTGAAGAAGGCCTTCGGGTTGTAAAGCACTTTCAGTGGTGAGGAAAGGGTAACGGTTAATACCCGTTATCTGTGACGTTAGCCACAGAAGAAGCACCGGCTAACTCCGTGCCAGCAGCCGCGGTAATACGGAGGGTGCGAGCGTTAATCGGAATTACTGGGCGTAAAGCGCACGCAGGCGGATTGTTAAGCTAGATGTGAAAGCCCCGGGCTTAACCTGGGAATTGCATTTAGAACTGGCAGTCTAGAGTCTTGGAGAGGGGAGTGGAATTCCAGGTGTAGCGGTGAAATGCGTAGAGATCTGGAGGAACATCAGTGGCGAAGGCGGCTCCCTGGCCAAAGACTGACGCTCATGTGCGAAAGCGTGGGTAGCGAACAGGATTAGATACCCTGGTAGTCCACGCCGTAAACGATGTCTACTAGCTGTCTGTGGCTTTAAGTCGTGGGTAGCGCAGCAAACGCGCTAAGTAGACCGCCTGGGGAGTACGGCCGCAAGGTTAAAACTCAAATGAATTGACGGGGGCCCGCACAAGCGGTGGAGCATGTGGTTTAATTCGATGCAACGCGAAGAACCTTACCTACTCTTGACATCCACAGAACTTGGTAGAGATACCTTGGTGCCTTCGGGACCTGTGAGACAGGTGCTGCATGGCTGTCGTCAGCTCGTGTCGTGAGATGTTGGGTTAAGTCCCGCAACGAGCGCAACCCTTGTCCTTAGTTGCCAGCCTTAAGTTGGGCACTCTAAGGAGACTGCCGGTGACAAACCGGAGGAAGGTGGGGACGACGTCAAGTCATCATGGCCCTTACGAGTAGGGCTACACACGTGCTACAATGGGCAGTACAGAGGGAAGCGAGACCGCGAGGTGGAGCGGATCCCTTAAAGCTGTTCGTAGTCCGGATCGGAGTCTGCAACTCGACTCCGTGAAGTCGGAATCGCTAGTAATCGCAGGTCAGCATACTGCGGTGAATACGTTCCCGGGCCTTGTACACACCGCCCGTCACACCATGGGAGTGGGATGCAAAAGAAGTAGTTAGCTTAACCTTCGGGAGGGCGATTACCACTTTGTGTTTCATGACTGGGGTGAAGTCGTAACAAGGTAACCGTAGGGGAACCTGCGGTTGGATCACCTCCTTACGAAAAAGCTGCGCTTTTTTAGCGAAGTGTTCACACAGATTGTTTTGTTGCCAAGAAGAACGAGCACGATATTGGGTCTGTAGCTCAGGTGGTTAGAGCGCACCCCTGATAAGGGTGAGGTCGGTAGTTCAAGTCTACTCAGACCCACCAAATCATGGGGCTATAGCTCAGCTGGGAGAGCGCCTGCCTTGCACGCAGGAGGTCAGCGGTTCGATCCCGCTTAGCTCCACCATTCATTGCGATGGTGAAAGACTTAAGAAAAGCTCGTTGCTAAGGAAGACAGCCTTAATGAATGCGCACTTTTAAGTGTGGATTGATTAAGGTTTTTTAAACCTTAACTGTTCTTTAACAATTTGGACAAGCTGATAAAGAAAACATCCAGCTAGATACGCGAAAGCGAATTTAGCGATTGTATGTAGCGTCATTGGTATTCTCGAAAGAGAAAACAAGATGGTTGCTGGCTGTATAGCACAAATTACGACGTGATTTGGGGTTGTATGGTTAAGTGACTAAGCGTATACGGTGGATGCCTAGGCAGTTAGAGGCGATGAAGGACGTGTAAATCTGCGAAAAGCTGTGGTGAGCTGATAAAATGCATTTGAGCCACAGATGTCCGAATGGGGCAACCCAATGCACTTGTGCATTATCGTTACATGAATACATAGTGTAACGAGGCTAACCGGGAGAACTGAAACATCTAAGTACCCCGAGGAAAAGAAATCAACCGAGATTCCCTTAGTAGCGGCGAGCGAACGGGGAGCAGCCCTTAAGTCATATCAAGATTAGTGGAACACGCTGGAAAGTGTGGCCGTAGCGGGTGATAGCCCCGTACACGACGGTCTGATATGGTGAAAACGAGTAGGACGGGACACGTGTTATCCTGTCTGAAGATGGGGGGACCATCCTCCAAGGCTAAATACTCCTAACTGACCGATAGTGAACCAGTACCGTGAGGGAAAGGCGAAAAGAACCCCTGTGAGGGGAGTGAAATAGAACCTGAAACCGTATACGTACAAGCAGTGGGAGCACCTTTTAGGTGTGACTGCGTACCTTTTGTATAATGGGTCAGCGACTTATATTTTGTAGCGAGGTTAACCGCATAGGGGAGCCGTAGCGAAAGCGAGTCTTAACTGGGCGCTTAGTTGCAAGGTATAGACCCGAAACCCGGTGATCTAGCCATGGGCAGGTTGAAGGTTGAGTAACATCAACTGGAGGACCGAACCCACGCCTGTTGAAAAAGGCGGGGATGACCTGTGGCTGGGGGTGAAAGGCCAATCAAACCGGGAGATAGCTGGTTCTCCCCGAAAGCTATTTAGGTAGCGCCTCGGACGAATACCTACGGGGGTAGAGCACTGTTTGGGCTAGGGGGTCATCCCGACTTACCAACCCCATGCAAACTCCGAATACCGTAGAGTACTATCCGGGAGACACACGGCGGGTGCTAACGTCCGTCGTGAAGAGGGAAACAACCCAGACCGCCAGCTAAGGTCCCAAAGTTCTAGTTAAGTGGGAAACGATGTGGAAAGGCACAGACAGCTAGGAGGTTGGCTTAGAAGCAGCCACCCTTTAAAGAAAGCGTAATAGCTCACTAGTCGAGTCGGTCTGCGCGGAAGATGTAACGGGGCTCAAACTAGACACCGAAGCTGCGGCAGCAGAGTTTACTCTGCTGGGTAGGGGAGCGTTGTGTAAGCCGTTGAAGGTGAACCGGGAGGTTTGCTGGAGGTATCACAAGTGCGAATGCTGACATGAGTAACGATAAAGGGGGTGAAAAACCCCCTCGCCGGAAGACCAAGGTTTCCTGTCCCATGCTAATCAGGGCAGGGTAAGTCGGCCCCTAAGGCGAGGCAGAAATGCGTAGTCGATGGGAAACGGGTTAATATTCCCGTACCGGTGTTATCAGTGATGGGGGGACGGAGAAAGCTATGCAGGCCTGGCGTTGGTTGTCCAGGTGAAAGTGCGTAGGCTGGCATTTTAGGTAAATCCGGAATGCTAAGGCTGAGACACGAGACGAGCTACCAAGGTAGTGAAGTTGCAGATGCTCTGCTTCCAGGAAAAGCCTCTAAACGTATGATAACACTGACCGTACCCCAAACCGACACAGGTGGTCAGGTAGAGAATACCAAGGCGCTTGAGAGAACTCGGGTGAAGGAACTCGGCAAAATAGTACCGTAACTTCGGGAGAAGGTACGCCCCTGGACGTGAAGGACTTGCTCCGTAAGCGTTTGGGGGTCGCAGTGACCAGGTGGCTGGGACTGTTTATTAAAAACACAGCACTGTGCTAAATCGAAAGATGACGTATACGGTGTGACACCTGCCCGGTGCCGGAAGGTTAATTGATGGGGTTAGCTTAGGCGAAGCTCTTGATCGAAGCCCCGGTAAACGGCGGCCGTAACTATAACGGTCCTAAGGTAGCGAAATTCCTTGTCGGGTAAGTTCCGACCTGCACGAATGGTGTAACCATGGCCACGCTGTCTCCACCCGAGACTCAGTGAAATTGAAATCGCCGTGAAGATGCGGTGTACCCGCGGCTAGACGGAAAGACCCCGTGAACCTTTACTACAGCTTGGCACTGAACATTGACCCTACCTGTGTAGGATAGGTGGGAGGCTTTGAAGCGTGTACGCCAGTATACGTGGAGCCGTCCTTGAAATACCACCCTGGTATGTTTGATGTTCTAACGTTGGTCCCTAATCGGGATTGCGGACAGTGTCTGGTGGGTAGTTTGACTGGGGCGGTCTCCTCCCAAAGCGTAACGGAGGAGCACGAAGGTCGGCTAATCCTGGTCGGACATCAGGAGGTTAGTGTAATGGCATAAGCCGGCTTAACTGCGAGACAGACACGTCGAGCAGGTACGAAAGTAGGTCATAGTGATCCGGTGGTTCTGTATGGAAGGGCCATCGCTCAACGGATAAAAGGTACTCCGGGGATAACAGGCTGATACCGCCCAAGAGTTCATATCGACGGCGGTGTTTGGCACCTCGATGTCGGCTCATCACATCCTGGGGCTGAAGTCGGTCCCAAGGGTATGGCTGTTCGCCATTTAAAGTGGTACGCGAGCTGGGTTTAGAACGTCGTGAGACAGTTCGGTCCCTATCTGCCGTGGGCGCTGGATGATTGAGGGGAGCTGCTCCTAGTACGAGAGGACCGGAGTGGACGAACCGCTGGTGTTCGGGTTGTGATGCCAATCGCATTGCCCGGTAGCTACGTTCGGAATCGATAACCGCTGAAAGCATCTAAGCGGGAAGCGAGCCCCAAGATGAGTCATCCCTAGAGCTTTAAGCTCTCTAAAGGGTTGTTCAAGACTAGAACGTTGATAGGCAGGGTGTGGAAGCGTTGTAAGGCGTTAAGCTAACCTGTACTAATTGCCCGTGAGGCTTAACCATACAACGCCCAAATCACGATGTGATATGCGTGAGAGCGTTGTGATGGCCAGCCATCTTAAACCAATAGACGCTACAGATTGTTTTCTTTATCGGATAAACGCCTTCCATGGCTTTTATCCTAAACCGCTACGTAAAAGCGCGGTTTTACTCCGCTCCCATTGTTGCCAGCAACAATGCCCTACCTCCTGTAGGGGAAGAGTGGAAGCTTGTCCAAAATTGGCAGAGATTGTTCCAGACAATCTTCTGCACTTCCTCCTTCCATGGAGGTTGTCGACAGTTTATGCCTGGCGGCCATAGCGTTACGGAACCACCTGAATCCATTCCGAACTCAGAAGTGAAACGTAACAGCGGCGATGGTAGTGTGGGGTCTCCCCATGTGAGAGTAGCACACCGCCAGGCTCCCAATATGAAGAAGGGCTATCCGAGTGGATAGCCCTTTTTTATTGCCT
>NZ_PEBU01000030.1 GCF_002887595.1 Bowmanella denitrificans
GTATTGAGGCTACTGACATTTCTGACTTCAATAATATAGTCACCATTTTTACTGGTGGCTCTGAGCACAGCCAGGCGTTTACCGTCGGGTGAGACACTGGCCTGTTGGATGGCTGGCAATGCCGCGAAGGCGTCCACTTCATACGTGGTTTGGGCCTGGGATATAGCGCCGAATAAGGACAGGCTAACGATTGCTAGCAGTTTTTTCATATTAATTATTTTCCCCAAAACGTCAGAAACAAAAGGCACCAGAGTATTGCTACTAAGGTGCCTTTATTTAGCTCTTTAAGTTAGTTATTAGAAATCCACACCAAAGTTCAGGTATGCAGTCCGACCAAACAGGTCATAACCAACACCCAGAGGGATGTTTCTTCTGGAGAACACACCGTCATCGTCGGCTTTGGGCGGAGCTTCGTCAAATACGTTGCGGATCCCGAAAGTGACGCTGTAGTTGTCATGTGTCCAGTTCAGGGATACGTCATGACGATAATAGTCTTCTGTATACCATACCGGGCGACACTGAATGTCCAGACCATCACAAGGCGGGGTGGTGCTGTCATTGGCAAACTCGCCGGCGTCGTCCAGCTCACCTGCACCGATAAAGCGGGTGATCCAGCTCAGACGGAAATCATCATAACCAAACGACAGCCTGGCGCTGGCACGCCATTCGGGCATTGCTGGCTCGCCGACGTTATCATCGATTGAACCAAGAATATCCTCAATCTGCTCTTTCATCTGGGTGGCCTGAAGGTCAAATACGACATCCAGAGTCTTACCACCCAGGACAAAGTCCTGATTATAGTAAATGTTGTAATCAATCCCCTTCGAGGTATACAGACCGGCATTGATAAAGCTGGCATCAATCATCTGCAGACGACCGCTTGCATCACGGCTGATCCGGTTACAGAAGCCGCTGGTGCCGTTTGGCTCCTGTTCATTGTCATAACACTGGTCAACAATATATTGACGGGCAGGTTCAATAATGGCGTCGGTAATCTCGATGTCATACCAGGAAACAGACAAGGTTAAATCAAAGTCTTCGGAGAATGGCTGTTCGAAAACAAAACCATAGGTTTTTGCTGTAGAGTTCTCTTCCTTCAGCTCTTCAGAGCCACCAGTCACTATCTCTGTATTAACATTGCTGCTATAGCTGGTTCCGGTCAGGCCTAATCCCAATCCAGTTGGATCCACCCCATTGTTTTGACAGGCGGTCAATACCCGGGCTAAACGGGTTTCTTCCGCTGCGTCATAGGTAGAAGGCAGGTTGGGATCCAGTGATTCCACGCGGGCCGCTTCTGGTACCACACAGTGGTCAGTTACATTATTGAAACCAGTGGTACCATTCAGGAAACGCTCACGCAGGTTAGGCGCGCGATAAGACGTGCCCTTAGTACCACGAAGGGTAAACCACTCAACCGGACGATACACCATTTTCAGACTGTAAGTTGACGCCGGGTCATAGTAGCTTTCGTCTGACCAACGGCCTGATGCTGTCAGCGTTAACTCTTCTGCCCACTCTTTACCACGCAACAGTGGGAATTCGAACTCAGTGAAGATTTCACGCATATTACGTGAACCATCTGCACCTTGGTCGGTGAAGTAGTTAAACATCAAGCCTTTAGCTGCGATATCGTTAGGATTGGATTCAATCTCGTCTTTACGGAATTCCGCACCCAGTACCATAGGAACAATTTCGTCGTTCCACGGTAAGGCAAACAGATCACCTGTTATATAACCACTGATAATGCTCTGCTTAACCTTGGTTTCCATATAACGTTCGGTAAACAGATAGTTCTCTTCAGCTTCGGTGAAATGACCACCACCCAGTTGGAACAGGTTGTCAGCAAACATATTGACCGGTACACAGCCATCGCTGCCATTACCGCACGAATAGGTACCATCGTCATTCAGAACGGTAGTATTTAATGAGTGTTCCAGTCGCTCAGCGTGGATACCATTACGGCTGTCATCACCTTTTGAAGCACTGTAGCCTGCATACACTTCATAGGCCCAGTTACCTTGTCCTAAATTATCAAACGCACCGATGTTACCGGTAACGCCAGTCAATAAACGGTATTGGGATACGTCAATCTTGTGTAGTTCACGGTCACCACGAATACCATACAGGTATGCACGGGAGCGAACACCACCACGGTCAATTCCTAGCATTTCTTCACAGTTTATACCGTATGTGCCACAAGGGTTGAATGGGTTAGTCTTAGGAACCCAAGGAGCAAACCAACCGCCAGGTCTGAAGAACTCGCCGCTACGCTTGGCATACAGCCCTTCAAAGAATACCGTTGTGTCATTGTCGTCACCAAAACTATGCTCACCATTGACCATGATGGAGTAACGTTTCAGCGGGCTGATAAAGTCAGCTGAGTTGGCACGATCTGTCCTTTCGTAGGCATAGAATGGGTCCTGGAAAGAGATGTCCTGCAGACCATCGCCATCACCATCTACCATGCCAGCGTCTAGGATGCCATCGCCATTGCTGTCAACGCCGACCCATTCCGGAAATTCTCCTACGTATTGGAAAGGAACGCCCGACTCTGAGAAATTTGGCACACCGACGTTGGTTTTACCTGGGGTGTAATAGAGGCTGCCCCAGAAGTTCTCGGAAATAATCCGGTTAGTCAGTGGGAACAGATCGCATGAATCTTTTGCCAGCGCAGACGGTGCGCCACTGCGGTAATCGGTGAGTTTATTGCCGGCAGTATCTTCATAATATTGTTCAGTACAATTGCCGGTGAAGGAATTCTGCGCAAGAGTCTGACGGCGCTGATTGTTGTATTCCATACCGACAGTGATAAAGCCACTATCTGTTGTTGTTCCCCAGATTGCGGACAGAATTTCTTCTTCACCACCGGCTGCTTCCGGGTTGGAATAAGATCCTTCAATCTCAAAACCTTCCACATCTTTACGCAGAATAATGTTGGCGACACCGGCGATAGCGTCAGAACCATAAACGGTGGAAGCACCATCAAACAGGTTTTCCACTTTATCGATCATCACGCCGGGAATTAGGTTCAGATCCGGTGCAACAGGTGCACCACCGACGCCGGCTGGCGCGATACGGCGGCCATTCAAGACCACCAGAGTGCGTTCTGCACCTAAGCCACGGAAACCGATAGTCGACGCGCCTGGGCCATTGTCCAGTACATAGCCGCCAAAGCTGTTATCAATTTGCAGACCCGAAGCCTGGTTGGTGCTTTGCAGCATGTCTTCGGCATTGAATAACCCCATTTCACGGGATATTTCTCCACTGATGACCTGTACCGGGGAGGCGCTGGAAAACTCGGCCCGGCGAATACGCGAACCAGTAACAGCGACTTTTTCGACAACTTCTTCTTCGAGAAGGGTGTCTTCCTGTTGTGTTGATTGTGCCAATGCACCCTGCGAAATTCCCACCGTGCCTAACAGTAATGAGTACTGTATGGCGCGAGCGATTTTATGTTTTTTTAACATCATGTCTCCCTTCGCATGCTGCTGCGTAAAACAAGTTCCCTTGTCCACATTGCATGTATTTGTTTTCTTATGTGTTTACTGACTCCATTCAATCAATGAGGAATGAATCAGCGATAGCGTTTTATTACGAAATGATAACAAATGCAAAAAAATGTAATCACTTTGGCTTACTTTTGAACCTGACCATCTAAACGCTAAAGCGCAGCGGGCGTTGCAGGTACGCGATCGGGATAATGCTTCTATAGGATTTGAGTTATATAGGTTTTTCTGGCTAAAAAATATTCTGATTGGCGATGTTCTGTAACGTTTTTATTACGGATTTGATGGTGTGGAGCGCAAGTAATTGTAAGTATTTGTGTCTTTTGTTTGGCTTTTTGGATGATCTGCTGCCGCTAGCTTTGGTTTTCTATCGGTTGCGCCGGAGTTTTAAGTGTTCTGCTCTGTCTTGTTAGTCTATCGGGAAAGGGCCGCTACCAAGCGGCCCCAAACCTTCAACGATTTCCTTACCCACACTTATGCTCAAGCCAGTTAAGCAGCTCGCTGTAGAACAAGGTTTTGTGATGGTAGTAAAGGGTATTGGAGAAATGGTCAGCCCCTTCCAGCTCCACGTATTTGTGGTCTTTACTGAGCTTCTTAAGCTTTTCCACAAAGAGCCTGCTGTGTTCAACCGGTACCCGTTGGTCGATGTCACCATGGATAACCAGCAGAGGCACATTAACCTTCTCCACCAGGTCAAGCGGGTTAACCCCTTTAATCGTGGGTCGCTGTAATTCACGGGAGAAGCGGTTCTCGTTCAGGGTGGCATTGATGCGCCCCAGATCACTGACGCCCGCGCCAGCGATACTGCATTTGTACAGGTTGTTGTCGCGCATGGAGCCAACGAAGGCAGAATAGCCGCCGAAACTCCAGCCGAACATGGCTAGTTTGTTGGGGTCAGCCAGACCTTTGGCGACCAGGAATTGCGCCCCGTCATCCATATCATCCTGCATTTTCAGGCCCCATTGCTGGTCACCGGCCATCCAATGATCCAGACCAAAACCTTCGGAGCCTCTGAATTGTGGCTGGATAACCAGATATCCGTGATGAGCCAGTAGCTGTGACCATTCATCATAAATCACCACATCACGCGCCCAGGGGCCGCCATGGGGCATCACCACGGTGGGGAAGGGTTTGTCGCCTTTTGGCAGGGTGACATACGCAGGAATTTTACGCCCATCTCGGGCTTTATAGCTGATGTATTTCACATCAGACAGTTGCTCGGGCTTTAAGGTTGAGGTTTGGCCAATCAGGCTTAAGTCTTTCTTGTCCTTCAATAAATAGTAGCTGCCAGGGTCTTTGTCACTCTGGGTGAAGACCACAATGGCGGCATCATCGTCAGAGCGGCTGGCCATGTTAACAAATTTGTCGGCAAACAATGCCTGGATACCGTCAAACAGGGCTTGTTCGTCAGCTGCGACAAAATAACGCTCAGGTTGTTTGGCGGTATAGCTGAAGCCAAGGAGTTCACCGCGTTGACCGGGTTTGTTGCTGCGTATCAGGCCATCGACATCCACTGACTCCAGGCCAAACAGACGTTCTGAATACTGGCCGCTTTTAATGTTGTACAGGTAAATACCCGCTTTATCTTCGCCGTTAGTGGCTCTGACATAGATTTCCTGTGGGTCCTGTTTGGAGAAGCTGAGGAAATCAAAGGTTTCCCTTTTCAGGGGCGAGATGCTTTTGACTAGTTTCCAGTCGGCATCGGTGCTGGCACGGGG
>NZ_PEBU01000031.1 GCF_002887595.1 Bowmanella denitrificans
GTTTTACCGTGGTCAACGTGGCCGATAGTGCCTACGTTTACGTGCGGTTTCGTACGTTCAAACTTTTCTTTTGCCATGTTTCCCCCAGCTTAGGTTGGCTGCTACTTCGGTTAATTGCAGAATGAGCTGGGGAGAGAAGTGGTGCTGATAGGCAGATTCGAACTGCCGACCTCACCCTTACCAAGGGTGCGCTCTACCGACTGAGCTATATCAGCACTTTATTGGAGCGGGCAGCGGGAATCGAACCCGCATCATCAGCTTGGAAGGCTGAGGTAATAGCCATTATACGATGCCCGCGATCCTGATCTCTTGAGGCCACCTCATCCCAAGAATTTCTTTTGGGCTTTGCCTGGATACATCGCCTTGCTTGCCCGGCATTCGCTGAAACAGCCAATGCCTATAAAGTGGTGGAGGGGGCTGGATTCGAACCAGCGAAGGCTGAGCCGTCAGATTTACAGTCTGATCCCTTTGGCCGCTCGGGAACCCCTCCGAATTTTGATGGTGCCGGCTGCCGGAATCGAACTGGCGACCTACTGATTACAAGTCAGTTGCTCTACCAACTGAGCTAAGCCGGCACTGCATCAAGTGGGGCGCATTCTAGAGGAAGCTTTTGGAGGACGCAACAGGTAATTTGCAAAAAAATGCCTTTTATGGACCGCTTGCTCATATTGTCGCCTGCAACGCTCATATTTGCGCCACATTGACGCTAATTCAGTCTGTCTGACCGCGGATTTGTTCTAGGTATTTTTGCATTCCCAGGAAAACTAAATCCGGTTCATGCTGCACTTTGGTGCGAACCAAAGACTGAATTCTCGGATAATCTCCCCCACAAACAAAAATAATCGGATTAACAGCCATTTTACTCCCCTGAACACTGGCCTGTTCCAACACGCCGAGTGCTGCCGCCAGGCATCCTGCATCCACTGCTTTTTGTGTTGTGGTACCGGGGGCTACCCCTGCGTGCTCGGAAATATTTCCCCGAACTTTACTGGTGCCACCAAACAAGGCCTTATACATCAGGCTTATTCCAGGGGTTATCCAACCGCCCAGGTAGTGGTGCTGGGAATCAACAAATTCAACATTGATCGCCGTGCCGAAGTCCAGTACAACAAAAGCGGTATCCGTTAACTGAGCGGCCCCAATTACGGCAAGCCAGCGGTCGACACCCATCTGTCCGGGGTTATCATAGCAGTTCTTAATAGAGCCAAAGGATTCCTGTACCTCCGCGTGAAAGAGAGGAATGGCTAATCGTCCCATTAAGCGCTGTAACCCAGAAAGCCAATCGTCATGGCCAACAGAAGCAACAAGTACAGCTTCAACACCTTCCAGCCAGGGAGTCAACTCTTCGGGTGTATCAATGCAACCCAGCACTCTGACCACGGTCCCATCTGATGCAGCTACTTTGGTTCGGCTATTGCCAACATCAATATAAAGCCACTTACTGGAGTGCACTTCTGACACTGATTTCCCCTCCGTAAAATGCCTTTACACCGGTGTCTAACTCAACCAACAATGCCCCATCCTGATTTACCCCCAGGCATTTTCCTTCAAACTGATTTTGTCCACAGATCATTCTGACGAGCTTATTTCGATACAAATTGAGCTTATCCCATTGGTTTAGGTAAGGCTTGAGCCCATCCTGTTCAAACCGCATCAGGTTAAGCTGCAGGGAATCGAGAACATTCACTGCGATACTGTTCCTGTCCACTTCCATTGCCAAATGTGAGCTGAGGTCGGCATAGGGTTGATCTATCAATTTTCCGGTTGCTTCAGGCAGACAAGTGTTAATGCCTACGCCAATAATACAATGACTCTGATCATTGATCTGGCCTTCAATCTCCACCAAAATTCCACCCAGCTTTCGCCCCTCAAGGTAGATATCATTTGGCCATTTAAGCTCAAGCCCTTCTACACCGTTTTTTTGTAGCGCTTCAACCACCGCCACTCCAATCACTAAGCTCAATCCCCCGACAGCTTGGTAACCGCCGGAAAAGGCCCAATACATAGACAAGTATAAGCTGGCACCAAAAGGAGACTGCCACTTCCGACCTTGCCTTCCCCTGCCTGCGGTTTGCGCTTCAGCTAAACAAGCGCCTCCATTTATGTGCAGTTCTGGGTGTTCTTTTAAGTAAGTATTGGTTGAATCCACTACTGACAAAACTTGCAAAGGAACATCAGCAAAACTGCGATGGTGAGCAATCTCGGCCTGTTCCAATAATTTTAATTTTTCAGCCAGACGATATCCCTTACCCGTGACGGAAAAAATCTCCAATCCCAGTCCTTCCAGGCCTTTTATATGTTTACTTATGGCGGCCCTGGATATTCCCAACTCAGCCCCTAGCTCCTCTCCGGAGTGGAATCGGCCATCAGCTAGTCTGATTAAAATTTGATGGCGTTTACTATCCGTCTGCATAGTCATAATGCAACTAATCCCTGAGCACCAATAAGGCGCACTTCATTTTCCAAGGTTATCGAAAAGTGGGTCTCCACCGAAGAGCGTATCGCTCTTGCCAGCTCCAGAAGTTCCTGGCCGGTGGCTGTGCCTTCATTCAGCAGCACCAGAGGCTGATTTGCATGACAGGCTACCCCGCCAATGACTTTACCTTTAAAGCCAAGCCTGTCTATCAGCCAGGCAGCCGGAACCTTTACCTCATGCTCATTGACAACAAAACCAGGTATATTCGGCCAAGCCTGTTTTAGTGACTCATAGTGGCTCCTGGCAATGATCGGATTTTTAAAGAAGCTACCTGCATTGCCAAACACAGCAGGATCAGGCAGCTTAACCCGCCTGGTTTCAACCACTTTATTAAAAACCTGCATAGGGGTAGCAAGGCTTCCCAGGGCTTTTAACTCACCATAATCTGTTTGAACGGCAATGTTTTTAGGAAAGTGTAGTATCACCTCTGTGATCATTAAGGGGCTCATCTCGGGACGTTTGAAAATGCTATCCCGGTAGCCGAACTGACATTCTGAGTTGCTAAACTGCAATCTTTCCCCTGTAGAAAGATGGTGTGCCCGCACGCAGGCACAGAACTCGGCAAGTTCGCGTCCATACGCTCCTATATTTTGAATAGGCGCTGCACCAACCGTACCCGGAATTAATGCTAAGTTCTCTGCTCCATATATCCCCTTACTTAATAACAACTCAACCAGGGAATGCCAGTTTTCTCCCGCGGCAACTTTGACTTCATAGTTATCGGCGGTCTCTTTAATTTCAATTCCCTTTAGGTTGACCTTCAGAATGCACCCTTCGTAGTCTTCTAAAAAAACACTATTACTGCCCTCGCCTAAAAGATAGTAAGGGTCCAGGAGTGATGTCGGTAGCGCTGACAGAACAGCGATCTCAACTAATT
Source organism: Bowmanella denitrificans (assembly GCF_002887595.1). Lineage (GTDB taxonomy): Bacteria > Pseudomonadota > Gammaproteobacteria > Enterobacterales > Alteromonadaceae > Bowmanella > Bowmanella denitrificans. The sequence continues at coordinate 3,354 of NZ_PEBU01000031.1, forward strand.
GCGCTGCTTTCGTATCAATTCCAAATGTATGCAAGGGGGCTAATCTAACCAAAGGTGTAATCTTCAAAGTCATGCTTCAAGGGGTCCGTTAGTGTATTTAACCCCTTCCTTCAGGTCGAGCTTGTCGAACAATAAATATTAACCAAATATAACGGGCAGGGAGCAGTAGTCAGCAAGCAGCGTGGGTCGGAATTGATTCCGGCAGCTTTTTAGCGTTCTGACGATTGGGGTAAACGAGAGGCAATAAAAAAGGGCTATCCACTCGGATAGCCCTTCTTCATATTGGGAGCCTGGCGGTGTG
>NZ_PEBU01000032.1 GCF_002887595.1 Bowmanella denitrificans
CCAGCACATCACAAACACGGGTGGCAATCTGCAGCGCCTCTTGGGCACTGGCCAAACCGTAATATAGGGGGAGATGACTGATCTTCATGCGCCCAGCTTAGTGGGCGCTGTAGCTAGGCGTAATTTAACGCGTGTTAATACTAATGGTTACCGAACAATTTGTAAGTAGGGAGTTGGGGTTATTGTTGACCGGTTCTATGCGACTCCATGATCGCATTAACTTCTTTGGCCAACGATGACTCTTCAGCACAATCATCGATTTTCATATCCAGAGCTTGTTCTAGCACCGCTTTACTCCCCGCAATATCAAAGTCCAGGTCTACATAGGTAAGGTCACTGGGGTGGTAACGCAACAACATTTTCTTACCTGGTACCAACTCATCTAGGATACCGCAGCCATGCTTAGCGTTCCCGTGCCAAGTCAGAGCAGCGACTATTCTAGGTGTCCAGGAATAGCTTTTCTTGTGACCATCTAGGGACGCCAACAATCTATCGTACATAGGGCCGTAACTTCTAGGCTCATGGGTATCTACTCGCAATAGTACTTTGTCATTGGGGCGAAACTGTTGTGGGCTGGCTAACTGGAAATAAAACCAGACGCGGTTATCAGCATCTCGACGTAATGTAACAGTGTTGCCAAGCGAATCTGAGGTGACTGCTTCTTTACGGATTTCGTCGGTCATCGCATCTTTGGTCACCACCAACGTCCACCCAGCGTTTGCAAACTGACAAACACTGACAAAAATTAAAAACAAAGTGAGAGGAAATGCTTTCATGTGACATCCTTTAACTTTATGCCTTTGGCTTGCTGACCCTAGCTGCTGAGCAAAATTTAAACGCTGCAGGCTCTACTGTAAACCATAAGAAAACCGATCAGTACTATCATTTTGACAAATTAGTAACATTGTGAGTAGATTTAAAGTGTCTATATTTCAGACAACGGAATTATAAGGAACAACAATGGAACCGATAAACAGCACAACACCTTCCCTTTACCCACGACCTGAACATATCCCCCAAGTTACGCAGACAGACGTTGAGGAAAAGCCACCTGCAGGATTGCTAGACGATATCGTGACGCTATCAGGTGATGAGCCTGACAATGACACCGAAGGCAACGGCAATGGCAACGAACCTCCTTAGGGAGACGGCCATGGATATTTTCGCACCATACTCAGTATGGTTATATCATGTTGGAAATGTGACCTGGTTGGGTTATTTCCTGGCCTACTATCTGGCTGATCGTGGTTGGTACCCAGACCGTTCATTTAAGATTGCAGCTCTTACTCTGGTGCTGGCAAACTTTGTCATGCAAGGCATGGAGCCGGTTCTTATGGCCCTGTCAGCAGAGCATGGTGAACTTATCAGGCACACCTGGTACCCAGCATTTGCGGCCATTAATTGCTGGAGTGCGCATTACATTGTCAGCAAGCACAGGCAACGTCGAATCCCCATGTCGCCGTATGCCTTGAGTATGGTGTTTTCATTGTTTGTACTGACATTAGTGCAAGCTGTTCGGTATTTTGATCGTTTGGTGCTAGATACCAATTCATTGGACTTGATGTATAAGTTGTTAATCAACACTGTGAATATTGGCATTATGCTTGTGCTGCTGGCACCTGTATTGAAAAGTAAGTTTGGCCAACGACGGCCAGTAAACTGAGAGGATATGCAAGGATGTGGATTTTTACCCTGTTAACGCTAGCGCTGGTTTTAATCGGTGCCAGAGGCTTGCTGGTAGCCTACAGATACTACCGGCAACAACGCTTTGACCACAGTGAGATAGAAAAAGCCGCTGTTAACACTATGGCTGGCAGGGCGCATGCACTGGTGCTAGAGCGGCTCACTATTGAAAGGATGCCGCCTGACATGGCCCAGTACCAAGCGCTGCAAGAATGGCACACACGCATTGCACAGTATCGGATAGACTACGCAACTTTGTGTCAGCACTATATGACTCAATACAACGTTCAGTCACTCACACAACACCAGCCAGACTAGCGGGCCGTGCGCTCGCTTTCTTCCCCGGTTTCTTGAACAAATTCTGAAGGCTCACCTGCCGCCATTTTGATCTGATGCAGCCCAAGTTTGACCACAAGGTCGAAACTTGCATCTGGTGCCATGCGCAGCCATCCCAGATCATACCCAGTCAACAAAAAGCGTTTTAAACCATCAACAATGGCTTGCTCTGGCAGGCCGCTCCCGCCTTTAGTGCCCAAGAGAACATAGTTAACATCCAGTCCCAGTGGTGCTAACTCGGCTACTAATGCCGCTGTTGCACGCTGCCTGCCACTACACACATCACGTAACACCTGAGAACTGGCATGGCCCACTTGTCTCGCAGCTTCCGCCTTGCTTAAACCCAATCGGTCCAGTTCCTCTGCAACTCGAATGTGTATATTTTCCACATTAATGCTTGACAATGTGTAATATCTCCACAAAAATTCAATCCAACAGTTTCCAACAATTGTTGAAAGTTCTCATAAACGCACAGGAGCAGCTATGGCCACACAAAAAACCCGTACCGC
>NZ_PEBU01000033.1 GCF_002887595.1 Bowmanella denitrificans
CCAGCACATCACAAACACGGGTGGCAATCTGCAGCGCCTCTTGGGCACTGGCCAAACCGTAATATAGGGGGAGATGATTGATCTTCATGCGCCCAGCTTAGTGGGCGCTGTAGCTAGGCGTAATTTAACGCGTGTTAAAAGACAGCCCTAGTCATTTTTATTGAGCATCTTTTCTACGTCGTCAGTGAGCGAAAATGTCAGTTGCTGTGTGGCAGAGTTTTCATGGGTAGAGGCAAGAACCCATCTTTGGTCAGACGTGTATTGCCATTTGTCACCAAATTGGTCTTCGTACAAATCTGAATCGGGTATAGGGCGGCGTATCGGTTCACCTTTCGGTTTTTGCGGACTTGGTAGCAATTGGTCCAACAAAACCCACGCAGCAATTATTGCAGCCATAAGGCATGCAAATCCTAACACTTTGTCCCATCCCACCTGGTAGTGCACCAGTAAAACCATACCGACGATTGCGACCAAGGTGCCGAATCCAGGGATCAGACAAAGTAACAGCAACACTGTACTAACGACACCCACCACCGGACCAAACAGCAAGGTAACGAGGATCAATGCCAGTAAAGCGATTACATATTTCATAATGCGTCCATTGCTCAGTTATTCGCCACTTATGATGGCGCACTTTACCGGATATGAAAACCCACCAGCACTATCATTTTGACAAATTCGTAACATTGAGTAAATTTAGAGTGTCTACATTTCAGACAATGGATAATAAGGAAATAACATGGATCCTATTAATAACACCTTTAGTCGTACTCCAATCACTAAAAATACTACGCAGCCGATTCCAGATAAAAGCACTACGGCAATTAGTCAATTAAGCACAACTGATACTGTCACACTGTCGGATGAAGCCCTGGCCATTATACAGGGCGGTGGCAGCGGTAAAGAACCACCTCAAACTGAAGGTGGTGGCAGCGGTAAAGAACCTCCTTTTTCAACGCCGGATGGTAACGGGAACGGTAATGAACCCCCTCAAGCTTTAGGTGGTGGCAGCGGTAAAGAGCCGCCACTTTAAATAACGTTGGGGCTAATCGTGCAATGGAATGACTTTTATAGCCTTTTGGGCGAGATAGACTTTTGGCAAACTGTTTCTGTCATAGTGTTGTGGGCAGTTGTAGCAGTGGTGCGGCTGCAAGATGAGTCTTACTTTTTAACTGCCAGAATTGTCCTGATATCTGAAATTGCCATGATGGGTATCGAGATGCTCTACGAAGGTAAGTGGCTAGAGATTCCCAACAATATAATGATTTTTGTATGGTACTGGACTTGGATCTCTATCTACCTAGTCAGTTTGACAGTCCTCATCAGCCAACATAAGAAGTTCTATTTACATGTGGGGCGCGTAGCGATTTGCGTCGGCCTAGCATACAGTGCTGCAGTTCTTGTTCAATTATCCCGGTATTTGGATCGAACTGTATGGGACAGAAATTTACTTGTGGATTTTTATCCCTATGCTGTGCAAACGCTCAATTTTAGTATCGTGCTGGTTTTAGGACTCCCCCTCGCACTTTGGGTTTTTAGGTGGCTTTCCAGATGCATCGGGAGGCAAATTAAATCATGACTCCAATCATCTGTATTTTTGCATTTGCAGTTGTTGTTCTAACTGTGTACCTGTCACGAAAGTTACTTGAGTTGAGGCCAACACTGAAGCAGCATTCAATACAAGTCTCCGAGGATAGGGAAAACGTTATTCATCTTAATGATAAGCTGGTCAGTAGCAGTCGATTCAAAGCTAATAGCTTACTCCTGGCATCGGTTGCTTTGGACGAATTAATTTGCGAAGGACACGATACAGAAGCGGTATTGTTTGCTCGGTGCGAATTGAAAGAAGCTATATTGGATCATACTAAAGAGCTAAGACGTATCGATCCCAACTGTGTAGTGGTAGAAAAGGCAAAGCTGAGAAGGAAGCTCATCCAATTCAGCTCCGCTCCTTAGCTGCTGCAAAAACTGCCCTCAAGTGTTCTGGGGTGAAAGCCCCAGTTATTTTAGCATCTGCAACGACTCTTATCGCTTTGAGTATCAAGTTCAGGTCTTCTGGGAATGCAACCTCACGCCCTTGTAAATCTCTAATCTCGTGGATTGCCAGCAGTGCAGTTTTGGCTGAGTCGACGGCAATGTCTGCCACACTTGCCAATGGTGCATATTTTGACACCTCCATATTAACTTTTGCACCTTGCTCTCTTACACCAGTAATGACGTAGTTTACGTCCAGCCCATATCCGTGCAAACGGCTAAGCGCCTCTGCCGTTGGCGATGTCTCACCTTTCTCCCAATTTATCAAAGCACGTTTCTTTGCTCCGGCCAACTCGGCAAACGCAGGTTGACTCATCCCCAATCGCTCGCGCTCTTCCTTTAATCGTGAACCTATCATGTATTTTTATGCACCATATTTCTTGACAGGTGCATTTTAATGCACCAACATACTCAACAGTTTCCAACAATTGTTGAAAGTTCTCATAAACGCACAGGAGCAGCTATGGCCACACAAAAAACCCGTACCGC
>NZ_PEBU01000034.1 GCF_002887595.1 Bowmanella denitrificans
ACCACAGAGATGTATGGACTCCCTCCCCCAAGAGGGATACACGTAATAAGCACGCACGCTTTTACACTATCAGGAGTCCATACATGAGACAGCTTAACGTTCTGGCCATTGATTTGGCAAAAAATAACTTCCAGTTATGTAAAACCACGCCAGGCGGCTCGGTAATCAACAACAAGAAAGTAAGCCGGAGCCAGTTGGCGACGCTGCTAGTCAACGAGCCTAAAGCTTTAGTGGCCATGGAAGCCTGTGGCGGTAGTCATTACTGGGCACGTTATGCCAAAGCACAGGGGCATCAGGTGAAAGTGATGCCAGCGCAAAAAGTGAAGGCGTTTTTGCAGGGACATAAAACGGACCCGAACGATGCGGCGGCGATAGCCATCGCGGCCACCCAACCGCAGGTGAAACCCTGTCGGTTGCTGACACTAGAAGACCAGTGTCAGCAGGGCATTGTGCGCATTCGGGATTTGCTGGTGAAGCAAAAGACAGCCAGCGCCAAACAGTTGCGCGATATGCTGCTGGAGCTGGGCCACCCGATAGCCAAAGGCGATGCAGCGTTGATGAAAGCCATTCCAGAGATATTGGAAGATGGCGGGAATCAACTACCGGGTGACTTCAGAGCCGTGCTTGATGAGCAGCGGCAACATCTTAAGGCACTGCTGGCGCGTATCGCCGAGGTGGAACAACGTCTCAAACGCCAGATTAACGACGATGAAGTCTGTCAACGGCTGCAGGCGCTCGAAGGGGTCGGGCCGGTTAACGCCATGAGCTTAAAAATCACCCTGAGTGATACAGAACAATTCAACAATGGCCGCCAGGCAGCAGCCTGTATCGGTGCCACGCCCGTTCAGCACAGTAGTGGCGGAAAAGAACGGCTGGGGTCGATATCCAAAAAATCGGGGCATAAGACCCTGCGTAGCACGCTGTATGAAGGGGCGATGGCTGTCATACGGCAACTAGATAAACGTGAGCCGCGCACTGTCAAAGAGCAATGGCTTACCCATTTAATTGCCCGGCGGGGCAAGAAAGTGGCCGCTATTGCCCTGGTGAACAAGACGATTCGCACCGCCTATGCGATGCTGAAAAACGGTACTGAGTATCAGCCGGTGAGGTTAGCGGCATAATGCACTCACCCGATTCAAGTGGATAAGATTATTTAAGCGTTAGTCACCAAGAGCGTCAGTAAAACCGGTAAGACCAACCTTCAAGAGACTGTTTAGTGTCCAGGTAACGCAATACCGTCACAGAGAAAAAGTCATGAAGGTGCGAAGACATCTTAGGGCCAGAGTTAGCGACTCAAATCAGAGCCCGTATATAAGTCCGCATCTGATCTGGTTTTCAATGCGATCTCGTTGACAACACCGAGGGAGTCCATATAAG
>NZ_PEBU01000035.1 GCF_002887595.1 Bowmanella denitrificans
TCGATTCCTTAGTCATATGGTCATTTGCTGAAGTGTGTATAAGGGACTAAGGTCAGAAGACCGAAGGACCCGGACATAAAGCAATGGCTTGCCGCGCACGTCTCAATCTGGCGGGTGTTCCTCAGCACTTGGTGCAGCGGGGCAACAACCGTCAAGTTTGCTTCTATATTGACCAGGATTATGCGGTTTATCTGGATAAGCTAAAAGAGTACAGCCGCCGTTATAAGGTGGCGGTGCATGCTTTTGTGCTGATGACAAATCATGTGCATTTGCTGGTGACACCCACAACGCCCTCGGGTGTGAGCCAGATGATGCAAGCGCTAGGGCGTTACTACGTACGTTATATCAATATTACCCATGGCCGCAGCGGTACCTTATGGGAAGGGCGTTATAAGTCGTCCCTGGTTGATAGTGAACATTATTTGTTGGTAACAGTCCGGTGATCACCGCCTAGCTTTTGTTGAAGTTCCATGGCAGGAGGTGGTCAACATCTTCTCCAGGATGCAGGGTGGGCAGTTCTTTAAACAGGTAGTTCAGATAATCGAAGGGTACCAGGCCGTTGGCCTTGGCGGTTTCCACCAGGCTGTAGCGGAACTAACAAGACACCCACCACAACTTGACTGAATTTTAAACAGGTCTAGTCTTGGTTAGATGGGATCAAGGGGTCGGGATCAAGGGGTCAGAGTTGTCGATTCCTCGATTCCTCGATTCCTCGATTCCTCGATTCCTTAGTCATATGGTCATTTGCTGAAGAGTGTATAAGGGACTAAGGTCAGAAGACCGAAGGACTCGGATATAAAGCAATGGCTCGCCGCCCGCGTCTCAATCTGGCGGGTGTTCCTCAGCACTTGGTGCAGCGGGGCAACAACCGTCAAGTTTGTTTCTATATTGACCAGGATTATGCGGTTTATCTGGATAAGCTAAAAGAGTACAGCCGCCGTTATAAGGTGGCGGTGCATGCTTTTGTGCTGATGACAAATCATGTGCATTTGCTGGTGACACCCACAACGCCCTTGGGTGTGAGCCAGATGATGCAAGCACTAGGGCGTTACTACGTACGTTATATCAATATTACCCATGGCCGCAGCGGTACCTTATGGGAAGGGCGTTATAAGTCGTCCCTGGTTGATAGTGAACATTATTTGTTGTTAGTCAGCCGCTATATAGAGCTTAATCCGGTGCGGGCCAACATGGTGGCCCATCCTGCCGAATATCCCTGGTCAAGCTATCAGCATAAGGATCAAGGGGTCAGAGTTGTCGATTCCTCGATTCCTCGATTCCTCGATTCCTTAGTCATATGGTCATTTGCTGAAGAGTGTATAAGGGACTAAGGC
>NZ_PEBU01000036.1 GCF_002887595.1 Bowmanella denitrificans
CAGGGCAAGAGCATGAATGCTCATTTTTCGAGCACTTCGCCCATACCGGCCACTAACACCCTCTCTAAATAGTCTGTACGTACGGTCGCTCTGCGCTGTTTGCGGGGAATACTCAGTTTTTTGGACTGCTCTTTGCGCAGCATATTCAGGCCGACTTGTCGAAAGCATGCCAGTATTTGAGCTGCATGGCCGCGATAGATCCCACAACGGTCTTCATTCATGGCAACATCCAGCACCCAGTGAAGGCAGTTCTCAATTCCCCAATGGCCCCGCACTGCCTCAGCAAACTTTGTTTTGGTCAGCTTGGCAGAGCTGATGTAATACCTGAATTCCAAACTGTCTTGACCTGATGGTTCACGGCGATAGCCCATGGCTACACCGAGGGTTTTCAGCTCAGGCCAGTCCACAAACTGCGGTGCCAGGGGGGCTACATCCATGACATGGTAAGCCCGGGCCTCAAAGCGTCCATGGCCTTGCTCCAGGCAGACAATGGCAGTATCTGTGTAGGGCAGCAGTGCGCGTTTAACTGCCTCATGCAGCTGTTCTTGATTGCCCTTTACCGCCAGCAGATAGTCACCCCCTTTATCCACGATGCGCTGGGCAATATCGGTCTGACAGCCCATGGCATCAATGGATACCAAACACCCCTTGATATCCAGCAATTTCAGGAGTTCAGGGATCGCGGTGATCTCGTTGGATTTATCTTCTGTCTTAACCTGACCCAGCACCAGGGCATTCTGTGTGGCAAAGGCGTTGACCATATGGATGGTCGATTTGCGGTCTTCGCGAGGGTAGGAACTGCGTAATCGCTTGCCATCAATGGCGATGAGTTGGCCATCAGACAACTCCACCACCGACTTCATCCAATTAATGAAACAGGCCGTAAACTGCTCCGGGTCAATACTGGAAACCACACGGGCGATGGTATCGTGTACGGGCAATCCGTTCTTAAATAATCCCTTACTGCGAAACCAGTCGAAGTGCATTTCGCCAAAGTCCTCAATATCTTCCCACCCGTCCAGTCCGGCAATCGAAGCGCACACCAGCAAAAACAGAATGTCAGAAAACAGATGCGTTACTTTGGCAGTCTGGCGAGGATCCTGAAGGTTCTCGAAATGTTGTTCAAATGCCCCAAGCTTCATGATTTACTTCCCAAAAAGGAAGTATAAGATCACAGCATGATCAGCTCGTCAATTGGTCTGACAAATCAAGTCGAGGTTGCTCAAATAATGTTCGTGATCTCACCCTG
>NZ_PEBU01000037.1 GCF_002887595.1 Bowmanella denitrificans
TGCGGCTGCTACCTAACGCCCTGGATGGAACACTGGGAAGTCAATCCGCCGGCACAAAAGTATGATCGGGCGGTGGCTTAACAAAGCACTTGGCCGCCATGCACCAGGCGGTTATAACTAAAGCACCTAACTGGAGTTGGATTAGCAGGATATGCCGCGTTTTCAAATCTCACGCAACCTATACGTATATACCTTGTTTGTATTTGTGCTGATGCTGGTTTTGGTTAACCAGCCAGGCACAACGGTGAAAGATGTAATCGCCATGTTGTCTGACATTGGTATTTTGATTACCGCCGTTGTAAGTGTGAGTGTAGCGATGAAGAGCCACTTGGACTCAAAGAAATCAAAGAGCGTGAATCTGGGGAACAAAATGATGGCATTGTCTTCAGCGTGTGTGTCGGCGATTGGGCGGTTACGCTTAGCAACTGGTAAGTCTGAATATTTACCCGACGAAGTTGTGGAAAAGCTAAAAAGTATTGGGATCAACCTTCAGGCATGTCAGCTTGATTTTCCTCCAGGCGTGAAAGATGCCGTATTCGTTGTATTGGCTGATATTGATGAGGTACTCACATTAGTGGAGCGTCGCAATGCAGCCATGCTCAGTATTGGTAGCCGAGTAATGGTGAGGGATTTTGACAATAAGGCCAAGTGGAAATCAAAAAGTCTCTGTACTGGCCTGCAGACCATTACTGATGCTATCAAGATGATGCAATTAGATTAGAGCAAAGTAACACACGTTAAATTATATCCCGCCAACCAATAACCTAACCTGACCTCCGCTGGCCCAACTGGGCCATAAACCTACTACAGCGGAGACACCCATGGCCCTAACCAAAGCAGACGTTGCCAAACTGGTAAAACGCACTGTCTATGTACCCAAATTGGGTAAAGACAAACAGCCCATGCTGCACCAAGTCACAAAGGTGCCATTGACCGAACCTAAGCAGGTAGATGTCCAGGAGGAAGAGGTGCTGGACTGGATTGTACGCGGTGGTGAGATCACCGTAGTGACCACGGATGGCCGCAAACTGCTGGGTGAAGTCCCGGCCGATATCGCCAAGAAACACGCAGAGGCTTGATAGCCCATGCTAGTGCCTATACCGGCTCACATGGGCTTTCGCGGGGCCATAACAGCGCTACGTGAAGCTCGCCTGACAGAGTATCAGGCGGTAATACGCCTGCTGCGCGAGCAGCTTGAAGCCTTGCTGCATCCCAACCAAGACCA
>NZ_PEBU01000038.1 GCF_002887595.1 Bowmanella denitrificans
ACTCAACGATTTTAGATACTACGCCAGCACCTACAGTACGACCACCTTCACGGATGGCGAAACGCAGACCTTCGTCCATCGCGATTGGGCAAATCAGCTCAACAACAAACTTCAGGTTGTCGCCTGGCATAACCATTTCCACACCTTCTGGCAACTGGACAGAGCCAGTTACGTCAGTGGTACGGAAGTAGAACTGAGGACGGTAGCCTTTGAAGAATGGCGTGTGACGGCCACCTTCGTCTTTGCTCAGTACGTATACTTCTGCTTCGAACTTGGTGTGTGGCTTGATTGAACCTGGCTTACACAGTACCTGACCACGCTCAACTTCATCACGCTTAGTACCACGCAGCAGCGCACCAATGTTCTCACCTGCACGACCTTCGTCCAGCAGCTTACGGAACATTTCTACACCCGTTACGGTAGTAGTAGTGGTAGGGTTGATACCGACGATTTCTACTGAGTCACCCGTGTTCACGATACCACGCTCTACACGACCGGTGACTACTGTACCACGACCAGAAATAGAGAATACGTCTTCGATTGGCAGCAGGAATGGCTTGTCGATGTCACGCTCTGGCTCTGGGATGTAAGTGTCCAGGGCTTCGCCCAGCTCAACAATCTTCTTCTCCCACTCCGCGTCGCCTTCCAGCGCCTTCAGAGCTGAACCACGGATTACCGGCAGGTCATCACCTGGGAAGTCATACGTAGACAGCAGTTCACGTACTTCCATTTCTACCAGTTCCAGCAGCTCTTCATCGTCTACCATGTCACATTTGTTCATGAATACGATGATGTAAGGTACGCCTACCTGACGACCCAACAGGATGTGCTCACGCGTCTGTGGCATAGGACCATCTGTCGCCGCTACTACCAGAATCGCACCGTCCATCTGCGCTGCACCGGTGATCATGTTCTTAACATAGTCAGCGTGTCCAGGACAGTCTACGTGTGCGTAGTGGCGGCTAGGTGTATCGTATTCTACGTGTGACGTAGAGATAGTGATACCACGGGCCTTTTCTTCTGGCGCGTTATCGATTTGGTCGAATGCTTTCGCAGAACCACCGTAGGTCTTCGCCAATACAGTAGTGATTGCTGCTGTCAGAGTGGTTTTACCGTGGTCAACGTGGCCGATAGTGCCTACGTTTACGTGCGGTTTCGTACGTTCAAACTTTTCTTTTGCCAT
>NZ_PEBU01000039.1 GCF_002887595.1 Bowmanella denitrificans
ATAATGGTTTGCTCGGCGCTATCACAGGTTACCAACCAGTCGTTAGGGTCTTGCCAGCACCAGACCGGGATGATCTGCGGCTTCAGGCTTTGCACAAACGTGGCATCGAGGTTGGTGTCGCGCTTAAAGGTGTCGGCCGCCGTTTCCTCAAGTTCTGGTGGTACCCACAGGTTGCGGGGCATTAGTCCCAGTTCGGCGTCGCTGCCAGGTTCAACCTGGCGCATCATGGCCAGCCGCGCTGCCGCATAGGCTGCACCGGAAAAGGCGGTAGTTGCCAGGTTAGCGTGGTCAGTATGGAACCAGGCCTTGCCGTCACCCATTACCGGGTTACTGGTAACCATGCTAAACACAAACTTCGACAAGGTGCGCTTAGCGGCCATGTTCATTTTGCCCGGGATTTTCTTAATGGCACCAATGTCGTCGTTGGCGATCATCTCCAGGGTGATCTTTTCGGTACCGCCCTTTTTGCTGACCCTGTAGCGTTCTTTGGCGTCACCTGGTGATGCCAGGGCCGGGTAAGCACCAGATTCGGCGACGGCGGCCAGGTCGCCATAGCCACCAATCATGACACGGGTCTGGTCGCGAAAATCATTGGCCGACACAATGTCAACCAGCGGCCCCCAAACATCATAAATGGTGGCCTGCTTATACAGTTCCAGCAGCCGCTTATGAAAGAACTCACCCAGCGCATCCGGGAAACTGGTGCTGTCCAGGGCCTCTGCCATACGGGTGCGGCTGCAGTCAATGATCCTACCGGTAAAGTGCCTGTCGCCGGTACAATCCAGGTAAACCTGGCGAATGCTGGTTACGTTGTGGTCGTCGTCGTTGAAAAGCGCCTCAATTAGCTGATGGCCGTCGTCAACATTGCCATAACGGGCACCACCGTCGGGCATATTAGGCCGCCCGGTATCGGTAACACTGCCCAGCAATTCCTTCATGTTGTTAATGGCAGTGGTAACCTGGGCTTCGGTTAACTGTTCAGCCTGGTCAAACTGCGCCTGCAGTTGTTCCACCGCTTTAGCGGG